>NZ_FMDM01000019.1 GCF_900090105.1 Micromonospora humi | reverse complement strand
GGGGATGCGGGGGTGCCGATCCGGATCGGGGTGAACGCCGGTTCGTTGGACAAGCGGCTGTTGGCCAAGTACGGGCGGGCCACGGCTGAGGCGTTGGTGGAGTCGGCGTTGTGGGAGTGCTCGTTGTTCGAGGAGCACGGTTTCCGCGACATCAAGATCTCGGTGAAGCACAACGACCCGGTGGTGATGATCCGCGCCTACCGGCAGCTCGCCGAGCGGTGTGACTATCCGTTGCACCTGGGTGTGACGGAGGCGGGTCCGGCGTTTCAGGGCACGATCAAGTCGGCGGTGGCGTTCGGGGCGCTGCTGGCCGAGGGGATCGGCGACACGATCCGGGTGTCGCTGTCCGCGCCGCCGGTGGAGGAGATCAAGGTCGGTAACCAGATCCTGGAGTCGCTGGGTCTGCGCGAGCGTGGCCTGGAGATCGTGTCCTGTCCGTCCTGCGGTCGGGCCCAGGTGGACGTCTACAAGTTGGCCGAGGAGGTCACCGCCGGCCTGGAGGGGCTGCCGGTGCCGCTGCGGGTGGCGGTGATGGGTTGCGTGGTCAACGGTCCGGGTGAGGCCCGCGAGGCCGACCTGGGTGTCGCCTCGGGCAACGGCAAGGGTCAGATCTTCGTCAAGGGCAAGGTCGTCAAGACCGTTCCCGAGGCGCAGATCGTGGAGACCCTGATCGAGGAGGCGCTGCGCATCGCCGACGAGATGGGCGCCGAGATCCCCGAAGAACTACGCGAGCTGCTGCCCGGCGGCGCCACCGTCACCGTCCACTGACCGTCTCTCCGCGTCGCCGTGCGGCCGTCCCCTCACCGGGGCGGCCGCACGCGCCGTCTCAGGGCCGGGGCACCGCGGCGAACGGGGAGAGCGTGAACCACCCGGGCGCCGCTCGGCGCAGCGTCTCCGGCCCGGCCACCTCGACCGCGCCGGTGCGCAGCGCCGCCGGCCAGCCCAGGTCACCCAGCCAGACCTGGACCAGGGCGCGCAGGTCCGCGGTGACGGTCACGGTCACGTCGTGCCCGGGGTCCTGGTCGCAGACGTCGGCCTCGCCGTCGGCGATGACCAGCCACCAGTCGCGCAGCCCGGCCGGCACGTCGCGGAAGCGGAACCGCACGACGGTACGCCCCGGCGGGACCACGCCGTGGTCGACGTGCCGGTGCATGTCCCACAGCAGCAGCTTCGGGTCGAGGTCGGCATCGCCCAGCTCGCCGATCCAGCGCACCCCCCAGGCGCCGAGCGCCTCCAGCACGGGTCGTAGTTCCCGGCCGGCGGCGGTCGGGACGTAGCGCACGTCCGCGCCGTCGACCCGCCGCTCCACCACGCCGGCGCGGACGAGTTGGTGCAGGCGGCGGGAGAGCAGCGTGGGTGACATCCGGGGCAGGCCCCGGCGCAGCTCGTTGAACCGTTCCGAGCCGCTGACCAGCTCCCGCACGACGAGCAGCGTCCACCGCTCGTCGAGCAGCTCCATGGCCTTCGCCACGGGGCAGAACTGGTGGTAGGAGGCGCCCATGCCGGCACCGTACGCGCGGCCTGGTAGCCCGGCCAGCGACCTGTCGGGAGCGGTACAGATCTCGTACTGGGGGGCCGGTGTTCCGTTGCCTAACGTCCTGGTCAGGCACGACGGGTGAGGAGCCGACGATGATCGAGGAACGGGAACGGGACGCGGCCGTGAAGGCCGGGCACCGCCGGATGTGGGCCCTCGGCGACTACGCCGCGGTGGCCGAGCAGGTGATCCCCCAGTTGGGGGCGACGCTGGTCCGGGCGGCCCGGGTCGGGCCGGGTGACCGGGTGCTGGACGTGGCGGCCGGCACCGGCAACGCGGCCCTGCCGGCGGCGCGGGCCGGGGCGGAGGTGGTGGCCGGCGACCTGACCCCGGAGCTGCTGGCGATCGGTCGGGCGCGGGCCGAGCGGGACGGGCTGACGGTGACCTGGCAGGAGGCCGACGCCGAGGCCCTGCCGTACGCCGACGGCGAGTTCGACCGGGTGCTCTCCTGCGTGGGCGTGATGTTCGCGCCCCGGCACCGGGTGGCCGCCGACGAACTGCTCCGGGTCTGTCGGCCGGGCGGCACGATCGGCCTGGTCAACTGGACCCCGCAGGGGTTCGTGGGGCAGTTGTTCGCGGCCATGCGGCCGTACGCGCCGCCACCGCCGCCGGGCGCCCAGCCGCCTCCGCTCTGGGGCGACGAGGAGCACGTGCGGGACCTGTTCGGCGACCGGGTGAGCGCGCTCACGCTGGGACGGGACGCCGTGGTGGTGAACCGCTTCGCCACGGCGGCCGAGTTCCGCGACTTCTTCGCCGCCCACTACGGGCCGACGGTGGCGGTCTACCGGGCCAACGCCGACGACCCGGAGCGGACCGCCGCGCTGGACCGGGCGCTGCTCGACCTGGCCGACCGGCATTTGGTCGACGGCGTGATGCGGTGGGAGTACCTGCTGGTGACCGCGCGCCGAGCCTGACCCGGCACACCGGCCGGGGAGCCGGCCGGTGTGCCGTCAGGCGCGCCGGTGGTCACTCGGACTCGGCGAGGATGGCGTAGAGCTTGCGCCGCGTCTCGTCGAGCACCTGGGCGGCGCGGGCGCGCTGGTCGTCCGTGCCGGTGGTCATCACCTGCCGCAGCGCGTTCATGGCCTGCGTGCCGGCGTCGCGGATGTCGTGCCAGCTGTTGACGGTCTGCTCGGCGAACTCCGCCCAGGGCGGGGTCTGCGCCGCCTCGGCCGCCTCGGCCCGACCCTGCTCGGTGAGGGCGAACCGCTTGCGCCCGCCGTCGGAGTCGGGGGCGGTCGCGATGACGCCCTCGTCCTCCAGCAGTTGCAGGGTGGGGTAGATCGAGCCGGGGCTGGGCCGCCAGGCCCCGCCGGTGCGGGAGTCGATCTCCTGGATCATCTCGTAGCCGTGCATCGGCCGCTCGGTGAGCAGGGCCAGCACGGCACCACGCACGTTCGGCCGCCGCCCGCGCCCGCGGCCACCCCGGCCGCGTCCGTGGCCGTGCGGTCCGGGCGGGAACGGCGGGGGCGGAGGTACGGGCGGGAAGCCGAAGCCGCCGTGCCGGTGCATCTCGTCGCGCAGGGCGTGCACGTGTCGGTGGAAACTCATCGGGCTCTCCTTCTGTCGAGTATCGCTGATGCATCAACGATATATCGCCAACGCATCGCCGACAAGACGCCCGATCGGATTGACGAGGTGTCCGGTCGGCCCGCGGGTCACCGCGTGCATCTGGCAGGCTGGTAAGCGTGCTCACGATGCCGGTACGCCAACTGGGGGAGTCGGAGCGCCGTGCGGTCGAGCGGTTGCTCGACGCCGACCCGTACGCCGGCGCGCAGGTCGCCGAGCGGGTGGCGGCGCGCGGCCTGGCCTGGTGGCGGGCCGAGGCGCGGATCCTCGGCTACGGCTCCCGGCGCAACCTGGAGTCGATCTGCTGGCTGGGCGGCAACCTGACCCCGGTGCTCGCGTCCGAGTCGGCGGTGGCCGCGTTCGCCGAGCAACTGGGCGAGGAGGAGCGGCTCTGCTCCTCGATCGTGGGTCGCGCCGACGCGGTGCTCGGCCTCTGGGACCGCCTCTCCGCGCACTGGGGGCCGGCTCGGGACGTACGTCCGAACCAGCCCTTGCTGGCCACGGACGCGGTGCCGCCGGTGGCGCCGGACCCGCAGGTGCGTCGGGTGCGGGGCAGTGAGGTCGACCGGCTCTTCCCGGCGGCGGTGGCGATGTACACCGAGGAGGTCGGCGTCTCCCCGATGGCGGAGGACGGCGGTCGCGGCTACCGGCGGCGGGTGACCGAGCTGGTGCGCGCCGGCCGGGCCTACGCGCGCTTCGTCGACGGCCGGGTGGTCTTCAAGGCCGAGCTGGCCGTGGTGACCCGCCGCACCGCGCAGGTGCAGGGCGTCTGGGTGGCGCCGGAGTGGCGCGGGCGGGGCATCGCGGCCGCCGCCATGGCCGCGGTGGTGCGCGACGCGCTGGCCCGGGTCGCGCCCACGGTCAGCCTCTACGTCAACGACTTCAACCTGCCGGCCCGCCGGGTCTACGAGCGCTGCGGCTTCCGCCCGGTCGGCACGCTGGCCACCGTGCTGTTCTGAGGATCACCCTCTCCTCGTGTTGCCTCGAACCGGACACCCGACGCTATGCTGGTCATGTTTTTGTACTGACCAGTCAGTCTAGAAGTCGGAGCGGGTGGGATGACAATCGTCGAGGCCGCCGGGCTGGGTCTGCGGACCCGGCGCGGCTGGGTCTACCGGGACGTCGACCTCACCGCCGAGCGCGGTGAGCTGCACGCGGTGACCGGGCCACCCGGCAGCGGGCGGACCTCGCTGCTGCTCGCCCTGGCCGGCCGCTTCCCGCACAGCCACGGCGAACTGCGCCGCCGCGGCCCGGCCGCGCTCGGCCAGGTGGCCGGCGTGCACGAGCCCGACCCGACGCTCACCGTCGCCGAGCACCTCACCGAACGCCTGCTGCTGCTCGGGCCGGTGCCGCGCCGCCGCCGTCAGCTCGTGCCGGTGGCGGCGGTGCGGGCCCGCCGGGCCTACCGCCGCGACGCCTACGCCGCCGCCGTCGCCGGCGCCGGCTTCACCGACGCCCCGCTCGACCCCGACCGGTACGGCCGCGACCTCACCCCGGTCGAACGACAGGTGCTCGGGCTGGTGCTGGCCAGCCTCGCCGGCCCCAGCCTGATCGTCGCCGACGACGTGGACGCCGGCGCCGACCGCCCGGAACGGCAGTGGATCTGGGCCGCGCTGGAACGCCTCGCCGGCCAGGGGTACGCGGTGATCGCCAGCGCCCGCGCCGTCGAGGAGGGGACGGCCGCCACCGTGCACCGCATCGGCGACCCGGCCCTGCCCACCCCCGCCCTGACCGCCGTGGAGGTGCCCGCGTGAGCGTCCTGCGACTCGCCCTGTTCGAGCTGCGCCGGATGACCCGGGGCCGGCTGCCGCGCGCCGCGCTCGCCGTGCTCACCGTGGTGCCGTTGCTCTACGGCGCGCTCTACCTCTACGCCTTCTGGGACCCGTACGGAAAGCTCGACCGGATCCCGGTCGCGTTGGTCAACGCCGACCGGCCGGCCACGGCGAGCGACGGCACCGAGGTGCACGCCGGCCGGGACCTCACCGACGAACTGATCGACCGCAAGGTCTTCGGCTGGACCGTCACCGACCAGCGCGACGCCACGAAGGGCCTGCGCGACGGCCGCTACCACCTGGTCTTCTCCATCCCGGCCGACTTCTCGGCCACCCTCGCCGCCGGCCCCGAGCCGGACCGGACGGCCCGGCAGGGCGAGCTGAAGGTGGTCAACGACGACGCCACCAACTACCTCTCCGGGCTGCTCGCCCGCTCGGCGTTCAGCGAGATCCGGGCCGCCGCCGCGGAGAGCACCGCCGCCTCGTACTTCGACAAGATGCTGATCGGCTTCACCGATGCCAAGGCCGAGACCGGCCGCGCCGCCGACGGCGCCGGGAAGATCTCCGACGGGCTCGGCACCTCGCAACGGGGCGCCGGTCAACTCGCCGACGGGCTCGGCGACGCCGAGAAGGGCGCCGGGCAGCTCGCCGGCGGGCTGAACCAGTCGGTCCAGGGCGCCGACAAGCTCGCCAAGGGCCTCGACCAACTGCGGACCGGCGCGGCGCAACTCGCCGACGGCGCCGGCCGGGCCGCCACCGAGACGAAGGCCGCCGCCGCGAAGGTCGACGCCGCCGCGAACAAGTACGAGCCGGTGCTGCGCCGCAACGCCGACCGCATCCAGCAGGCGGCCACCGCGGTCGCCACCGGCGCGCAGCAGCTCGCCGACGGCCTGGACGCGCTGCCGGCCAAGGCCGACGAGGTGGTCGGCCTCGCCGAGGAGATCTCCGACCGGCTCGACGCGGTCGCAAAGGACCACCCCGAACTCGCCGACGACCCGAACTTCGCCGCCGCCCGCAAGGCCGCCGGCCAGGCCGTCACCCAGGCGAAGGCGTTGCGGTCCGCGCTGGACCGGACCGACCTGGCCGCGCTGAAGAAGCAGATGACCGAGGTCGCGAAGACCGCCCGGGAGGTGGCCGCCGCCGCGCCGCACCTGGCCGACGACGTCGCCTCGGCCCGCGCCAAGGTCGACGAGCTGGCCGGCGGGCTCGGCACGCTGGCCCAGGGCAGCGCCAAGCTCCGCGACGGACTCGGCGCCGCCTCGACCGGCGCCGACCAGCTGCGCGGCGGGCTCTACCGGCTCTCCACCGGCGCCCGGCAGCTCGACGGCGGCCTCGACCAGCTCGGCACCGGCAGCACCAAACTGGCCGACGGGCTGACCAGGCTGGAGGGCGGCGCCGGCGACCTCGCCGACGGGCTCGCCGCCGGGGAGAAGAAACTACCCGGGTACGACGACGCTTCGAGCCGCGCCGACGTGCTCGCCGACCCGGTCGGCCTGATCCGCGACTCCCAGCACCCGGCCGGCTCGTACGGGGTGGGCTTCGCCCCGTACTTCCTGGCGCTGGCGCTCTGGGTCGGCGCGATGATCACGTACATGCTGTTGCGGCCGGTCAACCGGCGGCACGTGATGTCCGGCGCGGCCGGCTGGCGGGTGGTGCTCGCCGGTTGGCTACCCGCCGCGGCGATCGGCCTGGCCCAGGTCACCGTGCTCTACACGGTCGTCACGCTGGCCCTCGGGCTGGACCCGGAGCACGGCGCGGCGACGTTCGGGCTGCTCGCGCTCGCCTCGCTGGCGTTCACCGCGATCATGCAACTGCTCGGCGTGGCGCTCGGCCCGGCCGGCCGGCTCGCCGCGCTGGCACTGCTGATGCTCCAGCTCACCTCGTCCGGCGGCACCTACCCGGTGCAGACCTCACCCGGCTTCTTCCAGGCGATCCACCCCTGGCTGCCGATGACGTACGTGGTGAGCGGGCTGCGGCACACCGTCAACGGCGGTCCGGCCGGGCCGGTGGTCACCGGCGCGCTGGTGCTGCTCGCGTTCGGCCTGGGCGCGCTGGCGCTCACCGTCGGCTCGGCGCGCCGGTCCCGCCGGCTCACCCCGGCCAAGCTGCACCCCGAACTGACCATGTGAGGATGGGCCGGTGACGGACGGACGGACCCGCCGGCGGGAGGACACCCGTCAGCGCCTCTTCGTGGCGGCGGTCGAGCTCATCGCCGAGCAGGGCTTCTCGGCGACCACCGTGGACGACATCGCGGCCCGGGCCGGGGTGGCGAAGGGCACCGTCTACTACAACTTCGAGTCCAAGACCGTCCTCTTCGAGGAGCTTCTGCGGCACGGCATCGGCCTGCTCACCGCCGAGTTCCGCGCCGCCGTCGACGGTCTGCCGCCCCGCGAGGCGCTCGCCGCGCTGGTCCGCGCCGAACTCGACTACATCCGCCGCTACCGGGCGTTCGCCCAGCTCCTGCTCTCGGAGATGTGGCGCACCAACCGGGAGTGGCAGCAGACGTTGCGGCTGCTGCGCGGCGAGGCGATCGAGGTGATCGCCGAGACCGTCCGGGCCGGGGTGGCCGGCGGCGACCTGCCGGACGACCTGGACGTCCGCACCGCCAGCTCGGCGCTGTTCGGTGTCGGACTGGTGGTGGCGGTGGACTGGCTGGTCTTCCAGCCCGACCGGCCGATCGCCGACGTGCAGGAGTCGCTGCTCGGCATCGTCCGCCGGGTCGCCCAGACCTGACCGGAACGCGGTAATTCGTTTGAACCGGGCCGCCCGGACGGGAAGGCTGGGATCACCGCCCCCACCCGTCCGAGTCCGGAGGACTGTCCTATGCGCCTGCTCCGAGACCTCTGGGCCACCGCACCCCGGCGGATGGCGGCCGTCCTGCTGCTGATCGTGCTGGGCGCCGGTGGCCAGGCCGCCGCGTCCGCGCTCGCCGGCCCGGTGCTCGTGCACCGCTCGTCCGGCTGGTTCGTGGCGCTGGCCGTGGCGCTCGTCGCCGCGGTCGTCACCGACCTCGTGATCGGGCTGATCATGGCCCGGCTCACCGCCGACTGGTCCGCCGACGTGCGCCGCCGGCTCTGCCGGGTCGCGCTCGGGCAGGAGCTGCCGGCGCTGGAGACCACCCCGGTGGGCGAACTGCTCGACCGGATCGACAACGACGTCTACCAGGTCGCCGCCGAGATGCGGAACACCGGCGTCCGGCTGGCGCAGGGCATCGCGGTCTGCGTGCTCGCCACGGTCAGCGCGCTCGTCGTCTGGTGGCCGGCCGGCGTCGGGATGGTGCTGCTCACCGCCCTGCTCGCGGTCGTGCTGCGCCGCCCCACCGCCCGCATCGCCCCGGCCCGGATGGCCGAGGAGGAGGCGTGGTCGGACCTCGCCGCCGTGATGGAGGAGGCGGTGCACGGCCAGGACGACGTGCGCACCAGCCTGGCCCGGCCCTACGTGCTGCGCCTCTACGCCCGCCGGGCGGCCGCGGTGATCTCCCGGGGCGACCGGGTGTTCCGGCTCTCCGGCCGGGTCACCGCGCTCGCCGCCGGCGGCGTCCGGGCCGGCATCGTCGGCGTGGTGCTGGGTGGCGCGTGGGCGCTCGCCACCGGCCGGGTCGACGCCGCCCGGCTCACCGCCGTCTGGCTGCTCGCGATCGCGTTCGGCGCGACCGTCGAGCACATCGCCCGCTGGGTGCCGCACCTGCAACAGGCGTTCGGCGCGTGGGCCCGGGTGCAACTGCTGGCCGGCTCACGGCAGGAGCCGGTCGGCGGGCTCGCCCCGGCCGACGGTGACCTGACCGTGCGCGGGCTCACCTTCCGCTACCCCGCCGCCGGGGACGAACGCGGCCCGGCGCTGCGCGACGTTCGGCTCGACTTCACCCGCGGCCGCTCCTACGCGCTCGTCGGGCGCACCGGCTCGGGCAAGTCGACGCTGGCCAAGGTGCTCACCCGGGCGGTGGAGGTGCCCCGCGGCACGGTCCTCCTCGGCGACGTCGACCTGGTCGACCTCGACGTCGAGGAGCTGCGCCGGTGGATCGCCGTGGTGCCGCAGCGCACCGAGATCCTCGCCGGCACGCTCGCCGAGAACGTGGCGCTGTTCGACCCGGAGCTGCTCGGCGCCGCCGAGCGGGCGCTGGCCGAGCTGGGCCTGGCCGGGTGGATCGCGGAGCTGCCCGACGGCGTGCACACCCGGCTCGGCGAGGGCGGGCACGTGCTCTCCGCCGGGCAGGAGCAACTGGTGGCGTTCGCCCGGATCCTGGTGCGCGACCCGCACGTGGTGATCCTCGACGAGGCCACCGCGCGGCTCGACCCGGTCACCGAGAACCGGGTCCGCCAGGCCACCGAACGGCTGCTCACCGACCGGATCGGCATCGTCATCGCGCACCGGCTCTCCTCGGTGCGCCGCTGCGACGAGGTGGTGGTGATGGCCGACGGGGCGGTGCTGGAGGCCGGCCCGCTGCGTGAGTCCGCGCGCTTCGCCGAGCTGCTCGCCACCAGCCACGCCGGGGCGTACGCCGGGACCGGCGCCCGCGGCGGCGGCGTGGAACTGCTCGACGGGCCCGGCTGGGCCGACGAGCCGGTCGCCACCGACTGGGCCGACGCGCCGGACGGGTCCACCCCGTCGCGGCGCGGCGCGGTGCCCCGCGTCGAACCGCCACCGGCGCCGCCCGCGCCGCGCGCGCGGACCATGCGGGAGATCCTCCGGCTGGGTGTCAACGACCCCCGGTACGGCCTGGCCGCGGTCTCCCTGTTCATCGTGATGACGCTGCTCGGGTTGGACGGCGCGGTGCTGCCGTGGCTCTGGGCCGACGTGGTCGGCGGCGGCGACCCGTGGCTGCCCGCGCTCGGCATCGCCGCCGCGCTGCTGGTGGTGCTGCCGCTGCCCTACCTGACGAACGTGTGGTTCCCGCACTGGTGGATCCGGCAGATGCTGCGGATCAGCGCCCGGCTGGTGCACGGGCAGACCGGCGCACGCCGGGTCAGCGGGCACACCCCGGCCGAGGTGGTGGCGCAGGGCGGCGACACCGACCGGGTGGTGCAGCTCGCCGACAACCTGATGGACCAGTTCATCTCGCTGGCCATCGTGCTCACCATGACGCTGGTGACCGGCAGCTTCATCCCGGCGGCGTTCTTCGTCGGCACGATGGTGGTCTCCGGGTTGGCGGCGACGCTGTTCGGGCCCCGGCTGGAACGCACCGCGGCCGGCACGGTGAAGGCGCGTGCCGCGTTCGCCACCGCGCTGGTCTCCTCGCTGTCGGCCGCCCGCACGGTGAAGTTGGCCGGTGCCACCCGCCCGGTGCTGGACCACCTCGCCGGGCTGGACGTCATCCGCAGCGAGCGGCAGCGCCGGGAGATCGCCATGCAGGTGTGGGCCCGGTCCACCCCGTCGATCGCGAGCGGGCTGCTGCCGATCGGCGCGTGGGCGCTCTACCTGGCCGGTGGGCTCTCCGCCGGCGCGACGCTGGTGGCGGTCTCCACGCTCGGCGCGGCCCGCTGGTTCGCGTGGACCACCGCGGCGTTGGTGTCGCAGTATCCGTCGGCGCGGGTGTGGACCCGGCGGACCGTGGAGATGGCCGGGATGAGCACCTACTCGGCGGCGGTGCCCGGGCTCGACCTGGCCGCCGGCACCGCGCCGGCACCCGAGCCGCCGCCCCGGCACCCGCTGCGCCGGCTGGAGCTGGCCGGCTTCGGCGCGCTGCACTCCGACGGCACGCTCGCCGTCCGCGACGTCGACCTGGTGGTCGAACGCGGGCAGCTGGTGCTGGTGGTCGGCCCGGTCGGCGCCGGCAAGTCGTCGCTGCTGCGGGCGCTCGCCGGGATCGTGCACCACGTCGGCGCGCTGCGCTGGAACGGCGAACCGGTCACCGAGCCGGAGCTGTTCCTGCGGCCCAACCAGGTCGGCTACGTGGGTCAGATGCCCCGGGTGCTCTCCGGCACGGTCGCCGAGAACATCGCGCTCGGGCACCCGGTGGACGCCGCCGGCGCGGTGTCGACCGCGCAGCTCGAACACGACCTGGCCGCGGCCGGCGGCGGGCTCGGGCTGCTGATCGGGCACAAGGGCACCCGGCTCTCCGGCGGCCAGCTCCAGCGGCTGGCGTTGGCCCGGGCGCTCGCCCCGCGTACCGAACTGCTGGTCGCCGACGACGTGTCGTCGGCGCTGGACGTGACCACGGAGCTGGCGCTGTGGGCGGCGCTGCGCGAGCACGGGGTGACAGTGGTCGGCTCGACCGCCAAGCGGGCCGCGTTGGTCCGCGCCGACCACGTGGTGGTGCTGGTCGACGGCGTGGTCGCCGACCAAGGTGCCTGGTCCGACCTGGAGCCCCGCTGGAACCACCTGGCCGGCTGACCTCCCGCCCCGCCCTCCCCAGGGCGGGGCGGGAGACCGTCAGAAGGCCCGGGCGTACTGGTCCGGCCAGGCCGGGGTGGCGCCCAGCTTCGCGGCGGCGCGGCGCGGCCAGTACGGGTCGCGGAGCAGTTCCCGGCCCAGCAGCACCAGGTCCGCCTCGCCGTCGGCGACGATCCGCTCGGCCTGCTCGGGCTCGACGATCAGGCCCACCGCGCCGGTCGGCACGCCCGCGTCGCGGCGGATCCGGGCGGCCAGCGGCACCTGGTAGCCGGGACCGACCGGCACCGACGCGCGGGCGGACGCCCCGCCGGAGGAGGCGTCGACCAGGTCCACGCCGGCCGCGGCCAGCTCCCCGGCGAGCACCACGCTGTCCTCGACCGTCCAGCCGCCGTCGGTCCAGTCGGTGGCGGAGATCCGGGTGAGCACCGGCACCGCCTCGCCGACCGTGGCGCGGACCGCGCGGGCCACCTCCAGGGTGAGCCGCATCCGCCCGGCCCGGTCACCGCCGTAGCCGTCGGTGCGCCGGTTGGTCAGCGGGGACAGGAACTCGTGCAGCAGGTAACCGTGCGCCGCGTGGATCTCCACCGCGGCGAACCCGGCGTCCAGCGCCCGCCCGGCGGCGGCGGCGAAGGCGTCCACCACCCGCGCGATGCCTGCCTCGTCGAGCGCGGCCGGCGTGCGGTAGTCGGGCACGAAGGGGTCGCCTCCGGGGCCGACCGGCGTCCAGCCGCCCTCGGCGTCCGGCACGCCGCCGCGCTCCGCCGCCCAGGGCCGGTACGTCGACGCCTTGAACCCGGCGTGCGCGAGCTGCACGGCCGGGACCGCGCCCTGACCGGCGACGAACGCGGTGACCGGCCGCCACGCGTCGACGTGCGCGCCGGACCAGAGGCCGACGTCCTGCGGGGTGATCCGCCCCTCGGGCACCACGGCGGTGGCCTCGCTGAGCACCAGCCCGGCCCCGCCGACCGCGCGGGCGCCGAGGTGCACCCGGTGCCAGTCGGTGGGCAGGCCGTCGGGCCCGGCACTGTACTGGCACATCGGCGCCAGCGCGATCCGGTTGGGCACTGTGACGCCGCGCAGGGCGAGCGGGGTGAACAGGGCGCTCATGGTTTCTCCTCCGGTCATGACTTCGGGTGCGTTCCCGGTCGCCCCGGCGACCGGAAACGCACCCGAAGGGCGTGGGATCAGGCGGGTACGGGAGCGAGCCGCTCGTTCTCGGCCGGCTCGACCGGCTCGATCAGGTCGCGCTTGCCGGCCGAGTCGTACGCGGCCCGGTCGAGCGTGCCCTCCCGGGCGGCCACGATGGTCGGCACCACGGCCTGCCCGGTCACGTTGGTGGCGGTACGCATCATGTCCAGGATCGGGTCGATCGCCAGCAGCAGGCCGGCGCCGGCCAGCGGCAGGCCCAGCGTGCTCAGGGTCAGCGTGAGCATCACGATCGCCCCGGTCAGGCCCGCGGTGGCGGCCGAGCCGACCACCGAGACGAACGCGATCAGCAGGTAGTCGGTGACGCCCAGGTCCACGCCGAACACCTGCGCCACGAAGATCGCGGCGAGCGCCGGGTAGATCGCCGCGCATCCGTCCATCTTCGTGGTGGCGCCGAACGGCACCGCGAAGGAGGCGTACTCGCGGGGGACGCCGAGGCGCTCCACCGAACGCTGGGTCACCGGCATGGTGCCCACCGAGGAGCGGGACACGAAGGCCAGCTCGATCGCGGGCCAGGCGCCGGCGAAGAAGCGCAGCGGGTTGAGCCGGCCGGCGGCGACCAGCAGCACCGGGTAGACCACGAACATCACCAGGGCGCAGCCGACGTAGACGGCGGTGGTGAACTTGGCGAGCGGGGCCAGCAGGTCCCAGCCGTACGAGGCGACGGCGTTGCCGATCAGGCCCAGGGTGCCGATCGGGGCGAGCCGGATGACCCACCACAGCGCCTTCTGCACGATCGACAGGACCGAGCGGTTGAACTGCACGAACGGCTCGGCGGGCTCGCCGACCAGCAGCGCGGCGGCACCGACCACCAGGGCGAGGAAGACGATCTGCAGGACGTTGCCTTCGACGAACGCGCCGACCGGGTTGGTGGGCACGATGCCGGTGAGGAAGTCGATCCAGGAACCGGTGGTCTTCGGCGCCTCGGCGCCGGCCGGGTTCAGGTTGACGCCGCGACCGGGGTCGGTGAGCAGGCCGATGCCGATGCCGATGGAGACCGCGATCAGCGCGGTGATGCCGAACCAGAGCAGCGTCTTGAGCGCCAGCCGGGCCGCGTTGGCCACGCCGCGCAGGCTGACCACGCTGACCACGATGGCGGTGAAGACCAGCGGCGGCACGGCCAGCTTCAGGAGCTGGACGAAGAGGCCGCCGACGGTGTCGAGGGTGCTGGTGAGCCAGGCGAGGTCGTTGGCGCGGGCGAGGAAGCCGAGCGCCACGCCGAGCACGAGGCCGAGCAGGATCTGCACGGAAAAGGGGATCTTGCGCAGGGCGGAAGCCATGAGGGCGGGTCCAAGGTCTGGGGAGGAAAGGGGGGCGTCGGGAGCGGAGCTAGGCCGGACAGACGCCGCTGGCCTGCCGTCGGAGATCGACGTACAGGCGCTCGGTGAGGCACCAGACATTGGTCATCGTCGGCCCACGCTACTCCCGTGCCCCGCCGCACGGAAGGACCGTTCCCCGTGACGCCCCTTACACCGCCCCGCAGGGAAGGAGGGGCCCCGTGTTAACACCCGTCTGTTAAAAGGGGCCCCCGCCTATCGCTCAGGCGTTAACAGGGGGCCCCGCCTTACCAGCACCACGGCGGTGGCCAGCCCCCAGCCGGCGGTCACCGCCAGCAACACCCGCTCCAGCACCCCCACCAGCGCGCCGCGCCCCACCAGCAACATGGCCAGCCCGACCGCGCCGGCCAGCGGCAACGCCAGCGCCGCGCCGACCGCGGCCATCCGCCGCAGCGCGACACCGACCGCGGGGGAGAAGACCAGCGCCAGCATCGCGAACACCACCGCGGCGGTGGCCGCGATGCTGGCCCCGCCGTGCACCAGGTCGGCCACCGTGGCCGCCTCGAACGGCGGCAGCGGGCAGCCGGCGCTGCACGTCACCGTGCCGGAGAGCACGGTGGCGACCGCGCCGACGCCGAGCAGCACGGACGCCGCCCGCGCCACCGCCGGCAGCGCCCCGGCGAGCAGCAGCAGCGCCGCGGCCAGCGTGAAGATCCCCATCCGGTACGCCCCGGCGTACCCGCTGTCGGTGACGCCGGCCTCGCTGACGTACCCGGTCGGGCCCGGACCCGGGCCGGCGACGACGGCGATCGTCACCGCGACCGCGCCGGCCACCACGCAGCCGGCCGCTCCGGCGGCGGCGACCCGGTGCGCGGTGCGCTCAGCCACGCCCGTGCGGCGTGGTCCAGCCGGCGAGGTCCGGACCGAGCGGCACGATCCGGGTCGGGTTGATCATGTCGTGGGTGGCGTAGTAGTGCCGCTTGATGTGGTCGAAGTCCACCGTCTCCCCGAAGCCCGGCGTCTGGAAGAGGTCGCGGGCGTACGCCCAGAGCACCGGCATCTCGGTCAGCTTCTGCCGGTTGCACTTGAAGTGCCCGTGGTAGGCGACGTCGAAGCGGACGAGCGTGGTGAACAGCCGCACGTCCGCCTCGGTGATCGTGTCGCCCATCAGGTAGCGCCGGCCGGCGAGCCGCTCGCTCAGCGCGTCCAGCCGCGCGAAGAGCGCGGTGTACGCCTCGTCGTACGCCTCCTGGGAGGTGGCGAAGCCGCACCGGTAGACACCGTTGTTGACGTCGGTGTGGATCTCCGCCATCAGCGCGTCCATCTCGGGGCGCAGCTCGACCGGGTAGAGGTCGGGCGCCCCCGGGGCGTGGAACCGTCGCCACTCGGTGGAGAGGTCGAGCGTGAGCTGCGGGTAGTCGTTGGTGACCACCCGACCGGTCAGCGTGTCGACGAGCGCCGGCACCGTGATCCGGCCGGTGTAGTCGGCGTCGGTGGACAGGTAGGCCTCGGAGAGGAACCCGATGCCCAGCACCGGGTCGAAGCCGTCCGGGTCGAGCGCGAACCGCCAGCCCCGCTCGTCGCGGATCGGGTCCACCGTGCCCAGCGAGATCACTTCGTCCAGGCCGAGCAGGCTCCGCACGATCCGGGCCCGGTGCGCCCACGGGCAGGCCCGGCACCAGATCAGCCGGTAGCGGCCCGCCTCCAACGGCCAGCGCCCCTGATCGTCGGGCCCGCCGCCCGCCGGCGAGGTGGAGTGCGGGGTGACCCGCCCGGTGAACCGGTTGGGCTGGCGGACGAACGCGCCGCCACCACTGGTCTCTGCGCTGAACTGGGCCCCGGCCATGCCGCCAACCTATCCGCTCCGGGCGCGGATATCCTGGCGCCGGGCGCCCCCGTGACCCGGCGGGCGGCCCGCCGACCGAGCCCTTCCCACCCCTCGAAGGACGTGCGCGCGATGACCGTGGCCTACCTCGTTGCCGGAGTCCGCACCCCGATCGGCCGGTACGCCGGCGCCCTCGCCGGGGTCCGCCCCGACGACCTGGCCGCGCACGTGATCCGCGAGTTGGTGGCACGTCACCCGTCGGTCGACTGGGCCCGCACCGACGACGTGATCCTCGGCTGCGCCAACCAGGCCGGCGAGGACAACCGCAACGTGGCCCGGATGGCCGCCCTGCTCGGCGGGCTGCCGGAGGAGGTGCCGGGCAGCACCGTCAACCGACTCTGCGGTTCCGGCCTGGACGCGCTCGCCTCCGCCGCCCGCGCGATCGTGGCCGGCGACGCCGACCTGGTGGTGGCCGGCGGCGTGGAGAGCATGAGCCGGGCGCCGTTCGTCATGCCGAAGGCGACCACGCCGTTCGCCCGCACCGCCGAGGTCTACGACACCACCATCGGCTGGCGGCTGGTGAACCCGCTGATGAAGCGCGGCTGGGGCATCGACTCGATGCCGGAGACGGCGGAGAACGTGGCCGCCGAGTTCGGCGTCGGCCGCGCCGCGCAGGACGAGTACGCGTACCGGTCGCAGCAGCGGGCCGCCAAGGCGCAGGCCGACGGCCGGCTGGCCGAGGAGATCGTCGGCGTCACCGTGCCGGCGGGCAGGCGGGAGACGAAGCTGGTCGAGGTCGACGAGCACCCGCGCGAGACGACCTTGGAGAAGCTCGCCGCGCTGCCCACCCCGTTCCGCGACGGCGGCACGGTCACCGCCGGCAACTCCTCCGGCGTCAACGACGGCGCGGTGGCGCTGCTGGTGGCCTCCGCGGCGGCCGTCGACCGCTACGGCCTCACCCCGCTGGCCCGGGTACGCGGCGCGGCGGCGGCCGGTGTCCCGCCCCGGATCATGGGGATCGGGCCGGTGCCGGCCACCCGCAAGCTGCTCGACCGCCACGGCCTCGCGTCGGCCGACGTCGACGTGGTCGAGTTGAACGAGGCGTTCGCCGCGCAGTCCGTGGCGGTGCTGCGCGAGCTGGGTCTGCCCGAGGACGCCGAGCACGTCAACCCCAACGGCGGGGCGATCGCGCTGGGCCACCCGCTCGGCGCCAGCGGCGCCCGGCTGGCGCTGACCGCCGCGTTGGAGCTGCGTCGGCGGGGCGGCCGGCGGGCGCTGGCCACCATGTGCGTCGGCGTCGGGCAGGGCATCTCGCTGCTGCTGGAGTCGGCCGCCTGAGACCGACCGGCGGCATCGCGACAAGTGGATCTCCCGTACCTGGCCGTCCGCGCATAGAGTGGGCTGGACCACATGATCCGCCCCTCGTGGCGGGTGACGACCTGGGAGACCGAGCGATGCAGACGCCGGACGGACTTCCCGCCGAGATCGACCTGACCCGGCCGAGCGCCGCCCGGGTCTACGACTACTTCCTCGGCGGGGCGCACAACTTCGAGATCGACCGGCAGCTCGCCGAGCAGATCGCGGCCATGACACCGAACCTGGCGGCCACCATGCGCTCCGGGCGGGAGTTCCTGCGCCGGGCGGTCCGGGTGCTGCTCGACGCCGGCATCGACCAGTTCCTCGACATCGGCTCCGGCATTCCCACCGTCGGCAACGTGCACGAGGTGGCCCAGGCCGCGAACGCGCAGGCGCGGATCGTCTACGTCGACATCGACCCGGTCGCGGTGGCGCACAGCCGCGAGCTGCTGGCCGGCAACGACCGGGCCGTCGCGATCCTGGCCGACCTGCGCGAGCCGAAGCTGATCCTGGACCAGGCCCGGGCCAGCGGCCTGATCGACTTCGACCGGCCGGTGGGCATCCTGCTCGCCGGGGTGGTGCACTTCCTGCCGGACGCCGACCGGCCGGCCGAGGTCCTGGCCACCCTCCGGGCCGCCGCCGCACCGGGCAGCTACCTGGTGATCTCGCACTCCACGTTCGAGGACCAGCCGCAGGAGATGCTGGACGCGCAGCGGCTGTCGGCGCGTACCGCCACCGAGATCACGCTCCGCTCGCGGGCCGAGATCAGCGGGTTCTTCGGCGACTGGACGATCCTCGAACCGGGCGTGGTGCACATGCCGCTGTGGCGGCCCGACTCGCCGTCCGACGTGGACGAGCACCCGGAGCGATTCGGGGCGTTCGGCGGCGTCGCCCGGCACGACCGCGCCGCCGGGTGAGCCGACGTGCGCGCCCCGGAGCACGACGGGGGTGACTTCAGCCGGCCCGGCGCGGTGGCGTACGCCACCGAGTGGGCCCGGGCGGTGCGGCGGATCGGGTTCGTGCCGATGAGCGCGGCCGAGACCGAGCGCCTGCTGGTGCCGCTCACCGAACGACTGGCCCGCGCCCTGCTGGCGCCCACCTTCTCCGCCGGCCCGGCGGAGGAGGTGGGGCGTGCCCTGGTGGAGGCGCACCTCACCGAGCCGGGCGTGCTCGACTGGTCGGTGCAGGCGCTCGGTGACCGGTTCCTGCAGTGGGTGCTGCCGGCCCGGCCGGAGGGGCCCGAGCTGCGGGAACGCCTCGTCCTGGTGCAGGGCGCGTTCGCCGCCGGGTTCGCCCGGGCGCTGCGCGACCGGGTGTTCAGCCAGCAGGAGCGGATCGCCCGTTCCGCCTGGCAGGCCCGGGACACCGTCGAGCAGGCGTTGCGGGACAGTGAGGCCCGCTTCCGGGCGGTCTTCACCGGCGCCGCCATCGGCATCGGCATCGCCGGCGTCGACGGGCAGATCATCGAGGTCAACCAGTCCTTCGCCGACATGCTCGGCTACACCGTCGCCGAGATGCGCCGGATGAACGTGTCGGCGCTGGCCCACGCCGACGACGCGGCCGGCATGTGGGAGGTCTACCAGGAGTTGATCGAGGGCAAGCGGGACAGCGCCCGGGTGGAGAAGCGCTACTACCGCAAGGACGGCAGCGTCGTCTGGACCGACCTGGCCGTCTCGCTGATCCGGTACGACGACGGCCGGCCA
This sequence comes from Micromonospora humi, assembly GCF_900090105.1. Taxonomy (GTDB): domain Bacteria; phylum Actinomycetota; class Actinomycetes; order Mycobacteriales; family Micromonosporaceae; genus Micromonospora; species Micromonospora humi. The sequence goes on along the minus strand of NZ_FMDM01000019.1, from coordinate 89,539 downwards.
CGGTTCACCGTCGCCATGATCGAGGACATCACCGAACGGTACGAGCTGCAGCAGCGGCTGCGCTTCCAGGCGTTGCACGACCCGCTGACCGGCCTGCCCAACCGGACGCTGTTCTTCGAGAAGCTCGGCGACGTCTTCGACGCGGCCGACCCGGAGCAGCGCGTCGGGCTCTGCTTCATCGACCTGGACGGGTTCAAGGCGGTCAACGACAGCCTCGGCCACGACCTCGGTGACCGGCTGCTCCAGGTGATCGCCCGCCGGCTCAGCGACTGCGTGTCCGGCCGTGGGCACGTGGTGGCCCGGATGGGCGGCGACGAGTTCGTCATCCTGGTCGACTCCGGCGGTGGCCTCGACGACGCGGTGGAGGTGGCCGAGCTGGCCCTGGCCGCGGTCTCCGCCCCGGTGCAGGTCGCCGACCAGCAGCTCGCGGTCTCGGCCAGCATCGGCATCGTGGACTGCCCGGCGGCGGAGACCAACGTCGGCGAGCTGATGAAGGCCGCCGACACCACGCTCTACTGGGCCAAGGCGGAGGGGCGGGGCCGCTGGGCGGTGTACGACCCGGAGCGCAGCGCCGCCGACATCGCCCGCTCCGCGCTCGCCGCGAACCTGCCCGCCGCGCTGGACCGGGGCGAGTTCGTGCTGCACTACCAGCCGATCGTCTCGCTGCTGGACGGCACCATGGTGGCCGTCGAGGCGCTGGTCCGCTGGCAGCACCCGGAGCTGGGCCTGCTCGGGCCGGACCGGTTCATCGGCCTGGCCGAGGAGACCGGCCTGATCGTCCGGCTCGGCGCCTGGGTGCTCAACCAGGCGTGCCGGGACACCGAGTCGTGGCGGCGGGCCCACCCGGACACCACGCCCGTGGTCAGCGTGAATCTGGCCGCCCGGCAGGCCGACGACCCGGCGATCGTGGAGACGGTGGCCGAGGCGTTGCAGCACAGCGGCCTCCCCGCGGAGCTGCTGCAACTGGAGCTGACCGAGAGCGCGGTGATGGGCAGCGCGGGCGAGCCGCTTCGGGCGCTGCACCAGCTCGCCGGCCTCGGCCTGCGGCTGGCCATCGACGACTTCGGCACCGGTTACTCCAACCTGGCCTACCTGCGCCGCCTGCCGATCCACTGCGTGAAGCTGGCCGGCCCGTTCGTGGAGGGGATCCGGGGCGACGGCGCGGACGCGGTCGCCGACCACCGCGACGAGCGGATCGTGGACGCGCTGGTCCGGCTGGCGCACGCGCTGGAGCTGTCGGTGACGGCCGAGGCGGTGGAGACCGAGGTGCAGGCGGAACGGTTGCGCGCGCTGCGGTGCGACACCGGCCAGGGCCGCTGGTTCGGCCCCCCGATGCCCGCCGACGCCATCCGCGCCCGCCTCGCGGGGTAAGGAAGGGCCCCCGCTTAACGCTTTCGGTAGAGGCGGGGCCCCCTGTTAACAGTTCGCACCGACGAGAGGAACACGGTGAGTCTGACCGATTCGCAGGCCGTGGTGTCGCTGGTCGCCGCGCTCGCCATCCTGGCCGGGCTGGCCGGCGTGGTGGTGCCCGGCCTGCCGGCGCTGCCGCTGTGCTGGGGCGGCGTGCTGGTGTGGGCGTTGTTCGGCGACGCCGGCGCGGGCCGCTGGGCGGTGCTGGCCGCCGCCACGGTGGTCGCCGCGGGCGGCACCGTGGTCAAGTACCTCTGGCCGGGGCGGAACCTGAAGCGGACCGGCGTGCCCACCCGCTCGCTGCTGGCCGGCGCGCTGCTCGGCGTGATCGGGTTCTTCGTCATCCCGGTGATCGGGCTGCCGATCGGCTTCGTCGCCGGGATCTGGGGGGCGGAGCTGCTGCGGCTGGGCAGCAACAAGCTGGCCTGGCCGGCCACCGTGCAGGCGCTCAAGGCGGCCGGGCTGTCCATGCTGGTCGAGTTCATGGCGGGCATGGTGATCGGCGCGCTCTGGGTGGCCGGCCTGCTGTTCGCCTGACGCGCCGATCCCCGTCGCGGGGGAGGCGGTTGGTCCGCGGGCGTGACGTCACCGGCCCGGCCGGTCCCTAGCGTCGGTCCCATGGTCCTCCCTCACCCGACGGGCCGCCGGCGAGCGACCCGCGTCCGGGCGCTGCCACGTGCCGCAACCCGTCGAGCCGGCACCCGCACCGCGACGCTGCGGCACCCCGCCGCCGGCCCACCGGCCGGCCGGACCGAGACGTCGCACCGCCCCGCCGTCCACCGGCGCGCGGCCCGGACGTGGGCGCTGCTGCGCCTGACCCGGCCCTGGTTCTGGCCGTTGGGCTGGGCCGCCGCGTACGCCGGGTCGGTGCTCGCCACGCGCACCTGGCTGCCGCCGACCGCGGCGCTGCCGCGGTCACTGGTGGCACTGGTCGTGCTCGGGCCGCTGCTGTGGACCGCCGTGCTCACCGTCAACGACCGGCACGACCTGCCCAGCGACCGCCGCAACCCGCGCAAGGCGACCGCGCCGCTGGTCATCGGCCTGCTCACCGAGGCCGACCTGCTCCGCTGGCACGTCGGGGCCACCGTCGCGGCGCTCGCGCTCACGGTCACCGCGATCGGGCCGGCGTTCGCCCTGGGCACGGCCCTGGTGCTGCTGCTCGGGTGGGCCTACAGCACCCCACCGGTACGCCTCAAGACCCGGCCGGGTCTGGACGTCGCCGCCAACGCGCTCGCCGTGGGGGTGCTCGCGCCGCTGGCCGGGTGGTCCCTGCACCGGCCGGTCACCAGCTATCCGGTGCTCGTGGCGGTGCTGGGTCTGCTGCTGGTGGCCGCGCTCTACCTGCCGACGACCGTGCTGGACGTCGACGCGGACACCGCGGCCGGGGACACCACGGCGGCGGTGCGCTGGGGTACGCGCCGATGCCGGCGCGCCGGTCTGGCGCTCTGGGCGGCCGCGACCGGGGTGTGGCTGGTCTGCTGTCACCTGGGCGTTCTGGTGCGGCGGGACTCGTGGACCCTGCAGGACCTGTGGGCGTCGGTGCTGATCGCCGGCTACGCGGTGGCCGTGCGCCGGCCGTCCATTCCCAGGCTGGCCGGGGTCTGCCTGCTCTTCGCGGTGCCGGCGGGGGACTTCCTGACCTGGTGGATCGCCGCCGGCCCGGCGTGAGGTGCGGCGACGCGGGCGTCCGGGGTACGGCGGAACGCCGTACATCAGTGAGAGAGAGGTGGACGCCGCGCGCCGCCGCGGACCGGGCGTTGCCGAGCGCCCGGCGCCGGCCCGTCGGGTCGGGCCTGGTCACGGCTTCAAGCATGCCTCCGGCGGAGCGACGGGACAACGCATTTACCCGGCCCGGGTATTGACCACCTTGATCGGCGAAGAGCAGACTGCGAGCACTCGCCTCGAGGAGGTGTGCAGTGGCCACGACGCCCGCGCCGACCGCCGAGCAGCCGATGGACGACGACGCCCGACGACTCGCCGAACTCGGCTACAAGCAGGAGCTGCGCCGCAAGTGGAGCGGCTTCTCCAACTTCGCCATCTCGTTCTCGATCATCTCGATCCTGGCCGGCTGCTTCACCACGTTCGGCCAGGCGTGGAACAACGGCGGCCCGATCGCGATCTCCTGGGGCTGGCCGCTGATCTCGATGTTCATCCTGATCATCGGGTTCTGCCTGGCCGAGTTGGTGTCGGCGTACCCGACGGCGGGCGGCATCTACTGGTGGGCGGCGACGATGGGGCGGCCGGTGCACGGCTGGTTCACCGGGTGGCTCAACCTGATCGGCCTGGTCGCGGTGACCGCCTCCGTCGACTACGGCTGCGCCACCTTCCTCAACCTGACGCTGTCGGCGCTCTTCGACGGCTGGGCCGGCACCGGGCACCAGACGTTCGGGCTGTTCGTGGTGATCCTCGCGCTGCACGGTCTGATCAACATCTACGGGCACCACATCATCGACGTACTCCAGAACGTCTCGGTCTGGTGGCACGTGGCCGGCGCGGCCGCGGTGGTGCTGATCCTGGTCCTGGTCCCGGACGACCACCAGAGCTTCCGGTTCGTGTTCACCGAGCGGTTCAACAACTCCGGCTTCGGTGACGGTGACACCGGCGGGCTGACGTTCTGGTTCTACGTGCTGCCGCTGGGCTTCCTGCTCACCCAGTACACGATCACCGGCTTCGACGCCTGCGCGCACGTCTCCGAGGAGACCCGGGGCGCGTCGAAGGCCGCCGCGCAGGGGCTGTGGCGGTCGATCTTCTATTCCGCGGTGGGCGGCTGGATCCTGCTGCTCGCGTTCCTGTTCGCCGCCACCGACGTCGACGCCATCAACTCCGCCGGTGGCTTCTCCGGGGCGATCTTCGAGACCGCGCTGACCCCGTTCTTCTTCAAGGCGGTCATCATCATCTCCACCATCGGGCAGTTCTTCTGCGGGATGAGCTGCGTGACCTCGATGTCGCGGATGGCGTACGCGTTCAGCCGGGACCGGGCGGTGCCCGGCTGGCGGCTCTGGTCCAGGGTCAACCGCAACGGCACGCCGGTCAACGCCATTATCGGCGCCACGCTGGCCGGGCTGGTGCTCACCCTGCCCGCGCTCTACCAGCGCGGTGGCATCCCGGTCGCGTTCTACGCGGTGGTGTCGGTGGCGGTGATCGGGCTCTACCTGTCCTTCATCATCCCGATCTTCCTGCGGCTGCGGATGGGCGACCGGTTCGTGCCGGGGCCGTGGACGCTCGGCCGGCGCTACAAGGTGCTCGGCTGGATCGCGGTGGTGGAGATCGCGATCATCTCGGTCTACTTCGTGCTGCCGATCGTCCCGGCCGGTGTGCCGGGCAACGCCGACTTCTCCTGGACCGCGGTGAACTACGCCCCGCTGGCGATCGGTGGCGTGCTGCTCGGCGTCGCGATCTGGTGGTACGCGTCGGCCCGTACGTGGTTCACCGGCCCCCGCCGCACCGTCGAGGAGCACGACACCCCCGACCCCGTCCCACCCTCCTGACCCCCTCGCCGTGCGGGCTCGCGGGGGTTCATGCGGCTTCCTTCTGCAGTGCGGGGCCGAGGAGCAGGCCGCCGTCGATGACGTACTCGGCGCCGGTGATGAACGCCGCCTGCGGCGAGACGAGGAACAGCAGCAGCGCCGTGATGTCGGCGGGCTGCCCGAGTCGCGGGACGGCGAACGGTTCGGGTGAGTAGAAGTCGGCGATCGGGGCGTCGCTGCCGGCCGCCGGCTCGGTGATGAACGGGGTGGCGACAACGCCGGGGTGGATCGCGTTGACGCGGACACCGTCGCGGCCCAACTCGAGGGCAGCGGTCCGGGTGAGCCCTCGAACCGCCCATTTGCTGGCGACATAGGGCGCGTAGAAGGCGGTGCCGCCGATGCCCATGGTGGAGGCGATGTTGACGATCGCTCCTCCGCCCGCGCGCCGCAGCGCCGGGGCGGCTGCCTTGATGCCGAGGAAGGTGCCGGTGAGGTTGATGTCGAGGATACGGGCCCAGGTGGCCCGGTCGGTGGACTCGATGAGGGCCGGCGGGTTCTGCACCCCGGCGTTGTTGACCAGGATCGTGAGCGCACCGAAGGCCTTCTCGGTCTCCGCGACGGCGGCGGTCCACGACTCCTCCTGGGACACGTCGAGTCGGACGAAGAGCGCCCGGTCTCCCAATTCGGCGGCGAGGCCGGCGCCACGTCCGGCATCGATGCCGGTGATGACGACGTTGGCGCCTTCGGCGTGCAGGGCGCGGACGTGGCTGGCCCCCTGCCCGCCGGTGCCACCGGTCACGAGCACGGTCTGATCGGCGAAGCGAGACATCGGATCCTCCGAGGGGTACGAGGAACGACACCCGGGAGCAGGTGGTGAGTCGAGTGACTCACCACGCCGACGCTACGCTCCGGCTCGTGGTGAGTCAACCCACTCACCTCTCTATGATGGGCGGATGACCCCAGCGCCCTCGGCCTACCACCAGCGCGTGGCGCAGGAGAAGCGCGCGCTCATCGTCCGAGCCGCCACCGAACTCTTCCTCGAACTGGGCTACGACCGGGCGTCACTGGCCCGTATCGCCGACAGCGCCGGCGTGTCGAAAGCGACGCTGTTCAAGCAGTTTCCGACGAAGGCGGCATTGTTCGATGCCATCGTCGGGGACTCGTGGGCCGGGAACGACGTCGCCGACGTGCCGCCCGCCGGTGACCTGACGGCCGGTCTCACCGTTCTGGGACGGCGCTACGCGACGCTGTTGGGCCAGCCGGAGATGACCGACCTGTTCCGCATCGTCATCGCCGAGCTACCGCGCTTTCCCGAGCTGGCCAGGGCGCACTTCTCGCAGGGCAAACTGCCGTACTTCGAGACCGTCCGGATCTATCTCCTGGCCGAGCGCGACGCGGGAACGGCAGACGTCGCCGACCCGGAGCTGGCCGCCACCCAGTTCCTCGGCATGATCTCCAACTATCTGTTCTGGCCGAGCCTTCTGCTCCCGGACTGGACGGTGACCCCTGCCCGCACGACCGCGGTCGTGGAGGAAGCCGTTCGCACCACGGTCGCGCGGTACGGGGCACGCTGACGGCCGAGGCGCCGGGGTCTAGGCCGGGGGTTGGGGGTGGGTGCGCGGGAAGCGGAGGATGCGGTCGTCGTCGGCCGCCGGCGGGACGCCGCGCGGCTCGCGGTTGCTGGTGGTCACCCAGAGTGCGCCGTCCGGGGCGACCGCGACGGTACGCAGGCGGCCGTACGTCCCGACCAGCTCCGCCACCGGTACGCCGACCTCGCCGGCGGCGTCGACCGGGATCGTCCACAGCCGGGTGCCGCGCAGCGCGGCCACGTAGAGCGTGCCCCGGGCGAACGCGGCGCCGCTCGGTGACGCCTGGGCGGGCGGCCACACGACCACCGGGTCCCGGAACCGGCTGTCGCCGGCGACACCCTCCACCACCGGCCAGCCGTAGTTGCCGCCCGGCACGATCCGGTTCACCTCGTCCCAGGTGCTCTGCCCGAACTCGGTGGCGAACATCCGGCCGTGCCGGTCCCAGGCGAGCCCCTGCACATTGCGGTGGCCGTAGCTGTAGACCGGCGAGCCGGGGAACGGGTTGTCCGCCGGCACCGCGCCGTCCGGGCGGATCCGCAGGATCTTGCCGTTGCGGCTGGTCAGGTCCTGGGCGCGGGCGGGTACCCCGGCGTCGCCGACGCCCACGTAGAGCATGCCGTCGGGGCCGAACGCGATCCGCCCGCCGTCGTGGAAGGTGGCCCGGGGGATGCCGCTGACGAGCACCTGCGGGACGGGCGTCGCGGCCAGCCGGAACCGGACCACGCGGATGTCGGCGGCGGTGGTGTAGGCGGCGTAGACCCACCGGTCCCACCGGTAGCCGGGGGAGACGGCGAGCCCGAGCAGGCCGGCCTCGCCGCCGGCGACCACGTCGGCGACGCGCGCCACCTGCTGCGCGGGCCGGCCCGGGCGCACCCGGAGGATGGTGCCCAGATCCCGCTGGGCGACCAGGGCGCTGCCGTCGGGCAGGAAGGCCAGCCCCCAGGGCACCGCCAGCCCGGAGGCGACCACCCGCGGGTTCGCCAGGTCGTAGCCGACCGCCGCGCGCCTGTCGACGTGCCGCTCGAAGCCGGCCGGGCGCAGGTCGACCAGGTCCGGCTGCGGGGCGGTGGCGACGAGCGGTCCCGCGGGGTGACCGGTGGGCTGCCGGTCGGCGCGGGCGTCGGTGGCGCCGAACCCGATCGCGAGGACGGCGGCGGCAGCCGCGACGATCCGACGACGCATGTGCACTCCTCGCGTTTCGCCCCCGGCCCCACCGGGGCATTGACGGTGATCCGGTTTGCCAGTAGACCTTGGTGATGGAGGCCCCCTGATGAGTAGAACGCCGTTCTCCCTGGAGCAGTTGCGGGTCGCCGTCGCCGAGGGCGAGATCGACACGGTGGTGCTCGCCCTCACCGACATGCAGGGCCGCCTGCAGGGCAAGCGGATCCACGCGCCGTTCTTCCTCGACCAGGTGGTGGAGAACGGCAGTGAGGGCTGCAACTACCTGCTCGCCGTGGACGTGGACATGAACACCGTCGACGGGTACGCGATGTCGAGCTGGGAACGCGGCTACGGCGACTTCGCCATGCGCCCCGACCTGAACACGTTGTGCCGCACGCCGTGGCAGCCCGGCTCCGCGCTGGTGCTGGCCGACCTGGAGTGGTTGGACGGCTCCGGCCCGGTGGTCGCCTCCCCCCGGCAGATCCTGCGCCGGCAGCTCGACCGGCTGGCCGGGCACGGGTTGACCGCGTACGCCGGCACCGAGCTGGAGTTCGTGCTCTACCGCGACTCGTACGAGGAGGCGTGGCGGCGCGGCTACCGCGAGCTGACCCCGGCGAACCAGTACAACGTCGACTACTCGCTGCTCGGCACCGCCCGGGTGGAGCCGCTGCTGCGCCGCATCCGCACCGAGATGGCCGGCGCCGGGCTCACCCCGGAGAGCGCGAAGGGCGAGTGCAACCTCGGCCAGCACGAGATCGCCTTCCGCTACGACGAGGCGGTGGCCTGCGCCGACCACCACGTCGTCTACAAGAACGGGGCGAAGGAGATCGCCGCCCAGGAGGGTATGTCGATCACGTTCATGGCCAAGCCCAACGCGCGCGAGGGCAACTCGTGCCACATCCACTTCTCGCTGCGCGACGCCGCCGGTTCGTCGGCGATGCTCGGCGACGGGCCGGCGCACCTGAGCGTGACCGGGCAGCGGGTGCTGGCCGGGCTGCTCGCCACGATGCGCGAGTTCAGTCTCCTCTTCGCGCCGAACGTCAACTCCTACAAGCGGTACCAGCCCGGCTCGTTCGCGCCGACCGCGCTGCGCTGGGGCACCGACAACCGCACCTGCGCGCTGCGGCTGGTCGGGCACGGGCAGGGAATGCGGGTGGAGAACCGCGTCCCGGGCGCCGACGTCAACCCCTACCTGGCAATCGCCGCGCTGGTGGCCGGCGCGGTGCACGGCATCGAGCACGAACTGGAGTTGCCGGACGAGTGCACCGGCAACGCCTACGACGACCCGGCCGCCGAGCGGGTTCCCGGCACGCTGCGCGACGCGTTCGACCTCTGGCAGGGGTCGGCGGTGGCCCGGGAGGCGTTCGGCGACGAGGTGGTGGCCCACTACGCCAACAACGCGAAGGTCGAGCTGGCCGCCTTCGACGCCGCGGTCACGGACTGGGAGCTGGTGCGTGGCTTCGAGCGCCTCTGACCCGCCGCCCCTCGCTGATCTTGCACTTGCGGCCCTCGGCGTGCGGCATGAGCGGCTTTTGTCGGGGCAGCAACTGCAAGATCGGCGAGGAGAAGGGGGAGCGGCGTGGGTGAGGTGATCTCGCCGGTTGACGGGGGGAGATTGGGGGAGGTGGCGTCGGCGTCCCCGGCGGACGTGGACGCGGCGGTGGGGCGGGCCGCGGCGGCGTTCGAGGGGTGGCGTCGGGTGGCGCCGGGGGACCGGGCGCGGCTGCTGCGGCGGTTCGCCGCCGAGGTCGACGCGCACCTGGAGGAGCTGGCGCGGCTGGAGGTGCGCAACGCCGGGCACACCGTCGGCAACGCGCGCTGGGAGGCCGGCAACGTCCGGGACGTGCTCGACTACTGCGCGGGCGCGCCGGAGCGGCTCACCGGACACCAGATCCCGGTGCCCGGCGGGCTCGACGTCACGTTCCACGAACCGCTCGGCGTGGTCGGCGTGATCGTGCCGTGGAACTTCCCGATGCCGATCGCCGGCTGGGGCCTCGCCCCGGCGCTGGCCGCCGGCAACACGGTGGTGCTCAAACCGGCCGAGCTGACCCCGCTGACCGCGCTGCGCCTGGCCGAGCTGGCACTCGACGCCGGGCTGCCCGAGGGCGTCTTCACCGTGCTGCCCGGGCGGGGCGGCGTGGTGGGCGAGCGGTTCGTCACCCACCCGGCGGTCCGCAAGATCTGCTTCACCGGCTCCACCGAGGTCGGCACCCGGATCATGGCCGGCTGCGCCGAGCAGGTGAAGCGGGTGACGCTGGAGCTGGGCGGCAAGTCGGCGAACATCGTCTTCGCCGACGCCGACCTGGCGAAGGCGGCGGCCACCGCGCCGTCCTCGGTCTTCGACAACGCCGGCCAGGACTGCTGCGCCCGCTCCCGGATCCTGGTCCAACGCCCGGTGTACGACCGCTTCCTGGAACTGCTCGAACCGGCCGTACGGGCGTTCCGGGTGGAGGACCCGGCCCGGGAGACCGCCGAGATGGGGCCGCTGATCTCCGCCGCGCACCGGGACCGGGTCGCCGGGTACGTCGACGGCGCCGACGTGGCGTTCACCGGCTCCCACCCCGACGGGCCCGGCTTCTGGTACCCCCCGACGGTGCTGCTCGCCGGCGCCCCGACCGACCGGCACTGGCGCGAGGAGATCTTCGGCCCGGTCGTCTCGGTGCTCCCGTTCGACGACGAGGCAGACGCGATCCGGCTCGCCAACGACACCGAGTACGGGCTCTCCGGCTCGATCTGGACCCGCGACGTCGGCCGGGCCGTGCGGGTGGCCCGGGCGGTCGAGGCGGGCAACCTCAGCGTCAACTCGCACTCCTCGGTGCGCTACTGGACCCCGTTCGGCGGGATGAAACGCTCCGGGCTCGGCCGGGAGCTGGGTCCGGACGCGCTGCACGCCTTCACCGACGTCAAGAACGTGTTCATCGGCACCGAGGAGTGATCACCGTGCAGGGACGACTTTCCGACCGGGTGGCGGTGGTGACCGGCGCGGGCAGCGGCATCGGGCTGGCCACCGTGCGGCGCTTCGCCGCCGAGGGGGCGCGGGTGGTCTGCGTGGACATCGACGCCGACGCGGGCACCCGGGCGGCCGAGGAGGTCGGCGGCGAGTTCGTCGCCACCGACGTGGCCGACGAGGCGGCCGTCCGCGACCTCTTCGACGGCGTGGTGGAACGCCACGGCCGGGTGGACGTCGCCTTCAACAACGCCGGCATCTCGCCGCCCGACGACGACTCGATCCTGGAGACCGGACTGGACGCCTGGGAACGGGTGCTGCGGGTCAACACCACGAGCGTCTACCTGTGCTGCAAGCACGTCATCCCGCACATGCGTCGGCAGGGCAAGGGCTCGATCATCAACACCGCGTCGTTCGTGGCGCTGATGGGGGCGGCCACGTCGCAGATCGCCTACACGGCGAGCAAGGGCGGGGTGCTGGCGATGACCCGGGAACTGGGGGTCCAGTTCGCCCGCGAGGGCATCCGGGTCAACGCGCTCTGCCCCGGCCCGGTCGCCACCCCGCTGCTGCTGGACCTGTTCGCCAAGGACCCGGAGCGGGCCGCCCGGCGGCTGGTGCACGTGCCGATGGGCCGGTTCGGTGACCCGACCGAGATCGCCGCCGCGGTGGCGTTCCTGGCCAGCGACGACGCCTCCTTCATGACCGCCGCGCAGTTCGTGGTGGACGGCGGCATCACCGGCGCCTACGTGACTCCGCTGTGACGCGGCGGCCGGTCATCGGCATCACCGCGTACGTCGAGCCGGCCGGCTGGGCGGTGTGGCGGGACGTGCCGGCGACGCTGGTGCCGCAGGCGTACGTCCGGTCCGTCACCGCGGCCGGCGGCCGGGCCGTGGTGCTGCCCCCGGACGACACCGACGCCGACGTGCTGGAGCTGCTGGACGGGCTGCTGCTGGCCGGCGGCGCGGACGTCGGCCCGGAACGGTACGGCCAGCCACCTGACCCGCGCACCGAGGCCCGGCCGGAACGGGACGCCGGTGAGCTGGCGGTGCTGACCGCCGCGCTCGCGGCCGACCTGCCGGTGCTCGGGGTGTGCCGGGGCATGCAACTGCTCGCGGTGGCCTACGGCGGCACCCTGCACCAGCACCTGCCGGACGTGGTCGGGCACGACGGGCACCGTCCCGCGCCGGGGGTGTACGGGTCGCATCCGGTGCGCTTCACCGCCGGCAGCCTGGCCGGGGACGTGATGGCCGGGGTGGACCGGGTCAACTCGTACCATCATCAGGCGGTCGCCGACCCCGGCGGCCTGGTCGTCACCGGCCGGGCCGACGACCAGGTGGTGGAGGCGGTGGAGGATCCGGCGCGGCGCTTCGTGCTCGGCGTGCAGTGGCATCCGGAGAACGAGGCCGATCCGCGCCCGGTCACCGCCCTGGTCCGGGCCGCGATGTCGCACGGATCACAGCCGGCCGGCCCGCGCCCCCGCCCGGCTCGCCCCCGCCCCCCGGTTACGACAGGATGAGGCGGAGGTAACCAGCGCCCACCGGGCCGCGTGCGTTACGTTGCTCGTTCGCCGGGGTAGTAGGCGGGGACGGTCGGCGTGGTTGCGCCGGCCGTCGTGGACATGGCCGGAGCGGGAGGCTGCATGGGCTCGGCCCAGGGGGGCGGGGGCGTCGGTCGTTCGTCCCCGGCGGCCGGCGAGTCGTCACTCCCACCGTTGCTGACCGCCGCGTTCGCCGCCGGCGGTGAGATGGGCGAGCGGCTACGCGGCTTCGACTGGTCGGCGACCCGTCTCGGCGCCCCGGCCAGCTGGCCCGCCGCGCTCTGCCACGCGCTGAGCACCATGCTGGCGTCCCGCGCCCAGATGGTGGTGTTCTGGGGCGAGGAGCACCTGGCGTTCTACAACGACGCCTACCGGCCGACCATCGGTGACAAGCATCCGGCGGTGATCGGGCAGTCCGCCCGGCTGCACTGGGCCGAGACCTGGGACGTCCTCGGCCCGCTGCTCGACGGGGTGCGCGGCACCGGCGTCCCCTACCGGGGCGAGAACCATCCGTTCGTGATCAACCGGCACGGCTTCCTGGAGGACGTCTACTTCGACGTCTCGTACGACCCGATCCGGGACGCCGACGGCACCGTCAACGGGATCTTCTGCTTCGTCAACGAGACCACCGGCCGGGTGCTCGGCGAGCGCCGGCTGCGGACCCTGGCCGAGCTGGGCAACGAGTTGGGCGACGTGCCGAGCACGCTGGAGCTGGGCCGGGCGGTGGCCCGGGTGCTCGACGCGCACCGCGCCGACGTGCCGTTCAGCGCGATGTGGCTCTCCGACGCCGACGGCGCCCGGGCGCTCGCCGGCTGCTCCGGCGTCGACCCGGCCACGGTCGCCGGCTGGTCCGGCCTGCCCGCCGGCGAGCCGCTGACCGTGCCGCGCTGGATCGCCACCGCCGACCTGCCCGGCGCGGTGCCGGCGGACGCCGCCGACCAAGCGCTGCTGCTGCCGCTGACCGCCACCAACGAGCCGGCCGGCGCGCTGCTGCTCGGCGTGGCCCGCCGGCTGCCGTTCGGCGACGACTACCGGGACTTCGTCGACCTGGTCGCCGCGCAGGTCTCCCGCGCCGTGGGCAAGCAGCGGGTGTACGAGCAGGAGCGCGCCCACGCCGCCGAGCTGGCCGCGCTGGACCGGGCCAAGACCAACTTCTTCGCCAACGTCAGCCACGAGTTCCGCACCCCGCTGACGCTGGTCCTCGGGCCGCTGGAGGACATGCTCGCCGACCGGGAGCTGCCCGAGGGCTACCTCGACCGGCTGACCGTCATGCACCGCAACGGGCTGCGCCTGCTCAAGCTGGTCAACACCGTGCTCGACTTCTCCCGGCTGGAGTCCGGCCGGCTGGCCGCCCGCTTCCAGCCCACCGACCTGTCCGACTACACCGCCCGGCTGGCCAGCACGTTCCGCTCGGCCACCGAGCGGGCCGGGCTGCGCCTGGTGGTCGACTGCCCACCGCTGCCCGCGCCCGTCTACGTCGACCGGGACATGTGGGAGAAGATCGTCCTCAACCTGGTGTCGAACGCGGTGAAGTTCACCTTCGACGGTGAGATCGCCGTCCGGGTGCGTGCGGGCGACGGGTCGGCCGTGCTGGAGGTCACCGACACCGGGGTCGGCATCGCGCCGGAGGAGCTGCCGCAGGTCTTCGAACGGTTCCACCGGGTGGCCGGGGCCCGCTCCCGCACCCACGAGGGCACCGGCATCGGGCTCGCCCTGGTCCGCGAGCTGGTCGAGATGCACGGCGGCACGGTCACCGCGCGCAGCGTCGTCGAGCGGGGCACCACGTTCACCGTGACCGTGCCGTTCGGCTACGCGCACCTGCCCGCCGACCGGGTGTCCGCGCTCGCCCCGGTGCCGCTGACCGAGCCGGAACAGGCCCGGCTCCACGTCGCCGAGACCGCGCTCTGGACCGACGAGGTGGCCCGGCCGGCCGGGTTGCCCGAGCCGTCCGGCACGCCCGGCGGCTCCGGCCGTGTCCTGCTCGCCGACGACAACCCCGACCTGCGCGAGCACGTCAGCCGGCTGCTCTCCCCGGCGTACGACGTGGTGGCCGTGCGCGACGGCGTGGAGGCGCTGCGGCTGGCCGTGGACACCCCGTTCGACCTGGTGCTGACCGACGTGATGATGCCCCGGCTGGACGGCTTCGGGCTGGTGACCGCGTTGCGCGGCAACCCGCTCACCCGGCACGTGCCGATCGTGATGCTCTCCGCCCGCGCCGGCGCCGCCGAGGAGGTCGCCGGCCTCTCGGCCGGCGCGGACGACTACCTCACCAAGCCCTTCTCCAGCCAGGAGTTGGTCGCCCGGGTCCGGGCCAACGTCGAGCTGGGCCAGCTCCGCGGGCAGATCATCCGCCGGTTGCGGGCGCTCGCCGACGCCGCCGTGGCGATCAACACGGCCCGCTCCACCGTCGACGTGGTGCGGGTGGCCGCGCAGCACGCGCTCAGCCTGGCCGAGGCGGGCCGGGTGATGGTCGTCGCCACCGGCGCCCGCCACGAGGAGGACGCCGGCGGGGACCTGCCGGCCGAGCCGTCCACGGTGCTGCCGCTCACCGGCACCACCGGCGAGCAGCTCGGCGAGCTGCGGGTGTGGCGGCGCGAGGGCGGCGGCACCGAGCAGGCGGCGCTGACCGAGCTGGCCCGGCTGGTCGGCGTGCGACTGGAGAACGCCCAGCTCTACGAGGCCGAGCACCGGATCGCCACCACGCTCCAGCACAGCCTGCTGCCGCGGACGTTGCCGCAACTACCGGGCGCGGTGGTGGCCAGCCGCTACCTGCCGGGCAGCGCCGACGTCGAGGTCGGCGGCGACTGGTACGACGTGATCGGCACCTCCGACGACGAGCTGGTGCTGGTCATCGGCGACGTGGTCGGCAAGGGCGTGCGGGCGGCCGCCGCGATGGGTCAGCTCCGCAACGCGCTGCGGGCGTACGTGCTGGAGGGCTACGACCCGGGCGAGGCGCTGACCCGGCTCAACCAGCTCGTCCACTCCACCGGCGGCGACTCCTTCGCCACCGTCGTCTGCCTCGACTTCTCCCCGCGCACCGGCCGCCTCCGGTACGCCAGCGCGGGCCACCCCTCGCCCCTGCTGATCCGAGGAGACGACGTGGCGTTCCTGCACGATCGGGCCCTCGGACCACCGGTCGGGGCGATCCCGGGCACCGCCTACCGGACCGTCGAGGGTGAACTCGCCCCCGGCGGCCGGCTGCTGCTCTACACCGACGGGCTGATCGAGGACCGGGGGTCGGGCATCGACGCCGGGCTCGGCCAGCTGCGGGCCGACGCCACGGTGCGCGGCGAGCACGTCGCCGACCTGGTGGACGCCGTGGTCAAGCGGGTGGCCGGGCGGTCCCGGCGCGACGACGTGGCGGTGCTGGCGCTGGAGGCGGCCGAGCTGAACCGCTTCGCGCTGCGGCTGCCGGCCGACCCGACCCGGCTCAGCGTGCTGCGCAAGCGTTTGGAGGACTTCCTCGTCGCCCACCAGGTCGGCGAGACCGACCTGTTCGACCTCACGGTGGCGGTCTCGGAGGCCGCGGCGAACGCGATCGAGCACCCGGTCGACCCGGCCGATCCGACCATCGGGGTCGAGGTCACCATCGCCGATCGCACGGTGACCGCCACGATCCGGGACAGCGGCCGGTGGCGCGAGTCCAGCGGGTCGAGTTTCCGCGGGCGCGGGCTGGCCCTGATCCAGGCGCTCGGGGAGATGAGCGTGACCCGCACCGAGGACGGCACCGAGCTGACGTTGCGGCGCCGGCTGGCCGACTAGTCGGCCAGCCAGTCCTGCTCGCCCAGGCCGGAGATCTCCAGCACCCGTCGCACCTGACGGGACGGCAGCACGGTGAGCGCGGCCGGGAACCTCTGGGCGAGCCGGACCACCGCGTGGATGGCGGCGGAGTCGAAGAACGTGACCGACCGCAGGTCGAGCGTGAGCTGCTTGGCGGGCTCGCGCAGCGCGGTCTGGAACATGGTGTCGGCGGTCGCCATGTCGACCTCGCCGGTCACCTGGACGTGGAGTCGGACGCCGTCGCCCTCCGCGGTCACGGAGAAGACGGGCGGTGCGCCCCCTTGATCCACGCAGCAACAATGGCACAGCGTTTGCGGCGCGGCAACAACCTGCCCGGCGGGGCCGTGGCGGGGGTCACGACGGGGGCCGGCGATAGGCTGAGGACATGACCGTCCGTGCGCCGCTGACCCCCGGCACGCTCTCCCCGTGGCGAGCGGTTCCCACCCACATCCCACGCCCGGAGTACGTGGGCAAGAAGCGCCCGCAGGAATGGCGGGGCTCGCACGTGCAGACGCCGGAGACCATCGAGAAGATGCGGGTGGCCGGCCGGCTCGCGGCGCGGGCCACCCAGCTCGCCGGCGAGCACTGCAAGCCGGGGGTGACCACCGACGAGATCGACCGGGTGGTGCACGAGTTCCTCTGCGACCACGGCGCCTACCCGTCGACGCTCGGTTACCGGGGCTTCCCCAAGTCCTGCTGCACCAGCCTCAACGAGGTCATCTGCCACGGCATCCCGGACTCGACCGTGCTGCGCGACGGCGACATCATCAACGTCGACGTCACCGCGTTCCTCGACGGGGTGCACGGCGACACCGACGCCACCTTCTGCGTGGGTGAGGTGAGCGAGGAGGCCCGGCTGCTGGTCGAGCGGACCCACACCGCGATGATGCGCGGCATCAAGGCGGTCGCCCCGGGCCGGCAGATCAACGTCGTCGGCCGGGTCATCGAGTCGTACGCCAAGCGGTTCGGCTACGGCGTGGTCCGCGACTTCACCGGGCACGGCATCGGTGAGGCCTTCCACAGCGGCCTCTACGTGCCGCACTACGACAGCCCGCGTCCCACCGACGTGATGGAGCCCGGCATGACGTTCACCATCGAGCCGATGATCACCATCGGCACGTACGAATACGACATGTGGGACGACGGCTGGACCGTCGTCACCAAGGACCGGAAGTGGACGGCGCAGTTCGAGCACACCATCGTCGTCACCGACGACGGCTACGAGATCCTGACCCTGCCGTGACCGAGACCCCGGCGGCGCTGCGCGAGGCGCACCACGCGGACGTGTCCGGCGGCTGGCTGCGGCCGGCGGTGTTCGGCGCGATGGACGGTCTGGTCACCAACATCGCGCTGATCGCCGGTGTCGGCGGCGGCGGGGTGTCCCCGCGCAGCGTGGTGCTGACCGGCACGGCCGGCCTGGTGGCCGGCGCCATCTCGATGGGCCTGGGCGAATACACGAGCGTCCGCTCCGCCAACGAGCAGGTGGCCGCCGAGGTGGCCAAGGAACGGCGCGAGCTGGAGCGGCACCCGGAGGCGGAGGCCCGCGAGCTGGCCGACGTCTGGGTCGCCCGCGGCCTGCCCCGCGACCTGGCCACCCAGGTCGCCGAGGCGGTGCGGCGCAACCCGGAGGAGGCGCTGCGCGTCCACGTCCGGGAGGAGTTGGGCGTCGACCCGGACGACCAGCCCAGCCCGTGGGCGGCGGCCATCTCGTCGTTCATCTGCTTCTCGATCGGCGCACTGGTGCCGCTGCTGCCCTACCTGCTCGGCTTCACCAGCCTCTGGCTGGCCCTCGCCGTCGGCGGGGTGGGGCTCTTCCTCGCCGGGGCGATCGTGGCCCGCTTCACCTACCGCTCCTGGTGGACCAGCGGCCTGCGGCAGTTGCTGCTCGGTGCGCTGGCGGCCGGCGCCACCTACCTGATCGGCATGCTGATCGGCGTCGGCGGCGGGCTGGGCTGACCCGCCTCAGCCGTCGAGCAGGTCGTCCACGGTGCCGTCGACCGGTCGCCCCCGGGCCGCCAACTCCTCGGCCTGACGGCCCAGCGCCGCACCCACCTCGGTCATGTCCGCCCCGGCCAGCCCGGTACGCCGTACCGCGTCACCGGGGTCGCGGAAGTAGGTGCGGCTGAACAGCCCCTGCACGGTGGCCGCCGCGAGCCGGGCCTCGCCGAGCATGAGCAGCGCCTGGTCGGTCTCGTACCATTCGGCCAGCCGCAGCGCGCGGGCGTGCGCGGCGCTGCCCCGGTACCAGGCCTGCCGGGCGGCGGTGGTGAACTCGCCCGGCCGGGCCCGGGCCAGCCGGGCCAGGTGCTCGTCGCGCAGCAGTCGCAACCACCCGGTCGGGTCGTGCAACGCGCAGGTGGTGACGTACCGGTCGGCGGCCAGCGGCCAACCCGCCGTGATCGTGGTGGCCCGACGCAGGTAGTCGTCCGCCCCGGCCACGGTCAGGTCGACGAGCACCCCGTCCACCCGGCGGGTGGACGCCGGCGGCCCGGCGCCCGGCCGGTAGGTGGCGACCAACAGCCCCACCTCGCCGTCCCCGCCGCCGTCGTCGTCGCCGTGCGCCAGCGGGCCGTGCACCGCGACCGCGAGCACGTCGGCCGGGAACCGGCGCAGCACCGCGTCGCCGACCCGCTCGGCCACCCGCCACCGCGGATCGACCAGCCGGTCGATCTCCCGCCCGCCGACCACGTGCACCTCCCGCGCGTCAGGCGGTCGGGACCAGGCGGAAGACCTTGATCTCGCGACCGCCGGCCCGTTCCACGTACGTGCGGTAGGCCGGCCACTCCTGCACCAGGCGGTCGAAGAGCCGGTCCCGTTCCGCGCCGACCACCTGCTCGGCGCGCACCGGGATCCGGCGCCCCTTGACGTCGACCTCGGCGGCCGGCTGGGCCAACAGGTTGAACGTCCACGACGGCTGGTGCTGCTGCCCCCAGTTGGAGCCGATCACCACGTAGGCGTCGCCGTCGGGGACGTAGAGCAGGGGATTGCTGCGGGGCTTGCCGGAGCGGCGGCCGGTGGAGGTGAGCACCAGCGTGGGCACCAGCCCGAACGCGACCACCCGCCCTTTCGTCAGCCGGCCGACCAGCCGGTCGGCGGGGACGAGCACGCGCATGGTGGTGGCGAACCACTGCTGGTGACCGAGGCGACGGGTGAGGGATCCCAGAGCGGACACCCGCCCAGTGTGCCCCTGGACGGGCCGTCAGTCGAGGCGGCGTTCGATCGGCAGGCGGGAGCGGGTGAGCAGGGCCGCGCCGGCCATCGCCACCAGCGGCACCACCACCAGGACGGCCATGGTGAGGCCGGGCACGACCACCGGGTACGACGGCTCCACCGGCCAGGACTGCGCGTACCGCTGGTTGAGCGAGGCCAGGATGACGACGGCCGAGCCGAGCCCGGCCACCATGCCGAGCGCCGAGCCGAGCACCGCGATCACGCCGGCCTGGCAGAGCGACAGCACCCGGCGTACCCGTGGGTCGGCGCCGACCGCCGCGAGCGTGGACAGGTCCCGACGGCCCTCGGCGGCGGCCAGGCCGGTGGCGACCGCGGCCGCGCCGAGCGTGATGATCCCGGAGGCGGCGGCCAGCAGGAGCAGGACGGGCCGCTGGTCCGACGTCGGGTCCGCGGTCGCCATCTCCACCGACAGCGGCACCACGTCGGCCAGGTCGTCGGCCAGCCGCTCGCGCTGCTCGACAGTGGGTGGGCCGGTGGTGTCCACCAGGTAGCCGGTCGGCGCGGGGGCCAGGCCGAGCGCGTCCGCCGCGGTGGGGGAGATCACCAGCCGGTCCACCGGGAGGCCGCCGCGCAGGACGTGGCCGGGCAGCAGGCGGACGGTCGTCGCAGCCCCGGAGCTGTGGTTGACCTCCACCCGGACCTTGCCGTCCACCACCTGACGGGGGTCGGTGACCACCACGCCACCCGCCGCGAGCGCCCGCCGCGCGGCCGCCACCTCGTCGGCCGGGGCGCCGGTGAGCGCGGGCAGCGCCGCGCCGTCGTCCACGAGTGCCGGCAGGGAGACGTCGTTCGCGTCCCGGAACGGTTGGCGGCAGCGGGGGTCGTTCCGGGCCGACGCGGGTCCCGGCCCGTACGGCGGATACGGGCAGCGCTCCTCGGGCGGGCGCACCGCCAGCGCGTAGCAGTAGTCGTCCGGCGCGGCCGGGCGGGCGCACTCGGGGGTGGCGACGGCCGTCACGGCGGCGCCCGGCAGCACCGCCCGGACCCGCGCGGCGATCGTGCCGGCCGCCGGCAGCGTCCTGGCCGGCGAACTGCTGGGCTGGAGCATCAGGTGGCCGGGCGGCAGGCCGGGCTGCCAGCGGGACTGCTCCCGGGCGGCGTCACTGGCCACGTAGACGCCGAGCGCGACGCTGCCGGCGACGGCGGCCATCACGGCCGAGATGGCCGGCGCGGCCGAGGACCGGTTGCGGCTGGCGTCGCGCAACGCGAGCCGGGGCGTCAGCGGCAGCAGCCGGCCGGCCCGGGCGAGCAGCCCGACCAGCGTCGGCGTGCAGAAGACCAGCCCCAGCTCGCCGAGGACCACGCCGGCCAGCACCCCGGTCGGCGAGGTGCGGGTGGCGGCGAACGCGGCCAGCGCGGTGCCGACGACGGTGAACAGCGCCCCGAGCAGCAGCCAGCGGCGACGCGGGCGGGGCGTCTCGCGCCGGCCGGCCAGGCCGGCCATCACGTCCTGCCGGGCCGCGGTCCAGGCCGGCGCGAGCGCCGCCAGCACGCCGGCCAGCACCGCGACCGCGGCGATCGCGGCCAGCGCGGTCGGGAAGACGCGGTACGCGCCGAAGCGCTCGTGGATCAGGTACTGCTCGACCAGCGGCCGGCCGGCGAACGCGGTCCCGACGCCGAGCAGCAGCCCGAGGGCGGCCCCACCGGCGCCGAGCACCACACCGTCGGCGAGCACGATCCGGCGCAGGTGCACCGCGTCCCCGCCGGCCACCGCGACCAGCGCGAGGTCCCGCCGCCGGCGGCGGACGCCGACCGCGAAGGCCGGGCCGACCAGCAGCACCACCTCCAGCAGCCCCAACCCGCCGACCAGCACCGAGACGCCGGTCTCCTCGGCGCCCGGCATCGTCGTGTCGTCGGTGAGCTGGTCCCGGCCGGGCAGCGGGTGCCGGGCGGTCACCTCGATGCCCTGCGCGTTGAGCCGGTCGGCCAGCGCCCGGTCCACCTTGCCGGGCAGGTCCACCAGCCAGCTCTCCTCGGCCGGCGGCCCGGGCGGGGCCACGTCGGCCATGGTGACCATCTCGCGGAGATTCTCCGGGAACTCGACCACCCCGACCACCCGGTAGGTGGTTCCGTCGGCGGCGCGCACCGGCGCGCCGACCCGGGTGTCCAGCCGGCGCAGCGCGGCCGGACTGACCGCGATCTCGTCCGGCCGGACCGGCGGCCGGCCCTCGCGGACCGTGGCCAGCGGCCGGGCGAGGGGATCGGTCAGGTCGACCGCCCGCGCGTCGATCGACACCTTCTTCCGGCCGATCCGCGTCTCGAACGACACCCACCAGCGCACCCGGGTGACCCGGCTCCCGGCGGGCAGGAGCGCCCGCAGCTCGTCGGCGGTCACCGGCTGGGTCCGGGGCACCTGGTCGTCGTCGACCGACCAGGACTGCTCGCCCCACGCGTCCTGTCGCACCGGGGCGAGGTTGTTCCAGCGGAGCTCGGCGTCGGCCGCGCCGAGCCGGCGGTCGAGCCGTTCCGAACGGGTCAGGTCGGACATGTCGTAGCTCACCGCGGCGAAGCTGAGCCCGAGCACCGGCAGCGCGATCATCACCAGCACCAGCAGCGTCCGTCGCCGGGACCGGCGGGCCTCCCGGCGGGCGATCCGCAGCGCCGTACGCCACGAGCCGCGTGCCGCGGCGAGCCGGCCGGAGGTCACCGGCCGCTGCCGCTGAGCAGGTGCTCGATGCCGATCAGCGGCGCGGTGGAGTCGACCAGGACGCCGTCGCGCAGGAAGACCACCCGGTCCGCCCAGCCGGCGTGCCGCGCCTCGTGCGTGACCAGCACCCCGGCGGCGCCCTCGTCCACCCGGCTACGCAGCAGGTGCAGCACCGCCTCGCCGGCCTGGGAGTCCAACGCGCCGGTCGGCTCGTCGGCGAGGACCAGCCGGCGTTCGCCGACCAGCGCCCGGGCGATCGCCACCCGCTGCTGCTGACCGCCGGACATCTGGTCGGGGAACCGGTCGGCCTGACCGGCGACCTCCACCTCGCGCAGCGCGGCCAGGGCGAGTCGGCGGGCCGCCCGTACCCCGGTGCCGTCCAGCTCCAGCGGGAGCGCGACGTTCTCCACCGCGGTCAGGCTGCCGAGCAGGTTGAGGTCCTGGAAGACGTACCCGATGCGGCGGCGGCGCAGCCGGGCCAACTCGCGGGCCGGCAGCCCGCCGAGCGCCTCGCCCTCGATGAGCACCTCGCCGCCGGTGGGCCGGTCCAGCCCGCCGGCCAGGGCCAGCAGCGTCGACTTGCCGGAGCCGGAGGGGCCCATCACCGCCACCAGCTCACCCGCCCGTACGGTGAGGCTCACGCCGCGCAGCGCGTGCACGGCGGCCTCGCCCGTGCCGTGCGTCCGGTGCACCTCGCGAAGCTCCAGCACTCCGCTCATCTCCGCCGACCTCCGTGTCGTGTCACCGACGGGCCTCGTCGCCGGCCCGGTCCACCGCCTCGGGGTGGGCGGTGGTGGGCCGGACCGGCGCCGGCCGGTGGCGGACCAGGCTGGTCTCGCAGTGGTCGAGCCAGCGCACCTCGGCCTCGGCCTGGAAGATCATCGCGTCCAGCACCAGCCGCCAGGGCAGATCCTCCGGCTTGTCGCTGGCGTACTTCAACCGGGTGAACTCCTGCAGCGCGCGCATGGTGGCGCTGCGCTGGGTCTGCACCACCGCCCGGACGTCCACGCCGGGAGTGGTCAGCGCCAGCGCCAGCTTGATCGACAGCTCGTCCCGGGGCCGGTCGGCGCGGCTGATCGGAGTGGCGAACCAGAGCGTCAGGTCCGCCCGCCCGGCGTCGGTGATCTCGTACGGCCGCTGCCCGCTCTCGTTCTCCGGCAACGGGCGGACCAGGCCGTCGCGTTCCAGCCGGGCCAGCGTGGTGTAGACCTGCCCGATGTTGAGCGGCCACGTGGACCCGGTCGACTCCTCGAACGCGGCGCGCAGCTGGTAGCCGTACATCTGGCCGCGTTCGAGCAGGGCGAGCAGGCCGTGGCGGATGGACATGGCCTGGAGTATGCATACCTGGTATGCGGTCCGCAACCGCAGGGCTCCCGTGGGTGACCGGCACCGCGCTCAGGCCGGTCGACCGGGGAACGGAACCGTGACCGGAGTCACGCCGGCCGTACGCCGCCAGCGGGTGGCCCGAAGGGCGCAGTCGGTGAGCGCGGCGAGCGCGGTGTTCCGGTCCGCCCCGGCGGTGTGCGGCAGCGCGGCCCGCCAGTGGCCGGCGGTGCGCTCCTCGATCTCGACGGCCAGCCGCAACGCGGTCGACCGGTCGGTCACCGGAAAGGGCAGGGCGTAACCGGCCCAGTCCGCCGGGACCTGCCCGGCGCCCTCGGCGAGTTGGAGGACCAGGGCGTCACGGCGGGACCGGTGGGCCGCCTCCGCGGCCCGAGCGGCCGAACGGGCCGCGTCGGCCAGGTGCACGCCGATCACCCCGTACGCCCAGACCGCCGCGTACTCGGCGACGAGCGCGTCGGTGAGGGCCCGGTTCGGGTCGGCGGTCGGGCTCACGCTGTGCCGGCCGGGCATGGCCTCACGGCCCTCGCTTCGCTCGGTGCGTTCGCTCATGCTGTGCCGGTCGGGCATGGCCTCACGGCCCTCGCTTTGCTCGGTGCGTTCGCTCATGCTGTGCCGGTCGGGCATGGCCTCACGGCCCTCGCTTCGCTCGGTGCGTTCGCTCATGCTGTGCCGGTCGGGCATGGCCTCACGGCCCTCGCTTCGCTCGGTGCGTTCGCTCATGCCAGCGCCTCCACGTGGGTGGCCCGGGCCGCGGCGATCGAGCCGAGCAGCGCCGCCCGCTCGGCCGGCGCGCCCGCGCAGGCCTTGGCGGCGTTCGTCCGCCCCTGCTGCTCGGCCCGGCGCAGCTGGGCGAGCACGGCGTCGGGCTCGGCGGCGGGCGAGCCCGACGGGGTGGTCGCCGGCGTGCCGGACGGCGCCGGTCGGCCGATCACGCGGCGCAACTCGTCGGCGTGCGCCCGGTGCGCCTCGGCGATCGGGGTGAGCCGCCCGGCCAGCGCCGGCGTGGTGCCCGCGGCGGCCCGGTGCTGCGCCTCCAGCGCGAGCGACTCGGCCACCAGCGGCTCCAGCGCGTCCGGCGGCGGTGGCTCGTCGTCACGGTCGAGAAGATCACAACCAGTCAGCGGCGCGACCGCGCCGCCGAGCGCCACGAGCGCCCCGGCGCGCAGCAGACGCCGCCGGGAATGCCCCGCCACGCCCTGGTTGGATGGTGTTCTGCCGGTCCCCACCGGACAAGTCAACACCATCCCCGCCGCCCCGTGGGGCAGGGTCGTCGGTGCGCCGCCGGGTCCGCCGCCGGACCCAGGCGTTACGCTCTGCGCAGCCACCGGGCGCGAACGCCCCGGTGGCGTGCCGGCTTGGCGGGTCGACCCGCCGGCGCCGGCCCGGGACAACACGGCTCCGACGGACCGTGGCAACAGCAGAGAGGTGCGCGCAATGACGCAGCGTGGCCGTGCCACCCGGCCGTCGGGGCCGGCGGGGCGACCCCGCCGGTCCGACGGTCCCCGCGGCGCGGATCGCGGTGGCGCACCCCGCGGCGATCTCGCCGCCCGCCGGACCCGGCTGCGCGAGGTGATCGAGCCGGTGGTCAGCGCCGCCGGCTACGACCTGGAGGACCTGTCCGTCTCCCGCGCCGGCCGCCGGCACGTGGTCCGGGTGATCGTGGGCGCCGACGGCGGGATCAGCCTGGACGCCGTCGCGGACGTCTCCCGGGCGGTCTCCGCGGCGCTGGACGCCGCCGAGGAGGCCGGTGGCGACATCGTCGCCGGGGAATACCAGCTCGAGGTCAGCTCGCCCGGCGTGGACCGTCCGCTCACCCTGCCCCGGCACTGGCGGCGCAACGTCGGCCGGCTGGTCAAGGTCACCGTGCGCGGCGACGCCGGGGACCGGCAGCTCACCGGCCGGATCACGGCCGCCGACGACGAGCGCGTGACGCTGGAGACCGACGCCGGCCCGGCCGCGCACCCCTACCCCGAACTCGGGCCCGGCCGGGTCCAGGTGGAGTTCAACCGCCTGGACGAGGTGGCCGACTCCGACCTCGGTGACGACACCGACATCGACGACGACGAAGATCTGGAGGACGAGGAGAGGTGAACATCGACCTCGCGGCGCTGCGCGCCCTGGAGCGCGAGCGGGAGATCCCGTTCGACACGATCCTCGCGGCGATCGAGACCGCGCTGCTGACCGCCTACCGGCACACCGACGGCGCCGAGCCGCACGCCCGGGTGGAGATCGACCGCAAGAGCGGCGCCGCCTCGGTCTACGCCCAGGAGCTGGACGACGACGGCACGGTGACCCGGGAGTGGGACGACACCCCGCACGACTTCGGTCGGATCGCCGCGATGACCGCCAAGCAGGTGATCCTCCAGCGGCTGCGGGAGGCCACCGACGAGGTGCACTTCGGCGAGTACGTCGGCCGCGACGGCGACCTGGTCACCGGCGTGGTGCAGGCCCACGAGACCCGGCGCGAGAAGGGCATCGTCAGCGTCGACCTGGGCAAGCTCGAGGGCGTCCTGCCGCAGTCCGAGCAGGTTCCCGGTGAGCGCTACGAGCACGGCGAGCGGATCCGCTGCGTGGTCGTGCACGTGGCCAAGGGCATGCGCGGCCCGCAGATCACGCTGTCCCGGTCGCACCCCGCGCTGGTGAAGAAGCTCTTCGCGCTGGAGGTGCCGGAGATCGCCGACGGCACGGTGGAGATCGGCGCGATCGCCCGTGAGGCAGGTCACCGCACCAAGATCGCCGTACGCTCCACCGCCTCCGGCGTCAACGCCAAGGGCGCCTGCATCGGTCCGATGGGGCAGCGGGTGCGTGCGGTGATGAGCGAACTGCACGGCGAGAAGATCGACATCATCGACTGGTCCGACGACCCGGCCACCTTCGTCGGCAACGCGCTCTCGCCGGCCAAGGCCCTGCGGGTCGAGGTGGTCGATCTGGCCAGCCGTGCCGCCCGGGTCACCGTCCCGGATTTCCAGCTCTCGCTCGCGATCGGCCGGGAAGGGCAGAACGCCCGCCTCGCGGCCCGGCTGACCGGTTGGCGGATCGACATCCGGTCCGACGCGGAGCAGCCGGCCCCCGGCGGGCGGGGCGGAGCGGAGCACGTGCCGGAGCCGGGCGGCGCGGTCTCGAGCAGCTAGGGGTAGACTTCTTCAGTGGCACGACGCGCGCTGCCGGAGCGCACCTGTGTGGGCTGCCGGAAACGAGCGCCGGCCAGCGAGTTGTTGCGGGTCGTCGCGATCGGTGACGGGGCTGGTCAGACCAGTCTCCGGCCCGATCCGGCCCGCAGACTGCCGGGTCGGGGAGCGAACATGCACCCCAATCCGGCCTGCTTCACGCAGGCGGTGCGGCGCCGTGCCTTCGGGCGGGCGCTGCGTGTCGCCGGGGTCCCCGACCACGGCGCGCTTGCCGAGCACGTCGACGCGCAACCCCCGACGACCGGTCAACCCGACCGGTCGAGGGTCGCTAGCAAGGTAGGACGACCGACATGAGCACACGATGAAGTCGCAGAAATGACCAGGCTTCAAGTGCACGAGTGAGGTCGCTGCGGGTGCTGCCCGCACGACCTCGGAGTGAGGAGTGCAGTGGCAGGAAAGGCCCGCGTACACGAGCTTGCCAAGGAGCTCGGGGTCGAAAGCAAGACCGTTCTCGCCAAGCTCAAGGAGATGGGCGAGTTCGTCAAGTCCGCCTCCAGCACCGTCGAGGCGCCTGTCGCCCGACGGTTGCGGAACGCGTTCGTGGCGTCCGCCGGTTCGCCGGCGCCCGCCGCCCCGCCGGCAGCCGCGCCCAGCGGCCCGGCACCGACCCCGACGCCCACCCCGACCCCGGGCGCCCCCCGGGTCTCGGCCCGACCGATGCCGCCCCGGCGGCCGACCGCGCCGACCCCTGGACCGAAGCCCAAGGGCCCGGTCCCCGGCCCGCCGCAGCCGGCGACCCCGGTCGCCAAGCCGGCGAGCGCGCACGACATCGAAGTGGCGGCCGCGGAAGCGCGTGCCGCCGCGCTCAAGGCTGAGCAGGAGGCCGCGGTCAAGGCCGCCCAGGCCGCCCGCCAGCAGCAGCGCGAGAACCCGCGCCGGGAGCCTCCGGCCGAGGGCGGTCCCCGCCCCGGTCCGCGTCCCGGCCCGAACGCCATGCCGGCGCGTCCGGGTTCCCCGGCCGCCCGTCCCGGTGGCCCGGGTCAGGGCCCCGGTGCCCGTCCCGGCGGTCGCCCGCCGGCGCGCGGCGCCGGTAACAACCCGTTCGGTATCCAGGGCGGCCAGCAGCAGCGGCCCCCGGCCGCCGGTGGGGGCGGTCCCCGTCCCAGCCCGGCCGGCATGCCGCCGCGGCCCAGCCCGGCGTCCATGCCGCCGCGGCCGAGCCCGGCGTCGATGCCGAGCCAGCGTCCGACCACGGGTCGCCCCGGCGGTCCCGGCGGCGGTCGTGGCGGTCCCGGCGGTGGCGCGGGTCGTCCCGGCGGCGGCGGTGGCTACCGCGGCGGTCCCGGTGGCGGCGGCGGTGGCGGCGGTTACCGCGGCGGTCCCGGTGGCGGCGGCGGTGGCGGTGGCTACCGCGGCGGTCCCGGCGGCGGTGCCGGCGGTGGCGGCGGCGCTCCCGGCGGTGGTTTCCGTCCAGGTGGCGGCGGCGGTCGTCCCGGCGGCGGCGGTCGTGGCCGTGGCGGCGGCGCCGCGGGTGCCTTCGGGCGTCCGGGTGGTCGGCCGACCCGTGGCCGCAAGTCCAAGAAGCAGCGCAGACAGGAGTTCGACAACCTGTCGGCCCCGACCATGTCCTCGGGTGCTCCCCGCGGTCAGGGTCAGGTCGTCCGGCTGTCCCGTGGCGCCTCGCTGTCGGACTTCGCCGACAAGATCAACGCCAACCCGGGTTCGCTGGTCCAGGAGATGTTCAACCTGGGCGAGATGGTGACGGCGACCCAGTCGTGCTCCGACGAGACCCTGCTGCTGCTGGGTGAGCACCTCGGCTTCGACGTGCAGATCGTCAGCCCGGAGGACGAGGACCGCGAGCTGCTCGCGCAGTTCAACATCGACCTCGACGCCGAGGTCGCGGCGGACCGCCTGGTCAGCCGTGCGCCGGTGGTGACCGTCATGGGTCACGTCGACCACGGTAAGACCAAGCTGCTCGACGCGATCCGCAAGGCGAACGTCGTGGCCGGCGAGGCGGGTGGCATCACCCAGCACATCGGCGCCTACCAGGTCCACGTCCCGCACGAGGGCGAGGACCGGGCGGTGACCTTCATCGACACCCCGGGTCACGAGGCGTTCACCGCCATGCGTGCCCGTGGTGCCCAGGTGACGGACATCGTGATCCTGGTGGTGGCGGCCGACGACGGCGTGATGCCGCAGACCATCGAGGCGCTCAACCACGCCAAGGCGGCGGACGTGCCGATCGTGGTCGCGGTCAACAAGGTCGACAAGCCGGACGCGAACCCGGACAAGGTTCGCCAGCAGCTGACCGAGTACGGCCTGGTCGCCGAGGAGTACGGCGGCGACACCATGTTCGTCAACGTGGCCGCGAAGCCGGGCATCGGCATCGACGAGCTGCTGGAGGCCGTCCTGCTGACCGCCGACGCGTCGCTGGAGCTGACCGCTCCGATCGACGGGCCGGCTCAGGGTGTGGCCATCGAGGCGCACCTGGACAAGGGTCGTGGCGCGGTGGCGACCGTGCTGGTGCAGAAGGGCACGCTCCGGGCGGGTGACTCCATCGTCGCCGGTGGGGCGCACGGCCGGGTCCGGGCCATGCTGGACGAGAACGGCAAGCCGGTGGACTACGCCGGCCCGGCACGTCCGGTCATGGTGCTGGGTCTGACCACGGTGCCGGGTGCGGGTGACACCTTCCTGGCCGCCGAGGACGACCGCACCGTGCGGCAGATCGCCGAGCAGCGGCAGGCACGGCGGCGTGCGGCCTCGTTCGCCAACTCCCGTGGCCGGGCCACCCTCGAGACGCTCATGGAGCAGCTCAAGGAGGGCGAGAAGACCTCGCTCAACCTGGTGCTCAAGGGCGACGGCTCCGGTTCCGTGGAGGCGCTCGAGGACGCGCTGTTCAACCTCGACATCCCGGAGGAGGTCCAGCTTCGGATCATCCACCGGGGCGTGGGTGCGATCACCGAGAGCGACGTCATGCTCGCGAGCGCCTCGAACGAGGCGGTCACGATCATCGGCTTCAACGTGCGGGCCGCCAACAAGGTCCGCGAGATCGCCGACCGCGAGGGCGTGGAGATCCGGTACTACACGGTCATCTACCAGGCCATCGAGGAGATCGACGCCGCGCTCAAGGGTCTGCTCAAGCCGGAGTACGAGGAGGTCGAGCTGGGCACCGCGGAGATCCGCGACGTCTTCCGCTCGTCCAAGATCGGCAACATCTCCGGCTGTATCGTCCGGTCCGGTCTCATCCGCCGCAACGCCAAGGCGCGTCTGCTGCGGGACGGGGCGGTCGTGGCGGACAACCTCACGATCAGCTCCCTGAAGCGGTTCAAGGACGACGCGACCGAGGTCCGCGAAGGCTTCGAGTGTGGTCTGACGCTGGGCGGTTACAACAACGTCCAGGTCGGCGACGTCATCGAGACCTTCGAGATGCGGGAGAAGCCGCGCGCCTGAGGTGATGTGCACGACGGTCGACGGCCGGGGCCTTCGGGTCCCGGCCGTCGCCGTTTCCGCAGGCTGCGACAATCTCCGGCGTGATCGGGTACGCACTGCTCCTCGCCCCCTCCGCCAACCGCGTCTACGCCGACGCGGCCGTCCGGCTGGCCCGCGCCGAACTGACCGTGTTCGCCCGCTCGGGCGTGCTCGAGGTGGCGCCGGGCGACGTCGACGTCACCCGGATCGGCGGGGTCGACTACCTGACCTTCACCGCGCCCGAACCCGGCCTCGGCACCCGGGACCTGGCCCACCTGGCGAACCTGTCGGCGGCGTACGCGCTCTTCGAACGGGTCGGCGACCTGCTCCGGCCGGTGCCGCTGCACCCGCTGGCCGCGTACGACTCGGACCTGATCACCATCCCCAAGTACGCCGGGAAGACCAACGAGCAGTTCACCCGGCTGCTGCTCAACGTCACGCTGCTCGCCTCCGCCGCCGCGCCCCGGATGCTCGACGGCGGGCTCGTGGTGCTGGACCCGCTCTGCGGCCGGGGCACCACGCTCAACCAGGCGCTCATGTACGGCCACGACGGCATCGGCGTCGAACGCGACAGCCAGGACGTGGAGGCGTACGCCGGGTTCCTGCGCACCTGGCTGCGCCGCAAGCGACTCAAGCACACCGCGGAGACCACGTCGGTGCGCCGGGACCGCAAGCTGGTCGCCCGACGTTTCGAGGCGGTGCTCTCGCCGTCGAAGGACGCGCACCGGGCCGGCGTCACCCAGCGGGTCGTCGTGCTGAACACCGACACCACCCGGGCCCGCGAGGTGCTGCGCCCCCGGTGCGCCGACGTGATCGTCACCGACGCCCCGTACGGAGTGGCGCACGGCAGCCGCACTGGCCAGGGCCTGTCCCGCAGCCCACTGGAGCTGCTCGCCGCCGCCGTACCGGTGTGGCGTGAGCTGCTGCGCCCGGGCGGCGCCCTGGGGCTGTCCTGGAACACGCACGTGGCGCCGCGCGCCGAGGCGGAGGCGGTGTTGACCGCCGCCGGCCTGCGGGTGGTCGACGGGCCCGGCTGGCGGGACCTCGCCCACCGGGTCGACCAGGCCATCGAGCGGGACGTGCTGGTCGCGGTCGCGCCGTAATCGGGTGCCACGTGAACCGCGCGCCGCGTACCGTTGCTCGCCGTGTATACCGGAACCGCGTTGTTCGACCTGTTGCTCCCGGGCGACTCCCGCTCCCTGAAGGCCAAGCGGTCCTACGTCCGGCCGATCATCGCCGCGCTGCGCAAGTTCGAGGTCTCGGCCGCCGAGGTCGGGGCGCTCGACCTGCACGGCCGGGCCGAGATCGGGGTGGCCGTGGTGGCCGCCGAACCGGCGCACGTCCGTGAGGTGCTCGACTCCTGCGAGCGGCTGGTCGCCGCCCGCCCGGAGACCGAGCTGCTGTCGGTGCGCCGCCGCCTGCACGGCGCGGACGACTGACACCGTCGGCGCGTCGCGCGGCAGCCCGGCCGTGCCGCGCGCCGCCCCGTGGGGCGCGGGTAATGTTCTCGGACGTTGGGCGGTCGGGCCCGGGCGCAGCCCGTCCCCGGCCGGCGGTTTCCCGATCGCGGCGTCAGGCGCGCCGGGGTCGTAGGAACAGTGATCGTGGAGGTGGGGGACATGTCGGATCCGGCCAAGGTACGCCGGCACGCGGAGCGCGTCCGTGAACTCGTCGCGTCGGTGGTGCGGAGCCAGATCAAGGACCCCCGGCTCGGCATGATCACGATCACCGACGCCCGGATCACCGCCGACCTGCGCGACGCCACCGTCTTCTACACGGTGCTCGGCGACGCGGCGGCCCAGGCGAGCACCGCCGCCGCGCTGGAGAGCGCCAAGGGCATGCTGCGCAGCACGGTCGGCAAGGCGCTCGGGCTGCGGCACTCGCCGACGCTGACCTTCGTCCTCGACGACGTGCAGAACCAGGTCAAGCACATCGACGACCTGCTCACCGCCGCCCGCTCCGCCGACGCCGAGGTGCAGCGGCTGGCCGCCAAGGCCGCCTACGCGGGCGACGCCCAGCCGTACCGGGTGGAGGAGGACGACGAGGACGAGCCGGCCGAGGGCGCGTCGTCGACGGACGACGAGCCGCGCGGCGGCGACCGGCGGTGACCGAGGCCGTCGAGGACGCCGAGGCCGGTGCGCCGGCCGCCGCCGGGCCTGACGACGCCGCGGCGGGCGGTCCCACCGACGCCGACTGGGCGGCCGCCGTCGCGGCGGTACGCGACCTCCGCGCCGACGCGCGGGTGCTGCTCATCTGCCACGTCAACCCGGACGGGGACGCGCTCGGGAGCATGCTCGGCTTCGCGTTGGGCCTGCGCCGGCTCGGCGTACGTCAGCTCCAGGCCACGTTCCCCGGCCCGGCGGGCGTGCCCGAGCCGTTCCGCTGGCTGCCCGGCGTGGAGCTGCTGGTGTCGCAGGACGACGCCTACCCGGACCCGGACCTGGTGATCTGCTTCGACGCGGCGAGCGAGTCCCGGCTCGGTGACCTGGCCGACCGGCTGGCCACCGCGGGCACGGCGCTGGTGCTCGACCACCACGCCTCGAACACCGGCTTCGGCACCGTCAACCTGGTCGACCCGCACGCGGCGGCCACCTCCGTGGTGGCCCTGGGGCTGCTGGACCGGCTCGGGGTGACGGTGGACGCTCCGACGGCGACCGGCCTCTACGTGGCGCTGACCACCGACACCGGCTCGTTCCGCTTCGAGGCGACCACCCCCGCCGTGCACGAGATGGCCGCGCGTCTGCTGGCCACCGGCATCCGGCCGGGCGACATCTCCCGGCAGGTGTTCGACACCCGCCCGTTCGGCGCCGTCCGGCTCTTCGGCGAGGTGCTCGGCCGGGCCACGCTCGAACCGGCGGCCGCCGCCGGGCACGGCCTGGTCTGGACGTACGCGACCCACGACGACCTGGCCCGCCACGACCAACCGGCGTACGTGCTGGAGGCGCTGATCGACTCCGTTCGCTGCACCGCGGAGGCCGATGTGAGCTGTGTGGTCAAGCAGTCCGGGGAGGCCGAGTGGGCGGTCTCGCTGCGCAGCAAGGGCGCGGTCGACGTGAGCCGGGTGGCCGTGGGGCTCGGCGGCGGCGGGCACCGGTTCGCGGCCGGCTTCACCGGTCGCGGCCCGATCGACGCCGTGGTGGCAGGCATCCGCGCCGCCCTCCCCACCGCCGTGCTGATTCCCCGCGCCTGAACTCGCGCCGGTCGGGCGCTGCCCCGGGCGTAGTCGAGTCCAGCGGTAGCAGTGAAGGTGGCGCTTCAGTCGTCGCCTGCCGGCCGAGGCGCAGGAGTCCATGCGTTCCTGTCCCCGGCTCTGGCGAGGCCCGAGGCTGCGCCGGGCCGGCGGGTGGAACGCTACGGGTGTCTGGTTGCACTTGAGGCACCCATGCCGTTCCACCCGCGAGGTCTGTGGTCGGCGGGTGGAACGCTACGGGTGTCTGGTTGCACTTGAGGCACCCATGCCGTTCCACCCGCGAGGTCTGCGGCCGGCGGGTGGAACGTGATGGGTGTCTGCGGCGTCGGGATGCTCCGGTCAGGGCCGAGCGGTCGGGCGTCCGGACGGCTGTGGTGTCGCACCCCGGCGTGCCGGGTGGGCGGGATGTCCGGTTCGGCGGTGGTCGGTGGCACCCTGGCGGCGGAATGGCCGGCGGGGGCCCGGCGTTGTATCCCCGTGACCGGCCGAGGAAGGTGGGCGCGCCCCGGCGCGCCGCCGGCCCCGCCCCCGAGGGAATGACGGTGGCCGCCCGGTCGTTACACACACTCCCGGCACCCGCGACGAGGCAGCGTCCTGCCCCGCGAGCATGCCGGATCCCCCAGTCTTCTGAGCGCCTGACGGTGCCCCCGCACCCCCGTCCCCCCGACGGGGTGCGTCGACCCCCGAATGGAGCCCCCACCATGAACACGATCCTGCGTAAGAGCATCCTGGGTGTTGCCGGTCTGGCCTTTACCGGTGGTGTGTTCGCCGGTCCGATCGCCGCGCACGCCGAGCCCGCCCACGCCGGCACCACGCCGGTCGCGGTGGCGAGTGTGCAGGGTGAGCAGTCCACCATCGCGCTGAATGACGAGCAGACCGCCAACGTCAAGGCGATCATCGCCGCGACGAAGAAGGCCGGCCTGCCCGAGCGCGCCGCGGTCGTCTCGATCGCCACCGCCCTGCAGGAGTCGAAGCTGGAGAACCTGGGCCACCTCGGCGACCGCAATGACCACGACTCGCTGGGCCTGTTCCAGCAGCGCCCCTCCAGCGGTTGGGGCAGCCCGGAGCAGATCACCGACCCCGAGTACTCCACCCTGGCGTTCCTCAAGGGGCTGAAGCAGGTCGACGGCTGGCAGGACATGCCGCTGACCAAGGCCGCCCAGACCGTGCAGGTCTCGGCCTACCCGGACGCCTACGCCCAGTGGGAGAAGCAGGCCACCGACCTCGTCAACCAGCACTGGACCAAGTAAGCACACACGTGAAGGCCGGCACCCGAACGACGGGTGCCGGCCTTCTGCGTTTCGCGGCAATCACGAGGCGTGCCGGCCTTCCCGCCTTACGTCACGCTGGGGACAATCGGGTGATGGATCATCCCCCCGAGCTCACCGCCGAGGCGCCCCGGGTCTGGGACCGGCCGGTCGTCTCCGTACCGGTGCTGATCTGCCTTTCGCTGGTCGGTGGTCAACTGCCGTCGTTCTCGACCGCGGCGAACCTCTACATCCTCGGCACCGGCGGGGGGCTGATCTGGGTCGGCCTGAGCAACCGGGTTCCCCGGCGTCCGGCGCCACGTCGGCTGTCCTCGGCCGCGCTGTGGTGGCTGCTGCCGGTCACCGTCTTCGGGGTCTTCGAGGGGGCCACCTTCGTGCTGTCCGTGGGCGACGAGTTTCCCACGTTCTCCCGGCTGGCCGACCCGCTGCTCGAGGACCACCTGGCCCGCTCGGCGGCCTGGTTCGCCTGGCTGGCGGCGTTCTGGGGACTGGTGCGCCGATGATGCGCGCGCTGGCCATCGGCGGCTTCCTGACCGCAGTGCTGCTGTTCGCGGCCGTGGAGTGGGCCGCACGCCGCGAGGGGTCGCGCATCCCGTCCCTCGCCGACGTCTGCGCCTTCGTCATGCGCTACGAGGTGGGGCCGGTGCCGGTGGGCCGGATCGGTCTGTTCGGCTTCTGGTGGTGGCTGGGCTGGCACTTTCTCGCCCGCTGAGACGCCGCCGGAAAAGGGGTTGCCCTGTCCGCATCGCGGGAACAGTGGGCACTATCTGGAAAGTGAACGTTAATTTGGGTGAGGGATCGGCGCTTCGCGGCGCTGGTCACGGGCGGTGGTGCCACACCCGGCGCCGCCTCTCTCCAGGGTCAGACCGACCCGGGCTCACGCTGCCAGGCGAGCCGCTCCGGTGATCCCGGACCGCTGGCCGGGCGCGCAGCAGACCGACGACTCCGGTCGCGGCGTGACGGTTGTCGCGCCGTCGACGACGGGGCGCCGGACGCCCGCAGGGCCGCCGTGTCTCGGTGGTCCGCACCCTGGAAGGACACTCCATGCCGAGCAAGCGCAAGCCGCAGACCGAGACCACCACCGACGAGGCGCGCGAGCAGATGCGTCGCGCGCTGCAGACCTCGATGGACACCCGCCAGTGACGCAGGCCGTCCGGCGGTGACGCCGGCCGGCCGGGGCATCGCGGCACCGTGATCGGCCCCTCGCCGGCGTCACCGCCGCACCGGTCGCCGAAAGCCGGCGACCATCTCGGCCCGAATCGCATCCCGCCGACCTGAGCCCGGCCCCCTGACCGCGGAGCCGAGCCCGCCGGTTCGGAGTCGGTTTCCGTGAGCGGGAGCGGGAGCCTGCCGGTGCAGAGCTGGCTTCCGTGAGCGGGAGGCCGAGCCCGCCGGTGGGAGCCGTGTCCGCCGGGCCGGAGCCCGCGCGTCGGGCCGCCACGTCCCGGGAGCGGTGGCGCTACCGTCACCCGATGCGCCGCATCCTCGTCGTCGGCAGCTCCGGTGCCGGCAAGAGCACCCTCGCCGGGGAGCTGGCCCGGCGACTCGACCTGCCGCTGATCCACCTCGATCGCCACTACTGGCGGCCCGGCTGGGTCGCACCGACCGGCGACGAGTTCCGCGCCGAGGTGGCCGCGCTGGCCGCCCGCCCGGCCTGGGTGATGGACGGCAACTATGCCGGCACGCTCGACCTCCGGCTGCCCCGCGCCGACCTGCTGGTGCTCTGCGAGCCGCACCGGCTGCGGTGCCTGGTGCGGGTGCTGCGTCGCCGCTGGGCCCGCCGCGTCGCGCCCCGGCCCGACCTTCCCGAGGGCTGCCCGGAGCGCGTCGACGTCGGCCTCCTGCGCTACGTCTGGCGCTACCCGCGTCACTCCCGTCCCCGGGTGCTGGGAGCCGTCGCCGCCTACGCCCCGGGCCTACCGGTGCGCCGGTTGCGCGACCGGCGGGACGTGGCCCGCTTCCTGGCGGGGTGGGGTAAGCAGCCCTAGGGGTTGCGGCCCTTACTCGGCGCGTGCCACGATCGGCGGCGATGAGCAGCACCGTCGCACCCGCCACCGCCGTGTCGCCCCGGCGGATCGCCGCGCTCGCGCTCCCCGCCCTGGTGGTGCTGGCCGCGGAGCCGCTCTACGTCCTCGTCGACACCGCGGTGGTCGGTCACCTGGGCCGGGTGCCGCTCGCCGCGCTCGCCGTCGGCGGCACGGTCATGACGCTCACCGCGTGGATCGGCACCGTCGTGGCGTACGGCACCACCGGGCGGTCGGCCCGCCGGTTCGGCGCCGGCGACCGGGCCGCCGCGGTGGCCGAGGGCGTTCAGGCGTCCTGGCTGGCGCTGACCGCCGGGCTGCTGGTGGCGGTCGCCATCGCGTTCGGCGGGGGCGCGCTGGCGCGTACCCTCGCCGGCGGTCCCGGCGAGGTGGCCGACGCCGCCGCCGGATGGCTGCGGATCGCGGCGCTCGGCGCGCCCGGCCTGCTGCTCGCGGCCGCCGGCAACGGCTGGCTGCGGGGCATCCAGGACACCCGCCGGCCGCTGCTGTTCGTGCTCGCCCCCAACCTGCTCTCCGCGCTGCTCTGCCCGCTGCTCGTCTATCCGGCGGGCCTCGGCCTGGTCGGTTCCGCCGTGGCCAACGCGGTCGCGCAGACACTCTCCGGTGGCCTCTTCGCGGCCGCGCTGGTGCGGGAGCGGATCGCGCTGCGACCCCGACCACGGGTGATCGGGCAGCAGCTGGTGCTCGGCCGGGACCTGCTGGTCCGCGGCGTCGCGTTCCAGGCGAGCTTCCTGTCCGCCACCGCGGTCGCGGCCCGCTTCGGCGCCGCCGCCGTGGGGGCGCACCAGATCGCCGTACAACTCTGGTTCTTCACCGCGTTGGTGCTGGACGCCCTCGCGATCGCCGCGCAGGCGCTGGTCGGCGCCGCGCTCGGCGCCGGCGACGCGGCCGGCGCGCGGTTCCTCGCGCGCCGCGTCGCGTTGCTCGGCGGCCTGTGCGGCGTGGCGTTCGCGGTGCTGATCGCCGCCGGCGCCGGTCTGGTGCCGTCGTTGTTCAGCTCCGATCCGCAGGTACGCGAACAGGCCATGGTGGCCTGGCCCTGGCTGGTGGCGCTCCAGCCGATCGGTGGCGTGGTGTTCGCCCTCGACGGGGTGCTGATCGGCGCCGGCGACGTGCGCTACCTGCGCAACCTCACCATCGTGGCCGCGTTCGGCGGGTTCCTGCCGGCGATCTGGCTGGCCTACGGCCTCGACCTCGGGCTCGGCGGGATCTGGGCCGGGTTGACGCTGTTCGTGGTGCTGCGGCTGGTCGCGTTGCTGCTGCGGCTGCGCTCCGGCGCCTGGGTGGTGGTCGGCGCGGTCCGCTGACCGGCGGCGGTATCCCCCGCAGGGCCGATCACCGCCGTCTGGCAGGCTTGGCGGTCGTGAGCACAGACGGTCTGATCGTGGTCGACAAGCCCGGCGGCATGACGTCGCACGACGTGGTGGCCCGGATCCGCCGGCTGGCCCGGACCCGCCGGGTGGGGCACGGCGGCACGCTGGACCCGATGGCCACCGGCGTCCTGGTGATCGGCGTCGGGCGGGCGACCCGGCTGCTCACCTACGTGATCGGCGCCGGCAAGAGCTACGCCGCCACGATCCGGCTGGGCCAGTCCACGGTCACCGACGACGCCGAGGGCGACGTGATCGCGAGCACCCCGGCCGGCGCGGTCACCGACGACGCGGTGCGGGCCGCGCTGGCGGCGTTGACCGGCGAGATCGACCAGGTGCCCAGCGCGGTCAGCGCCATCAAGATCAACGGTGAGCGGGCGTACAAGCGGGTCCGCGACGGGGAGGCGGTCGAGCTGCCGGCCCGGCGGGTCACCGTGTCCCGGCTGGAGGTGCGGGAGATCCGGCGGGACACCCCGGACGTGGTCGACGTGGACGTGGACGTGACCTGCTCGTCCGGGACGTACATCCGGGCCCTCGCCCGGGACACGGGCCTGGCGCTCGGGGTCGGCGGCCACCTCACCGCGCTGCGCCGCACCGCGGTCGGCGGCTTCGACCTGGCCGAGGCGGCCACCCTGGCGCAGCTCGAAGAGCGCGCGCCGGAGGTGGTCAACCTGCCGCTGGACGCCGCCGCCGCGCGGTTCTTCCCGCGCCGGGACGCGACCGGGGCGGAGGCGCGGACGCTGTCGCACGGCGGGCCGCTGGACCCGGCCGGGATCGCCGGCCCGTACGCGGTCTTCGACCCGGCGGGCGGGTTGATCGCTATCGTCAGCGAGCGGGACGGGCGGGCCCGCGCGGAGATCGTCCTGGCCCCGGCCTGACGGCGCGCGGGCGGACAGGGGAGAGGATCGGCATGCAGCGGTGGCGGGGGTACGAGGCGGCGCCCGGCGGCTGGGGGCGCTCGGTGGTCACCATCGGCGTCTTCGACGGGGTGCACCAGGGGCATCAGGCCACCATCGGTCACGCCGTGGCGCGCGCCCGCGAGCTGGGCGTCAAGTCGGTGGTGGTGACGTTCGACCCGCACCCGGCCGAGGTGGTGCGCCCCGGCTCGCACCCGGCGGTGCTCACCGAACCGGCCCGCAAGGCGGAGCTGATCGAGGCGCTCGGCGTGGACGTGCTCTGCGTGGTGCCGTTCACCGTCGAGTTCTCCCGGCTGCCGGCCGAGGCGTTCGTGCACGACATCCTGGTCGAGCACCTGCACGCCGCGCTGGTGGTGGTCGGCGACAACTTCCGGTTCGGGCACCGGGCGGCGGGCGACGTGGCGCTGCTGGAGCGGCTCGGCCGCACCTTCGGCTTCGGGGTGGAGGGCGCGCCGCTGGTCGCCGAGGCGGGCACGGTCTTCTCCTCCACGTACATCCGGTCCTGCGTCGACGCGGGCGACGTGCGCGCGGCGGCGGCGGCGCTCGGCCGACCGCACCGGGTCGAGGGTGTGGTGGTCCGCGGCGACCAGCGCGGACGTGAGCTGGGTTACCCCACCGCCAACCTGCTGACCCACCGGTACGCGGCGGTGCCCGCCGACGGGGTGTACGCGGCCCGGCTGGTGCGCCGCGGCGGCGAGCCGCTGGCGGCGGCGGTCTCGATCGGCACCAACCCGACGTTCTCCGGCCGGGAGCGCCGGGTGGAGGCGTACGCGCTGGACTTCAGCGGCGACCTGTACGGCGAGCGGCTGGCCCTGGACTTCGTGGCGCACCTGCGCGAGCAACGGACGTACGACGCGATCGAGCCGCTGGTCGCCCAGATCGCCGAGGACGTGGAGCGCACCCGCCGGGTGGTGTCCTGACCGCGCCCCGGGCTGGGGCTGGTAGGGTGGGGGAGACGTCGGCTGACCGACGGGGGCCTCGCGTGCCTGCACGACGCCGCGGGTGCGAGGAACCGGTCCGTCGCACCGGTCACACGACCGCTCCGACGGACCTCATCGAACCACCCACGAAACAGGGAGAACATGGCGCTCGACCAGGAAGCCAAGGC
This sequence comes from Micromonospora humi, assembly GCF_900090105.1. Lineage (GTDB taxonomy): Bacteria > Actinomycetota > Actinomycetes > Mycobacteriales > Micromonosporaceae > Micromonospora > Micromonospora humi. Next base: position 49,932 of record NZ_FMDM01000019.1, on the reverse strand, counting down.
CAAGATCCGCCAGGAGTACGCGACCGCCGAGGGCGACACCGGTTCGCCGGAGGTGCAGGTCGCGGTCCTGACCAAGCGGATCGCGGAGCTGACCGAGCACCTGAAGGTGCACAAGCACGACCACCACAGCCGCCGTGGGCTGCTGCTGCTGGTCGGCCGGCGCCGTCGGCTGCTCAACTACGTCCAGAAGAAGGACATCAACCGCTACCGGTCGCTCATCGAGCGGCTCGGCCTGCGCCGATGACCTGACGGGGGAGTGGCCGCTCGGCCGCTCCCCCGTTCCGGTACCACCAGAAAGAACCCCGGCCGCGCGACGACCCGAGAGGGAGCCGGTCAGCACCGGTCTCCGGTAGTGGCCCCCGGGAATCCCGGCAACATGCCGGCCCACCCGGGCGCTTCGATCGAAGACCGGCCGCCTGAGCAGTTCCCGTGTCGTCGGCCGACGACGCGAAGGAGCACCACAGCACATGACCGAGACCAACCTCGGCACCGAATCCCGCACCGCCGTGATCGACAACGGGTCCTTCGGCACCCGTGAGATCACCTTCTCCACCGGCCGGCTGGCCCGGCAGGCCGCCGGCTCCGTCGTCGCCCAGCTCGGCGAGACGGTCGTCCTCTCCGCCACCACCGCCGGCAAGCAGCCGCGCGAGTCGTTCGACTTCTTCCCGCTGACCGTCGACGTCGAGGAGCGGATGTACGCCGCGGGCCGGATCCCCGGCTCGTTCTTCCGCCGCGAGGGCCGGCCCAGCGAGGACGCCATCCTCACCTGCCGGCTGATCGACAGGCCGCTGCGCCCGTCCTTCGTCAAGGGCCTGCGCAACGAGGTCCAGGTCGTCGAGACCATCCTCGCGCTCGACCCGCAGCACCCGTACGACGTGGTGGCCATCAACGCCGCCTCGATGTCGACCAAGCTCTCCGGCCTGCCGTTCTCCGGCCCGATCGGGGCCACCCGGGTCGCGCACGTGGACGGCCAGTGGGTCGCCTTCCCGACCCTGGAGGAGCTGGCCCGGGCCACCTTCGACATGGTCGTGGCCGGTCGCACCCTGGCCGACGGCGAGGTCGCGATCATGATGGTCGAGGCCGAGGCCACCCCGAACGCGGTGGCCCTGATCTCCGACGGCGCGACCGCGCCGACCGAGGAGATCGTGGCCAGCGGCCTGGAGGCCGCCAAGCCGGCCATCCGTGAGCTGTGCCGGGCGCAGAGCGAGCTGGCCGAGGTGGCCGCCAAGCCGGTCGCCGAGTTCCCGATCTTCCTGGACTACCAGGACGACGTGTACGACGCGGTGGCCGACGTGGCCCGCGCCGAGGTCACCGAGGCGCTGAAGATCGCCGGCAAGGCCGACCGCGAGGAGGCCCTGGACCGGATCAAGGCCAAGGTCGCCGACGAGCTGGGCGGCCGCTTCGAGGGCCGCGAGAAGGAGCTCTCCGCCGCCTTCCGTTCGCTGAGCAAGTCCGAGGTCCGCAACCGGGTGCTGCGCGAGCAGGTCCGGATGGACGGCCGCGGCCCGCGCGACATCCGGCCGCTGACCGCCGAGGTCGGCGTGCTGCCGCGGGTGCACGGCTCGGCGCTGTTCGAGCGCGGCGAGACCCAGATCCTGGGCGTCACCACGCTGAACATGCTGCGCATGGAGCAGATGGTGGACACGCTGTCCCCGGAGAACCGCAAGCGCTACATGCACAACTACAACTTCCCGCCCTACTCGACCGGTGAGACCGGCCGGGTCGGCTCGCCGAAGCGGCGCGAGATCGGTCACGGCGCGCTGGCCGAGCGGGCGCTGATCCCGGTGCTGCCGTCGCGCGAGGAGTTCCCCTACGCGATCCGGCAGGTCTCCGAGGCGCTCGGCTCCAACGGCTCCACCTCGATGGGTTCGGTCTGCGCCTCGACGCTGGGCCTGCTCTCGGCCGGTGTGCCGCTGAAGGCGCCGGTCGCCGGCATCGCCATGGGCCTCATCTCCGACGAGGTCGACGGCAAGACCCAGTACGTGACGCTCACCGACATCCTCGGTGCCGAGGACGCGTTCGGCGACATGGACTTCAAGGTCGCCGGCACCCGTGACTTCGTCACCGCGCTCCAGCTCGACACCAAGCTCGACGGCATCCCGTCGGACGTGCTGGCCGCCGCGCTCCAGCAGGCGCACGAGGCCCGGCAGACGATCCTCGACGTGATGCAGCGGGCCATCGAGGCCCCGGCCGAGATGTCGGACTACGCGCCGCGGGTCACCACCGTCAAGATCCCGGTCGACAAGATCGGCATGGTGATCGGCCCGAAGGGCCAGACCATCAACGCCATCCAGGACGAGACCGGCGCCGAGATCTCCATCGAGGACGACGGCACCATCTACGTCGGCGCGACCAACGGCCCGTCGGCCCAGGCCGCGGTGGACCGGATCAACGGCATCGCCAACCCGACCCTGCCGAAGGTGGGGGAGCGGTTCCTCGGCACCGTGGTGAAGACCGCCGCGTTCGGCGCCTTCATCTCGCTCCTGCCCGGCCGCGACGGCCTGCTGCACATCTCCAAGGTGGGCGACGGCAAGCGGGTCGAGAAGGTCGAGGACTTCCTCAACGTCGGCGACAAGGTCGAGGTCGAGATCGCGGACATCGACGCCCGCGGCAAGATCTACCTGGACAAGATCCGTCCGGAGGGCGCCGAGGCGCCGGCCGCCGGTGAGGCCGCCGGCGGCGAGCGTCCGGCCGGCCGGGACCGCGGCGGCGACCGCGGCCCGCGCGGTGACCGGGGTGGCGACCGCGGCGGTGACCGTGGTGGCGACCGCGGTGGTGACCGGGGCGGCGAGCGCCGCTCGGAGGGTGGCGAGGGCGGCGACCGTCCGCGTCGCCGCACCCGGCACAGCTGATCACCGACCGGCCCGGGTGACGTACGCGTCACCCGGGCCGGCCCACGGCTCCAGGTCGCGCGGCGGGCTGGAGCCGTCGTTCGTCCCACCCCCCTTCGTGGCACGGAGAGCAGGTCTGTCGTGAGTTCGTCCTCCCCGGCACGGGCGGTCACCCGCACCCTCAGCGACGACCCGCTCGGCGGCACCGTCCGCCGCACCGTGCTGCCCAGCGGGCTGCGGGTGCTCACCGAGGCGATCCCGGCGATGCGCAGCGTCTCGTTCGGCATCTGGGTGGCGGTCGGCTCCCGCGACGAGACCGGGCCGCAGGCCGGCGCCGCGCACTTCCTGGAGCACCTGCTCTTCAAGGGCACCAAGAAGCGCAGCGCGCTGGAGATCTCGGCCGAGATCGAGGCGGTGGGCGGCGAGACCAACGCGTTCACCACGAAGGAATACACCTGCTACTACGCGCGGGTGCTCGACGAGGACCTGCCGCTGGCCATCGACGTGATGTGCGACGCGGTCGCCGACTCGGTGCTGGCCGCCGCCGACGTGGAGACCGAGCGCGGGGTCATCCTCGAAGAGATCGCCATGCACGACGACGAGCCCGGCGACGAGGTGCACGACCTCTTCGCCCGCGCGATCTACGGCGACCACCCGCTGGGCCGGCTGATCTCCGGCACCGAGGAGACGGTCACGCCGATGACCCGGCGGCAGATCCAGGGCTTCTACCGCAGCCGCTACACCGCGCCGCAGATCGTCATCGCCGCCGCCGGCAACCTCGACCACGCCGCAGTGGTCAAGCTGGTCCGGCAGGCGCTGCGGGGCACCCCGCTGGACACCGACCCGGCCGCGCCGGCGCCGCACCGGGCGACCACCCCGGCGGTACGCACGAAGCCGGCCACCACCCTGGTCGAGCCGAAGGAGACCGAGCAGGCGCACGTCCTGCTCGGCTGCCCGGCCATCGACCGCACCGACGACCGGCGCTTCGCCCTGGGCGTGCTCAACAACGTGCTCGGCGGCGGCATGTCCAGCCGGCTGTTCCAGGAGATCCGGGAGCAGCGCGGGCTCGCCTACTCGGTCTACTCCTACGCCAGCCAGTACGCCGACAGCGGCGTGTTCGCCGTCTACGCCGGCTGCGCGCCCGGCAAGGTCGACGAGGTGCTGGACCTGACCCGCGCCGAGCTGGCCCGGGTGGCGGCCGAGGGCGTCACCGAGGTCGAACTGGCCCGGGGCAAGGGGATGAGCAAGGGCTCCTTCGTGCTGGGGCTGGAGGACACCGGGTCGCGGATGAGCCGGCTGGCCAAGGGTGAGCTGCTCTACGGCAACCTGATGCCCGTCGACGAGCTGCTGGCCCGGGTGGACGCGGTGACGCTGGCCGACGTGAACGGCCTGGCGGCCGAGCTGCTCGGCCGGCCGATGTCGCTGGCCGTGGTCGGCCCGTTCGACTCCGGCGCCTTCACCGTCGGTCGCTGACCGGCCGTCCGGTGTCCCGGACCGGCGGGTACGGCGCGTCCCGATTGGGATAGGTTGTGCCCCGTGACTGACGTGCGGGAGAAGGGCCCGGCCGAGGCGGCCCGGGTCGGCGTGCTGGGTGCCCGGGGCCGGATGGGCATGGAGGTCTGCAAGGCGGTCGACGGCGCACCGGACCTGGAGCTGGTCGCGGCCGTCGACCAGGGCGACGACCTGACCGAGGTCGCCGATGCCGGGGCCGGCGTGGTCGTCGACTTCACCACCCCGGACGCCGTCATGGACAACCTGCGCTGGTGCGTGGAGCGGGGCGTCCACGCCGTGGTGGGCACCACCGGCTTCACCGAGCAGCGGCTGGACCAGGTGCGCGGTTGGCTGGCCGACCGGCCCGGGGTGGGTGTGGTGATCGCCCCCAACTTCGGCATCGGCGCGGTGCTGATGATGCAGTTCGCGGCCCGCGCGGCGCGGCACTTCGAGTCGGTCGAGATCGTCGAGCAGCACCACCCGCGCAAGCTGGACGCGCCGAGCGGCACCGCCACCCACACCGCCCGGCTGATCGCCGCGGCCCGCGCCGAGGCCGGTCTCGGCCCCGCGCCGGACGCCACCCGCGACGAGGTGGCCGGCGCCCGCGGCGCCGACATCGACGGGGTACGCGTGCACGCGGTGCGCGCCACCGGCCTGGTCGCCCACCAGGAGGTGCTGTTCGGCACCACCGGCGAGACGCTGACCATCCGGCACGACTCGTACGACCGGGCCTCGTTCATGCCCGGCGTGCTGCTGGCGGTGCGCGAGGTCGTCCGCCGGCCCGGTCTCACCGTCGGCCTGGACGCCCTGCTCGACTAGGCCCCGTTTCCCGCAGGTGCGCAACGGCGATCAAGCGGGAGCGCCCGGGACGGGTGCAGGCTGGGCGCATGAACCGGAACGACGGGCTCACCGGCCTCCTCGACGTCCTCCAGGCGGCGCTCGACGACCCGTCGGCGGGCCCGGCGGGGCTGGCCGCCCGGGCTCACCTGTCCCGGTTCCACTTCGACCGGCTGGTCGCCGCGGCCACCGGCGAACCGCCGGGCGCGCTGCGCCGGCGCCTGCTCCTGGAACGGGCGGCGTACCGGCTCGTCACCAGCGACCGGACCGTCCTCGACGTCGCGGTCGAGGCCGGGTACGGCTCGCACGAGGCGTTCACCCGTGCCTTCCACCGGTCGTACGGCGTCGCCCCGACCGCGGTCCGGCGGCGCCCGCCGCTGGTCTTCCGCGATCTGGAGCTGCCCTGCCCGAGCGGCGTCCACTTCCAACCGCCCGGTGGCCTGCGGCTGCCGGCCGCCCGTCAGGAGACCCCGATGAACGTGCTCCAAAACCTGGTCGACCACCACGTCGAGACCCTCACCGCGATCATCGACCGGGCCGGCGGCCTCGACGAGCAGGTGCTCGACCGGCCGGTCACGGTGTCCGTGGAGACGATCGACGACGAGCCGACGCTCCGTTCGCTGATCAACGCGATGGTCACGCAGGAGGAACACTGGCTGTCGGCGCTGCGCGGCGGCGACTGGCCCGACGAGAGCGACCGGTCGGTGCGCGGCCTGGCCGCCCGGCACGCGGTCGCCGGGCGCGACTGGCGGGCGTTCGTGGCGCGGACGCTCGCCGACGGCACCCTGGCGGACACCTTCGTCGACACCACCTGCACGCCACCGACCACCCACACGCTGGGCGGGACCATCGGCCACGTGATCACCTTCGCCGCGGTACGCCGGACCCTGGCGATCGGTGCCCTGCGCAGCGCCGGTGTCACCGACCTTGGCGCCGGCGACCCCCGGCCGTACCTCGACCACGCCGCCGGCGCGTAAGGAGGGCCCCCTGTTAACGCATTCTGCATAACAGGGGGCCCCTCCTAACCACGCCGGCTGCGGCGGCTCGGCGAAATGGATGGTCGGCCGGGGGACCGGCTCCTAGGCTGGCGGTCATGATCGACTCTGGAGAGCATGACCGCTCCGGCCGCCGGGTGACCCTGCGCCCGGTGGGCGACGACAACTGGCGGCCGGTGGCCGACGTGGCGCCGCGCGACGACCAGCGCGCGTTCGTGGCGGCGCTGGCCGCCCGCTACCTGCTGCTGACCGCGCACTCGGACGTCTGGACATCGCTGGCCGTCTACGCCGACGAGACCGTGGTGGGGCACGTCATGTGGGGCGTGGACGACGACGGCTCCCGCTGGATCGGGGGCATGGTGATCGACGCCGCCGAGCAGGGCCGGGGCCTGGGTCGCGCCACGGTGCGCACGCTCACCGGCTGGCTCGCCGAGGCCGGCCACCCGATCCGCCTCAGCTACCACCCCGACAACACCGCGGCGGCAGCCCTCTACACCTCCCTCGGCTTCCACCCCACGGGTGCCATGGAGGACGACGAACTGGTAGCCGAACTCCCCCCGTCCTGACCCGCCCCCGCCTGGGTCCGGGCCGTCGATCATGAAGTTGGCGGCAGTGGGGGAGATCCACAAGGCCGCCAACTTCATGATCGACGCACGGGCGCGGGCGCGGGGGTGCGGGGGGAGAGGGGGGAGTGGGGGGTGCGGGGGGTGGGGATGTGGGCTGGGTTGAGAGAGGGCGGGAGGTCGGTCAGGGTGGGGTGGCCGGTGTGGTCGACGGACGCGGTGACCGGGGTGCCGGCGATGCGCAGGTTCGACGCGCTCAGCGCGCCCAGCTCGGGGCCGGCCAGCGGGCGCAGGTCGACCCGGCCGTTCGGCACGTCGGGGTAGACGCCCAGGCCGGCCTGGAGCAGCAGCACGGACGCCGCGGCGGACCAGGCCTGCGGGCGGCAGGCGGCCGGGTAGGGCACCGGCCGGCCGAGCGTCGCCCGGTCGTCGCCGCCGTACAGCTCTGGCAGGCGGTAGTCGAACGCCTCGGCGGCGGCGAGCAGGCCGTCGGCGAGCCGGAGCGCCGCCGCCCGGTGCCCGTCGCGGGCCAGCCCGGCGAGCACGATCGCGGTGTCGTGCGCCCAGATCGAACCGCAGTGGTACGACAGCGCGCTGAAGCCGGCGTCGTCGGTGGACATGGTGCGCAACCCGAAGCCGCCGGCCATCGCCTCGGTGGAGAGCAGCGCCGCGACCTGGGCCGACTCGGCGTCCGACAGCAGCCCGGTGCCGAGCAGGTGGCCGATGTTGCTGGTCAGTGAGTCCACCGGTCGCTTGTCCCGGTCCAGCGCCAGCGCGGGCTGCGGGCCGTGCCGGCCGTCGACCCAGAACGTGGCCCGGAACCGTTCGGCGAGCCGGTCGGCGTGGTCGCGCCAGCGGTCGGCGCCCGGGCGGCCGAACGCGTCCAGCAGCTCCGCCCCGTCCGTCGCCGCCCGGTACGCGTACCCCTGCACCTCGGCCAGCACGATCGGCGGCGCGGCCAGCCGGCCGTCGCGGAAGCGCACCGCGTCGCCGGAGTCCTTCCAGCCCTGGTTGGCCAGGCCGTGGCCGGTGGTGTCGACGTACTCGACGAAGCCGTCGCCGTCGGCGTCGGCGTGCTCGCCGAGCCAGCGCAGCGCCGCCTCCAGGTGCGGCAGCAGCGGCTCGACCTGGTCGGCGGGCAGACCCCAGCGCCAGGCGTCGTGCAGCAGGTTGACCCAGAGCATGGTGGCGTCGACGGTGCCGTAGTAGGCCGGCGGCAGCCGGAGCCCCTGGTTCGGGGCGAACTCGTGCCGGCGCAGCTCGTGCAGGATCTTGCCGGGCTGCTCGCCGGTGGCCGGGTCGACGCGGACGCCCTGCCGGCGGGCCAGCACCCGCAGCGTGCCGGCGGCCAGGTCGGTGCCGAGCGGCAGCATCATCCGGGCGGCCCAGAGGCTGTCCCGGCCGAAGAGGGTGAGGAACCAGGGGACGCCGGCACCGAGGAAGACGTCCTCCGGGTGAGCCGGTTCGGCCAGCCGCAGCCCGTGCAGGTCGGCGAGGGAACGGTCGAGTAGCCGAAGCAGCCGGCGGTCGTCGGCGTCGACCCGCGGCTCGGCCCAACCGGCGTCGGCCGGCGCTGCGGTCACCACCGCGCGCGGGTCGGTGACGGTGAGCCGCCAGCGCAGCGTGACCGCGGCGCCGGGCATGACGGTCACCGGCCAGCTCAGGCGCGGTGTGACGGCCCGGTCCCCGGCGGCGTCCACGGTGGCGCCCTCGCCGGTCACGGTGACGGTCAGCCCGTCGGCGGCCCACCGCACCCGGTCCGGCTCACCGAACTCCGCCGTCAGCGGCGTGACCGAGCGGCCGATCTTGACGTGCTCGATCGGGGCGAGGTCGCAGGCCAGGTCGACGGTGACGGTGGTGTGCACCGGGTCGGCGGCGGTGGAGGACACGACGATGTCCTCGGTGAGACCACCCGGGCCGGCCTGCCGGGTGCGCTCGACCCGGACGGTCGGGTCGGGGGTGGGGTCGCCGAGCCAGCGGGCCAGGCCGACGAAGCGGGCGCCGTGCGGGCCGGCGGCGCCGTGCCCGATCGTCTCCGGCTCCCGCTCGTCGAGGCGCAGCTCGGCCCGGGACAGCACCCGGGCGTCGGCGTGGAAGACACCCTGGACGCCGTGCGGGCGGAGTTGACCGGCCGCGTCGCCCAGCGCGCTGGTGGGGGCGTGCGCCACGCCGACCAGGTCGTGCAGCAGCGGTTGGAGGTGGCGTTCGGTCACGGGGGAACTCCTGGTGCTGATCGGTGGCGACGGACGTCTTGACAGATGGCCGTGGCCGGGTGCACAGTGCGAAACATTCCAGAAACTTTGAACGATCTAATCCTGCCCCATCGGCATTGGATCGTTCAAGGTAGGCGAGAGGGATTTCGTGGGAGAAAAGGTAACCATCGCAACGGTGGCCCGGCATGCCCAGGTCAGCCGGCAGACCGTCTCCAACGTGCTCAACACGCCGCACATCGTCCGCGAGGACACCCGACGCCGGGTGCGCGAGGCGATCGTCGCGCTCGGCTACCGGGCCAACCAGGCCGCCCGGCAGATGCGGACCGGGCGGTCCCGGCTGATCGCCGTCCGCATCGAACCCACCCGCGACGGCATCAACGGCTCGGTCCTCGACCGCTTCCTGCACGGTCTCACCGAGACCGCCGACGCCGCCGGCTACCGGGTGCTCCTCTACACCGCCGTCGGTGACGACCAGGAGATCGCCACCTACGACGACCTGCTCGGCGCGTACGACCTGGACGCGTTCGTGCTCACCGGCACCAAGCACGGCGACCCGCGCACCGCGTGGCTGGCCGAACGGGAGGTGCCGTTCGTGACGTTCGGCCGGCCCTGGGACACCCCGGAGGCCCACCCCTGGGTCGACGTCGACGGCGCCACCGGCACCGCCCAGGCCACCCGGCACCTGCTCGCCGCCGGGCACCGCCGGATCGCCTTCCTCGGCTGGCCCGCCGGCTCGGGCGTCGGCGACGACCGGCGCGCCGGCTGGCGTACCACGATGGCGGAGGTCGGCCTGGACGGCGCCGCACCGGACCGCGCCACCGAGGACGGCATCGCCGAGGGGGAGCGCGAGGCGCGCGCGCTGCTCGCCCTCGACGCACCGCCGACCGCAGTGGTCTGCGCCAGCGACTCGCTGGCCCTCGGCGCCTGGCAGGCCGCCCGGGACACCGGTACCGACCTCGCGGTCGTCGGCTTCGACGACACCCCGGTGGCCGCCGCGGTCGGGCTGAGCAGCGTCAGCCAACCGCTCGGTGAGGCCGCCGCCCGCTGCGTCGAGCTGCTCACCGGCGTGCTCGACGGCCAGCCACGAGACCCCCAGCTCCTGCTCCATCCCGCGCTGGTGCTCCGGCACTCGGCGTGATCCCATCCCCCACCAGGAGAGACAGATGAAAACTCGGATCCTCACCCGGGCCGCGGTGGCCGGCGTCGCCGCCGTCGCCCTGCTCGGCTCCGCCGCCTGCGGCAGCGGCTTCGACGACTCGGCCGACGACGCGAAGCAGTCCAGCGGCCCGGCCAACCTGCAGATCCTGATCGGCTCGTCCGGCGACGCCGAGACCAAGGCCGTCAAGGACGCCGCCGCCGCGTGGGCCGGCTCCTCCGGCAACAGCGCCACCGTCACCCCGGCGCAGGACCTCACCCAGCAGCTCGGCCAGGCGCTGGCCGGCGGCACCCCGCCGGACGTGTTCTACGTCGACGCGGCCCGCTTCGCCGACTACGCCAGCGTCGGCGCGCTGGAGCCGTACGGCGACAAGGTCAGCAAGCCCGACGACTTCTACGAGAGCCTGCGCACCGCGTTCACCTACGACGGCAAGCTCTACTGCGCGCCGAAGGACTTCTCCACCCTGGCCCTGCAGATCAACACCGACCTGTGGACCAAGGCCGGCCTGACCGACGCCGACGTACCGACCACCTGGGACCAGCTCACCGCCGTCAGCCAGAAGATCAAGGCGAAGGGCCAGGTGGCGATCGCGCTCGGCGACACCCGGGACCGCATCGGCGCGTTCATGGTGCAGAACGGTGGCTGGCTGATGAGCAAGGACGGGAAGCAGCCGACCGCGGACACCCCGGAGAACCTCCAGGCACTGCAGTACGTCAAGTCGCTGCTCACCAACGGCTACGCGAAGTTCCCGAAGCAGCTCGACTCCGGCTGGTCCGGGGAGGCGTTCGGCAAGGGCAAGGCCGTGATGACGATCGAGGGCAACTGGATCAAGGGCGCCCTGCAGAACGACTTCCCGAAGACCAAGTACAAGGTCGTGCCGCTGCCGGCCGGTCCGAAGGGGCCGGGCACGCTCTCCTTCACCCAGTGCTGGGGCATCGCCGCCAAGTCCAAGTACAAGGAGCAGGCGATCAAGTTCGTCGAGGCGATGACCGCCGGCGAGCAGCAGATCGGCTTCGCCAAGGCGTTCGGCGTGATGCCGTCCCGCCAGTCGGTGCGCGACCAGTACACCAGCGCCTTCCCGGCGGACAAGCCGTTCATCGACGGCGTCGAGTACGCCCAGGGCCCGGTCAACGCCCCGAAGATGGACAGCGTGCTGCGTGACCTGGAGGCCGGCCTGCAGGGCCTGGCCACCGGCGATCCGAAGACCCTCCTGACCAACTTCGACAAGAACGCCAAGGCGGCGCTCGGCGGCTGAGGTGTTAGGCGGGGCCCCTTATTAACAGACGGTTGTTAACAAGGGGCCCCTCCTTACACCTCCCCCGAGCGAAGGAGGAGGGAATGGCAACGGACACGCTCGCCGCGCCGGGCACCGCGCCGGCCGGCCCACCGCGCCGCCGTCCGGGCGGCATCCGCAGCAACGAGAACCTGGCCGGCTGGCTCTTCGTCGCGCCGGTGATCCTGATCCTCGGCCTCTTCATGCTGCTGCCGATCCTGATGGCGCTCTGGGTGAGCCTCACCGGGTGGAACGGCCAGGGCAGCCCGTTCACCGGCGACGTGCCATTCGTGGGCGGCGACAACTACAGCCGGCTGTTCACCGAGGACGGGCTCGCCCGGCGCGACTTCATGACCGCCATCCGCAACAACATCTACTACGTCGGGATCGTGGTGCCGGTGCAGACCGTGCTGGCGCTCGGTCTCGCCCTGGTGGTCAACAACCGGCTGCTCAAGGGGAAGGGCTTCTTCCGCAGCGCGTTCTACTTCCCCTCGGTCACCAGCTCGGTGGCGATCAGCGTGGTGTTCCTCTTCCTGTTCGCCAACTCCGGCGCGGTCAACCGGCTGCTCGCCCTGCTCGGCCTCGACGGGCCGGAGTGGTTCGCCGACGGCCGCGGCGTGCTGCACCTGCTGCTCGGCGCGTTCGGCGTGGACAGCCCGCCGGCCGCGCTGACCTCCGGCGGCCCGTTCGGGCTGACCTGGTGGGACTGGCTCTCCGGGCCGAGCGTCGCGATGACGTCGATCATCTGCCTGGTCATCTGGACCACCTCGGGCACGTTCATGCTGATGTACCTGGCCGCGTTGCAGAACGTCCCGGTGGCGCTCGACGAGGCGGGCATGCTCGACGGCGCGAGCCGCTGGCAGCGCTTCCGGTACGTCACCCTCCCGCTGCTCAAGCCCACCACGTTCCTGGTGGTCACGCTGGGACTGATCGGCTCCTGGCAGGTCTTCGACCAGGTGTACGTGATGAGCCAGGGTGATCCGGCCAAGACCACGCTGACCCCGGCGTACCTGTCGTACCGGACCGCGTTCCGGGACTTCGACTACGGCGGCGGCGCGGCCATCTCGTTCGTGCTGTTCCTGATCATCATCGCGTTCACCCTGTTCCAGCGCCGGCTGATGGCCGACCGGGACGGTCCCCGGCGGGGCCGGTGGTGGCGGCGACGCGTACCGGAGGGGTCCTGACATGGCCGTGCTGACCGACCGGCCGGCGCCCGTCGCGCGCCGCGCCGACCGCGGGCCGCGCGCCCGGCTCAACCGCTTCCTCGGGTACGGCGTCCTGATCTTCTTCGGGTTGGTCTTCCTCTACCCGTTCGTGATCCAGCTCGCCAACTCGCTCAAGACCGAGCCGGACGCGGCGGCCAACCCGTTGTCGCCGCTGCCCGACCCGCTCACCCTGGCCGGCTTCGAGCGGATCTTCGCGGGCACCGCCTTTCCGCTCTGGCTCGGCAACTCGCTGCTGGTCACCGTGCTGGTGACGCTCGGCCGGGTGTTCCTCGACTCGCTCGCCGGTTACGCGCTGGCCCGGCTGCGGTTCCGGGGGCGGGCCGGGCTGTTCGCCGCCGTCATCGCGGTGATGGCGGTGCCCGGCGTGGTGCTGCTGATCCCGAAGTTCCTGGTGCTCAAACAGATCGGCCTCTACGACAGCTACGCCGGCCTGATCGTGCCGCTGCTGGCCGACGCGGCCGGCGTCTTCATCATGAAGCAGTTCTTCGAGTCGGTCCCGGTCAGCGTGGAGGAGGCGGCCCGGATCGACGGTGCCAGCGTGTTCCGCACGTTCTGGTCGGTGGTGCTGCCGATGGCCCGGCCGGCTCTGATCACGCTGACCATCCTGTCGTTCCAGGGCTCCTGGAACGAGTTCCCGCACAGCCTCGTCTCGGTGCAGGACCCGGACCTGTTCACCCTGCCCCGCGGGCTCGCCGACCTGGTCAGCGGCTCGCTCGGCAAGGGCACCCAGTATCCGCTGAAGCTCGGTGCGGCGCTGCTGGCCACCATCCCGGTGGCGGTGCTCTTCGTGGTCTTCCAGCGCTACTTCGTCCGGGGCGCCAACGAGGGCGCGGACAAGGGGTGAACGGCGGCCGGCGGTCCCGCCCCGTGCCGGGACCGCCGGTGTCTCCCGTCAGGGGTCAGACCGGCGGCCGGGCACGAACTCATCGCTGCGCGGGCACTTTTTCCTCCGGGACGGCCACGTGCAGCCTGAGCTGGGGGACCAGCATGTCGTCCACGTCCAGCGCCCGGGTCGCGCCGTCCGGCTCCCAGCCGGTCGAGCCGAGGAACGCGCGGGTCGCCGCGTCCGCGTCGAACGTCCACGCGACCGCGCGGTCGAAGCCGTCCGCGCGCCAGTGCTCGACCGCGGCGGCGAGCAGCCGGCTGCCGTGCCCGCGCCGGCCCCAGCGCGGCTCGACCAGCAGGTCGGTCACCGCCACCACGCCCGACGCGAGCGCGTCGGCCGGCTCGCCCGGTGCGAGCGCCTCGGCGTCGGCCGGACCGGAGGCGGCGAACCCCACCAGATAGGATTGCGCGGCCTGTTCGACGGCGACCAGCACCCGGTGCGCGCCCGAGGGCGGCTCCTGCACCGCCGCGCCCCACCGCCGCGCGAGGTATGCCTCGTCCAGGTTGTCGAGCACGTGCCGGGGCAGGATCCGGCGGTACGCGACCCGCCAGGTCGCGAGCTGGATACGTGCGATCTCGGCGACGTCCTCGGGACGCGCGGGGCGGACGTAGCCTTCAGCCATGGCACGTGAGCCTACGCAGGGCGAGGAGGGGGACGGTGGCGCAGGGTGCCGGGCGGACGACCGCGCAGGTCGTCGCCGTGGTGGCGCTCGCCGCGGCGGTCACCGTGTTCCTGTCCGTGGCGGCGGTGCGACACGGCTTCTTCGACCTGCGGGTCTACTACGGCGCGCTGACCTACTGGGTGCGTGACGGCGGGGAGATCTACGACTTCCTCAAGGCCGGCACCCAGTACGGCTTCACCTACCCGCCGTTCGCGGCGCTGGTCATGCTGCCGATGGCGTACCTGCCGTGGAACGCCGCGATCGTGGTCAGCGTCGCGGCGACCGTGGTGGTCAGCGCCGTGGTGGTCTGGTGGCTGCTGGACCCGGTGGCCCGCCGCTGCGGCTGGACCCGGTGGTTCACCCTCGCGGTCGCGCTCTGCCTGGCCGCCGCGTACGAGCCGATGCGCGAGACGGTCAACTTCGGCCAGGTCAACATGCTGCTGCTGTTCCTGGTGGCGGTGGACCTGCTCCGGCTGCTGCCGGCGGGCAACCGCTGGGCCGGCGTGGGCATCGGGCTGGCCACCGCGATCAAGCTGACCCCGGGCATCTTCGTCGTCTACCTGCTGGTCACCGGCCGCTGGCGGGCCGCCGCGACCGCGGTGGGCGCGGCCGCCGTCGCCACGCTGGTCGCCGCCGGCCTCTTCCCGGACGCCTCCCGGGAGTTCTGGACCGAGGCGCTGTGGAACACCGACCGGGTCGGTGAGCTGGCGTTCGTCTCCAACCAGTCGCTGCGCGGGGTGGTCGCCCGGCTCGACCCGGAGCACCCGAGCACGCTGGCCTGGCTGCTGCTCGTACTGGTCACGCTGGTGGTCTGGGGTTGGCGGTGCCGGGCCGCGGTGGCCGCCGGCGACGAGGCCGCCGGCCTGGCCCTGACCGGCGCGGTGATGTGCCTGGTCAGCCCGGTGACCTGGGTGCACCACCTGGTCTGGCTGCTGCCCGGCCTGATCCTGCTGGTCGACAACGGCACGGCGGCGCCCGCCCGGGGGCGCCGGCGCCGCGTGCTGCTGGCCGCCGCGCTGATCGGGTACGCGCTGCTGTGCAGCCGGATCGTCTGGGCCTGGGAGAAGGACTTCACCGGCGTGGACGGCTTCCTGGGCAGCAACACGTACGTCTGGATCAGCCTGGCGCTGCTGCTCGGCCTGCCGATCCGGCGGGATCAGCCGTCGATACGGGCGGTGTAGCGCAGCTCGCGGAGGACGACCGGGTCGCGACCGCCGTGCAGCGGCACCGGGTAGGTGGACTCCTCCCCGTCCGGTGAGTGCCCGGCCCGTTCGTAGAAGCGGCGGGCCCGGGCGTTGTCGGCGAGCACCCAGAGCCGGTACTCGGTCCATCCGCGCTCGGCCAGACCGGCCCGGGCCGCCGTGAGCAGTGCCGAGCCGGCGCCGGAACCCCAGTGCGCCGGCTCCAGGTAGATGGCCAGCAGCTCGCCGTGCGCCGGGTCGAGGTCGCCGCGGTCCTGGTTGTTCCGGTACGGCCCGAACGTGGTGAAGCCGGCCAGCACGCCGTCGGCCTCGGCGACCAGCGTGGTGAACGGGTGTTCCGGGTCGGCGGTGCCGAGGTCGCGGCGGCGCTGCGCCCAGGCGCGCGGGTTGAGCCGGCGCAGCACCTCGTCCGGCATGATCCCGGCGTAGCCGGCCTGCCAGCCGTGGATGTGCACCCGGGCGATCGCCTCGGCGTCGTCCGGCTCCTCCCGGCGGATGGTGAGCACCTGTCCGTTGTATGCCCCGACGGGCGAGGGGTCCAGCCGCCGCACCGGCGACGTCGTAGGTGTGGATTAGGGTCCCGACGATGGCCGCACCGGAATCGCTCTCGCTCGCCCAGGCCCGCCGGGTCGCCCTGGCCGCCCAGGGCTTCGCCGACCCGGCGCCCACCGGCGTGCCCACCCGCCGGCACCTGCGCCGGGTGCTCGACCGGGTCGGGTTGATCCAGATGGATTCGGTGAACGTGCTCCAGCGCGCGCACTACCTGCCGCTCTACAGCCGGCTCGGGCCCTACCCGACCGCCCTGCTCGACACCGCCGCCTACCGCCGTCCCCGCGAGCTGTTCGAATACTGGGCGCACGAGGCGTCGCTGGTCCCGGTCGGGCTGCACCCGGCGTTGCGCTGGCGGATGGCCAAGGCGCGCGACGAGGCCTGGGGCGGCATGCGCCGGATCGCCCAGGAGCAACCCGAGCTGGTGGCGTGGGTGCGCGACGAGGTGGCCGCCCGTGGTCCGCTCACCGCGGCCGAGATCGAGCACGACGCGCCCCGGGAGACCGGCAACTGGGGCTGGAACTGGTCGACCGTCAAGCGGGCGCTGGAGTTCCTGTTCTGGTCCGGCGAGGTCACCGCCGCCGACCGCACCAGCTCGTTCGCCCGCCGCTACGACCTGCCCGAGCGAGTGCTGCCGGCGGCGGCGCTGGACGCGCCCACCCCCACCGACGCGCAGGCGCACCGCACGCTTGTCGCGATCGCCGCCCGGTCGCTCGGCGTCGCCGCCGAGCCGGAGCTGCGCGACTACTTCCGGCTGCCGGTGGCCGGGGCCCGGCGGGCGCTCGCCGAGCTGGTCGAGGCGGGCGAGCTGACCCCGGTCACGGTGCAGGGCTGGCGGCAGCCGGCCTACCTGCACGCCGAGGCCCGGCTGCCGCGCTGGGTGCGCGGCAACACGCTGGTCAGCCCGTTCGACCCGCTGGTCTGGGAGCGGGCCCGCGCCGAGCGGCTCTTCGGCTTCACCTACCGGATCGAGATCTACGTGCCGGCGCCCCAGCGGGTCCACGGCTACTACGTGCTGCCGTTCCGGCAGGGCGAGCGCTTCACCGCCCGGGTGGACCTGAAGGCCGACCGGAAGGCCGGCGTGCTGCTGGTGCCCGCCGCCTGGGCCGAGCCGGGCGTCGAGAAGGGGGAGACCGCGATGGCGCTCGCCGCCGAGCTCTACCGGCTCGCCGGCTGGCTCGGCCTGGACGCGGTCGCCCCGCCCGCCGCCGGCGATCTGGCCGCTCCGCTGGCCGCCGCGTTGGTGGGCGTGGCGGGTGTACGGTGAGCGCGTGACGAGCGTTGACCGGCCTGCCACCGCGCCCGACCCGCACGCCGAGGCGACCGGGCCTGCCGGGGGGCCGTGGCCGGCCGGGGTGGCCTACCAGCCGGTCGAGCCCGACCGGTTCACCCGGGCGGTGCTGCGCCTGCACGCCCGCGCCCCGCGCTGGGCGGTGCCGCTGGCCGCGCTCGGCTGCGTCGGCCTCGGCATGACCTACGCGCTGATCAGCGATCCCACCCAGAGCGACCCGGACGCCCGGCCGACCTGCCTGCTCAAGCTCACCACCGGGCTGGACTGCCCGGGCTGCGGCGGCACCCGCGCCCTCTGGTACGTGCTGCACGGCGACCTGCCGGCGGCCGCCCGGCACCACTTCCTGTTCGTCTTCGCGCTGCCGTTCCTGGCCTGGCTCTTCGTCGCCTGGGCCGGCAACCGGGCGTTCGGCTGGCGGCTGCCCGAGTTGCAGCTCAGCCCGAAGGTGATCGGCGTGTTCCTGGCCGCCTGGGCGGTCTTCTCGGTGGCCCGCAACCTGCCGTGGGCGCCGTTCCCCTCGCTCTACGTCTGACCGCTGCGGGTCGGCGCTGCTCGGGTTCGGCGCTGCTCCGCGACCGAGCGCGGTGACCACACTGTGTGACGGCCGTGCAACCACCCTCTGCTTTTGCGCGGTATACCTATCAGTCATAATTATGACTCTCAGGTATATCGCTTTCTGGGCTTGTGCCCTGCGGGCTCCGACACGCCGAGAAGCCTGGGACTCCCGGCTCGGCGAGACGTCGGCCACGGGGCCGGCCCCAGGTGTTGGTCGGCCGCGTGCCCGATTTCCACGCCGGACGACGGGCAACTACAGTCCTCGGCATGCCGGAGATGGTGCAGCCCCAGGTCAAGCTGATCGCGTGGACGCAGTTCCAGGCACCGGACGAGGTGCCCTGGTCGACCGACGCCGACGGTGGGCAGGCGCTCGCCGAGTTCGCCGGTCGGGCCTGCTACCAGAGCTGGAAGAAGCCGAACCCGGCCACCGCGACCAACGCCGGTTACCTGGCGCACATCCTCGACGTCGGCCACCTCTCCGTGCTGGAGCACGGCTCGGTGAGCTTCTACTTCAGCGGCGTCTCCCGGTCGTTCACGCACGAGCTGATCCGGCACCGGCACTTCTCCTACTCGCAGCTCTCCCAGCGCTACGTGCCGGAGCGGGACGCGGCGATGGTGGAGCCGGCGGTGATCGCCGAGGACCCGGAGCTGCACAAGCGGTTCGTCGAGGCGTCCGAGGCGGCGGTGCGGGCGTACACCGATCTGCTGGAGGGGTTGGAGGCCCGCTTCGTCGACGAGCCCAACCCGACGCTGCGCCGCAAGCAGGCCCGGCAGGCGGCCCGGGCCGTGCTGCCGAACGCGACCGAGACGCGGATCGTGGTGACCGGCAACTACCGGGCCTGGCGGCACTTCGTGAAGATGCGCGCCACCGAGCACGCCGACGTGGAGATCCGCGAGCTGGCCGTGGAGTGCCTGCGTCAGCTCCAGGGCGTGGCGCCGAACGTGTTCGCCGACTTCGTGATCTCCACGCTGCCGGACGGCACCGAGGTGGCGGCCTCGCCGCACGCCGAGTGAACCGTCGCCCTTCGCCGCCGGGGCACCGGTGGTCGTCCGCTAGGTTGTGAGCATGACGCACGACCACTCCGCCACCTCGGACCGTGGCCCGTCGCGCCCGTTCGGGCGGGTGATCACGGCCATGGTGACGCCGTTCACCCCCGACGGCGCGCTCGACCTCGACGGCGCGGCCCGGCTGGCCCGCCACCTCGTCGACGAGCAGGCCAACGACGCGCTGGTGCTCAACGGCACCACCGGCGAGTCGCCGACCACCACCGACGCGGAGAAGGAGAACCTGATCCGCGCCGTGGTCGAGGCGGTCGGCGACCGGGCCCGGATCGTCGCCGGGGTGGGCACCAACGACACCCGGCACACCGTCGAGCTGGCCGCGCAGGCCGAGAAGGCCGGCGCGCACGGTCTGCTGGTGGTCACGCCCTACTACAACAAGCCGCCGCAGGCCGGGCTGCTGCGTC
Source organism: Micromonospora humi (assembly GCF_900090105.1). Lineage (GTDB taxonomy): Bacteria > Actinomycetota > Actinomycetes > Mycobacteriales > Micromonosporaceae > Micromonospora > Micromonospora humi. The sequence goes on along the minus strand of NZ_FMDM01000019.1, from coordinate 30,737 downwards.
ACTTCACCACCGTCGCGGACGCCACCGGGCTGCCGGTCATGCTCTACGACATCCCGCACCGCTCCGGCGTGGCGATCGCCACCGAGACGCTGGTGAAGCTCGCCGAGCACGGGCGGATCGTGGCGGTGAAGGACGCCAAGGGCGACCTGATCGCCACCTCGGAGGTGCTGGCCCGCAGCGACCTCGCGTTCTACAGCGGCGAGGACGCGCTGACCCTGCCGTTCCTGTCGATCGGCGCGGTCGGCGTGGTCGGCACGTCCACCCACTTCACCGGCGCGGCGACGAAGCAGATGATCGAGGCGTTCGCGGCGGGCGACCTCGCCGGCGCGCTCGCCCTGCACCGTCGGCTGCTGCCGCTCTACACCGGAATCTTCCGCACCCAGGGCACGATCCTGGTCAAGGCCGGGCTCGCCGCCCAGGGCCTGCCGGCCGGCCCGGTGCGACCGCCGCTGGTGGACGCCACCGGCGACGAACTGGCCCAGCTGCGCGCGGACTGCGCCGCGGCGGGCCTGCCCCTGCCCGAATGACCCGACGACACGACGGACGCCGCGCGGCGGCGTCGCAGAATGAGGTGACGCGTGACCGAGGCGCACATCGAGGGTGAGCTGCCCCCGCCGCTGCCGGAGGGCGGTCTGCGGATCATGCCGCTCGGCGGACTCGGCGCCATCGGCCGGAACATGACCGTCTTCGAGTACGACGGCAAGCTGCTCGTCGTCGACTGCGGGGTGCTCTTCCCCGACGTCGAGCAGCCGGGTGTGGATCTGATCCTGCCCGACTTCGGTCCGATCCTGGACCGACTGGCCGACGTGCAGGCGATCGTGCTCACCCATGGCCACGAGGACCACATCGGCGCGGTGCCGTACCTGCTCGCCCACAAGCCGGACATCCCGCTGGTCGGTTCCCAGTTCACCCTGGCGCTGGTCGAGGCGAAGCTGGCCGAGCGGCGGATCCAGCCCTACACGCTGACCGTGCGGGAGGGCGGCCGGGAACGGCTCGGCCCGTTCGAGTGCGAGTTCTTCGCGGTGAACCACTCGATCCCGGACGCGCTGGCGGTGGCCATCCGTACCCCGGCCGGCCTGGTGCTGCACACCGGCGACTTCAAGATGGACCAGCTCCCGCTGGACGGCCGGATCACCGACCTGGCCGGCTTCGCCCGGCTCGGCGCCGAGGGCGTCGACCTGCTGCTGTCCGACTCCACCAACGCGGAGATCCCCGGCTTCGTCACGCCGGAGCGGGAGATCGGCCCGGTGCTCGACTCGATCTTCGCGAAGGCCAAGGGGCGGATCATCGTCGCCTCGTTCGCCTCGCACGTGCACCGGGTGCAGCAGGTCTTCGACTCGGCGATCGAGCACGGCCGCAAGGTGGCGCTGATCGGTCGGTCCATGGTCCGCAACATGGGCATCGCCCGCGACCTGGGCCTGCTCAACATCCCGGCCGGCCTGGTGGTCAACATCGAGGAGGCCACCAACCTGCCGCCCGAGCAGATCGTGCTGATGTCCACCGGTTCGCAGGGCGAGCCGATGAGCGCGCTCGGCCGGATGGCCAGCGGCGACCACCGGCACATCACCATCGCGCCGGGCGACACCGTGGTGCTGGCCTCGTCGCTGGTGCCGGGCAACGAGACCTCGGTCTATCGGGTGATCAACCGGCTGGCCCGGGCCGGCGCCGTGGTGGTGCACAAGGACGTGGCGAAGGTGCACGTCTCCGGCCACGCCCCGGCCGGGGAGCTGCTCTACCTGCTCAACGTGGTGCGACCGAGCAACCTGATGCCGGTGCACGGCGAGTGGCGGCACCTGCGCGCGCACGCCCGGCTCGGCATCGAGTCCGGCGTCGCGGCGGACCGGGTGGTGCTCTGCGAGGACGGCGACGTGGTCGACCTGGTGGAGGGCCGGGCCAGCCTGGTGGGGCACGTGCGGAGCCGCTACGTCTACGTCGACGGCCTGGCCGTCGGCGACGTCAGCGAGTCGCTGCTCACCGAGCGGCGGATCCTCGGCGACGGCGGTTTCATCGCCACCACCGTGGTGGTCGACTCGGTCACCGGCAAGGTGGTCGCCGGCCCGACCGTCTCGGCCAAGGGCTTCTCGGAGGACCCGGACGCGTTCAACCCGGTGGTCCCGCTGGTCACCGACGCGCTCAACCGGGCCGCCGCGGACGGCATCACCGACCCGCACCAGCTCCAGCAGATCGTCCGCCGGACGGTCGGCCGCTGGGTCAACGACGCGTACCGCCGTCGCCCCATGATCGTCCCGACCGTCGTCGAGGTCTGACCCGACGGGTCCGCGCGCCGGTCCACCGTTCGCGGTGGGCCGGCGTCGTCGCGTTCCGGGTAAGCCCCGACACGCTGCGTCGAAACCGGCTGTCGCCGTTCAACCGGTCGGCGCGCGTCTCCGTACTCCCTCCCGACCGGCGTGCCCCCGCGCCGGTCGGGAGGAGCGTGGCGGATGGACCGCAGACGGATGACAGCCATCGGCGTCGTGGTGGCGGCGGCCGGACTGACCGCGGCGGTGACCCTGCCGTCGTTCGCCGGTGAGGAACCCCGGCGGGCCGCGCCGGCGGCCGACGGCGTCGCCCCGGAGGTCCTGGACGCGCTCGGCCGCGACCTGTCGCTCACCCGCGACCAGGCGGTACGCCGACTGCGCACGGAACGCTGGGCGGCCGGCACGGTCACCAAGCTGCGCACCGAACTCGGTGCCGACTACGGCGGCAGCTGGCTCAGCGACGACGGCGCCACGCTCAACGTGGCGGTGGCCGACCCGGCCCAGGCGAAGCGGGTGGAGGCGGCCGGCGCGGTGCCCAAGCGGGTCGCGCGCCCGGTGGCCGAACTGGACGCGGTGAAGAGCCGGCTGGACGCCGCCGGCGCCGACGCCAGCCCGGACATCGCCGGCTGGTACGTCGACGTGGCCAGCAACTCCGTGGTGGTGGTCGCCCGGCCCGGCGCGGAGGCCGCCGGCCGCCGGTTCGCCGCCGCCGGCGGTACGGGCGCCGGACCGGTCCGGGTACGCACCGCCGACGAGGCCCCCCGCCCGCTGTTCGACGTGCGGGGCGGCGACGCCTACTTCATCAACAACGCCGGCCGCTGCTCGGTCGGCTTCTCGGTCGTCGGCGGCTTCGTCACCGCCGGGCACTGCGGCCGGCCGGGGGACCGCACCGCCGGGTCGAACCGGGTCGCCCAGGGCACGTTCTCGGCCTCCTCGTTCCCCGGTGACGACTGGGGCGTGGTCCAGGTCAACGGCGACTGGACGCCGCAGGGCGTGGTGAACGACTTCAACGGCGGCACGGTGCCGGTCAACGGCTCCACCGAGGCCCCGGTCGGCGCCTCGATCTGCCGCTCCGGCTCCACCACCGGCACCCGCTGCGGCGTGGTGCAGGCCAAGAACGCCACGGTCAACTACCCGGAGGGCACGGTCACCGGGCTGACCCGCACCGACGTCTGCGCCGAGCCGGGCGACTCGGGTGGCGCGTGGCTCTCCGGCGACCAGGCGCAGGGCGTCACCTCCGGCGGCTCCGGCGACTGCACCCGGGGCGGCGTCACGTTCTTCCAGCCGGTCAACGAGATCCTCCAGCGCAACAACCTGACGCTGGTCACCGCCGGCGGCCAGCAGGCGCCCGCGGAGCCGCCGGCCGGTGGTGGCGAGACCGCCCCGCCGGCCAGCACGCCGCCCGCCCCGCCGGCCGCCGACACCGAGTGCGCCGGCCAGGTGAGCCGGACCGGCCGGATCGCCGCCGGCCGCGTCCAGGTGCAGCCGGACGGCCGGTTCTTCCGGGCGGCCGGCGGCGGGCAGGAGGCCTGCGTCGCCGCGCCGGAGGGCGCCCGGGTGGTGCTGGAGCTGCAGCGCTTCACCGGCGGCACGTTCCGCACCGTGGCCCGCGCCGACAACGCCGACGGCATGGCGAAGCTGACCGCCGACACCCCGGCCGGCGCCTACCGCTACCGGGTCGTCGGCCTGGCCGGCTCCGGCGAGTACACGCTGGCGTTCTCCGCCCGCTGACCGCCGCCCGGCGGCCCCACGGACCGCGGCCCCCGACTCCCACCGCCCGGTGGTCGGGGGCCGCGCCGCGTCGGCGGCGCAGGTCCTTCGGGCACTCCCACCGCCCGGTGGTCGGGGGTCGCGCCGCGTCGGCGGCGCCGTGGCGGGGCAGCGCGGCGGGCGGCCGGCCTCTAGTCTCCTGTGTGGACATCAACGGGGGTGGGCATGGCGAAGCGCGCGATGGCGGCGACGGTCGGTGCGATGGTGGTCCTGGGGCAGGTGCTGCTCGGGGGCGCCCCGGCGGGCGCCGCCGAGGCGAGCGGGGGCCTGCTGGCGTCCGGCTACGACACGACGCAGCGCCTGGATCCGGTCACCGGCCAGGCGCTCGGGGTGGTCGGCGCCGGTCAGGACGCCACGGTCAGCCGTTCCGGCCGCCTCGCCTACGTCCGGGACGTCGACCCCTGTCACCCGGACGTCGAGGGGTGCTTCGGCGCGAACGACCTACTGGTCACCGCGCGCGACGGCACGCGGGAGCGGGTCCTGGTGCACAACACCAACGCGCAGGGCGGGGTGTCCTGGCCCGACTGGTCACCCGACGGTCGGTGGATCACCTACTACTGGGGCACGCCCGGCGAGCGCGGGCTCAACATCGTCAACGTCGACGGCACCGGCAACGACCAGTTGGTCCAGGTCGGCGGGCCGGGCACGTTCTCGCCCGACGGGCGCTCCATCGCGTACGTCAAGGACGGCGACGTGGCCGTGATCGACCTGGAGACGCGGGAGTCCCGCGCGGTGACCACCGACGGGCTCGCCCAGTTCTCCCCGCCGGACTGGTCGCCCGACGGCCGGACGATCGTCTACGCCGGCCAGTCGGAGTTCCTCACCGTCCCGGCAGCCGGGGGGCCGTCGACGCACGCCGGCATCTGGCCCAATGCGCTGAGCGGCGTCTTCGCGCCGGTGTTCGCCCCGAACGGGCGGAAGGTCGCCTTCACCGCCACCGAGGCGTCGTCCGACCCGGACCTGCCGGGCACCCGGCGCGTCTTCACCGCGCGGGTGGACGGGGCGAGACTGCGCGCGGTGGCGGACCTGGACGCGGAGTTGACCGACTGGCTGCGCGGGCACGGATAGCTCGCGCCGTTCCCGGCGCGGGCGACGGATCCGCGACCGCAGGTTGCCGCCGCTCTCGCACCCGGCCGACCTCCGACCGCAACCCGCACGCGCGCCAGGGGACGTGACCGGTCGTGGGCGGATCCTTCCGCCGACCGACGGCTCCCGGTCAGGGCAGCGCGGCGACCGCGTCGGCGTAGGCCGTTCCGGTGCGGATCGCGGCGGCCACCAGCACGGCGAGCTGAGCCGGGGCGACGCCGCAGGACAGGTCGGTGGTGATGCCGGCGGCCAGCACCAGCGTCTGGTCGTCGGGCTCGTGCACGTAGGCGGCGGGTAGCAGCCGGTCGTGGTTCCAGACGTTGCAGAACGCGTACGCCTCGGCGCGGCGGGCGGCCGGCAGTCGGCGGGTCGCCACCACCCGGGTGTGCAGCACGTCGCCGTGCCGGCCGAGCCGCCGGAACTGGATCGTCGCCTCGCCCCACCGCCCGACCAGCGTGCCGTCCGGCTCCACCGTGTACGCCTCGCCCCGGCCGTCCAGCACGGCGGCGAGCAGCGCCCCGTCGAGCGGGGCCGGCTCCTCCGGGTCGGGCGGGCCGGGGTCGGCCGGGCCGACCGCCGGCTCGTCGTCGAACTCGCTCTCGGCGGCCAGCGACACCGGCCCGGCGAGCGGCCGCTCGGCCAGCCAGGAGGCGATCCGCCCGGACTGGTGACCGGTGCCGTTGCGGGCGTCGAAGCTGCCGGCCAGCGCGGTGGCCAGCGCCTGGAGCTGCGCGCCGAGCGTGGCCACGTCCACCTCGGCCGCCGGCCGGGAACCGTGCCCGGTGCGGTGGATCCGCCGCCCGCCGAGACCGGCCTCCGCGGCCAGCCCGCAGAGCAGCGCGCCCGCCGCGGCGAACTCCATCGCGGACAGGTCGTCGGCCGGGTGGTCCAGTCGGGGCAGCTGCTCGGTCAGCAGCTCCAGCCCGCGGTGCAGGTAGCCGCCCAGCGCGCAGAACCGCAGGTGCGCGGCGAGCAGCGGGAACGCGGTGCGCTCCCGCCGATGCCGGCGGTACGCGCACACGTGGGCCCGTGCCGCCTGGGTCACCGCCCCGGTGCGCAGCCACGGGAGAAGGCCCGCGGCGAGGGACCGTTCGGGTTGGTCGGTGCAACCCGCCGGGTCGGTCGACGCCAGCGCCGCCAGGGCCGCCTCCGGCTCGCCCCAGCCGGCCAGCAGGTCGGCCCGCCGTGCCGGGGCGCAGCCCGGGCAGCCGCCCACCGGGTCCGCCTGGTCGCCGGCCGTCCAGTCGGCGTACGCGCGCCGGGCGGCCGGCTCGTCACCGAGGTGGTCGGCGAGCCGGCAGCGCAGCTCGGCGACCGGCGCGGCGTCCGGGCCCAGCTCCTCGGCGAGCGTGTCGAGCAGGGACCGGGCCTGATCCAGCCCCACCCGGGGGGTGCCGAAGAGCGCCTCGACCGCCTGCCGCTGGTGCCGGCGCAGCCGGGTCAGCTCGTCGGGCCGGGCGTCGAGCAGCCCGGGGTGCCGGGCCAGCGTGGCCCGCAGGTGGCGGACCGGCTCCACGGTCCGCCACCGCTCACCCAGGTGCAGGTACGCCTCGACCAGCGCGAACCGCGCGGAGAGGGCGGTACGTGGGTCGCCGGTGGCGTCGGCGCGGGCGGCGATCCGCTCCAGCTCGGCGCAGCGTTCCTCGCCGTCGGGGCGGTCCCGGGCGTCGGCGAGCGCGGCGGCCAGCCCCCGGTCGCGGGCCGTCGTCATCGGACCGACCCGCCGGGCAGGTCGGCGACGGCGTCGGCGAGCTGGCAGCCGGTGGTGACGCCACAGTCGACCAGCCGGTCGAGCTGGTGCGGGGTCACCCCGCGTTCCAGGTCGGTGGTGACCTCGCCGCAGACCTGGGCGACACCGTCGTCGGCGACGTGCACGTACGCCTTGGGCCAGAGCCGGTCGTGGTTCCAGGTGTTGCAGAACGCGTGCAGCTCGGGCACGCGTTCGATGCCGAACCGGGGCGCGGTGACGGTGCGTACCTGGAACTGTTCGCCGGCCGCGCCGCGACGGTGGAACCAGACCAGGCTCCGCTCCCAGCGGCCGACCAGGGCACCGTCGGGTTCCTCGACCACCGCGTACCCCCGGTGGGTCAGCACGGCGGCGATCAGCTCACCGGTCAGCGGCCGCAGCGCCTGCGGATGCCCGGCCAGCGGACCGTCCGGACCGTCCTCGATCTCCGGCGACGCCATCGGGCATCCCTTCTGAGGCGAATAACACAAACGACGGTCCGATCCGTGCTGTGACACGCGGACACGACCCGGAAAAGCGGCGTTCCGCCGGGTGCCGCCGTTACCGTGACTCTATGGCGGGCCGTACCTCTCAGGCGAGCCGGCGGCGCGGCGCGTCGCCACGTGGCTCCACGAACAACCGTGCCCGACAACCGGCGAAGAAGGCGGCGCGCAAGCCCGCCCGGCGGCGACCGACCCGCGGGCCGAGTCCGGCGGCGTTCGTCGGCGGCGCGGTCAACGCCCTGTGGATGGGGCTGGCGCACTCGGTCGGGTGGGCGTTCCGGGCCGCCGGCCGGCAGGCCGCGTCCACCCGGGAACTTGACCCGGAGCACCGCCGCGACGGCGCCGGCCTGTTGCTGTTCGGGCTGGCCATCCTCGCCGCGGTGGGCATCTGGGGCGGCGGCGCCGGCCCGGTGGGCCGGCACCTGGCCGACACCGTGCGCCTCTTCGTCGGGGCGATCTCGATCGTGCTGCCGGTGCTGTTGATGGTCGGCGCGTGGCGGCTGATGCGCACCCCGGTCGACCCGGAGCACCGCGGTCGCGGCCTGGTGGGTTGGGGTTCGATGCTGCTGGCCACCGCCGCGATGCTGCACATCGGGCAGAATCCGGTCGACGAGGTCCAGCGCGACTACGCGGGCGGCCTGGTCGGTGCCGGTGTGGGCGACCTGCTGAAGTCGGCGGTGACCGCCTGGGTGGCCATGCCGCTGCTGCTCCTGCTGCTGGTGTTCGGCCTGCTGGTGGTGACCGCGACCCCGATCAACCGGATCCCGGAGCGGCTCGGCCTGCGCGCCGATCCGGACGCCCCCGAGGCCGTCGACGAGACCGACGAGGTCGAGGCGCCGCCGAAGCCGGCGCGCCGGCGGCCGGCGAAGCGGCTCCCGCCGCCGCTCGACCCGGCGGAGCTGGACCCGGACGACGAGCTGGCCGGCGTCGACATGCAGGAAACCATCGTGCTGCCGCGCAAGATGCCCAAGGTGCCGGCGAACCGCAAGCCGGCCGAGCCGCCGGAGCACTCGCCGCTGCCCACCCGCGCCGAGCAGCTCGCGCTCACCGGCCTGGCCGGCGACTACACGCTGCCGCCGGCCAACCTGCTGGGCGCCGGGGCCGCGGCGAAGACCCGGAGCAAGGCCAACGACGAGGTGATCGCGGCGCTGACCGGTGTCTTCGAGCAGTTCGACGTGGACGCCGCGGTCACCGGGTTCACCCGCGGCCCGACCGTCACCCGCTACGAGGTCGAGCTGGGACCGGGCGTCAAGGTCGAGCGGATCACCCAGCTGTCCCGCAACATCGCGTACGCGGTGAAGTCGCCGGACGTGCGGATCCTCAGCCCGATCCCGGGCAAGAGCGCGGTCGGCGTGGAGATCCCGAACACCGACCCGGAGAACGTGTCGCTCGGCGACGTGCTGCGCTCGCGGGCCGCGACCAGCGACCACCACCCGATGGTGGTGGCGCTCGGCAAGGACATCGAGGGCGGCTACGTGGTGGCCAACCTGGCGAAGATGCCGCACATCCTGGTGGCGGGCGCAACCGGGGCCGGCAAGGCCCTGGCCCTCGACACTCCGATCGTCACGCCCACGGGCTGGTCGACGATGGCGGACCTGCGCGTGGGCGACCAGGTGTTCGACGAGCTGGGCCGGCCCTGCAACGTGGTCGCGGCGACGCCGGTCATGCACGGACGGCCGTGCTACGAGGTGGAGTTCTCCGACGGAACCGTCATAGTGGCGGACGCGGAGCACCAGTGGCGTACGACGACACGGGCCGGCCGTACTCAGCGCAAGCATCGGTGGAAGAACGGCAGCTACTGGGCGGAGGACGACCGCGACCTAGTGGCCCGTCGGGTTGAGGAAGTACTGGGCGAACCGGACCGGCCGACGTCCAGCGGCGAGGTGGTCTCGGACCTCGGCGCGCAGTTCCGTAACGTCCTCTATCAGGCGCTGCGATCGATACCGACCGAAGCGCGCTTGGCCCGTCGCCCGTATGAGCGCGGTGGCCGCCAGCTCACTCGCTGGGTGAAGACCTACTCTCGCCACCGCATGTACGGGTCGCTGTCCCAGCAGGTTCTCGCTCCCGGTCGTTCTACCAGCCGTCAAGTCCACGACGCGGCACCGGTGACGACCCGACAGATTGCCGAGAGCCTGCGCGTCGGTCCTCGTGGTGAGTGGACGAACCATGCCATTGACGTTGCCCAGCCGTTGGTCTACCCCGAGGCGGAGCTGCCTATCGCGCCATACACGCTGGGCTGCTGGTTAGGGGACGGGACTACCGGAGCCGCCAGCATCACGAGCGCGGACGAGGAGATCCTCGACGGGATCAGGTCGGAGGGCTATGAGGTCCTCAAGCAACCTGCCAGCGAGCTTCTCTACACCATCTCCAACCGGCAGGAACGCGCGCATCGCATCCTGGCGGCTCTGCGGCTGGTGGAGCAGGGCATGAGCGGGCCGAAGGCTGCTCGTCAGGCCGGGGTCTCCAACACGGCGGTCTACCTTGCCCGCAAGGCAGGGTTGTGCTGCGATGCAGCTCCGCCCGGTCCGGAGCGCTCGGCGCCTGTCATGCCGTACCGCACGATGCGGGCCATGTTCCGGGAGATCGGCGACAAGCACATCCCCCTCGCCTATCAGCGTGGGTCTGAGACCCAGAGGCGAGCTCTGCTCGCCGGGCTCCTGGACACGGATGGCACGGTGTCAAAGCGCGGTGGGGTGGAGCTGGCCCTCACATCCGAACGGCTCGCGCAAGACGCGCTCGAGTTGATTCTGGGCCTGGGATACCAAGCGACCATGACCACCAAGCAGGTAAAGGGCCGATCCCTGGCGACCTCGACCTGTTACCGGATCCACTTCACGCCGCCGGACAAAGTGTTCCGGCTCACCCGGAAGGCCAGCCGGCAGGTCACGCAGATTCGTTCCAGCACGGTGAGGCGATACATCGTCGACGTACGGCCGGTGCCATCCGTGGCGGTGCGCTGCATCGAGGTGGACAGCCCCAGTCATCTGTTCCTGGCCGGTAGGACTCTGATCCCGACTCACAATTCCAGCTTGCTCAACTCACTCCTGGTGTCGATCCTCACCCGAGCGACTCCCGATGAAGTGCGACTTCTTCTGGTGGATCCGAAGCGGGTGGAACTGACCAGTTATGAGGGAGTTCCGCACCTGGTCACGCCGATCGTGACCAACCCGAAGAAGGCGGCCGACTCGCTGGAGTGGGTCGTGCGCGAGATGGACATGCGCTACGACGACCTCGCCGCCAACGGGGTCCGGCACATCGACGACTTCAACCGCAAGGTGCGCAACGGCGAGATCAAGGCCCCGCCCGGCAGCGAGCGGGAGATGCGCCCCTACCCCTACCTGCTGGTGATCGTGGACGAGTTGGCCGACCTGATGATGGTCGCGCCGCGCGACGTGGAGGACTCGGTCGTCCGGATCACCCAGCTCGCCCGCGCCGCCGGCATCCACCTGGTGCTGGCCACCCAGCGCCCGTCGGTGGACGTGGTCACCGGCCTGATCAAGGCGAACGTGCCGTCCCGGCTGGCGTTCGCCACCTCGTCGCTCGCCGACTCCCGGGTCATCCTCGACCAGCCGGGCGCGGAGAAGCTGCTCGGCCGCGGTGACGGTCTGTTCCTGCCGATGGGCGCGTCGAAGCCGGTGCGGATCCAGGGCGCCTGGGTGACCGAGCGCGAGATCGCCGACGTGGTGAAGTTCTGCAAGGACCAGCGCGAGCCGGAGTTCCGGCCGGACGTGCTCGCCCCGGCGCAGGACAGCAAGAAGAAGATCGACGAGGACATCGGCGACGACCTGGACCTGCTGGTGCAGGCGGTCGAGCTGGTGGTGACCTCGCAGTTCGGCTCGACCTCGATGCTCCAGCGCAAGCTGCGGGTCGGCTTCGCCAAGGCGGGCCGGCTGATGGACCTGATGGAGACCCGGGGCGTGGTCGGCCCGTCCGAGGGCTCCAAGGCCCGGGACGTGCTGGTCAAGCCGGACGAGTTGGAGGAGGTCCTGGCCGGCCTGCGTGGCGGCGAGGACTGACCCCGGACGCGACACGGGCCCGCCGGACGACCGGCGGGCCCGTGTGACGGGTGGCCTCAGGAGTTGAGGATCGCGTAGCCGATGATCATGCCGAGCACGGCGCCGGCCACGCTGGCGGCGGCGGCGTACCAGCCGAGCGGCTTGTCGCCGAGCACCGCGCCGACGATGCCCAGCACGAGGCCGACCAGGCCGAACAGCGGCGGCAGGATGAAGATCGCGATGGCCGCGAAGACGAACGCGATGATGGTGCAGATCCGGGCGGCGCTGCTGCGCGGACGGGCGGTGGCGTGGACGTCGGCCATGGGTTCCTCCGTGGGGTGATCTCTCGGTGAGCTGCGGATCACCTACCCCGACCGCGCGGCCGTCCAAACCGGATCGCGCATCGATCAGTGGAAGAGTTTCAGCCCGACCACGCCGGCGACCACCAGCAGCAGGCTGGCGATCCGGGGCAGGTTCGCCGGCTCGCCCAGGGCGAGCATGCCGACGAGCGCGGTGCCCACCGCGCCGATCCCGACCCAGACCGCGTAGCCGGTGCCGACCGGGATGTCGCGCAGCGCGTACGCCAGGCCGGCCATGCTGCCGACCAGGGTGACCGCGAAGACGGCGGAGGGGAGGGGGCGGGTGAAGCCGGCGCTGCGGTCCAGGGCGATCGCCCACGCGGTCTCCAGCAGTCCGGAGAGCACCAGCACGATCCAGGCCATGAGTGTCACCTCTGACGGGCGGGCCCGGTCCGTCGCACCGGGCGGTGGTCGTTTCCGCGGGGCGTCGTGCCTGACCGGGTACGCCCACCACTCGTCCGGGACGGCCCGAGGACCGTCGTGGCCGACGCTAGCACCGGCCGGGCGGGACCGGGGGCGGGGTGAGAAAGCCCACCATGGCTGGAGTTGACGCGAACTTCAGGTTGCACGATGGGCCCATGACCGTGCTCTTCTCCGACGAGGACGTCGCGGCGGCCGTGGACGCCCCGCTCACCGTCGCCGCCATGCGGGACGCGCTGCTCGCCGCGCACGACGGGCGGCTGATCGCCCCGCCCCGGGCGTCCGCCCCGCTCGGTGGCGGGCGGATGGTGCTCACCGCCGGCCACCTCACCGGCGAGTGGTACGGCTTCCGCTCGTACGACACGTTCGGGCACCCGGAGAGCGGGCAACTGGTCGTGCTGCACGACGCCACCACCGGCGCGGTTCGCGCCATCGCCGTCGGCGAGGAGTTGGGCTCGCGGCGTACCGGGGGACTGGGCGGCGTGGCCGTGGACGCGCTGGCCCGGTCGGACGCCGCCACGCTCGGCGTGGTGGGTTCCGGCCGCCAGGCGTGGACCCAGGTCTGGGCCGCGGCGGCGGTCCGGCCGCTGCGCGAGGTGACCGTGCACAGCCGTTCGGCCGCCCGGCGGGAGGCGTTCGCCGCCCGGGTCCGGGCCGAGCTGGGCGTGCCGGCCCGCGCCGTCGGGTCCGCCGCCGCCGCGGTGCGTGACCGGGATCTCGTCGTGCTCGCCACCACCAGCACCGCCCCGGTGCTGGCCGCCGCCGAGCTGGCCCCGGGCACGCACGTCAACACCGTCGGCTTCAAGCAGGTCGACAGGCACGAGTTCGGCGCCGACCTGCTCGACGCCGCCGACGTGTTGGTCACCGACTCGCCGGGGCAGGCCGCCGCGTACGCGCCGCCGATGCTCGCCGCCGTCGAGCCGTACGCCGGGCGGCTGCGTGACCTGGGCGCGGTGCTGGCCGGGGCGGTCCCCGGCCGGACCGGCGCGGACCAGATCTCGGTGTTCTGCTCGACCGGTCTGGCCGGCACCGAGGTCTTCCTGCTGGACCGCCTGTCCCGCGTGGCGGCTCCGGCGCGGTGAGAGGGGAGCCCTTCTCTACCGCAGGCGTTAAGAAGGGGCCCTTCCTTGCACCTGTACCCTCGGATGGTGTCTGATACCTCCTCCTCCGCATCCGACGGGCGCCGGGTCGCCCTGCTGACCCTGGGCTGCGCCCGCAACGAGGTCGACTCGGAGGAGTTGGCCGCCCGGCTGCACGCCGACGGCTGGCAGGTGACCACCGACGGCGAGGGCGCCGACGTGGTGGTGGTGAACACCTGCGGCTTCGTCGAGAAGGCCAAGCAGGACTCGATCCAGACGCTGCTGGCCGCCGCCGACACCGGCGCCAAGGTGGTCGCCGCCGGCTGCATGGCCGAGCGGTACGGGCGGGAGTTGGCCGACAGCCTTCCCGAGGCGCAGGCGGTCCTGAGCTTCGACGACTACCCGGACATCGCGGCCCGGCTGGACGCGGTGGTGGCCGGCGAGGCGATCGACGCGCACACCCCGCGCGACCGGCGTGAGCTGCTCCCGCTGACCCCGGTGAAGCGGCGCGAGGCGGCGGTGTCGCTGCCCGGCCACGGCACCCCGACCCGGGTCGCGCCGGAGACCGACGCGCACACCCCGGCGCACCTGCGGCAGGTGCTGCGGCACCGGCTCGACACCGGCCCGGTGGCCTCGCTGAAGCTGGCCAGCGGCTGCGACCGGCGGTGCGCGTTCTGCGCCATCCCGGCGTTCCGCGGCGCGTTCGTCTCGCGTACCCCGGACGAGCTGCTCGCCGAGGCCGAGTGGCTGGCCAAGACCGGCGTCCGCGAGCTGGTGCTGGTCAGCGAGAACTCCACCTCCTACGGCAAGGACCTGGGCGATCCGCGCGCGCTGGAGAAGCTGCTGCCGCAGCTCGCCGCGATCGACGGGATCGTGCGGGTACGGGCCAGCTACCTCCAGCCCGCCGAGACCCGGCCCGGCCTGGTCGAGGTGATCGCCACCACGCCCGGCGTGGCCGCCTACTACGACCTGTCGTTCCAGCACTCCAGCGAGCCGGTGCTGCGCCGGATGCGCCGGTTCGGCTCCACCGACCGGTTCCTGGAGCTGCTGGCCTCGGCCCGCGCGCTGGCGCCGGAGGCGGGCGCCCGGAGCAACTTCATCGTCGGCTTCCCCGGCGAGACGAAGCAGGACGTCGCCGAGCTGGTCCGGTTCCTGACCGAGGCGCGGCTCGACGCGATCGGCATGTTCGACTACAGCGACGAGGACGGCACCGAGGCCGCCGGGCTGCCCGGCAAGGTCTCCGCCGGCACGGTCAAGCGGCGCTACGACCGGCTCAGCGCGCTCGCCGACGAGCTGTGCTCGCAGCGGGCCGAGGAGCGGCTCGGCTCGACCGTGGAGGTGCTGGTGGACTCCGTCGCCGACGGGGTGGTCGAGGGTCGGGCCGCCCACCAGGCGCCCGAGGTCGACGGCTCGACCACGCTCGTCGCGCCGGACGGCGGCGGGGTCGACCTGGCCGCGCTGCGCCCGGGCGACCTGGTCCGGGCCCGGGTGACCGCGACCGAGGGCGTCGACCTGGTGGCCGTGCCGGATGAGATGATCTCGGCGGCGCCCGGCGCGGCACGGTGACGGCGGGCCCGGACGGAGCGGGGAAGCCACGTGGGGCGATGCCGGACATGACCGGGGCGGAGTCGACGGTGGCGGCCCCCGTGCCGCTGCTCAACGCCGCGAACCTGCTGACCGCGGCGCGGCTGGTGCTGGTGCCGGTGTTCGCGGTGACCGTGGTGGCGTCCGGGATGAGCCATGCCGGCTGGCGGATGGCGGCCTGCCTGATCTTCGTGGTGGCGTCCGCGACGGATCTGGTCGACGGGTGGATCGCCCGCCGGTTCGCGCTGGTCACCTCGCTGGGCAAGGTCGCCGACCCGATCGCCGACAAGGCGCTCACCGGCGCCGCGCTGGTGCTGCTCTCCTGGTACGACCGGCTGCCCTGGTGGGTGACCGTGGTGATCCTGGTCCGGGAGCTGGGCATCACCGCGATGCGCTTCTGGGTGATCCGGCACGGGGTGATCGCGGCCAGCCGCGGCGGCAAGATCAAGACAGCGCTCCAGATCCTGGCGATCACCTGGTACCTCTGGCCGATGCCGGCTGCGCTGGCCCCGGTCGGCCCCTGGATCATGGGCGCGGCGGTGCTGGTCACCGTCGCCACCGGCTTCGACTACGTGGCCCAGGCGCTGCGGCTGCGTCGTCCCGCGCGTTGATCCGGGCAGCCGGCGAGTAAGCCGGCGCGACGCGGGAAGAAGGGGCGGTCATGGAGGACACCGACGCGAGACACCAGCGACCCGCCGGCAGTCCGGCGGCGTCCGTCGTGCACCGCCTGCACGACTGCGGCGAGACGCTGGCCACGGTCGAGTCCCTGACCGGCGGCCTGCTCGCCGCCGCGATCGTGGAGATCGCCGGAGTCAGTTCGATCTACCGGGGCGGGCTGGTGGTCTACGCCACCGAGCTGAAGGCGACGCTTGCCGGCGTACCCGAGGACCTGCTGGCGTCGCGCGGGCCGGTGGACCCGGACGTGGCCCTCGCGCTGGCCGAGGGCGGGCGGCAGCGCTGCGGCGCGGACTGGGGGCTGGCGACCACCGGCGTGGCCGGTCCGGAACCGCAGGACGGCAAGCCGGTGGGCCTGGTCTACGTGGCGGTGGCCGGCCCGGCCGGCTCCGAGGTGCGCCGCCTCGACCTCGACGGCGGCCGCGACCACGTCCGCACCGCCGCGGTGATCGAGGCGTTGCGGCTGCTCGCCGAGCGGATCCAGGTGGCCCGCGACGCCGAGGCCGACCCGGCGGGCGCCGGCCGGCGATGATCCCCGTCCCGGCGCCGGCACGCCCGACCGCGGGCGCGCGGCACCGGCCGGGCCGGTGGGATTGGACAGGCGGGGTGGGATGTCGTCGTGGCGGTCAACGGGTACGGTTGCGGGAAGGCTCCGGCGCTGTCGGTCGGGCATGGTGACCCGATTTCAGGGGGAGGTGCGATGGTCCTGCTACGCCGGGTGATCGGTGACGCACTGCGGGCGCGCCGGCAGGGGCAGCACCGCACCCTCCGCGAGGTCTCGTCCGCCGCCAACGTCAGCCTCGGTTACCTCTCCGAGATCGAACGCGGCCAGAAGGAGCCCTCCAGCGAGCTGTTGGCCGCGATCTGCGACGCGCTCGGCGCCCGCCTGTCCGAGCTGCTCCGCGAGGTGAGCGACACGGTCGCCCTGGCCGAGCAGATGCCGGGCGTGCTGGTGCCGGTGGCCGACGAGCCGGTCGAGTCGACGCCGGTGGCCGCGGCCGCCGTGCGCAAGGCGACCAACCGGGGGGTTCGGCAGGTCACCTCCGACGGCGCGGTGGCCGTCCAGGTCCGGCAGGACTCGCCGCTCAAGGCGACGCTGCGCACCACCCGGGTTCGCCCCGCCGAGCGCGACGTGGTCTGCGCCGCCTGATCCCGGCCGATCGCGCATGGTCGCCACTGGCGCTCACGTCGTAATGTTGATCAGGGACGTACGGGTGCCGGAGTGGCGTCCGACTGGGACGATGTAGGCGCGACGCTACTGAGGGGACGAGGCGGAGATGGCTAACCCGTTCGTCAAGGGTTGGAAGTACCTGATGGCGGCCTTCGGCGCGAAGATCGACGAGCACGCCGATCCGAAGGTGCAGATCCAGCAGGCGGTCGAGGAGGCGCAGCGGCAGCACCAGGCCCTGGTCCAGCAGGCGGCTGCGGTGATCGGCAACCAGCGCCAGCTGGAGATGAAGCTGTCCCGGCAGATCACCGAGGTGGAGCAGCTCCAGGGCAACGCGCGGCAGGCGCTCACGCTGGCCGACCAGGCCCGGGCGAAGGGCGACGAGACCGAGGCCGGGCGCTACGAGCAGTCCGCGCAGATGCTCGCCACCCAGTTGGTCTCCGGCGAGCAGGCGCTGGAGGACCTGAAGACGCTGCACGACCAGGCGCTCAACGCGGCCGCGCAGGCCCGCAAGGCGGTCGAGAACAACTCGATGATCCTCCAGCAGAAGCTCGCCGAGCGCACCAAGCTGCTCAGCCAGCTGGAGCAGGCCAAGATGCAGGAGAGCGTGGCCCGCTCGCTGGAGTCGATGTCGTCGCTCACCGCGCCGGCCAGCACTCCGTCGCTGAACGAGGTGCGCGACCGGATCGAGAGCCGCTACGCCACCGCGATGGGCCGGGCCGAGCTGGCCGGCAACTCCGTCGAGGGCCGGATGCTGGAGATCCAGAAGGCGTCGCTCGACTCGGCCGGGTCGGCCCGACTGGATCAGATCCGGTCGAGCATGGCCGGCGACCAGCTCGGCGGCCGGCAGGAGCGCCCGGCGGTGGGGCCGCAGGCGACCGACCCGGCGGCGTCGGCCCGGCTGGACGAGATCCGGGCCAGCATGAGCCGGGATCGTGGCACCGGGGAGAGCACCACCGGCTGACGGACGGGGGAGACCCATGGTGGACGAGCGGGCGCGACACTTCCGGCGGCTCGGCAAGCTGCGGCGCTCGGCGCGGCGGTGGAGCGTGCTGGCCGGTGGGCTCGGCGGTGCCGCCGCGGTGCTCACCCCGTACGCCGGGCTGGGTCTGCCGGACGCGGCCTGGGCCGGCGCCGCGGGCAGCGCGATCGCGGTCGCCGTCTGGCGCTGGGCCGACCACCGCGCACTCGCCGCCGTGCCGGCCCCCCCGGCGCTCGACCCGGCGGTGGCCGCCGCCCGCTCCCGCGCCCGGCTGGTCGCCGCCGTCGAGCGGCTGCCCGTCGGTCCCGGCGTCCTCGCCGAGGTCCGCCGGGTCCGGTCCCGCCTCGCGCTGCGCGGCACCGCCGCGGCCGAGCCGTGGGCTCGCCTCGACCGGGCCGCGCTCACCCTGGCCGGCCTGGCCGGGCGGCTGACCGGGCTGGCCGAGCCGGCGGTCCGGGAGGCCGCCGAGGCCGACCGTTCCCTGCGTGAGCTGGCCACCCGGGTGGCGAGCGTGGAGGGCGCGGTGAAGCTGGCCCCGCGGGGGCCGCTCGCCGAGGTGCACGCGACGCTCGTCGCCCAGTTGGAGGACGGCGTGGCCGCCTACGAGCGGCTGGTGGTCGCCGCCGCCGGCTACGTGGCCGAGGACGCCCGCCCGAACACCGCGCACCCGGCTGCCGCGCAGCTCACCGAGGCGACCGACCTGCTGCACGGCGTGGCCGCCGCCCTGGCCGAACTCCGCACCCCGCTCCGCGCCCCCTGACCACCCGCGCCCGCCCGGTCAGTCCGGCGTGGTGACCGGGATCGGGGGAGTCCAGGGCGAGGTGCCGACGACGTTCGTCGCGCGTACCCGGTAGTGGTAGGTCGTGCCGCGGGCCAGGCCGGTGTTGGTGAAGCCGCGGCCGGTCACCCGGAAGACGGCCGGCTCCCGGGTGAAGCTCGCGTCGGCGGCGCGCTGCACCACGAACCCGGCGCCCGGCCCGGCGGGGGTCTCCGCCGACCAGCTCAGCGTCACCGTGGCCGTGTCCGTCGACGGCGTGCCGGCGGTGGCGGACACCCCGGCGGGCGCGGCCGGCCGGGGCGGAATGGTCACCGTGGCCACCGTCGACCAGGGTGACGCCGCACCCAGGTACGTCGTGCGTACCCGGTAGTAGTACGTGGTGTCCGGGGCGACGGCCGGGTCCAGGTGGTTCTCGCCGACCGCGATCGCCGTGGTGCCCGGCCCGCTGGTGAACGTCGGGTTGGTGGCCCGCTGCACGTCCACGCCGGTGGCGAAGGAGTGGTTCACCCAGCGCAACGCCACCCGCGCGGGCGCGGCCGGCGGCACCGACGCGGTCAACCGGGCCGGCGCGGTCAGCCGCACCGAGGCCGGCGCGCTGTTCGACCAGGCCGAGCAGCTCACCGCGTTCTCGGCCCGGATCCGGTAGTGGTAGGTGACGCCGGGTGTCACCGTCGCGTCCGTGTAGCGGGTGGCGGTGGCGGCCACGGTGATCTCGGTGAGGCCGGTGGTGAAGGTGCTGTCCGTGGCGCGTTGCAGCCGGTGGCTGGTGGCCGGCGGGCGGCTGCCGTTGCCGGTCCAGGTCAACGCGATGGCGGGCAGCGCGGTGGCCGAGCCCGGGGCCGGGGTGGCGGTCAGCCCGGTCGGCGCCCGGGGCGTCACCCGCAGCACCAGCGGTCGGCTCATGCCCTGGTCGCGCAGCCCCGCCGAGCGGGTCTGCCAGCGGTACTCCCAGCCCAGGTTGACCACCTGGTTGACCACCACCGTGGGCCGGCCGTCGACCGGGCTGACGCCGCCGGCATCCAGGCGGGCGCCGGCCGGCCGGCTCGGGTCGAGCAGCCGTACGCTGTCGCCGATCGTGAACGGCAGGCTGGGCGGGACGGGGCGCAGCGCCACGATCACGTCCTCCCGGGGGTTGACCCGGACGGTGTCCTTCCACCCCAGCTCGCCCGGATCCGGCGGCCGGAGCGTGCCGTCCCGGCCGACCCGGTTGACCAGTTGCACGTCGCAGCCCTCGACGTGCACCGGGTGGGTGCGGTCCGCGTCGCCGACGATCCGCCACAGCTGGGTGCCGTCCGCCGGCGCGCCCACCGGCACGGCCGGGTCGGTCACGAACAGCACCTCGGTGGCCGGCTCGGTCGGGCCGAGCGGCAGGACGGCCGGGGCGAGCGGACCGCCGACCGGGTGGGCGACGCCGAGCCGCCCCACCGCCCGGCCGTGCCGGGGCTCGAACACCTGCCCGACCGCCTTCACCGCCAGCGGCAGCGTCACCGGGGCGGACCCGCCGGCCGGGGTGAACGTGACCGAGGTGGCCCGCGCCGGGACGAGGGTCGGGGCGGCGGTGCGGGTGCCGAACGCCGGGTCGTACGCCGGTTGCGGCACGATCGGCGGCGGCTGGCTCCGCGCGTACGCGCCGGGCAGGTGGGCGGCGAGCCGCCGCAGGTCGTACCGGGCCGCCGGGGTGCCGGTGACCCGGATCTGGAGCAGCGTCCGGGTGTTCGGGCCGTAGCCGGGGCGCGCCGGCGGCAGGCCGCCCGAGGCGGTGCGGTCCGGTGCGCCGGTGTGGTGGTCGTGGCGCGGGTCGAACCGGGGCAGCGGGGCCGGGCAGTCGTTGTAGAGGATCAGCGTGGTGCCCGGCGGCACGGTCGAGAAGTCCACCAGCACGTCGGCGCGCTCGCCGGGGGCGAGCAGCAGCGCGTGTCCGTCCACGTTGAGCACCGTCGCGTCCTGCCTGTCGTACCGGTAGTCGACCGGCCGGTTGGCCAGCACCACCGGGGCCGGCAGCAGGCCGCCCTCGTTGCCGATCTGGATCAGCTCCGGCCCGGCCGCGGCCGGGTCGGGCACGCCGCCGTCGCGCCCGTCGACCGGCCAGTACGCCGGCCGTCCGGCCGTCCGGACCGCCTCGACCATCGGCACCTCACCGGCGCGCGGGTCACCCGGGCCGCCGTCCGGCGCCCACATCGGCGCGTCCGAGGCGGCCCGGTAGAGCTGGAGGTTGAGCGCCCGGTCCGGGCAGGCGTTCAGGATCCGGAACCGGTACGCCCGCGGGGCGACCTCCAGGTAGGGGTAGGCCACGCCGTTGACCAGCGGGGTGTCCCCGTACGCCTCGGGGACCGCCGACGGGTGCGGCACGCCCGGCACCAGCGGCGGCTCGTCCGGGTCGGTGACCGGGTCGTGGTGCGGGTTGGGCACCGGGGCCACCCAGGGGCTCGCCCCGCCGTCCGGGTCGTGCGCCCACGGCCCGTAGTCCCAGCGACCGGTCGGGTTGGTGCCGCTGAGCCGGTACGGGTTCTGCCGGGGCTGGTAGACGTGCGGGTGCCAGAGGCTGCCCTTGGCGCCCCAGCGCTCCCGGTCCCAGGTCGGGTCCTGGGCGGCGAGTTGGGCGTCGTCGGGTACGAACGTCTTGTCCTCGATCACCAGCGGGAGCTGGTCGGCGGGCAGCACGCCGTCGTCGACGAGCCGCTCCTCGGCCGGGTCGGTGAGCAGGTAGAGGGCGAGTTGTCCGGAATAGACGGTGAGCCGGGACAGGCCGAGCGTGTTGTCGTGCAGCCACATCAGCCGGCCGCTCTGGTCGTTCGGGAAGTAGAGCGTGGTGGCGCCCGCGCCGGGGGCCGGCATGTCCGGCACCGGCGTCACGCCCACCCCGATCGGGTACGGGGTGATCTCGCCGGCCGGGGTCACCCACTGCCACGGGTTGCCGGCGCTGATCCATCCGGTCCGCGCGCCGGCCAGGTGTGGCACCGCCCGGTTCTGGGGGTACGGTGCCGGCCCGTCCAGCGGTCCGGCGCCGGCCCCGTCGACCGTCTCGTCGACCGGCAGGAACAGCTCGCCGGCCCGGCCGGTGGGGAGCTGGTTGATGAACTTGACCCGCACCGGTCGACCCCGCCTGGCCACGATCATCGGGCCGAGGTGCCAGGGCCGGTCGGGCGGGCTCACCGTGTTGTGGCCGGCCGCGTCGGTGCCGAGGTTGAGCTGGCGGTAGCCGCGCAGGCGGGTGGCCGGCAGGTCCCGGTGCAGGCGCTGCGCGTACTCCTGGAGGCCGATCTCGTAGTAGTCGCAGCCCGGCCAGGTGATGGTGTCCGGCACCGCGACCGGCAGCCGGGCGCCGAGCCCGGCGGTGGGCGGCCGGCCGGGCAGCGGCAGCGGGTCGACGAACTTGCGGATGCCGGTGCCGGGCACCGGCCGGCCGTCCGGGTCGAGCGTGGGCAGCGGACTCCCGGCGGTGTTCGGCACCGGCCCGAACAGGCGCGGTACGGCGGCCGGGTCCAGGCTGGCCGGCTCGGCCGGCGCCGCGGGCCCGCCCGACTCGGCCGGCATCACCGGCGCGGCGGGCGTCGTCGGCTCCTGGTCGGCGGCGCGGGCGGTGGGAACGGTGGGCGCGGTCTCCTCGGCGACCGTGGCGGCCCGGTCCGGCCGGCCCGGCCGGAGTCTGCGGAACAGCACCATGGCTCTCCCCGGGATCGGGGCGCGGCGGCCGTCACCCCGGCGTGGCGGGCGTACGCGCTGCTGACGATCGGTGAGCGGTCCACCGCAGCATGCGACACCGAGGGCGTGGGAGGGAATTACCCAATCGTCCGTATCTCAGGTGATCTTAGATGGTTCGTGGAAGTTCCACGTCAGTCGCGTTCCGGCTGGCAGACCGGGCACCAGTAGGTGACCCGCTCGCCCAGCTCCTCCTTGCGGATCGCGGTCCCGCAGCGCCGGCACGGCTGCGCCCGCCGGCCGTAGACGTAGCTCGTCCCGCCCCGGCGCAACACCCCGGTGGTGCTCTGCGTCCAGCGGCCCCGGTTGGCCGCCAGCAGCCGCTGGGCCAGCGTGACGGTGCCGGCCAGGTCGGGCACCGCCCGCACCGGCGTCCACGGCGACACCCCGCGCAGGAAGAGCACCTCGCACTTGTACAGGTTGCCCACCCCGGCCAGGTTGCGTTGGTCGAGCAGCGCCTCGCCGATGCTCTGCTCCGGGTGCGCGGCCAGCCGGCGGACCGCCTCGTCCGGATCCCAGTCCGGGCCGAGCAGGTCCGGGCCGAGGTGCCCGACCAGTGAACTCTCCTCGGCGGTCGGGATCAGCGCCAACTCGTGCAGGTGGTAGCCGACCGCCACCGCGCCGGCCGAGCGGAGCACCACCCGGATCAGGTGGGCCGGCCGGGCCGTCCACCGTTCGCCCGGCGCGTACGCCCGCCAGGCGCCGTCCATCCGCAGATGCGAGTGCAGCGTCCGCTCCTCGCCGGCCGGGCCGTCGAGGCGCAGCAGCAGGTGTTTGCCCCGGCTGGCCGACTCGCGGACGGTCCAGCCGGTCAGGTCGGTGGTGGCGAGCTGCGGCACGCGGAAGTCCGACCCGGTGAGCCGGGCGCCGGCCAGCGCGCGGTGCAGGACGCGGGCGGTGTTCCAGACGGTGTCACCTTCGGGCACGCCACCATTCTCCCCGACCGAACGAAATTCGCATGTTTCGCTATTTGGACCTATGTTCCCATTCATCCGGTTGACCGCAAGGATCAGGGGGTTCTGAGGAGAATCCCATGGCCCGTGTCCGCCGTACCCTGATCGCTCTGACCGCCCTGCTCACCCTGACCGCCGGCGTGCCCGGCACCCCCGCGTCGGCCGCGCCACCGGCCGCCGGCGCACCGTCGGGCGCCGCCGCGCCCGACGCCGAGCGCTGGTCCGCCGCCCTCGCCGTCGCCGGCGGCGACGACGTCAACGTCACCTGGCGATCCGGTCGCCTGCGGCTGGCCGACACCCGCCCCACCGCCCGTACCCGCCCGGCCGCCGCGGCCGGCCCGGTCGCCGAGGGCATCCTGCTCACCGCGCCGCGCCTGCTGGACCGACCCGCCACCCGGGTACGCGCCCGGCTCGCCGCCCGTGCCCGCGACGGCGGCACGGCGACGGCGCAGGTGCGCGGCTGGCGGTCCGGCCGCTGGACCGAGTGGCGCGACGCCGCCGAGGCGGTCTTCGACCAACCGGTCACCCGGGTGCAGGCCCGGGTCGTGCTGACCACACCGGACGCCGCCGCCGAGGCGACCGTGACCGGGCTGACCCTCGCCGCCGACCGGGCCGCCCCCACCGCGGCCCCGCCGGCCGTCGCACGCACCTACCGGGTGTACGCGACCCGGATCGGCCTGGTCGGCGGCGTCACCGCCAACGGGCACACCGTCGGCGTCCGCGACCACTTCGCGGCGCTGCCCACCCGGCGTGGCCTCTCCCCGCGCGGGACCGGCGACTACACGGTCAAGGTCTGCACCACCAGCGGCAGTCGCTGCGAGTACGCGCCGGTCTGGGACGTCGGCCCGTGGAACACCCGGGACGACTGGTGGAACCCGCCGACGGTCCGGGAGAACTGGCGGGACCTGCCGCAGGGGCTGCCCGAGGCGCAGGCCGCCTACCAGAGCGGCTACAACGGCGGGCGGGACCAGTTCGGTCGGACCGTGCGCAACCCGGCCGGCCTCGACCTGGCCGACGGCACGTTCTGGGACGGGCTGCGGCTCACCGACAACGCGTGGGTCACCGTGACGCTGCTCTGGACGGCCGGCGGGCCGCGCGGGGTCGTCGGCTCCGGGCCGCTGAACCTGCGCAGCGGGGCCGGCACGTCCTACCCGAGCCGGGGCCTGGCCGCCACGTACGCGCAGGTGCCGATCGAGTGCCACGTGACCGGGCAGCGGATCGCCGGCCCGTACCGCACCACCACCCGGTGGTACCGGCTGACGGGCGGCTTCTACGTCAGCCACGCGTACCTGTCCACGATCTCCGCCGACACCCTCCCCCGCTGCTGACCCTCCACCCCTTCCGTTGATCTTGCAGTTCGTGCCCGTCCGTTGCGGCTTTCGTGGCTTTCGCCGGGGCAGGAACTGCAAGATCGGGGGGGTCAGGGGGATGTGACGGTGACCAGGTCGCCGGGGGAGACGGTGAGGACGTCGACGGCGCGGCCGGTGGGCACCGCCACGGCCACCAGGCCGGCCGAGTCGACGTAGACCACCAGGCCGCCCGGGGCGGCGTCGCCGAACGTGTGGCCGTGCACGGCGTCGCGGCCAGCCACCCGTACCCGGGCGGGCAGCCCGTCGAGCAGGGCGCCGGGCGCGGCGAGCTGGACGTTGCCGAAGTGGTCGACGGTCAACACCTCGGCGGTGAAGCCGGCGGCGTCGGCGCGGACCACCGGCTCCGGCAGCCGGACCAGAGTCGCCGGGTCGACCACCGGCCCCGCCCCGGCCAGCGGCGCGCCGAGCGCCAACCGGGCCGCCACCGGCGCGAACACGTCCCGCCCGTGGAAGGTGCGGGAGACGGTCGGCGCCAGCCACCACTCCGGGTCGGTCAGCGCCACCGCGTGGGTCACCCCGCCGAGCGCCTCGGCGGCCGGCAGGAGCAGCCCGTTGTCCGGCCCGACCAGCAGCCCGCCGGGCGTGGCCAGCGCGATCCCGCGCCGCTCGGTGCCGACCCCCGGGTCGACCACCGCGACGTGCACCCCGACCGGCAGGTACGCCACGGTCTGCGCCAGCACCGCCGCGCCCCGGCGGACGTCGGCGGGCGGCACCAGGTGCGTCACGTCGATCACCCGGGCGGCGGGCGCGAGCCGGGCGAGCACCCCGTGACAGGCCGCCACGAACCCGTCGGCGAGCCCGTAGTCCGTGGTCAGCGAGACGCAGGGCGGTGCGTGCATCCCGACCATCCGTCCTCCACAGGGTGCGAGATCCAGGTATGAACGGCCATCACCGACCAAGATCTCACGGTCGAGCCGGTCGAGGTGAGTCAGCCGCGTAGGCGCAGGCCGCGAGGGGTGGGCCGGAAGCCGGCGGCGGTGAGCGCGTCGCGCAGCGGCGAGGAGTGCACCGCCTCGCCGTCGGCGCGCTCCACCGAGATCGCGCCCAACGCGCCGGAGTGCACCGCGTCGGCCAGCGCCTTGCCCGCCGCGCCCAGCGCGTCCACGTCGTCGGTGAACGACAGGATCGTCCGCCCGCCCCGCTCGACGTAGAGCACCAGGTCGCCGCCGACGAGAACCACCAACGCACCCGCCTTCCGCCCGGCCCGGTGACCGGTGGCCGGGGCCGCGCCGTCACCCGAGTCGACCACCCGCTCCGGCCAGGGCAGCGCGGCGCCGTACGGGTTCGCCGGGTCGGTGGCGGCCAGCACCACGGTCGGCCCGCCGCCGCCGCGGCCCCCGTCGGCCGGGTCGGCCAGGGCGCGGATCCGGTCGACCGCACCGGGCACCGCGAACTGGGCCGCGCCCAGGCCCTCGACGAAGTAGCCGCGCCGGGCCGCCCCGCGCTCCTCCAGCGCGGACAGCACCGGGTAGACCGCGGCGAAACCGCCGGTCACCTGCTCGGCCATCACCGCGCCCCGGGTCACCACGCCGTGCCGCTCCAGCAGCAGGTCGGCCAGGGCGGCGGCCCGGCGGGTCGGGTCGAGGTCACGCTCGGGCAACCGGGACCAGCGGCCGGCCATCGTCGGCGGGCCACCGCGGCTGGGCAGCGCCACCCGGCCGGGGCGGCGGTAGCGGGTCCGCGGGGCCGACGGCCGGGACCGGTGCGCCCCGCCGGCGCCCAACGCGGCGCGCAGCGGCGCCAGCGTGTCGTTCGTCAGGTGCCCGGCCCAGACCAGATCCCACACCACGGCCGACAGGGCGGCGTCGTCGGTGGCGCCGACCCGGTCGGAGAGCGCGCGGAAGAAGAGCGCCTGCCCGCCGGCGAGCGCGTCGAGCACCGCCTCGTGCGGCGGGGTGAGCGTCAGCGCCTCGTCCGGCGGCGGCAGCAGCAGCGGCGCCACGTCGGCGTACGCCAGCGTCACCCACCCGTCGCCGCCGGAGATCGCCCCCGCGCCGGCCCAGACCAGCTCGCCGCTCGCGCACAGCTCGTCGAGCTGGGCGGGCGAGTAGTCGGCGACCCGGGCCGGCAGCACCAGCCGCTCCAGCGCGGACGCCGGCACGGTCACGCCCTGCACCTGCTCGACGGTGGCGGCGACCGCCTCGACGCCCCGGGCCGACGAGCCGACCTGCTGCCAGCGGGGCAGGAACGCGGCCAGCGCCCGGGGCGGCACCGGCTCGATCTCCCGGCGCAGCGCCGCCAGGGAACGGCGGCGCAGCAGGCGCAGCACCTCGGCGTCGCACCACTGCGTGCCCACGCTGTCCGGCGCGAACTCGCCGGAGACCACCCGCCCGTTCGCCGCGAGCCGGCGCAGCGCCTGCTCGACCACGAACACCCCGAGCCCGAACCGGGCCGCGCAGGTCGCCGCCGCGAACGGGCCGTGGGTGCGCGCGTAGCGGGCGACCAGGTCGCCGAGCGGATCGGCCACCGGCGCCAGGTAGGCCTCGGCCACCCCGACCGGCAGCGCCACCCCGAGCGCGTCACGCAGCCGGGCCGCGTCCTCGACGATCACCCAGCGCTCCTCGCCGGCGATCCGGAGCCGCAGCACGCGGCGGGTCGCCGCCAGCTCCTCGGTCCAGGCCTCCGGCACCCCCCGCTCGGCCAGCTCGGCGGTGCTCAGGTCACCGACCACCCGGAGCAGCTCGACCACGTCCTCGGCGTCGCGGGGCCGCCGCTGCTCGGTGCGCCAGCGCAGTTGGCGTTCGGTCTCGGCGAGCACCGCCGGGTCGAGCAGCTCCCGCAGGTCGACCCGGCCGAGCAACTCGCCGAGCAGCCCGGAGTCGAGCGCCAGCGCGGCGGCCCGCCGTTCGGCCAGGGGCGCGTCGCCCTCGTAGAGGAACGCGCCGACATAGCCGAAGAGCAGCGACCGGGCGAACGGCGACGGGCGTTCCGACTCGACCTCGACCAGGCGCACCTTGCGGGCGGCGAGGTCGCGCATCAGCTCGGCCAGGGCCGGCTGGTCGAAGACGTCCTGCAGGCACTCCCGGGCGGCCTCCAGGGTGACCGGGAAGTCGGCGTACTCGCGGGCCACGTCGAGCAGTTGCGCGGCGCGCTGGCGCTGCTGCCACAGCGGCTGCCGGCGGCGCGGGTCGCGGCGGGGCAGCAGCAGCGACCGGGCCGCGCACTCGCGGAACCGGGAGGCGAACAGCGCCGACGTGCCGACCGACTCCTCGACCAGCTGGGCGATCTCGTCCGGCTCGAAGACCACCACGTCGGCGCCGGGTGGGGAGTCGGCGGTGTCCGGCAGCCGGACCACGATGCCGTCGTCGGAGGGCATGACCTGGGCGTCCACGCCGTAGCGTTCGGCCAGCCGGCGGCCGATGGCGAGCGCCCACGGCCCGTTGACCCGCGCGCCGAGCACCGAGTGCACGGCGAGCCGCCAGTCGCCCAGCTCGTCGCGGAACCGTTCGACCACCACCGTGCGGTCGTCGGGCAGCGAACGGGTGGCCGCCTTCTGCTCGCGCAGGTAGTTCATCAGGTTGCCGGCCGCCCAGTCGTCCAGCCCGCCGGCGCGCAACGCCGCCACCGCGTCGGCGTCGGACTGCCGCAGCAGCGCCCGGACCCTTGCGCCGATCGCCCGACCCAGTTCGACCGGTCGGCCGAGCTGGTCGCCCTTCCAGAACGGCATCCGCGCGGCCTGGCCGGGAGCGGGGGAGACCAGCACCCGGTCGGGGGTGATCTCCTCGATCCGCCAGGACGACGAGCCGAGCAGGAACACGTCGCCGACCCGGGACTCGTAGACCATCTCCTCGTCCAGCTCGCCGACCCGGGCGGCCCGCTCGGCGCCGGCCAGGAAGACCCCGAAGAGGCCCCGGTCGGGGATGGTGCCGCCGCTGGTGACGGCGAGTCGCTGGGCGCCGGGCCGGCCGGTCAGCACGTCGGTCGCCCGGTCCCAGACCAGCCGGGGGCGCAGCTCGGCGAAGGCGGTGGACGGGTAGCGGCCGGAGAGCATGTCGAGCACCGCGTGCAGCGCCGAGTCGGGCAGCTCGGCGAAGGGCGCCGCCCGGCGGACCAGCACGGCCAGGTCGCCGAGCGGCCACGGCTCCAGCGCCACCATGGCGACGATCTGCTGGGCCAGCACGTCGAGCGGGTTGCGCGGGTAGTGCAGCTCCTCGATCGCGCCCACCCCCATCCGCTCGGCGACCACGGTGCAGGAGAGCAGGTCGCCGCGGTGCTTGGGGAAGACCACCCCTCGGGAGACGGCGCCCACCTGGTGCCCGGCCCGGCCCACCCGTTGCAGCCCGGCCGCGACACTCGGCGGCGCCTCGATCTGCACCACCAGGTCGACCGCGCCCATGTCGATGCCCAGCTCCAGGCTGGAGGTGGCGACCACGGCGGGCAGCTGCCCGGACTTCAGCGCCTCCTCGATGTGCTTGCGCTCCTCCCGGGAGACGCTGCCGTGATGCGCCCGGGCGATCACCGTCGGCGCGCCGGCCGCCGCGCCGGACTGCGCCATCACCTCGGCCGGCTGCCGGGGCGCGCGCACCGGCCCCACCGGCCCACCGAACGCGTCCGCGCCGCGCCGCCCGCCCGGGCCCGCCGCGTCGCGGGTCGCCGACCTGGTGCCGTCAGTCGTGCCGGCGCCGGTCGCCGGGCCGTCGTGGTTCGCCGGGTCGTCGTCGGTCGCCGGGCCGTCGTCGCCGGCCGGCGGGCCGTCGCGGCCGGGCAGGAGATCGGATACGCGCACCGGGTCCCCGCCCCGGGCCATGCGGGCGGCCTCCGTGGCGGCCGTCGCCTCGGCCTCCTCGGCGGCCAGCTCGTTGAGGCGCGCGCAGAGGCGTTCGGCGCCGCGTCGGGAGTTGGTGAAGACGATGGTGGACCGGTGCGCACGGATCAGCGCGAGCACCCGTTCCTCGACGGCCGGCCAGATCGACGGCCGGCGCGGACCGAGCCCGCCCAGCTCGTCCTCCGGGGGCTCCTGCTCGTCGAGGCGGGTCATGTCCTCCACCGGGACCTGGACGCTGACCTCGATGGTCTTGTCGGCCGCGGGCTGCACCACGTCGACCGGGCGCGCGCCGCCCAGGAAGCGGGCGCAGACGTCGATCGGGCGCACCGTGGCGGAGAGCCCGATCCGCTGGGCGGGCCGGTCGAGCAGCGCGTCGAGGCGTTCCAGGGAGAGCGCCAGGTGCGCGCCGCGTTTGGTGCCGGCCACCGCGTGCACCTCGTCGACGATCACCGTGTCCACCCCGCGCAGGGAGTCGCGGGCGGCGGAGGTGAGCAGCAGGAACAGCGACTCGGGCGTGGTGATGAGGACGTCCGGCGGGGTGCGGGCGAAGGCTCGCCGCTCGTCGGCCGGGGTGTCGCCGGTGCGCATGCCGACGGTGATGTCGGGCGGGACGAGACCGAGCCGGGTGGCGGCCTGGCGGATGCCGATGAGCGGGGTGCGCAGGTTGCGCTCCACGTCGACGGCGAGGGCCTTGAGCGGGCTGACGTAGAGCACCCGGCAGCGCCGTCGGGGGTCGGCCGGCGGTGCCTCCTTGCCCAGCCGGTCGAGTGACCAGAGGAACGCCGCGAGCGTCTTGCCGGAGCCGGTCGGGGCGACCACCAGGGCGTTGCGGCCGGCGACGACCGAGCGCCACGCGCCCTCCTGGGCGGGTGTGGGCGCGGCGAACGCCGCGGTGAACCACTCCCGGGTCGCCGCGCCGAATTCCGCCTGCCCCCCGCTCGCCGGGGTCACCTCGTCCGCCACGTCACCAATCCTGCCGCGCCGGTGTGACATCCGGCCCGGCGCCGTGGCGGTTCCGTCCTGCCCGAGCAATTGACATGGCGAATAGAGGCTTTAATCCGTTAAGTCTTACTTAACTGCTTGCTTGTACCGTGCAACATAAAGTAACTTCACCCGCAACGCGGCGCGGCTGGAGGCGTGGATGACCGTTGAGGAGCGAGGCTTCAGGCTCGGCACCGACGTGCTCATCCGCAAGGTCGACAGCCGGCTCGCCACGCTCCGCACCGGTCTGCACGGCACGGAGCTGGAGTTGGCCGAGGAACTGGCCCGGCGCCTGCGCGAGCTGGTCGTCGCCACCGCGCGCTCCAGCGCCGCCGACCGGGCGTTGGTCCGCGCCGCGGTGCACTACTTCGTCCTGCGCCGGGAGAGCCGCGACGCCCGGCTGCCGGTTCGCTCCCTCGCCGACGCGCAGCGCGTGGTCGACCGCACCGCCCGTCAACTCGCCACCTCCCACCCCGCCGCGGCCGCCCGCCGCGATCCCGCCCCCCTCCACTGACGACCTGACGCCCCACGGCCCCCGGCGCGACACCTCCGGCCCTGACGCCCCCACGGCCCCCGGCGCGACACC
>NZ_FMDM01000004.1 GCF_900090105.1 Micromonospora humi | reverse complement strand
GTGCCGATGTAGTTGTGGTTGAGCATCCGGGCCTCTTCTTGGGCCAGGACGACAACCCGTCGCGCTCGGTCGGTGAACCGCTCGAACATGCCCTCACGTCCCTCACGAGCTCCCACGCTGCTCGTCGACGGACGGCACCTGGAGGCACCGAAGCGAGATTGTTGCGCTGAGTCGAAGACTCTTGGCCACGTCGCAATGGTCGGCGTGGGCAGCCACTTGTGGCGCAGGCAGGCGCTCTGCCTGACGAAATAATAGCCCATCAGGCGCGTGGATCGACAACCTCGCGCATCGCGGAGATCGGAGCGGGGTCCCGTGCCGGGCGCCGGAGGACGCCGCTCCCGGGCGGGGCGGGCGGGCCCGACCGGTGGGGCCGGCGCCGCCCGAAGCGGCGCACCAGCGGCATCTCCACCCCCTCGTGCAGAGCCCAGGCGAGGGCCAGCGCGACACCGAGGAGGGCGGCGACCACCAGCGCGGACCCGAGCGGCCCGAAACGGCGCTCCGGGCCGACCACCTGCGCCCCGGCCACCACCACCATCCAGTGCACCAGGTAGAAGGCGAAGGACAGCTCCCCGAGCCGGACCAGAGCGGGGTGCCGCAGCACCGACGCCCGTCCCCGGCCGTCGGCGGTGGCCCCCGCCGCGATCAGCGGCACGAGCCAGAGCGACGCCAGACCTCCGGTGGCGAAGAGGTACGGAGCGGAGAGGACGTATCCGTAGCCCAGCACCGCGATGCCCGCCGCGGGCAGCAGCCCGATGCGGGGCCAGCGGCCCGCGCGGACGATCCGGGCGAGCACCATGCCCAGGACGAACTCCAGCGCCCGCACCGGTGGGAGGAAGTACACGAACCAGATCTGGGTGAACGACAGCGTGCCGGAGGCGATGATGGTGAGCCGCGGTTGGTCGTCGACGAGGAACGTCGCGGTCAACGCCGCGCCGGCCATCAGGGCCGCCAGGGCGCCCACCGCCCACCACAGCCGGCCGGCCGGGATCCGGTTCACGAGCGGCAGCAGCAGTGGGAACGCCAGGTAGAAGAAGAGTTCGCAGGAGAGCGACCAGCTGACCCCGTTGAACGAGGTGCTGGTCGACAGGCTGGGCACCCAGGAGTGCAGCAGCAGCGGATTGGTCACCCAGTCCAACAGGCCCGTCGCCCGCCCGGCGACGACCCCGAGCACCGCGGCCAGGGCGAAGGTCACCAGGTGGCTCGGGTAGATCTTGACCATCCGCCGGCGCCAGAAGCGCGTCGTCCGATCGCCGGCCCGGGCGGTCCAGGTCAGCACGAAGCCGCTCAGGACGAAGAAGAAACCCACGCCGTACGGGCCGGCGAGCGGGAAGGTCCGGGCGATGAAGGACCCGGCGGAGCCCCCGATGAACGTCGTGATGACGGCGATGTGGCAGGTGAAGACCATCGCCGCCGCGACGAATCGCAGCCCGGTCAGGGAGGGCAACCGGCCGGCCGCGTCGTTGTCCGTCATGGCGCGGTCGTCACCAGGTCACCGGCAGGGAGCTGATCTCGCGGGCCAGGCCGCCCGACTCCCACGGCACCGCCCGGGGATCGACCGCCAGCCGGAGGGTGGGGAACCGGGACACCAGCGACCCGAGCGAGATCTGCAGCTCCGCCCGGGCCAGGTGCGCGCCGGGACAGTGGTGCGGTCCGTAGCCGAAGGCCAGGTGCGGGTTGCGGGCCCGGGTGAGGTCCAGCCGTTCGGGATCGGTGAACACCGTCTCGTCGTGGTTGGCGGAGATCCGGGACGGCAGCACCGGCTCACCGGCCCGGACCAGCACCCCGCCGAGCCGGACGTCGCGGGTGGCGTAGCGGGCGAAGACCGCTGCCTCGTCGGTCTTGGCGAACCGCAGCAGTTCCTCGACGGCGAGGTTGATGAGGCCCGGCTCGGCGGCCAGCCGGGCCAGTTGGTCCGGATGGCTCAACAGCAGGTACGCGCAGTGGCCGAACTGGTAGTTGACGCTGCCGTGGCCGGTGGCCAGCATCAACCTGGCGAGCGTGACCACCTCGTGCTGGTCCACCCCGGAGTCGGCCTGGTAGCCCTCGATCAGCGCGCCGACGAGGTCGTCGGTGGGTGCCGACCAGCGCTGGGCGAACAGTTCGGCCACGTACTCCTGGAGTTGCTGCACGTGCTGCCGGGCCAGCTCGGGCGGCATGGAGGTGGTCGCGGTCATGGCCTTCGACCACTCGGCGAACTGCGGCCGGTCTGCCTCGGGCACCCCGAACAGGTCGGCGATCACCCCGATGGTCAGCGGGACGCCGAAATCGCCGACCAGGTCCCACGGTGGTCCCTGAGCCGCCATCCGGTCCAGCAGGTCGTCGGTCACGCGTTGGATCAGCGGTCGCATCACCCGCACGCGCCGGGTGGTGAAGACCCGCGACACCAGTCGCCGCAGCCGGCTGTGCTCGGGCGGGTCCAGGCCGAGGATGTTCTCCTCCGGCATCACCGGGAAGGCGCGCGGCTGGTCGCTCCGGCTCGCCACGGCCCGGCTGAACCGGGGGTCGCTGTGCACGCACCTGACGTCGGCGTAGCGGGTCGCCAGCCACGCGTCGTCGCCGAAGGGCATCCGTACCCGGATCATGGCGTCGTCCTGGCGGAGCCGGCGGTACTGCTCGTGGATCGAGGGTCCGCCTGCCGTTTCCAGCGGATAATTGTGGGACTCGTCGGTGGACGCCATGCTGACCTCACATCGGTGGGCGGAGACATGCGCTCTCGAAGCGTCTCCGCACCGTATTCGGTGGTCGTCGGCACCGGCAATGCTGCGTTTGTCGATGCCGGTGCAGCGCAGGTGGAACGCCATACAGATGTTGCGTAGACGTCAATATGAGTGGCATTGCCGAGGGCTCGGTCGGTCCTTTAGCGTGACCTCGCGACTTATTGCGAAATTGCCACCGGCGACATTTTGCCGGCGGTTCCCCGTCGACGGCCTTGGAGGGCGAAGTGCGAGCAGCGGTCCTGCACCCGGGCGGTGGTCCGTCCCTGGATCTCCGCGACGACGTCACGGCCCTCGGACCGGACGAGGGCGAGGTGAAGATCCAGATCAAGGCCACCGGCGTGTGCCACTCGGACCTGTCGGTCGTGGCCGGCGGCCTGCCGAGTCAGGGCACGATGATCGTCGGGCACGAGGGAGCCGGCATCGTCCGCGAGGTCGGCCGAGGCGTCACCGGGGTGCAGGTGGGCGACCACGTGGTGGTCAACTGGATCCCGGCCTGCGGCCGCTGCCCGGACTGCGTCAACGGCGAGTCCCACCTCTGCATGACCCACATGTCGGACCTGTTCGGCAAGGCGCGGTTCGCGGTCGGTGAGACGCCCGCGTTCGGCATGGCGGGCACCGGCACCTGGGCCGAGGAGATCGTCGTGCCGTGGGAGGCCGCCGTCCGGATCGACGACGACATCCCGTTCGAGTACGCGGCGCTGCTCGGCTGCGGCGTCTCCACCGGCGTCGGCGCCGCCGTCAACACCGCCCGGGTCCGCCCCGGCTCCACCGTCGCCGTCCTGGGGCTCGGCGGGGTGGGGCTCTCGGTCGTCCAGGGCGCGGCCATCGCGGGCGCGGCGCGGATCGTCGCCGTGGATCCGAACCGGAGCAAGCACGGGGTGGCCATGCAGCTCGGCGCCACGGAGGTCGTCGTGCCGGAGGAGCTGCGCGCCACCCACGACGCGGTCACCCAGGGACGGGGCTTCGACACCGTCTTCGAGGCCGTCGGCCGGTCGGCCACCATCCAGGCCGCCTGGGACGTGACCCGGCGCGGTGGGGACACCGTGATCGTCGGCGCGGGCGCGGCGGACGACCTCGTGCAGATCAACGCCTTCGAGCTGCTCTTCCGGGCCCGCAACCTGCTGCCGTCCGTCTACGGCAGCTCCGATCTGCGGCGGGACCTGCCGCTGCTTGTCGCTCTGCACCGGCAGGGCCGGTTGGACATCGAGAGCCTGATCAGCCGGCGCATCCGATTCGACGAGCTCAACGACGCGGTGTCCGCCCTCGAGAAGGGTGACGTGATCCGCCAGGTCGTGCTCTTCGACGAGTGACGAGCAGGGCCCGAGCCGGCCCGACGGTGGCGGCGGGTTTCGCGGCCGGATCGACGGGGGTAGAGGTCACACCGCCTGTCAGCCGAGAGCCGAGGAGACTGTCATGTCGGTGCAAGCGTTCCTCTACCTGATCGCGGTCATCCTGCTCGCGCTCGCCGCGCTGCCCATCCGCACCCGGGGTGTCTCGCTCGCGCTGCTCGGGGCCGCCTTCGCCCTGCTGGCCTACGCCTGGCCGGCGATCACCGGCTAGGCGCGAGTGACGACGATCACATCCGCCGGGGACCCGGACCCGCCGGACCCGTCGTCTTACCGGGTGTGAGAACCGGCATGGACGCGGCGGACGAGGGTGACCTCGTCCGCCGCGTGGCCCGTGGGGACCGGCGGGCGTTCGACGAGCTCTACCGGCGTACCGCGCCGTGGTTGGAGGTGCGCCTGCGCCGCCGCTGCGCCGATCCGGACGTGGTCGCCGAGGTGCTGCAGGACACCTACCTGGCGGTCTGGCGGACGGCGGGCAGCTTCGCCGGCACCCGGAACCGGAACGGCGGCGGGTCGCCGGGGAGCGCGGTGGGTTGGCTGTGGACCATCGCCGCCCACCGCCTGGTCGACGCGTTCCGTCGCCGGGCCCGCACCGCCCGGGTGCCGCAGGTGCCGCTCATGCCGAGCACGGCACCCGCCGCCGAGGACGAGGTGATGGCCGCCCGGGTCGGCCAGGAACTGGAGCAGGCGCTGCTCGTCCTGCCCCCCCGAGGTCCGCGCCGCGCTGCGGGCCACCGTCCTCGACGGCCTCTCGTCGCGGGAGGCGTCGGTGCTGCTGGGCGTCCCGGAGAACACCGTCAAGTCCCGCGTACGTCGGGCCCGGGTCGCCCTGCGGGAGGCGCTGTCGTGAGCACCCATCCCAGCCTCACCCAGATCGAGCGCTACGCCGCCGGGGACCCCGGCCTCGACGAGCCCGCCGTCTGGGCCATCGAGGTGCACCTCGAGGACTGCGCCGACTGCCGGGCCCGGCTGGCCGGCAGCACCACCCCGGACACCAGGGCCGTGATCGAGCGGGTCGCCGCGGCCCTGGACCGGGAACTCGCGGCGACGCCCGCGCCCGCCGCCCGGAGCCGGTCCTGGTCGGTGCTGCGTCACCGCTGGTTCGTCGGCACCCTGCTGCCGTGGCTCGCGATGACCGCCGTGGCGCTGGCCTGTGCCGCGCTGCTCGGCGTGCTGTGGACCGGGATGCCCGCACTGGTGCTGCTGGTCGCGCCGCTGGCCCCGCTGCCCGGTGTGGCGGTCGCCTGGCACCGCCGCGCCGATCCGGCCTGGGAACTGGTCGCCGCCACACCGGCCGCGGGCCTGACGATGCTGCTGCGGCGTACGGCCGCGGTGCTGGCCGTCGTCGTGCCCGCGCTCGCGCTGGCCGGGGCCGGCGCGGGCGTGTCGCTGGCCCTGATGCTGCTGCCCTGCCTCGCGTTCGCCGTCGCCGCGCTGCTGCTGGGCACCCTCGTCGGGGTACGCCGGGCCGCGATCGGCCTGATCACCGCCTGGACGCTCGTGGTGATCGCGCCCAGCCTCGCCGCCGCCCGGCTGCCGGTGGTGCTGGCGGCGGAGAGCGCACCCGGTTGGGCGTTGGCCACCGCGCTGCTGACCGTGGCCGCCTTGCTCCGGGCCGACGGGTTCCGGCGACTCGCCCAGCACGACTGACCACCGAGATCACGATCCCGGAAGGAGACCATGCCGATGCGTGCCGTGAGCGCGGTCGAGACGACCGTGACCACCCACCCCTGGGCCGTCCACGCGGAGGGCCTACGGGTCCGGGCCGGTCGACACCTGGCCGTCGACGGCCTCGATCTGGCTCTGCCCACCGGCGTGCACGGGCTGCTCGGGCCGAACGGCGCCGGCAAGACCACGCTGATGCGCGCCCTGGCGACCGTCCTGAGCCCGGCGGGCGGTCGGCTGACGCTGCTCGGGCGGCCGGTCGACGGTCGCGCCGACCTGCGGGCGGTCCGCCGCACCCTGGGTTACCTGCCGCAGCAGTTCGGCTACTACCCGCGGTTCACCGTCCGCGAGTTCGTCGGCTACCTGGCCTGGCTCAAGGAGATGCCGAAGGCCGACATCCCGGCGGCGGTGCAGCGGGCCGTCGACCGGGTCGGGCTGACCGCCAAGGCGGACGCCCGGCTGAAGACGCTCTCCGGCGGCATGCTGCGCCGGGCCGGCATCGCGCAGGCCATCGTCAACGATCCCCGGCTCCTGCTGCTCGACGAGCCGACCGTCGGTCTCGACCCGGAGCAACGCCTCGACTTCCGCGAGCTGCTGCGTGACCTCGGCACCGACAGCTGCGTCCTGGTCTCCACCCACCTGGTCGAGGACGTGGCGGCGGCCTGCACCGACGTCGTCCTGGTCAACGACGGTCGCCTGGTGTGGCAGGGCACGCCCGAGGCGTTGTGCGCACAGGGCGGCCAGGGCCACGCCGGGGACAGCCCGGCCGAGCGGGGCTACTCCGCGCTCCTGCGCCGGCACCGCGTGGAGGCCGGCCGGTGAGCGTCCTCCGACTGGAACTGCGCCGCTCCGCCGCGCTCGGCGCCGCGCTGCTCACGGTGGTGGTCGGGCTCGGTGCGCTCTACGTGGCCACCGGGCGGTGGTCGGGCGGCTGGATGTCGCTGGCCCTGACCACCCGGGAGTATCTGCTCCTGATGTGGCCGCTGGCCCTCGCCGCCGGGGCCTGGCAGGGCCGTCGGGAGCACCGGGCGAAGGTCGGCGAGCTGTTCGCCAGCACCGCCCGGCCCCGGGCCGCCCGGATGCTGCCGGTGCTCGGCGCGATGGCCCTGGCCCTCGCCCTCGCCTACCTGCTGGTGACCGCGGCGGGACTCGCCCGGATCGGCACCGCCGTTCCGTACCGTCCCCTGGCGACCTTCGCCGTGGTCACCGGTGTGGGCGTGCTGTCCCTGGTCGCCGCGGCCTGGCTGGGCCTGGGGATCGGGCGGATGCTGCCGGCCCTGGTGACCGCCCCGGCGCTGGGAGCGGCCGGCGTACCCCTGATCTTCTTCAGCGCCGTCGGGCCGGCGGACTGGCTGGCCGCGGCGATCTCCCCGGTCCACGGGTCGAGCTCGTTCCACGACTACCAGACGGTCGACGACCGGGTCAGCGCCGCGCTCGCGATCTGGTTGGTCGCGCTCGCCGTCGCCGGCCTGATGCTGTTCGTCGCCGGCGGCTGGCGGACCCGGGCGGCGGCGGTGGCGCCGGTCGCGCTCGGGCTGCTGGCGGCGACCGCGATCGTGCCGCGCGACCCGGACGTGGTCACCTGGCCGGTCGACCCGGTCGCGCGGGAACTGGTGTGCACCGAGGACACCCCGACGGTCTGCGTCAGCCGAGTCCACGCCAACGTGCTCGACACGCTGACCCCGCTGGCTCGGGACGGGCTGGCGGTGCTGGCGAAGCTGCCGGACGCGCCGACCGCCGTGCAGGAGGACACCCGCACGATCAGCTTCGAGGAGGTCCGGTCGGTTCCCCGGGACGGCGTCGTCACGATCGAGGTCCGGATCGACGGACGCGGCGAGCTCGCGCGCCCGGACTCCGTGGTCCGCGCGGTCGTCGGAGGACTGGGGGTCGCCTACGACGGGACCTGCGAGAACCGCGACGACGTGGTCGAGCGCGCGGCGGCCTCCTGGCTCCTGGGGCGCGAGCCACGGTCGGACGTGGGGGTGGTGCCCGGCATGATCGAGGAGGATCCCGGGATCAACGCCGAAGCGGTCGCGCTCTGGCGAGGGCTGCGCGAGCTGCCGGACGACGAGGCGCTGGCCCGGGTCACGGCCGTCCGCAACGCGCTGCTGGCCTGCCAGGACCCGGCCGGCTTGCTGTCCGGGAGCGCCAGGTGACCGGGACGCTGCTCCATCTGCGCGCGCGTCGCGTACCCCTGGCCCTGGCCGCGGCCGTCGGCGGCGCGGCGGTGGTCTGGGCGTCGTGGCTGGCCTTCGCCGAGGAGCGGGACGCCACCGTGATGGTGGTCGTCATGACCGTGCTGCTGATGGTCGTGGTGCTCGCACCCACCCTCGCCGGCCCGGACGAGAGCCTGGACCGGACCGCGTCGCGGCGCTGGCCCTGGTGGCGTGGGGCGCACCTGCTCGCCGGCCTGCTGGTCGTCCTGCTGGCCCTGGCGGCCACGTGGCCCACCGGAGCCCGGTTCGGGCCGGCGGCGCTGGTGGTCCGCGACGCCGCCGGCCTGCTCGGGCTCACCGCCCTGTGCGCGACGGTGCTCGGTGCCGCCCGCTCGTGGTTCCTGCCGCTGGGCTGGACCACGGTCGCGGCCCTGTATCCGCAGGCGGGCGCCGGCGGGGCGACCGCGACATGGCAGGGCCAGCCGCCCGAGAGCGAGGCCGCCGCGCTGGCGGCGGCGGCGCTCGCCCTCGGTGGGCTGGTCGCCTACTCGATCGTCGGCCCGGCCCGCAGGAGCCCGGCCGAGGTGTTCGAGGCGTGACCGTCGGGTCGCCTGCCTACCGCTGCGCGACGCGGTAACCGCCGTCGCCGGTCGCGGCGCGTTCGCCGAGGGCCGCCCAGGCCGTGCCGTCGAGCTTGAGGGCGTCCCGGAGGTAGCCGGCCACCGCGTCCGCGACGAGGGCGACGCGGGCCGGGTCCTCGTCGGTGGTCTCGGCGACCCGCTCGCCGGCGACGCCGCCGAGGGTGTGCTGCCCGTCGGCGATGGTGAGCAGGCTCTTGGGCGCGGGGCTGAGGTGGTAGGCGTCGGTGAACCAGTCAGGTCCCCGGGTGGACATCGCCGACTGGTCCCGGTCGCCGGCGACCACGAGCGCCGGTGCGGCCATGGTGGAGTAGTCCGGCCGCATGAACGGCAGGTGCTCGACGGCGAACGGGGTGAGCGAGTCGCCGGTGCCGGTCGCCGCGAGGAGTGCGCCGGCCCGGACGGCGGGGCGGGAGAAGTCCTCGCCCGGGGTGCCGGCGGCGTCGAGGACACGGGCACCGAGAAGGGCGCCGACGGTCTGGCCGCCCCAGGAGTGCCCGACGGCGGCGATCCGGTCGTGGTCGACGGTCGCGTGCAGTCCGGCGGTGCGGGCCCGGTCCATGATCTCGTCGAGGTGGTCGAGGACGGCGTGCAGGTCGGCGATCCGGACCCGCCAGATGCTGCCGAACCTCGGGTCGTCGAACCCGATGCCGTGGCGGCGGGAGTCGAGGTG
Organism: Micromonospora humi; assembly: GCF_900090105.1. GTDB lineage: Bacteria > Actinomycetota > Actinomycetes > Mycobacteriales > Micromonosporaceae > Micromonospora > Micromonospora humi. The sequence goes on along the minus strand of NZ_FMDM01000004.1, from coordinate 480,086 downwards.
GCTCGGCTGGACGACGACGAATCCGGCGGCCGCCCACCGGTCGACGAGCGGTTCGTAGCCGTCCATCGACCAGGCGTTGCCGTGCGAGAAGACGATCACGGGGAGACGGTCGCCGGACGCCGGGGCGGTGACCTTGACCGACAGGCCGGGGTCGCGTGCGGTGGTGGGTACCGGGAGGGGCTTGACCGCGACGATCGGCGGTACGGGGTGGTCGGTACGCATGGTGACGCCTGCCTCTTCTGTCATACTCGAACGGAACATTGTTCCGCCAACGTTAGCGGAACAGTGTTCCGCCAACAAGGGAGGACGCTGTGACGGAGTCGATCGGCGCGCGCCAGGCAGGCGTCCGGCGCAATCGTGAGGCGCTGCTCGCCGCCGCGGCGGCCGTGTTCGTGGAGCAGGGGGTCCAGGCGCCCATCCGGGACATCGCCGGCCGCGCCGGCGTGGGCCTGGGCACGGTCTACCGGCACTTCCCGAGCCGGGCCGAGCTGGTCACCGCCGTCTACCGCCACCAGATCGAGGAGTGCGTCGCGCTGGCCGACGCGCTGCGCCAGGAGCCCGTCGCCCCCGGCGAGGCGCTGGCGCGCTGGATCGACGCGTTCGTCGAGTTCCTGGTGACCAAGCACGGCCTGGGCGTCGCCCTCCAGTCCGAGGACCCGAGCCTGCACACCCTGCACACGCTGATGCTCGACGAGCTCGTGCCCGCGTGCGCAGCGCTGATCGAGGCCGGCGTGGCGGCGGGCGACATCGACCCCGAGGTGACCGCGTACACGCTGATGCGCGCGGTGGGCAACCTGTGCATCCTCGGCCCGGGCTACGAGCGCGCGCACGCGCGGGACATGGTGGCCCGCCTGCTCGCCGGGTGCCGCCCCACCCGCTGACGAGCGCCACGCACCACTTCTCCGGTCGGTGCAACGTTCCGGGCACGTGGCGCCGTTCTACCTCCGGCACGAGGAGGCAGTCGACGTGAAAGCCGAAGACGAGCAGGCCTTCCGCGAGTTCGTGACGTCACAGATGGCGTCGCTGCGGAAGCTGGCGTACATGACCTGCGGCGACTGGCACGCGGCGGAGGACGCCGTGGCCAACGCGCTGGTCAAGCTCTATCCCCGCTGGCGGAAGTTGGACCGTCCCGATCTCTACGTCAAGACCATGGTCTACCGGGCCGCGGTCGACGAGACCCGTCGCCCCTGGCGGCGGGAACGGTCGGCCGGCGACGCCATGCCCGACGTCGCGTTCCGCGACCCCGCCGGGGCGACCGACGAACGGATGCGCCTGCGGGCGGCGCTCGACGCCGTGCCGGCCGGACAGCGGGCCGCCGTGGTGCTGCGGCACTACCTGGACCTGAGCCTGGAGGACACCGCGCGCGTCCTCGACTGCACGGTGGGCACGGCCAAGAGTCAGGTCTCCCGTGGCCTGGCGAAGCTGCGCGAGTCGCTCGGCGGCGAACACCTCAATCTCACCAGGAAGCCGATGGAGGAGTGGACCAATGCAGTTGCGTGATCTCGTGGACGCCGTGACCGGCGACGAGCCGCCGATCACCCGTACCGCCGACGACATCGTCGCGGCCGGCCGGCGGGCCGAGCGGCGCCGCCGCGCCGGGTTCGCGTCGGCCGGCGCGGCCGGCCTCGTCGCGGTCGCGGTCACCGGCGCGCTCCTGGCGCCGACCCTGGTAAGCGGGCGGAACACCGCGGCCGCGCCGGCCCCGGCCGGCGCGGCGCCGTCCCGGCCCGTCGACGACGGGTGGCCCGACGTCACGCCGTTCGCCTTCACCTTCAAGGGGTACGACGCCGGCACGCTGCACGTGCAGGATCCGATCGCGGCGTCCACCGGTTACCAGATCGCGTCCGTCTACTCCGACAACCACACCTCCAACGACAAGCCCGAAACCGCGGAGGAGGCCGAGGCGCGGGGCAACGTCCTCGAGCGGAAGAAGGCCGGTGGGAAGCCGTCCCTCTGGGCGTACCTGACCGTCTACCGGCCGGGCGTCTTCGACCCCGCCGGGATCTCCGGCGCCGAACACATCACCGTGGCCGGGCGCAAGGCGGTACGGGCGACGCTGCCGGTCGACCTCGACCCGGGCAAGCCGGTGGACCCGGGCAACAAGCTGTTCGCCTGGGAGTACGCCGCCAACGCCTGGGCGGCGGTCACCTCGTACTCCAGCGACGAGGCCACGCCGAGCTTCGAGGACCTGGGTGGACTTGTCGAGGGCCTGAAGCCGAGCAGGCCGATGCCGGCGCTGGTGCCGTTCACGGTGGGCTTCGTGCCGGACGGCTTCGTGCCGCTCCAGACCGGCACGCACGCCATGCCCGGCCTCAGCGGCATTGCCGCGGCACGGGCCGGTGACTACGGCGGCGCGACGTACACCCGGTCGGCCCTGCCCACCTCGGGCCTGACCGCGCCGTACGACGCGACCATGGGCGTCATCAGGGACGGGTTCCACATCTTCGTCACGCCGAGCACCAGTGCGAACCAGTCACCGGAGCCGGGCACGACGAGGTGCTACAAGGTGCCCCGCGAGCGCGCCCGGGACGCCGGCGTGCCGATCGGCGACTTCTGCAACGTCTGGAGCGCCGACGGCAAGGTCGTCCTCCAGGTCGGCGCCACCGGCTTCGACAACACGCTGTCGCGGGCCGAGCTGGAGAAGATCGCCAAGGGGATCACGGTCGCCGACGTCGAGAACGAGTCGACCTGGACTCCCGCCGAGGACGCCCTGCGGCCGTAACGGAGCGCCGACGGACGATCTGTGCTCAGTTCAACCGGCTAGAAAACCTAGGTTGGAACGACTAGACATCTTCATCAGGCTGGCATACTCTTCCTTGAGTCGAGAGGAAAGATCCGTCAGGACGCAGACGGGCCGCCCGGCCGTGAGGCCACGACGGGCGGCGACGGAAGGAACAGGCTTCACCGTTCCCTCCCGAGCGCAGTAGGAGCACGTAACTCGGCGGGACACGAGCCGAGACGCAGGTGGGGCCAAGGCTCTTTCGGGGCTCCAGCTGATGTTCGCCGTACGTGTCAGGGAAGAGATGACAGAGGAAAGGGAGGGCCGTACACCGTTGGATCGCCCGCCGTCGGCCGTCATGTCAGGCCGGGCGGACACCGCAGTTTCCATCGAACGAGAGGTGGTCTCCGGTCACGCATATGCGATCCCCGCACCCGAAGCCGTCAGCGACGGCCGGTGCGGATACGTCAAGCCGACGTTCCTGTCGGCAGATGGTGTTCTGACCCGTTAACCCTGGGCCCCGGCGCGCGAGCGCCGGGGCCCTCGACGTGGAGGTGGCATGGGGCAGAACCCCGATGACATGTTCGGCGACGAGAGCTACCCGGCCTACACCATCGGCCAGGCCGCGGAGATGCTCGGGACCACGCCTGACTTCCTGCGCCGCCTGGACGAGGCGAAGCTGATCGACCCGCACCGCTCCGGCGGCGGGCACCGCCGCTACTCCCGCTACCAGCTCCGCCTGGCCGCCCGGGCCCGCGAGATGGTCGACCAGGGCACCGCCCTGGAGGCCGCCTGCCGGATCATCATCCTGGAGGACCAGCTCGAGGAAGCCCTTCGGCAGAACGAGAAGCGGTAGCGTGTGCCGCGCCCACGGGACCGGCACGCCCTCGCCAGGCCCGGGCACGGGCCGGCCGGAGGGCTACGCGTCGCGTACCTCGGTCAGGTGCTTGGTGATACGGAGCAGCACCCGGTCCGGTGGTCCGGCGACGAAGGTGGCCGTGTCGGCGAGCGCGGCGATCAGGGGCAGTCCACGGCCGCCGACGGTGAGCGGGGCGGGGAGACCGGCGGCGAGGGTGTCATCGTCCGGGGTGACGCCGCGGTTGCCGACCTCGAGCACGCAGACGTGGTCGTCGATGCGGATGGTGATGTCGACGGTCGTGTCGGGAGCGGCGTGGATCACCGCGTTGGAGCACGCCTCGCTGATCAGCACGGCCAGGTTGGCGCGGGTGTCCTCGCCGGCGTCGGTCAGGCACAGCAGGGTGGTGAGGGCGTGTCGGGCGCGGGTCGCCGACGACGGCTGACGGGGGAGTGACATGGTCAGGCTCACCCGCATCGCGCAGTTCCTCCCCCGGCCCGTGCGTCATCCGTCCGACCACCCTGCCATACCCAGGCGAGATGCCTCGATTCGCGGTGCCGTCTCGGTCGAGGACACCGGCTCTCAGGGAAGCGGCCGGGCCTCAGTTCTGGCACGGTGGGGAATGGGATGGAGAAGGGCACCGCGAACGTTCGGGATGCCGGATTGAGAGGACCTTGTGGATTTCGCGTTGACGACCCGGCCGGGGCGTGGCGGCACGGTGGTGGAGGTCGCCGGTGAACTGGACATGAGCACCACGCCGCAGCTGCGCGACCGGTTGCTCGAGGTGGTGCAGGGCGGGGCCCGGGTGGTGGTGGTCGACCTGGCCGGCGTCGGGTTCATGGACTCCAGCGGCCTGGGCGCGCTCGTGCTCGCCTACAAGGACCTGCGGGAGCGGGACGGCTGGCTCGGTCTGGCCGGGGTGCGCCCGCCGGTGCGGCAGTTGCTCTCGGTCACCTCGGTGGATCGGGTCATCGGCCTCTTCGACACCGTGCGGGACGCCGAGGAAGCGGCACCGACGGCCTCCGGAGCCCCTGCTCAGCGGGGGTGACCGCTGGCGCGGGCGGTGTCCGCCCCACCGGCGGTGCGTCGCGGCCCGTGGCCGTCGTACCAGTCGATGACGAGCATGGTGGCATCGTCGGCCAGCACCGGCCCGGCAGCCGCCAGCACCGCGTCGGACAGCGCCCGGACCGCCTCGCGCGGATGCAGGTGGGCGATGTCGAGCAGGGCGGCGGGCAGGTCGAGGTCGGCCGCGTTGCGTTCCCGCATCCCGTCGGTCACGACCACCAGCCGGTCGCCGGGCAGCAGGGAGATCTCCCCGGTGCGGTAGCGCTCGTCGGGGAACATGCCCAGCGGGAAGTTGCCGGGCAGTTCCACCGGTACGACCCGGCCGGCCCGGACCAGCATCGGCGGCACGTGCCCGGCGTTGAGCAGCTCACAGCGCCCGGTGGGCAGGTCGACGCGGCCGAGCACGGCGGTCACGTACGCGCCGCGGACGTTCGCGTGCTCCGCGATGGCCCGGTTCGCCTCCTCGGCCTGCGCGACGAGGCTGCCGCCGCGGCGGCGGGTGTTGCGCAGGCTGCCCACGCCGAGGGTGGCGGTCAGCGCGCTGGCCACGCCGTGGCCCATCGCGTCGGTGACGCTGACGTGCAGCAGATCGCGGGCGAGGCTGTAGTCGAAGGTGTCCCCGCCGACGCTCGCCGCGGGCTCCAGCCACCCGGACAGGGCGAACGCGCCGGCCTCGCAGGTGAACGAGGCGGGCAGCAGCCGACGTTGGATCTCCGCCGAGAGGGTGAACGGGGTGCTGCGCTGCCCCCACTCGAACAGGTCGGTGTGCCGGCGGTTGGCGATGACCACGAACGCCAGCGCGTGCGCGGCCCGGGCGACCTCCGCGATCACGTCGGCGTCCGGCTCGGCCGGCAGGTCGATCTCCAACAGGCCGATCGCCTCACCTCGGTCGGTGACCGGGGAGAGCACCGTCCACCGGCCGTCGCCGGGCACCACCTGCGTGGCCTGCTGCCGCAGCGCCTGCTCGTGCGGGCCGCCGTCGAACGGCAGGACCTCGGCGGCCTCCTCGCCCTGACGCCGGCCGGGGCCACCGGGGGCCGGCTGATGGGTCAGCCGCACCAGCGCCCGCCCGCCGAGGTCGGCGATCAGCAGGGAGATTCCGGTCGCGTTCAGGCCGGCTGCGATGGCACCGGTGACGGCCTCGACCGCCTCCACCGGTGCGGCATCCTCAGCCGACTGCAGCATCCCGGCCAGCATCGTCCGCTCGCTGTCCTCCACGCGTCGAGCATATTCACCCCGCCTGCCGGACGCCCCGCCAGCCGACAGCGGTCGGCGGGGCGTTGATCGGATCACCGGTCTCCCGGGGCGGAGCTGTCGGAGGGTGCGACAGCCCGCCACGGGCCGACCGGGCGGATCAGGTTGCCGCCCTCTCGTCCTCGGGGGTCAGCAGGATCATCCGGCGACGCCGGGCAGCGAGGAACAACACCGCTCCGGCGGCCAACGCCGCGACGCCGACTCCGCCGATGAGACCGGCCTGCGGCCCGGTGACCGGCAGCCCGCCGCCACCGTCACCCGCACCGCCCCCGGCGCCACCATCGCCGCCGCCGCTCTTTGCGGCCAGCACCACGGCGAACCCGTCCTGATTGTCGCTGGGGTCCGCGTCGGGCACCCGTACGGCGACGGCGTTCGCGGGCAGCTCGGCCGGCGCGCGCCTGGCGCGGTCGTTCGTGGACCGCTCCGCGAGGCCCTCCACCTGGGCGGTGCCGCCCCGCAACGTCGCCGGGGCGGTGGCGGATGCCGCGGTCGTCACCAGGTTGTACAGCTCGACCGCCGAGTAGACCTGGTCGTTCGGATCGGTGTCCTCGGCGGCCGGAACGAGGGTGAGGCTTCGATAGGTGCAGACCGCCGACCGGCCGGCGTCGGCGAGCACACACGGGGTCGGTGGCCTGGTGAAGGTGACCCCCTTGGGCAGGTGCAGTGTGACCCGCACTCCGCTGACCGCCGTGCGGCCCTGGTTGGCGACGGTGTGCCACACCGCACCCGTCTCACCCGGGTTCAGCGTCCCGGTGGGCTCGGGCCTGCCACCGGCGCCGATCCGCACCGACTGCTTCACGTCCCGGGCGACCACCGAGAGGTCGGCACTGGGCTGGTCGACCAGCGCGAGCGGGAACCATCTGGTGTTGTCGGCCGGATTCGCGTCCTTGTCCGGCCCGAGGGTGACCGAAACCTCGAACCTGCCCTCGTAGGGCTCCGTCCCGTAGACGAGCGCGTCGATGGGCAGGTCGAAGGTTTCGCCCGGCCCCGGAATCAGCGCCGGCAGCAGTTGGCAGTAGAACCCTCCGATGTCGCCGTCGCACTCACCCCCGCCCCCCGAATGCCAGAGCAGGGCGACCGGCAAGGGGTCCGGGCCCTCCTGCGGCTGGCGGACTCGGACGACGACCTCACTCGGGGTCGCGTCCCCCTGGTTGCTGACCTTCAGATGGAGGACCTTCTTCTCGACTCCCAGCGGGATCCTCGTCCCGGAGGCGTCGACCGTGAGGTCCGGGCCCTTCTTCGCCGCCTCGGCGGGACCGGCGGGGAGAGCCACCCCGGCAAGGAGGAGCAGCGCGGCGGCGACAGTTCGCGACAGCCGCTGACGACCAACGCTCATGGCAGAACCCTTCGGGACGCGCGGACAGTGTGGTGGAGAACACTATCGGCAATCGGCTTCCGTCAGTGTCCCTCGCGCCGCCCGAGACCAGGCACGTCCTCACATGACGCCGCCCGGGCCGACGCCCGAGCGGTGGACGTGCCAGGCTCCCTCGTGGGCCGGTTGTTCGACCGAGCGGGACGGCGATCGGGGGCGACGATGCGGGACGACGAGCTGCGGGACCTGGTCGGGCGCAGCCCGTGGCTGATGCGGGCGCTCGACGTCGTGCGGAACTCCGGCCTGCCGGACGCCTGGATCGGCGCAGGCGCCGTCCGCGACCTGGTCTGGGGCGAGCGCTACGGGGACGGCTTCGACCCGTCGTCGGTGCGGGACGTCGACGTCGTCTTCCTCGACCCGGCGGACCTGAGCCGCGACAACGACGACCGGGCCACCGACCGGCTGACGGCGGCGTGGCCGGAGCCGCCGTGGGAGGCGAAGAACCAGGCCGCCGTGCACACCTGGTATCCGGCCACGTTCGGCGGCGGCCCGGTGGCGCCGTTGCGGACCATCGCCGATGCCGTTGCCACCTGGCCCGAGTACGCCACCGCCGTGGCCGTCCGCCTCGACGCGTACGACCAGATCGCGGTGTGCGCGCCGCACGGCCTCGACGACCTGCTCGACGGGGTGTGGCGGCGCAATCCGACCAGGGTCAGCCCGGAGATCTCCCGGCGGCGACTCGCCCGCCATCGTCCCGCCGAACGCTGGCCTGCCGTCCGCGTGGTGACCTGAGCCTCGGGTCGACCGCGGTCAGCCTCCTGCGCCGGGCCAGGCACGCCTGGTGTCTTACGTCAGCGCGGGCCACCCGGCCCGACCAGGCCCGTTTCGTAGGCGACGATGACCAGTTGTGCCCGATCACGTACCGCCAGCTTGGTCAGCAACCGCCCGACGTGCGTCTTCACGGTGGCCAGGCTGAGCTGGAGATGCTCGGCCAACTCCGCGTTGGACAGGCCCCTGCCGATCAGGGTGAGCACTTCCCGTTCCCGTTCGGTGACCCCCGCCAGCCGTCGTGGCAGCGGCCGGGTCGGCTCCGGCCGGCGCGCGAACTCGTCGATCAGCCGGCGGGTCACCGTCGGCGACAGCAGCCCCTCGCCGGCGGCCACCACCCGGATGCCGGTCAGCAGGTCCGCCGGCCGGGTGTCCTTGAGCAGGAACCCGCTGGCTCCGGCGCGCAGTGCCCCGTAGACGTACTCGTCCAGGTCGAACGTGGTCAGGATGACGACCCGGGTGCCGGCCGTGGCCGGCCCGGCGCAGATGTGTCGGGTCGCCTCGATGCCGTCCATCTCCGGCATCCGCACGTCCATCAGCACCACGTCCGGGCGGTGCTCGGCGGCCAGCGCCACGGCCTGCACGCCGGTGCCCGCCTCACCGACGGTGGTGAAGTCCGGGGTCGAATCGACCAACAGCCGGAAACTGCCGCGCAGCAGCGCCTGGTCGTCGGCGATCAGCACCCGGATCACGCGGCCACCCGGTAGGGCAGGCTGGCGGTCACCGTGTAGCCGCCGCCGGAGCGCGGCCCGGCGCGGAACTCGCCCCCGTGCAACGTCACCCGTTCCCGCATGCCGATCAGCCCGTGCCCCTCACCGCCGATCAGGACCGGGCGGCCGCCGTCGTCGGTCACCTCGACCCTGACCTCACGAGGCGTGACGGTCACCGTTGCTCTGCAGGTGGCCGGTGCCGCGTGCTTCACCACGTTGGTCACCGCCTCCTGCACGATCCGGTAGACCCCCAGGCCCACCGACTCCGGCACCGCTGCGGCGGGTTCCTCCTGCCGTACGTCGAGCCGCACGTCGACACCGGCGATCGCCGCCTGTCGGGCGAGCGCGGGCAGTTCGGCCAGCCCGGGCGTCGGAGCGTACGGGGTGTCCTCGCGCAGTGCGCCGAGCACCCGGCGTATGTCGGTCAGTGCGGTGCGGCCGGTCTCCTCGATCACCCGCAGGGCGGCCCCCGCCTCGCGGGGATCGGTCTCGGCGACGTGGTTGGCGACGGCCGCCTTCACGACGATGAGGCTCAGCGTGTGGGCGACGACGTCGTGCAGCTCCCGGGCCACCCGTAACCGCTCCTCGGCGGCGGTCCGGCGGACCAGGTGCTCGTCCTGACGGGCGGCGGCGGCGCGTCGCTCGCGGACCAGCCAGCCGATCATCCAGGCGGGAGCGATCATGACGGCGGCGTAGGCGACCCCGCCGGTTCGTGACCACAGGTCGCTCGCGGTCAGCACCAGAGCGACGCTCACCAGAGCGAGACAACCGGCGGCACCCAACAGTGACCGACGCGTGCCCGTCGACACGGCCACCGTGTAGAAGGACAGACCGACGGCGAGCCCGGGCGCGGCGGCGGCATAGTTGGGAATCACGCCGGTGATCAGGGCGACGGTGGCCACGAAGCTGATCACGACGGCGACGACGAGCGGCCACCGCCTCCGGACGGCCAACGGCAGCCCGAGGGCGAACCCGACGAGCACCGACACCCAGAGCGGTTCGCGCACGCCACCGTGCAGCGGCGATTCCAGTGCCGCGTACGGGCCGAGCAGCCCGCCGACCGCCACGGCGAGCACGGCGTCCGCGGTGGCCAGTTCCGCCGGCCGCAGCCGCCGGGTCAGCAGGAGGGCGGTCACCTGTCGAAGCGTATCGGCGGGTCGGCCCCGGCCGCGTCCACCTGCGGGTGGTCATCCTCGGTAGGACGTCCCGGCCCGTCCCGGACCCGGGCTCCGCCCGGGGGAGGGCCGGAAAGTGCCCGCTCCGGCACGACGCGCGGCACCTGCCGGAGCGTGCACCCTGACGGCCATGACCACACAGACGGTGACCCTGCAAGGGCTGTGCGCGGTGTACGGCGCCGGAGCACGTCGGGTGACGGCGCTCGACGGCGTGACGACCAGCTTCGCCGGCGGCACCTTCACGGCCGTGATGGGCCCGTCGGGCTCGGGCAAGTCCACCCTGCTGCACTGCGCGGCCGGGTTGGACAAGCCGACCGCGGGGACCGTCACGATCGACGGCAGGCGCCTCGACGACCTGGGCGAGGACGAGCTGACCCGGTTGCGCCGCGATCGGATCGGCTTCGTGTTCCAGGCGTTCAACCTGGTGTCCTCGCTGACCGCCGCCGAGAACGTCGAGTTGCCGCTGCGCCTGGCGAGGCACCGTCCCCCGGCTCGGGACGTCCTCGCCGCGCTCGACACCGTCGGACTGACCGACCGGGCCGGGCACCGGCCGAGCGAACTGTCCGGCGGCGAACAGCAACGCGTCGCCGTGGCCCGAGCGCTGATCACCCGCCCCGCGGTCGTCTTCGCCGACGAACCGACCGGGGCACTGGACAGCACGGCGTCCCAGCAGATCCTCCGGCTGCTGCGCGCACTGGTCGACGACCACCGGCAGACCGTCGTGATGGTGACCCACGACCCTGCCGCCGCTGCGTACGCCGATCGGGTCCTTCTCCTCGCCGACGGCCGCATCGTGGACGAGCTGACCGGCGGGATCACCGCCACGGTCGTCGCCGCGCGGATCGCCGAGCGGGAGACCGCCCCGGCGGGGAGCGCCGTGGAGTCGTCGTGCTGAGCATCCGGCGGTCGGTCGGCGCCTTCGTGGCCGTTGCCGTCGGCGTCACACTGGTCGCGGTGGCCACCCTGCTGCTGGCCTCCGGCCGCCCGCAGGTGCCCGACCGGCTGGCGGACGCGGCGGTCGTGGTGCAGAGCCCGGAGGCCGGTGCGGCGGCCGACTCGTTCGCGCCCACCCGGCCGTGGTCGGCCGCCAGGACGGCGGAACTGACCAGCGGGCTGGCCGGGGTGCCGGGCGTCACGGCGGCAGTGCCGGACCGGACCTTCTACGCCCAGGCCCTCGTCCACGGCCGACCCTCGGCCATTGATGCGCAACGGGAGGACGCTCACCAGGGGCACGGCTGGTCCAGCACCCGGCTGGGCGGACTCCGTCTCACGGCGGGCGCGCCGCCCCGACAGGCCGGTGAGGTGGTCGTCGACCGCGCGCTCGGGCTGCGTCCCGGTGGCCCGGTCACCCTGCTCACGGCGGCGGGCCCGCAGCCCTACACCGTCACCGGTCTCGTCGATGCGCCCGGCGTCTACGTCGCGGACGACGTCGCGGCCGTGCTCGCGCCCGGCGTCCGGGTCATCGGCCTGCTGATCGCTCCGGGTGCCGATCCCGAGAAGGTCGCCGCGGGGGTGCGGGGTGTCGTCGGCGGCGATGGACGGGCACTGACCGGCGACGGACGCAGTGCGTCGGAGCCTCGGAACGACGCCCGCACCCGCTGGATCGGCATGCAGGTGCTCACCGCGACGGCGGCTCTCGCGGGCTTCGTCACGGTCTTCGTGGTCGCCTCCACCTTCGCGTTCGACGTCGGCCAGCGCCGCCGTGAGCTGGGCCTGCTACGCGCCGTCGGTGCCACCCCCCGTCAGGTCCGCCGCATGGTCCGCGCCGAGGCGCTCGTCGTCGGCGCCACGGCCGGACTCACCGGCCTCCTGGTCGGCGCCGCGCTCGCCCCGGTGTTGGGCGCGCTGCTCGTCGACGTCGGCTTCGAGCCGGCGACCTTCCGGGTCCGGTACGAACCCTGGCCGGTCGCGCTGTCGATCGTCGCCGGTCCGGTGATCGCGCTGCTGGCCGTCTGGTCGGCGTCGCGCCGAGCGGCACGCGTCCGCCCGCTGGAGGCGTTACGCGAGGCGGCGGTGGAACAGCGGCCGATCGGGCGGCTGCGAGTCGCCACCGGGGTGCTCCTCGTCGCGGCAGGGCTCGCCCTCAGCGTCGGCACGGCGACCGCCGACCAGGCCCGCGACGCCGCCACGTTCGCCCTCTACGCGGTGATGGCCCTGGTGGCCGGCGCCACCGTGTTGGCCCCGGCGGCCGTCCGCCCGGTGGTGCGGCTGCTGCGCTCGCCGGTGCGTCGACCGGGTGGTGCGATCGGGATGCTGGTCCGCGCGGGGGCGTCGACCGCGACCCGGCGGACGGCGTCGATCGCCGCCCCGGTGCTGCTCACGGTCGCGTTCGCGGTGTTGGTCTCGGGGATGGTGCGCACCACCACGGCCGCCTACGCGGCGGGCCGCGCCGACGACGTGAACGCCGGCTGGGTCGTGGTGCCGGACCGCGCACCGGGCCTGTCGGACCGGGCCGTCGCGGGGGTCGGGGGGACCGCCCTGCTGCCGACGACCGTCTTCGAGAGCGACCCGGACTCGTCGCCGACGGACCGGCCGTTGACCGCGCTCGGCGTGGACCCGGTGGGCTTCGCCGCCATGAACCGGGCGCTCACCGTGGTTGCCGGCTCGTTGGACGACCTGGGCGGTGGTGACACGGTGGTTCTCCCCGCCTCGGCGAACCGGCAGCCGTCCGAGCCGTACGCGTTGGTCTTCGCCGACGGGGAGGTGGTGTCGCTGCGCGTCGTCGCGGTCGTCACCGACGACTCGATCCCCGGCGACCTGCTCCTGCCCCGGTCGGTGGTGCGGACGCACGACCCCTCGGCGCTCACCTCCGCGGTGTACGTCCGGGACCGGGTCGACCCGCCGGTCGGAGCGCGGGTCGTCGACGTATCGGCGTGGGCTGCCGAGGCGGATCGCGCCGAGGATCGCCTCGTCTGGCTGTTCACCCTGCTCCTGATCGGTGTCTCGGCCGGCTACGGGGCGGTCGCGGTGGCGAACACGCTGCTGATGGCCGCCGCCGGCCGGGTGGCCGACCTGCGGCTTATCCGGCTGGCCGGAGCGACCCGCGGGCAGGTCATCTGGCTGGTCACGGCCGAGTCCGCCCTGGTGGTGCTGATCGGTGCGCTGCTCGGCGGGGCTGTCGCGTTCGTCGGTCTGCTGAGCATCCGTGCCGGCCTCGCCGAGCAGGCCGGCGTACCGGTCGACCTGGTGGTGCCGTGGTCGGTGGTCGGCGGGGTGGTGGGGCTCTGTCTGCTGCTCGCGGTGCTGGCGAGCGCACTGCCGACCTGGCGGTCACTGCGTCACCGCCCCGCGCGGTCCCCTGCCTGATGCGCCCGGGCCGCACCTCAGGGCCGAGATGCCGGCAGACTGGCGCCGCCGCGCCCGCGTGGAGCAGTGCCCGGGCGTCGGTCGCGGTCGCGTTTGCGGCGATACCCGAGTCGACGAAGATCGGTTTCGGCGCGGTGGTGGTGCGGGTGCCCAGGTTGCGGGGCCAGCCGGGGATCCGTTTCACCAGGAGGATTTCCTCCAGGGCCTGGAGGTGGCGGGCGATCGTCGGCCGGCTCAGTCCGAGGGCGGACTCGAGGGAGTTGGCGGCGATGATGGTCGCGGATCGGGCTGCGAGCAGGCGTACCAGCCGGCGTGGCTCGCCTTGTGCGGAATGTCGGACAGTTGGCGGACGTCGCGGTCGATGAGCGCCTGGACGTAGGCGTCGAGGAATCGTCGGCGGCGGCGCGGGTCGGTGCGGGCGGTGGCCTCGGGTAGGCCGCCGCGCACGATTCGGGCCGCGCAGTCGGCGCGGGTGACATCCGACTCGTGTCGCAGGTCCGCGCCGAGCGTGAAGCCCTCGCGCCCCCCCGCGGGCTCGCTGCGATCGCTTGCCGAAGATCAGCTGGAACGTTGTGGAGGATCCTGCGGGTGCAGGCTCGACGCGGGCCGCCCCTGCCGGCAACCGTGATCATGGTGTGTCGATGGTCCGGATCAGGAACGTGCGGAGCACGTCGGTGTACCGGTCCGGGTCGACGTTCCACGCCTCGGTGTGCGCGGCTCCGTCGATCCGGTGGTACTCGACGAGATCCGGGTGGGCGGCGGCGAACCCGTCGCTCGCCCGGGCTGGCACGAGGATGTCCGCCGTGCCATGGAACAGCAGCGTCGGGACGGTACGTCGGCCGGCCCGATGGGCACGGCCGAGATCGTCGAGTCGCAGCCGCGCCTTGTGCTCGACGAACCACACCAGGACGTGGGTGAACCAGCCCGGCATGTGCAACCGGCGGACCTGGCCGTCGATGGATTCCCGCCAGTCGAGCATCGGGGAGTCGAGGACCACCGCACGTATCGGCGTGACGTCGGCGGCGCGGTGCAGGTAGTTCTCGATGACGCAGCCGCCCATCGACCAGCCGACGAGGATGACGTCGGCGGCGCCGCCGGTAGTGGCGAAGCGTACGGCGGCGTCCAGGTCCCGCCATTCGGTGTCGCCCAGGTGGTGGTACCCGTCCGGGCTCGGCGGCGCTCCGGCGTCGTTGCGGAAGGTCGGCACCAGCACCGGAAAGCCGAGTGCCGACAGGGTGGGAAGCACCCGGAGACCCTCGGTCCGGTCGGCACCGAGGCCATGGGCGAGAAGGACCCAGGTCGGCCGGGGACCCGGCACCAGCCACGCCGGCATCGACCCCAGCTCACCGGTGACCACGACATCCTCGTACGGGAGGTCGAGCGCCGTCCGTGGGTCTCCCTGATGGCGGAAGATGTTCCATCGGACGGTCGTACCCGCGCTAAGTCCGGGCGTCGCCCGGGTGAGCCGGCGGGTGACCGTCACGGCGTCCCGGTGCAGCACCTCGTCGACCAGCGCGTGACCGCCGTCCCAGGTGATGCCGTACCGGCCGGCAGCCGTCGTCGCCGCGTCGAGCGGGAGGGTCAGGGTGGAGTCGGTCACCGCCACGGTCCGGAGGACCGGCGCGTAGGACCGGTCCGCGGGCCGCAGGAGCCGTTCGGAGGCGTACCAACCGGCGACGGCGACCACGGTCGCCGACAGCACCAGCAGGGCGAGAACGAGGAGTACGGTCCGCATGCGCAATCCCGTCGGGCGGCGGTGAACGTCCATTCTGGTCCACGGCCGGCCGCCACGCGCCTGGCTGTCGATGAGCCGACCTTCTGCGTTCACGCCAGGACGGCGACCAGGGTGGCCAGGATGCCGAAGCTGTTGGCCAGCACGTGCATCACGATGCCGAGTCGGATGCTGCGCGATCGAATCACCAGCGCCGTCAGGACCAGCTGCAACATGAAGATCAACGCCCAGTTGTACGGCTGCCAGTAGTGCTGCACCGCGAACAGCGCGGCCGAGAGGGGCACCGCCCGCCAGCCGGCCACCGGTAGGCGCGGCAGCAGGTACGCGCGGAAGTACAACTCCTCGACAGTGGGGTTGATGAGGCCGTCGATCAGGAGGCTGGCCAGCAGTAGGCCGACGACGACCGCGGTCGGACAGCCGGTCTCGCCGTCGAATCCCGGCAGCAACCAGGCGGGGTAGACGGCCCGCAACCGGTCGCCGAGAGCGTCGCCGACCGGTGTCCAGGCGACCGCGACGAGCAGCGCGAAGGCGAACAGCGCCGGCACGGTCAGGCCCCACCGGCCGAGGCGGCGGCGGTAGGCGAGCACCGCCGGCAGCGCGGTCAGCGACCATCGCCCGGTCGTCCGGTGTGCCGCGCGCAGCAGCAGGCCGAGCTCGATGGGGGTGAGCAGGAAGGCGAACGCGGCCGTCAGTGCGGCCGACGGAGGCAGGCCGAGCCGGCTCACCAGCGGCGCGAGCGCGAGTGCGCCGGCGAGCGTGACGGCTGCCGGCGTCAGGTGCAGCGCCAGGGTGGCCGGCCAGGTCAGCCGGTCCGCCATCGCGACGTCGTCGGGATCCGGGGTGGTTGCGGGGGTGGCTCGTCGCTCGGGGATCAACATGGGCTCGTACCCTCCCGTGGCTGGGCGGCGGAACCCGGAGTCCGGGGTGCCGTACGGGGCTCGCGTAGCCGGTGGTGTCGGTGCGGCGGGCGGCGACCTCTGCCGCAACCGGCGGCGGGTGGCGTCGATCGGGTTCGGGTGGCGGGTGCCGGGGGTGGTCCGGCACCCGCCGGTGGATCAGGCCGGAGTCAGGCTGATCCGGTGCCGCGTCGGGTCGAGGGCCTGCAACCGCGCGGTGACGGTGCCGCCGGCCCGGACGCCCGGGAACCCGGTCAGGAGCCCGGGGACGCCGTCGACCTCGACCAGCGCGCCGAACGGCAGCGGGCGGGTGACGGTCGCCGCCATGACGTCGCCCTGCCTGTGACGCGCCTGGAACGCCGCCCAACCGGCCGCCGAGGCGCCCGTGGTGGCCGGGTCAGGGGTGTGGTTCGCCATGATGTTTCACCTCCTCTCGTCGGCATCGATCCCTGGGGACGCGTCGCCGAGAGGCGGGCCGCGGGGGCGGCCCGCGGTCACCCGTCCATCGGGTCACCCATCCGTGCCGGCCGTCTGGCCCTCCCGATATTCACGACTCCACGGTAGAGCGTCGATGCCAGGTTTACAATCCCGATTACGTAACCTAGATTGAAGAAATGTCGGATGGGGTGGCACGTGACCTGCGGTTGGTGGTGGGCAGGCTGGCCCGCCGCCTGCGCCAGTTGCACGCGGCCGAGAACGAGGGTGACCGGACCAGCTTCATCGAGTTGGGTGTGCTGACCCGGCTCGCCCGCGAGGGCCCCTCGTCCCCCACGAAGCTCGCCGCGGGCGAGCGGGTCACCTCCCAGGCGGTCACCGCCGCGGTCAGTGAACTCGTGCATCGGGGATACCTGCGGCGTCGGCCGGATCCCGACGACGGCAGGCGTGTGCTGGTGGAGGTGACCGAGGCCGGGCACGCCGCCCTGGGCGCGCGCGAACAGGCGATGGGTGATCGTCTGGCCCATGTCGTCGCCGGGCTCACCGAGGCCGACCGGACCCGGCTCGCCGCGGCGATCCCACTCCTCGAGAAGGTGGCCGATGAACTCTGAAGCTCCGACCAGCACGTCCCCGCAGCTCTCGCCGCCGGTCCGGGACTGGCTGCACCAGTTCGACGCCGCGAGCAGGTCCGCGCACGCCGAGACGGTGGCCGACCTGTTCAGCGACGTGTTCCTCACCGCGGACCCGCGGACCGTGGTGCCGGTTCCCCGGGCGGCGTTCGCCGGCGCGCTGCCCGGCCGCCGAGACCTCTTCCGCTCCGCGGGACTGGGCGAACCGCGGCTGGTGGCGGCGTCGGAAACCCGGCTGGACGCGGTGCACACCGTCCTGCGGACCGAATGGACCGTGCCGCCGCTACCCGGAGCCGACCGTGCCGCCGCCGAGCTTGCCTCGACGTTCCTGCTGCGGCATCCCCCGGGCGAGGGCATCGTCGCCGTGGCGTACCTCAACGAGCGCGCCCTCACCGACATTCTCGCCCCCGGGCACCCCGCTCACGTCGTCTCACCACTTGCGGAGGGATCATGAGCACCGAAGCGACAGCCCACCCGAACGCCACCCGGATCGAGCGCCGGATCGACGCCCCCGCCGCGCTGATCTGGCAGTTCTGGACCACGGCGGCCGGCCTCGAACAATGGTTCGCCCCCACCGGCTTCGACGCCCGGGTGAGCCGGATCGAGGTCACACCCGGCGGTGAACTGCGGTATGCGATGAGAGCTACCGGAATGGACCAGGTCGCGTTCCTCCGCGAGATCGGCAGTCCGTTGACGGTGCAGCTGCGTAAGACGTTCACCGACGTGGACGAGCCGACCCGCCTCGCCTACCTGTCGCTGATCGACTTCGTCCCCGACCACGAGCCGTACGAGCACCTCACCACCGTCGACATCGTCCCCGCCGGCGACCGTACGACGGTGGTCCTGACCGTCGACCCGATGCACGAAGACACATGGACCCGGCAGTACCACGCCCACCGCGGCGAGGAACTCGACAAACTCGTGTCGGCGATCGCGCAACGCGGCGCCGATTGACGATCACGTCCAGCGGCAGCCCTGTCGCCGGACGGATCCCGATCTTGCGGGCCACCCGGTCGGGGCGGGCGAGTCGGCCATCGCGCCGCCGACGAGCGCGTCGGGCAGCGCCGACGGCAGCTGCGCTGCGTAACGCGGTCGGGCCCCCGTCCGCGCCCGCAGAACCCTGACCCGACGGACGCCGACAGCCCCGCCGGCCACTCGACCCTGCCCGTCAAGATCAACCGGAGCCGCATGGAGGCTCGGCGTGTGGTCCTGGGCTGGGAGAACGGTCGTCCGGGGAAGGCGGGTGAACGTGGGCCACTCCCGGCCACCCCCGGTGAGTCCCAAGGTCGCTAGACTGGTCCCTCGCGCCCCCGTAGCTCAGGGGATAGAGCATCGGTTTCCTAACCCGACGGTCCAGCGGTGTTCGCAGGCTGATGACCTGCGGCTTCCCTGTCGTCCCCGGTCACGTGCCGGTCGCTTCGCGGGCTCGCTGCGATCGCTTGCCGAAGATCAGCTTGGACGTTGTGCCAGCAGTAGTTCCGGAGCGAGTCGTACCTCGTCGATGACCGGTCAACTCAACCAGCGCACGTTCGATCTGCGAGGAGGCGCTCTTTCGATCTGCGGCTACATCCGTGTTCGATACGCGGGCCTGCGGCGTTCGACCCACGGCATCCAGCAGGTTGGTAAACTCCTGCCAGCCGTTACCCGGCTCCGGTCACGCGCAGGTCGGCGATCAGCAGGTCGAGCAGCCGCTCCTCCATCACCGCGCGGCCGGTCCGCCGCATCGACTCGCCCAGCGACTCGTCCCACGGTGTCCGGGTGGGCGTACCGATCAGTGCCGTGCCGGTGCCCGCCCTCGGCAGGTAGTCAGCCGCGGTCATCCGCCACGGCACCGCGCCCCGATACCGCTGGAGAGCCGCCGCAGTCAGTCGTACGCCGGTCCAGTCGAAGTCGTTGCGCCACCGGATCGCCGCTCCGTGAGCGGCGCCGAGCAGTGTGTGGACGGCGACCGACGGCACTCCTTCGGTGCAGATCAGCGGTGGGGCGGTGGGCCGCCGGTGCGGCGGCAGTGGCAGCAGGTAGCCGTCGAGGTCGTCGCCGGCCAGCGCGGCCGTCGCGGTCCCGGGGTCGGGGTGCAGCCAGGCGTCCAGCAGCCCGGCGGCGTGCAGCGCCGCCTCGACGGCCGCCGCGTCCGGGCCGGTCACCCCGTCAGCGAAGCGGACCAGCCGCCACAGCGGCGCGCCGGGCCGGCCGGCGCGCGGCGCGGGCCGGGTCGCCAGGGCGGGTGGGGCGTCGTCGTGCTCGGCGGCGATCCGGTCCCGTTCGGCGGCCACCTCGGCCCGCCGGTCGGCCAGCGCCGCCCGCTGCGCCGCCAGCGCCGCGAGCCGGTCCCGCCGCTGGGTCACCGTGATGGCTGTGGCCTCGGCGTACGCCTCGCGCAGGGTCCGCGCGCCCGGCTCGCCGGTGGTGTCCACGACGGCGGCCAGCACAACCGCCAGGTCGGGGCGCGCGATGTCGGCCAGCAGCCCGGCGTTGCCCTGCGTCCACTGCTCGAGCTGGGCGCGCAACCGGGCGCGGGCCTGCGCGACGGCGTCCTCGGCGCGCCGCTCGGCCTGCTCGGCGTCGTCGGCGGCGGCCGTGGCGTCGGCCGCGTCGGCGGTCCTCGCCTGCTGGCAGACACCGGCGGCGATCCGGCACGCCGGCGTCGACCGGATCACCGCACTGCTGCGCCGCGGGCACGTCAAGAACGCCGTTCAGGTAGCCGAGGCGATGGTCGCCGCCGCCCGCCAGCAGACCGTGAACCTGCCCGGCCAACGTGCCGCCGCCGTGGTCGTCGGGCAGACGGCCACCGAGATCCTTGCCCTTGAGCAGCGCATCGCCGCCGTGGACGACTCATCGCCGAGCAGCTCGACCAGCACCCCCTCGCGCCGATCATCGGGAGCCTGCCAGGCATGGGTCCCCTGCTGACCGCCGAACTGCTCGTCCACACCGCCGGCATGACCGAGTACGACAGCCCCGCGAAACTCGCCGCCCACGCTGGCCTGGCACCCGTTTCCCGCGACTCCGGAACAATTTCCGGCAATCATCGGCCGCCCCGCCGCTATCACCGGAGACTGCGGCACATTCTGTGGATGGCGGCCTTCACCGCCGCCCGGGAATGCCTCACGTCGCGTGCCTACTACGAAAAGAAACGCGCCGAAGGCAAGAACCACCGCCAAGCCATACTCGCCCTCGCGCGACGACGGGTCGACGTTCTCCGGGCACTCATCCGCGACCGCAAAACCTTCATCCGACCGGCACCAGCGACCCGCGCGGCTGCCTTAACCAGACTGCTCCATGTCGGCGAGACCGTGATCCCGCCGACCACTCCACCGTGCCCGCCAAGATCAAACGGAGTCACATGGAGACTCCTGCCATTGCGTGCGGGTCGCTTCGCGGCCTTGCTGTGATCGCTTGCTGAAGATCAGCTGGAACGTTATGGGTCCTGCGTGTGCAGGTTCATCGCTGTCACGAGTTCGGAGCCGAGTGATCCTCGGCATCGGCGAACTTCTTGGTTCATGTCTCGGTAGGACCTGCCGCTCGGTCTCGACGGTCAGGCCGTCGTCTCAGTACGCATGCACGACGGCGGCGACCGCGGCCCGACGACTACCTGGCCGAGCTGTTCTCGCTCGACGAGATCCTCGCTCGGCTGCTCGCGCCGCACTGCCGCTCGGTCGGACCTGTACCGGCGGAGGTCCGCGCCGATGACCTGCTGCTCGACCCGGCCGAGCGGCGGGTGTTCCGCAAAGCCGGGAGATCGAGCTGTCGGCGCGGGAGTCCGACGTCCTCGCGTCGACGCTGGCGGGGTCGCCCCCCGCGGAGGAGCGCCGGGGTGGGCGTGTGTCATCGGGACCACCAGGTCGAGGTAGCCGTGACCCGGAAGCCCAGGGACTCGTACAGCGGCCTGCCCAGCCGGGACGCGGTCAGGGTGACCGGCAGGCCGGTGATCGGCGCCAGGGAGCCGAGCATGATCGCGCGCCCCACGCCCCGGGAGCGGAACGCCGGCGCCGTTCCCACCCAGTAGTGGCTGCCCAACCCGCCTTCCACCGTGGTGACGCACGCCCCGGCGACCTCGCCGTCCAGTCTGGCGAGGAACACGTCGACACCTGGCTGGTGGATCAGGGTCGCGGGAAACATCTCACCGGCCCGGTAGGGCTCGAACCTGGACAGGGTGAAGGCCGCGATCACGGCCTGTTCGGCCGCGCGCAGGTCCTCCTCGGTCCGCAGCCGGATCACCTGTATCGCTGGCTCGGCGACTGCACCGGGCGCACGCAGCATGATCGGCATCTGCCGGCCGTTCATGTCTAGGCAGCTCAGGTCCGTGGCGTTGAACGGATCCTCCGCGTCGATCGGGCCGGACGCCCGGCCGGCCAGGTCGATCAGCTCCGCGAGTTCCTCGCGGCCAAGGTCGGGCTCCTGGACCAGGATGCGCAGGCCCGCGCGCTCATCTCCGGCGACGGCGAGGAAGCCGCGGCGCCGGATCACGGTGTGACCGCGGGCGTGGCCGACGGCCGTCCAAAAGGCGGCGGAGTTGCGGGCCTGGCGCAGAGAGGTGTCGGAGGCGCTCGCGGACCGGTCGCGGGTGTTCAGGTCGATCGTCATGGCGGCAGGTGTTCCTTCTCTTCGGTAGGGCCGGTGCGGCGACATCGCGCGGTGGTGCGGGCCGTCGGTCACGGACGTGGGCGGGCGTCGCTGGCCCGCCGGTCGGGTGCTGCGGCGAGTAGCGTCGCGGCTCTGCTGGTGAGGGCGTCTAGCGTCCACCGCTGGGGGTACGGACCGTAGGAGACCCGTGCGACACCGAGTGTTTCCAACTCGGCGGGCGTGGGCATGGCGGGCACTCCCAGCAGGCTGAGACGGCCCGGGCCGAAGGCGGCGACGAGTTTCCGGATGTCGCGCGGGTCGCTGCAGCCGGGCACGAAGACGCAGTCGGCGCCGGCCGCGAGGTAGGCGGTGCCGCGTTCGACGGCGGCGGCGAGGGCGGTCTCGGGCGGGCCGGTGAGGTAGGCGTCCGTGCGGGCGTTGAGCACGAAGGGCAGGCCCTCGTCGCGGCCCGCGGCCACCCCTGCGCGTACCGCCCGCACGGCCTGGTCGACCGGCCTCATGGCGTCCTCGAGGTTGCCGCCGACGGCGCCGGCGCGGATCGCGGCGCGAACCGTCGCCGCCACGTCGCCGTAGCCGCCCTCCAGGTCGGCGGTCACCGGAAGGTCCACGGCGGCGGCGATGCGGGCGATGGCCGCGAGCGCGAGTTCGAACGGGATGTGTTCGCCGTCCTCGTAGCCGTGGGCCGCCGCGATGGAGTGGCTCGCCGTCGCGATCGCGTGGCACCCCGGCACGGCTGCCACGGCACGGGCCGAGGCAGCGTCCCACGCGTTGACCAGCACCAGGATCCTCGACTCGTCGTGCAGCGTACGCAGCCGCCGGGCCTTCTCCTGAAGGGTCGGTGTCGAAGTGGTCATGTGGCTCCCGGGTCGAGTGTCTGGAAGGGCCGGCGGTGCGCGGCCCAGGTGACGGCGAGGGTCGTGGCGAGCCCGGTGGCCAGGAAGACGAGCCCGAGAACGAGCCACCCCGGCCCGGACCAGACCATCACCAGGGTGGTCAGGGCGGCCGGCCCGACGGCACGGGCCAGCGGGACGCCGCTGGAATACACGCCCTGCCACTGCCCGGGGCGGGTGGGATCGGCCAACGCGAATCCGACGCACCACGACCCGGCGGCCAGTCGCAGCTCGCCGGCCACCTGCACGGCCACGGCGGCGAGGAGGAGACCCGCGGCGACGGCAGGGTCGGTGGTGGCGGTCGCCGTCCAGAAGAGCACGCAGGCTGCGCAGAGCGCGAGGCCGGCGAGGCGGATCGCCCGGGTCGCCTCGGCCAGGGTGGTCACCCGTCGGGCCGCCCGGCGCTGCCAGCCGAGGACGCCGAGGGTGTTGACGACGAAGACCGCCGCCACGATCGAGCGCGGCGCCGTCGTGCGGCTGGTCAGGTAGAGGGGCAGTAGCACGCCCAGCATCGGCATGTACAGGTACAGCACCGCGTTGAGCGCTGCGACCACGACGTAGCGGGTGTCCCGCGGGGCGTCCCATCCGTGGCCCGTCCGTACGGGGGCCCGTGCGGCGGGCGGCAGCCGGGTGAGCATGATCGCGCTCACGGCGAAGAGCGCCGCGTCACCGACCAGGGCGGCGCGGTAGACGGTGGGCGTACCGGCGAGGAGCGCCAGCCCTCCGGCGGTGGCGCCGAGCCCGATGCCGGCGTTGACGGCGGTCTGGATACCTGCTCGCACCGTGACCAGTTCGGTGGACGGCACCAGGGAGACCAGCAGGGCCTGCCGGGTCGCGCCGGCCCCGCTCTGGGCGATCGCGTACGCGACGCAGGCGGACGAGACCAACCAGGGTGTCGGTGCCGACGCCAATGTCAGCAGGGCGGCCGCGGTGGCCGTGGACAGCAGGATGGTCACCCGCCGCAGTCCGATCCGGTCGCCCAAGGCGCCGACGGGATGGGTGAGGAGGAAGCCGGCCCCCCACGCGACGGTCAGCAGGCCGCCGACCTGCGCCGGCCTCAGGTGGCCGACCTGCACCAGGTAGACGACGAAGGTCACGTAGAAGCAGCCGTCGCCCACGGCGGTGACGAGCTGCGCCCGGAGGAGGGTGGTGTCCGGCCGCCGGTGAGGGACCGCGGTGAGCGCGGCCGGGCTAGGCGAAGCTGAGGCCATCGGAGCGGGCCCGCTTGAGTTCGGAGAAGACCCGGCAGCCGGCGAGCAGGCGGGCGCCGTCGAAGACCCGCAGGGCCTCCTCGCCGCGGGGGATGGAGGTCAGCACGGGGCCGAAGAAGGCCACGCCGTCGATCACGACGGTCGGGGTACCGAGGTCCTCGCCGACGAGTTGCCGGGCCTTGGCGGTGCTGGCGCGCATCTGCGGGTCGAGGTTGCTGCGGCGGGCGGCGTCGGCGAGGTCGGCGGGCAGGCCGGCCTCGGCCAGGGCCGCCGGGACGACGGTGGCGAAGTCCTTGTCGCCCTCGTCGTGGATGCGGCGGCCGAGCGCCGGGTAGAGGTGGGCGAGGGCCGCCGGGCTGTGGTGCACCGCGGCTGCCACGCACACCCGCGCCGGCCCCCACGCGCGGTCGTTGAAGGCGCGGTACCAGGGCTCCAGCTCGCGGTCTTCGTTGAGGACCGAGAGGCTCATCACCTCGAACCGCAGGTCGATCGGACGCAGCCGTCCCACCTCGATGAGCCAGCGGGAGGTGATCCAGGCGAACGGGCAGGACGGGTCCACGTAGGCCGTGACCACCGGGACCGACGTACGATCGAAGTTATCTTCCATGGAAGAGAAGTTACCTTCTATGGAAGATAAGATGCAAGCGTGAATGAGGACCGCATCGCCGGCATCGTCGCCCAGTGGCGTCGTGAACGTCCCGACCTCGACCCCGACCCGTTGCTGATCATCGGGCGGATCCAGTGGCTGGCCGAGGTGCTCGACGCGGCCCTGCGGCCGCCGTTCGCCGAGGCGGATCTGGGAAACGGCGAGTTCGACGTGCTGGCGGCACTGCGCCGGGAAGGCACGCCGTACACGCTCACGGCCGGGCAGTTGAGCCAACGGATGCTGGTCACCACCGGGGCGGTGACCAAGCGAGTCGACCGGCTCATCGCCCGGGGCCTCGTGTCGCGTTCGGTCTCCGACAGCGACGCTCGGGGCAGAGTGGTGGGGCTGACCCCGGCCGGTGTGGCGTTGACCGACCGCCTCATCGAGCAGCATCTGGCCAACGAGGCGGCCATCCTCCGCGAGCTGCCCGACGCCGACCGCAGGGAGCTCGAGCGCCTGCTGGCGACGTTGACCCGGATCGTTCGTTCCTGAGTTCCCGACGGCCGGCCCGCCGGCCCGGCGAAGAAGTCCCACCCTCGATGCGACGCGTCCGGGCTCTCCTCAGGGGGACATCGACAGCGCGTACTTCGGCCCGTGGAGCACGGTGGTGGACAACACCACGTCTGGGGGTTCACCGCGAGCACCCGCCGGGCCACCTCGTTGACGCTCGCCGGCCGGTACGGCACCAGCTACCGCCAGGCCCGGCCGGTCGCCGCCAGCGACGTCGCCTGGTGCAAGGTGAGCATCCCGGAGACGTGGACCAGCGGAGCAACGGCGGAGCCTGGCGCTCGCTGAGGACCTTCACCCTCACGGCCGGTGATGCCAACAAGGCCGGCGTGAGCCGGAAGGGGTAGGCGAGCTGGCCGCGCAGGGCCATCGCGCGTGGGTCGACAAGCCAGTGGCGGGGCTCCTCCGGGTAGTCCTCGGTGCCGACAACGGCGGTGTCGTCGTAGGGGAAGGCCGCCGCCTCGTAGTCCCAACGAACGCGGTCGTCGTCTGAGTTTGAGGGAAGGGGCACGGCTTCGTCGGCGTCCAGGCTCCGGAGTTCCATGCCATCCTCCGCCCGGTGCAGGTAGAGGGTCCACTGCCCCAGGTCCGTGGTCAGGAATTGCTCCCCGGACGGGCTCACGGCGAGGAGGACCTCCTCGACGAACCGCTGGACGGTGAGGTTCGCGCCGTCCCAGTGGCCCACAGCACGGGCGAGTTCTCCTCGCCCTCGGCGACGGTCAGGCCCATGTAGGCCGGGTTCGGATGGGGGAAGTGGAGGGAGCTCGATCCCACGGTCATCGTGTCGGCCCGGGTCAGCACCGCGCCGTCGGCGGGGTCGAGGATCAGCCATTCCTCCTCGACGTCGTGCCCCGGGCGGTTGCGGACGTGGGCCCACAGGAGCTTGCCGTCCGAGGAGAAGGCCGCCGAGCCGATGTCCGCGTGGCCATGGTGGTAGTGGCGTACTCGGCGAACGAGGCATGGGCCGCGGTGCACTCGGCGGCGGACCAACAACCGTGCCGGATCTCCCACCGCACGGCACCGGTCGAGTCCACGGCTCGCAAGGCGTGCACCCCGGCGAACACGGCGACATCATCGGTGGGCGAGACCGTCACCGAGCAGTACCGGCGGGGCCAGGGCGCGGGGGAGGGGACCTCCGTCCCCTCCCCGTCCAGGTCGCGGACGGCCAGCTCGGTGTCCCCGCGCTGCACCAGCAGCCGACGCCCGGGCCAGTGCAGCACCTGCGGGGCGTCCGCCGACGCGGGGTCCAGCAGAGCTGCGACGGTGGCCACGAGACGGGCAGTGATCTGGGCAAGCCCCCGTGGGCAGCATCGTTTGGCATCGTCGTATTCTGTGACGCGCGTCGGATGGTGCAGCTGACCTGACGTCGCCCGCTTTGACCAGCTTCTTGCACCGGGTCCTGAGCCGCCACCGTGGCGAGCGGCCATGTCGGACGGGTACGCCGGCCGGGAGCAAGCGCACGCCTCAGCCTGGCCTACACCAACACGGACGGGCCCGCAGCGCCGCTCATCGAGGCGCTCTCCTCCGTCCCGAAGATCAGCGCCGACGCGCTGATCACCTCGTGCCAGCTCATCATCCTCAACCGGGACGAGGGCATGTACGTGTGGGAACCGTACGCCACGGTAGAACTCGGTTCCTGAACCCTGTTACGTCCGCCATGTCACCCCGTGGTAGAGATCGCCGCCGCGATGGCTGCTCACTCGGCGGGCATTCGGGTGGAGAGGGGGCTCCCCGTCTTGCGCGGAGGCTCCTGCCCCGGATGACCGAGGGATGTTCCGCACTGGCGGGCTTGAACTACAGACCCATCCAAGCCGGTCCGATGAACGGTCCAGCCCTGACGCAGCTCCGGTCCTGGTGACGTGGCCGAACCTCCCGTGGGAGGCGACGCCAGCCGGGCGAGAGGGCAGCCCTCAGATGATCTTCGGTGACGTGCGCGGTGTGTGCTCTCCAGCGGATGCCAACCCGGGTGAACCGGTGCCAACGCGGGTCACCGGGGCCGACCGCCGGTCGCAAACCGGGGTTCGTGTGCTCCGGGTGTGGTCCTGGGCTGGGAGAACAGGGGGCCGGGTGACGTGGGTGAACGTGGGCCACTCCCTGCCACCCCAGGTGAACGCCCAGGTCGCTAGACTAGGCGCTCGCGCCCTCGTAGCTCAGGGGATAGAGCATCGGTTTCCTAAACCGTGTGTCGCAGGTTCGAATCCTGCCGGGGGCACCTCGAAGATCAGCAATAACTACGGCTGAGCCGCAGATACGCGGCTGCTTCGATTCCTCCTTCTGTGCAGCCGGATGCCACCCTGAGCTGCCGTTTGCAGCTGTCCGTGCAGAGTGCGTGCAACGATCTTGACGGCTCGAAGGGGACCGTTCGCCCGGCTCGGCGACCCTCTGTTGAGCGCTTGTGGTAGCGCATTGTCTGGCAGGATCGCGGCTGTGATGCCCGCGCAACCGGCGCCGCCCGACCTCGCCGAGGTGGAGGACCACTTCGTGGCGATCCTCGACGGCACCCAGTCGCGTGACGAGGTCGACCGCTGGGCCACCGACGTCATGCAGGGCTTGGAGGACGTCGAAGTCGGCGAAACGCTGTGGTGGGCGCTCGGCATCCTCGCCGGCATCGACCTGCGGCACGGGCAGGGCGAACCGTACCTGCATGACGACGTGCAGGTGCTCGGCTGGCTTGCTGAGTTCAGGGAGCGGCGCGGCGTGCTTGGCTGAGCCCGGCTTCAACCCGTTCGTTCCCACTTCCAGGTTGCGTTCCAGGTTAAGGTCCAGAACCTGATCTTGCGGCGGGTGCAGTTCACCATGGGGTGCCAATCCGGCGACCACCTTTGGGGTGAGTCGCTGGGGGCCGGGACCAGTTCCGTCGCGGTGGGCGCCACGCTCGGTCTGCACGACTCCCGTGGGGTGGTAACCCCTTGTCGAGCCATTCACCGGATGGGATGCTGCCCTCTGCGCTCGAGAGGGCGCGGTCGATCGAGAGATCCCTCGCTGCGAGTGCCACGGACCTTGGCTGCGGCGAAATTCCAGCTGACGTCGGGCGAATGGACTCAGGTAGTGGCAAGTGGAAGCGCGTGGGCGCCGCTGGAGGCGTTCTGGACCGCCGAGGAGCTGGTGCGGAACCGCGATCGGTTGGTCGAGAAGATCGAGCAGTGCTACCGCGAGGCGCATCCGAGGGGGATGGATCCCTCCAGAGGCGACGTGGAGTCGTGGCGGGAGAGCCTCTACGAAGTTGCGACGGCCCTGGTTGATTCCGGCCTTGCCCAGGTGTGGATGTTCGTCGAGTATCGCGTAGATCCGTCTATGAACCCCGTAGACGTCGTCCTCGCGGGGCGGCATCCCGTGGACGGCTTGAGCTATGCCGCGATCGAACTGAAGCAGTGGAGTTTCGTTGAACGGCCTCACGCCTCAGCGCCCGACTGCGGTTCGTGCGTGTCCACCGGCGGCGGGAACCTTTGCAGGCGATGCGCCATTGATCGGGTCTATGTTCCGAGTTATGGGAAACACAAGAAGCACCCGGCGATCCAGGTGCGAGACAACCTTACTTCGATCCGCAGGCACCACAGCATGTTCGACGACCGCTACGTCACCCTCGTCGGGGCGTCATATCTGCACAACCTGAAGCACCAGGACGCCCAGTGGATCAGCAGGGTTGCTCCGTGCCAAGGTATCCCGACCTTCACGGCCCGACAGCCCTCCGATCTCCGGGCGTTCCTGCGGACTCACTTCAGCGCCGCGCCGGGCGATGCGGCGACGCAGGCGCTCCTGGAGCGGCGGCGCGCGAACTCGTTACTCGCCGACGAGGCGGGCGCCATCATCAGCGGATATTCGCGGTTCAGCCTGGTGGAAAATCAACTACGTGCCGTCAACGACGTGATGAGCCTGGTCCGGGAGAGGGCCTCGTCCGGCGGGAAGAGGGTGTTCGTCGTCAGCGGCCGCGCGGGCACTGGGAAGTCTCTTGTCGCGCTCACCCTGCTGGGCGAAGCGCTGAGGGGTGGCTACGAGGCGCGGTATGTGTCAGGTGGGATCGCCTCACGCGAGACCTTCAGGCGTGCGTCCAGGGGTCGTGGTGCCGCTTTCGAGACGCTGAACAGGATCGCCGATCGCCACGCTACCGATGAGCTGGAGCTCATCCTGTGCGACGAGGCGCACCGGCTCACGGAGCGTCCGATGACGGGCTCGTTCGCCATGCGTCCGGGCGAATCGTCGGTCTCGGTGGTTGTCACTCGTGCCAGGGTGCCCGTCTTCTTCGTCGACGGAGACCAGCGCCTCTTCGCTGAGGAGATCTGGTCCCCCGAGGCGCTTGTCCAAGAGATCCAGCGGCTCGGGGCAGAGGTCGTTCCCCTGACGTTGGATCGCGTGTTGCGCGCAGTGGGAAGTGCAACGTACGACACGTGGATCCAGCGCCTGATGGCCGGTGATCCGGTGCCCTGGAACCCCGACGCCAAGTCGGATCCGGAGCCCTTCGAGCTCTACTACGCCGACAGCGCTGCCCAGATGGAAAAGTTCCTGAAGGGCAAGGACGCTTCGGGTGCCAGCGCGCGGATGAGTGCCGGGATGTGCTGGGACTGGACCGACGACACCGGGACCTTCCCTGACGTGACGCCCGAGGAGGGCTGGGCCCGCCCCTGGAACGCCGGCGACAACCACAAGACTCCCGGCGTGCCGAAGCGCCGTTATTGGGCGACCGAAGCCGGGGGTTTTGGGCAGATCGGATGTGTCCACACCGCCCAAGGCCTCGAATACGACTGGGGTGGAGTGATCCTGGGCCCCGACCTCACCTGGCGCGAGGCTGCCTGGAGGGTGCACCGCGAGCACGTCCGGAGCAAAGCCAACCGCATCCAGAATGACGAAGAACTCTCGCGCGCCATCCGTAACGCCTACGGCGTCCTCATGACTCGGTCCCTCCGCGGCACGGTTGTCTATTCGGTCGATCCGGCGACTAGGCAACTCTTCGCTGACTTAGGCGTCCAGAAGATCTGAGAATGCCTTCTCAAGGGGTCAGTATCTGCTGCTGTCACCAGCAACCACCGTATCGATGCTGAGCGAGCCGAGGCATCAGCTCAGCGCTACCTCGATGCGCTCGTTCATCCGGCTGCGGCCTCCGTCGAGGCGCTTCGCGTACACCTTGAGCAGGACGTCGACGGAGTGACCGGCCCGCTGGGCGACCTCGGGTGCCGGCAGCCCGGCGTTGAGCCATAGCGACACCCCGGCATGCCGCAGGTCGTACGGGCGGCCGGCCAGGGTAGGAGCGACCCGATCCGGCGGCAGGCTCAACCGCCGCGCCTCCTCCCGGACCTGCGAGTACGTCGACGACGCCACCACGTCGCCCCGATCACTGCGAAACAGCCACCCGTCGGCGGCCACCCCGAACCGGTCGATGTGCGCGCAGAACTGTCACCAGCTCCGGCGGGATCGGCGCCTCTCGCGCCTCCTTATCGCCCCGGTGCTTGAGCCCGCGGTCGTCGTGTACCTCGCCGCTGTCGGTGGTACCGCTTGCCAGCCGCAGGCCGGGACTTCTCCACCGTCAACAGCCCCCGGCACGACCACCCGGACACCCTGGGCTCGATCAACAGCCCGGCTGGCGCCTACCAAGCGGTGGGCCGGATCGAGGAGGCGATCAGCCTGTTCGAGCGGGTGCTGCGATGATGCAATGTAGCCGCGTTCGGGACGAAGAGGTCTAGGGCTGTACAGCCATCCGTACAGCCAAGACCGGCGACGGAGCCAGCCCAGGGCCGACGGTAGGCGACAAGACGAGCAGGTCAGCAGCAGTCAGCGACACCGGCCGACAGATGGCTAATCTTTGCAGGGCAGGGGTTAGACGTCGAGAGAAGCAGGTTTGTACGCGAAGTCCTTAGTCGGCTGTCCTGTCGATCTCCTGCGCTACTGCGGTGGCCTCGTCCGTCAGGCGCCGGCGCTCGTCGGGATCGAGGTGCTCTTCCCACTCCTTGAAGCGGTGGAATTGGTCAAGGAACATGGGTCCGTAGGCGTCGGTGACGGCGATCT
The DNA here is from genome assembly GCF_900090105.1 of Micromonospora humi. Lineage (GTDB taxonomy): Bacteria > Actinomycetota > Actinomycetes > Mycobacteriales > Micromonosporaceae > Micromonospora > Micromonospora humi. Next base: position 449,337 of record NZ_FMDM01000004.1, on the reverse strand, counting down.
GACGCAGGTCGGTGTGGCCGGCGAGGACGTCGCGGGCCATTTCCTGGAGGTCGGTGCCGGCCGCTCCGTCGCGGAGCCGTTCGAGGCTGGCGTGGAGGATCTTGGCGAGGCCGTTCTCGCCTTCGGCCAGGTCGAGGAGTTGACGCTCGGGCTCGGTTTCTGGGTCGGTCATGGTGCCACGGGGCTCACGTAGGGCTGCTCGGGTAGCTGGATTTTCGTGAGGTCGCCGCCCTGGTCGGCGAGGGCCTTGAGGAAGCTGAAGAAGCCGAGGATGAGCGTGCCGCCGGCCTGGATCTTGGTGGCCGCGTCGTTGACCTTCTTGACGAGTTCCATGGCTTGCCAGGCGGCGACGCCGTAGCCGACGACTGCTCCGGCGCCGGTTTCGAGCAGGGCCGTCCCGGCCGCGGTGCTGACGCCGATGATGATGGCCTTGTCGATGATCATCTTGATGAGGCCGCCGACCATGTCCGCGAGCAGCCAGATGGCGCGGGCGGCCTCGTGGTACTTCTCCTGGACCTGGGCCAGGACGATGTTCTGCTGGGAGGTGGCCGCGGCGAGCTTGCGGAAGTAGACGAACGCGGCGTCAGCGGCGTGGCCGTCCCACTGGGCGTCGAGCTGGGTCGTGGCCTCGATGAGGTTGCCGCCGAGGGCTTGCAGGCTCTGCCCGAGGTTGCCGTAGGCGTCGCCGGCTTTGTAGAAGCTCTCCCAGTCGCCGACGAACGCTGCGGTGATGGTGCCGATGACGTCGTAGCCGGCGACCTCTTTGATGATCTCGTTGATCCAGTGCGAGATGGAGATGGCGTCGAGGATGCCGATCGGGTTGGCGAAGCCCTTGGACAGGGAGGGGTCCGGGTCGCCGGGTTCCACCAGCAGATCGGTTGGCTCGATCACGGGAAGTACCTCGTGGGCGGCTTCTCGCCGGCCATGGTGTCCTCGCCGCGGTCGACGGAGGGGTAGGTGGCGTCGAGGCGCCCGGCCGATCGGGCGTCGGTGTGCCGGTAGTGGGTCGCGGTGCGGTGCAGGGCGTCGCGTGACTGCTCCAACAACTCGACCAGGTGCCCGAGGCGCTTGTTCATCTCGTCGACGAGCCGCTGATGCGCCGGCCAGGCCTCGTTGAGCAGCCCTTGCCCGTACCAGGGCATGTCGGTGTGCCTGGCGATGTACGCCTTCGCCGCCCGCGCGTCGGTGCTGGCATCGCTGATCCGGCTGGCCGCGCGTTCAAGGGCGCCGGGCTCGACCGAGAAACTCACGACACCGCATCCCCGATCACCCCGGTCACGACCAGCAGCACGGCAGCCGCGAGCAGACCAAAGCCCATGACCCGACCGCGCTTCCTCGCCTCCGCGTTGCTGCCTGCCCGGTAGACACCCAGACCCGCAACCGCAGCCACCCCGAGAGGCAGCGCGGTCGACAGGAAACGGAAGAACGGCCACCCGTCGAAAGGCACGTCACCGTCACGGGTGGCCGCGCCGTAGACGAGGAAGCCCAGAGCCACGACGCAGAAGAAGAACAACACCATCGACAGCAGCGCCACACCTCGCCGGAAGTCGCGCCACTGATCCGGCTTATCCGGCGCACCCGTCACCGGCTCTGTCTGCCCGGTTCCACTCACGGCTGCACCATCCCACAGCGCAACCACCCTCCGCGACCCCGCGCACACGCAAACGATCAAGTGCCAGGGAGTGAGCTGTGCTGTCCCGCGCAAGGCGAGTCTCCGCGCTCGCGGCCCACCCTCCGGCCGTCCTCGGGCAGCCGCAGCGCCAGCGGAGTATGAGCATTGTCTTGGCGGACCCTGAACGGGTCCAGGCGCAGGTCAAGCGGTGGCCTGCCGGTGGTGTCGGAGTTGCGGCACCCGCGGAAGGATGCGGGGCTGACGTGCACAGAGCTTGTAAGCGAGGTATCGCATCGTGCAGCGCAGCTGCGGCGTGGTGCTGCCGCCGCTGATCTAGTTTCCGTATGCGTCGTACCTGTCACTATGACCGCGCGATCGGTCGATGGGGTAGCGCCGGGCGTTGAGGTCCGTCTTGTCGGGCAGGGCTGTCGCCAGGTCGACCTGGAGCACGTCTGCCAGGCGAAGGAGGTAGGCGAGGACATCGGCAAGCTCGTGGCGTACGGCCTCGGCCTGGGTTGCGTTCTTGGGGTCGTGGCGTCTGGAGGACGCCCGGCTACCGGACTCAGTCACACCGACGAGACGGTCACGGCCGTGCACCGCGACCGTCTCGGCCGTCGATAATGATCGACATGTCTCTCCGATACGACGATGTGCTCGGTCCGCTACGCGAGGCGTACGACGCGCGCGCGTCCTGGCGTGACGCGCTCACCAAGGAGCCCTGGAAGCTGGCGGAACGGCAGGCGTTCCGTAACCGGCTGGCACCGGGCGCGCGACTGCTGGAGATCGGCGCCGGCACCGGGCAGGACGGCGTCTACTTCCAGCAGGAGGGCTTCGCCGTCGTTGCGACCGACCTCTCACCCGCGATGGTCGAGCACTGCCGGGCCAAGGGCATCGAGGCCCATGTCATGGACTTCTTGCACCTGGATTTCCCGGCCGACTCGTTCGACGCGGTGTTCGCGATGAACTGCCTCCTGCACGTACCCAACCACGACCTGCCGGCGGTGCTGGCGGCGATCCGGACGGTCCTGCGCCCCGGCGGGCTGTTCTTCGTGGGCGTGTACGGCGGCAACGAGAGCGCCGAAGGCCCCAAGAGCGACGACGAGCACGGGCCGCCGCGCTTCTTCTCCTGGCGGACCGACGAGCAACTGCTCGGCTTCGCCACCGCATGGTTCGACGTCGTGGACTTCCACTCCATCGGTGTTGGTCGCGGCCACCGGTTCCAGTCACTGACGCTGCGCCGCCCGGGCCTCCTCGGGTCTCGTGCAGAGGATGCGCAATGATCTCGCTCGACACTGCAGGTGGCTAGCTCATGTGCGCAGGTCACGCAGGAAGTAACCAGCCTGTCTGAGTCGCCTCCCTCAACCGTGTGTCGCAGGTTCGAATCCTGCCCGGGGGCACCTCGTGCAGTCGCCGCTCGGCAGCGCCGGCGCGTCAGGCCGGGGCGACCAGGTCGCCGTCGTCGTCGCGTACGGTGATCGCTTCGACCGGGCACGACTCCGCGGCGTCGATCACCGTCTCGGTCGGTTCGACGGTCGCCGCGATCGGAGTGGCCGCCCCGGACTCCAACCGGAAATGGGCGGGCGCCATGCCGACACAGCCGCCCGATCCGATGCAGCGCCCCGCGTCGACAGCGATCCGCCAGCCGGCGCTCACCAGGCCACCGGCATCCGGGCCAGGCCTCGAACGATCATGCCGCTCTTCCAGGTGAGTTCCGGCTCGGGCACGGCGATCCGCAGCTCGGGCAGCCGGGCGACCAGCGCGCCGATCCCGACCTGGAGTTCCATCCGGGCGAGCTGGGCCCCCACGCAGTGATGCACGCCGTGCCCGAAACCGATGTGCGGATTGGCCTCGCGCCCGAGGTCGAGCCGGTCGGGCTCGGCGAAGACGGTCTCGTCCCGGTTCGCCGACGAGAGCGAACCGATCACCGGTTCCCCGGCCCGCACCAGCACGCCGCCGACCTCGACGTCCTCGGTGGCGTACCTCGCGAAGGAGGACGCCACCCCGAGCGGGACGTAGCGCATCAGCTCCTCGACCGCGGTGGGCACCCGGGCCGGCTCGGCCCGCAGCCAGGCCAGCTGTTCCGGATGGGTGAGCAGGACGTACGCGAAGTTCGGCAGTTGGGTGACGGTGGTCTCGTGGCCGGCGGCGAGCAGCCCGGCGGCGAGCTGCACGATCTCCTGCTCGGTGAACCGGTCCTGGTTCTCGTCGCGCGCCCGCACCATCGCGCAGATCAGGTCGTCGGTGGGTTCCCGGCGTCGCTGCTGGACCAGCTCGGCGATGTACGCGTACAGGTTGTCGAGGTACTCCTGGATCTGCTCCGGCGGCAGTGAGGTGGTGGAGACGATCGCCTCCGACCAGACGTGGAACAGGTGCCGGTCGGCGAAGGGCACCCCGAGCAGCTCGCAGATCACCTGGATCGGCAGCGGGGTGGCGAAGTGTTCGACCAGGTCGGCCGGAGGACCGGCCGTCACCATGGCGTCGATGAGCCCGTCGGCGATCTGCCGGGTCCGGGGCCGGAGCTGCTCGACGCGCCGGGCGGTGAACGCCTTGGCGACCAGCCGCCGCAGCCGGGTGTGCTCCGGCGGATCCATGGAGAGGATGCCGCCCTCGATCTGTCTCGGTGTGAGCCGCGGTTCGTCCCGGCCGACGCTGGCAGCCCGGCTGAACCTCGGGTCACCGAGGACGGTCCGTACGTCGCCGTGCCGGGTGGCGAGCCACGCCTCCTCGCCGAACGGCAGCCGGACCCGGCTGAGCGGCTCGACGCGCCGCAGTTCGGCGTAGCGGGGGTCGAGGTTGAGCCGGTCGGGCGGGCTGAACGGGTACGGCCGTGCGGTGACCCTGGCGACGTCCGGCATTGGTCGACCCCCAAGAAGCAGACCGGATCACCCATGGTGATCACCCATCGTGACGCATCGATTGCCGATCGTAGCGGAGACCGTGGATCGGTGCCAGTGCCCGGGACGCTGTCGCCGCCGGGGACCGCTCAGGCAGCCTTCGAGACGATCTCCACGAGGTTGCCGTCCGGGTCGCGGAGCAGCGCGGTGCGGTTGCCGTTGCCGGAGTCGTGCGGGGCCTGGACGGCCGGCACGCCGGTGGCGGTCAGCCGCGCGAAGGCCGCGTCGACGTCGTGCGTCCAGACCACCAGCGCCATGGCGGGGCGTCCCGGCTCGGCCGACACGCCGTGCGCCCGGCGGGCCGCCTCGACCGTGCCGAGCCCGACGGTGAACCCGCCGAGCCGGAGCTCGACGTGCTCCGGTGTGCCCTCGGTGGGGGTCCGGAACGTCTCGGTGAAGCCGAGCAGGTCACGGTAGAAGCGGATGCCCGCCTCGATGTCGGTGGTGTAGAGATTGACGAGCGCTGAGTCGAACATGCGTACAGGCTAGGCGTTCGAGATGCCCGACGACCGCCTCGATCGGCGCGGAGGCGTCGATCTCGGCGGTGGCGGTGGCCCGCAGCAGTGGCTCGACCTCGGCCAGGTTCCGCAGGATCTCGGCCCGCTCCTCGGCGCGCTTGCCGTACGGGTTGTCGGCGCGGGCGGCGACGCGCGCCAGCAGCACCTCGGCCGGCGCGCTGAGCAGCACCACCTGGTCGAAGTCGGGATGGAACCGGCCCTGGTTGCTCTTGCAACCCGCCACGAAGAGGTGCCCGCCGCGGTGCCCTTCCAGCAGCGCGGCTACCGCGTCTTCCCGCCACACCCAGTCGCTGGAGCCGTCGGGGAGCGTCACCCACCGGCTCCACCGCTCGGTGTCGGTGTCGACGGCGTGGTGGCCGCGCGCCGCCAGGGCCCGCAGCGCGGTCGACTTGCCGGTCCCGGACATGCCGGTCACCAGGACCTTCGCCATCCGGGAAGCCTAGGCCAGTCGGTAGACCGACACGTGGGAGCGGGACTCCTCGGTGAACTCGGCGCCGGCGAAGTCGGCGTGCCGGCTCTCCAGGGTGAAGCCGGCCAGCTCGCCCATCAGGTCCAGCTCGGACGGCCAGATGTAGCGGTGCGGGGTGCGGAAGACCCGCGCCTCGCGGCCGTCGCCGAAGCGGAAGTGGTGCGACACGACCCGCTGGCGCAGCACGTCGTAGGTGTCCAGGCCGATGTAGCCGGGCTCGGTGTGCCACACGGTCGCCGCCTGGCCCGGGGGCAGCTTGCGCAGCTCCGGCACCCACAGCTCGATCACGAACCGCCCGCCCGGGCCGAGGTGACGTGCCGCGTTGCGGAAGCAGGCCACCTGCTCGGCCTGGTCGAGCAGGTTGGCGATGGTGTTGTAGACGAGGTAGACCAGGCTGAACTCGCCGGGCACGGTGGCGCCGGCCATGTCGCCGACGACCACCGGGATCGTGGCCGCGTCGGCCTTCGTCCGCAGCCGCGCCACCATCGGTACGGAGAGTTCGATGCCGCTGACCCGCACCCCGCGTTCGGTGAGGGGCACGGCCACCCGGCCGGTGCCGACGGCGAACTCCAGGGCGGCCCCGTCGCCGGCGAGCGCGGCGAGCCGGTCGACGGTGGGGTCGAGCACCTCCGGCGCGAACATCCCGCTACCGGGCGTGTCGTAGCGGCGGGCGGCCTCGTCGTCCCAGATCTCGTCCTGGCGCATCCGCCCACCATCGGTGCCGAGGCGGCGGGTGTCGACCGCTTTTCCGGGCCGCCGTCCGCGTTCGGCTTGTTACCCTCCGTCAATGGACCGAGGTTCCGGGCACTCAGAGAGGTGCCAGGCCACACCGGTACCCTGCTAGTCCCGGCCCGTCCGCGACGACACATGAGGTATGCGTGAACGATCTTCGAGTGGTGGCGTTCGACCTGGACGACACCCTGGCGATTTCCAAGTCCCGGATCGATCGTCGGATGGCGGAGCTGCTCGGCCACCTGCTCACCGAGGTGGACGTGCTGATCATCTCCGGTGGCCGGTTCGAGCAGTTCCAGTCGCAGGTGCTGGCCCACCTCGACCTCAGCGAGGAGCAGCGCGACCGGCTGCATCTGATGCCGACCTGCGGCACCCGCTACTACCGCTGGTCCGACGGGGACTGGCGGCTGGTCTACGCGGAGGATCTGAGCGAGGCGGACAAGGCCCGCGTCATCACCGCGCTGACCGAGTCGGCGCAGGCGCTCGGTCTGTGGGAGTCGAAGACCTGGGGCGACATCGTCGAGGACCGGGGCAGCCAGATCACGTTCTCCGCGCTGGGGCAGTCGGCTCCGCCGGCCGAGAAGTACGGCTGGGACCCGGACGGGAGCAAGAAGAAGAGGCTGCGTGACGCGGTCGCCGCGAAGCTGCCCGACCTGGAGGTTCGGGGTGGCGGTTCGACCTCGATCGACGTGACGCGCAAGGGCGTGGACAAGGCGTACGGCATGCGGAAGCTGCTGGAGCACCTCGACCTGAAGATCGACAACGTGCTCTTCGTGGGGGACCGGCTCGACGTGGGCGGCAACGACTACCCGGTGAAGGCCATGGGCATCCGCAGCGTCGCGGTGACCCGCTGGGAGGAGACCGCCGACTACGTCGAGACCCTGGTCGACGACCTGGTGAAGCAGCGCGCCGAGCGCGCCTGACCACCGGGCGGGGCGGTCAGGCGCGGCTCGTCAGAGCGCGGCGCGGATCGCCTCCGCGAGCGTGGTCGGGGCGCGGCCGAGCAGCCCGGCGAGGTCGTCGCCGACCGCCAGCTCACCCCGGGCGAGACCGCTGTCGCTGTCGGCCAGCACGGCGGCGTATCCCTCGGGCAGGCCGGCGGCGACGAGCACCTCGGCGAAGCGGTCGGCCGGCAGGTCGGTGTAGCCGATCGGCTCGCCGGTCTGCCGGGCGACCTCGGCGGCCAGTTCGGTGAGCGTGAACGGCGCGCCGCCCAGCTCGTACACCTGGTTGGTGTGGCCGTCGCCGGTGAGCACCACGGCGGCGGCCTCGGCGTAGTCCGCGCGGGTGGCGGCGCTGACCCGCCCGTCGCCGGCCGCGCCGGTCACCCCCTGCTTCCGGTACGCGTCGAGCTGGCCGGTGTAGTTCTCCAGGTACCAGCTGTTGCGCAGGAACACGTAAGGCAGGCCGGCGTCGCGGACGTACCCCTCGGTGTCCCGGTGTTCGGCGGCGAGCCGCATGCCGGCGGTGTCGGCGTGGGCGATGCTGGTGTAGACCACCAGCCCGACGCCGGCCTCCTTGGCGGCGGTGACCACGTTGGCGTGCTGCGGTCGACGGCGGCCGACCTCGCTGCCGGAGACGAACATGAGCCTGTCGACCCCGGCGAGGGCGGCCCGGAGCGAGTCGGGGTCGTCGTAGTCGGCCGACCGGGTGACGACCCCCCGGCCGGCGAGTTCGGCGAGCCGGTCGGTGTCGCGGCCGATCGCCACGATCTCTCCGGCCGGCACGCCGCGGTCGAGCAGCGCGGTGACGATCAGGCGGCCGAGCTGGCCGGTGGCCCCGGTGACGGCGATGGACATGCGCGCTCCCAGTGGTTGAGCAGTCAACTGTCTCCTGAGGCAACCAGGGTGGTGCCGGGTTGCTTCCCGGTTCCGGAACCCGAAAGTCTGGTGGGATCGACGGTGATGAGGTAGGAACGGCGAGAGAGCGCTCTCCGTCCCATCACCGAACAGGCAGGCAGATGCGATCACCCGACCCCTCCCGCCGCCGTTTCCTCACGCTCACCGCCTCGGCGGCCTCGCTCACCGCCCTCGGCCTCCCGGCCGGCGCCGCCGCCGCGTCCCCGGCCGCGCGCCCCGCCCGACCCACTCACGAGCCCGATTTCGGCCCGAACGTCTTCGTCTACGACCCGAGCACGCCGGTCGCGGAGATCCAGTCCACGCTGGACCGGATCTTCACCGCCCAGGAGCACAACGAGATGGGCCTCGACCGGTACGCCGTGCTGTTCAAGCCCGGCCGCTACGAGGTGGACGCCCGGCTCGGCTACTACACCACCGTCGCCGGCCTCGGCGCGCACCCGGACGACGTGGAGATCCACGGCGCGGTCCGGGTGGTCGGCCAGCCCGACCCGAACTCGCCGGCCGGCATCTCCGCGCTGACCAACTTCTGGCGCTCGGCCGAGAACCTCGCCGTCACCCCCACCGACTGGTCGAACCAGTGGGCCGTCTCCCAGGCGTCGCCGATGCGCCGGGTGCACGTCAAGGGCGTCCTCTGGCTGGAGCCCGGCAACGGCGGCTACTCCAGCGGCGGTTTCATCGCCGACTCCAAGGTGGACGGCATCACCATCAACGGCTCCCAGCAGCAGTGGCTCACCCGGGACAGCGAACTCGGCGGCGACTGGACCAACGGGGTGTGGAACCAGGTCTTCTCCGGCGTGATCGGCGCACCCGCGCAGGGCTTCCCCGACCCGCCGTACACCACGCTGCCGACCAGCCCGGTGGTTCGGGAGAAGCCGTACCTCTTCGTCGACGCCGCGGGCCGCTGGCGGGTCGCGGTGCCCCGACTGCGCCGCGACACCGCGGGCACCACCTGGGCCGCCGGCGGCGCACCCACGCCCTCGCTGCCGCTGACCGACTTCTTCGTCGCCCGCCCCACCGACTCGGCGAAGCGGATCAACGCCGAACTCGCCCGGGGCCGGCACCTGCTGCTCACCCCCGGCGTCTACCGCCTCGACCGGGCGCTGCGGGTCCGCCGGCCGAACACCGTGGTGCTCGGCCTCGGCATGCCCAGCCTCGCGCCGGTCACCGGCGACGCGGCGCTGCGGATCGAGGACGTCGACGGGGTACGGATCGCCGGCGTGCTCGTCGACGCCGGACCGGTCGAGTCCGAGGTGCTGGTCGAGGTCGGCGCGCGGCACTGCCACCGGCCGCACGCCGGCAACCCGATCTCCCTCCAGGACGTCTTCTTCCGCATCGGCGGCCCGTACGCCGGACGCGCCGTCACCAGCCTGGTGATCAACAGCCGGCACACGCTGATCGACAACATCTGGGCCTGGCGGGGCGACCACGGCAACCCGGGCACCATCGGCTGGACCGTCAACACCGCCGCCACCGGCGTGGTGGTCAACGGCGACGACGTGACCGCGTACGGGCTCTTCGTCGAGCATTACCAGCGCTGGCAGACGATCTGGAACGGCGAGCGCGGCCGGACCGTGTTCTACCAGAGCGAGCTGCCCTACGACCCGCCCAGCCAGGCCGCCTGGCGCAGCCCGACCGGCGACGGCTGGGCCTCCTACAAGGTGGCCCCGCACGTCCGCACGCACGAGGCGTGGGGGCTGGGCGTCTACGCCTACTTCAACCAGGGCGTGGACATCCGCTGCGACCGGGCGATCGAGGCGCCGCGCCGGGCCGGGGTGCGGTTCCACGACGCGATCACCGTGTTCCTCGACGGCAGCGGCGGGATCGAGCGCACGATCAACGAGGTCGGCACCCCGGTCGTCGGCTCCTACGGCACCAGCCCGGTGGTCAGCTACCCCTGACCGGCGCGGGCGGCCCGGCCGGCGCCACGCCGGCCGGGCCGCACCCGCTCAGGCCGCGAGCTGGTCGACCCGGGAGAGCACCTGGTCGACCAGGCCGTACTCGCGGGCCTCCTCGGCGGTGAACCAGCGGTCCCGGTCCCAGTCGCGCTGGATCTCCTCCAGCGTGTGCCCGCTGTGCTCGGCGATCAGCTCCTGCATGGTGCGCTTCACGTGCAGCATGTTCTCGGCCTGGATGGTGATGTCGGCGGCGGTGCCGCCCATCCCGCCGGACGGCTGATGCATCATGATCCGCGCGTGTGGCAGCGCGAACCGCTTGCCCGCGGCGCCGGCGCAGAGCAGGAACTGGCCCATCGAGCCGGCCATGCCGAGCGCCAGCGTCGCCACGTCGTTGCGGACGTACCGCATGGTGTCGTAGACGGCCATGCCGGCGCTCACCGAGCCGCCCGGCGAGTTGATGTAGAGAAAGATGTCCCGCTCCGCGTCCTCGGCGGCGAGCAGCAGGATCTGCGCGCAGATCTGGTTGGCCGACTCGTCGGTGACCTCGGTGCCGAGGAAGATGATCCGCTCCTTGAGCAGCCGTTCGAAGACGCGGTCCCCGAAGACCGGCTGCCCCTCGTCCCGCATCCAGACGCTGCCCATGACCGCCCACCTCCGTAGCGCCGGTGGGCGGGGGACCGCCCGGCGAGCCGGCGGTCTCCAGCGTCCGCCGGGCACCGGCCCGCAGCCCAGGCTTTCTGCCCCGGGCAGATCCGCCCTCGGCAGAAGCCGGGTCGAGGCCGTTCCGGCCATGGCCGCGCCCGGCCCCGCGCAGCATCCGGGCGGTGCGGCCCGGTCGGGCCGGGGGTGTCACCGCGCCGTCCGGCGTCCGTCCGGCCCGACCCGGAGCGCTACGCCGCGACCGGGCGCCGTCGGGCCGCCCGGGCCCGTCGCCGGGCCAGCGCCGGTGAGGTACGCGGACGCGGTCGCGCGGCCGGCGTCGGGATCAGCCAGATCCGGGTGCCGGTGCCGAACAGCTCCGGCGCGCCGTGGCCGACCGGCGAGGGGAACGGGTCCGTCGGGCGCAGCGTGCCCCCGAACAGCGGCGTCGGCCCGACCGGACGGGTGGCCTGCGGTGGTGCCGAGGTGATCGGACGACTGAGATGCGGGGCGTTCCGGCCGGCCGGGCGGCGGGTGGCGTGCAACCGGGGCGGACCGACCCGGAGCTGTGGGCCGCTGCGGGCGGCGGGCACCCGGTCGAGCCGGGCCAGCGGAACCGAGGAGCCGACCGGCGTGGGCCGCTCCCGGCGCAGCTCGTCGCGCGCCTCCTCGAGCAGGTCGGCGAGGTGGATGCCGAGCGCCCGGCAGATCGCGGCCAGCACCTCGGAGGAGGCCTCCTTGCGGCCGCGCTCGACCTCGGAGAGATAGGGCAGGGAGACGCCGGCCGCCAGCGCCACCTCGCGCAACGTGCGGCCCTGACGCAGGCGGATCCGCCGCAGCACCCCACCGATCACCCGTCGCAGCAACGACATGCCGGCCTCCTCGCGGTCGCCGTTCGCCGACGCTACCCATCATGCCCCGTCCCGGCGGCGGGGACCGGCCCGGTCGGCCCCCGTGGTACCGACCGGGCCGGTGTCGGTCAACGCCAGACGACCGCTCGGCCGTGAAATCTCGGCGCGAGGTAGTTCGCCTGGCCGACGACCAGACCGGCGTCGTTGACGTTGATCGCGACGCTGTCGACCGCCCCGTCCGGCAGCGGCAGCAGTTGCGAGCCGGCCGTCGGCGTGGGCCAGATCATCGCCCGGCCGCCGGTGCCGTCGGTGCCGATCACGAGACCCGAGTCGTTCACCGCCTGAGCCGTCGGGGAGGCCGAGCCGGTGGCCAACCGGCGCATCGCCGAACCGTCCCAGAAGAAGGCGGCGAACTGACCCTCCGCGGTCCAGCTCGTGCCGACCACCTGACCGAGGTCGTTGATGCCGTTCGCGGTGCTGTTGGGCCCGCCGAGCGTGCCGAGCGACCGGAGGACCCCGTCGCGCCAGACGAACGCCTGCTGCACGAACGGGGGATCGGTCCAGTCCTTGAAGCCGTAGGTGCCGGCGACCGTGCCGGCCTCGTTGACCGCGACGGCGCTCGCCCCCGGCGGCGCGTCGATGGTGATCTCGGTGTTCCCGGTCCGGACGAACGCCCGCCGCCCGGAGAAACTGTCGGTGACGTGGTAGGTGCCCACCACCCGGTCCCCGGCCGTGTCGGACGCGACCGAGAAGATGCCACCGGTCAGCCCGAGATCCTGGATCTTCCCGTTCACCCAGGCCACGGCGTGGGCGCTGCCGTCCGCGGCCTGGGCGAAGCCGACGATGCGACCGCGCTCGTCGATCGCCTCGGCCTGACTGTTGAGGCCGCCGAGCGTGCCCAGGTCCTCGATCCGACCGTCCACCCAGCGCACCGCGTGCCAGTAGCCGCTGGCCAGCTCCGCCGCTCCGACCACCACCCCGGCCGAGTTGACGTCGTACGCGGTGCTGCCCGGGCCGTCCAGCCCCGGCAGCACGACGGCCGCCCGGTCGGCCGTCGGCATCGGTGCCGGCGTGGTGGGAGCCGGGGTGCCGGTCGGTGACGCGGTCGGCGTCGGGCGCACGGTGGGTGTCGGGGAGACGGTCGGCGTCGGGCGCACGGTGGGCGACGGGGACAGCGTCGGTCGCACCGTGGGTGTCGGCGAGGCGGTCGGGCGCGGGGAGACGGTCGGCGACGGGGCGACCGTGGGTTTCGGCCGAGTGGGCCGGGTCGTCTCCGGCGGGCGGTCCCCGGGCCGGCCCGCCACCGCGGGCGGTGCTCCCGACAGGGCCATCCCGAGGACCACGGCCAGCGTGGTCAGTGCCGCACGTGTACGCATCCGACTCCCCCTCGTCACGATCGGTGGGTTCTGAGTCTCGCCCGGCGGGGCGTCGACGGATGTGACGAGATCCTTACCGCTGGTGGCATGCGGGCCGGTCTCCGGCCCGGCCGGCCGGCTCGTGGCGTACCCGCTATCTTGAGGGCGTGCAGGCGACGGTGGCGGAGCGGGACCGACGGTGATCCATTTTCCCGCGCAACGGCGTGGGCCGTTGAGCGCGCTGAGTCTGCGCCTGCTCGCCGCCCTGGGCCTGGTTCTCGCCACCGTCTTCGTGGTGTGGCTCGACCGCGACGGCTACCGCGACACCAACGGGGACGGGCTCACCCTCCTCGACTGCTTCTACTACGTGGTGGTCTCGCTCTCCACCACCGGCTACGGCGACATCGCCCCGGCCAGCCCCTCGGCTCGCCTGGTCAACGTCCTGTTCGTCACCCCCGCCCGGGTGCTCTTCCTGATCATCCTGGTCGGCACCACCCTGGAAGTCCTGACCGAGCAGTACCGGACCGGCCGTCGCCTGTCGCGGTGGAGGAGAACCGTGAAGGACCACGTCATCATCTGCGGCTACGGCACCAAGGGCCGCAGCGCGGTCTCCGCGCTGCTGGAGAACGGCGCCGACAAGGCCAGGATCGTGGTGGTCGAGCGGAGCGCGGCGGCGCTGCGCCAGGCCACCTCGAACGGGCTGGTGACGATCGAGGGCTCGGCGACCCGCTCCTCCGTGCTGGAGGAGGCGCACGTCCGCACCGCCAAGGCGGTCATCATCGCGACCGACAGCGACGACGCGTCGGTGCTGGTGGCGTTGACCGTCCGGCAGCTCACCGCCGGCCAGGTCAGGATCATCGCGGCGGTCCGGGAGGCGGAGAACGCGCCGCTGCTCAAGCAGAGCGGGGCGCACCACGTGATCGTCTCGTCGGCGACCGCCGGCCGGCTGCTCGGCCTCTCCACCTCGGCCCCGCCGCTGATCGACGTGGTGGAGGACCTGCTCACCCCGGGGCAGGGCATGGCGCTGGCGATGCGCTCGGCCGAGCGCAGCGAGGTGGGTCGGTCGCCGCGTGAGCTGGACTCGCTGGTCATCGCGTTGGTCCGCCGGGGCAAGGTGATCACGTTGAGTGACCGGGCGGGCTCGGTGATCGAGACCGGTGACATGCTGGTCCACGTCCGCGACGACCGGCCGCAGGCGACCAGCGCGGTCTGACCCCGTGGTGACGCCCCGCTGAAGGGGCCCTCGGCCTGTCTCGCGGTCAGCAGGCGTCGGGGCTCTCCGCCACCGCCGCCTCGGCGCACGGCGTCGCGCAGCCCTGGCTGGCCCGCCGCAGCAGGTCGTAGAGCTGGTCCCGCTCGCCGGGCGCCAGCGCGCCGAGCACGTCGTCCTCGGCGTCGGCGAGCGCGCACTCCGCCTCGCCCAGCCGCTTCGTGCCCGCCGCGGTCAGGCTCACCACATGCCGGCGGCGGTCCTCGGGGGAGCGGCGCCGCTCGACCAGACCGGCCGCCTCCAGGTCGTTGAGCAGCCCGACCACGTTGGTGCCGTCGATCTGGAGCGTGCCGGCCAGCCCCTGCTGGCTGATGCCGTCCGAGTCGCGTAGCACGGTGAGCGCCACCAGGTGCCGGGGCCGGAGCCCGAGCGGCGTCAGCGCCGACTCCGAGCGCAGCAGCATCCGCCGGGCCAGGTGTTGGAGCAGTGGCCCGGAGCGGCGCTCCGACTCGGCGGGCCCGGCTGACATGTGACCCAGTCTACGCGGACCGCGGAACATCGCCCTGCTATAAATAGTTGGTGCTACACGAACTATCTATGGAGGGGTAAGAAATGGCGCACCTGTTGCACATCGACTCGAGCATCACCGGCGAGCGGTCGGTCAGCCGGCGGCTCACCGCCCGCGCGGTAGCGGCCTGGCGTGCCGCCCACCCGGATGGCACGGTCACCTACCGTGATCTCGGCCAGGACCCGCTGCCGCACCTCGACACCGCCGGCGGCCTCGCCCGGATGGTCCCGCCCGACCAGCACACCCCGGAGCAGAGCGCGTCCTGGCGGCTGACCGAGGAACTGGTCGCCGAGGTGGCGCAGGCCGACACCGTCGTGCTCGGGCTCCCGCTCTACAACTACGGGGCGCCGAGCAGTGTCAAGACCTGGGTGGACCACCTGATCGCGCCCGGCCTCGCGTTCGACCCGGCCACCGGGGCCGGGCTGCTCGGCGGTCGCGAGTTCGTGGTGCTGGGCAGCCGGGGCGGCGGCTACGGCGAGGGCACCCCGCGCGCCGGCTGGGACCACTCCGAGCCCTGGCTGCCGCACGGCCTGTCGCGCACCGGCCTGGAGCCGCGCTTCATCTCGGCCGAGCTGACCCTGGCCCCGGTCAACCCGGCGATGGCCGAGCTGATCCCGCTGCACGAGGCGAGCCTGGCGGCGGCCGAGCGGGCCATCGACGAGCTGTGGACCCCCGTGGCCGCCGGGGTCTGAGACGACAGCGGGCGGGCCGTTCCGACACGGAACGGCCCGCCCTGGCGTACGCGGATCAGGGGTCGGTCAGAGGATGGTCCAGGTGTCGCCGCCGCCGAGCAGCGCGGAGAGCTGCTGCTCCGGGGTCTGGTCGACGCCGGCCCGCGCCGCGGCGACCTGCTCCTGCACCACCGTGTCGTAGGCCGGGCGCTCCACCGCGCGGAACACCCCGAGGGGGGTGTTGCGCAGGTCGAGCCCGGGCAGCCGGGACAGCGCGAACGCGTACGCCGGATCGGCGACCGTCGCGTCGTGCACGACGATCTCCTCCGCCGGGGTGGCCGCGGTCTCGCGGACCTCGAGCCCGAAGCCGCCCGGCGGGTGGACGACGCAGAACTGCCCGTCCGAGCCGAACGTGATCGGCTGCCCGTGCTCCAGCCGGATCAGGAAGTCGTCCCGGGTGGCCGGCTCCTTCAACGGCTCGAACGCGCCGTCGTTGAAGATGTTGCAGTTCTGGTAGATCTCCACGAACGCGGAGCCCTTGTGCTCGGCGGCGGCCCGCAGCACCGACTGGAGGTGCTTGCGGTCCGAGTCGAGCGTCCGGGCCACGAACGTGGCCTCGGCGCCGAGCGCCAGCGACAGCGGGTTGAACGGGGCGTCCGCCGAGCCGGCCGGCGTCGACTTGGTGATCTTGCCGACCTCGGACGTGGGCGAGTACTGCCCCTTGGTCAGCCCGTAGATCCGGTTGTTGAAGAGCAGGATCTTCAGGTTGACGTTGCGGCGCAGCGCGTGGATCAGGTGGTTGCCGCCGATGGACAGCGCGTCGCCGTCACCGGTGACCACCCACACCGACAGGTCCGGCCGGGACACCGCCAGGCCGGTGGCGATCGCCGGCGCCCGGCCGTGGATCGAGTGCATGCCGTACGTGTTCATGTAGTACGGGAAGCGGGACGAACAGCCGATGCCCGAGATGAAGACGGTGTTCTCCCGGGCGATGTTCAGCTCCGGCATGAAGCCCTGCACGGCCGCCAGGATGGCGTAGTCGCCGCAGCCGGGGCACCAGCGCACCTCCTGGTCGGACTTGAAGTCCTTGGCGGTGAGCTTCAGGGCGACGGGCTCAGACATTCTTCAGGACCTCTTCCAGCATCGTCTCCAGCTCGGCGGCGGTGAACGGCAGGCCGCGGACCTGGTTGTAGCCGATCGCGTCGACCAGGTACCGCGCCCGGATCACGTGGGCGAGCTGGCCGAGGTTCATCTCGGGGATGACCACCCGGTCGTAGGAGCGCAGCACCTCGCCGAGGTTGGCCGGCATCGGGGCCAGGTGACGCAGGTGCGCCTGGGCCACCGGGAGCCCGCGCTGGCGCAGCCCTCGGCAGGCGGCGCCGATCGGCCCGTACGTGGAGCCCCAGCCGAGCACCAGCACCCGGGCGTCGCCGTCCGGGTCCTCGACCTCGATGTCCGGCACCGGGATCGTCTCGATCCGGGCCGCCCGGGTGCGGACCATGAAGTCGTGGTTCGTCGGGTCGTACGAGATGTCGCCGGTCTTGTCGGCCTTCTCCAGGCCGCCGATCCGGTGCTCCAGCCCGGGGGTGCCGGGCACCGCCCACGGGCGGGCCAGGGTCTGCGGGTCGCGCAGGTAGGGCAGGAAGGTGGTGCCGTCCTCGCCGTTGGGCCGGGTGGCGAACTCGACCCGCAGGTCGGGTAGGGACTCCACGTCCGGCAGCAGCCACGGCTCGGAGCCGTTCGCCACGTAGTTGTCGGACAGCAGGATGACCGGCGTGCGGTAGGTCAGCGCGATCCGGGCCGCCTCCAGCGCGGCGTGGAAGCAGTCCGACGGCGACTTCGGCGCGACGACCGCGACCGGTGCCTCACCGTGCCGGCCGTACAGGGCCATGTTCAGGTCGGCCTGCTCGGTCTTCGTGGGCATGCCGGTCGACGGCCCGGCCCGCTGCACGTCGACGATGACCAGCGGCAGCTCCAGCGCCACCGCCAGGGAGATCGTCTCGCTCTTCAGCGCCACGCCGGGGCCGCTGGTGGTGGTCACGCCGAGTGAGCCGCCGTACGACGCGCCGAGCGCCGCGCCCACCGCGGCGATCTCGTCCTCGGCCTGCATGGTGACCACGCCGAGCTTCTTGTGCTTGCTCAGCTCGTGCAGGATGTCCGATGCCGGGGTGATCGGGTACGCGCCGAGGAACACCGGCAGCCCGGAGCGGACGCCGGCGGCCACCAGGCCCAGCGACAGCGCCGCGTTGCCGGTGATGTTGCGGTAGGTGCCGGGCAGCATCTTGGCCGGCTTGACCTCGTAGCGTACCGAGAAGTCCTCGGTGGTCTCGCCGAAGTTCCAGCCGGCCCGGAACGCGGCCACGTTCGCCGCCACCAGCTCCGGCCGGGCCGCGAACTTGCGCTCCAGGAACCGCAGCGTCGACTCGTAGGGGCGGGAGTACATCCAGCTCAGCAGCCCGAGCGCGAACATGTTCTTGGCCCGCTCGGCATCCTTCTTGGACACCTCGTGCGCGGCCAGGGCACCGACCGTCATCGAGGTGAGCGCGACCGGGTGCACCGCGTAGCCGGCGAGCGAGTCGTCGTCCAGCGGGCTGCCGGCATAGCCCACCTTGGCCAGGTTGCGCCGGGTGAACTCGTCGGTGTTGACGATGATGTCCGCGCCGCGCGGCAGGTCGGCCAGGTTGGCCTTGAGCGCGGCCGGGTTCATCGCCACCAGCACGTTCGGGGCGTCGCCGGGCGTCAGGATGTCGTAGTCGGCGAAGTGCACCTGGAAGCTCGACACGCCCGGCAACGTGCCGGCGGGCGCCCGGATCTCGGCCGGGAAGTTGGGCAGCGTGGAGATGTCGTTGCCCAACTGCGCCGTCTCCGAGGTGAACCGGTCGCCGGTGAGCTGCATGCCGTCACCGGAGTCGCCGGCGAACCGGATGACCACCCGGTCCAGCTGACGGATCTGCTTGGTCACTCCCGCACCTCGCTTCGCTGAGCGCCGTCACCCCCGCCGGCACGGCCCGCTCCGTTTCTCACGTCAGAGCCTACGTCGGCCGGTTAGGGCCGCCTTGGTGGAGGTCCGACGGGTGAGACGCGATTCGGCCGGTGTATGCCCCGCTTTGCGGGGTTTAGTGCCGCACCCCGTAATCCAGGTCACCACATTTAGGGGGTGGTCAGCCGTCCGCCGTCGGCCCCGTCACGGTGATGTCGCTGCGGCGCCGCAGCGACCGGGTGGCCAACGCCAGCGCGAACACCACGAGCAGTCCCGACATGATGATCAAGGCGATCGCGATGCGCCGCGTCGACGAGTCGTCGTCGCCGGACCGGCCGGACGAGGCCAGCACGCCCTGCGACCCGGTGGGCGTGGGCGCCCCGGCCTCCGGGGTGGACTGCGCCGCCGCCGCGCGGATCCGGAAGCTCATCTGGACCTGTCGTTGGTGCCCGCTGCGCGGATCCAACCGCCCGATCACCGCGCCGGCGAGCGGGGCCATGCGCTGGGCCTCCGCCGACGCGGTCACCGGCAGCCGCAGGGTCGCGGTCCGGCCGGCCGGCAGCGTGCCGATCTCGCACCGGGTCCGGTCGGGAGCCGCCGGGGCGCACCCGTCGCCGCTCACCGTCACCCCGGCGGGCAGGAGAACCTCCACCCGGCCGGTCGCGTCGACCTCGCCGGTGTTGCCCAGCCGTACCGTGAGCGTGCTCGGCGCGCCGCTGATGTCGAAGAGGACCTCGTCGGCGCGCAGCGAGATACCGGGCACCGGCGGGCCGGGCGGGAAGAGCACCGCGAAGCCCTCGTCGTCGTACGCCGCGCCGTCGACCCCGGGCGCGACGGCGGTGACCTGGACCGACCCGCTCAGCGGCATGGTCCGCCAGGCGTCCCCGGCGACCCGGACCCGGATGGTGGCGCTGAACCGCGCGCCCGGCGCGGCGATCCACCCGCCGCAGCGGTGGTTGCCGCTGCCGGCGGCGACGCAGCCGGGCGTGCCGGCGTCGGCCAGGCCGGGCGGCAGCGTGTAGCCGAGGCTGACCTGCTCCTCCCGCGCGCCGGTGTTGGTCACCGTGACCCGCAGCGTGGTCACCGTGCTGTCGGCGTTCCAGTAGTCCGGCGTCAGCACCACGTCGTCCGTGCTGACCTGCACGCCCAACGGTCCGCCGGCCGGCTGGGTGCGCGGCGGCGGTGGGGGCTGCACGGGCGGCAGGATCGGCGGCGGCGCCGGCGCGGTGGTGGTCGGCGCGGTGGTGGTCGGCGCCGGGGGGACCGTGGTGGGTGGCGGCGGGGGCGCCGCGGTGGTGGTGGCCGGCGCCGGTGGGGTGGTGGGCGGCGGGGCCTCCTCCGTCGGCGGCGCGGTGGTCGGCGCCGGCGCGGTGGTCGTCGCGTCGCCGGTGGGCGTCGGCTCGGTCGGGTCGCCGCCGGGATCGCCGCCCGGGTCGCCGGGAGCGGCCGGCTCGGCCAGCCGCACCACCCCGGCCGGGGCGGCCGGGGCCGCCGTGGCCCAGCCCGGTGCCACCGCGACGACGGCTGCGGCCGCGGCGATCAGCGCGGGCGCGAACAGCGCGAGGGTACGGCGGAGCGCGACCCGCGGTGCGGGCCGGACGCGTGGGCGGGTCATCTGTCCTCCGGGGGACGTGGCAACGAGCTCTCATTATTCGGGGACCGTTGCCATCCGGCACTAGTCCCGCCAGGAAACGAATTCGTAACGTGTCCGAGACGTCTCGACGGGACCGGTACGCTCCGGTCGTGACCGGATATCTCGGCTCGTACGCCACGCTCGGTCTGCTGCTGCTCGCCGCCGTGCTCTTCTTTGTCACGGCGTTCTCGGCGAACCGGGTGTTACGTCCCGCCCGTCCGGCCGAGCCGTGGGGCAAGCGGTCCTCGTACGAGTGCGGGCTCGACCCGGTCGGCGGCGACTGGGCCCAGATGCAGATCCGCTACTACGTCTACGCCTACCTCTACGTCCTGTTCGCGGTGGAGGCGGTCTTCCTCTTCCCGTGGGCGCTGGTCTTCGACCGGCCCGGGTTCGGCACGACCACGGTGGTGGAGATGGGCGTCTTCGTGGCGATCGTCGCGCTGGGCATCCTCTACGCCTGGCGGCGTGGCGTCCTGCGCTGGACGTGAAGCCTAGGCGAGGCCCCGCCGGGTCGCCACCGGCGGTCGGTCACCCCGGATCGACGCCACCATGTCGAGCACGCGCCGGGTCTCGCGGACCTGGTGGGCGCGGAACACCCGGGCGCCGAGCCAGGCCGACACCGCGGTGGCGGCCAGCGTCCCCTCCAGCCGTTCCGGCACCGGCAGGTCCAGCGTCTCGCCGATGAAGTCCTTGTTCGACAGCGCCACCAGCAGCGGCCAGCCGGTGTCGGTCAGCTCGGCCAGCCGCCGGGTGATCTCCAGCGAGTGCCGGGTGTTCTTGCCGAAGTCGTGCGCCGGGTCGATCAGGATGCCGTCCCGCCGTACCCCCAGCCCGACCGCCCGTTCCGCCAGCCCGGTGACCGTGCCGAGCACGTCGTCCACCACGTCGTCGAAGGCCGCCCGGTGCGGCCGGGTCCGCGGCGCCAGCCCGCCGGCGTGCGAGCAGACCAGCCCGGCGCCGGCCGCCGCGGCGACCCGGGCCAGCGCCGGATCCGCCCCCGACCAGGTGTCGTTGAGCAGGTCCGCGCCGGCCGCGACCGCCTCCACCGCCACCTCGGCCCGCCAGGTGTCGATCGAGACGACCACGTCGGGAAAGGCGGACCGGACCGCGGCGATCGTGTCCACCGTCCGGCGGATCTCCTCGGCCACGTCCACCTCGTCGCCCGGACCGGCCTTCACCCCGCCGATGTCGACGATCTCCGCGCCCTCGGCGACCGCCCGCTCGACCGCGCGCAATGCGCTGTCCTGCGCGAACGTGGCGCCCCGATCGAAGAACGAGTCCGGCGTGCGGTTCACGATCGCCATCACCACCAGCTCGTCCGGGGCGAAGGTCCGCCCACCGAGCCGCAACGCCCCGCCCATGCCCGTCTCCTCGTCGCCGCGCCCCGCATCGGCCGGGCGCCATCACCGACCCGCTGCCGTGCCGGCCGGCCGCTCGGGCCGCACCGCGTCCGGCCCGCCGCCCGCGCGGGCCGCGCCGGACCTGCCGGGACGTCCTGGCCGGCGGCCGTACCGACGCTATCCCGTCGCCGACCGTCCCGCGCCTGCGCGCCTGCCGCCCGTGGGACGCTCCGAGATCTTGGTACGAAACGGACCCTCCGGGGGCGGATCGCAGTCTGGCGGAACTGTCTCGGCCGACGCCACGGGCGTGTCGCGCCGGAAAGGAGACATCGCTGTTGAGCGGTATACCTCTCGGTCATAATTATGACGCTGAGGTATACCGCATTTTCTCGCGTTCCTTCTGCCGCCGGACGCGGAGAGTGAGCGGGCGCCGTGGCAGGGCAATCGAGCTGCATCGATGTGGCCCGCGACGGCGAAGTGGAGGGGGTGCCGCCCGGCGCGGGGGCGCGTTGTTTCCGGACCGGAGGCCGTGGAGGGCTCGCCCGAACCCGGCCCGCATGCCACGATCTCTGCATGGGTCAGGTTCTGCTCCTCTTGGTCGTCGCGCTGACCGTCGCGGCAGTGGTGTTCGGAGTGACCGTGCTGGTTTCTGGGCGTGACCCGGGCCTGGTTCCGGCCGAGCCGGACGGGCGGTCCGTGCCCCTGCCGGGCGCCCGCCCGCTCGACGAGTCGGACGTGACCGGCGTCCGGTTCGACACCGCGCTGCGCGGCTACCGGATGGCCCAGGTCGACGCCGCGCTCCGGCGCGCCGCCTACGACATCGGCTACAAGTCCGAGCTGATCGGCGTCCTGGAGGCCGAGAACGCCGCGCTGCGGGAGGGGCGGACCGAGGAGGCCGACGCGCTGCGCCGGGCGCGCGAGGAGGCCGCCACGGCCATCCCCGAAGCCGACCAGTCGACCGCCGACCCGGTGACCATCGACCTGTCGGCGCCCGGGCCGTCGGCCGGCGCCCACCACACGGGTGCCGGGGCGGCCGACGAGCGCCCGGCCACCGTGTCCGGCACGGGCGCAGGGGCCGCCGAAGCCGGTGTGGCGGAAGCGCCGGCCGCCGCCGGGGTGGAGGACACCATCTTCCCGACGGGCGCGAGCGGCGCCGGCCCGGTGGGTGCGACCGGTTCCGCGACGGTCGAGGGTGAGCGGGAGCGCGGCCCGGTGGGTGCGACCGGTTCCGCGACGGTCGAGGGTGAGCGGGAGCGCGGTGCGGGGGACGGCAGCGGTTCCCCGGCCGTCGAGAGCGACCGGGAACGCGGGCCGGCGGTCCGCTCGGAGTCGGCGTGACCGGCGCGGAGGGTTCCGCGGGCTTCGCCGAGGCGGCCCAGCCCGGCGCCGCCGAGGTCACCGCCACGGTGATCGTCGAGGCGCCGGCCGAGCGGGTGTTCGCCGCGCTGACCGCGTGGGAACGGCAGTCCGACTGGATCCCGTTCACCACGGTCCGGGTGGTCGAGGGCGACGGCGGCGAGGGAAGCCTGATCGAGGCGGTCACCGCGCTCGGCCCGGCCGCGCTGCGCGACGAGATGCGCGTGGTCCGGGTCGACGCGCCGTACGAGGTCGGGGTGGTGCACTGCGGCCGGCTGCTGCGCGGTCCGGGCGTGCTGCGCTGCACCCCGATGGACCGCGACCGCACCCAGGTGGTCTGGCACGAGTGGTTCCACCTGCCCGGCGGGGCGGCCGGCCGGGTGGCCTGGCCGGTGCTCTGGCCCGGTTCCAAGTTCAGCCTCACCCAGGCGTTGAAGCGGTTCGCCCGGCTGGTCGAACAGGGCCGCCTGCCCTGAGCCGAGCGCCGGGCTGGGCCGAGCGCCGGGCCGGGCGGCGCGCCCGGCCTGTCGGTGCCCTGACCTACCGTGTACGACGTGACTGACCTGGTGACCGGCGCCGACGGGCTGCCCCGCTGCGCCTGGGGAGCGAGCACCCCCGACTACGCCGCCTACCACGACGAGGAGTGGGGCCGGCCGCTGCGCGGCGACGACGCGCTCTACGAGCGGCTGACCCTGGAGGCGTTCCAGTCCGGCCTGTCCTGGCTGACCATCCTGCGCAAGCGGCAGGCGTTCCGGCTCGCCTTCGACGGGTTCCGGATCGAGACGGTGGCCGGCTACGGCGAGGCCGAGGTGGCCCGGCTGCTGGCCGACGTGGGGATCGTGCGCAACCGGGCCAAGATCGAGGCGGCCGTCGCCAACGCCCGGGCCGCGCGGGAGTTGCCCGAGGGGCTCTCCGCGCTGCTCTGGTCGTTCGCACCCCCGCCCCGGCCGGCGCGTCCCCGCTCGTTCGCCGAGGTGCCGGCGCTCACCGGAGAATCGACCGCGATGGCCAAGGCGCTCAAGAAGCGGGGCTTCCGCTTCGTCGGCCCCACCACGGCGTACGCGCTGATGCAGGCCACCGGCATGGTGGACGACCACCTCGCCGACTGCCACGTGAACGGTGACCGGGCCGAGCGGTGACGCGGCGGCGTGATGGGATTGGGGCATGACCGACACCGAGCCCCGGACGAGCGGGGCGACCGACGGTGACACCACGCCGGGCGCCTGGACGGTGCTGCTGCCCGACGAGCGCTACCAGGCCGAGCGGCTGGTGCACCACGACGTGCTGGAGCTGACCGGGCTGCCGGCGGCGGCCCGCCCCCGCCCCGGTGACCGGGTGGCGGTGCTGATCGGGGAGCCGCTGCGGCTGGTGGCGCTCGGCCGGGTCGCCCGGGCCGGCACCGGGGGCCGGGAGGATCCGGACGACCCGCAGTCCGACGCGACGGCCGGGGCGCTCGTGGTGACGTACACCCGACGGGCGCTCGACGAGCCGGTGCCGGTCGACGGCCCGGCCCCCGACGGGCCGGTGGCCGCGCTCGACCCGGCCCGGTGGCGGGCGCTGGCCGACCGGCTCGGGCCGCCGCCGGCGCGCCGCACCTGGCTGGTCAGCCTCGACCTGCCGATCGAGGCGGCCTCGCGGGCCGAGGCGGTGCGGATCTTCTGGTCCTACGTGCAGGAGCTGGGCCCGCGCGAGCTGCCGGCGTTCGTCTCGCCCTCCGGCGACGAGCTGGCCATGCAGGCGTTCGTGCTCGGCGTCGAAGCCAACCAGGACCCGGAGGAGGACGACTGACCGCGCCCCTCAGCGGCCCTCGAAGGCCGGCTTCTGCTTGTTGACGAACGCGATGGTCGCCGCCTTGTGGTCGCTGGTGGCCCCGCAGATCGCCTGGGCCTGCGCCTCGGCGGCCAGCGCGTCGGCGAGCGTGCCGGCGTCGGCGATGGAGAGCTGGCGCTTGATCGCCCCGTAGGCGACGGTCGGGCCGGCGGCGAGCCGGGCGGCCAGCTCCTGCGCGGTCGGGAGCACCTGCTCGTCGTCGTCCACCAGCCGGGTGAGCAGGCCCAGTCGGCAGGCGTCCTCGGCGCCGACCGGCTCGGCGAGCATGAGCAGCTCGACCGCCTTGGCGTGGCCGACCAGGCGGGGCAGCGTCCAGGAGGCGCCGGTGTCGGCGGCGAGCCCCACGCCGGCGAACGCCATCAGGAACCGGGTCTTCGGGCCGCCGATGCGGAAGTCGGCCAGGAACGCCAGCGACGCGCCGGCGCCGGCGGCCATGCCGCGCACCGCGGCGACCACCGGCTTGGGCAGGTTGGCCAGCCGGGCGGCGATCGGGTTGTAGTGCGCCCGCACGGTGTCGAGCGGCTTGGCGTCGCCCGACTCCAGCGTCCGCACGTGCTCCCGCAGGTCCTGCCCGGCGCTGAACGCGCCGCCCGCGCCGGCCAGCACGACCGCCCGGCAGGAGCGGTCGGTCTCCAGCTCGGCCAGGACGTCCCGGAGCGCCTCCTTGAGCGCCACGTCGAGCGAGTTCATCGCCGTCGGACGGTTCAGCGTCAGGGTGACGACGGCGTCGGTGCGGTCGACGAGCAGCGGCTCGGTCACGTTTCTAACGACCCTTCTGTCGGGCGAGGCGGTTGCTGGCGTCGAGACACTGCTCGACGTACCGGTCGGCGGCCGGCCGGAGCCGGGCCGCGTGGCGGTCGAAGAACGCGGCCGCGCTGGTGCCCGGCCAGCGCTCGGGGAGCAGCGCCGGGGGCAGCTGCGGGTCCCGGAAGAGGAAGGTACGCCACGCGTGCACGAGCCGGAACCGGGCCGCGTACGCCTCCTCGTCGCTGCTGCGGACCGTGACGCCGGAGAGCAACGGCTTCTGCTCGGCGACGAAGCGTTCGTACGCCCGGCCGATCTCGGTCAGGTCCCAGGCCCGGCGGACCACGCCCATCGCGCCGGGGGTGCCGGCGGCGTGCGCGGCGGTGAACCGCTCGTAGGGCACGCCCGCCTCGGCGAGCAGCAGGTCGACGTCCTCACCCGGGCGGGTGGCCACCCAGGTGCAGTCGTCGAGGGTGCCGTAGCCGAGGAAGGTGAGGTTGGCGGCGAGCCGCTGCCGGTCCCGCCGGGCGGCGGGGGCCGCGAGGACGAGAAGATCGAACCGTCCGTCCCAACTGTGCCGACCGGTCCGGTAGATCCGGGAGGCCGCCTCGTCGAGTCGACGCCCCGCTTTCGGGGTGATCGAATATCCCGGTCCGGAGGCGAGCCGGAGGGGGTCCAGCCAGCCCTGGCGGACCATCCGGGAGACCGCGGTGCGTACCGCCGGTGGGGCGATCCCGAGTGGCGCCAGCAGCTTGACCAGCGCGGCGACCGGTGCGCGGCCACCCCTGGCGCGGAGGTGGTCGCCGTACAGGTCGAAGAGTGCCGACCGTGCCTGCATGACCGCACATTGTGACAGGCCTATCCAAGATAAGCTAGATGCTGTTACATCAATGCTGCTTCGGTTTGGGTCCGGCGGTGTTCATCAGGGAAAATCGTCAGTCGACGCCTCCGCGACGTTTGCGGGCGGCGATGGCGAAGTGGCTGTGGGGCAACCCACCGACCCTGGCGTAGGTCTGAGGGGAGACAACATGGCGGCGATGAAGCCGCGGACGGGCGACGGTCCGCTGGAGGTCACCAAGGAGGGTCGGGGCATCGTCATGCGGGTCCCGCTGGAGGGTGGTGGCCGGCTCGTCGTCGAGATGACTCCCGACGAGGCCACCGCGCTGGGTGACGCGCTGAAGGCGGCCGCCGGCTGATTCGAGGAGCGGCCCGCGTGGTTTTCCGCCGCGCGGGCGGTTCGTCCTACCCTGAGCCACCGGCCTGGCCGGTGGCTCAGGGCCTTCATCGGCCGGCAAGCGGCAATGTGTCCCGCTCAGAGCGTTTTCGGAGGTACGGTCCAGCGTGCTGGCCATTCGTCTGGTGAGCGGGTCCACCCGGCCCGACACCCTCGTCCTTCCCGTGCGTCCCGTGGGGCTGGACGCCCCGCCCGAGCTGGCGCCGACCGCGTACCGGCCGGGTGACGGCCTTCGGGCCGAGGCGGCGTCGTTGCTGCCTGCCGCCCGCCTCACCGGCGCCCCCGGCGAGGTACGCGAGCACCTGCGACCCGACGGCGAGCCGGCCCGCCTCTGGCTGCTCGGCGTCGGCGACGGCGACGAGTCGGCCTGGCGCTCCGCGGGTGCCGCGCTGGCCCGCGCCGCCGCCGGTGAGACGCAGATCACGATCGCGATTTCCGACGGGGTCGCGGCGCTGCGCGGCCTGGTCGAGGGGCTGCTGCTCGGCTCCTACCGTTTCCGCCTCACCGAGACCGGTCCCCGGCCTGCCCTGGCCCGGGTGGACGTGCTGGTGGCCGATCCGGAAGCGCTGGCCGGCACGCTGGCCGAAGCCCGGACCACCGCCGAGATGACCCGGCTGGCCCGCGACCTCACCAACACCCCGTCCTCGACCAAGCACCCGGAGTGGTTCGCCGACCAGGTCGCCGCGGCCGCGTCCGGCCGGACCGACCTGCACCTGCGCGTGCGTGGACCACGGGAGCTGGCGGCCGAGGGCTTCGGCGGGATCCTGGCCGTCGGGGGCGGCTCCGCCCGCGGGCCGCGCCTGGTCGAGCTGGACTGGCGGCCGGCCGGCGCCCGTACCCACGTGGTGCTGGTCGGCAAGGGCATCACGTTCGACACCGGCGGCATCTCGATCAAGCCGGTGCCGGCCATGAAGCTGATGCGCAAGGACATGGCCGGCGCCGCCGCCGTGGTCGCCGCGACGCTGGGCGCCGCCGCGCTGCGCCTGCCGGTCCGGGTCACCACGTTGGCCCCGCTGGCCGAGAACATGGTCAGCGGCTCCGCCTTCCGCCCCGGCGACGTCATCCGGCACTACGGCGGGCTGACCAGCGAGAGCACCAACTCCGACGCCGAGGGGCGGTTGGTGCTCGCCGACGCGATGGCGTACGCCGTCCGCGAGCTGACGCCCGACCTGCTGGTCGACCTGGCCACCCTGACCGGGGCGAACGCGGTGGCCCTGGGCAAGCGGCACGCGGCGCTCTACAGCGAGAACGACGACCTGGCGGCCGGCCTGCTGGCCGGGATCGGCGCGGCCGGCGAGCGGGCCTGGCGGATGCCGCTCGCCGACGACTACCTGGAATACCTCGCCAGCGACATCGCCGACCTGCACAGCTCCCCGGCCCGGGGCGCCGGCTCGGTGGTGGCCGCGCTCTTCCTCCGCGAGTTCACCGGCGAGCTGCGGGACCGCTGGGCGCACCTGGACATGTCCGCCCCCTCGTGGTCCGACGACGTGCACGGCGAGCTGGTCAAGGGCGCCACCGGATGGGGCGTACGCGGGTTGCTGCGCTGGCTGGCGACGCTGGGCTGACCGGCCCGGCTCAGCTCTTCACGGCGGCGAGCAGGCCGTGGCCGACCGGCAGCAGCGCGGGCACCCAGTGCTCCGACTCGCGGATCGCCTTGATCGTCTCGCGGACGGTGACCGTCTCCACGTCCCGCGCGGCCGGGTCGCCGATCCGGCCGGCGGCCAGCGCGCCGTTGAGCGCGAGCACCCCGCCGGGGCGCAGCAGCCGCAGCGCGGCGTCCACGTACGCCGCGAAGCCGGTCGCCGCCGCGTCCGCGAAGACCAGGTCGTAGACGCCGTCCGCGAGGCGTGGCAGCACGTCGAGGGCCCGGCCGGTGATGATCCGGGTACGCCCCGACGGGAAGCCCGCCTCCTGGAACAGCCGCCGGGCCAGGCGCTGGTATTCGACCTCCACGTCGATCGTGGTGAGCACGCCGTCGGGGCGCATGCCGCGCATCAGCCAGACGCCGCTGACCCCGGTGCCGGTGCCGATCTCGACCACCGCCCGGGCGTTGCCGGCGGCGGCGAGCAGCCGCAGCGCGGCGCCGGCGCCCGGCGTCACCGCCTCCACGCCCACCTCGTGGGCGAGCGCACGGGCCGTGCGCAGCACGATGTCCTCGGTGACGTACGACTCGGCGAACTGCAGCGCCTGGGCCGTCGAACTGCCGTGACCGGCGACCATGGCGATGGGACACCTCCGGGGCGGGTCTGGTGCGAAGGGTCGGTTGGCACTGTGAGCGTAGAGGCGACCCGGTAGCGGCGCAGCCGCGAGTCGCCCGCCGGACGATCACCGGCGGCAACCCCTGACTCCACCCGGGTCATCCGTGCAATCCTGGATGTGTCCCGCGCGCCACGGTCGTCCGGCTCCGCCGGCGCCCGGCGCGGGGCGTGCGGGACGAAAGTGGGAGGCACGGACGTGACCGACGGCTGGGACTGGCGCCGGCCCGGCGGAGCCGGGGCACCCGTGGGAGGGCCGGCCCCCGGGCAGCCGCCGCAGGGTGCCGGGGGTGCGACGACGTCGCCCTGGTGGACCGACGCGCTGGCCGACCCCTGGCGGGATCCGTACGCGCCCGCGGCCGTGGTGGTGCCGGCCGCCGCGCCGGACGGGTCCGCCGACCCGGAGCCGGTCACCGACCCGGACCTGCCGACCCGGCCGGGCCTGCGTCAGGTGGTGCTCGTCTCACTGATCACCGCGCTGCTGGCCGGCTCGCTCGGCAGCGCGCTGACCTACGCGGTCCTGCGCGGCGGGGACGTGCCGACGCTGGGCGCCCAGGCCGGTCAGGCTCCGGCGCTCGCCCAGCGCAAGCCCGAGTCGCTGGCCGGGGTGGCCGAGCGGGTGCTGCCCAGCGTGGTGACCATCCGGGTGGCGAGTCTCGGCGGCACCAGCGAGGGCTCCGGCTTCGTGGTGAGCGCCGAGGGGCACATCGTCACCAACGACCACGTGGTCGCGGACGGCCCGGGCAGGGCCACGGTCCTGTTCAACGACGGCAGCACCGCGGCCGGCACGGTGGTCGGGCAGGACCCGGAGTCGGACATCGCGGTCATCAAGGTGAGCCGCAGCGGGCTGACCCCGGTGCAGTTCGGCGACTCGGACGCGCTCGCGGTGGGTGACCCGGTGCTGGCCATGGGCTCACCGCTGTCGCTGACCAACACCGTCACCGCCGGCATCGTCAGCGCACTCGACCGCACCATGCAGGCGGGGGAGCCGGGCGGGCCGACCCGCTACTACGCGGCCATCCAGACCGACGCGGCGGTCAACCACGGCAACTCCGGCGGCCCGCTGGTGGACGGCGGCGGCCGGGTGGTCGGGGTGAACTCGACCATCAAGTCGCTGGTGGCCGACGGGCAGGAGGCGGGGAACATCGGCTTGGCCTTCGCCATCCCGATCAACCAGGCCAAGCGGGTCACCGAGGAGATCATCGGCACCGGCAAGGCCCGGCGTACGGTGATCGGCGCCTCGGTGGGCGGCACCGGCGCCACCGGCGGCGGGGTCCGCCTCAACGCGGTCGAGCCGGCCGGCCCGGCGGCGGCGGCCGGGATGCGCACGGGCGACGTGGTGCTCCGGCTGGACGGCCATCCGATGACCGACCCGACCGACCTGGTGGCGCTGGTGCGCAAGTACGCGCCGGGTTCGGTGGTGACGGTGGAGTACCGGCGCGGGTCGGCCCGGCAGAACACTTCGGTGACGCTCGCCGCGGACGCGAAGTGAGGTCCGGTCACCCCCTCCCCGATGGTCCCCGCACGTGCGTAGGCTTGCGCTGACACGGACGAGGAGGCCGGAGTGTTCGAGAACCTGAACTGGTGGGAGATCGGCGTCCTGCTGCTCCTGGCGTTGTTGATCTTCGGGGACCGGCTGCCCAACGTGATCAACGACGGCCTCCGGATGGTCCGCAACCTGCGGAACATGGCGCGGAACGCCACCGGGGACCTGAGCCGCGAGCTGGGCACGGACATCC
This sequence comes from Micromonospora humi, assembly GCF_900090105.1. GTDB lineage: Bacteria > Actinomycetota > Actinomycetes > Mycobacteriales > Micromonosporaceae > Micromonospora > Micromonospora humi. Next base: position 418,953 of record NZ_FMDM01000004.1, on the reverse strand, counting down.
AGCTGGAGGATCTGCACCCCAAGGCGTTCATTCGCAAGCACCTGCTCAGCGAGGACGACGAACAGGCGATCCGCAAGCCGCTGCAGAGCATGTACGACAACCTGCGCTCCGACGTCACCGGCGTGCACGACGAGCTGAAAGACGTGGCCAAGGCGGCCGACCTGCGTAACGGCGCCTCCCGGCCGGCGGTGGCCACCCCGATGGCCCCGACCACGCCGGCGCCCCGCCCCTCCTACGACGACGCGACCTGAGCCCGTCGGGGCCGGATGCGGACCGCCCCTCCCCGATGGGACCGGGAAGGGGCGGCGGGGGAGCGGTGGATCGCGTCTAGCGGCCCGCGGGCTTGAGGCCGAGCGGCTTGCCGAGCAGGGACTCACGGCGCACCGCGAGCCGGTCGGCGACCTCGAACATGGCCTTGGCGGCCGGGGCGTCCGGCTCGGAGAGCACGATGGGTCGGCCCGCGTCGCCGCCCTCGCGGACCCGGGTGTCCATCGGGATCTGCCCCAGCACCGGCACCTGAGCGCCGATGGTGCGGGTCAGCGACTCGGCGACCGCCGCGCCGCCGCCGGCGCCGAAGACCTCCATCCGGGTGCCGTCCGGCAGCTCCAGCCAGGACATGTTCTCGATCACGCCGACCACCCGCTGGTGGGTCTGCAGCGAGATGGCGCCGGCCCGCTCGGCCACCTCGGCGGCGGCGGCCTGCGGGGTGGTGACGACCAGGATCTCCGCGTTCGGCAGCAGTTGGGCCACCGAGATCGCGATGTCGCCGGTGCCCGGCGGCAGGTCGAGCAGGAGGACGTCCAGGTCACCCCAGTAGACGTCGGCGAGGAACTGCTGCAGCGCCCGGTGCAGCATCGGGCCGCGCCAGACGACGGCCGCGTTGCCCGGGGTGAACATGCCGATCGAGATGACCTTCACGCCGTGCGACTGCGGCGGCATGATCATGTCCTCGACGCGGGTCGGCGCGCCGTCGGCACCGAGCATGCGGGGCACCGAGTGGCCGTAGATGTCGGCATCCACCACGCCGACCGACAGGCCGCGCGCGGCCAGCGCGGCGGCCAGGTTGACCGTGACGCTGGACTTGCCGACGCCGCCCTTGCCGCTGGCGACCGCGTAGACGCGGGTCCGCGAGCCGGGCTGGGCGAACGGGATCACCGGCTCGGCGGTGCCGCCGCCGCGCAGCTTCGACTGCAGCTCCTGGCGCTGCTCCTGGCTCATCACGCCGAAGATGATCTCGACGCCGCTCACCCCGGGCACCGCGCCCACGGCTGCGGTGATGTCGGTCCGCAGCTTGTCCTTCAGCGGGCAGCCGGCCACGGTGAGCAGCAGCTCGACCCGGACCACGCCGTCGTCGTCCCGCTCGGCGGAGCGAACCATGCCGAGTTCGGTGATCGGCCGGCGGATCTCCGGGTCGTTGACGGTGGCCAGCGCGGCCTGGATCGCGTCGGAGACGGTGCTGACGGGTGCTGACATGCCCGCAATGTTACGTCGGGCTCTCCTGCCGGCCGTCGTGGGCGTAGTCACCGTCGAGCTCGTCGCGCGGCTCGTCGAGCGGGTCGCCGCCGGTGCGCGGCCGGGCCTTCTGTTCCCGCTGCCGCCGCTCCAGCCTGCGCCGCCGCTCGGCCGCCTCGTCCAGCTCCTCGGCCAGCCGGGCCAGCTCGGAACGGAGGAAGTCCCGCGTCGCCACGTCCCCCATCGCGATCCGCAGGGCGGCGATCTCCCGGGCCAGGTACTCCGTGTCCGCCTTCTGCATCGTCGCCCGCCGCCGGTCCTCGTCCAGCGAGACCCGGTCCCGGTCCGCCTGCCGGTTCTGCGCGAGCAGGATCAGCGGGGCCGCGTACGAGGCCTGGAGGGAGAGCACCAGGGTCAGGAACGTGAACGTGTACGGGTCGAAGCGCAGGTGCGCCGGGGCCAGCGTGTTCCACAGGAACCAGGCGGCGAGGATCAGCGTCATGTAGACGAGGAAGTTCGCCGTGCCCATGCCCCGGGCGATGCCCTCGGCCCAGCGGCCGAACGAGTCCGCGTCGATCCGGGGCAGGTGCAGGCCCCGGGGGGCGCGCGGCTGGTCCAGCCGTTCCCCGCGTCGCTGCTCAGTCATCGTCCCCGGTCCCGTCGTCGGTGGCGGACGGGGTCGGCGCCGCGTCCCGGTCCCGCCAGTCGCGCGGCAGGGAGTGGTCCAGCACGTCGTCCACGGTCACCGCGCCGACCAGCCGGTTGTTCCGGTCCACCACCGGCATGCCCACCATGTCGTAGGTGGCCATCCGGCGGGTGATCTCGGTCAGCGGGGTCGAGGTGCGGAGCGGGTCGATGTCGTTGACCACGATCCCGCCGAGCAGGTCGGCCGGGGGTTCGCGGAGCAACCGCTGGAAGTGCACCATACCCAGGTAGCGCCCGGTCGGCGTGGTCAACGGGGCACGGGCCACGAAGACCTGCGCGGCCACGGCGGGCGAGAGCTGCACCTCGCGGATCCGGGCCAGCGCCTCCGCCACGGTGGCGTCCGGCGGCAGGATCACCGGCTCCGAGGTCATCACGCTGCCGGCGGTGCCCGACGCGTAGCGCAGCAGTTGACGCACCGGATCGGCCTCGTCCGGCTCCATCAGGTCGAGCAGCACGTCCTGTTCCGGCGGCGGCAACTCGTTGAGCAGGTCGGCGGCGTCGTCCGGGTCCATCTCCTCGAGCACGTCGGCGGCGCGTTCCCGGTCCAGCGCGGCCAGGATCTCCACCTGGTCGCGTTCGGGCAGCTCGCTCAGCACGTCGGCCAGGCGCTCGTCGTCCAGCGCCGCGGCCACCTCGTTGCGCCTGGCGTCGGGCAGGTCCTGCAGGGCGTTGGCCAGGTCGGCGGGGCGCATGTCCTCCAGCACGGCGAGCAGGTTCGCCGTGCCCCGGTTGTCGCCCACGACGCCGAGGCCCCGGACCCGGTCCCACTCGACCTGGTGCAGGTGGCCGCGGCGGGTGAGCCGGCTGGTCTGCTCGCGCACGGCGACCCGGGTCAGCGCCCACTCGCCGCCGCGGCTGCACTCCATGGCCACGTCGACCACCGAGCCGGCCTGCCCGGTGTCGAGCTGGACCCGCCGGTCGAGCAGTTCCTGGAGCACCAGCAACTCGTTCGGGCGCTTCTCGAAGCGGCGCAGGTTGAGGGTGCCGCTGCCGAGCACCACGGCGTCCGGGTCGATCGAGGTGATCCGGTTGATGGAGAGGAAGATGCGCCGGCGCATCGGCATCTCGGCCACCAGTCCCACGATCTCCGGCGGACGCTGGGTCGGGCGCATCCGGGCGACCGCGTCCCGGACGCGGCCCACCTGGTCGCCGTTCGGGTCGAAGACGGCGACTCCGGCGAGTCGAGCGATGTAGACCCGGTTCGGCGTGCTCACGGGCACCAGCCTAAGGGCCTACTCTCTAACAACATGTCGACCTTGGCCTACGAGATCGTGGACGTCTTCACCGACCGCCCGTTCGCCGGCAACCCGCTGGCCGTGGTGTTCGGCGCGGAGGGTCTGGCCACCGAACAGATGCAGGCGCTCGCGCTGGAGTTCAACCTGTCCGAGACGGTCTTCGTGCTGGCACCCACGCAGGCCGGCGCGACCTACCGGGCACGGATCTTCACCCCGACCGACGAACTGCCGTTCGCCGGGCACCCGAGCGTGGGTGCGGCGGTGACCGCCGGCCGACGCGGCGTCTTCGATGTGGGCAGGGTCACCCAGGAGTGCGGCGCCGGCGTGCTGCCGATCGAGGTGACCGCGACCGGAGCGACGCTGACCGGGGGCACGCCGACGCTCGGCCCGGAACTCGATCCGGAGCCGCTGCTGGAGATCGCCGGCCTCACCGCGGCCGACCACGCCGGCCCACCGCCCCGGGTCGCCGGGTGCGGGTTGGAGTTCCCCTACCTCCCGGTCCGCCCCGACGCGGTGGCCCGGGCGCGGTTGAACACGGCGGCGGCGGAACGGTACGGCGTCGAGCACGTCAGCCTCTTCTCCTGGGACCCCGAGTCGCAAACCGCGCACGCCCGGGTCTTCGTGCCCGGGATCGGCGTACCCGAGGACCCGGCCACCGGCTCGGCCGCCCTGGGCCTGGGTGTCTGGCTGGTCGCCAGCGGCCTGCTGCCCGGTGAGGGCCGGACCCCCTACGCGGTGCGTCAGGGCATCGAGATCAACCGGCCCTCGTCGCTGTCCTGCACGGTGACCGCCTCGGGCGGCACGGCGGTCGGCGCGACCGTCTCCGGCCAGGTGATGCCGGTGGCGCGCGGCGAGATCGCCGTCCCACCCTTCATCGGCTGAGCCGCCCTCGCCGGTCGCTGTCCGATCCGCCCGCGGGCGCGGCGCCCCGCCCCCGCCCCGCGCCGGCCAGCGGTGGCCGTCCGATGGTCCCGCCGACTCGGCCCGTCGGACCCGAGCGGCATCCGGTCGTCCGGCGCTCCGGAGCGCGTCGGGATGCGGGAGGATGGTCGGGTGAGCGACAAGGTGGACGAGCGGGTGACTCCGCCGCTGGTGGACGAGGCGGTGAAGAAGGCGGCCGTGTGTTGGGTCGGCGTCGACGACGGCCCGGCGTACGCGTTGTGGTGCCTGCCGTTGGACGGCGCGCTGCTGGTGGTGACCGGTCCCGGCGAGCAGGCCGCGCCCGGGCTGGCCGACTGCGACGCGGCCGAGGTGACGTTGCGCGGCGACCACGGCGGCCGGATCGTGACCTGGCCGGCGCGGGTGACCCGGCTGCGGCCCGGCACCGACGAGTGGGACGCCGCCGCGCCGCTGGTCGCGGCGAAGCGGCTCAACGCCTCCGGTTCCGCCACCGACCTGGTCGCGCGCTGGGCGGCCGAGGGCTGCGCGGTCAACCGGCTCACCCCGGCGGGCACGGCGGTCACCGGCGCCGACCTGCCGGCCGGTGCGCTGACCGAGCAGCCCCGGCCGGCGTCGGCGGTCCGGGTCGTGCGTAAGCCGTTCCGCCTGCACCGGGTCCGCCGCCGCTGACACCCGAGGTCCGCCCGACCGCGCGGCGTCCGCCGTTCGCCCGGCGCCCGGTCAGCCGCCGGGGGGTGCGGCGTCGGCGGGCACGGCGGGCGGCGCGGCACGGCGTCCGGCCCGGGCGCCACCGAGCACGACCACGGCGACGCCGGCCAGCAGCAGCGCCAGCCCGGGCAGGGCGAGTGGCCGGGGCAGCTGCCCCAGCCAGGCCCAGCCGATCAGGGCCGCGCCGGGCGCCTCGAGCAGGATCAGCACGCTGATCGTGGTCGCGGAGACCCGGTGCAGGGCGTAGTTGAACATCGAGTGGCCGAGCAGTTGGGCACCCGCCACCAGGCCGAGGATCGCCAGCCACGTCCCGCCGTCCCAACCGTGCAGGCGCACCCCGCCGAGCAGGCAGACCACCAGCAGGATCACCGCGCAGACGCCGTAGCAGACGGTGGTGTAGGTGGTCGTGCTGATGCTGGCCCGGGCACGCTCGCCCAGGGCGGTGTAGACGGCCGCGAACATGCCGCCGGCCACGGCCAGCAGGTCACCGGCGAAGGCGCGGCCGGAGACGGCGAAGTCGGCGCCGGTGGCGAGCGCCGCGCCCAGCACCGCGACCGCGATGCCGGCCCAGGCCGCCGCCGGCAGCCGCCGCCCCTGCCAGCGGGCGATCAGCCCCTGCCACACCGGCTGCGTCGCGCCCAGCGCGGTCGCGGCCGCGACCGAGGTGAGCTTCGCGCTCGGCATCCAGGTGGCGAAGTGGGCGGCCAGCGCGACCCCGGAGAGTACGCAGAAGAGCCCCTCCCGGCGGCCCGGCCCGACGGTGAGCGCGCGGAGTTCGGCCCGCCGCCGGGTCACCGCGACCGGGCCGAGCACCGCCGCCGACAGCAGGTTGCGCCAGAACGCGACGGCCAGGGCCGGCGCGGCGGCGAACGCGATCAGCGGGGCGGAGGACGAGACGGCGGCGACGGCCAGCCCGAGCGCGCCCAGGGTCAGCGCGTCGGGCGGCGGGCGGTGGGGAGCGGTGGACACGGGGAGCAATCCTCACACGGCGACCGGCGACACGGAACGTCAGCGCTCCGTTACGATCATGCGCGACCCGGCGACCCTCCCCTCGACGTCCGGAGCATCTCCCCATGCCCAGGTTCCACGCGGTGCTGTTCGACTTCTTCGGCACGCTGACCCAGAGCGTCCGGCGCGGAGCCGCCCACGACGTCATCGCCGACCTGCTCGGCTGCTCCACCGAGGCTCTGGTCGAGGTGCTCGACGGCAGTTACTACGAGCGTGCCAGCGGGTTCTTCGGTGACGCCGAGTCGACCATGCGGTGGGTCTGCGCCCAGGTCGGCGTGCGCCCCTCCGACGCGGCGGTACGCGCCGCCGTCGCCTCCCGGCACCGGGCGGTCCGGGCCGACACCCGGCTGCGCGCGGAGGCGGTGCCGGTGCTGGCCGCGTTGCGCCGCCGGGGCGTACGCACCGGGCTGGTCAGCGACTGCACCCACGAACTCCCGGCGTTCCTGCCCCAGCTCGCGGTCGCGCCGCTGCTCGACACCGTCGTCTTCTCGGTGCGGCTCGGCCGCTGCAAGCCGGATCCGGCGCTCTACCTGGCCGCCTGCCACCGGCTCGGCCGTGCCCCGGCCGACTGCCTCTACGTGGGCGACGGCGGCAGCCAGGAACTCACCGGCGCGCAACGGGTGGGCCTGCGCCCGGTTCGGCTGGCCGCCCCCGACCTTGCCCGCCACATGGTGTTCAACGCCGACCACGACTGGGACGGGCCGGTGCTCGCCTCACTCACCGAGGTGCTCGACCTGCTCGACCCGGTCACCGTCGGCTGATGCCGGTCGGCCGAACTGTGGCCGAACCGGTCACCGGTCCCGCCGCCGTGCGCGAAAGTGCGGGGGGTGGAGCGAGACCGGGACGACGCGGCGGAGCAGGGCACCGTCGTCACGCCCTCGGCCGAGTTCCCGCCGCTCGGCGCCGAGGAGCGGGCCGCGCTCGGCCGCCTCGGCGCGCGCTGGCACGGCCCGCGTCGCGCCGACGACCTGCCGGTCGACCCGACGTTGGGCCGGCGCGACCACCACCCGCGGCCGACCCGGTTCGGCCGGCTCACCCCGATCGACCTGTTCACCGTGGCGCAGCCGGACGAACTGGTCGCCACCGGTCCGGCGCACCTGCCCGGGGACCGGTCCGGCCGGGTGCTCGGCCGGCTGCGCCGGACCCTGGTCGGCCCGCCGCTGGCCAGCAGCTCCGTGCTCTACGAGCGGATGCGCAAGCTGGTCGCGCTGCCGGTGCTCTCGTCGGACCTGCTCAGCTCCGTGGCGTACGGGCCGGAGGCGATGCTCGCCGTGCTGGTGCTGGCCGGCGGTACTGCGCTCGGGCTCGCCCTGCCGCTGGCCGCGCTGCTGGTGGTGCTGATGATCGCGGTGGGCCTGTCCTACCGGCAGACCATCCCGGCCTACCCGCACGGCGCCGGGTCGTACCTCGTCGCCGGGGACAACCTGGGGCGTACGCCGGGGCTGGCCGCCGCGGCCGGGCTGATGCTCGACTACGTGCTGACCGTGTCGGTCTCGGTGGCGGCCGGCGTGCACGCGGTCACCTCGGCGCTGCCCGGGCTCACCCGGTGGACAGTGCCGTTCGGGGTGCTGGTGATCGTCGTGCTGCTCGCCGGCAACCTGCGCGGCGTCCGCACCGCCGGCAACATCTTCGTGCTGCCCACGTACGCCTTCGTGGTGGTGGTCCTCGCGGTGCTGGCGGTCGGCTACGCGAAGGCCGCGGGGCGGGGTTTCACGCCGGTGCCGCCGCCGGCGGTGCCGGCCGCCGAAGGGCTCGGCCTGCTGCTGGTGCTGCGCGCGTTCTCCTCCGGCGCGGTGTCGATGACCGGCATCGAGGCGGTGTCCAACGCGGTGCCGGCGTTCCGCCCGACCGAGTGGCGCAACGCCCGCACCACGCTGGGCTGGATGGTCGCCATGCTGGTCACCCTCTTCGCCGGCCTGGTCGGGCTGATCCACCTCGACGGCCTGGCCCCCCGGGCGGACGAGACCGTGCTGTCCCAGCTCGGCCGGGTCACCTTCCCGACCGGCCCCTGGTACCCGATCCTCCAGGCCACCACCGCGCTGATCCTGCTGCTGGCGGCGAACACCGCGTTCAACGACTTTCCCCGGCTGCTGTTCTTCATGGCCCGTGACGGCCACGCGCCGCGCCGTTTCCTGCACATGGGTGACCGGCTGGCGTTCAGCAACGGCCTGGTCGCGCTGGCGCTCGCCGCCGGGGTGGTCTTCGTGGCCTTCGGCGGGCACACCGAGCGGCTGATCCCGCTCTACGCGGTCGGCGTCTTCCTCGCCTTCACGCTGTCGCAGACCGGGATGGTGGTGCACTGGCGGCGCCGGCGGGGGCGGGGCTGGCGTCGCCGGCTCGCGCTCAACGCGGTCGGCGCCACACTGTCCGGGCTGGTGCTGCTGACCGCCGCGGTCGCCAAGTTCACCGAGGGCGCCTGGGTGGTGGTGGTCGCGGTGCCGCTGCTGGTGCTGCTCTTCCGGCGGATCCACCGGCACTACTCCTCACTGCACCGGGCGCTCGCGCTGCACCCGCCGCCCCCGCACGCGCCGCCCGGCCCGGCCGGGTCCGCCGAGGGTGAGGAACTGCCCCAGCAGGTACGCCACCTGGTGGTGGTGCCGGTGGCCCGGCTGAACCGGGCGTCGCTGCGGGCCCTGGCGTACGCGGCGTCGCTGGGCCGGCCGACGCTGGCGGTGCACATCGCACCCGAGGAGGCCGAGGCGGACCGGTTCCGGGAGCAGTGGCGGGCCTGGGGCGACCATCTGCGGTTGGAGACGATCGTGTCGCCGTACCGGTCGGTGATCGGGCCGCTGGCGCACTATCTGGAGGCGCTGCACACCGCCCGCCCGGAGTTGACGCTCACCGTGATCGTGCCGGAGGTGGTGCTGCGCCGGCGCCGGCACCGGTTGCTGCACAGCCGCGCCGAGCAGCGGCTGCGGGCGGCGTTGCGGCCGCTGCCCGGCGTGGTGGTCACCAGCGTCCCGGTGCACGTGTCGCACTGAGACGCCTCAGACGTCGTGGACCTCCAGGACGCGGGTGGTCGGTGCGGCGTCGCCCAGTTCGGCGCGGAGGGCGGCACGGTCCGGGTCGATCAGGAACCCGTCGTAGCCGGCCCGCGCGGCGAACCGGATCACGTGCACCTCCGTCTCGCCGTCCCCGGTGCGCAGTCGTCGTTCCAGTCGCCCGCCGTGCCGGTCGAGCAGCGCCAGCACCGCGTCCTCGTACCGCCGGCCGGCCTCCGCGTCGGCGCTCAGGTCGACCAACGCGACCAGCAGCACCTCGTTCCCCGTCGTCATGGCGTCGAGTGTGGCACTGCGCCGGCGGGCGCGGTGACCGCCTCAGGCGTCCAGGCCGACGGCCTTCGCGCTGGCCGTCCAGAGTCGGGCGGCGAGCGCCGGATCGGCCGCCTTCGGGCGTGGCCGGTGCGGCTTGCGGTCGGCGTAGTAGCCGCCGTCGGTCAGCCGGGACGGGTCCTGGCAGGCCAGCCAGACCAGCGTCTCGGCGCCCTTCTCCGGGGTGCGGAACGGCAGCAGCCGCATGCCGAGCGCCACGATCCGGCTCTCGTTGCCGAACCGGGTGCTCACCACGCCGGGGTGGAACGCGTACGCCGGCACCTCCGGCCAGCGCCGGGCCGCCTCGGCGGCGAACAGGATGTTCGCCTGCTTGCTGGTGCCGTAGGCGCGGAACGGCCGGTAGTGGCGCAGCGCGGCGTTGAGGTCGTCCGGGTCGAGCACGCCGCTGCGGTGCGCGTCGGAGCCGGTGACCACCATCCGCCGGACCCGGTCGCGCAGCAGGTTGCTGAGCAGGAACGGGGCCAGGTGGTTGGCCTGCATGCTCAGCTCGAAGCCGTCGACAGTGGTGATCGGTTCCAGCACGATCGCGCCGGCGTTGTTGGCCAGCACGTCGATCCGGTCGTAGCCGGCGCGCAACCGCTCGGCGAGCCCGCGGACGTCGTCGAGCACGGCGAAGTCGGCGCGGAACAGCTCCGGCTGCTCGCCGCAGGACTCGCGTACCCGTTCCCCGGCGGCGCGCAGCCGGGCCGGGTCGCGACCGACCAGCACCACCTGGTCGCCGCGGCGCGCCAGCTCCACGGCGGCGGCCAGCCCGATGCCGGAGCTGGCGCCGGTGAGCACCACGATCCGACGCTCAGTGAGATCTTCCACAGGTCCATTCACCCCGGTCACGGCACGAGGTTACCGTGGCGTAGCCCCGTCCTTTGGGATCGTTAAGTTCTCGACATCCACCGCCGCGTCGGCGTGCTGCCGCCGGACGCGGGAAGGAGCGCATCCATGGCCGCTGTCGGTCGCCCCCGCCGGTCCTGCCTCGCGGTACCCGGCTCCAGCGTCAAGATGCTCGGCAAGGCCCAGGGCCTCCCCGCCGACCAGGTCTTCCTCGACCTGGAGGACGCGGTCGCCCCGCTCGCCAAGCCGGACGCGCGCAAGAACATCGTGGCCGCGCTGAACGAGGGGGACTGGACCGGCAAGACCCGGGTGGTCCGGGTGAACGACCTGACCACGCCGTGGACCTACCGGGACGTCATCGAGGTGGTCGAGGGCGCCGGGGCGAACCTGGACTGCATCATGCTGCCGAAGGCGCAGAACGCCGAGCAGGTGCACTGGCTGGACCTGCTGCTCACCCAGATCGAGCGGACGCTGGGCCTGGAGGTGGGCCGGATCGGCATCGAGGCGCAGATCGAGAACGCGGCCGGGCTGGTCAACGTGGACGCCATCGCGGCGGCCTCGCCCCGGGTGGAGACGATCATCTTCGGCCCGGCCGACTTCATGGCCTCGATCAACATGAAGTCGCTGGTGGTCGGCGCGCTGATCCCGGACTACCCGGGCGACCCCTACCACTACATCCTGATGCGGATCCTGATGGCCGCCCGGATGCACGACAAGCAGGCCATCGACGGCCCGTTCCTGCAGATCCGCGACGTGGACGCGTTCCGCGAGGTGGCGAAGCGCTCGGCGGCGCTGGGCTTCGACGGCAAGTGGGTGCTGCACCCCGGGCAGATCGACGCGGCCAACGAGGTCTACTCGCCGGCGCAGGCCGACTACGACCACGCCGAGTTGATCCTCGACGCCTACGACTACTACACCTCGGAGGCGGGCGGGAAGCTCGGCGCGGTGATGCTCGGCGACGAGATGATCGACGAGGCGTCCCGCAAGATGGCGCTGGTGATCGCGGCCAAGGGTCGGGCCGCCGGGATGGCGCGTACCTCCTCGTTCACCCCGCCGGCGGAGTGACCGCGCGCCGGGCCGCCCCTCGTCGGGGGCGGCCCGATCGCGTCAGTAGCTGCTGGACGAGCTGTCCGAGTTGATCGCGATCACGATCATCACGACGTAGAAGATGATCAGCGCGACCAGCAGGGCGGTCAGGATCCAGCCCACGATGATGGCCGCCTTCGCCATGCCCTCGCCCTGTTCGCCGGTCTCCCGGATCTGCTTGCGGGCCACGTGCCCCATGATCGCGCCGATCGGCGCGGTGATGCAGGAGGTGAAGCCGACCAGGGAGAGCACCAGCGCCACGATCGCCAGCGTGTTCGTCCGGCTGGCCGGCGCGTAACCGGGGTACGGGGGCGGGTAGGCGCCCGGCGGCGGGTAGCCGGCCGGCGCGGCGTAACCGGCCGGCGCCGCGTACGGGTCACCGGCGGGCGGCGGGTAGGGCGACTTCGCCCCGGCGTACGGGTCGACCGGCGCGTAGGGGTCGACCGGCGGGGCCGACTGCGGGTCCTGCCAACCACCGGGGGGTGGGGGATAGCTCATCTGATCATCTCCAGGTACGTGGTCGGGGTCAGGGTAGCCACCCGGGAACAACCCGGAGGACCCCCTTTCCGGGTGCCGCATTGCCCGGAAGGTCCACAGCGGGCAGGATCCTCGGCATGGCACTTGACGCGCGTGGGGGTCGGTCGCGACGGGACATGAGCCGGCCGGGGTCGGTGCGCCGCCCGCGCGCCGGCGAGCCGGCGGGCGCCGCCGACCAGGACCGGGCCGAGCCGCTCCCGGAGACCGTCACCATGCGGCTGGACGGCCGGGTCGCGCTGGTCACCGGTGCGGGCAGCGCGGGCGGCATCGGGTACGCGACCGCCCGCCGGCTGGCCGAGCTGGGCGCCCGGGTGGCGATCGTGTCGACCACCCGGCGGATCCACGACCGCGCCGGCGAGCTGGGGGTCACCGGCTTCGTCGCCGACCTCACCGACGAGTCCGAGGTGGGCGCGCTGGCCGACGCGGTGGCCGAGCAGCTCGGCGACGTCGAGGTGCTGGTCAACAACGCGGGCCTGGCCAGCCGGGCCAGCCCGGAGGTGCTGCGACCGGTGGCCCAGCTGACCTACGACGAGTGGCGCGGCGAGATCGACCGCAACCTGACCACCGCGTTCCTGTGCAGCCGCGCGTTCATCAACGGCATGTCCGAGCGCGGTTGGGGGCGGATCGTCAACCTCGCGGCCACCGCCGGCCCGGTCAACGCGTTGCCCACCGAGGCCGCCTACGCGGCGGCGAAGGCCGGCGTGGTGGGGCTGACCCGGGCACTGGCGATGGAGATGATCGCCGACGGGGTGACCGTGAACGCGGTGGCGCCGGGCATCATCCACACTGCGGCGTCCACCCTGGCCGAGATCAAGCAGGGGCACGGCACCCCGGTGGGGCGGCCCGGCACGCCGGACGAGGTGGCCGCGGCGATCGCGTTCCTCTGCTCGCCGGCCGCGTCGTACATCACCGGGCAGATGCTGGTGGTCGACGGCGGCAACAGCGTGCGGGAGGCACAGTTCCGCTGAGGCGTCAGTAGCCGTTGTTGTCCGCGTTGGCCCAGATGGCCAGGCCGATCCAGCCGCAGCAGGCCAGCAGTCCGAGCGCGGTGAACACGTAGCTGAGGATCAGCCCCCAGGTGGCGAGCTGGTCGCCCTCCTCACCGGTCTGCCGGATCTGCCGCTTGGCCAGGTGGCCGCAGACGATGCCGGCCGGGGCGAAGACGAACGCGAGGACCAGCGACAGGATGGCGAGCACGTTCGTGCCGCGCGGTCGTGGTTGCTCGCCGGGCGGCCCGTACTGGCCGTAGGGCGGCTGCGGGGCGTACGGCGGCTGCTGGCCCCACTGGGGGTGCTGCTGCCCGTACTGCGGTTGCCCGTAGGGCTGGCCGTGCGACGGCGGCTCGTACGGCGACGGTGGCTGCTCGTCGGTCACGCTCGCCCCCTCGATCGCAGGTCAACCGCCTTCTCTCTTGCGGACGCTACCCGCAGCGGTGAACCTTTTCACAGCGGTTGTGTGGACTGGTCACCTTGGCGCGGCCGGTCCCGGGGCCGATACTGACCGAGCGTTCAGTTACCCATGAGTAATGCGCCGAACCCCGGAGGCTGAGATGGCTCGACTCGCCCAGACGCCCGGCCTGACCGACGTGCAGCGGTCGATCCTGGAAACCGTTCGGGAGTTCGCCGACAAGGAGATCATCCCGCACGCCCAGCGGCTGGAGCACGCCGACGAGTACCCCGCCGACATCCTCGACGGGATGCGCGAGATGGGGCTGTTCGGCCTCACCATCGACGAGGAGTTCGGTGGCCTCGGCGAGTCGCTGCTGACCTACGCGTTGGTGGTCGAGGAGCTGTCCCGGGGCTGGATGTCGATCTCCGGCATCGTCAACACGCACTTCATCGTGGCGTACCTGATCTCCCAGCACGGCTCGGCGGACCAGAAGGCCCGGCTGCTGCCCCGGATGGCCACCGGTGAGGTGCGCGGCGCGTTCTCCATGTCGGAGCCCGAGTGCGGCTCGGACGTGTCGGCGATCAAGTCGAAGGCGGTCCGCGACGGCGACTCCTACGTCCTGAACGGGCAGAAGATGTGGCTGACCAACGGGGCGTACTCGTCGGTGGTGGCCACCCTGGTCAAGACCGACACCGGGGCCGACTCTGTCTACGGCAACATGAGCACGTTCCTGCTGGAGAAGGAGCCCGGCTTCGGCGAGACCGCGCCCGGGCTGACCATCCCCGGCAAGATCGACAAGATGGGTTACAAGGGCGTCGAGACCACCGAGATGGTGCTCGACGGCGTCACGGTCCCCGCCTCCGCGGTGCTCGGTGGCGAGGAGAAGGTGGGCCGCGGCTTCTACCAGATGATGGACGGCATCGAGGTGGGCCGGGTGAACGTGGCCGCCCGCGCCTGCGGCATCTCGATCCGCGCGTTCGAGCTGGCCGTCGCGTACGCCCAGCAGCGCAAGACGTTCGGCCAGCCGCTCGCCCGGCACCAGGCGATCGCGTTCAAGCTCGCCGAGATGGGCACGAAGATCGAGGCGGCGCACTCGTTGATGGTCAACGCGGCCCGGCTCAAGGATGCCGGCCAGCGCAACGACGTCGAGGCCGGCATGGCCAAGTTGCTCGCCTCGGAATACTGCGCCGAGGTGGTCCAGGAGGCGTTCCGCATCCACGGCGGTTACGGCTACTCCAAGGAGTACGAGATCGAGCGCCTGATGCGCGAGGCGCCGTTCCTGCTGATCGGCGAGGGCACCTCGGAGATCCAGAAGACCATCATCTCCCGCGGCCTCCTCAAGGAGTACAAGCTGTAAGGCGGGGCCCCTTCTTAACGTTTCCGGTAGAGAAGGGGCACCCTCTCACCGCTTCGGCTGAGTGGTGGGCAGGTGCCGGCGGGCGCGGTCGACGAGCGCGGCCGGGTCGTCGGCGTACATCCGGATCTCCCGGACCGGTGTGCTCGGCCCGCTCGGCAGGGGCACCGACAGCGGTTCCCGCAGCGTCACGTCGATCGCGGTCTGGCTGCCGACGCCGAGGTTCAGCACCTCCGGGTCGTCCTCGTCGTAGCGCGCGGCGCGGCTGGACGACAGGGACCGACGGCGGACCGCGACGTCGGCCACGGCGGCCCACGGGACGGTGACGTCGATCGAGACGCCGTTGCGCACCCGCAGGCCGGTGTCGTCGACGACGTGCGGGTGGATCCGGAGGCTGGCCAGCAGCCCGACCATCCACAGCACACCCCAGACGCCGACCCCGATCGCCGCGTGCCGGATCGTCGTCGAGTCGACGGTGCGCCGCAGGATCACGTCCAGGATCGGGATCTCGATCGTGGACAGGGCGAGGAAGGCCAGCAGGATCGGTTGCACGCCGCCGACATAGGCGAACGTGGCCGCGCCCGGCGCCACCGGGTAGGGGCGGCGCAGCGTCCACCGGGTGAGGCTGCGCCACATGCCCCATTCGTACGCCACGACTCGCCGCGCCAGCCGGATCGTCCGTCTCATCGCCGCACCTCCCTTTTGCAATACAGTCGCAATGTAAAGGGGGCAGGGTGCCCATGTCAATGCAGTCGTATTGTGAAAGCATGGAGTCATGCCGAGACGGGTCGACCACCGGGAGCGCCGGGCGCTGATCGCCGACGCGTTGATGCGGGTCGCCGCCGAGCAGGGGCTGGAAGCGGTCAGCCTGCGGCACGTGGCCGCCGCCGCCGAGGTCAGCGCCGGGATGGTGCAGCACTACTTCCGCACCCGGGACGAGATGATGACCTTCGCCCTCGCCGTGGTGAGCGAGCGCAACGAGGCCCGGGTCCGCCGGGCGGTCGAGGCGCTCGGCGCGACACCGGCACCCCGCGCGCTGCTCCGCGCCATGCTGGCCGCGCTGCTGCCGCTGGACGAGGAGCGGCGGGCGGACGGGCGGGTGGCTCTCGCCTTCCTGGCGTACACCGCTGTCCGGCCCGCCGTCGCCGCGGCGCTGCACGGCGAGACGACCGCGCTGCTCGCGTTCGTCGCCGGCCAGATCGCCGCCGGGTCACCGCTCGTCGCGGACGGCCGGGTGGACCCGGAGCGGGCCGCGGTCGGCCTGCTCGCCGTGATGGAAGGGCTCGGGGTGCACGTGCTCGGCGGGCACTATCCGCCGGAGACCGCGCTGGCCGCGCTCGACGCCCAACTCGACCTGCTCTTCGCCCCCGGCTAGGTGCCCGGCGTGGTCAGCCGCGCCGGGAGAGGCCGCCGGCGGCCCGCTCGACGATGAGGCACCGGTCCTCCACGTAGTCGACGCCCGCCTCCTCGGCGATCCGCCGCGCCTCGGCGGAGACGATCCCGAGCTGGAGCCAGACCGCCGGCGCGCCGATCGCCACCGCCTGCCGGACCACGTCGACCGCGTCCCGGGCCGGCCGGAACACGTCCACCAGATCGACCGGGTGCGGGATGTCGGCCAGCGTCGGGTACGCCTTCTCGCCGAACAACTCGTCCACGGTCGGGTTCACCGGGATGATCCGCCAGCCGTGCCGCTGCATCTCCAGCGGTACGCGGTGCGCGGCCTTGCCCGGGTCACGGGAGGCCCCGACCACGGCGATCACGGCGGAGTCGGCGAGCAACTGCTGGGCGGAACGCATCAACCGAGCCTAACGCGGCATCGCGGCGACGACGGGCGAGGAGCCTCCTCGACTCAGGACGGCCGCTCGCCGGTCAGCTCGCGCCGCAGCCGTGCGTGTTCGGCGGCGGTGCCGATGGCGGCCCGATGCTCGGGACGGGCGGCGTAGTGCCCGATCGCGGCCGCCAGCAGGGCCGGGGCGACCGTGAGGTCCCGAACGGGCAGGTCGACCGGGAACCGGCCCCGCCAGCGGGGCCGGACCAGTTCCGGCCGGGCGACGGCCAGCCGCGTCCGCGCGGCGCCCTCCGCCACCGCCCCGGTCGGCCCGAGCGCCGCCCACGGGACGACGACGGCAGGTGCGGTGCCGACGCCGATCTCCTCGGCGGTGAGCACCACCAGCGGGGCGCTGCGCCAGTGCGCGACCAGCAGCCACCCGAGAACCACCACCAGCAGCACCGTCAGCAGCGGTGGGCCGGCACCGTCGACGGCCACGTAGCCCAGCCAGCCCATCAGGACCGGCGCGAATGCGATCCTGGCCCGGGGCGGCGCGAAGAAGGCCCGACCGGCCTCGTCGACCCGGAGGTCACCGGTGGGCGGTCGGTGGGTGAACTCCCGGATCCCGAAGGCGATCATGACCAGCGGCGCCACCAGGCCCAGCAGGGACAGCGGCGTGTCGACCGAGCCGGCCCAGCGGGAGAACAGCCCGACGACCAGGCCCGCCGCCACCGCGACCAGCACGACGCGGCGCTGCCGGCGGAGCGCCGCACCGATGATCTCCCGCATGTGCCGCAGCCTACGAGAGCCTGGCGACCCTCGCTCTCCCTAGAGCAGGGAGAGCTGTTCGGCGGCCGGAGCGGCCGGCGGGGGATCGGACAGCCGGCGGTTGTCGCCGACCTCGCCCCGGTGCAGCCCGTGCCGGCGCGCCGCCATCCGGACCCGGGCGGTCACCTCCCGCTGGTAGACCTGCGGCGCGTACGCGCCGGACCGGTAGAGCCGCCGGTAGCGGGGCACCAGGTGGGGGAACTCGCGGGCCAGCCACCGGGCGTACCACTCCCGGGCACCGGGACGCAGGTGCAGCGCCAACGGGGTCACGTCGGCGGCCCCGGAGGCGGCGATCGCGGCCACCGTGGTGTCGATCGACTCCTCGTCGTCGCTGAGACCGGGCAGGATCGGGGCCATCAGCACCCCGACCGGGAAGCCGGCGTCGGCCAGCCGGCGGACCGCGTCCAGCCGGCGACGTGGGCTCGGCGTGCCCGGCTCGGCCAGCCGCCAGAGCGTCTCGTCCACGAAACCGACCGAATAGGACAGCCCGACCGCTGTCACCTCGGCGGCCTGCCTCAGCAGGGGCAGGTCGCGCAGCAGCAGGGTGCCCTTGGTCAGGATGGAGAACGGGTTGGCGAAGTCACGCAGCGCCTCGAGGATCGGCGGCATCAGCCGGTAACGCCCCTCGGCGCGCTGGTAGCAGTCCACGTTGGTGCCCATCGCGACGTGCGCGCCGCGCCACCGCGGGGCGGCCAGCTCACGCCGGACCAACTCACCGGCGTTGACCTTGACGATCACCTTGCGGTCGAAGTCCGCCCCGGCGTCGAGGTCGAGGTAGGTGTGGGTGTTGCGGGCGAAGCAGTTGTGGCTGACCACCCCGTTGGCGATGAAGTCGCCGGTGCCGGTGGTGATGTCCCACAGCGGCAGCTCCAGGCCCAGATCCTCCACGGCGGTCACCTGGAGCCGGGCCGCGCACTTGAGCGCGGCGCCCTCGATCGAGCGCTTCCGGGTGACGGCCGGGTCGGTCAGGTGGAAGAAGCGCAGCCGTGCCGGCAGGCCACCGGTCAGCCGGAACTGGCGGGGCGCGCTGCCGTTGCCGGCCTCGTCGAGCACCCACCGGAAGTCGAACCGGTCGAGGGCGGCGGCCGCCCGTCGCCGGCTGCCGTCGTCGGCGACACCGATCCGGAACACGCCCCGGCTGCAGTTGCCGCCGGCGTCGAACGAGCCGGCCAGGAAACCGAGCAGCCAGTCGTCGGTCGGCGCGTCCGGCGGGCGGACCAGCGCCGCGACGATCTCGGCGTCGGCCCGCCGCGCCACGCGGACCGCCGTGGACCGGCGCGTCACCCGGCCGGCGACCCGCTCGACGGCGACGCCGGTCTCGGCGAGAAACCGCTCGGCGCGCTCCACCGCCTCCGCCTCGGTGGTGGCCAGGCGGAAGCTTCGGCGCACGCCGGCGGCTGCCGCCTGGCCGTGCGCGGGCTGCCGGTGGTGGAGGACGTCGGGAGTTGCCATGCCGTCGTGCGCAGGCTGTTGCCGGCGGGGGTGCTCGGGCCACCGAACCAACGCGTGCAGGTAGCCCCGGTGGTAGTCGGCGGAGCGCTTCGGCGCGACGGCGAAGCGGCCGGTGCCGAGCAGGCGGTTGCGGGTGGTCAGGTAGGGGCGACGTGCGCCGCCCCGCATGCTCCCGGTGACGTGCTTCCAGCCGCGTTCGGTCAGGAAGCGGTGGTCACCGCTGGCCACCAGCGTGGTGCCGTCGGCCAGGATGACCCGGTGGGCCCGCTTCACCGTCGACCACTTGTCGAGCACGGTGGTGACGACGTAGTGGCGGTAGGCGCCGCGCCGCTGGGTGCCGTAGATCCGGTCGCCGGGCTCCAACTCGCTGATCGGCCGGGTGCGCCCGTCGGCCATCAGGATCGGCGTGTCGCCGGCCAGGCAGTAGGTGCACGCGTGGGAGCAACCGCGGTAGGGGTTGACGGTCCACTCGAACGGCACGCGCGACCGGCCCGGCACCCGGTTGATGATCGACTTGGCCTGCACCTCGTAGAAGGTCATGCCGGCGAAGTCGGGGGTGTCGAACGTGCGGGCGACCGCGCCGGGCAACGCCAGCGGCAGGGGTGGAGCCGCCGGCGTCGCCCGATCGGGAGTCCCCTCGTCCGGGGGAGCGGAGAGGTTGTCCCAGCGCATGGACCTCATTCGAACACGTGTACGAACGAAGTGCAAGTGACGCGCCGGACACCGCGCACCGCCGCGCCCCG
Organism: Micromonospora humi; assembly: GCF_900090105.1. Classification (GTDB taxonomy): domain Bacteria; phylum Actinomycetota; class Actinomycetes; order Mycobacteriales; family Micromonosporaceae; genus Micromonospora; species Micromonospora humi. The sequence continues at coordinate 399,628 of NZ_FMDM01000004.1, read as the reverse complement.
CGTGGGTGCAGGATGGTGACATGGAGACGTCGACCTTCGTCTACGACGGCGACTGCGCCTTCTGCACCCGGTGCGCGCAGTTCATCGAGCGTCGTATCCCCACCGGCGCCCGGGTCGTCCCGTGGCAGTTCGCCGACCTGGCGGCGCTGGGTCTGACCGAGGCCGAGTGCGAGGAGGCGGTCCAGTGGGTGGGCGCCGACGGCTCCCGGGCCGCCGGGCCGGACGCGATCGCCCGGCTGCTCGGCGACAGCGGGCCGCTCTGGCGCGTCGCCGGGGGCGGCCTACGCCTCCCGCCGGTGCGTGCCGCGGCGTGGCCCGCGTACCGCTGGGTGGCCCGCAACCGGCACCGCCTGCCCGGCGGCACCGCGGCGTGCGCGCTGCCGCAGGAGGCCCGGGAACGGTTGTACGGTCCGTCGGGCCGCCCCGACCCCACCACCTGACCGACCCGCTGCCACCTTTGGGCGCTGGGCGTGGGCGGTTGCTCGGCACGGGACTCGACGGTGGTGGGCAGCGGTGGCGGATGGTCGGTGGTCCGCCGGCTGCCGGGCGGTGAGCGGTGGGCGTGTCGCGCCGGAAACAAGGCGTAGCTGTTGAGAGGCATACCGCGCTTCTGGTGTCTAGGCGGTCGCGTCAGCGCCGGCCACCTCGCCGGACGCAGCCGAACCGGGTGACGCGGCCGAACCGGGTGACGTCACGGCCCGGGGGTCGTCGGCAATGGAAGCGGACGGGCCGACCGGCTCGACGGCCAGCGTCGGCCCGGCAGACGCCGGCGGTGCGGTCGCGGCCGGGGCGGTGCGGCGACCGATCAGGCGGCGGGCCAGCATCACCGGGCGGACCTTCTCCAGCGGCAGGAACGCGGTCATCGCCACCAGGTGCGGCGCGAACGAGATGGTGATGGTCGCGATGGTCGCCAGGTGGAACGAGTAGAAGAAACCGACGACGGCCGTCCGCCACCGGGCCGGCACCACGAACACCAGCGGGCTGAGCAGCTCGAACGCCAGGATGCCGAACTGAGCCACGATCAGCAGGTGGGGCACCTGCGCGATCACGTCGGCGAGGTCGGTGCCGCGCCGGATGATCGCCCGGGCCAGCACCGAGCCGGTCGCCCAGTCGAGGCCGCCGAAGCGGAACTTGGCCCAGGCGGCGAGGAAGTAGGTGCAGATCACCGCGATCTGGGTGACCCGCAGCGCCCAGCCGCCCGCCTCGGTGCGGGTCGGATCGCCGTGCCGGGCCCGGCCTGCGGTCGGCAGCGCGGCCAGCGCCACCAGGAGGCCGAACCGGTCGTGGTCGACCTTGCCGTAGCTCATCGCCACGATCATCCACTCGAAGTAGAGCGCGAAGACCGTCCAGCCGAGCAGCCGCGGCGCCCGGCCGGTCGCGGCGAGCAGTGCGGCCACCAGCAGCACCCAGAAGACCACGCCGACCAGCGCCGGGTCGGGTGTGGGCAGCGGGAGCAACCGGCCGATGAGCAGCGGCTGGTAGAGGTCGCCGGGCACGTCGACGCGGGTGCGCACCCAGGGGGTGAAGACGACCAGGTCGGCGGCGACGAAGAGGTAGACGAGGGTGCGGAAGGCGGCCACCCGGCCGCGCGGCACCGCCTCGGTGAGCCAGCCGGTCATCCGCCGGCCTGCCAGCGTACGGCGGTGCGATCGGTCCACTCGCCGGTCGGGCGGCCGCCCTGGATGTCGTACCAGCGGACCACGATGCGCACCTCCACCAGCGCCGGGGCGGCGGGGTGGCGTTCCGCGTACGCCTCGGCGACGGTGCGCAGCAGGCCGGGCTCGGCGGCGTACCGGTCCTGCTGACCCTCGATCTCGGCGCGACGGATGCCGGTGGCGTCCTGGCCGAGGGGGACCACCGCGCCGGTGCGGTCGACGCCCTCCACCCGGGTGTCGGGTGCGGGCGCGTCCGGCGGGTCGGAGGTGGAGTACATCCGGAACGGACCGAACGGGAAGTCGTCGTCGGTGCCGTGCACGGTGCCGAGGAGGAGCAGGGCCAGCCCGAGCAGGGTGGCGGCCAGCCGGACGGCACGCCCGCGCGCGGTCAAGGTCTCCATCAGGTCGTGACGATACGCCGAGTGAACCGTCCGCAACTGTCCCTCGGTCGGCCATTTCTTCCTGTCCGTCCGCCGTCAACCAGGCACGCGGACGCCGCCGGCCGGGCCCCTGGTGGGGTCCGGCCGGCGGCGGGGACGTGCTCAGTGCTTGTGCTCGGCCAGCTTCTTGCGGACGTCGTCCATGTCCAGCTGCTCGACCTGCTCGATGAGGTTCTCCAGCGCCGACTCGGGCAGCGCGCCCGGCTGGGCGTACACGATGACGCCGTCACGGATCGCCATCACGGTCGGGATGGAGCTGATGTTGAACTTGGCCGCCAGTTCCTGCTGCGCCTCGGTGTCGACCTTGCCGAAGGCGATCTCCGGGTGCTTCTCCGAGGAGCGCTCGTAGACGGGGGCGAAGCGCTTGCACGGGCCGCACCAGTCGGCCCAGAAGTCGAGCAGGACGATCCCGTCGCGCCCGGTCACCTCGTCGAAGTTGGCCGTGGTCAGCTCAACCGTTGACATTGCTCTCTCCGATCACCGCGGATTGCCGTACGTCCGGTGGAACCAAGCTCGATCCAGGGGAATTCCCGTGACCTGCGCGGCGAAACACCGGGCCGGCCTGGGGTGATCCTCAGCACATCGAACTCTATCTGTCCCCGGCGGTCGTGCGGATCGCAAGTGCAGGACGCATTTGCGTGACGGGATGTGATGGGAGCGTTTCCAGGGAGATCACGCAGGGTTCGGGCTACGAATCGGTAACTTGCGGGCTGACGAGGGGGGATCCGGCCTGCGGAGATCGCTTACTGGGGGGTCCCCTATAACTCTCAGTAGTGTTACGAAAAGATAAATGTGACGTCCATCTCTGTTGGACGGTGCCTCCGTGCGGCAGAATCTTCCCCATCAGAGCGTGGGCGGCGGGTGCCGGGGAGGGCCCCGCCGCTCATTGCGTCTCCCCCCAGGTGGCGCCCGGTGTGACATTTCCGCCGCGCGAGCGCCCCGGCCCTCGCCTTAACCAGCGGTAAGGCATGCTGTGCCGAACTCCATCGCCGCCCGTCGAAGGGACCAGGATGCAGTTCGGCCGCTACTACGAGGAGTTCGAGGTCGGCGCGGTCTACCGGCACTGGCCGGGCAAGACGGTCACCGAGTACGACGACCACCTCTTCTGCCTGCTCACCATGAACCACCACCCGCTCCACCTGGACGCCCACTACGCGGAGTCCGCCTCCCAGTTCAAGCGCAACGTGGTGGTCGGCAACTACATCTACTCGCTGCTGCTGGGCATGTCCGTGCCGGACGTCAGCGGCAAGGCGATCGCCAACCTGGAGATCGAGTCGTTGCGGCACGTGGCCCCGACCTTCCACGGGGACACGATCTACGGCGAGACGACCGTGCTCGACAAGCGCGAGTCGGCCTCGAAGCCCGACCGCGGCGTGGTGGCGGTCGAGACCCGGGGCTACAACCAGGACGGCACGATGGTCTGCGTGTTCCGGCGCAAGGTCATGGTCCCGAAGCAGGAGTACGCGGCCGCCGCGGTGCCGGACGGCGTCGACCCGGAGCGCCCGAGCTTCCCCGAGCCGCGCTGATCCGCCACGCCCGACGCGCTGGTCCCGTCGCCGTTCGGCGGGGACGGGACCAGCGGCTCCGCCCGGGGCATATGCTCTGGCTGGAGGTCACCATGAGCCACTCCGTCGCCGGAGAGCCGTCCTCTGGCGGTCGCCGCCCCGCACCGCCCACCACCGCCGCGTACACCGCAGCGGAGTGGGACCTGCTCACCGACCTGCCCGGCCGGGTCCTCGTCGCCGCCGCCTCGCCCGGCCCCGGGCGCCCGCACCGCGGCGTCACCGCCGGGCTGGCCGGCCTGGACGCGGTGGCCGCCGGCCGGGCCTTCGACAGCGACCTGGTCCGCGCGGTGGTCACCGCGATCTACGCCCGCCACGACGGCGCGGCCGAGCGCGGCGAACGCCTCACCGACCTGGTGGACCTGCTCGCCGCCGCCCGGGCCGCGGTGCGGGTGCTGCGCCGTCGGGCCGATCCGGCCGACTCCGCCGCGTACCGGCAGTGGGTGGAGTCGGTGGCCGCCCGGGTGTGCCACGCCGGCCAGACCTCGCCCAGTCCGGCCGACAGGCGTTTCCTGGAGCGGCTGGGTGGCGCGCTCGACCTGCGCTGACCGCGCGCCCGGTCGGCCCGTACCCTCTGCAGACCGTGACCGACGACCAGCTCGACGTGGGCGTGGGGCCGTGGCCCGGTGACCCGCCGGACGACCCGCGCCTCGATCCGGAGCTGCTCGCCGCCGGGGACCGGCGCAACGTGGTGGACCGTTACCGCTACTGGCGGCGCGAGGCCGTGGTGGCCGACCTGGACCGGCGCCGGCACGACTTCCACGTGGCGATCGAGAACTGGCAGCACGACTTCAACATCGGCACGGTGGTCCGCAACGCCAACGCCTTCCTCGCCGCCGAGGTGCACATCGTCGGACGCCGGCGGTGGAACCGCCGCGGCGCGATGGTGACCGACCGCTACCAGCACGTCCGGCACCACCCGACGATCGAGGAGTTCGTCTCCTGGGCGGCCGGGGAGCGGCTGCCGGTGGTCGGGATCGACAACCTGCCCGGCTGCCGGCCGCTGGAGACCGGCGTCCTGCCCCGCCGTTGCGTGCTGCTCTTCGGTCAGGAGGGGCCGGGGCTCTCCCCGGTGGCCCGGGCGGCCTGCGACGCGCTCTTCTCGATCGCCCAGTACGGGTCGACCCGTTCCATCAACGCGGGGGTGGCCAGCGGCATCGCCATGCACGCCTGGATCCGGTCGTACGCCGGCCCGCCGCCGGACTGACGCTCGACGGTCGTGCTGCCGGGTGGAAATCCCATGTTCGTCGGCCCGGCCCGCTTGACGCGTCGCCGCCCCGGGGTGACGGTGAAGGCGTGACAGTCGCGGTGAGTTGTCCCAGGTGCGCGGGCCCGGTGCGCGAGCCGGACCTGATGCACGGCGAGTACCGGTGCGTGCGCTGCGGCCCGGTGGTGCCCCTGCACGTGCCGGCGCACATCGGCGCCGAGATCATGGCGAGCGTGGTCCAACGGGTGGCCGCCGACGGCGAACCGGCCGACCGGCCCGGCATGCCGCTGTGGTGCCCGTGGCCGCTCCCGCCGGGTTGGACGCTGACCGGGGTGGCATGGGCGGGCGACGATCGGGTCGGGATCCGTGCCACCGCGGTCGCCTGCGCCGGCCCGGCGCCGCTCGACGGTGGACCGGCCGACCTGATCTTCGTCGCCGAGGAGCCCGGCGTCGGCCTGGGTTCCCGCTTCGCGGGACTGCCCGGCCCCGATCCCGGCCCCGAGGTCGAGGAGGCGCTGACCGATCCCGGCCCTGGTCATCCCGAGCGTGTGCCGCACGCGAAGATCAGGGTGGGCGGCCATCCGACTCCACTGTGGCTCGTGCGGTCCGAAACGGATCGAAGCGCGTACGCCGGCGAGGCTCGGGGAATGTGGCTCCATGCGATAGCCTGGCCGGCGAGCGCGGGTCACCTCCTCGCGGAGGAGGTCGTCTTGCACGACCTCACCGAGTGGACGCCGCCCGAGCTCGTGTACGGCGCACCATCCCCGTACCTGCACGGGCAGGCCTGACCGGCCGGCACCGGCGAGTCGGAGACCGGACGCAGATATTCACGGTAAGACACCATGCTGATACTCTGGGTGCCGCTGCGGTAAACGGACCCGGCTCCGCGAGAGGATGGCCCGCTATGGTCAAGAAGGTCCTCACCTGGGCCGGCATCGCATTCTTGATCTTCTTCGTCGCCTACCGGCCGAACTCGGCCGCCGACGTGTTCAAGTCTCTCGGTGGCGGCATCATGGACATCGCGCAGGGCTTCGGCGACTTCTTCACCAACCTCGTCGCCTAGCCGCCCATGGGAAGCCCTTCCGGTCCCCCCTTCGACCCGGACGATCCCGACCGGGCACGCCGGGAGCGCGACACCGAGCCGATCCCACGGATCGACCCGGACGACGGTCCCGGCTACGGCGCCGGCCCCGCCTACGGGGCCGGGCCCTCCCTGTCGGGCGACGCCGCCTTCGGCGACGGCCCCGGCTACGCCGGTGAGGGCCGCTCCGGCCGCGCCTGGTCGCGCGACCCGGAGGGCTACCCGGAGCAGCCGATCTCCGAGGAGGAGCTGGCCGGTCTCCGGGTCGACGCCTCCGGCATGGCCCCACGCCGGGTGCTGCCGCTGGAGGACGAGCCCAGCTCGCTGGTCGCCCGCTACCTCTTCCCCACCGAGCGCTACCGGGGCGAGTGGAAGCGGCACTGGATCCACCTCTCCACGCCGATCATCGTCGGCGTCGCGGCCACGTTCGTGCTCGGCTACCTCTCCGGCTTCCTCGCCGGGCGGGACGTCGGCGCCCTGACCACGGTCGCGGTGCTGCTCTGGTTCGCCGTGATGGGCTGGGTCGCCTGGCGGGTCGCCGACTGGTGGTACGACCGGTTCATCCTGACCAACAAGCGGGTGATGGTGGTCAACGGGATCATCACCCGCCGCGTCGCGATGATGCCGCTGGTCCGCGTCACCGACATGAAGTACGAGCAGACCCCCACCGGTCGCGCCCTCAACTACGGCACGTTCGTGCTGGAGTCGGCGGGGCAGGAGCAGGCGCTCCGCGAGGTCAAGAACCTGCCCAACCCGAACGAGCTCTACCTGCGCGTGGTGGAGGAGATGTACGAGCCGCAGGCCGTGGAGGCGCGGTTGGGCAAGGAGGCCGACGAGGCCAAGGCCGACGACGGCGCCTGAAACTTTCCGTCCGAACATCGGAAGGACTGCACACCTTTCGCCGTCGACCCGACCCGCTCGGCCGTGGGAGCCTGCCATGCAGGACGGGGGCGCGGAGGTGAGCGTGGCGAGCAGGGATCCGCTGGAGGAGGAGTTCCGCGAGTTCGTGGCGGCCCGGTCCGGCGCCCTGCTGCGCACCGCCTACCTGCTGGCCGGTGACTGGGCCACCGCCGAGGACCTGCTCCAGACCGCGCTGACCAAGACCTACCTGGCCTGGAAGCGGCTCGGCGGGATCGACGCCATCGAGCCGTACGCCCGCCGGGTCCTGGTCAACACGTCGACCAGCTGGTGGCGTCGCCGCTGGCACGGCGAACGGCCGACCGAGGTGCTGCCGGAACGGGCCGGCGTCGACGAGATCGAGCACCAGCTCGACCGGGACGCGCTGTGGCGGCACCTGCAGGCGCTACCCGCCCGGCAGCGGGCCGTGCTGGTGCTCCGCTTCTACGAGGACATGTCGGAGGCGCAGACCGCCGCCCTGCTGGAGATCTCCCCGGGCACGGTCAAGAGCCAGACCTCCCGGGCGTTGAACACCCTGCGCCGCCGGCTCGGCTCCGAGGCCGCGCTGGGCCTGCCGGCCGAGCCGGACGTCGAGGCGAGGCCGGCCCCCGGGGCCGCCCCGACCGGCGGCCCGGGCTCGTCCGCACCGTCCACCGGGCCGGCCCGACCCGCGCCCGTCCGGCGACCCGCGCCCACCCGACAGCCCGCGCCGGCCGGTCAGCCCGCGCCGGCCGGTCAGGTCGCACCCACCCGACAGCCCGGGTCCGCCGGCCGGCCCGCGCCGGCGGGTCAGCCCGCGCGCCCACCCGGGTCCGCCGGGCGGCCCGCGCCCCGCCCGGCCACGCCGGCCCAGGTCCGCCCGGCCGTCGGGATCGCGGCGGAGACCCGATGAGCGGCAGCCGACCCGCCCGTGACAACCGGACGGGCAGCCCGGAGCGTCCACTCCTCGTGGGCGAGGACGAGCTGGAGCGGGCGCTGCGGGAGACTCTCTCCCGTCGGGTCGACCGGCCCGGACCGCTCCGCGCCGACCCGGCGGGGGCCGTGCTGCGACGGGCCCGGCGCAGCGGGCGTCGCCGGGCGCTCGCCGGCCTGGCCCTGGCGGGCATCGCGACGGTGCTGGTCACCACCGGGATGGCCCAGCTCGGCGAGTCGGGCGGGCGCGGCGGCACGCCGACCGTGGTGCTCGGCGACCCCCGCGGGCACACCCCGTCCCCGCTGCCCACCGCCTCCACGCCGCGGTCGGGCCCGGTCCGAGCCGAGCTCGACCTGCTCGTCGGCGACGTCCTGGACACCAGTGGCGGCGAGCGGCGGGAGCTGACCGGGGTGGGTGGCGTCGAACGGGCGCAGCGGATCCACGACCGGGAGGGCTGGCTGCTCACCTCGGCGGCCACCGCGGCCGGCCGTACCCTCTGGTGGGTGTCCGCCGCCGGCGGCGCGCCGCAGGTGATGCTCGCCGCCGCGGACGCCGTCGCGGTCTCCCCGGACGGGCGGCAGGTGGCCTGGCGGGACGGCCCGGACCTGGTCGCGGCCGGGGTGGTCGCCGGCCAGCTCATCGCGCCCAGCCGGGTGGCCGCGCCGACCGGCGTCGTGCCGGTCGGCTTCAGCGGCGACGACGTGCTGGTCAGCCAGCCCGACCGGGTCGGCATGAGCGTCTGGCGACGCGCCATGGGCGGGGTGCCCGGTCCGGTGAACCCGGACGTGCGTGGCGTCTACGGCAGCCGGCCGGACGGGCTGGTGGTCGGCCTGGTCGCCACCGGGCCGGCACGACAGCCCTGCGTGGCGCTGCTCGACCCGGCCCGCGACCTCACCCCGACGCGCACCGGCTGCGGTCCGAAGCTGGCCGCCGACGGGCTCGGCGCGATCTCCCCGGACGGTCGCTGGCTGCTGGCGAACGGCACCGGCCGCACCGCCGTGCTGGTCGACCTGGCCGGCGCCCCGGCGGCCCACCCGGCCGGTCCGCTGCTGGCCGGTGTTCCGGCCTGGACCCGCGTCGGCGCCGCGCTGCACGTGGACGCCACGGGCGGGCTGGTCCGGGTCAGGCCCGACCGGGTCCTGGCCGGTGAGCGGCCGACCCCGTCGACGCTCGACGGGGTGCCGCCGGGGCAGCGGCCCGTGGTGGTGGCCGACACCCCGGCCGTGCCGGACGGGGCGTAGCGTCGGGCGGGTGAGCGTTCCCGCCCGCATCGACCTGCACACCCACTCCACCGCCAGCGACGGCACGCTCGGCCCGGCCGAGCTGGTCGGAGCCGCCGCCGGGGCCGGGCTCGACGTGGTGGCGCTCACCGACCACGACACCACGGCGGGCTGGGCCCCCGCGGTCGCCGCCCTGCCGCCCGGCCTCACCCTGATCCGCGGCGCCGAACTCTCCTGCCGCTGGTTCGGCGCCGAGCCGGCGATCCCGCTGCACCTGCTCGCGTACCTCTTCGACCCGGGCTCGCCGGAGCTGGTCGCGGAACTGGCCCGGGTCCGGCGGGCCCGCGAGGAACGCGGTGAGCGGATCGTCCGGCTGCTCCAGGCCGACGGCATCCCGGTGAGCTGGTCGGCGATCCTGGCCGGCGCGGCCGGCGGCACGGTCGGCCGGCCGCACATCGCGCAGGCGCTGATCCGGGCCGGCCTGGTCGCCACCACCACCGAGGCGTTCGGGCCGGACTGGCTGGGGGAGCGGTACCGGCTGCCCAAGGACGACATCGACGTGTTTCGCGCGGTCGCGCTGGTGCGGGCGGCCGGCGGGGTGCCCGTCTTCGCCCACCCCCGGGCCAGCCGGCGCGGCCGGATCGTCCCGGACGAGCTGATCGTCGAGCTGGCGGCGGCCGGCCTGGCCGGCCTGGAGGCCGACCACGAGGACCACAGCCCGGCCGAGCGGGAGCACGTCCGCCGCCTCGCCGCCGAGCTGGATCTCCTGGTCACCGGCTCGTCGGACTTCCACGGCACGCACAAGACCGTCCGGCTCGGCGCGCACACCACGAGCCCCGAGGCGTACGAGCGGATCGTCGGGCTGGCCCGGGGGGTGACCCCGGTCGCTTCAGGCTGAAGCGTTCCGGCGGCACGGCTACCGTGTCCGCGTGGATCTCAAGCTCTTCGGCGAGGTCTTCGTGACCCTGCTGGTGATCGTCGACCCGCCCGGAATGATGCCCATCTTCCTCGCGCTCACCGGGCCGCTGCCCGCCCGCGACCGGAACCGGGCCGCGTGGCAGGCCGTGGCGCTGGCGCTCGGGGTCATCGTGATCTTCGCGGTGGCGGGGCAGACGATCCTCGCCTACCTGCACGTCGACCTGCCCGCGTTGCAGGCCGCCGGCGGCCTGCTGCTGGTGCTGGTGGCGCTGGAACTGCTGACCGGCAAGGCCGACGACCCGAGCCAGCAGGTCACCTCCAACATCGCGCTGGTGCCGCTGGGCACCCCGCTGCTGGCCGGCCCCGGCGCCATCGTGGCCACCATGCTGTTCGTGCAGCGGGCCGGCGGCATCACCGACTACGTGGCCATCGCGCTCGCCATCGTCGCGGTGATGGTCGCGGTCTGGGTGGTGCTGCGCTTCTCCGGCGGGATCGTCAAGGTGCTCCGCCCGGGCGGCATCGAGGTGCTGACCCGGATCGCCGGCCTGCTGCTGGCCGCCATCGCGGTGCAGCTCATCGCGGACGCGATCGCGGCGTTCGTGACCGAATACCTCACCAACGCCTGAGCGGTCCGGCCGCTGTCACAGTCGGGTGGCAGGATCTCCGGTGTGCGACGACCTTCACCGACCGGACGACCCACCGGCGGCCGGGCGCCCCGGCCCCGCGCCGAGCAGGCCGAGCAGCTCGGCTTCGAGGGCATGCCCGAACGGCTCTTCGTCTGCACCCCCAGCAAGTTGGGCGCCTACGCCGACTGCCCCCGGCGCTACCGCTACGCGTACGTGGACCGGCCGGCCCCGCCGAAGGGGCCGCCGTGGGCGCACAACTCGCTCGGCGCCAGCGTCCACACCGCGCTGAAGAACTGGTATGGGCTGGCCCCCGACCGACGCCGGCCCGAGGCGCTCGGCACCCTGCTCAAGGGCGTCTGGGTCCGCGAGGGCTACCGCGACGACGAGCAGGAACGCGACGCCTTCCGGCGGGCGCTGGGCTGGCTCGAGTCCTACGTGGCGGGCCTCGACCCGGCCGACGAGCCGATCGGCGTGGAGCGGGTGGTCGCCGTCAAGACCGCCGTGCTGGCGTTCAACGGCCGCACCGACCGGATCGACTCGCGCCCCGGCCCGGACGGCCGACCCGAGCTGGTCATCGTCGACTACAAGACCGGCCGCACCGGGCTCGACGCCGACGACGCCCGTGGCTCGCAGGCGCTCGCGCTCTACGCGTACGCGGCGGAGCGGGTGTTCCGGCGACCGTGCCACCGGGTCGAGCTGCACCACCTGCCCACCGGCACGGTCGCCGCGCACGAGCACACCCCCGAGTCGCTGCACCGGCAGCTCACCCGCGCCGAGGAGACCGCCCGCGACATCATGGCCGCCGAGCGGGCGGTGGCCGGCGGGGCCGACCCCGACGAGGAGTTCCCCACCGAGCCGGGGCCGCGCTGCGGCTGGTGCGACTACCGGCGCACCTGCCCGGCCGGCGCGCAGGCCCCCGGCAAGGACCCGTGGTCGGCCGTCGAACGCTTCGCCGACGCCGACTGAGGACGCCTCAGGCCGCCGCGAGCCGGGCCGCGCGTTCCTTGGCGGCCTGCTGCAACGGCCCCTCCCGATAGCGGCGCGGCACCGCCGCCAGGGCGAGCCGCAACGCCCGCACGCCCACCTCCGCCGAGAGCGCGGTGGTCGGCAGGCCCAGGCCGCCGTAGAGCCGCAACGCCCAGGGCGGCAGCAACCCCAGCGCGGTGCCGGCCACCCCCAGGTACGCCCAGCGCGGCGGCCCGAGGTTCAGGCCGAGCTTCACCGTCGGGCTGAGCTTCCACGGGATCGGCGGCGCGGTCAGGAACAGCGCGGTCTCGGCCGCCTCCCGGGTCATCCGCAGCTCCGGGCGTACGTCCCGGTAGTAGGCCTCGACCTCGGCGGCGGTGCCCGGCACGTCCGCCGGATCCAGCCCCACCAGGGCCGCCGCCCGGCGCTGCTCGGTGTAGTAGCCGTCCACCTCGTCGTCGGTCAGCGCGAGCCCGGCCCGCCGCGCGGTGCTCACGAACGACTCGACCTCGGTGACGTGCACCCAGCGCAGCAGGTCCGGCTCGTCGACGCGGAACTCCTCGCCGGTGACCGGGTCGGTGGCGCGCATCCGGGAGTGCAGCCCGCGCAGGCGCCGGCCGGCCGCCTCCGCCTCGGCGGTGGTGCCGTAGATCGTCGTCGCCACGTAGGTGGCCGTGCGGACCAGCCGGCCCCAGGCGTCGGACCGGTAGTTGCTGTTCTGCGCCACCCCGGCCATCGCGCGCGGATGCAGCGCCTGCAGGTAGAGCGAGCGCAGGCCGGCGACGATCAGGACCGGTTCCTCGTGCACCTTCCACGTGACCGAACCCGGACCGAACAGGCCGATGTCGTCGGTGTCCACCGGTCAAGAGTGCCACGCCGGATGAACCGGCACGGTTCGCGCCGCGTGGATCTCGGTGTGCGACCACGCCGCGTCGTACGCTGACCGCGCGCGAATCCGTCCACTCGCCGGAGGTGTCGGTGTTCAGGGAAGTCAACGGTCTTCCAGGCCACGTTCTGGTCATTCACGCGGTGGTGGTGCTGGTGCCGCTGCTGGCGCTGCTCACCGTCGCCTACGGGGTGCTGCCCCGCTGGCGGCCCCGGCTGGACTGGGCGGTGGTCGCGCTCGCCGTGGTCACCCCGATCCTCGCCTGGGTGGCGACGGAATCCGGCGAGGAGCTGGAGGAGGTGCTGGAGTCACGCGGCTACCCGGCCGAGGGGCTCCGGAAGATCCACGAGCACTCCGAGTACGGCGAGACGCTGCTCTGGTTCACGCTCGGCCTCGCGGTCGTCGCGCTCCTGCTGGTGCTGAGCACCAAGGGCTTCGCCCGCACCCGCGACCTGCCCCGCTGGGTGCCGATCGCGCTCACCGCCGTGGCGGTCGTGCTCGCCGTGTTCGCGCTGGTCTACGTCTACCTGACCGGCGACAGCGGGGCCAAGACGGTCTGGGACGGCATCGTCTGACGACTCGCTCCCGATCCGAGGTCGCTCAGAACAGGATCCGCGAGCAGAGCAGGCACGTCAGCAGCAACAGCACCACGCCGACGACCGCCCCGATGCCGTAGGTGAGCTGCTGGGCGCGCTGCTCGGACCGGTCCATGGCGGCCATGTCCTGCGGTGGGAGCCGGCGGGGTGGTGGCACCTGCACGTGCACCGGCGGTCGCCAGCCGGGCGGCGGCGGGGTGCTGGGCGGCGGTCCGGCGTACCCGCCCGGCGCCGGGTGGCCGGCGGGACCGGCCGGGTCGGGCCACCCACCGCCGGTCGGGGTCCACCCCCCGGCCGGCGCGGTCGGGCCCGGCCGCGCCCAGGGGCTCTCCGAGGCACCCGCCCGCGACCACGGGCTGACGCCCCCGGCCGCAGCCGCCTCGGGAACGTGGGTCGCGCCGGTGCCGGGCGCCCCGGCTTCGGCAACGCCGGTGTCGCCCGTGCGGTCGTCAGGAGCGCCGGACCCGGCGGCCGGACGCCAGGCCGCGTCGGAGGCGTCCGCCGGGCCGGTCGCTTCGGAACGTGCCGCGTCGGGCGTATCGTCACCTGCGGGGTCGCTCGGGTGGGTCGGGCCGGTTCCGGCGGGACTCGCGTCGGCCCTGCCCGCCGTCTCCGGGACCGTCGGCGTCGTCACGGCCGAGCCCGCGCCGGCGGGGTCCACCTCCTCGGCCGTGCCGCCGGCAGCGTGACCCGCTCCGGCCGGTGGGCCGGCGCCGGTGCGGTCCGCGTCCGGTGTCCCGTCCGCTGCGGCCGGCTGCTCGGGGCGTCGCCAGGTCTCGTCGGGGTTGCCGCTCGGCGTCGTCACGCCGACCGACGCTACCAACGCCTCGGCCGCTCGGCCGCCCGACGCGGCGAGCGTCGATGGACCGACCGCGTCACGTTCGGCGGGCGGCGCGGGGAAGGCGGGTTGTCGTCCGGCGGCGGTATCGTTGCTGCTCGTGACCGAACCCGGCATCCGGGTCCCGCGCGGCGACGACGACCGCGTGGTCGACCTCAGCGAAGACTTCGTGGTGCTGCCCGAGCAGACCACCGACGACACCGACCGTGGCTGGGGCGAGCGCCCCAGCGGCAGCGACGACTGGCTGCTCGCCGAGCGCCCGCCGCACTGGGACTGACTGACCGGTCGCGGCCGACGTCAGCCGCGTACGACCACGGCGAAACGGCTGCCCTCGGGCAGGCCGACCGCGCGCCGAGCCTGCTCCGGCGGGAGCGCCAGGTAGAGCGCCGAGGACCCGTCGACCGCCCCGGCGGCGCCCACCACGTCGAGCACCAGCGCGCGCGGGGCGAGCAGGCTCGGGTCGGGTGACCCGCCGGCCGGCACCACCAGCAGGTCGACCCGGGCACCCGGGCGCAGCACGGCCAGGGCGGCCGGCTCGGCCAGCCGGATCGGCACGCCGACCGCCCCTGCGGGCAGCGCCGGAGCCCCGGTGGCGCGGGCCGGGTCGGGCGTCGTGGGCGCGCCGGCCGGGGTCGGCCCGGGTGGACAGCCGGCCGGGGTCTGCAGCACCGCGGCGGCCAGCCCCAGCAGCGCCGCGACCAGGGTCACCCGAATCAGCGTCCGGCGTCGGGGCAGCCCCCGCCAGCGCACCGGTCGCAACGTCGACTCCGCACCCGCCACCGCCGGCCTCCCGCCCGTCCCCGCATCCCGACCACCGGCCCGTCGCCCGTTTCCGGCCCGGCCCGGCCGTTTCCGGCCCGGCCCGGCCGTTTCCGGCCCGGCCCGCCCGTCCTGGCATGGTCCGACCAGTCCCGGCTGGGCCAGACCGCGTCCGGCCCACCAGCAGGCTAGGCGGGCTCCGTCGCTCCGCGTCGCCCCAGCGCTCGCCCTGTGGATAACCCGTCAGGCTGTGGACGAGTCGGGGGCGCGAGCCGGCGGGAACCACCGGTTCGGCGAGGCCGCTGCTCCCGGGTGCGCTGACGCCGCCACCGCGCCGGGCGGCGCGCTCGTCCGATCGAAAGGTGTTAAGAGGGGGCCCCGCCTCTACCGAATGCGTTAACAGGGGGCCCCGCCTTTCGCAGACGCGAGAAGTGGCCGCCCCGGACGGGACGGCCACTTCCGAAAGCGCGAGCGTCAGGACGAGCTGGCGGCCGAGGCCTTGCTCGCGGTCGAACCCGAACCGCCCCCCGACGACGAGGACGACGAGGACGCCGAGGACGACCCGGACGACGAGGACGACGACGAGGAGTCGGACGAGGACGACGTCGACGACTCGGACTTGGCCGGCTTGTTCGTGCTGCCGGCGGCGTTGTCGGAACCGGACGAACGGGAGTCCGTCCGGTAGAAGCCGGAGCCCTTGAACACGATGCCGACCGAGTTGAAGAGCTTGCGCAGCCGCCCCTCGCACGCGGGGCACTCGGTCAGCGGCTGGTCCGAGAAGGACTGCACCGCCTCGAGCTGGTGGCCGCACGCGGTGCAGGCGTACTGGTACGTGGGCACGTTCTCCTCCGGATCTGGGCACGGCCTGTCTGGCACTCGTGGTCTTCGAGTGCCAATGGTGCGTCATCGCACCCGGATTCGTCCAGCGGAAGCGCCCGGTCCCACACCCGGCACCGCGACCAGCCCGTCGGTGGGCGTGATCACGCAGTGCACCGGCCGGTCGTGCGGGTCGGCGGGAACGGCGGTGACCAGCTCACCGTCGTGCAGCAGCGCCACCGTCGGCACGGTCGCGGGCACCCGGGCCAGCGCCCGGTCGTACGAGCCGCCACCCCGACCCAGCCGGACGCCCCGGCGGTCCACCGCCAGCGCCGGCACCACCACCAGGTCGGCCCCGGCCACCGCGGCCCGGCCCCACGGCGGCCCGGTCGGCTCGCGCAGGCCCCGACCGGCGGCCCGCAGCGACTCCCGGTCGGTGTAGGCGGCCCAGTCCAGGTCCAGGTCGTCGGCGAGCACCGGCAGCAGCAGCTCGGCGTCGGCGGGCAGCGCGGCGCGCAGCACCTCGGGCAGGTCGGGCCCGCCGGGCTCCGAGGCGACCGGAACGTACGCGGTCATCCGGGCCGGCCGCAGCCGGCGTACCAGGGAGGTCAGCTCGGCCTGCACGGACGCGGCGGCCTCGGCGCGCCGGGTCGCGGACAGCGACCGGCGGGCGGCGAGCAGCGTGCCGCGCAGCTCCCGTTTCGCCTCGTGCACCTCATCCGAAAAATCCGGCACGCAACACTCCTGACGCAACGCTTGTCTACCGGTCGCTCTGTGTCAGCATCGCACCAAGGGGCGCGGAACTTCCGGGGGGAAGGCTTGACGCTACGCGGGCGGTTGACGGTGGCCTTCCTCGTGGTGGTCCTCGGCCCCGTGCTGCTCGGTGCGGTCTTCGTGGGCACCACGTTGAGCGCGGTGGACCGCAGCCGGGCCACCGAGCGGCTGGGGCTGGCCGCGGCCGGCGTGCGCACCTCCGTCGACGCCCTCTGTCAGCAACTGCGCGCGGCGGCCGACGCGGTCGCGCTGGTCGCCGACCCGGCAGCCCGGTCGCGCGCCGCCGACCAGGTGGTCGGCCGGGGGCTGGCCGCCGCCGTGGTGATCGCCGACCCGACCGGCCGGACCAGCTACGCCACCGCCGGCGGCCCGGCCGGCCCCTGGCAGGACTGCGCCGGCACGCCGGCCGGCCCGGTGGGCGCGCTCGCCGTCCAGGTCCGGCTCCGCGACCCGGCCGGCGCGGACCTCGGTGCGGTCGCCGCCGCGCAGCCCGTCGACCCGGCCTTCGTGGCGCGGCTCGCGGCCGTGACCGGCGTCGGGATCACCCTCCTCGGCGACCCCGGGCGGATCATCCACACGACCGAGGACCAGGGGGTACGCGCGGCGGTGCTGGCCGCCGCCCGCCGGGTGGCCGGGGACCGGGTGGTCGGCGCCGGCGACGGCCGGTACGTGCGTCGGGTCGGGCCGTCGCCGGGGCAGCCGCTGCCGCTGGTGCTCTCGGTGCCGGAGCAGCGCCCGCCCGGCCTGTACGGCGCGCTGGTCGCCGCGGTGGTGCTGGCCGCGCTGCTGGCGGTGCTGGCCGCCTGGCGGCTGGCCCGGGTGACCACCCGCCCGCTGGTCGAGCTGGCCGGCGCGGTGGACCGGGTGGCGCACGGCGACCTGACCGCCCGGGTGCCGGTGCGCAGCCGGGACGAGATCGGCCGGCTGGCCGGCGCGTTCAACCGGATGACCCGGGAGACCGGCAGCTACGTGGCGGCGTTGACCAGCAGCCGGGACCAGCTCCGCAACCACCTGGTGGTGCTCGGCGACACCCTGGCCAGCACGCACGACCTGCAACGCATCCTGCGGGTGATCCTGGACAGCGCGATCGCCGGGACCGGCGCGCGGGCCGGGGCGGTACTGCTGCTCGACGGCCACGGAGTGCTGGTCGGCCAGTGCGTGGAGGGGCTGGCCGGGCGCTGGCCGACCGAGGACCCGGCCGACCCGGCGACGTTGCGGGTGCCGGTCGGCGCCGGGGTGGTCGGCGCGGTGGCCGCCACCGGGGAGCCGCTGCGCGGCCGGTGGACCCCGCCGGACGCGCCGACCGGAGAGCCGACCTGCGAGACGTACGTGGCGGTGCCGTTCGCCGCGCCCGAGGCGCGCGGCCCGGAGCGGCCCGGCCACCCGCCGGCCGACGGTGACCCGGCCGCCCCGCCCAGCGCCGCGCTCGGCGTGCTGGCGCTCTACGACCGGCTCGGCGGGGACGAGTTCGACGACGACGACCTGGTCATGCTGCGGACGTTCGGCGGGCACGCGGCGGTGGCGGTGGAGAACGTCCGGGTGCACGAGGAGGCGCAGCGGCTCTCCCTCACCGATCCGCTGACCGGGCTGTGGAACTACCGCTACCTGCGCGAGTCGATCCGGCGGGAGGTGGAGCGGGCGAACCGGTTCGGCCGGATGCTCAGCGTGCTCGCCCTCGACCTGGACCGGTTCAAGCACGTCAACGACACCTGGGGGCACGCCGCCGGGGACGCGGTGCTGGTCGAGTTCGCCCGCCGGGTGCGCGGCGTGATCCGCGAGGTGGACCTGGCGTTCCGGCACGGCGGCGAGGAGTTCGTGGTGCTGCTGCCGGAGACCGACGCCCGGGGCGCCACGATCGTCGCCGAGCGGATCGGCGCGGTGGTGCGCGACCAGCCGGTGCCGGTCGACGGGCACGGCGACGAGCCGCTGCGGGTGCCGGTGACGGTGTCCATCGGCATCGCGGTCTACCCGGACCACGCCGCCGGCGGCCAGCAGGTGCTCGACGCGGCCGACGACGCGCTCTACGCGGCGAAGGCCGCCGGGCGGGACGGCTTCCGGCTGGCGTCGGTCGGGGATCCGGTGCGCACCCAGGAGATTCCGGTGGCGGCGGCCACGGTCAGCCCACCCGACGGGCTGCCCAGGGCGGGCGCGGCGGACCCGGCGAGCGCCGCACCGGGCGGCGCGTCTTCCGGTCCTCACCCGCCGCGGCAGAGCCGTGGCCGATAGTCTCGCGGCATGTCGGAGCACTCAGCGAACCCCTCAGCGGCCTCCGGTCGCTCCCGCGCGGTCAAGGCCGTCATCCCGGCCGCCGGCCTGGCCACCCGGTTCCTGCCGGCCACCAAGGCGGTCCCCAAGGAGCTGTTGCCGGTCGTCGACCGGCCGGTCCTGCAGTACATCGTCGAGGAGGCCACCCAGGCCGGCATCACCGACGTGCTGCTGATCACCGGGCGGGGCAAGACCTCCATGGTCGACCACTTCGACCGGCGGCCCGACCTGGAGGAACGACTCGCCAAGAAGCCCGAGCTGCTGGCCGCGGTGAAGCGCACCGAGGAGCTGGCCGCGATCTACACCTGCCGCCAGCCGGAGCAGCTCGGTCTGGGTCACGCGGTCGGCTACGCCGAGTCGCACGTCGGCGACGCGCCCTTCGCGGTGCTGCTCGGCGACGAGTTCGTCAAGCCCTCCGAGCCGCTGCTGCCGGCCATGCTGGAGTTGCAGGCCCGCACCGGTGGGGTGGTGCTCGCGTTCTTCGAGGTCGACCCCGCCGAGACCAGCCGCTACGGGATCGCCTCGGTCGAGCCGGCCGAGTCCGAATACTCCGACATCGCCGAGGTCGTCAAGGTCACCGGGATGGTCGAGAAGCCCAGCCCGGACGAGGCGCCCAGCAACCTCGCCGTCCTCGGCCGGTACGTGCTCCCGGGGCGGATCTTCGACGCGATCCGGCGCACCGAGCCGGGCAGCGGCGGTGAGATCCAGCTCACCGACGCGATGGAGCTGCTGCGCACCGAGGGCGTGCCGGTGCACGCCATCGTCTACCGGGGCACCCGCTACGACACCGGCATGCCGCTCGGCTACCTGCAGACCGTGGTCCAGATCGCCGCCGAGCGCGAGGACCTGGGCGCCGAGTTCCGCAAGTGGCTGGCCGAGTTCGTCAACACCGACGCGTCCGGCGGTGCCAATACATGACCGCGACGGCCGACGCCGAGGCGGCCGCGAACGAGTTGACGCCGCTCGCCGACTACCTGGGCAGTGTGCTGCGCAGGTTACGCGCGCTGCCTCCGCTCGACCTCGACCTGACCCAGGCGTACGGCAACGTGCTCGCCGAGGACGTGGTCGCCCCGCACTCGTTCCCCGCCTTCGACCAGGCGGCGGTGGACGGGTACGCCGCGCGCTGGGAGGACATCTCCGGAGGGAGCCGGGGGCCGGGCTACGTCCCGGCCCCCTCCGGTATGCCCGGCGGGCGCAGCATCCGGCTCAACGTGGTCGGCGACCTGGGCGCGGCGAGCTGGCGGCCGGTCCGGCTCACCCCCGGTGCGTGCTTCTCGGTGGCGGCCGGCGCGCCGCTGCCGATCGGCGCGGACGTGGTGGTCCCGGTGGAGTGGACCGACCAGGGCATGGCCGCGGTGGAGATCTTCCGCGCCCCCAAACGCGGGTACGGCCTGCGCCGCGCCGGAGAGGAGCTGGTCGCCGGCACGCTGCTCGCCCGCGCCGGCGCGTACGTTTCGCCGGCCCTGGTGGCGGTGTTCGCGGCCACCGGCATCGGGCACGTGGTGGTGCGGCCCAGCCCGCGGGTGGTCATCGTGGCCACCGGCGACGAGCTGGTCGACGTGGGCCGGGGCAGCCAGCCCGGCCAGGTGGTGGACACCAACTCGCACGCGTTGACCGCGGCGGCGGCCGAGGCGGGCGGGCTCGCGTACCGGGTGGGCATCTGCGACGACGACCCGGAGGCGCTGCGTGGCCTGCTGGAGGACCAGACGCTGCGGGCCGACCTGATCATCACGACCGGCGGCACCGGCACCGGCCCGGGCGACATGGTCCGCCGGATCCTGTCCCGCCGCGACGGCGGGCGGGCCGGCCCGGTCTCCTTCACAGAGGTGGCCCTCTATCCGGGAACGGCTCTCGGGTTCGGTACGGTCGGCGCCGAGGAGGTGCCGGTGGTGTGTCTGCCCGGTGAGCCCGGCGCGGCGTTGATCGGTTTCGAGGTGCTGGCGCGCCCGGCCATCCAACTGCTGGCCGGGGCCGAGCCGGTGTTCCGGCCGAGTGTGCGCGCACACCTGCTGGAGACGGTCGCGTCCCCGGTGGGGCTGCGCGAGTTCCGCCCCGCGCACGTCGCCGAGCGGCGCGGCGGCGGCTACACCGTGCAGCCGCTGACCGGCGGCCCCTTCACCCTCTCCGGCCTGGCCGAGGCGAACGGCCTGCTGGTGCTCGGCGAGCGGGTCACCACCGCCGCCGCCGGCTCCACCGTGGACGTGCTCCTGCTGGACCGGCGCCGGTGAGCGCGAGGGTTCGGTGATGTTCCGGCGGGCGCCGGGGTGGCCGGCGGTGCTGGTGGACGGTCCGGTGGTGCTGCGGCCCTACCGGCGCTCGGACGCGGTGGCCTGGTCGACGATCCGGCGGGCCAACCGGGAGTGGCTGGCCCCGTGGGAGTCGCACGTGCCGGGCGGGTGGGACGAGACGAACTCGCCGGCCGCGTTCCGCCTGGTCCACGCCGACCAGCGGAGGTCCGCGCGCACCGGCGACGGCATGCCGTTCGCGGTCTGCCTGCGCGAGGGCGGGCAGGAGCGGCTGGTCGGCCACCTCAACGTGGGCAGCATCGTGCGGCGGGCGTTCTGCTCGGGGTACGTCGGCTACTGGGTCGACTCCCGGGTGGCCGGCCGGGGTGTGATCCCCACCGCGGTGGCGCTCGCCGTGGACCACGCGTTCGGCCCCGGTGGCCTGCACCGGATCGAGGTGAACATCCGGCCGGAGAACGTCCCGTCCCGGCGGGTGGTGGAGAAGTTGGGCTTCCGCGAGGAGGCCTACCACGTGCGGTACATGCACATCGACGGCGCCTGGCGGGACCACATCGGATATGCGATGACCGGTGAGGAAGTGGCCGCCGAGGGCGGGCTGCTGGCCCGTTGGCACCGCGTACGTGACAACCGGCGTTGACCCCTTCGGGCGGTGAGCGCCCGGCGCGGCGCACGGTGAACCGGGTCGGCGGCCCGTAACCTCAAGTAACTGCAAGCTGTGGCAAGCGCTGTCCGCCCGCATGATGTGCGCCGTTAACGAGAGTCGACGGAAGAAGTTGCGGTCGTGTGGCGCTCGCCCCGAACTTGGTGACGGGAGGGGTGAGGGTGCCGACGTCGGTGCTCCTCGCCGTCCTCGCCGCCGCCGGTCTGCTCGCCTTCGCTCCGGCGCTGGTCCGCCGGTACGACGCCACCGAGCGGCTGGTGGCGGAGCGGGCGCAGTCGACGGCGCGGGTGCTCCAGCGCGAGCGTCGTCGCCGCACCGTGCCCGGACGACGCCCGCTGCACCCGCCGCGCGCGCTTGTCGTCACCTTGAGTGAGAATTCCGACACGGGCGGTCTCGACCGGCCGGTCTCCGCCCCGCCGGTCCGGCGGCGCTCCGGCCGACTCCGGCCCGTTTCGGCGATCCCGGCGCAGTCCCGCCGACGGCACCCGCCCCGGCGTCGGCACACCCCGGCGGTCTACCGCCGCCGCCGGGTGCTCGCCGCGCTGCTCCTGCTCAACCTGGTCGAGTTGGTCGGCGTGATGCTCGTCGGTCCCGGGTTCTGGATCAGCGTCTCGGTCACCGGCGCGCTGCTCGTCGCGTACGTCGTACACCTGCGGCAGCGGGCCCTGGCCGAGCGCCGGCGGCGGCGCGCGGACGCCCGGGAGGCGGCCTGGTTGGCGGCCCGCCAGGCCGAGGTGCGCCGCGAGCAGGCCCGGCGCGCGGCGGCCCGGCGGGAGGCGCAGCGCCGGCTGGCCGCCCAGCGGGAGGCGGTCCGGCGTACCGCGATGGGCCTGGACCGGCCGGCGGACCTGCCGCCGGCCGCCAGCGGCGGTTCGGTCTCCTACCGGCGGGCCGGCGGCCTGCGCGGCCGCCCCTACCAGTCCGGCCGGGGCGCCTGACCCCCCGGCCCTCCCCCTCCCCGCCTCCCGCTTGCGTCGATCTTGGACTTGTGGCGCCAAGGTTGCCCCATTGGCGACTCGTCGGAGGTGCCACAACTCCAAGATCGACGAGAAGGGCGAGCTGAGACCCGCTGCCGTGGGGGCGTGGGGCGGGGTGGTTCGCGTGGTGGGGGCGGGACCTGTTAGCCTTGGCGCCGGCCCGCCCGGTGAAAGCCGGGTGGGACCTGCGCCGGTTCGCCGGCGGAGGGGCTGTGGCGCAGACTGGTAGCGCACCTCGTTCGCATCGAGGGGGTCAGGGGTTCAAATCCCCTCAGCTCCACCCAGTTCAAAGGCCGTTTCCGCCAGGCGGAAACGGCCTTTTTCGAACGTGTGGAGCGTCAGTCGAACAGCTTGTCGAGCGCTTCCTGTTCGAGGTCGCGCCAGCGCTCGGCGTCCTTCAGTGCCTTGGCGATCTCCTTCTCGTCGAGGTGGTGGGCGCCCTCCTCGCGGATGCACGCGACGCTGAACGGCCCGCCGACCGACGGCGAGGTCCGCTCCAGCGCCTCCAGCACCCGCACCACGCCCACCACGCCGAACTCGACCGTGCGGGTGGTCATCCGGAAGTGGGACAGCAACGCGCCGGCCTGCTGGGCCATGGGCGCGCCGGAGCCGATCGCGTGGAAGCCCACGTCCTCGTAGCGGCCGATGAGCCCGTTGGGGTTGATCTCCACGATCCACGGGCCGCCCTGGCTGTAGCCGGCCGCGAGCAGGTACGCCGACACCCCGCCGCCGCTGCCCTCGCCGGGCACGTCCGGGATGTAGTTCTCGTAGTGCTTCCGGAAGACGGGTAGGACGCGCTCCTGCAGCTCGCCGCCGATGTCGGGTGCTTCGAGGATGGCGGTGGCCGAGTCCTGGAGGAGGGGGCGCAGGTCGTTGAGCACGCCCCGCGCGCCGCTGCCGCCCCAGGCGGCGCAGGAGCCCAGCGGGTGCAGCTTCTGGGCCGGGAAGCTCAGGCCGCGGTCGCTCTCGGTGATCTGGGAGTCCGCGCCGATCACCACCCCGTCGCTGCAGACAACGGCGAGTACGACGGTCATGGGGATCCTCCTGAGCAGGGGTAAGGGGTCGGGCGCGAGGTACCCGACAGCCGGTCCGCCTACACCCCCGACCTCCAGAGCATCCATCATCGCCGATTGACAATGTTTGGAATGCAAACTTATTCTCGCGCCGGGCGGGGTGCGCGCCCGCCCGACCCGTCCACGCGCACACCCCACCACCCGAAGGAACCACGATGCTCGGCTTCTTCCGTACCGCGAGGCGGGCCCGCACCCGGGTCGGTCTCGTGGCCGCCACCGCCGCGACACTCGTCGCCGGCACCGCCCTCCTGGCGACCAACGCCCAGGCGGCCGCCGGCTGCCGCGTCACCTACACGACCGCCAGCCAGTGGGCCGGTGGCTTCACCGCCGACGTCGCCGTCACCAACCTCGGCGACCCGGTGAACGGCTGGAGCCTGCGCTGGACGTTCCCGTCCGGCCAACAGGTCACCCAGGCGTGGAACGCCTCGGTCAGCTCATCCGGTGCGCAGGTCACCGCCACCAACGTCGGCTACAACGGCGCGATCGCCACCAACGGCAGCGTCTCGTTCGGCTTCAACGGCTCCTGGTCCGGCGCCAACACGGCGCCGACCTCGTTCACGCTCAACGGCGTCGCCTGCACCGGCGGCGTCGGTGGCACCACCCCGCCGCCCACCACCACCCCGCCGCCCACCACGCCGCCGCCGACCACGCCCCCGCCCACCACCCCGCCGCCGGCCGGGGACGCGATGGCCGCGGTCGCCGCCATGCAGCCCGGCTGGAACCTCGGCAACTCGTTCGACGCGGTCGGCGCGGACGAGACCGCCTGGGGCAACCCGCGGGTGACCCAGGCGCTGCTGGACAACGTGCGGGCGCAGGGCTTCAACAGCATCCGGATCCCGGTGACCTGGAGCAACCACCACGGTGGCGCCCCGAACTACACGATCGACGCCGCCTGGCTCAGCCGGGTACACGAGGTGGTCGACTGGGCCCTCGCGGACGGCTTCTACGTGGTCATCAACATCCACCACGACTCGTGGCAATGGATCAACACGATGCCCACCGACCGGACCACGGTGCTGAACCGCTACAACGCGCTCTGGACCCAGATCGCCGCCGCGTTCCGGGGCTCCTCGTCGAAGCTGGTCTTCGAGAGCGTCAACGAGCCGCAGTTCACCGGCAGCTCCGGCGACGCGCAGAACGCCACCCTGCTCAACGAGCTGAACACCTCGTTCCAGCGGATCGTCCGCCAGTCCGGCGGCAACAACGCCACCCGGCTGCTCGTGCTGCCCACCCTGCACACGTCGGCCGAGCAGGCCCGGGTCGACGAACTCGTCAGCACGTTCAACGCGCTGAACGACCCGAACCTGATCGCCACCGTCCACTTCTACGGCTACTGGCCGTTCAGCGTGAACATCGCCGGCGGCACGACGTTCGACGCCACCGTGCAGCAGGACCTGACCGACCAGTTCGACCGGGTCTACACCGCGTTCGTCACCCGGAACATCCCGGTGATCATCGGCGAGTACGGCCTGCTCGGCTTCGACCGCCACACCGGCACCATCGAGCAGGGCGAGAAGCTCAAGTTCTTCGAGTTCCTCGGCCACTACGCGCGCAGCCGGAAGCTCACCACCCAGCTCTGGGACAACGGCCAGCACTTCGACCGCACGTCCTTCGTGTGGAAGGACCCGGAGCTGTTCGCGCAGATCAGGTCGAGCTGGACCACCCGCTCCGGCACCGCGTCCCGCGACCAGGTGTACGTGCCGCGTACCGGCACGATCACCGCCAAGAGCCTGACCCTCAACCTCAACGGCACCACGTTCCAGGGGCTGCGGCAGGGCACCACCGACCTGGTCAACGGCGTCGACTACACGGTCTCCGGCAGCACCCTCACGCTCACCGCGTCGGCGCTCACCCGGCTGGTCGGCTCCCGCGCCTACGGGGTGAACGCCAACCTCCAGGCCCGCTTCTCCGCCGGCGTGCCCTGGCGGATCAGCATCGTCACGTACGACCCGCCGGTGCTCGGCAACGCCACCGGCCCCACCGGCGGGTTCAACCTGCCGGCGCAGTTCCGCGGCGACCAACTGGCCACCATGGAGGCGAAGTACGCCGACGGCAGCAACGCCGGCCCGCAGAACTGGACCCCGTTCAAGGAGTTCGACGTGACGTTCGCGCCGAACTACAGCAGCAACACGATCACCTTGAAGCCGGAGTTCTTCGCCGAGGTCAACGACGGCCAGCGGGTCACCCTGACGTTCCACTTCTGGAGCGGCACCAAGCTGACCTACTACGTCACCAAGTCCGGCGGCACCGTCACCGGCACGGTGAGCTGACGCCGGCCCGCTCTCGACGATCAGGAGGGTGGCGGCGCGCCGTGCCGCCACCCTCCTGATCACCCCCCGAGAGGACGGGAGCGCGGCCCGGTTGCTCCGTCGATCATGGATCTGTGGTGCCCGTAAATGCGGTATCTGCCATATTTCTGAGGTGCCATAACTCCTAGATCGACGCCACCGGTGGAGGCGACCCCACCCGCAGGTCACGGGGTCGGCGGGTGGTGGATCATGTCGGCATGACGGGTGAGTGTCCCGCGATCGACCTGCTGGCCGATCTGGTCGGCTGGCACGGCGCCACGTCGTACGCGCCGGACTGGCCGTCCCTGCGAAAGACCTTCGGGCGACCGTTCCCGACCGACTTCCGCTGCTACGTGGAGCGGTTTCCGCCCGGTGCCCTCGGGCTGGTCCAGGTGTTCCACCCGGAAGAAGCGGACTGGCGTGGCCATCCGACCAGCTACGTCGCGCAACTGTCGTGGCGTAACGAATCGGCGAACGTCGTCGGGCGCCGCCAGGGGCGATTCGGCACGCGATCCGGCGATCTCCTTGCCTGGGGCACGGTGAACGGTGAATTCGAGCTGTGCTGGGAGTTGACCGACCAGCCCGCCGAGACGTGGGGATGCCGGATCGTCGACATCCGGTGCGACGAGGCGGAGCACTATCCCGGTGGCATGGCCGATCTGCTGCTCGACGCGCTGAGCGGCACCGGCAGGATTCACCTGCTCGATCACCTGCGGGAGCTTCCGCCGCCCCGCTTCGAGCCCTACGCGTAGGCGGTGCGCCGGCCGGCGAGAATCAGGCCGGACGCAGGTCGGTGACCATGACCGGGTACGGGCCGGCGGGCGCGTCGGGCTCGGCCTGGTCGGCCGGGACGACGTTGTCCATCCGCATCCGCAGGTGGCCCGGCTCGACGGTGTCGAACACGATCCGCCAGGCCCAACCGCCGCCGTACTCGCCGGCCAGCTCGACCGTCCCGCCCACCGCGCCGGTCAGCGTCATCGTCGTCGGCTGCTGGTGCCACGAGTCACCCCACCAGGCGACAAGAGAACCCGGCGACTCGCCGGCGGCGATCACCACCAGGCCGTGCTGCGGGCCGTCGTCCGGATGCGCCCAGGAGTACGCCACAGTGGTCAGGTGACCGCCGGCGGCGGACGCGACGGTCAGCGTGGCCGGTGACTCGACGAGCGGGTCGGCGGGCATCATCCGGAAGCCGTTGGTGCCGGCCCAGGAACCGGTCACGTCCGCGAGAACCATCGACCCAGCATAGGTGCGCGGAGGTCGCACCACCGTCCGTACCAGATCTGTCGGTCAGTCGTCGCAACCGACTCCGTCGCCGTCCCGGTCCAGATCGTAGATGTCGCTACCGATGACGCGGACCGGGCCGGCCACGTACGCCGGACCATTGCCGCTGCCGCCAGAGCAGTCGACGTCGCTCGCGATCGGCACGCAGGCCCCGCTGTAGTTCGGATCGCACCTACGCGTCTGCTTGGTGCCGACGGAAACGACCTGCGTGACCGGCTGCCTCGTGACCACCGACCGGATCAGCTTCTTCGCGGTCTGCACCCCGTCGGTGACCGTCACCTGATACGTGAGGGTGCGAACGCCCGCGATGCCGCGGATGCGTATCTTCTTCGTCCCGCGCGGCAGGGTGGCGTCCTTCACCGTCCTGGTGGGGTAGTCGATCCTCGTGGTCGAGGAGACGGTCCTGATCTGGACCTGGGGTGGCGGGGACGCGGCCCGGCTCGACTCCGGCGTCGACGAGGCCGAAGCCGGGGCCGAGGCGGTCAGATCAACGATCGCCGGTGCGGGGGCGGCGGCCCCGACACTCTTCGTCGCCGACGTGGCCGGAGCGGCGCCCTTCTTGCCGGGGCCGGCCGGAGAGTCACTGCTCGCGCCGATCGCCACTCCGCCGCAGCAACAGAGCACCAGCACTCCGACGCCACCTCGACTGCTGCGGCGTGGGGTGCGCCGACCCGGCGGGAGTCGGTGATGGATACGTCACGCGCTTCAGTCTGCTTGCGTTCTCAACAGTTGCCAGCGGTCGACCGGAGCGCTCCGTGGCGACAGTTCGGCAACCAGCCGTGACGAAGGTGGCGGTATTCGGACCGACCGATGAGACCCGACGCCGCCCCGCCGATCAGGGGGCGACGGTTCGGCCCGAGCCACGACGGCCAGCGGTCCGGCGGAGGCCCACCCGTTCGGCCGCCACGCGGGCACCCACTCTCCCGGATCTTGGCAGTTTTCGGCCCCTGCGGGGGCCGCTTCGTACCAAGATCTTGGGGGAGTGGCGAGTTTCAGTCGGCCGGCAATGCGGCGGTCAGGTCGGCGGCGTGCTGGCGGGTGTCGGCCAGCCGCTCGTGCGACTCCGCGCCCAGCGGCACCGCCTCGGCGCGCCGCAGCAGGTCCCGCGCCGCCTCCGGTTCGTCGAGCAGCAGCGCCAGCTCCGCCCGGTAGACCAGCGCCTCCACGTGGACGGCGGGGTCGTCGGTGGCGTCCGGGCGGGCCAGCGCGCCGTCGAGAATCTTCGCGGCCTGCCGGGGGTTGCCCCGGGAGTCGGCCTGCACCACCGCGTTCCGCAGCGCCCGGGCCAGCCCGGCCGGGTCTTCGTCGGTACCGGGCGTCCTGGCCCGGGCCACGAACCGGATCCAGTTTCCGCCGGGGTCGACGATGCTGAAACCGGTGTGCCCGTCGTCGTTGCCCCGGGCCCGGGGTCGGGTCATCCGGGGCACCCCGGAGACGAGCACCTTCCCGTACGCGGCGCGCAGGCCCGCCGCGAAGGCACGGTGGATGCCGACCAGGTCGTCCACCACGACCAGGCAGCTGCCGTACGAGTCGGCCGGGTCGAACTCCGGCATGCCGAAGAAGTGCAGGTTCAGGTCCTCCCGGCGGAGCGCCAGGTAGGGGTTGGGGCGGGCCTGCCGGTACGTCACCTCGAAGCCGAGTGCCTGGTAGAAGGGTGCCACGTCGTCGAGGAGCCGGCAGGGCAGCAGGGGGATGGTGGTCTCGTTCGCCATCGTTCGAGCCTGCCGGCCGTCGGACGGCCCGTGCACATGGAAAAGGCCGAACGGCTCTCCGGGACCACCCGAACGGCGAGGGGGCCGGTCCCGGGCGGGACCGGCCCCCTCGAACGGGTCGCGCGTGGGTCAGGGCTTCCAGGACCCGGCGGTACGCAGGTTGTGCTCGTACTCGACGACGCCGCTCTTGTCCTTGACGTCGAAGATGAGCTGGCCGCTGCGCTTGGAGCCGACCGGCAGGTTGTTGCCCGACGTCATCAGCTTGCCGCAGCCGGAGAAGGCGCCGCCGATGCCACTCTCCTCGGTGCCGTCCGATCCCTTCCAGGTGAAGAAGAACGGGTTGATCGAGCCGGTGCCCTTGGTGATCTCGGCGGTCACGTCGGCGATCAGGAACATGCCGTTCTTCGGGCCGGGCATGAACTCCCGGCAGGCGGCGTCCTTGGTGCGGAAGTTGCCAACCGTGATCTCGATGGTGCCCTCGTCGTCGTTGATGATGAGCTTGTCGCCGGCCGGCATGTTGAACGTCTCGTTGTCGGTGGTGCCCGGCTGCGGCGTGGCGGACGGCGCGCCGGTGGTCGGGGCGTCGACCGGGTCGCTGTAGGTGATGCCCGGCGTGGGCAGGCTGTCGATCGCCTCCTGGGTCTTCTTCGCCCCGCTGTAGATGGCGAAGATGCCGCCGCCGCAGCAGAGCAGCAGCAGGACCGCCGCCACGATGCCGATCGTGATCCAGACGTTCTTGTTGGACTTCTTGGCCGGCGGCCCGAACGGCTGCGCCGGCGGCGGGTACGGCCCGGCCGGGTACGCGTCACCCGGCGGGTACTGCCCGGGCGGCGGATAGGGCGCGCCCGAGGTGGGCGGGTACGGCGGCTGCGCCCCGCCGGGCGGCGGGTAGCCACCGGCCTGCGGGTACTCGCCACCCGGGGGCGGGTACGAGCCGCCTGCGGGCGGGTACGCGCCACCCGGCGGCGGGTAGGAGCCGGCCTGCGGGTACGAACCGCCCGGCGGCGGGTAGCCACCGGCCTGCGGGTACTCGCCTCCCGGCTGCGGCTGGCCGCTGCCCGGCGGCGGATACGGCGCGCCCGAGGTGGGCGGTGCCGGCGGGAAGGCCGCCGTGGACGGTGCCGGCGGGAACGCCTCGGTGGGTGGCGCCGGGTAGGGCGTGCCCGAGGTCGGCGGTGCCGGCGGGAACGCCTCGGTCGGCGGCGCGGGCGGGAACGCCTCGGTGGGTGGCGCCGGGTCGGGCGTGCCCGAGGTGGGCGCCTGCGGCGTACCGGAGGCGGGAGCCCCGGAGGTCGGCTGCTGCGGTGCGCCCGAGATGGGCTGCGTGTCCGCGGCGGGCGGCGCCCAAGGGCTGCCGGAGGCCGGCGGCATCGGCGCGGTGGGGAACGCCTCTGTCGGCGGTTCCTGCGGCTGCTGGTTCGGGTCCTGCGACCCGGACGGAGGCTGAGGGTTGCTCACCGTACTCCTTGGGCACCTTCGGGATTTTCAGTCGGAACGACGGTACAAGCCGGGGGCAACCCGGCCGTCAGGCCCTCACCGGTGTGCCAGGACGGCGGCGGTGCGCACCAGGCCGTCGTCCACCGCGAACCGTCCGGTCACCGACGGCGGCGGATCGGACACCGGAGCGGCGGCGAGCCGGGCCGGGGAGATCTCCGCGTGGAACGTGCCCGCGTCGGGGTCGAGCGTGACCCGGGCGTCCGGGAAACCCAGCCAGGTGCCGACGAGCGGGTACCAGACCTTGTAGACGGTCTCCTTGGCGCTGAACAGCACGGTCGGCCAGGGCGGACCGGCCGGCAGCCGGGCCAGGTCCGCCTCCTCGTCGGGCCGGCACACCTTCCGGCGTACCCCCTCGGAGAGTGGGCGGTGCCGCTCGGCGTCGATGCCGACCGCGCGCAGGTCGGCGGCGCGGGCGACGGCGGCCGCGCAGTAGCCGTCGGTGTGGGTGATCGCTCCGACCACGCCGGCCGGCCAGACCGGGGCGCGGTCGGCGCCGGCGGGCACCGGCGTGACCGGCAGGCCGAGCGTGGCGAGGGCCCGACGGGCACACGCCCGGCCGGCGGTGAAGTCGCGGCGGCGGCTGGGCACGGCCCGGTCGCCCAGCGCGGCCTGCTCGGCCGGCAGGAGCTGGCCGGACCAGTCGGCCGGGCCCGCCACCGCCACGGCGACGGCGGGTGGCAACAGGTCACGCACGAGCGTCGGTGGGTGACGGGAACACGCGGTGACCGTACCGTAACGCCGGAGCGCACTGTGGCGCTGAAGGAACGTTGCGGGGGGAGGCAGCGTAGAGATCGATGGAAGGAGTGGCCGATGACCCCCGGTGTGGAGGCGTCGGAACCACGGTCCGGCGAGCACGTCCCCGTGACGCCCGACTGGACCTGCGGCTCGTGCGGCGACGACTGGCCCTGCGCCACGAAACGCCGGCACCTGCTGATCGAGTACCAGGTGGACCGGGCGTCGCTGAGCGTCTATCTCGGTTCGTGCCTGGCGGCCGCCACGCACGACCTGCGTACCGCGCCGGTCACCGCGTTGCAGGACCGGTTCATCGGCTGGGTGCCGCGCGGTCCGCGACCGGTCTGAGCCGCGGCGCTTCCGGTGGCCGCCGCGTCGGGTTCACGGCGGCCACCGGTCGCGGCTCTCAGCGGCGGCGGGGGCGCCGGGTGAGGGCGAAGCCGGCGACGCCGGCCACGGCGGCGAGCACGCCGCCCACGCCGGTCCAGACCCAGCGCGAACCGGCCTCGGGCAACCAGCCGGTCAGGTCGGTCTCCTCCGCGGCGACCGGTTCGGGCGTCGGCTCGGCGGCCAGCACCGTCCCGGCCCGCGTGTTCGGCACCAGCGGCGCCGCCAGCTCACCGTCGTCGCCGGACGCACCGCCGGAGTCGGTGGCGCCGACCACCAGGTCCACGTCGATCGGCGCGCCCAGGTCGGGCTCGGGCAGGTCGGTGACGGAGAGCCGGACGTAGTAGGCGCCTGGTAGCGGGTCACCCGACCACGGCTCGGCCCACGGCCGCACCCGGCGCAGCGTGCAACCGAGCGTCACGCTGGTGGCGGCCGGCTCCGCGGTCGGTGTCTGCGCGCCGGCCGTGCAGGCCTGCCGGCGGCGCAGACCGTCGAAGACGTCGACGGTCCAGGTGGACGCGCCGGAGCGCGGCTTTCCGAAGGTGACGGTGACGCCGACCTCGTGCACCTGCCCGGCGTCGGCGCGGAACGACCAGTAGAGGTGGTCGCCGGTGGAGGCGCCCACCCGCACCGGCTGGCCGGCGTCGATGGTGGTGGCGGTGAGGAACGAGGTGCCGGCCTTGGCCACGGTGGTCGCGCCCGGTGACGGGCTCGGTGCGGCGAGGGCCGCGGCCGGGGCGAGGGCGAGGCCGGTGGCGGCCGTTGCCGCCACGAAGCGGATCAGGGTACGCATCCTCAGTTCTCCCTCCAGGTGGCGACCCACCAGCGGGTGAGCAGCCCGGCGACCAGCCCGGTGAGGAGGCCGGCCAGGGTGAGCAGGAGCAGCAGGGCCCAGCCGCGGCCGAGGTCCGGCCCGTCCGGCGCGGGGGAGGCGGCGACCACGTCCACGGTCAGCTCCACCGGCATGCCCGGCTCGGCCCGGGTGCCCGGGCGGGCCGCGAACGAGTTGCTGACCACCAGGCAGACGGTCCGGGCGGCCTGCGTACCGCTGGGGGTCGGTTCGGGGGTGGCCGCTTCCTCCTCCTCGGCGGCCGACCAGCGCAGGCCGGCCGACACCACGTCGGTACGCCCGCTGCCGGCGTCGACGCCGCGGACCAGTTCCCGCCCGTCCGGCGCGGTGGCGCGCAGCAGCACGCCGTAGTCGGGGTTCACCGGCCGGTCCAGCGCCACGCTCACCGACGCGCGCAGCTCCTGACCGGGGCGTACCGGCACCCGGTACCAGCGGTGCTCGGAGAACGTCTCCCGGTCGGTGTAGACGCCGGGCGCGAGCAGCGGAGCGCCGTCGCAGGCCGCCGTGCCGCCGACCACCGCCGGGGTGGCCGTGTACGTGTCGCGGGCCCGGTCGACCAACTGCTTGATCCGGCCGGTCAGCTCCTCGGCGCTCTGCGCCGCGGTGTAGGTGCCGCCGGTGGCGCCGGCGATGCAGAGCAACTGCCGGCGTACCTTCTCGTCGGGGGCGAGGCCGAGCGTGTCGACCACCAGCCGGGTGCCCTGGGCGGCGAGTTCGCGGGCCACCTCGCACGGGTCGGGCGGGGCGCAGGTGTCCTCACCGTCGGTGATCAGCACGATCCGGCGGGCGGTGCTGCCGGTGCCCAGATCCTGCGCGGCGGACCGCAGCGCCAGCCCGACCGGGGTGAACCCGGTGGGGCGCAGGCCGGCGACGGCGGCCTTGGCCTGGGCCCGGTCGACCGGCCCGACCGGCACGATCTGCTGGGTGTCGCGGCAGCCCTGCTTCTTGTCCTTGCCCCGGTAGGTCGCGCCGAGCACGCGGATGCCGAGCTGTGTCTCGTCCGGGAGCCCGTCGACCACCTCGTTGAACGCCTGCTGCGCGACGGAGATCCGGCTGCGCCCGTCGATGTCGCGGGCCCGCATCGAGCCGCTGACGTCGAGAACCAGCTCGACCTTGGGTGGTTCGGCGGCGGGTTCGGTGGTCTCGTCGTCGGCCCCGGCGGGGCTCGGACCGATCAGCGCGGTCGCCGCCAGCAGTCCGAACAGGACGGCCGTCGATCGTCTCTTGTTGATCACCGGGCGAAGTGTAATGAGATCCACTTTGGAAGATCATCCGGGTCGGGGTCCGCCCGGCCGCGTCGGCGGCGGCCCGGCGGCGGCGATGTCGAACTCGTTATGTTCCGGCGGGATGACCCACCGTTAGATGCCCGACGTAAACCTTTCGGGGGGTGGCGCGTCGGTCGGAAATCTGACTCGGCTGCACCCGTTGTGCGGCTGGCGCGCTGTGGCTAAGCTCTGTCTTGCACGCCCCAATCGCCCGCTTCCCCCGTGGCAGGCGATCGGGGCGTGCTTTTTCGTGGCTCGGTCCGTCGATGCGGCCCGACGCGGTGATCGCAACCGAATTACGGCCCGGTGGGAACTTCCCACCGGGCCGTCGCGCTCGCCCGCTCAGATCCAGCGGCCGTCCAGCCACATCCGGGCGGACCAGTCCGCGTACGGCAGGATCTTCCCCACGAAGATCGGATAGAAGTAGCCGAAGCAGAGCGCGACCAGCAGCACATAGGCGCCGGCGATGATGCCGCCGACCAGGCGACGGTCGTTGACCTGCTCGGCGGTCGGCGGTGCGGCGCTCGGAGCGACCGGCGCGGGCGTCACGATCGCACCGAGCACATAGACCACCGCGAGCACCAGGAACGGCACCGCCGGCGCGGCGTAGAAGGAGAACATCGTCCGGCCGTCGAGGGCGAACCAGAACCAGGGCAGCAGGCCGGCGGCGGCACTCAGCAGGATCGCCCCGGCGCGCCAGTCCCGCCGGGCCAGGCCGAGCCAGGCCGTCGCGGCCAGCGCCGGCAGGAACGACCACCACAGCAGCGGAGTGCCCAGCAGCAGCACCTCGGAGGCGCAGCTCGACGCACCGCAGCTGCCGTCACCGTTGTAGGCGAACGCGACCGGCCGGCCCAGCAGCAGCCACTGCCACGGCCAGGACTGGTACTTGTGCGGGTCGTCGAGCTGGGTGTGGAAGCCGTACGCGGCCTTGTGGTATTCCCAGAGGTTGATCAGCGGGCCGACGAACGGTGTGTCGCTCAGGCCCGGAACGTTCGGGTAGCGGCTGGCCAGGCGGTAGTAGCCCTCGTCGCTGAGCAACCAGCCCGACCAGGTGGCCACGTAGGTGACCACCATCAGCACGCCGGCCGCGAGCAGCCAGGGCAACTCGTCGAGCAGGGCGTCGCGCCACGGCCGGCGGACGCCGGAGGAGCGGCGGACGCCGACCTCCCAGAGCAGCACCAGCAACGCGAACGCCGGCACGAAGTAGACCCCGCTCCACTTCACCGAGCAGGCACACCCGAGCAGGACCCCGGCGGCCAGCCGCCACCACGGCCAGTTCCGCCAGCCCGACGGCGGCCGGCCGGCACGCCCCGGCGTCGTCGGGTCGAGCCCGTCCGCCAACGCCCGGGCCCAGCGCCGCCGCCGGGCGTCCCGGTCGAGCACCAGCGCGCCGAACGCGGCCAGCACGAACAGCAGCAGGAAGATGTCGAGGATCGCCGTGCGGGACAGCACCAGGTGGAAGCCGTCCAGCGCGAGCAGCAGGCCGGCCGCGCAGCCGAGCGTGGTGGAGCGGAACATCCGCCGGCCGATGCGCACCAGCAGCAGCACCGACAGCGTGCCGCACACCGCCGCGCCGAAGCGCCAGCCGAACTCCGGCGCGGTGGTCATCAGGTGCCCGGGCACCGACACGTTGGTCTCGGCGTCCTGGTAGCCGAAGGCCCACTCGCCGATCCCGATCAACCACTTGCCCAGCGGCGGGTGGACCACGTAGGACGGGCCGTTGTCCTTGTAGTTCCACTCGACGCCGCGGTCGATCAGCCCGTAGGCGTCCTTGGCGTAGTAGGTCTCGTCGAAGATCTTGCCGGACGGGTGACCGAGCCCGACGAAGCGCAGGATCGCGGCGATCGCCACCACCACGGCGGTGGCCAGCCACGCCTGCCCCCGGCCGAGGTGGTCGTCGACGGTGGCGAGTCGCCGCCGGACCGCGGCCGGGATCCCACCACCACCGCCGCCACCGCCGCCCTCGTCGTCCGGCGAGCCGGCGGCCCGGTCGGTGGTGGAGGGCTCCTGTGCTGTCGACGCACTCGTCACCCGGCGATCGTAGGCTGCGAGGGTGCCCGGTGGCGTCCGTCGTCCCCGAAATTGGTACGACCATCGATGAGGGAGCGCACACCGTGGGGGAAATGTCCGAGGTAGGGCGGTTGGTGCTGCTCGGTGCGCCGCTGGGCAACCCGGCCGACGCGTCCGCCCGGTTCCGTGAGGTGCTCGCCGCCGCCGACGTGGTCGCCGCCGAGGACACCCGCCGGCTCACCCGGCTCGCCCGCGACCTCGACCTCACCGTCCCCGGCCGGATCGTCTCCTACTTCGAGGGCAACGAGGAACGGCGCACCCCGGAGCTGGCCGAGGTGCTCACCGCCGGCTACACGGTCGCCCTGGTCACCGACGGCGGCATGCCGAGCGTCTCCGACCCCGGCTACCGCCTGGTCCGGGCCGCGCTGGAGGCCGGCGTCCCGGTCACCGCGGCGCCCGGGCCGAGCGCGGTCACCACCGCCCTGGCGCTGAGCGGGCTGCCCTGCGACCGGTTCTGCTTCGAGGGCTTCCTGCCCCGTACCCCGGGCGCCCGTCGCTCCCGGCTGCGCGCGCTCGCCGGCGAGGAGCGCACGCTGGTGCTGTTCGAGGCGACGCACCGCATCGGCGGCGCCCTGGCCGATCTGGCCGAGGCGTTCGGCCCGGACCGGCCCGCCGCGCTCTGCCGGGAGCTGACCAAGACCTACGAGGAGGTGGTCCGCCGCCCGCTGGGCGAGCTGGCCGAGTGGGCCGCCGAGAACGAGGTGCGCGGCGAGATCACGCTGGTCGTGGCCGGCGCGCCGGCGACGCCCGCGGCCCGCCCCGACGACGAGACGCTGCGCGCCGCGGTCGCCGAACGCGAGTCGTCCGGGATGTCCCGCCGGGACGCGATCACCGAGGTCGCGACCGCGTACGGGCTGCGCCGCCGCGAGGTCTACGCCGTGGTCCACCGCTGAGGTGTGCAAGGAGGGGCCCCCTGTTAACACCTCGGTGTGAGAGGGGGCCCCTTCTCTACCGGAGGCGTTAACAGGGGGCCCCGCCTTACACCGCTCACCAGGCGGCGGCGAGGAACCCGACCGTGATCAGCAGCGGACCGGCCAGCGCCAGCCCCACCGCCAGCCGCCGCTGACGCGGCTCGACCAACCGGGTCGCGCCGGTCCACCTGGCGATCCCCGCCGCGCAACCCACCACCAGGGTCAGCCCGAGCAGCCAGCGCAACTGCCCGCCCACGCCCCGGTCCGCGTAGGCGGTGGACCCGTCCGGGCCGGTCATCCGGGCCGGCAGCGTGCTGCCGGTGGCGGTCCGCCCCGCCGGCACGCCGCTGACCCGTACCCCCTGGGCCTGGAAGCGGTCCCGGTCGGCCTCGAAGATCCCCCGGCAGCGCTGGGTGAGCCCGCCCCCGGCGCACTCGGTGATCATCACGGTGCCGGCGGTGGAGTGCCCCACCGCCAGCCAGAACGGGCCGGCGCTCACCCAGGCGAAGAACGCGGCGAGCAGGCTCAGGGCCAGCAGCACGGCCAGCCCGGCGGGCGGGTCCGGCGGGTGGACCGGGCGGGTCCGGCGCCGGGTCGGGGCGTCGACGGCGTGGGGTCGCGGCTCGTCGCGCAGCGGCGTGCCGTCCCAGTGCACCTCCTCGATCGGCGCCCAGCCGGCCACCTCGTCGCCCGCCCGGGCCGATCGCCGATGCCAGCGCGGCTGGCGCACCGGCACCCGGCGGGGCACGGCGTCGCGCGGCGCCCCGGTGGTCGGCTCCACCTCCACCGGCGGGTCCGCCGGGTCCAACCGGGGCTGTGGGGCGACCGGGGCGCCGGGCGCGGTCCGCGCGGTCCGGTCGGCCGCGGACGGCTCGGGCGCCGTTGGTCTGCTGGTCACGACGTTCATTGGACACCGGCACGCCGGGCTCGTCGGGCAGCTCAGGCCGCGTGTCGGCGACAAATCGGGCGTACGCCGGCGGCACCCGCCCTATTGGTTCGCGGGGCGCCCACGGCAATCACTAGTCTTGACGCTCATGAGTCACGTTCTCGCCGCGGTCGCCTGGCCCTACGCCAACGGCCCGCGCCACATCGGCCACGTATCCGGATTCGGCGTTCCCTCCGACGTCTTCGCCCGGTACATGCGGATGGCCGGTCACGACGTGCTCATGGTCTCCGGCACCGACGAGCACGGCACCCCGATCCAGGTGCAGGCCGACGCCGAGGGGGTCACCCCGCGCGAGCTGGCCGACCGCTACAACCGGGTGATCGCCGAGGACCTGCGGGCGCTGGGCCTGTCGTACGACCTGTTCACCCGCACCACCACCCGCAACCACTATGCCGTGGTGCAGGAGCTGTTCACCGGGCTGCACCGCAACGGCTACATCGTCCCGAAGGTCACCACCGGGGCGATCTCCCCGTCCACCGGCCGCACCCTGCCCGACCGTTACATCGAGGGCACCTGCCCGATCTGCGGCTACGACAGCGCGCGCGGCGACCAGTGCGACAACTGCGGCAACCAGCTCGACCCGATCGACCTGATCGACCCCAAGTCGAAGATCAACGGCGAGACGCCGGAGTTCGTGGAGACCGAGCACTTCTTCCTCGACCTGCCGGCGCTGGCCGACGCGCTGCGGCAGTGGCTGGACACCCGGGAGGGCTGGCGGCCCAACGTGCTCCGGTTCTCCCGCAACCTGCTCGACGACCTCCAGCCCCGGGCCATCACCCGGGACCTGGAGTGGGGCGTGCCGATCCCCCTGGAGGGTTGGCAGGACCGGTCCGACAAGCGGATCTACGTCTGGTTCGACGCGGTGATCGGCTACCTGTCCGCGTCCATCGAGTGGGCCCGCCGCACCGGCGACCCGGAGGCGTGGCGGAAGTGGTGGTCGGCCGACGGGGAGGGCAAGGACGCCCGCGGCTACTACTTCATGGGCAAGGACAACATCGTCTTCCACTCGGTGATCTGGCCGGCGCTGCTCGGCGGCTACTCCGGCGCGGGCACCCACGACGGCGAGCCCGGCGAACTGGGCCGGCTCAACCTGCCCACCGAGGTGGTCTCCAGCGAATACCTGACCATGGAGGGGCGAAAGTTCTCCTCCTCCCGCAAGGTGGTCATCTACGTCCGGGACTTCCTCGAACGCTACGACGCCGACGCGCTGCGCTACT
The DNA here is from genome assembly GCF_900090105.1 of Micromonospora humi. Classification (GTDB taxonomy): domain Bacteria; phylum Actinomycetota; class Actinomycetes; order Mycobacteriales; family Micromonosporaceae; genus Micromonospora; species Micromonospora humi. The sequence continues at coordinate 361,096 of NZ_FMDM01000004.1, read as the reverse complement.
TCATCGCCGTCGCCGGCCCGGAGAGCAACGACACCGACTTCACCTGGGCCGAGTTCCTTCGCCGCAACAACGACGAGCTGGTCGCCGGCTGGGGCAACCTGGTCAACCGGTCCGTCTCGATGGCGGCGAAGAACTTCGGCGCCGTCCCGCCGGTCGACCCGGCCGGGCTGACCGAGGCCGACGAGGCGCTGCTCGCGGTGGCCCGCGCCGGCTTCGCCACCGTCGGCGACCTGATCGGCCGGCACCGGCAGAAGCAGGCCATCGGCGAGGCCATGAAGGTGGTCGCCGAGGCCAACAAGTACCTCTCCGAGCAGGCGCCGTGGAAGCTCAAGGGCGACGACGACAAGCCGCGGATGGGCACCATCCTGCACGTCGCCCTCCAGGTGGTCAGCGACGCCAACACGCTGCTCACCCCGTTCCTGCCGCACTCCGCGCAGCAGATCCACGAGCTGCTCGGCGGCACCGGCACGCACGCGCCGATGCCGGTGATCGAGGAGGTCGACGACCTCGACGGCGGCCCGTCCTACCCGGTGCTGACCGGTGACTACACGGTCGGCGCGCGCTGGGAGTCCGTACCCCTGGAGGTGGGCCGGCCGCTCGCGGCGCCCAAGCCGGTGTTCCGCAAGCTGGACCCGTCCATCGTCGACGAGGAGCTGGCCCGCCTCGCCGGGTGACCACCGCCGCGCGGACGGCCCCGGGGGAACCCCGGGGCCGTCCGTCGTTCCGGGTCAGGCCCGGGCCATGCTCGGCTTGCCGATGAACTCCATGATCGCGTTGTTGACCTCGGTCGGGTGCGTCCACGGCGTGCCGTGCGGCGCGCCCTTCAGGGTGACCAGCTTGGCGTCGGACAGCATGTTCACCAGCCGCTGACCCGTCACCGGGAACGGCAGCACGTTGTCCTTGTCGCCCTGGATGATCAGCACCGGCACGTCGATGTTCGGCAGGTCGCCGCGGAAGTCGGTCTGCCAGGCGTCCACCGAGTCGTGGGTGCCCTTCGCCGACGCCTGCGCGCCGATCTGCCAGTGCGCGTGGTAGGCCTCGTCGCTGACCAGCTTCCCCCGGTTCTCGCTGGCGTTGAAGAACGCGTCGCAGAACTGGGTCAGGTAGGCGAACCGATCCTGGATGATCGCCTTCTGGAACCCCTCGAACATGCTCTTCTCGACGCCCTGCGGGTCGTCCGGCGTCTTCAGCAGGTAGGGCGCCAGCGGGGCCATCAGCACCGCACGCTCCACCCGGTCCGACCCGTACGCCCCCAGGTAGCGGGTGACCTCACCGGTGCCCATCGAGTGCCCGACCAGGATCGCGTTGCGCAGGTCCAGCTCGGTCATCAGCACGTCGAGGTCGGCGGCGAACGTGTCGTAGTCGTAACCCGACGCCGGCTGCGCGGAACTGCCGAACCCGCGCCGGTCGTACGTGATCACCCGGTACCCGGCGGCGAGCAGCGGACCGCTCATCTTCTCCCAGGTGGCCCCGTTGAACGGGAAACCGTGGATCAGCACGATCGGCTGACCGGAGCCGTGATCCTCGTAGTACAGGTCGATGGGTGCGGAATTCTCCGTACCGACGGTGACGAAAGGCATCTCGGGATTCCCCCTACGCGTGGGTCTCGGACGCCCACGCCTTCCCGACCCGCCGCCGTCTATGCGTTCGGCCGCGGATAGGGCAGGTCCACCACCCGGTCGTCGGTCAGCTCGGCGCCCGGCGCCCAGACCTCGTAGACGCCGCGTTCGTGACACTGCGCCCCGGTCCGGGCCACCGCGTCCGGATCCGGGCGGCGCAGCCGCAACCGCAGCCAGCCCGCCTCCTCCCGCAGCACCAGGCAGGGCACCCCGCGCCAGGTGGCCGTCCGCAGCCGCCGGGCCGCCGCCTCCACCGGATAGCGGGCCGCCCGGGTCATCGCCAGCACCCGGAACCCGCCCGGCTGGTCGGCCACCGCCTCGTACTCCACCCCGGCGTACGCGCCGACGAGCTGGGTGGAGCGCGGCGCGTCGCCGGTCGGCACGTACTCCTGGTCGGCCGCCAGCCCCGGCACCGCCGCCAGCAGGTGCCGCCACTGCGGGCCGGCCAGCCGCAACCAGCCGCGCTGTTCCGCCTGATAGGTGTAGAGCACCACCTCCACCCCGTCGGCCGGGTAGGCGAGCAGGGTGGCGTTCGCCGGCATCGGCAGGTCGGCGAAGTCCCGGGTGACGAACTCCGGGACGAGCTGCGCGTTGCTCGGCACGAAACCGGTGCCCAACACCGGCGGCCCGAGCCGGTCCCGGGGCGGCAGGACGGTCAGCCCGCGGTGCACCGGGCCGACCGGCACGTCGTAGTCGGCCGGGTCGGCGGCCCGCCAGCGCAACGCGTACGCCACGTCGCCGCCCTCCGGGTCGCCCCGCAGCACCGCCATCCCGGCGGGCGTGCGCAGGTGCGCCACGTCGTGCTCCCGGTAGCAGAACCCGTGCGGCAGCCAACCCCGCACGTAACCGGCGAGCTGCCGGGCGGAGAGCACCTTCATCATCCGGGTGCCCGGCCGGACCACCGCCGACGCCCGCACCGCGGCCAACGTCGGGTCGTCCGCCGCCGCCGGCCGCTGGCTGAGCTGGTGCACGTACGCCCAGCCACGCGCCCGGTGCACCGGCATCAGCAGCGGCGCATCCGCCTCGTCGGTCGGCTCCGCCGCCCCGTGCACCGCCTCCACCTCGGTGGCGTGCACGAACCTGCGCCACGGGTGACCGCCGTCGGGCCGGGGGCACCACTCGAAGCCGGGCGCCTCGTCGGCGCTGAACAACTCGTAGGCCGCGCCGCGGGCGAGCTCCTCGGCCGGGTGCACCCGGCCGTCGTACGTCACGCGCAACCCGGTCCGCTCGGAGGCGGCCCCGCCGGCCTGGTCAGTGACGGTCACCCCGGGACGCTAAGCCGGCCAGATGTGGGGCGTGTGAACGGACGATGGCGGTCCGGGAACGTGGCCGCCGGCCGGTGTGTGATGCTGGCCGCGATGACCGAGCAGACCGAGACCCGCAAGCAGCGTGCCGCCCGCCGGGCCGGCGAGTTCCCCCCTCCGCCGGAGCCGCTGCCGGCGCCCGTGGCGGACAGCCACACCCACCTCGACATCACCGTCGGCGAGTACGGCACGCCACCGGGCGGCACCGGCGACGGCGACCCGGTGGCCGCCGCGATCACCGTCGCCGCCGGGGTCGGCGTGGACCGGCTCGTCCAGGTCGGCGTGGACGTCGAGTCGTCCCGCTGGGGCGCCGACGTCGCCGACCGGCACCCGGCGGTGCTGGCCACCGTGGCGCTGCACCCCAACGAGGCGCCCCGGCTGGCGGACCTGGACGAGGCGCTGCGCGAGATCGAGGCGCTCGCCGGGCGGGACCGGGTCCGCGGCGTCGGCGAGACCGGCATGGACTTCTTCCGTACCGGCGCCGACGGGCGGGCCGCGCAGGAGGAGAGCTTCCGGGCCCACGTCGCCGTCGCCAAGCGGTACGGCAAGGCGCTGGTCATCCACGACCGGGACGCCCACGCCGACGTGCTGCGGATCCTCGACGACGAGGGCGCGCCGGACACGGTGGTGATGCACTGCTTCTCCGGCGACGCCGACTTCGCCCGCGAGTGCGTCCGCCGGGGGCACCTGCTGAGCTTCGCCGGCACGGTCACCTTCGGCAGCGCCGCCGCGCTGCGCGAGGCCGCCGCCGTCACCCCGCCCGAGCAGATGCTGGTGGAGACCGACGCGCCCTACCTGACGCCGATGCCGCACCGGGGGCGGCCGAACGCGTCGTACCTGATCCCGCTCACCGTCCGCTTCCTCGCCGAGACCACCGGCGTCGACCTGGACGAGTTGTGCGCCGCCATCTCCACCAACAGTGAGCGCGCGTTCGGCCCGTGGCGTTAAGCAGGGCCCCCGGCACAACTCCAGGCGTTAAGAAGGGGCCCCTCCTTTCACCGAGGCGGGGGCGCTTACGCTACGGGGCGTGACCGGACTCCTCGGCCCGGCGGAGATCCGGGAACTCGCCGCGCGGCTCGGCGTCACGCCGACCAAGAAGCTCGGCCAGAACTTCGTGCACGACCCGAACACGGTGCGCCGGATCGTCACCGCCGCCGGCCTCGCCCCGGACGACGTGGCGCTGGAGGTCGGCCCCGGCCTGGGCTCGCTCACCCTGGCCCTGCTGCCGGTCGCCGCGCACGTGCACGCCGTGGAACTCGACCCGGCGCTCGCCGCCGCGCTGCCGGGGACCGCCGAGCGGTTCGCCGGCCCGGACGCCGCCCGGCTCACCGTCCACCCCGCCGACGCGCTGCGGGTCACCGCCGCCGACCTGGCCGACCCGGCGCCCACCGCGCTGGTGGCGAACCTGCCCTACAACGTCGCCGTGCCGGTGGTGCTGCACCTGCTCGCCGAGCTGCCCACCCTGCGACACGGCCTGGTGATGGTGCAGAAGGAGGTCGCCGACCGGCTCGTCGCCGGTCCCGGCTCCAAGGTGTACGGCATCCCCTCGGTCAAACTCGCCTGGTACGCCCGCTCCCGGGCCGCCGGCAAGGTCCCACCGAACGTCTTCTGGCCGGTGCCGAACGTCGACTCCGGGCTGGTCGCGTTCACCCGCCGCGAGCCGCCCCGCCCCGACGTACCCCGTACGGCGGTCTTCGCGGTCGTCGACGCCGCGTTCGCCCAGCGCCGCAAGACGCTCCGCGCCGCCCTCGCCGGTTGGGCCGGCGGCGCGGACCGGGCCGCCGCCGCGCTCACCGCCGCCGGTGTGGACCCGGGCGCACGCGGCGAGTCACTCACCGTCGAGCAGTTCGCCGCCATCGCCGCGTCGGCCCCGGACGGCCCCGCCGCCGCCCAGTAGGCTGGCGCCGTTGCCCGACCCCGCCGAGGAGCTGACCGTGCAGAAGCCGTTCGACATCCGCCTGCGTCCACGGGAGCTCCCCCGGTGACCGAGGCCTGGCGACCGGAGGACGAGGACGGGCAGCGGCGCGGGGCCAGCGGCCCGGTCAAGGTGCGGGTGCCGGCCAAGGTCAACCTGCACCTCGGGGTGGGGCCGCTGCGCCGCGACGGCTACCACGAGCTGAACACCGTCTACCACGCGATCTCCATCTACGACGAGCTGACCGCCCGCCGCGGCGACACGCTCACCCTGACCATGGAGGGCGAGGGCGCCGGCGAGCTGGCCCTCGACGACACCAACCTGGTCCTGCGCGCCGCGCACGCCCTCGCCGGCTACGCCGGTGTCGCCCCGCACGCCCGGCTGCACCTGCGCAAGCACATCCCGCTCGCCGGCGGGCTGGCCGGCGGCAGCGCCGACGCGGCGGCCGCGCTGGTCGCCTGCGACGCGCTCTGGGGCACCGGCCTGTCCCGCGACGAACTGGCCGGCATCGCCGCCGACCTCGGCTCCGACGTGCCGTTCCTGATCCACGGCGGCACCGCGCTCGGCACCGGCCGGGGCGAGACGGTCAGCCCGGTGCTGGCCCGCCCCACCTCCTGGCACTGGGTGGTGGCCATCGCCGACGGCGGCCTCTCCACCCCGGCCGCCTACCGCGAGCTGGACCGGCTGCGCGAGACCGGGGCCGCCGGCCCGCCGCTGGGCAGCACCGACGCGCTGCTCGGCGCACTACGCCAGCGGGACCCGAGGGTGCTCGCCGCCACGCTCGGCAACGACCTCCAGGACGCCGCGCTGACCATGCGCCCGGCGCTGGCCGGCACGCTCAAGGCCGGTGAGGCCGCCGGCGCGCTCGCCGGCCTCGTCTCCGGCTCCGGGCCCACCTGCGTGTTCCTCGCCGCCGACGCCGCCGACGCCGGGCGGATCGCCGACGAGTTGACCGCCGCCGGGGTGTGCCGGGAGGCCCGGGTCGCGCACGGCCCGGTGCACGGCGCCCGCATCGTCTGACGACCCGTACCCTTGACTCAGGCGTCCCGGCCCCCGGGGCGCCTGAGTCATGAAAGGTGGGTCCGTGGCCAACATCGTCAACCTGGACCGGGTGTCCAAGGGGTACGGCGCCGCCGGGCCGCTGCTCACCGACGTGTCGCTCGGCCTCGACGACGCCGACCGGGTCGGTGTGGTCGGCCTGAACGGCGCCGGCAAGTCGACGCTGCTGCGGATGCTCACCCGCACCGAGGAACCCGACGACGGCCGGGTGACCCACCGTCGCGACCTGCGCGTGGCCTGGCTGCCGCAGCGCCTCGACCTGGCCCCCGACCTCACCGTGCGCGACGTGGTGCTCGGCACCGCCTGGCTCGACCAGAGCATGGGCGCCGAGCACGAGTGGGCCGGCGACGCCGGCGTCCGGGCCATCCTCGACGGCCTCGGCATGCCCCATCTCGGCCTCGACACCCCGGTCGGTCCGATGTCCGGCGGGGAACGCCGCCGGGTCGCGCTCGCCGCGCTGCTGGTCCGCGACGCCGACCTCCTGGTCCTCGACGAGCCCACCAACCACCTCGACGTCGGCGGCGTCGACTGGCTGGCCCGGCACCTGGTCACCCGCAAGGGCGCGCTCGTCGTGGTCACCCACGACCGGTGGTTCCTCGACGCCGTCTGCACCACCACCTGGGAGGTGGCCGACCAGACCGTCCGGGCCTACGAGGGCGGCTTCGCCGCCTGGACGCTCGCCCGCATCGAGCGGCAACGCCTCGCCGCCGCCACCGAGGCCCGCCGGCAGAACCTGCTCCGCAAGGAGATCGCCTGGCTGCGCCGGGGCCCGCCGGCACGGACGTCCAAGCCCAAGTTCCGCATCGACGCGGCCAACGCGCTCATCGCCGACGTGCCGGAGCCGCGCGACACCATGTCGCTGCAACGGCTGGCCACCGCCCGGCTCGGCAAGCAGGTGTACGACCTGGAGCACGTCACCCTGCACGCCGGCCCGAAGGAGATCCTGCGCGACACCACCTGGCAGGTCGGGCCCGGCGACCGGATCGCCGTGCTGGGTCGCAACGGCGCCGGCAAGACCACCCTGCTGCGGTTGCTCGCCGGCGTGACCCGGGCCGACGGCGGGCGCTTCGCCGCCGGGCAGACGGTGCGGCCGGCGTTCCTCTCCCAGGAGCTCGCCGAACTCCCCGGTCACCTGCGCGTCCTGGAGGCGGTCGAGGAGGTGGCCCGCCGGGTGCAGTTCGGCGACCGGGAGATCAGCGCGTCCCAGCTCGCCGAGATCTTCGGCTTCGACGACCGACGGCTCTGGACCCCGGTGAGCGACCTCTCCGGCGGCGAGCGCCGCCGCCTGCAGATGCTGCGGCTGCTCGCCGGCGAACCCAACGTGCTCCTGCTCGACGAGCCCACCAACGACCTGGACACCGACACCCTCGCCGCGCTGGAGGACCTGCTCGACTCCTGGCCCGGCACCATCGTGGTGGCCAGCCACGACCGCTACCTGATCGAGCGGGTCACCGACGTCGCGTACGGGATGTTCGGCGACGGCCGGCTGGTGCACCTGCCCGGCGGCGTCGAGGAATACCTGGCGCGCGCGGCCGCGGCCGGCGGCCCGGCGCCCGCCGACCTCACCCCGGGCTCGGCCGCGGCCGCCCGCGACGGCATGTCCGCCGCCGAGGTACGCACCGCGAAGAAGGAGCTCAACCGGCTGGAACGGCAGATCGCCAAGCTCGAGCAGAAGGAGGCGGGCCTGCACGAGCAGCTCGCCGCGAACGCCACCGACTATGCCCGGGTCGCCGAGCTGGACGCCCAGCTCAAGGAGGTGCGGGCGGAGCGGGACCGCACCGAGGAGACCTGGCTGGCGCTGGCGGAGGAGCTGCCCGGCGGCTGAGGAGTGGGGGTGTGCGGCGTCACTGACCGGCGTACGGGACAATCTGCGGTGGAACCCTCATCCGAACGGTCTTGGAGACGCAGAGATGGCCCACACCCCCGTCAACCACCCCGCGCGGCCGATCTTCCGGGCGATCGGCGGGCTGGTCGGTCTTTACTTCGTCGTCTTCGGTGCGCTCGGTGTCATCGCCGCCGCCGGCGGCGACTTCTTCGCCCAGGACGACACCAAGGCTCTCGGCCAGGGCACCAACATGGGCTTCTCGCTCCTGTCCGTGCTGATCGGCGTCGTGATCCTGGCCGGCACCGTGATCGGCCGCAACCTCGACGTGGTGATCAACCAGTGGATGGCCTACTCCCTGATGGTCGTCGGCCTGGCCGCGCTGGCGTTCCTCCAGACGGACGCCAACGTGCTCAACTTCTCGATCATGACGGTGGTCGTGGTCCTCACCCTGTCGCTGGTGCTCCTGGTGGTCGGCATGTACGGCAAGGTCGGCACCGACGACGAGCACGAGGCCTGGCAGAAGGCCCGGCTGGTGCTCTGATCCGTTCCGCCCCGACGGCCCGGCGCGACGCGCCGGGCCGTCGGCGTTTTCCGGACGGAGGCGGGCGGCTCAGGCGACAATTGCCCCGAATCAGTCAGGCGACTGGAGGGCACCATGGCGCACTTCCCGGTGAACCACCCCGCGCGACCGCTCTACCGGGTGCTGTCCGGGCTCATCGGCCTCTACATCCTGGTCTTCGGCGTCTGGGGCGTGTTCCAGACCTGGGGTGACGGGCTGTTCGGCCGGGACGCCAACTGGGCCCTCGGGCTGCGCACCAACCTGGCCTTCTCGCTGGTCTCGGTGGTCTTCGGCGCGGTGCTCATGCTCGGCGCGTCCCGCCGCGACAACCTCGGGCACTACATGAACCTCACCGCCGGCGCGGTCTTCCTGGTCACCGGCATCCTGATGATGTCGGTGCTGCAGACCTCGGCGAACTTCCTGAACTTCTCGATGTCCACCGTCATCGTGTCGATGCTGTTCGGGCTGATCCTGCTCGCCACCGGCCTCTACGACAAGGTGGGCCCGCCCGAGCACGCCGAGGAGGAGCGCCGGCGCCGCTACCACCCGGTCGCCGAGGGGCCTAACCGCTGATCGGGCCCGGCTTCGACTCCAGGTGGGACAGGCCGTTCCAGGCCAGGTTCACCAGGTGCGCCGCCACCGCCTCCTTGCGCGGCTTGCGGACCTCCAGCCACCAGCGCCCGGTCAACGCCACCATGCCCACCAGCGCCTGCGAGTAGAGCTCCGCCAGCTTCGGGTCGTACCCCCGGCTGTGGAACTCCGCGCCCAGGATGTGCTCCACCTGGTGTGCGACGTCGTTCATCACGCTGCTGAAGTTGCCGGTCGCCGACATCAACGGCGACTCCCGGACCAGCACCCGGAACCCGCTGGTCTCCTCCTCGATGTAGGTCAGCAACGTCAGCGCGGCCTGTTCCAACAACTCCCGGGGGTGACCGGCGGTCAACGCCGTGGTGATCCGGTCCAGCAGCGAGCGGACCTCCCGGTCCACCACCACCGCGTAGAGCCCCTCCTTGCCGCCGAAGTGCTCGTAGACCACCGGCTTGGACACCTTCGCCCGCGCCGCGATCTCCTCGACCGAGGTGGCGTCGAACCCGCGCTCGGCGAAGATCTGCCGAGCGATCGAGATCAACTGCTCGCGTCGCTGCGTCGCGGACATCCGGACCCGGGAGGGCTTGGCTGCCGGGACGGCCCGCCGGCGAGCGCGGTCGCTGCCGGGAACATCGGTCACCCGCCCCATCCTGCCAGGCCCGGTGGACGGGAGCCGACCGGTCCACCTGTTGTCGTACACCTGTTCTATTTTGGTCGCGTGGCTGTCGACGACACTCCGGCGAACACGCCCGTCTATCGCGGGCGGAAGCCCGAGTTGCATGCCCGGGCGCTCGCGCTGCGGCGCTCCGGTTGTCCGGTGGGCGAGATCGCCGCGCGGCTGAGGATCTCCACGTCGACGGCCTACCTCTGGACCCGGCACCTGCCGCTTGATCCGGCGCTGGTGCTACGGCGACGTCGGATCGCCCAGCAGGCCCGTTCGGACGCCCAGTGGGCCGCGCACCGAGCGGCCCGGGACGCGGCCCGGGCCGACGAGGTTGCGGCGGCGGCCGCATGGGTGCGGCGGCTGGGGTCCCGCGAGCTGCTGCTGATCGGGGCGGCGATCTACTGGTGCGAGGGCGGGAAGGCCAAGCCGTGGCGTCCGAACGACTGCCGGATCAAGTTCGTCAACAGTGACCCGATGCTGGTCCGGCTCTTCCTGCGTTTTCTGGACGCCGTCGAGGTGGCGCCCGAGGGTCGGCGCTTCCGGGTCAGCATTCACGAGACGGCCGACGCCGACGCCGCGGTCCGGTGGTGGGCGGATCGGGTGGGTGTGCCGGCGGATCACTTCCAGCGCACCACCATCAAGAGGCATCGACCGGCGACCACGCGCAAGAACGTCGGCAGCGACTATCGCGGTTGCCTGACCGTGCATGTCGTCGGCGGGAGTCGGCTCTACTGGCGGATCGAGGGGATCATGAAGGGAATGAGCGATGAAGATCCACCTCTCGACCGGTAAGGTGTAGGCAGCCGTTGAGCGGGATCCTCTTTGCCCGTTTTAGACCATCCCGGGTCGTCTAATGGCAGGACGTCAGGTTTTGGTCCTGATTATAGGGGTTCGAATCCTCTCCCGGGAGCTTCTGCTCTTTGCCCTCCGTCGCGTGGTTAGCATGACCGCGAGACTGTCGCCGTCCCGACGGGAGCCACGTCGTGTCCCAGCCCCACCTCCGCACCGTTGTCGTGCTCGCCGCCGGTGAGGGCAAGCGGATGAAGTCGTCCCTGCCCAAGGTGCTGCACCCACTGCTCGGCCGTACCCTGCTCGGTCACGTCCTGGTCGCCGCCGAGCCGTTGGGCGCGGACCGCACCGTGGTCGTGGTCGGCCACGGTGCCGACCAGGTCCGGGCGCACCTGACCGAGGTGGCCCCGGCGGCCACGCCGGTCCTCCAGGAGCGCCAGCTCGGCACCGGGCACGCGGTCCGCATCGCGCTGGACGCCGCGCCGGACGCCACCGGCACGGTCGTGGTGATCAACGGCGACGTGCCGCTGCTGCGCCCGGAGACGGTCGCGGCTCTCGTCGAGGCGCACGAGGGTGCCGCCGCGGCGGCGACCGTGCTGGCCGCCGAGGTGCCGGACCCGACCGGCCTGGGCCGGATCGTGCGGGACGTGCAGGGGCAGCTGGAGCAGATCGTCGAGGAGCGCGACGCCACGCCGCAGCAGCGCGCGCTGCGGGAGATCAACGCCGGCATCTACGCGTTCGACGTGGCCCGGCTGCGGGAGGCGCTGAGCAAGCTCTCCACCGACAACGACCAGGGCGAGGAATACCTGACGGACGTCTTCGCCCTGCTCCGGGACGCGGGCGAGCCGGTCGCGGTGCACGTCGCGGCCGACCACGTGGAGACGCTGGGCTGCAACGACCGGGTGGAGCTGGCCGGGCTGCGCCGGCTGCTGCGCGACCGGGTCAACGAGGGCTGGATGCGCACCGGGGTGAGCCTCCTCGACCCGCACACCACCTGGATCGACGTGACGGTGACCGTGGAGCGGGACGCGGTGATCGACCAGAACACCCAGTTGCAGGGGGCCACGACGGTCGGCGCGGGTGCCCTGGTCGGCCCGGACACCACGCTCGTGGACACCGTGGTGGGCGAGGGCGCGAGCGTGGTGCGCAGCCACGCGGTGGGCGCCGAGGTGGGCCCGCAGGCCAGCGTCGGCCCGTACGCCTACCTGCGGCCGGAGTCGCGGCTGGCCCGCAAGGCGAAGGTCGGCACGTTCGTGGAGACCAAGAAGGCGTCGATCGGTGAGGGCTCGAAGGTGCCGCACCTGTCGTACGTGGGGGACGCGACGATCGGCGACCACAGCAACATCGGCGCCGCCTCGGTCTTCGTCAACTACGACGGGGTGCGCAAGCACCACACCACCATCGGCAGTCACGCGCGCACCGGGGCGGACAACATGTTCGTGGCGCCGGTGCGGGTGGGCGACGGCGCGTACACCGCGGCCGGTTCGGTGATCATCGCGGACGTGCCGGCGGGCGCGATGGCGGTGGCCCGGGGTCAGCAGCGCAACGTGGAGGGCTGGGTGCTGCGCAAGCGGGCCGGCACGGCGGCCGCGGAGGCGGCGCGACGGGCCGGTGAGGGTGCGTCGGAGTCGGGCGGGTCCGCAAGCGAAGGTGACTGAATCCACGGGGGCGGCCGGGCCATGGGTGGACCGGTGAACCGGGGGGATACTGCAACCGAACAGTCCCCGGCCCCACCGCCGCCGGGCACCACCGACACACGGGAGCAGACGGGCCCATGGGCAGCATCGTCGCCGAGAACCGCAAGAGCCTGATGCTCTTCTCCGGGAGGGGTTTTCCGGAGCTGGCCAAGGAGATCGGTGAGGTGCTCGGCGTCGCGCCGACGCCCGCCGACGCCTACGAGTTCGCCAACGGTGAGATCTTCGTACGGTTCAAGGACTCGGTGCGTGGTTCGGACGCCTTCGTGGTGCAGTCCGTGACGCACGGGGTGAACACCTGGGTCATGGAGACCCTGATCATGATCGACGCGCTGAAGCGCGGCTCGGCCAAGCGGATCACCGTGGTGCTGCCGTTCTACCCGTACGCGCGCCAGGACAAGAAGCACCGGGGGCGGGAGCCGATCTCGGCGCGGCTGGTGGCCGACCTGCTGAAGACCGCGGGGGCGAACCGCATCCTCACCGTCGACCTGCACACCGCGCAGATCCAGGGCTTCTTCGACGGCCCGGTGGATCACCTGTTCGCGATGGACATCCTGGCCGAGTACGTGGAGCACAGGTACGCCGGCCGTCCGATGACGGTGGTGGCGCCGGACTCGGGCCGGGTGCGGGTGGCCGAGCGGTGGACGGACCGGCTGGGCGGTTGCCCGCTGGCGTTCATCCACAAGACCCGGGACCCGATGAAGCCGAACCAGGTGGTGGCGAACCGTGTGGTCGGTGAGGTCGAGGGCCGGGTGTGCCTGATCGTCGACGACATGATCGACACCGGTGGCACGATCACCAAGGCGGCCGACATCCTGAAGGAGTCGGGGGCGGCCGAGATCGTGGTCGCGTCGACGCACGCGCTGCTGTCGGACCCGGCGACGGAGCGGCTGAAGAACAGCCCGATCAGCGAGGTCGTGGTGACGAACACGCTGCCGTTGCCGCCGGAGAAGCAGCTCGACAAGCTGACCGTGCTGTCGATCGCGCCGCTGCTGGCCCGGGCGATCCGCGAGGTCTTCGACGACGGTTCGGTGACCACCCTCTTCGGTGGCCTGAGCTGATCGTCCGGTCCGGCCGCCGGCGTCGTCCGGCGGCCGGGCCGTTGCCCTGCGGTCCGGCCGGTGCGGTGATATGGGGACTGCCGGAGAGCCGGGAAATCGCTCGGGTAGACTGGTGCGGTTGCCACGGCGAGGGTGCCCGGCGGGCTGCTGAATAGCACCGCACGGAGGCGCCGTCATCGACGCGGTGCTCCGGGCGGTCGTTCATGACCTTGAGCCCCAGCGAGCCCCTCGCCCAGCACCGCCAGACGACAAGCCGCCGCAGCGAAGCATCAGGAGTTTCCCCGTGTCCGAGGTAAAGATCAGCGCCGAGCCCCGTACCGAGTTCGGCAAGGGTGGTGCCCGTCGTACCCGCCGGGCCGGCAAGGTGCCCGCCGTGCTGTACGGCCACGGCGAGAAGCCCAAGCACATCGCGCTGCCGGCGCGTGAGTTCGCCGCCGCGATCCGCAAGGGTGGCGCGAACCAGCTCTTCGCGATCGAGGTGAGCGACGGCACCCAGGTGCTGGCGCTGCCGAAGGCGATCCAGCGTGACCCGATCAAGGACAGCTTCGAGCACGTGGACCTGCTGCTGGTCCGCCGCGGCGAGAAGGTCACCGTCGAGGTCCCGGTCCAGCTGACCGGTGAGGCCGCGAAGGACACCCTGATCGTGCACGACCACGACACGCTGTCGGTGACCGCCGACGCGACCAAGGTGCCGGACCACCTGGAGGCGTCGATCGAGGGCGCCGAGCCGGGCACCACGATCACCGCCGCCGACGTCGAGCTGCCGTCCGGCGTCGAGCTGGCCACCGACGAGGAGACCGCTGTCGCCTCGGTGACCGCCGCCCCGACCGCCGAGCAGCTCGAGGCCACCCTCCCCGAGGTCGAGGAGGCCACCGAGGAGGCCGAGGCCGAGGCCGGCGAGGAGACCGCCGAGGCTCCGGAGGGCGCTCCGGCCGCCGAGGGCGAGGCTCCGGCCGAGGAGAAGACCGAGGCCTGATCGGTCCGCAGGCTGTGCGACAGGCGTCCCCGGGGTTCGGGGGCGCCTGTCGGCGTATCGGAGCGGGGCGTCGGGCAGGCGAGCGGGAAGGGGTTCTCAGGTGACGGACGAGGCGGGGCCGTGGCTGGTGGTCGGCCTGGGCAACCCCGGTCGGGAGTACGCGAACAACCGGCACAACGTGGGGTTCATGGTGGCCGACCTGCTGGCGGCGCGGGTGGGCGCGAAGTTCGGCCGGCACAAGCGGGCGGTGGCCGAGGTCGCCGAGGGGCGGCTGGGGTTCGGCGGCCCGAAGCTGGTGCTGGTGAAGCCGCTGACCTACATGAACCTCTCCGGTGGCCCGGTGGCGGGGCTGGCCCAGTTCCACAAGATCCCGCCGGCGCGGGTGATCGCGGTGCACGACGAGCTGGACATCGGCTACGGCCAGGTGCGGGTGAAGTTCGGCGGCGGCGAGGGTGGGCACAACGGCCTGCGGTCGATGTCGAAGTCGCTCGGCACGAAGGACTACCCGCGGGTGCGGTTCGGCGTGGGGCGCCCGCCGGGCCGGCAGGACCCGGCTGACTTCGTACTCTCGGATTTTTCCGCCGCGGAGCGCAAGGAGCTGGAGTTCCTGGTCGACCGCGCGGCGGACGTGGTGGAGTCGGTGGTCACCAAGGGTGTGGAGCCGACGCAGAACCTGTACCACGGGGCGTGACCGGCGGACCCGGCGCCGGCCGGTAGTCTGCGCCTTTCGGCGTGAGCGAAGGCGGGCGACGGGAGCGGTAACACGATGGGCAGTCCTCCGATGATCGACGGCGCGTTCGCCCGCTGGCTGGCGTCGCGGGCCGGGCAGGCGTTGACGGACCTGCGCGCGGAGATGGGCTTCGCCGACGCCGGGGCGTTGCGGTCGGCCGGGGACAAGGTCTCGCACGACCTGATCCGGACCGAGCTGGCCCGGTGGCGCCCGGCGGACGCGATCCTGTCGGAGGAGGACGAGGGTTCGCGCCTGGCCTGGACCGCGGAGGTGAGCAGGGAGGCGATGCCCCGGCTGACCGCGGACCGGGTGTGGATCGTCGATCCGCTGGACGGCACCCGGGAGTACGCCGAGGAGGGGCGCGCCGACTGGGCGGTGCACGTGGCGCTCTGGTCGCGGCACGCGCCCACGCCGCACGGTCTGGTCGCGGGCGCGGTGGGCCTGCCGGCGCAGCACCGGGTGCTGGGCACGGACTACCCGCCGGCCTACCCGCCGATGCGGGTGGAGGCGGCGACGGCGGGTGGCGCGCGGACCATCCGGTTGGCGGCGAGTCGTAGCCGTCCGCCGGTTTTCCTGACCGATCTGGCGGCGGACGTCGGCGCTCATCTGGTTCCGATGGGCTCGGCGGGTGCGAAGATCGCCGCCGTGGTCACCGGTGAGGTCGACGCGTACATCCACGCGGGCGGCCAGTACGAGTGGGATTCGGCCGCTCCGGTCGCTGTGGCGACGGCCACCGGACTGCACGCTTCCCGGATCGACGGTTCTGCGCTGAAATACAACGAGGCCGACCCACGCCTACCGGATCTGTTGGTCTGCCGCAAGGATCTCGCGAGTCGGTTGCTTGCGGCGTTGCAGCGGCACTCCGGGTAACCTGAGCGTTCTTCTTCACGAGTCCGACCGGAAAGGTCTGGAATCCGATGTGCGGATCCGAGCGAATCGAGTTCGTGTCATGACGGCCCCCGCCGCCTACCAGGTGTCGCACCTCGACGCGCTCGAGGCGGAGAGCATCTTCGTGATGCGCGAGGTGGTCGCCGAGATGGAGCGGCCGGTGCTGCTCTTCTCCGGCGGCAAGGACTCGATCGTGATGCTCCGGTTGGCGCAGAAGGCGTTCGCGCCGGCCAACATCCCGTTCCCGGTGATGCATGTGGACACCGGGCACAACTTCCCCGAGGTGCTCGACTACCGCGACCAGCGGGTGGCCGAGCTGGGCCTGCAGCTCATCGTGGCGAGCGTCCCGGAGGCCCTGAACAAGGGCATGGTCCGCGAGGCGGCGGACGGCACGCGCAACCGGATCCAGACGCCGGTGCTGCTGGACGCGGTGGAGAAGCACCGCTTCGACGCGCTCTTCGGCGGCGCCCGGCGGGACGAGGAGAAGGCCCGGGCCAAGGAGCGGGTGTTCAGCTTCCGCGACGAGTTCGGCCAGTGGGACCCGAAGAACCAGCGTCCGGAGTTGTGGTCGCTCTACAACGGCCGGCACCACCCCGGCGAGTCGATCCGGGTGTTCCCGCTGTCCAACTGGACCGAGCTGGACGTCTGGCACTACATCGCCCGGGAGCGGATCCCGCTGCCGTCGATCTACTACGCGCACGAGCGCGAGGTGATCGAGCGCGACGGCATGCTCTACGCGGTCAACGAGTTCTTCCGGGCCCGCGCCGGCGAGCAGCCGGTCAAGGCCCAGGTGCGGTACCGGACCGTGGGTGACGCCTCCTGCACCGCGGCGGTCCGCTCGGACGCCGACACGGTGGAGAAGGTGATCGAGGAGGTGGCCGCGACGCGGATCACCGAGCGCGGCGCGACCCGCGGTGACGACCGGGTCAGCGAGGCCGCCATGGAGGACCGCAAGCGGGAGGGCTACTTCTGATGAGTGTCGAGACCTTGGCGCCGGCCGACGGCGAGACCAGCGTACGGCCGATGGACCTGTTGCGGTTCGCCACCGCCGGCAGCGTCGACGACGGCAAGTCGACGCTGATCGGTCGGCTGCTCTACGACACGAAGTCGCTCTTCAGCGACCAGCTCGCCGCCGTCGAGGCGGTCAGCGCGGCGCGCGGCGACGAATACACCAACCTGGCGTTGCTCACCGACGGCCTGCGGGCCGAGCGGGAGCAGGGCATCACCATCGACGTGGCGTACCGCTACTTCGCCACGCCGCGGCGCAAGTTCATCATCGCCGACACCCCGGGGCACATCCAGTACACCCGGAACATGGTCACCGGCGCCTCCACCGCCGATCTGGCGCTGATCCTGGTGGACGCGCGCAAGGGCCTGGTGGAGCAGTCCCGCCGGCACGCGTTCCTCTGCTCGCTGCTGCGGGTGCCGCACCTGGTCCTGTGCGTCAACAAGATGGACCTGGTGGACTGGTCGCAGGAGGTCTTCGAGCGGATCGCCGACGAGTTCACCGCGTTCGCGGCGAAGCTCGACGTGCCGGACCTGACCGTGGTGCCGGTCTCCGCGCTGCGCGGCGACAACATCGTCTCCCGGTCGGAGAACATGCAGTGGTACGAGGGCCCGTCGCTGCTGCACCACCTGGAGCGGGTGCACATCGCCTCGGACCGCAACCTGGTCGACGTCCGCTTCCCGGTGCAGTACGTGATCCGGCCGCAGTCCACCACCGTCACCGACTACCGGGGCTACGCGGGCCAGGTGGCCTCGGGCGTGCTCAAGCCGGGTGACGAGGTGATGGTGCTGCCGTCCGGATTCACCAGCCGGATCGCCGCGGTGGAGACGGCCGACGGCCCGGTGGACGAGGCGTTCCCACCGATGTCGGTGACGGTCCGGCTGACCGACGAGATCGACATCTCGCGGGGCGACATGATCTGCCGGCCGAACAACGCGCCGATGGTCGCGCAGGACATCGAGGCGATGGTCTGCTGGATGGACGAGAGCCGGCCGCTCCAGGTGGGCGGCAAGTACGCGATCAAGCACACCACCCGGTCGGCGCGGGCGATCGTGCGCGAGCTGCACTACCGGCTGGACATCAACTCGTTGCACCGGGACGAGTCGGCCGGTGAGCTGAAGCTCAACGAGATCGGCCGGGTCCGGCTGCGGACCACCGTCCCGCTGCTCGCCGACGAGTACCGCCGCAATCGCACGACGGGCGGCTTCGTGATCATCGACGAGTCCACCAACCGTACGGTCGGCGCCGGCATGATCGTCGAGGCCAGCTGAGCCTTCCGTGGGTGAGAAGGGGCCCCTTCTTGACGCCAGGCGTTAAGAAGGGGCCCCTCCTTACCCGCGGGTGACGCCGGCGGCGGGGAGGACCGTGAGGGTGCCGGGGGCGGCGAAGCCGCGCTCGGCGTACGCGGCGGTCACCGCGTCGGCCACCGCGTCGGCGTCGGCGGCGTCGACGAGGGCGAGCACGCAGCCGCCGAAGCCGCCGCCGGTCATCCGGGCGCCGTGCGCGCCGGCGGCCAGCGCCGCCTCGACCGCGGTGTCGACCTCCGGCACGGTGATCTCGAAGTCGTCGCGCATCGAGGCGTGCGAGGCGGTCAGCAGCGGACCGATGTCGCGGGCCCGGTCGGCGCGGAGCAACGCGACGGTGTCGAGCACCCGCTGGTTCTCGGTGACCACGTGCCGGACCCGGCGGCGGGTCTCCTCGTCGTCGAGGCGGGCCAGCGCCGCGTCGAGGTCGGCGACGGGCACGTCGCGCAGGGCGGCCACCCCGAGCGTCGCGGCGGCCCGTTCGCAGCTCCTGCGCCGGGCGGCGTACTCGCCGTCGGCGTGCCGGTGCGGCGCGCGGGAGTCGACGACCAGCACGGCCAGCCCGGCGGCGTCCAGGTCGAACGGGATCTGCTCGACCTCCTCGCTGCGGCAGTCGAGGAAGAGCGCGTGCCCCTCCCGGCCCCGGACGACGGCGGACTGGTCCATGATCCCGGTCGGCGCGCCGACGTAGTCGTTCTCGGCGCGCTGGGCGAGCCGGGGCCACCGGTCGGTGGGCAGGTCGAGCCCGCCGAGGTCGACCAGCGCGGCCAGGACCGCCGACTCGATGGCGGCCGACGAGGAGAGCCCGGAGCCGACCGGGACGTCGGAGGCGATCGCGAGCCGCGCGCCCGGGACGTCGAGGCCGGCGGCGCGCAGCGCCCACACCACACCGGCCACGTAGGCGGCCCAGCCGTCGACCCGGCCGGGCTCGTCGGCCTCCGCGGCCCCGAACTCGACCGGCTCGTCGTCCAGCTCCGACCAGACCGTCCAGCGGCCGTCCGGGCCGGGCGCCGCGGCGACCACGGTACGCAGGGGGAGCGCGAAGGGCAGCACGAAGCCGTCGTTGTAGTCGGTGTGCTCGCCGATCAGGTTGACCCGCCCGGGAGCCGCCCAGCGGACGGCCGGCTCGGCGTCGTACCGCTGCCGGAAGCCGGCGGTGGCGCGGTCCGCGACGTCGCCGCTCATGCGGTCGGCCCGGCGATGTGCTCGCGGTAGAACGCCCAGGCGTCGCCGACCATGTCGTGCAGGGTCGGCTTCGCCGGCACCCAGCCCAGTTCGTCGCGGGCCAGCGCGGACGACGCGACCAGCTCGGCGGGGTCGCCCTCGCGGCGCGGCGCCACCTCGACCGGCACCGGGTGACCGGTGACCTCGCGGACCACCTCGACCACCTGACGGTTGGTGAACCCGTTGCCGTTGCCCAGGTTGTAGATCCGGTGCCGGCCCGGCGTGGCCGCGTCGAGGGCGAGCAGGTGGGCGCGGGCGAGGTCCTCGACGTGGATGTAGTCGCGGACGCAGGTGCCGTCGGCGGTGGGGTAGTCGTCGCCGAAGAGCTGGAGCTTCTCGCGCCGGCCGGCGGCCACGTCGAGGGCGATCGGGATGAGGTGCGTCTCCGGGTCGTGCCGCTCGCCGATGGTCGCGCCGTCGTGCCGGTAGGCCCCGGCGACGTTGAAGTAGCGCAGCGAGACGGCGCCCAGCTCGTGCGCGATCGCCTCGGAGGTGAGCGCCATGTCGACGGCCAGCTTGGTTGCCCCGTAGGTGCTGGTGGGGGCCTTCACGGCGGTTTCCGGGATGGGTAGCTCGGTGGGGTTGCCGTAGACGGCGGCGGTGGAGGAGAAGACCATCCGTGGGACCCGGGCGGCGCGGACCGCGTCGATGAGGGCGAGCGAGCCGACGGTGTTGGTGTGCCAGTAGAGCTCGGGGCGGGTCATCGACTCGCCGGCGGCGATCAGGGCGGCGAAGTGCAGCACGCCGTCGAACCCGGCGTCGGGGGTGAGCACCCGGGCCGCCTCGTGCACCGGCAGGTCGACGTGGGTGGCGTCGGGGGCGAGCGCCTCGCGGTGGCCGGTGCGCAGGTCGTCCAGCACGGTCACCCGGTGGCCGTGGTCGAGCAGCATCCGGGTCACCACGCTGCCGATGTAGCCGGCGCCGCCGGTGACGAGCAGTTTCACGTCGGGGTCCTCCTGCCTGGCCGCGTCCGCGTCGGCCGTCCGTGATCACCCTACGGCCGGCGGCTGTGGCGCCGCTGTCGAGTGAGTCCCGCCCCCATTCCACCACGATCCACCAGGATTGAACAGATACGCACATTGGGTCTGCCGTCCGGCGGGCGCTGTCTACCATGCTTGTCATGCGGGAAGCGGGTGGTCCCGGGCCCCGGCGGCGACCGTCGGGGCGGCCCCGGCGCGAACCCCGCCCGCTGGCCCGGGCCGTGGCCCGCGTCGTGGTGCGGGCCGCCGACGGCGCCACCCGCCTGGTCACCGGCCTGCTCGGGGCGAGCCCCACCGCCGGGCGGGAACGGATCAGCGAGGCCGAGCTACGCGACCTGGTGGCGGCCAACACGCTGCTCGACGCGGACGAGCGCCGGATCATCGACGAGGTGCTGGTGGCCGGCGCGCGGCTGATCCGCGAGGTGATGGTGCCCCGCACCGAGGTGGTCTTCCTCGCCGCCGGCCTGCCCGTGACCGAGGCGCAGCGACTGGTGCGGGCCGATCCGCACACCCGCTACCCGGTGGTGGACGGCACCCACGACGACGTGGTCGGCCTGGTGCACCTGCGGGACGTGCTGCTCCGCCCGGAGCCCGCCGGCCCGGTCGCCGTCGGGGAGCTGACCCGCGAGGTGAAGCGGCTGCCGGGCAGCAAGCGGGTGCTCGCGGCGCTCACCGAGATGCGCCGGGAGGGCCACCACCTGGCCGTGGTGGTCGACGAGTACGGCGGCACCGCCGGCATCGTCACCTGCGAGGACCTGGTCGAGGAGCTGGTCGGGGAGATCCACGACGAGGGCGACGGCCCACCCGGTCCGGCCCCCGCCGGCCTGCCCGCCGTGGTCGACGGCCGGCTCAACCTGGCCGACTTCGCCGAACGCACGGGCGTCCCCCTGCCCGCCGGCCCGTACGAGACGGTCGGCGGATACGTGATGGCCGCGCTGGGCCGCCTGCCGGTGACCGGCGACGAGGTGCCGGTCTCGGCCGGGACGGACGACGGGGTGGACGCCACCGATCCGGAGGGCTGGCTGCTGCGGGTGCTGGCGCTCGACGGCCGGCGGGTGTCCCGCCTGGCGGTCTCCACCCGGCGTCTGCCCGAGCCCCGGCGCGAGGTCAACGGGCCGCCGCCACCCGTACCGGCCCGACCCGCCGGCCCGTCATGACGAATCCCCGGCCTTGCTGACAGAATCACCGCCATGTCCGACGTACCCGTCCGCCCGCGCGTCTTCTCCGGCATCCAGCCGACGGCCGACTCGTTCCACCTCGGCAACTACCTGGGCGCGCTGCGGCACTGGGTGGCCCTGCAGGACAGCCACGACGCGTTCTACTGCGTGGTGGACCTGCACGCGATCACCGCGGGGCACGACCCCGAGGTGCTGAAGCGGCGCAGCCGGGTGGCGGCCGCGCAGCTCTTCGCGCTGGGCATCGACCCGGAGCGCAGCACCCTCTTCGTCCAGTCGCAGGTGCCCGAGCACCCGCAGCTGGCCTGGGTGCTCGGCTGCATCACCGGCTTCGGCGAGGCCGGCCGGATGACCCAGTTCAAGGACAAGTCGCAGAAGCAGGGCAGCGAGCGGGCCAGCGTCGGCCTGTTCACCTACCCGATCCTGCAGGCCGCCGACATCCTGCTCTACCAGGCGCACGCGGTGCCGGTCGGCGAGGACCAGCGGCAGCACCTGGAGCTCTCCCGCGACCTGGCCCAGCGGTTCAACTCGCTGTTCGGCCCGACGTTCACGGTGCCGGTGCCGCACATCGTGAAGGACACCGCGAAGATCACCGACCTGCAGGACCCGACGGCCAAGATGTCGAAGTCGTCCTCCTCCCCGGCCGGCATCATCGACCTGCTGGAGGACCCGGCCCGCTCGGCCAAGAAGATCCGCTCCGCGGTCACCGACACCGGGCGCGAGATCGTCTTCGACGCGGAGGGGAAGCCGGGCATCTCCAACCTGCTCACCATCTACTCCGCGCTGTCCGGTCGGGGCATCGACGACCTGGTCGCCGCGTACGACGGCCGGGGCTACGGCGACCTCAAGAAGGACCTCGCCGAGGTGGTGCGGGAGTTCGTCACCCCGGTCCAGGAGCGCACCAACGGCTACCTGGACGACCCGGCCCAGTTGGACAAGCTGCTCGCGCAGGGCGCGGAGAAGGCCCGGGCGGTGGCGGCCGGCACGCTGCGCACCGCGTACGACCGGGTCGGCTTCTTCCCCCCGGTGCGGTCCGAGTAGCGGTCGGCGCAGAGATGTCGGACAACGTGACGGCCGGCGGGGACACGATCCAGATCGGGATCGCGGTGGACATCCCCGAGCCGTGGGGCGGGATGCTCACCCGTCGGCGGGTCTCCGCCGGTGACCCGCTGGCCGTGCCGGCCCACGTCACCCTGCTCGGGCCCACCGAGATCCCGATCCACGCGCTGCCCGCGGTCGAGGAGCACCTGACCGGGGTGGCCGCCGCGCACCTGCCGTTCACCCTGCACCTGCGCGGCACCGGCACGTTCCGCCCGGTCACCCAGGTGGTCTTCGTGACGGTGGCGGCCGGGATCAGCGAGTGCGAGCTGCTCGCCTCCGCCATCAACTCGGCCCCCGAGCTGCGCCGCGAGGCGCGGTTCCCCTACCACCCGCACGTGACCGTGGCCCAGGACGTGCCGCCCGAGGTGCTCGACAAGGCCTACGAGGATCTCGCCGACTTCTCCGCGCTGTTCGAGGTGGAGGCGTTCACGCTCTTCTCGCACAGCGGGGCGGCCCGGTGGCAGCCCCGCCGCGACTTCCGGCTCGGCGGCCGGCGCTGAACACCCGACCCGCCGGGCCTCCTCCGCCGGGGGCGGTGATCGGCGAGGATGGCGGGGTGAACGTCTTCGGCCGGATCGAGGCGGCGGTCGGGCGCCGGATCGACGCGGCCCGTGGTCGCTCGCCGGTCTTCGACCACCTGTGGCAGGCCGGGACGCTCTACGCCGACCTGCTCGCCGGTCGGCTCGCCGCCGCCATCGCCTACTACGGCTTCTTCGCCGTGTTCGCGCTCGCGCTGGTCGCGTACTGGATCTTCGGCGCGGTGCTGCGCGACAACGAGGACGTCAGCCGCGCGGCGGCCGACTTCCTCCGGGAGAACCTGCCCTTCCTCGACCCGGCGCAGATCGCCGAGAGCAGCAACACCGTCGGCGTGGTCGGCCTGATCATCCTGGTCTTCACCGGGATCGGGTGGGTGGAGGCGATCCGCTCCTCGCAGCGGCTGATGTACGGCTTCAACCAGCAGCCCGGCAACCTGGTCATGCGTCGCCTGGTCGACCTCGGCGTGCTGGTCGCGGTCTTCGTGCTGCTCTTCGTCTCGGTCGCCGCCGTCGACGCGCTGGAGTCGCTGCTGCGTTTCCTGCTGCGCAGCACCGGCTCGGTCGGCCTGACCACGGTCAGCGCGGTGCTCAGCGTGCTGGTCAACGCCGTGCTGGCCGCCGCGCTGCTGCTGGCCGTGCCCCGGCTGCGGATGAGCCGCCGCCGGCTGCGCCCGGCGGTGCTGACCGTCGCCATCGGCATCACCCTGCTCAACACCGTGGGGCGTTACTACGTGGTGCGCACCGAGCGGAACCCCGCCTACACGGTGGTGGCCACCGCGGTGGGCCTGCTGCTCTACCTCTACCTGCTCAACCAGTTGGTGCTCTTCGGCGCCGCGCTCGCCGCCACCAGCCGCTACGGCCGGGTGGTGGACCTGGCCGAGGGTGGGGCCGGGGCGCGGGAGGTGGACGTGGAGGCGGACGTGCTCGACGAGGAGACCGATCCGGGCACACCCGGAGGCGGCGGATGAGCCCGCGCGTCCGGGTCGACGCCGAGTCGGCGGTGCCCCCGTACGAGCAGGTGCGCGCGCAGCTCGCGAGCGCCATCGGCGACGGTCGGCTGGCGGTGGGCACCCGGCTGCCCGCGGTCCGGCAGCTCGCCGCCGACCTGGGCCTGGCGGTGAACACGGTGGCCCGGGCCTACCGCGAGTTGGAGTCCGCCGGCCTGGTGGAGACCCGGGGCCGGCACGGCACCGTGGTGGCCCCGGGCCGCGACGACGCCACCGACCGGCTGCACCGCGCCGCCGCCGGGTACGCGGCCGAGGCGCGTCGCCTGGGTGTCCCGCCGGAGCGGGCGCTCGCCCTGGTCCGTGCGGCGCTGGACGCCGGTACGCGTGGTGGAGAGCGGTCGCCTGAGCGGGGAGAGTCGGGGGATTGGCGTCCCCGCGCGGGCGCGCAGCGACCATGATGGGCCGGTGGGCGCACTCGTGACACTGGACCTGCCGGACGACTCGCCGATGCTGGGCCTGCCGTGGATCATCACGTTCGGCCCGCTCGGCGCGGAGGACGAGTGGGAGCCGGTGGTCTGCGGCCCGTACGAACGACCGCACGCGCTGGCGCTGGCCGAGGCGGTGGTGGCGGAGGAACAGCTGATGGCGGTGGTGGAGCCGCTGCTTCCGGCGCTCACCCCGGAGGAGATCCGCGGCGAGATCGCCGCCGCCCAGATCGCCGCCGCCGACGAGGTGGCCGAGATCGACCAGGCGGATCTCTACGGCGACTTCGAGGACGTCATCGACGACGAGCTGGAGTTGGCCGCCGAGCGCCAGCCGGAGCCGCAGCCGGCGAGCCCGCCGGACCGCGACGAGGTCCGGGCCGGGTTCGCCCGGATCGCCGCGCTGCTCACCGCGAAGGGCGGCTGACCGCCGGCGCGGGCGTCGATGGACACCGGCCCCCGGGAGCGGACTCCCGGGGGCCGGTACCACCTCACCCCCCACCACAAGGGGTCGGCAGCCCAGCCGCCCGTCGGCGCGGGGCACAACGGACGGCCAGGTCGTTGGCGGGTTACCCGGCTCAGCGCCGTTCGAACCACGCGGTCGTGTCCACCGGCAGGACGTGTCCGTCGCCCCGCTCGGTGAGGTCGGCGCTGGCGACGAGCGGCCGGCCGTGGCCGGCCACGGTCACGTCGGCGCCGCTGAGGTTGACCACACAGGTCAGCTCGGTGTCACCGGCGGCGCGACGGAACGCCAGCACGCCGGGCTCGGTCTCCAGCCAGGTGATGCCGGCGAGGCCGGCCAGCGCGGGGTGCTCGCCCCGGATCCGCAGCGCGGCCCGGTAGAGCTCCAGCGTCGAGCCGGGCGTTCCGGTCTGGGCGGCCACCGAGAGGGCCCGCCAGGTCGCCGGCGCGGGCAGCCAGCTCAGCTCGCTGCCGTCCGGCCCGAAGCCGTACGGGGCCAGCTCGCCGCTCCACGGGATCGGCACCCGGCAGCCGTCGCGGCTCTCGCCGGTGCGCCGGAACGCCGGGTCCTGGCGCAGCTCGTCGGGGAGGTCCAGCACCTCCGGCAGGCCCAGTTCCTCGCCCTGGTAGACGTACGCGCAGCCGGGCAGCGCGAACATCAGCAGCGCGGCGGCCCGGGCGCGGCGCAGGCCGACCTCGCCGTCGCCGTAGCGGGTGACGTGGCGCTGCCGGTCGTGGTTGGAGAGCACCCAGGTGGTCGGCGCGCCGACGATCGTCGACTCGGCAAGCGCCGTGTCGATCACCTTGCGGAACGAGTCGGCCGACCAGGTGGCGTCGAGGAAGTCGAAGCTGAACGCCTGGTGCAGCTCGTCCGGACCGATGTAGCGGGCCAGCCGCTGCGGCGTCTCGGCCCAGGCCTCGGCGACCGCCATCCGTCCGCCGGGGTAGCTGTCCAGGATCGGCCGCCAGGCGCGGTAGATGTCGTGCACCTCGTCCTGGTCGAAGTAGGGCAGCCGGCCCTTGCCGAGCAGCTCCGACTGGCGCTGCCCGGTGGTCATCGAGTTGAAGCCCACGTCGGGCAGGCCCTCGGCCTTGATCATCCCGTGCGCCACGTCGATCCGGAAGCCGTCCACGCCGCGGTCCAGCCAGAACCGCAGGACGTCCTCGAACTCGGCGCGCACCTCGGGGTGGCGCCAGTTCAGGTCGGGCTGCGCCGGGTCGAACAGGTGCAGGTACCACTGGCCGTCGACGACCCGGGTCCAGGCGGGGCCGCCGAAGATGCTCTCCCAGTCGTTGGGGGGCAGCTCGCCCTGCTCGCCCTTGCCGTCGGCGAACAGGTAGCGCTCGCGCTCGGGTGAGCCGGGGCCGGCGGCGAGCGCGGCGGCGAACCACGGGTGCGCGCTTGAGGTGTGGTTGGGCACCAGGTCGACGATGATCCGCAGGCCCAGGGCGTGGGCGTCGGTGATCATCTCATCGAAGTCGGTCAGGTTGCCGAAGAGCGGGTCGACGTCGCGGTAGTCGGCCACGTCGTAGCCGGCGTCGACCTGCGGGGAGGTGTAGAAGGGGGTCAGCCAGAGCGCGTCGACGCCCAGGTCGCGCAGGTAGGGCAGGCGCCCCCGGATGCCCTGGAGGTCGCCGACGCCGTCGGAGTTCGCGTCGGCGAAGCTGCGGACGTAGACCTGGTAGACGACCGCGGAGCGCCACCAGTCGTCGTCGGTGGTCAGCGGCGCGGGGGTGGGGGCGGAGGTCATCGGCGTCGATTCCCGTTCTGTGGCGGCACAGGGTGTCTGAGCAGAATGCCGCGCCGCCTCTGCAAGAGTCAAGCATTCCTTGCGCAAGAAATGACCGCGATCACGCTCCGGCCAGGCCGATCACGCACGGGTAGCCGTCCCGGATCGCGGGACGGCGGGGGCGAGGGGTCGGCGTCAGGCGGGGACGGCGAGGGAGCTGGGGGTGGGGCGCTGGCGCTTGACCGTGGGGGTGGGGCGGGCGACAGCGGTGGAGCCGCGCACCACCAGCTCGGGACGGAACAGGTATTCCGAGTGCGGGGCCGCGTGCCCGTTGATCTCGTCGACCAGGGCCCGCACCGCGGCGACCGCCATCGCGGTCACCGGCTGACGCATGGTGGTCAGCGGCGGATCGGTGAAGGCCATCAGCGGCGAGTCGTCGTAGCCGACCACGGACAGCTCGCCGGGCACGGACCGGCCGCGTTGCCGGGCGGCCCGGATCGCGCCGAGCGCCATCAGGTCCGAGCCGCAGACGATGCCGGTGACGTCCCGCTCGATGAGCCGGCCGGCGGCCGCCTCGCCGCCCTCCACGCCGAACAGGGACAGCTCGGCCAACTCGTCCAGCTCGCTCTCGGCCACGCCGGCGAGCCGGGACATGGCGGCCCGGAAGCCGGCCACCCGGCGCTGCACCGGCACGAACCGGTCCGGACCGGTGATCAGCCCGATCCGGCGGTGGCCGAGCGCGACCAGGTGGGCGACCGCCAGCTCGGTGGCCTCCCGGTCGTCGCAGGAGACGAACGGCGCGGCGATGTTGGGGGCGAACCCGTTGATCATGACGATCGGCAGCGGCCGGGCGATCAGCGCCCGGTACCGGTCGTGGTTCGCCGCGGTGTCGGCGTGCAGGCCGGAGACAAAGACGATGCCGGAGACCTGGCGGTCCAGCAGCATCTCCACGTACTCGTCCTCGGTGACCCCGCCCGGGGTCTGCGTGCACAGCACCGGGGTGAACCCGCTCTGCGCCAGGGTCGACTCGATGACCTGGGCGAACGCCGGGAAGATCGGGTTCTCCAGCTCGGGCACGACCAGGCCGACCAACCCGGCGCTGCGCTTGCGCAGCCGGGCCGGGCGCTCGTAGCCGAGCACGTCGAGGGCGGTGAGGACGGCCTGCCGGGTCTCCGGGGCCACTCCGGGGCGGTCGTTGAGCACCCGCGACACCGTGGCCTCGCTGACTTCGGCCTGTTGGGCGATGTCGGACAGTCGAGCGCGCATGGCGGCACTTTAGCTCAACGGCAAAGTCTTGCGTACACTTCTGCAAGCCCTTCCATTCTCTGCAACCTCTTGCTAACGTCCCCGCAACATGCGAGAGCAGCGGCGCAGTACCCCCGCGCCGGTCAGCAAGAAATTTCAGAGGTTTCCACTGGCGGTCGCCCTTCCCCCGGCGGACCGCCATGACGACAGGAGTACCGATGCGCATCCGTACCGCGGGTGTGGTCGCCGTCCTCGGCCTGGCGCTCGCCGCGTCCGGCTGTGGTGACAGCGGCAGCGACAAGCCGGCCGCCGAGCAGTCCGCCAGCAAGGCGACCGGTGGCAAGCTGGTCATCTGGGCCGACGACAAGCGCACCGCCGCCCTCAAGCCCTTCGCCGAGGAGTTCGGCAAGGAGAACGGCGTGACCGTCGAGGTCCAGGCCGTCTCCAAGGACCTGCAGACCAACTTCGTCACCGCCTCCCAGCAGGGCAGCGGCCCGGACGTCGTGGTCGGCGCGCACGACTGGATCGGCAACCTGGTCCAGAACGGCGCCATCGACCCGGTCCAGCTGCCGGCCGAGCAGAAGACCGGCTTCAACGAGACCGCGATCAAGGCCGTCACGTTCAACGGCCAGCTCTACGGTGTGCCCTACGCCACCGAGAACGTCGCGCTGATCCGCAACACCGAGCTGGCCCCCGAGGCGCCGAAGACGATCGAGGACCTGGTCGCCACCGGCAAGAAGCTCAAGGCGCAGAAGAAGGCCACCGAGATCCTCTGCCTCCAGTCCGGGCAGAACGGCGACGCGTACCACATCTACCCGCTGTACACCTCGGCCGGCGGCTACCTGTTCGGCACCGCCGCCAACGGCGACTACGACCCGAAGGACCTGGGCGTGGGCAAGCCGGAGTCGATCGCCGCGTTCCAGAAGATCGGCAAGCTCGGTGAGAAGGGCGACGGCGCGCTCAAGCGTTCCATCACCCCGGAGAACGCCATCTCCACCTTCACCGGCAAGAAGTGCGCCTTCCTGGTCTCCGGCCCGTGGGCCGTCGCCGACGCCAAGAAGGCCAACATCAAGTACGACATCTCCCCGGTCCCCGGCTTCGCCGGCGCCAAGGAGGCCCAGCCGTTCGTGGGCGTCCAGGCGTTCTACGTCGCCGCCAAGGGCAAGAACAAGGCGCTGGCCCAGGAGTTCGTCACCAACTACGTGACCAAGCCCGAGCTGGCCGTCGCGCTCTACAAGGCCGAGCCGCGCCCGCCGGCGCTGACCGCCGCCTTCGACCAGGTCAAGGGCGAGGACGCGGACCTGGCCAAGTTCTCCGAGGCCGGCAAGAACGGCCAGGTGCTCCCGGCGATCCCGGCCATGGCCGCGATCTGGGACCCGTTCGGCAAGGCCGAGGCCGCCGTCATCGGCGGCGCCGACCCGGCCAAGACGAT
This sequence comes from Micromonospora humi, assembly GCF_900090105.1. GTDB lineage: Bacteria > Actinomycetota > Actinomycetes > Mycobacteriales > Micromonosporaceae > Micromonospora > Micromonospora humi. Next base: position 331,801 of record NZ_FMDM01000004.1, on the reverse strand, counting down.
CACGGCCGCTGGCAAGACCATCCAGGGTCAGATCAAGTAATGAGCGAGCCGCTGTCCGGCCCGGGGTCCGCCACGCGGACCCCGGGCCGGGAGCCCGCTCGGCCCGGGCTCCCGCGCTCCTCCCGTACCGCGCGGAACCACGCGCCGATCACCGCGACCGGTCTCCTCGTCAAGGTGGTCCTGCTCGGCCTGGTGGCCGGAATCGCGCTCTGGGCGGCGTTCCCGCTCATCGAGGCCGGATACTGGCTCGGACTGGGCGTCCTGACGGTCACCACCGCCGGCCTGTTCTACCTCTACCTGAGCCGTCGGCACATCCCGGCCAAGTACCTGGTCCCCGGCACGCTCTTCCTGATCGCCTTCCAGATCTTCCCGGTGCTCTACACCGCGAGCACCGCGTTCACGAACTTCGGCGACGGACACCGCGGCAGCAAGGACGACGCGGTCGTCGCCATCCAGACCTCCTCGGTGAAGCAGGTTCCCGGCTCGACCGAGTACGCGCTCACCATCGCCACCACCGGTGATCCGGCGACCGGGCCCCTGACCTTCCTGCTCAGCGACCCGAAGACCAAGGAGGTCTTCGCCGGTGACGCGGGCGGGCTGCGTCAGCTCGACGCCTCCGACGTCACCGTCAGCAGCCTCAGCGGCAAGATCACCGCCGCCGACGGCTACACCGTGCTGAACATCGGGCAGGCCAGCGGCCGCAGCGACGCGATCACCGCGCTGATCGTGCCGACCGACGACGGCGCCATCCGCTCCAACGGCCTCACCCGGGCCTACGAGGGCAAGGCGGCCCGGGCGTACGACGCCGGCTGCGACTGCGTCAAGGACAGCGAGACCGGCAAGACCTGGACCGCCGACGAGAAGATCGGCTCCTTCGTGGCCGCCGACGGCGAGCGGCTCACCCAGGGCTGGAAGGTCAACGTCGGGCTGAAGAACTTCGGCGCGGTACTCACCGACCCGAACATCTCCAAGCCGTTCTTCGGCACCCTGGCCTGGAACTTCGCGTTCGCGATCGGCTCGACCGGGTTCACCTTCCTGCTCGGCATGGCCATCGCGCTCGCGCTGCACTCGCCCCGGATGCGGGGCACCAACTTCTACCGGGTGCTGCTGATCCTGCCGTACGCCATGCCCTCGTTCGCGATGCTGCTGGTCTGGCGGGACATGTTCAACACCGACTTCGGCCTGCTCAACAACCTGTTCGGGCTGGACGTCGACTGGTTCGGCGGTGCCTGGTCGGCCCGGATCGCGGTGCTGCTGGTGCAGCTCTGGCTCGGCTACCCGTACATGTTCCTGGTGGCGACCGGCGCGCTCCAGGCCATCCCGCGGGAGTTGACCGAGGCCACCTCGGTCGACGGGGCGTCGCCCTGGCAGTCGTTCAAGGCGGTCACCCTGCCGCTGCTGCTGGTGGCGCTCTCGCCGCTGCTGATCGCGTCGTTCGCGTACAACTTCAACAACGTCAACGCGATCCTGTTCACCACCGAGGGCGGGCCGTTCGCGCCGGACAACCCGCGCAACGGCGCCACCGACCTGCTGATCACCTACACCTACCGGCTGGCGTTCGGCGCCCAGGGCGCCGAGTTCGGCCTGGCGGCCACCGTCTCGATCTTCATCTTCGCGATCGTGGCGACGGTCTCGGCGATCAGCTTCCGGCGCACCCGCAAGCAGGAGGAGGTGTACTCGTGACCAGCCTCGCGGAAACGCCGGCGGCTCACCGCCACACCGGTCGCGGTCCGGCCGGCCGGACCCGCAACCGGTGGTTCACCCAGGTCGGCTGGCGGCACCTGGTCGGGGTGCTGGCCGTGGTGTTCAGCCTCTTCCCGATCCTGTTCGTGATCTCGGCGGCGCTCAACCCGCTCGGCACGCTCTCCTCGACCCAGTTGCTGCCGACCGGTGCGTCGCTGGAGAACTTCACCAACCTGTTCGACCGCACCGCGTTCGGCCACTGGTTCCTCAACTCGCTGCTGCTCGCGGGCGTGGCCAGCTTCGCGTCGATCTTCCTGTCGGCGCTGGCCGCGTACGCGTTCTCGCGGATGCGGTTCGCCGGGCGTCGGGTCGGCCTGCTGGCGTTGCTGCTGATCCAGATGTTCCCGCAGTTCCTGGCGATCGTGGCTATCTTCCTGATCTTCACCACGCTCACCGACCTCTACCCGGTGATCGGCTTCAACACCCCGTGGGGCCTGTTCCTGCTCTACATGGGTGGTGCGCTGGGGGCCAACACCTGGCTGATGAAGGGCTTCTTCGACACGCTGCCGAAGGAGCTGGACGAGTCGGCGACCATGGACGGCGCCTCGCACGTGCAGGTCTTCTTCCGGATCATGCTGCCGCTGGTGGCGCCGATCCTGGCGGTGACCGGCCTGCTCGCGTTCATCGGCTCGATCAACGAGTTCATCATCGCCAACGTGTTCCTCACCAACACCGAGTCGAAGACCCTCGCGGTCGGCATGTACGGCCTGGTGGCGGGCGAACGCAACAACAACTTCGGGATGTTCGCGGCGGGCACGCTGCTCACCGCGATCCCCACGGTGCTGGTGTTCCAACTTCTCCAGCGCTACATCGTCTCCGGCCTCACCTCCGGAGCCGTCAAGGGCTGAGCCTCCTCGGCTCACGCTGCGGCAAGGGCGTCGTGTCGGCGTACACCACAGCGGTTTGGAGGGCGGACCGTCGCGGTCGGGTGACCGATCGCGACGGTCGCCCCACTCACTGTCGGTACGACGCGAAAGGCCCCACCATGTCCCTACAGCCGCACCACGACGGATCCGCCACCTACGTGCCGGAGCAGGAGCCCGCGCTCGGGCAGACCGTGCCGGTCTTCGTCCGGGTACCGGCCGGCGCCGGCGTCGACCAGGTGCACGTGCGCACCACCGGCGACGGCGAGCCGCACTTCGCCGAGGCGGTCGTCGACCGCACCGCCGGCGGTGACGTGTGGTGGCGGGCCGACGTCGAGGTCCGCAACCCGGTCAGCAACTACCGCTTCCTGCTCGACGGCGACGCCGGCCCCCGCTGGCTCAACGCCGCCGGCCTGGCCGGCCACGACGTGCCGGACCACGGCGACTTCAAGCTGGTCAGCTACGCGCCGCCACCGGCCTGGGCGCGGGACGCGCTGATCTACCAGATCTTCCCGGACCGGTTCGCCCGCTCGGCCGCCGCCGACGGCCGCACCGCCCCGGACTGGGCCATCCCGTGTGACTGGGACACCCCGGTGATCGGCCGGGGCCCGGAGACGCCCCGCCAGTTCTACGGCGGCGACCTGGACGGGATCACCGAGCGCCTGGACCACCTGGAGCGGCTCGGCGTCAACACCGTCTACCTCACCCCGATCTTCCCGGCGCGCTCCAACCACCGGTACGACGCGTCCAGCTTCGACACCGTCGACCCGCTGCTCGGCGGCGACCCGGCGCTGGTCCGGCTCGCCGACGCGGTCCGCGCCCGGGGCTGGCGGCTGCTCGGCGACATCACCAGCAACCACACCGGCGACGCGCACCGCTGGTTCACCGACGCGATCTCCGACGTCGACGCACCGGAGCGCGAGCTGTACTACTTCGACCTGCCCGGCTCCGACTACGAGTCGTGGAACGGGGTCAAGTCACTGCCGAAGCTCAACTGGGGCAGCGCGGAGCTGCGCCGGCGCTTCGCCACCGCCGAGGACTCGCTGCTGCGCCGCTGGCTGTGCCCGCCGTACGGGCTGGACGGCTGGCGGGTGGACGTGGCGAACATGACCGGCCGGCGCGGCGCGGACGCGTACACCCACGAGGTGGCGCGACTGCTGCGCGAGGTGGTCGCCGAGACCCGGTCGGACGGGCTGCTGCTCGCCGAGCACGGCCACGACCACACCGGCGACCTGGACCGCGACGGCTGGCACGGCACCATGAACTACGTCGGCTTCACCGACCCGGTGTGGTCCTGGCTGCGGGCCGGCGACGGGCCGGTGCCGAACTTCCTCGGCACGCCGGGCGGGGTGCGGCGGCGGGACGCGGACGCGGTGCTGGCCACCATGAACGCCTACCGGTCGCTGATCTCCTGGCGGTCGTACACGCACTCGTGGCAGCTGCTCGGCTCGCACGACTCGGCCCGGATCCGCACCGTGGTCGGCGACGCGGCCCGGCAGGAGGTGGCCGCCGGGCTGCTCGCCACCATGCCCGGCACCCCGGTCGTCTTCGCCGGTGACGAGCTGGGCCTCACCGGCACCAACGGGGAGGGCTCGCGTACCCCGATGCCGTGGCACCGGCCGGAGAGCTGGGACCGGCGCACGTTCGACGCGTACCGGTCGCTGCTGGCGCTGCGCCGCGACGAGCCGGCGCTGCGGCACGGCGGCCTGCGGTGGGTGCACGCCGACGCGGACACGCTGGTCTTCCTCCGCGAGACGCCGACCGGCGCGGTGCTGGCGCTGGCCCGCCGCGCCCCCGGCGCCCCGGTCCACCTGACCGGCCTGCCCGCCGCCGAGAACATCTACGGCGGCGCGCCCGCGCTGCCCCCCGGCACCGCCACCCTGCCCGCGGACGGCCCCACCTTCCAGCTCTGGCGCTGGTGAAAGGAGGGGCCCCTTGTTAACGCATTCTGCATGACAAGGGGCCCCTCTTCACACCTCAACGCAGGAGAGCGCGGGCGCCGGCGAGGTAGGTGGCGCGGTCCGGGGAGCCGGTGAGGATGCGCTGGGTGAAGTAGCCCGGCACCAGCCCGAACAGCGCCGCGCCCACGGCGGCGGGATCGGCGTCCGCGGGCAGCTCGCCGGCGTCGCGGGCCCGCTCGGCGGCGGTCACGAAGTGGCCGCGCAGCCGGGTGTACGTGGCGGCGACGAACTCGGCCAGCACCGGGTCCCGCTGCGCCTCGCTCCACACCTGCAGGGCCAGCGGCAGCACGCCGTCCGGGCCGAGCTGGGTGTCGACGAAGGTCAGGGCGCGTTCCAGCACGCCGGTCAGCGGCAGCGGCGGGTCGGCGGTGGACAGGTCGGCGAAGGTCGCGTCGGCGGTGCCGATCACCGCCTGGGCGATGGCCGTGATCAGGTCGTTCTTGCTGGGGAAGTAGCGGTAGACCGCACCGACGGAGAGCCCGGCCTCCTTGATCACGTCCTGCATCGAGGTGTGGTGGAACCCGTCGCGCACGAAGCAGCGCCGGGCCGCGTCGAGGATCTGCTGGCGGCGGGCGGCGAGGTGCTGTTCGGAGACGCGTGGCACGACACACATTCTAAAGCGAACGTTCGTTCTTGACGAACGCGCGCGTGGCGGCGCACGCTCAGTCCAAGAGAACGAACATTCGTTTTAAGGAGATCGCGATGCCCCGCTCACCGTGGACCCTCGCCGCGCTGCTCGTCGGCGCGGCGGTGGTGGTGCAGGCACTGCTCGTACCGTTGTTCGCGGCGCCCGCCGCGCACCTCGCGCCGCGCGACCTGCCGGTGGCCGTGGCCGGCCCGCCGCCGGCCGTCGCCGAGCTGACCGCCCGGCTGGCCGCGGCCCGCCCCGGCGGCTTCGCGGTCACCACGCTGCCGGACGCGGCGGCGGCCGACCGGGCGCTGCGCGACCGCGAGGTCTACGCCGCGTTCCTGGTCGGCCCGGACGGCGTCGCCCTGCACACCGCGCCGGCCGCGAGCCCGACCGTGGCGGCCCTGCTCACCGAGGCTGCCGGCCAGCTCTCGGCCGGCCGGCCGGTGCCGGTGACGGCTGTCGTCCCGACCGATCCGGACGACCCGCGCGGGGCCGGGTTCGCCGCGGGCTTCCTGCCACTGGCGCTCACCGGCATGCTGGCCGGCGCGCTGCTCACCCTCCTGGTCGCCGGCCGCCGCGCCCGGCTGGCCGGCCTGATCGGGTACGCGGTGCTGGCCGGCGCGGCCGGCGTGGCGGTGCTGCACGGCTGGCTCGGCCTGCTCGACGGCGACCCGTGGCGGGAGTCGGCCGCGATCGGCCTGTTCTCGCTCGCCGCCGCCGGCACCGTGGCGGGTCTCGGCGCGCTGCTCGGCCGCGCCGGCCTCGGCCTCGGGGCGCTGCTCGTCTTCCTGATCGGCAACCCGCTCTCCGCGGTCGCCGCCGCGCCCGAGCTGCTGCCGCAGCCGTGGGGGGCGGTCGGGCAGTTCCTGCCGGTCGGCGCCGGCGGCACGCTGCTGCGCTCGGCGGCCTTCTTCGACGGCGCGGGCGCCGGCCGGCCGCTGGCCGTGCTCGCCGGGTACGCGCTGGTCGGGCTGGCCCTGGTCCTGCTCGGCCGCCGGGCGGGCGGCGGCGCGGACCCGGCGCCGGTGGCGGCGCGGCCGGCGGCGGCCCAGGTCACGGTATGACGGCACCTGGGCGAGCTGACTACTACGCGGCGTCGTTGATGGGGAACAATGGCCGGCGTGGAAGCTCTTCGACTGATCCTTCTCTACGTCCATCTGATCGGCTTCGCGCTGCTGCTCGGCGGCGGGATCGCCCAGTACGTCAGCGGCCGGCTGCGGATCAACGCGGCCATGCTCTGGGGAGCGGTGATCCAGATCCTGACCGGTCTCGGACTCTCCGCGCCCCTGCGGGACGGCGACGAACCGGCCCCGGCGAAGCTTGTTACCAAGTTGGTGCTCGCGTTGCTCATCTTCGTCATGGTCTTCTTCTCCCGTAAGCGGGAGTCCGTGAACCGCGGGCACTTCCTTGCGATCATCGGGTTGACGCTGCTCAACGCGGCGGTCGCGGTGTTCTGGCGGTAGCCCGCAGAGCAACGGGAGCGCGCCGGGAAACGGACGTTCAGGACACGCCCGCGCACGCCCACCGGCCGGAAAAGTGATCTGCCCCACCCAAGGGTTACACCGGGGTAACGGACGCTCAACAGTCGTGCACGATTGTCGGCCGGTGGGTGGGCGCGGGCGTACGCTCCCGTCCGTAACGTGGGACGCCGGCGGCATACCGCAGGCCGGCGCAAGGGCATGCGTACCGCGCACGACGCGGGCGCAATGGGAAGGAGACGTCTTGCGCTCTGTGCGTGGGATGCGGATCGCCTCCGCCTTCGTGGCGGGTGGCCTCGTGCTGGGCGCCGCCGCGTGTGGTGAGGCTCCGGACGACGACAACAACAACGCCGGCGGCACTGGCGGCAAGAAGTACAGCGCCTGCATGGTGACCGACGTCGGTGGCATCGATGACAAGTCCTTCAACACCTCGGCCTGGAAGGGCCTCCAGGAGGCGAAGAAGGAGAACGACAACATCGACATCAAGAACGTCCAGTCGAAGGCCGAGGCGGACTACGAGGTCAACCTCAAGGGCTTCGTCGACCAGAAGTGCGACTTCATCCTGGCCGTCGGTGGCCTGATGTCGGACGCCACCAAGGCGGCCGCGCAGGCGAACCCGAACCAGCAGTTCGCGATCGTGGACGCCAACCCGGGTGTCGGCAACATCTACCCGATGCAGTTCGACACCGCGCAGGCCGCGTTCCAGGCCGGTTACCTGGCCGCCGGGATGAGCAAGACCGGCAAGGTAGGCACCTACGGCGGCCTGCCGATCCCGCCGGTCACCATCTTCATGGACGGCTTCGCCGACGGCGTGGCCTACTACAACAAGGCCAAGAGCAAGAACGTCTCGGTCATCGGCTGGGACAAGGCCACCCAGAAGGGCTCCTTCACCAACGACTTCGTCAAGCAGGACGAGGGCAAGAAGGTGTCCGACACGCTGGTCGCCCAGGGCGCCGACATCATCATGCCGGTCGCCGGCGGCGCCGGCCTCGGCACCACCTCCGCCGCCAAGGCCTCGGGCGGCAAGTACTCGGTCGTCTGGGTCGACGTCGACGGCTGCGAGAGCACCCCGGACTGCTCGGCGATCCTGACCACGGTCGTCAAGAACATCCCGGAGGCCGTCAAGGAGGCCGTCGTGAAGGCCGCCGGTGGCGAGAAGCTGCAGTCCACCCCGGGCTTCGTGGGCACCCTGGCCAACACCGGCGTCTCCATCGCGCCGTACCACGACTTCGACAGCAAGGTCCCGGCGGACCTGAAGGCCGAGGTCGACAAGATCAAGGCGGACATCGCCGCCGGCACCATCACGGTCACCTCGAAGGCCCAGCCGACCAAGTGACCGCTCCGCCGGCCGCCGCGGTGAGATCATCGGCAGCGGGGCCGGCGAGCACCAGGTAGCACGATCCGGCCGTCCCGGGCGTACGGGTTCTCCAACCCCGTGCCCGGGGCGGCCGGTCACCGTGATCCCCCCACACCCCCACCCGGCGCGGTGGCGGCGCGGCAGTCGCTACGCTGCACCATCGCTCGCACTCCAGGAGGTTGCGCTGAGACTCGAACTGCGCGGCATCACCAAACGGTTCGGTGATCTGGTCGCCAACGACCACATCGACCTCACGGTGGAGCCTGGAGAGATCCACGCCCTGCTCGGCGAGAACGGCGCCGGCAAGTCGACCCTGATGAACGTGCTCTACGGCCTCTACCAGCCGGACGAGGGCGAGATCCTGGTCGACGGCAAGCCGCTGAAGCTGAAGGGCCCCTCGGACGCGATCGCCGCCGGGATCGGCATGGTGCACCAGCACTTCATGCTGGTGCCGGTCTTCACCGTGGCCGAGAACGTGATGCTCGGCGCCGAGCAGGTCAAGCTGCCCTTCGCCGGGCTGCTGGACCGCCGCCGGGCCCGCCGAGAGGTCGCCGAGGTCTCCGAGCGGTACAACCTCCGGGTCGACCCGGACGCGGTGATCGAGGACCTGCCGGTCGGCATCCAGCAGCGGGTGGAGATCGTCAAGGCGCTCACCCGCGACGTCGACCTGCTGATCCTCGACGAGCCGACCGCCGTGCTCACCCCGCAGGAGACCGACGAGCTGCTCACCGTCATGCGGTCGCTCAAGGCCGCCGGCAAGTCGATCGTGTTCATCACCCACAAGCTGGGCGAGGTGAAGGCGATCGCGGACCGGATCACCGTGATCCGGCGCGGGCGGACGGTCGGCACCGCCGAGCCGACCGCCAGCCGGGACGAGCTGGCCGCGCTGATGGTCGGCCGCAACGTCCGGCTGACCGTGGACAAGCAGCCCGCCGCCCCGGGCAAGCCGATCCTGGAGGTCGCCGGCCTGGTCGTCGACGACGACCGGCAGGTCCGCGCGGTCGACGGCGTCGACCTGACCGTGCACGCCGGTGAGGTGCTCGGCGTCGCGGGCGTGCAGGGCAACGGCCAGACCGAGCTGATCGAGGCGATCATGGGCCTGCGCCCGGTGCTCGCCGGCACGATCAACCTCGACGGCGAGGCGACGGCCGGTTGGTCGACCAAGAAGGTGCTGCGCGCCGGCGTCGGCTACGTGCCGGAGGACCGCAGCGTCGACGGCCTGGTCAAGGAGTTCTCCGTGGCGGAGAACCTGGTGCTGGACATCTACGACCGGCCGCCGTTCGGCCGGGGCCTGTCGCTGAAGCCGGACGCGATCGCGAAGTCGGCGAAGGAGCGGATCGAGCAGTTCGACGTCCGAACCTCGTCGGCCGACGCGGCGGTCGGCACGCTCTCCGGCGGCAACCAGCAGAAGGTGATCGTGGCCCGGGAGCTGTCCCGGCCGCTGAAGCTCTTCATCGCCGCCCAGCCCACCCGGGGGGTGGACGTCGGTTCGATCGAGTTCATCCACAGCCGGGTCATCCGCGAGCGGGACGTCGGCACCGCGGTCATGGTCGTCTCCAGCGAGCTGGACGAGGTGATCGGCCTGGCCGACCGGATCGCGGTGATGTACCGCGGCCGGGTCATCGGCATCGTCGGCCCGGACACCCCGCGTGAGGAGATCGGCCTGCTGATGGCCGGCATCACCCCGGACACCGCGCCCGCGACCCCGCACGAGGGCAGCTCCGCCGTCGCGCCCGAGGGCGACGACGCCCCGGCCCCCGAGGGCCCCGGCAACGAGGACGAGGCATGACGAACCCGAACCCGGCGTCGGGCTCCCCGGACAAGGAGCCGGCGACCGAGGCGCTCCAGGCGCGCGAGGAGGCTCGCGCGACGCCGACCGCGCCGGCCGGCGACACCGCGCTCAAGCAGCGGCCCGCCGAGGCGCCCCGGCCCAGCCTGGGCCGGCTCTTCCTGGACAACCTCTGGGCGGCCAACACGGTCACCGTGACCGTGCTCGCGGTCGTGCTGGCGATGCTCGTCGGCGCGGTGCTGATCATCGTCTCCGACCCGGAGGTGCTGGCCACCTACGGTTACATCACCGCCCGACCGGCGGACGCGTTGAACGCCAGCTGGACGGTGGTCAGCGAGGCGTACGCGAACCTGTTCAAGGGCGCGGTCTTCGACCCGGACGCGGTCGGCTTCACCGCCGCGATGGGTCCGATCTCGGAGACGCTCACCTACACCGCGCCGCTGGTCTTCACCGGCCTGTCGGTGGCGCTGGCCTTCCGCGGCGGCCTGTTCAACATCGGCGCCCAGGGCCAGGCGACCATCGGCGTCGTCCTGGCCGCCGTCGCCGGGTTCGCGCTGCCGCTGCCGCCCGGGGTGCACCTGCTGGTGGCGCTGATCGCCGGTGCGCTGGGCGGTGCGCTCTGGGGCTTCATCCCGGGCATCCTCAAGGCCCGCACCGGCGCCCACGAGGTGATCAACACGATCATGCTCAACTACGTGGCGGTCTACTTCCTGTCCTGGATCATCGTCCAGAGCGGGGTGCAGAACCCGACCCGGTCGGACGCGATCAGCAAGCCGGTCGACTCCTCCGCGCAGCTGCCCCGGCTGCTCGGCGACAACCTGCGGGTGCACGCCGGCATCCTGCTCGCGGTGCTGGCCACCTGGTTCATCGCCTGGCTGCTCAACCGCTCCACGCTCGGCTTCGAGCTGCGCGCGGTGGGCGCCAACCCGGACGCCGCCCGGACCGCGGGCATCAGCGTCACCAAGACGTACGTGCTGGTGATGGTGATCGCGGGTCTGCTGGCCGGCCTCGGCGGCTCGAACATGGTGCTCGGCTCCACCGCCAACGCGCTGACTCCGCTGGTGATCGCGCAGATCGGGTTCGACGGCATCCTGGTGGCCCTGCTCGGCCGGGTGAAGCCGTGGGGCGTGCTGCTGGCCGCGCTGCTGTTCGGCGCGCTCCAGGCCGGCGGCAACCGGATGCAGTCGTACTCCGGGATCTCGCTGGAGCTGGTCACCGTGCTCCAGGCGCTCATCGTCATCTTCATCGCCGCGCCCGCCCTGGTAAAGGCGATCTTCCAGCTCCGGGCGGCCCGCGCCGCCCGGCTGCAGACGAGCCTCGCGAAGGGCTGGTGAGCATGTCCACCACGGCTGTCCCCGACGTCGCGGTCACCGCGGTCGACGAGGGTTTCTGGACGCGGGCCCGCAAGGCGGGCGCCGTCCTGCTGGCGCTGGGCGTGCTCGCGGCGGTGCTGTTCGGCGCGCTCGCCACCGACCAGCAGGCCCGATTCACGCTCAGCGAGACCGAGGGCGGCGCCGCCCTGGAGATCAACGGCACGGTCGGCGCGATCCTGTTCGGGGTCATCGCCGCCGCGACCGGGGCCGCGCTGCTGGCCGGTGTGCCCAAGCGCTGGTTCACGGTGCTGCTCGGCGCCGGGCTGGTCGCCTTCGTGCTGAGCTTCCTGTGCTGGCAGGTCTCCGCCGCCCCCGAGGGGCGCAACTTCATGCCGCTGGTCAACGTGCTGCGCGGCACGTTCGTCCTGGCGCTGCCGCTGATCTTCGGCGCGCTGGCCGGGGTGCTGTGTGAGCGCTCCGGCGTGGTCAACGTGGCGATCGAGGGCCAGTTGCTGATGGGCGCCTTCTCCGGCGCGCTGTTCGGCAGCATCTCCGGCAACGTCTGGGTGGGCCTGGTGGCCGCCGCGCTCGGCGGCGCGTTCATCTCGCTGCTACTCGCCGTGTTCGCCATCCGCTACCTGGTCGACCAGGTGGTCATGGGCATCGTGCTCAACCTGCTGGCGGTCGGCGTCACCGGCTTCCTCTACGAGCGGCTGATGCAGACCGACGCGACGAAGTACAACAGCGCGCCGCGGTTCAGCAACTGGGAGATCCCGCTGCTGAAGGACATCCCGCTGCTCGGCCCGGCGCTGTTCCGGGGCAACATCTTCCTCTACCTCGGCCTGCTGCTGGTGCTGGTCATCCACCTGGCGCTGTTCCGCACCCGGTGGGGCCTGCGCACCCGGTCGGTCGGTGAGCACCCGACCGCCGCCGACACGCTCGGCGTGAAGGTGCTGCGGCTGCGCTACCGCAACGTGCTCCTGGCCGGTCTGGTGGCCGGCGTCGGCGGCGCGTCGTACACGCTGGCGCTCTACTCGTTCACCAAGAACATGATCGGCGGCAAGGGCTTCATCGCGCTGGCCGCGCTGATCTTCGGCCGGTGGAGCCCGACCGGCGCGCTGCTCGCGGCGCTCTTCTTCGGCTTCGCCGACCAGCTCGCCACCTACCTGGGCGCGATCGGCAGCAGCATCCCGAGCCAGTTCCTGGCGATGCTGCCCTACCTGGCGACGATCCTGGCGGTGGCCGGGCTGGTCGGCCGGGTCCGGGCGCCGGCCGCCGACGGCAAGCCGTACATCAAGGGCTGATTGTCGCGCGACGCACCGTGCCCGGCGGGGACGACCCGCCGGGCACCGTCGTCTCCGGACGCGCCCGCGACCGATCGGCGTGAATTGGGCAGAATGGGAGTCGTGATGGAGATCGACTGGGAGCGGCTGCGGGCCGCCGCCACCGAGGTCATGCGGCACGCCTACGTGCCGTACTCGAAGTTCCCGGTCGGGGCCGCCGCCCTGGTCGACGACGGCCGTGTGGTGGTCGGCTGCAACGTGGAGAACGCCGCGTACGGCGTGGTGCTCTGCGCCGAGTGCGGCGTGGTCTCCTCGCTGCACGCCACCGGTGGTGGCCGGATCGTGGCGCTGTCCTGCGTCGACGCGACCGGCCAGCCGCTGATGCCGTGCGGCCGGTGCCGGCAGCTGCTCTGGGAGCAGGGCGGCCCGGAGTGCCTGATCGAGGCCAACGGCGGGCCGCTGCGGATGGCCGAGCTGCTGCCGCACGCGTTCGACGTGGCCGACATCGAGGCGGTGACCGGCGAGCACCCGGTGCCCGTGGTGCCGGACCGGCTGGCCGCCTGGCGGGGGCGGGGCACCGTCTTCGTGCACCCGGATCTCTCGGACGGGCAGCAGGTCTGGACGGCCTACTGGGAGCGGTCGGCCGGCGACACCGAGGGCGCCGAGACCGGCGTGCTGGAGGAGGGCCCGAGCTGGGACGATCCCGACGGGGCCCTCGAGTGGGGGATGGCGCGGACGCCGCGCGTGGTCGTGGTGGACGCGTCGGGCGCGATCTTCTGGGCGGGTGAGGGGGAGCCTCCGTCGGAGATTCCTCAGCGGTGGGGTGGTTGAGGTGGGGGAATCGGGCCGACCGTGCCCGGCTCCGGGCGGTCAGGCTTGATCCCTCCGCCGGTCACGGTCGGCCCGATTCCTCGTCGGTCACCGGTCGCGGGTCGGGTGGACCACGCGCTATTACTGATTGGATCTTGTGGTGAGTGCTTTTGCGGCGGTTGATGTCATTCGGGCGAAGCGGGACGGGGGTGTGCTGAGCGACGGGCAGATCGACTGGGTGGTCGACGCGTACACCAAGGGGTTGGTGGCCGACGAGCAGATGTCGGCGCTGGCCATGGCGATCCTGCTGCGCGGCATGACCGGCCCGGAGATCGCCCGGTGGACCGCCGCGATGATCGCCAGCGGTGAGCGGCTGGACCTGTCGCCGGTGGCCCGGCCGACCGTGGACAAGCACTCCACCGGCGGCGTCGGCGACAAGATCACCCTGCCGCTGACCCCGCTGGTCGCCGCGTGCGGCGCGGCCGTCCCGCAGCTCTCCGGCCGGGGCCTCGGCCACACCGGCGGCACCCTGGACAAGCTGGAGTCGATCCCGGGCTGGCGGGCGGCGCTGAGCAACGACGAGTTCATCGCCCAGCTCCGCGACGTCGGCGCGGTGATCTGCGCGGCCGGTGACGGGCTCGCCCCGGCCGACCGCAAGCTGTACGCGCTGCGCGACGTCACCGGCACCGTCGAGGCCATCCCGCTGATCGCCAGCTCGATCATGAGCAAGAAGATCGCCGAGGGGACCGGGGCGCTGGTGCTCGACGTGAAGGTCGGCTCCGGCGCGTTCATGAAGAACGTCGACGACGCCCGCGAGCTGGCCCGCACCATGGTCGAGCTGGGCGGCGCGCACGGGGTGCGGACGGTCGCCCTGCTCACCGACATGTCCACCCCGCTCGGCCGGGCCGTCGGCAACGCGGTCGAGGTGACCGAGTCGGTGGAGGTGCTGGCCGGTGGCGGCCCGGCCGACGTGGTGGAGCTGACGCTGGCGCTGGCCCGGGAGATGCTCGACGCGGCCGGCCTGCCGGACGCCGACCCGGCCGCCGCGTTGCGCGACGGGCGGGCCATGGACTCGTGGCGCGCGATGATCCGGGCGCAGGGTGGTGACCCGGATGCCCCGATGCCCACCGCGAACGAGGTCGAGCTGGTCACCGCGGCCGAGGACGGCTGGGTGGCCGAGGTGGACGCGTACGCGATCGGGGTGGCCGCCTGGCGCCTCGGCGCCGGCCGGGCCCGCAAGGAGGACCCGGTCAGCGTCCCGGCCGGTGTGGTGCTGCACAAGCGCCCCGGCGACCCGGTGCAGGTCGGCGACCCGCTGTTCGAGCTGCGCGCCGAGCACGCCGAGCGGATCCCGGCCGCGTTGGCGCAGGCACGCGACGCGATCCGGGTGGCGCCGGCGGCCCCGGCCACGACGCCGCTGGTGATCGAACGGATCGGCTGACCGGCGGGCCATGGTGCCGGCCCGGCCGGAACCGCTATCCTCGCAGGCCAGGGGGACCGACCGGCATCGAGCCGAGGCGAGCAGACAGGGACTGAGGCGTTGCGCGTATCCGCTCCCGACCCCCGGGCCGTCCGTGAGGCGAGTCTCGACGAGCTGTCCCGGCTGGGTCTTCCGCTGCCGCCGCCGCAGTTCCCGCTGGTCTGGGAGCCGGGCGACGAGATCGAGCTGCGTGCCACGCCGGAGATCGAGGCGCGGATCGCGGTGCTGCACCTGATCCTGGCCCGCTGCTTCGGCATGCCGCCGCAAGCCGCGATGAGCTGGCTGCTGGAGTCGCACCTGGTGGAGATGCTGACGCCGCCGGAGTGGCAGTTCGTGATGGGCGGCCGGGGCGACCACCGGTCGTTCGTGCTGCACCACGACGCACTGTTCTCGCTGGCCTGGGTGCTCGGCCTGAGCAAGCAGCTGGACCCGACCGTGCCGGTGGACGAGCGGCTGGTCGAGCGGATGCCGAACCTGGTCACGGGGGAGACGTTCCCGCAGTGGCGGGCGCGCATCCTGGCCGCCCCGCAGCATCCCGCCGACGCGGCCGCGCTGCTCGACCTGCACTACTGCCTGGACTGGGCCTACCTGGAGACCGAGCGGGCCGGGCAGGCGCTGCCCGGGCTGGTGGACGCGAACGCGATCGGGCAGCGCCGGTGGGCGCTGGAGTGGGCGGTGGTGCTGCGCGGGCCGTACCACGACGAGCCGCCGGGCTGGGAAGAGGTCGACCTCTCCACCTAGCGCGGTCGGTGCGTGCCGAGCCGGACGGCGAGCGTGACGGGGGTGGGCTCGGGCAGCGCGGCGATCCGCGCGGCGAGTCGCTGCGGGTCCGCGTGCCAGGCGCTGGGGCCCATCCCGACCAGCGTGCCGACCTCGGCACGGGTCAACGACAGCCGGGACCGGTGCGCGGTGGCGGATTCCTCGACGAAGTGGGCGCCCAGGCTGTCGGCGACCCGGTCGGCCTTGGCCGGGTCCACCCGCAACAGGTCCAGCGCCTCGACCAGCTCGCCGAGGTGGTCGGTCGTCGGGGTGACCACCAGCAGCGCGCCGGCCGGGTCAAGCACCCGGTGGAACTCCGGGCCGTTGCGGGGCGCGAAGACGTTCAGCAGCACGCGCACGGACCGGTCGGCCAGCGGCAGCCGCTGCCAGGTGTCGGCGAGCGCGGCGGCGGCGCGCGGGTGGGCGCGGGCGGCGCGGCGCAGCGCCGGCTTGGAGACGTCCAGGGCCAGGCCGGCGGCGTCCGGCAGCGCCGCCAGCACCGCGGCGAGGTAGTGGCCGGTCCCGGCGCCGGGCTCCACCACCAGGGGGTACGGATCCCCGGGCGCGATCCGGCTCGCGGCGGCGGCCAGCGCGGCGGCCAGCGTGTCGTAGTGGCCGGCGGCCAGGAAGCCGGCCCGGGCGGCCACCATCTCCGCGCTGTCCCCGGCGTGCGGGGCCCGGCCGGCGAGCAGGTTGACGTATCCCTGCCGGGCGGTGTCGAAGCTGTGCCCGCGCGGGCAGCGCAGCGCGCGGGTGGTGCCGGCGGTGGCCTCGGCCAGCGGCTCGCCGCAGACCGGGCAGCGCAGCCGGGCCAGGATGCGGGGGTCCACGCGTCAGCCCGCCGCTTCCGTGCGGTCGGTGAGGTGGTCGACGACCCGCCGGCTCAGCGTGCCGAGCGCCGCCAGCTCCGTCGGGGTGAGCAGGTCGATCAGGTGCCGCCGGACGGCGGCCACGTGCCCGGGTGCGGCGCTCTCGACGGCCCGCCGGCCGGCCGGGGTGAGCGCGACGATCGAACCGCGGCCGTCGGTGGCACACTCCTCCCGGGTGACCAGGCCGCGCTGCTGCATCCGGGAGATGTGGTGGGAGAGCCGGCTGCGGGACCAGAGCATGCGATCGGCCAGCTCGCTGAGCCGCAACCGCTGGTCCGGTGTCTCGGAGAGGTCGCTGAGGACGTCGTAGTCCGGCTCGGAGAGGCCGGCGTCCTGCATCAGCTCGCGGGCCAGCTCCAGGTCGAGCAGGCGGCGCATCCGCCGGTAGCCGCGCCACGCGCGGTCCTCCCGCTCGTCCAGCCAGCGCGGTCCGTCCATGCCCCGATCCTAACCAGGTGGTTGACATGTCACCAACTCGCCACCTAGCTTGATGACATGTCAACCAAACTGCCGGCCCGCGTGGTCCGGCTCCTCGCCGGCCTGGCCCTGTTCGGGGTGAGCGTCGCGCTGATGGTCCGCGCCGACCTCGGGCTCGCCTCCTGGGACGTGCTGCACCAGGGCCTCGCCGCCCGCACCGGCCTGCCGATGGGCCTGCTGGTCAACGGCGTGGCGTTGCTGGTGCTGCTGCTGTGGGTCCCGTTGCGCCAGCGGCCCGGGGTCGGCACGGTGGCGAACGTGGCGCTGGTCGGGTTCGCCCTCGACGCGACGCTGGCCCTGATGCCGCCGGTCGACCCGCTCGCCGCTCGGATCGGCCTGCTGGGCGTCGGCGTCCTGCTCAACGGTCTCGCCACCGCGCTCTACCTGGGCGCCCGGCTCGGCCCGGGTCCGCGGGACGGGCTGATGACCGGTCTGGCCGCCCGCGGCCTTCCGCTCGGCCCGGCGCGCACCGGTATCGAGCTGACCGTGCTCGCGGTCGGTTGGCTGCTCGGCGGGGCCGTCGGCCCCGGCACCCTGCTCTACGCGATCGGCATCGGGCCGATCGTCGCCTGGCTCGTTCCCCGACTCACCGTGCCGGCCCCGGCCGCCACCGCCACCGGAGTGACCTCACCATGCCCAGCCTGAACGTGATCGTCGCCAGCACCCGACCCGGCCGGGTCGGCCGCCGCATCGGTGACTGGTTCACCGCCGCCGCCGTCCGCCACGCCGGCTTCGACGAGGTTCGGCTCGTCGACCTGGCCGAGGTCGGGTTGCCCTTCCACGACGAGCCGCACCACCCCGCGGAGCGGGTCTACCGGCACGAGCACACCCGCTCCTGGAGCGCCACCGTCGACGCCGCGGACGCCTTCGTCCTGGTGATGCCGGAATACAACTACGGCTTCAGCGCGCCGCTCAAGAACGCGATCGACTACCTCTACCACGAGTGGCAGCACAAGCCGGTGGGCTTCGTCAGCTACGGCATGACCTCCGGGGGCCTGCGCGCGGTGCAGATGATCAAGCAGGTGGTGACCACCTTGAACATGGTCCCGGTGAACGACGCGGTGACCGTCTTCCTGCGGCAGGCGCTGGACGAGGCCGGCGAGCTGCGACCCAACCCGGGCCGCGAGCAGGCGGCCGAGCTGATGCTCGACCAGCTCGTCCGGCTGGCCGCCGCGCTCGCCCCGCTGCGGACGACCGAGGTCACGGCATGAGCGAGCGCACCGAGCGGAGCGAGGGCCGTGAGGGCATGCCCGGTCGGCCCGGCATGAGCGAGCGCACCGAGCGGAGCGAGGGCCGTGAGGGCGAGCGGCTGTGGGGGCTGTTCGGCGAGCGCGGGCGCGGGGTGCTGGCCACCCTGCGCCGGGACGGTCGCCCGCAGCTGTCCAACCTCGACTACCTGGCCGAGCCGGGCCTGATCCGTTGCTCCACCACCGGCGACCGGGCGAAGGTACGCAACCTGCGCCGCGATCCCCGGGCCAGCTTCCACGTGACCACCGCCGACGGCGGGGCGTACGCGGTGGCCGAGGGCACGGTCACGCTCACCCCACCGGCCGCCGCGACCGACGACGCGACGGTCGACGAACTGGTCGAGGTCTACCGGCGGATCCGCGGCGAGCACCCGGACTGGGCGGACTACCGGGCCGCCATGGTGTCCGACGGGCGTCTGGTCCTGCGCCTGACGGTCGAGCGGGTGTACGGCTGGCGGCCCTGACGCCGGTCCGCTGCCCGGCCGGCACCGCCGGTGACTAGGGTCTGGGCATGGTCGCAATCTCGTACGAGGACATCGTCAAGGTCCCGAAGGCGCTGCTGCACGATCACCTCGACGGCGGCCTGCGGCCCGCGACGATCGTCGAGCTGGCCGCCGAGGCCGGCCACGAACTGCCCACCACCGACCCGGACGCGCTCGGCCGCTGGTTCGCCGAGGCGGCGAACTCCGGTTCGCTGGAGCGCTACCTGGAGACGTTCGCGCACACCGTGGCGGTGATGCAGACCGCGAGCGCGTTGCGCCGGGTCGCCCGCGAGTGCGCGCTGGACCTGGCCGCCGACGGCGTCGTCTACGCCGAGGTCCGGTTCGCGCCCGAGCAGCACCTGGAGCGGAACCTGACCCTGGACGAGGTGGTCGAGGCGGTGGTCACCGGGTTCCGGGAGGGCAGCGCGCTGGCCGGCGAGGCGGGCACGCCGATCCGGATCGGCACCCTGCTCACCGCGATGCGGCACGCCGCCCGTTCGCAGGAGATCGCCGAGCTGGCGGTGCGGCACCGGGACACCGGGGTGGTCGGCTTCGACATCGCCGGCGCGGAGGCGGGCTTCCCGCCCACCCGGCACCTGGACGCGTTCGAATACCTCCAGCGGGAGAACTTCCACTTCACCATCCACGCCGGCGAGGCGTTCGGGCTGCCGTCGATCTGGCAGGCGATCCAGTGGTGCGGCGCGGACCGGCTGGGTCACGGCGTCCGGATCGTCGACGACATCACCCCGGGCAACCCGCCCGCGCTGGGCCGGCTGGCCGCGTACGTGCGGGACAAGCGCATCCCGCTGGAGCTGTGCCCGTCGTCGAACGTGCAGACCGGCGCGGCGGCGTCGATCGCCGACCACCCGATCGGGCTGCTGCGCGACCTGCGCTTCCGGGTGACGGTGAACACCGACAACCGGCTGATGAGCGGCACCTCGATGTCGCGCGAGATGGCGTTGCTGGTGGAGGCGTTCGGCTACGGCTGGAAGGAACTCCAGTGGTTCACCATCAACGCGATGAAGAGCGCCTTCATCCCGTTCGACGAGCGCCTGCGGATCATCGACGAGGTGATCAAACCGGCGTACGCGAAGCTGATCGGCTGATCACGGCCGGCGCGGGTGGCCGGCGAGCAGGGCGGCCACCCCGCGCAGCACCTCGCCGGCCCGGGCGGCCTCGGCGCCCAGCCCGGTCTGGCGGCGCAGCACGGCCGGCTCGGCCCGCAGCAGGGTGAGACCGCGCCGGATGAGCACCCGGGGCGCCTTGCGCTGTTCGGCGAGGTCGCGGGCGAGCCGGCGCAGGAAGGTGGCGCCGCGCGGGCGGCGCAGCGCGTACGCCCCGGCGAGCAGGCCGCGGCGCCGGCACTCGGCGACGATCTCGGCGGCGAAGATCCCTTCGGCGACGAAGATTGGCGATCCGTCGACGTCGAATGGCCGGGTGGCCACCCTCCGGTCCGCGCCGATCGCATAAACCGGCACTTCGGCCTTGCCCTCCCGGGCCAATCGGGCAATTGTTTCCACCGCCGTGTCCGCGTCCCAGGACGAGGGGGACTCCCAGTCGACCTGTCCGTTTCGGCGGGGACACGTAGGGTCATCGCCGTCCTTGTAGAAGTCGTCCAGGCACAACACCGGGAGTCCGGTTCGCTGTGCTATGTACGACTTTCCCGAGCCGGAGGGTCCGGCGAGGAGGACGACGCGGTGCGGATGTTCCATTACCTTCAGTGACTCCGGCCAGACGGATTGCTATCAAATTGCATCAACATCTCATCACACCTCCGGCGAGGGACAACCTGGGCTTTCTCTTTGCGAGGCGGCGTGATGGAATCTCGGAGGTCCGACCCGCCGGGTCGGTCGCTCGGCGTTGCCCTCAGGTGACGTCGGACGCGGTTTTGCGAGGGCGGTGACGTGAGCAAACGGCCAACGACGGCGGGCTCCTTCCTGTCGCGGCTGAGCCGGCCGGCGAGCCGGCTGCGCGACATGCCGATCTGGTCCAAGCTCGGTCTGATCATGATCGTGCCGACCATCGCCACGGTCGTGGTGGGCACCAGCGGTCTGGTCGAGAACCTGGAGACACTCAACAGTGCCAACCGGGCCGGCGACCTGGCCAGCCTGATCGGCTACTCGGGTGACCTGGCCGACACGATGCAGGACGAGCGGGCCGGCTCGGTGCTCTTCCTCGGCGCCAAGGAGATCCAGACCCGGGCGCAGTACCAGGAGGCCTTCAACCGGGCCAACCAGCGGGTGGACCAGGCGAAGGCGCCCTACTCGCGGCAGCGCGGCGAGCTCAACGACCTGCCGCGCAACTTCGAGGTCCGGCTGAACGAGATCGACGACCAGCTCAAGGACCTGCCCGCCACCCGCAGCCAGGTGCTGAACGGCAAGCTGAAGATCGACGACGCCAAGAAGGTGTACGACAGCCTGATCGAAGACCTCCTGTCGATCCGCGACTCGACCACCCAGCTCGCCGGCGACAACGACCTGAGCGACCGGATGCGTGCCGCCGCCGCGGTGGCCCGGCAGAAGGAATACCTGGCCCAGCGCCGGGTGGTCGTGCACCAGGCGCTCACCCAGGGGCAGTACAGTCCCGCGCTGCGCGAGCAGTTCATCGCCAGCGGCACCGCCCTGGACCAGGCACTCGCGACCTTCCGGTCCGTCGCCACCCCGGCCGACTCCGAGTTCTTCGACCAGACCGTCGAGGGGCCCGACCTGCGCAAGGCGGAGAACCTCTCCGGCTTCATGCGGGCCAACAACAGCGGCTCCATGCGGGGCGCGCCGTTCGGTCCCGACCAGTGGGACCAGGCCATGGTCGGCAACGCCAAGCTGCTCCGCACGGTCGAGTCCCGGCTGGACGGCAACGTGGTCCGGCAGGCCGACGAGCTGCGCTCGGACACCCAGCGCCAGGTGTTCCTCACGACCGGCCTGCTGCTCACCATGCTGCTGCTGGCCATCCTCTTCGCCTACCTGGTCGCCCGCTCGATGGCCCGCTCGCTGCGCGACCTGCGCCAGGGCGCCCTCTCGGTGGCCCAGTACGGCCTGCCGCAGGCGGTGGCCCGACTGCGCGACCCGCAGGTGACCGGCCAGCTCTCCCCGGTGCAGCTCGCCAACCAGATCGCCGAGCCGCTGCCGGTGCGCAGCAAGGACGAGTTCGGCCAGGTGACCGAGGCGTTCAACGCCGTCCACCTGGAAGCGGTCCGGACCGCGGCCGAGCAGGCCGCGCTCCGCGCGTCCGTCGCGACCATGTTCGTCAACCTGGCCCGCCGCTCGCAGATCCTGGTCGACCGCCTGATCGGTCACCTCGACCGGTTGGAGCGCGGCGAGGAGGACCCGGACCGGCTGGCCGAGCTGTTCCAGCTCGACCACCTGGCCACCCGGATGCGCCGGAACGACGAGAACCTGCTGGTCCTCGCCGGCGCGGACTCCACCCGCGTGCAGCGCGAGCCGGCGGCGCTGATCGACGTTCTCCGCGCCGCCCAGTCCGAGGTCGAGCACTACACCCGGATCGAGTTCGGCGTCATCGACCGCGACATCGAGGTCGCCGCGCACGCGGTCAACGACCTGGTGCACCTGGTCGCCGAGCTGTTCGACAACGCCACCGCGTTCTCCCCGCCGGACTCGCACGTCATGGTGGAGGCCCGCCGGGTCGGCGACCGCGCCTCGCTCTACGTCGAGGACCGCGGCATCGGCATCAGCGCCGACCAGCTCCACGACCTCAACGAGCGACTCGCCACGCCGCCGCAGGTGGACGTGGCGGTCTCCCGGATGATGGGTCTCGTCGTGGTCGCCCGGCTGGCGGCCCGGCACGGTGTCAAGGTCGAGCTGCGGCCCGCCGCCGACCGGGGCACCGTCGCCGACGTCACGCTGCCCACCACGGTCCTGGTGCCGCGCGCCCTCGCCGGGCGCGGGCAGCCGGCACCGGCGCTCCCGGCCGCCGGCCCGCAGCAGGGTGGCCCGGTGCCGGCCTTCGGCGCGAGCCCCGCACCCGCCTTCGGCGCCGGCCCGGCGCCGGCCTTCGGCACCGGTCCCGCACCCGCCTTCGGCGCGCTGGCCGCGCTCGGCAACGGACCGCACACCCCGCCGCCGGCACCGCACCCCGGCGCCTCCGGCAACCAGGTGACGCTCGGCGGCCGGTCCTTCGACCCGGGCCACCGCAACGGCGCCGGCACCCCGGCCAACGCCGGTCGCGCCATGCCGGCCTGGTCCGACCTGACCGGGGCCAACGCGAGTGCCGGCGACGGCTACCCGCCGCGGCCGGAGAACGGCCAGCGGGTCGACCCGCTGCCCCAGCGGCGTAACCCGGGCGACGGCGACCCGGCCGTCAGCGGCCAGCAGCCGGCGATCCCGCGGCAGCTGCCCAGCAGCCCCGAGGCGCGGCCCTACAACCCGCCGCCGGTCTCCGCCCCGCCGATCCCGCCGGTGTCGGCGCCGCCGCTGCCGCCGGTCTCCGGCGCCCCGGCCGCCGGCCACCCGTTCGCCGGCCGTCCGGTGTCGGCCGCCCCGGTCTCCGGCCACCCGGTCTCGGGCGACCCGTACCAGGGCGACCCCTACTCCGGCCGCCCGGTCTCGGGCGACGGATACTCCGGCCGCCCGGCGTCGGACGACCCCTACTCGGGCCGTCCCGTGTCAGCCGCGCCGGTCTCGGGCACTCCGCTCCCGACCCGGCCGGTGTCCGCGGCGCCGGTCTCCGGCACCCCGCTCCCGACCCGTCCGGTCTCCGGCCGGACGGCCGACGGCCACCCGGTCTCCGCACCGCCTGCCGACCAGCCGCCGTCGCGTCCGGCACCCGCGCCGCACGTGGGCGCGCCGCCGGTCTGGCCGCCGGTCGCCGCCCCGACCCCGGCTCCCGCCGTGCCGGAGCGACGGACCAGCGGCCTGGACATGACCGCCGAACTGCCGCGGGTCCCGCGTTCCGAGACCCCGTCGGCCGCGTCGCAGCAGCCCACCGCAGAGCCACCGGCCACGCCGTCGGCACCGGTCCCCGCGCCGCGGCAGGTCGCGCCGCAGCAGGCCGGTAACCGCCAGCGGTACGCGGACGAGACGATGGAACTGCCGATCTTCCGGGAGCTCGAGTCGGCCTGGTTCCGCACCCGCCGGCCAGGGCCGAACGAGGAGGCGGCGGCGCCGGCACCGACCCCGGCGGCCCCGGCGAACGGCGCCGCGACCCAGCAGTTCGCCAAGGTGGACACCGCCGGTCGGCCCGTGCCACAGGCGACACCCGCAACGACAGGTAACACACCGATGGCACAGACCCCGACGGCCGGCGGAACACCGCGGGACAGCCGGGCGGCGAACGGGAACGGCCGTCCCGCGTACGCCGGGGGGGTTGCCCACCCGGCAGCCGACGGCGCCGCAGCAGTCGTCGCCGTGGCAGACCGCGGCGGACGACGGGTGGCGGGCCGCCTCGGCGGCCACCGAGGTCCCGGTCGCGGAGACCACCCAGAAGGGCCTGCCCAAGCGGACGCCGATGGCGCAGCTCGTGCCGGGCAGCATCGACAAGCCGTCGCCGGCGGTTCAGCGGCGGACGCCGGAGGCCGTCCGGGGTCTGCTCTCGGCCTACCATCGGGGGGTCCAGCGGGGGCGTAACCACCCGACCGACAGCA
This sequence comes from Micromonospora humi, assembly GCF_900090105.1. GTDB lineage: Bacteria > Actinomycetota > Actinomycetes > Mycobacteriales > Micromonosporaceae > Micromonospora > Micromonospora humi. The sequence goes on along the minus strand of NZ_FMDM01000004.1, from coordinate 307,663 downwards.
ACACGACCGGCCCGGAGGGCACTCCGGCCGGGCAGCAGTCCTCGCAGTCTGGCTCAGGCCCGGTGGCCGGGAGCGGGCAGAAGGAGCAACAAGGATGACTACTACGCAGGATCTCGGATGGCTGCTCGCCAACTTCGCCGACCGGGTGCCCGGCGTGGCGCACGCGGTCGCGGTCTCGGCCGACGGCCTGCTTCTCGCCTCGTCGCGTGACCTTCCGCGGGACCGCGCCGACCAGCTCGCGGCGATCGCCTCCGGCCTGGTCAGCCTGACCCAGGGCGCGGCGCGTTGCTTCGAGGGCGGGGCGGTGCTGCAGACAGTCGTCGAGATGGACAACGGTTTCCTGTTCCTGATGTCCATCTCCGACGGCTCGTCGTTCGCGGTGCTCGCGGCGCGCAGCTGCGACGTGGGCCAGGTCGGGTACGAGATGGCTCTGCTCGTCGACCGGGTGGGAGACGCCCTGACTCCGCAGCCGCGTACGGCTGTGGGGATGATGGGCTGAATGACGCGCTGGCCGGTGGGTCAGGAGCGGGAACAACAACGACAGCGACGGGTGTCACCGGGGCGAGCCGGTGTCGGGTACGAGGGAGGTGAGCGGCGACATGGTGGATCGTGACGAACCAACCGGAGCGTTGGTCCGGCCGTACGCCGTGACCCGTGGTCGTACCCGTCCTCGGCTCGACATCGCCCTGGAGGCGCTCGTCGAGACGACGGTGCGCGGCCGAGCGGTGGCCACTGGCAACGGTGGCCAAGGCCGTGAACACCAGTACATCGCCGCGTTGTGTGACGGACGTGTGCAGTCGCTCGCCGAGATCGCGGCGCGGATGCAGCTTCCGCTCGGCGTGGCCCGGGTGCTCATCGCCGACATGGCGACGGATGGCCTGGTCGCGGTCCACGAGCCGACCATTCTGGACGACTCCGACGACGCGGTGGGCACTGAATTGCTGGAGAGGGTGCTGAGTGGACTTCGCAGGCTCTGACATGTCGCACCGGCCGCCGGTGCCGAGCGGACGCGTGACGTCGGCGAAGATCGTAATCGCCGGTGGTTTCGGCGTCGGCAAGACGACGCTGGTCGGCTCGGTCTCGGAGATCACGCCGCTGACCACGGAGGCGATCATGACCTCCGCCGGCGTGGGCGTCGACGACACCCGGCAGGTGCCGGGCAAGACGACGACCACGGTGGCGATGGACTTCGGTCGTATCTCGATCGACCGTGACCTGATCCTGTACCTCTTCGGTACGCCGGGTCAGACGCGGTTCTGGTTCATGTGGGACGAGCTCGTCCGGGGAGCGATCGGCGCGGTGGTGATGGTCGACACCCGCCGGCTCGCCGACTGCTTCGCCGCCATCGACTTCTTCGAGCACCGGCGGCTGCCGTACCTGGTGGCCATCAACTGCTTCGACGGCATGCAGTACCACGACCCGCAGGACGTCCGGGACGCGCTGGCGATCTCCCGCGACGTGCCGGTGGTGCCCTGCGACGCCCGTAACCGGGAGTCGACGAAGCACGTGCTGATCTCGCTTGTCGAGTACGTGCTCACCATGCGGCGCTCGCGGGCCGTCGCGCCCGCCTGACCGACGCGCGGAAGCGCCCGGCGGCCATCGGCCACCGGGCGCTTCCTGCTGTCCGTCGCCGGACGTGATGCGCGCTCGCCCGGACCGTCCCACGGGGACGGCCCGGGCAACCGACGGTCAGGCGTACCGGGTCCAGCTGCCCTGGGACACCTGGTAGACGCCGAGCGAGTCGGCCTCCATGCCCCCGTGCCGGTCGGCGGTGAACGCGTACCCGCCCGCGATGCCCTCGCTCGTCTGGGTCTGCAGGAACGCCCGCAGCCGGCCCCGGTCGAGGCTCGTCGCCTTGCGGGCCGCCGCGGCGACAAGTTGCAGCGCGTCCGCCGCGTACGGGGCGAAGCCGACCGAGGTGCCGTGCTTCCGGGTGTAGCGGTAGTCGAAGTCCCGCCGGGCCACCAGCGCCCCGCTGGTGGCCATGAGCGCGGAACCGCCGAGGCAGGCCGGGTGCACCGCGTACGCGCCCTCGACCGCCTTCGCGTTGGCGCCGCTCAACGTGTCGTCGACGACGGCGCCGGCGTCGAAGAAGAGCGCGCCCCGGTGGCCGGCGCGGCGCAGTTCCCGCGCGGCGGTGCCGGAGTCGGGTGCGGTGCCCCACACGATGACGGCGTCCGGGTTCCCGGCGGCGACCCGCTCGGCGGCGGCGCGGAAGCTCCGACCGCCGGCCGGCAGGCGTACCGTGCGTCCCAGGTCCACGGTGCTGCTGGCGAACGCCTCCCGGAGCGCCCGTACGCCGGAGTCGCCGTGCGGCCCGTCCTCGGCCAGCAGGGCCACCCGTCCGACCCGCTGCGTCTCGAGCAGGTCCACCATTCGGCGCGCCATGTCGGTGGCGTCCGGGGTGAGCTTGAAGCTGTACGTGCGCTCGGACAGCGGCAGCACGATGCGGTCGGAGAAGCCCAGCGCGAGGAACGGTGTCTTGACCCGCTGGGCGGCCACCGCGATGGCCGTGGCGGTGTCGCCGAGGACGCCGCCGACCAGGGCGTGGGCCCCGGCGCGGGTCAACTCGGTGGCGTGCCGGCCGGCGACCTCCGGGTCGCTGCCGTTGTCCCGGAACTCCAGCCGGACGGACCGGAGCAGGTTGCCGACCGGGATACCGGACCGGTTCAGCGCCTCCGCGGTGATCTCCAGCGCCCGCCGCTGCACCACACCGAGCGCCGCACCCCGGCCGCTCAGTTCCAGGCTGACGCCGACGACCAGATTCTGGTCACCGGGTGCGCTGCTGCTGGTGCCGTCGTCGGGCCGCTGACCCTGCGGCCCGCAGCCCGCGAGCAGCAGGCTGCCGGCCGCGGCCGCGAGGACGCCCCGACGGGTGAGCATGGTGGAGTCGAATGCCGGTGTCGCCAATGGAGTCGCCTTCCCACCACGGCGAACACGCGCCGCCGCTGGTCCGCCGGGTATGTTCCCGGCCGGCCGGACCCGGCGTCAAATTATCCGGGTGTGGGCAGGAACACCAGGCCTGCGGCGTGCGGTCAGGACCGGTAGCCCGCCGAGCGGTATTCGTATTCCCGCTCGTCGTCGCGGTCGCCGGTGTCCCGGCTGAAGTCCCAGCCGCCGGCTGCCTCACGGCCCGGTCGGCCGCCCACGGCGAAGCCGCCGATCTCCTGACCGCGGCGCCACCCCCGGAAGTAGCCGGTGGTGTTCTCGGCGAGGCTGGCCGCGTTGCGGACGATCCGCAGTGGACGTTCCTCGCGAAGGGGCGATCCCGGCACCAGGTTGGCCTGCGGCACGCGCTTGGGCAGGCCGGCCTTGGTCTCCGAGCCGATCGCCGGCCGGGCCGCCTGCTCGGCGGCCTGCCAGCCGGTGTCGGCGGTGGAGGACCACTCCAGGTCGGCCTCGTCGCCGTGCCCGACGAACCAGGCGGACTTGGCCTGCGCGAAGATCAGCAGATCGCCGTCGCCCTCGTCGGAGACCGGCGGGGGCCGGTGCTCCTTCGGCGCGGGGCGTCGCTCCAGCGGAGCGGGCATCTCGACGTGGGACTGCGTCCGGGCCGCGCCGCCCCGGTCGACCAGCCGCAGCGGCGGCGTGTCCAGGCCCGGGTCGGTCGGTCGGTTCAGGCCCGGGTCGGTCGGGCGGTCCAGCCCGGCGCGCAGCGCCCGGTCGGCCAGCGGTGGCGGCTCGACCAGCCGCAGCATCGGCGGCTCCTGCGGCAGGTCGTCGGCGAGCCACGGCGGGGTGACCCGACCCGGGTCACTCGGTGCGTCCACACTCCGCCCGTACGGGTAGGCGGGCGCCTCCCGCTCCCGGTCGGCCTGGTCGTCACCGGTGTTGACCAGCGGCCAGTTGGCCCGGGAACCCGGCGGCGCGGCCTCCGGGGCGGACGGGCGCGGGTTCGGCACCGGGATACTCAGATCGGTGGCGCTGAAGCCGCCGGTGGGCGGTTCCGCCGGAGTGGTCTTCGGGCGCGGCGGGATGACCGTGCGCTGCCGCTCGGCCCGGGCCTTGTTGATCGCCGCGGTGGTCAGCGTCGGCCGGAACGGCTCGCCGGCCTCGGCCGGCGGCACCGCACCGCGCTGGGACGGGGTGATCGGGGTGATCCCGGGCGGCGGCGGGGGTGGCGCGGAGACCGGCCGGTTGGTCGGCCCGTCCACCCGCGAGGGCAGCGGGGCGCCGGTCGGTTCGGGACGGCTCGGGGGCGCGGACATCGGCCGGCCCAGTGCCGCGGCCGGGGCGACCGGGGCCATCGGGGCCATCGGGGCCGGGGCGACCGGCGGCGGCGTGACCGGGGCGGGTGCCACCGGCGGCGGGCCGAGCGGTCGGGGCGTGCTCGTCGCGGCGGGACCGGAGACCGGTTCCGGGCGGCTGCGCCGGCCACCGGGGACCGGCTCGGGTCGGCTGCGCCGGCCCACCGGTTCGGTGGCGTCGGGCTCCGGCTCGGGTCGGCTGCGCCGACCGGCCGGCTCGACGGCGGGCGCGGGCGGGGCCGGGCGCACCGGACGCAGCCCGGTGGGCGCGGTCAGTTCCTCGACCTGCTCGCCGCGGCGGGCGGCGGCTCGACGGCCGGGGGCCGGGGCGGGCGTGGCGCGCTCGGCGAGCGCGCCCACCAGCGCGTCGCAGCCGGCGTCCAAGGCCCGGACGGACGCGACGGCCTGCCGCACCGTCTCGGCGACGGCAGCGGTGAGCACCCGGTTGACGGTGGCCCGCCGGGGGGTTTCGGAGATGGCGACGCGCAGCGCGGTCACCGCCTCGGTGACGGTGTCGGCGTCCGCCAGGCCCTCGGCGGCCAGCTGCGCGGTCACCGCCTCGGTGGCCGCGCCGATCTCGCGGCCACGGCCGGCGCCGGTCAGCATGCTCGGTTCGGGCAGCGCGTCGAGCACCGCCAGGGCGACCGGTTCGGCGGGGTCGGGGTAGGCCCGCAGCGCGGCCGGGTAGACCTCGCGCAGCACCTCGCGCAGCGTCACCGCGGCCGAGTGGCGCCCGCTGGCCAGCGCCGCGTGCGCGGACAGGACCTGCTTGTAGCCGGCGAGGTCGCGCGGGGCGGGGAGGCTCACCGCGGAGAGCGCGCCGGCCTGCAGGGCCCGGGCCAGACCGACCGCGCGGCGCTCGGCCGGCGGGGACTGCATCTCCTCCAGGGAGTCGTCGTCGGCGAAGCGCTCGGCGAAGTCGTCGACCGAGTCGTCGTCCGCGATCGCGAGCGGCCGGCCGGCGGCGCTGAGCAGCGAGGTGACCGTGTGGTCGTCGCTGTCCGCGGCGATGGCCGCCCCGCTCGGCCCGCCGGACCGCTCCACCAGGAGCGCGACCAGCCGGGCGTAGCCGGCGGGCTCGTCACCGATCTCACAGACGTGCAGAAGACGGCCTGCGTCGTCGACCACAGCGGACGTCAGCGTCGTTCCGGCCGAGGCCGTTCGGTCGGCCGGATCTGCCGAGGCCAGACCGCAGTACACGCGCACGAGCGCCACGGCGTCGTCCTCCTCCCGGGACACAGGTCTTGTTCTGCCAGAGACTGATGCTCCCCGCTCCGGGTCAGTCGCGCCAGTCCACAACGGCAGAGATCTTGCCGACAATGGTGCGCCAACCCAGACTTGCGGTTTGTGCCCCGATTTTCTTCAACCGGCGGCGACCCAGGAAACCACCCACCCCGCCGTTGACGGAAGCGCGCAGCGCCTCGTCCAGATCGTCCAGGCTGGACCCGGCGGAGAGCATGTCGAGCACGGCCGGTAGCCGCAGGGCGTACGCCAGGTCACGGGCGATCTCGCCGGCCTCGATCAGCAGCGCGGGATCCCACGCGTCGTGCCCGCCGCGCAGGTTCTCCACCACCAGGTCGAGTTCGTAGGTGTCCTCGTCCAGGGGGGCGATGTCGGCCGGTTCCAGCCGTTCGGACAGTTCATTCCAACTGTCCAGCTGGGATAGGTCGTTGGGCGCACCGGAACGGATGAAAGTGACGAGTGACTCCGGCGTCTTGAACAGCAGCAGCTTGCCCTTGTGGGTGAGGAAGACCGGCACCTCCTCGTCGCCCGCGGCGTCGTCCTCGTCCGTTTCGTCGTCGTCCTCGTCGCCGGCGGCGTCCGCGTCGTCCGCGTCCGCGTCCGCGTCGGCGTCGGCCGTGCCGCGACGGGTCGTGGCGCGCTCGCCGTCCTTCTTCCCGTCCTCGTCGTCCTCGTCGGCGGAGAGGGCGGCGAACTCCTCGTCGAGGATCACCACCTCCTCGTCGTCCTCGGTCTCGACGACCTGGCGGCGGGCCAGGAAGGGGTCGTCCAGGTCGCGCTCGGCGACGTCGGTCGGGGTCAGCTCCCGCGCGGACCGGTAGGCCCGCAGCGTGTAGCCGGTGCCGGCGGGCAGGGCGATCTCCACCGGGTCGATCCGCACCTCGTCCCAGAGCGCGCGGTCGGCGGCCGGGCGGTCGACCTCGACCTCGTCTGCTTCGGCCGGCGTCTCGGTGTCGTCGAGCTCGGGCTCGTCGGCGTCGGGCCGTTGGGGCGACTGGCGGGCCACGCTGACCTCCGTGTGCGTTCGGGTGCCCACCCGGCGGCGTCGCGCCGCCGAGTGACTCTGCGCACATACCCTAGTGGGCGACCGGTTCCGGTTGGGAGCCGCACCCCGGTGGCGTCCCGGAGCCCGGACAAGTAGGCTTTCTACGCATGAAGGCGCAGGCGCTGCACGGACACCTGGACGCGCTGCTGCTGGCCGTGCTGGAGCAGGGCTCGCGGCACGGCTACGCGATCATCGAGGCGCTGCGGGCGCGCAGCGGCGGCACGCTGGACCTGCCCACCGGCACCATCTATCCGGCGCTGCGCCGGCTGGAACGCGCCGGCCTGGTGGCGAGCACCTGGAGCACGGTCAACGGCCGGGAACGGCGCACCTACCAACTCACCGAGGCCGGTGGCCGGGCGCTCGCCGGGGAACGGGCCGGCTGGCGCGAGTTCAGCGCCACCGTCGGCCGCTTCCTCGGCGCGGACGAGCCGCCGACGGCGCCGGCCTGACCCGTTCCTCACCGCCGGGCCAACCGGGCGCCGCGCGCGCTCAGCAGCCACCAGCGGGCCGAGCGGGCCAGGGCGAACCAGGCCGCCGACACCACCACCGCTCCGATGATCATCGGAGGCCAGGTGAGCGCGGCGTCCCACAGCCGGACCGACCAGCCGAACAACGCGCCGCCGGCGAGCGCGCCGACCAGCAGGCCGCCGGTCAGCCCGAAACCGACCACCCGGGCCGACCGGAGGACACCGGCCGACGCCCGCCGGGCGGCCAGCGCGCCGAGCAGCAGCCCGGCCAGCGCCAACCCGCCGACCACCGCCCAGATGCCGTTCAGCGCGGCGGAGAGCAGCAGGTAGCCCGACGGCGGGCGCGGCCCGGCGCTCCAGCTCGACCCCTGCCAGGTCAGGTCCCCGGCGGCGATGAGCACTCCCGCCACCGCGAGCGTGCGCAGCGCCAGCCCGCGCAACGCGCCGGCGGCCAGCTCGGCCTGGAAGCCGGGCGCGAGTTGGGCGACGCTGCCGAACTCGGCCACCGCCCGCCGCTCGGCCTCGGCCCGGGGCAGGCCGCCGTCCCGGTACGCCTCGGCGGCGTCCTCCAGCGCGTGCCGCGCCTCGGTCAGCAGGTCGGCCTTCAACCGGGTGGGCCCGTGCAGCCGACCGGACAGCTCGCGCAGCCGGTCCTCGACCCGTGCCTCCTGATCCACGCGCATGGCACCAGCCTGCCACCGTCGGGCCACGGGCCGCGTCGGGGAAATCCCCTACCGCCGGCTCAGGGGGCGAGCGACAGGTAGCCGCGCTCGGCCGCCTCCTGGCGCAGCCACTGCTCCCGGTACCAGCCGGGTCGCGCCACCAGCTCGTCGTGCCGGCCGCGCTGCGCCACCCCGCCGTCCTCCAGCACCACGACCTCGTCCAGCCCGGCCAGCCCGCTGAGCCGGTGGCTGATCAGCAGCACCGAGTGCCCGGCCGGGGTGGCGGCGAGCGCGGACGCGAGCACCGCGTCGGCCGCCGCCGGGTCGAGGCCCTCGGTCGGCTCGTCCAGCACCAGCACCGGCGGGGCGGCCAGCAGCGCCCGGGCCAGTGCGAGCCGCTGCCGCTGCCCGCCGGAGAGCTGCCCGCCCTGCTCGCCGACCACGGTGTCCCAGCCGTCGGGCTGGTCGTGTACCCAGTCCAGCAGCCCGGCCGCCCGGGTCGCGTCGGCCAGCTCCGCCGCACCGGCGTCCGGCCGGCCGAGCAGCAGGTTCTCCCGCACCGTGGCGTGGAAGACGTACGCCTCGGCGAGCAGGCCGCCGACCAGCCGGGGCAGGTCGTCGGCCGGGTGGTCGGAGACCGGCGTGCCGCCGACGGTGACCCGGCCCTCGGTGGGGACCACCGCGCCGGTGAGCACCCCGGCGACAGTGCTCTTGCCGGCCCCGCTCGGCCCGACCACGGCCACCCGCCGGCCGGCCGGCAGGTCGAGGTCGAACCCGGCCAACGCCGGCGCGGCACCGGCCCGGTAGCGGACCGTCACGCCCTCGAACCGCACGTCGTGGCCGCCGGACGCGGGCGGCGCGGCGGTGGCCGGCGCCGGCGCCGCGGGCTCGGTCAGCAGGTCGGCCACCCGGGCCAGCCCGGCCCGGAGCTGGGTGCGTTGCCGGGCGGCGGCGACCAGGGCGAGGGCCACCTCGACGGCGGCCAGCGTGCCCACCGCGAGCACACCGACCAGCACCCCACGCACGTCGGCGCGCAGCGCCACGACCACCACCGCGGCGGCGGTGAGGCCGCCCACCAGCACACCGGCCGCGTCCACCGCGAAGCCGGTCGCGGCGAGCCGGCGCTCCAACCGGGCCAGCCGCCCGGCCCGCCCCCGCGCGGCGGCCAGCGCGGCGTCGGTCGCCCCGAAGGCGGCCAGGTCGGCGGCGCCGTGGGTGAGGTCGACCGCGTCCACCGCGAGCGCGCCCCGCAACGGGGCCACCTCGTCGGCGGCCCGGCGGGTCAGCCGGGTGGCCAGCGCGGGCAGCGCCACCCCGGCCAGCAGCAGGCCGACCGCGAGGACGCCGGCGGCCGGCGGCGAGATCAGCGCCGCGCCCCCGACCGCGAGCACGCTGACCAGGGCCGCCGCCGCCCCCGGCACCAGCACGCGCAGGAGCAGGTCCTGGGCCGCCTCCACGTCGGAGACCAGGCGGCTGAGCGCGTCACCGGTACGCCGGTCGGCGCCGTCGCGCCGGACGGCGAGCGTGGCGAAGACCCGTGCCCGTACGTCGGTGATCATGCGGAGCACGGCGTCGTGCCCGGCGAGCCGCTCGGTGTAGCGGAACACGCCCCGACCGACGGCCAGCGCCCGCACCGCGACGATCGCCACGGTCAGCCGGTCGAGCGGCGGGCGGCCGGCGGCGCTCATCAGCAGCCAGGTGGCGGTCGCCATCAGCGCCAGCCCGGCGAACTCGGTCGCGGCGGCGAGCAGCCCCGCGCCCAGCAGCCGGCCCAGGTAGGGCCGGGCCAGGCGCAGCACGGCGCGCTCGGCACCCGGACGGGGCGGTGCCGGTGGCTCCGGCGCGCCCGACGCCTGCACCGGGACCCCGGTCGGGCCGGCGGGCTCGCGGCCCACCGGCGTCACGCCGTCGCCCGCGGTCATCGGATCACCGCCGGGCCGGTGGCGGTCGGGCGCAGCTCGGTGACCCGGCCGTCGTCGACGCGCAGGATCCGGTCGGCGTCGGCCAGCAGCGCCGGCCGGTGCGCGACCAGCAGCGCGGTCCGCCCGGCGACCAGCCGTCGGGTGGCGGTCAGCACGACCGCCTCGCTGGCGCTGTCCAGCCGGGCGGTCGGCTCGTCGAGGAGCACCAGCGGGGCGTCCCGGAGGAACGCCCGGGCCAGCGCGACGCGTTGGCGTTGCCCGCTGGAGAGGCCGTGGCCGCGTTCGCCGAGCCGGGTGTCGAGCCCGGCCGGCAGCGCGTCGACCACCTCGTCCAGCGCGGCGGCGGCGACCGCGGCGGTCAGCACGGCGTCTGTGGCGTCGGCGGCCGGCGCGCCGAGACGGATGTTGTCGGCGAGCGACCCGGCGAACAGGTGTGCCCGCTGCGGCACCCAGGCCAGCTCGCGCCGCCAGGCGTCCAGGTCGACGCCGGCCAGGTCGACGCCGTCCACGGTGACCCGCCCGGCGGTCGGTGCGACGAAACCGAGGAGCAGGTTGAGCAGCGTGCTCTTGCCCGCGCCGCTGGGACCGATGACGGCCACCCGGTCGCCGGGGCGGATGGTCAGGTTGACGTCGCGCAGCGCGGTCGTCCGGTCGTACGCGACGGTCACGCCCTCGAAGCGGATCTCGCCGCGGCCGGTCGGCGCCGTGCGCCCGGCGGCCGGCGGGGCCGGTTCGGTGGTCGCGGACAGCGTGAGTGCCTCGTCCAGCGCGGTGAGCCCCTCCATGCTGGCGTGGAACCGGCTGCCGGCGGCCCGCAACGGCAGGTACGCCTCCGGTGTGAGCAGCAGCACCAGCAGCGCGGTGGAGAGCGTGATCCCGCCGCCGAGCAGGCGGATGCCGACCGGCACCGCGACCAGCGCCACGGAGAGCGTGGCGACCAGTTCCAGGACCAGCGCGGACAGGAACGCGATCCGCAGCGTCCGCATGGTGGCCTCGCGGTGGCCGTCGGCCATCCGGCGCACCACGTCCACCTGGGCCCGGGCCCGGCCGAACGCGCGCAGCGTGGGCAGCCCGGCGACCATGTCGAGGAAGTGCCCGCCGAGCAGCGACAGCCGCCGCCACTGGCGCTCGGTGGCGGCCTGCGCCTGCCAGCCGAGCAGCGCCCCGAAGATCGGGATGAGCGGGATGGTGAGCGCGATGATCAGCGCCGAACTCCAGTCGGCGAACACGATCCGGGCCAGCACCGCCGCCGGCACCGTCACGCTCAGCACGAGCTGCGGCAGGTAGCCGGTGAAGTAGGGGTCGAGCGCGTCCAGGCCACGACCGGCGAGCGTGGCGAGCTGCCCGGCCCGCCGGCCGGCGACCCAGGTGGGACCGTGCCGGCCGACCGCGCGCAGCAGGTCCGCCCGCAGCGCCGCCTTGACCGTGGCGGCGGCCCGCGCCGCCACCGTGCCCTGCGCCCAGCTCACCAGTGCCCGGGCGGTGACCGCCGCGAGGAGACCGGCGAGCGCCGGCCGGTGCAGCCGCCCGTCGATCGCGGTGGCCAGCACCGTGGCCAGCGCGGTGGCCTGGGCCACCACCAGCAGCGCGGTCAGCCCGCCCAGGAGTGCGAGCACGGCGAGGTCGCGCCGGGCCGCGGGGACCCGACGCAGCAGACGCGGGTCGAACGGGCGGCGGTTCACCAGTACACCGGTGCCCTGCCGTCGATCCGTCCCCGGAACACCCACCAGCACATCGCCTGAAAGCCTAGTAGGGCCGGCAGGAGCGGCAGCACGAGCCAGCCCAGCAGTGCCAGCGTCGGTCGGCTCGCGGCCGCCTCGGCGACGGTCAGCGACGTCGCCGGGTCGGTGGTGGAGACCAGGATCCGGGGCCACAGCGCGGCGCCGACCAGCGGCACGGGCAGCGCCAGCGCCGTCGCGGTGGCGGCGAAGGCCACCCCGGCCCGACCGCGGCGCAGCGCCGCGCCGGCCACCAACAGCGCCGCCACCAGCGCCAACGGCAGGAGTACGGCGATCGCCGGTCGCGCCACGGCGGCGCGTACCCGGTCGGAGAGCAGGCCCAGGACGGTGGCCGCGGCGACCGCGGTGAGCGCGGCGGGCACCAGGCCGCGGGCCAGCCGGGCGAGCGCCGGCGCGTCGGTGGCCGGCAGCCGCAGCGTGAGGAAGGTCGCACCGTGCAGCGCGACCAGCGCGACCAGTGTCAGCCCGGCGGCGGCCACGAACGGGGTGGCCACGTGGCCGACGCCCGCGACGTGCCCGTCGGCGGTGAGCGGCACGCCCTGGAGCAGGCCGCCGAGCAGGGCGCCCCAGCCCAGCGCCGCGAGCACGCTGCCGACCACCACGAGCCGGTCCCAGCCGGCCCGGGCCGCCTCGCCGCCGGCCCGGCCGCGCAACTGCACGCCGGCGGTCACCAGCACCACCCCGGCCAGCGCGCCGAGCACGACCGGGTAGAAGCCGGAGAGCAGCTCGCCCTCCAGGGTGGGGAACGCGCCGAACAGGATGCCGACGGCGGCCACCAGCCAGACCTCGTTGCCGAGGAAGAACGGGCCGACGGCGGTCAGCGCGACCCGGCGGGCGAGCGCGTCGCCCGGTCCGGTGCCGGCGCGCCGGGCCAGCAGCAGGCCGACGCCGTAGTCGTAGCCGCCGAGCACCAGGTAGGTGGCGAAGAAGAGGCCGAGCAGGGCGTACCAGGCGAGTTCCACGGTGGGCTCCCTCAGGCGAACACGGGCTGGTGGTGGTCGTCGGGGTCGGGCGCGGGTGGGCGGCCGAGCAGCGGGTCGACCGCGCCGCGCGCGGCGTGCCGGGCCAGCAGCACCCAGTTGGCGACGGTGAGCGCGCCGAGCAGCAGGGTGAACCCGATCAGCGAGGTGAGCATCAGCCCGGGCGGGACCGGGGAGACGGCCTGTGCGGTGGGCAGCAGCCCGTACGCCGCCCAGGGCTGTCGGCCCACCTCGCGGGCGATCCAGCCCAGCAGCACCGCCACGAACGGCAGCGGCAGGCCGAGCAGGACCAGCCAGAGCGGGAACCTCAGCCGGATGATCCAGTCGCGCCAGAGCAGCGGCAGCAGGAGCCAGACGCAGCCCAGCGCGAAGCCGATCAGGATCATGAAGCCGAGGCCGACGCTGGACAGCACCGGCGGGTCCCAGTCGCCGGGGCCGTACCGGGTGGTCCAGTCGGCGACCGTCGCGTCCCGGTCCGGGCCGCCGCCGAACTTGGTCGGCTGGAGTTGCCCGACCGGGCCGAACTGGGCGAAGCCGAAGCCCTGCACGGCACTCACCGCGAGCGCCGCGGTGACCAGCCCGAGCCGCAGCGAGGTGCGGAAGAGCCGGAAGTCGGGCGTGCGGCGCAGCAGGTGCCAGGCGCTGACCGCGGCCATCAGCAGGCCGCCGGTGACCAGGCTGGCGGACACCACGTGCCCGAACGCGAATCCGAATGTGGGGTTGGTGACCAGCGCGCCGAAGTCGGTGAGGTGGGCGACGCCGTCGCGCACCTCGTAGCCGACCGGGTGCTGGAGCCAGGCGTTGGCCACCATGATCCAGAACGCCGAGGCGTACGCGGTGATCGCGACCCCCCAGAGCAGCAACAGGTGTACGCCGCGCCGGAGCCGGTGCCAGCCGAAGATCCACATGCCGAGGAACGTGGACTCCAGGAAGAACGCCACGAGTGTCTCGATGGCCAGCGGCGCACCGAACACGTTGCCGACGTAGCGCGACAGGCCGCTCCAGTTCAGCCCGAACTGGAACTCCATCACGATCCCGGTGGCGATGCCGAGCACGTAGTTGATCACGTAGAGCTGGCCCCAGAACCGGGTCAGCCGCTCGTAGACCGGCTTGCCGGTGAGGTAGCCGGCCGTCTGGAGCCCGACCAGGAGGGTGACCAGGCCGAGCGTGACCACCACGAAGAGGAAGTGGAGCGAGGTGGTGGTGGCGAACTGCAGGCGGGCGAGGAGGAGGGGATCCATGGCGGCGCTCCCACGGGTTGGATCGCTTGTCATAGCGAGCCTACACGTAGTGTCGCTACCTATCGGGCCGCGCGGACCCGGAGAAGGCCCGTAGGGGTCGTCAGCTCAGGAACAGCGAGATCGGCAACGTCACCAGCGTGGCGGCGACGGCCAGCGCGGTGGCGCCCAGCACCCGCGGCGGACGGTCCGCGACCAGCAGCCGCTGCACGCGTACGTCGAGGTCACGGTCCCCGATGCCGAGGGTGCCGGCCGGCGTGAGCCGGTGTCCGGCGGCCGCGAACCGGCGCAGCGCGCCCGCCAGCGGCTCCTCCGCGTGCAGCTCCCGGGCCTTGTCGTCGGCGCGCATCTCGACCAGCAACGCCACCCGCGCGTGCGCGTCGCGCACCCAGCCGAACCAGGGCAGCGCCCGGCACAGCGCGGTGAACGGCAGCAACACCAGGTCGTGCCGCTCCTGGGCGTGCGCCCGCTCGTGGGTGAGCACCGCCGCCAGCTCGGCCGGGTCGAGCAGGTCGACAGTGCCGGCGCTCACCACCACCCGGGGCCGCACCCCGGGCAGGCAGTAGGCCGCCGCGCTCGGATGGTCGAGCACCAGCGCGCCGGGCACCGTCGGATCGCGCCGGGCGACCAGGCTGAGCAGCTCCCGGTGCCGGCGCTGGGCGCGCACCGCGCCGTGCACCGCGCGCACGGTCGTGGTCAGCAGCACCGCGCCGATGCCGAAGCCCACCCCGACCAGGCCCAGGTGCGCCGCGCCCACGCCGGCCGGCAGCGTGCCGTGGGCCAGGTCGTCGGCGAGCGCCAGCAGCGCGCCGCCGGTCGGCCGGTCGTAGGCGGCCAGACCCACCGCCATCGGCAGGCCCATCGCGGAGAGGCCGAGCGCCAGGCCGACCGCCTGCCAGCAGACGATCGCCACCCGGGGCGCCCGCCACGTCCACCGCGCGGCGGCGAGGACCTGCGCGGTCAGCCAGCAGGCCAGGATGGTCGCGGCGAAGTGCACGGCGTACGCCACGGCGGCCGCCCTACCGGTCCGTCGCCTCGTCGAGCGCCGGCCCGGCGGGCCGCGGATCCTCGACCCGGTCGGTCAGCCCGGCGTGCGGGGCTGTTCCGGCGGCCTCGGCGCCGAGCGCGGCGCGGAGCACGTCCGCCTCCGTGCCGGTCACCGAGCGGGCGAAGCGCACCAGCGCGGCGTCCCGGCTGCCACCGAGGTCGAGGGCGTCGAGCATGAGCTGGGCGATGTGCGCCTCGCGGGTGGCGGCGGGCCGGTAACGCCAGGCCCGCCCCTCCCGCTCGCGCTGCACCATGCCCTTGCCGGCGAGCCGGTCGAGCACCGTCATGACCGTGGTGTAGGCCAACTCACGCCCGTCCAGGGCGTCGGCGACCTCGCGCACGGTCACGCCGTCCGACGTGGCGGGCACCGAGTCCCACAACACGTCCATCACCGCACGCTCAAGGTCCCCCAGCCGAGTCACCCGTCAATCCTACCCCGCGTAGTAGACCGGTCTCAGACGCCCTTGGGGTGCCAGACCGTCTTGGTCTCCAGGAGCGTGGTCATCCGGGCCAGGCCCGGGTCACTGCGCCAGTCGTGGTCGGCCGGGGCGGGGCGGAGCACCCGCTTGAGGTTCTCCGCGGCCTTGACCTCCAACTCCACCGCCAGCTCGGCGTCGGTCACACCGGTCAGGTCGACGGCGTTGACGTCCATGTGCGCGGCGAGCGTCGGCGCCGTCTCGGTGATCTTCCCGGTGAGGATGTTGACCACGCCGCCCGGCAGGTCGGAGGTGGCCAGCACCTCGGCCAGCGTCACCGCCGCCAGCGGCGCCGCCGGGGAGGCGGCCACCACCACGGTGTTGCCGGTGACGATCGCCGGGGCGATCACGCTGACCAGGCCGAGCAGCGCCGGGGCCTCGGGCGCCACCACGGCCACCACGCCGGTCGGCTCCGGCGCCGACAGGTTGAAGTACGGGCCGGCCACCGGGTTCGCGCCGCCGTAGACCTGCGCCAGCTTGTCGGCCCAGCCCGCGTACCAGACCCAGCGGTCGATCGCGGCGTCCACCTCGTCGGCCGGCACGCCGAGCGCCACGAACTGCTCGCGCCGGCCCTCCAGCATCTCGGCCACCCGGTAGAGGATCTGGCCCCGGTTGTAGGCGGTCGCCCCGGCCCAGCCCTTCACCGCGGCGCGGGCCGCGACGACCGCGTCCCGCGCGTCCTTGCGGGAGGCCAGCGACACGTTGGAGTCCTGCACGAGATACGACCGTCCCGACTCGCTGCGCGGGAACTTCCCGCCGATGAAGAGCTTGTACGTCTTGCGTACCGCGACCCGCTCAGACATTGAGGTACCCCTCCAGCCCGTGCCGGCCGCCCTCGCGACCGTAACCCGACTCCTTGTAGCCGCCGAACGGCGAGGTCGGGTCGAACTTGTTGAACGTGTTGGCCCAGACCACGCCGGCGCGCAGCCGGTCGGCCGTCCAGAGGATCCGGGAACCCTTGTCGGTCCAGATCCCGGCCGACAGCCCGTACGGCGTGTTGTTGGCCTTCTCGACCGCCTCGGCCGGGGTGCGGAAGGTCAGCACGGACAGCACCGGGCCGAAGATCTCCTCGCGGGCGATCCGGTGCGCCTGGGTGACCCCGGTGAAGATGGTCGGCGCGAACCAGAAGCCGCGGTCGGGCAGCTCGCACGGCGGCGACCAGCGCTGCGCGCCCTCGGCGGCGCCGACCTCGGACAGCTCGCGGATCCGCGCCAGCTGCTCGGCCGAGTTGATCGCCCCGACGTCGGTGTTCTTGTCCAGCGGGTCACCGACCCGCAGCCGGGCCATCCGCCGCTTGAGCGACTCCAGCACCTCGTCCGCGACCGACTCCTGCACCAGCAGGCGGGAACCGGCGCAGCAGACGTGCCCCTGGTTGAAGAAGATGCCGTTGACGATCCCCTCGACCGCCTGGTCGACCGGGGCGTCGTCGAAGACGATGTTGGCGGCCTTGCCGCCCAGCTCCAGCGTCAGCTTCTTGCGGGTGCCGGCGACGGCGCGGGCGATGGCCCGGCCGACCTCGGTGGAGCCGGTGAACGCGACCTTGTCCACGCCCGGGTGCTCGACCAGCGCCCGGCCGGTGTCGCCGGCGCCGGTGACGATGTTGACCACGCCGGCCGGCAGGTCGGCCTGCTGGCAGATCTCGGCGAACAGCAGCGCGGTCAGCGGGGTGGTCTCGGCCGGCTTCAGCACCACCGTGTTGCCGGCGGCGAGCGCCGGGGCGATCTTCCAGGCCAGCATGAGCAGCGGGAAGTTCCACGGGATGACCTGCGCGGCCACGCCCAGCGGGCGCGGGTTCGCGCCGAACCCGGCGTGCTCCAGCTTGTCGGCCCAGCCGGCGTAGTAGAAGAAGTGCGCGGCGACCAGCGGCAGGTCGACGTCGCGGGACTCCCGGATCGGCTTGCCGTTGTCCAGCGACTCCAGCACGGCCAGCTCGCGCGAGCGCTCCTGGACGATCCGGGCGATCCGGAACAGGTACTTCGCCCGGTCCCGGCCCGGCATCGGGCCCCAGACCTTCTCGTACGCCGTGCGCGCGGCGCGGACCGCGCGGTCCACGTCCTCGCCGCCGGCCTCGGCGATCTCGGCCAGCACCTCCTCGGAGGCCGGGTTGACCGACTTGAAGCTGCCGCCGTCGGACGGGTCGACGAACGTCCCGTCGACGAAGAGCCCGTACGAGGGCCGGATGTCGACCACCGAGCGTGACTCGGGGGC
Source organism: Micromonospora humi (assembly GCF_900090105.1). GTDB lineage: Bacteria > Actinomycetota > Actinomycetes > Mycobacteriales > Micromonosporaceae > Micromonospora > Micromonospora humi. Next base: position 290,390 of record NZ_FMDM01000004.1, on the reverse strand, counting down.
GGGTGCGTACTCGAACATCGCGTTCAGTCCAGGGTGAAGTAGTCGGGGCCGGCGTAGACGCCGGTCGTCAGCTTGGTGCGTTGCATGAGCAGGTCGTTGAGCAGGCTGGACGCGCCGAAGCGGAACCAGTCCGGGTCGAGCCAGTCGGCGCCGACGGTCTCGTTGACCATGACCAGGTACTTGATCGCGTCCTTGGTGTTCTTGATGCCGCCGGCCGGCTTCACGCCGACCTGCCGCCCGGTGGCGGCGCGGAAGTCGCGGACCGCCTCCAGCATCACCAGGGTCACCGGCAGCGTGGCCGCGACCGGGACCTTGCCGGTGGAGGTCTTGATGAAGTCCCCGCCGGCCAGCATGGCGAGCCACGAGGCGCGGCGCACGTTGTCGTAGGTGGCCAGCTCGCCGGTCTCCAGGATCACCTTGAGGTGCGCGTCCCCGCACGCCTCCTTGGTGGCCACGATCTCGTCGTGGACCTCGGAGTAGCGACCGGCCAGGAACGCGCCCCGGTTGATCACCATGTCGATCTCGTCCGCGCCCGCCGCGACGGCGGCCCGGACGTCGGCCAGCTTGATCTCCAGCGGCGCCTGCCCGGACGGGAACGCGGTCGCCACGCTGGCCAGGTGCACGCCGCTGCCGGCCAGCACCTCGGCCACGTGCGGGACCATGGCGGGATACACGCAGACCGCGCCGACGTGCGGGCAGCTCGGGTCCGCCGGGTCGGGACGCAGCGCCTTCGCGGCCAGCGCCCGTACCTTGTCCGGGGTGTCGGCCCCCTCCAGGGTGGTCAGGTCGACCATCCGGATCGCCAGGTCGATCGCCTCGGCCTTGGCCGTGGTCTTGATGGAGCGGGTGCCGAGTTGGGCCGCCCGCTGCTCCGCGCCGACCTGGTCCACGCCCGGTAGGCCGTGCAGGAAGGTCCGCAGAGCGGTCTCGGATCGTCCCAGCTCGGAGAGGTCCGACCGGGCCGACGTCGCTGTCGCCGTCATGCCCCGAATAGTACGCACCCGCGAGTCGAGTGATCTTGGTCACGGCCGAGCGGCCGGACCGGTTGCACGTGAGCGGCGTCGCTGGTCGGGCCGCACCCGGCGTGCGCCGGGCCGGGGACCGGTAGGTTGAGCGATCGTGGACGTAACCGTCATTGACCATCCGCTCGCCCAGACGCGGCTGACCGCCATGCGGGACGCCCGGACCGACTCCGCGTCGTTCCGGGCCGCGCTGCGCGAACTCACCACCATGCTGGTGTACGAGGCCGCGCGCTCCTTCCCCGTCGAGAACTACCCGATCCAGACCCCGGTCACCGCCACCGAGGGCACCCGGCTGGCCAACCCGCCGCTGCTGGTGCCGGTGCTGCGGGCCGGGCTCGGCATGGCCGACGCCGCGCTGGGCCTGGTGCCCGAGTCGTCGATGGGCTTCGTGGGCCTGGCCCGCGACGAGGAGACCTACGAGCCTCGGGCGTACATGGAGTCGCTGCCCCGCGACCTCAGCGGCCTGCCGGTGCTGGTGCTCGACCCGATGCTGGCCACCGGCGGCTCGCTGGAGCACTGCTGCCGGCTGCTCGCCGACCGGGGCTGCACCGACATCACCGTGCTCTGCGTGCTGGCCGCCCCGGTCGGCATCGAGCGGCTGGAGCGGTCCGGCCTGCCGCTGCGCCTGGTCACCGCGTCCATCGACGAGGGTCTGAACGACAAGATGTTCATCGTGCCCGGCCTGGGCGACGCCGGCGACCGCCAGTTCGGCGGCATGCCGCGCTTCTGAGACCCCGGCAAAGGGCCCGATCCGCCCGGACGGGCCCTTTGCTCGTGATCCGGGCGGCGGGGCGGGTGACCTCGGCGAGTCGATGCGCGGGGGTGCGGGGAGGCGCTAGCGTTCCGGGCCATGACTGGTGTTGCGCTCGCCGAGGAGCTGCTCCTCCTCGCGTATGACGACGAAACCGGCAAGGCCGCGATGCCGCGGATCAGCCTCGACCTGGGCATGGCCGCCGCGGTGCTGGTGGAGCTGGCCCTGGCCGGCCGGGTCGCGTACGCCGACGGCAACCTCGCGGTGGTCGACCCGGCGCCGACCGGCGAGCCGATCGCGGACGCGGTCCTCGCCAAGATCGCCGCGGACACCCCGCACACGCCGTCGTCCTGGGTGCAGCGGCTGCGGCACGGGCTGCGCGACAAGATCCTCGGCGACCTCTGCGGCCGGGGCGTGGTCCGCGACGTCGACGAGACCGAGCTGGGCTTCATCCACGTGCACCGCTACCCGGTCGCGGACGCCTCGTACGAGGCGGACATCCGGCGGCGGCTGGCCGAGGCGCTGACCAGCGGCCAACTCCCGGACGAGCGGACCGCCGCGCTGGCCACGCTGGTCGCGGTGCTGCGGATGGAACCGGCGCTCGGGCTCACCGGCGCCGCCGCCGACGAGGCCGGCGCACGCCTGGAGGAGATCGCCACCGGCGCCGGCTTCTCCGGCACGGTGAGCCTGGACGACAGCGTGGTGCGCCCCTCGGTGAGCCTGGTCATCGCCGCCCTCGCCCAGGCGGTGGACGCCGCCCTCGGCAAGCGCCCGGTGTAAGGCGGGGGCCCCGGTTAACGTTTTTGGTAGAGGAAGGGGCCCCGCCTAACACTCAGGTGTTAAGCGGGGCCCCCTGCTTACACCTCAGAGGCCGAGGGCGGCGGCGATCTCGGTGCGCAGTTCGGTGACCGCCGCGCGGGCCCGGCGCCGGGACGCGGCGACGTCGCCGCCCGTGACCGGCTCCACCACCTCCAGGTACGCCTTGAGCTTCGGCTCGGTGCCCGACGGCCGGATCACCACCCGGGCGGTGTCGGTGCGCAGGATCACCACGTCCGCGTCGGGGAGCAGGTCGGACGCCTCGGTGACCGGATGCCCCAGCAGGGTGGTCGGGGTGGCCGCCCGGATCCGCGCCATCGAGTCGGTGATCACCCGCAGGTCCGCCACCCGCACCGAGAGCTGGTCGGTGTGGTGCACGCCGAACTCGGCGGCCAGCTCGTCCAGCCGGTCGGTGAGGGTCCGGCCCTCGGCCTTGAGCCCGGCGGCCAACTCGGCGACGGCCAGCGCGGCGGTGATGCCGTCCTTGTCCCGGACGTGGCCCGGCGCGACGCAGTAGCCCAGCGCCTCCTCGTAGCCGAAGACCAGCGGCTCCCGGCCACCGCCGGCCCGGACGATCCACTTGAAGCCGGTCAGCGTCTCGTCGTAGGGCAGCCCACGCGCCTCCGTCATGGCCCGCAGCAGCGTGGACGAGACGATGGTGGTGGCGTACAGGCCGGTCACCCCGCGCCGCATCAGGTGGTCGGCGAGCAGCGCGCCCACCTCGTCGCCGCGCAGCATCCGCCAGGACCCGCCGTCGCGTACCGCCACCGCGCAGCGGTCCGCGTCCGGGTCGTTGGCGACGGCGAGGTCCGCGCCGATGCGGTCGGCGAGCGCGACCAGCAGGTCCACCGCGCCGGGCTCCTCGGGGTTGGGGAAGCTGACGGTCGGGAACGCCGGGTCCGGTTCGGCCTGTTCGGGCACCACGCCGGGCACCCCGAACCCGGCCCGGGCGAACGCGGCGGTCAGCGCCGCGGCTCCCACCCCGTGCAGCGGCGTGTACGCCACCTTCAGGTCGCGCGGCCCGGCCGGGTCCACCACCGCGGCGGCCCGGTCCACGTACGCGGCGACCAGGTCGTCGCCGAGCAGCTGGCCGGCCGGGCCGAGCGGCACCTCCGCGAGCGCGCCGACCGCCCGGATGGCGGCCTCGATGCCGGCGTCGGCCGGCGGCACGATCTGCGCCCCGGCACCCAGTTCACCGCCGAGCTGCGCGCCCAGGTAGACCTTGTAGCCGTTGTCCTGCGGCGGGTTGTGGCTGGCGGTGACCATCACCCCGGCGACCGCGCCGAGCTGCCGCACCGCGAACGCCAGGACCGGCGTGGGCAGCGGGCGGGGCAGCAGCAGCGCCGGCCGGCCGGTGCCGGTGGCCACCTGGGCGGTGCGCTCGGCGAAGGCGCGCGAGCCGCGCCGGGCGTCGTACCCGATCACCAGCGGACCCTCGCCGCCCTGGGCGGCGAGCCAGCCGACCAGCCCGGCGGCGGCCCGGGTGACCACGGCGAGGTTCATCCCGTTGGGGCCGGCGCGCAGTGGGCCACGCAGCCCGGCGGTGCCGAAGGTCAGCGGGCCGGCGAACCGGTCGGCCAGGTCGGCGGCCGTGCCGGGCAGCCCGTCGAGGACGGCGCGCAGCTCGGCCCGGTCGGCCGGGTCGGGGTCGTCGGCGAGCCAGCGCTCGGCTCGCGCACGAAGGTCGTCAAGGTCAGTGGTATCCGCCGCCATTGCCTCATGAAAGCACGGCGGCGGATCACCACCGGCCGTCGGCCTCGACTCAGTTGGCCCCTGTGAGCTGGAACGAACCGACCATCGCGTCGAAGATCGGCTTGCTCTCGGCGAAGCGCGCGTCGGTGGAGGAGAGGTAGAACGAGTAGACCTTGCCGTCCTTCACCAGCCCCCGCCAGATGCCGTGCCGCATGCCGTCCCCCTCGCCGCAGGTGTATTCGAGCTGGCCCCCGGTCTGGCCGGCGAGCGGCTGCTCGGAGACCGACAACTCGGTGTAGGGCGCGGGGCAGGTCTTGCTGTTGGCGGTCTTGCTCTTCAGGTTCCGCGAGGCGAACTCGGCCCAGCTGATCGAGGTGCCGCCCCACTTCTCCGCGATGACCCGCACCTTGCGACCCTCGTCCTCCGGGTCGACGTAGTCGACGAAGAGGCCGCCGGTCTGCCGCTGCCAACCCTTCGGCACCTGGATGGTCACGCCCTTGACGGACTGCTCCTGCATATCCACCGGCGGGGCGGCGGCCGAGTTGGACGGCAGCGTGCCCACGATCGGCGGGGGAGCGTCGTCGCCGCCGCTGGTCAGCGCGATCACGCTCACCAGCAGCACCACGGCCAGTCCGCCGGCGGCGGCGAGCTGCACCTTGCGGGGCCACGCCTTGACCCGTCCGACGAGACCCTTCGCGGTGCCGACCGCGCCGCCGCTCTGCGCCGGCGCGGTGGCCGGGGTGGTCCACGGCTGCCCGGTGCCGGGCACCGACCACTGGTTGCCGCCGTACACCGGTTGGGTGGCGTCGGCGGCACCGCCGTAGGTCGCCGGCGGGCCGGTGGGCACGCGCTGCGTGGCGTCGGAGCCGGCGCCCCGGCCGAAGCGGACCGTGGCGTCCGACGAGATGCGCGGGGTGGCCTCGGGCGCGTCCGGCCCGGACATCGCGCCGGTGGGCGTGTGCAGCGGCCCGGCCAGCGCGTCGGCGCTCGTCTCGTCGAGCGCCGCGGCGCCCGCCGCGGGCTTCGCGCCGGGGCGCTCACCGCGGCGCAGCGCGGCGAGCCGGTCGGTCAGCGACTCGCTCGGGCCGATCATCGCCCGGCCGCCGATCTGGCCGCCCGGCTTGGGCTCCGCGGCGACGGCCGGCGGCGTGGTCGGGCGCGGCACCGGCACCACGGCGTACGGGTCGGTGACCGAGTTGACCGCGGTGGCGGTGCTGGTCAGCGGGCCGGCCAGCAGCTCGCGCAGCATGGCCCTCGCGCGGTGCACGTCGAGCCGGCGGGCCGGGTCCTTCTCCAGCAGGCCCATCAGCACGCCGGTGAGCGGGCCGCTGCGCTGCGGGGTGGCGGGCGGGTCCTCGACCACGGCGTGCATGGTCTCGATCGGGTCGCCCTTGTCGAACGGGGGCCGGCCCTCGACCGCGGTGTAGAGCGTCACACCGAGCGAGAACAGGTCACTGGGCGGGCCGAACTCCTGGCCCATGGCACGCTCGGGGGAGATGAAGTGCGGCGAGCCGAGCACCATGCCGGGCGTGGTGAGCTGCACGTCGGTGGGCATCCGGGCGACGCCGAAGTCGGTCAGCACGCAGCGGCCGTCGGTGCAGATCAGCACGTTCGCCGGCTTGACGTCGCGGTGCAGCACGCTGAGGGCGTGGGCCACCTCCAGCGCGCCGAGCAGGGCGATGCCGATCTTGGCGACCGCGCGGGGCGCGACCGGCCCGTCCTCGATCACCATGTCGGCCAGGCTGCGGGCGTCCAGCAGTTCCATCACGATCCACGGCCGGCCACCCTCGGTGACCACGTCGTAGACCTGGACCACGGCCGGGTGCTGGATCGCGGCGGCGGCGCGGGCCTCGCGCAGCGTGCGTTCGTAGAGCGCGTCGCGGTCGCTGGGGGCGAGCCCCGGCGGGAGGACGACCTCCTTGACCGCCACGTCGCGGCGCAGCAGGGTGTCTGTGGCCCGCCAGACCGTGCCCATGCCACCGTTGCCCACCGGGGAGCGCAACGAGTAGCGACCACCGATGGTGGTGCCGGGCGCCGCGCGTCCAGTGGGGGGACTGGCCGGTCCACCGCTCCACGTCGGAATCTGAGTCACAGAAAAGCCACCGGGGGATATCGAGGGGGCTGGGACACAACCCCTCTATCTTGCTGGTTCCGACGCCCGATGCGAAACCCGACGCGACGGGCGTTTACCTACTCGACGGTACGTGGGCAGCTACTCACCTCCGGTCGGTCGCCCGCTTCCCGGTGTGCGGTATCCCTCACCCGCCTGGTGGCGACCGCGTCCTACCATCCGGTAATGAGCGATGCGCGGTCAAGCGAGTCGGGTTTCCCGATCAAGGGCGTCTACACGGCGGCCGACCTTCCGGCGGACCTGGATTCCCGGTTGGGCGAGCCGGGCGACTATCCGTACACCCGTGGGGTCTACCCGACGATGTACACGTCCCGTCCGTGGACCATGCGGCAGTACGCCGGCTTCGGCACCGCGAGCGAGAGCAACGCCCGCTACCACCAGCTGCTGCGCGCGGGCACGATGGGCCTCTCCGTCGCGTTCGACCTGCCCACCCAGATGGGGTACGACTCGGACGACCCGATCGCGCACGGTGAGGTCGGCAAGGTCGGCGTCGCGATCGACTCCATCGAGGACATGCGCACGCTCTTCGCCGACATCCCGCTGGACAAGGTCTCCACCTCGATGACCATCAACGCGCCGGGCTCCGTGCTGCTGCTGCTCTACCAGCTGGTGGCGGAGGAGGCCGGGGTGCCCGGGCCGGCGCTCAACGGGACCATCCAGAACGACATCCTCAAGGAGTACATCGCCCGGGGGACGTACATCTTCCCGCCGAAGCCCTCGCTGCGGCTGGTCGCCGACACCTTCGCCTACTGCCGGGCCGAGGTGCCGAAGTGGAACACCATCTCGATCTCCGGCTACCACATGGCCGAGGCCGGCGCCTCGCCCGCGCAGGAGATCGCGTTCACGCTCGCCAACGGCGTCGAGTACGTCCGGGCGGCGCTCGCGGCCGGGCTGGCCGTGGACGACTTCGCGCCCCGGCTGTCGTTCTTCTTCGTGGCCCGCACCACGCTGCTGGAGGAGGTCGCCAAGTTCCGCGCCGCGCGCCGCATCTGGGCCCGGCTGATGCGCGACGAGTTCGGCGCGAAGAACCCGAAGTCGATGATGCTGCGGTTCCACACCCAGACCGCCGGCGTGCAGCTCACCGCGCAGCAGCCCGAGGTCAACCTGGTCCGGGTGGCGGTGCAGGGCCTGGGCGCGGTGCTCGGCGGCACCCAGTCGCTGCACACCAACAGCTTCGACGAGGCGATCGCGCTGCCCACCGAGAAGGCGGCCCGGCTGGCGCTGCGCACCCAGCAGGTGCTGGCGTACGAGACGGACCTCACCGCCACGGTCGACCCGTTCGCCGGGTCGTACGTGGTGGAGGCGATGACCGACGAGCTGGAGGCCGCGATCACCGCGCTGATGGAGCGGGTCGCCGACCACGGCTCGGCGGTGGACGCGATCGAGGCCGGCTTCCAGAAGCGGGAGATCGAGCAGTCGGCGTACCGGATCGCCCAGGAGATCGACGCGGGCGAGCGGGTGGTGGTCGGGCTCAACCGGTTCCGGATCGACGAGGAGGAGCCGTACGAGCCGCTGCGGGTGGACCCGACGATCGAGGCGGCCCAGGCGGAGCGGCTGGCCAAGCTGCGCGCCGATCGGGACGGGGGCGCGGTCGAGCGGGCCCTGGCCGAGCTGCGGGCGGCGGCCGAGGGAGACGCCAACGTGCTCCGTCCGATGAAGGAGGCGCTGCGGGCGCGCGCCACGGTCGGCGAGGTGTGCGGGACGCTGCGGGCGGTGTGGGGGATCTACCGGCCGAGCGACCGGTTCTGACGCGTACGTCGGCGGCCCACGCCGGCACACCCGCCGGGTGTGCCGGCGTGGGCCGCGTCGCGTCCGGGTGTGCGATTTCGGAATACGGGTAACCCGATCGGGTGAACGGGACGGACAGCCTGTGCGGGCGATCGCCGGGCGGTCATGTCACCGTCGGGAGTCGCCCGGCAGCCGAATGTTGTCGGGCAATTGTCGGAGCGGCAGTTAATTGCCGCGACTAATGCGACAATTCGGAACGACGACTCACTATTTGGTGACCGATGAATCGGTTACGCGTTGTAGGAGGTGGGGGGCAGATGACGGCGTCCGACCACGATCTACCTGCTGTCCCGCAGATATTCGAGCACTCCCACCAGGGCATTCGTGACGCTGCGCGGTCCGACCGCTACGGGAAAGATGTTGCGCAGCGTCACCGCCGGGGGTCTAGGCTGTCTGCTGTTCTACCCGATGATCCTTCCTTCTCTAGTGATCGAGAATTCGACGTGACGAGTGCGTTGACGCTGCCTTCGGGCGGCCCGCTGGCGTCGTCCCGGCCCGAGTCGCCGACCGGTTCCCAGCCCCTGCCCTTCGAGCTCGACCATCTGCTCGCGCTGCGGGTGCCCGGCCTCATCGCGACCCGCCGTCACATCCATTCCCACCCGGAACTGTCGGGCGAGGAGTTCGAGACGGCGGCCCTGGTGCACCGCGAGCTGTCGCTCGCCGGGCTGAAGCCGCGCCTGCTGCCGAAGGGCAACGGCGTCATCTGCGACATCGACGGCCGCCCCGACGGACCGGTGGTCGCGCTCCGCGCCGACATCGACGCGCTGCCGCTGAGCGACCCGAAGGACGTGCCCTACCGCTCGACGGTGGACGGCGTCTGCCACGCCTGCGGCCACGACGTGCACACCGCGGTGATGCTGGGCGTCGGCATGCTGCTCGCCCAGCTCGCCGACCTCGGGCAGTTGGACGGCCGGGTCCGGCTGATCTTCCAGCCGGCCGAGGAGATCCTGCCCTGCGGCTCACTCGAAGTGATCGAGGCCGGCGGCCTGGACGACGTGGTGCAGATCTTCGCGCTGCACTGCGACCCGAACCTGCCGGTGGGCAAGGTCGGCCTGCGGGTCGGCCCGATCACCGCCGCGGCGGACAACGTCACCGTCCGGCTCACCGGGCCGGGCGGGCACACCGCCCGCCCGCACCTGACCGTCGACCTGGTCGACGCGCTCGGCCGGCTGGTCACCGAGGTGCCCACGCTGATCAGTCGCCGGGTACCGGCCAACAGCGGACTGCTGCTGGTCTTCGGCCACGCGTCGGCCGGCACCCGCTACAACGTCATCCCCTCCGAGGCGTCCGCGGCCGGCACGCTCCGGGTGATGGACCGGGAGACGTGGGACCAGGCGCCCAAGATCGTGGCTCAGGTGGTACGGGACGTGCTCGCCCCCACCGGTGCCACGGTGGACCTGGAATACCTGCGTGGCCGCCCGCCGGTGACCAACGACGCCGGGGCGATCGGTGTGTTCACCGCGGCCACCGCGTCGGCACTCGGCCCGGAGGGCATCGCCGAGACGCCGCAGAGCATGGGCGGCGAGGACTTCTCCTGGTATCTGGAGCACGTGCCCGGCGCGCTCGCCCGCCTCGGCGTCGGCCGGAACGGTCCCAACGTGGACCTGCACCGGGCCTCCTTCGACGTGGACGAGCGCGCCATCGAGACGGGCGTACGCCTCATGGTCCAGACCGCGCTGCGGGCACTGGCGGCGGCGCGCTGACCGGACCGCCGGGCGGCCCGAACGGCGGCCCCGGCGGGTTCGGTCCGGCCGGCGGCGGGGTCCGCCGGGGCCGCCGGCGTCGCCACCGCAGCAGCAGCCACAGCGGTACGCCGATCACCACCGCGAACGGCAGCAGCGCGCCGAGCACGGTGAGCAGCACGCGCACCGAGGTGAGGAAGACGGCCCAGCCGCCACCGAGACCACTGAGGAAGCCGAGGTCGGCACCCTCCTCGGCGGTGCTGGCGTCCCGGCCCAGGAACGTCACGGTGATGGTGGAGAGCGCGGTCAGGTCGGCCAGCCGGCGCTTGCGCGCCTCCAGCGCGGCCAGGTCCGCCTGCCGGGTGCCCACCTCGTTCTCCAGCGTGACCAACTGGTCCACGGAGCTGGCCTGGGCGAGCAGCTTGCGGGCGCTCTCCACCCGGGCCCGCTGGGTGGCGATCCGGGCGTCCAGGTCGACCACCTGCTCGGTGACGTCCTCGGTGCGGATCTCCCGGCGCTCCTGCTTGCCGTAGCCCGCCAACTGGTCGATCACGCCCGCGAACTTCTCCGCCGGCACCCGCAGGGTCAGCACCGCCCGGGCGTCGGCCGACTGGCTCGACCGCCGATCCCCGCCGACGAAGCCGCCGGCCGCGGTGACCGCCGCGGTCGCCTCCCGCGCCGCGGTGTCCACGTCGTCCACCCGGACCTGCATCGTCCCGGTGTAGATGATGGACCGCTGGTCCACCCGCAGGTCGGCGCCACCGGTCCCGCCGGGCGCCGCCTGGTCCTGGTCCCGCGCCGCGCCGGCGTCCTTGCCGCCCTCGGCGGCCGGCGCCGCCGCGTCGTTTCCACCACTGTCCCCGCCCGCGCTACAGGCCCCCACGGCCAGCACCGCGGCGAGTCCCACCGCTGCCAGGGCCGTGCCCCGGAGTCGTCGTCCGCCCATCTCCCCGCTCCGATCGTCGACGGCCCCGCAAGCCGGGGCCGATACCTCGGACGCGACGCGTTGTCGCGCCGGTTCCGGCAGACTGCGCTGAGGACGTCACGATTCGATATTCGAGGAGTCACGATGCAGCTCACCAAGTACGCCCACTCCTGTCTCCGGGTGGAGCACGACGGGGGAGTGCTCGTCGTCGACCCGGGTGTCTTCAGCGCATCGGCCGAGGCGCTGGACGGGGCGGACGCGGTGCTGATCACCCACCAGCATCCGGACCACGTGGACGTCCCGGCGCTGACCGCCGCGCTGGAGCGGCGGCCGGTGCCGGTGCACGGGCCGGCCTCGCTCGCCGAGGTGCTCGGCGACGCCGCCGAGGCGCTCGTCGCGGTCGCGCCGGGGGAGTCGTTCACCGCCGCCGGGGTGCCGGTGCGGGCGTACGGGGGCCGGCACGCCGTGATCCACCCGGATCTCCCGGTGATCCCGAACCTGGGTTACCTCCTCGACGACACGGTCTACCACCCGGGCGACGCGCTGTTCGTCCCCGACGACGCCCCTGTCGACACGCTGTTCGCCCCGATCCACGCGCCCTGGTCGAAGTTCTCCGAGGTGCTCGACTTCATCCGGGCGGTCGCGCCGCGTCGGGCGTACGCGCTGCACGACGGGTTGCTCAACGCCAACGGCTTCGGGGTGCTGGACCGGCAGTACACCGCGATGTCCAACACCGACTACCGCCGTCTGGAGCCGGGCACCCGGATCGATGCCTGACGTTCCCGTCGAGGTGGTCCGGCGGCTCTACGCCACGCCGCCGGAGAGGTTCGTCGCGGCCCGGGACGCCGCCGTCGCGCAGGCACGCGAGGCCGGCGATCCGCGTACCGCCCGGGAGATCGGCCGGCTGCGGCGGCCCACCGTCGCGGCCTGGCTGGTCAACCTGCTCGCGATCCGGCGACCCGAACTGGTCGCCGACCTGACCCGGCTCGCCGAGTCGCTCCGCGCCGCGCAACGCGACCTGCGCGGCGGCGAACTCCGGGAACTCTCCGCCCAGCGCCGCGCCGTGGTGGGCGCACTGGTCGCCGAGGTACGCCGGCTGGCCGCCGCCGAGCCGGCCGCCCCGCCGGCCGGGAAGCTGCCGCTGGGCGAGGTGGAGGCGACGCTCAACGCCGCGCTCTCCGACACCGAGGTGGCCGAGCAGGTACGCACCGGGCGGCTGCTGCGGTCCAGCCACTACGCCGGGTTCGGCGAGGTGCCCCGCCCCCAGCTCCGCCTGGTCACCGGCGGCGAGGAGACGTACCGGGTCGGCAGGCCCGGCGCACCGGGCGGGGCGGGGAGGTCCGGCGGACCGACGGAGCCGGTCGGGTCCGGCGGACCGGACGGGGTGGCGGCCGAGCGGGCCGAGGCGCGCCGGGCCCGCGACGCGCGGGCGGCGCGGGCCGAACGGGCGAAGCGGCGGCGCGCGGCCACCCGCGAGATGGCGAGGGCGCGCGCGGACCTGGACCGGGCCGAGCGGGAACTGGCCGGGGCGGACACGGCCGAGCGGGACGGCGCCGCCACGCTGGACCGGATCGAGACCGAGCTGGCCGAGTTGGAGCGTCGCCGGGCCGTGGCCGAGCAGGAGCTGAGCCGGGCCCGGCTGGCCCGCCGGGGCGCGGAACGGGCGGTCACCGCCGCCCGGCGGCGGGCCGGCGAGGTGGAGGCCGTGTTGGAGGCGCTCGACGCCGAAGAGGGGGATGCCGAGATCGGTGACGAACGGGCAGACTGAGCGCGATGAACGGCCACGGTGGACGGACGACGGTGGGTCGTCGATGACTCCGGAGCAGGTCGCCGCCGCCTGCAAACCGCTGGTGCTGGAGCTCGGGGAGGCGTTCTCCCGCTGCCCGTCGACGCTGCGCCGGGCCCGGCTGCTCGGCATCTCCGGGTGGGCCTTCTACATCACCGGTCGGGCCGGCGCGCTCGGTGACGTCCGCGCCGAGACGGTGGCGTCGGCGCTCGGCTTCATCGCCCCGGAAGCGGTCGCCGACGGCTGGGACGCCGCGGCGCGCGCGGTGCCACCGCTGGAGGTGGCCGCCGCCAACCTGGCCGAGTGCTGCCGGTGGGGCACGTCGCGGCTGGGCGACGCGCCCGGCGTGTCCCGGCTGGCCGGGCTGCTCGGCCGGGCCGTCGACGCGGCGGACGGCAGCGCCATGCCGCTCTTCGCCGCCTGGCGGGCCATGCCGATGCCCGACCCGTCCGCCGCCGCCCGCGCCGCCGTCGGCCTGCTGCTGCTGCGCGAGCACTTCGCCGGGGCCTACCTGCTGGCCGTACGGGCCTCCGGGCTGACGCCGCTGGAGGCGGTGCTGGCCGGGCCGGAGGGGGAGGCGGGCGCCGCCGCCTGCGGGTGGGCGCCGCCCTACCCGCCGGTCGGTCCGCTCGTACGGCGCCGGATCTGGGCCGAGGCCGTGACCGACCGGCTGGTGTCCCCGGCGTTCCACGCGCTCGGCGCCGCCGGTGGCGCGGAACTGGTCGACCTGCTCACCGCCGCGCGGCTGCACGCCCGGCACGGATAAATGGGAGGCGCCGACGGTCCGGCTGCCAGGATCTGCCGCGTGACGCTCCCCGCCGGTTGGACGGCCCGCCGCCCCACCCTCGACGACGTCCCCGCGATCCTGGCGGTGGTGCACGCCGCCGACACGTTCGCGGTGGGTCACCCCGACTTCGACGCGGAGGACGTCCGGGATGCGCTCACCGCGCCCTTCGTCGACCCGTCCCAGGACTCCTGGCTGGTCACCGACCCGGACGGGTCGGCGGTGGCCTGGTCGATCCTGAACAACCCGACCGGGGTGGGCCGGGAGTGGGTGGACGTGCTCGTCGACCCCGACCGCGGCGCCGAGCTGCGCGCCCCGCTGCTGGCCCGGCTGCTCGACCGGGTCGCCGAACGCGCCGCCGAGCGGGGCGTGGCCGCGCTGACCGCCCGCGCCGGCGTGTACGCGCCGGAGACGCGCTGGGCGGGCGAGCTGGTGGCGGCCGGGTTCACCCGGATCAAGCGCTACATCCGGATGAGCCGTTCCCTGGCCGACCTGCCCGCCGAGCCGGCGCCGCCGGCCGGGGTGACGGTCCGGCCGCTGCGCCCCGACGACGAGGCCGACCTGCGGCTGTTCCACCGGATCTATGACACCGCGTTCCAGGACACGCTCGATCACGAGCCGCTCGACTTCGACCGCTGGCGGGAGCTGCTCCCGTCGTACGCCAAGGTCTGGGACGAGTGGTTCGTGGCCGAGGTCGACGGCGAGCCGGCCGGTGCCCTGCAGTCCTCCGACCAGGCGGTGGAGCACGGGGCGGGCTGGGTCCGGACGCTGTCCGTGCTGCCCGCCCACCGCCGGCGGGGGGTGGGCGCGGCGCTGCTGCGCCGGGCCTTCGCGGTCTACGCGGCGAAGGGCCGCGCCCGCGCCGGGCTGGGCGTGGACCTGGCCAACCCGACCGCGCCGGTCACCCTCTACCGCTCGGTCGGGCTGGTGGAGGAGCGCTGGGTCGACGTGTACGAGCGGAGCGTGCCCGCCCCGCAGGTGTGACCCGGGCCCCCCGGATCGGGGTCGCCGAGCGGGCGGACGACCGCCCGGCGCACACTGTCGGGGTGGGAGACGCGCTACGCGGACGCCGTGCCGGTGGGGCGGGACCGCAGCTCGGTGACGTAGTCGTCCGGCGCGCCCGCCTTCTCCGCCGCGTTCGCGATCTCCGACAGGTACCACGACGTCGGCAGGCCGCCCTCGTAGCCGTCGAAGACGTAGACCCACGCCGTCACGTCCCCGTCCAGCGTCGAGACGCGGACGGTCAGCCTGCGGTAGGTCCCGGCGGTCACGCCCTCGATCTCGTCGAGCTGGGCGGCGTCGTAGGGGTGGATGTCGTAGAGCGCCACGAAGACCCGGTCGCCCGGCTCCTCGACCACGGTGCTGACCGAGCCCTCCCAGCCGATGACGTCCTCGCCGGCGAAGGTGAGTCGCCACCCCTCCAGCCAGCCGGTGCCCACCATCGGCGAATGCGGGCAGTAGGCGCGCATGCGAGCGGGGTCCAGGTTTGAGCCGTAAGCGGCGTAGAGACGCACGGCGACGACGATAGCCCGGTCGGCGGGTGGGGGAGAATACGACAGTGCGTGTCGGACGCGACGGGGAGAAGAAAGTCACTGTGAGCACAGACGGAAGGATGGCTCCGTGAGCCAGATCGTGATCATCGGCGGCGGACCGGCCGGATACGAGGCGGCGCTGGTCGCCGCCCAACTGGACGCCGATGTCACAGTGGTCGAGGCGGACGGCGCCGGCGGCGCGTGCGTGCTCTCCGACTGCGTGCCGTCCAAGACCTTCATCGCCAGCTCGGAGGTGGTCACCGGCTACCGGGACACCGAGGAGTTCGGGATCCACTCGGACGGCCTGGAGGCGGTCACGGTCGACGCCCGGGCGGTGCACGAGCGGGTCAAGCGGCTCGCGCTGGCCCAGTCCGCCGACATCCACACCAAGCTGGTCAAGGCCGGGGTGGAGTTCGTCGCCGGCACCGCGCGGCTCGGCGAGGACACGCTCGGCCACACCCACCAGGTGATCGTCACCCCGGCGGACGGCTCGCCCGCGTACCCGGTCGGGGCCTCCACCGTGCTGGTCGCCACCGGCGCTACCCCGCGCCAGCTGCCCACCGCCGTGCCCGACGGCGAGCGGATCCTGACCTGGCGTCAGGTCTACGACCTGCCCGAGCTGCCCGAACACCTGATCGTGGTCGGCTCCGGCGTCACCGGCGCCGAGTTCGCCAGCGCCTACCTGGCCATGGGCGTACGGGTCACGCTGGTCTCCAGTCGCGACCGGGTGATGCCGCACGAGGACGCCGACGCCGCGATGGCGATCGAGCGGGTGTTCCGCAACCGGGGCATGAGCATCCTCAACAACTCCCGGGCCGAGGCGGTGCGCCGGGTCGGCGACGGCGTCGAGGTGGTGCTCTCCGACGGGCGGCAGGTCTCCGGCTCGCACGCGTTGATCGCGGTCGGCTCGATCCCGAACACCGCCGACCTGGGCCTGGCCGAATACGGCGTCGAGCTGGCCCGGGGCGGCTTCGTGACGGTCGACCGGGTGTCCCGGACCAACGTGCCGGGCGTCTACGCGGCCGGCGACTGCACGGGTGTGCTGCCGCTCGCCAGCGTCGCGGCCATGCAGGGCCGGATCGCCATGTGGCACGCGCTGGGCGAGGCGGTCCGGCCGCTGCGGCTGCGTACCGTCGCGGCGAACGTCTTCACCGACCCGGAGCTGGCCACGGTCGGCGTCTCGCAGGACGAGGTGGACGCCGGCAGGACCCCGGCCCGCCAGGTGATGCTGCCGCTGTCCGGCAACGCCCGGGCGAAGATGGACGACCTGGCCGACGGCTTCGTCAAGCTGTTCTGCCGGCCGGCCAGCGGCCAGGTGATCGGCGGTGTGGTGGTGGCGCCGAAGGCCAGCGAGCTGATCCTGCCGATCACCATGGCGGTGGAGAACAACCTCACCGTCAACGAGCTGGCCCACACCATCACGATCTATCCGAGCCTGTCCGGCTCGATCACCGAGGCCGCCCGCCAGCTCATGCTGCACGAGCTGGAGTAGGACGGCCCACGTCAGAGGTACAGCTCACCGGTCGCGGCCAGGGCGCAGCGACCGGTGAGTCGGGTCCCCGCGGGCGTGACGTCGATGGTCAGGACCGAGGGGCGGCCCATCGCGCGGCCCTGGAGGAACCGCGCCCGGTCGCCGGCGAGCCCGTGCCGGTGCAGGTGGGCGGCGAGCGGACCGGCCGCGGTGCCGGTGGCCGGGTCCTCGGCGATCCCCACCGTCGGGTTGAAGAACCGGCAGTACGCGTCGTGCCCGTCGTCGGCGCGGCTGTAGACGTAGCAGCCCTCGGCCCCGGCGGCGGCCAGGACCCGCGCCAGGGTCGGCCCGTAGGGATCGGCGGCGTCGACGTCCCGCGGGGACGCCAGGGCGACGAGCAGGTGGGTGCTGCCGACGGAGCCGGTGACCGGCGGGAGCGCCGGGTCCAGCCGCAGCGGGTCGCCGCCGGTGAGCGCCTCGGCCACCTCCTGCCCCGTCACCGGCGACTCGGCCAGCTCGGCCGGCCCCTGGTCGAGCCCGATGGTGATCACGTCGTCGGTGACGTCGACGTGCACCGGCAGGGTCTGCCCACCGAGTTCCTGAACGGCGCCCGGCGAGCGGGCGGCGCCGACGGTGACCAGCCACCACCAGGCGCCCAGCGCGTTGTGGCCGGCCCCGCCCACCTCCTCGCCGCCGGCGGTGAAGCAGCGCAGCGCGTGGTCGGCCCCGGGCCGGGTGGGCCGGCGGACGAACGTGGTCTCGGAGAGGTTGAACTCGACGGCGACGGCCGCCATCTGCTCGTCGGTGAGATCGTCGGCGTCGGTGACGACCGCGAGCGGGTTGCCGGTGAGCGGGCGGTCGGCGAAGACGTCGACCACGGCGTACCGATGGGTGGTCCGACTGCCCCGCTTGCCGTCGCCTGGTCGCACCGAGTCCATCGCTTCGATCCTCCTGTGTCGACGCTCAGCGCCGCGCGGCGCCCCCGACGTTACCCACGGCTCGGACGGGAATGTCAACACCATCGGCGGCGAGCGCCAGGTGGAGGGCGACGGTGGCCAGGAGCGCGGTCTCGGTGAGGATGAGCAGGCGTTCGGCCAGGCCGATCAGGGCGCGGTCGCCGGGGTAGGCGGACCAGATCATCGCGGCGGCCAGCAGCAGGCTGGTCACGGTCAGGGCGCGCAGCCGCCGAGCGGGCGGGCCGCCCGGCCGGCGGGCGAGCAGCCAGCCGGCGACCGGTAGCGCCAGGAACGACAGCACCGAGGCGTACCGGTGCACGTAGGCCGCGGCGTCCATGGGCAGGCCGGGCTCGTTCGTGGGCACCACCGCGGCGGCCAGCAGCCCGGCCGACCAGGCCGCCAGCAGCGCGATCGACGTGCGGTCCGCGCCGGCCCGGCGCAGCGACGGCAGGAGTACGGCGGTGGCCGCCGCGAGGACCGCCATCGCGGTGTCGATGACGCCGCCCCGGTCGGAGACGGCGAAGTCGCTGACGGTCAGCGACAGGGGGCTCAGGTCGTCGTTCACCTCGAGGTGACCGATCACGGCGAGCACCGCCGCCAGGGCGATCCCGCCGAGGGCCAGCAGGCCGCTGCTCCGGGTTCCAGGCATGTGCCCAGCCTGTCGCCGGAGCCGCCCGAGACGGATCCGGGACCGCCACCCACTTCGATCCCCGGGTCGCCCCCTAGCGGGTGTCGGTGGAAATCCCGCGACTCAGTCGACCGGGGTCTCGGCTCGGTTCGACTCCTCGCCGGCCGAGCCGGGCCGCGCGCCGTCCACCGCGGCCAGCATCTGCGCCCGCAGTTGCCGGCGTCGGGCCACCCGCTCGGGATCGTTCCAGGTGGGGTCGAGCCGCTGGGCCTTCGCCCGGACGTCGCGCCAGTTCGCTCCACTGTTCATGATCGGTTCCCCTTCGCTGTGGTCTCGTGCTCGTGGCGTCGCGGTCTGCCGGGTGCCCAACCAGGTCATCGCCCAGCCGGCCGCCGCGAACCCGGCCGCGGCCACGCCGGCGATCAGCAGCAACCGCCACCCCGACTGGGTGAGGGCCGCACCGCCCAGGTGGCCGACGAGCGCGCCGTAGCCGGCCCAGCCGATCGCCGCCACCGCCTCGTAGAGCAGGAACAGGCGGTACGGGTAGCGGCTGCGGCCGGCCGAGAAGCAGGCCGCCATCCGGCCGCCGGGCACGAACCGGCACAGCAGGATCACCAGCGGTCCGGGCTCGCGCAGCCGCCGGGTGGCCCGGGCGACCGCGCGGCGGGCCCGACCCGGGGTCGTGTGCCGGGCCGCCCGGCGGGCCGGCGTGGTGCGGCCGAGCAGATAGCAGGCCAGGTCTCCGACGAAGACGCCGGCCGCGCCGACCGCGATGGTGACCGGCAGGCTGAGCCCGCCGTAGACGGTCAGCGCACCGCTGGTGATCATGATGACCTGGGTGGGCACCACCGGGACGAAGGCGTCCGCGACCAGCAGAGCCAGCAGCAGCGCGTACGCCCACGCGGGCGACGCGACGTGGGCGATGAGCTCAGCCACGGCGGTCGTCCCGCCCGCAGTTCCCGGATGGGGGCATCGACCGGGGCGGCGGATCCGTGCGTACCGGCGTACCGTTGACGGGACGCGGCACCGGAGCCGTCGGGTCCCCCGTTCCCGATGCCCGGGCCGCCGCGGGTCGTCGGCAGGTCCCGTGCCGGCGACCCGCACCCACTCTCCGCTGTCGGGCCTGCGACAGCGCGCCTCCCTGATTGCGCTTCCCGGATACGATCTTGGGCCCTAGCAGCAATCGCACACAGGAGGCTCCATGGTTTCCACCCTGCTCCGGGGTGCGCTCGCCCTGACCCTGGCGATCGGCGGCGGCGCGGCCGTCGCGGTCGGCCCGGCGGAGGCGGCGGCGAAGAAATACAAGAACTGCACCGCGCTGAACAAGACCTACAAGCACGGCGTCGGCAAGAAGGGTGCGAAGGACAAGGTGCGGGGCAGCACCAAGCCGGTCGCCAACTTCACGGTCTCCACCACCGTCTACAACAAGAACACCCACCTGGACCGGGACAAGGACGGCGTCGCCTGCGAGAAGCGCTGACCCGCCGGCCGGAAATGCGGTCGCGCCGTCCGGTCGACCGGCCGTACGGTCATCGCATGCGCAGCGCGGAGAGGACCACGACGCCGGGTGTTCCCGGCGCGCCGCACTGACGTTTCCGTCGACGAGGCCCCGGGGCGATCCGCTCCGGGGCCTCGCGGCGTTCCGGGACCGCTCGCCTCCGGGTCGTACCCGATCAAGGAGAGCGACATGATCGACCACCGTAGGCTCGGCCGGGACCTGGAGCTGTTCGTCTCCGATCCGCTCGCGGGCGCCGGCCTGCCGATCTGGCTGCCGGCCGGCGCCGCCGCCCGGCACGCCGTCGAGGAGTACGTCCGGGAGCTGGAACGCCGGGCCGGCTACCGGCACGTCTACTCGCCGCCGCTGGGCAAACGGGAGCTGTTCGAGCGCTCCGGGCATCTCGGCTGGTTCGCCGACGACATGTTCCCGCCGATGCGGCTGAGCGCCGACGACGAGTTCGTGCTCCGCCCGGCGCTCTGCCCGCACCACGCACTGGTGTTCGCCGCACGCGGCCGGTCCTACCGGGAGCTGCCGCTGCGGATCGCCGAGCTGGGCGGGATGTACCGGGCGGAGCGTTCCGGGGTGCTGGGCGGGCTCTCCCGGGTACGCGCCATCTCGCTGAACGACGCGCACAACTTCTGCGCCCCGGAACAGGTCGGCGCCGAGGTCCGGGAGATCCTGCGGCTGATCGGCGAGGCGCACGCCGCGCTCGGCGTCCGCCCGGCCGGGTTCCGCCTGTCGGTGCGCGGGCCGGGGCAGCGGTACGTCGGCGACGACGCCGGCTGGGCGCGGGCCGAGGATCTGCTCCGCGCCGCGCTCGACGGGGTGGACGCCGTCGAGGCCCCCGGCGAGGCCGCGTTCTACGGTCCGAAGATCGACGTGCAGATCGTGGACGCGGCCGGCCGGGAGTCGACCATCTCCACCGTGCAGCTCGACTTCGACAAACCGGAGCGGTTCGACCTGTCGTACACCGACTCGGACGGGAGCCGGAAGCGGCCGGTGATGGTGCACCGCAGCCTGGTGGGCAGCATGGAGCGGCTGTTCGCGTACCTGATCGAGGTGCACGAGGGCGCGTTCCCGGCCTGGTACGCCCCGGTGCAGGTGCTGCTGCTGCCGATCGACGACGCGCAGGTCGACGCGGCCCGGCGGCTGTGCCGGGAGGCGGAGGCGGCCGGCCTGCGGGCCGAGGTCGACGCCGGCGGCTCGTTGGGCGCCCGGATCCGCGACGCGGCCCGCCGGCGCATCCCGTACGTCGGGGTGCTCGGTGACCGGGAGGCGGCCGACGGCTCGGTCTCGCTGCGCCTGCGCGACGGGCGCGGCCTCGACCCGATGCCCCGCGCGGACGCGTTGCGCCTCATCGGGGCCGTGGTCGCGAGCCGGTCGGCCGACCTGCTCCCGCCGGCCTGACCCGACCCCGCCGCCCGGGTGACCCACTGTCACCCGGGCGGTGCCCGGCCTCGGAGCTGTCGCGGGATCCACGTCAGTTCCCGACCGGCGTGCCGGTGGACCGGATCCCGGCCGGCGGGCCCGCCGGCGCCGGCACCTCGTCGGAGATCACCGCACCGGTGAACTGCGCCCGGTAGAGCCGCGCGTACGCGCCGTCGGCGGCGACCAGTTGGTCGTGGGTGCCCTGCTCGACGATCCGGCCCCGCTCCATCATCAGGATCAGGTCGGCGTCGCGGATGGTGGAGAGCCGGTGCGCGATGACGAAGCTGGTCCGGTCGGAGCGCAGCGCCGCCATGGCGCGTTGGAGCAGCACCTCGGTCCGGGTGTCCACCGAGCTGGTCGCCTCGTCCAGGATCAGCAGCGACGGCTCGGCCAGGAACGCCCGCGCGATGGTGATGAGCTGCTTCTCGCCGGCGCTGACGTTGCTGCCCTCCTCGTCGATCACGGTGTCGTAGCCGTCCGGCAGGCTGCGCACGAACCGGTCCACGAAGGTGGCCCGGGCGGCGGCCAGGATCTCCTCCTCGGTGGCGTCCGGTCGCCCGTAGGCGATGTTGTCCCGGATGGTGCCGCCGAAGAGCCAGGTGTCCTGCAGCACCATGCCGATCCGGCCGCGCAGGTCGTCGCGGCGCATGGTGCTGATGTCCACCCCGTCCAGGGTGATCCGCCCGGCGTCCAGCTCGTAGAAGCGCATGACCAGGTTGACCAGGGTGGTCTTGCCGGCGCCGGTGGGACCGACGATGGCCACCGTGTGCCCGGGCTCGGCGACCAGGGAGAGGTCGTCGATCAGCGGCTGGTCCGGGTCGTACCGGAAGGAGACCCGCTCGAACTCGACCCGGCCGTGCGGGTCGGTCACCCGGGCCGGCTCGGCCGGGTCGGCGCTCTGCTCGTCGGCGTCCAGCACCGCGAAGACCCGCTCGGCCGAGGCCACCCCGGACTGGAGCAGGTTGGCCATCGACGCGACCTGGGTCAGCGGCTGGGTGAACTGCCGCGAGTACTGGATGAACGCCTGCACGTCACCGAGGCTGATCGCGCCGGAGGCCACCCGCAGGCCGCCGACCACCGCGATGGCGACATAGCTGAGGTTCCCGATGAAGAACATCGCCGGCATGATGATCCCGGAGACGAACTGGGCGCCGAAGCTGGCCGTGAACAGCTCCTCGTTCTTGGCGCGGAAGGCGGCCTCCACCTCCTTCTGCCGGCCGAACACCTTGACCAGCTCGTGCCCGGTGTAGGCCTCCTCGATCTGGGCGTTCAGCTCGCCGGTGTGCGTCCACTGGGCGATGAACTTGCGCTGCGACCGCTTGGCGATCTGGCCGGTGACGATCACCGACAGCGGGATCGCGACCAGGGCCACCAGCGCGAGCAGCGGCGAGATCCAGAACATCATCCCGAGTACGCCGACGACCGTCAGCAGCGACGTGAGCAGCTGGCTCAGCGTCTGCTGGAGCGTCTGCGAGATGTTGTCGATGTCGTTGGTGACCCGGCTGAGCAGCTCGCCACGGGGCTGCTTGTCGAAGTAGGGCAGCGGCAGTCGGTTGAGCTTGTCCTCCACGTCGGCGCGCAGCCGCAGCACGGTGCGCTGCACCACGCCGTTGAGCACCCAACCCTGCGCCCACATCAGGACGCCGGCGACGACGTAGAGCGCGACCGCGAACGCCAGCACCCGCCCCAGCCGGTCGAAGTCGATGCCCACGCCGGGCACCACGTCCATCCGGGCCAGCATGTCGGCGAAGTTGCCGTTGCCCGAGGCCCGGGCCGCGGCCACCGCCGCCTCGGTGCTGGTGCCGGCCGGCAGCTGCCGGCCGATCACCCCGTTGAAGATCAGGTCGGTGGCGTGCCCGAGCACCTTCGGCCCGACCACGCTCAGGCCGACGCTGGCCAGCGCCAGCGCCAGCACGCCGGTGAGCGGGACCCGATGCGGCCGCAGTCGCCCCAGCAGCCGGCGGGCGGACGGCCCGAACCGCATCGCCTTCTCGGCCGGCATGCCCATGCTCATGTGCGGCGGGCCGCCGGGGCGCCGCCCGGCCGGCGGCAGCCGCTTCGGCTCGCCCTGCTGCGGGACGGCCGTGCCCTTGCCCGCCGTCACGCCGTGCTGGCCGGGCATGCCCTCACGGCCCTCGCTGCGCTCGGTGCGTTCGCTCATGCCGCCACCCCCGCGGTCTGCTGCGACGCCACGATCTCGGCGTACGTCGGGCAGTTCTCCAGCAGTTCCCCGTGCCGTCCCATCCCGACGACACCCCCGTCCTCGAGCACGATGATCTGGTCGGCGTCGACGATCGTGGAGACCCGCTGGGCCACGATCACCACCGCCGCGTCCGCGGTGACCGGCTTGAGGGCGGCCCGCAACCGGGCGTCCGTGCCGAGGTCGAGCGCGGAGAAGGAGTCGTCGAAGAGGTAGATCTCCGGCTTGCGTACCAGCGCGCGGGCGATGGCCAGGCGTTGCCGCTGGCCGCCGGAGACGTTCGTGCCACCCTGCGCGATCGGCGCGTCCAACCCGCCGGGCATCTCGGTCACGAAGTCGCGTGCCTGGGCGATCTCCAGGGCCGCCCACAGGTCCGCGTCGGTGGCGTCCGGGTTGCCGTAGCGCAGGTTGCTCGCCACCGTGCCGCTGAACAGGTACGGCCGCTGCGGCACCAGCCCGATCCGCCGCCACAGCTCGTCCGGGGCCAGCTCCCGCACGTCCACGCCGTCGACCAGGATCGCGCCGGCGGTCGGGTCGACCAGCCGCGGGATCAGCGTCAGCAGCGTGGTCTTGCCGGCGCCGGTGGAACCGATGATCGCCGTGGTCCGGCCGGGCCGGGCCCGGAACGAGATGTCGTGCAGCACCGGCGCGTTGGCGCCGGGGTACTGGAAGCCGGCGCCGCGCAGCTCCAGCTCGCCGTGGCCGGAGACCTCGGTCACCGGTGCGGGCGCCGGCACCACCGACGACTCGGTGTCCAGCACCTCCTCGATGCGTTCCGCGCAGACCGCGGCGCGGGGCACCATCATCAGCATGAAGGTGGCCATCATGACCGCCATCAGGATCTGCATCAGGTACGCCAGGAACGCGGTCAGCGCGCCGATCTGGATCTGACCGGAGTCGACCCGGCTCGCGCCGAACCAGAGCACCGCGACGCTGGAGACGTTGAGCACCAGCATCACGATCGGGAAGATCAGCGCCTGGAGCCGGCCGATGCGCAGCGCGGTCGCGGTCAGCTCGGTGTTGGCGACCCGGAAGCGGTCGGTCTCGTACGGCTCGCGGACGAAGGCGCGGACCACCCGGATGCCGGTGATCTGTTCGCGTAGCACCCGGTTGACGGTGTCGATGCGGGTCTGCATGAGCCGGAAGCCCGGCACCATCCGGCGGATGATCAGGCCCAGCGCGACGGCCAGCACCGGCACGCAGACCAGCATCAGCCAGGAGAGCCCGACGTCCTCGCGCAGCGCCATCACCACGCCGCCGACGCTCATGATCGGCGCGGCCACCAGCATGGTGCAGCTCAGCAGCACCAGCATCTGCACCTGCTGGACGTCGTTGGTGTTGCGGGTGATCAGCGACGGGGCGCCGAAGCGGGCGACCTCGCGGGCGGAGAAGCGGTTGACGTGCCCGAAGATGGCGGCCCGGACGTCCCGGCCGAAGCCCATCGCGGTCTTCGCGCCGAGGTAGACGGCGGCGATCGAGCAGGCGATCTGCAGCAGGCTGACCACCAGCATCCACCCGCCCGTACGCAGGATCTGGTCGGTGTCGCCGCGGGCGACGCCGCGGTCGATGATGTCGGCGTTCAGGCTGGGCAGGTAGAGCGAGGCCATCGTCCCGACGAACTGGAGCGCCACCACGGCGGCCAGTAGTCGTCGGTACGGGCGTAGGTGGGTGCGGAGCAGGCGGATCAGCACGGATGTCTCCCCGTTGGCGACTCGGTGTCGGACTCGCTGTCCCGGTTCAACCGACGGAGGTCCCCGTCGGACATGCCGGTGATGATTTCGGTCAGGAACTCGCGGATCACCGCACGCTTGGCCGGGTCGGCGTCGACCGAGGTCAGCGGCCGGTCGCTGTGGATCATGTCGATGATCGCGCGGGCGTGCTCCTGGCCCTTGTCGGTGAGTGTGAGCTGGACGGTGCGGCGGTCCTCGGGGCTCCGTCGCCGGACGACGAAGCCGTCACGTTCCAGGGTGTCGACGATGCCGGTGAGGGTGGCCGGCCGCACGAAGCACAACTCCGCCATCTCGCGGTGGGTGACGTCGCCGGAGCGCAGCAGGATCATCAGCACGCGCATGCCGGCGGAGGTGAGGCCGTGATGCTCGGCCAGGTAGCGCCCCCAGTGCTGCTCGACGACGTGGCCGGCGATGGAGACGAGCCGGCCGAGCGGCGCGTGCTGCAGCGCGTCGGGGAAGCGGACGAGCGGTCCCATGTTCACGGGCGCTAGATTAGCCCCCGAATCATCAGGCCCCAAACTAATTTCTGAGAATCACCTCAGCCGCCCTCGGCGCCGCCGCGTCGGGGCGGTGGCGGCTCGTCCGGGGCGCTCGCCACGTAGTCGCGCATCACGGCCGCTACCTCGCGCAGGAACATCGCGGTGGCCTCGGCCTGCTCCGGGGTGAGCCGGGCGACGGCCCGGTCGACGCCGACGAGCATCGGTCGCAGCGCCTCCAGCACCTCGCCGACCGCGTGCTCGGTCACCTGGAGGCTGAGCCGCCGGCGGTCGTGCGGGTGCGGGGCGCGGGCGACGTGGCCGGCGCGCACCAGCCGGTCGACGAGGGTGGTGGCGGACGCGGACCGGATGCCGAGCCGGTTGCCCAGCTCGACCGGGCCCAGCGGCTCGGGGCTGGAGATCAGGTGGTCGATGGCGGCGGCGTCGGTCGCGCCGATGCCGAGGCGGCGGGCCAGCGCGCCGCGGGTGTCCCCGGCGACCCGCAGCATCTCGCGCAGTGCCCGGGCGGCCTCGCTGCTCGGCGGCGGGCCGGTGGGCCCGGCCGCTCCGGTTGACGGCGACCCCTCCACGGGTTAAAGCTAGCATCTCGGGTAGCTAGAAAATCTAGCTAAAAGGGGAGGGTGCCATGCGCAGCGACGGGCGCGGACGCTGGTTCGGGCTGCTCGCCATCAGCCTCGGCGTCGCCATGATCATCGTGGACGCCACCATCGTGAACGTCGCGGTGCCGCAGATCATCCGGGACCTGGACATCACCGCCACCGACGCGCAGTGGGTGCAGGAGGCGTACACCCTGGTCTTCGCGGCGTTGCTGCTGGTCGCCGGCCGCTTCGCCGACCGGTCCGGACGGCGGCGGATGTTCGTCACCGGGGTGAGCGTCTTCGTGGTGGCGAGCGTGCTGGCGGCGCTCGCCGGCTCGGGCGAGGCGCTGATCGGCGCCCGGGTGCTCCAGGGCATCGGCGGGGCGATGATGCTGCCCACCTCGCTCTCCCTGCTCAACGCCAACTTCACCGGCCGGGAACGGGGCATCGCGTTCGCCGTCTGGGGCTCCACCATCGGCGGCGCGGCGGCGCTCGGGCCGCTGCTCGGCGGCTGGCTCACCACCACGTACTCCTGGCGGTGGGCGTTCGGGATCAACGTCCCGGTCAGCCTCGCCGTGATCGTGGGCACCCTGCTGCTGGTCGCCGAGTCCCGCGACGACCGCGCCGAACGCGGCGTCGACCTGCTCGGCGCGCTGCTCTCGGTGGTCGGCATGACCGGCGTGGTGTTCGCGCTGATCGAGGGCCGCACCTACGGCTGGTGGGAGCGGGAACGGCCGTTCAGCCTGTTCGGCCTGGACTGGACCGCCTCGATCTCGCCGGTGCCGGTGGCCGCGCTGGCCGGGCTGACCGCGCTCGGGATCTTCCTGGCCCAGCAGGTGCGCCGCAATCGGGCCGGCCGGCCCGCGCTGCTCGACCTGTCGCTGTTCGGCATCGGATCGTTCCGCACCGGCATCCTCGCCGCCGCGATCGTCAGCCTGGGCGAGTTCGGCCTGCTCTTCGCGCTGCCGCTGTGGTTCCAGAACGTGCTCGGCTACAGCGCCTTCCGCACCGGCCTGGCGCTGCTGCCGCTCGCCGTCGGCAGCTTCCTGGCCAGCGGCATCGGCGCACCGCTCACCCAGCGCTGGGGTGCGGCCCGGGTGGTGCAACTCGGCGTCGCCGCCGAGCTGGTCGGCGTCGCCGGGCTGGGCCTCGTGGTCGCGCCGGACACCCGCTGGTGGGCGCCGGTGGCGTTCCTCTTCGTCTACGGCGTCGGCGTCGGCCTGGCCACCGCGCAGCTCACCGGCGTCTCCCTGGCCGAGGTGCCGGTGCGGCGCAGCGGGCAGGGCTCCGGCCTGCAGAGCACCGCCCGGCAGGTCGGCTCGGCGCTCGGCATCGCGGTGCTCGGCACCGTGCTCTTCGCCGGCCTCGGCGGGCTCCTCGGCGACCGGCTGGCCGACCAGCCCGGCCTCGACCCTGCTGGGCGGGACCAGGTGGTGACCGCGGTCAAGGAGAGCGCCGGCGCGGCGATCACCGGGCTGGCGGCGGACCCGCGTACCGCGCCGATCGCCGAGGAGGCAAAGGCGGCGTTCTCCGACGCCACCCGCTACGCCGCGTTCACCGCCGCCGGCTTCCTGCTGGTCGGCCTGCTCGCCTGCCTCCGCCTGGGTGTAAGGAGGGGCCCCCGCTTAACGCATTCGGTAGAGGAGGGGGCCCCTGTTAACACCTGACGCCCACCACCCCGTCGACCGGAGCGGAGGAGCCGGCCCGGGGGGCAGGTCCGAGCGCGTTCAGTTGCCCAGGACGACCGCGAGCGCGGCGGCCACGAAGACGACCTGGAGTGCCGTCCGCGCGGCGAGCGGAGTAACCGGTCGGCCGGCGAGTGTCAGCCGGCGGCGGGTGGCCGAGACGTTGGCCGGGAACATGGCCAGCATCAGCAACGCCAGGCCGGCCGCCGCCCAGCGCGCGGTCGCCGGCGGGAGGAGGGCGACCGCGCCGGCGAGTTCCAGTACGCCGGTGAGCGTGACCAGCAGGTCGGGCCGGGGCAGCGCCGGGGGGACCATCGCGACCAGGTCAGCCCGCCGGGACGTGAAGTGGGCCGCGCCGGTCAGCACGAACATCAGGGACAGGCCGACCCGCAGCGCGGGGTGCCAGCCGTCGAGCGCGTCCACGCCGAGCGGGCCGGCGATCCGGGCCAGGGCGGTGCCGGCGAGAAGTGCGATCAGGGGTGCCACGGGTCGTCCCTCCGTCGTCCAATCTTGTCAGCGACAAGATTGCTGCCACGAGTGCTATCTTGTCAATGACAAGTTAGGGTGAGGTCATGACGTCCTCCCGCTCCTACCACCACGGGGACCTGCGCCGCACGCTCCTGGCCGCCGCGGTGGAGGCGATCGCCGAGTCCGGCCCGGCCGCGTTGAGCCTGCGCGACCTCGCCCGCCGGGCCGGCGTGTCGCACGCGGCGCCCGCGCACCACTTCGGGGACAAGGCCGGGCTGCTCACCGCGCTCGCCGTCCAGGGTTTCGACGGGCTCGGCGAGGCGCTGCGGGCAGCGGGCGACGACTTCCGGGAGAGCGGGGTCGCGTACGTCGTCTTCGCGGTCCGGCACCGCGCGCACTTCGAGGTGATGTTCCGCCCGGACCTCTACCGGGCCGACGACCCGGAGCTGGTGGCCGCCCGGGAGAGGACCGGGGAGCTGCTGCGCGGCGGGGTGTCCCGGCACACCGGCCGGGAGCCGGACGCGGACGCGCTGGCCGCCTGGTCGATCGCGCACGGCTTCGCCGAGCTGTGGCTGGCCGGTGCCCTGCCGTCGCGGGTGGGCGCCGACCCGGAGCCGGCCGCCCGGGCGGTGGTCGGCCGGCTCTTCTCCTGAGCGGTCACCAACTCGTCGGCAGCGGCATGCCCTCGGTGTAGCCGGCGGTGCTCTGCACGCCGACCAGCGCCCGGTCGTGGAACTCGTCCAGGGTGCGCGCCCCCGCGTAGGTGAACGCGCTGCGCACCCCGGACACGATCTCGTCGATCAGGTCCTCGACGCCCGGCCGGTTCGGGTCCAGGTACATCCGGGCCGAGGAGATGCCCTCCTCGAAGATCGCCTTCCGGGCCCGGTCGAACATGCTGTCCTCGGCGGTCCGCGCGCTCACCGCCCGGGACGAGGCCATCCCGAAGCTCTCCTTGTAGCGCCGGCCGTCGGCGTCGGTGTAGAGGTCGCCGGGGGACTCGTAGGTGCCGGCGAACCACGAGCCGACCATCACGTTCGAGGCGCCCGCGGCCAGCGCCAGCGCCACGTCCCGCGGGTGGCGTACGCCGCCGTCGGCCCAGACGTGCCGGCCCAACGAGCGGGCCGCGGCCGCGCAGTCGAGCACCGCCGAGAACTGCGGGCGGCCCACCCCGGTCATCATCCGGGTGGTGCACATCGCGCCCGGCCCGACGCCCACCTTCACGATGTCGGCGCCGGCCTCGACCAGGTCGCGTACCCCGTCGGCGGTGACCACGTTCCCGGCCGCGACCGGAACGCCCGGGTCGAGCTTGCGGACCGCCCGCAGCGCCTGCATCATCCGCTCCTGGTGCCCGTGCGCGGTGTCCACGACCAGCGTGTCCACCCCGGCCTCCAGCAGCGCGGCGGCCTTGCCGGTGACGTCGCCGTTGATGCCCACCGCCGCCGCGATGCGCAGCCGGCCCCGGTCGTCCACCGCCGGCGTGTAGAGCGTCGCGCGCAGCGCGCCCGCGCGGGTCAGCACGCCGACCAGGCGGCCGTCCGCGTCCACCACCGGCGCGAGCCGCCGCCGGCCCGCCGACAACCGTTCGAATCCGGTACGCGGGTCCGCGTCCGCCGGCACCGTGTGCAGCTCGGTGGACATCACGTGCCGGAGTTGGGCGAAGCGGTCCACCCCCACGGTGTCCGCCTCGGTCACCACGCCCACCGGGCGACCACCCTCGTCGACCACGATCACCGCGCCGTGCGCGCGCTTGGGCAGCAGGTGGATGGCGTCGCCGACGGTGTCGGTGGGGCCGAGCGTGATCGCCGTGTCGTGCACCAGGTGCCGCTGCTTGACCCAGCCGACCACGTTCGCGACGACCTCGATCGGGATGTCCTGCGGGATCACCGCGATCGCGCCGCGCCGGGCGACGGTCTCGGCCATCCGCCGGCCGGCGACCGCGGTCATGTTCGCCACCACCAGCGGCACGGTGGTGCCGGTGCCGTCGCCGGAGGACAGGTCGACGTCGAGCCGGGAGCCCACCTCCGAACGGTTGGGCGCCATGAAGACGTCGTTGTAGGTCAGGTCGTGCGCGGGGACCGCGCCATGAAGGAACCGCACCCGGCCATCATTCCCGCTCCCGGCGCTCCCCGCCGCCGCTGGTGGCCCAGACCACCCGTCGCCCGAGGTGTTAAGAAGGGGCCCCGCCTCTACCGGAGGCGTTAACAGGGGGCCCCGCCTTAACCCTCGATGGTGCAGATGGGGGCGCCGGCGGTGAGGACGGCGCCGACCTCGGCGGCCAGGCCGCGCACCGTGCCGGCCTTGTGCGCGTGCAGCGGCTGCTCCATCTTCATCGCCTCCAGCACCACGACCAGGTCACCCTCGGCGACCGTGTCGCCGTCGGCCACGGCGATCTTGACGATGGTGCCCTGCATGGGGGAGGCGAGCGTGTCCCCGCCGACCGCGCCGCCGGCCTTGCCCGTGCCGCCCCGGCGGGCCGGCTTGCGCGCGGCGGGCGCGGCGACCGCCGTACCCGCGCCGAGACCGGCGGGGAGGACGACCTCGATCCGCTTGCCGGCGACCTCGACCACGACGGTCTCCCGCTCGGCCGGACCCTCGGCGGCGCCGGCGGTGGCGGTGAAGGCCGGCACGGTGTTGTCGAACTCGGTCTCGATCCACCGGGTGTGCACGGTGAACGGCTCGCCGGTGAACGCCTCGTCCCGGACCACCAGGCGGTGGAAGGGCAGCGCGGTGGCCATGCCGTCGACCACCATCTCGTCGAGCGCCCGGCGGGCCCGCTCCAGCGCCTCGGTACGCGTCTCGCCGACGATGATCACCTTGGCGAGCAGCGAGTCGAAGTTGCCGCCGATCACGTCGCCGGCCGAGATGCCGGTGTCCACCCGCACGCCGGGGCCGCTGGGCAGCCGCAGGGCGGTGACGGTGCCCGGGGCGGGCAGGAAGTTGCGGCCCGGGTCCTCGCCGTTGATCCGGAACTCGATGGCGTGCCCGCGCGGCGTCGGGTCCTCGGTGATACGCAGCTTCTCGCCGTCGGCGATGCGGAACTGCTCGCGGACCAGGTCGATGCCGGCGGTCTCCTCGGTGACCGGGTGCTCCACCTGGAGCCGGGTGTTGACCTCCAGGAAGGAGATGGTGCCGTCCGCGCCGACCAGGTATTCCACAGTGCCGGCGCCGTGGTAGCCGGCCTCCCGGCAGATCGCCTTGGCGCTGTCGTGGATCTGGGCCCGCTGGGCGTCGGTGAGGAACGGCGCGGGCGCCTCCTCGACCAGCTTCTGGTGCCGGCGCTGGAGCGAGCAGTCCCGGGTGCCGACCACGATCACGTTGCCGTGCTGGTCGGCCAGCACCTGCGCCTCGACGTGGCGGGGCTGGTCGAGGTAGCGCTCGACGAAGCACTCGCCCCGGCCGAACGCGGCGACCGCCTCGCGGGTGGCCGACTCGAACAGGTGCGGGATCTCCTCCATGGTGCGGGCGACCTTGAGCCCGCGCCCGCCGCCGCCGAACGCCGCCTTGATGGCGACCGGCAGGCCGTGCTCGGTGGCGAACGCGGTCACCTCGTCGGCGCCGGCCACCGGGTCGGGCGTGCCCGGCACCAGCGGGGCGCCGGCGCGCTGCGCGATGTGCCGGGCGGTCACCTTGTCGCCGAGGTCACGGATCGCCTGCGGGGTGGGGCCGATCCAGGTCAGGCCGGCGTCGATCACGGCCTGGGCGAAGTCGGCGTTCTCGGAGAGGAAGCCGTAGCCGGGGTGCACGGCGTCCGCGCCGGCCCGGGCCGCCACGTCGATCAGCTTGTCGATGCGCAGGTAGCTGTCGGCAGCGGTGTCGCCGCCCAGGGCGTACGCCTCGTCGGCGAGCGTGGCGTGCAGGGCGTCCCGGTCGGAGTCCGCGTACACGGCGACGCTTGCCAGCCCGGCGTCGCGGCAGGCGCGGATGACGCGGACGGCGATCTCGCCGCGGTTGGCGATGAGGACCTTGCGCACCTTGGGGCTCCTCCCGGGAGGTCGATGCCGGGAGTGTATCGGCCGGCATGCAGGCCCTAACGATCGCTCAGTGTGGGATGCCGCACTGTAGTCAAACTTGGTTATTACGCTTGTCCGGTGTCGGCGACGCGGATGATGATTCTGGGCCTGGTCAGGTGGATGCAGCCGGTGCACGGCTACGACGTGCGCCGCGAGCTGCTGAGCTGGAGTGCGGACAAGTGGGCGAACGTGCAGCCCGGTTCGATCTACCACGCGCTGCGCAAGCTCACCGACGAGGGGCTGCTGCGGACGGTCTCGGTGGAGCAGGTGGGCGCCCGTCCGGCCCGCACCACGTACGAGGTGACCGCGAAGGGGGAGGACGAGTTCGAGACGTTGCTGCGGGCGCAGTGGTGGCAGCTCCACGAGTCGCCGGACTCGTTCGCGGTGGCGTTCTCGTTCCTGCCGGCGATGCCCCGGGACGAGGCCGCGGCGGCGCTGCGCAACCGGGCCAACCTGCTGCGCGCCGGCGTCGAGTCGATGCGCGCGTCGTTGGACTCGGACTGGGTGCGCACCCGCAAGCCGGTGCACGTGGGCTGGATGTTCGAGCTGTGGCTGGCCCGGGCGGAGGCCGAGACGGCCTGGTGCGAGCGGATCGCGCAGCGGATCGAGTCCGGGGTGTCGTACCTGCCCGCGGGGATGGAGCGCGGGGAGGACTGGTCCGGCTGGACCGACGGTGACACGAAATAATCAACGTTGACCACAAGAGCTATATCGCGTTAGCCTCGACGCGAACCGCTGACCGGTGGCCGGGCAACTCCGGCCCGGACGACCAGGAGCAGAAATGATCGAGACCAGGGGGCTGCGGAAGTCGTTCCGCTCCCGCGCGGGTCGCGAGACGAAGACCGTGGACGCGGTGCGCGGCGTCAACCTCGACGTCGCCGCGGGGGAGATCTTCGGCTTCCTCGGGCCCAACGGCGCCGGCAAGACCACCACCCTGCGGATGCTCGCGACCCTCATCGAGCCGGACGGCGGCGAGGCCACCATCGCCGGCGCCGACCTGCTCAAGGACCCGGCCGGGGTGCGTCGCCGGATCGGCTACGTGCCGCAGGGCGGCAGCACCTGGGACGAGTCCAGCGCCCGTGAGGAGCTGGTGCTCCAGGCCCGCCTCTACGGCATCTCCAAGGCCGACGCGAACCGGCGCGCCACCCGCGCGTTGGACGCCTTCCAGCTCAGCGAGTACGCCGACCGCAAGTGCAAGACCTACTCCGGCGGCCAGCGCCGACGGGTCGAGATCGCGCTCGGCATCATCCACGAGCCGAAGATCGTCTTCCTGGACGAGCCGACCACCGGCCTCGACCCGCAGAGCCGCGCGCACATGTGGGACGAGATCCGTCGGCTGCGCACCGAGGGGATGACCGTCTTCATCACCACGCACTACCTCGACGAGGCCGACGCGCTCTGCGACCGGATCGCGATCATGGACCATGGCGAGGTGGTCGCGGAGGGCACCCCGGCCGAGCTGAAGCGCGAGATCTCCGGCGAGGTGGTGATCGTCGGTCTGGACGTCGCGACCACCCCGCAGGCCGCGCAGCTGCTCGACACCGAGACGTACGTGAGCAAGCTGGAGACCGTCGACGAGGGCGGGCTGCGCCTCTACGTCGACGAGGGCGCCGTCGCCATCCCGCAGGTGCTGCGCCGCCTCGACCACGCCGGGCTGGAGCTGCGCTCGATCGAGCTGCACCGCCCCAGCCTGGACGACGTCTTCCTCACCAAGACCGGCCGCTCGCTGCGCGAGTCCTGACCCCCGGAGAAGCTGTCATGAAACTCGCCCGCGACACCTGGTTGATCTTCCAGCGCCAGGCGCAGCTGCTGCTGCGCAACCCGGTCTGGGTCTTCGTCGGCGTCTTCCAGCCGGTGATGTACCTGCTGCTCTTCGCCCCGCTGCTCAAGCCGGCGCTGAACGCGCCCACGCAGGCCGCCGCGTACAAGATCTTCGTGCCCGGCCTGCTCGTGCTGCTGGCCATCTTCGGCGGCCTGTTCCAGGGCTTCGGCCTGATCGCCGAGCTGCGCGCCGGCGTGATCGAACGTTCCCGGGTCACCCCGGTCAGCCGCCTCGCGCTGCTGCTCGGCCGCTCCCTGCGCGACGTGGTCTCGCTGATCGCGCAGGCCGTCATCATCACCGTGCTGGCGCTCCTGTTCGACCTGCGCGTCTTCATCGGCTACCTGCTCCTGGCCTACCTGATGCTCGCCCTCATCGCGCTGATGACCTCGGCCGTCTCCTACGGCGTCGCGCTCAAGGTCAAGAGCGAGGACGCGCTCGCCCCGCTGATGAACACCGTCGCGCAACCGGTGCTGCTGCTCTCCGGCATCCTGCTGCCGCTCACCTTCGCCCCCGGCTGGTTGCAGGGCGTCGCCAAGTGGAACCCGTTCTCCTGGGCGGTCGACGGCACCCGCGCGCTCTTCGACGGCGACCTCGGCAACGACAACGTCTGGCAGGGGCTCGGCATCATCGCCGTGCTCGCCGTCGCCGGCGTGGTCTGGGCCGCCCGCCAGTTCGCCCGCAGCGTCAGGTGAAAGGCGGGGCCCCCTTTTAACGCATTCGGTAGAGGAAGGGGCCCCGCTTAACACCCCCCGGGGAGACCTGTCTCTCATCCGAGGCGGGGCGCCGGTCGCGCGCGCGTAGCGTCGGGCCGGTGCCCCGCCTCACCCGTGACCGGACCACCTGGCTGACCTACGCCCAGCTGGGCCTCTGGGGCTTCTTCCTCTACGGGTTCGGCCCCGTCGTACCCCTGCTCCGCGACGAACAGGGCACCAGCGCCGCGGTCGCCGGCCTGCACAGCACCGGCATCGCGGTCGGCGCCCTGGCCGGCGGCGCGCTCTTCGCCCCGGTAGCCCGCCGCTTCGGCCGCGGCCCCGCCGTCTGGCTCGGCCTGGCCGGCGTGGCCGCCGGCGTCACCGCGCTCGGCCTGCTCCGCCCGCTGCCCGCCACCATCGCCGCCGTCGCGGTCGTCGCCACCTTCGGCATGATGGTGATCAGCGGCGTCAACGTGGTGCTCACCGCCCGGCACGGCCCCGCCGCCCCCGCCGCGCTCACCGAGGCCAACGCCGCCTGCGCCGGCATGGGCATCCTGGCGCCGCTGACCATCGGCGCCACCGTCGACGCCGGCCTCGGCTGGCGGCCGGTGATGGCCGTCGAGGTCGGGCTGATCACGCTTCTCGCGCTCACTGCCATGACCTTTCGGGTACGCCGACCGAAGGGCGCCCCCGCTGCCGCGGCTACCGCCCGATCCGCCGTGGCCCCAGCGGTCGTTTCCGTGCCTGCCGGTCCGGGTGTCGTCTCCGCACCCGCTGGTCCGGGGGTCGTTTCCGTGCCTGCCGGTCCGGGTGCGGAAGCCGGATCCGCCGGTGCGGGTGCCGTCGGGGCGTCGGCTGGCTCCGAGGTCGCGCGACCGGGTGCCGGGCCGCGCGAGATCCCGGGCGGTTCGCGTTCGGGTCGCAGGACGGGCAGTGGCCACGATCCCGGCTTCCCCGCGCGTTCGCGGCGGCTGCCGCGGGCGTACTGGATCGCCTGGGTGTTGATGTCGGTCACCGGGTCGATCGAGGTCTGCCTGTCGCTGTGGACCGCCGACGTGCTCCGGACCCACGCCGGGCTGAGCGCCGGCGGGGCGTCGGCCGCCGTCGCGGCGATCGTGTGCGGCATGTTCGCCGGCCGGCTCGCCGGCGGCCGGGCCGCGCTGCGCTGGCCGCCGGTGCCGCTGCTGCTCGGCGCGCTCACCGTCTCACTGGCCGGGTTCACGCTGTTCTGGGCGAGCCCGGTCGGCTGGCTCGCGGTCACCGGTCTGGTCGTGCTCGGCCTGGGCAACGCCCTGCACTACCCGCTGGCGATCTCCATCGCGCTCGCGGTGGCCGGCGGGGCCGCCGATCGGGCGGCGGGCTGGTCGTCGTACTCGATGGCTGTCGGTTTCGGGATCGCGCCCGTCGCGCTCGGCCGGGTGGCCGACGGCGTCGGACCGCACGCGGCCTTCCTGCTGCTGCCCGCGTTCATCGCGGTGGCCGTGCTGCTGACCGTGCGGCTGGGCCGGGCCCTGCACCCCGAGCCGGCCTGACCGCGCTCTTGATCGACTCCACTTCGGCGAAGTGGCGGGGTCCGGTCCCACCGGATACCGCCACCTCGCCGAACCGGCTCAAGGCACCCGGGCGAGCGTGACCCCGTCGGCGATCGGCAACATGACCGCCTCGACACGGACGTCCGCGAGCACCGCGTCGTTGAAGGCGGCGATGGCCCGGTCGTCCGCGTTGCGCGGGGCGAGCACCCGGCCGGCGCGCAGCGTGTTGTCGACCGCGATGACCGCGCCGGGACGCATCCGCGGCACCAGCTCGTCCCAGTAGACCGGGTAGCCGACCTTGTCCGCGTCGATGAACGCGAAGTCGAGGTGACGCTCCCGGGGCAGCTCCCGCAGCGTCTCGGCGGCCGGCCCGATGCGCAGCTCGATCCGGTCCTGGACGCCCGCCCGAGCCCAGTAGCGGCGGGCCACGCCGGTGTAGTCCTCGGAGATGTCGAAGCAGGTCAGCCGGCCACCCTCGGCCAGCCCGCGAGCGATCGCCAGCGAGGACAGACCGGTGAACGTGCCCACCTCCACCGCCTGCCGCACACCCAGCAGCCGGGTCAGGAAGGTGAGGAACGCCGCCTGCTCCGGCGCGACCTGCATGTCGGCCTCGGCCGGCAGGGCCGCCCGGGTCTCCTCGGCCAACTCCCGGACGACCTCGTCCGGGGTGGATCCGTGGGCCACCAGGTAGGCGTGCAGTTCCGGGGTCAGCGGCAACGGCTTCGTGGTCATGCCCGGACGTTAGCCGAGATGCTCGATCTCCTGGCCCCCCGGCGCGACCTTCGTCCACAGGTCGACGACGCGCAGCTCCAACTCGCCGAGGAGCCGGCGCAGCAGCGGCAGGGAGAGCCCCACCACCGTGCCCGGGTCACCCTCGATGCCGGTCAGGAACGCGCCGCCAAGACCGTCGATGGTGAACGCGCCGGCCACCGCCAGCGGCTCGCCCGTCGCCACATAGGCGGCGATCTCCTCGTCGGTGATGTCGGCGAAGTGCA
Organism: Micromonospora humi; assembly: GCF_900090105.1. Taxonomy (GTDB): domain Bacteria; phylum Actinomycetota; class Actinomycetes; order Mycobacteriales; family Micromonosporaceae; genus Micromonospora; species Micromonospora humi. The sequence continues at coordinate 253,291 of NZ_FMDM01000004.1, read as the reverse complement.
CGGTGGTCGACGCGACCGCTTCCGCGCGCGCCTCGCGCGTCACGTCGATCAGGCAGTGCCCGGTGTGCAGGACGCCGCTGCGCCCCCGCATCCGCTGCCAACGCCGGGTGGCGTCGGCCGCGTCGGCCGGCTTGCCCAGGATCTCCCCGTCGAACGCGAGCACCGAGTCGCACCCGAGCACCAGCGTGCGCTCGTCCCCGGCCGGACGCAGCCGGCCGAGCACGGCCTGCGCCTTCAGCCGCGCCAACTCCAGACACAGATCCTCGGCCCGATCGCTGACCACCTGCGACTCGTCGACGCCGCTGACCAGCACGTCGGGCTCGATGCCCGCGGCCTGGAGCAGCTTGCGGCGGGCAGGACTCTGCGAGGCCAGGACGAGGCGCAACGGCACGGAGGTCGACACCCTGCCGACGCTACCGGCTGATCCTCGGTGGCGGGTCGCCGGCACGTCGACGACGACGCCAGACCAGATAACCGCCGGCGGCAGCCAGCAGCACGCCGAGGGTCGCGAGGCCCCGAGCCGTGCCGCCGGCGTCGTCGCCGTCGGGCCCGGCCGCCGTCGAAGCCGGTGCGGTGACGCCGGTCGACTCGAAACCGATCGGGGGTACGTCGGCGGTGAGCGCGGCGACCAGGTCGATGACCCCGTAGCCGTACTCGTCGTCCCGGCCGGGTGGGCCCTTGTCGATGGCGGTCGCGGTGAGCCGGTGCGCGACCTCGGCGGCGGGGAGGTGGGGATACTTGGAGCGGATCAAGGCGGCGGCCCCGGCCACGATCGCGGTGGCGTCCGAGGTGCCAGTGCCGACTCGATAGCCTCCGTTGAGGCCCGTGCTGTAGATGTCGACTGCCGGCGCGACGACGTCTACCTCCGGACCGATAGCTGAGATGGCAGCGTGATCTCCGTGTTGGTCAGAGCCGCCGACAGCGACGACGCCAGGTTCGCTCGCTGGATAGCCGACGAATGGAGACTTGCTTGTATTGCCTGCGGCAGCCACAACAACTACATCCGCATTGATGGCGGACCTGATTGCGCGTTGCAGCCGAGTATCGGCGCCACCGGTCGCTGAGATGCTAATTACCTGAGCGTGGCGGGAGATGGCGTAATCGATGCCTTCTGCGAGCGCCTGCGAGGTGCCGTCCTGGTGCGCGGGTGACACATAGATTGGCAGAACCTTTGCCTTCGGGGCAATGCCTAGCGCGCCGCGTGTGGAGTCCTTGCTGTCGGCGGCAATCAGTCCAGCCATCCCAGTGCCATGCCCGTCCTGGTCGTTCAGACCGTTGCCGGATCCGCCAGGGATGACATCAGTGCCAGGTATTAGATTTCCGGACAGGTCGGGGTGCGGATCGACGCCGCTATCAGGGACGGCGACGAGCACTCCCTCACCCTGGCTTATAGCATGAGCATCGATTGCGCGCAGGTAATTCAGGTGCCATTGGCGTTCACTGGACTTGACAACAACCGTGTGCGGAGCGCCATATCCAGCGCCGCTTCCCGATGTGAAGAAGATTGCCGTCGTGGCAATGTGGACCCACAGCAACCTCACCGGGAAAAACCGATGGCTGGCCCTGGGTCGATTGGCCCGTCATCGTCAGGCGCTTGGACTACGGGATCAACCCCCTCGTCGGTCCTCCAAGGATTGTCGGGATCCCAGTTTGGTGCGGATTCCTGGTTGCGGCGCTGCACAGCTCGGCTCGATGAGCCGAGGCCGGCAGGCCCCGCGGACGCAGGACTGCCGCCGAGCGGGTGAAGGCCTGAAAGGCTTCCCTGCTGAAACTGGCGGCCCGCTCCTGGTCGAGAACCTGCTGCACCAGTAGGAGCAGTTCCAGCTGCGCCACCGCCAATGACGCCGCCGACCGGGTTCACGCGGCGAGGCGAGGAACCGCCAACAGGCTGCGTCATGCCTGGTTGAGGGCCACCTCCGATGAGGCCTCCGAATGGCGCTGAGCGGGACGGGTTTCCAGGAGTAACCGGACCTCCACTGACGGCCCCACGAGTCGGCTCGCCGGGTTGGATGGGTTTCGTCGTCGGAGCAGGCCCAAGCGATCGCGTCGACGGAGGGAGTAGCGGGCTGGCTCCTACTGTTGATGGCCCACCGGAGACGGCCGTTGGAGTTACCGGCATGGCTGGCGGCGGTGGTGGGTTCAGAGCAGCGCCCGCACCCCCGAGGATCGGGCCAGCGCCAGGCGTTGGACCTGCTGGATGTATTCGTGCTGCTGTACGCGAGTCAGTTGGCTTGCCGGCAGGCATGGTCGAGATCGGGATGGGGACAACCGGAGGGATCATTGGTGCAGGACTATCACCTCCGGTGCGCACCTCATCCATTCTTGGAACTGATCTTGGGGGCGGTTGGCGGAGCATGACCTGGGCGAGCTGGAGTTCGCCACTCAGCCCTGTCATCAACCCGCGCGCCCGAACGTTCAACTGCTCCAGGTCGGCGTCCGTGACCGGTGGCCGTTCCGGCAGCCGGCTGCCCGCCACCGCCTTCGGGTCGGCGATCGTCGCCTCGTACGCCCGCTTCTGCCCCAGCTTGGCCGCGTACTCGTCGTAGAGCGGCTGCAGCTCGGCGCGGGCGCTGCCGATGGCCCGCGCGGCGGCGGCGAGCGCGTCGTAGTTCGCGGCGGCCGCGTCGTGGGTGCGTTGCACCCGGTCGATGAGCTGGTCGAGTTCGCCGACGTACGCCCGCGCGGCGGCGTTGGTCTCGGGCGGCCACGCCTCGGCGAGCCCGCGACGGTATTCCCGCAGCCGGCTGAGGTGCGCCAGGGCGAGGTCGCACACCTTGCGCCAGCCGGCGACCTGCTTCCACTGGCCGGCGGTGTCCTGGTCGTGCAGGCAGGCCCACATGCTGAGCACGTCCATCAGCCGCCAGTCGGTGAGCCCGGAGGTGCGTCCGCCGCCCCGTTCGATCACGGCAGGACCACCCGCCCCTGGTCAGGGCCGGTGGGGTCGGCCAGTGGTGGGGTGGGACGTGCGACGGTGGTGGTGGGGGCGGACAGCGCGCGTTCGACGTCGGCGACGCGGGCGGAGGAGAAGGCGTCCGCATCGTCGTAGTGGGCGGCGATGCGACCGGCGGCGTCGGCGAGCCGGCCGGTGGCGGGTGCCAGGTCCCAGACGGCGCTGACCGCGGCCTTCTGCGTCTCGTGGTGGGCCTGGAGGAACTGGACCAGCTCGATGAAGGCGTCGGCCGGGTTGGGCACCGGGGCCTTCATGTCGTCGGCGATGTAGGACAGGTGGGGTGCGTAGTTGCGGGTGACCTCGTCCTGGAGTCGGTCGGCGAACTCCCTCATCTGTCGGATGTCGGCCTCGATGCCGCCGTAGTCGCGCAGCCAGCCGGCTGGCCGGTTGTCCTCCGGGATCATCGGACCTCCCTGCCCGTCACCGCACGGTTTCCCTGAGTGAGGTTAATGGCTCCGCGCGGATCCCGGCAGCCCCAGCCCGGCTCGCGTACGCGGGGAAGGTTTCAGCGGGGAAGGCCGGAGGCGCGCCACGCGCCGGGACCGGCGGTGGACATCGCGCCGGCCGGGCGGGTGCCGCGCGCCCAGCGGGACACGGCGGGCGGCGCGGCGGCGGCGACGGGCCGGGTGCGGACCACGATCGCGCCGACCAGAGCGGCCAGCTCCTCGGCGGTGGGCACGCCACGGACGACCCGGAACATCGGCTCTTCGGCAGACATGGGCCCAGGGTACGCGTCGCGAACTCGACCTTCGGCATACAGTGGCGTGCCGGCGGTGTGCGCGTCGGAGCGGCCGGGTACCGTTTCTGCGATGTCGAACGCACTTCCCCAACTCGTCGCTGACCGATACCGGCTCCTCACGCCGCTCGGTCAGGGCGGCATGGGCCGCGTCTGGAAGGCGCGGGACGAGGTGCTGCACCGCGACGTCGCCATCAAGGAGTTGGTCCCGCCACCCGGCCTGACCCCCGACGAGCGCCGTGAGATGCGGGAACGTTCGCTGCGTGAGGCGCGGGCCATCGCCCGGCTCAACAACGTCAACGTGGTCCGCATCTTCGACGTGCTGCGCACCGACGGCGACCCGTGGATCGTCATGGAATACGTCGCGTCGAAGTCGTTGCAGGACACGATCGCCGAGGACGGCCCGGTCTCGGTGGCCAAGGCGGTCGAGATCGGCCTCGGCGTGCTGGGCGCGCTGAAGGCCGCGCACAAGGCCGGCATCATGCACCGCGACGTCAAGCCGGGCAACGTGCTGCTCGGCGAGGACGGCCGGGTGGTGCTCACCGACTTCGGCCTGGCGACCATCCCCGGCGACCCGAACGTGACCCGCACCGGCATGGTGCTGGGCTCACCCGCCTACATCTCGCCGGAGCGGGCGCGGGACGGCACGGCCGGGCCGGAGGCCGACCTGTGGTCGTTGGGCGCCACGCTCTACGCCGCGGTCGAGGGCAAGTCGCCCTACGCGCGCCCGTCGGCGATCGCCACGCTGGCCGCCCTCGCCACCGAGCCGATGCCGCCGCCACGCAACGCCGGGCCGCTCAAGCCGCTGCTCCAGGGCCTGCTGCGCAAGGACCCGGACGAGCGGATCACCGCCGAGGTGGCGGAGCGCATGCTGCGCAAGGCCGCCGGTCGGCGGGCCAAGGGCATCTCGCTGCTGGACGGCGTACGCCGGCCGGGGCCGAACGGTCCGCGCGCGCCGCGACCGCCGCTGGTGCCGGCGCCGCGTCCGGCCGACGACCAGGTGCAACCGGCGGCCACCGGGGCTTCCGGGGTCGCGGCCACCGGGGGTACGGCGGCGGCCGCCGATCCGACCGCGAAGGTGCCGGCGCCCACGTCCGACGCGGGCCCGACCGCGAAGGTGGCGCCTCCGGTCGCCGAGCCGACGACCAAGCTCGACGCCGACCCGCCGGTCGACGAGACCCGCGTGGACGACGACGCCCCGGCGCTCGACGAGACCCGGCTCGACGGTGAGCCGGTCCCGGCCGCTCCGGCGCAGCGCTCGGCTCCGGTGCCGGTCAGTCCGGCCCCGTCCGACTCCGCGCCGGTCAGTCCCGCGCCGGTCAGCGCGGCTCCCGTCAGCCCCGCCTCCTCGACCGGCCGGGCGACGGTCCTGCCGGGTGCCAAGACGGCGCCGAACCGGCGCAACCTGCTGATCGGCGCGCTGGTGCTGGTGCTGCTGGTCGGTCTGGTGGTGGCGGTGCCGCTGCTGAACGGCGGCGACGACGACGGCGGCCAGCCGACGGGCGGTTCCTCGGTGGCGTCGGCGGGCCCGCCCGCGCCGACCGCCAGCGCCTCGCCGAGCGCGGCGGCCTCGTCGGCCAGCCCGTCGGCCAGTCCGTCGCCGTCGGCGAGCCCGTCACCGACCGGGTTCGTGCTGCCGGCCGGCTGGAAGTACTACACCGGCTCGAACGGCTTCAAGGTGCCGATCCCGAACGGCTGGAAGGCGAAGCCGAGCGGGAACCAGGTCGTGCTCTACGAGAACGGCGGCGCCAACCGGGTGCTGTTCATGCAGTGGACGCCCAGCCCGCAGAAGGACGCCTACGCGGACTGGAAGGACCAGGAGCCGAACCGGCGGAACTACGTCCGGAACTACGAGTACGTCAACATCACCCGGTGCAACGGCTACTACCGCACCTGCGCCGACTGGGACTGGCTGGAGACGCGCAGCGGCAACGTGCGCTTCCATGTGCGTAACCGGGGTGTGGCGACGGCCACCAACCGGGGTTACGCGCTGCGCTGGGAGGTTCCGGCGAAGGACTGGCAGGCCAACCTGGCCAACTTCGACATCATCACCAAGGGCTTCGTGCCCGACCGCAGCAACTGACTCTGGGAGTCCCGCCGTCGCGAAACTGGTTCGCATGACTTTCCGTAGTCGGGGGTATGAATACCCCGACGACGAAGGAGGTGCGACATGGGTTACCGACACAGGGACACCGGCCCCCGGCTGGCACTGTGGATGCTGGTCGCGCTCGGCGACGCCGTCCTGCTGATGGTCGCCGCCGGCCTGTCCGCGCCGGTCGCGGTCCTCGGTGTGCTCACCCTGACCGTCGCCGGGGTCGCGGCGTGGCGTTGGATTCGCCGACCCGCGACCGTGCCCATGGCGACCGCCGCGCGACGCCGGGCCTGACCGCAAACAAGACGGTACGAACGGCAGCGGGACCGCCCCACGTCGAGGCGATCCCGCTGCCGTTCGCGTCCGTCAGGTGTTGTTGGCCAGGGCGATCAGCCGGGTCCGGTCGCCGTTCCAGTAGTTGCGGTCGACGTTGCCGCTGATCCCGGAGACGCTGCCGGTGCTGGTGTACTGCCAGAAGCTCCACACCGAGGCGCCGGCCGGAAGGGCGCCCGGCGTGCTGGACCAGCGGGCGAGCCAGAGCGGGTGGTTGGCCCACGGGCCGGTCCAGCTGCCGGTGCACTGGTTCCACCAGCTCGTCGTGGTGTAGATGACCGCGTAGCGGCCGGTGCGGGAGCGGTAGGTGTTGAGGAAGTCCTGGATCCAGTTGCGCATGCCGGTGGTGCTCAGGCCGTAGCAGTAGCCGCCGCTGTACGGGTTGGCCTCGATGTCCAGCGCGGCGGGCAGCGTGCGGCTGTCGGCCGACCAGGCGCCGCCGTTGCTGGCCAGGTAGTTGGCCTGGGTGGAGCCGGCGGAGATGTTCGGTCGGGCAAAGTGGTATGCCCCCCGGATGACCCCGGCGTTGTAGGCGTTCACGTAGTTCGTGTTGAAGTTCGCGTCCTTGAAGCTGGTGCCCTCGGTGGCCTTGATGAAGGCGAACTGGATGCCGGCGTTGCGCGCGCTGGTCCAGTTGATGCTGCCCTGGTAGCGGGAGACGTCGACGCCGGGGGTGGTCGCGGCGGCGGCCGGCCCGGCGGTCGCCACGAGGGCCGCGGCCGCGGTGGCGGCGACGGTCAGGCCGGCGGCGAGCAGCCGGCGTACGGAGAGTCTGGTACGGGCCATGGTGTGCCTCCAGAGGACGTCAACTGATTGACGCCCATCTTTGGAGGTTACTGCCCTAGATCACAATAGGGTGCAAGGAAACTTTCATTTACGTCAGCGGAGGTCGCCCGGATCGATCGCCCAGCGGAACGGCTCCGTCACGCTCAGCGTCTCGCCGGCCTTCGCCACGCGGTCCTCGACGTAGTGCCCTCCGTCGAGCCGGTACAGCCGCAGCGAGTGGGTGTCCCCGTCCTGCTCGACCAGGAGGTAGAACGGGATGCGGGCGATCGCGTAGAGCTGCATCTTGACCAGCCGGTCGGCGGCGGCGTTGCCGGGCGAGACGATTTCGCAGATCAATCGCACCTCGCCCGCTTCGATCACCACGCCTTCGTCGTCGGTGTCGGCGACGACGACGTCGGGGATGACCATGCGGTCGACACCGAGCCGGACGTTGACCGCTTCGAACACCAGCAGCCCGAGCGGTCGGGCAGCTCGGCGCAGGCTGTCCACGAGATTCCAGGACACCAGTTGATGCCGCTTGCTCGGAGCAGGACTCACGATCAGGCTCCCGTCGAGCAGTTCGATGCGGTCGTGGCTGTGGCCCAGTGCGAGATAGTCGGCCTCCGTCCACGGTTCCACCCGTGACCTCGGCGGCTCCCAGGGAGCTGCGCTCACCGACCTCACCTCCGTTCGGGCGCCTCGTCCGATCAGTCTCACACTCTATGAGACACGGCCGGTCGAACGACACGACTCGGGCCGGTAGGCTCCCCGCCCATGCCCCTGATCGACGGCCTCACCACGCTCTGGGACACCCTGCTGAGCGCCCAGCCGGACCCGCCACCGTTGCTGGTGGTGCTCACCGCCGTGGTCGCGCTCGCCGTGGTCGCCACCCGGCTGCCGTGGCGGATCGCCCGCAACGCGGTGACCATCGCGCACGAGGGCGGTCACGCCCTGGTGGCGCTGCTCACCGGGCGCCGGCTGCACGGCATCCGGCTGCACTCGGACACCTCCGGGCTGACGCTCTCGGCCGGCCGTCCCAGCGGCCCCGGCATGATCCTCACGCTGCTCGCCGGCTACGTCGCGCCGTCGCTGCTCGGTCTCGGCGGTGCGTGGCTGCTGGCCGGCAACCGGATCACGCTGCTGCTCTGGCTGGCGGTGGCCCTGCTGCTGGCCATGCTGCTGCTGATCCGCAACCTGTTCGGCGCACTGTCCCTGCTGGTCACCGGCGGCGTCGTGCTCGCCGTCTCCTGGTACACCTCGCCGCAGGTCCAGGCCGCGTTCGCCTGGACCTCGGTCTGGTTCCTGCTGTTCGGTGGCGTGCGGCCGGTCTTCGAGCTGCGACGCCAGCGCAGCCGGGGCCGGATGCCGGAGTCGGACGCCGACCAGCTCGCCCGGCTCACGCCGGTGCCGCCGCTGGGTTGGGTGGGGGTCTTCCTGCTGGTCGCCCTCGGCGCCCTGGTCGCCGGCGGGTGGCTACTCGCCGGCCCGATCCTGGCCGGGGCCGGTATCACCTTCTGAGTCGAGGCGCAGCCCCTTTACCTGGCGATCGGACGAATTCCGGGCCGGCAGAGCGATCTGTACCGGCTGGTCACTCCGCGATTTCTGGATTACTGAGTCGTGACTCAGGGTGGTTTGTCAACTACCTGACGTTGCCGGGTGAAGAAAAGTGTCGATAGGTTCGCGTCACGGGGAGCGAACCAACTCGCTCCGTCACCAACATCCTGAAGGAGGATGGACATGCGAGCATCGACACGGGGGGCGCTCGGGGCGGTCGCGCTGACAGCGACCGTACTGGTCGCGCCGATCGTCACGGCGACCTCGGCCTCGGCGCACGCCGCCTGCGGCAAGACGGTCGGCGACAAGGACAGCAGCAGCTGGCCGAAGTCGGCGGACGCGGCCCGCGAGCGGAGCGGTTCCAGCACCGGGTGTGGCATCAACGGCATCGCCTACAACACGCAGCAGCTGGACTACCACTGCTACACCGTGGGCAACGACGGCTACACCTGGACCTACCTGCGGAACAACTCCACGGGCGTGCAGGGCTGGGTCCGTGACGACCTGCTGAGCGACGGCGGAAGCTTCGTCTACTGCGGCTTCTGACGCCGTCGGCGGCGGAAGGATCCTGATCCGGACCGCTGAGCCCGGCTGACGTCCGCGGCGCGACGGGCTCGACGGACGGTGCGCACCCGCACCGATGCCGCACAGGGATCGGCTCGTTCGTCAATGGCCATGGCCGACCCACAGGAGCGTGGTGCTCACCACGGTGATCTGACAGCGTGAAGACGGCCCGCCGGTTCGCCGGCGGGCCGTCCTGTCGTCGAGGTCGGGCTCACCCCCCGCGCCGGTCGGTCGGGAGCGTGATCGTCATGGTGGTGCCGACGTCGGGCTGGCTCGCCGCCACGATGGTGCCGCCGTGGTTGGTGACGATCTGCCGAGCGATCGCGAGCCCGAGCCCGCTGCCCCCGGACTCCCGCCCCCGGGCGTGATCGGCCCGCCAGAACCGGTCGAAGAGGTGCGGCAGATCCGCCGGGCTGATGCCGGTGCCGGTGTCGGCCACACTGATCGAGGCCTCGCCGCCGGTAGCGCGGACGACCAGGGTGATCGTGCCGCCCGGTCGGCTCGCCGCTGTCGCGTTGCGGATGAGGTTGCCGAGCACCTGCCGCAGCCGGTCGGGATCGCCGCGCACGTGCACCGGACGCGGGGCGTCCACCCGCAACGTGACCCCGGCCGCCTCGGCGAGGGCGGCGTGACTGACCCGACAGGTCTCCGCCAGCTCCGCGAGGTCGAGCCGGACCACGTGCAGGGTCATCGCCCCGGCTTCGGCCATGGCCAGGTCCTGGAGGTCGTCGACGATCCGTTGCTGGAGCAGGGCCTCCTCGTGCAACGAGGCGAGCACCTCGGGCGTGGCCGGCAACACCCCGTCCTTCAGCGCCTCCAGGTAACCGCGCAGGTTGGCCAACGGGGTACGCAGCTCGTGGGCCACGTCGGCGACCATCCGCCGCTGGCGCTCCTCGCTCTGCTGCAGCGAGTCCGCCATCTGGTTGAAGGTGCGGCCCAGCTCGGCGAGCTCGTCGGTGCCGCGTACCCGGACCCGGTCGCCGAGGTCACCGGCGGCCAGCCGGCGGGACGCCCGGGTCAACGCCGCGATGGGCCGCAGCACCCGGCGACTGAGCAGCAACGCGACCACCACCGCCGCGGCCGCCACCACCACCGCCGTCACCGTGATCGAGTCCCCGGCCAGCGTCGGTGGCTCCTCGTCGCGCGCGCCGACGTAGACCTGCACCGGTTGCGGGGCGAAGGCCGCGGTCTGCGCGATGAAGACCCGTTGCAGGCACTCGGCGGAGCGTGCGCCGCCGCTGACGCACGGCCGCAGCAGGCCCTCCATCTGCCCGCTCGTCATGGTGGGACGGAGCTTGGTGGCCCGCTTGCGGCAGTTCACCGACGCCGGGCGGTCCGGATCGGCGGCCACCAGCACGGGCACGCCGAACAGCGGGCGCTCCGCGCGGACCGTCCCACCGCCGGCGGTCAGGCACGCCGCGTCGCGCAGCGCGCGCTGGTACTGCACGATCGCGGTCATCATGTCCTCGGCCAGGCGCGGCACCGAGTCGCCCTCCGGCAACCGGACCACGGGACGCGGGTCCACGAGCGTCGGCGGGCCCGCGGTGTCCCGGGCCGCCCGCCCGGCCAGCAGGTCCGAGTCGGCCAGCACCGCGCCGGTCTCGGTGACCACCCGGATCCGCTCGCCGGTGCGGCCGGCCAGCTCGCGTACCCGGTCCGCCACCCCGTCCCAGGTGCCGAGCCCGCCGTGCCCGGCCAGCGTGGAGGTGATCAGGGCGATGTCGTCCTGGCCGGCGGTGACCGAGGCGGTGAACTCGCGCGACGCCTGCCGCAGCGTGAGCCACGCGGTGGCGGACGTGGCGGTGACCGCGATGAGCATCGTCATCAGCAGCACCCGCAGCCGGAAACTCACCGTGGTTGCTCCGGGATGCGGTAGCCCCGCCCGTAGACGGTCTGCACGTACGCCGGCTCCGCCGGGTCGCGCTCGATCTTGCGGCGCAGGTTCATCACGTGCGCGTCCACCGTCCGCTCCACGATGTAGCGGTCGAAGCCGAAGGCCCGGTCGATGATCTGCGCCCGGGTGAACACGCGGCCCGGCTCGGCGGCCAGCGTGCGGAGGATGCCGAACTCCTTGGCGGTGAGCGGCACGACCCGACCGCCGACCCGGACCTCGAACCGGTCCACGTCGACGACCAGGTCACCGACCCGCAGCACCTCCGCGTCGCTGCCGGCCCGGCCCGCGCGGCGCAGCAGCACCCGGACCCGGGCGGCCAACTCGCGAGGGCTGTAGGGCTTGGTGACGTAGTCGTCGGCGCCCAGGTCCAGGCCGAGCAGCATGTCGTCCTCGGTGCTGCGCGCGGTGAGCAGCATGATCGGGACGTCGGACTCGGCGCGCAGGATCCGGCAGACGTCCAGGCCGTCGACCACCGGCATCATCACGTCCAGGATGACCAGGTCGGGCGGGTTGCCCCGGCACCGCTCCAGGGCGGCCTTGCCGTCCGCCACCACCTGCACGTGGTGGCCCTCGTGCTCCAGGTAGACCCGGAGCAGCTCCGACTGTTTCCGGTCGTCCTCGGCGACCAGTATCCGCGCGACCAACGGTTCCCCCCGTCCGGCAGCAGAACTCCGCCATCATGACCCGTCCGCGCGGCCTGCGGGAACCCCGCCGGGCCGACCCGCACGGTGATCCCACAGCTTCTTGACGAGTTCTTCACAGGCCCCGTCCTAGCCTGTCGACAGCTCAGCCGACCGACCAGAAGGAGATGGCATCGTGCGGGTTCCCACAGCAGTCAGCGCGGCGCTCGGCGCGGCGGCGCTGGTGCTCGTCACCGCGGGGTGCGGCGGCGACGCGAAGGAGCCGTCCATCGCCACCGCGGGAGGCACCCCGTCGGCCGTGGCCAGCGGAGACGCGGTCACCGCCTACGTCGAAGGTGTCCGCAGGTATGTGGCCTGCCTGCGGGAGGAGGGCGTCAAGGTCTCCGACCCGGACGCCAAGGGCCGGATCGAGTTCGGCGGTGACGCCCGGGCGGTGAAGGCCGACCCGAAGTTCCGTACCGCGCAGGTCAAGTGCAACGACCTCAACCCGCCGGTACCGCAGGGGCTGGAGGACAAGCCGGCCCTCACGCCCGAGGAGGTCGAGAAGGCCCGCGAGTACGCGCGGTGCATGCAGACCAAGGGCGCGCCCGACTTCCCCGACCCGGGTCCCGACGGCTACCAGCCCGAGTCCGAGGACGGCAAGCCGCTCTGGAACTCCGGCAGCGCCGGCGCCAAGCGGGCCGCGGCGGCCTGTGGATCGATCGTCGGGGTGCCCGCCACCCCGGGGCCGGGCGTCGGCTGAGCGGGCGCGGTCCGGCGGGTGTGGACGAAGGGGGCACGGTGAGCGGGGTGGACGAGGTGACCGTCGGCGGCCGGCGGCGACGCCGGCGGATGCGTACCTGGCTGGTGGCGGGGGCCGGCACGGCGGTCCTCGCCGTGGCGGCCGCCGCGACCCTGGGACTGGGCACCCGCGGGGACGACCCGCCCCCGCCGGACCCCCGGGCCGGCCGGAGCGTCCCGGTCACCCGGGGCGACCTGGTGGAGTACACGGTTCTCGACGGCACGGTCGGCTACGGCACGGCCACCCCGGTGCGCTCCGAGGCCACCGGGACGGTCACCTGGCTGGCGACGGGCGGGACGGTGGTCAAGCGCGGGCAGAGCCTGCTGCGCGTCGACGAGAAGCCGGTCGTGCTGATGTACGGTCCGCTGCCGATGTACCGGACGCTGGCGGCCCCGCTCGAGGGCCGCGACGTCGAGCAGTTCGAGCGCAACCTGCGTGCGCTCGGCTACTCCGGCTTCACGGTGGACGAGACGTTCTCCTCGGCGACCACGAACGCGGTGAAGCGTTGGCAGCGGGACCTGGGCCGGGAGGAGACCGGACGGGTCGAACCGGGGCAGCTGCTCTACGCGCCGGGCGCGGTGCGCATCGCGCGGCACTCGGTCCGCGTCGGCGCGACCGTACCCGCCGAGGTGTTCACCTGGACCGGCACGAACCGGTTGGTCACCGCGGCCGTGGCGCAGGACGACGCCGCCTGGGCCGTCCCCGGGGCGAAGGTGAGCGTCACGTTGCCGGACGGGCGGTCGGTGCCCGGCACCGTGCGCACCGTGGGGGACGACGCCGCTCCGGCGGCGCCCGCGGCGGAACCGGCCGCGCCCGCGGCCGGCGACGGCGACACCGCTGCCCGGGTGCCGGTGACGGTCCAGGTCGCCGACCAGAAGGCGTTGCAGGCCGGCGACCCGGGCGCGGTCGAGGTACGCCGCGTCGCCAAGGAACGGCGGGGGGTGCTCACGGTGCCGGTCAGCGCGCTGCTCGCCCTCGCCGAGGGCGGGTACGGGCTGGAGGTCGTCGACGGGACGTCCAGCCGGGTGGTGGCCGTCGAGGCCGGCATGTTCGCCGACGGCCGGGTCGAGGTGACCGGCGCCGGCCTGGACGCCGGCGTGAACGTGCGGATCCCGCAGTGAGCGCGCTCGTGGAGTTGCACGGGGTGTCCCGCACGTATCCGGGCGGGGTTACCGCGCTCGCCGGGGTGGACCTGCGGATCGACGCCGGGGAACTGGTCGGGGTCGTCGGCCCGTCCGGGTCCGGCAAGTCGACGATGCTGCACCTGCTCGGCACGCTCGACCGCCCGTCCACCGGGGTGATCCGGATCGACGGGCACGACGTGGCGCGGCTCTCCGACCGGGCGTTGTCCGCGTTGCGGGCCACCACCATCGGCTTCGTCTTCCAACAGTTCCACCTCGCGCCCGGCACCCCGGTGCTGGACAACGTCGCCGACGGCCTGCTCTACGCCGGTGTGCCGATCCGGCAGCGCCGGCGGCGGGCCGGGGACGCGCTGGCGCGGGTGGGCCTGTCGCATCGCCTGGACCATCTGCCGCACGAGCTGTCCGGCGGGGAACGCCAGCGGGTGGCCATCGCCCGGGCGGTCGTCGGGGAACCGGCGCTGCTGCTCGCCGACGAGCCCACCGGCAACCTCGACTCGGTCTCCGGCGGCAGCGTGCTGAAGCTGCTCACCGAGCTGCACGAGGCGGGCACCACGGTCGTGGTGATCACCCACGACCAGGCCGTCGCCGGCCGGCTGCCCCGCCGGGTGGAACTGCTCGACGGCCGCGTGGTGCGCGACGACGTGCCGGTGGCGCAGCGATGAGCCGCGCGCCCCGGCCGGGACGGCTGGCGCTCGGCGACATCGCCCGGCTCGGCGCGGTCGGCCTGCGGTCCCGCCCGCTGCGGGTGTTCCTCTCCGCGCTCGGCATCGCCATCGGGATCGGCGCGATGGTCGCCGTGGTCGGCATCTCCACCTCCAGCCGGGCCGAGCTCGACCGGACCCTGGACCGGCTCGGCACCAACCTGCTGACCGTCACGCCCGGTCGGACCGTCTCCGGCGAGGACGCCAAGCTGCCGGAAGAGGCCACCGCGATGGTCGGCCGGATCGGCCCGGTCGAGTCCGTCGCGGCCACGGGCCAGGTCAAGGGGTACGTCTACCGCAACGACCACGTCCCGATCGGGCAGACCGGCAGCATCTCCGTCCTCGCCGCGCACCAGGACCTGCCGGAGACCGTCGGCGCCACCATGTACACCGGCTCGTGGTTGACGCCGGCCACCCGCGCCTACCCCGCCGTGGTGCTCGGCTCCCGGGCCGCGACCCGGCTGGACCTCGTCACGCCCGGCGTCCGGGTCTGGCTCGCCGGGCGGTGGTTCTCCGTCGTCGGCGTGCTCGACCCGGTGCCGCTCGCGCCCGAACTGGACAGTGCCGCGCTGATCGGGTGGGAGTCCGCCCAGACGTACGCCGGCTTCGACGGGCACCCCACCACAGTCTACGCGCGGGCCACGGAGAGCCAGGTGGCCGCCGTCCGGGCGGTGCTCGGCGCGACGGCCAACCCGCGGGCGCCGAACGAGGTGGCCGTCTCCCGGCCCTCCGACGCGCTCGCCGCGAAACAGGCCACCGACGACGCGTTGACCGCGCTGCTGCTCGGCCTGGGCGCGGTCGCCCTGCTGGTGGGCGGCGTCGGCGTGGCGAACACCATGGTGATCTCGGTGCTGGAGCGGCGTACCGAGATCGGGTTGCGCCGTTCCCTAGGCGCGACCCGGGGGCACATCCGGGCCCAGTTCCTGACCGAGTCGCTGATCCTCGCCGGGATCGGCGGCGGCGGGGGGATCGTGCTCGGCGTGCTCGCCACCGGCGGGTACGCGCTCACCCAGGGCTGGCCCACCGTCGTACCGGCCTGGGCGACCGCCGGTGGCCTCGGCGCGACAGTGCTCATCGGCGCGCTCGCCGGGCTCTACCCGGCGCTGCGGGCGAGTCGGATGGCCCCGGCGCACGCGCTGGCCGGTTCCTGACGCACGCGCCCCCGCGCGGCGCGCGCCCCGGCGGGGCAGAATCGGACGGATGCGATACGTGATCATCGGGGCGGGCGCGGTCGGCGGCACCATCGGCGTACTCCTCGGCGAGGCCGGCCGGGACGTGACGCTCGTGGCCCGCGGCGCGCACCTGGACGCGGTGCGCGAGCGGGGGCTGACGCTGCGGCGCCCGGACGGCACGGTGACCGGCCGGCTGCCGGCGGTGGCCGGGCCGGACGGTCCGCCGTTGCCCGCCGACACCGTGCTGGTGCTCACCGTGAAGTCCCAGGACACGACCGCCGCGCTGGCCGGCTGGGTGGACGCGCCGGTCGAGGGCGGCGGCACGGCCGGCGAGCGGCTGCCTGTCGTGCTCGCGCAGAACGGCGTGGCGAACGAGCCGGCCGCGTTGCGGCTCTTCGCCCGGGTGCACCCGGTGTGCGTGTGGCTGCCCGCCACCCACCTGGAGCCGGGCGTGGTGGTCGCGAACGGGCACCCGCATCCGGGCATGCTGCACCTCGGGCGCTACCCGTCCGGCGCCGACGACACCAGCCGGGCCGTCGCGGCCGACCTGACCGCCGCCGGTTTCGTCGCCCCGGTCCGCGACGACGTGATGCGCTGGAAGTACGGCAAGTTGCTGGCCAACCTCGGCAACGGCCTCCAGGCGCTGCTCGGCCGGGACGTGCCCGAGCACCTGTCGCAGCGGGTACGCGCCGAGGGCGAGGCCGCGCTGGCCGCCGCCGGCATCCCGCACACCACCCGCGAGGAGGAGGCCGCCGAACGCGGCGACCTGGTGGCGCACCGGCCGGTCGACGGCGAGCCCCGCTCCGGCGGCTCCACCTGGCAGAGCCTCGCCCGGGGTGCCGGCTCGGCCGAGGCCGACCACCTCAACGGCGAGGTCGTGCTGCTCGGCCGGCAGCACGGCGTACCCACCCCGGTCAACGCGGCGGTGCAGGCCGGCGTGCGCCGGGCCGTCCGCGACCGGATCCCGGCCGGCGCCTTCGGCGTGGGCGAGCTGGAGAAAATGGTCGGCTGACCGGCAACCCGGACCGTGCCGCCAGGCGTGTCCCTGGCGAACACGGGAGGTGAAAGTGCCCGACAGTGACGACTTCGACGACTTCTACCGGGGCAGCCGGCAACGGCTGCTCGGGTTCGTCTACGTCCTCACCGGCGACCGGGCCGAGGCGCAGGACGCCGTGCAGGAGGCGTACATCCGGGCCTGGCAGCGGTGGTCGACGGTACGTGGCTACGACGACCCGGAGGCCTGGGTGCGGGTGGTGGCCAGCCGGATCGCGGTGAGCCGGTGGCGCAGCCTGCGCAGCCGGGCCCGCGCCTACCTGCGGCACGGTGCGGTGGCCGACGTGCCGGCGCCCAGCACCGAGACGATGGACGTGGTCGCCGCGCTGCGCCGGCTGCCCGAGGCCCAACGCACCGCCATCGCGATGCACTACCTGCTCGGCATGCCGGTCGCCGAGGTGGCCCGGGAGACCGAGGCGCCGGTCGGCACCGTCAAGGCCCGGCTGTCCCGGGGGCGGACCGCGCTCGCCGGGCTGCTCGCCGTGGTGGATCTTCAGGAGGAGGCGGCAGATGCCTGACGACGTCACGCTCGTGGAGGTGCTGCACCGGGACCTGCGGGACGTCCGGTGGGCGGAGCCGGCGGAGCTGCGGGCCACGGCCCGGCGACGCAGCCGGCGTACCGCCGCGGTGGCCGCCGCCTCGGTGGTGCTGGTCGCCGCGCTCGGCGCCACGTTCGTGGACCGGACCGGCGCCTCGCCGCCGCCCGTCGCGGACGTGCCGGGCGGGAACACGGAGATCCCGGTGGAGGCCATGCTGGAGCCGACGGACGTCCCGGTCCGGACCGGCGACACGCTCAGCGACACCGACCTCGACGAGCCGGTCCGGGTCGACGACTTCCTCCAGGTCTGCGCCCGCGCGCAGGGGTTGCCGGCGCAGGAGCCGCGCTCGCGGTACTCGCGATCGCAGACCCTGCTGGAGTCCCCCGCCGTCGATGCCCCCTTGTCCAACCCCGCGGTCGTCCTGACGCAGGACGTCTACCGGATGCGGTCCGCAGCGGCCGGCCGGTTCGTCGGGGACCTGGAGCGGGTCGTCGCGGCCTGCGGCGAGTGGCGGACCACCGGCCAGGTCCCCGGTGACCGGGGATTGGTCACCGATGAGGTCGTGCACAGTTGGACCGTCGCCGCGAGCGGCTTCGCCGGCGACCAGGCGGTGGTGCTGCGGCACACCACCACCGTGCCGCGGCAACCGGCGGACGGCGGCGCGAACTGGTTCGAGGACCGGCTGGTCGTCCGGGTCGGTGACCTCGTGACGGTCCTGGTGCCGGCGGAGCGGCTGCGCCCCGGCATCCCCGACGCCGAGGCGAGTGTGCGGCAGTTGCAGGAGATGGCCCGGGCCGCCGCCCAGCGGATGTGCGTCGCCGCCAACCCGGGCTGCTGAACCCGGCCATGTCAAGAAGGGCCCCCTGCTCTACGCGAGGCGTTGACAGGGGGCCCCTCCTCACACCTACAGCGGGATGTTGCCGTGCTTCTTCGGCGGCAGCGTCTCGCGCTTGGTGCGCAGCACCCGCAGCGCCCGGACGATCTGGGTCCGCGTCTCGTGCGGCGGGATCACCCCGTCGACGTAGCCGCGCTCGGCGGCGATGTACGGGTTGGCGAGCGTGTCCTCGTACTCGGCGATCTTCTCCGCCCGCACCGCCGCCGGGTCCTCGGCGGCGGCCAGGTCGGCGCGGTAGAGGATGTTCACCGCGCCCTGCGCGCCCATCACCGCGATCTGCGCGGTCGGCCAGGCGAAGTTGAGATCCGCGCCGAGGTGCTTGGAGCCCATCACGTCGTAGGCGCCGCCGTACGCCTTGCGGGTGATGACGGTGACCTTCGGGACGGTGGCCTCGGCGTACGCGTAGATGAGCTTGGCGCCGCGGCGGATGATGCCGTCCCACTCCTGCCCGGTGCCGGGGAGGAAGCCCGGTACGTCCACGAAGGTCAGCACCGGCACGTTGAACGCGTCGCAGGTGCGCACGAACCGGGCCGCCTTCTCGGACGCGGCGATGTCGAGCGTGCCGGCGAACTGCATCGGCTGGTTGGCCACCACGCCCACCGGGCGCCCCTCGACCCGGCCGAAGCCGACCACCATGTTCTGCGCGTAGAGCGGCTGCACCTCGAGGAACTCGCCGTCGTCGAGCACGTGCTCGATCACCCGGTGCATGTCGTACGGCTGGTTGGCCGAGTCCGGGATCAGCGTGTCCAGCTCCCGGTCCTCGTCGGTGATCGCCAGCTCGGCCGGCGCGTCGAACACGACCGGCTCGTCCAGGTTGTTCGACGGCAGGTACGACAGCAGCGCCTTCACGTAGGAGATCGCGTCTTCCTCGTCGGTGCCGAGGTAGTGCGCGTTGCCGCTGCGGGCGTTGTGGGTGCGGGCGCCGCCCAGCTCCTCCATGCCGACGTCCTCGCCGGTGACCGTCTTGATCACGTCGGGGCCGGTGATGAACATGTGCGAGGTCTGGTCGACCATCACGGTGAAGTCGGTGACCGCCGGGGAGTAGACCGCGCCACCCGCGCACGGGCCCATGATCAGCGAGATCTGCGGGATGACGCCGCTGGCCCGCACGTTGCGGAAGAAGATCTCGCCGTAGAGGCCGAGCGAGGCGACGCCCTCCTGGATCCGCGCGCCGCCGGAGTCGTTGATGCCGACCACCGGGCAGCCGATCTTCATGGCCAGGTCCATCAGCTTGACGATCTTCTCGCCGAAGACCTCGCCGAGGGAGCCGCCGAAGACGGTGAAGTCCTGCGCGAAGACGCAGACCTGCCGGCCGTCCACGGTGCCGTAGCCGGTCACCACGCCGTCGCCGTACGGGCGGGTGCGCTCCAGCCCGAAGTTGGTGGAGCGGTGCCGGGCGAACTCGTCCAGTTCGACGAAGGAACCCTCGTCGAGGAGCATGTCGATCCGCTCCCGGGCGGTCTTCTTGCCCCGCGCGTGCTGCTTCTCGATCGCACGCGTCGACCCGGCGTGCACCGCCTCGTCGAGCCGTCGCTCCAGGTCCGCCAGCTTGCCGGCGGTCGTGTGGATGTTGATCCCGGTCTCGGTAGTCACCCAGGGAATATAACGATGGTTCAGGCGGGTGACGTTGTGCAGTACGCCTCACCCGAGTCGTAGGCTGGACCGATGCCCGGCTCGCCGTACACCGATCTGGATCGCCCGCCGCTGTCGGCGGCCCGGCTGCGCCGCGCGCTGGTCGCGCCCCACGGGCCCTGGCACCGGTTGGAGCTGGTGGCGGAGACCGGCTCGACGAACGCCGACGTGGTCGCCGCGGCCCGGGCCGGCGAGCCGGAGGGCCTGGTGGTGGTCGCCGAACGGCAGAGCGCCGGCCGGGGGCGGCGGGGCCGGGTCTGGCAGTCGCCGCCGCGCGCCGGCATCGCGGCCAGCGTGCTGCTCCGGCCCGGCGAGGCGGTCGCCGAGCGCGGCTGGTCGCCGGTGCCGGTCACCGGGTACGGCTGGCTGCCGCTGCTCGCCGGCGTCGCGCTGGTCGAGGCGGTACGCCTGCTGGCCGAGCTGGACGCCCGGCTGAAGTGGCCCAACGACCTGCTGGTGGACGGCGCGAAGTGCGCCGGGGTGCTGGCCGAGGTGGTGCCGGGCGACGCCGAGGGTCAGCCGCCCGCGATCGTGGTCGGTGTCGGGCTGAACGTGACAGTGCGCGCCGACGAGCTGCCGGAGAATCCGACCGGCCTGCCGGCCACCTCGCTCCAGCTCGCCGGCGCGACCGCCACCGACCGGGATCCGCTGCTGCGGTCGCTGCTGCGCTCGCTCGCCGACTGGTACGCGCGTTGGCGCGACGCCGGCGGCGACGCGGTGGCCAGCGGGCTGCGCGACGCCTACCTGGCCGGCTGCGCGACGATCGGCCGCCGGGTGCGGGTGCTGCTGCCGGACGGCCGCGAGGTGCACGGCACGGCGACCGGCGTCGACCCGGACGGGCAGCTCCTGGTGGACGCCGACGGCGAGACGCTCCGCCTGGCCGCCGGCGACGTCCTCCACCTGCGGTGAAAGGCGGGGCCCCCGCTTAACGCCTCTGGTAGAGGCGGGGCCCCCTCTTAACACCCGGCAGCCGCCCGCGCGGCCGATGTCGCCGGGGTGCACTGACCGGTTACGGTCAGCGCGTCCGGTTCCCGCGAGGAGGTTCGAAGTGGCGTTCCCCGAAGACGTGCTCACCGAGGACGAGCACGTCGTGCTGCACCTGCACCCGCACTGGAAGGCCCTGATCCGGCCGATCCTGGTGCTGGCGCTCACCGTCGCGGCGGTGGTCGCCGGCTGGCTCCTGCTGCCCGACGGTGACGGCGGCACGATCGCGCTCTACGCCATCGCCGGGCTCGGCGTGGTGCTGGCGTTGTGGTGGGGCCTGTGGCCGTTCCTGGTCTGGCGCACCACGCACTACCTCTTCACGAACGAGCGGGTGCTCCTCCAGGAGGGGGTGTTCTCCCGCAACCGGCGGGACCTGCCCCTGACCCGGATCAACGACCACGCCATGCACCAGCGGTTCGTGGAGCGGATCCTCGGCTGCGGCACGCTGACCATCGAGTCGGCCGGCGAGCGGGGCCAGTCGGTGCTCGCCGACGTGCCGCACGTGGACCGGGTGCAGACGAAGCTCTACGAGCTGGTCGAGGCGCACCACGACAAGCACAGCCTGGGTGACGGCGAGATGCGCGACATCCTGGCCGACATGGCCGAGGGCAAGTCCCTGCGCGACCCGTCCTGACCGGGGATCGGCAGACTCAGCGGCGGGCGCGGCGGGGCCGCAGTTCGGCGGCGAGTTCGGCGTCCAGGTCGGCCCCGAGCGCACCGCCCAGGGCCGCGTCGGCCGGCGCCGCGCGACCCTGCGGCGGGGTGTAGTCGCTCCCGTGGCGGTTCGCGCCCAGGGGCGGCTCCTCCTCCTCCAGCTCGCTGACGGACTCGGCCAGCTCGGCGACCGGGTCCATCTCGGCGACGTTGTCCCACTCGTCCCGGGGGACGGCGTGCCAGGTCTCCTCCGCGTGCTTCGGCACCGGCTGGAAGACGAACGTCCGGTAGGACCAGAAACGGAACAGGGTGGCGAGCAGGACGCCGACGGTCTTCGCCACGTTCAACGCCAGCAGGCCGTGCACGCCCATGCCGTACTTGGCCAGGGCCAGGACGCCGAGTTCGATGATGAGGCCGGCACCGTTGAACAGGAAGAAAAGGATATATTCGCGCCGTAGCGCCGATTTCGGCCGATCACGGTACGTCCAGTGCCGATTCATCAGATACGACGTGATCGTCGCGACGATGGTGGCGATCACGGTCGCCTTGAGCTGACCGTCCCGGAAAACCGTGAGTGCCAGCGCATTGAACACCGCGTAATTGATGACGGTGTTGATGCCGCCGACGATGCCGAATTTGAGCGCCTCGTGGATGAACTTCTGCCAGCGCTCGGGCAGCAGACGGACTCCAGGCATGCGAAACACCTTAGGGCAGTGGGCGGGGCCGGCTGGGCCCAGCGGGTCGGGATGGGCGGTGCGTCACGCCCCGGACTCTCGGTCGTGGCTCGGTGCCGGAACGGGGAGTGTTCCCGCCTCGACGAAGACGAACCGTCGGTACGACCAGAACCGGAACAGCGTGCCCAGGCCGGTGCCGACGACGAAGCTGGCGATGTTGTCGGCCAGCGGCGTCTGGAACACCCGCGGCCAGAGCGCGCCGAGCCCGTAGTGGCTGATCGCCAGCACGGCGATCGCGATGCCGAGACCCACCGCGTTGAAGAAGAAGAACAGCGCGTACTCGCGGGCGGGGTGGGAGCGCTGCCGGTGCCGCCAGGTCCAGAACCGGTTGCCGAGGAAGGCCACCGTCGCGGCGATCACGGTGGAGATGGTCTTCGCCACCAGCGGTGGCATGCCGCGACCGCTCGACAGGTAGTTGAAGAGTGCGAAGTCGACGAGGAAGGCGACGCCACCCACGGTGGCGAACTTGCTCAACTCGTGGACGAGGTGACCGAAGCGGTGGAGGAGGGCTCCGATCGGACCCCGACGGGTCTCCGGAGCCCCCGGTTGGTCCCCGGTCATCGTCGCGGCCACCCGCAGAGAGTACCGGTTGCGCCCAACCCGGACCGACTGCAACGGCGAGTCGGCCACGGCAACTTCGGCCCCCGGCGGCCCGGTCGGCGGCGGAGTGGGAAATCACGCAATCGCGCTTGCGCGGGCCGGCGCGACGGAGGTTCACCGCAGGATTTGCGTGAAACTGCGCGCGAAAGCGGGTATCAGATCGCGATGCCGCAGCGTGGCCGTACCTTGTGCAGTTCTTCACAACCAGTCCCACTGACTGGCGAGGCAGCCCGGTTTACGCTGAGCCCAATCCCAGGTTTCCACGACGGCGGCGCCTCGCCCGCCAGAACTCGTGCATCCCATAGATCGGTCAGCGTCGACCACAAGGAGATGTGACATGGTTGCTCCGGCTGCTGTTCGGGGTATCGATCAGGCCCCGACGTCCCACCCCAAACTGCTCGCCTGGGTTCGTGAGGTCGCGGAACTGACCACCCCCGAGCGGGTGGTCTGGGTGGACGGGTCCGACGAGGAGTGGCGTCGCCTCACCGACGAGCTCGTCGAGACCGGCACCCTGATCCGGCTGAACCCCGAGAAGAAGCCCAACTCGTTCTACGCGCGGACGGACCCGACGGACGTCGCCCGGGTCGAGGAGCGCACCTTCATCTGCTCCGTCGACGAGGCGGACGCCGGCCCCACCAACAACTGGATGGCGCCGGCCGAGATGAAGCGGACGATGACGGAGCTCTACCGCGGCAGCATGCGCGGTCGCACCATGTACGTCATCCCGTTCTGCATGGGTCCGGTCGAGGCGGCGAACCCCATGTTCGGCGTCGAGATCACCGACAGCCCGTACGTGGTCGCCTCGATGCGGATCATGACCCGGATGGGCTCGGCGATCCTGGAGGCGATGGGCGACGACGCCGACTTCGTGCACGCGCTGCACTCCATCGGCGCGCCGCTGGCCCCGGGGCAGCAGGACGTGGCCTGGCCGTGCAACGAGACCAAGTACATCTCGCACTTCCCGGAGAGCCGGGAGATCTGGTCCTACGGCTCCGGTTACGGCGGCAACTCGCTGCTCGGCAAGAAGTGCTACTCGCTGCGGATCGCCAGCGTGATGGGGCGCGACGAGGGCTGGCTCGCCGAGCACATGCTGATCCTCAAGATCACCTCGCCGGAGGGCAAGGTCTACCACATCGCCGGGGCCTTCCCGTCGGCCTGCGGCAAGACCAACCTGGCGATGCTGGAGCCGACGATCCCGGGCTGGAAGGTCGAGACCATCGGTGACGACATCGCCTGGATGCGGTTCGGCCCGGACGGCCGCCTCTACGCGATCAACCCGGAGTACGGCCTGTTCGGCGTGGCGCCCGGCACCGACTGGAAGACCAACGCCAACGCCATGCGGACGCTCGACCGCGGCAACTCGGTCTTCACCAACGTGGCTCTCACCGACGACGGCGACATCTGGTGGGAGGGCATGGGTGAGCCCCCGGCGCACCTGATCGACTGGAAGGGCAACGACTGGACGCCGGAGAGCGAGGGCCTCTCCTCGCACGCGAACAGCCGGTTCTGCACCCCGATCACCCAGTGCCCGATCCTGGCCGACGACTACTTCGACCCGAACGGCGTGCCGATCGACGCGATCCTGTTCGGCGGCCGGCGCCGGGACACCGTCCCCCTGGTCACCGAGGCGCGGGACTGGGTGCACGGCGTCTACATGGGCGCCACGCTCTCCTCGGAGACCACCGCCGCCGCGTCCGGCGCGGTCGGCGTGGTGCGCCGCGACCCGATGGCCATGCTGCCGTTCATCGGCTACCACGGCGGTGACTACTTCCGGCACTGGATCGAGATGGGCAAGGGCACCGACGGCGACGAGGCCAAGCTGCCCAAGATCTACTACGTCAACTGGTTCCGCAAGGACGCCGAGGGCAGCTTCCTCTGGCCGGGCTTCGGTGAGAACTCCCGCGTGCTCAAGTGGATCATCGAGCGCCTGGAGGGCACCGCCGACGCGGTGGAGACCCCGATCGGCATGGTCCCGGCGCAGGACGCGCTGGACATCGAGGGCCTCGACATGACGCCGGAGGACGTCCGGATCGCCCTGAAGGTCGACCCGGAGGAGTGGCGCAAGGAACTGCCGCTGGTCACCGAGTGGTTCGAGAAGTTCGGGGACAAGCTCCCCGGCGTGCTCTGGGCCGAGCTGGACGCGCTGCGCGCCCGCCTGGACGTGGAGCCGCAGAAGTAGCAGGTGTGCCGATTGCCCGCACCGGGCAAGACCGGATGCCATGAGGACGGCCGCCGAACCTGTCGAGGTCCGGCGGCCGTCCGCCGTCCGGGCGCTGACCACGCTGCTCGCCGTGACCGCGGGGGCCACCGTCGTGGTCGAGCTGCTCAATTACTGGTACGCCCCGGAGCAGGAGTTCGGCCTCGCCGTCCGCACCGGCTGGGCGATGCTCCGGTCGCTCGGCTTCCTGATCCTGATCGGGCACGTCAACTCCGGCCGGGTGGCGGCCCGGCCGTTCGGGCTGATCCTGGCGGTGACCACGATCTTCGCGGTGGGCCGGCTCGTCGTGCCCCGGGCCGGGGTCCCCGCGCTGCCCGGCCTGCTCGGCTTCGCCGCGCTCACCGCGCTCTGCGTCGCCGTGGTGGTGCTGCTCTACCGCTCCGAGGCGGTCCGCGCCCACCTGGTCCGCCACCGCAAGGGCCTGGTGATCGAGGGCGGGACGATCTCCTGGCGCGAGGTCACCCCGAAGCGCCCGCAGGCCAACGGGTGGCTGCTCACCGCCCGGGTGGCCGCCTTCACCTACAGCCCGCTGATGCTGGTGCCCGCGCTGGTGGCGATCGGGTCGGTGCGGGACCGGGGTGCCGTCGCCGTACCCGCGCTGCTCGTCTGGTTCGGCGCCGGCATCGCGGCCAGCTACGCGGTGCTGTTCTGCACCGCCTTCCTGCTGCGCGGGAAGGACTGGGCCCGCCGGGCGCTGGTGCTGGTGACCGTGGGTGTGCTCGCGCTCGACCTCCCGCTCTGCTGGTGGCTGCTCGGCGTCGACGGCCTGATCCGCGACGGCGCCCCCCTGGTGACCGCCGCCGCCCTCTGCCTCTATTCCTTGAACCGCGCCACCCCCTAACCCCCCCCACGCCCCCCACCCCACCCCAGCTCGACCCGGTGATCATGAAGTTGGCGGCACCAAGGGAGATCAACGCTGCCGCCAACTTCATGATCGACGGATCTGGGCGGGCGCGGTGGGCGGGAGGGACGGGATCGGGGGAGGAGGATGTGGGGGTGGGTGGTTCCGTCTGGGACGTCGTGGTGGTGGGGGCGGGGCCCGCGGGGGCGGCTGCCGCACTGGCCGCGCGGCGGGCCGGGGCGGCGCGGGTGCTGCTGCTCGACCGGTACGACTTCCCGCGCGACAAGGCGTGCGGCGACGGCATCGCCGCGCACGCGCTGGACGTCCTCGCCGAGCTGGGGGTGACCGGCGCCGTCGACGGCTACCCGCCCCTGCCGGCGCTGCGCCTGGTCGGACCGGGTGGTGGCACGGTGGCCCGGCCCCTGCCCCGGCCCGCCTACACGGTGCCCCGACGGGTGTTCGACGCGCGGCTGGTCCGGGCCGCGGTGGAGAGCGGGGCGGAGCTGCGGCGGCACACCGTACGCCGGGTGGAGGTGAGCGCCGACCGGGTGGTCCTCGACGGGGAACTGGCCGCCCGGGCGGTGGTCGGGGCGGACGGCGCGGGTTCGGTGCTGCGGCGGGCACTCGGGTCTCCGGTGAACCCGGACCGGCACCTCGCGCTCGCCATCCGGGGCTACGCGCCCGCGCCGCCCGGCCCACCCGAGCAGCTCATCGTCACGTCGGGGGCGCGCTGGCCCGCGTACGCCTGGGCTTTTCCGATCGGTGACGGGCGCGCGAACGTCGGGTACGGGGAGGTGCTGCGGGGCGAGCCGCTGACCCGTGCGCACCTGCTGGACCGGATGGCCGCCCTGCTGCCCGGCGCCGACCCGACCACGGTGACCGACCTGCGGGCGCACCACCTGCCGCTCTCCACCCACCGGCCGGCCCCGGGCCGCGGCCGGGTGGTGCTGGCCGGCGACGCGCTGTCCTTGATCAACCCGTTCACCGGCGAGGGCATCTTCTACGCACTGCGCTCCGGCGCGTTGGCCGGCGCGGCGGCGGCCGGTGCACCCGCCGACGCGGCCCGCCGCTACGCGGTTGCCCTGCGGGACCGGCTCGGCACCCACCTGCGGCACAGCTCGGCGGCCGCCTGGCTGGCCCGGCGGCAGTGGGTGGTGGACGCGGTGGTCGGCGCGGCCGGCCGGGACGAGCGGGTCTACCGGACGGTGGTGGAGCTGGGGCTCGGCGACGGCCGCCTGGACGTCCGCACGCTGGCCGCGATCGCCGCCGGGGTGCCGCGTCCCCGCCGGGGCGGAAACGACAGGCCGTCCCGCGATGCGCCACCGCGGCACTGATCTTTCCCGGGGGTCGCTACCCTGCAAGGTGATGACTCTGCGGAAACTTCTCTACTCCGTGTACGAGCGCCGGCTGACGGCGAAGCTCGCGGGTAAACCCGTGCCCGCGCACGTCGGCGTGATGTGCGACGGCAACCGCAGGTGGGCCCGGGAGATGGGCTTCGTCGATCCGAACGACGGCCACCGGATGGGCGCCGAGCGGATCAAGGAGCTGCTCCGCTGGTGCGACGCGGCCGGCGTCGGGCACGTCACGCTCTGGTTGCTCTCCACCGACAACCTGTCCCGGCCGGCCGCCGAGCTGGACCCGCTGCTCCAGATCATCGAGGACCTGACCAGCGAGCTGGCCGAGGAGGGCAACCCCTGGCGGCTGCGCATGGTGGGCGCGCTCGACGTGCTGCCGGCGCAGCACTCGGCCGCGCTGAAGAGCGCCGCCGAGCGCACCCGGGACCGCGACGGCGGGGCCCAGGTCAACATCGCCGTCGGGTACGGTGGCCGGCGCGAGATCGCCGACGCGGTCCGTTCGCTGCTGCTGGAGCACGCGGCGCAGGGTGGCACCCTGGAGGAGCTGGCCACCACGATCGATGTCGACGACATCTCGGAGCATCTCTACACCAAGGGTCTGCCCGACCCCGATCTGATCATCCGGACCAGTGGTGAGCAGCGGCTCTCCGGCTTCATGCTCTGGCAGAGCGCGCACTCGGAGTTCTACTTCTGCGAGCTGAACTGGCCCGACTTCCGCAAGGTCGACTTCCTCCGCGCCCTGCGCTCCTACGCCACCCGCCAACGCCGCTACGGCGTCTGAACCCGCCCTTCCCGCGACGCGTCGCCGCCGCCCTGCCGTCGATCTTGCACATTCGGCCCCGCTCATGGGCCCTATGCCCGCTTTGCCGGGGCAGAAAGTGCAAGATCGCGGGCCGGGCCGGGCCGGGCCGGGCCGGGGCGGGGTGGGGTGGGGTGGGGTGGGTTAGGAGAGGTGGGGGAGGGCGGCGGTGAGGAAGTCGCCGAGGGCGGCGGGGGAGTCCAGGGTGAGGTCGGCGGCGTCGGCCACCTCGTGACCGGTCTCCGGGTTGGCGACGGCCA
This sequence comes from Micromonospora humi, assembly GCF_900090105.1. Classification (GTDB taxonomy): domain Bacteria; phylum Actinomycetota; class Actinomycetes; order Mycobacteriales; family Micromonosporaceae; genus Micromonospora; species Micromonospora humi. The sequence goes on along the minus strand of NZ_FMDM01000004.1, from coordinate 225,402 downwards.
CGCAGACGCCGAGGAACTCGGGGTCGGTGGCGGCGCGGGCGCGCAGCGCGGCGAACGCCTTGATGTCGGAGACGTCGTCGCCGAAGTACCAGGCGCCGCCGGCGTCCCGGACCGTCTCGCCGATGACCATGCCCTTGTCCCGGTCGACCGGGGGCTTCAGCTCCAGCACCATGCGACCGGCCTGGCAGCGCAGGCCCAGCCGCTCGGCGCGGGCCCGGCCCCACTCCTGCACCACGTCGCCGAGCTGCGGGGCGGTGCGCCAGTGCAGCGCCACGGAGAGCCGCTTGAACTCGACGAGGGCGCCGGGCGGCAGCTCGGCCTCGGCCTGTGCGGCCAGCTCGGCCATGGTCGGCACCCAGGGCAGGGCGGCCGGCTCGGTGACCGTCTCGCCGCCGGAGTGGCTGTGTTCCAGGCCGTAGAGCCCGTAGAGGTCGACGCCGGCGAGGCCGCCGAGGTGGTCGCGGAGGAACTCCACCGGGCGCGCGGAGACGATCGCGATCCGGCGTACGCGTGGGGCGAGCGCCTCCAGCGCGGCGAGCACCTTCGGCGCGGGCCGGACCGCGGTGGGGTCGTCGTCGACCGGCGCGAGGGTGCCGTCGAAGTCGAAGAAGAGCACGACGTCACCCGCGCGGGCGGCGGTGGCACGCCAGGCGTGCTCGGCGTCCAACGGAGTCTTCGGCGGCTGGTTGCCCAGATTCAACGGCGGCACGCGCGACAGCGTACCCCGCGCCGGGCGGCGTATTCGTGGCCGAGATGTGACGTCGGGGCGACGTAGGGGTCAGCGTTCGGCGGCTCCTCTTCCCCGGCGCCCGAACGGCACCACGGCCGCCTCCTGCCCGTGGCTGAGCAGGTAGCCCTCCACGAAGCCGGTGTTCCGGTCGCCGGTGTGCGCCTCGATCTCGTTGAGCCGCGCCACCAGGAACTCGGTGAGCGCGCTGACCCGGTCGTTGAGTCGGTCGTGCAACTCGGCGACGACGGCGAGGATCACCGCTGTGCCGGCCGTGGTGAGCGCGAGGAGATTGACGACCAGGGGAAGCTGCCCGCCGTTCAGCACGCCGACCACCACGTTGCCGGTCACGCAGGATGTCACCGACACCACCGCGACCACGACTGCCAACCATTTCAGGGTCATGGACAGACCCCTCCTTCTGTCCCGCAGGGCTGGGTTCGGCTGTGTCCCGTCCCCCCGCCGACGACGAGCCCTTAGCAGTACAAACGTGGACGCTAGCGGGTCCGATCCGTCCCCGAGGCGAAACGATCGGTACTGACCTTCCGTTCTTTCGCCATCTGAGGAACTAGCCGGCTTGTTTACCTCTATTTCGGACATTCGCCGGAAGAGTCGGGCGATATGCGAGGTAACGAATGGTTTCTCGAATGTGGAACTTCTCCGCGTCGGAGACGTTCGGGTCGACCAGGCGACGCAGCAGCGCCTCGACGTCCGGGTCCATCGGCGGCGGGGTGGGTGCCGCGCGGGGGCCGGTCGCCCGGTCCCAGCCGAGCGCCGCGAACGCGATGGTCGGGTCGACCCCGAGCCCTTCACAGAACGCGACCACCCGCTCGGCCTCGGGGTCGCTGGCCCAGTCGCCGCGTACCCAGCGGTTGATGGTCTGGCGGGAGACGCCGGTGCGCCGGGAGACCTCGGTGCCGCTCCAGGCCCGCATCGCGCGGGCGTCGTCCAACGCGCGGCGGACGAACGTGGCGAAGGCGATCTTCCGTGCACTGGCCGTCTCACTCACCCCGTGACGGTACGACCAGTCGGTCCTCCCGAGGTGACTCGGCGCGCTGTTGTCACGCAGACGTGACGCTGATCCGGGTTTTCCGGTAAACGATCCAGAGCTGATCCTGAGGGGGTTCACCCGGGCAGAATAGATAGACACGAGTGCGGCGGCAACGGCACGAAAAGCTGATACTGTCACGTCCATGAGACAACTTACGGTGTGTCACGTGCTTGAGACGACGAGTGCTCACATGCGTCACTCCGCGGTTGCGGAGGGGGTCTCGTGACCGAACTCGCGACCCGCGCCCAGGCGTTCGGCCTGATCGCGGACGGCGTCTCCGCCGGGTTGAGCGCCCCGTGGCGCCTCTACCTCGCCCGGGGCTGCCGCTACCTCTCGCTGAGCGTCGGTGACCGCGGGGAGTGGGACGCCTGGCGTACCCACCTCGGCTGTCCGGAACTGAGCGTGCGGGTCTACGACTCCGGCGGCGAGATCCGTCGGGCGTCCGTCGCCGAGGTGATCCTCGACGGGTGCCGGATCAGCGTCGAGTTGGTCGAGGAGGTCGGCACCGACGACCTGGAGCGGCTGCTGGTGGTCGACCCGCTGCCCGGGGCGGACGAGCGGTGAGCCCCTTTCTCGCCGTCGTCCTCGTCCTGGTGCTCGGCTCCACCTGCTATGCCGCCGGCCGGCTGCACGGCCAGCTCAGCTATCGGATCGGCTACCGGTTCGGCTACCGGCAGGGCTACTTCGACGGAGACCGGGGCGCCTGGAACCGCCGGCGCCGGGACGCCCAGGCCGCCATCGCCTCGGCACTGTCCGCTCCCGCCCCGACCGTGGTGACGTCGGTCGGGCGGGCGACCACGCCGTTCGGCGGCACCGCCGTGCCGGCCGCGGTCACCGCCCGGCCCGACGCCCCGGCGGTCCGGGTCACCGCGACCGCCCGGCGCGGCGGACCGGTCGACCGCGCGGGCACCACGTACACCGGGTCCTCGTTCACCGCGGCGGCCGCCGGGCCGAGGGCCGGGACGCTGGTCCGCCGTTCCGGCTGACGGCCCTCCTGACCGGCCGGGATGCGCGCAGGGGGCATGCATCCCGGCCGCTTTCTTCCGTGTTCATCGGTGATCCACCCGGACCCCTAGCCGCGCGGGCCCACGAGGATTAGCGTCTAGGCATGGCGCGGGGTTTTCCCGGGCCAGCCGGACAGCCCGGACCTGCGACCTCGCGCACGGGGCCCGCATCCGACCCCGTGTCCGCCGGGCACCGGAAGAGGCGGAACTCGGGTGGCCGGGTGCCCATCCGCGGAGCAGGCCTGTGACCACTCGCCGTACCCCCGCCGGTGCCGACCAGACCCCGGCCTCGACCGCCACCACCCGTCGGACCACCCGCAGCCGGCGCACCGCCGCCGCTGCCGCCACCGAGGAGCCTCGACCAGCGGGCCCGGCTTTCGTGTTGGACACCTCCGTCCTGCTCTCCGACCCGGCGGCGTTCCACCGCTTCGCCGAGCACGAGGTCGTGCTGCCGCTGGTGGTCATCTCCGAGTTGGAGGGCAAGCGGCACCACCCCGAGCTGGGGTGGTTCGCCCGCCAGTCGCTGCGCATGCTGGACGAGCTGCGGGTGCGGCACGGCCGGCTGGACCGGCCGGTGCCCGCCAACGAGCAGGGCGGCACGCTGCGGGTGGAGCTCAACCACACCGACGACGGCGTGCTGCCGCCCGGCTTCCGCAACGAGTCGAACGACGCCCGGATCCTCTCGGTGGCGCTCAACCTCGCCGCCGAGGGGCGTGAGGTGACCCTGGTCAGCAAGGACATGCCGCTGCGGGTGAAGGCGGCGTCGGTCGGCCTGCGCGCGGACGAGTACCGGCACGGCCAGGCCAGCGACCCGACCTGGACCGGGATGGCCGAGCTGGAGCTGACCGAGGAGGAGATCGGCCGGCTGTACGCGGGCGACGCGTTGGACTGCGACGCCGCCGCGGGGCTGCCGTGCCACACCGGGCTGGTGCTGCACTCGGCGCGGGGTTCGGCGCTCGGTCGGGTGCTGCCCGACAAGACGGTGCGGCTGGTCCGCGGCGACCGGGAGGCGTTCGGCCTGCACGGGCGCTCGGCGGAGCAGCGGATCGCGCTCGACCTGCTGCTGGACGAGTCGATCGGCATCGTCTCGATGGGTGGCCGGGCCGGCACCGGCAAGTCCGCGCTGGCCCTCTGCGCCGGACTGGAGGCGGTGATGGAACGCCGCCGGCACAAGAAGGTGATCGTCTTCCGCCCGCTCTACGCGGTCGGTGGCCAGGAACTCGGCTACCTGCCCGGCTCGGAGTCGGAGAAGATGTCGCCCTGGGCGCAGGCCGTCTTCGACACGCTGGGCGCGGTGGTGCACGAGAACGTGCTGGAGGAGGTCACCTCGCGCGGCCTGCTGGAGGTGCTGCCGCTCACCCACATCCGGGGCCGGAGTCTGCACGACGCGTTCGTCATCGTCGACGAGGCGCAGTCGTTGGAGCGGGGGGTCCTGCTCACCGTGCTGTCCCGGATCGGCCAGGGCTCGCGGGTGGTGCTCACCCACGACGTGGCACAACGCGACAACCTCCGGGTGGGCCGACACGACGGCGTGACGGCGGTGATCGAGGCGCTGAAGGGGCATCCGCTCTTCGCGCACGTCACCCTCAGCCGGTCGGAGCGATCGCCGATCGCCGCGATGGTCACCGACCTGTTGGAGGACATCCCGGGCTGACTGGCCCTTTTGTCCCACTTCGTCCACATTTTACATGTGGCGCAGATCACTTTTGGCCGCCGCCATTTCCCACCAGCCTCACCGTGCGCGATGGTGTCCATCGAGCGTCACCGACAACTCCAGTGTCTGGAGTCCCATTCGCACCGGGAACTCGTCGAGCATTCTCCGCCACGGACGGCGGGAGCCACGAGTGCCGGTGCGCCGGTCGAGACCGGTGGGCGGGGCGCTTGCGGCACCCGGGCGCGGCCGGAAACCGGCCACGCGTGGTGTCGTGTCCCTGCCTCCGACGAAGGGAAACTTCGTGAGTCGGCTGTGGAGCCGGTTCGGCGCCCGTACGGCCGCTGTCGCACTGCTCTCCGTGGGTGTTGCCGGCGGTTTCTACCTGGGCGAAGATCGTCAGACCCAAGAGCAGGGTCTGACCGCGCAGGTCGGCCGCCAGGTCGACCAGGCTGAATACACCTACCAGCGCGAACGGCAGGCCGACCATCGCCTGCAGTCGTCGAAGCAGCGGGCCGCGGAATACCAGGCCAAGCTGCGTGCCGCGGCGGCGGCGAAGGAGGCCGCCGAGCGCGCCAAGGCGGCCGAGGCGGCCGCCGCGAACCGCAAGAAGGAGCGGGACGCGGCGGAGGCGGAGGCCAAGGCGACGGCGGAGGCCAAGGCCAAGCCGTACGACGGGCCGATCCCGGCCTCGTGCGCGGAATACAGCGGCAACCGCAAGGTCGGCTGCGCCATCATGCTCGACAAGGGCTTCGGCATCGACCAGTTCCCGTGTCTGGACCGCCTCTGGACGAAGGAGAGCGGCTGGAACGTGAAGGCCTCGAACAGCAGCTCCGGCGCGTATGGAATTCCGCAGGCCGTGCCGGGCAGCAAGATGGGCTCGGTGGCCGACGACTGGCGGACCAGCGCCGCCACCCAGATCAAGTGGGGCCTCGGTTACATCAAGGGCCGCTACGACACCCCGTGCGGCGCCTGGCAGCAGTCGCAGAGCGAGGGCTGGTACTGAGCGGTCCGATCGACGGCGGGGCGCGCGGGAAACCGCGTGTCCCGCCGTCGTCGTTCCGCCCTCGACTGGCGGTCGGCCGCATTTACTGATAGCTCTTGGTGGGTGACCTGGCAGGACAGCCCCCGCGGCGGAGACCCCAACCGGTTCGGCACCGACGCGTTCTACGCGTCGCTCGGCCGGGCCTTCGTCGCGATGTGCGCGGTCGTGCCGGTGCTGTTCCTCATCGAGGCGCTCGACGTCGGGTTGGGCCTCAACCTCGACGTCACCGCCGGCATCATCCCGCACCGGATCCAGGGCCTGGACGGGGTCTTCTTCTCGCCGTTCCTGCACGCCGGCTGGAACCACCTCTACAGCAACAGCATCCCGCTGATCCTGCTCGGCACGTTCGTGCTGGCCGCCGGCACCCGCCGCTTCCTCTGGTCCACCGCGGTGATCATCGTGGTCAGCGGCCTGGGCGTGTGGTTCACCGGTTCGCCGACCTCGGTGGTGGTCGGCGCGAGCGGGGTGATCTTCGGCTACCTGGGCATCCTGATCACCCGGGGTGTGGTGGAACGGAGCTGGTGGAACTTCGCCGTCGTGCTGCTCGTCGGCCTGCTCTACGGCTGGCAGTTGCTGGGCATCCTCCCCACCGACGAGCGGATCTCCTGGCAGGGCCACCTGTTCGGGCTGCTCGGTGGCGTGGTCGCGGCGATCCTGTTCCGCCGTCGCTCCGACACCGGCGCGCACGACCGGCTGGGGTCACCGCCGGTCACCTACCCCTGACGACGCGTTCGTCCGTCGGCGGGACGTGCTTGCCCGCCGCCACCCGTCCGCCTACCGTCGGCATCAGCACACGTTGATCCATCCCGGGCGGAAAGTGACGGTACGCCATGCGCGAGGTCGATGTCGCCGTGATCGGGGCCGGCCCGGCCGGGCTCTTCGCCGCCTACTACGCCGGGTTCCGGGGGCTCTCGGTGGTCGTGATCGACGCGCTGCCCGAGCCGGGCGGGCAGGTCACCGCCATGTACCCGGAGAAGCTGATCCTCGACGTCGCCGGTTTCCCCGCCGTCAAGGGGCGGGAGCTGGTCACGAACCTGGTCGCCCAGGCCGCGCCGTTCCACCCCGAATACCTGCTCGGCGTACGCGCGGAGAAGCTGTCCTACCTCGACGGGCGGCCGGTCCTCGGGCTGGCCGGCGGTGAGCAGCTGACGTGCGGCGCGGTGGTGGTGACCGGCGGTCTGGGCAGCTTCACGCCCCGGCCGCTGCCGGTCGCGGAGAGCTTCACCGGCGCCGGCATCGTCTACTTCGTGCCCCAGCCCACCGAGCTGACCGACCGGCACGTGCTCATCGTCGGCGGTGGTGACTCGGCCTTCGACTGGGCGGCCACGCTCGCCCCGCTGGCCCGGTCGGTGACCCTGGCGCACCGGCGGGACCGCTTCCGCGCGCACGCGGCGAGCGTCGAGCGGGTCCGTGAGCTGCCGGTGCGGGTCGTGGTCAACGCCGAGGTGAGCCGGCTGTACGGCGAGGAGCGCGTCACCGGCGCCGAGTTGACCGTACGCGGCGGCGGCACGGAGACGCTGCCGGTGGACACCGTCGTGGCGGCGCTCGGCTTCACCGCCGACCTGGGCCCGCTGGCCGAGTGGGGGCTCGACCTCGACCGGCGGCACATCCTGGTGGACAGCGCGATGGCCACCAACCTGCCCCGGGTGTTCGCGGCCGGCGACATCACCGAATACCCGGGCAAGGTGCGCCTGATCGCCACCGGCTTCGGCGAGGCGGCGACCGCTGTCAACAACGCGGCGGTCGTCATCGACCCGACCGCGCACCTCTTCCCCGGCCACTCCTCCGACGGCACCTGAGGCCGGATCCTCACCGCGGCGTGGCCGCATCGAGATCGCCGGTGCCCACGATGGACGGATGACTCGCCACCGAGCGACCGCGCCCGATGGCACCCAGGTGGCGCTGGCCTGGCTGGGTCGGCCGGAGACCGTGCTCGCCCTGCTCGTCCTGCTGCTCAACGACCACGTGCTCAAGGCGGCGTGGCCGGGGCCGGTCACCGGCAAGCTGAGCGACGTCGCCGGTCTGGTGCTCGCGCCGTCTCTGGTGGCCGTGCTGGTCACGCTGGTCGCGCCCCGGCTGCGGGCCCTTGTCGCCGCCCTGGTCGCGCTCGGCTCGGTCGGCGTCGGGTTCGCCGTGGTCAAGACGAGCGGGTACGCCGCGACGGCCGCCTCGGACCTATGGAGCGTGGTCAGCGGGCCGTCGTCGGTCCGCGCCGACCGGACCGACCTGCTCGCCCTACCGGCGCTCGCGGTGGCCGGCTGGGCGTGGCATCGGGCCCGGCGCGACCCGGTGGGGCGGCGCTCCGCCCGGCTGGTCCGCCTGCTCGTGCTACTGCCGGCGGCGACGTTCGCGGTGGCGGCCACCAGCGCGCTCCACTCTCCCGACGCGGTCGACGCGGCCGTGGTCGACGGCCGGCTCGTGGCCGGTATCGCGGACAGCCGGGGGCCCGAGAGTCGTCCCGTCGCCTCGCAGTGGCGGATCAGCGAGGACGCCGGGCTGACCTGGCGGGACGCCACGGCCGGCGAGGTGGCGCTCCTGACGTCCCGGTCGGCGGACCCGGCGCTGCCCGCCCGGGAGGACTGCTCGACGGCTTCACCGCGGCACTGCTACCGGTTGACGCCCGGCCGCATCCGGGTGGAGGCCAGCGACGACGCCGGCCGGAACTGGCACCTGTCCTGGCAGGTCACCGAGGAGCAGCGGGCCCTCCTGAACGCCCGCTACCAGGAGGCCGGACCGCATGGGGAACGGATCGCCGGTCAGGATCTGGCGGTGCTGGACACCGGCGCCGGGGGGCACGTCGTGCTGGTCGCCAACGGCCGGGACGGCTTCGCGGTGCGGGGCGCGGACGGGCGGTGGCAGCGGATCGGGTTCACCGGCGGGCAGTGGGGGGCGAACCCGCCGCCACTGGACGCCATCTCGCCGATGGATCGGCACAACGACCCGTTGCGGGCCGTGACGCTGGCGTTCGCGCTGGCGGCCTTCGTGCTGATCGTGTCGGGGATGCGGGCCGGTCACACCACCGGCTATGGCCTGTCGCTGTCGTTCCCGCTCTCGGTGGTGCTGTTCCTCGTCGCGCTGGCGCTGCTGCCGGTGTGGACCACCGACGACCTCGTCGCGCCGACGGCGGCCATCGGGTGCGCCTTTCTGCTGCTGGGCGGCACGATGCTGGCGCTGATTCCGAACTGGGCGCGGCGGGCGCCCGGCCGGTGGACCGCGGAGGTGTTCCTGGCCGCCGCGCTCACCCTGGTGCTGACCGCGCTGCCACTCGCCGGCTGGCTCCACGGCCGACCGGTGTACGCCGTGATCGCCGTCCTGCTCACCCTGCCGGCCACGCTGCCGGGGCTGGTGCTCGGCTGGCGGGCGGCGCGGCTGATCGAGCCGTGGCAGGCGCCCTGGCCGTACTGGCCGCCCCCGTCCCACCCGGTGGACCCGCCCTACCCGCCGTCGGCGGGGCAGTGGCCCGGCCGGGCCCGCTGACCGCTGTCAGGGCAGGCCGATCAGGTCAGCCATCAGGCCGATCTGGTGGTCGAAGTACTCGTCGCGGTGCGGCAGCGCCCGGTTGATCCGGCCGAACAGTTCGAAGCTGATCAGCCCGAAGAGCTGGGTCCAGCCGGCCATCCCGCGCGCCATCAGGGCGGGCGGCAGCGCCACGCCGGTCTGGTCGACCAGGTCGGCCACGTCGCCGCGCAGCGGCTCGGGCAGGTCCTCGCCGGGTGCGGCGAGCCGGCCGGTGGCGACCCCGTCGCGGAGGATGCCGAGCAACGTCATCGGGGGGCGCTGGGCCGGCGCGACAGTGTCGTCCGGGGCCGCGTAGCCGGGGACCGGACTGCCGTAGAGCAGCGCGTACTCGGCGGGGTGCGCCAGCGCCCAGGTGCGGGCGGCCCGGCCGGCGGCGTGCCAGCGCCCGCGCAGGTCGTCCTGGTCGGCGGCGGCGTCCGCCGCCTCCACCGCGTCGCCGAGCGCGTCGTACGCCTCCAGGATCAGCGCGGTGAGCAGGTCGTCGCGGCTGGGGAAGTAGCGGTAGATCGCCGAGGAGACCATGCCCAGGTCCCGGGCGACGGCGCGGAGCGACAGGTCGGCGCCGTCGGTGGCCAGGTGGCGGCGGGCGACCGCCTTGATCTCTTCGATCATGCCGGCGCGGACCCGGGCGCGGAGCGAGGGAGCGACCATGCCCCCACTCTGCCACGGATGAGAGCGGCAATCAAAAGCGAGAGCACTGCTCTTGACTGCGGCCACCTTCTGAGTCATGCTCTTCTTCGAGAGCACCGCTCTCCATGTGGATTACTGCTTCAGCGAAGGTGGACCTGCCATGGCCCTGCACGTGATCGTCGGCGCCGGACCCGTCGGCACCGCCACCGCCCGCCTGCTCGCCGAGCGCGGCGAGCAGGTGCGGGTGGTCACCCGGCGCGGCACCGGCCCGGAACACCCCGCCGTCGAGCGGATCGCCGCCGACGCCGGCGACGCCGACCGACTCACCGCGCTGACCGAGGGCGCGGTCGCGCTGTACAACTGCGCCAACCCCGCCTACCACCGGTGGGCGACGGACTGGCCGCCGCTGGCCGCCGCGCTGCTCACCGCCGCCGAACGCGGCGGCGCGGTGCTCGCCACCGTCGGCAACCTCTACGGCTACGGCCCGGTCGACGCGCCGATGACCGAGGCGACGCCACTCGCCGCCACCGGCACCAAGGGCCGGGTCCGCAACCGGATGTGGACCGACGCCCTGGCCGCGCACCGCGCCGGTCGGGCCCGGGTCACCGAGGTACGCGGCTCCGACTACGTCGGCGTCGGCGGCACCTCGCTGGCGATGATGGTGCTGCCCCGAGTGCTCGCCGGGCAGCGGGTGTTCCTGCCGGTCGCCTGGGACGCCCCGCACACCTGGACGTACGTCCCGGACGTCGCCCGTACCCTGGTCGCCGCCGCGACCGAACCGCGGGCCTGGGGACGGGCCTGGCACGTGCCCAGCGCACCGGCGGTCTCCATGCGGGCGCTGGCCGAACGGACGGCGGCCCGGGCCGGCGCGCCCGCGCCACGGCTGATCCGGATGCCGTATCCGCTGCTCTGGGCGGCCGGCGTGGTCAACCCGTTCGCCCGGGAACTGCGCGAGACGGCGCACCAGTTCGCCCGGCCGTTCGTGCTGGACTCCACCGCCGCCAGCGACACGCTCGGCATCGACCCGACGCCCCTTGACGAGGTCGTCGACGAGATCGTCACCGGCCTGCCCGCCCCGACCGCGCGTTAGGCGGGGGCCCCGCTTAACGCCTCGTGTTAAGCGGGGCCCCCGCCTCTACCGGAAGCGTTAAGCGGGGCCCCCGCCTTACCTCCGGAAGGCGGCGACGAGGACGGCCACCAAGGTCAGCGCGGCACCCAGCAGCGTGTTCACGCCGGGGTGCGACGCCTCGGTCGGCAGCACCACGTCCAGCAGCACCGCGCCGACGATCTGGCCGGCGATCGTGGCCAGGCCCAGCAGCAGCACCCCGGTGAACCGGACCAGCGCGGCGGCCAGCGCGATGAACACGATGCCGATCGGGCCGCCGACATAGAGCCAGGGCTCGCCCGGGAGCACGCCGGCCGGCCGACCCCGCACCGCCACGTCCACCGCGAACGTGGCGAGCAACGCCACCGTGCCGACGGTGAAGTTGACGAGCGTGGCGGTCACCGCGCTGCCGGACGCCGCCCGGACCTGCCCGTTCACCGCCTGCTGCCACGCGATGCCCACGCCGGCGGCGAGCGGGAGCAGGGCCAACGCCAGCGCACCGGGGTCGCCGAGCCGGTCACCGACGGCCAGCAGCACCGCCAGCACGGTGAGCACCGCGCCGACGAGCCGGTTCGGGGTGACCGGTTGCCGGCCGGTCGGGCCGATGCCCGCGCGGTCGACCAGCAGGCTGCTGCCGGACTGCCCGGCCACCACCGCGACGGTGAAGACGGCCACGCCGAGCGCGCCGATGGTCAACCCCTGCGTCGCCACCAGGAACGCGCCGCACACCCCGCCCAGGCACTGCCACGGGCGCAGCGCGCCGGTGCGCAGGGCGCCGAACAGGGCGGCCAGCCCCCGCCGGCCACCCGCGGTGGCGGGGACCAGCACCAGCAGGATCAGCAGGCCCAGGCCGAACGAGACCACCGCGGCGGCGATCCCGTCGGCCAGCCGTACGCCCAACTCGCCGTTGATCCGGGACTGGAGTGCCACCAGCACGCCGGAGGCGGTGGCCAGCCCGACGCCGGCGATCCGCCGACCGGTCGACAACGTCGGCGGAGCTGCCGGCCCGGTCGTCACTCCTGCTCGGCCAGCGGGCGCCCGTCGAAGTCGACCGCCGAGTAGAGGGCGAGCTTCTCCAGGCGGTGATACGAGTCGATGACCCGGATCGTGCCGCTCTTGGACCGCATCACGATCGACTGGGTGTACGCCCCGCCGGCCCGGTACCGCACGCCGCGCAGCAGGTCACCGGAGGTGACGCCGGTGGCCACGAAGAAGCAGTTGTCGCCGGTGACCAGGTCGTCGGTGAACAGCACCCGGTCCAGGTCGTGCCCGGCGGCCAGCGCCTTCTCCCGCTCCTGGTCGTCCTTCGGCCAGAGCTTCGCCTGCATCACGCCACCCATGCACTTGAGGGCGCAGGCCGCGGTGATGCCCTCGGGGGTGCCGCCGATGCCCATCAGCACGTCCACGTCCGACTCGCCGCGGGCGGCCGCGATGGCGCCGGCGATGTCACCGTCGGAGATCAGCCGGATGCCGGCTCCGGCCCGCCGGATCTGCTTCACCAGGTCGTCGTGGCGCGACCGGTCCAGCACGCAGACCGTCACGTCCGAGGTGTCGGTGCCCTTGACCTTCGCGATCCGGCGGATGTTCTCGGCCACCCCGGCGTTGATGTCGACCACGTCGGCGTACATCGGGCCGACGGCGAGCTTCTCCATGTAGAAGACGGCACTCGGGTCGAACATCGCGCCCCGCTCGGCGACCGCGAGCACCGCGAGCGCGTTCGGCATGCCCTTGCTCATCAGGGTGGTGCCGTCGATCGGGTCGACCGCGACGTCCACCTCGGGACCGGTCCCGTCGCCGACCTCCTCGCCGTTGAAGAGCATCGGGGCGTTGTCCTTCTCGCCCTCGCCGATCACCACGACCCCGCGCATCGGGATCGAGTTGATCAGCTTGCGCATGGCGTCGACGGCGGCGCCGTCACCGCCCTCCTTGTCGCCCCGGCCGACCCAGCGGCCCGCGGCCATGGCCGCGGCCTCGGTGACCCGGACCAGATCGAGGGCGAGATTGCGGTCGAGATCCTGGGGCGTCCGCGTCCTGGTGGTTGTCATGGCGGCCTCCTCCTCGCGACGTTGCGGGGTGGACCGGCGGGAGTGCGGCCGTCGCCGCCGCCGGTTTTGTCGCTGATCCTCACACGATCTCAGGTTCGCCGCCCCGGCGGGGCGGAGGAGGCCAGGATCACCTCACCCGTGCGGCTGCGACAATGGCCGGGTGGAACCCGCACAGCCTGCCGATCGCCAACCGCTCGACGCCACCCCGCCCGACGGCCAGCCGCCGGTGCGCCCCGACGCCGGCGCGACGCCGCCGGACGGGCCGCCCGCACTGGTCGAGTCGTCCGCGCCGGCCGCGGACGCGGGGGAGCGGCCGGCGCCGCCGCCGGGCCGGGAGAAGGCCCGCTCCGAGCGGTCACCGAAGGACATGGTGCTGTCGCTGCTGATCCTGCTGGTGCCGATCGCGCTGCTGATCGCGTTCTACCGGGGTTTCCTCGGCGGCGACTCGCCGGTCACCGTCGACCCGGCGCCCGCGCTGGAGCAGGCCCGGTCGGCCAACGCCTTCCCGGTCGCCGCGCCGACCGGGCTGGGCGACGACTGGCGTACGGTGAACGCCCGCTTCCGGACCGAGGCGGACGGCGCGACGCTGCGGATCGGGTACGTGACGCCGGAGGGGCGGGGCGCGCAATTGGTGGAGAGCAACGTCCCCGCGGAGAAGCTGCTGCCGGCCGAGCTGAGCGACGGGCAGCCGCAGGGCCCGGCCGACCTGCCCGACGGGCTGAGCTGGCAGCGGTACACCGCCCGCGGCAACGAGCAGGCGCTCGTCCTGCTGGAGCCGAACCGCACGGTGCTCGTGGTCGGCGACGCGCGGGAGTCCGAGCTGCGCCGGCTCGCCACCTCGCTGCGCTGACGGCCCACCATCGGGTGACCGGGATTGCGGAACGCCGCTTCAGGGAACAGAAGGGACACGAGCCCGGACGACCCACCTGGAGAGGTTGACGTGAAGATACGACGCTTCAGCGCCACCGCGTTCGCCGCGGCGCTGCTCATTCCCGGCCTGGCGGCCTGCAACGGCGACGGAACCTCCGACGCCTCCGCGACGCCCAGCGCCTCCGGCAGCGTCGCCCCCAGCGCCTCGGCGTCCAACAGCGCGGCCAAGCAGGCGCTGCTCGACTCCACGAACGCGATCCGGGACGGCAACTTCCGGTTCGCCATGACGGGTGCCGGCTCCACCGCCGAGGGGCAGGTGCACGAGCCCAGCCAGAGCGCCGAGATGAAGATGACCATCGGCGACCCGTCGTCGGACCTGATGATGAAGCTGGACCTCATCCACGCCAAGCCGGACAGCTGGGTCAAGCTGGAGCTCGGCGGCACCGCCGCGGCGCAGATCCCCGGCGTGAAGAACATCAACACCGGCAAGTACCAGCACCTCGACCAGAACCGGATCAAGGGCAACCGGTCGCTGGGCTTCGACTTCGAGAAGGTCGACCCGGCCGGCAGCGCCGTGCTCACCCAGGGCGTGACCGAGGTGCGGCAGACCGGCGACGGCGCGTTCGAGGGCACCGTCGACGTGTCGAAGGCCGCCGAGGCCGGCTCGCTCGACCCGGCCGTGATCACCGCGCTCGGTGCGCAGGCCCAGTCGGTGCCGTTCACCGCAAAGGTCGACCCGCAGGGCCGGCTCAGCGAGCTGGTGCTCAAGATCCCGGCCGCCGGCCAGAGCGCCGCCCAGGACGTCAAGATCACCTACTCCGACTACGGCAGCGCCGCCGCGGCGACGAAGCCCCCGGCCGACCAGGTCGTCGAGGCGCCGTCGGAGCTCTACAACCTGTTCAACTGAGCGCGACCGTTCGTCGACGCACCCCGGAGGCCGTCCGCGCCGCCGGGGTGCGTCACTCCTCGGGGCGCTGCCGGGCGGCGTCGATGCGGGCCCGGGCGCCGTCCAGCCAGCGCTGACAGACGCCGGCCAACTGCTCGCCCCGCTCCCACAGGGCCAACGACTCCTCCAGCGAGGTGCCGCCCGCCTCCAGCCGCTCCACCACCGACGCCAGCTCGGCGCGGGCCTGCTCGTAACTGAGCTGCTCGTTCTTCGTCTTTTCAGTCATCGGTCCCAATCCCTCAGCCGTCGACGGTGGCGGTCAGCTCGCCCTCGGCGAGGCGTACCCGCAGTGGATCGCCCTTGGCCACCTCGGACGCCGCGCGGACCACGTGGCCGTCGCCGCGCTGCACGATGGCGTAGCCGCGGTCGAGGGTGGCCGCCGGGGAGAGCGCGCGCAACCGGGCCAGGGTGTGTCGCAGGTCGTCGTCGGCGGCGGCCAGCCGGTGCTCCAGGCAGCGGCCGGCGCGGTCGTGCAGCGCGGTGACCTCGGCGGCCCGCTGGTCCACCATCACCTGCGGCCGGGCCAGGACCGGGCGGGAGCGGAGCAGGTCGACCCGGTGCTGCTCGCGGTCGACGAGATGGCGCACGGCCCGCTCCAGGCGGCCACGGGCCTGACCGATGAGGCGGACCTCCTCCGTCAGGTCGGGCACGATCCGCTTCGCCGCGTCGGTGGGCGTGGAGGCGCGCACGTCGGCCACGTAGTCGAGCAGCGGCGCGTCGGTCTCGTGGCCGATCGCGCTGACCACCGGGGTGCGGCAGGCGAAGACCGCCCGGCACAGCGCCTCGTCGGAGAAGGGCAGCAGATCTTCCAGGCCGCCACCGCCACGGGCGACGACGATCACGTCGACCTCCGGGTCGGCGTCGAGCACCCTGAGCGCGGCCACGATGTCGGGCACCGCGCCCGGCCCCTGCACCGCCACGTTCACCGTGCGGAACTCGACCGCCGGCCAGCGGCGCCGGGCATTGGTCAGCACGTCACGCTCGGCCGCCGAGGCGCGGCCGGTGATCAGGCCCACCCGGCCGGGCAGGAACGGCAGCCGCCGCTTGCGGGAGCGGTCGAACAGGCCCTCGGCGGCGAGCAGCTTCTTCAGCTTCTCCAACCGGGCCAGCAGCTCACCGAGGCCGACCTGACGGATCTCGTCGGCCCGCAGGCTGAGCGTGCCCCGCGCGGCGTAGAACTCGGGCTTGGCGTGCAGCACCACCCGGGCGCCCTCGCGCAGCTCCGGGGCGCCCGAGTCGAGCACGTCACGGTTGGTGGTGACGGTCAGGCTGAGGTCGGCCGACGGGTCGCGCAGGGTGAGGAAAACCGTGGAGGCGCCGGGGCGACGGCTGATCTGCGCCACCTGCCCGTCGACCCAGACCCAGCCGAGCCGGGCGATCCAGGCGCCGACCTTCTGGCTGACCACCCGGACCGGCCACGGCTCCTCGGACGTGCTCCGGTCCTGCGGCGTGCTCCGCCCCACCTCACCCGCGCTCACCCGGCCCACCCTACGGCCCGGCGCCGACAGCCCGGGGCAGGGCGCTGCCGGCGCACGTACCATGGTCGGGTGACTGACGCTGAGACGACTCCCCGGACCGGCAAGCGCGTGCTCCTGGCCAAGCCCCGCGGCTACTGCGCGGGCGTCGACCGGGCGGTGCAGACCGTCGAGGAGGCGTTGAAGCTCTACGGCGCGCCGATCTACGTCCGCAAGCAGATCGTGCACAACAAGCACGTGGTGCAGACGCTGGAGGCCAAGGGCGCGATCTTCGTGGAGGAGAACGAGGAGGTGCCGGAGGGCGCCACCGTGATCTTCTCCGCCCACGGCGTCGCCCCCGAGGTCTACGCCCAGGCCAAGGAGCGCTCGCTCAAGGCGATCGACGCCACCTGCCCGCTGGTCACCAAGGTGCACCACGAGGCCCGGCGGTTCGCCCAGGAGGACTACGACATCCTGCTGATCGGTCACGAGGGGCACGAGGAGGTCATCGGCACCGCCGGCGAGGCCCCCGCCCACATCCAGCTCGTCGACGGCCCGGACAGCGTCGACCAGGTCACCGTCCGTGACCCGGAGAAGGTGGTCTGGCTCTCCCAGACCACCCTGTCGGTCGACGAGACGCTGGAGACGGTGGCCCGGCTCAAGCAGCGGCTGCCGCTGCTCCAGTCGCCGCCCAGCGACGACATCTGCTACGCGACCTCCAACCGCCAGCACGTGGTCAAGGAGATCGCCCCCGAGTGCGACGTGGTGATCGTCGTCGGCTCGCGCAACTCCTCGAACTCGGTCCGGCTGGTCGAGGTGGCGCTGGACGCCGGCGCCCGCGCCGGCCACCTCGTCGACTTCGCCCACGAGATCGACGACGCCTGGCTGGCGGGCGCCCGCACGGTGGGCCTGACCTCCGGCGCCAGCGTGCCGGACGACCTGGTCCAGGAGGTGCTCGCGCACCTGGCCGAGCGGGGCTTCGCCGACGTCGAGGAGATCACCACCGCGGACGAGCGGCTGACCTTCTCGCTGCCGCAGGAGCTCAAGCGCGACATGAAGGCCGCGGCGGCCCGCCGCTGACCGGGAACGGATCAGCCGCCCACCGCGTCCAACCGACATGAAGACTCCTCGGACGGTGCTCGTAGCCCTGCTCGCCGCTGCCGCGCTGACCGCCTGCGCCGGCCCGGACGACGAGCCCGCCGGCTCCGGCCCGACCGGAGCCGCGCCGACGACCAGCCAGCCCGACCCGGTGCCGAGCGCGAGCCCGAGCCGCCCGGACCCGACCTGGAAGGGTGGCCCGTCGACGCCGCCGGGGGTCGGCGGCACCACGCTCAGCGGCACCATCCGTGCCGGGGTCGAGCCGAACTGCCTCCTGCTCGACGACCACCTGCTGGTCGGCGGCCCGCGCGACCTGCTCAAGGCCGGCGCCACGGTGGAGGTCACCGGCCGACCCGAGCCGGGCATGATGACCACCTGCCAGCAGGGCACCCCGTTCGTTGTCGAATCCGCCCGCCGGGGCTGAACTCAGGCTTCGGAACGCAACTCCGGCGCCTGCGGCTGGCGGGGCGCCAGCTCGACCTGCGCCGGCGCGGGCAACTCGTCACCGGAGACGCCCAGCTCGGCCAGCTTGCGCGCGCTGACCAGCACCCGGGACTCCAGCGAACCGACGGCCCGGTTGTAGGCCGTCACCGCCCCGCTCAACGAACTGCCCAGCTTGCCCACGTGGTCGCCCAATGTGGACAACCGCGCGTACAGCTCGCGGGCCAGCGAGTGGACGGTGGCGGCGTTGCGCGCCAACGCCTCCTGCCGCCACGAGTAGGCGACCGTGCGCAGCAACGCCACCAGCGTGGCCGGTGTGGCCAGCACCACGTTGCGGGCGAACGCGTGCTCCAGCAGCGCCGGGTCGCGCTGCAACGCCACGTCGAGGAACGGGTCGGCCGGCACGAACAGCACCACGAAGTCGGGGGTCTGGTCGAACGCGGCCCAGTAGGACTTGGCGGCCAGGCTGTCCACGTGCGCCCGCAGGTGCCGGGCGTGCGCGTCGAGCTGGGTGTCCCGCCCGCGCTCGTCGCGCGCCTCCATCGCGGTCAGGTAGGCGTCGAACGGCGCCTTCGCGTCGACCACCACCGAGCGCCCGCCGTGCAGCCGGACCACCAGGTCGGGGCGGACCCCCTGGTGGTCGGTGGCGGCGGTGACCTGCTCGTCGAAGTCGCAGTGCTCCAGCATGCCGGCCGCCTCGACGATCCGCCGGAGCTGGTGCTCGCCCCACCGGCCGCGCACCTGCGGCGCCCGCAGCGCGGCCACCAGCTGCTTGGTCTCGGTGCGCAGCTCGCCGGAGACCGTGCTCATCGAGCGGACCTGCTCGCGCAGCTCGGCGTAGGCGTCGACCCGATCGTGCTCCAGCTCGGCGACGCGCTGCTCGTAGCGGCGGAGCGTGTCGTGCAGCGGCGCCACCGCGCGCGCCACCGCCTCCTGGGACTGCGCGGTCGCCTCGTAGCTGAGCGCCCGCATCGACTGCTCCAGCCGGCCCTCGCCCGCGCGGGTGGCGGCCAGCGTCGCCTCCAGCCGGGCCACGTCGGCCGCGGAGCGCGCCCGGGCCGCCAGCCAGCCGACCGCGCCGCCGGCGGCGAGGCAGAGCACCACCACGGCCAGCGTCGAGAAGCTCATGCCAGAGAGCTTGCCAAACGGGTACGACGTGCGCTCGCTGGGTACGTTCGAGTCATGGACATTGCCCTGTGGCTGTTCCTGGTGCTGATGCTCGGAGGTGCGCTGGTGTTCTGGCGGTGGGGAAGCAGGTCCCGGCGGGCGAACGAGCTGGCGGACGCCCGCGCCGAGGCGCAGCGCTGGTACGAGCGGCTCGGCGGCCAGCTGATGAACCTGCACGGCGACGAGCCGGCGGTCCGGCAGGCGCTGGCCGACGCGGGCGAGCGCTACAACGCGGCCGGCTCGCAGCTGGAGCAGGCGCGCACCACGCACCAGTTCGCGCTGGCGCGGGAGACCGCGCTGGAGGGGCTGGCGTACATCCGGGCGGCGCGCACGGCGATGGGCATCGACCCGGGCCCGGAGCTGCCGCCGCTGGCGGCCGCCCGCGGCGCCGGCATGCTCACCAAGGAGCGTGAGGTCGCGGTGCAGGGCCAGACGTTCCGGGCCGGCCCGCAGCCGGGGAGCCGGACGCCCTACTACTACCCCGGCGGTCACATGCAGGGCCGGCCGGTGCCCGCCGGCTGGTACTCGACGCCGTGGTGGAAGACCGCGCTGGGCGCGGGCGCCGGGGTGCTCGGCGGCATGCTGATCGCGGACGCGCTCTTCTCGCCCGCGTTCGCCGACCCGGGCTACGGCTACGAGTCCGGCTACCAGGAGGGCTTCCAGGACGGGTTCGGCGACGGCCAGGACTACGGCGACCAGGGCGGCAACGACTTCGGCGGCCAGGGCGACTACACCGGCGGCGACTTCGGCGGCGGGGGAGATTTCGGCGGCGACTTCGGTGGTGGCGACTTCGGCGGCGGCGACTGGTAACCCCCGCACAGGTGTTAAAAGGGGCCCCCGCCTATGCAGAATGCGTTAAGCGGGGGCCCCTTCTTTACCCCTCAGCCGGTGTTGCGCATGCCGGCGGCGATGCCGTTGACAGTGGTCAGCAGCGCCCGCTCCAGCGCGGTGCCGTCGTTCGGGGCGCGCCGGCCGCCCGGCGCGGTCGCCACCGCCCGCCCGGCCGCGCCGGACTCGCGGTACTGCCGCAGCAGCGCCACCTGGAGGTGGTGCAGCGGCTCCAAATAGGTGTCCCGCACGGCGAGCGTGCGTTGCAGCACGGGCGAGTTCTCCAGCAGCGCCGGCGAGGCGGAGACCGCGAGCACCTCGCGCTTGGTCAGCTCGTACTCCTCCTCGATCTTCGCGAAGATCGGGTGCAGCTTCTTCGGGACCAGGGTCTCCACGTAGCGGCGGGCGATGCTCAGGTCGGTCTTGGTCAGCATCATCTCGACGTTGGACAGGAACGTGCGGAAGAAGTGCCAGTTCCGGTTCATCTCGGCGAGCACGTCGGCGAGGCCCGCCTCCCGCGCGGCGGCGAGGCCGGAGCCCACGCCGAACCAGCCGGGCACGATCTGCCGGGTCTGCGTCCAGCCGAACACCCACGGGATGGCCCGCAGGCCGGACAGGCCGGCGCCGGTGTTCGGCCGCTTCGCCGGCCGGGAGCCGATGTTCAGCGCGCCGAGCAGCTCGGTCGGGGTGGACGCCCAGAAGTAGGCCGGCAGGTCCGGGTCCTCGACCAGGGACCGGTAGGAGCGGAACGCCGACTCCGACACCACGTCCATCGCCGCGTCCCAGCGTTCCAGCATCTCGGCCGGCTGCCGGGGCGCGGTGTGCAGCAGCGTGGCCTGGAGCACGGCGGCCACGGTCAGCTCCAGGTTCTCCCGGGCCAGCGCCGGCAGCGTGTACTTGTCGGAGATGACCTCGCCCTGCTCGGTCACCTTGATCGCGCCGTCCAGCGTGCCGTAGGGCTGGGCCAGGATCGCCTCGTGGGTGGGGCCGCCACCCCGGCCGACCGTGCCGCCCCGGCCGTGGAACAGCCGCAGGTGCACGCCGTGCCGGGCGGCCACGTCGCGCAGCGCGCGCTGCGCCCGGTGGATGGACCACTGGCTGGTGGTGATGCCGGCCTCCTTGTTGGAGTCGGAATAGCCCAGCATCACCTCCTGCACGTCGCCCCGGGCCGCGACCAGCGCCCGGTAGGCCGGCAGCGACAGCAGCTCGTCGAGCAGCTCCCCGCCGGCGTTCAGCTCGGCCGGCGTCTCCAGCAGCGGCACGATGCCGACCCGGGCCCGCCCGCTCTGCACGTCGACCAGGCCGGCCTCGCGGGCCAGCACGACGGCGGCGAGCACGTCGTCCACGCCCAGCGTCATGGAGATGATGTAGGACTCGATGACCTCGGGGCCGAACCGGTCCTGCGCCTCGCGGATCGCGGAGAACACGTCGAACGTCTTGCGGGCCGACTCGGTGAGCGGGCTGTCCTGGGTGGAGAGCGGCCGGCGGCCGGTCAGCTCGTCGGCGAGCAGCTTGGTGCGCTCCAGCCGGCTCAGCGACGGGTAGTCGGGGACCTCGCCCACCGCCTCGTAGAGCTGCGCCAGCACCTCGTGGTGCTTCTCGGCGTGCTCCCGGATGTCCATGGTGGCCAGGTGCAGCCCGAACGCGGAGAGCGTACGGATGGTGGAGGCCAGCCGCCCGACGGCGGTGAGCTGCCCGGAGTTGCGGGCCAGCGAGGCGCGCAGCAGCTCCAGGTCGGCGATCAGCTCGGTGGCGCCCTGGTAGTCGCGGCCCGGCACGTGCGGGGTCCCGGCGCGCAGCCGCTCCCGGGTGTTCGCCAGCTTCGCCTTCACGCAGCGGGCCTTGAGGCGGTAGGGCTCCTCGGCGTTGACCCGCCGGAACCGGGGCGCCACCTCGGGCAGCGCGTCCAGGTCCTTGGCCAGGCTGGCGGAGAGGTCGAGCGAGACCGCGCGCAGCCGGCGGGAGACGCTGACCTCGCTGATCAGCTCGTCCATCGCCCGCTCGGTGGCCTCGATGCCGTGCTCGTGCTGGATCCGCAGCACCTCGCGGGTGACCGTCGGGGTGACGAACGGGTTGCCGTCGCGGTCACCGCCGATCCAGGTGCCGAACGTCAGCGGGCGGGCCGTCGGCGACGTCTCCACCCCGAGCGTGCGCAGCGTGTCGGCGAGGTCGTCGAGGACCTGCGGGGCGGCCTCGGCGTGCAGGTCGCGCAGGTAGTAGATGGCGTTGCGGGCCTCGTCGGTCGGGTCCGGCCGGTCGAGCCGCAGCTCGTCGGTCTGCCACATCAGGTCGAGCAGCTCGGCGAGGCGGCGGTTGGCCGGGCCCTCGTCGCTGGCGCCGTAGAGGATCGCGTTGGCGGTCTCGGCGTCCAGCTCGTCGGCGACCGCGCGCAGCTTGGACAGGATGGACCGGCGGGCCGCCTCGGTGGGGTGGGCGGTGAAGACCGGGCGGACGGCGAGCCGCCGGGCCGCGGCGGCGATCTCCTCGGCCGGCACGCCGCGCTCGGCGATCATCTTGGCGGCCTGGTCCAGCCAGCCGCCGTGGGTGGCGCGGCGGCGGCGCAGGTCGCGGGCGCGGTGCACCTGCTCGGTGATGTTGGCCAGGTGGAAGTAGGTGGAGAAGGCGCGGGCCAGCTTCGTGCCGGTGGTGACGTCGAGCCCGGCGAGGCGCTGGGCGGCGGCCGGCGCGTCGGAGCGGACCTGGGCGCGGATCTCCTCGACGAGGTCGAGCAGCGGGCGGCCCTCCTGCCGGGCCAGGGTCTGCCCGAGCAGCGTGCCGAGGCGGCGGATGTCGGCCCGGAGAGCGGCGTCGGGGCCGTCGTGGTCGTGCTGGTCGGTCACGGGTGCGCTCCTTACGCGAGGACGAAGGACAGCGCTGTCCGACTCCCCTGGATGGTATCCGCGTGAGCCCCGACGGCAGGAGGGGGACGGCGTGATGATCTGCACTCTGGGACGCGCCGGCCGGTCACCCCTGGGCGGCGGCGTGCCGCCCCGGAGCGGTCCGCGCGGCCCGTCGACGGGCCCGGAACAGGGTCGCGGTGAGCAGCCCGACCAGGCCGACGACCACCCAGACCAGCAGCCCGGTCAACGCCCAGCCGCCGCCGCGCCAGTCGAAGTAGATGGCGGACTTGAGCAGGTCGGTGGCGAGGCCCGGCACGTTCCAGCGGTGCATGCCGCGCAGGAACGCGGGCAGGAACTCGGGCGCGTAGATGCCTCCGGAACCGGGGTTGCCGAGCACCACCAGCAGCAGGATCACGATGCCGGTGCCGAGCAGCCCGAGCCACGCCTGCACCGCCGCCGCGACCATGCCGGCCGCGAACGCGGCAAGCGCGCCGACCACCGCGATGGTGCCCACGTCGTGCGGGAACACGTCCAGCACCGGCCCGACCAGCACCGCGCCGATGAGCCCGAGCAGAATGGAGTGCACCGCGAGCGTGGCGGTCCGCAACCCGGCCTGGCGCAGCCCGCGCGGGCTGGTGCCGAGTGAGATGCCGAGCGCGGTGGAGGCCAGGTAGCCGCCGAGCACCACGCCGACCGCCAGGTAGAACGGGACCAGGCCGCGCGGGTCGCCGTCGGAGACCGGCACCTCGTCGGTGACCTGGAGCGGCACGCCGGCCTGCCGGGCGGCCTCGGTGAACACGGCGGTGACGAGTTCGGTGGCGGCGGGCGCACCGGCGCTGGCCGTGGTCAGGGTGAGGCCGCCGCCCGGTGTGGAGCCGAGCACCGCGTACACCGACCGGTCGTTGAGGCCGTCGACGGCGCGGGCCCGGCTGTCGTACCCGACGGGTTTGATGGTGTCGGTGCGCGCGCGGACGGCCGACATCACGGTCTCGGCCGGCTGGTCGCTGGTGACCACGGCGACCGGCACGTCCTTCGGGTCCGGCTTGTGCAGCGCGCCGACGTAGGCGGCGATGAACGCGCTGGCCAGCGCAAGGGTGCCGAGCACCAGCGCCGCCGTGCGGGGCAGCCAGTCCCGGGTCCGCAGCTCCGGCTCGTCGTCCACGGGTCCAGCCTATTGCTGGCATGTGCCCCATTTTTGGGGTTTCGCCGGGCGGAAATCGCTGGTGGCCGCCGATAGCGTCGGATCATGACGCTGCCGCGCTACCCCGCCAAGCCGCGACCGGGCGACCGGGTCGCGGTGGTCTCACCCTCCGCCGGCCTGCCAGGTCTCTTCCCCCACGTGTACGAGTTGGGCCTGCGCCGGCTCCGCGACGAGCTGGGGCTGGAGCCGGTGGAGTATCCGACCACCCGGGTGATGGGCGCCGACCCTCGGGACCGGGCCCGGGACCTGACCGCCGCGTTCGCCGACCCGGCGATCACGGCGGTGCTCGCCACCGTCGGCGGGGACGACCTGATCACGGTCACCCGGTTCCTCGACGACGAGGTGCTGCGGGCCAACCCGAAGCCCTACTTCGGCTACTCCGACAACACCAACGTGCTCAACCACCTGCACAAGCTGGGGATCGTGGGCTACCACGGCGGTTCCGTTCTGGTGCACCTCGGCCGGCCCGGCCGGCCGCACCCGCTCACCGTCGACTCGCTGCGCGCCGCGCTGTTCACCTCCGACTGGTACGACCTGACCCCGGCCACCGAGTGGGGCGACGAGACACTCGACTGGCGGGACCCGGCGACGCTCACCGAGGAGCCGCCGATGGTGCCCGGCGAGGGTTGGCGCTGGCACGGGCCCGCCCGGGTGGTCGACGGCCGCACCTGGGGCGGGAACCTGGAGATCCTGCACTGGCTGGCCGCGGCCGACCGGGTGCCGTCCGCCGCCGCGCTGGCCGGCTCGGTGCTGCTGGTGGAGACGTCTGAGGAGATGCCGCCGGCCGAGGAGGTCTTCCGGATGCTGCGGAACCTGGGCGAGCGTGGGCTGCTCGCCGGCTTCCCGGCGGTCGTGGTGGGCCGCCCCAAGGCGTGGAACTTCGACCGGCAGCTGACCGTGGCGGAGCGGCTGGCCTGGGGGGAGGAGCAGCGGGCGGCGGTCCTGCGGGCGATCGGCCCGTACGCCGACGACCCGGTGGTGGTCTTCGACGTCGACCTCGGTCACACCGACCCGCAGGTGATCATCCCGTACGGCGGGGAGATCCGGGTCGACGCGGCCGAGCGCCGGATCGCGGTGCGCTACTGACCGCGCACGAACACGCCCTCACCCTGCCGACCCTCGATCAACCCCTCGGCCTTGAGGATCAGCAGAGCGGTACGGACCGATCCGTCGCGCGCCGCCCCGCCGCCCCGAACACCGATGAGTGGAACGCCATGGGTGTCTCGGACCCGTTTTGCCACCCATGGCGTTCCACTCGCCGGCGGCAGGGGTCGACCCGGCGGGAAGATCCACTCCATGTGGTGTGGATCTTGCGGACGGCGGGGGGCGTCTCGTGTTGGAGTAGGCGCCGCTTCCGGGAGGTGGCGGGGATGTGGGTGCCGTGACACCGCCGCCTCGGGGAGGCGGTGTGGGTCACACGACGGCGAAGGCGCGGACCGGGAAGGTGCCCATGCCGGCCACCCTCGGCGGGGCGGCGGTGAATCGGAAGCCGGTGGGTGGCAGCGCGTCCAGGCAGGTCAGGTGCTCCACGATCGGGATGCCGGCGGCCAGCAACGCGGTGTGCGCCGGGCGCTCGCCGGCCGCCGCCGCTGTCATGTCGTCGATGTTGATCGAGTCGATGCCGACCAGCGCCGCGCCGGCCTCGACCAGCCAGGAGGCGCCGTCGCCGGTCAGGTGGGGCGCTTCCGGGGCGGCGTAGGCGTCGGTGCCGAAGTGCGCGTCCCAGCCGGTGTGCAGCAGCACCGCCCGCCCGGCCACCTCGTAGGGGGCGAGCAGCAGTCGGTCCACGGCGCGCACCCCGGCGGGCACGCGCACCACCACGCCGGGCAGGTCGGCCAGCCGGTCCAACGGGGTCCCGGCCAGGTCGGGTGCGCCGGCGAAGCGGTGCGACGGCGTGTCGACGTACGTGCCGGTGTTGGCGATCATGTCGATGCGGGCGACGTGGAACTCGACGCCCGGCGCGTACCGCTGTCGGGAGGTCTCCCGGGTGAGCCAGTCGGTGATCGTCGGACCCGGCCAGCCGGGCAGCGTGACCAGGCCGTCGGTGATCTCGTGGCTCAGCTCGACCAGGCGCCGCCCGGGGGCGACCGGAGCGGTGACGCCGCGCCCGCCCCGGTGCGGCTCCTCGACCACGGTCCGGTTGCTGATCCGCACCTCGCCGACCATGAGCAGCCCGAGGTGCCGCACGAGCAGTGTCGCCAGCTCGTCGTCGGTGACCCCGGGGCCCGGCACGTCCAGCCGGAAACCGTCGGTGCGCAGGCCGCCGCCGTTCGCGAAGACCACCTCGGCGTCGAAGACCGCCCGATACTCGACCATCGGTCCACCGCACCACGCCGGAGTCGGGGCCGTCAAGATCGAAAAGCGGCGACGCCCGGATCGTCGGGGGAGGGGGATAGGCTCGACGGGTGCACCCCCCGTCCGGCTGGACGCGGGGTCGTCGTCGTGTCAAGCGCTGGAAGTGATCACTGATGCTCACCGGACTCTTCGCCGCCGCCCTGGCCGACCCCGGGCTGGCCCGGGCGCGTGACCTGGCGCGCTCCGGTGCCGCGCAGGTCGACGGCCTCGACCTCACCGCCCCCGCCGCGCTGCGCCCGTTCGCGGTGGCCGCCGTCGCCGCCGACGAGCCGGCCGGTGGAGCGGGCCGCTCGGTGCTCGCGGTCACCGCCACCACCCGCGAGGCCGACGACCTGGTCTCCGCGCTGGGCAGTCTGCTGCCGCCCGAGCAGGTCGCGGTCTTCCCGTCCTGGGAGACGCTGCCGCACGAGCGGCTGTCGCCCCGCTCCGACACGGTCGGGCGGCGCCTCGCCGTGCTCCGCCGGCTGGCCCACCCCGACTCGGCCGACGCGCACGGCCGCACCGGGCCGCTGCGAGTGGTCGTGGCGCCGGTCCGGTCGCTGCTCCAGCCGCAGCTCAAGGGCCTCGGTGACCTGGAGCCGGTGCAGCTCGCCGCCGGCGAGGAGGCCGACCTGGAGGAGGTGGCCCGCCGGCTCACCGACATGGCGTACGCCCGGGTCGACCTGGTCACCAAGCGCGGCGAGTTCGCGGTCCGCGGCGGCATCCTCGACGTCTTCCCGCCCACCGACGAGCACCCGTCCCGGGTCGAGTTCTGGGGCGACGAGGTGGAGGAGATCCGCACCTTCGCCGTCGCCGACCAGCGCACCATCGAGGGCGTGCCGCAGCTCTGGGCGCCGCCCTGCCGCGAGCTGCTGCTCACCCCGTCGGTCCGGCGGCGCGCCGCCGCGCTCGCCGCCGAGCACCCCGAGCTGGCCGAGATCCTCGACAAGCTGGCCGAAGGCATCCCGGTCGAGGGGATGGAGTCCCTGGCCCCGGCGCTGATCGGCGACGACGCGCTGGAGCTGCTCGTCGACTGCATGCCGGCCGGCACCCACGTGCTGCTCTGCGACCCGGAGCGCATCCGCACCCGGGCGCACGACCTGGTCCGTACCTCGGAGGAGTTCCTCCAGGCCAGCTGGGCCGCGGCCGCCGTCGGCGGCCAGGCCCCGGTCGACCTCGGCGCCGCCGCCTTCAAGACCCTGGCCGAGGTACGCACGCAGGCCCGCGCCCTGCGCCAGCCCTGGTGGACGCTCGCCCCGTTCGGCCTCGGCGACGCCGAGGCCGCGCCCGCCCGGCAGCCCTGGGAGGACGCGCCGGCCGCTGTCGACGTCACCCCCGACGACGCCATCGCGGTGAGCCTGGCCGCCCAGCCCGCCCCGCTCTACCACGGCGAGACCGCCCGGGTGGTCGACGACCTGAAGCGCTGGGCCGGTGAGGGCTGGTCGATCGCGCTGGTCTTCGAGGGGCACGGCCCCGCCCAGCGGGCCGTCGAGGTGCTGCGCGACGCCGGTCTCGGCGCCCGGCTCACCGACGAGGTGCCCACCGCGCCCACCCCCGGCGAGCTGGTCGTGTCGTGTGGCTGCCTGAGCGCCGGCTTCGTCGACGAGGCGTCGCGGTTCGTGCTGCTCACCGGCAACGACGTCACCGGCGGCCGGGGCACCTCGACCCGCGACATGCGCAAGATGCCCAGCCGGCGCCGCAACACCATCGACCCGCTGGAGCTGAAGGCCGGCGACTTCGTGGTGCACGAGCAGCACGGCATCGGCCGCTACGTCGAGCTGGTGCAGCGCACGGTGAACGGCGCCAGCCGCGAATACCTGGTCATCGAGTACGCGGCGAGCAAGCGCGGCCAGCCCGGCGACCGCCTCTTCGTCCCGACCGACCAGCTCGACCAGCTCTCCCGCTATGTCGGCGGCGAGCAGCCCACGCTGCACAAGATGGGCGGCTCGGACTGGCAGAAGTCCAAGGCCCGGGCCCGCAAGGCGGTCCGCGAGATCGCCGCCCAGCTGATCCAGCTCTACGCCGCCCGCAAGGCGTCCAAGGGGCACAACTTCGGGCCGGACACCCCGTGGCAGCGCGAGCTGGAGGACGCGTTCCCCTGGCAGGAGACGCCGGACCAGATGGCCGCCATCGAGGAGGTCAAGCGGGACATGGAGCAGACCGTCCCGATGGACCGGCTGATCTGCGGCGACGTCGGCTACGGCAAGACCGAGATCGCGGTCCGCGCGGCGTTCAAGGCGGTGCAGGACGGCAAGCAGGTGGCCGTGCTGGTGCCGACCACGCTGCTGGTGCAGCAGCACTACAACACGTTCGCCGAGCGGATGAGCCAGTTCCCGGTGAACATCCGGCAGTTGTCCCGGTTCCAGACCGCGAAGGAGTCCGAGCGGACGCTGGAGATGGTCGCCGACGGCAGCGTCGACATCGTCATCGGCACCCACCGGCTGCTCCAGGCGGCCACCCGGTTCAAGCAGCTCGGGCTGGTCATCATCGACGAGGAGCAGCGCTTCGGCGTCGAGCACAAGGAGCATCTGAAGACGCTGCGCGCCTCGGTCGACGTGCTCGCCATGTCGGCCACCCCGATCCCCCGGACGCTGGAGATGGCGATCACCGGCATCCGCGAGATGTCCACCATCGCCACCCCGCCGGAGGAGCGGCACCCGGTGCTCACCTTCGTCGGGGCGTACGACGACCGGCAGGTCGCCGCGTCCGTCCACCGGGAGCTGCTCCGCGACGGGCAGGTCTTCTACCTGCACAACCGGGTCGAGTCGATCGACCGGACGGCCCGCCGGATCCGCGAGCTGGTGCCCGAGGCCCGGGTCGCGGTGGCGCACGGCCAGATGGGCGAGGAAGCGCTCGAGAAGGTGATGGTCGGCTTCTGGGAGAAGGAGTTCGACGTCCTGGTCTGCACCACGATCGTCGAGTCGGGCATCGACATCCCGAACGCCAACACGCTCATCGTGGAGCGCGCCGACCTGCTCGGCCTGGCCCAGCTGCACCAGATCCGGGGCCGGGTCGGCCGGGGTCGGGAGCGCGCGTACGCCTACTTCCTGTACCCGCCGGAGAAGCCGCTCACCGAGCACGCGCACGAGCGGTTGGCCACCATCGCCCAGCACACCGAGCTGGGCGCCGGCATGTACGTGGCGATGAAGGACCTGGAGATCCGCGGCGCCGGCAACCTGCTCGGCGGCGAGCAGTCCGGCCACATCGAGGGTGTCGGGTTCGACCTGTACGTGCGGATGGTCGGCGAGGCGGTGTCCGCGTTCAAGGGTGAGCGCACCGAGGAGGAGGCCGACGTCAAGATCGACCTGCCGATCGACGCGCACCTGCCGCACGACTACGTCGGGGTGGAGCGGTTGCGGCTGGAGATGTACCGCAAGCTCGCCGAGGCCCGCGACGCCGAGCGGCTGCGCGAGGTGGTCGCCGAGATGACCGACCGCTACGGCGAGCCTCCCGCGCCGGTGCAGAACCTGGTGGCGGTGGCGAACTTCCGGCTGCTGGCCCGCCGGTACGGGCTCACCGACGTGTCGATGCAGGGCAAGCACATCCGGTTCGGCCCGCTGCCGCTGCCCGACTCCAAGCAGATGCGGCTCAAGCGCTACCACCCGGACTCGGTCTACAAGCAGGCGCTCGACCAGGTCAGCGTGCCCCGGCCGAGCACCCGCCGGGTCGGCGGCGAGCCGCTGCGCGACCAGGCGCTGCTGGAGTGGTGCGCCCAGCTCCTCTCCGATGTTCTCGGCGAACCGGCGGCGGCGCAGCCGGCCGGGGCGGGGGCGCGGTGAGGTGGGCGGCGTCACAGGCGACCGCGGGGCGTGAGAGAGTGACCGTCATGCGTGCTCGCCGTCTTGTCGCCGTCGCCAGCGTGGCGGTCGGCCTCGTCGCCCTCTCCGGTTGCCGTACCGAGCCGGGGGTCGCCGCCTACATCGGCGACCACCGCGTCACCGAGGACCAGGTCACCTCGATCCTCGACGAGGTCCGGGACGGCCTGGCCAGTCAGCCGGCCACCGCTCCGCAGGCCGACGCGCTGCTGCCGCCCCGCGACCAGGTGGTCGCCACCCTGGTGCTGTCCGACGTGTGCAAGGAGCTCTCCGCCGACAAGGGCTACCAGCCGAAGACGCAGGTGACCGCCGAGCAGGTGGCCCAGCAGGTCGGGTTGCCCGCCGACGCGGCGTACCCGAAGAAGGTCGCCGAGTTCTACACCTGCGTCTCCGGCGTGCCGGTGGGCGAGTCGACCGCCCCCTCCAAGGAGGACCTGGCCACGGTGATCGCCGCCGGCCGGGCCGCCGGCGCCATCCCGCCGGACGTCTCGGACGCCGACGCCGCCGGCCAGCTCGACGGCGATCAGCTCCGCTCCGCGCTGGCCACCCGCAAGGCGCTGGCGGACGCCATCGACGGGTACGACGTCTCGGTCAACCCGCGCTACCGGCCGCTGGCCTTCCCGGTGCTCACCTTCAAGGGCGACGTGCCGGCGGTCTCCGTGCCGCTGGGCGAGCCGGGCTCGTCGGTCACCGACATCTCCACCCCGGAGCCGGAGACCGGTGAGTCGGCGCCGGTGGTCGAGCCGTCGGCGGCGCCCGGCGCATGACCGCGCGCATCGTCCTGCTGGTCACCTCGCCCCGGCTGCCGGCCGGCCTGCTGACCTCGGCCGCCTGGGACGCCGTACGCTCCGCGCCGGTCCTCACCGGCGTCGACGGTGAGCTGACCCGGGCGGTGCGGACGGCCGGCGCCGAGGTGCGCGTGGTCACCGAGGGTGCGACGCAGGCGCTGCTGGACGCCGCCGCCACGCACGGCGGCGCGGTGTGGCTGGCCGGCCCGGCCGGCGACGAGGCGCTCGCCCGTGAGCTGGGGCTGCGGCTGGCCCGCCAGCCGGGCCTGGCCGAGCTGGAGCTGATGTACGGCTCGTGGGACCCGCCCGGTGCCCGGCTCCTCGACGCGGTCGAGGTGATGGACCGGCTGGCCTCCCCCGGCGGCGATCCGTGGAAGCGGGCGCAGACCCACCGCAGCCTGGCCGCGTTCCTGCTCGAGGAGTGCTACGAGGCGTACGACGCGATCAGCGCCGACGACACCGACGCGCTCCGCGAGGAGTTGGGCGACGTGCTGCTCCAGGTGCTGCTGCACGCCCGCCTGGCCGAGGACCTGCCGGACGGGAAGGGCTGGACCGTCGACGACGTGGCCGGCGGCCTGGTCGACAAGATGGTCCGGCGCAACCCGCACGTGTTCTCCGGCGAGCAGGCCGGCACGATCGAGGAGATCGAGGCCAACTGGGAGCGGATCAAGCGGGCCGAGAAGACCCGGGAGTCGGTGCTCGACGGCATCGCGTTGAGCCAGCCCGCGCTCGCCCTGGCCGCGAAGGTCCTGGACCGCGCCGGCCGGGTCGGGCTGGCGGTGCCGCCGCCGCTCGCCGAGTCGCAGGTGGACCCGGAGGCGCGGCTCGGCGCGAGCCTGCTGGCCACCGTCGCCGCGGCCCGGCAGGCCGGCCTCGACCCGGAGGCGGCACTCCGCCGCGCCGCCCTGGCGTACGCCGAGGCGGTCCGCGCCGCCGAACGCGCCACCCCCGCCCAGCCGACCTGACCCCCACCTCGTCGCCCGGGCCCCGTCGGCTCTCCGCCATCGTCGATCTTGCACTTCCTGCCCCGACAAATCGGCTGAATGGGACGTCGGGAGGGCCGCAACTGCAAGATCGCGGGTTCGGGGGTTTCGTACCAAGATCTCGTAGCCGCGCCGAGCCGCGCCGCGCTCGGGGGCGGGGCGTCGGGGGTGGTCGGTAGGGTTCGGGGAATGGAAGCGTTCGTGCCGCTCGCGGAGCGGATCGTGGAGGCGTTGCTGGAGAGCCGACCCGGGTTGGCCACCTCCGCCGGGGACCACCGCTACGACGACCGCCTGCCCGACCTCTCCGCCGACGCCCTCGCCGCCGACCAGGCGATGCTGAAGGACGCGGCCGATGCGCTCTCCGAGATCGATCCGGACGTGCTCGACGCCGACGAGGGCGTCGACCACGCGCTGCTCAGCAGCCTGGTGGACCGGGCGCTGTTCGAGGCCACCGAGATCCGCGGCCACGAGTGGGATCCGCTGCGGCACAACCCCGGTCCACTGCTGCACGCGTTGCTGGCCCGCCCCTACGCCCCGGTCGACGAGCGACTCGGCCATCTCGCCGGCCGCCTCTCCGCCGTACCCGATGCGTTGGCGACCGCGCGCGCGACGCTGCGGGACATGCCGCGGGTCCACGCCGAGACGGCGGTCGGGCAGTTCGCCGGCGCGGCGGCGCTGGTCCGCGACGAGGTGCCGGCGCTGCTCGCGCAGGCGCCGGCGCTGCGCGACCGGGTGGGGCCGGCGGCCACCGCGGCGATCGCGGCGCTGGACGAGTTCGTGGCGTGGCTGCGGGCCGGGCTGGCGGCGGACGCCGGCCCGGGGCGTGACCCCCGGCTGGGCCGGCGGCGCTGGGAGGCGCGGCTGTGGCACACGCTCGACACCGAGCTGGGCGCCGCCGAGGTGCAGCGCCGCGCGTGGGCGAATCTCGACCGGGTCACCGACGAGATCCGGGCGGCGGCGGTCGAGCTGGTCGGTGGTCCGGCCGACGACGAGACGGTACGCCGCGCGCTGGACCTGCTCGCCGCGGAGCACCCGGACGACGCCACCATCGTGGATCTGGCCTCGGTCACGCTCGACGAGGCGAGCGACTTCGTCCGCCACCACGACCTGGTGAGCCTGGTCGCGGATCCGTGCGTGATCCAGGAGATGCCGGAGTTCGCCCGGGGCGTGGCGGTGGCCTACTGCGACTCGCCGGGCCCGCTGGAGACCGCCGACGTGCCGACGTTCTACTGCATCGCGCCCACCCCGGCGGACTGGCCGGCGCAGCGGGTCGAGTCGTTCTACCGGGAATACAACGACCACATGATCCGCAACCTGACCGTGCACGAGGCGATGCCCGGTCACTTCCTCCAGCTCGCCCACGCCCGCCGCTACGCCGGCCCGACCCGGGTGCGCGCGCTCACCGAGTCCGGCGTGTTCATCGAGGGCTGGGCGGTCTACACCGAGGAGCTGATGGCCGGGCTGGGCTTCGGTGGGCTGCCGGTGCGGTTGCAGCAGCTCAAGATGCAGCTCCGGATGACCATCAACGCGCTTCTCGACCAGCTCGTGCACTGCGACGACCTGTCCGAGTCGGACGCGATGGCGCTGATGACCGGGCGTGGCTTCCAGGAGGAGGGCGAGGCGGCCGGCAAGTGGCGGCGCGCGTTGCTGACCTCCACCCAGCTCTCCACCTACTTCGTCGGCTACAGCGAGATGGCCGACATCGCCGCGGCCCGGCCGGCCGGCGTGGCGGTACGCGACTGGCACGACGCGATGCTGTCGCACGACTGCCCGCCGCCGCGTCACCTGCGCACCCTGCTGGGGGTGTGAGGGTCAGGACGTCCTGGTGCGCCGGTCCACCACGCCGGCGCCGGCCGGCGGGTCGAACGTGGCGGCCTCCACCGTCTCGGTGTAACGACTGAGTGTGACCTCGGCGGCCTTGCCGTCGAGCGTGCCGGTGAAGCTGCCCAGCACCCCCTCGGTGGTCACGCAGGTGGCGAAGCGCTCCCCGGCGTCGGTGACGTCCACGCAGGTGGCGTGGTGCCCGGCGAGGGTGGTGTCGCTCTGCTTGATGACCGCGTCGGGCTCCAGCGCCGCGTCGGTGAGCAGCCGGATCACCGCCGGCGGGGTGACCAGGCCCTGCTTGCGGGCCTCGTCGTAGACGATCACCGATGGCTTGCCGGCGGTGAGCACCGGCGGCGACACCGTGCAGGAGGTGCGGGCGGCGGTGCTCGCGCACCGGGTCACCGCCTCCTGGGTCACCGTGATCTTGCCGCCGGGCCAGGTGTAGGTGGAGCGCAGCGGCTTGGCGGTCTGCGCGATCGAGGCGGTCCGGCCGCCGGCGAGCTGGTAGTCGGCGGCCCAGGTCTGTTCCAGCGCCCGGTCCATCCGCGCGACGAGGTCGTTGACCAGGTCGGCGCGCCCGAGTGCGACGCCGGCGTCGTCGAGCGTCTGGCAGCCGGTGACCGAGAGCGACGCGATGACCGAGGCGGCGAGCACGCGGAGAGTCGTCGAGGCGGCAGGCATGATGCCCAGCCTTGTCGACCGACGCAACCTCTCGCAAACCGGTTGCCGGTTGACGACCGGTAAAGCGGGAATGTCCGTCTCATTCGCCGCGGTGGGGTCCGCCCCGAGCGGCATGCCGGAGGGCGGGGACCGATACGCTGCGTTCAACACCTGCCTCAGCCGCACCGTCGCGGCCCGAACCGGACCGGCACACACAAACGAGGAGCGACTCAGTGGCAACCATCGAGGGAATTGTCGCCCGGGAGATCCTGGACTCGCGGGGCAACCCGACGGTCGAGGTCGAGGTCGGGCTCGACGACGGCACGATCGCCCGCGCCGCGGTGCCGTCCGGCGCCTCCACCGGCGCGTTCGAGGCGGTCGAGCTGCGCGACGGCGACAAGGACCGCTACCTGGGCAAGGGTGTCGAGAAGGCCGTCGCCAACATCGAGGACCGGATCGTCGACCAGCTCATTGGCTACGAGGCCAGCGAGCAGCGGCTGATCGACCAGAAGATGATCGACATCGACGGCTCGGACAACAAGGGCGAGCTGGGCGCCAACGCCATCCTCGGCGTCTCGCTGGCCGTGGCGAAGGCCGCCGCCGGCAGCGCCGAGCTGAGCCTCTTCCGCTACCTGGGCGGCCCGAACGCGCACCTGCTCCCGGTGCCGATGATGAACATCCTCAACGGTGGCGCGCACGCCGACTCGAACGTCGACATCCAGGAGTTCATGATCGCGCCGATCGGCGCGCCGACGTTCCGGGACGCGGTCCGCTCCGGCGCCGAGGTCTACCACGCGCTGAAGTCGGTGCTGAAGAAAAAGGACCTGTCGACCGGCCTCGGCGACGAGGGCGGCTTCGCCCCGAACCTGCCCACCAACGCCGCCGCGCTGGACCTGATCGCCGAGGCGGTGGAGAAGGCCGGCTACCGGCTCGGCACCGACATCGTCTTCGCGCTCGACGTGGCCGCCACCGAGTTCTTCGACAACGGCACCTACACGTTCGAGGGCAGCGCGAAGAGCGCCGAGGAGATGAGCAACTACTACACCAAGCTCGCCGGCGACTACCCGATCGTGTCCATCGAGGACCCGCTGGCCGAGGACGACTGGAGCGGTTGGGCCACGCTGACCGCCGCGCTGGGCGACCGGGTCCAGATCGTCGGCGACGACCTGTTCGTGACCAACCCGCAGCGCATCGCCCGGGGCATCGCCGAGCGGGCCGCCAACGCGGTGCTGGTCAAGGTCAACCAGATCGGCTCGCTCACCGAGACGCTGGACGCCGTGGACCTGGCCCACCGGGCCGGCTTCCGGTGCATGATGAGCCACCGTTCCGGCGAGACCGAGGACACCACCATCGCCGACCTGGCGGTCGCCACCGGCTGTGGTCAGATCAAGACCGGCGCCCCGGCCCGCTCCGACCGGGTCGCCAAGTACAACCAGCTCCTGCGGATCGAGGAGGAGCTGGCCGACGCGGCGCGGTACGCCGGTGCCGGCGCGTTCCCGCGTTACCGTTCGGCCTGAGGTCAGCGCTCCGGGGGAGGGGTGTGACGATGCAGCAGCGCCGCACACCGGGTGGCCAGCGGCCCGCCCGTCGGCCGGGTCAGGCCGGCCGGGCGGGCGGCGCCCGGGTCCGGTCCACGGCCCGCGACGGCGGGGTCCGCGCGGAGACGCGCGCCGCCGGGCGGTCACCCGCCGCGTCCCGCGCCACCGAGGGCGTACGCTCCGCGAACCGTCCGGGCGCGGCCCGGCGCAGCGCGGCCGGCGGCCCGGTCAAGCGGCTCACCGCACCCCAACCCCGGCGCTTCACCGGGCGCGCCACAGTGCTGTTCGCGGTGCTCATCGCGCTCGCCCTGGCCTACACCTACCCGGTCCGGGTCTACCTCGACCAGCAGGCCGACATCGAGCGGATGGAGGCCTCCCAGGCCGCGCAGCGGGCCGAGATCGACCGGTTGACCGCCGAGGCGGCCAAGTGGAAGGACCCGGAGTACGTCAAGACGCAGGCCCGGGAACGGTTCTTCATGGGCAAGCCCGGTGAGACCCTGCTGGTGGTGCTCTCCGACCCGGACGGCGCCGCGAAGGACGCCGGCAAGGGCGCGAAGCCGGGGCCGCCGAAGCCGCCCGACCCCTGGTACGACACCCTGTGGTCGAGCGTGCAGGCGGCCAACGCCGAGCGCCCCGACAAGTAGAGCACCGCACGGGAGGCACCACCTTGAGCGTCGAACCACCGCGGGATCCGGCGGCGGACTCCGTACCCCCGCCGGAGCGCCGGCCGGCCACCGAGGCCGACCTGGCCGCGGTGGGCGCCCAGCTCGGACGCACGCCGCGCGGCACCCGGGCGGTCGCCCACCGGTGCCCGTGCGGCCTGCCCGACGTGGTGGAGACGACGCCCCGGCTGGCCGACGGCACGCCCTTCCCGACGCTGTTCTACCTGACCTGCCCGCGGGCGACCGCGGCGTGCAGCCGGCTGGAGTCGGCCGGGCTGATGAAGGAGATGGCCGACCGGCTCGCCGAGGACCCGGAGCTGGCCGCCCGCTACCGGGCCGCGCACGAGGACTACCTCGGCCGCCGGAACGCGATCGGCGAGGTGCCGGAGATCGCCGGCATCTCGGCCGGCGGGATGCCCGGGCGGGTGAAGTGCCTGCACGTGCACCTCGGTCACGCGTTGGCCGCCGGCCCGGGGGTGAACCCGTTCGGCGACGAGACGCTGGCGCTGGTGGAGAAGTGGTGGGCCGCCGGCCCCTGCGTGGACGTGCCCGCCGGGGAGTGAGATGACCGCCGTCGACCAGGTCGTGGTCCGCCGCGCCCGCACCGCCGACGTGCGCGGCATCCGCCGGCTGGTGGACACCTACACCGACGACCGGCGGCTGCTCAGCAAGGCGACCGTGACGCTCTACGAGGACGTGCAGGAGTTCCGGGTCGCGGCGACGCCGGACGGCACGGTGGTCGGGTGCGGCGCGCTGCACGTCATGTGGGAGGACCTGGCCGAGATCCGCACGGTGGCGGTCGACCCGTCCTGCCGGGGGCAGCGGCTCGGGCACCGGATCGTCGGCGAGCTGATCGACGCGGCGCGTGAGCTGGGGGTCGCCCGGATCTTCGTGCTGACCTTCGAGACCGGCTTCTTCGGCGGGTTCGGCTTTCGCGAGATCGACGGCGCTCCGGTGCCGCAGCCGGTCTACGAGCAGCTCCTACGCTCCTACGACGAGGGTGTCGCCGAGTTCCTCGACCTGGAGCGGGTCAAGCCCAACACCCTGGGCAACACCCGCATGCTGCTGCGCCTGTAGGGCGGGTCGGGCCTGCCGTAGGGTGACGGCGTGAGCGTGCGCGTGGGGGCCATCGACTGTGGGACCAACTCGATCCGGCTGCTGATCGCCGACCTGCCGGAGGAGTCCGCCGGGCCGTCGGCGCCGCTGGTGGACGTCAGCCGGCGGATGGAGATCGTCCGGCTGGGGCAGGGCGTCGACCGCACCGGCAGGCTCGCCCCCGAGGCGATCGAGCGGACCCGGGTGGCGCTCGCCGACTACGCGGCGGAGATCGAGAAGGCCGGCGTCGACCGGGTGCGGATGTGTGCCACCTCGGCCTCGCGTGACGCCTCCAACGCCGCCGACTTCCGGGCCATGGTGGAACGGACCCTCGGCGTGCCGCCGGAGGTGGTGACCGGCGACGAGGAGGCCCGGCTGTCGTTCACCGGCGCGGTGCGCGGCCTGCCCGCCGACGCCGAGCCGCCGTACCTGGTGGTCGACATCGGGGGCGGCTCGACCGAGTTCGTGGTCGGCACCCGCGCCGACGGCGTGCGCGGGGCGATCTCGGTGGACATCGGCTGCGTCCGGATGACCGAGCGGCACCTGCACGGCGACCCGCCCACCCCGGCGGAGATCGCCGCCGCCGAGGCGGACATCGCCGCGGCGGTGGACCGGGCGCTCGCCGCCGTGCCCGGCCGGGAGGCCGCCACGCTGGTCGGGCTCGCCGGTTCGGTCACCACAGTGGCCGCCCTGGCCGAAGGGCTCAAGGGGTACGACCCGGGCCGCATCCACCACGCCCGGGTGCCGTACGAGCGGGTGGCGTCGGTGACCGACTACCTGCTGGGCGCCACCCGGGAGCAGCGGCTGGCCGAGCCGGTGATGCATCCCGGTCGGGCGGACGTGATCGGCGCCGGCGCGCTGGTGCTGCGGATCATCATGGAGCGGGCCGGCATGCCGTCGGTGGTCGCCTCCGAGCACGACATCCTCGACGGCATCGCCTGGAGCCTCGCGTAGCCGTGGTCGATCCCCCTGACGAGAGGCCCGAACGGGCTCGCCAAACCGGAGCACCGACTGGGGTGGCCCGGAGCCGCCAGGTGCGGGTCCGAGACTTGACGCGCGAGACTGCCGAGCGCGACGCCGAGCTGCTGCGTCGACTGGCCGAATGATCCACTCGATCGCACCGGGCGCGCTGGTCCATTCTGCGGGTTAGTCGTCCCACTTGCCGGGAGGTTGGGTGGTCGGACGCCAGCTCGGCGAAGTGGCGGTATCCGGCCAGCGGGATGCCACCACTTCACCGAACTGGTGTCGATCTTGAACTTGCCGCGCCACGCGGCTCAGTCGGACGACAGGTCCGGCCGGTGCTCCCGCACCCACTTCTCGACGTCCGACTTCCGCCAGACCTTGCCCATGGCCAGCACGGCGATCGGTTCGGGGAAGTTGCGCTGATTGGCGATCACGGAGGCGCGCTGGCGCGACACGTTGCCGAGCATCGCCCGGATCTCCGACACGCCCACCAGCTCCACACGTTGACGATGGCAGCGGCGCAGTCTGTAGACGACGACAACTACGGAGACTATTGACGTAGTCAACGACGCGCGACACGATCGGGGGATGAGCGCGCCGAATGTCTCTCCCGTACCCGACCGCGGTCGCCGGGCCGTCCGGCCGCACGTGCCGATGCGACCGCGCTGGCTCTGCCGGGTGTGCGCGGGTCCCTGGCCGTGCCAGCCGGCCCGACTTTTGCTGCTGATG
Organism: Micromonospora humi; assembly: GCF_900090105.1. Lineage (GTDB taxonomy): Bacteria > Actinomycetota > Actinomycetes > Mycobacteriales > Micromonosporaceae > Micromonospora > Micromonospora humi. The sequence continues at coordinate 186,389 of NZ_FMDM01000004.1, read as the reverse complement.
GACTACCGGCGCGACCGCGTCGCCCTGTCGATCTACATGGCGGCCTGCCTGTTCGACGCCACCGCAGACCTGCTGCGACAGAACCCGAACCCGCAGGAGTTGTTCGACCGCTTCGTCGGCTGGACCGCCCGCCCGCTCCGTTGATCAGGAAGGTACGGCGTTCTTGACGGTATTGCGCAATGCGCACTAGTGTTCTGAGTGTGGATACGACGCAGCTTCTCAAGGGTGTCCTCGATCTGGCCGTGCTCGCCGTGCTCAAGGACGAGGATGGTTACGGCTACGACATCCTGCGCCGGCTGCGCGAGGCGGGCCTGACCGAGGTCGGTGACGCCTCGGTCTACGGCACCCTGCGCCGGCTCTTCGCCGCCGGTCTGCTCACCACCTACGTGGTGCCCAGCGAGTCCGGGCCGCACCGCAAGTACTACGCGTTGAACGCCTCCGGGCGGGAACATCTCACCCGCTCCGGCAAGACCTGGCGCTCGTTCGCCACCACCATGGACGCACTGCTCGACGATCGGGGGATGGCGGCATGACCGTCACTGGGCAGGAGATCACGGGCTACGTCGACCGGGTGCGGGCCGCGCTCGCCGACCTCCCGCCGACTCTCCGGGACGAGTTGACCGAGGACCTTCCGGAGCATCTCGCCGAGGTGGCCGCCGAGGGCGACGGCACGCTCGTCGACCGGCTCGGCACGCCGGAGGCGTACGCGACGGAGCTGCGGACCGCGGCCGGCGCGGAGCCCGGCGGGCGGCCGGTCCGCCTGCGCCGGGTGAACGCCGCGCGGGAACGGGCGTTCACCCAGCTACGCCTGCTCGACCGTCAACTCGGCCCGCTGTTCGGGCAGGCCCGGGTGGCCGACTTCCTGCGCTCGCTGCGCCCGGCCTGGTGGCTGCTGCGCGGCTGGCTGGCCGCGCTGCTGGTGAGCGAGGTGATCGGTGGTGGCCGGTCCGGTCTGCTGCCCCGCCTCGACGACAGCGCGCTGGCCGGGCTGCTGCTGCTGGCCGGCGCGGTCCTCGCGTCGCTGTGGCTCGGCCGCCGGTCCGACGGCTTCACCGGCTGGCCGCGACGACTGCACCTGCTGGGCACCGCCGTGCTGGTGCTGTTCTCCCTCGTGGTCCTCGCCGACGTGGACCGGCACGCCAGCTCGGACATGTACGCCGACTACCAGCAGACCTCGGTGGACCGGCGGCTCGACCGGATCGAGGACGTCTTCGTCTACGACCAGCAGGGGCGGCTGATCCGCGACGCCCAGCTCTTCGACCAGAACGGCGTGCCGATCCGGCTCGGCTGGCCGAACTGCGTGGACTCGTCCGGCAACGTGCCCGCGCCGCGCAACGCCTACCCGTACTGCGCCATGCGCGCCCCGTTCGGCCCGCCGGCCGCCCCGCCCGCGCCCACGCCGAGCGGCGCCCCCGCGCCGACGGCGAGTGCCACGCCTGGGCCGACTGTGACGGGCTCGCCGGCCGCGCCCGCTCCCAGCTCCACCGAGCCCGCCGCGCCGACCCCGACACCGACACCGACCAACTGACCGTCCTGGCCGCCCACCGCCGCTCATGCAGTGGGCGGCGTCTCACTTCACGCGATGGCGGCGATGTCGCCGTCGTCGAAGTAGATCGCCTGGTGGAGCCGGCCCCCCAGGGCCGCGGCGAAACGGGCCACGACCTCCTGGCCGGAGATCTTTCCCTGCTCGATCTGAGAGACCCGCCCCTTCGTGACGCCCATGCGGTCGGCCACCTGCTGCTGGGTCAGCCCTCGGGCACGACGCACTTCGGCGAGCCGGTGGCCGATGACTTCGGCGAGAAGCTGCTGCTTGCCCGCCTCCACCGCTTCTTCACCGCCAGCTCGGGCGACATGGCCGGCGCGAATGTCCTGCCACCGCGAGTATTCGCTCATGCCTTTCCCTCCTCCTCTCGTGCTCGATCTTTGAGGTAGAGCTCGTAGCGGTGCTCGGCGACCGGTATGGCTTCCTGGTACCACGCCTTCCATCGGCCGGACTTGTCGCCGGCTACCAGGAGGGCGCTCGAACGCCAGGGATCGAACGCAAAGAGGATACGTACGGTGCCCGGCCGGAGTTCCTTCAAGTTGGCTATCGACGAACCGTGGATCGTGTCGACCAGTGGTCGCCCGAGCCCTGGGCCCAGTTCGGCGAGGAGATCTATCGCTTGAACGACACGGGCGTGGGTGTTGGCGTCCAATGTGTCGAGCCAATGCCGCACCTCGTCGACGAGGTAGATGTCCCACTCGCCAGCCACCATGAGGCGAGTTTAGCAATAGCTATACCAGTACGTGGCCCCGACGGTGAGTGGACAGGAGGTGAATGCCACTGCTCTTCCGTCTTCCCCGGGCCGGTGACCGCATGGCACGCTACCGGCACGTAACAGCCAACTGTGCGACCAGCCAACGTTGACTGACCGCAAGGAGGACGGGCCCATGGGCGAGATGGTGAGCTTCACCGGCAACGGGGGGACGAGCGAGGGGTATCTCGCGATACCCTCCGGCGGTGTGGCCAGCCCGGCGGTCATCGTCATCCAGGACTGGTGGGGTCTGGTGCCCCACATCCAAGCCGTGGTCGACCGCTTCGCCGACGCCGGCTTCGTCGCCCTCGCGCCGGACTTCCGGCACGGCGGCCCGGCCGTGAAGCCGACCGAACCCCGGCAGATGCTGAACAGCACCCAGATGGACGAGGCGGCCAGCGACATCGCGGCCGCCGCCGAATACCTGGCGAACCGGCCCGAGGTGGCCGGCAAGGTGGGCTGCGCCGGGTTCTGCGCGGGCGCCAGCCTGGCTCTGTGGTCCGGCACGTTCTCCGAGCGGATCGTCGCCACCGCCGGCTTCTATCCGCGCCTGCCCTGGGAGGGCATGCCCACCGACTGGTCCGGCTACGCCGGGAAGGCGTCGCTCGTCCACTGCTCCGAGGCGGACGGCCTGTCCGCCGCCGACGGGGTGCAGAGCGTCAGCCGGTCCATCGAGGCGGCCGGCGGCACCTGCCAGACGTTCGACTACCCGGGCACCGCGCACGCGTTCTTCAACGAGGACCGGCCGGAGCACTTCGACCAGCGCGCCGCCGCCACCGCGTGGGCCCGCACCCTGGAACTGTTCCGGGCCAAGCTTGGCTGAGACGCGTACCCCGGCGGAGGTGGTCGCCCGCGCGGCGCGGGCGACCGACCTGGCCGACCTCGACGGCGCGGTCAGCGACTGCTTCGCCTGCCCGCGCCTGGTCACCTGGCGGGAGGAGGTGGCCCGGGTCAAGCGGGCCGCGTTCCGCGACCAGCGCTACTGGGGGCGGCCGGTCCCGGGCCTCGGCCCGCCGGACGCGCGGATCGCGATCCTCGGCCTGGCTCCCGCCGCGCACGGCGGCAACCGCACCGGCCGGATCTTCACCGGGGACCGCTCCGGCGACGTGCTGTTCGCCGCGCTGCACCGGGCCGGGCTGGCCAACCAGCCGACCAGCGTGGCCGCCGACGACGGCCTCACGCTGCGGGACACCCGGATCGTCGCCGCCGTGCGCTGCGCGCCGCCGGACAACAAACCCACCCCGGCCGAGCGGGACACCTGCGCGCCGTGGGTGCACCGCGAGGTCGAACTGGTACGCCCCACGCTGCGCGTGGTGGTCGCGCTGGGCGCGTTCGCCTGGGCCGCGTGGTGGCCGGTGCTCCGGCACGTGTACGGACAGCGCCCGCCCACACCGCGACCGGTGTTCGGCCATGGGGCACACTGGTCCGGCGAGTCCGTGCCGGCGTTGCTCGGCTGCTATCACGTCAGCCAGCAGAACACGTTCACCGGCCGGCTCACGCCCTCGATGCTGGACGACGTCTTCACCCGGGCGAAACTGCTGGCCGGGGTCGACTGAGGAACACCTGAGGCGGTGGGATGGTTTTCGGCGTGCTGCGCAGGTGGTGGCCGGTCGTCGCGGTGGCGGCGCTGCTCGCGGTCGCCGCGCTCGCCGCCGGTCACTCCGCCATCGGCGCCAGCCGGATCCCGCCCGCGGCGGACACAATCCCGTACGTCCCGGACTATCCCTCCGAGGCGCCGCCCTCGATCCCGGTCGAACCGCGGGAGGCGGCCGAGTCCACGTCGGGCGGTGTGCCGGACTGGCTGGCCACCGCCGCCGTGGCGCTGCTCTTCGCGGTCGTGCTCGGCGCCGTCGGCTACGTGCTCTACAGCGTGGTACGCGGCGCGCTGCGGCGGACCACCCGCGCGGTGCCGGTGCGGCGCACCCGGCGTACCGCCGAGGGGACCGCCCGCGAGGTGGTGGCCGCCCTGGACGCCGGGCTGGAGGAGTTGGACGACCGGTCCACCGACCCGCGCACCGCGGTGATCGCCTGCTGGGTCCGGCTGGAGGAGGCCGCCGAGGACGCCGGGGTGGCCCGGCGGACCGGCGACACCCCCACCGACCTGGTCAGCCGGCTGCTGCGCGGCGACGCCGAGGCCGGCATTCCGGCGATCGCGAGCGCCGACGTGCTGGACGGGTTCGCGCACGTCTACCGGGAGGCGCGTTACGCCACCCGGGACGTCGACGAGCGCACGCGCGACCAGGCCCGGTCGGCGCTGCGCCGGCTGCGCGGCGAGTTGACCGCCGTGGCGGCGGGGGAGGCCGGCGCCGCATGAGCACCAGCATCGACGACCTGCTCGGCTCCGGCGAGGAGCCCACCGGCACTGCCGAACGGCCGTCCGGCGGCCGGGCGCGAGGGCTGGTGCGGACCGTACTGGTCACCGCCGCCGTCGTCGCGGTGATCCTGGTCGTCCTGCGCGCCGTCGGCCTACGGGTGCCGATCTGGATCATCGTGGCGGGCGTGCTGGCCGTGCTCGCCGTCCGCCGGGTCACCGCCGCGCTCTCGCCCCCGCCGCCGCCCCGGGCCGGCGCCCGGACCCCCGCCGGTGAGGAGCCCGGCAGCTGGAACTGGTCCGCCCGGGACGCGCTGCGGACCGCCATCAACGGCTGGGAACGGCCGCTGGACTGGTGCGCCGACAACCGGGAACGGTTCACCGAGCGGGTGCTGCCCCGCCTCGGTGAGCTGGCCGACGAACGGCTGCGCCAACGCCACGGCGTGACCCGCGAATCCGACCCGGCGCGCGCCCGCGCCCTGCTGGGCGAGCCGCTCTGGACGTTCCTCGGCACCCCCGCCCGCCGCCCCCCGACGCCGCGCGACCTCGCGGCGATCGTCGCCGAACTGGAGAAACTCTGATGAACGACGTGGACCGGAGCATGCCCCCCGCCGAGGTGGGCCGGCTCGCCCGGGCCGTCCTGGACGCGGTCGGCACCGTCGTGGTCGGTAAGCGCGAGGCGCTGGAGCTGGTGCTGGCCGGCATCCTCGCCGGCGGTCACGTGCTGCTGGAGGACCTGCCCGGCCTCGGCAAGACGCTCACCGCGCGCTGCTTCGCGCAGGCGCTCGGGCTGGACTTCCGCCGGCTCCAGTTCACCCCGGACCTGCTGCCCGCCGACGTCACCGGCTCCTTCCTCTACGACCAGAGCAGCGGCGACTTCTCCTTCCGGGCCGGCCCGCTCTTCACCAACCTGCTGCTCGCCGACGAGATCAACCGGACGCCGCCGAAGACCCAGTCGGCGCTGCTGGAGGCGATGCAGGAGAAACAGGTCTCGGTGGAGGGCGTGACCTACCGGCTGGACGAGCCGTTCCACGTGCTCGCCACCGCCAACCCGATCGAGTACGAGGGCACCTACCCGCTGCCCGAGGCGCAGCTCGACCGGTTCCTGCTGCGCGTCTCGTTCGGCTACCCGAACCACGACGAGGAGTGGGAGGTGCTGCGCCGGCGCATCGCCCGCCGCCGCGAGGAGGCCGAGATCAAGCCGGTGGTGGACGCCGGCACGGTGCGCGCCATGCAGGCCGCGCTGGAGGACGTGGTCGTCGAGGACTCGATCGGCCGCTACATCGTGGCGCTCACCGCGGCCACCCGGGACCACCCGTCGGTGCTGGTCGGCGCGTCGCCGCGCGGTTCGCTGGCGCTGCTGCTGCTGGCCCGGGTGCGGGCGGTGCTCGCCAACCGGGACTACGTGGTGCCGGAGGACGTGAAGGCGGTGGCGGCGCCCGCGCTGGCGCACCGGATCACGCTGCGACCGGAGATGTGGCTGCGCCGGGTGGACCCGTCGTTCGTGGTCGGCGAGGTGCTCGAGTCGACGCCCGCACCGGCCAGCGGCGCACTGCCCAGCTACGCCGCCGGCCGCTGATGGACGCGCGGGCCGAGCCGGCGGGTGGCTGGGCGCCCACCTGGGCACTCGGCCGGGCCGTGCTGCTCACCGGCGTGCTCGTCGTCGCGGCCGTGCTGCTCGGCCGGATCGACCTGGTGGTGCTGGCCACGCCGTTCGCGCTGGGCACCGCGTACGGGTTGCGCCGGCGCCCGGCCGCCCAGCCCGAGCTGGAGCTGAGTGTCGCCGACACCCACCTGGTCGAGGGCTCGCCGATGGCCGCCACGGTGGCGGTCGCCAACCCGGACCAGATCGCCTACGACATGGCGGTGGTGCGGACCCGGATGTCGCACTGGCTGCGGGTGGAGCAGGTCGGCTTCGGCGGCGCCGGGCTGGACGTGAGCCGCTCCGGCGGGGCGGACCGGCCGTTCGTCACCTCCGTGCCCCCGGGCAGCGCCGTCGACCTGGAGTTGACCGGCACCGCGCTGCGCTGGGGCCGGCACCCGTTCGGCCCGGCCGGGGTGCGGGTCGCCGCCGCCGACGGGCTGCTGGTGTCCCGGGCCGTGATCACCGACTCGATCCGGGCCCGGGTCTACCCGCGTACCGAGCCGTTCGACGCGGTCGAGGCGATGCCAAGGGCCGCCGGGCTGGTCGGCGGCCACCGGTCGCGGCGGCCGGGGGAGGGCGGCGAACTGGCCGGGGTGCGCGTCTTCGCGCCCGGGGACCGGCTGCGCCGGATCGACTGGCGGGTGTCGTTGCGGGCCCGCCAACTGCACGTCGCGGCCACCCTCTCCGACCGGGACGCCGAGGTCGTGGTGCTGCTGGACGTGCTGGCCGAGGCGGGCCGATCCGGCGGCGTACGCGGGCCGGCGTCGGTGCTCGACACCACGGTCCGGGCCGCCGCCGCGATCGCCGAGCACTACCTGCACCGGGGTGACCGGGTGGCCTTGCTGGAGTACGGCCCGGCGGCCCGGCGGCTGCGCCCGGCGACCGGTCGCCGCCAGTACGTGACCGTGCTGGAGTGGCTGCTCGACGTGCACGCCGACTCCTCCCCGCACGAGCCGTACGAGCAGGTGTTCGGCCCGCAGGTGCTCTCCTCCGACGCGCTCGTGGTGGTGCTCACCCCGCTGCTCGACGAGCGGTCGGCGCAGATGCTGGCCCGGCTGGCCCGCGGCGGGCGGTTCGTGGTGGCGGTGGACACGCTGCCGGCCGAGCTGCCGGTGCCGAAGGACCGGGGCTGGGCCGAGGTGGCGTACCGGCTGTGGCGGCTGGACCGGGACACGATGATCGGCCAGCTCCGGGAGCACGGGGTGCCGGTGGTGCGCTGGGCCGGCGCGGGCAGCCTCGACGAGGTGCTGCGGGACGTGTCGCGGCTGGCGACGGCCCCGAAGGCGGGAATGCGATGAACAGCGTGCTGGAGCGGGTTCGGGGGCTGCGGTACCGGGCCGCGCGGGTCAGCGCGCTGCCGCTGCTGGTGCGGGGCGGCATCTTCCTGGTCGTGCTGGCCGGCTTCCTGCTCGCGTACCCGGTGCAGTTCCTGGCGCCGCGGGCGCTGCTGGCCCTGGCGGTGGCCGCGGTGCTGCCGGCGGTCGGGCCGCGCCGGATCTGGCCGACCTTCGCGGCGCTGGTGACGATCGCCGGCTGGCTGCTGGCCACGCTCGGCTACGACCGGCCGCCGGTGCTGTGGCGGCTGCTCGCCGTGGCCACGCTGCTCTACCTGGCGCACACGCTCTGCGCGCTCGCCGCGCTGCTGCCCTACGACGGGTTGATCGACCCGGACCTGGTGCTGCGGTGGCTGGCCCGCGCCGGCGGGGTGGTGCTGGCGAGCGCCGTGCTCGGCGTCGTGCTGGCCTGGCTCGGCGGCGTCGGCGGGACCGGCGGCTCGCAGGCGGCGACCGTGGCCGGGCTGCTGGTCGCGGTGGGTCTGAGCGCCCTGCTGGGGTGGCTGCTGCGTCGCAGATGACGGGACGCGGTGGGGCGTTGCGCAGGTCACACCGGTTGTGCTCCGTCACAGAAGGGGGTCTCGCGCGGTATTACCGGAGCCGGCCGGGGAAAGATGGATGACGTGAATCCGAAGCGGATCCTTGTCGTGGGTGCCGGGCACGTTGGCCTGTACGCCGCTCTGCGCCTGTCCAAGAAGCTGAGCTCCCGTGAGGCCGAGGTGGTCGTCGTCGACCCCCAGCCGCACATGACGTACCAGCCGTTCCTCCCGGAGGCTTCGGCCGGCAACATCTCCCCGCGGCACGCTGTGGTGCCGCTGCGGCGGGAGTTGCGCAAGTGCACGGTGGTGGCCGGCACGGTCACCCGGATCGACCACGAGCGGAAGACCGCCGTGGTGCAGCCGATCAGCGGCCCGGCCCGGGAGATCCCGTACGACCACGTGGTGGTCGCCCCCGGCTCGGTCTCCCGCACCCTGCCGATTCCCGGCCTGCACGAGAACGGCATCGGGTTCAAGACCATCGGCGAGGCCATCTTCCTGCGTAACCACGTGCTGGACCGGCTCGACGTGGCGGCCGCCACGACCGACCCGGAGGTCCGCCGTCGCGCGCTGACGTTCACCTTCGTCGGCGGTGGTTACGCCGGCATCGAGGCGCTCGCCGAGATGGAGGACATGGCCCGCGACGCGCTGCGCTACTACCCGGAGCTGAAGCCGGAGGAGATGCGCTGGGTGCTGGTCGAGGCGACCCAGCGGGTGCTGCCCGAGGTCGACCGGGACATGGGCGCCTACACGGTGCAGCAGCTGATGAAGCGGAACATGGACATCCGGCTGGACACCCGGCTGGAGTCCTGCGTCGACGGGGTGGTGAAGCTCTCCGACGGCGACAGCTTCCCGTCCGACACCATCGTCTGGACCGCCGGCGTGAAGCCGTCGCCGATGCTGGACGCGACCGACTTCCCCCGCGACGAGCGTCGTCGGGTCACCTGCCGGCCGACGCTGCAGATCGTGGACGGCGACCGGGTGGTCGAGGGCGCCTGGAGCGCCGGTGACTGCGCCGCCGTGCCGGACCTGACCAAGGAGCCGGGCAACTTCTGCTCGCCGAGCGCCCAGCACGCGGTGCGGCAGGCGGCCCGGATGGCCGACAACATCGTCAACGTGGTCCGCGGGCGCGAGCCGGTCGACTACAAGCACAAGCACGCCGGCAGCGTGGCCAGCCTCGGCCTGCACAAGGGCGTGGCGCAGGTCTACGGCGTCAAGATGACCGGCTGGCCGGCGTGGTTCATGCACCGGACGTACCACATGTCGCGGATCCCCTCGTTCAACCGCAAGGTCCGGGTGGTGGTCGACTGGTCGCTGGCGTTCTTCCTCAAGCGTGAGGTGGTCGCGCTGGGCCAGCTGCACGACCCGCGCGAGGAGTTCTCCGAGGCGTCCGCCCCGCCGGTCGGCGCGGCGCGCGTCTGAGCCGTACGCGAAAGGGCCCTTCCCGCACGGGAGGGGCCCTTCGCCGTGTCCGGACCGGTCAGAACCGCCAGGTCCAGGCGTCGGCGATCCGGGTGCCCGGCCCGAACAGCGACTCCAGCGTGCGGCGCAGCAGCTCCGCGTGCGGGGCGTCGTCGGTCAGCGCGACGCAGGACGCGCCCCACGCGTCGACGTCCCGGACGGCCTGGCGGCGCTGCCGGTCGCCGACCGCCGGCGCCACGCCTCGCCGGGCCACCTCGGCGAGCAGGGCCGACGTGGGCCGCTGCCAGGTGCCCATGGTGGCGGAGCCGTCGGGACCGTACGGGCCGATGAAGAAGCCCTCCGGCATGCCGAACCCGACGCCGGTGGCGGTGGCCCAGCGCATCGGCCCGGGCTGCTGCGGGGTGGCCGTGGGCACCGGCACCAGCACCCCGCCGGGGCGTACGCACTGACGCCAGTGGCCGCCGGTGACGAACTCGGGCAGCGGCGGCCGGTCGACGGCGGGCAGCGGCGCCGGGAAGACGCTGAGCAGCGCCGCGCCGACCGCGAACGGCACCAGCCGGCGGGCCGGACCCGGCTCGTGCAGCGCCCGGTGCACGGCGAGCGTGAGCAGGGTGCCGACCAGCGGCAGCACCGCCAGGGCGAAGCGGGTCGGCAGCGCGCCGTCGACCACCGGCAGGCCGTCCAGCAGCGCGTACGGGCCGGGCAGGCCGGTGCGCTCCCCGCCGACCACGACCTCGGGGCCGAGCGCGAGCGCGGCCATGACCAGCGCCCCGGCAACGGTGGCGAGCACCAGCGGGCGTCGCCCCGACCAGATCGCGCAGCCGGCCGCCACCAGCAGCAGCGGCCAGCCCAGGAACGTGGTGAACTCGGCCGGGCCGGTGGTCAGCCGGACCGAGTCCGGGCTGCCGAACACCGTCAGCGCGGAGAGCCGGGTCCAGCCGGCCAGGTCGGCGGAGAAGTAGGTCGCCGGGAACATCCCGTCCGCGACGCCCTGCGGACCGGCGAACTGCACCCGGAGCGGGTACGCCAGCACCGGCAGCGCCAGCCCGACGGCGCAGAGCAGCCCGCCGGCGAAGCCGGGCAGCGCCCGCCGGGCCAGGTCCCGGTCGGCCAGCCCGTAGGCGACGGCCATCACCGCCAGCGTGAGCGCGGTGAGGAAGAGCACCTCCTCGCCGACGAAGACGCCGACGCAGACGGTGGCGGCCAGCCCGGCCGCCGAGGATGCCATCCGGCGGCGCTCCGGTCCCTCCGGCCGACCGGCCGGGTCGGCCGCGCGAAGCAGCCGGACCACCAGCCAGACCAGCACCGGGACCAGCCACTGCGCGGTCATGTGCAGGTGACCGTTGCTCTGCGAGACCATGCCGGGCCCGAAGCCGCAGAGCGCCGCGCCGAGACCGGCGGCGAGCCGGTGGGCGCGCAGCGTCCGGGTGAACAGCAGATACCAGGCGACCGCGGTGCCGGCCAGGTTGCCGGCGACCAGCAGGGCGAACGTGACCGGCGCCCCGAACGCCCACGTGACCGGGGCGAGCAGCACGCCGAGCGCGAGGACCGAGGTGTTGGCCATCAGGTTGACCCCGTCGGGCGCGTTGAGCCGGTCGGTGACCAGACCGAGGTCGCCCCGCGGCGCCCGGGCGTCGAGCGCCAGGAACCACTCGTAGAGCGTCTGGTCGGCGGGGTTGAGGGCGAGCATCCGGGTGCCCGGCGCCGGCCACAGGCCGTGGGTGAGCCAGCCGGCGAACACCACGAACAGCAACCCGACGAGCAGGTCGGCGCGGTGTCGGCGGGCGACGGCCCGCAGCCGGGCCGCCCGCGTGGTGGCGACCACCGGCGCGGGGCGGACCGCCTGGTCGCGGTCGGGCCCGGGGGCCGCGCGGGCGGCGCTGGTCACGGCCCCGACCCTATCGGCCGCACCCGCCGGGGTACGCCGGGGCGCGGCGCAGCCGCTACGGTGAGATCTGCACGGCCGCTTCTCGGCGCGCCGGTGTCACCCGCCCGGGTGGTGGAACGGCAGACACGGCCGCCTTAAAAGCGGCTGCCGAAAGGCGTGCGGGTTCGACCCCCGCCCCGGGCACCCGAACTCTCAGCTTTCCCACAGCTTCGCGCCGCACGCGGTCTGTGCGCCCCGTCTACCCTGGAGGCGCACGTCTACGTGCGAACGACCCCCTGAGGGAGGCCTGAGAAGTGAAGTCCACGAACCCGGTGCTCGCCCGGCTCGGCCAGGCGGCCGAGCGTGAGCGGGCGGCCGGGTACGCCCAGCCCGGGCCGTACGGTCAGCCCGGATACCCGCAGCAGCAGCCCTACCCGGGCGGCTACGGCCAGCCGGTGGCCCCGCCCGCCGTGACGCCGATGACCATCGACGACGTGGTCGTCAAGACGGTCCTCATGCTCGCCATCCTCGGTGCCTCGGCCGCCGCGGCCTGGGTGCTCGTGCCGGATGCCCTGGTCGGCGTCGCCTGGATCGGCGCCGCGGTGGTCGGCCTGGCGCTCGGCCTGATCATCTCGTTCTCCCGGATGGCCAACCCGGCGCTCGTGGTGGCGTACTCGATCGTCGAGGGCGTCTTCGTCGGCATGGTCAGCAAGGCGTTCAACACGCTCTACGACGGCATCGTGCTCCAGGCGGTGGCGGCCAGCTTCGGCGTCTTCTTCCTGATGGCGATGATCTACAAGGCGCGGATCATCCGGGCCACCCCGAAGTTCGCCCGGATCATGGTGGCGATCATCGCCGGCCTGTTCGGCGTCATGCTGGTCAACCTGGTGCTGTCCCTGTTCGGGGTGAACACGCACCTGCGCGACGGCAGCCCGCTCGCGATCGGCTTCAGCCTGGTCTGCATCGTGGTGGCGTCGCTGAGCTTCGTGCTCAACTTCGCGCAGATCGAGGAGGGGGTCCGGATGGGGCTCCCGCAGCGCTACGCCTGGACGGCCGCGTTCGGCATCGTGGTCGGCCTGGTCTGGCTCTACCTGGAGATCCTGCGGCTGCTCAGCTACTTCCAGGGCGACGACTGACCGTCCCGCCCCGTCGCCGACGCCCGCCTGCCGCATCCGCGGCGGCGGGCGTCGCCGTTTTCCCGTCCCCGCCGGGCCGTCCGGGGCAGAGTGGGACTCGGGTACGCCGGCGCGAGGAGGTCACGGTGCGCAGTGCCAATCCGGTGCTGGACCGGCTGGACGACGTCGGGCGCACCGAACGGCGGGTGCTGGGGGTGGGCGCCACCGACGCGATGACGGTGGCCGACGTGGTCACCCGGACGGTCGGCCTGCTGCTGCTCACCGGCGTCACCGCGGCGGTGGCCTGGGTGGTGGTGCCGGAGGCGGCGTGGGTGCCGGCGGCGCTGGCCGGCAGCGCGCTGGCCAGCCTGGCCCTGGTGCTGGTCATCTCGCTGAAGCAGGTCACCAGCCCGCCGGTCGTCGTCGGGTACGCGGTGCTCCAGGGGCTGCTGCTCGGGGTGGCGAGCCGGGCGTTCGAGCTGGTCTACCCGGGCATCGTGGCGCAGGCCGTGGTCGGCACGTTCGGCGTGTTCCTCGGCATGTCCCTGCTCTACCGGGCCCGGCTGGTCCGGGCCACCCCGCGGCTGGCCCGGCTGGTGCTCGGCACGCTCGTCGGGATCCTGGCGATCGGCCTGGTCAACCTGGTGGCGTACCTGGTCACCGGAGGGCAGGGGTTGGCGGTCTACAGCCTGACCGGCCGGGTGGGCTGGCTGCCGTACGTCTTCTCCGTGGTCGCGATCATCGCCGGGGCGCTCAGCTTCGTCCTCGACTTCGACCTGGTCGAACGGTCCGCCGCGAACCGGCTGCCCCGCCGCTACGCCTGGTACTGCGCGTTCGGCCTGCTGGTCGGGCTGATCTTCCTGTACTGGCAGATCCTGCGCCTGCTCAGCTATGTGCGGCGCTGACCGTCGTACACTCGGCGGCGATGAGCGCAGCGGAGCTGGACCGGGCGGTGACCCTGCTGGTCCGACAGGTCGGGCACTGGCAACAGCCGCGCTGGTCGGCGCCGGCCGGAAGCGGCAACGTGTCCCGGGCGGACCTGGTGCACAAGCTCGTCCAGGAACTCGCCAACCTGGCCGCCGACGCGGCCGGCGAGCCGCGTCGGGAGGTGCCCCGACTTCCCACTGACCTGGCCCTGCCCGACCAGCTCCGGGTGGTCGCCGCCGACCTGGCCCTGGCCACCCCGCCGGAGCCGGTGCTGGCCGGCGCCGTCGACGCGGTGACCCGCACCCGCTCCGCCCTCTGACCGCGAGCCCTCGGCCGCTGCCCCCGCCGTCCCCGTCCCGGGCGCCCCGGCCGGCAGGCTTCGAGGCGGGTCAGCGCCGCAGCCAGCGGCGTACCTTGCGGCGTCGGGCCCGGTCCCGGGCCCGCAGCACCGCCGGCCGGTCGTGCCCGGCGGCCTCGGCCTGCCGGGCGTGCAGCACGCCGTAGGTGAAGGTGTTCTCGCCCTCGGTGAACGCCCGCAGAGCGTGGCGACGCAGCACCTCCCGGGTCACGACCGAGTCCTGGTGGGTGCCGAGCAGGTCCTGGAGCGCCTTGAACCGCTTGACCAGCCGGGCGGCCGGCCCGCCCACTGCGGGTTCGCGGACCTCGACCGCGTAGCGGGCTGCCTTGTACTTTTTGCGCGCCTCGTGCAGTGCGACGTCCCCGGCCGCCCCGCCGACGGCGAGCGCCGCGTCCAGCCGGTCGTCGGCCCGGCGCACCACCCGCCGGATGCGCCGGTCCACCCAGCGGCGGTCGACCTCGCCGGTCGGGCCGTCGAGCAGCCGGTCCAGGCGGGTCAGCAGGTCGGGGTAGCGGTCAGCGTCCAGCGCCGCCCGCAGCGCGGTGGTCGACCGGGCCAGGTCGGCCGCGAACCGTTCGCCGATCCGCGCCGGGACCGGGCCGAGCACCAGCTCGCCCGGCAGGTCGTGCACCGCCGTGTCCAGCCGGGCGGCCATCACCTGAACGTCGCGGACCCGGCCCAGCTCACCGCCGAGCCACCGCAGCTCGGCACGGACCGCCTCGCTCTCCCGCCGGTCCCACAGCCCGCGGAACGTCCGCAGGGTCGCCCGCAGCCGGCGGACCGCGACGCGCATGTCGTGCACCGCGTCCTCGTCCCCCTGGTACGCCGCCGCGTGGTTGCCGACGATCGCGTCCCGCTGCGCGCGGGCGTATCCGATGACCGGCCCCGCCGGGCCGGTGGGTGGGCCGTCGTCGAACCGGGCCAGGCGCCCGGCGACCGCGCGGTGCGACTTGCTGACCGGCACCTCCCCGGCGCCGGCCCCGGTGAGCCGGGCGGCCACCGCGTCGAGCAGTTCCTCGTCGCCCTCGACCAGCTCGACCTCGACCTCGTGCCACGTCAGCGCGACGCCGTCGACCAGGTCCTCGGAGCGGACGTCGTCCTCGGCGACCTCGGCCAGTACCCGACCGTCCGCGTCCAGCAGCCGGTGTTCGCGGCGGTGGTTGACGATCCTCGCCGCCGGCGCGACCGGGCGGCCCCGGGACGCGCCGCGGATCAACGCGGCCAGCTCGGGCGGCGGGCCGGCGTCGGCGGCCCCGGCCGGGAACCGGTGCTCGACCCGGGCGCCGCCGACCGCGCCCACCTTCAGGTGCCAGCCCGCGTCGTGCCCACCGGTCCGCCGCCGCAACGCGTGCCCGCTGCGGAGCAGGCGCAGGTCGTCGGTGTCCCAGTAGACGGCGTCCAGATCCGAGGAGGTGGCGTCGGACACCGTCACGACGCCACCGCACCCGGTCAGGTCGGGCAGCCGGAACCCGTCGTCGCCGGAGAACTTGCGCTCGCGTTCCACGACGGTCGCCATGCGGGTTCCGGTACCCGCCGCGAGCCGTGGTGAACCGGCCTCAGCTGAGGCGTTCGAGCACCATGGCCATGCCCTGGCCGCCGCCGACGCACATGGTCTCCAGACCGATGGTCTTGTCGTGCCACTCCAGCGCGTTGAGCAGGGTGCCGGTGATCCGGGCGCCGGTCATGCCGAACGGGTGACCGACCGCGATCGCGCCGCCCATCACGTTCAGCTTCTCCTCCGGGATGCCGAGCTGCCGGTACGACGGGATCACCTGGGCGGCGAACGCCTCGTTGATCTCGACCAGGTCGACGTCGTCGATGGTCATGCCGGCCCGCTTCAGCGCCTGCTTCGACGCCTCGACCGGGCCGAGGCCCATGATCTCCGGGGAGAGCGCGGTGACGCCTGTGGAGACGATCCGGGCCAGCGGGGTGAGCCCCAGCTCGGACGCCCGCTCGGCGCTCATGATCACCACGGCGGCGGCGCCGTCGTTGAGCGGGCAGCAGTTGCCGGCGGTGATCCGGCCGTCCGGTCGGAACACCGGCTTCAGCCCGGACACCGCCTCCAGGGTCACCCCGGGACGCGGGCCGTCGTCGGCGCCGACCACCGTGCCGTCCGGCGTGGTGACCGGGGTGATCTCGCGGGCCCAGAAGCCGTCCGCGATCGCCTTCTCGGCCAGGTTCTGGCTACGAACGCCGAACGCGTCCATGTCCTCGCGGGTGACGTCGTGCACCTGGGCCAGGTTCTCCGCGGTCTGACCCATGGCGAGGTAGACGTCCGGCAGTTCGCCGGCCTCCCGCGGGTCGCTCCACACCTCGGCGCCGGCCTGCGCGCGGGTCTTCGACCGCTCCCGCGCCCCGGCGAAGCGCGGGTTCTCCCAGCCGCCGCCGACCAGCGCCTGCGCCTCCGGCGGCAGGGTGTCCGAGTTGCCCCGGGCGTACCGGGAGACCATCTCCACGCCGGCGGAGACGAACACGTCGCCCTCGCCGGCCCGGATCGCGTGCATCGCCATCCGGGTGGTCTGCAGCGAGGAGGCGCAGTAGCGGGTCAGCGTGGCGCCGGGCAGCCCGTCCAGGCCGAGCAGCGTGGCGACCACCCGGGCCATGTTGAAGCCCTGCTCGCCGCCGGGCAGGCCGCACCCGAGGTAGAGGTCGTCGATGGTGGTCGGATCGAGCGCCGGGACCTTGTCGAGCGCGGCCTGGACGATGGTGGCGGCCAGGTCGTCGGGGCGGACCTCGCGCAGGGAACCCTTGAACGCGCGACCGATGGGGGACCGGGCGGTGGCGACGATGACGGCGTCGCGGGGCGACTCAATCGGCATGAACCAACGTTAACCCGCGGGTAACTTTCCGTGGAAGCCGCGCGCCGGGCGGGAAATGTCACCCCGCGGGCGGGCGGCGGTGGTGCCGGAACGCGACCGCGGCCGCCGCCTCGACCGCCGGGAGCAGGGCGTGCGCCCAGACCCGGTAGCCGTCGGCGGACGGGTGGAAGCCGTCGCGGCAGAGCGTGCCGGCGTCGGCCCGGAACACCGGACCCGTCTCGGTGCCCAGGTCGACCACCGTCCCCCCGGCGTCGAGCACGGCCGTCGTCTGGGCCCGCGCCATCCGCCGCCCGGACCAGCCGAGCACCTGGCGCAGCGGGGCGGCCACCGCGCGCACCGCGCCCAGGTCGGGACAGGTGCCCACGACGACCTCGACGTGGGCCTCGCGCAGCCGGCGGACCGCCGAGCCGAGGTAGGCCGCCGCGTCGGCCGGGCGGCTCAACGCGGTGGCGTCGTTCGCCCCGATCAGCACCACCGCCACGTCCGGCCGCTCGCCGAGCAGCGCCCGGGCCACCTGGGTGGCCAGGTCGGTGGCGCGGGACCCGGACACGCCGACGCTGGACAGGTGCACCCGCCGGCCGGTCGGCCCCTCCGCGAGCAGATGGGCGAGCTGGCCGCCGATGGTCTCCTCGAACCGGTCGACGCCCACACCGAGCGCCGACGAGTCGCCGAGCAGCACCAGCCGCAGCGGTGGCGCGTCGGCCCTTCCGACCGTGGCCCGCAGCACGAGCCCCAGCTCGGGCTGCGCGTACTCCCGGGTGCGGGCGGCGATGGCCTGGCCGGCGAGGACCGCCGCCCCACCCACCGTGCCGGCCAGCAGCGACAGGGCCGCGGCCCGGCCCCACCGGGCCGCCTCACTCGATCCGCTCATGCCGTCACCTCCCGGTGTCCGACGCTGCGCTCGCTCATGCCGTTCCCTCCAGCGTGGCCGAGTCGGCGGCGGTGCCGGTCGGGGGCACCGCGCCGACGCCGAAGAAGGCCCGCCGGCGCAGCTGGGCCCACCGCCCGCCGGGCCCGCGGTCGCGGCCCCGGAGCTGGGCGCCGCTGACCTCCGTGCCGGCGTGCCGGGCCGCCGTGTGGGCGGCCTCCGGGAGCGACCGTACGCCTTCCAGGCCGGCGAGCGAAGGCCTGCGTTCGGGCACCGCCCCCAGCGCGGAGAGCACGGTGGGCAGCAGCGCCGCGGCGGCCATGGCGTAGCCCTCCGCGGAGGGATGGAAGCGGTCCCAGGCGAACATCCGGCCCGGCTCGGCGGCGAACCGGGGCCCCAGCAGGTCGCCCAGGGAGACCGTCCGGCCGCCGGCCTCCACCACGGCCACCGTCTGGGCGGCGGCCAACTGGCGGCTCCAGCGCCGGGCCAGCCACCGCAGCGGCGGCTGGATCGGCCGGATCGTGCCCAGGTCGGGGCAGGTGCCCACGACCACCTCGCAGCCGGCGGCGCGCAGCGTGCGGACCGCGTCGACCAGGTAGCGCACGGCCACCGCGGGCGGGGTGCGGTTGGTGACGTCGTTCCCGCCGACCAGCACCACGGCGACGTCCGGCGCGACCTCCAGCGCGGACTCGACCTGCGGCTTCAGGCCGGCCGACAGGGCGCCCACCACCGCGAACCGGTGCAGCCGCACCGGCCGGTGCAGGCGGCGGGACAGCCCGGTGGCCAGCAGCGACCCGGGCGTCTCACGGCGCCGGTGCACGCCGTAGCCGGCGGCGGAGGAGTCACCCAGGACGACCACGGTGACCGGCGCTCCGGGGAGGCGCGCGCCGTAGACGCCGTCGCAGCGCGGCGGCGGGGCCTCGGCCATCGGGATGGTGCGGCGGGCCTGCCGGGCCTGGCCGAGCAGCACCCCACCGGTGGCGGCCGTGGCCGCCACCGTGGCGCCCGTGCCGATCGCCGCGAGGCGGGCGATCCGCCAGGCGCGCTGCCGGTGGACCGGCGCGACGGAACCAGCGTCCCCCATGAGCCGACAGTATCGCGCCGGCACGACCGTTGCTGTCCTTGATCGGGTGGCTGGCGGACGGTCGTTCTGGGTACCTGAGGGGTGGGCTTGCCCCCGGGGCGCACCCTGGTCGGGCGGAGAAGGGCGGAATCATGGGGAAGACGTTGAAGCGCAGCGCCGCGTTCGCCGCGCTGGCCCGGGCGTTGGCGGCCGGAGCGCGCGGCGGGCCGTCGCTCGGCGTCCGGTTGGCGGCGCTGCCCCGGATGATCCGGGCCACCGGCCGCGGGGAGTACGACGGCGGGCTGCGGCTGGCGCTGATGGCCGGGGCGGCGGCGTACGTCGTCTCCCCGATCGACCTGCTGCCGGAGATCCCGCTGGCGATCTTCGGGCTGGCCGACGACGCGGTCATGGTCACCTGGCTGGCCGGCAGCGTGCTCGCCGAGACCGAACGGTTCCTGGAGTGGGAGGCACGTCGCAGCTCCGTCATCCCGGGGCATGTCACGCCCTGACGGCACGTACGCTGGGCGGCGAAACCGGCTGACCGGCCGCCCCACGACGGCGGCGCGACGAAGGGCACAACGAGGTGCAGTACTACGACAACGTCGTCGAGCTGATCGGCAACACCCCGCTGGTCCGCCTGCGCAACGTCACCGAGGGCATCCAGGCGACCGTGCTGGCGAAGGTGGAATACGTCAACCCCGGCGGCTCGGTCAAGGACCGGATCGCGCTGCGCATGGTGGAGGACGCCGAGAAGGCCGGCATCCTCGGCCCCGGCGGCACGATCGTGGAGCCGACCAGCGGCAACACCGGCGTCGGGCTGGCCCTGGTGGCCCAGCTCAAGGGCTACCGCTGCGTCTTCGTCTGCCCCGACAAGGTCAGCCAGGACAAGCAGGACGTGCTGCGGGCGTACGGCGCCGAGGTGGTGGTCTGCCCGACCGCCGTCGCGCCGGAGGACCCGCGCTCCTACTACAACGTCTCCGACCGGCTGGCCCGGGAGATCCCCGGCGCGTGGAAGCCCGACCAGTACAGCAACCCGGCCAACCCGCGCTCGCACTACGAGACCACCGGCCCGGAGCTGTGGCGGCAGACCGAGGGGAAGATCACCCACTTCGTCACCGGCGTCGGCACCGGCGGCACCATCTCCGGCATCGGCCGCTACCTGAAGGAGGCGTCCGAGGGCCGGGTCAAGGTCGTCGGCGCGGACCCGGAGGGCTCGGTCTACTCCGGCGGCACCGGCCGGCCCTACCTGGTCGAGGGCGTCGGTGAGGACTTCTGGCCGACGACGTACGACCGCTCGGTCGCCGACGAGATCGTCGAGGTGTCCGACAAGCAGTCCTTCGAGATGACCCGCCGGCTGGCCCGCGAGGAGGGGCTGCTGGTCGGCGGTTCCTGCGGCATGGCCGTGGTGGGCGCGCTGGAGGTGGCCCGCAAGGCCGGCCCGGACGACGTGGTCGTGGTGCTGCTGCCGGACGGCGGCCGGGGCTACCTGTCGAAGATCTTCAACGACAAGTGGATGGCCCGGTACGGCTTCCTGGACGACTCGGGCACCGAGCCGACCGTCGCCGACGCGCTCGCCGGCAAGCCGGGCGGCCTGCCCGAGCTGGTGCACGTGCACCCGACCGAGACGGTCCGCGACGCCATCGACTACATGCGCGAGTACGGCGTCTCCCAGCTCCCGGTGCTCAAGGCCGAGCCGCCGGTGGTGACCGGCGAGGTGGCCGGCTCGATCGCCGAGCGTGACCTGCTCGACGCGCTCTTCACCGGCCAGGCCCACCTGCACGACACGATCGAGCGGCACATGGGCGAACCGCTGCCGATGATCGGCGGTGGGCAGCCGGTCAGCGAGGCGGTCGGGCTGCTGGAGAAGGCCGACGCGGCTCTGGTGCTCGTCGACGGCAAGCCGAAGGGTGTGCTGACCCGCCAGGACCTGCTCGCCCACCTCGGCGCCCACTGAGCGGGATAAGGAAGGGCCCCTTCTTAACGCCTGGCGTAGAGAAGGGGCCCCCTCTCACCGACCCAGCTCGGTGGGGACCGCCACCACGTCGACGTACGCCCCCTTGCGCAGCAGGGTGACCGGCAGCCGGACGCCGATGGCCGGTCCGAGCATGAGCCGTTGCAGGCTCTGCCCGTCCCGCACCGGCCGACCGCCGGCCGAGACGATCACGTCGCCGAGGTAGATCCCGGCCACCCCGGCCGGGCTGCCCGGCACCACCTCCACCACCCGCAGCCCACGCCGCTGGCCGGTCCGCGCGGTCACCTCCGGCGGCAGCGGCACCGGCGCGCCCGCCACCCCGAGCCACGCCCGCCGCACCCGCCCCTGCCCGGTCAGGTCGGCGACGATCTGCCGGGTGGTCGGGTTGATCGGCACGGCGAGCCCCAGCCCGTACCCGGCGACCGCGGTGTTCACCCCCACGACGCGGCCGGCGGAGTCGGCGAGCGCCCCGCCCGAGTTGCCCGGGTTGAGCGCGGCGTCGGTCTGGATGACGTCCTCGATCAGCCGGACCAGCCGCCCGTCCCGCGCGGGCAGCGACCGGCCCAGCCCGGAGACCACGCCGGCGGTGACCGACCCGGCGAGCCCCATCGGGTTGCCGACCGCGACCACCAGTTGCCCGATTCGCAGCCGGTCGGCGTCGCCCAGCTCGACCGGCGGCACGCCGGCCTCGTCGGCGCGCAGCACGGCCAGGTCCGACAGCGGGTCCGCGCCGACCACCCGGAAGCCGGTCTCGGTGCCGTCGCCGAAGGCGGCCACGCCGCCGCTCGCGCCCTGCACGACGTGCGCGCTGGTCAGCAGCAGCCCGTCCGGGTCGATCACCACGGCCGACCCGGCGCCCGCGCCGCGCGGCGTCCGCACCGACAGGGCCGCGACCGCGGGCAGCACCTTCGCCGCCACGCCGGTCACCACCCGGGAGTACGCGTCGAGCGCGGCGTCGTCGGCCCGCCCGGTGTCCTCGGTGTCCATGTCGCCAGCAACGCGGCTCCCGTCCGCGCCCATGCCCACATCCGCTGAGAGCGAACGGCGGAGGTGTTAAGCGGGGGCCCCTCCTCTACCGGATGCGTTAAGAAGGGGCCCCTCCTTACACCGCACGGGCGTAGCGGAGTTGGGGGACGAGGGCGGTGCCGATGCGGTCGGTGCGCCGCTCGCCGGTGGCACGCCAGCCGCCGCGCTCGTAGAAGCGCCGCGCGGAGGTGTTGTCGTGCAGCACCCAGAGCACGGCCCGGGTCCAGCCACGGGCCCGCATCGCGTCCAGCGCGTCCACCATGAGCGCCCGCCCGGTGCCCCGGCCCCGCTCGTCCGGCTCCAGGTGGATGGCGTTGAGCAGGCCGGTCGCCGGGTCGCCCTCGTCGTCGGGGCCCAGGTAGCTGAAGCCCACCAGTCGCCCATCCCGCTCGACCACTGTCATCCGGTGGTCGGCGGCCTCCCAGGTGAGCCGCTCCACCCAGTAGCGGCCCATCGCCTCCTCGGTGGGGTCGGCCAGCGCCTCCGGCGGCAGGAACGACGAGTACGCCGCCACCCGGGATCGCTGGTGCAGGGCGCCGACCGCCATCAGGTCGGCCTCGGTCGCGGGGCGTAGGGAGACGGTCACTCCGGCGACGGTACCCGGCGGGGCGGCACCGGCACCGTCTCGAGGTCCTCGGCGATCACCAGTTCCCCGGCGAAGTGTTCCCGCGCCTCGTCGTGGAACCGGCGCGGGTCGGCGTACCGCTGGGAGAAGTGGGTGAGCACGAGCGTGCGTACCCCCGACTCGGCCGCGACCCG
Source organism: Micromonospora humi (assembly GCF_900090105.1). Lineage (GTDB taxonomy): Bacteria > Actinomycetota > Actinomycetes > Mycobacteriales > Micromonosporaceae > Micromonospora > Micromonospora humi. The sequence continues at coordinate 164,073 of NZ_FMDM01000004.1, read as the reverse complement.
CGCGGCCTGGCCGGCGGTGAGGTGGCCGACCTCGGCGGCGAGTGCGGCCTCAGACGCCAGGAACGTCGATTCGATGACGAGCAGGTCGGCGTGCTCGGCCAGCGCGTACACCCCGTCGCAGAGCCCGGTGTCCATCACGAACGCGAACCGCTGCCCCGGTCGGGTGACGCTCACCTCGTCCCGGTCGACGCGACGCCCGCCGAGGTCCAGGTGACCCTCGCGCAGCAACTGCCCCACCGCCGGACCGGCGATGCCGTACGCGGACAGCCGCTCCGGCAGCAGCCGGCAGCCGTCCGGCTCGACCAGGCGGTAGCCGTACGTCTCGACGGGGTGCCGTAGCCGGCGGGCCTCCAGCGTGCCGATGCCCAGCGCGATGCGCTGCCCGTCGGCGTCGATCGGCTCGACGGCCAGCTCGGCGGTCTCGTGGAAGCTGGAGGCGTGGCGCAGCCGGGCGAAGTAGTCGGCGCCGCCGGCCGGGAAGTGCACCGCCACCGGGTGCGGCACCCGGTCCAGGGAGAGCCGCTGGATCATGCCGGGCAGGCCGAGGCAGTGGTCGCCGTGGAAGTGGGTGACGCAGATCCGGGTCAGGTCGGTGGCGGTGACGCCGGTGTGCAGCATCTGGCGCTGGCTGCCCTCACCCGGGTCGAAGAGGATCACCTCGTCGTCCCACCGCAGCAGGTAGCCGTTGTGGTTGCGCCGGCGGGTCGGGGCCTGGCTGGCCGTCCCGAGCACCACCAGCTCACGCATGGACAAGGTTTTCTCCCGGGCATGAAGCGACCCCCGGGGCTTCCGCGCTCGCGCGCGGGCCGGCTGGACTGGGCCGGCACCCCGGGGGTCGGGTGGCTGTCGTGGTTTCGCCGCACCGCTGCCACACGGTCTCGACGATCGTTCTTCACTGTCGAGGACAGCGGCTAGCGGACAGCCACCTCACGAGTCCGATTGCTATACAAGTCTGGACCACCTCCTTTCCCGTGTACCGCCACGCTATCCACTTCCCGGCGGCATCGGCAACGAATTTCGATCACAGACGTTCAGTCCAGCCCGATCGGGCCCTCGCGGGGACCGTCCTCGTGTGCGGGCTGCACCGCCAGCGACGGGAAGTCGGCCAGGTCGCCCTCCGGCTCGGCGTCCCACTCGGGGAACACCAGTGGGCTCTGCAGATAGAGGCAGAGCAGTTGGGTGAGCTGGTGCAGGCCGTCCAGGTGGGTGCGTTCGTGGCCGTGGGTGGCGTCCACGCCGAAGCCGAGCAGCGCCACCCGGGCGTGCGCGCCGGCCTCGACCGCCGACGCCGCGTCCGAGCGGTAGTAGTCGAAGACGTCGCGGACCAGGTCGACGCCGTGCTCCTTGGCGATCGAGGCCAGGTTGCGGGTGAGGTGGTAGTCGAACGGCCCGACGCCGTCGCCCATCGCCAGGGTGGCGGCGTTCTCCCGGGACTGCTGGCCGGGCGCGACCACCGCCGCGTCCACCGAGACGATCTCCGCCACGTCCGGGTCCAGCCCGTGGCTGGCGCCGTGGCCGATCTCCTCGGTGACGGTGACCAGCAGGTGCGCGGTGACCGCCGGGGTGACGCCGGCGTCGACCATCGCCTTGAACGCGGTCAGCACGGCGGCGACGCCGGCCTTGTCGTCCAGGTGCCGGGACTTGACATATCCGCTGGGGGTGATCGACGGGTTGGGCAGCAGCGCGACGAAGTCGCCGGCGTCGATGCCGAGCGCCCGCAGGCCCGCCTCGTCGGTCACCGGCTCGTCGACCCGGACCTCCACCAGCTCCCAGCCGACGCCCTGGAGGTCGACCGCCTCGTTGTAGCGGTGCCCGCTCGCCTTCAGCGGAAGGATCTGGCCGGTGACCACTCGGTCCAGGTCGTCGGTGAAGATCCGCACGTGGGCACCCTCGGCGAAGCGGGCGCTGTGCGTGCCGATCGGGTTGATCTCCAGCCGGCCGTTCTCCTTGAGCCGCTTCACCATGCCGCCGATGGTGTCGGTGTGCACCACGACCGCCCGGTCCGCGCCGGTGGCCCGGGGGCCGGGCAGGCTGGCGCTCAGCGCCCCGCGCCGGGTCAGCGTGGAGCTGATCCCGAGCGCGGAGAGCCGTTCGCCCACGTACTGCTGGATGTGGTCGGTACGCCCGGACGGGCTGGGGATCTCCAGCAGTTCCACCAGCACCTGGCGCAGGTATTCGAGGTCGAGCTTGAGCGGTTCGGGTTTCCGTGCGGTCATGCCCCAGAGCCTGCCGCACCGGCCGGCGACCAGAGTCGCTGCGGTGCCCGCGTGCCCGGGAAGAGCAGGTCGACGAACCGTTCGGCGGTCGGCTGCGGCTCGTGGTTGGCCAGGCCCGGCCGTTCGTTGGCCTCGATGAAGACGTGTTCCGGCGCGTCCGGGGCGGGGACCAGCAGGTCCAGCCCGGTGACCGGGATGTCCAGCGCCCGGCTGGCGGTCACGCACGCCTCGGCGATCGCCGGGTGCAGCTCGGCGGTCACGTCGTGGATGGTGCCGCCGGTGTGCAGGTTGGCCGTCCGGCGGACCGCCAGCACCTGCCCCTCCGGCAGCACGTCGTGCATCTGGTAGCCGGCCTCGGCCACCACCTCGCGGGTCATGTCGTCGACCGGGATCCGGGACTCGCCGCCGGTGGCGGCGGCCCGGCGGCGGCTCTGCCGGTCGATCAGCTCGGTGACGTCGTGCACCCCGTCGCCGGTGATCTGCGCCGGCCGGCGGACCGCGGCGGCCACCACCTCGTGGTCGATCACCACCACCCGCAGGTCCTCGCCCGCGCGCAGCTCCTCGATCAACACGTCCGGGCAGAACCGGCGGGCCAGCTCCACGGCGGCGGTCAGCGCCTCCGGCGTCCGCACCCCGACGGTGATCCCGTTGCCCTGCTCGCCGCGCGCCGGCTTGACCACCACCGGGCCCACGTCGGTCAGGAACGCCAGGTCGTCGGGCTCGCCGGTGGCGGTGCGCCCGCGCGGCACGGACAGCCCGGCCTCGGTGAGGATGCGCCGGGTGACCCGCTTGTCGTCGCAGCGGCTCATCGCCACCGCCGAGGTCAGCTCGGACAGCGACTCGCGGGTGTGGATGGTCCGGCCGCCGCTGGTCAGCTTCAGCTCACCCCAGTGCGGGTCGGTCACCTCCACCCGGATGCCGCGCCGCATCGCCTCGTCCGCGACGATCTTCGCGTACGGGTTCAGCTCGTCGTACCCGGCCGGCATGGCGGGCAGGAAGAGCCGCTCGTTGATCGGGTTCTTCCGCTTCACGCAGAGCGTGCCGGTGCGGTGGAAGCCGAGCCGCTCGTAGAGCCGGATCGCACCCGAGTTCTCGGCCAGCACGGACAGGTCCACGTACGCCCGGCCGCGCGCGTCGAGCCGGTCGGCGAGCGCGGTGAGCAGCGCCTGGCCGGTGCCGGGCGGCGCGGTGTTGAAGTCCACCGTGAGGCACCAGAGGCTGGCGCCGCGCTCCGGGTCGTCGAAGACCGCGACGTGGTCGACGCCGGTGATGGTGCCGACCACCTCGCCCGTCACGTCCTCGGCGACCAGGTGCAGGAACCGGTCGGTGCCGGCGTTGTCGACCAGCACGTCGACCGGGGCGGTGACCATGCCGTTGCGGGCGTAGATCCGGTTCACCGCGTCCGCGTCGTCGGCGTCGCGCAGCGCCCGGATGGTCAGCCCGGGGATCTCGCCGCCCTCGGTGGCGGCCGGCCGGTGCTCGCCCAGCGGCAACCGGTAGGTCAGCGACGGGTCGATGAACAGCTCGTCCGGCAGCCGGGAGACCAGCACGTGCGGGTCGCGCAGGTAGATGCAGATGTCCCGGGCGCCGTTCGCCTCGGAGCGCAGCACGTCGGCCACGTGCACCTGGTCGGCGAAGGTCTGGCCGAAGACCAGCCGGCCCCAACCGCAGTCCAGCACGACGCCGGAGGCGTCGGCCGGCTCGGCGTCCGGGCGGCGCGGCTCCGGCGTGCCCGGGGCGACCGGGTCGCCGCCCGGGCCGACGCGTTCCCGGCGCCGGCCCAGCACCCGTTCCCGGTCGGTGCGTGCCGTGCCGGTGGCGAGGGTGTCGGTCATGGTCAGTCGATTCCGTGGCTCTGGAGCCACATTTCCAGGAGTCCCAGTTGCCACAGCTTGTTTCCGTTCAACGGGGTCAGTTCGGCGTTCGGGTCGGCGAGCAGCGCGTCGACGTAGTCGGCGCGGAACAGGTCACGGCGGCGCGCCTCCGGGGCGCTGAGCGCGTCGCGTACCCGGTCGAGGAGCTTGCCCTCCAGGTGGGTGAGGCCGGGCACCGGGAAGTAGCCCTTGGGCCGGTCGATGACCTCGTGCGGCAGCACCCGCCGGCCGATCTCCTTGAGCACGCCCTTGCCGCCCTGGGCCAGCTTCAGCTCCGGCGGGCAGCTCGCGGCCAGCTCGACGAACTCGTGGTCGAGGAACGGCACCCGGGCCTCCAGCCCGTGCGCCATGGTCATGTTGTCGACCCGCTTCACCGGGTCGTCGGTCAGCATCACCTGGGTGTCGATCCGCAGGCCCGCGTCGACGGCGGTCTGCGCGCCGGCCCGGCCCAGGTGGGCGGCGACGAACTCGCGTGCCGGGTCGCCGTCGGCCAGCCAGTCGGGGTTGAGCACGCGGGCCAGTCCGGCCGCGTCGCGGTCGAAGAACGCCTTGGCGTACGTTTCGAGCGCCTGCTCGCGGTCCACCCCGGCCAGCGGCGGGTACCAGTGGTAGCCGCCCAGGATCTCGTCCGCGCCCTGGCCCGACTGGACCACCTTCACGTGCCGGGCGACCTCCTGGCTGAGCAGCCAGAACGCCACGCAGTCGTGGCTGACCATGGGTTCGCTCATGGCCGAGACGGCGGCCTCCAACGGCGGCAGCAGGTCGCCGGTGGGCACCCGGATCTGGTGGTGGTCGGTGCCGAACGTCTTCGCCACCAGGTCGGAGTAGACGAACTCGTCGCCCTCCCGGCCGCCCACCGCGTCGAAGCCGATGGAGAACGTGGCCAGGCCGGACCGGGCCTGCCCCTCGCCGGCCAGCAGCGCGACCACCAGGCTGGAGTCGAGGCCGCCGGAGAGCAGCACGCCCACCGGCACGTCGGCCACCATCCGGCGACGCACGGCGGTGGTGAGCGAGTCGAGCAGCGCGTCCTGCCAGTCGCGCTCGGACCAGCCGGCCCGCTCGTCGGCCCGGCCGAACGTCGGGTCCCAGTAGACCCGGTCGCGGGTGGTGCCGTCCGCCTCGTACACCCGGACCGTGGCCGGCGGCAGCTTGGTGACGCCGGCGAGGATGGTCCGCGGCGGCGGCACGATGCTGTGGAAGCTCAGGTAGTGGGCGAGCGCCACCCGGTCGATGGTGGTGTCGACGCCGCCGCCGGCGAGCAGCGCCGGCAGGGTCGAGGCGAAGCGCACCACGCCGGGGCTCTCGGCCAGGTAGAGCGGCTTGATGCCGAGGCGGTCGCGGGCCAGCACCAGGCGGCCGGTGTCGCGCTCGCTGATCGCCACCGCGAACATGCCGATCAGGTGGTCGACGAAGTCGAGCCCCCACTCGGCGTACGCCTTGACCACGACCTCGCTGTCCCCGGAGGAGAAGAAGCGGTGGCCCTTGGCCTGCAGTTCGGCGCGCAGTTCCCGGTAGTTGTAGATGCAGCCGTTGAAGACCCCGGTGAGGCCCGCGGCGGCATCGACGATCGGTTGGCCGCTCGCCGCGGACAAGTCGATGATCTTGAGGCGCCGGTGTCCCAGCGCGGTCGGGCCCTGCGACCAGACGCCGCTGTCGTCGGGCCCTCGGTCACTCATCGTGGCCGCCATCCGCTCCACGGCCGAGACGTCGGCGCGTGAACCGTCACGGCGGAACTCTCCCGCAAGTCCGCACATGCGAGACAATGCTGCCAGAGCTTGTTGCAGTTCGCCTGTTGAGACGATGACGAACGTGTGACAGCTTGCTACAGTGCGCCGTCACCGAGGGTGGTCGCCTGTCACGGTTTCGGTTCCTGCCCGGCTGCGGCGAATGCCGGAAACCCACCGCCCCTGGGGTGTGACGAACCCCGCAGACCCGGTTCGGGTCGCCGCGGGAGCGGCCGGCCGCCGAAGGCCACAAATGGCCCCGGGCGGCAAGACATTGAGACTCCTGTCTCCGCGGATTGGTTTCCTGGCCGATGCGGAGAAGCCGACTCTATGCTTGCCGCCGGAATGCGCTGCGGCTCGTCGGGGCCGACGGAAAGCGCCGATACGGGGATTCGCGAATGCGTCAGAAATCTTCTTCGACCGGCGGCGCCGCCGGTTCCGCCGACGGTGTCGCGCGTCGATCCGCGATCGCCGAGGAACAGGCGTTTCTCGACCTGGCCACGGCCCGGCGCGACACGCTCGCCGACCACCTGCGGACCGAGCTGTCGTCAGACCCCTCGGATGCGGTGGAACGGGCGCGGCAGCGCATGCTCCGCCGGCAGCACGAGGAACTGCGGCGAGCACGGGAAGGGCTGGTCTTCGGCCGTCTCGACGCCCGTGACGGCACCGTACGACACGTCGGCCGCGTCGGTCTCCGCGACGACGGCGAGGGCGGTGAGCCGCTGCTGCTGGATTGGCGGGCTCCCGCGGCTCGACCGTTCTACACCGCGACGGCCGTCGACCCCCAGGGTCAGACGCGGCGTCGGCACATCCGCACGACGGAATCGACCGTCGTCGGCGTGGACGACGAGCCACTGGACGGGACGACAACCGCGGAACTCGTCGGTGAGGGCGCGCTGCTGGCCGCCCTGGACGAGCGCCGTACGGGCCGCATGTCGACAGCGGTCTCCACGCTGCAGCGCGAACAGGACGACATCATCCGGGCCGAGGCGACCGGCCCGTTGATCGTTCAAGGGGGTCCCGGCACCGGCAAGACCGTGGTGGCCCTGCACCGCGTCGCCTATCTGCTGTTCGCCCACCCCACGATGGCCGAGCAGGCGGTCCTGGTTCTCGGCCCCTCGCCGCGGTTCCTCCGCTACATCGCCCAGGTGCTGCCGGCGCTCGGTGAGACCGCCGTCGTCTCGGCGACCTGCGACACCCTGCTGCCCGGGATCCGCGTGCAGCGCGACGAGAGCCGGCTCCTGGCCGAGATCAAGGGCCGCGTCCTCTGGCAGACCGCTCTGGAGACCTACGTCACGTCGCTGCTTCCCCCGCCCCGTGACCTGAAGCTGCGCTGGGAGGGGGAGTTCTACTTGATCCCCGCCGCGACCGTGGCACAGACGCTCGCCTCGGCGGTGCAGGGCCGCCCGTACCACCGCGCCCGTGCGGCGTTCGCCGAGCAGCTGCATCACATCCTCGCCGACGCCGTCGTCGAGCAGCGCGAGGCGCTGATGAACGAGATGGAGGAGGGCTTCGAGGACATCCTCGCCCGCGTCGACCGGAGCATGCGGTACGACCCCGTCGGCCGGAGACCCGCCGGCAGCGACGTGGACGGACTGCTCTCCGAGGAGGAAGTCGAAAGCCTGCCCGGTCGGATCGCCGCCAATGCCGCCATCGCCCGGTTCGTCGAGGCATGGTGGCCCAGCCTGGACGCGGAAACCCTCCTACGTGATCTCCTGGCCGACCGCACCCTGTTGGCCCGGTTCGCCCCCCGGCTGACCACGGAGGAGATCATCGCCGTCTCGACCGAGCCCGCACCGTGGGCATCGAGCGACGTCCCCCTGCTCGACGCGCTCGCCGACCTGCTGGGCGAGGTCGAGGCCCCGCGACCACAGGGCGAGTTCGTCGCCGACCAGGCCCGTCGGCGACGCGACTGGGTGTACGGCCACGTCGTCGTCGACGAGGCGCAGGAACTGTCCGAGATGCAGTGGCAGATGGTCCTGCGGCGCTGTCCCGGTCGTTCCATCACCGCGGTCGGCGACATCGACCAGGCGGAGGCCGCGCACCGGCACACCAGCTGGGCCCAGGCGGTGCGGGCGGCCTTCCGGGACCGCTGGACCGCCGCGGAACTGACCATCTGCTACCGGACCCCGCGTGAGGTCATGAGCCTCACCGAGCCCGTTCTGCGAGAAGCCGGCAGCCGCAACGCGCCGCCAAGGGCGGTGCGCTCCTCCGGCATCGACCCCTGGGTGCGCACGGTCACGCCCACCGAGCTGGCCGGCGTCGCCACCGAAGCGGTGCGGGAGCTGCGGCAACGGTGGCGGGGTGGGACGGTCGGCGTCATCGCCCCCGCCGCCCGCGTGGCCGAACTCCTGGCCGCGCTGAGCGGTGTGCCGGTGCTCACCGCGACCCAGTCCAAGGGACTGGAATGGGACGCGACGCTCCTCATCGACCCCCGGGGGATCGCCGCCGAGCCGCGCGGCTGGAACGGCCTCTACGTCGCGCTCACCCGGTGCACCCAGGAACTCGGACAGGTGGTGCTCGCGTAGCAGTCGCCCGTCGAGCCGTTCGGATTCTTCGATCCTGGCGAACGGTGTAGTGCTTCTACCGGCTCACCCGATGAATTCCGGGTCCGTGTAGCCCATCTGGCACATTCTCGAGGCCGTGAACACGACCACGATCTCGTCCCCCGGAATGAACACCCTTTCCGGGTTCGGGAACTGCGGCATACCGGCGACGAACCACACCGGGCCGCCGTCGAAGTCCAACCGCAGAGCCGTCGGGACGTCTACGTCATGCGGTCGGCCGAGGCCGATCACTTGACCGTCCGACCGCATGGCAGGTCCGACGGTGAACCGGTCCCACGACACCCGTGCATCGCGTACCGGCTGACCCAGCGCCGCTGTCCAGCGCGAATCGGCACTTGGCCCAACCCGTTGCGTCCCGGCCCGGTCGACGTGGTGGTCAATCGGTTGCAGGAAAACCTCGACGCCGTACGGGTAGAAGGTCGCAGTCCACGTCACCGTCACCGGACCCGCATCGGTTGCCAACTGGACGCCCATCACGGCGTGGTGCCAGTCGTCGAAGTCCCACTCGGCGTCCGGCCCCACGCTGCTCAGATCCCAATATCCGATGGAAAGCACGCGGCGGCCCCGCAGCGAGCCGACCCGACGGTCGAAGTCGGCGCGTACTTCGGATTCTTGGATGGTCATGGCTGCAGGATCTCCCCGCAGTGCCGGGCGCGACAACACCGTTTACGACCGGCGACGCGAGGGCCGCCGGTCGGGAATCCGGCGGCCCTGCGGCGGTGGGACCAAAGGGATCAGGCGGTCTTGGCTACACCAACCGGACAAGTCAAGCCATTGGGGCCATGGTTACAATAACCGCCCGGATTCTTCGTCGGGGCGAGGTACTGCTGGTGGTAGTCCTCGGCGAAGTAGTAGTCGCCCAGCGGGGCGATCTCGGTGGTGATCTCACCCTTGCCGGCGCGCGCCACGATCGGCGCGAACGCGTCCCGCGAGGCCACCGCCGCGGCGCGCTGCTCGTCGGTGGTGGTGTAGATCGCCGAGCGGTACTGGGTGCCCACGTCGTTGCCCTGGCGCATGCCCTGGGTCGGGTCGTGGTTCTCCCAGAAGACCTTGAGCAGGTCCTCGTAGGCGATCGTCGACGGGTCGTAGACCACCTGGACCACCTCGGCGTGCCCGGTCATGCCGGAGCACACCTCCTCGTACGTCGGGTTGGTGGTGAAACCGCCCGCGTAGCCGGCGGACGTGGTGAGCACGCCGGGCAGGGTCCAGAACAGCCGCTCGGCACCCCAGAAGCAGCCCATGCCGAACACGGCGACCTGCGCGCCCTCGGGGAACGGGCCCTTCAGCGACGACGGCAGCACCTCGTGCCGGTCGGCGATCGGCATGGCGAGCGGGCGGCCCGGCAGGGCCTGGTCAGGAGAGATCATCTCGGCCTTCATGCGGCGGAGGAACACGGTGGGACTCCTCTCGTGGCTTTCCCAGCGTGTGCAACAGCGCCGGTCCCCGGTTCCTTACCCGCCCACCCTGACCTCAGGCCAGCGCGGCCGAGATCCGCTCGGCGAAGCCGGCCGCCTCGGCGTCGTCGGCGTAGCGGGTGCGCGGCCAGAAGAAGCCACGCAGCCCGTCGCCCTTCGTCCGGGGCACCACGTGGGTGTGCAGGTGCGGAACGGACTGGGACACCTTGTTGTTCATCGCCACGAACGTCCCACCGGACCCCAGACCGGTCTCCACCGCCGCCGTGATCCGCTGCACCAGCCGGAAGTAGCCGGGCAGCGCGTCGGCCGGCAGGTCGGTCAGCGCCACCAGGTGGGTGCGGGGCACCACCAGCACGTGTCCCTTGAACACCGGTCGGGTGTCCAGGAACGCCACCCCGTCCGGCTCGTCGGTCACGGTGAAGGCGGGCACTTCGCCGGCCACGATGCCGCAGAACACGCACCCGCTCATCCGCCCAGGCTAGGCCCCACCCCACCGTTGCGCCCGGCGCGCACTGCTCGCCTCCCCCGGAGGGGATCGGTCAGAACTGGTCCAGGTAGGTGTCCCATTCGTCGTCCCGGATGCCGGGCGCCCCGCTTTCGCCATTGGCGAGTCGCGTCCGGATGTCCACCTCCCACCGTCGCGCCCAGCGGCGCAGTTCTACTATGTCGTTCTCACCCAGGCCGTAGGCCGCGAACGTCCCGACGTCGAGTTCGTCGATCCCGCCGAGTCGGTCCGCGAGGTCATGAAGCGAGAATCCAGCCGTGTGTCGGGCTGCCAAGGCCTCCATCTCGGTGCATTCCATCAACTTGTTGGCAGCCTGGACGTCGATGTAGTCGCGATGAGCAGCGCGGTCGTGCGGCGCCCGGACCTTGAGTCCTACAGCGTCCTGAAGCGCCAACACCGGACCCACGTGCAGTTCGGCGGGCGGACCGATCGCTTCCTTCAACAGATCGACCTCGCAGGCACCGGCTGAGCCGCTGACGACCAGCCGGGCCATGCGAGGCGTTGCTTCGACCACGTGGCAGCCAAAGCCTGCGGCCTGGTATGCCGCCGTCAACCGATCGGCTACGGAAGGCAGCGGTAAGGCGGTGGCGGTGGCGAAGTCGATGTCGCGGGACGGGCGACGGATAAGCTCGTGCGCGGCGAGGGCGTAGCCGCCGGCGAGTACCAGACCGAGATCGTCGCCGGCCCCGAATCCGATGCGCAGCAACTGCAGATGCAACTCGTCCACGACTATGCGGCGAGGCCGGACATTCGGCTCTCCCAGAGCGCGATGACCCGTCGCGCGGTCAACCTGCGGATGCGGGGCCAGTCAGTGCGGAGCAGCGCGGGATTGACGTACCGGACGATGTCCTCACGTTGGCCGCAGTCCATCAACGTGCGGTACAGCGTGAGCCGCTGCCCGGAGTCGTTGACGTCAAAGTCCGTGAGCCCGGACCAGGCGAGGCGCACCGGCAGGCTCACCCGACCGCGATCCGGCCCTCGGAGCTCGTCGACCGACGTGGGTATCCGGTGTGCCACGCCGAGCAGGCGGGACGGCAGCGCTTCGGTCGTACTCACCGACCCAGTATGGCCGACCCGCCGACAACCTGGCCGTGGTGACGCGCACGCGGGTGCCCCCACCGCGAACGGTGGATGTGGTACCTATTCAAGAGTCTGGATCGGCGCATTCGGGGGCGACGGTGCCGCGAGCGACGGTGACCGCAGGTCGGTCGCCGGCACGTCGCGTCGTGCGGGTCCATCCCCGGGCGCGGCGGCCCGGCACCCACCCGGCCGTGGCCCGCCGCCACGGTCGCCCGTCGTGAAGGGAACACCCCTTGCGCCTCAACAGACGCTCCGCGCTGGCCCTGGCCGCGCTCACCGGCGCTCTGCTCGCCACCACCCCCGCCGGGTCCGCCGCCGCGGCGGCCGCGCCTCGCGCGGTCCCGCTGCCGATCGCCGACGCCGCCGACGTCGTGTCGGCCGGTGACCGGGTCTTCGTCAGCGGCGGCCGGAACTCGACCGACGTGGTGGTGACCGCCGCGAACGGTGACGTGGTCGGCACCGTGTCCAACCTGCCCGGCCCGACCGACCTGCTGCTCAGCGCCGACCGGCAGACGCTCTACGTGGCGTTGCCCGCGGCGAACGCGATCGCGGCGGTCAACACCGGCACGCTCACCGAGTTCGCCCGCTTCGACACCGGTGCGGGCGCCTGCCCCTCCTCGCTCGCGCTGACCGGCCGCTACCTCTGGTTCGGCTACGGCTGCTCCGGCTGGGACGGCAACATCGGCCGGCTCGACCTGGGCCGCCAGCCCGCCGCGCTCACCACCGGCCTGGCGAGGGACGGCTACTACGGCGCCCCGCTGCTGGCCGCCGCCGCGCAGAACCGGGGCGTGCTGCTGGTCGGTCAGCCGGGGCTCAGCCCGGCCTCGGTCGAGGCCTACGGGATCGGCGCGGGAGGCGCACTCACCTACCTGCGCAACAACGCGTTCATGGCGATCGGCAGCAACCTGCGGGACATCGCCCTGAACCCGGCCGGCGACACGCTCTACACCGCCTCCGGCGCCCCCTACACGGTCCAGGCGTTCCCGTTCGCCGACATCACCACCCCGTCGGCCCAGTGCCCCACCGGCGCGTACCCCGCCGCGGTGGAGCTGTCCCGGGACGGCGGCCGGGTCGCGGGCGGCGCCCGCGCCTCCTACGACCCCGACGTGTTCGTGTTCGGGCTCGACGGGGTCGAGCAGGCCCGGTTCGAGCTGGGGTCGGACCTCGCGCCCGGCGGCCTCGCCTGGTCGCCCAACGGCGCGCGGCTCTACGCGATCACCACGGACTGGACCGGCGCCCGGCCGACCACCCTGCACGTGCTGCCCGTGCCGGCGGCGTGACCGCACCGCCCCGCTCCCGCCCGGCGGGAGCGGGGCGCGTCACGCGGTGCGGGACAATTCCCGCCGGGCGCAAGAGCAGCGACTAGCCTTCCGGTCATGAACCACGGCTTCGAGACGCTCGCCATCCACGCCGGCCAGGACCCGGAGGCCCGCACCGGCGCGGTGATCCCCCCGATCTACCAGACCAGCACCTACGCCCAGGACGCCGTCGGCGCGCCCCGCGAGGGCTACGAGTACAGCCGCTCCGGCAACCCCACCCGGGACGCGTTGCAGGAGTGCCTGGCCGCGCTGGAGGGTGGTCCGGTGGCGCTCGCCTTCGCCAGCGGCCTGGCCGCCGAGGACACGCTGCTGCGTACCGTCTGCAAGCCGGGCGACCACGTGGTGATCCCGGACGACGCGTACGGCGGCACCTACCGGCTGTTCGCGAAGGTGGCCGAGCGCTGGGGCCTCGACTACACCCCGGCGAAGGTCTCCGACCCGGACGCCGTCCGCGCCGCGATCCGGCCCGGCGCCACCCGGATCGTCTGGGTGGAGACGCCGACCAACCCGCTGCTCGGCATCGCCGACATCGCCGCGCTGGCCGCCGTGGCGCACGACGCCGGCGCGCTGCTGGTGGTCGACAACACGTTCGCCTCGCCGTACCTCCAGCAGCCGATCGCGTTCGGCGCGGACGTGGTGGTGCACTCCACCACCAAGTACGTCGGCGGGCACTCCGACGTGGTCGGCGGCGCGCTGGTCGCCGCGGACCGGGCGCTCGGCGAGGAACTGCGCTACCACCAGAACGCGATGGGCGCGGTCAACGGCCCGTTCGACGCCTGGCTCACCCTGCGCGGCATCAAGACCCTCGGGGTACGGATGGACCGGCACTGCGACAACGCCGAGCGGATCGCCGCCTACCTGGACGGCAACGCGAAGGTCGCCCAGGTCATCTACCCCGGCCTGCCGTCGCACCCGGGGCACGAGGTGGCCGCCAAGCAGATGCGCCGGTTCGGCGGCATGATCTCGTTCCGGGCGGCCGGCGGCGAGGAGCACGCCGTCGAGATCTGCAACCGGGCCCGGCTGTTCGTGCTCGCCGAGTCGCTCGGCGGCGTCGAGTCGCTGATCGAGCACCCGGGCCGGATGACACACGCGAGCGCTGCCGGCTCGCCGCTTGAAGTTCCCGGTGATCTCGTGCGACTGTCTGTCGGCATCGAGACGGTCGACGACCTGCTCGCGGATCTGGAGCAGGCACTGGGCTGACCGCTGGACGACGGAGGGTGGCAGTGCCGGACATCTTGCCGACGACCTGGGTCGGGGCGACCGCGAAACAGATCGCCCGCGCGGTACGCCGCGGCGACGTCTCCGCCACCCAGGTGGTGGCCGACCATCTCGACCACGTGTCCCGGGTCGACGCCGAGCTGGCCGCGTTCCGCACGGTACGCGGCGGCGAGGCGATCACCGAGGCGGAGAAGGTCGACGAGCAGGAGGAGTTGGCCGACCTGCCGCTGGCCGGGGTGCCGGTGGCGGTCAAGGAGAACACTCCGGTGGCCGGCCTGCCCACCTGGAACGGGTCGGCCGCGATGCGTACCGGTGTGGCGGAGGCCGACCACGAGGTGGTCCGGCGGCTGCGCGGCGCGGGCGCGGTGATCCTCGGCGTGACCCGGATGCCGGAGCTGGGCCTGTGGGCCCTCACCGACGACGACACCGCGGTGACCCGCAACCCGTGGGACCCGGCGCGTACCCCCGGCGGCTCCTCCGGTGGCGCGGCCGCCGCGGTGGCCGCCGGCATGGTGCCGATGGCCCACGGCAACGACGGCCTCGGCTCGATCCGCATCCCGGCGGCCTGCTGCGGCCTGGTCGGGCTCAAGCCCGGCCGGGGCGTGGTGCCCTGCCAGCTCGGCGCGGACGACTGGTTCGGCCTGACCGAGCACGGCGTGCTGACCGGCACGGTGGCCGACGCGGTGGTCGGCTTCTCGGTGCTGGCCGGGCGCCGGCCGGACAAGCTGGTCCCGCCGCCGCGGCTGCGGGTGGGCGTGTCGCTGCGCTCCCCGGTGACGGGCGTCTCCCCGGACGCGCCGAACCGCGACGCGGTCGCCACCGCCGGCCGGCTGCTCGCCGCCGCCGGGCACGACACCGTCGGCGCCGACCCGGTCTATCCGACCCGGCTCGGCCTCCAGGGCATCGCCACCTGGTTCGCGGCGGCCGCCGCCGACGTGCGCGCCGCCGGGGTGGCGCCGCGCCAGCTCCAGCGACGCAGCCGTCGACACGTCGCGCTCGGCGAGTGGGCGCAGCGCCGGGGGTACGTCCGGGAGGCCGACCGGACGGCCTGGCGGGAGCGGTCGGTGCACTTCTTCGACGAGCACTCGGTCGACCTGCTGCTCACCCCGGCACTGGCCGGGCCGCCGCCGGAGGCGGCCGGCTGGTCCGGCCGGTCCTGGCTGGCGAACATGCGGACGAACATCAGGTACGCCCCGTACGCCGCGCCGTGGAACATCGCCGGCCTGCCGTCGATCGTGGTGCCGGTGGGGCGCCGCCCGGACGGGCTGCCGGTCGGGGTGCAGTTCGTCGGGCCGCCCGGCTCCGAGCTGCTGCTGCTCGGGGTGGCCGGCCAGTTCGAGATGCAGGCGCCGTGGACGCGGCACGCCCCCGGCTATCCCCGGGTCGGCACGGGGTCACCCGCCGCCGCGTGATCGTCTAGGTTGTGCGCACCCCCTTCGCGCGCACCCCTCGGACGGTCCTGAGATGCACTGCCTGACCTGTGGGGACGCCACGTCCCCGGCCTTCGACGACTGCCAGCGCTGCGGTACCCGCCACGGCCAGCCCGCGGTTCTGCCCGGCGTGCCCACGTACGCCGTCCGGGGCCTGGGCCTGGCCGCCTGCGTCGCGGTCGGCGCGACCGCCGTGCTGTTCACGCTCTCCGCGCTGTTCCCGCTGGTGGGCGTCCGCCTGGCCCGGTCCGCCGCCGAGCGGCTGGACCGGGACGTCCTGCTCGGCGCGGTGTTGGCGGAGGTCCTGGTCACCCTGCCGTTCATCCTGGCCCTGCTGGTGGCCGCGACCCTGGTGGTGATCTGGACGTGGCGGGTGCGCAAGAACCTGGACGCGTTCGGCGGTGCCGCGCCGACCCAGAGCCCCGCCTGGGCGATCGCCGGCTGGCTGGTGCCGTTCGCCAACGTCGTCGTGCCGGCCCGGGTGGTGTCCGAGGTGGCCCGGCTCAGCCTGTGGCGCCGGCGTACGCCGGGGCTCGTCGTGCTCTGGTGGTCGGCCTGGCTGGTCTTCTCGATCGGCGAGCGGGTGGTCGCGCGGCTGGAGGAGGCCCGCTACGAACGGTTGACCGAGTTTCCGCGCAACGACGAGGAGTTCGCCACCTACGTCGACTTCTACCAGGGCGCGCTCCTGCCGCGCCTGGCGCCGGCGGTGGCCTGCCTCGTCGCCGCGGCGGCGTTCGTCGTGCTGGTCCGCCGGATCTCCGCCGCCCAGCAGGACCGCCTCGCCCGGGCCGTGCCCGCGTGGCCCGGCGGCTACCCCGGTTGGCCCGGCGGGTATCCCGGCTGGCCCGCGTCCGGGGGGCCGTCGGCGACGTCGGCGCAGCTTCCGCCGGGGGTGGGTGGCACGATCGGGGCATGACGGAGATGGTCGGCCTCGCCGACGTTCAGGCCGCGCGGGAGCTGCTCGCCGGCGTCACCCGCACCACCCCGCTGGAGCCCTCCCGGCCGCTCAGCGCCGCGCTCGGCGGGCCGGTCTGGCTCAAGTGCGAGAACGTACAGCGCGCCGGGTCGTACAAGGTGCGCGGCGCGTACGTGCGGATCTCCCGGCTCTCCGCCGACGAACGGGCGCGCGGCGTGGTGGCGGCGAGCGCCGGCAACCACGCCCAGGGCGTGGCGCTCGCCGCCGGCCTGGTCGGCGCGCACGCCACCGTCTTCATGCCGGTGAACGCGCCGCTGCCGAAGGTCGCCGCGACCAAGGGGTACGGCGCCCGGATCGAGCTGGTCGGCAACACGGTGGACGAGTCGCTGGTCGCGGCGCAGACCTTCGCGGAGCGGACCGGCGCGGTCTTCATCCACCCGTTCGACCACCCGGACGTCATCGCCGGTCAGGGCACGGTGGCGCTGGAGATCCTCGAACAGTGCCCGGAGGTGCGGACCATCGTGACCGGGGTCGGCGGCGGCGGGCTGGTCTCGGGGATGGCGGTGGCGGCCAAGGCGCTGCGGCCCGACGTGCGCGTCATCGGGGTGCAGGCGGCCAGCGCCGCCGCTTTCCCGCCCTCGCTGCGGGCCGGCGAGCCGGTCCGGCTGCCGTCCTTCGCCACGATCGCCGACGGCATCGCCGTCGGACGTCCCGGCGAGCTGACGTTCACCCACGTCCGCAAGCTGGTCGACGACGTCGTCACGGTCTCCGAGGAGGACATCTCCCGGGCGTTGCTGATGCTGCTGGAGCGCGGCAAGCAGGTGGTGGAGCCGGCCGGCGCGGTCGGCGTGGCGGCGCTGATGGCCGGCGCCGTGGAGGTGACCACGCCGACGGTCGCGGTGCTCTCCGGCGGCAACATCGACCCGCTGCTGATGCTCCGGGTGATCGAGCACGGCCTGGCGGCGGCCGGGCGCTTCCTGCGGGTCACGGTGCGCTGCACCGACCGCCCCGGTCAGCTCGCCTCGCTGCTCAGCGAGATCGCCGAGCACCGGGCCAACGTGGTGGACGTGGTGCACCAGCGCGCCAACCCGCACCTGCGGCTCGGCGAGGTGGAGGTGGCGCTCTCCGTGGAGACCCGCGGGGTGGAGCATTCGGACACGTTGATCAGCGCGTTGCGCGCCAGCGGCTACCAGGTGGTCTTCGCGGGCGAGGGGTGAGCGCGCCCGGAACCGCGAACGCCCCGGCCGGATGATCCGGTCGGGGCGGACGGGTGTGGCTCGGGCCCGAGGAGCCTGTCAGCCTCGGTCGGGTCGGACCCGAGCCGGCCGGCGCGGGTCCGCCGGCGGGTCAGCCCGAGTAGGGCTCGAAGGAGACCACCGTCACCTTGATGTCGGCGCCGCTCGGCGCGGTGTAGGTGCAGGTCTGACCCGACTTGCCGCCGAGGATCGCCTTGCCGAGCGCGGACTCGGGGCTGTAGACGGTGAGGTCGGTGGTGGAGGCGATCTCACGGGAGCCGAGCAGGAACGTCTCGGTGTCGTCTGCGTCGTCGTCGAAGTAGATCGTCACGACCATGCCGGGCGACACCGCGTCGGCGTCCGGCGCCTCACCGACCTTGGCGGTGCGCAGCAGCTCCTTGAGGTAGAGGATGCGCCCCTCGGCCTTGCCCTGCTCCTCGCGGGCGGCGTGGTAACCACCGTTCTCCCGCAGGTCGCCCTCCTCGCGCCGGGCGTTGATCTCGGCGGCGATGACCGGCCGGTTGGCGATCAGCTCGTCGAGCTCGGCCTGCAGGCGGTCGTGAGCGTCCTGGGACAGCCAGGTGGCGGGCGCCTCGTTTCCGTTTGTGGACACAGGCGATCTCCTCGGTTGGTGCGGACTGGCTGACAGGTGAAACCACCAAGTTACCAGTGCCGCACCCGTCGGAGTGTGGTCGATCACCCCGGGTGCCGGCGGCGGGACCTGGGGTGGCGTGTCCCGGCAGCTCGCCGGGCGTCCGGCTCAGCCGGCCGGTCGGCAGCGCAGCACCTCGCCGATGAACGGCCGGGCGCTGGTCGGCACCTCCTGCCGGGACCGGACGTGCCGCTGGCCGGGTTCGGCGGAAACCGTGGCCTCGACGTGGCCCACCTCGGCGCCGTCGTGCGAGCGGGCCCGCAGCAGGCAGGTCGCGGAGCCGCCCGGCGGCACGGTGACCCGGAAGTCGACCACCACCCGGGAGTCGGTGATCCCGGTGTAGCTGATCATCTCGCCCTGGTAGGTGGGATCGCCGTACTGGGTGTAGAGCTTCGCGGCACCCAACCCGAGGAGGGCCAGCACGACCGCCACCACCAGGGCGAGCAGGAGCGGCCGGCGGCGCCCCGGCTCCCGGCGGCGGCCGTACCGGCCGGGCGGGAAGACCGGCGTGTCCGGTGCGACTGTGGCGTGCGTCTCGCTCACCGGCGGGTATCTCCTGGCGTTGTTGTCGGCGGCATCGGCAAGAATGGCAAGGTCCATCTTCCCAGCCCGGCGCTGAGTCAAGGATGGCAGGTCGGCTTCGGCCGGCCGGGGTGGTTCCGACCACTCCGGCAACGGTCCCGACCGGTCGTCACGGGGGCTTTCGCGGGCGCGGGGGGAGATTCCGGCAGGTCAGCCGGTCGGCACAGACGAGGAGCGCCGAAGGTGGCAGAACAGCTGCGTCTCATGGCGGTGCACGCCCATCCCGACGACGAGTCGAGCAAGGGCGCCGCCACCATGGCGAAATACGTCGCCGAGGGGGTGGATGTCCTGGTCGTCACCTGCACCGGTGGTGAGCGGGGCAGCGTGTTGAACCCCAAGATGGATCGGCCCGACGTGTGGGCCAACATCGGCGACATCCGCCGGGCCGAGATGGACGCCGCCCGCGCCGTTCTCGGTGTCGAGCAGGCCTGGCTCGGTTTCGTCGACTCCGGGCTGCCCGAGGGCGACCCGCTGCCGCCGCTGCCGGAGGGCTGTTTCGCGCTGCAGGAGGTGGAGGTCGCCGCCGCGCCGCTGGTGCGGTTGATGCGGCAGTTCCGTCCGCACGTGGTCACCACCTACGACGAGGAGGGCGGCTACCCGCACCCGGACCACATCATGACCCACAAGGTCACGGTGGCGGCGTTCGAGGCGGCCGGCGACCCCGAGCGGCATCCGGAGCTGGGCGAGCCGTGGCAGCCGCTGAAGCTCTACTACGACGTGGGCTTCTCCCGTGCCAAGATCATGAGCCTGCACGAGGCGATGCTCGCCGCCGGCCACGAGTCGCCCTACGGCGACTGGATGAAGCGGTGGGAGGAGCGACCCGACAAGGGGGAGCGGATCACCACCCGGGTCGACTGCTCCGCCTACTTCCCGGTCCGCGACGACGCCCTGCGCGCCCACGCCACCCAGATCGACCCGGACGGGTTCTGGTTCCAGGTGCCGATGGACCTGCAACAGCGCGCCTGGCCGACGGAGGATTTCCAGCTCGCCCGCTCGCTGGTGGACAGCCCGCTGCCCGAGTCCGACCTCTTCGCCGGGGTGCGCGAGACGTGCCGTGCCCGCTGACGTCCGCGGGGGCTACCCTGGTCGTCAGCCGCACATCGGAGGAACACCATGCTGACCACCGCCCAGGTGCTCGCGGAGAACAACTTCGGTGACACCCGCACGGGTGGTCTGGCCGGCCCGATGGGCCTCTTCCTCATCATCGCGCTGGCCACCGTCACCGTCCTGCTCATCCGCAACATGAACGCCCGGCTGCGCCGGCTGCCGGACCGGTTCCCGCACCCGACCGAGCCGGGCCGGGCCGACGCGGCAGTCGTCGATCCGACAGACGGGGCCGTCGAGCAGGATTCACCGACGAATGCCCCCACCGGCCCCCAGCAGCGCCGCAACGGCTGAACACCGCGTGAATCACGCCCGAGCCGGTCGTTCACCCCTGTTGCGACCACCGGCTTTGGCTTAGCCTTCCGCCGGGGGGACCGTGAGGCCCCGGACCCTGCGCGGAAGGGGGGCGTCGATGTCGAAGGCAGCAGCGGGTCCCCACCGTGCCCCGAATCCGCCTCCCGCCGGGGCGGGGCCGTGACCTCCGAACCGGCCGACCGTCCCCCGGACCGGCTCGGCCTACGCGGCACGCCGACCAGCGTCGTGCTGCTGACCGCCGCGGTCGCGGTCACCGCGCTCCTGGCCGTCGTGCTCGGGCTCGGCATACCCGCGGACCTGCCGGCGGACGACCCGCTGCCCGGCCCGGCCCGTTTCGGTCTCGCCGCGCTCGCCTTCGCCGTCGCCCAGCTCGCCCGGCTGCGCTTCCGCACCGCGGCCGGCATGGTCAGCATCACCTGGGGCGAGGCCGCGCTCGTGGTCTGCCTCTGGCTGGTGCCGGCCGGCTGGCTTCCCGCCGCGGCGCTGCTCGGCGCCGGCGTCGCCTGGACCGCGATGTCGTTGGTGTCCGACCGGCGTCCGGTGCTGGAACTGGTCCGCATCACCGCCTCGCTCACCGCCGCCACGGCACTGGCCGGGGCGGTCGCCGGCGCGCTCGGCAAGCCGCTGCTGGCCGCTCCCACCCCGGAACTGGCCCTCGCGCTGAGCGCGGGCGCGGTGACCTACCTGGTCACCACCGGCTGGCTCGGCGCCGCCACGATCGCCCTGCGGCACGGCATCCCGATCGGTCCGCCGCTGCTCGCCGCGCTGCGCGGCAAGCTGCTCATGTTCGTCGGCAACGTCGCGGTCGGCCTGGTGGTGGTCGCGCTGCTGGAGCTGGACCCCCGCTGGCTGCTGCTCCTGCCCCCGCCGCTGTGGCTGCTCCAGCAGACCTACCGGCACCGGCTCCGGGCGGACGCGGAACGGCGGACCTGGCGGGCCTTCGCCGAGGCCACCGCCGCGCTCAACCAGCTCGACGAACGCGGCGTGGCGACCGCCGCGGTGACCGGTGCGCTCACCCTCTTCGGGGCCGAACTGGTCGAGGTGGACGTGGCGCGGGGGGACGGGCGCTGGCGCCGCTACCGGGCCGACCGTGGCGGGCAGGTGCGCGATCGTGAGGTGGAGCCCGCGGCGTGCACCGGCACGGTCGAGCACGAACTGGTCCGGCGGCTGGCCGTCGGCGCCGTCGAGGTGGGTCGACTGCGCGTGCGGTTCGCCCCGTCCGCCCCGCCCAGCCACCGGGAACGCGACGGCGTGGCCGCCTTCGGGGACGCGTTGGCCGCCGCCCTGCACGACGCCGCGACCCACCGCGAGTTGCGGCTGGTCACCGCCCGGTCGTCGTACGACGCGGTGCACGACCAGCTCACCGGGCTGCTCAACCGGGCGGCCCTGCTGACCCGCGGTGACCAGGCGCTGCGGCAGCGCCCGCACGACCACCCGGTGGCGCTGCTGCTGCTGGACGTGAACCAGTTCAAGGAGGTCAACGACACTCTCGGGCATGCGGCCGGCGACCAGCTGCTGCGGCTGACCGCCAACCGGCTGGCCGTGCTGACCCGGCCCGGCGACCTGCTCGGCCGGCTCGGCGGCGACGAGTTCGCGCTGCTGCTCACCTCGGTCCCGGTGGTCGAGGACCGGACGGCCCCGCTGGCGTACGCGCTGCGCCAGGCCCGGGAGGTCGCCGAGCGGCTCGCCGCCCCGACCGAGGTGGCCGGGGTGCGGATGTCCGTCGAGGTGGCGGTCGGCGTGGTGGTGGCCGACGCGGGCACCGCCGACCTGACCGAGCTGCTGCGCCGCGCCGACATCGCGATGTACCAGGCGAAGGAGGGCGGCGGCAGCGTCGCCGCGTACGACAGCTCGCGGGACGCGGCGAGCACCGACCACCTGGCGTTGCTCGCGGAGCTGCGGGAGGCGCTGGCCGCCGACGACCAGCTGGTGCTGGCGTTGCAGCCGGCGGTGGACCTGGCCACCGGCGCGCCGACCGGGGTGGAGGCGTTGATCCGGTGGCGGCACCCACGCCGGGGCTGGCTCGGCCCGTCCGACTTCATCCGCCCGGTGGAGAACAGCGAGCAGCTCGGCAGCTTCACCCGCTACGTGTTGAACAAGGCGCTGGAGGTGGCCGCCGGGTGGGCGCGGGAGGGGCTGGACGTGCCCATCTCGGTGAACCTGTCGGCGCGCAGCCTGCTCGACCCGCGGCTGCCCGCCGAGATCGAGGAGGCGTTGCGCCGGCACCAGGTCCCGCCGCGCCGGCTGGTCCTGGAGATCACCGAGACGGTGGTGATGAGCGAGCTGGAGGTGATCGACGAGGTGCTGGCCACGCTGCGGGCGATGGGCGTGCAGCTCGCCGTCGACGACTTCGGCACCGGCTTCTCCTCGCTGACGTTCCTCACCCGGATCGCTGTCGACGAGCTGAAGGTGGACCGCTCCTTCGTGATCCGGATGGCCGACTCGCCGGAGGCGGCGGCGATCGTCCGGACCACCGTCGGGCTCGCCCACGAGCTGGGCCTGCGGGTGGTGGCGGAGGGCGTGGAGACGGCCGAGCAGCGCACCGCCCTGGCCGAGCTGGGCTGCACCGCCGCCCAGGGCTACCACTTCTTCAAGCCGATGCCGGCGGACAAGATCGGCGCGGTGCTCGGGTCGCTGCGCGACACCGCCCGCGACAACGTCTTCCCGCTGCGCGCCGACGGCGCCTCCTGAGCCGGTCCCGCGCCGCCGGAGGTGCCCCCGGCGGCGCGGAGCGGTGTGCTCAGCCGCGCGGCAGCACGTCGTCGAGGACGGTCGGCAGCGTGGCCCAGTCGGCCGAGGCGATGCTGGCGTGCGCGCGGGCGAGCTGGGCGACCCGGGCCGCCGCCGCGTCGGCGTCACCGCCGGGGACCGCGGGCGGCACGTTCTGCGCGTCGGTCATCACCAGCAGGTAGTGGTTGGCGTCGTACCAGGCGGTGTCGATGCCGC
Source organism: Micromonospora humi (assembly GCF_900090105.1). Taxonomy (GTDB): domain Bacteria; phylum Actinomycetota; class Actinomycetes; order Mycobacteriales; family Micromonosporaceae; genus Micromonospora; species Micromonospora humi. Next base: position 140,975 of record NZ_FMDM01000004.1, on the reverse strand, counting down.
CGCCGACGTACGCCGAGGCGTCGCCGTCGAAGAGCACGAACCACTGCCGCAGCGCGGTGTCCGCGTACCGGGTGCGCGGGTCGCCGGCCTGGGCCCGGTGCACGGCCGGGAACGCTTGGGCGCTGCCGAGCGTGCCGGCCGCGGCCAGGCCGGCCAGGTGACGGGCGTACTCCACGTCGGTCCAGAGCGTGTCGGTCGGGTTGCCCTCCTCGACGGTGCCGGGAATCAGCTCCACGACGACCTTTCCGGCGAGCTGCGCCCGGGTCGGCCAGGCGTCGGCGCGGGCCGCGGCGTCCAGGGTGGGGTGGCCGCCGAGCAGGTCAGCCGGGCGGAACACCCGGTCGCCGAGGCGCGCGGCGAGGACCGCGTCGAGCTGGGCCGGCCCCTGCCCGGTGCGGCTGCTGAAGCCGGTCTTGAGTTCCAGCTTGAGGACCACCGGACCGGCGTCGGGGTGTGCGCCGAGCCAGAGCCGGATGTCGTCCAGGCAGCTCTCCAGGTTCTTGTTCCGGGTGCCGGTGTAGAGCTGCGCCGCGCTGGTGGCGGCCACGCAGTTGTTGTCGTTGCCGAGCGGGTTGCTGTGACTGACCCGCCACTGCCGGGTGAGCACGTCCGGCCAGACGTCCAGCTCGATCAGCCCGGGCCGGGCGTCGAGCGCCTGGGCCAGGTAGGGGTAGGTGCCGCGCTCGTACGTGTTGTGGATCCCGACGGCGGTGCTGGCGGACCACCGGGTCTCCGGCGGCACCGCGGCGGACGCGGCGCCCGGCGCCAGTGTCGAGCCGGCCAGGGCGGCGAGGGTGAGCAGGGCGGGGAGTCTGCGCATGGACCGTCTCCTTCGGACGTACCGGCGGTGGGCACGCCGGGCATGCGTCGATCTAAATAGACGAAGGTGAATAGTGGAAGGATGATCCGTGGCGAGTCGTCGGGCTGCCGACATCCCACCGGTGCGGGGCAGCGGGCGTGACCCGATTGGACCTAGTCTTCGGGCACGGTGGGCGCGACGGCGTTCCGCGCACGTCCACACGGGGAGGACGACGATGACGAGACGTTCCTGGCGACGGGTTCTGTTCGCCGCGACCATGGCGCTGACCGCCGGCGCAGCCGGCCTGGTCGGCTCCGCGCCGGCGCAGGCCCGCCCGGTGCAGGCATGGTCGTTCAGCGTCACCGGTGAGCCCGGCGATCCGATCACCGCCGGCAACTCCTACTCCTACAGCTCGGCGGCGCCGACCCCGGGCGACGAGATGAGCGCGGTGGGCTGGAGCGGGCAGCAGTTCCAGATGGATTTCTGGAGCGACCTCGACAACACCTGGGACCTCGACCTCACCGCGCCGGCCACGCTGAAGGCGGGTGACGCCTACCAGAACGTCGGGCAGCCGGACTACGAGAACCACGCGGCCGGCATCCGGTTCGCCAACGGGGGTTGGGGGCGCTCCTGCGCGCAGAGCACCGGCTCGTTCACCGTCCTCGACGCCGCCTGGGGCCCCTTCGACTACGTCGAGCGTTTCGACGCCACCTTCGAGATCCGCTGCGCGGGCGCGACCGGCGGCCTGCGCGGTGAGATCCACATCTCGAACCTGCCGCCGGTGCCGGCGCTCGACGTCACCCTGACCGTCGACCCGGTGGCCACCGTGAGCAACAAGGGCCTCGCCACCGTCCGGGGCTCGATCACGTGCACCCGGGCGGAGACGATCTACGTGGGCGGCGAGTTGGTCCAGCAGCAGAAGAAGGCCGGCCTGGTGCGCGGTTACTACAGCGTCCAGGTCCCGTGCACCCCCGGCCGGGACGTGCCCTGGTCGGCCACCACCCATCCGGGCGACGTCACGTTGCAGCGCGGCACCGCGCAGGCGGTCACCGAGGTGCCGGTCCGCGACGTCGAATACTGGAACGAATACACCGTGACGGACACCTCGACGCTCACCCTCACCCGCTGACCCGGTCCGCTCGTGGCGCGCGGGCACCGAGCGCTCGCTATGGTCGGATGGTGAATCGACTCGCCGAGGCCACCTCGCCCTACCTGCTCCAGCACGCCGACAACCCGGTGGACTGGTGGCCCTGGTGCGACGAGGCGTTCGCCGAGGCGAAACGGCGCGACGTGCCGGTGCTCATCTCGGTCGGCTACGCGGCGTGTCACTGGTGCCACGTGATGGCCCACGAGTCGTTCGAGAACGACGCGGTGGCCCGGTTGATGAACGACGACTTCGTCTGCGTCAAGGTCGACCGCGAGGAGCGCCCCGACGTCGACGCGGTCTACATGACCGCCACCCAGGCGATGACCGGCCAGGGTGGCTGGCCGATGACGGTCTTCGCCACCCCGGACGGCACCCCGTTCTTCTGCGGCACCTACTTCCCCCGGACCAACTTCATCCGCCTGCTCGGCTCCGTCGCCACCGCCTGGCGGGAACAGCGCGACGCGGTGCTGCGTCAGGGCGCCGCCGTGGTCGAGGCGATCGGCGGCGCCCAGGCCGTCGGCGGCGTGACCGCCCCGCTCACCGCCGAGCTGCTCGACGGCGCCGCCGCCCAGCTCGCGAAGGAGTACGACGAGACGAACGGCGGCTTCGGCGGCGCGCCGAAGTTCCCGCCGCACATGAACCTGCTCTTCCTGCTGCGGCACCACCGGCGCACCGGTTCGGCGCGCAGCCTGGAGATCGTCCGGCACACCGCCGAGGCGATGGCTCGCGGCGGCCTGAACGACCAGCTCGCCGGCGGCTTCGCCCGCTATTCGGTGGACGGCCACTGGACCGTGCCGCACTTCGAGAAGATGCTCTACGACAACGCGCTGCTGCTGCGGGTCTACACCCAGCTCTGGCGGCTCACCGGTGACCGGCTGGCCCGCCGGGTGGCCCGCGACACCGCACGCTTCCTCGCCGACGAGTTGCACCGGGCCGGCGAGGGGTTCGCCTCGGCGCTGGACGCGGACACCCAGGGCGTCGAGGGGCTGACCTACGTCTGGACGCCCGCCCAGCTCGTCGAGGTGTTGGGGGAGGAGGACGGCCGCTTCGCCGCCGACCTGTTCACCGTCACCGAAGCGGGCACGTTCGAGGAGGGCGCGAGCGTGCTGCGGCTCGCCCGGGACGTCGACGACGCCGACCCGGCGGTTCGGGCCCGCTGGCGGGACGTGGTGGGCCGGCTGCTCGCCGCCCGGGACACCCGTCCCCAACCGGCCCGCGACGACAAGGTGGTGGCCGCCTGGAACGGCCTGGCGATCACCGCGCTCGCGGAGTTCCAGCAGGTCGCCGCGCTCCACGCGGCCCCGGACGACGAGGACGCGAACCTGATGGAGGGTGTGGTCATCGTCGCCGACGGCGCGATGCGCGACGCCGCCGAGCACCTGGCCGCCGTGCACCTGGTGGACGGCCGGCTGCGCCGGGTCTCCCGGGACAAGGTGGTCGGCGAGCCGGCCGGCGTGCTGGAGGACTACGGCTGCGTCGCGGAGGCGTTCTGCGCGCTGCACCAGCTCACCGGCGAGGGGCGCTGGCTGACCCTGGCGGGTGAGCTGCTCGACGTGGCGCTGGCCCGGTTCGCGGCACCGGACGGCGGCTTCTACGACACCGCCGACGACGCCGAGCGTCTGGTCACCCGCCCCGCCGACCCGACCGACAACGCGACGCCGTCCGGCCGCTCGGCGATCGTCGCGGCGCTCGTCGCGTACGCGGCGCTGACCGGGGAGACCCGCTACCGGGAGGCGGCCGAGCAGACGCTGTCGACGGTCGCGCCGATCGTCGACCGGCACGCCCGGTTCACCGGCTACGCCGCCACGGTCGGCGAGGCGCTGCTCTCCGGGCCGTACGAGATCGCGGTGGTGACCGACGACCCGGCCGGTGACCCGCTGGTGGCCGCCGCGCACCGGCACGCCCCGCCCGGCGCGGTGGTGGTGGCCGGCGCCCCGGACCAGCCCGGTGTGCCGCTGCTGGCCGACCGGCCGCTGGTCGACGGGCGGCCCACCGCGTACGTCTGCCGGGGGTTCGTCTGCCAGCGGCCGGTGACCTCGGTCGACGAGTTGGTCGCCCAGCTCGGCTGAGCCGCCCCGCGGCGCCGGTGGGACGGGCCGACCTCGCGGTCCGGCCGACCGCCGGCCCGGCTAGGCTGGCGGCGCTATGGACTCCCGTACCGGACTCCCCGTCGTGGGCATGGTGGGCGGCGGCCAGCTCGCCCGGATGACCCACCAGGCCGCCATCGCCCTCGGCCAGTCGCTTCGTGTGCTGGCGCTCGCCCCGGACGACGGCGCGGCGCTGGTCGCCGCCGACGTCCAGTACGGCGATCACACCGACCTGACCGCGCTGCGCACGTTCGCGAAGGGCTGCGACGTGGTCACCTTCGACCACGAGCACGTGCCGAACGCGCACATCCAGGCGCTGACCGACGAGGGCGTGAAGCTGTTCCCGCCGGCCGAGGCGCTGGTGCACGCGCAGGACAAGCGGGTGATGCGGGAGCGGCTCGGCGAGCTGGGCGCGCCGAACCCGGCCTGGCGTCCGGTGGAGTCGCCGGCCGACCTGGTCGCGTTCGGCGCGGAGACCGGCTGGCCGGTGGTGCTCAAGGCCGCCCGGGGCGGCTACGACGGCCGGGGCGTCTGGATGGTGGACGACGCCGACCAGGCGGCCGAGCTGGCCGCGACGCTGCTCGACGGCGGCACTCCGCTGCTGGTGGAGGAGCGGGTGGCGCTGCGCCGGGAACTGGCAGTGCAGGTGGCCCGCTCGCCGTTCGGGCAGGTCGCCGCGTATCCGGTGGTGGAGACGGTGCAGCGCGACGGCATCTGCGTCGAGGTGCTGGCACCGGCGCCCGACCTGCCGGAGGAGCAGGCGGTCGCGGCGCAGCAGCTCGCCATCGACCTGGCCACCGCGCTCGGCGTGGTCGGGCTGCTCGCGGTGGAGCTGTTCGACACGTCCGGTGGGCTGGTCGTCAACGAGCTGGCCATGCGCCCGCACAACTCCGGGCACTGGACCATCGAGGGTGCCCGCACGTCGCAGTTCGAGCAGCACCTGCGGGCGGTGCTCGACTATCCGATGGGGGACACCTCGCTCACCGCGCCGGTCGTGGTGATGGCGAACGTGCTCGGCGGGGAGCCGGGTGGCATCTCGATCGACGAGCGGCTGCACCACCTCTTCGCCGCCGAACCCGGCGCCAAGGTCCACCTGTACGGCAAACAGGTGCGTCCGGGCCGCAAGATCGGGCACGTCACGGTGCTCGGGACCGACCTGGCAGAGGTACGCGCCCGGGCCGCGCGCGCGGCCCGCTGGCTTCAGGAGGGACGCTCATGAGCACGGTCGGGCTGATCATGGGCAGTGACTCGGACTGGCCGACCATGCGGGCCGCCGCCGACGCGTTGGACGAGTTCGGCGTGCCGCACGAGGTCGGCGTGGTCTCCGCGCACCGCACCCCGCTCAAGATGATCGAGTACGGCCGGGAGGCCGCCGCCCGGGGCATCCGGGTGATCATCGCCGGTGCGGGCGGGGCGGCCCACCTGCCCGGCATGGTCGCCTCGGTCACCCCGCTGCCGGTGATCGGCGTGCCGGTGCCGCTGAAGTACCTGGACGGGATGGACTCGCTGCTGTCCATCGTGCAGATGCCGGCAGGTGTGCCGGTCGCCACCGTGTCGATCGGCAACGCCCGTAACGCCGGGCTGCTCGCCGTCCGCATCCTGGGGGCTGCCGACCCGGTGCTGCGCGAGAAGATGGCCGGCTACCAGGCGAGCCTGGAGGACCTGGTCGCCGAGAAGGAAGCCGCGCTCCGCGCCGCGCTGCGCTGAGCCGGGAAACTTACCCTCCGTGTTCGCGGCGTCGGGTCGCGCAGAGTAACTGCCGCCGGTGCGCCGGGTGGTGACCCGTCGCCGCCTTTGCTCTGCAGCCACCGACGCAGCACGGCTCCGAACTGGTCTTTGGTACCGATGCCCGTATCCCGTCCCGGCCTCGCCGGTCGCTTTCCGTTACCGATGCGTCCGTGGCTGCAGAGCAAAGGCAGCGGGACGGGTGCGGGCCGCGCCGACCGGCCGCTACGGACAGCGACCGGTTGACGCGCCGGCAGGGCCACGGGTTGACGCGCCGCCGGCGCCTCAGCGCATCCCGCGCAGCGCGGTCTGCAGGCGCTCCTGGGCGCGGCGGCGACGCTCGTTGCTCGCGCCCAGCACCAGCAACACGAGGCCGACCGGGATCAGGACCAGCCACGGGCCGAGGCTGAACAGCGCGTGTACCGCGGCGATCGCGGTCACCGTGGCACCGACGATCACCGGCGCCTGTTGCCGGCTCGTCGAGCCGAAGATCAGCACCGCCACGGCGCCGAGCAGCAGCAGCACCTGACGCAGCATGCTGGAGTCGGTCGCCACCACGATCGCCAGCGACGGCAGGAACGCGGTCACCAGCGCCGGCCCGTACGCCACCCAGCTCGACATGTCCGGCCGGTGGCGCAGTTGCAGCACCCCGACCAGCAGGGCCAGCGCCGCGAACGGCAGGGTGTACGCCTCGGGCAGGGCCACGTCGGACACCCGCATCAGGATCCACCAGGCGCTGATCTCGCAGGCCACCACCGCCCAGAACAGCAGGTTCCGCTCCGTCGGGCGCCGCCCCGGGCGGCTGGCCGCGATCCCGAGCACCGCGCCCCAGGCGGCCAGCAGCGCGGCGATGTGCCGGGGCGAATCGTACGCCAGGGCCAGCGCGATCAGCGCCGCGCCGTAACCGCTCCACTCGACCGTGGCCGCCTCCCGGTAGGCCTCGGGCCGGCGCAGCCGGGGCAGGGTGGCGGCGAAGACCTGCAACGCGGCGCCGACCGCGAGTACCCCGAACGCGGACCAGACCGCGGCGAGCCCGGCCACCAGACCCAGCGTGAGCACGAAGAGCTGGGCCATCAGCGAGGCGAACAGCCAGCCGAGGATGCGGGCCCGCTGGGTGGTCCCGTAGAACGCGGCGACCAGGCCCACGGCGACGGCACTCCCCAGCGTGATCAGGGTCAGGTCACGGGTGGCGAGGGCGCCGGCGAGCCCGGCGCCGCCGGCGGCCAACCCGATGACGAAGACCAGCACCCGGGCGACCCGGATCGAGCGGCCCGGCTCGGCCAGTGCCGGCGGCGGGGTCAGCGCCAGCCCCAGCATCGAGATGGTGAACACCACCAGCCCGGCCTGCGCGGTGATCGGCCAGCCCTGACCGAGCGCCACCGGCGTGATCAGCAGCGTGAGGGCGGCCCCGGGCAGGATCACCGGCACCGCCCGGGACCGGCGCCCGCCGCTGAACCCGGTCGCGGCCAGCGCCGCGGTCGCGGTCAGCAGCAGCGCGGTGAGCACGTGGGTGGGATCCACCGCGTCCGGCGGCGGGGTGAGCAGCTCCGGCGGCGGCCCCTGCCAGACCCGTCCCAGCACGACGAACGTGGAGAAGAGCGCCACCACCAGCGGCGGCGCCAGGGTGACCAGCGCCAGCGCGGTGGGCAGCGCCGCCGCGGCCAGCGCCCCCGCCGCCGGGCTGACCCGCCACCGCAGCTCGGTGGGCTCGTTCCGGTCCCGGCGCAGCGCCCCGTTCAGCAGCACCGACCAGCGGCGTACCGGCCGGGCCGAGCCGGCCGGCGGGACGGTGGCCGCGCGGATGAGTTCGGCGAGCACGCCGAGCAGCGCCGCGGCGGCGGCGTACACGCCGGCGGGCAGATGGACGAGGAGCGCGGCGGCGGCGGTGACGGTGGCCGCGCCGACGACGGCCACGCTGGCGTACGGAAGGTACTGCGGCACCTGCCGGCGGACCGCCGCGACCACGGCCAGGCCGATGCTGGCGGCGGCCAGCGCGGCGGTGAGCACCACCTGTGCGGGACGGTCGAACTCGGCGGACAGCGCGGCCACCGCGCCGGGCAGGGCGAGCAGGGCCGCGCCGGCGGCCGCGCCGCCCACCTGGACCAGGTGCGGCGGCATGCCCTCGGCGCGGACGTCCTCCACCAGGGTCGGCGCGAACGACCGGGCCAGGGCCGCCACCGTCACCCCGATCAACGCGATGCTGCCCAACGCCAGCGCGGTGGTCCAGGGCCGGACCAGTCCGGCGCCGGTGGCGTGCAGCGCCACCACCCCGGCGACGGTGGCCCGGGACAACGCGGCCCGCGGGTCCGCCGCGGCCACCGCCGCCATCCCGTAGACCGTGGCCGCCATGGCGCCGACCAGCACCGGCGACCACCAGGGCAGGTCGAACGCGGCCGGCGCGCCCACGGTGGCGAGGACCGCGGCCACGCCCGAGACGTCGTACTTCCACGGTGGCGGCAGCAGGATGGCGGCGGTCACCGCCAGCAGCGCCAACGCCACGGGCGCCTGCCAGGTGGCACCGCCGGTGGGCGCGGCCGGCCAGCCGCTCAGGTCACCGGCCCAGATCGGGCCGGGGGTGGCCAGCACGCCGACGCCGCCGCGCAGCGCGCTCCAGGCGGCGATGAGACCGATCAGCGTGCCGCCGGCCGCGATGCCGAGGATCGGCCCACGCCGCCACTCCTCCGGCAGCGCCCGGGCGGCGACCGCCACCACCAGCACCAGCGCGGCCGCCACCACGAGTTGGCCGCCCGGCGCGAGCACCGCGGCGATCCGGGCCAGGGTGGCGACCAGCGCCACCGTGGTGGCGGCGAGGGCCAGGTCCGACCCGTCGAGCGACATGTCGGCGCGGCGTCCGGCGTCGATCCGCGGGGCGAGCGCCAGCAACGCGGCGCTGATCAGCAGCAGGCCACCCACCCAGGCGTCCGCCGAGGTGGCACCGGGCGCACCGAAGCCGGCGGCGGCGACCGCCACCGCGCCGAGCACCGTGCCGAGCGCGTGCGGCATGCTCAGCTGCCGCTGCGCCACCTGGACCAGGGCGGCGTACGCCAGCGTCACGCAGACGGCCAGGAAACTCGCGGCGAGGATCGGGACGGTGATCTCACGCAGGTTGGCCGGGGTGGGCGTCGGTGGCGTCGGCACCGTGGCGGCGACGAACGCGGCCACCGCGCCGGGCAGGGCGAACGCCGCGCCGCCGGCGGCCCAGGCGCAGACCGGGTCCGTCGCGGCGGCGGCGATCCGGACCCGGGGCGCGAGCGAGACCAGCGCCCCGGCGAGGAAGAGCAGGGTCAGTGCCGCGGCGGTGAGCGCCGGCCGGGCGAGCGCCGCCCCGGCCCCGGTCAACCCCAGCACGGCGGCGGTCACCGCGTGCACCACGGCGGCGCGTTCGGTGCCGGCGGTGAGCCCGAGCACCCCGACGGCGACCGCGGTCAGCAGCATCGGCCAGCAGGCCACCGCCCAGCCCAGGCCGAGCGAGGCCGGCACGGCGAGCGCGGTGAGCGCCGCGCCGACCACGGCGAACTCCCGCCGGATCTCGATCGGCAGCGCGACCACGGCGGCGACGGTGAGCAGCAGCGCGCTGGCGGCGAGCTGCCAACCGGTCGGACCGACCGCCCGGGCCAGCTCTGCGTGCCATCCGCTCAGGTCGGCCGACCAGGCCGGCAGCGCCGCCCGGACCGGGGCCAGCCCGGCCCGCAGCGCCCCGCCGGCGACCACCAGGCCGCTGACCGTGAGCGCCACCGCGGAGGCGAGCTGCGGGCCCCGGCGGGCCGCCTCCGGCATCGCCCGGACGGCCAACCCGGTGAGCGCGATGACCGCGGAGATCAGCAGCAGGGACCGGCCGGGCAGGGCCACCGAGGCGACCCGACCGAGCGCGCCGATCACCGCGAGCGTGACGATGCCGGCGCCCACGTCGGGCAGTGGCGGGCGGCGCAGCACCAGCGTGCCGGCGAGCGCGGTCAGCGCCGCCAGCAGCAGCACCGTGCCGGCGGCCGCGGCGGCCGGCACGGTGGCGGACCGCAGCAGGGCGGTGACCGCGTACGCCAGGGCGAGCGCGACCGCCACGCCGTGCAGCAACCAGGTCAGCTCGCGCAGCCACGGCACCGGTCGGGTCGCGGCGGTGTCCGGGCCGGCGGGCGGCTCACCGCCGAGCACCTCGGCGGCCTCCTCCGGCGCGGACTCGGGTCGGTCGTCGTCGACGCGCTGCCGCGGCGGCGCCGGAGCCGGTGGCGCGGTGGGGGGCAGGTCCGACCGGACCGGCCGCTCCCGCACCACCGCGGAGCGGGCCAGCGCCAGGTCCAGCACGGCCACCACGGTGAGCACCAGGGCCCAGCCGGCCGGCCCGGTGATCCGCTCGTACGCCAGCAGCGGCAGCACCGGCTGGGCGGCCAGCACGGTGGCGAAGCGGGGGGCGCGCAACCCGGTGCCGTACGCGTAGCCGACCGCGACCACTGTGGTGACCAGGAAGATCGACCCGGCGAACGCGGCCCCCGAGGTGCCGCCGCCGATCCGGTCGACGGCCCAGACCGCGTACCCGGCCAGCGGCACCAGCAGCAGCCCGACCGCGGCGATGGTCTCGGCGGTCGAGGTGAGGCCGCGGCGGGCCAGCACCGGCGGGGCGAGCAGCATCACCACGGTGGCGACCAGCAGCACGCCGAGCCGGGCCAGCGCGTCCATCGAGCTGGTGGCGACGGCGGCGAAGACCACCGCCGCGACGCCGAGCAGCAGCGCGCCGAGCCCGAGGGGGATGTTCTGCACCTCGCGCGAGGACGCCTCCGGCGGGTGCTCCGGGTCGTCCGCGTCGAGCCACTGCGGGCGGCCGCGGGGCGGCGACGGAGGCAGGTCGTCCGGTGCGGGCGGCGGGGTGCCCTGCCGGGGCACCCGGGGCGGGGCGCCGGTGGTGGCGGTGGGCGGGCGGCGCCCCGGACGCCGGCGCAGCACCTTGCGGGGCCGGGTGGCCTGCTTGATCCGCTCCTCACCGGCGTGCGCCAGGATGTCGCGCTGGAAGAGGGCGGCCTGCATCTTGGCGGCGATCTGCCGCTGCTCGCGGGCGATCTCGGCGTCGCGGGCCTTCATCTCGGCGATCGAGCGCTCGATGTCGGCCAGGTGCTCGGCCCACTGTGGCTGGGCCGCGCCGCAGTGTGGGCAGACGGCGGCGGGCTTGATCTCCCGCCCGCACCCGGCGCACCTGAAGCTCTCCACGACAGTCTCCCGTCCGCCCGCGCCCGTCGCACTGTGGACCACTCAGAAGCATGCCTTGACCGGGCCGGGATTTCGACAGTTGCCGGCGCGTTCCGGACAACAAAAAGGGCCGGCCGGCCGGGGACCTGGTCCCCGACCGGCCGGCCCGGTGTCGATCGGTCAGGGGCGGCCGAGGCCGCGGTACTCCCAGCCGGCCTGCGTCCACAGTGTGGAGTCCAGGCAGTTGCGGCCGTCGACGACCTTGCGGCCGTTGACCAGCTCGCCCATGGCCACCGGGTCGGCGTTGCGGAACTCGGCCCACTCGGTGAGCACGCAGACCAGGTCGGCGCCCTGGACCGCGTCGTTCATGGAGTCCTCGTAGGCGAGGCCGGGCACCGCGCGACGCGCGTTCTCGATCCCCTGCGGGTCGAAGACGTGCACGTCGGCGCCGGCCTTGCCGAGCAGCGCGGCCACCGCGAGCGCGGGCGCGTCGCGTACGTCGTCGGTGTTGGGTTTGAAGGTGGCGCCCAGCACCGCGACCCGGGTGCCGGAGAGGTCCGGCCCGGCCGGGCCGGAGCGGCGGCCGAGCAACTCGGCGGCGAGCTGCACCACCCGGGTCCGCCGGCGCATGTTGATCAGGTCGACCTCGTGCAGGAAACGCAGCGCCTCGCCGGCGCCGAGCTCCTGGGCGCGGGCCTGGAAGGCGCGGATGTCCTTCGGCAGGCAGGCGCCGCCGAAGCCGAGCCCGGCCTGCAGGAACCGGTTGCCGATCCGCGGGTCGTAGCCGATGGAGCGGGCGAGCTGGGTGACGTCGCCGCCGGCGGCCTCGCAGACCTCGGCCATCGCGTTGATGAACGAGATCTTGGTGGCCAGGAACGCGTTCGCGGCGACCTTGACCAACTCGGCGGTCGCGAAGTCGGTGACCACCAGGGGCACCTCGCGGTCCTCGGTGGCGGCCAGGTCGAAGACGCCCTTGTGGGCGGCGAAGAGCATGCCGTTGGCCCACTCGCTCTTGACGCCGACCACGATCCGGTTGGGGCGCAGCACGTCGTCGACGGCGAAGCCCTCCTGGAGGAACTCGGGGCTCCACGCCACCTCGACGCCGAGGTCCGTCGGGGTGTGCTTGCCGACCAGCTGCTCCACCCACTCGGCGGTGCCCACCGGCACGGTGGACTTGCCGACGATCAGCGCCTTGCGGGTCAGGTGCTGGGCCAGGCTGGTCACCGACGCCTCGACGTATGACAGGTCGGCGCCCATGCCGTCGGCCCGCTGCGGGGTCCCGACGCAGATGAAGTGCACGTCGCCGAAGTCGGCGGTCTCCTGGATGTCGGTGCTGAACCGCAGCCGGCCGGCGGCCAGGTTGCGTCGCAGCAGCTCGTCGAGGCCGGGCTCGTGGATCGGCACCTCACCGGCGTTCAACTTGGCGATCTTGTCCGCGTCGACGTCGAAGCCGAGCACCTCGTAACCCAGCTCGGCGTAGCAGATGGCGTACGTCGCGCCGAGGTAGCCGGTGCCGAGGAAGGTCACCCGGGGCCGGGCCGAGCCCGACGGCGGGGTGACCGCGGCGATGGCGGGCATCGGCTGGGAGTTCGGGTACGGGATCGTCACGCCTGTCTTCTCCGCTCGCGCTGGCGGCGCATCCTCGCGTCGCATCTGCTGGGGCGCCTAGGCCGGGCACCGAGGGGACTGATTCTGTCTGAGGGTAGTTGGTCGGACGGGCGACGCCCGGCCGCGGGCCTACCCGCCGGTAGGGTTCGGTCGGGCCTGGTGGCTATTCTTCAGTCTGCGGCAGTCGGCGGCCCCCGGGCGGCACAGACTGCGCATGATAGCGGTGGAAGGGGAGGGCCGACATGGCCGCAGAGCAGTCGTTCGACGTCTACCGGTTGCCGGAGGAGCACGAGGCGATCCGGGAGGCGGTCCGTGAGGTCTGTGCGGCCAAGGTGGCTCCGCATGCCACCGAGGCGGACGAGACAGGTGAGTTCCCGAAGGCGTCCTACGACGCGCTGCGGGCGGCCGACTTCCACGCCCCGCACGTCCCGGTGGAGTACGGCGGCGCCGGCGCGGACGCGCTCGCCACGGCCATCGTGATCGAGGAGGTGGCCCGGGCCTGCGCCTCGTCCTCGCTGATCCCGGCCGTGAACAAGCTGGGCACCATGCCGCTGCTGCTGGCCGGCTCCGAGGAGCTGAAGCGGAAATACCTGACCCCGGTCGCCTCCGGCGACGCGATGTTCTCCTACTGCCTCTCCGAGCCGGAGGCGGGCAGCGACGCGGCGTCGATGACCACCAGGGCGGTACGTGACGGGGACCACTGGGTGCTCAACGGCGTGAAGCGGTGGATCACCAACGCGGGGGTCTCCGAGTTCTACACCGTCTTCGCGGTGACCGACCCCACAGCCCGCTCGAAGGGCATCTCCGCCTTCGTGGTGGAGAAGTCCGACCCGGGCGTGAGCTTCGGCGCGCCGGAGAAGAAGCTCGGCATCAAGGGCTCGCCGACCCGCGAGGTCTACCTCGACAACGTCCGGATCCCGGCCGACCGGATGATCGGCGCGGAGGGCACCGGCTTCGCCACCGCCATGCAGACGCTCGACCACACCCGGGTCACCATCGCGGCGCAGGCGATCGGCATCGCGCAGGGCGCGCTGGACTACGCCAAGGGTTACGTGCAGGAGCGCAAGCAGTTCGGCAAGGCGGTCGCCGAGTTCCAGGGTATCCAGTTCATGCTCGCCGACATGGGGATGAAGCTGGAGGCGGCCCGGCAGCTCACGTACGCCGCCGCCGGCAAGTCCGAGCGGGGCGACGCGGACCTGACCTACTTCGGCGCGGCCGCGAAGTGCTTCGCCTCGGACGCCGCCATGGAGATCACCACCGACGCGGTCCAGCTGCTCGGCGGCTACGGCTACACCCGCGACTACCCGGTCGAGCGGATGATGCGGGACGCCAAGATCACCCAGATCTACGAGGGCACCAACCAGGTGCAGCGCATCGTCATGGCCCGCCAGCTGCTCAAGGGCTGACCGGGGTCCGAGGCGTTCGGGCGGGCGGGCCGGGGTCGACCCCGGCCCGCCCGCGCTGTCAACGCCGGTCGGTCAGGTCGTCCGGCCGGTTGCCGCCGCGCGGCGGGGCGGACCACGGCGACTCGCCGCCGGTGCGGCGGGGCAGGGGTTCGGTGGGGTTCTCGGGGTAGGCCAGCGTGAGCGGGGCGGTGTCCGGATCCTTCGGCGGGCCGGGCGGCGGCCAGTCGGTGGACGCGGGCCGCTGCTCGGCCGGCGTGACGTCCGGGGTCAGCTCCGCCCCGTCCGTCGCCGGCACGGGTCGGCGCCGCCACCGCCCCGCGCTGAACACGGCCATCAGCAGCAGCATGCCGATGAGGAACAGCGTGCCATTGTCCAGCGGCTGGCGCAGCGGCAGCGGGTCACCGAGCAGCTTCAGGTCGCCGGGCACCCGGTCCCGCACGGTGAACGGCGCGACGAACAGCCCGAGGTAGGGGACCACGAGCAGCAGTCCCGCCACGAGCGGGCCGAGCGGCGAGAAGCGCAGTGTGCCGAGCAGGCCGAGCAGGACGCCGGCGACGCCCAGATAGACGGCCGGCTCGATCAGGTTCGGGGTGCTGTACGTACCGATCTCCACCCAGCGGTTGACGGTCCGCCCAGATCCGTCCTGACCGAGGGTGACGAGCACCCAGGTGACGGGCGCCACCACCAACCCGGCGAGGAAGCTCCAGAGATGTCGCATCCGCGCACCGTACCGTTTCCGGCATGACAGATCATCCCGCGGTCCCGCCGGGTAAGCCGACCTCGTACTCCCGCGTCACGCTGAGTCGCATCATGACCGCCGTCGATGTCAATCTGTACGGGACCGTGCACGGTGGGGTACTGATGAAGTTCGTCGACGACGTGGCCGGCGCCGCGGCGGCCCGGCACAGCGGCGGCACCGCGGTCACCGCCTCCATCGACGAGATCGTTTTCTCCGAGCCGGTCCGGGTGGGGGATCTGGTGCACGCGCACGCCCAGGTCAACTGGACCGGCAACACCTCGATGGAGGTCGGGGTGCGGGTGGTCGGCGAGCGCTGGGACTCGGCCGAGGACGAGCCGGTGCGGGTCGCCACCGCGTACCTGGTCTTCGTGGGGGTGGACGTCGGCGGCGCGCCCCGCGCGGTGCGCCCGGTGCTGCCCGAGACACCCGAGGACGAGCGCCGCTTCCGGGAGGCGGAGATCCGACGGGCGCACCGCCTGGCCCGTCGCCGCGCCATCCAGGCCCACCGCGCCGCCTGAGGTGTTAAGCGGGGCCCCTTCCTCTGCAGAATGCGTTAACAAGGGGCCCCTCCTTACATCCCACATGGGGAGGGGGCGGGGGGTGTGGGGTGGGCACGCCCCGTGGGCGGGTGCCGGTGCGGAGAATGGCGGCACGAGGTAGGGCAAGATGGCGCCACGGCCCATGCACAGTGTCGTGCCGGGCCCCAGGGAGGGTGGAACTGTGGGTGACGTGCTCTGGACGCCGCCGGCCGACGTGCGTGAACGGTCCCGGATCGGTGACTACCTGCGCTGGCTGACCGAGCACCGGGGGCTGGAGTTCGCCGACTACGACGCGTTGTGGCAGTGGTCGGTGACCGACCTGGACGCGTTCTGGCGCTCGATCTGGGACTACTTCCAGGTGGTGGCGCACACCCCGCCGACCGCCACGCTCGCCGAGCGCTCCATGCCCGGCGCCCGCTGGTTCCCCGGCGCGACGCTCAACTACGCGGAGAACGTGTTGCGCATGCCGGGGCTCGGCGACGACGCCCCGGTGGTGATCGCGCACGGCCAGACCCGCGCGCCGGAGACGCTCACCGCCGCGGAGCTGCGCGACCGGGTCCGTCGGGTGTCCGCCGGCCTGCGCCGGCTCGGCGTGGGACCCGGCGACCGGGTGGCCGCGTACGCGCCGAACATCCCGGAGACGTACGTCCTGCTGCTCGCCACCGCGAGCCTGGGCGCGATCTTCTCGTCCTGCGCGCCCGAGTTCGGCACCCGCAGCGTCACCGACCGCTGGCAGCAGATCGAGCCCACCGTGCTGGTCGCGGTGGACGGCTACCGCTACGGCGACAAGCCGGTGGACCGGCGCGCCGAGGTGGCCGCGATCCGGGCCGCGCTGCCGTCGCTGCGGCACACCGTCGCGATCGGGTACCTCGACCCCGCCGGTGACGTGCCGGAGGGCGCGCTCGCCTGGGCGGAGCTGGCGGCGGAGACCGACGAGCCGCTGTCCTTCACCCCGGTGCCGTTCGACCACCCGCTCTACGTGCTCTATTCCTCCGGCACCACCGGGCTGCCGAAGCCGATCGTGCACGGGCACGGCGGCATCCTGCTGGAGCACCTGAAGATGCTGGCGCTGCACCACGACCTGGGCCCGTTCGACCGGTTCCTGTGGTTCACCACCACCGGCTGGATGATGTGGAACTTCCTGGTCTCCGGGCCGGCGGTGGGCGCGGCGATCGTGCTGTTCGACGGCAACCCGGGCCACCCGGACCTGGGCGCGTTGTGGCGGCTGGCGGCGGATACCGGCACCACCTACTTCGGCACCTCGGCCCCGTTCCTGCTGGCCTGCCGCAAGGCCGGGCTGGTGCCGCGGGACGTCGCCGACCTGTCCGCGCTGCGCGGCCTCGGCTCGACCGGCGCGCCGCTGCCCGCCGAGGGCTTCACCTGGGTGTACGAGAACGTCGGTGACCGCCTCCAGCTCCAGTCGCTCTCCGGCGGCACGGACGTCTGCACCGGCTTCGTCGGCGGGGTGCCGCTGCTCCCGGTGTACGCCGGTGAGATCGCCTGCCGGGCGCTGGGCGCGAAGGTGGAGGCCCGCTCCGCCGACGGTTCCCCGGTGATCGGCCAGCTCGGTGAGCTGGTGATCACCGAGCCGATGCCGAGCATGCCGGTCGGGTTCTGGAACGACCCGGACGGCGACCGCTACCGGGAGGCGTACTTCGAGGTCTATCCGGGGGTGTGGCGGCACGGCGACTGGATCACCGTGAACGAGCGTGGCGGCTGCGTCATCACCGGCCGGTCCGACGCCACGCTCAACCGGGGCGGCGTGCGCCTCGGCACGGCCGAGTTCTACTCCGTGGTGGAGGGGCTCGACGAGGTGGTCGACTCGGTGGTGGTGCACCTGGAGGACGACGAGGGCGGCGCGGGGGAGCTGCTGCTGTTCGTGGTGCTCGCCGAGGGCCTGGAGCTGGACGACGACATGCGGAAGAAGATCTGCCGCGAGCTGCGGACCGCGCTGTCGCCCCGGCACGTGCCGGACGAGATCCACCAGGTCCGCGCCGTGCCCCGCACGTTGAGCGCGAAGAAGCTGGAGGTGCCGGTCAAGAAGATCCTGACCGGCACCCCGGTCGACCGCGCCGCCGCCAAGGGCGCCCTGGCCAACCCCGAGTCCCTCACGGCCTTCGCCACCCTGGCCCGACAGCGCCAACCCTCCTGACCCCACCCTCTCCTCGCCGATCGTGCGGTTTCTGCCCCGACCAAAGGGGTGAACGCCCCCGATCCGGGGCCGAAAGTGCAAGATCGCGGGGAGGGAGGGGCGGGGGTCAGGGGAGGGTGTGGGTGGCCTTCTCGGTTTCGGCGCGGGAGGGGTGGCGGGTCGGGTCGGGGTGGGCGCAGGCCACCACGCTGGCGCCGGCGGTGAGCGGGGCCAGCAGCCAGTCGACCGGGTCGGGGTGCCGGGTCACGTCGACCAGCAGGCGGTCGCCGGGGGTGAGGCCCAGCTCCGCGGCGCGGGCCTCCGCGCGGGCCAGCAACGCCGCGTCGCCCTCGCCGGCCTCGGGGTACGGGGTGAAGTGGTCGCCGTGGGCGCGTACCGCGCCGACGAAGTCGGCGCACCCGGCCGGCACCTGACGCATCGGCAGCGCGAACGGGTCCAGCGCCAGCGCGTACCGCTCGCCGGCCGGCCACCGGGCCGCCTCGTCGACCCGGTCGACGGCGGTGAACAGCATCTCCACCGGCCCCGGGGCGTCCACCACGGTGAGCTTCGCCGACCAGCAGCCGAGCAGCACCGCGGCGGTCTGCCAGTGCGGCGGCAGCAGTACGCCGACCGGATCGCCGGGCGCGCAGCCGGCCTCGTCCACGAGCAGGTTGGCGGTCTTGGCGACCCAGTTCGCCAGCGTCGCGCCGGAGAGCTCGGTGCGTTCGCCGGTGGCGTCGTCGTACCAGGTCAGCAGCGGTCGGGTGGGGTCGGTCGCGATCGCGTCGGCGAACACCCGGGCAATGTTGTCGGCCATCGGCGCGAACGATACGCGCCCCGGGCGCGTACTCGATGACAACGACAAGTCGGCGTACCGTCGGGTCGCAGTCAGCGTCGGACACCCCGCCCGGCGTAGGCTTGCCGACAGTGTTCTTCCCCACAACCGCGCCACCTGAGGAGTCGCCCCGTGACCGCCGGTCGCCCGCCCCGCGTTCTCATCGACGCCACGAGTGTCCCCGCCGATCGCGGCGGCGTCGGTAGATACGTCGACGGCCTGCTCGGCGCGCTCGGCCGGGTCTGCGGCGACGGCGTCGACCTGGCCGTGGTGAGCCTCCGCACCGACCTGGAGCGCTACACCCGGATGCTGCCCGGGGCCGAGATCATCCCCGCGCCGGCGGCGGTGGCGCACCGCCCGGCGCGTCTCGCCTGGGAGCAGACCGGCCTTCCGCTGCTGGCCCAGCAGGTCGGCGCGGAGGTGCTGCACTCGCCGTTCTACACCTGCCCGTTGCGAGCCGGATGCCCGGTGACGGTGACCGTGCACGACGCGACGTTCTTCACCGAGCCGGAGCACTACGACAAGTCGCGCCGGACGTTCTTCCGCAGCGCCATCAAGACCTCGCTGCGCCGCGCCGCCCGGGTGATCGTGCCGAGCAAGGCCACCCGCGACGAGCTGATCCGGCTGCTGGACGCCGACCCGACCCGGATCGACGTGGCCTACCACGGCGTCGACCAGGCCGCCTTCCACGCGCCGGGCGACGAGGAGAAGGCCCGGGTCCGGGCCCGCCTGGGGCTGGGCGACAACAGCTACGTCGCGTTCCTGGGCGCCAAGGAGCCGCGCAAGAACGTACCCAACCTGATCCGGGGCTGGGCCCGGGCGGTGGCCGACCGGCCCAACCCGCCGGTGCTGGTGGTGGCCGGCGGCCAGGGCCACGACGACGACATCGACCGCGCGGTGGCCGAGGTCCCGTCGCACCTGCGGCTGCTCCGCCCCGGCTACCTGCGCTACGCCGACCTGCCCGGGTTCCTCGGCGGCGCGCTGGTCGCCGCCTACCCGTCCTACGGGGAGGGTTTCGGGCTGCCGATCCTGGAGGCCATGGCGTGCGCGGCCCCGGTGCTCACCACGCCTCGGCTCTCCCTGCCCGAGGTGGGCGGCGACGCCGTGGCCTACACCAGTGAGGACCCGGACCAGATCGCCACCGACCTGGCCGCCCTGCTCGACGACGAGCAGCGGCGGCTCTCCCTGGCCAAGGCCGGCTTCGACCGGGCCAAGGAGTTCACCTGGGAGTCCAGCGCGGAGGTGCACATCGCCGCCTGGCGGCGGGCACGTTCCTGAGCGTCCGCCACGGCGCGCCGCACACGCGCCGTGGCAACTCGCCCGCTTCGGGCATGATGTGCTGATGTTCTACGCCGTCATCCCGGCGGGCGGCAGCGGCACAAGGTTGTGGCCGTTGTCCCGCGCCGGCCACCCCAAGTTCCTCCACCCGCTGACCGGTACCCCCGCCTCGCTGCTGCAGGCCACGGTCGACCGGTTGGCGCCGCTGACCACGCCGGAGCGCACGCTGGTGGTCACCGGGGCCGCGCACGCCGCGGCGGTGGCCCGGCAACTGGCTGGCCTGCCGGAGGAGAACGTCCTGGTGGAGCCCTCACCGCGAGACTCCTGCGCGGCCATCGCGCTGGCCGCCGCGGTGATCGCCGAGCGTGCCCCGGACGCGGTGATGGGCTCGTTCGCGGCCGACCACCTGATCGCCGACCCGGACCGCCTGGCCGCCGTGGTGCGGCAGGCGATCCGCGGCGCCGAGCAGGGGCTGCTGGTGACGGTGGGCATCACCCCGACCCGGCCGGAGACCGGCTACGGCTACCTGGAGACCGGCGAACCGGTGGACGGCGGGCCGTTGCGACCGGTGCGCGAGTTCAAGGAGAAGCCGGCGGTCGAGGTGGCCGAGGGTTACCTCCGCTCCGGCCGGCACCTCTGGAACGCCAGCATGTTCGTCTGGCGGGTGGACGTCTTCCTGGCGGAGTTGGCCCGCCAGCAGCCGGCGCTGCACGCCGGGATCACCGCCATCGCGGCGGCCTGGGGCACCCCGGAGCAGGACGACGTGCTCGGCACCGTGTGGCCGACGCTGCCGAAGATCTCGGTCGACTACGCGGTGATGGAGGGCGCGGCGACCGCCGGCCGGGTGGCGACCGTGCCGGGCGACTTCGGCTGGAACGACGTCGGCGACTTCCACACCCTCGGCGAGGTGCTTCCGGCCGACGCCGCCGGCAACGTGGTGCTCGGCGGCGACGGGAAGCCGGACGTGCTGCTGCACGACACCACCGGCACCGTGGTGGTGCCGCACTCCGGCCGGTTCGTCGCCACGGTCGGCGTGCACGACCTGATCGTGGTGGACACCCCGGACGCGGTGCTGGTCTGTCCGCGCGACCGGGCGCAGGACGTGAAGCGGGTCGTCGACCAGCTCAAGGAGCGTGGCGACGAGGGTCTGGTCTGACCGGGCACCCGTCGCGCGGGCGGGGTGTCCTCAGCCGGCGGCGCGACGGGCCAGCACGGCCAGCGCCGGCGCCACCAGGTGGGCGGTCCCGTCGGCGAGCGGCTCCGGCAGCCGGTCCGGCGGGAACCAGCCCAGCGCCGCGGACTCGTCGCTGATCCGTTCGATCGCGCCGGCCGGGGCGAACACCGCGTACCGGACGTCGTAGTGCAGTGAGCCGCCCTGGCAGGCGACCGGGTGCACGTCGACGTCGATCGGCACCGGGTCGAGGGTCAGGCCGGCGATGCCGGACTCCTCGGTGGCCTCCCGCAGGGCGGCGGCGGCCAGGGTGCGGTCCTCGGGTTCGCAGTGCCCGCCGAGCTGCACCCACCGGTGGAACTTGCGGTGCAGGCAGAGCAGCACCCGGCTGCCCGTGGGGTCGAGGATCAGCGCGCTGGCGGTGACGTGCCCGGGCCGGTGCGCGCGGCTCATCGTCACCGGCCCGGCGGCCAGCAGAGCCAGGGTGCGGTCGCGGTCGGCGGCGGCCGCCGGGCTGGTCGCCGTCCAGCGGTTCAGCTGCGCGACGGCGTCGGCGTGCAGGTCGGCGTACGTGGTGCGGGAGGTGTCGGGCACCCGGACACTGTACGAGCGTCGCCTCCGTACCCTGGCCCGGTGACCCCGCGACTCGTCGAGTTCCTGGTGGCCGGCAACGAGGCCAGCGACCTGCTGCCGGTCCGCTCACCCGCGCTGCTGCGGGCCCACGGCGCGCGGCGCGGGTTCTGGACCGTGCTGGACGAGGGGCCGGTGGAGCGGTGCCTGGCGCTGCTGCTGGAGCGGGACGACGGCGACTGGGTGGCGCACCACGTGCCGGCCGACGCGGGTCCGGAGAACGGGCGCACCGAGGACGGCGAGGCCCTCGCCCACCACGACGGCTGGGTGTACGTCTTCGGCTCGCACTTCGGGTCGAAGGGCGGGCCGCTGCGCCCCCGGCGGGCGTTCGTGGCCCGGTTCCGGGAGGACGACGCGGTGACCGGGCCGCTCGCGGTGCGGGTGGTCCGCAACCGGTTCCGGCTGCACCGGGCGGTCAACGACGCGCTCGTCGCCGCCCCGCTGTCCCTGCTGCCGCCGGGCGAGCGGGTCCGGCGACGGTTCATCGTGGAGACCCGGGCCCGGGGCACCGTCCGGGCCAAGGGCTGGGTGACCCGGTTGGCCGACGACGACCTGCCGCTCAACGTCGAGGCGGCGGCGTTCACCCCGGCGGGCACGGTGCTGCTCGGGTTGCGTTTCCCGGTGACCGCCGCGGGCGAGCCGATCTACGTGGAGTTGGCCGGGGTGGCGGAGATGTTCGACGACAGCGCTCCGGCGCGCTGGCCGCGGGCGCTCGGGGCGTACGCGATCACCGGGGTGACGCCGGCCGGCGTGCTGGCCGGCTTCCGCGCGATGACGCCGACCGGCGACGGCGGTTACGCGGCGGTGATCGGCTCGATCGACGCGCTGGGCAAGGGCTCGGTGCTGCTCGACGACCACCCGCACGGCGGCGAGGTGACGTCGCGGCACGTGCGGTTCCGGCACGTCGCCGGCGGGGACGCCCGGGTCGACGCCGACCTGGTGGCGGAGCTGGCGCCGTTTCACCACGTGGAGGGGCTGGCCGAGCTGGCGGGAGGCTGGTGCTACGTCACCGACGAGGACCACCGGGTGGCGCTCTGGATCGGATGAGCGAGGGCCGGACGGCACCCCTGCGGAACGAATCCGCAGACCCTCGTGGTGCCGTCCGGCCACGCCCGTCGGCCGGCGACCGGGTCGACACTGCGCCCCGGCGTCGGCGGGCAACTCAGAGTCTGCCGAACCCGACTTCCGGCGTCGAGGTCTTTCACGTCACGCTTAAAGATGGAGATTAGTGCCGCCGGGTAAAGTGCCAGGGGTGGCCGGCACCTCCGGCGTCCACCCGGGAGCGCTCCATGTTGAAGATCATTTTTTCGAGCGAGGACATTCTGCGGACCCGGGTCGCCCCGGCCGCGGACCCGCTCTGGGAACTGGTCCTCAGCCTGCACCTGCTCCAGGGGCGCGGCCGTGACCCGCTCTCGACCACCTGGCGACGGGGCGTGGCACGCGGCCTGCGCACCGACACCGGGGCCGAGCGCTACCGCCTGCTGCTCGCGCTCAACCCGCCACGCGGCTACTTCCCCGACTTCCTCACCCCCTCCGCCAGCCGGGACGGGTTCGAGGCCGGGCTGGAAGCGGTCCGGGGGACCCCCCTCGGCAGGCTGCGTCGTGACCTCACCGTGCTCGCCGGGGAGACCCCGCTGCCTCCGTCGGCAGGTGCGCTCGCCCGGGGCGAACCCGAGGTGCTGCAGGACCTCACCGACACCATGGCGCGCTACCAGGAGTTGGCGGTCACGCCGTACTGGGCGCGGGTCCAGGCGGCCGTCGAGGCGGACCGGTCCCGCCGCGCCCGGGCCATGCTCGACGGCGGCGCCGAAGGTCTGCTGGCCAGCCTGAAGCCGGCCATGCGCTGGGCCGACGGGGTGCTCGAGGTGCTCGACTACCCGGACACCCGGGAGCTGCACCTGGACGGCCGGGGTCTGCTGCTCGTCCCGTCGTTCTTCTGCTCCCGCACCCCGGTCGCACTGCTCGACCCGAGCCTGCCCCCGGTGCTGGTCTATCCGGTCGACCGGCTCGGCGGCCTCACCCCCGAGGCCGGCGGCGGCCGGGAGAGCGACGCCGCCCAGCGGGAGGCGCTCGCCGCGCTGCTCGGGCGCACCCGCGCCGCCGTGCTCCAGGTCGCCGACGAGGGCTGCACCACCGGCGAGATGGCCCGACGGCTGCACATCTCCGCCGCCGCGGCCAGCCAGCACACCACCGTGCTGCGCAACGCCGGGCTGCTGGTCAGCCAGCGCGATCGCAACACGGTGCTGCACACGTTGACGCCGCTGGGCCGGGCGGTCCTCGACGCCTGACCCGCCCGTCGGGCGTCTCGGAGCGCGGTCAGAGCGCCAGCATGGCGCTGGCGGTGGTGCCCGCCGGCGGCGGCAGCAGGGCCGAGGGGACCCCTTCGGCGGCCAGCGCGATGCGCAGGCGTTGCAGGTCCGCGCCGAACCGGACCAGATCCGCCCGGTCGACCGGGGCCGGCGCCGCGCCGAGCACCAGGCCGGTGGCCGTGGCCGGCCAGTCGGGCGCGTTGGCGGCGAGCCCCTCGCGTACCTCCCGGTCGGTCACGTGGGTGAAGACCGTGCCGGGGGCGACCACCTCGGCGACCGCGGCGATCGCCCGGTCCACCGCGGCCGGATCGGCCGGCGCCGGGCCGGTGCCGTCGGCGAGGAGGGCCGCCGCGCGCAGGCCCTCGGCGCGCGCCTCGGCGGTGCCCAGCGAGAAGAGGTCCAGCGAGGCGTCCCGCACCAGCGTGCGGGCGCCCTCGTCGTCGTCGCGGGCCGCGTCGAGGTAGCCGCGGACCACCGCGACCGGCACCTGGTCGCACTTGCCCTTGATCAGCTCACCGGCCCCGGCCAGCTCGTCGACCACTGCCATCTGGGTGAGGTGGAGCTCGTTGCCGTAGGGATCGACCTCGCCGCGGTGGTCGCGGATCGCCGGCATGCCGGCCACCCCGAGCGCCACGTCGGTGAGACCGTTGCGCCACGGGCGGCCCATGGTGTCGCTGACGATGACCGCGACGTCCAGGTCGAACCGGTCGCGCAGCGCGGCCCGCAGCGCCCGCGCGGAAGCGTCCGGGTCCACCGGCAGCAGCACCAGCCGGGTCTTGTCCACGTTGGACGCGTCGATGCCGGCCGAGGCCATCACGAACCCGTGGTGGGTCTGCACGATCCGGGTCGCGCCGCGGGTGGCGACCACCCGGGCGGTCTCGCCGGCCAGCACCCGGTCCCGCTCGGCGAGGCGTTCCGGTCCGTCCGCCGGCACGTCGACCAGCCGGCCCTCCGCCTTCGACACGATCTTGCTGGTGACCACCAGCACGTCGCCGTCGCGCAGCCAGGGGGCCGCGCCGGCGATCAGCGCCGCCAGGTCGTCGCCCTCGGTCACGTGGCCGATGCCCGGCACCGGCAGGATCTCCAGCCTCACATCAACTCCAGCGCGGCGCGCACCATCGCGGCGGTCGCCGCCTCGTCCGTCATCCGCAACGGCGCCGAGGCGACCGTCACGTCCGGCACCACGGCCCCCGCGTCCTCCGGGGCGACCAGCCAGCCGTCGAGCAGCCCGCCGGTCGAACGGCCGCCGTAGAGGCCGCCCACGCCGGCCGCGCTGCACTCGACGCCGAGCACGGCCAGGCACCGGTCGGCCATGCCGCGTACCGGCGCACCGCCGATGATCGGCGACACCCCGACGACCGGGGCCGGGCCGCCGACCACCGCGTCGCGCAGGCCGGGCACGGCCAGGATCGGCGCGATGCTGACCACCGGGTTGCTCGGCGCGATCAGCACCACGTCCGCGGCGGCGATCGCCTCGACCACGCCGGGGGCGGGCTTCGCCGCGTCCGCGCCGACGAAGACGAACTGGCGCGTCGGTACGTCGGCCCGGTGCCGTACCCACCACTCCTGGAAGTGGATCGCCCGCCGCCCCTGCTCGTCCTCGACGACCGCGTGGGTCTCCAGACGGTCGTCGGTGGCCGGCAGCAGGCGTACGCCGGGTTGCCAGCGGGCGGCCAGCGCCTCGGTGACCTGCGACAGCGGATAGCCCGCGTTGAGCATCGTGGTGCGCACCAGATGGGTGGCCAGGTCCTTGTCGCCCAGCCCGAACCAGCTCGGTTCCGCCCCGTAGGCGGCCAGCTCGGACCTGACGGTCCACGTCTCACCGACCCGGCCCCAGCCACGCTCCGGGTCGGCGCCGCCGCCGAGCGTGTAGAGCACGCTGTCCAGGTCGGGGCAGACCTGCAGGCCGTGCAACAGCAGGTCGTCGCCGACGTTGACCACGGCGGTCACCTCGGCGCCCACCTCCCGGGCGTACGCCCGGACGCCGAGCAGGAAGCGGGCGCCCCCGATGCCGCCGGTCAGTACCACGATGCGCATGCCGTCCATCCTTCCGCACGTGCCGCCGTCGATCGCCCGGTGGCCGGAGAGACTAGGCTCACTTCGCCAACTGTCCGCTTTCGTCCCCTGGGGGAGTCCGTGACCAGCCCCGCCGAGCCCGCGTCCGGTGACGCCGCGCAGGCCAGCCAACTGACCAAACCGCTACGCGAACTGGCCGCGCTCGTCCTGCTCGGCGCGAACGCCGTGCTGCTCTTCGTCGGCCTGCTGCGCCTGCTGGTGCCGGCCGACGACTACAGCACGTTCAGCGGCCGGGCGGGTAGCGCCTTCTTCACCTTCGTCGGGCTGGAGGCGACCGTCCTGCCGCTGCTGGCCGTCCTGCTCGCCACCCACGTCCGCCCGGTGCTGCCGAAGGCGAAACTGATCACCCAGGTGGCGTTCGGCGAGTACGCCTTCTCCGCCCTCTTCGGCGCGCTCACGTTCCTGGCCTGGCTGGTCGGCCGGCTCGCCGACGGCGAGGTGCTCGACGCGTTCCTCGGGCTGCTCACCCGGGTGGCCTGGCTGGCGATCTTCGCGGTCGCCGCGTACGTGGTGTTCAAGATCTGGCGCACGCTCTACTACGTGCCGAAGCCCAAGCCGCAGCCCGGCGTCTACGGTCAGGCCCAGCCCGGCTGGCCGCAGCAGCCCGGTCAGCCCGGCGGCTACCCGGCCCCGGGCGGCTACCCGCCGGCCGGCGTGCCCCCGCAGCCCGGCCAGGCCCCGGCGGGCTACCCGCACGCGGGCGCCCCGCCGCAGCCGGGCTGGCCGCAGGCCGGCCCGTACGGCCAGCCGCAGTCGGCCCCGCCGTTCAACACCGCGCCGCCGCACGCGCCGCAGTCGGCGCCGCCGTTCGGCTCCCCGCAGCCGGGCGCCCAGCCCGGCCCGCAGTTCGGTTCCCCGCAGCCCGGCGCGCAGTTCGGGCCTCCACAGTCCGGCTCACAGTTCGGGCCTCCGCAGCCCGGCGCGCAGTTCGGGCCTCCACAGTCCGGCTCACAGTTCGGCTCCCCGCAGGCCGGCCCGCCGTTCGGCCAGCCGCCGTCGGCCGACCCGACCCAGGCGATCCCGCGCCAGTCCGCCGAGCCGGGCCAGCCGGCGTCCCCGGCCGACGACGAGCGCACCCAGCGCTTCGACCGCGAGGACCCGAACCAGCCCCGGTGACCCGGTCGGCGCGGAGTGTTAAGCGGGGCCCCCTCCTCTACCGGAGGCGTTAAGAGGGGGCCCCTCCTTGCACCCTGTGCGGGTGCATAGGCTGGGCCGATGGTTGATGCGAGCGTGCGGCGGGCGCTCGGCCGCGCCGCCACCGGCCGGGCACTGGACACGGACGAGGCGGCCGCGCTGCTCACCGCGCGCGGTGAGGCGCTCGACGAGCTGCTCCGCGTCGCCGGTGCCATCCGCGACGCCGGGTTGCGGGACGCCGGCCGGCCCGGCGTGGTCACGTACTCGAAGAAGGTCTTCGTGCCGCTGACCCGGCTCTGCCGGGACCGCTGTCACTACTGCACGTTCGCCACCGTGCCGCACCGGTTACCGGCCGCCTACCTGGAGCGCGACGAGGTGCTGGCGATCGCCCGCGAGGGTGCCGCGCAGGGCTGCAAGGAGGCGCTGTTCACGCTCGGCGACCGGCCCGAGGAGCGGTGGCCGGCGGCCCGGCGGTGGCTGGACGAGCGGGGCTACGACTCGACGCTCGACTACCTGCGCGCCTGCGCGGTCGCGGTGCTGGAGGAGACCGGCCTGCTGCCGCACCTGAACCCGGGCGTGCTCTCCTGGTCGGAGCTGCAGCGGCTGAAGCCGGTCGCGCCGAGCATGGGCATGATGCTGGAGACCACCGCGACCCGGCTCTGGTCGGAGCCGGGCGGCCCGCACTTCGGCTCGCCGGACAAGGAGCCCGCGGTACGGCTGCGGGTGCTCGACGACGCCGGCCGGGTCGGTGTGCCGTTCACCACCGGCATCCTGATCGGCATCGGCGAGAACCTCACCGAGCGGGTCGACGCGCTCTTCGCGATCCGCCGTGCCATGCGGGAGTACGGCCACCTCCAGGAGGTGATCGTGCAGAACTTCCGCGCCAAGCCGGACACCGCGATGCGCGGCATGCCGGACGCGGAGCTGCACGACCTGGCCGCCACCGTGGCGGTGGCCCGGGTGCTGCTCGGCCCGAAAGCCCGGATCCAGGCGCCGCCGAACCTGATCGCCGGCGAGTACGACCTGCTGCTGCGCGCCGGCATCGACGACTGGGGCGGCGTCTCGCCGGTCACGCCCGACCACGTCAACCCGGAGCGGCCCTGGCCGCAGCTGGACGAGCTGGCCGCGCGCACCGCGAGCGCCGGGTTCACGCTGCGCGAACGGTTGACGGTCTACCCGGAGTACGTGCGGGCCGGTGGGCCGTGGCTGGACCCGCGCCTGCTGCCGCACGTCACCGCGCTCGCCGACCCGGCCACCGGGCTGGCGGTCGAGGAGGCCCGCCCGGTGGGGCGGCCCTGGCAGGAGCCGGAGGAGGTGTTCGGCGGCCGGACCGACCTGCATGCCACGATCGACGTCACCGGCCGGTCGGAGGACCGGCGGGGCGACTTCGACAGCGTCTACGGCGACTGGTCCGAGGTGGCCGGCAAGGTGACCCCGGAGGCGCTCGCGGTGCGCGCCGGCGTACCCGCGACCGGCGGCGCGGACGGCGACCTGCGCGCGGGGCTGCGGCTGGCGGCGACCGACCCGGCCGCGTTGCTGGCGCCGGCGCACGAGGCGAAGGCGCTGGCGTTGTTCGGCGCGGACGGGCCGGCACTGGACGAGCTGTGCCGGATCGCCGACGACGCGCGCCGCGACGCGGTGGGCGACGACGTGACCTACGTGGTCAACCGGAACATCAATTTCACGAACGTCTGCTATGTGGGCTGTCGGTTCTGCGCGTTCGCGCAGCGGGAGAGCGACGCGGACGCGTTCCGGCTGTCCCTGGAGCAGGTGGCCGACCGGGCCGAGGAGGCGTGGACGGCGGGCGCCACCGAGGTGTGCCTCCAGGGCGGCATCGACCCGAAGATGCCGGTGACCGGGTACGCCGACATCGTCCGCGCGATCAAGGCGCGGGTGCCGGGGATGCACGTGCACGCGTTCTCCCCGATGGAGATCGTCACCGCCGCCGCGAAGGCCGGCGTGCCGGTGCGGGAGTGGCTGGGCATGCTGCGCGAGGCGGGCCTGGACACCATTCCGGGCACCGCCGCCGAGATCCTCGACGACGACGTGCGCTGGGTGCTGACCAAGGGCAAACTGCCGGCCGCCGCCTGGGTGGACGTGGTGAGCACGGCCCACGAGCTGGGCATCCGGTCCAGCTCCACGATGATGTACGGCCACGTCGACCACCCCGGCCAGTGGCTGGCCCACTTCCGGGTGCTGGCCGGCGTGCAGGACCGCACGGGCGGGTTCACCGAGTTCGTGGCGCTGCCCTTCGTGCACACCAACGCGCCGATCTACCTGGCCGGCATCGCCCGGCCGGGGCCGACCTGGCGGGAGAACCGGGTGGTGCACGCGATGGCCCGCCTGCTGCTGCACGGCCGGATCGACAACATCCAGTGTTCCTGGGTGAAGCTCGGCGACGTGGGCACGGTGGAGATGCTGCGCGGCGGCTGCAACGATCTCGGCGGCACGCTGATGGAGGAGACCATCTCCCGGATGGCCGGCTCGGGCAACGGTTCGGCCCGCACCGAGGAGCAGTTGCGGGGGATCGCCGAGGCGGCCGGTCGGCCGTTCCGCAAGCGGACGACCGCGTACGGTCACATCGGTGCCTGACGTCGAACCTTTCACCGCGCCGCGCCGTACCTGTGGATGCCGGCGGCGGTTGCGGCGAGGACCGCCGCCGGTGACCCCAGCCCGGGGACCCGGCGGCGTCCGGGTGCCCGACCCTCGCGGCGCTGCGGCGCCGGTTGCGGAAAGGTTGCCGATGAGCACTGACGAGACCACCGACGCGCCGAAGCGGCGGTCCTGGCCGCGGTTGACCCGCCGGCAGACGCTGACCGCCGCCGCGAGCGCCACCCTGGGCGCGGCCGCGCTGGCCGTGCCGGGCCTGTCCGCCGCGCAGAACGCCCCGTCCGCGAGCCGGCGCGACGAGCCGATCGTGGTGCATCTCCGCGACGCCGCCACCGGCACGATGGACGTCTTCGTCGGCACGACGCGGGTCGAGGTACGCGACCGGGGTCTGGCCGACCGCCTGGTGCGCGCCGCCCGTCGCTGATCCCCGCCCCTCCCGGCGTGGGCTCCCGACGCCGGTCCCGTCAAACGTTCCCCGACGAAGGTGTGGTCCGCCATGTCCTCTCACCGCGAGGCCCCGGAGATCGCCAAGGATCCGGTCGCCGACAGCTCCGACCTGTACGCGTTCGTCAGCCCGAGCCGACCCGACACGGTCACGTTGATCGCCAACTACGTGCCGGTGCAGCTCCCGTCCGGCGGCCCCAACTTCTTCGAGTTCGGTGACGACGTCCGGTACGAGATCCACGTCGACAACGACGGCGACGGCTACCCGGACGTCACCTATCGTTTCGAATTCACCACCGAGATCACGAATCAGAACAGCTTTCTCTACAACACCGGCGCGATCGAGTCGCTGGACAGCAAGAACTGGAACCGGCGTCAGTTCTATCGGCTGACCCGGGTGGCGGACGGTCGCGAGCACGTGCTGGCGACGAAGCTGCCCTGCCCGCCGTGCAACGTGGGTCCGCTGTCCACGCCGAACTACCAGAACCTGGTGAAGCAGGCGACGTTCAAGCTGTCCACCGGGGAGAAGGTGTTCGCCGGCCAGCGGGCCGACGGTTTCTTCGTGGACCTGGGCGCGGTGTTCGACCTGGGCACGCTGCGGCCGTTCCAGCAGCTGCACGTGGCCGGCAAGAAGCTGTTCAAGACCGAGGGCGAGCCGGTCAACGCGCTGGACCGGCTGAACGTGCACAGCATCGCGATCCAGGTTCCGCTGGCCAAGGTGCGCCGCAAGGCCAGCCGGTACGGCTACGCCGACCGCGCGTCGACGATCGGCGTCTGGACCAGCGCGTCCCGCCAGCAGGTCCGGGTGCTCGGGGACCGGGTGTCGGCGGACACCGCCACCGGCCCGTTCGTTCAGGTGTCACGGCTCGGCAACCCGTTGTTCAACGAGGTGATCGTGCCGATGTCCAAGAAGGATCTGTGGAACACCCTGCCGCCGTCGGAGGACAAGCGGTTCGCCGGGTTCGTCGAACGGCCCGAGCTGGCCGCGCTGCTGCCGGTGCTCTACCCGGGTGTCTTTCCCAACCTGGACGCGTTGAACAAGGCGAAGAAGCCCCGCGCCGACCTGGTGGCGATCCTGCTCACCGGCGTACCGGCCGGGTTGATCGACGGCTTCGCCAACACCACCGGCGACACCCAGGCCGACATGCTGCGACTGAACACGGCGATCCGGCCCAGCGCCAAGCCGGACCGGTTCGGGGTGCTCGGCGGCGACCTGGCCGGCTTCCCCAACGGCCGGCGCGTCACCGACGACGTGGTGACCATCGCGCTGCGGGCGATCGCCGGGCTCACCGTGCCGCTGGTGGACAAGACGTTCAAGCCGGACGCCGCGGCGGCCGCCGTCACACCCGGCCTGGACGCCGGCGACGTGACCGCGCCGTTCCTCGCCGACTTCCCGTTCCTCGGCACCCCGTACGACGGGTTCAACAACCCGCCGGCGAAGAAGTCCTGACGGGGGGCGTGGCATGCACCAGCACCGGCACCACGACCTCGGTCCGTCGTACAGCGGCACCGTCCTGCTCGACCTCGGCGGCGAGACCGGCGCGCTGATCATCCACACCGGTCGGGACCTGCACGGGCGGGAGATCGAGATCAGCCGCGCGGACTCCGACGGTCCGCGTACCCACTCGGCGGTACGGGAGCGGCACGTCCTGGACGGCGTCTTCCACAGTGCCGTCTACCCGGACCTGGAAGCGGGCGTGTATACCGTCTGGTGGGACGACGACACGCCGGCCGGCGCGATCTCCGTCACCGGCGGTTCGATCACTGAATTCGTCTGGCCGACCAGCTCACCGTCGCGAAAAGACTGACCGGCCACTCTGCCGACGCACGCGCCCCGTCCACCTGGTGGACGGGGCGCGATCGGCGTTGTCCGCCTTGACAGGCGGTACCCAGCCGGGCGCGTTACCCTTTGCCCCACCATTAGTGATCTTGGACAGCGGTCGGCGGGGGCGTCCGACCGGCGTCGCGCCACGGCAGAAAACTTGGGGCAACTCGCCGGGGAGGGCGTTACTCGTCCGGGGTCTGAATCGATAGGGCAGGTTGCGAGGCTACGGGCGGCCGAGGCGGCTGTCCCGGACGTGTCGGGAGGGCGACTCCATTATCAAGTTTGGCTTGACGGCGCACGCATTACACGCGTGTAATTTGAATGGGGTTGTTCGCACGGAAGCGCACCAATTGGGCCCGTACGAACAAGCACGCCTTTCGCGTGGGGGGTTGCAGCGGCGAATGACGCCGGTGCGCGACAAGGAGGCAATCGATGGACGGCCAGCTCGAGGTGGCCGACCTGCTCGGGAACGCGCCGGAGTGGCAGGAGCGAGCGCTCTGCTCGCAGACCGACCCGGAGGCGTTCTTTCCCGAGAAGGGCGGCTCGACCCGCGAGGCGAAGCGCATCTGCTCGCGGTGTGAAGTGAAGACGGAATGTCTGGAGTACGCGCTCGGCCACGACGAGCGGTTCGGGATCTGGGGCGGCCTCTCCGAACGGGAGCGGCGCAAGCTCAAGCGGCGGGTCGCCGCCTGACCCGCGTACGGACCGGGGCGGTGGGGGCCGCCCGGTCCGTGGGGCTCGACGCGCGACGCTCAGGCCAGTTCGTCCGGGTCGACCCCGAGCAGGTTCGCCACCTGCTCGATGATCACGTCGTGCACGAGGTCCGCCAGGTCCTCCCGGTCCATCGCGCGGAACTCCAGCGGTCGCCGGTAGAGCACGATGCGCGGCGGCACCTCCTGGCGGCCGGGCCGGCCCGGCAGGAGCCGGGCGAGCGGCACCTCGCCGTCCTCCAGCACGTCGGAGTCGTAGACGTTCAGGTCCGGCGGGACGTCCTCGACGGCGAACTCCACCCCGGCCAACTCCTTGGCGAACCGGCGTTCCAGCGTCTCCACGGTGTCGAGCACCAGGTCGTCGAAGACCTCGGCCTTCGTCCGGGCCAACGGCACGGTGGCCGGCACCAGCCGCCCGCGCAGCCCCCGACCGTGCCGGTCGCGGTGGGTGCGCCGGCCGGAGCCGGGGCGGCGGTTCTGCGGGCTCGTCATGACGGACAGGGTAGCCCGGTGGCCCGGCCCGACCGCCGTCGCGCGACCACCCGGCGTGCCGGTGCGCCGATCGGGCGAATTGTGATCACCATGACGGGCGTGTCGTAACGCGAAGCGGTGCGCCGGACCCGGTAATGGGGATACCCTGCCGCACGTGAGGTCACCACGGCGCTGCTCCCGTAACGGCTGCCCCCGGCAAGCGGTCGCCACATTGACCTATGTCTACAACGAGTCGACGGCGGTGGTGGGCCCGCTCGCGGCGTTCGCCGAACCGCACACGTACGACCTGTGTGAGCAGCACGCCCGCAGCCTGACCGCCCCGCGCGGCTGGGACGTGGTGCGGCACGAGGGCGAGTTCGAGCCGCCGCCACCCACCACGGACGACCTGGTCGCGCTGGCCGAGGCGGTCCGCGAGGCGGCCCGCCCGACCCCGCCGCGCCCGCCCGAGGACCCCCAGTCCCGCCCGCACCCGCAGTCCCAGCCCCCGCACCAGCAGGGCCGCCGGGGTCACCTCCGGGTGATCCCGCCCAACCACTGACCCCGGTCTACAGCCGGGACCACGCCTCGGTGAGCACCGCCCGCAGGATCTGCTCGATCTCGTCGAACTGCTGCTGCTCGGCGATCAGCGGCGGGGCGAGCTGCACCACCGGGTCGCCCCGGTCGTCGGCCCGGCAGTAGAGCCCGGCGGCGAAGAGCGCGGTGGAGAGGAAGCCGCGCAGGAGCCGCTCGGACTCCGCCTCGTCGAACGTCTCCCGGGTCGCCTTGTCCTTGACCAGTTCGATGCCGTAGA
The DNA here is from genome assembly GCF_900090105.1 of Micromonospora humi. Taxonomy (GTDB): domain Bacteria; phylum Actinomycetota; class Actinomycetes; order Mycobacteriales; family Micromonosporaceae; genus Micromonospora; species Micromonospora humi. The sequence goes on along the minus strand of NZ_FMDM01000004.1, from coordinate 107,315 downwards.
AGTAGCCGTCGCCCCGCACGTCGCCGACGATCGGCAGGTCGTTGAGCTTCTCCAGGGTGGACCGGAAGGCGTCCTCGTTGGCCCGGACGTGCCCGACCAGGTCCTCGCGCGCGAAGACCTCCAGGTTGGCCAGCGCCACCGCGCAGGAGACCGGGTGCCCGCCGAACGTCACGCCGTGGGCGAACATGCCGGTCTCGGTGAGGAACGGCTCCATCAGCCGGTCACTGGCGATCATCGCGCCGAGCGGGGCGTAGCCGGAGGTGATCCCCTTGGCGGTGGTGATGATGTCCGGCTGGTAGCCGTAGCGGGCGGCACCGAAGTATTCGCCGAGCCGACCCCAGGAGCAGATCACCTCGTCGCTGACCAGCAGCACGTCGTACGCGTCGCAGATCTCGCGGACCCGCGCGAAGTAGCCGGGTGGTGGCGGGAAGCAGCCGCCGGAGTTCTGCACCGGCTCCAGGAACACCGCGGCGACCGTGTCCGGCCCCTCCCGCTCGATCGCCCGGCCGATCTCGTCGGCGGCCCACCGGCCGAACGCCTCGGCGTCGTCGCCGTGCTCCGGCGCCCGGTAGAAGTTGGTGTTCGGCACCTTGATCCCGCCGGGCACCAGCGGCTCGAAGTCGCTCTTGATGCCGGGCAGCCCGGTGATCGACAGCGCGCCCATCGAGGTGCCGTGATAGGCGATGTAGCGGCTGACCACCTTGTGCTTGTTGGGCTGGCCGGTGCGCTTGAAGTAGGCCCGGGCCAGCTTCCACGCCGCCTCGACGGCCTCCGAGCCGCCGGTGGTGAAGAAGATCCGGTTCAGGTCGCCCGGGGTGAGCGCGGCGATCCGCTCGGCCAACTCGACAGCGGTCGGGTGGGCGTAGGACCAGAGCGGGAAGTACGCCAGCTCGCCGGCCTGCTTCGCGGCGGCCTCGGCGAGCTCGGTCCGCCCGTGGCCGGCGTTGACCACGAAGAGCCCGGCCAGCCCGTCGAGGTAGCGGCGGCCCTGCGCGTCCCAGACGTACGCGCCCTCGCCCCGCACGATGGTCGGGACCTCGCCGGCGGAGTAGCTGGCCATCCGGGTGAAGTGCATCCAGAGGTGGTCGGTCACGTTGGCCATGTCAGCCCCATCGGGTCGCGGGCCGGTCCGGGGTGACACCGGCCGCTCTGCCCACGGTTATCCCACAGCCGGTGCCGAGATGGCAAGTGAGTGAGTGCTCACGCGACGAATTCAGCGACCTGCAGACATTCACGCAACGGAAATCGCACCCGCGCGGATTCGCCGTCCTCCCACGCCGCGCGGCACCGCCGGCCAGGTCCCGCGCAGTCTGCGCACACCTGCCCCGGCCGGGAGGTGATCCCGCCCACAGGCACCCGTGGCGTTCCGCTCACCGGCCTGGCCGGCTCCGAGTGGAACGCCATGGGTGTCAAACCGGCCCGCAGGCACCCATGACGTTCCACTCACCGGCGTCGCCGAGGCGGGCGAGACGATCGAGTCATTGGCCGAGAAGGTGGCCGTCGACCCGAAGACGGCGGCGCGCTGGCTGGCGGCCGGCCGCATCCCGCATCCGCGTACCCGGGTCGCGGTGGCCGGGATCCTGCGCCGGGACGCGGCCGAGCTGTGGCCGGAGCCGTTCCGCCGCCGCGACGGCGCTCGATCGAGCTGATCAGGGGAGTGGCGGAGGCATGGAGATGACCGGCGCCCGCTGGCGCACCGCGACCCGCAGCAGCAACAACGGCGGCGACTGCGTCGAGGTGGCCGACAACCTGCCCGGTCGGGTGCTGGTGCGCGACAGCAAGGATCGCGCCGGCGGCACCCTCAGCTTCACCCCGACCGCCTGGCGGGCCTTCGTCGGTCACGTTCAGGCGGTGCCCCAGGTGTAGGTCTGCTTGCGCAGCTTGAGATAGACGAACGCCTCGGTGGAGAGCACCCCGGGCACCCCGCGCAGCTTCTGCAGGATCTCCAGCAGGTGCGCGTCGTTGCGGCAGACCACCTCGGCCAGCAGGTCGAACGAGCCGGCGGTGATCACCACGTAGTCGATCTCCTCGAACTCGGCCAGCCGGTCGGCCACCGGCTCCAGGTCGCCGTCGGTGCGCAGCCCGATCATGGCCTGGCGGGGGAAGCCGAGCTGGAGCGGATCGGTCACCGCGACGATCTGCATCACCCCGGCGTCGAGCAGGCGCTGCACCCGCTGGCGGACCGCCGCCTCGGAGAGGCCGACCGCCTTGCCGATGCTCGCGTACGGGCGGCGGCCGTCCTCCTGGAGCTGCTCGATGATCTGCTTGGCCACGTCGTCGAGCAGAGCGTGGTTGGAGCCTTCACGCACAGTGACCCGACGGTTGCCGTTGCCGTTCTCCGACTGCCGGTTGGCCATCGCCCGCTCCCCATGTCCGATTCTCTGTGCTGAGCGTAGTGCCCGGGCGCAGTCTGGCGTATTTCGTGGCCCATAGCTATTCCGGCAACGGAATCCCTTGTGAGAGAGGGTTTCTCATGTCAGGATCAGTGCCCCATCGCCACTGACCTCCCGCCGGCGAGCCACCCCCGTCCCGCCGCCGACGATGCCCCCCAAGGAGTCGTCACATGCGTAGTCCCCTCCGGACGCTCACCCGGCGTGGTCTGCTCACCGGGACCGTCGGCTCGGCCGCGCTGCTCGCCACCGCGGGCACGCTCGCCGGCTGCGGCACCAAGGGTGCCCAGCAGACCGAGGCCGGATGCAGGAGCGACGACCTGTCCGCCACCGAGAAGAAGCTGGCGTTCTCGAACTGGCCGCAGTACATGGACACCGACGAGAAGAACGCCGCCAAGCGCCCCACGTTGGACGCCTTCGTCGCCGCCTCCGGCATCCAGGTGACCTACACCGAGGACGTCAACGACAACAACGAGTTCTTCGGCAAGGTGCAGAACCAGCTCGCCGGCTGTCAGAGCACCGGCCGGGACATCATGGTGCTCACCGACTGGATGGCCGCCCGGATGATCCGGCTCGGCTGGGTCCAGAAGCTGGACAAGGCGAAGATTCCCAACGTCGAGGCGAACCTGCTGCCGTCGCTGCGCGGCCGCTCCTTCGACAAGGACACCCAGCTCGCCGTCCCCTGGCAGTCCGGTCTGGCCGGTCTGGCCTACAACGCCAAGGTGACCAAGGAGATCCGCACCGTCGACGAGCTGCTCACCCGCGCCGACCTCAAGGGCAAGGTGACGGTGCTGTCGGAGATGCGCGACACCATGGGCCTGCTGCTCCAGGCCGGCGGCCACGACCCGGCGAACTTCACCCCGGCCCAGTTCGACGACGCGTTGAACAAGCTCAGGAAGGCCGTGGACAGCAAGCAGATCCGGCGCTTCACCGGCAACGACTACGCTCCCGACCTGGCCAAGGGCGACATCGCCGCGTGCATCGGCTGGTCGGGCGACGTGATCCAGCTCGGCTTCGAGGATGCGAAGATCAAATTCGTGGTGCCGGAGTCCGGCGTCATGCTCTGGTCGGACAACATGCTCGTGCCGAACAAGGCCACCCACCGGGCCAACGCCGAGGCGTTGATGAACCACTACTACGACCCGGCGGTGGCCGCGAAGCTGGCCGCGTTCGTCAACTACATCTGCCCGGTGCAGGGCGCGCAGGCCGAGATGGAGAAGATCGACCCGGAGCTGGCGGCAAACCCGCTGATCTTCCCGGACGACGCGATCCTGGCGAAGTCGAAGGTCTTCATGGCGCTGGACGAACAGCGCGAGAAGGAGTACGAGACCAAGTTCCAGCAGGTCATCGGGGCGTGAGGCAGATGGCGCAGGAAGCACCGGCCGGCGATCTGCGACTGGCCGACGTCACCAAGCGGTTCGGCGTCTTCACCGCCGTCGACGACCTCAGCCTCACCGTCCCGCAGGGCTCGTTCTTCGCCCTGCTCGGCGCGTCCGGCTGCGGCAAGACCACCACGCTGCGGATGATCGCCGGGCTGGAGGCGCCCACCAGCGGGCGGGTGCTGCTCGGCGACCGCGACATCACCGGGCTCCGACCGTACAAGCGGCCGGTCAACACCGTGTTCCAGAGCTACGCGCTCTTCCCGCACCTCGACATCCACGAGAACGTGGCCTTCGGGCTGCGCCGCCGCGGCATCCGCAAGGTGGGCGAGCAGGTCGAGCGGATGCTCGCGCTGGTCCAGCTCGACGGGTACGGCCGGCGCCGGCCGGCCCAGCTCTCCGGTGGCCAGCAGCAGCGCGTGGCGCTGGCCCGGGCGCTCATCAACCACCCGCAGATGCTGCTGCTCGACGAGCCGCTCGGCGCGCTCGACCTGAAGTTGCGCCGGCAGATGCAGATCGAGCTGAAGCGGATCCAGGCCGAGGTCGGCATCACCTTCCTGCACGTCACGCACGACCAGGAGGAGGCGATGTGGATGGCCGACACGGTCGCGGTCATGAACGCCGGGCGGATCGAGCAACTCGGCGCGCCCGCCGACATCTACGAGTACCCGGCCAGCCCGTTCGTGGCCAACTTCCTGGGCCAGTCCAACCTCATCGAGGCCGAGGTGAGCGGCCACGACGCGGACGACCTGCTGGTCACCGGCCACGGCTACCGGTTCGCCACCCCGCTGGAGCGGGCCCGGTCCCGGCAGGGCCCGGTCTGGCTCGGCGTACGGCCGGAGAAGCTGCACCTGGTCGCCGACCGCACCCGGGTCCCGGACGGCCGCAACGCGGTCAGTGGCGTGCTGACCGACATCTGCTACGCCGGCGTGAGCACCGAGTTCCTGCTCCGCACCGCCTGGGGGCAGGAGATGTCGGTGTTCACCGCGAACAACGACCCGGACGCCCGGCTGGTGCCCGGCGTCGAGGTCACCGCACACTGGCATCCGCGGCACTCCTTCGTCCTGCCCCGCGACGACTCCGCAGGCGACGACGCCGACGGCAGTGCCACCCGGCCCGGTGCCACCGGCGGCGGCCGAGCGGACGGCAGCCCGGCGGACGGTGGTGTCGGCGTACCACCGCAGCGTCTGGAAGCCGCCACATGACGGCGCTGGCCCATCTCGGCGGAACGCCGCCCACCACGCCTGCCGCGCCCGCACCCGACCGGAGGCGGCGACACCGCCTCCTGCCGTACCTGTTGCTGCTGCCGGGCGCGGCCTGGCTGCTGGTCTTCTTCGCGCTGCCGCTGCTCCAGCTCGCCGCCGCCAGCCTCTACGACCCGGCCGGCTCGCTCTCCACCGGATACGCGATGACCTGGGCGGTGGGCAACTACCCGGACGCGTTGCAGGCGTACTGGCCGCAGTTCCTCCGGTCCTTCCTCTACTCGGCGATCGCGCTGGTGCTCGCGCTGCTGATGGGCTACCCGCTGGCGTACGCGATCGCGCAGAAGGCCGGCCGGTGGAAGAACCTGCTGCTGGTGGCCGTGGTCGCGCCGATGTTCACCAGCTTCCTGGTGCGCACGCTGGCCTGGAAGACCATCCTGTCGGACAACGGCGCGCTGGTCGGCCTGCTGCGTGACGTGCACCTGCTCGGCCCGGACGGCCGGCTGCTGGCCACCCCGGTCGCGGTGGTGCTCGGCCTGACGTACAACTTCCTGCCGTTCCTGGTGCTGCCGCTGTACGCGAGCCTGGAGCGGCTCGATCCCCGGCTGCTGGAGGCGGCGAGCGACCTCTACGCGAACCCGCTGCGCGCGTTCGGCAGGGTCACCCTGCCGCTGTCGATGCCCGGCCTGATCGCCGGCACGCTGCTCTTCTTCATCCCGGCCACCGGCGACTACATCAACGCCGAACTGCTCGGCACCCCGAACGAATACATGATCGGCAACGTCATCGACTCGGCGTTCCTGGTCCGGCTCGACTACCCGCAGGGCGCGGCGCTGTCGTTCCTGCTGATGGCCGCGATCCTGGCGATCGTCTTCACCTACCTGCGCCGGGCCGGCACGGAGGAGGTGCTCTGATGCGACGTTGGCTGGCCGACCGGTGGGTGATGGGCGTGGCCCTGCTCGTCCTCGGCTATCTCACGCTGCCGATCCTGGTGGTCGCCGGGCTCTCCTTCAACCGGCCCTCCAGCCGGCTCTCCTACGACTTCAACGAGTTCACACTCGACAACTGGGCTCGCCCCTGCGCCACCGCCGACATGTGCGACGCGGTGGTACGCAGCATGGAGATCGGCCTGATCGCCACCGTGGTCTCCACCGTGCTCGGCACGCTGATGGCCTTCGCCCTGGTCCGGCACGGCTTCCGCGGGCGGTCCGGGATCAACGGCCTGATCTTCCTGCCGATGGCCACCCCGGAGCTGGTGATGGGCACCTCGCTGCTCGCCCTCTTCGTCGCCGCCGGGGTGCCGCAGGGCTTCTGGACCATCGTCATCGCGCACGTGATGTTCTGCGTGTCGTTCGTGGTGGTCACCGTGAAGGCCCGGCTCGCCGGCATGGACCGGCGGCTGGAGGAGGCCGCGATGGACCTGTACGCCAGCGAGTGGCAGACGTTCCGCCGGATCACGCTGCCGCTGGTGCTGCCCGGCATCGTGGCCGCCGCGCTGCTCGCCTTCTCGCTCAGCTTCGACGACTTCATCATCACCAACTTCAACGCCGGCACCACCGTCACGTTCCCGATGTACGTCTGGGGTGCCGCCCAGCGAGGCATCCCGCCGCAGGTCAACGTCATCGGCACGGCCATGTTCGTCATCGCGCTGCTGCTGGTCGGGGCCAGCTCGCTGCGCGGCCGGCGCGCCCGCCGGGCCGCGCTCGCGGTGCTCGCCACCCCGGCGGGGAAGCCATGACGCTCCCGCATACCGGCCGGGCGCTGGCCGACGCCGCGCCCGTACCGTACTGGCTGGACCGCCCGGTTCGCCCCGACCCGCTGCCGCCGCTGACCGGCGCGCACACCGCCGACCTGCTGGTGGTCGGTGGAGGCTACGCCGGGCTGTGGACCGCGGTGCTGGCCAAGGAGGCCGAGCCGGACCGCGACGTGCTCCTGGTCGACGCCGGCACCTGCGGCTGGGCCGCCTCCGGGCGCAACGGCGGGTTCTGCGCCGCCTCGCTGACCCACGGCCTGGCCAACGGCGTCGAACGGTTCCCCGGCGAGATCGTCGAGTTGGAACGGCTCGGCCGGGAGAACCTGGACGCCATCGCCGCGACGGTGGCGCGGCACGGCATCGACTGCGACTTCGAGCGCACCGGGGAGTTGGCGGTGGCGGTCGAGCCGTACCAGCTCGACGGGCTCGCCGCCGACGCCGACCTGGGCCGCCGGTACGGCCGCGACGTGCGCCTGCTCGACCGCGACCAGGTACGCGCCGAGGTGGCCTCGCCGACGTACCTCGGTGGGATGTGGGATCGGGACCGGACGGCGCTGCTCGACCCGGCGAAGCTCGCCTGGGGACTGCGTCGGGCCGCGCTCGACCTGGGCGTGCGGATCCACGAGCACACCCGGGTCACCGGGCTGGCCGCCGACGGCGCCGCGCTGCACGCCACCACGGCCGGCGGCGCGGACGCCGCGCCCGGCGCGGTGCGGGCCGCCCGGGTGGCGCTCGCCACCAACGCGTTCCCGCCGCTGCTGCGCCGGCTGCGGGCCTGGACCGTGCCGGTCTACGACTACGCGCTGATGACCGAGCCGCTGACAGCCGCGCAGCGGGACGCGATCGGCTGGCGTCGCCGGCAGGGGCTGGCGGACACCGGCAACCAGTTCCACTACTACCGGCTCACCGCCGACGGGCGGATCCTGTTCGGCGGCTACGACGCGGTCTACCACTACGGCAACCGGGTGGCCCCGGCGCTGGAGCAGCGGGAGGCCACGTTCCGCACCCTCGCCGCGCACTTCTTCACCACGTTCCCGCAGCTGGAAGGGCTGCGGTTCAGTCACCGCTGGGGCGGGGTGATCGACACCTGCACCCGGTTCTGCGCGTTCTTCGGCACCGCCCACTCCGGGCGGCTGGCGTACGCGGCCGGCTACACCGGGCTCGGCGTCGGGGCGACCCGGTTCGCCGCGCGCGTGACGCTCGACCTGCTCGCCGGCGCGGACACCCCGCTGACCCGGCTCGACCTGGTGCGCCGCAAGCCGCTGCCGTTCCCGCCGGAGCCGTTCCGGGCCGCCGGCATCAACCTCACCCGCTGGTCGCTCGCCCGCGCCGACGCGCGGAACGGGCGGCGCAACCTCTGGCTCCGTACTCTCGACCGCTCTGGACTGGGGTTCGACTCCTGATGCGTATCCTGCTCGTCGGCGCCGGTGGCGTCGGCTCCGCCGCCGTATCCATCGCCGCCCGCCGTACCTTCTTCGAGACCATGGTGGTCGCCGACCACGACCCGGCGCGCGCCGCCCGGGCGGTCGCCGGCCACGGCGACCGGTTCGTCGCCGCCACCGTCGACGCGTCCTCCGCCGACGCGGTCACCGCACTCTGCCGGGAACACCGGATCACCCACGTGCTCAACGCGGTCGACCCGCGCTTCGTCCTGCCGATCTTCGACGGCGCGTTCGCCGCCGGGGCCGACTACCTCGACATGGCCATGTCGCTGTCCCGGCCGCACCCCGAGCGTCCCTACGCCGAGCCCGGCGTCAAGCTCGGCGACGAGCAGTTCGCCGTCGCCGACCGCTGGGCCGACGCCGGCCGGCTGGCGCTCTGCGGGATCGGCGTGGAACCCGGCCTGTCCGACGTCTTCGCCCGCTACGCCGCCGACGAGCTGTTCGCCGAGATCGACGAGATCGGGGTACGCGACGGCGCGAACCTCACCGTCGCCGGCTACGAGTTCGCCCCCTCGTTCTCCATCTGGACCACCATCGAGGAGTGCCTCAACCCGCCGGTGATCTGGGAGGCCGACCGCGGCTGGTTCACCACCGAACCGTTCAGCGAGCCGGAGGTCTTCGACTTCCCGGCCGGCATCGGCCCGGTCGAGTGCGTCAACGTGGAGCACGAGGAGGTGCTGCTCATCCCGCGCTGGGTTTCCGCGAAACGGGTCACCTTCAAGTACGGCCTCGGCGCGGAGTTCATCGAGGTGCTGCGCACCCTGCACAAGCTCGGCCTGGACTCGACCGACCCGGTGCGGGTGCGCGGCGTCGACGTGTCACCGCGCGACCTGGTGGCCGCCGCGCTGCCCGACCCGGCCACGCTCGGCGACCGGATGAGCGGCAAGACCTGCGCCGGCACCTGGGTCACCGGCACCGGGCCGGACGGCCGGCCCCGCCGCGTCTACCTCTACCACGTGGTCGACAACGAGTGGTCGATGGCCGAGTACGGCCACCAGGCGGTGGTGTGGCAGACCGCGGTCAACCCGGTCGTCGCGCTGGAGCTGCTGGCCACCGGCGCCTGGTCCGGCGCGGGTGTGCTCGGCCCCGAGGCGTTCCCGCCGACGCCCTTCCTCGACCTGCTCACCGGCTACGGTTCTCCCTGGGGGATGGAGGAGCGATGACCCGGTACGGCCCGATGTACGGCCCCGACGTCACGTTCCTCGGCGTGCCGCCGTGCACCGTCGAGGAACCGGTCACCTACGCCGACGCCGACGTCGTGGTCATCGGCGCGCCGTTCGACGGCGGCACGTCGCACCGGCCCGGCACCCGGTTCGGGCCGTCCGCCATCCGGCAGGCGTGCTACCTGCCGCACGACGGGTCCCGCCCGTCCCTGGCGCTGCGTGTGGACGCGCTCACGGACCTGTGCGTCTACGACGCCGGGGACGTGGAGATGTTCGGCGGCGACATCGAGCGCTCGCTGGCCGCCCTGGAGACCGCCGTGCACGCGGTCGCCGCCGCCGGCGCGATCCCGGTGGTGCTCGGCGGCGACCACTCCATCGCCCTGCCGGACGCCACCGGGGTGGCCCGGCACCACGGGCTCGGACGGGTGTCGCTGGTGCACTTCGACGCGCACGCCGACACCGGGGACGTCGAGTTCGGTTCGCTGCACGGGCACGGCCAGCCGATGCGCCGGCTCATCGAGTCCGGCGCGGTACGCGGTGACCGCTTCCTCCAGATCGGCCTGCGCGGCTACTGGCCCGGCCCGGACACGCTGGCCTGGATGGCCGAGCAGCGGATGCGCTCGTACGAGATGACCGAGATCGTGGCGCGCGGGTTGGACACCTGCCTCACCGAGGCGTTCGGCATCGCGACCGACGAGTGCGAGGGCGTGTTCCTCTCCGTCGACGTGGACGTGGTCGACCCCGGCATGGCCCCCGGCACCGGCACCCCCGAGCCCGGCGGGTTCACCTCGCGGCAGTTGCTCGACGCGGTCCGCCGGGTCTGCTACGAGCTGCCGGTGGTCGGCCTGGACGTGGTCGAGGTCGCCCCGCCCTACGACCACGCCGACATCACCGCCTACCTGGGCAACCGCGTGGTCCTGGAGGCGCTGTCCGCGATCGCCCGCCGCCGCCGCGACGCCTCCTCAGGAACCCGTTGGGACCCCACCCAGCCCCTCCTCGACGCCCGCTGACCCTCCCTCCCTCGTTGATCTTGCAGTTTGTGCCCCGACATTCCGGTCCTTCGGGACGCCATGGGGGCACCAACTGCAAGATCGCGTGTGGGCTGAGGTGGGCTTGGCACACGCGGGGAGGGGGGAGGGTTGTGCACAAGGGCGGGTTGTCCACAGCTGGCTCGCGCGGGGGCGAAAGGGAGGTGCGGAAGGCGCGATGGTGGGCGCATGTCTACCGAGTTGTGGCGTACCCGGGAACTGATGCGGGCGCTCACCGTGAAGCGGTTGCGTACGCAGGTCAAGCGGGAGGAGTTGATACGGGTCCGGCGCGGTGTCTACGCGCCGGTGCGATGCGACGACGAGGACGAACTGCGCGCGCTGCTGCGGTGCCTCCCCGAGGGCGCCATGCTGACCATGCAGACTGCGGCACGTCGCCACGGGTTCGGTGTGCTCCGGGAGGTGGCGGTGCACGTGCAGTTGCCACCACATGTCGCCCGACCTCGGCTACCCGGTCTTGTCGTCCATCATTCCGTTCTGCCGATCCGCCCGGTGGTCGTGGGTGGCCTGCCGTGCGTACCGGCCGCCCAGTGCGCTCTCGACCTGGCCCGTCGGGTCCGCCGGATGGACGCCCTCCCGGTGCTCGACGCCGCCCTCCGCTCGGGTGCTGTGACGGTCGACGACCTCAGAGAAGAGTTGCCGCTGCATCGATCCCTGCGCGGGGTGCGGCAGGCGCGTGACCTCGTGCCGCGAGCCGACGGCCGGTCCGAGTGCCGCCAGGAGAGTCAGTTGAGGTTGCTGCTGCTCGACGGCGGCCTGCCGGCGCCGGAGCCGCAGATGTGGATCCATGACCGGTACGGCATTCCACGCTTCCGCACCGATCTCGGTTATCGCGAGCGACGGGTGGGGGTGGAGTACGACGGGCTGTCCCACCTCGACCGCGACCGCATGCGGTACGACCGCGACCGGATCAACTGGTTGGACGCGAACGGATGGCGGATGCGCTACTTCACCGACCGCGACCTCTACCGCCGCCCCTCCCACATCCTCACCACCCTCCGCACGGCCCTGACCCGCTAGCCCCGCCCCGCCCCGCCCCGCGATCTTGCACTTCCTGCCCCGGCATAAGCGACCTAACGGACCTGCCGCAGGCCCAAAGTGCAAGATCGCCGGGGCGGGGCGGGGCGGGGCGGGGCGGGGCGGGGCGGGGGTTAGGGGCGGGGGCAGGAGGGGCGCAGGTGTACGCGCTCGGTGGTTTCGGTGAGGGAGTTGGGCTCCACGACCAGGCGGGCGGTGGTGGTCGCCGCGCCGGGGCGGAACGTGCCGGCGTCGGCGGGGACGGTGGCGGTCCAGGTGCCGGCGGTGCGGTCGTCGGTGCACGCGCCGATCACGCCGAACCCGAAGCCGGTGACCGAGGCGCGGCGCACCCGCTGAGTCAGGTGCACCTCGATGTACGCCAGGCCGCGCTCATCGCCGCACTCGAACCGGCCCCCGACGGTGGCGGTGCGGGCGCGGGCGTCGGCGGTGCCGAACCGGTCGACCGAGACCGCCGGGGCCGGAGCCGCCACGGCCGCGCCCGCCGGGGTCGAGGCCGCCGGCGCGGCGACGGCGGTGCCGGGCGCGAGGGCGATCGTGGCGACGGTGGTGGCCGTGGCGAGGGCGGCGGCGAGCAGGGACGGGCGGGCCGGGTGCATGCGCGGGCTCCTGTCGGGCGGTGGTGGGACGCTGCTCCGATGTGGACGGCGCCAGCATCCCACCGTCGCGACGACCGTGAGCTGCAAGATCTTGGACAGGTCAGCGGGCGAGCTGGGAGCGGATGAGGAAGCGGACGCCCTCCGGGGCCTCCAGCGAGAAGCCGCTGCCCCGCCCGGGCACCACGTCGACGGTGAGCCGGGTGTGCTGCCACAGGTCCCACTGGGCCCTCGACATCCAGAACTCGACAGGTTCGGGCACGCCGTCCACCGCCAGCGAGGCGAGCAGCACGTCCGAGCCGCCGGTGCGGAACTCGCCGGCCGGGTAGCACATCGGGGCGCTGCCGTCGCAGCAGCCGCCGGACTGGTGGAACATCAGCGGGCCGTGCTGCCCCCGCAGCGACCGGATCAGGCCGGCCGCCGCGGGAGTCAGGGTCACCGGGTCACCCATCAGAAGAAGCCCAGCTTCTTGGGGGAGTAGCTGACCAACAGGTTCTTGGTCTGCTGGTAGTGCTCCAGCATCATCTTGTGGTTCTCCCGGCCGATGCCGGACTGCTTGTAACCGCCGAACGCGGCGTGCGCCGGGTAGGCGTGGTAGCAGTTCGTCCAGACCCGGCCGGCCTGGATCGCCCGCCCGGCCCGGTACGCGGTGTTCAGGTCCCGGGTCCACACGCCGGCGCCGAGCCCGTACAACGTGTCGTTGGCGATCTTCACGGCGTCGTCCAGGTCGGCGAAGGAGGTCACCGACACCACCGGCCCGAAGATCTCCTCCTGGAAGATCCGCATCGAGTTGTCGCCCTCGAAGATGGTCGGCTGCACGTAGTAGCCGCCGGACAGGTCACCGCCGAGATCCGCCCGCTCGCCGCCGGTGAGCACATTCGCGCCCTCCTGCCGCCCGATGTCCAGGTAGGACAGGACCTTCTCCAACTGGTCGTTGGACGCCTGCGCGCCGACCATCGTGTCGGTGTCCAGCGGGTGCCCCTGCGTGATCTGCCCGGTCCGCTCCACGGCGGCGGCCAGGAAGTCGGCGTAGTGGCCCTGCTGGATCAGCGCCCGGGACGGGCAGGTGCACACCTCGCCCTGGTTGAGGGCGAACATGGTGAAGCCTTCGAGCGCCTTGTCGAGGAAGTCGTCGCTGGCGGCGCTGACGTCGTCGAAGAACAGGTTCGGGCTCTTGCCGCCCAGCTCCAGCGTGACCGGCTTGATGTTCTCGCTGGCGTACTGCATGATCAGCCGCCCGGTGGTGGTCTCGCCGGTGAACGCCACCTTGGCCACCCGCGGCGAGGACGCCAGCGGCTTGCCGGCCTCCACGCCGAAGCCGTTGACCACGTTCAGCACGCCCGGCGGCAGCAGGTCGCCGATCAGCGAGAGCAGGTAGTGGATCGAGGCGGGCGTCTGCTCGGCCGGCTTCAGCACCACCGCGTTGCCGGCGGCGAGCGCCGGGGCGAGCTTCCAGACCGCCATCAGGACCGGGAAGTTCCACGGGATGATCTGCCCGACCACGCCCAGCGGCTCGTGGAAGTGGTAGGCCACGGTGTCGTCGTCGATCTCGCCGAGCGAGCCCTCCTGGGCCCGTACCGCGCCGGCGAAGTAGCGGAAGTGGTCGATCGCGAGCGGGATGTCGGCGGCGAGCGTCTCGCGTACCGGCTTGCCGTTCTCCCACGTCTCGGCGATCGCGAGGGACTCCAGGTTGTCCTGCATCCGGTCGGCGATGCGGTTGAGGATCAACGAACGCTCGGCGACCGAGGTGCGACCCCAGGCGTCGGCCGCGCCGTGCGCCGCGTCGAGCGCCCTCTCCACGTCCTCGGCGGTGCCCCGGGCCACCTCGCAGAAGGTCTGCCCGGTCACCGGGGTCGGGTTCTCGAAGTACTTGCCACCGTGCGGCTTCACGTACTCGCCGCCGATCCAGTGGTCGTAGCGGGACTGCCAGTGGGTGGGGGCGTCGTAGCGCGTCATGGGTACCTCCGCCGTCCGTGAGGGGATGGCGGCAGACGCTAGTTTCCGCGACGTTGCAGCAACGTTGCGCGCGGCAGCGCGTACTCCTCGGCGAGCTGGCGGGCCCGCGCCACCGCGAGCGGCCGGCGGGGCGCACCCGGCGGCAACGCCCGGGTCAGCGCCTGCCAGGCGGTCAGGTCGTCGGCGCCGGCGGGCGTCGCGGTCCAGGCCGCGAGCAGGCCCGGGTCCGCGCTGGCCAGCACCGCGGCACGCAGCTGGCCGTCGACCAGGCGGCGCAGTCGCGCCACTCCCGGCGCGTCGGAGGCGGGCAGCAGCGGCCCCGGGTACGCGCGCAGCGCCGCCGCCGGATCGCCGCGTTCCAGCAGCTCGGTGACGTCGAGGAAGTCGGCGCGCACCGGCCCGCGCAGCCGGTAGGGGCGCGAGTCGAGCAGCTCCCCGCCGAGCGCGCGGCGCAGCCGGGACAGCTCGGCGCGCAGCGTGACCATGTGCAGCCGGTCGTCGCCGTAGAGGTCGAGGCCGAGCTGCTCCCCGGTGCGCCCCTCCGGGTGCGCGCCGAGCAGCACCAGCAGCTCGCTGTGCCGCCGCCCGAGCCGGACGCGTCCGCCACCGACGCGCAGCTCCGCCTCGTCCCGGCCGAGCGCGGCCACGTGTGGCACACCCGGCGCGGCGGGCGTCGCGCCGGCCAGGAACGCCTCGGCGGCCCGGGCGGTGGCCCGGACCAGCGCGAGGCTCTGCGGGTTGGCCAGGTGGTCGCCGCCGGTGATGTCGACGGCGCCGAGCAGCAGGCCGGTGACCGGGTCGTGGATCGGGGCGGCGGCGCAGGTCCAGCGCTGCACCGGCCGGACGAAGTGCTCGGTGGCGAAGATCTGCACGCTGTGGTCGACGGCCAACGCGGTGCCCGGCGCGTTGGTGCCGACGTGCGCCTCGTCCCACCGGGCACCGGGCACGAAGTTCATCCGCTCGGCGTGCCGGAGCACGCCCGGGTGGCCCTCCACCCAGAGCAGCCGCCCGCCGGCGTCGCAGACCGCCATCAGGTGCGCGCCGTCCTGCGCGATGCCGCCGAGCAGGTCGCGGAAGAGCGGCAGCACCCGGGCCAGCGGGTGCGCGGCCCGATAGCTGTGCAGCGCGTCGTCGGTGAGGTCGACAGGCGCGGTGGCCTCCGGATCGAGCCGGGCGGAGCGTTCCCAGGACCGGCGGACCACGTCCCGGACCCGGCCGGTGGCCGTGCCGGCGGTGAGGAACGCCTCGTGGGCGGCGCCGACCTGCGCGATCCGCTCCGCCGGATCCGCGCCGAACTCCAAAGCGAGCCACGGGTCAGCCACCACCGACCTCCTCCCACCCATGGTAGGTGCAAGGAAGGGCCCCTGCTTAACGCATTCGGTAGAGGAAGGGGCCCCGCTTAACAACCCCGACTGAACGGTCCGGCGCTGTCATCCGTATCAGGCGTCGACGGACACCGACGACGGGAGTGAACGTGAGGGTGCAGCGTAAGCACGTGCTGGCGGCGACCGTGGCGGTGGCCGCCGTCGGGGTCGTCTCGGTGGGCACCGGGATGGGTTTCGCCGAGACCGCGCCGGCCGCGCGGTCGGTCTGCGCCGGGTCGGTGACGTTCTCCGCCGAGGGCGGCGCGCCGGCGGCGACCAGCGACCGGTTCCCGGCGGGCACCCGGCTGCGGGTGACGAACCTGGACAACGACAAGGCGACCACGGTCACCGTGGTCGGGCCGTCGGGCAGTTGTGTGCTGCTCAACGCCGCCGCCATGGACCTGGTGCGGGAGCCGGGCAAGAACGTCATCCGGCGCAACGTGGTGGAACGCCTCGACGGCGCCGTGCCGGCGCCCGGCGGCGCGCAGCCCGTCGAGACCCGCCCGGGCAACGCCCAGCCGATCGGCGGCAGCGTCTGCACCGGCTCGATCACGTTCTCCGCCGAGGCCGGGGCGCCGGCCGCCACCAGCGGGCAGTTCCCGGTCGGCACCCGGCTGCGGGTGACCAACCTGGACAACAACAAGGCGACCACGGTGACCGTGGTCGGGCCGTCGGGCAGTTGCGTGCTGCTCAACGTCGCGGCCATGGACGCCATCCGCGAACCGGGCAAGAACGTCGTCCGCCGCAACGTCGTGCAACTGCTGCGCTGAGCAGGGGTGGAACACCACGGGCGAAACCTGGGGGGATCTACGCCCGTGGTGTTCCACGATCAGGGGGCCGACACCTGCCGGCCGAAGGCGGCCTCGAGGATGTCGAGGCCGCGGCCCAACTCGCTGTCGGAGATCACCAGCGGGGGCAGGAAACGCAGCACGTTGCCGTAGGTGCCGCAGGTCAGGGTGAGCAGCCCGGCCGTGTGGCAGGCCGCCGAGAGCGCCGCCGTGGCCACCGGGTCGGGGACGATCCCGCCCGGCTGCACGATCTCCACGGCGAGCATCGCGCCCCGGCCGCGTACCTCGCCGATCCGCGGGTCACCGGCGGCGATCGCGCGCAGCCGCTCGCCCATCGCCGCGCCGATCCGCCGCGCGGCGGCCGGCAGGTCCAGCTCGTGCATGGTGGCCATCGCCGCGAGCGCGGCGGCGCAGGCGATCGGGTTGCCGCCGTAGGTGCCGCCGAGGCCGCCGACGTGCACCGCGTCCATCAGCTCCGCCCGCCCGGTCACCGCCGCGAGCGGCAGCCCGCCGGCCATCCCCTTGGCCAGCGTGACCAGGTCGGGCTCGACGCCCTCGTGCGCGCAGGCGAACCAGTCGCCGGTGCGGCAGAAGCCGGTCTGGATCTCGTCGGCGACGAAGACCGCCCCGGCCGCCGTCGCCCACTCGCGCAACGCCGGCAGGAACCCCTCGGCGGGTACGACGAAGCCGCCCTCACCCTGGATCGGCTCGATCAGCAGCGCGGCCACGTTCTCTGCGCCCACCTGCTTCTCGATCATCTCGATCGAGCGGGCCGCGGCGGTCGCCCCGTCGAGCCCGCCGTCGCGCAGCGGGTACGACATCGGCACCCGGTAGACCTCACCGGCGAACGGCCCGAACCGGTGCTTGTACGGCATGTTCTTCGCGGTCAACGCCATGGTCAGGTTGGTCCGGCCGTGGTAGGCGTGGTCGAACACCACCACCGCCGGCCGCCCGGTGGCGTGCCGGGCGATCTTGATCGCGTTCTCCACCGCCTCGGCGCCGGAGTTGAACAACGCCGACCGCTTCTCGAAGCCACCGGGCGTCACCGCGTTGAGCTGCTCGCAGACCGCCACGTACGACTCGTAGGGCGCGACCATGAAGCAGGTGTGGGTGAACCGCTCGACCTGGGCGCGGACCGCCTCGACCACCTTCGGCGCGGAGTTGCCCACGTTGGTGACCGCGATGCCGGCGGCGAAGTCGATCCACTCCCGGCCGTCCACGTCGGTGAGCGTGCCGCCGCTCGCGCGGTCGACGTACGCGTCGACGACGCTGCCCACCCCGCGGGCCACCGCCGACCCGCGCCGCTTGCGCAGCTCCTCGCTCGTGGCCATCGAAATCAGCCTTCGATGTTGTGCATGACGTGCTTGACCCGGGTGTAGTCCTCCAGGCTGTAGACCGACAGGTCCTTGCCGTGGCCGGAGTGCTTGAAGCCGCCGTGCGGCATCTCCGACACGAACGGGATGTGGGTGTTCACCCAGACGCAGCCGAAGTCGAGACGGCGGGTCATCCGCATGGCCCGACCGTGGTCGCGGGTCCAGACCGAGGCGGAGAGGCCGTACTCGACGCCGTTGGCCCAGCGCACCGCCTCGTCCTCGTCGGTGAACCGCTGCACCGTGATGACCGGTCCGAACACCTCGTCCTGGATGATCTCGTCGGCCTGCCGCACGCCGGAGACCACGGTCGGGGCGTAGAAGAAGCCGCGCTCGCCGACCCGGGACCCGCCCGTCGTCACGTCCGCGTGGTCGGGCAGGCGGTCCACGAAACCGCTGACCCGGGCGAGCTGGTTGGCGTTGTTCAGCGGGCCGTAGAGCACGTCCGCGTCGTCCGGCCCACCGGTGCGGGTGTTGCGCGCCTGCTCGGTGAGCGCGGCGACGAAGTCGTCGTGGATGCCCGGGCCGGTGAGCACCCGGGTCGCGGCGGTGCAGTCCTGGCCCGCGTTGAAGTAGCCGCCGACCGCGATCGCCTCGGCCGCCGCCGCGACGTCCGCGTCGTCGAAGATCACCACTGGGGCCTTGCCGCCCAGCTCCAGGTGGGTCCGCTTCAGGTCCGGCGCCGCCGCGGCCGCGACCTCCATGCCCGCCCGGGTCGAGCCGGTGATCGACACCAGCTGCGGGGTGGGGTGGGAGACCAGGGTACGACCGGTGTCGCGGTCGCCGCAGACCACGTTGAACACGCCCGGTGGCAGGTGCTCGGCGGCGATCTCGGCCAGCAGCAGCGTCGACACCGGCGTGGTGTCCGACGGCTTCAGCACCACCGCGTTGCCGGCCGCGAGCGCCGGGGCGATCTTCCAGACCGCCATCATCAGCGGGTAGTTCCAGGGCGTCACCTGCGCGCAGACGCCGATCGGCTCCCGCCGCACGTACGACGTGTGGCCGGCCAGGTACTCGCCGGCCGAACGCCCCTCCAGCAGGCGCGCCGCGCCGGCGAAGAACCGCAGCTCGTCCACGGCCGGCGGCAGTTCCTCGTCGGTGGTGAGCTGCCGGGGCTTGCCGGTGTTGCGCACCTCCGCGTCGACCAGCTCGGCGGCCCGCGCCTCCACCGCGTCGGCGAACTTCAGCATCGCCCGCTGCCGCTCCGCCGGGGTGGCGTCCCGCCAACTCTCGAACGCGGTGGCGGCAGCGGTCATCGCCGCGTCCACGTCCGCCGGCCCGGACACCGGCGCCCGGGCGAAGACCTCGCCGGTGCACGGGTCGACCAGATCGGCGTAGCCGCCGTCCACCGGGTCGACGTACTCGCCGTTGACGAAGTTGCGCAGCTGCTGCTGGTCGCTCATGTCAAGTCTCCGAGAGGGTGGCCGGGAGGAAGGTCAGCGGAGGTTCTCGCAATCTGACTGCCATCTTGGCTACTGAATTCGAGGCAGACAAGGGTTTGGGCAACTGTTTCCGCGTGGGCGTCTCTGGTCTACGCTGCCGGACGTGGAGCCGAGAGCCTTCTACGTCGCCGGCCGCCCCGCCCACGGCGATCACGAGTTGACCGTCACCCACCCGTACGACGGGCAGGCGGTGGGACGTACCACGCTCGCCACGACCGACCAGGTCGAAGCCGCCGTCGCCGGCGCCGCCCGGGTGGCGGCGACGGCCGCGGCCCTGCCCGCGCACGCCCGCGCGGCGGCCCTGGACCACGTCACCCGGCGGCTCGCCGAACGCGCCGCCGAGATCGCGGCGCTGATCACCGCCGAGAACGGCAAGCCGGTCAAGTGGGCGAAGGCCGAGGTCGGGCGCGCGATCTCGGTGTTCCGCTGGGCCGCCGAGGAGGCCCGCCGCTTCTCCGGCGACCTGCAACGCCTCGACACCGACCCGGCCGCGACCGGCCGGATCGCCCTGGTCCGGCGGGTGCCGCGCGGGCCGGTGCTCGGCATCACCCCGTTCAACTTCCCGCTCAACCTGGTCGCCCACAAGGTCGCTCCGGCACTCGCCGTCGGCACCCCGATCGTGGTCAAGCCGGCCCCGGCCACCCCGCTCACCGCCCTGCTGCTCGGTGAGATCCTCGCCGAGACGGACCTGCCCGAGGGCATGTTCTCGGTGCTGCCGCTGCCCAACGAGCGCGCCGCCGACCTGGTCGCCGACCCGCGGCTGCCGGTGGTGTCGTTCACCGGCTCCGGGCCGGTCGGCGCGGCCATCCGCCGGGCCGCCCACGACAAGCACGTCACCCTGGAACTGGGCGGCAACGCGGCGGCGGTGATCTGCGCCGACTGGTCGTCGGACGAGGACCTGACCTTCGCCGCGCAGCGTGTCGCCACGTTCTCCAACTACCAGGCCGGCCAGTCGTGCATCGCCGTGCAGCGGGTCCACGTGCACGAACGGCTCTACGACCGCTTCCTGCCCCGGCTCGTCGCCGCCGTCGAGGCGCTGCGCACCGGCGACCCCCGCGACGAGTCGACGGACGTCGGCCCGCTGGTCTCCGTCGAGGCGGCGCGGCGCGTCGAGGCCTGGGTCGCCGAGGCGGTCACCGCCGGGGCCACCGTCGAGGTGGGCGGCCGGCGCGACGGCGCCACCTGTCCACCCACCGTGCTCAGCGGGGTGCCCGCCGACGCCAAGGTGTGCGCCGAGGAGGTGTTCGGGCCGGTGCTGGTGGTCGCCCCGGTCGCGGACGACCGGGCCGCGTTCGCCGCGGTCAACGACTCCGCGTACGGGCTGCAGGCCGGCGTCTTCACCCACCGGCTCGACGTGGCGTTCGCCGCCGCCCGCACGCTGGAGGTCGGCGGCGTGATCGTCGGCGACGTGCCGTCCTACCGGGCCGACCAGATGCCCTACGGCGGGGTGAAGGGGTCGGGGGTGGGGCGGGAAGGGCTGCGCAGCGCCATGGAGGACTACACCGAGCAGCGCGTCACGGTGCTCACCGGGATCGAGCTGTAGGTCACCAGGTGCCGTCGTCGCGGACCCGGGCCGGGGCGCGACCGAGCAGCAGGGTGGTGAGGGCGGCGTCGATGTCGGCACCGAGAAACCACTCGCCGGCCTGGTCGAGGGCGAAGACCCGGCCGTGCTCGTCGACCGCGAGGATGCTCTCCTGACGTTCGCTGCCCAGCGGGAAGAGGCGGGCGCCCAGGACCGCACCGAAGTCGGCAAGGGTGTCGGCGGTGTGCGCCGCGCGCAGCGGATTCGTCGTGAATCGGCTGATCCACACCTGCTCGCCGGGCCCGCGTCGCCGACTGAGGACGGCCGGGAACGCGGTGAGTGCCGCCTCGGCGGCCGGAAAGATCTCGTGTTGGTGGTGCTGCCCCGTGCTCTCCCTCGTCTCGGCGATCGCACCCAGCGCGAGGGCCTCGTTGAACATGCTGACCTGCCAGCCGCCGTCCGTGAGCGCGAGAGCCACCTCGTCCGGGAGCCGTCCGGGTTGGACGACGTCCTGCGGCTCCGGGCGCCATTCCTCGACGAAGGCCAGATCGGACCAGGGTAGGACCGCGAATCGCACCAGGAACCTGACGCACGAGTCGCAGGGGAGTTCGGCCGCGCCACCCGCCGGATCACCTGGCTCGCGGATCCGGAAGAACTCGATCCGGCCGGTGCCCAACAGATCGCGGGCCTCCTCGTAGGTGAGTGGCGGTAGCCCCTCCGCTGCCCGGCGGTGGTCGTGCTCGTGCAGGGCGTCGGAGACGGCGATCATCTCGGCGTGCCGTTCGCCGCCCCGGACCAGATGGCCGGCGGGTAGCTCGTCCAGGTAGGACCGGACGAGCGGATGGTGGCGCAGCTCGACGTCACCCTTGGCACCCTGCGCCACGTGCAGTCGCCCGTCGAGTGTGAGATGGGCGGCGGCGCCGGGGGTGGGCAGCCGGGTCAGCTCGCGGAGCAACTGCGCGGCCGGGTCGACGGTGCGGGGGGCGCGCGGTTCGGCCGGGCGGCGTTGCCGGTACATCTCCTCCACCGCGCCCGCCGGGACCCGGGGCCAGGTGGACACCTCGCCGGTCTCCTTGTCGATGACCGTCGTCGGCAGGTCGCCGGGCAGGGCCCGGGACTCGGTGGCCACCGTGGACACGATCACGTAGCCCAGGTCGAACTCCTCGACCACAGGCGTGCAGGGGAAACCGAGGCGGTCGGAGTCCCGCCGGGCCCACACGGAGGCGATCTGCTCGGCCTGCTGTCGCTCGATCACCACCTGAAATTACCGGACCCCATGGATTTCGTGGCACCCGGTATGGTCGGCCCTACCCACGGTGACGGAAGGGGAGTGGCGGTGGCCGAGAGTTCGGACCGGGATGCGAACCGTGCACTACGCGCGCGATTCGACGAGGTGTACGGCCAGTACCAGCGCCTGCGGTCCGGTCTGGACGAACTGCAGACCAGGCTGGCCGAGTTGCGGGTGACCGAGCGCTCCGACGACGGTCAGGTCACCGCGGTGGTCGGGGCGCGGGGCGAGCTGATCAGCGTCGAGGTCAGCCCGGCCGTGTTCCACGACCGCGATGCCCGGGCGCTGAGCCGGAAGATCACCGAGACCGTGCTGCGGGCCAACGCCGCCGCGGGCAGCGCCACCCGTGAGCTGCTCTCCGGACATCTGCCACCCGGCTCGCCGTCGGTCGAGTTCCTGCGTACCCACGATTTCGGCACGCTGCTGGGCCGGGCCGACGCAGTCATGTCGCGCGGCGAGTGACCGGTGACCGGGGGAGAGATCTGGCTGGACGCGGAGCGCGCCCGGCGCGGCGGCGCCGACCTGGCCGCGACCGGCCGGGCGGTGAACGCGGCGCGACGGGAGACCGGTGACCCGATTGCCACGGCCGGCGCGCAACGGCCGTGGGGGCGGGACGACATCGGCGCCGCGTTCGACAAGCACTACCAGGGTTACGCCGCGACGCTGCTGCGGGCCTGGGAGCTGCTCGGCCGGTCGCTCGAAGGGATCGGCTCCGACGTGGTCCGCTCGGTCACCGCGACCGTCGAGACGGACCTGGGGAATGCCCGTGACCTCGGGCAGATCCCGCACCAGCGGCACAACCCGCATCGGCCCTGGCGCTGACCACCGGAGGATCCGCGCGTGAGCATGCTGCCCAGCCCGATCCCGCATCCGCTCGACTACTGCCCCTGGGAACTGCCCGGCTGGATCTACGAGGCGCTCGACTGGGTGGTCGGCGTGGAATGGCCCGAGGGCAACGAGCGAGCCGTCTGGGACCTGGCTGACCAGTGGTACGGCGTGGCCGGCGTCCTGACCGGCCCGCGCGACGACGCGGTCACCGCCGCCGGCGAGGTGAAGAGCGGATACGGCGGTGTCGGCCTGGTGGCCCACGCGTTCGACACGGCCTGGGACAGGGTGGCCGGTGACGAGGACGCCCCGCTGCACGTCCTGGCCGCGGCCACCGACGAGTTGGGACGACTGGTCGACTCCTGCGGCTGCGACATCGAGGGCGCGAAGCTGGAGGCCTGGATCGAGCTGGGCATCCTGGTCGTCGAACTGCTGTCCCTCGTGGTGGTCACCGCGCTGACCCTGGGCACGGCGTCACCGGCGGCCGGGGCCGCGATCGCCGCCACCCGGGTCGCGGTGCAGCAGATATTCAAGCGGCTGGTGGCGCAGCTGGCCCGCAAGGCGGTCCGGGAGGGACTCAAGGAGGCGGGCGAGCGAGCCGCCAAGGAGGCGGTCAAGAGCGGTGCCCGAGGGCTCGCCCGCAAGGCGGTGCTCGGTGGCCTGGTGGAGGCCGGGCAGGAGGCCGGCACCAGCCTGGCCACCCAGGCCTACCAGAACTCCACCGGCCGGCGGGACGGCCTCGACCTCACCGACGTCGGCGCGTCGGGGCTGGGCGGTTTCGCCGGTGGAGCGGCCGCGCCCCTCGCCGGTCTCGGTCGGCACGCCAGCGGGCGCTTGGCCAGGGTCGGGGAGCACTTCGGGCGGGAGATGGCCGGCGAGAGCCTCGCGGAAACCGCGGCGGGGCTGGCCACCGGCCAGGGGCCGTCGCTGGAGGACCTGGCCCGCGCCGCGGCCTCCGGGGTGAGCGGCTCCGCCACCGGACAGGCCGACACAGCGCTGCACCACCGGCTCGACGGGAAGCTCGGCGGCGTCGCGGCTCTGCCGGTCGGCCTGGACGTGCCACCCGGGATCGACCCGGCCGCGTCCATCCCGACGCAGCGGACACCGGAGCCGGCGGTGTCCGTCCACCCTGGCGAGCCGGTGGCCGGTCAGGCTCGGGCCGATCTCACCAGTGGCACCCCATCCGTCGCCCCGCCGGCGATCGACGCATCGGCCAGCACCCACCCTTCTCCGGCGGAGTCGGCGCGACCGGGGCCGGGGGCGAGCACCTCCCCGGCGTCGCACTCGGCGAGCTCCGGGGCGGCGGCGGTGACGATCGGCCCGGCGCACGGGGCGGTCACCATCACTCCGACCTTGTCCTCGGTGACCGTCGACGCGCCGATCGCCAGTGCCTCCCTCGCCGCTCCGACCGACGTCCGAAGCGGTCCGGCCCCGGCCCCACCCGAGATGACCTCACCTCCAGCCACGCCGGTGCACGCGGCAGCGTCGGTGACGCTGTCCCCACCGACCACCGACAGTCCGTATTCTCTGGGGACGCCTACCCCGGATCGGCTCGTCTCGGGGGGCGGCGAAGGACACATCGGCGCGTCCACGGCCCCGACGGTCCACCCGCACCTCGCTCCGAGCCCGGGCGCACCGGCCATCGGTCCGGAGCCCCGGCCAGCCCCGAACCCCCGCTTTCCGCTGCTGGAGACGTTGGCCCCGCCGCGCCCCTCAACCGACTCCTCGGCCCCCTTCCACGGTCCGCCCGACCGCCACCCCGCCCTTCGGCGCGAGACCCCACAGGAGCGGGCCGCACGCGTGGCGGCCGACCGCGAGGCGCTGGACCGGCGCCGTTACCGGGGCTACCTGGCGTCCCAGCGGGCACTGCACGAGGAGAACCGGCGACAGTCGCAGGTCAGGGAGTTGCGCGAACTCGCCGAGCAGCATTACGAGGCGGCGCGTTGGCTCCTGACGAGGGGCTACGAACTGCGCCAGGCCGGGCAGCACCACCTTGCCGACCAGCACGTACGGGAGGGGCGGCTGCGGGAGCAGTTGCACTATCGGGCGGTCGACGAGGCGGACGCGGTACGCGCCGGCAATCGCTTGCCGGAGCGGGTCATGGTCGAGGACGACCTCGACTTCTACCGGATCAACGACGATGTGGCCGACCTGGCGCCCGGCGCAGTGGAGACGGCCGACGAGTCCGCGCTGAGCGGTCATCGCCACCCGCCGCCCGTGGACCGGTCGCGCCCCTACGGTCGTCGTGGCGGGCTCCGGCCTCCGCTCGCACTGCACCAGACCGACCTCGAACGGCAGATGCCCCGCAACCCGGACGGCAGCGTGGCCCGCACCGCCGATCCCCGGCGCGGCGGGTGGTTCCGGCTGGCGAACGACGGCGGTCCGGCCGCCGACGCCACCCGGGGCATCAACTGCCTCGACTGCACGCTGTCGCTCTTCGAGACGTGGATGCACGGCCGACCACGGGTTGCCGCCCCGCGTACCTTCGACGGCTACCTGGCGGGTGACGTCCATCGGCCGGTCGGCGGTGAGGTGGACGGGCCGCTGCGGGTCGAGGAGACGACCGGCGGCCGGTTCCAGGACCTGTGCGGGCCCGACCGGCCCGGGGCCACGGGTGCCGATCGGCGGAGGGTCGTCGAGCGTGGCTACCGCGACCTGCACGCACAATTGGCGTCGGGTGGCCACGGCAGCTACGCCTTCCTCATCACCAGCTTCGAGGGCGGCGGCTCGCACGCCTGGGTCGCGCTGAACCAGAACGGCACGGTCCTCTACCTCGATCCGCAGAGCGGGACGGTGGCCGACCAGCCGCTCTACCGCCACAGCGGCGCGCCGTTCGTCGGCAACGTGGTCGACGTGGACGCCCTGGTCCTCGGTCCGGACGGCCGCCCGATGCCGCTCTCCGGCCGGCCGCCCGGCAACTTCACCGTCCTGCCGGAGCCGCCGCCCCGTCCGGCGCCGCCCCGGCTGCCGGCCCCGCCGCCCCTCGACAGCGGGACCCCGCCGGATTTCAACCGTGTCCACCTGCTCGGTGAGTCGACCACCTTCCACCGCCCGCCGGCTGCCTCGCTCCCGGGCAGCGCGCCACCGGCCGAGCCGAAGCCGGATCAGGTACGCGGTGCCCACCGCGAGGCGCATGCGGCCCGGATCGCCGCCGGGCTCTACGTGCGCGACGCACTGTCGGCGAGCGGCAGCCTGGACGCCGCCTTCGCCGCCGGGGTGACGCCTGTCGAGTTGGCGCAGCACGCCGACGGGCCGACGCTGCGACGGCTGGTGCCGGGGCTGGACGAGACCGCGGCCGGCGACCTGAAGCGGTTGTTCGCCGACCCTCGCGTCCAGCGGATGCTCGACCAGAGTTGGGAGGCGCCGCCCCGGCGCGAGGAGTTGCTGGCCGAGACGCTGGTGCGGCAGCTCGCGGAGCGGCCCGACCTGGTCCGGATGATCCTGGCAACCCCGGAACTCGCCAACTCCCTGACAGCCCGCCCGGTGACCCTGCATCATCTGGCGAGCCATCAAGAGGCTATCGACGTACTCGGCGACGTGCTGGACGAGATTCGGGAGCGAGGTGCGACGGCGGTCGCTTCGGCTCCCATACCTGCCGTCGAGCCCACTCCGCTCACCCGAGAACAGATCGGCATGAGCCTCTACTTCGAGGGCGATCGCCCGGTGGCCCTCCAGCCCAAATTTGACAAAGGTCGATCCAGCGACCTGGCATACCGGAGGTCTTATCTGGACAACTTGTATCAGGAGGCAGAGATAGCGCAGGGTGAACTGGACTCGCTTGGTCATGAGCTGGCTGGACTCTCGGCTTACGGGGCCGACTACAAGCCACGACCTGGGCCGAAGGATCGTGCCCGTGCCGAGGACAAGATCGAGCGGAACGGTGGGCAAGCTGATCGTCTTCGTGACCTAGCCGCAGGCAGAGTCTCCTACCAGACTGTGGACGACCTCTACGCCGGACTTGCGAACCTCCGCACCAATCCACGCCTCCGGGTGGCAAGATTTGAGGACCGGTTCCGCAACCCTCAGGACAGCGGATATCGAGATATCCAGTTCTTGGTGCGAACCTCTAGCGGCCATGTAGGTGAGTTCCGGTTGCAGTTGGCCGCCCTGGATCAGGTGGCGGAATGGGAGCACTCCCTGTTCGAGGTGTCGCGTGACCTGGAGGCGGTGCCTCGGAGCCAGGGCCGTAGCCTCTCTGTCGCGGAATCAGCGATCCGGAAGGGCATCGCTCGGCGTCAACGCGAACACTTCTGGGCCGCACTTCAATCGACCCTGAGCGGTGGACAGCGATGACGGAAGCGGCGGACGGGCTCAGCCTCGCTGGTTACTACGACTACTACGACACCCCGGTGAAGGTCGTGCCCACGGCGGAGGGTGGTCTGACCGCGTGGCGGTTGGATCGGGGGACAGGTGGCTGGCAGGCGGCCAACGACATGATCGACGAGATTGTCTTCGCCATGGGAGGCGAGATCTTTGTCCGGTCGGCGGATCGATTCGTCCAGCGCGTCGAAGAAGAGCGGGGTCTGAGCCTCAAAGGTGACGGGCCGGTGTACGCGCTCTACGAGACCGTTCGGGCGATCGAGGAGCAGGCCATCGCTGAGCGACGTGCGTACACGCCGGAGGAGGCGGCACTCGTCCGGGGAATCCGGCGGCGGACCTTTGTGATGTTCGAGGAGCAGCTTCGGCAGGCCGGGGACCCCGGTGCCGACCCCACCATCGCCAGCGCGCCGGGCGGGGACCCCGAGCGGTCGTGACGGTGCCGTACCGGCCGCCGGCCGACGTGGCGGAGGCGAGACGCGTACAGGAGGAGTTGCGGGCCCGGGTCGAACTGGTCGGGCCGGGTCCGAGCGTGCCCGCGACGGTGGCCGGGCTGGACGTCGCGTACGCGCAGAGCGGCGACCGGCTCGTGGCGGCCGTCACGGTGCTCGACGCCGTCAGCCTCGACGTGGTGGACGAGGCGGTGCACGTCGGTCGGCCGGCCTTCCCGTACGTGCCCGGGCTGTTCGCCTTCCGGGAGATGCCGGCGCTGCTGGCGGCGCTGGACCGGTTGACCGTCCGGCCCGAGCTGCTGGTCTGCGACGGGCACGGGGTGGCGCATCCACGCCGGTTCGGGTTGGCCTGCCACCTGGGTGTGGTGACCGGGGTGCCGGCGATCGGGGTGGGCAAGACCCCGCTGGTCGGGTCGTGGACGGGGCCGGGCCTCCGACGCGGTGACCGGTCCGCCCTGCGCGACGGCGACGAGGTGGTCGGGCAGGTGCTGCGGACCCGGGACGGGGTTCGTCCGGTCTTCGTCAGCGTCGGGCACCGGATCGGGTTGGACGAGGCGGTGGAGCGGGTACTGGCCCTGACGCCGCGTTATCGGCTGCCGGAGACCACCCGGACCGCCGACCGGCTCTGCCGGCAGGCGCTCGTGGCCCACGACAAGCTGGGCTGACGACATTCGCGTGTCGCGGCACACATGTCGAGCGTTCGATGAGCAGGGGTGCTGGTGCGCGGGTAGTAACCTCACCCGGCGGATTGCGTCCGGGACGGAAACGGTGAGGTGGAGATGTCGGTGAGGCGGCACGCGGCGCGCTGGGCCACGGTCGGCGCGTTGCTGGGTGGCCTGGTGGCCGCCCCGGCGTCCCCGGCGATGGCCGACGGCGACCGGGTCGGGCTGCGCTCGGCGGGCAGCTTCACCGCCGGCGGGTCGGCGGGCGCGGTGGCGATCGAGGTACGCAAGCGCACCGAGGGGTGTGTGCAGTTGCGCACCGTGCTCGGGCTGAGGCTGGACGGCCTGCGCGCGGACCAGGTCCGGGTGCAGGTGGCGACCGCCGGCCGCTGGGTGGCGGTGCCGGTGGCCGGCGGCGGCGGTGATGGTGGCGTGGTCACCACCGGGCAGGTGGCGCCGGTCGACCGACCGCTCTGCAAGGGCAAGGGCGCCGTCGTGCGGTACCGGGTGACGTTCCTGGCCGGCGCCGTCGGCGGGCGGCTGGAGCTGGCCGGTGAGGCGAGCGCCGCGAACGGCCAGGTGCTCGGCCGGGCCGGCCGGTCGGCCCGGCTGGTGGGTGCGGAGCGGACACCGAGCGCGACCCCGACGCCCTCCCGCAAGCCGTCGCCGACCCCCACGCCCAGCGCGGTCGTGTCCACCGCGGCCGAGGCTGCCGGCACGTCGCCGCTGGTCGCCGCCGTCGACCCGGCCGCCGGCGCCGCTGCCGACTCGTCCTCCGGAGGTTCCCTCATCATGTGGTTCGGCATCGCGCTGGTACTCGTCGGCGCCGCTCTCATCGTCCTGCTGCTGGTGCGCCGCAACCGCGCGGACCGGGCGGACGGCGGCCCGGCCGCCGACCAGCCGCCGGTCCCGCTGCCGCGCAGCAGCACGACCTACCGGTCCCAGACGCCCGGAGCGACCCCGACGGTGTACGGCGGCGCGACGCCGCCCCGCCCGAGCGGCAACGTGTACGGTGCGCCGCCGGCCACACCGCCGGCCCCGCCGGCCGAGGACGCCACAAGCGTGTTGCCCCGCATGCCGGACTGAGCCGGAACGCGGAGGGTCACCGGGCTACGGTGACCCTGAGTGGCGGCAACGTGACCCGCCCACCGGGCCGATCGGCGGGTGTCGAACGGGATCCGGTGCCGGGCGCGGTTCGCCGTTAAGATCGCGTGCGCCGGACGGCACCGCCGACCGGTGAGACCGCATACGTGGAAGGAGCCGCGCCGTGGCCCTGGACCCGCAGTTGCTCGAGATCCTCGCCTGCCCGGACACGCACCACGCCCCGCTCGACTACGACCCGCAGGCGCAGACGCTGACCTGCACGGAGTGCGGTCGGGTCTTCGAGGTGCGCGACGACGTCCCGGTGCTGCTTCTGGACGAGGCGCGCGGTGGGCCCGGCTCCGACGACGCGCGGGGCGGGTCGTCGCGGTGATGGACGGTACGGCCGGGGTCAGCGGGCACCGGCACGCGGACGAGGCCCTGCTGGACGATCCGGCGTTGCTGGCCGAGCACGACCCGGGCGGCATGCTCCGGTTCACCGCCTCGGCCGGCGCGCAGGTGCGCGAGTCGGCGGCGTTGGCCGCCGAGGCGAACCTGTCCGTGCTCGGCGACGACGGGCGACCCCGGGCGGTGGTCATCGCCGGCATCGGCACCGCCGGGCGTACCGGTGACGTGCTGGCCACGGTCGCCGGGCCGCGCTGCCCGGTGCCGGTCATCCCGCACCGCAGCGCCGGCGTGCCGGGCTGGGTGGGCGCGGCGGACGTGGTGATCGCGGTGAGCGCCTCCGGCCGCAGCCCCGAGGCGTTGGGCGCGGCCGAGGCGGCGCACCGGCGCGGGGCCCGGCTGGTCGCGGTCGGCGCTCCGGACTCGCAACTCCAGTCGGTGGCCGAGCGGGCCCGGGCGCCGTTCATTCCGGTGCCCCGCCGGGCGCCGGCCCGGGCGAGCCTGTGGGCGCTCACCGTGCCGGTCCTGCTGGCCGCCCGTACGCTCGGCCTCGTGAAGGTCAACGAGGCGGACCTGGCCGAGACCGCGGCCCGGTTGGACGCCGACGCCGACCGGTGCCGGCCGACCGCCGAGTCCTTCGTCAACCCGGCGAAGTCCCTCGCGTTGGGCCTGTCGGGCTCGATCCCGATCGTCTGGGGCTCGTCCCCGTTGGCCACCGTGGCCGCCCGCCGGTTCGGCGACACGTTGTCGGCGAACTCCCGCTACCCGGTGGTCAGCGGGGCGCTGGGCGAGGCCGGTCGGGGCCGGGTGGGCCTGCTCGACGGCGTCTTCGGCGGTTTGGCGGAGGGGGAGCGGGACATCTTCGCCGACCCCGGCGACGCCGGCGACGAGGGCGTCCGGCTGCGGCTGGTGCTGCTGCGCGACGGCGGGCTCAACGCCGACGACGACACCGACGAGCCGCTGGCGGTGGAGGAGCGCCGCGCGGACGCGGTGCAGACGCTCGCCGACCGGCGCGGGGTGCGCTGTGACGTGGTGACCGCCGAGGGCGGCTCCGCGCTGGAGCGACTCGCCTCGCTGGTGGCGGTCCCCGACTTCGCCTCGATCTATCTCGCCCTGGCCCACGGGCTGGACCCGATGGCGGTTCCGGCCATCACGGAAATGAAGGAGCTGGCAAACCAGTGAGCACGTGCGGCATCGAGCGAGGCGGGGAATGAGCGCAAACGGGGGCACCAAGGCGATCGTCGCCGCCCTGGCGGCGAACCTCGGCATCGCCGTCACCAAGTTCATCGCGTTCCTGCTGACCGGCTCGTCGTCGATGCTGGCGGAGTCGATCCACTCGGTGGCCGACTCCGGCAACCAGGGTCTGCTGCTGATCGGCGGCCGGCGGGCCAAGCGGGAGGCCACGCCGCAGCACCCGTTCGGCTACGGCCGGGAGCGTTACATCTACGCGTTCATCGTGTCGATCGTGCTGTTCAGCCTCGGTGGCCTGTTCGCGCTCTACGAGGCCTACCACAAGGCGTCCGACCCGCACCCGATCGAGAACTGGCAGTGGGTGCCGGTGGTGGTGCTGCTCGCCGCGATCGTGATGGAGGGCTTCTCGTTCCGCACCGCGATCAAGGAGTCCAACCTGATCCGGGGCAAGCAGACCTGGGTCCGGTTCATCCGCCGGGCCAAGGCCCCGGAGCTGCCGGTGGTGCTGCTGGAGGACTTCGGCGCGTTGGTGGGTCTGGTCTTCGCGCTGTTCGGTGTCGGCATGACGCTGGCCACCGGCAACGGCATGTGGGACGCCGCCGGCACCGCGATGATCGGCGTGCTGCTGGTGGTCATCGCGATCACGCTGGCGATCGAGACGAAGAGCCTGCTGCTCGGCGAGGGCGCCGAGCGGAGCGAGCTGGCCAAGATCGAGCAGGCCGTCACCGGCGGTCCGGAGGTCGAGCGGATCATCCACATGAAGACGCTCTACCTCGGTCCGGAGGAGCTGTTGGTGGCCGCGAAGATCGCGGTGCCGGCCTGCGAGAGCGCCGAGGAGTTGGCCCGGGGCATCAACGCCGTCGAGGCGCGGATCCGCCGCGAGGTGCCGATCGCCCGGGTGATCTATCTGGAGCCGGACATCTGGAGCGCGGCGGCCCAGCGGGCGGGCACCGGGCAGGCCGCCGACACGGCCGTGCCGGAGGCCGTGGGGGACGACGCCGCCGGCGCGGGCGCGCCGGAGGCCGCGACGAAGGCCGACGAGGTGGCCGGACGACCCGGGAGCTGACCGATGGAGTTGTTGCAGGGCCGGATCCGGGACTACGCCTGGGGTTCGCGGACCGCGATCGCCGAGTTGCAGGGTCGGCCGGTGCCGAGCGACGGGCCGGAGGCCGAGCTGTGGCTGGGGGCCCATCCGGGCGCCCCGGCCACCGTCGACCGGGACGGCCGGCCGGTGAGCCTCACCGAGCTGCTGGTGGCCGAGCCGGGGCACTGGCTGGGTGAGCGGCTGGTCGGCCGGTTCGGCACCCGGCTGCCGTTCCTGCTGAAGGTGCTGGCCGCGGACGCGCCGCTGAGTCTGCAGGCGCATCCGGACGCCGAGCAGGCGCGGGCCGGGCACGCCGCCGACGACGGGCGGGTCAACTACGTCGACCCGTACCACAAGCCGGAGCTGCTGGTGGCGCTGAGCGAGTTCGAGGCGCTCTGCGGCTTCCGCGACCCGGCCGAGTCGGCGGCGGTGATCGGCGGGTTCGGCGTACCCGCGCTGGAGCCGGTGGTGGCCGCGTTGCGCACCGGGCCGGCGGGCCTGCGGGAGGCCGTACGCGCGTTGTTGAGCTGGCCGGAGACGGAGCGCGCCGGGCTGGTGGCGGCCGTGCTGGCGGCGGCGACCGCCGGGCCGGCGTCGCCGGACGCCGCGCTGGTGCGGACGCTCGCGGCCGGCTATCCGGCCGACCCGGGTGTGGTGGTGGCGTTGCTGCTGCACCACGTCCGGCTGGCGCCGGGGGACGGGATCTGGATGCCGGCCGGCAACCTGCACGCCTACCTGCGCGGCACCGGTGTCGAGATCATGGCGGCCAGCGACAACGTGCTGCGCGGCGGGCTGACCCCGAAGCGCGTCGACGTGGAAGAGTTGCTGCGGGTGTTGCGGTTCGAGGTGCTGGCCGACCCGGTCCTGCGGCCGGAGCGGGTGGCGCCCGGGGTGTCGACCTGGCCGGTGCCGGTGGAGGACTTCGCGTTGCACCGGGTGACGGTGAGCGCCGGTTCGCCCGGGGCGCGGCTGACGTTGCCCGGCCCGCGGGTGGTGCTCTGCCGGGCCGGCAAGCTGTCCGTGGACGACGGCGTCGGCGTGGTGACGTTGGGCGCGGGCCAGTCCGCGGTCGGCACCGCGGCCGGCGGCGCGCTGGCGCTCGCCGGGGACGGCGAGGCGTTCGTGGCCACGTGCGGCCTGCGCTGAACCGCCGGATTTCCGGAAACGGCCCGCACCTCGGTCGCCGAAGGTAACTTCATGGGTACGCAGCGTTGTCGCGACGAAGGTCCGGGAACGCGCGGGGAACCAAACCGGGGGGATGCACGGGGCGGCCGGGCCGTGGGCGGAAAGTCCGTTCACGACCGTCCGCCCCGTGCGCTGTCCAGCGTCGATCCGTCGCTCCCCCACGAACCGGCCCCGGGTGAGCCGGTTCACGCGCGTAAGGTGGAAGGCTGCGCAGCACTTCCTTCGACAGGAGCTTCCATGACCAGCACCCTCCCGGCGGCCACCAGCGGCCCGTCGTCCGGCGCCCGGCCGAGCACCCTCGCCGAGGGCGACTACAAGGTGGCGGATCTGTCGCTCGCCGAGTTCGGCCGCAAGGAGATCCGGCTCGCGGAGCACGAGATGCCCGGCCTGATGGCGATCCGGCGCGAGTTCGCCGACGCCCAGCCGCTCGCCGGCGCCCGCATCACCGGCTCGCTGCACATGACCGTCCAGACCGCCGTCCTGATCGAGACCCTGGTCGCGCTCGGCGCGCAGGTCCGCTGGGCGTCCTGCAACATCTTCTCCACCCAGGACCACGCCGCCGCGGCGATCGTGGTCGGCCCCGACGGCACCCCCGAGGCCCCGGCCGGCGTTCCGGTCTACGCCTGGAAGGGCGAGTCGCTGCCGGAATACTGGTGGTGCACCGAGCAGGTGCTCGCCTGGCCGGACGGGCAGGGCCCGAACATGATCCTCGACGACGGCGGCGACGCCACCCTGCTGGTGCACAAGGGCGCCGAGTTCGAGAAGGCCGGGGTCGTGCCGCCGGTGGAGTCCGCCGACTCCGAGGAATACGCGGTCATCCTCGAGCTGCTGCACCGCACGCTCGGTGAGGACAACCAGCGCTGGACCCGGATCGCCGCCGGCATCAAGGGCGTCACCGAGGAGACCACCACCGGCGTGCACCGGCTCTACGAGATGCACCGCGCCGGCACGCTGCTCTTCCCGGCGATCAACGTCAACGACTCGGTGACCAAGAGCAAGTTCGACAACAAGTACGGCTGCCGCCACTCGCTCATCGACGGCATCAACCGGGCCACCGACGTGCTGATCGGCGGCAAGATGGCCGTCGTGATGGGCTACGGCGACGTGGGCAAGGGCTGCGCCGAGTCGCTGCGCGGGCAGGGCGCCCGGGTCGTGGTGACCGAGGTCGACCCGATCTGCGCGCTGCAGGCGGCGATGGACGGCTACCAGGTCGCCACGCTCGACGACGTGGTGGAGCAGGCCGACATCTTCATCACCGCGACCGGCTGCTTCGACGTGATCACCAACGAGCACATGGCCCGGATGAAGCACCAGGCGATCGTCGGCAACATCGGTCACTTCGACAACGAGATCGACATGGCCGGCCTGGCCAAGCGCAGCGACGTCACCCGCGAGAACATCAAGCCGCAGGTCGACGTGTGGCGCTTCGACGACGGCCACGCCATCATCGTGCTCTCCGAGGGTCGCCTGCTGAACCTGGGCAACGCCACCGGGCACCCGAGCTTCGTGATGTCGAACTCGTTCGCCAACCAGACCATCGCGCAGATCGAGCTGTTCACCAAGACCGACGAGTACCCGATCGGCGTCTACGTGCTGCCCAAGCACCTCGACGAGAAGGTCGCCCGCCTGCACCTGGACGCGCTCGGCGCCAAGCTGACCACGCTCACCAAGGAGCAGGCCTCCTACCTGGGCGTCTCCCCGGAGGGGCCGTTCAAGTCGGAGCACTACCGCTACTGAGTCCCACGCCCGGAGGGGACCGGGGTCGGCCGTCGCGCGGCCGTCCCGGTCCCCTCCGTCGTACGTGGGGTCGAGAGGGGTCATCCGGCCCTGGCGGGTGCGGCCGTCCCGGGTGAGGCTGAGTCGACCGTCCGGTGGTCGGGCATCGGTCGACCAGGGTGACGTTGCCGGGAACAACTTGACGCGGTGCCGGAACAGGAGCAAGGTATGGCTGCCCTAAGTTAACTGAGGCATGCCTGACCTACTACGGAGTAACGGATGTTCGCCACGTACCTGATCGGCCTGCGGGAGGGCCTGGAAGCGACCCTGGTGGTCAGCATCCTGGTCGCCTTCCTGGTGAAGTCGCAGCGGCGTGACCGGCTGCCCCAGGTCTGGGCCGGCGTCGGCCTGGCCGTGGCGCTCTCCGTCGTCTTCGGCTCGCTGATCCAGTACACCTCGACCTCGCTGCTGCGCACCTCCGAGTCGCGCGAGTTCTTCGAGGCGGTCACGTCGGTCGCCGCCGTCGTCTTCGTGACCTGGATGATCTTCTGGATGCGCCGGGCGGCCCGGTCGATCGCCGGCGAGCTGCGCGGCAAGCTCACCGAGGCGCTCGCCGTCGGATCGCTGGCGGTCGCCGGGATGGCCTTCCTCGCGGTGGTCCGGGAGGGCCTGGAGACCGCGCTGATCTTCTACGCCGCCGCCGAGAGCGTGGCCGGCGGCACCGGGGCGGGCTCGCTGCTCGCCCTGATCGGCGGCATCGTCACCGCCGTGGTCATCGGCTTCGGGCTCTACCGCAGCGCCCTGAAGATCAACCTGAGCCGCTTCTTCACCTGGACCGGCGCGCTGCTGATCCTGGTCGCCGCCGGCATCCTCAAGTACGGCGTGCACGACTTCCAGGAGGCCGGCGTGCTGCCCGGCCTGAACAACCAGGCCTTCGACATCTCCGCCACGCTCGACCCGAACGCCTGGTACGGCGCGCTGCTCGCCGGCATGTTCAACATCACCGCCGCGCCGACCGTGCTGGAGCTGATCGCCTGGGTCGCCTACGCGGTGCCGGTGCTCGTGCTCTTCCTCCGCAAGCCCACCGCGGCGCCTGCCAAGCCCGCCGCGAGCACCCCGGCCCCGAGCCCCGCCGGGACCACGGCCGTCACGAGCCCGGCCGTCACGAGCCCGGCCGAGACGACGGCGGCCCCGGTCGAGCCGGCCCGGCCGATCGCGACGCCCACCGAGGCCGAGCCCGCCGCCCCGGTCGACGAGACCGTCCCGGCCGAGCGACCGCAGCCGGCCGCCGCCGCCCCGTCCCCGCGCGCCTGACCCGCCCGTCCTTCGAGGAGAACCCGCACCGATGCGTACCACTCGATTCGTCGCGCCCGCCGCCGCCGGGTTGCTCGCCGTCGCCGGACTGACCGGTTGCGGGGGCGGTGACGACGCCGACGCCACGGCGGGCGGCCCGATCGCCGTCAAGGCCACCGACACCGCCTGCGAGGTGGGCAGCACCGCGATCGACGCCGGTCAGGTGACCTTCAAGGTGACGAACACCGGTTCCAAGGTCAACGAGTTCTACGTCTACGCCGCGGGTGACCGGGTGATGGGCGAGGTCGAGAACATCGCTCCGGGGCTGAGCCGTGAACTGCGCGTCGAGCTGCCCGCCGGGACGTACGAGACCGCCTGCAAGCCGGGGATGAGCGGCCGGGGCATCCGGGGCGCGCTGAAGGTCAGCGGCACCGCCGCGAGCGTCGCGCCGGACGCCGCGCTCACCGAGGCCACCGCCAGCTACCAGCGCTACGTCCGCAGCCAGACCGCCGCGCTGCTGACCAGGACCGAGGAGTTCGTGGCCGCGGTCAAGGCCGGCGACGTGGCGAAGGCCAAGGCGCTCTACCCGGTGGCCCGCACCTACTGGGAGCGGATCGAGCCGGTCGCGGAGAGCTTCGGCGACCTCGACCCGAAGATCGACGGCCGCGAGGAGGTGGTCGAGGAGGGCATGGAGTTCACCGGCTTCCACCGGATCGAGAAGGACCTCTGGACCACCGGCGACATCAGCAAGGACGGCCCCATCGCCGACCAGCTCCTGGTCGACGTCAAGGCGATCGTGGCCAAGGCCGACGCCGAGAAGCTCACCCCGCTCCAGCTCGCCAACGGCGCCAAGGCGCTGCTCGACGAGGTCGCCAGCGGCAAGATCACCGGCGAGGAGGAGCGGTACTCGCACACCGACCTCTGGGACTTCAACGCCAACCTGGAAGGCTCGAAGGCCGCCGTCGCCGCGCTGCGCCCGGCCCTGGAGCAGCGCGCACCCGACCTGGTCAAGCAGCTCGACGCCGAGTTCGCCGACGTGGAGGCCGTGCTCGGCAAACACCGGGCCGGCGACGGCTGGAAGCTGCACACCCAGCTCAGCAAGGCCGAGCTGAAGGAGCTGTCGGACCGGATCAACGCGCTGGCCGAGCCGGTCAGCAAGATCGCAGCGGCCGTCGCGCGATGACCACTCCGACCGGCGGTGACGCGACGAGCGAGCCGACGAACCAGCCGGCCGGCCGCCGGGTCTCCCGGCGGCGGGCGATGACCCTGGCCGGCGTCGGTGCGGCCGGGGTGGCCGGCGTGGCGGCCGGCGCGGGCGCGCTGCTCGCCGGTGGCGGCCAGGCGTCGGCGACCGGGACCGCCGCCGGGGCGGTGCCGTTCCTCGGCGAGCACCAGGCCGGCATCACCACCGCCGCCCAGGACCGGCTGCACTTCGTCGCGTTCGACGTGGTCACGAAGGACCGGGACCGGCTGGTCGCGATGCTGCAGGAGTGGACCGCCGCCGCGGCCCGGATGACCGCCGGCAAGGACGCCGGGCTGATCGGCGCGGTCGGCGGCATGCCGGAGGCGCCGCCGGACGACACCGGTGAGGCGCTCGGCCTGCCCCCGTCGCAGCTCACCGTCACCGTGGGCTTCGGCCCGTCGCTGTTCCGCGACGCCCAGGGCCGGGACCGCTTCGGCATCGCCGACCGCCGCCCCGCCGCGCTGGCCGACCTGCCGCACTTCGCCGGCGACGCGCTCAAGCCGGAGCTGTCCGGGGGCGACATCTGCGTCCAGGCCTGCGCCAACGACCCGCAGGTGGCGGTGCACGCCATCCGCAACCTGGCCCGGATCGGCATGGGCGTGGTCAGCGTCCGCTGGTCGCAGCTCGGCTTCGGGCGTACCTCGTCGACGTCGCGCGACCAGGCCACGCCGCGCAACCTGTTCGGCTTCAAGGACGGCACCGCCAACCTCAAGGCCGAGGACGCCGGCCTGCTCCGGGAGCAGCTGTGGGTGCAGCCGGGCGACGGCCCGGACTGGATGGCCGGCGGTTCCTACCTGGTCACCCGCAAGATCCGGATGCTGATCGAGACCTGGGACCGCAGCCCGCTGGCCGAGCAGGAGATGATCACCGGCCGGACCAAGGGCAGCGGCGCCCCGCTGGGCCGCCGCGACGAGTTCGACGAGCCGGACTTCGCCGCGAAGGGCGACGACGGTCAACCGGCCATCGCGGAGAACGCGCACGTGCGGCTCGCCCACCCGGACCAGAACGGCGGCGCCCGCCTGCTGCGTCGCGGCTACAACTTCGTGGACGGCTCGGACGGGCTGGGCCGGCTCGACGCCGGACTGTTCTTCATCGCCTACCAGCGGGACCCGCGCAAGCAGTTCGTGCCGATCCAGACCCGGCTGGCCCGCAACGACGCGATGAACGAATATCTGCGGCACGTCTCCAGCGGCCTGTTCGCCTGCCCGCCCGGCGTGCGCGACGCGGCCGACTGGTGGGGGCGGGCGCTGTTCTCCTGAGCCGGGGCCGTCAGCGGCGTACCGGAGCGGGCCCGGCGGGTTCCGGCGCGGCCCGCCGCAGCGGCGCCCGGACCGGCGCGGCCGGCGCCGGGGCCAGCTCCGGCCAGAGCGCGTCGGTGACCGCGCGGGCCCGACCCGACCGGTACGCGGCGCGGCGCCTCCGCTCGGCCAGCACGGCGGACAGGTACGCCCACTCCGGCGCGCGCCACGGCGGCGGCGGCGACGTCACGGCGGCCACCTCCGCCCACAGTTCCCGGCCCAGCCGGACCGCCTCCGGCGCGGCGAGCTGCGGCAGCCGGTCGACGTACTGCCGGACGGCCAGAGCCAGCCCGTCGTCCACCCGGGTCAGGTCGAGCGTGGCCGACCAGGCCAGCAGCGGCGGCACGGCCGGCGGCAGCGGCCGCCACACCCCGGCGCCCCGGGTGTGCACCACGAGCGTGCCGGCCACCAGGTCGCCCAGCCGCCGCCCGCGCGCGTCGGTGAGCATCACCGTCACGGTCGCCGCCCAGCTCAGCAGCGGCAGCACCAGGCCGGGCCACTCCACCGCGACGCCGACCAGCGCCCGGGTCACCGACTGCCCGACCCCGACCGGCCCGCCGTCGGCCCGCACCACCCGCAGCCCCACCGCCAGCTTGCCCACCGTCCGGCCACCGGCGAACCGCTCCATCACCACCGGGTAGCCGACGAAGACCAGCACCACCAGCACCACCTGGAGGCCGCCGGCCAGGGCGGCGTCCAGCACGTCCGGCGGCAGCGCGAGCACCAGCATCGACAGCGCCGCGCCGAGCACGAGCGCGAGGCCGATCTGGACGACCAGGTCGACCAGCAGGGCGAGCACCCGGGAGCCCAGCCGGGCCACCCGGACGTCCAGCTCCACCGCCTCGCCGCTGACCAGACCGGCGTCGGCCCACCGCGAGGCCGGGGGAGGTTGCGCGCGCACCCCGACAGTGAACACCATGGACGCCGGACGGGGGAGGCACGAGTGGATCTCGACGCGTACGCGGCGGAGCACGGCGCCGAGTGGCGCCGGTTGGAGCAGTTGACCGGCCGGCGTCGTCTGGAGCCGACCGAGGTCGACGAGCTGGTCACGCTTTACCAGCGCACCGCCACCCACCTCTCCACGCTGCGCAGCCGGGCCCCCGAGCCGGCGCTGGTCGGGCGGCTGTCCCACCTGGTCCTCGCCGCCCGCGCCCGGATCACCGGTCGCCCCCGGCCGTCCTGGGCGTCGGCGCGCCGGTTCCTGCTGGCCGACCTGCCCGCCGCCCTCTACCGCGCCTGGCCGTGGTGGTGCGGCGTCGCCACCGGGTTCAGCGCGCTGACCGCGTTCCTCATCTGGTTCGTCGCCGGCCATCCGGACACCGCCGCCGCCTTCATCGGCGCCGAGTCGGCCCGGCAACTCGTCGACTCCGGCTTCGCCGGCTACTACACCGAGTTCGCCGCGCCGACCTTCGCCTTCCACCTGTGGACGCACAACGCCTGGCTGGCGGCCCAGTGCCTGGCCGCCGGCGTGCTGGTGCTGCCGGTGTTCTGGCTGCTGTGGCAGAACGCGCTGAACATCGGCGTGGTGGGCGGGGTGATGATCTCCTACGACCGGGCGGACGTCTTCTTCGGCATGATCACGCCGCACGGCCTGCTGGAGTTGACCGGCATCCACCTCGCCGCCGGGGTCGGGCTGCGGACCGCCTGGGCCTGGATCGCCCCGCCCGCGCATCTCGGCCGCGGCCGGGCGGTCGCCGAGGCCGGGCGGGCGGCCATCGTGGTCGCGGCCGGCCTGGTCGGGCTGTTCGCGGTCTCCGCGCTGCTGGAGGCGTTCGTCACCCCGGCACCGCTGCCGGTGGCCGCGCGGGTGGCCGCCGGCGCCCTGGTCTGGGCGGGCTTCCTGGCCTACGCGCTGCTGCTCGGCCGGCACGCGGTCAGAGCTGACCGGAGGCCTTGAGCCGCAGGTAGGTGTCGGCCACGGCGGGCGCGAGCCGGTCGGCGGCCACGTCCACCACGGTCACCCCGTGCCGGGACAGGGCGGCGCGCACCCGGTCCCGCTCGGCGAGCGCGCGCCAGGCCGACGCGGCCGCGTACGGGTCGTCGGGGCCGGCCGGGGTGGCGGTGGCGAGCCCGGTCAGCACCGGATCGTGGGTGGCTGCCAGCACCACCCGGTGTCGGGCCGCCAGCCGGGGCAGGACCGGCAGCAAGCCCTCCCGCACCGCGCCCGGGTCCAGCGCGGTGAAGAACACCACCAGGCTGCGCCGTCGCTCGCGCCGCAGCACCTCGGCGGCGACCAGCTCGAAGTCGGTCTCGGCCAGCGCCGGCTGGAGCGGCGCCATCGCCTCGACCAGGCGGGTGAGCAACGCCGGGCGGCCGCTGCCGGTCACCCGGGCCCGCACGGCGGTGTCCACGGCCAGCAGGTCCACCCGGTCGCCGGCCCGGGCGGCCAGCGCGGTGAGCAGCAACGCCGCGTCGATCGCGGTGTCCAGCCGCGGCTCGTCGCCGAGCCGGACCGCCGAGGTGCGGCCGGTGTCCAGCACGCAGACGAGCCGCCGGTCGCGTTCCGGGCGCCAGGTGCGGACCAGCACGTCGGCGCGGCGGGCGCTGGCCCGCCAGTCGATCGACCGGACGTCGTCGCCGACCGCGTACTCGCGCAGGGTGTCGAACTCGGTGCCGTGGCCGCGCCCGCGCGTCACCTGCACGCCGTCGATGACCCGCAGCCGGGCCAACTTCTCCGGCAGGTGTCGCCGCGAGTCGAAGCGCGGCAGCACCCGCAGCGTCCACTGTGGCGTGACGGGGCGTTCGGCGCGCTGCCGGAAACCCAGCCGCATCGGCCCGAGGGAACGTACGGTCAGCGCCACCGCCGGCCGGTCGCCGCGCCGGGTCGGGGTGAGGCGGACCGGCAGGGTGGCCGTGCCGCCGGGCGGCACGGCCAGCACGTCGTGCGCGGCCCGTTCGGGGCGTGCCCCGGCCGACGGCACCCACGCGTCCCGCACCTGGGCGCGCAGCGTCCGGTCGGTGGGGTTGGCCAGGTGCAGGGTGACGGTGGCGGTGCCGCCGAGCCGGACCGTCCGGTCGCCGGTGCGGTGCACGGTGAGCGCGTGCGGCGGGGCGGCGAGCGCCCGGTCGAGCGCCACCAGCAGCAGCACCACCGCGGTCAGCACGGCGACGCCGAGGAACGGCGCCGGCCAGGCCGGCAGCGTCGCGGCGCCCGCCGCGAGCAGCAGGCCCGCCCGCCAGGTCATCGCGGCGTCGGCACGGTGGCCAGCACCGAGTCCAGCACGGCGTCCACCGTGACGCCCTCCAGCTCCACCTCGGGCCGGGCCCGGAGCCGGTGCCGCAGCGTGGGGCGGGCGACCGCCTTCACGTCGTCCGGCGTGACGTGGTCGCGGCCGGCCAGCCAGGACCACGCCTTCGCGGTGGCGAGCAGCGCGGTGGCGCCCCGGGGTGAGGCGCCCAGCTCCAGGGCGGGCGTGGACCGGGTGGCGCGGCAGAGGTCCACGATGTAGCCGAGCACCGGTTCGGCGACGTGCACCGCGTGGGCCTCCGCGCGGGCGGCGGCGAGGTCGGCCGCGCCGGCCACCGGGCGTACGCCGGCGGCACGCAGGTCGCGCGGGTCGAAGCCGGCGTGGTGCGCGCGGAGCACGCCCAGCTCCTCGTCCCGGCCCGGCAGCGGCACGGTCAGCTTGAGCAGGAAGCGGTCGAGCTGCGCCTCGGGCAGCGGGTAGGTGCCCTCGTACTCGACCGGGTTCTGGGTGGCCGCGACGATGAACGGCTCGGGCAGCGGACGGCGCTCGCCCTCGACGGACACCTGCCGTTCCTCCATCACCTCCAGCAACGCCGACTGGGTCTTGGGCGGGGTGCGGTTGATCTCGTCGGCGAGGAGCAGGTTGGTGAAGACCGGCCCCTCGCGGAACGTGAACGCGGCGGTGCGCGGGTCGAAGATCAGCGAGCCGGTGACGTCGCCGGGCATCAGGTCGGGGGTGAACTGCACGCGCTTGGAGTCCAGGTCGAGCGCGGTGGCCAGGGTGCGGACCAGCAGCGTCTTGGCCACCCCCGGCACGCCCTCCAGCAGTACGTGCCCGCGGCAGAGCAGCGCGATCACCAGCCCGGTGACCACGGCGTCCTGCCCGACGACCGCCTTGCCCACCTCGGCGCGCAGCCGGTGCAGGGCGGCGCGGGCGTCCGACGGGGCGGTGGGCGACGCGGCGGCGATGACGGGTCCGGTCACCGGGGTTCTCCTTCGCTCGGATGCGGGGCCAGGGTACGGGTCAACGTGTCCAGCTCACGGGCCAGCTCCAGCAGCTCCCGGTCGTTGTCCGGGGCGGGGCCGTGCAGCAGCTCGGCCACCCGTTCCGGGTCGCCGCCGGTGCCGGCC
Source organism: Micromonospora humi (assembly GCF_900090105.1). Taxonomy (GTDB): domain Bacteria; phylum Actinomycetota; class Actinomycetes; order Mycobacteriales; family Micromonosporaceae; genus Micromonospora; species Micromonospora humi. The sequence goes on along the minus strand of NZ_FMDM01000004.1, from coordinate 64,510 downwards.
GCGACCCGGACCGCCACCTCCTCGTCCGGGGTGTCCGGCGGAAGGTTGAGCCGGGGCAGGATGCGGCCCAGCGCGGCGTCCCGCAGCGTCGCGGCGACGGTGTCCCGCGCGCCCGCCCGCCGGTAGAGCCGGGCCCGGCCGCGAACCGTCTCGGCGGACCGGACGGCCACCGGCAGCGGCTCCGCCACCGGTGGCCCGAGCCGGCGGGCCCGCCAGAGGACCACCAGCAGCCCGGCCACGGCGAGCTGCGCCAGGATCGCCCAGAACCAGGTCGGGAACGCGCCCCACAGCGGGTTGTCGACGCCCGGCGGCGGATCCGTCCGCTCGGGGCGTGCCTGGGCGGTCCCGCTCGGCGCGGGCGCGCCCTCGACCTCTCGGGTCGGCGACGGGCTCGGGCGGGTCGGCTCGGGTTCGGGCGCGGGCAGGTCCAGCCACACCACCGGTCGACCGCCGCTGCCGAGCAGGCCGGTGGCGAGGGCCCGGTTGCCCCACTCGTCGATCCGGTCGTTGCGGAACGGGTCGCTGGCGCCGACCAGCACGATCTCCGTGCCGCCGGGGATCCGCAGCAGCGCGCCGCCGTAGCAGCGGTCGGCGCGGTCCGGCCCGGCGTACCGCTGGCGGTCGACCGCGGCGGTGCCGGCGCGCACCGCCTCGGGCAGCCGGCACGACGCCTCGTCGGCGTCCGGCGGCAGGGCCCGGGCGGCCCAGCGTCGGTCGGTCGGTTCGGCCGGCGCGCCCAGCTCCACGAGCGCGCGGCGGGACGGCTCGACCAGCACCAGCCGGCTGCCGGGCGGCAACGCGGTCAGGACGGCCAGACTGTCCGGCCGCAGCAACTCGGGCGCCGGCACGAACAGCGTGCTCGGCGTGGCCCCGGCGGTGCGCAGCGCGGCGGCCGTGTCGGTCGCCCGGCTCGCCGACACCCCCTGCGCCGCCAGCGCCTCGGCGAGGCGGCTGCCTCCGTCGTCGTCGGTGGCCACCGGGGAGAGGAAGCCGCGTTCGTCCGCGTCGGGCTGGTCCACCTCGTGCAGGACCAGGGTGGTCACGACCAGCAGCAGGCCCAGCCCGAGCGGGATCAGGATCCGAGGCCAGCGGCGGCGCGTCGACGCCGGAGTCGCGGTCACCGCGATTCCTCCTCGCCGGTCAGCTCACGCCGCAGGTCGGCGGCGAGGGCGCGCATCCGCTGGTCGTGCCCGGCGGTGGCGGGGCGTCGGGCGTACCAGAGGTCGGAGAAGATGGTGCCGGCGGCGTGCAGGGTCGGCCGCAGCGTCGGCCGGTTCCGCGCCGCGGCCTCGGTCACCTCGGTGACGGTGAGCCCGGCCCGCGGCTCCACCAGCTGCCGGGTGACCAGGAGCCGGACCATCTCGCGCAGCCGTTCCCGGACCGCCTCGGCGTAGCGGCCCTCGGCGGCCAGCCGGTCGGCCGTGGCGGGGTGGTCGACCGGGTCGGCCGGCGCCTCCCGGGGGGCGGGCACGCGCGCCGCCGGCAGGTCCGTCCGGCGTCGGCGGGTGGGCCGGCGCGGGCGAGGTCGCCGGAACCGGGGCAGCCGGAACCGGAACCGGGGCAGCCGGGGCCGGCGGAACCGGGGCAGCGTGAACCGGGGCAGCCGGCGCGGCACCCAGGCCGGGAAGGAATACCAGGCCAGGGCGGCGAGCAGCGCGGCGGCCAGGAGCAGCAACGCGGCCAGCGGCAGGGGCACCACATCACCGAGCGCGGCGACCGTCTCGGTCCACCACCGGCTCACCGCCGGGCCGCCAGCAGCACGGGCTCCGGTACGCCGGCCGGCGCGCGGGAGAGCCGGATGTCCAACCCCTCGGTGCGGATCCGGGTCTCCAGGTGCAGCACCGCGTCCAGGCAGGCCAGCGCCGGGTAGGCGAGCGTGTTCACCGCCGCCTGCGCGGCGACCGCCACCGGCAGCGCCCAGGCCGACACGTCGAACAGGCCCAGCAGCCCGAGACCGTAGGGGACACCCAACCCGATGCCCACCCGGACCAGCCACCAGCCCAGGTAGCCGAGCAGCCGGACGGCGCCGGCGCGCCCGCCGACCCGGCCGGCGAGCCGGACCGCCCGCCCCGGGGCCCGGTGTGCCGGCACCCCGTCGAGCATCAGCACCGGCACCACCAGGCCGAGCAGCCCGTACGCCACGAACCAGGCGGGGCCGGCCAGCCCGGCGAGGCCGACGATCAGCCCGACCGTGACCGCGGCGAGCACTGTCGCGCCCGGGCGGGCGGCGCGCAGCAGCTCCGACGGCGCGAGGCGGCGGCCGAGCAGCGCCGCGCCGCCGCCACGCGCGGCCGGATTGCCCAGCAACGCGATGATCATGGCTTCGGTGGCGGCGCCGACCGCGAGCAGCAGCCAGTACCAGCCGAGGCGCGGCTCACCGCCGGCCCAGCCGCCCGGCCACCAGCCCGGCGGGTGGGCGCCGGCCAGCATCCGCACCGGGTGGAGCAGGACCTGCTCGGCCAGCGCCAGCGGGAGGGCCAGCGGAAGGAGCACCCGGGCCTGGTCACGCAGGAGCAGGACGGCGGCGTCCAGCAGCTCGCCGACGGTCAGCGGGCGGCGCGGGAGCACCGCGGTCGGGCCGGCGTCGGACACGCGTTCTCCTGGGCGGCGGGGCAGAGGTGGCGGGCGGGGCGACACCCGGGGGATCATGGTTGCACGGCGGGTCCGCATCCGGTGGACCCGTCCGCCGAGGCGCGCCACGCCGTCCGGGCGCGCCGCCGGCTGTGGTGCACGGGCGCGCTCGGCGCTACCGTGCCGGAAAGACTCCGACCTCCGACTGAACGGGGATGGAACGATAAACCCCATGAGAGCCCGCGTACTCGTGGTCGACGACGACCCCGCCCTTGCCGAGATGCTCGGCATCGTGCTGCGCAGCGAGGGCTTCGTGCCGTCCTTCGTCGCCGACGGAGAACGGGCATTGGCCGCGTTCCGCGACAGCCGGCCCGACATCGTCCTGCTGGACCTGATGCTGCCCGGCATGAGCGGCATCGACGTGGCCCGGGCGATCCGGGCCGAGTCCGGCGTGCCCATCGTGATGCTGACCGCCAAGAGCGACACCGTCGACGTGGTGCTGGGGCTGGAGTCCGGCGCCGACGACTACGTGGTCAAGCCGTTCAAGCCCAAGGAGCTGGTGGCCCGGATGCGGGCCCGGTTGCGGCGCGGCGAGGACGTCGCGCCGGAGCTGCTCACCATCGGCCCGCCCGGCAACCAGATCACCATCGACGTGCCGGCGCACACGGTCAGCCGGGACGCCGAGGAGGTGAAGCTGACGCCGCTCGAGTTCGACCTGCTGGTCGCGCTCGCCCGCAAGCCGCGCCAGGTCTTCACCCGCGAGGTGCTGCTGGAGCAGGTGTGGGGCTACAGGCACGCCGCCGACACCCGGCTGGTCAACGTGCACGTGCAGCGGCTGCGCGCCAAGATCGAGCCGGACCCGGAGCGACCCGAAATCATCCTCACCGTTCGGGGCGTGGGCTACAAGGCGGGCACCGGATAACCTGGGCAGCACTGTGGTGACCGCCTCGCTGCCCGACCCGCCGACTCACGCGTCCCGCCGGCTGCACGCCGTGCGGGCGCTCCGGCGCGACCTGGTCGGCCGGTCGGTCCGGTTCGTCGCGGGCGTGCGCCAGGCCTGGCGGCGGTCGCTCCAGGTCCGCGTGGTCACCATCACGCTGGTGGCGTCGAGTCTGCTGGTGGGCGGTTTCGCCTACCTGATCGCCGACAAGATCACCAACATCCTGCTGGAGAATGCCCAGACCGACGTCCGGTTGCGGCTGAACAACGGCAGCGAGTACGCCGCGAAGCAGTTCAACCTCTACAGCCAGCCGCAGGAGGCCCAGCTCCAGGACACCATCGACGGCACGGTCAACTACCTGGCCGGCGGTGACCCGGCGCAGACCAGCGGCGTGGTGGTGGCGATCACCGCCGACAACTTCGCCGAGTTCATCGAGCCGCGGGTGTCACCGGACGTGCCGGTCCGGTCGGTGATCGGCGACGAGCTGCGGAGCGCCGTGGCGTCCGGCAAGGTGGCCCACCGGATCCGCACCGGCGCGCTCGGCGGGGAGCGCACGAAATACCTGGTCTACGGCTCCCCGGTGCCGACCAAGTTCGGGCAGGTCGAGCTCTACTACCTCGTACCCCTGGCCCGGCAGGACGCCACGGCGGCCGACGCCCGCGCCACGGTGGTGGCCACCGGCGTGGCCCTGGTGCTCCTGCTCGGGCTGCTGGCCGCCCTCGTCACCCGCCTGGTGGTGACCCCGGTCCGGGTCGCCGCGCGCACCGCCCAGCGGCTCTCCGCCGGGCTGCTCGACCAGCGCATGGTGGTCTCCGGCGAGGACGACCTGGCCCTGCTCGCCGCCTCGTTCAACCAGATGGCGACCAACCTGCAACGGCAGATCCTCCGGCTGGAGGAGATGTCCCGCCTGCAACGCCGGTTCACCTCGGACGTCTCGCACGAGCTGCGTACCCCGTTGACCACGGTGCGGATGGCGGCCGACCTGATCTTCACCGAGCGCGACGGGTTCGAGCCGGCGGTGGCCCGCAGCGCCGAGCTGCTCCAGGCCGAGCTGGACCGGTTCGAGGAGCTGCTCACCGACCTGCTGGAGATCAGCCGGTTCGACGCCGGCTTCGCGGTGCTGGACAGCGAGCCCACCGATCTGGTGCCGGTGGTGCACCGGGTGACCGAGCGGCTGGCCGGGCTGGCCGAGCGGGTCGGGGTCGCCATCGAGCTGGACCTGCCGGGCACGCCGGTGATCGCCGAGGTCGACCCGCGCCGGGTCGAGCGGGTGCTGCGCAACCTGGTCGGCAACGCGGTCGAGCACGGCGAGGCCAAGCCGGTGCGGATCACCCTGGGGATGGACCAGAGCGCGGTGGCGGTCACCGTGCGGGACCACGGCGTCGGCCTGAAGCCGGGCGAGGAGAAGCTGGTCTTCAACCGGTTCTGGCGGGCCGACCCGTCCCGGGCCCGACAGACCGGTGGCACCGGCCTCGGGTTGTCGATCAGCCTGGAGGATGCCCGGCTGCACGGCGGCTGGCTGGAGGCGTGGGGCGCGCCGGGGCAGGGCGCCCAGTTCCGGCTGACCCTGCCGGCCCGGGCCGGCGACCGGCTCACCACCTCGCCGCTGCGACTGGTGCCGGCCGACGCCACCCTGCCGTTCGGCGGGCCGCGTGACGGCGGCCTGCTCGCCATCGGCCCGGGCAGCGGCGCGGGGGCGCTGGCCATCGGTCCCGCCGACACCGAGCCCGCGGAGGTCCGACCATGAGCGCGAGGAGCGGGCCGGGCCGGCGAGTGCGGCGCCTGGTGGTCGGGCTGCTGGCCGGCGTGCTGCTGTTCCCGGCCGGCTGTGGCATCCCGGCCGAGACCGACGTCCAGGTCGACGGCTCGGTGCCGGTCGCCGAGCCCGGCTCGCTCAACGGGCCCCCGGCCTCGCCGCCGGCGCCGACCGACAGCGACGAGCCCGTGCCGTTCATCGAGAACTACCTGCGGGCGGCCGCCGCCGGGGAGCGGGACCAGGCCTACGCGCGGGCGCGCACGTTCCTCGCCGGCGAGGCCCGGAACCAGCTCCCGGGCAAGCCGCAGACCAGCGAGATCGAGCTGACCGTGGTGCGGCTGCGGGCGAAGGAGAGCACCCCGCTGAACAACGAGGGCACCAGCACGGTCCGGCTCAAGGTGCAGCAGATCGGGGTGCTGGGCGCCGACGGCACGCTCGGTCCGCCGGAGGCCACCGAGACTGAGTACGTCTTCGAGCTGCGCCGCGCCGAGCCTCCCGGCAGCGGGTTGTTGATCACTCGGCTGCCGAACGTGCTGTTGACCAGCGACTCGGCGTTGCGTGAGTTCTACCGCCAGCACAAGGTCTACTTCTGGAACTCGGACCAGACCCGTCTGGTGCCCGACCTGCGCTACCTGCCTGCGGTGCCGGCCGAACGCCTCGTCACCGAGGTGGTGAAGTGGCTGGCCGGCGGCCCGTCCGACTGGCTGAGGCCCGGGGTGACCGGGCTGCCCGACCGGACCCGGCCGATCAACAACGCCACCGGCGGGAACTCCCAGTGGGAGGTCAACCTGGACATGCCCGGGGCCAACGAGGAGCGGTTGGCCCGGCTCGGCACCCAGCTGGCGTGGTCGCTGCCGGGGCTGACCGGCCAGCTCGACCTGAAGATCCAGAACCAGAAGCGGTTCAGCGTCGACCTGGCGCGGGAGCGCACCGAGCACGACGCCTACCCGCGTGGGGTGGATCCGACGCGGTTCAGCGTCTACGACGGCGTCATCCATCCTCTCGCGCTCGCCAGTGAGCGGCGGGGCTCGGTGCCGCTCCTGGCCACGGAGAACCGCAACGTGGTGTCCGCGTCGATCGCCCACGCCGACGAGCAGGTGCTCGCCGCGATGGTGGTGACCGGGCCGGACCGGCGCCTCCGGCTCAAGGTGGGCACCGGCCTCGATCCGGTGGCGGTGTTCAACAGCAACGCGGCGACGTTCGGCACGATGAGTCGACCCACCTGGCTGCGCTCGCTGGACGGGGCCCACCCGGCGGGTCTGGTGGCGGCGGACGGCAAGCTCTACCGGTTCGACGGGGCGGCCGGGCTCAGCCCGGTCCCGCTCAACGTGGCCGGGAAGGTGGTGGCGGTGGCCGGGTCCCTCGACGGTCACCGGATCACGCTGGTGAGCGGCGGCGCGGTCTACGTCGCGCCGGTGAACGTCGACGGTGGCGTGGTCAGCCTGGGCCAACCGCGTCGGCTGCCGACGGTGCTGACCGGCGTCACGGCCGCCGACTGGATCTCGGAGGACCAACTGGTTCTCGCCGGCAACGACCCGGACCGGCGTCCGGTCATCCACCAGGTGAGCGTCGACGGTGTCTTCGACTCCCCGCTCAAGAACGACATCGGTTCGGCGGTGGTGACCCAGCTCGCCGGGTATCCGGGCAGCGGGGACCGCGGGCTGCCGGCGTTCTCGTTCATGTACGAGGCGAACGGCGCGGCCTACCAGAACAACCCGTTCGGGTTCATCAAGCGCCAGCAGGTGCTGGACCTGCCGGCGGGCAGCCGGGTGGTCAACCCGACCGCGCCCTTCTTCCTCTACTGAGGCTCCGGTGCCGGATCTGGGCGGGCTCTTCTCGGACCTGACCGATCTGGTGCTGCCGACCGGGTGCGCCGGCTGCGCGGCGTGCGCACCGGGGCTGCGGCAGGGCTTCTGCCCGCGCTGCGTGGACGAGCTGGAGTCGTTGCGCCCCGGGCCGACCCGCCCCGATCCGGCGCCCCCCGACCTGCCGCCCTGCGTCGCCCTCGGCCCGTACGCCGGGGCGCTGCGCGAGGGACTGCTGGCGTACAAGGAACGGGGCCGGCACGGGCTGGCCCGGCCGCTGGGCGCGTTGCTGGCCGAGGTGGTGGCCGTGGCGGTGGGGCAGCAGCCCGGCCCGGTGACCCTGGTGTGGGTGCCGGACACCGCCCGGGCGGCGCGGGCGCGGTACGGCGACCACCTGGAGCGGATGGTGCGTCCGGCCGCGGCGCGGCTGCGCGCGGCCGGCTGGCAGGTGCATGTGCGGCGGCCGCTGCGGGCGTCGCCCCGGCCGGACTCGGTGGCGCTGGACAGCGCCGGCCGGGCCGCGGCGGCGGAGTCGGCGTTCCGGCTGCGCCGGCCGGCGTCGGCGGCGTCGGCGGGAACCGTGGTGCTGCTCGACGACATCGTCACCACCGGTGCCACGCTGGCGGCGGCGAGCCGGAAATTGCGCGGCGCGGGAATGACGCCAAAGGTCGCGGCGGTGCTCGCGGCAACGCAAAAGCGGCGGCGATGGTGACGCTTCGTGCATCCCTTTCACCCCATGGTGTATGAGGTGTTAAATTTCGCGACCGCTCTCGGCAACCGGGGGTGACTGCCGGCCGAACAGGAGTTAGCGTTTCGGTGTCGGGGGTAGTGAGGATGCCAACCTTCCCCCGGCACTGGAAGGAGGCGTAGCCGAACACCACCGGTCGACGCCGAGCGGAGCTCTCCCAGGCGCGTCGACCGGACGATCCGGACCGAACGACCGTCCGAACAAGGGAGGTCACGTGGACATCGTGGTCAAGGGCCGTAACGTCGAAGTGCCGGACCATTACCGGGTGCACGTAGCCGAGAAACTCGCAAAGATCGAACGCTACGACCACAAGCTCATTCGCGTGGATGTGGAGTTGTTCCACGAGCGCAATCCGCGCCAGGCCGACCACTGCCAGCGGGTGGAGATCACCTGCGTCACGCGCGGCCCGGTGATCCGGGCCGAGGCCTGCACGAACGACTTCTACAGCGCGCTCGACGCCGCCATCGCCAAGCTGGACACCCGTTTCCGTCGGGCGGCCGACCGCCGCCGGGTGCACCGCGGGCGGCACGCGCCGCTCTCGGTGGCCGCCGCGACCGCCGGCCTGCCGGTGGCCGACCTCGACGGGCCGGGGCTGGCGTCGCTCAACGGGCACGGCACGGCCACTGCCGTGGCCGACCGTCCCGACCAGAGCGGTCACGAGGAGCCCGACGACCAGCCGTGGCACATCGCCCGGGAGAAGGTCCACCCCGCCGAACCCATGACCGTCGACGACGCGTTGTTCCAGATGGAGCTGGTCGGCCACGACTTCTACCTGTTCCTGGACAAGGAGTCCGGCCGCCCGAGTGTGGTCTACCGCCGCCGCGCCTACGACTACGGCATCATCTCGCTCGACACCTGACCCGTTGACCCTGATCCGGGGCCCCCACCCGCTCGCGGGGGCCCCGCTCAGTCCCGGTCCGAGGCCAGCCGGCCGAAGACCACCGAGTCGGTGCGGGCGCCGTCCACGCCGGGCATCCGCCCGCGCAGCACCCCCTCCCGCCGGAAGCCGGCCCGTTCCAGCACCCGCTGGGAGGCGACGTTCTCCACCCGGGTGCCGGCCCAGAGCCGGGCCACTCCGACGTCGAACGCCCAGCCGGCGAGCAACCGGACCGCGCGGGTGGCCAGCCCCCGACCGCGGGCCTCGGGCAGCACGCTGTAGCCCAGCGTGGCCTGGCCGATGGCCGGCTCGTCGTACCCCAGGGCGCAGCCGCCGACCAGCACGCCGGTGGCCGCGTCCAGGATCGCCAGGTCGGCGGCGTCGCCGGCCAGCCAGTAGCCGGCCGCCAGCCGGCAGCGTCGCGCGATCGACTCCCGGTCCGGCGGCACCGGCGGCACCCGGTTCGCCACCACCTCCGGCAGCGTGTGCAGCCGGTGCAGCGCATCGACGTCCGCCGGCTCCAGCCGGCGCAGCGTCACCACACCGTCGGTGAGCCGGCCGCCGGGCAGGTCCGGCAGCAGCCGGGCGGTCGGCCCGGGCGGGTCGTCGGCCAGCCGCACCCAGGCCACCAGGTCGTGGCGTACGCCGTCGCGTGCCGCGCTCGCCGCCCGACGGACCCCCTCGTGCCGGTAGCCGCAGGCCAGCGCGGCCCGTTGGCTCGCCTCGTTCTCCCGGTGGGTGAGCAGTTCCAGCCGGGCCGCGCCGGCGGCGAAGGCGCGCTCGCCGAGTGCCCGGGTGGCGGCGGTCGCCACGCCCCGCCCACGGGCCCACGGCACCACCCAGTAGCCGATCTCGAAGTCCGCCCGCGCCACGGCGAGCCGGGTCAGCCCGATGCCGCCGAGCAGCCGGTCGGTTTCCGGGTCGGCGATCGCGTACGCGCAGCCGCCGGCGGCCCACACGGCCGGCTCGCCCTCGGTGATCCACCACCGGGCGCTGTCCGCGTCGTACTCGTCGGGCAGGGCCGGCAGGAACCGCCGGGTCTCCGGGTCGGCGCAGCCGGCCACCAGGTCCGGCACGTCGGCCGGCCCGGTCCGCCGCAGGCGTACCCCGTACGCCTCGATCGTCTCGGGGATCACCTGAGGTCCTGCGGCAGCAGCCCGCCCACCCACACGTCCTGCCGCTCGCCGCGGTGCTGGATGCCGCCGCGCAGCGTGCCCTCGACGGTGAAGCCGGCCTTCTCGGCGGCCCGGCGGGACGCGGTGTTGCCGACGTTGGCCCGCCACTCGACGCGGGCCAGGCCGAGCGTGGTGAAGCCCCAGGCGCAGAGCGCGATGAGCGCGGCCGGCAGAAAGCCCCGACCCCGGGCGTGCGGCGCGGTCATGAAGCCGACGTCGGCCACCAGCGGGTCGGCGGCGAAGATCCGCAGGTCGAGCGAGGCGACGTAGTCGTCCTCCGCGTCGGCCACCGCGAACATCGCCGCGGTGCCCCGGGCCCACGCCGGCCGCACCAGGTCCCGCAGGTAGCCCTCGGCGTGTTCGGGCCGGTACGGGTGCGGCACCGTGGTCCAGCGCACCGTCTCCTCGTCCTGGCAGGTGCGGGTGACCGCGGTCAGGTCCTTCTCCTCCAGCGCGCGCAGCCTCAGCTCGGTGTCGCCGGCGGTGGCGAACAGGACGGGCTGCGGTCGACCGAAGACCGCCGCCCGCCGGGCCTGGAGCGTGGCCGGGCCGAACGGCACCGGATCGCCCGGCGCGGCCAGGTCGGTCGGGAGGAGGGAGCCGATCCACCCGTCCGGCCGGCCCCCGTCGGCGGGGTGGGCCAGCCGCAGCTCGCCCTCCACGCGGAAGCCGGCGCGCAGCGCGACCAACCGGGAGGCGTGGTTGCCGATCTCGGCCTGCCAGGTCAGCCGGCGCAGCTTGAGCGCGTCGAACGCCCAGCGGGCGACGGCCCGGGTGGCGCGCACCGCGACGCCACGCCCGCGGGCCCACGGCGCGGTCCAGTAGCCCACCTCGGCCGAGTCCAGCGCGCGGTCGACCGAGACCAGGCCGCACGAGGCGAGCAACTCCCCGGTGTCGGCGTCGCAGACCGCGAACGGCGCCCCGGTGTCCTGCGCCCACGCCGTCGCGCTGATCGTGGTCACGAACGCGAGGGCGTGTTCGGGCAGGTACGGGCGAGGTACGGTGGTCCAGCGCTGGATGTCCGGGTCCTGGCAGGCGCGGTGCACCTCGTCGGCGTCCGCCGCCCGCCAGGGGCGCAGCAACAGCCCGTCCTCGACGATCTCCACAGGCTCCATCCGAGCCATGGTGCCGGATCGTTCGCGGACGGCGTAACCCGATTTGCGGCCGCCGGGCACACGGTCGCGGCGTTATGTCGGGTTCGCGGGTCCGGACCGCCGCCACCAGTGACCATCGCCGCGCCGGAGCGCCTACGATGGTTCGAGACCGTCTAGGGGAGCGTTGATCCGTGTCGATTCTGGAAAAGGTCCTTCGCGCCGGCGAGGGCCGCATGGTGCGTCGGCTGAAGGCCATCGCGGCCGCCGTCAACTCGATCGAGGACGACTACGTCAACCTCAGCGACGACGAGCTGCGCGGCATGACCGACCAGTTCAGGGAGCGGCTCGCCGACGGCGAGACCCTCGACGACCTGCTGCCGGAGGCGTTCGCGGTGTGCCGCGAGGCCGCCTCGCGGGTGCTCGGCCAGCGGCCCTACGACGTCCAGGTGATGGGGGGCGCGGCGCTGCACTTCGGCAACATCGCCGAGATGAAGACCGGTGAGGGCAAGACGCTCACCTCGGTCATGCCGGTCTACCTGAACGCGCTCGCCGGCAAGGGCGTGCACGTGATCACCGTGAACGACTACCTGGCCGAGCGGGACGCCGCCTGGATGGGCCGGGTGCACGAGTTCCTCGGGCTCGACGTCGGCGTGGTGCTGCCCAACCGGCCCGCCACCGAGCACCGCGCGGCCTACGAGTGCGACATCACCTACGGCACCAACAACGAGTTCGGCTTCGACTACCTGCGCGACAACATGGCCTGGTCGAAGGAGGAACTGGTCCAGCGCGGCCACTTCTTCGCGGTCGTCGACGAGGTCGACTCGATCCTCATCGACGAGGCTCGCACCCCGCTGATCATCTCCGGCCCGGCCGAACACTCCGCCCGGTGGTACCAGGAGTTCGCCACCGTGGTGGCCCGCCTCCAGCCCGGCACCGACGGTGAGGGCGACTACGAGGTCGACCACGCCAAGCGCACCATCGCGGTGACCGAGCGCGGGGTGGCCCGGGTCGAGGACCGGCTCGGCATCGACAACCTCTACGAGTCGGTGAACACGCCGCTGGTCGGCTACCTCAACAACGCGATCAAGGCCAAGGAGCTCTACAAGCGCGACAAGGACTACATCGTCAGCGACGGCGAGGTCCTGATCGTCGACGAGTTCACCGGCCGCATCCTGCACGGCCGCCGCTACAACGAGGGCATGCACCAGGCGATCGAGGCCAAGGAGGGGGTGGAGATCAAGCAGGAGAACCAGACCCTGGCCACCATCACCCTCCAGAACTACTTCCGCCTCTACGAGAAGCTCTCCGGCATGACCGGTACGGCCCAGACCGAGGCGGGCGAGTTCAACAAGGTCTACAAGGTCGGCGTCGTGACCATCCCGACGCACCGGCCGATGGTCCGGATGGACCGGCCCGACGTCATCTACAAGACCGAGAAGGCCAAGTTCAACGCCGTCGTCGAGGACATCGCCGAGCGGCACGAGCAGGGCCAGCCGGTGCTGGTCGGCACCGTCTCGGTGGAGAACTCTGAGATCCTGTCGCACATGCTGCGCCGCCGCGGCATCCCGCACTCGGTGTTGAACGCGAAGTTCCACGCCAAGGAGGCGGAGATCGTCGCCCAGGCCGGGCGCAAGGGCGGGGTCACGGTCGCCACCAACATGGCCGGCCGGGGCACCGACATCCTGCTCGGCGGCAACCCCGAGTTCCTCGCCGCCAACGAGCTGCGCCAGCGCGGCCTCGACCCGGTCGAGCAGCCGGAGGAGTACGCCAAGGCGCTCGAGGAGATCCTGCCGACCTGGAAGCAGGCCTGCGACGCCGAGGCGGAGGAGGTCGCCGCCGTCGGCGGGCTCTACGTGCTCGGCACCGAGCGGCACGAGTCCCGGCGGATCGACAACCAGCTGCGCGGTCGCGCCGGCCGGCAGGGCGACCCGGGCGAGTCCCGCTTCTACCTGTCGCTGCAGGACGAGCTGATGAAGCGGTTCCGGGCCGGTGCGGTCGAGGCGGTGATGGACCGCTTCAACATCCCGGAGGACGTGCCCATCGAGTCGAAGATGGTCACCCGCCAGATCAAGAGCGCGCAGGCCCAGATCGAGGGGCAGAACGCCGAGATCCGGAAGAACGTCCTGAAGTACGACGAGGTGCTGAACAAGCAGCGCCAGGTGGTCTACGCCGAGCGTCTCCGGGTGCTCAACGGCGAGGACCTCTCCGACCAGGTCCGCAACATGATCGACGACGTGGTCGGCGCGTACGTGGTCGGCGCGACGAGCGACGGCTACGCGGAGGACTGGGACCTCGACCAGCTCTGGTCCAGCCTGAAGCAGCTCTACCCGGTCGGCATCACGGTCGAGGAGCTGGAGGAGGAGGTCGGCTCCCGCGCCGGCCTCGACCAGGACTTCCTGCTCGCCCGCCTCAAGGAGGACGCGAACGCCGCGTACGACCGGCGGGAGGAGCAGCTCGGTGAGGAGGCGGTCCGCCAGCTGGAGCGGATGGTCCTGCTCCAGGTGATCGACCGCAAGTGGCGCGAGCACCTGTACGAGATGGACTACCTCCAGGAGGGCATCAGCCTGCGGGCGTACGCCCAGCGCGACCCGGTCATCGAGTACCAGCGCGAGGGCTTCGACATGTTCGCCACCATGATGGACGGCATCAAGGAGGAGACGGTCGGCTTCCTCTACAACCTGGACGTGCAGGTCGAGGAGGCCGAGCCGGAGGCGGAGGAGGAGGTGCAGCTGCTGGAGAAGCCGGTGGAGATCCGGGCCAAGGGTCTCAACCGCACGCCGCAGCAGCAGGGCCTGCAATACTCCGCGCCGGCCGTCGACGGGGAGGCCGGTCGCGGCGCTCCGGTGATCGAGCGGGTCGAGCAGCAGGCGCCGGCGCTGGGCATCGGCCAGCCGTCGGAGCGTCCCGCCGCCTCCGGGCCGCGCCGGGCGCCGGCCGGGGCCAGTGGCCAGGCGGTCGCCGCGAGCAGCGCCCGACGGGCCGCGTCGCCCCAGGTCGACGGCGGTGAGGGCCCGTCCCGGAACGCGCCCTGCCCGTGCGGCTCCGGCCGCAAGTACAAGCGCTGCCACGGTTCGCCCAACGGCGGCAACTGACCTCCAGCGCGTCGCCCGACGGGCCCCGGCCACCGGCCGGGGCCCGTCGGCGTCCCACCTCGTCCCACCCGGCGCCTGAGTGGAACGGCATGGGTGTGTCACGGCCCGGCAGACACCCATGGTGTTCCACTCGGGTGCCATTCTGACCGTGAGTGGAACGGCATGGGTGTGTCATGGCCGGGTGGACACCCATGACGTACACCCGGCTGTCGGGCGACCCCCTTGGGGAGACGCTCCCGACACGACCCCCGCGACCGCCCGTGCGGCCGTGCGGAACCGGCGGTTGATCAAGGAGTTGGCGTCGCCGCAGAGATCAACTCCGACGCCAACTCCTTGATCAACCCCGATGAGCGGCCCGATGGGCGGGCAGGGGAGCGGAAGCGGGGGTGATCATGAGATTGGCGGCAACAATGGAGATCGACACTGCCGTCAACCTCATGATCACGGCGTCGGGGGCGGGGTCAGAGCACGTCCAGGACGAGGCAGAGCCAGTTGCCGCGGCGGTGTTCCAGGCGCAGGGCGATGGCCCAACTGGTGCCGCCGGCGCCGGCGAACACGGCGGTGGCCTCGACCGCTCCGGTCCGGGGCTCGCAGGCGCGCAGCCGGAGTAGGAGCAGGACCGGCCGGGCGCTGCGGCGGCGGACCGGAGCCACCCGGCGGGACGCCCGGGTCAGCTCGGCGGACACCTGGGCGGCGACCTCGGGCAGGCAGAGCGACCGGAGTTGCCCGGGCGGCCGGAAGCCGTTGACGATCTCCAGGAACGTGCGCATGAACCGGTGGGCCGCGCGTGTGGCCTCGGGCGTGGCGGTGGCGAGGGCGGACGGTGGTGGCCCGGCCGCGGGCGGCCACCCGACACCGTCCCCGCTCACGGCGGCGTCGCGGAGCGTGCCGCCCCGGGGGCGCGCGCCGCCCTCGCCCGGGGCACCGCGGGGCGTGCCGCCCTCGCCCGGGGCACCGCGGGGCGTGCCGCCCTCGCCCGGGACACCGCGGGACGTGCCGCCCTCGCCCAGGACGGTGCGGGGCGCGCCCGAGGCGGACCAGCGGGGCCACCCGGGAGAGCGGTCGGCGGGGCGGTCGGCGGGGCGCCCGGGGTCTTGGCGACGGTGGTCGAGCAGGTCGAGGGTGAGCTGACCGGCATGACCCCAGACCGGGTCCTCGTCCGTGCAGGGCGGGTCGAGCGGTGGGGCGGGCCGGAGACGGACCGGTGGGCGCGGTGACCGGGGACGGCGGGTGTCGACCATGTCAGCCCTCGTATCCTTGCGTTTGCCTTTGTTTGCCTGTGACGGATCCTCATCTTCCGGCACGGCAACCGCGGGCGTCAATGGCCGACGGTCAGCGTGGGGTCACTCCACGTCGCGCTCGCCGAGCGGGTTGCCGCGGACCCACTCCGCCGTCTCGGCATACTTGCGCTCGATGTACTCCTCCAGCCGAGCGCGCTCGACCCGCCACTGCCCCCGGCCGCCGATCTTGATCGCGGGCAGCTCACCGCTGCGCACCATGTGGTAGACCTGCGAGTCCGAGACGTTCAGCTCGGCGGCGACGTCGGACAGCAGCAGGAATCTCGACTCCACGGTGACTCCCGAGGTTGGCTTCGTTTGCCTCAGTTTGCCATCAGGGCGCGACACCGCCCAGGCCCGCCTCGGCGGACACACCGGCCGGAGGCTTCTCCTGGACCGGTGCGGGGTGTATGACGGTCACGGCGTACGGCATGATCGGCGCCCGGAGCCGGCGCCCGCCGGCGGACGGCGGAGAGTGCGGGGAGAGACCGGTGACCGACGAGCTTGTCCGGGTGTACCTGCCGGGGACCGTGCCGATGCTCGCCCGGCTGCGCGACGACGGCCTGACCGTGGCGGCGGCGCACGCCGTCACGCCGGAGCTGCGCGAGTGGTACGCCGAGGGCGACGAGGAGGAGTTGGAGTACGTGGCCTTCACCCGGGCCGCCCAGGACGCGCTGCTGCTGCTGCGGGCCGATCCCGCCGCGCCCCGGCGGCGGGTGGTGATCTCGGCCGACCTGCCGTCCCGCGCGGTCGGCCGGGGCGACGGCGAGTTGGGCTCCAGCCTGGTCCGCCCGGTCGGGCCGGTGCCGGTGGCGTCCGTCGCGGCGATCCACGTGGACGGCGCGGAGGCGGCCGAGGACGTGGCCGCCGCCGTCGACGTGGCGGCGGAGGCGCAGGCCGGCGACCCGGACGCCCAGTTCACCGTCGACGCCGTCGAGGACCACGAACTGGAGTGGTACGACGTGACCGAGCTGGACCTCCTGCTGCGCGAGGTCGGCTGAGCCGAGCGGCTCAGGTCGCCGGCTCGTCCTCCGCGTCGTCGGCGTCGGGGCGCGGGCCGAGCGTGCGGCCGAAGGCGATGAGCGTGGTGAGCGCGCCCACGAAGAGCACCCAGATCCCGTTGTCCACCCGCGAGGTGCCGAGCGCGGTCTGCGCCACCTGGTCGGCCTCGCTGAGCGCGGCGGCCAGGTCGAGCAGCCCGCGCCCACCGATCCGGATGATCACCTCGGTGAGCAGCAGGAGCAGCCCGGCCCCGGCGCCGGCCACCAGGTACGCGGGCCAGCGCAGCGGCGTGGCCGCGCCGTCGCGGCGCTCGGCCCGACGGCGCGACCAGGCGAGGTAGAGGTAGGCGACCAGGCCGGCGAGCAGGCCGGCGAGCAGCGACTCGGTGCGGGACACCCACTTGGCGGCGTCGAGCACCGACTGCTGCGTCTCGCCGGCGCCGAACAGCTCGGAGAGCGGGTCCCGGGCCCGGCTGAACAGCACCACGAAGAGCTGCGCGGCGAGCGTGGCGGCGGCGATCCCGGCCACCACCCGCGCCTGACGCGCCCCGGCCGTCGCCCCGCCGATGATCGCGGCCGCCGCCGTGGTGCCGGCGATGGTGTTGGTGGTGGCGTTGTCCGCGTACGTCAGGTTGATCGCCACCGCGGCGGCGAGCCCGACCAGCAGCCCGGTGCCGACGGTGGCCAGGAAGCGCAGTGAGGCGCGGCCGAGCCGGTTGGTGGCGGCCAGCGCGACCGCCGCGCCGGTGACCAACGCCGCGGTGATCACGCCGGGGAGCGCGTAGGCGGAGAGGCTGATCGCGGTGACGCCGGCGGCGGTCGAGGTGATCGCCTCCCGGGTGGACCAGAGCATGGCCACCAGCCAGGCGAGCGCGAGCACGGCCAGCGGCAGCGCGCCCGGCGCGTACTCCGGTCGGCCGGTCGCCGGCGTGGCCTGGTCGGTGGCGGGCGGCTCGACGGCCTCGGGCCGGTCCGGTTCCGCGGCCGTGGAGCTGCCGGGCTGGTTGCTCATCGTCTCCCTTTCGACGGACGCCGGTCACCGGCCACCCAGCGTACGCGCCGCGGCGCGCCCTCCCGGGCGGGCGGCCGGTCCGCTGGGCCCGCCTTGATCGACACCACCTCGCCGAGGTGGTGCCTCGGCCGGGTCGGCCCGTCGACTGGCCGATGAGCGCCGAAGAATCGCTGATCTGGTGAGCGTGCGGCCGATGTTTCGTCGGGTGTGAGGAGGGCCGGCCGAAGGTCCGGAGACGGGGTTCCGTTCGTTGTGCCGCGCGGCACCCCGGGGAGCCGGGGTCGCGGGTCCGGCCGCGTGAAACAATCGGCGCAGGTCCCGCCGCCGCGACCGGTCCGCCGCGCGGTGTCCGGCACCCGGCCGCCCGGCCGGTGCCCGCGGGTCCGGTTTCGCCATCGCCGTCGAGATCGCACAGGAGCCTGTGATGGACGCCGTCTTCTCCGTCCCCGAGCCGCGCAACGAGCCGGTCCACACCTACGAGCCCGGCAGCGCCGACCGGGAGCGGCTCCAGCGGCGGCTGGGCGAGCTGGCCGCCGAGCGGATCGAGCTGCCGATGACCATCGCCGGCGAGCAGCGGATGGCCGGCGGCGAGTCGATCGACGTGGTCCAGCCGCACAAGCACGCGCACGTGCTCGGCGTCACCGGGCACGCCACCCACGACGACGCGCGGGCCGCGGTCCAGGCGGCCAAGGACGCCGCGCCGATGTGGCGGGCGCTGCCGTTCGAGGAGCGGGCGGCGATCTTCCTGCGCGCCGCCGACCTGCTCGCCGGCCCGTGGCGCGACACGCTCAACGCGGCCACCATGCTCGGCCAGTCCAAGACCGCGGTGCAGGCCGAGATCGACGCCGCCTGCGAGCTGATCGACTTCCTCCGGTTCAACGTGCACTTCGCGCGCCGGCTCCTGGCCGAGCAGCCGATGTCCTCGGCCGGCGTGTGGAACCGCTTCGACCACCGGCCGCTGGAGGGCTTCGTCTACGCGGTCACCCCGTTCAACTTCACCGCGATCGCCGGCAACCTGCCGTCCGCGCCGGCCATGCTCGGCAACACGGTGGTCTGGAAGCCGGGCCCGACCCAGCAGTTCGCCGCGCACTTCACCATGCGGTTGTTCGAGGCGGCCGGCCTGCCGCCCGGCGTGATCAACATGGTCACCGGGCGCGGCGAGGAGGTCTCCGACGTGGTGCTCGCCGACCCGGACCTGGCCGGCATCCACTTCACCGGCTCCACCAAGGTCTTCCAGCAGCTGTGGCGGACCGTCGGCGACAACATCGGCCGCTACCGGGGCTACCCCCGACTGGTCGGCGAGACCGGCGGCAAGGACTTCGTGGTCGCGCACACGAGCGCCGACGTGGACGCGCTGCACACCGCGCTGCTGCGCGGCGCCTACGAATACCAGGGGCAGAAGTGCTCGGCCGCCTCCCGGGCGTACGTGCCGCGGTCGATCTGGGAGGGTGGCCTGCGGGACCGGCTCGCCGCCTCCGCCGACGCGCTCACCTACGGCGACGTGACCGACTTCGGCAACTTCGGCGGCGCGGTCATCGACGACAAGGCGTTCGGCCGGCACACCGCCGCGCTGGAGCTGATCAAGGGCGACGACAGCTGCCGGGTGCTGGCCGGCGGCACCGCCGACGACTCGGTCGGATACTTCGTCCGGCCGACGCTCTTCGAGTGCTCGGACGCCGCGCACGAGACGTTCACCACCGAGTACTTCGGCCCGATCCTCGGCGTGCACGTCTTCGACGACGCCCGCTTCGACGAGGTGGTCGCCCAGGCCGAGTCGATCGCCCCGTACGCGCTGACCGGGTCGATCTTCGCGAACGACCGCCGGGTGGTCGACCAGGTGGCGGAGAAGATGCGGTACGCGGCCGGCAACTTCTACATCAACGACAAGCCGACCGGCGCGGTGGTCGGGCAGCAGCCGTTCGGTGGCGCCCGGGCCAGCGGCACCAACGACAAGGCCGGCTCCTGGCACAACCTGGTCCGCTGGACGTCGCCCCGGACGATCAAGGAGACGTTCGTCCCGCCGACCGACCACACCTACCCGCACATGGGCTGACGGGTGCGGAAGGGGCCCGTCTCGACCGCGAGGCGGGCCCTTTCCCTACCCGACAGTGCACTTCGGACCGCCTAGGAGTGGCGAAAACGGCAAATCCTGGACGCCAGAGCCGACAAAGTGGCAGCTTAGAGGGCATGGCGGAATCCGGAGTCAACCCGACGGCGGCGGCCCTGCTGGGTCTGCTGCACGACGGCCCGATGACTGGCGGTCAGTTGATGGCCGCTGCCGAGCGCCGGCTGGCGCCGTACTGGTCGATGACCCGCAGCCAGGTCTACCGGGAACTTCCGGTCCTGGCCGAGAAGGGTCTGGTGCGGCTCGGCAAGCCCGGGCCGCGGATGAGCCAGCCGTACGCGCTCACGGCGGCCGGGAAACGGACATTCTCCCGCTGGTTGGCGGAGAATCCCGGCAAGGACACCATCCGTAACCCGATCGCGCTACGGATGGCCTTCGGCAACCTGCACTCGTCGAGCCAGCTGAAGAACCTGTTCGCGTCGGCGAACGAATACCACACCGAGGCGCTGGCGGCGGTGCGGGAGCAGGTCAAGAACGCGAAGAAGGAGGGCGACAGCTACGACGCCAGCGCGCTCGAGTTCGCCGTCGCCTACCACCGGGCGGCGCTGTCCTGGCTGAAGACCGCACCGGTCGGCTGACCACCTGCGCGAGGTTGACGGACCGACGCAGTACTGTTGTCTGTCGTGACCGCTGCCGATTACGCCGAACAGCTCAAGGAACTCGACGCCACGTTGCGCAACATCGAGGCCGTGCTCGACCTCGACAAGTTGCGTGAGCAGAAGGCCCGCCTGGAGCAGGAGGCCTCCGCGCCCGACCTCTGGGACGACCAGGCCAAGGCGCAGGCGGTGACGTCGCAGCTGTCGTACGTCAACGGCGAGATCGGCCGGCTGGGCGACCTGCGCTCCCGCCTCGACGACGCCGGGGTGCTGCTGGAGCTGGCCCAGGCGGAGTCCGACCCGGGCGCGCTGACCGAGGTCGAGTCGGAGATCACCGGGCTGACCAAGGCCATCCAGGAGATGGAGGTCCGCACGCTGCTCTCCGGCGAGTACGACTCCCGGGAGGCGCTGGTGGCGATCCGGGCCGGGGCCGGCGGCGTGGACGCGGCGGACTTCGCCGAGATGCTGCTGCGGATGTACCTGCGCTGGGCGGAGCGCCACGGCTACCCGACCGAGGTCTACGAGACGTCGTACGCCGAGGAGGCGGGCCTGAAGTCGGCCACGTTCACGGTCAAGGTGCCCTACGCCTTCGGCACGCTCAGCGTGGAGTCCGGCACCCACCGGCTGGTGCGAATCAGCCCGTTCGACAACCAGGGCCGTCGGCAGACCAGCTTCGCCGGCGTCGAGGTGCTGCCGGTGGTGGAGCAGACCGACCACATCGACATCCCCGAGAACGAGATGCGGATCGACGTCTACCGCTCCTCGGGTCCGGGTGGGCAGAGCGTCAACACGACCGACTCGGCGGTCCGGATCACCCACATTCCGACCGGCATCGTGGTCACCTGCCAGAACGAGAAGTCCCAGCTGCAGAACAAGGCCTCCGCGCTGCGGGTGCTCCAGGCCCGGCTGCTGGAGCGCAAGCGGCAGGAGGAGCAGGCCAAGATGGCGGGCCTGAAGACCGACGCCGCCGGGTCGTGGGGCGACCAGATGCGGTCGTACGTCCTGCACCCTTATCAGATGGTGAAGGATCTGCGTACCGAGCAGGAGACGGGCAATCCGTCCGCGGTCTTCGACGGCGAGCTGGACAGCTTCATCGAGGCGGGTATCCGCTGGCGGAAGCAGCAGCAGCTCACCGCTGACGGTGCGTGATCACGCTCGGACGCAGCGCGTCATCGATCTCGTGCTGACCCGGTAAATCGATGACGCGCACCGCATCTGTGGGGCGCGGGGCTTGGCTCTGCGGTTACACCGCGTAGACTCTCGACCCGTGATTCAGCTTGAGCAAGTGACGAAGACGTACCCGAAGGCGTCCCGGCCTTCGCTCGACAACGTGTCCGTCTCGATCGAGAAGGGCGAGTTCGTCTTCTTCATCGGTCCATCCGGCTCCGGCAAGTCCACGATCATCAAGTTGCTGCTGCACGAGGTGACCCCCAACAAGGGCCGCGTCGTCGTCAACGGCAAGGACGTCACGTCGATGCGTTCCTGGAAGCGACCCCACTTCCGGCGTTCCATCGGCTGTGTCTTCCAGGACTTCCGGCTGCTGCCGAACCGCACCGCGTACGAGAACGTGGCGTTCGCGCTGGAGGTGATCGGCAAGACGAAGGCGGTCGCCCGTCGGGTCGTGCCGGAGGTGCTGGAGCTGGTGGGTCTCGGTGGCAAGGAGCACCGTTACCCGCACGAGCTCTCCGGTGGTGAGCAGCAGCGTGTCGCGGTGGCCCGGGCGTTCGTGAACCGGCCGCTGATCCTGCTGGCAGATGAGCCGACCGGAAACCTGGACCCGGACACCTCGATCGAGATCATGCGCCTGCTGGACCGGATCAACCGCACCGGCACGACCGTCGTGATGGTCACGCACGACTCCAACATCGTGAACCAGATGCGCCGCCGGGTCATCGAGATCGAGAGCGGCCGCATCGTGCGCGACCAGGCACGCGGCGTCTACGGCTGAGCCTGACGACGGCGCGTAGACCCTGACGACGAACACCTCACGCCGGAGAGCCGGAGGAATATCCCGATGCGGATGAAGTACGTCCTGTCCGAGGTACTGGTCGGACTGTGGCGCAACGTCACCATGACGATCGCCATGATCATCACCATGGCGGTGTCGCTGTTCATGCTGGGCGGCAGCGGCCTTCTGTACCAGAAGGTCGGCGACATGAAGGATCTCTACTACGAGAACGTCCAGGTCTCGATCTTCCTGAAGACCGACGCGCCCGAGGACCAGCGCACCGCGCTCCAAGCCAAACTGGACGCCGACCCGCTGGTCAAGGACGTCGAGTTCGTCGACAAGGACCAGGCGTACAAGCGCTTCCAGCAGATGTACGCGGACGCGCCCGACCTGGTGAACGCGGTCAAGCCCGACCAGCTGCCGGAGTCGTTCCGGATCACGCTGAACGACCCGCAGCAGTACAAGCAGATCTACGACCAGTACAAGACCGCCGAGGGCATCGACACGATCGTCGACCAGTCCAAGCTCCTCGACAAGGTCTTCGGCGTGCTCACCGGCATCCAGAACGGCGCGCTGGCGCTGGCGATCGTGATGGCCGCGGCGGCCCTGCTGCTGGTGGCGAACACCATCCAGGTGGCCGCGTACAGCAAGCGGCGTGAGGTCGCGGTCATGAAGCTGGTCGGCGCCTCCAACTGGTTCATCCAGGCGCCGTTCGTGCTGGAGGCGGTGGTGGCCGGCCTGATCGGCTCCATCCTCGGCCTGCTCGCGCTGATCGGCGTGAAGACGCTGGCGGCCGGCAGCTCGATGGCCGCGCTGGAGGGTCTGATCACCCCGATCTCCTGGTCCGAGATCTTCCTGACCTTCCCGCTGATGGCCGCCGTCGGTGGTCTGGTCAGCGCGATCACCGCCTGGGTCACGCTCCGCTTCTACCTGCGGGTCTAGTTACCGCACGGCTCTCCCGCAGGGCCCTCCCGCGCCGGAATAAACGGCGCGGGAGGGCTCTTGTGCTTCCGGTAGCATGATCTTCGAACGACTGGAAGGGGGTGGCGCCGGTGCCACGGGAAAAGGGGCGCAAGGTGGTCGCCTCCAACAAGAAGGCGCGCCACGACTACGCCGTCCTCGACACCTACGAGGCGGGCATGGCGTTGACCGGCACCGAGGTCAAGTCGCTGCGGGCCGGGCGGGCGTCGCTCGTCGACGCGTTCGCCCAGGAGCGGGACGGCGAGCTCTACCTGCACGGCATGCACATCCCGGAGTACGCGCAGGGCACCTGGACCAACCACGAGCCCCGGCGGACCCGCAAGCTGCTGCTCAACCGGCTGGAGATCAACCGGCTGCTGGGCAAGCTCAAGGAGAGCGGCCTGACGTTGGTGCCGCTGCAGGTCTACTTCTCGGACGGCTGGGCGAAGGTGGAGATCGGCCTGGCCCGGGGCAAGAAGTCGTACGACAAGCGTCAGGACCTCGCCAAGCGGGACGCCGACCGGGAGATCCAACGGGCGGCCGGGCGGCGCGGCAAGGGGATGGACGAGTGAGAAGTCCGGATCGTCCGGTTGGCGGCTCGCCGGGCCGGCCTCGGGATGAATCCGGTTGCGGCAGGCGTTAGGCTTGTCGGTGCCACCACAAGCGGTGGCCTGTCGAGGGGGTGACTGGTTTCGACTTCGTACGCAGCGACAGGGGAAGCGAGCCGAGGAAGCCGACGTCGTCTCGAAAATCGGTCGTCGGAAACCAATAAGCGCCAAGAACAATCGCGCTGACTTCGCTCTCGCCGCCTGAGGCGAGTAGCAAGTCT
This sequence comes from Micromonospora humi, assembly GCF_900090105.1. Taxonomy (GTDB): domain Bacteria; phylum Actinomycetota; class Actinomycetes; order Mycobacteriales; family Micromonosporaceae; genus Micromonospora; species Micromonospora humi. The sequence continues at coordinate 40,704 of NZ_FMDM01000004.1, read as the reverse complement.
GTCGGCCTGGGAGCGCCTTCGACCCAGTTAGCCGGCATCAGCTAGGAGGCTGGCCAATCGGACCCGGTCGCGGGGTCCGTGCGGCGAGATCAATCAGCGACTGGGCCCGTCACACCAACTTGCTCGCGTGAGCGGTGGGGCCGAGTAGAGGCACAGCGAGCTGCGCTCGGAGAAGCCCTGACAAACCGGCGAAGGACCCGGGTTCGATTCCCGGCACCTCCACCACCTTGACCTGTGCGCCCCGGTCCACCGGACCGGGGCGCACAGTCGTCTTCCGGTGCTGCCGGGGCGCTCGGGGCGGCTGGTGCGAATGAGGCAGATGAGGTGCCCCCGGCGGCTGGACACCGCGCGCGGGCAGGCCCACCATCGCGGTACGCGGTTTTCGCGCACAGCGCGGGAGGTGCCCGATGGTCACCCGTCCGATCCAGCAGCCGACCACCGTGCTCAGCCGGGCGCTCGCCGCCCCCGGGCCGCGATGGCGGGAACAACTCGTCGTCCAGCTCGGCCCGCTCCGGCGCGGCTTCACCGAGCACGTCCGGATCACCGAGGGGCCGTCCGGCCGGTACGCCGACCTGCTGCGCACCGCGCCCCGGCTGCACCGGGGCATCCGCCTGCTGGTGGGTGAACACACCGCGATCGTCGCGGCGCTGGCCGCGCTCCAGCACGCCGCCGGGCTCCCGTCGGTCTCCGCCGAGGAACTGCGCGAGCAGACCGGCAACCTGCTGCGCGCGCTCGATCGGCACCGGCGGCGCGGCGCCGACCTGCTCTGGGAGGCCTACCAGGCCGACCTGGGCGGCGAGGACTGAGCGGTCCGGGAACCGATCGGGCCCGCGCACCGTCCGATCCGTATGCGCCGATCTCTCGCCCTGCTCGGGCTGCCGCTGCTGGTCCTCTCCGGTTGCGCCGCGCCCGGTGCCGGCTCGGCGCCACCCGCCGGCCCCGACCAGCGTCCCGCGTTCACCCAGCGGGCCGAGGAGGTGGCCGGGCGCTGGCGTCCCGGGCCGCAGTGGCGCACCGGATACGTCCCGCTCCAGGACGCCACCGTGCTCACCGGCGACCCGGGCTTCACCGACGAGACGAAGGTGGCCTTCGCCGCCGGCTGGTACCGGGACCAGATCCGGATGCCCGCCGACGCGCCACCGGACGGCACGATCCGGTTCCCCGACGGCGTGCTGCGGGTGCCGCTGGTCAGCGCCGCCGACGCCTACGCCCAGCTCGACCAGGGGGACCCGCCGCCCTGCGACGGTCGGCCCGGTGCGCCGGGGCGGCCGGCGGGTGGGCCCACCGTCGAGCCCGGTCCGGACGCCCCGGTGTCGACGACCGCGCCCACGCCCTGCGTCCCGCTGACCGTGACCGCCGCGCGGCTCGGCACCGCGCCGGTGTGGACCAGCCGGGGCCGGGTCGACGTGCCGGCCTGGCTGTTCACCGTGGACGAGCTGTCCGTACCCGTGGCCCGGCTCGCGGTCGCGCCGCGCGCGGTCGGCGAGGCGCCAGGCGGCGCGGCGGACGGCCGGCAGCTGCCGGACGGCCTGGTCGCCGCGCAGGAACTGCGCGCGGTGACCGGCAACCGCCTCGACTACGTGGTCGGCGTCGGGGCCTGCGACGGCGCGCCCACCCCGCTGCTGCTGGAGCGGCCGGACATGGTGGTGGTCGGCGCCGCGGTGGTCCGGTCCACCGGCATCTGCACCGCGCAGCTCGCCCTGAAACCGGTGAGCGTCACGCTCGCCGCCCCGCTGGGCACCCGGACCGTGCTGGACGTCGGCACCGGCGCGCCGCTGATGGTCCGGGCCGGCTGAGTCAGAGGATCCGGGGCACCTCGGTGCTGATCGGCACCGGCAGCACCGTGGGCCGGTCCGCGGCGAGCGCCTCGGCGAGCGCCGGGCCGAGCCGGTCCGGCGACACCGCCGCGACCGCCGCACAGCCGTAGCCGCGCGCCACCGCCGCCACGTCCAACCCGGGCAGGTCCAGCCCGGGCACGCCCGGGGTGTGCTTCAGCTCGGCGAACGCCTTGAGGATGGCGTACTGCTGGTTCACCGGCACCACGACGGCGAGCGGCAGGCGCAGCCGCGCCGCGGTCCACAACGCCTGCACCGAGTAGTGGAACGAGCCGTCGCCGATCACCACGACCACCGGCCGGCCGCGGCCGGTGTCCCGCTCGGCGAGTGCCAGGCCCACCGCCGCCGGCAGCCCGAAGCCCAGACCGCCGCTGGCCATGGTGAAGTACGAGCGCGGCCGGTCGATCCGGAGCCGTCGGCGCAGCGCGGACAGGTTGGACGGTGACTCCTGCACCAGCACGCCGTCCGCCGGCCAGGCGTCGGCCAGCGCGGCGAAGAGCCCGTCCGCGCTGGGCGGGTCGGTGGGCTCCGCCGGCGGCGGCGGGTCACGCGGCGCCGGCGGCGGCCGGTCGGTCGGCGGCAGCAGCTCCCGCAACGCGGCCATGGTCAGCCCGGGGTCGCCGAGCAGGCTGTCGCCGACGGGTGCCCGGCCCGCCTCGTCGGGATCGTCGGTGACGTGCAGCAGCCGGGCGTCGCCGGGCAGGTAGTCGCCCGGCACGTGCGGGTAGTAGCGGAACACCGGGGCGCCCACCACCAGCACCGTGTCGTGCCCGCGCAGCGCCTCCGACAGCGGCCCGATCGCGTACGGCAGCACGCCCCGGAACTGCGGGTGGCGTTCGGGGAAGACGCCCCGCTCCGGCGCCGGGGCCGCCCAGACCGGGGCGGCCAGCCGCTCGGCCAGCGCCACGGCGTCCGGCCACGCACCGGCCCGGTCCACGGCCGCGCCCAGCACCAGCACCGGTGCGCGGGCGGCGGCCAGCGCGGTGGCGAAGCCGCGCAGCCGGTCCGGGTCCGGCCCGATCCGGGTGGCGACGGTACGCACCTGCGGCGGTGGATCGGCGGTCCGGTCCCAGTCGTCCATCGGCAGGGAGAGGAAGACCGGCCCGGCGGGGGGCTGCACCGCCGAGGCGTACGCCCGCATGAAGGCCGCCGGGATGTCCTGCGCGCGGGCCGGCTCGTGGGCCCACTTGACGTACGGCTGGGCCAGCTCGACCGCCCGGGGGCTGGCCAGCCGGGGCTCGATGAGCAGCATCTCCCGGGTCTGCTGGCCGGCGCTGACGATCAGCGGGGTCCGGTTGTGCCAGGCGGTGACCAGGTTGCCCATGCCGTTGCCGGTGCCCGGCGCGGTGTGCAGGTTGACGTGTGCGGGCCGGCCGGTGCCCTGGGCGTAGCCGTCGGCCATGGCGACCGCGGAGGCTTCCTGGAGCGCGTGCACGTAGTGGAAGTCGGCTGGGAAGTCGGCGAGGAACGGCTCCTCGGTCGAACCGGGGTTGCCGAAGACGGTGGTCAACCCGAGCGCGCGCAGCAGGTCGTAGGTCGCCTCGCGCACCGTAGCCATCGCTCGAATCTAGCGGGCGGAAGCCGACTTTTCGGGCGCTTCGCCAGGGCTCAGGGCAGCGGGATCGGCAGCCGGATGTCGTCCAGCGCGCCCCCGCAGGGGCAGTCCCGCTCGGCGGGCAGCGCCGCGACCGCGTCCAGCAGCAGCCCGCGCAGCCGGTCGGTGTTCTCCGCGAACACCCGGAACACCTCCTCCTGGGTGACCGACTCGCCCGCCTCGACGCCCGCGTCCAGGTCGGTGACCAACGCGATCGACGTGTAGCAGAGCGCCAGCTCGCGGGCGAGCACCGCCTCCGGGTGCCCGGTCATGTTGACCACCGTGCCGCCGATCGAGGTGAACCAGCGCGACTCCGCCCGGGTGGAGAAGCGCGGGCCCTCGACGACCACCACCGTCCCGCCGTCCACCGCCGGCACGCCCCGGCCGGCCGCCGCGCCGAGCAGCGTCCGCCGACCCGCCGGGCAGTACGGGTCGGCGAAGGAGACGTGCACCGCGCCCCGGTCGTAGTAGGTCTGCGCCCGCCCGCTGGTGCGGTCGATCAGCTGGTCCGGCACCACGAACGTGCCCGGCCCCAGCTCCGGCCGGAGACCGCCGACCGCGCAGGGCGCCACCACCTGGCGTACGCCCAGCGAGCGCAACGCCCAGAGGTTGGCCCGGTAGGGGATCTTGTGCGGCGGGTGCCGGTGGTCGCGTCCGTGCCGGGGCAGGAACGCCACCCGACGCCCGCCCACCTCGGCGATCGTGACCGGATCCGACGGTGCGCCGTACGGGGTGTCCACGACGTGCTCCACCCCGTCGAGCAGGGCGTAGAGACCCGACCCGCCGATCACCGCCAGTTCGGCCTCCGCCGCCATCCGACCCTCCCTCGATCCGTTGCGATCACCCGCCGGTCAGACCTTAGCCAGCGGGCGGGACGCAGGCTATGGTGCGTGACATGGCGTTGACAGCGTGGACGGTCGACGGTGTCGGGCCCGTACGGGCGCACGGCTGACGGGTGTCGGACATGCAGGGTGAGGGGCAGGCGATCGGTGGCCGAGCCATGGAGTCGATGACCGGACGACTGCTGGTCGCGACGCCCATGCTCAAGGACCCGAACTTCGACCGGACGGTCGTGATGCTCGTCGCCCACGAGCCCGGCGGCGCCCTCGGTGTGGTGCTGAACCGGGCCACCGAGGTCCCGGTGGCCGACGTCCTCGGCGACTGGAGCGACCTGGCACGCGAACCCGCGGTGCTCTTCGAGGGCGGCCCGGTCCAGCCCGACTCCGCCATCTGCCTGGCCCGGATGCGCCACCCGGTCAAGCCGGTGAAGGGGTTCCACCGCGTCTCCGGCGCGGTCGGCACCATCGACCTCTCGGTCGACCCGGAGAAGCTGCGCGACGCCGTCGGCGGGATCCGGGTCTTCGCCGGCTACTCCGGCTGGGGTGCCGGACAGCTGGAGCGGGAGATCGAGGAGGGGTCCTGGTTCGTGCTGGACGCGCTGCCCGGCGACGCCTTCGTCGACCGGCCCGACGACCTCTGGCCGATGGTGCTGCGCCGCCAGGGCGGCATGATGGCGGCGGTGGCCCACTTCCCGCCCGACGTGGCGCTCAACTGACCCCGTCCGAGGGGACCCCCGCGAGATGACCATGCCGGGTGGCGTGTGTATAGTTCTTCCCGTGCCCGGGCGACCGGGGACGACCGCAAGGGGCCGTGGCGCAGCTGGTAGCGCACCACACTGGCAGTGTGGGGGTCAGGGGTTCGAGTCCCCTCGGCTCCACCTTGTGTTTGTGCAGGTCAAGCGGCATTTCTCATCGAGAGGTGCCGCTTTTCTTGATTTTTTGGTCAGCTTGCTGGCGGTGTGCGCTTCTCTTGCAGTTATGGGTGGTTGCGCCCCGTTAGCGTCGCAGCCTTGGGTGATCAATGTAGCCTGGGTTTCGCAGGACAAGATCTACTTACTCCGCGAAATTCCCTCCGACAGTGTTGAGCTTTGGCTCCGTGAGGCAGGGCGCGAACGCAAGCTGGCATCAAATGCGGACGTGCCCGACCACTGTGGCCCGCTCGACTTCTTGTTCGCCGTTAAGCCGGGCACGCTGGGGCTGGCGATGGCATGCGACGGCTTCACAAGGCTGGTTTCGTTCTCGGAAAAGACTGGTGCGTTCGCCGCTCTCCTGGATGTGCCGACTGCGGCTAGTGTCGCTTTGGCGCGCGATGGTCGTGCCAGCTATATCGGCACAGGTAAGAACGGTTGCTGGACGATTCAACCATTGGGGGAGGCCCGCGGTAGCTACTTCAACGACTGGGAAGAATATTCCTGCCGGTCGGGAAAGTCGGCTAGATCGCCCGTGCTCGTTGGCGAAAATAGCGTCATCTTCCTTGCCACCAACGAGCTTCCTCCTGAGCGGCCGGTGCGTCACGAGAGGCGTGACTGGCGATTGATGATTGCTTCGCAGGCGGGGAGAGGTGTCGAACCGGTGGGGCCGGAACTGCATGGACTTCCTGAGTTGGCGCTGGTGCCCGGAGGAAGCAAGGCAGTCGTCGCAACCTCTTTCGACGGGTCGGGGGCCGTCCTTGAAATCGATCTTCGAAGCGGCCAGTCTCGGCGGGTCTATCGGGCAGAAGGTGTAGCGTTTTCGCCGAGCGTCTCGCCGGATGGCAAAAGGGTAGCTTTCGTGGGCGGGGACCGGCAGCTTATCGTCAAGGAACTCTTCTGATGAATTAGGCCGGCAGGCGGCGGCAGGCTCACCCCGACCTGCATGAGGACCCGCCGTTGGAGGTGGCGATCACGGCGACGGAGACCACCGGCAAACAGGATCGCCCCACCGACGCCCGCGACGACAGCACCGGCGTGGGTGGCGGGCATCGGCTGACCGTAGCTCAATACGAACAAAGGCTGAGGGCGATACTTGGGCTCATGGAGGAAACGCCGATGGTGGCGGCCGTCGGCCCTGTAGTGCGTAGGTGGCGGCCGGGGCACGTACTATTGGTGGTTGCCTGCCTGATGAGCATGATTGCATCCGTCGTCTACCTGTCAGCGGCCCCGCTATCCGGCGTGTAAGGAGCCTGGCAATCCATTTCGCTTCTGATTCCCCGTGCTACCCGGTCGCGCGCGGCCTCGAAGAGGGCCGACTGAGGTCGACCCGCCGCTGCACCACCACGACATACTGAACGCGCTGGCCGCCCGCCGTCTCGGCTGCGGCCCAGCCATCTGGCTTCGCCTCTCCGGGGTGGCCGGCGTCGCAACGCTCTGCAACTCACTTGTCCCGACCGGCGACTGACCGATGAGAACCGAGAAACGGGGAGGGCCGGCAGTGGAGAGCCCGTTCGGCCGGCGAGAGGTGAGCTGGTCCTCTGGGTTGTCCTGGGCACTCTTCTGGTCGGCGGGGGGATACTGCTCACCGTTCGGCTGAACGAGGCGATCGACGAGCGGGTTCGCGTCGGCGCCGAGACGACAGGCGAAGTGGTCCACGTTGAACGGTTCAGGATCAGCCGGTCGTTCTCCGCCACGAGGTTGACTGTGGACTACATGTTCGACGGCGTGCGGCACCGGGAGCGGTTCTCCAGCGAACTCGACGAGAGTGAGTTCCGCGTCGGGGAGTTGCTCGACGTACGCGTCGACCGGACCGATCCGACCCGGGCTGCCACGCCGGACGGGTATGCGACGGAGGATCTGCTCCTGCAGGTGCCGACCCTCCTGGAAGGCCTCGGTGCCGTCATGATTGTGATCTCGCTCGCGTTGATCAGGACGGGCCCCCGGCGCGATTAGGTGGGCTGGCGGGACCCGACTGCCGCCCCGGCCACGGGCAGGGGCGGCAGGTTCGGTACGGTCCCGCGCTGGCCGTGACGAGGCTCACCTTTGCAGTGCAGGTCAGGGGTTCGAGCCCCCTCGTCTCCACCCTTGGACAACAGGTCAGCGGCCTGGTCGAGTGATCATGGACCAGGCCGCTGATTTGAATCTCCGGTCCGGTGTCCCACGGGCCGGCTGCGTGTCCGTTGCGCGACGAACGGATCGAGGCTGCCGGGTCCGGGAATTAGCGTGATTCGGTGGGTTCGATGGATGGCACGCGCGTACGCGTCAGGCTGCTCGGCCCGGTGGAGGTGATCGTCGCCGACCGCCCGCAGGCGGTGAACGGCGTGCGCCGCAAGGCGGTGCTGGCGACACTCGCGTTGCGGGTGGGCCGGGTGGTGAGCGTCGACCGGCTCATCGAGGTGGCCTGGGGTGGGCATCCACCGGCCACCGCCGCGAACACACTGCAGCGCCACATCTCCTACCTGCGCGCGGTGCTCGGCGAACCCGGATCGGTCGTGGCGCGTCGACCGGGCTACCTGCTCGACACCGGGCCGGAGTCGACCGACGTCCAGGTCGCCGAGCTCCTGCTCGACCGGGCCCGGCGGTCGGCGGACCGGACCGAGCGGGTGGCCCACCTGACGGCTGCGGTGAAACTGTGGCGCGGACCGCCACTGGCCGACGTGGCCGGGTCCGGCTGGCTCGAGGAGCAGGCGGAATACCTGGCCCGCCTGCGGCTGGAAGCCGAACGAGCACTCGTCGAGGCCCGGCTCTCCGTCGGCGAGCACGCCCGGCTCGTCCCCGGGCTCGAACGGCTGGTCCGGCAGCACCCCTTCGACGAGAACCTGCATGCGCAGCTCATGCTCGCCCTCTACCGCGACGGCCGGCAGGGGGAGGCGGTCGCCACGTACCGTCGGCTGCGCGACACGCTCCGGGAGAACCTCGGCATCGACCCGAGTCCTCGGCTTCGGGATCTGGAATGCGCCGTCCTGCGTCAGGACCCGGCGATCGCGGCACCCGATCCGGTGGTGGCACCGGCGGCGCCACCGGTGGCGGTGGCGGCGCAGCTACCGCCACCGCTACCGACGTTCACCGGGCGCGACGCGGAGATCGCCGCCCTCGACGCGCTCGCCGGGCGAGGTGGCGCCGTGGTGGTGTCGGGCACCGCCGGCGTCGGCAAGACCGCGCTCGCCGTGCACTGGGCGCACCGTGCGGCCCGGCGCTTCCCCGACGGGCAGCTCTACGCCAACCTTCGCGGCTTCGACCCGGCGGCCGCACCGACCGAACCGGCGAGAGTGCTGCACGGTTTCCTGGAGGCACTCGGCGTTCCGCCGGCACGGATGCCCACCGAACCGGATCTGATGATGAGTCTGTACCGCACCTCGGTGGCGGGCAAGCGCCTGCTGGTGGTGCTGGACAACGCGCGCGACGCGGAACAGGTCCGGCCGCTGCTGCCCGGCTCACCCGGCTGCCTCGCGGTCGTCACCAGCCGCGACCGGCTCGTCCCGCTGGTCGTCACCGAGAGCGCCGAACCGCTGAACGTCGATCTCCTGAGCCCTGGCGAAGCCCGCGACATGCTGGTCCGCCGGCTCGGGGCCGACCACGTCGGAGCCGAACCCGCCGCGGCCGACGAGATCGCCGTCCGCTGCGCGCGGCTGCCCCTCGCCCTGGCCGTCGTCGCGTCCCGAGCCGTCACCAACCGGCACTTCTCGTTGGCCGCGATCGCCGGCGAGCTGGGCAACCTGGACGCCTTCCACGGTGGCGACGAGGTCACCGACGTCCGGGCGGTCTTCTCCTGGTCGTGCCGGACGCTCAGCCCGCCCGCGGTGCGGCTGTTCCGGCTGCTGAGCCTGCACCCGGGCCCGGACGTCTCTGCCCCGGCCGTGGCCAGCCTGGCCGGCGTCACCCGGCAGGCGAGCGGTCCCCTGCTCGCCGAGTTGACCCGGGCGAACCTCTTCACCGAGCACACGTACGGGCGCTTCGCGTTCCACGACCTGCTGCGCGCGTACGCCGCGGGTCTCGCCGACGTGGCCGAACCGGCGGCCGACCGCCGGGATGCCGTCCACCGGCTGCTCGACCACTACCTGCACGCCGCGCACGCCGCCGACCTGGCGCTGCATCCGCACTTCAGCGAGATCAGCCTCACGCCACCGCGGGCGGGCGTGACGCCGGAACACCCCACGAGCAAGGCGGCCGCCACCGCGTGGCTCACCGCCGAACTTCCCGTCCTGCTCGCCGCGGTGCCGCTCGCGGCGCGATCCGGGTTCGAGGGACACGCCTGGCGGCTCGCCTGGACCATGGCCGGCTTCCTGCACCGGCAGGGGCACTGGCAGGACTGGCTCGGCACGCAGCAGATCGCCCTCGCCGCCGCGTCCCGGATCGGGGATCGGGCCGGGCAGGGCCACGCGCATCGCAGCCTCGGTCTCGCCTGCTCCCGGCTCCGCAGGTACGAGGAGGCCGAGGACCACCTGGGGCGCGCACTCGACCTGTTCACCGACGTCGGTGACGACGCCGGGCGGGCACACACCTGCCTGAACCTCGGTCAGCTGGCCGAGCGACAGGGGCGGTACCAGCAGGCGCTCGACCATTCCCGGCGGGCGCTCACCCTGTTCCGGGCGGCGGGGAACCGGGCCGGGCGGGGCTACACCCTCAACGCGGTCGGCTGGCAGGAGGCGCTGCTCGGCAACTACCACCGGGCCCTCGAATCGTGCGGCGAGGCGCTGCCGATCCTGCGGGAGGTGGACGACGTGCAGGGCGAGGCCGACACCTGGGACAGCCTCGGCCACGCCCACCACCAGCTCGGGGACGACCGGCGGGCGATCGCCTGCTACGAGCACGCCTTGGAACTCTTCACGCAGGTTCACGACCGCTACGCCGAAGCGAGCACGTACGTCAAGCTCGGCGGCAGCCACCGGGCACTCGCCGACCTCGGCGCCGCCCGTGCCGCGTGGCACCGCGCCCTGAGCATCCTCGACGAACTCGGCGACGCCGACGCCGACTCGATCCGCGCCGACCTGCGACAGCTCGACGCCGCTCCTCGTCGCTGACTGCTTTCCACGTCCTTTCCGGGCCGTTTCCGCGCGGCCCGGCATCCTGCGGACACCAGATTCCTTCCAGGAATGGAGTGTGCGATGAATCGCTTGGCGCGCCGCCTCGCGGTGCTCGGGGTGGTCAGCGGGACGTTGCTGGCCATGTCCTCCGCAGCCGCGGCCCGGACCGACGAGACACCGGACAAGGACACCGACTGTGTGGTCCAGTACACCGACGACCGGGGCGTGGTCGTCCGCACCGGGACCGAGCCCGAGGGCCGGGAGCACGGCCAGCTCCGCTGCCTCGGCGGGCAGTGGACGTTCGCCTGGGCCCCGTTCGACGCGGACGACATGATCACGTCGGACGAGATCTGGATCAGCCCGTCCGGTGCCGTCTCGGTGCGGCGGTTCGCCGGCCCCGCACTCGGCAACGACCTCACGCTGGGTGAGATCGCCACCATCGAACAGGCCGTCTCCGGCAGCGGGCGAGTGGCGATCGATCGCGCGATCGTGGCGGTCGACGACGGCAAGGAGCGAACCCCGGAGCAGATCGCGGCGCTGCTGGCCGGCAAGGACGACACCGGGGTGCGGGTGCTGGGCACCGTGGAGAAGCCGGACGCCGCGATGTCGGTGAAGGACGTCGTCGACGAGGCCGGCGGCACGCCCGAGACGACGGTCGTCTACTTCAGCCTCTGGGGCGCGATCAAGGCGGTGTTCGCGTGGATCGTCGACACGATCGGCGAGGTCGGCGATTGGATCGACAGGCACTGCCGCTGGTGGCCCTCGACCAGCGGCGTGGGCACCGTGTTCGAGTGTCGCTGGTAGCCCGTTCGACCCGTCGAGACAACGAAGTGAGGACAGGATGACAGCCTTACGGACCATCACCAGGCGCGCCACCGTCGTCGCCGCGGCCCTGATCGTCGGGCTGACGGCCGCGTACACCCCGTCGCACGCCGCCGGGGACGAGGCCCGGACGACGATCACCGACCATCCCGGTGCTCCGGGGACGATGCTTCGACAGTTCCAGGACCTGACCGGCCGGCCCGTCGGCGACCTGGACACGGTGCTGGCCGTCGACGCCGGCGGCCGGACCCTCACCGCCGACCAGATGGAGGCGCTCGTCGCCGGTGAGAAGGTCGACGGTGTCGAGGTCGTGGGCGCGATGCCGGGCGGCCGGGACATCCTCGGCACGACCATGGCCGACCTCGCCGACGGCAGGTACGACGGCATCGGCGGCGGGGAGACGCCGACCACGTCGTTGATCTTCGCCTCGTCGGTGCCCGGTGGCCGGGACTGGTGCCTGACCATGTGCGTCGCCAACGGCAAGTCCATCTGGGAATGCCTCCTGTCGCGCCGGGGAGCCGACCAGATCCTCACCCTCGACCTCAGCGGTGACACCACCGTGGGCGGGACGAAGGCCGCCTTCGAGAAGGCCAACGGCGTCGCCGTCACCGGACCGGACACCGTGGACACCCTGATCGGCGACCGGGAGCCCTCAGCCGACGAGATCAGGACGCTCCTCGACGGCGGGGACGTGGAGTCGCTGCGGCGGGTGGCGACCGTGGAAGCACCGGATCCCGACTGGGCGTTGGTCGACGTGGCCGAGAAGTCCGGTGCCCCGTCCGCGATGATGAAGGCCCACATCTTCACCTTCGGCCTTCCCTTCATCGGGAAGGTTCTCGTGGTCTGCATCTCGCACAACAACGGGAAGACCTGGAAGTGCTCGGCCCAACCCTGGAGCGGGTGGTAGCCGGCCGGCCCCGTCAGCCACCGCCGTCCGGGCCCCGTTGTTAGACCCGGACGGCGGTGGATCGGCGGTGCGTCATCCGGCCGAGCGGCCGGTGAGCACCAGCGCCGCGCACAGCGCGCCGAAGCCCGCCGTGCTCGCCACCGCCCGGACCACGTTCCAGGTCACCCAGGTCGCCTCGAACCGTTGCCGAGCGGCGTGGAGGTCGGCCGCGCCGGCCGCGGCGAGCGCGTCGTTCAGCGGGACGTTCACCGCGGCGGTGACGGCGAACATCACCAGGTAGAGGGCGAGCCCGACGACGATCCAGGGCAGCGCCGGCCGGCCCGCCCCGCGCCAGGCGAGGGCCGCCGACAGCGCGGCGAGCACCGGCGTACCCAGGAAGATCAGCAGGAACAGGCCGTTGACGATGGTCACGTTGATCCGCTGCATCGCGTCCACGAACGTGCGGTCGTCGGCGCCCCGCAACGCCGGCATGACGGCGTAGGCGAAGGCGGCGAAGAGCCCGGCCATCAGGCCGGCTCCGACCGTGGCCGCGAGCAACGACAGGTGCTGCACGAGTCGCATGTGCCCATCGAACCGTCGTTCGGCGAGACGGCCCATGGTCAGGACGCGCGATCCTGTGTGTAATCGTCTCCGTGGACGCCGTCGCCGGCCTGCTCGACGGGCCCCGGGCCCGGGGCGCCTTCCTGCTCCGCTCGATGCTGACCCCGCCGTGGTCGATGCTGATCCGGGACGAGGCGCCGCTCACAGTGGTCGCGGTGGTGCGCGGGGACGCCTGGCTCGTGCCCGGGCACGGCACCGCGGTGTCGCTCGTCGCCGGCGACGTGGCGATCGTGCGCGGCCCCGACCCGTACACCGTCGCGGACGACCCGGCCACGCCGCCGCAGGTGGTGATCCATCCGGGGCAACGCTGCACCACGCCGGACGGGCGCGAGCTGTTCGAGATGACGCGGTGGGGCGTACGCACCTGGGGCAACGCCCCGGACGGCCGGACCGTGCTGCTCACCGGCACGTACCCGATCCGGGGCGCGGTCGGGCGGCGGCTGCTGGACGCGTTGCCGCCGCTCGCGGTCGTGCCGCACGCGTCCTGGGACTCCCCGCTGGTCCCGTTGCTCGCCGCCGAGATCGTCAAGGACGACCTCGGTCAGGAGGCCGTGCTGGACCGGTTGCTGGACCTGCTGCTCATCGCCGCGCTGCGGGAGTGGTTCGCCCGGCCGGGGGCGGCGGCGCCAGCCTGGTACCGGGCACACGCCGACCCGGTGGTCGGCCGGGCGCTGCGGATGCTGCACCACGATCCCGCCCGGCCGTGGACGGTGGCGTCACTGGCGGCCGAGGCCGGGCTCTCCCGGGCGGCGCTGGCCCGGCGCTTCACCGGGCTGGTCGGCGAGCCGCCCATGTCGTATCTCACCGGGTGGCGGCTGGCGCTCGCGGCGGACCTGCTGCGCGAGCCCGGCGCCACGGTCGGCGCGGTGGCCCGCCGGGTCGGCTACGGCAGTTCGTTCGCGCTGAGCGCCGCCTTCAAACGACGGTACGGACTGAGCCCGCGCCAGCACGTGGACGGGCCCGCGAGGGCCGGCTGACGGTGGCGGATGTGAGCTGACCGACAGCCCCGGAGCGGCCCGGTGTTCGATGGGTCGCCCGGACGTGCCGGCGGCGGTAGCGTCTGCCCGGGCCCGTCCGTTCGGCCCTCGGTCGGGTGGGGGAGTGCAGCGTGAGGGATCGGGCCGGGCTCGCGGTCGGTGACGGTGAGTTGCTCCCGTCCGACGTCCTGCGGCGCACCCGGGCGGAGGTGGCGGTCCTCGTGCTGCTCGACCCGGGTGGCACGCAGCTCGACCTGGTCGACCAGGTCGGCATGGTGCCCGAGCTGGCCGAGACGTGGGCCCGCTTTCCGCTCGCCGCCCCGGTCGGGATCTCCCGGGCCGCCCGCACCGGCGAGGTGATCGAGGCGGACTCGTTCCGGGAGCGGTTGATCCGCTTCCCGGCGACCGCCAGCCTGCCGACCGCCGACGTCGAGGGTCTGGTGGCCGCGCCGCTGTGGCATCCCGGCGCCGACGGGACGATCATCGGCGCGATCAGCCTCGGCTTCCGTGGGGTGGTGCCGCTCGGCACCGCGTCGGCGGCGACGACACTCGCCGCGACCGTCGCCCGGCGGGTACGCGCGGCCGGGCTGCGGCACGGCGTGCGCCGGCCGGTCGCCGACGAGCCCGGGCCGCCCGGTCCCTCGCCGCTTGCCGGCCTGGGGCGGACGCCGACGGCCGCCGCCATCGACCAGGCCCTGCTGGAGACCGTCCTGCTCCACCTGCCGGTCGGGGTCAGCGTGCTGGACCGGGACCTGCGCTTCGTCACGGCCAACCAGCGGGCGGCCGAGATCAACGGGCGGCCCGCCGCCGACCACGTGGGGCGGCATCTGCGCGAGGTGCTGCCGGACCTGCCCGAGTCGTTCGCCGACCAGCTCCGGCAGGTGCTCGACACCGGGCGACCGATCGTCAACCTGGACGTCGTCGGCGCCACGCCGGGCCGACCCGGCCGTCGGCGGTGGCGGGGCAGCTACTACCCGGTGCACGGGGCGACGCCGGTCGGGCCGGTCGGCGTCGCGGCCGTCTTCGACGAGGTGGCCGGGGAGGCGACGCTCGGCGTCGAGCAGGTCACCGCCGATCGGGCCACCATGCTCACCGCGCTCGACACGCTCGTCGAGAACGCGCCGGTCGGCGTCGCGCTGCTCGACACCGACCTGCGTTACCTCCGGATCAACGCCGTCCTGGCGGAGTGGAACGGCCACCCGGTGGCGGACCACCTCGGCCGCCGGGTGCCGGACCTCTTCCCCGAACTCGGGCCGGTCCTCGAACCGCTGATGCGGGAGCTCGCCGACGGCGGCGAGGTCCGCGACGTGGAGTTCGTGCGGGCCGGGCGGACGTACCTCAGCAGTTTCCTCGCCGTGCCCGGCGGCGGTGGCCGGGCCGGCGCGGTGGCCGTCCTGGTCACCGACGTGACCCGCCGTCGGCGGGAGGAGCTGCGGGCTCGCCGGGTGCAGGAGTTCACCGCCGCGCTCTCCCAGGCGGCCTCCGTGGCCGAGGTGGTCGACGCGGTCCGGGAGGGTGCCGGCCCGGCCGCCGAGGCGGCCCTCGCCGCCGTCGCGCTGATGGACGAGAGCGGTCGGCAGATCCGGTTCGCGCCCACCGGCCAGGAGCCGCCGGCACGCTGGAAGGCCGTCGGGCGGGACGCCGTCCATCCGATCGCGGCGACCTTCCGGGACGGGGAACCCCGCTTCTTCCCGGACATCCGACCCCTGGTCGACGACTATCCCGAGGTGGCCGAGGCGGTGCGGCGCAGCCCGCACCGGTCGTGGGCGATGGTGCCGCTGCACGGCCGGGGGACCGCCGCCGGGGTGCTCATCTTCGGGTACGCCGACGCGCAGGAGTTCGAGCCGGCGCACCGCACCTTCCTGGTCACCCTGGCCGGGCTGGCCGGTCAGGCGCTCGCCCGGGCGCAGCTCTACGAGCGGGAGCACGCCACCGCCGTACGCCTGCAACGCAGTCTGCTGCCCTCGCGGCTGCCGCGGATGCCCGGCGCCGACCTGGCCGCCGTCTACCTGGCCGGGGACTCGGTCGGCGTCGGCGGCGACTTCTACGACGTGTTCCCGGTCGACGGCGCCGCCGGCCGGGAGTGGGTTCTGGTCGTCGGCGACGTCGCCGGCCGGGGCGTGGACGCCGCCTCGGTCACCGGCCTGGCCCGGCACACGCTGCGGATCACCGCGGCGCTGGCCGAACCCGCGACGGCCCTGCGCCAGCTGCACACCCGGCTGCGGGACGACCCCGACGTCGACCGGTTCCTCAGCGTGGTGTGCGGGCGGCTCCGGTTGCGTGACGGCGGCGCCGACCTGGAGTTGGCCTCGGGCGGTCACCCGCCGGCGCTGGTCCGGCGGGCCGACGGGCGGGTCGAGGTGATCAACCTGCCCGGCGTGCTGCTGGGGGCCTTCCCCGAGGTGCGGCTCGGGCGCCGGTCGGTGGCCCTGGCGGCCGGTGACACCGTGCTGCTCTACACCGACGGGGTGATCGAGGCGCGCGGGCCGGGCGGCCTCTTCGGCGAGGAACGACTCGTGGAGCTGCTGCGCGGCGCGTCCGACGGCGATCCGCGGCGGCTGGTCGAGCTGGTGCGCGACGGGGTGGCCGGCTACCAGCTCGGCCCGGTCGCCGACGACATCGCGATCCTGGCGCTGCGCGTCGGCGGCTGAGGAGGGCCCACCCGGCGCGCCCCGGGCCACGACGTGCGCGACCCGGGGCGGTGGGCGTCAGCGGGGGCGCCGGGTCTTCGGCAGGTCGAACTGGTCCGCGCGACGGCAGTCCTTCGGGCCGCCGACCGCGCCCGGACCCACCCGGTCCAGGGCCTGCCGGGCGCGGTGCCGGCCCAGGTTCCAGGCGTACCAGGGGTCGGGCTCGGCGAGCTCGTCGGCGATCCAGCTCAACGTGCAGCGGCGCACCGGGTCGGGGAGCTTGGTGAGCGCCGGGGTGGCGTCGGCGGAGAGCGCGCGCAGGTACCAGGCGTCGATCTTGCCGGTCTGCTCGTACCGGAGGGTGTTGCGCCGGGCCGCGTAGTCCTCCGGGTTCAGCACCGCGAGGCCGAGCAGCATCGCCACGGTCAGCGCCACGGTGGTGCCCGGGATCCACCTGCCCTGCCACTTCACGCCCGCGGCCAGGATCATCAGGAAGACCGCGCCCAGCAGCATCTCGAACGCCATCACGAAGATCCGCTCGCCGGTGAAGCTGTAGACCTTCTGGTAGGTCCACATCCGCGACAGCGCGGACACCACGATCACCACGCTCAGCGCGCTGAGCAGCCCGAGCAGCACGCGCAGCAGCGTGCGCTCGACGGGCCGTTCCCGGCCGGCCCAGCGGGTCACGCCGCCGAGCACCGCCACGGTCAGCAGCGTGACGAAGAGCAGCTGCCAGAAGCCGCTGCGGGCGTACTCGGCGTAGCTGAGCCCGGCGACCCGCTGCACGTGCCGCTGCCCGCCGAAGAGCGTGGTGAACTGCACCACCACGAAGCCGGCGAAGAGCACGGTCAGCGCCCCGATGGCCGGCGCCCACTCCAGCAGGCTGAGCCGGCGCCCGCTCGCCCGGTCCACCGTGGACAGGTCGGGCGGGGCGGCGAGCGTGTAGACCGCGGCGACCGCGATCAGCCCGCCCACCGCGGCCAGGAACAGGCCGCGGAACACCACGCCGAGGTCGATGTCGGGCACGAGCGCGCCCAGCGCCTCGGAGAACGCCGCGTCGGCCGAGGCGAGCAGGCTGCCGAAGACGACGAGCACCGCGAGCGTGGCGACCACCGAGACGGTGATCCGGCGGACCGTCGTGGCCTCCGGTGCGGCGGCGACGTGCCGGCGGACCCAGGGCAGGCCGCGCAGTGCCGCGAACGGCGTGGCGACCAGGCCGAACAGGATCGAGCGGACCAGTCGGCCCCCGATGATCGCCAGGGTGGCACAGCCCAGCGCGCCCAGCACGCAGAACGTCACCAGCCACCAGGCGTTGCGGAACGCCGGCACGGCGAGCAGGGCCAGGGCCGCCGCCGCCCAGCCGGCCCGGATCAGCCGGTCGCCGCGGGGCAGCTCGGCGGTCCGGGTCCGGACCGCCAGCAGCACCCCGAGCGTCAGCGTGAGCCAGCCGGGGAACCAGCCGATGCCCACCCGGCCCAGCGGCACGAAGACCGCGCCGCCGAGCGCGCCGGCCAGCACCGCGAGCGGGGCCGCCCGGCCGGTGGCGGGCTTCGGCCCGGGCCACCGGGCGCCGAGGAAGGAGGTGCGGGGCACCGACGGCCGGGGGGTCCAGCCCGGCGGCGGCGGGTAGGTGGCCCAGGGCCGCATGTCCTGGTATGCCGGCGGCGTCGCGCCGGACGCCGGACCCCGCGCCGGCGGGGCGCCGGGCGTGGCCGGTGTGGCTTGCGCACCAGCGCCGGGCGGGCGTGGGGCCAGCTCACCGTCGGCGGCCGGGTCGGCCGCGGCGGACGCCGTGGGCCCGGCCGGACCGCCGGTGGCCGGGTTCCCGACGGCGGGCGAGGTCGCCCCCGGCCGGGTCTCGCCGGCCGGCGCCGCCCCGGGCCGAATCTCGGTGGCGGGCGTGGTTTCCCCGGGCCGGGTCTCGGCGGCCGGCGCCGCCGCCTGGGCGGGGACGCCGGCCGGGGGAGTCGGCGGGACCAGCGGCACGAACAACGCGTAGCCCTGGGTGCCGGGCGGCACGGTGACCGGGATGGCCCAGGCGGGCTGCCCCTCCGCGCCGGGCCACGGCATCGCGGGCGGCGCGCCCTCCGTGGTCGGCAGCACCAGCAGGTACGGCTGCGCGCCGGGTGGGATATCGCCCGTCGGTGGCCCCGCCGCCGGTGCGGCGCGGGGCGGCTCGGAAGGCTGTGCCGGCTCGGGCAAGACGCACTCCTTGATCACAGGGTGCCGTCACTGTAGGGCCGACTCCGCCCGCTCCGCCGCCCCGGTTGTCCGTTCGGCCAGTCGAGCCTGACCGGTCGTGGCACCGACGAGGATCGAACCTTTGCCGCCTCCCGCACGTACCAGTGCGCGGGAGGTCGATCAGATGGACACACGTCGCGCGCTCGTCGCGTTCGCCGCCGTCGCCGCGACGCTGCTGTTCCCCGCCGTGCCGGCGAGTGCCCACGGGGCACCGACCAGCCCGATGAGCCGGGGCGCGGCGTGCGGGCCGGAGGGCGGCCGGGCCGAGAGTTCCGCCTGCCGGGCCGCGATCGCCGCCGGCGCGGCGGTCCGCGAGTGGGACAACATCCGGGTGGCGCGGATCGACGGGCGGGACCGGGAACGCATCCCGGACGGCGAGCTGTGCAGCGGCGGGCTCTCCGCCTACCGGGGGCTGGACCTGCCCCGGGCCGACTGGCCGGCCACCACGCTCACCGCCGGCGCCCGGCACACGTTCCGCTACCGCACCACGATCCCGCACAAGGGCACGTTCCGGTTCTACGTCACCACCGACTCGTACGCCCCGGAACGGCGGCTGACCTGGGCGGACGTGGAGACCAAGCCGTTCCTGGCGGTGACCGACCCGCCGATCCGCGACGGCGCGTACGAGATGCCGGGGCGGCTGCCGGCCGGGCGCACGGGCCGGCACATCATCTACGTCATCTGGCAGAACTCGAACACCCAGGACACCTACTACTCCTGCTCGGACGTCGTCTTCCGGGCGGCGTCGGGCGGCTCCGGGGCACGGACCACCCGGAAGGCGACACCGGCGGCGAGCGCGGCGGGCCCGCGTACCCTCTCGGAGTCGGCACCCGCGGCGGGGGTGCCGGTCGCGGCGGTGACCGAGACCGGCCCGGTCACCCGACCGATGGTCGTCGGCGCGGTGGCGGTGGTGGTCACCGCCCTGCTCGCGACCGTGGTCGGGCTGCGCCTGCGGCGGACCTCAGGCCCGCCACCCGGACGGCCGTGCGGGGTCCGCAACCACCGCGCCGGGCGTCGCCGGATCTGGTGAGGACCCGGGTCGGGTGGTCGAGCCCGGGCACCGCCCGCCGAGTCACCTGACACGCCGCTCCCGCGTTGCCCTGATGTCGAATCCGCAGGGCGATGCAGAGGAGTGTCCATGTTCAAACGTCTTGCCGTGGCGGCCACCGTGCTGGTGGCCGTCCTGTCGACCGCCTCGGCGGCGTCGGCGGCCCCGCGCGCCGCCGCCGTCAACGACTTCTCCCTCACCGTCACACCCGCCGCGGTCACCGCGGTGGCCGGGTATCCGGCCCGGTTGACGGTCCGCACGGCGACCACCAGCGGCGCCCCGCAACCGGTGGCGCTGCGGGTGACCGGCCTGCCCGCCGGGGTCTTCGGCACCGTCACACCGGCCACGGTGACCAGCGGCGCCTCGGCCACGGTGACCGTGCAGACCTCCGTCTCCGCCCGCGCCGGCACGTTCACGCTCGTGATCGAGGGCGTCGGCGCGACGCTGCGGCACCAGGCGTCGGGGCGGTTGTCGGTGCGGACGCCGAGTGCCGTCCGGGCCGCGTTCTACTACCCGTGGTTCCCGGAGGCGTGGAACCAGCGCGGGTTGAACCCCTACACGAACTACCTGCCGAGCCGGGGCACCTACACGGTGGACGAGACGGTGGTGCGGGACCAGGTGGCGGACATGCGGTACGGCGGCATCACCGTCGGCATCGCCTCCTGGTTCGGTCAGGGCACCACCACCGACCGGCACTGGCCGGCGCTCGTGCGGGGTGCCCGGGACACCGGGTTCGCCTGGGCGCCCTACTACGAGCCGGAGGGACGGGGCCGGCCGACCCCCGACCAGATCGCCGCCGACCTGCACTACCTGCGCGTCACCTACGGCGGGGACCGCTCGTCGCTGGCGGTGCTGCCCGGGCGGGGCATGGTCGTCTTCGTCTACAACGCCCACGACCTGACCATGGCCGACGGATGCGAGACCGTGAGCCGCTGGATCCGCGCCCGCACGCTGCTCCAGCAGCTCTGGGGCGAGTCCATCTACCTGAACCTGAAGGTGTTCACCGGCTACCGGGGCTGCGCCGGCAGCGTCACGGTGGACGGTTGGCACCAGTACGCCCCGGCCCGGGCCGAGTCCGACTTCAGCGGGGTGCCCGGTGGCGCGTACACCGTCTCGCCGGGCTTCTGGAAGGCGGGGGTGACGTACGGGCGGTCGCCGTTCCTCGCCCGCAACCTGGACCGCTGGCGGTCCGGGGTGACCCGGATGGCCGCCTCCGGCGCGTTCTGGCAGTTGGTCACCACCTACAACGAGTGGGGCGAGGGCACCTCGGTGGAGAGTTCCGTGGGGTGCCGGGGCGGGGCCCCGGCCGGGACGCTCTGCGACTGGAGTGACGCGGGCAGGTCCGATTTCATCACCGCGTTGCACGCCGCTCCGCTGCCGGGTTCGTCCGGCTGACCGGCGCGGATAATGTGTTGTCGACTGTGCAATAAACGCATTGCCGCCGGGTGACGAGGAATCACGTTTCACAAGTGCGCCACGGTCGTGACGAAATATGTCACGACGGTGGCGCACTTGATTTGTCCATTCCGCGCGGGAACTTGAACGATCTTCGCCATTACGGGTCTGACCTGGTGCGGCAGGTCATCTATCTGTGAATCATGGAGATCCACTTCGCTTATTGGATATGTCGGCGTCCTGACTTTTCAGGCTCTGGAAGCCCACTGTTAACCCTGCGTACGCTTTGCGCATCCGAGCCGCCACCCCATGTCGGGGCTGACCACTCCTGCCCGCGCTCCGGGCCAGGGGTTCATTTTCGGCGGACGTTTTCGAATGCCGACCGTGGGGGTTGACATGGACAGAGTCGGACCAGGAGTCCGGGACCGGCGTGCCGAGCCGGACGCGCGCCTGAAGGAGCTGCGCACGGCCGACGAGGGCCGCCCGCCCCGACTGACCGTCATCGTGCCGACCCGCAACGAGGCGGCGAACATCCCGCTCCTGCTGGCCCGGCTCGGCCCGTTGCTGGCGCCGCTCGACGCCGAACTCCTGGTCGTGGACGACAGCGACGACGGCACGCCGGGCGTGCTCACCCAGGTGGCCGCGGAGGCGGCGATCACCGTACGGCTGCTGCACCGGCCGCCGCACGCCCGCCCGGGCGGCCTGGGCGGGGCGGTCCTGCTCGGTGCGGCGCACGCCCGGGGCGAGTGGGTGCTGGTGATGGACGCCGACCTCCAGCACCCGCCGGAGGCGGCGGCGACGCTCGCCCGGATCGCCATGCGGCACGACGTCGACGTGGTCATCGGCACCCGGTACGCCGGCAACGGCTCCTCGGGCGGCCTCGACGGGATCCTCCGGGTGGCCACCTCGTCCTGGGCGACCCGGCTGGTGAAGGGCATGTTCCCGCGCCGGCTGGCGACCGTGAGCGACCCGATGAGCGGCCTGTTCGCCTTCCGTCGGTCGGCGGTGCGCCTGGACCGGATGAACCCGCTGGGCTTCAAGGTGCTGCTGGAGTTGCTGGTGCGCCACCCCGGCGCCCGGGTCGCCGAGGTGGCGTACGACATGGCGCCCCGGCACGGCGGCCGGTCGAAGGCCTCGCTGCGGGAGGGGATGACCTTCCTGCGGCACCTGGCCCGGTTGCGGGGTCGCCGGCTGGTCGGGCAGATCCGGCGGAGCCCGCGTACCCGGGCGGAGCGCCTGCGGGAACTGGGCCGGATGGTCGCGTTCGGCATGATCGGCCTCTCCGGCATGGTGGTGAACACCGCCGCGCTCTGGTTCTGCTACGAACCCGCCCGGATGCACCACCTCGTCGGCGCGGCGCTGGCCACCCAGGTGTCCACCTCGTGGAACTTCCTGCTTGTCGACAGCCTGATCTACCGGCGGAACCGGCACGGCTCGTTCGCCGCCCGCGCGGCCCGGTTCTTCCTGCTCAACAACGTGCTGTTGCTGCTACGGCTACCCGTCCTCCAGGCGTTGGTCTGGGCCGGGGTCGGGGTGCTGGTCGCCAACGCGGCCACCCTGGTGGCGCTCTTCCTGGTCCGGTTCCTGGTCAACGACCGGGTCATCTACACCGCCGTGGACAAGGCCCGGCGCGACCCGGTGCGGCTGCTGGTCGCCGGCGCCGCCGAGGCGCCCAGCACGCCGTCGCGCCGGCGCTACCAGTATCTGAAGTACCGCTACGACGTCGCCGGCGTGGTGACCATCGGCTCCCAGATCATGCTGCCGGAGCTGGAGTTCTTCCGGGCGCAGTGGGTGGCCGACTCCGACGTGGACATCGCGGTGCGGGTCAGCGACGTCGGCGGTCGCGGACCGCAGCGCCGGGCCGCCATGACCCAGTACGCCGACCAGTCGGTGCTGCGCTACGAGGAGCAGCTCGGCCGGTTGGGCGCCAACTTCCGCATCCAGCTCGGGCCGCCGATCGAGATCCAGGTCGGCCCGCTGCTGGCCCGCTCGCCGCACGTGGTCTACACGAACATCGTCGAGGCGTTGCTCCGGTTCGTCATGGTGGCCCGGGGGCACATGCTGCTGCACTCCGCGTGCGTCACGCTCGACGGCGTCGGGGTGATGCTCTCGGCGCTGACCGACACCGGCAAGACCGCCACCGTGCTGCGGTTGCTCCGCGACCACGGCGGGCTGTTCCTCTCCGACGACATGACGATCGTCCGGCCGGACGGGGTGGCGACCTGCTTCCCCAAGCCGCTCACCATCAGCGCGCACACGCTGCGCGCGGTGCAGGCGCAGGACCTGACCCCCGCCGAGTGGCGGCGACTGCAACTGCAGAGCCGCCTGCACTCCAAGGGCGGCCGGTCCCTGGCGTTGACGCTCAGCCGGTTCAACCTGCCGATCATGGGGATCAACGCCCTCACCCAGCTGCTGATCCCGCCGCCCAAGTACAGCGTCGACCGCCTGGTGCCCTGCCGGATCGGCACCACCACCCGGGTGGAGGAACTCTTCGTCATCGAGCGCGGCAAACCCGACATCCACGAACTGGACGCGACGGACACGCTCGAGCGGATGATCGAGAACACCGACGACGCGTACGGCTTCCCGCCGTTCCGCTACCTCGCGCCCTCCATCACGATCGACGGTCACGGGTACGCCCAGCTCCGGGCGCGGGAGCGGGAGATCCTCGCCGGCTTCCTGTCGCACGTCCGCAGCCGGGTCGTCGCCTCGGACACGTTCGGCTGGGCCGACGACATCCCCCGGCTGCTGCGCGAGGAGCGTGCCGACCGGCGTACCCCGGTGGTGCCGGCCCAGCCCTGGCCGCGCTGGAGCGGCGACCTGACGACGGCGGGAGGGCCGGCGTGAGCGTGCTCCATCCGGTCACCGACACGCTGCCCGAGCAGCGCCGGGGCGGTGACTCACGGGACGGGCGTCGGCGATGGACGGTGTCCGCGCCGTCCTGGCCGCCGGCCTGGCGGCGGTCGCGGTGGCGGGTGGCCGGCGCGCTCACCGGCGTGACCGTGCTGGCGCTGTTCGTCCGCACCTGGCAGATCGACGCGTTCGGCTTCAACAGCGACGAGGCGGTGTACGCCGGGCAGGCCGCCTCGCTCGCCGGCAACCCCCGGTACACCGAGTACTTCCCGGTCTTCCGCGCCCATCCGATGCTCGTCCAGACGCTGCTCTCGCCGTTCTTCCGGGTCGGCGAGGTGGACGTGGCCGGGCGGCTGGTCGTCGTGGTCCTCGGGGTGTTGACGGTGCTCGCGGTGTATCCGCTCGGCGCGCGGCTCTACAGCCGGCGGGTCGGGGTCATCGCGGCGCTGCTGCTGGCCGTGATGCCCTACCACGTGGTGGTGACCCGCCAGGTGCTGCTCGACGGGCCGATGGTGCTGCTGGCGACGCTGACGCTCTACTGCATGGTCCGGTTCGTCCAGCAGCGGGACACGGTCTGGTACGTGGCCACCGCCGCGATGCTCGGGGTCACCATGCTGGCCAAGGAGACCAGCGTCGTGCTGGCCGGCAGCATCTACGCGTTCCTGGCGCTCACCCCGGACGTGCGCCGCCCGGTGCGGGCCACGCTGCTCGCCCTGCCGGTGCTGGCGCTGGTGTTCGCCACCCATCCGGTCTCCCAGGCGCTGGCCGGCCGCACCGAGACCGGCCGCAACTACCTCGTCTGGCAGCTCTTCCGGCGGCCCAACCACCCGATGTCGTTCTACCTGGAGAACGTGCCCTCGGCGGTCGGCCTGCTGGTGCTGCTCACCGCGTTCGGCGGCCTGTGGTGGGCCCGCCGGCGGCGGAGTTGGCGCGAAACGCTGCTGCTGTCGTGGATCGCCGTCCCGGTGGTCTTCTTCCAGCTCTGGCCGGTCAAGGGTTTCCAGTACCTGCTGCCGGTGGTGGTGCCGCTGGCGGTGCTCGCCGCCCGGGCGCTGGCCGTCCTGCCGGTGCCGGCCCGGCTCGCCACGCTGCGCCGCCTCCGGTCGGCGCCCCGGGCCCGCCTCACCCGGGTGGTCCGGTTGGCGGCCGTCGCCACTGTCGCGCTGAGCCTGCTGGTGCCCTGCTGGCGGGCGGTCAGTCAGCAGGGCGGAGCGCACTTCCTGGCCGGGTCCGGCGGGGTGCCCGGCGGCCGGGAGGCCGGCCGCTGGCTGACCGACCACACCCCCGACGGTTCGGTGATCCTCACCCTCGGCCCGTCGATGTCGAACATCATCCGCTACTACGGGCAGCGGCAGAGCTACGGCCTGTCGGTCAGCCCGAACCCGTTGCACCGCAACCCCTCCTACGTGGCGCTGAACAACCCGGACGGATGGCTGCGCAACAACAACCTGCACTACATCGTCTGGGACTCGTTCTCCGCGCGGCGCTCCACGTTCTTCGCCGACCGGTTGAACACCCTCGTCCGGCGCTACCACGGCCGCGTCGTGCACACGGAGTACGTCGGCGGCGCCGACGCCTCGGGCCGTGCCGTCCCCGTTCCCGTGATCATCATCTATGAGGTGCGTCCATGACCCGCCGGAGGAGACTGGGGTGGCTGTCGGCCGCCGTCGTACTGCTGGCCCTGGTGGCGGTGACGGCGGAGCCGGCCGTCGCCTCGGCCGCGCCCGGTCCGAAGGCGCCGGCCGGGCCCACCACGCCGATCGAGAACCTGGTCTTCCTGATGCAGGAGAACCACACCTTCGACAACTACTTCGGCACCCGGCCCGGCGTGGACGGGATCCCGAAGGGCGTCTGCATGCCGATCCGGTCGGACCTGCCGGAGCCCTGCGTCAAGCCGTTCCACATCGGCAAGCTCGGCGCGATCGACCTCGACCACTCCGCCGACGCGTTCGCCCAGCAGTACAACGGCGGCCGGATGAACGGCTTCGTCGAGGGGGTGAGCAAGGCGGGCAAGGACGGCCGGATGGCGATGGCCTACTACGACGACCGGGACCTGCCGTACTACTGGAACCTGGCCGACGAGTACGTGCTCTTCGACCGCTTCTTCAGCTCGTCGCACTCGGGCAGCATCCGCAACCACATGTACCGGGTCACCGGCGGTCCGGGTGCGGCCGGCAAGTCGGAGACCATCCCGGCGACCGGTTGGGGGGACATCCCGACCATCTTCGACCGGCTGGAGGCGGCCGGGATCAGTTGGAAGTTCTACGTGCAGAACTACGACCCGACCATCACGTTCCGGTCCCGGGTCGAGGAGGAGGACATCGACCGGGGCGCGCAGGTCATCTGGGTGCCGCTGCTGGGGTACGCCCGCTACGTCGACAACCCGCGCCTGTTCTCCAAGATCGTCGACCTGGACGAGTACTACGCCGACGCGGCCAAGGGTGACCTGCCGGCGGTCTCGTTCATCGCGCCGGCCGGCAACAGCGAGCACCCGCCGGGCAACATCGGCGCCGGGCAGAACCTGGTCCGGGCGCTGCTGACCCAGCTCATGCGGTCCCCCGAGTGGTCCACGTCGGCCTTCATCTGGTCGTACGACGACTGGGGCGGCTGGTACGACCACGTCACGCCGCCGAAGGTCGACCAGTTCGGCTACGGCTTCCGGGTGCCGGCGCTGCTGGTCAGCCCGTACGCCCGCCGGGGCCGGGTCGACTCCACCACGCTCGACTTCACCTCGGTGCTCAAGTTCATCGAGGTCAACTGGCGGCTCAAACCGCTGGCCAGCCGGGACGCCAAGGCGAACACGTTCCTGGACGCGTTCGACTTCGCCGCCCCGCCCCGCCCCGGCGTCCTGCTCAGCGCCGAACGTACCCCCGTCTCGCTGAAGCGGACCGACCCGCGCCCGGTCTACGGCTCGTACGCCACCGTGCTGGTCCTCGTCGCCGCGTTGGTCGGCGCGGCGGCCGTTCGTGGACGGCGGCGGGTCAGGTGACCGCGGCCCGCCGGCTGCTGCTGCCGCTGCTCCTGGTGCTCGTGGGCGTGCTGCTCACCCCGGCCGCCGGCACGGCCGCGCCCCGCTCCGCGCTGCCCGGCACGCTGCACCTGCAGATGGTGCCGCCGATCCGCGGCGTTCCGGTGGCGGTGGACGGCAACACCGGCCGCTCGGACGCGAAGGGACGGGTGTCCATCAGGGTCCGCAACTTCATCGGCCTCGACGAGCGGCTGAAGGTCGGCGCGGCGATGGTGAGCGCGGACCGCAAGGTGGTGCTCGACCGCTTCCGGGGCAGCGTCGACCACGGCGTGCGCGACCGGATCGTCGAGGTGGGCCTGCGCACCATCCGCCGGGTCGGTTGGCGCTACATCGACCGCTTCGAGTCGCCGGTGCCGGTCGAGCGGGTGACGTCGATGCGGCTGCGCAGCAACACCGGGGAGATCATCGAGCTGGCCGGCGACCAGTTGGCGAAGCCGCTCTGGCTCGCCGAGAGCCGCACCCAGCAGGGTCCGCGCGGTCTCACCTCGAAGCGCCTCTACTACGTGGTGGACGCCGTGATGGTGGACGGGACCTCGGTGGTCAACCGGGCCGGCCAGAAGTTCGTGCCCTGGGACCGTCAGAGCTGGGTGGTGCAACTGCTCTTCTTCAAGGTGTCGTTCACCGCCTCGGACATGTTCTTCCCCCGCCGGGCGGGCAGCGGCATCCACCTCACCCGCGCCGACGGGCGGGTGCAGCGGCTGCCGTTCGGCCCGGACGGCAGCGTCCTGGTCCCCGACCTGCCCCGGGGCACCTACACGCTGACCGTGCACGGCGGCGGGCTCTCCTTCGGCCGACCGGTGACCATCAGCCGGGACCAGGAGGTGATGCTCACCGTGATCAGCGTCCTGGACCTGACCCTGGTCGTGGTAGGTGTGTTGGGGGTGGCCGTCGGGCTGGTCCTGCTGGGCCGTCCGCACCTGCGCCGCCCCTTCCGGGCGCTCCGGCTCGGTGCCCGCCGGGCCGGCCGGCGTCGCTGGCGGCCCGGCGCCGCCGCCGGGCTGGTGCTGCTGGCGCTGCTGACCGCCGTGGGCCTGCCGGCGGTTCCGGCGCGGGCCGCACCCGCCGCCCCGACCACCTCGGCGTCGCCGTCGGTGCCGGTGCTCGCCTACTACTACATCTGGTTCAACCCCACCTCGTGGAACCGGGCGAAGAGCGACTACCCGGTGCTCGGCCGCTATTCGAGCGACGACCAGGAGATCATGCGGCGGCACGTGCGGATGGCCAAGGCCGCCGGGATCACCGGCTTCCTGGTCTCCTGGAAGCACACCGAGCAACTCGACGAACGGCTCGCCGCGCTGGTCGAGGTGGCCCGCGCCGAGAGCTTCCGGCTCGGCATCGTCTACCAGGGCATCGACTTCAGTCGGAAGCCGCTGCCGCTGGCCACGGTCCGGACCGACCTGGCCCTGTTCGCCGACCGCTACGCCGCCGACCCGGTCTTCGACATCTTCGACCAGCCGGTGGTGATCTGGAACGGCAGCGACCGCTACTCCGCCACCGAGGTGGCGGACACCGTCCGCCAGGCGCAGCAGAAGCTGCAGGTCCTCGGCACCGCCAAGAGCGTCTCGGTGGTGAACGGCCAGTCGGCCCTCGACGGCCAGGCCTACTACTGGTCGTCGGCCGACCCGCTCGTCGACCGCAGCCGGGACAAGCTCACCGCGATGTCCCGGGCGGTCCATCTACGCGGCGGACTGTGGATCGCCCCGGTCTCGCCCGGCTTCGACGCCCGCCAGATCGGCGGGAGGAGGGAGGTGCCCCGCCGGGACGGGGAGACGCTGCGGGCGTCGTTCGCGGCCGCCCGGCTCTCCCAGCCCGATGCCCTCGGCATCATCAGCTGGAACGAGTTCACCGAGAACACCTACGTGGAACCGAGCGAAGAGTGGGGCAGCAGGTACCTGGAGGTGCTGGCCGACCTGCTCGGTGTCGCCCCGCACCCGGACGCGCAGCTGGACAGCAGCGCCGACGGTGACGACTGGGGCCTGCCCGCCTGGGCCGCGTTGATCCTGGCGATCGGCGCGGTGGCCCTGGTGCCGCTCTGGATTTACCGCCGTCGACGGCGTCGGCGAGCCGCCGCCACCCCGCCGACCCACACTGGCGCCACGCGGTCCGAGGAGGCGCCACTCCATCACTGACCGGGCGACCCACCACCGACGTCGCGGCCGACCCGGGCCACCCTCCACACCGTTCTGGAGGAGCAATGACCACTCGATCCCGATCCCTGCTCCGACTGGCGGCGCCGGTGCTCGTCCTGGCCGGTGCCACCGTCATCCCGCCCACCACCGCGGCGCAGGCCGGCCGGCCGAAGCCGCACGCGACGACCGCCGCGGCGGTCGCCCGGGCGACCGACGCCGTCACGCTCAATCCGGTGGCCGACGCCTGGGTGGACGCCTCCCGTCCGTCGACGAACGCGGGGCGGACGTCCTCGCTCCGGGTCGACGCCGTGCCCCGGCAGGTCGCCTACCTGCGGTTCGACGTCACCGGCGTCACCACGGACCCGACCGCGGTGCTGCGGCTCTATGTGGAGACCGCCAGCAGCACCGGGGTGGACATCCACCCGGTGGCCGACAACACCTGGGACGAGAACACCATCACCTACGCCAACGCCCCGCCGATCGGCGCCACGACCGTCCGCAGCGGACCGGTCGGCGCGGACACCTGGGTGTCGGTGAGCGTCTCGTCGCTGGTCACCGGGAACGGGCCGGTGACCGTGGCGCTCACCACCACCAACGACACCGGCCTGCGGGTGACCAGCCGGGAGGGGGCCAACAAGCCCCAACTGATCACGCCGTCCCCACCCAACCCGTCGCCGTACGTCATAAGCCGGCTCGGCGCGGTCACCTACCAGGCGGCCTCCGACGTCACCGGGGAGACCTACACCGGCAGCCTCAAGAGCGTGCTGGAGAGCGCCGTGATCGAGCTGAACCGCCTCGGCGGCGGGACGGTCCGCTTCGGCGCCGGCACGTTCGACTTCGGCGCCGAGTACATGAAACTGGAGGGCATTCGCAAGGTGACCTTCGTCGGCGCCGGCATGTACGACACGCTCATCCGCAACGACAACTCCAGCGCCGGGGACACCGAGCCGTTCAACACCAAGGGTTGGGACAGCGTGATCGTCCGGGACCTCGCGGTCTCCGCCGAGGGGGCGTTCCGGAGCACCAGCGACGCGCTCGACTTCGACGACGGCAACAACATGGTCGTGGAGCGGGTGCGGGTGACCGCCTCCCGAGGGCGGGGCATCGTGTTCGACGGCAAGAACCAGAACTGGGTGTCGATGGGCAACACCGTGCGGGACTGCGTCATCAGCGGCGCCCAGAGCGACGGCGTCGAACTGCTGGCGACCAGCGGGGACACGGTCACCGGCTGCACCATCACCAACGTGGGCGGGCACGGCATCCAGGTCAACCGCGCCTCGTCCAGCGCCGACCAGCCGAACAAGACGGCCGACCACAACGTGGTGAGCGACAACGTGATCAACCAGGCCGGGCAGGACGGCATCAACGTCAACGGCGGCACCGACAACCAGATCGTCGACAACCACGTCACCAACAGCGCGAACGTCACGCCGAACCGGGACGGCATCCGGGTCACCACCGCCACCGGGGTGACCTGCGTCGACACGCTGGTCAGCGGCGACCTGGCCATCGACGACCAGACCGTCAAGACGCAGCGCTACGGGCTCTACATCACCGAGGGCTGCGACGGCACCATCGTCGGACCCGGCACCACGTTCACCCCCAACCGGGTGAGCGCGGTCCGGGACGCCGGCACCGGGACCGTCTTCCGCTGAACCCCAGCGGCGTCACCGCGCCCCGGCGAGGATCTGGTCGATCTCGGCCAGGTCCTCGCCGGCCAGGTCCAGACCGTCCAGCGCGGCGACGTTGCCCTCCAGTTGGCCGACGCTGCTCGCGCCGATGATCAGGCTGGTCATCCGCGGGTCCCGCAGCGCCCACACCAGGGCGAGTTGGGCCAGCGTCTGGCCGCGTCGCCGGGCCACCTCGGCGAGTGCGCGGATGGTCGCCATCGTCGCCTCGTCGAGGTCGCTCTCGTTGAGGAAGACGCTGGTGCGCACCCGTGAGTCGGCCGGGATGCCACCCAGGTAGCGGTCGGTCAGCAGGCCCTGGGCCAGCGGGCTGAACGCGATGCAGCCGGCGCCGACCTCCGCCAGCGTGTCCAGCAGCCCGTCGGACTCGGTCCAGCGGTTGAGCATCGAGTACGACGGCTGGTTGATCAGCAGCGGCGTGCCCAGGTCGCGGAGGATCTCGGCGGCCCGCCGCGTCTGCTCCGAGTCGTAGTTGGAGATGCCGACGTAGAGCGCCCGGCCCGAGCGGACGATCGTGTCCAGCGCGCCCATCGTCTCCTCGAGCGGAGTGTCCGGGTCGAACCGGTGCGAGTAGAAGATGTCGACGTGGTCCAGGCCCAGCCGGCGCAGCGACTGGTCCAGCGACGAGATCAGGTACTTCCGGGAGCCCCACTCGCCGTACGGGCCGGGCCACATCAGGTAGCCGGCCTTGCTGGACACCACCAGCTCGTCCCGGTAGGGCTTCAGGTCGGTGGCGAGCAGCCGGCCGAACGCCTCCTCCGCCGCGCCCGGCGGCGGGCCGTAGTTGTTGGCCAGGTCGAAGTGGGTGATGCCGAGGTCGAAGGCGCGACGGACGATGTCACGCTGCCGTTCGAAGGGCCGGTCCGGCCCGAAGTTGTGCCACAGGCCGAGGGAGATGACGGGCAGCTTGAGCCCGCTGCGGCCGCTGCGCCGGTAGTGCATGTCGTCGTAACGGTCGTCGCTGGCGAGGTAGGTCACCCGATCATTCTGCCGCGACCGGCGAACAGGCGTGCGGTGCCACCGCCGCGGGTAGCGTCGTCGGCATGCGTTTCGTGCGGCTCGACACCCCCAAGCCCATCTCGAAGATCGGCCTCGGCACGTGGCAGTTCGGCTCCCGGGAGTGGGGCTACGGCCCCGACTACGAGCGCCGCGCGGCCGAGATCGTGCGGCGGGCGCTCGACCTCGGGGTCACCCTCTTCGACACCGCCGAGCTGTACGGCTTCGGCCGCAGCGAACGGATCCTCGGCGCGGCCCTTGCCGATGACCGGGCGAAGGTCGTGGTGGCCAGCAAGATCTTCCCGCTGCTGCCGGTGGCCCCGGTGGTGCAGCAGCGGGCGGTCGCCTCCGCGGCCCGGCTCGGCGTCGACGGCATCGACCTCTACCAGGTGCACCAGGCCAACCCGGTGGTCGCCGACACCACCACCATGCGCGGCATGCGCTCGTTGCAGGACGTCGGTCTGGTCGGCGAGGTCGGCGTCAGCAACTACGACCTGCGCCGGTGGCGGTTCGCCGAGGCCGCGCTGGGCCGGCGGGTGCTGAGCAACCAGGTCCGCTACAGCATGATCGACCGGGGTCCGGAGGAGGACCTGATCCCGTACGCGGAACAGGCCGGCCGGATCGTCATCGCGTACAGCCCGCTGGCGCAGGGCTTCCTCTCGGGTCGCTACGACGCCACGAACCCGCCCGCCGGGGCGGTACGCCGGGCCAACCCGTACTTCCTGCCGGAGAACCTGGCGCGCGGCACCCAGCTGATCGCCACCCTGCGCGAGGTGGCCGACGCACACGACGCCACGCCCAGCCAGATCGCGCTCGCCTACGTGCTGCGGCACCCGAACGTGGTGGCCATTCCCGGCGCGTCCGGGGTGGAGCAGATGGAACGCAACGCGGCCGCCGCCGACATCGACCTGGCCGACGACGAGTACGCCGCGCTGGTCGCCGCCGCACACGCGTTCCGGCCGGTCACCGGCCTGGCCGCGGTGCCCCGGATGATCCGCGCCCGACTGGGGAAGTGAACCGCATGGACGACATCACCGCACTGATCCTGGACGACCACGCCGCCTTCCGGCGCGGCTTCGCCCGGCTCGACGACGCCCGCGACCCGGCCGAGATGCTGGCGATCTGGGAGGCGCTCGCCCTGCACCTGGACATCCACGCCGAGGCGGAGGAGGCCATCCTCTATCCGCACCTGGTGAAGCACGGCGACGACGGCGAGGACGAGACCGCCGACGCGATCGGCGACCACAACAAGATCCGCGACGCGATCGCCGAGGCCAAGCTGCACGAGGTCGGCTCGGACGCCTGGTGGACGGCGGTGGGCGAGGCGCGCAAGGAGAACAGCGAGCACCTGGCCGAGGAGGAGGACCAGGCGCTGCCCGACTTCCGCCGGCACGCGAGCGTGGAGTTGCGGGCCGAGCTGGGGGCGCGCTGGCTCACCTTCTACGGCGAGCACAAGAACGGCCGCGACCTGCCGTTCCGCGACAAGGACCCGGACCAGTACGTGCGCGACCACCGCTGAGGCACCGATCTCCCCGGCGCGGGGGAGTCGCGCGGCGGGTGGCGGCGGGACAATGACCGGATGACGGTCCGGGGTGTGTTCGCGCCGCTGGTGCGCGGCAGCACCTGGCGGCGGGCCGTGTTCCTGCTCCTCGGCGGCGTGCTCGCGCTGCCGTACGTGCTGCTGGTGGTGGCGTTCGCGCAGTTGCTGACCAGCACGGAGGTGCCGCGCCCGCTCGGGTTCGGGCTGCTGCTGGTCGGCGCCGGGCTGGCCGTGGTGCCGGTGTTCCTGGCTGGCAGTCGGGCGCTGGAGATCGCCGCCGCCCGGGCGCTGCTCGCGGTCGACCTGCCGGAACCCCTGCCGGGTCACCGCGTCGACCGGGAGACCCGGCTACGGGCCGCGCTCTGGATCGCCATGCACCTGGGCACCGGCGCGGCGGTGCTGTTCGCCGCGATCAGCGCGTTCCCGATGGCGCTGGTCTTCGTCGCCGGGCTGGCCGGGGTGGACGTCGGCGCGGTGTCCGACGAGCGGTTCGGCCCGTTCGACCCGGCCCGGCCGGTGCCCGCCGGGCTGGCCGGGGTGGCCGTGCTGGTCGCGCTCGGCTACGCGGTGGCCGGGCTGGGCGCGCTCGCCGCGTCGATGGCGCCGGTGCTGCTCGGCCCGGCCCAGGCCGAGCGGATCGCCGCGCTGGAGGCCCGCGCCGTGCGGCTGGCCGAGCGCAACCGGCTGGCCCGGGAGCTGCACGACTCGGTCGGGCACGCGCTGACCGTGGCGACGCTCCAGGCCGGCGCCGCGCGGGAGGTGCTCGACACCGACCCGGAGTTCAGCCGCCGGGCGCTGCGGGCCATCGAGGAGACCAGCCGGCGGGCCATGGACGACCTCGACCAGGTGCTCGGGCTGCTCCGCGAGACCGACTCCGGCCGGCAGCCGGCGCCCACCGCGCCGCAGCCCACCCTGGCCGGGCTGGACGGGCTGGTCGCCACCGCCCGGGCCGCCGGGCTGGTCGTCGAGTCCCGGGTCGACGGGCCGTTGGACGCGCTGCCCGCGGTGGTGTCCCGCGAGGGTTACCGGATCGTGCAGGAAGGGCTGACCAACGCGGCCCGACACGGCCGGGGGCCGGTGACGCTGCGGGTCGCCGTACCCCCGGAAGGGTTGGAGATCGAGCTGGTCAACGCCGTGCGCGGCGCCACCCGGGCGACCGGCGGCGGGCGCGGGCTGGACGGCATGCGGGAACGGGTGCTGCTGCTCGGCGGGCGGCTCGACGCCGGCCCGGCGGGGGAACGGTGGCGGGTCCGGGCCACGCTGCCGGCGCCCAGGGAGGAGAGCGGGTGACCATCGACGTGCTGGTCGTCGACGACGACGAGCTGATCCGGGTCGGCCTGCGGGCGATCGTCGACGCCCAGCCCGACCTGCGGGTCGTCGGCGAGGCGGCGGACGGTGCGGAGGTGCCGCCGCTGGTGGCCAAGCTGCGACCGCGGGTGGTGCTGATGGACGTGCGGATGCCGGCCATCGACGGCATCCAGGCCACCCGCCGGCTGCTCGCCGCGTCCGCCGACCCGCCGCGCGTGCTGGTGGTCACCACGTTCGCCAACGACGAGTACGTCTACGAGGCGCTGCGCGCCGGGGCCAGCGGATTCCTGCTCAAGCGGGCCCGCCCGACCGAGGTGGTGGAGGCGATCCGGGTGGTGGCGGCCGGCGAGTCGCTGCTCTTCCCGGCCGCCATCCGGCAGCTCGTCGGCGCGTACGGGCGGCGCGGCGGGGACCGGCTGGACGCCGCCCGGCTGACCGAACGGGAGGGTGAGGTGCTGCGGCTGATGGCGGCCGGACTGTCCAACCCGGAGATCGCCGCCCGGCTGGTGCTCGGCGTGGAGACGGTCAAGACGCACGTCGGGAACGTGCTGGCCAAGCTCGGGGTGCGGGACCGCACCCAGGCGGTGATCGCCGCGTACGAGTCGGGGTTCGTGGTCCCGACCGGCTGAGTCCCCCGGCCGGGGGAGACGCTTCACCCCGGCCCGGGAGGGTTCCGGCGCGGCGGGAGCCGAGGCTCGAACCATGACCGCCACGCTGCTCGCACCGACCCGTCACCGGTCCCGGACCGCGCCGCTCGCCGCCGGCTGGCTCGCGTTCTGGGGCGTGCTCGCCCTGATCTCCACCGTGACCGGCGCCGGCTACCCGTTCGGCGACCACGACCGGGACCGCCCGGTCAACCTGCTCCGGCTGGTGCCGGTGTCGCTCGGGCCGGCGCTGTTCGCGGCGCTGCTGCTCACCGCCGCGGTCGTCGCGCTGGCCATGGCCGGTCCGGTCACCCACCCGTCCCGACCGCTGCGCGCGCTGCTGCTCGGCTACGGCTGGACGGTCGCGTTCGTGCTGGCCGTGGTGGTGCCGGACACCCGGGTGCTGATCACGCTGGGCTACGCGCCGATCCTGCTCGTCGGCGCGCCGTTCGGCTGGCCGCCGGTCGACTACGCCGACGTGTTCACCTGGACGCTGCTGTGCAAGACCGCCGCGATGGCGGGCGGGGTGCTGCTCGCGCTGGCGGTGCTCGGCTGGCAACGCCGTACCGCCGGGGCCTGTGCCGCCTGCGGCCGCGGTGCCGCCGAGCGGGACTGGACCACAGCGGACGCCGCGGCCCGCTGGGGCCGCTGGGCGGCCTGGACCGCCGCGGTCATCCCCACCCTGTACGCGCTCACCCGGCTGGCCTGGGCCGCCGGTATCCCGCTCGGCATCTCCCGCGACTTCCTCGACGAGATGCACGACAGCGGCATCGTCTGGGCGGGTGCCGGGCTGGGCGCCTTCGCGGTGGCCGGGGCGGTGCTCACGCTCGGACTGGTCCGCCCCTGGGGCGAGCGGTTCCCCCGGTGGATGGTCGGCCTGGCCGGCCGCCGGGTGCCGGTGTCGCTCGCCGTGGTGCCCGCCACGCTCGTCGCGCTCGCGGTCACCGCCGGCTCCCTCGGGCTGGTCACCGCCCCCCGGTTCTGGGAGCTGACCGGCGGGTTCAGCCTGACCACGCTGCCCATGCTGCTCTGGCCGCTCTGGGGTGTCGCGCTCGGCGCGGCCACGTACGCCTACCTGCTGCGCCGCCGCGGCGTGTGTCGCCGCTGCGGGCGTTGACCGCCCCCGGTGGTCGGTCCCGGTCACGGGGCGGGACCGACCACCGGGCGGTGCGGAAAATCTGAGCTAGCGTGGGGCGGGTGAGCGTTCACACCCAGGTTTCCCCGGTCCCGCCCGCCGAGCTGCCCGGCACGCTCGGTGCGCTGCGCGCGACCGGCCACCACTACCGCACGGTCAAGCAGGAACTCCGCGACAACCTCCTCGCCCGGATGCGCGCCGGCGAGGACCGCTTCCCCGGCATCGTCGGCTACGAGGACACCGTGCTGCCCGAGGTCGAGCGCGCGTTGCTCGCCGGCCACGACATGGTGCTGCTCGGCGAACGCGGGCAGGGCAAGACCCGGTTGATCCGCTCGTTGGGCGCGCTGCTCGACGAGTGGACGCCGGTGCTCCCCGGCTCGGTGCTCAACGAGCACCCGATGCACCCGCTCACCCCGGCGTCGCGCGCGCTCGTCGAGTCGGCCGGCGACGACCTGCCGATCGGCTGGCTGCACCGCTCGATGCGCTACGGCGAGAAGCTCGCCACCCCGGACACCAGCGTCGGCGACCTGATCGGCGACGTCGACCCGGTGCGGCTCGCCCAGGGGCGCACCCTCGGCGACCCGGAGACCATCCACTTCGGGCTGGTGCCCCGCACCAACCGGGGGGTCTTCGCCGTCAACGAGCTGCCCGACCTGGCCGAGCGGATCCAGGTGGCGCTGCTCAACGTGCTGGAGGAGCGCGACATCCAGGTCCGCGGCTACCAGCTGCGACTGCCGCTGGACCTGCTGCTGGTGGCCAGCGCCAACCCGGAGGACTACACCAACCGGGGCCGGATCATCACCCCGTTGAAGGACCGCTTCGGCGCGGAGATCCGCACCCACTACCCGCTCGACCTGGAGTTGGAGCTGGCGCTGATCCGGCAGGAGGCCGACCTGGTCGCCGGCGTGCCGGAGCACGTGCTGGAGGTGCTCGCCCGGTTCGCCCGCGAGGTGCGTGAGTCACCGTCGGTGGACCCGCGCTCCGGGGTGTCCGCCCGGTTCGCCATCGCCGCCGCGGAGACCGTCGCCGCCGCCGCGCTGCGCCGCTCCGGCCTGCTCGCCGCCGGCTCGGGCTCGGCCGAGGCGCCCGTGGCGCGCGTCGGTGACGCCGCGTCGGTGACGTCCACGCTGCGCGGGAAGGTGGAGTTCGAGAGCGGCGAGGAGGGGCGCGAGATCGAGGTCCTCGGGCACCTGCTGCGGACCGCCACCGCCGAGACGTTCCGGGCCCGGCTGGCCGGGCTGGACCTGTCCGGCTTCACCGCGCTGGTCGCCGAGGGCGCCGTGGTCGAGACTGGTGAACTGGTCTCCTCGGCGGAGCTGCTGCGCCAGGTCGGCACCGTGCCGGGGCTGGCCAAGGTGCTCGACCGGCTCGGCCTCGGCGACGCGCCCAGCCCGGAGGAGGCCGCCGCCGGGATCGAGTTCGTCCTGGAAGGGCTGCACCTGACCCGCCGGCTGGGCAAGGACGTCACCGACGCCGGGCGCACCGTCTACGGCGGCCGGGGCTGACCGTGGCCGGCAACCGGTTCCGATACGGGCAGTGGCGCGGCGGACCCGACCCGCTCGCCCCGCCGTACGACGTGCGTGCCGCGGTGGACGCGGTCGGCGCGGAGGTGCTCAACGGCGGCAGCCTGCGGGAGGCGTTGCGGGACCTGCTGCGGCGCGGCCCCGACGGGCGCGGCGGCCTGGCGGACCTGGCCGCCCGGGCCCGCCGGCTGCGCCGGGAGGCGTTGCGCCGGGGTGACCTCGACGGCACGGTGACCCGGGCCCAGGCGCTGCTCGACCAGGCGCTCGCCGCCGAGCGGGACGAACTGCGGGGCCGCGACGGCGACGACGCCCGGTTCGCCGAGGCGATGCTGGACAACCTGCCCCGGTCCACCGCCCGCGCGGTGTCCGAGCTGGCGGGGTACGACTGGGCCAGCGCCGAGGCACGCCAGACCTACCAGCGCATCCTGGACGGGCTGCGCGGCGAGGTGCTGGAGCAGCGCTTCGCCGGGCTGCGGGACGCGGCGCGCGCCGCCGCCGACCCGGAGGCGCAGCGGCAGCTCGCCGAGATGATGGGTGACCTCAACGACCTGCTCGCCCGGCACGCCCGCTCGGAGGACACCACCGACGCGTTCGCCGAGTTCATGCGCCGGCACGGCCGGTTCTTCCCGGAACAGCCCCGCGACGTCGAGGAGTTGGTCGACGTGCTGGCCCGCCGGGCGGCGGCGGGGGAGCGGCTGATGCGGTCGCTGTCCGACCGGCAACGCGAGGAGCTGGCCGGGCTGATGCGACAGTCGCTCGGCGACCGGCTCGCCGGGGAGCTGTCCCAGCTCGACGACCACCTGCGGGCGCTGCGCCCCGACCTGAACTGGCAGCGCGGCGAGCGGGTGCGCGGCGACCAGCCGCTCGGCTACGGCGAGGCGGCCGGCGCGCTCGACGAGATCGCCGAACTCGACGAGCTGCTCGACTCCCTCGACCAGGACCAGGCCGGCGCCACCCTGGACGACGTCGACGTCGACACGGTGGCCCGGACCCTGGGCCGTGACGCCGCCGACGACGTGCGCCGGCTGCGCGACCTGGAACGGGAGCTTCGTCGCCAGGGCTGGGTGAGCCGGGACGCGGACGGGCTGACGCTCAGCCCGAAGGCGCTGCGCCGGCTCGCCGGCACCGCGCTGCGCCGGGTCTTCGCCGACCTGACCGCCGGCCCGCGCGGCCAGCACGACCTGCGTACGGCCGGCGCGGCCGGCGAGGTGAGCGGCAGCTCCCGCCAGTGGGAGTACGGCGACGAGCAGCCGCTGGACGTGGTGCGTACGCTCACCCGCGCGGTGCGGCGGGCCGGTCCCGGGGTGCCGGTGCCGCTCGCGGTGGAGGACTTCGAGGTGGTGGAGACCGAGCGCCGCGCGTCGGCGGCGGTGGTGCTCTGCGTCGACCTGTCCTACTCGATGATCTCGCAGGGGCGCTGGGGCCCGATGAAGCAGACCGCGCTGGCCCTGTCGCACCTGATGGCCACCCGGTTCCCGCAGGACGCGTTGCAGATCATCGGCTTCGGCCGGGAGGCGATGCCGCTGACCCAGCAGGAGCTGGCGGCGGCGGAGCCGGACATGCAGCAGGGCACCAACCTCCAGCACGCGCTGCGGCTGGCCGGCCGGCACCTGCGCCGCCACCCTGGCGCCGAGCCGGTGGTGCTGGTGGTCACCGACGGCGAGCCCACCGCCCACCTGGACCCCGACGACGGTGAGGCGTACTTCAACTGGCCGCCGCTGCCGGAGACGATCGAGGCGACGATCCGGGAGGTGGACCGGCTGACCCGCTACGGCGCGACGCTCAACCTGTTCATGCTCGGCGATGATCCGGGGCTGCGCCGGTTCGTGGACGCGGTGGCCCGGCGGTCGAAGGGCCGGATGTTCACGCCCGACCTGGGCGACCTCGGCGAGTACGTGGTCTCCGACTACCTCCGCGCCCGCCACGGCCGCCGCTGAGGCGTAAGGAGGGCCCCCTGTTAACGCATTCCGCATAGGAGGGGCCCCCTCCTCACACCGCAGCGCTCACCGGACCCCGCCGACGCGCCACCCGCCCCGTCCTCCCTGCTGCCCTAACGCACTCAGAATGTGCCGCCCACGCCGAGGCGGCCCGGTGGGTGGAGCGTGAGACACCCGTGACGTTCCACTCGCGGGCCGCGCGGGGCGTGGGTGGAACGCCATGGGTGTGTGCGGGGCCCTGAGACACCCATGGCGTTCCAGTCGTGGGGTCGGTGAGGCGTGGGTGGAACGCCATGGGTGTCTGCGTGCGTTCCAGCCGGTGTGTTCCGGGTGTCTGGTTCGGGGGTGGTGGGCGGCACCCCGGCGACGGAATCGTCGCGGGGTGCGGGGCGTTGTAGACGGGTGAACGACCGAGGAAGGCGAGCGCACCCCCGCACCGCCGACCACCTGCCGCCCCCCACCCCGGGAATGACGGTGGCCGCCCGGTCGTTACACCTACTCCCGGCACCCGCGACGAGGCAGCGTCCTGCCCCGCGAGCATGCCGGATCCCCCCAGTCTTCTGAGCGCCTGACGGTGCCCCCGCACCCCGTCCCCCCACGGGGTGCGTCGACCCCCGAATGGAGCCCTCACCATGAACACGATCCTGCGTAAGAGCATCCTCGGTGTTGCTGGCCTGGCCTTTACCGGTGGTGTGTTCGCCGGTCCGATCGCCGCGCACGCCGACACCCCCGCCCACACCGGCACCAAGCCGGTCACGGCCGCCGCGAGTGTGCAGGGTGAGCAGTCCACCATCGCGCTCAACGACGAGCAGACGGCCAACGTGAAGGCGATCATCGCCGCGACGAAGAAGGCCGGCCTGCCCGAGCGCGCCGCGGTCGTCTCGATCGCCACCGCCCTGCAGGAGTCGAAGCTGGAGAACCTCGGGCACCTCGGCGACCGCAATGACCACGACTCGCTGGGCCTGTTCCAGCAGCGCCCCTCCAGCGGTTGGGGCACCCCGGAGCAGATCACCGACCCCGAGTACTCCACCCTGGCGTTCCTCAAGGGCCTCAAGCAGG
This sequence comes from Micromonospora humi, assembly GCF_900090105.1. Taxonomy (GTDB): domain Bacteria; phylum Actinomycetota; class Actinomycetes; order Mycobacteriales; family Micromonosporaceae; genus Micromonospora; species Micromonospora humi. The sequence goes on along the minus strand of NZ_FMDM01000004.1, from coordinate 41 downwards.
TCGACGGCTGGCAGGACATGCCGCTGACCAAGGCCGCCCAG
>NZ_FMDM01000006.1 GCF_900090105.1 Micromonospora humi | reverse complement strand
ACCACATCAACGGGGTGATGGCCCACTACAAGGGCAAGCTCGCCGCGTGGGACGTGGTCAACGAGGCGTTCAACGAGGACGGCAGCCGCCGTAACTCGAACCTGCAGGGCACCGGCAACGACTGGATCGAGGTGGCGTTCCGCACCGCGCGGGCCGCCGACCCGTCGACCAAGCTCTGCTACAACGACTACAACATCGAGAACTGGTCGTACGGCAAGACGCAGGGCGTCTATCGGATGATCCAGGACTTCAAGTCCCGGGGCGTGCCGATCGACTGCGTCGGCCTGCAGACCCACTTCACCGGCGGCAGCTCGCTGCCGAGCAACTTCCAGACCACGCTGTCCAGCTTCGCCGCCCTCGGCGTCGACGTGGCGCTCACCGAGGTCGACGTCACCAACTCGTCCACCAGCCAGTACCAGGGCCTGACCCAGGCGTGCCTGAACGTGCCCCGCTGTATCGGCATCACGGTGTGGGGCGTGCGCGACAGCGACTCGTGGCGCTCCAACGAGAGCCCGCTGCTCTTCGACGGCGGCGGCAACAAGAAGGCCGCGTACACCTCGGTTCTCAACGCCCTCAACGCCGCCGGCCCGGCGCCGACCGGCACCCCGACGGCGACGCCGACCGCCACCCCGACCTCCGGGCCGACCACGCCGCCGCCGTCCGGCGGCGCCAGCCGGATCCTCGGCAACCAGTCGGGTCGGTGCGTCGACGTGCCCAACTCGTCGCAGACCAACGGCACCCGGGTGCAGCTCTACGACTGCCACGGGCAGACCAACCAGCAGTGGACGTACACGTCGAGCAAGCAACTGACGATCTACGGCGGCAGCCGCTGCCTGGACGCCGCCGGCTCCGGCAACGGCGCGGCCGTCCAGATCTACGGCTGCAACGGCCAGGCCAACCAGCAGTGGAACGTCAACTCCAACGGCACCATCACCGGTGCCCAGTCCGGCCGCTGCCTCGACGTCTGGGGCACCGGCAACGGGCAGCAGATCCAGCTCTACGACTGCAACGGGCAGGCCAACCAGCGGTTCCAGCTCGTCGCCAACTGACGACCCGTGGTGGCTCACCGCTCCGGCGGTGGGCCACCACAGTCGTCGGGCAGGTCGTCGTCCTCGCAGGTGCGGCCGTGCGCCATCAGGTCCCGGAAATCCGCCATCTTGTGCCGCATCACCCGCAGGTCCTCGTCCAGCTCGGCACGCCGTCGGTGCAGTCGCACCTCCTGCTCCTGAAGGATTCGCAGCCGCTGCGCGGAATGCTCCGGGGTGCCGGGGCCGAGCATCACGAAGTGGCGGATCTCGGCGATCGGCATGCCGGTACGGCGCAACGCCTGCACCAGCCGGACGAAGCGGACGGCCGCCGGCCCGTACCGGCGGCGGCCGTCCGAGGACCGCTTCACCAGCGGGATCAGGCCCTCACGCTCATACCAGCGCAGGGTGTCGAGGGTCAGGCCGGTCAGCTCCGACACCTCGCGGATGCCGAGTGCGGTGGCGGTGGCGTTCACCCGCCAACCGTACGTCGGTCACCCCAGGTCGGAGAGGTCCAGCACGAACCGCCAGCGCACGTCGTTGCGAGCCAGCCGGGCGAGCGCGTCACCCACCGCACGCGCCGGAACCCGCTCCACGTCGGCGACGATGCCGTGCCGCGCCGCGAACTCCAACATCTCCCGGGTACGCGGGCGGCCCGCACTGCCCGACGCCGCCAGCCGCTTGTAGCCCAGCAGCAGCGCCAGCGCCTCCGGTTCGTACCGATCCGGGATGCCCAACATGCAGAGCGTGCCGTCCATCCGCAGCGCCCGCAGGTAGGGCGACGGGTCGTGCTTGGCCGACGCCGTGTCGAGGATGAAGTCGAACCGGCCGGCCTGCGCCGCCATCGCCTCCGCGTCACCGGAGACGACCACCTCGTCGGCGCCGAGCGCACGCGCCCCCGCCTCCTTGCCCGGCGACGTGGTGAAGACCGCGACGCGCGCCCCCATCGCCTTGGCGAACTTCACCGCCAGGTGGCCGAGACCGCCCAGCCCCACCACGCCGACCAACTGGCCGACGCCGACGTCCCAGCGACGCAGCGGCTCGAACACGGTCGCCCCGGCACACATCAACGGCGCCACGCCCGCCGGGTCCAGCCCGCCCGGCAACGGGTACGCGAACGGCTCCCGCACCACGTAGTCCCGGGCGTACGCGCCGAGCGTCACACTGCCGTCGACCCGGTCCCGACCGCCGTAGGTGAGCGTGGGAAAGTCCACGCAGAACTGCTCCTCGCCGGCCCGGCACGCGCCGCACGTACCGCAGGAGTCGACGATGTTGCCCACCGCGACCGCGTCGCCGACCGCGAAGCCGGTGACGTCGCCGCCCACGGCCGTGACCTCGCCGACGAACTCGTGCCCCGGCACCAGCGGCGCGGACCCGGCGGTCAGGGCCTCGGCCGCGTGCAGGTCGGTGTGACAGACCCCGCACCAGGTGACGCGGACCGCGACGTCGTCCGGGCGCAGGGCCCGGCGTTCGAAGGTGTACGGCTCCCAGCTGCCACCGGGTGCCGTCAGTGCCATGCCTGTCGTCTGTGCCATGCGGCGACGCTAGGCGCTGGAGTTCACTCCACCGCAAGCTTCCACGGTCGCCGTGAGCGGTCCGGCCCGGCCGCGCAGGGCCGGGCCGGACCGGACTCAGTCGGCGACCACGGTCAGGACCAGCGGGCCGTTCGGGATCGGGTTGCCGGCGTTCGGGTAGCCCCAGTGGCTGGTGTTCCCGGCCTCATCGGTCAGCGAGAAGCCGATCGTGTAGCGCCCGGGCGCCAGCCGACCGGTCGACACGGCCAGGTGGAAGACCCCGGTGCCGTCGTCGTGCTCACCGCCGTACATGCCGCCCTGGGAGACGCCCTCGCTGTCGTAGATCGTCGCGCTGGTGCCGTTGATCGGGGCGAAGTCGTCGACCTCGACCGTGACGTCGAAGCCGAGCCCCCACGCGTCCTCGGTCTCCTGCGACGTCCAGGTCGCCTTGGGCAGCGTCGCCGAGAGCACCACCGGCGCCTTCTCGTCCGGCACCCGGGTGATGGTGAGGCCCAGGTCGGCAGCGCCGTAGGTGGTGCCGTAGAGCGCCACGTTGCCTGCCCCGTCGGTCAGCTTGACCCCCTTGATCTCGCAGGAACTCACCCAGCTCGACTGCACGACGATCTCCACCGAGACCGAGCCGTCCTCACGCACCACGGGCGTGCGCGACGGCTGCGAGCACCAGGACATGTCGAGGTCGACCGAGGCCAGACCCCGGACCGCGCCCTGGGGCGTGAAGGTCAGCGACGTCGACACCGGCTTGCGCCAGTTGTTCACCCGCGACTCGGTGAGCGCGAAACCCGACGCGCTGACCACGTCGTTGCGGGTCACCTGCACCGGCGCCGGCCCCTCGGGCGACGTGATCGTCCGGGTGTTGCCCCAGACGTCGGTCAGGTCGACCCGCGCCACCCGCCAGGTGCCGGACGCCGAGCCGGCCGGCACGGCGATCGCCACCGTGCACCCCACCCAGGTCGGGTCGTAGGACACGTCGCCGTTGCACGACCACTGCGAACCGTTCTGGACGAGCTGGAAGGTCGAGCTGAGCCGCACGCCACCCGGGCCGGCGAGGGTGAGCTTGCCCCGCTTGAAGCCGCTCTCGTCGGTGAGCTGCGTCCGGTAGCGCAACGTCACCCCGGAACCGTCGTCATAGACCTCGCGCGGCTGGCCGAAGTCGAGGTAGAGCTGCTCGGCCACCGGCCCCTCGGTGTCGACGAGCTGGGTCACGGCCAGCGCCGCCGGACCCGGGTCGCGCACCGTCCGGGCGTGCGCGACGTCGTCGGCGACGGTCACCTTGGTGACCCGCCAGACCGTCTCCGCCGTCGAGGCATAGCGCGGGACGGCGAAGTCGTAGCTGTAGGTGGACTCCTGCGCCGTCCCCGAGCCGTGGACCTGCGCGCCCCAGTCGAGGTCGTAACTGACCGTCCGGGGCTGACCGACCTGCTGGTCGCCGGCGAACTGGCGCAGCTCGACCGCGCCGTTGATCTTCCGGGCCTTGGTGGACCGGTCGGTGATCGTCCAGGTCAGAGCGACGCTGGCGTAGTCCTGCGTGACGTCGACCGAGGTGCGGTCGAAGGCGATCGACGTGATCTCCAGAACCGGGGTGGCCGCCGTGGCGGCCCCGGCCGGAGCCGTGATCGAGAGAACGACCGCGGCGGTGGCCACGGTCGTGACAAGCGCGCGAAGGCGCCAAGGCTTCATCTGCACTCCCCGTGCATCAAGGCCCCTCGATAGGGGTCGTGCGCTGAGATTAAGGCACGGGCGCGACAGATTTTCGCCCGGGAACCCCGCCGTGACAACGTGCCTGCATGATCGTTCAAGCGGTGACACCGGTTCGGGAGGAACCATGACGAGCGTCTACGACAACGAGCGGCTGGCCGCGGCCTACGCCTTCGACCGTCCCCCCGTACACGCCCGGATCCTGCGATCGGTCCGCCTCGAGCAGCGGGCCAGGAGGGCTCTGGACGTGGGCTGCGGCGCAGGTGCCTCCACCGCCGCCCTGGCGCCGCTGGCGGAACACGTGGTAGGTCTGGAACCGGTTCCCCTCATGCTCGCGCATCGACACGAGGTCGCGCCGGACGCCCGATTCGTCGTCGGCTCGGCGGAGGAGCTGCCGTTCGCCGCCGCGTCCTTCGACCTGGTCGCGGCAGCCGGCTCACTCAACTACACCGATCTCCCGTCCGCTCTCGTCGAGGTCGCACGAGTGCTGACGCCAGGCGGCACCTTCCTCCTCTACGACTTCGAGGGCGGCCGGCACTCGCTGGCCGGCGACGCGCTGGCGACCTGGTTCACGGCGTTCGAGCAGCGGTTTCCGTGGCCGTCCGGCTGGCAGCCACTGGACGTACGGGCGCTTCCTCTCGCCACGTTCGGCCTACGGATGCTCGATTACACCGATCTTGAGATTCGGCTACCGATGACACACGACGCCTACCTGCGCTACGCGCTCAGCGAGGTCAACGTGCACGACGCCGTCGCGCGCGGGGCTTGCTGGGCCGAGGAGGCCCGCGAGTGGTGCCGGGAGACCCTCGGCGAGGTCTTCGGAGGCGGCGAGGTGACCGTCGTCTTCCGGGGATATCTGGCTACGTTGGCGCGGCAGTCGGGCCAGCATGAGCGTCACCCACGGCCCACGACCTGAAGGGCCGCGGAGCTGCGAAGGAGTGGGCCGCCAGGGACTCGAACCCTGAACCTATGGATTAAAAGTGGCCAGAAGTAGACAGAGTGCCGCCATTTGTTCGCCGTCCGAATTCTGGACGCATCGTCCGGCTGCGTTGGTGCTGGTCCGCGCGATGCCTCCGTTGGCTGGCACGGGGATGAGTGGTCGGCGGGGGCGCGAATCCAGGGGTCGCGCCGTGAGTCCGTCCGGCATCGGAACATCGGAGCATCCGTGGAGCACCCGCCGTGCGCCGGCGTTGGCGCGGGCCGTCGACCCTGGCTTCTGGGTACTGATTGGGCTCGGTGGTCGGCGAGACACCTACTGTGTGGGCTCATCTAGGTCGACTAGGCCGAGGTACTGCCACAGCCGAGCCTGAATTTCCTCAAGCCGCTGCGCGGGCAGGATCCCGATCATGTCCGTCAACTGGTCCTTCATGAGCGGCTGAACGGCTGGCACCCGGACCCAGCATTTGCTGGCGACGTTGCCCTCGCCTGCGCTCAACTTGACGCAGTACACGGTTTTGCGAGTGGACTCGGACGATATCGGGGCCACCAGCACGAACCGCCAGCCCGCGTGGCTGTTGGTGTCGGGCCCTGTCAGAACCACCACTGGACGTCGTGGGTGGGTCTTGCGGTCATGGTTCGGGGGCAGGCTGATGTCGGTGTCGGTGACCCAGTAGATCCCGCCCTGGACGACGGGACTACTCGTCATCACCCAGCAGTTCCCTCGTTGCATGCCTGCGCGGGGCGGCCAAGGCGGCTGACTCGATGATCATATCTTCGAATACGCCCGGATCATTCTCCTGTTCAGGCAGTCGATTGATGATCCCTTGCATCCTGGCAGCCAGGCCAGTGAGCCGCGGCCGCGGCCGTGCGAGGGACAGGTCAAGTGTGGTGCCGCGACCACGCCCCTGAGCGTCTCGCATTGGTGCTGTCTGGTAGCTAAGGTCCTTCAAGCTCGTGGCTAGCAGGTCGCCGAACTCTGCCACTACCGACGAGAGGACCGCCATCTCCTCAGGCTCCATGTCGTAGCCGACGCTCGCTTCGTCGATCAGGCGTAGCCACTGCCCGCCGTAGTACGGCTCAGGCTCCCGGCGGACTACGCCGGCCTCCACTAGCTCGTCTTCCAGGAAGAGGAGACTGTTGTTGTACGGTCCGTAGTTGAGCCACTTCCACTGAATGCCGGATACTGGGTCGTCGCCAGCCTCGATGGCTCGCAGGTCTGCCAGGTACAGCAGCTTGGCGATCTTGAGGCGTGTGATGACGTAACCCAGAGTGCGGGCCAGTCCGAGAACAGCGAGGTACGCCGCGGCGGTACGTGCCGAGGCGTTCTTCGGGTGCACGGGCTTAGTCATTGCTTCCAGTCTAGTAGCGCGGCAGGTATAGGAACAGAGGATGGTCGAACGCTTGTTCGAGCACGGTTCCACGCATGGAGGGCGTTTCCCCAAAGGGTGCCATAAGTCACAACTGTCCCTCTAGCGGGCGCGCCACACGGCCGGGATCGAGGTCGGAGAGGTCAGCCGAAAGAACTCCCGTTCCATGGCTTGTCTGGCCCGCTTGGTGATCTCGGCGGTGAGCATCTTGTCGGGTATGGGCGTGACGTCACACGGCGGCATAGGGACCCATAGAGGTCGTGAGCAAGCCCTGGACCCTCCGCCCACGGTGTCGTGGATTAACCAGTGCTCGGTGTTCCCTGGCCGGTCGAGGTAAGCTGTATTCAGCAACACCTGCCACCCATGGCCCATGGGTTGGAAGTCGTAGAGCCGAGGCTCCGGGGGCAGACCCGGCCCTCGGCTCAGCGCATTTTGGGACTACGACAGATGGATCTTGTGCCTCTGCAGCACCTTCGCAAGCGGCGCTACGTACTCCTCGGCGCCCTCGGCCCACTCGGCAGTGACCGCGCCCGCGACAATGTCAGCCAGACAGATCAGCGGCTCGGCGCGGGACGACACGTGATCGACTCGTAGTGAATCCGGCATGGCACCGCGAACGCGCATGGTGTCAACGAGCCGGACGTCTAGCTTGTTTTGGGCCTCACGGCGTGCGTCGAGCCAAGCCTCTACGACACCAAGGGCGCCTAGCTCCCAGAGCAACCGCTGCAGGCACTCGCGCCGCCCACGCTCCTGGCGCTGGTTGTCCAGACCTGCCCCCAGCACGACGTGGTGGACAGCCTCGAGTTCGGCGACCGCCGCAACTGCCGCCTGCCGTTCCGCTGGCTCCGCCTCCCGCCAATGGAACCCGCGCCCCCGTCGATCCAGGAGCTTCACCGCTCGCCTGATCTCATCGACTCCATCGGCGGTCACCACGGTTGCGGCCATCACGTACAAGCCCGACCGGCCGTGGCGCTGCCGCATCGACTCGTCGACGAACGCGATTGAAGGGCTGTAGGTCACGACGGCACCGTACGGGACGAAGGCAGGTAGGTCCTTCGTGCTCGATCACGACCTACCGTAAGACCCACGTCTGTACGGGGTGTGCTCGGCATGCTGGAATCGGAGCCGGTCAGTAGGAAGGGGGCGGGTGTGCGGGAACCGCGTAGCGCCGGCGCTATGGGAAACGAGTTTCCCTACAGGTTGAACACGATGTGCTACATCGAGGTCACCGCAAGCGGGTCGGTCCGGTTCGGGATCGACCAGAGCGTCTACGAGCGGGCCGCCGCCGGGCAGTCTCGCTTGTTCGCGGTCTGGCCTGGTCAGTGGTCCAGCGACCTGTTCGCCATCGACGATCTTGACCAGCTCGCGCGCGGCATGGGCTGGGCCCACGACGAGAGCCGAACCGGCTTGGCCGACCACGACCACCAGATCCGCTGGTCGCGGCTGGACCGCCTGAACGACAACCCACGCAGCCCGTACGTCTGGGTCGAGGTGTGGTTGGACTGCCGATGCGTTGTCCGTGATCTCAGGGTGTTCGCCGCCCACATGCGCCGTCAACTCGCCTGGAACATCGCAACCAGCAGCGGCTGGGGAAGCAGCGGCAGCGAAGGGCGCGGGTACTCGTACTCGGTCAAAGTACAACGTAGGACGCTTACCCAGCCGTAGCCGGTGCACCTGTAACAGACCGGGGACGCGCAGATGCGGGCGAGGTTCGGACCGCTCGGTTCACCACCATCACGCGGTTGCCTCATCGTGCACCGGGGCTGTGCTGATCGGCGGTTACCCGTGGCGGTGTCAACGGTGACGCTTGATCCGTTCGAGTCCGTTATTATATCTGTCGATCTTCACTGAGTAGTGGTAACTGCCGTGGGTCCGAGTATTTGCAACGGTATCGATAACAGAAAGTGGATCGGCAGGCTGCGGTCGAGGATCGGTACCGCAGGTCGGTCCAGCCACACGAACGGCCAAGCACCTACAAGCACCCGTTCAGCTGCGCCACCGCCAGGCTTGTGGATTGCCGCGAATGCCGTGGTGCCAGGTCTTCTCGTAGGCGAGGATCTCGGCGTACTGGTTGCGGGTCGCCTCCGAGTGGTAGGCCTTCTCCGGCCTCGTCGCGCTCCACTCGCCCATGAACGGCTCCAGATCCCTGGGGCGCGGTTTGATGTCGAAGTCCACCTCCGCGAGCACCGCCGGGTTGACGGTGGGATCGAGTCCATCAGCCTTGCCTCTCGCCCAGGCCACCCATTGTTCAAGGTTCTGGCCTGCGACATCGTTTGATGAGGCGGAGGCCTCGAGGGCTGTGCAGAAGCTTCGGATGGAGTCCGCCGCCACCCAGTTGTCGAAAGCGGCCCGGAATCCGTCTGTGCGCAGCTTGTCTGTGGCCTGGACGTTGGCGCTGGCCTTGACTTGCTCCCACTGCGCTCGTTCTTCGGCCTTTCGCCGCTCCCAGCGCTCTTCCTGCTCCCGGCGGGCGCGTTCCGACTCCTCGTGCTCGCGTTGGTCGGCGAGGTACCCCGTCTCCACCTCTCTTATGATCTTGTGGACGCGGGTTTCCAGCATGGTGCGCTTGTCGTCGGTCCAGGTGTCCGACTTGCCGTAGTCGGCGCGGTTCACCTCAAGGACAAGACGGCCGCTCGGCACCCGGTCGAACTCGAGCAACGAGATCCAGGGCTGCCTCCTCGGGCGCCGCCGCTCGTCATCGGTGAGTACATGCGGAACCTTGTCGTACTCCTCGCTGATCCTGACCGCGCGTTTTGCCTTCTCCAGCCGTAGTGACAGCGTAGGCCGGGCGCCCTTGGTGTTGACGACCAGACGGTGCCCGCGGCTGCGGGCCGCTGCGGCGAGCAGGCGCACCAACTCCAAAGCCCGAGGCAGAAGCTCGGTCGAGACGGTGAGCGCTGAGGGGTTCTTCTGCAACGCGGCGATGATCTCCTCATCGATCGTGGTTTGGTGGCGCGAGGCGATCCGGAAGGCGTCCCACCCGCTCCTGGCGCCGTTCGCCTTGTTGTAGAGCCTGACCACGATGTCGCCACGGTCCCGGCCGGTGTGCCGAAGCTCGTATCCGCCCGGGACGAGGTTCTGCTGCTTCGCAGCATGGATGGCCCGCCGGTATCGCGCCCGGGTCTGCTCATCGGGCTCCTCGACGCGGAGGACACCGTCGCCACGTTTCAGCTGGTCCACGAGTTGCTGGGCCAAGGCAAGGGCGGCCGAGGCCGTGCCATCGGTGCTGGCCGCTGCCGATCGCTTTGGTGGGACGCTTTCCGCTGTGCTTTTCGGCCTGCTCGGCGTCGGTCTGGCCAGGTGGGCGGGGTCCTCGGGGTGAAAACCGTGCTCGAGGTAATAGCGACCCGCTTCCGTGACAGTCGCTCGCCACAACCCGCCCTTGCGCGTGATGTCTACCAAGCGCCGGGTCTGCAGCGCCCGCGCGGACGTTCGATGTGGGGCGCCCTCGGGTGTGCTGAGGTCGTCCCCGTCCGCGATCTGACGCAGTAGGGCCACCTGGCGCTCGTTAAGCCGATCCCAGCGCTGCATCAGATAACCGTGCCGGTGAAGACAACCCCGCGCAACCATCGAACGCCGACGGTGGCTGGCGCAGGTCGTCTCACCTGACCGCTGGGAAGCCTGGCGCAGAGCCTCGTCGTTCTTGCAGGGCCACAGAAATCCGGTCCAGGACAGGCAGAGTGCGGTCTCCGTTGACCAGGAGTGATTCGGCGATTGGGAAGGGTGCCTCGGCGCGTACGAGTTCCAGGACGGACACGAATCGGGCGAGTAGATTCGAGCTGTGCTGCTCGTCCGAGGGGTTCCCGCTGGTGACCTTGAAGGTGCTCTGGGCGAGGCGGGCTGCCCATCGGACCCAGTTGCGCCGCATCGCCCCAACGGTTACCTCGGAGAACCAGAAGCGGGTAAAGGCATCGCGGCTGGACTGCAACCTGGACAGGTCTACGTACGCAAGCCTATCCAGTCAGCGAAGGTCGAGTCCTCGCCGCTCAGGACCGCCCGACCCCCGATCACCTTGAGTTGGTGCCAGTAAAGGTCGCGACACTCGACGCGCCACATTTCGACCGGCTTACCCGGCCAGGCGGCGCGATACCACTCGGGTGCCTCAGGCAGAGGTGCTGCGGTCATGGCGGTGAGGGGTCGGATCTCAAAGTTGATCTGTAGCATCGCCCGGCGCTGATTTTGCTGGAGCCGCACGAGGCGGTCCGACTGCACACGGTGACGCATCTCGTAGTCGTGGAACGGATGCGGATCGTGCAGCGCCTGCCGCCACACCTGCTTGGTTCAGAAGGTGTTCAGGGATGCCACTCGGGCGGTGTCGGGCATTGAGCGCAACCACTGCGGCCTGACTCGGCGGACCTCCGCGACGACCTCCGCCGACTCCGACTCCGCTTCCGTCGCTAAGCGCCGACGTGGGCCGGTTCCCATGGCGCTGATGATTCGCTGCCGGGCCTCGGGCGCGGGAAGCCGAATGACTTCCATCAGCGTGCTCGGTGCCATGACGACCTCAAGGTCACGCGCCTTCACAAGGCATCGAAGGAGCGGGCGGTGCCCTCGTCGCCAATCGAGGACCAGAGATTGGTGTCCAGCATGACGCGCACGATCGAGATGCTCGTAGAAGCTTGCCCGAAGCGCTCCTCGGTTTGTTATGCCTCCTGCGGGGCGCGCTCCGTTTTGAGGTGATCTGAATAGATGAACGTACGGTGTGCGCCTGCGGTGCGGTTGGGATCGGTGAGCGTGCATGTTTACGCTATGGAGTCTTGGCGAGACAGCAGGTAGCTTGGTCGCACCACAAGCCGTGTGACGCCTCATCGTGGCGGGATGCTTATCGGTCGTGTGCGGATGCTGGAGGTGATCATGGTTGCCCGGATCGACCCGGCTTGGTGGACGTCGGGCACCTGGGAAGGGCGGCCAATCAGGGAGTTCCTGCAACGGCGCGACGTCGCGGTGATCTTCAGGTTCCTGCATGCTCGCGGCGTGTCGTACGGAGCCATCGCTGCTCTTGTCGATGTCTCCGCCAACCGCGCCGCCGAAATCGCCAAGGGGGCGCGGCAGGTTACGGCCTACGAGGTGCTGGAGCGGGTCGCCCTCGGCCTGAACATTCCGCGAGCCGCCATGGGCCTCGGCGGTGAGCAGGACGTACTAGCCGTTGGAGAGGTTCAGTCAGTACGCAGGCGAGTACCCACGAGCGCCCAGCGCTCACCCCAGATGATGAGTGAGCGTCCGTCCACCGACATGGGCGGTCTCGCTCGCCTGCGCGCGGAGCTGGACGAGGCGCTGTCATCGTCCACCGTCTCGCCTCGGCACCTCGAGTTGGTTGAAGAGTCGACGAGCGAGCACATGCGGGTCTATCCCTCGGCGGCCCCGACCGTCATGCTGTCGAGACTTGCGGGTGAGTGTGCCGAGGTGCAGGTCCTGTCGCGTCGGCGGCAACCCGCGACGGTTCAGGCCCGCCTGTCGGGCGCCGCAGCTCTGCTGGCGACGATGTGTGCCGACGCGCTCATGCGACTGGGCAACGCCAGTGAGGCGCGGTTGTGGTACCGGACGGCGATCCACGCCGCGGACGACAGCGCGGACCCGCGGCTCCAGGTGTTGGCGCGCGCCCAGGCGGCGATGCTGCCCTACTACTTCGGTGACCCGCACCAGACGGTGGCGATGGCGGATCAAGCGCTCGCCATCACGGCTTCGGCGTCGCCGTCCGGCGCGCTGGCAGCCGCCGGACGCGCGAGGGCATTGGCCCGGCTCGGGGCTGCTGACCAGGCGAGAGCGGGGATCGAGCAGGCGCACCGCATGTTCGACGAGGCAGGTGACGACGACAGCGACGCGGCGTTCCGCTTTCCCGCGAAGCGGCTGCTGTTCTACCTGTCCGGGGCAAGGACATGGCTTGGCGACACGAAAGAGGCGTACCGGATCCAGGACGAAGCGCTGAGCTTGTACGGCCCCAGGCCGAGGGTGCCGATTGATCCTGCTCTTATCGCCCTGGACCGTGCCCTCTGCCTTGTACGCGACCTTCGGTTCGCGGAGGCTGCAGTAGCCGCTTGCGCCGCCGTCGCCGGGCTGCCCGAGCTACAGCGCACGGAGATCGTCCTGTCCAAGGCGGCTCAGGTCGTATCGGCGATCCCGCAACCGGCACAGGGCAGGGAGGTGATCGAGTTGGCGGAGTACGTGCGGGCGTGCCGCGAGCGGAGCCGTACCCTTGCAGCCGGAACTGCTGTGCTCGAACCCTAGGGGCCACATGTTCGTCGAGGCACGAACGCGTCCGATGCTCGCCGAGGTGTGTCGGAGATTGGGCTGCTCAACTGCCGAGGCACAGTTGCTTCGGCATCACACCAACGCGGTGTACGCCGTGCGGGACGTAGTAGTCAAGATCGCGCCGCTGGAGTTCGGACTCGACCGCTCGCGGACGGTGGTGGCGGTCGTTGACTGGCTGTCGGCCAAGGGCTTCCCAACCGTGAGTCTCTGCTCCCAGGTGCCGGATCAACCGCTCGTGGTCGACGGACACGCCGTCACGGTGTGGCAGCGTCTGGACCCGGCGGACGACAACCCTGTCACCACCGCAGAGCTCGGGCAACTCCTGCGTGAACTGCACGGCTTTCCGATGCCGCCAGTGGAGCTGCCAAGGCTCCAACCAGCCGAGAGCGTCCGCAGGTCCGTGGACAACGCCCACCTCATCGACGATTTGGACCGCGATCTGTTGCTGAGCCGGCTCGAGGTTCTCAAAGCGGCCTGGTCATCGATGGCGTTCCCGCTGGGAGACAGCCTGATCCAATCCGACCCCCAGACCCGCAACGCTCTACGGCGGTTCGACGGCACCCCGGTGCTGGCTGACTGGGACGGTATCGCGATCGGGCCGCGAGAGTGGGACATCGCCACCGTTGCGGTTCACTGTCGGCGATTCGGCGGCGGCCGGCAGGCGTTCGCTGATTTCACCGCCAGCTACGGCTGGGACGCCACCACCTGGTCGGGCTTCGAAAAGCTCTGCCGACTGCGCGAGCTCCAGATGATCGCCACCAACGCGCGCAAGTCCCGGCCCGGCACGTCGGCAGCCGCCGAGGTGCATCGCCGGCTTGACGGCCTTCGCAACGAGAATGGCGCCGAGCTGCGTCGCTGGCAGATTCTCTGACCAAAGGCAGGCGGCGCTCCAACCCGGCCGCTCGGACGCCGGAAATTCCGCCCGGGATATGCGGTTAAGCGACCGCCTCATATCGGTACGCTGCGTGCATGGCATCGCCAAACTCCCCCGTACGCGTTCGATTTGCCCCATCACCGACAGGCATGTTCCACGTGGGCAACGCCCGCTCGCTGCTCTACAACTGGGTGCTGGCCAAGCAGTCCGGCGGCACGATGGTGCTGCGGATCGAGGACACGGACGCCGAACGCAGTAAGCCGGAGTGGGTGCAGGGCATCATCGACGCCATGGCGTGGCTCGGCGCAGGCCCCGATGAGTACGAGGGCCCCCTGTTCCAGTCCGCCTATGTCCAGCACCACCGCGACGCCATCGCGAAGCTGCTCGCGGCAGGTCAGGCCTACTACTGCGACTGCGTGCGTACGCAGGTCGTGGAGCGAACCGGCAGCGAACACAAGGGGTACGACGGTTACTGCCGCGACCGCGGGCTAGCCGCGGCTCCCGGCAGCGCGGTGCGGTTCCGGACGCCGGACGAAGGTCAGACAGTTGTGCGGGATCTGGTGCGCGGCGGGCCCACCTTCGACAACGCCACGATCGAGGATTTCGTCATCGCACGTGGTGACGGCTCTCCGGTGTTTCTGCTCGCGAATGTCGTCGACGACATGGTCATGGGCATCACCCATGTCATCCGCGCTGAGGAGCACCTGCCGAACACCCCTAAGCAGCAACTGCTGTGGGTGGCACTCGGGCACGAGCCGCCGGTGTGGGCCCACGCGCCGATCCTGGTCAACGAGAAGCGGCAGAAACTGTCCAAGCGTCGGGATCGGGTCGCGCTGGAGGACTTCCGCGCCGAGGGGTACCTGCCCGATGCGATGCGCAACTACCTGATGCTGCTCGGCTGGGCCCCCTCCGGTGACCGGGAGATTGTCCCCTGGGACGACATCGTGGCGGAGTTCCGGATGGCCGACGTCAATCCGTCGCCGGCGTTCTTCGACGTCAAGAAGCTTCGGGCCTTCAACGGCGACTACCTCCGCGCGTTGAGCACAGAGCAGTTCATCTCGGCGTGTCAGCCGTGGCTGCGCGGTGAGTACGCCCCGTGGCGGGCTGAGGAGTACGACGACGTCGCCTTCGCCGCTGTCGCGCCCTTGGCGCAGACCCGGGTCGCGGTGCTCAGCGAGATCGTCGGCATGGTCGACTTCCTGTTCCTGCCGTTCCCGTCGATCGACGAGGCGGCTTGGAAGAAGGCCATGACCGGGGAAGCCCTGGCGCTACTCACCGAGGTGGCTGCCGCCTTCGAGAAGGTGGAGTGGGATGCCGAGTCGCTCAAGCGCACGGTCGAGGAGTTGGGGGCAGCTCGCGGGCTGAAGCTGGGTAAGGCCCAGGCACCGGTCCGGGTTGCCGTGACCGGCCGTACCGTCGGGCTGCCCCTGTTCGAGTCGTTGGAGGTGCTCGGCCGGAGCCGCACTGTCACGAGGATCAGGAGTGCGATCGACCGGCTCTCGTAGGTCTAGGTGGTGCCGCTTCTCTGAGTGGGGGCGGCACCGCTCCCTACGGGTGGCGGTTGCAGGTCGCCGATTCCGGTGCTTAGGAGTTCGTCAGCCATTCGGAGGGCTACCACGACGCTCTCCTGCGGCGAGATGCCCACGGGCAGGTGCTTCCGCGCGAGTTGAGCCCGAAGAGCGGTCCCTCGCGGTCCGCTGATGACCTCGATCGAGCCGTGCGCCTCGTCGGGCCGGCACGCTTCAAGCCCGCTATCGCGCCAGCGAACGTGTCGCCTCGCCAACGGGACCGGTTGCCCGATCATCGCGAGCAGGTTGAGGTCGGTGGTGTCGTTCAGGGCGCGATGCACGCTCTCCGTAAGCCCGGGTCCGGCCGCGTCGACGCCGTGCAGGCCCTCCCTGGCGAGGAGCGCGCTCGCGTGGACGCCAACCCGCAGAGGTGGTGGTGCGGCCTCGAAGGCCGAGGTCACCCTGGTGTTGAGGTCGGTGGGGCGGAACCCGCTCCGGGTGAGGATTCCATCGACGGAGAACCCTCCGCGGTAGCCCAGCCGGCGGCGCAGGGCCTCGCCCATCCACCGGGTCAGCTCGATCAGGCCTCGCTGTCGGGCCACGGGCATGGGTGCGGTGCCCGCGCAGAGGAAGGTCCGGTCGGCGGGCCGCCGCGGTACGAGAAGCTCCAGTGGGGTGAACGCGACAGTCGACTCGACGAGCACCAATCCGTGCAGGCGGCAGGGCACGCCGGGGAGCATCGGCATGACGCGGATCCGCCCTCGCCCTGTCGACTCCGCCCGCGGGCTGGGCATGCCCGCGCTCGACCATTGGATGTCTCCACCGCCGGCCGAGGGCTCGGCCCCGCACGTCTGCCTCGCGGTGACGATTTCGGTCCCCGGCGGGCTGACAGGCTGCCACAGCGATGCTGGCTCGTCGTACACCACTGATTCCGCGCGCGGCAGGCCGATGGAGTCCCACAGCACATCCACCACGCTCTTGTGTTCGAAGATGCTCCAGCTCGGGTGCTTGGCGCCGATGAGCGGCCGGCTGCCTGTCACCAGCGGCTCCAGAGGGTCGGTGACGTAAAGCGCTGCTCGCCTGTCGGGATCGAAACGATCCACGAGTGCGCTCAGCGGCGAGTCCGTCGCGAGGGTGGCGAGGAGAGCGTGCCGGTCCGCGAGCAGTTGGGCTGCGCTGCGGGTGCCGGGCGGGCTGGGCAAGGAGGCGAGGAGGTTGCCGTCGAAGGCCAGGACCAGGACGTCGGCCGCGCCCGCAGCCGCCATCAGATTTCGCCAGTGAGGCTCGTCCGCGCTGTGGGAACAGAAGACCACCGCCCTCTCACCGGTCACCTTTGGCTGGATCGCGGTGGCGAGCGCTTCGAGGAGAGAATCATCTCGCATGGCGCCACCGTCGCTGGCTCACCGGATCCAGCCCTCGCAGGACGAGGTTGGCTGGAGTTCGATGTATGAGCTCGAAGCGATCAGCCCCGAGAGCGCGGATGATCCGCTCCTCACTGCGGTCAGGGTCTCGGGAGTCGTACTCGATGATGACGATCCCAGGGCGGTGCTCGGCCGGGTCGAAGGACGACCAGACGTCCAGCTCTGTGCCTTCGACATCGATGTTCAGGAGGTCTATCCGCTCGATTCCGAGGTCGTGGAGCAGGTCTCCGAGCCGGAGGCAGGGAGCGGTGCCCACGGTGTAGCCCTGGCCCCGGTCACCCAGGCCGGACCAGGAGGGCTTGGCGTCGTATTGGCTGAAGGTCTGCTTGCCGGCGGTGTTCGAGATGGCGCAGTGGCGGACCACGCATTGGCGTCTGGCCAGGGGCGCGTGGTTACGCGGATCAGGATCGACGCTCAACCCCGTCCATCCCCGCCTCTCGAAGTAGAGGGTGTTGCTACCCCGTACTCCGTCGCCTGCCCCGATATCGACGAAGACGCCCTGTGCTGGAACGGCCAGGTGTTCGACGAGCCAGCGGTCCTCGCCCCACTGACCGAAGTACGGGTGCGGTTGGGTGTACGGCGGGTCGAAGGCACTGTTCGGAGGCTGAGAGGCGCCGACGGTCGCTCGGCCCGGCGGATTCGGTGCGGCGGTCATGAGCCGCTCGCCGAGTAACCGAGAACCAGCAGTCGCCGCGGTCTGTCGGTGCTGTTCGGCCCGCTGGCATGCACGAGCGCGGCATCCCAGGCCAGCAGCGATCCCGCTGATGCCTCAAGCGTCACCGCCTGATCGTCGGGCGCGTCATCGTCCGGGACGACCGGCCCCTGGTTTGGCGTCGGCTCGTGTCGCACAGGGCGTCGGTGACTGCCGGGCCACACCTGCAGCGCCCCTGCGGCTGCGGGGCAGTCGTCGAGACACAGCGCCACCGTGATCACCCGGTCGTAGCCGCGCGCCGCGAAGTACGAGGCGTCGGAGTGTTTGCGGACCTCCTCGCCGAAAACCGGCAGGTCGGCCCAACCGGCGGGGTCGGCGAGCGCCGCCTTGTAGGTGACCTTGTCCTCCATCAGTGTCGCCTTGGCGGAGAGCATCGACGAGGCGAGGAATCCGATATCTTCGCTCGCCGCCACGCCCGCGAAGGCCGGTGCGAGATCGACAACAGGTTTGATCTTGAAGACGTACGGTCGGCCATCCGGCAGGCGCCACCAGGTGAGGCGAGGATGCGCCGTCCGCAGCGACACGGTCTGGCCGATGATCTGCTCGAATGCCAGGTCGGCGGCGGCACGCAACTGGGACAACGTCTCGCGCTCCAGGAATCCCTCGATGGCGAGGTAGCCCTCCTGACGGAAGCGGTGCGGGAGGTCTTCGCCGGTCACTCGCATCATTGGACCCCCTTCCGGGCGCACGGCACGAGGAAGTCGCCCGTCGGCTTCGTCCAGCCGCTCGGCAGTTGATTCGCAGGGATGGTCACCTTCGTTGCGCTCCAGCCCGGGAAGAAGTGGTCCAGCACTTCGACGCGCGCTTCGGGCAACTCTGTGCCGCTGTGGAAGAAGCTGAAGCGACCTCCGGGCCTCAGAACAGGGATCGCTACCCGTTCCACGAAGCTGGCGAAATCGGCGTCGGCGTGCCCGTCGGGCGGCCAGGTGTCGTACATGATCGCGTCGATGCTCTCCGGCTCAAGATCGAGCACCTGCCATGGTTCGACGACAACCACGACGGGACAAGGCAGGTGCTCGCGGATTCTCGGTACGACCAGGTCCACGACCGCCGGATGGGGTTCGACGGCGGTGTAACGGGCGGGTCGCAGCGGCGCGATCTGCTGGGCGAAGACGCCCAGGCCAAGACCGATTTCCAGCACGTGCGCTCGGTGTTGATCTCCGAGCAGGGCGGCGGCGTGCTCAGCCATCAGGGCGGACTCGGCGAAGAACATCACGTACGTGCCTCCGAGGCGCAGGCCCTCGTCGTCGATCATGGCCGGACGAGCGCACAACTCGCGGAGATGATGGAGATGAACCTCGTCCAACGCCGGCGGCATCAGCACGGCTCCTGCTCGCGGAAGCGGCTCACCGGGTCGGTCTCCAGGAACCGCTGGATGTATCCCGGCGCCGTCCGCATCGCTGCCCGAGCGAGTGCCTCGCCAGCGGCCCCGATGGGCGCCTCGGACCGGATGAGCACGTACGCCGGATCGTCCAACTGGCCGCCGTTGCGTGCCGCGATGAGCACCTCGGCGTACGTCCCGAGCTCGGCCATGATGCGTCGCGCCAGTTCATCGGCTACGGCCGTGTAGATCTTCCCGACGTGGTGAAGCGGGTTCTTGCCTGCGGGCGCCTCGCCGCTCGCCGGACGAAGGGGCTCGATCGCCCCGTTGTACCGGTTGCCCCGCCCGACAGCGCCACAGTCTCCCTTGCCAAGTGAGGTGCCGAAGGGTGCGAGGTAGCCATGACCGGGCACGTCCTTGGTGTTCAGCGACAGCCGTGCCCCAGCTGCCGTCGGTGTCTCGTCGAGCACCCGCTTGAGCTCACCCTCGATCTCGTCGCGGATGGCGTCCAGCGCAGTCCGATACTCCGACCAGCCGTGAACGCTGGCGGGATGAAAGGGCACTGCCGCGGTCACGTCCAGTTGGCCACGGTCGCGGACCACCATGACCTTGACGTCGGTGCCGGTCTGGTAGCGAGTTCGGAAGGCGGCACCGGTCAGCAGCGTCTCCAGTCGGACCGCCGTCCGCGCCGCGATGCCACGCAGGCTCGTCCCGGCGCACACGACGGTGTCGTTGGCGACGGACTCACTGGCGAGCACCTTCGTGATCCCGGCAGCCGTCCGAGGCTGGTAGAACTCCCTGTCGTGATCGACTCCGGTGCCGGCGGTGTTGTTCACGTGAATGCGCAGGTGCCCAAGGATTGCCGGGTCGTCCAACGTGCTGGTGAGAACAGCGCGGACCGTGTCGTCGAACAGTTTGGCGACGGATACATCGTTGCCGTCGATCCGCTCCGTGACCTTGCCGAAGAGGTAGCAGTCGACCGGCTTGCGGATGTCGTACCCACCGAAGCGAACGTCAGCGGCTGCGCCCACCAGCGTCACCTTGTCGACCCAGTGGTTCGGCACCGCACCGAAGCGCTCCTGGCAGGTTGCGGAGTAGCGGCGGGAGAAGCTGTCGGCGACCAGGTCCGCGAGGCTGTCAGGGTGGCCGATGCCCTTGCGCTCCGCGACATCGAACGGTGATTGGTCGGGGTGTACCGCCCCGAGGCTGGTGATGACCTGCATGGCGCTTTCTCCTCTCCTCACGAACGCGGCGCGGCAGCGGCGGCGGATGCGGATGCGGGCTGTGGTGGATCGACGAGGTACGCCATGCACTGCGACAGGACCAGGACACGCTTCGCCGGGCACGGCTCCGGTGCGGAGGCGGGCTGGAAGGTGCCGTCGTAGAGGTTGCCGTAGCTGGTCGGCACGGAAGCACACCGTCGGACCTCGCCCGTGACGGTCACCTTGAAGGAGGTCATCCCCGCCGTGCAGGGCTGGCCGCGGAAGGCGAGCATTCCATCGAGGTACGGCCGGTTGAAGGTGTACTCGCCGGAGTTCTCCAGGATCAGCGCACGCTCCGCGTCGGTGTACGCCTCCGGGTACCGGCGACCTTCGTAGACGCCCTTGAACACCTTGGCCCGCAGCGGATTCACTCCGAGAGCCGCCAGCGACGCCAAGTCGTCGCGTAGCCGCGGGAGCAGCGGCGGGAAGAGCACGTACAGCGCCACCACGTCGAAGCCGGCCCCGCGCAGGATCCGGAACGACTCGGCGTACTCCGTCATCGGCAACCCGAGGCGCTCCCGCTCCGGTACGTGCAGGGCCGCCACGATCTTGGCCACCCGCGTCGGGTCCACCTCGTTGGCGAAGCGGGTGACCAGCTCGGGCGACGCCAGGTTGGTGTTGATGCTGATCCAGTTGCGGCGGGTCAGCCCGGCGCAAAGTTCGACGAACCCGGGAAACAGGAACGGCTCTCCGCCCGACATGTGCACGAGACTCGTGCGGTCGAGATCCTCGAAGCGCCGCACCACCAGGTCGGCGTCAGGCTCGTTCAGGTGCTTCTTGTTCAACACGTGACGGATCTGCGGATGGCAGTACTCGCAGAAGAAGTTGCAGCGGTTCGTCAGGTGCCAGTCGAACTCCCACTCCCACGGCGCCGGGTCCGACGTCATCGCTGACACACGCACCGGTCCCACCTCCCCACGTTCGGCCGCCGACATCGTTTCGACGGATACCGATGTCAACTCTGGCGTTGAGGGTGTTGACCGGGACACCTCACGGTGGGGTCCCACGGTGACCCCTCACCGTGGGCTGTCCCACCTGCCGTGATCACGTAATCGTTCATTCGTCCTGCGCTGCCAGGGGTGCAGAACGGATCACCGGGGCGCAGGCACTCGTAGGGCGCGTGAGTTACGAGAGGCAATCCTCCGCATGCGCCCTCATCCAAGTGCCGATGCAGGAGGAGGGCGTCGAATGTTTGAACAGAACGACTTGGCCCGTTACAGCTATCGCCAGGAGTTGGCTCGGAGGCTGCGGTTCCGGGACCTCCTGGCCTACGGCCTGGTCTACATGGTGCCGATCGCGCCGATGGCGATCTTCGGCAGCGTCTACGCCGGCTCCGGCGGCATGGTGGCCCTGGCGTACGCGGTCGGTGTGGTGGCCCTGGTGTTCACGGCGTTCTCGTACGCGCAGATGGTGAAGGCGTTCCCCATGAGCGGCAGCGTCTACAACTACGCCGGACGGGGCATCAGCGCGCCGGTCGGTTTCCTGGCCGGTTGGGTGATCCTGCTGGACTACGTGCTGGTGCCGGGGCTGCTGTACCTGGTGGCGTCGGTGGCGATGCACGCCACCGTCCCGGCGGTGCCGGTCTGGTTGTGGCTACTCGGCTTCGTCGCGGTCAACACGGTCGTCAACTCGGTCGGCATCCGCATGACGGCGGTGGTGACCCGGGTAATGCTCGCCGGCGAGCTGATCGTCCTGGCCATCTTCCTGGCCGTCGCCGGCTGGGCCCTCGCCTCGGGCAGGGGCCGGTTCAGCTGGGACGCGTTCTACAACGCCGACACCTTCACCTGGTCGGTGGTCGCGGGAGCGGTGTCAATCGCCGTACTCAGCTTCCTGGGCTTCGACGGCATCAGCATGCTCGCCGAGGA
Organism: Micromonospora humi; assembly: GCF_900090105.1. Lineage (GTDB taxonomy): Bacteria > Actinomycetota > Actinomycetes > Mycobacteriales > Micromonosporaceae > Micromonospora > Micromonospora humi. The sequence goes on along the minus strand of NZ_FMDM01000006.1, from coordinate 368,306 downwards.
AACCAAGGGCGGCTCCCGGCAGATCGGCCGGGCGATGGCCGCCGTCCTCGTCCTGGCCGGGGTGCTGTTCATCGCCCAGACGTGGCTGGCCGCGATGCTCCTGCCCGACCCCGGCGCGCTCCTGGCGCAGGGCGATCCGAACGGCACCGCCTTCTACGACGCCGCCGCGGTGGCCGGCGGCGACTGGCTGGCGACGCTGTGCGCGGTGGCGACGGCGATCGCGTGGGGTCTGCCGAACTCGATGGTCGCGCAGGTGGCGACGTCGCGGCTGCTGTACGCGATGGCCCGCGACCGGCAGCTCCCGAGCTTTCTGGCGAAGGTGTCGGTACGCCGGAACGTGCCGATCAACGCGACCCTGCTCATCGGCGCGGTGTCCCTCGCGCTGGGCTTGTACATGGCGACCCGAGCGGACGGGATCACGCTGCTGTCGTCGCTGATCAACTTCGGGGCGATGGTCGCGTTCCTGGTCCTGCACGTCTCCGTGGTCGTGCACCACCTCATCCGGCGGCGGAGCGGGAACTGGTGGGCGCACCTGCTCATGCCGGGGATCGGGTTCGTGATCCTCGCCTACGTGGTGGTGAACGCGAACATCGCCGCGCAGCGCCTCGGCCTGGCCTGGCTCGCCCTGGGCATGGTCGTGCTCGCCGGCCTGTACCTGTCCGGTCGTCGACCCGCCCTGTCGGGACTGGCGCCGGCGCAGCCGCAGGCCCGCCACGTGGAGCGGGTGTGACCGGCATGGACGTGATCACCTACCGGCCGGCGCGCGACGAGCTGGCGTACACCTTCGGTGGTCGGATGCCGGTGGCTCACGTCCGTTCCGGCGACGTGCTGCGGGTGCGCACGGAGGACTGCTTCGGCGGGCGGGTCCGCGGTCCGGCGGATCTGCCGTCGCGGGTGTGCGCGATGCCGTTCCTGAATCCGGTGTCGGGGCCGTTCTTCGTCGAGGACGCCGAGCCCGGCGACACCCTCGCCGTCCACCTCGCGTCGATCGTCCCGGCCCGGGACTGGGGTGTGTCATCGACGTTCCCGCACTTCGGCGCGTTGACCGGCACAGCGCACACCGCGACGCTGCAGCCGCCGCTGGAGGAGCGGGTGTGGGTGTACGACATCGATCGGCGGGCCGGCACGGTCCGCTTCCACGCCACCGGCAGCGACCACTCCGTCGACCTGCCGCTGGAGCCGATGATCGGCACGATCGGGGTCGCTCCCGGCGGGTTCGAGGCCCGCTCCACGATCGTCCCCGACACCCACGGCGGGAACCTGGACACCCCACGGCTGCGTGCCGGGACCACTCTCTACCTAGGGGTGAACGTGCACGGGGCGATGCTCGCCCTCGGCGACGGGCACGCCCGCCAGGGCGAGGGCGAGGTCTGCGGGGTCGGGGTGGAGATCGCCACGACCACCACCCTGGCGATCGAGGTCATCAAGGGCGTACCCACGGTGTGGCCCCGGCTGGAGACCGACGCAGAGGTGATGTCGGTCGGCTGCGCCCGGCCGCTGGAGGATGCCTACCGCATCGCCCACCGTGACCTGGTCGCCTGGGTCAGCGCCCTGACCGGGCTGGACGAGCTCGACGCCTACCAACTCGTGTCGCAGGCCGCCAGGGCGCCGATCGGCAACGTATGCGACCCGAACTACACGGTCCTGGCCGCCGTGGACAAGGCGCTGCTGCCGGCCCCGACCGCCGCCTACACGGGGGTGCACGCCCGGCTGCGGCAGCAGGTGGCCGGGCTGCGGGAGGAGCCGCCGCGATGAGCACGGTTCCGCTGCTGCCGTTGCGCGACGAGTTGTTCCTGCTCTGCCACAACGACGACACCGGTCAACCCCACATCCATCGGCGGGCTCTCGCGCTCGGGATGGCCGGGGCGGTCCTGATCGACCTGTTCCTGGCCGGGCGGATCGCCCTCACCGACACCACCGGCGACGCCGGGCCGGCGGGTGGGCAGCGGATCCGGCCACACCTCGACCGGCCGGTCGGTGACCTGATCGCCGACACCGCCCTCACCTCGGTCCGCTACGCCGACCCGGTTCCGACGGTGCGGGGGTGGCTGGCCTGGTTCGCCGACGACCTGTACGAGCGCGCCCGCGCCGGCCTGCACGCCGGCGGGATCCTGCACCGCGCCACCCGCCGCCGCCTCGCCGGCCTCGCCCGCACCGAGACCTACCTAGCCACCGACACGAAATGGGCCGTCGTCGCCCGCGCCCGCCTGCGCTACCTCGCCGCCGGCCGGGACCAGCCCGACAACCACACTGCCGCCCTCGCCGGCCTCGTCGCCGTTCTCGGCCTCACCGAGCACCTCTACCTCGGCGAGGACACCACCACCCTGACCGCCCACCTGCGCGCCATCGCCGCCCAGCACCACCGACCGGTACGCGACATCACCGCCGCCGTCGACGCCGCCGTCGGTGACCTCGCCACCGCCACCTACCGCTGACCGTGACCGCGCCAGACGTCTCCCGGAGCCAACGACCGTGACCCACCCAACCCACCCACCCGCGGATTCGTCCACCCGACGTCGGCGGCCTGCCGTCAGGATCGCGGCGGCGTTGGCCGTGCTGGGCCTGCTCGGCATGGCCGCCCTCGCACCCGCCTGGGCCGCCACCCACACCGCCATGCCCGACACCCGCAGTGGCCGCCACATCATGCCGCCGGTTCACCCGACAACCGCCCCGTGTGACATCCCGGCGCCGCTGACCGCAGCCCAGTTGCGGGTTCTCACCGCCCGGACCGCCGCGACACCGCCGACCGTCCTGCCTGCGCCGCGGCCCGCCGCCCAGGTGCTTCCCACGGCCGCCACCGAGGCGGGCTGCGACCTGCCGGGCCGGTTCGCGTTCGTGCGGCTACGGCAGTGGGCCGCCGACACCCGCATCCAGGGCGGGCACGCTACCCGCCGCATCGTGGTGTTCGAGCAGCGGCACTGGCGCGCCGACGACGGCTCCGGCCGCGAGACCAGCCTGCGCTACCCGCCCGACCCGCACCCCACCACCGACGACACCTATCCGCCCGGAACCCTCGACGGCCCGATCGGCCCGATCGCCGGCACCCCGGCCACCCTCGCCGCGCAGATCACCAGCATCAGCCCGCCGTTCCTCGGTGCGCCCGGGGTCCTGGACGCCACCGCCAGCCTCACCCGATGGCGCACCCCCGACCGCGACGCCCGCACCGCGATCCTCACCCTCCTGCGCCACACCCCACGACTCACCTACCACCCCGCCGTCCGCGACCGCGCCGGACGCGTCGGCATCGGCATCAGCGCCACCAGCGACCACGGCGCTCTACGCGGACTGCTCATCCTGCACCCCGCCACCGGCGAGATCCTCGCCTACGAACGCACCCACTTCCCACCACCGCAGGGCCACCGCAGGCCCACCGGCCAGGTCGAGGACTACCTGCTGTTCATCGCCCACACCCGCACCAGCACCACCCACACGCCCTGACACCACCCCGTCCGGCACCGCCACCCGCCCTCGTCGAGCCGAAAGGAACCGTCATGGAGGCCACCGCTCGTGTCCGCGCCGCCCGCTGGACCGACAAGGACCACGTCGCCGCACTCATCGCCGACGCCCTGCACCCCGACCCCTCGCCGCCTGGCTGATCCCCGAGCCACCCCACCGGCGCCGCGTCCTCACCCAGGTGGCCGCGATCTGGGTCGAGCACGCCATGTTCTACGGCGACATCCACCTCACCCACGACCTCAACGCCGCCACCGTCGGCTTCCACCGCTACCGACCCATCCCACCACCGGCCAACTACCACCACCGGCTCACCGGCGCCGCCGGCGAACACACCGAACGCTTCGAAACCCTCGACCGGCTCCTCACCGCCGGCCGGCCCACCGAACCGCACTACCACCTGGCGTTCCTCGCCGTCGCCCCCACCGCCCAACGGCGAGGCCTCGGCACGGCGATGCTCGCCCACCACCGCACCCGCCTCGACCGCATCGACCTGCCCTCCTGGACCGACACCACCACCGCCGCCCACACCCTCTACACCCGCCACGGCTACACCCCTCGGCCGGCGATCACGCTGCCCAACGGACCGACCCTGCAACCCATGCGCCGCAACCCCGACCAGCGCGGCGCCGTTCCCACGAACGCGGCCCATCCCGCCGACCGCCGGCGGCAGGTCCTGAACTCCTAACCCTCGCCCCCAGCGCCCCCCGACGGACTCCACCTGATGGCCTTCCCTCGCACCTATCCGCCCGAGTTCATCGACGCCGCCGTCCGACGCGTGGCCGACACCCGCTCTGTCAAGGCGTACGGCGCGGTCACCACCGTCGCCCGCCAGCTGGACCTCGACCCCCGCCGCGTGCAGAAATGGGTCACTCGAGCCACCACCCCAACCCAGCCGCAGAACCGGGATCTCACCAACGGCCGGGAGGCCCGGCTGGCGCCAGGGCTGCTGCACTGCGGGAGGTGCCGACAGCCGATGAACCGCACCACCCCACCCGGCGCCCCAGGGACCTACCGCTGCCCACCCGGATGCCGCCGACAGCCCCTCGACTCCGCAGCCATCACCGACACCGTCGGCCGAGTCATCCTCCGCCACGCCGCACGGATCCTGCCCACCACCAGCGCGCCACTACCGCCGTGCCTCGCCGCCGCCCACGCCCACCGCGTCCTCGCCCGCGTGACCGTCGGCGCCACCGCCAGCGACATCGCCCTGACCTGGCGACCCGCACTCCCACCCGAGCGCACCGACAAGAACCCCGCCCGACGCGTCACCGGTGCCCGCGACATCGCTCGACGCCAACCGGTCCGCGCCCGGCAACTCCTGCACCAGATCCTCACCGGCGTCGACCCGGCCACCGCACCAGCCCACCCCCTGCACGCCGACGCCGCGGCCCTCCTCGCCGAACTGCACCTACGCCACGGCCGCGCCGCCGACGCGACCATCTGGGCCGCCTACGCCCACCGAAGCGCGGTCCAACTGCACGGGCACAGCCACCCCGACAGCCTGCGCGCCCTGCACCTGCACGCCGCCGTCCAACGGCACGCCGGGCACCACCAACGCGCCTACCACCTCTACCGGCAGCTCGGCGGACACCTCTCGAACAGCGACGGCCCGCACAGTCCTCGAACCCTCGCCATCCACGCCACGACCGCTCTCGTCCTGCACGACCTCGGCCACTGCCACGCCGCCCACATCCTGCTCACCGACACCATCGCCACCCACCGTCAGCAGCACCCCGGCCACCCCGCAGCCACCCGCATGACCCGGCAGCTGACCCGTATCCACGGCGACTGCGTCGCCAGGGGCCATCAGCACGACACCTGACAATCACTCGAAAAGGGCCAAATCTGGCGTGGATTATCCGCCGCTCGGGCCTGGGGTTCCCGCTCCGACGTAGCGTCCAGACGATCGTGCGGCGGGCCGCCGCGCGGCCGGCAGTTCTCACGGTGCCGGCCGCCCCCGCAGGCTGGGCGGACCTCAACCCCGCAGCCGGTGATCGGGTAGCCTGATGGCCCAACGGGCCGTTAGCTCAATTGGCAGAGCTGAGGACTTTTAATCCTTAGGTTCTGGGTTCGAGTCCCAGGCGGCCCACATATGCCTGATTTGCCCGCCCGGCTCCAGCGGGCAGGCACCTAGCCGGTCGGTCCGTGCGCGTTGCGGCCTTGGTGCGTGCGGACCTTTCAGCCGTGACGGTCTCGCGACCGATGGCAGATCGTTGGGCACCTGGAGGGAGCGGCCATCTCGGCGCTGACCCTCCTCTGCTGCAGCCTGAGCCCACGAACGCAGTGGATATCCGCTCATGCCGATGAGCGGATGGCGCGCTGTCCGGGACAACTATCGCCTTAACCGCTCTGTACACATTCGCTGGTAGTTCAGCGAGATGGCTGGTGCTGGTGCTGCTGGTCCGCTCGGCGGTGACACCTGTTAGCAGGTGTTTCGCGAGACCCCGCTGGGCATGGTCAAGGCCTCCGCCGAGGTACTGAGCGCACTCTGCGACGATTCGGCGCCACCTCTGCGCGGCTGTCTTCGCGTGACCAGTGGCATGCGCCGTCGTGCGGGCCGACGGGTTGGCGCAACTTCGGCTCACCACCGATGCGCATGCCCTTGGTACTGTCCAACCGACCGTCGTGTCGGCCCGCGACCCAGCCAGGATCCGGGATAAATCAATCGGCGGATTTAGACCATCGTCAGTGGCCACCGACCATGGGCCGAGCTCAGGTCCGCTGTCCGTGGCGCATCCTTGGGGGACCGAGACATCATGCGTATGACGAAGCTCTACGTCCGCTTCTACAAGTCGTTCAACTACAACTATGAACGCAAAGCCGCCCCCAACGCCACACGCCGGGAGTGGGAGGACTTCGAGGGGCGATGGTTTCCGCACGTCACCGTCGAACTGGATCCGTCGATCACGGCGATCGTGGGTGCCAACGAGTCCGGCAAGAGTCACCTGTTGGACGCGATCGAGATTTTGGCCAGCGGCGACGGTATCGAGCGGGGCAACTTCTGCCGTTACTCGGAGTTCTACTCGGTAGCCAAGAACCAGATGCATTCACCCGAGTTCGGCGGCGAGTTCGAGATCATCTCCGAAGCGGCCGGCAACGCGCTGACGGATGTGCTCAGCCGTCCGCTCCGTCTCGGTGATCGGTTCCGGCTATTTCGGCCCGGATCCGGCCAGCCGTTCATCCTCTACGGCGAGGGCGACACACCAACGCCGGTTACGCCAGCGGTCCTCGCGGCGGTCTGCGGTGCCCTCCCGCAGGTATACCGCCTCGACACCGGCGTCGCCCTGCCTGACAGCATCCCAATCAGCTATCTCGCCGGCCGCGCGCCGACCTGGCTGCAGCAACGTGAGCAGCGAGCGAGCTTGTGGGACCTGATCTTCGGCGGAGGGATCACCACGCCCAACCAGGTCACCGAACACGCCTCGGAAATCCTGTCGATCATCAACGGCGGGGACGCCGACCCTAATAGTGCGACCGGCAAGCAGCGTGAACTCGGCCGCAAACTCCTCATCGACGTGTGCGGCATTGACCAGCGGGCGTTCGACGACCTCGCTGGCGCGATGAAGGAAGGCCACGAGGGGCAGGTCAACGGCCTGATCCAGCGGATGAACAATGAGATCGCCCGAAACCTGAACCTGGCCCGCTGGTGGACGCAGGACCGCGAGTTCAAGTTGCTTCTGTCACCCCGCGAACACGAACTCTGCTTCACCATCCGTGACCGCACCGACACCGACTACTCGTTCCAGGAACGCAGCCGCGGCCTCCAATACTTCCTGAGCTACTACGTGCAGCTTTTAGCCCATCAACGCCCGACTGACCGGCATGAGATTCTGCTCATGGACGAACCCGACGCATACCTCTCCAGCAGCGGCCAGCAAGATCTCCTGCGCATTCTCGAACAGTATGCCCAGCCTGAAGACGGATCACGCCGCGACCAGGTCGTCTACGTTACCCACTCGCCGTTCCTGATCAACCGCAATGCCGCCCACCGCATCCGCGTTATCGAAAAGGGTCGGGAAGACGAAGGAACCCGGGTGGTTCGCGACGCCACCAAGAACCACTATGAACCGCTGCGAACATCGCTGGGCAGCTTCGTGGCCGAGACCGCGTTCATCGGCGGCTCCAACCTGTTCGTCGAAGGTCTCGCTGACCAGGTACTGCTGGCCGGCATGTCGTCGTTGCTACGCGGCGACGGCGGATCCTTCCTCCGTACGCTCGACCTCAACGAGGTCACTATCGTGCCCGCCGGATCTGCCAGCAGCATCCCGTACCTCGTCTACCTCGCCCGTGGCCGTGACCAGGTCCGCCCACCGTGCGCTGTGCTCCTCGACGGCGACGCTGCCGGCATCGACGCCCAGAAGACCCTCCGCCGAGGCGGAGCCCGGCAGAAGCCGGTAATCGACGACAAATTCGTCATCCGCGTTGACACCTGGGCCGCCGATGCAGCTCTGACCATCCCCGCGAACGTCACCGTCGAGGAGGCCGAGGACCTCGTACCACCGGCCGTCGCGGTTGAGGCCGCACGCGCCTACGCCCGCCGGTTCCTGGACCTATCCGCCAACGATGCCGACAAGCTGCAGGAGTCTGATCTGATCGCGGCCCTCGGCACGAGCGGATCTCTGTGGGACTCCCTCGCCGAAGCGTTCACCGCCTGCTTCGATGGGCACATCGACAAGGTCGGCTTCGCCAAGGAGGTCATCACCTGGGCCCACGCCGCCCAAGCCTCTACGCCGCGGCCATCCGCCCTCGAACACCTCCGCGCGAACTTCGCGGCCCTTATCGCACATGTCGCACTCATGTTGCGGGCCGCCGCTGAGCAGGAGGCGGCGTCACGACGCGACAACAGGCTCCGCCGGCTCGTCAACGGATTCCTCCAAGACCATCCCACCGGCCTTCGCCGCGAACAGGCGCTGCAACTCCTCGAGGACATCACCTTTGCCCTCGACGACTCCGGCGCCAGCGACCAGCCCCGCCTCGTGGTCGCCCAGCTACGCCGCGATCACAAACTCGACTCTGACCCGATGGAACAGGTGCCCGACTTCGAAAAGTTCACCGACGGTGTGAAGTCGATCCCGTACCAGCAGCGCCTTCACGACCAGCACGAGGGCGCGACCGTTTCGTGACCGTACGAGAGGCGGGGCTGCCAGCTGCGCAATCTGCGAGAGTGAACTGCCGCGTCACTGGAACGTCGACTGAGGCTACGACCATGACACGCACTGCAGCATCTGCCGCGCAGTGCGCGGCGTGACGCCACCTACGTCCGTGGTCCAACCACGTCGTGCGGGCGGGGCGGATCGAATGTAAAGGTCAGCGAGCTGTGGTCGGCAGCGGGAGCTGCGCTGGGTTCGCGGCTGATCGGCCGGCTCGACGTCGCCCGTCCAGACCTTCATTGCTCGATAGGCGAAACCGTCCTGGCTGGCCACCTCGACGCGGAACGAAAAGTGCTGCCCGAGGGTGAACTCTCGGTATCCATCAGTCGCAATGGCAGAGAAGTGGACCCAGCACCCGCCCGGCACATCCGGGCCGTCGATGACACCCAAACCTTCTTCGGCGTCGAAGATGCCTACTGAACCAACGCTCGTCATCGGCCCAGTCCGCACGACACTCGTTGACGTGGCCTGCCAAGTCCGCATCCGTATCTGCCGCCGACGGGGGTCACGGCGCGTGACGAGCGGCCCGTGCAGCTAACAGTCAGGGCTGCCGCGCGTCCGTTAGGTACCGAACCCGCCGCACAGGTAGTACAGGCTCACGGCCAGTCCCAACATCCAGCCAGCCACGAGGCCAGACGATGACCCACGGCCGAGCCGTCCGGACAGCGCGAAACAACTGCCCAGCAACACCAACTGCGCAATGCCGTATGTGAATACGCCGAAGAAGAGCGCCGCGAACCTCCCACCGGCATCCAAGTCCGCATTCGGGCCGCCACCAGCGGCGGTGGCCAGAGCAATCGTGAACCCAACAGCAAGACCGTGCCCAGCGAAGGCGACGACCGCTCCGGCAACCATCGGCCTGGTGATCGTCACCGCCGGAGCGTGACATACGTTGAAGGAACCGAGCTACCTCAGCCCGAACTATTTTCGAAACCGCCTGGCACAACCGCCAGACGGAGCCGCACTGATCTGCCGCTGGGCGAGCGCGGAGTGGCAGCTCAGTCGAACCAGTTGAAGAGCAGGTGACCGAGCCGACTCGGTTGGCGGTAGGCGACATCCTGGCGTTCTTCTTCGGTAAGTAGATGCAGGTGTCGCTCCTCAAGCGGCTGATTCAACTCTGCCATGGTGGCGAGCCGCAGCGCTGCGCGGCGGTAGATCTCCCCGCCGGGGACGTCAACGAACACCGCGTTGACTACGTGGGGATCTTGTCGTTCGGCTCCAGCGACCAGGAATGCCGCAGCGTTGAAGAGGATGCTCAAGGGCCTGCCATCACGAAGTCGCACACCGACCCTGTAGTGGTTTCGGCCGGTCGTCGGTTCCTCGACCGAGGTGGTGACCACACCTTCGACTGACCTGATGCTGGCGTACACCGTGGCCAGCCAGGTGGCACTGGCTGCCTGATCTGGGTGCGGTTTGGTCACTCCCGCTCGGAGCAGTTGGGTGATTTCCACGCAGGGATCCTCCGGCTTTGCGGCGCCGAAGGCGCATCTCAGGAGCGGACGCCCCCACGGTGTGTTGCGGCCAGCTTTCGTGCACGCATCTGCCGCGCCTCGTGCGCTGTGGAGCGTATCCGTCGGTGGGGTCGGATGGCGTCCCGGCTCGTCGATGGCCTACGGGTACGGTTTCAGGGTGCTTGTCGGCGCTACGCGACCGTTGGTCTTTGTCGATGTTGACGGTGTGCTCATTCCGTTCCGGACCCGGTCGACGGGCGCACGCCGTTTGGACAGCGGGGTAGGCGACGTTGCTGACGGCTATGGCAATCCGCTACTGGATCGGCTTGATCCAGCTGACGGCGTGCGTCTGCTCGCTCTGCCGGGCGAGTTGGTCTGGGCGAGCACGTGGATGGCGGAGGCGAACGAGGTCGTCGCGCCGCGGCTCGGCCTTCCGGTGCTTGCGGTCGTGGACTGGCGTGACGACGACGAGGAGCCGGGGCGCGGTGTGCATTGGAAGACTGTGCACCTGGCGCGGTGGGCGGCCGGACGTGCGTTCGTCTGGCTCGATGATGAGATCACGGATGCCGATCGGCGTTGGGTTGCTGCGCACCACTCGCAGCCGGCGCTGCTGCACCGCGTCGATCCGTTCCTCGGACTGGCTGACGCCGACCTTACCGCGGTGCGTAAGTGGCTCGAAAAGCGTGAGGCGACCGGTTGATCAGCTGCGCGGATCTGCCGCTGATGGCGCGGCCAACATGCCGAGGACCGGGCGGTCAGTCCGACGTCGATCAGATCGCCTTCCGTGTCGCGCCTGTCCGCAGGGCGTCGAGGTCCCGTTCGGCGAACTGCCGATGGTGCCACTCCTCGTTCAGGACGATCAGCAGGCACTCGCGTACCGGGAAGCTCTCCGGCGGCGGCCAGCCGGTCCCCTCGACGGGCTCGGTGTGGCCGGCCAGGGACGCGTCGGTCAGGCCGTCGACCACCCTGCGCACGGTGGCCATCCGTTCGCGGCGCAGCGCCAGGACCTCCTCCAGCGAGGGACGGGCCTCGCGGTCGCGCGGGATCCCTGGGGTGCCCGGCATCTCGTCCCACGGCAGGTCGAGCGGGTCCCACGGCGAGGGGTCGCCCAGGATTGCCCGCCGTACCCACGTGTCGGTGGCGAACACCACGTGGCGCAGGGTCTGGATGAACGACCACTCGCCGTCCACCGATTCGTGCAGTAGCCCGGGGTCCAGGCCGCGAGCCCGCTCGACGGTGCCGTCCCAGAGCCGCTCGACGATGCCCCACGCCTCCCGGAATCCATCAGGGTCGGCCGGGCGCATCCTGGCCCGGACGGGGTCGCGCCGGTCGAGCTCCGCATTGACCAGAGGCGCTACATCGACCCCGTTGACCACAAGGCTCAGGTTGTCCCCCGTGAAGTCAGCCATGGCCGGACCCTAGCCACGCACTGCGACAGGCATCGTCCCGAGCGCGGCCGAGGCGAGTTTCTGCGTGTCAGCAGACGCACTCGAAGGACAAGCCGCTACTCGCTGGGGTCGCGATCCAGGCTGCTCGGATAGGGCCATGCCGCTGCGTCTCCGCCCAGGTGGCGGACAGCGCTGCGGCGCGCAGCGGTCCGGTGGGAGCGAACTTGAACCCCGTGTCCTGGACGTCGAGTCGGTCAAGGCCGACCAGATCGTCCTCGTCGTCGAAGGCCATCGCCAAGTCGAGCTGCCACAGCTCGGGCTGCCGGTAGGGATCAACATGGGCACCGACATCAGCGATGGCCAGTTGCCGGGTGAAGGCCAGAACCAGGCGGTTGTCGCTCCATGAGCGTCGGCCCCACTGGATGATGAAGCCATCGGCATCAGAGTCCGGAGTCGGGTCGAGGCCGTCGATGTCCAGTTGCAGGAACTCAGCGAATGCCACCCATGCCGCCTCGACATCGGTCACACAGTCCTGATAATTGCCATGCCGCCGCAGGATCTGCGCGAACACGTCAACGCTGCTCTGCCACGAGATGTGCACGTGGCCAGCATGCCCTGATGGGACAGGGCGCCTGTCGGCCCTGTCCGGTCTCAGGACGTGCGTGACAGATCAGTATCGGGACGTGGGTGACACGTCCGGCTCGACGATCTTCATCGTCAGGGTAGCGGTCCGTTACCCACCGCTGATGGGGGCGGCGTTGACAGGCGGACGGGTCGACCTGTACGTCAGGTGCATACTGGGCGGCCGGGATGAGGACGGTGGTTGTGGGGGCGACAGGACTCGACGAGGCTGTTGCGCGGATCCGAGCCAGCGGTGGCTACCGCTGCCTGGTCTCGGGATACCGATGCCTTGCCATCGGGTTGGTCGTTGGTCTGCTGGTCTTGGTGTCGACGTTCGTCCGCTCCCTACCGGTGACGATGACGTTGTTCGTCATAGCAGCGCTGGGGATCGCCGCTGGCGTGTGTCTCTGCTGGGCGGGCGTGATCAAGCTGCGGGTCGACCGGTTGACGCCACACGGCGGAACCAACCGTCACCGAGCCCTGATGCGAGGACTGTGGCAAGACGTGATCAGGCCAGTGCGGCGCAACCGGCATGAGTAGAGGAGACGCGCACGTGGTCTAGCCGAGATGAGAGCGCCGGGGTGGTGCTGGCCGTAGCGCACCCGGCACCATTTCCGCCATGGCGACCTATGAAGTTGCGTTGGTGCTCCTCGTCGATCCTTCGGAAGCGGTACTCATGCAGCATCGCGACGACCGGACCTCGGTTTCTCCGAACCAGTGGAGTCTGCCGGGAGGCCATGTCGAGCCGGGCGAGACGCCTGAGCAGGCGGCGCGCCGGGAGTTGCTGGAGGAGACGGGCCTGACGGCGGGAGAGTTGCGTAAGGTGTGGAGCGGCCCACGGCCGTACGAGGCCGGCTTCCCGCACACGGTGACTGTTCACGTCTTTCGCGGTACGACCGATGCTCGACAACAGGACGTGATGGTTGGCGAGGGCTGCGCAATGGTGTTCGTCCCCCGGGAAGAGGTTCTCAATCGCGACCTGGCCGTGACGACAGCCGCAGTCCTGCCGCTCCACCTCAGCAACGCCCAGGAGGTGAACTGATCTGCCGCTGGGCGAGCGCGGAGGGGCAGCTTAGTCGAACCAGTGCTGCGCCTATGGTGGTGTGTTTCCAGGATCCCGGCCGAGGTTGGGGCGGGCCGCCGCCGCAGGTGGGTGGGGTGTCCTCGTTGCGGCCGGTCTTCGAGGACGAAGGCCGGGCGGGAGCCCGTGGCTGCCGCCCGACCCTGGCATGGAACCTCCCTAGGCTGCGCGTCCGCGTCGGCGGGGGAGGAGTTTGGCGGCGGCTTCGGCTTTGGCGCGTTCGACGTCGAGTTCGGCGATGACGGAGGTGTAGACGTCGGTCATGGCGGCGGAGGAGTGGCCGAGGAGTTCCTGGATGTCCTTGAGGTCGGCGCCGGCGGCTTTGAGGTAGGTGGCGGCGCAGTGTCGCAGGTCGTGCAGCCGGATCGGGGGTAGGCCGGCGTCGCGGACGAGGTTCTCGAAGCGGTCGGTGACGGCGTTGGGGTGCCAGGGCTGCCCGTCGGGTTGGACGAAGAACAGCCCGGTGTCGGGCCAGGCGGGGCCGGCGGCGAGTTTCCATTGGGCGCGTCGGGTGTGGTGGGCGCGCAGGACGGTCCGGGTGATGCTGGCCAGGGCCATGATCCGGTTACCGGACTCGGACTTGACCTTCTTGATCACGGGTGTGTAGCCGTGGGTGGCCATCTGTTGGGTGACGTGGATCAGGGAGTTGTCGAGGTCTACGGCGGTGTCGGTGAGTCCGACGGCTTCGCCTCGGCGTAGGCCCCGGTGCAGGATCAGCGTAAACAGCGGGTAGAGGGCGGGGTCGTGTTCTTCGGCGTGGTCGAGGAACGCGCCGGCCTGCTGCGGTGTCCACACCATGACAGGGCTGGGCCGCTCGCCGGTAAGACGCCACCGTTGAACGGCGTTGGCCGTCCAGACGCGGGCCTTGGGGCGTACGCCGGAGGGTAGCTCAATATGGGCGGCGGGGTTGAAGTCGATGAGCCGGTGGTTGCCGCGGCGGATGGCGTCGTTGAGCGCTTTACGCAGGGTGGCGCGGATGCGGTGCATGCTGGCCGGTCTGGTGATGCGTTGGCCGCGGACCGTGGCGCGGATCCACGGCTTGTCGCTCTGCCGGGCGATCTCGATGGCGGTGGAGCGGTCGGCGATCGCGGTGAACATGGCCTCGATGTGCTCCACCCGCAGCTTGACCAGCGGGATGGCGCCGAGGTGCGGGATCAGGTGGGTGCGGATGTGGGACTCGTAGGCGAGCAGGGTGTTGGGTTGGACGCTGCGCAGGTTGCGGCGCGACGCCAGCCACGACTCGAGGTACTCGCCGACGGTGGTGGTGACGGTGGCCGGTAGTCCGGCGCGGACGCGGCGGGCGATGGTGTCGCGGTCCGGTAGCGGGGCGCCGGAGGTGACGGTGAGCAGCAGGTCGGCGATCTCGGCGGCGACGGCCGGGTCGTCGGCGGCGAGGGCGAGGAGCGCTTTGGCGTGGTCGCGGTCCGCGGTGGCGGCGTCGCGGGTGTCGAAGGTGCTGCGGCGTAGTTGCCGGCGGGGTTTGCCGGGGTGGGTGGGCAGTTCGAGTTGGTAGGCCCACCGGCCGTGGGTGGGGCTCCACGATCCGTTGGGGCGGCGTAGTTGGGGGCAGCGGTTGCCGATTTTACGGCCGTCGCGGTCGCGGCAGGAGCAGCGTTTGAAGACGGATCCGTCCGCCATGATCAGGTGTTCCCTTCGGTCGGGGTGTGCGGCAGCCGGGGGCTGCGGATTCGGTACGGGGTGATCGACGCGTGACTTCCACCCGGGGTCAAGTCGCCCTCGGTCGGCCCTGTCGGAGGCCCGGGGTTGTCGGTGGTGGGCAGGTGCAGGGCGGTCAGGATCGCCGCGACCGGTACGCGGTAGCGGCTGCCGAACCGCAGCACCGGTACGGGGAACCGGTCGCGTTTGGCCAGGTCGTAGGCGACGGACCGGGACAGCCCGAAGATCCTGGCGGCGGTGCCCAGATCGGTGACCGCGCCCAGGGCGCGGATCCGCGCCGCGGTCCACGTCTCGCGCGAGCCGTCGCCGGTGGAGTGGGTAGGGGTCGTGTGGGTGGCGTGCTGGTCAGGGGTGCTCATCGTGCGGGCGGTCCTTCCGGTGATGGAGACAGCAGAGGCGGCCGTGCCGCCTCTGGGCGGCCAGCCGGTGCAGTGGCTCGCAGGCCGCCACCAGGCCATCCCCACGCCGTCGCCCGGACGACGGCGGATCATCGACGACGCCGAACCGGCACGGGGACGGGTGGAGGCTGGGACGACCCGGCGAGTTGAATGGGCGCGGTGCTCCGGGCTGCGGTGCGCCGACGTGGTGTGCGCTGACACCTAAAAAGCCGCGTTTGTGTGCTCTGGCGAACGCCTGCCTCGCTCACGAAAACTCACAGCGCACACCCGGCCGGCTGGCTCCGACGGCGTTGACCTGCTCATTCGCGCTCACAGAGGCTCCGGACGCGGGCTTCCCGGGGTCGAGGTGCCGCAGCGAGGCCAGCGACACCTCAGCCCAGCCGGGGCGACGCGTCCGCCGGTGCGACGAGGACCGGGTTGTCGGAGAGAGACGCCCACTCGCGCCCGAGGCTCGACGACACCAAACTGCCCGAGGCCGTCGTGCGCAGGGCTGCCCAGACACAGACGCTTGACGTTCAGCCCGGGCCACGCCGGGCACGACAGCCTGGGGAAGCCACCGGTCTATGCCGTCGCTCTCGCGGATCCGATCCGCGCGGCAGCATGGCCACCGGTGGCGGGGCGCCCGCCGCGGACACCAGAAGGGCGGCCACTGGCATGTCACGTGTCATCCACCAAGGTGGATGTCATGGTTGTCTCACCGCGTCCGCGCGGGACATGCGCTGATGTCATGACACCACCCGCCGGCGTGACCGACCTGCCGCAGCGCAATGACTGCGCGGGCGGCGTGACTGTGACGCCCGTCGTGACCGGCGCCGGCCTTCGACGATGCGACTGCGGCGCGCCGGTCACGGGCACGGCGTGGCCGCCCGAGATGTCAAAGCGCAGCTCAGCGAGCTGCTCGGACAGCACGTCAACGACGTGTGTGGATGCCGGATTGTCACAGCGCGGTGTGAGATGCCATCCGGCGGCCCCTCGCGGCGACACACGGTCATCGCGACCGCCGACATGTTCGCAGGCATAGGCGTCCGGTCGCTGTCACTGTCATCGGGACACGGCGCCGGCGGTCTCGATGACACGTCCACGGCGGTACCGCTGTCATGGCCGCTGTCATTGCCGCCGCGTCCATCTAAATCGACA
Source organism: Micromonospora humi (assembly GCF_900090105.1). Classification (GTDB taxonomy): domain Bacteria; phylum Actinomycetota; class Actinomycetes; order Mycobacteriales; family Micromonosporaceae; genus Micromonospora; species Micromonospora humi. The sequence goes on along the minus strand of NZ_FMDM01000006.1, from coordinate 351,947 downwards.
GACATCGTTGAAACGGTCACCGCGTCACCAGTGCGCACCCGGCATCTGTGACACCTCCCGGCCAGCGCACGATTGTCGGCGATCTCGGCGGCGGCGGCCGGGGCGTCGGCGGCGGCCGCCGGTGTTACCGCGACCGTGTGCACCTCACGGCCGACTGCGGCTCACTCCGTCGACGACGCCGGAATGTCATCGCCGCAGGCGTCCGATCGTCATCGGTGTCCAGGCCGCGCGCGGCGATCAGTCGCCGGCCGGCGGGATGGCGCGTTGGCGGCCTGCCGACCGGGGCCTGCCGCGCACCGCTGCGGCCGACAGGCGGACGGCCTCCGGCAAGGGCTGCGAGTGGCGGGAGTCGATGGCCGCGGGTTTCTGCGAACGCTGCCGTGACCCTGCGGGCGTCAGCAGTTCGCTGCTCACAGTCCTGCTCAGACGCGCTGTCGTCGTCGAGTGGCGGGGCGGAGACGCCTGGCCGAGTGCGGTGACGGCTGCGGCTTCAGTCAGGACGGACGCCGCCGGGAGCGGGTGTGGGCCGTCCGCTGTGAGCCGCTGTGAGTTTCCGTGAGTCGCTGTGAGCGGCATATGCATGGGGAATCGGCTGTAGACGGTTGTGTGCCCCGACGGGGTGCGTTCCCGGGCTGGCTCGCCGCTCACAGTCCTGTTCAGAGGCGTATTCGCTGTCGCCGAATGGCCGTGGACGCGGTCGTTGCGGGCGACGGCGCCAGCGGGCGTGACAGGGGCGAATGGCGGTGGCATACCGGCGTTGACCTGCGTTGTGAGCGGCTGTGAGTGGGCCGTGGCGTAATCGGCGTTCCAGCGCCGCCGGGACGCGGCGGCGCCTGATGGTCTTCCTGACCCGGGAGTGCTGATCATGAGTGTGTCCGACACGATCTGGCCCGCCGCGCCTCTGGACGCCGTCGAGGTCGCGTTCGCCGCGTTGAGCGGCGACCCCGAGCCCCTGTCCATCGACCTTGACGTGGTAGGTCCGGTCGACGGTCTACCGGCGGGTGTCGTGGCGTTGCCGGCGCTGCGGGAGTGGCTGTTGGCGAACCCGCGTGCCTACCGCGCCCGCGACGCGGTGTGGCGGGAGTTGATCCGCCGCGCCCGCCTGGACGGACCGCAGTGGGTCATCGCCGCGGCCGGGATGGCGATGCCGGCGCTGCGCCGCTACGCGAGGCGGTTGTCCGACGGCTACCGCGATGATCCCGACGACATCGGCGCGGAGATCCTCGCGGGTTTCCTGGCGGCGCTGCGTAACCACGTGGACGTGGCCAGCCGGGCACCGTATGCGTCGTTGTGCCGGGCCGGGTGGCGCGCGGGCTACGCGTTGCGTCAGCAGGCCCGCGAGTACCTCACGGTTGAGAACGTGGAGCGCGTCACGGGCCCACGGACACCACGGGTGCCCTACGGGCATCCGGACGTGCTGGTACGCCGCGCGGTGCGCCTGGGGATCCTCGACGCCGACGACGAGCAGGCCTACATCGACGTGCGGCTGGGACGGCGGGCCATGGACCCGATCGCGGCTCGCATGGGCATCAGCACCGACGCCCTGCGCATGCGGCTGGGCCGTATCGACACCCGCCTCGCCGAAGCCCTCGCCTCAGGAATCCTGACCGGCGCGGCATCCCCGCAGGCCACCGAGGCGTTGGCGGCGCGAGCCGAACGCCGGGCCAGCCTGCGCGCCGCCAGCCGCCGTCGCCTCCCCACCACCACGTCGACGGCAGCGGCGTAGGTCCGATGTCCCCCGAAGCCCGTCTCGCGGCGCCGTCACCCTCCCAGATGAAGCTGCTGAACTGGATGACCTCGACTGAGAAAGCCGCCCGCTGTGAGTGGCTGTGAGCGGTTGTGAGTGGGACAGGCGTTCGTCAGAGCACACAAACGGCGGTTTCTTGATGACGGCGCCGGAGACCGCGGTGCGCTCGGCTTCACGCCGTGCCGCATGCCTCAGCCGTCGATCCGGCCGCGCTGACCGGCCGGGAGGCGCGTTCGGGCACCACCCGGCGAGCCGGCGCGCACTGTCACCCGCCGCGACGCAGTCACCGCGGTGGCGTAATCCGCCCGTGTGGGCCGTACCGATGCGGTCGCACAGCCATTCATCCACCCCTGCCACCCCCGAAGCCGGGGGATGGCACCACCTTGGAGGTACCGGTCATGGCGACCACCTACCATCCCCAGTTCACTGCCCCGTCCACCCGACCCATCCCGGCAGAACTGCTCCTAGCCGAGAGCAGCCGCCTGCGCCTGCCCGACTGGTGGGCCGTCGAGATGCTCGCCGAGCACCGCGTCCTGACCACCGCGCAGCTCACCGCACTCGGCTTCACCACCACCACGGCGTCAGCCACCCGACGTCTGGCGATCCTCGCCCGCTGCGGCTGGATCGACCGCCTCTGGAACACCGACGCCGCGGCCACCGCCGACACCTCGTGGTGCCTCGGCCCGATCGGCACCCAACTCACCCCACTCGCCGAAAACCGCGACGTCACACCGGCGCAGGTGTACCGCGCCCGCGACCGGCTCCGCGAGCATGCCGGCCTGCCCGGCCTGCTGCAGGCCAACGAGTTCTTCGTCGACCTGGCCACCCACTCGCTCACCAACCCCGGGAGTGACCTGCGCACCTGGTGGTCACCGCGCACTTGCCGATACGTCACCGGAGCGCGACATGCGGCGTGGCACGGCGAGTACATCCACGACCGCGACCGCCACGCGTTCTGGTACCAGCCCCACCCCGGCGAGCTCCGACCCGCCGACCTCGCCGACCACGTCCATGCCTACCGGCGGCTGGCCGAACGGACCGGCCTGGCGACCCTGCTGTTCCACGCCGTCGACCCGCAACGCGAGCAGGAACTGCGGCGCCACCTCGAGCGCCGCTACACGCGGCACCTCACCGTCGTCACCAGCAACCCGGAGCAGGGCCACCCGGCCGGGCCGGTCTGGCAGCCGATCGGCGAGACACACCGCCTCGCCCTGACCGACCTTTCCCACACCCCCGAGCAGTGGCCGCCCGACACCGTGACACTCAAGGAGGTACGGCCCCGAGTCCCACACCCCATCTACGACCCCGAGCGCCCCTACGACGAATCCGTCGCCGACGGCGAGTACCACTACCCGCCGCGTCCCTGACCAACCGACCGCTGCTCCTCGACCGGACCAACCGGGCCGGTCGAGGAGCAGACCGGGGCAGCCCAACGAAGCACTTAACCCGCTCGCTGCAAGGGGGACTACCGGAGGTTGCCGTTTGATCCGAACCTGAACGGTGTCGCCGGCGGCTCTCACACCGCAGGCCGCAGCCGCGGTGACCAATTTCGACCGGCAGGCGACTGACAATATCCCTGCCCGCGAAACTCGGCCAAACGCGCGAGACCAGGGAGGTTGCCATCTCCAACCAGGCCTCCGTGACGCGACTACGGAGCTCCGGTTACTCCCGCCGGCTGCGGCCACGGAACGCCCCAACCTCACATCCACTCGCACCTGCGACCTTGGAGCAACAACGATGATCACCTCGCACCGCGAGCCTCACCAGCCTCACCTGCCCGACTCACACCCACTCTCACCGCACCGTCAAACGAGACCCGCTGTGCCCGGCGCTTCAGCAGTCAGTGCCGACCTCCGTTCTACCGTCCGTCTTGATCCTGACCCCCAACCTGACCCCTCGCGGCCGCTCACACCCCAGGCCAGCCCCGCTGTCAGGAGTCTGGGACCGCTCCAGACAGACCCTCCAGTCTCGGGTCTCTCCCCAGGGGTTTGTGCCGATGGGTAGACACCTACCAGCAGCGGATCCGCTACTGCGGCTGCAGGCCAGCATCACCGCCCGCGACGACCGCCTCCTCGGCTGGCTCTACGACCACGGCGTGCTCACCACCGACCAGATCGCCGCCGCCCTGTTCCCGTCCCTGGACTTCACCCAACGCCGGCTACGCCGCCTCACCGCCCTGCGAGCGGTCGACCGGTTCCGACCCAACAAAGCCGACGGCGGCTCCTACCCCTACCACTACGTCCTGGACCAACTCGGCTACGACCACGTCCACGCCCAACGCGGACTCCCACGAGGCCGCCGCGACCAAGCCCGCCGCCGCAAACAATCACTCACCCGCCGGCCGGACCTGCCGCACTTGCTCGGCGGCAACCAGGTCTTCATCGACCTCGCCGCCCACGCCCGCACCCACCCCGACACCGAGCTGGTCCGCTGGCAGCCCGCATCGGCCTACCACGAACCCGGCACCCTCTACCGCAAAGGCGACGACCCGCAGTTCATCCTCGCCGGACCGACCGGCTTCCCCCGGCCGGACGGCACCGGGGTGTGGGCCGAGCACGGGCGGTCCGTGCCGTTCTTCCTCGAGTACGACACCAGCGGGGAAAACCTCCAGGTCCTCATCGACAAAGTCATCAAGTACGAGCGGCTGTACACCATGAGCACCTGGGCGTGGCCGGTGCTGTTGCACCTGCCCTCCGCACGACGCGAGGCGAACCTGCACCACCGCCTCGCCGGCATCAGCCTGGAAACGGTCATCGCCACCACCACCGCCGAACTGCGCACTGCACTCGCCGCCAGCCCAGCAGATCGGGTCTGGCAACTACCCGGCTGTACCGGCCGTCACCGCCTCCTCGACCTGCCCTACATCGACGCCCACCACGACGATCAATACCCCACCCGCGGCCAGCCCACCCCGGACGAGCGGGCCGCCTACTGAGGGGAGCGGAACACACGGCGTGCGTGGACCGGGCCGGATCCGGTAAGCGGCAACGGGCGTGACCGCCAGGAGAGGACAACGACGTTCGCCAGACACCGCCGTGAAGACCCTGCCCAGCCGAGGCAACAAGTCGACACCGCGCCCTGAAAGCAACTCGACCCGCACAGACAACCAGCTGAGGGCCCCATATCTCGCCTTGGCTACCGGGCCTCACGAACGATCCGCAACGCGGAGATCACAGCGGCTTGTGTCGTTGTGGCCAGACCAGGGAGCGAGCTGTCGTACAACTCCATCAGGCGTCCATGTGCCCATCGTCGGAGTTGATCGTCGGACTGGCCGGGAGGGGCAGACAGCAGGTCGTCGAGCAGGTGAGCGGCGACCCGGGTATGGACACCGGCGCGGATCCAGGCGAGCGAGTCCGGTGTGTCCGCGCCTGATCGCACGGCTAGTGGGAGCAGATTTAGCGCCCTGACGGCTTCGGCCGGCAGCGCCCATGGACCGTCGGGTTCGCGTTCTTGGCCGAGCATGACGATGGCGGTGAGGGCTCCCGCGATGAGGGGGAGTCCGAACCGAAAGGCGTCGCTGGTGACGGTGATTGCCCGCGGAAGCGGATCTTGCGGACCACGCTTAGCGTTACCGGCGACGCTTCTGGAGTGGATGTGGTCGGCTACCGCGATGACCGGTTCGCCGCTCATCCATGAACGCAGCGCCGCCCGGTAGGCAGACCAGGCGTCCGTGCGCGCGGCGCCAGTGTCAAAGATGTTTGACAGCTTGCTCGCATCCCCATAGGGGGTGGACGGCAGGATGCGTCGCAGCTGCGCCGGAGGCAGCTGTTCGAGGAGATCCAGCATCAGGTCTGCCCAGGATGTGATCGTGCCTGGTGCCGCAGTGCTCTCAAGGCGCGCCCGCAGGTATCGGTAGAGCGTGGCGGTCTCGGGGAGCGCGATGCCGGATTGGTGGGCGGCGAACGCAACCCACGCGGGTGCGCCTGCGGAGTGGATGAAGGTGTTGCCCGTGACCGTGATCGCGTTCGTGATCTCCGGCACCCGGTGTTGCGCGCCTGCTCGGTGGACGGCCCAGGTTTTGCTCATCACCTGCGCTGTGTCGTCCTCGTCACCGTCCTCGAAGGCCAGGAAGCTGAATGCGGTGTGTTCTGCGGCGGTCATGTCCTCGGGCGTCAGTGCGCCGGAGAGTGCGTCGCGGATTAGCCCGTCCAGCGCGCTGCTTAGTTCTGACGACGCGTCTTCGTCCTGCAGGAACTCCGCGTTGCGCACGGCGCGCTGGGCGTCCGCCGAGGAGCTGAGCACGATGGCCCGGTTCGGCACAACGATAGCCATCGAGCGAGGGGCGATGTGGGCGCGGCCGGCACGCCCGATTGCGTTCAGTAGCTGTGCACGGGCTTGATCACGTCGCTGTTGTGCGGTGGAGGTGTTGTCGTAGCCGATCTCGGTGCCGCCGATGACGACGGCGGTGGCGGGGAGGTTGAGCCCTTGTGCCATGGTTCCGGTGGCGTACATGGCGACGGCAAGGCCGCGCTCGAAAGCGATCTCGCTGGCACGCTGCTCTTCGCGGAGCAGGGCGCTTGTGTGTACGGCAACGCCGTGTCGCAGATGTGCGCGAAGCGCCGACGATACGCCGAGTTCGAGTTCGGCCAAGTGCAGAAGAGCTTCGACTGTGCTGTCGGTTGGCGCAGCGGCGAACTGCGTCATGCCGGCTGCGTGGAAACTGTCGTGTTTGCTGCGTGGCAGGAAGGCGAGAATCTTGTCGCCGCGTAGGCCGAGGCGCTGCACGATCGCGGCAGTGGCCGGGGTGCAGTAGCCGGCGGGGTCCCAGCGGGCGTTCCGGGTGACCGCGGCAGGTACTTCGATGTCGGTCTGCACGAGCGTGTAGTCGTTGACGGCTTGGCTTGCCCACGCGCCCTGCAGACCAGCAAGCAGGGCGATGGGCGTGTTGAACTTTTGCCGTTTGCGGTGGGGAGGGAGTACCCGAAGCTGCTGGTAGGCGGCGTTGGCGGCTGCGTTGCCGCGGTCGCGGTCGATGCCGGCGATCGCGCGGAGGGTGCGGGTCGGACGCCAGGGCTCGTTGATCACGACCGTGGGTGTTGCAGTCGCCTGGCTGAGCCATGCTCCGAGGTCGGAGGGGTTGGCGATTAGGGCGGACATCAGCAGCAGTCGCGCCTGCCGGGCACGGTGCATGATCTCTGCGATAACCAGCTCGGCGATCACGCCGCGGCCGGCCCGGTCACCGAGAAGGTGCGCTTCGTCAAAGACACACAGGGCCAGTTTCTCGAAGGCCTCCGGGTTCTGCCGCAGCGCGAGGGAGCATTTCTCCGGGGTCATAACGAGGACCTGCCGGTCTTCGATCTGTTCTAGGGACTCACCGATCAGCTGCGTGTATTCGGCGCCGCCCAGGAACTCTCGTACCGTCGCACGGCCGAAGACGTCAGCGACCTGTCGGCGGATCTGGCCGACGAGCGCGTTGGTCGGCGCTAGGTAAACGACCCAGCCCCGGCACAAGGCTTGGCTTATGGCGAGTTCGGCGACGGATGACTTGCCTGAGTTGGTAGGTACTGCCACCACGGCGTGGACCTCGGGCCCGGGGAGCGTTGCGTCCGCGTATTCCTGGGCGGCGGGCCAGAGCAGCGGCCGACTCGCGGCACGGTCGCGCTGGTAGGCCGCGAAAAGGTCCCCGGTGTCCTGCGGCGGAGGCGGTACCGCCCGCAGCGCCCGGGAGCCCGTCTCGTCGCAGGCGGCGGCCAGCAGGAGCAGCAGGTGATGAAGGTCGGGGTGGGCGGCTGGCCGTGCGGGTACCTGGTCCCGGTTCTCGAGCCGCTCGGCAAGGGACCGCAGTGCAGCGCCGGCGTTCGGGTCGGCCCCCGTGCGGACCATGAGCCAGTCGAGATGGTCGGAGACGTGGACGCCGATCCGGCGCCACAGTTCGTGCCGAACCAGGATACGAGTCGGATGTGCTTCCTGGTCGAGGGCCGGTGCAGCGACCTCGGCCGCCGGTGCCAGACGACATAGGCCCACAATTCGCCGCACCGCCCAGGTGGCGATCGGCCCTTCTGGGCTGTCGTCTCCTACGTCCCCGGCGCCGATGCTGGCGACCGTCAGCGCAGCATTGGCGTCGTACCCGGCGATCAGGTAGAGCAAGGCGGCTTCGACCCGCTCGAAGCTGCGTTCGGGCCCGAACAACCAGAACCGGGAGCCGTTGCTAGCCCGAAGTTGCTCGTCCGTCTCGTCGGCGTTTGCTAGGTCATGCGCGATGGTCAGGGCCTCTGCGGCGACGAAGGCACACGCCCGGACGACAAGCTGTTCGGCCTGAAGGGGCAGGATCGCGTGCAGTTCCAGTGCCGTCGCCAGTCGGCGGAGCATCTCCACCGACGCCGCCGCACGCTGATCGGCGCCCAGCCGCGGGCCGGTGGTCTCGAGCCAAGCCGTGGTGAGGATCCGGCGAATCTGATCGACGGTCAGGTCGGCGATGGCGGGCAGTGCCGCAAGCAGGTTGTTGATTCCCCGGTTGAACACTAGGCGACCACCTCATCGACCGCTGCACGCATCGCGTCCGCAACGGCGTCGAAGAATGCGTGGAAGTTCGGCAACTGCACGACGATGACCCGACGCCGCTCGAGCGGCGTCCTCATCCGGTCGAACTTGGGTCGAGCGGTCGTGAAGTCGTAGTCATCCTGGTAGACAATGATCGGCAGGTAGGACGCGTTGTCGCTCCACAGCGAGTCCTTGACCTGCTGCTTGAGACCCGGCTCCAGAACATAGCGGAACGCGGAAAGCCGAGCGCGCAGGTCCGGGCCGTGAATGCCCTTCTCCACTTCAGCAAACAAGTTCAGCGCCTCGCCGAAGTTGGTTCCCGCGTTCGACTCGGTCGACTTGCTTTCGCCGATGGACACGCCGAGCACGCCGTTCTGCACGTAGGTGCCCACCGAATCTAGGCCCTGCCGTGTGACCGTCTGATGCATCTCGGACAACGTGCAGATCCGCCCATCGACGCACGAGGTCTCCCGGCGGGCACTGAGCATCAACAGGGCGTGCCCGACACCTTCGCCGATCCATGCGTTGCGGCGCGTGTCGCGAACCTGCCGCTGAGCCTCCGTCATAAAGACATTGTCGTTACCGATCAGGGACGTGACAGTTCTGCGGATCTCCTCACGGCGGTCGACACCTCGCGCCAGCAGGTCCTCCGACAGTTGCGCGTCGATGCCCACGGCGCCGGCCAGCGTGCCGACGAGGTACCGACCCATGACGACGGGGATCTCTACGGCGTCCAGCCCGGAGATGAGGACAACCGTGTGGCTCGACGCCGTGTTGCCGGGGTGGAAAACGACACATCTCTCGATCTCGTCGAGCGCTGCGGTCAAAAGGTCGATCACACTGCCCACGCCAACGCCCAACTCTGCTTCTCCCTTCCCGCTCCGCGGTCGTGTGCATACGCGTCCTGGCCGATCATCCCTGAACAGCCGCAAGGCGCGGGTTGTCAGTGTCGGCTTGCCGTGCAAGCCATGCCTGGCGGCTGCCCTCATGCCGGGGCAGGGCAGCGCACGTAGTCGACATAGGCGGCCGCGGCCGAGTGCATTTTGATCGTGGTCGTGGCCTCCCCCTACGGAGGTCCCGGGAGGCCACGCCCCTAATCGTCCCCGAGAGCCTCTTGGGAACTAAGGTCAGCGATCTTGGCTGGCAAAAGATACTCCTCGATCTGCTCAGCGAGGTGAAGCGGCCACGGCAGGACGGTCGTGCCCCGCACGTACGGTGCTGCATCTCGCAGCTCATGCGCCAGCGCCGCCCAGTGCTCGGGCTGGTCACCGTCCTGGATCCCCGCCACGAGCACCTCGATGAACTGCGGGTTCCATACCTGGGCCTTCGGCTTCGGGGCAGTGAGCTTGCCGTTGTGCTCGCCCGGGATCAGCTTCGACACGCCCTTCAGCGCTCCGGAGTGAGTGCTGGGCTTGCCCGTGGTGCTGCCGTACACCCGAGGGACCAGAAAGCGCCACAAGCCCTTGGGCTGGCCCGTGCCGTCGTCGGTCACGCCGTAGCACTCCGGCGTCTCGCCGCCTTCAGCGGTGCGAACGCGTACATGGCGCAGACCGGGCAGCTTGCTGATCGGCTGAGGTTCACCGGCCCCGAAGCCGAGGCTGTCGAGCTGGATGCGGCCGTTGGTGAGGGTGTTCCAGACGCTGCGCAGGTTCTGCGCATGGGTGAGTAGGAGGGTGTCGGGGAAGGCGCTGGTGGCCTCGTCGATGACGTCCTTGGCAAACCGGATCACGTCGTCGGGGCTGCACTTGAGGTCGACGTTGACGTACTGCTTACCGATCTCCACGAGCCCGGTGTGGAGAGGTTGCCAGGGCACCTTGGGCGCACGGACTTCCACGTTCTGGCCGGTGGGGTCGAGGAGCACGGCGACCGGGACCTGTCGGGCGAGCCCCCAGACGCGTCCCTTGTTCTGGCGGATCATCCAGATGGCGAGGAGGGCTGGTCGCCGGATGAGGGTACTTTGCGCCGGCTCAGGCAGTGGTTCGGGGCGTACGCCGAGCTGCCGGAACAGGTCATCGACGGCTGCGGCGAACCGCTCTCGGTTTGGGTCAGAGGGCTCCCTGCCCTCACGGGCGCGAGGGGGATGCTTCGGCTCGGCAACCGGGGTGACGAACTGGCTGAGCCGTCCCGTCTGCAGCAGGCCGTGCCGGATGGCGAACTTGGGATCGTCGCCGCGTCGTCGTCCCTGATAGGCGTCGGGGTGGGCGATCTCGACCAGGGCGATTGTCGGGTTTGCCGCCTGGCCAAGGGTGTCGGCGATGTGCTCGATGCGAGCCTCCACCGCGGCCTGCGGTCGGCGTCCGACTCGGTCAAGGTCGGCGCGAATCGTCGGTGCCGCCAGCCGCCGGATCCCGACGGTCACCGCGCCGAGGTCCATGTCAGCCCCGGTTTCGTCGAGCTGCTCGGCGCGGGGCATCGGGAGACCGAGACGGGTGGTGAGCTGGTCGAGGGCGTATTGCGTGGCACGGTCGGTGTCGGTGAGCAGCTCGATGTCTAGGCGTGGCCCGACGATCTCACCGAGATAGGTGGCCGAGACCTGGCTCTCGCTGATGCCGCCAAGCCCCTTGTACACAGTGCACTTTTCGCGGGGGAGCGCCGTGGCCGGACGTAGGTGTGGGCTGAGCTCGCTGATGACCCAGTCCATCAGCGGCTGGCGATCGGCGACCGACAGCCCGGCGCTGACCTTCTCAGCCGAGAGCATGCCGGTGCTGTAGACCAGCGCAGCCGCGTCGCCATGGCGCTGCAGGTAGTCCAGTGGCTTGTCGACCAGCTGCTGCGGGTCGGGCAGGCGGTCGAGGCAACCGGCGTCCTTCAGTACCCTCGCGAGGGCGTCGTCCCAGCGTGGCCCATAGCTGTTCGAGCCGTCCCTCTCCGTTACCCTGACCTGCTTGATCCGCGCGGTGCCGAAGTGACGAGAGTTCTCAAGGCCGGCAAGGTACGGCACGGTCGGCGCCAGGTACACCGAGTGGCCGTGGTCGAAGGCGAGCTTGCCTCGCACGGGCATCCAGCGCCGCACGCCGTACGACAGATAGACCAGTAGCTCATCACTGGTGGGCAGGGTCTGTGCGCTGATTCCGATCTTGACCGAGAATGGGGTCTGGTCCTCGATCCGCTCCGGCGGCCAGGACATGATCTCCGCGCCCTCTGCGCTCGGGCAGCGCAAGAACCGCAACTCGTTGTGCGAGCACGTTGCGTCCGGGCGGGACAACGTCGCCGCGATCTCCATCGGGAGCAGGCGCATGGCCCGTTGCCGCTCTTCCGGCGCCGTTAGGTCCAGGTGAACCGGCGACCAGGTGAGGTGGCTGGCGTGCAGCTCGGACAGGGTCAGGGAGATCTGCTCCGGGGTGCCCTTCTGCGCGCGTACCCATGCCGCGACCAGGTTGAAGATGGCTGCCGGGTTTACCGCGCGGTATGCAAGCAGCCAGTCCTGGTCGTGGTCGCCGCGTCCGGCGTACGGAAGCGTGACGACGCAGTCGGGAACGAGGGCGGTGAGCGCGTCGTTGAGCGAGGCGATCGGGATGCTGGCGATGTCGCCACCGCGCTGGGCTTGGGCGAGCCGGCGCAGTGGCTCCTTCCAGCGGCCAGGGAACCGCATGAGGTAGTAAGTGCGCTTGATCGGGGCTGCAGGATCGAGACGCAGGACGGTGACAGCGAGGTTGTCGTAGCGGGGTGCCATTCAGCGGTCTCCCATGGTGGTGAGGGCGCGGTACAGGGGCTGGTAGAGCGCCTGTACCAGGTGTCGATCGGTGTGGACGCCGTTAGGCTCGAAGTAAGGGGTCAGCACTTCACGCATGCCGTGTAGCAGGCTGGTGCTGGCATCGTCGAGGTCGGTGTCGGTGTCGCTCCTGCGCGCAGTGGCCGGTGCGAAGGCGGCGTCGCAGAAGTAGACCTTCGCGGCTTGGCCGCCGCGTAAGAGCCGGCCCACGACCTGCCAGATGGTGACAAGTTGGGTCCAGGCCACGCGTTGGCGCTCGTCTGTGCCGAGCTGGCTGTAGGCGACCATGGCGTGCAGCAACCGCCGCCATTGACGCTGCGCGACTCGGCGTCGCCGGCTGCCGGCACCTACGAGGCGTTCGTGTGCCGGGCAGTCGTCGTCGAGCGGGTGCGGGCGTAGTTGTTCGAGGGCGTACTGGTTGATCCGCTGGGTGACGTAGCTGAGATCCTTCGGCCGCGGGTGAGGACGTACGAGGAAGAATGCGGCGCCGATGGCGGCCACGCCGTCGTTGTTGAGGATGTTGTGCCCCCGCTCGACGGCCAGGATTGGGGCGACCAGCAGCCACGCATCATCGGTGCCGAAGTCCGCGACGTCGCCGCGGCGCAACAAGTGGCCGTCGTCCCAGCCGGTCTCCAACTCGTCATCGCCGATGAGGCAGCGCACCTGCCCCTCCCAGGAGGACTTGCGCCGAAGCAACTCGTTGGTGACGGTGCGGGCCTCGGCGTAGCTGCCGACCAGCAGCATGACCTTCTGCCGGCCGGGCGGCAGCGCGGCTCGCTCGCGCTCCAGCCGGTTCGGTCGCCCGGGACCCGCGCCCGGCTGGGTCAGGGCCGCTACCATCTGCCGCAAAGCGCTCGCACGCTCATCCCCGTAGCGGCCGGACACCCAGATCGGGGTACTGCGTTCGCCCTGGTGCTGGATGTCCAGGGTGAAGGTGGTCTCGGAGATGGCGGCGAGTTTCTGCGGTGGCGGGCGCAGGATCGCCTCGACCGGTACATCGATGTCATACCGAGGTGAGGTACCGGCCCAGCTTGTCCCAGACAACAGCAGCACGTTCGGCCCCGGCCCCTCGGCGGGGAACAGGTCCGGCAGGCCGACCAGCAGGGCCCGCCCCACGCCGGTGTAGCGAAAGAACCGAAACTCTCCCAGCTGGCCATCACGGCGGTCGGTGTCGTCCTCGACGTGCTGGAAGCCCAGCACGTTGCCCATCGGGGACTCGGGCACGGCGACGGCGAGGTCGCTGGGCGGGCGGCGTACCTCCGCCGGGAGCGTGTCGAACATGTCCAGCTCGGCCGCGACTTCCGGCCAAATAGCGAGCATCAGATTGAGCCGGTGCGCCATCACCGCTACGGCGACCGCCAGCTCTAACCGCCACACGTTGCGGTCGAGCTCCGTGGGCGCGATCTTCCTACCTTCGACCAGCTCTCGATCGCTCAGCTCGGTCAGCCACTGGCGGACAGCCTCCTCCCGCGTCTCCTCTTCGGTTTCGGACAGCTGCGCCTCGGCCAAGGTGGCCAGGCCCCCAGCAACCTCGCCTGATACATCGGTCGGGTTGTCGATGAACGCGTTGAACTGCTCGCGCAGCAGCTTGTAGAGCGGATCGGTGTCCCAGCCGGGGTCCGGCCTGCGGCCCTTTGCGGCGGTGTAGCCGGCCCAGTCCTGAGCAAGGCTGTTGAATAAGGTCCAGGCCGTGAAGTAGTCAGGGTCGAGCCAGTTCAACACCGGCTTGCCCGCCCTCACCCGGTCCCGCTGCAGCAACTGGTAAATGATGTCTGCTGCGGAACGGGCCTGGTTCAGGGCCGTGGTAAACCGGCGGATCTGCCGGGAACTGACCGGTGCGCGGCCGGTCGCGCGCAGCTTCTCCGCTACCCGCGCCCCGATCTCGTCGATCCAGGCTTCCTGGCTGGGGCCAAGCAGTACCTGGGCGCTGGCGAACATCTCATCGAGGTTTGCCTGCACCTGGTCGGCCTCGTCGACCAGGATCAGGTCGCTGCGTCGCCACGCCGCCTCCAGGTACCGCATCTGCTCGTGGCTCAACGGTCCGGGCACGGGGGTGTGCACAAGACTCCACGGAGTCGCGATCCAGACATTCGCCGTGACCAGTCGACGCGCGGCCTCATGCCGCTGGCATCGATGCCACAGGGGACAGGCACGCCGGGCCCCGTCCCGCCAGCCATCCACTGGGGCGTCTGGATCTGTCTCGATCAGGTGCTGGCAGGGCGCCTCGCGTACCTCAAGTGGGGTGGCCTTGTCCCGGACCGCATCGAGCGGGCAGGCCGTGCTGACCAGTTCGAACCCGTATGGCTCAGGAGGCAGAAGTCGGCCAGGCGCTGGCGGCTGGAGCCGATGCAACCGCTCCGCGTGTCGGGTGCGGTTCTGCCCCATGACCGGTGCCGCTACTACGCCGTCGTACCAGGACAGCTCGTGCGCCATGCGTAGTGCTGCCGAGTTATCGCCGACCACGATCGTCACCCGGAAGTCATGCTGAGCGGCCCAGGTCGCCAGAATCGTCACAAGCGTGCTCTTGCCGACGCTGACCATGCCGACCATGTGCAGGATCCGGTCGATGCGAAGGGTGGTGGCGTCGCCGAAGGTATGGTCGGCCAGCCGGATCTGCAGCGTGACGTCCTGCAGGCGCTCTTCCCACCGGTGAGGGGCACGCCTGGCCTGCAGATCGGCGGCGTCCATACCTCGGGCGGCCGCCACCAACTCTTGCCAGGTGACCTCTATCGGTGCCCGGGTCCGGACGGCCAGGTCATGCAGAGCAGGAGCCGGCGCGGGTGGAAGGCCGTCCGGCACGGTCACGCCGTGACCACGCGCCGTGGAGCTCATGCGGTATCGGCCGGGCGTGGCGAACCGTACGCCTGTTGTGGCGAAGGGCAGCGGCTCGGTAAGGAGCTGCTCGTACCAGTCCCACCTGTCGGGCGCCACCCGGCACTGCCGGCGTAGCGGTCTGCCGAGCGGATCTAGGTGGTAACCCCGTACTGCCTCAGGAGCGGACAGGTACGCCCGCAGCAACTCGTCCCACCCGTAGGGGCGTTGGCTACGCCACAGCAGGGCTCGCGCGTTGGCGAGTCGGACCGTCGCGTCGGCTGGTGGGCTCGGCACCGCATCCCACAGCGCCCGGTAGCCGTCGAGTAACGCGGGTACTCCGTGGGCGGTCTGGTCGGCGGCGACTGTTTCCAGCAAATATAGGCATAATTCGGTGTCCATCAGCCGGGACGGCGAAGGCTGGTCCCCGATCGGGGTGTAGTGGCCGCGAAGGGCGCGGGTGAAGCGGTTGCGGATGGTGTTGATCTGCCTCATGACCCCGCCTCCACCCGGCGCTTCACGGCACCGATGAACTCCGCCTCGGAGACCGCCACGACTCGCTGTCCCGGCCGTACCTGGGGGCACGCCTTCCGTAGCCGTGCCACGTACCGTGGATGCGCCTTGACCTGCTCTTGGCCGATGACGACGTAGGCCCTGTCCGCCTCCGGCGACACAGCGAACAGCCGCTCCCGTAGCCGTCGAGCCAGCCGTACCGGGTTGCGCCAGGCCTTGATGTCAGCCACCCAGGGTCGTTCCTCGAAGACCGAGATGTCACAGGCGTCGAAGTCCGGCCACAACGCGACCGGTACGCCGAGCTTCCCGATAGCGTCGGCGATGCGCAGCTCGGCACGACCCGGTGCAGTGATGAAGGTGCGCAGCTCACGCCGCAACCACCACACGCCCTCGCTGGCCGGATGGTACGTCCCAGCCGTGCCGGGGGCCGGGCAGGACTCGTCCTCGCAGACCCAGGTCCGGTCGTCATCCAGTGGCAGCCGAAGACCGCCGCATCCGCCACAGGTCCGGATCACTCCGTCCGCCATCGCCTCCGGCGGCGCCTCTACGTACGCCTGCCGCACCTCGTTCGCCAGCAGCGCCAAGGCGTGATCCGCGAGCCGTGCGTCGAGTTCCATTGCTGCGATCGCCGGCTGCCGGATCAGGAGCTCGCGGAACGCGATGTAGGACTGCGGCGCGTTGTGGGCCCGGGCCTTGTCCATCACCGCCCGCAACAGCGCGTTCTCGCGGATCTCGCCTTCGACATCCCCACGGAGGCTGCCCAATTCTTCGCAGGCCGCCGCCGGGCGGCCATAGATGAGCAGCGACTCGTCTGGGTCGACGTCTGCGTCGGTGAGGTCGATCTTCCAGTCACCGAACGGCTCCTGCGCAAGCTGGAGTAGCTCCACCACGCTGGCCGGCGCGGGGGCGTCCTGATGCCAGGCGAGCAGGGTCAGCCGGTCCAGCGCGAGCTGCAGGTTCGCCGGATACGGCAGCCGAAACGCGTCGCCTGAAGCGGTCTGCTGGGCGTAACTCGAGGATGCCGCTGGCAAGCTGCGCGACCGCGATCTGCGGGTCGGGCAGCCACGCTGGGGTGGCGGGCGAATCGATCATGCATGCACCTTCTGTCAGCGGACGACGTAGGCCAAGGTATCTGCGCCAATCCGACTCGTTTAGGATGCGCAACACTTCGGCCATGGAGCGCAGCATCGAGGATCGCCGACAAACGGCCTCATCGCCAGCACCACCGTTACCGATGGCTCCGTGATCCGCGCCGGCTGCGCCGCGTCCACCGCGGTGCCGGGCCGCTATCCGCAACCGTGGCGGTCACGCACATCAACGCCGGCGCGACCGCCGGCCGCCGGCCGCCAGGGTCTACCGTGGACGGTGATGGATCACTAAGCTAGGCACTTCGATTGGGCAGAGGAGCCGCATGACCAATCTTATTCCTGGCGTAGGCGCAGGGTCGTTGCTAAACTCGCAGCTGCTGGCTGACGACCGATCAACTCGGATCGGTGCGATCTACCGGATCGGCTACACCGAGGCGATCGTTCTCACGCACGACCGCTGGAAGTTCGACGCGGGTGGCATACCCCAGCATTCGTTCCTGCTCGCCACGGCTCAGGACATCAACACCCCGCAGGTCGATGACGATGAAGTTCTGCTGCTGCGTGTCGAGGGAACGTCACCGCTGTCGATGGAGAGTGACCTTCATGCTGTTCGCGAGGAGTCCCTTC
Organism: Micromonospora humi; assembly: GCF_900090105.1. Taxonomy (GTDB): domain Bacteria; phylum Actinomycetota; class Actinomycetes; order Mycobacteriales; family Micromonosporaceae; genus Micromonospora; species Micromonospora humi. The sequence goes on along the minus strand of NZ_FMDM01000006.1, from coordinate 334,969 downwards.
GCGCCGCCCTCTCGAGCAGCCAGAACCCATCGCCGTCCGTCGTGCTCGACGTAGATTTGGATCCGTTCACGAAGAATCGCGTATCCTTCACCGGGCTACGCTGTAGGATTCTCGGCACTTTTTACGAGGACGACGTCGAAGGCCGGAAGGTTCTCGAATTCGGTGCCGATGTCGACAACTTCTACGCCACATCCACATATCGGGTACTGAAGCCAGTCGGCGAGGGGCTTTCCACAATCGCGTCGTACTTAAAACCGACCGGTCGTCCCGTGGAACGCGTCCGTATCGGTGCTGTTCGGTACTCCGCGACTCGTCGCCGGGCAAAAGCGTCGAAGCAGGCCACGGCTACTGTTGAGGTCAACATCCGTGATTTCATCGGTCATAAAAGCGCGCTCTTGGGCATGACCCGGATGGGCAAGTCGAACACCGCGAAGATCATCATTGCCCGTACCTTCGCTATCTCGGAGCGGCAGCGCTCTGCCGGCAAACGTCCTGTGGGGCAGTTGATCTTCGACCCGCAGGGCGAGTACGCGAACCCGAACACCCAAGACGGCACCGAGATCGCCGCTATCGGTGAGAAGCACGTAAGAATCTTCAAGTTCGGCGCAGACGGGAAGCAGTCTCACGTTAAGCCTCTCTCAATCAACTTCTACTCCGAGAACCAGATCGACGCGGTCCAGAGCCTCATCTCCGGCGAGCTCAGCACCGACGACGCGGGCTACGTGAAGGACTTCGCGGGGGCGTCCTACGCGGATGTTCCTAACGACCGGTCCGCTACCACGCACGCGCAGCGGGCGAGACTCGTTCTCTACGGAGCGCTCATGCGGGCAGGCTTCGAAGTGCCGCCTGACTTCCGAGCTCGTATCAACATAAAGACTGAGTTTCAACAGGTAATCACGGCCAAGCTCCGCCGCAATCCGTTCGTTCAAGCGGGGTCGACGGCCAACATGGTGGCTGTGGGTGCCTCGAATGTGGAGGCGGTCGTAGATGCAATCGTGGAGCTTCGAGAGGCGGGCGACGCCTACGCCGCGGACTTCACGAAGAACGTCCGATGGACGAGCGTGGAGCCGATCTTCACGACGAAGAGCCAGAACCGCAACGTTCGCGGCTGGAAAAACCTCAACCCGCTGCGGCCATTCCACAGCCCCCTGACGCTGAATGATCCCGCAATCGAGATTTACGACGAACTCGTTCAAGGGCGCATCGTCATTGTCGATCTTCATGTCGGCGCAAGCGCGATCACCAAGGCCCTGAGCGAATCGATCACGGCCCGGCTACTTGAGCGCCAGACCTCCGTCTTCACGGCAGGGCAGGAGCCTCCGGCCATTCAGGTGATGCTCGAAGAGGCTCACAACCTGTTCTCGTCGGACCGCTACAAGGATGACCGGGACATCTGGGTCAAGCTCGCCAAGGAGGCGAGCAAATTGAACCTCGGCATGACGTACGCCACCCAGGAAGTTTCGGGCGTCGCGCATCAAGTGAAGGCCAACACCGCCAACTGGGTCGTTGCGCACCTGAACAACACAAAGGAAGTTCGCGAACTCGCCCAGTTCTATGACTTCGGCTCGTTCTCCGATGCCATCATCGCCTCTGAGGACCGCGGCTACGTAAGGCTTAAGACCCTGTCGTCGCCATACATCGTTCCGGTACAGATCGATCGCTACGATCTGGAGCTCGTCAATGAAGCCCGCAGGTCCGCGGGTGATCCTCCGTTGACTCCGAACGGTGATGGGCCGGTTGCCTGATGCCCTACGAGACAGTCGCTGGGACGCACGAACTCGCCTCACGCCTCGGGCACTCAACCGCTGCAGTCCGCGCCATCGCCGATCAACGTACGTTCCACGTTCCAGCCGAGGTTCTGCGCGATGTCGAGGAGATCCGCAAGCGAGTCCGACCCCGAAGCGACCTCAAATCCTCAGCATCGTCGCTGTCCTCTGCCCTCGCCGTTGACGGGTCGTATGTTGTTGAGCGGGTACGGGACGGATTGCCGTCGGTATTGTATGGGTTTGCGCAAGCTGCGGCGGCGTATCTCGACCTTAGTATCCTTGAGACGCAGAAGGCGCAGCAGTTCGTCGACCCTTACGAGATCGCAAGAGCTGTCAACACGGCGCTTGTGACGCTCGACCTTCCGGTCGCCGGCGCCTACACCCGTGAGGGTGTCGACATCGCGACCTCGTGGCGAGAGGCGATCGACCAGCTCTTCCGTACGAAGAAGGTCGAAGTCAATCGTCTGAATCAGACGTTGTCGGAGCTGCTCTTCCTGTTACACGGGAAGCCGGGCGTTCCTGCGTCAACGGTGCCCGTAAACTGCCCGAGCGAAGATTGCAGCAAGGACGTGCGCGTCCCGCCGGACGGAGTCGCTTGCGACGCATGTGGCAGTTGCCTATTTCCCACCGACGTCCTGCGCATCCACGAGGAAGTGGGCGAGGAGGGAAGCAACCAGTCTGCCCTCGGCCGGCTCATGTCGGTTGTCGAACTACTTGTGCTCGTCGGGCTGGCTACCCTTTTGTGGGAGCAGTCTCGTCAGGAGCTACTGCCTACCACCCTGTTCATTGTCGATGGGCCCCTTGCCGTGTACGGACCTCCGGCCAAGCTGCGAGGCCGTGCCCTCGACTACTTCCAAGCGATGTCTGCGACCACGCCGGGCGTCGGTCCATTTATCTGTGGTATCGAGAAGTCGGGTGCCATGGTCGACTACGCGCGCCAGTTGGCTCGCCATGATGTGCTGACCCCTGGCGATTTGCTTGTTTGCGACGAGCAGATCATCGCTCGCGTCACCAACGCGACCAATGCGCGTGCCTACGGCAAGGAGACCTACTGGGGACGGAAATTCGTATATCGGGCGCTGGACGGCCGGGTGGTGGTCCCAACGGTCATGCCACCGTCAGGCGCGCCATACGACGCGAACGGGGGACAGCCTAACCCAAGGGACTACCCGACGCTTCCTTCAATTCTCGACGTTATCGACCGGACGGGCTCCTCCATGTACATCGACGGAGTCATTCCCGTGGCGGCCGCGCATGGAAAGGCGGCGTTTCCCATCGGCGTCGGCACCGACGTACTGCGGCTGGTGGCTAGCAAGCGACTTGGTCTCGATGGAACGGCCCGCAGTACCGGCCTGGTACCATGATCGCCGTGACCGGCGCCGTACGCGAACAGGAGTCGGCGCGTACGGAGATTTTGGTTCCTGTTGGAACGACGCCCCGCAAGATCGACCAAGCGCCTGCCGAGGTCGCGCATCCCCTGGCCGCAGGCCGGTACCAGAGTCCCCTGCGCTACCCGGGTGCCAAGAGCGGTCTGTCGAACGTAATCGGCGAGCTCATTGCAGCCGCTCAGCGGTCCGCTCAAGTCAGGCGAGTCGACCTCCTCGTGGAGCCCTTCGCCGGCGGCGCGTCGACCACCCTCAGGCTGGTTGGTGCAGGCATCGTCGAGCGTGCGCTACTTGCGGACGCAGATCCGATGGTGGCGGCTTTCTGGCAGGTGGCGGCCTCTCGCACGCAGGAGCTTGTGGAGCGCATCGCCGACGAGCATGCGACGTACGTCGCCGCCGGCGGGGCAACAGCACTGGCACGCTGGGACTACTGGCGCGCCTGGAAGGCGGCTCCTGGTACCAGTCGTTCGACTGAGGACCTCGAACTCGCCACGAAGTGCTTGTTCCTCAACCGAACCACCTTCTCAGGGATTCTCCATGGGCAGGCAGGCCCTATCGGCGGTCGCGCACAGACCTCGGAGTACGGCATTGGATGCCGATTTAACCTCAAGAGCTTAGTCGAGCGGCTCGAATATATCGGTCACCTGTACGAGACGAGGAGGATCGCGGACGTCTGGCGATCGGACTGGAAGACCACGCTCCACGGCGTCGCCTCGCACTATAAGACGCTGCTCCCCGACCGCGTGGTCGCCTACCTCGACCCGCCTTACCTTTCGAAGTCGGGCAAGCTCTATAGGGCTTCGTATGATGGTCAGGCAGCGCAGGCGGGTAAGGATCTCGACTGGATGGGCACGCTCCAGCATCGCAACCTGGCCGAGTACCTGCGGCAAGAGATGCAGTACCGCTGGATTCTGTCGTACGACTACGACGAGCGACTGCTCACGGAGGACGCGTTGTATGCAGCAAAGGCGATGCACCCCTCGGGACTCAGCCGCGAGCTGAACGGTGTCAAGGCTTGGCGTATCAGCAAGCGCATCGTGACACTGAACTACACCGCCTCCTCGCGCACTGGGCGCGGCCCTGCACGGGAACTCCTGCTCACCACGCTGCCACCGGCAACAGTGCCATCCAACGACAGATTGCTCGCCGAGGTGCCCGGCTGATCTGCGGGCGACTCTACGCACCACCCAGCCGCATCGGAAACAGCCGAGCACCCCACGAGACACCCAGGTCCACATGGGGCGCGATTGCTGTGACTGCGGGCGCAAAGCTGCAGATCAACCCGCATTCCGATTCGATGGACGTCGATGCAATTTGGCAAGTCCTATGGATTAAAAGTCCACAGCTTTGCCATTGAGCTAGCGGCCCGCCCGACCAGGCTACCGGAACCTCCACGCTCGGGGCTCCCGGCTTCCGCCGCCTGCCGGGTCCGAGCGATGTTCTCGTCGCCCCCTCGGGCCCGTGACGGTGGGGGATGCGCTCGTCGCAACCGGTGCCCGTCCGCCGGAGAAATCCGCCCGATCAGCAGGCTGACCTGCGGGCGGGCCGCCGCACATCGACCTGCCGCTACCGGTTGTGGAGTTGGTGGAACGGGTCTAACGTCCGTTGCTTAAACCGGTTTAGTAGTTCGCCCGACGAGGGAGGTGCCGGTGACCCGGCCAGGTCGACCAACGATCCGCGATGTCGCCCGCGCCGCCGGCGTATCGAAGGGTCTGGTCTCCTTCGCGCTCAACGGCCGGCCGGGTGTGGCCGACGAGACGCGCGAGCGGATCCTCACCGCCGCCCGCGCCCTGGGCTGGGAGCCGAGCCACCGGGCCCGCGCCCTGTCGGCCTCGCGGGCCTTCGCGGTCGGCCTCGTGATCGCCCGCCCGCCCGAATTGCTCGGCGCGGACCCGTTCTTCCCCGCCTTCATCGCCGGGGTGGAGCGGACGCTGTCCGACCGGGGTCAGGCTCTCGTCCTGCAGGTGGTGCCGGAGTCGGCCGAGGAGGCCGGCTACCGAAAGCTGGCCGCCGACGGCCGGGTGGACGGGGTCTTCCTGCTCGACCTGCGGGTCGACGACCCACGGCTCGCCCTGCTGGAACAGCTCGGGCTGCCGGCGGTGACGATCGCCCGGCCGATGGCGCCCACCCGCTGGCCGGCCCTGCTGATCGACGACCGGCCGGGCGTCGCCGCAGCGGTCGCTCACCTGGTCGAGCTGGGGCACCGCCGGATCGCGCACGTCGCCGGGCCGGACCACTTCCTGCACGGCCGGGTCCGCCGGCTGGCCTGGGAGCGGGCGCTGGTGGACGCCGGTCTACCCGCCGGTCCGTGCGTGGCGTCGGACTTCTCGGCGGCCGGTGGCGCGCAGGCAACCCGCGAGTTGCTCGACCGGGCCGAGCGGCCTACCGCGATCGTGTACGCCAACGATCTGATGGCCATCGCCGGGCTCGCGGTGGCCCGGGAACTCGGTGTCGACGTGCCCGGGCAGCTGTCAGTGACCGGCTTCGACGACGCCGAGCTGGCCGGCTACGTCAGCCCGACGTTGACCACCGTGCGCACCGACCCCTTCGAGTGGGGTCGGGCGGCCGCGCGCGCCCTGCTCGAACTCATCGACGGCGAGCCCGTGGCCGACGTGCCCACGCCGCCCGCGCGGCTCGTCGTCCGGGCCTCCACCGCTCCACCACCGGCACCACCCGCCCAGCGGCGCCGCCCGCCCGCACCGTCCCGATCGGAGCAGACATGAAACGTACCCTCCCGGCCCTGCTGCTGACCGCCGCCCTCGCCGTCACCGCGGGCTGCGACGGCAGCGGTGGTGGCGGCGACGCCGCCGAGGCCAACGCCGCCCGCGGTCCGATCAACATCTGGCTGTCCAACAACCAGGAGGAGTTGGCCTGGGGCAAGGCGATGGTCGAGGCGTGGAACGCGCAGCACGCCGACCAGAAGATCACCGCGCAGGAGATCCCGGCGGGCACCAGCTCGGAGGAGGTGATCGGGGCCGCCATCACCGCCGGCAACGCGCCGTGCCTCATCTTCAACACCGCGCCGGCGGCCGTGCCGCAGTTCCAGAAACAGGGCGGGTTGGTCGCCCTGGACTCGTTCGACGGCGGCGCGGCATACGTCAACGAGCGCACCGGCGGCACGGCGGAGCAGTACAAGTCGCCGGACGGCAAGTTCTACCAGCTGCCCTGGAAGTCGAACCCGGTGATGATCTTCTACAACAAGACGATCTTCGCCAAGGCCGGCCTCGACCCGGAGCGGCCCTCACTGGCGACGTACGACGAGTTCCTCGCCGCCGCCCGGAAGATCAAGTCTTCCGGCGCCGCGCAGGCCGCCATCTATCCGGCGCCGACCAGCGAGTTCTTCCAGTCCTGGTTCGACTTCTATCCGCTGTTCGCCGCGGAGACCGACGGCAAGCAGCTCGTCGACCAGGGCAAGGCCCAGTTCGACTCGCCGGAGGGCCAGCGGGTCGCGGAGTTCTGGAAGACCCTCTACACCGAGGGGCTCGCCCCGAAGGAGAAGTACAACGGCGACTCGTTCGCCGACGGCAAGGCCGCCATGGCCATCGTCGGCCCCTGGGCGATCTCGGTGTACGGCAGCAAGGTGAAGTGGGGCGCGGTGCCGGTGCCGACGTCCACCGGCAAGCCGGCCGACCAGATCCGCACCTTCAGCGACGCGAAGAACGTCGCGATGTACTCCGCCTGCCAGAACCGCGCCACCGCCTGGGACGTGATGCGCTTCGCCACCAGCAAGGAACAGGACGGCGCACTGCTGGCCAAGACCGGCCAGATGCCGCTGCGCAGCGACCTGGCCGCCGCCTACCCGGACCACTTCGCCAAGAACCCGGCCTACCAGGCCTTCGCCGACCAGGCGGCCCGGACGGTCGAGGTGCCGAACGTGCCGAACTCGGTCGCCGTCTGGCAGGCGTTCCGCGACGCGTACTCCGAGTCGGTGATCTTCGGTAAGAAGCCGGTGCCCGACGCCCTCGCCGGCGCCGCGGACAAGGTCGACCAGCTCGCCGCCGGCTCCTGATGTCCACCGCCGACACCGCGGCGGCCCCGGTCACCGGGGCCGCCGCCCGGAGCCCGCGACCGGCGGGCCGGGGCCGGGTGACGGCCGTGCTGGGCCGCCACCCGGTCGGCATGGTGCTGGCCGCTCCCTACGCCGTGTTCATCGCCGTGGTGTTCGCCTACCCGCTGGGCTTCGCGGTCTGGATGAGCTTCCACGACTACTTCTTCGCCGCGCCGGGCGCGGCGGTGGACCGGCCCTTCGTCGGGCTGGACAACTACCGCGCGGTGCTCGCCGACCCCGCGGTCCGTCAGTCGTTCGGCAACATCGGGATCTTCCTGGTCATCAACGTGCCGCTGACCACGGTGCTGGCCCTGCTGCTGGCGGTCGCGCTGAACCGGGTGGTGCACGCCCGGACGTTTCTGCGGGTCGCGTTCTACGTGCCGTACGTGACCGCGAGCGTGGCGGTGGTCGGTGTGTGGCTGTTCCTGTTCAACTCCGACGGGCTGGTCAACTCGGTGCTCGGCCCGCTGGCGCCCGACCCGTCCTGGCTGGTCAACGCGGGACTGGCGATGCCGGTCATCGCGGTGTTCGTGGTCTGGAAGCAGCTCGGCTTCTTCATCCTGCTCTACCTCGCCGCGCTGCAGAACGTGCCCAGGGAGCTGTACGAGTCGGCGTCGGTCGACGGCGCGGGATGGTGGCGGCGGTTCCGATCGGTGACCGTGCCGGCGGTACGCCCGGCGACCGCCCTGGTGGTCATCCTGGCCACCATCACCGGCGCCAACCTGTTCACCGAGCCCTACCTGCTCACCGGTGGGGGCGGCCCGAACGGGGCGTCCGCCTCGCCGGTGCTGGTCATGTACCAGCGCGGCATCCAGCAGGGCCAGCCGGACGTGGCCGCCGCCATCGGCGTGCTGCTGGTGATCGGGGTGCTGATCATCTCGTGGGTCAACCGCCGGCTGATCGAGAGGGACTGACGTGACACCGACTTCCACCGCCCGGTGGCCGGGGCTGCTGCGTTACGTGGCGCTGTTCGCCGGGGCCCTGCTGTTCCTCTTCCCCTTCTACTACATGCTGGTCGGCAGCCTGCAGTCCGAACCGGACACCTCGGTGGCCGGGGCGTTCCCGACCTCCGGCCTCACCCTGGACAACTACCGGGACATCAACTCCCGGGTCGACCTGCTCGGGTCGCTGGTCAACTCCGGCATCTTCACCGGAGGGGTCATCCTCGGCACCGTGGTCTTCGGGGTGCTCGCCGGCTACGCGCTGGCCCGGCTGCGGTTCCGTGGCCGGGGCACGCTGTTCGCCCTGGTGCTGCTGGTCCAGGTGATCCCCTTCCAGCTCCTGCTGATCCCGCTCTACGTGCTGATCGTGCGCGGGTACGGGCTGGCCGACTCCTACCTCGGGATGATCCTGCCGTTCGCGATCAACACCACCGCGGTCTTCGTCTTCCGACAGTTCTTCCTGCAACTGCCGGACGAGCTGTTCGCCGCCGCCCGGATCGACGGCGCCGGGGAACTGCGGCTGCTCTGGTCGGTGGCGCTGCCGCTGGTCCGCCCCGCGCTGCTGACCGCGGTGCTGCTCACCTTCATCGGGCCGTGGAACGAGTTCCTCTGGCCCTTCCTGATCACCAAGCAGGCGGACATGCAGCCGCTGGCGGTCTCCCTGGCCAACTACATCAGCAACGTGGCGGCCCGCGCCGCCAACCCGTACGGGGCCGTGCTGGCCGGGGCCTGTGTGCTCGCCGCGCCGGCCGTCGGCCTCTTCCTGGCCTTCCAACGACACTTCATCTCCACCGACATCGGTTCCGGTGTGAAAGGTTGACATGCGTTCTCTCTCGACCACTGTCCCGTACACGCTGACCCGGCTGGGCGTGCTGATGGCGCCCGACCCGGCCGAACCGTTCGAGACCGCCGGGGTGCTCAACCCGGCGAGCGGGCGCACCCCGGACGGCCGGCTGCACCTGCTGCCCCGGCTGGTCGCCGACGGGAACGTGTCCCGCGTCGGGCTCGCCGAGGTCGAACTCCGCGACGGCGTACCGGTCGGCGTGCGCCGGCAGGGCGTCGTGCTGGCCCCGGACGAGGGCTGGGAACGCGGCCTGCACAACGCCGGGGTGGAGGACCCGCGCACCACCTGGGTGCCAGGGCTCGGCCGGCACCTGATGACCTACGTCGCGTACGGGCCGCTCGGCCCCCGCCTCGCGCTGGCCACCTCCACCGACCTGCGCTCCTGGCGGCGGCTCGGGCCGGTGCAGTTCGCCTACCAGCCCGACCTGGACACCGACCTCAACCTGTTCCCCAACAAGGACGCGGTGTTCTTCCCCGAACCGGTGCCCGGCCCGGACGGCCGGCCCTGCTACGCCATGCTGCACCGACCGATGTGGGACCTGGGCTGGTTCCGCCCGGGCGAGGGCGTGCACCTGCCGGCCGGGACCACCGACGAACGGCCCGGCATCTGGATCTCGTACGTGCCGGTGGACGAGGTGCACGCCGACCTCAGCGCGCTGGCCCGCCCCCGGAACCACCGGGTGGTGGCCCTGTCCGAGTTCCCCTACGAGGAGCTGAAGATCGGCGCCGGCCCGCCGCCGCTGCGGGTGCCGGAGGGCTGGCTGCTCATCCACCACGGGGTGACCGGTCACGCCCCCAGCGGCTGGGACCCGACCACCCAACGCGTCGAGTACTCCGCCGGGGCGATGCTGCTCGACCCGGCCGACCCGGCCCGGGTGCTGGCCCGCACCGCCGAGCCCATCCTCGCGCCGGACACCGAGGACGAGAAGGCCGGCACGGTGCCCAACGTCGTCTTCCCCACCGCGATCGAGGAGGTCGACGGCGTGCGTTACGTGTTCTACGGGATGGCGGACACCAAGATCGGCGTCGCCCGGCTCGACCACACCCCCTGAGCCACCGAGGAGACCGTCATGAAGCGTCGATCACTCCTGCTCGGCGGCAGCCTCGCGCTGACCGCGCCCCTGCTGGCGCCGGCCTCCGCCGGGGCCGCCCCCGCCACCTCGCTGACCAACCTGTCCCATCTGGACTTCCTCGGTGACCGCGTCACGCCGCCCGGGCAGGCCGGGCACACCACGTACCGGCTCGCCGACGATCCTTCGGTCGGGGTGCTGTGGACGTACGCCGACCCGAACCCGGACGGCACCTACCGCCGGGTCGGCGGTGGGACCTACCACCCGGAGACGGACACCTGGGGGCAGGGCGCCTTCAACGCCGACGACATCGCCCGCGCCGCCGTGGTCTACCTGCGGCACTGGCGGGCCACCGGCGCCGTCAGCAGCCGGGACGCCTCGTACGCCCTGTTACGGGGACTGACCTACCTGCAGACCGCCACCGGAGAGAACGCCGGGAACGTGGTGCTCTGGATGCAGCCGGACGGCACGTTGAACCCGAGCGCCGAGCCGGTGGAACTGCCCGACCCGTCCGACAGCGGTCCGTCGTACTGGCTGGCCCGCACAATCTGGGCGCTGGGCGAGGGGTACGCCGCCTGGCGTACCGCCGATCCCGGGTTCGCGGCGTTCCTGCGGGAGCGGCTCGACCTCGCCGTCGGTGCGGTGGAGCGTCAGGTGCTCGTGCGGTACGGCAGGTGGCAGGTCGTCGACGGCGAGCGTACGCCCGCCTGGCTGATCGCGGACGGCGCGGACGCCACCGCGGAGGCCGTCCTCGGGCTGGCCGCGTACGTGCGCGCCGGTGGTGGCGCCGGGGCGCGGCGGGCGTTGAGCCGGTTCGCCGAGGGCATCGCCGCGCTCTCCGACGGCGGCGTCCGGGAATGGCCGTTCGGCGCGGTGCGCCCCTGGGCGCTGTCCCGGTCGGTGTGGCACGCCTGGGGCTCGCAGATGCCCGCCGCGCTGGCCGTCGCTGCCCGCGTGCTCGGCGACCGGCGGCTGGTGACGCCGGCGGTGACCGACTCGGCGGTCTTCACGCCGTGGCTGCTGACCTCCGGCGGCCCGGACAACGGTCGGCAGCCGACAGCGACGGACCGGTCGCAGATCGCCTACGGCGTGGACTCCAGGGTGCAGTCGTTGCTCGCCGTCGCCGACGCCACCGGGCGCGCCGGGTTCCGGCAGCTCGCCGGGATGGTGGCGGCCTGGTACTTCGGCGCCAACGCGGCAGGCGTGCCCGGGTACGACCCGGCGACCGGGCGCACCGTCGACGGCATCGCCGGCGACGGGACGGTCAACCGCAACGCCGGCGCGGAGTCGACCATCCACGGCCTGCTCAGCATGCTGGCGCTGGACGCCCACCCGGAGGTAGCCGCGCTGGCCCGGCAGGGTCGGATCGTGACCCGGGTCGGCAGCACCATGGTGGAGGCCGAGCAGGCCACGCTGACCGGCGGCGCGAGCGTGGTCACCCCCGACCCGGCGTGGACCGGCGAGTCGGCGTTCAGCGGCGGGTACGCGCTGCTGCCGGCCGGCGCGAGCGCCCGCTGGCGGTTGCCGGCGGCGGAGCAGCCCCGGCTGGTGCTCCCGGTGGTCGAGTTGCGGCCGGGCAGCCGGGCCGTCACCAGGTGGTCCACCTCGACCGCCGGCCGGGAGCGGACCGTGGGCAGCGTCCGGCACGGGCGGGTCGGCGACCAGGGTGCCTCTCCGGCGCCCGGCGCGCTGCTTCCGGTGACGCCGAGCGGCCCGGCGGAGGCGCCGGCCGGCGGCGTCGACCTGGTGGCCGTCTCGACCGGTGGTGACGCCGTGGTCGACGCGGTCCTGCTCGAACCGCTGGTCTCCCGGTACGTGATCGCCGGCACCGGGTCGGCGACGGCGCTGCTGCGCAGTGCCGCCCGCACGCCGACGACGGTCACGGTCACCGTGCCCGGCTCGGGGACGGCGTGCGTCGAGACGTACGACGCGCGGGGCGTGCGGCGGACCCGGGCGCAGGTCCGGGGCGGCACGGTGCCGGCGGTGGTGCTGCCGGGCGGCTTCACGATCGTCCGGCGGTGACGGGCGCGGCCCGGGCGACCTTGTCGCCCGGGCCGCTACGCTTCGGCCATGTCGAGCTGGCGCGACCGGGTGGCGGCGACGGCCCTGGTGCCGGCGGTCGGCCTGGTGGCGCTCGTCGGCCTGCTGGTGCAGGCGGACGGCGTCGACACCGCCGCCGAGTCGGTGGCGCTGCTGGTCGTGCTCCTGTCGACTGCGGCGCTCTACGCCCGCCGCCGGTACCCGGTGGCGGTGGGCGTGGCGGCGCTGGCGGCGGTCAGTGCCTACGGGGTGCTGCTGCACCGGCCCGGGCCGGTCATGCTGGTGTTCGTCGTGGCGCTCTACACGGTGGTCGACGAGGGGCACCTCGCCGTCGCGGTGGGGCTCGGCGTCGCCTCGGTGGTCTCGTTCGCCGTTGCGGACGGCTACGACCGGACGGGCGCCGGCGGGAACGGCGCGACGCTGCTGCACGCCGGGTGGCTGGTCGCGGTGATCGTCGGGGTGACCCGGAACCGGCGGGCCTATCTGGCCGAGGTGCGGGCCCGGGTGCTCGCCGCGGAGCAGGGCCGGGACGAGGAGGCCCGGCGTCGGGCCACCGAAGAACGGCTGCGCATCGCCCGCGAGCTGCACGACCTGCTCGGTCACCACCTGTCGTCGATCAACGTGCAGGCGAGCGCCGCGCTGCACCGCCCCGATCCGGAACGGTCCGCGGCGGCGCTCGCCGCGATCAAGCAGACGAGCCGGGAGACACTGCGGGAACTGCGGGAGACGCTCGGCATCCTGCGCCGCGACGGCGACGCGCCGACCGCGCCCGCACCCGGGCTGGACCGCCTGGGCGAGCTGGTCGAGACGGCGGGGCGGGGCGGCGTACGGATCCGCACCGAGGTGGCCGCGACCGGGCCGCTGCCGGCGGAGGTGGACCTGGCGGCGTACCGGATCGTCCAGGAGGCGCTCACGAACGTCTCCCGGCACGCGGCCGCGACCAGCGCGGTGGTCCGGGTCCGGCCGGACCGCGACGGCCTGCTGGTGGAGGTGGCGGACGACGGCGCCGGCACCTCGTGCCCGCCCGGGAACGGGATCCTCGGCATGGGGGAACGGGCCCGGGCGCTGGGCGGTTCGCTGAGCGCCGGGCCCGGGCCGGACGGCGGATTCCTGGTCCGCGCCCACCTGCCGGTGCGGTCCGACCCGCTGCCGGCCGGCGCGGCGGTGCCGGCGCCGCGTCCGGAGCCGGGGGTGGCCGGATGATCCGGGTGCTGGTCGCCGACGACCAGACACTGGTACGCGCCGGCTTCCGCTCCATTCTCGACGGTGAGGACGGCATCGAGGTGGTCGGTGAGGCCGCCGACGGTGCCGAGGCGGTACGGCTGGCCCGGCGGCTACGGCCGGACGTCGTCCTCATGGACGTCCGGATGCCGCGGATGGACGGTCTGGCCGCGACCCGCGAGATCGCCGCCCACGCCGACGCCCGGGTGATCATCCTGACCACGTTCGACCTGGACGACTACGTCTACGGCGCGTTGCGGGCCGGCGCGAGCGGCTTCCTGGTCAAGGACACCGAGCCGGCGGAGCTGATCCACGGGGTACGGGTGGTGGCGCGGGGTGACGCGCTCATCGCCCCGGCCATCACCCGCCGGCTGATCGCCGAGTTCGCCGCCCGGGTCCGGCACCCCGAGCCGGGGCCCCGGCTGAACGCGCTCACCGACCGGGAGCGGGAGGTGCTCGCGCTCGTCGCCGCCGGCCTGTCCAACGACGAGATCGCGGCCCGGCTGGTGCTCAGCCCGGCCACCGCGAAGACGCACGTCAGCCGGATCATGACCAAGACCCGGATGCGGGACCGCGCCCAGCTGGTGATCCTGGCGTACGAGTCGGGGCTCACCGTGCCGGGCTGGCTCGCGCCCTCCTGACCAGGTTGGCCGGCGGCGCCGGTCAGGCGGTGCGGCGGGAGCGGGCCAGTGCCAGCGCGCCCAGCCCGACGCCGACGAGCCCCAGCACCACGCCCACGATCGCCCCGGCCCGCCCCTGACCGGTGCCGAAGCCCTCGGTGGTCAGCGCCAGGTGCGACGCGCTGAGGACCAGGCCGACCACCCCGACCGCCAGGGCCAGCGGGGCGCGGCGCCGGCCGGCGCCCACCCGGCGGACCGCCAGCCCTCCGATGATCACGCTGGCCAGACTCACCAGGGCGAACGCGGTGGCGCCGACCCGTCCGGAGCCGCCGACCCCACCGGCGGCGAGCAGATCGTTGATTGACATCGGAACTCCCTGAAGGTCGTGAGCTGCGGGTACGAGCGGGAGCGTATGGACGGGCCTTCCGGGAGCGCGTCGTGCCGGAGTTGCCGGTCGGGCTACCACCCGGGATGTACGCGCCGGGATCCCGTACTCCCGGGGTGGTGTCTCGACCCGGGGCGGTTGCTGTCCGGTTCAGCGGGTACCGCACCGGACATGCGCATCGTGATCGTGGGGGCCACCGGCAACGTCGGCACCGCCGTACTCCGCCGGTTGCGGCAGGAGTCGGCGGCCGAACTGGTCGGCGTGGCCCGCCGGCTGCCCGGGCCGGACGCCGGCGAACCGTACGACGACGTCCAGTGGCACTCCTGCGACATCGGCGCGCCCGGCGCGGCCGACGAGCTGGTGCGGATCTTCGCCGGGGCGCGGGCGGTCGTGCACCTGGCCTGGCAGATCCAGCCCAGCCACGACCGGCGCACGCTTCACCGGACCAACGTCGGCGGCAGCCGCGCGGTCGTCGAGGCCACCGTCCGGGCCGGCGTTCCCGCCCTGGTGTACGCCTCGTCGGTCGGCACCTACGCGCCCGGCCCGAAGGACCGCCCGGTCAGCGAGAACTGGCCGGCGACCGGGGTGGAGACGTCCTCGTACAGCCGGGACAAGGCGGAGGTGGAGGCGCTGCTGGACGACGTGCGGCGGGAGCACCCGGAGCTGCGCATCGTGCGACTGCGACCGGGGCTCATCTTCCAGCGCGAGGCCGGTACGGAGATCAGCCGCTACTTCCTCGGCCCGCTGGTGCCGGTGCGGCTGCTGCGCTACGGCCGGATCCCGCTGGTGCCGTCGCACCGGCGGCTGCGCATGCAGGCGGTGCACGCCGACGACGTGGCCGACGCGTACGCCCGGGCCGTCCTCGGCGACGCGCGCGGCGCGTTCAACGTGGCGACCGACCCGGTGCTCACGCCGGAGCTGGTGGCGCGGCACTTCCACGGCTGGACGGTCCCGGTGGCGGTGCCGGTGCTGCGTGGCGCGGCGGCGGTGACCTGGCGGGCCCGCCTGCAACCGGTGGACACCGGCTGGGTCGACCTGGCGTTGAACGTCCCGCTGATGTCCACCCACCGGGCCGAGACGGAACTGGGCTGGGCGCCCCGCGTGGACACGGTGACCGCCCTGCGGGACCTCATCGCCGGCATGGCGACGAGGGCCGGCACCAACGCCCCGCCCCTGTCCACGGACCCGACCCTCCCCGGCCGCCCCGCGGCCCTGACGAAGGGCGCCCTCCCCGGCCACCCCAACCCCTACTGACCCGCGCCACGGCGGTGAGAAGGTGCCCCTTCTCTACCGGAGGCGTTAAGAAGGGGCCCCGCCTTACCGGGTGACCGACGGGGGGCGGGCGCCGAGGAAGAAGATGCCGGGGAAGCCCTTCGTCTCGAAACCCCTGCTCGGGTTCCTCCGCAGCGTCGAGCTGGAGATCGTCATCGTGCCGGTGCGGTTGTTGCTGACGAAGAAGATGGCGCCGCCACCCTCGTTGGCGCTGTTGTCCTCGATGATCGTGCCGGCGAGCTTCACCGTGAACTCGTTGCCGTCGCAGTAGATCGCGCCGCCGCTGCCGCCGCCCGGCGTACCGCCCCGGGCCGGGTTCGCGCCGGTGCCGACCGCCCGGTTGTCGCGGAAGACGCTGTTCAGCACCGTCCAGGAGACACCGATGCTGCTCAGCGCCCCGCCGTTGGCGCACACCCCGCCGGTGAAGGTGCTGCCCACCACGTACACCGGCTTGTTCTCGAACTGGCTGAGCACCCGCAGCGCCGCGCCGCCCAGGTCGGGGCCGGTGCGGTCGCAGCGGTTGTCGACGAACCGCGAGTTGACCACCTTGACCCGCCCACCCCGGACGAAGATCGCGCCGCCCCCGCCGCCCTCGGTCCGGTCGCCGGTGGAGTTGCCGCCGGTGAACGTCAGGTTCTGCACGGTGAGCTGCGGGTGGTCCTGGTTCTGGCAGTGCGAGGTGGTGAAGCCCTGCGCCTGGTCACAGGTGTTCATGTAGAGGATCCGACGGCTGCCGCCGCCGCTCAGCGTGACCTTGCCGCCGCCGTCCAGCACGATGCGCGGGCCGTGCGCGTTCACCACCTTGGCGGTGGCCTTCATGGTGATGGTCACCGGCGCCGGGCCGCAGTCGAACGTGATGACGCCGCCGGCCGCGACCGCCTTCACCACCGCCGCCGAGGTGCAGCTCGCGGGTGTGCCGGTCCCGACGGTACGGGTCGGGCGCGACGTGTCCACCGCGCGCGCCTCGGCCGGCACGGTGGCCCGCCCGGCCGGGTTGCCGGCGCGCAGCGCGGGCGTGGCGGGGGAGGGGCTGGGCTTGGCGCTGCCGAAGCCGGCGCGGGCACTCGGCGAGGCCGCCGGCGCGTCGGCCGCCGGGCCGGCCGGTGTGCCGGCCGGGGTGCCGGTGGCGGCGGCCGGGGCGGGCCGGTCGGACGGGTCGTCGCCGCCACCGCACCCGGGCAGCGTGGCGGTGGCCAGGGCGAGGACGAGCAGGGAGACAGCGGACTTCACGCGCACCCGCCCGATGCTAGGAGGGCGGGCCGCTCCGGCACGACTCCACCGGCGATCCTTAACCCGCCGCTAAGCCACCCGCCGGGGCGTCAGGTGTGGGAGAGGGCGAACGCGACCAGGAAACCGAGCACGGTGATCAGGCCGACCAGCAGGTGCGCGTCCTCGAACGCCTCCGGGACCATGGTGTCGGTGATCATGGCGAGGATCGCGCCGGCCGCGAGCGCGGTGATGGTGGCGAGCACCTCGGGCGGGGCGCCGCCGAGCAGCGTGTACCCGGCCAGCGACGCGGCGCCGGAGATCAACGCGATGGCGATCCAGAGGCCGAAGACGTACCGCCGGGTCCGCCCGGCCTGCCGCATGCCGGCCGCGCTGGACAACCCCTCCGGCACGTTGCTGAGGAAGACCGCGATCACCGTGACGAAGCTGACCGGGCCGCCGGCCAGCAGGCTGGTGCCGATCACCACCGACTCCGGTACGCCGTCGAGCAGCGCGCCGACCGCTATCGCGTTGCCCGAACCGGGCTGCTCCTGCTCGGAGGGCTGCTCGTCGCCGGAGCGCTTGCGGTGCCGTGCCCCGCGCCGGGCCAGCAGCACGTTCGCCCCGGTGTACGCGAGCGCGCCGGCCGCCGCGCCGATCGCCACCGGCAGCAGGCCGCCCTGCTCGTGCGCCTCGTCGATCAGCTCGAACGAGACGGCGGAGAGCAGCACGCCGGCCCCGAACGCCATCACCGACGCGGTGGCCCGGCGCGGCACCCGTACGAAGAACCCGACGGCCGCCCCGATCAACAGGGCGGACCCGGCGAGCAGGCCCCAGAATCCCGCTTCCAACCACTCCGGCACGCGCAGGACCCTACCCCCGGCCCGGCGTCGTCAACCGGATCAGAAGTCGGCGAACAGGTAGGGCAGCTCACGCGGGAAGAGTCGACGCAGCTCGGTGGCCGCCTCCACCGGCACCTCACCCAGCCCGCGCACGGCCACCTCGGTCGGGTCGAGCACCCCGTACGCGAGGGCGGAGAGCCCGGCGGCGGTGAGCCGCGCACACGGCACGCTGCCCTCGGCGGCGTTGTCGGCCGGCAGCACCGCCAGCTTGCCGGTGGTGCCGTCGAGCAGGTGCCGGCCGGCGAGCCAACGGTCGCCGACCAGCTCGACGAGCACCCGGCCGACTCCGACCGGCTGGTCGGCGAGCGCCTCCAGGCTGAGCAGCCGGGCCATCGGCGCGGAGGAGTCGGGCCGGTGCACCCGAGCCTCGGTGTGCACCTCGACGTCGGTGAGCCACAGCTCGGGCAGTTCGTCCGGGAGCAGTTCGACGCTGATCTTCGTCACCTGGTCGACGTGCCGGGCGAAGAACTGGAGCAGCGACGCCCGCGCGTACGGGTCGTCGAAGAGCAGGTCGTCGGCGATCAGCGTGCCGGCGTGGTCGTCGATCCGGTAGGTGACAGCGCCGACCGTCTCGCCGCCGCGCACCACGCTGACCAGCCAACGGTCGTCCCGCTCGCGCAACCCGACCGCGCGGAAGTCGGGGAAGACCGCGAAGCCGTGCCGCTCGCGCAGGCACCGGTCGGTGTAGGCGCGCCACCGGGGATAACCCGCGCCGATCCGCTCCCACACCAGCTCGTCGGGCAGCTCGGCCCGCAGCAGCGGCGCCAGGTCCGCCGGGGCGAAGACCGCGGTACGCCGCCGGGGCAGCCCGACGTAGCCGAAGCGCTCGTAGAACGAGGCGCGGAACGGGTACAGCGCGCTGAGCTGGTGACCCTCGTCGCGCATCCCGTCGAGGAGCTGGTGCATCAGCGTCCGCACGTGCCCGCGCCGGCGGGCCAGCGGGTGGGTGGCCACCCCGGCGACGCCGGCCATCGGCAGCACCGCGCCGCGCAGGTTCTGCCGCATCGGGATCGCCGAGGCCGCCGCCGTGGTGACGCCGTCCTCCTCGACCACGAGCGTGGTGTTCCCCGCGTTGTACGGCAGGTAGGCCCGGAACTCGTCGGTCCGGGCCGCCGTCATCGGCGACGCCTCGAACGCGTACGCCTGTAGCGGGAAGCTGGTGGTCAGGCGGTCCTCGGTGGCCAGCCGGCGAATGTGCATCCGTTCATCCCAACGTGCCCGGGCGGGGGTCGCAACCCGAATCGGGCCCGGCTCAGGCCTCGGTGACGTCGGAGATGACCACCGTGACGTTGTCCGGCGCGCCGGCCTGGTGGGCCAGCTTCACCAACTGCTCGCCGCACTGCTGGCGGTCGCCGTAGGTGGCCAGCGCGGCGGCGATCGCGGCGTCCTCCACGTAGTCGGACAGGCCGTCGCTGCACAGCAGCAGCCGGTCGCCGGGGAAGACGGTGAGCGCGCCGACCGCGGGTGGCGCGTCCGAGCCCTGCACCGCGCGGGTGACCAGCGAGCGCTGCGGGTGGTGGCGGGCCTGGTCGCGGGAGAGCGCGCCCTGGTCGACCAGCGCCTGCACGAACGTGTCGTCGCGGGTGAGCTGGGTCAGCTCGTGGTCGCGCAACAGGTAGCAGCGGGAGTCGCCGACCTGGGCGAGGACCAGCGTGTCGCCGGCCAGCAGGGCGGCGGTCAGCGTCGTACCCATGCCGTCGCGGGCCGGGTCCACGGTGATGGCCGCGCGGATGCGCTGGTTCGCGGTGCTGACCACGGCGCGCAGCGCGTCGGCCGCCTCGTCGGCGGCGGTGGGCGGGGTCAGCTCGTCCAGAATCCGGATGACGATCTCGCTGGCCACCTCGCCGGCCGGCAGGCCGCCCATGCCGTCGGCCACCGCGACCAGGCGGTCACCGGCGAGGGCGGAATCCTCGTTGTTGGTCCGGACGAGGCCGACGTCGTTGAGGATCGCCGAGCGGAGGATGAGCGTCATGGGGACAAGCTTGCCAAGAAGAATGCCTTCGCGTCTCTACGCGTTGCCGGGTCGGCGGAAAGAAATGTCATCCCCTTGCATCCTGGGTATGTGTCAATTGTCCTTACCGGACGGACGCGGATAGCGCAGCAGCAGGCTGGCGCGGACCTGTTCGTCGCCCACCGTCGCGTAGCTGTGCGGCACGTCGGAGGTCCATCGCAGGTAGCCACCCGGGCCGGCGGTGAGCGGGGCGTCCACCGGCCCGGCGCGGAGCGTGCCGGAGAACACCGTCACGTGTTCGGTCACGCCGGCCTGGTGGGCGGGGGAGAGCTGCGCCGGCCCCGGGCTTACCCGCATCCGGTACAGCTCGTACGTCGCGTCCCGGTCGTGGAACACCTCGAGCAGCGTGGCGCCGACCGCGGCCCCGCGTACGGTCGGCGTCTCCTCGGGCGCCGACAGCACGGCGGTCAGCGGCACGCCGAGCTGCGCGGTGATCGCGTACAGCGTCTCCAGGGTGGGGTTGCGGGCACCGTTCTCCAGGCCGGAGAGCGTGGCCTTCCCGACCCCGGCCAGCCGCGCCAGCTCGGACAGGGAGATCCCCCGTGCCATCCGGAGGGCGCGGATCCGCGGGCCGACGTCCATGGGACTATCGTGCTACACCATGCCGTTCCGTAAACGGAACACCCGAGGAGGAAGCGTGGCCGGTCGACTCCAACCCGTGCTGGCCGGCGTGGTGACCGCCCTGGTCGGCTTCGCCAGCTCGTTCACCGTCGTCCTGGCCGGGCTGCGCGCGGTCGGCGCCGACCCGGCCCAGGCCGCCTCCGGCCTGCTCGCGCTCTGCGTGGCCAGCGGCGCCTGCGCGGTCTGGCTCGGCCTGCGGCACCGGCTGCCGCTCGCCATCGCCTGGTCCACGCCCGGCGCGGCGCTGCTCGTGGCCACCGGGCCGGTCCCCGGCGGCTGGCCCGCCGCGGTGGGTGCCTTCCTGCTCACCGGCGCGCTGATCGTCGCCGCCGGGCTGATCCCCGCGCTCGGCCGCGCGGTCGCCGCCATCCCCGCCCCGATCGCCGCCGCCATGCTCGCCGGGGTGCTGCTGCCGCTCTGCACCGCGCCGGTACGCGCCCTGGTCGAGGTGCCCCGACTCGCCGGGCCGGTGGTGCTGGTCTGGCTGCTGCTGCACCGGTTCGCCCGCCGCTGGGCGGTGCCCGGCGCGCTCGCCGTGGCCGTGGGGGCGATCGCGCTCACCACCACCGGCCCGGCCCGGCTGGACGCCGCCCCGGTGATCGCGCTGACCGCGCCGACCTGGACGCTGCCCGCGATCGTCGGGCTCGCGCTGCCGTTGTTCCTGGTCACCATGGCCGCGCAGAACGTGCCCGGCACCGCCGTGCTCGCCGGCTTCGGCTACCGTGCCCCGCTCGGCTCCGCGCTGCGCGTCACCGGGCTCGCCACCGCGCTCGGCGCACCGGCCGGCGCCCACGCGGTGAACCTGGCCGCGATCACCGCCGCGCTCGCCGCCGGCCCCGACGCCCACCCCGACCCGGACCGGCGCTGGATCGCCTCGGTCACCGCCGGCATCGGCCTGGCCCTGCTCGGCCTCGGCGCCGGCGTGGCGACCGCGCTGGTGCTGCTCTCCCCGCCGGTGCTGGTCGAGGCGGTCGCCGGGCTGGCCCTGCTCGCCGCGCTGGCCGGCGCGGTGTCGGCGGCGGTCGCCGAGCCGTACGCCCGGGAGGCCGCCGTGGTCACGCTGGTGGTCACCGCCTCCGGGGTCAGCCTGCTCGGCATCGGCGGCGCGTTCTGGGGCCTGGTCGCCGGCTGCCTGATGCTCCTGCTCTTCCACCGGCGTCCGACGATCCCGGTGGCCGTCCCGACGCCGGCCGATCCCGACGACCGGCCGGCTCGGACCGTGCGACAGATGGGCCCGAGCGGCCTGCAAACTTGATGGCCTAAACGGGTCGCAGCCGTGATGCATCTACGCCATCAAGTTTGCAGGCGCCACGCCGTCATGTTCCTGGCCGCGACGGTCAGGGAGTGGGGCGCGTTGACACCGGGGAAGGCCGCGGCCGATCGGGCGCATTTTCGTCGGCTCCCGTGGTCGGACGTGGGGCCATGACGTGCGGTCACTCCTCGGCAGGGAGCTCCGCCGCCGGGACGGTGAGGCGGACCGCGCCGTCGGCCACGGTGGCGATCCGATCGGCGAGCACGTAGACCGCACCGGTGTGGACCAGTTCGGTGGAGACCTTGAGGTAGCCCTCGCGCAGCAGCCGCGCGGCCAGGTCGGCGGGCACGTCCGGCTCGTCGACGGCGGCCGACTCGATCAGCTCGTCGAGGCTGCTGCCCGGGTCCACCGGGGCGGGAGCCTCCACGGTCACCGCGGCCGGGTCGCCGCGCCGGACGAGGTCCACGGTGCCGATCTCGACGCCTGTGGAGTCGACGACAGGCATGCCGGTGGTGACCCGGGAGACGGTGTCCTGCTGCTGGCTCATGCCGAAGCGGTTCCCGGGCGGCGCGGGCGCTAAACGGACGGGGCCCAGCCACCCGGCGGGCGCGGCGACAGCTCGCGCCAGGTGTCCGGCCCGTCGAGCAGCGCCCGGACCGTCTCCTCGGCCTCCTCGACGCTGGCGTGCTCGTAGAAGCGGGAGACCCCCTCGGCGCCGCCGGCCCGCTGCTCCACGTGCCAGCGGTCGCCGTCCACCCGGAGGAAGACGTCCCGCCGGGCGAGCCGCCCCCACTTCCCGTTCCACCAGTGCCTACGCTGCTCCATGGTCGGACTCTATCGAACATGTGTTCGATTCTCGTCGGCCCCCGCGAAATCTCCGCGGGGGCCGATGAGCTATGGCGTCAGCGCGGGGTCGGCGGCTCCTGCCGGCGGCCCAGCACGTCGTCCAGCGCGCCGCGCTGGGCGGGGGTGCCCTGCCCGCCGGCGAGCAGCGCGTCCCGGATCTCGGTGAGCAGCTTGACCTCCTCGCTGGGCGCCGAGGGCGGCGGCTCCTCGCCGCGCTTGCGCCGCTCGGCGAGCTTGTTCATGGGGTAGACGACCAGGAAGTAGAGCGCCGCGGCGGTGAGTGCGAACGTGATCACCGCGTTGACGAACGCCACCCAGTCGAACTCGATGCCGCGGAAGCTCGGCGTCGAGCCGCTGAGCCCGTCCTTGTTCCCGGTGATCAACACGATCACCACCCGCACCAGCGGTTCCAGGAACGACTTGGTCAGCTGCGTGACCACGCCGGTGAACGCGGCGCCGATGACGACGCCGACCGCCAGGTCGACGACGTTGCCGCGCATGATGAAGTCTTTGAAGCCCTTGAGCATTCGCACTCCCGTGCCGTCCGATTCTCGGTCCGGCAGACCCTATGCCCCGGACGGCCCCTCGAGAAAAGCACCTGCTTCGATCGCTGCCCGCTCCGGGTCGCCGGCCCGGATCGCCGCGACGAGTCGCCCGTGGTCGACGTACCGCTCCTCGGTCAGGGCGGTGCCCATGGCCTGGGCGACGGTGCTGCGTAGCGCGGCGCCGACCGACGCGTACAGCTCGGCGAGCATGGCGTTGTGCGCGGCGGCCACCACCACCGTGTGCAGCGCGGCGTCCGCCTCCACGAACTCGTCCACCCGGCCGGACCGCCACGCGGCCTCCCGGGCGGCGAGCGCGCCGTCCAGCGCCGCCAGGTCTTCCGGGGTACGCCGCAGCGCGGCGAGCCGGGCGGCCTCCACCTCGAAGGCGCGCCGGACCTCGACCACCTCGGCCATCCGGTCGTCGGTGAGCCGGCGGGCCACCACCGGGGCCAGCTCGTCGGTCGACACCACGTAGGTGCCGGAGCCCTGCCGGCACTCCAGCACGCCGGCGTGCACCAGGGCGCGGACCGCCTCGCGGACCGTGTTGCGCCCCACCCCGAGCGCGGCGACGAGCTGCGGCTCGGTGGGGATGCGCCCGCCCACCGGCCACTCGCCGCCCAGGATGCGGGCCCGCAACTGCTCGATCGTCCGGCGGACCCGGTGGCCGCGTGGCGGCACGGCGACGGAATCCACGACGGGTGTCACCGGTTACACCTGCTGCCGAAATTCATCCCATGATTGTAGGTTCGAGGTCATGACCCCGCCACCCCCACCCGCCGCGACCGCGCCCACCGCCGACGTCACGCCCGGGCCGGCGCCCGCGGCCGCACCCGACCCGGCGGCCGGACCGGCGTCGGCGGTCACCCCGGTGCGGGGCGGCCTGCTGGTGCTGGCCGGGATGCTGCTGGTCGCGCTGAACCTGCGGGCGGCGGTGACCAGCCTGGGCGCGCTGCTCGACGAGATCCGCGTCGGGCTGGGCCTCTCCGGCGCCATGGCCGGCGTGGTCACCACGCTGCCCACCGTCGCGTTCGCCGGCCTGGGCGCGCTCACCCCGTGGCTGGTCCGCCGCTGGGCCGCGCCCCGGGTGCTGGTGCTCGCCATGATCGCGCTGACCGCCGGGCAGGTGCTGCGCGCGGTCACCGGCTCGGTGGCCGTCTTCGTGCTCACCAGCGCGCTCGCGCTGGCCGGCATCGCGGTGGCGAACATCCTGCTGCCGATGCTCGTCAAGCAGCACTTCCCGCACCGCACCGGGCTGGTCACCGGGGCGTACACGATGGCCCTGACGGTGGGCACGACGGTGGCCGCCGCCTCCGCCGTGCCGGTGGCCCACGCCTTCGGCTCCTGGCGGGCCGGGCTCGGCGTCTGGGCCGGGCTGGCCGCGCTGGCGGTGATCCCGTGGGTGCCGCTCACGCTGCGGGCGCGCGCCGCCCGCCGGGCCGCCGACCGGGCCGCGACCCCGGCGGCGGTGGTCGCCGCCCCGGCCCGGGTGCGCCCGGGCCGCACGCGGCTGGGCTGGGCCATGGCGGTCTACTTCGGGGCGCAGTCGCTCAGCGGTTACGCGATCATGGGCTGGCTGGCCCAGCTGTTCCGGGACGCCGGCTACCGGCCCGAGTCGGCCGGCCTGCTGCTCGCCGGGGTGACCGCGCTGGGCGTGCCGGTGGCGCTGATGATGCCCACGCTGGCCGGCCGGCTGGCCACGCTGCGCCCGCTGGTGCTGTCGCTGACCGCGTTCTCCGCCGCCGCGTACCTCGGTCTGGCGCTCGCGCCGCGCGGCCTGGCGCCGCTGTGGGTGCTGCTGCTCGCGCTCGGCCAGGGGGCGTTCCCGCTCATCCTGACCACCATCGGGCTGCGCGCCCGCACCGCCGAGGGCACCGTGGCGCTCTCCGCCTTCGCGCAGAGCACCGGGTACGTCATCGCCGCGCTCGGCCCGCTGCTGGTCGGCATCCTCTACTCCGCGACCGGCGGTTGGACCGCCCCGATCGGCTTCCTGCTGCTGGCGCTCGCCGTGCAGACGACCGCGGGCATGGTGATCGCCCGTCCCCGCTACATCGAGGACGAGCGCTGAGCGGGGAGCGTCAGGAGGAGGCGGGGGTGGGGTCGCCCGCGACGGCCTCGTCCACCGTCGGGTAGGTGTGCAGCACCTCGACCAGGCCACTGACCTCGAGGATGCGCAGCACACCGCGCTGCGGGGCGGCCAGCCGGACCACGCCGCCGGCCTCGTCGCAGCTGTTCTTGGCGCGGACGAACACCGACAGCCCGGTCGAGTCGCAGAACGACACCTCGGCCAGGTCGAACACGAGGCGGCTGCGCCCCTTGTCCAGCAGGTCCGTGATCTGGTCCTGGAGCTGCGGTGCGGTGGCCATGTCCAGCTCACCCGCGACCGACACCACGACCACGTCGCCGCGCTGTTCCGTGTGCACCGTCAGGGACATTCGTCGACCTCCTGTGTTCGGTGGAACGGTATCCCACGATGACCGCGCCGCGCAGAACGGGAGCCGGCACAGGTGCTGTCGATCATTTCTTTGTCCCGTGGCAAGTAGTGCGACGGACCCCGGTGATAGAGTCCGCCCGTCCAGATCTGGGAGGTCAACGTGGCATTGAGCGCGGAACAGGGTGGTCGGCTCGCCGACCTGCTGAGTCGGCACGCAGACCGGTTGTCCAACCGCTGGATCGAGATCGTCGCCGCTTCGCTGCGCGGCCGGCTCAGCCGGGCCGAACTGGCCCGCCAGGTGCAGGAGCTGCACCGCGCCCTGGTCGACGCCGGCCGGCAGGGCCTCGGCGAGCTGGCCGACGAGCACGGCGGTGAGCTGCGGGCGGTGCTCGCGGAGCTCTCCACCACCCGGGCCCGGCAGGGATTCAGCGCCACCGAGACCGCGATCAGCGTGTTCGCGATCAAGGACGCCCTGCTGGAGCTGATGGAGGAGGAGCAGGGCGAGACCACGCTGCGCGACTTCGTCGCCTTCTCCGCGCTGGTCGACCAGATGGGGCTCTTCACCTTCGAGACGTTCGTCCGGGCCCGGGAGAGCCTGATCGCCGACCAGGCGGAGCAGCTGCTGGAGCTCTCCACGCCGGTGGTCAAGCTGTGGGAGGGCGTGGTCGCCGTCCCGCTGGTCGGCACGCTCGACTCGGCCCGCGCCCAGGTGGTGATGGAGCGGCTGCTCCAGACGCTCGTCGACACCGGCTCGCCGTACGCGATCATCGACATCACCGGTGTGCCGGCGGTGGACACCCAGGTCGCCCAGCACATCCTCAAGACCGTGGTGGCCGCCCGGCTGATGGGCGCCGACTGCATCATCTCCGGCATCCGACCGCAGATCGCCCAGACGATCGTCGCCCTCGGCATCGAGTTCGGTGACATCGCCACCAAGGCGAGCCTCGCCGACGCGCTGCGCCACGTGCTGCGCCAGACCGGGGTCGAGACCACCTCCCGCCGCGCCCGCCGGGAGGCGTGATGGAGCGGGTGCCGATCCTCAAGATCGGCGACATCCTGCTGGTCTCCATCCAGGTCGACATGTCCGACCAGACGGCGATCCAGCTCCAGGAGGACCTGGCCGAGCGGATCGTCGCCACCGGATGCCACGGCGTGATCATCGACATCACGGCACTGGACATCGTCGACTCCTTCGTCGGCCGGATGCTCTCCACCATCGCGTCCATCTCCAAGGTGCTGGACGCCGAGACGGTGGTGGTCGGGATGCGTCCGGCCGTCGCCATCACCCTGGTCGAGCTGGGCCTCTCGCTCAACGGCATCCGCACCGCGCTGAACGTCGAACGGGGCATGGAGCTGATCGCGGCGACCCGCGCCGACGACGGGGACGTGGCGTTCGACGACGAGGACGCCGACCCGACGGCGACGCCATGACCACCGGCCTCGACCTGGGGACGCCCGCGACGCAGGCGATCCGTAGCGACGAGGACGTGGTCCGGGTCCGGCAACTGGTGCGGACCACCGCCGTCGCGGTCCGGCTCTCCCTGGTCGACCAGACCAAGCTGGTCACCGCCGCCAGCGAACTGGCCCGCAACACGCTGATCTACGGCGGTGGGGGCAGCGCCGAGGTGACCACCGTCGCCGACGGCCGTCGCCGCGGCGTCCGTATCGTCTTCGCCGACCAGGGGCCGGGCATCCCCGACCTCGACCTGGCCCTCACCGACGGCTACACCACCGGTGGCGGCCTGGGTCTCGGGCTCAGCGGCGCCCGCCGGCTCGTCGACGACTTCGACATCAAGACCGCCGTCGGCGAGGGTACGGCGATCACCATCACCAAGTGGTCGCGGTGATCGCCGACGTCGTCCCCGACCACGGCGTGTGGTTCCGGGTCGACAACGGCGCTACCGCCGGCGGCGTACGCCGGGTGGCCGAGCGGCTCGGACGGCAGCTCGAACTGAGCGCGCCGCGCGTCGCGGACCTGGCCATCGTCACCGCCGAGATCACCAGCAACCTGGTCAAGCACGCCCGCGAGGGCGCCCTGCTGCTGCGTCCGGCGCGCCGCGACGGGCGGGCCGGGGTGGAGCTGGTGGCCATCGACTCCGGCCCCGGCATGGCCGACCTGACGCTCTCCTCGGCCGACGGGCACTCCACCTCCGGCACGCTCGGCATCGGCCTCGGCGCGATCACCAGGCAGGCGAGCCGGTTCGACGGCTTCTCGACGCCCGGTCGGGGCACGGTCCTGACCGTCCAGGTGTGGGACGGGCCACCGCCGGCGCCCGACTGGGCGGGTGGGCTGGCCCGGCCGATCACCGGCGAGCAGGACAGCGGCGACGGCTACGCGGTGCGGATGGCCGACGGGCGCCGGCAGGTGCTGGTCTGCGACGGGCTCGGGCACGGGCCGCTGGCCGCCGCCGCCACCGGTGCCGCGGTCGCCGCGTTCCGCTCGGCGCCGGCCGGCCCGCCGGACGTGGTGGTGCGGCACCTGCACGCCGCCATCTCGCACACCCGCGGCGCGGCGCTCGCGGTGGCCGAGCCGGATCCGGCGACCGGGCAGCTCCACTTCGCCGGCCTGGGCAACATCGCCGCCATGATCGTGGCCACCGGCGAGCGGCGGCGCGGCCTGGTGTCGCTGCCGGGCATCGCCGGGCACCAACGCCCGGCCATCCGGGGGTACGACTACCCGTTCCCGCCCGGCGCGACGCTGGTGATGCACAGCGACGGCGTGGTGGACCGCTGGGACCTGGACGACTATCCCGGCCTGGCCGTCCGTCCGCCGCTGCTGGCCGCCGCGACGCTGCTGCGCGACGCCGGGATCCGCCGTGACGACGCCTGCGTCCTGGTCGCCCGGGTGGCACGGCATGAGTGAACGCACCGAGCCGCTCCTGCACCTGGCGCTCCGGGTCGAGCAGGACATCTTCCTGGTCCGCCAGCGCGGCCGGGAGGTCGCGGCGGCCGTCGGGCTGGAGCACCAGGACCAGGTCCGGATCGCCACCGCGCTCAGCGAGGTGGCCCGGGAACTGTTGCGCGGGGTGGACGGCGCGGACGTCACGTTCGCCGTCGACCGGGACGCCACCTCCGGCCGGACCCGCCTCCACGTGGACCTGTCCCCGGTCCGTCCGCTCCCCGGCGGCCGGTACGAGCCGCAGTCCGGCGCGGTCGCGCGTCTGGTGGACTCGTTGCAGGTGATCACGGTCGAGGGCGATACCGTCGTGAGGATGTCCCGACGAGTACCGGACCACGCCGAGGAGCTGACGCCGGAACGCGCCGGCAAGCTCCGCGACGAGCTGGCCGAGCGCGCTCCGGGCTCCGCGCTGGACGAGTTGGCCGCGCAGAACGCCCAGCTCATCGCCGCGCTCGACGAGGTACGCAGCCAACGGGACGAACTGGCCGTGCTCAACTCCGAGCTGGCGGAGACCAACCGGGGCGTGATGGCGCTCTACAACCAGCTCACCGAGGAGTTGGAGGAGACCAACCGCGGCGTGGTGGCGCTCTACGCCGAGCTGGACGAGAAGTCGGCCCAGTTGCGGGCCGCCAGCGAGTCGAAGAGCCGGTTCCTGGCCAACGTCAGCCACGAGCTGCGTGCCCCGGTCACCGCGATCATCGGGCTGGGGCGGCTGCTGGCCGATTCCGCCTCCGATCCGCTCACCGGCGAACAGGCCCGCCAGGTGGGGCTGATCCGGTCTTCCGCCGGCGACCTGCTGGCCCTGGTCAACGAGCTGCTCGACCTGGCCAAGGCGGAGTCGGGCCGGATCGAGCCGGACTGGTCCGAGGTCGACCTGCGGGCGGTCTTCGGGCAGCTCCGCGGCACGCTGCGGGCGCTCGCCACCCGGCCCGAGGTGGAACTGGTGGTCGAGGAGCCGCCCGCCCCGGCCACGGTGCGTTCCGACGAGGTGCTGCTCGCCCAGGTGCTGCGCAACCTGCTGCACAACGGCCTGAAGTTCACCGAGCGGGGCGAGGTGCGGTTGCGCGCCGAACGCCGCGACGAGGCGTGGCTCCTCTCGGTCACCGACACCGGCGTCGGCATCCCGCCCGAGCTGCACGAGCGGATCTTCGAGGAGTTCTACCAGGTGCCCGGCACGACCCGGGTCGGCGGCACCGGGCTCGGCCTGCCGTACGCGCGGCGGCTGGTCACCCTGCTCGGCGGCACGCTGGAGTTGACCAGCGAACCGGGCCGGGGCAGCACGTTCACCGTGATCCTGCCCGTGGGCGGAGTGTGACGGTGGAGGGCGGGCCGGCGACGGTGCTGGTGGTCGACGACAGCGGCCCGAAGCGTTACCTGCTGGTGAACTGGCTCAACCGGGCCGGGTTCACGACCGTGGAGGCGGAGAACGGCACGGCGGCGCTGGAACGGGTGGGGCGGGAACCGGTCGACCTGGTGGTACTCGACGTCCGGCTGCCGGACATGAGCGGCTTCGAGGTGTGCGAGCGGATCAAGGAGACGTACCCGTCCACCCCGGTCATCCACGTCTCGGCGCACGCGGTGGACGTGGTGGACCGGGCGCAGGGCCTCACCCGGGGTGCGGACGCCTACCTGACCGAGCCGATCGAGCCGGAGGAACTGGTCGCCACCGCGCACGCGGTGCTGCGCTACTACCAGGCCCGGCGGCGGGCCGAGCAGCTCGCCGAGCGGCTGGCCGCGCTGGCCGACGCCACGGTGGAGATGCACGCGTCGCCGAACTTCGTCCGGCTGTTGGAGGCCGCCGCGTCCGGGGCCGCGCGGATCTTCCGGTCGCCCGCGGCGGTGGTCGCCGAGACGTTCGACGGGGACTGCCTGGCCGGGGTGGCCGCGGACCCGCACACGCCGGCCGGGATCGTGCCGTGGGTGGTGGACGACACCGGCGTGCCGATCGGCACCCGGGTGTGGGTGGACCAGGCGGCCAACTGGCCGTTGACCGACTGGCCGGCCGGTGACACGGTCACCGTGGCCGCCTCCCGGCTGCGCGAGGACCGGGCCCCCCTCTACGTGGTGGTGCCCACGTCGACCCAGACCGTGCGCACGCCGGTGCTGGTGCAGCTCGCCCAGGCCGTCGCGTCGGCGGTGGAGGCGCAGCGTTCCTTCGACGAGGAGCACCGGATCGCGGTGACGCTCCAGCGCAGCCTGCTGCCTCGGCGGCTGCCCGAGGTGACCGGCCTGGACCTGGCCGTCCGCTACGAGCCGGCGAGCGCGCAGACCGAGGTGGGCGGGGATTTCTACGAGCTGGTGATGCTCGACGGGCACCTGCTGGTGGCGATCGGTGACGTGGCCGGGCACTCGTTGCACGCCGCCACCGTGATGGCCGAGCTGCGGCACGCGGTGCGGGCGTACGCGGTCGAGGGGCACCAGCCGGGCGTGATCCTGGACCGGGTCAACGAGCTGATGCGTACGCTGCTGCCGACCGAGCTGGCCACCATCTGCGTGTTGCTGCTGCACCCGGGCAGCGGGCTGATCCGGCTGGCCAGCGCCGGGCACCTGCCGGCGCTGCTGAGCCGGGAGGGGCGGGTCGAGTTCGTCACCCAGTCCGCGCCGCTGCTCGGGGTGCGCGCGCCGCGCCCGCCGGACCTGGAGTTCGTGTTGCCGGCCGGGGCCACGCTGGTGCTCTACACCGACGGGCTGATCGAGCGGCGGGACGCCACCATCGACGAGGGCATGGCGGCGCTCGGCGTGGTGGCCGCCCGGGTGGACGACGATCTCGACCAGTTCTGCCAGCGGCTGCTGATCGAGCTGGCCCCGCCGGAGATCCACGACGACGTCGCCGTGGTCGCCGTGCGCCGCCGCTGACGGTCACTTTCCGCAGTTATCGGCATTGTCACTCTTCGTGCCCGACCGGTGTGGGTGGCGACACGACCCGTCGGTGCCTTTGCTCTGCAGCCATTGGCGCAGCACCGTCGTGACCAGGCTTGGTGGGTGTGCGGCCGCAGCGCCGGTCGCGTCGCTGTGGTCACCGTGGGTGCGTGCTGCGCCCGTGGCTGCAGAGCAAAGGCGGTTCGGGCTGATCTCGGTGGCACGGGTTGCCGTGACAGCTGGTGACCACGTCGCATGACTCGCCCCTCGCGGCGGCCGGGCCGGTCGACGACCGCGGGGGCTGGCCCGCCCGGCGACTCAGGCGCCGCCGGAGGCGGCCAGCGAGCGGGCGTACGCGGCGGGCGGCATGCCGGTGACGGCGGTGAACTCGCGGACCAGGTGCGCCTGGTCGGCGTACCCCAGCTCGGCGGCGACCCGCGACCAGTCCAGCGGCCCGGCGGCGGCCTGCTCGATCGCCTCCTGGAGCCGGTACCGCCGGATCACCCACTTCGGACCGACGCCGACGTGGTCCAGGAAGAGTCGCTGCAGCCGGCGGGTGGAGACGGCGTGCCGGTCGGCGAGGTCGGCCACCCGCAGCACGCTCCGGTCGGCGCGGATCTCGTCGACCAGCGCGACCGCCTCGGTGGTGGCCGGGTCCGGCACCGGAGCCCAGCCGGTCAGCAGGTCGTCCAGCCGGCGGCACCGGTCGTCGTCGTCGCCCGGGCAGACCGGCCCGACGAGCCTGCCGGCTCCGGCGGGGTGGGCGGCGGCGAGGGGGATGCGACGACCGGTCAGCTCGGCCACCGGGCGACACCAGAACGGGCGGAAGCCGCCGGGACGGAACTGCACGCCGGTGACCCGCCCGACGCCGTGCAGCGTGACCGCGAACAGGCCGGTGTCCACGCCGGCGATCTCGCCGTGCTCCGTCGCGCCGTCCTGCGCCCGGAACACCACGTTCACCGACGGATGCGGCACGACCTGCTGGTCGAACGGTTCGGTCAGGTCCCAGTCGATCAACCAGTAGTGCTCCACCCACGGGCGCAACGCCGGGGCGGGCAGCCGGCGGCGGAACCGGACCCGGCGCAGCAGCCGGCCGGGATCGAGGATCCCCCGGCTGTCCCGCCGCGGTTCGTGTCGCATTTGTTCAAGACCGCCCTCATACGCTGGCCCGATGAGCACGAAGACTAGTGAACTGCTGGCCGTCGCCGCGCCGGGCACGGCGGCGGTGGTGCGCGGTGTCGCCGACGACCAGCTCGACCGGCCCACCCCGTGCCCCGAATATCCGGTACGCGACCTGCTCAACCACCTGTTCGAGGTGGCGGTCAACTTCCAGGCGATGGCCCGGCGGGAGGAGGTCGACTGGTCGGGTGGGGTCGACCACCTGACCGACGGCTGGCGGGACCGGTTCGCCACCGAGACGCAGCGGCTGGTCGAGGCGTGGTCGGACCCGGACGCGCTGGAGGGTGACTCGCCCGGCATGGGGCTGCCCCAGGAGACGGTCGGGCTGATGGCTCTGATCGACCTCACCGTGCACGGCTGGGACCTGGCCCGTGCCACCGGCCAGGCGTTGGTGGTGGAGCCGTCGGTGGTGGCGGCCGGGCACGAGTTCATGGACCGGATGGGCGACACCGGGCAGCGGATGGGCGCCTTCGGCGCGCCGGTGGCGACCGACGCCGACCCCACCTCGCTGGACGCGCTGCTCGGCCGGACCGGCCGCGACCCGGCCTGGACCCGCTCTTGACACCGCTATTCGCTCAGCGAATAGTTGGGCCGTGTCCACCCAGCACGTCCTGCTCGGGCTGCTCGCCGGCGGGCCGCGTCACGGCTACGAGCTGAAGCGGGCCCACGACGAGCGGCTGCCCCGCGCCCGGCCACTCGCCTTCGGGCAGGTCTACGCGACACTGGCCCGGCTGCACCGGGACGGCCTGGTCGCCCCGGCCGGCCCCACCCGGGACGGCGGGCCGGACCGCACCGCCTACACGCTCACCGACGACGGGCGGGCCGCGCTCGACGCGTGGCTCGCCA
The DNA here is from genome assembly GCF_900090105.1 of Micromonospora humi. GTDB lineage: Bacteria > Actinomycetota > Actinomycetes > Mycobacteriales > Micromonosporaceae > Micromonospora > Micromonospora humi. The sequence continues at coordinate 301,781 of NZ_FMDM01000006.1, read as the reverse complement.
CCGTCGAGCCACCGATGCCGTACGTGGCCAGCACGCTCTTCGCCAAGGTGGTGGTCGCGTTGCTGGTGGCCGACGCCGACCAGGCCCGCGCCTACCTGATCGCCCAGCGCCGGGCGCACACCGCACGGCTGCGGGAACTGACCGCGGTCAAGACCGCCCCCGGCGCCCACCTCGACGAGGTGGTCGCCGCCGACTTCGCCATCGCCCACCTCGACGCGGATCTGCGGTGGCTGCACACCACCCTCGACCGGGTCGCCGACTGGCACCGGGAGGTGCACTCGTGACGTTCCTGGAGGCGCGCGGCGTGGTTCGGGCATACGGCCCGACACCGGCGCTGCGCGGCGTGACGCTCGACGTGGCCGAGGGCGAGATCCTCGCCGTCACCGGCCCCAGCGGGTGCGGCAAGTCGACACTGCTGCACTGCCTCGCCGGCATCCTGCGCCCCGACGCGGGCCAGGTCACCTGGCGCGGCGAACGGATCGACACGTGGTCGGAGGCGGCCCGCTCCCGGCTGCGCCGCACCGAGTTCGGGGTGCTGTTCCAGTTCGGCCAGCTCGTCGCCGAGCTGACCGCGGCGGAGAACGTCGCCCTTCCGCTGCTTCTCGCCGGCACGGGGCGGCGAGCGGCGCGGACGGCGGCGCTCACCTGGCTGGAGCGGCTCGGGGTGGCCGAGGTCGCCGACGTCCGGCCGGGCGAGATGTCCGGCGGGCAGCAGCAGCGCTGCGCGTTGTCCCGGGCCCTGGTCACCGAGCCCCGGGTGCTCTTCGCCGACGAGCCCACCGGCGCGCTCGACACGCTCGCCGGCGAGCAGGTGCTCACCCAGCTGGTCCGGTTGGCCCGGGAACAGCGCACCACGGTCGTGCTGATCACCCACGAGCCGCGGATCGCCGCGTACGCCGACCGGGAGGTGAGCCTGCGCGACGGCATGGTCGACCACACCGGGCTGGGCCTCGACCCGGCGCTGCCGGGCGGATCACGGTGAGGCCCGGCACGCTGCTGCGGCTCGCGCTGGCCGGCACCCGCACCGACGGGGCGCGGGTGGCGCTGACCGCGCTGAGCGCCGCGCTGGCGACGCTGGCCGGGCTGGCCGCGCTGACCGTGCTGGCGGTGGCGAAGCCGCCGGGCGACGAGTGGACGCAGTCCGAGCAGTACACCACCGCGCTGCTGCGCGAGCCCGGCCTGCGCCCCGGCGTCGCGTTCGCGTTGCTGCTGCTCTGCGTACCGGTGCTCGGGCTGGCCGGGCAGTGCGCCCGCCTCGGTGCGCCGGGGCGCGACCGCCGGCTGGCCGCGCTCCGGCTGGCCGGGGCCACCCCGGGTCAGGTCACCCGGCTCGCGGTCGCCGAGACCGGGGTGGCGAGCCTGCTCGGCACCGTCAGCGGCCTGGCCGTCTTCGAGGTCGGCCGTCGGCTGCTGCACCGGCCCGACGCCGCGGGCCGGCTGCCCCTGCCCACCGACATGCACCCGGCCCCGGCCGCCGTGGCCGCCGTCGTGGTCGGCCTGCCGCTGGTCGCCGCGCTGGTCAGCGCGCTGCTGCTGCGCCGGGTCACCACCACCCCGTTCGGCGTCGTGCGCCGGGTCCGCACCCGGGCACCCTGGCCGTGGCCGGGGGTGCTCATCCTGGTCGCGCTGGCGTCGTTCGCCGCGATCCGTCCGCTGCTGCTCTGGTACGAGCGGCGTGACGCGGTCGAACCCGACGGGCTGGTGCCGACACTCGTGGTCGTCGGATCGCTCGCCGCGATGATCGGCGTGGTGTCCGGCACCGGCTGGATCTCGTACACCGTCGGGCGGGTGCTGCACCGCCACGGGCGCGGACCGGCGGCGCTGCTCGCCGCGCGCCGGCTCACCGCCGACCCGTGGGCCGGCAGCCGCACTTTCGCCGCGTTACTGGCCGCGCTGATCTTCGGTGCCGGGGCCGCCGCGATCCGCGCCGACTTCCTGGCCCGGATCGAACTGTCCAGGATCGCCGACTCCGGCGGCATGGCCGGATCGGATTCGTTCTATCTCGGCGCGATGGACCTGGTCGACCTGGCCGTCGCGGTGGCCGTGGCGATCGCCGCCGGTGGACTGCTGGTCGCCGTGGTCGAGGGTGTCACCAGCCGGCGTCGGGCATACGCGGCGCAGGTGGCGACCGGGGTGCCCCGGTCCACCATCGGCCGCTCGCTGCTCTGGGCCTCGATCGCCCCGGCCGCGCCCGCGATCGCGCTCGCGTTGACCGTCGGCTACCTGTTGATCCGGGGAACGCTGCCCGCGCCCAGCGGCGGCGACTTCGAGCGGGTGGTCTGCGACACCGGTCCGCAGGGATGCGGCACCGACGGCGTCGCGACGCGTACCGAATGGGTGCCGAAGGTGACCGTCACGCCGGACGTACCGTGGGAGCAGTTGGCCTGGTTCGCGGCGGGTGGGTTGGCGGCGGTGCTGGTCACGGTCGGAGCCGGCCTGCTCCTCCTGCGCTCCGCGACCTCGGTGGAGGAGCTGCGCGCCTCCTGAGCCGGCCGGTCAGCGGCCGAGCAGCCCGGCCGAGCCGGCGACGGCCAGGCCGATCGCTGTCGAGCAGCAGCAGACCACCAGCGCGGCGGCGACCACCAGGAGGATCACCCAGGTCGGTCCGCGCCGCGCCGCCGGCTGGTCCTCCTCGCTCACCCCGGCAGTCTAGGACCAGGATGGTGCGATGGAGCTGATCTCGATCGCCGACGTCCGGGCCGCCGCCGACGACGTGGCAGGCACCGTGCTGCGCACCCCGCTGCTGCCCACCGCCTGGGACGACGAGCTGTGGCTCAAGCCGGAGAGCCTGCAACCGGTGGGGTCGTTCAAGCTGCGCGGCGCCACCCACGCGGTGGCCCGGCTCGACCCGGCGCTCCGGTCCCGAGGGGTGGTCACCCACTCCTCGGGCAACCACGGGCAGGCGCTGGCGTACGCGGCCCGCGCGTTCGGGGTGCCCTGCACGGTGGTGGTGCCCGAGGGCGCGCCCGCGGTCAAGGTGGACCGGATGCGGGCGCTCGGCGCGGACGTGCGACTCGTGCAGCCGGCCCGCCGCCTCGCCGAGGCGGAGCGGATCGTGGCGGAGACCGGCGCGGCGCTGGTGCCGCCGTTCGACCATCCGGCGATCATCGCCGGGCAGGGCACCATCGGGCTGGAGATCGTCGCCGACCTGCCGGACGTGGACGTGGTCCTGGTGCCGGTGGGCGGCGGCGGGCTCGGCTCGGGTGTCGCCACGGCGGTCAAGGCGCTGCGCCCGTCGGCCGCCGTGATCGGCGTGGAGCCGGCGCTGGCCGCCGACGCCCGGGAGTCGCTCGCCGCCGGCGAGGTGGTGGTCTGGGACGTGGCACGCACCTACCGGACGTGCGCCGACGGGCTGCGCACCAACCTGTCCGCGCTGACGCTGGCGCACCTGCGGGAGCGGCTCGACGGCATCGTCACGGTGACCGAGGACGAGATCATGTCGGCCGCCGGCCGGCTGATGCGGGACGCGCGGCTGGTGGTGGAGCCGAGCGGCGCGGTGGCCACGGCTGCCCGGCTGTACCACCGCGGGGAGCTGCCGGCCGGACGGACGGTCGCGGTGGTGAGCGGCGGCAACGCCGAAGCCGCGGTGCTCGCCGCCGCGCTCGCTGTGTAAGGAGGGGCCCCTCTTAACGCCTCCGGTAGAGAAGGGGCCCCTTCTCACAGACGGGTGTCAACAAGGGGCCCCTCCTTACCTCCGGGGTCAGGCGCGGCCGAGGCGGTCCAGCGTCCAGGCGTTGACGAACGCCTCCTCGCGCCAGGCGTCGTAGCGGCCGCTGGGGCCGCCGTGACCGGCACCCATCTCGGTCTTGAGCAGGTAGTCGCCCTGCGGGGCGAGCGCGCGCAACCGGGCGATCCACTTGGCCGGCTCGTGGTAGAGCACCCGGGTGTCGTTGAGGCTGGTCACCGCCAGGATGGCCGGGTAGTCGGCGGCGGTCACGTTCTCGTACGGGGTGTACGACTTCATGTACGCGTAGACCTCGGGGTCGTCCAGCGGATTGCCCCACTCCTCCCACTCGGTGACCGTCAGCGGCAGCGACGGGTCGAGGATGGAGGTGAGCGCGTCCACGAACGGCACCTGCGCCACGATCCCGGCGAACGCGTCCGGCGCGAGGTTGGCCACCGCGCCCATCAACAGGCCGCCGGCCGAGGCGCCCCGGGCGACCAGCCGGTCGCTCGCCGTCCAGCCGGCCTTGACCAGGTGCCGCGCGCAGGCCACGAAGTCGGTGAACGTGTTCTTCTTGGCCAGCAACTTGCCCTCGTCGTACCAGCGCCGGCCCAGCTCGCCGCCGCCGCGGATGTGCGCGACAGCGAAGATGACGCCGCGGTCGAGCAGGCTCAGCCGGGCGATCGAGAACCACGGGTCCATGCTGGCCTCGTACGACCCGTAGCCGTAGATGACCGCGGGCGCGGAGCCGTCGCGCGGGGTGTCCCGGCGGCAGACCAGCGAGATCGGCACCCGCGTGCCGTCGTCGGCCAGCGCCCAGTCCCGGTGCTGCTCGTAGTCGGCCGGGTCGTACGCCCGCCCGTCCGGGCCGGGCCGCACCGGCTTCTGGCGCAGCAGCGTCAGCTCCCGGGTGCTGAGGTCGTAGTCGTAGACCGAGTCGGGCGTGACCAGCGAGGTGTAGCGCAGCCGGACCGTGCCGGTGCGGTATTCCGGGTTGGCGTCCAGCCCGACGCTGTAGATCGGCTCCGGGAAGTCGATGTCCCAGCTGTCGTCGCTGCCGACCGGCAGCACCCGCAGCCCGGTCAGCCCGTTGCCGCGCAGCGAGACCACCAGGTGGTTCTCGAACGCGTCGACCGCCTCCAGCCGGGTGCCCGGGGTGTGCGGGATCAGCGGCGTCCAGTCGCCCGGCGCGTCCGCCGAGGTGTACGCCAGCGCGAAGTCCTCCGCGCCGTCGTTGTGCAGGATCAGGAAGCGGTGCCCGTGGTGCTCGACCGCGTATTCCACGCCCTGCCGGCGCGGGGCGACGATCGCCGGCTCGCCGGTCGGGTTGGCCGCCGGGATCACCCGGACCTCGCTGGTGATCTTGCTGTGGATGTCGACGACCACGAAGCGCTCGGAGCGGGTCAGCTCGACGCCGACCCAGAACCGCTCGTCGTCCTCCTGGTGCACCACCACGTCCTCGCTCGACGGGGTGCCCACGGTGTGTCGCCACACCCGGTTCGGCCGCCACGCGTCGTCGACAGTGACGTAGAAGAGCGTGGAGGCGTCGCTGGACCACGCGGTGCCGTAGAACGTGTCCGGCACCTCGTCGGGCCGCAGCTCGCCGGTGGCCAGGTCCTTGATCCGCAGGGTGAACCGCTCGTCGCCGGAGAAGTCGGTGGAGTAGGCCAGCCAGCGCCCGTCCGGGCTGACGTCGAACGCGCCGAGCGAGAAGAAGTCGTGCCCCTCGGCGAGCTGGTTGCCGTCGAGCAGCACCTCCTCGCCGTCGAGCGGGGCGCCGTCCGCGCTGACCGGAGGCGTGGTCTCGTCGGGGCGGACGGCGCGCCGGCAGTGCACGCCGTACTGCTGCCCCTCGACCGTGCGGGTGTAGTACCAGTGGCCGCCCTTGCGGGTGGGCACCGACAGGTCGGTCTCCTGGGTGCGCCGGCGGGTCTCCTCGAACAGCTCGGCCCGCAGCCCGGCCAGGTGCGCGGTGCGCGCCTCGGTGTGGGCGTTCTCGGCCTCCAGGTAGGCGATCGTCTCCGGGTCGTCCTTGGTGGCGAGCCAGGCGTACTCGTCGACGACGGTGTCACCGTGGTGGGTCCGCTCGGCCGGAACGCGCTTCGCCGTGGGCTGTGGGGTCGTGGTCACGGCGCCACGTTACCGGTCGCCCGGCCGCCGCCGGGCGTCCGCGCCGCGCGAATCCCGCGACTCGCCGCCAGCGTTTTCGAACATGTGTACGATGACCGCCATGGCGGCTGCAGCGCGTTCGACCGACCGGCCCGGAGCCCTCGAGATCACCCGGAAGTTGACCGAGATCTGCGGTCCGCCGTTCGCCCGGTTCGCCGGCCCGGCCGACGAGGTGGCCGGCCGCACCGCCCGGTGGGTGGCGGTGCCGGGTGGCCCGCACGCCGCCGCCGAGGTGCTGCGGCTGGCCGCGGCGCACGACCTGACCGTGGTGCCGCGCGGCGCCGGCACGAAGATCGACTGGGGCGCCGCCCCGGCCCAGGTCGACATCATGCTCGACACCGGCCGGCTGGCCGGGGTCTGGCACGAGCCGCACGCCGCCTCGGTGGCCGAGATCGGCGCCGGCACGCCGCTGCGCGCCGTCCAGGCCACGCTGGGCCGCACCGGCCGACGGCTCCCGGTCGACGTGCCCTCGCCGGGCGCGACGCTGGGTGGCGTGCTCGCCGCCGACGAGTCCGGCCCGCTGCGCCACCGGCACGGCAGCCCGTGCGCCCAACTGGTCGGCGTGCGCTACCTCGGCGCCGACGGCGAGCTGGTCAGCGTCGGCGAGTCCGGCACGGCCCGCTTCGGGGCGGCGGCCCCGACCGGCGGCCCCGGTGGCGACGGGCGAGCCGAGGGCGTCGGGGACGTGGCCGCCGGCCAGGGGTCCGCCATGGGCTGGGGCCGCGCCGGCGGGCTCTTCGTCGCGGGCGATGGCATCGGCGGATCCGGCGCGCTCGGCCCGGGCCGCCTCTTCGCCGCCGGTCCGGGTGCCGGCGGCCTCGGCGCGGCCGGTGCGGAGGTCGGCGGCGGTGACGCGGTCCTGGGGCGCGGAGAGCTGCCGGGGCTGGACGTGGCGCGGCTGCTCTGCGGCTCGCAGGGCGGGCTGGGCGTGCTGGTCTCGGCGACCATGCGGGTGCACGCGGTGCCGGCGAGCCGGGTCTGGGTGTCCCGCCCGGTCTGGACCCCGCTGGAGGTGCACGACCTGGTCCGTGCGGTGCTGGCCGCCGAGGTCGCGCCGGCCGCCGTCGAGCTGGACCTGCCGGTGCCGGTGCCCCTGCCCCGCCGCCGGGTCCCGGCGAGCCATCCCTCGGTGGCCGGCCGCCCCGACCATCCGGCGGTGACCGGGCGACCGGCCGCGGGCAGCCTGGTGGTGCTGCTGGAGGGCGGCCCGTCCGACGTGGCCGAGCGGGCCGAGCGGCTGACCGCCGTGCTCGGTGCCGAGGCCGTGGTCAACCACCACGCGCCCGAGTGGTGGGGGCGCTACCCGTTCGCCCCGGGCGACACCGCGCTGCGCATCGAGGTGCCGGCCGGCGACCTGCACGCCGCGGTCTACGCGCTGCGCGACGCCGCCGGCGCTCCGGTGCCGGTGCGCGGGTCGGCCGGCGTGGGCACCGCGTACGCCGCCCTGCCCGGCGTGCTGTCGCCGGAGCGGGTCGCGTCGATCCTCACCGCGGTCCGCAGCGTGCTGATCGCCCGGCAGGGCCGGTGCGTGGTGGTGGCGGCGCCCGCGCCGGTGCGCCGCGTGGTCGACCTCTGGGGTGAGCTGCCGGCGTTGCCTCGGCTGCGCAGCGCGAAGGCCCACCTCGATCCGCACCACCGCCTGGCTCCCGGCCGCCTCCCCGGCGGCCTCTGACCTGTGTCGGTGCCCGCGCCCCGCGCCCCTCGCTCAGTCGGCCAGGGCGGCCTGCCGGGCGTGTCGCGCAGCGCGGGACAACCGGGTTGAGTGCGGTATACCTGTGAGTCAGTTTTATGCCTCACAGGTATACCGCTGAGAACCGGTTCCTTCATCAGCGAGATCACCCTGGGTGATCAGCGGCCGAGAGGGTCGGGTCAGAGCATGTCGTTGCGGAGGACCAGGACGGCGATGTCGTCGCGCGGGGGTTCGGCGGAGAACGCGATGGTGGCGGCGCGCAGCCGCGCGGCGACCACGTCGGCCGAGTAGCCGGCCAGCGGCGCCGCCGACTCGCGCAGCCGCTCGGTGCCGAACAGCTCCCGGCCGCGCCGCCGTTCGGTCACCCCGTCGGTATAGAAGATCAACGCGTCGCCGGGCTTGAGCGCCAGCTCCGCCGTCGGGGTGGTGATGGTGTCGAGCAGGCCGAGCGCGGTGCCGCCGGTGCCGACGAACGCCGCGCCGCCACCGCCGTGCAGCAGCACCGGGCGGTCGTGGCCGGCCAGGTGCAGGGCGACGTCGAGCTGGTCGCCGTCGCCGGGTGCGACCGCGGCCAGCGCCAGCGTGCAGTAGCGTCCGCCGCCGCGCTCGACGAGCGTCTCGTTGAGCCGGCCGAGCACCTCCGGCAGCGGCTTGCCGTCGCCCACCAGCACCCGGATCACGTCCCGGACCAGACCGGTCACGGCGGCTGCCTGCACGCCCTTGCCGGAGACGTCACCGACCACCACCAGCCAGCGGCCGTCCGGCAGCGGCACCACGTCGTAGAAGTCGCCGCCGACCTCCGCGTCGTCGCCGGTCGGGACGTATTCCGCGGCGAGGCCGATGCCCTCGACCACCGGGAGCACCGGCGGCAGCAGCGACTGCTGGAGGGTCTGCGCGACCCGGCGGCGCTCGGCGTGGATGCGGGCGTTCTCGATGGCGAGCGCGGCCCGCCGGGCCACGTCCTCCAGCACCGCGACCTCGTCCGGGTCGTGCCGGTGCCGCTGGTGCCGGCCCACGGCCAGGGTGCCGAGCCGCTGACCGCGAGCGATCAACGGCACGGCGAAGCCCTCCATCGGCGCGCCCAGCGGCATCTGGGTCAGGCTGCGGGACGCCTCGCGCAGCCGGGACTGGATCGAGTCCGGGCCGGTCTCGGCCAGGACCCGGTGCAGGTGGGGGAGCATCGTCTCGTCGGCGTGGCTGGACGCGGCGAGGCGCAACCGCCCCCACTCGTCGGTGGTGTGCACCGCGCACCACTGGCCGAGCCGGGGCACCACGAGCTGCGGGATGAGCGCCATCGTCAGCTCGACGTCGAGCGACTGGGCGAGCAGCTCGCTCGCCTCGGCGAGGAAGGTCAGCCAGGTGGAGCGGCGTACGTCGGCCCGGCGCAGCCGGTCGTTCTCCAGGTGCAGCGAGAGCCGCTCCGCGGCGAGCAGCGCGAGCGGCCGGGCGTACGTCGAGGGCGCGGCGTCCAGTTCCAGCTCGCCGGCGTACGGGCGGTGCACGGCGAGCGGGACGCGCAGCAGCTCGTTGTCGTCCCGTGGTGGCCGGCCGTGGCGGGCGAACACCTGGGTGCCCAGCCCGTCGCCGCGGTCGAGTCGGACCGTCCCGCCGGCGGCGCCCACCATCTCGGCCACCCGGGTCAGCAGCTCGGCGGCGAACTCGGGCAGCGGGTCGTCGGCGTACGGGTCGGGGGTGGTCTGCATCAGCTCGCTCATCGCGGCGGCACTGGGGGTGCCCTCGTCCACCGGTTGCGCCGCCGCCCGGGCCGGGCCGGCGGACGGCCGGGCGGAACCACGCAGGCCGGGACGGTCCAGCCGGAACCAGACCCCCTTGCCGCTGGGCAGGTAGGTGGTGCCCCACCGGCTGGCGAAGTGGTCGACCAGCAGCAGGCCGCGCCCGCGCGCGGCCACCTCGGTGATGTCGGAGGTGGTGTTACGCACCCCGACGACGAGTTCGTCGACCGGACCGGAGGCGAAGTCGGTGACGGTGACGGTGAAGCCGGCGGGATCGGCCTCGACCTCGATGTCCAGTTCGGTGCCCGCGTGCTCGACCGCGTTCGTGGTCAGCTCGGTGGTGAGCAGCAACGCCTCGTTGAGCAGTTCGGGCAGGCCGGCTTCGAGGAGCATGGCGCGCACCAGCGCCCGGGCCGCGGCCGGGGTGCGGCGGTCGGCGGGAAGGCGGACCCGTCGGACGTGCTCGTCCGCGCCGCCGCCGTGGGTCGGCTCCACCTCCGCTGACACCTTCGTATCCTCCACCGCCGCCACCCCGGGTGCCAAGCTCCCCGGCCGAACCGCCGAACCGGGTGGATACCGCCCGTGACGCGCCACGAGCCGGCGGTGACCTCGACGGATCGCGCGGCAGAATGATGGGATGGCCGCGTGTCGGCACGAGCCGGTGGGCCCCGAGCTGAGCGAGGAATGATGACCACGGCGAAACAGTCGGTGACCGCGGATCCGTCCGCGTCCGACCACGAGGTGCTCCTCGGCGAGCTGGTCGAGGCGCTGCAGCGGGTGGCCCGCGGCGACCTGCGGGTGCGCCTGCCCCGACGGGCCGGCCTGTCCGGTGAGGTCGCCGACGCCTTCAACGACGTGGTGTCGCTGCAGGAGCGGCAGCACCTGGACCTGCGCCGGATCAGCCGGATCGTCGGCCGGGACGGGCGGCTCACCGAGCGGCTCGACGACGAGGGCCTGGAGGGCTCCTGGGCGGAGGGGCAGCGGGCGGTCAACTCGCTGATCGACGACCTGGGCCGGCCGACCACCGAGATCGCCCGGGTCATCGTGGCGGTGGCGGACGGCGACCTGTCCCAGCACATGGCGCTGGAGATCGACGGGCGGCCGCTGCGCGGTGAGTACCTGCGCATCGGCCGGACCGTGAACACGATGGTGGACCAGCTGTCGTCGTTCGCCGACGAGGTGACCCGGGTGGCCCGTGAGGTGGGCACCGAGGGCAAGCTGGGCGGCCAGGCCGACGTGCGGGGCGCGGCCGGCACCTGGAAGGACCTCACCGACTCGGTGAACACCATGGCGTCGAACCTGACCGGCCAGGTGCGGTCGATCTCCCAGGTGGCGACCGCGGTGGCGAAGGGCGACCTGTCGCAGAAGATCACCGTCGGGGCGCGCGGCGAGGTGGCCGAGCTGGCCGACACGATGAACTCCCTCACCGACACGCTGCGCCTCTTCGCCGAACAGGTGACGCGGGTGGCGCGTGAGGTGGGCACCGAGGGCAAGCTGGGTGGTCAGGCGCAGGTGCCGGGTGTGGCCGGCACCTGGAAGGACCTGACCGACAACGTCAACTCGATGGCGTCGAACCTGACCAGCCAGGTCCGCAACATCGCCCAGGTGTCCACCGCGGTGGCCAAGGGCGACCTGAGCCAGAAGATCACGGTGGCCGCGCAGGGCGAGATCCTGGAGCTGAAGGACACCGTCAACACGATGGTGGACCAGCTCTCGTCGTTCGCCGACGAGGTGACGCGGGTGGCCCGCGAGGTGGGCATCGAGGGCAAGCTGGGCGGTCAGGCCCAGGTACGCGGCGTCTCCGGCACCTGGCGCGACCTCACCGAGAACGTCAACCAGCTCGCCGGCAACCTGACCAGCCAGGTCCGCAACATCTCGCAGGTCTCCACCGCGGTGGCGAAGGGTGACCTGGGTCAGAAGATCACTGTGGACGCGCAGGGCGAGATCCTGGAGCTGAAGAACACCGTCAACACGATGGTGGACCAGCTCTCCTCGTTCGCCGACGAGGTGACGCGGGTGGCCCGCGAGGTGGGCACCGAGGGCAAGCTCGGCGGGCAGGCGCAGGTGAAGGGCGTCTCCGGCACCTGGCGTGACCTGACCGACAACGTGAACTCGATGGCGTCGAACCTGACCAGCCAGGTCCGCAACATCGCGTCGGTCACCACGGCGGTGGCCAAGGGCGACCTGTCGCAGAAGATCACCGTGGACGCCCGGGGCGAGATCCTGGAGCTGAAGTCGACGGTCAACACGATGGTGGACCAGTTGTCGTCGTTCGCCGACGAGGTGACCCGGGTGGCCCGTGAGGTGGGCACCGAGGGCAAGCTGGGCGGTCAGGCCCAGGTGCGCGGCGTCGCCGGCACCTGGCGCGACCTGACCGACAACGTGAACTCGATGGCGTCGAACCTGACCGCCCAGGTGCGGAACATCGCCCAGGTGTCCACCGCGGTGGCGAAGGGCGACCTGTCGCAGAAGATCACCGTGGACGCGCAGGGCGAGATCCTGGAGCTGAAGTCGACGGTCAACACGATGGTGGACCAGTTGTCGTCGTTCGCCGACGAGGTGACGCGGGTGGCCCGTGAGGTGGGCACCGAGGGCAAGCTGGGTGGTCAGGCGCAGGTGAAGGGCGTCTCCGGCACCTGGCGTGACCTGACCGACAACGTGAACTCGATGGGCTCGAACCTGACCAGCCAGGTCCGCAACATCGCGTCGGTCACCACCGCGGTGGCGCGGGGTGACCTGGGGCAGAAGATCACCGTGGACGCGCAGGGCGAGATCCTGGAGCTGAAGAACACCGTCAACACGATGGTCGACCAGTTGTCGTCGTTCGCCGACGAGGTGACCCGGGTGGCGCGCGAGGTGGGCACCGAGGGCAAGCTCGGTGGCCAGGCGCAGGTCAAGGGCGTCTCCGGCACCTGGCGCGACCTCACCGAGAACGTCAACCAGCTCGCCTCGACGCTGACCACCCAGTTGCGCGCCATCGCCCAGGTCTCCACCTCGGTGACCCGCGGCGACCTCACCCAGCGGATCAACGTGAAGGCGCAGGGCGAGGTCGCCGAGCTGAAGGACAACATCAACCAGATGATCGTCACCCTCCGGGAGACGACCAAGAAGAACGCCGAGCAGGGCTGGCTCGACTCCAACCTGGCCCGCATCGGTGGCCTGCTCCAGGGCCAGCGGGACCTGGGCGAGGTCTGCCGCATGATCATGATGGAGGTGACCCCGCTGGTCGACGCGCAGCTCGGCGCGTTCTTCCTGGCGGACAGCTCCGAGGGCAGCATGCGGCTGCGACTCACCGCCTCCTACGGCTACGTGGCGCGCGGGCACGACGTCACGTTCGGTCCCGGCGAGGGGCTGGTCGGGCAGGCCGCGCTGTCCCGCCGGACGATCCGGGTCAAGGCGCAGCCGGACGGGCGGCTGGTGGTCCGGTCCGGGCTGGCCGACACGCCCCCGGCCGACCTGGTGGTGCTCCCGGTGCTGTTCGAGGGGGAGCTGCTCGGCGTGATCGAGTTCGCCGGCGTGACCACCTTCTCCGAGCTGCACCTGGCGTTCCTGGAGCGGCTGGTGCTCACCATCGGCGTCGCGGTCAACACCATCCAGGCCAACCGGCGTACGGAGGAGCTGCTGGCGCAGTCGCAGCGGCTGGCGCACGAGATGCAGGACCAGTCGGCGGAGTTGCAGCGCACCAACGCCGAGCTGGAGGACAAGGCGAAGCTGCTGTCGGAGCAGAAGGCCAACATCGAGACGCAGAACCGGGAGATCGAGCTGGCCCGGCTCGGCCTGGAGGAGAAGGCGCAGCAGCTCACCCGGGCGTCGGCGTACAAGTCGGAGTTCCTGGCGAACATGAGCCACGAGCTGCGTACGCCGCTGAACTCGCTGCTCCTGCTGGCGCGGCTGCTGGCCGAGAACCCGGAGCGGAACCTCAGCCCGAAGCAGATCGAGTTCGCCCGCACCATCCACGGCGCCGGCTCGGACCTGCTCTCGCTGATCGACGACATCCTCGACCTGTCCAAGATCGAGGCGGGTCGGATGGACGTGGAGCCCACCGAGGTCCACTTCTCCGAGATCCGCGGCTACGTCGAGCAGGCGTTCGCGCCGCAGGCCGAGGAGAAGGGCCTGGACTTCCAGGTGCGGGTGAGCCGGGAGCTGCCGGCGGCCCTGGTCACCGACGCCCAGCGGTTGCAGCAGATCCTGCGCAACCTGCTCTCCAACGCGGTGAAGTTCACCGACAACGGCGCGGTGACGCTGCGCATCGGGCCGGCCGCCGAGAACGCGGTGTTCGACGTGCCGGCGCTGACCAACGCCCAGCGGGTCGTCGCGTTCACCGTGATCGACACCGGCATCGGCGTCTCGGACGACAAGCTGTCGCTGATCTTCGAGGCGTTCCAGCAGGCGGACGGCACGACCAGCCGGCGCTACGGCGGCACCGGCCTGGGCCTGTCGATCAGCCGCGACCTGGCCCGCCTGCTCGGCGGCACGATCACCGTGTCGTCCGCGCCCGGGCAGGGTTCCACGTTCACTCTCTTCGTACCCGATGTGTTGGCGCCGGACGCGGTGGTGGCGCCGGCGCCGCCGTCGCCGAGCCGCGCGGGCCTGCCGTCGTCGCTGCTCATGCCGATGGAGCTGCCGCAGCCGCAGGAGACGCCGGCCACCCGCCGGCTGGACGGCGTGACGGTGTTGATCATCGATGACGACGTGCGGAACGTGTTCGCGCTGACGTCCGCGTTGGAACTGCACGGGATGACCGTGTTGTACTCGGACAACGGGGTGGACGGCGTGCGCCAGCTCGCCGAGCACCCGGAGGTGGACATCGTCCTGATGGACGCCATGATGCCCGACCAGGACGGCTACGAGACGACCGCGCAGATCCGCCGCAACCACCGGTTCGCGGACCTGCCGATCGTGTTCCTGACCGCCAAGGCGATGCCCGGCGACCGGGAGTCGGCGCTGGCGGCCGGCGGCAGCGACTACATCACCAAGCCGGTGGACCTGGACGAGCTGATCGGGCTGATGGCCTCGTGGATCGGCCGCAGCAGAGGCGAGGAGAGCGCGTGACGCAGACGGCCAAGGCGCTGCTGGTGGACGACCGGCGGGAGAACCTGATGGCGCTGGAGGCGATCCTCCAGGGGCTCCCGGTGCAGTCGATCGCGGTGGAGAGCGGCGAGGCCGCGCTCAAGCAGTTGCTGGTGGACGACTTCGCGGTGATCCTGCTGGACGCCCAGATGCCGGACATGGACGGCTTCGAGACCGCCACCCACATCAAGCGGCGGGAGCGGACCCGGCACATTCCGATCATCTTCCTCACCGCGGCGGACAAGGACGCCCAGCTCGCGCTGCGTGGCTACCAGGTCGGTGCGGTGGACTACCTGACCAAGCCGTTCGACCCGTGGGTGCTGCGGGCGAAGGTGACCGTCTTCGTCGAGCTGTGGGTGAAGACCCGGCAGCTCGCCGCCCAGTCGGACGTGGTGCGCGAGCGGGATGTGCAGTGGCGGCGTCTCGCCGAGGCGGTGGACTCCGCGACCGCGCTGCTGCGCGCCGACGACGACCCGGCGTCCCGGGAGCGGGCGGCGGACCTGTTGGAGCAGGCGCGCTGGGGCAACACCCGCTGACGGCTCAGTCGCCGGCCGGGTGTGCGTGCCCGGTCGCGGCCCGCCGGGCCCGCCAGCGGTCGCCGAGGGATTCCAACTCCTCCTGTACGAAGAGGAAGAAGTCCCGCATCTCGGCGACCCGCTCACCGGCCGGGGTGCTCCGGCCGCGCAGCGCCTCGACGCCGCCGCCGGCGATGTCGATGAAGTTCTTGTAGAGGTTGGTCTTGGTGATGGTGGCCTCGTACCAGGGGTTGTCCGGCATCCGGTAGCGGTCGCGCCGGGAGCCCTTGACCGGCTCGCGGACCAGCATGGCGAACTGGGTGAGGTAGCGCACCGCGCCGGACACGGCCGCCGCGCTGACGCCCAGCCGCTCGCCGATCTCGCCCGCGGTGAGCGGGTCGTCGGCGCTCATCACGGCGAACAGGACCCGGGCGGCCATCCGGGGGAAGCCCACGTCGGCGAAGGCCATCGCCATCCGCTCGACGAAGAGGTGGACCTCTTCCTCGTCGCGCCGGCTCGACTCGGTCATGGTCGGCTCCTCGACACTCACCCCGTGACCCTACAGTCTTCACAAATTTATGAAACGAGCGTAACTTCCGAAGTATGGAAACGGCAATTGAGGTGTCCGGCCTGGTGAAGACGTTCGGCCGCACCCGAGCGCTCGACGGACTCGACCTCACCGTCCGCACCGGCGAGGTGCACGGCTTCCTGGGCCCCAACGGCTCCGGCAAGTCCACCACCATCCGGGTGCTGCTCGGCCTGCTGCGGGCGGACGCGGGGGCCGTCCGACTGCTCGGCGGCGACCCCTGGCAGGACGCCGTCGCCCTGCACCGCCGGCTCGCCTACGTGCCCGGCGACGTCACGCTCTGGCCCCACCTCAGCGGCGGCGAGGTGATCGACCTGCTCGGCCGGCTGCGCGGCGGGCTCGACCCGAAGCGCCGCGCCGAACTGCTGGAGTCGTTCGAACTGGACCCGCGCAAGAAGGGCCGCACCTACTCCAAGGGCAACCGGCAGAAGGTCGGCCTGGTCGCCGCGCTCGCCTCCGACGTCGAACTGCTCATCCTCGACGAGCCGACCTCCGGGCTCGACCCGCTGATGGAGGAGGTCTTCCAGCACTGGGTCCGGCGGGCCCGCCAGGACGGCCGCACGGTGCTGCTCTCCAGCCACATCCTGGCCGAGGTGGAGGCGCTCTGCGACCGCGTGACGATCATCCGGGCCGGCCGGGCGGTCGAGTCCGGCACCCTCGGCGACCTGCGCCACCTGCACCGCACCGCGATCGACGCCGAGGTGACCGCGCCGCTCGACGGGCTGGCCGACCTGCCCGGCGTGCACGACCTGCGGGTCGACGGGCACCGGGTCCGCTTCGACGTGGACGCCGCCGCGCTCGACGCCGCGCTGCGCCGCCTCACCGAGCTGGGCGTCCGCAGCCTGGTCAGCACGCCGCCGACGCTGGAGGAGCTGTTCCTGCGGCACTACGAGAGCGCCGGCCGATGAGCGCGCTCACCGGGACCCGGCACCTGGTCCGGTTGAACCTGCGCCGGGACCGCGTCCTGCTGCCGATCTGGGTGCTGATCCTCGCCGTGCTGCCGGTCTCCTACGCGGCCAGCTTCTTCGAGCTGTTCCCCACCGCCGCCGAGCGGGCCGCGTACACCGAGGGAACCGCCCGCAACCCGTCCATCGTCGCGCTGCTCGGCCCGGTCTACGGCGACAGCGTCGGCGCGCTGACCGCCCAGCGCAGTGGCTTCCTGCTGGTGATCGTGGCGCTGGCCAGCCTGCTCACGGTGATCCGGCACACCCGCACCGAGGAGGAGGCCGGCCGGCGGGAGCTGCTCGGCGGCAGCGTGCTGGGCCGGCACGCCGGCCTGACCGCCGCGCTGCTCGTCACGTACGCGGCCGACCTGGTGCTCGGGCTGCTCACCGCGGCCGGGCTGCACGCCACCGGCCTGCCGACCGCCGGCTCCTCCGCGTACGGCCTCGTCGCCGCGCTGACCGGGATGGTCTTCGCCACGCTCGGCGGGCTGGCCGCGCAGCTCACCGAGACCGCCGGCGGGGCACGGGGGATCGGCATCGCCGGCCTCGGCGCCGCGTTCGCGTTGCGCCTGGTGGGCGACACCGCCGGCAACGACTGGCCGAGCTGGCTCTCCCCGCTGGGCTGGGCGGCGCGGGTTCGGCCGTACGAGGGGGAGCGGTGGTGGGTGCCGCTGCTGCCGCTGGTCGCCACGGTGCTGCTCGCGGCGGTCGCGTACCCGGTCTCGGTCCGCCGCGACCTGGGCGCGGGCGTGCTGCCGCCCCGACTCGGCCCGGCCACCGCCGGCGGCGCCCTGTCCGGACCGTTCGGCCTGGCCTGGCGGCTGCACCGGGGGCAGATCCTCTGGTGGTCGGTCGGGTTCGGCCTGCTCGGGCTGATCCTCGGCGGCGCCGCCGAGGCGGCCGGTCGCTCGGTCGAGGGCAACGCGCAGCTGGAGCAGATCATGGCCCGGATCGGCGGGGCCTCCGGGTTGGCCGACGCCTACCTGGGTGCCACGCTGAGCCTGGCCGGGCTGGCTGCGGCCGGGTACGGCATCCAGGCCGCGCTGCGGATGCGCGCCGAGGAGTCCGCCGGCCGGGCGGAGCCGGTGCTCGCCACCGGCACGCGCCGCTCGACCTGGCTGCTCTCCCACGTGGCATTCGCGCTGCTCGGCCCGGTCGTGGTGCTCGCCGTGACCGGGCTGGCCACCGGCCTGACCTACGGGTTCAGCGTGGGCGACGTGCCCCGGCAGGTGGGTCGGATGCTCGGCGCGGGCCTGGCCCAGGCGCCGGCCGCCTGGGTGCTGGCCGGGCTCGCCGTGCTGCTCCACGGCCTGCTGCCCCGGTTCGCGTCGGCCGCCTGGGCGGTGCTGGCGGTCTGTGTGCTGCTCGGTCAGCTCGGCGCGGTGCTGGAACTCGACCAGTGGTTGCTGGACCTGTCCCCGTTCACGCACACCCCGCAGGTGCTGCGCGACGCGTGGAGCGCGACCCCGCTGTTCCTGCTGACCGCCCTGGCCGCCGCCCTGGCCGCCGCCGGCCTGCTCACCTTCCGCCGCCGCGACATCCCCGTCCTCTGACCCCCAGCCGCGTCGATCTTGCACTTTCCGCCCCGACATAAGGGACAAACAGCCCACGCCGGGGGCCGAAAGTGCACGATCGCGGGGGAGGAGGGGAGGGGGTCAGCGGATCATCAGGGCGCTGCGGAGGCCGGTGATATCGAGGACGCGGATCAGGAAGTCGCCGACGTTGCTCAGCATCAGCACGCACTGCATGTGGCTGGCCTTGCGGCTGAGCACGACGAGCGTGCCGAGGCCCTGGGAGTCGCAGAAGGTGACGCCGCCGAGGTCGAGCACGATGCGCGGCGGCGGGTCGGCCAGCACCTCGTTGACCACCGTGGAGAGCTGGGCGGCCGTGAGCATGTCGATCTCACCGGCCAGGCGAAGCACGGCTTCGTCACCCGTCCGGTGCACGGTGATGGACAGTTCGGCACGATCCACCCGGTCAGCCTATCGCGATCTCGACGAACGGGCCTGTCGAGCGGGTCGCGGCCGGCGCACCCGCCGGCCCGACGAGGGGTGAGCCCGGTAACCCTCGTTGCGGGGTGGCTGCCGGCGGGCCGGTCGTCGCTGACACAATGGCGGCATCGTGACCGAGACTCTTTCCGCCGGATCCGGCCGCTACCCGGCTGATGCTCCGGCCTCCGAGGCCCTGTTCGACCGCGCCAAGGCCCTCGTGCCCGGCGGGGTGAACTCCCCCGTGCGCGCGTTCCGCGCCGTCGGCGGCACCCCGCGCTTCATGGTCCGGGGCGAGGGGCCCTGGCTCTTCGACGCCGACGGCCGCCGCTACGTCGACCTGGTCTGCTCCTGGGGGCCGCTGATCCTCGGCCACGCCCACCCGGCCGTGGTGGAGGCGCTGCGCGAGGCCGCCACGCTGGGCACCAGCTTCGGCACGCCGACCCCCGGTGAGGTCGACCTGGCCGAGGAGATCGTCGCGCGGACGCCGGTGGAGCAGGTGCGCCTGGTCAACTCCGGCACCGAGGCGACCATGTCGGCGATCCGGCTGGCCCGCGGCTTCACCGGCCGCTCCAAGATCATCAAGTTCGCCGGTTGTTACCACGGCCACTCGGACGCGCTGCTCGCCGCCGCCGGCTCCGGCGTGGCCACGTTCGGCCTGCCCGACTCGCCCGGAGTGACCGGCGCGGCGGCCGGCGACACGATCGTGCTGCCCTACAACGACCTGCGGGCGGTCGAGGCGGCGTTCGCCGCCGAGGGCCCGAACCTCGCCGCGATCATCACCGAGGCGGCGGCCGGCAACATGGGCGTGATCGCCCCCCGGGACGGCTTCAACGCCGACCTCGCCCGGATCGCGCACGCGCACGGCGCGCTGCTCATCGTCGACGAGGTGATGACCGGGTTCCGGGTCTCCCGCGCCGGCTGGCACGGCCTCGACCCCTCCGACGCCGACCTGTGGACGTACGGGAAGGTCATGGGTGGCGGCCTGCCCGCCGCGGCGTTCGGCGGGCGCGCGGAGATCATGGCGAGGCTGGCCCCGGCCGGCCCGGTCTATCAGGCCGGCACGCTCTCCGGTAACCCGCTGGCCTGCGCGGCCGGGCTGGCCACGCTGCGGCTGGCCGACGACGCGCTCTACCGGCGACTCGACGAGACGTCCGCCGCGCTGGGCAAGCTCGCCACCGAGGCGCTGTCCGCGGCCGGCGTGCCGCACCGCCTCTCCACCGCGGGCAACATGTTCTCGATCTTCTTCACCGACGCCGACGTGCGCGACTACGACAGCGCCCGCACCCAGCAGGTGCCGGCGTTCAAGGCGTTCTTCCACGCGATGCTCGCCGCCGGCGTCTACCTGCCGCCGAGCGCGTTCGAGTCGTGGTTCGTCTCCGCGGCGATCGACGACGCCGCGTGGGAGCAGATCGCCGCCGCCCTGCCGGTGGCGGCGCGGGCGGCGGCAGCGGCCGGACACGGGGGGTAACTGATGGCGGAGACGGTGGTGCACGTGCTGCGGCACGGCGAGGTGTACAACCCGGACGGCATCCTCTACGGACGCCTGCCCGGGTTCCGCCTCTCCGAGCTGGGCGTGCAGATGGCCAAGGCGGCCGCCCAGGCGCTCGCCGAACGCACCGTCGTGCACGTGGTGGCCAGCCCGCTGGAGCGCGCCCAGCAGACCGCCGAGCCGATCGCGGCCCAGTTCGGCCTCTCCGTCGGCGTCGACGAGCGGCTGATCGAGAGCGCGAACTGGTTCGAGGGCAAGAAGGTCTCGCCGGGCGACGGCTCGTTCCGCGACCCGCGCAACTGGTGGGTGCTGCGCGACCCGGTCACCCCGTCCTGGGGCGAGGCCTACCAGGTGATCGCCGAGCGGATGTTCGCCGCGCTGCACGCCGCCCGGGTCGCCGCCGAGGGGCGCGAGGCGGTGCTCGTCTCGCACCAGCTCCCGATCTGGACGCTGCGCCGGCACGTCGAGCGCAAGCGGCTCTGGCACGACCCGCGTCGCCGCCAGTGCGGCCTGGCCAGCCTCACCTCGTTCCACTTCGACGGCGCCAAGATCGCCGGTATCGGCTACTCCGAGCCGGCGGCCCACCTGATCGCGATCTCGCCGACCGCCCGGACGGCCAAGGGGGCCTGATGCTCACCCGGAGGCTCGCCGCCGCCCTCCTCGCCGCCGTCACCGCCGGTACGGCGCTGGCCGGCTGCACCTCCGGCAGTGAGGAGAGCCGGTGCGCCGCCGACGGTCTCACCGTGACCTGCGCGCCGGACCAGCGGTCCACCACGCCCAAGGTGAGCGGTGAGCTGCTCACCGGCGGCAGCTACGACATCGCCCGCGACCGCGGCCAGGTCGTCGTGGTCAACTTCTGGGGCTCCTGGTGCGCGCCCTGCCGGGCCGAGGCGGACGACCTGGAGGGCACCTACCAGGCCACCAAGGGCGACGGCGTGACGTTCCTCGGCATCAACGTGCAGGACAGCAAGGACAAGGCGACCGCGTTCGAGGAGAGCTACGGGGTCACCTACCCGAGCCTCTTCGACCCGTCCAGCCGGCAGGCGCTCAACTTCGACATCCCGCCGAACTCCACCCCGGCGACCGTGGTGCTCGACCGGGACGGCCGGGTCGCCGTGGTGATCCGCCGTGCGGTCACCCAGGACGAGCTGCGGCCGATCGTGGCGAAGATCGCCGCCGAGAAACCGGCGCCGAACGGCTCCCGCTGATGGGTGAGACGTTCGCCCGACTCGCCTCGTCCGGGCCGTTGCTGTTCGCGGTGGGCGCGGCGGCGCTGGCCGGCCTGGTGAGCTTCCTCTCCCCGTGCGTGCTCCCCCTGATGCCCGGCTACCTGTCCTACGTCACCGGCCTGGCCGGCGCCGACCTGGAGGGTGCAAGGAGGGGCCCCCGCTTAACGCCTCCGGTAGAGGAAGGGGCCCCGGTTAACACCGGCAGTGGTGGCGTGGGTGTGGCGGAGCGGGCGCCGGCGCGGACCACGGCCGCCGTCAAGGGGCGGGTGCTCGCCGGCACGCTGCTGTTCATCGCCGGCTTCACCGCCGTCTTCGTGTCCACCGCGATCCTCTTCTCCAGCGTCGGGCGGCTCTTCTTCCGCTACGAGCGCACGCTGGAGATCGTCATCGGCGCGCTGGTGGTGGTGCTCGGGCTCGGCTACCTCGGCGTGATCCCCGGCATGCAGCGCGAACTCCGCATCCGGTGGCTGCCGTCGGCCGGGCTGCTCGGCGCGCCGGTGCTCGGCGCGGTCTTCGCGCTGAGTTGGCTGCCGTGCACCGGGCCCACGCTCGGTGCGGTGCTCGGCCTGGCCGCCACCGAGGGCAGCGCCGGCCGGGCCGTGGTGCTCGCCGTGGCGTACTGCCTCGGGCTGGGGCTACCCTTCGTCGTCTTCGGGCTGGGCTTCCAGCGCCTGCTCGGGGTGTTCCGCGCCGTCCGGCGCAACAGCCGCTGGGTCACCCGCGTCGGCGGCGCCCTGCTGATCCTGATCGGCCTGGCGCTGGTCACCGGCGGCTGGCAGAACGTGGTGATCTGGTTGCAGACGCACGTGGGCGTGGGCGAGGTGAGCATCTGATGACGACCGTGGACGACCGGCCGACCACCCCGCCGGCCGAGGCGCCCCGCCGCCGGGTCAACCCGGTGCTGGCCCTGCTGCGCAACTCGTGGCGGCAGCTCACCAGCATGCGTACCGCGCTGATCCTGCTGTTCCTGCTCGCGGTCGCCGCCATCCCCGGCTCGGTGCTGCCGCAGCGCGGGGTCAACCCGGAGAAGGTCGACCAGTGGTTCGTCGACCACCCGGACCTGGCGCCCCGGCTGGACCAGATCGGCGCGTTCGCGGTCTTCGGCTCGGTCTGGTTCTCCGCGATCTACCTGCTGCTGTTCACCTCGCTGATCGGCTGCATCCTGCCCCGTACCCGGGATCACGTCCGGGCGCTGCGGATGCGGCCGCCGGCCGCGCCGAAGCGGCTGGACCGGCTGCCGCAGCACGCCGCGCTGGAGGCCCCGGCCGCCGCCGACCCGGCGGCGATCGCGGCGGTGCTGCGTCGCCGCCGCTGGCGGGTCGCCGTCCGGGGCAACGAGGTCTCCGCCGAGAAGGGCTACCTCAAGGAGACCGGCAACCTGCTGTTCCACACGTCGCTGATCGCCGTCCTGCTCGGCGTCGCGGCCGGTTCCTGGTACGGCTGGCACGGCAACCGGATCCTGGTCGCCGGCGCGGACAACGCGTTCTGCAACACCCGTCAGCAGTACGCCGAGGCGTCGCTCGGCCCGCGCGTGGACAGCGCCGACCTGCCCCCGTTCTGCCTCACGCTGGAGAAGTTCGAGGCCGACTACCTCGACTCCGGGCAGGCGTCCCGCTTCTGGGCCACGGTGAGCGTGGACTCGCCGGGCGACACGCCCCGGACCGCCGGCTTCTCGGTCAACTCGCCGTTGCGGCTCGACGGCGCCAACGTCTACCTGCTCGGCAACGGCTACGCGCCGGTGCTGAAGTACACCGACCGCTACGGCAAGAGCCAGACCAGCGACGACCCGTTCCTGCGCACCGGCGACCCGAACGCGACCGAGGAGGGCGTGGCCCTCTTCCCGGACGCGAACGTCGACCCGAAGACCGGCCGGCGGGCCGCGGACCAGCAGGTCGCCTTCGACGGGCTCTACCTGCCCACCGTCGGGGACCAGCCGCCGTACGTCGCGTCGCAGTTCCCGGCCGAGCGGAACCCGGCGCTGAACCTGACCGCCTACCGGGGCAACCTGGGGCTCGACGCCGGCATCCCCGGTTCGGTCTACCAGCTCGACCAGCGGCAGGTCGACAACGGCAAGCTCAAGCAGGTCGGCACCAAGCTGCTCCGGCCCGGCGAGACGTGGACCCTGGACGACGGCAGCACGCTGGAGTTCGTCGGCACCCGCCCGTACGTCACGCTCGCCGTGCGGCACGCACCCGGGCAGACGCTCCTGCTGGTGGCCAGCGGCACGCTGTTGCTGGGCCTGATGGGCTCGCTGTTCGCCCGCCGCCGCCGGGTCTGGTTCCGGGTTTCGCCCCCCGAGGGTGGATCTCCGACGAGCGGTAGTAGCTTGGTGGAGGCCGGTGGGCTGCCGCGCACCGAGCATCCAGGGTTCGCCGACGAGTTCGCGCAGCTCGTCGCCGCGGTCAGCGGCGACGCGCCGGACCGGCGGCGGGCGCGAGAAGGAGACGAGTGATGTCCGCACTCTCCGACCAGCTGGTCACGTTCGCGATCCTGACGTACCTGGTCGCGATGATCAGCCATGCCGTGGAGTTCGCGCTGGGCAACGCCCGGAAGGTGGCGGTCGCGGCCCCGGCCCGGGAGCTGGTCGGCGCGGGCGTCGGGGGCGCCGGTGGGTCGGTCGACGAGCCGGCCACCCCGTCGGTGCCGGAGCGGCCCGACCGCTCCACCGGGCGGGCCGTGCTGGCCGGGCGGATCGCCGCCTGGCTGACCGTGCTGGGCGCCGCGCTGCACCTGGGCGCGGTGGTCACCCGGGGCATCGCCGCGGAGCGGATGCCCTGGGGCAACATGTACGAGTTCGTGCTGACGGTCACCTGGATCGGGGCGGCCGCCTGGCTCGTGGTGCTCTGGAAGCAGCCGTCGCTGCGCCGGCTCGGGCTGTTCCTGACCCTCGTCATGGTGCTGCTGCTCGCGTTCGCCGAGCTGAAGCTCTACGTGCAGGTCGTGCCGCTGATGCCGGCGCTGCAGTCGTACTGGTTCATCATCCACGTGTCGACGATCATCTTCTCCTCCGGCATCTTCCTGCTGGGCGTGGTGCCGGCCGCCGCCTACCTGATGCGGGCCGGCTGGGAGCAGGGGCGGCGCAGCTTCCCGTACACCCTGGCCCGCCGGCTGCCGGCGGCGGCCGGGCTGGAGCGGTTGACGTTCACGCTGCACGCCTTCGCCTTCCCGATCTTCACGTTCGCGGTGATCGCCGGGGCGATCTGGGCCGAGGCGGCCTGGGGTCGCGCCTGGGGCTGGGACCCCAAGGAGACCTGGGCGTTCATCTCCTGGGTGGTCTACGCGGGCTACCTGCACGCGAGGGCCACGCCGAGCGTGAAGCGCAGCGTGGCCACCTGGATCGCGGTCGTCGGCTTCCTGACCGTGCTGATGAACCTGTTCGGCGTCAACTTCTTCTTCACCGGCCTGCACTCGTACGCCGGCGTCTGAGCCTCAGTGGCAGGTGCCCGTCCCGGAGTCGGTGAACGTCTTGCCGGCCACCGGGAGGAACTGCCAGGAGTAGGCGTTGGTGGAGAGCGTCAGCTTGAGCACCCCGAACGTGGTGCCGTTCTTGACCTGGCTGTTGGCGGCCGGGGCGGGGAACGTGCTCATCAGCGGGCGGCCCCCGGTGCCGACCACCCACTCCCGGATTCCCCGGTCGGGTTCGGCGACGCCGGCCGGATTCTGCGGGGCGAAGCGTTCGTACTGGTGGTTGTGGCCGTTGATGACGATCTCGGCGCCGGCGTCGTAGAGCGCCTGGAACAGCGGCCGGACCGCCGACGACTCACGGCCGCCGGAGCTGAACAGCGGGTGGTGGTACTGCGCGAGGGTGCAGCGGTTCGGGTGCGCGGCGAGGTCGGCCCGCAGCCACTTCTCCTGGGGTGAGCCGGCCTGGCAGCCGCCCACGCGGGAGCAGTTGGTGTTGAGCACCACGATGTGCCAGCCGGCCTTGTCGAACGAGTAGTAGCCCTTCCCGGGCGGCAGTACCGCGCCGAAGTAGTCGAAGGTGGGCTTCGCCGTGGTGGACGAGATGTAGTCGTGGTTGCCGAGGATCGGCTTGGTGCGGTCCTTGAACTGGCCCCAGGTCGGGTCGTAGCAGTCGGCGAGCTGGGCGGCCGTGCCGCTGTCGGTCAGGTCGCCGCCGGCCATCACGGTGCCGGGCTCGCGGGCGACGATCTGCGCGGTCTGCGTCGCGCCGGTGGTGCTGCACGCGGAGATGTCACCGGCGTTGAGCAGCACGTTGTCCCCGGTCTGCGGTGGACCGGTGGTGATGACCAGCATCGGCGCGTAGGTGCCGGACTCCCGGCTGTCGTAGAAGGCGCCGTCCGGGTTGGTGGAGGAGAGCGCGAACGCGACCAGGCCGTTCCCGGTGACGGCGCTGGTGACATCCAGCTCGTACCAGGTGTTGGCGCGCACGGTGGCGAGCGAGGCGAGCGGCGCGCCGACGGGTGCCGGCCGGTTCGCGTACGTCAGGGTGCTCTCCGACCAGCCCGTGCCGGCTTCCTGCGCGGTGCCGCCGTTCGGGCTGGGGGCGTTGGCGGTGTTCTGGACGTGCAGCCGGAGGCGGGCGGTGGAGACCGGGTCGACCAGCCGGGTGACGGTGAACTGCAGGTAGGAGATCCGGGTCGGGGCGGCGCCCACGGCGAGCGAGTTGGTGCCGTTGAAGTTGGCGTTCGGGCTGGACGAGCTGACGTAGCTGTCTGCGGTGGCGGCAAACGGGAAGGTGGTGGTGGCTGCCGCCGCCGGTGGCGCGGCGGTGAGCAGCCCGGCGATGAGCGTCAGGGCGGCCAGCCCGGCGTGGAGAGCGTGCCGTTTCATGGGATCTCCGTTCCGGCGGCCTCGCGCTCGTGCCGTCCGGGCAGACCGTGCCGCCTCGTCGCGGAAACCCAGTGGACGATGCGGAGCGTGACACAGTCGTCACCGCAGGTGGAGATCTGGTGACGGCGTGGGGCACGACCGCTCCCCGCGGTCGTGCCCCACGCGCTCAGCTCACGGTGACCGCTGCGGTGTCGTTCGCCGGCTCGTCGTCGGGCCGGGGGTAGGCGTACGGCACGGTGACCGAGCCGGGGGCGCCGAGCGGGCCGTCGACCCGCAGGTCGAAGTCGACGAGGTAGCTGGCGCCGGCCGGGAAGACGCCGTCCGGCACGGTGCAGTACCAGGAGACCGGCGCGTCCGGGTCCTCCTCGTCCCCGGCGCTGGAGCAGCGCTCCCCATTCGTCACCACCGTCCCGGCGGGCGGGGTAAAGACGAAGCGGCCGCCGCTGTCACCGGAGACGGTGCCGTCCGGCACCCCGGGCCCGTCGTTGCGCAGGCCCACACGGACCCGGACCGTCTCGCCCGGCGCCCCGGAGACGGACGCACCGACCGCGACCACGTCGAACGCGCCCCGGACGGCCCGGAGGTAGTACTGGCCGGACTCGGACTGCTGGTCGGTGCCGAGGACGTCGACCGGGCCGCCGACCGGGCGCAGCCGCAGCGCCGCGTCGGCCGGGCGGTGCCGCAGTTTCACGCCCTCGGGGAGCGGGCCGGCGGTGGCCTCGGGTGCCACGGTCTGGATGATCCGCTTGTCACCGATCGCGGCCGGGCCGACGGTGGCGGGGAAGCCGCCGGGCACCTCGTAGCGCCGGCCCGGCATCAACTCCCGGCCGAAGTGGCAGACCACGATCGTGCTGAGCTGGCCGCCGGTGCCGTAGCGGCAGTTGCGGTAGGCCGTCGGCTCCAGGCCGACCGGGAAGCGGAACGTCGCCCTCAGCCCGGTCACCGGCCGGTCTCCGATGCTGATCAGGGTCACCGGCACGGCGAGCCGGTCGCCGGTGCCGGCGCCGCCGACGTACGCGTCGACGAGATCGGCGGTGGCCGGCCCGGTGCGCACCGTGACGGTCGCCTGCTGGGCCTCGCCGTCGAGGCCGTCGGCCAGTGCCGTCCAGCCGATGGTGCCGGCGACGCCGTCGCTGGCGTCGGCCACCGCGCGCAGCACGATCGGCACCGTGCCGTTGACGCCGCCGAACTCGTCGGTGGTGGCGTCGGGGGGCATCGGGCAGGTCACCGTCGCTCCCGCGCGGTCGCACCAGGCCGGGAACGTGGCGGTGGCGACGCCGCCCAGGCCGCTCAGGTCGACGGTGACGCGCGGGTGGACCGCGTCGGCGTCGCTGCTGAGCGAGAGGGCCGCGGTGCGGGCGGGTGCGGTCGGACCGCCGACGGTGGTGTCGCCGAGCCAGCCGCCGACCCAGCCGGGGCCGGGGTCGGCGGCGGCCGGTGCGGGCAGTGCCGCGATCAGACCCAGGGCGGCGAGCGCCGCCGCGCCGGCCGAAACGCGCAGACGTCTCATCGAGCTCCTTGCGGAAGGGGAGCCGACCCGAGTGGCCGGCGAGGGAGATCCTATGAGGAGCGTGTGACGTCGGTGAGCCCGCTCAGCACCTCGTCCACGCGCCTGGTGATCTGGTAGGCGACCTCGGGCAGGTCGGCCAGGTCGAGGCGGTCGGCCCGCAGTGCGAACTGGGCGTGCAGTTCGCGGGCCACCGCGTCGCGGATCCGGATCTGGAGTGGGCTGAGGCCGTCGGGGTCGCCCACCACGTATGCGTCGTCCATCCGCCCATGATGGCGGACGTGCGTCCTTGCCGTTTCATCGACGTGTGTCTATGGTTAACTGAAAGCGCTTTCTCACCCATCGTACGCACGCTCGAAAGGTGAAACCGGATGAGACGCAAAGTCGCCACGCGGTGGCTGGCCGGCGGCGCCACCGTGGTCGCGGGTGCCGTGGTCGCGCTGGCGTTGCAGATGCCCAGTGCCTCGGCCGCCACGAACCTGAGCCTCGGCGCCGGCGCCGACGGCTCCAGCAAGGCCAGCGGTACCAGCTACGGCAACGTCATCGACGGCAACGCCGGCACCTACTGGTCGCCGAGCGGCTCGACCGGCACGATCTCGGTCAAGTGGGGCAGCGCCACCACGGTGTCCTCGGCCGTCATCGTGCCGGCCTCGGGCGGCGGCTCGATCAGCGGCTGGCAGCTCAAGAACTTCGACACCGGCTCCGTCCTGGCCAGCGGCGGCAGCGCCCCGAGCACCATCACCTTCTCCTCGACGTCGCTGAAGAAGATCTCCTTCGTCATCACCAGCGCGTCCGGCACCCCGCGGATCGCCGAGTTCGAGACGTACTCCGGCGGCGGGTCGACCCCGACCAGTGGCCCCACCGGCGGCCCGACGTCCGGCCCGACCGGCAACCCGGGCACGCCGACCGGTGCGTGGCCGTCGTCGGCCGGCTCGGTGAACATCTCCAGCACGGTCAACGTCTCCGGAACCTTCGACGGCGGGATGAAGACCTACTGCTGCATGGGTGACGGTGGGCAGGGTGAGTCGCAGGACCCGATCTTCAAGGTCGCCAACGGTGGCACGCTGCAGAACGTCATCCTCGGTTCGCCCGCCGGTGACGGCGTGCACTGCGAGGGCACCTGCACGCTCCGCAACGTGTGGTGGAACGACATCGGTGAGGACGCCGCCACCTTCAAGCAGACCAACGGCGGCACCTCCTACGTCATCGGTGGCGGCGCGCGCAGCGGCAGCGACAAGACCTTCCAGCACAACGGCAACGGCACGGTCAACATCTCCGGCTTCTACCTCAAGGGGACCGGCAAGCTGTACCGCGCCTGCGGCAACTGCTCCACCTCGTACACCCGCCACGTGCGCATCGACAACGTCCTCGTCGACGACATCGACATGCTCGCCGGCATCAACAGCAACTGGAACGACACCGCGACGATCACTCGCGTGGTCGTGGTCGGCTCGGCCGTTATCTGCGGCAAGTACAAGGGTGTGGCCAAGGGCAGTGAACCGAGCTATCTCGGTGAGGGTTGGAACGACGCCAACTGCAAGGTCAACAGAAGCGACGTCATCTTCCGGTAGTCGGGTTCACCGAAGGGGCACCCACCGCCCGGTGGGTGCCCCTTCGACGGCTGAGGTTCACCCGCCGAACCAGCCGGGGACGTCGAGGTGGAAAACGTCGGCCGGGACCATCCGGCGCAGGTCGTCCTCGATGGCCGCGACCCGGTCGGCGCCGAGCGTGGCCGCCCAACTGTCGCGTAACTCGTCGAAGACGATCGCGGAGCGGCGCAGCCCGTCGTGGCCCCGGGCGGTCATCCGGACCAGCTTGCGGCGCGCGTCGACGGGGTCGTCCACGCGTTCCAGGTAGCCGAGCGCGACCAGCCGGTCCACCGTCTTCCCGGCGGCCTGCTTCGAGACGCCGAGGCGTTGCCCGAGGTCGGAGGCGGTGGTGCCGGCCGGGCCCACCGCCTGGAGGACGAAGCCGTGCGCGGGGCGCAGCTCGGCGTGACCCTGCCGGGCCAGCTCGGCGTGCAGGTCGTCGATGAGCGTGCGGAAGCCGGCCAGCAGCAGCAGCGGCAGCGCGAAGCCGGGGCGGTCAGGCGTTGCCATCTTCGACAACCACGTTTACTATTTGGTCAACCACGTTGACTAT
This sequence comes from Micromonospora humi, assembly GCF_900090105.1. Taxonomy (GTDB): domain Bacteria; phylum Actinomycetota; class Actinomycetes; order Mycobacteriales; family Micromonosporaceae; genus Micromonospora; species Micromonospora humi. The sequence continues at coordinate 272,258 of NZ_FMDM01000006.1, read as the reverse complement.
CTTACGAGAGGGGACGCGAGATGTCCCGCTTCACCGCGTACGACCTGCAGACCGCGCCCGCCGCCGCGCGGCCCGTCATGGCCGGCGTCCACCGCAAGCTGGGTCACCTGCCCGCCGCGGTCGGTCTGATGGCCGGTTCACCCGAGCTGCTCAAGGGCTTCCTCGCCGCGAACGCCGCCTTCGAGGCCACCGACCTCGACCCGGTCGCCCGGGAGGTGGTCGTGCTGACCGTGGCCACCCGCAACGGGTGCCACCTCTGCGTGGCCATGCACACCGCGACGCTCACCCGCGACGGCGCCGCTCCCGAACTGATCGACGCGCTGCGGGCCGGCGAGTCGTTGCCCGAGCCCCGGCTGGAGGCGCTGCGCCGGTTCACCGTCGCCGTCCTCGACCACCGGGGCGCGGTCCCCGACCCCGAGATGGACGCGCTCCTCGCCGCCGGCTGGCAGCCGCGGCACGCGCTCGACGTGGTGCTCGGCGTCGGCACGTACACCATCTCCACGTTCGCGAACCGGCTCACCGCCGCGCCGCTCGAGAAACCCCTCCAGGAGTACGCCTGGACGCCGGCTTCCTGAGCCGGGCCTCAGCGCAGGAACGGCAGCAGCAGGGCGGCGAGCTTCGCCGGCTGCTCCTCGAAGAGCCAGTGGCCGCAGTCCTCGACCACCGCACCGGTCACCGAGTCGGCATAGCGGCGGACCTGCTCCGCCACCTGCCCGCCCAGGCTGGCCTGCGCGCCGACGGCGAGCACCGGCATCGGCAGCTTCGTGCCGCGGTACGCCACGTTGTCCGCGACGTCCCGCCCGAACGCCCGGAAATAGCCGAAGCTGGCCCGCAGGTGCGCCTCGTCGCGCAGGTGGCCCGCGTACTCCTCGATGTCGTCCGGAGTCAGGCTGCCCTTGTTCACCATGATCGAGTCGGTGAACCGGTCGACCCAGAGCGCCTCCCGGCCGGCGACGAGCTGCTCGGGCAGGCCGTTCGGGACGTTGAAGAAACCGAAGTTCCACACCGCCGGGCCAGCTTCGGTCAGCGCGGGGATCGCGTAGATGCTCTCGTCGGGAATCGGCGCCTCGCTGAGCACCAGCCGGGCGACGGAGTCGGGATGGGCCGCGGCGTAGGCGTACGCGACCATGGTGCCGAGGTCGTGGCCGACCAGCCGGATCTCCTCGGCCAGGCCGAGGCCGGTCAGCAGCCGGTGCAGGTCGGCGGCGACCGTCCTCTTGTCGTACCCGTCGGGCGGGGCGTCGCTGTCGCCGAAGCCGCGCAGGTCCGGGGCGATCACCTCGTACGACCGGGCCAGCTCCGGCAGCAGATGCCGCCACATCCGCCAGCACTGGGGATACCCGTGCAGCAGCACCAGAGCGGGCCCCCGGCCACCTCGGACATAGTTGATCTCCACGTCGCCCGCCGCGGCCCGGTGCTCGGTGAACCCCGCCGGCACCCGCTCGTCACCCATGCGGCCGACTACCCGGCCGCCGGGGTGTTAAGCGGGGCCCCCGCCTCTACCGAATGCGTTAACAAGGGGCCCCGCCTTGCACCTCAGGGGGGTGGGGGAGGATGGGGGTATGGCGCGTGGGTTCCCGTACGACGATCTGAAGGACTTCCTCGCGGCCCTGGAGCGCGCGGGCGAGCTGCGCCGGGTCGGCGTCCCGGTCGACCCCACGCTGGAGATGAGCGAGGTGGTCACCCGCACGGTCCGCGCCGGCGGCCCGGCCCTGCTCTTCGAGCGGCCCACCCGGGGCGAGATGCCGGTCGCGGTCAACCTGTTCGGCACCGAGAAGCGGATGGCCATGGCGCTCGGCGTCGAGCGGCTCGACGAGATCGGCGAGCGGATCGGCGAGATGCTCAAGCCGGAGCTGCCGCAGGGCTTCGCCGGCATGATGGGCGGGCTCGGCAAGGTCATGCAACTCAAGTCCATGCCGCCGAAGAAGGTGCGGACCGCCCCCTGCCAGCAGGTGGTCTACCGAGGTGACGACGTCGACCTGAACCGGCTGCCCGGGCTCCAGGTCTGGCCGGGCGACGGCGGGATCTTCCACAACTTCGGGCTGACCCACACCAAGCACCCGGAGACCGGCAAGCGCAACCTCGGCCTCTACCGGCTCCAGCAGCACGGCCGCAACACGCTCGGCATGCACTGGCAGATCCACAAGAACTCCACCGCGCACCACGCGGTCGCCGAGCGGCTCGGCCAGCGGCTGCCGGTGGCGGTCGCCATCGGCGCCGACCCGGCGGTCGCGTACGCCGCCAGCGCGCCGCTCCCCGCCGACATCGACGAATACCTGTTCGCCGGCTTCCTGCGCGGCGAGCGGGTCGAGATGGTCGACTGCCTGACCGTCCCGTTGCAGGTGCCGGCGCACGCCCAGGTCGTGCTGGAGGGCTACCTGGAGCCGGGTGAGCGGCTGCCCGAGGGGCCGTTCGGTGACCACACCGGCTTCTACACACCGGTCGAGCCGTTCCCGGTGCTGCACATCGAGGCCATGACCACCCAGCGGGACCCGGTCTACCACTCGATCGTCACGTCCCAGCCGCCGCAGGAGGACCACGGCCTCGGCAAGGCCACCGAGCGGATCTTCGCGCCGCTGCTGCGGTTCCTGATCCCGGACATCGTCGACTACGACCTGCCCGCCGCCGGCGTCTTCCACAACTGCGCCATCGTGTCGATCCGCAAGCGCTACCCGAAGCACGCGCAGAAGGTGATGAACGCGATCTGGGGCGCGCACATGATGTCGCTGACCAAGCTGATCGTGATCGTCGACGAGGACTGCGACGTGCACGACTACAACGAGGTCGCGTTCCGCGCCTTCGGCAACGTCGACTACGCCCGCGACCTGCTCCTCACCGAAGGCCCGGTGGACCACCTGGACCACGCCTCGTACCAGCAGTTCTGGGGCGGCAAGGCCGGCGTGGACGCCACCCGCAAGCTGCCCACCGAGGGTTACACCCGAGGCTGGCCGGAGGAGATGCGGATGTCTCCCGAGGTGGTCTCCCTGGTCGACAAGCGCTGGCAGGAGTACGGAATCCGATGACCGCGGTGGCGGAGCGACCCGGCCGGGTCACGTCCTTCCTCAAGCTCGTCGCGATCGAGCACTCGGTGTTCGCGCTGCCGTTCGCGTACCTGTCGGCGTTGACCGCCATGCAGGTGAACGGCGGGCGGGTGCGCTGGGGCGACCTGCTGCTGATCACCGTGGCGATGGTCGGCGCGCGGACGTTCGCGATGGCCGCCAACCGGATCCTGGACCGGCGGATCGACGCCCGGAATCCGCGTACCGCGAACCGGGAACTGGTCACCGGGGCGGTGAGCGTGCGTACGGCCTGGACCGGCGCGGCCGTCGCGCTGGTGGTCTTCCTGGCCGCCGCCGCCCTGCTCAACCCGCTCTGCCTGGCGCTCGCCCCGCTGGCCGTGGTGCCGCTGGTGGTCTACCCGTACGGCAAGCGGTTCACCGACTGGCCGCACGCCATCCTCGCGGTCGCCCAGGCGGTCGGCCCGGTCGGCGCCTGGCTGGCGGTCACCGGCACGTTCGCCGGTTCCGGCCCGGCGTGGCTGCTCGGCGCCGCGGTCGGCCTCTGGATCGGCGGCTTCGACCTGATCTACGCCTGTCAGGACTCGGAGATCGACCGGGAGATCGGCGTGCGCAGCGTCCCGGCCCGCTACGGCCGGCGCTTCGCGCTGCACGCCTCCACGGCCGCGCACGTGGTGACGTTCGCGCTGTTCATCTGGTTCGGCGCGCTGGTCGGCTTCGGTTGGCTCTGGTGGATCGGGCTGGTGCTCACCGCTGTCGCCTTCGCCTACCAGCACGTGGTGGTCAGCCCCACCGACCTGAGCAAGGTCAACCGGGCGTTCTTCACCGCCAACGGGTTCGTCGGCATCGCGTTGTTCCTGCTCGCCCTGCTCGACCTGGTGGTCCGGCTCGGGCTGCGGCCCTAGACCGGTCGGCCCGCCGAGCCCGCCGGCCGGTCAGGGCGTCGCGGCGGCCGGGTAGCGGGCGCTCTCCAGCGTCCAGTCGACAGTGCCGCGGACCGCGGCGGCCACCCCGTCGAGGTGGGCGGTGACCGCCTCGTCCAGCGCCGGGCCGAACGACGGCACCGCCGCGCGCAGCGCCATGAAGCGGCTCATCTCGGCCCGCCAGTGCCCGGCCACCAGGTCCACCGCGGCCGGCAGCGGCACGCCCCGCTCACCGGCCACCGCGAGCACCAGGTTGTGCCCGCCGCCGGTGACCAGGTCGCGTTCCAGCGACGCGATGTCGTTGAACCAGGAGAGCAGGTCGTTGGCGAGGTCGGCGTGGCGGCGCAGCGCCGGGTGGTGGTAGACCGCGTCGGGCAGCGGCCGGCCGGCGGCGAACTCGATCAGCGGGTACGACACGTACGCCGCCGAGGTGGCCCGGCGCAGCCGCACGTACTCGGCGACGCCGGGCGGCCGGCCGGCCGAGGTGGCGGCCGCCTCCCGGGCCACGCCGTCCAGGTGGTCGGCGACGGCGTCGGCGAAACGCAGCCGCCAGCGGGCCGGCATCCGCCGGCGCGGCTCCCGCCACGCCTGCACCAGCAGCCGGCGCAGCGGGCCGGAGAAGCCGGTGTGGCGGGCCCGAGGGCCGTCGCGGAGCAGCGCCAGCGCGCCGTCGCGCAGCGCGCGGATCTGCGCCGGGGTCAGCCGGTCCGGGCCGTCACAGGCGTCGTCGACCAGGAAGAACCAGGTGAACAGCGCGGCCAGCACCCGCAGGTCGGGTTCGGTGGCGTCCGGGTAGAGCCGGCCGGCGTACCGGGCGAAGCCGGCCCGGGCCAGCCGGCTGCGCGTCGCCGGATCCAGCGGCAGGCCGAGCCGGTCGAGCCGGCCGACCAGCCAGGCCTGCGCCTCGTCGGCGTACGGGGAGAGCCGGGGCGGGACGGGACAGTCGGAGCGCAGCTCCCGCAGCACCGCAGCCGTCATCACCGGGCCCTTCCGTGGAGGGGGATCGCCGGACAGAAGAATCCCATGTCGCGGGAAGCCCCGTCGACCCGTCGGACATTTGGCCTGGCAGGCTTGACGTATGCGCGAACCATGGGTGGTCGGCGTCTCCGGCGCTTCCGGGACCCCGTACGCGGCGGCGGTCGTCCGGGGCCTGCTCGACGCCGGCCAGGCGGTGGACCTGATCGTCTCCCGGGCGGCCCGGCTGACCGTCCTCGACGAGACCGGCCGGCCCTTCCGGGACGCGCACTGGGCCGACGACCTGGCCGCCTGGCTCGACCGGGACCTGGCCGGGGCGGACCTGCGGCACTGGCCCGCCGGTGACCTGGCGGCCGGCCCGAGCAGCGGCTCCTACCCGGTACGCGGCATGGCGGTCGTGCCGGCCAGCACCGCGGCCTGCGCCGGCATCGCCATCGGACTCTCCAAGGACCTGCTGCAACGCGCCGCCGAGGTGAACCTGAAGGAACGCCGGCCGGTCGTGGTGGTGCCCCGGGAGACCCCGGTGACGCGCAGCCACCTGGAGCACCTCATCGCCCTGCACGACGCCGGCGCGGTGGTCCTGCCCGCCAGCCCGGGCTTCTACGGTGCCGGGGCGACGGCCTCCGCCCCGCAGTTGGTCGACTTCGTGGCCGGCAAGGTGCTCGACGCGCTCGGCGTCCCGCACACGCTGTTCCGACGCTGGTCAGGTGAGCTGGCCGCAGCCCGCCGGGACGCCGAACCGGCCGGACCGGACGGCTCGTGACCGGCCGGGGCGCGACCCGACCCACCGGCCGGACCGCGCCCCGCTCGCGTCAGTACATGCCGGCGTTCGCCGGGCCGGGGCCGGTCGAGGCGGTCGGGCCCATGTTGCGTGCCTTGCCCATGTCCTCCGCCTCGTCCAGCATGCCCTCCCCCTCAAGCAGGGCCCGCACCTCGGATTCCCGAAACCGGCGATGCCCGCCTGGAGTCCGGATGCTGCCGATCCGGCCGGCCGCTGCCCATCTGGTCACGGTCTTCGGGTCAACCCGAAACAGCGCAGCGACCTCACCCGGTGTCAGCAGGCGATCTCCAGTGTCCACAGCCCCCTCCTCGCGTCGACGAAGCCCCCGGCTGAACACACTGCCCCCGGCCGGTGCGAGCCCAGAGCCGTCATGAGGGACGTATGGCAATTACAGCACCAGCGATCGGGCGTGTCCGCCAAACGCGAAAAACGCACACAGTGGGAAAGTTAGTAAATGGTACCGGCGTAGAACCCCCGTGACCGCGCGTTTGTGAATGGCGACGTGACGTCATGTTCAACGGGTGCCGACCACGCCCGGTCACGCCCAAACCGATAGGGTCACTCTCCGTGGACACGATCGACCTGAGCCTCGTGGAGCTGCTGCGCGGAAACGCCCGCCTGTCCTACGCCGAGCTGGCCCGGCAGGTCGGCCTCTCCGCGCCGGCCGTGCACGAGCGGGTCGGCAAGCTGGAGTCCGGTGGGGTGATCCGCGCCTACCGGGCCGAGGTCGAACCGGAGGCCGTCGGGCTCGGGGTCACCGCCCTGATCGGCATCGTGGAGAACTCCGACGCGGACACCGACGACGTGCTGGAGGCGTTCCGCCAGATCCCCGAGATCGAGTCCTGCTATTTCATGGCCGGCGTCGAGTCGTTCCTGCTCAAGGCGCGGGTGGGCACCATCGCCGAGCTGGAGCAGCTGATCGTGCGGCTGAACCGCACCCCGGGGGTGGCCTCCACCCGCACCGGCATCGCCCTGTCGACCAAGTGGGAGAACCGCCCCCAGCCGCTCGAACTTCCGACCGCCTGACCCTGGCCGCCGACGGTGCGGGCGGTTAGCGTGCCCCGATGACGACCTCGGGGCGGGGTGCCGCCGTGGTGACCGGGGCGGCCGGCGGACTGGGCCGCGCGCTCGCCGCCGCGCTGCACGCCGACGGGTGGCGGGTGCTGCTGACCGACGTCGACGCCGCGGCGGCGGCCGACGCCGCCGGGCCGCTGGGCGGCTGGTCCCGGCCCCTCGACGTACGCGACGACGCCGCCTGCGCCGCGGTGGCCGCCGAGGCGGCCGGCGCGCCGGGCGGGCTCGGGCTCTGGGTGAACAACGCCGGCATCCTGGTCACCGGCCCCTCCTGGGGGCACGACGCGCCGACCCGCCGCCGGGTGGTGGAGGTCAACGCGCTCGGCGCGATGAACGGCACGCTCGCCGCCGTGGCGGTCATGCGGGAGCAGGGCCGGGGGCACGTGCTCAACGTCGTCTCGCTGGCCGGGCTGATCGCGGCGCCCGGCGAGACCGTCTACGCCGCCAGCAAGCACGCCCTGCTGGCGTTCAGCCTCGGCACCCTGACCGACCTGCGGATGGCCGGCGTCCGAGGCGTACACGTGTCGTGCCTGTGCCCGGACGGGATCTGGACGCCGATGCTGCACGACAAGCTCGACGACCCCGGCGCGCTGGCCTCCTTCACCGGGTCGCTGCTCACGCCGGAGCGGGTCGCCGCCCGGGCGGTACGGCTGGCCCGCCGACCCCGCCCGGTGGTCAGCCTGCCGCGCTGGCGCGGCGCGCAGGTGCGGCTGCTCGACGCGTACCCCCGCCTCGCCCTGGCCCTGACCCCGGTGGTGCGCGCCGCCGGTCGGGCCGGGCAGCGCCGGCAGGCGCGCCGGGTCCGGCCGGACGCGAGCCCACCTCGCTTGTAACGTTGCCGGCGTGACTCATCTCGACCGGTGTGACGAGGCCGGCCGGCGCTGGCTGACCGAGGCGATCGCCACGGTCGAGGCGGACGCCAACCGCTCCGCCGACACCCACCTGCTGCCCTTCCCGCTGCCCCGGGCGTGGGGGATCGACCTCTACCTCAAGGACGAGTCGGTGCACCCGACCGGCTCGCTCAAGCACCGGCTGGCCCGGTCGCTGTTCCTCTACGGGCTGTGCAACGGCTGGATCGGCCGCGACACCACTGTCGTCGAGGCGTCGTCCGGGTCGACGGCGGTCAGCGAGGCCTACTTCGCCCGGATGCTCGGGCTGCCGTTCATCGCGGTCATGCCCGCCTCCACCTCACCGGAGAAGATCGCCCAGATCGAGTTCCAGGGCGGGCGCTGCCACCTCGTCGAGGACCCGGCCAAGGTGGTGATCGAGGCGCGCTGGTTGGCCGAGGACACCGGCGGCCACTACATGGACCAGTTCACCTACGCCGAGCGGGCCACCGACTGGCGGGGCAACAACAACATCGCCGAGTCGATCTACGCCCAGCTCGCGCTGGAACGGCACCCGGTGCCCGCCTGGGTGGTGGTGGGCGCCGGCACCGGCGGCACCAGCGCCACCATCGGCCGGTACGCCCGCTACCGCCGGCTGCCCACCAAGCTGTGCGTGGTGGACCCGGAGAACTCCGCGTTCTATCCGGCCTGGCAGGCCGGCGACTGGTCGGTCCGCACCGACCGTGGCTCCCGCATCGAGGGCATCGGCCGGCCCGGCGTCGAGCCGTCCTTCCTGCCCAGCGTGGTGGACCGGATGGTCCAGGTGCCGGACGCCGCGTCGCTGGCCGCGATGCGGGCCGGCTCGGCCGTGCTCGGCCGCCGGGTGGGCGGCTCCACCGGCACCAACCTCTGGGGCGCGTTCGGCCTGATCGCGGAGATGCGCGCCGCCGGCCGCACCGGTTCGGTGGTCACGCTCATCTGCGACCCGGGCGACCGCTACGCCGACACCTACTATTCGGACGAATGGGTGGCCGCGCAGGGCCTCGACCTCGCCCCGCACCGCGCCGCCGTCGACCGCTTCCTGACCGACGGCGCCTGGCCGGGCTGAGCGCTCAACGGGGGTCGGCCCGCTCGGCGAGACCCGGGTACCGCACCACGAAGCCGTCCGGGTCGACCTGAAGCTCGGCGCTGAAGGTGCCGCTGGCGAAGCGGACCCGGCCCGGGCCGAGCGAGGTGTAGACCTGCTCGGACGGCACCACGGTCAGGCCCGGCAGCAGCACCCAGGCGACCGTCACGCTGGTGGCGAGGTCGGCCGGGAGCCGGCCCAGCCCGATCCGGCGGATCGGCAGCGTGTTGGTCAGCGGGGAGCCGCCCAGATCGACGTCGAGCGCCTCGGCCAGCCGCTCCGGGTCGTCCGTGCCGGGCAGGCCCGCCGGTGGGTGCCCGGCCGCACGCAGCGCCGCGTCCAGGTCACCCTCCTCACCGGTACGCACGCGCCACCCGTCCCGGCCCCGCTCCAGGCGTACGCTCCGCGCCCAGCCGGCGCCGTCCGCCTCCACCTCCAACCGGTTCGTCGACCAGTCCCGCGCGATGGTCAGCCGGTACCGGCAGGTGTAGGGGATCGGGTCGACCGCCAGCGCCACGCCCTGCGCGGTCAGCCCCTCGCGGTCGTCGAGCACCACGTGCTCGGAGCCGGCGGTGTCGGTCCTGGTCCAGAAGAGCGACTTCGGCATGGACCGGACGTTACGCGAGCCGGCGGCCACCGGCAGCGAATGCGCGAACGCCGCCGTCGAGCGGGTGCTCGACGGCGGCGTTCGTCCAGATGTTCCCCGGCAGCCCCGGATCAGTGGGTACGGGCCGGCGGGCGCCCGCCGAAACCGCGCCGGTCGTCGCGCGGCCGGTCGTCCCGGCCCCGCCCCTCGGAGCGGAACCCGCCCCGGCGCTCCGCCGGACGGAAGTCGCCCCGGTCGCCGAACCGCCGGTCGCCCCGGCCGTCCCGGTCGCCGAAGCGGCGCTCGCCCTGACCGTCCCGGTCGGTGAACCCGCGCTCGCCCCGGTCGTCGCGGTCGCCGAAGCGCCGCTCGCCCTGGCCGTCGCGGTCGCCGAAGCGCCGCTCGCCGTGCGGGCGGTCGTCGGGCCGGCGCTCGCCGAAGCCGCGCCCGCCGGTCGGCCGGTCGTCCTGTCGCCGGGCGTCCCGGTCGTAGCCGCGCTCGCCCGCCGGGCGGTTCCGGTCGAACGACCGGTCGCCACCGGGCCGGCCGTGCTCCGCGCGCTCGCCGAAACGCCTGTCACCGGCCGGGCGCCCGCCGAACCGGTCACCCCGGTCGTCGGAGCGACGCTCGCCGAAGCGCCTGTCGTCGCGGGCCTCGGGCCGCTCGAAGCGACGCTCGCCGCCGAACCGGTCGCCGTGGCCGCGCTCCCCGGTGGGCCGGTCGCCGAAGCGCCGCTCGCCCGCCGGACGGTCGCCGTAGCCGCCGCGCTCGCCGGTCGGGCGGTCGCGGTAGCCGCCGCGCTCGCCGGTGGGCCGGTCGCGGAAGCCGCCGCGCTCGCCGGTGGGCCGGTCGCGGAAGCCGCCGCGCTCGCCGGTCGGCCGGTCGCGGAAGCTCCGCTCGCCGCGGCCGTCGAAGCTCCGGCCACCACGGTCGAAGCCGCGGCCGTCCCGGTCGCCGAAGCGGCGCGGACCGCCACGGCGTTGCTCCGGCTCCTCGCGGACCGGCACGCCGCTCGGCTCGCGCGCGCCGGTCAGCTCGGTCAGCGCCTCGTCGCCGGCGCGGACCCGCGCCTGGGACGGCTCGACGCCCGCCTTCTCCAGCATGGCCAGCGTGGTCCGGCGCTGCTTCGGCAGGACCAGCGTCGCCACCGCACCCGACTCGCCGGCCCGGGCGGTGCGGCCGGCCCGGTGCAGATAGTCCTTCGGGTCCTTCGGCGGGTCCACGTGCAGCACCAGCGAGACCCCGTCGACGTGGATGCCGCGGGCCGCCACGTCGGTGGCGACCAGCACGTTCATCCGTCCCTCGCGGAACTCGGCAAGCGTCTTGGTGCGCATCCGCTGGGTCTTGCCGCCGTGCAGGCCACCGGCCCGGACGCCGACGGCGGTGAGCTGCTCGACCAGCCGGTCGACGCCGAGCTGCGTACGGGCGAACACCATGGTGCGGCCGTCCCGGGCGGCGATGGACGCGGTGACCGCGAACTTGTCGTGCGGCGGGATCAGCAGCAGGTGGTGGTCCATGGTGGACACGGCGGCCGTCGCCGGCGCGGTCGAGTGGGTGACCGGGTCGGTCATGAACCGCTTGACCAACGTGTCGACGTCGTTGTCCAGAGTGGCCGAGAAGAGCAGTCGCTGGGCGTCCGCCGGCGTCTTCGCCAGCAGCTCGGTGACCTCGGGCAGGAAGCCCATGTCGGCCATCTGGTCGGCCTCGTCCAGCACGGTGACCTCGACGTCGTCGAGCCGGCAGACGCCACGCGCGATGAGGTCGCCGAGCCGCCCCGGGGTGGCCACCACGATCTCCACGCCCCGGCGCAGCGCGTCGATCTGCCGGTCGTACGGCACGCCGCCGACCGCGGTCTTCAGGAAGATGCCGACCGACTTGCCGAGCGGCACCAGCGCGTCGTTGACCTGCATGGCCAGCTCACGGGTGGGAACCAGGATCAGGGCGCGGGGGTGCAGCGGCCGGGCCCGGTTGCGGTCGGCCAACCGGCCGATCACCGGGAGGCCGAAGGCGAGCGTCTTGCCCGAGCCGGTCTGGCCCCGGCCGAGCACGTCACGGCCGGCGAGCGCGTCCGGCACGGTGGCCCGCTGGATCTCGAACGGAGTGGTGATGCCCTGCCGGGTGAGCGCCTCGACCAGCGGCCGGGGCAGGCCGAGCGAGGCGAAGTCGGTGGTGTCGATGGTCGGGTCGACGGTGTCGGTGGTCGGGTCGACGGACGGGGACGTGCCGGAGGCAGCGAAGGTGGTCAAGAAATGCCTTTCGAGCGGGGCGCATCTTCGCGATGGCCCGCCGCGGCACCGTTACGCCGTCGAATCGCCCGCAAGATCGCCCAAGGGCGCGCAGTCGGCGCGCCGGGTCAGTGATCCCGACAAGTGTACGGCGATCCGCCGACACGGCCACCGCACCGCGCGGCCGTAGTGGGCGGGCTCACCCCGTCAGCCCGCTCAACGCGTCGTTGGCCAGGAAGACCACGAGCAGACTGATGGCGATCAACACCGTCAGCGCGACACCCAGCACGATGATGACCTTGGTGTTGCTGGCCCGGGCGGTCGGGGCGTCCTCGGACCAGCCCTGGGCCAGGATGTGACCGGTCAGCGAACCGGAGTTCTCCGTCGGGCTGCCCTGCGGGAACGAGACGGTGGCGAAGCCGGGGCCCTCGGTGCCGCCGTACGCGGTTCCGGCCAGGTCCTGACCGCCGGGCTGCGGGCGTACCGGACGGGTGGCCTCGGCGCCCCGGGCCGGAGTGGCCGGCGGCGGCCAGGTCGGCAGCGCCGGCGCCGGCACCACCGCCGGCGCGGGCGTGGCCGGCGGCTGGGGAGCGTACGTGCCGGCCCAGGCCGGCGGCGCCCCGGTGGCGCCGGACATCGCGGGCGGCGGCGGGAACGGCGGCGCGGGCATCGGACCCGGCGGCGCGGGCGGCGGGGGCACCAGCGGTCCCGGTGGCGGCGCGGGCGGCCCGGGCACCGGCGGGATCGGCCCGGGCGGGTTCGGCCCGGGTGCCGGGGACGGCGTGGGCAGCGGCGGGCTGGGCACCGGTGGGGTCGGGCGGAGCGGCGGCTCCGGCTCGGGAACGGGCGGGGCGGGCGACGGGGGCGTCGGACCGGGGACCGGGGTCGGTGCCGGCTCGGGCTCGGGACCGTGCGGGGTCGGCGGCTGCGCCGGCTCCGGTGGTTGGGCGGGCTCCGGCGGCTCCGGGTTGACCGGGCCGGCCCGGTAGACCTTCGCGGCGGCGGGAGCGGCTGCCACCGAGACCGCGACCTCGTCGGCGGACACCCGGCTCAGGCCCGGCACCGACGCGCTGGCCCGGGCCGCGGGCTCGGTGCGCGGCGTGGTGGTGGCCCGCCCGGCGAACCTGTCGTCCCGGGCGGCCTCGCCTGCCGACGGATCATCCGGCGCCCGCTGCGCGGGCACCTGGGCGGACCCGGAGATCCGCGGCGTCGGCGCGACGACGGCCGAGCCGTCGCCGGTCGCGGCCTCCCCGGCGCCGCCGGGGGTGGTGGCCGGCGGGTCGGCGGCGTCGCCGGTGGACGCGGAGGCGAGGGCCGGCGGGGCGGACGTCGGCGCGGCGAGGCCTGACCCCGCGGTGCTCGGGCCGGCCGTGCTCGGAGTGGTCGCGCTCGGGCCGGCGGGGTTCGGGTCGGTCGCGCTCGGCGTGGCCGAACTCGGCGTGGCGAGGCTCGGAACGGCGGGGTTCGGGGTGGCCGGACTCGATGTGGCCGGGGCCGATCCGGCGGTGTCCGGTCCGGCGGTGTCCGATCCGGCGGTGCCCGGTCCGGCGGTGCCCGGTCCGGCGGTGCCCGGTCCGGCGGTGCCCGGTCCGGCCGTGTCCGGTCCGGCCGTGTCCGGTCCGGCGGTGCCCGGGACGGCCGGTGCCGAGGCGGGCGTCGGGAGGGCGGCGTCGTGGGTGGGGCGGGCCGCCGGGTCGTCGGCGCCCCGGGCGGCGGAGGGCGTCTCCGGGGCGGCGGCCGGCGCGGGGTCGGGCGTCGGACCGGCGGCCGGGACGGCGTCGTGCGGCGGGCGGTCGGTGTCCTCGGCCGGGGCCGGGCGCTCGGCAGCCGCGAACGCAGACCAGCTGGACGGCGGAACGGTCGCTCCGGGGCGGCGTCGGTCGAGCGGCGGTGCGGTCTCCGCCGGAGCGCCCGCCCGGTAGGTGGTGGCGGTGGCCGGCGGCCCGGGGCGTTCCCCGCCCGCCGGCGGCGGCACGGCCGAACCGGCCACGCTGACCCGGGCCCGCGCCCGGGCCACGGCCACCGGCGCCGCCGGGCGCTCGTCGGCGTCACCGGCGGGGTCGGACGTGGATCCCGGGTGGACCGTCTCCGCCGGAACCTCGTGCTCGCCCATCTCGCCCTCCGCACCCACGCTCGCCCCCGACCGTGGCGCCGGCCGGAAGTGCCTGGATCTCACCGTGCCACATTCCGGCCCGGGAACACAGTCGGAGCGGACGGTTGGGTCAGCCGGCGCTGGTCGGGCTCGCGGAGTTGCTGCCGGCCGCGCTCTCGGTCGGCTTCGCCGCGCTCTCGGTCGGCTTCGCCGCGCTGCTCGACGGCGCGGCGGCGCTCTCGGTCGGCTTCGCCGAGGTCGTGCTCGGCTCGGCGGTGGCGGTGCGGCTCGGCGACGGGCTCGGCGACTCGGACGGGCTCGGCGCCGTCGGCGGCGTGGTGCTCGTCGACGGCGTGGGCGTCGGGCTGGACCCGGTCGGCGTCGGCTTCGGGGTGCCCGTCGGCTTCGGCGTGCCGGTCTTCGTCGGCTTCGGTGTCGGTTTCGGCGTCGGCTTCGACGTGGGCGGGTTGGCCGGCACCGTCGGGGCCGGCACGGGCGTGGCCGGGGCCGGCACGGCGCCGACCACGCGGGTCGCGGCGTAGAGCCGGGACCAGCGGACCACGGAGATCTTCACCACGTCGCCGGTGCGGGGCGCCTCGACCATCTTGCCGTTGCCGACGTACATGGCCACGTGGTGGATGCTGGTCCAGCTGCTGCTCGAGGCGAAGAAGAGCAGGTCGCCCGGGAGCAGCGCGTTCGGGCTGACGGTGCGGGACCGGGTCGCGAAGTATTGATCCCGGGAGACCCGCGGCAGGCCCCGGTAGCCGGCGGCCTGGTAGGAGGCGAGCATCAGGCCCGAGCAGTCGAACCGGTCCGGTCCCTCCGCCGCCCAGAGGTAGGGGTCGCCGAGCTGGGCCAGGGCGTAGCGCACGGCGTCGAGCGCCCGGGGGTCGGCGACCAGGCCGTTGATGCTCTGGTTGACGACGTACGGGTTGCCGCGCTGCTGCTCGGCGGCGTCCTCCCGGCGCTCGATGACGAGCAACCTGGCGGCGTTGTCCCGGCGCAGCTTGAGCAGCGCCGCCTCCTGCTTGTGCAGGTCGGTCTCGACGCGGGTGAACTCCGCGGTCTTCTCGGTGACCCGCCGCTGGACCGAGGCGTGCGCCTCGCGGGCGACCCGCTCGTCGTCGGTGGCGCGGAGCAACTCGCCGGTCACCGAGGTGCGGGCGCCCTCGGCCTTGTCGCCCCGGGTGATCCGCTGGAGGTCGCTGAACTGGCGCAGGCTGGTGCCGAACTCGCCGGGCGGCAGCGCGGCGTCGGCCTTGACCGCGTCGGCGGCGGCGCTCTTGGCGTTCTCCCGGGCCCGGACGAGGGCGGCCTGCGCCTCGGTGAGGCGGGCGGTGGCCGTGGTCAGCTCGGCCTGGGCCGCGTCCCGCTCGCCCTTGATCCGCAGCAACTCGTCGCCGAGCTGGGCGACCCGGGCGTCGACCTGGTTGATCTGCGCGATCAGCGGGCCGTCGGCCGGGTTGGCGGTCGTCGCGCCCGGCGCGCCCGCCGTGCGGCCCGGGCCGGTGGCCCCGGGGATCGTGGTGCCGGGAACGGCGCCCGCCCCGGTGGGGAGCTGGAGAGGACCGGTGACCTGCGGTCGGGAGCCGGCGCTGGGGATGGTGTCGGGCAGCGGATCGGCCCAGGCGGGGGTGGCGAGCGCCGCGGCCGCGACCGCCCCGAGCAGGGCGGACCAGAGCGCGGGGCGCAGCACCGGTGAGATCACCGGTGACCGGCCTCGTCGCCGTCGGGCCTTGGTGCTGTCGACCATTCCGCTCCCCGTCCGGTCTGGTGCGCGCCACGCGTCGTGGGCGTGTGGAGACAGGACGGCCCTGGTGTGTGTTCCGCCCCACTCTTGTCTTACCTCACCGGCGCAGCGATGTCGATGTGCGGAGGGTGACGGGCGGTGAACTGGGTCGCTGCGGTCGACCGCGTCGGCGGTCCGTCCGAGGAGCGACGTACGCTCGATCGGGACCCCAGGTGGAAGGACGTGGCTTTCGGATGGACGCCGGACTCAAGCGCGAGCTCGAAGCGAAGGTCTACGCGGGGGAGCGGCTGACCCGCGAGGACGGCATCGCGCTCTATGCGAGCGACGACCTGACCTGGCTGGGCCGGCTGGCTCACCACAAGCGCACCGAGCTCAACGGCGACCGGGTGATGTTCAACGTCAACCGGCACCTCAACCTGACCAACGTCTGTTCCGCGTCGTGCGCGTACTGCTCGTTCCAGCGCAAGCCGGGTGAGAAGGACGCCTACACGATGCGGATCGACGAGGCGGTCCGCAAGGCCAAGGAGATGGAGGACGAGCAGCTCACCGAGCTGCACATCGTCAACGGCCTGCACCCGACGCTGCCCTGGCGCTACTACCCCAAGGTGCTGCGCGAGCTGAAGGCCGCGCTGCCGAAGGTCAACCTCAAGGCGTTCACCGCGACCGAGGTGCAGTGGTTCGAGAAGATCAGCGGGCTCTCCGCCGACGCGATCCTCGACGAGCTGATGGACGCCGGGCTGGAGTCGCTGACCGGGGGCGGCGCGGAGATCTTCGACTGGGAGGTCCGGCAGCACATCGTCGACCACGCCTGCCACTGGGAGGACTGGTCGCGGATCCACGCGCTGGCCCACTCGAAGGGCATGAAGACGCCGGCGACCATGCTCTACGGCCACATCGAGGAGCCCCGGCACCGGGTCGACCACGTGCTGCGGCTGCGCGAGCTGCAGGACGAGACCGGTGGCTTCCAGGTCTTCATCCCGCTGCGCTACCAGCACGACTTCGTCGACTCGGCGGACGGCAAGGTCCGTAACCGGATCCAGGCCCGCACCACGATGGCCTCGCCGGCCGAGTCGCTCAAGACGTTCGCGGTGTCCCGGCTGCTGTTCGACAACGTGCCGCACGTGAAGTGCTTCTGGGTCATGCACGGGCTCTCGGTGGCTCAGCTGTCGCTCAACTTCGGCGTGGACGACCTGGACGGCTCGGTCGTGGAATACAAGATCACTCACGACGCCGACTCGTACGGCACGCCGAACACGATGCACCGCGACGACCTGCTCCACCTGATCTGGGACGCCGGCTTCCGCCCGGTGGAGCGGAACACCCGCTACGAGACCGTCCGCGAGTACGACGCCGCGCCGTCGATGGCCGACCGCCGCTCCGAGCCGCAGCAGGTCTGGGCCTGAGCACGGCGATGGGCACCGAGGAGCAGCCGCGCGCCTTCCCTCGGCGGGACGCCGAGGGGCGCATCCTCACCCTGGGTGACCTGCTCGGCGTGACGCTCGCCGGGCTGGTGATCGGGGTGCTGGCGCTGCTGCTCTTCGAGTGGGCGTTCGCCGCCGTGGGCGCCGGGGGGTTCGGGCGGACCAACGGCTGGCTGGCGGTGATCCTGCCGCTCTGGCTGTTCTGGGACGACTTCCGGGCCTGGGAGTTCGGCGCCGCCCGGGTGCTGGCCGCGCTGGTCGGCATCGGGGTCGGGGTCCTGGCCGGGTTGCTGGCGGCCGGCCTGGCCGCGGGGCTGCCGCCGCTGTTCACCGGCGCGCTGGCCGCGGCGGTGTTCACCGTGGTCTACGCGGTCATCTGGTTTCATGGCGTGCACTGGCTGGCCCGGCGTACGGGCTGAGGCGCGGAGAAAGTGGGAATTCGGGCATGAGCGCGGCGGTCAAGTACACGCTGGGCCGGGTCGGGCTGTTCGTCGGTGTGCTGGCGGCCCTCTGGTTCGTCGAGATGAACATGTTCCTCCGGCTGATGCTGGCGCTGGTCGCCTCCGCCGCGCTGTCGTTCTTCCTGCTCAAGGGCTGGCGGGACGAGATGGCCGGGGAGATGGCCGAGGCGTCGGAGCGGCGGCGCGCGGAGAAGGACCGGCTGCGGTCCGCGCTGGCCGGTGACGACCAGGGCGGGCCGGAGGGCGAGCTCCGGGAGGGCTGACCCGACACGGGGCAGCGGGTGGTCGTCCCGGCCGCTAGGGTCACCCGCCGTGAGTTTCCTGAACAAGATCGACGGATGGCGGACCAAGGTGTTCGTCTGGTTCGGCCTGCCGGTCATCGCGGCCATCGGGCTGATGATGGGTGCCACCGACCTCGTCCCCACCTGGCAGGCGAAGAACGGCGGCGGCACGGCGGGCACGTTCACCGCGGTGCACGAGGACTGCGGCCGGCGCAACTGCGAGTGGCGCGGCACCTTCGCCGCCGACCAGGGTGGTGGCCGGCGCGCCGACGTCATCCTCTACGACGCGCCGGACGGTCTCGCCGTGGGCGGCACCGCACCGGCCCGGGACACCGGGGCGCGGGCCGGCGTCTTCTCCACCACCGGCGGGTCCACCTGGCTGTTGGTGACCGGGCTGACCCTGGCCGGCGTGGCGGCGCTGGTGGCCTGGGTGGTGATCATCGTCCGGAAGGTGCGCGGTCGACGGGCGAAGCCCGTGGCCCCGCCCGTCTCGTTCGCCCCGTCCCGGTAGCTCCGCAGGTCCGGGCCCGGCGCGGACCGCGCGCCGGGCCCGGGCCGGTCACCAGTTGGTCGAGCCCGGGACCACCGGCCACCGCCGGTCGGTCGGCTTGATGAGGTACGCGATGCCGCCGGAGCCGGAGGCGACCGTGCCGTTGGCCCGGTACCGCTTGGTCCGCAGCCAGATCTGCTCGAACTGCTCGCGCTTGTAGACGTTGCGGACCGCGTCGTTCGACGACGACGCGGGGTCGTTGACGATCACGTCACCGTCGGCGGTGAAGCCGACGATCACGAACAGGTGCCCGGAGGTGCCGTAGTTGGCCCCGTCCAACTCCTCGGCCAGGAACGACTGCGACGTGACCACCGGGATGCCGGCCTTGACGAACCGTTCCGCCTCGTCCAGCGAGTGCAGTCGGGTGACGCGCGCCTCCAGGCCCGGGAAGCCGGCCGCGTACGCGGTGTTGAACGGCCAGTTGCCGGCGCCGTCGTACTCGTGGTCGTAGGTCATCCGGGCGGCGTGGTCGACGGTCGGGTCGGCGTAGGCGGGGTCGACCCAGGCGGTGTCCTCGGCCGAGGGCTTGCGGCCCCAGTACTCGACCACCATCTCGGTGGAGGTGGGGGAGCACCAGGCCTCACCGCCGCCGTCGTACTCGGGGTACTCGCCGATGTGGACGTTCTGGGAGTAGCGGGGGACGGCCAGCTCGGTGCCCCAGGCGATGTGGCCCCGGCTGGGCGTGACGGTGAACCGGTCCGGCACGTTCGAGGCCATCGCGCCGAGCATCCGCACCTGCGGTGCGGCGGCCTGGCCGGGTGCGCGGTAGAGCGTCAGCCGGAGCTGGTACGAGCGCAGCAGCACCCCGGCCGCCGCGTCGTCGATGGAGAACGTGTCGGTCCAGATGCTGGAGAAGGGGTCGCCCTGGCCGTCCAGGGTGGACCGCTTGATGTCCTGGTCACCGGAGGCCCAGCGGCCCATGACGTACCAGGGGGTGTGCTGCCCGGTGGTGTAGGTGCCGTTCAGCTCGATCTGGATCCAGGTGCCGGCGGGGGTGCTGGCGTTCCAGGACGCGACCAGTTCGGTGGCGTCGAATCCGATCCGCCGCTCGGGCGAGGTCCAGGTGGCGTACTCCCAGGTGCGGGTGGTGCCGGTGTGCTCGTCGGTGAACGCGGTGGTGCCGGCCGGCCGGCCGATGGTCAGCGCGGGGTGCCGGCCCGGGAGGGCGCGGGTGCCCTGGTGCGAGCCGCCGCGCCAGTCGGGGTAGCGGGAGAACTCCTGGAAGGTGATGTGTTCGTCGTGCGTGACGCCCGGCCGGGGGCCGTGCGCCTGGGCGGGTGCGGTGGTGCCGAGGAGGGTGAGCGCGGTCAGACCGGCGAGGGCGACCGTACGCAGGCGTCTTCCGAACATGGCAGCTCCACGGGGAAACGGCATCGTTGCCGTTCACTGTCGCGCTTGGCGGGAAGTTTCGCCAGAGGTTCAGGCATGGAAAATGATTGCCGACGTGAGGATCCGGTCGGGATGGATCCGGAGAAAGACGAATGTTGATATGACCATGTGACTCCTGGTGAAGTGTGCGGACAACGGGATCTCCCGTACCCCGAGGAGGTTGTCCATGGCCCTCCGCACGCTCCCGACCCGCCGGCGGCTGGCGCTCGTCGCCGCCGTCGGCCTGACCCTCGTCGTCGGCGCCGCCGGCCCGGCCGGCGCCCGCCCCACCCCGGACCGGGCCGGTGAGCCGGCCGCCGTCGCCTACCGGGTGCTCGGCCCACGGACCGTCGCCGACCGCAGCGCGGTCGCCCGCACCGGCGCCGCGATCGACTACTCCGAACACGGTGTGCTGCACGTCACGGCGACCACCGCCGAGGCCGCCGCCATCAACCGGCTCGGCTTCCGGCTGGAGAAGGACGTCGCCCCGGCGCCCGCCGGCGGCGCCACCGCCTACGCCTTCCCACCCGCCGACTCGAACTACCACGACTACGCCGAGCTGACCACGGTGGTGAACAAGGTCGTCGCCGACCACCCCTCGATCGCCCGCAAGCTCAGCATCGGCACGTCCTACCAGGGCCGGGACCTGATGGCCGTGAAGATCTCCGACAACGTCGGCACCGACGAGAACGAGCCGGAGATCCTGTTCAACGCGCAGCAGCACGCCCGCGAGCACCTGACCGTCGAGATGGCGATCTACCTGCTCAACCTCTTCACCGACAACTACGGCAGCGACTCCCGGATCACCAACATCGTCAACTCCCGGGAGATCTGGATCGTGCCGACGGTCAACCCCGACGGCAGCGAGTACGACATCGCCACCGGCTCCTACCGCTCCTGGCGGAAGAACCGGCAACCCAACAGCGGCTCCACCTACGTCGGCACCGACCTGAACCGCAACTGGAGCTACCAGTGGGGCTGCTGCGGCGGCTCGTCCGGCACGAAGTCGTCGGAGACCTACCGCGGCCCGTCCGCCTTCTCCGCCCCGGAGACCGCCGCGCTGCGCACCTTCGTCAACAGCCGGGTCGTCGGCGGGGTGCAGCAGATCAAGGCGAACATCGACTTCCACACCTATTCCCAGCTGGTGCTCTGGCCGTACGGCTACACGTACAGCAACACCGCGACCGGGATGACCGCCGACCAGTACAACACGTTCGCCACCATCGGCCAGCAGATGGCGGCCACCAACGGCTACACACCCGAACAGTCCAGTGACCTCTACATCGCCGACGGCACCAGCATCGACTGGATGTGGGGCACCCACAAGATCTGGGCGTACACCTTCGAGATGTACCCCGGCTCGGCCTCCGGCGGCGGCTTCTACCCGCCCGACGAGGTGATCCCGGCGCAGACCTCGCGCAACCGGGACGCCGTGCTCACGCTGTCCGAGTACGCCGACTGCCCGTACCGGGCGATCGGCAAGCAGAGCCAGTACTGCTAGACCTCCCACCACGGGTGGGGACCCCGGTTCCACCCCCGCCGGGGTCCCCACCCACCCTCCCGTCCGGGCGATCTCCGCTGGTCGTGCGCTACGGTGGCACCGACCGTGCCACAGCGAAGCCGGTGTGAAACCGGCGCTGTCCCGCAACTGTGATGCCCCGTACGCGCGGCGTCGGCCTCCCGCCGGCGCCGACGGACGTGGGACGAGCCAGGTCGCCTGCGGCCCGGTCGCGACACGCGCTCTCGAGGAAGGGCGCCTCGCGGACGGGGCCTATCCACCTGTCGGCGAAGCACCACGCTCCTCGACCGACAGGAGGATCGATGACCCCACGTACCCCTCGGCTCTTCGCCGCCGCGCTCGCGGCCGGCGTGCTGCTCCTCGGCGGCTGCGCCGAGAAGACCTCGCCCGACACCCCCGCCGCCGGCGCGTCCGGAGGCTCGTTCCCCGCCAGCGTGGGCAACCTGACGCTGGAGAAGCGCCCCGAGAAGATCGTCTCGCTGTCGCCGACCTCGACCGAGATGCTCTTCGCCATCGGCGCCGGCAAGCAGGTCACCGCCGTCGACGACCAGTCGAACTTCCCCGCGGACGCGCCGAAGAGCGACCTCTCCGGCTATCAGCCGAACGCCGAGGCCATCGCCGCGAAGAGCCCCGACCTGGTGGTGATCGCCAACGACACCAACAAGATCGCCAGCCAACTCGTCGCGCTGAAGATCCCGGTCCTGCTCGCCCCGGCCGCGGCCACGCTCGACGACACCTACCGGCAGCTCACCGACCTGGGCAAGCTCACCGGCCACCCGGCCGAGGCGGACGCCGTGGTGGGCAAGATGAAGGACGACATCACGGCGCTCACCAAGGACCTGCCCAAGCGCGCCGAGAAGCTCACCTACTACCACGAGCTGGGCCCGGAGCTGTACACCGCGACGAGCAAGACCTTCATCGGCACCATCTACGCGCTCGCCGGGCTGGAGAACATCGCCGACCCGGCCGACGCCGGCGGCAAGAGCGGCGGCTACCCGCAGCTCTCCCAGGAGGTCATCGTCAAGGCCGACCCCGACTTCGTCTTCCTGGCCGACACCAAGTGCTGCCAGCAGAGCGCGGACACGGTCAAGGCGCGCAGCGGCTGGGGCGGCGTCACCGCGGTGAAGAACAACCAGGTCGTGGCGCTGGACGACGACATCGCCTCGCGCTGGGGTCCGCGCGTGGTCGACCTGCTCCGGACGATCGTCGACGCCACCGCCAAGGTCCCGGCCTGACCGTGACCGTACGACCGGTGGACCCCGTGCCGGCCGGGACGCCCGACGCGTCCCGGCCGGCCGGCCGGCTGCCCCGCCGCGGCCCGGCCCGCGCCGACGCCCCGGCCCGCCCCGCCGGGCTGCGCACCCGCTGGCTGCTCGCCGGCCTGGTGGCGGTGCTGGTCGCGCTGGTGGCCGGCGTCTCGTTCGGCCCGGTCAGCCTGCCGCCCGGCAGCGTCGCGGCCGAACTGCTCAACCTGCTGCCCGGGGTGCACCTGGACAGCGGGCTCACCGAGCGGGAGATCGCCATCGTCACCGAGCTGCGGCTGCCCCGGGTGGTGCTCGGCCTGCTCGTCGGCGCGCTGCTCGCCCTGGCCGGTGGCTGCTACCAGGGCGTCTTCCGCAACCCGCTGGCCGACCCGTACCTGCTCGGCGTCGCCGCCGGGGCGGGGCTCGCGGTCACCGCCGCGATCGTGCTGGGCGCCGGCGCCGGCGGGGCGCTCACCGGGCTGCCGGTCACCATCCCGCTCGCCGCGTTCGTCGGTTCGCTCGGCGCGGTCGCGATGACGTACCTGCTCGGCGCCGCCGGCGGCCGGGACCGGTCACCGGCCACGCTGATCCTGGCCGGGGTGGCGGTGTCGGCGTTCCTCGCCGCCGGCCAGACCTACCTGTTGCAGACCCACTCCGACAGCCTCCAGCAGGTCTACTCCTGGCTGCTCGGCCGGCTCTCCACCGCCGGCTGGCACGACGTGCTGCTGGTCCTGCCCTACTTCCTGCTCACCGCCGTGGTGGTGCTGGCACACCGGCGCGAGCTGGACGTGCTCGCCCTCGGCGACGACGAGGCCACCAGCCTCGGGCTGCACCCGCAGCGCTCCCGCTACCTGCTGATCGCCGCCGCCTCGCTGGGCACCGCCGCCGCGGTCTCCGCCTCCGGCCTGATCGGCTTCGTCGGCATCATCGTGCCGCACACCGTCCGGCTGCTCGCCGGCTCCAGCCACCGGGTGATCCTGCCGCTGTCGATGCTCTTCGGCGGCGCGTTCCTGGCGCTGACCGACGTGGTCGCCCGGACCGCCGCGGCCCCCGCCGAGATCCCCATCGGGGTGGTCACCGCGCTGCTCGGCGGCCCGTTCTTCGTGCTGATCCTGCGTACCGCCCGCGGGATGCGGGCGTGAGCGCCCCCGCCGTCGACGTCCGGGGCCTGCGGGTGGAGCTGGGCGGCAGCCCGGTCCTGGCCGGCGTCGACCTGACCGTCGCGGTCGGCGAGTGGGTGACCGTCATCGGCCCCAACGGCGCCGGCAAGTCCACCCTGCTGCGCGCCGTCGGCGGCCTGCTGCCCGCGCCGGACGCCGTCTCCCTCTTCGGTACGCCGATCCGCGCGCTGCGCCGCCGCGACCGGGCCCGGGTGGTGGCCACCGTGGCGCAGTCGCCGGTGGTGCCGGCCGGCATGGCGGTCTTCGACTACGTCCTGCTGGGACGCACCCCCTACATGCCGCCGCTGGGCCGGGAGTCCGCCGCCGACGTGGCCGCCGTGCACGAGGTGCTGGACCGGCTCGACCTGGGCGGGTTCGGCCGCCGCGAGCTGGCCACCCTCTCCGGCGGGGAGCGGCAGCGGGTGTTCCTGGCCCGGGCGCTGGCCCAGGGCGCCACCCTGCTGCTGCTCGACGAGCCGACCAGCGCGCTGGACATCGGGCACCAGCAGGAGGTGCTGGAGCTGGTCGACCAGCTCCGCCGCGAGCACGAGCTGACCGTGCTCGCCACCATGCACGATCTCTCCATCGCCGGCGAGTACGCGGACCGCCTGGTGCTGCTCGCCGACGGCCGGGTGGCCGCCGCCGGCCCGCCCGCCGAGGTGCTCACCGAGGAGTTGCTGGCCCGCCACTACCGGGCGCACGTCCGGGTGATCCCCGGCCCGCACGGCCCGCACGTGGTCCCCCTCCGCCGGGTGTAAGGCGGGGCCCCCTTTTAACAGGTGGTGTTAAGAGGGGCCCCCGCCTCTACCGAATGCGTTAACAGGGGGCCCCTCCTTACACCTCAGCGGAGGGTGGAGACGGAGAAGAGGGCGCCCTGGGGGTCGCGGAGGGCCGCCGAGCGTCCGGCCGGGTTGTCGCGGGGCGGCACGAGGACGGTCCCGCCCAGCTCGGCGGCCCGCGCCGCGGTGGCGTCGGCGTCCTCCACCGCGAAGTAGACCGTCCAGTACGCCGGCAGGTCCGCCGGCAGCGGCTCGGCCGCGGGCAGCATGCCGGCGACGATGCGCGCGCCGCAGCGCCACCCGACGTAGGGGACCGACCCGGTCGGCCGTTCCTCGGCGTGCCAGCCGAAGACCAGCGCGTAGAACTCCCGCGCCCCCTCCGGGTCGGGGGTGACCAGCTCGTTCCAGCACATCGCGCCGGGTGCGTTGAACAGTTCCGCCCCGCGCATCGCCATCGGCTGCCAGACGCTGAACACCGCGCCGGCCGGGTCGGCGAGCACGGCCATCCGCCCCTGCCCGCTGACGTCGAACGGCGACACCAGCACCTGCCCTCCCGCCGCCTCCACCCGGGTGGCGACCAGGTCGGCGTCGTCGGTCGCCACGTACGTGGACCAGATCGGCACCTGGTCCGGCGTGGCCGGCGGGCCCGCCCCGGCGACGGCCCTGCCGTCCTTGCAGAAGACGGTGTAGCCGCCGGCGTCCGGCACGGTGGAGACCCGGCCGGTCCAGCCGAAGAGCTGCGGATAGAACCGTTTCGCGTCCTCCAGGCCGGGGGTGGCCAGGTCGGTCCAGCAGGGTGTGCCGGGCTCGACGCCGTTCACGGTGACCCCTCTCGCCGGGAGCGGCCCCGCTGGCCCGCCCTGCCGGCATCGTGGCACCGCCGGGTCGGCCACCGGGCCAGAACCGGACAAAAGGTCAGGTGAAGCGGCGTCCCTCGTCCCGCCGGTAGGCCCAGCCGGCGACGCCGGCGAGCACCAGCACCCAGACCACCAGCATGACCAGTGCCTTCGGGTCGGGCTGCCAGCCCGCGACCGCCGCCCACATCAGCTCCACCGCGCCCCGGGTCGGCAGGTAGGGGGCGATCACCTTGACGAAACCGGGCGCGTTGTCCGGCCCGGAGAGCAGGCCGCCGCCGAACGCCAGCGGGAAGAAGAGCACCTGCGCCACCACGATCGCCGCCTTGCTCGGCAGCGAATAGCCGATCGCGAGGCCGAGCAGGGTGAACGGCACCGAGATCACGGCGACCGCGACGAGCCCGAGCAGGAACCGCGCCGGGGTCACCCGGGCCGCGGTGGCCACCGCGGCGATCACCACCACCGGCACCATCGACAGGTACGTCAGCACCAGGCCGGCCAGGATCCGCCCGGCCAGCCGGGGCGCCGGCCCGGCCGGCAGGGTCCGGGTGTACGGGTTCCAGGGCTGGTCGCGATCCTCGGCGACGCCCACGCCGTACTGGAAGATGTTGGCGCTCATGGTCGCGAACGTCACCATCGCGGCGGTGGCGTAGGTGGCGCCGGCGGGGTCGTCGCCGGCGAACGGCACCACGAAGAAGAGCATCGCGGCGGCGGGGAAGAACGCGCTGCCGACCACCGCCACCGGGATCCGGACGATCTCCAGGAGTTGGTAGCGGGCGTGGACGAGGGCGAGCGGCACGGCGGTCTCCTAGGCGGGCGTGGGCGCGGGGCGGTCGCCGGCCGTGATGGCGAGGAACGCCTCCTCCAGCGAGGTGGGGCGCACCTCCAGATCGCGGAACGTGACCCCGGTGGCGACCAGGTCTCGGACGAGCTGGTCGGCGTCGGTGGTGAGCAGCTGGAACCGCCCGTCCACGCGTTCGGTGGCGACCACCCCGGGCAGCGCCGGCAGGTCGTCGGCGACCAGGCTGACCCGGCGCACGCCGACGATGCCGCGGATCGCCGCCACCGAGTCGTCGGCGAGCACCCGACCGTGGCCGATCACCACGACCCGCTGGGCCAGCGCTTCCACCTCTTCCAGGTAGTGGCTGCTCAGCAGCACCGTGCCGCCCTCGGCGTGGAAGCCGCGGATCGACTCCCAGAGCGCGTGCCGGGCCTCCACGTCCAGCCCGGTGGTGGGTTCGTCGAGCAGCACCAGCCGGGGCCGGCCGACGAAGGCCAGTGCCACCGCGAGCCGGCGGCGTTGCCCGCCGGAGAGGCCGCCGGTCTGCCGGCGGACCTGGTCGGTGAGGCCGAACCGGTCGAGCAGCTCGCCCCGGGGCACCGGGTCGGGATAGTGGGCGGAGACGAAGTCGACCACCTCACCGACGCGCAGCGTGCCGGGCAGCCCGGTCTCCTGCGGGGTCACCCCGAGCTGCCGCCGGCTGGCCGGGTCGCGTGGGTCGCCGCCGAGCAGCTCGACCCGGCCGGCGGTCGGGCGGCGCAGCCCCACCAGCAGGTTCATCAGCGTGCTCTTGCCGGCGCCGTTCGGGCCGAGCAGGCCGACCAGTTCCCCGGCCCGGACGGTCAGGTCGACCCGGTCCAGGGCCAGCACCTCGCCGTAGCGGCGGCTGACCTGTTCGGCGCAGGCCAGGATCATGATGGCTCCTCGGGCAGGCGGGGTGTTCCTCCCCTGTCTACCGTGCCGTCGCCACTCGCACCGCCCCCTGCCGGGGTGCGCGCATCACCTAGTCTGTGGACGCCGTCGACGACGGCGGAAGTTTCCGACCGGACACTGGGGAGGGTCCGTGACCAGTCCGAGCAGGAATCTCGACGTCCAGCCGGAGGCGTTGACGGCGTTCGCCGCCGCCTCGCGGGACCGGGCCACCCGCTTCCGCGAGCTGCACCGGGTGTTCCGCGACGGGCACGTGGCCCGGCACTCCTTCGGCGTGATGCCCGCGTCGTTCAGCCTCGCCGCCGCGTACGCGGAGCAGTTCGAGGCCTGCCTGCAGGGGCTGGAGGAGGGCGCGGAGGTGATGGCCGACATCGCCGAGGGGATGACCGACACCGCCGACGCCTACACCGGCACCGACGTGGCGACCACCGACATGTTCACGCCGGGCGCCTGAGGGGGCACCGATGAGCACCGAGGCGCTCCAGCGCAACAAGACCTACTTCGAGCAGATCGTGTCGGGCACGCCCGACCCGTTCAAGCCGCTCTCCAACGCGGTGCTGTGGCCGTTCGAGCAGTTGCTGGAACTGGTCGCCGGTGAGCCGGACGACCTGATGCAGGCCGCTCAACTGGCGCTGACCACCGGCGAGGCGGTCCGGCAGATCGCCGGCGACCAGGTCGCCGACCGGGCCCGGCTGCGCGGCGCCTGGGACGGCGACGCGGCGGAGAAGTTCCACGCCTCGATGGAGTCCGTCGAGGAGGCGATCGAGGAGCTGGCCAAGGGGCTGGACGGCACCAAGGAGGTGCTCGTCGACGCCGCGAACGCGGCGGTCGACGCGTTCAACCTGCTGGTCGAGCTGATCCTGGAGTTCCTGCTCTGGTTCCTGACCGAGGTGATCATCGCGGCGGTGGCGGCCGCGCTCAGTGCCGGCGTGACCCTGGCGGCCACCGTGGTGCGGGTGTTGGCCCGGCTGGCCACCACGGTCGGTCGCATGGTCAAGATCGTGGCGCGGTTCGCGGAGATCCTCACCAAGCTGGTCACCAAGCTGGAGAAGGTCGCCGAGCTGCTCACCCGCTACCGCAAGCTGGTGATGGAGCTGCGCAAGGCCAAGAAGGCGTACAAGGCGTGGAACAAGTCCGGCTACACGAAGGAGGCGTTTGCGTTCAAGATGAAACGGACCGCCATCCTGTTCCCCGGGAAGTTCGCCATCAACCAGGCGTCCCCGGTGAACATCCCGGGCATCGGTGGGGCGCTGCTCGACACCGGCGTCGGCCTGCGCGACGTCTCCGACGGCCACAAGGACCGCAACTACCTGGTGGACGGCACCTACCGCGAGGATCTCGGCCCCTACACCAGGGGCGTGCAGAACGTGTTCGACTCGATCGTGAACTGAGAGGCAGCCATGACGTTCCCGGCCCTGGACCGGATCGAGGCGCTGGCCCGCAACCTGGACGGGTGGCAGCGTGAGCTCGGCGCGCGGATGGCCGAGCTGGAGCAGAGCAGCGCCGAGGGCGCGAGCGACTCCGGCCTGGTCACCGTCGTGGCCGCCGCCGACGGCAAGATCCTCTCCACCGAGATCAACGCGCGGGCCATGCGGTTCGACTCCTACACGCTGGCCGAGGAGTTCACCGCCGCGGCCAACCGGGCCCAGGAGGCCGCCGCCGCCCGGGTGCGCGAGATCGTCGGCGAGGTGATGGGCAACGCCCCGGCCGCGGAGCGCCGTGCCGACGACGGCTACGGCCACGACCGATACTGAGCCGATGGACGAGTCCAGATACCGCGAGGCGATCGGCCGGCTCGTCGAGCCGGGGGAGCGGGTGCTGGCCCAGGCCAAGACCGACGTCGGCGGCGGCCTCACCCCGCCACCGCCGCCCGAGCCGGCGCCGGCCGCCGGGCCGGGCCGGCGGACCGTCGGCTCGGTGCTGCTGAACGTGCTCCTGCCGTTGGCCACCTGGGAGCGCGGCGACCGTTTCGTCGACCTGGTCGGCTGGGGAATCGCCGGTCGCGGCGCGCCCGGTTCGGCCGCGTCCCGGCTGCACCGGGCGCTGAATCCGCCCGGGCCCGACCTCAAGGTCCGGGAGACCCTGCTCGCGGTGACCGACCGGCGGCTGCTGGTCTGTCGCACCGGCGGCGTCACGTTGCTCGCCGGGCGCGAGGCCGAGGAGCGGGCGCTGGCCGAGACCGAGGTGATCTGGTCGGCGTCCCGGGCGGACGTCGCGTCCGCCCGGGTCGGCTGGCACCGGCTCAACCCGAAGCGGCTCCGGATCGACTTCACCGACGGGTCCTGGCTCGCCTTCACCGTGCCGATCGCCGAGTCGGGCGCACCGCTGCGCGCCGTCGCCGCCGCGCTCGCGGCCTGACCGACGCCGGGCCGGTCAGGCGGCCAGCGGCGCGGGTAGCGGGTCGCGGTGCAGCACCGCCAGCCGGGAGACCGCCCGGGTCAGCACCACGTAGAGGCGGTGCAGGCCGCGCGGCTCGGCGGCCACGATCGCGGCCGGCTCGACGACCACCACGTGGTCGTACTCCAGGCCCTTGACCAGCGTCGCCGGCACCACCGTGACCCGCGCCGCGGCCTCGACGTCGTCGACGGTCGCGGTCGCCACGCCCGCGTCGGCGAGCGCCGCGCGGAGCCGGTCCACCGCGTCGTCGGCCGCGATCACCCCGACCGAGCCGTCGTACGCCAGCGCCGCCCGCACCTCGGCCACCGTCGCGGCCGTCAGGTCCTCGGCGGTACGCACGTCGAGTGACCCGTCGTGGCGCAACGACCGCGCCGCCGGCACGTCGACGGCGAGCGCGGGCAGCAGCCGGTTCGCGAACGCCACCACGGCGGCCGGCACCCGGAAGCCGACGCTCAGCGGCACCACCGCGGCGTCCGGCTTGCCCAGGTGGGTCAGGGACTCGTGCCAGTCGGTGGCCGCCCACGGAGAGGTGCCCTGGGCCAGGTCGCCGAGGAGCGTGATCGAGCCGTGCTCGCTGCGGCGGGCGATGGCCCGGCACTGCATCGGAGAGAGGTCCTGTGCCTCGTCGACCACCACGTGACCGAAGCCGCCGGCCCGTTCCAGCAGCCCGGCGACCTCGTCGATCAGGACGGCGTCCGCGGCGGTCCAGCGGGTCGCCTTCGGGGTACGCCCGACCTTGCCGGCCCGGAACAGCTCCTGTTCCTCGACGGTGAGCAGCCCGTCGGCCGCCGTCGCGAGCGCGTCGGCGTCGGTGCGCAGGAGGTGCACCAGGCCGTCCGGGGTGAGCGCCGGCCAGACCGTGTCGAGCAGTTCGGTGACCGGCTTGATCCGGCTCATCCGGCGCAGCCAGGCGTCGGACGGCGACTCGGCGCGGCGGGCCTCGGCCTGGCGTTGCAGCAGCCCCACCACCCGGGCCCGGACCCGGTCCCGGCCGGTGGCGTACGGCAGCCCTTCCGCGCGGGTCTCGGCGACCACCCGGTGCAGCGGGTCGAGGCCGATCCGCCAGCGGAACGAGCCGTCCGACACCATGATCGGTTCGGACGGCGTACCGATGTGGGCGTCGACGGCGCGGCGCAGCACCTCCGCCATCCGGATGTCGTGCTTGAGCGCGGCGGCGGCCGGCTCGTCGACGGCCCGGACCGGCACCCGGGCGACCAGGTCCTCCACCGTCGCCTGCTCGACCTCGACCTCGCCGAGCGCCGGCAGCACCGCGGCGATGTACGACAGGAACGCGCGGTTCGGCCCGACGATCAGCACGCCCGACCGGCGCAGCCGCTCCCGGTGCAGGTAGAGCAGGTAGGCGGCGCGGTGCAGCCCGACCGCCGTCTTGCCGGTGCCCGGCGCGCCCTGGACGCAGATCGAGTCGGCCAGGTCGGCCCGGACCAGCTCGTCCTGCTCGGGCTGGATGGTGGCGACGATGTCCCGCATCGGGCCGACGCGGGGGCGTTCGATCTCGGCGGTGAGGATCCGGCTGGCCGTGCCGAGTTCCTCGCCCCGGTCGAGGTGCTCGTCCTCGAAGCTGGTCAGCACGCCGGAGCTGAACCCGAACCGGCGGCGCACCGCGACGCCCTGCGGGTCGCGGGCACTGGCCCGGTAGAACGACCGGGAGACCGGGGCCCGCCAGTCCAGCACCAACGGCTCGCCCAGCTCGTCGGTGACGTGTCGCCGCCCGACGTGGTAGTCCCGCCCGGCGTGGTCCGGATCGGTCTCGCCGAAGTCCAGCCGGCCGAAGAAGAGCGGGGTGGTCGGGTCGTCGGCCAGCTCCTTGACCCGCCGGGCCATGTGTCGGCCGAGCTGCTCGGCGGTGTAGGCGTCGCCGGCCACCTTGTCGCCGGTGGCGAAGAGCGACTCGGCGCGCTCCCGCATCCGGCTCAGCGCGGCGCGGGAGGTGTCCAGGTGGGTGCGCTCGGCGAGGAGCTCGCCGTCCAGGGTCGTGGCGTCTTCCAGTCTCGGTGCGGGCACTGTGAACTCCCAAGGCTCAACATGATGCTCGCTCGCGTGTCCGGGGCGGTTGGCCTGCTCCCGGCGCGGGGACGTCCGCTGCGGTGCGTGCTCACCGCGGCCGTCGGGCGGTCAACCACTATACGGAACCGCTCCGCGTGGGCGCGCCCCTATTACGGCCGGAGGGCGCATCGGCCGTCGACGCGCGCTCGTCACCCTTGGTAGTCGGACGAGTTGTCACCGACGGTGTCGGCGTGCTCCGAAGCCGGGCCCTGCCCCGCGGCGCCTTTGCTCTGCAGCCATCGGCGCATCACCGGCTTGAGCTGCTACGACGGATTTTCGGTCCGATCCGGCTCGGACCTTGGTCGTGACGGTGCGTGTGTGCTGCGCCCATGGCTGCAGAGCAAAGGGAGCGGACGTCGGTGGTCCGCCTGCGGCGGATCGTCACCCGCTGTCACTGCTTCCGTCGGCGAAGCGGGTCGACCGCCTGGCGACGACGACGTCGCGGGGCCACCTCTCGCGTCCCGCGCCCGTCGAGGCGGAATCATGGGGGCATGACCGAGGCGCGTCCGGAACAGCATCGGGTGACCATCAGCGACCCGCAGGTGATGCGGGCGCTGGCCCATCCCGCCCGCATGGCGATCATGGAACACCTCAGCGCGGGGGAGAGTGGTGCGACCGCCACCGAGTGCGCCGAGATCGCCGGCCTCTCGCCGAGCGCCACCAGCTACCACCTGCGCGAGTTGGCGAAGTTCGGCCTGGTGCGGGAGGCGGCCGGGCGGGGGGACGCGCGGGAGCGGGTGTGGCAGGCGGTGAACGCCTCATACTCCGTCGCGGCCGGGCCGGACGCCGACCTGGAGACGCACGCCGCCGAGGCGGCGCTGGTGGAGGCGCACCTGGTCCGGGACGCGCAGCGGGTTCGGGACTGGATGCGCCGCGTGCCGGACGAGCCGCACGAGTGGTACGACGCGACCTGGTTCAGCGACAGCGTGCTGCTGTTGACCGCCGAGGAGTTGGCCGAGCTGAACGAGGCGGTCCGGGCGTTGACGTCGCCGTACCGGCAGCGGGTCCGGACCGATCCGCCGGCGGGCGCGCGCAAGGTGGCGGTGCAGTACCGGGCGATGCCCATCGACTGAGACGGGTTGCGTACGCCAGGTGTGAAGGATTATTTTCGAAGTATGTCCTTCACACCTGGCTCGTCGCGTTGGTCGGACGTCTGGCTCGCCACCACCGCCCGGGGTCTCTCCAGCTGTGGCGACTTCCTGGCCGCCACCGCGCTGACCCTGGCGCTCCAGTCCGCCGGGGCGGGCGGCCTCGCCGTCTCCGGGCTGCTGCTCGCCGCGACGCTGCCGCTGGTCGCGCTCGCCCCGCTGACCGGGCGGCTGGCCGACCGGGTGGACAGCCGGGTGCTGCTGGTCGGCACCGGCCTGGCCCAAGCCGCGATCTGCGTGGCGCTGGCCTACGCGAGGGACCCCGTCCTGGTCGTCGCGCTGGTGGCGTTGCTGGCGACCGGGCTCGCGATCACCCAGCCGGTGCTCGCCGCGCTGGTGCCGGCGATGGTGCGGGCCGAGGACCTGCCCCGGGCCGGTGCGCTCAACCAGACCGCCGGCACGCTGGGCGCGCTGGCCGGGCCCGCGCTGGCCGGCCTGCTCGTCGGGCAGTACGGCACCCGGGTGCCGCTGCTCGTCGACGCGGTCAGCTACCTCGCGCTGGTCCTCGCCGCGCTGCTCATCCGTACCCGACGGGGTGGCCGGGCCACGGCGGCGGCCGGCGTCGCCGCGGCCGCCGCCCCGGTCTGGCGGCTGCGGCGCGACCCGTTGCTGCTGGTCATGGTCGGCAGCGTGGCCGCGGTGGTCGGCGCGGTCGGGGCGATCAACGTGATCGAGGTCTTCTTCATCCGGGAGACCCTGCACAGCTCCACCACCGTGTACGGCCTGGTCACCGGCTCCTGGACGCTCGGCATCGTGCTCGGTGCCTGGCTGTTCGCCCGGGTGGCCCGTCGGCTCGCGGACGACGGCGCGCTGCTCGGCGCCGGGCTGGTGCTGCTCGGCGGCTGCTGCCTGGCGGTGCTCGTCTCGGCGGCGGTGCCGTCGGCCTGGATCCTCGTGCCGATCTGGCTGCTCGGTGGCGTGGCCAACGGCGGCAACAACGTCTTCGGCAACCTGTTGCTGGCCCGCCGGGTGCCCGACGCGGCCCGAGGCCGGGCGTTCGCGGTCTTCGGCGCGGCGGTGCAGGGCGGCGGGATGGCCGGCTACCTGGTCGGCGGCCTGTTGCTGGAGGTGGCCGAGCCCCGACCGCTGGTCGCCGGCTGCGGCGTGGTCGGCCTGCTGGTCGTGGCGGCGCTGGCCTGGCCGGTCCGCCGCGCGGTACGCGCCGAGCGCGCCGCCGTCGCGCCGGCACCCGCCGCGGCGCCGGTCGCCGGGATGAGCGGTTAGGAGGGGCCCCCTCCTCTACCGAATGCGTTAAGCGGGGCCCCCTCCTTCCACCCGGTGCGGGATGGGCCACTCCGGGGGCTCCCTGCGGGGCGGGGAGGTGCGGGCGGGGATACGGTCGGGTCATGGCCGACCGCATCGCCCGCCCCCGGGTGGGGCACATCCAGTTCCTGAACTGCCTGCCCATCTACTGGGGCCTGATGCGGTCCGGGGCGCTGCTCGACGTCGACCTGCACAAGGACTCGCCGGACCGGCTGAGCGCCGACCTGGTCCGCGGTGACCTCGACATCGGCCCGATCACGCTCGTGGAGTTCCTGAAGCACGCCGACGAGCTGCTCCTCCTGCCCGACCTGGCGGTCGGCAGCGACGGCCCGGTGCTCTCCGTCAACATGGTCTCCACCCGGCCGCTGGCCGAGCTGGACGGCGCCCGGGTGGCGCTGGGCTCCACCTCGCGCACCGGGGTGCTGCTGGCCCAGGTGCTGCTCGCCGAGCGCTACGGGGTGCACCCGGAATACTTCCGCTGCCCGCCGGACCTGACCCAGATGCTGCTGGAAGCCGAGGCCGGGGTGCTGATCGGCGACGTGGCGCTGCGCGCGCTCTACGAGGCGCCCGGCAAGGGCCTCGCGGTGACCGACCTCGGGCAGGCCTGGCACGAGTGGACCGGGCTGCCGATGGTGTTCGCCGTGTGGGCGGTTCGCCGGGACTTCGCCACCGCCCACCCGGGCTTGGTCAAGGAGGTGCACGAGGCGTTCCTGCGTTCGCGTGACCTGTGCCTGGCCGAGCTGGACCAGGTGGCCGAGGCGGCGGCCCGTTGGGAGCCGTTCGACGCCGAGACGCTCGCCACCTACTTCCGCACGCTCGACTTCTCGCTGGGCGAGCGGCAGGTGGCTGGGCTGCGCGAGTTCGCCCGCCGGGCGGCCGCGTACGGGGAGGTGCCCGCGTTGCCGCCGGGCGGGCCGGAGTTCTTCCAGGGCTGAGCGCGGGCTGCGGCTCAGTTCGCCGGGCGGAGCAGCGCCTCGGTGATCTGCTCGCAGGCCTTCATGCCGTAGTCCCACCCGCCGACGCTGAACGGGCTCTTGACCATCACGCCCATCGTCCAGGTGTCGCCGATCGCCAGGCAGTTGACGTGGTACTCCTTTTCCTTCTGCCGGTCGATCCAGCCGTTCTTGATGGCGATCTTCTTCTGCTCGGCGGCCGGGAACGCCTTGCGGATGCCGAAGTCGCCGTCGCCGCGCACCAGCCGCATCTCGTTGAGCAGCCACTTGGTCCACTTCGGCCCGGCCGCCCGCCCGTCGTCGATGCAGAGGCCGAGTCGCGCGGTGTCGCGGGGGGACAGCAGCGTGCGGCTCCAGCCGCCGTCGGCGGCGGCCTTGCTGTCGGTCAGCTTGCAGATCGAGATCAGCCGCTTGATCGAGGCCGCGCTGCCGACGCTCTCGTAGAACTCCTGGGCGCGGGTGTTGTCGCTGTCGCGGATGATCCGGGTGGCGTCGGCGAGTTTCGCGTCGCTCGGGGTCTTGCCGTCCTCGGCGCTGCGGCGCAGGTAGTCGGCGACCACCCAGGACTTGATCAGGGACGCGGTGGTGCTGGTCTCGCCCATGTTCTTCGAGCCGATGATCTTCCCGGTGCGCTTGTCCAGCACGGACCAGGCGTACCAGCCCTCGATGTCGAGGTCGTCGAGATCCTGGGCCTGGAACGGCAGCGGCTCCAGGGACCGCGCCGGCGCCGGCGCGGGCCGGGCGTTGCGGTCGGTGGGCTGGGTGGTGGACCGCTCGCCGGCCGGTTCGGGGTGCGACGTGGCGGTCTGCTGCAACGGCGACCCGGGGACCAGCCGCAGCGAGAGGACCAGCAGGCCGACCAGGGCCACGGCCACGGCGGTGAACGCCAACGGGCGGTGGTGGCTGCCGGGCCGACGTCGGGCGCCGGCCATCAGAGCTTCCCGACCGGCTGCTGCGGCACCTTGAGGGCGGCACCCGGTTGCGGGGTGACGAGCTGCGTGGCGACGCTCGCGCAGACCTTCGAGCCGTACGCCAGGCCGTTCTTCTGCGGGTAACGCATCATCACGGACAGCGTCCAGTCGTCGGTGATCGCCAGGCAGTTGACGTGCCACTGCCCGTCAGCCCAGAGCATGGTGAAGCCGTTCTTGATGCTGACCGGGCCCTGCGCCTTCACCGTGGCGGGCAGCCCGTCGATGATGCCCCAGCGCCCGCCCTGCACGGTGACGCTCTTCTGGTCCGCGACGCCACCACGAACCTTCGTCATCTCGCCGAGCACGAAATTGGTCCACTTCGGGCCCGCGGCGCGGCCGTCGCCGATGCACGTTCCCATCCGCACCGCATCCCGCGGTGACATCCGGGTGTACGCCCACTTCGCCGACGTGGCCTCAAGCTTCGTGTCGGTCAACTTGCAGGTCTTGATCATGCGGTCGAGCACCAGGCGGCGCCTGCCGGCGTTGTAGAGGGACTCCGCCGCGTTGTCGTTGCTGTCTCGGATGGCGGTCACCACCTGCTGCCGCCGCTGGGCGCTCAGCGGCTTGTCACCGAGCTGGTGCAGATAGTCGGAGACGATCCACGCCTTGATCATTGACTCGGTCGAGTTCGTGGCGTTCATGTTCTTGGCGCCACTGATCCGGCCGGTCTTCCGGTCCATCAGGGCCCAGGAGAAGAACTGGCCCTTGAAGTTCACCGAGACCGGGGCATCGGCCAGCGTCGGGGGCGGTGGCGCGCTGGGGGTGGGCGCGGGCACCTGCTCGGCACCGGCGCCGACGCCGCCGAGGCTGCTCAGGCCGTCTCCGCCGGAGAGCTTCGCGTACGCGGCGGGCACCAGCATGCCGCCGCCGACGAGGACCGCCACGACGGCGAGCACCATGGTCACGCGAGGTCGCATGAGTGGGTGAACTCCAGATGTCTGGCCGGGGGGACCGGCGCTTGCGCATGTCTTCGGCCCCGATCGCCACAAGGCCGGGGGACGGTGGCCTGAGCGGTGGCGATCAACGGCAGCCGATCGGTGTGCCGGGGGAAGTCTACTTCCGGACCGGCCAACCGCCAGATCCCGACACCCGGTGACTCGCCAGGTGGGCGGGACATTGAGCCGCTATGCCGCCCTTGGGGGGTTTCATCTTCGACAAGTGGTCGACGTCACAGCCGTTTGCCCAGGTCAGGGGCGACCACGGCGAGCGCTGGCCCGGTCACCGAAGGTGGTGTCGGAATCCTGTTACACCCTCTGGTGTCATGCGGCGCGAGCTGTAACACTGGCTTCATGTATGGCAATGACTTCGCCCCACCCGAGGACGCTCCGGGCGGCGGCCTGCTCGGCGAGGTGGAAGCCGCGGAGGCGGCGCTGCGCGAAGCGGCGGCGCGGGCCCGTCGCGGCGCCCCCGCGCCGGACGAGGACGTTGAGGCCTACTTCACCGACGTGATCGACGCCGACCAGAAGATCGAACCCCGGGACTGGATGCCCGAGGCGTACCGCAAGACGCTGATCCGGCAGATCGCCCAGCACGCGCACTCCGAGATCATCGGCATGCAGCCGGAGGGGAACTGGATCAGCCGGGCCCCGTCGCTCAAGCGCAAGGCCATCCTGCTGGCCAAGGTGCAGGACGAGGCCGGCCACGGGCTCTACCTCTACGCCGCCGCCGAGACGCTCGGTATCAGCCGGGACGAGCTGGTGGACCTGCTGCTCGACGGCCGGCAGAAGTACAGCTCGATCTTCAACTATCCGACCCTGACCTGGGCCGACGTCGGCGCGATCGGCTGGCTCGTGGACGGCGCGGCGATCGTCAACCAGGTGCCGCTGTGCCGCTGCTCCTACGGCCCGTACGCCCGCGCCATGATCCGGGTCTGCAAGGAGGAGTCGTTCCACCAGCGCCAGGGCTACGAGATCCTGCACACGCTGGCCCACGGCACCGAGGCCCAGAAGGCGATGGCCCAGGACGCGGTCGACCGCTGGTGGTATCCGTCGCTGGCCATGTTCGGCCCGCCGGACGGCGACTCCACGCACAGCGCGCAGTCCATGGCCTGGAAGATCAAGCGTTTCTCCAACGACGAGCTGCGCCAGCGCTTCGTCGACATGTGCGTCGGCCAGGCGGAGGTGCTCGGCCTGCGCATCCCCGACCCGGACCTGCGCTGGAACGAGGAGCGCCAGGCGTACGACTACACCCAGCCCGACTACGCCGAGCTGATGCGGGTGATCAAGGGCAACGGGCCGTGCAACCGGGAGCGGATGACGCACCGGCAGCGGGCCCACGCCGACGGCGCGTGGGTACGGGAGGCCGCCGCGGCATACGCCGCGAAGCGGGCGGAGCGGAAGGCGGTAGCCGCATGACTGGGCAGTCCTCACCCCTGTGGGAGGTCTTCGTGCGGGCCCGGCGCGGCCTGTCGCACACCCACGTCGGCAGCCTGCACGCCCCCGACGCCGAGCTGGCCCTGCGCAACGCCCGCGACCTCTACACCCGCCGCCAGGAGGGCGTCTCGATCTGGGTGGTGCCGGCGAGCGCGATCACCGCGTCCAGCCCGGACGAGAAGGACGCCTTCTTCGATCCGGCGGCCGACAAGGTCTATCGCCACCCGACGTTCTACGAGGTGCCGGACGGGGTGTCGCACCTGTGACCACGGTCTTCGACTTCACGCTCGGCCTCGGCGACGACGCGCTGATCGCGGCGCAGCGGCTCGGCGAGTGGACCACCCGCGCGCCGGAGATGGAGGAGGACATCGCGCTGGCCAACATCGCCCTCGACCAGCTCGGCGCGGCCCGGCTCCTGCTCACGTACGCCGGCGAGCTGGAGGGCGCGGGCCGGGACGAGGACGCCCTGGCCTACCTGCGCGACGACCGCGAGTTCCGCAACTGCCTGTTGGTCGAGCTGCCCAACGGCGACTTCGCGGTGACCGTGGCGAAGCTGTTCTTCCTGGCCGCCTGGCAACTGCCGCTCTACACCGCGTTGGCCGGCTGCGCCGACGAGCGGCTGGCCGCGATCGGCGCGAAGGCGCGCAAGGAGTCGGCGTACCACCTGGACCACGCCTCGCTCTGGATGAGGCGCCTCGGCGACGGCACCGACGAGTCGCACCGCCGCGCCCAGGACGCGGTCGACCAGGTGTGGCCGTACGTCCACGAGCTGTTCGTCGCGGCCCCGGCGGCGCCGGTCGACCCGGCCACCCTGCGGGCCGACGTCGACGCGACCGTGGCCGCGGTACTGGACGAGGCGACGCTGACCCGGCCGGAGACGGGCTGGACGCCCGGCGGCGGCCGGGACGGCCTGCACACCGAGCACCTGTCCTATCTGCTGGCCGAGATGCAGGTGCTGCACCGCGCCCACCCCGGGGCGACATGGTGACCACGGCGACCGACGCCAGGGCGGCCGTGGCGGCGGTGGTGGACCCGGAGATCCGGGTGATCACCATCGACGAGCTGGGCATCCTGCGCGCGGTCGAGCGGGAGCCGGACACCGGCCGGGTGGTCGTGACCATCACCCCCACCTACACCGGCTGCCCGGCGATGGACGTGATCCGCGCGGACATCCGCCGGGCGCTCGCCGCCGCCGGCCATCCGGAGTCCGAGGTCCGCACGGTCTACAGCCCGGCCTGGAGCACCGACTGGATCTCCGAGACCGGGCGGGCCAAGCTGGCCGCCGCC
Source organism: Micromonospora humi (assembly GCF_900090105.1). Taxonomy (GTDB): domain Bacteria; phylum Actinomycetota; class Actinomycetes; order Mycobacteriales; family Micromonosporaceae; genus Micromonospora; species Micromonospora humi. The sequence goes on along the minus strand of NZ_FMDM01000006.1, from coordinate 233,079 downwards.
GGCATCGCCCCGCCCGCCCCGCGCGGCGACGACACCGTGGTGCCGCTGACCCTGGCGGTCCGCTGCCCGCGCTGCGGATCCCCGGAGACCACGCAGGTCAGCCGGTTCGGCTCCACCGCCTGCAAGGCGTTGTGGCGCTGCCGCTCCTGCTCCGAACCCTTCGACCACCTGAAGGCGCTGTGACTGTCACCATCACCCGGCCGGTGCGCCGCCGGCCGGTCTTCCACCCGCTGCCCGTCGCCGCCGTCGACCGGCTCACCGACGACTCGGTGTCGATCACCTTCGCGGTGCCCGAGGAGCTGCGGGAGACGTTCGCGTTCCGGGCCGGGCAGCACCTCACGGTCCGGCGCCCGGCCGTCGCGGACGACCCGGAGGCCGAGGAGGCGCGGCGGTCGTACTCGATCAGCTCCACCCCGGACGAGCTGGCCCGGCACGGCCGGCTGCGGATCGGGGTGCGCGAGGTCCCCGGCGGGGCCTTCTCCGCGTACGCGTGCGGCGCGCTGCGCGGTGGCGACACCGTCGAGGTGCTGCCGCCGCTCGGGCACTTCACCTCCGCGTTCGCCCCGGACCGGGTCCGCCGCTACGGCGCGGTGGTCGCCGGCTCCGGCATCACGCCGGTGCTCGGGCTGGCCGCGACCGCGCTGGCCGTCGAGCCGGAGAGCACGTTCACACTGGTGTACGGCAACCGCACGGCGAACACGGTGATGTTCGCCGAGGAGTTGGCCGACCTGAAGGACCGCTATCCGAGCCGGCTGCACCTGGTGCACGTGCTGTCCCGCGAGATGGGCGAGTCGGCGCTGCTCTCCGGCCGGATCGACGCCGATCGGCTGACCCGGCTGCTCGACACCGTGGTGCCGGGTGACGAGATCGAGGAGTGGTTCCTCTGCGGCCCGTACGGGATGGTGGAGGACGCCAAGGCGGTGCTGGCCGGGCGCGGGGTGCCCGACAAGGCGGTGCACACCGAGCTGTTCCACGTGGACTCGGCGGCGGAGCCGGCCCGCCGCCCGGCCGAGCGGCCCGGTGACGGGTCGGGCACCGAGGTGACGCTGGTGCTGGACGGGCGCTCGTCGCGCTTCACCATGGGCCGCGACGAGCGGGTGCTGGACGCGGCGCTGCGGGTGCGGGGCGAGCTGCCGTACGCCTGCAAGGGCGGGGTCTGCTCGACCTGCCGGGCCCGGGTGGTGGAGGGCGAGGTGACGATGGCCCGCAACTACGCGCTGGAGCCGGACGAGGTGGCCGCCGGATACGTGCTGACCTGCCAGTCCAGCCCGGTGACCGAAAAACTGACGGTCGACTACGACGCGTGACGTGTAGGACGCGACGTCCTGCACGTGGCCGCGTGGAACAGATTGCTCGAGGGGCGGGCGACGGCCCCCACGACGACCGGGCCGGTGCCCATGTCGCCGGTGCTCGGCGATCCCATGGTGGACGTCGCGGCGGCGCTGGTCGAGGCGCGCGATGAGGAACGCTGGTGATCTACCTCGACTCCGCGGAGATCCTGGCCCGCCAGGCGACGGCTACGGAGTTCGTGGCGTTCCTGACCGACGACCGGCGGCTGCTGGCGGCGGCCAAGGCGGTGGGGTTGCCGGTGGCGAGCCCGGGAATGGCCTGACCCGGCGACTGGGGTCCTCGTCACCTGGCCGAGGAGTGGCGTGTCGGTCGTCGTGGCCGCGACGTAGGCTCGACGGCGTGACGGTGAGCCGGGAGATCGACGACATCCTGCAGCGTGGCGCGGACGGTGGGCGGATCACGCCCGAGGAGGCCCTGCTGCTCTACACCGAGGCGCCCTTCCACGCGCTGGGCGAGGCGGCCGACGCGGTACGGCGGCGCCGCTACCCGGACAACATCGTCACCTACCTGATCGACCGCAACATCAACTACACGAACGTCTGCGTGACGGCGTGCAAGTTCTGCGCGTTCTACCGGGCCCCCAAGCACGCCGAGGGCTGGACCCACCCGACCGAGGAGATCCTGCGCCGCTGCGGCGAGGCGGTCGAGCTGGGCGCCACCCAGGTCATGCTCCAGGGCGGGCACCACCCCGACTACGGCGTGGACTACTACGAGGAGCTGTTCTCCTCGGTCAAGCAGGCCTACCCGCAGCTCGCCATCCACTCGATCGGCCCGAGCGAGATCCTGCACATGGCGAAGGTCTCCGGCGTGAGCCTCGACGAGGCCATCGCCCGGATCAAGGCCGCCGGGCTGGACTCGATCGCCGGTGCCGGCGCCGAGATGCTGCCGGACCGGCCGCGCAAGGCGATCGCCCCGCTGAAGGAGTCCGGCGCGCGCTGGCTCGAGGTGATGGAGCTGGCGCACCGGCAGGGCCTGGAGTCGACCGCGACCATGATGATGGGCACCGGCGAGACCAACGCCGAGCGGATCGAGCACCTGCGGATGATCCGGGACGTGCAGGACCGCACCGGCGGCTTCCGGGCCTTCATCCCGTGGACCTACCAGCCGGAGAACAACCACCTGAAGGGCCGCACCCAGGCGACCGCGCTGGAATACCTGCGCCTGATCGCGGTGGCCCGGCTCTTCTTCGAGACGGTGCCGCACCTGCAGGCGTCCTGGCTGACCACCGGCAAGGACGTCGGGCAGCTCGCCCTGCACATGGGCGTGGACGACCTCGGCTCGATCATGCTGGAGGAGAACGTCATCTCCTCCGCCGGCGCCCGGCACCGGTCCAACCTGCACGAGCTGATCGGCATGATCCGGTCGGCCGACCGGATCCCGGCCCAGCGGGACACGCTCTACCACCGGCTCGCGGTGCACCACACTCCCGCCGACGACCCGAGCGACGACCGGGTGGTCTCGCACTTCTCGTCGATCGCCCTGCCGGGCGGCGGCGCCGGCCGGTCGCTGCCGCTGGTCGAGGTGAACTGAGCGCTCGGCGAGCGTCTCCGCACCGCGTGTGACGACCGGCGGTCGGTCGAACGGCTGATGGTTGCTGAGCTAACGGGTCCTTCCGGCGGGCCGGTCGTCCGGTCGCCGGGAGGGGCGCAGCGGAGCAAGAGCGATCAATTCGGACCACCTTTAAGCGATCCTTAGGTGTGCAGGTGGTGAACGTCCGCCGGGTGGGATGGCGGGGGAGATCGCGGACCGCTAATGTCCCCGCCCGTACCCTTTCCTGCACCCCACGGGGGGAACCACTTCCATGCTTATCCGTAGTCGCGTGCTCGCCGGTGCCACCGGTGTCCTCGCCGCCGGCCTCTTCGCCGCGCCGGCGATGGCCGAGCCCAACTCGGCCGACCTCGCCATCGAGGCCACCGGCACCACGATCGCCGTGGGCGCGCCCGGCAAGACCGCCAGCGTCTCCCTGGTGAACAAGAGCAAGGTGGACGCCAAGGGCATCCTCGTCGGGCTGGACATCAGCAAGCTGGACACCGCCAAGGTGGACATCGACGAGTCCGGTTGCAACAAGCGCGAGGACGGCATCATCCTCTGCGGCATCGAGGGCGACGTGCTGAAGGCCGGCGCGGACGTCGACTGGGGCTTCCCGCTGAAGCGCAAGGGCACCGGGGTCGGCGACGCCGGCGAGATCAGCGCCATCATCCTGCACGACGGCCCGGACCCGGACGAGTCCAACAACGAGGTGACCGTCAAGGTCAAGGTCGAGGGCACCGGCCCGGACCTGACCGTGGTCGCCTCCGACGTGGACAAGGCCGTCAAGGTCGAGGGCAACAAGCTCTCGGTGGTCGGCGACCTGCACGCCGGCGAGACCGCCCAGCTGATCTACAGCACCTGGAACCAGGGTGACGCCACCGCGTCCGGCCTGAAGATCGGCGTCAAGCTGCCCAAGGGCGTGACGTTCGCCGAGGCCGAGGAGGGCTGCGTGGACGACGCCGCCAAGTCCTCGCGGGTCTGCACCTACCAGGACCTGGACTTCATCCCGGAGTCGAAGGACAAGCCGGGTGACGACCAGATCGCCGGTGGCCGCTTCTTCCACCTGCTCACCGTCGGCAAGGACGTCAAGGCCGGCAGCCTGAGCGGTGGCAAGGTCACCGTCGAGGCGCTGGGCACCCAGTCGCTGACCGCCCGCGCCACGGGCCGCAGCGCCCTGCCGGCGAACGCCGAGGCCGCCGCGCCCGTCGAGGTCGACGCGACCGACAACACCGACGCGTACGCTGTCGTGGTCGCCGCCGCCCAGGGCGGTTCCGGCGGTGGCGACGGTGACGACGACGGTGGCCTGCCGGTCACCGGTCCGCAGGCCGGCCTGCTCGGCGGCGTCGGCGTGGCCGTGCTGGCCGCCGGTGGCGCGCTGTTCATGGCCGCCCGCCGTCGCCGCGTGGTCCTGGTGACCCCGGGTGACGAGAAGTCGACCGTCTGACGGTTGTCCTCCATCGGCCCATGAGGGCCGTTCACATAACGCACCGCGGCAGGGGCGGGATGGGTGACCATCCCGCCCCTGCTGTTTGCCGAGGCAGGCGGGAATCCCATCCGCGCAGCGCTGGCGCTACGCCGCGCCGCTCCGGTACCGTCCGTTCGTTCCGTGCCTGATCGGCACGTCCCTACCCCCGGGGGAACCATGACCAACCGTTACCGATCCACACTGGCGCGTGCCGGCGTGGTGGCCCTTCTCTCCACCGCCGGTCTCGGCGCGGTCACCGGCCCGGCGCACGCCGCCGGCGAGGCCGACCTTCAGCTCATCCCGCTCAGCTACCAGCTGGCCAAGGGCGTCGACCAGGCCAAGGCCAAGCCGTTCAAGTTCCAGGTCGACAACACCACCGGCACCGTCGACGCCAAGGACGTCCGGGTCACGGTGGAGACCAAGGGCCTCAAGCCCCGCAAGGTGGGCGTGCTCGTCCCGGACGGCTGCGAGGTCTCCGGCACCGCCTTCTCCTGCCTGCTCGGTGACCTCGCCGCCGGCACCACCGAGGACTTCGGCATCCCGCTCTTCTCCACCGGTGGCAAGGGCGCGGCCGGCACGCTCACGGTCTCCATCAGCTCGGCCACGGCCGACCCCGACCTGGAGAACAACACGGTCGACCACGACGTCACCGTCACCGCGCCCGGCTACGACCTCACCACCTGGGTGCAGGACGTCTACGCCGACGTGCAGGTCGACGGCGACGAGGTCGGCGAGGCGAACCTGCGTCCGGTCCGGCCGGGCGAGACCGCGCCGCTCGACTGGGCCGTCTTCAACGACGGCAGCAAGCGGGCCACCGGCGTCGCGTACGGGATAACGCTGCCGGCCGGCGTGACCTTCGCCGAGCTGCCCGAGGGCTGCGTCGAGCAGGACCTGGGCGGCTTCGCGCAGGCGTACTGCGAGGACCGCGGCGTGGTGCTCAAGCCCGGCCAGTACTACACCGCGGGTGTGCGGGTGAAGGTCGGCGCGGACGTGACCGAGAAGCTGCTCCGTCCCGGCTTCGTCTTCGCCGCCGGCCTGGACTCCGCCTCCGGCGCGCCCGAGGAGGCGCCGCGCGTCGCCAGCTCGGCCCAGCGGCGGACGTTCTCCGAGGTCGACGACGTCGACAACAGCGCCCAGTTCGACGTCTTCGTCGACCCGAGCGCGGAGCCGAGCCCGACGCCGACGCCGACCCCGACGGCCACGCCGACGGCCGAGCCGACCCCGAGCGGCAGCGCGACCGCGGTGCCGACGCCGACCCCGACCACGGGCGGCGGAAGCGGCGGTGGCTCCGGCGACGGCGGCCTGCCGGTGACCGGCATGCAGGTGGGCCTGATCGGCGGCATCGGCGCGGTCGTGCTGGCCGCCGGCGCGGCGCTGCTGATGCTGTCCCGGCGTCGCAAGGTGGTCCTGGTCGCCCCGACCGAGGAGCGCACCGAGGACTGAGCCGGCCGGACCGGACATGGCGGGGGCGAGGTGGGCGACCACCTCGCCCCCGCGCCGTACCTCCGGTGGCGTGGCTGGCAGAGTGGAGGGGTGAACAGTCGTTCCCCGCAGGGCCGGCGCGCCAGCCTGGAGAAGCAGCCGCACGAGGTCGCCGCCATGTTCGACGGCGTGGCGGCCCGGTACGACCTGACCAACACCGTGCTCTCCTTCGGGCAGGACCGGTCCTGGCGGCGGGCCACCCGGGCGGCGCTCGGGCTGCGTCCCGGCGAGCGGGTGCTCGACGTCGGCGCCGGCACCGGCGTCTCCACCGAGGAGTTGGCCCACTCCGGCGCGTACGCGGTCGGCGCCGACCTGTCGTTGGGCATGCTGCACGCCGGCAAGCGCACCCGCCCGGCGGTGCCGCTGCTGGCCGGGGACGCGTTGCGGCTGCCGTTCGCCGACGCGAGCTTCGACGCGGTGACCATCTCCTTCGCGCTGCGCAACGTGAACGACACCGACGCGGCCCTGCGTGAGCTGGCCCGGGTCACCCGGCCGGGCGGGCGGCTGGTGGTGTGCGAGTTCAGCACCCCGGTCAACCCGGCGTTCCGGACGGTCTACCTGTCGTACCTGATGCGGTCGCTGCCGGCGGTGGCCCGGACGGTGTCGAGCAACCCCGACGCCTACGTCTACCTCGCCGAGTCGATCCGGGCCTGGCCGGACCAGGCGGCCCTGGCCGCCCGGGTCGGCGCGGCCGGTTGGGGTCGGGTGGCGTGGCGCAACCTGACCGGGGGCGTGGTCGCCCTGCACCGCGCGGTCCGGAACTGATCGCCCGGCCGGTTCACCGGCCATTTCGTGAATGTCGGACTTCGTGGTGGCTTGCGCCGTAGGCTCGCGCCCATGACGGGATCCGACCACACCGCCACCGACGACGACGCCGCCGAGCTGATCGCGCAGCTGAGGGAGCTGGCCGGCGCGGATCCCGCAGAGGTACGTCAGGTGGTCGCGGAGGTGCTGGCGGCGCTGGACCGGGCGGCCGGCGGCGCGTTGCGCGACCACCTGCCCGAGACGATCCGGCTCGACGCCGGCCTCGGACCGGCCGCGCCGGCCCGCCCGTGACCGATCTCCACCTTCTTACCGGCTGGTTTCCGAGAAGTTAGGCCCCCCTGGGCGCATACAGGTGTAACGCCGGTCATAGACTCCAACCCGATCGGCTTGTGAAGCATTTCACGAGCATGCGGGAGGAGGCGCGGATGACCGCGGTGGAGAACGACGCCGACGTCATCGTCGTGGGCGCCGGTCCCGGAGGATCGGCCACGGCATACCACCTGGCGCGGCACGGCGTACGCGTGCTGCTGCTGGAGAAGACGGAGTTTCCCCGGGAGAAGGTCTGCGGCGACGGGCTCACGCCCCGCGCCGTGCGCCAGCTCGTCCGGATGGGCGTGGACACCTCGCCCGAGGCCGGGTGGCTGCACAACAAGGGCCTGCGGGTGATCGGCGGCGGGGTCCGCCTGGAGCTGGACTGGCCCGACCTGGCCAGCTTCCCCAACTACGGCCTGGTCCGGACCCGGCTCGACTTCGACGACCTGCTCGCCCGGCGTGCCGTCGCCGCCGGCGCGGAGCTGCGTACCGGCGTGAACGTCCTGGGCCCGGTGCTCGACGCCGACGACCGGGTGACCGGCGTGCAGGCCGAGGTCGGCCCGGGCAAGGAGCCGGCGACCTTCCACGCGCCGCTGGTGGTCGCCGCCGACGGCGTCTCCGGCCGCTTCCCGCTCGCCCTCGGCATGGCCAAGCGGGAGGACCGGCCGATCGGCGTGGCGGTCCGCCGCTACTACCGCTCGCCGGCCAAGCACGACGACGACTACCTGGAGTCCTGGCTGGAGCTGCGGTCCAAGGGCAACGACGCGTTGCTGCCCGGCTACGGCTGGATCTTCGGCCTCGGCGACGGTCGGGTGAACGTCGGCCTGGGGGTGCTCAACTCCTCCTCGGCCTTCGGCAAGACGAACTACCGCAAGCTGCTCACCGACTGGTTGGCCAACACCCCGGAGGACTGGGGGATGACCGACGAGGCCAACGCGGAGGGGCCGATCCTCGGCGCCGCGCTGCCGATGGGCTTCAACCGGGTCCCGCACTACAGCCGGGGGGTGTTGCTCGTCGGCGACTCCGGCGGCATGGTCAACCCGTTCAACGGCGAGGGCATCGCGTACGCGATGGAGTCCGGCGAGCTGGCCGCGGAGGTCGCCGTGCAGGCGCTCGCCCGCCCGGCCGGCGCCGAGCGGGAGCGGGCGCTGATGGCGTACCCGCAGGAGCTGAAGGCCCGCTTCGGCGGCTACTACCGGCTCGGCGGGATCTTCGTGAAGCTGATCGGCCGCCCCGAGGTGATGCGGATGGCCACGAAGCACGGCATGCCGCACCCGATGTTGATGCGCTTCGTGCTGAAGCTGCTGGCGAACCTCACCGACCCGCGCGGTGGGGACGCGATGGACCGGGTCATCAACGCCATGACGAAGGTGGCGCCGGCCGTGTAGAAGACCACCGGCCCGGGGTCGACCGACCACGGACCGGAGAGATCGACCCCCGCCGACCGAGGTCGTCAGGGACGTGAATAGTGTGATTTTGGCCAACCACCGAGGTCAGGGAAGGACGAGCAGGGGACAACGATGACGCTCTCTCCTTATGCACCCATCATCGGGCTGTTCGCCCTCGCCGCGGGGTTCGCGCTGTTCTCCGTGGCCGCCGCCCGATTCGCCGGCCCCCGGCGTCTGAACAAGGCCAAGCTCGAGGCGTACGAGTGTGGCATCGAGCCGAGCCCGCAGCCGGTCGGCGGCGGCCGGTTCCCGATCAAGTTCTACCTGACGGCGATGCTCTTCATCGTCTTCGACATCGAGATCATCTTCCTCTACCCCTGGGCGGTCTCCTTCGACGCCCTGCCGATCTTCGGCTTCGTGGAGATGGTCATGTTCATCGTCGCGGTCTTCGTCGCCTACGCCTACGTCTGGCGGCGCGGCGGCCTGGACTGGGACTGAGGAGGTAGCAGATGGGCATCGAGGAGAAGCTTCCCTCCGGCGTCCTGCTCACCAGCGTCGAGAAGCTGGTCAACTGGTCGCGGAAGTCGTCCGTCTGGGGCGCCACGTTCGGCCTGGCCTGCTGCGCCATCGAGATGATGGCCGCGGGTGGCCCGCACTACGACATGGGTCGGTGGGGCATGGAGGTCTTCCGCGCCTCGCCCCGGCAGGCGGACCTGATGATCGTGGCCGGCCGGGTCAGCCAGAAGATGGCCCCGGTCCTGCGGCAGATCTACGACCAGATGGCCGAGCCCCGCTGGGTCATCTCGATGGGCGTCTGCGCCAGCAGCGGCGGCATGTTCAACAACTACGCCATCGTGCAGGGCGTCGACCACGTCGTCCCGGTCGACATGTACCTCCCCGGCTGCCCGCCCCGGCCGGAGATGCTCATCGACGCGGTGCTCAAGCTGCGCGAGAAGATCATGTACGAGCCGCTGGGCCCGAACGGCCGCAAGATGCTCGAGGCCCGCAAGGAGCGCGGTGACGTGCCGGTCGTGCCGTACGGCTCGATGCCGTCGTCGTACCGCAACGACAAGGCCCGGCGCGCCGAGTGGACGAAGGCCGTCCGCGAGGGGCGCGAGGAGCAGCTGCGGATCGAGAACTGGATGAAGGCGCAGAACCACCTCCAGACGCAGGGGGGACCGAAGTGAGCAACGACCGGAACGACGACGGCGGGGTGCCGGTACCCAGCGTCCCGGCCGGCGCCAGCGGCACCGCGCCGGCCGAGTACCCGCCGGCCAGCCCGGCGGGTCGGGGGATGTTCGGCAACCAGGGCACCGGCGACGTCTCCGGCTACGGCGGCCTGGTCCGCCCGCGTCGGTCGATCGAGGAGGCGTCCCGGCCGTACGGGAGCTACTTCGACGAGGTGCGGGACGCGCTGGAGGAGGCGTACCCGCAGTTCGGCGAGGCGATCGAGAAGGTCGTGGTCGACCGGGGTGAGCTGACCCTGCACGTGCGGCCGGAGCGCATCGCCGAGGTCTGCCAGGTGATGCGCGACGACATGTCGCTGCGCTTCGAACTCTGCTCCTCGGTGTCCGGGGTGGACTACCTGGGCGCCGACGGGCGTCGACTGCACGTGGTCTACCAGCTCACCTCGATGACCTACCGGCGGCTGGTCCGGCTGGAGGCCGCGGTCTCCGCCGAGGACCCGCACCTGCCGAGCGTCACCGCCGTCTACCCGACCGCCGACTGGCAGGAGCGGGAGACGTACGACATGTTCGGCATCGTCTTCGACGGCCACCCCAACCTGACCCGGATCCTCATGCCGGACGACTGGGAGGGGCACCCGCAGCGCAAGGACTACCCGCTCGGCGGCGTACCCGTCGAGTACAAGGGTGCGGAAATTCCGCCGCCGGACCGTAGGAGGTCCTACCAGTGACGACGTCGAACTACGCGACCGAGCGCGAGACCACCGAGGGCAAGGTCTTCACCGTCACCGGTGGGGACTGGGACCAGGTCGTCTCCGGCACCGACCCGATCAACGACGAGCGGATCGTCGTCAACATGGGTCCGCAGCACCCGTCCACGCACGGCGTGCTCCGGCTGATCCTGGAGCTGGAGGGCGAGACGGTCCGCGAGGCCCGCTCCGTCATCGGCTACCTGCACACCGGCATCGAGAAGAACCTGGAATACCGCAACTGGGTCCAGGGCTCGACGTTCGTGACCCGGATGGACTACCTCTCGCCGATCTTCAACGAGACGGCGTACGCGCTCGCGGTGGAGAAGCTGCTCGGCGTCACCGACGACGTCACCGAGCGGGCCACCACCATCCGGGTGCTGATGATGGAGCTCAACCGGATCTCCTCGCACCTGGTCTGGCTGGCCACCACCGGCATGGAGCTGGGCGCGATCAACATGATGTTGTACGGCTTCCGCGAGCGGGAGTACATCCTCGACATCTTCGAGACCATCACCGGCCTGCGCATGAACCACGCGTACGTGCGGCCGGGCGGGGTGGCGCAGGACGTGCCGGACGACGCGATCCGCAAGATCCGCGACTTCCTGGTGCTGATGCCGAAGAAGCTCAAGGAGTACGAGAACCTGCTCTCCGGGCAGCCGATCTGGATCGAGCGCACCCAGAACGTCGCGGTGCTCGACACCACCGCCTGCGTGGCGCTCGGCATCACCGGGCCGGTGCTCCGCTCCGCGGGGCTCGCCTGGGACCTGCGCAAGACCATGCCGTACTGCGGCTACGAGACGTACGAGTTCGACGTGCCGACGCACACCGACGGCGACGTCTGGGGCCGCTACCTGGTCCGGCTGGCCGAGATCCGTGAGTCGCTGAAGCTGGTCGAGCAGGCGCTGGACCGGTTGAAGCCGGGCCCGGTCATGGTCGCCGACAAGAAGATCGCCTGGCCGGCGCAGCTCGCCATCGGCGTGGACGGCATGGGCAACTCGCTGGAGCACGTCGCCAAGATCATGGGTCAGTCGATGGAGTCGCTGATCCACCACTTCAAGCTCGTCACCGAGGGCTTCCGGGTGCCGCCGGGCCAGGTGTACGTCGGCATCGAGTCGCCCCGCGGCGAGCTGGGCGTGCACGCGGTGTCCGACGGCGGCACCCGGCCCTACCGGGTGCACTACCGGGAGCCGAGCTTCGTCAACCTCCAGGCCCTCCCGGCCATGGCCGAGGGTGGCCTGATCGCCGACGTGATCGCCGGCGGCGCCTCGCTGGACCCCGTGATGGGTGGTTGTGACCGATGAGTACGACGTTCACCGAAGAGACCCGGCTGCGGGCGCGGGAGATCATCGCCCGCTACCCGGCGGACCGGTCCCGATCGGCCCTGCTGCCGCTGCTGCACCTGGTGCAGTCCGAGGAGGGTTACGTCTCCCCGGCCGGCGTCGAGTTCTGCGCCGAGGTGCTCGGGCTGAACAAGGCCCAGGTCGGCGCCGTCGCCACCTTCTACACCATGTACAAGCGCAAGCCGACCGGCGACTACCTGGTCAGCGTCTGCACCAACACGATGTGCGACGTGCTGGGCGGGCAGGCGGTCTACGACGCGCTCGCCGAGCACCTGGGCGTCGGGCACGAGGAGACCACCGCCGACGGGAAGATCACCCTGGAGCACGCCGAGTGCCTGGCGGCGTGCGACTACGGCCCGGTGATGACCGTCAACTACGACTTCTTCGACAACGTCGAGCCGCAGGGCGCGCTCGGTGTGGTGCAGGAGTTGCAGGCCGGCGGCCGGCCGATGCCGACCCGGGGCGCGCGGCTCTGCACGCTCAAGGAGATGGCGGTCCAGCTCGCCGGGTTCGCCGACGAGCGGGACGGCGCGGTGGCCGACGGCGGGCCGGGCGAGCCGAGCCTGCGCGGCCTGCGCCTGGCCGAGCAGCACGGCATCTCGGTGCCGGGCTACGACCCGAAGACGCCGATCCGCAGCAAGGCCGAGGCCGACCGGGCCGCCGCCGAGGCGAAGGCGAAGGCCGAGGCCGAGAAGCCCGCCAGCGGCAGCACCGCCCCGGACGTGAAGGCGCCGGACGACAAGTCGCCGCAGGTGCGTACCGCCGAGACCCGGCAGCCGGACGCGCGGACCCCGGTCGCGGACGCGCCCGGCACCAAGGTCCCGACCGACGGCCCGGCCCCGGCGCCGCGCGACGCGCGGGCGGCCGAGGCGGCCGGCGCGGCGGCGAACCCGCCGGCCGGCGACGGCAAGCCCGCCGGCGACGCGGCCGGCGCGCAGGAGCGCAACCTCAAGGACGCCGAGGCCGGTACGGACGCCGACGGCGTCGACCCGGCGGACGCGAACGGAACGGGGGTCCGGAAGTGACCACGCCTCGGCCGGAAACGCTGGCCAAGCTCACGCCGGTGCTCACCAAGCGCTGGCTGTCGCCGGACGCCTGGCGGCTCGGCACCTACGAGAAGCTGGACGGCTACGCCGCCCTGCGCAAGGCGCTCAAGGCGCACCCGGACGACCTGATCCAGCTGATCAAGGACTCCGGGCTGCGCGGGCGGGGCGGCGCGGGCTTCCCGACCGGTCTCAAGTGGGGTTTCATCCCGCAGGGCGACGGCAAGCCGCACTACCTGGTGGTGAACGCCGACGAGGGCGAGCCGGGCACCTGCAAGGACCTGCCGCTGATGACCCACGACCCGCACGCGCTGGTCGAGGGCGTCATCATCGCCTCGTACGCGATCCGGGCCAGCCGCGCCTACATCTACATCCGCGGCGAGGCCGTGCACGCCGCCCGCCGGCTGCGCAGCGCGGTCGACGAGGCGTACGCCAAGGGCTACCTGGGCCGGAACGTCCTCGGCTCGGGATTCGACCTGGACCTGGTGGTGCACTCCGGCGCCGGGGCGTACATCTGCGGTGAGGAGACCGCGCTGCTGGACTCGCTGGAGGGCTTCCGGGGCCAGCCCCGGCTGCGCCCGCCGTTCCCGGCGACCCACGGCCTGTACGCCAGCCCGACCGTGGTCAACAACGTCGGCACCATCGCCAGCGTGCCGCACATCGTGCTCGGTGGCGCCGACTGGTGGAAGACCATGGGCACGGAGAAGTCGTCCGGGCCGATGATCTACTCGCTCTCCGGCCGGATCGCCTTCCCCGGCCAGTACGAGGCCTCGATGGGCATCACGCTGCGCGAGCTGATCGAGCTGGCCGGCGGCATGAAGCCCGGGCACGAGCTGAAGTTCTGGACCCCGGGCGGCTCCTCGACGCCGCTGCTCACCGCCGAGCACCTGGACGTGCCGCTGGACTTCGAGGGGGTGGCGGCGGCCGGCTCGATCCTGGGCACCACGGCCACCCAGATCTTCTCCGATCAGGACTGCCCGGTGTACGCCACCTACCGGTGGCTGGAGTTCTATCACCACGAGTCGTGCGGCAAGTGCACCCCGTGCCGGGAGGGCAACTACTGGATGGTCCGGGTCTACCGGCGCATCCTCGCCGGCCAGGGCACCCACGAGGACCTCGACACCCTGCTCGACACCTGCGACAACATCCTCGGCCGCTCGTTCTGCGGCCTGGGTGACGGCGCCACCAGCTCGGTGACCTCGTCGCTGAAGTACTTCAAGCAGGACTACCTCGACTACATCGAGGGACGTACCGCGCCGAAGCTGTCGGACAAGCAGCTGGTGGGAGCCCACTAATGACCGACGTAGCCAAGCAGACCGAGACCGTCACGCTGACCATCGACGGCGTGGAGGTCACCGCGCCCAAGGGCACCCTGCTGATCCGGGTGGCCGAGCAGATGGGCACCGAGATCCCGCGGTTCTGCGACCACCCGCTGCTGGCCCCGGCCGGCGCCTGCCGGCAGTGCCTGGTGGAGGTGGAGGGCCAGCGCAAGCCCGTCGCCTCCTGCACCCAGACCGTCGCCGACGGCATGGTGGTGCGGACCCAGCTCACCTCGCCGGTCGCGAAGAAGGCCCAGGAGGGGGTGATGGAGCTGCTGCTCCTCAACCACCCCCTGGACTGCCCGATGTGCGACAAGGGCGGCGAGTGCCCGCTGCAGAACCAGGCGATGTCCACCGGCCGGACGGACTCCCGGTTCCACGAGCACAAGCGGGAGTACCCGAAGCCGCTGCCGATCAGCACCCAGGTGCTGCTCGACCGCGAGCGGTGCGTGCTCTGCCAGCGGTGCACCCGGTTCTCCGAGGAGATCGCCGGCGACAAGTTCATCGACCTGATGGGACGCTCCTCGCACGAGGAGATCAATATCTACCGGGACGACGCGTACGGCGAGGAGGGCGACGAGGGGGACGTCCCGTTCAACTCGTACTTCTCCGGCAACACCGTGCAGATCTGCCCGGTCGGCGCGCTGACCGGCGCCCAGTACCGCTTCCGCTCCCGCCCGTTCGACCTGGTCTCCTCGCCCAGCGTCTGCGAGCACTGCTCGGCCGGCTGCGCGCAGCGCACCGACTGGCGGCGGGGCAAGGTGCTGCGCCGGCTGGCCGGCGACGACCCGGCGGTGAACGAGGAGTGGAACTGCGACAAGGGTCGCTGGGGCTTCCAGTACACCCGCGCGTTCGACCGGCTCACCACCCCGCTGGTGCGCGACGACAAGACCGGTGAGCTGCGCGAGGCGTCGTGGAGCGAGGCGTTCACCCGGGCCGCCGAGGGGCTGCGCGCGGCCCGCGACGCGGGCACCGGCACCGGTGTGCTGACCGGCGGCCGGTTGACCGTCGAGGACGCGTACGCGTACGCGAAGTTCGCCCGGGTCGCGCTGCACACCAACGACATCGACTTCCGGGCCCGCCCGGTCTCCCGCGAGGAGGCCGACTTCCTGGCCAGCAACGTCGCCGGGGTCACCGACGTGACCTACGCGGACGTGGAGAACGCGCCCGCCGTGGTGCTGGTCGGCCTGGAGCCGGAGGAGGAGTGCCCGATCCTCTTCCTGCGGCTGCGCAAGGCGTACCTGAAGAAGACGCTCACGGTGTACGCGATCGCGCCGTTCGCGACCCGCGGCCTGGAGAAGCTCGGGGCGAAGCTGGCCCGGGTGGTGCCGGGTGAGGAGGCCAGCGTGCTGGCCGAGCACGCCACCGTGGCCGAGGCGCTGGGGCAGCCCGGCGCGATCCTGATCGTCGGCGAGCGACTGGGCGCGGTTCCCGGCGGCCTCTCCGCCGCGGCGGACGTGGCCCGGCGTACCGGTGCCCGGCTGGCCTGGGTGCCGCGTCGCGCCGGTGATCGCGGCGCGGTCGACGCGGGCTGCCTGCCCAACCTGCTCCCCGGCGGCCGGGTGGTCACCGAGCCGGCGGCCCGCGCGGAGCTGGGCGAGGCGTGGGACCTGCCGGCCGGGGTGATCCCGAGCCAGGCCGGTCGGGACACCGACGGCATCCTCGCCGCGGCGGCCGACGGCACGCTCGGCGCGCTGGTGGTGGCCGGCGTCGACCCGGCCGACCTGGCCGACCCGCGCGCGGCCGAGGCGGCCCTGGACGCGGTGCCGTTCCTGGTCAGCCTGGAACTGCGGATGAGCGCGGTGGCTCGCCGGGCGGACGTGGTCTTCCCGGTCGCCCCGGCGGTCGAGAAGGACGGCAGCTTCCTCGACTGGGAGGGCCGCCTGCGTACCTTCGATCGGGTGCTGGACACCGGCGCGATGACCGACGGCCGGGTGCTCGACGCGATCGCCGCGCAGCTCGACGTGCGGCTCGGCGTCGGCGACGTGCCGAGCGTGCGCCGCGAGCTGGGCGCGCTGCCGCGCACCCGGACGTCCCGGCCGTCCGCGCCGTCGGTCGAGCCGGCCGCCGTGCCGCAGCCCGGCCCGGGCGAGGCCGTGCTGTCGACCTGGCACCAGCTCGTCGACCTGGGCAGCCTGACCGACGGCGACGAGCACCTCGCCGGCACCGCCCGCCCGCCGGTCGTCCGGCTGGGCAAGGGCACCGCCGAGGCGCTCGGCGTGGCCGACGGCGACCCGGTCACGGTCGGGACCGACCGTGGCGCGGTGACGCTGCCGGCGGCGATCAGCGAGATGCCGGACGGCGTCGTCTGGCTGCCGACCAACTCACCCGGCTCGACCGTGCGACGCAGCCTCGGCGCGACCTCCGGTCACGTGGTCACGGTGACCGCGGCGCCTGTCGCCGCGGACGCCGCCGCCCGCCCGGGCCCGCTCCTCAACGCAGGGGGTGTCTCCGAGTGAATACCGTCGTCCTCGCGGCGCAGGACCCGACGCTCGCCGACTTCGGCAAGGACCCGTGGTGGCTGGTCCTCGGGAAGATCGTCTTCGCGTTCGCGTTCGGCCTGCTGGCCACGCTGCTCGGCGTCTGGTTCGAGCGGCGGGTGGTCGGCCGGATGGCGGTCCGGCCCGGCCCCAACCAGGTCGGCCCGTTCGGCCTGCTCCAGACGCTCGCCGACGGCCTGAAGATGGCGTTCAAGGAGGACATCCTTCCGCGCGCCGCCGACAAGGTGGTCTTCTTCTTCGCGCCGACCATCTCGGTGATCTCCGCGGTCACCGCGCTGTCGGTGATCCCGTTCGGCCCGAGCGTGAGCATCTTCGGCCACTGGACGCCGCTGCAGGTCACCGACGTGCCGGTGGCGGTGCTGGTGATCCTGGCCTGCTCCTCGATGGGCGTCTACGGCATCGTGCTCGGCGGCTGGGCCTCCGGCTCGACCTACCCGCTGCTCGGCGGCCTGCGCTCCAGCGCCCAGATGATCTCCTACGAGGTCGCCATGGGACTGAGCATCGTGGCCGTCTTCATGACCGCCGGCACCATGTCGACGAGCGGGATCGTCGCCGCGCAGGGCGACGCCACCCGGCTGAGCATCGGCGGGTTCGAGCTGCCCACCCCGGGCTGGTACGCGATCCTGCTGCTGCCCAGCTTCATCATCTTCTTCATCGCCATGGTCGGTGAGACCAACCGGGCGCCGTTCGACCTGCCGGAGGCGGAGTCGGAGCTGGTCGCCGGCTTCATGACGGAGTACAGCTCGCTGAAGTTCGCGCTCTTCATGCTCTCCGAGTACGTGGCCATGGTGAGCATGTCCGCGGTCACCACCACGCTGTTCCTCGGCGGCTGGCGGGCACCGTGGCCGATCACCCTGTGGTCGGGCGCCAACGACGGCTGGTGGCCGATGCTGTGGTTCTTCGGCAAGGTGATCCTGCTGGTCTTCGTGTTCGTCTGGCTCCGCGGCACGCTGCCCCGGCTCCGCTACGACCAGTTCATGCGCTTCGGCTGGAAGGTGCTGCTGCCGATCAACCTGGTCTGGATCCTGGTGCTCGCCGGGCTCCGTTCGATCGAGGACTGGCAGACCCGGGACCGGCTGCTCGTCACCGCCGTCGGCGCGGGCGTGCTGCTGCTGGCCACGCTCTTCTGGCCGAGCCGGAAGAAGGAGCCGAAGCCGTCGCCGCAGGAGCAGGCGGACAGCCGGCCGTACGGCAGCTTCCCGCTGCCACCGATGGATCTTCAGGTCCCGCCGAGCCCGCGTACCAAGCGCGTGGTCGCCGAGCGGGAGCCGGCCAACGTCGTCGCCGGCTCCGAATCCAGGGAGGTGTGACGTGGGCGCGATCACCGGAACGTTCAAGGGCTTCGGGGTCACCTTCTCGCACATGTTCAAGAAGGTCGTCACCACCGACTACCCGTTCAAGCCGCCGGTCTCGGCGCCGCGCTACCACGGGCGGCACATCCTCAACCGGCACCCGGACGGGCTGGAGAAGTGCATCGGCTGCGAGCTGTGCGCCTGGGCCTGCCCGGCCGACGCGATCTTCGTGGAGGGTGGCGACAACACCGAGGAGCAGCGCTTCTCCCCCGGTGAGCGGTACGCCAGCAACTACCAGATCAACTACGCCCGGTGCATCTTCTGCGGGCTCTGCATCGAGGCCTGCCCGACCCGTTCGCTCACCATGAGCAACGAGTACGAGCTGGCCCGGGACAACCGGCAGGATCTGATCTTCACCAAGGAGCAGCTGCTCGCGCCGCTGCTCGAGGGCATGGAGCAGCCGCCGCACCCGATGCGGCTGGGCGACAGCGAGAAGGACTACTACGTCGGCGCGCTGGCCAACCCGGGCACCTCGGCCGGCGCCGAGCACTCCCCGGCGGGCGGCCAGTATCCGGTGGAGGAGCACCCCGGGGTGACCTTCCCCGGCGCCGAGCAGGCCGCGCAGCGGTCCGAGGCGGGCAAGGGAGCAGGGGTATGACCACGCAGACTGTGCTCGCCGCGGCGGGCGAGGTGTCCGGGGGTGAGGAGGTCACCTTCTGGATCCTCGCCCCGCTGGCCCTGATCGGGGCGCTCGGCATGGTGTGGGCCCGCAACGCGGTGCACTCCGCGCTCTGGCTGGTGCTCACCATGCTCTGCCTGGGCGTGTTCTACGTGCTCCAGGCCGGGCCGTTCATCGGCATGGTGCAGATCATCGTCTACACCGGCGCGATCATGATGCTCTTCCTGTTCGTGCTGATGCTTGTCGGCCGGGACGCGTCCGACTCGCTGATCGAGACGCTGCGCGGCCAGCGGGTCGCCGCGGTGGTGCTCGGGCTCGGCTTCGCCGGCCTGGTCGGCACCGGGCTGTCCCGCGCGCTCAACGGTGTCCAGGCGGTGGGCCTCGACCAGGCCAACGCCGAGGGCAACGTGCAGGGCATCGCCCGGCTGCTCTTCACCAAGTACGTCTTCGCCTTCGAACTGACCTCGGCGCTGCTGATCACGGCCGCGGTGGGCGCGATGGTGCTGGCGCACGTGGAGCGGCGCAAGGAGGACCGGATGGACCAGGTCGCCACCATGAAGGCGCGGTTCCGGCCGGGCAACTACCCCGGCCCGAAGCCGGGCCCGGGCGTCTTCGCCACCTCCTCCTCGGTGGCCACGCCGGCCCGCCTGCCGGACGGCCGGCTGACCGACCGCGGCATCCCGGAGATCATGCCGGTGCGCGAGCTGACCTCCGAGGAGACCGCACTGAAGGGTACGGAGAAATGACGCCGGACTACTACCTGATCCTCGCGGCGGTGCTGTTCACCATCGGCGCCGTCGGCGTGCTGGTCCGGCGCAACGCGATCGTGCTGTTCATGTGCGTCGAGCTGATGCTCAACGCGGCCAACCTGACCCTGGTCACGTTCAGCCGGATCAACGGCGACCTGAACGGCCAGATCATGGCGTTCTTCGTGATGGTGGTGGCGGCGGCCGAGGTCGTGGTCGGGCTCGCGATCATCATGGCGATCTTCCGGACCCGGCGCTCGGCCAGCGTCGACGACGCCAACCTGCTGAAGTACTGAGGGGTCTGCGGTGGAACAGACTGTGGAATTCGCTACGGCGGATGGCCTGCTGGGCAGCGTCTGGCTGCTGGTGGCGATCCCGCTGGTCAGCGCGGCGGTCCTGCTGCTGCTCGGCAAGCGGGCGGACCGCTGGGGCCACTGGCTGGGCGTGGCGGCCATCGGCGCCGCGTTCGTGCTCGGGCTGACCTACTTCTTCCAGCTGCGCGGCCTGGAGAACAAGCAGGTCCAGACGAGCCTCTGGCAGTTCATCACCGTGGGCGACCTGAAGGTGGACTTCGGTCTGCTCTTCGATCCGCTGGCCGCGGTGTTCGTCCTGCTGATCACCGGGGTGGGTTTCCTGATCCACCTCTACGCGGTGGAGTACATGGCGCACGACGAGGGCCGGCGACGGTTCTTCGGGTACTTCAACCTGTTCGTCGCCGCGATGCTGCTGCTGGTGCTCGGCAACAACTACGTGATGCTCTACTTCGGCTGGGAGGGCGTCGGTCTGGCGTCGTACCTGCTGATCTCCTTCTGGTACGGCCGGCCGAGCGCGGCTACCGCCGGCAAGAAGGCGTTCCTGATGAACCGGGTCGGCGACGCCGGCCTGGCCATCGGCATCTTCGTCCTCTTCGCCCAGCTCGGCACCACCCAGTACGACGAGGTGTTCAACGGGGTCGGGTCGATGACCTCGACCACGGTGCTGGTGCTCGGCCTGCTGCTGCTCCTGGGCGCCGCCGGCAAGTCCGGCCAGTTCCCGCTCCAGGCGTGGCTGCCGGACGCGATGGAGGGCCCGACCCCGGTCTCCGCGCTCATCCACGCGGCCACCATGGTCACCGCGGGCGTCTACCTGATCGCCCGCTCCAACCCGATCTTCTCGGCCAACGAGACGCTCCAGCTCGTGGTGGTCAGCGTCGGCGCCCTCACGCTGCTGCTGGGCTGCATCATCGGCGCCGCGAAGGACGACATCAAGCGGGTGCTGGCCTGGTCCACGGTCAGCCAGATCGGCTACATGTTCCTCGGCGTCGGCCTCGGCGGCGGCGCGTACGCGCTGGCCATCATCCACCTGCTGGCGCACGGCTTCTTCAAGGCCAACATGTTCCTCGGCGCCGGCTCGGTCATGCACGGCATGAAGGACCAGGTGGACATCCGCCGCTTCGGCGGGCTGTCGAAGTACATGAAGATCACCTGGCTGACCTTCATGATGGGCTGGCTGGCCATCATCGGCATCCCGCCGCTCTCCGGCTACTTCTCCAAGGAGCCGATCATCGCGTCCGCGTTCGAGCGGGAGGGCTGGACCGCCTGGCTCTTCGGCGGCGCGGCGCTCCTCGGCGCCGGGCTCACCGCGTTCTACATGACCCGGCTCTTCGTGCTCACCTTCCACGGCCCGAAGCGGTGGACCGAGGACATCGAGCACCCGCACGAGTCGCCGAAGCTCATGACGATCCCGCTGATCCTGCTCGCCGCCGGCTCGGTGGTGGCCGGTGGTCTGATGACGCTCAACGACGGCGTGGTGTCCTGGCTGACCCCGGTGCTCGGCGAGGAGGCCGGTGGCGAGGCGCACGGCGTGCTCTCGCACACCGTGATCACCATCCTCTCCATCCTGATCACCGTGCTCGGGGCCGGGCTGGCCTGGTTCCTGTTCCGCACCGGCACGGCCACCGAGCCGCAGCCGGCCGGCGTCGTGGTCACCGCCGCGCGCCGCAACCTCTACACGGACGCCTTCAACGAGGCGGTCTTCGAGAAGCCGGGCATCTTCCTCACCCGGGCGCTGGTCTTCCTCGACAACCGGGGCGTCGACGGGCTGGTCAACGGCCTCGCCGCCGCGGTGGGCGGGGGCTCGGGCCGGCTCCGGCGGCTGCAGACCGGCTTCGTGCGGTCGTACGCGACCTCGATCCTGACCGGCGCGCTGCTCGTGGTGGCCGCGTTCCTGGCGGTGCAGGCGGGGTGGCTGGCGTGATCGACAGCAACGCGGCCGCCCCCGCCGGCGGGCCACGCAGTCACGACGGAGGTAAGGCCGAATAATGTCCAACTTCCCGTTCCTCTCGGTGCTGACCGTGGCGCCGCTGGTCGGCGCCCTGGTGGTGGCACTGCTGCCACGCAAGCGGCCGGACCTGGCCAAGCTGGTGGCGTTCGGCTGGTCGCTGCTGGTGCTGGTGCTCTCGGTGGTGATGTGGTTCGCCTTCTCCGCCGGCGGCGACCGGTTCCAGTTCCGCGAGTCGTACGCGTGGATCCCGAACTGGGGCGTGCGGTTCACCTTCGAGGTGGACGGCATCGCGCTGGTCATGCTGATGCTGATCGCGATCCTGGTGCCGCTGGTGATCCTGGCGTCGTGGCACGACGCCGAGTCGTCGAAGCGTTCGGTGCCGGTGTACTTCGCGCTGCTGCTCGTCCTCGAGTGCACGATGATCGGCGTCTTCGCCGCCGCCGACGTCTTCCTGTTCTACGTGTTCTTCGAGGTCATGCTCGTGCCGATGTACTTCCTGATCGGCAGCTACGGCGGCCACCAGCGGCAGTACGCGGCGGTGAAGTTCTTCCTCTACTCGCTGGTCGGCGGCCTGTTCATGCTGGCCGCCGTGATCGGCCTCTGGGTGGTCGGTGGCAAGACGTTCGACTGGCAGACGCTGAGCCAGGCGGAGTTCGCCACCAACACCGCCCGCTGGCTGTTCCTCGGCTTCTTCCTGGCGTTCGCGATCAAGGCGCCGTTCTTCCCGTTCCACACCTGGCTGCCGGACGCCGGTGGCGCCGCCCCGGCCGGTGCCGCCGCGCTGCTGGTCGGCGTGCTGGACAAGGTCGGCACGTTCGGGATCCTGCGCTACTGCCTGCCGCTGTTCCCGGAGGCGTCGCGCTGGTTCGCGCCGTGGGCGCTGGCGCTCGGCGTGATCGGCATCATCTACGCCGCGTTGCTGGCGGTCGGGCAGAACGACCTGAAGCGGCTGGTGTCGTACACGTCGATCGCGCACTTCGGCTTCATCGGCGTCGGCATCTTCGCCTTCACCACCCAGGCCGGCACCGGCGCGGTGCTCTACATGCTCAACCACGGACTCGCCACCGGCCTGCTCTTCCTCGTGGTCGGCATGCTGATCGCCCGCCGCGGCTCGTCGCTGATCAGCGACTTCGGCGGCGCGGGCAAGCTGGTGCCGGTGCTGGCCGGCGTGCTCTTCTTCGCCGGTCTGGCGTCGCTGGCGCTGCCCGGCACCGCGCCGTTCGTGTCCGAGTTCCTGGTGCTGATCGGCACGTTCACGGTCAACAAGCCGGTCGCGGTGATCGCCACGCTCGGCATCATCCTGGCGGCGGCGTACGTGTTGTGGATGGTGCAACGCACCACCCAGGGCACGCTGAACCCGGCGCTGACCGAGGTCGAGGGCATGCGGCGGGACCTCAGCCTCCGCGAGAAGGTGGTCGTCGCGCCGTTGATCGCGCTGATCGTGCTGCTCGGCTTCTATCCCAAGCCGGTCACCGATGTCATCAACCCCGCCGTCCAGGCGACCATGCAGGACGTCGGCAAGTCCGATCCCGCCCCTGAGGTCGGCAGCGTCCAGGAGGCCGCGAAGTGAGTGAACTGAAGCTGCCGTCGATCGACTACGCGGCGCTCGCTCCGATCCTGATCATGCTGGGCGCCGCCCTGCTCGGCGTCCTGGTCGAGGCGTTCGTGCCGCGCCGCCTGCGCAACGCGGTGCAACTCGGGCTCGCCCTGGTGGCGGTGCTCGCCGCGGTCACCATGGTGATCCTGAAGTCCGAGAGCCGGGTGATCACCGCCGGCGGCGCCCTCGCGGTGGACGGGCCGACGCTCTTCCTCCAGGGCACCGTCCTGGTCCTGGCCGCCATGGCGCTGCTGCTCGTCGGCGAGCGCACGGTGGAGCGGGGCGGCGCGTTCGTGGCGCACGCCGCGGTCACCGCCGAGTCGCCGGAGGACCGCAGGCAGGCCGAGGGCGTCGGCGGGGCCACCGAGGTCTACCCGCTGATGACGTTCGCGATCGGCGGCATGCTGATCTTCGTGGCGGCGAACGACCTGCTGACCATGTTCATCTCGCTCGAGGTGTTCTCCCTGCCGCTCTACCTGCTCTGCGCGCTGGCCCGCCGCCGGCGGCTGCTGAGCCAGGAGGCGGCGATGAAGTACTTCCTGCTCGGCGCGTACGCCTCGGCGTTCTTCCTGTTCGGTGTCGCCCTGATCTACGGCTTCACCTCGGGGATCCCGGGCCGGGGCGCGGGTGTCGACTTCGCCACCGTGCACGCCGCGGTCGGCGAGTCGTCGTCCAGCCAGGTGCTGCTCTTCGCCGGCATGGCGCTGCTCGCCATCGGTCTGCTCTTCAAGGCCGCCGCCGCCCCGTTCCACGTCTGGACGCCGGACGTCTACCAGGGCGCGCCGACGCCGGTGACCGGCTTCATGGCCGCCTGCACCAAGGTCGCCGCGTTCGGCGCGTTGCTGCGCGTGTTCCATGTCGCGTTCGCCGGCGCCTCCTGGGACTTCACCCCGGTGATCGGCGTGCTGGCGGTGCTGACCATGCTGGTCGGCGCCGTGCTGGCGGTCACCCAGACGGACATCAAGCGGCTGCTCGCATACTCGTCGATCGCGAACGCGGGCTACCTGCTGGTGGGTGTGTTGGCCCCCAGCAAGGAGGGGCTGTCCGGCACGATGTTCTACCTCGCCGCGTACGGCTTCTCGGTGCTCGCCGCGTTCGCGGTGGTGACGCTGGTGCGCGACGCCGACGGTGAGGCCACCCACCTGTCCCGCTGGGCCGGGCTGGGCCGGCGCTCGCCGTTCTTCGCGGCGATCTTCACGTTCATCCTGCTCGCCTTCGCCGGCATCCCGCTCACCAGCGGCTTCACCAGCAAGTTCGCGGTCTTCGGCCCGGCGCTGGAGGCGAACCAGGCCTGGCTGGTGATCGCCGGCGTGCTGACCAGCATGGTGCTGGCGTTCCCGTACCTGCGGGTCGTCGTGATGATGTGGCTCTCCGAGCCGGGTGAGGCCACTCCGACGGTGACCGTGCCGGGCGCGCTCACCTCGGCTGCCCTGGTCATCGGCGTGCTCGCCACGCTGGTCCTCGGCGTGGTTCCCGGGCCCCTGCTCGACCTGACCACCGGTGCCGCCGAATTCGTCCGATGACAGAGGTGGTCCGACCGGGGGCCGGCGCGCCGTGGCGTGCCGGCCCCCGGTCCGTATCCCCCTCACCGAGCAGGTCGAACGGGTGTGGCATGGTTGAAGACGTGGTGAACCCGGCTGGCGAGCATTCAGGTCAGTTCGGCGCGCTCGGCCTGCACCTCGCCGACCCGCGCGTCGAAGCGTCCGTGCTGGGCGTGCTCGACCGGGTCGAGACCGAGCTGCGTGCCAGCGTGACGAGCGCCGACCCGTTGG
This sequence comes from Micromonospora humi, assembly GCF_900090105.1. Taxonomy (GTDB): domain Bacteria; phylum Actinomycetota; class Actinomycetes; order Mycobacteriales; family Micromonosporaceae; genus Micromonospora; species Micromonospora humi. The sequence goes on along the minus strand of NZ_FMDM01000006.1, from coordinate 208,300 downwards.
TCACCGAGGCGGCGCGGCACCTGATGGAGGCCGGCGGCAAGCGGTTCCGCCCGTTGCTGGTGGCGCTGGGCGCCCAGTTCGGCGATCCGGACGCCCTCCACGTGGTGCCGGCGGCCGTGGTGATGGAGCTCACCCACCTGGCCACGCTCTACCACGACGACGTGATGGACGAGGCGGCCGTGCGGCGGGGCGCCCCGAGCGCCAACTCCCGCTGGGCCAACTCGGTGGCCATCCTGGTCGGCGACTTCCTCTTCGCCCGGGCCGCGGACATCGCGGCCGATCTGGGCCCGGAGGCGGTCCGGTTGCAGGCGCGCACGTTCGCCCGCCTGGTGCACGGCCAGATCGCCGAGACGGTCGGCCCACGCGACACCGATCCGGTCGCGCACTATCTGCACGTCATCGCCGAGAAGACCGGTTCGCTGATCGCCACCTCGGCCCGCTTCGGCGGTATGTTCGGCGGCGCGTCCGCCGCGCACATCGAGGCCCTGGCCGGGTACGGCGAGATCATCGGCGTCGCCTTCCAGCTCTCCGACGACCTGCTGGACATCGCCAGCGAGTCGGTGCAGTCCGGCAAGACACCCGGCACCGACCTGCGTGAGGGCGTGCCCACCCTGCCGGTGCTCTACGCGATGGCCGGTGACGACGCGGACGCGGCAAGCGTGCGGCTGCGGGAGATCCTGGCCACCGGCCCGCTGGTCGACGACGCGCTGCACGCCGAGGCGCTCACCCTGCTCCGGGAGTCCCCGGCGCTCAAGCGGGCCCGGGAGACGGTGCGCAGCTACGCCGAGGAGGCCCGCGCCCGCCTGACCCCGCTCCCCGAGGGCCCGCCGCGTCGCGCGCTGGAATCCCTCTGCGACTACATCGCCGACCGCACGAGCTGACATCGGCGGCCCGCTCGGCCCGCTCGGCCCGCTGGCCCGCCGGTTCCGTCCGCTCGCGCTGGGGACGCCGGGCCGCGGACGCCGGGGCCATCGGGGCCTCCTCACCGGCCGCTACCGACCGTAGTCTCCGGCGAGAACAGCTCGTTTTCGGTGGCATACCTGGGAGTCATAATTATGACTCTCAGGTATGCCGCGCGAAAGTGATGCCTTCCCGCGGGCGGCCCGCTGCTGGCACGGCATGCGGGTCGCCGCCCCACCGCGACCAACAGCGCGCCCGGCCACCGCGACCAGCCCGGCCGACCGGCGACCCGGCCGACCGGCGACCCGGTCGGGCCGGCGACCCGGTCGGGCCGGCGACCCGGTCGGGCCGGCGACCCGGTCGGGCCGGCGACCCGGTCGGGCCGGCGACCCGGTCGGGCCGGCGAGGCGCGCCGACAGTCCAAGGTGGTGCGGAGACGGCGGGGGCGGTGCGTCCGGGGGCGGACGGAGGTCAGGCGGTGTGGGCCAGCCGCCGGGCGCCCAGCAGCATGAGCAGTGCGGCCAGGAACATGGCCGAGGCGGCGGTCAGCCACATGGCCGGGTAACCGGCGGCGTCGGCCAGCGCGCCGAGGCCGAGCGGGCCGACGCAGCCGCCCGCGTACACCCCGGTCTGGGTGATGGAGGTGGCGGCGGCCGGCGCCTGCGGATGGAGCCGGACCACCGCGAAGTTGAGCAGCCCGGGCCAGGACCAGCCGAGCCCGAAGCCGAGCACGACGCCCACGACCAGCGAGGCGGGACCGGCCACGGCGAGCAGCAGCAGCCCCACCGAGCCGGCCAGCAGCAGCCCGGCGACGACGCCGACGTGTCCACCCGCCCGGCGGTCGGCCAGCCAGCCGACGCCCACCCGGGCCAGCACGCAGACCGCGCTGCCCAGGGTCAGGGTGAGGCCGGCGAGGGCGGGGGACAGCCCTCGACCGGCCGACGAGTCGACCAGGAACGTGGCCAGTGCGTTCGCCGCGCCGGCCGCCAGCGTCGCGGCCAGCCCGACCACCACCAGCGCGGCTGTGCCGCGGCCACGGCCGGCGGAGCGGGTCCGGGCCCGGCGGTCCCGGCCGGACCGGGGTACGGCCGTCAGCGCGGCCGCCGCGGCCCCGGCGGCGGCCACGAACGCCCAGCGCCAGCCGGCGGTCAACGCGACGGTCGGCACCGCCGCGCCGGCCAGCAGCGTGGAGGCCGGGATGGCGGCCTGCTTCACGCCGAAGGAGAGCCCCTGGCGGTGGGCGGGCACGTGTTCGGCGAGCGCGGCGTTGCTGGCGAGCTGACCGAGGGCGTTCGCGGCGGCGCTGAGCGCCAGCAGCGCCACCAACACTGGGTAGGACCGGGCCAGGCCCGCCACGGCCAGCAGCGAACCGGCGGAGAGCCCGATGGCGACCCGGGCGATCGGGGCCGGCCCGTAGCGCTCGACCAGGGCGCCGGACGGCACCGAGGCGAGCGCGCTGACCCCGAAGTAGACCGACACCGCCAGACCCAGCCCGGTCGGGCTGAACCCCAGCTCGTCGCCGAGTTGGACGGCGAGGCCACCGACCAGGAAGACCGGCAGGACGCAGGCGATCGTGGTGATGGTGGCGCCCGCGCCGACCCGGACGGCCCGTCCGGTGGTCGGTGGGCCGGTTCGCGAAATTGTTTCGGTCATCGTCGGCCAACCTACGCCGAACGCGTTTTCGCTGCTGATCGTGTCTGTCGGTGCACGGTCTGTGTCCGGTGATCTGGCATCCTCGACCCGAACAGGCATTTCGCACTCGGCCTCTTTTTCATATGGTGTAAGTCCCCGGCGTCGGAGGTGGCTGTGCGCGACCCCCTGGCGGAACCTTCGGACCTGATCCGGAGCGTCTCCCGCGCGCTTCGAGTGCTCGAGTCGGTCGGCCGTGCGCCGCGGGGCCTCACCGTGAAACAGATCGCCCGCCGCTGCGAGCTGACCGTCGCCACCACCTATCACCTGGTGCGCACGCTGGCCTACGAGGGCTACGTGATCCGGCGCGAGGACGGCACGTACATCGTCGGGCTGGAGATCGCCGACCGCTACCGCGAGTTGGTCACCGCGTTCCGGGGGCCCCCGTCGGTCGGCGAGGCGCTGCGCCGGGCCGCGGCGGACACCGGGTGGAGCCACTACCTCGGCCGGTTCGTGGGCGGGCAGGTGGCGGTGACCGCGTGCGCCGAGGGGCCGCGCTCGCCCTACCTGGAGGATCTGGTGCCGGGCTTCGACGAGGGTGCGCACGCCACCGCGCTCGGCAAGAGCCTGCTCGCCACGCTCACCGCCGAACAGCGCTTCCGTTACCTGCGCGAATACGGCATGCGTCCGTTCACCACCGCCACCCTCACCACGGTCGAGGCGTTCGAGGCCGACCTCGCCGCCGGTGACCGGCGCGGCATGCAGTTGGAGCTGGGCCAGTTCCGGCAGGGCGTGGCGTGCGCGGCGGTGCTGGTCGCCCCGGACAAGGACATCGAGCGGCGGGTGGTGCTGGCCTGCGCGCTGCCGGCCGGCGAGATGATGACGTCCGCGCGGGTGGTCCGGGCGAAGCTGCTCACCACCGCGCGGGCGGTCGCCGACGGGATCGCCACCGAGAACTGAGCGGGCCACCACCGCAGGTGCGATGGTGGCCCGTCAGCGGGCGGCCCAGCGCCGGGCCGCCCCGGGGAGTGCTCAGCTGCCGACCGCGCCGCCGTCGAGCCGCCAGGTGACGACCACGCCGGGCTTGGCGAAGTCGCCGTCCGGCCAGGTGGAGGCCGGGTTCTCCACCGACGCGCCGGAGATCTCACCGGGGTGCTGCACGGCCACGAACACCGACCGGTTGTCCTTGGTGATGAACGGGCCGCAGGTCTCCGCGCCGAGCGGCACGGTGAGGAACTGCTTCAGGTGCCCCCGCTCCGGGCCCTCGACGGCGGTGGCGAAGAGGCCGTCGTTGCTGCCCAGCGCGTTCCCGTCGGTCGAGATCCAGAGGTTGCCGGTGGCGTCGAACGCGACGTTGTCCGGACACGAGATCGGGGAGACCTTTGTCTTGTCGTAGCCGGCGAACCAGGTCGAGGCGTCGGCCGGGTCGCCGCAGACGATCGGCAGCGACCAGCCGAAGGTCTCGGCCGTGTTGTCGCCCCGGTCCTCGACCAGCTCCAGGATCTGGCCGTGCTTGTTGGCGTTGCGCGGGTTCGCCTCGTCGGCCGGCGCCTTGCCGACCTTGCCCCGGTCGGTGTTGTTGGTCAGCGCCACGTAGACCTTGCCGGTGAGCAGGCTCGGCTCGACGTCCTCGGGACGGTCCATCTTGGTCGCGCCGACCTTGTCCCCGGCCAGCCGGGTGAAGGTGAGCACGTCGGCGGCGGTCATCCCGTCGACGTACGAGCGGTTGCCGGCGACCAGCCTGATCCACCGACCCCGGCCGCCGAAACCGCCGTCGGCGGGGAGCGTGCCGGTGCCGTCGATCTCGCCGGCCGGGCTGTCACCCTCGATCCGGGCGACGTAGAGCGTGCCCGACTCCAGCAGCGTCAGGTTGTGCTTGCGGGCCACCCAGGAGTTGCCCGGCATGAACTTCTTGTCCGAGACGAACTTGTAGAGGTAGTCGAACCGCTCGTCGTCACCCATGTACGCGACCACGTGCCCGCTGCGCGCCACGATGACGTTCGCGCCCTCGTGCTTCACCCGGCCCAGCGCGGTGTGCTTGCGCGGCCGGGACTCCGGGTCGAACGGGTCGATCTCGACGACCCAGCCGAACCGGTGCGCCTCGTGGGGGTGCTTCGCCAGGTCGAAGCGCTCGTCGGCGCGGTCCCACTTGCGGCTGCCGCTCGGGTAGCGGACGTCGGTCGGGATGCCGTAGCGGGCCAGCTTCGGCTTCAGCTCCTCCGGCGCGCCGTCGCCGCCGACGAAGTACTGGTTGAAGTTCTCCTCGCCGGAGAGCACGGTGCCCCACGGGGTGACCCCGCCGGCGCAGTTGTTCAGCGTGCCGACGACCGTCCGGCCCTTCGGGTCGGCGGCGGTCCGCAGCCACGCCGAGCCGGCGGCCGGGCCGGTCAGCTCGAACGTCGTGGCCAGCGCGGTGACCCGGCGGTTGTACTCCCGCCGGCCGCGCCGCACCGGCCGCCACTGCCCGGTGTCCGCCACCCGTTCCAGCTCGACCACGGACATGCCGTGCGCGGCCATCGCCACCCGCACCTGCTCCACGGTCAACGCGTCCTGGCTCGTGAAGCCGGGGAACATCAGGTCCTCGTTGGTGTACTCGTGGTTCACCACGAGCAGCGCGCGCCTGCGGTCGATCGGCAGCACGCCGACGAAGTCGTTGTTGTAGCCGAACTGCCTGGCCTGGGCGGCGGCGCTCTGGTGGCGTACGTCGAACGCGGGCGCGCCCGGCACCACCTCGTCGCCCCACTTGATCACCACGGCGTGGTCGTAGCCGTTCGGCACGACGAGCGTGTCGAGCTTGTTCGGCGGGATCGGCTTGAACGTCAGCGCCCCGCTCCCCGGACGGCCGGCAGCGGCGGCGACCGGGTCGGTGCCGGGCGCGGTCGGGGTGGCCGGCGCCGCGGCGGCGGACGCGGCGCCGGTGAGCGCACCGGCGGCGGCGCCACCGAAACCGAGCACGAGCGCGCCCACCGCGCCGGCCCGGACGACTCCGCGCCGGGAGACCTCGGCGTCGACCAGGTCACCGAAGTACGGGTTGTCGGAGCGGTTGGGCACCGGGTGGTCGCAGGCGTTGCCGCACCGGTACAGACAGGTCATCGCGTCGCGGCTGCCGTGCCGGGTGCCACCCAGCAGCGGGAGCAGGCGGGGACGGTCGCTCATGAGGTGGAGCCTCCTGATCGGACTCGAAGGCGCGCCGGGCGGTCGGCCCGGGCGCGTACCCGCCGGACGGTGCCAGTGCGCGGTGAGCGCCGGTCGGCCCGCATCTGAACCGGGCGTGAACAGCTCCGGCGTGACCTGGGGCTGAACCGTTCGGCGTCACGGCACGTATGGAAGGGCGAACGCAACGCCCGGACGGGCGGACGCATCGCCGGTCTCCCCGCCGCCGGAAGCGAGGTACCGCCATCAGTGACCACGACGCCCAACTGCTGCGCGCGCTGCACGACGAGCATGCCGACGCGCTGTTCGCGCACGCCCTGAGGCTGGTCAACGGCGATCGGCCGCGGGCCGAGGACCTGGTCCAGGAGACGCTGCTCCGAGCCTGGCGGCACCCGGAGTCGCTGGACCCGCGACGCGGCTCGGTCCGCGCCTGGCTCTTCACCACCGCTCGCAACCTGGCCATCGACGCGTGGCGTCGCCGCTCGGCCCGGGTCGGCGAGGTCTACACCGACGAACTGCCCGAAACCGCCGAGACGGTCGACGAGACGGAGCGCGCGGTGGAGGCGTGGACGGTGGCCGAGGCGCTCAACCGGCTGAGTCCGACCCACCGCGAGGTGCTGGTCGAGTGCTTCTACCAGGGGCGGTCGGTGGCGGAGGCGGCCGCCCGGCTGGGCGTGCCGCCGGGCACGGTGAAGTCGCGCACCCACTACGCGCTGCGCTCGCTGCGGTTGGTGCTGGCCGAGATGGGGGTGACCGGATGACCCGCTGCGAGTTCGCGCACGACGACGGGGCCTACGTGCTGGGCGCCCTCGCCCCGGCCGACCGGGTCGCCTACGAGCGGCACCTGGCCGGCTGCGCGCAGTGCCGGGAGGCGGTGGCCGAGATCGCCGTGCTGCCCGGGTTGCTGGGCCGGCTCGACCCGGCCGGGCTGGAGCAGTTCCTGGAGGTCGGGCCGGAGACCTCGCGGGTGCCCGCGCTGCTCGACGCCGCGCGGGAGCGCCGGCGCCGCGAGCGGTCCCGCTCCCGACGGCGGTACGCGCTGACCGCGCTCGCCGCCGCCGCGCTGGCGGTGCTCGCCGGTGTCGGGGTGGCCGTGGTCCGGCCGCCGGCCGAGCCGGCCACCCGCCCGGTGGCGCTCACCTCCATGCGGCCGGTCGCCGGCACCGCGCCGGTGCACGCCGAGGTGGGACTGACCGAGACGCCGTGGGGCACCGAGGTCACCATGCACTGCGGCTACGACCGGCGGGCCGGGCACCGCGAGGCGTACACGTTCCGGCTGGTGGCGCACGGCCCGGACGGCGCGACCGAGCAGATCGGCTCCTGGCTGGCGGCCCCCGGTGACGACCTGCGCTTCTCCGGCGTCACCCGCTTCACCCGGGGCGAACTGGTCCGCCTGGAACTCCTCCGCGCCCCCGACACCCCCGTCCTCGCCTACGACCTCCGCTGACCCGCCCCCGCCCCCGCCCCCCGCTTCGGCGATCTTGCACTTGCGGCCCTCGTTACGGGTGGTTCGTGCCTTTTGCCGGGGCGGTAAGTGCAAGATCGCCGGGGAGGGTGGGGCGGGGGCGACGGCGGGAGTGGTGGAGGGCGTCGGCGGTGAAGACCAGCAGGGCCAGCCAGACCAGGGCGAAGCCGGCCAGTCGGGCCGGCGGCATCGGCTCGTGGAAGATCAGCACGCCGCAGCCGAGCTGGAGGATCGGGGCGAGATACTGCAGCATGCCGACGGTGGACAGCGGCAGCCGGTTCGCCGCGCCGGCGAAGAGCAGCAGCGGAATCGCGGTGGCCGCGCCGGCCAGCACCAGCAGCGCGGTGTGCCCGGCGGAGACGTGCCCGAACGTCAGGTCGCCGCGCGTCGACAACCAGACCAGGTAGGCCAGTGCGGGCAGCGCCAGCACCGCCGACTCGACGAAGAGCCCTTCGGCGGCCGGTAGGCCGAGCCGCTTCTTGACCAGGCCGTAGCCGGCGAAGCTGAACGCGAGTGTCAGCGCCAGCCAGGGCAGCCGTCCGTAGTCGACGGTGAGCACGGCCACCGCGAGCGCGCCGACGCCGAGCGCCGCCCACTGGGCCGGGCGCAGCCGCTCCCGCAGCGCGACGACGCCGAACAGCACGGAGACCAGCGGGTTGATGAAGTAGCCGAGCGCCGTCTCCACCACCCGGTCGGAGTTCACGCCGTAGATGTAGGTGCCCCAGTTGACCGCGATCAGCACGGCGGCGAGCGCGATGCCGGCCAGCGCCCGGGGCCGCCGGGCCAGCGTCCGCAGGAAGGCGACGTGCCGCATCGCGGCCAGCAGCAGCGCCACGAACGCCACCGACCAGACGATCCGGTGCGCGAGGATCTCCACCGGCCCGGCCGGGCGGAGCAGCTTCAGGTAGATCGGGAAGAAACCCCAGAGCAGGTACGCGCCGATGCCGTAGAGGTAGCCGAGGCGGAGCTGGTTCACCGCTCCACCGTAAGTGGTGAATTCGGCTATTGGTCCTTTCCGGTGATCGGCGTCACCCGCCGGTCCAGCTCCAGGTACCGATCCGCCGCCACCGGCTGGAAGTCGAGCTTCGCGTACACCCCGTGCGCGTCGAGCGTCGCCAGCAGGATCCGGCGTACGCCCAGCTCGGCCAGGTGGTCGCGGACGCCGCCGACCAGCCAGGTGCCCAGCCCGCGACCCCGCTCGGCCCGCTCCACGTAGACGTCGCAGAGCCAGGCGAACGTGGCCCGGTCGGTCACCACCCGGGCCACCGCCACCTGCCGACCGTCGCCGGGCCGGTGGACGCCGAAACCGATCGAGCCGGCGAAGGCGCGCTCGACCGTCTCGAGGTCCCGCCCGAGCGCCCAGTAGGCGTCGGTGGCGAGCCAGGCGTGCACCCGGTCCAGGTCGAGTCGCTCCGGGTCGGTGCTGAGCTGGTAGCCGTCGGCGCGGGTCACGGTGAACACCCGCCCGGGGGTAGTGCCGGACCCGGACCGTACCTCCGACGGTTTCCCGTCTGCTGGACCGGCCGGTCGCCGGACGCGCGGCGACCGGCCGGGACCCGTCAGTCGCGGTCGAGGACGGCGCCGAGGATCCAGGTGACGATGCCGACGAAGAGCGCGCCCAGCACCGCCGCCGGCCAGAACCCGTCCACGTGGAAGGGCAGCCCGGCCTCCCCGGCGATCCAGCTGGTGAGCAGGAAGAGCAGACCGTTGACCACCAGTGCGATCAGGCCGAGGGTGAGCAGGTAGAAGCCGCAGCCCACGGTCTTGATGATCGGCTGGAGCACCGCGTTCACCACGCCGAAGATCACCGCTACGAGCACCAGCGTGGTCACCGTCTCGGTGGCCGAACCGGAGTCCAGCGAGATGCCCGGGATGAGCAGCGTGGCGAGCCAGAACGCCACCGCCGTCGTGGCCACCCGGATCAGAAGACCCTTCAGAAAATCCATGGCCGGGATCGTGCCACGCCGTCTCCGCCTGCGGAACCCGTGCCGGCGGCTCAGCGCCGGGTCGGCCGACCGACCAGTTGCGACTCGACCGGGGTCGGCGAGAGCAGCGCCCACCGCAACGCCCGCCGGTTGACCACCGCCACCATGTCGTCGCGGATCCGGGTGAGCCAGTCGGCGGAGGCGCCTAGGCCGAGCGCGGTGCCGGCCAGCGCCGCCTCGGCCGGGTCGAGCGGTTGCAGGACGGCCAGGTCGGCGCGGGCCAATGCGGGCGCGTCGGCGGGCGTCAGCTCGTCGCGCACCACCAGCACGGACTGCCAGGCCGCGGCCGGCCCTGCCTCCGGCGGCACCGGACCGGCGTCGACCACCAGCAGCAACGGCCGCAGTGGCGAACCGGGCGGGCCGCCGACCGGCCGCCCGGGCGGGAGCAGCGGCACGGGTGCCCCGACACCCCGGACGAAGGCCTCCCAGGCGCGCGGCCGGGCCGTCCGCACCGCCACCCGCGCGCCGAGCGCCAGCGCCCGCAGCACGACGAGCTGCGCGGCCGGAATCCCGCCGACCAGCAGCACCCGGGTCGTCGCCGGCCGGAACAGCCGGACGGTGAGCGGCCCGCCACGCCGGTTGGCGCCCACCATCACGCCGGACCCGCCGACCGGCAGGTCCGGCGCGGCCGGCGGCGAGCCGGCCGGGGGCGCGCCCGCTCCGGTGACCGCCAACGGCAGGGTGGCGGCCAGCCCGGTCAGCTGCTCGCCGTCGAGGCGGCGCAGCTCGCCGCCCGCGTCGGTGGCCACCCGGCCCAGTGCCCGCTCGGCCACCACCAGCTCCGTCGCGCTCCCGGCGGCCACCCGGACGGTCAACTCGGCCGGGGTCGGCGCGGAGTCGGCGCGGGGGCCGACGCACAGCGCGACGGTGGTGGCGGTGGCCGGCACCGCCAGCAGCCGGGGCACCAGGGAACGGACGGCCTCACCCCGGGGATCCGGCCACCGGCGCAGCCGCCAGGTGGCCTGCGCCAACCCGCCCACGGTGAGCAGCGACCAGGCCTCCCGGGCCGGCGCGCCGGCGTCGTGGTGGGCCAACTCGGCGATGACCCGCAGTGCCGCCGGAACGCCCAGCGGCCGGCCGGTCAGCGGACCGAGCCGGCGGACCATCCGCCGGACCGTGCCGGAGAGCGCCCGCAGCAGTTCCCCGTCCGGCCAGCCGTCGGCCCGCATCACCCGGACCGCCAGCACCACCCGGGCGCGCCCGGCCAGCCGGCCGTCGGTGAGCTGGCGGTAGGACGTCCCGGCCGGGCCGGCGGCGACGGCCGGCGCGGGCGCGGGGGAGGCCGAGAAGAGCAGCTGGAGCCGGACCGGCGGGCTCTCCGGGGTGGCCGGGGGAAGCAGGTCGAGCGGCGCCGGGAGCGCCAGCGGGTGGTCACCGAGCAGATCGTCCGGGTCACCGAGCTCCAGCAGCGCGGTCAGCCCGGCCGCGTCGTGCAGCACGGCGGCCGGACCACCGGCCAGCTCCGCGGCGTGCAGCACGGTGCCCGGCCCGACCAGCTCCAGCAGCGCCGCCGGATCGGCCGCCGCGGGCAGGGCGCGGCGACGGCTGAGGTACGCCCCGGCAACGGTCAGCCACTCGTACCACCAGCGGCCCCGGAACCGGACCCACGCGGCGGGCAGCAGCAGCGTCGCCGTCAGCAGTGCTACCGCGGTGGGCACGACGCCCCGCCCCAGGGCGGCCACGAGCACGGCGGCCGCGACCTGCGTGGTCACCACCTGGCCGGCACGGAGCCGGACAGTCGACCGCCGCCTCCACTGTGGAGTCGGGAGGGGGGCGGGGGTGGACCGGTCGGTCATGGTCGCGGTCACCGCACCTCCTCGTCCGGCCCGCCGGGTGACGCCGCCGTGGCTCATCGTAGTGGCGTCGTTGTCCACAGGGGAGGCCCGGGGGGTAGCAGAACCGGACTGAGACGGCTACCGTCAGCGACGAAAATCGTCACGCGTGCGCCCGCCGCCCCCTCCCCTCCGGCGGCCGCGAGCGCCGCGTCGACGAGTCCACGGTGGCCGCATCGGCGGCCAGCCACGACCGAGGAGACGAGGTGACGTCCGGGATGTCCCAGACCCAGGCAGAAGCCGCGGTGATGCAGCAGACCGCCGCGAAGTTCGAGCAGGTCGACCAGTCACTGCAGACCATGCTCAGCGGCCTGATGGCCGAGCTGGAGGTGCTGCAGCAGGCCTGGCGGGGCGCCGGTGGGCGCTCGTTCACGCAGGTCAAGCAGCAGTGGGCGCAGGACCAGGCGGCCCTGCAGCGGGCGCTGCGCGAGACCGCCACCGCGATCCGCAGCGCCGGCCGGCACTACGACGTCTCCGACACCGAGGCCGCCGGCCGGGTGGCGGGCACCAACCGCGGCATCCAGCTGCCGCTCTAGAGCATCGGAAGGGATCGAACCCATGGAGCACGGTGTGCTGGTCGTCAACTTCGCCGCCCTGCAACAGGCGGGCGCGGACATCCAACGGGCGTTGACCACCCTCGAAAGCCAGCTCGGGCAGCTCGAACGCGACGCCGCACCGCTGGTGGCGAGCTGGAACGGTGAGGCGCGTGAGGCGTACGAGCAGCGGCAGTCCCGGTGGCGGGCCGCCTCGCAGGACATGCAGGCGATGCTGCGCGACATCAAGCTCGCCGTGGAGGACTCCGCGGCCGACTACCTCGACACCGAGAAGCGCAACGCCAACCTGTTCCACTGAGTCGGCGGCGGCCCGGGTCTCCCGCCCGGGCCGCCGCCACCGCTCAGGCCGGCCCGGCCGGGCGCCAACGTCGGCGGGCACCCCGGGGCAGCACCACGGCCACCAGCGCCACCAGCGCCGCCGCGCCGCCGGTCGCACCGGCCACCAGCAGCGCCCGGTCCCGGGCCGTGTCCCGTCGGGCCTGGCGGGCCAGCACCGCCGGGTCCGGCCGGTCGGCCGGGAGCGCGGCCCCGCCCCCCGAGCGGGCGGACGCTCCGCCGGGCACCTCGGTCACCGCGCGGTACGGGTTCAGCACCCCCGCGCCATAGCCCTCACCCCGGCCCGGCGCCGGGTCGGCCCCGGCCACGATCCGTGCGGTCACCTCGGCCGCGCTCAGCTCCGGGCGATACTGCCGCAGCAACGCGGCGGTGGCGGCCACGAAGGGTGTGGCATAGCTGGTCCCCTCCGCCCGGTGGTGGCCCTGCCGGGGCGCCGCCATCAGCACCTCGCCGCCCGGGGCCACCAGGTCGACGTACGCGCCGGTCTGGGAGAAGGCGGCGCGCGTCCCGTCCCGCCCGATCGCGCCCACGCCGAGCACCCCGTCGTACGCCGCCGGGTAGGGCCGCGGGTCGCCGTTGTCGTGCAGGTTGCCGGCGGCGGCCACCACCACCACGTCCCGCCGCAGGGCGTAGCTCACCGCGGCGCGTACGGCCGGGTCGTCCGCGTAGAGCACGACCGAGAGGTTGAGCACGTCCGCGTCGTGGTCGACGGCCCAGCGGATGGCTGAGGCGAAGCCGGCCGCGTCGACGGTGCGCCCCGACTCCCGCCCGTCGACCACCTGCTGCTCGCTCACCCGTACCGGCAGGATGCGCGCGCCCGGCGCGAGCCCGCGGAACGCGACGCCCGGTTGCGGCGTGGCAGCGATGATGCTCGCCACCCCGGTGCCGTGCCCGGCGCAGTCGCGGGTGCCGTCCCCGCCCGGGTCGAGGAAGTCCGCGCCCGTCGACACCCGGCCGGTGAGCTGCGGATGGGACCGGTCCACCCCCGAGTCGACCACCGCCACCACCACGCCGGCGCCGGTCGCGAGCGGGGCGAGGCGCTCCGGGGCGTACCGTTGCTGGGGCCACGGCTGCTCGACCACCGGCCGGGCCGGCGCGGGCGGCGTGGCGCAGCGGGCCGGCGCGCGGGCCGCCGCCGGAGCGGCGGGCAGGCCGGTGACGAGGAGGGTCGCCAGGGCGGCCAGCGCCGGGCGCGCGAAGGGCCGGGCCATCGACGACCTCCGTAACGTGTCGACTCCGGAACGGGATGTTAGCGCCTCGCCGGCGCCACGGCCGACCGTCGATGGTCAGACATTGTGATCTTGTTACCACCTTGTAGGTTGTAGGCGATGCCTGTGGCCTGTTCACGGAAGGAGAGGTGGCCGTGACCGGATGGGAACCGGCCACCGAGGCCGAGGTGGCGATGCGGGACGCGCTGCACGCGCAGGACCAGCAACAATACTTCCGCGTCCTGACCCACGTCGATCTGGTGCTGCCGGTCGCCGGCGGTTCCGGCGCGGAGTGGGGCACCTGGACCTCCGGGGGACGGACGCACGTGCTGGCGTTCACCTCCGTCGCCGCGCTCCGGGCCAGCCTGGGCGAGAACGCCGGCGCCACGCGCCGCCTCCCGTTCGCTGACCTGGCCGCCGGCTGGCCCGACCAGGAGTGGTGGTTGGCGGTCAACCCGGGCCTGCCGGTCGAGGGATACCTGCCGGCCTGGTACGTCGCGCAGCTCGCCCGGGGCGACGTCCGGCTGCCCGGCCGGACCATGGGTGCCCGGGCCCGCCTGGAGCGGGTGCAGAGCGCCGCCCGGGCCGCCCGCAACGGCGCCACCGGATCCGCCCACGACGACCCGGCCGTCCTGGTCCCGGCCGCGTCCCCGCCGCCGCCCCCGGTCCCTCCGGAGCGCCGCGGGCGGGTGGCGGAGCCCGAGGAGCCCACGACGGTGCCGATGCGAACCGGTCCGGTCCTGGGCCGCCGCGTCCCGACCGTGTCGCCGCCGCGTCCGGAGCCGACCACCGGCGAGCGGGGCCGTACCGCGTCGGGCGACGGATCCGACGTGGACGCGCTCGACGGTTGGCTCACCGACCTGCGCCGCCATCCGGGCGAGCCGGACCCGTTCGCCGCCGGCCGCACCGCGCCGGCCGCGGAGACGCCGCCGGCGCCACCGCCCGCCCGGTCCTTCTTCGAACCCACCTCGGGCCGGTCGACCCGACGGTCCTCGCCGCTGGACACCCCCCGGCGGCCCGCCGAGCGGGCCACGCCGCCGTCCCGGTTCGCCGGCGGCCAGCCGTTCCCCCGGCGCCGGCCGCTCAACGAGCCGGTACGCGAGGACCCGACCCGGGTGTTCGGGGTGGGGCCGGACGAGCCGGCGTCGCCGCCGCACGCCGCCGAGCCGGCCGCACCGTTCCAGCCGGCGCGTCCGCCCGAGGACGCCACCCGGACGCTGCCCCGCCGGTCCGCCGGTCCGGCCGTGCCCGCCGCGGACGAGTGGGCGCCGACCGCCCCGCAGCGGGACGCCCCGGGATGGCGCGCCCTCGCCGAGCCGGCCGAGGTGGAGGAGTTGCCGCCGTCGGTCGCCGAGCCGGTGTCCGTCCCGTCCGCGCCGCTTCCTCGTGACTTCACGCCGATCGTCATCGAGGGCGTCGTCATCGAGGCCCGTGACCTGACCGATCCCGCGCCGGCCTGGTCGCCGCCGGCCGCGGACGGGTACGCCGCCGCCCCCGACCCGGCCGCCGGTGCGACGGCGCCGTGGGCGGGCTCCACCGACCCGCTGCCCCACCTGGCCGCGCCGGTCGAGGAGAAGACGTCACCGCTCCCGCCGGTGGCCGGTCCGGACGACGTGACGGTGCGACTGGGCCGACGGGACGCGCCCTCCGCCGAGCCGACGGTGTCGCTGTTCGAGCCGACCAGCCCGCTGTTCGAGCCGACGCCGGACGAGCCGTCCCCGGTGGCGTCCCTCGCCGGGGAGCCCCGCACGTCGCTGTTCGAGCCGCATCCCGCCGCGGAGCCGACCTTCGGGACGTCGTCCCCGGCCGAACCCACCGTCTCGCTCTTCACTCCGGCGTCGTCCGAGGAGCCGACCACGTCGCTGTTCGGGCCGGGCTCGCCCGAGGAGCCGACCACGTCGCTGTTCGGGCCGGGCTCACCGGAGGAACTGACCACGGCGTTCGCGCCGTCGTCCCCGGTGGAGCCGACCGCGTCGCCGGTCACGCCGACGTCGTCGGAGGAGGCGACGGCGTCGTTGTTCGCCCCGGCACCGCTGGAGGACGCCACGACCGCGTTGTTCGCCCCGGCGCCGCCGGAGGAGGCGACGACCGCGTTGTTCGGGCCGGCGTCGTCGCCGAATTCGACCACGGCGTTGTCCGGGTCGGGGTCGGAGGAGGAGCCGACAGCGTTCGTGCCGGCGGCCCCGGTCGAGCCGAGCGCGTCGCTCTTCGAGCCGGCGGCCCCGACCGCCTCCTCGTACGCGCCGACGCCGGAGGAGGCGACGACGGCGCTGTTCACGCCGGGATCGCCGGAGGAATCGACCGCGGCGCTGTACGCGCCGACGCCGGAGGAGTCGACGACGACCCTGTTCACGCCGGTGCCGGCGGAGGAGTCGACCACGGCGTTGTTCGCGCCGGCGGCGGCCGAGCCTGCGTACCGTCCCACCGAGGCCGAGCGGACCGTTGCCGAGCCGGTGGCCGCCGGTTCCCCGCCTCCGCCGGCCGAGCCGGACTTCGAGCCGGCGAACGAGGTGGAGGAGGAGTTGCTGGCCGCGGCCGGCAGCGGAAACACCGACGGTTTCCTCACCACGCTGCTGCTGGCCCGGGTGCTGCTGCCGGTCGCGTTCGATTCGGCGGCGGGCAGCCGCCCCGGCGACCCGGGCTTCTCCTGGCGTACCGAGACGGTCGACGGGGTGCGGTACGTGGCGGTCTTCACGTCGCCGGAGCGGCTCGCCGAGCACGCCGAAGGCCCCGTCGACACGATCCGGGTCAAGTTCGTCCAGCTCATCCGGCGATGGCCGGACGAGAACTGGTCTTTCCTCATCAACCCGGGCAGCCCGGTCGGTGCCTCGTACCCGGGGGAGCAGGTCCTCGCGCTGGCCAACTGGGCCGCCGAGGTGGGGCTCGGCGACGATCCGGAGACCGAGCCGGAGCCGGCCGCCACCGGCCCGGCCCCGGCGGCCCGGCCCCGGTCGGACGCGCCGGCGGCGCAGCCGAGCCGCCCGGTGACGATGCAGAAGGCGATCGCGGCGAGCCAGCTCTCCTACTACCTGGAGCGGGGCTACGACCGGGTGTCCGGCTTCGTGCACCGGGCCGGCGAGCTGAGCCACCTGCGTACCCCGGCGGAGCTGTACGACGCCCTCGGCCTCGGCCATCCCGGCTCCCCGTTCTCCCGCGACGACGAGGAGTTGTACCTGCTGCGCTGGCCGGCCTACCGGCCGAGTCTCTACCGGATCCCGTACGGCGGGCAGAACGAGGCCGCGATGCGCGCGATGGAGGGCTGGGTGATCGAGCGGTCGCCGTTCCGCGGCAACGGCTTCGCGCCGGGCGAGAGCAGCGACGTGATCGCCGAGTTCAAGGTGGACAGCGCCCGGCTGCCGCACGGCGCCGAGCTGTGGCGGGTCGGCGCCGACGGTGACGCCCGGCTGGTCGCGGTCCTGGACACCGACGCCCTGCTCTGGCGGAAGGCGGACGAGGCGTGACCCGCGACGGCTACGTGGCGCGCTGGCACGGCCGGGAGTACCAGGCCAGCCCGGACGGCGACGACGTCCGCCTCTACCAGCCGGAACCGGACGAGGGCTTCACCGAGGTACGCCCCGGGCGGTACGTCCGGGTGGTGCCGGCGGTCGAGGTGGACGACCTGGCGTACGTGCGAACCATCTGCACCTGGCAGGGGCAGCCGTTCATCGTCCTGGCCGAGCACGAGGGCTGGTTGCGGGTGGAGTACACCGGCGGGCGCTGGCCGGTGGCCGAGGCGATGGGCCTGGAGGCCTTCGACTTCGGCGTCTACCAGGGCTGGGCGCCCGCCACCGAGGTGGCCGGGCTGGGCGAGCAGCGGGTCTGAGTCAGGACTTCGCCCACCGCAGGATCTCGCCGAGCACCAGGTCGCGGGCCTCCACGTGCGGGAAGTGGCCCACGCCGTCGAGCAGCCGCCACTCGTAGGGCGCGCTGACGTAGCGGCCGGAGCCCTGGGCGGTGCGCGGCAGCGACGCCTCGTCCAGCGCGCCGTGCAGTTGCAGCGTCGGTGTGACCAGCGGCTTCTGCATCAGCTTCACGAACCGGTAGCCGTGCAGCCGCAGCGCCGACCGGAACGCCCACCGGTAGCCCTCCAACGCGCAGAACGCGGCCTGCGGGATCTGCATGGCCACCCGGCAGCACCGGGCGTAGTCGGCGAATTCCGGCCCGGCCACCCAGCGCGGCCCGCCCCAGCGGCGCAGCATCTCCTCCACCTCGGCGGCGCCGTCCCGGGTCAGCACGTGCTCGTAGCGGGGAAGCTGGAACTTCAGCGTCGCGGTGGCCGAGGCGAACTGGCCGCGCGGGTCGGCGACGATGGCGGCCCGTAGCCGGAGCGGGTGCGGCGCGCCGAGCACCACGAGCCGGCGGACCAGCGTGGGGTGGAACGAGGCGGCGGTCCAGCCGATGAGGCCGCCGGCGCCGGTGCCGACCACGGTGGCCGAGCGCTCACCGAGCGCCCGGATCAGCCCGGCCACGTCGGCGGCGAGCGTGTAGCCGTCGTACCCCCGGGGTGGCTTGTCGCTCGCGCCGTAACCGCGCAGGTCGACGGCGACCGCGCGGAAGCCGGCGTCGGCGACGGCGGGGAGCATCTCGTGCCAGGCGTACCAGTATTCCGGGAAGCCGTGCAGGAGGAGCACCATCGGACCGGTGCCCGCCTCGACGACGTGGAACCGGCTGCCGTTGGCGCCGACGAACCGGTGCGTCCACGGCCCTTCGGGCATCACGCAGGACTCGTCGGCGGCCCCGCCGCGCTGGTCGGTCATGGGCTCAGCCTAGGGCCGGGGGTGGTGCGTCGGCCCCGCAGGTGCGCAGGATCAGGGGTTTCTCCGGGACGGCGGCACGGCCGGTCAGGCCACGCGTTCGATGCGCAGCAGGCCGAGCGGCCGGCCCGGTCCGCATTCGACGCCCTCCGGCGCCGGGCCCACGGTGACCCGGACCCAGGTGCCGGCGGGCCAGGTGCCCTTGTCCCGGCCGTAGAGCCCGTGCTCCTGACCGTCGTCGGTGACCAGGGTGTAGCAGGGGCCACCGCCGCCGTGGCTGATCCGGCCGGCGAGGACGTTCGGCTTCAGCTGGTCGGTCGGGTGCCGTGGGGGTCCGGTCGGCGGCCGGAGCGTCGGCAGGTCGGTCGCGGAGAGCGGGGGCCGGCCGGAGGAGGCGGCCGGGGTGGGTGCGGCCGGGGTGGGTGGCGTCGTCGCGGGTTCGGGTGTGGGTTCGGCGGGACGCTCGGACGCGGGCACGTCGGTTCCTTCCTGCGGGCCGCCTTCCCGGTCGGCGCAGCCGGCCAGGGTCAGGGCCAGGGGCAGTGCGAGGACCGCGGCTAGGCGGCGGTCGAGGCTCGTGGTCACCTGCCTGGGACGCGCGGTGGGCCGGCGCGGTTCCCGTGCGGCGCACAACGGGCGAGGCCCGGGCAGGTGACCTGCCCGGGCCTCGCCGTGGTGTTGCGTGGATCAGTGGTTCAGGAGAAGCGGACCTTCACCGAGGTGCCGTCCTGCTCCAGGACCTTGATCTTGGTGCCGGTGGCCGGGAGCTTGACGCCGTGGTTCGGCAGCTCCGGGTACCAGTACTGCTTGGTGTCGTCGAACAGCGGCTGCGCGTCCTGGCCACGGATGTACTGCGGCTGGCTGTTGATGTGCAGCGTGAACGAGTCCGCCTTCTTCAGGCCGAACGGCGCGTCGTAGACCTGGACACGGGCCCGCCAGGGCGCCCCGGTCAGGTTGTAGATCGGCCGCGGGTGAGCGTCGATGATCATGTTGCGACCCTCGCCCGGGTGCACGAACGTGTCGTTGTCCGCCCACCGAAGGTTCCAGTAGGAGATCAGCAGACCCTCCTGGTACGCGTAGTGGTCCACGTAGTCCGGGCGGGTGTTCGCGTAGCCGAAGTAGTACGGGCCGGTCTTGAGGTACTTGTCGTACGAGGTGTACGACCGGTTGCCGGCGATGTAGTAGTTGTCGAACTTGCGGATGTAGGTCTCCGCGACGATGCTCCAGCCGCTGAGCGTCCAGCCGGCGGCACCGGTCTCGGCACCGTCGCTGAGCACCGTCTGGCCGTCGGCGGTCACGGTGAGCGCGTCACCGTAGAAGCCACCGGCGGAGACGCCGCCGTCCGTCTGGTAGCGGAGCCGGAACTGCACGACCTTGCCCGCCGCCGCGTCCATCGGGATGTTGACGTCGACCCACTTGTCGTCGCTGGAGCCGTCCAGGGCGAAGCGCCCAGGCGAGATCTCCTTGAGCGCCTTGCCGTTGGCCGTACCCGGGAGCGTCGCCCAGGTCTGGCCACCGTCGGTGGAGGCCTCGAAGAAGAGGTAGTCGTAGTCCTCTTCGATGTTGTAACGACCCTTCATCGACAGCGCGGCGCTGGTCTTCCCGGTGAGGTCGATCGTCCGCGTCATCGTGGTGTTCAGGTCGTCGTCGTTGCCCGAGAAGAACTGCTTCGTCCCCTCGAACGGCTTGCCGTTCTGGAAGGTGTACTCCCGCTGCGGCAGCACCACCACGGCGCCCTGCGCCTTGGCGGAGTTGTACTCCTGCGGGCCCAGCTCCAGCGTGCGCTTCTGACCGGCGACGACCACCTCGTAGTCGAGCCAGCCGAGCTGGAGCTTGTTCCAGGCACCCAGGTCGCCACCGCGCTCGCCGATGCCACCGTCGTTCTTGGCGCCGAGCCGGCTCTGGGCCATCAGGGTCCAGTGCTCGTTGTTGTTGTCCCCACCACTGGTGACGTTGTAGTCGTCCGGCAGACCGAGGTCGTGGCCGTACTCGTGGTAGAAGACGCTCCGGCCACCGTTCTCCGGCTGGATCGTGTAGTCACCGATCCAGACGCCGGTGTTGCCGATCTGGGTGCCGCCGGCCGGGAAGTTCGCCGGGCCGGTGTTGCCCTGGTCGCTGGCGAACGCGTACCAGCGGTGGCTCCAGATGGCGTCCTCACCCTGGATCGGGTCACCGTCGGCCTGGTCGCCGCCGGCGTGGACGATCTGGAAGTGGTCGATGTAACCGTCCGGCTCGTTGAAGTTGCCGTCGCCGTCGAAGTCGTAACGGTCCCACTCGTCCATCGACTTGACGTCAGCGGCGATCTCCGCGTCCGAGCGGCCCTGCGCCTTCTGGTCGGCGACCCACTGGTTGGCGGCGTCGCGGACCAGGGCCCAGGTGTTGTTGCAGACGTTCGAGGCGCACGGGTAGCCGTTGGAGCGGCCGTAGCGAGCCTCGTTGTACTTCACCTTCACCCAGTTGGTGACCTCGCCGTCGACGCTGTACCGGCCCGAGGACTGGGCCTCGTAGTACTGCTTCAGCGACTCGTCACCCGGGTTGGTGCCGAAGTACAGCTGCCGGAAGTGATCGGCGCTGTAGTCCGACTGCCAGACGGTGGAGTTGTCCACCGCCCGGTTGGGCTGCGGGATCTGGTTGACGCGCGGACCGTCGAACCGGGTCGGACCCGCGACGTTCGGGTCGGTGTCCTGGTCCGGGTAGTTCGGGTGCCGCTCGTCGCCGAACTCCGCGAGGATGACGAAGATCTTGTCGGTCTTCTCGCGGGAAAGCTCGACGTACTGGTCCTCGGTCGGACCCTTGCCGGCCTTGGTGCTCCTGGCGGCCTTGCCCGCCGCGGCACCCTCGGCAGCCTTCTCGCCAACCTTGACGACCGTGCTGCCGTTGATCTTCTCGGCCTTCGTCCTGCCGGACAGGACCTCGCTGAGGCCTTCCTGGCGCAGTGCGCGCCGCTTGTCCTCGAGCGGGTTGGGCAGGTCGTGTTCAGCCTGCGCAGGCTCGGCCACCGACGGAGCGGTGGTCGGCAGCTTCGGCGTCGGCGCGGCACTGGCGGACGTGCCTGCCATCAGCCCCGTCGCGGTCAGCGAAAGCCCGAGCAGACCCACTGCGACTTTGCGCACGTGGTACCTCCGGTGTGAGGGAACCGGCCCCTTGGGGGTACGGGCCGGTGGAACGTCCCACAAGTGGGACCCCTGGTGAACATAGACACTGCTGGGACCGGTGTGAAGATGTGCGCGTCGATTTGTAGCAACTTTTTGTTGGGGACGGCTTTGCCCGTCACACCCCGGTCCGTCGACACGGCGCTGACCAGCACCGATGTCCGTTCGGTCAAACCCAGCGACATCTATGGATGTGCGGAAGGGTCGGGAGCGATACCGCTCCCGACCCTTCCCTTCATCCGGACCGTTCAGCCCATTTTTCCGGGCATTCCGGTTCCGGTTTTGCGTTGTTGATCAGCTCTTCGGCGGGACCACGAACACCGTGGCGTACGCGTTGTCCCGGGCGGCCTTCAGGATGACGATCGAGGTGCCGTACGCGACGCCCGCGTCCCGCGGGTTGCCGGTGCCCAGCACGATCGCGCCGCCACCCAGCTCGGTGCCGTACCAGTCGGTCGCCGGGCTGCCGTCCGGGTTCACCACCCGGGTGGTGTACTTCTGGTTGCCCTTCGACGGGACGACCACCGAGGCGTCGTTGTCCCGCGCGTACGCCGCACCGTCGCGGATCTCGATGCCCGGGTACCAGCCCTTGGCGTCGGTGAAGGCCCGCACCGGCGCCTGTGCCTTGAACTTCGTGCAGTACTCGCTGTACGGCTCGTCCGCCGCCTCCAGGCACTCCTTGAACGGGTACGTCTTCGTCAACCCGAACGCGGCGTTGGACGACTGCGGGCGGCTGGGCAGGTTCTTCAGCACCGACGGGTCCTTCGCGGCCGCCGCGCCCGTGCGGCGCAGCGGGTCGTTGTGCGAGTCGACGATCAGCAGCCCGCCCTTGGCGCCGTAGCTGGGCAGCGCGGTCATCTGCCCGGTGACGTGGTTGACGTCGCCGAGTTCGGTGTCCCGGTACCAGACCAGCATGCCCGGCGCGTTGTAGGAGATCCGGTCGACCTTCCACGCCTCGTGCGAGTAGACCGTGTCGTAGGCGTACTTCAGGCCCTTGTCGAAGCCGTCGAAGTTGCGCCACTCGGCCAGGTAGTAGTGCGACCTGACCTGGGTGCCGGTGTCGATGTGCCAGCCCGCGCCGCTGGTGTCGGTGAACGTGCCGCCGGTCTGGGTCCAGCCGGCAGCGCCGCCCTCGACGTCGTCGCTCCACGTGGTCGCGCCGCCGCCGGTCACCGAGAAGTCGTCGGCGAACCAGCCGCGCTCCTGGAACGCCTCGTCGGTCGCGTACCGCAGCCGCACCTGCACGGTCTGCCCGGCGTACGGCGACAGGTCGACGTAGTCGTGCCGCCAGCCGTCGGTGCTGCCGGTCAGGCCGTACTTCTTGTTGCCGAAGTCGACCATCCGCCCGTTCGGGTCGGAGTAGCCGTCGTCGGTGGAGACCAGTGCCCCGGATTCGTCGTAGACCTTGCGCTCGGCCCAGGTGGCGCCACCGTCGGTGGAGACCTCGACGAAGCCGTAGTCCCAGTCGTCCTCGATGACGTAGTCGTTCCACATCCAGAACTTCGCGTCGGCGGCGTCCGGCACGGTCACCGTGCGGCTCAGCTTGACGTCCGCCCAGGCCTGGTCCGCGCCGGAGTACCACATGTTCGCCCCGCTGTGCGGCTCGGCCAGCGTGATCACCTTGTCCGGCAGGTCGATCTTGATGCCGTCCTCGGTGCCGACCGGCGTACGCGAGGTCTGCCCGAGCTTGACCAGCTTGGACCGGTCGCCCGGCCCGAAGGTCTTCGGCTCGGCCCAGCCGAGCACCCACTTGTCCCAGAGACCCATGTGGGTGGGAAGCGCCTGGAAGATCTCGCCGGAGTGCGAGCCGGACGCCATCAGGTCCCAGAAGTCCACGTCCGAGTCGGCGTTGCCGGAGGTGTCGTAGAGGTCCGGCAGGCCGAGGTCGTGCCCGAACTCGTGCGCGAAGACGCCGACGCCGGCGTCCTCCGGCTGCACGATGTAGTTGGACACCTTCAGGTTGGTGCCGGGGATGGTGTAGCCGCCGGCCACGGTGGACGAGTGCGCCCAGACCGAGTAGATGCCGACGTCGCCGCCCCCGCGGGACTTGCCCTGGTTGGCGTGCACCAGCACCAGGTGGTCGATCACGCCGTCCGGCTCGTGGAAGTTGCCGTCGCCGTCGCGGTCGCTCTGGTCCTCGATGTCGTAGTCGGCCCACGGGAAGTTCGGGTCGGCGGCGGCCAGCGCGTCGATCGCGTCGGTGGCGAGCCGGCCCGCGCCCTGCGGGTTGTCCGGGTGGCCGTTCATCGACTGCTCACGCCCGGCGACCCAGTTGCCGTTCTCGTCCTGGAAGCAGCGCGACGCCGCGTACCAGCCCTCCGAGTGCGGCACCGTGATCCACGGGCTGGCCTGCCCGTCCACGGTGTAGGCGTTCTTCGACATCTCCAGGTACATGTTGTGCATGGTCCGCCCGGCCAGGCTGATGCCCGGCTTGCCGTCCGGCCCCTTGAGGTCCTTACGGACCCGCTCGGTGATGCCCTTCTTGGTGTAGAGCATCTTGTCGTAGTGGGCCGGGGAGAAGTCCGGCACCCACATCGAGTTGTTGTCCTTGTGCGGCAGCGTGGCCGGGTTCGGGATGGTGTTGTGCCGCGGCCCGTTCTGCACGGTGCCGGGAACGCAGGTGCGATCCTCGAAGACCGTCTTCGGGACCATCACGTTCGTGAAGTCGTCGTTGGCCTTGTCGTTGAACTCGACCAGCAGCGTCAGCAGCTTGGCGGTCTGGGTGTTCTTCGCTTTCTTGATCTTGCGCGGGCTCTGGCCGGTGCGGATGGACTTCGCCTCCAGCTTGGCCAGTTCCCGGGCGGTGGCCGGGTTGCCGCCGGCGTACTTCCGGTCGTAGGCGCGGGCCTCGTCGGCCGGCGAGGCGAAGACCCCGTCCTTGCCCTTGGTCTCCCTGCCGCCGGTGTCCGGCTGCACCTCGGGCTCGGCGTAGTTGATGTAGTACTCGTCCGCCGCGATGGTGGCCGGCGCGGAGCGGGACGGTTGGGCCGCCGCGCTGCCCGCCGCGGTCAGCGACGTGGCCGCGAGGGCGATGGCGGGCAGCGCGACGAGTAGTCGCCGGCCCGCCCGGGACTGCGAAATGGGGAGCATGCCACTCCGATCGTAGGGAATGGTGAGAGACCGGTCGACTCAGTGACGCCTGTCGAAATCCGCCGGTTGCGGCTGAAGGTAGTCGACCGGGCTCGCCATCGACAGGGGTGAACAGGCCAGTGCGCCTCCGCCGATCGACCGGCATGATCCCCGGGTACGCGAGAGGGCGGGCCGCCCGCGCGACCCGCCCTCTCGTTCCGCTGTGCTCAGTCCTCGTCGGACTTGCCGCTGCTCATCCCCGAGGAGATCAACTCCATCACCGAGGAGTCCTGGAGCGTCGTCACGTCACCGAGCGACCGGTTCTCCGCCACGTCCCGCAGCAGCCGCCGCATGATCTTGCCGGAGCGGGTCTTCGGCAGCTCCGGCACCAGCATGATCTGCCGCGGCTTGGCGATCGGGCCGAGCGTCCTCGCCACGTGGTTGCGCAGCTCCGCGATGAGCTGCTCGCCCGCGTCGCCGCCGGTCTCCGCGCTGCCGCGCGGGATGGCGAACGCCACGATCGCCTGCCCGGTCGTCGGGTCGGTCGCGCCGACCACCGCCGCCTCCGCCACCGACGGGTGGCTGACCAGCGCCGACTCGACCTCCGTGGTGGAGATGTTGTGCCCGGACACCAGCATCACGTCGTCGACCCGGCCGAGCAGCCAGATGTGCCCGTCGTCGTCCTTCTTGGCGCCGTCACCGGCGAAGTAGACCCACTTGTCGCCGGTGTTGGCGCCCGCGCCGAACCGCGACCAGTAGGTCTCCAGGAACCGGTTGTCGTCGCCCCAGACGGTGCGCAGCATCGACGGCCACGGCTCGGTCAGCACCAGGTAGCCACCCCCGCCGTTCGGCACCGACTCGCCCTGGTCGTCGACCACGTCGGCCACGACGCCGGGCAGCGGGGCCATCGCCGAACCGGGCTTCGCCTCGGTCACGCCCGGCAGCGGCGAGATCATCATGGCGCCGGTCTCGGTCTGCCACCAGGTGTCGACCACCGGCAGCTCGCCCCGGCCCACGTACTGCCGGTACCAGATCCACGCCTCCGGGTTGATCGGCTCGCCGACGCTGCCGAGCAGGCGCAGCGACGACAGGTCGTAACCGGCCGGGACGTCCTCGCCCCACTTCATCATGGTGCGGATCAGCGTCGGCGCCGTGTAGAGGATGGTCACCCGGTACTTGTCGACGATCTCCCAGAACCGGCCCTTGTGCGGGGTGTCCGGGGTGCCCTCGTACATGACCTGGGTGGCGCCGTTGGAGAGCGGGCCGTAGACGATGTAGGAGTGCCCGGTCACCCAGCCGATGTCGGCGGTGCACCAGTAGACGTCGGTCTCCGGCTTCAGGTCGAAGACCGCGTGCGTGGTGTACGACGCCTGGGTCAGGTAGCCGCCGGTGGTGTGCAGGATCCCCTTCGGCCGGGCCGTGGTGCCGCTGGTGTAGAGGATGAACAGCGGGTGCTCGGCGTCGAACGGCTGCGCCTCGTGCTCCGGCGAGGCGTTCTCCACCGCGTCGTGCCACCAGTGGTCCTTCGCCGACCAGCCGACCTCCTCGCCGGTGCGGCGGACCACCAGCACGTGCTCCACCGACGGGCAGTTCGCCACCGCCTCGTCGACGGTCGGCTTGAGCGCCGACGGCTTGCCCCGGCGGAACCCGCCGTCCGCGGTGATCACCACCTTGGCACTGGCGTCCTGGATCCGGTTGGTCAACGCGTCGGCGGAGAAGCCGCCGAACACCACGCTGTGCGTGGCGCCGATCCGGGCGCAGGCGAGCATCGCCACCGCGGCCTCCGGGATCATCGGCAGGTAGATCGCCACCCGGTCGCCGGCCGTCACGCCCAGCTCGGTCAGCGCGTTGGCCGCCTGGCAGGTGAGCCGGTGCAGGTCGGCGTAGGTGACGGTGCGGGTGTCACCCGGCTCGCCCTCCCAGTGGATCGCCACCTTGTCGCCGTGCCCCGCCTCCACGTGCCGGTCCACGCAGTTGTACGCCACGTTGAGCCGGCCGCCGGTGAACCACTTCGCGAACGGCGCGTTCGACCAGTCGAGCACCTGCTCCCACGGCTGCGCCCAGGCCAGCCGCCCGGCCTGGCGCTCCCAGAAGGCGAGCCGGTCACCGGCCGCCTCGTCGTACGCCGCCGCGGTCACGTTGGCGTTCGCGGCGAGTTCGGCCGGCGGCGGGAACTGGCGCGTCTCGTTCAGCAGATTGGCCAATGCCTCGCTCATACGGTGACTCCTTCGTCGCGTGACCTGCGTCTCCCTACTCCGGGGAAGGTTAGCCCCGCGGTACCGCACCCGCGACCGCCCCGCCCCGCTCCGCGCGCCCAGCGGCGCCCCCTCCGCGCTGAGGTGTAAGGCGGGGGCCCCGGTTAACGCCTCCGGTAGAGGAGGGGCCCCTGCTTAACACCCCGTACCGTGTCAGGGTGACCACTGATCCGCTGGCCCCGCTGCTCGCGCTCGCCGACGTCGCGCCCGCCGTCGAACGGGCGCGCGACCGGGTCGACCAGGCCCACCGGCACCGGGCGCTGCGCCGCCAGGGCGGCCCGCTCGCCGCCGAGGTCAGCCTCCGCTCGGCGGTCGCCAGCGCGGCGCTGGAAGGCCGCGTCCACGACCGCGAGGAGGTACGTGCCGGCACGGTCACCGACCCGGTGCTCCAAGGCGCGCTGCGGGTGGCCGGCGCGCTGCCCGGGCTCAGCGACCTCTGGCCGAAGGCTCCCCGGCAGGTGCTCGCCCGGCTGCACGTGCTCGTCGCCCGCGACGTGGTGACCGAGGAAGAGGTGGGCCGGCCGGTGACCGATCCGGTGGTGGCGGCCCGGCTCGACGGCCTGTCCGGACTGGTGGCCGGCGGCACCAAGGTGCCACCGCTGGTGCTGGCCGCCGTGGTGCACGGCGAACTGCTGAACCTGCGCCCGTTCCCCGGCCCCTCCGGCGTGGTCGCCCGGGCCGCCGCACGACTGGTGCTGATCTCCACCGGCTTCGACCCGCGCGGGCTGGTCGCCGTGGACGTCGGCCACCGCGAGCGGGAACCGGAGTACGTCGGCGCGGCCGGCGCGTTCGCCACCGGCACCCCGGACGGCCTGCGTTCCTGGCTGCGGCACTACATGAGCGCGGTGGAGGTCGGCGCGGACCAGATCACGCTGATCGGCGACGAACTCCTCGCCGCCTCCTGAACCCGGCCCCGCGCCGTCAGCCGGTGGGCGCGGCGGCCCGGGTGCGCCGGTGCCGGCCGTACCAGGCGATGCCGATGGCCACCCCGACACCCACGCCGAGCGCTGCCGCCGCGACCGGCACCGCCGGCCGCTCCCGCAGCCGGCGACCCAGCGGGATCGGATGCCGGAACTCCAGCACCGGCCAGCCGTTCTCCGCCGCCAGCTTGCGCAGCGTCCGGTCCGGGTTGACCACGCTCGGGTGACCCACGCACTCCAGCAACGGCCGATCGCTGTACGAATCGGAGTACGCGTACGAGTCGGCCAGGTCGTAGCCACGCTCCAGGGCCAGCTCGCCCACGGCGTCGACCTTGCTCGGACCGGCCGCATAGAACTCGACCTCGCCGCTGTAGCGGCCGTCGACGACCGCCATCCGGGTGGCGATCACGTCGGTCACACCGAGCAGCTCGCCGATCGGCCGGACCATCTCCTCGCCCGAGGCGGAGACCAGCACCACGTCCCGGCCGGCGGCCTGGTGCTCCTCGATGAGGGCGGCCGCCTCGGCGTACACATAGGGGTTGATCAGTTCGTGCAGCGTCTCCGCGACGATCTGGCGGACCTGTTCCACCGGCCAGCCCTTGCAGAGCGTGGCCAGATAGTCCCGGGTGCGGGCCATGGTCTGCTCGTCGGTGCCGCCCAGCCGGAACATCAGCTGCGCGTACGCCGACTTGACCACGTCACGCCGAGTGATCAGCCCGTCCCGGTAGAACGGCCGACCGAACGCCAGGGCGCTCGACTTGGCGATGACGGTCTTGTCGAGATCGAAGAAAGCGGAACCACGGCCCACGGCGCGAAAGTCTAGCCGGACGGGACGCCCGCGACCGCCCGCCCCGGGGCCGCGCGGGCGAGGTGTACCCGACGGAGTGACGGCGGTCACATCTCTGTGCGAGAAATTAGCTTTGCGTGGAGTGAACACCACTCGACGTATAAGGGTCGGCTGCGGCATGCTTGTCCTCGCGACAGGAGTTCGCGTCCGGTCGCCCGCAGGCCCTCGGCGGTTGCACCCCCCGTGACCGCTGAGTCGGTTCGGCTCGACCCCCCCGGAGCCGAACCACCCGACGACCCCCGTCTCCCCCCGACGGGGGTCGTCCCTTTGTGGCTTCCCCTTCGCCGCAGGTGGAGTCGGGTTCTCCGGGCCGGCCGGGCGCTGGCTGGCGCGCGTCATGACGAGCTGCGGCAGCAGTGGCGGGACTGGATCACGCGGCGTCCGCAGAAGCTACCTCGGGCGACGTCCACGCTCGCGCCGCTGAGGCGTGCGGCCGACAAGCGAGGACCGGGCAGTCGGTCCGACGTCGATCAGGTCGCCTTCCGTGTCGCGCCTGTCCGCAGGGCGTCGAGGTCCCGTTCGGCGAACTGCCGGTGGTGCCACTCCTCGTTCAGGACGATCAGCAGGCACTCGCGTACCGGGAAGCTCTCCGGCGGCGGCCAGCCGGTCCCCTCGACGGGCTCGGTGTGGCCGGCCAGGGACGCGTCGGTCAGGCCGTCGACCACCGTGCGCACGGTGGCCATCCGTTCGCGGCGCAGCGCCAGGACCTCTTCGAGCGAGGGACGGGCCTCGCGGTCCCGCGGGATCCCCGGGGCGCTCGGCATCTCGTCCCACGGCAGGTCGAGCGGGTCCCACGGCGAGGGGTCGCCCAGGATCGCCCGCCGTACCCACGCGTCGGTGGCGAACACCAAGTGGCGCAGGGTCTGGATGAACGACCACTCGCCGTCCACCGATTCGTGCAGTAGCCCGGGGTCCAGGCCGCGAGCCCGCTCGACGGTGCCGTCCCAGAGCCGCTCGACGATGCCCCACGCCTCCCGGAATCCATCAGGGTCGGCCGGGCGCATCCTGGCCCGGACGGGGTCGCGCCGGTCGAGCTCGGCATTGACCAGAGGCGCGACGTCGACCCCGTTGACCACCAGGTTCTGGATCTCACCGTCGATGCGGACGTCAACCAGCTCGACGCCGCGCATCACCACCCCGCTCAAGTCGACGCCGCGGAATCGGGCGCCGGAGAGGTCGACGGCACGGAACTCGGCATCGGCGAGGTTGACACGCGCGAAACGCGCGCCGCTCAGGTTGTCCCCCGTGAAGTCAGCCATGGCCGGACCCTAGCCGCGCCCTGCGACAGGCCGTCGTCTCGAGCGCGGCCCGGACGACGGCACGGCCAGCGCGTCTGACCACGCGTACGGCACTCGATCACACTCGCTGCTACGTCAGGTCACCTCCCCGACGGGGGTCGTCCCGTTTCACCCCGACACGACGGAGCGGTCGGACCGTCGCTGGCCCGACCGCTCCTGTCCGCTGTCAGGACTTGCGCAGCGTGACGACCGTGGTGTCGTTGACCTCGACGTACTGGTTGTACTGGCTGTCGTAGCCCTGGGCCCTGGTGCTGACCTCGACGTCGCCCTTGACGAACGGCTGGGTGCCGGCCGGCGTGGCGGTGGCGGTCCAGGCGGCCGGGCTTCCCGGCACGCAGTTCACCCGGGTGGTGAAGTCGGCCCGGACGATGGCCTTCTTGACGATCTCGGTGACCGTGCCGTAGAGCGACACCGAGGTCGGCTGGTTGCAGGTGACGGTGCCGTGCACGACGGCCTTGCCGCTGACCGTGCTGGCGGTGCCGTCGGTGGCCACGGCGAGTGCGAGGTCCAGCGGTGCCGGTGCCGGCGGGTTGGCGATGTGCACCTCACCCCGGGCCGCCGCGGTGCCGCCCTCACAGTGCTGTTCGAAGGTGGCGTCGAACGTCTGGACGTAGCCGTTCGGTCCGAAGACGGCGTTGAGCACCGTGAACGTGCCGGTCAGCTGGTTGCAGCCGCGCCCGTTCCCGTCCAGGCTGAGCCCGGGACCGGCGCCGTTGAAGGGGTAGCGCGTCGCGTTCTCGTAGGTGCCCGGGACCAGTGGCTGGCTGCCCGGAGCGTCGAAGTCCAGGTACCACCAGTCGCCGTTGTAGCCGTTGACGTTGACCGACACGTGGCTGGTGTCGGTGGACGCGGCGGTGGTGAGCTGGTCACCGCCGGCGACCGAGTAGGCGTACGAACCGCCGCCGGTGATGTAGTCGCCCGGGTCGCCGCTGAAGGTGACCGAGCCCGACTCCACCGCCTGCGCCTGTGCCGGCGCGGCGGCGACGACGAGCCCGCCCAGCGCCCCCGTGATCGAGAGGCCGGCCGCCAGGGCCACCCTCCGCCAGGTGTTGTGCATCCCCGCTCCTCTCGGATGAGACGGCTGGGCGGTCGTGCCGCCCGGAAGTTGCCGTCGGTCAATTACCGCTGAGCGTGGCCGTGGCGTTACACCCCGAGGACGAAAGCGTCCTTAGTGGACATGATCAGCGAGCAACTGCGCGCAGGGTCTCCGATGCGGGCTCGAAGCAGACCAGCGCCCGACCTCGGTCGTCGGTCACCACCCACGGGTGCCCCACGTACGTCTGCTGGTGGTGGGTCTGTCCCGGCCCCAGCACCGCGTACCGCTGGCGCTGGCCGCCGTAGTCCAGCCAGTAGACGACGACGGTTCCCGATCGGGCGTTGACGAAGTCGACGAAGGTCTCCGGGCCGCCGCTGCGGGAGCGTAGCGACGATTCCCGGGACGCCGGCAGTGGGGTGAGCTCACCAGGCCGTGGCGCGGACGGTGTGGCGCGGCTGGCCGTCGGCTTCGGCGCCGGCGGTCGGGCAGCCGGCGTGGTGCGGCGCGGCGGCGTGGGCCGGCGGGTGGGCAAGGCGGCGCGGGTGGAGAGCGACACGGGCGCCGGCGAGTACGACTCGGTCGACACGTCCGCCGCCGGCGTGGAGTTTCCCGGCGAGGCCAGGATCGCCTCGCTCCCGATGGGCGGCGGCAGGTCGGGCCGGCGGGGCATCGCGAAGAAGCTGAGCGTGCCGACCAGCACGACGACCACGGTGCCGATCGCCACCGAGGCGAGCGTGGCCGGGGACGGGTCGCGGAGCCAGGTCTCCCCGGACGGGTGCGCCGGGCGGGCGTGGTGGCGGGCGGGTCGGGTTCCGGCGCCCTGCGGTGGATCGGTCATGGCCTCGATTCCGCGAGCCGGTGCCGTCCGTTCCGCGGCAAGGGATCCGATTATGCGGGACGGGTGATCCCCCTCGTCAATGGCTGACGGTCTTCCCGCGCCGACCGGTGGGCCGGGGTGGGCCGGCCTTTTCGGAGGCTCGGCACGCCGTGCCGCCAGGTATTTCCCGCCGATCCGGCGGCGCGGACCCATAGCAGATCGACTCCTCGGCCGGGGTCTGTCCACATCGCGCACTTGTCCACAAGTGGGCGTCCGGTGTCCCCGCCCGGCTCGGCCGACTTGGGCAGGCTGCGTTGCGGCACGTCCGAGTCCGACCCATGGAGGCCGCCATGCCGCCCCGTACCCCGCTCCCGCCGTACCGTCGGCTGCCCCTGCTCGTCACGGCTGACGGCGACCTGCTCGACGAACTGCTGCGGCTCGCCGCGGCCGGCGGCACCGAGGTCGAGCTGGCGGCCGATCCGGCCGCGGCCCGCGCCCGCTGGGCACCGGCGCCGCTGGTGCTGGTCGGCGCCGACCAGGCGGCGGCCTGCCTGCGGGCCCGCCTGCCGCGGCGTCCGCGCACGGTCCTGGTCGGTCGCGCCGGCCAGCTCGATCCGGGTACGGAGTTGGCCGAGCTGATCGGCGCCGAGCACGTGGCGGCGCTGCCGGCGGCGGAGCCCTGGCTGGTGGACCGGTTCGCCGAGTGCGTGGCCGGGCCGGCGGATGCGGGCCCGGCGCGGGTCGTGGCGGTGCTCGGCGGGCGCGGGGGCGCCGGGGCCAGCGTGCTCGCCGGCGGGCTCGCCGTCAGTGCGGCCCGGGCCCGGTTGCGCACGCTGCTGGTCGACGCCGATCCGCTGGGTGGCGGGTTGGACCTGGTGCTCGGCTGGGAGCAACTCGACGGGTTGCGCTGGCCGGAGCTGGCCGGCGCCGACGGGCGGGTCGATCCGCCGGCGCTGGTCCGTGCCCTGCCCAGCCGTGGTGACCTGGTGGTGCTCTCGTGGGACCGGGGCGACCTGCGGCACCTGCCGGCGGAGGCGATGGCCGCCACGGTCGACGCCGGCCGGCGGGGGCGGGACCTGGTCGTGCTCGACCTGCCCCGGCATCTCGACGACGCGGCCGTGGTCGCCCTCCAGGCCGCCGACCGGGCGTTCCTCGTGGTGCCCGCGGAGCTGCGGGCCACCGCGGCCGCAGCCCGGGTGGCCGCCGTCGTCGCCCCGCACTGCGCCGACCTGTCGGTGATCGTGCGGGGCCCGGCCCCGGGTCGACTGCGGGCGGCCGAGGTGTCCCGGGCGCTCGGCCTTCCGCTCGCCGGCACGCTCCGGCCCGAGCCCGGCCTGTGTCGAGGGCTGGAACGCGGCGAGGCACCCGGCGCCACCGGCAAGGGTCCGCTCGCCGCGCTGTGCCAGCGGCTCGTCGACGAGCTGACCGGCCGATCCGCGGCGGGCGCGGCGTGACCGGGCCGGCCGACCCGGAGGACCTGGCCGCCCGCGTCCGCCACCGGTTCGCTGCCGAGGCCACGCCTGTCACGTCCGCCGCGGTCGTCTCCGCGGTACGCGCCGAACCGGCCACCGGGGTGCTCGGTGACATCGCCCTCCTGCGCATCGCCGACCGCGTGCACGACGACCTCATCGGCGCCGGCCCGCTTGCGCCGTTGCTGGCCGATCCGGAGGTCACCGACGTGCTGGTGAACGGGGTCCGGGTCTGGGTCGACCGGGGACGAGGGCTGCACCAGGTGGCGGTGCCGCTCGGCACTGTCGACGACGTACGCCGGTTGGCCCAGCGGCTGACCTCGGCGGCCGGTCGCCGGCTCGACGACGCCTCGCCCTACGCCGACGCACGACTGCCCGACGGCACCCGGCTGCACGCCGTGCTGCCGCCGGTGGCGACCGATGGCCCCTACCTGTCGCTGCGGACCTTCCGACAGCGACCGTTCACGCTGGATGAGCTGGTCGAGCACGGCACCGTGCCCCGGCCGGTCGCACCGCTGCTCGACGCGTTGGTGGCCGCCCGGCTGGCCTACCTGGTGACCGGTGGCACCGGCTCCGGCAAGACCACCCTGCTCAACACGTTGCTCGGGCTGGTGCCCGGCAACGAGCGGATCGTGCTGGTCGAGGATGCCGCGGAGCTGCGTCCGGTGCACCCGCACGTGATCGGGTTGCAGGCGCGCACCGCGAACGTCGAGGGCGCCGGCGTGGTCGGGCTGGGCGACCTGGTCAGGCAGGCGCTCCGGATGCGACCGGACCGGCTGGTGGTGGGCGAGTGTCGGGGCGCCGAGGTGGTCGACCTGCTGGCCGCGCTGAACACCGGTCACGACGGTGGGGCGGGGACGTTGCACGCCAACGCGCCGACCGACGTCCCCGCCCGGCTGGAGGCGCTCGGCATGCTCGGCGGGCTGCCCCGGGTCGCGCTGCACGCCCAGGTCGCCGCCGCGTTGCAGGTGGTGCTGCACCTCCGCCGGACCGGAGCGGGCCGGGTGCTCGACTCGATCGGTCTGCTCCTACCGGAAGGGCCCGACCGGGTGGTGACCGTGGTCCCGGCGTGGATCCGCGGCCGTGGTCTCGGCCTGGCCGCCCGGTCACTCGGCAACCTGCTGCGGGAGCGTGGCGTGCCCGTACCGCCGATTTTGCGGGTGGTCTGGCCCGGCTCGGCGGGTCCGTCGTGACCGGGCAGCTCTGGCTGGCGTTCCTGCTCCTGGCCGGTGCCGCGGTGGTGGTCGCCTGGCCGGCCCGCACCGGTCGAATCCGTCGGCGTGCGGTCCTCGACGCGGGAGCCGCTTCCGCAGGTGCCCGGCCGAGCGGTGGCAGGACGGGCACTGGCAGCGGCATCCGAGGGTCGGTGCGTCCGTGGGCGGTCCCGGCCGGGCAGAGGCCCGGCCGGTTCGACCGGTTGCGCCGACCGGGGGCTGGGCCTGGCCGTTCCCGCCGTCGCTGGACCAGCCCCGGTGGGCACCCGCCCGGCCCGGGTCCCGGGCGTGCCGACCGGCCGCCCACATCGTCGCTCCGACCGCCCACCGATCGGGTGCCCGCCGGTGAGCCGCGCCTTCGGGCCACGCTGTCCGCCCGGCGCGCGTTGCCGACGGCGGCGCTGCTCGGCGGCGGCGTCGGCGCGTTCCTCGGCGGCCCGGTGGCCGCGGTGGTGCTGACCGCCTACGGCACGCTCGCGGCCCGCGCGGCGCTGCGCCGACGCGAACAGCGGAAGGCCGACCTGGCCCATCGCCGCGATCTCGACCGGCTCGGTGCGGCCGCGGCCGACCTACGCGCCGGCCTGCCCGCCGACGGGGCGGCCCACGACGGCACGGGGCGGATCGCCCGGCTGTGCCGAGCGGCGGTGCGCCTGGCCGACCGGACCGGGGCGCCGCTTGCCGACCTGTTGGAGCGGATCGAGGCCGACGCCCGCGCGGCCGACCGGGGCCTGGCGGCGGCCGCCGCCCAGGCAGCCGGCGCCCGGGCGACCGCCTGGCTGCTCGCCGCCCTGCCGCTCGGCGGGATCGGTCTCGGTTACGCCATCGGGGTCGACCCGGTGGCCGTACTCCTGCACACGCCGGTCGGCGGCGGGAGCGCGGTGGCGGCCGTCGTCCTGCAGATCGGTGGTCTGCTCTGGGCGGAGCGGCTCGGTGCCGGGCCTCGGCAGGCGACCTGATGTCCCGCCAGGTGGTGGCCGCGGCCTGTCTCACCGGCGCCGCGTCGCTCCTCGTCCTCGCCGGGCCGGTCGTCCGCCCGGCCCGGCGACTACGGCGGCTCGGGCCCGCCCCTCGACGGGCCCGTCCGACCTGGTGGCCGGACCGGATCCGGCTGGGCGCAGGCCTGGCGGCGGTGGCCGTGGCGGTGGTCGTCGGCGGGTGGGCCGGTCTGTTCGCCGGGCCGTTGGCCGGCGTGGCCGCCGACCGTCTGCTCCGCCGGGTCGAGCCGCGCGCCGCGCGGGACCGGCGCCTGCGCGAGACCGCCGATCTGCCACTCGCCGCCGACCTGCTGGCCGCGGCACTCCGCGCCGGCGCGCCGGTCGACCGCTCGGCGCTCGCGGTCGCGGAGGCGCTCGGCGGGCCGCTCGCGGAGCGGCTCGGCCGGGTGGGTCGCACGCTGAGCCTGGGCGGTACGCCGGCGGAGGCCTGGGCCCACCTGCGGCCCGTGTCCGGGGCGCAAAGCCTGGTCGGCGCCGCGATCCGGTCGTCGAACAGCGGCGCCGCACTGGCCGGCGCGCTCACCCGGCTCGCCGACGACCTACGGACCGAACGCTCGACCGCGGCCGAGGCGTCCGCCCGGCGCGCGGGAGTGCTCATCGTGCTGCCGCTCGGGCTGTGCTTCCTGCCCGCCTTCATTCTCGCCGGTCTGGTGCCGGTGATCGTCGCCGTTCTCGGCGACGTGCTGTGAACCATCGAGAAGGGACGTACGACATGCGCAGACTCCTCGCCCGCCTCCGGGGTGACGCCGGCATGAACACGGCCGAGTACGCCGTGGGCACCCTCGCCGCGGTCGCCTTCGCCGGCATCCTGCTGAAGGTGCTCACCTCCGGAAACGTGCAGTCCGCCCTGACCGCGGTGATCGACCGGGCCCTGAAGTGACCGGGCGCCGGTGGGCCGGCCGACGGCCCGGTGTCTCGGCGGCCCCGGAGGTCGGCGCGGTGACGCCGCCCGGCGACCCGGGCGGCGTCACCCGGCGTCTCCCGCGGGTTCTCCGGGAGCGGGGATCGTTCACCGCCGAGCTGGCGGCCGGCCTGCCGGCGTTGATGCTCCTCCTCTTCGCCGGACTCACCTCGGTCGACGCGGTGGCCACCCGGGCGGGCTGTGCCGACGCCGCCCGGGAGGCGGCGCTCGCCGCCTCCCGGGGCGAATCCGGCGTGTCCGCCGGTGCCCGCCACGCACCCGCCGGCGCGGAGGTGACGGTGACCGTGGCCGGCGACCGGGTGATCGCCACCGTCCGGGCACCGGTGCGGACGGTCGGTGCCCGGCTGCCCAGGTTGACCGTGTCGGGAGTCGCGGTGGCCGCCGTGGAACCCGGCGTTCCCGGCCCGGCGCAATGACGGCGGGAAGAGCGTCGCCGCGTCGCGTCGGACGGTGCGATCCCAAAACGCTTGCCGATGGCGTTCCCGGACCGGTCGCTAGCGGCGTTCCCGGACCGGTCGCCATTGGCGTTCCCGGACCGGTCGCAGACGGCGCGGTTCTCTGGCCGTGCGCTGGCCGCGGGCCGTCCGCCGACGGTGGGGTCGTCCGGCCGTGCGCTGGCGACGGGCCGGCCGCCGACGGGTCGGCTTCCTCACCGCCCGTACCCGGTGCAGCCGCCGAACGGGGCGGGGCGACGGTGTGCCTGCTCGCCCTCGGCCTGGTGTTCGTGCTGGTCGGGCTGTTCGGGGCGGGGCTCGGGGCCGCCCGGTGCGCACGTCACCAGGCGCGGATCGCGGCCGATTTCGGGGCGCTCGCGGGCGCGGCCCGTGCCCTCGACGTACCGGGCGCCGCATGCGGGCGGGCCGCCGAGCTGGTGGCGGCCAACGGCGGCCGGTTGGCGGGCTGTCGAGCCGACGGGCTCGACCTGATCGTCACGGCGCAGGTACGGGTCGCGCCGCTGCCCGGGCTGGTCCGCGTCGCCACCGCGACATCGCGAGCCGGCCCGGCCCGGATCGTCGATCCCTCAGGCCGATCCGAGGAAGACCGCCGACCCGGGGGAGGCGGCTGATCCGGGGGAGACCGCCGACCCGGGAGGGGGGGTGGCCGCAGACCGCGATGGGCGCCGGGCGTGCGGACCGATCCGGGTGACCGGCCGGCGGAGTTAAGTGACGGGCTCCGCCGGCCGGTGCCGGGTCAGCGGGACTGGAGGGCGTCCAGGCCCACCGCCATGGCGATGACCAGCCGACGGTCGATGTGCGGGTGGTGGATGTCCACCACGTACCGGTCGCGGAGGCCCCACTTCTTGTCGACCGAGAACACCGGCTGGCCGCCGGCCACGAAGTCGAAGTGATAGGGCAGCCAGGAGAGCGAGTCGACGAAGCGGCGCAACAGCGCCACCGGCAGGCTGCGCTCCTGCCCGGTCGCCGGCGGCAGGCCGGGCTGCTCGACGTGCCAGGTCGACCGCAGCAGCGACTGGGCGAA
Organism: Micromonospora humi; assembly: GCF_900090105.1. Lineage (GTDB taxonomy): Bacteria > Actinomycetota > Actinomycetes > Mycobacteriales > Micromonosporaceae > Micromonospora > Micromonospora humi. Next base: position 171,014 of record NZ_FMDM01000006.1, on the reverse strand, counting down.
GTCCTTGCGGAACAGGCCGATCGGGTTGCCGGCGTGGTCGGTCACGTCGTAGGTGGCGCCGAGGTCGAGGCGCTGGCGGGCCTTGAAGCCGAGAAGGGGGTACTGCTTGGTGTCATCGGTGTAGATCGTGACCTGCTCCTTGAAGGCGAGCCGCTTCTGCTGCGCGAACGCGAGCAGCCCACCCTCGGAGCCGTCCGGTGCCGCGGCGTGCACCTCGTACTGGTTGACCATCATCCGGATCCGTTGACGGACGATGAAGCGGTGCTGCGCCTGCAGGTTGTCGAGCGACATCTGATCTCCTTCGAGGGGTCGCCGGAGTGTCGCACAGCGCTGCCACCAGCGCGCGCCCGTGGAGCGGCGACGCCGCTGCGGCTGCGCGGGGGCGCGATCGGCTTCAGCCCGCCGAGATGGTGGCGTCGGTCGATGCCTGACACCTCCGCCTGGGTCACCCACGGCAGGCCAGGTCGACGGGCACCGGGCAGTGCCCCGACGGCCCGCGCCGCAGCGCGTAGCCGGCGCGGAGGGTTCAGCGTCCGCCGTCGACCGTGGCCTTCATCGCCCACGTGTTCAACACCTGGTGGATGCCGCGTAGGCGTTCGTTGATCTGTTCCAGCCGCTCCGCCTGGGCCAGGTTCGCGAGCGCCGTACCCAGCGCGATCTGCTGGTCGGGGGTGAGGCTTTCCTGGTCGATGGTGTAGAGCAGCTCGACGGTCTCGGCGATCGTGTCGGCCACGGCGGCACCTCCGGCGGACGGGTCTCGGGGTCACGTCTGCGCTACCGGAATGATGCATGGAAGCGCTCCCATACATCAATGCCCCAACGCCGCCGACCTCATGCCCCCATCCCACCAACCAGACTCACGCCCTGTCGGCCCGGCGAACGCGCGAACCGGCAGCGCCTCGTCGATCTTGCACTTGGCGCCCGGACGAATTGGGTGAGAAGGGGCGAGGCGTGGGCCGAAACTGCAAGATCGAGGGAGGTGGGGTGGGGTGGGGTCAGTTCGACGGGGCGGGCGTCGAGGGCTGGGCGGCTGCGCGGTCGTCCTGTCGCGGCAGCGCGCCCGGCAGCGCGGCGTCACCGGGCGGGGCGCCGCCCGCCGTCGCGGCGGCCAGGTTGGTGAGCACCACGTCGAGGACCTTCACCGCCTCCGGCTTGGCCAGCGGGTTGTTGCCGTTTCCGCACTTCGGGGACTGGACGCAGGACGGGCACCCGGTCTCGCACCCGCACTCGACGATCGCGTCGCGGGTGGCGCGCAACCAGGCGGCGGCCGTCCCGTACGCCCGCTCGGCGAAGCCCGCCCCGCCGGGGTGACCGTCGTAGACGAAGACGGTCGGCGCCTCGGTGTCCGGGTGCAGGGCGGTGGACAGCCCGCCGATGTCCCACCTGTCGCACGTCGCCATCAGCGGCAGCAGGCCGATCGCGGCGTGCTCGGCGGCGTGCAGTGCCCCGGGGACGTCCGCCGTCTCCACCCCGGCGCGGGCCAGCGACCCGGGGGAGAGCGTGAACCACACCGCGACGGTGCGCAGCTCCCGCGCCGGCAGGTCCAGCGGCCGGGTGTCGATCACCTCGCCGGTGGCGATTCTCCGCCGCTGGTACGACACCACCTGGCTGGTCACGTCCACCTCGCCGAGGAACAGCCCGACCGGGCCGGCGTCGGTGTAGGAGCGGACGGAGGCCACGGAGAGCGAGGTGACGTCGCGGGCGTGGGTGGACCAGTCCGGCTCCTCGGTGTGCACCAGCGCGCACCCGTCGGCCAGGTCGAGCGAGTCGACCACGTAGGAGACGCCCTGGTGCAGGTAGACCGCGCCGGTGTGCAGCAGGAAGTGCGCCGAGCCGCCGTCGACGGTGCCGAGCAGCCGGCCGGTGGACTCCTCCACCACGCAGACCGGCGCTCCGCCCTCGCCGCGCAGGTCGACCTCGGGGCGTTCCCGGTGCCGCCAGTACCAGCCGGTGGGCCGTTGCCGGAGCGCACCGGCCTCGACGAGCGAGTCCACCGCCTCCTTCGCACCGTCACCGAAGAGGTCCAGGTCGGCGGGGGTGAGCGGGGCCTCGTGCGCGGCGCAGGCCAGCTGCGGCGCGAGCACGTAGGGGTTCGCCGGGTCGAGCACGGTGGCCTCGACCGGCCGCCCGAACAGCGCCTCCGGGTGGTGCACGAGATAGGTGTCGAGCGGGTCGTCGCGGGCCACCAGCACGGCGAGGGCCTCGTCGCCGCTTCGCCCGGCGCGCCCGGCCTGCTGCCACAGCGAGGCCCGGGTGCCCGGCCAGCCGCAGATCAGCACCGCGTCCAGCCCGACCAGGTCGACGCCGAGTTCCAGCGCATTGGTGGAGGCCAGGCCGAGCAGGTCGCCGTGCAGCAGCGCCCGTTCCAGCTCGCGGCGTTCCTCGCGCAGGTAGCCGGCGCGGTAGGCGGCGACCCGGCCGCCCAGCCCGGGCACCGCCTCGTCGAGCGACCGTCGGGCGGTCGCGGCGACCACCTCGGCGCCCTTGCGGGACCTGACGAACGCGAGCGTGCGGACCCCCTCGACCACGCTGTCCGCGAGCAGGTCGGCGGTCTCCCGCAGCGCGGAGCGCCGGACCTGGACGAGATCAGCGTCAACAGACGAATCCGTGGGCGGCAGCAGCGGCGGTTCCCAGAGCGCGAACGTCACCCCGCCGCGCGGCGACGCGTCCTCGGTGACGGCGGTGACGGGCAGGCCGGTGAGCCGCCCGGCCGCCGTCGCCGGGTCGCCCGACGTGGCGGAGGCAAGCAGGAAGACGGGGGTACGCCCGAAGCGGGCGCACTGTCGGCGCAGCCGCCGCAGCACGTGCGCGACGTGTGAGCCGAACACGCCCCGGTAGGTGTGGCACTCGTCGACCACCACGTACGCGAGGCGGCGCAGGAAGCCGGACCAGTGCGCGTGCCCGGGCAGGATGCCGTGGTGCAGCATGTCCGGGTTGGTCAGCACGAACCGGGCGTGCCGGCGGATCCACTCCCGTTCGGCGCGCGGCGTGTCCCCGTCGTAGGTGGCGGGGCGTACCCCGTCCAGCTCCAACGCGGCGACGGCGCGGAGCTGGTCGGCGGCGAGCGCCTTGGTGGGGGCCAGGTAGAGCACTGTGGCGCGCGGGTCGGTGAGCAGGGTGCTCAGTGCCGGCAGCTGGTAGGCCAGCGACTTGCCGGACGCCGTGCCGGTGGCCACGACGACGTGCTGGCCCGCGTACGCCAGCTCGGCGGCCTCGCCCTGGTGCCGCCACGGGGCGACCACGCCGCGTCGCGCGAACGCCGCCCGCAGTTCCGCCGGGGCCCAGTCGGGCCACGGCGCCGGCTCGCCGGCGCGGGCCGGCACCCGCTCGACGTGGGTGACCGGGTCCGTGGGGTGACGCAGCCGCAACCGCCGCAGCAGCTCGCCCGGCGCGCGCCTCGGGCCGGGCCTGTCGTCGGTCACGTCCTGCACTCTCGCACTGGTGTTCGGAATTGGGAACCGCAGGGTGGGGGTATGGGGAGGGGCAGGCCGGTGACCCGAAGCGGTCGCACGGGGGGATGGTTAGATGCCCAGGAGAGTTTACCGAGGAGGGGCCGATGGAGCTGTCGCTGGCGACCCACGCCGTGGGGGAGCACACGGTGCTCGAGGTCGGCGGTGAGGTGGATGTCTACACCGCCCCCCGGCTGCGGGAACGGCTCATCGAGCTGATCGACGGCGGGGCCCGCCACGTGGTGGTGGACCTGGGCCGGGTGGACTTCCTCGACTCGACCGGGCTCGGCGTGCTGGTCGGCGCGCTCAAGCGGCTCCGGTCGGCCGGCGGCTCCTTCGCCCTGGTGTGCGACAAGGAGCCGCTGCTCAAGATCTTCCGGATCACCGCCCTGGACCAGGTCTTCCCGCTGCACCCGACGGTCGACGCGGCCATCGCCGCCGACTCCACCGGCGCGTGATGGCCACCGTCAAGCTGTCCTTCTCCCCGGCCCCGGTCCACGTCCGCACCGCCCGTCTGGTCGGCGTCGCGGTGGCCCGGCGCGCCGGCGTACGCGAGGACCTGCTCGACGAGGTGCGCCTGGCCATCGGTGAGGCCTGCACCCGGGCGGTCGCGCTGCACCGCCAGTACGGCCTGGCCGAACCGGTGTACGTGGAGATGTCCGACGGCGGGCCGTACACGGTCCGGGTGGTGGACCGGGCCCCGATCGAGGCGGGTCTCGGGCTGGCCGCGCTCGGCCCGGACGAGCTGGCGAAGGAGTCGCTCAGCGAGGACGCGCTCACCACCGGTGTGGGCTTCGCCCTGCTCGCCGGTTTCGTGGAGGACCTGCAGGTCCGCCCGGTCGACGAGGGTGTCGGCACCGAGGTCCGGATGGCCTGGCCGGCCGGCCGCGCCTGACCCGTTCGTCCCGCAGGCCGCGTTCCCCGCACGGGGAGCGCGGCCTCGTCGTGCTGACCGCCCTATATATCAGATTTCCTCGCATAACACAGTTACGAAGATCATCGAGAACGGGTGCCCCCTCGGTGTGACCCTCACCACGCGGGAGGGCTACAGTACCCGGGTTGTCAGCAAGTGATCGCTGCCCGCAGCCAGCGGGAACGGGTGGATGGCGCGCGCTGGCGAGTTCGCATCCAGGCGTCGGCCCGTGCGTCTCCACGAGCCGACGCGAGTGTTCGGTACAGGAGGACACAGATGTCCGGGACCTTGGCCGCCGACGGCGGCGCACTGTCCCTTACCGGAGCCAACGTGACGTACGTCGTCATCGCCGCGGTCATCGCGCTGGTGGCGCTCGTCTTCGCCGCCGCCTTGACCAAGGCGGTACTGGCAGCCGGTACGGGAACCACCAACATGCAGGAGATCTCCGGGGCGGTGCAGGAGGGCGCGTCGGCGTACCTGCTGCGGCAGTTCCGCACCCTGGCGATCTTCGTGGTGATCGCCGTCGTGCTGCTGTTCCTGCTGCCGGTGCACGACACCGACGGCAACCAGACCCTGGTGAAGATCGGCCGGTCGGCGTTCTTCGTGGTGGGTGCGCTGTTCAGCGCGTTCATCGGCGGCGCCGGCATGTGGCTGGCCACCCGCGCCAACCTGCGGGTCGCCGCCGCCGCGCGGGAGCGTGAAGGCGGGCGCGAGGGCGCCATGAAGATCGCCTTCCGCACCGGCGGCGTGGTCGGCTTCCTCACCGTCGGCCTCGGCCTGTTCGGCGCGGCGCTGGTCGTCATCCTGTTCAAGGGCGACGCCCCGACCGTGCTGGAGGGCTTCGGCTTCGGCGCCGCGCTGCTCGCCATGTTCATGCGGGTCGGCGGCGGCATCTTCACCAAGGCCGCCGACGTCGGCGCCGACCTGGTCGGCAAGGTCGAGCAGGGCATCCCGGAGGACGACCCGCGCAACGCCGCCACGATCGCCGACAACGTGGGCGACAACGTCGGTGACTGCGCCGGCATGGCCGCCGACCTCTTCGAGTCGTACGCGGTCACGCTCGTCGCCGCGCTGATCCTGGGCCGGGCCGCGTTCGGCGAGGACGGGCTGGTCTTCCCGCTGATCATCTCCACCATCGGCGTGCTGGTCGCGATCGTCGGCGTGTTCATCACCCGACTGCGCACCAGCGACCGCAACGGCCTCACCGCGATCAACCGGGCCTTCTACGTCTCCGCGGTGATCTCCGCGGTGCTGGTGGCGATCGCCGCGTTCGCCTATCTGCCGGCCACCTTCGGTGAGCTGGAGGGCGGCCTGACCGACGTGGACCGCAACCCGCGACTGGTGGCCATCGGCGCGGTCGTGATCGGCATCGTGCTGGCCGCCGCGATCCAGGCGCTCACCGGCTACTTCACCGAGACCAACAAGCGCCCGGTGCAGGACATCGGCAAGAGCTCGCAGACCGGCGCCGCCACCGTCATCCTCGCCGGCATCAGCGTCGGCCTGGAGTCGGCGGTCTACTCGGCGCTGCTGATCGGCGCCGGCGTGTTCGGCGCGTTCCTGCTCGGCGGCAGCTCGATCACCCTGTCGCTGTTCGCGGTCGCGCTGGCCGGCACCGGCCTGCTCACCACCGTCGGCGTCATCGTCGCGATGGACACCTTCGGCCCGATCTCCGACAACGCGCAGGGCGTGGCCGAGATGTCCGGCGACATCGACGAGCACGGCGCGCGGACGCTCACCGAGCTGGACGCGGTCGGCAACACTACCAAGGCGATCACCAAGGGCATCGCGATCGCCACCGCGGTGCTGGCCGCGACCGCGCTGTTCGGCTCGTACACCGACACGCTGCGTTCGTCGTACTCCGACGCCGGCGTGGGCGACGTGGGCGCCGAGATCCTCAACGCGCTGAACGTGGCCAACCCGCGCAACCTGGTCGGCCTGATCATCGGCGCCGCGGTGGTCTTCCTCTTCTCCGGCCTGGCCATCAACGCGGTCTCCCGCTCGGCCGGCGCCGTGGTGATGGAGGTACGCCGGCAGTTCCGCGAGCTGCCCGGCATCATGGACCGCACCCAGCGGCCCGAGTACGGCAAGGTCGTCGACATCTGCACCCGGGACGCGCAGCGCGAGCTGATGACCCCCGGCCTGCTGGCCATCCTGGCCCCGATCGCGGTCGGCTTCGGCCTCGGCCCGGGCGCGCTCGCCTCCTACCTGGCCGGCGCGATCGGCGCGGGCACGCTGATGGCGGTCTTCCTGGCCAACTCCGGCGGCGCCTGGGACAACGCCAAGAAGCTCGTCGAGGACGGCGCGTACGGCGGCAAGGGTTCCGAGTCGCACTCCGCGACCGTCATCGGCGACACCGTCGGTGACCCGTTCAAGGACACCGCCGGCCCGGCGATCAACCCGCTGATCAAGGTGATGAACCTGGTCTCGCTGCTGATCGCCCCGGCCGTGGTGGCCTGGAGCGTGGGCGACGACCGGAACACCCCGCTGCGGCTCACCATCGCCGTGGTGGCCGCGCTGATCATCGTGGCGGCCGTGGTGTTCAGCAAGCGCAAGGGCGTGGCGATGGACGACTCGGACACCGGTGCGGGCACCCCGGACCAGCGCCCGGAGACGGTCAACGCCTGATCTCCACGGAACGGTTCCCGGTCGGCCGCCGGCCGGCCGGGAACCCCGTGAAACCTGACCGGTGGCAGTTCCACCCGGAGGTCGTACGCTGCAAGCCATGCGTACGCGCCGGGCGGCAACCGCCGGAAAGCTCACGGTGGTCCTGGCCACGCTGGCCCTCGTCGTCGCCGGTTGCGGCGGCCCCAGCCCGCGCGCCTGGGCCGCCTCGGTCTGTCAGGCGCTCAGCCCGTGGCGCGCGGAGATCTCCAAGCTGACCAGCAGCACCCAGCAGCAGATGACCGCGCAGACCACGCCGGCGCAGGCCAAGGAGAACCTGGTGCGGCTCTTCGCCGGGGCCGAGGAGGCCAGCGAGACCGCCCGGCGCAAGGTCGAGGAGGCGGGCGTGCCCGAGGTCGAGCGCGGCACCGAGGTGTCGGCCGGGTTCCAGGGCTCGCTGGGCAAGATGCGGGACGCCTACGGGCGGGCCCGGACCACCATCGACGGGCTCGACACCGCCCAGGCCGGCCCGTTCTACGACGGCGTGCGCGCCGCCGTGGACACGCTCAACAAGGAGTACGACGCGAGCGCGCTGGACACCAGCAAGCTCGACTCACCCGAACTCAAACAGGCCTTCGACGAGGTCCCGGAGTGTCGCTGACGCCACCCGCGAAGAACCCGGCCCGCCAGCCCTCGCTGTTCTCCACCGAGGCGGCCGACCCCGTGCTGGCGGATCTCGCCGGCCTGCTCGCCGGGCCGGGGGAGGTGGTGCGGATGGGCGGCACGGCGCGGCTCTCCGTGGTGGTGGACGCGGCCTGGCGGGTGCACGTGCTGGTCGCCGAGCTGGGCGCCCGGGGGGTGCCGGCGAGCTGGGAGCCGACCGAGGACGGCCGGCACCGGGTGCGCACCGCGTACTCGACCACGCTGGCGCCGCTCGCGCGGGCCTGGCTGCGTGGCACGGCGAAGCGGCCACCGGCCCGGTTCCACCTCGACGGGCGGCGGCTGCGGCTCTGGGCCGCCGCCGCCGGGGCGGCCGAGCCGGGCGGGTTCCGGCTCCGGCTCGGTCCGGCCGACGAGCCGACCTGGCCGGCGGTACGCGCCGCGCTGGCCGCGGTGGGTCTGCCGGCCGCGTTCGTGGAGCCGGAGGAGGGCGGGCCGGCCTACCGGATCGGTGGGCGGCGGGTGACCCGCCTCGCCGAGCTGGTGGGCGAGCGGCCCCGGGCCGCGCCGGCCGCCGACTGGCCCGGCTGAGCCGCCGCGCCACCCCGCCGGCTGTCCGATCACGGACACCCGCTCCGGCGGTTCCGTCCAGGAAAACGACCGGGGTGACCTCCGCCGGGCGGTGTGCGATCGTCACAGTGACCCGCTCGGCGCCCTACCCACGGTGTACGGTGGCGCCGTCCGGCAGGGTTCGGCCGGCGGCCGCCGGAGGAGGCGGCCCGTTTGCCGCCCACGAAACCCGGAACGTGGACGGCGCGTTACGTTGGACGTCCGGGCCACCGGTGGTCCGCGCGGTGCAACACGGCCCGAAGCGGGCATGGCGTAGGAGTGAGGTCGGGGAGAGACGTGCCGAGCAACGCTGGAACCACCCGTCTGGTCATCGTCGAGTCACCGGCGAAGGCCAAGACGATCTCGGGCTACCTCGGCCCGGGGTACGTCGTGGAGGCCAGCTTCGGCCACGTCCGGGACCTGCCCCGCAACGCCGCCGACGTGCCGGCGAAGTACAAGGGTGAGCCGTGGGCGCGGCTCGGCGTCGACGTCGACAACGGCTTCCACGCGCTCTACGTGGTCTCCGCAGACCGCCGCCAGCAGATCAACAAGCTGGTGAAGCTGGCCAAGGAGGTCGACGAGATCTTCCTGGCCACGGATGAGGACCGCGAGGGCGAGGCGATCGCCTGGCACCTGGTCGAGACGCTCAAGCCCAAGGTGCCGGTCAAGCGGATGGTCTTCCACGAGATCACCAAGCCGGCCATCCAGGCGGCGGTGGCCAACCCCCGGGAGATCGACCGCGACCTGGTCGACGCCCAGGAGGCCCGGCGCATCCTCGACCGGCTCTACGGCTACGAGGTCTCCCCGGTGCTGTGGAAGAAGGTCATGCCGAAGCTGTCGGCGGGCCGGGTGCAGTCCGTGGCGACCCGGATCGTGGTCGAGCGGGAGCGCCAGCGGATGGCGTTCCGCACCGCGGAATACTGGGACATCCTGGCCACCCTGGCGGTGGCGAAGCCGGGCGAGGGCCCGCGCACGTTCAACGCCACGCTGGTCGCGTTGAACGGCGACCGGATCGCCACCGGCAAGGACTTCGAGCCGACCACGGGTCGGGTTCGCGCCGGTGCCGGGGTGGTGCACCTCGACGAGGGCGGGGCCAGGGGGCTCGCGGCCCGCCTGGCGGACCGGCCGTTCACGGTCACCCGGGTCGAGGAGAAGCCCTACCGCCGCCGCCCGTACGCGCCGTTCATCACCTCCACGCTCCAGCAGGAGGCGGCCCGGAAGCTGCGGTTCTCGTCGCAGCAGACGATGCGCACCGCGCAGCGGCTCTACGAGAACGGCTACATCACCTACATGCGTACCGACTCGGTGAACCTGTCGGAGACCGCGATCGCCGCGGCCCGCCGGCAGATCGTCGAGCTGTACGGCGAGCGCAGCGTGCCGCCGGAGCCGCGCCGCTACACCGGCAAGGTGAAGAACGCGCAGGAGGCGCACGAGGCGATCCGCCCGGCGGGGGACAACTTCCGCACCCCGGGCGACGTGGCCAAGGAGCTCTCCGGCGAGGAGTTCAAGCTCTACGAGCTGATCTGGCGGCGCACCATCGCCTCGCAGATGACCGACGCGGTCGGCTCCAGCGTGTCGGTGCGGATCCGGGCGGTCTCGTCGGCGCAGGAGGAGGCCGACTTCGGCGCCACCGGCAAGACCATCACCGACCCGGGCTTCCTGCGCGCCTACGTCGAGTCGAGCGACGACGAGAACGCCGAGGCCGAGGACGCCGAGCGTCGGCTGCCCACGCTGGTCAAGGACCAGCCGCTGGCCGCCGACGAGCTGGCCGCGCAGGGCCACCACACCCAGCCGCCGTCGCGCTACACCGAGGCCTCGCTGGTCAAGGCGCTGGAGGAGCTGGGCATCGGCCGTCCCTCCACGTACGCGTCGATCATGCAGACGATCCAGGACCGCGGCTACGTCAACAAGCGCGGCCAGGCGATGATCCCGACGTTCCTGGCGTTCGCCGTGATCGGGCTGATGGAGCGGCACTACCCGCGCCTGATCGACTACGACTTCACCGCCAGCATGGAGAACGAGCTGGACGAGATCGCCGGCGGTGACCACGCCGCGGTCGACTTCCTCACCTCCTTCTACTTCGGCAGCGCCAACGGCGCCGGCGACCAGGCGATCGCGCACGCCGGTGGGCTGAAGAAGCTGGTCACCGAGAACCTCAGCGAGATCGACGCGCGCAGCGTCAACTCGATCCCGCTGTACACCGACGACGAGGGCCGCGAGGTCGTCGTCCGGGTCGGGCGTTACGGGCCGTACCTGCAGCGGGCGCTGCCGGGCGGCGAGCAGCCGGCGCCGGCGGCCGAGGGCGAGGAGGGCGGCGCCCAGGGTGACCGGGCACCGATCCCGGAGGGCCTCGCCCCGGACGAGTTGACCCCGGAGAAGGTGCACGAGCTGTTCCTCGGTGGCGGCGGCGAGCGCAAGCTCGGCGACGACCCGTCGACCGGCGAGCCGATCCTGCTCAAGTCCGGCCGCTTCGGCCCGTACGTGGCCAGCGGCGAGCGGAAGTCGTCGCTGCTGCGCTCCCAGTCGCCGGACGACCTCACCCTGGACCAGGCGCTGCGGCTGCTCAGCCTGCCCCGGCTGGTGGGCGTGGCGCCGGACGGCGTCGAGGTCTTCGCCAACAACGGCCGCTACGGCCCGTACGTCAAGCGCGGTGACGAGTTCCGCTCGCTGGACTCGGAAGACAAGATGTTCACCGTCACGCTGGACGAGGCGCTGGCGTTGCTGGCCGCACCGAAGACGCGCCAGCGCCGGGCCGCCGCGCCGCCGCTGCGGGAGATGGGCGTCGACCCGCTGACCGAGAAGCCGCTGGTGATCAAGGACGGGCGCTTCGGACCGTACGTCACGGACGGGGAGTTCAACGCGTCGCTGCGGCGCGCGCAGACGCCGGAGGCGCTGACGCTGGAAGAGGCGTCGGAGATGCTCGCCGAGAAGCGGGCGAAGGGTCCGGCCCCGAAGAAGAAGGCCACCAAGAAGGCCGCTCCCGCCAAGAAGACGACCGCCGCCAAGAAGACGACCGCCGCCAAGAAGACGACCGCCGCGAAGAAGACGACGGCGGCGAAGACGACCGCGGCCGCGAAGAAGACCCCGGCGAAGAAGGCGGCCCCCCGGAAGGCGACCTCCACCCCCAACGAGTGAAGCCCGGTCGGTGGGCGTGGGCGATGGGCGTGGGCGACGGGCGTGTCGCGCTGGAAACGAGGCATCGCTGTTGAGCGGTATGCCTCCGAGTCATAATTATGACCCGGAGGCATACCGCATTTTTCTGAAGTCTCTTCCGCCGCGCAACACGGAGAGTGATCGAGGTCAGGAGCCGAGCACCTGACGCAGATACGGGTTTCCGAAGATGTTCTTCGGGTCCAGGCGGGTGCGGACGGCTTGGAAGGCGGCGAACTTCGGGTAGGCGGTGGCGAGCGACTCCGCGTCGCGCCAGTGCAGCTTGCCCCAGTGCGGTCGACCGCCCAGCTCGGTCGCCACCTGCTCGAACGCGCGGAAGTACGGCTCGTACGGCATGCCCACGTACTGGTGGACCGCGAGGTAGGCGGAGTCTCGCCCGTAGGAGTGGGAGAGCCAGATGTCGTCGGCGGCGGTGAACCGCACCTCGACCGGGAAGAGCACCTTGAACGGCAACCGGTCGACGATCCGGCGCAGTTCGGTGAGCGCGGTGGGCAGCGCGTCGCGCGGCAGCCCGTACTCCATCTCCACGAAACGGACCCGGCGCGGGGTGCAGAAGACCCGGTCGGAGCGGCCGGTGTAGGTGCGTTCGGTGAGTGCCCGGGCGGAGACGGCGCTGATCCGGGGGGCGAGACCGGGCGCGGCGCGGCCGAGCCGGCAGGCTCCGGCGAAGACGGTGTTGGACAGGAACTCGTCGTCGAGCCAGCCGCGCCAGCGGGGCAGCGGCCGGTCGTCGGCGGGTACCCGGTCGTTGGTCTTGACCTGCACCCGGTCGGTGTAGGGGAACCAGTAGAACTCGGCGTGGTCGTGCGGCTCGTAGAGGCCGGGCAGGTCGTCGAGCACCTCGGCGAGCGCGGCCGGCCGTTCGTGCGCGCGCAGCACGAACGCGTCCACGCAGCTCAGGGTGACCTCGACGAGGACGCCGACCGCGCCGAGGCCGACCCGGGCGGCGTCGAAGACGTCGCGGTTCTGGTCGGCGGAGCAGCGCAGCACCTCGCCGGTGCCGGTGACCAGGGTCAGCCCGGCCACGAACGTGGAGAGGCAGCCGAGCTTGGCGCCGGTGCCGTGGGTGCCGGTGGAGAGCGCGCCGGCGATGGTCTGCGCGTCGATGTCGCCGAGGTTGGGCACCGCCAGCCCGTGGCCGGCGAGCAGGTCGTTGAGCGTGTGCAGGGTCATCCCGGCCGGTACGGTGACCAGGCGGCGCGCCACGTCGACGGTGACGTCGGTCGCCAGGTCGGCGAGGTCGAGCCGGTGCCCGTCGGCGACGGCGGCGGCGGTGAAGGAGTGGCCGCTGCCGACGGCCCGGATCGTCGTGCCGGCGGTGGCGGCCCGGCGGACCGCCTGCGCGACGTCCGCCACGCTCCGGGGGCGCTCGGTGACCAGCGCGGTGCTGTGTTGGTTGCCGGCCCAGTTGGACCAGGCGGCGGGGGGACCGGCCATGGCGAACACTCCTCGACATGAATATGAACTGAATTCATATCAGGAACGTTGTGCCTGGTAAATACCGCAATCGAGCCCGGCTCGTTGTACCGGTAGTCACAGACTCGTGACGTGCAGATATGTTCATCCGTCGAAGGGGGGTGGCGCCGAGTGTCCACACCAGCCGCCACGACCGGGCCGCTGCGTCGGGTACCGGTGCAGGGTCGAAGTGTCGCGCGCGTCCAGCGGATGCTGGACGCCTGCGCCGAGCTCGTCGACGAGGTGGGGTACGAGGGCTTGACCACGACCCTGCTCGCCGAGCGTGCCGAGGTGGCGATCGGGTCGGTCTACCAGTTCTTTCCCGACAAGCGGGCGATCGTGCAGGCGCTGACCCTGCGCACGATGGAGTCCTACCTCCAGCGGCTCGACGAGCGTTTCGCCTCGGACGACCTGACCCACTGGTGGGACGGGGTCGACGCGGCGATCGACGAGTACATCTCGATGCACCGCACCGTCCCCGGTTTCCGTACCCTGCACTTCGGCGACGTGGTCGACCTGCACCTGCTGGACGACCAGCGGGACAACAATGGGGTGATCGCGGAGCAGCTCGCCCGCGTGCTCACCGAGCGGTTCGGTCTGGCCGGGGTGCCCGACCTGCGGTTCCACCTGGAGGTCGCGGTCGAGGCCGCGGACGCCCTGATCAAACTGGCGTTCCGCCGCCGCGCCGACGGCGACGAGCGGGTGCTCGTGGAGGCGAAGGCGCTGATCCGGGAATACCTGCACCGGCAGGTGAACGCCCCGGTGGAGGCCGCGCACCAGGGCTGAGCGGCACGCGAGCGGCGGGTTCCCGAAGTGCGCCGGGGCCCGCCGTCGTCACGTCAGAGGAACGCGTGGCCCTCGCCGCGGTAGGTGGGCACCGTCGCGACCACGGCGTCGCCCTCGATCAGGTGCAGCTCGTTGACGTGCTCGCACACCTCGCCCGCCTTGGCGTGGCGGAACCACACCCGGTCGCCGACCCGCAACGCGTCGGCCGCGTCACCGGTGAGCGGGGTCTGCACCTCGCCGGCGCCCTCCGGGCCGAGCAGCTTCAGCCCGGCGGGCAGCCACGGCCGGGGCAGCCGGCTCTCCGCGGCCGGGCCGGAGGCGATCCAGCCGCCGCCGAGCACGGTGGCCAGCCCGGCCGCCGGCCGCCGGACCACCGCGCAGGCGAAGAACGCCGCCGGGGTCGGCCGCCAGGCACGGTACGCGTCGAAGAGCGTCGGCCCGTAGAGCCCGGAGCCGGCGGTGACCTCGGTGACCGCCGGGTCGGCGCTGGTGGCGGCCACGCTGCCGGTGCCGCCACCGTTGACGAACTCCAGGTCGGCGTGTTCCCGGACGGCGGCGACCGCGGCCGAGCGGCGGGCCAGCAGTTCCCGGTACGACCCGCGCTGGGCGACCCGGATCGCGGAGCCGACCAGCGCCTGCCCGGGCGGGGCGTCGCCGAGGCCGGCGATCTGCGCCTCGTACGACATCAGGCCGACCAGCCGGAAGCCCGGCCGGCCGGCGACGGCGGCGGCGAGCGCGCCGGCCGCCCGGGCGCTGTGCACCGGCGAGCGGCGCACCCCGACGTGCACCCGGCCCCGCAGCGGTCGCCAGGAGGCGTCCAGGTCGAGGCAGACCCGCAGCGCGGGTCGGCCGCCGGGCGGGCAGACCCGGTCGATCAGGTCGAGCTGCCCGGCGTCGTCGATCATCAGGGTGACCGCGTCGGCACGGGCCGGGTCGGCGGCCAGTTCGGCGAGCGCCCCCCGGTGGGCGGTCGGGTAGGCGACCAGCACGTCGTCGGCGACGCCGCCGCGGGCCAGCCAGAGCGCCTCGGGCAGGGTGAAGGCCATCACGCCGTGCCAGCCGGGCCGCTTGAGCGCCCGGGTGAGCAGTTCGCGGACGCGTACGGACTTGCTCGCCACCCGCAGCGGCTTGCCGCCGGCCCGGGCGGCCAGCGCCTCGGCGTTGGCGTCGAACGCGGAGAGGTCGACCACCGCGTACGGCGGGTCGAGGTGGGCGGTCGCCCGGTCGAGACGATCGCGAAGTTCGGCACGGTCGATGGCCACGTCTGCACGCTAACTGTCGGGACGGCAATGCGAAATACCCTCGCGTCTGTCCGGGCTGCGCGCGGTCGCTCCGGCGGCCTAGGCTCGACGAGCAGGCGATGTCACGGGGGGCGACGCCCTCCGCGCGACTAGAGTGTTCCACCGGGGATGCCCAGACCTGGGCCGGCACGTGGAGGTACGGCCATCGAAAGCCAGAAGAACGGCGAGTCGTCCGGCGTGTCGTCGCCCGGCACACAGGCCGACCGGTCCGGCATCGCCGCGATCCGCTCGGTGCTGCGCATCCGGCCGTTCCGCCGGCTGTGGCTCGTGCTCAGCGCGGCCTCCTTCGGCGACTGGCTCGGCCTGCTCGCCACCGCCCTGTTCGCCGCCTCGCAGGTGTCCGGCAGCACGGCCCAGGGCGCGGCCTTCGGCGGCGTGACCGCGATCCGGCTGCTGCCGGCGCTGGTGCTCGGCCCGATCGCGGGCGTCTTCGCCGACCGGTTCGACCGCCGGTGGACCATGGTCATCTGCGACCTGCTGCGCTTCGTGCTGTTCGCCTCGATCCCGCTCTACGCGCTGACCGGTGCCGCCGGTGGCCTGGTGGTCGGCTGGGCGCTGATCGCCACCTTCCTGATCGAGTCGATCACGTTGCTGTGGATCCCGGCCAAGGAGGCGGCGGTCCCCAACCTGATCCCGCGCACCCGGCTGGAGGCGGCCAACCAGCTCACCCTGATCACCACGTACGGCCTGACCCCGGTGGCCGCCGCGATCGCGCTGGCCGTGCTGGACCGCGGCGTACGCGGGGCGGTCGGCGGCGACCTGCCCGACTGGGCCGAGCCGGCCCAGCTCGCGCTCTGGTTCAACGCCTTCTCCCGGCTCGCCACCGCGCTGGTGGTGGCGTTCGGGATCAAGGAGATCAGCGAGGCGCAGCGCGGCGAGGGGGAGCGCGCCGAGCAGAGCATGTTCCGCCAGTTCGCCGAGGGCTGGAAGTTCATCGGCCAGACGCCGCTGGTGCGCGGCCTGGTGCTCGGCATCTTCGGCGCGTTCGCCGGTGGCGGCATCGTGGTCGGCACGGCCAAGTTCTTCGCCAACTCGCTCGGCGCCGGTGACGCCGCGTTCTCGCTGCTCTTCGGGGCGATCTTCGTCGGTCTGGCGCTCGGCATCGGGCTCGGCCCGATGATCGTGCGGGACATGTCCCGCCGTCGCTGGTTCGGCATGAGCATCGTGCTGGCCAGCGCGTCCGTGCTGGTGCTCGCGTTCGCCATCCACCTGTCCATGGCCATCGTCGGCGCGATCCTGGTCGGGGCCGGTGCCGGCATGGCGTTCCTGGCCGGCACCACGCTGCTCGGCGGCGAGGTCGCCGACGAGGTGCGCGGCCGGGTCTTCGCGGTGGTGCAGATCGGCACCCGGCTGGTGCTGATCCTGGCCATCGCGCTGAGCAGCCTCCTGGTCGGCGTCGGCGGTTCCCGCCAGCTCACCATCGCCGACCTGGGCATCTCCATCTCCTCGACCCGGCTTCTGCTGCTCGCCGCCGGTGCGGCCGGCATCTTCGCGGGGATCAGCGCGTTCGGCCAGATGGACGACAAGAAGGGCGTGCCGGTCCTCGCCGACCTGTGGGGCTCGATCCGGGGCCGCCCGCTGATGCCGGCCGAGCCGTTCGTCTCCTCCGGCCTGTTCGTGGTCTTCGAGGGCGGCGAGGGCGCCGGCAAGTCCACCCAGCTCGCCGCGCTCGCCGAGCGCCTGCGTGGCGGGGGCCGGGAGGTCGTGGTGACCCGCGAGCCGGGCGCGACCGGGGTCGGCGAGCGGATCCGCTCGCTGGTGCTGGGCACCGCTGCCGACGACGCGCCGTCGCCGCGCGCGGAGGCGCTGCTCTACGCCGCCGACCGGGCCCACCACGTGGCCACCGTGGTCCGCCCGGCGCTGGTCCGCGGCGCCGTGGTGATCAGCGACCGCTACGTCGACTCGTCCCTGGCCTATCAGGGCGCCGGCCGGACGTTGCCGGTCGACGAGGTCTCCTGGCTCTCCTCCTGGGCCACCGGTGGGCTCAAGCCCGACCTGGTGGTCCTGCTCGACGTCGACCCGCACACCGGGCTGGGCCGGGTGGCGGCCCGCAGCGAGGACGCCGACCGGCTGGAGGCCGAGTCGGTGGCGTTCCACGAGCGGGTCCGCTACGCGTTCCTCGACCTGGCCGCCGGCGACCCGAAGCGTTACCTGGTGCTCGACGCGTCGCGCCCGGTCGGGGAGATCGCCGACGCGGTCGCGCGCCGGGTGGGCGAGTTCCTCGTCGACCCGGCCGGGATCGTGCACCCGCGCCCGGCACAGGGTCCGGACACCTCGGTCCAGCCCGAGTTATCCGAATCGGAGCTGGTGACGATGGAGCAACGCCGAAGATGACGGACGTCTTCGCCGACCTGGTCGGGCAGGACGAGGCGGTGGCGACGCTGCGGCGGGCCGCCGCGTCGGCCGCCGCGCTGCTGCGGGCCGGCGCGCCCGTCGCGACGCCCGCCGGCGGCGGGGACACCGACGGGTACGACGACCTCGACGCGCTCGCCGAGCAGTTCGACGAGCCCGGCGACCCGCGCGCGCTCGGCGCGGGCGCGTCCGGCGGTGACCGAGGCGTGCCTGGCGGTGACCCGGGCGCGTCCGGCGGTGACCCGGGCGCGTCCGGTGGTGGGTCGGGCGAGGTGGCCGCCGCCGGGGCCGACCCGGGCGCCGGGATGACGCACGCCTGGATCTTCACCGGGCCGCCCGGCTCCGGCCGCTCGGTGGCCGCCCGCGCGTTCGCCGCCGCCCTGCAGTGCGTGCACGGCACCGGCTGCGGCACCTGTCCCGGCTGCCACACCACGCTGGCCGGCACCCACGCCGACGTGCGGCTCGTGGTGCCCGAGGGGCTCTCCATCTCGGTCGGCGAGATGCGCGCGCTGGTGCTGCGCGCGGCGAGCACGCCCTCCGGTGGTCGCTGGCAGGTGGTCATCATCGAGGACGCCGACCGGCTCACCGAGGCCGCCGGCAACGCGCTGCTCAAGGCGGTCGAGGAGCCGCCGCCGCGTACCGTCTTCCTGCTCTGCGCCCCGTCCACCCACCCGGACGACATCTCGGTGACCATCCGGTCGCGGTGCCGGGTCGTGCCGCTGCGCCAGCCGCCGGCCGGCGCGGTGGCCGAGATGCTGGTCCGGCGGGACGGCATCGCCCCCGACGTGGCGCAGTGGGCCGCCGCAGCCGCGCAGGGGCACGTCGGCCGGGCCCGGCGGCTGGCCCGCGACCCGGAGGCCCGGCAGCGGCGGGAGGCCGTGCTCGCCGTGCCGCGCCGGCTCACCGGCGTGGGCGCGGCGTTCGACGCCGCCTCGGCGCTGATCGAGGCCGCCGAGGCGGAGGCCGCCGCCTCGGTCGCGGAGGCCGACGAGACGGAGCGGGCGGCGTTGCAGACCGCGCTCGGTGCGGGCGGCACCGGCCGCGGCGCGGCCGGGGCCATGCGGGGCGCCGCCGGCCAGCTCAAGGAGCTGGAGAAGCGGCAGAAGTCGCGGGCCACCCGGGCCCAGCGGGACGCGCTCGACCGGGCGCTGGTCGACCTGGCCGGTTTCTACCGCGACGCGCTCACCGTGGCGCTGCGGGCCCCGGTCGCCCCGGTGCACACCGACACCGCGACGACGGCTGCGGCCGGCGCCCAGAAGTGGGACGCCGAGGGCTCGCTGCGCCGCCTGGAGGCGGTGCTGGAGTGCCGCGCGGCGATCGAGGCGAACGTCAAGCCACGGATCGCGGTCGAGGCGATGATGCTCTCCCTCTGGCGGGGTTGACCGCCCGTCCGCACGCTGTCCACAGGGCATCGACACGCGCGATTGACGTGCGGTACGGTCCGGTGATGCCGCGGTGACCGAGGCGGCACGCTCAGTGAGGGTGGCGCCGGGGTGGGGCCGGCGGCGCCGACCGGCCGGGAGGAGTGCGCCGATGGCGCGGGGGGAGATCGACGAGGCCTGGATCGAGGAGGCGGTGCGGCGCTATCGCCGCATCGAAGCCCAGCAGGCCGAGTTCGACCAGGCGGTCGCCACGGTGGAGGTCACCGTCCGTTCACCCGACGGCCTGGTCGAGGTGGTGGTCACCGCCGGCGGGCGGATCACCGACGTCCGCTTCCTCGGTCCGCTGCACCAGCGCCACCCGCGCGACGTGGCCAACTCGGTGCAGGCCGCGGTCACCGCCGCCGCCGACGCGGCGCAGTGGGCCCGGGAGAAGCTGCACAACGAGACCTTCGCGGCCTACCGGCCGCTGGCGGGAGCCTGACATGGAATCGCTGCGCGCGCTGGCCGCCCGCCTCGACGACGCCGGCGCCACGCTCGCCACGCTGGCCCGCACGGTGACCGCCACCGACCCGCCGCACCCGGCGTTCGGCGCCCAGGCCGCCGGCCGTCCCGGCGAGGTGGGGCGGGCCCTGCACCGGCAGTGGACCGCCGCCACCGCCGACCGGGCGCGTGAGGCGCAGGCCGCCGCCCACCGGCTGGCCGCCGCCGCGGCGGCGCTGCGCAGCGCCGCCGAGCGTTACGCGGCGGCCGACGACGCGGTGGCGCGCCGGCTGGCCCGGGAGGCCTGATGGACGCGCTGGACCGCCTCGCCGAGCCGGGCCTCGACCTGCTCACCCGGGTCGACACGCTGCTCGCCGCCGGTGCGCCCGAGGGGCACCGGCTCTGGCCGCTGCTGCGCCGGATGCAGGTGCTCCCCGGCGCGGCCGTGCGCGAGTTCCTCGAACTGCACCCCGCGCCGCTGACCGGCGCCGGCCACGCCGTGCGCCGGCTCGTCCGGGGATACGACGACGCCTGTGCCGTCCTCGCCGACCAGGTCGCCTGGTCCGGGTCGGCCGCCGCGGCCTACGACGACGCGCGCACCGCGCTGCTCCGGCACCTCGACGAGGGGCCGGAGAGCCTGGTCGGCCGGTTGGAGTCGACCGCGGGCTACGCGGACGCGCTGGCCGGTTGGGTGGAGAGCAGCCGGGCGGCGCTGGCGCGGGCGCTCGCCGAGGTGATCGGCTCGGCCGAGGCGGTCGCCGTGCACGCCGCCGCCCGACCCGGGGTCGAGGCCGGCCCGGCGGGTGCCGCCGCGGCGGCGGAGATCGCCACCCGGGTGCTGGGTGTGCTCGGGGTGGCCTACGACGGGGCCGAGACGTTGCTGCGCCAGTGGGGGCCGAGCCTGGCGGAGACGACCTGGCGGGACCGCGCCGTCGCCGCGCCGCGCCACGGCGGCACCACCCGGATCGGCTACTGACGGTCCACGGCGTCGCACGCCGATCCGGCCGTGGCCGGGCACCGGCGTGCGACGCCGTGGCCTTCCCCTGCACCCCCCGCAGGTATGCCTTCACTCAACGCGGTCGGCCGGCGTTTGTCCCGGGGCCGGCCCAGGTTTCAACCGTCCGGGCGAGGGGTGGACGTCGCTTCGGTCGGGTCGACCGGGATGGATCGCTGCGCGGTGTGACCGGACGGCGACCGGTGAGCCGTCCGGGCGCGCGGGCCCGCGTAGGGTAGGCGCATGGGCATGCTCTGCGCGGTCAGCTTCAACCGGTACGGGCGCCTCTACTACCTCGACCCGGGTGAGCTGCGCCCGCAGGTGGGCGACCGGGTGCTGGTGCCCACCGACGACGGTCCCGAGGTGGCCGAGTGCGTCTGGGCGGCGCAGTGGGTCAGCGAGGACACCGACGGTTTCCCCAAGCTGGCCGGCCCGGCCGGTGACGAGGACATGCGCCGCGACGAGGTGCTGCGCCGGCGCAAGGCCGACGCCAAGGTGGCCGCCAAGCGGCTGATCCGGGAGCACGGCCTGCCGATGAAGGTGGTCGCCGTCGACCATGTCCTCGGCACGCCGGAGACCGGCAGCGACCGCACCACCATCTACTTCACCGCGCCGCACCGGGTGGACTTCCGTTCCCTCGTGCGCGACCTGGGGGCGACCCTGCACTGCCGGGTCGAGCTGCGGCAGCTCTCCGCCCGCGACTCGGCGCGGGTGCAGGGCGGCATCGGCTCCTGCGGGCGTGACCTGTGCTGCGCCACGTTCCTCACCGACTTCGAGCCGGTGACGATCCGGATGGCGAAGGACCAGGACCTACCGCTCAACCCGCTGCGCATCTCCGGCGCGTGCGGTCGCCTGATGTGCTGCCTGAAATACGAGCACCCGCTCTACCAGCGGTTCCAGGAGTCCGCCCCGGCGGTCGGCACCCGCGTCGACACCCCCCAGGGTGAGGGCAAGGTGGTCGGCCACAGCGTCCCGCGCGACGCCGTCACGGTCCGTCTCGACGCCGACGGCTCCCGCTGCCAGTGCAGCCGCGCCTCCGTCTGCGCCCCCCGCCAGTCCCACGACCAGCACTACAACCCCTCCCCCTGACCCACCCCCCGCGCATCCCCCTGGGCGTGGGTCGTGAAGTTGAGGGTCAGGGTCAGCGGAGGGTGATGGGGGGTTCGGCCAGGCGGGGGGCCAGCGGGGTTTTCGGGGTCAGCCAGGAGGCCGTGGGGGACTGGTCGGGGTTGAGCTGCCAGGCGTGGGCGACCCGGTCCAGGGCGATCGGATAGATGGTGAGGGTGCCGTCGGGGTCGAAGCGGAACCGGAGGAACGCCTTCGAGTCCTCGATGCCCTGGCCGGCGAAGAGCTCGTTCAGGTTCACCCCGAACGCGCCCGCCACCAGCAGGTAGAGCGCCACCAACTGGCTGGCGACCAGCCCGCTGACCGGGCCGTACAGCACCACCGCCGCGACCGCCGGCAACGGCCACGGCCACTCGTAGAACGGCAGGTGCAACCAGACCCAGGTGCCGCCGGCCGCCAGCGCCACGTGGGCCACCCCGTGCGCCACCCCGAGGATCCAGTGCCGGGCGTGCCGCTTCCCGCCCGCGCTCGGCGGCTTGGCGAAGAACGCCGCCCCCAGCAGCGTCACCACCAGCATCGCCACCAGCGGGACGCTGAACAGTCGCTGCGCGGTGGAGTCGGCCCGCTGCGCCGCCACCCCGGCCATGGCCAGCATGAGCAGCGTGTGCAGGGTGCCCAGCAGCGTGGTGAAACCCGGGTTGCGGAACGGCAGCCGGCCGAAGATGCCCCAGCCGTACCGGCGGGAACGCGCCTTCTCCGGATAGCGGGCGGCCAGGTCGTACTCGCGGGTGCGGCTGGCGCGCCGGGTCAGCGTGTCCCGCGGCGGCACCTCCAGCTTCTCCGGCAGCCTGTGCGTGGGATACAGGTAGGCGCCACCGCCGCCGCACGTGATGAGCTGCCGCTCCGGGCCCTCGTACCGGGCGTAGTGGTGCAGGTCGCCGGAGACCAGCACCCGGACCTGCGCCCCGGTGGGCGCCACGATGGTACGGATGAAGTAGTCGACCGAGTCGTACGCGTTGGGATGTTCGGCGGCCTTGACCCACGTCGGCGCCGGCACCGCCACGATCACCCGGGACCGTGGGGTGAGCTTGCGGGCCACCTCGTCGAAGTAGGTGAGCTGCGGATCGTCCAGGTACGACCCGGACTGGTCGTCGAGACCCAGCAGCCACCATCCGGCCGGCAGTTCGACAGCGAAGTACGAGCGGTACTGGCCGGTGCCCCAGCCACCGAAGTGGCGGTCCCGGGACCGCACGAACAGGCGCAGGAACGCGGTCAGCCCGTCGTACCAGTCGTGGTTGCCCGGCACCGCGAAGAGCGTCGGGCGTTCCGGCGGCGCGACCGGCAACGCCGCCTGGTACGGGCCCTTGGCCCGGTCCTCGTACGCCTCGTAAGCGGCCGACGGGTAGACCTGGTCGCCGCCCATCACCAGCGTCTGCGCCCGGGGCAGCCGGTGCCCGTCCACGGTCAGCTCCGGCTGGGCGAGCAGGTAGGCGATCGAGTAGGTGGCGTCGAAGCCGTCGCCCAGGTCGGCCACGTAGTCCAACCAGAGCCCGCCGTCCGGCCCGACCTGCCGGAACGTGTCGTCGCCGAACGCGTTCTGGAGTTCCCGCTTGTCCAGGTACGCCCCGAACAGCATGGCCAGCAGCGTCCGCAGGCCGGTGCTGATCAGCAGCAGCGGCGCGAGCCAGGGCACCGGCCGGCGCGGGGTGAACCCCAGCTCTCGCGGGTCCAGGCTGTGCGGCCGACGGGTGGCCCGCTCACCGGGGCGCGTCTCGGGGTCCGGCTGTCGCGGCGGTACGTGATCGTCGCTCACCCGCCGCAGGGTAGTCCGCACCGGGCGGGAAGTCTCTCCCGAGTCGCGCCGGCTGGGCCTTGATGTCCGGTTCCGGACGAGGGGGATCCCGTTCGGCTCCCGGCCGGGCGTGCCGTACACTTGACGATCGTTGCCGCCTTAGCTCAGTCGGCTAGAGCGACGCACTCGTAATGCGTAGGTCGACGGTTCGATTCCGTCAGGCGGCTCGGTACGGAAGCCCAGGTCATCGGCCTGGGCTTCGCCGTTTCCCGAGGCCGGTCACGCCGCCGTCCGTGCTGCCACGGCCGGTCGCGGGCAGTGGCGCGGAGGGGAACCGCCTTGATCGTCCGGGCTAGTGTCCGGCCATGCCTCTCTCCGGCCGCAAGCGGCGGCGAGCATCTCAGCTGCCGCTGTGGCCCAGGTCGACCATGGCCGGCGTCATGGCCTCGACCGCGCTTCTCCTGGCGGGCCTGTTCGCCGATCTGGGACCGCCGCCGCCGGCGGGCGAGTTGGTCCCAGGCACCGTGCTCGCCTTGGAGCAGGATAGCGCCGGCCGCCCTGCCGTGGCGCTGCTCCGAGTCGATGCGACCGACGGACCGGTCTTCTGTGGCATCGACCGAACGGCGTTTCCCGGAGAGCACCTCCCTCGCTTGAACACACAGATGACCGTCGACTACACACCCACCCACTGCGCCCCGGCTCCGGTGTCGCGCGAGTTGCCCCGTTGGCTGCTCCTCACGACGGGCGGTGGCGGACTGGCACTGATGGTGCTCTACCTGCGCCGGGCCGGGCCGATCACCGTAGGCCGATTCATGGCGGCGTGGACCCGGGGCGGCATCGGGCGAGGCAGGTGACCGGCGGGTGGCGCCCGGTGGGACGAGTGAGCGTAGGTGTCGCCCGAGGCAACCCTCGCCTCGGGCCAACGCGTAGATGAGGTGCAGGCCCGACGGAGGAGGACGGTTGGCCGACCGCACCGAGTACGACCAGTTCGTGGTCGACCGATCGCCCCGGTTGCTGCGCGTCGCCTATCTGCTCACCGGCGACTGGGCGGCGGCCGAGGACCTGCTCCAGACGGCCCTGGTCAAGGTCTGGTTCGCGTGGTCCCGGGTACGCGGGGACGCCGAGGCGTACGTCCGTCGGACCATCGTGAACACCTACCTGTCGTGGCGCCGCCGTCGCTGGACCGGGGAGATCCCGCAGGCGGTGCCCGAGCGCGTCGAGGCGGCCGACCGGGTCACGCAGTACGTCGAGCGGGACGCGTTGTGGCGGATGCTCGCGGAGCTTCCCCGGCGGCAGCGGGCGGTCCTCGTGCTCCGCTACTTCGAGGACCTCACCGAGGCGCAGATCGCCGAGACGCTCCACATCAGCGTCGGCACCGTCAAGAGCCAGGCCAGCAAGGGCCTGGCCAAGCTGCGCGCGCACCCCGCACTTGCCGACCGCCGGGACGAGAAGGAGCTCATCCGATGACCGTCGAAGAGGAGCGCCTACGCCGTCTCCTGACGGCGCAGAGCGCGGAGGTTCCGTCCGGCGAGGACCGCCTGATGAAGCTGCACCGTCGCATCACCCGACAGCGGCGGGTGCGCGCCGCCGGCGTCGCCGCCGCCGTGCTGGTGGCGAGCACCGCGACCTCGGTGGGTCTGGTCGCGCGTCAGCCCGTCGACTCGACGCCGTCGCCGCTGGCCAGCACGTCCTCGGCGTCGCCGGCCCCGACCGCCACGCCGGGTCCGGCGCCCACGCCCGCCGGTGAGCTGCTCCCGGAGTACCTCCGCGGGCATCATCGGGTGCTGGCGCGCGAGGTGGTCCTGCCGGGGCAGTCGACCGTCACCCTGACGTTCACGCCGGACGCCACGGACTTCCGGCTGGGCATCAACTGTGACGACCGGCTGCGTGCGGGGGCGGTGCCCGGTCGATCCGACCACCTGATCCAGGTCACGGTCGGCAGGAAGGTCGTCGGCACCGGAGACTGCGGCTCGTCGCTGCTGCCGGGGCCGGCGCTCGTCGACGCCGGGATGAGCGGACACTACGTCCAGTG
The DNA here is from genome assembly GCF_900090105.1 of Micromonospora humi. Lineage (GTDB taxonomy): Bacteria > Actinomycetota > Actinomycetes > Mycobacteriales > Micromonosporaceae > Micromonospora > Micromonospora humi. The sequence continues at coordinate 145,972 of NZ_FMDM01000006.1, read as the reverse complement.
GAGTGAACTGGGAATCCGTGCCGGGAAGCCGGTGACGATCGTGGTCAGGATCGGCAAGCCGCTGGCGACCGACAACGCGGATGCCCGGCCGGGCGCCGCGACCCACCTCGCCGGCACGATGGCGGTCGGCGTCTACACGCCGGTGCCGTTCGAGCAGTTCCCGATGCCGCCCCGGCCACCCGAACTGGTCGATCTGGACGCCGTCGCCGAGTCGGCGACGGGGAATCCTGGTGTGCCCTTCCCGACCGAACTCGGTGCGGTCGACGCCCGCACCGCCGCGTCGCCGAACGGCTCGTACCGGCTCGACCTGGCCATGCCGCTGCAGTTGAACATCTACGTGTGCGCCGTGGCGCCCGGTCGGATCCGCGTGCTGGTCGACGGGAAGGAGGTGGAGCGGCGGGCGTTCTACGACTGGTCCGGCGAGTGCGGGACAGGAAGCGCGTTGGCCTCCGAGTACGATCTGCCGCCCCGGTTCAAGGTGCCGGTCCGGACCGGGAAACGGGTGACCGTCACGGTCGTCGCCGACAGCTTCGCCGTGGCGGGTTGGCAGGTCGGCTTCGCGCCGGGTCTCGATTGACCGGCGGGCGTCGGGGGAGTGACCGATGAGTTCGGACCGGCCGCGCGGTCCACCTCGATGACCGTTCCTCTTCGCGCAGACCTGGAGTTGCCACCATGGCCGATCCGACCGTGACCGTCAGCCTGCCGATCGCCGACCGCGCGACGTCACACCGCTTCTACGTCGACGCTCTCGGCTGGACGGCCATCGGTGAGCCGGCGGCGGACGGGATTCCCGAGCCGCTGCAGTTCGCCGTGAACGACGGCCTGCGGCTGATGCTGGTGCCGAGCGGGGGCTTCGGTTGGGTGATCGGCGACCACGAGGTCGCCGAGCGGGGCCACAGCGAGTGCGTGCTGAGCTGGGTCGCCGGAGACCCCGACGAGGTCCGGGGGATCGTCGACCGGGCCCGGGTCGCGGGCGCCCGCGTGGTGACGCCGCCGGCCGAGCAGCCGTGGGGCTACACCGCCGCGTTCGCCGACCCGGACGGTCACCTGTGGATGGTGACGACGGCGTGAGGCCGGCGGCACGCGGTGGGACAGAGCCGACCGGGCCGCCCGTACCCGTCGCCGCCGCCGGTGTCCTGCTCGCGCTGCTCGTGGTGGTCGGTTCCTGGGGCGGCATGGTGCTGGTGGTCGCCGGCCGGGTCGTCCCCACCTGGCTGGTGAGCGGCGCCCTGCTGCTCACACCGCTGGTGATCACACCGTTCTGGCACCTCGTCGACAGGTGGGCGCGCGTGCCGGACGACGTGGGACGGAGCGTGCGGATCCGCCGGGTGCTCACGCTGCTGACCGTCCTCGCCTGGCTGGGGACCGGCCTCGGCCTGCTCGACGACCTGTCCGCCACCTACCGCGTGCTGGAGCCGGGCGGACCGGACGGCTGCCGGGCGGTGGCCCGGCAGACGTCGTTCCTCTTCGCCGGCGGTGGTGAGGTGTACGCCGTCCCGGCGACCGGGATCGGATGGCAGGTGAGCACGTGGACCGCCGACGACGGCGGCACCCCGATCACCGACCACGCGTACGAGCTGAGGTGGAGCGACGACGGCGGCAGCCTGATCCTGCACGGCGACGTCGGTCAGCCGGTCTGGCCCGCCCTGCACGAGGTGGACTGCCGCTGACCGCTCTCGCGGGCACCGGCCGCCCCGCCGGTTCCGCTACTGTACGACGCCGAGTACGGGGCCGAAGCTGGCGCTGGTCACCACGTTGAGCGGGCACGGGACGGCCATGAAGATCAGCGAACCGTCGGGCGCGGCCGAGGCGGCCGACTTCTACTACAGCGAGTAACGAAGGGAGCCCGGCGGGCGCGGCCGAATCGGCCGGCCCACCGGGCCCACTCCGGCAGGGCGGAAGAAGGTCTATCGAGGCGGGTACGCGCCGGTCGGCGCGTACTCCGGTTCGGTCTCCGGCGGCGGCGGTTCCTCGTCGGTGTCCGCGCGGTGTCGGGCCGCCGGCTCGGCCGGGCCGACCTCGGCGGACGGCTCGGGGATGCCGCCCGGGGCGATGGTGCCGCGCCAGCCGCCCGACTCCGCCTGGCGACCCTCGATGAATTCCTTGAACCGCTCCAGGTCGGACTCGGCCTGCCGGTCCACCAGGTGCAGCCTCTCGCCGGCCTGCTCGACGAGGCCCTCCGGCTCGTACTCCAGCAGGAGCTGGACCTGGGTGTGGCCGGCGTCGATCGGCGCGAACCGGACCATGCCGGCGTTCGCCTTGCCGCCGGTGGCCGCCCACGCGACCGACCGGTCCGGCACCTGCTCGACGATGGTGGCGTCCCACTCGCGCTGCACGCCGGCGATCTCGGCAACCCAGTGCATCCGCCGGTCGTCGATCTGTCGTACCTCCCGCACGCCGCCCATGAACCGCGGGAAGTCCTCGAACTGGGTCCACTGGTTGTAGGCGGTGCTGACCGGCACGTCGACGTCGATGGACTTCTCCACCTTCCTGGTCATGACCACTCCTTGTCGTCCCGTCGTCTACACCGGATCCGTACCCCGGCGGATCCGGCCTAACCGGCCGGCGTTCAGACGTAGAGCTTCTTCGCGTAGTCGGGGCCGTAGTGCCGTTCCAGGTCGGCCAGGCTCTCCGCGGGCGCCTCGACCTCCTTGACCAGCCGGGGCCGGGTCGGCAGCGCGTCCGGCCGCCAGGTCGCCGGCTGCCACAGCTCGGAGCGGAGGAACGCCTTGGCGCAGTGGTAGAAGATCTGCTCGACGGCCACCTCGACGGCGAGCACCGGCCGGTGGCCCTTGATCTCCATGTCGGCGAACCAGGGCGCGTCGCGCACCAGCCGGGCCCGGCCGTTGATCCGCAGCGTGTCGGTGCGCCCGGGAATCAGGAAGATCAGCCCGACGTGCGGGTTCTGAAGGATGTTGCGGTAGCCGTCGGCGCGCCGGTTGCCGGGCCGCTCCGGGATGGCCACCGTGGTGTCGTCGAGCACCAGCGCGAAGCCGGGCGGGTCACCCTTGGGGGAGACGTCGCAGGCGCCGTCCGCGCCGGCGGTGGCGACCAGGCAGAACGGCGAGGCGGCCAGCCACTCCCGGTCACGCCGGTGCAGCGTGCGGCGTTCCTTCGCCAGCGCCCGCGGCATCGGCGAGCCCAACAGGTCGCGTAGTTCCTCCGGGCTGGTGATCTCGTGCGTCGTCACGTCTGCCTCCCCCGTCCGTTGACCTTGACGACGGTTCCGGCCCGCGACGGGTCGGGATCCGCCATGGTCAGTCTAGGAGCACGTCGGCCGCCGGGTTTGCCCCCGATGTCGCCGGGTAGGGACCGGATCACAGCGCGTGTCCGGACGCGACGGTTGGAGGTCGAGATGGAGAGCCGACTGAAGGTGCTCGGCCATCCCGTGCATCCGATGCTGGTGATGTTCCCGGTCGCGCTCCTGGTGACCGCGGTGATCTTCGACGTGGTCGACACCGTGGGCGGGCCGGACTTCCTCGGCGAGGTCGCCTACTGGAACATCACCGTCGGTCTGATCGGTGGCCTGCTGGCCGCCGTGGCCGGCGCGTTCGACCTGCTCGCGCTGCCGACCGGCACCCGGGCGAAGCGGGTCGGGCTCCTCCACGCCGCCGCGAACATCGCGGTGATCCTGCTCTTCGCCGCCGTCTGGGTGGTTCGTCTCAACGCCGACTCGCGGGCGGCCGGTGGCGCCCTGATCGCCATCGAGGTGGTCGCCGTGGCGATCCTCGGGATCAGCGCCTGGCTCGGCGGCGAACTGGTGGACCGGCTCGGCGTCGGCGTCGACCCGGAGCACGACCTCAACGCGTCCAGTTCGCTGCGACCCGGCCCGGCCAACCAGCGGATCGGAGACGTGCGATGACGGAACCGCGGAGCTGGCTCGGCCGCCAGCAGGGCTGGGACCCGATGGGCGAGCTGCAGTCGCTGCGCTCCGAGCTGAGCCGCCTGGTCGGCGGTCGCTCCGGCACCCCCGACGTGGAGACGTCCGAGGTGGCCGACGGCTGGGAGGTGCTGGTCCGGCTGCCCGGCGTGGCACCGGAGGAGGTGGCCGTCGAGCTGGACGACCGGGAGCTGTGCGTCCGGGCCCGGTCGGAGGCCGAGGTCAACGCCGACCAGGGCATCCCGGGCGGGTTCACCACCCGGGGCTTCGAATACCGCGTCGACCTGCCGTCCCGCGTCGACCCGGAGCGGATCGACGCGGTGATGGACCACGGCCTGCTGCGGGTGCGGCTGCCCCGGGCGGCCCGGCCCGCGCCGCGCACCATCACCGTCGGCCGCACCGGCCCGCACGGCGCCACCGGTCGTACGCCGAGCCGGGCCGACCCGGCCGCGGACCGGGAGCTGCACCACCCGGACACCACTGTCGACGAGATCGACCGTCCCTAGGCGCGCCGTGGACGACCCGACCGACGACCCCCGCTCGGCGCGTGTGTCGCCGCGCCGCGACCCGGGGCCGCCGTGGGTGCTCGGCCCGGTCGGCGAGCGGGTGCCGGACGTCGAGCGGATCGCCGTGCTGCGGGCCAACGCGCTCGGCGACTTCATCTTCGTGCTGCCCGCGCTGGAGGCGTTGCGGGCCGCGTACCCCTCGGCGGAGATCGTGCTGCTCGGCGCGCCGTGGCACGCGGCGCTCTGGCGCGACCGGCCCGGCCCGGTGGACCGGGTGCTGGTGGTGCCGCCGAGGCCCGGCATCCGCGAACCCGGGCCCGACGAGTCTCCGGTCGACCCGGCCGGTTTCCTGGCCGCCGTCCGCGCCGAACGGTTCGACCTGGCGGTGCAGGTGCACGGCGGCGGCGCCAACTCCAACCCGTTCGTCGCCGGCCTCGGCGCCCGGGTCACCGCCGGGCTGCGGGCCGACGACGCGCCGCCGCTGGACCGCTGGCTGCGCTACGTCTACTACCAGCACGAGGTGATCCGCTACCTGGAGGTGGCCGCCCTGGTCGGGGCGCCGGCCACCACCATCACCCCGACGCTGGCGGTCACCGACGCCGACCGGGCCGAGGCCGTCGCGGTGCTCGGCGCGCCCACCCGGCCCCGGGTGGCGCTGCACCCGGGCGCCACCGACACCCGGCGGCGCTGGCCGGCGGAGGGCTTCGCCGAGGTCGCCCGGGAGCTGGTCGCCGACGGGTACGAGGTGCTGGTCACCGGCACGCCCGTGGAGCGGGAGACGGTCGACGCGGTGGTCGCCGCGGCCGGTGTGCCGCTCCGCCCGCAGGTCGGCACGCTGGGGCTCGGCGCGCTCGCCGCCGCGTACGCGGACTGCGCGCTGGTGATCTCCAACGACACCGGGCCGCTGCACCTGGCCGCCGCGGTGGGCGCACCCACGGTGGGGATCTTCTGGGTCGGCAACCTGATCAACGGGGCGTCCCCGCTGCGCGGCCGGCACCGCCCGATCGCCTCCTGGACCACCCGGTGCCCGGTCTGCGGCGTCGACTGCACGCCGGGGATCTACCCGCACCGGCCGGGCGACGGCGACTGCCCGCACCGGGTGTCGTTCGTGGCCGACGTGCCGGCCGTCGAGGTGGTCGAGGCGGCCCGCGAGCTGCTCACACCTCTGCGTTCGACTCGTTGAGCACGACCTCCCACGCCTCCACGTCGCGCTCGGTGACCGTGGTCGGCGACTCCAGGTGATAGGCGCCGCTGGGCAGCACGCCGGCGCCGCCGTGGCGCTCCAGCACCGCGAGCTGGGCGGCCACGTCCTCGCCCTGGTGCCGCTCGGGCAGCCGCTCCCAGAAGTCGAAACCGCCGGCGTCGACCAGCTTGGCCCGGTCGTAGAGCACGCAGCCGCCGATCCAGGAGATCTTGTACGCCCGCCAGGCGCCCGCCGGCAGCGCCAGCTTCTCGGTGACGTGCAGCAGGTTCGCCGCCGGGTGGATCGACGCCCGGTGCCACTCCGGCGTGTCCGGGCGGATCCGCTCCGGTTCCGGGCGGCCCGCCCACTCCTCGTAGTGCCGGTGCGTGTCCGGGCGGACGTCGTCGGCGTAGGAGAGGCCGTGCACCGCGTTGCCGACGAACCCGCAGCCCAGCTCGTCCAGCGCGCCGACCAGCCGGGACAGGCTGCCCGGCTCCAGCCACACGTCGTCGTCGAGGCAGAGCACCGCGTGGGCGGTCGACTGCGCCAGCAGGTAGGAACGGTGCTCGGCCAGCCCGCGCCGGGGCAGCCGCCGGGTCAGCAGCACCGGGTGCCCGCGGTGGCGCAGGGCTCGGACCATGGTGGCCGCCGCCGGGTGCGCGTACGCGGGGTCACCGTCGGACTGGTCGCTGACCACCACCCCGAACCCGGGTACGCCCTCCTGGGCGGCCAGCCCGGACAGGGTGACCGCCAGCTCGGCCGGCCGGTTGCGGGTGGGGATCAGCACGTCGACCCGCCGGGGGTGGCGGAACTGCTCGGGCGCGCCCGGGTCGAGCGGTCGGGTCACGCCGGCCTGCTCTCGCCGACGGTGGGGCCGTGCTGGTGCGACTGGGCGCGGATGCGGTCGATGATCGCCGAGGTGGAGCGGTCCGGCACGTAGCCGAGCGTGCGCACCTGGCCGCCGAGGCGGCGTACCAGCGGTGCCTCCGGCACCATCTCCGGCGGGTAGTCGCCGCCCTTGACGTAGACGTCCGGGCGGACCGCCTCGATCAGCCGGACCGGCGAGTCCTCCTCGAAGATCACCACGTGGTCGACGCAGGCCAGCGCCGCCAGCAGCGCGGTGCGGTCCTCGACCGGGTTGACCGGCCGGTCCTGGCCCTTGAGTCGCCGTACGCTGCCGTCCGAGTTGACCGCCACGATCAGCAGGTCGCCGAGCGCGCGGGCCTGCGTCAGGTAGCGGACGTGGCCCGGGTGCAGCACGTCGAAACAGCCGTTGGTGAACACCACCGACCGGCCCGCCGCGCGGTGCTCGGTGACGAGCGCGGTCAGCTCCTCGGCGCCGACCAGGGCCGGGTGCCCGGCCTCCTCACCGGCGGTGCCCAGCGCGGCGAGCAGGTCCTCCCGCCGGCACACGCAGGTGCCGGTGTCGGCCACGGTGATGGTGGCGGCGAGCTGGGCGAGCTGCGCCGCGGTCGGCAGGCCGGCCTCGGCGGCGAGCGCCAGCGTCATCGCCGCCAGGTACGCGTCACCGGCGCCGACGGCGTGGCTGGCCGGGACCGGGGTGCTGTGGCTGCGCCGGGGTGAGCCGTCGGCGCCGCCGACCACCGCGCCCTCGGTGTCCAGGGTCACCGCCACCACGTCCGCGCCGGTGTGCGCGCGCAGCTCGGACAGGCGCGACTCGGCCAGCACGGCCCGGTCCACACCCTCGCCGGCCGACGCGCTCACGGTCACCCCGGTGCCGGTGACGCTGAGCCCGTTCCCGGTCAACGCCACCCGCTCCTCGCCGGGCGTCGGCTCGCCGGTCGGCCCGGACGCCGCGGAGGGCCCGGCAACGTCGCCGGTGGGTGCCCCGGACGCCGGATGCGGGCTGCCTGCCCGCCCGCCGGCCGGACCGCCGGTCGTGCCGGCTGGACCACCGGCCGGACCGCCGGTCGTGCCGGCTGGACCGCCGGCCGGTCCGCCGGTCATGCCGGCTGGACCGCCGCCCGGTCCGCCGCCCGCGCCGCCGCCCGGTCCGCCGCCCGCACCGCCGCCCGGACCGCCGCCCGCACCGCCGCCCGGGCCGCCGGTCGCGCGGGCCGGGCCGCCGGTCGCGCCGGTCGGGCGTTCGCCGGCGCCGCCGGGCGCGGTGCCGACCACCAGCTCGGACGGGCCGTCGGCATCCGCCGGATGGGCCAGGTGCAGGTCACCGCCGCCACCGACGGCACCCCGCTCGGCCTGGGCGAAGCCGGCGGCGGCGCGGGCCAGCAGCCGGGTCGCCTCGGCGAAGCTGGGGGTCACCACGGTCGGGTTGAGGCCGCGCCAGTCGGCCAGGTCGTGCGCGTCGAGGGCCACCGTGCCGTACCGGTCGCGGTTGGCGACCAGCCAGGCGCGTACCGCCGAGGGCAGCGCACCCAGGCCGTAGTCGCAGACCACGAGCGTGACCGGTCGTCCGGCGGCCACCGCCCGCAGCTCCTCGGTGGCGCAGTGCAGCGCGGTCAGCAGGCGGGCCACACCGTCTTCGTCGAGCGGGTCCTCCGGACCGCCGGAGTCCTCCCGGAGCAGGATCTGGTTGCCGGCGAGCATCCGTCGTTTGACCGGGGTGGGCCGGCCGGGCTGGCTCACCGTACGGTCCCAGACCGCGGCCCGGTCCAGGCAGTCGTGCAGCTCGTCGCCGGCGACGTCGGCGCCGACCGGGGCGACCAGGGCGGCCCGGCCGCCGAGCGCGGCGACGTTGACCGCGGTGTTCGCGGCGCCCCCGGCGGCGGAGATCCGGCGGCGCAGGGTGAGGACCGGCGCGGGGGCCTCCCGGCAGAGGCGCTCCGACTCGGCGAACCGCCACTCGTCCAGCATGGCGTCGCCGATGACCAGCACGGGACGCTCCTGCCAGCTCGCCACCACGGTGGCCAGCCGGCGCTCTTCCGCCGCTGCTCCTGCCATGCCCCTCCGGGTCCCCCGGCGCCGCCCGGCCAAACCTGGCCGGCCGGCGGTCGGGTGCGACGGGGGCCACCCGTCGCGTCCGGTTTCGGGGCATCGGCCGGGGGAACCGTCCAGACACACCCCGGAGAGGAGAAGCAGCATGGCAGCGACACTTCAGGGCAAGCGGATCGCCTTCCTGGCCGCCGACGGCGTCGAGGAGGTCGAGTACACCACGCCTCGCGAGGCGGTGGAGAACGCCGGCGCCCAGGTGGAGCTGGTCTCCATCGAGTCCGGCTCGATCCAGGCGTTCAACCACCTGGACCACGGCAAGCAGTACCAGGTCGACGTCACCACCAAGGAGGCGGACGCCGGAGCGTACGACGCTCTGGTCCTGCCCGGCGGCGTGGCGAACCCGGACTTCCTGCGGACCGACCCGGACGCGGTCCGGTTCGTGAAGTCGTTCTTCGACGCCGGCAAGCCGGTCGGGGTGATCTGCCACGGCCCGTGGACGCTGGTCGAGGCGGACGTGGTGCGCGGCCGCACGATCACCTCCTGGCCGAGCCTGCGCACCGACCTCACCAACGCCGGCGCCAACTGGGTGGACCAGGAGGTGGTCACCGACAACGGGCTGGTCAGCAGCCGCAAGCCGGACGACCTGCCGGCGTTCTGCGCCAAGATCGTGGAGGAGTTCGCCGAGGGTCGGCACGGCGCGCGCTGAAAAACTCGACGTCCCACCGGGGGCATGATCCGCCCCCGGTGGGATAGGAAGCGGGATGACCGCCCAGACCGCCCGTCCCGCCCTGCCCGCCCGCCAGATCCGCCTGCTGATGTTCGGTCTGATGACCGGCATGCTGCTGGCCGCGCTCGACCAGACCATCGTCGGCACCGCGCTGCCCACCATCGTCGGCGAGCTGGGCGGCATCGACCACTACTCCTGGGTGGTCACCGCGTACCTGCTGGCGTCGACCGCCTCGACGCCGCTGTACGGCAAGATGGCCGACCTGTACGGGCGCCGGCCGGTCTTCCTCTTCTCGATCGGCGCGTTCCTGCTCGGCTCGCTGCTGGCCGGGCTCTCGCAGGACATGACCCAGTTGATCGTCACCCGAGGCGTGCAGGGCCTCGGCGCGGGTGGCCTGATGACGCTGGCGTTCGTCATCATCTCGGACGTGGTGCCGCCCCGGGAACGAGGCCGCTACCAGGGCCTGTTCGGTGCGGTGTTCGGCCTGTCGTCGGTGGCCGGCCCGCTGGTCGGCGGTTACTTCGCGGAGACCAACTGGCGCTGGATCTTCTACCTCAACGTGCCGCTGGCGATCCTCGCCATCGTGGTGTGCTGGCACGTCATGCGGCTGGTGCCGTTCCAGCGTCGCGAGCACACGGTCGACTGGATCGGCGCGGCGCTGCTGGTGGTCGGCGTGAGCTGCCTGCTGCTGGCGCTGAGCTGGGGCGGCACCTCGTACGCCTGGGGCTCGGCGGTGGTCGTCGGGTTGTTCGTCGCCGGCGCGGTGCTGGGGGTGGCGTTCCTGCTCCAGGAGGCCCGGACCCGGGAGCCTATCCTGCCGCTGCGGCTGTTCCGCAGCCGCACGTTCGCGCTGGCCAACTCCGCCGGCTTCGTGCTCGGCCTGGTGATGTTCGGGTCGATCATCTTCATCCCGCTCTACCTGCAGATCGTCAAGGGCGCGTCGCCGACCCGCAGCGGTCTGCTGATGCTGCCGATGATGGCCGGCATCATCGTCACGTCGATCCTGACCGGCCGGGCGATGAGTCGGATCGGCCGGTACAAGTGGTTCCCGGTGGTGGGCTCGGCGGTGCTGGTGGCCGGCATGCTGCTGTTCCGCCAGCTCCAGGTGGAGACGTCGCTCTGGCTCGCGTTCGGCTACATGGTGGTGATCGGCGTCGGGCTGGGCCTGTGCATGCAGTCGCTGATCCTGGCCGTGCAGAACGCGGTGGACGTCCGCGACCTGGGCGCCGGCACCTCCTCGGCCACGTTCTTCCGGTCGCTGGGCGGCTCGTTCGGGGTGGCGATCCTGGGCGCGGTGCTGTCCACCCGGCTCAGCTCCGCGCTGGCGGACCGGCTGCCCGGCGCGCTCGCCCAGCTCCCGCCGCGGCAGCGGGCGGCGGTGGCGGCCGGCGGCACGGAGAACATCTCGATCAACGACCCGGCGACGATCCTCGCCCTGCCCGGGCCGGTGCGCGCCGCCATCCAGGCCTCGTTCGTCGAGTCGCTGCACCTGGTCTTCCTGACCACCGGACTGGTCGCGGTGCTGGCGGTGCTGGTCACCCTGGCCATGCCGAACCACCAGCTGCGCGGCGCCGGCCCGCAGGGCGCCACCGGCGGCGCCGACCCGCTGGGCGGTAAGGCCGCCGCTCCGGGTGGCAAGCCGCTGCCGAAGGAGTCGAAGGACGAGGCCGCCGCCGAGATGGAGGCGAAGTCGCAGACGATGCTCTGACGCGACGGCGACGGCGACGCCCGTTCCTGCGCAGTCCAGGAGCGGGCCACGTCCAGGGCATAGCGCCTCCCGCTGCGCCCGCGAACGATGCCCACTCAAGAGCGGTATGACCCTGAGGCATATTTATGCCTCAGGGTCATACCGCTGAAAAGAGCGTTGTTGTTCGCGGCGCGACACGCCGAGCGCCACGACACGCCGTGCGCCTGCCGGAGCAGCGTCACTTCAGGATCAGGCGGTTCGTCTGCTCGAAGACGTCCAGGTCGGCGAGCGTCTCGTGCACGCTGGACGAGAGCGGGGTGGGGAACTCCGCCGGGTGGAAGAAGCCCGCGTCGGTGGTCTCGTCGGTGAACCGGGACAGCTCCCCGTCCCACTCGTCGACCCGGAACGCGGTGGTGAAGACCTGGTAGGTGTGCCCGTACATGTTGGTGTGGGTGCGGTCCGGGCCGGTGTAGAGCGCGAACGCGCTGACCCGCAGCGCGCGTAGGCCGGTCTCCTCGCGGACCTCCCGCACCGCGCAGTCGGCGATCGACTCGCCCAGCTCCATGGCGCCGGCCGGCAGGGCCCACTGGCCGTTGTCGGAGCGTTGGATCAGCAGCACCCGGGCGGCGTTGTCGCGCACCACGGCGCGGGCACCGACGAACATCAGGGTGCGGTCACCGGCCAGCGCGCGGAGCTGCCCGACGTACGAGTCGGCCCACGAGATGCTCACCCGGACAATCTACGCAGCATTCCCGGCCGCCTCGGCCGTTCCGGGGGTTCCGTTGGTGTGAACGGCGACACTACGTTGTTACCCATGCGTAGCACGATGATGGACGCCCCTCTCCAGGTCTCCCGGATCCTCGAACACGGCTCCACCGTGCACGGCGCGGCGGAGGTGGTCACCTGGACCGGCGCCGAGCCCCGCCGGATGACGTACGCGGAGGTGGGCCGCGCCGCCGCCCGGCTGGCGCACGCGCTGCGCGACGAGTGCGGCGTGACCGGTGACGAGCGGGTCGCCACCTTCATGTGGAACAACAACGAGCACCTGGTGGCCTACTTCGCCGTGCCGAGCATGGGCGCGGTGCTGCACACGCTCAACCTCCGGCTCTTCCCCGACCAGGTCGCCTACATCGCCAACCACGCCGAGGACCGGGTGGTGCTGGTCGACGGCACGCTCATCCCGCTGCTCGCCCGGGTGATCGGCGAGTTGTCCACGGTGCGGCACGTGGTGGTGGTCGGCGGCGGCGACCCGGCCCCGCTGGTGGCGGCGGCCGGCGACCGGATCACCGTGCACCACTGGGACGCGCTGCTGGCCGACCGGCCGGACGTCTTCGACTGGCCGGAGGTGGACGAGCGGGACGCGGCGGCGCTCTGCTACACCTCCGGGACCACTGGCAACCCCAAGGGCGTGGCCTACTCGCACCGCTCGATCTATCTGCACTCGCTCCAGGTCTGCATGCCGGAGGGCTTCGGCCTCGGCCCGGGCGACCGGGAGCTGGCCATCGTGCCGATGTTCCACGCCATGTCCTGGGGTCTGCCCTACGCGGCGTTCCTCTCCGGCGCCTCGCTGATCATGCCGGACCGCTTCCTCCAGGCCGAGCCGATCGCCGCGATGATCGCCGCCGAGCGGCCCACGCTGGCCGGCGCGGTGCCGACCATCTGGACCGACCTGCTGGCCTACCTGGACGGCCACGACGTGGACACCTCCTCGTTGACCGAGGTGATCGTCGGCGGTTCGGCCTGCCCGCCGGCGCTGATGCACGCGTTCCACGACCGGCACCACATCGATGTCATCCACGCCTGGGGGATGACCGAGATGTCCCCGCTCGGCTCGGTGTCCCGCGCCCCGGCCGGCGCCACCGGCGACGACGCCTGGCGCTACCGCTACACCCAGGGCCGCGTTCCGGCCGGGGTGGCCGCGCGGATCGTCGGCCCGCTGGGTGAGCCGCTGCCCGCCGACGGGACGTCCGTGGGTGAGCTGGAGGTCCGCGGGCCGTGGGTGACCGCCCGGTACGTCGGCGACGACGTGCCGGACCCCGAGAAGTTCCGGGACGGCTGGCTGCGGACCGGGGACGTCGGCATGCTCTCGCCGGACGGCTACATCACGCTCACCGACCGCGCCAAGGACGTGATCAAGTCGGGCGGCGAGTGGATCTCCTCGGTCGAGCTGGAGAACGCCCTGATGGCCCATCCGGCGGTGCTGGAGGCGTGCGTGGTGGGCGTGCCGGACGAGCGGTGGGACGAGCGGCCACTGGCCACCGTGGTGGTCCGCGAGGGCGCCTCGGTGACCGCCGAGGAGCTGCGGGACTTCCTGGCCGGCTCGGTGGCCCGGTGGCAGTTGCCGGAACGCTGGGCGTTCATCGACGCGGTGCCGAAGACCAGCGTCGGCAAGTTCGACAAGAAGGTGGTGCGTTCCCGCTACGCCGACGGCGGCCTTGAGGTGCGGGAACTGACCGCGCCGTAACACTTTCCGGCGTACCGTCGCCAACACGGGTAGGAACATGTTTCCAACGGACATTCCTCCCAGAGGGCGGCCCCGGCGTTCGCACCGCGCCGGGGCCGCCCGTCCGTTACGGGGTGACCCGCACCGCCATTGTTGCGAAACTTGTTCGCCTCTGTCCCGATGTCGGGGAAATCGCCTACTCGTCGGCGGTGCTGACCAGCACCTTGCCCACCGCGCCGTCCCGCACCGCCTGCTGCGCCGTCGCCGTCTCGGCCAGCGGGTGGCGGTGCAGCGGCAGGCCGGCCTCCTCGCCGACCCGGATCGCGCCCTGCGCCACCGCCGCCGCGATGTCGGTGACCGCCTGCGCCTTGGCCACCTTCGGCGCGGTGTAGACGAGCACGAACTGCCAGCGCGCGTTCGGGCCCATCAGCGGCCGGATCGGCAACGTCACCTCGTCGCCGCCGTCGTCGGCGTAGACGCAGACCGCGCCGCCCGTCCGCAGGATCCGCACGTCGGCGGCGGCGTTACGGGCGGCGGAGACCTCGACGATCGTGTGCACCCCGTCGGGCGCGACCTTGCGGACCTCCTCCACCACGTCCTGCTCGCGATAGTTGATCACGAAGTCGGCCCCGGCCGCGGCGGCGAGCTGCGCCTTCTCCGGCGTGCTCACCGTGGTGATCACACAGGCGTCGGCCCAGCGGGCGAGCTGGATCGCCGCGTTGCCGACCGCGCCCGCCCCGCCCTGCACCAGCACCACGTGGTCGCTCAACGCGCCGGCGTGCAGCTTGTCCGGCATGAACTCGCCGGCGGTCAGGCAGCGGTGCGCCGTCATGAACGGGATGCCCAGCGCCGCGCCCAGGTCGAACGAGGCCGAACCCAGCGGCACCGCGTGCCGGACCGGGACCACGGTGTACTCGGTGGCCGTGCCCCAGGGGCGTTGCCACGCCGCCTCCCACACCCAGACCCGCTCGCCGATCAGGATCCGGTCGACGCCCTCGCCGACCGCCTCGACCACCCCGGCGCCGTCCTGGTGCGGGATCTGCCAGCCGGCCGGCAGCGGCCACACCTCACGGGCCTTCCAGTCCGTCGGGTTCACCCCCGAGACGGCCATCCGCACCAGCACCTCGCCCGGCCCCGGCTCCGGCACCGGCCGCTCCACCAGCTGGAGCACCGAGGCGTCCCCGCTGCGCTCGTACACGATCGCCCTCATCGCCGTCCCTCCGCCGTCGTCGTCGAATGCGCTACCCGAACCGCACGCGAACATGCCGGCCCTCGCTCAGCCCAACCCGTCCAGCAGCTCCGGGGTGAGCGCGTCGATCGAGGGGAGCAGCACGGCCGCGAGCGCCTCGGCGTCCGGATCCAACGGGTACGAACCGTGCGGCACCGCCACCACCCGGCACCCGGCCGCCGCCGCCGAACGGACCCCGTTCGACGAGTCCTCCACCGCCACGCACCGGGCCGGGTCGACGCCCAGCCGCGCCGCCACCGCCAGCCACACGTCCGGCGCCGGCTTGCCCCGGGCGGTCTCCTCGGTCGACAGCGTCGCCCCGAACGCGACGGCCAGGCCGGTCGCGTCCAGCGCGGCCGCGATGAGCCGGGTCGGCGACGAACTGGCCAGCCCCAGCGGCCACCGCGCGGCCACGCCGCGCACCACCGCGTCGGCCCCGTCGATCAGCGGTACGCGCTCCGCGTAGCGCCGGGCCATCTCGGCCACCACCTCGGTGGCGACCTGCTCGGCCGACCGGTCGACGCCCAACTCGCCGCTCAGGTAGCCGGCCCACTCGCCGGTGCTCATGCCCATCAGCCGCCGCTGCGTGTCGGGTTGCCAGGTGCCCCCGTGCGCGGCCACGTACGCCCGCCGGACCTCCTCCCAGACCGGCTCCGAGTCCACGATCACGCCGTCCAGGTCGAAGAGCACCGCGTCCACCATGCCGCCATCCTGCCCCAGTCGGCCCGGCTCAGCTCGGCAGCGTCGCCTCGGCGGAACGCTGCGCCGGCAGGCCGATCGGGGCCTTCGGCGGGATGATCGTGCGGCACCGGGTCGCGATCGGTTCGAGCAGCTCCCGCAGCCGGCCGGTACGCTCCGCGCCCAGCGCCCGCCACGGGCCGGACGCGGCCCGGTCGGTGGCCTCCTCCACGGCCCGGAACGCGGCCGTGGAGTGCGCGGTCGGGCCGCGGTCCTCAGTCAGCCAGCCCTTGTCGACCAGCCGCGCCTCGGCGGCGGACCACTCCTCGTCGGTCCAGCCCCGGGCCGGCTGGTGGAACTCGCGGAACTGGTCCACCCGGCACCGCCAGGCCACCACCTCGACCGGGTCCAGGCCGGTGCCCACCAGCGCCGCCACGTGCCCGTCGCCCCGGTGCTCGCGCAGCGTGGCGGCGGCCTGCCAGAGCCGGGCCAGCGGGTATTCCCCGCGGGGCAGGGCGGCGTTGACGGCGCCGAGCACCCGCCCGGCCGTGTCCACCCGTCCGGCCGCCTCCTCCAGCAGGCCGGCGACCTCGACGAGGTGCGACTCGGGCAGCTCGTAGGTGAACTCGGCGAGCGCCTGCACGGCGCCGGTGAGCCGGGCCCGTAGGGCCTCCTCCGGGGCGGCCAGCCGCCACACCGACGGCAGCGCCCGGGCCACCATCGGCGGCGCGAAGCTGAAGAACGCCGCGGTCACCGTCGGCGCGTCGACCGCACCGAGCGGCGCGGCCCGGCCGGCGAAGTAGCCGCGCCAGTAGCCGCGCAACCCGACCGCCTCGAACGCGGCGCGGGCGCGCGGGTGGAAGTAGGTCACCGCGTGGACCGGCTCGAAGAGCGTCCACATCTGCCGGGCCACCCCGGGGTCGTCCAGCGCCGCCACGTGCACCTCCGCGTCGGTATGCAGGTCACCGCGAGCGGTCGGACCGCCCGCGGTGACCATGAACCTACTGCCGGTGGGTGACCGGGCGGAAGCCTGGAGTGATCTACTGCGCAGCCAGCACGTCGACGACGAAGCGCAGCGGGCCGGCCGGACGGCCGCCCTCGGCCTTGTCGCCGTACGCCAGCGCGGCCGGCAGGTCCAGCTGCACCCGGCTGCCCACCGGCACACCGACCAGGCCCTGGTCCCAGCCCTTGATGACCTGGCCCACGCCGATCGGGAAGGTGGCCGGCTGGCCGTTGTCCCAGGACGCGTCGAACTGCTTACCGTCCTTGTAGAAGACGCCCACGTAGTTCGTGGTGATGGTCTGCCCGGCCTTGACCGCCGGTCCGGTGCCCTTGACCAGGGTGGTGACGGTCAGCTTCTTCAGCTCGCCGGTGCCGGGCTTCACGGTCGGCTTGGTCTTCAGCGCCGGGTCGATGTTGGCGGGCAGCTCCGGCGCGGGCGGCGCGCTGGGCTCGACCTGGTCGGCGGGCGCGCTGGGGCTGGCCGCGGAGGCGTTGCCGGCCGGCTTGTCGTCGTCCCCGCTGTTCAGCCAGACGAGGCCACCGACCAGGGCCACCACGGCGAGCACGCCGGCCGCCGCGCCCAGCATCGACTGCCGGCGCCGTCGCGCCTCGGCGGCCTTCTTCTCGGCCAGCTGGGCGGCCAGCCGCCGCCCTGCCTTGGTGGCCGGGGCGGCCTGGTCCTCCGACCGGTTCTCCACACGCTCGCTCACGTCGACTCCCTGCAGGTGGGTGGATGCGCGCAAACGGTACCCGCCCACACCCCCGCAGTGCGGAAAGGCGGGGGCCCTTCTTAACGCATTCGGTATAGGCGGGGCCCCTTCCGCACACCTCAGCCCTCGGCGGGCACGACCATGAAATCGGTGACGAACCTCGCGACCCGGCCGTCCGCGCCGCGACCCACCCAGGTGCCGTAGCAGCCGTCGCCCCAACCCGACCAGACCGTCAGCACGTTCGCGCCGGTCGCCTCGTCCACCACCACGTCGACCAGGCCGGGGACCGGACCGCGGCCGGGCTCCCCGTCCTCGGCGAGGAAGACCTCCTCGATCCGGTCGTGGTCCCAGCCCTCGACGACGGCGAGGGCGTCCCGGTCGGCGAGGGTGCCGGTGCCGGCGTCCACGCCGTACCCGAAGAAGTCGTCCGGTCCCAGCGCACCGACGTCCTGGCCGTCCACGACGGCCATCTCCCACTGCGCGACCGGCTCGTCCCGGACGACGACCTCCAGCGCCGCCACCCGCCGGTCGGTCCCGCCGCCGTCGTGGCGCACCGACGACACCCAGGCGCGCGCCGGGTAGCGGCCCGGCGCGACCGAGACGGTGTACGGATCGCTCTCCGGGCAGACCAGCGGATCGCACCCCACCAGATGCCCGGTCGGCAGCACCACCTCACCGGCCGGGTACGCCTCGAGCACGTGCTCGGACGTCCCGTCCACGAATCGGGCGCCCGGGGTGAGCAGCCGCGCGAAATCTGGGGTGTACGGCATCGGAACGGTCCTCTCGCTGGCTGACGGCCGGCGGAGCGTACCGGCGGCGGCCGACAACCGACCGGGGTACGTTCTCGACCATGGCGATCCTCACCGAAGAAGATGTGGCCCTGCTCGGCGAGCCGCAGCTCGCGCACGTGGCCACCATCGAGTCCGACGGCACCCCGCACGTCACCCCGGTGTGGGTGGACACCGACGGCGAGCACATCGTGTTCAACACGGCCAAGGGCCGGCAGAAGTATCTGAACATGGCCCGTAACCCGGTGGTCGCGGTGTCCGTGGTGGACAAGGCGGACGACTTCCGCACGCTGTGGGTCAAGGGCACCGCCGAGTTCGTCACCGAGGGCGCCGACGAGCACATCGACCGGATGGCGAAGAAGTATCTCGGCCAGGACACCTACCCGTGGCGGCGTCCCGGCGAGGAGCGCGTCATCGTCCGGATCACGCCGACGGAGAAGCTCGGCCGCGGGTGATGACGAGGGGCCCCGGCCTGTACCGGAAACGTCAAGCGGGGCCCCCTCCTTGCACCTCAGGCGGTTTTCTTGCGGGCGGGAGCCTTCTTCGCGGTCTTCTTCGCCGGCTCGGCCTTCTTCGCCGTGGCCTTCTTCGCGGCGGTCTTCCTGGCGGCGGTCTTCTTCGCCGGCTCGGCCTTCTTGGCCGGGGTCTTCTTCGCGGCGGTCTTCTTCGCCGAGCGGGCCGACGAGATCGGCGTCGGCTCGGCCCCGCCGCCGGACGGCGCCTCGCCCCGGGCCGCCCGGGCCCGCTCGACCGACGCCTTCAGCGCGGCCATCAGGTCCACCGCGGCGGCCGGCGCGGCCTCTTCCTCCTCCGGCTGCACCACCTCGCGGCCCTCCACCTTCGCGTCGATGACCTCCTGCAGCGCGGCCCGGTAGTCGTCGGTGAACGCGTCCGGCTCGAACTCGCCGGCCATCGAGTCGATCAGCGAGCTGGCCATCGCCAGCTCGGGCGGGCGGACCTTCAGGTCCTCGTCGAGGAAGCCGAAGTCGGGCCGGCGGATCTCGTCCGGCCAGAGCATGGTGTTGAGCAGCAGCACCCCCTCGCGGACCCGCAGGGTGGCCAGCTGCTCCCGCTGGCGCAGCGCCACCTTGACGATCGCCACCCGCTCCGAGTCGGTCAGCGCGTCGCGCAGCAGCACGTACGGCTTGGTGGCGGTGCCCTCCGGTTCGAGGAAGTAGGCCTTGTTGTAGAGGATCGGGTCGACCTGCTCCGCCGGCACGAACTCCAGCACGTCGATCGCGTGCGAGGTGCTCAGCGGCAGGTCGGCGAAGTCCTCGTCGGTCAGGATGACCATCTCGCCGCCGCCGATGTCGTAGCCCTTGGCGATGTCGTCGTAGGTGACCTCCTCGCCGCAGACCGAGCAGGTGCGCTTGTAGCGGATGCGGCCGCCGTCCTCGCGGTGCACCTGGTGGAACCGGATGTCCTTCTCCTCGGTGGCGGAATAGACCTTCACCCCGATCGACACCAGGCCGAACGACACCGCTCCCTTCCAGATCGCCCGCATCCCCGCTCCTCTCCCCGGCTGAACACCAGAATCGCAAACGATCGAACCTGACGCACGCCCTTCGGCGTGCAACTACAGTCGAGAGGTGCCCGGCGCGCCGCTGAAGCCGATGCTCGCGATGACCGGGCAGCTCCCGGCCGGTGCCGCGTGGGCGTACGAGTTCAAGTGGGACGGGGTCCGCGCGCTCGCCGACATCTCCCACGGCGACCGGCACTTCTACGCCCGGTCCGGGGTCGAGATCACCACCGCGTACCCGGAGCTGCTGAACCTGGCCGAGCAGGTCGACGACGCGCTGCTCGACGGCGAGGTGGTGCTCTTCACCGACGGGCAGCCCTCGTTCACCGCGCTGGCCGAGCGGATGCACGTGCGCAACCCGGCCAAGGCGGCCCGGCTCGCGGCGACCGTGCCGGTCACGTACATGATCTTCGACCTGTTGCGGCTCGACGGCGTGGACCTGACCGCCCGGCCGTGGCGGGAGCGACGGGCGGCGCTGGAGTCGCTCGGGCTCGGCGCCGCGCGGTGGGCGGTGCCGCCGGTCTTCACCGACGGCCCGGCCACCTGGGCGGCGGCCGGCGAGCACGGGCTGGAGGGGGTGATGGCCAAGCGGGCCGACTCGCTCTACCGGCCGGGGGTGCGCTCGCCGGACTGGGTGAAGGTGAAGCTGGAGGTCACCGGCGACTTCGTGGTCGGTGGCTGGCGGCCCGGCGCGCGCCGCGTCGGTGGGCTGCTGGTGGGCGTGCCCGGGCCGGACGGGCGGCTCGTCTACCGGGGGCGGGTCGGCGGCGGGATCGGCGCGGCGATCGAGCGGGAGCTGCTGCGTGAGCTGGAGCCGCTGCGCAGCGGCACGTCGCCGTTCGCCGCGGGCGTGCCGCGCGAGGATGCCCGGGGTGCGATCTGGGTATCTCCCCGGGTCGTGGTGGAGGTCAAGTACGGCCAGCGCACGCCGGACGGCCGGCTGCGCTTCCCGCGGATCCTGCGCCTGCGCCCGGACAAGCCGCCCGAGGAGGTCGACGATGCCGGCTGACCGGTTCAAGGTCGAGGTCGGGGGGCGTGCGCTGGAGCTGTCCAACCTGGACAAGGTGCTCTTCCCGCAGGCCGGCTTCACCAAGGGCGAGGTGATCGACTACTACACCCGGATCGCCCCGGTGCTGCTGCCGCACCTGACCGACCGGGCGCTCACCCGGATCCGCTTTCCCAACGGCGTCGACGGCGGCTCGTTCTTCGAGAAGAACGCACCCGCCGCGACCCCCGGTTGGGTACGCACCGAGAACCTGCCCGCCCCCGGGTCGAGCAAGGGGCGGGAGACCATCGACTACGTGGTCTGCGACGACCTGCCCACGCTGGTCTGGCTGGCCAACCTGGCCGCGTTGGAGCTGCACACGCCGCAGTGGAAGATCGGCGCGCACCCGGACGTGATGGTGGTCGACCTGGACCCGGGCGCCCCGGCGGCGCTGAGGCAGTGCTGCCAGGTGGCGTTGCTGATGCGCGACCGGCTGGCCGACGACGGGGTCGACGCCTACCCGAAGACGTCCGGGAAGAAGGGCATGCAGCTCTGCTGCCCGATCGCCGGCACGCAGGACGCGGAACTGGTCTCCGGCTACGCCCGGCGGATCGCCCGGGAGCTGGAGCAGGCGCACCCGAAGCTGATCGTGTCGAAGATGGCGAAGAACCTGCGCCCCGGCAAGGTCTTCATCGACTGGAGCCAGAACAACGCGGCGAAGACGACGGTGGCGCCCTACTCGCTGCGGGCCCAGCCGGTGCCGGCCGTGTCCACGCCGCTGACCTGGGACGAGGTGGAGGCGGGTGCGGCCGGCAAGCGGCCGTCGACCCGCCCCTGGACCGCGACCGAGGTGCTCAGGCGGGTGGCGAAGCAGGGTGACCTGCTGGCGCCGCTGCTCGACGGCGGTCCCGAGCTGCCCGGCTGAGCCGCCACCACGCGCCGCCGACCAGGAGCACCACGAGCACGCTGACGGCCACGTCACCCACCAGGTCCGCCGCCGGGCTCGACGGGGCGTAGGTCGGCACGTCGTACGCGGAGACGGCCGCGGCGAGCACGCTCGCCGAACCGGCGGCGAGCACGTGTCGTTGTCCCCAGTCGGTCCGCCGCGACCAGCGGGTGAGCAGGACCGCGGTGACCGTCGCGAGCGCGAGCGCCAGCCCGATCCCCGGCCAGCCCGGCACGATCGCGGCGCCCAGGTAGGCGACCAGCACCACCGCCCCCGGCCAGACCGGCCAGGGCGCGGCCGGCGGCCGGTGGGCCACCGTGGGCTCCGACCCGGTGCCGGCCGACCGCGCCGCGTCGACGCCCGGGCCGGTCGCGCCGGCCGTGGCGAGGCGCGGATCGGCCGCGCCGCTGAAGCCGGGGCGCGGTCCGCCGGCGGGGCGCCGGGCCCGCCGCAGGGCGACGGCGATCAGGGCCAGCGCCAGGCCGGTGGCGAAGACGAGTTGGATCGGCGAGGCCAGGAAGCCCTTGCGGCCGCCGTCGTCGGCGAAGACCAGCAGGCTGCCGCCGAGCCAGAGCAGCGCGGTCACGGCCAGCCCCGGACGGCCGAGCCAGGGCCGCGACCGGCGGGCCGCACCGAGGTACGACTCGACCAGCGCGATCGCCGCGCAGATGGTCAACGCCACGTGGTTGCCGACGTAGTCGACCGCCTGCCGGGCGCTGAACCCGAGACCGGGCACCAGCGTCGCCTCGGCGGCGGCGCGGGTGTCGGCGAACTGGGTGTCGTCGAGGAAGCCGGGATTGAACAGCGACTGGTCGACCAGGCCGGCCTGGACCACGCCGAAGGCGGCGGCGAGCAGGACGATCCCCGGCCAGCCCAGCCCGAGGCGCCGGGCGGTCTCCCGGATCAGCAGCGCGGCGCCGCCGTACATGGGGGCGAGCAGGACCACCACGAACGGCATGCCGAGGAGGGTGAAGCCGCCCCAGACGCACTCCGCGGTCCAGGGCGCGAGCAGCAGCAACGCGACCGCCGGGGCGAGCCGGCGGCGCAGCGGTTCGGTCGTCATGCCCGAACCGTGCCGTAGCCGGCCGGCCCGTCGATACGGCCGTCGGCCGACCGGACCCACGACCAAAGTCGACGGTCGTGGATCCGGTCGGCGTCGGCTCTAGAGGGCGAACAGCAGCGCGGCGTCGAGGAGTACGACCACGGCGGTGGCGAAGTGGACGCCGAAGGCGACGGCCCGGGTGCCGCCGTGGCGGAGCACGATGACCGTGTCGCCCAGCGGGGCCAGCGCGACGACCAGCATGAACCAGGCGACCGCCTCGGCGCTGGTGAACGCGATCAGGGCGAGACCGACCAGGCCGTAGGTGAGGTCGCGGACGCCCTTGACCGTGAGGTAGGCGGGATCTCCCTGGCCCTCCGCGGCCGGGACGCCGTAGCCGGCGGCGGAGGCGCGCGGTGCCACGAGGAAGCGGACGCCGATGAACGTGATGAAGAGGCTGAGGACGATGGCGAGCCCGTAGGCGAGGGGGCTGAGCATGACCGACTCCAAAAGCTAGCGCTGCTAGATGTGAAGGCGACGCTAGCAGAGCGCTGGCAAGATGGCTAGCGGTGCTAGGATGGCGGTCATGTCGATTCAGGCGCGCCGGGAGCGGGAGCGGGCGGAACGCGAACGGGCGATCATCTCCACCGCCCGGGACCTGGCCGAGTCGGAGGGCTGGGACGCGGTCACCACCCGCCGGCTCGCCGCCGAGATCGAGTACAGCCAGCCCGTCCTCTACAGCCACTTCAAGGGCAAGGACGCGATCATGGCCGCCGTCGCCGTGGAGGGCTTCGGCAACCTGGCCGACGACCTCACCACCGCCCGGGCCGACGCGACCGACCCGCGCCGCACGGTGGCCGACGTCGCCGCGGCGTACGTCTCGTTCGCCGAGCGCCGGCCCGCCCTCTACGACGCGATGTTCACCCTCGCCGTCGAGCTCCCCTTCGCCAGTCAGGAGGTGCCGGTCGACCTCGCCCGGGGCTTCGCCCAACTGGCCGAGGCACTGCGCCCGTTCGCCGGTGACGACGACCTGGAGACGTTCACCGAGACCTTCTGGAGCGGGCTGCACGGCCTGGTCACGCTGATGCGCAACGGGCGGCTGCGACGGGCCGGACACGAGCGGCGGCTGGCCCTCCTGGTCGACCGGTTCGCCCGGCTAGGGTGAGCTGACCGCAACGGAGGAGCGCACCCGATGGCCGCACCCGTACCCACCGCCGTGCCGACCGACGAGCCGCTGTTCAGCTACCGCGACGACGTGACCGGCGAGCGCGCCGATCTCGACGCGGCGCAGCTGGGGGCATGGACGGCCCGCAGCGCCGGGCTGCTCCGCGACGGCTGCGGGCTGCGCCCCGGCGACCGGGTGGCCGTGCTGCTGCCGCCGCACTGGCGCACCGCGGCGGTGCTGCTCGGCGCCTGGTCGGTCGGGCTGACGGTCTCCTTCCGGCCCCGGGCGCTGGCCGGGCTGCCGGTGCTGGAGCCGGGCGCGGACCGACCGTACGACGCGGTGTTCGTGACCCCGGAACGCCTCGACGACTGGCTGGAGGACGTGCCGGAGGGGACCCACCGCTACCTGGTCGGCACCGGCCCGGGCCCGCTCGACGAGGTGCCGCCGGGCTGGCTGGACTGGTCGGCCGAGGTGCTGCGCCACCGCGCCGACCCGCCGAACTACACCGCCGTCGACCCGGCCGGTCCGGCCACCCCGGACGGCACCAGCTTCGGCGCGTGGCGGCACCTGGCCGCGGAGGTCGCCACGCAGCTCGACCTGCGCCCCGGCGACCGGCTGCTGGTCGACGCCGCCGCGCACGAGCAGCCGCTGAAGTGGCTGCTGGCCCCGCTGGCCGCGGGCGCTTCGGTCGTCGTCCACGCCCACCTCGACCACTCCCGGTTGGACGCCCACCTCGCTGCCGACCGGGCCACCCGCGTCCTCTGAGCCGCAGATCGGGGGGCACCCGGGTGGGCATCGGTTCGCCTACCATGCCCGGGGAGCGCACCGGGAGGGCATCATGGCCGATTTCACCGTGGATCCGGACGACGTCCGCATCCATGGGCGGACGCTGGGCCGCACCGTCGCCGAGGACTACGCGCAGCGGGCGGAGGAGATCTCCCGGGACAGCGTCATCGACCCGCCCGGGTTCGGCATCGCTCTGTCGCCGTTCGAGGCGCTCTACATCCAGCACGTCGGGTTCCTGATCGACGACGTGCGCGGCGCGGCCGACGTGTGCCGGCAGATCGGCGCGACGCTCGGGGTCGTCGCCGACCAGTACGAGCGCGCGGAGGACCTGCACGTCAGCGGGTTCGGCGGCACGCCGGCCCCGATGGGCACCTACGGCGACGCGTACGGCCGGACGGGCACCGCGCAACTCGCCACCGACCCGGCGGCGCTCGGCGCCGCCGCCACCGTCGGCGCCACGATCACGCTGGCCGAGATCGGCGGGATCGTCGGTGGCATGGCGGCCTGCGCGGCGCTCTGCCCCACCTTCGTCATCGGCCTGGCCGGGGCCGTGCTCTTCGTCGCCAACCCGCTGGGCATCGCCCAGGCCGGCGCCGACCTGATCCGCCACGGCGACCAGCTCCAGAAGGCGTTGAACGCCAACTTCGACAAGATCTGCTCCGCCGCCACCGGCACCTGGAAGGGCGAGGGCAAGGACAGCTTCGTCATCATGGCCACGAAGCTCAAGGCACACCTGGACGAACTCGGCGCGTACATCCGGATCCTCGGCGAGGCGCTGCACTCCCTGGAGATCGCCCTCAGCGGCCTGTGGATCGCCCTGGGCGCGATGACCGTGCCGTTCCTGACCTGGCTGATCGCCATGCGCGCCGCCGAGCTCATCCCCGGCGCCGCCGTCGCCCTCGAACCGCTCATCCAGGCGGCCGGGGCGGCCGTGGCCAGCTCGGTCACCTCGATGGTGGCGGCTGTCGGCGCGGTGGGCGGGCTGGCCCTGGCGCTGGTCAACGGCCTCGCCAAGGACTTCCTCAAGTTGATGACGCTGCCGGACGATGGCACGGCCGGCACTCCGGACCTGACCGAGTTCCGCGTCGGCGAGAACTTCGCCTGAGCCGTGCGAGAGAAGACGCCATGATCGACCCGGACGCCCGGCGCCGCATCGAGGGCATGGCCGAGCAGGCCAACCGGTTCGCCGCCACCATGTCGGATCTCACCGGCGAGGGCAGCGACGATGCGGGGCTGGTGCGGGCGTCGTGCGCCGCCAGCGGCCGCCTCGTCGACATCGAGCTGGCCGCGGAGACCCGACGGATGCAGACGTACGAGCTGCGCGAGGCGATCCTCGCTGCCAGCGGCCGGGCCGCCGATTCCGCCGCCGCGAAGCTGGCCGAGGTGGTGGCGCAGATGACCGGCGGCGCCGACGTGTACGGCGGCGACGCCGTCCGCCAGGCCCGCGAACAGGTGGCCCAGTACCAGCGGCTCGTCGACGCGCAGCGGGAGAAGCTCGAACAGCTCCGCGCCGATCTCGGCCGGTCATGAGCCGCGCGACCGCGGAACTGCACCTGCGTCGCCCGCTGCTGCGGGTGCTCGGCGCGCTGCGCCCGGTCCACGCCGGCTACCAGATGCGCCCGGCGATCCTGCTCCCGCTCCTCGCCCTCGCCGCGGTCGCGTTCGTGCTGCTCGTCATCGTCGGCGCGCCGCTGGGCCGGCGCGGCTCGGCGTTGCCCTACGTCCTCGCGTTCGTGGTGGCGGCGGCGATCGCGCTGCCGTACCCGGTCCTGACCCTCGCCGCGGTGACCTGGTACGCGTACGGCGCCGGGCACCCGATGCTCTCGGTCGCGGACGGGGAGGTCCGGGGCCGGCTGCGTGGCGTGTGGGCCGGTGAGGTCGCCGCCGCCGATCCGACCGACCCGTCCTGGTGGGACCTGCGGTTGCCGATCGCCGCGCTCCCCGGCGTGCGGGTGGATCGCGACCGGCCCGGTGGCCCGCTCCTCATCCTCGACCTGCCGTCCGAGGCGGCGGCGACGCTGCTGGCCGACGAGGACGCCGGCACGCTGGCTCGACACTGGAACGAGCGGGTGGACAGTCCGGCCGCCTGGCAGGTCGGCCTCTACGTCGGCCGGCTGCGCCGCGAACGCCAGCTCCGCGCCCTGCTCGCCGCACTCGGCGTGCAAGGAGGGGTGCAAGGAGGGGCCCCCTCTTAACGCCTCCGGTATAGGCGGGGCCCCCTTTTAACACTCGGGAGAACAGTGGACGGGTTGACCTGGCGGGAGTTGGGCGAGGCGGACCTGCCGGCGCTGGCCGGGCTGGCCGAGGCGGCCCTCGCCGCCGACGGCGGGCTGCCGCTGCTCACCACCACACCGCTGCTGCGGGCGCGACTGCTGCAACCGCGTACCCTCGGCGCCTGGCGCGGCGGCGACCTGGTCGCCGCCGTGAGCGTCGACGCGGACCGCACGCCGGCCACCGCCACCGGGTTGGTGCATCCGGCCTGGCGAGGGCGGGAGTTCGGCGCCCGGCTGCTGGACTGGGCCGAGGAGCAGGCGGCCGACGCGGACCTGCTGCTCACCACCGAGACGTGGACCGCCGGCGCGGAGGCGCTCTTCACCGCGCGCGGCTACTCGCGGACGTT
Organism: Micromonospora humi; assembly: GCF_900090105.1. GTDB lineage: Bacteria > Actinomycetota > Actinomycetes > Mycobacteriales > Micromonosporaceae > Micromonospora > Micromonospora humi. The sequence goes on along the minus strand of NZ_FMDM01000006.1, from coordinate 119,170 downwards.
CCTCGAGTGGGTGCTGCGGCACGACCTCCACGCGCCGCCCGACGTGCCCGCGCCGGACGGCGTGACGGTGCGGCCGGCGACGCTCGGGCCGGAGCTGTTCGGCGCCTACCGCGCGTCGTTCGCCGACCGGCCCGGGTTCGCCGAGCCGGCGGTGGACGAGTGGCTGGGTGACCTGCGGGACGACGACGACTTCCGGCCGGAGCTGTCGCTGATCGCGCGCGGGCCGGACGGGGACGCGGTCGGTTTCGTCACCGTGCTCGGCGACTGGATCGACCAGGTCGGCGTGGTGCCCGACTGGCGTGGCCGGCGGATCGGCGCGTACCTGGTGGCGCGCGTGCTGGGTGGCCTGGCCGAGGCGGGCGCGGACGGCGCGTGGCTCTGCGTCAACGACGACAATCCGGCGGCCGGGTTGTACCGCCGGCTCGGGTTCCACGACGCCGGCCGTCGGGCCCGCTACCTGCGCCGCTGACCGTGCCCGGGTCGGGTCGTCGGTGCGCGACCACGGGCGCGTGGCCCGCGCGATCGCCGACGGTGGTGACGTCGACGTCGACCGAGCGCTGACGGCCGTCGGCTGGTGCTCTCTCCGGCGCCTACGAACGTGATGGCGCGGATGGGTCATCGTCGCCGAAGCCAGGGCGCGCGGCGGGCGCAGGTAGCCACGTGATCCACCGGCAGCGCACACCGGCCGCCACCGTCCGGCAGCGGTCGATCGCAGAAGACCCAATGGCGTACGCACTGCGCGTCCTCCGCCGACACGGTCACCCCGCCCGGCTCCACCCGCGCGGTGAGCTGGGCCAGCACGCGAGTCGCGGTGCGCGCGAAGATGCGTGCCCGGTGCAGGTCCGGCGCGGTCACCGGCAGGTGGATCACCCAACGCTCGGTCATCGGTGCCGCGTCGACGGTGCGCCGGGCCAGGCGTAGAACGCGAGCGGGAGGAACGGGTTGCGCACGAGGTGACCGCCCTTCGGAAGGTGGTAGCGGTAAGGCGGCTTCCGCTGTTCGGGGGCGGCGGAGCGCGGTGGGTGAGGTCTCGGCGGCGATGCGAGACCGGTACGAGAGGTGCCAACCGACCGCAACAGCACCGCATCACCGAGAGCGACGCTACCGATACCGAGTCACCTATGTCAACGACGTCTTTGAGTCACCTACCCATCTAGGTCACCAGTGCTACATGCGTTGCCTCTGTCGAAGTCGTTGATCGATACTGGGCAGGCCAACCGACTGCAAGGGGCCTGACGTGCCTATCCCGCCCACGATGGACGAACTACTCGCCGACCTCTCGAAGAAGATCAAGGATGGCACCTATCCGCCTGGCTCTCAGCTTCCGTCCGGGCGGAAGTTGGCGGACGACTACGACGTGTCGCAGTCAACGATCAGCCGGGCCGTGGCGAAGCTGCGGGAGCGGGGTGTGCTGGTGGGTCGTCCGGGCCGAGGCGTCTTCGTCGCCGAGTCCGATCGTCGCTGACCATGTGAGATCTTGGTATGGATCGGCCCCGGGAGGGGCCATCTCGTACCAAGATCTCCGCGCCGTTCAAAAGCTGAAACGCGAATCTCCGTGGGTAGGAGGAGCGCACGGTCGGCATCCGGTGAGTCATCCACGCCATCAAGTTTGTAGGGACCAGAGGCAGTGCCGTCGGGCGCGCCCGGGGGTGTTGTGAACGCCGTTGACGTGGTCTTATGTCGGGACGACGACGTCATCGATCCGCAGCTTTGACAACCCCGCGTCGGTGTTCCTTCCTGCCTCTCGAAAGGTGCAGCGATGCACAGGAAACCGACAATCCACCTGGCAGTGCTGGCCGCTGCCGCCGCCACGTTCCTCACCGCCGGCGGCGCGCCCGCCACCGCCTCCGCCGCCCCGACGACGGCGGCGACCTGCGCGCCGGGCGCCGACACGCACAGCGCCGCCCGGATCCGCGAGGGCGCCACCGCCCAGGAGCCGGCGCTCTACTCGACGAACGAGGCCAAGGCGTACGGCGTCATCAAGGACGTGCCGCGGCTGGCCAACGGCAGCGTCACCGTGCCGACGATCTTCCACATGATCTCCGACCACGAGTTGGGCGCGGCCGAGAAGGCCCGCTGGAACACGCTGATCGCGGCGCAGATGACCGTGCTCAACGACTCGTACGCGGGCCGGACCGCGGCCGACGCCTCGGACACGCCGTTCCGGTTCTCGCTGGTCGACACCACGTGGACCGTGAACAGCGCCTGGTACACGGTGGTGCCGGGCAAGAACGAGCGGGACATGAAGAAGGCGCTCTACACCGGCGACTCGCGCACGCTCAACGTCTACGCGGCGAACATCGGCGGCGGGCTGCTCGGCTGGGCATACTTCCCGAAGGGCTACAACAACGGCCGCGACTACATCGACGGCGTGGTGATGCTCGACGAGTCGATGCCCGGCGGCACGGCCGGCAAGTACGCCGAGGGCGACACGCTCACCCACGAGGTGGGGCACTGGCTGATGCTGGAGCACACGTTCGCGCACGGCTGCTCCGCGTCCGGCGACTTCGTCGCCGACACGCCGCGTGAGGCGGCGCCGCAGTTCAACTGCCCGGTCGGGGCGGACACCTGCACCGCGCCGGGGCTGGACCCGATCCACAACTTCATGGACTACACGCAGGACTCCTGCATGAACATGTTCACCCCGGGCCAGGCCGACCGGATGAGCGACGCCTGGGTCGCGTTCCGCGCCGGCGGCCAGGGCTGACCGCGAGGCCGGGCGGGTCGCACGACAGCGGCCCGCCCGGCGTCCGCGCCGGTCAGTCGACGCTCGGCAGCGGAGGGCCGAGCACGTCGTCGGCGTCCACGATGGTGTACGCGTACCCCTGCTCGGCGAGGAAACGCTGCCGGTGCGCCGCGTACTCGGTGTCGATCGTGTCCCGGGACACCACCGTGTAGAAGTGCGCCTGCCGGCCGTCGGCCTTCGGCCGCAGCACCCGGCCCAGCCGCTGGGCCTCCTCCTGCCGCGACCCGAACGTGCCGGACACCTGGATCGCCACCGCCGCCTCCGGCAGGTCGATGGAGAAGTTCCCCACCTTCGAGATCACCAACGTGCGGATCTCACCGGACCGGAACGCGTCGAACAACCGCTCCCGTTCCTTGTTCGTGGTCGAGCCCTGCACGATCGGCGCGTCCAGGTATTCGCCGAGCTGGTGCAACTGGTCGAGGAAGCCGCCGATCACCAGCACCTGCTCCTGCGGGTGCCGCTCCACCAGGGCACGGACCACCGGCAGCTTGGTGCGGGCGGTCGCCGCCATCCGGTAGCGCTCCTCCGCCTCCGCCGTCGCGTACGCCATCCGCTCCGCGTCGGTGAGCGTCACCCGTACCTCGGTGCACTCCGCCGGGGCGATCCAGCCCTGCTGCTCGATGTCCTTCCACGGCGCGTCGTACCGCTTCGGGCCGATCAGGCTGAACACGTCGCCCTCCCGGCCGTCCTCGCGTACCAGAGTCGCGGTGAGGCCGAGCCGGCGGCGGGCCTGCAGGTCCGCCGTGAAGCGGAAGATCGGCGCGGGCAGCAGGTGCACCTCGTCGTAGACGACCAGGCCCCAGTCGCGGGCGCCGAACAGGTCCAGGTGGGTGAACGCGCCGCCGCGCCGCGAGGTGAGCACCTGGTACGTGGCGATGGTGACCGGGCGGATCTCCTTGCGCTCGCCCGAGTACTCGCCGATCTCCTCCTCGGTCAGCGACGTGCGGGCGATCAGCTCCCGCTTCCACTGCCGGCCGGCCACCGTGTTGGTGACCAGGATCAGCGTGGTCGCCTTCGCCTCCGCCATCGCCGCGGCGCCGACGAGCGTCTTGCCGGCGCCGCACGGCAGCACCACCACGCCGGAGCCGCCGGCCCAGAACGCCTCGACCGCCTCCCGCTGGTAGGAGCGCAGGGTCCACGGCCTGCCACCGTCCTTGCCGGACTCGGCCAGCTCGATCTGGTGCGCCTCGCCGTCGACGTAACCGGCCAGGTCCTCGGCCGGCCAGCCGAGCTTGAGCAGCGCCTGCTTGAGCCGGCCCCGCTCGGACGGGTGCACCGCGATGGTGTCGTCGTCGAGCTTCGCGCCGAGCATGCCGGCGAGCTTCTTGCTCTTCGCCACCTCGATCAGCACCACCCGGTCCAGGGCGCGCAGCACCAGCCCGTGCGCCGGGTCGTTGGCGAGTTGGAGGCGGCCGTACCGGTCCATGGTCTCGGCCACGTCCACCAGCAGGCCGTGCGGCACCGGATAGCGCGAGTACTTGATCAACGTGTCGACCACGCCCTCCGCGTCGTGGCCGGCGGCCCGCGCGTTCCACAGGCCCAACGGGGTGAGCCGGTAGGTGTGCACGTGCTCGGGCGAGCGCTCCAACTCGGCGAAGGGCGCGATGGCCATCCGGCAGGCCTGCGCGTCCGGGTGGTCGATCTCCAGCAGCAGCGTCTTGTCCGACTGCACGATCAGTGGTCCACCGCTCACGCCGCGTCCTCCTCGCATGGTCCGGGATCCGTGCCCGCACGGCGGCTGACCTGCCGAAGGCGGACCATCCAGTGTTGCACGCCGGAGAACGCCGGAAAAAAGTCTCGCTGGACAGGCAACGTCATACTTCTGCCACACGTCTAGCAAGCGGGACAACTGTCCAGGGAGGGCCCATGCAGCGTGTCCGGTTCTTCGCCCGGGTCGCCGGCCTGGCGGTGGTCGTGCTGGTCGGCGTCGGCGCGTGCGCGCTCGATCCGCAGACGGAGGGCGCCGGGGGCACTACCCCCGCGCCGGTCGGGCTGACGGAGGGAGCATCGGGGGCGAGCGCGCCGCCCACGCCCGAACGGTCGGCGACGTCCCCGTCGGCGCAGCCGAGCCGGACGGCCACGCCGAAACCCTCCCGGTCGCCGTCGGCGACGGACAAGCCCAAGCCCAGGCCGTCCCGGTCCGCCGGATGCCCGCAGGGGGAGCACCAGCGGGCCGTGGAGAGCTACCTGAGCCGGCTGGGCGGTTTCGGGACGCTGACCGTGGACGGCACGCAGTCGGCCGCCGACTGCACCGCGATCAAGAAGTTCCAGATCCGGTACGGCATCAGCCCGGCCTCCGGGCGCGCCGGCCCCACCACGTACGACGTGGCGAAGCGGCTGGCCGGCACGGACGTGTCGCGCTGCCGGGCGGGTTCCCGGCTCACGTTCTGCGTCGACCTGACCCGGCAGACCGTGTGGGCGATGCGCGGCGGGCGGGTGGTGCTCGGCCCGACGGTCACCCGCACCGGCATGTCCGGCTACGCCACGCCGGCCGGCACCTACTCCGTCGGCGGCCGGAACCCGCGCGAGTGGTCCAACCCGTACGAGGTGTGGCTGCCCTACTGGCAACAGTTCAACGGCGGGATCGGCTTCCACGAGACCACCACCTACCTGCACAACGGCGCGATCGGCTCGCACGGCTGCGTGAACCTGCTGCACCGCGACGCGGTCCGCCTCTGGGAGCTGGGCTCGATCGGCACCCGCGTCGTGGTGATCGGCCGCCGCCCCGGCACCTGAGCCCGCCCGCCCCGTGACCGGAGCGCCCGGATCAGGGTTTTAACCCCTGTCCGCGCGGTTCGGTCGGTGCCACTCTGGAAGCCGGGTCCACCACGGGGCGGGGAGGGGCTGGCATGACCGTCGATCAGGACGTGCTTCCCGAGGACGAGCGGACGCAGCAGCAGGTCTCCACGGCGGCGATGGTCGGTTACGCGGCCGCCGCCGTGGGCGTGTTCGGTTGGTTCCTGTTCGGGCTGCTGGTGCAGCGGCAGGGCTTCGTCGACTCGGTCGGCGAGTCGGCCGGCGCGGCGTTCGCGCTGCTGCTGGCCGTCTCGGTGATCGGCACGCTGCGACGCAACGGGGAATAGCCGTTCACTCCTCCAACACGGCGGCCGTGATCCGGTGCAACGCGAACGTGTGCAGCATCTCGGTGCGGTCGTCCTCGGCGCGCAGGTAGCCGGCGCCGATCGACACCGGCCGGACCAGCCGCGACGCGGTCGCCCCGTGCGCGTCGACGTAACCGACCCAGACCAGCGCCTTGTCGCGTACCGCCTGCTGGAGCACGGCCAGCGCGTCGCTGTGCCCGGTCACCGGCGTCGGGCCGGTGGTCGCCGTCGCGCCGCGGACCACCGCCGGGGCCCGCCGCGCCACCCGGGCCGCCGTGTCGCCCCGGCGCATGTGCTCCACCACGCCGAGCAGGCGGGGCATCGGCAGCTTCGGCGTGGCCAGCGGGTCCACCGCGCGACCGGCGAGCGGTGTCCGGGCCGGTGCCCGCCGGGTCTTCGGCCGGGCCAGCACCGTCGCGCCGCTGGCGTCCTCGGGCACCGGGGCGTACCCGGCGTCGCGCAACGCGAGCAGCATCCGGTTCACCTGGTAGGGCGTGACCAGCACCGTCGGGGCGAGCCGGCGGAACGCCAGCGACTCCAGCCGCCGGTCCGCCTGCACCTCGGTGAGCAGCGCCTCGTCGTCGCTGCGCACGTACCCGCCGGCCGAGCCGACCCGCAGCCCGCCGTGCTTGCGGGCCACGTCGTCGACCAGGTAGGTCAGCCCCTGGGGCACCGGGGTGCGGGACCGGCGGCGGAACAGCGCGTGCAGGTCGTCGGCGGTGTAGCCGGCGTCGAGCGCCCGCCGGATGCTCGCCGTGGTGACCCGGTGCACGCTCGCCCCGCCCGCCGACTCGTGCTCGGCCACCACATCCAGCTCGGCGGCGAGCGCCGGGTCGGGCGGGCCGGGCACCACCACACTCAGGTCGGCCTGTACGAGCACGTGGTCGACCGGGGCGGGGAGCAGCCCGTCCAGTGCGCGTACCGCAGTGGACGGGTCGCCCGACTCGGCGTCGGAGCGCAGCCCCAGCGGGTCGTCGCCGCGCTCGTCGGCGTCGGCCAACTCGGCCAGCAGCAGCCGCCCGTAGGAGGTGAGCGCGCCCAGCCCGGTCACCCCGAGTCGGGCCGCCTCGGTGAGCACCTCGCGGTGCGCCGTCTCCCGCCCCCGGGCCCGGCGGGGGGCCCGCCAGTCCAGCAGTTCCAGCACCTCGTCCGGGGTCGGCGCGGTGGCCTGCGGCAGGTCGGACAGCACGGCGAGGACCGCTCGGCGGGCGGCCGGCGCGCCGGCGCGTTCCGCCTCGGGCGAGAGCACCGAGATCGGCCGGTCCCGGTCGTCCCGCTGGCCGACCAGGCCCACCTGGCGGGGCATCGCCAGCCACGCCCGGGCGAGCTGCTCCCAGCGCTGTGCCAGCGACGCCGCGCGCCACACCTCGTAACCGCCGGTGGGCAGGATCTGCTGGTCGCCGCCGTAGCGGGTGGTGGCCGCGCCGGTCAGCTCCAGCTCACCGGTCAGCCCCGCCGCGTACGCCACCTCGAAGATCAGCGCGGTGGTCGGCTCGTCCAGCCCGAGACCGCGGGCGAGCCGGCGCAGGTCGCGTACGCCGACGCCGCCGGAGCGCAGCACCGGGGCCGGCTCGACGACCAGCGCCTCCAGCAGCGCCTCGGTGTACCGGACCACCTCCATGGTCTGCCCGGCGCCGGCCGAGTCGACGGCCTTGATCTCGCGGGGCGGGCCGGAGACCGCCGGCGGGCCGGTGCGCAGCGGGCCGAGCGGTCCGGCGTCGCGGCGCAGCACCAGCCCCACCTCACGGGGCAGTTCGACAGTGCCGTGCGGGCCGCCGGACATCCGCACCAGCAGCCGGTGCTCGACCAGCCAGCGGATCGGGGAGCCGGTGGGCGCGCCGCCGTTGACCAGGTCGGGCGGGAGCACGTCCTCGACGCCGGTGGCGGGCGCCTCCAGCGCGCCCGGGGCCACGGTGCCGACCGGCGGCCCGGCGGCGAGCCGGTCCAGGACCGCCCGGGCCGAGGGCGGCGCGGCGAGCAGCGTCCGCCGCAGCTTCGCCGGGTCCGCGCAGAGGGCCGCCGCGCGGGGGTCCAGCTCCGCCGCCGGCCGGCCCAGCCCGGCGGGGTACGGGGAGACCTCGTCGACGCCGCCGACCACGTACAGGTCGTGCTCGGGGCCGTACAGCAGGAACCGGGCCCGGAGCCGGTCGATCGCGGCGCGGACCGCGGTCGGGGCGGGCGGGTGCGGCCCGGCGGTGGCCATGGCGAGGATCTGGTCGGTGGAGGTGGCACCCTCGGGGCCGCGGGTGAGCCGGGCGGCGTCGAGGATCTGCAGGGTGAACTGGTCCAGTCCGTCGAGGGCACGGGCCACCGAGACCCGGGACTGGGCGCGCAGGGCGAGGGCGGACACATCGGCCGGCACCGGCACGACGAGGTCCGGCCGCAGCTGGAGCAGGGCGGCCAGGGACTCGTCGGGGAGGGCCCGCAGGTGGTCGGCGAGTGAGGTGGTCATCGTCGTACCACGCTAGCCCGCTGGGTAGGTTCTCGGCATGTCTCCGCTGATGGTCGGCTTCGACCTCGACATGACCCTGGTCGACTCCCGCCCGGGCATCGCCGCCGCCTATCGGGCGTTGACCGAGCGCACCGGCGTGCCGGTGGACGCGGAACTGGCCGTGTCCCGGCTGGGCCCGCCGCTGCGTACCGAGCTGGCGCACTGGTTCCCGCCGGAGCGGATCGAGGAGGCGGTGACGCTCTACCGCGAGCTGTATCCGGCGTACGCGATCACTCCGACGGTGCCGATGCCGGGTGCGGAGGCCGCGCTGCGCGCGGTACACGAGCGCGGCGGGCGGGTGATGGTGGTGACCTCCAAGATCGGGCGGTTGGCGAAACTGCACCTGGACCACCTGGGGCTGGCCGTCGACGAGTTGGCGGGGGACCTGTTCGCGGAGCAGAAGGCGACCGCGTTGCGGGAGCACGGCGCGACGCTCTACGTGGGCGACCACGTGGCCGACATGGCGGCGGCGCGGGCGGCCGGAATCCCGGGCGTGGGAGTGGCGACCGGCCCCTGCCCGGTGGCGGAGTTGAGCGCGGCGGGCGCCCACCTGGTGCTCAATGATCTTGTCGAATTCCCGAAGGCGGTCGACCGGATCATCGGGCTAGCCTTGGAGGGGTAGACGGTTCGAGTGGAGCGGGGTTCGACAGGTGCCGACGGGTCGAGTGAAGTGGTACGACGCGGCCAAGGGATACGGGTTCGTCACCAGTGACGAGGGTGGCGACGTGTTCCTGCCGAAGGGCGCGCTACCGGCGGGTGTCGCCGACCTCAAGGGTGGCCAGCGGGTCGATTTCAGCGTGGTGGACAGCCGGCGGGGCGCCCAGGCCATGGGCGTCAAGCTGCTGGAGGCGCCGCCGTCCGTTGCGGAGCTGCGTCGCCGGCCGGCCGAGGAACTGCACGGCCTGGTCGAGGACATGATCAAGGTGCTGGAGGCGAAGGTGCAGCCGGACCTGCGCCGGGGTCGTTTCCCGGATCGCAAGGCCGCGCAGAAGATCGCTCAGCTGGTCCACGCGGTGGCGCGCGAGCTGGAGGTCTGAGGGACGAGCCCGGCGTCGGCGGCCCGGCCCAGCAGCGCGTCCACGGCGGCGAAGCCGGCCTCACCCAGGTCGGCGGTGAACTCGTTGACGTAGAGGCCGATGTGCCGGTCCACCACGTCGGGCTCCATCTCCTGCGCGTGCGCGAGCACGTACCCGCGGCTGGCCTCCGGGTCGGCCCAGGCCTGCCGCACCGACTCACGGACCCACGCGGCGGCCTCGACCGGGTCGACCGCGCCGCGGCGGGCCAGGATCGCGCCGAGCGGGATCGGCAGCCCGGTGTCGCCCTCCCACCACTCGCCCAGGTCGACCAGGGCGGTCAGCCCGTGTCGCGGATAGGTGAAGCGGGCCTCGTGGATCACCAGACCGGCGTCGTACCGGCCGGCGGCCACGCCCGGCATGATCTCGTGGAACGGCACCACCTCGATCCGCGCCGGCGCCTGGTCCGCCGCCCAGAGCCGGAACAGCAGGTACGCCGTGGTCCGCTCGCCGGGCACCGCCACAGTCGCGCCGGACAGGTCGGTGCGGTCGCCCCGGGTCAGCACCAACGGGCCGCAGCCCCGGCCCAGGGCGCCCCCGCAGGGCAGCAGGTGGTAGTCGTCGAGCAGCCAGGGCAGCGCCGCGTAGCTGACCTTCACCAGGTCGAACGCGCCCCGCTCGGCGGCCGTGTTGGTGACGTCCACGTCCGCGTAGGTCACCTCGACCGGCGGCGCGCCGGGCACCCGCCCGTGCACCAGGGCGTCGAAGACGAACGTGTCGTTGGGGCAGGGGGAGATCGCCAGGGAGAGCGCCACGCCCCCACCGTAACTCGGCCTGTGGGGGTGGGTGGAGGCACTGCTGGTCGGTCACCACGTGTCTGCTTCTCGTGCGGCCGGGGTACCGCTCCTCGGCTCCTGCAAACTTGATGGCGTGGGTGGGTCAGCTGCCCCCACTCATGCGGCTGGCCCTGCCCGGCTTCGCATCTGGGTATTCGCCCCGTCGTGCCACGTGCGTCGATGACTCACTTTCGCCATCAAGTTAGTCGGGGCCGTGGGGGCTTCCTTGTCCCCAGCGGGTCGACTTTTCCACACGGTTATCCACAGGTCGGTGCGGCGAGGTGGAAGGCCGCCGCGATGACGGCCGAACATGGCGTGGTGACCGACGTCGAGCCGACCACCGAGCCGACCACCGAGCCGGTGGCACCAGATCAGGCTGAGACCGATCCGGAAACGACCGATCTGGGGGCGACGCTGCGGGCGCTGCGCCGAGCGGCCGACCTCAGCCAGCGTGAGCTTGCCGCGAGATCGGGAGTGCCGCAGACGACCCTCGCCCGCATCGAGTGCGGTCGGTCGGTGGGGCCGAGTTTCCGCACTGTCGAGCGGCTGGTCGCCGCAGCGGGCGGACGGGTCACCATCAGGTCGCTGCCGGCCGGGCGGCAGGAGCAGCCGCTGGTCGGGCGCGCTGGGCCGTCAGCGGTGTCGCAGGAGAGGCTGCGGGACGCAGCTGGGCGCCACTGCCCGGCGCACCTGGACGCCCGGGAGGTGCGCGAGCCGAAGGACTGGCCGGGAGCCTGGTGGGCGCAGTGGCCGGGCCTGTCCGCCGGATACTGGTCCGTCCTGCCCGCGGTGACGTACCGGCTCGACCGTGAGCGCCGGGATCGTGATCGGATCCGGGAGCGGGTGCGTCGGGGCTTTCGGGTCCGTCGGGACCTCGACCCCGAGGTCCCGACGACGTCCTGGCGCTTCGTCGCCGAGTTGCCGGACGGCGAGCTGGTGGGCGAGTTGCGCGCCCACGAACGCAGCATCGAGCTTCTCCTGGGATTCCCGTTGCCGGGCTGGGATGAGATCGTGCTGGACGGGGTGCTGTTCACCCCGGCATGCCGAAGGCTCGGCATCGGCCGGCGGTTGGTGGCCGCGCTGGCCGCGGAGATGGCCCGGTGCGGGGTACGGTCCGCGCTCGGTGTCGCCGAGGGCGAGGGCGCGTGTTTCCTGGGATCCTGCGGGTTCGGGGTCGAGCCGATGAAGGCGGCGGTGATGCGGTTCGACCCGCCGGTCAGCGGAGCGCCGCAGCGGCGGTGGTGAGGGCGGCGAAGGCGTCGCGCATGCGCCAGGCGTCGCGGTCGCGGGGGCCGATCGGGTTGGAGATCGTGCGCAGCTCGGCGAAGGGCACGTCGGCCAGGGCGGCGGCGACGGCCACGCCGTACCCCTCCATGGCCTCGGCCACGGCGTCCGGGTGCCGGCCGGCGAGGATCGCCGTGCTCTCGGCGGTGCCGGTAACCGTGCCGACCGTGAGCACCGTGCCGACGGTGGCCGCCGGCAGCGCGGCGCGCAGGGCGACCAGCAGGGTCGGGTCTGCGGCCACCGTCCGGCCGACGCCGAGCAGCTCGGGAGCCATGCCCAGCTCCTCGACCGGGATGAAGCCGGTCGGTGACTCGGCGCCGAGGTCGGCGGCGACGCTGCGGTCGGCCAGCACGGTGCCGCCGACCGCGACCCGGTCGACGAAGCCGCCCGCGATGCCGGCGCTGACCACCGCGCGGTACGGCCGGCCGGCCGCCTCGGCCAACGCCAGCAGCCGGGCCGTGGCAGCGGCGGCGACGGCCGGGCCGACGCCGACCGGTCGCACCGTCACGCTCGGGTCGGTGAGGCCGGCGCGGACCGCCTCGGCCTCGGCGGGCACCGCCGTGACCACCAGCAGACCGCTCACGCCACCGGCCCCCGGGGATCGCGCCGGGTCTCGTCCTCGGCCGCGCCGGGGCCGCCGACCGACGAGGAGGGGCGGTAGATGTGGAAGCCGGGCGGCGCGAGCCCGTCGTCGTCCGCCGGAGCTGCGTCGACGCGTTGCGGTGCCGGCGAGGTGGGCGCCGGGTCGTCGAAGGACGTGACGGGCGGGTCGTCGTTGCCCGACGGGCGGCCGCCGGCCAGATCGTCGTCGCCCGACGGGCGACCGCCGGCCAGTTCGTCGTCGCCCAAGGGGCGACCGACCAGGTGTTCCCCGCGCAGGCGGCTGGCGACCAGGACCCCGCGCAGCGCCACCAGCACGGCCACGCCGGCGGCGACCGCCACCCCGATCAGCCCGGTGAACGGCACCAGCCCGAGCCCGCCGCCGGCCACGAACGCGAGCATCAGGGCGGTCTCCGAGTGCGCGAAGGAGCTGGCCCGCAGCCGCTCCGGGATCCGCTCCTGGATCGAGGCGTCCACCGCCAGCTTGGCGATCCCGCTCATCAGCGCCGCCACCAGGCAGAGCAGCGCCACCATGGGCAGCGAGAACTTGATCGCGGCGAGCAGTGCCACGCCGGCCACGATGATCGTGCCGCTGGACTGGATCGCGGTCGGCCGGTGGATCCGCAGCCGGGTGCCGAGCGCGGTGGCCAGGAACGTGCCCACCGCCAGCGCGCCGCCGACCAGGCCCAGCGCGGCCTGGTCGCTCAGCTCGCGGCCGAAGAAGTCGGTGGTCAGGTCGCCGGCCTTGATGGCGAAGGCGAGGAACAGCAGCAGGAAGCCGTAGAGCCCGCGCAGCGCCGCGGCACCGATCAGGGTGGCGATCACCAGTCGACCGGCGGGGCGGCCCCGCCCCAGCGGGCGCTCGCCGTCGCGCCGGCGCATCGCGCGCAGCGGGTGCGGCATCCGCTCCGGCGGCTCCGAATCGGCCTTCGGCGGCAGCCGGAGCGAGATCACCATGCCGAGCAGGAAGATCACCGAGGCGACCCGGAGCGGCCACTGCGGCCCCAGCCAGAACGCGGCCAGCCCGATCGGGGCGACCAGCGCGCCGGCCACCGTGCCGTAGACGCTGGCCCGGGCGCCGACCTGGGACAGCCCCAGCCCCTCGGGGAGCAGCCGGGGCACCGCCGCCGAGCGGGCCACCCCGTAGGCGCGGGAGAGGGCGAGCACCCCGAACGCCGCCGGATAGAGCCCGAGACCGCCCATGTAGTCGGAGATCAGCCAGGCCAGGAACGCGCGGCCGAGCATGGTGGTGGCCAGCGCGTACCGGCGGCCGTGGCGGAAGTGGTCGAGCAGCGGGCCGACCACCGGGGCGAGCATGGCGAACGGAACCATGGTCACCAGCAGGTAGAGCGCGACCTTGTTGCGGGCCTCGCCCAGCGGCACGTCGAAGAAGATCGTCCCGGCCAGGCCGATGGCGATGAGCGTGTCCCCGGCGCAGGAGAGCGCGTGCAGGTCGAACAGGCGGACCATGCCGACCTCGTTGCCGGCGCTGCGGGCCCGGGCGGTGCCGGCCCGGCGGGTCATCCAGCGCCCGCCGTGCAGCGACCCCCGCAGCAGCAGCCGGGTGGCGCGGATGCCGGTGCCGACGGTCCGCCCGAGAAAGGAGCGGCCGGAGCGGGAGGACAGCGCCATGTGTCCCATCCTCGCCCATCCGCCCCCCGCGCGCCGCATCACCCGGAGACAACCCGCCTACGGGCATGGGGAACAATGGAAGAGTGACCAGGCCCGTATCCGCCCGCGCTCCCCGGCTCGACCAGGTCTGCGCCGCCGCCGTCGAGGTGGCCCGCGACGCCATCACCGAGGTGGAGCCGACCGACATCGGTGACCACCTCCAGGCCGTCGCCGAGGGCGACCGGGTCGTCACCCACTACTTCGAGTGCCGGATGGCCGGCTACCGCGGCTGGCGGTGGGCCGTCACGGTGACCCGGGTGGCGCGCAGCAAGCACGTCACCATCTGCGAGACCGTGCTGCTGCCCGGCCCCGACGCGCTGCTCGCCCCGGGCTGGCTGCCCTGGCAGGAGCGGCTCCAGCCCGGCGACCTGGGCCCCGGCGACCTGCTGACCACCCCGGCCGACGACGAGCGGCTCGCCCCGGGCTACCTGCTCTCCGACGACCCGGCCGTGGAGGAGACCGCCTGGGAACTGGGCCTCGGCCGGGCCCGGGTGCTGTCCCGGGAGGGGCGCGCCGACACCGCCCAGCGCTGGTACGACGGCGACCACGGGCCGGACGCCGCCATCTCGACCGCCGCGCCGGCCGCCGCCCGCTGCGGCACCTGCGGCTTCTATCTGCCGCTGGCCGGCTCGCTGCGGCAGTCCTTCGGGGCGTGCGGCAACTTCTTCGCCCCGGACGACGGCCGGGTGGTGAGCGCCGACCACGGCTGCGGCGCGCACTCGGAGACGCTCGTCGGAGCGGTCGAGACGCCTGTCGACGAACTGCCCACGGTCTACGACGACAGCGCGGTCGAGGCGATGTCGGTCAGCCGCGCGCCCGGCTCGGTGGAGGCGGCCGAGCCGGCGGAGCCGTACGGCCACTCCTGACCGGTCAGCGCTGACGCTCGGCGGCCGCCCGACGGCGACGCCGGTTGGCGTCGTGCCGCATCATCGTGGCCAGGCCGGGAAAGCCCCACAGAAAACCGGCGAGGCAGGTCCAGAGCCAGTTCTGGTGGCCGTGCGCGGTCAGCCAGTCGCGGAAGAAGAGCAGCAGCACCAGGCCGGCCACCGCCCAGGCGATCAGCCCGGCGACGGCGAACGGCACCATCGGCGGGTCGAGCGGCTCGGGCCGCGGCTGCTGCTCCTGGGGCACCGGCCCAGCGTACGTGATCGTCCTTCCCTGTCCGCCGGGTGATCTGGCACGATGCGCGCGACGAAACCGGTCGATCAACCAGATGAGGACCCGATGTCCATTGCCCCGCCGGCGGACCACGGCACACCGCCCGACCCCGCGCACCCGCGTAACGCGTTCGACCGCTTCTTCGAGATCTCCGCCCGCCGGTCGACGACCGGGCGGGAGATCCGCGGCGGCTTCGCCACGTTCTTCACGATGGCGTACATCGTGGTGTTGAACCCGCTGATCCTCGGCGGCGCCGAGGACGCGGACGGTCGTACCCTCGCCATCCCGGCGCTGGCCGCGGCGACCGCCCTGGTCGCGGGCCTGATGACCATCCTGATGGGGGTGGTGGCCCGGTTCCCGATCGCGCTGGCCGCCGGGCTGGGCGTGAACGCGCTCGTCGCGTTCGAGATCGCGCCGCAGATGACCTGGGCGGACGCGATGGGCCTGGTGGTCATCGAGGGTGTGCTGATCGGCATCCTGGTGCTCACCGGCCTGCGGACCGCCGTGTTCCGTTCGGTGCCGACCCAGCTCAAGACCGCGATCGGCGTCGGTATCGGACTGTTCCTGACCATCATCGGCCTGGTCGACGCCGGCTTCGTCCGGCGGGTGCCGGACGCGGCGAACAGCACGGTGCCGGTCGGGCTGGGCATCAACGGCAAGATCGTCAGCTGGCCGATGCTGGTGTTCGTGGTGGGCCTGCTGGTCACCGTGGTGCTGGTGGTCCGCCGGGTCCGGGGCGCGATCCTGATCGGCATCCTGTCCTCCACGGTGCTGGCCATCGTGGTCGAGGCGATCGGCAACATCGGCCCGTCGTTCGTCGACGGCAAGCCGAACCCGAAGGGCTGGGCGCTGAACGTGCCCGAGCTGCCGAAGCAGGTGGTGGACCTGCCGGACCTGTCGCTGCTGGGCAACTTCAACGTGCTCGACTCGTGGACCCGGGTGGGCTGGCTGGTCCCGCTGATGTTCGTCTTCACGCTGCTGATCACGGACTTCTTCGACACCATGGGCACGATGGTCGCGATCGGCCAGGAGGGGGACATGCTCGACGAGCAGGGCACCCCGCCGCGGGCCAAGGAGATCCTGCTGGTCGACTCGATCGCCGCCGCCGCGGGTGGTGCGGCGTCGGTGTCGAGCAACACGTCGTACATCGAAAGTGCCGCCGGTGTCGGCGAGGGTGCCCGGACCGGGGTGGCCAACCTGGTCACCGGCCTGCTGTTCCTGCTGGCCATGTTCCTGGCGCCGCTGTCGGCGATCGTGCCGTTCGAGGCCGCGTCGACGGCGCTGGTGGTGGTCGGTTTCCTGATGATGACGGCGGTCCGGACCATCGACTGGACCGACTACGAGATCGCGATCCCGGCGTTCCTGACGATCGTGCTGATGCCGTTCACCTACTCGATCTCGAACGGCATCGGAGCCGGCGTGATCAGCTATGTGCTGGTGAAGCTGGCGAAGGGCAAGGCCCGGGAGGTCCACCCCCTGCTGTACGGCGTGGCCGCGCTCTTCGTCCTCTACTTCCTGCGCGGGCCGATCGAGTCCGTGCTGCTCTGACGCTGGTGAGCCTGGTCATAACGCGTGTCGTTAGCCAGGCTCATTAGTTAGGCTAACTAGTGTGACGGAGCGGACGGTGACGGCGAGACGCGTGCCACCGGCGCAGCTGGCCCCCCAGCTGCGAGATGCGATCACCCGGCTCAACCGGCGGGTCCGACAGGCCCGACCGGTCGGCGACCTCACGGTCACCCAGCTGTCGGCGCTCACCAGCCTCAAACTGGCGGGCGCCCTCACGCCACGGGAACTGGCCGACGTGGAACGGGTGCAGCCGCCGACGATGACCAAGATCGTCGCGAAGTTGGAGGAGCGCGGCCTCGTGCAGCGCACCCCCCACCCGACCGACGGACGGCAGGTCATCCTGGCGGCGACCGAAGGGGGACGGGCCGTGCTCGACCAGTTCGAGCGGGCCCGCAACGAATGGCTGGCCAGCCGGCTGGCCGCGCTCACCGAGGAGGAACGCGACACGCTGCGGCGGGCCGCGGACATCCTCCAGGGAATCGCACGCGCCTGACACCGGGTCGCGCGGTCCGCTTCGTCCGTTGTGGATGAGGCGTACCCGACGCGAGGAGGCGCACCTAGAGTGCAGGCCAAGCTGAGCACGATGTTCCAGTCCCTACGAGTCCGTAACTACCGACTCTTCGCCACCGGGCAGCTGATCAAACTGATCGGCGTCTGGATGATGTTCATCGCCCAGGACTGGCTCGTCCTCGAGCTCAGCGACAACTCCGCGACCGCGCTCGGCGTGGTCACCGCGTTGCAGTTCACCCCCGTCCTCCTGCTCACCCTGCTCTCCGGCCGCCTCGCCGACCGGTACGACAAGCGGATGCTGCTCTTCGTCGCCAACGCGTTCTGGACCGTGCTGGCGCTCGGCATGAGCCTGCTGGTCGTCACCGGCGTGGTGCAGCTCTGGCACGTCTTCGCGTTCGCCGCCCTGCTCGGCGTCGCCAACGCGGTCGAGACCCCGGTACGGCAGGCCTTCGTCTCCGAGCTGGTCGGCGTGCCGCTGCTGCCGAACGCGCTCTCGCTCAACGCGGCCGTGTTCAACTCCGCCCGGATCGTCGGCCCCGCCGTCGCCGGCCTCGCCATCGCCGCCTTCGACGTCGGCCCGGTCTTCATGTTCACCGCGCTCAGCTCGATCGCCCCGCTGGTCAACGTGGTCCGGATGCGCCCGGCGGAACTGCACCGCAAGGACCTGCCGCCGGCCGGCGAACGGGACCAGGCCAGGGTGATCGACGGCCTGCGCTACGTCGCCCGCCGCCCCGACCTCCTGCTGCCCATGGTGGTCATGTCGGTGATCGGGATGAGCCTGTTCAACTTCCAGCTCACCCTCGCCGCGCTGGCCAAGACCGTGTTCCAGACCGGTGCCGCCTCGTTCGGCCTGTTCAGCACCGCGCTGGCGGTCGGCGCGCTGGTCGGCGCGCTCGCCGGGACCGGCCGGCGCAGCCGGCCCTCGGTCTGGCTGGTGCTCGGCGCGGCGATCGGCTGCGCCAGCTTCGGCACGCTCGTCGGGCTCGCGCCCGCGTACTGGATGGTGGTGTCGCTCCTGCTGCCCACCGGCTTCTTCATGGTCTTCTTCGCCCAGGCCGCCAACCAGCGGGTGCAGCTCGGCGTCGACGCGTCCTTCCGGGGCCGGGTGATGGCGCTGTGGGTGCTGGTGTTCCTGGGCACCAACCCGGTCGGCGCGCCGATCATCGGGTGGGTGGCCGAGCGCTTCGGCGCCGGCGCGAGCATCTGGATCGGTGGCCTGATCTCGCTGGCCGCCGCGCTGCTGGCGCTCACCTGGCAGCTGCGCCGCTCCGGTGCCCGGCTGCGCCTTCGGGTGCTGCCGATGCCTCGCTTCTACGTGGTGTCCCCCGGCGCCGAGTGAAAGGCGGGGCCCCTTCTTAACGCATTCTGCCTAGGAGGGGCCCCGCTTAACACTCGCGTCGGTTTTGGCAAACGGGTAGCGGGTGGGTGCGGCAGGGCTTAGCGTCGATGTGTGGGATTGGGGCAGGGTGTGCTGCTGGCGCTGGCGATCCTCGCCGTCTGCTGCCTGCCCGCCCTCTTCGCGTTGATCTTCTGCGCCGACGAGATCATCGACCGGGTCGCGTGCGGCTGGGCCGAGTGGCGGGAGCGGCGCCGTGAGGGCCGCACCATCGCCCGCCTCGACCGGGCCATCGAGGCCGAGGCGCTGACCCGCGACATCGACCTCACCGAGTTCGAGCGGGAGGGCCGCCGCCCACTGGAGCAGCTCGCCGTCGACCTGCGCCGGCTCGGCGGCCACCGGCTGGCCGCCGCCGACCGCTCGGTGGTGTGGCACGGCGCGGTCATCGAGGCGTACGACGAGCGGCTGCGCGCCGCCTGCCACGCCCTCGGCATCGCCGAGCACCTCACCGAGCTGGACGGCGTCGATCGGGAAATCGAACGGGTCCGCGTCGAAGGGCTGCTGCACGCCGCCGGGCTGACCCTGCCGGCCGCCCGGGCGGCGCACCACCAGCGACACCACTGACCGGGTGCGGCTCTTCGCGGCGATCTACCCGCCCGAGGCGGCGGTCGCCGACCTGACGGTGCGGGTCGCCGAGCTACGGATCGCCGACGGCGCTCACGTGCGGCTCGCCGACCCGGCCCACCTCCACCTCACGCTGGCGTTCCTCGGCGAGGTGCCGGACGACCGGCTGGTCGCCGTGGAGAGCACGCTCGGGTTGGCCGCACAGGCGTTCCGGGACG
This sequence comes from Micromonospora humi, assembly GCF_900090105.1. Classification (GTDB taxonomy): domain Bacteria; phylum Actinomycetota; class Actinomycetes; order Mycobacteriales; family Micromonosporaceae; genus Micromonospora; species Micromonospora humi. The sequence goes on along the minus strand of NZ_FMDM01000006.1, from coordinate 100,016 downwards.
ACCGGGACAGCTCGCCTCGGCTGCGGCTCGGTGGCGGGGGCAGCTTCGGCCAGGGGCGGTCCACGGTGCTCTGGGTGGACGTGCGAGGTGAGACCGACGCGCTGGACGCGCTCGCCCGGCTGGTCCGCGACGGGTTGCGCCGGGCCGGGCTGCCGCACGACGACGACAAGCCGTTCCGGGCCCACCTGACCATCGCGCGTCCCGGCGACCGTGTGCCCCGCGCGGACGTGCGGGCCGACCGGGAGGCGTTGCACGGCTACGCCGGCCCGGACTGGCCGGCCGACGAGCTGGTCCTGGTCCGCAGCCACCTCGGCCGCCCCGCGCGCTACACCCGGCTCGCCGCCTGGCCGCTCTGAACTCCGCCGTCGGGTTGTTAACAGGGGCCCCCTCCTCTACCTGAGGCGTTAACAGGGGGCCCCTCCTTACACCTACCAGGCCCAGGCCTCGGGGCCGGGGCCGCCGTTGCCGATCGGCGGGAACAGCTCGTCGAGGCGGGTCAGGGTGGCCTCGTCCAGCTGGACGTCGAGCGCGCCCAGGTTGCGGTCGAGCTGGTCCATGGTGCGCGGACCGACGATCGGGGCGGTCACCCCGGGCCGGGAGAGCAGCCAGGCCAGTGCCACATCAGCCGGGTCCTGGCCCAGGTCGGCGCAGAGCTTCTCGTACGCCTCGATGGTGTTCCGATGCTCGGCCAGCGCGTCGGCCGAGCGGCCGGACGTGCCGCGGGCGGCACTGCCGTCGGCCATCTTCCGGATGATCCCGGAGAGCAGCCCGCCGTGCAGCGGCGACCAGGGGATGATGCCCAGCCCGTAGTGCTGCGCGGCCGGGATCACCTCCAGCTCGACGTGCCGGGTGAGCAGGTTGTAGATGGACTGCTCGGAGACGAGGCCGAGGAAGTTGCGCTTCCCGGCGGCCGCCTGCGCCTGCGCGATGTGCCAGCCGGCGAAGTTGGACGACCCGACGTAGAGCACCTTGCCCTGCGCGACGAGCGTCTCCATCGCCTGCCAGATCTCCTCCCACGGCGTGGTCCGGGAGACGTGGTGCATCTGGTAGAGGTCGATGGTGTCGGTCTGGAGGCGGCGCAGCGAGTCCTCGCAGGCCCGGATGATGTGCCGGGCGCTCAGGCCCTGATCGTTGGGCCAGTCACTCATCTTGCCGTACACCTTGGTGGCCAGCACGACCTTGTCACGGCGCCCGTCGCCCTGGGCGAACCACCGGCCGACGATCTGTTCGGTGATGCCCTCGCCTTGCTTCCAGCCGTAGACGTTCGCGGTGTCGAAGAAGTTGATCCCGTGTTCCAGCGCCCGGTCCATGATGGCGAAGCTGTCCGGCTCGTTCGTCTGCGGCCCGAAGTTCATGGTGCCGAGGCAGAGCCGGCTCACCGACAGGCCGGTGCGTCCCAGGTTCGTGTACTCCATGGGTCCACCCTGGCACGCGGGCACTTCGAGTGCCTCACGTCAGGTGTGCGCCAGGGTGGACCGGTGGATCAGGAGGACTCGCGGGCCGCCGGGCCGCTGCCGAAGAGGACGTCGTCCCAGCTCGGCAGCCGCTTGCGCGGCTTGCCGCCGGCCTCGCCCGACTCGGTGCCGGCGCCGCCGGACGCCGGCGGGTTGCCGGTGCGCCGGGGTCGGAGCACCGCCAGCGAGGGCACGGCCGGGATCTCCTTCGGCGCGTCCGAGTCGTCGTCGAACGCCGAGCCCTGGCCGCCACCGAGCAGCGCGGCGGCACCGCCGGCGACCGCCCGCTGCCGGGGCGCGTCGGAGCCGGCCAGCGCGGCCGGGGAACGGGTGTCGAGCCCGCGCCCGGACGTGCCGCCGAGCGGTCGGTCCAGCGAGGCGAGCAGCGCGTCCCGGCCGGCGCGGATCGGGTCCCGCCCCGGGCGGGCCTGCTCGACCCCGGACGGCAGGCCGTGGCCGCCCCGGCTCGGCTCGCCGCGCGACGGGCCGGGCAGCGCGTGACCGCCCCGCTCCGGCGCCGGCTCCTGGCCGAGGATCGGCGTGGGACGCTCGGCGCACAGGTATTGCGCCATGTCGTCGTGTGCGACCACGTTCTGCCGGGACTTGTCGAGATCCCACACCGCCTGCGCGGTGGCCTTGCCGGACGGCCAGGTGGCGATGATCCGCCAGGTGCCGTCGTCGCGGCGGTAGGCGTCCCAGGAGATCTTCTCGGTGTCGATGCCGTGCTGGGCCAGCCGGCCGTTGACCACCTCGGCCAGCGGGGTCGGCTTCTCGGCGCCCTTGAGTCGGGTGCGGCGGGCGTGCTGGGCCAGCATGGCCCGCTCCTGGAGCACCGGGCCGGCGTAGCGCAGCACCCGGTCGACCGGGACGCCGGCGATGCGGGCCACGTCCTCCGCGGACTCGCCGGACCGGATCCGGGCCTGGATGTCGCGCGGGGACAGTGACGGCGTGGGATCGGTGGAGGCGGGCACCACCGCGAGCGGGGTCGCGCCCGGCTCGGCGTGCAGCACCGAGGCCACGCGCTCGTCGATGGGCAGCGCGAGCAGGCGGCCCACCTCGTCGGTGAGCACCAGGGCCTGGCCGTCCTCGGAGAGAGCGACGAAGCGTACTGGGCGCATCGGCTTGCCTCCGTCCCGCTTCGCTGGCCGTCACACGCCACGAGCCGGCCACCCGGGCGTCTCGAACCACCGTACGCTCATCTTCCCAGCCGTGGGGAGAGCGACACCCCGGCATGTCGCGACTGAGCTGCGGCAACGATCACGGTGGGTGGCCGCCGGAGCCCCGGCGACCACCCAGCGTCACGACGTGATCAGAGTCGCTCCACCACGTGGTCGACGCACGCGGTGAGCGCCTCGACGTCGGCCGGCTCGACGGCCGGGAAGAGCGCCACCCGCAGCTGGTTGCGGCCGAGCTTGCGGTAGGGCTCGGTGTCGACGATGCCGTTGGCGCGCAGCACCTTGGCGATCGCGGTCGCGTCCACCCCGTCGGCGAAGTCGACGGTGGCGACCACGTTGGAGCGCAGCGCCGGGTCCGACACGAACGGGCTGGCGTACGGGGAGCGCTCGGCCCAGCCGTACACGGCGGCGGCGCTCTCGGCGGTGCGCTTGGCCGCCCAGGCCAGCCCACCCTGCGCGTTCATCCAGTCGGTCTGCTCGGCGGCCAGGAAGATGGTGGCCAGCGCCGGCGTGTTGTAGGTCTGCTCCAGCCGCGAGTTGTCGATCGCGGTGACCAGGTCGAGGAAGGCCGGGATGTAGCGGCCCGACGCCTTGACCTCGGTGGCCCGGGCCAGCGCGGCCGGCGACATCAGGGCGAGCCAGAGGCCGCCGTCCGAGCCGAAGCACTTCTGCGGGGCGAAGTAGTAGACGTCGGTCTCGGCGACGTCGACGTCCAGCCCGCCGGCGCCGGAGGTGGCGTCGACGAGCAGCAGCGAGCCCTCGTCGGCGCCCGGCACCCGGCTGATCGGCACCGCCACGCCGGTGGAGGTCTCGTTGTGCGGGGTGGCGTAGACGTCCACGCCGGCCTCGGCGACCAGCGACGGCGCGCTGCCCGCCTTGGACTTGCGGACGGTCGGCTCGCCCAGGAACGGCGCGTCGGAGACCGACTTGGCGAACTTCGCGCCGAACTCGCCGAAGCTGGCGAACTGGGCCCGGTCGCGGACCAGGCCGAACGTGGCGACCTCCCAGAAGGCGGTGGTGCCGCCGTTGCCGATCACCACCTCGTAGCCCTCGGGCAGCGAGAAGAACTCGGCGAGCCCGCGGCGCAGCCGGGCGACCTGGTCGCGGACCGTCTTCTGCCGGTGCGACGTGCCCAGGTAGCTGGTGGCGACGTCGGCGAGCGCGGAAACCGCCGCCGGACGGACCTTGGACGGGCCGCAGCCGAAACGGCCGTCGGCGGGCTTGAGGTCGTCGGGAATCCGGATGGTCGGTGCGTCAGCCACGGTTGTCTCGATCCTTCCGCATGGGCGAGGGCGGGCCCTGTTCCTGCGGGCGCGGACCGACGGCCGGCTCGTGCGCCGGACGCACGGGACGGCCGGGATCCGAGCCCGGCCGGCAGCGCTGCCGGCCCCCATCCTCGCACCCGCCCGGCCGGACCCACCCGCTGGTCCCACGCCGGCCGCTGAGGCGTACGCCACAAAGCAGGTGTTAAGAAGGGCCCCCGCCTATGCAGAATGCGTTAAGCGGGGGCCCCTCCTTACACCTCAGACGTTGTGCGGGATGGCGTCCCAGCCCTCGACCTGCTGCGGCTTGCGGGTGCCCGGGCCGACGTAGGTGGCGGACGGGCGGACCAGCCGCTGGAGCTTCTTCTGCTCCAGGATGTGCGCGGACCAGCCGCCCATCCGGGCGCAGGTGAACATCGAGGTGAACATGTGCGCCGGCACCTCGGCGAAGTCCAGCACCACGGCCGACCAGAACTCGACGTTCGTGGCGAGCACGCGGTCCGGGCGGCGGGCCTGGAGTTCGGCCAGGGCGGCCTTCTCCAGCGCCTCGGCGACCTCGAAGCGCGGCGCGCCCAGCTCCTTGGCGGTGCGCCGGAGCACGCGGGCACGCGGGTCCTCGGCCCGGTAGACCCGGTGGCCGAAGCCCATCAGCCGCTCGCCCCGGTCGAGGACGCCCTTGACGTACCCCTCGGCGTCGCCGCTGCGCTCGACCGCCTCCAGCATGCTGAGCACCCGGGACGGTGCGCCGCCGTGCAGTGGGCCGGAGAGGGCGCCGATGCCGGAGGAGATGCAGGCCGCGGCGTCCGCGCCGGTGGAGGCGACGATCCGGGCGGTGAAGGTGGAGGCGTTCAGGCCGTGCTCGGCGGCCGAGATGAAGTAGGCGTCGACGGCCTTGACGTGCCGCGGGTCGGGCTCGCCGCGCCAGCGCTTCATGAACCGCTCGACGATGGTCTCCGCCTTGTCGATCTCCTTCTGCGGCACCGCCGGCAGGCCCAGCCCGCGGGCCGACTGGGCGACGAAGGACAGCGCGGTGACCGACACCCGGGCCAGGTCCTCGCGGGCCTGCTCGTCGGAGATGTCGAGGAGCTGGTCGAGACCCCAGTAGGGGGCCAGCATGGCGACCGCGGACTGGACGTCGACCCGGATGTCGCCGGAGTGCACCGGCACCGGGAACGGCTCGGCCGGCGGCAGGCCCGGGCCGAACCGGCCGTCCACCAGCAGCGCCCAGACGTTGCCGAAGGAGACCTGGCCGATCAGATCCTCGATGTCCACGCCCCGGTAGCGCAGCGATCCGCCCGCGCGGTCGGGTTCGGCGATCTGGGTCTCGAAGGCTACGACGCCCTCCAGGCCCGGCTTGAAATCGGACATGTCGTCTCCTGGCTTCCGGCTCGGTGCGCCCGGTCGGGCCGATCCGGCTCCGCAGCTCAGGCGACCCTCGGGATGTGGTTCGTGACATCTTGCCCGGTGAGTAACCACGTGCGCGACCCGCAGCCACTGTGCGCCACGCGACATCCCCGCCGGTGGACGCCGGTGCGGGTAGGAGAAGACTGGGCGGCGGGGCCTGGCCAGCGTCGGGGGACGCGGGCGAGCCCGGGAGAGGAACGGCGAGAGTGACAGGCGACACACCCGCCCCGGCCGGCATGCGTAACGAGTACGACGCCGACCTGGGCCTGACCGAATCGGACCTGGCCGCGGACTGGCACACCCAGTTCGCCCGCTGGTTCGCCGACGCGGTGGCCCACCCGCTGCCCGAGCCGAACGCGATGGTGCTCGGCACCGCCGACGCGCAGGGGCGACCCAGCGGCCGCACCGTGCTGCTCAAGGGCTACGACGCGGAGGGCTTCGTCCTCTACACCAACCACCTGTCGCGCAAGGGCGCCGAGCTGACCGCCAACCCGTGGGCCAGCCTGGTCTTCCCCTGGTTCCCGATGCAGCGGCAGGTGACCGTCACCGGCCGGGTGGAGCGGGTCACCCGGGCCGAGACCGAGTCCTACTTCGCGGTCCGGCCGCGCGGCTCGCAGCTCGGGGCATGGGCCAGCACCCAGTCCGCGGTGGTGCCGGACCGGGCCGCGCTGGACGCGGAGTACCGGGCGGCGGCGGAGCGCTTCGCCGCCGTCGAGCAGATCCCGGCGCCGCCGCACTGGGGCGGGTTCCGGGTCCGCCCGGAGACGGTGGAGTTCTGGCAGGGTCGGGCCGGCCGGCTGCACGACCGGCTGCGGTTCCGACTGGCGGAGAGCGGCGTCTGGGTCGTCGAGCGGCTCGCGCCGTGACCCAGCTCAAGCAGGCCCGGCCGGGTGGACCCCGCCGCTGGGCGATCGACCTGCGCCCGCTCGGCGTGCCCGCGTACCGGCGGGTGTGGCTCGGCAACGCGGTGGCGATGTTCGGCTTCCAGTTCACCGCGGTGGCGGTGCCGGTGGAGATGTTCGACCTCACCGGCGGCTCGTTCTGGGTCGGGCTGCTCGGCGTCGCCGGGTTCGTGCCGCTGCTGGTCTTCGGGCTCTGGGGCGGCGCGGTCGCCGACGCCCGGGACCGGCGTCGGGTGCTGCTCGCGGCCGGCACGCTGCTCTGGGCCGCGACGCTCGGGCTGCTGGTGCAGTCGCTGGCCGGGGCGCGCAGCCCGGTGCTCCTCCTGCTGCTGGTCGGCGTGCAGGCGGTGGCGTTCGCGATCACCTCACCGGCCCGCAGCGCGATCCTGCCCCGGCTGGTGCCGGCCGAGCTGGTGCCGGCGGCCACCACGCTGAACTACACCACGTTCACCGCCGCAGCCGTCTTCGGCCCGCTGGCCGCCGGGCTGATCTTCGCCACCTGGCGTGTCGACGCGGCGCTGCCCGTCGCGTACGGGCTGGACGCGCTGCTGTTCACCGTCTCGCTCTGGGCCACGCTGCGGCTGCCGGCGATGCCGCCCGAGCCGGACCCGGGCGGCGGTGTCCGCAGGGCCGGGCTGGGCAGCATCGTCGACGGCTTCCGCTATCTGGCCACCACGCCGGTGCTGCTGCTCTCCTTCGCCATCGACCTGATCGCGATGATCCTGGCCATGCCGAGGGCGCTCTTCCCCGAGCTGGCGCAGGAGCGCTTCGGCGGCGGCGCGGCGGTCGGCTGGCTCTACAGCTCGATCGCGATCGGCGCGATGCTGGGCGGTCTCACCTCCGGCTGGATCGGCCGGGTCCGTCGGCAGGGGCTGGCGCTGGCCGTGGCGGTGGTCGGGTGGGGTGTGGCGATCGCGCTCGCCGGGCTGGCCGGCCAACTCTGGCTGGCGGTGCTGCTGCTCGGGGTGGCCGGCGCCGCAGACCTGGTCAGCGCCACCCTGCGGCAGTCGATGCTGCTGGTCTACGCGCCGGACCGGATGCGTGGCCGGCTGCAGGGCGTGAACACGGTGGTGGTGGCCGGCGGCCCCCGCCTGGGTGACCTGCGGGCCGGCGCGACGGCCGCCGGGTTCGGCACCGGCGTCGCCATGGTGGGCGGTGGCATCGCCGCCGCCGTGCTGGCGACGCTGCTGGTGGTGGCGTTCCCCGCGCTGATCCGATATCGCGCCTCCACCCCCGCCGAGGAGCGTCGCTGACGGTAGGGTCGCCGAATGGGGAAAGACGTGCACGCACCCTCGGGTACACAGTGGACCATCTCCGCCGACGGCCACCAGGCCGTCGTGGTGGAGGTCGGCGGCGGGCTGCGGGCCTACCGGCACGACGGCGTGGACTACCTCGACGGGTACGCCGAGGACGAGCTGAGCCCGGGCTCGGCCGGGCACGTGCTGGCGCCCTGGCCGAACCGGATCCGGGACGGCCAGTACACGTTCGGGGACCGTTCCCTCCAGCTCGACCTGACCGAGCCGGAGCGGCACAACGCCCTGCACGGCCTGGTCAACTGGGTCCGGTGGGAGCTGGTCGAGCAGTCGCCGGCGAGCGTCACGATCGGCTACGACCTGCCGCCCACCCCCGGCTATCCGTGGTCGTTGCGGCTGCGCAGCCGGTGGAGCGTCGGCCCGGACGGCCTGCGCGCCGAGCACGAGGTGACGAACCTGGCCGGCGAGCCGGCGCCGTTCGGCTTCTCCGTGCACCCCTACTTCCAGCTCCCCAAGGTCGCGGTGGACGACCTGCTGCTGCGGGTGCCGGGCCGCAACCGGGTGCTGACCGACGGTCGGCTGCTGCCGGTGGCGGCGACCGAGGTGAGCGGCACGGAATACGACTTCACCGCGCCCCGCCCGATCGGTGACCTGGTGCTCGACCTGGCCTTCGGTGACGTGGCGCGGGACACCGACGGCGGTTCGGCGGTGACGCTCGGCGCGCCGGACGGCGCGTCCGGGTTGCGGATCTGGGCCGACCGCGAGTTCGGCTGGTGGCAGGTGTTCACCGGGGACACGCTCGGCGGGGAGCGGCACCGCCGCTCGGTCGCGGTGGAGCCGATGACCTGCCCGCCGGACGCGTTCCGCTCCGGCAAGGACCTGATCACGCTCGACCCGGGGCAGACCTGGCGCGGCGCCTGGGGCGTCCGGCCGGAGGCCTGAGCGTGGAGTTCGCCGACGTGGTCCGGCGCCGCCGGATGGTCCGCAACTACGACCCCGACCGGCCGGTGCCGCCGGAGACCGTGGACCGGCTGCTGGAGCACGCGGTCCGGGCCCCCTCGGCCGGGTTCGCGCAGGGTTGGGGCTTCCTGGTGCTGGAGGAGCCGGCCGACCGCGAGCGGTTCTGGGCGGCCACCACGCCGGAGGGCGGTGGCCGGGAACGCTGGCTGGCCGGGATGCGCCGGGCCCCGCTGATCGTGGTGCCGCACGCCAACCGCGACGCCTACCTGGACCGGTACGCCGAGCCGGACAAGGGCTGGGCGGACCGCGCCGAGGAGCGCTGGCCGGTGCCCTACTGGTATGTGGACACCGGCTTCGCCGCGCTGCTGATGCTGCTCACCGCGGTGGACGAGGGGCTGGGCGCCTGCTTCTTCGGCATTCCGCCGCAGCGGATCGGGGAATACCGGGACGCGTTCGGGGTGCCGCCGGAGCTGCACCCGATCGGTGCCGTCACCGTCGGTTATCGAGCTGTCGACCACAGGTCACCGTCGCTGCGGCGGGGGCGGCGCCCGGTGGATGATGTGGTGCGGCGGGGGCGGTGGAGCTGAGCGGCTAGGCTGGCACCCACATCGTCAGCCGGGCCTGGGGGAGGAGAACGCGCCGTGATCTTCAGGGCGGTCCGGGACGGGCGTCCCTACCCGGAGCACAACTACACGCTGAAGCAGTGGGCCGAGATCCCACCGCGCCCGCTGCGGCTGGCCGAGCTCATCACCACCAAGCGGGAACTGGCGCTGGACAAGCTGCTCGCGGAGGACTCCACCTTCTACGGCGACCTCTTCCCGCACGTGGTGCAGTGGAACGGCGGCCTCTACCTGGAGGACGGCCTGCACCGGGCGCTACGCGCCGCGCTCCAGCAGCGCAACCAGATCCACGCCCGGGTGCTGGTCCTCGGCGAACAGGGCGAGTGACGACCTCCTGAGTCTTGGTTAAGGTGACGCCATGACTCCTCTCGACCTGCTCGACCTCGACGCGTCGCTGAGCGAGGAGGAGCGCCAGATCCGTGCCGTCGTGCGCCAGCTCGTCACCGACCGGGTCCGTCCGCACGTCGCCGGCTGGTACGAGGACGGCGAGGTGCCGGCCCGCGAGCTGGCCCGCGAGTTCGGCAAGCTGGGTCTGCTCGGCATGCACCTGACCGGTTACGGCTGCGCCGGGGCGTCCGCCGTCGCGTACGGGCTGGCCTGCCTGGAGCTGGAGGCCGGCGACTCCGGCGTCCGCTCGCTGGTCTCGGTGCAGGGCTCGCTCGCCATGTACGCGATCTGGCGCTTCGGCAGCGAGGAGCAGAAGCAGCGGTGGCTGCCGGCGATGGCGACCGGCGACGCGATCGGCTGCTTCGGGCTGACCGAGCCGGACCACGGCTCCGACCCGGCGTCGATGGCCACCCGGGCCCGCCGCGACGGCGACGACTGGATCCTCACCGGCGGCAAGATGTGGATCACCAACGCGCCGATCGCCGACGTCGCGGTGATCTGGGCCCGCACCGACTCCGGCGTGCGCGGTTTCGCCGTACCCATGGACACGCCGGGTGTGACGGCGCGGGAGATCCGGCGCAAGATGTCCCTCCGTGCCTCACTGACCGGCGAGATCGCGCTCGACGACGTGCGGCTGCCGGCGGACGCGCAGCTGCCCGAGGCGGTCGGCCTGAAGGCGCCGCTGAGCTGCCTGACCGAGGCCCGGCACGGCATCGTCTGGGGCGCGCTCGGCGCGGCCCGCGACTGCCTGGAGACCGCCCTGGAGTACGCGACCACCCGCACCCAGTTCGGCCGGCCACTGGCCGGCTTCCAGCTCACCCAGGCGAAGCTCGCCGACATGGCGGTGGAGTGGAACAAGGGGCTGCTGCTGGCGCTGCACCTGGGCCGGCTCGCCGACGCCGGGACGCTGCGCCCCGAGCAGGTGAGCGTGGGCAAGCTGAACAACGTGCGGGAGGCGCTCGCCATCGCCCGGCAGTGCCGCACCATCCTCGGCGCGAACGGCGTCTCCGGTGACTATCCGGTGATGCGGCACGCCAACAACCTGGAGAGCGTGCTCACCTACGAGGGCACCTCGGAAATCCACCAGCTCGTCATCGGGCAGCGGCTGACCGGGCTCTCCGCATTCGCCTGACCTGGTCTTTCACTCGATCGTGGCACTCGGCGAGCGAGTGTCGCACGGTGCCCGTACCGTCATTGTCAGTCGATGTGTCGGACGAGGACGGTGAGGGCGATGGCCCGCGACGGTGACACCCAGCAGCCCACCAGGGAGTTCCCGGAATACCCGACCAGCGAGTCCCTGCACGACCGGGCGGAATACCAGCCCGACCCGGTCCCCGGCGTTCCCGCGCCGACCGGCGGCGGTGGCCCGGCCCGCGGCCTGCTCTGGGTGCTCGGCGCCGCCGCGCTGGCGGTGGTGGTGCTGCTCGGCGTGCAGGCGACCGGCTGGCTGCCCGACTTCCGCAACCCGTTCGCCAAGGAACAGACCGACCGCAGCCAGCCGCCGCTGCTCAAGTCGATCCGCGACCTCAGCCGCTACGTGGCGGCGGAGGGCAACTTCCAGGTGGTGGTCGACGTGCAGAAGGACCGGCGCAACGTGCCCGACTTCCTGCTCAACGAGCGCACCCTCTTCGTCGGGGCGGGCCGGGTCGAGGCGTACGTCGACTTCGCGAAGATCGGTGACGGGGCCGTGGTGGTCTCCGAGGACGGCAAGTCCGTCGAGATCAAGCTGCCCGCGCCGCAGCTCGGCGAGACCGACCTGGACATGGACAAGAGCTACGTCTTCGCCGAGGAGCGGGGCCTGATCAACCGGCTGAACGACCTGGTGGCCGGCGACCCCAACCGGCAGCAGCAGATCTACAAGCTGGCCGAGGACCGGATCACCTCGGCCGCCCGGGACAGCGGGCTCACCGCCCGTGCCCAGGAGAACACCCGCAAGATGCTGGAGGGGCTGCTGCGCTCCCTCGGCTACCAGCAGGTGACAGTCACCTACACGGCGCCCTGACCTCGCACGACGCGCCCGCCCTCGCCAGGGGCGGGCGCGTCGTCGAGTGCGGGTCAGCGGGTGGCGAGGTAGCGGTCCTCGTTCGGCATCAGCACCCACAGGATCAGGTAGACGATCACCTGGGTGCCGGGCAGCAGCAGCGACAGCAGGAACAGCAGCCGGACCATGCCGGCCGACATGCCGAACCGCTGGGCGAGGCCGGCGCAGACACCGGCGAGCATGCGCCCCTCACGGGGCCGGACCAGTTTGCGACTCATCGTCGTCTCCCACTTCTGCGGCGATCCGCCGCGCTGATTCCACGGTAGAGAGGGGTGCGCGCCGCGCCCTCGGCCCCGAGGAGGATCGGCGACCCGGGCACCCGTAGGTGCTTACCCCGGAGCAGCCGCACCGACGCGCGTCCACCCGGCCCTTCTCGATCACCCGCCCTACAGGTTGTTCGTGTAGAAGCTGGTGAGGCGGTCGACGGCGGCGTCGACGTATGCGGGTTCGTCGTACATCTCGTAGTGACCGGCGCCGTCGATCACCATGAGGTCGACGGGGTTGGGGGCCAGCTTCCACAGCCGCATGCCGGTGTCGTGGGAGCCGGTGTTGCCGACGCGTCCGGCGAGGATGACCTGGAGCGGTTGGGTCATGAGCTGATCGGCCAGGTGGAACGCGTCGTAGCCCAGCAGGAGGGAGTCCCCGCGCAGGAGGCGCCGGTTCGTGGAGTGTTCGCTACGGCCGCGCTCGGTGCGGTAGTAGGTGACGGCCTGGGTGGTGTCGATGTCGGTCAGGCCCGCTGCCGAGGCGTCCTCCAGGGTGTCGGGCAGCCAGTTCACACGGGTCGTCTCGCCGGAGCGGGCCTCCTCGGTCCGGGCGTCCGCGAGGGCGTCGAGTGCCGCGGCCGGACCGTCGGGGGAGAAGCCGCGGAACGCCGCGCCGATGTCGACGGGGACGACCGTGCCGACCGCCCTGATGCGGTGGTCCGTGCGGGCGGTGTGCACGGCGTAGCCGCCGCCGGCGCAGATGCCGAGGACGCCGACGCGGCGCGGGTCGACGCCGGGGGTCGCGGCGAGCACGTCGATGGCGTAGGAGATGTCCTCACCTCGGCGGTAAGGATCTTCGAGGTCGCGCGGCTCGCCCTCGCTCCGACCCTGATGGGCGGGGTCGAGGACGAGCGCCGCGATGCCGCCGGCGGCGAGACGGGAGGCGTAGTTGGCGCCGATCTGCTCCTTCACGCTGCTGCCCGGGGTGGAGAGCACCACGGCGCGCAGCGGTGCGCTGCTGTCGGCGTCGTCGGGCAGGTGGAGGTCCGCGGCGAGGCTGATGGGACCGCGCGGGATCGTGAGGTGCGTGAGCATGTCTGGGTTCCTCCGTGAGATTATGTTCCATAGGAGTCCAGTACGAGACCGTGTTTGTACGAGATGGAACTAGTACGAAACCGTACCACGTGGCGGAGGGGTGGCATGTCGGTCGACGGGGCGCAGCTGTGGACGCTGAACCAGCGGCTGCTGGGCGTGGTGATGGACGCCTGCACGGGGGAGCTGGCCGAGGTCGGGCTGGAGACGAAGGAGTTCTTCGTCCTGGCCGAGGTGGAGGCGTCGCCGTACCCGGCCGAGATCGCCACGGCACTGCTGCTTCCCAAGGCGAGCGTCACGGTCTACGTCCGCAACCTCGTCGCCAAGGGGTTCATCCGGCGCGAGATCGACGACGCGGACCTGCGGCGTCACCGGCTCGTACTGACCGCCGAGGGCACGCAGGCGCGGGATCGTGCCCTTGCCGCCCTCGCGGCGGAGTACGACCGCAGGCTGGCGAGGATCACTCCGCAGGACCGCACCGAGCTGCAGCGCATCCTTCAGGAGATGCTCTCGCCCGCATGAGTCCGCCGGGGAGCCGGGCGTGAGGCGGGGTGGGGGCGGGTATTGAGCTGGGCGGGTAGGCTCGCCGGTCGGCGCCTCCACCCTTGGCGCCGGCCGTCCGACCCCAGGACCAGGGGGCGCGGCATCGCACCGGTTCGAAACCGCACAACGGGGACGACGGCGAGGAAAGTGCAGCCATGATCAGTGTTTTCGACCTCTTCAGCGTCGGTATCGGGCCGTCCAGCTCGCACACCGTCGGGCCGATGCGGGCCGCCCGTACGTTCGTGGGCGGGCTGAAGGCCGACGGGCAGCTCGCCGACGTGGCCCGGGTGCAGGCGGAGCTGTTCGGCTCGCTGGGCGCCACCGGCCACGGCCACGGCAGCGACCGCGCGGTGCTGCTCGGGCTGGAGGGCGAGGCCCCGGAGACGGTCGACACCGACGGCGTCGGCCCGCGGGTGGCGCGGATCCGGGACGAGCGGCGGCTCCGCCTGCTCGGCAGCCAGGAGATCGACTTCGACCCGGACCGGGACCTGGTGCTGCACCGTCGCCGCTCGTTGCCGTACCACCCGAACGGGATGACGTTCGCGGCGTTCGACGCGGCCGGGAACGAGGTGCGGTCCCGCACCTACTACTCGGTCGGCGGCGGGTTCGTGGTGGACGAGGAGGCCGCCGGGGCGGACCGGATCAAGGCGGACGCCACCCGGGTCCGGCACCCGTTCCTCACCGGCGCGGACCTGCTCCGGGTCACCACGGAGACCGGGCTGTCGATCAGCGAGGTGATGCTCGCCAACGAGCTCTCCTGGCGCAGCGAGGCGGACGTCCGCGTGGGGCTGCTGCACATCTGGCGGGTGATGCGGGAGTGCGTGGAGAACGGCTGCACCCGCGACGGCGTACTCCCGGGTGGGTTGAAGGTCCGCCGCCGCGCGGCCGAGCTGCGGCGCGGCCTGGAGGCGGAGAACGGCGCGGACGACCCGCTGCGCGCGATGGACTGGGTGACGTTGTTCGCGCTCGCGGTCAACGAGGAGAACGCCGCCGGCGGTCGGGTGGTCACCGCGCCGACGAACGGCGCCGCCGGGATCATCCCGGCCGTGCTGCACTACTACACCCGGTTCGTGCCGGGCGCCTCCGACGAGGGGGTGGTCCGGTTCCTGCTGGCCGCCGGCGCGATCGGGGTGCTGTTCAAGGAGAACGCCTCGATCTCCGGGGCCGAGGTCGGCTGCCAGGGGGAGGTCGGGTCGGCGTGCTCGATGGCGGCGGCCGGGTTGGCGGAGGCGCTGGGCGGCACGCCGGAGCAGGTGGAGAACGCCGCCGAGATCGGCATGGAGCACAACCTGGGGCTCACCTGCGACCCGGTCGGCGGGCTGGTGCAGATCCCGTGCATCGAGCGCAACGCGGTGGCGAGCATCAAGGCGATCACCGCGGCGCGGCTGGCGTTGCGCGGCGACGGGGTGCACCACGTGTCGCTCGACAAGGTCATCAAGACCATGCGGGAGACCGGCGCGGACATGAAGGTCAAGTACAAGGAGACGGCGCGGGGCGGGCTCGCGGTCAACGTGATCGAGTGCTGACCCCGTTGGGGTGATCCGGCGCGGACGGCCGCCGGGCGACGGTGGGACGGCGCGACGATGAGGCGGTGACGTCCGGCGTCGCGGCGCTCTGGTCCGCCCGCACCTCGCTGCGCATCCTCATCCGGCGGGATCTCGCGGTGAAGTACCAGCAGTCGGTGCTGGGCTACCTCTGGTCGCTCATCGAACCCCTCGGCATGGGCCTGATCTACTGGTTCGTGTTCGGGGTGCTCTATTCCGGGGCGACCCGGCGGCACCTGGGCGAGGCGGCCGGCTCGTACCCGCTGTTCCTGATCACCGGGATCTTCGCCTGGATGTGGGCCAGCTCGGCGTTGACCGAGGCGGCCGGCGCGCTCACCGGGCAGGCCCGGCTGATCACCACGATGAACCTGCCCCGGCCGATCTTCCCGATCGGTCGGGTCGCCGGCCGCTTCGCCGAGTACCTGGCCGGGCTGCCGATCCTGGCCGCCATCGCGGCGCTCTACGCGGCCCAGGGGAAGATCCACCCCGGGTGGAGCCTGCTCGCCCTGCCGCTGGCCGTGGCCGTGCAGTTCGTGCTGCTGGTGGGCCTCGCGCTGCTGCTGTCGGCGGGCAACGTGCTGATGCGCGACATCGAGCGGATCATGCGGCTGGCGATCCGGCTGCTGTTCTACGCCACCCCGATCATCTATCCGTTCAACCTGGTCCGGGACTCCGGCATGCCGGGCTGGCTCAAGGTCGCCTACGAGCTGAACCCGCTGGTCGGGATCTTCCAGTTGCACCACGCGGTCTGGTATCCGGACGAGTTCCCGGACGCCCGGCTGCTCACGATCACGGTGCTGGGCAGCGTGCTGGTGCTGGCGCTCGGTTGGTGGGCGTTCCGCCGCCTCGAACCGGCCGTGCTGAAGGAACTCTGAGTGGCGCCGATCATCGAGGCGGACGGGCTGGGCATCCGGTTCGTCCGGAACCGGCGTCGGCAGCTCCGGTTGCGGGAGCTGCTCGTGCACCGGGGCGCCCGCGACCCCGACGCCGGCCGGTTCTGGCCGCTGCGGGACCTGTCGTTCCGGATCGAGCCGGGCGAGACGGTAGGCGTGGTGGGGCGCAACGGCACCGGCAAGAGCACGCTGCTGCGGCTGATCGCCGGCGTGCTCATCCCCGACGAGGGCGCGATCCGGGTGCACGGCCGGGTGGCGCCGCTGCTGGAGTTGTCCGCCGGGTTCTCCGGTGACCTGACCGGACGGGAGAACCTCTACCTGGTCGGCGGGCTGCACGGGCTCTCCCCGGCCTACCTGCGCCGGCACTTCGACGAGATCGTCTCGTTCGCCGGTGAGCAGGTGGAACGCGCCATCGACACGTCGGTGCGGCACTACTCGTCGGGGATGAAGGTGCGGCTGGGGTTCGCGGTGATCGCGCACCTGCCGCACCCGGTGCTGTTGGTGGACGAGGTGACCGCGGTCGGGGACGCCGAGTTCCGCGCGAAGTGCTATGCGACCATCGAGCGACTTCTCGCGGAAGGGCGCACGCTGGTGCTGGTGTCACACAACGACAAGGACCTCACCCGGTTCTGCCGTCGGGGGCTCTACCTCGACGCCGGACGGTTGACGGTCGACGGAACGATCGACGAGGCACTGCGGGCCTACACCGACGCGGCGCAGCGGTGACGCTCGCGATCGTGCTCGCCGCCGGCCCGGCGGCGGGCGGGCTCACCGAGCCGTCGAGCACTTCGGCCGAGCCGGCCCCGGGTCGACCCGACGGGGAATCGCCCACCGAACGCCTGGCCGCGCAGTGGCGGCGGGCCGGGGCGGACGACGTGCGGGTGGCCGCCGACCTGGCCGAGCTGGCCGACCTGGTGTCCGGCGCGACCGGCCCGGTGCTGGTCAGCGGCGTCGACCTGGTGGCGCACACGGCCGTTCTCCGGCATCTCGCGACCAGCCCGGTCGGGCCGACGGTGGCGCTGGTGCTCACCGATCCGCCGGCCGCCGGGCAGGCGACGGTGCGGGAGGAGCGCGGCCAGGTGGTCGCGGTCGGCGACGACGCGGACGCGACGGGCGTGTTCGGCGGCGCGCTGCGGGTCGGCGCGGCCGACCTGCCGGCCCTCGCCGACGCCGCCCGCGCGGCCGCCGCACCGGCCGGACCTGCGCCGGGCGGACCTGCGCCGGCCGCGACGGTGACCGGGACCGGCGGGCCGCTGGCCGCGGTGGACCGGCTCGTGGCCGAACTCGCCGCCCGGGGGCCGCTGATCTTCGCCCACCGGGTACGCCTGCTCGTGGCGCACCGGGTCGGCGACGCGGCGCAGCAGGCGGCCGCCGAGGCGGCGGTGGCGGCGGTCGACGAGGACCGGGCCGAGTTGAAGCTGTCGGTGAAGGAGCGCGACGACTTCTTCACCACGTTCTTCGTCAGCACCTGGTCCCCGTACGTGACGAAGGCCGCCGCCCGGATCGGGCTGGGCCCGAGCGGGGTCACCCTGCTCTCGGTGCTGTTCGCGGTGGCGGCGGCGGTGCTGTTCGGCGTCGGCGGCCGGCCCGCGCTGGTGGCCGGCGCGGTGCTGCTCTACCTGGGTTTCGTGCTCGACTGCGTGGACGGGCAGGTGGCCCGCTACACCCGGCACTTCAGCGCCTGGGGCGGCTGGCTGGACACGATGGCCGACCGGTTCAAGGAATACGTCGTCTACGCCGGGCTGGGCTTCGGCGCCACGCACGCCGGGTTCCGCTACGGCTGGGCGCTGGCGCTGGCCGCGATGACCTTGCAGACCGTGCGGCACATGACCGACACCTGGTACGGCGTACTGCACGACGAGGCGGCCCGCCGGCCGAAGGTGGTCACCGGCGACGCCGGCGGGTTGGGCGGGAAGTTGAACGCGGCGTCGACGCGGGTGCAGGCCGACACCGGCTCGGTGTCGTACTGGCTGAAGCGGACCGTGGTGTTCCCGATCGGTGAGCGGTGGGCGTTGATCGCCCTGGCCGCCGCGCTGTTCGGGCCGCTGGTGGCGCTCTGCGCGGTGCTGGTCTGGGGCACGTTGGCGTTCGCGTACACCGGGGCGTTGCGGACGCTGCGGGCGCGCTGGATGCGGGTGCCGGTGCTGACCACTGTCGACGCCGGCCTGCACCGCGACGACGGCCTGCTGACCAGGACGCTGCCGACGACGCGCCGGCCGTTGTCGGTGGCGGCGGTGGCCGCGCTCGGCGCGGCGGCGCTGCTGGTCTGGGCGCTGTGGGCGGTGCACGGCGGGCGCGACCTGCCCGGCTGGGGCGTGATCCTCGCGCTGGTGCTGCTGCTGGGCGCGGCGCAGGGTTCGCGGGCGCCGCACGCCGGGGCGCTGGACTGGCTGGTGCCGGCCGCGTTGCGGGCCGCCGAGTACCTGTTCGCCATCGCGGTGGGGGTGGCCGGTCGGGCGCCGGCCTGGCTGATCTTCGCCTACGTCCTGGTGCTCACGCTGCACCACTACGACCTCACCGCCCGGCTGGAGAAGCGGCAGGCGGCTCCGCCGCTGCACGCCGTCACGCTGGGTTGGGAGGGGCGCTCGCTGCTGCTGGCAATCGGGCTGATCGCCGGAATTGCGAGTATCACTCTGGCTACACTCGGTGCGTACCTTCTTGTGGTTTTCGTCGCGAGCGTGGTCCTCGCCTGGGTGGTCCTGCCGGCCCGCGCCCGTGGGGGTGCCGCCTCGCCGGGCTGACGGAGGGCGGGCCGGGATGACGCTGATCAGCTTCGTCGTGCCGGCCTACCGGGTGCAGGGCTACCTGCGGGAATGTCTCGACTCGATCCTCGGCCAGCCGTTCGGCGACCTCGAGGTGATCGGGGTGGACGACGCCTCACCGGACGACAGCGGCGAGATCCTGGCCGAGTACGCGGCGCGCGATCCCCGGGTCCGCCCGGTCCGGCTCGCCGAGAACGTCGGGCTCGGTCCGGCCCGCAACATCGGGCTGGACCGGGCCGTCGGCGAGTACGTGTGGTTCGTCGACGGCGACGACTGGCTGGTGCCCGGCTGCCTGCCGCACGTCGCCGACCGGCTCCGGGACACCCGGCCGGACGTGCTGATCGTGGACCACGTGCGGGCGCACTGGAACAACGTCGGCACCCGCAGCGCCATGCGCGACGTGTTCCCCGATCCGCCCGGCCCGGAGACGTTCGCGTTGCGGGACCGGCCGGAGACGCTGAAGTTGCTGCACACCGCCTGGAACCGGCTGGTCCGCCGGGAGTTCCTGGTCGAGCGCGGGCTCCGCTTCGCGCCGGGCTGGTACGAGGACGTCTCGTTCAGCTATCCGGCGCTGATGGCGGCCGATCGGATCGGCGTGCTGGACCGGGTCTGCCTCAACTACCGGCAGCGCCGCACCGGGGCGATCACCCGGACCCGGGGCGACCGGCACTTCGAGGTCTTCGCCCAGTGGCACCGGGTGTTCCGGCTGATGGACCGGTGGGGGGTGGACGGCCTGCGGCCGGCGATCTTCGAGCGGATGATCTGGCACTACCTGACCGTGCTCGGCAACGGGGAGCGGATCGCGCCGGAGTTGCGGGCGCCGTTCTTCGCCCAGATGCACGCCGACTACGTCCACTTCCTGCCGCCCGGCGGTTACCCGGTGCCGCCGGGCGTGGAAGGGCTGAAGCACCGGCTGGTGGCGGCCGGCCGGTGGCGCACGTTCAGCGCGTTGCGGGAGGTCCACCGGGCGCGCGACGCCGCGCGGGGGACGGCCGGCCGGGCCCGGCGGCGGGTGGCGCCGGCGGTGCGGCGGACCGCCCGGCGGGCGCGGGACACCGCGTTGCGCGAGTACTACCGGGCCGAGCTGCGTCGTCCGATCGATCCGACCCTGGCGGTGTACGCGGCCTACTGGTACCGGGGCTACTCCTGCAACCCGGCCGCGATCTACGAGGCGGCCCGGCGGCTGGCCCCGCAGGTGCGCGGCGTCTGGATCGTCCGGCGCGACCGGGTGGGCACGCTGCCGCCGGGCGTGGAATACGTCGTCGCCGGCACCCGCGAGCACCACCGGGTGCTGGCCCGGGCGCACTGGCTGGTCAACAACGTGAACTTCCCCGACTTCGTGCGCAAGCGGCCCGGCACCGTGCACGTGCAGACCCACCACGGCACGCCGGTCAAGGTGATGGGCCTGGACCAGCAGCGCTACCCGGTGGGCGCGATGGGCATGAACTTCGCCGGCCTGCTGCGCCGGGTGGACCGCTGGGACTACAGCATCACCTCGAACAGCTTCTCCACCCAGATGTGGGAGCGGGCCTACCCGGCCGACCACGTCACGCTGGAGGTCGGCTACCCGCGCAACGACCGGCTGGCCCGGGCCACCGCCGAGGAGTGCCGCCAGGTCCGCGCCGCGCTGGGCATCGGGCCCGAGGAGTACGTGGTGCTCTACGCGCCGACCCACCGGGAGCACCTGCCGGGCTGGCGGCCCCCGTTCGACCCGGACCGGATGCGCGACGCGCTGGGCCCGGCCGGGCGGCTGCTGATGCGCAGCCACTACTTCCACGACCGGGACCGGCGACCGCGCGGGCCGGCGGCGGGCGGGGTGCTGGACGTCAGCGCGTACGAGCGGGTGGAGGATCTCTACCTGGCCGCGGACGTGCTGGTCACCGACTATTCGTCGGCGATGTTCGACTACGCCGTGCTGGACCGGCCGATCGTCGTCTATGCGCCGGACTGGGACGCCTACCGGGTGGCCAGGGGCGTCTACTTCGACCTGTTGGCCGAGCCGCCGGGCGCGGTGGCGGTGGACTTCCCCGGCCTGCTCGACCTGTTCCGCTCCGGTGCGGTGGGCGGCGAGGTGGCCGGTCGGGCGCGGGCCGCCTTCCGGGCCCGGTTCTGCGCGCTGGACGACGGGCACGCCGCCGAGCGGGTGGTGCGCCGGGTGTTCCTCGGCGAAATGCCCTGAAAAAGTGTTACTGGCTGGTCACTTAACCGTAGAGCCCGGCGAATAGCGCTTAATAGGACTGTCACGAGCCGAACATGGCACGTTTACCCGATGTGCGAATCCGATGATCCTGGTCACAGTCATTCCCGGGTTCGGGCGAGCGACTGGGGAGGTGACGGTGACCACCGTCGCGCTCAAGGATGTCACCAAGGTGTTCCAGGACGGAACCATCGCGGTCGACACCATCAATCTGGACGTCAACGACGGCGAGTTCATGGTGCTGCTGGGGCCGTCGGGCTGCGGCAAGTCCACCGTGCTGCGGATGGTCGCCGGCCTGGAGGATCCGACCTCCGGCGCGGTCATGCTCGGCGGCGAACTGGCCAACGACCTGCCGCCACGGGACCGGAAGATCGCGATGGTCTTCCAGGACTTCGCGCTCTATCCGCACATGACCGTCGGCGACAACATCGGCTTCCCGCTGCGGCTCTCCGGCATCGAGCCCGGGCCGCGCGGCGAGCGGATCCAGGACGTGGCGGGTGCGCTCGGCATCGGCGACGTGCTGGCGCGCAAGCCCAGCCAGCTCTCCGGCGGCCAGCGGCAGCGGGTCGCCATGGGCCGGGCGATAGTGCGTCGGCCCGGCCTGTTCCTGATGGACGAGCCGCTCTCCAACCTGGACAGCGGCCTGCGCGCCGAGCTCCGGGCGGAGATCTCCGCGCTCACCCGGGAGCTGGGCGTCACCACCATCTACGTCACCCACGACCAGGCCGAGGCGCTCACCATGGCCGACCGGGTGGCCATCATGCGCAAGGGCGTGCTCCAGGACGTGGGCACCCCCACCCAGGTGTACGGGCGACCGGCGACGCTCTACGTCGCCGCGTTCCTGGGCAGCCCCCGGATGAACCTGCTGGAGGCGTCGGTCTACGTCCACCTCGACCGCTACGTCGCGTTGAACCTCGGTGAGCAGGCGCTCTATCTGCCCTGGGACGACATCCGCAGCCGCGCGGTGGCGCACTACCACGGCGAGCGGATCGTGGTCGGGCTGCGCGCCGAGGCGCTCACCCCGGTCGCCCCGGACACCGCCGGTGACGTGCTGCACGGCCGGATCCGCTACCTGGAGCACCACGGTCACGAGTCGCTGGCCTTCCTCGACATCGGCGCCACCGCGATCGTGGTCGACGAGATGGGCACCCCGGTCGAACGGGCCGCTCCCGGGCAGCGCAGCCTGCGCCGGTTCGGCCAGGTGATGCAGCGGCTCACCGGCCGGTCCGGCTCGCCGGGGGCGAACGCCGAGCCGTCGTCGAACGGCAACGGTGGCGGCGGCAACCGCACCAGCGTCCTGCCCGATCCGGGCCGGCACCACCGCCGCCCGGCCGAGCTGGCGGTGCGGCTGGCGCCCTATCCCCAGGTGTCGGCCGGGCACCCGCTGGCGGTGCAGGTGCGGATGGACGCGCTGCACTTCTTCGACGAGCGCGGCGACCGCATCGACGTCGGCTGGCGATGAAAGGCGGGGCCCCCTGTTAACGCATTCTGCATAGGCGGGGGCCCCGCTTAACACCCGCCGTCCGGCGCGACCTGGCGGAAGAGCACCCGCAGCAGTGGCAACTCCGGTGACTGCGGCGAGGTGGCGGACAACCTGCCCGGCGTGGTCGGGGTCCGGGACAGCAGGGACCGGCAGGGTCGGCGCTGACGTTCACGCCGGCGAGCTGGGCGGCGTTCGTCGCCCACGCCAAGCGCCCCTGACCACCGCTCGCCCATCCGACGCCGCCCCGGCGTGCGTGATCGACTCCACCTCGGCGGAGTGGCGCGGGCGGCGCGGGGCGCCTGGTCTTCGCTTGCCACGGTGAGTCGGTCCTCGTGTTCGCGGACCCCTCGGCGGCCGACCGGTCGGACTGGGTATCGGAGCGACCGGCGTGTCGCGCGGTCCAAGAGGTAGCACTCTTCGGCGACATACCCCAGCGTCATGATTATGACCAGGAGGCATGAGGCGCAAAAGTAACCTCTTCGGCTGCGGCGTCACACCGAGTGTTCGCCGGTGTTCCGGATCATCTGTCCGAGCACCTTGAGGGCAGTGACGTAGTCCGCGTCGTCGATGTCCCGATGGATGCGCGCCCGGATCGCCGGCGCGTGCTGCTTGAGGCGGACCCGCGCCTCCTCACCCGCGTCGGTGATCGACAGTCGCCCCTCCTGGCCGCGGGCCAGCCATCCGCGCTCCAGCAGCACCTCCGCCTCGGCGGCCAGGTCGTCCTCGGCCCGCAGGTACGAGCGCATCGCCCGCCGCAGCTCCGGGACGGTCCGCCCGCCGCCCTGCGGCAGCAGGCCCGGTCACGCCTTGCGGCGTAGCTCGCGGAGTACGCCGTGCCGGCGCAGTGCCCAGGCGAGGCGCCGGGCGCTCGGGTGGCGCACGAACAGCACCGCCGCCCGGCGGACCAGGCCGAATCGGTTGTCGCGCACCTGGTCGTCGACCGCCCGCCAGATCAGCGCGCGCACGTCGGCGCTGTCCAGCACCGCCCGCACCTCGTGGCGAACCGCAGGATCCTCGGCCGCCGACGTGACGGCGATGACCCGACCCGGCTGGTCGGACATCGGCTCCACCGCCGCCGCGACGAGGGGCCGGCGAACCGCGTCCCGCTCCAGCAGCAGCAACACGGCTTCCCGGATCTCGACCGTGTCCAGGCCGGACCGCAGCAGGCCCAGCAGGCTGCGTTCGACCTCGCGCTCGTGATCCGGGTCGGCCAGCGAGGCCAGAAGCATCGCTATCTCGTCGAGGTCGATGAGGTGTCGTAGCCCGTCGCGGAACTCCGGCAACTCCCACGCCACCCGTAGACCGGTGACGAGATTGCGGTTCATGAGCCGTCCGCTACCCGGAGGCGAGGGCCGGCGAAACGCCCGGCCGCTTGCCCCGGAAGTTACCGGCGAGTAGCGTTCGGGCATGTCCATCGACTCTCGGCAGGTGGCGGCCGGTCTCCTCGAAGCGGTGCCGTTCGCCCGTACCCTCGGAATCGACGTCGTGGAGGTCGCACCGGAGGCCGCCGGCGGCGTCCGGGCCGTGGTCCGCCTCCCCGACGACCCGGCGCACCACAACCACGTCGGCGGCCCGCACGCCGGGGCCATGTTCACCCTCGGCGAGACCGCCTCCGGCGCGGTGGTGCTGGCCGCGTTCGGGCAGGTGCTCGACCGGGCCGTACCGCTGGCCGTGACCGCGACCATCGGCTACCGCAAGGTGGCGATGGGCCCGGTGCTGGCCACCGCGCGGCTCGGCCGCCCGCCGGCCGACGTGCTGGCCGAGCTGGACGCCGGGCAGCGGCCCGAGTTCGATGTCGACGTGGAGATCGGCACCGAGGACGGCACGGTCACCTCGACGCTCACCGTCACCTGGACGCTGCGCCCGAACCGCTGACGGCCACGAATCGGGTTTGCCCGGTGACCCGCCTGGATAGATTCAGGCAATGCTGGGCCTACCCGCGCACGTGACCGCGTGTCTCTTCGATCTGGACGGCGTGCTCACGCAGACCGCCAAGGTGCACAACGCCGCCTGGGCCGAGACGTTCGACGCGTTCCTGCGCCGCCGGGCGGCCGAGACCGGCGAGCCGTTCCACCCGTTCGACCCCGGACCGGACTACAACCGGTACGTGGACGGAAAACCACGCGCCGACGGGGTGCGCTCGTTCCTCGCCTCGCGCGGCATCACGCTGCCCGAGGGCACCCCCGACGACCCGCCGGACGCGGACACCGTCAACGGCGTCGGCAACCGCAAGAACGTCGTCCTGCTCCAGCGGATCGCGCACAACGGCGTCGAGGTCTACGACGGCTCGGTGCGCTACCTGGAGGCGGCCACCCGGGCCGGGCTGCGCCGGGCGGTGGTCTCGGCCAGCGCCAACTGCGAGGCCGTGGTGCACGCCGCCGGGCTGGACCGGTGGTTGGAGGCGCGGGTCGACGGCGTGGTCGCCCGCCGACGCGGGTTGCCGGGCAAACCGCACCCGGACACGTTCCTGGAAGGTGCCCGGATGCTCGGCGTCGCACCCGCGAAGGCCGCCGTCTTCGAGGACGCGCTCGCCGGGGTGGCCGCCGGGAAGGCCGGCGGCTTCGGGTACGTGGTCGGCGTCGACCGGGTCGGCCAGGCCGACGAGCTGCGGGCGCACGGCGCCGACGTGGTGGTCTCCGACCTCGACGACCTGCTCACCACGGAGCCGGCCGCATGATCCGGGAACGGTCCTACCCGGTGGAGCCGTGGCACGTGCGCGAGGTGCGGCTCGACATGGACGTGCTGGCCCAGTCCGAGTCGGTCTTCGCGCTCTCCAACGGTCACATCGGGCTGCGCGGCAACCTCGACGAGGGTGAGCCGCACGGCCTGCCCGGCACCTACCTGAACTCGTTCTACGAGCTGCGCCCGCTGCCCTACGCGGAGGCCGGCTTCGGCTTCCCCGAGTCGGGGCAGACCATCGTCAACGTCACCAACGGCAAGCTGATCCGGCTGCTCGTCGACGACGAACCGCTCGACGTCCGCTACGGGGAGCTGCTCGACCACGAACGGGTCCTCGACCTGCGCGCCGGCACCCTCCAGCGGGAGGTGCACTGGCGTTCCCCGGCCGGTCGCGAGGTCAAGGTGCGCAGCACCCGGCTGGTCTCGTTCACCCACCGCTCGGTCGCTATGATCAACTATGAGGTGGAGGCGGTCGACGGGCCACTGCGGCTGATCCTCCAGTCCGAGCTGGTGGCGAACGAGTCGCTGCCGCCGCAGAGCCGCGACCCCCGGGTCGCCGCCGTCCTCGAATCGCCGCTGCTGGCCGAGGAGGAGCTGACCACCGACGACGGTGGCCTGCTCATCCACCGCACCAAGGTCAGCGGCCTGCGGGTCGCCGCCGCGATGGGCCACGACGTGCACGGCCCCGAACGCACCACCATCGAGTCCGAGGGCTACCAGGACTGGGTCCGCACCACCATCGGCTGCGTGCTCAAGCCCGGCGAGAAGCTGCGGGTGGTCAAGTACCTGACGTACGGCTGGTCCAGCCGCCGGTCGCTGCCGGCGTTGCGCGACCAGGTCGGCGCGGCGCTGTCCTCCGCCCGCCTCGACGGCTGGGACGGGCTGCGCCGCGCGCAACGCGAATACCTGGACACCTTCTGGGACGCCGCCGACGTGCGCGTCGAGGGCGACCCGGAGGTGCAGCAGGCGGTCCGGTTCGGCCTCTACCACGTGCTCCAGGCCGGTGCCCGCGCGGAACGGCGGCCCATCTCGGCCAAGGGCCTCACCGGCCCCGGGTACGACGGGCACGCGTTCTGGGACACCGAGATGTTCGTGCTGCCGGTGCTCACCTACACCCAGCCCGGCGCGGTGAAGGACGCCCTCCAGTGGCGCTACGACACCCTGACCCAGGCGCAGGAACGGGCCCGCACCTTGAACCTGGAAGGTGCGGCGTTCCCGTGGCGCACCATCGAAGGGCCCGAGTCGTCGGCGTACTGGCCGGCCGGGACCGCCGCGTTCCACATCGCCGCCGACATCGCCGACGCGCTGCGCCGCTACGTGCTGGTCACCGGCGACGAGGCGCTGGAGAAGGAGATCGGGCTGGAACTGCTGGTCGAGACCGCCCGGCTGTGGCGCTCCCTCGGCCACCACGACCGCGCCGGCCGGTTCCACATCGACGGGGTGACCGGCCCGGACGAGTACACCGCCGTCAAGAACGACAACGTCTACACCAACCTGATGGCACAACGGAACCTGCTCACCGCCGCCGACTGCGCGATGCGCTACCGCGACCAGGCGCTCGACCTCGGCGTCACCGAGGAGGAGGCGGCCGCCTGGCGGGACGCCGCGCAGGACATGCACGTCCCGTACGACTCGGAGATCGACGTGCACGAGCAGGTGGAGGGCTTCACCCGGTTGCAGGAGTGGGACTTCGAGCACACGCCGCCGGAGAAGTATCCGCTGCTGCTGCACTACCCCTATTTCGACCTGTACCGCAAGCAGGTGGTCAAGCAGGCCGACCTGGTACTCGCCATGCACTGGCGCGGTGACGCGTTCAGCGCCGCCGAGAAGCTGCGCAACTTCACCTACTACGAACGCCGTACCGTCCGCGACTCGTCGCTGAGCGCCTGCACCCAGGCCGTCCTCGCGGCCGAGGTGGGCTTCCCCGAGCTGGCCCACCGCTATCTGCGCGAGGCCGCGCTGATGGACCTGCACGACCTCAACGAGAACACCCGCGACGGCGTGCACATGGCGTCGCTGGCCGGCGCCTGGATCGCGCTGGTCGCCGGCTTCGGCGGGCTGCGCGACCACGACGGGACGCTCTCCTTCGCGCCCCGGCTCTCCAGCCGGCTCAGCCGTCTGGAGTTCTCGTTGCAGTGGCGGTCGATGCGGCTGCGGGTCGACGTCCGCCCGCACCAGACGACGTACTCGCTGCGCAACGGCGGGCCGGACACGGTGCTCGACCTGCTGCACCACGGCGAGCCGCTGCGGGTCACCTGCGCCCGGCCGGTCACCGTGCCGGTGCCGCAGGCGCACGCACCCGGGCCGCAGCCCGAGCAACCGCCGGGCCGGGCGCCGCTCATGCACCTGCCGGAACACGCCGGCTGAGGCCGGCCGGTCCCGCCCCGGAGGGCGGGACCGCGCGGTCCGCGTACCTCAGAACTGGGGTCCGTTGGACGGACGTCCGCCCGGGTCGCGCGGCGCGACCGCCCGCGGGTCCTCGGGGGTACGCGCCGACGCGGCGCGGTCGGCCCAGTCCGGCGAACGTTCCAACTCCTGTTCGCGGCGTTTCTGGTCGGTCGGTTCCTGCTCCCGCGTCCTGTCCTTCTTCGCCATCGTCAGAACCTCGCGATCGGTCGGGGTCCGTGGTCACCCCGCGCGTTCCCGCCCGAGGTGGGCTCAACCGTCCAGGTGGCCGGCGAAGCTCTGCCGCAGGTGGTTCTTCGGCCGGGAGCCGACGGTCGAGCCGACCACCGCGCCGCCCTTGAACACGAGCAGCGTCGGCGCGGACATGATCTGGTAGGCGCGGGTGGTCGCCGGGTTCTCGTCGGTGTTCAGCGCGACGAAGCGGATCGCGTCGCCGAACTCCTCGGCCAGCTCGGACAGGTGCTTCGACACCACCCGGCAGGGCGGGCACCACTCGGCCCAGAAGTCGACCACGACCGGCCGGTCGGCGGCCAGCACCTCGGCCGCGAAGGTGGCGTCGGTGACCGGGCTCAGCCGGCCGGTCCGCGTGTCCTGAGGCATGTTTCCTCCCGTTGGGCGATCGCGCGGGCGAGTTGGTCGTGCAGCCGGCGGCGCACCGAGCCGAGCCGGTCGAGGTAGTCGTCCACCTCGGCGAGCTTGCGCCGCAACACCGCCACCGAGTCGGGGCAGACGTCGCCGGAGTCGTGCCCGGCCCGCAGGCAGGCGACGAACGGACGGATGTCGTCCAGTCCGAAGCCGATCGCCAGCAGCGAGCGGATCTCGTGCACGACGCGGAGTTCCGCCTCGTCGTAGACCCGGTAGCCGTTGGCGGACCGCCCCGGCCGGACCAACCCGTGTGTCTCGTAGTAGCGCAGCGTCCGGGTGCTCGTGCCGGCCCGCCGCGCCAACTCCCCGATCCGCATCCCTACCTCCTGCCCGTCCCGTCCACGGCCGACGCTAAACCTTGCCGCCGACGTCAACGCAACCCCGCCCTCTCCCTGCCTCTCCCTGCCCTCTCCCTGCCCCCTTCCTGCGTCGATCATGAAGTTGGCTGGCTGGGGGAGCGCTCTCCCGGCAGTCAACTTCATGATCGACGGGGTGGTGGGTATGCGGGCGGCGGAGGTGAGGGGCGTGCGTGAGGTTTCGGTGCCGGTGGTGGACGGCGGGCTGGTCGGGGAGGTGGCCGTGCCGTCGGGGGCGGTCGGGGTGGTGTTGTTCGCGCACGGGAGCGGCAGTTCGCGGCGCAGTCCGCGCAACGTGGCCGTGGCGCGGGCGCTCACCGCGCGCGGGCTGGGCACCATGCTGGTCGACCTGCTGACCGTCGACGAGGAGGCCCGCGACGAGGTCACCGCCGAGCTGCGCTTCGACATCGGGATGCTGGCCGAGCGGCTCGCCGGCATCGTCGACTGGATGGGCGCCGACCCGGAGCTGGGCCGGTTGCCGGTCGGCCTCTTCGGCGCCAGCACCGGCGCGGCCGCCGCGCTGGTCGCCGCCGCGACCCGGCCCGAGCGGGTGGGCGCGGTGGTGTCCCGGGGCGGGCGTCCGGACCTGGCCGGCAGCTCACTGACGGCGGTACGCGCACCGACGCTGCTGCTCGTCGGTGGCCTGGACAGGGGGGTGATCACGCTGAACGAGCAGGCGCGCGACGCGCTGGGCGAGGTGGCCGAGCTGCGGATCGTGCCGGGCGCCACCCACCTCTTCGAGGAGCCCGGCACGCTGGAGCAGGTGGCCGACCAGGCCGGCGCCTGGTTCGTCGCCCACCTGCGCCAGCCCCACCCGGCCTGAGCCGTCGACCACGCGTCGGCCGGTCAGCGGTGCGTCGACCGGCCGGTCAGCCGGTGGCGTCGGCGGGGCGTGCCACCTCGGCGGACCGGTGTCGCTGCACGGTGTCCAGCACCCGCCAGAGCACGGCCGCGATCGGCACCGAGACGAACGCGCCGGCCACCCCGGCGACAAGCGTGCCGGCGGTGACCACCACCAGGATGACCGCCGGGTGCAGCTGCACCTGGCGGCGCATCACGAGCGGCTCCAGCAGGTTGCCCTCGATCTGCTGCACGGCGATCACCGCGGCGAGCGTGAGCAGGGCGGTGGTGGGGCCGTTGGCAGCCAGCGCGACGAGCACCGCCACCGCGCCGGCGACGGTGGCGCCGATGATCGGCACGAACCCGCCGAGGAACGTGATCAGGGCGAGCGGCAGGGCCAGCGGGACACGCAGCACGACAAGGGCCAACCCGATGCCGATCGCGTCGATCGCCGCGATGATCATCGTGCCCCGGCTGTACGCCCCGAGCGTCCGCCACCCCGCCCGGCCCGCCGCGGCGGTCACCTCGCGACGCGGGCCGGTCAGCCGCCGCAGCACCCAGTGCCACATCGACCGGCCGTCCTTGAGCAGGAAGAAGAGCAGCACCAGGCCGAGAAGGAGCGCGCCGGCCACCTCGGCGGCCTTCCGCGCGCCGGCCACCGGGTCGGGCGCGCCGGCGCTGACCCCCTGGCGGATCTGCTCCACCAGCTTGTCGAGCTGCTGATCGGTCACCGGGAGCGTGGAGGTGACGAACTCGCGGCTGCGTTGCAGGCCCTCGTCGAGCTGCTGGCTCAACTCGCCGAACTGGCTCGCGGTGAGGTTCCAGACCAGCACCCCGGCCCCGACCAGAACGCCGAGCAGCAACAGGACGGTGAGCAACGCGGCGAGCGCGGCCGGCACCCGCAGCCGACGCAACCGCACCAGCACCGGGTCGAGCAGCGCGGTGAGGAAGAGCGTGCCGGCCAGCGCCACGGCCAGCGGGGCCAGCAGCACCGCCACCTTCCCGAGCAGCCACAGACCGGCGGCCACCACCAGCAGGCAGGCGCTCCAGGTCACCGCCGTCCGCACCGGCCAGGGCAGCCCCGCCCAGGTCTGTCGCGGCCCGGGCTGCGCCAGGCCGACCCGCGGCTGCGACGGCGCGTCGGCCGACCGCGCCTCACCGGGTCGCGCCTCACCGGGTCGCGCCTCGGCGGCCCGCGCATCGTCCGGCCGGGCCGGATCCTGCCGGGCCGGGTCAACCTGGGCCGGGTCGGGCCTGCCAGCGTCCACGTCGCCTCCTCGATCGAGGCCGTTGGTACCCGACGCGGGTGAATCCGACACCCGGGCCGTGATCGCCCGCCCGGTGTTTGCGCCCCCGGCCGCAGGGAAGGCTTTCAACGTACCGAAAGGAGATGCGACATGAGTGACTTCATGGACAAGGCCAAGGACTTCGCCGACAAGCACGACGAGCAGGTCGACAAGGGCCTCGACAGGGCCGGTGACATGGCCGACCAGCGCACCGGCGGCAAGTACGACCAGCAGATCGACAAGGGCGTCGACATGGCGCAGCAGCGCACCGGTGAGGGCGACACCGCACGCTGACCACCCGTTCGGATCCCGGGCCGCCCGCGCGGTGGCCCGGGATCCGTGCCGTCCGGCGCGACGCGTACCCCCGGCTCGTGACACACGACGGCGGCCACGCCCCGCCGGGGAGCATGGCCGCCGCGGCGGTCGGGGTCAGGAGCTGTAGCCGCGACCGGCGATCCAGTTGGCCAGCTCGGTCACGCTCATCCAGTACGTCGGCTCGTCCGGCCGGGCCGGGTCCGCGATCAGCACCGTGTTCCCGTCGTCCTGGTAGCGCACCACCGTCAGGTAGTGACCGGGGTAGTAGTGCTCCACCCCGTCGACGTCCCGGGCGCCGCCCAGGATGTTCGCCACCACCGGCCGGTCGGCGTCCACCGCGGCGCGGACGTCCGCCCGCAGCCGCTCGACCTGCTCGCGGGTGGCCACGTCGTCGCGGATCTCGGTGGTCCTGTACTTGCCGCCGGTGTACTCGTTGAGCACCCGGGTGACGTCGATCGCGGAGTCGGTGCCGCTCTCGGTGGTGCCCAGCTTGGCGGCCAGCTCGTCCTGGCTGACGTCCTTGCCCTCGGCGGAGAGCGCGATCCGGGCAGAGGCCGGCCCGCAGTAGAAGAAGTTCGGCTGGGCCTGGTACTCGTAGTCGGCGCTGGGGTCACCCTTGCCCTTGACCGGGGCGGCGTGCGCGGCCACGGCCGGGCCGGCGACGGTGCTGCCGGCAGCGGCCAGGCCGGCGACGGAGAGCAGGCACCTACGGACGATCGGGTTCATGCGGGGCTCCATTCGGGGGTCGACGCTCCGTGGGGAGACGCGGCACCTTCAGTGGGCGCTCGGCGTACGCCAGAGTGCAACGGCCCTGGTGGTGGCCCCATTCCGGCGGTGAGCGGGGCCACCGCCGAACCGGACGGACGCCTCAGTCGGGCAGGCTTCCCAACAGACGGGTCACCGCGATCTCCAGGACCACCCGCTCCGGGTTCGGGCGGGGCTGGCGATAGCGGGCCGCGTACCACCGCTCGGCCTCCGCCACCGACTCCGGGTCCCGACGCACCACCGCCCGGCCCTCCACGGTCAGCCACCAGCGGCCGTCGACCTGACACACCGCCACCGGCGTGCCCGCCGCCCCGGCGGCCGCCACGTGCCGGGCCTTGGCCGACCCACCCGACGTGATCACGCGGGCCAGCCCGGTCTCCGGGTCGAAGGTCACCCCGACCGGCACGACGTGCGGGGTGCCGTCGGCGCGCAACGTGGTCAGCGTGGCGAGGTGCCGATCGGCGAAGAAGCGGGCGACCCGCCCGTCGTGCGGGTCCAACCGGTGATCCCCGGACATGCCGTCTCCTCGCTCGCTGCCGGACCGTCGAGCTGATGATCGGTCATCGACGCGGCGCGCCACCCGGCGGGGCGGCGGGCAGCGACGGGGCCGGAGCCTCCCGGGTGAGGCGTTGCGCCGCCCGGTGCTTGGCGGCCAGCCGACCCAGATAGAACAACGCGCCGGCCAGCACGCCCATGTCGTCCAGGTAGATCGGGTCGGGCAGCAGGTCGACCGGCAGGATCGTGTAGATCAGCGCGCCGTAGAACGCGACCTTGCCGCCGGCGCCGAGCGCCCCGAGCATGCGGCGGGTGCGGACCACCCGGATCGCGAGCAGCACCGCCCCGACCAGTGTCGCCACGGCGACGACGGCGGCGAGGCCGACAAGCAACCAGGATTCACGGGACACGACATCACGCTAGCCCAGCCGGGCCATCGCCGCCCGACGATCAGTAGGCCGCCACGGCGGCCCGGCCCCGGGCCACCGGCGCCAGCTCACGGGTGACCTCGGCGGCCGGCAGCTCCCGGGTGGTCTCCGGGCCGGCGAAGCCCACGATGGCGAGCGCCGCCTGCGGCTCGGCCACCGGGTGCAGCGCCGCGAACGCCTCCTCGCGCAGGCTCCGCGCCGCGGCCGCGGCGGTCTCGGCGGCCCGCCAGGCGGCCTGTTCCCGCTCGGCGGCGGCGTGGTGCCGGGCGCGGAGATTGTCCCGCACCAGCCGACGCAGCAGCAGTTCTTGCTCCACCGGGTGCCGGCTCGGGTCCCAGCCGCGCCCACCGAGGATGTCGCTGAGCTGCTGCACGGTGATCTCCTTGCGCCACTGGGCGTCCAGCGCCGCCCGGTGCAGCCAGCGCTCCCGGTCCGCGTACTCGGCCGGGGTCCGGGCGGTCCGGGGCAGCGGCAGCGCCGCGGCGGCGGCCAGCCGTCGGACGTCCTCCTCCGCCGCCTGGTAGACCAGCCAGCTCTCCTCGGCCTCGTCCTGGGCGGCCGACCAGTCCGCGCGGCTCCGCTCGGCGGTCACCGCCGCGCGGGACGCGGCCACCGAGACCTCGTCGGCGTAGCGGCTGCGTTCCCGGGCCCGCTCGCGGGACTGCTCGGCCAGATCGATGCTGCTCGGTCGCGCGGCCTCGCTGATCCGGTCGCCGAACACCGAGCGGAACCGGGTCGGACGGACGACCAGCGCGGCGACCACGACCGCCGCGAGGGCGAGCAGGGCCAGCCAGATCACGGCGGCGGCGGGGACGTCCGGCAGGACGGTGGAGAAGACGGTCTGCATGTGCGGCACCTCAGGGTGGAGCGATTGTCGATAGACGATTGGCCCGGAGGACGGGCGGTGTGCGCGGCGGGGCGCGACGGGGATGCGCGAGAGGCGGCGACGGCGGGGTCGCGCCGGGGCGTACCGGAAAGGTGGCCCGTCAGGCGCGCGGCGGCCCGCGGCGGGCGATGGCCGCCCGGAGCGGCTCGGCGGCGGCGACGACCTCGACGCCGGGAACCGGTTCGGCGGCGCCGTCATCGGCGCGGGCGGGGACGGCCGGCCCGGTGGTGATCGAGTCGGCGGTGTGGGTGGCGGACGCCGTGGACGGTGCGACCACGGTCGCCCGCGTGGTGAAGACCGGCCGGAGCGGCGTGGCGTCGACACCGTCGACGGCCGCCGTCGTGGCCGGCCTCTCGACGTCGACCACCGCCACCGTGGTGGGCGTCGTCGTGGCGTCGGCGGGTGCGGCCGCCAAGCCCTGCATCCCGGCGATCAACGCCAGCGTGGTCACGGCGGTGCGGGCGATCCGGCGCAGCATCGCCGTCCAGGTGGACGAGGCGAACGCTACGGGCAGCACCACATCAACCTATCGGTCAACGCCGGATCGCGCAGCTCGACGATCTTGCCGGTTTCGTGAGCCGCCCCACGGATCGGTGTGGACAGACCTTCTTCTTCGCTCCGGACGGTGCGGCCGGATGCATCGACGGTGATGAGATTGGTGACAGTTTCCGGCCGGTCCGGTCGGGCACACTGCTGCGATCGGACACCCGACCGCGAGGAGAAGCCATGGGAGCACGCCGCGCCGCGAAGGCACTGGTCGCCGCGTTGACCGCCGCCACCGTCCTGGGTGCCGCCGCACCGGCTCGGGCGGCGAGCACGTCGGTCGACACCGGGCCGCTGCGCCCGGTCGCCGACGTCGACGTCGACCGGTACGTCGGCGACTGGTACCAGGTCGCGGCGATCCCGCAGTGGTTCGAGATCCAGTGCTTCAAGAACGTCAAGGCCCGGTACGACGTCCAGCCCGACGGCACCATCGGCGTCCGCAACACCTGCCGGACGATCGTCGGCACCACCAGCACGGTCACCGGGCGGGCCCGGAGCGAGAACCCACCCGCCGACTCGGCGCTGACCGTCTCCTTCGTCAAGCTCGGCGGCCGGTGGATCTATCTGGGCGGCCCGAACTACGTGGTGATCGGGCTGGACCCGGACTACCGCTGGGCGGTCGTCGGCGACCCGGACCGCAGCAGCGGCTTCGTGCTGTCCCGGGAACCGGCCCTGGACGCGCAGCAGCTCGCCGACGTGCGGGCGACGCTCACCGACAACGGCTACGACCTCTGTGACTTCCGCACCACCCGGCAGGACGGCGGCGCGAAGGCCGGCGCGTTCTGCTGAACCGGGCGTCGACGTCGAACGGCGCGGCACCCGTCGAGGGGTGCCGCGCCGTTCGTCGTGCCAGGTCAGTTGCCGCCGAGCACCGGCGGTGGGACGGCGCCGCCGTCGCCCCAGACCATCTCGTCCTCGGTGAGCCAGGTCAGCCGACCCTCCGACTCGTCGTCGTCGGAGGTGCCGCGCCCGCCCAGCACCCCGTTGCGGCCGGCCATCGCGGGCCGGCCGGACGCGCCGGTGCGCCCGGACGACTTGCTCTCCGTCTCGACGGTCAGGCCACGGCCCGAGGTGAGCCGCCCGGTGCCGGCCGCCGACCGGCTCTCCGCGCCGGGCACGCCGCCCAGCCGGGCCGCGGACGCCGCGTTGGGGCCGGTGCCGGCGAGCGAGCCGGTGCTGAGCACACCGGGGCCGCCGAAGAGCCCACCGCCACCACCGCCGGCCGTCGCGGTCGGCGGGTTGCCGGCGCCGGGGCCGAAGCCCGGGCCGCCACCGATCGTCGGACCGGCCGTGGTGCCGGTCAGCGGACCGGCACCGGCCAGCGAGGTGCCGCTCGGGTCGACCGTGCCGCCGGTGGTGACCGAGCCGGGGCCGCCCGCGCCGGTCTGGCTGCCCGGATTGCCGCCGCCCGGGCCGCCGTCACCCGGCGTGCCGCTGGTCGGGGCCGTGTGGTGCACGCCCGACGTGGTCGCGGTGCCGTTCACGCCGGGACCGAAGCTGCCCAGGGTCGGGCCCGACGACGGCGTCTTCACCGACGGGCCGTCGTGCAGCGGCGGGTCGCTGTGGTCGTTCTGGCCGGGCAGGAGGATGGGGGGTGGCTCCGGCACGACGATCCGGCCGTACGCCGAGAAGTCGTAACCCTCGGCGAGCTTCGCCACCACCTGCACCATCCGCTGGTGCGCCTTCTCCTGCTCGGCCTCGTCCTGCTGGTGGCCGATGATGCCGCCGATCACCGCGCCCGGCGCGCCGCCGAGCAGGAAACCCTTGCCGGCGCCGCCGAGCAGCTTGTCGTTGTCGTCGGTCTTCTCCGGGCTCTCCGACGTGGTCTGGGCGGCGCGCAGGTCGCCGGCCATCATGTCGAGCGCCTGCCGGATGCCGGTCATCCCCTCGGCGAGGTTGCCGGAGTAGTCGGAGACCACGGTGAGCCGGCGCTGGAACTCGCGTGCGGCGTCGCCGGTCCAGGTCTTCGTCAGCCCGTCCAGGTCGGCGGCGAGGTCGCGGGCGAGGTCGTCGAGCGTGCCCTTGAGCGAGGTCCACTGGGCGCTCAGGCCCTCGATCTGGGTCGGGTCGCCGGCGTTGACGCCCTGGTAGAGCTCCTCGTGGCTGACGTGCTGGTAGCGCTGGGTGTATTCAGACACGAGGATCCTCCTTCGGCTGCTTCATCGCCTCGTTCAGCCCGGAGAGCGCGGCGGCGATGTCGGCCGCCGCGGCGGCGTTGCGGGCCTCGGCGGTCTTGTAGTTCGTCATGATCGTCGCGGTCGCCTCGCGGGCGGCCAGGACCGCCCGGCGCAGCCGGTCGACGTGATCGACGTAGCTCTGGTGGATCTCGGAGTAGCGGCGCGAGTTGTCGGTCGCGTCGGTGAACGTGCCGAGCGCGGGCGGCCGGCACTGCATCTCGGTGTTGAGCTTGCGCAGCACCGACTCCGCCTCGTGCAGACGCCGCTCGAGCCGCAGGTGGAAGTCCTCCAAGGACAGTACGTCAACTGTCGTGCGCCCGGTCATGCTGTATCCCCGTTGTCGTCGTCGCGAGCCGTTGGAGCCACGCTCAGGTTAGTCGAATCGCGCCAGCCCGGGCGACCCGTGACCGCACTGCTCCACTTCGGACCTACCGGCGGCGGGT
Organism: Micromonospora humi; assembly: GCF_900090105.1. Taxonomy (GTDB): domain Bacteria; phylum Actinomycetota; class Actinomycetes; order Mycobacteriales; family Micromonosporaceae; genus Micromonospora; species Micromonospora humi. The sequence goes on along the minus strand of NZ_FMDM01000006.1, from coordinate 63,574 downwards.
CAGCCGCCCGGGACCTGGGCCGCCTCGCCGCCGGCCGAGGGCGAGGCGGCACCCTCCGGCACCGCTCCGGCATCGAAGTACGTCAGCGCGCCCGCCCGGTCCAGGGTCGGCCCGGTCGGCACCAGCGCCAGCAGCGAGGCGGGCACCGCCACCGGCGGCACGTCGCCGTAGCCGAGCGCGCTCCGCGCGTCGCCGCCATCGGCGCCGAGCGGGTAGCGGATCCCCTGGGCGGTGATCAGGTAGACCGTGGAGCCGGCCGCCGGCTTGCCGCTCTCACCGGCCGTGGCCTGCACCAACGCGCCCTTGCCGCCGGGCAGCAGCACGCTCTCGGCGGTGCGGACCGCGTCCCGGCCGCCCTGCCGGGCCGGCACCGCCGTCGACGCGGTCAGCTCCGCCGGCGGGGAGTCGAAGACCTCCAGTGTGGTGGTCGGCGGCTGGCCGGCCGGACCGGCCCGGTAGGTGGCGCACAGGACGGTGCGACCGGGGCGCACCTCGTGCAGCGTGGGCATCCGGGCCGGCAGCCCCTCCGGCTCCAGGCGCTGGTCGGTGTAGAGCCGCCCGGCCTCGTCGGGAGTGATCTGGGTCACCCCGCCGCCGCCGCCCTGGAGCAGCAGCGCCGTCACCTCACGCACCGTCGCCAGCCCCTGCCGGGTGAGGACGTAGTACTGGCCGGCGGCCTGGTAGACCTGCCCGATCCGGGCCGGCCGGTCGGCCACGGTGAGCCCGCTCGGGCGACCGTCGGAGTCGATCGTGGGCTTGCGCAGCACCGGACCCACCGGCACCGCGTTCAGCAGTTGCTGCCCGACCGTGAGGTTGGTCGCGCCGGCCATCTTCAAGGCGACCAGCGCCTGCTCGTCGCCGGCCACGCGCAGCCGGGCGCCGCCGGTGAGCAGGTAGCGCGCGTCGCTCGTGCGGACCAGCACGGCCTGGTCGGTGAGCGGCGTGCCGCCGGGCAGCGACCTGTCGATCAGCAGCCGGGTGGTCGAGCGCTGCGGGTCGTTCGGATCCGGCACGTCGCAGACCGACCAGGGAAGCCCCACCAGCGACCTGCGGTCCGGCAGGTCGTCCGGCGCGCCCACGATGCCGACCATCCGACCGCGCGGCCGGTCCTTGATCGACGCCTGCGACATGGTGCGCACCTCGGACGAGGCGTCGTTGACCACCAGCCGGGCCGAGGCGTAGTTGAGCGTCGGGTGCAGCACCTGGTCGTCGCCGAAATAGTAGGTGGCGCCGGTCTCCCGCTCGATCACCACGGTGTTCGCCGCGAGCGGTGCGGAGTTGCTGGTGAGCTGCCCGTACGCGCCCACGCCGCCGAGCACCACGGCCGCCGCGATGACGCTGCCGAACACCGCCATGCCCAGGCGGCGCATCGGCAGGTCGTTGGTCTCCGGGTCGCCGGCGAGCAACGCGGAGACGATGCGGCGGGTGACGAAGCGGTACGCCTGCACCTGATCGCGGCGGGTCCGCATGACTAACCTCCGGCAGGGGTGGGTCCGCGACGATCAGGTCCGAACAGCGTCGCGGGCTTCCCTACGATAAGGGGCCGTCGGGGGTGCGCCGGACCCCGTCCGCCACCCGACCACGCACCCCGCCGGCGGATGCCCAGGATGTCCAGAAGGGACGCTCACCGATGACGCAGCTCCAGGCGCCACCCGGTCGTACGGCCACCGCCCCCGCCGCGACGCCGGCGGACCGGCCGGTCACCCCGGCCGACAAGCGGCGGCGGGGCCGGCTCGGCCCGGTCGTCGTCGGTCAGCTCGTCGTGGTCGAGTGCGCGGCGCTCGCCGTCTGGTTCGCCACCGCCGGCCCGGTCTGGCTGCTCGCCACCGTCGCGGGGCTGGCGCTGCTGGCCGTGGTGGCCGCGTTCGCCCGGCGGGGCGGCCGCTGGTGGTACGAGGACCTGATGCTCCGCCGCCGGCTGCGCCGCCGCCGCGAGCGGGCTCGGGGCGCGCTGCCCGGTGGCGACCCCCGGCTGGCCGCGCTCGCCCCCGAGCTGACCGTGGTGGAGCTGACCGAACGCGGCACCCGGCTCGGCATCGGCCAGGACGACCGGGGCTGGTTCGCCGCGGTGGCGCTGACCGGCCGGCCCGGCGCGCCCGCCGGGCCGATCGAGGCGGCGACCGTGGACCGGGCCCTCGCGGTGCTCGCCGACTTCGCCGGCCCGGTCACCCAGACCCAGGTCGTCTCGCACACCCTGGTCTGGTACCCCGCGCCGGGCGCACCGCCCGCGGCGCACCGCACGGTGTGGGTGGCGCTGCGCCTGTCGGTGAGCGACGCCCGGTCCGAGACGGTGAGCCGCGGCGGCGGCCTGCACGGCGTGCACCGGACGGTGGCGGCCGGGGTGGGCCGGCTCGGCAAGGCACTCCACGCCGCCGGGCTCGGCCACCGGGTGCTCGGCCGCGACGAGCTGCACGCGGCGGTGGTCTCCGGCGCCGGGCTCGACCTGGCCCCGGAGTCCCCGGTCGAGTCCTGGACCAGCCTGCGCGGGGGCGGCTGGACCCAGCGGTGCCTGGCGCTGCGGGTCCGTCCCAACGGCTCGCTGGGCGCGCTGGTGGACGCCGTCACCTCGACCTCGGCGCCCTCGCACACGGTCGCCGCCGTGGTGCTCCCCGGCGGCCGGCGGGTGCCGCCGCTGCTGCGGGTCGCGGCCATGGACGGGCACGCCGAGGCGCTGGTGAAGGTGGTCCGTGAGATGGCCCGGCGGGCCGGGGTGCCGGCCCGCCCGCTGGACGGCCAGCACGGCCCCGGCGTCTACGCCACCGCGCCGGTCGGCACCGCGATGGGCACCGTCACGGTCGAAGGTTGACGATCCAGCCGTACATGCCGCAGACCCACACGGCCAGCGGCACCAGGGCGATGATCAGCAGGATCTCGATGATGTCCAGGGTGCGGCCCCAGACCGGGGAGATCCGCTTGCCGGCCACGGTCAGCCCGTAGACCAGGCTGATCACCGCCAGCACGGCCAGGCCGCCGAGGATCAGCCCCAGCCGGACCGCCAGCGACCCGGCGTCGAAGACCGCCGCGGCGGCCAGCCCGAGGCCGAGGCTGCCGGCGAGCAGCACCGGGACGCGCTGGCCCCGGCCGAGGAACGGGCGGGCCCGCAGCAGCGACAGCAGTGCCAGCACCAGGCAGAGCAGGATCGCCGGCAGCCGGCCGTCGGCGGCGAGCACCACCTCCCCGCCGAGCACCAGCAGCGACACGGTCCACAGCAGACCGGTGAGGAACGCGTCGGCGCGCTCGCTGTTGCGCAGCACCGACGGCCCGTCCACCGACTCGGTGTCGGTCTTCAGGTCCTCCGGGCCGGTCGGGATCGACGGCACCGGCAGCCGGGCGAGCCGGTAGGCGAGCATCGGCAGCGCCGGCAACGCGCCGAACGCCACCGCGGACACCACCGCCGCCGACGCGGCCGCGTCGATGCCGAACGCCAGGCTGAGCACCGCGCCGAGGCCGACCGCCGCGCCCACGCCGACGGCGCCGAGGAACAGCGGCAGCCGGTCCCCGACGGCGAGCGCGGCGATCGCGGCGAAGAGCACCACCGCGGTGCCGGCGAGCAGCACGTGCGGGCTGGCCAGCTCGCCGAGCGGTCGGTCCCCGGCGAGCACCAGCAGGCCGCCGACCGCCGCGTAGCCGACCCCGACCAGGGCCAGCACCGCGCCGGTGCGGCTGTCGCCGGCCGCCCGGGACAGCACCGCGGCGCCGACCAGCAGGGCGATCGCGACCACCAGGGCGGCCACCGCGCCGGGCAGGTGCGGCGGCCCGGCGAACAGCGCCGCGACCGCGCCGGCGGCCAGCGCCGAGGAGGCGAGAAGCACCGCGTACGCCCGGGTGGTGCCCACCTGCCAGGCGCCGGGCCGCTGGGTGGTGGAGGTGGCGACGGCGTCCACCACGTCGTCGAAGACGATCTCGGGTGCGGTGGCCGCCCGCGGGTTGAAGTAGAGCACCTCACCGTCGCGGACGCCGAGCTGCGCGGCGGTGCGCCCGCCGTCGAGCGGCTGCCCGCCGAGCCGGGACAGGCTCCACCCGCCGTGCCGCACGCCCTCGTCGGCGAGATCCTCGCCGGCGTAGCGCAGCAGCGTGGGCAGCAGGTCGGCCAGCGGCACGTCGGACGGCAACGCCAGATCCATCCTGGTGCGCGGCGCCACGATGGTGATCCGGCTCAGCCCGCCGGTCGCCGTCTTCGTCGCCACAGTGGCCTCCTCGTGCTCGCCTACGATCCACCCGGCCGTCGACGTCGCCCCCACGGGTCCACGACGCCTCCGGGAGATTACCTACGATGGCCCTCGCACAGGTTGCCCACCCGACGCTCGCCGGCGGTGGCAGCCCTTCTGGGGAGGGGAGAGCCGTGAGTACGGTGGTGTTCCGCCGACTTCCGCGTCAACCGGGGCCGGCGCTGCCACGCGGCGAGGTGCTGCTGGAGTCCCCGCCCGAGCTGCCGGAGCCGCAGGCCAAGGGCATGGGCCAGGTGTTGATGATCCTGCCGATGCTCTGCGGCGTCGGCGCGATGGCCTTCCTCTACGCCGGTCGTGGTGGCGGCATGATGACCTATGTGGCCGGTGGCCTGTTCGGCGTGTCGATGCTGGGCATGGCGCTCGGCACCCTCGGCAACGGCGGCAACGACAAGGCCGAGTTGAACGCCCAGCGCCGCGACTACATGCGCTACCTGGCGCAGATGCGCAAGCGCACCCGGCGGGCGGCCGAGCAGCAGCGCGCGGCGATGACCTGGCGGCACCCGGAGCCGGACGCGCTCTGGTCGATCGCCGCCTCGCGCCGGCTGTGGGAGCGGCGGATCACCGAGGACGACTTCGGCGAGGTGCGGATCGCGCTCGGCCCGCAACGGCTGGCGGTGGAGATCGTGCCGCCGGAGACCAAGCCGGTGGAGGACCTGGAGCCGATGAGCGCGATCGCGCTGCGCCGGTTCGTCCGCGCCCACTCCAGCGTGCCGGACCTGCCCACCGCGCTGTCGCTGCGCGCGTTCAGCCGGATCGCGCTGCGCGGTGACCGGGAGGCGGTGCTCGACCTGGCCCGGGCCGCGGTGGGCCAGTTGGTCACGTTCCACGCGCCGGAGGACCTGCTGGTGGTCGTGGTGGCCGCGCCGGACCGGCAGCCGGCCTGGGACTGGGTCAAGTGGCTGCCGCACGCCCAGCACCCGGGGCGGACGGACGCGGCCGGGGCGCGCCGGATGGTCTTCGCCGGCCTCAGCGAGGCGGAGTCGGCGCTCGGCAACGAGCTGGGCGGCCGACCCCGGTTCGCGCCCGAGGCGAAGCCGCTCACCACCGCGGCGCACGTGGTGGTGGTGCTCGACGGCGGGGAGGTCTCGGCGACCTGCGCGCTGACCGGGCCGGGGCTGCTCGGCACCACCGTGGTGGACCTGTCCGGTGCGGTGCCGCGCGACGCCGGTCGCTGGCTGCTCTGCCTGGACGCCGGTGACGGCAGCGGGCTCGACCTGGTGCGGGGCGCCACGTCGTCCCGGTTGGGCCGGCCGGACCGGTTGACCCTGGCGGCGGCCGAGGGGCTGGCCCGGCAGATCGCCCCGTTCCGGCTCTCCCAGCAGCAGGGCGCCAGCACCGACGAACCACTGGCCCGCAGCATGGAGCTGCCCGACCTGCTCGGCGTCGGCGACGCGGCCACCGTGGACACCCGGCAGACGTGGCGCCCGCGCAGCCAGCGCGACCGGTTGCGGATCCCGCTCGGCCTGGGGCCCGACGGCAACGTGGTCGAACTGGACTTCAAGGAGTCCGCGCACGAGGGCATGGGGCCGCACGGCCTGGTCATCGGTGCCACCGGTTCCGGCAAGAGCGAGCTGCTGCGGACGGTGGTCGGCGCGCTGGCCGTGACGCACTCCTCGGAGGAACTCAACTTCGTCCTGGTCGACTTCAAGGGTGGCGCCACCTTCGCCTCGCTGGACGCGCTGCCGCACACCAGCGCCGTGATCACCAACCTGTCCGACGAGCTGCCGCTGGTCGACCGGATGCGCGACGCGCTGGCCGGCGAGATGAACCGCCGGCAGGAGGTGCTGCGGGCGGCCGGCAACTACGTCTCCCGCTACGACTACGAGAAGGCGCGGGCGGCCGGTGAACCGCTGGACCCGATGCCCAGCCTGCTCATCATCTGCGACGAGTTCTCCGAGTTGCTGGCCGCCAAGCCGGACTTCATCGACCTGTTCGTGATGATCGGCCGGCTCGGCCGTTCGCTCGGCGTGCACCTGCTGCTCGCCTCCCAGCGGCTGGAGGAGGGCAAGCTGCGCGGGCTGGACACCCACCTGTCCTACCGGATCGGCCTGCGTACCTTCTCGGCGGTGGAGAGCCGGATCGTGCTCGGCGTGCCGGACGCGTACGAGCTGCCGAGCGCGCCGGGGCACGGCTACCTGAAGACCGACACGGCCACCATGCTGCGGTTCCGTGCCGCCTACGTCTCCGGCCCGTACCGGGCGCCGGGGCAGGTGCAGCGCTCGACCCGGGCGCAGGTGCAGCGCCGGATCGTGCCGTACGGCATCGACTACGTGCCGGTGCCGGCGCTGCCCACCCCGGCCGAGACCGCGCCGGAGCCGGACCAGGCCGGCGACGGCAAGGCGATGTCCATGCTGGACGTGCTGATCGCGCAGCTCAAGGGCCGCGGCCGGCCCGCGCACCAGGTGTGGCTGCCGCCGCTGGCCGAGCCGTCCGGGCTGGCCGAGCTGCTGCCGCCGCTGAGCGTGCACCCGACGTTCGGCCTGACCACCGCGGACTGGCCGGGTCGCGGCCGGCTGGCCGTGCCGGTGGGCATCGTGGACCGGCCTTACGAGCAGCGCCGGGACCCGATGATGGTGGACCTCGCCGGTGCCGGCGGCAACGTGGTGATCGTGGGTGCGTCGCTGAGTGGCAAGAGCACCATGCTGCGCTCGATGCTGGCCTCGCTGGCGCTCACCCACACGCCGCGCGAGGTGCAGTTCTTCTGCCTCGACTTCGGCGGTGGCGCGCTGCGCAGCCTGGACGGGTTGCCGCACACCTCAGGGGTGGCCGGCCGGCGTGACGTCGAGGCGGTCCGGCGCACGGTCGCCGAGGTGGTCGCCGTGATCGACGAGCGGGAGACCCGGTTCACCCAGCACGGCATCGACTCGGTGGCCAGCTATCGGCGGCGGCGGGCCGCCGGTGAGTTCGCCGACGACCCGTTCGGTGACGTCTTCCTCGTGGTGGACGGCTGGAACACGCTGCGCCAGGAGTACGAGGAGCTGGAACAGACCATCACCAACCTGGCCAACCGGGGCCTGGGGTTCGGCGTGCACGTGGTGATCACGGCGGTGCGCTGGGCGGAGATCCGGATCAACATGCGGGACCTGCTCGGCACCAAGTTGGAGCTGCGGCTCGGCGACGCGTCCGAGTCGGAGATCGACCGGCGGGCCGCGCAGAACGTGCCGGTCGGCGCGCCGGGCCGCGGCCTGACCCGCGACAAGTTGCACTTCCTGACCGCGATCTCGCGGATCGACGGCAAGCGCGACATCGAGGACCTGACCGAGGCGTCGATCGCGCTGGCCGGGCACGTGGCGACGAACTGGCCGGGTCGGCCGGCGCCGAAGGTGCGGCTGCTGCCGCGCAAGCTCACTGTCGACGAGCTGGCCCGGGTGGTCGACCGGGCCGCCCCGGGCATCCCGGTCGGGGTGAACGAGTCGGCGCTCGCCCCGGTCTACCTGGACCTGGCGAGCGAGCCGCACCTGACGGTCTTCGGCGACGCCGAGTGCGGCAAGACCAACCTGTTGCGGCTGATCGCCCGGGGGATCGCGGAGCGCTACACGCCGGCCCAGGCGCGGCTGGTCATCGCCGACTACCGGCGCGGGCTGCTGGGCGCGGTCGAGGGCGACCACCTGCTCGACTACGCGCCGTCCAACCAGGTGTTCAGCCAGGGGCTCGGCTCGATCCGCAGCGCCCTGCAGAACCGGCTGCCCGGCCCGGACGTGACCACCGCGCAGCTGCGTGACCGCAGCTGGTGGAAGGGGCCGGAGCTCTACATCCTGGTGGACGACTACGACCTGGTCGCCTCCGGTGGCAGTAATCCGCTCAGCGCGCTGCACGAGCTGCTGCCGCAGGCACGTGACATCGGCCTGCACCTGATCGTGACGCGGCGGGTGGGCGGCGTGGCGCGGGCCCTCTACGAGCCGGTGCTGCAGCGGCTGCGCGAGCTGGACTCGCCGGGCCTGCTGATGTCCGGCAGCCGGGAGGAGGGCGCGGTCTTCGGCAACCTGCGGCCGAGTCCGCAGCCGCCGGGCCGGGGCACGCTGGTCCGACGCCGCGACGGCCAGCATCTGATCCAGACCGCGTGGACCGAGCCGGCCTGATCGCGACCCGGCACCGTCCAACTCGTACGGTCCGCGCCGGATCGCGTTGGCCTGTCGGAATTCGACGATGGGACGGCAGGGCTGCGCGGGCTGGACGTCGTCCGCTACGGTTCGGATGAAGTGTCCGTCGGTGGGGTGTGTTCGCCTTGCCGCGGGGGAGAGGCGCGGCGGATCCGCCGCCACAACATGACGGAAGGGTGTGAAGCATGGCGTTCGAGGTCAGTGCAGCGACTCTGCACACCGCCGCGAGTGACGTGCGGTCCACGCGCAGCGATGTCGACGGCGAGCTCAAGAAGCTGTGGAACGTGGTCGATGACCTGGCCATGGCCTGGAAGGGTCAGGCCTCCACGGGCTTCCAGAGCCTGATGAATCGCTGGACCGAGGACACCGCCAAGCTGCTGACCGCGATGGACAACATCGCGGACCTGCTTGACAAGTCCGGCACGACTCACCAGGTCAACGACGAAGAGCAGCAGCAGATGCTGGACAAGTTCCACTCTGCGCTCAACCCGTGATCCGCGAAGACAGGCAGAGGAGGAATCGATGAGCATCAAGGTTGACTACGCTGTCCTCGAGAGCAGCAACCAGCAGATGCAGGCCATCTCGCGGACCATCGACGAGAAGCTGGACACGCTGCGGGCCATGCTGACGAAGCTCGAGTGGGAGGGCCAGGACCGGGTCGCCTACCAGCAGCACCAGGCCCAGTGGGACGCCGCCGTGCGGGACATCAACAAGGTCCTCAACGAGATCGGCGGCGCGGTGGGCATCGCCCGCGAGAACTACATGACCACGGAGATGAGCAACTCCAAGGTCTGGGGCAACTGACCCTCGACCGGTCCACCGCGGCTCCGCTCCGGCTCGTGTCGGGCGGGGCCGCGGTGCTTTTCGGGGTCGCCTTCCGCCCGTTCCCGCCGGGTGCGGGCGGAGCGTCGGGTCAGGCGTCCCGTGGCACGTCGCGCCGGCCGGGGCGCCAGCCGCGCCGCCGCCCACGCGCCAGGATCGGCCGCAGCGTCAGCAGGACGCCGGCCAGCAGCGCGCCGACGACGGCGGCCCAGATCGCGACCGTGCGCTGCCGGGCCAGCGGGTCGGTGTGCGGCGCGGGCGCCGGCATCGCGCCCAGCGGCGGGTCGCTGCGCGTGCCCAGCAGCCCGGTCACCGCCCGGTAGGGGTTGACCATCCCGTACCCGACCTGGGCGTTGTGGCCGTCGGGCGGGTTGTCGGCGGTGCGGGTCAGCCGGTAGGCCACCTCTTCCGGGCTGATGTCCGGGTGCGCGGCCCGCACCAGCGCGGCGGCACCGGAGACGTACGCGGTGGCGAAGCTCGTCCCGCCCTGCGGCTCGGCCCGGTAGCCGGACCCCTGGGGCGCCGGACCGACGATGTTCAGGCCGGGGCCGGCGATGTCCACGTAGTCCGCGCTGACCGAGCTGCCGACGTGGCCGCCCTGCTCGTCGATGCCGGCGACCGCGATCACCCCCGGGTACGCCGCCGGGTAGGCCGGCCGGTCCTCGCGGTTCTCCTGCCGGTTGCCGGCGGACGCCACCACCACCACGCCCTTGCCGAGCGCGTAGTCGACCGCCGACCTGAGCGTCGGGTCGTCGAGGGTGACCAGGGACAGGTTGATCACGTCGGCGTCGTGGTCGACCGCCCAGCGGATCGCCCGGCCGATCTCGCGCGGCACGTCCGGGTCGAAGTTCTCCTTGTTCTCGGCGAGCACCCGCAGTGGCAGGATCCGGGCCTCCGGCGCGATGCCCGTGTAGGGCGAGCCGCTGCCCTCGCGGCCGGCGATGATGCCCGCCACCATGGTGCCGTGCCCGACCAGGTCGCACTGCCCCTTGAGGTGGACCAGCTGGTTGAAGTCCTCGCCGGGGAGCACCCGGCCGCGCAGCAGCGGGTGGCTCGGCGACACGCCGGAGTCGACGACCGCGACCGTGACGCCCGCTCCCTTGCCGACCCGCCAGGCGGCGGCCGGGTCGAGCCGGCTCAGCGCCCATGGCGCCTCGGTGGGGGCCGGACCGCCGGTGGGTCCGCAGGCCGGCGCCGCCGCGGCGGGCGCGGGCGCCGCCAGCGCCGCGCCGAGCAGCGCGGTCACCGCCGTTCCGGAGAGGACGGACCTGATCCGGTGCCCGGTGGGGACGTGCCCCGTCGTCCCGTTCGGCCGCAAGCTGTCGCGCACGCGGTGAGATTACCGTCGCGGCCGTCGGCGCGCGGGCACGGGCGTGCGCCGGGCCGCGGTCACGGCTCGGTGGTGGTGTCCGGGGCCGGATCGACGGCGAAGAGGCCGAGCAACGCGCCCACCTGCTGGTCGGCCTCCGCCGGGTGCCGGAAGCGGCCGCTGGGGTTGATCGTGTATTCGTTGCGACGACCCACCCGGGTGCGGCGCAGGTAGCCGCCGGTCTCCAGGTCGGCGACGATGGCCTGGGCCGCCCGCTCGGTGACGCCCACCTCGTCGGCCACGTCCCGCAGGCGCGCGGTGGGGTTGCGCGCGATGGCCAGCAGCACGTGCCCGTGGTTGGTGAGGAAGGTCCAGTTGCGGCGGCTCCCGTCCTCCCCTGGTGTGGTCGCCATGGTGGTCATCGTATGGCTTCCCGGGGCCGCGCTCGGACCCGGCGCGGGCCGGGACCGTGACGTATGAAATGCGTATCACGAAATCTTGACGTGCCTTCGGCCACGTGTGACCGTGGGTCGCGAGGTCGACACGGCTGTCGGCCGGCCTGGTCGTTCCGCCCGAGGACGAGGTGAGCAGCGATGACCCCGACCACCCCTGACGAGGCACTCGCCGAACTGCGGGCCGGTAACCACCGGTTCGTCACCGGTGTGCCGCAGCACCCGAACCAGGACGCCGGGCGGCGGGCGGCCGTCGCCGACGGCCAGCACCCGTTCGCGGTGATCGTCGGCTGCTCCGACTCCCGGCTCGCCGCCGAGATCATCTTCGACCGGGGCCTCGGTGACCTCTTCGTGGTGCGCACCGCCGGGCACACCGCCGGCCCCGAGGTGCTCGGCAGCGTCGAGTACGCGGTCACCGTGCTCGGCACGCCGCTCGTGGTGGTGCTCGGCCACGACTCGTGCGGCGCGGTCCAGGCGGCCCGCGAGGCGGTCCGCACCGGCTCCGCCCCGCCCGGGCACCTGGGCGCGGTGGTGGACGCCGTGTCGCCCAGCCTGCTCCGCGCCGCCCGGCAGGGCGTCGAGGACCTCGACGGCATCGTGGACGTCCACATCGCGCAGATCGTGGAGACCCTGCTGGCCCGCTCGACGGTGCTCGCCGAGCGGGTGGCCGGCGGGGCGTGCGCGGTGGTCGGCATGTCGTACCGGCTCAGCGGCGGCGAGGCGCGGACGGTGGCGCAGTCCCCGGCCGCGCTGCCCACGCCGGCCGCACCGGCGGACCCGGCGCTCGCCGCCGGCTGAGTCCCATCCTGGCCACACGAAGAAGGGGCCGCCCGAGGGCGACCCCTTCTTCGTGTGCCTGTCGCGTCAGAGCAGCGACATGTGCACGTGGTCGGTGTGGTTGGAGGGTCCGCTGTAGGAGCTCCAGCCGGTTGCCGGGAACCAGATCTGCCGGTTCCAGATCACGTAGTAGATGCCCAGCCGGTCCGCGTTGCGGATGAGGAAGGCGGCCACCTCGTTGCCGTACCGGCGGGTGTCGTTGTTGTGCCACGGCGAGAAGCCGCTGTTCTGCAGCGACCAGTCGCAGGCCTTGCCCTTGGGGTGCTCCCACGGCCCGCCCGGACGGTAACAACCCACGAAGCGGTTGAAGCCGGCGCGCTTGACCTCCTTGTACGCGTGCAGCGTGCGCGGCGTGACGCAGCCGGAGGTGGTCGGGTCGTTCTCGCTGCACGACTCCGACTTCCACCCGCCGTCGGCGGTGCGGCCGGGGCCGACCTTGGCGACCGGCGAGGTGGCCGACACCAGGCCGCCGGTGAAACCGAGCCCACCGACCAGCTTCAGCGCCTTCTGCGCCTCGGTCCGCTCGCGGGCCATCGCGTTGGTCTGCTTCTCCTGCTCGCGCACCTCGGCGTCGGCGGCGATCTTGGCCTGCTCGGCGCGGGTCCTGGCCGCGTTGATGGCGGCGAGCCGCTGCGCGTTGTAGAGGTTGAGCTCGTCCAGGGCGCTGGCGCGTTCGACGAACGAGTCGGGCGACCGGCTCTCCAGCAGCATCGCCATCGCGCCCATCCGACCGGTCCGGTAGGACTGCGCGGCGATCTGGTTGACCTGCGGGCTGAGCGCCGCCAGGTCGGCCTCCGCCGCCGCCTTCTCGGCGGTCAGCCGCTTCTGGCGTTCCTGCGACTTGGTGAGCTTCGACTTCGCCTGGAGGTAGGACCGGTTGGCGGAGTCGATCGCCTCGGTGATGAGCGGCGGCTCGTCGTCCTCCGCGTGCCCCGAGGGCTTGGGGGCGGCGGCGTGCGGGGCGGCCGTGGCGGGGGTCGGCCCGACCAGCACGGCGAACGCGGCGAGCACGGCCACCACGGGTGTCGACCAGCGGCGCAGGGGTGCCGTCACAGTGTTCCCTTCCGTCGACCGCCGACCGGGTTAGCTGACGGGTTCGGGACGGAAGCGGCCCCTACCGCTCGCGCGGATTCACCCCATGTACCTGGTTCCCCGGTTCGCCCGGAGGCGATTGGGCGGCGGCACCGCAGGCGCCGGTGCGCGCCTTCGGCGGTGACCGGGGGCGAGGTTACCCGAGATCCCGACCGGGGATCTACGTCCGGAAGCCGACCAATCGCGAGAATTCGACATTGCCCAGCGTGAGCAGCATCGCGTTTGACGTCGGCCGTCACGCTGCGCAGTGTCACCATGCGGCCTCCGTACTCCTCGGTTCGCCGGGGCGCCGCCCGCCGAGCGCCTCCAGTGCCTCGTCCCGCCCCGGCGGCGGCGGGGCCGCCGCGGGCGACGCGGCGGCGGCGTCCGGTCGGCGCCGCCCGGCGGTGGTGACGACCGCGGCCAGCGCGGTGGTCAGCGGTACGGCGGCGATCAGGCCGAGCGTGGCGACCGCGCTGCGGACGATCTCCTGGGCGAGGAACTCGCTGGTGAGGATCTCGCCCACCGGGCGGGAGTCGGCGACCAGCAGGAGCAGCAGCGGCAGCGAGGCGCCCGCGTAGGCCAGCACGATGGTGTTGACGGTGGACGCGATGTGCGCCCGGCCGACCCGGGTGGCCGCGCGGTAGAGCTGCCGCCGGGACAGCCCCGGGTTGGCGCGCGCCAGCTCGGTGACGGTCGCCGCCTGGGTGACCGTGACGTCGTCCAGCACGCCCAGTGAGCCGATGATGATGCCGGCCAGCAGCAGCCCGTGCAGGTCGACGTCACCCTGGAACATGGACAGTGTGGTGGCGTCCTCGCTGCCGAAGCCGGTCAGGTGGGTGGCGCCGGTGGCCAGCGTGCCGAGCACGCCGGTGACCACCAGGCTGCCGAGGGTGCCGAGCACCGCCACCGAGGTCTGCGCGCTGATCCCGTGCGTCAGGTAGAGCACCACGAACATGATCAGCGCGGCGCCGACGATCGCCACCGGCAGCGGGGAGCGGCCGGCGCCGATCCCCGGCAGCACGAAGCCGAGCAGGATGGCGAAGCTGGCCACCAACCCACCGAGCGCGGCCAGCCCGCGCCAGCGACCGAACGCCACGATCGCGGCGGCGAAGAGCGCCACCAACCAGATCAGCGGCGTACCGCGCTGGTGCTCGGCGATGTTGTAGGCCTTGACCGTGGGGTCGGCCGGGTCGGTCAGCTCGACCAGGATCACCTCGTCGCCGACCTCCACCCGCGGCGCGCCGGGCCCCGCCGGGATCGGCGTCTCGACCTGCCGGCCCGCGTCCGGGCCCTGTTTCGCGGCGACGGTGACGGTGCCGCACGGGCCGTCGTCACCCGCCGGCGACTCCGGGGTCGGCGGGCAGGGCTCGGTCAGCACCCGGGTCACCGTGCCCTGGTGGCGCGGCACGTTCGCGCCGCCGGCCGGTGCCGGCCCCTGCCGGGGCCAGAGCGCCAGAGCCGCGATCACGGTGAGTACGAAGAGCGGCACCACTGTCGCGACGAGGATCCGGCGTACCCGCGGCGACGCGGGGGCGGCGGGGCTGTGGTCGGCGCCCACGGCGTCTCCCAACTGTCGACGGCGACCCGGTCACCGGCCCGGTCGGTCCCCGGTCGGCGCGGACGCGTGCTGACCACGTCCGGTCGTCGCCGGGCCATGGTAGCCAGGACCGGTCGGGCCGCCCGGGAGACGCCGCCGGCCACCGCCCCACCGGGAGGGCGTCGGCGGTCAGCTCAGACCGGCGCGCCGCCGCCGGTAGTCGTCCTCGTCGATCTCGCCACGCGCGTAGCGCTCGTCGAGGATGCGCCGGGCGGTGCCCGGCGTCGCGGCGCCCGAACCGGGCAGCCGGACCACCAGCCAGAACAGCCCCGCCAGCGCCACGAGCGCGAGCAGGGACCAGAGCCACATCCAGCCCGTCATCGGGCCCGACCACATCATCGCGCCGCCTCCGTCCGTCCGGCGGGTCGGCGTGCCGCCGACCCGGCCGCCACCTCGACGGTACGTCCGCGAGCGGCCCGGGGAGTCGGGCCGCGCGACCTGTTCTCGGGGGCGGCAGTCCTGGTCAGCCGCGCTTCATGAGGCGGCCCACGGCGGCCATCATCTCGGTGGCCATCTCGTCGGCGCGGCCCTCGGCGGCGCCCTCGTGCATGCAGTGCCGGGCGTGACCGTCGAGCAGGCCCAGGGCGACCTTGTCCAGCGCCGCCTGGATGGCCGAGATCTGGGTCAGCACGTCGATGCAGTAGCGGTCGTCCTCGACCATCTTCTCGATGCCCCGCACCTGGCCCTCGACGCGACGGAGCCGGGCGAGGAGCTGGTCCTTGCTGGCGGTGTAGCCCCGGGTCGGGGTGGACGGCGTGGTCATGCGTCGAGGATAGCGTACCCCTCGGGGGTATGGTAACGTTCCGCTTGTACCCCCAGGGGGTATCAGAATCGGAGGGCGACATGGACACCACCTACCAGGTGAACGGCATGACCTGCGGCCACTGCGTCAACGCCGTCAGCACCGAGCTGACCGCGCTGCCGGGCGTCACCGACGTCCAGGTCGACCTGGCCACCGGCCGGGTCACCGTCACCAGCCAGGGCCCGCTGAACGCGGACGCCGTCCGCGCCGCCGTCGACGAGGCGGGTTACGACCTCGCCGAGGCGTGACGGGCCCACCCATCCGTCAACCGGAGGAGGCACCATGAACACGGCGACGAAGCTGAGCGGCTTCGCCCTCGGCCTCGCGGCGGTGTTCGGCGGGGCGTTCGGGATCGGTCACCTGACCGGTCCCGCCGCCCCGGCCACCGAGACCAGCCACGACACCACCGACACCGACCACGGGTCCGGCGCCGCCGGCCACGGCGACGCGGGCTCGGCCGCCGCCGCGCACCTGCCCGGCGGGCTGCTCGTCTCGGAGCGCGGCTACACGTTCCAGCCGGTCGCCGCCCCGGCCGGCGAGTTCGCGTTCCGGATCACCGGGCCGGACGGCCGGCCGGTCACCCGCTACGAGGTGGCCCACGACAAGCGCATGCACCTGATCGTCGCCCGACGCGACCTGTCCGGGTTCCGCCACGTGCACCCCGAACTGGCCGACGACGGCACCTGGCGGGTCGCCTCGCCGCTCGCCGGGCCGGGAGTGTGGCGGGCGTTCGCCGACTTCACCCCCACCGGCGGCGAGGCGCTGACGCTCGGCGTCGACGTCACCGTCCCCGGCACCCTCACCGCCCGGCCACTGCCCGCCCCGGCCACCAGCACCACGGTCGACGGCTACACGGTCACGCTCGCCGGCGCGCCGGAGCCGGGCCGCACCAGCCGCCTCACGCTCACCGTCAGCCGCGACGGCCGCCCGGTCACCGACCTGTCGCCCTACCTCGGGGCGTACGGGCACCTGGTGGCGCTGCGCCAGGGCGACCTGGCCTACCTGCACGTGCACCCGGAGGGGGAGCCCGGCGACGGGCGGACGCCGGCCGGGCCGGCGGTCACGTTCGCGGCCGAGGTGCCCTCCGCCGGGGCGTACCGTCTCTACCTGGACTTCCGGCACGGCGACACGGTGCACACCGCCGAGTTCACCGTCGTGGCCGGCGACCAGGCCCCGCCGACGCCCACCGCGCCGGCGACCACCACCGCACCGACCCCGGCCGCCGGACACGGCAGCCCGGGGCACGGACACGGCTGACCGGGAGGTGCCGCGATGACCACCACGGGAAAGACGCTGCCCACCGCGCCGAACCTGATCGAACTCACGATCGGCGGCATGACCTGCGCCTCCTGCGCGGCCCGGATCGAGAAGAAGCTCAACCGGATGGACGGCGTCGAGGCCACGGTGAACTACGCCACCGAGAAGGCCACCGTCCGGTACGCCGACGAGGTCGCGCCGGACGACCTCATCGCCACCGTGGAGAAGACCGGCTACACGGCTGTGGTGCCGCCCCCGCCCGCCTCCGGCGAGGCGACCACGGTCGTCGAGCCGGTGGACGAGCTGCGTGGCGCGCGTACCCGGTTGTGGGTCTCCGCCGTGCTGACCCTGCCGGTGATCGTGCTGGCCATGGTGCCGGCCTGGCAGTTCGACTACTGGCAGTGGGCCTCGCTCACCCTGGCCGCGCCGGTGGTGGTCTGGGGCGGGCTGCCGTTCCACCGGGCCGCGCTGGTCAACCTGCGCCACGGCGCGGCGACCATGGACACCCTGGTCTCGCTCGGCACGCTTGCCGCGTTCGGCTGGTCGCTCTGGGCGCTCTTCCTCGGCGACGCCGGGATGCCGGGGATGACCCACCCGTTCCGGTTCGACATCACCCGGAGCGACGGCGCCGGCAACATCTATCTGGAGGCCGCCGCCGGGGTGACGGTCTTCATCCTGGCCGGGCGATACTTCGAGGCCCGCGCCAAGCGCACCGCCGGCTCCGCGCTGCGCGCCCTGCTCGAACTGGGTGCGAAGGACGTGGCGGTGCGGCGCGGCGGGCAGGAGGTGCGGATCCCGGTCGACCAGCTCGCGGTCGGCGACCGGTTCGTGGTCCGGCCGGGGGAGAAGATCGCCACCGACGGTGTGGTCGAGGAGGGCACCTCGGCGGTCGACGCCAGCATGCTCACCGGCGAGTCGGTCCCGGTCGAGGTGGGGCCGGGGGACGCCGTGGTGGGCGCGACGGTGAACGCCGGCGGCCGGCTCGTGGTGCGGGCCACCCGGATCGGCGGGGACACCCAGCTCGCCCAGATGGCTCGGCTGGTGGAGCAGGCGCAGACCGGCAAGGCGGCGGTGCAGCGGCTCGCCGACCGGATCTCGGGCGTCTTCGTACCGATCGTGATCGCCCTGGCCGCCGCCACGCTGGGCTGGTGGCTCGGCACCGGCGCCGGGTCGACCGCCGCGTTCACCGCCGCCGTGGCGGTGCTGATCATCGCCTGCCCGTGCGCGCTGGGCCTGGCCACGCCGACCGCGCTGCTGGTCGGCACCGGGCGGGGCGCGCAGCTCGGCGTGCTGATCAAGGGGCCGGAGGTGCTGGAGTCCACCCGCCGGGTCGACACCGTGGTGCTGGACAAGACCGGCACCGTCACCACCGGCCGGATGGCGCTCGCCGAGGTGCTGCCCGCGACCGGCGAGGACGCCGGCGAGCTGCTCCGGCTGGCCGGCGCGCTGGAGGCGGCCTCCGAGCACCCGATCGCCCGGGCGATCGCCGAGACCGCGGCCGAGGCCGGGACGCCGCCCGCCGTCGCCGACTTCGCCAATGCCGAGGGCCTGGGCGTGACCGGAACGGTCGACGGCCGGAGCGTGGTGGTCGGGCGGCTCCGGCTGCTGCGGGAACGCGGCCTCGACGTACCCGACGCGGTCGAGCGGGCCGCGACCGGCGCGGCGGCGGACGGCCGCACGGCGGTCCTGGTCGGCTGGGACGGGCGGGCCCGCGGGGTGCTCGCGGTGGCCGACGCGGTGAAGCCGACCAGCCGGGCGGCGGTCGACCGGCTGCGCGGCTTGGGGCTCACCCCGGTGCTGCTCACCGGCGACAACGCCACCGTGGCCGGCGCGGTGGCCGCCGAGGTGGGCATCGACGAGGTGATCGCGGAGGTGCTGCCGGCGGACAAGGTCGAGGTGGTCGAGCGGCTCCAACGCGAGGGCCGGGTGGTCGCCATGGTCGGTGACGGGGTCAACGACGCGGCCGCGCTGGCCCGGGCCGACCTCGGGCTGGCCATGGGCACCGGCACCGACGTGGCGATCGAGGCCGCCGACCTGACCCTGGTCCGGGGCGACCTGCTGGCCGCGGCGGACGCCATCCGGCTCTCCCGCCGCACCCTGGCGGTCATCAAGGGCAACCTGTTCTGGGCGTTCGCCTACAACGTGGCCGCGCTGCCGCTGGCCGCCGCCGGGCTGCTCAACCCGATGCTCGCCGGGGCGGCGATGGCCTTCTCGTCGGTCTTCGTGGTGGCGAACAGCCTCCGGCTGCGGCGGTTTCGCCCGATCGGGTGATGTGGGATTGGGCCGACGGCCGCCGGGGTAACCAGTTGTCGTCACGCAACTGCTGAGGTGGAGGTTCCCATGGGTCTCGACGACAAGATCGACAACGCTTCCCAGGACACCGCGGGCAAGGTCAAGGAGGGCGTGGGTCGGGCCACCGACAACGAGCGCCTCGAGGCCGAGGGCCGCAACGACCAGGCTGGCGCCAAGCTCAAGCAGGCCGGCGAGAAGATCAAGGACGCCTTCAAGAGCTGACGTACGCCTCGCACACCCCACCGGGCCGGCCTTCGGGCCGGCCCGGCGTGCGTCAAGGGGCCAGGCGCGCGGCGCGTACCTCCAGGTAACGCCGCTCGGGCAGGCTGGTGGTGGCCCGCGCGGCGGCCAGGTAGGCGGCCCGGGCGTCCGCCCGGTCGCCGGCCAGTTCGAGCAGGTGCGCGCGGACGGCGGCCAGCCGGTGGTGCCCGGCGGTCCGGTCGTCCTCGCCGAGCGGCGCGAGCAACGCCAGGCCGGCCCGGGGGCCGGCCACCATGGCCACCGCGACGGCCTGGTTGAGCGTGACCATCGGGTTGGGCGCGATCCGGGCCAGCACCCGGTAGAGCGCGACGATCTGCGGCCAGTCGGTGGTCGCGGCCGTCGGCGCCTCCGCGTGCACCGCCGCGATCGCGGCCTGGACCTGGTACGGGCCCGGCGCCGACCAGGTCAGCGCCTCGGTCACCAGCGCGATCCCCTCCGCCACCGCACCCCGGTCCCAGCGGGTGCGGTCCTGCTCGGCCAGCGGCACCAGCTCCCCGGCCGGGCCGGTCCGGGCCGCCCGGTGCGCGTCGGTCAGCAGCATCAACGCCAGCAGCCCGGCCACCTCGCCGTCGGTCGGCAGCAGCCGGTGCAGCTCCCGGGCCAGCCGGATCGCCTCCCCGGTCAGCTCCGCCCGGTGCAGCTCGTCCCCGCTCGACGCGGTGTAGCCCTCGTTGAAGACCAGGTAGAGCACCCGCAGCACCGCGCCCAGCCGCTCGTCCCGGTCCGCCGACGAGGGCAGGGTGAAGCGCGCCCCGGCCGCTTCGACCCGCTGCTTGGCCCGGCGGATCCGCTGGCTCATGGTGGCCTCCGGCACCAGGTACGCCCGGGCGATCTCGGCGGTGCCCAACCCGCCCACCGCTCGTAGCGTGAGCGCCACCTGGGCGCTGACCGGCAGCGCCGGATGACAGCAGAGGAACAGCAGCTTCAGCGTGTCGTCCCCGCTCGGTGGCTCCTCGTCGGCGGCCGGGGCGACCGCCGCGTACGCCGGCTGCCGGACCGCCACCGCGACCTCGCGTTCCCGGCGGGCGTGCTCGCTGCGCCACTCGTCGGTGAGCCGGCGGGTCGCCACGGTGACCAGCCAGGCGCGCGGGTGCTCCGGCAGGCCCTGCGCCGGCCACTGGACGGCGGCGGCCAGCAGCGCCTCCTGGACCGCGTCCTCGCAGGCGTAGAACTGGCCGTGCCGGCGCACGAGCACGCCGAGGACCTGCGGTGCGAGCGTCCGCAGCAGGTCCTCGACCGCCCGGGAGGTCACATCTCCGTCCCGGCCTGTTCCATCACCGCGCGTACCTCCAGCACGCCGAAGCCGTGGCGCACGTCCGGCCAGCGCGCGGCGATCTCGGCGGCCCGCTCCGGGGTGTCGCAGTCGACAGTCAGGTAGCCGGCGAACTGCTCCTTGCTCTCCACGAACGGCCCGTCGGTGATCTCCGTGCCGCCGGCCGCCGGCCGGACCGTGCGGGTCTGCGACGGGTGCGCCAGCGCATCCCCGCCGACCAGCTCGCCGGACTCGGTCAGCTCCTTCATGATGACGTCGACCTCACCGAAGATCGCGTTGCGCTCCGCCTCGGTCAGCTCGTCGGCGAAGCCGGGCCGGTTCCAGATCAGCAGCATGTACTTCACGGTTGACTCCTCGGGTCGGGGCCACCGTCGGTGGCGCCTCGCAGACGGGTCGGAGCCGCCCGACCCGATCCGACACGTCGAACCGGTTTCCTTATTCGGGCTCGGCCACGAAGACGCCCTGCCCCTGCTGTCCGTAGATCAGATTGCGGGCGTGCAGTTCCTTCACGGCCCGGTAAGCCGTCGATCGGGCGACGTTGTACCGCTCGCCGATCTCGGACACCGACGGCAGCTGTTGCCCGGGCGCGTAGTCGCCAGCACGGATCCTGGCCTCGATGTCGTCGGCTACGCGCCGGTAGTGCGGTGGTCGGGTCGGCATGATCAGCTCTCCTGGACTTCAGCGGAGATCATGTTTCCAGCCCGGACCAGGTGAGGACAAGCGGGCAGCGCGGCAAAGTGGAGACAGTGAGAACTTGACTACAGTGAGACAGTGGATACAGTGAGACAGCGGTCGGGCGCTCCTGGACTTCAGCAATCCGAGGGCTCCGTCCGTCCCGCCGCGGGGGAGCACGACGCGAGGACTCTGCCCCCTGCGGCGGTCCTTTCGTGATCGCTCGGGAAGGGGCGTCCGCGATGCCGATCGATGAGCCAGGTGCGGCTTCGGAAGCGCGCGAAGTCTTCGAAGCCCACCGCATCATCGAAGCTCATTGGACTACTTCTACCGACCGACCGAGGCGCGGCTGCCTGCAGTGCCAGGACTGGTACGCCTGTGCGCAGTTCGACTGGGCGGTGGAGCGGTTCGCCCATTACGCGTCGATCACCTTGCAGAAGCGATGACCTGAAGGCCTTCCGCTGCTCCTGCTCCGCTGGAGCTGATCCAGCGGTCGGTTACGCAGCGCGGTCGGTTGGGGTGGATGCGGAGAGTAATGGCATCGCCTAGGAGCGGCTCGAGCATCTGGACGCCTTTGCTCTGCAGCCATATCCGCACCGGGTAGTTGACCTGCGCTGACGTCAGAGTCACCGATGCCGGTGATGGCCCGGTTCGGTGGCGTTCCGTAGCCGCTGCGCGGATAGCTGCAGAGCAAAGGCGCGGAGCGGTCACCGCTCGCCCCGACGTCGCTGTCACGCCTGGTGATTGCCCGCATGGATTGAACACGGGCCCACCGTTCGTGATCGCCGCAGGACGAGGTGGGCCTGGTTCAGCGGGCTCCGCGCAACGGGCGGGGGGCGGGGTGGTTGGCGTCGAGGGAGGCGCGGTCGGCGGCGGTGGTGCCGGAGGTCCAGCCCTCGGAGTCGCGGACCTGGAGGCGGTGCCGGGTGGTGCCCGGGAAGAGCTGGTCGGCGCGTTCCCGGACGGCGTCCGTGCGGGCCGCGAGCACCGGCAGCAGCCGGTCGTCGGTGTGTTCCTCGGCCGCCGCCGTGCTGGCCGCCCGCAGCCGTTCGCCGATGCGCAGCGCGAACGCGTTGAGGAACGACTCGTCGTAGCCCTTGGTGCGCCGCCCGCCGCCCTTGCCCCGCCCGACCCGGCCGCGCAGCATCGCGGCGGTGGCCTGCACCAGCAGCGACGTGTGCAGCAGCTCCACCGCGGCCAGGTCGGCCGGGAAGCCGAGCACGGTGGCGAAGCCCAGGTCGTCGGACCAGACCGACTCGCACCGGTTCGCGGCCGCCACCTCCTGGATCAGCAGTGCCTTCGCCGCCGCGTACGGGGCGTCGGTGCCCAGGCGCATCCCGCCCGGTTGGTCGGGGCGCTCGGCGGTGGCGTCGAGCAGCGCCGCGTCGATGCTGTGCCGGGCCATCAGCTCCTGCGCCTTCGCGGTGAACGCCTCCGCCTCGGCCGGGTAGGCGGTCGACTCGGCCTTGGCCAGCAGCGCGCGTACCCGGTCGAGCATCCGGGAGCCGGTGGGGGCCACCGCGGCGAGCGGGACGGCGGCGGCGCCCGGCGGCGGGCGGAGCAGCGCGATCGGGGGCAGCCCTTCGACCAGGACGAGCGCGTCGACCGCGTCCCGCAGCGCGGTGATCCGGTCGCCGTCGGCGCGGCGGTCCAGCCAACCCGCGTCGGTGTCCCAGCGGGCGCCCAGGTCGGCGAGCTGCTCGTCGAACCAGGCCGGGACGGGGTCGGGCAGCGCGCGCCGCTGGGCGGCCGACGCGTCGCGCAGCAGCCGGGCGCCGCGCGCGGTGAGCCGGCGCGCGGCGAGCCGGTCCAGGTCGACCGGTTGCCAGCCGCGCGGCCAGAGCCGGCCCAACGTGCGGCACAGGCGGGTGAGCAGCGCCGCGTCCACCGCCGCCCCGTCGCCCACCACCAGCGCGTCGAGGGCGCGCTCGGCGGCGCGTACGTCGGTGCCGCGCGCCGCCACGAGGGCGGCGTCGAGCAGCGGCTCGGCTGAGGACACGGGTGGCTCTCCCTGGACTCCGACAGGCGGCAGGTCGCCCACCCCGTCACCGACGGTACCCGGCCCACCGGTTCAACCGACCGGCGCCGGCGTCCGTACTCTCCTGCGGAGCACGGGCGGTGCGACGGACGGAGAGCGACGTGGGCGGGCGGGACCGGGGCGTGCATCGGCGGCGACGGAGGTCGCGGGCCGGCGTTCGCGCGCTGGTCGCGGTCCTCGTCGTGACCGGCCTCACGGCCGGCGGTGGGTACGCCGTGCGCCGGCACCCGGACCTGCTGGCCTCGGTCGGGGTGGAGCGGACCGTGCCGGCGGCGGTGCCCGACGCGCGGCCGTCGACGGCGACCGCCGCGCCCTCCCCGGTCCCGGTGGCCGGCCGGGTGCCGCCCGGCATCAGCTACCCCGCCCGCGGCGGTGGCGGCTTCCGGACCGCCGACACGGTCGGCGCGGTGGCCGGGCGCTCCGGTGAGTTGCTGCGGTACCGGGTCGCCGTGGAGGACGGCATCCGCAACGTGGACGTGGAACGCTTCGCCCGGGAGGTCGCGGCGACGCTCGCCGACCGGCGGGGCTGGACCGGCGACGGCCGGTGGCGGCTGCAACGGGTGGGCCGGGACGAGCCGGCCGACTTCACCGTGCTGCTGACCACGCCGGTGACCCGCGGCGAGCTGTGCGGCGACCCGAGCGACCGCTACACGTCCTGCCGCAACGGCGACCGGGTCGTGATCAACGTGGCCCGCTGGGTGTACGGGGTGCCGCACGTGCCCGACCTCGACCTCTACCGGCAGTACCTGCTCAACCACGAGGTGGGTCACCGGCTCGGCCACGGCCACGAGCGCTGCCCCCGGGCCGGCGGCCCGGCCCCGGTGATGGTGCAGCAGACGCTCGGCCTGCACGGCTGCACGCCCAACGCCTGGCCGCTGGTCGGCGGCGAGCCGCTGGCCGGCCCGTCCGGCCAGTACGACGACCCGATCCCGGCCGGGGACCGCTGAAGCGCCCCGTCACCGGGTGAATACTGGGCCGGTGGAGAACCGCCCCCGCCTGCTGCTGGTCGAGGACGACCGGGCCCTGTCCGGGCTCCTCGCCGACCTGCTCGCCGACGAGGGGTACGAGGTCGAGGTGGCCGGCGACGGTCACCTCGGCCTGCACCGCGCGCTGACCCGGGACTACCAGGTGATGGTGGTCGACCGAGGGCTGCCGGCCCTGGACGGCCTGGAACTGGTCGCCCGGCTGCGGGCGAACGGCGTCACCTGCCCGGTGCTGCTGCTCACCGCCCGGGGCGCGGTGCAGGACCGGGTGGCCGGCCTGGACGCCGGTGCGGAGGACTATCTCGTCAAGCCGTTCGAGGTGGCGGAGCTGACGGCCCGGCTCCGGGCGTTGCGCCGCCGGCACCCGGACGGCGCGGGCTGGTTGCCGCTGGGCCGCCGCCGGCTCGACGTGGGCAACCGCCGGGTGGTCGACGGCGCCGAGGAGATTCCGCTCTCCGCCCGCGAGTTCGCCGTGCTGCACGCCCTCGCCGGTCGGCCCCGCAAGGTCTTCACCCGGGCGGAGTTGCTCAGCGCGGCGTTCGACCGGGCCGACGCGCCGGGCACTGTCGACGCCTGCGTCCACCACCTGCGCCGCAAGCTGGGCCGGGACGCCGTCCGCACGGTGCACGGGCTGGGCTACCGGCTCGGGGCCGGCTAGGCGTGGACGAGGCCCGCCTCGCCCGCGCCCGCCGATGCAGCGTGGTCCACACCGCCGGCGCCATCGGGCTGGTCCTGCTGCTGGTCGGCGCGCTGATGTACGTGTTGACCAGCCGCCAGGAGTCGCGGGCGCTGGACGGCGAGCTGAGTCGGGTGCTGGCCGCCGCCGAGGACGTGGACGACCCGCCGCCCGGGCAGTTCCTGGCCCGGCAGCGCCCCGGCGACCCGGCCGTCGAGGTGACCCCGGGCGCGTCGCCGGAGCTGACCCGGGTGCTCGACCAGGCGGTACGCGGTGCGCCCGGCCGCCGCGACGCGACGGCCGGCGACGACCGGCCGGTCCGGGTGGCGGTGGAGCGCCGGCCGGACGGCACCCGCTGGGCGGTCGCCGCCGACCTGGCCCCGCTGCGTCGGCGGCAGGGGCAGCTCGGCCTCGCGTTGCTGGCCGCCGAGCTGGCCGGGCTGGCCGGCGCGCTGGTCACGGCCACGCTGCTGGCCCGGCGGGCGGTCGCCCCGCTGGCCGCCGCGCTCGGCATGCAGCGCCGGTTCGTGGCGGACGCCTCGCACGAGCTGCGGGCCCCGCTGACCGTGCTGCACACCCGGGCGCAACTGCTGGCCCGGCGCGCCCGGGACCAGCCGGCGGACCGGCTGGCCGGGCAGCTCGACCAGCTCGTGGCGGACACCCGGGCGCTCGGAGAGGTGGTCGAGGACCTGCTGGTGTCGGCCGCCGCCGAGCACCAGCCGCTGCCGGACACCGAGGTGGACCTGGCCGAGGTGGCCCGCGAGGTGGTGGAGAGCATGTCCGCGTACGCCTCGGGCCGGCAGGTGGAGCTGCGGTGGGTGACCGGCGGTCCGGCGCCGGTCCGGGGCGCCCGGCCGGCCCTGCGCCGGGCGCTGACCGCGCTCGTGGACAACGCCGTCGGCCACGTGCCGGCGGGCGGTCACGTCACCGTCACCGTGGCCCGTCGCGACGGGCGGGTCGTCGCGGAGGTCGCCGACGACGGAGTCGGTCTGGACCCGGCGGAGGCGGACCGGCTGTTCGCGCGGTTCGCGCACGGCACGGCCGGTGCGGGCCGGCGGTTCGGTCTCGGCCTCGCCCTGGTCCAGCACGTGGCGCGGGCGCACCGCGGCGCCGTCGAGGTGAGCGGCGCGCCGGGGCGCGGCGCCACCTTCACCGTGTCGCTGCCGCCCGCCTGAGCGGGCGCTCGGGAGGTAAGAACTTCGCAAGAAACGCCGGGCACTGTGGGAGCCGGATCGGACCCCGACCGCCGAGGAGATCACCGTGCCCGACTCCGTGAACGGACTGCCGTTGCACCCGCTGGTGGTGCACGCCGTGGTGGTGCTGCTGCCGCTGGCCGCGCTCGGCGTGGTGGCGCTGGCCGTCCGACCCGTCTGGCGGGGACGCTTCGGCTGGCTCGTGGTGCTGGTCGCGGCGCTGGCCACCGCCGCGATCCCGCTGGCCACCGAGAGCGGGGAGAACCTGGAACGCCGGGTCGGCGACCCGGGGCGGCACGCCGAGCTGGGCGACCAGTTGATCTGGTTCGCGCTGCCGCTGCTGGTCGCCGCGGTCGCGCTGGTCTGGCTGCACCGCCGGGCGGAGCGGCCGGCCGGTGACGGGCCGAGGGCCGGGTCCGGCGCGCTGGGCGTGGTGGTGGCCGTGCTCGCGGTGGTGGTGGCCGCGGCGAACCTGGTGCAGGTCTACCGGGTGGGCGACTCGGGCGCGAAGGCGGTCTGGGGCGACGTCCCGGCGGCCACCGCGGAGCACGGCGACTGATCCGCCGGGACTGCGGCCGCCGCCGGCCGGTGGTGTGATGGACGGATGGACTACGTGACGTTCGGCTCCACCGGCCTTCAGGTGTCCCGGCTCTGCCTGGGTTGCATGAGCTACGGCGAGCCGGGGCGGGGCACGCATCCCTGGTCGCTGCCGGAGGACGACGCCCGCCCCTTCATCAAGCAGGCGCTGGAGCTGGGGGTGAACTTCTTCGACACCGCCAACGTCTACTCCGACGGCACCAGCGAGGAGATCGTCGGCCGGGCGCTGAAGGACTTCGCCGACCGCGAGGACGTGGTGATCGCGACCAAGGTGCACGGCCGGATGGGCTCCGGGCCGAACCGGGGTGGGCTGTCCCGCAAGCACATCATGAGCGAGATCGACGCGAGTCTGCGCCGGCTCGGCACCGACTACGTCGACCTCTACCAGATCCACCGCCTCGACCCGGCCACCCCGATCGAGGAGACCATGGAGGCGCTGCACGACCTGGTCCGGGCCGGCAAGGTCCGCTACCTCGGCGCCTCGTCGATGTACGCGTGGCAGTTCGCGAAGGCGCTCCGGGCCGCCGAGCGGCACGGCTGGACCCGGTTCGTCTCCATGCAGAACCACTACAACCTGCTCTACCGCGAGGAGGAGCGGGAGATGCTGCCGCTCTGCCTCGACGAGGGGGTCGCGGTGATCCCGTGGAGCCCGCTGGCCCGGGGCCTGCTGACCCGTGACCCGGGGGAGCGGACGGCGCGGGCGGAGACCGACGAGTTCGGTCGCACGCTCTACGCGCGCACCGAGGAGCACGACCGGGCCGTGGTCGACGCGGTGGGCCGGGTGGCCGCGCAGCGGGGCGTGCCGCGCGCGCAGGTCGCGCTGGCCTGGGTGGCGCGCCACCCGGCGGTGACCGCGCCGATCGTCGGCGCGACGAAGCCGCACCACCTGACCGACGCGGTCGCCGCGCTGGAGCTGGAGCTGACCGACGCCGAGGTGGCGGAGCTGGAGGCGCCGTACGTTCCGCACCCGGTGTCCGGTTTCTGAGCGCTACCCCTTTCGCGGGAACGAGGCCCAGATGTGCTTGGTGGTCTCGGTGGCGTACCAGCCGACGTCCAACGAGATCGACTGGGCCAGGAACAGCCCGCGTCCGCCGGAGTCCGTCGGGCTGATGTCGGTCAGCTCCGGCACCGAGCTGACGTCGTGGTCGGCCACGTCGAGCAGGAACCGGTCGTCGGTGCACAGCAGCGTGACGATGGTGGGCGGCCGCCCGTGCCGCAGCGCGTTGCTGGACAGCTCGGTGGCGACGAGCAGCACCATGTGCGGCACCTCGTCCAGGTCCTCGCCCTGCACGAGGCCGTGCCGGTTGAGTGCGTCGCGCAACGAGGCCCGCACGTCACGGAGCTCCTCGGGGGTGTCGAGCACCCACCGCTCCAGCTCGGCGGCCTGCGGCGGTGGCGGCGACGTGCGCAACTGTCCCATGATCTGCCTTTACCCTCCGTAGCGATTCGTTAAGCCCGGTGGGTGCGCCACACCGTGGTGACCGGCGACGTGTCGACCACGCGGATATCTGCTGTGGTCAATGTCACGCTACGGTGCCGGCACGCCGGTCGTCCCGCCGGCACCCGGACGGGAGCATGCCATGCAGACACCGTGGAAAGCCGTCACCACCCTCGCCGCCGCGCTCCTGCTGATCCTGCCCGGCGGGGTCGCCGCCCGGGCCGCGGGCGCGCCGTCCACCAGACCGCCGGTCGCCGGCACGCTGCGCGCGTACCCGGTCTCCGCCGTCTACGTCGCCGGGGTCTCCTCCGGCGGCTACCTGGCCACCCAGCTGCAGGTCGCCTACTCGGCCCGGATCCGGGGCGCGGCGATCTTCGCGGCCGGGCCGTACTACTGCGCGCAGAACACCATCCCGCAGGCGCTCTACGGCTGCGGCGACAACATCTACCCCACCTACCTGGGCAACCTGGAGGCGTACACCCGGACCTGGGCCGGGTACGGCTGGATCGACGGCACCGGCAACCTCTCCGGCCAGCCGGTGTACGTCTACCACGGCAACAGCGACGCCACCGTGAAGAAATCGGTCAGCGACGACCTGGTCCGGTACTACCAGGACTTCGGCGCTCGGGTCCGCTACGACTCCGGCAGCACGGCCGGGCACTCCTGGGTCACCCCCTACGGCACGGTCGGCTGCACCGCCACCGCCTCGCCGTACCTCGCCGACTGCGGCACCGACCCGCAGGGCGCCTTCCTCGGCCACCTGCTCGGCTCGGTCGCCGCACCGAACACCGGACCGCTCAGCGGCAGCCTGATCCGATTCAGCCAGGACAGCTTCGCGGTCAACGGCTGGGCCAACGGGTTGAGCATGGACGCCAACGGCTTCGCGTACGTGCCGAGCGCCTGCGCCGCCGGCACCACCTGCCGGCTGCTGGTCGCCCTGCACGGCTGCGCCCAGGGGTACGCGAAGGTCGGCACCGCCTTCGTCGACCGGGCCAACCTCAACCAGTACGCCGACACCAACCGGCTGATCGTGCTCTATCCGCAGGCGACCGCCACCGCGGTGAACCCGAACGGCTGCTGGGACTGGTGGGGCTACCTCGGCTTCACGAACTACCCGATCAAGGGCGGGGCCCAGGTCGAGACCATCATGAACATGGTCCGCCGGCTCGACGGCTGAGCCCGCCGAGGTCCGGCCCGGCCTGCGGGTCTGGGCCGGACCGGGTCACCTACGGTACGGTCACCTCATGGTCGTGGAGGAACATTGGTGGAACGGCGTCAACATCCCTCGCGGGCGCCGCGACGTCTACATCTGCACCGACGGGCAGCAGTGGCAGGTCCAGGCCCAGATCGGCGGCGCCGCCGGCCGGTCGAAGATCCAGCAGTGCCCGAGCCGCGTCTCGGCGAGCATCCTCGCCGGCGCCTGGCGGTCGAGCGGCACCGGCTGGCGGGAGATGCCCCGCTGAACCCGGGCCGGCGGTCGAGCACGACCGCCGGTCACGGCACGGTCGCCCAGGTCACCGGCGATTTCCCGCGGTTCCCGGCGCCGTAGGTCGCGTCCGCACGCCCGAGACCGGCCCACCGGGCCGCGACGGTCGAGGAATGGCCCGCCGGGAAGCGGGTAGGCGCGGCCGTGGCCGGTGCGGGGACGGGCGGGGACGGCGGGCGGGCCGCCGGGCAGGGCTTCGCCGGCCGGTTGCGCTCCGTGCCGGCACTGCTCAGGGA
Organism: Micromonospora humi; assembly: GCF_900090105.1. Classification (GTDB taxonomy): domain Bacteria; phylum Actinomycetota; class Actinomycetes; order Mycobacteriales; family Micromonosporaceae; genus Micromonospora; species Micromonospora humi. Next base: position 33,950 of record NZ_FMDM01000006.1, on the reverse strand, counting down.
CCGGTTCGGCCGGGTACGCGCAGGCGTCGGGCTGGCCGCGCAGGCCGGGGTCGCCGCGGGTCTCTCCTGGTGGGTAGCGGACTCGTTGCTGCACATCGCCCAACCGGTCTTCGCCCCGATCTCGGCGGTGGTGGCGCTCGCCGCCTCGGTGGGGCAACGGCTGCGCCGTACCGTCGAACTGGTGGTCGGGGTGGCCGTCGGCATCCTGATCGGTGACCTGCTGATCCGCCTGGTCGGGGTCGGTGCGTGGCAGCTCGGCGTCATCGTGGCGCTGGCCGTGGTGGTGGCGGCGTTCGTCGGCCGGAGCCCGGCGCTGGTGGTGCAGGCCGGCGCGACGGCGGTGCTGATCGGGACGCTCACGCCGTCCGTGCCGGATCTCGAGGCGCACCGGGTGATCGACGCGCTGATCGGCGGCGGGGCGACGCTGCTGGTGACCGCCCTGCTGTTGCCGCTGAACCCGTTGCGGATCATCAACCGGGCGGCCGGCCCGGCGCTCGACCTGCTCGCCGACCAGTTGGACCGCACGGCGGTCGCGCTGCGTGAGCGGGACGCCGAGGCGGCCCGGCTCGCCCGCGACCGCCTGCGGGACAACAAGGCGGAGATGGGCTCGTTCGGTGAGGCGGCGCAGGGTGCCCGGGAGGCCGCCACGCTCTCCCCGGTCTACTGGACCGCCCGGGAGGGGCCGCTCGGCCGGTACGCCAAGGCGGTCGAGCCGGTGGACCGGGCGATGCGGAACAGCGGCACGCTGATCCGGCGGGCGGTCACCCTGATCGCCGACGGGGAGCGGGTGCCGGACGACATGCCCGCCGCGGTGTCGGCGCTGGCCGAGGCGGCCCGGACGTTGCGGAAGGAGTTCGCCCGCGGCGCGCCGGAGCCGGCCCGGTGCCGCGAGTCCGCGCTGCGGGCCGTCGCGGGGGCCGGCCGCGCCTACCGGGCCGGGGTGGACTTCTCCGGCGCCGTCGTGGTGGCCCAGGTACGCACCACGGCAAGCGACCTGCTGGTCGCCACGGACGTCGACCAGGACGAGGCGAACCGGTTGGTGCGCTCGGCCTTCGGCCCGCTCGACCCACCCCGGTCCGGCGAACGCGCCGGCTCGGGCGCGGCCCGTCCCGACGCCTGACGCGGGCGCGTCAAGGCGACGTGAAAACGGTCCGGCTCCGCGTAGCGGATGCGTCAAAGGTGTCGACGGTGGACCGCCGGCCCGGCTGGTATGGCTGCCAGTGCGGGCATTTCGAGCCCGCGGTCGGTTCGCCGGAGGCATGTCGTGGCTGTGGTACGAGATCAGGAAACCGGAATCCGGGTGGCCGGCGGCGTGCTGCTGGTGGTGGGCTCGGCCCTGGTGGCGGCAGCGGTCTTCGCGCCGGGAGAACTGCCCGGCCGGGTGCTGCTGATCGCGATCGCGGTCGGGGCGTACGCCGCGGTGGTGGCCGACCTGCGCGCGGTGGCCGCGGTGACCGTGCTGGGCGCGGCGACGTTCGTCGGTTTCCTGGCCCACCGCTTCGGGGAGCTGACCGGCTCCGGCGACGCCTGGTCCCACGCCGTGCTGATCGGTTTCGCCGCGGTGCTCGGCACCGGTTACCGGTACGCCCGGTCGATCAACTCCGGCCACCCCGACGCGCCGCGCCCGCCGCTGCGCCGGGTGCCCGGTCCGGCGCCCGTGATCACTGTGCCGGAGCGCGCCGAGGAGCGCCGTGCGGCCTGAGCGGGCCGCTGACAGGTCGCTGTCGATCGAGGTGGAGCTGGTGACCGGGCGGGGCCGCACCTGGTGGCCGCGCCCGGGTCGGGTCTTCGCCGCCGGTCCGGCGCACACGTTCGCGCAGCTGGCCGGGGCGGTGGACCGCGCGTTCGCGTACGTCTTCGATCTCGGCGCCGACTGGACCCACCTCTGCACGGTCCGCCGGGAGCATGCCGGACGTCCGCCGGCGCTGCCGGCGCTGCGCGACGGCTGGGGAGACCGGCCGGACCAGTACGGACCGGGCGTTGGAGGTGGGGCCGCCTGCGGTGTTCCGCCCGGCCTGCCGCCGCTGCTCGCCTCGTGGCGTCCGCGTCGGCCGTGACCGGCCTCACCTTCACCCGGGGGCGGCGTGAAAGGCGCGTGAAGAAACCGACGCCCGGCGTGATGGTCGCGTTATAGCCCCTGTCCGTCGACGCGACCTGGCGTTTTGATTGCCCGGCGCGACCGGGAGGCGGTCGCGAGGACATCTTCCGCTAGGAGAGGTCAGCCGTGTCTGACGTGCTGTTCGTGTTGCTGACGGTGGGGCTGTTCGCGGCTCTCGCCCTCGTGGTGAGGGGTGTGGAGAAGCGGTGAGCGCCGTCAACGCCGTCGGCCTGGTGCTGGCGATCGGGCTGGGCGTGTTCCTGGTCGTCGCCCTGCTGTTCCCGGAGCGTTTCTGATGAGCATGACCACAGCCGGGGTGCTGTTCGTGCTGTCGCTGGTGGTGGCGCTGGTCGCCGTCCACAAACCGTTCGGTGACCACATGTTCCGGGTGGTCACCGGGACCCGGTCGTCCCGGGTCGAGCGGGGGATCTACCGCCTGGTCGGGGTCGACCCGGCCGCCGAGCAGACCTGGGGCGTCTACGTCCGCAGCGTGCTCGCCTTCTCGGCCGTCTCCCTGCTGTTCCTCTACGCGTTGCAGCGGCTGCAGAACCACCTGTGGCTGTCGCTGGGCTTCGACCCTGTGGTGCCGCACGGCGCCTGGAACACGGCCGTGTCGTTCGTGACCAACACGAACTGGCAGTGGTATTCGGGTGAGTCGACCATGGGCCACCTGGTGCAGATGGCCGGCCTGGCGGTGCAGAACTTCGTCTCCGCCGCGGTCGGCATCGCCGTCGCGGTGGCGCTGGTCCGGGGCTTCGCCCGCAGCCGCACCGGCGAGCTGGGCAACTTCTGGGTCGACCTGGTCCGCGTCACGCTGCGGATCCTGCTGCCGATCGCGGTGCTCGGCGCGCTCGCGCTGATGCTCGGCGGGGTGGTGCAGAACCTGTCCGGCGGCACCGACGTGACCACGCTGACCGGCGGCGGCCAGACGATCACCGGTGGACCGGTGGCCGGGCAGGAAGTGATCAAGGAACTCGGCACCAACGGCGGCGGCTTCTACAACGCCAACAGCGCCCACCCGTTCGAGAACCCGACCGCGTGGACGAACTGGCTGGAGATCTTCCTGATCCTGGTGATCCCGTTCAGCCTGCCCCGGGTCTTCGGCCGGATGGTCGGGCAGAACCGGCAGGGCTACGCGATCGCCGCGGTGATGGCGATCCTCGCGCTGGCCAGCATCACCCTGACCAACGTCTTCGAGCTGGCCGGCCACGGCACGGTGCCGCAGGCGGTCGGCGCGGCGATGGAGGGCAAGGAGGTGCGGTTCGACGTGTCGAACTCGGCCACCTTCGCGGCGGCCACCACGCTCACCTCGACCGGCGCGGTCAACTCGTTCCACGACTCGTACACCGCGCTGGGCGGAATGATGACGCTGGGCAACATGATGCTCGGCGAGGTCGCGCCGGGCGGCGTCGGCGCCGGCCTCTACGGGCTGCTGATCCTCGCGGTGATCACGGTCTTCGTCGCCGGCCTGATGGTCGGCCGCACGCCGGAGTACCTGGGCAAGAAGATCGGGGCTCGCGAGATCAAGTTCGCCTCGATGTACTTCCTGATCACGCCGGCGTTGGTGCTCACCGGCACCGCCGCCGCGTTCGCCACCGGCAACGCCTCGACCGCGCTCAACACCGGGCCGCACGGGCTCTCCGAGGTGCTCTACGCGTTCACCTCGGCGAGCAACAACAACGGTTCGGCGTTCGCCGGCATCACCGTGAACACGCAGTGGTGGAACATCGCGCTGGGGCTGTGCATGCTGCTCGGCCGGTTCCTGCCGATCATCTTCGTGCTCGCGCTGGCCGGCTCGCTGGCCCGCCAGCAGCCCACCCCCGCGTCCGAGGGCACCCTGCCGACCCACAAGCCGCTCTTCGTCGGCATGGTCGTCGGCGTCACGGTGGTCCTCGTCGCGCTCACCTTCCTGCCCGCGCTCGCGCTCGGCCCGCTGGCCGAAGGGCTGTGACCACCATGAGAGACAAGGACATGACGGCACTTCTCGACACCGCCGAGGCGCCGGCCACCGGCGATCCGGCCGCCCCGGGCGGCCGGGTCGGTGGCGGACTGCTCGACCCGCGCCAGCTGCTCGCGTCGCTGCCGGACGCGCTGCGCAAGCTCGACCCGCGCACGCTGTGGCGCAACCCGGTGATGCTGATCGTCGAGATCGGCGCGCTCTTCACCACCGCGCTCGCGGTGGCCGACCCGTCCGTCTTCGCCTGGGCGATCACCGTCTGGCTGTGGCTGACCGTGATCTTCGCCAACCTGGCCGAGGCGGTCGCCGAGGGGCGCGGCAAGGCCCAGGCCGCGACGCTGCGGCGGGCCAAGCAGGACACCATCGCCACCCGCCTGCTCGGTTGGACGCCGGGCGCGGCGGCCAACGCCTACCGCGACGAGGCGGTGCCCGCGCCGCAACTGCGGCAGGGCGACGTCGTGCTGGTCGAGGCCGGGCAGATCATCCCCGCCGACGGCGACGTGGTCGAGGGCATCGCCAGCGTCGACGAGTCGGCCATCACCGGCGAGTCGGCCCCGGTCATCCGGGAGTCCGGCGGCGACCGCAGCGCGGTCACCGGCGGCACCCGGGTGCTCTCCGACCGGATCGTCGTCCGGGTCACCCAGAAGCCGGGCGAGAGCTTCATCGACCGGATGATCGCGCTGGTCGAAGGCGCCAACCGGCAGAAGACGCCGAACGAGATCGCGCTGAACATCCTGCTGGCCGCGCTGACGATCATCTTCCTGCTCGCGGTGGTCACGCTCCAGCCGCTGGCGATCTTCGCCAAGGGCTGGCAGGCCGCCGCGCCGGACACCCAGGCGATCACCGACTCCGGCGTCACCGGCATCGTGCTGGTCTCGCTGCTGGTCTGCCTCATCCCGACCACCATCGGCGCGCTGCTCTCCGCGATCGGCATCGCCGGCATGGACCGCCTGGTCCAGCGCAACGTGCTGGCGATGAGCGGCCGGGCGGTCGAGGCGGCCGGCGACGTCAACACGCTGCTGCTGGACAAGACCGGCACGATCACCCTCGGCAACCGGCAGGCCGCCGAGTTCCTGCCGGTGGCCGGCGTGGACGCGGCCACCGTCGCGGACGCCGCACAGCTCTCCAGCCTGGCCGACGAGACGCCCGAGGGGCGCTCGGTGGTGGTGCTGGCCAAGAACGAGTACGGGCTGCGCGAGCGCGAGCCCGGCCTCGTCCCGCACGCCACGTTCGTGCCGTTCACCGCGCAGACCCGGATGAGCGGCGTCGACCTGGACGCCGAGGGTGGGGTCCGGCAGATCCGCAAGGGCGCCGCCGCCGCGGTGATGAAGTGGGTACGCGAACACGGCGGCCACCCGACCGAGCAGGTCGGCGAGCTGGTGGACGCGATCAGCGGCACCGGCGGCACCCCGCTCGTGGTCGCCGAGCGAGTGGCGGGCGAGCCGGCCCGGGCGCTGGGCGTCATCCACCTCAAGGACGTGGTGAAGGCCGGCATGCGGGAGCGCTTCGACGAGATGCGCCGGATGGGCATCCGGACCGTGATGATCACCGGGGACAACCCGCGCACCGCGAAGGCCATCGCCGACGAGGCCGGGGTGGACGACTTCCTCGCCGAGGCCACGCCGGAGGACAAGCTCGCCCTGATCCGCAAGGAGCAGGAGGGCGGTCGGCTGGTCGCGATGACCGGTGACGGCACCAACGACGCGCCCGCGCTGGCCCAGGCGGACGTCGGCGTGGCCATGAACACCGGCACGTCGGCCGCGAAGGAGGCCGGCAACATGGTCGACCTCGACTCCGACCCGACCAAGCTGATCGAGATCGTGGAGATCGGCAAGCAGTTGCTGATCACCCGGGGCGCGTTGACGACGTTCAGCATCGCCAACGACATCGCGAAGTACTTCGCGATCATCCCGGCCATGTTCGCCGGCATCTACCCGTCGCTGGACCGGCTCAACGTGATGCGGCTGGCCAGCCCCGAGTCGGCGATCCTCTCCGCGGTCGTCTTCAACGCGATCGTCATCGTCGCGTTGATCCCGCTGGCCCTGCGGGGCGTGCGCTACCGCCCGGCCAGCGCCTCGAAGCTGCTCAGCCGCAACCTGTGGCTCTACGGTCTCGGCGGCATCGTGGTGCCGTTCGTCGGCATCAAGCTCATCGACCTGCTCGTCCAGTTCATTCCGGGGATCTCGTGATGCGCCTTCCCAGTTGGCTCTCCCAGCATCTGGCCGCCCTGCGTGCCGTGCTCGTCCTCACCGTGCTGCTCGGGCTGGCGTACCCGCTCGCCCTGGTCGGCGTGGGCCGGCTCCCCGGCCTCGACGACCGGGCGGACGGCTCGCTGGTCACCGTCGGCGGCCGGACCGTCGGCAGCTCGCTGATCGGGCAGTCGTTCACCGACGCGGACGGCAACCCCGTGCCGCGCTACTTCCAGTCCCGCCCGTCCGCCGCCGGCGACGGCTACGACCCGACCGCCACCGCGGCCAGCAACCTCGGCCCGGAGAGCGTGGTGGACACGCTCGCCGCCGACCCGGCCGAATCCACGGCGAGCCTGCTCAGCCAGGTGTGCGCGCGCAGCAAGGCGGTCGGCGAGCTGGACGGCGTGGACGGGCGGCGGCCGTACTGCACGCCGGACGGGGTGGGCGCGGTGCTCGCCGTGTTCCGCACCGACGGCCTGACCGGAAGGATCACCCGGGTGGTCAGCGTCAACCAGGCCGCGCCGGCGACGCCGTTCGTCACCACCTGGCAGGGCGTGCCGGTGGAGCCGGCGACACCCGGCCGGGACTACGTGGCCGAGGGCGGCCTGATCACCCCGGTCCGGGGGGACGCGCCGGCGCGGTCGGCCGTGCCGGCCGACGCGGTCACCGCCGGCGGCAGCGGCCTCGACCCCCACATCTCCCCGGCGTACGCGGAGATCCAGGTGGCCCGGGTGGCGCGGGAGCGCGGGGTGGACCAGGCGGCGATCCGCCGGTTGGTCGAGGAGCACACCTCCGGCCGGTCGCTCGGTTTCCTGGGCGAGCCCGCCGTGAACGTGCTGGACCTCAACCTGGCGCTGGACCGGGAGTTCCCGGCGCGCTGACGCCGGCAGGTGTTAACCGGGGGCCCCGCCTCTACCGAATGCGTTAAGCGGGGCCCCCTCCTTTCTCCTGAGAGGATGAGGTGTGGGCAGGGGTGAGCTGCGGATCTACCTGGGGGCGGCCCCCGGTGTCGGCAAGACGTACGCGATGCTCGAAGAGGCCCAGCGCCGGGCCGAGCGCGGCACCGACGTGGTGGTCGGGCTGGTCGAGACGCACGGCCGGCCGCACACCGCCGCCATGGTCGAGGGCCTGGAGGTGGTGCCGCGCCGGACGGTGACCTACCGGGGCGTCGACCTCACCGAGATGGACCTCGACGCGGTGCTGGCCCGCCGGCCCGAGGTGGTGGTGGTCGACGAGTTGGCGCACACCAACGTGCCCGGCTCCCGGCACGACAAGCGCTGGCGGGACGTCCAGGAACTGCTCGACGCCGGGATCAGCGTGCTTTCCACGGTCAACGTGCAGCACCTGGAGTCGCTCAACGACGTCGTCGCGCAGATCACCGGCACCACCCAGCGGGAGACCGTGCCGGACCAGGTCGTCCGCGCCGCCGAGCAGGTCGAGCTGGTGGACATGACCCCGGAGGCGCTGCGCCGCCGGATGGCGCACGGCAACATCTACCGGCCCGACAAGATCGACGCGGCGTTGGGCAACTACTTCCGGGTCGGCAACCTCACCGCGCTGCGCGAGCTGGCGCTGCTCTGGCTCGCCGACAAGGTCGACGAGCAGCTCGACGCGTACCGGGCCCAGCAGGGCATCTCCGACACGTGGGAGGCGCGGGAACGGGTGGTCGTCGCGCTCACCGGCGGCCCCGAGGGCGACACGCTGGTGCGCCGGGCGGCCCGCATCGCCGCCCGCAGCAAGGGCGCCGACCTGCTCGCCGTGCACGTGGCCCGCAGCGACGGGCTGGCCGGCGCGGACCCGGCCCAGCTCGCCCGGCAGCGGGTGCTGGTGGAGAGCCTCGGCGGCACCTACCACCAGGTCCTCGGCACCGACATCCCGGCGGCGCTGCTCGACTTCGCGCGCGGCGTCAACGCCACCCAACTCGTGCTCGGCGCCAGCCGCCGGGGCCGCTTCGCCCAGGTCCTCGCCCGCGGCGTCGGCGTCACCACCACCGCGCTCTCCGGCGCGATCGACGTGCACCTGGTCACCCACCCGCAGGCGGGGCGCGGGCGTCGGGGAGCGGCCGTGCCGGCGGCGCTGTCCCGCCGCCGCCGGCTGCTCGGGTACGCGCTCGCCGTACTCGGCATGCCGCTGCTCACGCTGCTGCTGCGCACGCTGCCCGACCTCACCCTGACCAACGACATCCTGCTCTTCCTCGCCGGCGTGGTCGGGGTGGCGCTGGCCGGCGGGCTGTGGCCGGCGCTGGTCGCGGCGCTCGGCGGCTCGCTGCTGCTCAACTGGTACTTCACCCCGCCCTACCGCACGCTCACCATCGCCGAGGCCGACAACCTGCTCGCGCTCGGTGTGTTCGTCGGCGTCGCGGTCGCGGTGAGCGGGGTGGTCGACGTGGCGGCCCGGCGCACCCGGGAGGCGGCGCGGGCGTCCGCCGACGCGCAGACCCTGGCCACCGTCGCGGGCAGCGTGCTGCGCGGCGCGCGTCCCCTGCCGGCGCTGCTGGACCGGCTCCGGGAGACGTTCGGGGTGCGCGCGGTCAGCGTGCTGGAGTTGGCCGCCGAGGCCGAGGGGCGGCCGGGCCGGTCCGCCGACGAGGCCGCCTGGCGGGTGGTGGCCGGCGTCGGCGAGCGGCCACCCGGCAGCCCGAGCGCGGGCGAGACCGTGGTGCCGGTCGACGACCGGCTCAGCGTGGTGCTCGCCGGCCGGCGGCTGGAGGCCGCCGACCGCCGGGTGGTCGAGGCGTTCGCCGCCCAGGCCGCCGTCGCGCTGCGCCAGGAGCGGCTGGCCGAGGAGGCGGCCACCGCCCGCCCGCTCGCCGCCGCGGACCGGATGCGGACCGCGCTGCTCGCGGCCGTCAGCCATGACCTGCGTACGCCGCTGGCCTCGGCCAAGGCCGCGGTGAGCAGCCTGCGCAGCCACGACGTCGAGTTCGACGCCGACGACTCCGAGGAACTGCTGGCCACCGCCGACGAGTCGCTGGACCGGCTGGGCCGGCTGGTGGCGAACCTGCTGGACATGAGCCGGCTGCAGGCCGGCGCGCTGGGCGTCACCGCGACCGCGATCGGGCTGGAGGACGCCGTACCCCGGGCCCTGGACGAGCTGGGCGCCGCGGCGGCCGAGGTGACCACGGACATCCCGCCGGACCTGCCGGCCGCGCTGGCCGACCCCGGCCTGCTGGAGCGGGTGCTGGTCAACATCGTCGCCAACGCGCTGCGGCACAGCCCACCCGGCCGACCGCCGACGATCACCGGCAGCGCCCACGCCGGCCGGGTCGAGCTGCGGGTGATCGACACCGGCCCGGGCATCCCGGAGGACCAGTGGGAACACGTCTTCCTGCCGTTCCAGCGCCTCGGCGACCGGGACAACCAGACCGGGGTGGGGCTCGGGCTGGCGCTGTCGCGGGGGCTGGCCGAGGCGATGGGTGGCAGCATCACCCCGGAGACCACGCCCGGCGGCGGTCTCACCATGGTGCTGCGGCTGCCGGCCGCCACCGAGTCGGGAGGGCCGCAGGAATGACCCGCATCCTGGTCGTCGACGACGAGCCGCAGATCCTGCGCGCCCTGCGGATCAACCTGCGGGCCCGCGGCTACGACGTCGAGGTCGCCGACAGCGGGGCCGCCGCGCTGAAGGCCGCCGCCGCCCACCCGCCGGACCTGGTGGTGCTCGACCTGGGCCTGCCCGACCTGGACGGCACCGAGGTGATCCGTGGGCTGCGCGGCTGGACCGCCGTGCCGATCATCGTGCTCTCCGGCCGGGCCGGCAGCGAGGACAAGGTCGCCGCGCTGGACGCGGGCGCCGACGACTACGTGACCAAGCCGTTCGGGGTGGACGAGCTGCTCGCCCGGATCCGCGCGGTGACCCGCCGGCTCGCCCCGACCACGCCGGCCGTCCCGGCGCTGCGGATCGGCCGGCACACCGTCGACCTGGCCGACCGGACCGTCACCCGGGACGACGGTTCCGAGGTCAAGCTCACCCCCACCCAGTGGGCCATGCTGGAGAAGCTGCTGCGTAACCCCGGCAAGCTGGTCAGCCAGCGGCAACTGCTGCTCGACGTGTGGGGGCCGGGATACGAGCAGGAGACCAACTACCTCCGGCAGTACATGGCCCAGCTGCGACGCAAGCTGGAGGACGACCCGGCCCGGCCCCGACACCTGGTCACCGAGCCCGGCATGGGCTACCGCTACCGCCCCTGACGTTTGCGCCGGCCGGCGGCGGGGACTCGGCGAGCCGGCCGAGCAGCGGGGGAGGGCATGGCGGACGACCGGTTCGCGGCACCGCCGCCGGAGGGCTTCGGCAGGCGGCTGGACGAGCACGCCATCGACGCCGGCGCGGCGGAGCCGGAGCGCCCCGACGGCCTGGTCGACAGCGGCGTCTACGTCGACGGCGTACGCCGCGCGTCACCGACCGGCCTCGCCGACACGTTCCGCTGCCTCCAGCAGCTCGACGACGCGATGGCCTGGATCGGGCTGCGCCGGCCCGGCCGGGAGCAGATCGCCTCGCTGGCCGCCGAGTTCCAGCTCCCCGAACTGGCCGTCGAGGACGCCATCAACGCCCACCAGCGCCCGAAGCTGGAGCGCTACGACGACACCCTGTTCGTGGTGCTGCGCGCCGCCCGCTACCTGGACGCGCGGGAGGCGGTCGAGTTCGCCGAGCTGCACCTCTTCCTCGGCCCCGGGTTCGTGATCACGGTCCGGCACGGGGGCACCCCCGACCTGGCCGCCGTGCGGCGCCGGCTGGAGGCCGAGCCGGCCGTCCTCGCGCTCGGCCCCGAGGCGGTCCTGTACGCCGTGCTCGACCGGGTGGTCGACGGCTACGCCCCGGTGGTGGCCGGCCTGGAGAACGACATCGACGAGATCGAGACCGAGGTGTTCGGCGGCGACCCGAACGCCAGCCGCCGCATCTACGAGCTCAGCCGCGAGGTGATCCAGTTCCAGCGGGCGGCGCGACCGCTGCTGAAGGTGGTCGAGGCGCTCACCGGCGGCTTCGACCGCTACGGCACCGACGAGGAGCTGCGCCGCCGGTTGCGCGACGTGGCCGACCACCTCACCCAGGTGGTGGAGCGGGTGGACGGGTTCCGGCATCTGCTCCAGAGCATCCTCACCGTCAACGCGACACTGGTCTCGCAGGCGCAGAACGAGGAGATGCGCAGCCTCACCGCGGCCAGCTTCGAGCAGAACGAGGAGGTCAAGCGGGTCTCCGCCTGGGCGGCGATCCTGTTCGCGCCCACCCTGATCGGCACCGTCTACGGGATGAACTTCACCCACATGCCGGAGCTGGGCTGGCGGTACGGCTACCTGTTCGCGGTCGCCCTGATGGTCGCCGTCTGCGGCGCGCTCTATCTGCTGTTCAAGCGCCGCGGCTGGCTGTGAGCCCGGCCGCCCGGTGCCCTGCCGCGACCGTCGCCAGCGCCGCCGTGCCGAGCAGCGCGGCCGCCGGCGCGACGACCAGCCCGTACCGGACGCCGGCCGACAGCCCGGCGAGCGCGGAGCCGGCGGCGCTGCCCACCACGAACGCGGTGCTCACCCAGGCGAACGCCTCGGCCACCGTGCCCGCCTCGGCCAGCCGCTCGGCGGTGAGGAAGACGGCGGTCAGCACCGGCGGCAGCGCCAACCCGCTCACCGCGAGCAGCGCGGCCATCGGGGCCGGGCCGGGCGCCAACAGCAGCGGGAGGAAACCGGCAGTGAGCGCGGCGGCCAGCACCGGCAGCCGGCCGGGACCGCCTGGCCGGACCCGGGTCCAGCACAGGCCGCCGACGAGCGCGCCGACCGCCTGCGCCGCGAGCAGCCAGCCGCTGAGCCGCCGGTCGCCGGCCGCCTCGGCGTAGCCGGTCACCGCCACCGCGATGCTGCCGACCGCCGCGCCGACGCCGACCACGCCGAGCATCATCACCGTGAACCGGGGTACGCGCAGCGGCCCGGCCCAGTGCCGCACCGCGGCCACCCCGCGCCAGGCCCGGGCGGCCGGGCTCAGCGCGTACATCGCGGTGCCGGCGAGCTGCACCACGGCGGCGGCGAGCAGCCCGGCGGCCGGCCCGCCGACGGTCACCGCGAGCAGCGTGACCAGCGGGCCCACCACGAAGATCATTTCTTGCAACGCGATGTCCAGGGTGTAGGCGGTGGGCACCGTGGCCGGTGGCAGCAGGGCCGGCCAGAGCGTCCGCAGGCACGCCTCCAGCGGCGGCGTGCCGAACCCGGCGACCACCGCGCCGACCACGGCGCCGGCCAGGTGCCCGCCGGTGAGCGCCACCGCGCCGAAGCCCAGGCCGGAGACGACCGCGGCGATCCAGAGCACCGGCGGCTGCCGCCACCGGTCCACCGCGCGCGCCAGCAGCGGCGTGCCCACCGCCATGCCGGCCGTGTAGGCGGCGACCAGCAGGCCGGCGGCGGCCAGGCTCAGCGACTGGCGGGCGAAGAGCAGCAACGCCAGCGGGCCGCTGGCGGTGGGCAGCCGGCCGAGCTGGCTGCCCAGGAGCACCCGGACGACCTGCGGCGCGCGCAGCACCGACCGGACGGAGGTGTCGACGGACATGGGGCATCGCTCCCGGAGTGGGGGATCGGGTGGAGGCGTCGGGTGGGTCACGCGCCTCAGGGAGCGAAGTCGGCCCGCTCGTGGTCGTCGCCGTAGAGCGGGAGAGCAGGCGTGATCCAGTGCGCGTACGCGGTCGCCGGGATCACCAGCCGACGGTAACCCATAGGGTGTCGGGATGGTTGACCGGCGAGCCGAGGTGCCGGCCCAGCGGGGGGAGCGTCGTCGCGGCGGCCCACGACGGGGGCTGGCGGACCGGTGCGCCCGGATGGTCCGGTCCCGGCCGTTCGAGGTCGCGATCGTCGTGCTCATCATGGCCAACGGCGCGGTGCTGGGCATCGAGACGTATCCGCACGCGGGCACCACGGCGTCGGTGCTGCGCGGGACGGAGTGGATGTTCCGGGTGGTCTTCGTCGTGGAGATCACCATCCGGGTGCTCGCGTACGGCCGCCGGCCGCAGGACTTCCTCCGGCACGGCTGGAACGTGTTCGACCTGCTGGTGACCGTCGCGATCTTCGTACCGGGGCTGCACGGCGACTCGGCCGTGCTGCGATTCGTCCGGGTGGCCCGGGTGCTGCGCCTGGTCCGCTTCTCGCCCGGGCTGCGCACCATCGTCACCGCGCTGTGGCGCAGCCTGCCCGGGGTGGCGGCGTTCCTGGCGCTCGCCGGCGTCACCCTCTACGTCTACGGCATGGCCGGCTGGCTGATCTTCGGCGACCGTTACCCGGAGCAGTACGGCGACATCGGCCGCTCGCTCGTCACGCTGTTCGTGCTGCTCTCCCTGGAGACGCTGCCCGACCTGCTGGAACAGGGCCTCGAAGTGTCGTCGTGGACGCTGCTCTACTACGTCAGCTTCGTGATGATCGCGGTCAACCTGCTGCTGAACATCCTCATCGCGGTCATCGTCAACTCGATGGAGGAGGCGCGCCGGCTGGAGATGACCGAGGGGCTGTCCCCGGACTACGACTCCGACGGCGACGGGGTGCCGGACGAGGTGGACCGGATCGCCATCAGCCAACGCCTGGACGACCTGCGCACGGTGATCGCCGAGCTGGAGCGGGAGCTGCGGATCGACCGGGAGGACGTGCCACGGCGCTGAGGGCGACCGCGCCGCTGTGCCACAGTGTGCGGTTGTGGAGATGCTCACCGTGCGGGGACTGACCCGGAGGTTCGGGAAGCTGGCCGTCCTGGAGGACGTGTCCTTCGGCCTCCCCGAAGGGCGACTCGCCGTCGTCGTCGGGCCGAACGGCAGCGGGAAGACCACGCTGCTGCGGTGCGTGGTCGGTGCGGACCGCCCCGACGAGGGCGAGGTGCTGGTGCGCGGGCGCCGCTGCTACGAGACCGATCCCGAGACGCGTGCGCTGCTGGCCGCGGCGCTCGACGACATCGGCTTCTTCCCGGACCTGTCCGTCGCCGAGCACCTCGAACTGGTCGCGTACGCCCACGGCGGCGCCGGCGCGACGGTGGCCGAGGTGATCGCCGAGCTGGGCCTGGAACGCGCCCGCGACCAGCTGCCCGCGACGCTGTCCAGCGGACAGCGGCGCCGGCTGGCGCTGGCCTCGTGTTTCGTCCGTCCGCGCCGCCTGCTGGTGTTGGACGAACCGGAGCAGCGCCTCGACGCCCGTGGTCGGGAGTGGCTGGCCGACCGGCTGCTGCGCGAGAAGGCGGAGGGCACCGCCGTGCTGATGGCGACGCACGACGCCGAGCTGGCGGCGGCGGTCGCCGACGACCGGATCGAGATCGGCGCCGCTGCGTGACGACGGAACTCGACGTCCGACCGGGCGGACGGCCGGACGCCCGGCGGCTGCGCGGCTGGCTGCGGCGCACCCGGCGGCGCCACCGGACGGCCTCGCTCGGTGACGCGCTCGGTGACGCCTACGTGCTCCTGCTCTTCACCGGCATGTACGGCTGGGCCCTGATCAGCGAGGTACGCGACTACCTCGGCTCACCGTCGGGCCGGCAGGGCGACCCGGCGGACCGGTACTGGTTCGGGATCGCCGCCGCCCTGGCCGTCGCCGGCCTGGCCTGGCGGGCCCTGCGGGTGGTCGGCCCGCTGGTGGTGGCGCCGGCCGCGCAGTCCTGGGTGGTCAGCTCGCCGGTGGACCGGCGAGGCTGGCTGCTGCCCCGGTTCGTCGCGCTCGTCGTCGCCGCGACCGCCGGCGGCGGGCTGTTCGGCCTGGCCGCGGCGGTGGCTACCGGCGCCGGAGCCGCGCCCGACCTGGCCGGCGCGACAGTGGCCGGTGCCGGCTGTGCGACGGTGGCCGTGGCGTCGGCCGTCGTCGTCCAGGGCAGCCCGGATCGCGCGGGACGGGCCCGGCTCCTGGACCGGTGCCTGCTCGGTGCCGGTGCCGTGGTGGCGCTGGCGGTGGTGGTGGCGCACCTGGGCGGCCAGCCGGTGCCGCTGCCGGCCGTCCCGCTCGCCTGGACGCTCGGGCTCGCGGCGGTGCCGGCGGCGGTGGTGGCGGTCGCCGCGGCGTACCGGGCGCTCCCGTCGGTGGACCGGGCGTCCCTGGCCGCCGGGGCCGAGGTGGCCGACGCCGCTGCCGGCGCGGCGCTGCTGCTCGACCCCTCGTTCCTGACCGGTCTGGCGGAGAGCCGCCGCTGGCGGTCCCGGGGCGTGGTGTCGAGCCGCCGGTTCCGGCCGCTCGGGCGGTCCGTGGTGCTGGTGCAGGCCGAGCTGTGGCGGACGGTACGCCACCCCAGCGCGCTCGTGGTCTGGGCGGCGCTGCTGCTCACCATGTACGCGGTCGCGGTGGCGCTGCCGTCGTCGGCCGGCGCGGCGCAGGTGCTCCTCGGCTTCCTGGCGGTGGGCCGGCTGGCCGGGGGCCTGCGTGCCGTCGGCCGGTCCGCCGGGCTGCGCCGCTCGCTCGGCGGTGGCGACGTCCAGCTCTACCTGGCGCACCTCGTGGTGCCGGCGCTGTCCGTGCTGGTCTGGTACGCGGTGACGCTGCCCGTGGTGCGGCCCACCGTCGGCGTCGTCGACGGGGTGCTGGCGCTCGGCACCGTGGCCGCCGCTTACCGGGCCGGCACCCGGCCGACCATGGGATACGGCGGCGCCACCGTCAACACCCCGGCCGGAATGATTCCTGTCGATCTCATTCGACAGGTGGTCCGGGGGCCGGACGTGATCGGCGCGCTGATCCTCGTCCAGCTGTTCTGGGGCTGATCCGCTGCTCACCGGGCCATGACAGTTCTGTGAAGAAACGCGCCTCACGTTTGGGTCGCGGTCCGATCGGGGCACCGAACGAGTCGACAGGTCATTCGGAAGAACAGGACGGCTCTCGTGGAAGTTACCGGTTTCCTCACCGCGATCATCATCGGTCTCGTCATCGGCGCGCTCGGCCGCCTCGTGGTGCCGGGCAAGCAGAACATCCCGATCTGGCTCACGCTGGTCATCGGTGTGGTCGCCGCGATCCTGGGCACGCTCGTCGCCGGCCTGTTCGGCGTCGACGACACCGCCGGCATCGACTGGATCGAGCTGCTGCTCCAGGTGCTCTTCGCCGCTGCCGGTGTCTACATCGCCGCCGGTGCGTACGGGCGCCGTCGCCACTGACGTTTGGTTAGGAGGGGCCCCCTGTCATGCAGAATGCGTTGACAGGGGGCCCCTCCTTGCGCCTTACTCCCGCCAGCCGGCCACCTCGACGCCCCTGGCCAGCTCCACCCGGAAGCCCAGCGTGATCTCGCCGCTCTCGCCCGGCGCGAGCGACAGCCGCCAGATCACCTCCCCCAGCTCGGTACGCTCCGCCGGCGGCGGCGTCAACGCCGTCTCCCGCACCACCACCGCCTCGTCGCGCGACACCGGCAGTTGGTCGCGCACCTCCACCGCCGCCGGTCGCGGCGTGTGGTTGGCGACGGTGGTCCGATATTCCACCTCCCGCCGCCGGGTCGAGCCCAGCGCCGCCTTCGTCTCGGCGCGCCGGTGCAGCTTGCGTTCCACCCGCAGCCGGTCGTCCACCCCGAGCGCCAGCTCGATCTCCTCGCCGGGCGCCCAGACCGGCAGCCGGGTCGACGAGACGAAGTCCGCGCCGTGGAACACCGCCGCCGGACCGGCGAGCAGCGTGTGCTCGGTTGTGTTGCGGACGGTGGCCCGCAGGTGGGCCTCGGCGGCACGGACCGGCGCGGTCACGTGGTCCAGTCGGGCCGGCAGCTCCAGCACCGCGATCGTGGCCCGGTGCGCGCTTCCGTCGGCCGGCACCGCCACCGCCCGCGCCGGCCGGTAGGTGGCCGCGCCGACCCCCTGCTCGACCTCGGCGACGCTCTCCCGCACCGGGGGCCGGGGCGCCGCGGACCGGGCGAGACCACCGCCGCCGGCCGGCGCCGCGCCGGGCGCCGGCGGCACCGGCATCCCGAGCGGCATGTCCGCCGCCGTCGCGCGCGGGGACGCCGGCCGGGACCGGTCGAGATACCAGGGCGACAGTTCGGGTACGCCTGTCGTCGCCGCCGGGCGGGCCGTGGAGAGCCGCAGCTCGCACTCCGGCCAGTCCTCGCCGGTGCTCTGGCTGACCTGCCCGAACCAGGTCACGGTCACGGTGTCGTCGATCAGCCGCAGGTCGTAGGAGGGCTGCCAGCGGGCGCCGTCCACCAGGTAGGTCAGTTCCAGATCCACCTCGGCGTCGTCGGCCTCCACCGCGACGGTCACCTCGGCGGCCAGGTGGTCCGGCTCCCGCTTGCCGTGCGCGGCGTCGAGATCGCGCTCGACCGCGGCCAGTTCCTCCGCCAGCTCGGTGCGTCGCCGGGCCAGCCCGCGTCGCCGGCCCCGGGAGTCGGCGAGCTGGGCGGCGACCGAGTCGGCGAAGGCGGCCACGTCGGCGGGCGCCGCGTCGCCGGTGGCCAGCGAGCGGGCGTACGTGCCGCCGGCGCGCTCGGCCAGCCGGGCGAGGAACTCGCCGCGCTGCTCCTCGATCCCGTCCGCGTCCTCGGTCTCGGCCAGCTCGTCGGCCAGCTCGCGTCGTCGCTGCTCCAGGCCGACCACCTGCGCGTCGGTGCTGCGTGCCCGGCGCCGGGTGGTCACGTCCACACCGAGCACGGTGGCGGCGCCCCGGCCACCGACGCGGATCGAGTCCCGTCGCAGGCCGGCGGGGAGTGGCGCGACGCGTACCCGATGGTCGCCGGCCGCGAGCCGGAGGCTGCCGCGGCGGGTGATCCGCGCGCGGTCCGGGTAGACGGTGACGCCGACGACGGGTGCCTGGATCTCCGCAGTTTCCACGGCGGCGAGGGTAGTTCAGCCGCGCATCTTGGCAGCGGTGCCCGGCTCCGCTACCGTCCATGGGAACGCTCCCATGAACTTAGATACATCTATGTGATCAGGAGGAAACACATCGTGGCTATCCTCTCCCTCCGGCGCCGCAGATCGGCGGTCGTCAGCGCGGCGGCCGTCGCCGGTCTCACCGCCGCCGGCATCTGCCTCACCGTCGGCGGCGCGTCCGCCGGCACGGTGTCCGGATCGCTCTACCGCGATCCGAGCTCGGCGGTCGTCCGCTGGGTCGCCGCCAACCCCGGCGACTCGCGGGCCGCCGTCATCCGCGACAAGATCGCGAGCCAGCCGCAGGCGCACTGGTACGCCAACTTCAACCCGTCGACCATCCAGTCCGAGGTCTCCAGCTTCGTCGGCGCCGCCAACGCGGCGCAGCAGATCCCGGTGCTGTCGGTCTACGAGATCACCAACCGGGACTGCGGCGGGGCCAGCGCCGGCGGGGCGCCGGACCTCAACCAGTACCAGACCTGGGTGTCCAACTTCGCCCGCGGGCTCGGCAACCAGACGGTCCTGATCATCCTGGAGACCGACTCGCTCGCCCTGCAGACGTGCCTGGGCAGCGCCGAGCTGAACGCGCGCAACCAGGCGATCTCGACGGCCACCCGCACCATCAAGTCCGGCAACCCGAACGCCAAGGTCTACCTCGACGGTGGCCACTCCACCTGGAACAGTGCCAACGAGACGGCCAACCGGCTCCGGAACGCCGGCGTGCAGTACGCCGACGGCTTCTTCACCAACGTGTCGAACTTCAACCCCACCTCGAGCGAGGCGAACTTCGGCCGGGCGGTGATCTCCGCGCTCAACGGCATGGGCATCTCCGGCAAGCGCCAGGTCATCGACACCAGCCGCAACGGGGGCGCGAGCGGCGACTGGTGCGCCGACGACAACACCGACCGGCGCATCGGCGCGTACCCGACGACGAACACCGGCGACGCCAACATCGACGCGTACCTCTGGGTGAAGCCGCCGGGGGAGGCGGACGGCTGCCGCTACGCCGCCGGATCGTTCCAGCCGGACCTGGCCTTCAGCCTGGCCAACGGCGCGCCCAACCCGCCCACCACCACGCCGCCGACGACCGCGCCGCCGACCACCACCCCGCCGACGACCACCCCGCCGACGACGGCTCCGCCGACGACGGCTCCGCCGACCACCACGCCGCCGCCGACCGGGAACGGCTGTTCCGCGTCGGTGGTGCTCAACCAGTGGTCCGGTGGCTTCACCGCGAGCGTGACGGTCACCGCCGGCTCGACGGCCCTCAACGGCTGGACCGTGACGCTCACGCTGCCCGGCGGCGCCGCCGTCACCGGCGTGTGGAGCGCCCAGGCCAGCGGCACCAGCGGGACCGTCCGGTTCACCAACGTGGGCTACAACGGCCAGGTCGGCGCCGGACAGTCGACCAACTTCGGCTTCCAGGGCACCGGCACCGGCCCCGGAACGACCGCCGGCTGCACCGCCGGCTGACCAGGCCGACACCACAGGCCCGGCGCGGAGGACCGACCTCCGCGCCGGGCCTGCCGGTCAGTAGCGGCCGAGACTGTCCAGCGGGCACATCACGATGCGCGGCTGGGCCGCCGGGTCGAGCCACCGGAGCACGCGCACCAGGTCGGCGTGCGACAGGCTGACGCAGCCGGCGGTGGGACCGGACGGCGTCCTGCTGAACTCGTGCAGGAAGATCCCGCTGCCCGCGTTCGGCACCGGCTTCGACACGTTCGGCGCCATGTTGTAGGTGATCACGGCGAAGTGCGTGTAGGCGGGCTTCTCCTTCCACAGCGCCTCGCTGTAGCCGCCGGGGTTGGTCGCCCGGTGCTGGAACGTGTTGTAGGCGGACGACTTCGGGTTCTCGTTCCACCAGTCGTTCGTCACGACCCGGTGGTAGGGGTATCTGACGCCCGGGTTCGCGGCGATGCCGTAGAGCGTCGGGCCGAACGCGTAGACACCGGTCGGCGTGGTGGGGACGCCCTCGACGTGGTGGTCGCTGAAGAACTTCGACCCGATCCGGGCGGACAGCGCCGCGGAGACCGGCGTCCACCGCCCGTCCACCTTCGCGAACGTCTCCAGGGTGGCGTAGCTGGTCGTCCAGCTGGCCGCCGTCACGACCACCACCTGCCGGGTGGCCGCCGGCAGGGTGGTGAGTCGGCTCGCCTTGTTGCCCGCCAGCGAGACCCCTGGCCGCGGGCGGGTCGGGCCGGTGCCGACGCCGGGGGACGCCGCCGCGGCCGGCGCCGCGCCGGCGACGAGGGGGGTGGCGACGCCGGCCGCCGCGCCGATGATCAGGGATCTCCGCTTCATGGGCCGATCCTCCCACCGGGTACGCCGTCCCGGTGCCCCGTGAACCGACCGGCCACGCCCGCGGACACGTCGCACCCCGCCGGAGGATGATTCGTTGAGCCCGGTATGGAACGGGCAGAGGGAACGGAAGGGCGGTCGGTCTACGGCCTGCACGTGCACGGCCTCGACGACGTCGACGAGCTGCCCGAGTACGACCCCACCCTGCCCGACCAGATACCGGTGCACGTCCGGCAGGCACCCCCCGGCCCGGTGCCCGAGCCGGTGCCGATGAGCGACCGGTACGGCGTCCTGCTGATGCCCAGCGGCCGCACCTTCGTCGCCGACCGCACCCGGGGCACCGCCACCTACCACGGCGAGCCGGTCCCGTCCGACGTGCTCGCCCATCCCTACCTCGCGCCGGTGGCGACGGTCTTCAACCGCTGGGCCGGCCGGGACACGTTCCACAGCGGCGCGTTCGTGCACGCCGGGCTCGCCTGGGCGGTCATCGGTCCGCGTACCGCCGGGAAGTCCAGCCTGCTCGCGGCGCTGTCGGCGCGGGGTGTGCCGGTGCTCAGCGACGACATCCTGGTCGTCGACGACGGGCAGGTGCACGTCGGCCCACGCTGCGTCGACCTGCGGCAACCGGTGCCGGGCTTGGATCCGGTCCGCCGCACGGTGCGCTTCGGATCCCGGTTGCGGGTCCCCCTGCCGCCGGCGCCGGCCCGGACCAGGCTCGGTGGCTGGCTCTTCCTGCGCTGGTCCGACGAGGTGACGATGCGACCGGTGCCCGGCCGGGAACTGCTGACCCGGCTCGCCGCTGCGCGGTCCTGGTCCTGGCTGCCCTCGGACCCGACGGCGGTGCTCGGGATCGCCACCCTGCCCGCGTGGGACCTCGGCCGGCCGAAGGACTGGTCCGCGCTGGACCGGACCTGGAGCCTGCTCGACCAGCACCTCGGCGCGGCCCGGGCCGAGGTCCCGGTCTGAGCGGGCCCGGCCCGGCGGTCCCGGCCGCCGGGCCGGCCGACCGAGCCCGGACACGCTCCGATCAGGCCGCCCGGGTCAGGCCGTACCGGCCCAGGTCGGCGAGGAAGGCGGTCACGTCGGCGCGGGCCCGCGCCCGGTCCACCGCACCGTCGCCGACCAGGGTGTCGACCAGATCCTCGGTGGTGGCCCCGCCGACCAGTCGACGCCAGAGCAGCGCCCCGGACCGGTCCAGTCCGAAGTAGACGGACTCCTGGAGGTCGAGCAGCACCGCCTCCTCGCCCGTCTCCCGCCAGGTGACCCGGGTGCTGTCGACCCGGTACGCGGTGTCCTGCTGAGTCATGCCGTGACCTCCCGGTCGTCGGTGGCCCGGGCCGGCGGCACGGCGGACGCCGGCCCGGGCGGGTTGGCGCGCAGCCAGAGATGCTGCACGAGCAGTGCGGTGCGCCACGGGATCCGCTCGCCGGACCAGACCGCGCGCAACCGGTCCGGGTCGACCAGGTCCGCGTCGACGCCGGTGCCGTCCCACCCACGGACGAACTCCCGGGTGGGCGTCCGCAGGAAGACGTCGTTGAAGGAGGCCTTGCGGCGCTGTGCGGTGATCTCCGGGGGCAGCGCGTCGCCGCTGATCGCGGCCAGCAGGCTCTGGCGGGTGGGGTCGCGCCGGTGCCCGTGGCGCGCGGCCAGCGCGGCCTGGAATCCCTCGTCGAAGAGGGGGTGGACGGGCAGGACGTCGTGGTCGGCGCCGATCGCGGCGAGCGAGGAGAGGTTGAGCAGCCGGGACCGGCTGCGCGTGTGGAACTCCATCCGGTCGTGGAGCCGGTGCGGCTCGGCCCGCTGCCACTCCCGGGTGGCCCGCCGGATCTGCGCGGCGGCCTGCGGCCTCAGCCAGGCGAGTTGCGGTGATGGGGTGTGCCGCCCCCGCCCCAGGGCCCGGCGGCGCAGCCGCCCCAACCGTCCGCGTAGCCGCATCCGCAGTGGCCGGCGCCAGCCGGCCAGGATCTGGTCACCGCCGATGCCGGTGAGCATCGACCCACCGGCGGCCAACTCGACGACGGGCAGGTGCAGGTGCTGGTTGGCCGGGGCGAGCAGGCCGTGGCGGTGCAGCAGCCGGCGCGCCACCGGGCCCACCAGGTCCAGGTCGTCGTCGGCCCGCAGGATCTGCCAGTCGGACACGCCCACCGCCCGGATCACCCGTTCCTGCCAGGGCGACTCCTCGGCGCGGGGCGCGTCGGTGAACCGCCAGGTGGCCGGGATCGGGTCGGGCAGTCCCTCGCGTCGCGCCACCCGGACGGCCACGGCCAGCACCAGCGACGAGTCCAGCCCGCCGGAGAAGCTGAGTACGCACGGCGTTCGGCGGAGCGCGGGCAGGACCGCCGCCTCCAGCGCGGCCAGCGGGTCGGCAGCCGAGCCTCGGGCGGTGGTCGGGTGCGCCGGGGGCAGTTGGCCGATCACCAGGCCGGCGGCGATGTCGCGGGATGTGGGACGCAGCATGGATGCCTCACTCGCGGGTCAGGGTGCCCCGGCGGGCACCGATTCGTAGCGCCTGCCCGAAGGCCCAGCAGGACAGCGGAAGCAGCAGCACGGCGCTCAGCAGCAGCGCCCCCGCCGAGCCGGCCCACGGCTCGCCGGCGACAGCCGCGCGCAGCCCGTCCAGCGCGATGCGGGTCGGCAGCACGGCGGTGAGGTCGGGCAGCGGACCCGGGAGCGCGCTGACCGGGAAGTAGGTGCCGGACACGAACGCCAGCCCGACCGTCACCAGACTCGCGGTGATCTCGCCGTGGCCGACCGCGACGCCGAACGCGGCCAGCGCGATGCCGACCCCCAGCACGGCGGCGCTGCTCAACGTCAGCAGGACGGCGACGCCCCACCAGTCGGCGCGTCCGACGTCGAGGTGGAAGAAGGCGGCGAGCAGGCCGAGGTAGACCAGCGCGCGGGCCAGCGCGAAGAAGAGCGGGTGGAGGGCCAACCCGACGGCCAGCGTCGAACTCGACAGCGGCTGGGCGGCCAGCATCTCCAGGGTGCCGCTGCGCTGTTCGCGGGCGACCCGCTTGGTCACGTGCGAGGTGCCGGCCTGGATGACGAGCATGAAGACGATGCCCACGGCGACGAAGTCGAAATAGCTGCCGGACGCGAGCGCCGGGTGCCCGCGGGCCGGTGCGACGACCCGCGAGATGAACAGGTAGACGAGCAGGTTCACCACGCCGAACGCGAGATCCAGCAGCAGCGGCCAGCGCAGTGCCCGCCGGCCGCCGAGGTCCCTGGTGGCGAGGGCGAACAGGGCGCCGCCCACGGACGCGCCGCCGGCGACCGGTTCCCGGCGCGACGGCGCGGGTCGGGTGCGGACGACATCGGTCATCCGGCCGCCCCGAGCGTGATCTCCCGGTAGCCCCGGTCGCGCCGGTCTCTGTGGTGCGAGACGACCACGCAGGTCAGGCCCGCGCGTCGGTCGAGGGCCTCCCACAGCCGGGCGCGCGAGTGGGCGTCGAGCGACCGGTCCGGCTCGTCGAGGACGAGCAGGGCGGGGTCGCCGACCAGCGCGCGGGCGATGCTCACCCGGGACCGCATCCCGGCCGAGCAGCGGCTGACCGGCACGGTGGCGTAGCCGCCGATGTCGAGTTCCTCCTCGACGCGGGACACCGCCGCGGCGGCCGCCCGTCGACCGAGGCGGATCCGGGCCACCAGCGCCACGTTCTCCCGGGCCGACAGCTCTTCGTAGAGCCCCTGCTCCGGCGCGAGGCAGACCCCGGTGAGACGCCGGGCGGCCGTCGTGCCGACCGGATGGCCGGCGACGGTGGCGCGCCCGGCGCTCAGCGCGAGCGTGCCGGCCAGGCAGCGGAGCACGGTGGTCTTGCCGGCCCCGTTGGGCCCGGTCAGCAGCGCCCGGTGTCCGGCCGGCAGCGACAGGTCGAACCCGGCGAAGACCCAGCGCCGGCCGAACCGTCGGCCGGCCTGTCGCAGTTCGAGCATGAGGAGCCTTCCGTCGGGTCGCGGGAGACGAGGTCAGGGCTGGCCGACGTCACTCCCGGTGTCGTTGCCGTCCGACTCCTCGGGGCCGGTGCCGAGCGTCAGCTCCGCGAGGGTGCCGAGCCGCTGCACGGTGGGCGGCTGATAGACGTCCTCGGTCGACGCCGGCTGGTCGTGTGCGACGTGCTGCATGACGTACCTCCGTGTGTGCTCAAGGGTTGTGTGGCGACCGTAACGAGCAGTCAGACACTTCCCTCCAAAATTGGTAAAAGCGGACTAACCCCACGCTTCTTTCACTCCATCGGGGACCCCCGACCCTCCCCGTCCGGGTGCCGGTGCACCGCCACCGGCCATCACCCGCATCCCGTGCCGGGACCGGTCGTTGTCAGGGCGTGAACGGGGAACTCGCACCACGAGGGTGCGTCGACGGCGCGCGGACGGCCGGTGCGTCGCCGTGACCACGATCTCCCGGTCCGCCCGATGCCTCGCCCTCGACGCCACCGCCGTGGCGGTCTGCGCCGCGCTCGCCGACCAGGGCATACCGGCCCTCCTGCTCAAGGGGCCGGGGCTGGCCCACCGGCTCGGCCTGTGGGGACGGCGGGTCTACAGCGACATCGACCTGCTGGTCGCCCCCGGGGCGTTCCACCCGGCGCAGCGGGTGCTGGCCGGCCTCGGCTGGCACAGTCCGCTCCCGGACGATCCGGCCGCCTACGAACGGCCCTGGCACCTGCCGGGGCCCGTCGCGCTCACCGTCGACCTGCACCGCGGCTTCCACGGCGTGGGCGACCGGGAGGCTCTCTGGGCCGAGCTGCACGCCTCGGCCGAGCCGTTCGCGCTCGCGGGCGGGACGGTCCTCGTGCCCGGCGCCACGGCCACCGCGCTGCTGGTCGCGCTGCACGCCGCCGTACCCGGAAGCTCCGCCGGACCGCGGGCGGACCTGGCCCGGGCGCTGGAGGTGTTTCCGGCCCCCGTCTGGCGGGCGGCCGCCGACCTGGCGGAACGGATCGACGCGACGCTGCTCTTCGCGGTCGGGCTGCGTGCCGATCCGGCCGGCGCCGAGCGGGCGACGGCGTTGGACCTGGATCGGCCGGCCAGTTCGACCCTGTGGCTCCGGGCCCGCCGGGGTTCGTCCGTCGCGCTGGGCCTCGCGCGCCTCGCCGAGCTGCCCACCGTCCGAGCCCGGCTGGGATACCTGGCGCGCCGGCTCTACCCGACGGCGGCGGAGATGAGATACACCGTCCCGCTGGCCCGGCGCGGGTGGCACGGCCTGCTGCTGGCCCGGGTCCTGCGATTCGGCCGGCACGTCGGCCGAGTGCCGCGGGCGGTGCCCGAACTGCGCCGGGCGGGCCGCCGGATCGCCGAGGAGGCCGCGTCCGACCGGCGCCCACCGGCGGGCGCCCTACCGCTCGCCGGCATCCCGCCGCCTCCCACCGGCCGCCGGTCGCCCCTGCCGGGCGCGCTGGTCCGGCTGGTCCGGCGGGACGGCCTGCCGGCGCTGCGCACCGCACTGTGGACGGCCCGCGCCGTGCGCCTGCTCCGCCGGCAGCTCCCCCGCCGCCGCCTGGACGCCGTCCGGCTGCCCCCGCCGCCGGCGACCGCGGGCGGACACCGGCACGTCGTGCTCGGGGCGCTGCACCGGACCAGGGCGAACTGCATCGAGCGCAGCCTGGTCCTGCAACGCTGGTACGCGAGCCAGCGGATCGCCCGGACGCTGGTGATCGGCGTGACCGCACCCAGCGAAGGGTTCCGCGCACACGCCTGGCTCGACGGCGAGACCGACGCCGAGCAGCAGTCCATGATGGAACTGACCCGCCGGCCGACACCGCCCGGCTGGTTGGCCGGCGGCGGCCGGGCGGCTCACTGACGGCGGTCGCCGCCGGCCCCGTCGGCCAGGCCCCGGTCCGCCGGAGGGCCGGGCGGGATACCGGCGTCCCGCCACACCGCGGTCGAGTCGTACCAGTGGTCCACCGCGGCCAGCTCGATCAACCGGTCGGGCAGGTGCGGAAGGCGCGTCCGGGCGGCGGTGCGGGACAGGGAGCCGCGCGGCAGGGCGACATCCAGCCGTCCGGCGAGCGCGGCGAGGGCGTCGCCCAGACTGATCGGCCGCGGGTGGTTCGCGTGGTAGACCGGGGCGGTCGGCGCGTCGATCCGGTCGAGTGCCAGCGCCACCGTGACCCGGGCGAGATCGTGTACGTCGATCATGGACATGAGCGCGTCGCCGTTCTCGATCAGGCCGGGTCCCGCGAGCAGGGCCGCGAGCCCGGGCAGAACCCAGCGGTCGCCGGCCCCGTAGACGAGATGCGGGCGGAGTACCAGCCCTCCGGCGGAGCCGACCCACCCCTCGGCGGCGAGGCGGCTGGCACTCGTCGGTGAGGCGGGCGCCGTCGCCAGCACACCTTCGGCCGCGCCGCGGTGCGGCCCGGGACCGTAGACGGACGCGGTGCTGACGTAGACCAGACGGCGTACACCGGCTTCGGTCGCGGCCCGGGCCAGGGCCGCCGTGCCCAGGTCGTTGACCACGGCGCAGCGACGCGCGTCCGGCCCCACGTACGACGCGGCATGGATGACGACGTCGACCCCCGCGCAGGCGCCCGCGAGCGTCGCGGGTTCGGCGAGGTCCCCCCGGACGACCGTCACGGTCACGGGAGGCGACACGGCGCGCCCGGGACGCCGCAGGACGCGGACGTCGACCGCCGCGCGTCGGAGCAGGACCGCCAGGACGGCCGAACCGACGAACCCGGTCGACCCGGTCAGAAGGACCCGATGACGCATCTCGCCCCCGTCGGCCCGGCGGTCGGCAACCCTTCGGCCGTGGCCGTCCCACCAGGTGAATGCCTAAAATCTCGCCCATGGCGAAGCAGGCGCGAGCTGAGCAGACGCGATCGGCGATCCTGGCGGCTGCTGCGGACGTGTTCGACAGGTACGGCTACGACACGGCGAGCCTCGGGGACATCATCACCACGGCCGGGGTCACCAAGGGCGCGTTGTACTTCCACTTCGGGTCCAAGTCGGAGTTGGCGCAGGCGGTGGTGGAGCTCCAACACGTCACCTGGATGAGGATCGCCGAGTCGGCCGCCGCGCCGGAGAATCCCGCCCTGACCTCGATGATCAGGCTGTCCCATGCCCTGGCCGCCCAGATGATCAGTGATCCGGTGATCCGCGGTGGCATTCGGCTGACGCTGGAGCGGGGTTCGTTCGAACACGGCGGGACTACTCCATATCTCGACTGGATCGCCATGACCAGGGACCTGTTGGATCGGGCCGTCGAGGAGTCGGACATCAGGGCGGAGATGGATGTGGCCGCCGTCGCGCACTACATCGTGGGTTCATTCACCGGTCTCCAATTGTTGGCCCACGTGCTCGATGAGCGGCCCAAATTGAACGATGCGGTCACCCAGATGTGGCAACTGCTGCTGCCCGCGTTGGTTTCCGAACCGAGACTGGGGTATTTCCTCGACGTTGCGGCGGAAACCCGCTCGCAGTTCAGCGCTCAGCCAGTGTGACGGAGCCGTTTGCCGCGACACGTCCATTCTGGGTGAATTGGACGGCTGCTTCCAGCGCCTCGCCTCCCGTTTCGAACGTGGTGGTCACGTGGCAGGGCTGGTCGATGTCGATGAAATAGGTGAAGTCGGCGGTGCCGCCCACCATGGACAGCGGTCTCTTCGCGGCCAGCGAGGCGGCCTGCCGCATCGCCTCGTAGATCATCATGCCGGGCACGTGGTCGAGCGGGTGATCGAAGAAGACCGGGTGGTCGGCCGGCACCCGCAGTTCCGCGCCGTGGTCGCCGTCCGGCAGGGCGACCACCACGTCGCGTGGATCGGCGCGGCCGACAGCGGTGGGCTCGGCCGCCGCCAGCGGGCGGGGCCGCGTCGACCCCGGTGTCCGGTCGCCCCATCGAAGCCGCTGGTAGGTGGCCGGGGTGACGCACCGGGCCCAGCCGGTGGCGGTGGCCAGGCACCGCCGGCCGCGGTGCACCTCGAACTCGAAGCGGATGGCGGCCGTGCCGCCCGGCCGAACGCGCGCGTCGGCGATCCGCACCGTCACGGCGCTGTTGAACGGGCTGTCGGAGCCGCGGAGGAGCGCGGCCTCGCGTCGCCACCGCAGCCGCTGCATGATGAAGGGATTGTGCCGGGGAATGCCGTAGCCCTCGTGACTGACCAGAATTCCGGCCTGGCGCACGGTCTCGATGATGACGAGCGTGTCGAATGCATTCCCGGCGGGGGCGTACAAACGGTGCCCCGCAGGCCACTGCGCGCCACAGACAAAAGCGTCGTCCCCGGTGCGGTGCCAACTCGTCAGCAACACCTCCGAGACCGCCGCGCGATGGACGAGTCGTCGCGGAACGGTGGACTCGTAGGACACCGGCGGAATGGTGGGAGATGGTGCGATTTCCGGTGTGGTGAGGCGTAGGGCATCGACCTGGCGACTCATCGTCTTCCCCCGTCATCCATCCACGAACCTCGAAGAATAATACCGACCGGACGGTCTTCTTACCAGTCGACGGCGGCTCCGTTCGACGAATCCCGTCGACGGCACCGACCGGCGCACGGATGGACCGTCGTGACGCACGGTGATCAATTGAGGTCACACAGTTGACAAAACCGGGCGGTCGGTTTTTTATTTCAAGCATCGTCCACGCATGACCCGTCCGATGTCTCCCACGGGGGAGCACGACTGAGCGAGGCTATCGATGCAGGTGATCATTGCGGACTCCGACGCCATGGGACGCAGGCTGATCCGCAAGGTGGTGGACAACCTCACGGACCACGACGTGATCGGCGAAGGAGAGAGCCTGGGGCAGGCGACCGACTCGGTCCGGCAGCGCCGACCGGACGTACTGGTGCTGTCCAGCACCCTGCTCACCGACGATCGACGCACGGTCGGCGAGCTGATCGACCGCACCGAAGCGGCGCTGGTGGTGGTCGCGGTCAACGGCAGCGGCTCCACGGTCTGGCATGGCATGAGTGGCGGGGCCAGTGGCTACGTGCTGCGCGACCGGCTCGCCAACGACCTGCCGCAGGCGCTCGGAGCCGCCGAGGCGGGCAACGCCTTCGTCTCGGCGCCGCTCGCCCGGCAGATGATCGGATACCTGGCCGGCTGCTTCGACAACACCTACGACGGGCCCAGCCGGTCGGACGTGATCCGCGCCCTGCTGCCGAGGGAACGCGAGACCCTCCAGCGGCTCGCCAACGGCGAGTCCACCGAGGAGATCGCCACGGCCATGTCCGTCACCACCGCCACCGTGCGCGCCTACGTGTCCCGGCTGTTGCGCAAGTTGGGGGTCCGTAGCCGCGGCGAGGCGGTCGCGGTGGCATACCGCTCACGCTTCTACTCGCCGCAGCGTACGCAACCGCCGGCCGAGGCGCCGGACCCGGATCACGGCACCGCGAGGGCCCTGCACCGGTAACTTCCCGCCGGGTCGAGCAGGTCCAGGGCGTTACGCAGCGACCGCACCACGAACATCCGCTGGAGCCAACGGTCCGCACCGTCGTAGCGGGGAGTGAACTCGCTCCGACCGTGGACAGTGGTGGAGTTGTCGATGATGACCAGGTCGCCGCTGAGCAGCACCGCTTCGCGGCGGACGGCCTGCAGTGCGGTGTGCAGGGCGTCCAACGCCGCCTCGGCCTGCGGGTCGCACGGCGCGGTGTCGTCGAAGTCGACGGTGAGCAACGGGTGGGCCGGGCTGCCGGCCAGCACCGGCGCCGGGTCGAGATAGGGCCGGCTCACCTGGCCGCGGCAGAACGACGGCGCGAGCCGGGTGCGGAATCTCGGCTGCCGCAGCACCGCGTCGTCGACCGGGTCGAGCAGCCGCACCGCCCGGCTGATCGAGCTGGTGATGGAGGCCGCCCGCTGGTCGTGGTCAGGCCGCAGGCACAGCAGGCCGAGGAAATCCGGTCGGCTGACGTGGAAGGCGTTCTCGGTGTGCAGCTTGAAGTAGACCGCCCCGGTGTTCTGCTGCTGATCCTCCTCCCCGGGGACGGGGCAGATGTCGTGGATCAGCGCGCCGTGCTTCTCCTCGGCGTACGAGATGGGGTCGCCCATCCGTGACATCAGCAGCAGGAGCAGGGCGGCCGACGTGGTGCACTCCACCGCCACCGAGTTGACGGCCTGGGGAGTCGGCGGAAGGTCGGCCGGTAGCGGCAGGTTCCGGATGGTCAGGCCGCCGTCCGGGTTGCCGTAGCGGCGGAAGTGCTCCAGGGCCCGGAGCAGCCCCTCCGGCAGGTGACCGTGGAGCAGTTGGGCGGCGGTCACCGTCTCGGGCCGGTCGACCTCGGACACTCTCGACCGCAACCGCTCCACCACCAGCGCCACCTGGTCGACCTCGTGCGGGGACAGCGTGTATCCCGACGCACTGTCGGATCGGTCATCTACGGCCTGGTCGGCCAACGACGCGTGGGTCACGTGCAACTCTCCTTCTTCCGTCCCACCGGTCAGGACTTGTCCAGCTCACCGGCGAACGGGATGATCAGGCGATACTTGCCGCCGGCGGACTGCTCGGGCGGCTCGTCGCTCCACGTCACCTCGATGTCCGGGAGCTGATGGGCCTGGAGGAACGTCTGGATCTCGCCGTGCACGAGGAGTCGAAGCTCGGTCGGGTCGGCGTGGTGGGCGGTACGCATGCGGACGCTGAGGCTGCGTGGCGAGGTCTGGTGGACCTGCGCCAACTCCAGCCCGGGCGCTCGGTCGATGACGCCGGCCAACGCCACCGGGGCGACCGGCACCTGGCCGCCGTGACCGTCCTCGAACACCAGCGGGTCGCTCGCCCGGCCCTGCGCCCTGATCGCCGGGAACGGGTCACCGCAGGGACACGGGTCCGGACGCAGGAGCAACGAGTCCCCGAGGTCGTAGCGGAGCACCGGCTGCACCTCGTTCGCGAGGTTGGTGATCAGCACGGTGTGGGACACCTCGCCCGGGGCGACGGGCCGGTGGTCCCGGTCGACCGGCTCGACGACCACCCAGTCGCTGTTGACGTGCAGCCAGCTCTCCGGACAACTGGCGGCCGTCGACATGAACTCGCAGGCGCCGTAGCCGTTGCCGATCCGGGCCCGGAAGACCGACGCGATGCGTCGGTAGCCCTGGGCGGAGAGGCCCTCGGCGCCGAGCACCACGAGAGTCGGTCGGATCCGCAGCCGGCCGGCCTCCTGCTCGCCGGCGAGCAGGGCGAGCTGGCCCGCGTAGCCGATCAGGACGTGGGGACGGAACTCGTTCAGCTGCGCCACCAGCTCCGGCAGCGGGGAGAAGACGGAGAAGACCCGGAGCCGGTCCTCGCCCACCCGGCGACCGTCGGGACGCCGCGGAAGCACCGTCGACGAACCGAAGTGCCCCCCGGTGGCGAGGATCGTGGCCGCCCGCGCGCCGCCGGCGAGGATGCGGGCGGCGTCCGGCCAGCGCAGCCAGCGGCCGAAGGCGCGCAGGGCCATCGCGCTGGTGACCGCGGTGCTCCGGTCGTCGAACAGGAAGATCCCGCGGACGCCGCTGCTGCCCGAACTGGTTCCCACCCGGTAGGAGTCCAGGAACGGCTGGCCGACCCGGGACGGGTCGTCGATGAAGTCCCGGGCGAGATCCAGGGTGACCCGCCGGTCGGTGCACCACCGGTCGAAGTTCGCCATCAGCGTGCGCTTGTCGGTGGTGGGCAGCCGGCGGACGTCGTCCACTTCGTCGGGCAGCCCCCGGTAGAGCTCCCGGTAGTAGGGCGAGCGGGCCCGCGCGTGCGCCACCAGCCGGCTGAGCCGCGCGCGCTGGCGCCGGGCGACGGCCTCCGGTCCGCCCTTGCGGGCCCGGCGCATGTCGCGCAGCAGCCAGCCGATGCTCTCCGCCATGTCAGTACACGCCCTCGACGACCGGCTTGCCGGAGAACTCCGTCACCGGCTGCACGTCGGCGATGGAGTCGCCACCGCTGTTGCGGGGGTGCGGCAGGCGGATGGCGGAGTCACGCTCCAGGTTGTTGGGCAGCAGCAGCCCGCGGCTGATGTGGTGCTGGAGCACCTGCCCCCGCTCCCCGTAGGGCACGTTCTCGCCGGTGGCCGGGTCGATCACCGAGAAGATCGTCACCGGGGAGGGCGGGTCGAAGATCGCCGCGTCCTCGCCGGAACCGCCGGCGCGTTCGACGATGCCGCCGACGATCATCGTGCTCGCGTAACCACCGATGAACCGGACGCCGGGAAAGACGTCACGCTGGTACCGGTTGCGGGCCTCGATGTCCATCTTCGTGCCGCCCCAGCCGATCACGTCCACCCGCTCGTTGATCAGCTCGACCATGCCGCTCCGGCGGCAGAGCGCGTCGAGCAGCGGGGGAGTGCTGTAGAACACCGAGATGTCCTGGCTCCGCAGGATCCACTCGGCCTGGTCGACGACGTGCTCGACGTACTGCGCGACCTCGTCGGTGGCGCCCCGGGCGATCAGTCGCTTCACCCAGCGGGGGTCGAGGTCGAGCAGGAAGCACATCGCGTGGAACTTCGCCGCGGTGGCGCGGATCAGGTGCCCGGCCATGTGCGGGTCGGTGGGGCCCATGCAGAGCCAGTCCCCGCCGCGCCGGATCGCGCCGTGCTGGGCCAGCCCGGCCGCGTGCCAGGCCGTCGCCTGCTCGAGCGTCTCGGCCATCCACATCAGGCGCTTGGGCGGGCCGGTGGTGCCGCCGCTCTCGGCGACGAGGGGCTGGACGTAGTCGTCCCCGTAACCGCGGGGGATCAGGTCGCGGACCGGTACGTCGCGCAGCTGGTCCACGATGTTCGGGAACATCGTCAGGTCCGCGATCGACCGGACGTCGGCGCGGGGGTCGAAGTCGAAGCTCTTCGCCTGGTCCAGCCAGAAGGGCGAGCCGGTGCTGGGGTCGAAGTGCCACTCCATCGCCGCCGCGATGAGCTCCTCGGCCGCGAGGGGCTCGTCCCAGGGGCGGTCCAGCGGCGAGGTGGTGCCGAACGACGTGGTCATCGATTCTCCTTGAGGGGTTCAGTGCACGGTGACGGTGGCGCCGCCGGGCAGCAGCTCGCGTAGTTCTTCGGGGATCTCGGCGCCCATCTCGTCGGCGATGCGCAGCGCCTCCTCGATCAGGGTCTCCACGATCTGCGCCTCGGGAACGGTCTTGACGACCTTGCCCTTGACGAAGATCTGACCCTTGCCGTTGCCCGAGGCGACACCCAGGTCGGCCTCGCGGGCCTCACCCGGACCGTTGACCACGCAACCCATCACCGCCACCCGCAGCGGCACCGGCAGCCCCTCCAGGCCGGCGGTGACCTCCTCGGCCAACTTGTAGACGTCCACCTGGGCCCGACCGCAGGACGGACAGGACACGATCTCCAGGCCACGCTCGCGCAGACCCAGCGACTCCAGGATCTGGTTACCGACCTTGATCTCCTCCACCGGCGGCGCGGACAGCGACACCCGGATCGTGTCGCCGATCCCCTCGGCCAGCAGCGCCCCGAACGCCACCGCCGACTTGATCGTGCCCTGAAACGCCGGACCCGCCTCCGTCACACCCAGGTGCAGCGGATAGTCGCACCGCTCGGCGAGCTGCCGGTAGGCGCGGATCATCACCACCGGGTCGTTGTGCTTCACCGAGATCTTGATGTCGCGGAAACCGTGCTCCTCGAACAACGAGCACTCCCACAACGCCGACTCCACCAACGCCTCAGCCGTGGCCCGCCCGTACTTGGCCAACAGCCGCTTGTCCAACGAACCGGCGTTCACCCCGATCCGGATCGGCACCCCCGCATCCCC
>NZ_FMDM01000031.1 GCF_900090105.1 Micromonospora humi | reverse complement strand
TGGAGCTCGGTGCGGGTGAGGTGCGGATCGCGGTTCGCGCGGTGGGGGTGAACTTCCGGGACGTGCTGTTGGGTCTGGGGGTGTATCCGGATCCGGATGCGGTGATGGGTTCCGAGGGTGCGGGTGTGGTGGTCGAGGTCGGCCCGGACGTTTCCGACCTGGCGGTGGGTGATCGGGTGTTCGGGCTGTTCCACGGTGGGTTCGCGCCGCGGGTGGTGGCGGATCATCGGGTGGTCGCGCGGATGCCGCAGGGTTGGTCGTTCGCGCAGGCGGCGGCGGTGCCGATGGCGTTCCTGACGGCCTGGTACGGGCTGGACGACCTCGGACGTCTGCGGGCCGGTGAGCGGGTGTTGGTGCATGCCGCTGCCGGTGGTGTGGGTATGGCGGCGGTGCAGTTGGCGCGGTTGTGGGGTGCGGAGGTGTTCGCGACGGCGTCGCCGGCGAAGTGGGCGGCGGTCGAGGATCTCGGCGTCGCGTCGGATCACATCGCGTCGTCGCGGGAGCTGTGCTTCGCCGACGTGTTCGGCGGTGTGGATGTGGTGTTGGACTCGCTGGCCGGTGAGTTCGTGGACGCGTCGTTGGGCATGCTGCGCCCGGGTGGCCGGTTCGTGGAGATGGGTAAGGCGGACATCCGTGACGCCGCTGAGGTAGAGCGGGATCTTGGTGTCTGGTACAAGGCGTTCGACCTGTCGGAGGCGGGTGCGGATCGCACGGCGGTGATGCTGGCCGAGCTGGTCGCCCTGTTCGAGTCCGGGTCGCTGCGGTTGCTACCGCCGACGGTGGCGGATGCGCGGGAACTGCCGGCGGTGCTGGGTGCGATGAGTCGTGGGGCGCACGTCGGGAAGAACGTGGTGCTGGTTCCCCGCCCGGTGGACGGGCCGGTGCTGATCACCGGCGGCACCGGCGGTCTGGGTGCGCTGCTCGCCGCGCATCTGGTCGAGGCGCACGGGGTGCGGGACCTGGTGCTGGTGAGCCGGTCCGGTGGGCCGGCGCCGGAGCTGGACGCCCGGGTGCGGGTGGTCGCGGCCGACGTCACCGACCGGGCCGCGCTGGCCGCGGTGATCGACGGCATCGACGACCTCGCCGGTGTGGTGCACTGCGCCGGTGTGCTCGACGACGGCGTGTTCACCAGCCTGACACCGGAACGGGTGGCCGCCGTCCTGGCACCCAAGGTCGACGCGGTGGTGCACCTGCACGAGCTGACGCGCGACCGGGACCTGGCCATGTTTACCGTGTTCTCGTCGATCTCGGCGGTGTTCGGGTCGGCGGGTCAGGCGGCGTACGCGGCGGCGAACGCGTTCCTGGACGGCTTCGTCTCGTACCGTCGCGGTCTCGGTCTGGTCGGTCAGTCGCTGGGGTGGGGTCTGTGGGCCAACGCCGCCGGCATGGGCGGCCGCCTCACCGGCACCGACGCCGACCGGGTCACCCGGGCCGGCGACGCCCTCACCGACGAGCTGGGCCTCGCCCTGTTCGACGCGGCCCGGCACCTGCCCGCCGTGCACCTCGTCCCGGCCACCCTCGACCTCGCCGCGTTCCGCCGCGCCGGCGCCGTGCCCGCGCTGCTGCGCGCCCTGGTGCGCGGCACCGGTCGACGCGCCGCCCAGCACACCGGCGGCGGCTCCGGCCTGGCCCGCCGCCTCCTGGGGCTGCCCGAGGCGGAGCGCGAGCGTACCCTCGTCACGCTCGTCTGCGACCAGGTCGCGGCGGTCCTGGGCCACAGCGGCGCCGACGCCGTCGACCCCCGGCACGCCTTCAAGGACCTCGGCTTCGACTCGCTCACCTCGGTCGAGCTGCGCAACCGGCTCAACGCGGCGGCCGGGATCCGGCTGCCCGCCACCGTCGTCTTCGACTACCCGAACCCGACAGTGCTCGCCACCTACCTCGGCCGGCAGCTCGCCGGCACGACCGACGCGGCGAAGCCGGCCGCCGCCGCCACCTTCGACGCCGACGAGCCGATCGCCATCGTCGGCATGGGCTGCCGCTTCCCCGGCGGCGTGGAGAACCCGGCCGACCTGTGGGACCTGCTGACCGCCGGCACCGACGCCATCGCGACGTTCCCCGGCGACCGGGGCTGGACCGGCGACCACGACGGCTACACCCGCGTCGGCGGCTTCATCGACCACGCCGCCGACTTCGACGCGCGCCTGTTCGGCATCTCACCGCGCGAGGCGCTCGCCATGGACCCGCAGCAGCGGGTGCTGCTGGAGACCTCCTGGGAAGCCGTCGAATCCGCCGGCATCGACCCGGCGACGCTGCACGGCAGCCAGACCGGCGTCTTCGTCGGCGCGGCGGCCTCCCGCTACGGCCAGGGCGCGGACCTGCCGCCCGAGGCCGAGGGACACGTCCTGACCGGCATCGCGACGAGCGTCATATCCGGCCGGGTCGCCTACTCGTTCGGCCTCGAAGGCCCCGCGGTCACCATCGACACCGCCTGCTCGTCGTCGCTCGTGGCGCTGCACCTGGCCGTCCAGGCGCTGCGGCAGGGCGAGTGCGACATGGCGTTGGCCGGCGGCGTCACGGTGATGGCCGGTCCGGACATCTTCGTCGAGTTCAACAGGCAGCGCGGACTGGCCGCCGACGGGCGGTGCAAGGCGTTCTCCGCCGAGGCCGACGGCACCGGCTGGGGCGAGGGCGCCGGCGTGCTGCTCGTCGAACGGCTCTCCGACGCACAGCGGAACAACCACCGGATCCTTGCTCTGGTACGCGGGTCCGCGATCAACCAGGACGGCGCCTCCAACGGCCTCACCGCCCCCAACGGGCCCTCCCAGCAACGGGTGATCGACCGGGCGCTGGCCGGAGCCGGACTCCGCGGCGCCGACGTGGACGCGGTCGAGGCGCACGGCACCGGCACCGCGCTCGGCGACCCGATCGAGGCGCAGGCGCTGCTCGCCACGTACGGGCAGGACCGGGACCCGGACCGTCCGCTGCTGCTCGGCTCGGTGAAGTCGAACATCGGCCACACCCAGGCGGCGGCCGGCGTCGCCGGGGTCATCAAGATGGTGCTCGCGATGCGGCACGGCGAGCTGCCGCGCACCCTGCACGCCACGCAGCCCTCGTCGCACGTCGACTGGAGCAGCGGGGCGCTGCGCCTGCTCGACGAGCCGGCCGCCTGGCCCACGACCGACCGGGCCCGCCGCTCGGCGGTCTCCTCGTTCGGCATCAGCGGCACGAACGCGCACGTGGTGCTCGAACAGGCGCCACCGGCGCCCGCCGCCGTACCGGAGCCGACGCCGGGCCTGGTGCCGTGGGTGGTCACCGGCCACACCGCCGACGCGGCGCGGGCCCAGGCCGGTCGGCTGCTCGACTTCGCCGCGGCCGCGCCGCCGCCGTTCGACCTGGCCGCCGTCGGTCACACCCTGGCGACCGGTCGTCGGGCCCTGAAGCACCGGGCCGTCGTGGTCGGTGCCGACCTCGCCGAACTCCTCGACGGCCTGGCCGCGGTACGCGACGGCAGCCTGCTCCCCGGCACCGAACAGCTCGGCCGGACCGCGTTCCTGTTCACCGGTCAGGGTGCGCAGCGGGTCGGGATGGGTGCCGGTCTGGTGGCGCGGTTCCCGGTGTTCGCGGAGGTGTTCGACGCGATCGTCGGCCGGTTCGACGGGTTGCGGGA
This sequence comes from Micromonospora humi, assembly GCF_900090105.1. GTDB lineage: Bacteria > Actinomycetota > Actinomycetes > Mycobacteriales > Micromonosporaceae > Micromonospora > Micromonospora humi. The sequence continues at coordinate 12,476 of NZ_FMDM01000031.1, read as the reverse complement.
GGCCCTGGAGTCCGAGGCGATCCACCGGACCGTGCACACCCAGGCCGGGTTGTTCGCGGTCGAGGTGGCGCTCTACCGGCTCCTCGAATCCTGGGGTGTCACCCCGGACTACCTGCTGGGGCACTCGATCGGGGAGATCGCCGCCGCGCACGTGGCGGGGGTGATGTCGCTGGACGACGCGGTCACATTGGTGGCGGCGCGCGGCCGGTTGATGCAGGCGTTGCCGGCCGGTGGGGCGATGCTCGCGGTGCAGGCGTCCGAGGAGTCGGTGCGGGAGACCATCGCCGGCACGGGCGTGGACGTCGCGGCGGTCAACGGCCCCACATCGGTGGTGGTGTCCGGCCCGGTGGAGGCGATCGAGGAGCTGGCACCCCGGTTCGCGAAGACGACCCGGCTCTCCGTGTCGCACGCGTTCCACTCGTCGCTGATGGAGCCGATGCTGGCGTCGTTCGCGTCGGTGGCGGCCGGGCTCGCCTACCTGCCGCCGCGCATTCCGGTGGTGTCGAACCTGACCGGTACGCCGGTCGAGGAGTTCACCGCCGACCACTGGGTGCGCCACGTGCGCGAGGCGGTGCGCTTCGACGACGGACTGCGGTGGCTGACCGCGCAGGGCGTCAGCCGCTTCGTCGAGGTCGGCCCGGCGGCCGTGCTGACCGGGCTGGTGCGCGACGGCGTCGGCGTGGCGGTGCTCCGCAAGGACCAGGACGAGGAACGGGCCGCCCTGCGGGCACTGGCCGACCTGTTCGCGGCCGGGGTCGCGATCGACTGGCCGGCGGTCACCGGCTGGCGGTCACCCACCCGGGTGGACCTGCCGACGTACGCGTTCCAGCGGGATCGCTACTGGCTGACCCCGTCCGAGCCGGCGCCGGTGGCCGGGGGCGAGGACAGCGGCTTCTGGTCGGCGGTGGAGCGCGCCGACCGGGACGGGCTGGCCGCGGAACTGGGCCTGGCCGCCGACGGCGCGGCCGCCCTGGACGGGCTGCTGCCGTCGCTGTCCGCCTGGCGTCGCCGACGGCGCGCGCAGGGCGTGGTGGAGGGCTGGCGGTACCGGATCGGCTGGACGCCGATCGCCGAACCCGGCCCGGCGACGCTGTCCGGGGCGTGGCTCGTGGTCTCGGACGACCCGACCGACACCACCGACGTGGCCGCCGCGCTGACCGCGGCGGGCGCCGAGGTGGTACGGGTGCAGGGGCCCGCCGACCGTGGCGTGCTGGCCGGCGTGCTGACCGTCGCCACCGACGTCCGGGGCGTCGTCTGGGCCGGCAGCACCGGTCAGTCGTTGACCGTGCTGCTCCAGGCGGTCGCGGACGCCGGGACCGAAGCCCGGGTGTGGGCGGTGACCCGGGGCGCGGTCGCGGTGGGCCGGTCCGAGTCGGTGACCGACGTCTCCGCCGCGACGGTCTGGGGCGTGGGCCGCGTCGCCGCGCTGGAGCTGCCGCAGACGTGGGGCGGTCTGGTCGACCTTCCGGCGGTCCTGGGCGAGCGGGAGGCCCGCCGGTTCACCGCGCTCCTCGCCGGGAACGGCGAGGACCAGCTCGCGGTACGCGCCTCCGGGGTCTTCGCGCGCCGCCTGCGACGCGCCGCCCCGGCCGGGCCGACGACTCCGTTGTCCTTGTCCGGGACCGTGTTGGTCACGGGTGGGACGGGTGCGTTGGGTTCGCGGGCGGCGCGCTGGGTGGTCGGGCGTGGGGCCGCCCGGGTGGTGCTGGTGTCGCGTCGCGGTGACCGGGCGCCGGGTGCCGCCGATCTGGTGGCGGAGTTGAGCGCTGCGGGTGCCGAGGTGTCGGTGGTGGCGTGCGACGTCGCCGACCGGGACGCGGTGCGTGCGGTGGTGGCCGGTATCGGGGATCTGACCGGTGTGGTGCACGCCGCGGGTGTGTCCAGCGTGGAAAGTCTGTTGGAGGCGTCGGCGGAGTCGTTCGGGTCGGTGGTGTCGGGCAAGGTGTCTGGTGCGCTGCATCTGCACGAGGCGACCGCAGACCACGATCTGGACCTGTTCCTCGTCTTCTCGTCGATCGCGGGTGTGTGGGGCAGTGGTGGTCAGGCTGCGTACGCCGCCGGTAACGCGGCGTTGGACGCGCTGGTGGAGTCTCGCCGTGCGGTGGGGAAGACCGGCACCGCTGTCGCGTGGGGTCCGTGGGCCGAGGGCGGGATGGCGGGCGCGGCCGGCGCGGAGGACTACCTGGCCCGTCGCGGCCTGGCCGCGATGGATCCGGATCTGGCGATGCAGGCCCTGGCGCTCGCGGTCGACGCCGGTGACGTGACCACGACGGTCGCCGACGTGGACTGGTCGCGGTTCGTGGCGACGTTCGCCGCCCAGCGGCCGGCGCCGCTGTTCGGTGAGCTCGTCGTCGCGTCGGAGGCGGTCACCGATGGTGACGCGTTGACCGCGCGCCTGGCGGGTCTGCCCGAGGCGGAGCGGCGCCGGCAACTGCTGACGCTGGTGCGTACCCAGACCGCGAAGGCGCTCGGGTATGCCGGGGCGGGGCAGGTGGAGCCGCAGACCGCGTTCCGGGACCTGGGCATCGACTCGGTGACCGCGGTGGAGGTGAAGACCCGCATCAACGCGGCGACCGGTCTGCACCTGGGGTCATCTCTGGTGTTCGACCACCCGACGCCGCAGCTCCTCGCCGACCACCTCCTCGACGCGTTGGGACTGGGTGGCGGGACCGGTGCGCCGACTGCCGCCGCGGCGCAGCCGCTGACCGGCGACGACATCGTGATCGTGGGGATGGCGTGCCGGTATCCGGGCGGGGTGGAATCGCCGGAGGACCTGTGGCGGTTGGTCGCCGGTGGAAGCGACGGCATGTCGGTGTTCCCGTCCGACCGGGGGTGGACGGTGCCCGACGGCGTCGGCTACGCGGCGGTGGGTGGTTTCGTCGACACCGCGACGGGCTTCGACGCCGGCCTGTTCGGGATCTCCCCGCGTGAGGCCGTCGCGATGGATCCGCAGCAACGCATGTTGCTGGAGGTGTCGTGGGAGACGCTGGAACGCTCCGGGGTGGACCCGCGGTCGCTGCGGGGCCGGCCCGTGGGTGTGTTCGTCGGCGCGTCGCACTCGGGCTACACCGCTGACGGCGCCGACGGTCACGTGCTGACCGGTACGGCGAACAGTGTGATCTCGGGTCGGGTGTCGTACTCGTTCGGGTTCGAGGGCCCTGCGATGACCGTGGACACGGCCTGCTCGTCCTCCCTGGTGGCGTTGCACCTGGCGGCCCAGGCGCTGCGTGGTGGCGAATGCGATCTGGCCCTGGCCGGTGGGGTCACCGTGATCACGGGGCCGGACGTGTTCGCCGAGTTCGCCCGCCAGGACGGCCTCGCGTCGGACGGCAGGTGCAAGTCGTTCGCCGGTGCCGCCGACGGCACCGGATGGGCCGAAGGCGTCGGGATGCTGCTGGTCGAGCGGCTGTCGGACGCGGTGCACAACGGACACCGGATTCTGGCAAGGGTCGCCGGTTCCGCGGTCAACTCCGACGGCACGTCCAACGGCCTGACCGCGCCGAACGGGCCGGCGCAGCAGCGGGTGATCCGCCAGGCCCTGGCGAGCGCCGGTCTGAGCACCGGCGACGTGGACGTGGTGGAGGCGCACGGCACCGGCACCCGGCTGGGTGACCCGATCGAGGCCCAGGCGTTGCTGGCCACGTACGGGCAGGATCGTGAGCAGCCGTTGTGGTTGGGTTCGATCAAGTCGAACATCGGCCACACGCAGGCCGCCGCGGGTGTCGCGGGGATCATCAAGATGATCCTGGCGATGCGTCACGGTGTACTGCCGGCCACGTTGCACGTCGACGAGCCGTCCCCGCACGTGGACTGGACCGCCGGCGCGGTCGAGCTGCTCACCGCGGCCCGGCCGTGGCAGGCGAACGGTGGTTCCCGGCGTGCCGCCGTGTCCGCGTTCGGGATCAGCGGCACCAACGCCCACGTGATTCTGGAAGAGCCGGCCGAGCAGCCGGAGGTGGTCGAGGCGCCGCAGGTCGACGGGCCGGTGCCGTGGCTGGTATCCGCGCGGTCGGCGGAGGCGTTGGCGGGTCAGGTGCGGCTGCTGCACGACGCCGTGGCCGCCGACCCGGAGCTGGACCCGGCGACGGTGGCGTGGTCCCTGGCGACCGGGCGGGCGGCGTTGGAGCACCGTGCGGTGGTGCTGGCCGGTGCGCGTGACGACTTCCTCACCGGTCTCCGGGCACCGGCGATCTCGGGCGTGGTGTCCGAAGGCGGTCTGGCGTTCCTGTTCACCGGTCAGGGCGCGCAGCGCGTCGGGATGGGCGCCGGCTCGTACGCCCGGTATCCGGTGTTCGCGGCGGCGTTCGACGCCATCGGCGCCCGCTTCGACCAACTCCTCGACATGCCGCTGCGGCAGGCCGTCGACTCCGACGCGATCCACCGGACGGTCTACACGCAGGCCGGTCTGTTCGCGGTCGAGGTGGCGCTGTTCCGCCTGTTCGAGTCGTGGGGTGTGACCCCGGACTTCCTGCTCGGGCACTCGATCGGGGAGATCGCCGCCGCGCACGTCGCGGGCGTGCTCGACCTGGACGACGCGGTCACGCTTGTCGCGGCGCGGGGTCGGCTGATGCAGGCGCTGCCCGCAGGCGGGGGGATGCTCGCCGTGCAGGCGACCGAGGAGTCCGTGCGGGAGATCATCGCCGGCACGGGCGTCGACATCGCCGCCGTCAACGGGCCGACGTCGGTGGTCCTCTCCGGCCCGGCCGACGCCGTCGAGGAGCTGGCGCCGCGGTTCACCAAGGCCACCCGGCTCACTGTCTCGCACGCGTTCCACTCGGCGTTGATGGAGCCGATGCTCAACGAGTTCGCGGCCGCGATCGCGCACATCGACTTCCAGAAGCCGCGCATCGCCGTGGTGTCGAACCTGACCGGCGAGCCGGTCGAGGAGTTCACCGCCGACTACTGGGTGCGCCACGTGCGCGAGGCGGTGCGCTTCCACGACGGCATGACCTGGCTCGCCGCGAACGGCGTGACCCGCTGCCTGGAGGTCGGCCCGGCCGGCGTGCTGTCCGCGACCGCCACGCCGGACCTCACCTCCGTCCCCGCACTGCGCAAGGACCGCGACGAGACCGACAGCCTCCTGCACGCCGTCGCGAGGCTGTGGACCATCGGCGTGCCCGTCGACTGGACCGCGGTCCTGCCCGCCGCGCCCCGCGTCGACCTGCCCACGTACGCCTTCCAGCGGGACCGGTACTGGCGTTCCCCGCACACGGCGGACCCGGTCGAGGCGGCGTTCTGGCGGGCCGTCGAGGACGAGAAGCTACCCGACCTGCTGCACACCGACGTCCCGGCCTCGCTCGGCGCCGCGCTCGCCGCCTGGCGGCGCGACCGGGTGGCGAGCGGCGCGACAGCCTCCTGGCGGTACGACGTCGCCTGGGAGCCGGCCGTCGCGCCACCCACGCCGGCCGCCGGCCGGTGGGTCGTGCTGGTGCCTCGCCCGGGCATGGCCGAGGCGATGGTCGGCGGCACCGGCCTGGACTACGTCGAGCTGCCGGTAGGCGACACGGATCTCGCCGGCCTCGGCCAGGACGTCGCCGGAGTGGTGTCGCTGCTGCCCGCCACCGAGCGTGAACTCCTGGCCATGGTGCGCGTCCCGCACGACGCCCCCCTGTGGTGGGTCACCAGCGGGGCGGTGTCGGTGGGCCGGTCCGACCCCCCCACCCACCTCACCGCGTCGATGCTGTGGGGCGCCGGCCGGGTCGCCGCCCTGGAACTGCCGCAGCGGTGGGGCGGTCTGATCGACGTACCCGCCGAACCGGACGAGCAGGCACGCCGCCGCCTGGCCGCGATGCTCGGCGGTGCCGAGGACCAGGTCGCGGTGCGCGGCGACGGGGTGTACGTCCGCCGGCTGCGCCCGGCCGCCCCGAGCACGCCGGCCGCACCCCGTACGTGGGAAGGCACGATTCTCGTCACCGGTGGCACCGGGGCACTCGGCGCGCAGGTGGCGCGTTGGCTCGTCGGTCGTGGGGTGTCGCGGCTGGTGTTGACGTCGCGGCGGGGCATGGACGCGCCGGGCGCGGCGGAGCTGGTGGCGGAGTTGTCGCCGGCGCGGGTGGACGTGGTGGCGTGTGACGTCTCCGACCGTGCCCGGGTGGCGGATTTGCTGGCCGGCATCCCGGACCTGTCCGGCGTGGTGCACGCCGCAGGCGTCTCGGGTGTGGGCCTGCTGACCGGGTCCACCCCGGAGGAGTTCGCGGAGATCGTCCGCGGCAAGGTCGCCGGAGCGGTGAACCTGGACGCCTTGACCGAGGATCTCGACCTGTTCGTGGTGTTCTCGTCGATCTCCGGCGTGTGGGGCAGCGGAAACCAGGCCGCCTACTCGGCGGGCAACGCGTTCCTCGACGCGCTGGTGCAGGCGCGCCGGGCCGCCGGCAAGGCGGGTACGGCGATCGCCTGGGGCCCCTGGGCCGAGGCCGGGATGCTCGTCGCGGAGGAGGGCGCCGAGGACTACCTGCGCCGGCGCGGTCTGCGCCCGATGCCGCCGGCGCTGGCGATCCGGGCGCTGGCCGAGGCGGTCGACGCCGACACCGGCTGCCTGACCGTCGCCGACGTCGACTGGGCCCGGTTCGGGCCGGCGTTCACCGCCTCCCGGCCCAGCCCGCTGCTCCGGCACGTGCTCGCCACCGAGCCACCGGCGGTCCCGGCCACCAGCCGGTGGGCGGACGAGGTCGCCGCGATGCCGGCGGCCGAACGCTCCCGCACGGTCCTCGCGCAGGTGCGCCGCACGGTGGCCGAGGTGCTCGGGTACGCCGACGTGGACCGGGTGCCGCCGGGCCGGGCGTTCAAGGACCTCGGCATCGACTCGCTCACCGCGGTCGAGCTGCGCGACCGGTTGCAGGCGCTGACCGGGCTCGCGCTGCCGGCCAGCCTCGCCTTCGACCACCCCAGCCCGACCGCGATCGTCCGGATGCTGCTGGAGCGCCTCGCCGAAGCGCCGACCACTGTCGCGACGACCACGGCCGCCGCGGTGAGCGGCGACCCGGTGGTGATCGTCAGCATGGCCTGCCGCTACCCGGGCGGGGTGGACTCCACCGAGGCGCTGTGGGCGGTGGTCGAGGGTGCCGAGGACGTGCTGACGCCGTTCCCCGGGGACCGGGGCTGGGACCTCGACGGGCTCGCGGCGGGCGGCTCGGACACCACCGTGGGCGGCTTCCTGGACGGGGCGGCCGAGTTCGACGCCGGGCTGTTCGGGGTGTCGGCCCGGGAGGCGCTGGCGATGGACCCGCAGCAACGGCTGCTGCTGGAGACCACCTGGGAGCTGTTCGAGAAGGCGGGCATCCCGCCGACCTCGCTGGCGGGCACGTCGACCGGGGTGTTCGTGGGCTCGAACACCCAGGACTACTCGGGCGTACTGGCCGCCGGCACCGGCCACGACGGCTACCTGGCCACCGGCACCTCGGCGAGCGTCGTCTCCGGGCGGCTGTCGTACGTCTTCGGGCTGGAAGGCCCGGCCGTCACCGTCGACACCGCCTGTTCGTCGTCGCTCGTCGCGTTGCACCTGGCCGCGCAGGCCCTGCGGGCCGGCGAGTGCGACCTCGCCGTGACCGGCGGGGTGGCGGTCGTCTCGACTCCCGGCATCTTCACCGAGTTCTCCCGTCAGGGCGGGATGGCGCCCGACGGCCGCTGCAAGGCGTTCGCCGAGGGCGCGGACGGCACCGGTTGGGGTGAGGGCGCGGGCGTCCTGCTGCTGGAGCGGCTGTCCGACGCCCGCCGCAACGGGCACGAGATCCTCGCCGTGGTCGCCGGTTCCGCGATCAACCAGGACGGCGCGTCGAACGGCCTGACCGCGCCGAACGGGCCGGCGCAGCAGCGGGTGATCCGGCAGGCGCTGGCGAACGCCGGGCTGAGCCCGGCCGAGGTGAGCGTCGTCGAGGCGCACGGCACCGGTACGAAGCTGGGCGATCCGATCGAGGCCCAGGCGTTGCTGGCCACCTACGGCCAGGACCGCGACGAGCCGCTGTGGCTCGGCTCGGTCAAGTCGAACATCGGTCACACCCAGGCCGCCTCCGGTGTCGCCGGGGTCATCAAGATGGTGCTGGCGATGCGGCACCACACGTTGCCGGCGACGCTGCACGTCGACCAGCCGTCGACGAAGGTCGACTGGTCGTCGGGCGCGGTACGGCTGCTGACCGAGGCCCGGCACTGGACCGGCGGAGACCGGACCCGGCGGGCCGGGGTGTCGTCGTTCGGGATGAGCGGCACGAACGCGCACGTGATCCTGGCGGAGCCCCCGGCAGCCCCGGCAGCCCCGGCCGTCGCGCCGGTGGCGCTCCCGTCCGGGCCGGCGGTGCCGTGGCTGCTGTCGGCGCGTTCCGCCGAGGCGCTGACCGGGCAGGCCCGCCGCCTCGCCGAGTTCGTGGCCGCCCGGCCCGACCTCGACGTGACCGCCGTGGCCGGCGCGCTGCGCTCCAGCCGGGCCGTGCTGGAGCACCGGGCCGTCGCCGTCGGGTCCACCCGGGACGACCTGCTCGCCGCCCTGACCGCGATCCGACCCGGCGAGCCGGTGACGGATGCCGACGGCCGTGTCGTGCTGGTCTTCCCCGGGCAGGGCGCCCAGTGGCTCGGGATGGCCGCGGCGCTGCTGGACGAGTCGCCGGTGTTCGCCGCCCGGATCGCCGAGTGTGCGGCGGCGCTCGACGGGTACGTCGACTGGTCGCTGCTCGACGTGCTGCGGTCGACGGACGACGGCTGGATGTCGCGGGTCGACGTCGTGCAGCCGGTGCTGTGGGCGGTGATGGTGTCGCTGGCCGCCGTCTGGCAGTCGCTCGGCGTGGAGATCGCCGGTGTGGTCGGCCACTCGCAGGGCGAGATCGCGGCGGCGGCGGTCGCCGGCATCCTGTCGCTCGCCGACGCGGCGATGGTGGTGGCCGTCCGGTCACGCGCCCTGCGGGCGATCGCCGGCACCGGCGGGATGATCGCGGTCGCGATGGGCGCCGACGCCGCCGCCGAGTTGCTGGACGAACTGCCCGGCATGTCGCTGGCGGCGGTCAACGGCCCGGCGTCGGTGGTGCTCTCCGGCGACGTCGCCGGCATCGAGGCGGTGCTGGCGCGGTGCGCGGAGCGGGGCGTGTGGTGCCGGCAGGTCCCGGTCGACTACGCCTCGCACAGCGCCCAGGTCGACGGCCTGCGCGCGGAGCTGCTGGCCGCGTTCGACGGGTTGACCCCGCGGGCGGGTACGGTGCCGTTCCACTCCACGGTGACCGGCGGGCTCGTCGACGCGGCGGAGCTGGACGCGGCGTACTGGTTCGAGAACCTGCGCCGCCCGGTGCGCTTCGACCAGGTCGTCTCCGGGCTGATCGAGGCCGGGCACCGGCTGTTCGTCGAGGCCAGCCCGCACCCGGTGCTGGTCGCCGGCGTGGGGGAGCGCGGCGGCCTGGTGACCGGTTCGCTGCGCCGCGACGAGGGCGGGCTGGCGCGGATGCTGCGCTCGGCCGGCGACCTCTGGGCCCTGGGCGGTCACGTCGACTGGTCGGCGGTGACCGGTGCCGGCACGGTGCGTGACCTGCCGACGTACGCCTTCCAGCGGCGCCGCTACTGGCCGGCGCCGGCCGTCGGCGCCACGGACGCGGCGGCGATCGGCCTGTCCGGGCTGACCCACCCGCTGCTCGGCGCCACCACGGTGCTCGCCGACACCGACGGCGTGCTGCTGTCCGGCCGGGTCGCGCCCGCCTCGCCGGGCTGGCTCGCCGACCACCGGGTGGCCGGCCGGGTGGTCCTGCCCGGCACCGCCTTCCTGGAACTCGCCCTGCAGGCCGCCCAGCGCACCGGCGACCGCCGGATCGGTGAGCTGACCGTGGCGGCGCCGCTCGTCCTCGACGGCGGCGCGGCCCAGCTCCAGGTCCGGGTGGCCGAGGCCGACGAGCACGGACGACGCGCCCTGCACATCTACGCCCGACCCGAGCACGACGCCGACGGGTCCTGGACGCGGCACGCCTCGGGCATGCTGGAGCCGACCGGACCGGCCGCCCCGTCCGGTCTCGGCGCCTGGCCGCCGGCCGACGGCACGGTCCTGGACGTGCCGGCGTTCTACCAGGCCGCGACCGCCGCCGGTTACGGCTACGGCACCGCCTTCCGCGGCCTCCACCGGGCCTGGCGGGTCGGCGACGACGTGTACGCCGAGGTCGAGCTGCCCGCCGACATCGCCGCCGAGGGCGCCGGCTACGGCCTGCACCCGGCGCTGCTCGACGCCGCGTTGCAGGCCGTCGGGCTGGGCGACTTCATCACGGCGGACGGCCTCGCGCTGCCCTTCGCCTGGACCGGCGTCCAGCTGTCCGCGGTGGGCGCGACCGCGCTGCGGGTACGGATCAGCGCCGCCGGCCCGGACGCCGTCAGCGTCACCGTGACCGACCCGGCCGGCGCGCCGGTCGCGACGGTCGAGCGACTGGACTTCCGGGCGCTGGGCGCGGGCGGGTTGCCCACCGGCGCCGGCACCCGGGAGGCGCTGCTGCGGGTCGACTGGTCGCCGCTGCGTGACGCGGTCGCCGTGGACGTGCCGGCCGAGGTGTGGCGGGTGGACGCGCCGGACCTCGCAGTGGTGTTGGAGCGGGTTCAGGGGTGGCTCGCGTCGACGATCGATGGCGTCCTGGTTGTGGTGGTCAACGCTGCGGTGCCGGTCGGCGGCGCGGCAGTCGACCCGTACGCGGCTGGGGTGTGGGGATTGTTGCGGTCGGCGCAGTCGGAGAATCCGGGCCGGATCGTGCTCGTCGACAGCGACGGGGGCGACGAGGACGGGTTCCTGCGCGGGCTGGCCGGTCTGGGTGAGCCGCAGGTGGCGGTGCGCGGGTCGGCGGTGTTCGTGCCGCGTCTGGTGCGGGCGTTGCCGTCGTCGTCGTTGGTGGTGCCGGAGGTTCCGGCGTGGCGCCTCGACATGGTCGGCGGGTCGTCACTGGACTGCCTGGCGCTGGTGCCGGCCGACGACGCGCTGGCCCCGTTGGCCGCCGGTCAGGTGCGGGTGTCGATGCGCGCCGCCGGCGTCAACTTCCGCGACGTCCTGGTCGCGCTCGGCGTGCACACCGCGACGAGCATCATGGGCTCCGAGGGCGCCGGCGTCGTCCTCGAGGTGGCCCCGGACGTCACCGACCTGAAGCCCGGCGACCGCGTCTTCGGCTCCTACGTGGGCGCCTTCGGCCCGGTGGCGGTGACCGACCGGCGGCTCGTCTCGCCGATGCCGACGCGGTGGACGTTCGCGCAGGCGGCGTCCGTGTCGACGGCGTTCGTGACCGCGTTCCACGGCCTGCGGGACGTGGCGGACCTGCGGGCGGGCGAGCGGCTGCTGGTGCACGCCGGCGCCAGTGGCGTCGGCATGGCCGCCGTCCAGCTGGCGCTGGCCTGGGGTGTCGAGGTGTTCGCGACCGCGTCGCCCGGCAAGTGGGACGTGCTGCGGAGCCTGGGCCTGGACGACGCGCACATCGCGTCGTCGCGGGACACCGGGTTCGAGGCGGCGTTCGGCCCGGTGGACGTGGTGTTGAACTCGCTGGCGGGTGAGTTCATCGACGCGTCGTTGCGGATGCTCGGCGACGGCGGTCGGTTCGTGGAGATGGGCAAGGCCGACTACCGCGACCCCGCCGAACTCGCCGAGCGTGGCGTGCGCTACCTGACGTTCGACCTCGCCACCGAGGGCTGGGAACGCACCGCCGGAATCCAAGGCGAGGTCCTCGCGATGGTCGACCGCGGCGAGGTGTCGCTGCTGCCGTTCCGGGTGTGGGACGTGCGGGACGCGGCGGAGGCGTTCCGGTTCATGTCGCAGGGCCGGCATGTGGGCAAGATCGTGTTGACGATTCCGTCGGCGCCGTCGGGGACGGTGTTGTTGACCGGTGGTACCGGCGTTCTCGGCGGCTTGTTCGCGGAGCATCTCGTCAATGTGCACGGGGTGCGAGATCTGGTGTTGGTGTCGCGTCGTGGTCCGGATGCGCCGGGTGCGGGGGACCTGGTGGGTCGGCTGGAGGAGGCCGGCGCCGAGGTGCGGGTGGTCGCGGCGGATGTGGCGGATCGGGCGGCGTTGGCTGGGGTGCTGGACGGGATCGAGGATCTGTCGGGTGTGGTGCATCTGGCGGGTGTGTTGGATGACGGTGCGTTTGAGGGCCTGTCGGCGGAGCGGATCGCGTCGGTGTGGGCCGGGAAGGCCGTCGCGGCGGCTCATCTGGATGAGTTGACGCGGAACCGGGATCTGGCGTGGTTCGTGATGTTTTCGTCGGCGTCGGCGACGTTCGGTACGGCGGGTCAGGCGGGTTATGCGTCGGCGAACGCGTTCCTGGATGGTCTGGTGGCGGCTCGGCGGGCGCAGGGTTTGCCGGGGTTGTCGGTGGGGTGGGGGTTGTGGGCGGCGTTGTCGGAGATGACGTCGCATTTGGATGAGCGTGCGGTGGCGCGTATCGGTGGGGTGTTGTCGTCGGCGTTGGGTGTGGCGTTGTTCGACGAGGCGGTGCGTCTGCCGTTGCCGCACGTGGTGCCGATCAGTTTGGACCTGTCGGGTTATC
>NZ_FMDM01000021.1 GCF_900090105.1 Micromonospora humi | reverse complement strand
TCGTCTCGATCGCCACCGCCCTGCAGGAGTCGAAGCTGGAGAACCTGGGCCACCTCGGCGACCGCAATGACCACGACTCGCTGGGCCTGTTCCAGCAGCGCCCCTCCAGCGGTTGGGGCAGCCCGGAGCAGATCACCGACCCCGAGTACTCCACGCTGGCGTTCCTCAAGGGGTTGAAGCAGGTCGACGGCTGGCAGGACATGCCGCTGACCAAGGCCGCCCAGACCGTACAGGTCTCGGCCTACCCCGACGCCTACGCCCAGTGGGAGAAGCAGGCCACCGACCTCGTCAACCAGCACTGGACCAAGTAAGCACACACGCGAAGGCCGGCACCCGAGAACGGGTGCCGGCCTTCACGCGTACCGGGAAGAAGAGGTCAGGCGGAGTAACCGCGCGTGGCCATCCAGTTCGCCAGGTCGATCGTGGTGACCCAGTACGCCGGCAGCGACGGGTCGGCCGAGTCGGCGATCCGCACGGTGCGGCCGTCGCTCTGGTAGCCGACCACCGCGATGTAGTGGCCGCCCGGGAACGAGTGCCAGCCACCGTTGGTGTCGGTGGCGTCGCCGGCGATGTTCGCGACGACGGCGCGGTCGTTGCTGACCGCCCGGACGACGTCGGCCTGGAGCTGGTCGATCTGGGCCCGGGTGGCCGCCCCGGGGATCATGCGGGTCCGATACGGGTCGCCCTTGACCTGCTGGTTGAGCACCCGGGTGGTGTCCTCGGCCGAGTTGGTGCCCATCTCGGTGGTGCCGAGCGCGGCGGCCAGGGTGTCCTGGCTGCGCTCGATGCCGGTGGCGCTGAGCGCGTTGCGCACCGCGGCCGGGCCACAGTAGTAGTAGGTGGTCTGCGCCTGGTAGTCGTAGTCGAGCACCTTGCGCGACGGCGGCTTCGGCTTGGCCTTGCGGGTGGTGTCCGGGTCGGCGGCCTTCGCCGAGGGTGAGGCGCTGGCGCTGGGCCGGGGTGACGCGCTCGGCGAGGCGCTGGGCGACGCGCTCGGCACCGGGACGGCGATCCGCGCCTCACTGCGGCTGGCGGTGTCGCCGAGCCGGGAGCCGAGGTCGGCCACCGAGGCGGTGTTCTCCGTCCGGGCCGGGGCGTCGTCGGTGGTGAGGGCGGCGCCGGCGCCGCCGGCCAGCACGAGGGCGGCGGCCGAACCGGCGATGATCTGGTACGGGCGTTCGGTCGCGAGCCGCCGCAGTTGACGCTTCAGGTGGTGCTTCACGATGGTCCTCCACGGGGGTGAGCGGCACGCGCCGGCCCGGCACGCGGAGGAACTCACACGCGCTGGCGGGCGGCAGGGCCGCGGGAAGCCACGCCCGGACTGTCGGGCGGGCAGGGGGTCGGGTGCGGGTCGCCGGTCAGGCGAGCGCCGGCACCCGGTGGCCGTGGAGGCGGGGGGACGATCGGGGGGTGGTGGGCACGGGGCGTGAACTCCTTCCGTGGCCGCCGACCGGGTTAGCTGACGGATTCGGGCGGGAAGTACGCCCTACCGCGGGCCGTGGCTCGCGGATTCACCCCGGTGTTGCTGTGGGTCCCCGGTTCGTGTGTGCACGATTAGGCGGGTCGGCGCGGCGTCACCATCGGCGATCGAGAACCGCACCGGACGCGCCGACACTACCGGCGGGTACACGCCATGCCAAGCGGCGCCACCTGCGGAAACGCCCGCAGTGACTACAGATTCGGAACAGCCGGTCACCCACTTCGCTCAATGGGACAAGCGGCCACGACGACGCCGCTCGGCGGAAAGCGGGACATCGGGACGGCGGGAAAACGGGCACCGGGCGCGGCACCGGTCATCGATCCCGGCGCCCGGCCTCCGGAGGGTGCCGGTGAGCGGGCTCACCACAGTCGGTAACGATTCGGCCGAGGCCGCCCGCTCAGCCCACCCGGGCCGGCCGCCAGCGGGCGCTCCGCACGGCCACCGGGAGCGGGGCGCGGGTCGCGGCCGGCACCCGGGACGCCGGGACGGGCCGCAGCGCCACGGCGGCCGCGTACGCCTCGGCGGCGAGCGCCCGGGCCGACTCGGCGGCCAGTTCGGCGCCCCGCCACGCCAGGCGCTCCCGCTCGGCGGCCGCCTCCCAGCCGGCCCGCCGCCCGTCGCGGACCGTGCGGGCCAGCACGATCTCCTGTTCCGCCGGGTGGCGGCGCGGGTCCCACCCGTTGCGGTGGGCCAGCACGTCGGCGAGTTGCCGGGCGGTCAGGTCGCCCCGCCAGTGCGCCGTCATGGCGGCGTGGTGCAGCCAGCGTTCCCGCGCCGCGTACTCCGCCGGGGTGTGCGGGGTGTGCGGCGCGGGCAGCGCGCCGGCGCCGGCGAGGCGGCGGGCGGCGGCGTCCGCCTCGTCGTAGGCGGCCCAGGCCCGGTCCGCCTCGCTCTGCGCGGCCAGCCACTGCTCGCGGCGGCGGTGGGCGGTCTGCGCGGCGCCGGCGGCGGCCACCGCCACCTCGTCGGCGTAGCGGGCGAGGTCGGCGCGGTGGGCGGCTTCGACGTCGACCGGGTCGGGTTCGATCTCGGCGGCGCCGTCGCGTTCGGGGCGGGCGACGAGCACGGCGAGCAGCACGAGGGCGAGCACGGTCAGGGCCGACCAGATGGCGGCGGCCTCGGGAACCGCGGTGAGGAAGTTGAGGAGAACGGTCTGCGACATGGTCGGCACCTCGCGGGAAGACGATGGCGGGAGGATCCGTACGGGCCGGTCGGGGCGGGGCGCGGACGGACTCGGGCGCCGCCGGGCCGCCGACGGGCGGGTACGGGGTGAGGTTCGGTGGCCGGCGACACGGGCCGGGCCCGTGGCGGGTCAGCGGGCGGGCGGAGCCCGCGGGCCGGCCGGCGTCGGCGGCTGGCCGCCCGGGAGCGGGAGCCGGCCGGCCGGCGGCGCGGCTGCGCCCTCCGGCGGTGGCTCCGGAACGCCGACGGGGGCGTTCTGCCGTGCGGCGGCGAGGTCGCGCTGCCGTGCGGCGGTGTCGTCGCGCTCCGCTCGCGCGGCGGCCGGCGGGCCGGCGGCGGTGCGGATCGTCAGGCCGGCGGCCGGGCCGGTCGAGGCCGGTGCGGTCGTGGACACGCCGGCCGGCAGCGTGGCGGCGCCGAGCGAGAAGGCGACCACCACGGCCACGCCGGCCAGCATCCGTGCGACCCAGCGCGCCACCCACCACACGGGACAGGTGAGCGCGATCGGAAGCACGGGTACAAATTACCGCCGATCCCGCCGCACCGCACCGTCGCCCGGCGTGTCGTGACGCCGCTGACCTGGCACGCCACCGGGCGGGGCCGGACTACTCAGTCCGGCCGGCGCCGGCCGGCGTACTCGATCGAGCGGGAGCTGTCGTCGGCGGCCGGCCTCGGCGCCGGCACGCCCGGCGCGGCGGCGGCCGGCTCCCGCCGGGCCCGTCGCGGCGGGCCGAGGCGGCGCATCATCGGCACCTCCACCCAGCGGTGCAGGGCGGCGGCGAGCGCCAGGGTGAGCAGCAGGAAGCCGAGCACCGCGAGCGGGCCCCGCCAGCCGGACAGGCCGGTGCCCCAGTCGCCGGTGAGCCGCAGGACGGTCACCATGACCAGCACGTGGACCAGGTAGAACGCGAACGAGACCTCACCGAGCCAGACCATCGGACGCGACCGCCACGGGGTCCGCCGGCCCCGCACGTCGGCGTCCGCCGCAGCGGCGATGACCAGCAGGTACGCCACGGCGAGCAGCGCCGCCCAGAACTCGGCCGGGATCCACAGCGCGGCGACCACCCAGGTGGCGACGGAGGTCAGACTGGCCACCGTGAGGTCGGGGCCACGCCAGCGCCGGCGGCGCATCAACTCGGCCGCTGCCGCGCCCATCCAGAATTCGAAGGACCGGGTGACCGGGAAGATCTGGGTGAACCACCACCGCTGGTCCTCCGGCACCAGCAGCTGAGCCGGCCAGAGCGCCAGGATCAGCAGCGGCGCGGCGACCAGCACCACCCGCAGCCAGCCGCTGCCGGCCCGGCGCAGCCACGGCACCACCAGCGGCAGGCACAGGTAGAAGGCCAGTTCGCAGGAGAGCGACCAGCTCACGTTGTTGACGCTGTAGAAGTAGCCGTTGAGCGGGATCCACGCCTGGACCAGGAAGAGGTTGCCGATCGCGGCCCACGGCAGGACCGGGTCGGCGAACCAGGCCGCCACCACCAGCGCCGCCAGGAACGTCACCACGTGGTTCGGGTAGATCTTGGCGAACCGGCGGCGCAGGAACGTCCACGCGCGCTCGCCGTCGCGGTACGACCAGACCAGGACGAATCCACTGAGGATGAAGAAGAACTCGACGCCGGACAGGCCGAGACTGAAGGCCTTGTCCATCACCGCCTTCCACTGCGGCTCGGCGATGATCCGCATGGTGCCCGCGTGGAAGCCGAAGACCAGCAGGGCGGCGATCCACCGCAGCCCGGTCAGCGACGGCAGCCGCGGCGTGCGGGCGGTGGTCGGGGCACTGGTCATCCCGGGCACCCTACCGGGTGGTATGCGGCGGGCTCCGGTGCGGCGGCGTCCGGACGGTCACCGGCGGGCGGCGGATAGGATTTCCGTTCCCGCACCTGTGGGCGCCCGCCGGCGTCCG
This sequence comes from Micromonospora humi, assembly GCF_900090105.1. Taxonomy (GTDB): domain Bacteria; phylum Actinomycetota; class Actinomycetes; order Mycobacteriales; family Micromonosporaceae; genus Micromonospora; species Micromonospora humi. The sequence continues at coordinate 92,053 of NZ_FMDM01000021.1, read as the reverse complement.
CCGGGCCGTATCGGAAGGTGAGCAGCCGGATGCACCAGAGGATCCTCCTCCGCGCCCGCAAGGGCCCGTTCGACGTCCTGACGCCGGAGGAGACCTTCGGCCGCAACTGGATCAGCGACAACACCGGCAACCTGGTGTTCAGCCACGCCGCGCACAAGCTGCTGGCCACCTCCACGGCGGAGATCACCGCGACCCGCAAGCCCGCCGACCCGCGCGACGCCGACGAGATCAACGAGCGCCACGACGTCTTCGTCGTCCCGTTGGCCAACGCCTTCCGCCGCAGCTTCGCGCACCGCCTCGAACCGCTCACCCGGCTGATCGAACGGCTCAAGATCCCGGTGGTGGTCCTCGGCGTCGGCGTGCAGACGAACGTCGACGGCGACCGGGAGTACCTGCGCCCGATCGACGACGCGGTCAGCGCGTTCTGCCGGGCGGTGCTCGACCGCTCGCACAGCATCGGGGTACGCGGTGAGATCACCGAGAGCTACCTGCGTACCCTCGGCTTCTCCGCGGTGGAGCAGATCGGCTGTCCGTCGATGTTCCTGCACGGCGACAACTTCCGGCTGGAGAAGGGCCGGCCCGAGCTGACCACCGACGCCCGGATCGCGCTGACCATCTCCCCCTACGTCGCCTCGATGGCCCAGGTGGTCCGCCACCACCGGGAGCGCTACCCGAACCTGTGCTACATCCCGCAGGACCTGCGAACCCTCGGCACGCTGCTCTACGGCGACGCGCCCGAGCACCGGGGCAAGAGCAGCGAGATGCCGCTGCACACCTCGCACCCGCTCTTCGTCGAGGACAAGGTGCGGATGTTCGTCGACCCGTGGACCTGGATGACGCACCTGTCCGGTTTCGACTTCAACTTCGGCACCCGGATCCACGGCACCATCACGGCGCTGATCGCCGGCACCCCCGGCTACCTCTTCGCGCACGACTCACGCACCCTGGAGCTGGCCCGCTACTTCGACATCCCGCACCGGATCATGCGGGACGTGCCGGCCGACGTCGACGCCGCCGAGCTCTACGCGGAGGCCGACTACACCGCGCTCAACGCCGGCCACAAGGACCGCTTCGACACGATCACCAGGTTCCTGGCCAAGCACGACCTCGGCACCTCGTTCGCCGACGGCGACAGCGCCGCCGCGTTCGACAGGCGGGTCCGCGAGACGGAGTTCCCGCCCGGCGTCCGGCCGGCCGCCGCCACCCCGCCCGCCGAGCTGGTGACCCGCATCCAGCGGCTCCGGGACGAGAACCTCAAGCTCACCGACACCCTCCGCACGCTGCGCACGCAGGGGCTGCGCGAGCGGATCAAGCAGGCCGTCCCGGACCCGGTCCGCCGGCTGCTGCGGCGCTGAGGGGTCGTACGCCTGTACGATCGCAGGCGTGTCCGAGATCGCGTACCAGCCCTCGATGCTCGACCTGGCCGAGCAGGGGCCGACCCTGGGCCCGCTCGCCGTGCGCCGGCACGAGCTGAGCCGCGGCGCCTGGGTCGACCACCTGCCCGGCTGGGTGCGCGGCTCCGACGCCGTGCTCGACACGCTGCGCCACGACGTGCCGTGGCGGGCCGAGCGCCGCACCATGTACGACACCGCTGTCGACGTGCCGCGCCTGCTCTGCTGGTACGCCGCCGGCCGCCCGCTGCCGCACCCGGTGCTCACCGCCGCACGCGACACGCTCACCCGGCACTACACGCCCGAGCTGGGTGAGCCGTTCGTCACCGCCGGCCTGTGCCTCTACCGCGACGGGCGGGACAGCGTGGCCTGGCACGGCGACACCCAGGGCCGCTCCGCGCACACCGACACCATGGTCGCGATCGTCTCGTTCGGCTCGCCCCGCGCGTTGCTGCTGCGCCCGCGCGGTGGCGGCGCCAGCCTGCGCTTCCCGCTCGGCCACGGCGACCTCGTGGTGATGGGCGGCTCCTGCCAACGCACCTGGGAACACGCCGTGCCGAAGACCGCCCGACCGGTCGGTCCCCGGGTCAGCGTGCAGTTCCGCCCCGCCGGGGTGGCCTGACCTCCCGATCTCCGCCCGTGCTAGAAACAACTCCCAGGGTCGGACACCGCCCCCGTCACCCGAGGTAAAGGGCGAGGCGATGACCCAGTTCCCCACCTGGACCAGGCACGGCGACGGCCGCTCGGTACGCCCCGGCGACGTGGTCCACCCCGGCGAACGGCTCTCCTGGCCGCGCACGGTCGGGGTGGGCGTGCAGCACGTGGTCGCCATGTTCGGCGCCACCTTCACCGTCCCGCTGATCACCGGTTTTCCGCCGGCCACCACGCTGTTCTTCTCCGGCCTGGGCACGCTGCTGTTCCTGCTGATCACCGGCAACCGGCTGCCGTCGTACCTCGGGTCGTCGTTCGCGTTCATCGCCCCGGTGATCGCCGCCAAGACCGACGGCGGCATCGGCGCGGCGCTCGGCGGCATCGTGGTCGCCGGCGCCGCCCTGGCACTGGTCGGCGTCGTGGTGCACCTGGCCGGCGCACGCTGGATCGACGCCCTGATGCCCCCGGTGGTGACCGGTGCGATCGTCGCGCTGATCGGGCTCAACCTGGCGCCGGTGGCGTGGGACGGCGGCGGCGCCGGCACCGGCGTCAAGGCCCAGCCGCTGATCGCCGTGCTCACCCTGCTCGCGATCCTGGTCACCACCGTGGTGTTCCGCGGCTTCCTGGCCCGGCTGTCGATCCTGCTCGGCGTCGTGTTCGGCTGGCTGGTCGCCGCGGTGACCGGCCAACTCGACCAGCAGGCGCTCACCGGGTTGCGGCAGGCGGCCTGGGTCGGGCTGCCGGAGTTCCACACGCCCAGCTTCAGCCTGCGCGCCGTCGTCCTGGTCATCCCGGTGATCCTGGTGCTGATCGCGGAGAACGCCGGGCACGTCAAGGCGGTGGCCGCGATGACCGGTGAGAACCTCGACCGCCACATGGGTCGGGCGTTCCTCGGCGACGGCCTCGCCACCGTGCTGGCCGGCTCCGGCGGCGGCTCCGGCACCACCACGTACGCGGAGAACATCGGCGTCATGGCGGCGACCCGGGTCTACTCCACGGCCGCCTACTGGGTGGCCGGCGGCACCGCCGTCCTGCTCGGTCTCTGCCCGAAGTTCGGCGCGCTGATCCTGACCGTGCCGGCCGGCGTGCTCGGCGGCGCCACCACCGCGTTGTACGGGCTGATCGCCGTGCTCGGCGCCCGGATCTGGATCGAGAACCGGGTCGACTTCCACGACCCGGTCAACCTGTTCACCGCCGCGGTCGCGGTCATCGTCGGTGCCGCCAACTACACGCTGACCGCCGGCGACCTGTCCTTCAACGGCATCACCCTGGGCACCGCCGCAGCCCTGGCGATCTATCACGGCATGCGCCTGATCGCCCGCCTCCGCGGCACCACCCCCGAGTCCCGCCCCTCCCCCGACCCCGAACTCTGACCCCCGTCCCGTCCCCCGCGTCGATCTTGCACTTGTGGCCCGGGATCTGCCGGCTTCGCCCGAGATGCCCGGGCGGAACTGCAAGATCGACGCAGGGCGGGGTGGGGCGTGGTCAGTCGCGGTCGATGTGGTGGCCCACGACGGTGGGGCCGAGCATGACGGCGAAGCCGGAGCCGTCGCGGCGCGGGTCGGCCGGTGGCAGGTCCACCGGGTCGCCGGTCGCCGTCGCGCCGACCGGGCGCGGGCCGATCCAGGCCACGGACAGGTCCGTCTCACCCTTGAGCAGCCGCTGGGCGCGCACGCCGCCGGTCGCCCTCCCCTTCGCCGGGTACGCCTTGAACGGCGTCACCTTGACCGTCGCGCCGGTCGACGTCACCACCATCGGCTCACCGTGCTGGGCGTCGTCGGTGCGTACCGCGCCGAAGAACACCACCCGCGCCCCGGCGGGCAGGCTGATCCCGGCCATCCCGCCACCCTTGACGCCCTGCGGCCGGACCAGGGACGCCGCGAAGCGCAGCAGCGACGCCTCCGAGGAGACGAACGACAGCGTCTCCGCGCCGTCGGCCAGCCAGGACGCGCCGACCACCTCGTCGCCGTCGCGCAACGAGATCACCTCGAACTCGTCCGACCGGACCGGCCAGTCCGGTGCGCACACCTTCACCACGCCCTGCCGCGTGCCCAGCGCCAGCCCGGGCGACCCGGCGGCGGACGGGCCCAGCGGCGCCAGCCCCACCACCGTCTCCCCGGGCGCCAGCGGCGCCAGCTCGGCGGCCGACATGCCACCGCGCAGCGACACCGTGCCGGACTGCTCCGGCAGCACCGGCAACGGCAACACATCGATCTTGAACGCCCGGCCGGCGCTGGTCACCAGCAGCACCCGCCCCCGGGCCGTGGAGTGCACCACGGCGCGTACCGCGTCGTGCTTGACCCGGCCGCTGCGCCGCCGCGCCTCGGCGGCCTCCTCCGACTCGGCCGCGGTGCGCGCCACCAGCCCGGTCGCGGAGAGGATCACCTGGCACGGGTCGTCGGCGACCTCCAGCGGACCGGCCGGCACCGAGGCCGCCAGGACCTCCTTCAGGTCGCCGTCGACGAGCGTGGTGCGCCGCTCGGTGGGGAACTGCTTCACCACCGCGGCCAGCTCGTCGGAGACCAGCTTCCGCAGCACCTTCGGGTCGTCGAGGATCGTCGACAGCTCGGCGATCTCGCCGCGCAGCTTCTCCTGCTCGGCCTCCAACTCCAGCCGGTCGTACTTGGTCAGCCGGCGCAACGGAGTGTCCAGGATGTAGGTCGCCTGGATCTCGGAGAGCGTGAACCTCTGCATCAGGCCGTCCTTGGCCGCCTGGGCGTCCTCGCTGGCCCGGATCAGCTTGACCACCCGGTCGATGTCGAGCAGGGCGATCAGCAGGCCGTCCACCAGGTGCAGTCGCTCCTCCCGCTTGCGCCTGCGGTGGGCGCTGCGCCGGGTCACCACCTGGTAGCGGTGCGACAGGAACACCTCGAGCAGCTCCTTGAGCCCGAGCGTGCGCGGCTGGCCGTCCACCAGCACCAGGTTGTTCACGCCGAACGACTGCTCCAGCGGGGTGAGCCGGTAGAGGTCGGCCAGCAACGCCTGCGGGTTGACCCCCACCTTGCACTCGACGACCAGGCGGGTGCCGTTCTCCCGGTCGGTGAGGTCCTTGACGTCGGCGATGCCGGTCAGCCGCTTGGTCTTGTTGACCTCGTTGGTGATCGCCGCGATGACCTTCTCGGCGCCGACGCCGTAGGGCAGCTCGGTGACCGTGATGGCCTGCCGCCCTCGGCTGCCCTCCAGCGGGCCGATCTCCACCCGGCCGCGCATCCGCACCACGCCCCGCCCGGTCTCGTACGCCCGGCGCACCTCGTCCAGGCCGAGCAGCAGCCCACCGGTGGGCAGGTCGGGGCCGGGCACGAACTCCATCAGCCGGTCCAGCGTGGCGTCCGGGTGGTTGATCAGCCAACGGGCGGCCTGCACCACCTCGCCGAGGTTGTGCGGGATCATGTTGGTCGCCATCCCGACCGCGATGCCGGACGCGCCGTTGACCAGCAGGTTCGGGAAGGCCGCCGGCAGCACGGTGGGCTGGGTCAGCGAGCCGTCGTAGTTGGGCTCGACGTCGACGGTGTCCTCACCCAGCTCACCGACGAGCAGCATCGCCTCCCGGGACATCCGGGCCTCGGTGTAGCGCGCGGCGGCCGGACCGTCGTCCGGCGACCCGAAGTTGCCGTGCCCGTCGATGAGCGGGGCGTTGAGCGAGAAGTCCTGTGCCAGCCGCACCATGGCGTCGTAGATCGCCGTGTCGCCGTGCGGGTGGTATTTGCCCATGACGTCGCCGACGATCCGGGCCGACTTCACGTGCCCCCGGTCGGGGCGGTGGCCCTGCTCGTACATCGACCAGAGGATGCGCCGGTGCACCGGCTTGAGCCCGTCCCGGGCGTCCGGCAGGGCGCGGGAGTGGATGACCGAGAACGCGTACTCCAGGTAGGAGTCGGAGACCTCGGTGACCAGCGGGTTGTCGAAGACCCGGGCGCCGGCCTGGTCGAAGGCGGAGAGATCCGCCTTGGCGCGGTCGTCCTTGCGGCGTGCCATGGTGCAGCTTCCTTCCGAAACGAACGCGGTGGTCAGGCGTCGATGGCGTCGCGGTCGACGCGGTCGGCGGAGTCGATCAGCCAGTTGCGGCGGGGCTCGACCTTCTCGCCCATGAGCAGGTCGAGGATCCGCTCGGCGGCCTCGACGTCGTCGAGCGTGATCCGGCGGACCGCCCGGGTGGCCGGGTTCATCGTGGTCTCCCACAGCTCGTCGGCGTCCATCTCACCGAGGCCCTTGAAGCGCGGGATCGGGGTGACGATCTGCTTGCCGGCCTTCTCCAGCTTGCGGACCGTCGCCTCCATCTCGGCCTGGGTGTAGGTGTAGGTGACCTGCGGGTTGCGCCCCTTCGTGGTGATCTTGTGCAGGGGCGGCATCGCGGCGTAGAGCCGGCCGGCCTCGATCAACGGCCGCATGTAGCGGGCGAAGAGCGTGATCAGCAGCGTCCGGATGTGCGCGCCGTCGACATCCGCGTCGGCCATGATCAGCACCCGCCCGTAACGCAGGGTGGACAGGTCGAACGTGCGACCGGAGCCGGCGCCGAGCACCTGCACGATCGCCGCGCACTCGGCATTGTCCAGCACCTGCTGGAGGTTGGCCTTCTGCACGTTGAGGATCTTGCCGCGAATAGGCAGCAGCGCCTGGTATTCGGAGGACCGGGCTAGGCGCCCTGTCCCGAGGGCGCTGTCCCCCTCCACGATGAAAAGTTCACTTCTGTCGATGCCTGACGCGCGGCAGTCGACGAGCTTGGCCGGCATGGCCGCGCCCTCCAGCGCGGTCTTGCGGCGGGCCGCGTCCTTCTGCTGCTTCTGGGTCAGCCGGACCCGGGCCGCGTCGACGATCTTCTGGAGCACCGTGCGGGCCTCGGCCTTGGTGCGCCGGTCGTCCAGCCAGCTCTTCAGGTGCGCCTCGACCAGCCCCTGGAGCACCTTGGTGATGCCGGCGGTGGAGAGCTCGTCCTTGGTCTGCGAAGTGAACTGCGGCTCCGGGATGCGGACGTGCACCACCGCGGTCATGCCCTCCAGGACGTCGTCCAGGGTGGGCGCGTCCTCCTTGGGCTTGAGCAGGCCACGGGCGCTGCGGGCGGCCTCGGCGAGGGTGCGGGCCAGGGCCCGCTCGAAGCCCTTGCGGTGGGTGCCGCCGTGGGCGTTGCGGATGGTGTTGGTGAAGCACTCGACGGTGCGGTCGTAGCCGGTGCCCCAGCGGAACGCGATCTCGACCTCGGCGCGGCGCTGCACGTTGGACTGCATCACGCCGTTGGCGTCGGCGGCATTCTCGCGGTAGGTGCCCTCGCCGGTGACCAGCAGCGTGCCGGAGACCGGCCGGTCGCCGGCCGGGGCCAGGAACTCCACCATGTCGGTCAGGCCGTCGGGGAAGTGGAAGCGCTCCTCGGCGGCCTGCTCGCCGGTCTCGTCGCGCAGCCGGTAGGCCACGCCGGGGACCAGGAAGGCGGTGTTGCGCAGCTTGAGCCGGACCACCTCGGTGTCGAGCGCGGCGCCGGTCTCGAAGTAGCGGGGGTCGTGCCACCAGCGGATCGAGGTGCCGGTGCGCTGGCCGCGCTTCATCGCGCCGACGATCTGCAGGCCGGGGCCGGGGGTGAAGGGCGCCTCCGGGCCGTCGCCGTCGAAGATCCCGGGCACGCCGTGTCGGAACGACATGGCGTGCACCTTGCCGCCGCGGCGGACGGTGACGTCGAAGCGGCGGGAGAGCGCGTTGACCGCCGAGGCGCCCACGCCGTGCAGGCCGCCGGAGGTCTTGTAGCCCGAGCCGCCGAACTTGCCGCCCGCGTGCAGGCGGGTGAGCACCAGCTCGACACCGGAGATGCCGGACTTGGCGTGCACGTCGGTGGGGATGCCCCGGCCGTCGTCGTCGACCTGCACCGAGCCGTCGGCGTGCAGGATCACGTCGACCTTGGTGGCGTGACCCGCGACACCCTCGTCGGTGGAGTTGTCGAGGATCTCGTTGACGAGGTGACCCACGCCACGGCTGTCGGTCGAGCCGATGTACATGCCGGGGCGCTTGCGGACGGCGTCGAGGCCCTCCAGGTGGGTCAGGTCGTCGGCCCCGTAGAGCGTCTCAGGCTGTGCGGTCAACTGGTCGTACTCCCAGGTCTCGGCGGTGTGGTGCCGTTCACCGTGTGATGCCCCCACGGCGATCGCCGGGCGCGGCGCGCCGCAGCGAGCCTAGCCCGGCGCTCCGACAGCTCCGACGCACCCGGTGCGGTGCGTTGTCCGGTTGTGCCGGTCGGCCGGCCCGGACGGGGCGGCCGAGGGCGCGGGGAGGCGTTCGTGCACGACAACGACCGGACCCCGCGGTCGTCTTCCCGCCGTCGCCGGCCGAATTGTCAACAGCTGTCGCGTCCCGGTGTCCGGCCATTGACGCCCGTCACACGCCCGTGATCTGATCGCCCACCAAAGAATCTTTCACGTTTCGATGGATGAGGGTGAGGTGGGGCATGTCCGTGTTCCGTCGTTCCGTGCTCGCGGCGGCGCTGGCGCTCGCCACGGTGGCGCTGCCGGTCGCCGTGGCGCCCACCGCGCCCGCCGTCGCGGCGCTGCCGACCGCCGCGGTGGCGTTGGGTGACAGCTTCATCAGCGGCGAGGGCGCCGGCGCGTACGCCCCGGTGGTCGACGTCAACGGCGTGGCGCAGGGCTTCCCCGGCTGGTCGGCCGCGAACGCCAACGCCTACTTCTGCCACCGTTCGCCGAACGCCTCGCTGTTCCGGGCCGACCTGCCGGGCATCTCCGCGCGGTTCAACCTCGCCTGCTCGGGCGGTCAGCCGTACGACATCGCCAACGCGTCGGCCACCCGGGCCAAGGGCCGCCAGGTGGCCGCCCAGCTCGACCAGCTCCGGTCCGTCGCCCGCACCCACGACATCGACCTGGTGCTGGTCGGGCTCGGCTCGAACAACAGCTCGTTCACGTTCGGCAGTGTGGCGGAGAAGTGCGCCAACCGGTTCATCGCCGACGCGTGGACCGGGTGGTGGGAGTTCTGGGCCTACCTGGGCGGGCCGGTGGAGCAGAAGCCGTGCACCGACGCCGACCTGGGCACCGCCGCGCAGTTCGCCGCGGCCACCGCGGAGACCACGGCGGCGCTCCGGCAGCTGCTCGCCACGCTCGACGAGGTGGACGCGGACGGCCAGCACCGGGTGGTGTTCCAGGACTACACCAACCCGCTGCCGTACGAGCTGGAGCAGAGCTACTGGAGTGAGGACAGCCGCGACGACACCCGGGACAAGTTCCGCGCCCTGGGCGCCGAGCGGTACGCGGCCGGCTGCCCGATCCACCGGGCCAGCCTGGCACCCGGGCAGCGCTTCTCGCAGGGCCTCGGCACCCTGGTCAGCTCGGTGCGGAGCACCTTGGCGGCCGAGTTCCCGACCGACGACCTGGTCTACCTGAACGTGCAGCGGGCGTTCGACGGCGCGCGGCTCTGCGAGTCGGCGGGCAGCCCGGCCAACGCCCTGGCCACCCCGATCCGGTTGATGGACGGCCCGAGCGGCGCCTTCGTCACCAGCCTCTCCGGCTACGACAAGCTCGACATCCAGCGGATCGCGAACGCCTGCGGCACCTACTTCCAGACCTGTCAGGAGTCGTGGCACCCGAGCGCGGCCGGCCACCAGGTGCTCGGCCGGTGCCTGAGCGGCGCGGCGGTGACCGCCGCCCGCACGGTGTCGTGCGTGCGCGCGCCGGACGGCACGATCGCGGTGAGCTGACGTCGTGGCCGGCGTCCCCGCACCCGGGGACGCCGGCCACGACGTGGCAGTCAGGGCCGGAGAGCGGCGCCGAGCACGTGCGGCGAGGCGGGCACCGGCATCCCGGCCTCGGGGAAGCGGAACCGGTCGACCTCGGTCACGGTGAAGCCGGCGGCCCGGATCGCGGCCAGGGTGTCGCGGGCGGTGTGGCAGCCGGCGCAGAACAGCGGCCAGAGCGTCGCGTCGGCGAGGCGCTGGGCCCGGCGCAGGCCCGGCGTCTCCGCCACCACGTGCTCGTAGAAGCGCAGCTCACCGCCGGGCCGGAGAATCCGGCGCGCCTCGCCCAGCGCCACCGACTGGTCCGGCACCGAGCAGAGCACCAGCGAGAACACCACCGCGTCGGCGGCGCCGTCGGCGACCGGCAGCGCCTCGCCCAGGCCGGCGGCCACCGTCACCGGCACCCGGGCCGCGGGCGCGGCGGCGCGGGCGAGGGCGCGCAGCCGCGGCTCCGGCTCCACGGCGAGCACCCCGGTGACGGCCGGTGGGTAGTGCGGCAGGTTGCGCCCGTTGCCGGCGCCGACCTCGACCACCCGGCCGCGCAGCCCGGTCACCAGGCGCCGCCGGTGCGCGGCCATCCCGGCGGCGTCCAGGGCGACGCTGGCGCGGGCGAACTGCCGGGCGAAGATCGGGTGGGAGACGCCCATCAGCGGGCCGCCGGGGCGACGCCGAGGCTGAGCAGGAGCGGGCCGGCCGGCCCGTCCACCAGGTCGCCGAGGCGTACGCCGTCGAGGACGGCCAGGAACGCGGCCTGGGCGCGGCGCAGCTCGCCGCGCAGTCGGCAGCCGGCGACCAGCGGGCAGGCCGGCGCGGCGCAGTTGACCACCTCGTCGTCGCCCTCGAACGCGCGGACCACCTGCCCGACGGTCAGCCGGCCGGCGTGTTCGGCGAAGGCCACCCCGCCGGACCGGCCCCGGATGGTCACCAGGACGCCGAGGCGCTGCAGCCGTTGGACCACCTTGGCGACGTGGCTGCGGGGCAGCGCGAGCCGGGTGGCGAGTTCGTCGACCGTGGCGCGGACCGGGGACGCGGCGGTCAGCATGGCGATCCGCAGGGCCATGTCGGTCGACCGGTTCAGCCTCACGTGCCGACCCTAACGAGTCGACGCCGATCGCGACACGGGGCAGATTCCGGTGACCTTCGCGAATCGAGCACGAGGTGTCCGGGCCCGCCCGGCTGACCGGCACGCGGCGCGGCGGGTCCGGCCACCGCTTGCTACCCGTCGGTAGCTAGGCTGGGCCGGTGAGTGGCGAGTACGCGCAGGAGTACGTGGACGTCGACGGCGCACGGATCGGCGTGCAGGTCCACCCGGAACCGGACGGGCCGCCCGGCGCGCCGGTGGTGCTGATCTGGCCGGCCATGGGCGTCCGCGCCCGCTACTACCGGCCCTTCGCCGCCGCGCTGCGCGACGCCGGGTTCGCGGTGATCGTGGCGGACCTGCGCGGCACCGGGGAGAGCACCCCCGCGCCGTCCCGCACCTGCCGGTACGGCTACGCCGAGCTGGCCGGCGACCTCGGCGCGGTGCTGGACGCGCTCAAGCCCCGGTTGGACGGGCGCGTCCGGGTGCTGCTCGGGCACTCCCTCGGTGGCCAGGTCGCCGTGCTGCACCAGGCGCTGCACGACGCCGGCCGGGTCGACGGGCTGGCCCTGGTGGCCGTGGGCCTGCCCTGGTGGCGGCGGTATCCGGGGCTTCGCGGTTGGGGCGTGCTCCCGTACACCCAGGGCATCGCGGCGGCGGCCCGGGTGCTCGGCGTCTGGCCCGGTTGGGGGTTCGGCGGCCGGCAGGCGCGCGGCGTGATCCGCGACTGGGCGCACACCGCCCGCACCGGGCGGTTCCCGGCGCTCGACGGGGTGGACACCGAGGCCGCCGTGCGGCGGATCCGGACACCGGTGCTCGCGGTCAGCGTCGACGACGACCAGTACACGCCGCACGAGACGCTGGACCACCTCTGCGACAAGCTGACCGCCGCGCCGGTGACCCGGCACCGCTACACCGTCGCCGAGGCGGGCGCCCCGCTCGACCACTTCACCTGGGTCCGCGCCGGGGCACCGCTGGCCGCCCGGATGGCCGCGTTCGCGGGCTCGCTGCCGTCAGGCGTTTCGGGGGCGTGAGCGCGCCGAGGACGGGTATGCCGCACCGCCCGAACACGGCGGAGGGGGATCAGATGTCCGAACGGCACACCGCGTTGCGCTCGATGCACGACCTGGGCCTGGCGGCCTGGTTCGGCGGCTCACTGATGGGGGCGCTCGGCGTCAACGGCGCGGCGGCACGAATCGACGACACCACGCAGCGGCTGCCGATCGCCTCGGCCGGCTGGGCCCGGTGGACCCCGGTGAACGCGGCGGCGATCGGCGCCCACCTGGCCGGCGCGGTCGGCGAACTGGTCACCGAGAGCCCACGGATGGCCCGGCAGGCCGGCGTGGGCAAGGCGAGCGCGGTGAAGACCGCGCTGACCGTCGGGGCGCTCGCGGTCACCGGGTACAGCAAGCTGGTCGGCCTGCGCCTGGAGAAGGCGGGCGGGCCGCCGGTGGACGGGACCACCGAACCGAACCACCACACCCCGGCGAGCGTCGCCGCCAGTCAGCGGCAGATGAGGATGCTCCAGTGGGCGATCCCGGCGCTGACCGGCGCGCTGGTCGTGGTGACGGCGTACATGAGCGAGCAGCAGAAGCCGGGGCAGGTGTTCCGCGGCATGCTCAACCGGGCCGGCGGGGTGATGTCCACGCCGAAGAACCTCGGCAAGATGGCCGCCGTGGGCGCGGTCGGCCGGCAGCTGGTCACGTCCGGTCGCTGAGACCACCGCGCGGCCGGTGACCCACATCGGGGTGGGTCACCGGCCGCACGGTGCCCGCTCAGGAGCCGGTGCCGTCCTCACCCGGGCGGCCCGGCGCGGCCTGCTCGTTCGCCGGCACCGGCGACCCGGACACCGGGTGCCCGGTGTCGTCCACCAGGCCCGGGGCCATGCTGCCGCCGTGCGCCTCCTCGGCGTCCCGGGTCGCCCGGGGATCCCGGTCGTCCGGGGCCGTCTCGTCCCGCCGCTCGTCCACGTGTCCCCCCTCGCTCTCGTTCCCGGGCCGGTACCCGCGAGGTCGACCGGAAAACCTTCAGGCCCGCGCGCCGGCGGGCACCACGCCGAGCAGGTCGGCGAGGCGGACGGCGTCGCGCTGGGCCTGGTCCCCGCAGCAGTTGTTCAGCAACACGTGCAGCTCGGCGCACTGGTCGGCCAGCTCGCGCAGCAGCACCGACCAGTGCCGCAGCTCCCGGTCGCCGTAGGCGTAGCGGAACCGCTCCTGCTTGTCGCCGCTCTCCCACGCCTCGCTGTGGCCGTGGAACCGCACCACGGCCAGGTCGGTGGTGGCGACCAGGATCGGCGGCACCGAGGAGGCGTGCCCCTGTGGCATGTCCACGCAGCCGTAGCCCAGCCCGTGCTCGCGCAGGAACGTCACGGTGTCGACCACCGCGTCCTCGGTGAACCAGGAGGAGTGCCGCAGCTCGACCGTGACCGGATGGGGACGGCACCGCTGCGCGGCGGCCAGGATCCGCCGCCGGGCCGCGTCGCCGCGGGCCAGCCAGGGCGGGAACTGCAACAGCACCGCGCCGAGCCGGTCGGCCGCCGCGAGCGGCGCCAGCGCCGCGTGGAACCGGTCCCACAGCTCGTCGTACGCGCCGACGGGCAGGTCGCGCCACCGGATCCGGCTCGGCCCGCCGGCCGGTCGCAGGTCCTTCGGCAGCGCCTCGACCGGCGTGTGGTGGCCGGTGAACAGCCGGAACGCCTTGACGTCGAAGGTGAAACCGGGCGGGGTGGCGTCCGCCCAGGCGGTCGTGGTCTCCACCGCCGGCACCGCGTAGTACGAGGTGTCCACCTCGACCAGTCCGAAGTGCTCGGCATACCAGCTCAGCCGGCCCGCCGGGGTGTTGGTCCCGCGCGGGTACCAGCCGGAACGGACCAGCATCGCGTCGGCCCACGAGGACGTGCCCACCTTGATGACACCCATGTCATCCAGTTCACCGCGAACCGGACGGACCGGCAACCGGGGGCTCTGGTGTGGAGCGCACGGGATGTCGGTGCGGGGTCGTACCGTGACGTCGGGTCGTCGATCGAGAGGAACGAACGACATGAACGTCACCGACCAGGTTCTCACCGGCGAACGGGCCGACCTGCTCGAATCGCTGCGCCGGCACCGCGGCTTCCTCCGCCAGACCCTGGCGGGGCTGGACGACGAGCAGGCGGCGCGCCGCAGCACGGCCAGCGAGCTGTGTCTCGGCGGCATCGTCAAGCACGTGGCGAGCACCGAACGGAGCTGGGCGCGGTTCGCGGTCGGCGGCGCCGAGGCGATGCGCGCCGAACCGGTCGACTGGGCCGGCCAGTTCCGGATGGTCGAGGGCGACACCCTGGCCGGGCTGCTCGCCGAGTTCGACCGGGTGGCCGCCGAGACGGACACGCTCGTCGCCACGCTCGACCTGGACGCCGCACACCCGCTGCCGGACGAGCCGTGGTTCACCCCGGGAGCCGCCTGGACGGTGCGCCGGGTGCTGCTGCACCTGGTCGCCGAGATCTCCCAGCACGCCGGTCACGCCGACATCATCCGCGAGTCGATCGACGGGGCGAAGACCATGGGTTGACCGCTCGCAGTGACCGGTCTCACCCGGTCGGTGGGGTCCGGCGTGTGACGCTCGGGCAGGTCGCGGCGCTGAGGGTCACGAGATGGCCGCACCCCGCCTGGACCAGGAAACCGTCGAGCGCCTGCTCGACGGTTCGCGCGGCGGCGTGCCCACTGCTCCGCCGGCGCTCGTCCGGTGCCTCGACGCCGCGCGCGCCGGGCCCCGGGCCGGGGAACTCGACGGGGAGACGGCCGCCGTCGCGCAGTTCCGGGCGGCCCGGGCGTCGGTCACCGGCCGGCAACCGGTGGTCGTCCCGGTGCGCCGACCGGCCGTGGATGCCGGTGGTGGGTCGGCCGACCGCCCCGCCCGACGGGTCGCCACCCTGCTCGGCGTCAAGGTCGCCCTCGCCACGCTGGCCGCCACGCTCACCGGCGGCGTCGCGCTGGCCGCGGTGACCGGGAACCTGCCCGGAGCCGGTCGGGGCGAGGCGCCACCGCCCGACCGCACCACCGCCACCGCCACCGCCACCCCCGCCGCACCGTCCACGGCCGGGTCGGCGCCCACGGCCCACCCGACGCGCCCGGCCATCGGCCCGACCGCCGGCGCGCCCGACCTGTCGACGCCGGCCGGGCTCTGCGTCGCCTACCGGGCTGTCGGCGAGGCCGAGCGGGGCCGCGCCCTCGCGGCGCCGGCCTTCGCCGGCCTGGTCGCCGCCGCGGGCGGCGCGGACCGGGTCCCCGCCTACTGCACCGGCCTGCTCGCCGGCTCCCCGGGGCCGACCGGACCGCCGTCCGGCTCGGACCCGACCGGCCACCCGACCGGCCCGCCCACCGGGACACCCGCCCCGAGCGTGCCCGGCCCGGGCACCGGCGGACCGCCCTCCGGCACCGCCGCCCCCACGTCCGGCGCCGCACGGACACCGGGCGAACCCACGTCCGGCGTCCGGCGGACGCCGGCCGGCCGTGGTTCCGGTGCGGCGCGGCCACCGACGGGCGGCACACCCACCCCGGACGGGCCGCCGACCGGCTGACGACCGGCTGGTAACTTGCGCCGATGACCCCCCGGCGTCGTCTACCGGCGATCCTCCTCCGCGCGGCAGTGGTGCTCGGCGTGGTGGCCGGCATCGTGCTCACCGCGCTCGGCCCGGCCACGGTGACCGGTCTGCTGCCCTACTTCACCATCCAGAGCAACGTGGCCGTCGGCGTCCTCGCCGGCTACGCCGCCTGGCGCGCCGCGCGGGACCGCGCGGAACCGCCCAGCGTGCTCAAGGGCGCGGTGACCCTCTACATCACCATCACCGGCACGGTCTACCACCTGGTGCTGGCCAATCCCGCCAGCCCGTTCGCGATGACCCAGCCGCACCGGGAGCCGGGCGAGTGGTGGGGCAATCAACTCCTGCACACCGTGGTGCCGCTGCTCGCGGTCGCCGACTGGGCGCTGTTCGACCGGCGCGGTCGGCTCCACCCCCGGTACGCCGCCTGGTGGTTGGCGTTCCCGCTGGCCTATCTCGGCTTCGCGCTGGTGCGTGGGCTCGTCGTGCACCGCTACCCGTACCCGTTCCTCGACGCCGGGCAGCTCGGCTACGACGGCGTCGGGCTCAGCGCCCTCGGGTTCGCCACCATGTTCTGGCTGCTGGGCCTGCTCTTCGTGGGCGTCGACCGGCTGCTCGCCCGAGCCGCGCCGCCGCCGGCCGCCGTGAAGGAGGAGCCCCCGCTCACCGCCTCCGGTAGCGAGAAGGCACCTTCGTGACGGTGGGCGGGCCCGCTCAGGCGGCGCGGCGGGTGCCCTCCCCCCGGCCGCCGCGCATCCGCCGGTCGCCGTCCCGGTCCCGGCCGTACGCGTCGGTCCGCCCCCACCGGCCCGGCACGTCGAGCAGCTCGATCCGGCCGTAGCCGGTGGGGATCACCGGGTTCACCAGCAGGTTGTCCGCGCACGGACGCAGCCCGAGCATGGTCGCGAGCAGCATCAGCAGGCCGCCCGAGGCCCACGACTGCGGGCGGCCGGCCGCCGGCAGCTGCACCGGATACTTCGTGAGCCGGCGCGGATAACCGGCGATCACCTCCGGGACCGAC
This sequence comes from Micromonospora humi, assembly GCF_900090105.1. Classification (GTDB taxonomy): domain Bacteria; phylum Actinomycetota; class Actinomycetes; order Mycobacteriales; family Micromonosporaceae; genus Micromonospora; species Micromonospora humi. The sequence goes on along the minus strand of NZ_FMDM01000021.1, from coordinate 75,616 downwards.
CCGCCGAGCGTCTCCGCCATGGCGAACACGCCGGCGGCGATCCGGGCCGCCTCGTCGTCGTAGCCGTAGCGGCGCAGGCCGGCGGCGACGAACGCGTTGTCCGACGGCCAGACCGCGCCGAGGTGCGCGCCGACCGGGTTGTACGGCCGCTGCCCGTCGGCGTACGTGCGCACCCCCCAGCCGGTGAAGAGGTCCGGCCCGCAGAGGTGGGCGGCCAGCGAGTCGGCCCGCTCGGGTTCGACGATGCCGCTCCACAGCAGATGCCCGACGGCGGAGGTGAGCGCGTCGACCGGCTTCCCGTCGGGGGTGACGGCCAGCGCGTAGTAGCCCCGCTGCGGCAGCCAGAAGTCGTGGTTGAACCGTTCCCGCAGGCACGCCGCGTCGGCCTCCAACCGCTCGGCGTACTCCGGGTCGTCCCAGAACTCGCGGGCCAACCGGGCGCCCCGGATCCGCGCGTCGTACGCGTACCCCTGCAGTTCGCAGGTGGCCCGCGGGTAGGGCGGCAGCACGCCGTGCCGGTCGACGATCGCCTCCGGCGAGTTTCGCCAGGTCTGGTTGGCCACCCCGTTGGTCGTGTTGCGCGGCTGGTAGCGCAGGTAGCCGTCGCCGTACGGGTCGCCGTACTCGGTCATCCAGTCCAACGCCATCCGGGCCGGGTGGCGCAACTCCCGGACCAGGTCGGCGTCGCCGGTCCAGCGTTCGTACTCGTCGAGCAGGACCACGAAGAGCGGGGTGGTGTCGGCCGCGCCGTAGTAGAGCGCGGTGGGCTCGTCGTCGAACGCCGCCGCCTCGCCGTACCGCAGCTCGCCGAGGATCTTTCCGGGCTCCTCGTCGTGGTAGTCGTCGAGCTGGCCGCCCTGCGCCAGCGCGAGCATCCGCAGCGTCGCCGGGGTCAGCTCCGGGGTGAACGGCAGCGTCTCCAGGCAGGTGACCAGCGCGTCCCGGCCGTACAGCGTCATCGCCCAGGGCAGGCCGCCGACCGGCACCCGCTCGGCGTACGCCAGCGGGGTGTAGCGCAGCGCGGCCAGGTCGGTCAGGGCCTGCCGGTACGCGGCCGCCAGGGGCTTACGGTCGGCGACCAGTTCCGGCGCCTGGTCGCACCAGCGGGCCAGGTCGTCGCGCATGGTCCGCCGGACCTGCTCCCGGTGGGAGTCGATGTCGGCCCGCAGGTCCCGTTCCCCGGCGCCCTGGATGATCATGCTGACGTGCAGGTCGGTGCGCCAGGCGCCGTTCGGCTCGACCCGGATCCGGAAGGTCATCCCCCGCTGGTCGACGTCGGCCGGGGCGGTGCTGGAGACGCACGTCTCCCGGGTGAACCGCCCGCGCCGGTGGCGGATCCGCAGCTCGCCGCGCTGCGGGTCGGCGGTGGCCGTCGGCCGGCGCGGGCCGGGGTGGCGGATCTCGGCGGTGTCGGCGAAGTCGCTGCCGATCTCCATCCGCACCGTGAAGTCGGCCGGTTCGGCGGAGTGGTTCAGCACCGTGAGCTGCTCGTGGAATCCCTCGTCGAGGCAGCGGTGCCGGATCACCGACACGTCGGCGTCCACGTAGTGGCTGGCCGCGCCGGGCACCAGCACGAAGCGGGTCTCGAAGTAGGTCAGGTCGTCCCGCGACAGCGACTGCAACCGCTCACCGTCGACGGTCAGCACCCAGTGGGACAGGAACCGGGTGTCGAAGGAGAACAGGCCGATCGGGGCGCACGGATGCGCCTCCATGTCGCCCTGCGCGTCGCCCATGGCGAAGGCGTTGCCGGCCAGGACGGAGACGAGTTCCTGCTTCATCGCGGCACCGGCCGGTAGGGGAAGCCGGCCACGTCCCGGGGGTGCCGCGCGTCCGGCGGGCCGGGGAAGAGCCGGCGCAGCATCATCAGCAGCCGCAGGTTGCCCTGCCCGGCGAGGTCGTTGCGCAGCAGCGCCGCGGCCAGGTGCAGGCGTCCGGCGGCGATCCGGTCGAACACCTCCCGGTCGGCGCGAACCACCAGGTCCGCCTCGTCGGCCGAGCGCTCCACCCGGACCTCCTGCCGGTCGATGGTCAGATACCAGTGCTCGGTCCGGCCGCCCTCCAGCATGTCCAGGCGGACCGTGCCGCAGGTGGTCTCCGGCAGCTCCGGGTGCCGGCCGGCCGCCGCCCGGGCCAGGTGCTCCGCGGCCGAGGTGCTCATCGTGCCTCCCTTGTCCCCAGGTGGCGGCGGCCCGGCGTACGCGCCGTCGCCCGTGCCGCAGCGTTCCCGCCGGACGGGTGAGACCAACTCACCCGATGCGGGTGAGACGGGTCGGGGCGCCGGGTACTCCGACGGGCATGTCGACCGACGGGGACGCCACCACCGACCGGGTCCTGCTGGCGCTGCTGACCATGCAGCGGGAGTCCTGGGAGCAGGGCCTCACCGGCCAGGCGTTGCTGGACCTCGGCCGGCCGGAGGCGGCGACGCTGGTCGCGGACGCCGCGGTGACCCGGCAGCGGCCCGACGGCCGGCTCGGCGAGCTGGCCGGCTCGATCGCCGCGGTCAACGGCGCCGCCTGCGGCGAGGTGGTCCGGCACGCGGCGTCCACCACCGGGGAACCGAGGTACGCCACCGCGTTGGCGGCGCAGCTCGACTGGCTGACCCGCCGGGCGCCGCGCGCCGCCGACGGCACCCTGTTCCACCTGCTCGACGGCCGCCAGGTGTGGGCCGACACGGTGTACATGGTGGTGCCGCTGCTCGCGCTCACCGGCCGGGCGGAGCTGGCCGCCGCCCAGCTGGCCGGGCACCGGCGCCGGCTGCACGACCCGGGCACCGGCCTGTACGCGGCCCGCTGGGACGAGGATCGGGGCGAGCTGGACCGGCCGCAGCCGTGGGGCACCGGCAACGGCTGGGTGGTCGCCGGGATCGCCCGGGCGTTGCGCCTGGCGCCGGCGTGGCCGGCGGGGCTGCGCGCCGAGCTGGCCGGGCACGCCGAGGAGGTGTTGACCGCCTGTCTGCGCCACCGCACCGACGACGGGCTCTTTCCCGACGTGCTCGACGACCCCGGCACGTTCCGCGAGGCCAACACCGCCCAGCTGCTCGGCTACGCGGCGTCGACCGGGGTGGCCGACGGCTGGCTGCCGCCGTCGTGGCTCGACACCGGGGCGGAGCTGCTGGCCGCCGCGGGCCGGCGGGTGGACCGGTACGGGCGGGTCACCGGCGTCAGCGGCGCACCGGACTTCGCCGGCCCGGGCACCTCGCCCGAGGCGCAGGCCTGCCACCTGCTCGGGCAGGCCGCGCTGCGCCGCGCCCGGGCATCGGTCAGTCCCGCGTGACGAGCCCGCGCACGTACGCCGCCTGCCCGACGTGCTGCAGGTCGTCGTCTAGCACGCTGACCAGCCGCACCCCGAGCGTGACCGGCGGGTCCCAGCTGTCGTCCACCACCCGGTCCAGGTCGGCCGGGCCCAGCCCGCGCAGGTACGCCAGGCTCCGCTCGACCACCGCCCGGTGGTAGTCGAGCAGCACGCCGCCGTCCTCCGGTCGCACGGCGGCGATCTGCTCGGGGCCGTGGCCGTAACCGGTGTCGTCCGGGTCGGGTCGCAGGCCGCACCGCCCGGCCCAGTCGCCGGTCACCCAGAGCTGCTCGGCGCCGAGCAGGTCGGCGACGTGGTGGTCCTGGATCCGGGTCAGGTGCCAGACCAGCCAGCCCACCGGGTTCGCCCCGTCCGCCGGGGCCTGCCGCAGCCGCTCCGGGTCGAGCCCGTCGAGCGCCCCGGCGACCAGGTCCGGCAACCGCCCGTACGCCTCGGTCAGCAGATCGTTCACATCCACGTGCGCCTCACTCCCCACCGTCTCGTGTCGTCCCCCGAGGCAGTACCGCCCAGCGTGCCCGGCAAACCTGCCGCCTAGGGTGAGCGGGTGGTCGCGGCGCTGGAGCTGTATCTCGACACCGACGCCACCCGGCGGATCCGGGTGCTGTGGGACCTGCTGGAGTCCGACGGGGTGCCGAGCCTGCGGTCGCTGCTGGACCGGCGGCACCGCCCGCACGTGTCGCTGGCGGTCGCGCCCCGCCTCGACCCGCGGCAGGTGGCCGAGGCCCTCGCGACGACGGTGGTGGCCGCGCCACTGCGACTGGAGTTCCAGCACGCCGGCCAGTTCGTCGGGCGGGTGCTCTGGCTCGGGCCGGCGCCCACCGCGGAACTGCTCGCCCACCACGCCGTCGTGCACGAGCGGCTGGCCGGGGCCGGGATCGACGTCGTGGAGCACTACCGGCCGGGGCGCTGGGTGCCGCACTGCACGCTCTCCATGCGGGTGCCGAACCCGTTGATGGCCGCCGCGGTGCGCCGCTGCCTGGAGGTGCTGCCGCTGACCGCCACCGTGGTCGGCGCCGCCGTCACCGACCACGCCCGCGACATCTCCCGTCCCCTCCCCTGAGCCGCGGTCCGCGGGTCGGTTGAGCTTAGAATGGCCCGATGAGGCGGAGGCGGTGACCGGCGGGAACGCGACGGGCCGGGCGCACGGCCATGCCTGCCTGGTCTACGACGACCCGGCCGCGCTGCACGCCCGGACGGTCGAGCAGGTCGGCCTCGGCCTCGCGGCGGGTGAGCAGGTCTGGCTGGTCGGCCCGGAGGATCCGGACGCGGTGGCCCGAAGACTGGCGGCGGTGCCCGGCTTCGCCGACGCGCGACGGCACGGGGCGGTGCGGCTGTTCCGGGTCGACGAGGCCTACCGGCGCGACGAGGTCGTCGACCCGGGCTCGCAGGTCCGGGCCTATGTGCGGGCCACCACCGAGGCGCTGGCCGCCGGGCACACCGGCCTACGGGTGCTGGCCGAGGCGACCGACCTCGTCCGCACCCCCGCGCAGCGCGACGCGTTCGCCCGCTACGAGCACCGCGTCGACCACTGGATCCGGCACCATCCGATGACGGCGGTCTGCGCCTACGACCGCCGGGTGCTCGGCGACGCGGCGATCGCCGAGCTGGCCTGCCTGCACCCGGAGACCAACGCCGACGTGCTGTTCCGGCTGCACGCCGGCGACGACGACGCGGCGGTGGCGCTCGCCGGTGAGCTGGATCCGACCGACGAGTGCCTCTTCGCCGCCGCGCTGGAGCGGGCCGAGCCGAGCCCGGTGGCCGGGCGGCTCGTCTTCGACGCCACCGACCTGCGTTTCGTCGACCACCGCGCGCTGCTGCTCCTGCGCGAGTACGCCCACCGCCACGGCGCGGTCGCGGTGCTGCGCACCCACCGCCCGGCCCCGGCCCGCCTGGTCGAGCTGCTGGGCCTGACCGACCTCCGGGTGGAGGTGGTCCGATGAGGACCGGCGCGGCCGCCGGCCACGTGGGCTACTTCCACGAGGCGATCCTGTACGACTCCGACGACCATCTGCTGGCCGTGGTGCTGCCGTTCCTGCTCGGCGGCGTCGAGGCCGGTGAGCCCACCGTGGTGGGCCTCGGCGGGCGCGGCGCCGAGGTGGTGCGCCGGGCGCTGCCCACCGGCGCCGAGGTCACCTTCCTGTCCGGCGCCGACGTCTACTCCCGGCCCACCGCGGCGATCCGCGCGTACCGCGAGATGCTGACCGGTCACGTGGCCGCGGGCGCGACGCAGATCCGCATCGTCGGCGAGCTGCCGCCGGTGGTGTTCGGCGCGACCTGGGACTGGTGGGCCCGCTACGAGTCGGCGATAAACCACGCCTACGACGACTTCCCGCTGTGGAGCATGTGCGCCTACGACCGACGGGTCACGCCGCCGCACGTGCTGACCGACGTGACGCGGACCCATCCCCGGATCGCCCGCCCGGACGGCTCCCACGAGCCGACCGGCGTCTACACCGACCCGGCGAGCTATCTGGCCGAATGCCGGCCGGCCCCGCTCGACCCGCTCCAGCACACCGCGCCGGTGGTCGAGCTGGTCGATCCGACGCCGGCGCGGGCCCGCGAGGCGGTCCGCGCCGCCGATGCCGGCCTGCTCCCGCCCGACGGCGTCGACGACCTGGTGATGGCCGTCAGCGAGGTGGTGTGCAACGCGCTGCGGCACGGGACCCCACCGGTGCGGATGCGCCTGTGGTGCGCGTCGGACCGGATCGTGGTGGCCGTGCACGACCGGGGCCCCGGCCCCAAGGACCCGTACGCCGGGCTGCTGCCGGCGGGCGACGGGACCGAGGGCGGCCTGGGGCTGTGGATCAGCCACCAGAGTTGCGACCACGTGACCCACCACCGGGACGCCGACGGTTTCACCATCCGACTGACGGCGGGGAATGCGCACGTCCCGGTCTGACCGGCCGACCGACCGGCGGGCCGGGGGCGGGGCGGGCTCGACGGCGCGCGCGGACGCGGTACCGTTGCGCCTCATCGTGCCCCGCGGCCTGGCGCTGGCGAACCGACGGAGGATGGCGCAATGTCCAACGGTGAGGAACCGTTCGCACCCCACGACGACGTGTCCGCGCGACCGCGGTTCGACCCGGCGCTGCGTGGCTACGACAAACGTCAGGTGGACCGTTACGTCGAGCAGATGGACGGCGAGGTCGGTTCGCTGACCGCCGCGCGCGACCGGGCGTACGCCCAGGTCCGTGAGTTGACGGCGCAGGTGCAGCGGGCGCAGGCGGAGGCGGGTGAGCTGCGCGACCGCCCGACGGCGGTGGACCGGGCGTCCTTCCGGGACCTCGGGCCGATGGTCGACCAGATCCTCGACCTGGCCGAGAAGCAGGCCGGGCAGATCACCGAGATGGCCACCAAGCGCGCCGACGACTTCCAGGCGCAGGCGGAGAAGGTGCTGGTCGCGGCGCAGGAGCAGGCCGCCCGGGAGCGGCGCGAACTGGAGGAGGAGCTGTCCACCCGCCGGGCCGAGCAGGAGCGGGCGGACGAGGAGCGGCGGGCCGTCGCGCAGGCGGAGCTGACCGCCGCGCGGGAGCTGGCGGAGAAGCTGCGCGCCGAGGGCCAGGCGGTGCACGACCGGGCCCAGCAGGAGGCGAAGCGGCTCGCCGAGCAGAGCACCCAGCAGGTCGAGCAGGCCCGGTCCGCGTCCGAGGCACTGGTGAAGGCCGCACGCACCCAGATCCAGCAGGAGGTGCAGGCGAACCGCAGCAAGGCCCAGCAGGAGCTGGCCCAGTGGCAGGCCACCATGGCCCGGGAGCTGGACGAGCGGCGGGCCGCGGCCGAGCAGGAGCTGGCCGATCGGGCCGTGGCCGCCGAGCGGGACATCGCCGCGCTCGTCGCCGAGGCCCAGCAGTACGCCACCGAGGTGCGCGAGCGGGCCGACGAGGAGAACGCCGCACACCAGGAGCAGCTCGCCGCCGTGCAGCGGGACGTCCAGCAGCGACAGGAGACGCTGGCCCAGCTCAAGGGCGAGATGGAGACCGTCGGCCGGCAGTTGGAGGAGACCCGCGGGGAGATCACCGCGATCGAGCAGGCGGGCGCCGAGCTGGAGGAGCGGCTGGTCGGCGTACGCCGGGACCTGGCCACCGAGACCAAGCGGCTGGACGAGGCCCGGCGCGCGGCGGAGCTGGCCGAGCAGCACGCCAAGGAGACCCGGGCCCGGGTGCAGCGGGAGGCCAAGCGGGTGGCGGACCTGGCCGCGGCGGCGGTGATGGCGGCCGCCGCGGGTGGCGGCGAGACCGCCGAGTATCCCCAGGTGGCGGCGCGTCTGCTCGGGCCGGCGGCAGCCGAGCCGGCACCCGTCGGCCGGCCCGAGCACGCCCGGTCCGAGAACGGCTGGTCCGAGCCCGCCCGCCCCGAGAACAGCCGGTCCGAGAGCAGCCGGTCCGACACCGAGCGGCCTGACACAGGACGGTCCGACATCGAGCGGCCCGACATCGAGCGGCCCGAGGCCGAGCGGGCCGAGGCGGACCGGCCGAGCGCGGAGCCGTTCATCGAACGGCTGGACGGGCCGAGCTTCGACGCGTTCGCGGTGCGCACCCCGGCGCCTCGCCCGGTGCCCGAGGCGGAGAGCACCGGCCCGGACACCGACGTCCGCGCCCCAGCCTGACCGGATCCGGCGGAGATCTTGGTAGGCAATGGCCCCTGGAGGGGCACTTTCGTACCAAGATCTCCGTCGGTTCCGAGATCTGGCTGGTAGCTCCTGGCAGGTGGAACAGGAGATGCGCCGACGGCGAGGCCGGGGCGGCCCGGTGGGTCGGGTCAGGCGGGGACACCCCGGGCCGGTCGGCCGGTCCGCGCCCGCTCGAGCACCAGGCCGAGCGCGGCGGCGGCGATGACGACGGCCGCCACCGCCGGCAGGGCGCCGGCCGGCCGGCGGTCCAGCACCGCACCGCCGAGCGTGGCCCCGGCCGCGATGCCGAGGTTGAGCACGGTGATGCCGATCGCCCCGGCGGTGGCCTCCCGGCCCGGTGTGGCGTTCCGCAGCAGGTGGGCGCCGGGTCGTGCCCCTCCTGCCGGCTCCGGCCCGGCCGCTGAACCGATCGCCCTTGCCACCCTCCTTTGCCATATGCAAATATGTGGATCAATCTTGCAGACGGTGATCGATCCTTCACTCCAGGGGTTGGTGGGCATGCGAAAAGCGTCCTCGATCGGCGCGGCGGTCGTCCTGGCCGTCGCCACGGCAGGTGTCGTGGTGGTGGGTGGGGCCGCACCGGCCAGCGCGAGCTGCAGCCACTCCCACTCCAACATCGACACCAAGTTCGGCCAGCTCTTCAACGCCACCAACGTCAACATCCGCAGCGGTCCGCACACCACCTGCGGGTCACTGGGCTACGGCCAGCTCTCCCACAACGTCGACTTCCACTGCTTCGCCAGCGGCGACCGGGTCAGCGCGAACGGGCACACCACCTACACCTGGACCTACCTCAGGGACACCACCACAGGCGTCTCCGGCTGGGTCGCCGACGCCCTGCTCGACAACCTCGGCGGAAACGTCGCCTGCTGACCGGGCCGCGCCACGCTCGCCGGGCGGGCACAATCAGCGGGCATGACCGGAGCCGACCTCCATCCGCCCGTCGAGCCCTACGCCACCCACCGGATCGCTGTCGGTGACGGCCACGTCCTGCACGTGGAGGAGGTGGGGCGGCCGGACGGCGTACCCGTGGTCTTCCTGCACGGAGGGCCCGGCGGCGGCCTGGTGCCGGCGGCGCGGCGGTTCTTCGATCCCCGGCGCTACCGCGCGGTGCTGTTCGACCAGCGCGGCGCCGGCCGCAGCACGCCCTTCGGCGAGGTGCGCGCCAACACCACCTGGCACCTGGTGGCCGACCTGGAGACGATCCGGCGGCGCCTGGGCATCGACTCGTGGCTGGTGTTCGGCGGGTCGTGGGGCGTCACGCTCGGCCTGGCGTACGCGCAGGCCTACCCGCAGCGGGTCACCGGCCTGGTGCTGCGCGGCGTGCTGCTGCTGCGCCGCGCCGAGCGGGACTGGTTCTACCAGGGCGGCCTGCGCCACCTCCAACCCGAGGAGTGGGACCGGTTCGTCGCCCCGATCCCGCCGGCCGAACGCGACGACGTGCTGGCCGCCTACCACCGGCGGCTGCACGGCCCGGACGCGGACGAGGCCCGCGCATGCGCGCGTGCCTGGGGTCGGTGGGAGGCGGTGAACTCGTCGCTGCGGCCCGACCCGGCGGCGCTCGCCCACTTCACCGCCGACGAGCAGGCGCTGCCGATCGCCCGGATCCTGTCGCACTACGCGGTGCACGGCGGCTTCCTCGCCGAGGGCCAACTGCTCGACGGGGTGGACACGATCCGCCACCTGCCCGCCGTGATCGTGAACGGCCGCTACGACCTGTGCTGTCCACCCGCGTCCGCCTACGACCTGGCCCGCCGGTGGCCGGAGGCGGAGCTGCGGATCGTGCCGGACGCGGGCCATTCGGCGGCCGAGCCGGGCATCGCCCGGGAGTTGCTGCGCGCCGTCGACCACGTCGCCGACCGGATCGGCTGACGTCGCACGGCCCTGGTCATCCGGGAGCGCCGCTGGCAAGATCGGCCGGGTGACGGGTGGGCTGTACGCGGTCAGTGACCTCCACGTGTCGTACGCGGAGAACCGTGCGGTGGTGGACGGCCTGCGGCCGGAGACCGCGGACGACTGGCTGATCGTGGCCGGTGACGTCGGCGAGGCGTTCGCCGACATCGAACGCACGCTGCGGCTGCTGCGCGACCGGTTCGCCAGGGTGGTCTGGGTGCCGGGCAACCACGAGCTGTGGACCCACCCCACCGATCCGGTGACGCTGCGCGGGGTGGCGCGCTACGACGCGCTCGTGGCGATGTGCCGCGAGCTGGGTGTGCTCACCCCGGAGGACGACTATCCGGTGTGGCACGGCGCGGGCGGCCCGGTCACCGTGGCACCGCTGTTCCTGCTCTACGACTACACCTTCCGCGCCCCGGGCACGACGACGAAGGAGGAGTCGCTGCGCGCCGCGTACGCGTCCGGGGTGGTGTGCACCGACGAGATGCTGCTGCACCCCGACCCGTACCCGGACCGGGAGTCGTGGTGCCGGGCGCGGCTGGCCGCGACCGGGCGACGGTTGACGGCGACCGACCCGGCGCTGCCGACCGTCCTGGTCAACCACTGGCCGCTGGTCCGCCAGCCCACCGAGGTGCTCTGGTATCCGGAGTTCGCCCAGTGGTGCGGCACCGAGCGCACCGCCGACTGGCACGTGCGGCACCGCGCCGCCGTCGCGGTCTACGGCCACCTGCACATCCCCCGCACCACCCACTACGACGGGGTGCGCTTCGAGGAGGTGTCGCTGGGTTACCCGCGCGAGTGGGGCCGCCGGGGCGGCGACCCCCGGCCGATGCGCCGGATCCTCGGCGGCGCCGGGTGATCGAGGCCCTGCTGCCGGCGACGGCGGTGGCCGTCGAGGCGTTCGCCGACGAGCCGGACGAGCCGCCGTGCCCCGGTGAGGAGGACCTGCTCGCGCGGGCGTCCCCGGGCCGCCGCCGCGAGTTCGTCACCGCCCGGCGCTGCGCCCGCCAGGCCCTGGCCCGGCTCGGGTACGCGCCCGCGCCGATCCGCCCCGGCCCCCGGCGGGAGCCGCTCTGGCCGGCAGGGGTGGTGGGCAGCATCACCCACTGCGACGGCTACCGGGCGGCGGCGGTGGCGCCGGCCGCCGCGCTGGCCTCGCTGGGCGTCGACGCCGAGCCGCACGAGCCGCTGCCCGGCGACGTGCTCGGCGTCGTCACCACGGCCGGCGAGCCGGCGCGGCTGGCCGGGCTGCGCGCCGGCGACCCGGGCGTGCACTGGGAGCGCCTGTTGTTCAGCGCCAAGGAGTCCGTCTACAAGGCGTGGTACCCGTTGACCGGTCGGTGGCTCGGGTTCGAGGAGGCGGAGGTGACGCTCGACCCGGCGGGCCGGTTCACCGCCCGGCTGCTCGTCGACGGCGCGCGGAGCGACGGCGGCCCGCCGTTGCGCGCGCTCGACGGCCGCTGGCGGGTGGCCGGCGGGCTGGTGCTGACCGCCGTCGTGGTACCCAGCGATTCGTCCTTGTTTGCCCGGCCCGACCCAGGGTAGGGGCTGAGGGCCTGGTCATTTCACCGCAACGGAGGACAGGTCCTGATGGATTCCAGCAAGCCCGCCCAGGTCGTCAAGGACGTCGTCGAGGCCGCCGTCGAGAAGGTCGGCGAGGCGCTGACTCCGGACGTGCCGGGCGCGCCGGGCAGCGCGCCACCATCGCTCGAGGAGCCCACCGCGCCACACGGCCCGCTGCCGCCCAAGGACGAGCAAGGCGCACCGGACACCCGCACCCCGACCGGCGCGGAGACCGGCGTGCCCAAGATCGCCAAGGGGCAGCAGGGGGCGTACCTCACCACCGCCAACGGCGCGCGCCTGCGCGACACCGACCACTCGCTCAAGGCCGGTCCGCGCGGCCCGGTCCTGCTCCAGGACCACCACCTGCGCGAGAAGATCATGCACTTCGACCACGAGCGGATCCCGGAGCGGGTGGTGCACGCCCGCGGCGCCGGCGCGCACGGCGTCTTCGTCGCGAACGGCGCCGCCGAGAAGGTCACCCGCGCCGGCTTCCTGAAGAAGGGACGCGAGACGCCGGTCTTCGTCCGCTTCTCCACCGTGCTCGGCTCGCGCGGGTCGGCGGACACGGTCCGCGACACCCGGGGCTTCGCCACCAAGTTCTACACCGACGAGGGCACGTTCGACCTGGTCGGCAACAACATGCCGGTGTTCTTCATCCAGGACGCGATCAAGTTCCCGGACATCATCCACGCCGGCAAGCCGCACCCGGACCGGGAGATCCCGCAGGCGCAGAGCGCGCACGACACGTTCTGGGACTTCGTCTCGCTGCACACCGAGGCGCAGCACCACACCATCTGGAACATGTCCGACCGGGGCATCCCGCGGTCCTACCGGACCATGGAGGGCTTCGGCGTACACACCTTCCGCATGGTCGACGACGCCGGCGCGACGGTGCTGGTGAAGTTCCACTGGAAGCCGAAGCTCGGGGTGCACTCGCTGGAGTGGGAGGAGGCGCAGCTGATCAACGGCATCGACCCGGACTTCCACCGCCGCGACCTCTACGACGCCATCGAGGCCGGCGCGTACCCGGAGTGGGAGCTGGGCATCCAGGTCTTCCCGGACACGCCGGAGGAGACGTTCGCCGGGATCGACCTGCTCGACCCGACGAAGATCGTGCCGGAGGAGCTGGCGCCGGTGCAGCCGATCGGCACGCTCACGCTCAACCGGACGCCACGCAACTTCTTCGCCGAGACCGAGCAGGTGGCGTTCCACCTCGGGCACCTGCCGCCGGGCATCGACGTCACCAACGACCCGCTGCTCCAGGGCCGGCTCTTCTCCTACCTGGACACGCAGCTCACCCGGCTGGGCGGGCCGAACTTCACCCAGATCCCGATCAACCGGCCGCACGCCGACGCCAACGACATGCTGCGCGACGGCTTCCACCAGCACGCGGTGCACGCCGGGGTGGCGCCCTACCGGCCGAACTCGCTCGACGGCGGCAACCCGTTCCCGGCCGGTGACAAGGAGCACGCGTTCGTCGACGTGCCGGTGACGGTGGCCGAGGCGCCGAAGGTCCGGGCCGCGCCGGCCTCCTTCGACGACCACTACAGCCAGGTCCGGCTCTTCTGGGCGAGCATGTCGCCGGTGGAGAAGGAGCACATCGTCCGGGCGTACACGTTCGAGCTGGGCAAGTGCTACCACCAGGCGATCAAGGAGCGGCAGCTCCAGTGCCTGGCCAACATCGACCCGGTGCTCTGCGAGCAGGTCGCCACCGGCCTGGGTCTGCCCGCGCCGCAGCCGACCGTGCCGCTGGCCGAGGTGCAGCCCAGCCCGGCGCTGTCCCAGGTCGGCCGGGAGTGGCCGGCCGACGGCCGGATGGTCGGCATCGTGGTCGACGCGGACGGCGACCTGGACGACGTCGGAGAGGTCCAGCGGGCGGTGTTCGCCGCCGGCATGGTGCCGCTGCTGATCGCCGCGCACGGCGGCACCGTCGGCGGGCTGCCGGTGCAGCGGACGTTCGCCACCGCCCGGTCGGTCGAGTTCGACGCGGTCCTGCTGGCCGGCGCCCCGGCGCCGGCGCCGGACGCGTCGCCGGCCCGGGACGCCAAGGCCGGTGCACCGGGTGCGCGAGCCGTGGACCCGCGGGTGTCGCTGCTGGTCGAGGAGGCGTGGCGGCACGCCAAGGCGATCGGCGCGTGGGGCACCGGCGCCGAGGTGCTCCAGCAGGCCGGCGTGGCCGGATCGCCGGGCGTGGTCACCGGCGGTTCCGGCGCCGAGGTGCTGGAGTCGGTGCAGCGGCTGATGGCGGCGCACCGGGTCTGGGAGCGGTTCCCGGCCTCGGTCGCCTGACCGACGCACGATCGAGGGGCGGTCCGCCGGCGGCGGACCGCCCCCGCTTTATCGACCGACATCATTGACGACTTAGTTAATACTCCTTAATATTTGGGCCACCTCGAGGAACACCCCGTCCGCCCCCGTCCCCCGGGAAGGCCCTCGATGCCCAGACCCCACCTCCGGCGCCGCCTCGCCGCCGGTGCGCTCGCGTTGGCCACCGCCACCGCCACGCTCGCCCTCACCCCGTCCGCCGCCCAGGCGGTCGCGCTGCCGAACGGCTTCAAGAGCGTCGGCTACATGCCGTCCTGGAGCGGCAGCGTCACCAGCATCCAGTACGGCAAGCTCACCCACGTCAACTACGCCTTCGTGCTGCCCAACGGCGACGGCAGCCTGCGTGCCGTGGAGAACCCGAGCAAGCTCTCCGCACTGGTGTCGCTCGGGCACGCCAACAACGTCAAGGTATCCATCGCCGTCGGCGGCTGGAACGACGGCGACGACTCCGCGTTCGAGGCGCTGGCCGCGAACTCCGGCGCCCGCGGCGCGTTCGTGAACAACGTGGTCGGCTTCGTCAACCAGTACAACCTCGACGGCGTCGACATCGACTGGGAATACCCCGACCCGGGCGCCTCGGCCACCAACTACACGCTGCTGATGCAACAGCTCGGCAGCGCCCTGCACAGCCGGGGCAAGCTGCTCACCGCCGCCGTGGTCGCCGAGGGCTACTACGTCACCGGGGTGCCCACGGCGGTGTTCTCCTCGGTCGACTGGCTGAACATCATGGCGTACGACGGCGGCAGCCCGCACGCCAACTACGACTGGTCGATCGCCGCCGTCAACGGGTGGAAGGCGCGCGGCCTGCCCGCCGCCAAGGCCGTGCTCGGCGTGCCCTTCTACAGCCGGCCCGGCTACTACACGTACGCGGCGCTGGTCGGCCTGGACCCGGCCAACGCCAACCGGGACTGCACCACGGCCGGCGGCGCCCAGCAGTGCTACAACGGCATCGGGACGGTCAAGCGCAAGACGCAGTGGGCCATGGCGAACGCCGGCGGGATGATGAACTGGGAGCTGTCCCAGGACACCACCGGCGCGACCTCGCTGGTGACCGCGATCTACGACACGGCGACCGGCGGTGGCACCACCCCGCCGCCGTCCGGGCGCACCGGCCCGATCACCGGCATCGGCGGCAAGTGCGTCGACGTCGCCGCCGCCGGCACCGCCAACGGCACCGCGGTGCAGCTCTACGGCTGCAACGGCACCGGCGCGCAGAGCTGGACCGTGGCCGGCGACGGCACGCTGCGGGCGTTGGGCAAGTGCCTCGACGTGACGAGCGCCGGCACCGCGAACGGCACGAAGATCCAGCTCTGGGACTGCAACGGCACCGGCGCACAGGTCTGGCAGGCCCAGGGCAACGGCACGCTGCGCAACCCGGTGTCCAACCGGTGCCTGGACGCCACCGACAACAGCTCCGCCGACGGCACCCGGCTCCAGATCTGGGACTGCTTCGGCGGCGCCAACCAGATCTGGCGGCTGCCGGCCTGACACCGGCTCGGCGGGACGGCCGGGTGCGCCGTCCCGCCGAGCGGTCGGGTCAGCGGCCCTGCTTGGCCCGGCAGATCTGCACCGGCTGGGCCGGCGCGCCGTCGACCGGCGCCGGGTCCTCCGGCGTGGCGGCGATGCCGCCGGCCGCGATCCGGTCCAGAGTGGCCAGCCCGGCCGCGTCCACCCGGCCGAAGACGGTGTAGTTGGGACGCAGCGCCGAGTCGCGCTGGACCAGGAAGAACTGGCTGCCGTTGGTGTCCGGCCCGGCATTCGCCATGGCCAGCGTGCCGCGGGCGTAGAGGCGGCGCACGCCGGTCGGGTCGGTCGGCGCGGGCGGCAGGTCGGTGGGCAGCTCGTCGCGGTAGCGGTAGCCCGGGCCACCCTCGCCGGTGCCGGACGGGTCGCCGCACTGCAGCACCGTCAGCGTCGGGTACGCGGTGAGCCGGTGACACGGCGTCCGGTCGTAGAACCGGTGCCGGGTCAGGTGCAGGAAGCTCTGCACCGTGCACGGCGCCTGCTCGCGGTCCAGGGTCAGCCCGATCGGCCCCTGGTTGGTGCGCAGCGTGACCCGTACCGTACCCCGGTCCGGCGTGCGGCGCGGGTCCGGCGGCAGCGGCACCGGCCGGGCCGCCGGCTCGTCCGGCGTCGGCGTGTACGCGCACGGTCCCTTGGTCGGCGCGGGTTCGGCGGCCGGCGCCGCGGTCGCGGCGACGGCCGAGCCGGCGACCAGCGCGGCGGCGGCCACCGTCACCCCGGCGAGACGGGCCAGCAGTGGTAAGGCGACGTGCGGTCGGGTTTCGCTCGACACGTGGGTCCTCCCTGGACTCGTGGTACCAGAACGACCGGAGTCTATGGAGCCGGCGACCCCGTGTCGACGGAAAGTCGGTTGCCGGGCGTGGCGCGGTCCGGGAGGGTGTCGGTCATGACGTTCTGACGGACCGCACCCCGCCGATTCCCGCACCCCTGGAAAAGAAACGAGCGTCCGTGCCTGCCTCCGTCTCCGTCTTCTCCTCCCCCGGCAGCTGGATCGAGTCCGCCGCGCTCGACCAGTGCCACCAGGTCGCCGCCCTCGACGGCATGGCGCACGTCGCCGCCATGCCGGACCTGCACCCCGGCAAGGGCGCGCCGATCGGCGCCGCCATGGCGTCGACAGTGCTCTACCCGTTCCTCGTCGGCTCCGACATCGGCTGCGGGATCGCGGTGTTCCCCATCGCGCTGCGCCGGGCCGTGCCGGAACGGCTCGCGGCCCGCTTCCCCGACCTGGACCGCGCCCTGCACCCGGATCGGGACGCCGACGACCCGGCCTGGTCGGTGCTGACCGGCGACGTGCCGGCCGGCCACCTCGACGGCCTCGGTACGGTCGGGCGGGGCAACCACTTCGTCGAGCTGGCCCGCGTCGGCGCGATCGAGGCGCCGGAGCACGCCGAGCGGCTCGGGCTGGTCGCCGGCGACCTGGTGCTGGTGGTGCACTCCGGCTCGCGCGGGCTGGGCGAGCGGATCCTGCGCGAGCACACCGCGGCGCACGGCGCCGGGCCCGCGCCCGACCCGGCGGCCTACCTGGCCCGGCACGACGACGCGGTGCGCTGGGGCTCGCTCAACCGGCGGCTGCTGGCCGCCCGGGTCGCCCACGCGCTCGGCGCCGAGCCCACCGAGCCGGTCGTCGACCAGTGCCACAACCTGGTGGAGGTCCGCGACGGGCACTACCTGCACCGCAAGGGCGCGGCCCCGGGCGACGGCCGGGACGTGCTCGTCGCCGGCACCCGGGGCACCCCGTCCCACCTGGTGGCCGCACACGCCGGCCCGGCGGCCAACCACTCGGTGGCGCACGGCGCCGGTCGGAAGATGTCCCGCGCCGACGCGCTGCGCCGGGGCAAGGCCAAGCACACCGTCGAGGAGCTGCGCCGCACCCCGGTCGGGTCGGTGGTGGTGTGCGGCGACCGCCACCTGCTGTTCGAGGAGGCGCCCACCGCCTACAAGCGCATCGAGCAGGTGATCGGCGACCTGGTGGCGCACGACCTCGCCACCCCGGTCACCACCACGGTGCCCCTGGTCACCTACAAGACGCCGGACGTCGCACCGGCCCGCCGCCGGGGGCGGCGATGACCGACCTGCTGCTGTCCGCCGGGCGCGGCCCGCAGGAGTGCGCCTGGGCGCTGGCCCGGCTGCTGACCCGCCTGGAGGCGGACGCCGCCCGGCGCCGGCTGGACACGACCCGGGTCGACACCGTGCCCGGTGACCGCCCGGGCACCTGGCGCTCGGTGCTGCTCCGCATCACCGGATCCGGCGCGGAGGCGTGCGCCGCCGACTGGACCGGCACGCTCTGCTGGCGGGCGCCGAGCCCCTACCGACCCGGCCACGGGCGGAAGAACTGGTACGTCACCGCCCGGCCGCACCGGGCCGACGTGCCGGTCACCCCGTTCCACGAGACGGACGTCGAGTTCACGCCGTGTCGCACCGGTGGGCCCGGCGGCCAGCACCGGAACAAGGCCAGCACCGCCGTCCGGGCGACCCACCGCCCGTCCGGCCACGTGGTGGTGGTGGACACCGAACGGCAGCTCCACCTCAACCGCCGGATCGCCGTCGACCTGCTGCGCCGGCGGGTCGACGCGGACGACGAGGCGGCCCGGCGCGCCGGCACGGCGGCCCGGTGGCGGATCCACGACGAGCTGGTCCGTGGCGACCCGGTCCGGGTGGAACGGCCGTGACACGTACGTTCCTGCGTCCGGACGACGTCCGTGACCTGGTGCGCGACCGACTCGGCACGGACCGGCGGGTCACCGCGCTGCACCGGCTCGCCGGTGGCACCCGCAAGGGCGTCTACCGGATCGGGCTCGACGACGGGTCGACAGTGGTCCTGTACGTCTGGTCGCCGCGCGAGAACTACTGGCCCGCGGCGGAGGCCGTCCCGGACGACCCGTTCACCGAGGCGTCCGGCGCCGAGCTGTTCGCCGTCAACCACGCCGCGCTCACCGCCGCCGGCGTACGCGTGCCGCACCTGATCGCCCGCGATCCCGCCGGCCACCGGCTCGACGCCGACGTCGCGCTGGTGGAGGACGTCGGCGGAGTGACGCTGGAGGCGTTGCTGACCCGCCACCGCGACCGGGCGGCCGAACCCCTGGCCCGGCTCGGGGACGCGCTCCGGCGGATGCACACCACGTCCGGCCCGCGCTGGGGCCGGCTCACGGACGCGGCCCGGGCCACGTCACCGGCCCGGCCCGCCGAGGACGTGGTCCTGGACCGCGCGCTCGGGCACCTCGCCGGCGCGGCGGCCCGCGATCCCCGACCGGCCGCCGCGCGGGACCGGATCGCCGCCCACCTGCGCGGGCTGCGCGACCGGGTGCCGCCACGGCAGGCGTACGCGCTGGTGCACGGCGAACTCGGCCCGGACCACGTGCTGGTCACGGCCGACGGCGCACCGGTGATGATCGACATCGAGGGTCTGACCTGGTTCGACGTCGAGTGGGAGCACGCCTGGCTGCGGCTGCGCTTCGGCGCGGCCTACCCGGCGCTGCGTCCGGTCGCGCTCGACGCCGACCGGCTGGAGTTCTACCGGTACGCGCAGGTGCTCGCGCTGATCGAGGGTCCGCTGCGGATCGCCGAGGGCGACTTCCCGGACCGGCGGTGGATGCTCGACCTCGCCGAGCGGAACATCGCCGAGGCGCTCGCCGCGCTGTGAACGCGGGCGACCCCCGTCGGGCGGCGAGCAGGCCCATGGGCGGCGACGGGAACGGGGTCGGATAGCGTGGGCGCGGGCGGGAGGGGATCGGATGCGGCTGCACGTCGGGTGTGCCATGTGGACGCACCGATCCTGGCCGGGGCAGGTCCTGCCGGCGCACGAACGGCTGCGGGCGTACGCCGGCTGGTGCGACGCGGTCGAGGGGAACACCACGTTCTACGCGACGCCGGCCCGGGAGACGGTGGCGTCCTGGGCGGAGCAGACCGACCCGGACTTCCGGTTCCTGGCGAAGCTGCCCAAGGTGGTCACGCACGAGCGCCGGCTCACCGGCGGCGAGGCGGAGCTGCGGGCGTTCCTGCACGCGATGGAACCGCTCGGGCCCCGGGCGGACACCCTCTGGGTGCAGTTGCCCGGCTCGTTCGGCCCGGGTGACGTGCCCGACCTCGACCGGTTCCTCCGCACCCTGCCCACCGACCACCGCTACGCCGTCGAGGTCCGCCACCCGGCGTTCTTCACCGACGCCGGCGCGGCCCGCACGTTGACGCAGACCCTCGGCCGGGCCGGCGCGGAGTGGATCCCGTTCGACACCACCGCGTTCTTCCGCACGCCGCCGACCAGCGACGCCGAACGGGAGGCGTGGACGCGCAAGCCGCGCCTACCGAGACGCGCCGAGGCGCTGACCGACCGGCCGGTGGTGCGCTACCTCGGCCGCGACGACCCGGCCGCGACGGTCGAGGGCTGGCAGCCGTGGCTGGACGTGGTCACCGGCTGGCTGCGCGAGGGGCGCTCGCCGACCGTGTTCGTGCACACGCCGGACAACGCGGACGCCCCCGACCTGGCCCGCCGGTTCCACGACCAGGTCCGCGCCCGCCTCCCCGAGTTGGCGCCGCTGCCCGAGCCGACTCCGGTCGGCCCGGCCACGCTGTTCTGACGCCGACGGCGCCCGCCGGGTCAGGCCGGCGTGAGCGGCAGCAGCACCACGAACCGGGTGTCGCCGGGCGCGGACTGCACCCGGATGTCGCCGTGGTGCTTGTTGACCACGATCCGGTACGAGATGTCCAGCCCGAGACCGGTGCCCTCGCCCACCGCCTTGGTGGTGAAGAACGGCTCGAAGATGCGCGGGCGCACCTCCGGCGCGATGCCCGGACCGGTGTCGCGGATCTCGACGGTCAGGCGGTCGTCGGTGCACCCGGTCCGGACCGTCAGCGTGCCGTCGCCGGCCATCGCGGCGAGCGCGTTGTCGATCAGGTTGGTCCAGACCTGGTTGAGCTCGGCCGCGTACGCCGGGACGGCCGGCAGGCCGCGGTCGTACTCCTTCACCACCCGGACGCCGGCCGGGATCTTCGCCTGGAGCATGACGAGCGTGGCGTCGAGCAGCTCGTGCACGTCCACCGTCTGGTAGGGCGCCCGGTCCAGTTGGGAGTACTGCTTGGCGGCGCCGACCAGCCCGGAGACCCGGGTGACCGCGTCGTCGATCTCACCCATCAGCAGTTCGGTGTCGATGGTGTAGGTGATCCAGTGCACCGCCGACTCCAGGTCGTCACCGCCGACCGCGGCGTCGACCTGGGCGAGCCAGCCGCTGTCGATGCCGCCGGCGACGAGTGTCGGCGCCAACTCCCAGGCCCCCCGTACCCCGTGCTCCTCCAACCAGTCGCCCAGCTCGTCCTCGGCGTCGCTGGCCGCCAGCGGCGACAGCGCGGTGGCGGCGGCGGCCCGCTTCACCGCCTCCTCCTGCAACGCGACGAGGTCGTGCAGCCGCCGCCCGTCGAGCCGGCCGTCGGCGATCATGGCGAGCTTGTGCCGCATCTTCGCCACCCGCCCGCGCAGCGCCGAGGTGGCCCGGACGGCGGCCGCCGCCGGATTGTTCAGCTCGTGGGTGAGCCCCGCCGAGAGCGCGCCCAGAGCCAGCAGTCGTTCCCGCTCACCGACGATCGTCTGCGTGTTGCGCATCCCGATGAACAGGCCCTCCAACAGGTGGGTGGCCATCGGGAACCAGCCGCGCATGGCCGCCGCGATGATCTCCGCGGGCAGGGCGAACACCGCGGCGTCGGTGACCGCGCGCAGGCTGTTGCGGTAACGCTGCTCGGCCGGTTCCCCGATGTACGCCTGCATGGCGCCGCCGTAGACGCCGCGCTGGCTGGTTCGACTGACCTCCACCTCGTCGCCCTGGACCCGCTGGTGCATCGCCACCGTGCCGTCCAGCAGCACGAAGAAGCAGCTCGCCGGCTCGCCCTCGACGTAGACCGCCTCGCCGGCCCGCCGCCGCTCCACCCGGCCGTGCTCGGCCAGGTGGGCGAGCTGCTCCGGGGTGAGCGACTCGAAGAGGAAGAGCTGCCGCAGCTCGTCCGGGGTCAGCCGGTCGGTCATTGCGCCTCCAGGTAACGGTGCACCAGCGAGACCGCCATCGCGCCCTCGCCGACGGCCGAGGCCACCCGCTTCACCGAGTCGGCCCGCACGTCGCCGGCCGCGAACACGCCCGGCATGCTGGACTCCAGGTGGTAGGGATCGCGGGGCAGGGACCAGCCGGCCGGCCGGTGGCCGCCGCGGGTCAGGTCCGGCCCGGTCAGCACGAAGCCCCGCCGGTCCCGGACGACCGCGCCGTCGAGCCAGTCGGTGTGCGGCTCCGCGCCGATGAACACGAACAGCCACGAGGTGTCGACCTCGCGCGTCGCGCCGGTGCGCATGTCCCGCAGGGTCACCCGTTCCAGGTGCTCCCCCCCGGCGCCGCCGACCACCTCGGTGCACGGGTGGACCTCGATGGCGTCGATCCGGGCGATCTGGTCGATCAGGTAACTCGACATCGACCGGGTCAGGTCGTCGCCGCGGATCAGCAGGTGCACCCGGCGGGCGTACCGGGAGAAGTGCACCGCGGCCTGGCCGGCGGAGTTGGCCCCGCCGACGATGTAGACGTCCTCCCCGGAGCAGCTCGGCGCCTCGCTCGCCACCGAGCCGTAGAAGCAGCCGCGGCCGGTCAGCTCGGCCAGCCCCGGCGCGGGCAGCATCCGGTAGGAGACGCCGGTGGCCAGCACCACGGTGTGCGCGGCGACGCTGCTGCCGTCGCTGAACCGCAGCAGCCGCGCGCCGCCGGCGTCCTCCAGCGACACCACCTCGCGGGCGCTGAGCAGCTCCGCGCCGAAACGCAGCGCCTGCCGGCGGGCCCGGTCGGTGAGCTGCGCGCCGGAGACGCCGTCCGGGAAGCCGAGGTAGTTCTCGATCCGGCTGCTCTGCCCGGCCTGCCCGCCGGTGGCCCGGCGCTCGATCAGCACCGTCCGCAGCCCCTCCGAGGCGCCGTAGACGGCCGCGCCGAGCCCTGCCGGGCCGGCGCCCACCACCACCAGATCGTAGAAGTCGGCGGCCGGCGTGGTGGCCAGGCCGACCTGCGCGGCCAGGTCGGACGGCGACGGCTGCACCAGCGACTTGCCGTCCGCGGTCACCACCAGGGGTACGTCGTTCGCGGTCACGCCCGCCGCGCGCAGCAGCTCGGCGCCCTCCGGCTCGTCGGCGAGCACCCAGCGGAACGGCACCAGGTTGCGGGCCAGGAAGTCGCGCGCCGTGAACGACGGCGCCGACCAGCGGTGCCCCACCACCCGCAGCTCGGGCGTGCCGGTGGTCCCGCCGGCCGTCCACGCCTCCAGCAGCTGGTCCAGCACCGGGTAGAGCTTCTCCTCCGGCGGGTGCCACGGCTTGAGCAGGTAGTGGTCGAGGTCGACCACGTTGATCGCGTTGATCGCGGCGTCGGTGTCGGCGTAGGCGGTGAGCAGGACCCGGCGCGCGGCGGGGAACAGGTCCATCGCCGCCTCGAGGAACTCGATGCCGTTCATCTGCGGCATCCGGTAGTCGGCAATCAGCACCGCCACCTGCTCGCCGCGCAGCTTCAGCTCGCGCAGCGCCTCCAGGGCCGCCTCGGCGGAGTCGGCCCGCACCACCCGGTAGCGGTCGCCGTAGCGGCGCCGGATGTCCCGGGCGACCGCCCGGGAGACGGCCGGGTCGTCGTCGACGGTGAGGATCGCGGGGTTGGGCATGACGTCCATCCAAGCACTCCCCGCCGTCCGCCGGCATTACCCAGGTCACCCGCCTCTTCCCTCGACGGGGTTTCTCGGGTGGGATGGCGGAGCAGGAGACCCCAGGGAGGACGACCCATGAGCGACACCGAGCAGACCGCCGACGAGTGGAACGTGGCCGAGGACGACGGCGTCCTGGACGCCTCCGACACGCTCGACGACTCCGTCGGGGATCCGCTCGACACCGGGATCGCCGCCGCCGACCACTGGACGGCGGCGAACCGGTTCGGCACCACGGCGGCCGAGGAGCGGGCCGGTGACTCACTGGCGCACCTGCTCGCCCAGGAGGAGCCGGACGTCGACCCGTACGCCGAGGAGGCCGACGGCGACGAGGACGAGCTGACCCGCCGGGGCTACGAGCGGGAGACCCGCAGCGGCCGCCTGGTCGCCGACGACCAGGGGTTCGGGGAGGACGAGCAGGCCGACTCGGTCGCCTGGGACGTCGGCATCGACGGTGGGGCGGCCAGCGCCGAGGAGGCCGCCGTGCACGTGGTCGACGATCCGTCCGGCCCGGGGGACGGCCCGCTGCGCTGATCCACCGGCGTCACCGCCGTCCCGGACCTCGACGGCGGCCCCGGGTCGACACGAACTGGTACGACATGGCCGCGAACGCGGGATCCCGCAGCAGCCGGCGGAACGCCTCCAGCTGGCCCGCTGACAGCCCGGCGTCCAGCAACTCCGGTTCCAGCTGCCGGGAGTTCGTGCCGTAGAGCGAGATGCCGAGCGAGCCGCCCGGCCAGCTCTGCGCGTGCGTGACCGTGTCGATGTCGACCAGGCCCGCCGCGGCCTGCTCGGCGTGCACGTCCTGCGCCCAGGCGAGGTCCGCGCCGTGGCTCTGCAGGATGCCCAGCATGGCGTCCGTCACCTGGGCGAAGAGTTTCGCCGCGTCGTCGCTCGGCGCGGTCAGCACCCGCAGCGGCGCGGTGCAGTCGAACTCCTCGACCACCAGCCACCCGCCCGGGGCCAGCGCGCCGGCCAGGGTGCGCAGGACCCGGCGCCGCTCCGGCAGGTGCAGCAGCACCAGCCGGGCGTGGATCAGGTCGAACGTGTCCCCCGGCGGCGGCTCGCGGCGCACGTCGTGCCGGCGCACGTCGAGGTTGGCCGCCGGCCGCAGGTGCGTCACGTCGAGGTCGGTGGCGACCACCCGGCCGGCCGGTCCGACCGCGGCGGCCATGGCCCGGGCGACCGAGCCGCCGCCGGCGCCGACCTCCCAGCACCGGGCGGCGTCCGGGGCGAGCAGCGGCCCGGCGATCCGGCCGGTGGTGATCGGGTCCAGGAAGGCTTCGAGCGCGTGCAGTTGGGGCACCGCGTCGGCGGCGCCGGTGTCGAAGGCGTAGTCGGTCTCGGGGGCGTCGGACGGCATCGCTCCTCATTCCTGTCGCGGTCGGTCGGTTCGTGGGCCCGGCGCGTGGGTCAGCCCGGGCCCGGGCCGGGAGGCCGGCGGCTCCCCGACCGCGGCGACGCTGAGCAGCGCCGCCACCGCGCCCGGGTCGGCCCGGGCCTCGCCGGCCGGTCGGTCGTAGACCACCCGGCCGTACTCCAGCACCGCGATCCGGTCGGCGACCTCGACCGCGTGCCGGATCTGCTGCTCGACCAGGAGCACGGTCGTGCCGGCCCGGGCCAGCGACCCGACCAGCTCACGGATCCGGACGGCCAGGTCGGGCGCGAGCCCCTCGCACGGCTCGTCGAGCAGCAGCACCCGGGGCTGACCGAGCAACGCCCGGGCGATCGCCAACATCTGCTGCTCCCCGCCGGAGAGCTGGTCGCCGCGATGCCGCAGCCGCGCCCCGAGACGGGGCAGCAGCTCCAGCACCCGGGCGACGGTCCAGCCCTCCCCACCCTGGGTCGCCGCCCGCCACGGCGCCGCCGCCAGCACCAGGTGCTCGGCGACGGTCAGCCGGGAGAAGACCCGCCGGCCCTGCGGGACCAGCCCCACCCCGGCGCGGGCGATCCGGTGCGGCTGCCGGCCGGCGACCGGCACCCCGCTGATCTCGATCCGCCCGGCGTGCGGCCGGACGAGGCCGGCCACGCAGTGCACGAGTGTGCTCTTGCCGGCGCCGTTACGGCCCACCACCGCCTGCACCGCGCCGGGTGGCACGTCGAGAGTCACCTCGTGCAGGACGGTGCCGCCGGCGTAACCGGCGCAGAGCGCTTCGATGCGCAGCATCACGTCACCCCCTCCGCGTACGCCTGACGGACCGGGACCGACGCACGGATCTCGGCGGGCGACCCGGTGGCGAGCGTCCGACCGTCGCGCAGCACGGTCACCGTGTCGCAGAGCGCGTAGACCAGATCCAGCCGGTGCTCCACCAGCAGCACCGCGACCGCACGCGGCAGCCCGCGCAGGAACTCCGCCAGCCAGCCGACCTCCACCGCGGAGAGCCCGGCGGCCGGCTCGTCGAGCAGCAGCAGCCGCGGCTGGCCGGCCAGCGCCACGGCGATCTCCAGCTGCCGGCGCTGCCCGTGGGCGAACTGCCCGGCCGGGACGGCGGCGAGGTCGGTGAGGCCAACCCGGTCCAGCAGCGTGTCGGCGGTGCGCCCGGCCGCGCGCCGCCGGGCCGACGGATACCACCGCCCCGCCCGCTCGGCCCGGGGCAGCGCGGCGACCAGCACGTTCTCCCGGGCGGTCAGCGAGTCCCAGACGGCGGGCCGCTGGTGGATGCGGCCGACGCCGCGCCGGGCCCGGGCGGCCGGGCCGAGCCGGGTGACGTCCCGCCCGGCCAGCCGGATCCGGCCGTCCACCGGCCGGGCGGCGCCGGCCACCACGTCGAGCAGCGTGGTCTTGCCCGCGCCGTTCGGCCCGATCAGCGCGTGCCGCTGGCCGAGCGGGACCTGGAGGTCGACCGCGTCGAGCGCGGTCAGCGACCCGTACCGCACGGTGATCGCCTCGGCGGTCAGCAACGGCGTCATGGGCGTACCCCGGTCATGGCGGCGGGCCGGCGCGCGGGGTGCGCGGCCGGGGCGGACGCCCGACCGCGCCGGGTCGCCGGCCGGGCGGACCGGGCGGTGGGCAGCAGGTGCGCGGCCACGACGAACGCCAACCCGAGCACCAGCGGCGCCTGCCCGGGCAGCGCGCCGAAGAGCCAGTCCCGGGCGGCGACGACGAGCACGGCCCCGATCAGCGCGCCGCCGACCGAGGCGGTGCCCCCGACGACCACGCCGAGCAGCAGCAGCGCGGAGGTGTCGAATCCGAAGTCGGCGGGCGAGACGTACTGCTGGGCGGTGACCAGCAGCGAGCCGGCCGCGCCGGCGATCGCGCCCGCTCCGACGTGGACGCCCGCCACCTGCGCCGGCACGCGGTGCCCGCTGGCCCGCAGCCGCGCCTCGTCGTCGCGGCCGGCGCGCAGCAGCAGCCCGGCGCGGGTCCGCAGCACCAGCAGCACCAGGCCGGTGAGCACCGCGACGACCACGAGCGTGTAGAGGTAGCGGGACCGGTCGGTGGCCAGCACCGGCAGCCCCCACAGCGGTCGGGTCGCCGCGATGCCGGCGAGCCCGTCGGTGCCGCCGGTCACCGCGGTCCACCGGCCGGCGAGGACCACCGCCAGCTCGCCGATCGCCAGCGTGATCATCAGGAGCACCACGCCGCGGGCGGGCAGCACCAGCGGCAGCGTCACCGCCGCCAGCGCCGCCCCGGCCGCCGCCGCGACGAGCAGTTGCACCGGCCCGACGTCGGAGAGCTGGCCACCGGCCAGCGCGCCGGCGTACGCGCCGGCCGCGTAGGGCGCGGTCTGGCCGAGCGTGGGCAGCCCGGCGACGCCGGTCAGCAGCGCGACGCCGACGGCGACCAGGCCCAGCGCCAGCGTGCGGGCCAGCAGCGACACGGTGTAGTCGTCCACCGCCCAGGGCGCAGCGACCAGCCCCACCAGCACCCCCGCGCCGACCGCCATCCGCAGCGCCCGCACGGCCCGGCCCCTCACGTCGCAGTCCGTGTCGTGGCCAGGCCGCGCGCCCGGACCGCGAGCACCACCGCCATGGCCGCGAAGAGCAGGAAGGGGGCCGCCGACGGGGCGAGCGCGACGCCGAGCGTCTGGATCTGGCCGACGGCCAGCGCGGCGAGCAGTGTGCCGGTCGTCGAGCCGAGCCCGCCGAGCACCACCACGACCAGCGAGAGCAGCAGCACCGCGTCGGCGGTGTCCGGCCCGGGGCCGATGATCGGCGCGCCGAGCACGCCCGCCGCGCCGGCCAGCGCGCCGGCCGCGGCCAGCACGCCGACCCGGACCGCGGCCGGGCTCACCCCGAGCGTCGCGACCATCTCCGCGTCGTCGACCGCCGCCCGCACCAGCATGCCGGCCCGGGTCCGGCGGACCACCAGGTGCAGCAGGCCGGCGAGCACCGCGGCCACCACGATGAAGACCAGACGGTACGCGGCGTAGCGGTGCCCGGCGACCGCCACCGAGCCGTCCAGCGCGGCCGGCACCCGTACCGGTGGGTCGTCCGGGCCGAACGCGGCCACGAGCAGGCTGCCGCCGGCCAGCGCGACGCCGAAGGTGAGCAGCGCCTGGGTGAGGTGGCCGGCCGCCGCGACCCGGGTGAGCAGCACCGCGACCAGCGCGCCGGCGGCGGTGGCGGCGGCCACGCCGACCGCCAACGCCAGCGCCAGGCTGGGCCAACTTCCGTCCAGCAGCGCCGCCGCGGTGTAGCCGCCGACGGCGAAGAGCGTGCCGTGGGCGAGGTTGAGGATGCCGGCCACGCCGAAGCAGAGCACCAGCCCGGCCGCGGCGACGAACACCAGCAGCCCGTAGGCGACCCCGTCCAGGGCCGGCACGACGTAGGGGTCGACCGGCACGCCCGTCAGCCCCCCACGGTGGCGAGGTCGCCGACCACGGTGTTGGACAGCGCCCGTCCGTCCTGGCGGACCTGACGCAGGTACCACTTCTGCACCGGCGCGTGCGTGGTCGGCGAGAACTGCCAGGTGCCGCGCGGGCTGGCGATCTGACCGAGCTGGCCGATCGCCGCGTTGATCTTCTCCGGGGTCGCGTCGTCGCCGGCCGCCGCGATCGCCCGGTCCAGCACCGCCGCGGCGTCGTAGGAGGCCATCGCGTAGGTGGTCGGCGAGCCGTCGTGCTCGGCCTTCCAGGCGGCCACGAACTCGCGGTTCTCCGCGTTGTCGAGGTCGGGCGAGTAGTTGAGCACCGAGTAGATGTCGCGGGCGGCGTCGCCCTGCGCGTCGAGCACCCCGCCCTCGGTCAGGAAGCCGGCGGCGTAGAGCGGCACGTCCTTGATCTCGGACTGGGCGTACTGCTTGACGAAGTCGACAGCCGCGCCACCGGCGTAGAAGGTGTAGACCGCGTCCGCGCCGGAGGCCTTGATCCGGGCGAAGTACGGGGTGAAGTTGGTGGTCGCCGGGAACGGCGTGAACGTGGTCTTGCCGTCCGGGTTGGCCAGCTTGCCGCCGGCGGCGGCGAACGCCTCGGTGAAGCCGCGCAGTTCGTCCCAGCCGCCCTGGTAGTCCGGCCCGATGGCGTAGACGCTGCCCTTGACGTCGTCGCGCACGTGCGCCGCGATCGCCTCGCCGGGCTCGTCGGAGAGGTAGGAGGTGTGCCAGACCCGGGACACGTCCTTGAGCTCCGGCCGCCCGTTGGAGCCGACGAACGGCACCTTCGTCTCGTTGAGCAGCGGGTACACCGCGGCCACCGAGCCACCGCCGACGACGCCGGTGAGCGCCACCACGCGGTCCTGCTTGAGCAGCTTGGTGGCGGCCGGCACGGCGGTCGCCGCGCCGTTGCCCTCGTCGGCGACGACCAGCTCGACCGTGCGACCACCGAGCTTGCCGTCGTGGCCGGACAGATAGAGCTGGAAGCCGTCGCGGATGTCCTTGCCCACCGACTGGTACGTGCCGGAGAGCGACGCGAGCAGACCGATCTTGACGGTGCCACCGGAGCCGGCGGCGGGACCGTCGTCGGCGCAGGCGGACGCCGCGAGCAGGACGAGGGCGAGCAGCGCCGCGGTGCGGGCACGGCTGCGCCGGGGCAGGGTCAGGGTCATGGTGTTTCTCCTGTGTCAGGGGTGCGGATCCGGCGTGCTGCCGGCGGTCAGCGGCTGCGGCTCAGGGCCGCCCGGGCCGCGGGGGTGAGCGCGTCGCCGATGCGGTTCGCCAGCTCGGTCATCTCGTAGGAGACCTTGCCGACGTCACACCGCGGATCGGCGAGTACGAGCAGGGAGGCGCCGTCGTTGAAGGCCATGGAGAACATGAAGCCGCCCTCCAGCTGGGTGACGTTGGAGATCACCGCGCCGGCGTCGAAGAAGGCCGCCGCGCCGCGCAGCAGACTGACCAGCCCGCTGCCGGTCGCCGCCAACTGGTCGGCCCGGTCCGGCGGGAGGCCGCGGGTGGCGGCCACCATCAGACCGTCGCTGGAGATGGCGATGGCGTGGGTGACCTCGTTGGCACGCTCGGCGAAGGCGTCCAGCAGCCAGCCGAGATCCTGGTGGTCGGTCACGTGCGCTCCCTTGTCGGGTCAGTGGGTGATCAGGTTGGCCCGGCGGCCGGCGACACCGCGGGCGTAGGCGGCCATCGCGGTGGCGACCCGGGCCGGGTCGCGGTGCTCCGTGGCCTGCCGGGGCGCCGGGACGCCACCGGGTACCAGGTGCTCCTGCGGCTGCCGGCGGGGCAGCCCGGACGTGGTGGTGCCGGCGACCCGGTGCTCGTCGGAGCGTGCCGCCGTGCGCCAGGCGTCGTCGGCGGGCCCGGCCCACGACGAGCCGTCACCGTCCGGCCGATCCGCCTGGAACCAGTGGTTGACCTGGTGGAAGATGACCAACTCCTCGGTGGGGGCGTCGCCCGGGCCGGGGCTCGCCGGCTGGAAGACCGGGGCGACCGGGAGCGCCCGGTCGGCGACCGGGCCGCCGGCCCACGGCTGCGGGGCGGGCCGGGCCCCGGCGGGCACGACGGTGGCCCGCCCGGTCGGGGACGTGACGGTGGTGCGGGCCGCCCGACGGGACGGCCGCTCCGGGGTGAGCAGGAACTCCTCGGGTGGCAGCGGCCGGGTCAACGCGGCCGGGAGCGCCACCTCGGCGATGGTGCCGCGACGCGGTCCGGAGCGGAGCTGGACGGCGGCGCCCAGCCGCTTGGCGAGCTGGCCCACCACGACCAGACCCATCGCCCGGACGGTGGCGACGTCGATGGCGGGCGGCTGGGCGAGCAGGTCGTTGAGCTGCTGCCGCCGGTGCGGGGGCAACCCGACGCCCTCGTCGCTGACCTGGACGATCACCCGGTCGCCGAGGCTGCGACCGGTCACCCAGGCCTCGGTCGCCGGCGGCGAGTAGCCGGTGGCGTTCTCCATCAGCTCGGCGAGCAGGTGCACCACCTCGTCGACCGACTCGGCGGCCACCGCGACGTCGCCGTCCACCAGCCCGATCCGGATGCGGGGGTAGTGCTCGATCTGGCTCTGCGCGGCCTGGAGCACCTGCGGCAGCGGCACGTCGTGGTGGCGGACCCGCCCCACGCCGACCCCGCCCAGCACCAGCAGGCTGGCGTTGATCCGGCCCATCCGGGTGGCGAGATTGTCCAGCGCATAGAGCTGGTGCAGCCGGTCCGGGTCGGTCTCGTCCCGCTCGACCTTGTCGACCTGGGCCAGCACGGCGTCGACCAGGCGCTGCTCCCGCCGGCTGAGGTGGATGAAGATCTCCGCGGTGTTGGCCCGCATCACCGCCTGCTCCGCCGCGGTCCGCACGGCGGCGCGGTGCACCGCGCTGAACGCCTGGCCGACCTCGCCGATCTCGTCGTCGCCGGAGACCTCCAACGTGTCGACGGCCTGCCGGCGGGCCAGCTCGGCCGGGTCCACCGACGCGCTGTCCGGCTCCTGCAATCGGGCCACCACCTGGGGCAGCCGTTCGAAGGCGACCGCGTTCGCCGCGTCCCGCAGCCGGCGCAGCCGCCGGGTGATCTGGCGTGCCACCGCCCAGGTGACCAGCGCGGTCAGCAGCAGGGCCAGCACGGCGGCCGCCGCCTCCACGACGGTGCGCCGGCGTTGCTCGGCGTGGGCGGTGCGGATGTCGTCGAGCACCGCGCCGTCGACCCGCAGGCGCAGCTCCGCCAGGCGGACCGCCCACTGCTGGGTGGCGGTGAGCCAGGTGCCCAGGTCCAGCTCGAGGCGGTCACCCGCGGCCGTGCGGGCGACCTGGTCGAGGAGGCGTTGCAGCCGCAGCGCGTTCTCCCCGCTGCCGGCCTGCTCCCACCAGCCCTGCCAGGCCGGTCGGGCGAGCGCCAGGAAGGACAGCGTCGCCTCGGTGAAGCCGGTCCGGGCGGCGGTGATGTCCTGCTGCAACGCGGGTGTCACCTGGCCGGCGGTGACGGCGCGCAGCACGGCCACCTGTTGCTGGCCGACCGCCTCGGCCACCTTGGACAGTGCGGCGGAGGCCCGGATGCCGTCGGCGATCCGCGGCTCGACCACGCCGAGGGTGACGCTCTCCCGCAGGCCGAGCAGGTCCGCGATGACGATGCGGTAGCTGAAGGTCATCGCCGACACGGAGGCGCGCTCGGCGGTGCGTACCTGGGCGCGCAGCGGGGCGAGGCCGGCCAGCGCGGCGTCGATCCGCGGCAGGACGGCCCGTTCGGCGGCGGCGCCGGAGGGCACCCGGGCACGTTGCCGGCGGTATCCGGCGACCGCCGCGTCGGTCGCGGTGGTGGCGTCGGCGAAGGCGTCCTGCTGGGCGGCGGCGCCCCGGGTCAACAGGTCGGCGGCGACGATCCGTTCGTGCTGGAGGCGGTGTGCCAGGCCGCCCGCCTCGGCGCCGAGCTGGGCGAGTTGGCCGAGGTCGCTGGCGCGGGAGGTCTGCCGGACGCTCTCGGTCAGCGCCAGCCCGGCGAAGCCCATCACGGCGACGAGCGGGGCCGCCACGATGAGACGCATCCGGCCGCCGATGCGCCACCGGCGACGGCGGGTCGGGTAGGGTCGGGCCGCGTGGGACCTCGTGCTCGACGCCACTGCTGACTCCCCGCCTTGATCGGCAAAGTTCAATCTGCATTTGCGGATTGCACGTCTCATTGCGCCGGAAGCCGTGCGTCGAGGCCAGACCCGACCGTGGTACAAACAGGCCGTACCAGCATCTGTACCCAGAGTTGGCGACGCCGGTGACCGTCCCGGCGCCGGGGGCCGAGCCCGGTCAGCGCCGGTCCACCACCGGCGGGGTCGGTCCGTCGGGCTCGGGCTGCGCGAGCACCTGACCGATCAGTTCCCGCAGCTCGTCGATCGCCGCCACCACGGCCTGCGGATCGCGCGGGTCGCGCCGCGCGCCCGGCACGCCGGCCGGGTCCGGCCGGGCCGGCTCGCCGAACCGGGGCCCCCGCCGGCCGTCCGCCGCCAACTGCTCCGCCGCGACCTGCGGCCACAGCTCGCACAACCGGCCGCCGGTGGCGAGCACCTCGTCGCAGCGCACGGCGAACTCCTGGCTGCCGAACCGCCGGCCGGACTCGACCGCGGCGACCGTCTCCCGGCTGAACCGCACCCGCTCGGCCAGCGCCCGCTGGGTCAGACCGCGCCCGGTCCGCCAGCGGCGCAGCTCGGCACGGAACTGTTGGCTGGCGGCGGAGGGAGCGGCGTTCGACGCGGGCGTGCGATCCATGTGCTCACCTTCGCGACGCCGGACCGGCATCGGCAGCAGATCGAGGGCGGGTGATTACCGGGCGTTCGCAGGGGGTCATTCTTAACCCACCGGCGCGCGGGTGTGAAGACGTGATCGCGCTGCGTGGTTGCCCGCGTCGACCGCTCGACACCCCCATCGGCCCGGGTCACGCCGCCGGTCGCTGGCCGGACGGGACCGCCGCGGCGACGGTCACCGGCAACGACCGGTGGGCGCGGAACGCCAGGTTGGGCCGGAAGACGCGGCGGTCGCCGCGCGCCGGGCGCAGGTCCGGCAGGGCGGCGGCGAGACGGGCGAGCGCGGTGCCCGCCTCCAGCCGGGCCAGTGCCGCGCCGATGCAGAAGTGCGGCCCGTGGCCGAAGGAGAGATGATCGTGCGCGTCCGGCCGGTCCGGGTCGAAGCGGTCCGGGTGGCGGAACGCGGCCGGGTCCCGGTTGGCGGCGCCGATCAGCAGCAGGCACCGCGCCCCGGCAGGGATGGTGACCCCGCCCAGCGTGACCGGCCGGTTGGTCACCCGCAGCCAACCGTCGATCGCGGGTGCGAAGCGCAGCGTCTCGGTGAGGAACGCCGGCACCCGCTCCGGGTGCTCGGCGAACGACCGCCACCGGTCCGGTTCGGACAGCGCCCGCTCGAGCGCGTGGGCGAGCAGCCCGGCGGTCGTCTCGTGGCCGGCGACCAGCAGGTTGAACACGATGCTGGACACCTCGGCGGTGGTCAGGACCTCGTCGTCGCCGTGCCGGTAGGCCAGCAGTTCGCTGACGTAGTCGTCGCCGCCCCCGTCGAGCCGGCGCCGCACGAGATCCTGGCAGTAGCGCCAGAACTCCAGCAGCCCACCGGCCAGCCGCACCTGCTCGGCCGGGTCCGGTCGGCCCCAGATCAGGGCGATCTGCCCGTCCGCCCAGGCCCGGATCCGCGGCACGTCCCGCGCCGGCACCCCGAGGATGTCCAGCAGGACCAGCAACGGCAGCTCGGCGGTGAACTCGGTGACGAGGTCGACCTCGGCACCGGCCCGGGCGGCCAGCCGCGACACCAGCTCGTCCACCCGGCGGCGGACGATCCGGCCGTAGCGCTGCTCGACGCGTTCCGGGGTGTTGGCGAACGTGACGCGCAACGCCCGGCGGGTCCGCGGGTGCACCGGCGGGTCGGCCGCGGCGGTGGTGGGCGGCGCGTCGATCTGGACGACCAGCGCCAGCGCCTCCGGGCAGACGTCGTAGACCGGCGCGAGGGTGAGGGCGTTGCCGAACGACCGCGCGTCGGCGAGCGCGCGCCGCACGTCGGCGTGCCGGGTGATCAGCCACAACCCGAGTTCCTCGTCGTGGTGCACCCCGCCGCCGTCGTCCAGCAGTCGGGCCCAGACACCGGCCGGATCGGTGAGATACGCTCCCGCGAACGGATTCAACCGCATGACCGCCTCCTGCACTACCGACCACTTTCCTTACCGTGCGCTACCGGACGAACACACGTCAAGATTTGCCGGCATCAATCTATTTCTGCCGCTTTCCCGCAACTTGCGCCCTGCTCCTTGCCCTTGTCAACGCCGCCGGACGGCATGTCAGGATGCGGGAATGCGAGCGGTGGTGTTCGACGAGTTCGGTGCGTGGCCCGAGGTACGACAGGTGGCCGACCCGACGCCGGCGCCGGACGGGGTGGTCCTGCGGGTCGGCGCGACCGGGCTGTGTCGCAGCGACTGGCACGGCTGGCAGGGGCACGACCCGGACATCCGGCTCCCGCACGTGCCCGGGCACGAGTTCGCCGGCGTCGTCGCGGCGGTCGGCGCCGACGTACGCGGGTGGCGCCCCGGCGACCGGGTCACCGCGCCGTTCGTCTGCGCCTGCGGGCGGTGCCCCTCCTGCCTCGCCGGTGACCAGCAGGTCTGCGAGCGACAGACCCAACCCGGCTTCACCGGCTGGGGCTCGTTCGCCGAGTACGTCGCCGTGCGGCACGCCGACGTCAACCTGGTCCGGCTGCCGGACGCGGTGGACGACGCGACCGCCGCCGCGCTCGGCTGCCGGTTCGCCACCGCGTTCCGGGCGGTGGTCGCCCAGGGCCGGGTGGCCGCCGGGGAGTGGGTCGCCGTGCACGGCTGCGGCGGGGTGGGCCTGTCCGCCGTGATGGTCGCGGCGGCGAGCGGCGCCCGGGTGGTGGCGGTGGACGTGGCACCCGCCGCGCTGGAACTGGCCCGGCGCAGCGGGGCCGCGATCTGCCTGGACGGCAGCACGCTCGGCGGCCCCGCCGAGGTGGCCGCCGCCGTGCGGGAGGCGACCGGCGGCGGCGCCCACCTCTCGCTCGACGCGCTGGGCAGCCACGCCACCTGCGTCGCCTCCATCGAGGGCCTGCGCCGGCGCGGCCGGCACGTGCAGGTGGGCCTGCTGCCCGCCGCGCGGGGCCGGCCGGCCCTGCCGATGGAGCTGGTGATCGCGTACGAGTTGGAGCTGCGCGGCAGCCACGGGATGCCGGCGCACGCCTACCCCGAGCTGTTGCGCCTGGTCACCGCCGGGGTGCTGCGCCCGGGCGAGTTGGTCACCGGCACCGTCGAGCTGGCCGGGGCGCCCGCCGCGCTGGCCACCATGGACCGCCCGACGACCGGCGGGATGCGGCTGATCCGCCCCTGACGACCACGGGCCGGCCCGGCGTCGGAGGAACCGACGCGGACCGGCCCGCGGGCCGGGCGGCTCAGCCGGTGACCGTCACCGAGACGGTACGGGGCGGCTGCTGGTACTGCCCGTGGTTGTCCATGCCGCGGATGGTCACCGAGTAGGTGCCGGCCGGGACCACCGGTGACGTGTACGCGAAGTTCGAACCCGGTGAGCCGGGGCTGGTGAGGAACGTGGCGATCCACGTGCCGGCCCGGCCGAACGTGCCGGCCGCGTTCATCCCCTGCCCGGCGCTGTTGGTGATCTGCACCTCCACCCGCTGCATCCCGACGTCGTCGACGGCGCGTCCGGAGACCACGATCCGGCCGCCGGTGTAGGCCTCGCCCTCGACCGGCGTGATGGCCGGCTCCAGCGTCGGGTCGAGGTCACCGGGGTAGACCAGGTACTTCGCGGTGGCGCCGGCGGTCGACCCGTCCTGCTGGCCGGCCGTGTCCACGGCCCACGCCTCGACGCTGTACGTGCCCTTCGTGGGCAGGTCGATCGAGAGCGTGAACGCGGTGCTCGTGGCGTCCGGGTTGGCGAGCGTCGCGTCGACGGTGGCGAACGCGGCGGCCATCGTGCCGTTCGGCTGCACGTAGCGACCGGTGTCCAGGTCACGCAGCGCCACCCGGACGGCCCGGACGCCCTTGTCGTCGGTCGCCGTGCCGGCCAGGTCCAGGTGCAGCCGGTCGACGTCCTGGTCGGTGCCGGTGAAGCTGAGCAGGCCGTTCGGGAAGGCGTCACCGGGCACCTGGGCGGTGACGGTGAGCCGGCCCAGGTCGCCGGTGGCGGTGGTCAGGTCGAGCCGGTCGGTGGCCCGGACCCGGAAGTCGTAGACGCCCGGGGTGAGCGGCACGGTGGTGAACGACCAGTCGAACGTCGCGGCGTCCAGGTTGAGCGGGGAGATCCGGTGGTACGCGGCCACCGAGTCGCTCCCCCAGGTGCCGTCCGCCGCGAGCGCCTCGCGGGTGGTGTTGTTGCGCAGGTAGATCTCGACCGACTTCAGGGCGTCCTCGTCGCGGGCCGTGCCGGCGAACGTGATCCGCGCGCCCGGCGCGACGGTCAGCGGCGCGGCGGCGGTCGGCGGGGTCATCGCCACCGGCGCGGTGATCGCCACGGTCGGTGGGACGCCGGTCGCCGAGATCGTCCAGTCCCGGTCGTCGCTGCGCAGGTCGCTCTGCCCGGCCGTGTCGACCGCGGTGGCGCTCATCTTCCACTGCCCCTCGGTCGGCAGCGTCACCTCGTACTGCCAGGTGGTGGACGTCGCGCCGATCACGTCCGGCTCGCCCCGGAAGGTGTGGTAGACCGCCGCGACGCTGCCGTCGTCCTGCAGGTAGCGGTTGTCCGGGGTGCGGAACGAGTAGACCATCGAGCTGACGCCCTTGTCGTCGGTGGCGGTGCCGGTGGCCACGAAGGTCTTCGTGGCCAGCAGCCCGGCGGCCGGCGCGGTGATCCGGGTCGCCGGCGGCAGGTCGTCGAAGCGGAACGTCTCGATCTTCTTGACCGCCTTGGTGGTGTCGCCGGCGCCGTCGCGGCCGAACGTCTTCGCCTGGATCTGGTAGACGCCGGCCGGCAGGGACACCGGCAGGGTCCAGGTCGTGGAGGTGGCGTTCGGCGCGGCGAGCGTCGCGTTGATGCCCTTGAAGTCGCCCCACGTCGTCAGGTCGGCCTGCAGGTAACGGCCGGTGTTGCGGTTCATGACCTCGACCTGGACCCGGGCCACGCCGGCCGGGGCGAGCCCCTGCCCGCCGAGGTCGAAGGTCTCACCGGCCGGCTTCACCGCGCCCTCGATCGGCGTGGTGACAGTGGTGTCCAGCGACGACGGCGCGGGCGCGGTGGACAGGTCGAAGAAGGCCACCCGGCCGGTCGTCTTGCCGCCCTTGACGTTGCCGTCGCCGCCGACGAGCAGGCCGCGCGAGGTGGCCAGCATCGCCTTCTCCCCCTCGTACGAGTCGGAGCCGGGGTTCCACTCCAGCGCGGTGCCGGTGACCGGGTCGAGCGCGCCGAGGTGGTCGCGGCGGACCACCTGGTCGCCGAGGCCGTAGCCGCTCAGTCCCTGGCCGGTGCCGTAGCCGACGTTGTCCTGGCCGGGCCACGGCACGTTCGAGGTGGGCGACTCCTGCCAGCTGAAGTGGCCGCCGACGTAGACGGCGGTGGCGGTGATGGCGACCGAGTAGATGCTGTCGAAGTGCCGGGAGATCCAGAGCGGCTCGACGTGGTCGTTCCCGGTCAGCGGGTACGCGATCGCGGTGTCGTTGATCGGCGGCCGGTCGCCGCCGGAGCCGCTGGTGACCACGAAGTACGAGTCGTCCGGCGCGATGTCACCGGCGAAGACGCGCTGGACGCCGCCGACGAAGGAGAGGTTGTCCTCCCAGAGCCGGGTGCGCCACGGCAGCAGCGCCTTGCTGGCGGTGCCGATCAGCGCCACCCCGTAGCGGTCCTGGCCGGCGATCTGCCGGCCGGTGTGCACCACCAGCAGCTTGCTCCGGTCGTGGGTGAGCTTGAGCTGCTGCACGGTGAGCAGGCCGCCGACGCCGATGCCGCCGGTGACCGGCAGGTTGAAGGCGGTGTCGACGGCTCCGGTGGTGGGGTTGAGCGCGGCCAGGCCGCTGCGGGCGACGCCGTTGACGGTGGTGAACTGGCCGCCGACGTAGACCGCGGTGGGGCTGACGGCCAGCGCGGTGCCCCGGGCGCTCGCGTTCGCGGTGAACGCGGCGACCGGCGCGCCGGTGGTCGGGTTGAGCCGGGCGATCTTGCGCTTGGTGACCCCGTTGATCGTGTTGAACGAGCCCGTGATGTAGAGCGACGACCCGTCCGGCGCGGCCTCGACGGCCGCCACCGCGCCGTCGATGGTGGGCCGGAAGCCGGTGTCCACCTTCCCGGTGTCCAGGTTGTACGCCGCCAGCGACCGCTGCGCGACCGCCGTGCCGCCGACGTTCGTGATCGACGTGAAGGTGCCCGCGACGAAGACGCGGTTGCCGATCACCTCGATGTCGGTGATCCCGCCGTCGGTGATCCGCGGGGTGTCGGTGCGGGGCACGGTCGGCACGAGCCGGGTGTCCCCCGGCGTCGTCAGCGCCCTGGTGGCGACCGTACGCGCGGCGTCCAGCGCGGCGCTGCTTCCGGTGGCCCGTACGCCGGTGCGCCCGGTGGCGCCGGCATCCGCCACGGTGACGGTGGCGGCGAGCGCCGGCACCCCCGCCACCACGACCGCGCCGGCGGCGAGCACCGCGACCGCGCGACTCCAAACTCGCATCGAGACAACTCTCCCTGTCCGCCCGGACGGCGCCCTCGGGTGGGTCCCGACTCCTCCCGTCCGCGTGCCGGACGTCACCGTAGGAGGCAAGGACTTCTCGCGATACGCCGCCGCACCGGTTATCGACCGCTCGTCATCAATTCCGGCCACACCGGCGGGTCCCGTCCACCGATCGGGTGGCTGCCACCTGCCGGCGGGTCCACCGCGCCGACCCGTCCGCCATCCCCCGCGCCGAGGCCGGCGAGGCGGTGGCCTTCCCCGGCCGGGATCCCCACCACCGCGGCGAAATGGTGCCGGTCAATCACGCCCTGACATTCGGCGGACCGATTCCACGCGAAATGTCGACAGAAATCGCAGGAGACGCGCCGAGGGGCGGATTTCCGACACGTCAGCCGGAACCCGAGGCAATTGTCGAATCAGAGACAGGACCGGCGGGGTCGCCCGACGATTGCCGTGACGCCGATCCCTCCACAATGCCCTCGGAGCGGGCGGAACTGCCGATGACCGATACGGGCGACATCACCTCGGCGGCCGACCCGAACCGCGGCGTCGGAGGCGCAATCGCATTTCTTACCGGCACCCGGGAATTGGCCGAACGTGTTGCCTCAGGCACCGAACGCGCCGACCGCCGACACGATCCGGGGATC
The DNA here is from genome assembly GCF_900090105.1 of Micromonospora humi. Classification (GTDB taxonomy): domain Bacteria; phylum Actinomycetota; class Actinomycetes; order Mycobacteriales; family Micromonosporaceae; genus Micromonospora; species Micromonospora humi. Next base: position 36,550 of record NZ_FMDM01000021.1, on the reverse strand, counting down.
GGCGGGTGAAGATCGCCGGTGCCATGATGAGCGAGGTTCCCCATCGAGGAATCCTGATCTTTTCCATCACCCGGCCGTTCCGGGCGCGGCTGTCCGCGCCCGGACGGAGCCCACCCGGCGGCCGGGCAGTGACGAAGGCGGAGGCGATGACCGACGTCCTGCGGACCCGGCGACCGGCCACACCGGAGCGGCCCGACCCCGGCCGCCCCGCGCCGGCCACCGCGGCCCAGCGCCAGATGTGGCAACTGGACCGGCTCGACCCCGGTTCGGGCGGCTATCTGGTGCCGTTGGCCTACCGGCTGCACGGCCCGCTCGACGTACCGGCGCTCTCCGCGACCCTCGACGACCTGGTGGCCCGGCACGCCGCGCTGCGCACCACCCTCGCGCCCGCGCCCGGCGGCGACGGCACCCGGCTGGTCCAGGTGGTCCACCCACCGCGCCCTGGGCTGCTGCGGGCGCACGACCTCAGCGGCCTGCCGAGCTGGCAGCGCGATCGGGAGGTGGCCACCCGGCTGCGGGCCGCCGCCCGCGAGCCGCTCGACCTGACGCGGGGGCCGCTGCTCCGGGCCGAGCTGGTGCGCTGCGCGCCGGAGGAGCACGTACTGCTGCTGACCATCCACCACGTCGCTGTCGACGAATGGTCGCTGGGCATCCTGCACGAGGAGTGGGAACGGCTCTACGCGGCCCACCGCGCGGGGCGGCCGGCGGCGCTGGACCCGGTGACCGGCGACTGCCGCGACCACGCGATCCGGCAACGGGACTGGCTCGCCGGGGCGGAGGCCTCGGCCCAGCTCGACTACTGGCGGGAGCAGCTCGCCGGCGCGCCGACGGCGCTCGACCTGCCCACCCGGGGACCACGGCCGGCGGTGCCGTCCCACGCGGGCGCCACCCTCGCGGTGCCGCTGGAGGTGCCCGCCGAGGAGCTGGCCGCGTTCTGCCGGCGCGCGCGGGTGTCGCCGTACATGGTGCTGCTGGCGGTGCTGCACGTGCTGTTGGCCCGGTGGACCGGCGAGCGGGACGTGGTGGTCGGCACGCCGGTGGCCGGCCGGCGCGGTCCGGAGACCCGGCGGCTCGTCGGCCTGCTGCTCAACACCGTCGTGATCCGGGCCCGGCTGGACGACGACCCGTCCTTCGACACGGTGCTGGGCCGGGTGCGCGACGCCGTGCTCGACGCCCTGAGCCGGGAGGAGCTTCCCTTCTCGACGGTGCTGGAGACGCTGCGCCCGGCCCGCCGGGCCGGCTTCGACCCGCTGTTCCAGGTGATGTTCGTGTACGGCCGCGAGGCCGCCCCGCCCCGGCTGGACGGCCTCCAGGTGAGCGCCGTCGAGGTGCCGGCGCAGACCGCCAAGTTCGACCTGACGGTCGCCGTCCGGGAGGACGACCGGGGTCTGCGGACCGTGCTGGAGTACCGCACCGACCTGTTCGACACCGAGACGATGACCCGCCTCGCCGGGCACTACCAGACGCTGCTGACGTCGCTGCTGGCCGACCCCGGCGCGCCGGTCGGCTCGGCCGCGATGCTCACCGCCGCCGAACACCGGCGGCTGGTCGACGAGTGGAACCGCACCGCCACACCCGACGGGTCGGACGAGCCGGTCCACGTGCTGATCGAGGAGCAGGCCCGGCGTACCCCCGACGGGGTGGCGGTGACCGACGACGTGGCCGCGCTGAGCTACCGGGAGCTGCACGCCCGGGCCGAGGCGCTGGCGGAGACGCTGCGCGCGCGGGGCGTCGGCGTCGGCGGCCTGGTCGGGGTGCTGCTGCCCCGCACGGTCGGATTCACCGTGGCGGTGCTGGCGGTGCTGCGGGCCGGCGCGGCGTACGTCCCGCTGGACCCGGCGAACCCGCCGGCCCGGCTGCGGCACCTGATCGACGACACCGCGGCCCGGACCGTGCTCACCTGCGCCGAGCTGGCGCACCTGGTGCCCGGGGACGCGGCCCTGCTGGTGCCGGACACCACGGCGACACCGGCCGAGCCGGCACGCGGCGGACCGCGACGACGGCCGCGACGACGGCCCGCGCCCACCCCGGACGACCTGGCGTACGTCATCCACACCTCCGGGTCGACCGGCCGCCCGAAGGGCGTCATGGTGACCCACCGGGGGGTCGCCAACTACGTGCGCTGGGCCACCCAGGCCTACCGGCTGCGCGCCGGCGACGTGGTCCCGCTGCACTCGTCGGTCGGGTTCGACCTGACCGTGACGAGCCTGCTGGTGCCGCTGGCCGCCGGCGCCACGGTCCGGATGATCGGCGAGCACCTCGGCCCGGCCGCGCTGGGCGAGGCGCTGCGCGACACCGACACCCCGTTCGGCCTGGTCAAGCTCACCCCGGCCCAGTTGGAGCTGGTCACGCACCAGCTGCGCCCGGCGGAACTGGCCGGGCGGACCCGCTGCTTCGTCATCGGCGGCGAGAACCTGCGCGCCGACCAGGTCGCCCCGTGGCGGGCGCACGCGCCGGAGACCGCGCTGGTCAACGAGTACGGCCCGACCGAGACCGTGGTCGGCTGCGCCGCGTACGAGGTGGCGCCGGACACCCCGACCGACGGCTCGGTGCCGATCGGCCGGCCGATCGCCAACACCGCGCTGCACCTGCTCGACACGTGGGGCAACCCGGTGCCGGTGGGTGTGGTCGGCGAGCTGTACGTCGGCGGCGCCGGGGTGGCGCGCGGCTACCTGGGGCAGCCGGACCGCACCGCCGAACGGTTCCGGCCGGACCCGTTCGCCGGGCCCGGCGCGCGCCTGTACCGCACCGGCGACCTGGCGCGCCGCCGCCCGGACGGGGTCCTGGACTACCTGGGTCGTACCGACCGGCAGGTCAAGGTGCGCGGCTACCGGATCGAGTGCGGCGAGATCGAGGCGGCGATCCGGCGGCACCGGCCGCGCGCCGACGTGACCGTCCAGCTGCGCCACGACGACCCGACCGACCCGCGCCTCGTCGCCTACCTGGCCGGCGACGGGGCGGACCCGGCGGGGTTGTCCGCCACGCTCGCCGCCGAGCTGCCGTCCTGGCTGGTGCCGGCCGCGTTCGTGCGGCTCGACGCGCTGCCGCTGACCGGCAACGGCAAGGTCGACCCGGACGCGCTCCCCGCACCGGGCCCGCGCGACGTCCGCCGGTTCACCGGCGTGACCGGTCCCGGAACCGCGGCCCCGGGCGATCCCGCGACCACCGTCCGGACCGGGCCCGAGGCCGCCGGTCGGGAGCCGGCCGGCGCCGGCACCAGCACGTCGGGACGGTGGGACGCCGACCGGGTACGCCTGGAGCGGCTGGTCACCCGGGTGTGGCGCGAGGTGCTGGGCGTCGACGAGGTCGGCCCGCGGGACAACTTCTTCGACCTGGGCGGGCACTCGATGCGGCTGCTGGCCGTGCTCGACCGGCTCCGGGACCGGCTCGGCGACGTGCTGACCGCCACCGACCTGTTCCGCCATCCCACGCCCGAGTCGCTGGCCACGTACCTCGTCGGCGTGACGTCGACCGGCGCGGACCCGCAACCGGCGGCGCCGCCCGTCCCGCGGCCGGCCCCGACCGCCGGCCCGGCCGACGGGCCGGTCGCCGTGGTCGGCATGGCCTGCCGGTTCCCCGGCGCCCGCACGGTGGACGAGTTCTGGGCGAACATCCGCGACGGGGTGGAGTCGGTGGGTGAGTTCACCGTCGAGGAGATGCTCGCCGACGGCGCGGACCCGGCCCGGATCGACGACCCGGCGTACGTGCGGGCCGGCACCTTCCTGCCCGGCATCGACGAGTTCGACGCGTCGTTCTTCGGCGTCACCCCGCGCGAGGCGGAGACGCTGGACCCGCAGCACCGGCTGCTGCTGGAGTGCGCCTGGCACGCGCTGGAGCACGCCGGCCACGACCCGTCCCGCCACCCCGGCCGGGTCGGGCTGTTCGCCGGCTCGGGTCGCAGCTCCTACCTGCTCGACCACCTCACCGGTCACCCGGAGCTGACCGACGGGCTCAGCGAACACCAGATCTCGCTCGGCAACGACAAGGACTTCCTGCTCAGCCGCGTCGCCTACCAGCTCGACCTGACCGGCCCCGCGGTCACCGTCGCCACCGCCTGCTCGACCTCGCTGGTGGCCGTGCACCTCGGCCGGCAGAGCCTGCTCACCGGTGAGTCCGACGTGGTGCTGGCCGGTGGCGTCAGCGTCTTTCCCGCCCAGCGACGCGGCTACCTCTGGCACGACGGCGGCATCTACTCCCCCGACGGGCACTGCCGGCCGTTCAGCGCGGACGCGCGCGGCAGCATCGAGTCCAGCGGCGTGGGCGTGGTGGTGCTCAAGCGGCTGGCCGACGCGCTCGCCGACGGCGACACGGTCTACGCGGTGATCCGCGGCTCGGCGATCAACAACGACGGGGCACGCCGCACCGGCTACACCGCGCCGGGCGTCGCCGGGCAGGTCGAGGTGATCAGCCGGGCGCTGGCCAGCGCCGGGGTGAGCCCCCGCTCGGTGGGCTACGTGGAGGCGCACGGCACCGGCACCAGCCTCGGCGACCCGATCGAGGTCACCGCGCTGACCGAGGCGTTCCGGCGCGGCACCGACGCGCGGGGCTTCTGCGGGCTCGGCTCGGTGAAGGCCAACATCGGGCACACCGACGCGGCGGCCGGCGTGGCCGGCCTGATCAAGACCGTGATGGCGCTGTGGACGCGCACCCTGCCGCCGACCATCAACGTGGACCGGCCGCACCCGGCGATCGACGTCACGACCGGCCCGTTCCGGCTCGACCGCGCCGCCGGCCCGTGGGCGGCCGACGGTCCGCGCCGGGCCGGGGTCAGCTCGTTCGGCATGGGCGGCACGAACGCGCACGTGGTGCTGGAGGAGCCGCCGGCGGCGCCGGCCACGGAGCCGGTTCCGGCCGCGCCGGGGCCACGGCTGCTGGTGGTGTCGGCGCGTACCCCGGCGGCGCTGGAGCGCGCCACCGGGCAGCTGCGCGACCACCTCGACGCCCGCCCCCAGGTGGCGCTCGCGGACGTCGCGGCGGCGCTGGGCCGCCGGCAGCCGATGACCCACCGGCGGTACGTGGTGGCGGCGGACCCGGCCGACGCGGTGTCCGCGCTGGACACGCCGGCCCGCCGGTTCACCGGGGCGCACCCGGGCGGCCGCCGGACGCTGGTGTTCGCCTTCCCCGGGCACGGCGCCCAGCACGTCGCGATGGGCGCCGGGCTGCACCGGGCCGGGCCGACCTACCGGGCCGTGGTGGACGAGTGCGTCGACCTGCTCGGCGCCGACCTGGGCCGGGCCCTGCGCACCGTGCTCGACCCGGCGCCGGGCGCACACGCGGCGGCGCAGCGGCTGCTCGACCGTCCCGCCCTGGTGCAGCCCGCGCTCTTCGTCACCGAGTACGCGCTGGCCCGCACGCTGCTGGCCCGGGGCGTCACCGGAGACCTGATGGTCGGGCACAGCCTCGGCGAGTACGTGGCCGCCTGCCTGGCCGGCGTCTTCTCCCTCGCCGACGCGCTGCGCCTGGTGCGGGTGCGCGGCGAGCTGGCGGAACGCACGCCGGCCGGGGCGATGCTCGCGGTGGGGCTGCCCGAGGCGGCGGTGACCGGGCTGCTCGACGACGGGCTGTCGCTGGCCGCGGTGAACGCCCCGGAGCTGTGCGTGGTCTCCGGCGACCCGGCGGCGGTCGGCCGGCTGCGGGACCGGCTGACCGCCGACGGCGTCGACTGCCGACCGCTACGGGTGGCCCGCGGCTACCACTCCGCGCTGCTCGACGAGATCCTGGACGAGTTCGCCGCGCACGCCGCCACTGTCGACTACGCCGAGCCCGAGCGGCCCTTCCTGAGCAACCTGACCGGCGGGCCGGTCACCCCGGGCCTGGTCACCGATCCGGCGTACTGGGTGCGGCACCTGCGGGAGCCGGTCCGGTTCGCCGAGGCGGCGGCGCTCTGCGCCGAGCAGGAGGCGGCCGTGGTGGAGCTGGGCCCCGGGCACGCGCTCGGCGGCCTGGCCCGGCTGGCCGGGGTGCGCCCGACCCACGCGGTGGCGGCGATGCGGCATCCCCGCGCCGACGCCGACGACCTGACGACGCTGCTCGACGCGGTGGGCCGGCTCTGGCTGGCCGGCGTCCCGCTCGACGTGGACCGGTTCCACGGCGACGGCGACCGGCGGGTCCCGCTGCCCGGCTACCCGTTCGAGCGGCGCCGCCACTGGATCGCGCCCGCTCCGCGACCGGGCACGGTCCCGGCGGCGACCGGGCCGGGCCCGGCGGCGGTCACGCCGGCGCCCGACGCGCCGGCCGAGGTGGAGCCGGGTGACACCGGCAACCGGCCGGAGCTGAGCACCGCGTACGTGGCGCCGGCCGGCCCGGCCCAGGAGGCGGTGGCCGAGGTCTGGGCCGACCTGCTCGGCATCCGGCCGATCGGCGCGCACGACGACTTCTTCGAACTGGGCGGGCACTCGCTGCTCGCCACCCAGGTGGTGGTGCGGCTGCGCGCCCGCCTCGGCGTAGCGGTGCCGCTGGAGACGGTCTTCGCCCGGCCCACCGTCGCGGCGCTGACGACGGCGCTGCCGGTGCCCGGCGACGTCGACCGGCCGGCACCGCGCGCGGCCGACCCGTCCCCGGCGGAACCGCCCGCCGGGGAGCGCATCCCCCGCGCCGCGCCGGACGCCGGCCCGGCGCCGCTCTCCTCCGGCCAGCACCGCCTGTGGTTCCTCGACCAGGCGTACGCGCAGAACGCCTACACCGTCGGCACCACGCTGCTGCTCGACGGCGTGCTCGACCGGGACGCGCTGTGCGCCGCGCTGGCCGGGCTGGTGCGGCGGCACGAGGCGCTGCGCACCGTGTTCCCGCTCGGCGCGGACGGCGACCCGGTCCAGCGGGTGCTCCCGGCCGGGCCGGTGGAGCTGCCGGTGCTCACCGCCCCGGCCGACCCGGACCCGACCGTACCGGTGAGCATCGTCGAGCCGGCGGTGGCCGGGACGCTGCCCGGCTGGGTGCACGCCGCCCTCGCCGCCGACGTGCGACGCCCCTTCGACCTGACCGACGGGCCGCTGTTCCGGGCCGTGCTGCTGCGCGTCGCCGACGACCGGCACGTGCTGTCGCTGACCATGCACCACGCCGTCTCCGACGGCTGGTCGCTGGGCGTGGTGGCCCGCGAGGTGGCCCTGCGCTACGCCGCCGCGCGGGAGGGACGCGCCGACCCGCTGCCCGAACCGGACGTCCAGTACGGCGACTACGCGCGTTGGCAGCGCGGCCGGCTGGCCGCGAAGGACAGCCCGGACCTGGCGTACTGGCGGGCGCAGCTCGCCGGGGTGCCGGCCGCCCTGGAACTGCCCACCGACCGGCCGCGCCCGCCGGTGCAGACGTTCGACGGCGCGGTGAGCACGCTGGTCCTGCCCCGGCCGGCCGCCGACGCGGTGCGCCGGTTCGGTCAGGAGCACGGCGCCACGCTGGCGATGACGTTGCTGGCCGCGTGGCAGACGTTGCTCTTCCGGTGGAGCGGCCAGCGCGACGTCTGCGTCGGCACCCCGGTCGCCGGCCGGGTCCGCGCCGAACTGGAGCCGCTGGTCGGCTTCTTCGTCAACATGCTGCCGATGCGGACCGTGCTGGACGGGGACTGGACGTTCACCGAACTGCTCGGCCGGGTCCGGCGCACCGCGCTGGACGCGTACGCGCACCAGGAGGTGCCCTTCGAACGGCTGGTGGACCTGGTCGACGCGCCCCGCGACCTGAGCCGCAACCCGCTGTTCCAGGTGATGTTCAACCTGCTCAACGTGCCGGAGCAGCGGGACGTGGACGCGGCCGGGGTCCGGATGACCCCGTTCGCGGTCGAGCCCGGCATCGCCCAGCAGGACCTGGCGCTGTACGCGTACGAGGTGCCCGAGGGGCTGCGGTTCCGGCTGGAGTACAACACCGCGCTGTTCGACGCCGCCACCGCCGAGCGGATGGTCGGCCACCTGGAGACGCTGCTCGCCGCCGCGATCGCCGCCCCGGACACCCGGCTGGCGGCGCTGCCGCTGCTCACCGCCGCCGAGCACGCCCGACTCGCCGAGTGGAACGACACCGACGCGCCGGCCGGCTGGGACACCCCGCCCGGCCGGGTGCCGACGCTCGTCGACCTCGTCGCCCACCAGGTGGCGACGAACCCCCACCGGCCGGCCGTGACGTTCGGTGCCGCCACACTGGACTACGCCACGCTGGACGCCCGTGCCAACCGGCTGGCGCACCGGCTGCGCCGGGCCGGCGTCGGCCCGGACGTGCCGGTCGCGGTCTGCCTGCCCCGCTCGGCCGAGCTGCCGGTCGCGCTGCTCGGCGTGCTCAAGGCCGGCGGCGCGTACGTGCCGGTGGACCCGGAGTACCCGGTGGAGCGGCAACGTTACGTGCTGACGCACAGCGGCGCCCCGGTGCTGGTCACCGAGCCGGGCCTGGCCGACCGGTTCGCCGGCTTCGACGGGACGGTGCTGACGCCGGACGCGGCCGGGGAGCCGGACACCGCACCCCCGCCGTCGGCCGGGCCGGACCACCTGGCGTACCTGATCTACACCTCCGGCTCGACCGGGCGGCCCAAGGGTGTCCGGGTCACCCACGGGGCGGTGGTCAACACGCTCGCCGCGATGCGCGCGCGCCCCGGCCTGACCCGCGACGGCACCATGCTGGCGATGGCCAGCTTCGCCTTCGACATGTCCGTGCCGGAGCTGTTCCTGCCGCTGGTGGTCGGCGCCCGGATGCTGCTGGTGGACCGGGACGTCGCCTACGACGCGTCCCGGCTGGCCGCGCTGCTCGCCGCCGAGCGGGTCACGCTGGCCCAGGGCACGCCGACGACCTGGCGGCTGCTGATCGAGGCCGGGTGGACCGGCACGCCCGGGCTGACCGCGGTCTGCGGCGGCGAGGCGGTGCCCGCGCCGCTGGCCCGGCAACTGGCCGGCCGGGTCGACGCGCTGTGGAACCTGTACGGGCCGACCGAGGCCGCGGTCTGGGCCACCATGGACCGGATCACCGCGGCGGAGACCCGGCCCACGATCGGGCGGCCGATCGGCAACATGCGGGCGTACGTGCTCGACGCGGCGGCGCGACCGGTCCCGGTGGGCGTGCCCGGCGAGATCCACCTGGGCGGGCCGGGGCTGGCCCGCGACTACCACGGCGACCCGGCGCTGACCGCCGCGCGGTTCGTGCCCGACCCGGCCGGCGGCGGCCGGCTCTACCGCACCGGCGACCTCGGCCGGCGGCTGGCCGACGGCCGGATCGAGTTCCTCGGCCGGGGCGACTCGCAGGTGAAGGTGCGCGGCTTCCGGATCGAGCTGGGCGAGATCGAGGCGGTGCTGCGCCGGCACGACGCGGTCCGCGACGCGGCCGTGGTGGTCCGCGAGGACGCGGGCGAGAAGTCCGTGGTGGCCTACCTGACCCTGGCCGGCGGGCCCGAGCCGGACGCCGGGAGCGCGCTGACCGCCGACTTCGCCGCCGATCCGGCGCCCTGGCGGGCGTACGCCCGGACCTGGCTGCCGGACTACATGGTGCCGTCGGCGTTCGTGCCGCTGAACCGGATGCCGCTCAACGCCAACGGCAAGGTCGACCGGGGGGCCCTGCCGGCGCCCCGGCGCGACCGGGCCGCGGCGGGTGCCGGCGAGCCGGACACCCCGCTGCGGGCGGCGCTGGCCCGCCGCTGGGCGGAGGTTCTCGGGTACGACCGGGTCGGCATCGACGACGACTTCTTCGACCTGGGTGGCGACTCGTTCCGCGCGATCAAGGCGCTGGCCGGCAGCGACCCGGCGATCAGCGTGCTGGACCTGTTCCGCCACCCGACCATCCGGGCGCTGACCGCGCACCTGGACGCCACCGGCGGCTCGGCCGGGAGGCTGCTGCACGAGCTGACGCCGGCCCGGCCGGGCACCACGACCACGCTGACGCTGCTCTGCGTACCGTTCGGCGGCGGCTCCGCGATCACCTTCCAGCCGCTCGCGGACGCCCTGCCGGCCGGGGTGTCGCTCTACGCCCTGGAACGCCCCGGGCACGACCTGAACCGCCCGGACGAGCCGATGCTCGACCTGGACGAGCTGGTGGACCGCTGCGTGGCCGAGGTGGTCGGGCAGATCACCGGCCCGGTGGCGGTGTACGGGCACTGCGTCGGCGGCGCCGAGGCGGTGGAGCTGGCCCGCCGGTTGGAGGCGGCCGGCGTCGAGGTGACCGGCGTGGTGATCGGCGCGCACTTCCCCGCGCCCCGGCTGCCCGGCCGGGTGTTCGGCTGGCTGCGCCGGTGGTTCCCGGTGGAACGCTGGGCGTCGAAGCGGCGCACGCTGGAGTCGCTGCGCGCGATGGGCTTCTTCACCGAGGTCTTCGACGCGGCCGAGAAGGACTTCGTGATGCGGGTGGTCCTGGCCGACTCGGCCCGGGGCGAGGACTACTACACCGACGTCTACGCCGCCGGCCTGCCGGCGAAGCTGTCCGCGCCGCTGGTCTGCGTGGTCGGCGGCGGCGACCGGGCCACCGAGCTCTACCAGGAGCGTTACCTGGAGTGGGAGTTCTTCGCCGACCGGGTGTCGCTGGAGGTGATCGACGGCGCCGGCCACTACTTCGCCAAGCACCAGCCGGCCGAGCTGGCCGCGATCATCCTGGCGCACTGCGCCGCCGCCCCGGACGGCGCCACCGCCCGATCCGGGCCGGAGGACGCGGCCCGACCTGCCGCCGTACCCGGAAAGGCCGGGCCGGAGCAGGCGGCCCGGACCGCCCCGGCGGGCGCGACCACGGCGGACGTCGCGACGCGGCGGGCGGCGCCCAGCCTGGCGGTGTTCTACCTGGTCGCGATCGGCCAACTGGTCTCGCTGATCGGCAGCGGACTGACCGCGTTCGGCATGGGCCTGTGGGTCTACCAGCGCACCGGCTCGGTGTCGCTGTTCGCCACCGCCACCGTGCTGGCGTTGCTGCCGGCCGTGGTGCTCTCGCCGATCGCCGGCGCGCTCGCCGACCGGTGGGACCGCCGGCGAATCATGGTGCTCGCCGACTGCCTGGCCGCCACCGGCACGGTGAGCCTGGCACTGCTGCTCTGGCTCGGTCAGCTGCACCTCTGGCACATCCTCACCGCGATCACCGTCACCGCCGTGGCCACCGCGTTCCAGCAACCCGCCTACCAGGCGGCGGTCACCCAGCTGGTGCCGAAGCGCTACTACGGGCGGGCCAACGGCATCGTCTCGCTCGGCACCGCCACCAGCACCGTGCTGGCCCCGCTGGTCGGCGGCGCGCTGGTGCTCGCGGTCGGGCTGCGCGGCATCGTGGTGATCGACCTGGTCACCTTCGTGGTGGCGGTGACCGTGACGCTGTCGGTCCGCTTCCCGGACACGCTCTTCGTCCGGCGGGAGGAGCCGTTCCGGCGCGAGGTGCTGGGCGGCTGGCGGTTCATCGTCCGGCGGCGCGGGCTGGTCGCCCTGGTCGTCCTGGTCGCGTCGCTCAACTACTTCTTCGCCATGGTCGAGGTGCTGGTCACCCCGCTCACGCTCTCCTTCGGCGACCCGGCGGTGCTCGGCCGGGTGCTGGCCGCCAGCGGCGTCGGCATGGTCGTCGGTTCGGTGCTGATGGGCGTCTGGGGCGGCACCGCCCGGCGGACCACCGGCATCCTGTCCGGCGTCGTGCTGCTCGGCGTCTCGCTGCTCACCGTCGGGCTGCGGCCGGACCCGCTGTTCCCGGCGCTCGGCCTGTTCGGCATGGGCCTGGCCACCGCGCTGGTGAACACGCACTGGCTGGCCATCGTGCAGGCCAAGGTGGGCCTGGAGTTGCAGGGGCGGGTGCTCGCCATGGCGCAGATGCTGTCCTGGCTGATGGTGCCGGCCGGTTTCCTCAGCGCCGGGCCGCTCGCCGAGCACGTGCTCGCCCCGCTGGCCCGCCCCGGCGGCCCGCTGGCCGGGTTGGTCGGCACCGGGCCGGGGCGGGGCATGGCGCTGGCCGCGATCCTGGCCGGGCTCTGCGCGCTGGCGCTCGCCGCCGGCGGCATCGCGTACCGGCGGATCCGGCGGCTGGAGGACGAGCTGCCGGACAACGACCCGGGCCGCGTGGTCCTGGCCGACAAGGACCGGATCCAGGAGGAGGCGGACCGCCGCCTCGCCGCCGTGGGTGGTGCCCGGTGAGCGCGCCCGCCCGGCCCGCCGGACCCACCCGACGCGCCGCCGCCCGCCGCCCCGGCGGGGTGTCGACCACTGTGGACTGCCTGCACCGGATGGTCGCCGCGCAGGCCGCCCGGACCCCGGACGCGGAGGCGGTCCGGCGGGGCGACACCGCGCTCTCCTACCGGGACCTCGACGAGGCGGCGAACCGGCTGGCCCGGGTGCTGCTGGCCGACGGCGTCGCGCGCGGCGACCGGGTCGGCGTCTGCCTGCCGCGCACGCCGGACCTGGTGGTCGCGCTGCTCGCCGTGCTCAAGGCCGGGGCCGCGTACGTGCCGCTGGACCCGGCGTACCCGGCGGCCCGGGTGGCGTTCATGACCGCCGACTCGGGGGCCCGGCTGGTGCTGACCACCGCCGGCCTCGCCGACCGGTTCCCCGGCCCGACCGTGCTGACCGACCGGCTCGACCCGGCCGGCGACGCCACCGACCCGGCGGCCCCGGTCGCCGCGGACGACCTGGCGTACGTCATCTACACCTCCGGCTCCACCGGGCGGCCCAAGGGCGTGGCGATCGAGCACCGCTCGGCGTCGACGCTGCTGCACTGGGTGCGCCAGACCTTCGACGACACCGAGCTGGGCGGGATGCTCGCCGCCACCTCGGTCTGCTTCGACCTGTCCGTCTTCGAGATCTTCGGCCCGCTCGCCTGGGGCGGTCGGGTGCTGCTCGTCGACGACGTGCTGGCGCTGGCCGCACCGGGCGCGGACCGGCTGCCGGTGACGCTCGTCAACACCGTGCCGGCCGCGATGGGCGAGCTGCTCACCGCCGGGGCGCTGCCGCCGGGCGTCCGCACGGTCTGCCTGGCCGGTGAGCCGCTGACCGCCGCGCTGGCCGCCCGGGTGTGGGCGCGTCCACACGTGCGCCGGCTGTGCAACCTGTACGGCCCGTCCGAGGACACCACGTACTCGACCTGGGCCGAGGTGCCGCCGGACGGCGGTGATCCGCCGATCGGCCGGCCGTTGCCGGGCACCCGGGCGTACGTGCTCGACCCGGACGGCCGGCCGGTGCCGCCCGGCGAGTCCGGCGAGCTGCACCTGGCCGGCGCCGGGCTGGCCCGCGGCTATCTGGACCGGCCGGCGGAGACCGAGGCCCGGTTCCGGCCGGACCCGTTCCGCCCCGGCGAGCGGATGTACCGCACCGGCGACCGGGTCCGGCTGCGCCCGGACGGGCAACTGGCCTACCTGGGCCGGCTCGACGACCAGGTGAAGCTGCGCGGCTACCGGATCGAACCGGGCGAGGTGGCCGCCCGGCTCGCCGCCCTGCCCGGCGTACGCGAGGCGACCGCCGCCGTCCGGCCCGGCCCGAGCGGGGACCCGCTGCTGGTCGGCTATCTGGTCGGCGACCGGCGCGACGACGTCCGGGCCCGGCTGGCCGAGGTGCTGCCGGCGCCGCTGGTGCCGGCTGCCGTGGTCTGGCTGGACCGGCTGCCCACGCTCCCCAACGGCAAGGTGGACCGGGCGGCCCTGCCCGCGCCGGACCTCGGCTCCGCCCCCGGCTCCGGCCGGCTCGACGCGACCGGCGCGCTGGTGGCGGCGGTGTGGCGGGAACTACTCGGCGTCCCGGTCAGCGGCCCGGACGACGACTTCCTCGCGCTCGGCGGCGACTCGCTGCTGGCCGTCCGGTGCGCCACCCGGCTGACCGACGTGACCGGTCACCGGATCGACCCCGGCGACCTGTTCGCGCACCCGACCGTCGCCGCGCTCGCCGCCCACCTCGACGCGCTCGCCCCGGCCAGGGATGAGCCGGCAGCGGCCGGATCCCCGGCCGGTGACCGGCCGGCGCCGCTCTCCGCGGCGCAACGGCGGTTCTGGTTCCTGCACCGGCTCGACCCGGCCGACACGTCCTACCTGCTGGCGTTCGCGGTCCGCTTCGCCGCGCCCCTGGAGGCGGACCGGCTGACCCGGGCGCTGCACCGGGTGGTCGACAGGCATCCCGCGCTGCGTACCGTCCTCCCCACCGGGCCGGAGGGGCCGGTGCAGGTGGTCCGCCCGGACGCCCGGCCGGACCTCGTCGTCGCGCCGCCCGAGCCGGGCGTCCCGCTCGACGCCCGGCTCGCCCGGCTGACCGTCGAGGCCACCGCGACGCCGATGGACCTGGCGACCGGGCCGCTGCTGCGCGCACACCTGCTGCCGGACGCCGCCGGCCGGGCGGAGGCGCTGCTGCTGGTGGTGCACCACGCGGTCGCCGACGACTGGTCGTTCGGGGTGCTGGTGCGGGACCTCGCGGAGGCCTACGACGACCCGGACGCGCCCGCCGAGCCGGCGCCGGGGCCGGCCGCCCTGGCCGCCGCGCAGCACGCCTGGCTGGCCGGCGCCGCCGGCCGGCGCGCCCTCGATGAGCTGCTGCGCGAGCTGCGCGGCGCCCCCACCCTCCTGGAGGTAAGGCGGGGCCCCCGCTTAACGCCTCCGGTAGAGGAGGGGGCCCCGCTTAACAACCGCGGCCGGGTGGCCGGGGCCGCGCTGCGGACCACTGTGGACCCCGCGACGGCGGTGGCGGTACGGGAGTTGGCCCGTACGAGCCGCGCCAGCCTGCACATGGTCGGACTGGCCGGGTTCGCCGCGCTGCTCGGCGCCGCCACCGGCCGGGACGACCTGCTGGTTGGCGTCGCGTTCGCCGGGCGTACCAGCGTGGCCGCCGAGCGCGGCGTCGGTTGCTACGTCAACACGCTGCCGCTGCGCCTGCGACCGGCCCCGGACCGGACCTTCGCCGACCTGCTCGCCGAGGCGCGACGGGTCACGCTGTTCGCCGCCGCCCGCCAGGACGTCCCGTTCGACCTGCTGGTGGAGCGGCTGCGCCCGGACCGCCTTCCGGACCGCAACCCGCTGGTCCAGGTGGCGTTCGGGGTGCAGAACGCCCCGCCCGCCCGGCACCGCAGCGTGGCCGGTGGCGAGTTCACCGGCGTCGAGCTGACCCCGGACGCGGCCCGCCTCGACCTGACGCTCTGGCTCGACGACCGGCGGGACGGGCTGGACGCGCTCTGGACCTACCGCACCGACCTGTTCGACCACCACACCGTGGTGGCGTGGCACCGCCGCCTCACCGCGCTGCTGCGTACCGCCGCCGCCGACCCCCGGCGCAGTCTCGCCGACTGCGTCGACACCGCTGGGAGTGAGAGATGACCGATCAGATCCGGGTCGCGCGGCCCGTCCCCCGCCGCGGCCGGGAACGGAACCTGGTGGACGTACGACCGGACTGGCCCGGCGGCCCGCTGCCGGCGCTGGTGCGCGCCACCGTGCCCGACGTGGACCTGGCCGGCTGGCTGGCCGGGCACCGCGACGAGGTGGACGAGCTGGCCCGCCGCGCCGGCGCGGTGCTGTTCCGGGGCTTCGCGGTGGCCGGCGCGGACGACTTCCGCGCGGTGATGGCGGCGCTCTCCGGCGACGTGCTGGCCTACGGCGAGCGGTCCTCGCCGCGCAGCCGGGTCACCGAGGGCGTCTACACCTCCACCGAGCACCCGGCCGACCAGCCCATCGTGCTGCACAACGAGCAGTCCTACACGGTCACCTGGCCGCTGCGCATCGTGTTCCACTGCGAGGTCGCGCCCGCCGCCGGTGGGCGTACGCCGCTGGCGGACAGCCGCCGGGTGCTGGCCCGGCTGCGCCCGGAGACGGTCGCCGGGTTCGAGCGGCGGGGCGTGCTCTACCGGCGCAACTACCTGCCCGGCATCAGCCTGTCCTGGCAGACCGCGTTCCAGACCGACTCCCGTGCCGAGGTCGAGGCGTACTGCGCGCGTGCCCTGATCGACGTGGAGTGGGTGGGCGAGACGCAGTTGCGCACCCGGCAGGTGCGCCCGGCGGTGCGGCGGCACCCGGTCACCGGGGAACGCACCTGGTTCAACCACGCGTTGTTCTTCCACGTCACCTCGCTGCCGGCGGACGTGAGCGCCGGCCTGCGGGCCGCGCTGGCCGAGGAGGACCTGCCCTACCAGACCGCGTACGGCGACGGCACGCCCATCGGAGACGAGGTGCTGGCCGAGCTGCGGGCCGCGTACGCCGCGGAGACCCGCTCGTTCGACTGGCGGGAGGGGGACGTGCTGCTGGTGGAGAACATGCTCGCCGCGCACGCCCGGGAGCCGTTCACCCCGCCCCGGCGGATCCTCACCGCGATGTCCGACCCGGTGGCCGCGCCGGAGCTGGGCCCGGAAGGCGGCCGAGCATGAGCGCCCCGGGACCGCGCCGCCGCGCCGTCGGCGGCACCGCCACCGCGCCGGTGACCCGCCGCACGCTCGGTCCGGACGACTTCGTGCTGCTGGTCGAGGCCGCCGTGCCCGACCTCGACCTGGCCGGCTGGCTCGCCGGGCGGCGGGCCGAGCTGCTGGCCGACCTGGACCGGCACGCCGCGGTGTTCTTCCGCGGCTTCGACGTGCGCAGCGCCGACGACTTCGGTCGGGCGGCCCGGGCGGTCGGTCCGGAGCTGCTCGGCTACCTGGAGCGGGCCGCGCCCCGGCACGAGGTGGCCGACAAGGTGTTCACCTCCACCGAGTTCAACGCCGCCCAGTGGATCCCGCTGCACCATGAGATGTCGTACTCGCACAACTGGCCGACCCACCTCTACTTCCACTGCGCGCAGCCGGCCACCGGCAGCGGCGGCGCGACCCCGCTCGCCGCCGAGCGGGTGATCACCCCGCTGATCCCGGCGGAGGTGCGGGAACGGTTCGCCCGGGACGGGGTGCGCTACGTGCGCAACTACGGCCCGCACCTGGACCTGCCCTGGCAGGAGGCGTTCCAGACCACCGACCGGGCGGAGGTGGAGGCGTACTGCGCCGCGTCGGCGACGGAGTTCACCTGGCTGGGCGACGACGGGCTGCGGACCGTGGCACGGCGGCAGGCGACGGCCACCCACCCGCGTACCGGGGAGACGGTGTGGTTCAACCACGCCCACCTGTTCCACGTGTCGAACATGCCGCCGGAGGTGGCCGGCGCGCTACTGCGCGAGTACGGCCCGGAGGGGCTGCCCCGCAACGCCCACTACGGCGACGGCGAGCCGATCCCGGACGAGGTGGTCGGCGGCATCCGTGAGCTGTACCGGCAGCACGCGATCTCCGTGCCCTGGCGGCGCGGCGACGTGCTGGTGGTGGACAACTTCCTGGCCACCCACGGCCGGGAACCCTTCACCGGCGACCGGCAGATCCTGGTCGCCATGTCCGACCTCTACGTCAACCGGAGTGTGTGGTGAACGGATACCGTCTGTCCCCGGTCCAGCGGCTGGCCTGGGCCGGCAAGCAGGACCTGGTCCGGGCCCGGGTGCGGCTGGACCGGCCGCTCGACGCGGCCCGGCTGCAGGCCGCCGTCGACGCGGTGGTGGCCCGGCACGAGGCGCTGCGGCTGACCCTGGTGCACCACCCCGGCCTGCGGGTGCCGCTGCAGGACGTGGACGACGACCGCACCGTCACCGTCGGCGCGCAGGGCGAGCTGTCGGTGACGCTCACCGACGACACGCTGGAGCTGGCCGCTACCCCGCTGGTCGCCGACCCGGCCAGCCTGCGCCTGGTCCTGGCCGACCTGGCCCGGGCGTACGCGGGTAACCTGCCGCCGGCCGAGGAGGAGGCGTTGCAGTTCCTCGACGTCACCGAGTGGCAGGTGGAGGAGCGGGAGCAGGCCCCGAGGCCGGCACCGGTCGCGCCGGCCGCCCGGCTGGTCGAGCCGCACGGCGACGACCCGGGCGCGGTGGTCACCGCCACGCTGCCCGCCGCCGACCTGGCCGGGCTCGCCGAGGCCGCCGGCTGCGCCGTCGACACGGTGCTGCTGGCCGCCTGGGCGCTCGCGGTGGCCCGCCGGGCGGAGGCGCCCGACGAGGCCGACGACGCGGACCTGGTGTTGGCCCGCTGGCACGACGGCCGGCGGGCCGAGGGCACCGCCGGCGTGGTCGGCCCGCTGGGTGGTTACGGCCCGCTGCGGCTGGCCCTGCCGCTGCCGGCCGCGCCGGCCGAGCTGCTGGCCGCGGTACGCGCCGCCGAGGCCACCGCCGACGAGACGTTCCACCTGGTCGACCCGGTCGACGAGAGCACCGGGGCGGTCGCCGGGTTCGCGGTGCAGCCGGCCGTCGCCCCGGACACCCTGGCCGCCCTGGGTGCGCCGACCGCCGAGGTGCCCGTCCCGCCGCCGCCGACCGGCCCCCGGCTCACCGTGAGCCCCGGCACCGGCACCGGCAACAGCGGCGGCGACGAGGTCACGCTCCGGGTCACCGGCGGGCAGTGGCTGCTCGACTCGCTGGTGGCGGTGTTGCGCAGCCTGCCGGCCGCGCTGGCCGGGGACGCGCCGCTGGCGGTGCTGGGCGCCGGGGAGGCGAGCTGGCTGTCCGAGGCCGGCGGCACGGCGGGCGCGGCGTCCACGCGTACCCTCGTCAACCTGCTCGACGCGGGCCTGGCCGGGATGGCACCGCAGGCCCCGGCCGTGGTGGCGGCCGACGGCGCGTACCCGGCCGGGGAGCTGGACCGGCGGGCCGCGCGGGTGGCCGCGGCGCTGGCCGCGCGCGGCCTGGCCGGCGCGCCGGTGGGCGTGCTCGCGGCCCGCTCCCGGGACACCGTGGTGGCGTTCCTCGGCGTGCTGCGGGCCGGCGCGGTGTTCGTGCCGCTCGACCCGGACGCTCCGGGGCCCCGCCTGGCCGCGCAGCTGCGCGCGGTCGGCGCGGAGTGCGTGGTCGGCGTCGGCGGGCCGGCCACCGTGTCGGTGGGCGAGCTGGTCGCGGCCGGCGGTCCACCGCCGGTCGCGCCCGCCCCGACCGACCCGGCGTACGTCATCTTCACCTCCGGCTCGACCGGCACGCCCCGGCCGGTGCGGGTGTCGCACGCCGCCGCCGCGCACCTGGCCGGCGCGCTGGAGGCGACGGTGTACGCGGGCCGTCCGGCCGGGCTCCGGGTGGCGGTGAACGCGCCGCTGACGTTCGACGCCTCGGTGAAGCAGCTCGTGCAGCTCGCCCAGGGGCGGAGCCTGTTCCTGGTGCCGGAGGACGTGCGCCGCGACGGCGCCGCGCTCGCCGCCACGCTCGCGGAGCACCGGGTCGACGTGCTCGACCTGACCCCGTCGCAGGCGCGGATCCTGCTCGCCGGCGCGGGTGACGCCCCGCTGCCCGGGCTGCTGCTGCTCGGCGGCGAGGCGGTCGGCGAGGACCTGTGGGCCGAGGTGGCGGCGCTGCCGGGCGTGCGCGCGGTCAACCTGTACGGCCCGACCGAGTGCACGGTGGACACCACGGTCGCGGCGATCCGGGCCGGCGAGCCGCCGACGATCGGTCGCCCGCTGCCGGGCGTCGCGGTCCGGGTGCTCGACGAGCGGCTGCGCCCGGTGCCGCCGGGCGTGGCCGGGGAGCTGTGCGTGGTCGGCCCGCAGCTCGCCGACGGCTACCCGGGCGACGACGAGGCCACCGCCCGCCGGTTCGTGGCGCTGCCGCTGCCCGACGGCGGCGTCGAGCGGGTCTACCGCACCGGGGACCGGGTCCGCTTCGACGCCGAGCGGCGGCTGCGCTACCTGGGCCGGCTCGACGACCAGGTGAAGATCCACGGCTTCCGGGTCGAGCCGGGCGAGGTCGCCGCCGTGCTGCGCGGCCACCCGGAGGTGGCCGACGCCGCCGTGGTCGCCCGCGACGACGACGGGTACGGCGACCGGCTGGTCGCCTACGTCCGGCCCCGCGCCGGGCTGGACCTGACCCGGGTCACCGGGATCAACCCGCACGAGACCCGCTACCTGTACGACGAGATCTTCACGCAGCGGGTCTACCTGCGCGACGGGATCGTGCTGCGTCCCGGCGCGACGGTGTTGGACGTGGGCGCGAACATCGGCATGTTCTCGCTCTTCGTGCACCAGGTCTGTCCGGACGCGACGATCCACGCGTTCGAGCCGGTGCCGGCGGTGGTCGAGGCGTTGCGCCGCAACGTCGCCGAGTTCGGCGTGCCGGCCACGGTGCACGCGCACGGGCTGTCCCGGGAGCCGGGAGACGTGTCGTTCACCTACTACCCGGGCTACTCGATGATGTCCGGCCACGCCGCGTACGCCGACCCGGACGTCGAGATCGGCGTGATCAAGCGGTACCTGGCCAACGAGCGGGACGCCGGCGCGGGTGAGCGGGACGTGCTGCTCGACCGCGCCGACGAGCTGCTCGCCGAGCGGTTCGCCGGCCGGGAGCTGACCGTGCCGGTGCGACCGCTGTCGGCAGTGCTGGACGAGCTGGCCCCGGCCCGGGTCGACCTGCTGAAGATCGACGTGCAGCGCGCCGAGGCGGACGTGCTGGCCGGGCTGGACGACCGGCACTGGCCGCTGGTCGCGCAGGTCGCCATGGAGGTGCACGACGCGCCCGGCACCGCCACCGCCGGCCGGCTGGCCGCGCTGGTGGCGCTGCTGGAGGCGCGCGGCTTCACCGTGCTCACCCGCCAGGACGACCTGCTCGCCGGCACCGACCGGCACACCCTGCACGCGGTCCGCCCGGAGTACGCCGCCGCGGGTCCGGTCGTGGACGCGGCGCCGGCTGCCGGATCCGTCGCGCCGCCCCGGGAGTGGCTGGCCGAGCGGCTGCCGGCGCACCTGGTGCCGGCCGCGGTGGTGGTCCTCGACGAGCTGCCGCTGACCCGCAACGGCAAGCTCGACCGGGCGGCGCTGCCCGCGCCCGCGCCGGCGCGCCCGACCGGCGACCCGGCGGCGACACCGGCCAACCGGGCCGAGGAGATCCTGGTCGAGGCGTGGCGCGAGGTGCTCGGGGTGGCCACGTTCGGCGTGACGGACAGCTTCTTCGCGCTCGGCGGCGACTCCATCCGCAGCATCCAGATGCAGGTGGCGGCGCAGAAGCGCGGGTTGTCGTTCCAGCTCAACGACATCTTCACCCACCAGACCATCCGGGAGCTGGTCGCGCACGGCCGGATCACGCTCGACGGCGTCATCCCCGAGCCGGCCGCCCACGACGGCCGGTTCACGCTGGTCGGCGCCGCCGACCGGGAGCGGCTGCCGGACGGGCTGGCCGACGCGTACCCGATGACCGCGCTCCAGCTCGGGATGGTCTACCACGGCGAGCTGACCGGTGACCCGGCCGTCTACCACAACGTCACCGCACACGAGGTGGCCGCGCCGCTGGACGGGCCGGCGCTGCGCCGCGCGCTCGCCGCCCTGGTGGACGCGCACCCGGTGCTGCGGACCGGTTTCGCGCTCGGCAGGTACGCCGAGCCGTTGCAGCTCGTGCACGCGCGGGTGCCGGTCGACCTGCCGGTGACGGACCTGACCGGCCTCGACGCGCCGGCCCGCCGGGCCCGGGTCGACGCGCTGGTCGCCGAGGAGCGCCGCCGCCCGTTCGACTGGACCCGACCACCGCTGCTGCGGCTGCACGCGGTCCGCACCGGCGGCGACGGGTTCACGCTGCTGGTCGCCGAGCACCACAGTGTCCTCGACGGCTGGAGCCTGCACCTGCTCCTGTCCGACCTGCTCGCCGGGTACGACCGGGAGCGGGCCGGCACTCCCGCGCCCGTCGACGCCGGGCTGCCGTTCCGGGAGTACGTGGCGGCCGAGCGGGCGGCGCTGGCCGACCCGGCGACCCGCCGGTTCTGGTTGGACGGCGCGGGTGCCGCGCCGCCGCTGCTGGTGGGTGGCGCGCAGCCGAGGACCACCACCACGCAGCGGGTGCCGCTGCGGGCCGGCACCACCGAGCGGGTGGCCGAGGGCGCCCGGGACGCCGGCGTGCCGGTCAAGTCCTGGCTGTTCGCCGTGCACCTGCGGTTGCTCGGGGAGCTGGCCGGCCGGGACGACGTGGTCAGCGGCCTGGTGGTCGGCGGGCGGCCGGAGGGCGAGGGCAGCGCGGCCACGCTCGGGCTGTTCCTCAACACGCTGCCGGTGCGCCTCACGCTGGGCACCCGGTCGGTGGCCGAGCTGGCCGCCGAGGCGTGGCGGGCCGAGCGGGAGCTGATGGGACGCCACCGCTTCCCGCTCGCCGAGATCGTCCGGGCCGGCGGCGCGGGCCCGCGCTTCGACCACTTCTTCAACTGGACGCACTTCCCGCCGCGTCCGGCCGGCGACGGCAGCCGCATCGTGGACAGTCGTGGGGTGACCGTGGACGTGGCGTTCAGCCTCGCCGTCGACGCCGAGCTGAACGCCGGGCGGCTCGGGCTGATGGTCCAGTACGACCACCGGCACGTCCCGGCCGACCGGGTGGACGCGCTGGCCGACGGCTTCCGCCGGTTGCTGGCGGCCGACCCGGACGCGCCGCTGCCGTCGGTGGCCGGTGACACGCCGGCACCCGGCGGCGATGCCCGGCAGGAGTGGGCGGAGCGGGTGGCGGCGGCCTGGCAGGAGGTGCTGGGCACCGCGCCGCGCGACCCGGAGTCCGGTTTCCTCGCCGCCGGCGGTGACTCGCTGCGCGCACTGCGGCTGGTCACCGTGCTGCGCCAGCGCCACGGCAGCGACCTGACGCTGCCGGAGTTCACCGCGCTGGGCAGCTACCGGGCGCTGGTGGACCGGGTGGCCCGCACATGACCGGGTTCGGCACCGCCGCGGTGCACGGCGACGACGGCCTGGTCCCGGGCGGGGCGGTCGCGCCGCCGATCGTGCAGAGCGCCACGTTCAGCGCCGAGTCCGACGAGCGGTTCACCGAGATCGCCACCGAGGCGCGCGGCAGCGCGTTCTACACCCGCTACGGCAACCCGAACCACGCGCAGGTGGCCGCCGTGGTCGCCGCGCTGGAGGGCGCGGAGACCGGGCTGGTCACCGCGTCCGGGATGGGCGCGATCAGCACTGTCGCGCTGGCCCTGCTCGCCGCCGGCGACCACGTGGTGGTGCAGCGCAGCACGTACGGCGGCACCACCTCGCTGGCCACCGGGCTGCTGCCGCGCTTCGGTGTGGACTGCACCCAGGTCGACCAGACCGACGCCGACGCGTTCGCCCGGGCGCTGCGGCCGGAGACCCGGCTGGTGCTGGTGGAGACGCCGAGCAACCCGCTGCTGGAACTGACCGACCTGGCCGCCGTCGTCGAGGTGGCGCACGCGGCCGGCGCGCTGGTGGTGGTGGACAACACGTTCGCCACCCCGGTGAACCAGCGCCCGCTGGCGGCCGGCGCGGACCTGGTCTGGCACAGCGGCACGAAGTTCCTCGGCGGACACTCCGACGTGTCCGCCGGGGTGGTGGCCGGCGGCGCGGAGCTGATCGAGCGGGTGTGGCGGACGTCGATCGTCACCGGCGCCACGCTCGGCCCGGTGGACGCCTGGCTGCTGCTGCGCGGCCTGCGCACCCTGTCGCTGCGGGTGGAGCGGCACAACGCCAACGCGCTCGCGCTGGCCGAGGCGCTGCAGGGCCACCCGGCGGTGGCCCGGGTCCGCCATCCCGGGCTGCCCTCGCACCCCCAGCACGAGCTGGCCCGCCGGCAGATGACCGGGTTCGGCGGGGTGCTCGGCGTCGAGCTGACCGCCGGCCGCGACGGCGCGGCGGCGCTGCTGGCCGGGCTGCGCCTGGCGAAGCGGGCGGCCAGCCTCGGCAGCGTCAGCACGCTGGTGGTGCACCCGCGCTCGATGTGGGCCGGGATCGTGGACGCCGAGCAGCTCGCCGCGACCGGGATCGGCGCGGGCCTGGTGCGCGTCTCCACCGGCATCGAGGACACCGCCGACCTGGTGGCCGACTTCCTGACTGCGCTGGAGAGGGTGCCGACCTGACCGCTCAGGGCGCCTCGTCGCCGCGCTTCTCCTCCTGGGCCAGCACCGCGTCGCGGCGCTGCGGGTCGGCGTGCTCGGCCAGTTCGGCCAGTTCGGTGGCGAGCCGTGGGTCGCCGGCGAGGCGCTCCCGGTTGCGGTGCAGGAACGCCTCGAAACCCCCGGTGTACGGGCACGCGTCGTCGCCGAGCGTCTCCTTCGGCACGTAGCGGCAGCCGCCGCAGGGCGCGCCGATCCGGTCCAGGTGCGCGCCGTCGAACGCCCACGGGTGGGTGTCGATGCGGGCCAGGTCGGCGTACTGGCTCATGCCGATGACGGTGGCGTTCATGACCCAGTCGGTGCCGTCGACGAAGCTGCGCCGGAACCAGTCGGCCAGCTCGGCGGGGCGCCAGCCGCGTTGCAGGCCGTAGTTGCCGAGCACGGTCAGCCGGGCGGTCTGGTGCGCCCAGCCGGTGTCGCGCACGCCGGCGAGCACGTCGGCGAGGCAGCGCGCCTCCACCGCGTCCGCGTCGAGCCGGTCGAACCACTCGGGCAGCGGCCGGGTGGCGCCGAGCCAGCCGGTGCCCCGGTAGCGCGGCTCGAAGTACCAGTAGAGCTGCCACAGGAACTCGCGCCAGCCGAACAGGCCGCGCACGAACCGGTGCACCGCCGCCGCCGGCGCGGCGCCGGTGCGGCCGGCGCGCTCGGCGGCCCGGATCGCCGGTTCGGGGTGGAGCAGGCCGAGGTTGAACGAGGACGACAGCACGCTGTGCGCGAGTAGGCCGTCGCCGAGCGCGCCGTCGGTGTCGGCGTACGCCGGGAGCCGGTGGTCGAGGAAGTGGGCGAGCCGGGCCCGCGCCTCGGCGTGCGTGGCCGGGTAGCGGCGCGGGGCGTCCCGGCCGACGAAGCGGATCCCCTCGGCCTGCCAGCGGTCCAGGTCGCGGCGCACCTGCGCGTCGATGTCGTCCTCGACGACCGGCGGCGGTGGCGGCGCCTCGGCCGGCGGGCGGTGGCGGGGCCGGCGACCCGGGGCGGGCAGGTCCCGCAGCACGCCGTGCCGGCCGCGCGCGTACCGGTAGAAGTCGGCCATCCGGAGCTGGCCGCGCCGCCGGTCGGCCCAGGCCGCGAAGTCGGCCCGGTCGGTGACGAAACCGCGCGGCGGCAGCACGGTCAGCCCGTCGACGGTACGGGCGAACGCGAGCGCCGCCCGCGACGACGGGTGCACCACCTCGACCGGCTCGCCGAGGGCGGTGAGCGCCTCGCGGAAGGTGTCGGCGCGGATCAGGCGCGCCCGGTCGCCGAGTTCCGCGGCCCGGTGCCGCAACGCGGACAGGGTCAGGTGCGCCTTCTGCCGGTGCAGCGGCCGGTGGGCGAACAGCGACCGGGTCTCCACCAGCAGGACGCGTTGCGCGTCGTCGTCGAGGAAGTGGGGACCCAGCTGGTCCGCCAGGAGCCAACGCCAGCGTGACATGTCCACCATCTTTCCCTCTCCGGCCGTCAGCCGCCGCGCACGCTGGGGCGGCGGTGGTCGGTCAGCCGCAGCCCGACGCCGCGTACGGCGACGACAGTGACCCCGGTGCCCAGCTCGTGGAGCTTGCGACGCAGCCGCTTGACCAGGGACTGCACGTCGGCGCGGCGCCGGGTCGGCGCGTCGTGCCAGACCGCGTGGTGCAGTTCGGCGTAGCTCCACACCCGTACCGGCTCGGTGGTCAGGCAGGTGAGCAGGTCGCGTTCCAGCCGGGTGAGGACGACCTCCCGGTCGCCCCAGCGGGCGGTGGACCGGGCCGCGTCGATCACCAGCGCGCCGTCGGGTGGCGGCCCGGGGATGTCCGGCGGGGGCCCCCGCCTGACGTCCTCCGCGGGGGCGATCAGCTCGCGTAGCTCGTCCAGGTCGGCCACCAGCAACAGCGGTGCCACGCCGTCCAGCAGCTCGGTGAGCCGCAGCCGCTCGGCCGGGGACGGCGTCACGCCGATCACGAGCGAGAAGGGATGCTCCGCCGGGTCGGTGCCGGCGGAGGTGGTATTCGTGTGGTCGTCTGTCACCGCGCCCCCACCGTGACAATGACTGTCAACCGGGCCCTCGATCGGTAAACCTGTTGGTGACAAGTTGCTCACGTACGGTCATTGATAGCCCTTTGGTGTCGATCATAGTGTCCACACAGGTGACCGGCGTAGACCCGCACGGCGCCTAGGGGGCCTGGGGGGTTCGTTTCAAACCGGTGTGACCAGTCGGGAGCGCGTGCTCCTGGCCCTTCCGTCATGGCTCGATCATCCGCGGGTCATTCTGGAGGAGGCAGCACCGATGCTGAGACGTCCACACGGAAGGGGCCCGGCCCGACGGCTGGTGAGCGCGGGCGCCGCACTGGTCCTCGCCGCGACCGCGCTGGCCGCCACCGGCGCTCCCGCGCAGGCCGGCACCGGCACCGGCGCGGCGGCCGGTGACAAGATCCGCCCCGAGGTCACCCGCCAGCTCCAGGGCAAGAGCGAGGGCGACTTCTGGATCCACTTCGCCGATCGGGCCGACCTGGGCAAGGCCACCGCGGTCAAGGACTGGGACCAGCGGGGCGCCGCGGTCGCCGCGACGTTGAAGAAGACCGCGGCCGACAGCCAGGCGAAGATCCGCGCCGAGCTGGACCGCTCGGGTACGAAATACCAGACGTTCTGGGCCACCAACGCCATCAAGGTCAGTGGCGGTTCGCTGACCATGGCGCAGAACTTCGCCGCCCACGCCGAGGTGGACGGCATCTACGCACCGGTCGACTACAAGCTGCCGGAGACCACCCCCGGCACCAACGAGAAGTCGACGAACGCCCTGGAGTGGGGCATCGCCAACATCAACGCCGACGACGTCTGGTCCCAGTACGGCGTCAAGGGCGCCGGCATCACCGTGGCCAGCATCGACAGCGGGGTGCAGTTCGACCACCCGGCGCTGGTGAACTCCTACCGGGGCAACAACGGCGACGGCACCTTCGACCACAACTACAACTGGTACGACGCGGCCGGCGAGTGCGCCACCGCGCCGTGCGACTCCGACGGGCACGGCACCCACACCATGGGCACCATGGCCGGCTCGGACGGCGCCAACCAGATCGGCGTCGCCCCCGAGGTCAAGTGGATCGCCGCGAACGGGTGCTGCCCGACCGACGCCGCGCTGATCTCCTCCGGGCAGTGGATGCTGGAGCCCACCGACCTGAACGGGCAGAACCCGGACGCCAGCAAACGCCCCAACATCATCAACAACTCGTGGGGCACCACGCAGCCGTCCAACGAGCCGTTCATGGAGGACGTCACCAACGCCTGGACCGCCTCCGGCATCTTCGGGGTCTGGTCCAACGGCAACAACGGCCCGTCCTGCCAGACCAGTGGCTCACCGGGCAGCCTGGCCAGCAACTACTCGGCCGGCGCGTACGACATCAACAACAACATCGCCAGCTTCTCGTCCCGGGGCACCGGGCAGAGCGGCGAGATCAAGCCGAACATCTCGGCGCCCGGTGTGAACGTGCGCTCCAGCGTGCCGAACAACTCGTACGCCAGCATCAGCGGCACCTCGATGGCGGCGCCGCACCTGGCCGGCGCGATCGCGCTGCTCTGGTCGGCGGCGCCCACCCTGGTCGGCGACGTCACGGCGACCCGCGCGCTGCTGAACGACACGGCGGTGGACAAGGCCGACACGCAGTGCGGCGGCACCGCCGACGACAACAACGTCTACGGCGAGGGCCGCCTCGACGCGCTCGCGCTGGTCGCCGCCGCCCCGATCGGCGACAACGGCACCCTCGCCGGCAAGGTCACCGACGCGTCCGGCGCGCCGATCGCCGGCGCGACGGTCGCCCTGACCGGCGCGGCGGACCGGACGCTGACCACCGGCGCCGACGGCACGTACTCCTCGCTGCTGCCCGCCGGCGACTACCAGGTCGTCGTCTCCGCCTTCGGGTACGCGAGCCGCACGCTGACCGCGACCGTCACCAAGAACACCACCACCACGCTCGACGTCACGCTCACCGCGGTGCCGAGCGTCACGGTCAGCGGGCAGGTCACCGACGGCTCCGGCCACGGCTGGCCGCTGTACGCGAAGGTCAGCGTCGAGGGCACGCCGATCTCCGACTACACCACGCCCGCCACCGGCCGCTACAGCCTGAAGGTGCCGGCCGGGGCGACCTACCGGCTCAAGGTCGAGCCACAGTACGCCGGCTACCTGACCGTCACCAAGGAGGTCACGGTCGGCGCCGGCAACCTGACCGCGAACATCGCGGTGCCGGCGAACCCGGAGGCGTGCACCACCGCGCCCGGCTACACCACCAGCTCCGACGGCGTGTACGAGACGTTCGACGGCACCGGCGTGCCGGACGGCTGGTCCGTGGTGGACAACGCCGGCACCGGGCAGGTCTGGGAGTTCGACGACAAGGGCGAGCGCGGGAACCTGACCGGCGGCAGCGGCAACTTCGCCATCATCGACAGCGACAACTACGGCAGCGGCGGCCGGCAGGACACCTCCCTGGTCAGCCCGGTGGTCGACCTGACCGGGGTGAGTGCCCCGGTGATCCGGTTCAACCAGGACTACAACTGGCTGAACAGCGACCGGGCGGACGTCGACCTGAGCCTCGACGGCGGCACCACCTGGAGCAACGTGCTCCGGCAGGCCGCCGACGTGCGCACCAAGGTGACCGAGGTGCCGATCCCGCAGGCGGCGAACCAGTCGCAGGTGCGGGTGCGCTTCCACTACTACGACGCCAGCTGGGAGTGGTGGTGGGAGCTCGACAACGTGCTGATCGGCAGCAAGCTCGTCTGCAAGCCGGTCGACGGCGGCCTGGTGCTCGGCCACGTGCGCGACAAGAACGACAACGGCTACGTCAACGGCGCCACGGTGACCAGCAAGGACCGCCCGGCGGAGAAGGCCACCACGGTCGCCACCCCGGACGACACCGAGTTGCCCGACGGCTTCTACTGGATGTTCTCGTCGCTGACCGGCACGCACCCGTTCACGGCCAGCGCCGGCAACTACGTCAGCCAGACCAAGCAGGTGGACGTCGAGACCGACTGGGCCACCACGGCCACCTTCCAACTGGCCGCCGGCCGGCTGTCGGTGCAGCCGACATCGCTGACCGGCACGGCCCGGATGCCCAGCGGCAAGGTCAGCAGGACGTTCACGGTGACCAACACCGGCGGGGCGCCGGTCGACGTCGAGTTCTCCGAGCGTGACGGCGGGTTCGTGCTGCAACGCGCGGACGGCTCCCAGCTGTCCGAGCAGGCGCTGCTCGGCTCGACCGGCGCGCCGGCGCAGCGGCTGACCGCGGGGACGTCGTTCGCGGCCCGCTCGTCCGGCAAGTCGTCCACCTCGGTGGCGTCGGCCGCGCCGCAGGCGGACCCGTGGACCGCCATCCCCGGCTACCCGGTGAACGTGATGGACAACCGGGTCGTCAACGTCGACGGCAAGGTCTATTCGATCGCCGGCGGCGACGGCACCACGTCCAGCGCGAAGAACTACCGGTACGACCCGGTCGCGCAGACCTGGTCCGCCATCGCCGACCTGCCCGGCGCCCGCAACGCCGTGACGGCCGGCGTCGTCGACGGCAAGATCATCGTCACCGGCGGTTGGGGCGCCTCCGGGCCGGACGCCGCCACCTGGTCGTACGACCCGGGGGCCAACACTTGGACGGCGAAGGCGGCCAACCCGGCGCCACGGGCGGCCGCCGGGCAGGCGGTCGCCGGCGGCAAGCTGTACGCGATCGGCGGCTGCACCACGGCCAACTGCCTGCCCATGTCCAACACCGTGGTCCGGTACGACCCGGGGGCGAACACCTGGGAGACCCTGCCGGCCTACCCGAAGTCGGTGGCGTTCCTGTCCTGCGGCGGGATCGACGGCACCGTCTACTGCACCGGCGGCAACGACGGCACCAACTCGCAGAAGTCGGGTTACGCCTTCGACCCGGGCGCCAACGCCTGGACCGCCATCCCGGACGCGCCGGCCGACAACTGGGCCTCCTCGTACGCGGTGGCGAACGGCAAGCTGCTGGTCGTCGGCGGGTCGCAGGGCGGCGCCATCACCAACGCCGGCTTCGCGTACGACCCGGCGACCAACTCCTGGGCCAACCTGCCCAACGCCAACGCGCCCCGCTACCGGGGCGGCGCGGCCTGCGGGTTCTACAAGGTCGGCGGCTCGTCGGGCGGCTTCACGGCCACCAAGGACAGTGAGGTCCTGCCCGGCTTCGCCGAGTGCGCCGAGGGCTCGGCCGACGTCAGCTGGCTGACCGTCGACAAGTCGAAGGTCACGCTGGCACCGGGTGAGAAGGTCACGGTCACGGTCGGCATGACCGCGAACGTGGACCAGCCGGGCACCTACTCGGCGTCGGTCGTCATCAAGGAGAACACCCCGTACACGGTGGCACCGGTGGCGGTCACCTTGATCGCGCAGCCGCCGACCACCTGGGGCAAGCTCTCCGGGACGGTCACCGGCCGGAGCTGCCAGGGCGGCACCGCTCCGCTGCCGGGCGCGACGGTCCAGGTCGACTCCTGGGCGAACTCCTACACGTTCACCACGGACGCCGACGGCAAGTACGCCTACTGGATGGACCGGCGCAACAACCCGCTCACGTTGATCGTCGCCAAGGACGGCTGGAAGCCCCAGACGCGCCAGACGAAGATCAACTCGTCCACGCCCACCGTGGAGGACTTCACCCTCTCCCCCACCCGCTGCTGACCCAGCGGCCCGACAGGTCCGGCCCGCCCGGTGCACCCCACCGGGCGGGCCGCTCCCCGCCCCCACCCCCCACCCGCCCACCCCGGCCCGGCGCGACCCGGGCCCGGCGCGACCCGGCCCACCCCGGTCCGGCTCGGCGCGGCGCGACCCGGCGCGGCTCGGCCCGGCCCACCCCGGCCCGGCGCGACCCGGCCCGGCTCGGCGCGACCCGGCGCGACCCGGCGCGGCTCGGCCCGGCGCGGCGCGGCTCGGCCCGGCCCGGCTCGGCCCGGCCCGGCTCGGCCCGGCTCGGCCCGGCGATCTTGCACTTTCTGCCCCGACGAAGCGGACATAAGCCATCTTCCACGGGCCCAATCTGCAAGATCGGCGCACCCACACGGGGCGAAATCAATCGATCATGAAGTTAGCCGCCCCCGGCGCCCGATTTGTCGCCCGCTAACTTCATGATCACCTGGGACGAGCCGGCCGACGCCCCCACCCACCCCGATGCGGTGATCAAGGAGTTTGTGTCGCGCGAGGGGCCGGGTGGCGACACGAACTCCTTGATCGCGCGCTGCGGCCGGCGCGAGGGCGAGCGCGAGGGTGAGGGTGAGGGCGAGGGTGGGTCAGGAGGGGGCCAGGCGGAAGCCGACGCCTCGGACGGCGTGGATCGTGGCGGCGGCGTCCAGGCGACCCAGCTTGTGTCGAAGGCGGCGGACCACCGAGTGCATGTCGGAGCGTCGGCCGAGGTGGTCGTTGCCCCAGACCGCGCGGTGCAGCCGGGCGTACGTCCACACCTGACCCGGGGTGCCGGTGAGACAGACCAGCAGGTCGTGCTCCAGCGGGGTCAACCCGACCTCCCGTTCACGCCAGCGCAACACTCGCCGGTCGGAGTCGACGGCCAGCTCCGGTGCGGACGGACCAGACGATCCGGCGGCGACGACGTCAACCAGGCGCCCGCTCCCGGCACGCGCCGGGACCGCGTCGGCATCCACCCGGACCGCGCCGGCGCCCACCGGAACCACGCCAGCACCCACCGGAACAGCGCCGGCGCCCACCGGGACCACACCGGCGCCCACCGGAACCACGCCAGCACCCACCGGGACCACGCCGACATCGACCGGGGCGAAGCCGGCGCCCAACGGAACAGCGCTGGCGTCCACCGGGACCACGTCAGCGTCCACCGGGACCGCGCCGGAAGGCGACCGCTCGGGCTCGGCGCCCGCGAGAACGGGCCCGTCCGTCGTGGTCGTCGGCGCGGCGGTCGGGGTCATGGGTGCCCGGCTGCCCGGCCGGCGGACCAGGTCGAGGAACCGGCGGGCCTGGTGGGCACTGGAGACGATCAGGAATGCCTCGGTGCCGCCGAGCAGCTGGGCGAGCTGCCGGCGCTCGGTGGCCGTTGTCGCGATGCCGATGACCAAGGACGGGACCGTCGTCATCCGTTCCCACCCTTCCGGCAGGCTGACGCAGCGCCCGGCAATTTCCGAGCCAATTTCGGCGCGGCCGGTCGGACCGTCCACCATTGCGGTGCACCTGGCGCGGCGGGCGGTCTGAGGCGTGCTGGAGCTGCTGTTTCGTGAGGCGTCGGGCGGAGCTACCGCGGATCATATAGCCGTGCACCGATGATTGGTATAGCAGTTAACGTCGATGTAACTGCGTTCGGCAAGATGACCGGAGGAAATTGCGCCGACGGCCCGCAGGCAATCGAGGACGGCGGCAGTGACCGAGCCGCAGACCGCTGCGGGCAGCGTGCTCTGGCACTTCACCGTACGTTGGACGACGGCTTCGTGGCCGGCCCGCACCACGAGATGGAGTGGACGACCGGCCGCACGGTGCGCCCGGCTCTGCTCGACGAGTACGTCGCGACGACCGGCGCGGTGCTGGCCGACCGCAGCGCGTGCGACGCCGCCCCGGACCACCACCGCCCGTACGGCGGCGCCTGGCAGGGGCGGGCCTTCGTGCACACCCGGAACCGGAGGATGCCGACGGCGAGAGCGTCGAGGTGTGTTCGTCGAGCATCGGCCGGCAACCGCTCCAGCGGGGCTTGCTCGACGAGATCGACCTGCGCGTCGCGCCGATCCTGCCCGGCGGGGGCGTCCGCCTCTACGACAGCCCCGCCGGCGTCCCGATCCGCCGGGCCCGGGTCGGCGGTGACGGCCCCGCATCCGCTGTCGACGCGCGCTACCGGCCCCGGCTGGCCCGAACACGCACCGACCCGCCGATCCAGGCACCGCCGGTTGTTAACAGGGGCCCCCTCCTATGCAGAATGCGTTAAGCGGGGGCCCCTCCTTACATCGCGGAGCAGCCGCATGGAGCGGATCGCCGAGCGGATCTCCTGGAGGTACTCGACGGTGGCCAGTGGCGCCCGCAGGCGCGCGTCCGGGGCCGCCGCCGGGTCGAGGCCGACGGTTTCCACCGCGCACCCGTACGGGATGCCCAGCGTCCGGATCGCGTCGGCCTGTTGGAACGGCACGAAGTGCTCGGTGGTGACCAGCAGGACGCGCTCCCCCGCCACCGGTGTCGACCGCGATCCGGCCCAGTACGCGCAGGTGTCGGCGGTGTTGGCGCGCCGGGTCGGGTCGGAGGAGGGCGCCGCCAGCACGCTCAGGCGCCGGCCGTCGGGCGTCTCGTAGTCGTGGCGCAGGGACGGGTCGCCGGGCAGCCGGCGCAGGCCGGTGAACGCCGACCGGACCGCGAAGTCCATGGCGGCGAACTCGGTGGGGCAGTCGTCCGCGCCCCGTTCCGCCGCCAGGGCCCGCTCCGGTTCGGAGGTCGGCCGGACGCTGCCCAGGCCGCACACGGTTCCGCCGGTGAGGTGCCGGTCGAGCAGCGTGGCCGCGTACCGGGCCCGGAGCAGGCAGCTGCGGAACAGGCCGCCGTGGATGAGGACGTGGTCGTACCGGTCCCGGCTCGGCGTGTCGCGGTGGCGCAGGCCGAGCGCGCCGGCCGCCGCGCGTACCCGCTCGGTCACGTGGGCCGGGAACTCCCGGCGCAGCGCGGTGGCGCGTTCGCCGCCGCGGCGGAAGTCCCAGTGCCGGGCCGAGATCTCGACCAGCCCGTCGAGCACGTCGCCGGTCGGCCACCTCTCGCCGAAGCACTCCACCAGGTCACGCATCGCGGTAGAGGTCGCCCAGTCGGCGATCTCCGCCGGCAGGGCGTCCGGACCGACCTGCGGGTCCCAGCGCGGCAACCCCACCGGGGCGTACGTCGTCATGGTCCTCGCCTTCCACGAGAGCGATGAGTACGGGGCCGTACGCCGGTCTTATCGGCGTGACCACCCTCGTGCTCCGGCTGGCCGGTCCGACGCCGACCCGCGCGGACATCGCGGTCCGCTGTGCCGAGCTGGCCGGGGCGCTGCGGGGCCGCGACCGGGGGGTGGTGGTCTGCGACGTGTCCGCCGTGACCCGGCCGGACCTGGTCACGGTCGAGACCCTGGCCCGGCTCCGGCTGACCGCCCGGCGGTTCGGGTGGCGGCTGGAGATCCGGGGCGCGACAGTGGACCTAGGCGATCTGGCCGGCCTGCTCGGGCTGGCCGACACCCTCCTCGAGCCGGTCCGGCAGCCCGAAGAGCGGGAACAGGCGGTCGGTGTCGAGGAAGTGGTTGAGCGAGGTGATCCGGCCGCCGGAGAGCCCGATCACGATCAGCGACCAGGGCACGTGCCCTGAGTCGGGGTCGCGCCGGTACTGCCCGAACGCCGGCATGCCGTTGGCGGCGACCGGCACCAGGCGGGAGCCGCGGCAGCCGCTGCCGGTGCCGGTCATCCAGGCCACGATGTCGTCGGGACCGCGCATCCACAGCGGCACCGGCGGCATCGACAGCGTCGCGTCCTCGTGCAGCAGCGCGGTGAGCGCCGTCAGGTCGTATTCCTCGAACGCGCGCACGTAGCGGGCCAGCAGCGCCTGCTGCTCCTCGTCGAGCGGGCGGCGCACCTCGGCGCCGGTGTCGGCGGACGCGATGGTGGCCCGGGCTCGTTGCAGCGCGCTGTTCACGCTCGCCACCGACGTGTCGAGCAGCTCGGCGACCTCCTGGGCCGACCAGGCCAGCACCTCGCGCAGGATGAGCACGGCCCGCTGCTTCGGCGGAAGGTGCTGCAACGCGGCGACGAACGCCAGCCGGACGGATTCCCGCCCGGCGACCACCTCGGCCGGGTCACCGGCCGAGGCCAGCACCCGGTCGTCCGGCACCGGGCCGAGCCAGATCTGTTCCGGGCGCGGCTCACCGGGATGCGTCGCGGTGCCGCTGCCGGCGGGGCCGAGGTCCATCGGGCGGACCCGGCGTTGCGCGCTGGCGGTCATGTTCAGGCAGACGTTCGTCGCGATCCGGTAGAGCCAGGTCCGCAGCGCGGACCGCCCCTCGAAGCGGTCGAAGTTGCGCCAGGCCCGGACGAACGTGTCCTGCACCGCGTCCTCGGCCTCGAACGCCGAGCCCAGCATCCGGTAGCAGTAGCCGGTCAACTCCGGTCGGTATGCCTCGAGTTGCGTCTCCACGGGGACGCTCGCCACCTCGCTCACCTGTTCGAAACTAGACCACATGCTGCGCGAACGCGAGCACCCGGCGCGCACCGATGAGTTCGCCGCGCCCGCCCGGTCCATGGTTCGTCACCACGGAACACCGAAGGAGCACCCGATGACCACCGTTGAGACCAACGCCCCCGGGCAGTACGCCGACGTGAACGGCATCCGCCTCTACGTCGAGACGCACGGCGCCGGACGGCCGATGATCCTGCTGCACGGCGGGCTCGGCTCGGGCGAGATGTTCGCGCCGATCCTGCCTGTCCTGGCCGCCGAGCACCAGGTGATCCTGGTCGACCTCCAGGGGCACGGCCGCACCGCCGACATCGACCGGCCGCTCGACGTCGCGCTGATGGCCGACGACATCGCCGCGCTCATCGACCACCTCGGCCTGGACCGGCCGGACCTGGTCGGTTTCTCCCTCGGCGGCGGGGTGGCGATGCACGTGGCGTTCCGGCACCCGGAGAAGGTGGGCCGGTTGGTCTCCGCGTCGGCCAACATCCGCCGCGACGCCATCTACCCGGAGATGCTGGCGCAGCAGGGCCAGGTCAACGGTGCGGCGGCCGAATTCATGAAGGAGACCCCGATGTACGAGCTGTACCAGCGGGTGGCGCCACGTCCGGAGGACTTCCCCCGGCTGCTCGACAAGATCGGCGAGGCGATGCGGGTGGACTTCGACTTCAGCGAGCAGGTCCGGGGCCTGCGGGTGCCGACGCTGGTGATGGCCGCCGACGCCGACATGGCCCCGCCGAGCCACTACGTCGAGGTGTTCACGCTGCTCGACGGCGGGCTGCGCGACGGCGGTTGGGCCGGCGAGGGTCGCCCGGCGGGTGGGCACGCGCTGGCGATCCTGCCCGGCCTGAGCCACTACGACATCCACGACTCGCCGCTGTTCGCCGCCGTCACGCTCGCCTTCCTCGACCAGGGTCGCTGACCGGGGGCGCCACCCCGACTATGCGGAGCACACGCGTCGCGCGGCTGCGGCCGCCTCCGCCGACTGCCAGTCGCGCAGCGCGGTCTTGATCCGGCGGTTCTCGTCGTGCGCCAGGTGGAGTTGGTGGGATCGTTCGGCGAGTTCGTGGGCGAGGCGGTGCAGGATGGCGTCGACGTCCTCGGTGCGGTAGCCGCGTCGTAGTCGTGACGTCAGTGGCAGGCGGATGGCGTCGATGCGGCCGGGGGTGAGTGGTCCGGTGAGGGCGTGGCGGCTGCGGTAGACGGCCATCACCGCTGTCCGATGGTGGGTAGGTGCTGGTGGTCGGCGGGCACGTCGGCGGTGCTCAGCCACCGTCGGGCGGCGGCGAGCATGGCGGGTGGGCCGCAGGCGTGCACGTGTTGCCCGGGTCGGTGGTGGTAGGTGGCCAGGGCGATGGCGGTGCCTTGCTCGGCGGGTGGGGCTTCGGGGTCGGCGGAGAACGCGGGCACGATGCGCAGCCAGTCGTGGGCCTGTTGGAGTGTGTCCAGCGCGATCGCGTCGTACAGGTCGGTGAAGGTGCGGGTGCCGACGATCAGGGTGACCCGCCGGCCCTCGGGTGCGGCGGCGACCTGCTCGGTCAGGGCGCGCAGCGGTGCCAGGCCGGTGCCGCCGGCGACCAGCAGCAGGTCGCCGGCGTGGGTCAGTTCCAGCCCGGAGTCGTGCGGCGCGCCGAGGTGCAGCAGTTCGCCGGGGCGTACCTCGTGGACCAGGCTGTGGGA
>NZ_FMDM01000003.1 GCF_900090105.1 Micromonospora humi | reverse complement strand
GCCGTGGCCGCCCTTGCGGTCGGCGACGACGGTGGCCTTCTGGGTCGGGGCGGCGTGGGCGGCGATGGCGGGGCCGGCGATGCCACCGGTGGTGGCGGCGATACCGGCGGCGGTGAGCACGGTCTTACGCAGCAGGGTGGTAGCCATGATGGTGCCTCCCAAGGGGGGTGGGGGGATCACGCGGGGGAAGTCTGGGGGTGGGCCCGGCGGCGTGTGGCCTGCTCGGGGGCCCGGGGGTGCCGGCGGGTACTCCGGCGGCTCGGGGGTGTAACGACGGCCGGGGGCCGGCCATTCCCAGCCCGGCCGGGCCGCAGGAGCGGCCGGCTCGGTGGCTCCGGGGATGTGACGACGGCCGGTGACCGGTCGGTCCGGCGGGGGCCGGGCTCCACGCGGTCTGCCAGGTATAACGCCCCGCCCCCCGCCCCGATTCCACCCTGACGGTGGCGCCGACCACGCCTGAACCGCGCGTAACCGGACACACCTCACAGACGTCGGGTGGGGGCGTCGGGACTCTCGGGCGTGTCGCCGCCGGAGAAGAAGTACCCCTGAGAGCGGCATACCTCAGAGGCATACTTATGACCCTGAGGTATACCGCGCACAAGTACACCTCACCCGGGAGCCGTTACGCACCGTGCGGGTGAGCCGGGGACGCGGTCGGTGCCCGCCTCGGCGTGACCGGTGCGGTCAGCGGCGACTGCGGGAGCGGCGGAGCGCCCAGAACCCACCGGCCACGGCCGCGGCGGTCGGCAGCAGGCAACAGAGCAGCAGGACGGACAGGTGCCACGGCTTGATCGCTCCCATGGGCCGAAGGATAGGCGCCGGGGTCCACCGCGGCCGTGGTCAGGACGGCGTCTTCGCCGGGTCGCTGTCGAGGGCGGCGAGGATCGCCTCGGCCGTGCGGCGGCCCACGCCGGGCACCTCGGTGATCTCCTCCACGGTGGCCGCGGAGAGCCGCTTGAGCGAGCCGAAGTGCCGCAGCAGCGCCTTGCGCCGCACCTCGCCGAGGCCGGGCACGTTGTCCAGCGCCGACTCGGTCATCCGCTTGGAGCGCCGCTGGCGGTGGAACGTGATGGCGAAGCGGTGAGCCTCGTCGCGGACCCGTTGCAGCAGGTAGAGCGCCTCGGAGGTGCGCGGCAGGATGACCGGGTAGTCGTCGTCGGGCAGCCAGACCTCTTCCAGCCGCTTGGCCAGCCCGCACAGCGCCACGTCGTCGATGCCCAGCTCGGCCAGCGCCTTCGCGGCGGCGGCCACCTGAGGCGGACCGCCGTCGACCACCACCAGCTGCGGCGGGTACGCGAACCGGCGTGGCCGCCCGGTCGTCGGGTCGATGCCCGGACGGTCGGGATCGGCGGCGGTCTCCTCGCCCAGCTCGCCGGTCTCGGCCCGCGCGTCGAGGTAGCGGGCGAAGCGCCGGCGCAGCACCTCGGACATGGCGGCGAGGTCGTCGGTGGCGCCGCGCACGATGAACCGTCGATATTCGCTCTTGCGGGGCAGCCCGTCCTCGAAGACGACCATGCTGGCGACCACGTCGGTGCCCTGGATCTGGGAGACGTCGTAGCACTCGATGCGCAGCGGCGAGGTGCGCATGGCGAGCGCGTCGGCGATCTCGTCGAGGGCCTGGCTGCGGGTGGTCAGGTCACCGGCGCGCTTGAGCTTGTGGCGGGCCAGCGCGTCTCTCGCGTTGCGCTCGACGGTCTCCAGCAGCGACCGCTTGTCGCCGCGCTGCGGCACCCGCAGCGACACCCGGCTGCCGCGCCGGGTGGAGAGCCAGTCGGCGAGCGCGTCCGCGTCGGCGGGCAGCTCGGGGACGAGCAGCTCGCGGGGCACGTCGGCCTCCCCCTGCTCGCCGCCGTAGACCTGGGTGCAGAAGTGGTGCACCAGGTCGCCGGTGGTCAGCTCCTCGGTCTTCTCCACCACCCAGCCGCGCTGGCCGCGCACCCGGCCGTCGCGGACATGGAAGACCTGCACCGCGGCTTCGAGCGGGTCGTCGGCGAACGCCACCACGTCGGCGTCGGTGCCGTCGCCGAGGACCACGGTCTGCTTCTCCATGGCCCGGCGCAGCGCGGCCACGTCGTCGCGCAGCCGGGCGGCCCGCTCGAACTCCAACTGCTCGCTGGCCTCGAGCATGTCCTTCTCCAGGCGGCGCACCATGGTGTCGGTGCGGCCGGCCATGAAGTCGCAGAAACCGTCGACGATCTCCCGGTGGCGTTCGGCGCTGACCGTGCCGACGCACGGCGCCGAGCACTTGCCGATGTAGCCCAGGAGACAGGGCCGGCCGACCTGACCGGCCCGCTTGAACACCCCGGAGGAGCAGGTGCGTGCCGGGAAGACCCGCAGCAGCAGGTCGAGCGTCTCGCGGATGGCCCAGGCGTGCGAGTAGGGCCCGAAGTAGCGCACCCCCTTGCGCTTGGCGCCACGCATCACCTGCAGGCGCGGGTATTCCTCGTCGAGGGTGACCGCCAGGTAGGGGTAGGACTTGTCGTCGCGGTAGCGGACGTTGAACCTGGGGTCGTACTGCTTGATCCAGGTGTATTCCTGCTGGAGCGCCTCCACCTCGGTGGCCACGGTGATCCAGTCGACCGACTCGGCGGTGAAGACCATCTGCCGGGTGCGCTGGTGCAGGTTGACCGGGTCGGCGAAGTAGGAGTTGAGCCGGCTGCGCAGGTTGCGCGCCTTGCCGACATAGATCACCCGGCCGGTGCCGTCGCGGAAGCGGTAGACCCCTGGGGACTCCGGAATGGTGCCGGTCGCGGGACGATAGGTCGAGGGGTCAGCCACGGGTCAAGCCTAGTCCGCACCCCCGACACCCGGCCGCCGCCGCACCCGCCCCGGAGGCGGCGGACGGCGGCGGCGCGTGCGGTCAGGCCAGCGCGATCTGGTCGCCCTCGACCTTGATCTCCTTGGCCGCGAGCGGCTTGGTGGCGGGCCCCGCCTTCACCGAGCCGTCGGCGATCGAGAACCGGCTGTTGTGGCAGGTGCAGTTGATGGTGCCGCCGTCGACGTTCGACACCGGGCAACCCTGGTGCGTGCAGATGGGGTCGAACGCCTTGAACTGGCCCGCCTCGGGCTGGGTGATCACGACGCCCTTGCTGGCGTACACCGCGCCGCCCCCGACCGGGATGTCGGTGGTGCGGGCCAGCGGACCGCTGCTGTCGCGGTTGCCGCCGCCGGCGTCGCCGGTGGCGCTGGCACCGGGCGGCCCGCCGCTGGTCGGGGCCGCCCCCGGGGCCGCGTCGTCGTCGCCGCAACCCGCGAGCACCACGGCCGCGCCGACCGCGCCGGCGCCCGCGAGCAGGGCCCGGCGGCTCTGTGTGGCCGGTCCGGTCAGCACCTGGTCATCACTCATCTCCGGCCTCTCTCTCGGCTGTCGCCACCGGTCATGATCCGTGGCCACACTGCGGTACACGCACCAGGGTGGGGCACGGTTCATACCGGAGCGTCACGAAACAGGTGACACTCGTGTACGCGTCGGTCAGCGCGCCCCCGCCGGCACCTTGCGGGCCCGCGTCTTCGTGGCGCCGTTCGCCTTCGCCGCCCGCGTGGTGGCCGCCTTGGCGCCCTTGGCCTCGCCGGCCAGCTTGAGGATCGGCCGCAGGAACTCGCCGGTGTGGCTCTCCGCCACCTCGGCGACCTCCTCCGGAGTGCCGGTGGCGAGCACGGTGCCGCCCCGGTGACCGCCCTCGGGACCCATGTCGATCAGCCAGTCGGCCGTCTTGATCACATCGAGGTTGTGCTCGATGGTGATCACCGTGTTGCCCTTGTCGACCAGCCCCTCCAGCACCAGCAGCAGCTTGCGGATGTCCTCGAAGTGCAGGCCGGTGGTGGGCTCGTCGAGCACGTAGACCGTCCGGCCGGTGGACCGCTTCTGCAGCTCGGAGGCGAGCTTCACCCGCTGCGCCTCACCACCGGACAGCGTCGGCGCGGGCTGGCCGAGCCGGACGTAGCCCAGGCCGACGTCGACGAGCGTCTTCAGGTGCCGGTGGATGGCCGGGATGGCGGAGAAGAACTCGGAGGCCTCCTCGATCGGCATGTCCAGCACCTCGGCCACCGTGCGGCCCTTGTAGTGCACCTCCAGCGTCTCCCGGTTGTAGCGGGCGCCCTTGCACACCTCGCAGGGGACGTAGACGTCGGGCAGGAAGTTCATCTCGATCTTGATCGTGCCGTCGCCGGAGCACGCCTCGCAGCGCCCGCCCTTGACGTTGAACGAGAACCGGCCCGGGCCGTACCCCCGGACCTTGGCCTCGGTGGTCTCGGCGAAGAGCTTGCGGACGTGGTCCCAGACCCCGGTGTAGGTGGCCGGGTTGGAGCGCGGCGTCCGCCCGATCGGCGACTGGTCCACGCCGACGACCTTGTCGACGTGCTCCAGGCCGGTGATCCGGGTGTGCCGGCCGGGCACCAGCCGGGCGCCGTTGATCTGGTTGGCGAGCACCGTGTAGAGGATGTCGTTGACCAGCGTCGACTTGCCCGAGCCGCTGACCCCGGTGACCGCGATGAGCTGGCCGAGCGGGAAGCTCACGGTGAGGTTGCGCAGGTTGTGCTCGCGCGCGCCGTGCACCACCAGTTCCCGGCCCGGCGTCTGCGGCCGGCGGGTGGCCGGGGTCGGGATGGCCTTGCGCCCGGCCAGGTAGGCGCCGGTGACCGACTCGTCGTTGTCGAGCAGCGCCGGCACCGAACCGCTGTGCACGATCTTGCCGCCGTGCTCGCCGGCGCCGGGGCCGATGTCGACGATCCAGTCGGCCACCCGGATGGTGTCCTCGTCGTGCTCGACCACGATCAGCGTGTTGCCCAGCCCGCGCAGCCGCAGCAGCGTCTCGATGAGCCGGTGGTTGTCCCGCTGGTGCAGGCCGATCGACGGCTCGTCGAGCACGTAGAGCACCCCGACCAGACCGGAGCCGATCTGGGTGGCGAGGCGGATGCGCTGCGCCTCGCCGCCGGAGAGCGTGCCGGCCGGGCGGTCCAGGGAGAGGTAGTCCAGGCCCACGTCGAGCAGGAACTTCAGCCGGGCGTTGATCTCCTTGAGCACGCGCTCGGCGATCATCTTCTGCCGGTCGGTCAGCTCGATGCCGGCGAGCAGGTCGGCCGCCTCGCCGACGGAGAGGTTGCAGACCTCGGCGATGCTCTTGCCGGCCAGCGTGACCGCGAGCACCTCCGGCTTGAGCCGCGCGCCGCCGCAGGCCGCGCAGGGCACGTCGCGCATGTAGCCCTCGTACTTGTCGCGGGACCACTCCGACTCGGTGTCGGTGTGCCGGCGCTCGATCCACTGCACCACACCCTCGAAGCCGGTGTAGTAGGAGCGCTCGCGACCGTACTTGTTGCGGTAGCGCACGTGCACCTGGTCGTCGGAGCCGTGCAGGATCGTCTTCTGCGCCCGCGACGGCAGCGCCCGCCACGGCGTGTCGACGTCGAAGTGCTCGGCCTCGCCGAGCGCCTCCAGCAGGCGCAGGAAGTATTCCAGGTTGTGCCCGGTGGCCCAGGGCTGGATCGCGCCCTCGCGCAGCGTGCGCTCCGGGTCCGGGATGACCAGCTCGGGGTCGACCTCCTTCTTGGTGCCCAGGCCGGTGCACTCCGGGCAGGCGCCGTAGGGCGCGTTGAAGGAGAAGACCCGGGGTTCCAGGTCCTCGATCGCGAGCGGGTGGTCGTTGGGGCAGGCCAGGTGCTCGGAGTAGCGGCGCTCCCGGGCCGGGTCGTCCTCCGGCAGGTCGACGAAGTCGAGCAGCACCAGGCCGCTGGAGAGGCCGAGCGCGGCCTCGACCGAGTCGGTCAGCCGCTGCTTGGCGCTGGCCTTGACGCTGAGCCGGTCGATCACCACCTCGATGGTGTGCTTCTCCTGCTTCTTGAGCTTCGGCGGCTCGGTCAGCGGGTGCACCACGCCGTCGACCCGGGCCCGCGCGTAGCCCTTGGCCTGCAGCTCGGCGAAGAGGTCGACGTATTCGCCCTTGCGGCCGCGCACCACCGGGGCGAGCACCATGAACTTGGTGCCCTCCGGCATGGCGAGCACCCGGTCGACGATCTGCTGCGGGCTCTGCTTGGAGATCCGCTCGCCGCAGATCGGGCAGTGCGGCTCGCCGATGCGGGCGAAGAGGAGACGCAGGTAGTCGTAGACCTCGGTGATGGTGCCGACGGTGGAGCGCGGGTTGCGCGAGGTGGACTTCTGGTCGATGGAGACGGCCGGGCTGAGGCCCTCGATGAAGTCGACGTCGGGCTTGTCCATCTGGCCGAGGAACTGCCGGGCGTACGACGACAGCGACTCGACGTAGCGGCGCTGCCCCTCGGCGAAGATGGTGTCGAACGCCAGGCTCGACTTGCCCGAACCGGACAGCCCGGTGAAGACGATCAGGGCGTCCCGGGGCAGGTCGAGACTGACGTCACGCAGGTTGTGCTCGCGCGCGCCACGGATGATCAGACGGTCGGCCACGGTGCGTGTGCTCCCGGAAGAAGAATGTGAGGCGAAGTCTGTTTTTCATGAGTTGCCGGAGCGGTTTCCCATAGTCGCAATGCGCAGGGAAAGCGCCCCGGCAACTCTAGCCCCGAGGTGTGACAACTTCCGTGGCGCGGACATTCCCCCAGCTCAGAACGCGCCGGGAGCGGGCGGGGTCGCCGGACGCCCGGCGCGTCGCCGCCCGCCGCGCCAGCCGCCCCGCCGCTCGGCGGCCAGCCGGGCCGCGCGCCGACCGCCCTCGTACGCGACCTCCCGCTGCAACCGCCGCCAGCTCTCCCACCGGCGCGCCGGCAGCTCGCCGCGGTCCAACGCGTCCCGCACCGCGCACCCCGGCTCGGCGTCGTGCGCGCAGTCGGCGTACCGGCAGCCGGCGGCCAGCTCGGCGATGTCGGCGAACGCGCGGTCCAGCCCGGCCGCGCCGTCCAGCAGGCCGACCGCCCGTACGCCGGGGGTGTCGAGCACCGCGCCCCCACCCGGCACCGGCACCAGCGCCCGCCAGGTGGTGGTGTGCCGCCCCTTGCCGTCGACCCGGCGGATCGCCTGGGTCGGCATCACCTCCGCCCCGGCCAGCGCGTTGACCAGGCTCGACTTGCCGGCGCCGGAGGGGCCGAGCAGGCCCAGCGTGCGCCCCGGGGCGACATGCCGGCGCAGCGGCGCCAGCCCGGTACCCCGCTCGGCGCTGACCGGCAGCACCGGCACCCCGGGCGCCAGCTCGGTCAGCTGCCGGGCCACCGCGGCCGGGTCGGCCGCCAGGTCGGACTTGGTGAGCACCACCAGCGGCTCGGCGCCGGATTCGTGGACCAGCGAGAGCAGGCGCTCGATCCGGGCGGGGTCCGGCGCCGGGTGCACCGGCTCGACCACCGCGGCGGCGTCCAGGTTGGCGGCCAGCACCTGGCCGCTGGCGTCCTTGCCGGCCGTGCGCCGCACCAGCGCGGTGCGCCGGGGCAGCACCGCCTCCACGGTGACCGGGCCGTCCGGCCAGGTGACCAGCAGCACCCAGTCGCCGGCGCAGGGCAACGCGGTCAGGTCGCGGGCCGCGG
The DNA here is from genome assembly GCF_900090105.1 of Micromonospora humi. Lineage (GTDB taxonomy): Bacteria > Actinomycetota > Actinomycetes > Mycobacteriales > Micromonosporaceae > Micromonospora > Micromonospora humi. The sequence continues at coordinate 514,549 of NZ_FMDM01000003.1, read as the reverse complement.
CGGCGAGCACGCCGCCGCCGAGGCTCGCCCGCACCGGGCCCTCCGGCCGCAGCACGGTGCACACGCCGCGGTCCACCCGGGCCACCCGCCCGGGTCGGTGGTCGGCGCGTCGATCGAGGTGGGTCGCCCAGTCGGCGTCCCAGCCGAGGGCGGTCAGGTCGAGGGTCATGGTGTCCTCATCGGTGTGGTGGGGAATCGGGGTCGAACACGCGCGCTGCGACCGGCATGCTCACCACCTCCCTCCCGTCGCCGCGACCCGCTGTCGTCGGCCCCGACGGTAGGCGGCGCGCCGACGCGCGGAAAGCGATTTCCACTCCGGGCGCGGCGGCGCGGGGCCCGCTACTGTCGAACCCGATGACGACTGATCCCCTGCTGCTGACCGGCGAGCTGGCCGCGGCGAACGACCGGCTGCTGCGTACCGTGGCGGGCCTGGCCGCCGCGGACGTCGCGGCGCCGTCGCTGCTGCCCGGCTGGACCCGCGCGCACGTGCTCACCCACCTGGCCCGCAACGCCGACGGCTTCGTCAACCTGCTCACCGCCGCGCGCACCGGCGAACCGATCCCGATGTACGCCTCGATCGAGGCCCGTAACGCCGACATCGAGGCGGGCGCCGGCCGGGGCCCGGCCGACCTGCTGGACGACCTGCGTCGCAGCGGCCAGCGTTTCGACGCGGCGGTGGCGGCGATGCCGGCCGGGGCGTGGGGCGCCACGGTGCAGGCCCGGCGCGGCCCGTGGCCGGCGGCGCTGCTGGTCTGGGGCCGGTTGCGCGAGGTCGAGGTGCACCACGTCGACCTGGCGGCCGGCTACCTGCCGGCGGACTGGCCGGCGGCGTTCGCGCACCGGCTGCTGCACGAGGTGACGACCGGGCTGACCGGCGACCCCGAGGCGCCGGCCATGGTGCTGCGGGTCGACGGCGCCGGGCACGACATCGTCGTGGGCGATCCCGAGGGGGCGCCCACGGTCACCGGCCCCGCGCCGGAACTCGCCGCCTGGCTGACCGGCCGGGGCACCGGCGAGCTGCTCACCGTCGACCCCGACGGCCCCCTGCCGACCCCACCGGAATGGATCTGAAGACCGTCATGACCTACACCGGAGACGTCACGCACGGCGGTCCGCCGGCCGTGCGCGAACTCGACCGACTCGTCGTCACCAAGCTGTCGGTGGGCCCGATGGACAACAACGCCTACCTGCTGCGCTGCCGCGGCACCGGCGAGCAGCTGCTGATCGACGCCGCGAACGAGGCGCCCCGCCTCCTGGAGCTGATCGGCGACGGCGGCCTGGCGACCGTGGTCACCACCCACCGGCACATGGACCACTGGGTCGCGCTGGAGGAGGTCGTGGCCAAGACCGGCGCCCGCGCGCTGGTGCACGCCGACGACGCCGAGGGCCTGCCGATCGCCACCGAGGCGCTGCGCGAGGGCGACACCGTCACCGTCGGCGACTGCGCGCTGGAGGTGATCCACCTGCGCGGGCACACCCCGGGTTCGATCGCGCTGCTCTACCGCGACCCGGCCGGCGGGCCGCACCTGTTCACCGGCGACTCGCTCTTCCCCGGCGGCGTGGGCAACACCGACCAGGACCCGGAACGCTTCGGCCCGCTCATCGACGACGTGGAGGCGAAGCTCTTCGACCGGCTGCCGGACGAGACCTGGTTCTATCCCGGCCACGGCAAGGACAGCACCATCGGCGCCGAGCGGCCCGCCGTGCCGCAGTGGCGGGCGCGCGGCTGGTGACACGCGCCGGGCCCGGCCTCCCCCGTGGCGGCCGGGCCCGGCCGCTCAGCCGGTCACCGCGCGCAGCCGGCGCCGGGTGCCGAGCAGCACCGGCCCGGCGAGCAGCAGCCCGACCGCCATGGTGAGCACCGTCGGGTCGAGCGCGCCGGGCAGCAGACCGGTGAGCGTCCGCGCGGCCAACCCGAGCGCCACGTAGAGCCCGGCCCACGCGGTGGCACCGAGCGCCGCGCAGGCGACGAACCGCCGGTACGGCATCCGCAGGCCACCGGCGGCCAGCGGCAGCAACGCGTTGAACACCGGCAGGAACGGCGCCACCAGCACGATCCGCCCGCCGCCGCGGCGCAGCAGCGTCTCCGCGGCCGCCCAGCGGGACTCGCCGATCCAGCCGCCCAACCGACCGCGGCGCAGCCGCCCGCCCCAGATCCGCCCGGCGAGGAAGCTCAGCGACCAGCCGGCCAGGCAACCGGCCACCACCGCCGCGACCGCCGCCACCCCGCCGACCGGCCGGCCCGCGCCGACCGCGGCGAGGACCGCGGCGTCGCCGGGCACCAGCACCCCGAGCAGGGGTACGGCGTCGGCGAGCATCACCACGCCCAGCAGCCCCATCAGCAGCGTGGTGGGCAGCTGCCCGAACTGGGCGAGGAGATCCGTCATGCCTGGCACGCTATGCCCGATCGGCCGGCCGGGACATCGGGCGTGATCCCCCACACGCCCCCGAGGCCGCATCCGGAGGATCCCCGAGTCAGCGCGGACGCAACACCTGCACCTGGCGCACCGGGGAGTCGACGGCGGGCTCGGTGGTCGGTACCGGATAGCTGGCCACCAACTCGAGCCCGTCCGGCGGCAGGTGGCCCCGGTCCGGGTCGCCGACGAGCACCTCGACGCCCCGGTCGGCGCAGCGCCGCAGGTAGGGCAGCACCCGGGCGGCCAGCCCCGCGTCGTAGAGGGCGTCGCCGGCCACCAGCAGGTCGACGCCGGCCACACCGTCGAGCAGGTCGGCGCCGTCGGCGGTGACCCGGACCCGGTTCGCCCGGGCGTTGACGGTCACGGCGGCCAGCGCGTACGGGTCGACGTCGTTGGCCACCACCTCGCCGGCGCCGGCCAGCGCGGCGGCGATGGCCACCAGTCCCGAACCGGCGGCCAGGTCGAGCACGCGCCGCCCGGCGACGATTTCGGGGTGGTCGAGCAGGTGCCGGGCCAGCGCCTGCCCGCCGGCCCAGACGGAGGCCCAGTACGGCGGTGGCAGCGACCGACCGGCGGCGGCCTCCATCCGCGCCCACCACAGGATGGCGTCCTCGGCCAGGTGCAGCCGCACTTCGGGCACGAACGGCGTGGCCATCAGGCGCAGCCGGTCCGGACCCGCCCCGGGCGCGGTGATCTCCCGTTGCAGGTCGGTCAGCGCCGTCGTTGTGCTCATCGGGGCAAGCATGCCGCGCCCCGGCGGCCGCCGGTGGCATTTCCGGCGCCGGAGTATTCACGAGCCACGCCGGCACTTCCGCCAGCGGATCCGGGTCCGGGCGGTTACTGTCGGGGAGGTACAGGGGCGATCACCGGCCGCGGGCCGGTGCTCACCCGCATTGAACAGGGAGAGACGCATGGCAACCGGCACGGTCAAGTGGTTCAACTCGGAAAAGGGCTTCGGCTTCATCGAGCAGGACGGCGGAGGCCCGGACGTGTTCGTCCACTACTCGGCCATCCAGAGCGGTGGGTATCGCGAGCTCAACGAGGGCCAGAAGGTCGAGTTCGAGGTGACGCAGGGCCAGAAGGGCCCGCAGGCGGACAACGTTCGTCCGATGTGACGATGTGCCGGTGGCGGCGGTCGGGTTCCGACCGCCGCCGCAGCACGCTGTCAGGCGGGCGCCGCCGGCAGGTCCCGCCGCCGTCGTAGCGGCCCGACCAGCAGGATCAGCGGGGTGAGCGCCAGCCACGCGGTCATCACCCGGATCGCGCCGGCCGGCCCCCAGGCGGCACCCAGCGCGCCGGCCACCAGCGCGGCGAGCGGGATGGTGCCGTAGTTGAGCAGATGCATGCTGACGGTGACCCGGCCGAGCAGCCGGTGCGGCGTGTAGGTCTGCCGGAAGCTGCCCTTGACCACGTTGCCGATCGCGACGCCGAGGCTCACCAGCACGCCGCCGAGCACCAGCCACACCGTCCGCGCGCCGGGGCCGGCGAGCGGGATCAGCAGCGCGGGCGGGCCGGTGAGCCCGCCGGCGAGCAGCAGCGCGCGTGCGGTGCCGACCCGACGGGCCAGCCGGGCGGCCAGCGCCGCGCCGACGACCCCGCCGAGGCTGGCCAGGCCGATCAGGAGGCCGACCAGGCCGGCCGGCAGGTCGGCGGAGCGGACCAGGAAGACCACCAGCACCGCCTGGTAGCCGGTGAGCCCGATGTTGCTGGCCGCGCCGAAGACCGTCAGCACCCGCAGGTACGGGTCCCGGGTGACGAAGCGCAGCCCGTCGGCCACCTCCCGGCGCATCGACGGGGTCCCGTCGGGGCGGGCCGGACGGGGTTCGACCGTCCGGATGCGGTGCAGGCACAGCGCCGACGCCAGGAAACTCACCGCGTCCAGCGCCACCGCGGTCACCGCGCCGGCGAGCTGGGCGATCAGGCCGGCCAGCCCGGGGCCGAGCAGGTAGCTCGCGGTCTGGGTGGCGTGCAGCCGGGAGTTGGCCGGTGGCACCTGCTCGGGTGGCAGCAGGGTGGGCAGGTAGACCTGGTCGGCGGTTTCGAAGAAGACCCGGGCCAGGCCGGCGCCGAGCGCCACGGCCAGCAGGTGCCCGACGGTGAGCAGGTCGAGCAGGGCGGCCACCGGGACGCTGGCGAACGACGCGGCCGCGACCAGATCGGCGGCGATCATCACGGGGCGGCGGCGGACCCGGTCGACCCAGGCGCCGACCGGCAGGCCGGCGAGCAGCCAGGGCAGCCAGGCCGCGGCGGTCAGCACCGCCACCTGGAACGTGCTGGCGTCGAGCACCGCCACCGCGACCAGCGGCAACGCCACGGTGGTCATGTTGCTGCCCACGGCGCTGACGGTGTGGCCGGTCCAGAGCAGCCGGAAGTCGCGGTGCCGGAACAGCCCGTCGCGCGGTGGGACGGTGGGCGGTGCGCACGCGCCGGCGGGAGCGGTCACGGCCGGCTCGGCACGCCGTGGGCGAACACGAACACCGGCTCGCGGGTCTGCCCGTCGTCGGGCAGCGCGCGATCGGCCCAGCGGGTGAAGAGGGCGACCACCTCGCGGCTGAGCTCGGTCAGCTCGTCCGGCGTCAGGTGCAGCCAGTGGTCGGTGCTGAACGGTCCGTCGCCCCAGGCGGCGTGGGCCTCCTCGGGGGCGGCGTGCCAGGACCGCACCAGCTCGGCGTGGCGCTCCAGGTTGAGCGAGCTGGCCGCGTCGGCCACCACCCGGGCGGAGGGGTCGTCGTCGAAGTCGGTGTTCGACCAGCGCACTCCCCGGTTGCGCGGCTTCCACCAGCGTTCCCGGCGGTCGCGGGCCAGTTCGGGCGCCTCGACCAGCAGGTCGGCGGCCGCGAGCACCTTGAGGTGGTGGCTGACGTTCGCCGGCGACTGGTCGGTGCGCTCGGCGAGCATGCCCACGGTGCACGGGCCGTAGACCTTGAGCACGTCCATGAGACGGCGGCGGAGCGGGTGGGCGAGCGCGGCGAGCACCCGGGAGTCGGTGACCTGTCTGACCGTCGGCTGATCCATGCGGCCGAGTCTTACATTCGCAAGAGATATTGCGCAATGATTATTGCTGAACTTCGGGACCCGGCGCCGCGACGCTGCAGTCGTCGCGGCGTGGGCGGATCAGGCGGTGAGGCGCCGGGACAGTTCGTCGGCGACGTCCCGGGCGATCTGCGGCGGGATGGCCGCGGCGATCTTCTCCGGTGGCAGACCGGCGAGGACGCCGGTGACGATCTGCTGCTCGTCGGTGAAGTCCTTGCCAGACAGCTCGTTGACCTGCGCCACGAGCGCCGGCCAGGCCTGGAGCATCGCCAGCATCTGCTGCAACGGCGAGTTCGCCGGCGGCGGATTGACCAGTCCGGCGGTGCCGACCGGCGAGATCAGCCAGTTGCGCAGGTTCTGCAGGTCGGCGAAGACGTCGCCGACCGTACGGCTGGACGAGCCGGTGTTGCGGATGAGCTTGTCGGTCTGTTCCATGTCGGTCTCCGGGTTCGCGGGGGCGATCAGGCCGATCGCGGTGAGGTAGCGGCGGAACAGCGGGGTCTGGTCCCGGCCCGCCTTGGTCGAGTCGCGGAAGAAGCTGATGTGGGTGTGGTACAGGTGACTGCTGTCGCCGGTGGTGCGCTTGCCCAGCCGGTCCCACCGCCGCACGGTGCGGCCGTCCGGGGAGTAGATGACCTCCCGGATGTCCCGGGCGTCGGTCGCGTTCGCCGCGCACTGCGCCACCAGCCAGGTGGAGAACGTCCGCAGCGTGTGCGTGGCGCCGCCGGAGCGGACCGAGAACGTGCCGACGTCCAGCGCGGAGGCGTAGAGCGTCAGTCCGGAACGGTCCCGGGTGGACTCCACCACCGAATAGTCGTTCGCGACCACCCGGTCCGAGCCACAGTGGTAGCCGCCCCGGTGACTGGGGTCGCCGACGATGCCGACCTCCGCCGGCTCGAGGTCGGCGTCGCGGACGACGTTCTTGTCGACGTTGAGATAGGTGAGTAACAGGGTGCGGACGGCCAGCAGGTTTGCCGGGGCCGACGTCATGGCAGATCCCCTTCCGATCGATGCTCGGCAAGGGCGTGACAATCACGACGGGTGATGGGGTGAAATCTGCGGACGCGCCCCTACCGGATGACTGCACTGCGACGGGCACTTGTCTGGAGCGTATCCTCCATGGAGGGAAAATCCCAGCTCAGAGCCGCTATTTTCGAAGTCTGCCCGCTGTGGACGAAGCGGCTACGAGCGGCAGCAGCACAGCCGAAGGGTGCTCGCGATCGAGCAGCACCTCTCGCCATCCGGCACGGAGCGTGACTGCGGTGCCGAGCGGCTCGCCGGTGCCGGGATTGCGCGCGTAGCGCGGGTGGGCGCCGCCGGAGACCTGGAGCCGCAGCCGGTGCCCGGGCGCGAACCGGTGGGCGGTCGGCCAGAGCGTGACCGGCACCCGGAGCACACCGGACCCGTCGTCCGGGAACCGTCCCGGTTCGACGCGGACCAGGCCGTCGCAGACGTTCCAGGAGCGTCCGCAGCGGTCCACGTCGCACAGCCGCACGAACACGTCCAGGTAGGACAGCTCGCTGCGCAGGTGGAGTTCGGCGCGCACCGGCCCGACCACCTCCACCGCCTCGCGCACCGGCTCGCTGGTGTAGGTCAGCACGTCCGGGCGGGACTCCACCGGCCGGTTGTCCACCGCGCCCGCCCGCTGGGCCACCAGCAGCGGCCCGCCCAGCGAGGGGGTCGGGTCGGCCGGGTCGTACCGGATCCGGTCCGGCCCGCCGCCGGCCGGTGGTTCGGGGGCGAGGCCGCCGTCGGGTTGCAGGTGCCAGCGCGTCGCCGTGGCCGGCGGCGGCCAGTCCGGCAGGTCCCGCCAGCCGCCCCCGGCGCCACCGACGTGCACCCGGACCGACGCGCGCTCCGCTGCCGCGCGCGGTGGCCCCGCCCGCCCGGCCAGGTGCTCGGCGAACCAGTCCAGCCCCTCCCGCAGGGACGCGACCAGCAGCCCCGGGCTGCCGTGCGTCCACGGGCCGACGGTCAGCCTCGGACGGGCGCCGGCGGCGCGCAGCCGCGCGTAGTCGTCGAGCTGGGCCGGCAGGAAGATGTCCTGCCAGCCGCTGACCATCGCGACCGGCGCGCGGACCTCCTCGATCCGGTCGCCGAAGACCCGGGCGCGCCAGTAGTCGGCGTCCGGCGTGTGGTGGCGGAGCCACTCCTGGAAGAACGGCACCGTCACACCGGTGGCGACCCGGTCCGCCTCGGCCAGCGGCAGGTGGGTCAACGCGCGGACCAGCCGGGGCTGGCCACGCTTGAGTTCCCACTGCCGGGCCAGCCAGGGCACGGTCTGCGCCTGCAGCAGCTCCGCCCAGGTGAGCACCGTGTCCAGCGCGAAGGACTCCCCCGCGTACGTCGAGTCGCGGGTCGCCGAGGCGGTCACCACCGCGACCATCGCGCGCAGCTCGTCGCCCGCCTCGGCGGCCACCGCCCACTGCACGAAACCCTGGTAGCTGGCGCCGAACATGCCGAACGCGCCGGTCCACCAGGGCTGTCGGCGCAGCCAGTCGAGGGTGTCCAACCCGTCGTCGCGCTCGTGCACCAGCGGCGCGAACTCGCCACCGGAGCCGTACGTGCCGCGGCAGGACTGGATCACCACGTGGAAGCCGCGCTCGGCGACCAGCCGGCCGAGCAGCCGCATCGGGCCACCCCGCCCGTACGGGGTGCGGATCAGCACGCAGGCGGCACCGGGCAGCCCCGGCGCGTAGTGGTCGGTGCGCAGGGTGGTGCCGTCGCGGACCCGTACCGGAAGGTCGCGGGTGACGGTGACCCGGCCGGTGCGGGCGGCGGGCAGCCGCAGCGCCGCCGATGCGAGCCGGGTGACCAGCCGCACGGTCAACGGTCGCCGGCCGGCTCGGCGCCGCCCCGGGCGGCGCGCACCTCGTCGCGGTGCGCGCGCATGCTGCGCACCATCTCCCGCATGAACCGGTGCACCACGGCCAGCTCGTCGTCGGTGAACCGGTCCATCACCTCGTCGGTGCGCCGGCCCAGCGGGCCGAAGAAGCTCTGCGCCAGGGTGGCGCCCCGGTCGGCGTAGTGCAGCAGGATCTTGCGCCGGTCGGCGGTGTCCCGGTCGCGCCGGATGTGACCCGCGCGCTCCAGGCGGTCGACCAGGGCGGTGACCGACCCGGACGAGAGGTTGAGCACGTCGCCGAGGCGGCCGGGGGTGATCGGGTCGCCCACCAGCTCGGCCTCCATCACCGCGATCAGCGCCTGCAGGTCGGTCGGGTTCAGCCCGTGCAGCCCGGCGAACGCGTGCCCGACGTGCTGCGCGTCGGTGGAGTAGCGACGCAGGTCGTTGGCGATCTCGGCGACCAGCCGCCCTCGTGGGTCGTCCCGTCGCCGGTACATGCCGTGCCCCGCCACCGCTCGCCGCCACCCCCCTGCCCGGTCCGGTTGCAGCATAGAGCCTTCCCGGATAATCTCGCTCATCAAGATACTCGGCTGGCGAGAATCAACCGGCAGAAGGCATGTGAGGCTCCCGATGTCCCTGTTCACCCGCGTCGCCCGGGGCCGGTTGGCCGCCTGGCTGACCGTGGTCGCCGCCCTCGTCGTCGGCGCGGTCGTGTTCGGTCTACCCAAGCCGGACAACCCCCAACCGGTCTCCGCCACCGGCCTGTCCGTCGAGTGGCAGTCGACGCAGGTCGAACGCCTCCAGGACCAGCTCCCGTCCCGCGACACCCAGGCCGCGCTGGTGGTGGTGAGCCGCGCCGACCGGGCCCCGCTCAGCGCGTCCGACCGCAGCGCGCTCGACGGCGCCGCCGGCAAGCTCGGCGCGCTCGCCGTCGGCGGGCGGGTCTCCCCCGCCCAGCTCTCCCCGGACGGCACCGTCGCGCTGGTCGCCGTGCCGCTGTCCACCGCGGGCGATCAGCAGGCAGTCGTCGACGAGGTGGTCAAGGTGCGCGACGCCGTCGCCGGCCTGCCCGACGACCTGACCGTCGAGGTCACCGGCGGTCCCGCCTTCACCGCCGACCTGAGCAAGGTGTTCCAGGGCGCCGACACCACGCTGCTGCTGGTCACCGCCGCGGTCGTGGCGCTGCTGCTGCTGGTCACCTATCGCAGCCCGTTCCTGTGGCTCGTCCCGCTGCTGGTGGTCGCCGCCGCCGAGCAGTTCACCCTGCGCACGGTGGAGACCGTGGTGCCCGCGCTGGGCATCTACCTGCCGAGCGGCCAGGTCACCGGCATCGCCAGCGTGCTGGTCTTCGGCGCCGCGACCGACTACGCCCTGCTGCTCATCGCCCGCTACCGCGAGGAGCTGCGCCGCGAGGAGAACCGGTTCACGGCCATGCGGGCCGCCCTGCGGCGCACCGCCGAGCCGATCCTGGCCAGCGGCGGCACGGTCGTGCTCGGCGTGCTGACGCTGCTGCTGTCCGAGCAGGAGACCAACCGGGCACTCGCGGTGGCCTGCGCCATCGGCGTGGTCTTCGCCATGCTCTCCGCGCTGTTCGTGCTCCCCGCCGCGCTGGTGCTCTTCGGCCGGGGCCTGTTCTGGCCGTTCGTGCCGAAGGTGGGCAGCGCCGCCCGCGAGGGCCGGCTCTGGGGTCGCCTCGGCGAACTGGTCGTCCGCCGGCCGCTGCCGGTCGCCGTCCTGTCCGTCCTGCTCCTCGGCGGTCTCGCCCTGGGCGGGCTGGGCATCCGCACCGGACTGTCCGAGACCGAGCAGTTCCGGGAGCGCCCCGAGGCGGTCACCGGCGCCGAGACCCTCGCGCGGGCGTTCCCGGCCGGCAGCACCCAGCCGGTCGCCGTGCTCACCAACCCGCAGGCCGCCCCGGCGGTCCTCGCCGCCGCCGGCGCGGTCGACGGCGTCGCCTCCGCCCGGCCGAGCACCGCCGGCGACCGGATCGCCCAGATCGACGTGGTGCTCACCGCCGAGCCCGGCACCGCCGCCTCCGACCGCGCGGTGGTGGCGCTGCGCGACGCGGTCGCCGCCGTGCCGGACTCCGCGCCGCCCACCGTCGACGGCGCGGACGCACCGGACGGCGCCCTGGTCGGCGGCACGGTCGCCGCCACCTACGACTCGGGCCAGGCCAACACCAAGGACCTGCGACTGATCCTGCCGATCATCCTGCTGCTCGTCGGCGCCGTGCTGGTGCTGCTGCTGCGCGGCCTGCTGGCCCCGCTGCTGCTGGTGCTGACCGTGATCGCGTCGTTCTTCGCCAGCCTCGGCGCGGCCTGGCTGATCTTCGACCACGTTCTGGGCTTCCCGGCGCTGGACAGCGGGGTGCTGCTGCTGGCGTTCGTGTTCCTGGTCGCGCTCGGCGTGGACTACAACATCTTCCTGGTCACCCGCGCCCGGGAGGACGCCCGCCGGACGGGCACCCGCGACGGCATGCTGTCGGCGCTGCGGGTCACCGGCGGCGTCATCACCAGCGCCGGCGTGCTGCTGGCCGCGGTCTTCGCGGTGCTGGGGGTGCTGCCGCTGATCACGCTCACCCAGATCGGGATCATCGTCTGCGTCGGCGTGCTGCTGGACACGCTGCTGGTCCGCACCGTGCTGGTGCCGGCCCTGGCGTTCCTGCTCGGGGACCGGTTCTGGTGGCCCGGGAAGATCACCCGGGAGCCCGAGGCGCCCGCCGGGACCGCAGGCGCGCCGGCCGAGCCGGTCACCGCCCGGGACTGACGAACCGGCCGGGGGTGGGCGTGCCGCCCGCCCCCGGCCGTGCCGGTCGGATCAGAATGCGAGGCACTCGCAGCCGGTCATCAGCTCGCGCACGTTGTACACGTACTGCGGGTTCGGGATGGTCAACGGCTTCCCCTCCCGCGCCACCGCCGCGTGCCCGAAGTTGTACGCCGAGATCACCGCGTTGAGCAGGCAGGAGTTCAACTCCGAGGTGCACAGCGCGGCGTCGAGCCGGTAGTCCGACTCGAAGTACATGTCGCCGATGTACTTGGTGAGCCACGCCAGGTAGGTGCCGCCCAGGTAGGCGTTGTCCCGGTAGTCGTCGATGTCGTACGACTGCTCGAACCGCTGGTTCATCCACTCCGCGGTGGCCGGCATGACCTGCATCAGCCCGACGCCGGTGTCGCAGGCGTAGATGTTGGACTGCCAGCCGCTCTCCTGCCAGGCGGTGGCCTTCATCAGGGTCGACGGGATGCGGATGTCCGGCGCGGAGGTGGGCCAGTAGGTGCGCGCCGCGGCGTCGGTCAACGCCTTCTTCACCTGACTCTGGCTCGCCTTGGTGCCCTTGTAGCTCGGCTTGCAGCCGCTGGCCGGCGGCTTCGGCGCCGGCGGCACCCGGGTCTCGGTCGGCGGCTTCGGCCGCGCCAGCGGCGCGGTGGACGTGCGCGACGGCTTCGGCCGCGGCTTCGCGCTCGCCGACGCGGTGGGGCTGGGCCGGCCGCCCATCGCCGCGACGCCGGGCGGCTCCTCGCTCGGCGCGTCGGCCGGCGCGTCGACGGGGTCCTCCGCCGCGGGCTCCTCGACCGGCGCCTCGGTGGGCAGCTCCGCCGCCACCCCGCGAACCGGTGGCTCCTCGTCGCCGCAGCCGGTCACCGCCCCCGCCGCCAGCAGCGCCACCATCGCAGCCGCGGCCAACCGGCCGACTCCTCGCCGCATCGAACCTCCCCGTGGTTCCGTCGGCGCACCCTAACAGGCATCGACGGGTCAACGTGGTCCCCGCGACGTCGGCCGGCGCTCCCGGGGCCGGGGCGGCGCCGCCGCCTCGGCCCCGACGCCGTCCGGGCCGGCGTCCGTCGGGGCCGGCGGGCCGGCGTCCGCCACCCGCTCCCGGGTCGCCCAGGCGACCACGAACACGGCGGTCCAGGCGGCGCCCAGCAGCACCGACGAGGCGGTGCCGGTGACCGTGCTCCAGCCCAGGTAGAGCCGGGCCCCGGTGACCGCGACCACGCCGGCCGAGGCGATCGTCCAGACGGCCACCGCGGCCGGCCAGCGTGCCCCGCGCCCCAGCAGCCACGCCAGGGTGCCGAAGCTCGCCGTCACCACCGCGTTCTGGCCGGGGAACAGGTCCCGCACGCGGTCCGGGCCGCCCGGACCGGTCAGGTCGGCGACCACGACCAGCAGCACCAGCGGCACGGCCGCGCCGACCGTGCCGACCACGCCGAGCAGGTCCGCGCGCCAGGGTCGCTGCCGCCGGGCCACCACCGCCGCCACCACTGCCACCGCGGTGATCAGCACCCAGCCGCGCAGCACCGAGACCGCGGCCAGCGCCGCGTCGGCCACCCCGGGGGTACGCCGGGCGGTGAACCAGTCGCCGACCAGCCCGTCGAGCACCCCGAGCCCGCTGTGCCGGACCACCGCCTCCAGCAACGCGGCCATCGCCAGCCCCACGGCGAACAGCAGCACCAGCCCGAGCGCCAGGTTGATCAGCAGCGTCCAGACCGGGCCGACCCGCATGCCGACCAGGAAGAACAGCACCCCGTAGCGGGACCGCAGCCAGCGCGACGGGGGCAACGCGGCGGCGCGGGTCACCAGCGCCCGGGCCGGGTCCGGGTTACGCCCCAGCCAACGACCGGCAAGCACCACGCCGAGCAGGCACACCAGCAGCACCAGCACCGCCCCGGTGGCCCGCCCCAGCAGCTTCGACACCCGCTCGTACGACTCGCCGGCCAGGTAGCCGGCGAGCACCGAACCGCCGACCCAGCTCACCACCCCGGCCAGGTTCCACGGCGCGAACCGCCGGTACGGCATCCCGGCCCCGCCGGCCAGCCGGGGCGCCAGTGTGCGGGCGAAGGCGATCCACCGGGCGGCGGTCATGGCGCGCCCGCCGAGGCGGTCCAGCAACTCCTCGGCCCGTCGCCACCGGTGCGGCCCGATCCGGGCGCCGAGACCGGAGGCGCGTAACCGGGGCCCGTACCGGCGCCCGGCGCGGTAGGCGAGTGTGTCTCCGATCACGGCGGCGGCCGTCATGGCCAGCAGCGCGGGGGCGAGCCGTAGCGTCCCCGCGTACGCTAGGAAGCCGACCAGCAGCAGGGTCGCCTCGCCCGGCACCAGCAGCCCGACGATCACCGCGGTCTCGCCCGCGACGATCGTCGCGGCGACCAGGTAGATCAGCAGGGGCGGCAACTCCTGCAGCCAGTTCAGCAGGTCAGGCATTCGGCACCCCGCACGGGAGCCAGCATGCCAGTCGCTGCCACGGTCGGCCCAGCACTTTCGACACAGATCCGGGCCATCTCGGGGGTGACCCCGAGGCGTGCCCCGGCAACCGCAGACAGGAGTATGGAGGGTATGCAGCTTCGCACCGACCTCCGCAACGTCGCCATCATCGCCCACGTCGACCACGGCAAGACGACCCTGGTCGACGCCATGTTGCGGCAGGCCGGCGCCTACGGCGCCCGTGGCGAGGACACCGAGCGGGTCATGGACTCGATGGACCTCGAGCGGGAGAAGGGCATCACCATCCTCGCCAAGAACACCGGCGTGCGATACCTGCCGGCGGACGGCGATCCGGTCACCATCAACATCATCGACACCCCCGGTCACGCCGACTTCGGCGGTGAGGTCGAGCGCGGCCTCACCATGGTCGACGGCGTGGTGCTGCTGGTCGACGCCAGCGAGGGCCCGCTGCCGCAGACCCGGTTCGTGCTCCGCAAGGCGCTGCGCGCCCGGATGCCGATCATCCTGGTGATCAACAAGGTGGACCGCCCGGACGCCCGGATCAAGGAGGTCGTGGACGACACCTACGAGCTCTTCCTCGACCTGGACGCCGACGAGGAGCAGATCGACTTCCCGATCGTCTACGCCTGCGCCCGTGACGGCATCGCCTCGCTCACCCAGCCCGCCGACGGCGCGGTGCCGGACGACAGCACCAACCTGGAGCCGCTGTTCCGCACCCTGCTGGACACCATCCCGGCGCCGGCGTTCGACGAGGACGCGCCGCTGCAGGCGCACGTCACCAACCTCGACGCCTCGCCGTTCCTCGGCCGGCTGGCGCTGTGCCGGGTCCGGCAGGGCACGATCAGCAAGGGCCAGACCGTGGCCTGGTGCCGCACCGACGGCAGCACCCAGCGGGTCCGCATCTCCGAGCTGCTGATGACCGAGGGCCTGGAGCGCAAGCCCGCCGAGTCCGCCGGGCCGGGCGACATCATCGCCGTCGCCGGCATCCCGGAGATCATGATCGGTGAGACGCTCGCCGACGCCGAGAACCCGATCCCGCTGCCGCTGATCACGGTGGACGAGCCGGCCATCTCGATGACCATCGGCACCAACACCTCGCCGCTGGTCGGCCGGGTCAAGGGCGCCAAGGTCACCGCGCGGATGGTCAAGGACCGGCTGGACAAGGAGCTGATCGGCAACGTCTCGCTGCGGGTGCTGCCCACCGAGCGGCCGGACGCCTGGGAGGTGCAGGGCCGGGGCGAGCTGGCCCTGGCCATCCTAGTCGAGCAGATGCGCCGCGAGTCCTACGAGCTGACCGTCGGCAAGCCGCAGGTGGTCACCAAGGAGATCGACGGCAAGACCTGCGAGCCGGTCGAGCGGCTGACCATCGACTCGCCGGAGGAGTACCTGGGCGCGATCACCCAGCTGCTGGCCACCCGCAAGGGCCGGATGGAGCAGCTGGTCAACCACGGCACCGGTTGGATCCGGATGGAGTGGCTGGTGCCGGCGCGCGGCCTGATCGGCTTCCGCACCGAGTTCCTCACCGACACCCGGGGCACCGGCATCCTGCACCACGTCTTCGAGTCGTACGAGCCGTGGTTCGGCGAGCTGCGGACCCGCCAGAACGGTTCGCTGGTCGCCGACCGGGCCGGCGCGGTCACCTCGTTCGCCATGATCAACCTCCAGGAGCGCGGCCAGCTCTTCGTCGAGCCGACCACCGAGGTGTACGAGGGCATGATCGTCGGGGAGAACTCCCGCTCCGACGACATGGACGTCAACATCACCAAGGAGAAGAAGCTCACCAACATGCGGGCGTCGACCTCCGACGAGACCGAGAAGCTGATCCCGCCGCGCAAGCTGTCGCTGGAGCAGGCCCTCGAGTTCTGCCGCGAGGACGAGTGCGTCGAGGTCACCCCGGTCGCGGTGCGCATCCGCAAGGTGGTGCTGGACCAGCAGCAGCGCGGCCGGGCCGCCGCCCGCCGCAAGCACGCCGGCTGACCCACCGGCACCACACCCAGGAGCCCGGCCCGCCCCTCGGCGGACCGGGCTCCGCCGTCTCCCCCACCCCCGGCCCACCCCACCCCTCATCGTCGATCATGAAGTTGGCGGCCGATCCGGAGATCGAATTCGCCGCCAACTTCATGATCGACGCGCAAGGGCGGGGTGGGGGGGGTGGGGGGGTGGGGGTCAGGTGGGTTTGGTGGCGGCGAAGGCCAGGATGTCGGGGATCGGGCCGGAGCCGGACTCGACCACGCGGTCGAGGACCAGGCCGGCGGCGGTGACGGCGGTGAGCAGGTCGGCCAGGGGCAGGTGCCAGGCGCCCACCCGGGCCCGCACGCCGTGCGAGTTCCACGACCGGAACGTGCGCTCCCGCTCGGCGTAGCCGCCGTCGATCACGATCCGCTCCTGGTCGGACCGGTCGGCGAACGCGCCGCAGAAGCACGGATGCACGCCGACGTGCACCAGCCGGCCGCCCGGCGCCAGCGCCCGGGCCAGCTCCGCGATCGCCGCCGGGTAGTCCGGCATGTCGGTGTGCGCCAGCAGGCAGACCGCGGCCGGCACCACGGCGTCGGCCAGCGGCAGCGCGGTCGCGTCGGCGCGGGCCACCGGCAGCCGGGACCGGGCGTGGCGCAGCTGCCCGGCCGACAGGTCCACGCCGACCGGTGTCCAGCCGAGCCGGCGCAGCTCGGCGACGTGCGCCCCGGTGCCGCAACACAGGTCCAGGCACCGCCCCGGGCCGTGACCCAGCAGCTCCGCCAGCACCGACCGGACGCGGTCCATGTAGATCGCCGAACCGACCGTGGCGTACTCCTCGTACCAGTCGGCGATCTCGTCGTACAAGGGGGTCGTCATTCCGGCACGCTAGCCCCGGGCACGGCGGCGGCGCAGCCCCGCGCCCGCCGCGAAGATCCGCTACGGTCACCTGCATGACCTGGGCCGAACTCGACGCGCACCTGGACAAGGTGCCCGGCACCGTCTCCGCGTACGTGGGGCGTCCCGGCGCCCGCCCCACCTGGACCCGGCACCCCGACGCCACCCACTACGCGGCGAGCACCATGAAGGTCGCCGTGCTGGTGGCGCTGCACCGCGCCGCCGAGGCCGGCCGGCTCGACCTGGACGCGCCGGTGCCGGTGCGCAACGCGTTCGACTCCGCGCTGGCCGGCGCGCCCCGCTTCGCCAACGCCCGCGACTACGACAACGACGAGGCGGTCTGGGACCGGGTCGGCGGCGCCGCGCCGCTGCGCTGGCTCGCCGAACGGATGATCATCCGCTCCAGCAACCTGGCCACCAACCTCTGCATCGGCCAGGTCGGGCTGCCGGCCGTCGCGCAGGCGTGGATGCTGGCCGGCGCGCGGCACAGCGTCACCGGCCGTGGCATCGAGGACTTCGCCGCCCGCGACGCCGGCATCGACAACCTGGTCACCGCCGCCGACCTGGCGGCCGTGCTCGGCGAGCTGGCGCTGGGCGCCACCCGGCCCGGCCCGCTCGCCTCGCCGGCCGGCTGCGCCGCCATGCTCGACGTGCTCGTCGCCCAGGAACACCGCGAGGACCTGGCCGCCGGGCTCCCCGACGGCACCCGCGTCGCGCACAAGAACGGTTGGGTACGCGGCGTCCGCCACGGCGCCGGCGTGGTGTTCCCGGACGACGCGCCCCCGTACCAGATCGTGGTCTGCACGACCACCGACCTGGCCGACGGCGGCGCGGACGGCGAGCAGGTCGAGGACGACGCCTGCCGGTTGATCGCGCACGTCTCCGCCCGGGTGTGGGACGTCCGGCACGAGCTGGCCGGGTGAGCCACTACTCCAGCAGGTGCTCGCGCAGCCCGGCCCGCACGTCGTCGGTCACCCCGAGACCGTCGCGCAGGTAGGCCTCGAACGACCCGTGCACCCGGCGCACCTCGTCGTAGGCGGCGTCCAGGTACTCCGGACGCACCTCCAGCAACGGCCGGGCCACCGCCGGGTCGAGATCCGGCCGGCGTCGCGTCATCGCCGCCAGCAGCACCTCCCGCAGGCTCTCGGTCAGCTCGTTGTGCCGCAGGTAGTCGGCCCGGATCGCCGGCTCCGCCACCCCCAGCGCGGTCAGCAGCACCACCGACAGCCAGCCGGTGCGGTCCTTGCCGGCCGAGCAGTGGAACAGCAGCGGCAGGTTCGCGCCGTCCGCGGCCAGCCGCACCGCCTCGCCGAACCCGGCCCGCGCCGGCTCCCCGGTGACGAACCAGCGGTAGATCGCCGTCATCGCCCCCGGCATGCCCTCACGGGCCAGCTCGGCGTACGCGTCCAGGTCGTGGCCCTGCAACACGGCCGAGACGTAGGTGAACACCGGGTGGGCCGCGTCGTACACCGGCAGGTGCACCACCCGGGGCTCGCCCACCAGCCGGTCCGGCGGGGCCACCTCCTGCTCCTGCGCCGCGCGCAGGTCCACCACGCACGCCGGGCCGAGCTTGCCCAGCACCGGCAGGTCGTCGTCGGTGAGCCGGCCCAGCGCCGCGGTGCGCACGAGCCGTCCGACGCGTACCCGCCGCCCGTCGATGGTCGGCAACCCGCCCAGGTCACGGGCGTTCGGCGCGCCCACCAGCTCCCAGTCCCGCCCGGTCATCGGCCCTCCCCTGCTCGCCACCAGTTGCCTATAGGGTGCCCCACATGACGATCGCGGCGGTACGCACCCACCGGCTCTCGGCCCCCTTACACACCCCGTTCGTCACCGCGCTGCGCAGCACCACCACGGTGGAGACGCTGATCGTCGAGGTCGTTGACAGCGACGGCCGCTCGGGTTTCGGCGAGGCCCCGCAGGTCTGGCAGGTCACCGGCGCGTCGATCGGTGGCGCCGAGTCCTGCGTACGCGAACTGCTCGCCCCGCTGCTGACCGGCCGCGACGCCGACGACCTCCAGGCCCGGTGCGCGCAGGTGCGCGGCGCGGTGGTGGGCAACGAGTCGGCGAAGGCGGCCGTCGACGTGGCGCTGCACGACCTGGCCGCGCGGCGGCTCGGCGTACCCCTGGTGCGGCTGCTCGGCGGCACCGCGCTGCGCGTCCCGACGGACGTCACGCTGGCCGCGGGCGACGCGGTCGACCTGGCCGCGGCGGCCGGCCGGCGGCGCGCCGAGGGCTTCACCGTGCTCAAGCTCAAGGTCGGCACCGACGCGAGCGGCGACCTGGACCGGGTCCGCTCGGTGCGCGCCGCGGTCGGCCCGGACGTGCGGATCCGGCTGGACGCCAACCAGGGCTGGACGCCGCGCGAGGCGGTCCGGGTGATCCGGGGCATCGTCGACGCCGGGCTCGACGTCGAGTTGGTCGAGCAGCCGGTGCACCGCCGCGACCTGGACGGGCTGGCCTGGGTCAGTGACCGGGTGGAGGTGCCGATCCTCGCCGACGAGTCGGTGTTCGACGTGCGCGACCTGGTCGAGGTGATCCGGCGCCGGGCCGCCGACATGGTCAACGTGAAGCTGGCCAAGTGCGGCGGCCTGCAGGCGGCCCGCACCCTGCTCGACCTGGCCGCCGCGCACGGCATGGGCACGATCGTCGGCTCGATGATGGAGGGACCGATCGGCGTGGGCGCGGCCGCCAGCCTGGTCGCCGCCTCCGGCACCACGGCCGTGTCGGACCTCGACGCCGCCTGGTGGCTCGCCTGGTCGCCGGTGACCGGCGGCATCCGGTACGAGGGCGCGACCGTGCTGCTGCCGAACGCTCCGGGGCTCGGCATCGCCGACGTGAGTGAAGCTAAGGTTCAGCGCCACGGTTGAGTGTCGTTGGATTTTTTCATAGGGTCGCCCACAGGAGCGTGGGAGGAGGGGTGCGGATGGCGCCTCAACCGGGCCACCGGGCCGTCGTACGGGTCCCGGTGGCGACCCTGTGGACAGACCCCGAGGCGGTCCGCCCGATCGACGAGCCGGCCCTGCGCGACTCCCCCGACGTCGCCGCCTGGGTCGCCGGGATGGACCGCGACCAGCAGGTCGGCGACTGCGTCCTGACCCAGCTGCTGCTCGGTGAGCCGGTGCTGGTCACCGAGACCGGGCCGGACGGCTGGGTGCGGGTGGTCGCCCTCGGGCAGCCCGCCGCCAAGCTGGACCCGCGCGGCTACCCGGGCTGGATGCGGGCCGCCCACCTCGCCGGGCCCGCCGACGACGCGCCGGGCGCGCCCAAGCTGGTGGTCGACGTCCGCCGCACCACGCTGCACGAGGCGGCCGCCGGCCCGCCGGCGCTCGCCGGGGTGGTCCTGGGCACCCGTCTCGTCTCCGCCGGGCGGCCGACGGACGGGTGGCGACCGGTCCGGGCGGCCGGTCGGACGGACCCGCTCTGGTCCCCGGAGGGCGACCTCGTGCCGTCGCCCGCCGAGCGGCCCGAGGCGAAGGAGGTGCTCGCTGTCGCCGAGCGGCTGCGTGACCTGGTCTACGTCTGGGGCGGCCTGTCCACCGACGGCATCGACTGCTCCGGGCTGGTCCACCTGGCCTGGCGGCGCTACGGCGTCACGCTGCCGCGGGACGCCGACGACCAGGCCGAGGCGACCACCCCGCTGGCGCTGGACGACGAGCGCCCCGGCGACCTCTACTTCTTCGCCCGCCCCGGCCGCCGCATCCACCACGTCGGCATCGTCTCGGCGGAGCCGCACGGCGGCCGGCGCCGGATGCTGCACGCCTGCTACCTGACCCGCCGGGTGGTCGAGGAGGAACTGCCCCCGGCCCGGGTCGACACGCTGGTCGGCGCGCACCGGGTCTGAGCGGGTGTCCGGGGCGACCGGCCCCGGACACCCGGTCGGTCAGCGGCGCGCCTCGGCCAACTCCCGGCGCCGGTCCCGCGACGACTTGACCAGGCTCGCCGCCGTGGCCACGGCCAGGGTGCCGAGGATGACGGTCAGCGAGAGCCAGATCGGGATGTGCGGGGCCCAGCCCACGTGCTCGCCGCCGTTGATGAACGGCAGGTTGTTGTCGGCGAGCGCCTCCAGCACCAGCTTGACCCCGATGAAGCCGAGCACCACGGCCAGCCCGTAGCTGAGGTAGATGAGCCGGTCGAGCAGGCCGCCCAGCAGGAAGTAGAGCTGCCGCAGCCCCATCAGCGCGAACACGTTCGCGGTGAAGACCAGGTACGGCTCCTGGGTGATCCCGAAGATCGCCGGGATCGAGTCGAGCGCGAAGATGAGGTCGGTGGTGCCGATCGCGATCATCACGATCAGCATCGGGGTGAACAGTCGACGCCCGTCCTCCCGGGTGGTCATCCGGGCGCCGTCGAAGTCACGGGACAACGGCAGCGCCTTGCGGCTCCACCGGATCAGCACGTTCTCGCTGAACTCGTCCTCGTCCGGCTCGCCCTGCCGGGCCAGGTTCACCGCCGTGTAGATCAGGAACGCGCCGAAGATGTAGAACACCCAGGAGAACTGGGAGATCAGCGCGGCGCCGGCCGCGATGAACCCACCGCGCATGACGAGCGCCAACAGGATGCCGACGAGCAGCACCTTCTGCTGGTACTGCCGGGGCACCCCGAAGC
This sequence comes from Micromonospora humi, assembly GCF_900090105.1. Lineage (GTDB taxonomy): Bacteria > Actinomycetota > Actinomycetes > Mycobacteriales > Micromonosporaceae > Micromonospora > Micromonospora humi. The sequence goes on along the minus strand of NZ_FMDM01000003.1, from coordinate 493,579 downwards.
GGGCCATGATGATCACGAAGACGAAGAGGTTGTCGACGGAGAGGCTGTACTCGGTGAGCCAGCCGGTGTAGAACTGCCCGGCCACGCTCGGCCCGGCGGTCAGCCAGAGCACCACACCGAAGAGCAGCGCCAGCACGACGTAGAAGCCGACCCACAGGCTGGACTCACGGACGCTGGGCTCGTGCGGGCGGCGACCGATGATGAACAGGTCGGCCAGCAGGACCGCGATCATCGCGGTCAGGGTTACCGCCCACACCAATGCGGACACGTTCAAATCCATCCTCCGGCAGACACGCAGCGTCGGGCACACCGTACGCCGGGTGTGGGGCCGGGGTGCGTCGACGCTGACTGTGGTGACTGTCGGAGGTCTCTTCCGCCGGGGCCCGTGGGCTCCGACCGACGGAGCCGGGTCGAGCCACCTGGGGGTGCTGGCGCTCTTCCGTGCTGACGACTCCGTCGCGGGGGAATACTCCCCTCCTCGGCCGCCATTGTTCACCATCGCACCGGGGTGGCGCATCTCCAGGCGCCGATCCGCCGTCCGTACGTGCCACGCCTCACGTCACCACCCACAGAGCATCCTAGGCTGCTAGTCGCTTGGCAAGCCGGCGGTCGGTGCAAGTGTCCGATAGATGACCGTCCGGCACACTCTGTCGGCGATACGCTGGCACGCCCCGCCTCCTTGGAGAGCCGTGTCCGCTCACGCTTCCCCTGCGTTCAGTCGCGAACGGCCCCCGCCAGCGAACGTCGGCGGGACCCCGGCGAGTTCGCTCGCTGCCGGTTCACCGCGCACCCAGCAGCGGATGCCGCCCCGAGCACCGAAACCACCCGCCAAGCCTGCCGAGAAGCTCGGGACGACGGCGGGTCCACGTCAAACACCTCTGGAGCTGGTGATGTTCGACGCACGCCGTCGGATTTTTGCATTCCTGAGCTGGTGCAGCGGAGCCGCTTTCGCCCTAGCTATCTCGGTGCTCGCCAACTATCTAAGCGCGAACGAGGAGGCCCGGGATCCGGATCAACTTGTCACGACGGCTGTCTTGCTCGCCGCTAGCACCGCATTGGCTACAGGAGCCTTCGTCGCCCGCCCCAATCCCGCCCGTCGCGGAATCATTCTCTTCGTAGGCCTTCCCGACTGGGGTCTGCGCTGGCCCAACAAGGCGATGGACTACAGCAGTCGGAGGCTTGTCCTGAACAGATTCATCTCGCGTACGCTGTCGGGGCCGGGTGACCTACGGAACGATCAGACGACATCCCTGGTCGGGACGTTGTTGTCCCGCGAACAGGAGGACATCGACGAGGCGTCGAAACCACATCTGCCGCAAACAATATTGATCTCAATGCCGACGCCGCTGGCATTTATTCTTGGTGCACGCCTGCGCGCCATCTCCAATTCTGTCGTCCTGCAGGAACGAATAAATTACCACCCGTTTCGACGGTCGCCGTTCTTCGAGTCTGTCGATCTCAGACGGCGACCCACCGGCAAGGTAGGACGAGGGACCGAGAAGCAACTGAAGGCACAGCGCCTTCTTTCTCGACCGGGACACGCCAAGAACGTGGCCGTCATCGTTACAGTTTCGCAAGACTCGATCAAGGGCCCAGCGATCGAGCATGCCGCAGCAAACGGCTGCGACGAGATCTTTGTTGTCGACTGCTCGTCAACCGACCGAGTACTCAAGGAGACGACCCGTAACTACAGGAGCATCTTCGAGTGGCTCTACCGAGAGCTGTTCCACTACGTTGACGAGCTTATCGACAGAGCGACGGCGGCGGGCCAACGACTGCCGAAGTTCTCGCTCTACATCAAGACTCCGGTGTCCATCGCCTTCGCGTTGGGCGTGGAGTTCCGCCAGCGAGTGGAGTTCGACTGCTACTACATATATCGCGGCCGCGCTTACCTGACCTCAGGCCCAGAGCACCACACAGAGGATCCACAATGAGGGCGCACCTGCCCCTGTTTGTAGAAATCGAGACGTCTGCCTCCTGCAATAGATTCTGCACGTGGTGCCCGACCGGTATAGCAGCTCCCCGGAGAGCCGGGCTCATGCGGTGGTCACTCTTCGACTCCTTGGTACGACAACTCGGCATGATCGGCTACCGCGGGGAACTAGCGTTACACGGCCTGAATGAACCGCTTCTCAACCCTCGGCTGATCAAAGAGTACGCACAAGCCGCCAGCGTGGTTCCGAACAGCCGGCTGACCTGCTACACCAACGGCGATCATCTGGACGGGGAGATCCTTCGGCAGTTGATCGACGCGGGAGTCTCACGCTTCCGGATAACGCTTCACCCGCGCCCGGGCGCGGAACGGGACCGCTTCGAGAGCGGCAGGGCGCGCAAGCGACTTCTCGCGCTCCTGGACCGACTGGGCATCGAGCACGATGCCGTCGCGCAGGTCCCCCGAAGAAGTGGTCTGCGATGGATCGTGGAGCGGCAGGGCGCGTGTCTCGAACTCGACGTGCCTGACGTTCTCGCGCATTTCAATGATCGAGGCGGTCTCGTGGCTGAGGAGCTGTCCTTGGGCTCACCGAGGGCCGCCCCGTGCCACGTGACGTCCACCGCAGCCGCGATCAGCTACCGCGGAGACGTCAAGATGTGCTGCAACGTCTCGCCCGACAGTCCGGCCCACGAGCGCTACTCGTTGGGAAACCTTGATGAGCGCACGTTCGTCGAAATCTGGACCAGTCCCAAGGCCCAAGAAATCCGCATGAGGCATGAACGGTCGGACTGGTCGCTCACGCCGGTCTGCTCGTCGTGCCGTCACCGTCTACCAGCGGAATGACCGGAGGAGTAGTGACCGAGACAGTCGAAGCAAGGATGAGGCGGACAAGGGAGCAACCGCCGCAAGGGTTCTTCTGGGTCGATTTGGAGATGTCCGGCCTCGATGCCGACCGGCACGTGATCCTAGAGGCCGCTTGTGTTGTGACCGACCCGTTTGGCAAGGAGCTGTCGAGTTTCGCTGCGGTGATTCACCACGGCAGCCTTGACGAGAGCGATTTTGAACCGTACTCGTGGCAACAGCATTCTGGCAGCGGCCTGATCGACGCGTGCCTCTCGGATGGCCTCAGTCTCGGCCAAGTGGACGAAGCCATGGCGCGTACTGCGGAGGAGTTCTTCCCCGGCGTCTCGGCCTACCTGGCCGGCAACTCCGTCTATCGGGACTGGACCTTCATTAGACGACACATGCCGCGACTCTTCTCCATGCTGCACTATCGACTGCTGGACGTGACGTCACTCAAGCTCATTGCTCAGTCGTCAGGTATCGCTCCCTACCCGAAGGCGAAGAACCACCGAGCCTTGGACGACATCAGAGAGAGTATCGGGGAGATGCAGCACATCCTCCGGGAGTTCTCGCGCGGGCCGCAGTTCGGCGCGAGCAGTTTCACTGACCGCGACAAGTAGGACGGGGAAGCCGTCGACTCAGCCCGCTGCGGGCAGCACCGGGTCGGTGAAGCACCAACCGGCGGCGAGCAGGGCGTCGCAGGCGGCGGTCGCGGCGGCCAGCCGCTCCTCGTGCGTGCCGCGCAGCCCGACCACCGGCACCCCGCAGCCGGCCAGCTCCGCGCGGAACCGGCCGGTCATCCACGCCCGCAGGTGCTCCCCGTCGCGCAGGCCGTCGTCGGCGAACGGCACCCCCTCGTGGTCGGTGAGCAGATAGAGCGCGGGACGTCGGGCCGCCGCGCGCACCGCGTCCGAGGAGGACCCGAGGTACCGCTCCTCCCAGACCGCGGTGGCCCGGGCGTCGGTGTCGCAGAACAGCAGCGGGCCACTCACCCGCGCCGCCGCGTCCTCGGCGGCCTGCTGCTCGCGTACCACCTCGACGAAGTCGTAGCGGTCCCAGGTGACGTCGAAGACGGTCGCGTCCGGCCGGGACCTGCGCAACCCGGCCAGCTTGCGCGCGGTCAGCTCGCGGCCGAACTCCGGGACCCAGGCCGTGCGGTAGTGCTCGGCGAGCCCCCGGGCCATGGTCGTGGTGCCGGTGGACTCCGCGCCGACCACCACCACCCGGCGGACCAGCCACGCCCGCACCGGTGGGCTCAGCCACCGCCAGTGCGCCGCCGGGTCCGCGCGCACGGCGGTGCCGGAGACCGGCACCGCGCGGCGATCCGGATCCACGTCGACCGCGACCGCGCCGAACCGGCGGGCCAACTCCTCGCCGTACGCCTCGGAGGAGAAGACGGCGTCCACCGGCGCGCCCGCGAGCGCGTCGGCGAACACCGCGCAGTGCAGGTCCCAGACCGCCGGATCGGCGTAGTCGACCGGGTGGTCGTCGTACCGACCGACGAACCGTACCCACGGGGTGCTGGCGTGGGCCTCACGCAGCCAGTCCAGCCGCAGGTCCAGCGGGATCGACTCCCGGCGGGACGGCGCCACCACCACCGTCACCGCCGCGCACCGGGCCGCGGCGGCCTCGACGAGCGCGTGGTGCCCGGCGTGCGGTGGATAGAACTTGCCGACCACCAGGCCGTGCCGGAACCGCCCGCTCACGCGGCCACCGGCGCGGGCCCCGGCGGCACCGGCGTGGCCGCCGCGCGCCGGCGCAGGTCCGCCCGCCAGGCCCGCAACCCGACCACGCACAGACCCAGGAAGATCAGGTAGAGACCGCCGGTCAGCCAGAGCCCCTTGTACGCGTAGAGCGGGATGTAGATCAGGTCGGCGGCGATCCACAGCCACCAGCTCTCCACCAGCTTGCGGGTCTGGCCGTAGGTCGCCAGCAACGACAGCGCGGTGGTGGCCGCGTCGGCCAGCGGCACGGTGGAGTCGGTGGCCCGGTCCAGGAACACCCACAGCCCGGCGGTGAGCAGCAGCCCGGCCCCGCCCAGCACCCACCACTCCCGTCGCCCGGTGCGGGCCACCGTGAGCCGGCCGCGCCGGTCGCCGCCGAACAGCCAGTGCCACCAGCCGTAGGCCCCGAGCGCCACGTAGACGAGTTGCAGTCCGGCGTCGGCGTACAGGCCGGCGGTCCAGAACAACAGCATCAGCAGCAGCACGTTGGCGATGCCGATCGGCCAGTTCGCGATGTGCTGGCGGGCGACCAGCCAGACGTTGACCACACCGGTGACGAAGCCGAGCAGCTCGGCCCAGGTGGTGCCGGCCCCCCACACGGTGAACGCGGTGCCGGTGAGCCAGTCGAGCATGCTGTGTCCTCCCCCGAGCGCACCCGGAGCGTACCGGTGCACCCCGGGCATGGGAGGCTTCGGGCATGGTTCTTGAGGTCGCGCTGATCGACGTGACGCCCGGAAACGAGGACGACTTCGCCGCCGCCTACGCGCAGGCGCGTCCGATCCTCGCCGGCAGCGAGGGGTGCCGCTCGGTGCGGATGACCCGCGGGGTGGAGTCACCCACCCGATTCGTGCTCCTGGTCGAGTGGGACTCGGTCGAGGCGCACGACGTCAACTTCCGGCAGACCGAGCGCTTCGGGCGGTGGCGCGGGCTGATCGGGCCCTACTTCGCGGGCCCGCCGCTGGTCGAACACTTCGTCGACGTGCCGGCCTGAACTGTCGTACCCCTCGCGTAGCCTGCGCGCGACGCGCGGTCACCGGTCCCGACGGGCATCGGGGGCGCCGGGCCCGGTGGGCGCGCGGCGACCTCACCCCAGCTCGTGCGGGTCACGCTGCCGGGGCACCGGCGGGGCGCCGAGCCGGCGGGTCAGCAGCTCGACCGTCGCGTCCTCCGACAGCGCCACCGCGAGCAGCCGTTCGATCAGCTGCTCGTAGCGGGCCACGTCGGCCTCGGCGACCAGGCGCAGGTCGGTGGTGAGCGTCTCCACCAGCACCGTGCGCGGGTCGTCCGGGTCCGGGTAGGCGTAGTAGGAGAACGGCGCCAGCGGGTGCAGGTCGTCGCCGGACGAGGCCCCGTGGGGCAGCACCCGGATCGCGACCTGCGACCGCTCGGCCAGCGCCAGCAGGTGGCGCACCTGCTCCCGCCACACCTCGGCCGGCAGGCCGGCCGGCTCGCACGCCCGCTCGTCGAGCAGCGCGGTGTAGTGCGGCGGATCCGGCCGCACCAGCAGCTCCTGGCGCACCGCCCGGGCACGGACGTCGGCCTCCACGTCCACCTCGCCGGCGAGCGACGCCCCGGCGGCCACCCGCAACCGGGCGTACGCCGGGGTCTGCAGCAGGCCGGGCACGAGCGCCGGCTGGTATTCCACGATGCGTTCGGCGCCCGCCTCCAGCTCCGCGTACGCCCGCTGCCGCTCGCCCATCTCGCCCAGCGCCTTGGACCAGCCGCGCCCGGTGGCGGCGTCCCGGGCGATGACGATCAGGTCGTCGCGCTGGTGCGGCGGCACCTCGTAGACGTCGAGCAGGTCGAGGACGTCGGCCAGGTCGGGCCGGCTCTGGCCCAGCTCGATGCGGGACAGCTTCGACGTGGACGCCCAGCCGAGCCGGGTGCAGACCTGCTCGAGCGTGAGCGACTCACGACGGCGCAGCCGGCGCAGCTCGACGCCGAGCCGCACCCGCCGGACGACAGGACTTGCTGACAACGGCATGCGCGCCTCCCGCTGGGAGCGTACGCATGACCATCACACACGGCAATACCTCGCTCGCGCAGAGCGACAGGTCGCCGTCAGCGCACCCCGGCCGCGTCCATCCCCCGCAGTTCCTTCTTGAGGTCGGAGACCTCGTCGCGGATCCGCGCCGCCAGCTCGAACTGCAGCTCCCGCGCGGCGGCCAGCATCTGGTCGTTGAGCTCCTGGATGAGGTTGGCCAGGTCGGCCCGGGCCATCCCCTCGCGCGAGGGCGTCGCCGCACCGCCCCGGCCGCCCCGGCTGCGGGTCTCCTTGACCGGCGCCTTGCCCCGGGAGAGCTGCCGCGCCGCGCCGCCGACGGTGGTGTTCTCGGTGTCCTCCGCCTCGCGGTAGATGTCGTCGAGGATGTCGTGGATCTTCTTGCGCAGCGGCTCGGGGCTGATCCCGTGCGCCTCGTTGTGCGCGATCTGCTTGGCCCGGCGCCGGTTTGTCTCGTCGATCGCGGACGCCATCGACGGGGTGATCTTGTCGGCGTACATGTGGACCTGGCCGGAGACGTTACGGGCCGCCCGGCCGATGGTCTGGATCAGCGACCGGCCGCTGCGCAGGAACCCCTCCTTGTCGGCGTCGAGGATCGCCACCAGGGAGACCTCGGGCAGGTCGAGACCCTCCCGGAGCAGGTTGATGCCGACCAGCACGTCGTAGTCGCCCTTGCGCAGCTCGCTCAGCAGCTCCACCCGGCGCAGCGTGTCCACCTCCGAGTGCAGGTAGCGCACCCGGATGCCGTTCTCCAGGAGGTAGTCGGAGAGATCCTCGGCCATCTTCTTGGTCAGCGTGGTCACCAGCACCCGCTCGTCCCGCTCGGTGCGCAGCTTGATCTCGTGCATGAGGTCGTCGATCTGCCCCTTGGTCGGCTTCACCACCACCTCGGGGTCGATCAGGCCGGTCGGCCGGATCACCTGCTCGACGAACTCGCCCTGGGCCTGCTCCAGCTCCCACGGGCCGGGGGTGGCGGACAGGAAGACCGACTGACCCACCCGCTCCAGGTATTCGTCGAAGCGCAGGGGCCGGTTGTCGGCGGCGCTGGGCAGCCGGAAGCCGTGGTCGATGAGCATCCGCTTACGGGACGCGTCGCCCTCGTACATGCCGCCGATCTGCGGAATGGTCACGTGCGACTCGTCGACCACGGTGAGGAAGTCGTCGGGGAAGTAGTCGAGCAGGCAGTGCGGCGGGCTGCCGGGCAGCCGGCCGTCCATGTGCATCGAGTAGTTCTCGATGCCGGAGCAGAAGCCGACCTGCCGCATCATCTCGATGTCGTAGGTGGTGCGCATGCGCAGCCGCTGCGCCTCCAGCAGCTTGCCCTGCCGCTCCAGCTCGGCCAGCCGCTCGGCCAGCTCGGCCTCGATGTCGCGGATCGCCCGCTCCATGCGCTCCGGGCCGGCCGCGTAGTGCGTCGCCGGGAAGATCACCAGGCTGTCCACCTCGCGGACCACGTCGCCGGTCAACGGGTTGAGGTAGTAGAGCTTCTCGATCTCGTCGCCGAACAGCTCGATCCGGACGGCGAGTTCCTCGTAGGCCGGGATGATCTCCAACGTGTCACCGCGGACCCGGAAGGTGCCGCGCTGGAAGGCCATGTCGTTGCGGGTGTACTGGATGTCGACCAGGCGGCGCAGCAGCTGGTCGCGGTCGAGCTCCTGCCCCACCTTGGCCCGCACCGCGCGGTCGAGGTATTCCTCCGGCGTGCCCAGGCCGTAGATCGCCGACACGGTGGCGACCACGATGACGTCGCGCCGGGTGAGCAGCGACATGGTCGCCGAGTGCCGCAGCCGCTCGACCTCCTCGTTGATCGAGGAGTCCTTCTCGATGTAGGTGTCGGTCTGCGGGATGTAGGCCTCGGGCTGGTAGTAGTCGTAGTAGGAGACGAAGTATTCGACCGCGTTGTGCGGCAGCAGCTCGCTGAACTCCTTGGCCAGCTGCGCGGCGAGGGTCTTGTTGGGCGCGAGCACCAGGGTGGGCCGCTGCAACCGTTCGACCAGCCACGCCGTGGTGGCGCTCTTGCCGGTGCCGGTCGCGCCGAGCAGCACCGTGTTGCGGTCGCCGCGCCGCACGCGACGCTCAAGGTCGTCGATGGCCGCCGGCTGGTCGCCGGCCGGCTGAAAGTCGCTGACGACCTGGAAGCGGCCGTCGAGCCGGGGAATGTCGAGCGCCATGACACCAACGGTACGCCCGCGGTCCGACACTTCCGGACCGACCACGGACCGTCCCTGACCGGCTTCGATATTCCCATTGTGTGGCTCATCTCACCGGACTACCCTCGTACCGTAGGCCGCTCGCGGCGGCCGACCGGGCAGGTGGCCGCCCCCTCGCGGGGGCCCGGCCGCCCCCGGCGCCAGGGGCCGCAGCACCCGGGACGACCGGCGTGCGCGCCCACGGTGGTCGCGCTGAAGCGCTCACCGGCCGCCGCGAGCGCCATCGCACGTCACCCGGAACCCCACCGCCGCGTTCACCACTCGTGGAGCCCTCTCCCGATCGCCGGCCGCGACGCGACCGCACGCCCGGCGGCGGCGCTGCCACCCCGGAGCCGGGCCGGCAGCGCGCGGGACGCCCGCACCGGCTCACCGCGCGGGGCGGCGGGGACCAACCCGTGCCACGCGAGCCGGGCCGGGGTCACCGCCGCGCCCGCACCAACGGCCCGGCCCGGCCCGCCACCGGCCGCCGTCGGCGCACCGATCCCGCTGCCGGCCGCGCCCCCGCCACCACCGCGCGGCCGGGCGACGACAGCGCGCTGGACGGTGCGGACGACGCGCCGGAGCGCGCCACCCGGCGGCGCGCCACCCTGGCCGCGCTGGTGGTGGCCGCTGCCGCCTCGGCGACCGTCCTGGTCACCGGTCTGCTGGGCGGATCGCCGCAGCGGCCCGACCGGACCGACGCGGAGCGCCCGCTGAGCGCGGCCGAGGCGGATCGGGTGGCCGCGCTCCGGGTGACCAACCTGCGGGACGTCCGCACCGGCGTTCGGGTCACCGTCGGCGCCGGCCGGGAGCGCACCGACCTGATCGGCTGGGTCGACTGGGCCCGACCGCTGGTCTACCTGGACGTCGACGGACCCGGCGCGGGCGCCGACCGGGGCCTCGTCCAGGCCACCGCGTCGGCGCTGCTGGTCCGCCCCGACGCGACCGCGTCACCCCGCGCGCGTCCGCCGCTGGTGCCGCCGGACGACCGGTGGCGGCTCCGCGAACCCTCCGCCGGACGCGGCCTCACCGCCGTCCGCGACCTGTTGCTCGGCCTCGGCGCGGACCGGGTCGACCCGGTCCGGCCGGACGGCCGCTGGCTGCGTCGGGAGAGCATCGCGGGCGCCCCGGTGGACGTGCTCCGGGCCCCGCTGGCCGCCGCGTCGGGCGACCCCCGGCCGACGCTCTGGCTGGACCGCGACGCCCGGCTGCATCGGCTCACCGGCCGGCTGCCCGACGGCACCGCGGTCACGGTCGACCTGATACGCGCGGACCGGCCCACCCCGCACCCGGTGGACGCCCTCGGCGGTCGTCCCGGCCAGCCCCGGGCACTGACCGACGACGAGGCCGACCGACTGGCCCGACTACCCGCCCGGCTGCGGGCCGCCGGCGCCGTGGCGGTGGCCGTGGCCGCCCCGCTCGGCCCGTCGGCCGACCTGGACGGCACCGGCACGCTGAACTGGACGACGTCCTCGGCCTCGCTGACGGTGACCGACGAGGACACCGGCCGGCGCACCCGGCGGGAGGTCCGGGGCGGTCGGGTCGCCCAGACGCAGGCCTCCCCCGACGGTCCCGGATCACCGGCACCGCCGACGCCCGCCGACGAGCTGGACCGCCTGCTCACCGCGGCGCTGCGGGCCGGCGCCCGTCCGCCGGGCGAGCCGGCGGTCCGGGTCCGGGAGGACCGGACGGCCGACCGTACGGTCGACGTGGTCGAGGTGCCGGGCCGCCTGCGCTGGTGGCTCGACCGGTCCGGGCTGCCGCGCCGGCTGGAGCTGCGCACCGGGCAGGGGGTGTGGGTCCGCCTCGACCTGTTCGCCGGCGCGGCGCGCTGACCTGCCGGTCAGGGTCGCCAGCCGGTCTGCGCGGCCCACTCCTCGGCCCGCAGGTGCTCCTCGTCGAACCAGGGGTCGGCGAGCGTGCCCCGCTCGGCGCTCTCCGGCGCGGTGGCCACCAGGTCGCGCTTGACCTGCAGGTAGGCGGCCCGCAGCGCCGGGTCGGCGCGCAGGTGGTCGCGCATCAGCAACGCGTGGCGCCAGCCGGCCGAGCCGGCGACCCGCAGGTGCAGGAGCACCGGCCGGCCCGGGTCGGCGCCGGCGTGCACCCGCTTCGCCCAGTGCACGCGGTCGACGCGGCGCGGCGCGTCCCACCACTCACCGGGCAGCCGGGGAAAGCCCGCCTCGGCCAACCGGTCGGCGAGTGGGCCGTCCGCCTCCGCGAGCGAGGGCACGGTCAGTTGGATGTCGATGACGTCCGGCGCGGTCAGGCCGGGCACGGCGGTGGAGCCGACGTGGTCGACCCGGAGGTCACCGCCGGCCGCGTGCCGGATCCGGGCGGCCAGCCGGGCGTACTGCGCGGGCCAGGTCGGGTCGGGCTCGGCGAGCGCCGGGCGGTCGGGCCGGACCGCGTGCCGCTCGCGGACGTTGCGTTCGTAGGGCAGCAGCCGGTCCCGCCAGAGGTCGTCCACCGTGTCGTGCAGCTCCGACCGCGTGCCGTCGTTGACGAGCAGCACGTCCGCCGCCGCCTCCCGGCGGGCGTCGTCGGCCTGCGCGGCGATCCGCCGCTCGGCCTCCGCCGGGTCCATGCCCCGGTCGCGCGACAACCGCGCCAACCGGGTCGGCACCGCCGTCTGCACCACGAGCACCAGGTGGTACGTCGGCGCGAGACCCACCTCGACCAGCAGCGGCACGTCGTTGACCACCACCGCGTCGGCGGGCGCGGCGGCGACCAGCTCGGCCGCCCGCGCGCGTACCCGGGGGTGGGTGATCGCCTCCAGCCGGCGGCGCGCCGCCTCGTCGCCGAAGACCAGGGCGCCCAGCGCGGCCCGGTCCAGGGCGCCGTCGTCGCCGAGCACCCGGTCGGAGAACGCGGCGACCACCTCGGCCAGGCCCTCGGTGCCGGGGGCGACCACCGCGCGGGCGATCCGGTCCGAGTCGACGACCACCGCGCCGAGCGCCGCGAGGCGGCTCGCCACCGCGCTCTTGCCGGACCCGATCCCGCCGGTCAGCCCCACCTTCAGCATCCGGACAGTCAACCCGATCGCCCTGCCCGCGCCAAACCGGCCGCGCCGGACCGGAACGACAGCGGGCCCCGCCCCCGGCGCTCCGCTGGTGCGGAACGCGGGGACGGGGCCCGTCGGTCAGAGCTGGTTCGTCCGTACGGACGGAACCGGCGTCAGCGACCGGTCACTTGCCGCCGGCGAGCTTCTCCCGCAGCGCGGCGAGCGCCTCGTCGGTGGCCAGCGTGCCGGCCGGCTCCTCGGCCTGACGGCTCGGGGCCGACGAGGTCGAGGTCGAGGTGGTCGACGCGCTGGCGGGCGGAGCCGGGTTGGCAGCGGCCTCGGCGTCGGCGGCGCGGGAGGTCTGCACCTGCTTGGTGTGGGCCTCCCAACGCTGACGCGCCTCGGCGTACTGGTTCTCCCAGGTCTCCCGCTGCTTGTCGTAGCCCTCGAGCCACTCGCCCGTCTCCGGGTCGAAGCCCTCGGGGTAGATGTAGTTGCCCTCGTTGTCGTACGTGGCAGCCATGCCGTAGAGGGTCGGGTCGAAGTGCTCCTCGCCCTCGACGAAGCCCTCGTTGGCCTGCTTGAGCGACAGCGAGATCCGGCGACGCTCCAGGTCGATGTCGATGACCTTGACCATGACCTCGGAGCCGACCTGCACGACCTGCTCCGGGATCTCCACGTGGCGCTCGGCCAGCTCGGAGATGTGGACCAGGCCCTCGATGCCGTCGTCCACCCGGACGAACGCGCCGAACGGCACCAGCTTGGTGACCTTACCCGGCACGATCTGCTGGATCGCGTGGGTGCGGGCGAACTGACGCCACGGGTCCTCCTGGGTCGCCTTCAGCGACAGCGAGACCCGCTCGCGGTCCAGGTCGACGTCCAGGACCTCGACCTCGACCTCCTGGCCCACCTCGACGACCTCGGACGGGTGGTCGATGTGCTTCCAGGACAGCTCGGAGACGTGCACGAGGCCGTCCACGCCACCCAGGTCGACGAACGCGCCGAAGTTGACGATCGACGAGACGACGCCCTTGCGGACCTGGCCCTTCTGCAGCTTGTTGAGGAACTCGGTGCGCACCTCGGACTGCGTCTGCTCCAGCCAGGCCCGGCGGGACAGGACCACGTTGTTGCGGTTCTTGTCCAGCTCGATGATCTTGGCCTCGAGCTCGCGGCCGACGTACGGCTGCAGGTCACGCACCCGCCGCATCTCGACCAGCGACGCGGGCAGGAAGCCGCGCAGGCCGATGTCGAGGATGAGACCACCCTTGACGACCTCGATGACCGAGCCGCGGACGACGCCGTCCTCGTCCTTGATCTTCTCGATCGTGCCCCAGGCCCGCTCGTACTGCGCCCGCTTCTTGGAGAGGATCAGCCGACCCTCCTTGTCCTCCTTCTGGAGGACGAGGGCCTCGATGTGGTCGCCGACCGAAACCACCTCGGCCGGGTCCACGTCGTGCTTGATCGACAGCTCCCGAGAGGGGATCACGCCCTCGGTCTTGTAGCCGATGTCGAGCAGGACCTCGTCCCGATCGACCTTGACGACGGTGCCTTCGACAATGTCGCCGTCGTTGAAGTACTTGATGGTCTCGTCGATAGCGGCGAGGAATGCTTCCTCAGAGCCGAGATCGTCGTGCGTGACCTTGTTGGCGCTCGAGGTGGCCTCGATGCTGCTCGTCATGTGGGCGGTTGCTCCGGTCGGATGGGTTGTCACAGCGGGCATGGGTGTCGCGGTGACTCTTCCGCGCCAACGGATCCGCCGCCGGGCACACCGAACGATCGACGCGAGAAGATCATTAGTGGCTCCGGTGACCGCGCACCTGCTCCCTGCCGAGGCACACGATCCGCGAGCGCATCGTCTAGCCTACCCGCTGCATTACCACAGCGTGCAAGCCCTCCCGGGTCCGTGCGAGCTCATCGGCTGCGAAAGCGGAGATTTCGCGCGGTAAGGGGCCCCTGCTGTCTCGTCCGTCACATCGGTCCCACCCGTAACACGCCGGACCCGATCGCACCGTCCACGCCCGCCGGCCATAGCGTGAACGGGTGGACGATGACAGGGTGACCCGCCGGCCGGTCGGCGCCGCCGAGATCCGCCGCGCCAACCGCGGCTGGTGGGACACCGACGCCGACGCCTACCAGGCCGAGCACGGCACGTTCCTCGGCGAGGTCGACTTCGTCTGGTGCCCCGAGGGTCTGCGCGAGGCCGACGCCCGGCTGCTCGGCGACGTCACCGGCCGGCGGGTCCTCGAACTCGGCGCCGGCGCGGCCGCCGCCGCCCGCTGGCTCGCCGCCGAGGGCGCCCGGCCGGTCGCCCTGGACCTGTCCGCCGGCATGTTGCGCCACGCCGCCGAGGCCGCCGACCGGACCGGGGTACGCGTGCCGCTGGTCCAGGCCGACGCGCTGGCCCTGCCGTTCGCCGACGCCGCCTTCGAGGTGGTCTGCACCGCGTTCGGCGCGATCCCGTTCGTGGACGACTCCGCGGCGGCGATGCGCGAGGTGGCCCGGGTGCTGCGCCCCGGTGGCCGGTGGGTCTTCTCGGTGACCCACCCGATGCGCTGGATCTTCCTCGACGACCCGGGCGAGGGCGGGCTGACCGCCGTGCACTCCTACTTCGACCGCTCCCCCTACGTCGAGCAGGACGCGCACGGCGTGGCCACGTACGTGGAACAGCACCGCACGCTCGGCGACCGGGTCCGGGAACTGGTCGGCGCCGGCTTCCGCCTGCTCGACCTGGTGGAGCCGGAGTGGCCGGCCGGGCACGAGGGGATCTGGGGCCAGTGGAGCCCGCTGCGCGGCCGGCTCTTCCCCGGCACCGCCATCTTCGTCGCCGAGAAGCCGGCGACCTGAGCGCGCGTCGCACGCCCGGTGCGGCACCGCCCTCCCCCACCCTGGGCCACCAAGACATCTCGTTCCTGCTGAGCCTGTGGCTCCGGACCCACGCCCCCGCACACCTGCGGGTCGCCCAAGCCGCCGGCCGCCCGTTACTCGACCCCGACGCCGGGTAACCGGGCGGCATGGCCGAGAAGGAGTTCCGCGCCGGCGACCACGTCTCCTGGGCCAGCCACAGCGGCCGGGCGTACGGCGTGGTCAAGGAGAAGCTGACCGAGCGCACCCACGTCCGCGGGCATCCGGTGAACGCCTCCGCGGAGCAGCCGCAGTACCGGATCACCAACGACGACTCCGGGCGTGACGTCGCCCACCGACCGGAGGTGCTGCGCGATGAGCCGCAGTGAGGACCCGCAGCAGACGTACCGGGAGTTCACCGACGCGGTGAACATGAAGCCGGCCGAGCTGACCCGCTGGCTGGAGACCGACGAGTCCAAGCACGTCGGCTGGCACAAGCCGGGCACCTCCGGCGGCGAGTCGGTCGGGCACGACTCCGGCCGCAAGATCGTGGACCTGCTGCGCCGCAAGCGCGACCAGCTCACCGCCGCCGACTACAAGCACATGCGCAAGGTGATCGGGTACGTGCACCGGCACCTCGCCCAGCGCCCGTCCGGCGACGTCCGGGACACCAGGTGGCGCTGGTCGTTGATGAACTGGGGCCACGACCCGCTCAAGGGCTGAGCCTCGCCGGAGGCGGTCCGGTCGCGCCGCGTTGGTACCGTGCCGGCGATGACGACCGCCGCCCCCACCGCCCGCCGTCATCCCCGCGCCGGACGCCTGGTCCTCGTGGCCGGCCTGGCGCTCATCGGCCTCGCCGCGCTCTGGCTGCTGCTGACCGGGAACACCGGCATCCGCTACAGCGCCGACCACACCGACACCGTGCCGATGTGGCACCGGTGGATCCCCGCCCTGGTCGGCATCGCGCTGATCCGGCTGGTCCCGCCCGCGACAGGCCCCCGGTGGCCGGACCCGGTCGCGCCGTGGCGGGAGGCGACGCCGCTGCTGCTGGCCGGCGTCGCGTTCGCCGCGATCATGCCGCTGCTCGGTGGCGAGCCGGCGTACACCGTGGTGAAGCTGGTGCTGCTGCTCGGCGTACCGGTCGGGGTGTTCCTGGTCGCCCGGCGGTGGCCGCCGCGGTGGCGTCCCGCGCCGGCCCCGCCGGACGCCGCCCACCGCTGGGGGCCGGCGCTGCCGGTGGCGGTGTGGCTGGCGCTCAGCTACGCGACCCCGCTGGCGGTCCCCGCCAGCGGCTGGGGGCGCACCGTCACGCCGGTCGAGCTGGTCGTCACCGTGCTGGTGGTGTTCGCGGTGAACGCGCTGCTCGAGGAGGTCTTCTACCGGCGCTGGTTGCAGACCCGGTGGGAGTCGCTGCTGGGCCGCTGGCCGGCGATCGTGCTGGCGTCGCTGGTCTGGGCGGCGTGGCACGTCGCCATCCAGGGCAGCGGCCGCCCCGGCACCGACCTTGCCTCGGTGGCCGTCAACCAGGGGGTGCAGGGGCTCTTTCTCGGCTACCTGTGGTCCCGGTACCGCCGGATGTGGCCACCGCTGGTGGTGCACGGCGCGGTCAACGCGATGCCCGGGCTGCTCGGCATGTGAGCGTCGGGTCGGGTCAGTGGTCGGCGCTGTTCCAGTCGCGGCCCTCGCCCACCGACACCTCCATCGGCACCGACAGCGGGTGGGCCTCGCCCATCTCCTTGCGCACCAACACCTCCAGCGCCTCCCGCTCCCCCGGCGCGACCTCGAAGACCAGCTCGTCGTGCACCTGGAGCAGCATCCGGGACCGCAGGCCCGCCGCCCGCAACGCGGCGTCGACGCGCAGCATGGCGACCTTGATGATGTCGGCCGCCGAGCCCTGGATCGGGGCGTTGAGCGCCATCCGCTCGGCCATCTCCCGGCGCTGCCGGTTGTCGCTGACCAGGTCGGGCAGGTAGCGGCGGCGGCCGAGGATGGTGGAGGTGTAGCCGTCCTGGCGGGCCCGGGCCACCACCTCGTGGAGGTAGTCGCGGACCCCGCCGAACCCGGCGAAGTAGTTCTCCATCAGCCCGCGCGCCTCCTCGGCGGAGATGGTGAGCTGCTGGGACAGGCCGAACGCGCTCAGCCCGTAGGCCAGGCCGTAGTTCATCGCCTTGATCTTGCGCCGCTGGTCGGCCGTCACCTGACCGACCTCGACGGCGAAGACCGAGGAGGCGGTCGCGGCGTGGAAGTCGTGCCCCGAGTTGAACGCCTCGACGAGCGCCTCGTCGGCGGACAGATGCGCCATGATGCGCATCTCGATCTGGCTGTAGTCGGCGGTGAGCAGGCATTCGTAGCCCTCGCCGACGACGAACGCGCGCCGGATCCGCCGCCCCTCCTCGGTGCGGATCGGGATGTTCTGCAGGTTGGGCTCGGTCGACGAGAGCCGCCCGGTCGCCGCCACGGTCTGGTTGAACGTGGTGTGGATCCGGCCGTCGTCGGAGACCGACTTGAGCAGCCCGTCCACCGTCGACTTGAGCTTGGCCACGTCACGGTGGCGCAGCAGGTGGTGCAGCAGCGGATGCTCGGTCTGCGCGTAGAGCCACTGCAGGGCGTCGGCGTCGGTGGTGTAGCCGGTCTTGATCCGCTTGGTCTTGGGCAGGCCCAGCTCGGTGAAGAGGATCTCCTGCAACTGCTTGGGCGAGCCCAGGTTGAACTCCCGGCCGACCACCTCGTAGGCGCCCTGCGCGGCGGCCTTCACCTCGGCGGCGAAGTGCGCCTCCAGCTCGGACAGGTAGTCGGTGTCGGCGGCGATGCCGGTGCGCTCCATCTCGGCGAGCACCCGCATCAGCGGCAGCTCCACCTCGGCCATCAGCCGGGCGGACTGCTCGCCGTCGCGGGACAGCTCGGCGTCGATCGCGTCGGCCAGGTCGAGGGTGGCCCGGGCCTGGAGCATGAGGTTCTGCTCGGCCGCGCCCTCGTCGCCGAGGCCGTCCAGGGTGAGCTGGCCGGTCTCCGGCGCGTCGACACGCAGCTCCCGGTGCAGGTAACGCAGAGCCAGGTCGGTGAGGTCGTAGGAGCGCTGGTCGGGGCGGGCCAGGTAGGCGGCGATCTGGGTGTCGCGGGCGATGCCCTGCAGATCCCAGCCGTGCGCGGCGAACGCCAGCACAGCCGGCTTGCTGTCGTGCAGCACCTTGGGACGCGCGGCGTCGGCCAGCCAGCCGGCCAGCGCGGCCTCGTCACCGGCCTCCAGCCGGGCCGGGTCGAACCAGGCGGCCGCGCCACCGGCGGTGGCCAGCGCCATCCCGGTCACGGTCGCGGTGTGCCGACGGTTGGGGCCGGTGTCGAGCGTGACGGCCAGCCCGACCGGCGCGCCCGCCGCAGCGTGCGTGTCCAGCCAGCCGGCGAGCGCACCCGGCTCGGTCAGCACCTCGCCGGCCAGCTCGAAGCCCGCCTCGGCCTCCGGCTCGACGGCCTCCAGGTATTGGTAGAGCCGGTCGCGCAGGATGCGGAACTGGAGCGTGTCGAAGACCTGGTGCACGGCCTCCCGGTCCCAGCCCTGCCAGCGGGCGTCCTCCGGGCGCACCGGCAGCTCCAGGTCGGTGACCAGGCGGTTGATCTCGTAGTTGCGGATCACGTCGGAGAGCCGCTCGCGCAGGCTGTCGCCGGCCTTGCCCTTGATCTCGTCGGCGCGGGCCACCACGCCCTCGACGCCCTCGTAGAGGTTGATCCACTTGGCCGCGGTCTTCGGGCCGACGCCGGGGACGCCCGGCAGGTTGTCGCTGGTCTCGCCGACCAGCGCGGCCAGGTCGCGGTAGCGACCGGGGGTGACGCCGTACTTCGCCTCGACCGCCGCCGGGTCCATCCGGGCCAGGTCGGAGACGCCCTTGCGCGGGTAGAGCACGGTGACCTGGTCGCCGACGAGCTGGAACGCGTCCCGGTCGCCGGTGGTGATCAGCACGTCCATGCCCTGGTCGCGGGCCTGGCAGGCGAGCGTGGCGATGACGTCGTCGGCCTCGTAGCCCTCCTTCTCCACCACCGGCACCCGCAATGCGGCCAGGACCTCCTTGACCAGGCTCACCTGGCCCTTGAAGTCGGTCGGGGTCTCGCTGCGGCCGGCCTTGTACTCCGCGTATTTGTCGGTGCGGAAGGAGCGGCGGGAGACGTCGAACGCGACCACGATGTGGGTGGGCTGCTCGTCGCGCAGCACGTTGATCAACATGGAGGTGAAGCCGTAGACGGCGTTTGTCGGCTGCCCCGTGGTGGTGGAGAAGTTTTCCACCGGCAGGGCGAAGAAGGCCCGGTATGCCAGGGAGTGTCCGTCGACGAGGAGCAGGCGCGGCGTCGTAGCTGTCACGGCAGCGACTCTAGTCCGTACGCCCGACAAGCTCGGCCTCCGGTGCGGCGCGTGGCGCACCGGAGGCCGAGGTCAGAGCACCTTGGCCAGGAACGCCTTGGTCCGCTCGTGCCGCGGGGCCGCGATCACCTCGCGCGGGTCGCCCTGCTCGACCACCACGCCGCCGTCCATGAAGACCAGGTGGTCGCCGACCTCCCGGGCGAAACCGATCTCGTGGGTCACCACGATCATCGTCATGCCGTCGCGGGCCAGGTCCTTCATCGTGTCCAGCACCTCGCCCACCAACTCCGGGTCGAGCGCGCTGGTCGGCTCGTCGAAGAGCATCAGCTTCGGCCGCATGGCCAGCGCCCGGGCGATCGCCACCCGCTGCTGCTGACCGCCGGAGAGCTGGCCCGGGTACGCGCCGAGCTTGTCGCCCAGCCCCACCCGCTCCAGCAGCTCCGCGGCCCGCTCCCGGGCCTCCGCCTTCTTCGACCGGCGCAGCAGCACCGGCGCCTCGACGACGTTGCCCAGCACGGTCATGTGCGGGAAGAGGTTGAACCGCTGGAACACCATGCCGATCGCCTGGCGCTGCGCGGCCACCTCCTTGTCCCGCATCTCGTGCAGCTTGCCGCCGCGCTCCCGGTAGCCGATCAGGTCGCCGTCCACCCAGATCCGGCCGGCGTCGATCTTCTCCAGGTGGTTGATGCAGCGCAGGAACGTCGACTTGCCGGAACCGGAGGGCCCGAGCAGGCAGCACACCTCGCCGGAGCGGACCTCCAGGTCGATGCCCTTGAGCACCTCCAGCGGCCCGAACGACTTGTGCACCTGCTCGGCCCGCACCATCAGGCCGGACTCCGCCGTCGGCGCGGTGGCCTGCGTGGGCACGATCAGCTCGGTCACTTCGCCACCCCCGCGGCCCCGCCGGCCTCGGCCGTCATCCCCCGCAGCTTCATCCTGGCCCGCCCGCTCGCGCCGTAGCCCTTGCCGAAGTGGCGCTCCAGGAAATACTGCCCGACCAGCAGGATGCTGGTCAGGAACAGGTACCAGAGGCAGGCCGCGACGTACATCGGGAAGATCTGGAACGTCCGCTTGCCGACCGCGTCGAGCTGGAAGAACAGCTCCACGCTCACCGGCACGTAGAGCAGCAGCGAGGTGTCCTTGAGCATCGCGATGGTCTCGTTGCCGGTCGGCGGGATGATCACCCGCATGGCCTGCGGCAGCACCACCCGGCGCAGCAACTGGCCCCGGCTCAGGCCGAGCGCCTGGGCCGCCTCGGTCTGCCCCTCGTCGACCGACTGGATGCCGGCCCGGACGATCTCCGCCATGTACGCGGCCTCGGAGAGCGCGAGCCCGAGCAGGCCCGCCATGAAGCCGGTGAGGAGGTCGCGGGAGGAGAACCCGAACAACCGCAGTTGCAGGTTGTCGATGCCGAACAGCTGGCCGAGCTGGGTGTCGAACGGCACGCCGAACTCGACCCGACTCCACAGGATGCCGATGTTGCCGAACACGGCGAGCAGCACCAGCCGCGGCACGGCCCGGAAGAACCAGGTGTAGAGCCAGGCCACGCCGCGCAGGATCGGGTTGTCGGAGAGCCGCATCACCGCGATCACCACGCCGAGCGTGACGCCGATCAGCATCGCGCTGACCGTGATCAGCACGGTGCCGCGTACCAGGCCCTCGATGATCGGCGGCCGGAACATCTTGTCGACCATGAAGGACCAGTTGAAGGCCTCGTTGGTCACCAACAGATGGACGAACATCGCGGCCAGCACGGCGAGCACCGCCACCGCGACCCATCGTCCCGGGTGCCGCACGGGCACGGCCTTGATCGGTTCCGGCCGTGCCCGCGCGGTTGTTGCTTCCTCGGTGGTCATGTCGTCACGGGTTGATCGCGGGATCCGTGATCGCGCCGTCCCCCACCTTCCACTTGTCCAGCACCTGCTTGTAGGAGCCGTCGGTGACCAGCGCCTTGGCGGCGTCGCGCACCGCCTCGGCGAACTGCGCCTGGTCCTTGGCCACCACGTAGCCGTACGGGGCCGCCTCGTACTGCTTGTCCAGCAGTTCCAGGGCGTCGTTGGACTGGGTCACCGCGTACACCCCGACCGGGTAGTCGGCGAGCATCGCGTCGTCCTTGCCGGAGACGACCGCCGCGGTGGCGGCGTCCTGGCCCGGGAACTGGTCGATGCCGATCGCCGGCTTGCCCGCGTCGGTGCACGTCTTGGACCGCTTCTGGATGTCCTCGACCTGGACCGTGTCCTTCTGCACCGCGATCTTCTTGCCGCAGGCGTTGTCCAGCGCGATCCCGGCCGGGTTGCCCTTCTTGGTCACCCACTGGGTGCCGACCTGGAAGTAGCTGACCATGTTGGCCTGGCCCTTGCGCTCGTCGTTGATGGTGAACGACGAGACGCCGACCTCGTACTTGCCCGAGTTGACGCCGGTGATGATGTCGCCGAACGGCGCCGAGACGAACTCCGCCTTGAGGCCGAGCTTGGCCGCCACGGCGGTGAACAGCTCCACGTCGAAGCCGATGACCGTCTTGCCGTCGCTGTCCAGGAACTCCGCCGGGGCGTACGTGGAGTCGGTGCCGACCACGATCTTGCCGTCGGACTTGATCGCGTCCGGGACCTTCGCGGCCAGCGCGGCGTCCACCGACGACGCGACGCTGGGACCGCCGCCGGGCTGCTCGGTGCCCTCCTCCTCGCCGCAGGCGGCGAGGGAGAGCAGGAGGACGGCCGCGCCGGCGACGCCGAGCGCCGCCCGCCGGCCGGGGTTGGGGTGGACCATGGGGTACTCCTTTTGCGAGGGGGGCGTCGGTCAGGCCACGCCGAGGTAGGCCTCTTTGACCGACGGGTCGTGCAGCAGCTCGGCGCCGGTGCCGCTCTTGACGATCCGGCCGGTCTCCAGCACGTACGCCCGGTGCGCGCGGGCCAGGGCCTGCTGGGCGTTCTGCTCCACCAGCAGGACCGTGGTGCCCTGCTGGTTGATCTCCGTGATGATGGTGAAGATCTGCTGGATCAGCATCGGCGCGAGACCCATCGACGGCTCGTCGAGCAGCAGCAGCTTCGGCCGGCTCATCAGCGCCCGGCCGACCGCGAGCATCTGCTGCTCGCCGCCGGAGAGCGTGCCGCCGGCCTGCTTGCGCCGCTCGGCCAGCCGCGGGAACAGGTCCAGCACCCGCGCCAGGTCCTGCGCGATGCCGGCCTTGTCCCGCCGGGTGTACGCGCCCATGTCGAGGTTCTCCAGCACCGACATGCCGGGGAAGATGCCCCGGCCCTCGGGCGCCTGGCACAGCCCGCGCCGCACCCGCAGGTCGGCGCGGAGCTTGGTGATGTCCTCACCGGCGAACTTGATGCTGCCGGTGGCGACCGGCCGGATGCCGGAGATCGCCCGCATGGTGGTGGACTTGCCGGCGCCGTTCGCGCCGATCAGCGCGACGATCTCGCCCTCGTCCACGGTCAGGCTGATGCCGTGCAGCGCCTGGATCCGCCCGTAGAGCAGGCTCACGTCCTCGATCTCAAGCAGCATCGTCCGGCACCCCCAGGTACGCCGCGACCACCTTCGGGTTGTCCCGCACCTCGGCGGGCAGCCCCTCGGCGATCTTCTTTCCGAACTCCAGGACCACGATCCGGTCGGTCACGCCCATCACCAGGCGCATGTCGTGCTCGATCAGCAGCACCGTCACACCCTGGTCCCGGATCTGCCGGATGAGCTGGAGCAGTTCCTCCTTCTCCGCCGGGTTGAAGCCGGCGGCCGGCTCGTCCAGGCAGAGCAGCACCGGGTCGGTGGCGAGCGCGCGGGCGATCTCCAGGCGCCGCTGCTCGCCGTAGGACAGGTTGCGGGCGAACTCGTGCATCCGCTTGCGGATGCCGACGAACTCCAGCAGGCGCTCGGCCTTCTCCCGCCCCTCGCGCTCCTCCTTCCAGTGCCGCGGCAGCCGCAGCAGCGCGGAGATCACGCTGGTCTTGTGGTGCGCGTCCGCGCCGACCTGGACGTTCTCCAGCGCGGTCATCTCCGGGAAGAGCCGGATGTTCTGGAACGTGCGGGCCATGCCCATCCGGGTGATCTGGTGGCGCTTCTTGCCGCTGATCTTCTCGCCCCGGAACCGGATCTGCCCCTCGGTGGGCTGGTAGATGCCGGTCATCGCGTTGAAGCAGGTGGTCTTGCCCGCGCCGTTGGGCCCGATCAGCCCGAGGATCTCGCCCTTGTAGAGGGTGAAGTCCACGTCGTTGAGGGCCACCACGCCGCCGAAGCGCAGCGTGACGTGGTCGACCTCGAGCAGCGGCTCCCGCTCGCGTACCGTCTCGACCGCGGGCGCCGCGGCCTGGGCCGGAACGGCCGGGGTCTGTTCGGTGTCACTCACCGACGATCACCTCCTTGCGGCGGTCCTTGAACTCCGCCGCTCGTCGCCGGTTCGGGATCAGGCCCTGCGGCCGGAAGATCATCATGATCACGAGCACCAGGCCGAAGAAGAGGAACCGGTACTCGTACAGCTCGATGCCGAACAGCTCGATGCCGCGGAACCGCTCGATCATGTACGCCACCAGGCCGCCGCCGACGATCGCGCCGACGATGTTGCCGGAGCCGCCGAAGATGACCGCGGCCAGGATGATGATCGAGTTGAGCAGCTCGAAGTTCTGCGAGTTGACGAAGTTCTGCTTGCCGGCGAAGAGCGCGCCGGCCAGGCCGGCGATCGCCGCGCCGGAGGCGAACGCCCACAGCTTGAACTTGAACGTGGGCACGCCCATCAGCTGGGCGGCGTCCTCGTCCTCCCGGATCGAGATCCAGGCCCGCCCGACCCGGCTGTGGGTCAGGTTCCGTACCCCGATCACCACCAGGATGATCAGGGTGAGCACCAGCCAGTAGTAGGGGCGGGCGTCGAGCACGCCGAAGAACGGCCGCCCGTCGGCGTACTTGCCGGGCGGGTGCGGGATCTCGCTGAAGCCCCGCTGCCCCTTGAGGAACGTCGAGCTGACCGCCGCGATCCGGATCATCTCGGCGAAGCCGAGCGTCACCAGTGCCAGGTAGTCGCCGCGCAGGCGCAGCGTCGGCGTGCCGAGCATGACGCCGGAGACCATGGTCAGCGCGATCGCGATCGGCACCACCAGCAGCCACGGCCACAGCGTCTTGAGGTTGCTGCTCGGCGACGTGAGCACCGCGACGGTGTACGCGCCGACCGCGAAGAAGCCGAAGTAGCCGAGGTCGAGCAGGCCGGCGAAACCGACCACGATGTTCAGCCCGACCGCCAGCAGCACGTAGATCGAGACGGTGAAGAGCACCTGGGTGAAGTTCGCCCCGGGCGTCGGGATCGGCCCGAGGTACTGGTAGAACTCCTTGTTCGGCAACGCGTAGAAGAACACGATGACCGCGGCCAGCAGCACCCAGCGCACCCAGCGCGGGGCGTGGTGCCAGCGATCCGCGACCGCCGCCCGGCCGTTCCGCAGCTTGTCCACCGCCGTCTCCCGCCGCTCCGGCGGGTCAATGGTGGTCGTCATGCGCGTGCCCTCCCCAGTGATTCGCCCAGCAGACCGGTCGGGCGGAACATCAGCAGCACGACCAGCACCGCGAACGCGGCGAAGTCCTTCCACTGACTGCCGAACAGGCCGGAGGCGTAGTTCTCCACGACGCCCAGCAGCAGGCCGCCGATCAACGCGCCCCGCAGGTTGCCGATGCCGCCGAGCACAGCGGCGGTGAACGCCTTGAGGCCCAGCAGGAAGCCGACACTGTAGGTGAGCGTCTGGATCCGCACGTCGTAGAGCAGGCCCGCGACGCCGGCCATGGTGCCGCCGGCGATGAAGACCATCAGGATGATCCGGTCCTTGTTGACGCCCATCAGGGCCGCCGTGTTGGCGTCCTGGGCCACCGCCCGGATGCCGCGGCCGGTGCGGCTGCGGTTGATGAACTGGTCCAGCGCGAACATCATCACCAGCGCGGCGCCGATGGTGAGCAGCTGGATGCTGTCGATCGGCACCCCGGCGACGTGGAACAGCGGCTTCGAGCTGACCAGCGACGGCGCGCCCTGCGGCAGGCGCCGGGTGTAGACGCCGAACGCCTCGGAGATCGCGATCGAGGCGCCGATGGCGGTGATCAGGAACGCCAGCGGTGGCGCGTTGCGCTTGCGCAACGGCCGGTACGCCACCCGCTCGATCACCGTCGCGGTGCCGGCCGAGGCGATGGCCGCCACGATCATCGCCACCAATAGATAGAACAGGATCGAGCCGACGCCGCTGACCTGGGAGTTCTGGTCGAGACCGAAACCGTTCCAGGTCCAGATCGCGGCGAACGCGCCCGCGATGAACACCTCGGAGTGGGCGAAGTTGATGAGCCTGAGCACGCCGTAGACGAGCGTGTAGCCGAGCGCGACCAGGGCGTAGATCGCACCCTGTGTCAGGCCGGTCGTGGTGAGTTCCCCGAAGTTGGAGAACAGTCCGTCGAAGTTCAAGGGAGGGACGCTCCGTCGCTGAAGAGAAAAAAGGGGTGCGGCCGGGAGCCAGCTCCCGGCCGCACCCGCGATTCACAACTCAATCGCCAGTCGCAGCGATCAGACGATCAGGGCTTCGGGATCTCCTGGTCCGGGACGACCTTGCCGCCCTGCACCTTGAACGCCCAGACCTTGACCTGCGCCGGGTCCAGCTCGCCACCCTCGACGAACTTGTAGCTGGCGGCCACGCCCTCGCCGCTGTAGCCCTTGACGAACTCCACCAGGTCGGCGCGGGAGGTCTTGCCGGCCTTGATGCCCGCCAGCAGGATGTTCGCCGCGTCGAACGCGGTGTCGCTGTAGGTGCCCGGGTCGGCGCCGTTCAGCGCCTTGTAGTCGGCGGCGAAGGAGCCGCGCGCCTCGGTGGACGGCTGGCACGGGCAGGTGAGGATGGTGCCCTCGGCGGCCGCCGCACCGGCGGAGGTGATGTACGCGCCGTCGTTGACGCCGTCACCGGCGACCAGCGGGGCGGTGACGCCGGCAGCGGTGAGCTGCTTGCGGATCAGGCCGGCCTCCTGGTAGTAGCCACCGTAGAAGACCGCCTTGACGTTGCCGGCCTTGACCTTGGTGACCACGCCGGAGAACTCGGTCTGCTTGCCCTCGCCCTGGACCTTGTCGCTGCCGACGACCGCCGGGCCGAGCACCTTCTTGACCTCGTCGGCCAGGCCGGCGCCGTACGCCGACTGGTCGTCGATGACGTAGACGCGGTCGGCCTTGATGACGTTCTTGATGTAGCTGCCGGCGGCGGGGCCCTGGCTCAGGTCGTTGCCGACCGCGCGGAAGAAGGTCTTCCAACCCTTCTTGGCCAGCGTCGGGTTGGTCGCGGAGGGGGTGATGGTGACCAGACCGGCCTCGTTGAACAGCGGACCGGCGGCCTCCGACTCACCCGAGTAGGCCGGACCCACGACACCGAGGATCTTGGTGTCGTCGATCGCCTTCTGGGCCAGACCGGGCGCCTGGTCCGGGCTGCCCTGCGAGTCGAGCTCGGCGAGCTCCACCTTGCAGTCGGCGTTCTCCTTGTTGTACTTGTCGACCGCCAGCTTGACGCCGTTCTTCTCGTTGATGCCCAGCGCGGCCGAGCTACCGGTCAACGCGCCGAAGAAAGCGATCTTGCTCCCGCAGGCGCTGCCCCCGGAACCCTCATCGTCGCTGCCGCTGGAACAAGCGGTACCACCGGCGACGAGCGCCAGCATGGCGACCCCGCCGATCACGCGTGCGAGCTTCTGCCTCAAGGCCCGAACCCTCCTCCGTCCATGGTCCGAACCACCCGCTGCTGATTGGCCCTTGCGGGGGGCGGACGAACCAGACCGTCGTCGCCGGTCTGGGCCGGGACGTTATCCCACCGGCAAGCGGTGACGTAAGACCCGGAAAGCGGGGTTGACCGAACCGTTACACGCCGTGGCGGATTCCCGACGCTTCCCGTAAGAACCGAAGGCGCCGAAAGGCTTTCACCGAGGTTTCATCGGTAACGGGTCAATGGACCATCACCCCCTACTCATCGACGCTCGGCAACGCCGTCCACCAGGCACGGGAGGCCTTTCCGTCATCCGCCACCGCCAGCAGCCCATCAGCACCGGCGGCCACCGCCAGCGCCGCGTCGCCGCGCGCCGGCACCGGCGTCGGCACGATCACCGGCCGCCACGACACGCCGCCGTCACCCGATATCCACAATCGGCGATCCGCGCCGTCGCCGGTCACCGCGACCAGTCGACCGCCGGCCGCCACCAGACCCGTCACCGACGACACCCCCGGACCGACCGCGCCGAACCCGCCGACCCGCCGCCATCCGCCCGACCCACCGGTCGGGGACCGCCACACCGCGAAGCCGTCGCGGACCGGACCCACCGCCGTCGGCGCGCCGTCGCACAGCACCACCCGCTCCGCCACCCCGCCGCCGTCCGTCGGCTGCGCCGACCCACCGGCCTCCGTCGGCTGCGCCGACCCACCGGCCTCCGCCGGCAACGCCACCCGCCGCCACGACCGACCGTCCGCCGATGACCAGGCCAGCGGCGTCAACGCCGTGCCGCCGGCCGGCAGCAACGACCCCACCACCAGCCAACCCGACCCCAGGGCCACCGCGTCGGACGCCGCCGTCCGGCCCCGGGCGTCACCGGCCAGCTCCGCGACGCCCTCGCGCACCACGAACCCGCCGGCGTCCGGCGACGTCCACACCGCCGCGCCGTCCGTGCGCGCCCCGGCGATCAACCAGCCGCCCGGCCCGGCCGCCAACCGCGACGCGCTCACCGCGCGCGGGCCGCCGAACAACTCGAACGCCGCCGGCACCTCGCGCACCGGCCCGCCCGGGCGCCACACCCACGATCCGGTACGCGGATTGCCGTGCACACCACCCGTCTTCGCCCCGAGCGCCGCCATCCCGCCGTCGCGGCACGCGACCGCGTAGAGCACGTGCTGGCGGCCGTAGAACGTCTGTGGGCGCATCGGCAACGCCGCCCAGGTCACGCCGTCCGGGCTGGACCAGGCCGCCGGCCGGGTCTCCCCGGCCGGATCGACGAGTCCGCCGACGGCGTACCAGCGGCCGGCACAGTGCGCCGCGTCGCGCAGCAGCGGGCGGCCTGCGGGCCCCGGCGGCAGGGGCAGCTCGACGGCCCGCCAGGCCGGGCGCACCGGCACCGGCGCGGGCGGCTCCTCCGGCGCCGAGCGGCAGGCGGCCAGCAGCACCGCGACACCGGCCGCCACGATCAACACCGACCTCGGGCGCGGAAGAGGCATGGATCCGATCCTATCGATCGGCCGCTCCCCCGCCGGGCGACGAACCGCGCCCCGCGCGGTGGGTCAGGAGGCGGGCTGCTGCGCCACCTCGCCGCCGGCGGTCTCGGCGAGGATCCGCTCGGCGACCTCCTTCATGGTCATCCGGTGGTCCATCGCGGTGCGCTGGATCCACTTGAAGGCCTGCGGCTCGGTCATGCCATAGGTGGTCATCAGCGCGCCCTTGGCCCGCTCGACGGTCTTGCGGATCTCCAGCCGGTCGGTCAGGCCGGCGACCTCGGCCTCCAGTGCGGAGATCTCCGAGTAGCGGGACAGCGCGATCTCCACCGCCGGCACCAGGTCGCTCTTCTGGAACGGCTTCACCAGGTAGGCCATCGCGCCGGCCGCCCGGGCCCGCTCGACCAGGTCGCGCTGGCTGAACGCGGTCAGGATGATCACGGGGGCGATGCGTGCGCCGGCGATCCGCTCGGCGGCGGCCAGCCCGTCCATGATCGGCATCTTGATGTCGAGGATGACCAGATCCGGCTTGAGCTCCTCGGCGAGCTTGACGGCGGTCTCCCCGTCGCCGGCCTCGCCGACCACCTCGTAGCCCTCCTCGACCAGCATCTCGGCCAGGTCCAGCCGGATCAGCGCCTCGTCCTCGGCGATCAGAACGCGCTTGCGCTCGGCATCCGTCTGCATCTCGCCCACGAGCCACTCCCACCATCGATCCCGGCACGGTCACCACCCATGCTCCCGCATGAGCCTAGTCGGGTACAGTTACCGCACCCCGCCGGGATGGTGGAACGGCATACACGGAAGTCTCAAACACTTCTGCCCGAAAGGGCTTGCGGGTTCGAATCCCGCTCCCGGCACTTCTTGTCATACACGCGTTCGAGGATGTTGCTGTGCATCCTCCCGAAATGCGGGCACGAGCCCGCGCCCTTCGCGCTCGAGGTCACCACATCCGGTCGGTGGCCCGCAGCCTCTCCCTGCCCTACACCACGGTCTGGCACTGGTGCGTCGACCGACCCGAGCCGGCGATCTTCGGCAGCGCGGTCCGCTGCTTCCGGTGCCGTCCCGACCAGGAAGGTCCACCCGATCAGGCGGCCTACGCCTACCTACTCGGGCTCTATCTGGGAGACGGGCACCTGGTCACGACCGACCGAACGCCGGTGCTCCGCGTCTATTGCGCCGACGCCTGGCCCCACCTGATCGACCAGTGCGACGCCGCGATGCGCGCAGTGCTGGCCAACAAGGTGCAGCGCATCCAGAAGCGCGGCTGCGTCGCCGTGCAGAGCACCGCCATCCACTGGCCGTGCCTGTTTCCCCAGCACGGCCCCGGCAAGAAGCACGAGCGCCCGATCCTCCTGGCCGACTGGCAGCGCACCATCGTCGAGGCGCAACCGGGCCATTTCCTGCGGGGCCTGTTCCACTCCGACGGCTGTCGCTTCGCCAACCGGGTCGTCGTTCGCGGGAAGGAGTACGTCTATCCCCGCTACATGTTCTCCAACCGCTCCACCGACATCATGGCACTGTGCCAGTGGGCGCTCGACCTGCTCGGCGTCGCCTGGCGGATGAACCTGCCGTGGTCCCTGTCGGTCGCCCGCCGGGAAGCGGTCGCCGCGCTCGACCGGCACGTGGGCCCAAAGTCCTGACCAGACGGCCGCTCCGCCGCACAACACCGACGGCGACCGGTCCGGCGCGGCCGGCGCCAACGCCCGGCGCGCCCCGGATCGACGCGCGCGTCCGCGTCAGATGGACGCGAGCGCCCGGGCCAGGTCGGCGCGCAGGTCCTCCGGGTCCTCCAGGCCGACCGAGACCCGCAGCAGCCCGCCGCACGGCTTCGCGTCACCCTCGACCGGCCGGTGCGTCAGCGACGCCGGGTGCTGGATCAGCGTGTCGACGCCGCCCAGCGAGACGGCGTGGGTGATCAGCGCGCAGGCGCCGGCGACCGTGGCCGCGGCGGGCGCGCCGCCGCGTACCTCGAAGGCGAGCAGGCTGCCGCCGCCGGCCATCTGGCGGCCGACCAGGCCGGCCGGGTCGTGCCGGGACGGGTGGTGGACCCGCTCGACGGCGGGGTGGCCGGCGAGCCAGGCGGCGAGCTTCTCCGCGCCGGCCTGCTGGGCGCGGACCCGCAGGGGCAGGGTCTGCAGGCCGCGGTGCAGCAGGTAGGCGCCGAGCGGGTGCAGGACGGCGCCGGTGACGGCGCGGACCTGGCGCAGCCGGGCGGCCCAGTCGGGCGCGCAGGCGACGACGCCGGCGAGGACGTCGCCGTGGCCGCCGATGCTCTTGGTGGCGCTGTGCAGCACGAGCGCGGCGCCGTGCCGGGCGGGCTGCTGGAGTACGGGGGTGGCGACGGTGTTGTCGACCAGCAGCGGGACGTCGCCGGCGGCGGTGGCGAGCGCGGCGATGTCGACCAGGTCGAGGGTGGGGTTGGCCGGGGTCTCGACGACGACCACTGCGGTGTCGGGGCGGATCGCGGCGGCGACGTCCTCGGCGCGGGCCCAGGTGACCTCGGTGCCGAGCAGGCCGCTGGCGAGGACGTGGTCGGTGCCGCCGTAGAGCGGGCGGACGGCGACGACGTGGCGCTTGCCGTCGCGGGTGGCGGCGAGCAGGGTGGCGGTGAGCGCGGCCATGCCGCTGGCGAACGCGACCGCCTCGGCGGTGCCCTCGAGTTGGGCGAGGGCGGTCTCGAAGCGGGCCACTGTCGGGTTCCAGAGCCGCTGGTAGACCGCGCTGCCGCCGACCGGGAGCGGGTTGCCGGTGGCGAGCGTCTCGTAGGCGTCGCCGCCGTCGGCCACCGAGGGCAGCGGGTTGGTGGTGGAGAGGTCGATGGGCGGGACGTGGACGCCGAGGCCGGCGAGGTCGTCACGCCCGGCGTGCACGGCTGCGGTGTCCAGGGCGGTCATGCCCGGAAGCGTCGAACATGATGGCAGTACGGGGCAAGAGTAGCGAAGAAGATTCTGATGATCTCGCTTCCGTCCGACGCATCTTCGGTGGAGGATGGCGGCATGCCTCTCGCACCGAACGATGTGCGGCCGTTCTCCGGCCTCGACGACGTCGACCGCGCGATCCTCACCGAGTTGACCGCCGACGGGCGGCTGCCCAACAACGCGCTGGCCGAGCGGGTGGGCGTGGCGCCGTCGACGTGTCTGACGCGTACCCGGGCACTGCGTGAGTGCGGGGCGATCCGAGGGTTCCACGCGGACGTCGACCCGGCAGCGGTGGGGCTGCCGTTGCAGGCGCTGGTGTCGGTGCGGTTGACGGCGCACGAGCGGGCCGCGGTGGACGCGTTCCGGGCCCGGTCGGTGCGGCTGCCGGGGGTGGTGTCGGTGTTCCACGTGGCCGGCGCGGAGGACTACGTGCTGCACGTGCGGGCGGCGTCCGGGGACGCGCTGCGGGATTTCGTGCTCGACCACCTGGCGGTGGATCCGGCGGTGCGGCACACCCAGACCAGCCTCATCTTCGAGCAGGCCCGGGGCATGGGCTGAGCCACCCGAGGGGAACAATTCCGGCACCCGGTGGGTTGCACCACAGCGTGATCGACGTACCCATGTCTGTTCTTGACCTTGCCCCGGTGGCCGCGACCGGCAGTGCCGGTGAGGCGCTGCGGCACACCACCGAGCTGGCCCGGCGCACCGAGGAGCTGGGCTACCGCCGGTTCTGGGTGGCCGAGCACCACAACATGCCGGCGATCGCCAGTTCGGCGCCGGCGGTGCTGCTCGCCCACCTGGCCGCGAACACGTCCACGATCCGGTTGGGCTCGGGTGGGGTGATGCTGCCGAACCACGCGCCGCTGGTGGTGGCCGAGCAGTTCGGCACCCTGGAGGCGCTGCACCCGGGCCGGATCGACCTGGGCATCGGGCGGGCGCCCGGCACCGACCAGGTGACCGCGTTGGCGTTGCGCCGCACCATGGAGGGCCTGTCCGCGGAGCACTTCCCGCGCGAGCTGGCCGACCTGATGAACTACTTCAGCGGCGCCGAGCCGGGCCCGATCACGGCGACGCCGGGGCGCGGCCAGTCGCCGCAGGTGTGGCTGCTCGGGTCGAGCGGGTTCAGCGCCCAGCTCGCCGGCCTGCTCGGGTTGCCGTTCTCGTTCGCGCACCACTTCAGCTCGCAGAACACGATCCCGGCGTTGCAGCTCTACCGGCAGCACTTCCGGCCGTCGCAGTGGCTGGACCGGCCGTACGCGATGGTGGCGGTCAACGCGGTGTGCGCGGAGACCGACGAGCGGGCGGAGTGGCTGGCCGGGCCGGCCGGGTTGTCGTTCCTGAAGTTGCGGTCGGGGCGGCCGGAGCCGCTGGTCACGCCGGAGGAGGCGGCGGCCTATCCGTATTCGGAGCTGGAGCGGGAGTTCGTGGCGCAGCGCCGCGACGGTCAGGCGACGGGCTCGCCGGAGACGGTGGCCCGGCAGCTCGGGACGCTGCTGGAGCGCACCGGCGCGGACGAGTTGATGCTGACCTCGATGGTCTACGACGTGGACGACCGGGTCCGCTCGTTCGAGTTGATCGCCGAGAAGGTGGCCGGTGGCCTGCGCCGGGAAGGCTGAAACACGCTCTTCATAGCCACGTCACCGCAGCGTCGCGCGGGACGCATAACTTAGTCCCCGGTGGTGGTACGGCATTCCCGGTCGGGACGGGTCGGGAATGCTGCGGTGTGGTGCACCGGGTCGCCGGCTGAGCGGATTCCGCGGCCGGCGACCCGGTGCCTTCGTTTTCGGTTCAGCGCAGGTAGATGTTCGGCGCGGCCGGCGTGCTCATGCCGTCGCCGAGGTGGAAGCCCGGGTGCGGCGGCTGGTTGTAGGCGGTGTTCTGCCAGGCCACGGCGACCCGATACTGCGGGTCGTGCATCAGCGTCGGCAGGCGCAGGCCGGTGGTGACGGGCGTGCTGTAGATGCGCAGCGCGCTGCTGTCGGCGGTGCGCCAGACGACCTCCTCGCGCCAGTCGCCGACGATATCGGCCGAGAGCGCCGGCGTGCTCTTGGTGCCGTTGTTGGACGCGACGTTGCTGCCGGTGAGCAGCCGGGTCTCGCCGCCGGTGCCGTACTTGTCGATCTTGGTGCCGTCGAGCAGCTCACGGACCGGGTCGCCGTCCCACCAGATCAGGAAGTTCGCCGAGGACGGCTTGCGGCCGACGTTCTGCCCGCGCGTGTTGAGCAGGCCGTCGACCGCCGACGACCAGGACTCCGCGCCGGGGCTGCCGGCCCAGATGTCGTCGGAGACGCCGCGACCGTTGTCGCCGTTCGGGGCGGTCTGCCAGAGGATCTGCCCGGTGCGCGCGTCGGCCATCCACGAGCTGGGCTTGCTGCCGTCCTCGTCGACCTTGAAGACCTCCAGGCCGGCGCGGCTCGGGTCGAGGTCGCCGACGTGCAGCGCGTCGCCGTGCCCGTTGCCCGTCGAGTAGAGCAGCCGGCCGTTGTCGTCGATGGTGGCGGCCCCGTACACGATCTCCTGGCGACCGTCGTTGTCCACGTCGGCGACGGAGAGCTGGTGGTTGCCCTGGCCGGCGGCGGCGCCGTTGCCGCTGGCGTTCGAGTCGAACGTCCACCGCTTGCGCAGCGTGCCGTCGCGGAAGTCCCAGGCGGCGATCACCGCCCGGGTGTAGTAGCCGCGCGCCATGATCAGCGAGGGGCGCTGCCCGTCGAGGTAGGCGGTGCCGGCGAGGAACCGGTCGACCCGGTTGCCGTAGGAATCGCCCCAGGAGGAGACGGTGCCGCGCGGCGGGTCGTAGTCGACGGTGGACAGCGCCGCGCCGGTGCGACCGTCGAACATGGTCAGGTATTCCGGACCGGCGAGCACGTAGCCGCTGGAGTTGCGGTGGTCGGCCGACGACGAGCCGATCACCTGGCCGGTGCCGGAGCGGGTGCCGTCGGCGGTCTTCATGGCCACCTCGGCGTCCCCGTCGCCGTCGTAGTCGTACACCTGGAACTGGGTGTAGTGGGCGCCGGCGCGGATGTTGCGGCCCAGGTCGACGCGCCACAGCCGGGCGCCGGTGAGGGTGTAGGCGTCGACGTAGACGTTGCCGGTGTAGCCGGACTGGGAGTTGTCCTTGCTGTTGGACGGGTCCCACTTGAGCACGAACTCGTAGCGGCCGTCGCCGTCGAGGTCGCCGACGCTCGCGTCGTTGGCGGAGTAGGTGTAGGCCTCGCCGCTCGGCGTGGTCCCGCCGGGCGGGGCCTGGATCGGCACGTCCAGGTAGCCGTTGGCGAACTGCAGCGCCGGGGCGGACGCCGCCTGCTCGGCGCCGTTCACCACGGCCCGCACGGTGTACGCGGACCCGGCGGCCGCGCCGCCGTCCAGGTACGTGGTGGCGCCGGTGATCGGGCTCGAGTTGACCCTGGTGGATCCCCGGTAGAGGTTGAACGAGACGCCCGAGGTCTCGGTGCCGAGCAGCCGCCAGGAGACCAGGTTCCCGCTGCCGGAGCGGACGCTGACCAGCCCTCGGTCGAGCTTCTCCATCTGCTTGGCGCCGGCCGGGGGCGTGGTCGGCGGGGGCGTGGTGGTCGGCGGCGGTGTGGTCGGGCCGGAGGTCGGCGGCGTCGAGGTCGGCGGCGCGCCGGTGCAGGTGGTGCCGTTGAGCGTGAACGCGGAGGGCACCGGGTTGGCGGCGTTGTCCCAGGAGCCGTTGAAGCCGAAGGTGGCGCTGCCGCCGGTGCCGAGGGCCGCGTTGTAGCCGGCGTCGCGGGCGGTGACCTGGGTGCCGGACTGGCTGACCGTGGCGTTCCAGGCCTGGACGACCTGCTGACCGGCGGCGAAGCTCCAGCCGAGCGTCCAGCCGTTGACCGGGTCGCCGAGGTTGGTCACGGTGACGTCGGCGCCGAAGCCGCCGCCCCACTGGTTGGTGATCCGGTAGTCGACCCGGCAGGCGGCGGCCGCCGCCTCGGCGGTCACGGTGGTGAGCGCGCCGGCCGTCAGGGTGGCCGCCGAGGCCGCGGCGAGCAGCGCGAGCCGACGGCGTGAGGTGGTGGGATGCACGGGGTTGCCTTTCGCGAAGGTCAGGCGCGCGCCGGCACCGGCCTGCCCGGACCGGCGAGGGAGACACGCACGTTGACGCGACGAGACGTCGATGCATCGACATCGATGATTAGGCTCCGCGCCCCGCCAGCGTAGGGCACCACCGGACGCCCCACAAGCGCCGGCGGGTGCCGCGCCGACCGCCCGGGCGGCCCGTACCGACGCCACCGTGCGTGACCACGCTGGAGAGGAAGTCACTCGAAGGCGGCATGCCTCACAGTCATAAATATGCCGCTGAGGTATATCGGTCGAAGGGTGTTGTCCGCCGAGCCGCGACACGCCGAGCAACGGAAGCGCGGTCAGGCCGGCGTGTCGGCGATACCGGCGCCATGACCGGGCGGCGTGTTACCGGACCCGGGCGGCCCGTCGGCGGTGGAGCTCAGCCCTCGACGGCGGCGGCGAGCCGCCGGGACTCCTCGGCCTCGGCGGCGGGAACAGCGGCGCCGGCGGCGGGAGCAGCGGCACCGGACGCGGCGAGGGCAGCGTCGACCGTGGCGCGGGCCCGGCGGGCTCGGCGCAGCGCCCGCACCGCCAGCGTCACGGCGGCCACCCAGCCGGCGGCGAGCACGGCGTAGACCAGGGCCGGCACCGGGCCACCCAGCTCACCGGCGCGCAGCAGGGTGCGGGCATTGGTCAGCACGATCACGCCACCGATGACGGCGCCGAGCACCTGGGCCGGCACGATGCGCACCAGCCAGGCCGCGATCGGCGCGGCGATCAGGCCGCCGACCAGGAGCGCGGCCACGGTGGGCAGCAGGAAGCCCTCCGAGCCGAGACCGATCAGGAAACCGACGCTGGCCGCGCCGGCCACCACGAACTCGGAGGTGTCCACCGAGCCGATGACCTTGCGGGGCTCCATCCGGCCGGAGACCAGCAGCGCCGGGGTGGCGACCGGGCCCCAACCGCCGCCGCCGGTGGCGTCGACGAAGCCGGCGACGAGACCGAGCGGGGCGAGGAAGCGGCTGCGCAGCCGGCCGCCGGCCCGGTTGGCGCGCAACGGCTGGGAGAAGCGGATCAGCAAATACGCACCGAGGGTGAACAGGATGGCGGCCATCCAGGGCGCGGCCGACTCGGTGGAGATGGAGCTGAGGAACGTCGCACCCGCGAACGCGCCGATCGCGCCGGGCAGCGCGATCCGGCCGACCACCTTCCAGTCGACGTTGCCGAAGCGCCAGTGCGAGACACCGGCGGCGAGCGTGGTGCCGATCTCGGCGAGGTGCACCGACGCGGAGGCGGCGGCCGGCGCGACGCCCGCGACCAGCAGCAGCGTCGAGGAGGTCAGCCCGTACGCCATGCCGAGCGCGCCGTCGACCAGTTGCGCCAGGAGCCCGACGAGGGCGAGGACCAGCAGCTTGCGCACGAGCGCCCCCAGACTTTTTGGCATCTCCTATCGACTTGGTCGACAATGCGGCACGGAGGCGCTCGGGTCAAGTCCCCCATCCGGTTGGTGGGACACGCCGGACGGCGGTCGGGCGGGGAGCGTCCGTCAGGTCCAGGCGCGCGGGTCGGCGGCCAACTCGTTGATCCGGCCGGGCAGCGTGCCGGCGGCCACGTCGGCGATGGTGACCAGTTCCAGGATCTCCCGCTCGCTGGCCCGCAACGCGATCCACACGTCCTGCAACGCGCGGGCCGCGCCCTGGTAGCCGAGCTGCTCCGGCCGCTGGCCGCGGACGTGCGCCAGCGGCCCGTCGATCACCCGGATCACCTCGGCCAGGGAGATCTCCGAGGCCGGACGGGCCAGCCAGTAGCCGCCCTCGGGGCCGCGCTGGGCGTGCACGATGCCGCCCCGGCGCAGCTGGAGCAGGATGCTTTCGAGGAACTTCGGCGGGATGTCCTGCGAGCGGGCGATCTGCTCGGCGGTCACCGGCCGGCTCCGCCCGGAGGTCGTGCCCTCGGCGACCGAGGCGAGCTCGGCGGCCGCGCGGAGGGCGTAGTCGACCCGGGCGGATAGGCGCATGCCGGCAAGGTTAGTCGCCTGCTCAGCCGGCCGGACTCCCGCCCCTCGGCCGAACGGTCACGGTTGGCCGCTCACTCGCCG
This sequence comes from Micromonospora humi, assembly GCF_900090105.1. GTDB lineage: Bacteria > Actinomycetota > Actinomycetes > Mycobacteriales > Micromonosporaceae > Micromonospora > Micromonospora humi. The sequence goes on along the minus strand of NZ_FMDM01000003.1, from coordinate 456,478 downwards.
ACCCGGCGCAGCAGCCCCTCCTGCACGGCGCTGGCGATGTGCCGGCCGTCGGTGGTGAACATCCGGCCGGTGGCCAGGCCCCGGGCGCCTGACGCGGACGGGCTCCAGCAGTCGTAGAGGAACCACTCGTCGGCCCGGAAGGACCTGTGGAACCAGAGCGCGTGGTCGAGGCTCGCGCCGACCACACCGCCCGGACCCCACACCTCGCCGTGCACCGACAACACCGAGTCCAGCAGCGTCAGGTCGGAGGCGTACGTCAGCGCGCACGCGTGCAGCAGCGGGTCGTCGGGCAGCTTGCCGTCGATGCGCATCCAGACCCGCTGGTGCGGCTCGGCCGGGCGGTCCCCGGGGCGTACCCAGCCCGGCTCGCCGACGTAGCGGACGTCGATCGGGCGCGGGATCTGCCCCCAGATGCCGAGCCGCTCCGGGTACCGGGCGAGCCGGTCGGCCATGGTCGGCACGTCGTCCGGGCCGGGCACGTCGGGCGGGACCGGGGCGTGGTGGTCCAGCCCCTCCTCCTGCCGCTGGAACGAGGCCGACATGAAGAAGATCGGCTTGTCGTGCTGCAGGGCCACCGAGCGGCGCACCGAGAAGGACCGGCCGTCGCGGACGTTCTCCACCTGGTATGCGATCGGCTCGGTCGGGTCGCCGGGCCGCACGAAGTAGCCGTGCAGCGAGTGCACGGCGCGCTCCGGGTCGACGGTGCGGCCGGCGGCCACCAGCGCCTGGCCGGCGACCTGACCTCCGTAGACCCGCTGCGGACCGACCGGCGGGCTCATCCCGCGGAAGGCCATCTCGCCGGTCTGCGCGAGGTCGAGCACCTCCAGGAGCTGGTCGACCGCCGCCTGCCCGGTGGCCGCCGGAGCGTCACTCACCGCGCCACCCCCGGCCGCCGGGCCGGCTCACTGCAACGCCCGCGCCGCCGCCGCGTCGACCAGCGAACCGAGCTGGTGCACGCGCAGCGTGTTGGTGGAGCCGGGGGTGCCGGGCGGGCTGCCCGCCACGATCACCACGTAGTCGCCCGGGTTGGCCCGGTTGAGGCCCAGCAGCGCCTGGTCGACCTGGCGGAACATGTCGTCGGTGTGCTGGACGAACGGCATCAGGAACGTCTCCACGCCCCAGCAGAGCGCGAGCTGGTTGCGCACCTCCGGCACCGGGGTGAAGGCCAGCAGCGGCAGGTCGCAGTGCAGCCGGCTGAGCCGCTTGACGGTGTCGCCGGTCTGCGAGAACGCCACCATGGCCTTGGCGCCGATGGCGCGGGCGATCGACGACGCGGCGACGGTGAGCGCGCCGCCGTGCGTACGCGGGTCGTGCTGGAGCCGGGGCACGGCGATCGAGCCGGCCTCGGTGGTGGTGACGATCTTGGCCATGGTGCTGACGGTGAGCACCGGGTACTTGCCGACGCTGGTCTCGCCGGAGAGCATCACCGCGTCCGCGCCGTCGAGCACCGCGTTGGCCACGTCGGAGGCCTCGGCGCGGGTCGGGCGGGAGTTCTCGATCATGGAATCGAGCATCTGGGTGGCCACGATGACCGGCTTGGCGTTCTCCCGGCAGAGCTGCACGGCGCGCTTCTGCACCAGCGGGACCTGGTCGAGCGGCAGCTCGACGCCGAGGTCGCCACGGGCGACCATGACGCCGTCGAAGGCGAGCACGATCGCCTCCAGGTGGTCCACCGCCTCCGGCTTCTCGACCTTGGCGAGCACCGGGCGGCGCACGCCCTCCTCGTCCATGATCGAGTGGACCAGCTTGATGTCGTCCGGCGAGCGCACGAAGGAGAGCGCGACCAGGTCGACGCCGAGGCCGAGGGCGAAGCGCAGGTCCTCGGCGTCCTTGTCGGACATGGCCGGGACGCTGACCGCCACGTTCGGCAGCGAGACGCCCTTGTTGTTGGAGACCGGGCCGCCCTCGGTGACCAGGCAACGGATGTCGTTGCCGGTGACGTCGCTGACCTCGACCGCGACCCGGCCGTCGTCGATCAGCAGGCGGTCGCCCGGCTTCACCTCCTGCGGCAGCTTGCGGTAGGTGCAGGAGACCCGCTCCTTGGTGCCGACGATCTCGTCGCTGGTGATCACCACGGAGTCGCCGGTGCGCCACTCGTGCGGCCCGTCGGCGAAGCGGCCGAGCCGGATCTTGGGGCCCTGGAGGTCGGCGAGGACCGCGACCGGCTGCCCGGCCGCCTCCGCCGCCTCGCGGACCATGCGGCAGACCGACTCGTGGTCGTCGTGACTGCCGTGGCTGAAGTTGAGCCTCGCCACGTTCATGCCGGCCTCGACGAGCCCCCGGATGCGCTCCGGGGACGAGGTGGCGGGGCCGAGAGTGCAGACGATCTTCGCGCGGCGTGTCACGCCCATCAGGCTAGTCTCTCCTCCGGGTCGACCTGCCGGCCGACCCCTTGCGGACTGCGGAACAGTTGTCCAACGACGCGCGAAGGACCCGCGCGGGCGGGCAGTTGGCGTACCGCACCGGAAACGTCGTGGGTGGCGGGCATCGGCGACCGCGCGGCGGAAATCGTACCGCCCGCCGTCACCGGTCGACGGGGTGGCCGTCGTCGGGCGCCGGCGGCAGCGTGGGCACGGCCGAGAACACCCGGTGCGGGTCGTAGCGGCGGGTGGCCCGGCACAACCGGTCCCAGTTCGGGCCGTAGGCGAGTCGGACCCGGTCGGTCTCCTCCGGCGCGAGCAGGTTCGGGTAGCCGCCGGGCAGCGCGTGCGGGGCCAGGGCCGCGCTGGTGTGCTCGGCCCACGCCCGGTGCGGCGCCGGGTCGTCGCCCGGCGTCCAGACCGCGATGATCTCGGCGAGCAGGTGGTCGGCGCGCAGCCCGAACGCGGTCTCGGCCAGCCCGACCCGGGCGGCCGCGCCGTGGAAATGGTGCAGCGCGATCGCCGACCACGGCGACGAGACGGCCCCGGCCGCCGCCGTCAGCGCGGCCACCACCGGCTCGTCCACCCGGGCCAACCACCGGGTACGCAGCAGATAGTGGTTGCCGTCGGCCATCCCGCCGTCGAACAGGCGCAACGCATCCTCGTACGGCAGCGGGGCGACCTGGTCGACAAGCGGCGTGCCGAGCGCGCGGAGCCGGTCCACCGCGGCCGCCCCGGCCGCCGGGTCGCCGGTGTGGAACGGGGCGAGGAAGACCACCGGCTCCCCCGCCGGGCCGGGCAGGAACCCGGCCATCACGGTCAGCTCGTCCGGCGCGTCCCGCACCACCGCGCCGTAACCGCGCAGCACCGCCCCCGCCTGCGCCAGCGGGAACAGCAGCATGCCGGCGAGCACGGTGGTGAGCCGGTGGGTGCGGTAGCGCAGCGCGGTGACCATCCCGAGGTTGCCGCCACCGCCGCGCAGCGCCCAGTACAGCTCGCGCTCGTGGTGCGGGTCGGCGGTGACCCGCCGACCGTCGGCGAGCACCACCTCGGCGCCGAGCAGGTTGTCCAGCGCCAGCCCGAAGCGCCCGCAGAGTGGGCCGTAGCCGCCGGCCAGGGTCAGCCCGGCCATCCCGACCGCACGCACCACGCCGGTGGGGACCACCCGGTCGTACGGCCGCAGGGTGGCCAGCACGTCGGCGGCCGTCGCCCCGCCGCCCACGGTGACCACCCCGGTGCCGGGGTCGAGGTCCACCCGGCGCAGCGCGGTGAGGTCGACGACCAGGCCGCCCTCGCGCAGCGCCCGGCCGGCCCAGTCGTGGCCGCCGGCGCGGGCCGACAGCGGCAGGTGGCAGCGCCGGGCGACACGGACCGCCAGGGCAACCTCGTCGGCGTCCCGCACGCGGGCGACAAGCGCCGGCGTCGCGCCGGGTGCGCCGTTCCAGAGCCGGACGGCGTCCGGGAAACCGGCGTCGGTCGGGGTGAGCAGGCGGTCGCCGAGCGCCTCGCGGAGCAGGTCGGCGGCGCGCGGAACATCCGGGGCGGAGGTCATGGCGGACTCCTCGGCCGACCCCGGGCCGGCGGCGCCGGACGGGCCGGGGTCGCTGCTGCGCCGGACCGTAGCACCGCCATCGGCCGGCCGCCGTCGCCCGCGCGACAGTGCGCGACAGTGCCTCAGCTCTCCGTCTTGACCAGCGGGAACTCCAGCGACCCGGCCGGGCAGAGAAAGGTGAGCACCTCCACCCGGTAGAGCCCGGCCTGCACCGCCGGGTCGGCCTCCATGACGCTGCGCACGTCGTCCACCGAGCCGGTGCGGGCCAGCCCGAACCCGATCGGCGGGTCGGGTTCGCGGGCCGGGCCGTCCACCGAGCCGTCGACCAGCACGATGCCGCGCCGCTGCAATGCCTGCATGTGCCGCAGGTGCTCGGACTGCAGCCGCTGCACGGTCTCCTCGGGCAGGGCCCGGCCGGACGGACCGGGGTAGAGCACGATGCACTCGTACGTGTCCAGCGCGAAGTCGAGCCGGGGCGTCGCGCCCATGCGCACCTCCTGCGACGGCGTCCCGCCCAGACTCGCACGGCGGTCCCGGCCGCCGTGGGCGCTCGCGGGAAGTGGCCGGCCCGGCCGCCCGGTTTGCCGCCGCTGCGGGCCGTTCGTCCGCCGCCTGGTCCGAACCGGATCGACGATCGTCCGGCGTCACCGGCCGCTGGTAGGTTTCCGATACTGCCGAGCCCCACGCCCCAGCGGAGGTCCCGGGTGAGCACCCTCCCGCCCGACGGCGTCCGGTGGCCGGACACCGTCGCCACCAGCGGCGGAGGCGCGGGCGTGGCGGTCACGGCACGTGACTGGTCACGCACGCCGCTCGGCCCGATCGACGGCTGGCCGCAGAGCCTGCGCACCGCGCTGGCGCTCTGCCTGCACTCCCCCGCCCCGAGCGTGCTGTGGTGGGGTGACGGGTCGGTTGCGCTGCCCAACGACGCGTACCGTCGGCTGCTCGGCCCGGGCCGGGATGCCGCGCCGGGCCGCCCGGGCGCCGAGGTGTGGCCGGGCGACTGGGCCGCGCTGGCCCCGCTGTTGGCCGGGGTGCGCGCGGGCCGGGGCGCCACGGACAGCCGGGACGTGCCGGTGCGCGCGCCCGGGGAGGCCGGCGAGGACCGCTGGTTCACCTTCACGCACAGCCCGGTGACCGACGAGTCGGGCCGGCCGGCGGCCGTGCTCACGGTCGGCGCGGAGACCACCGCGCGGGTGGTCGGCGCGCGCCGGTTGCGGCTGCTCGCCGCGCTGGGCGCGGCACTGGCCGAGCCCGGTGACCCCGAGGAGGTGGCCCGGCGGGCGGTGAAGACGCTGGCCGGCGCCGCCCCGGTGCCGTTCGTCCAACTCCACCTCGCCACGCCGGCCGGGCCACGGCTGGTCGCCGCGGACGGGGTCGAGGCCCTGCCCGGCCCACCCGACGGGTGGCCGCTGGCCGAGGTGCTGGCGGACGGCGCGCCGCGGCTGGTGCCCCCGCCCGACGACCGGCCGGCCGCCCCGGTGGTGGCGGTGCTGCCGGTGCCCGACCCGGGCGCCGCCACGCCGGCCGGGGTCCTGGTCGCCGCGCTGGACCCGCACCGTCCGGTCGACGCCGACCACCGGGCGTTCGTCGAGCTGCTGGCCGGGCAGATCGGCGCCGGCCTGGCGGTCGCCCGTGCGGAGCACCGCCGGGCCGCCGACCGCGCCGAGCTGCGGTTGTTCCGGGCGCTGTCGGAGCGGGCGCTGCGCCGGGCGGAGGCGCTGGCCCGGTTGGCCGGGGCGCTCAGCTCGGCCCGGGGCCGGGGCGCCATCGTCGAGGTGCTGACCACTGTCGTCCCGGCCGTGGTGGACGCGGCCGCGCTGCGGGTGGCGGTCGCGTCGCCCGGCCGCACGGTGCTGGACGTGGCCGGCGACGTCGCGCCGGCCGGGCCGTTGCCGGTCGACGCCGACGTCCCGCTGGCCCGGGCGGTACGCGACAACGTGGTGCTGCCGCTGGCCGGCGCCGACGGCCGGGCCACCGGTCTCTGCCTGCCGCTGCGCTACGGCGACGGCGGCACGCTCGGCGCCCTGGAGGTCCGCTGGGCCGGCCCGGTCGACGACGACGAGGCGCTGCGGAACCTGCTCGACGCGGTGGCCGGGCTGTGCAGCCAGGCGTTGCAGCGGGCCGAGCTGGTCGGGTCGGCGCAGGCGATGGCCGGGTTCGCGGCCCGGCTGAGCGTGACCCGCTCCACCGCGGAGGCGATCGAGGTGATCCTGGACGCCGCCACCACCGCGCTCGGCGCCGAGCTGCCCGGCCTGGCCATGCGCGCCGAGGGGCGTCGGGTCCGGCTCTGGTACCGCGACGACGTGCCGGGCACCCTGGCCGCCACGTTCCACGACCTGGCCGTCGACGACCCGCGGCCGATCGTGCGCGCGCTGCGTGACGGGGAGCGCCTGGTGCTGCGCGACCGCGCCGACTTCGCCGCCCGGTTCCCCGGCCTGCCCGACCCGGTCGGCGCCCACGGCCTGGTGACCACCGTGGCGCTGCCGCTGTTCGGCGCCGGGCACCGCCCGATCGCCGCGCTGGGGTTCGGCTGGCGGCGGGAGCGCCCGCTGCGCGACACCGACCTGGCGCTGCTGGACACGGTCGCCGACCTGTGCGAGCAGACGCTGGAGCGGGTCCGGCTGGCCGCCGCCGAGCACAATCTGGTGACCCGGCTGGCCGGCCGGCTGCGCAGCTCGTCGCTGACCGCGCCGCGGGGGATGGAGGTCGCCACCCGCTACCGGCCGGCGATGAGCGGCCTGCACCTGGGCGGCGACTGGTACGACCTGGTCCGGCAGGACGGCGACCGGCTGGCCGTGGTGGTCGGCGACGTGGTCGGGCACCAGGTCGAGGCCGCCGCCGACATGGCCCAGCTGCGCACCATGCTGAACACGTTGATCCGGTTGGGCGTGCCGCTGGAGGAGGTGTTCCTCCGGCTCACCGAGCTGCTCGGCGTCGGTTTCCTGGGCACCTGCCTGGTCGTGGTGGTGGATCCGGTGGCCCGTACGGCGCGGGTGGCCCGGGCCGGGCACCCGCATCCGGTGGTGCTGCCGGCCGGGCAGCCACCGCGCACCGTGCGGACCGCGCACGCCCTGCCGCTGGGCATGGTGGACCGGCCGATGACGGTCACCACCATCCCGTTCTCCCCGGGCGACGTGCTGGTGGCGTACACCGACGGGCTGGTGGAGCGGCGCGGCCGGCCGTACGACGAGGGCGTCGCGGCGCTGCACCGGTCGCTGCTGGGGGTGCGCGACGAGCCGGTGGAGGCGATCGCGGACGCGCTGCTGCACGACCTGGCCGGTTCCGAGGACGACCAGGCGCTGGTGGTGTTGCGGCACCTCGGTTGAGCAGGCTTCGGCCCGGCGTTTCGGGGAATGTCCTCCGGTCGGGAGACCACCCACCACCTCAGGAGGACCGTGATGGCCACCAGCGACCAGCCGGCCAAGGCGTCGGGCAGCTACCGGATCGGCGGTGACCTGCGGGTCGACCGCCTGGGCTACGGGGCGATGCAGCTCACCGGGCCCGGTGTCTGGGGCGACCCGAAGGATCCGGCCGAGGCGGTGCGGGTGCTGCGCCGCGCGTACGAGCTGGGGGTCACGTTCATCGACACCGCCGACTCGTACGGGCCGTTCGTCAGCGAGATGCTGATCAAGGAAGCGCTGCACCCGTACCCGGACGACCTGGTGATCGCGACGAAGGCCGGGCTGACCCGCTCCGGTCCGGGTGACTGGCGGCCGGTGGGGCGCCCGGAATACCTGCGCCAGCAGTGCGAGCTGAGCCTGCGTCACCTGGGCCTGGACGCGATCGGGCTCTACCAGTTGCACCGGATCGACGAGAAGGTGCCGCTGGCGGACCAGCTCGGCGAGCTGGCGCTGCTGAAGCAGGAGGGCAAGATCCGGCACATCGGGCTCTCCGAGGTGAGCGTGGAGCAGATCGAGGCGGCCCGGAAGATCACCCCGATCGTGTCCGTGCAGAACCTCTACAACCTGGCCGACCGCAGCGCCGAGGACGTGCTGGAGCACTGCGAACGCAACGACCTGGCGTTCATCCCCTGGTTCCCGATCGCCACCGGCAACCTGGCCCGGCCGGGCGGCCCGCTGGACGCGATCTCGACCGGGCACGGCGCGAGCCCCGCGCAGCTCGCCCTGGCGTGGCTGCTGCGCCGGTCGCCGGTGATGCTCCCGATCCCGGGCACGTCGTCGGTGGGGCACCTGGAGGAGAACGTGGCGGCGGCCGAGGTGGAGCTGACCGACGACGAGTACGAGGCGTTGGCGAAGGCCGCCTGACCGGCCCCCTATGCGCGGCGTGATCGACAAACTACGGTGAGAAGGATTCTCGTGAGTGGGGGTCCTCAGTGGTGGAATTCGACTACGTCGTCGTGGGCGCCGGCGCGGCGGGCTGCGTGCTGGCCGACCGGCTGAGCGAGGACCCCGGCACCCGGGTGCTGCTGCTGGAGGCCGGCGGCTGGGACCGCAGCCCGTTCGTCCGGGTGCCGAAGGCGTTCTCCCGGCTGATGGACGATCCGCGCACCGCCTGGCACTACCCGGCGACGATCGGGCCGGACCGGCGGGAGGTCTGGCAACGCGGCCGGATGGTCGGCGGCTCCACCTCGGTCAACGGCATGATCTGGAGCCGCGGCGCGGCCCGGGACTGGGACGCGCTGGCGCCGCTGGGCTGGGGCTGGTCGGCGGTGCGGCCGGCGTTCCAGCGGCTGGAGGACCATCCGCTGGGGCCCGCGCCGCACCGGGGCGTCGGCGGTCCGGTGCGGCTCTCGATCGCCACCGGCACCGACCCGCTGGCCGAGGAGATGGTGGCCACCGGGGCGGAGCTGGGGTGGCGGCCGGTGGACGACCTGGACGCCGACGACGACGAGCGGATCGGCTATCCGACCGCCACCATCCACCGGGGCCGCCGGGTCAGCGCCGCCGACGCGTTCCTGCACCCGGCCCGGCGGCGACCCAACCTGACCGTCGTGGTGGGCGCGGTCGCGCTGCGGGTGCTGGTGGAGGACGGCCGGGCGGTCGGCGTGCGGGTGGCGCACCGGGGCCACGAGGTCGAGCACCGGGCGGCCGGCGAGGTGATCCTCGCCGCCGGCGCCCTGGCCACCCCGCAGTTGTTGCAGGTCTCCGGCATCGGGCCGGCGGACACGCTGCGCGCCGCCGGGGTGGAGGTGCTGCTCGACCGGCCCCGGGTGGGCGCCGGGCTGCGGGAGCACCGGTCGATCGCGTTGCAGTACCGGCTCGCCGGGCCGGGCGGCCACAACGCCCGGCTGGCGAGCCCGCTCGGGCAGGCCCGCGCCACGCTGCGCTGGCTGCTCACCCGCGGCGGCCCGTTGGCCCTGCCGGTGCTCGACGTGGCCGCGCACGTGAAGTCCCGCCCGGGCCTGGACCGTCCGGACGGCCACCTGCTGATGGCGCCGTTCTCGGCCGCCCCGCCGCGCCCGGGCCGGGCGCTGGAGCTGGAACGGGAGCCCGGCCTGATGTGCCTGGGCACGGTGACCCGGCCGGACAGCGAGGGCAGCCTCGCCGTCACCGACGCCGACCCGCGGGTCCCGCCGGCGATCGTGGCGAACTATCTCGCCACCGCGCACGACCGGCGGGCGGCGGTGGGCCTGTTCCGCCGGATGCGGGAGTTCTTCGCCACCGGGCCGATCGCGAAGCGGATCCACGCGGAGACGGTGCCCGGCCCGGCGACGCGGACCGACGACGAGATCGTCGAGGCGGCGGTGACGCGCGGCTACTGCGGCTACCACGCGGTGGGCACCTGTGCGATGGGCGCGGACGACGACCACGTGGTCGATCCCGAGCTGCGGGTCCGCGGCGTCGACGGGCTGCGGGTGGTCGACGCGTCGGTGCTGCCGGCGATGGTGGCGGGCTGGACCAGCGCGCCGGTGTCGGCGCTGGCCTGGCGGGCCGCCGACCTGATCCGGGGCCGCGCGCAGGGGTGAGCGCGGTCGGTCCGGGCCCGCCCGGGGGCGGGCCCGGACCGGCTCAGACCGCGAGGCAGTTCGGCCGGATCGCGGCGCCCGCGAGGGTCTGCCGCACCGCCGTGTAGGTGGTGCCGTCGAGGACCAGTCCGAGGTGGCCGACGACCCGCAGCGGGCACCACGCCTGCACCAGCACGTTCGTCGCGCCGTCGGCGAGCACGGCGTTGTCGACCGGTCGGACCAGCTCGTCCTGCCAGGTGCGCAGCGTGGTCCAGCGGACCGGCCCGGGGGTGTCGTCGCCGGCGTTCAGCTCGGCCAGGAAGCTCGACCCGATGGTCATCTGCTGGCAGGCGACGATGCCGGCGCAACTGCCCAGCCCGACGAAGTTGACGATGTTGGCGACGTAGGTGCCGTACTGCGGGCTGCCGAGGCTGACGTACTGGTCGACCTTGTCGGCTCCGCCGAGGAACTTGACGTACCAGCGGCTGACCAGGCCGCCTTCGGAGTGGGTGACCAGGTCGACCCGGCTCGCGCCGGTGGCGGCGCGGACCTGGTCCACGTAGGACGACAGCGCCCGGGCGGACTCGCGGATGTCACCGAAGCCCAGGTTGGGCAGCTGGTAGATGGAGACCCGGTAGCCGTCGGCGCGCAGCCGGGCGGCGATCGGTTCGTAGGCGATGGAGATCCCGATCAGCCCGCCGACCACGATCACCGGGTCGGCGGCCGCGGCGGCGGCCCGCTCGGCGGCGGTGACGGTGCCGGCGGGGGCGCCGATGGTGGTGGTGGTGGTGGTGACCGTGTCCGGCCGGGTGGGGGGCGCGGCGGCGTGGGCGGCGGTGGCCGGCCCGAGCAGGGCGGTGGCGGCGGTGGTGGCGGCCAGGATCGTTCGGAGCAGCATGGGCTGCACCTCCGATGGGAGGAGGCACCCGGGGTGACCGGGAGGGACGGGTGGGATCCGATCGATCGTGGGAACGATGATGCGTGGCCGATTTCACACACGTCAATGAGAAGTTACGCGCCGGTAACCAGTTGTTCCGCAGGGCGCGTGAATCCCCAAAAGGGACGGACGGCGGAACCCCACGTCGCCGGCCCGGATGGCATGCTGGGCGCCGTGTCCGCCCCGCCACCGGCCGAACCGGCCGCACCGCCAGCCGGGTCCGCCGCACCGCCGACGGAGAAACCGCTCCGGGTGATGCCCTGGTGGCTGGCCCTGCTCGGGCTGCTGCTGGCCGTCGGCCTCGGTTGGCTGGTGCTCGACTGGCTGCTCGCCGAGGCCGACCGCGCCGTCCAACCCGACACCCGCGCCACGCTGCGCGTCGACGCCATCCGCACCGGCCTGAGCGTGGTCGCCGGCACCGGCGGCGGGTTGGCGCTGCTCTTCGCCGCGCGTCGACAGTGGATCACCGAGCGCGGCCAGCGGCACCAGGAGGCCGTCGCGGCCCGCGACCAGGCGCACCGCGACCGGGTGCAGGAGCATGCCGAGACGGTCGCCGAGACCGCCGCCCGGCACCAGGAGCGCCAGGCCACCGCCGCCGAGCACGACGCCGTCGAGCGCCGGCTCACCGAGCTCTACGTCCGGGCCATCGAGCTGGTCGGCAGCGACAACCCGGCGGTACGCCTCGGCGGCCTGCACGCCCTGGAGCGGCTCGGTCAGGACAACCCGGGGCAGCGGGCGACCACGGTGGCGGTGCTCTGCGCGTACCTCCGGATGCCGGCGCCCGACGACCCGCGCGAGACCGAGGTGCGCCGCACCGCGCAGCGGACCCTGACCCGGCACCTGCGGGCGGACGGGGACACCTGGTGGCCCGGCATCGCGCTGGACCTGACCGGCGCCCGGCTGGACGACTTCGACGCCGCCGGCTGCACCCTGGCGGACCTCGACCTCACCGGCGCGGTCTGCACCGGCACCACCAGCTTCGCCGGCGCGGTGGTGCACGGCCGGCTGCGGCTGGCCGCCGAGTTCGCCGACGTGGTGTTCGACGACCTCACCGGCGACGCCGAACTCGTGCTGGACGGTGCGCGGGTCACCGGCCGGGCCAGCTTCGACCGGGCCGACCTCGGCGGCCCGCTGTCCTGCCGGGACGCAAGCTTCGGCTCGTTCTCCCTGTTCGCCGCCGTGCTGCGGCAGCCGAGCAGCTTCGATCGGGCCACATTCGCCGGCGCCGCCACCTTTCGCAAGACAGTCTTCCTCAGTGGACTGTCCATGGAGCACACTCACTTCGCCGGCTACGCGGGCTTCCGCCGGGCCCGCTTCGCCGACCTGGCGCTGTTCCGCTGGACCGAGTTCGGCGCGGAGGCCTGGTTCGAGGGCGCCCGCTTCGAGGGTGGCACCAACTTCGGCCGGGCCGTCTTCCACGCCGGGGCCCACTTCGACGGGGCGGAGCTGGCCCGCCGGCCGCTGGTCGACCAGGCCCGCGCGTCGGCGTCCGCCACCCACGTCTGGCCCGCGGACGTCACCGTGACCCGGCGCGACGGCGACTGGCTCGTCCTCACCGACCCGTGACGACCGGTCAGTTGCCCAGCGCCTGGACCTTCGCGATGGTCTCCTGCACGTGCTGGCGGGCCGGCTCGCCACCCTGCGCGGCCTGGGCGAGCGCCTGCCGGTAGGCGTCGATGACGCCGATCAGCGGCCCCGCCGTCGCGCCCTCCAACGCGCCCGCGACCAACGCCCGCGCCTCGGCCGCGTCCTGCGCCGCGGCGGCCGTGCGCGCCTTCGCCTCGTCCAGCTTCTGGGCCGCCGCCGCCAGCCGGGCGATCACCTCCGCAGCACTCACAGCCCCTCCCCGGGTCCACGTACCCGTCACCCTACCCATCCCCTCCCGCGATCTTGCACGTGCTGCCCGCCCACAAGCCACAAAGACGCGAGGGAGGGGCGCAACCGCACGATCGGCGAGCGGAGGGGTCAGCGGAGGAGGCGGAAGAGGAGGAGGTAGACGCAGAACAGGGACGGGGAGACCAGGGCGCAGATCACGAAGCCCAGCGGGACGTAGCGGCCGGCGGGGGTCTCGCCGTCGGCCAGCACCGGGCGGCCCCAGCGGGCGAGCACGAACTGGCCGGCCACGAACGACATCAGCGGCACCCCCGCGCAGGACAGCGCCGCCACCAGGTCCATCCCGGACACCGGCAGCGGCGACCCGACCAGCGCGATCAGCATCAGCAGCGAGCCGACCAGCGCGCACCCGGCGTAGACCGCGACCGCCCGGGCCGGCGCCGACCAGGCCGGCAGCAGCACCGGACGCCGGGCCAGCGCCTCGGCCTCCCGCCCGTGCCGGTCGGCTTCGTCGGCCAGCCGCCCGGCCGTCGCCAGCTCCGCCGCCGGATCTCCGGGGTACGCCCCGACGTCCGGCCGCCCCGGCGCGGCGGCTCCGCCGCCGGACCCCCCGTCCCCCGGTCCGGGGCCGGCCGGCGGCGCGTCCGGGACCGCCGCCATCGGCACGCCGACCGCCGCCCCGAGCCGGTCGAGATGCGCGCCCTGGGCGGCCAGCCGCCCGCCCATCGCGTCCGCCCCGGACTGGAGGCCGCGACGGCGCTCCGCCTCGGCCGCGATCGCCCGTTCCCCGCCACGCTGCCGGGTGGACAGCTCCCGGATCAGCGCCGCGTACTCGTCGAAGCCGCTCATGCTGTGCCCCCGTTCGTTCGCGACCGCGGGGCTCGCAGAACCGGCTCACTCCTCGCGCTCACGGGCTGTTCCGCTCGTCGCCGAACGGCACGACCAGGGCGGTGCGGTGATCGTGCCGGTCGACCAGCAGGGCCCGACCCTCGCGCGGCGTCCAGGCGAGGTCGTGCACGCCCAGGTGCAGGCCGAGGTCGGCGGCCGGCACGTTCAACGCGACCAGGCCGGTCACGTCGTCGCGGTGCCCGCTGCCACCGAGGTCGTCGGCGAGCCGGCGCAGCCCGCGCCACCAGCCGAGCACGTGCACCCCGCGCGCCGGGCCCTGGCGCAGCACCGCGCGCAGGTCGTCGTGGCCGGAACGGAACGTGCCCGGGTCGGTGGCGGCCAGCGTGCCGGCGGCCGCGTCCACCCCGAACACCACGAGGTAGGTGCGGTCCGGCCCGGTGGCGTCGCCGGCCAACTCGGCGAGGAGCGCGCACAGCGCGCCGGCGTCGAGGCGGCGGACCGGGTGGCCGGCGGCGGCCAGCGTCATGGCCAGGTCGTCGGCGAGGTCGGTGGTGCCCGGGGCCAGCGGCGCGAACAGGAACCGGGCGGTGCCCGGGGTGTGCTGGCGGGCCAGGGACAGCGTGGCGCAGCGCAGCAGCTCCGCGCCGGCGGCGGCGGTGCCGACCACGGCCAGGTGCCGGCCGGGACTGGCGTCGAGGGCGAACCCGGCCGGGCTGCCGGCGACGTCCACGACGCGGCCGATGAGGGCGTACGGCGGGTCGGCGCCGGGCGCCAGCGCGGCGAAGGCGGGGTCGTCGGCGAGCCGGGGCGTCTCGTGGCCGCGGAAGACCGACGGCGGCACGGATCCCGCCGGCCGGGCCGCGTGCAGCTCGTGGCGCAGCGCCGCGAGGTCGGCCGCGGCGGCGTGCGCGTCCGGGAAGCCCACCTCGACGTCGGCGCCGGGCGCGCCGGCGGCGGTGTTCAGCACGGCCGTGCCGACGGTGAGCCCGCGCGCGGCGGGGTTCAGCGGGTCCAGCACGGCGTCCCCGCCGGGCAACGCGATGCGCAGCGGGAACTGACCGAAGATCGCCTCGGCCCGGCCGTAGAGGGCCTCGACGCCGGTGGTGCTCTGGCTGGCCAGCACCAGGTGCAGGCCGTACGAGCGGCCCTTGCGGGCCAGCTCCTCGATCAGGTCGACGGCCTGCCGGGCCAGCGCGTCGTTGCCGGCGAACAGCACGTGGAACTCGTCGACGACGGTGACGATCCGGGGTGGGCGGGCGTTCGGCGGCAGGTCGGCGAGCCGGCTGACGCCGTGCCGCTTGAGCAGGTCGGCGCGGCCGGTCAGCTCGGCGCGCAGCTCCCGGAGCACGGCCACGCCGTACTCGCGGTCGGACTCGATGCCGACCGCGCGGGCGTGCGGCAGCCAGGACGGATCGCGTGGGGTGGGCACGAACTCGGTGAAGCTGACGCCCTCCTTGAAGTCGAGCAGCATCAGCCGCAGCTCGGCCGGGGAGTAGCGGGCGGCCAGCCCGTAGAGCACGTCGAGCAGCAGCACCGTCTTGCCGGCACCGGTGCGCCCACCGACCAGCCAGTGCGGCGTGGCATCGTCGAACGCGACGGTCACCGGCTTGCGGCCGGCCCGGCCGAGCACGGTCCGCAGGCCGGTGGCGGCCGACTCCGTCCAGCGCGACGCCGGCAGCAGGTCGGCGAACGTGACCGCCGAGCTGTCGTCGGCGGCCTCGGCGAGCCGGCGGGCCAGCGCCGTCACCGCGGCGTGCGACGGGTCGCCGTCGAGCACCACCGGCGCGGCCAGCCCGCTGCCGTCGGTGCTGAACGGCCGCCCGGGCGGGTCGCCGACCAGGGTGTAGCGCTCGGTGACCCGGAGCTGGGTGGCCGCCCCCAGCGGCGGCGCCCCGGACGCCGCCGGCGACCCGGCCGGCCACTGGCCGCCGGCCCGCCCGGGCATCCCACCCGGGGCGGCCGGGGAGTAGCCGGCCAGCAGCACGCAGACCGCGGCGGCCGGGCCGGCGTGGGTGAGCGCGGCCAGCCGGGCCAGCTCCCGGGCCGGCGGCGCCGACGCGACGACCACCACCAGCAGCTCACGGTCCTCCGGGTCGGCCCGCTGGGCGGTACGCGCGTGGCGCTCCGCGGCGTCCAGCAACGCGGTCGTCTCCGCCTCGGTGGTCGCCGCCGCGGCGAGCACCCCGGCGTCGTGCAGCGGGCGCAGCGGCAGGAACGCCGCGCCGAACGCGGCCTGGTCGATGCCGACCACCCGGACCGCGCCGGCCGGGGCGGCGGTGAGCAGCCGCACCACCACCGCGCGCAGCAGCTCGCCGACGCGCGGGTCGCGGGCGTCCACGTCGATCGCCAGGTGGGCGCCGGCCCCCACCGGCACCAGCACCGGGAACGCGCCGTCGACGGTGGTCGCCTCGCCGACGCGTACCGGAACGGGGTGGGTGGCGACGCGGGCGGTGCCGGGCACCGCGGCGGCCAGCGTCCCGCCCAGGCGGGCCAGCCGGGCGACCAGCTCGGGGCTGCCGACGGGGGCCGGACCGGCGGCGCCGAGCAGCCGCCGGGCCGCCTCCCAGTGGCGCAGCGCCTGCCGGTGCCGGTCGACCGCCTGCCGGTACGCCGCCGCGAGCCTGTTCACCGTCCGCCCTCCGACGCCGTCTGCGATCGAGGGAACCCTAACGGACGCGCGCGAGCGGAGCACGGCACGCTCGGCACCCGAGGTTCGTCCACTGTTCACCCGGCGGCGGCCGGTCCCGCCGCCCGCCGTTCCCGCGGCCCGACTTGCCTGCCAGTGCAACCTCGTGTGCACAGGAAGGCGACGACGTGACCTCCTCTCCCCTCTCCCGGCGGGCGCTGCTCGGTGGCGCGGCCGGCGGCCTCGGCATCGTGGTGGCCGGCAACCTCGACGCCATCGCCGGCCCGGCGGCGGCCCGGGCCGCGTGCCGCCCCGCGGTCGGCTACGGCGACCTGGTGCCGGATCCCGCCGGCCTGCTGGCGCTGCCGCCGGGCTTCTCCTACACCGTCGTCGCCCAGGCGGGCGCGACGCTGCTGGAGTCCGGCCATCCCACCCCCAGCGACGCCGACGGCACCGGCTGCTTCCGCGGCCCGCGCGGCTCGGTGCTGGTGAACAACCACGAGATCGGCGGCGACGAGCCCCACCCGGTGCCCGCGCTGCCCGGCCTCACCTACGACCCGGGCGCGCGCGGCGGCACCACCACCATCGAGGTGGACAGGCACGGCCGGCGGCTGCGCGAGTACGTCAGCGTGGCCGGCACGCACAACAACTGCGCCGGCGGCATCACCCCGTGGGGAACGTGGCTGACCTGCGAGGAGACCGAACAGCGCGCCGGCGGGCAGTTCCAGAAGGACCACGGGTACGTCTTCGAGGTCGACCCGCACGACCGGTCCGCCAACGCCGACCCGGTGGCGCTGACGTTCCTCGGCCGCTACTCCCACGAGGCGGTGGCGGTCGACCCGTACACCCACTCGATCTACCTGACCGAGGACGCGAGCGGCCCGAACGGGCTCTACTTCCGGTGGACGCCGCCGCCCGGCTTCCGGGCCGGCAAGGGCGCGCTGCGCGCGCTCGCCCAGCGGCCGGACGGCGGCACCGCCGGCACCCTGGAGGCGATGCGCTGCCTGCGCGGCGACGGGCACGTGGCCGACCTGTCCGAGGCCACCACGCCCGGCACCCGCTACACGGTGGAGTGGGTGGAGGTGCCGGACCGCGACGCCCGGACCGTGTCGGTGCGCAAGCAGTTCGCCGACGGCGAGGTGACCCGCAGCCGCAAGCTGGAGGGCGCCTGGTGGGGCGACGGCGGCGCCTACTTCGTGGCCAGCTACGCCCGGCTCAGCGACGGCAGCGTGCACGAGCACGACGGGCAGGTCTGGTTCTACGACCCGCGCCGGCAGACCGTCACGCTGAAGACCATCTTCGGGGTGAACACCGACCCGGAGGCGGACAACGGCAACTACGACGGGCCGGACAACATCACCGTCTCCCCGTACGGCGGGGTGATCCTGGCCGAGGACGGTGAGGGCGTGTCGCACCTGGTCGGCGTCACCGCGCAGGGCAAGGCGTACGCGCTGGCCCGCAACGAGTTGAACGACAGCGAGTTCACCGGGCCGACGTTCAGCGCGGACGGGACGATCCTCTTCGCCAACATCCAGACCCCGGGCTACGTCTTCGCGATCACCGGCCCCTGGGGCCGGCCGAGCAACGCCCACCGTTGACCGTGTAGGCCGGCGGTTCCCGGTGGGAGTCGCCGGCCAGCCTCGTCGGCTGTCAGGCCGCGTCGCGGGCCCGAGTGACGTTCTCAGCGATCGCGTGAAGTGTCGCGGGGTCCGCCGCGTCGGGGTCGACCAGCACGTCGACCGCGACGCCGGGCTCGACGAGCCAGAACGCCTCGGCATCGCCGATCAGGCCCGGGCCGTCGGGGTGGGCGAAGTCGGCCAGCTCCCAGGTGGCGGCGTCGCGCTCGTGGTAGTCGGCGAGGAACGCGCGCACCGCGCCCAGGTCGGTGAGCCGCTCGGCGCGCAGCACGTGCACGCGCAGGTCGACCCGGTAGCCGGCCTCGACCTCACGCTCCCAGACGCGGGTGGCGAAGCGGACGTCCTCCCACTCGGTGGCGAAGTCCGACACCTGCTCGCCGACCTCGGCCGGCAGAACTCCGATGTGGAAGCCATCCAGGTCCCCGCCGTCGCGCACTCGTCTCACGCCCCCATGGTCGTGCCGAAACGCATCGCCGACAACCAACATGACTCAGAGTCATAATTATGACCGAGAGTCATACCACCGAAAAGTCCTACCCTCTCCGTGCGGCGTCACCCACAGTTACCGGCCAGCCCCGCCGCGGACCCCCGGCGCCGGCGTCGACGGCACGCTACCTCGCCACGCGGCAGCCGGGATCCGGACCCGCGGCGTCGGCCACGCCGCAGTGGAAGACCTCGACCGGGGCGGCGGCCACGTCGGGCACCTTCGCCACGGTGAGCAGCGCCAGGCGCTTCGCGACCGGTTCGCCGGAGTCCGGGGCGTACCGGATCAGGCCGCTGACCCCCGGGTAGCCGCCGGCGGCGTTCTGCCGCAGCACCTCGGCGTGCACCCCGACCGGGTTGACCGCGCGCGGCTCCCAGCGGCGGCCGGTGTCGGCGTGCCGCAGCCGGGCGGCCAGGCTCTCCAGCGCGCGCACCATCATCATCGCGGCGTCGTAGGCGAGGCTGACCCGCTCGCCGACGGGCGGGCCGGTCCCCTCCCGGCAGCGCGGCGGGTCCAGCAGGTCGTCCGCGCCGATCCAGGTGAGGAAGCTGCCCCGGGCGTCGTCGCGGGCGGCCTGCGCGGCCCGCAGCGCGGCGCACGTGGCCAGCGACGCCTTCGACACGTACGTGACGGGCAGGTTGCCCGGCGCGCTGGCCCGCAGCCCGGGGTTCGCCATGTAGCGGTTCACCGAGTCGTCGGCGACCAGGTGCCGGGGTGGGTCCGCGCCGCACTCCTTGAGCGCGCGCAGGAAGCCGTCGAACTCCGACCAGCGGCCGGCGAAGAAGAGCATCCCGGGGTAGCCGCACTCCTGGTTGAGCCGCCGGCCGCTGCGCCACTCGTCGAGCCGGGTGAGCCGGGTGCCGAACCGCTCCCGCAGGCCGTCGACGAGGGTGGAGACGTAGAGGTCGTCGGTGAGCGAACTGCGCTCGCCGGTGGTCCAGTAGACGTGCGCCTCGCCCACCCGCAGCACCTGCCGGGCGTACGCCTCGACCATCCGGGCCTGCTCCCGGTTGGGCGCCGACATGGCCAGGTAGAGGCTGGAGTTGGTGTCCATCCGGTCGGCGGACAGGGTGGGCGCGAGCACCGGCAGGCCGACCCGGTTGAGTTCGCGCAGCGCCGCCGCCGTGCTGGTGCGGCTGTCCACCAGCCCGACCACGCCGAGCACCGTCGGGTCGTCGCGGGCCAGCCCCTCCAGCATCCGTACCGCGTCGCCGGCGTGCCGCATCTGCCGGCCGGCGTTGGCCACCACGATGTGCAGCAGCGCCGCGTCGTCCGCCGCCGCCGACTCCTTCAGCAGCGCGTACTGGGCGGTCGCCATGCCCTCCAACTCCTCGCGCTCGGAGACGTAGGACTCCTCGTCCGCGCGGGTCCGGTTGCCGGTGAGGCTGCCCAGGTAGACGAGCGTCAGGTAGGGGCGGCGGTGGTCGCTGCGCCGCCACACCTCCTCGGTGGCCCGGTTCTGCGCGAAGATGCGCCGCTGCACCGCCCGCAGCCGGTCCTGCCCGGGCTCGCTGTTGAAGACCTGCCCGGTGGTGTCGCTGTAGCCGACGCACTCCCCGCCGACCAGCCGCACGCTCACCCGGTCGGTCGGCCAGGGGCGGCAGTCCGGCGCCCACCGGCCGTGCGCCCACACCCCCACGCCGGCCAGCAGCACCACGGCCACCGCCGCGGGCAGGAACCGCCGCGCCCACCACGGCGGGTCCGGCGCCACCAGCGCCGGCGGGGCAACCCCCGGGGGTACGCCGGGAGCGTCCTCCTCCGCCGCCAGCACCATCAGCCAGGCGCCGGGGCGGCGCAGCCGCCGACGCTCCGGCAGCGCCTCGGCCCACTCCTCGTACGCCTCCTCGGCCTCGGCCATCGGACGCGGCGCGGCCGGTTCCGGCGGCGGGTCGGCGGCGACCGCGACCACCAGCAGCGGGTCGTTGCGGCCGGTCTCGTTGCGGACCTCGTCGACGATGCGGACCAGGGTGTGCCCGACGTTGTCGGGGCGTACGCCGTCGAGCAGCATCACCGGGTAGGCGGTGCGACGCCAGTCACCCGGTCGCCAGAACCGCCGCCGGTACGCCAGCCGCAGGTCCTCCAGGAACGCGTGCAGCAGCAGCTTCTCCACCTGGGCCGGGTGCTCGCCGTCGCGCCAGCCGGCGGTGAGCCGCTCGGCGAAGCCGAGGAACGTCACCGACTGCCGGGGTGCCAGGTACTGCTGGCGCATGAACCAGCGGTACTGCCGGCCGACCACCGGCACGCGGCCGGACACGGCGATCCGGAAGACCACACTCGGCACCGCCCGGCGCAGCAGCCAGAGCAGCAGTTGCAGCACGGCGCCGAGCCCCGAGTCGACGCCCACCTGCGGGTCGTCGCCGACGCGCCGGCCCCGCCAGTCCCGCAGCCGGCGCACCAGCGAGGCCCGGCCGCTGTCCGCGGCGTCCACGTCGACGGCGAGCGTCTGGTGCATCAGCCAGTCGGCGAGCGGATAGTGCCGGAACCGCAGTCGGGGCGCGCCGAACGCCTCCAGGGAGAGCTGCCGGTGCACCTCCCGCAGCGCCGTCGCCACGTCGTCGGTGGGCGGCCGGTCGGCCAGGTCGAGCACGGCGTGCGGCACCCGGCGCCCGGTGCCCCGGGCGGTGAAGCGGCGCAGCAGGGCGGCGACCGCCCCGTCGCCGGCCGGCCGGAGCAGCCACAGCAGCGGGAGCCGGCGGTCGCCGCGGCGGGGCCGCCGCAGCAGCCGGGCCAACAGGGTGAGCAGCTCCAGGCCGCCGGCCGGTAGCTGCTCCCGGGCGGGCCGGGGCCGGGTCGCCGGTTCGCGCATGGTCACCTCCGGGTGACGGCCGGTGTCCCCCCATTGTCGACACCCCCGCAAGGTGTAAGGAGGGGCCCCTTGTTAACGCCTCAGGTAGAGGAAGGGGCCCCGCTTAACACCCGCGCCTCAGCGCGGCGGCGGGGGGCGCAGGCCGTCGAGCGCGATGGTCAGCACGCGGTCGCGTTGCGCCGGGTCCGGGAACTGGTAGGCGGCGAGCCCGCTGATCAGGCGCACCACGTCGTCGAAGTCGGCGTCCGGCCGGGCGGCCCCGGCGGCCTGGGCGCGGCGCAGCAGCGGCTCGCCGGCGGCGTAGATCTCGGTGCGGCAGCTGCGGAACACCTCGGAGTCGTGCACCAACTCCTCGGCCAGCGCCCGCTTGGTCGCGACGTAGGCGACGAACCGGTGCAGCCAGCCGACCAGGGCGTCCCACGGGTCGAGGTCGGCCAGGTCGGCGGCGGTGGCGCTGAGCGCGCGCACCTCCTCGACGTAGACCGCCTCGAACAGGTCCCGGCGCTGCGGGAAGTTGCGGTAGAGCGTGCCGATGCCCACGCCGGCCCGGCGGGCGATCTGCTCCAGCGACGCGCTCGCGCCGTGCTCGCCGAACACCTCGCGGGCCGCGGCGACCAGCGCGTCGTAGTTGCGCCGGGCGTCGGCCCGCTTCGGGCGGCGGGCGAAGACCTCGGTGGACCCGTCGGCGCTGGGCATGACGCGCGTCACTCCTTCCCCCTTGCAAGCGGAGGCAACCCTCCACTACGTTGGTGGAGGCACCCCTCCGGATAGCGTACTCCGGAGGCCCCGGCCCGATGCGCCGCCACCGCCGCCCCATCGCGCGAGCGGCCACCATCTCGTACCGAACGGGAGTTCTCCCACATGATCGCCACCTTCCGGCGCGGCTCGCGCCGGATGACGTTCCTCGTCCTCGCGGCCGGCACCGGCTTCTTCGCGATGCTCCAGTCGCTGATCACCCCGGTGCTGCCCACCATCCAGCACGACCTGCACACCTCGCCGAACACGGTGACCTGGGTGCTGACCGCCTACCTGCTCTCCGCGTCGATCTTCACGCCGATTCTCGGCCGGGTCGGCGACATGGTCGGCAAGGAACGGATGCTCGTCGTCTCGCTCGCCGCGCTCGCGCTGGGCTGCCTGCTGGCGGCCGTCGCGCCGAGCATCGGCGTCCTCATCGCCGCCCGGGTGGTCCAGGGCATCGGCGGCGCCGTCTTCCCGCTGTCCTTCGGCATCATCCGGGACGAGTTCCCGGCCGCCCGGGTCAGCTCCGCGGTCGCCTCGATCTCGGCGGTGGTGGCCGTCGGCGGCGGCCTCGGCGTCGTGCTCGCCGGCCCGATCGTGACCACCCTGGGCTACCGCTGGCTGTTCTGGATCCCGCTGGTCGTGGTCGGCCTCACCGCGCTGGCCGCGCACCGGTTCGTGCCCCGCTCGCCGGTACGCACCCCCGGCCGGATCAACTGGGTCAGCGCCGTGCTGCTCTCCGGCTGGCTGGTGGCGCTGTTGCTGCCGGTCAGCAAGGGTGCCGCCTGGGGCTGGTCCTCCGGCCGGGTGATCGGCCTGCTGGTGCTCGCCGCGGTGCTCGTGGCCGGCTGGTTGGCGGTCGAGGCACGCGCCGCGAACCCGCTGATCGACCTGCGGATGATGCGCCTGCCGGCGGTCTGGACCACCAACCTGGTCGCCCTGCTCTACGGCGCCTCGATGTTCGCCGTCTACGCGTTCCTGCCGCAGTTCGCGCAGATCCCGACCAGCGCCGGGTACGGCTTCGGCGCCAGCATCACCCAGGCCGGGCTGCTCATGCTGCCGATGTTGGTCGGCATGTTCGCGGCCGGCCTGCTGGCCGGACGGCTGGAGTCACGGTTCAGCCCGAAGGCGCAGCTGAGCACCGGCGCGGTGTTCAACGTGACGGCCGCGGCGATGCTCACCGTCGCGCACGACGCCCGCTGGCAGGTGGCCCTGGCCGGCGGTCTGGTCGGGCTCGGCATCGGCCTGGCGTTCGCCTCGATGGCGAACCTGATCGTGGGCAACGTGCCGGCCTCGCAGACCGGCGCGGCGACCGGCATGAACGCCAACATCCGTACCATCGGCGGAGCGATCGGCGCGGCCCTGGCCAGCACCGTGATCACCGCCGACCCGCAGCCGAGCGGGCTGCCCCGGGAGGCCGGCTTCACCGCCGGTTTCCTGCTGCTCACCGGCATCTCGCTGGCCGCCGCGCTGGCCGCGCTCGCCGTACCCTCCGGGCGCCGCGCCCGGCCCCGGCGGCGGGTCGGGCCGGTGCCGGAGGTGGTGCCGGGCGTGCCCGGCGCCCCGGCCGTGCCGGCTGGTTCCGTCGGCGAGTTCCGGCTGCACCCGCTCGCGGCTCCGGGCCCCACCGCACGTCGACGGAGGCCGGTGCCGGTCAGGGATTGATCAGTTTCCAGTCACCCTCGGAGATCACGTCAACACCGCCATCGACCACCTTGATGGCGGTGTTGTCGTCGATGGCGTAGGTCGGTACCGGGATTCCGGACGCCCACTTCTCGATGTTGGACAGCGCGGCGTCCTCCATGTCCGGATGGTCGAGGTGGGGGTACAACGTGAAATCCACCAGCCCCAGCGCCCGGTCGGCGCCCTGCGCCATGTCGCTGCCGTCCGGGACGAACCGAAGGTCGAACTCGGCGTCGCAGTTGTACGGGGTGACCGCGATGCTCCCGGCGCTGACCCCGACATAGACCGTGTCACTCAGCGACGGCAGGAGGTCGGCCAGGCCCGACCGGCGCAGCCAGTGGGTCAGGTAGAGCACGTCGCCGCCCCAGACGAGAAGGGCATCGGCCTCCCGGACCGCCGGGACCCAGTTCTCCTCCCGGATGGTCGGCAGCGCGGTGAGCTCCAACACCCCCAGGGATTTCCAACCCAGCTGGGTCAGCGGGATCGAGTCGCGGCCGTGGATCGCCTGCCACGCGCTCGCGCTTCCGCCGGGGAAGGGGTAGACCCCGGTGGGGACGAACAGGGCCGTGGACTCGGCGACCGGCTTGCCGAGCAGGTCGACGAGGGCGTCGGAGATGCTCGGATTACTGATGCCCGACGACGTGAGAAGGAACTTCACGACACCCGCCCTCCTGGAGCCACCCGACCGTGCGGCCCAGCGTACCGGCGCGGATCGTCCACTGCGGCCCGCCGGCCGGTGAGGCGTTGAGCGGGGGCCCCGGCAATGCGGAATGCGTTAACCGGGGCCCCTCCTTTCACCTCAGCCGATGGTGGCGGTGAGGGCGGCCAGGTAGCCGTAGCGGTAGCCGTTCGCGTTCGGGTGGTAGGCCTCGATCACGCCGCTGACGTCGCGGATCCACGGGTCCGCCGCGCACACGCCGTGCCCGGTGAAGTACGGCCGCGCGTCGACGAACGTCGCCCCGGCCGCGCCGGCCCGGTCGGCGGTGACCCCGTTCAGCACGTCGGCGGCCTGGTTGAGGATGGTCCGCTTGTAACTGCTCATGGCGAGCAGGCCGCACGAGCCGGTCTCGAACAGGCGCGGGTAGCCGAGCACCACGAGCCGGGCGTTCGGGGCCCGTCCGCGGATCGCGGCGTAGGTGGCGTCCAGCCGGCCGGGCAGCGTCGCGGTGGCGAACGCCTTCGCCCCGGCCACCGCGCTCTCGCAGCTCGACGTGCTGCCGAAGCGGCAACTGGTCATCACGTCGGCGAAGCCGGCGTCGTTGCCGCCGATGGTGATGGTGACCAGCGTGGTGCTGGCGCTGAGCTGCCCCACCTGGTTGT
Organism: Micromonospora humi; assembly: GCF_900090105.1. Taxonomy (GTDB): domain Bacteria; phylum Actinomycetota; class Actinomycetes; order Mycobacteriales; family Micromonosporaceae; genus Micromonospora; species Micromonospora humi. The sequence continues at coordinate 431,748 of NZ_FMDM01000003.1, read as the reverse complement.
TGAGCACGTCGGCGGTGACCGCGCCGCCGCAGGCCGGGAAGCGGAAGCTGGTGACCGCGTGCGCCGCGGCCCAGAGCGGGGCGTACGACTTCTGGCTGCGCAGGCAGGTGGAGAGGTCGTACGGCCCGGCGCCGACGCCGGAGGAGTAGGAGTCGCCGAGGGCGACGTAGTTGACGGTGGCCGCCCGGGCGGCGCCGGGCAGGAGCACGGCGCCGAGGACGGCCGCCAGCACCGCGGCGAGGGCGGTACGGACGCGACGGGACATGACAGGACCTCCACGGGACAGGGGTGGTGGAGCCCGTTGACCGCGCGCGTGGCCGAGGGGTCGTGCTTGTTACTAGTCGGTAATGCTATCGAAACATTCGCAAGAATTGAATAGCCCCGGTCGCCGGTTCGGGGCAGATCCGTTTACATGTGTCGATTAGGTTGGCGGTGCGTACACCCGACGGAGGGAGTCCCACCCGTGCCACGCGCACTCTCGGCGGCAATCGCCGCCCTGACCCTCACCACCGCCGTCACCACCGTGACCGGCGCACCCGGCCAGGCCGCCACCACCGGATGGGGCCGCCCGCACGTCTCGGCGGCCACCCCCACGCCGGGCAGCCCCGGGCTGGGCGACAGCTACTTCCCCGACTACGGCAACGGCGGCTACGACGTCGACCACTACGACATCCGGCTGCGCTACGAGCCGGCCACCGACCGACTCAGCGGCACCACCACGATCCTGGCCGCCGCCACCCAGGACCTGTCCCGGTTCAACCTCGACTTCGCGCTCGACGTCGAGTCGGTCCGGGTCAACGGTCTGGTCGCCGGCTTCGCCCGGGCCGGCGACCACGAGCTGGTGGTCACCCCGACCCGGACGCTGCTCAAGGGCCAGCAGCTCACCGTCGTGGTGAAGTACGCCGGCATCCCCTCGCAGACCAAGGTCTACGGCTACACCGGCTGGACCCGCACCGCCGACGGCGCGCTCGCCGTGAACGAGCCCGAGTCGACCTGGTGGTGGTACCCGAGCAACGACCACCCGAAGGACAAGGCCACCTGGGACATCTCCGTCTCGGTGCCGACCGGCGTCGAGGTGATCAGCAACGGCGTGCAGCCGCGCGACCCGCTGCCCGAGGCGGGCAACCGCACCCGGTGGAGCTGGCGCAGCGTCAAGCCCGGCGCCACCTACCAGTCGTTCCTGGCCATCGGGCAGTACGACATCGTCACCGACACCGCGCCGAACGGGCAGCCGGTGGTGAACGCGTACAGCACCACGCTGGGCGAGCGCGGGCCGGCCGCCCGGGCCAGCATCGAACGCACCGCCGAGATCGTCGACTGGGAGAGCGGGGTGTTCGGCCCGTACCCGTTCGAGGCGCAGGGCGGTGTGGCCGGCCCGATCGACGGCATCAGCTTCGCCCTGGAGACGCAGACCCGCCCGGTCTACGGCCCCGGCTTCTGGCGACGCGGCTCGAACCCCTACGTGGTGGTGCACGAGAACGCCCACCAGTGGTTCGGCGACTCCGTCTCGGTGGCGGACTGGCGCAACATCTGGCTGAACGAGGGCTTCGCCTCGTACGCGGAGTGGCTCTGGTCGGAGGAGCAGGACGAGGGCACCGCGCAGGAGCTGTTCGACTTCACCTACGACTACTACCCGGCCGACTCCGAGTTCTGGCAGGTGCTCCCCGGCGACCCGGGCGCCGACCGGGTCTTCGACGACGCCGTCTACGACCGGGGCGCGATGGCGCTGCACCAGATCCGGCTGGCCGTCGGCGACCCGGCGTTCTTCCGGATCCTGCGCACCTGGACGGCGCAGCACCAGTACGGCAACGGCACCATCGAGCAGTTCCAGGCGCTCGCCGAGCAGATCGCCGGGCGGGACCTCGACGCGGTGTTCACCACCTGGCTGTTCACCGCCGGCCGGCCCGAGGTGGGCGCCGCCGCGCGTACCTCGGCGGCCCCGGCCCGGCCGGCCTCCTGGTCGAAGATCCGGACGGCGCACGACCTGCTGCACCGCTGAGGCGTCAGGTCGGGCGGGGCTCCCGCGCGAGCGGGGCCCCGCCCGACCCCACCGCCGCCTCGACGGCGCGGATGTGCCGGTAGGCGAACCAGAGCGGCGGGAACGCGCCGACCGCGAACGACAGGTCGACGAGCGTCCAGAACCAGGGGATGTCCCGGATCGGGCCACAGATCAGCGCCAGCGGCACGATGCCGGCGCAGGCGATCATCCCGACCTGGACCACCCAGACGTTGCGCACCGGGTCGCGCAGCGGCCCCCAGAACGCCACCGCGAGCACCAGGTGGGCGAAGGCCAGCCAGTCGGTGCCGTAGAGCAGGAACGGGTAGTCACGGTCGGCGGTCACGAGTCCGGTGTGGACGCGCTCGATCCAGCTCACCAACGCGGGGAACCGGCCGGCGAGCGGATCGAGCGCCGCCAGCAGCCACCGCACCTCGATCTCCAGCGGGAACGCGGTCACCCCGCTGAGGAAGAGCCCCACCACCACGATCCAGAGCCAGCGGCGCACCCGCCGCAGGCGTACCTCGACGTCCATGCCCGCAGCGTAACGATGATCTTCGTGCCCTCGGTGCCCCGCCGGACGAGACGTGGCCCACGCCCGGCGGTGTTAAGCGGGGCCCCCGCCTATACCGAATGCGTTAAGCGGGGGCCCCTCCTTACACCTCTCACCTCGCGGCGAGCGGCTGCCGGGCCGGGTCGACGGGGGCGGGCAGCTCGCCCACCCCGCCCAGGTAGGTGTGGACGGCCGCGGCGGCGGCCCGCCCCTCGGCGATCGCCCAGACGATCAGCGACGCGCCCCGGTGCATGTCACCGGCGACGAAGACCCCGTCGGTCGCCTGCCAGTCCGGGCCGGCGTCGATCGCGCCGCGGCCGTTGCGGGCCACCCCGAGCTGCGCCAGCAACGGCTGCTCCTCGGTGCCCTCGAAACCGATCGCGAGCAGCACCAGGTCGGCCGGGATCTCCCGCTCCGAACCGGGCATCGCGGTGACGATCCGCCGGCCGTCGACCTTCTCCACCGTCACCTCGGCGATCCGCACGGCCCGGACCTGCCCGGTGCCGTCGTCGACGAACTCCTGCACCGCCACCGCGAAGACCCGCTCGCCGCCCTCCTCGTGCGCCGGGTAGGAGCGCAGCACCCACGGCCAGGTCGGCCACGGGTCGCGGGCGGCGTCCCGGTCCGCCGGGGGCTGCGGGTAGAGATCGAGCTGGTGTACGCCGGCCGCGCCCTGCCGGTGCGCCACACCGAGGCAGTCCGCGGCGGTGTCCCCACCTCCGATGATCACCACGTGCTTGCCGGCCGCGTCGATCGGCGTGCCGTCCGGCAGCACGGCGAGGGCCGGTCGACCGTCGCCCGCCGCCGCCACCACCCGGTTCGCGGCCACCAGGTGCGACATCGCCTGGTGTACGCCGCGCAGCGCCCGACCCGGCGTCTCCGGGGTGTCCCGGCCCTGCAACGCGCCGCAGGCGAGCAGCACCGCGTCGTGCTCGGCGCGCAACTGCTCGGCGGTCACGTCCACGCCGACGTCGACCCCGGTGCGGAACCGCACCCCCTCGGCGGTGAGCTGGGCCACCCGGCGGTCGACGTGGTGCTTCTCCAGCTTGAAGTCGGGGATGCCGTAGCGGAGCAGGCCACCGGGGGTGTCGTCGCGCTCGTAGACGATGACGGCGTGACCGGCGCGGGCGAGCTGCTGCGCGGCGGCCAGGCCGGCCGGGCCGGAGCCGACCACCGCGACCGAGCGGCCGGTCGACGTCGACGCGGGCCGGGGCCCCAGGCCGTCGCGGGCCACCGCCGCGTCGGCGATCTCCACCTCGACCTGCTTGATGGTGACCGGCTGCTGGCCGCCCAGCCCGAGCACGCAGGCCGCCTCGCAGGGCGCCGGGCAGAGCCGGCCGGTGAACTCGGGAAAGTTGTTGGTGGCGTGCAGCGACTCCACCGCGGCGTCCCAGTTGCCGGTGCGGACCAGGTCGTTCCAGTCGGGGATGCGGTTGCCCAACGGACAACCGTCGTGACAGAACGGGATGCCGCAGTCCATGCACCGGGTGGCCTGCTCGCGGATCAGCTCCTCACCGGCCGGCGGGTAGACCTCCCGCCAGTCGGTGATCCGCACCGGCACCGGGCGGCGGGCCGGCAGCCGCCGGTCGTAGCGCAGGAAACCGTTCGGGTCAGGCACGAGCCACCTCCTGGGCGACCGCCCGCGGCGCGGGCGGCACGGACGCGGCGGTGGGAGGCGCCGGGGCGAGCGCACTCATCACCGCGTCGTCGACGTCGTGGCCGGCGGCTTCGGCGGCCCGCATGATCTCCATGACCCGGCGGTAGTCCCGGGGTACCACGGCGGTGAACTCCTCCACCGCCTCCGGCCAGCGCTTCAGCAGCGCCTCGGCGACCGCCGAGGCGGTCTCCGCGACGTGCCGCTGCACCAGCTCGTGCAGTCGGTCGCGTTCCTCGTCGCGCAGTGGGGACAGGTCGACCAACTCGGCGTTGACCAACCTGCGGTCGAGGCGGTGCACGAACGCGGTGCCACCGGACATGCCGGCGGCGAAGTTCCGCCCGGTCGGCCCGAGCACCACGACCGTGCCGCCGGTCATGTACTCGCAGCCGTGGTCGCCGAGCCCCTCGACCACCGCCACCGCGCCGGAGTTGCGCACCGCGAACCGCTCACCGACCCGGCCGCGCAGGAACACCTCGCCGCCGGTGGCGCCGTAGAGGATCGTGTTGCCGGCGATGATCTGGTCCTCGGCGCGCCGGCCCGGCTCGGCGTCGTCGCCGACGAACGGCGCGGCGGCGTCCGGCCGGATCACGATCCGCCCACCGGAGAGCCCCTTGCCGACGTAGTCGTTGGCGTCGCCGTGCAGCCGCAACGTGACCCCGCGCGGCAGGAACGCGCCGAACGACTGGCCGGCGGTGCCGTGCAGCAGGAACTCGACGGTGTCGTCGGGCAGCCCGGCGCCGCCGAACCGGCGGGTCACCTCGCCGCCGAGCATGGCACCGACGCTGCGGTGCTCGTTGCGCACGTCGACCTCGACCCGCACCGGGGCGCCGTCGCGCAGCGCCGGGCCGGCCAGCTCGATGAGCCGGTTGTCCAGGGCGACGTCGAGGCCGTGGTCCTGGGCGCGGACGCCGCGCCGGGCCGCGCCCTCGGGTAGCTCCGGCAGGTGCAGGACCCGACCCAGGTCGAGGCCGTGACCCTTCCAGTGGTCGATCGCGCCGGCCACGTCGAGCAGCTCGGTGTGCCCGATCGCCTCGTCGATGCTGCGGAAGCCCAGCTCGGCCAGGTAACCGCGGACCTCCTCGGCGAGGAAGAGGAAGAAGTTCTCCACGAACTCCGGCTTGCCGGTGAACCGCTCCCGCAGCACCGGGTTCTGGGTGGCGATGCCGACCGGACAGGTGTCGAGGTGGCAGACCCGCATCATCACGCAGCCCTCGACGATCAGCGGGGCGGTGGCGAAGCCGAACTCCTCCGCGCCGAGCAGCGCCGCGACCAGCACGTCCCGGCCGGTCTTGAGCTGGCCGTCGACCTGCACGGTGACCCGGTCGCGCAGCTTGTTGAGCAGCAGCGTCTGCTGCGCCTCGGCCAGGCCCAGCTCCCACGGGGTGCCGGCGTGCTTGAGCGAGTTGAGCGGGGACGCGCCGGTGCCGCCGTCGTGCCCCGAGATCAGGATGACGTCGGCCTTGAGCTTGGCCACGCCGGCCGCCACGGTGCCCACGCCCACCTCGCTGACCAGCTTGACGTGCACCCGGGCGGCCGGGTTGACGCACTTCAGGTCGTGGACGAGCTGGGCCAGGTCCTCGATGGAGTAGATGTCGTGGTGCGGCGGCGGGGAGATCAGGCCGACGCCCGGGGTGGCGTGCCGGGTGCGGGCGATCCACGGCCAGACCTTGTTGCCGGGCAACTGCCCGCCCTCGCCGGGCTTCGCGCCCTGCGCCATCTTGATCTGGAGGTCGTCCGCGTTGACCAGGTATTCGCTGGTCACGCCGAACCGGCCGCTGGCGATCTGCTTGACCGCCGAGCGCCGCGCCGGGTCGTGCAGCCGGTCGACGTCCTCGCCGCCCTCGCCGGTGTTGGACTTGCCGCCGAGCCGGTTCATCGCGATCGCGAGCGTCTCGTGCGCCTCGGCCGAGATCGACCCGTACGACATGGCGCCGGTGGCGAACCGCTTGACGATCTCGGCGGCCGGTTCGACCTCGTCCAGCGGCACCGCCGGCCGCACGCCGGTGCGCAGCGTGAACAGCCCGCGCAGCGAGCCCGCCTGCGCGGCCAGCTCGTCGACCTTGGCGGTGTACTGCCGGAAGACGTCGTACTGACGGCTGCGGGTGGCGTGCTGGAGCAGGAAGACGGTCTCCGGGTTGAACAGGTGCAGTTCGCCCTCGCGGCGCCACTGGTATTCGCCGCCGACCTCCAGCCGGTCGCTGGCCTGACTGCCCGCCGCCGGCCAGGCCAGCGCGTGCCGGGCGGCCACCTCGGCGTGGATCTCGGCCAACCCGATGCCGCCGATGGTGCTCGGTGTGCCCCGGAAGTAGCGGTCGACCAGGCGGGTGTCCAGGCCGACCGCCTCGAACACCTGCGCGCCGCAGTACGACGACACGGTCGAGATGCCCATCTTGGACATGATCTTCAGGACGCCCTTGCCGAGCGCCTTGACGTAGTTGCGGACCGCCTTCGCCGGCTCCACGCCGACGAGCGCGCCGGTGGAGATCATGTCCTCGACCGACTCGAAGGCGAGGTAGGGGTTGACCGCCGCCGCCCCGTAGCCGATCAGCACGGCCGCGTGGTGCACCTCCCGGCAGTCGCCGGACTCCACGATCAGCGCCACCTGGGTGCGCGTCTGCTCGCGTACCAGGTGCTGGTGCACCGCGGCGGTGAGCAGCAGCGACGGGATCGGCGCCAGGTCGGCGTTGGAGTCCCGGTCGGAGAGCACCAGGATGCGCACGCCGTCCTCGATCGCCTCGGAGACGTGCCGGCAGATCTCGGTCAGCCGGGCCTTGATGCCGGCGCCGCCGTCGCGGATCCGGTAGAGGCCGGAGACCCGGACCGCCTTGAAGCCGGGCAGGTCGCCGTCCTCGTCGATGGAGAGGATCTTGGCCAGCTCGTCGTTGTCGACCACCGGGTAGGGCAGCACGATCTGCCGGCAGCTCGCCGGACCCGGGTCGAGCAGGTTGCCCTCCGGCCCGATGGTGGACGCCAGGCTGGTCACCAGCTCCTCCCGGATGGCGTCCAGCGGCGGGTTGGTGACCTGGGCGAAGAGCTGGTGGAAGTAGTCGTAGAGCAGCCGCGGCCGGGTGGACAGCGGGGCGATCGGGGTGTCCGTGCCCATCGAGCCGATCGGCTCCGCGCCGACCCGGGCCATCGGGCCGAGCAGGATCTTCAGCTCCTCCTCGGTGTAGCCGAACGTCTGCTGCCGGCGGCGCACCGAGTCGTGGGTGTAGACGGTGTGCTCGCGCGCGGGCAGGTCGTCCAGTTCGATCAGGCCGGCGTGCAGCCACTCCCGGTAGGGCTGGGCGGCGGCCAGCTCGGTCTTGATCTCGTCGTCGGAGACGATCCGCCCGTTGACGGTGTCGACCAGGAACATCCGGCCCGGCTGGAGCCGGCCCTTGGCCACCACGGTCGCCGGGTCGAGGTCGAGCACGCCCGCCTCGCTGCCCAGCACCACCAGCCCGTCGCTGGTGTGCCACCAGCGACCCGGGCGCAGGCCGTTGCGGTCGAGCACCGCGCCGACGACCTCGCCGTCGGTGAAGGCGACCGAGGCGGGACCGTCCCACGGCTCCATCAGGCTGGCGTGGAAGCGGTAGAACGCGCGCTTGTCGGCGCGCATGTCCGGGTCGTTCTCCCACGCCTCCGGGATCATCATGAGCACCGCGTGCGGCAGGCTCCGCCCGGCCAGGTGCAACAGCTCCAGCACCTCGTCGAAGTTGGCCGAGTCGGACGCGGCCGGGGTGCACACCGGGAAGACCCGCCGGATGTTGCCGGGCAGGTGCGGACTGCGGAGCAGCGCCTCCCGGGCCTGCATCCAGTTGCGGTTGCCCCGGATCGTGTTGATCTCGCCGTTGTGCGCGATGAACCGGTAGGGGTGCGCCAGCGGCCAGGACGGGAACGTGTTGGTGGAGAAGCGCGAGTGCACCAGCGCGATCGCGCTGTCCACCCGCTCGTCGGTCAGCTCCGGGTAGAACGCCGGAAGCTGGTCGGGGGTGAGCATGCCCTTCCACACCATGGTCCGGCCGGAGAGCGACGGGAAGTAGGCCGGCTGGCCCCGCTCGGCGGTCTCCCGCTCCACCTGCTTGCGCAGGCAGAACGCCACCCGGTCCAGGTCGAGCCCGGTCAGCGGGTCCCCGGCCGCGCCGGCCGGCGAGTCGGTCAGCCGACGCGCGGCCAGGAAGAGCTGCCGGACCCGGGGCATCGCCGCGAGCGCGGTCTCGCCCAGGCCGGACGCGTCGGTCGGCACGGTGCGCCAGCCGAGCACGTCGGCGCCCTCGACCAGCGCGTACTTGTCCACCACCTGGCGGGCGCGGGCCTCGGCCGCGTCGTCGTCGGGCAGGAAGACCAGGCCGGTGGCGTACTGCCCGGCGGGGGGCAGCGGGAAGTCGACGGTCGCGCGCAGGAACGCGTCCGGCACCTGGATCATGATCCCGGCGCCGTCACCGGTGTTGTGCTCCGCGCCCCGGGCGCCCCGGTGGTCCAGCCGGCGCAACGCCCCGAGGCCGTTCGCGACGACCTGGTGCGAACGCCGCCCGTGCAGGTCGGCCACGAAGGCCACGCCGCAGGCGTCGTGCTCGTACGCGGGGTCGTAGAGACCCGGCGTCCGCGGGGCCGGCTGCGGGCTGTGAGGGTACGGAAAGGCCACCGGGCCTCCTGTCGTCACTCAGGTTGGTACATGGTGGGGACGACGTCGGCCCGCTGGGGTTTATTGAGTCTACGTTAGGGCGTACGGCGCAAGGCCAGTTCAGATTGATCACACTTCCAGATGGTGGGACGTGTAGTCTCGCGCGGTGGATGTCGTACGAGCTGACGTGCTCGACCGGTTGGAGCGTTTCTACGACGCGGTGCCCCGCGACGGGGCCCGGACGGAGGAGTTCGACTCCCTGGTGCTGTTCGTCCGCGACGGCGCCGGCTGGCCGTTCTACGCCCGCCCCCGGCTCGACGCCACCGACGCGCCCACGCTTGCCGAGGTGACCGCCGTCCGCGCCCGGCAGCGGGAGCTGGGGCTGCCGGAGGCGTTCGAGTGGGTGCACGAGCACCAGCCGGACCTGCTGGCGGTGGCCCGCTCGGCGGGGCTGACCGTGCTGGAGGCCCCGCTGATGCTGCTGGAGGTGGAGCGGCTGCCCGACCCGGCGACGCTCAGCGACGTACCCGTGCGGGTGCTGGACCCGGGCGACCCGGGCTTCGCGGCGGACATCGCGCTGCGCCGGGCCGTCGCCGCGGTCGGCTTCGCCCACGGCGGCACCGCGCGGGGCGAGGCCGGACCGGCCGAGCGGGACGCGGCGCTCGCCCGGCTGGACGTCGACGCGCTGGAGGAGGAGGCGGCCCGGGTGGCCGACGGCCGGCGGGTCTCGGTGCTCGCCGCCACGCCTGAGGACGGCACGCTGGCCAGCGGCATGGCGATGCGGGTCGGCGACGTGGCGGAGATCGCCGGGGTGGCCACCCTGCCGTCCGCCCGGCGGCGCGGGCTGGGCGCCGCGGTGACCGCCACGCTGGCCCGGGAACTGCGCGCCGCCGGCACCGACCTGATCTTCCTGAGCGCGGGCAGCGAGGAGATCGCCCGGGTCTACCTGCGGGTGGGCTTCCGCCGGGTCGGCACGGCCTGCATCGCCGAGCCGGCCGCGGTCATCTGAGCGCCGGCCCGCGCCCGGTCAGGACGGTGGTTGCCAGTCGGCGGCGGCCGCCGCCGCGGTGTTGCGCAGCCGTGGGCTGATCGTGCCCAGCGCGGCGTCCCGGGCGCGCAACGCCAGCCGGCCCCGGGTCTGCAGCACGGCCGACATCCGGCGGGTCTGCCGGACCATGGTCGCGGCGCGCGGGCGGCGCAGCCGGTCGTAGGCGGTGACCGCGTCCGGCAGCCGCGACTCGCGCAGCAGGCCGGCGAGCGTGGCCGCGTCCTCGAACGCCAGGCACGCGCCCTGCCCGAGGTGTGGCGGCATGGCGTGCGCGGCGTCGCCGAGCAGCACCACGCCGCCCGGACCGGCCGTGAAGCCGTACGACCGGGGCAGCGGTCGCAGCTCGCGGACCTCCTGCTGCACCACGTCGGCCGGGTCGGTCGCCTCCAGCAGCGTGGCGATCGGCGCGGGCCAGCCTGCGAACCAGCGCTTGAGCAGGGCGAGCTGGATCTCCGGCGGCTCCGGTCGGGGCGCGCCCGCGGCGGTGGCCACCCAGTAGATGCCGCCCCGCCGGGACGCTCCGGCGGTGCCCCGCTCGCCGAGCGACGCCGCCACGAACCGGTAGCCGGCGCCCAGCGTCTCGCCGTGCACCGGCTGGTCGTCGGGGAGCTGCGGGGCCGCGTACCAGGGGATCACCGCGCGCCAGGCGGCGCAGCCGGAACTCACCACGGCGGTCTCCGGAGCGAGCTGCCGCCGGATCTCGCTGTGGGTGCCGTCGGCCGCCACCACCAGGTCGGCCTCGAACAGGTGCCGGCCGTCGCCCACCGCGGGCCGTTCGCCGGCCGTCGTGCGCACGCTCCGCACGCTGACACCGGTACGCAGCTCCACCTGTTCACCGAGCCCGGCGATGAGCGCGTCGTGCAGGTCCTCCCGGTGCACCACCACCGGCATCCGCTCGGCCGGGGTGGGGCGGGGCTGCACCAGCCACTGCCCGTCCGGACGGCGGATCCCCCCGTCGGGCAGCGGGGTGGCGATCGCGTCCAGCCCCGCGCCGAGGCCGAGGGCGCGCAGCGCGCGTACCCCGTTCGGCCAGAGCACCACGGCGGTCGCCTCCGGCCGGACCCGGTCGGCCTTCTCCAGCAGCGTGACCTGCCATCCGGAGCGGGCCAGCGCGCCGGCCACCGCCATCCCGCCGAGGCCGGCGCCGACCACCACCGCACTGCGCATGGCGCCCCCGCTCAGCTGTCCCGGTCCGCCGGGCGCCGGCCGGCGTCCGCCCGGCCGGCACGCTCGGCCTCGCCCGTACCGCCCGAACCGCCCGTCGCGGCCCGGTCGTCCGCCGCGTCGGAGCCAGTTCCTGCGCCGGCCACGTCGCCGTCGCGGGTCGCGTCCCGGTCCGCCACGTCGCCGTCGCCGGTCGCGTCCCGGTCGGCGTCGCCGCGGTCGGTCGGGTCGTCGGCACCGGTCGCGGCGCCGTCGGAGTCGGGCCCGCCGGTCGCCGCCGGCTCCGCCGGTGGCAGCGCGCCGGTCTCCCGGTACGCCCGGAACTGCTCCTCGGTCACCACCCGGTAGCCCTCCGGCGCCACGGTCGCCGCCCCGGCCTCCCGAGCGGCGAGGTCGACCTGGGACACGTCACCGGCCGGGGTCACCGGCACGCCCGGCTCGCCCACCGGGACGAGGTATTCCCGCGGGCCGCGCACCCGGACGAAGTAGGCGAGCGCGCCGAGGAAGACCAGCGCCGCGGTCCAGACGTTGAGCCGGACGCCGAGGATGTGGTTGGCCTCGTCGGTGCGCATCAGCTCGATCCAGAACCGGCCGGCCGTGTAGCCCATCACGTAGAGCGCGAAGGCCCGGCCCCGGCCCAGCCGCAGCTTGCGGTCGAGGAGCAGCACCAGCGCGGCCACGCCGACGTTCCAGATCAACTCGTAGAGGAATGTCGGATGGTAGAGCCCCGGTTGCAGCACCGGGGTGCCGGCGTCGTCGCGCAGCGCGTGACCCGGATTGTCCGGGTCCATCACGTGCACCTCGAGCCCCCACGGCAGGCTGGTGCGCCCGCCGTACAGCTCGTTGTTGAACCAGTTGCCCAACCGGCCGACGGCCTGGGCCAGCGGCATGCCCGGGGCCAACGCGTCGGCCACCACGGTGAGCGGGATGCCGAGCTGCCGGGCGGCGATCCAGGCGCCGACCGCGCCACCGGCCACCGCGCCCCAGATGCCGAGACCGCCCTCCCAGATGGCGAACGCCTTGAGCGGCTGGCCGCCGTCGCCGAAGTATTTCTCCGGTGAGGTGATCACGTGGTAGATCCGGGCGCCGATGATGCCCGCCGGCACCGCCCAGACGGCGATGTCGAGCACCGCGCCCGGAGCCACGCCCCGGCGACGCAGCCGGTACTCGGTGACCACGCAGGCCACCACGATGCCGGCGATGATGCAGAGCGCGTAGGCCCGGATCGGGACCGGACCGAGCTGCCAGACGGCGGTGCTGGGGCTGGGCATGGCCGCCAGGGAGGTCATCGGGGCATGGGTCACGGGTGCACACGGTACCGGTGCGGACCGTGTGCGCGGCACCCCGGGCCGCCTCACCGCGCCCGTCGAACCGCACGACGCCCACCGGCCCGGCCGGTCCGCACGATCTGCGCGAGGCGCTGCACCGCGACCGGATCATCCCGGATGATCGCTCGGTCGTCACCGAACACGCGCCTGCGGCCATGCCGTCCGAGTGCCTACAAAGTTGATGACGTGAACGACTCAGCCCGTCGGCCGAGCGGACGCGGCGGAGGAGGCCGGGCGTCCCGGCCACGACCGGGGGCGTCCCGGCCAGGCCCGGGAGACGGACCAGGGCGGCAGAGCGAGCCCAGACGGGCGGTCCGAAGCCAGGCGGCCCGACATGAACCAGGACCGCAGCCCGAGCCAGGAGCGCAGCCCGAACCACGACCGCAGCCCGGACCACGACCGCAGCCCGGACCACGTGGGCAGGCCGTGGCGGGTGGGCAGGCCATGCCCGGCGCGCAGGCCGTGCCCGATGCGCAGGCCACGCCCGATAGGCAGGCCACGCCCGGTGACGGCGGGGCGAGCGCTGCCCGGCCTGCGATCCATCGGCGACATCAAGTTTGTAGGCACCCGGAAGTCAGGGTGGCACCCCGCCACGACACGTCGGCACGAGACGGGATGGAGCAGGAGAGCAGGCGGCGCGGTGACGGGACGGAGCGACGGGCGCGAGGACCGTGCGGCCGCGAGGTCGGGGCCGGCCTCAGCGGACCGGGTTGCGGACGCCCTCGGCGAGTTCGGCGCTGAGCCTGCGCAACGCGGTCAGGCCGGCGGCCTGGTCGGGCGCGTCGAGCACGCACCGCACCAGCGCGCTGCCCACGATCACCGCGTCGGCGTAGCCGGCGACGGTGGCGGCCTGCGCACCGGTGCCCACGCCCAGCCCGACCCCGACCGGCAGGTCGCTGACCTCGCGGAGCCGGGAGACGAGGATCGGCGCCGCCTCGGACGTCTGCGCCCGCGCGCCGGTCACCCCCATGATCGCGGTGGCGTAGACGAAGCCGCGGCAGTGCTCGACGGTCATCCGCAGCCGGGCGTCGGTGGAGGACGGCGACACCAGGAACGTCCGGTCCACGCCGTGCGCGTCGGAGGCGGCCAACCACTCGGCTGCCTCGTCGGGGATCAGGTCCGGCGTGATCAGCCCGGTGCCGCCGGCCGCGGCCATGTCGCGGGCGAACGCGTCGACGCCGTACTGCTCGATCGGGTTCCAGTAGGTCATCGTGACCACGGACGCGCCGGTCGCGGCGACCGCCTCGACGATGCGCAGCGCGTCGGCGGTGCGGACGCCGCCGGCCAGCGCGATGTCACTCGCCCGCTGGATGACCGGGCCGTCCATCACCGGGTCGGAGTAGGGGATCTCCACCTCGATGACGTCGACGCCCGCCTCGACCATGGCGGTCATCGCGGCGATGCTGCCCTCGACGGTCGGGAAGCCGGCCGGCATGCAACCGACCAGCACGGCCCGCCCGTCGGCCCGGGCCTTGTCGAAGGCGACCCCGATGCGGCTCACGCTGTCACTCCTTGTCGAGGATGCCGAAGTACGCCCCGGCGGTGTGCACGTCCTTGTCGCCCCGGCCGGAGAGGTTGACCACGATCACCGGTTCCCGGCCCAGCTCGGCGGCGAGCTCCGGGGCGATCCGCCGGGCGCCGGCCAGCGCGTGCGCGCTCTCGATCGCCGGGATGATTCCCTCGGTGCGGCAGAGCAGCTCGAACGCGGCCATCGCCTCGGCGTCGTCGACCGGCAGGTAGGTGGCCCGGCCGGCGTCGTGCAGCCAGGCGTGCTCCGGCCCGACGCCCGGATAGTCCAGGCCGGCCGAGATCGAGTGCGACTCGATGGTCTGGCCGTCGGCGTCCTGCAGGACGTAGGTGCGGGTGCCGTGCAGCACGCCCGACGAGCCGCCGGTGATGCTGGCGGCGTGCCGGCCGGTCGTCACGCCCTCGCCGCCGGCCTCGAAGCCGTAGAGCCGCACGCCGGCGTCGGGCACGAAGGCGTGGAAGATGCCCAGCGCGTTCGAGCCACCGCCGACGCAGGCCGCGACCGCGTCCGGCAGCGCGCCGGTCAGGTCCAGGCACTGCTGGCGGGACTCCACGCCGATGCCGCGCACGAAGTCGCGCACCATCTCGGGGAACGGGTGCGGCCCGGCGGCGGTGCCGATCAGGTAGTGGGTGTCGTCGACGTTGGCGACCCAGTCGCGCATCGCCTCGTTCATCGCGTCCTTGAGCGTGCGCGAGCCGGCCGTCACCGGGACCACGGTGGCGCCGAGCATCCGCATCCGGGCCACGTTGAGCGCCTGCCGCTCGGTGTCCACCTCGCCCATGTAGACGACGCACTCGAGGTCGAACAGGGCGGCGGCGGTCGCGGTGGCCACGCCGTGCTGGCCGGCGCCGGTCTCCGCGATCACCCGCCGCTTGCCCATCCGCCGGGTGAGCAACGCCTGGCCGAGCACGTTGCGGATCTTGTGGGCGCCGGTGTGGTTCAGGTCCTCGCGCTTGAGCAGGATCCGCGCTCCCACCTGGGCGGAGAGCCGGCGGGCCTCGTACAGCTCGGACGGGGTGCCGGCGTAGTCGCGCAGCAGGGCGTCGAACTCGGCGAGGAACTCGTCGTCGCCCATCGCCTTGCGGTAGGCCGCGTCCAGCTCGTCGAGCGCGGCGACCAGCGCCTCGGGGACGAACCGGCCGCCGAACCGGCCGAAGTGGCCGGCGGCGTCGGGAAGCTGGCCGGCTGCGGGTGCGGCGCTCATCGCGGGCGTCCTCTCGGTTCGGGTGGCCCGGCGCGGCTCAGCGCACCGGGCGGGGCGTGGCCGGGTGGTTACCGGCGTTGACCAGCTCGGCGACCGCCTCGCGCGGGCTCTTCTGGGTGACCAGGCCCTCGCCCACCAGGACGGCGTCGGCGCCGGCCGAGGCGTACCGGATCAGGTCGTGCGGACCGCGCACGCCCGACTCGGCGATCTTGACGACGCTGCTCGGCAGGCCGGGCGCGATCCGCTCGAAGACCGAGCGGTCGACCTCCAGGGTACGCAGGTCACGGGCGTTGACGCCGATCACCTGCGCGCCCGCCTCCAGGGCGCGGTCCGCCTCCTCCTCGGTGTGCACCTCGACGAGGGCGGTCATGCCCAGCGACTCGATCCGCTCCAGCAGGCCGACCAGGGCGTTCTGCTCCAGCGCGGCGACGATCAGCAGCACCAGGTCGGCGCCGTGCGCGCGGGCCTCGTGCACCTGATAGCTGGAGACGACGAAGTCCTTGCGCAGCACCGGCACGTTGACCGCGGCCCGCACGGCGGCCAGGTCGTCCAGCGACCCACCGAACCAGCGGCCCTCGGTCAGCACGCTGATCGCCCGCGCGCCACCGGCCGCGTAGTCGCCGGCCAGGTCGGCCGGGTCGGCGATCTCGGCCAGCCGCCCCTTGGACGGCGACGAGCGCTTCACCTCGGCGATCACGGCCACGCCGGGCCGGCGCAGCGCCGCGTACGCGTCGAGCGGCGGCGGCGCGGCGGCGGCCAGGTCGCGGATCCGCTCCAGCGGAATCTGCTCCTGCCGCCGGGCGACGTCCTCGCGCACGCCGGCCAGGATCTCGTCGAGCACGCCTGCGGACGGCGCCACTCCGGCGTCGTCCCCCTCCGCGTGCGCATGCTCAGCAGTCACCAACGGACTCCCCTCTCCGGGCGTCATGGGCCGATGCTAGGGGGCGCCACCTGGCGACACATGCCGGGGGGTATGGCGCACCTCACCACATGGGCTGTGGCATGATGGCCGACTTCCGGTGAACGCGGTGTCACGCAGCGCCACCTGATGCATCGACCGCCGCCCATGCCCTATCTCACCACGGCCGGGCGTGCGCCGCAGGCCGGCATCGGACCGGCTGTGACCAAGCTCAAGGACCTCCGGCCCTGCCCAGGTCGCGCCCGCTGCCGGACCGTTGACCCGTACGTCACGGTGGCGAAACGTGCGACCGGCAGCATCGTCCTCGGGCAGACTCGTCGAGGCTGCCGCCGACCGTCGCCAACGATCTCGTGTGGGGTGAACCATGAGCGCCAACGGGCCGAACCAGAACCTCGGGCTGACGACCATCTCCCGGACCGTCGCCTCGCTCGCCGTCGGGGTGGTGCACACGCTCGAACGCGCCGCGGCGGGCGACGGGCGCACGCGTACCGCCCGGGGCAACGCCTGGGAGGCGGTCTGCGCCGATCGCGCCCGCGCCGCCCAGCGTCGCGAACTGGAGCGGCTGGTGGCCGAGCTGACCGCCGCCCGGGCGGCGGCCCGGGAGCGCCGTGACGCCCGCGAGGCGCAGCCGGTCAGCTGACCGTCGGGTCCTCGCCCCGGTCCAACGCGTCCCACGCGTCCCGGGTGCCCCGCTCGACCGCCGGCCGGTCCGCGCCGGCGGTCGACGCCGACGCCGCCCCCCGTTCGTAGCGGGCCCCCATCGCCGGCCAGCCGCCGCCGCGCGACGCGGTGAACGCGCCACCGGCGGCCGACGCCAGGCCCCCCACGAGCACCAGCGCCGGCCAGTGCCGGCTCACCCCGGCCTCGGTCAGCCCGACGCCGCCGCCGACCGCCACGGCCAGTCCGACGCCGGTCAGCAGCACGCCCAGCAGCCGGCGCAGCCGCCCCCGGGTCGCCAGCACCGCGCCGCCGCCGGCCAGCCCCACGTAGGCCAGGGCCGACACCCACGGCAGCAGGTCCGCGCCGGTGCGGGACCGCTGGCCGGACGGCAGCCCGCCGCGGGAGGTCACCTCCACCGACCAGGCCCGGGTCACCGCCCAGGCGGCCAGGCCCGCGCCGACCAGGCAGAGCAGCACCGCGTACGCCAGCTCACGCCGGCCCCGGGCGGCGGTCCGGCCGCCCCCGGCGGTGACCGGCGCGGTCACCGGGCCGGCCGCAGCGTCTCGGCGGCGGCGATGGCGGCGAGCACCGCGGCGGCCTTGTTCCGCGTCTCCTGGTCCTCGGCGGCGGGATCGGAATCGGCCACCACACCAGCACCTGCCTGCACGTAGGCCCGGCCGTCGCGGATCAGCGCGGTGCGGATGGCGATCGCCATGTCCAGGTCGCCGCCGAAGGCGAAGTAGCCGACCGTGCCGCCGTAGACGCCGCGGCGGACCGGCTCCAGCTCCTCGATGATCTCCATGGCCCGCACCTTGGGCGCGCCGCTGAGCGTGCCGGCGGGGAACGTGGCGGCCAGCGCGTCGAACGCGGTGCGGTCGTCGCGCAGCTCGCCGACCACTGTCGAGACGATGTGCATGACGTGGCTGTAGCGCTCGATGGTGGCGAACTCCGGCACCTGCACGGTGCCCGGCCGGCAGACCCGGCCCAGGTCGTTGCGGCCCAGGTCGACGAGCATGACGTGCTCGGCGCGCTCCTTCGGGTCGGTGAGCAGCTCGGCGGCGAGCCGGGCGTCGGCGTCGGGCGAGCCGCCGCGCGGCCGGGTGCCGGCGATCGGGTGCAGCAGCGCGCGGCGCCGCCCGTCCGGGCCGGCGCTCACCTTGAGGTGCGCCTCCGGCGACGAGCCGACGATGTCGAACCCGTCGAAGCGCAGCAGGTACATGTACGGGCTCGGATTGGTGGTGCGCAGCACCCGGTAGACGTCGAGCGGGTCGGCGTCGGTGGCCCGCTCGAAGCGCTGGCTGAGCACGATCTGGAAGCACTCGCCGGCCCGGATCGCCTCCTTGGCCGCCTCCACCGCCTTCGGGTAGCCGCCGTCGGGCGTCCGGCTGGTCACCTCGCCGACGCCGGGGCGGCCGACGGTGGCGACCATGGGCGGAATCGGTCGGGACAGCGCGGTGGTCATCGCGTCCAGGCGACCCACCGCGTGGTGGTACGCGGCGGCGACCCGCGCCGGCCGGTCCGGCGCGTCCGGCGGCGGCAGGACCGCGTTGGCGACCAGGATCGCCGAGCCCTCGTAGTGGTCGAGCACCACCAGGTCGGTGGCGAGCATCATGCCCAGCTCGGGCACGTCCAGCTCGTCCTCGGTCAGCTCCGGCAGCCGCTCGAACCGGCGGACCAGGTCGTAGCCGAGGTAGCCGACCAGGCCGCCGGTGAGCGGCGGCATGTCGCCGTCCGGGTCCCAGGCCGGGCCGGCGAGCGCGTCGACGGTCTCCCGGAGCACGCTGACCGGGTCGCCCGAGGTGGGCACGCCGGCCGGCGGGGCACCGGTCCAGCTCGCCTCGCCGCCGTGCTCGGTGAGCGTGGCGGCGCTGCGGACGCCGATGAACGAGTAGCGCGACCAGGCCGTGCCGGCCGAGCCGACGCCCTGCTCGGCGGACTCCAGCAGGAACGTGCCGGGGCCACCGGCCAGCTTGCGGTAGACCCCGACCGGGGTCTCGGCGTCGGCCAGCAGCCGCCGGGTGACCGGCACGACCCGCCAGCGGTCGGCCAGCTCGGCGAAGGCGGACCGGTCCGGGGTGACCGTGCCGTCGGTCACGGGGTCACCTCCGGCGAGCTGACCGGGAGGTCGGTGAAGAAGCAGGTGCGGTGCCCGGTGTGGCAGGCCGCGCCGACCTGCTCCACGCTGACCAGCAGCGCGTCGCCGTCGCAGTCCAGCGCGACCGAGCGGACGTACTGGTGGTGGCCGGAGGTGGCGCCCTTGACCCAGTATTCCCCCCGGCTGCGGGACCAGTAGGTGGCCCGGCCGGTGGTGAGCGTGCGGTGCAGCGCCTCGTCGTCCATCCAGGCGACCATCAGCACCTCACCGGAGTCGTGCGCGCGGACCACGGCGGCGACCAGGCCGTCGGGGCCGCGACGCAGCTTGGCCGCGATGGCCGGGTCGAGCCGGGAGGGGCGCTCCGGGCCGGGGGCCGGGGCACCGCCGGGGCGGGTGGGTGCGCCGGTCACCGGCGCGTCAGAGGCGGGCACGGTTGACCATTCTCCCGCACGCGGTGCCGGCACCGAAGACGTGTCCCGGGTGACGGGCGGCACCGCGTGCAGGGCCCGGCTGAGCTGACCGAGGTAGCGGTCGAGGCGGCCGTCGGCCAGCGCCTCGGCCAGGTCGGCGCCGGCCACCGCGGCGACCTCCTCGGCGTACGGGCGGACCAGCGGGACGATGCCGGTGACCAGCCGGCCGGCGGCGGCGCCGACCTCGGCCGGTTCGCCGGCGCGCAGCCCGAGGCAGAGCAGCATGTCGGCGCGGTAGCCGGGCGGGGCGACCGGCAGGTCCAGCGCGGCGGTCAGGGCCGCCCGCCGGGACACCACCCGGACCGAGGGGTTGGCCAGCCGGAGCACCGAGGGGCAGAGCCGGGCCAGGTCGGCCGCGGCGAGCCGGACCCCGATCCGGTCGCCGGCCCAGCGCGCGCCGGCCACCTTGCCCAGCGAGGCGATCAACTCCTCCAGGCGCGGCTCGTCCGCGGGCTGGCAGAGCACCGGCAGGTCGATCCGGCGGCGCCACTCCGGCACCGCCCAGAGCAGCCGGGCCGGCGCGGTGACCGGCAGCCCGAACGCCCAGTCGGCGGGCTGGCCGAGCCGGTGCACCCAGGAGCGGACGTCCCGGGAGGCCACCGAGACGTGCACCAGGCGGCCGTCGAACTCGGCCAGGTAGGCGCGACGCGCGGCGAAGGGGTCGGCGGGGCGGGGGCGGGTCGACGAGCCGGAGCGGTCGTCGTCGGCGGCGACGAGCACGTCCACGTCGACGTCGCTGTGCTCGGTGGCGGCCCGCCGGGCGTGACTGCCACGCAGCATGATCCCCACGACCGGGCGGTCCGCGGCCTGTCGGAGGCGGGCGGCCCAGTCGTCGAGGAATCCGGACTCGGGCAACGAAGCGGGACCCACCGCGACATGGTGCCGGAAGTCCGATCTTCGGCGCAATGACCGATGGCGGACCGGGTGTCCGCTGCGGACGGCTTCAGCCCAGTTCCTCCTCGGCGCGCCGGTACGCGTCGATCTTGTGGTCGAGCACCTTCAGGTCCTCGGTCAGGTCGGCCATCCGAGCCAGCACGCGTACCCGGTGCGCCTCGAAGAGCGCCCGTCGCGCGCCGAGCGTGCGGTCGCCCTGCCGGGCCAGCTCGGCGTAGCGGCGCATGTCGCGTACCGGCATCCCGGTACGCCGCAGCCGGGTCAGCAGGAACAGCCAGCTGACGTCGGCCTCGGTGTAGCGCCGGCGGCCGGCGGAGTCCCGCCCGACCGGGGCGACCAGGCCCTCCTGCTCGTACCAGCGCAACGTGTAGGTGGTCAGGCCGACCCGCTCCGCCGCCTCGCCGACGCTGAGGCTCTTCTCCCGGATACCGATGTCCACGCCGACCAGGCTTCCAGTTCAAGCCCACTCGAAGTCAACAGCATTGCCCGGACGGAGAAATTCATCTAGCGTTGATTTCAACAGCTGAAGAATTCGACGGAGGCGGTCATGGAGGACGCGGTGTCGGTCCGCGACCTGGTGGTCGACCGGGGCGGGCGGCGGGTGCTGCACGGCATCAGCTGCGCCGTTCCCCGGGGCACGGTCACCGGGTTGCTGGGCCCCAGCGGCAGCGGCAAGACCACGTTGATGCGCGCGGTGGTCGGCGTGCAGACGGTCGGCGGCGGCACGGTCCACGTGCTCGGCGAGCCCGCCGGCTCGACCGGGCTGCGCCGCCGGGTCGGCTACCTCACGCAGGCGCCGAGCGTCTACGCCGACCTCACGGTCCGGGAGAACGCCCGCTACTTCGCCGTGCTCCAGGGCCGGGGCCGCGCCGAGGCCGACCGCGCGGTGACCGACGTCGGCCTGGCCGGGGCGGCCGACCAACTCGTCGGCACGCTCTCCGGCGGCCAGCGCAGCCGGGCCTCGCTCGCCTGCGCCCTGGTCGGCGAGCCGGAGCTGGTCGTCCTCGACGAGCCCACGGTCGGGCAGGACCCGGTCCTGCGCGCCGACCTGTGGGCCCGGTTCCACGCCATGGCCGCCGCCGGCACCACGCTGCTGGTCTCCAGCCACGTGATGGACGAGGCGGCGCGCTGCGACCGGCTGCTGCTGATCCGCGAGGGCCGGCTGGTCGCCGACGACACCCCGGCCGCGGTCCGCGCCGCCACCGGGGTGGACGACCTGGAGGAGGCGTTCCTCCGCCTGATCCGCGGCGGCGAGTCGGAGGCCACCTCGTGAACGGGCGCATCCTGGCCGCCACGACCGGGCGGATCCTGCGGCAGCTCCGGCACGACAAGCGCACCGTCGCGCTGCTCCTGGTGGTGCCGGGCGTGCTGCTCACACTGGTCTACTTCATGTACGTCGACCAGCCCACCCCGCCCGGCGCACCGCGCACCTTCGACCGGGTCGCGCTGATCATGCTGGGCTTCTTCCCGTTCATCATCATGTTCCTGGTGACCAGCATCGCCATGCTCCGCGAACGCACCACCGGCACGCTGGAACGGCTGCTCACCACGCCGCTGGGCAAGCTCGACCTGCTCTTCGGCTACGGCATCGCGTTCGGCCTGGCCGGGGTGCTCCAGTCCACCGTCGCCTCGCTGGTGGCCTACCAGATCTTCGGGCTGGACACCGCCGGCAGCCCGTGGCTGGTCGTGCTGATCGCCGGCGTGAACGCGGTGCTCGCGGTGGCGCTCGGCCTGCTCTGCTCGGCGTTCGCCCGCACCGAGTTCCAGGCGGTGCAGTTCATGCCGGTGGTGGTCGCCCCGCAACTGCTGCTCTGCGGGCTGTTCGTGCCGCGCGACCAGATGGCCGGCTGGCTCCAGGCGGTCAGCGACGCGCTGCCCCTGTCGTACGCGGTCGAGGCGCTCCAGGAGGTCGGCGCGCACGCCGACGCGACCGGCACCATGTGGCGCGACGTGGCGATCGTGGCCGGGGCGGCGGTGGTCGCGCTGGTGCTGGCCGCCGCGACGCTGCGCCGGCGCAGCGGATGAGCCGCCCCGACGCCGGTGCGGCACGGCCGGCGAGCCCACGCCGCACCGGGCGGCGGCCCGGCAACCCGGACACCCGGGAGGCGATCCTGAACGCGGCCCGGAAGGCGTTCGCCGAGCGGGGCTACGACGCCACGCCGATCCGGGCGGTCGCGGCGGCCGCCGGGGTGGACCCGGCGCTGGTGCACCACTACTTCGGCGCCAAGGAGGAGCTGTTCCGCGCCGCCATGGCGATCCCGGTCGACCCGGCCGAGCTGGTGCCGCGGGTGCTGGCCGGCGGGCCGGCCGAGGTCGGCGAGCGGCTGGTCCGCACGTTCCTGACCGTGTGGGACTCCCCGGCCGGCGTCGCCGCGGTTGCCCTGCTCCGCTCCGCGGTGAGCAACCAGTGGACCGCCCGCCTGCTGCGCGAGTTCCTGACCACCCAGATCCTGCGCCGGGTGGTCGCCCAGCTCGATCTCGACCCGGCCGAGGTGCCGCTGCGGGGCGCGCTGGTGGCCACCCAGATCGCCGGCCTGGCCATGATGCGCTACGTGATCCACCTGGAGCCGGTCGCGTCCGCCTCCCCGGACACGCTGGCCGCCACCATCGGCCCGACTCTCCAGCGCTATCTCACCGGCCCGCTGGACGCGGCCTGAACGACGGCGCGCGGCCGGGCGCGCCGGACGCCCCGGAACCGCCTGCGAACTTGATGGCGTGGATGCGTCAGCCGCCACGGTCCGCCTGAACCGGATACGCCATCAAGTTTGCAGGCGACCAGGGGGACGAGCGCCGCCCGGCGGCCCCGAACCGGTCAGCGGGTCTGCTCCAGCCAGGACGCGTAGAGCAGGGCGTAGACCGAGTCGGTGTCCCGCACCAGTTCCTCGTGCGGGCCACGCTGGACGACCCGGCCCCGGTCCACCACGATCACCTCGTCGGCCGCCTGCGCGGTGGAGAGCCGGTGCGCGATGGCGAGCGTGGTGCGTCCCCGGGTCACCGCGTCCAGCGTGCGCTGCAGGCGTACCTCGGTGGCCGGGTCGACCGCGCTGGTCGCCTCGTCGAGCACCAGCAGGTCCGGGTCGGCCACGTAGGCGCGGGCCAGCGCCACCAACTGCCGCTCGCCGACGCTGAGCGCCTCGCCGCGCTCCCCGACCGGGGTGTCCAACCCGGCCGGCAGCCCGTCCAGCCAGTCGGCCAGGCCCAGCTCGGTGAAGGCGGCGGTGAGCCGCGCGTCGCTCAGGTCCGGGCGGGCGAAGCGGACGTTCTCCCCGACCGTGGCGTCGAACAGGAAGCCGTCCTGCGGCACCATCACCACCCGGGTGCGCAGCGAGTCGAAGCGCACCTGGCGCAGGTCGACGCCGGAGAGCAGCACCTGACCCTCGGCCGGGTCCATCAGCCGGGTGAGCAGCTTGGCGAACGTGGTCTTGCCGCTGCCGGTCTCCCCCACCACCGCCACCCGGCTCTTCGCCGGGATGTCCAGCGTCACGCCGTGCAGCACCGGCGGCCCGCCCGGGTAGGCGAACGTCACGCCGGCGAAGCGGACGTCGAGCGGACCGGCCGGCAGCTCCCGGCCCTGCTCGCCCGGGTCGGCCACGTCCGGGGCGACGTCCAGCACGTCGAGCACCCGGCGCCAGCCGGCGATCGCGTTCTGCGCCTCGTTGAGCACCTCGGTGGCGATCTGCACCGGCTGGATGAAGAGCGTGACCAGGAACAGGAACGCGGTGAGCTGGCCGACCGACAGCGTGCGGTCGACGCCGAGGCTCACCCCGACCACCACCACCCCGGCCAGCGCCAGACCGGCGGCCAGTTCCCCGACCGAGCTGCCCAGGATGCTGATCCGGATGGCCCGCTGCTGGGCCACCCGCTGCCCGTCGATCGCCGCGTCGAGGCGGCGGGCGGTGCGGCCGGAGATGCCGTACGCCCGGATCACCGGTGCGCCCACCACGCTCTCGCCGATCGCGCCGAGCAGCGTGCCGGTGCGCTGCCGGACCAGCCCGTACGCGCCGGCCAGCCGGCGCTGGAGCTGCCGGATGACCAGCACCGCCGGCGCGAACGCGACGAGCACCACGAGCGTCAACTGCCAGGAGTACGCGAGCATCACCGCGGTGGTCACCAGCAACTGGCCCAGGTTGACGATGAGGATCACGCCGCCCCACTGGAGGAACTGGGTGATCTGGTCGACGTCGCTGGTGACCCGGGAGACCAGCGACCCGCGCCGCTCGGACTGCTGGTGCAGCATGGACAGGTCGTGCACGTGCCGGAACGCGCGGGTGCGTACCCCGGCCAGCGCGGTCTCGCTGACCGTGAACAACCGGCGCATCATCAGGTAGCCGCAGGTGGTGGTGACCACCAGCACGGCGGCGGTGATCGCCACGGTCAGCGAGATGACGTCCAGGTCGAGGCCGCCGACGATGCCGTGGTCGATGCCGCGCTGCACCGCCACCGGCACGGCCACCCGGCCGACCATGTAGACGAGTGCCAACGCCAGCGTGCCGGCCAGGCCGGTCTTCAGCTCCGGGGAGAGCGCCAGCCCGCGCCGCAGCGTCCCCCAGGTCGACTCGGTCCGCTCCTCGGCCACGGCAGTCACCGGTCCACCTCGATCTCCAGGCCGGAGGTCATCGGCGTGACCTCGTCGTACGTGCGGTTCTGCTCGCGCTCCTGCTCGGCCTGCTCGTACGCGGTGACCAGGTCGGCGTACCCGGACACGGTGGCCAGCAGCTCGGGGTGGGTGCCGCGCGCGATCACCCGGCCCTGCTCCACGTAGATCACCTCGTCGGCGAGCGCGATGGTGGCCCGGCGGTACGCCACCACCAGGATCGACGCGGGCGCGCCACCGTCGGCCGGGGCGCGCAGGCCGGCCAGGATGGCCGCCTCGACCCGGGGATCGACGGCGCTGGTGGCGTCGTCGAGCACCAGCAGTCGGGGCCGGCCGGCGAGCGCCCGGGCCAGCGTGAGCCGCTGCCGTTGCCCGCCGGAGAGCGAGGTGCCCCGCTCGCCGACCATGGTGTCCAGCCCGTCCGGCAGCGCGGCGACGAAGCCGTCCGCCTCGGCCAGCCGCAGCGCCGCCCACACCTCGTCGTCGCCGATGCCGGCCCGGTCGAGCGTGATGTTGGCCCGGACCGTGTCGTCGAAGACGAACGGCACCTGGGCCACCAGCGCAACGGTGGCGGCGAGCGAGGCGGCGGTCAGGTCGCGCACGTCGACGCCGTCCAGCGTGACCCGGCCGCGGTCCGGGTCGACCAGGCGCACGGCCAGCGACGTGATGGTGGACTTGCCGGCGCCCGTCGGCCCGACCAGGGCGACCGTCTTCCCGGCCGGCACCGTGAAGGTCACCTCGCCGAGCACCTCCGCGCCGGGCAGGTGCGCCTCGGCCGGCTCGTAGGAGAAGTGGACGTCGTCGAAGCCCAGCGTGGCCGGCGCCCGGGTGGCCGGGTCGAGCGTCACGTCGCCGTACGGCATCTCGCCGGTGGCGTCGAGGACCCGGCGGACCCGGTCCCAGCCGGCGACGCTGCGCGGCAGCTCGGCCAGCACCCAGCCGATGGCCCGCACCGGGAACGCCAGCACGGTGAACAGGAACGCCACGCTGACCAGCTCGGTCACGGTGATCGCGCCCTGCCGGAGCCGGATCGCGCCGACCACCAGCACGGCGAGCGTGCCGAGGCTGGGCAGCGTCTCCAGCATCGGGTCGAAGACGCCGCGCAGCCGGCCGACGGAGATCAGCGCGTCGCGCAGCTCACCGGCGCGGGCCGCGAAGCGGGCCGTCTCCTGCGACTCGCGGCCCATGGTCTTGACCACCAGCGCGCCGTCGAAGCTCTCGTGCGCGATGCCGCTGACCTCGGCGCGCAGTCGCTGGGCGCGGGCCTGCCGGGGCGCCATCCGGCGGGAGTAGACCACGTTGAGCGCGAACAGCGCGGGGAAGACGGCGAGACCGACCAGGGCGAGTGCCCAGTCGGTGAGGAACAGCGAGGCGACGGCGCCGACCAGCATCACCAGCGTGCCGACCGCGAACGGCAGCGGCGCGATCGGATACCAGGCCGCCTCCACGTCGGAGTTGGCGTTGGACAGCAACGTGCCGGTGGAGTTGCGGTGGTGCCAGGCCAGCGGCAGGTCCAGGTAGCGGCGGGTCACCCGACGGCGGTAGGCGGCCTGGAGCCGGTACTGCATGTAGCCGGCGCCGAGGCGGCGGCCGAAGATGCCGACCACCCGCAGCACGCTGATCCCGAACAGCGCCGCCGCGGCGAGCGCGAGCGCGCCGGTGGGCACCGCGCCGCGCTCGACCGCCGGCACCACCACCTCGCCGACCACGCCGCCGATCACGTACGCGCTGGCGATCACGAGGAGGCCGAAGAGCACACTGCCGGTGACCGCCACCGCGAAGATCCGGGGTTGTTCCCGGATCGCCCGGCCCAGCACCCGGAGCCCCCTGCCGAGCACGTCCCGACTTGTCCCGCTCGCCACGCTCTCCCCCGCCGTAAGCCGCACTTTTCTCCCCCATCCTTACCGCTCGACGCCACGTCCGCCGACCGGCCGGGATATGTCCGCCGTCACGTTCCCACGGACCGTGTGCCGTTGGTCGACCCCCGGCGCGGCGGCCACCGCCGCCGCGCCGGCCGCGCCGCGCCGATCGGCCCGATCGGGCCTACGATCGGGCCATGCCGCGGTACGCCCGGGCGGAGCGCGAGGCGCTCGCCGACCTGATGCTGGAACTCGGACCCGACGCGCCGACGGTCAACGAGGGTTGGACCACCCGTGACCTGGCGGCGCACCTGCTGGTGCGGGAGCGCCGGCCGGACGCGGCCGGCGGCATCCTGCTGCCGCCGCTGCGCGGCCACGGCGAGGCGGTGCGCCTGCGCGTCGCCGCCGGCCCGTACGCCGACCTGGTCGACCGGGTCCGCCGTCCGCCGGTGTGGAGCCCGGTGAGCAATCCGCTCACCGACGAGCTGGCCAACGGCGTGGAGTTCTTCATCCACCACGAGGACGTGCGGCGGGGCCGACCCGGCTGGCGCCCGCGCGACCTCCCGGCCGGCCAGCAGGCGATGCTCTGGAAGCGGGTCACCCTGCTGGCGCGGATGGCGCTGCGGCGGTTCCCCGCCGAGGTGCTGGTGCAGGCGCCGGGGCACGGCGAGCTGCGGGTCGGGCGGGGCGGCGAGCGGCTGCGGCTGGTGGGCGCGCCGGGCGAGCTGATCCTGTTCCTCAGCGGCCGGCAGCGGGTGGCCCGGGTGCAGGTGGACGGCCCGGTCGGGGCCGCGGACCGGTTGCGCGCCGCCGAGCTGGGCTTCTGACCGAGCGTGTGCGAACGGTGACCGGCTTATTGTGCAAAATGCACATCCCAACGATGAATACCGATTTCCTCTGACGTACGCTCCTGCCCGCCACCCGGCCTCACGGGCGGCGGACAGGGGGCAGGGATGCGTGGCTTCGCGCTCTCGGCACTGCACGAGCCGCCCTTCCCGGCGCGGCGGCATCCCGCCGTGGACCGGGTCGCCGCGGAGAGCGCCGGGTGGGCACGCGACCTCGGCCTGGTCGGTGATCCGGCCGGCCAGCGCCGGCTGGCCGGCGCGCACGCCGCCGAGTTGGCCGGCCGGGCCTGCCCGGAGGCGCCCCTCGCCGGCCTGCGCCTGCTCACCGACCTGATCAACTGGCTGTTCGTGGTGGACGACGCCTGCGACGACGACGACCTCGGCGTCGACCCCACCCGGCTGGCCCCCACCGTGGCGGCGCTGCTGACCGTGCTCGACCGGCACGGCGACCCGGCCGGGTCCGCCCCGACCGACGCCGGCCCGCTCGCGGTGGCCCTGCACGACCTGTGCCGGCGGGCCCGCGAGGCGCAGCGCCCCGCGCTGCTGCTCCGCCTGGTCAGCCAGCTGCGTGAATACCTGCTGGCGCTGCTCTGGGAGGCGGCCAACCGGGAGCACCGGCGGGTGCCCGGGGTGGCCGAGTACGTGCAGATGCGCCGGCACACCGGTGGCGTCCGGCCCAGCTTCACGGTGACCGACCTGGCGAGCCCGGCACGACAGGGTCCCGCCCGGCGGGCCGATCCGGCGCTGGCCGCCCTGGACGCCCTCGCCACCGACCTGGTGTGCTGGTGCAACGACCTGTTCTCGTACGACAAGGAGCGCGGCCTCGCCCCGGCGACGCACAACCTGGTCACCACGATCGCGGGCGAGACCGGGCAGGGGGAGGAGGCGGCGCTGCGCGCGGCGGCCGCCCGGTTCAACGCGGCGCTCGCCGCGTACGCGGAGCGCGACGCGGCGCTGGCCGCCGGCGCCGACGACGGCGTGCGCGCGTTCCTGGCCACCCGGCGGGACTGGATCCGGGCCACCTACGACTGGTCCCGCGCCGCCGCCCGGTACGCCTGAGCCGACACCCTGGCCGTTCCGCACTAGCCGCTGGCCGGGTGCACGCAATACTCTTCGGTAACCGCAGACCGGCGTGACCCCCGTCACGTCCCTCCACCCCTGAAGGCGGCTACCACGATGGCTCTCGATGTACCGTACCGTTCCGTACCGGACATGTTCCTCAAGCGCGTGGCGGATTCCCCCGACCGGCACGCGTTCGCCCACCCCGCCCAGGACGACTCGGGCCCGGTCTGGCTGACGTGGGAGCAGGTCGGGCAGCGGGCCAAGGCCATCGCGGCCGGGCTGCACGGGCTCGGTGTGGGCCTCGAGGACCCGGTGGCGATCCTGGCCAACACGCGCCTGGAGTGGGTCCTCGCGGACTTCGGCGTGATGTGCGCCGGCGGGGCCACCACGACCGTCTACCCCACCACCGAGCCGGAGGACGCGGTCTACATCCTGGCCGACTCGGGCTCGCGCGTGCTGTTCGCGGAGAACCCGGCCCAGGCGGCGAAGATCGCCGGCGCGGAACTGCCGGCGCTGACCCACGTGGTGCTGCTCGACGGCGCGCCCGACCCGGCCGCCGGCGTACCCCAGCTCACCCTCGCCGAGCTGGAGGAGCGCGGCGCCGCCGCACTGGCCGCCGAGCCCGACCTGGTCGACCGCCTGGTCGCCGGCATCGGCCCGGACCACCTGGCCACGCTGATCTACACCTCGGGCACCACCGGGCGGCCCAAGGGCGTGGAGCTGCTGCACGGCGGCTGGTGCTGGGAGGGCGTGGCGCAGGCCGAGCTGGGCCTGCTGCGCGTCGACGACCTGCAATACCTGTGGCTGCCGCTGTCCCACTCGTTCGGCAAGACGCTGCTCTGCGGCGCCACCCACGTCGGGCTGCCCACCTACGTCGACGGCCGGGTGGACAAGCTGGTCGAGCTGCTCGGCGTGGTCCGGCCGACGCTGATGTGCGGCGCGCCGCGGGTCTTCGAGAAGGTCTACAACAAGGCGGTGACCACGGCGCAGTCCGCCGGCGGCGCGAAGGCGAAGATCTTCGCCTGGGGGGTCGCGGTCGGCAAGGAGAAGGTCGCCCTGGAGCAGGCCGGCAAGCCGGTCCCGGCCGGGCTGCGGCTGAAGTACGGGCTGGCCGAGAAGCTGGTCTTCAGCAAGCTCCAGGCGCGCCTCGGCGGCCGGATGCGGGTCCTGGTGTCCGGCGCGGCGCCGCTGAGCGCGGAGATCGCCACCTTCTTCGCCGCCGCCAACCTGCCCATCTCGGAGGGGTACGGCCTCACCGAGACCAGTGCCGGCGCGTTCGTCAACCCGCCCGACGGGCTCAAGATCGGCAGTGTGGGTCGCGCCATGGGCGACCTGGAGTGCCGGATCGACACCGACGGCGAGATCCTGGTCCGCGGCCGCCCGGTCATGCGCGGCTACCACAACCTGCCCGGGGAGACCGCGGAGGCGTTCACCGACGACGGGTTCTTCCGCACCGGCGACATCGGCACCCTCGACGACGACGGCTACCTGCGCATCACCGACCGCAAGAAGGACCTGGTCAAGACGTCCGGCGGCAAGTACGTGGCGCCGTCGCACATCGAGGGCGTGTTCAAGGCCGTCTGTCCCTACACCTCGCAGGCGGTGGTGATCGGGCAGGCCCGCAACTACTGCACCATGCTGGTGACGCTGGACCCGGACGCGATCCAGGCGTGGGCCGCCGGCACCCGGCTGGAGGGCAGTGACTACACCACGATCGTCACCTCGCCGGAGGCGCAGGAGATGGTCGAGGGCTACGTGGCGGAGCTGAACGCCAAGCTCAACCGCTGGGAGACGATCAAGAAGGTGACGATCCTCCCCCGCGACCTCACCATCGCCGACGGCGAGGTCACCCCGTCGCTGAAGATCAAGCGCCGCAGCGTGGAGACCAACTTCGCCGGCGAGATCGACAAGATGTACGAGGGCACGCTCGCCGAGCTGTAGCCCGCCTCCGGCGCCGCGCGGGCCGTGCCCCACCGTCCCGGGGCACGGCCCGCGCGGGACCGGTCACAGGTGTTCCCGCCGCCACCGGCTCTGCTCGGCCTCGGCGGCGAGCTGTTCCTCCAGCGCGAGCTGGCGCACCCGCCGCCGCCGGCCGTTCTCACTGCGGGTCTCCCACGCCACCCCGGCGGCGGTCAGCAGCGCCAGCACCCCCAACGCGGCCACCTCCGGCACCCGGAACGCGATCGGGGTGGACGCGACGAGCGCGCCCACCGCGACCAGCAGCGGCCGGTGCACCTCCCGCACCGCCAGCCACCAGCAACCGACGATGCTGAGCAGGTAGAGGGCCACGCCGCCGTAGAGCACGCCGCCCCAGAAGCCGCCCAACGCCCACCCCCAGGTCGGGGTGGCCGGGTCGGCGACCTCGGCCAGCAGGTCCTTGAGGCCCAGCGCGTAGAGGATCGTCCCG
Source organism: Micromonospora humi (assembly GCF_900090105.1). Lineage (GTDB taxonomy): Bacteria > Actinomycetota > Actinomycetes > Mycobacteriales > Micromonosporaceae > Micromonospora > Micromonospora humi. The sequence continues at coordinate 400,859 of NZ_FMDM01000003.1, read as the reverse complement.
GTGGTCATCGGCAGGTGCAGGAACGTGTAGACCGCGCGGGCCAGTCGCAGTCGGGCGGTCCGGTCGCGGGCGTGATGCAACGCCTGCTCCAGCGCGAACGCCAGCGTGTCGAAGTAGACCCACCAGAGCGCCGCCACGACGAGGATGCCGAGCAACGCGGCCGCCGCCACCGGGCCGGTCAGCGGCAGCCCGGTCTTCGGGCCGAGCCCGAGCGCGATGATCGACTCGCCCAGGGCGACGAGCACCATCAGCGCGTGCCGCTCCGCCCAGTGCCCGGCCGACACCACCACCCACCAGTGCCAGGCCACCGTGGTGCCGACCGCGTACTCGATCAGCACCGCGAGCGTCCAGAGCGCCAGTTGCAGCCCGACCGCGAACCGGGCCTCGGGCAGCCGGGCGGGCACGGTGCCGGCGACCACCAGCAGCGCGGTGGCCATCGCCGGCACCAGCAGGCGGGTCAGGAACCGCCGACGGCGCGTCGGGTCGGCGCGGTCCACCCGGCCGAAGACGCTCAGCTGGGCCATCCGGATCACGAAGTAGCAGCCGGCGAAGACCAGCGGGCCGGGCAGGCCACCCGGGCGGTCCTGGAACGCGCCGGGGGCGCTGAGCACCAGCAGGAACGTGGCCGCCACGGTGACGAACCCGACCACCGGCAGCATCCCCTGGTCGGCGCGGCAGGCGTTGCCCACCCGGGCGAACCCGGTCCACGACCACCAGAGCAGCGCCAGCACCAGCAGGAAGCGGTAGAGGTTGACCGGGGTCAGGTCCGTGGCGGTCAGCGTGGTGACGCTGAGGAACGCGAAGACGAAGACCAGGTCGTAGAAGAGTTCCAACCGGGTGGTACGGGAACCCGGGGCGGCCGCCTGCAGCCCCCACGACCAGCGGGCGTCGTTCCGCTTCCCCACCCGGGCAGTCTGCGGGGCGCGGCCGGCCCACCGGCCCGGTTCCACCGATCCCCACCGGAACGGGCGCCGGCTCAGGCGATGACGCTCGGCTCCCGCCACTGCGGGCGGCCGGCCCGGTCCAGGTCGTAGCGGACCGCGGCGAGCCGGCCCACCGCCTCCACCAGCTCGGCGGCCGGCAGCGTGAAGGGCAGCCGGAGGAACCGCTCCAGCGTGCCGTCCAGGCCGAACCGGGGTCCGGGCGCCAGCCGTACGCCGACCTCCTCGGCCGCCCGGGCCAGCGCGCTGGAGATCGGGCCGTCCAGCTCGGCCCAGAGCGTGACGCCACCGCGCGGCACGGTGACCCGCCAGTCGGGCAGCCGCTCGGCGAGCGCGTCGACGAGCGCGTCGCGCTGGGCGGCGAGCTGCGTCCGGCGCGCGGCGACGATGGCGGGGGCCTGGGCGAGCAGGTGCACCGCGACGAGCTGGTCGAGCACCGGGCTGGCCATGTCCACCCCGACCCGGGCGGCGGCCAGCCGCTGCACCTGGGGCGCGGAGGCGCGTACCCAGCCGATCCGCAGCCCGCCCCAGTAGGGCTTGCTCATCCCGCCGATGCTGATCACCCGGGAGTGCCGGTCGAAGACCGCGACCGGCGGCGGCAGCGGGGTGCCGTCCAGCGGCAGGTCGACGAAGGATTCGTCGACCACCAGGTCGGTCCCGGCCGCGTGGGCCGTGCCGACCAGCCGCTCGCGCAGGTCGGCCGCCATCAGGTGGCCGGTCGGGTTGTGGAACTCCGGGATGACGTACGCCAGCTTCGGCCGGGTCTGCCGGAGGCTGCCGAGCAGCAGGTCGGCGTCCCAGCCGGTGTCGGAGAGTCCGTGGGTGGTGATCCGGGCCCGACGGGCCGCCAGCGCGGCGAGCGCGTTGGGGTAGGTGGGCGACTCCACCAGCACCGGGCCGCCGGGCGACAGCGCCAGCCGCAGCACCAGGTCCAGCGCGTGCTGGGTGCCGCTGGTGACCATGATCTGCTCGGGGCTGGTGGGTAGTCCGCGCTCGGTGTAGCCGCGCGCCACCGCCTCGCGCAGCTCGATGATGCCGGTCGGGTGGTAGCCGGCCCCGCCGAGATAGCGGGGCAGGTCCTCGGCGGCCGCCCGGGCGGCCGGGACGAGCTGCGGCGGGGCGGACAGCGCGGCGACCCCGAGGTCGATCATGTCCCGGTCGTCGAGCGGGGTCCACAGGCCGGTGCTGGCCACCCGGTGGGTGCCCGGCAGCATGGTCCAGCTCCCCGCCCCGCGCCGGCTGGCCAGGTGGCCGCTCTCGCGCAGTTCCCGGTAGGCGGCGGTGACGGTGGTCCGGCTGATCCGCAGCGCCTCGGCCAGTTCCCGCTCGGCCGGCAGGCGTACCCCGAGGGGGAGCCGGCCGTCGGCGAGCAGTCCCCGGACGGCGGCGGCGAGCGCGACGTAGTCGGGGCTGCGGCGGCGGCCGGGCAACGCGTGCCACTGGCCGAGCAGCCGCGCCAATTGGACGCCACGCACCTGGCTGGTCATAGCCACCTCTCCCCGATTGGCCTCTTCATAGCCCGCCAATTGGACCCTAGGGTGGCATGCATGGCACCGCTTGGCAATCTCCGGCACCGGCCCGTACGGCGGCTCACCCAGCTCTACGCCGGCCTGGTCCTCTACGGGCTCAGCATGGCGCTGATGATCCGGTCCGGGCTCGGCCTGGATCCCTGGGACGTGTTCCACCAGGGGCTGGCCCGGCAGACCGGGCTCTCCTTCGGCACCGTCACCATCGCCGTCGGCGCCGTGGTGCTGCTGCTCTGGATCCCGCTGCGGCAACGGCCCGGCCTCGGCACGGTCAGCAACGTCGTGGTGATCGGGCTGGTCGTCGACGGCGTCCTGGCCGTGCTGCCGCCGGGCGAGGGGCTGCCGGTACGCGTCACGCTGCTGGTCGTCGGCATCGTCGCCAACGGCGCCGCCACCGGCCTCTACCTGGGCGCGGGCCTCGGCCCCGGGCCGCGCGACGGTCTGATGACCGGCTTCACCGCCCGCCACCCCCGCTGGTCGCTGCGGCTGGTCCGGACCGTCATCGAGGTGACCGTGCTGGCCCTCGGTTGGATGCTCGGCGGGACGGTCGGCCTCGGCACCGTGGCCTACGCGCTGGCCATCGGGCCGCTCGCCCAGCTGTTCATCCCGATCTTCGCACTGCCACCCCGACCGGCCAACGCCTACGCTGCGTGAGCATCGTCGGGCCCACCGCCATCGCGCGTGCCGACCCGGACGGCCCTGAGCTGCGACGACGTACGACGGCAAAACCGGGTGTTTCCTCCGCCGTCGCGGGCGGGCATCATTCGTGCATGGGGGAGAACGGATGGCGTTGGAGCGACGCCTGGATCTTCGTCGCGTTGGTCATCGCGAGCGGCGCCGGCCGGCACCGCCGGGCCGCCGCCACACGCCGCCCCGAAGGGGTGCGCCTCGCCGACGTCCTCTCCACCGCCGACCACCTCAACCAGGCCATTCCGGAACGCCACGAGGTCGAGGGGGCGGTGCGCCGGCTCGCCGGCGCCGGCCTGGTCAGCGTCTCCGACGGCTGGTTCCGGGTCACCCCGGACGGCGAGCGGCTCTGGCGCACCCGACCCAGCGCCGGGCTGGGCACCACCGTGGACACCGTGCAGGGGGTGCTGACCCGCCGGCACCCGCCGGGCGAGGCCGAGTGGCAGCTCGCCGAGGACGACCACGCGGCGGCCGTCCAGGAGTACGTGGTCCGGTCCATCCCGATGCCGCGCCGCTCCCCCGAGGGGCGTTCCGGCCGGCCGTGAGCGCCCGCGCGTTCAGCGCACCGGGTGACCGGCGCCGCGCAGGGCGTCCTTGACCTCGCCGACGGTCAGCTCGCCGAAGTGGAAGACGCTGGCCGCCAACACCGCGTCGGCGCCCGCGTCGACGGCCGGCGGGAAGTGCGCCACCGCGCCCGCGCCGCCGCTGGCGATCACCGGCACGTCGACCACGTCGCGGACCGCCTGGATCAGCGGCAGGTCGAAGCCGGCCTTGGTGCCGTCGGCGTCCATCGAGTTGAGCAGGATCTCGCCCGCGCCCAGTTCGGCGCCGCGCGCCGCCCACTCGACCGCGTCCAGCCCGGCGCCGCGCCGGCCGCCGTGCGTGGTGACCTCGAACCCGCTCGGCGTCACGCCCGCCGGGGCGCGGCGCACGTCCAGCGAGAGCACCAGCACCTGCCGGCCGAACCGGTCGGCGATCTCGGCGATCAGCTCCGGCCGGGCGATGGCCGCGGTGTTCACCCCGACCTTGTCCGCACCGGCCCGCAGCAGCGTGTCCACGTCCTCGACCCGGCGGATGCCACCGCCGACGGTGAGCGGGATGAAGACCGACTCGGCGGTGCGGCGCACCACGTCGAGCATGGTGCCGCGGTCGCTGGACGAGGCGGTCACGTCGAGGAACGTCAGCTCGTCCGCGCCGGCCCGGTCGTACGCCGCCGCCAGCTCCACCGGGTCGCCGGCGTCGCGCAGGTCGAGGAAGTTGACGCCCTTGACCACGCGCCCGGCGTCCACGTCCAGACACGGGATGACCCGTACCGCCACCGTCATGACCGGAAGCCTAGCCAACGCGCGGGCGGCGGCGACCGGCCGGTGAGGCCGATCACCGCCGCCCGGGGCGTGGACCGTCAGAGGCGGACGAGCATCTTGCCGAGGTTCTCGCCGCGCATCAGGCCGAGGAAGGCCTCCGGCGCCGCCTCGATGCCGTCGACCACGGTCTCGTCGTAGGACAGCCGGCCCTCGCGCAGCCAGCCGGCCATCTCCTGGACGAACTGGTCACGCAGGTGACCGTGGTCACCGACGAGGAAGCCGCGCAGGGTCAGCCGCTTGCCGATCACCAGCGCCAGGTTGCGCGGGGCGGCCGGCGGCTCGGCCGAGTTGTACTGGGCGATCATGCCGCAGATGGCGACCCGGCCGTGCAGGTTCATCGCCCCGATCGCGGCCTCCAGGTGGTCCGAGCCGACGTTGTCGAAGTAGACGTCGACGCCGTCCGGAGCGGCGGCCTTGAGCTGCTGGTAGACCGGGCCCTCGTGGTAGTCGAAGGCGGCGTCGAAGCCGAGCGCGAGGAGCCGCTCGACCTTCGCCGGGGAGCCGGCGCTGCCGATCACCCGGCCGGCGCCGCGCAGCTTCGCGATCTGCCCGACCATGCTGCCCACCGCACCGGCCGCGCCGGAGACGAAGACGGTCTCCCCCGGCTTCATCGCGGCCACGTCGAGCAGCCCGGCGTACGCGGTCAGCCCGGTCATGCCGAGCGCGCTGAGGTAGGCGCTGACCGGGGCGATGCCCGGGTCGACCTTGCGCACGGCCCGGGCGTCGACGAGCGCGTACTCGCGCCAGCCGAGGCTGTGCAGGACGATGTCGCCGGGCTTGACGCCCTCGGCCTCGCCGGCCACCACCTCACCGATCGCGCCGCCGTCGAGCGGGGCGTCGAGCGCGAACGGCGGCATGTAGGACTTCACGTCATTCATCCGCCCGCGCATGTACGGGTCGACGGACATGAACTGGTTGCGGACCACGAGCTGGCCGGGCCCCGGCGTCGGCACCTCGGTGGTGACCAGCCGGAAGTTGTCGGCGGTCGGCCAGCCCTCGGGGCGGGACGCCAGGTGGATCTCCCGGTTCACGCTGCTGTCGCTGCTCACAGGGCCTCCCGGACGGTCAGCGCGACCTCGATGTTGCCGCGGGTCGCGTTCGAGTAGGGGCAGACCTGGTGGGCGGTCTCGACCAGCTTCTCGGCGGCCGACCGCTCGACCGCGGGCAGGTCCACCACCAGTGTCACGGCCAGGCCGTAGCCGCCGCTGCCGTTCGGGCCGATGCCCACCTCGGCCTCGACGACCGAGCCGGAGACGTCCGCCTTGGCCTGCCGGCCGACGATGCGCAGCGCGGAGTGGAAGCAGGCCGCGTAGCCGGCGGCGAAGAGCTGCTCCGGGTTCGCGGCGCCGCCGGCGCCGCCCATCTCCTTCGGCACGGCGAGGTCCAGCTCGACGGTGCCGTCGGAGGTGCGGACGTGGCCGTCGCGGCCGTCGCCGGTGGCCTTGGCGGACGCGGTGTAGAGGACCTGCATGGTCACTGCTCCTTCTGTCGGTGGATCGTCTCGGTGACCCGGGTCAGCGTGTCGCGCAGCCCGACCAGCTCGGCCTCGGTGAGGCCGGTGGCGCGGGCCACCCGCAGCGGCACGTCCTCCATCCGCTCCCGCAGCGCCCGGCCCCGGTCGGTGAGGCCCACCTCGACCCGGCGCTCGTCGGCGGCCGAGCGGGTACGCACCACCAGACCGGCCGCCTCCAGCCGCTTGAGCAGCGGGGAGAGCGTGCCGGAGTCGAGCCGGAGCCGCGCGCCGAGCTCGGAGACCGTGGGAGCGTCGTCGCCGCGCTCCCAGAGCACCAGCAGCACCAGGTACTGCGGGTAGGTCAGGCCGTGCTCGTCGAGGATGGGCCGGTAGACGTCGGTCAGGGCGCGCGACGCCGCGTAGAGGGCGAAGCACACCTGCCGGCGCAGCACCAGATCATCGGTCACGGGTTGAACCGTAGCGCGCAATCTAGTTGTGCACAACTTATCCGGCCGCGGTGGTGCAGTTCGTAGCAACCCCTGAGCCATCTCCGGCCGGCGCCGGGAGGGGCCGTCGATCCCCGGATCAACGCCCGGTGATCCACGCCTCCAACTCGATCTCGACCAGGTGATCCGGATCGAGCAGCCCGGCCACCACCACCATGGTCGCCACCGGCCGGACCGGCCCGAACACCGCGTTGTGCGCCCGGCCGACCTCGTCGGCGTAGAGCCGGTCGGTCACGTACATCCGGGTCCGCACCACGTCGCCCGGCTCCGCGCCCACCTCGGCCAGCGCGTCCAGGCCGATCCGGATCGCCTGCGCGGTCTGCGCCGCCGCGTCCCCCACGTGCGCCACCCCGCCGTCCACGGTCGAGGTGCAGCCGGCGGTGATCGCCAGCGCGCCGGCCCGGACCACCCGGGAGTAGCCGTAGACCGCCTCCCACGGGCCGCCCGAGCCGAGCCGGGTCACCACCGAGCCGTCGACCGACGGCTCCCCCGGGCCGCCGTCCGGCAGCGTGCCCGCGCCCGCCGTCATGCGCCGGCCCGCAGCGTGGCGAGCGCCTCCGCGACGGTGAACGCGCCCGCGTAGAGCGCCTTGCCGGCGATCACACCCTCCACCCCGACCGGCTCCAGCGTGGCCAGGGCCCGCAGGTCGTCCAGCGTGGACACCCCACCGGAGGCGATCACCGGGGCGTCGGTGCGGGCGCACACCTCACGCAGCAGGTCCAGGTTCGGCCCGCGCATGGTGCCGTCCTTGGTGATGTCCGTGACCACGTACCGCGCCGCGCCGGCGGCGTCCAGGCGGGCCAGCACGTCGTAGAGGTCACCGCCGTCGCGGGTCCAGCCCCGCGCCGAGAGGGTACGACCACGCACGTCCAGGCCGATCGCCACCCGGTCGCCGTACTCGCCGCAGATCCGGTCGCACCACTCCGGGTCCTCCAGTGCGGCGGTGCCGATGTTGACCCGGGCCGCGCCGGTGCCCAGCGCCGCCCGCAGCGACTCGTCGTCGCGGATGCCGCCGGAGAGCTCCACCTTGACGTCGAGCTTGCCGACCACCTCGGCGAGCAGCGCGGCGTTCGTGCCCCGCCCGAACGCCGCGTCCAGGTCCACCAGGTGGATCCACTGGGCGCCGTCGGACTGCCAGGCCAGGGCCGCGTCCAGCGGATCGCCGTAGGCGGTCTCGCTGCCGGCGGCGCCCTGCACGAGCCGGACGGCCTGGCCGTCGGCGACGTCCACGGCGGGCAACAGGTCAAGGCTCAACGGTTGTCTCCTCGCATCCTCAACGACGGTCCAGCGCGATCACCACGATCGCCGGCAGGACCAGCAGCAACAACACGACCAACGCCAGCCGCAGCGCCAGGTCGTCGACGAAACTCCAGATGCCGGCCACCGCCACGGCGGTGAGCAGCACGATCGCCGCCCGCTCGCCCCGGCTGTGCCGGCGCAGGCGACCGGTGCGGCCCCGGCGCAGCCGCGGCGTCAGCACGCGTACCCACGAACGGCGCCGCTCCCGGCGCGCCACCCGGCGGGCCCGGGCGGCCCGTGCCCGCTCCTGGTCGGCCTCGCGCGCCGCCCGGCGCCGCGCCCGTTCCTTACTCAAGCGTGCCGAGCCAGTTGCGCAGCAACGCCGCGCCGGTGTCGGCCGACTTCTCCGGGTGGAACTGGGCGGCCGACAACGCGCCCCGCTCGACCGCCGCGACGAAGTCGGCACCGTGGTGCGCGGTGGTCACCGCGGCGCCGGCGGCGGCCAGCGCCGCCGGGTCGGTGACCCCGTAGGAGTGCACGAAGTAGAACCGGGCGTCGGCCGGCAGGCCGGCGAAGAGCACCGAGCCGTCCGGGGCGTGCACCGTGTTCCAGCCCATGTGCGGCAGGCGCGGCGCCGGCAGCCGGGTCACCCCGCCGGGCAGCAGCCCCAGCCCCTTGGTGACCACGCCGTGCTCCTCGCCGTGCCCGAAGAGCACCTGCATGCCGACGCAGATCCCGAGCACCGGACGCCCGGCGGCGACCCGTTCGGCGATCACCGGCCCGGCGCCCAACTCCTCGATCCCGGCCATGCACGCGGCGAACGCGCCGACACCCGGCACCACCAGGCCGTCGGCGGCCGCGGCGGCGGCCAGGTCGGCGGTGACCGTCACGTCGGCGCCGGCCCGTTCCAGCGCGCGCTCGGCCGAGCGCAGGTTGCCCGAGCCGTAGTCGAGCACCACCACCCGCCGACCCATCAGCTCTCCCCCGGCAGCAGCCACAGCACGCCGCCGGCGGTGGCCAGCAGCGCCAGCAGGCCGGTGAGCACCACGGCGGCGCGGGGCGCGCCCTGCTTGTGCAGCGACCACGTCCCGCCGACCAGCACGCCGGCCAGGATCAGCAGCAGCGTCGGCAACACCCGCATCAGAGCCGCCCTCCCTTCGCGACCGCGGGACTCCGCTGCGCCGCGTTCCTCGCGCCCATCAGAGGGCGCCCTTCGTGGAGGGCACCACGCCGGCGCTGCGCGGGTCGATCGCGGTGGCCTCGCGCAACGCGCGGGAGACCGCCTTGAACTGGGCCTCGACCACGTGGTGCGCGTCCGGGTGACCGCCGGGACGGGCCGCCCGCAGCACGTCGACGTGCAGCGTGACCCGGGCCGACTGGCCGAACGACTCCCAGATGTGCCGGGTCATGCTGGTCGGGTAGACCGGCCCGATGTACGGCGACAGCGCCGGCTCGTCGTGCACCACGTAGGGCCGGCCGGACAGGTCGACCGCGGCGCGGACCAGCACCTCGTCCATCGGGACGGTGGCCGAGCCGTACCGCCGGATGCCGGCCTTGTCGCCCAGCGCCCGGTCGAAGGCCGCGCCCAGCGCGAGCGCGGTGTCCTCCATCGTGTGGTGCGCGTCGATCTCCAGGTCGCCGACCGTGTGCACGGTCAGGTCGAAGCCGCCGTGCCGGGCGATCTGGTGGAGCATGTGGTCGTAGAAGCCGACGCCGGTCTCGATGTCGGCCTTGCCGGTGCCGTCCAGGTCGATCTCGACAAGCACCTTGGTCTCGTTGGTGACCCGCTCGATCCGGGCGGTGCGGTTCATGGCAGCTTCTCCATCGCGGACAGGAAGGCGTCAATCTCGGCCGGGGTTCCGGCGGTGACCCGCAGCCAGCCGGGCAGGCCGACGTCGCGGACCAGCACGCCGGCGTCGAGCAGGGTACGCCAGGCGGCGCCCTGGTCGCCGCCGACGGCGAAGAGCACGAAGTTGGCGTCGCTGTCGGCCACCCGGTGACCCCGCGTGCGCAGCTCGGCGACGATCCGGTCGCGCTGCTCCATGATCGCGGTGACGGTGCCGAGCAACGCGTCCCGGTGGGCCAGCGCCGCCCGGGCGGCGGCCTGGGTCAGCGCGGAGAGGTGGTAGGGCAGCCGGACCAGCTGCACCGCCGCCACCACCGCCGGGTCGGCGGCCAGGTAGCCCAGCCGGCCGCCGGCGAAGCCGAACGCCTTGCTCATGGTGCGGGTGACCACCAGCCGCGGGTGGTCGGGCAGCACGGCGAGCGCGCTGACCGTGCCGGGGCGGGCGAACTCGGCGTACGCCTCGTCCACCACCACCATGCCCGGCGCCTCGTCCAGCACGGCGGCGACCACCGACGGGTCGAGCGCGGTGCCGGTCGGGTTGTTCGGCGAGCAGAGGAAGACCACGTCCGGCCGGTGCGCGCGCACCTGGGCGACCGCGTCGGCGGCGGTGAGCCCGAAGTCGGCGCCCCGGACGCCCGGGATCCAGCCGGTGCCGGTGCCGAGCGCCAGCAGCGGGTGCATCGAGTAGGCCGGGGTGAAGCCGAGCGCGGTGCGACCCGGGCCACCGAACGCCTGCAACAACTGCTGCTGGATCTCGTTGGAGCCGTTGGCCGCCCACACGTGGTCGACGGTCAGCCCGTGGCCCAGGTAGCCGGCCAGGTCGGCGCGGAGCGCCACGGCGTCCCGGTCCGGGTAGCGGTTGAGGTCGCGCAGCTCGGCCGCGACGGCCTTGCCGATCGCCTCCACCACCGGCTCCGGCACCGGGTAGGAGTTCTCGTTGGTGTTCAGCCGCACCGCCACGTCGAGCTGCGGCGCCCCGTACGGCGTGCGGCCCCGCAGGTCGTCGCGGATCGGCAGGTCGTCGAGCGTGGTCACGACACGCCCCCGGGGAAGCGGACGCTGACCGCCTGGCCGTGTGCCGGCAGGTCCTCCACGCCGGCCAGCGTGACCACGTGCGGGGCCACCTCGCGCAGCGCCTGCTCGGTGTATTCGACCAGGTGCACCCCGCGCAGGAAGGACTGCACGGACAGGCCCGAGGAGTGCCGGGCGCAGCCGCCGGTGGGCAGCACGTGGTTGGAGCCGGCGCAGTAGTCGCCGAGCGACACCGGCGACCAGGCGCCCACGAAGATCGCGCCGGCGTTGCGCACCCGCAACGCCCACTCGCGGGGGTTCTCGGTCTGGATCTCCAGGTGCTCGGCCGCGTACGCGTCGACCACCCGCAGCCCGGCCTCCAGGTCGTCGACGAGGACCACACCGCTCTGCTCGCCGCGCAGCGCGGTGCCGATCCGCTCGGCGTGCTTGGCGGCCGGCACCTGTCGGGCCAGCTCGGCGTCGACCGCGTCGGCCAGCTCGGCCGACGGGGTGACCAGCACGCTGGCCGCGAGCGGGTCGTGCTCGGCCTGGCTGACCAGGTCGGCGGCGACGTGCGCCGGGTCGGCGGTGTGGTCGGCCAGGATCGCGATCTCGGTCGGGCCGGCCTCGGCGTCGATGCCGACCACGCCGCGCAGCAGCCGCTTCGCGGCGGTGACCCAGATGTTGCCCGGGCCGGTGATCATGTCGACCGGGTCGCAGCGCTGCTCACCGGCCGGGTCGACGGTGGCCCCGTACGCGAGCATGGCCACCGCGTGGGCGCCGCCGACCGCGTACACCTCGTCGACGCCGAGCAGCGCGCAGGCCGCCAGGACCCGACGGTCCGGCAGGCCGCCGTTCTCCTTCTGCGGCGGGCTCACCACCACCAGCGAGCGCACCCCGGCCGCCTGCGCCGGGACGACGTTCATCACCACTGTCGACGGGTACATGGCCAGGCCGCCGGGGACGTAGAGACCGACCCGGTCGACCGGCAGCCACCGCTCGGTCACCGTGCCGCCGGCGACCACCCGGGTGGTGTGGTCGGTGCGGCGCTGGTCGTCGTGGACCTTGCGGGCCCGGGTGATCGACTCCAGCAGCGCGGCGCGGACCTGCGGGTCCAGCTCGCCCTCGGCCGCGCGGATCACCTCGACCGGCACCCGCAGGTGCTCCGGGGAGACGCCGTCGAACCGCTCGCTGGCCTCGCGGATCGCCGGGTATCCATGCTCCCGGACCGCCTCGACGAGGGGACGGATCCGCTCGACCGCCACGGAGACGTCGAGCTGGGCACGGGGCAGCAGGCGGCGCGGGTCGCGTACCCCGCCGCGCAGGTCGATCCGAGTCAGCACGACTGCGAGTCTAGGCCGCCGCCGACCGACCCGGCCGGGCGCGCCCGCTCGCCGGGACGGTGAGCCGGGACACGCCGGCCGGGCGCGAGGGGGATACGCTCGATCACGTGAGCGCACGGCTGCCGGTGTTCCCGCTCGGGACCGTCCTCTTTCCCGGGCTGGTCCTTCCCCTGCACATCTTCGAGGAGCGCTACCAGGCGCTGGTGCGTCACCTGGTGGGGCTCCCCGAGGGCGCGCCCCGCGAGTTCGGCGTGGTGGCGATCCAGGCCGGCTGGGAGGTGGCGCAGGCCGGGCCGCCGGGGCGGGCCGCCGCCGGGCTGGCCGGCGGCGAGGTCACCCTGCACGAGGTGGGCTGCACCGCCGAGCTGCGGCAGGTCACCGAGCTGACCGACGGCGGGTTCGACATCGTCACGGTGGGCCGGCGGCGGTTCCGCATCGCCGAGATCGACGACGCCGCGGAGCCCTATCTCACCGCCGAGGTGGAGTGGCTGCCCGAGCCGGACGGCCCGGACGAGGTGGCCGACATGCTGGCGGCGCGGGTGATCTCGGTGTTCCGGCACTACCTCGGCCTGATCCGACCCGAGCAGGAGGAGATCTCCGAGCAGCTCCCGGAGGATCCGACCGTGCTGTCGCACCTGGTCGCGGCGACCGCCGCGCTGACCGTCGCCGACCGGCAACGGCTGCTCGCCATCGACGACACCCCCGATCGGCTCCGCGCCGAGCTGCGCCTGCTCAACCGGGAGACGGCGCTGCTGCGCCACGTGCGGGCCGTGCCGATGCCGCTCAGCGAGCTGGCGGGTCTTCCGGCGCCGAACTGATCCCCGGCGGCGGCGTCCGCCCGCCCTCGGGCGCGGGCGGGCCGTAGCCGCCGACGCCCGGCGCGGGCCAGCCGCCCTGGCCGGGCGGCCAGTCGCCGTCGGGCTCCGGCTCCGGGCGCAGCGACGGCCACCGCGACCAGCCGGCCAACAGGGTGTACGTGACGGCCGCGCCGAACGCCGCGAGCAGCAGGTTGCCGTGCGGCAGGGGCAGCGGGCCGAACCAGTCGACGCCGCCGGCGCGCAGTTCGGCGGGCTTGGTGAAGTCGGTGCCCGGCGGCGCGGTGTCCACCAGCCGCTGGAACGTGGCCAGCCCGATCCGGCGGCCGACCTGCCAGGCCACCACGGCCGCCCCGAGGCCGCCCAGGGTGGCCGCGAGCAGGCTCAACGGGCCCCGTCCGCGGCGCAACAGCACCCACAGGGCGATGGCGGTCAGGACCCCGAAGCCGAGCGCGAGGAGGCTGAACCAACCGTCGGCCGCGATCGGCTGCTCCGGCTGCGGAACGGCGTAGACCGCGCCGTCCGGGGTCTGCCGCACCGGCGTGCCCGGCGCCAGCCACGCCCAGAGCAGCCCCAGCGGCACACCGAGCACGGTGAGCAGCGCCGTCACGCCGAGAGCCGTCGTCACCGCCCGGCCGCCGCCGCGACGCGCGACGGTCGTCCCCGGCGACGGCGCGAACGGGCCCGGCGGATGACCCGCCCACGGTTCGGCGCCGGGCGCCCGTCCCGTCGGACCCTGGTGACCGGCGGGCCCGTCCGTGCCGGTCGTCCCCTCCGTCGGGCGCGCGGGCGCGGCGGGCGGCCCGGCCGGGGTCGCCTCGGCGGGCGGGCGACCGGCGGTGCGGGGACGGTCGGCGGTCCGCTCGGGATCAGGGGTGTCCGGGCTCACCCGGTGATCCTCTCAGGCGCGGGCGCGGCGTGGGGCGGTGGTCGGCGGTCAGCGCGCGAACGGCTCCAGCATCATCGCGGCGGCCTTCAGCCAGGCGGCGCGGGTCTCCGCCTGGAGCTGGGGATACTCGATCGAGGAGCCGGTCTCCAGCGCCGGGTCGTAGGGCACCACGGCGACCGCCCGGGTGCGGGTGGCGAAGTGCCGCTCCAGGTCGTCCTGCAGCGCGCTGCGCCCCGGGGTCGGGCAGGAGATCAGCGTGACCGCGTTGTCGGCCAGCTCACCCATGCCCACCTCGTGCAGCAGGTCGAGCATCCAGTCGGCGCTGAAGGCGGCGTCCTCACGCGGCACGGTGGTGACCACGAGCTGGTCGGCCGCCTGCATGACGGTGCGCCAGTTCGGGCTCTCCACGTTGTTGCCGGTGTCCACGCAGACCACCTCGTGGGTGCGGCGCAGCAGCTCCAGCACCCGCTTGACGGTGAACTGGTCGAGCCGCTGGGCGAAGCGCGGGCTCTCCTCGCCGGCCAGCACGTCGTACGAGCCGTCGGAGGCGTGCCGCAGGTAGTCGTCGAGGTGCGACAGCAGCGTGTCGCCCTCGAGGATCTCGATCTGCGCGAGATCCTGCACCAGGTGCCGGATGGTGCGCGCGTGCCGGGCGCTGCCGGCGCGCAGGCCGAGGGTGCCCCGCAGCTCGTTGTCGTCCCAGGCGAGCACGCCACGCCCACGTACGCTGCCCACGCTGGCCGCGGCGAGCACGGTGGCGGTGGTCTTGTGCACGCCGCCCTTGGGGTTGGCGAAGGCGAGCACCCGGGGGGTGCCCAGCTCGCGGCGGAGCACCCCGGTGGCCCGTTCCAGCTCGGCGTCCGGTTCGGCGGCCCGCCATCGCGCCCGCGCCGCGTCGATCCGGCCCGGGCGGCCCTCCACCGGCCGGCGCGGGGCGGGCACCACCGGTTGCTCCGGCGTCGCCGGGATCTCCGGCCGGTACCGGCCGCGGTCCAGCAGGGCGTAGCGGGACTCCGGCGGGGGCGCCGCCGGGCGGTAGCCGCCGTCGAGAAGGGAGTATCGCGACTCGACCGGCGCCTCGACCCGCCCGCGCGGTTCCGGGTCGGCGCGCCAGGACGGCTCGACCGAGGGCTCCGCGGGGTAGGCCGGGTCGGCGCGCCAGGACGGCTCCGCCGACGGCTCCGCCGGGTAGGTCGGCTCGGCGCGCCACGACGGCTCGGCCCGGGGTTCCGGCGCGTAGCTCGGATCGGCGCGCCAGGACGGTTCGGCCGCCGGGTCCGGATCGGTGCGGTACGCCGGCTCGGCCCGGTAGGCCGGCTCGCCGTCGTAGCGGGGGTCGGCGCGGAAGGCCGGGTCGACCCGGAAGGTGGCCTCGGCCCGGTAGCCGGGCTCGGTGCCGTACGACCCGTCGGCGGCCCGACCGACCGCGGCGGCGCGCCCGGTCCAGCCGGTGCCGGCGCCACGGCGGGGCAGCGGGTCGGGGGGCGGCACCGGGCTCTCCTCGACGCGCCGGTCGGCGTCGGTGTGCTCCGCGCCGCGACCGCCGAGCCGGGCCCGGTCGAGCAGCGCCCGCCACCGCGGTGCCGGCTCGCCCTGCCGACCCCAGCCGGTCTCGCTGCCGTCCAAGGATTCGCCCCTCCCCCAGCCCATCGATCTCCGCCTGACAGGCTACGAACGAAACCCTATTCGGACCACTCCCCGCGCCGCACATCGCCCGGTGGCTCTGCTCACCGTGGCACCCGCCGGACGGCCGCGTGCCCGGGCGTCTCAGGAGGTGGGAGCGGGATTGGGCGGGACGGAACCGGCGACGCGCGGCCGACCGGGCGGTGAAGGCACGCTCACTGTCGGTGCAGCTTCCGACGAATCGCCCATTCCGCCGCCGGCGTCCGGCCCGGTGTCGGCCGGTGGCCGGGCCACGTCGCGCTGCTCGGGCAGCGGCGGGGTGAACACGCTCCGGTCCAACCGGATCACCTCCGGCGCCGGGTCCACCACCCGCACGCCCGAACGCGTGGCGAGCGCGCGCAACGCGTCCGGGGCGCCGCGCACCACGGCGGCGTAGACGCAGGAGCACCCGCTCCGGTAGCCGGCCGCCTCGCGTTCCGCGACCGACGCGTCGGTCTCGTACCGCCGCCGCAGCCCGGGATCGGCGGAGGCCGCCGGGGCGGCGGCGCGGGCCCGGTAGTCCGCGGCCTCCCGGTCCTTGCGCCCGGCCACCGCGACCATCCCGCCGACCACGTCGTCGGGCAGGCGCAGTGCGGCGATCCGGACGATCTCGGTCTGCCGCCCCGGCAGCGGCACCCGCGCGACCACCGCCGACACCGGCGTGCCGGCCAGCGTGGCCGACACCCGGGCCGGCGTCAGGTAGGCGCCGAACGAGACCAGGGCGTAGCCGTCCGGCGCGTCGAGCCGGGCCAACTCGTCGCCGGCGGCCCGCAGGTACGCCGGGACGGAACCGCCGTCGGCCACCCCGACGCGGGTCACCTCGCCGACCGTGCGGTCCCCCACCGGCCGGTCCCGCCGCTGCGCCACCGCGACCACCAGCACCACCAGCGCGCACCCGAGCGCGAGCCAGCTCAGCACGGCGGACCGGGAGCGGCGCGGCGGCACGGCGTCGTCGTCGCTCACGGTCAGTCGCGCAGGATCTCCAGCGCGCGGGCCAGGTCGTCCGGATAGTCGCTGACGAACGTGACCTCCTCGCCGGTGCGCGGGTGCCGGAAGCTCAGCGACCGGGCGTGCAGCCACTGCCGGGACAGCCCGAGCCGGGCCGAGAGGGTCGGGTCGGCGCCGTAGGTCAGGTCACCCACGCAGGGGTGCCGCAGCGTCGAGAGGTGCACCCGGATCTGGTGCGTCCGCCCGGTCTCCAACCGCACGTCGAGGAGGCTGGCCGACGGGAACGCCTCCATCGTGTCGTAGTGGGTGACGCTCGGCTTGCCGCCGGAGACCACCGCCCAGCGGTAGTCGTGGTGCGGGTGCCTGTCGATCGGCGCGTCGATGGTGCCGCGCAGCGGGTCCGGGTGGCCCTGCACCACGGCGTGGTAGCGCTTCTCCACCTCGCGTTCCTTGAACGCCCGCTTCAACGCGGTGTAGGCCAGCTCGCTCTTGGCCACCGCCATGATCCCGGTGGTGCCCACGTCGAGCCGGTGCACCACGCCCTGCCGCTCGGCGGCGCCGCTGGTGGAGATCCGGTGCCCGATGCCGGCCAGCCCGCCGATCACGGTCGGGCCGGTCCAGCCGGGGCTCGGGTGCGCCGCCACGCCGACCGGCTTGTCCACCACCACGATGTCGTCGTCGGCGTAGACCACGGTCAGGCCGGGCACGGCCTGCGGCACCACGGTCGGCGGGGCGGCCGGGGCGGGCAGCGTGACCTCCAGCCAGGCGCCGGCCTTGACCTTGTGCGAGTTGGCCCGGGCCACGCCGTCGACCAGCGCGTCGCCGGCGTCCACCAGCGCCGCCGCGGCGGTGCGGGACAGCCCGAAGAGCCGGGACACCGCCTGGTCCAGCCGCATGCCGTCGAGGCCGTCCGGGACCGGCAGGGAGCGCTGGTCGCCGCCGGTGGCGTACCCGGCGGTCACGCGCGCTCCCGCTCGTCGGCCGGGGCGTCGACGGCGGCGGCCTCGGCGCGGGCCCGGGAGCCGTCGCGCTGCCGGCCGGTCAACTCCAGGAAGACCGCGAGCACCACGCCGCAGCACAGCGAGCTGTCGGCCAGGTTGAACACCGGGTAGTGCTCGCCGTACGGGCCGAACAGGCTGATCATGTCGACCACGTGGCCGACGAAGTGCCCGGGCGCGCGGAAGATCCGGTCGGTGAGGTTGCCCAGCGCGCCGCCCAGCACCAGGCCCAGCGACACCGCCCAGGGCAGCGAGCGCAGCCGCAGCGCCATCCAGCCGATCCAGCCGATCACCGCGAACGTGATCAGCGGGAAGATCCAGGTGTGGTCGGCGCCGATGCTCCAGGCGGCGCCGCTGTTGCGGGTGAGGGTGAAGTAGACGGCACCGCCGAGCACCGACACCGGCTCCCGGCCGGGCAGCTCGGTGAGGGCGAGCTGCTTCGTGCCCAGGTCCGCCAGGAGCGAGACGAGGGAGATGCCGAGCAGCAGGCCGACCGCCCTGCGGCGGGGCGTGCCGGCGCCTGTCTCGGTGGTGCCGGGCCCGGCGGGCGGTGCTGCGGTCATCTGCTCCCCATCGACGCTCGCGACGGTGGCGGTCACCGTCTGCCGTTCGGCCGCCGGGGAGCGGACGTCAGCGCCGCTCCTCCAGCTGCTTGCAGGTCACGCAGAGGGTGGCCGACGGGAACGCGGCGAGCCGCTCCACCGGGATCGGGTTGCCGCACCGCTCGCACCAGCCGTAGCCACCCTCGTCGAGCCGCTCCAGCGCGCGCTCGACCTGCGTGATCCGCTCCTTGATGCTGTTGGCGAGTGAGATCTCCTGCTCGCGCTCGAACGTCTTGGTGCCGGTGTCGGCCTGGTCGTCCCCGGCCGAGTCGGTCAGCCGGTCGCGCTGCAGCTCGGTGATCTCGCTCAGCGTCTGATCGTACTCGGCGTTGAGCTCGTCCCGGCGGGCCGCCAGCGCGGCCCGGATCTTCTCGGTCTCCGCCGCGCTGCGGGTGGCCTTCGCCACCGGCTTGCGGCCGGCGGTACTGGTGTCGGCTGGCTTCGCCATCGTCAGCTCCCTCAGCCGCGTGGCGCGGCGGTAAACGGTACGTGGGCAGGGGGCAGCGGCGCGTCCCCCGCGAACGGAACGGGGCACACGGCGACCTCGCCGCGCACTCCGGAGGTTGGCAAGAATACGGAACGTACAGGCGTCCGACAACGTGCCGCACCGTCGCTCCGGGTTTCCGCCCCGAACTGCCAGTAATCGGGGCAAAGGGAACGCTAGCAGATCAGCCGGTGCGGTCCTCGCCGTACTCCCCAAACCACCGGGCCAGGCGACCCCGCCGGCTCACCGCCCGCAACCGGCGCTCCGCCGCGTCCCGCACCCCGGCCGTGGCGACGATGAGCAGGCTGTCCCCCACCTTCAACCGGGTGTCCGGACCGGGCACGAAACCGACCCCGTCGCGCAGCACCAGCGTGACCGCGGCGCCCACCGGCAGCCGCAGCTCGTCCACGTGCACCCCGGCCAGCCGGGAACCGGACGGCACCTCCAGCTGGAGCAGGTCGGCCCGCATCCGCTCCAGCGGGGCGGTCTCCAGCAGGATCTCGCTCGCCTCGGCCGGCGCGGTCACCCCCAGCCGGCGGGCCGCCGGGGCGAGCGTGCCGGCCTGGAGCAGCGTGAAGATCACCACCAGGACGAAGACCGCGTCGAAGAGCCGGTCCGCCCCCGGCACCCGCAGCGACAGCGGGATGGTGGCCAGCACGATCGGCACCGCGCCCCGCAGGCCGGCCCAGGAGAGGAAGAGCTGCTCGCGCAACCCGACGCGGAACGGCAACGCGGAAACCGCCACCGACAGCGGCCGGGCGAACAGCAGCAGGGCCAGCCCGGTGATCACCGCCGGCAGCACCGCGGCGTCCAGCCGGCTCGGCGAGACGAGCAGGCCCAGCAGCACGAACAGGCCGATCTGGGCCAACCAGGCCAGCCCGTCGGCGAAACCGAGGATCGCCTGGCGGTGCGGGAGGCGGGAGTTGCCCAGCAGCACCCCGGCCACGTAGACCGCGAGGAAGCCCGAGGCGTGCAGCGCCGAGCCCGCCGCGTAGGCCAGGACGGTGAAGCCGACCACCGCGATCGGGTAGAGCCCGGCCGACGGCAGCGCGGCGCTGCGCAGCGCGTACCGGCCGGCCAGGCCCGCGCCCACCCCGACCGCCGCGCCGACCCCCAGCTCGTAACCGAGCAGCAGCACCTCGTACCACCACGGATGGGCGGCCGCCACCCCGGCGCGGGACAGCAGCAGCACCAGCAGGACCACCGGGGCGTCGTTCATCCCGGACTCGGCCTCCAGCGTGGCCACCAGGCGCGGCGGCAGGCGCAGCCGGCGCAGGGTGGCGAAGACCGCGGCGGCGTCAGTGGAGGAGAGCACCGCGCCGTAGAGCAGCGCCAACCGCCAGTCCAGGCCGAGCAGCAGGTGCACCACCACGCCGACGACCGCGATGCTCACCACCACGCCCACCGTGGAGAGCACGGCGGACAGGCCGAGCACCGGCCGCAGCAGGCTCCACCGCGCGCTCAGCCCACCCTCGGCGATGATCACGATGAGCGCGCAGAAGCCGAGCACCCGGGTCAGCTCGACGTCGTCGAACTCGATGCCGAGGCCGGCCTCGCCGATGAGCACGCCGAGCGCCAGGTAGACCAGCAGGCTGGGCACGCCGAGCCGGGTGGAGAAGCGCACCGCGCCCACCGCGACCAGGAGCACGGCGGCGCCCACCAGCAGCGCGAGGTTCAGCCCCGGGGTCATCGCCGACCGGCCCGCCGGTCGGTCACCCGGCGCTGCCGTCGCGCAGCCGGCGCAGCGCCTCGGGCAGCCCGTCGGCCGGACGCTCGACCAGGAACAGCTTGTCGCGGCTGGCCGCGCCGGAGCGCAGGGACACCGCCGCCGGCCGGACGCCGAGCGCGGCGGCCAGCGCCCGCCGGACCGCCTCGGTGGCCCGGCCGTCCACCGCCGGCGCGTGCACGGCGACGACCAGGGCGGGACCGTACGGCCCGTCGAACCGGCCGCCGACCCGGGTGCGGGACGCGCCGGGCTTCACGCGCACCGCGACGGTGAGCGGGGTGGCCGCGATCGTCATGGTCAGCGGGGCCGGGCGTCGGCGAGCAGGGTGGTGGCGGCCGCGCAGTGGGCGCACGGCGTGAAACCGAGCCCGACCGCCTCGGCCACCGGCAACGGCTCGTCCGGCCGGCCCACCAGGTGCGGGCAGTCGTCCAGGTGGAAGCGTGGGTGGCCGTCGATCACCCGGACCTCGTCGGAGAGCCGCGCCAACCGGGCGACCTGCCCGGCGGAGAGGAACTCGGCCGGCGGATCACCGTCGAACGGGCCGTCCGGCGCCGGCGAGGTGGGCGCCGGCTCGGCCACCGGCGAGTACGCGCCGCCGTGCGGCGTGTCCGGCTCGTACGGCTCGGCCACCGGTGAGTACGCGGCGGCTGCCGCGTCGTACGGCTCGACCACCGGCGACCCGGGCGGTTGCCGCCACCCGGGTCCACCGGCGCCGACCGTGGACGTGTGGTGCGGGACCGGGCTGACCGGCTCGTCCGCGGACGGGCCGGCGGGTGCGGTCCGGAGACGCGGGCCGGCTTCCCGACCCGCCGCGGCCCGGTTCGCGGCCGCCTGGCGGGCGAACGCGATGAAGGCGACGGCGGACAGCAGGCTGGCCGCGATCGAGACGATCAGCAACGAGCTGGACCCACCGGCCAGCCCGACCACCAGCAGCACAACCGCGACGAGGATGAGCAGGACGCTGGCGGCTATCACGGCTCACCCCCGGCCGCGTCGTGTCGGTCTGGTGCGGTCGGTGGCCGCCGCGGGGACGGCCACCGACATGGCTCAGCGGCCGGACTCGAGCGAGCCGCCGCGGCCCCCGCCGAAGGAACCGGCGAGACCGGCGGTGGCGAGACCGTTGCTGCCGCCGGCGGCACGGTTGCCCTCGCGGTTCATCTCGACCTCGATGCCCTGGCCGCGACCGTCGAGGTCACGCAGCTGGCTCTCCAGGTAGGCCTTGAGGCGGGTGCGGTACTCGCGCTCGAACTGCTTGAGCTCCTCGATGTGCTTCGACAGCGCGGTGCGCTTGGCGTCCAGGCCGCCCATGGCCTCCTGGTGCCGCTGGCGGGCGTCCCGCTCGAGGGCGTCGGCCTTGGCCCGCGCCTCGCGGGTGACCTCCTCGGCCTTGGACCGCGCCTCGGAGAGCAGGCTGTCGGCCTCGCGCCGGGCGTCGGAGACGTGGTCGTCGGCGGTGCGCTGGGCCATCATGAGCACGCGCAGCGCCTGCTGCTCGCCGTCACCGGTCACCCCCGCCGGGCCGCCCTGGGAGCGGACCTGCTCGAGCTCGGACTGCATCGCCCGGGCCGCCTGCTCGGCGGCCGCCTTGTCGCGCTGCACCCGGTCGAGCTGGGCCTTGACGTCGTTGAGCTCCGCCGCGAGCCGGGCGTCGCCGCCGGGGCCGGCGGGTGCGCCACCCCGACCGCCGCGCTCCACCTGGGCGCGCAGCTCGTTGTTCTCCTCGATCAGACGGGCCAGCTCACGCTCGACCTCGTCCAGGAAGGCGTCAACCTCCTCCTCGTCATACCCCCGCTTGCCGATCGGCGGCTTTTTGAAGGCGACGTTGTGGACGTCGGCCGGGGTCAGCGGCATCGAAACTCCTCGGGTCAGTTGCGGCCGCGAAAGCGCTCTGGTCAGGCGAACGCCACGATCAGGCGCTGTAACACGAACTCCATCAGCACGAACAGGATAACCAGGAGCACAAGGGAGGCCAGGTCGATGCTCACGGTACCAATTCGCAGTGGTGGGATCACACGCCTCAACGCGCGCAGGGGCGGATCAGTGACGCTCCACACGACTTCCAGTCCGGCCGATGCCCCCCGCCCCGGTTGCCACCGGCGACCGTAGGCCAGCACGGCCCCCAGCACAAATCGGGCCAAAAGGACGAGAAGGAAGAAGTAGAGCAGTAGATACAGCACCTGGAACAGGATCGACAACACGGCAGGCGACGTCCCTCGGTCGTGCGTGGTCAGCTCAGACTGAAAAAGCCGCCCTCAGCGATCTTGGCCTTGTCCTCCGCGGTGACCTGGACATTGGCCGGTGAGAGCAGGAACACCCGGTTGGTCACGCGCTCGATCGTACCGCGCAGGCCGAACGCGAGCCCGGCGGCGAAGTCAACCAGTCGGCGGGCGTCCGCCTCGTCCATCTCGGTGAGATTGATGATCACCGGCACCCCGTCCCGGAAGTGCTCGCCGATGGTCCGCGCCTCGCGGTAGGTGGTCGGGTGCAGCGTGGTGATCTGGTAACGCTGCTCGTCCTCCGGGGCCACCGCCCGCTCGCGCGGCGGGGCCTGCGGCGCCAGGGCGAGATTGTCACGGGTGTGGTAGGTCAGCGCGCCGGACGTCTCGCCGGTCGAGGACCGGGTGATCGACCGCACGCTTGAGCGCTCGGCGCGCTCCGGGCGGTCGAGGCGCTCGACCTCCGAGCGGTCGGTGTCGACCGAGCGGCTCGAGGCGCGCTCGGACAGCCGACCCCGGTCGCCGGCCCGGGTCCGGGGCGCCGGCGGCTCCTCCGACTCCTCGTCGTCCTCGTCGGCGAACTCCTCGGCGTACCGGCTCGACCGGTAGCGCGAGTCACGGTAGCCACCCTTGTCGTAGCCACCGTCCTCGTACGCCCGCTCGTCGTCCTCCTCGACGAGACCGAGCCAGACCCCCGCCTTGCGCAGTGCACCCATCCCCGCGCCCTTCCGTCCGCCATGCGGCACGCGCCCCCGTGCCGTGTCGCCTGATCACGAGTGGACGATCATGCCCACCGGACCGGATCGGCAATCCCCTGGCGCGCGGTTCGCGGCCCGCCCGCCACGGCCCCCGGCTACGGGAACGCCGTCCTGAACAACACTGATGTAATTTGCTTCCGTCGCGGCCAGGCTACCCCAGCGTGGGACGCATTCCGAGCAACGCGCTGCCGACGCGGACATGTGTCGCGCCGTGAGCGATCGCGCTCTCCAGGTCGCCGCTCATCCCCGCCGACAACGCCGCCGCGCCCGGATGATCCGCCCGCAGTCGCGCCGCCACCTCGGCCAACCGGGCGAACGCCCGGACCGGTTCCCAACCCAGCGGGGCCACCGCCATCAGGCCCGCCAACCGCAGCCCCGCCGCGCCGGCGACCGCCGCGGCCACCCGGTCGAGGCCCCGCTGCGGGTCGGCCCCGCCCGGCAGCGCCCCGCCCCGGGCCGGGTCGCCGTCGATGCTGACCTGCACCAGCACGTCCAACGGCCGGTCCCGGACGTCGGACGCGGCGGCGTCCAGCGCGGCGGCCAGCCGGACGCTGTCCACCGACTGCACCACGTCGGCGTACCGGACGACCGAGCGGGCCTTGTTGCGCTGCAGCTGGCCGATGAAGTGCCAGCGCGGGGCCGCGCCGGCGGCGGCCACCGCCGCCGCCTTGGGCGCCGCCTCCTGGTCACGGTTCTCCCCCACGTCGGTGACCCCGAGCCCGGCCAGCGCGACCACGTCGGCGGCCGGGTAGGTCTTGGTCACCGCGATCAGGGTGACCCCGTCGGGGTCCCGGCCGGCGGCCGCGCAGGCGTCGGCGACCCGGGCCCGCACCCGGGCCAGGCCGGCCGCGAGTTCGGCGCGACGCTCGGGTCGCACCGCGGTGGGTGAGTCCGTCATCGGCGCGGCTCAGGACCCGTTCTTGAGGAAGTCGGGCACGTCGACGTCGTCGAAGAGCACCCGGCGCGACGGCTGCTGCGGGGCCGGCATGGTGGCCGGCGGGCTCACCGGCGCACTCGGCTGGGCGGGCGGGTTCTGGTTGCTCTTGCGCGGCGGCTCGACCGCCTTGTAGGCGGGCGTGCCGCCGTCGAAGCCGGCCGCGATCACGGTCACCCGCACCTCGTCGCCGAGCGCGTCGTCGATGACCGCACCGAAAATGATGTTGGCATCCGGGTGGGCCGCGTCGGTGACCAGCTGCGCCGCGTCGTTGATCTCGAACAGGCCGAGGTCCGAGCCACCGGCGATGGAGAGCAGCACGCCGCGCGCGCCGTCCATGCTCTGCTCCAGCAGCGGGCTGGAGATGGCCGCCTCGGCCGCCTCGACCGCGCGGTTCTCGCCGCGGGCGCTGCCGATGCCCATCAGCGCGCTGCCGGCGCCGCTCATCACGCTCTTCACGTCGGCGAAGTCCAGGTTGATCAGGCCCGGCGTGGTGATCAGGTCGGTGATGCCCTGGACACCGGAGAGGAGCACCTGGTCCGCGGTGCGGAAGGCGTCCATCATCGAGATGTTGCGGTCGCCGAGGGCGAGCAGCCGGTCGTTCGGGATCACGATGAGGGTGTCGCACTGGTTGCGCAGTTCCTCGATGCCCGCCTCGGCCTGCACCTGCCGGCGCTTGCCCTCGAACGAGAACGGCCGGGTGACCACACCGATGGTCAGCGCGCCGAGCTTGCGGGCGATGTTCGCCACCACCGGCGCCCCGCCGGTGCCGGTGCCGCCGCCCTCGCCGCAGGTGACGAAGACCATGTCGGCGCCCTTGAGCACCTCCTCGATCTCGTCGCGGTGGTCCTCGGCGGCGTTCTTGCCGACGTCCGGGTTGGCGCCGGCGCCCAGCCCGCGGGTCAGCTCCCGGCCCACGTCCAGCTTGACGTCGGCGTCGCTCATCAGCAGTGCCTGCGCGTCGGTGTTGATCGCGATGAACTCGACGCCCTTGAGCCCAACCTCGATCATCCGGTTGACGGCGTTCACGCCGCCGCCCCCGATGCCGACGACCTTGATGACCGCCAGGTAGTTGTGCGGAGGTGTCATCTCCGGTCCTTTCCCTTCGAGATTGGCATGGGCCGACCCCACACGGCTTGGCCGGACCAGAGGAGAACCCTCACCCTCTACTAGAGGCTTAGAGTTATGTCAACCACTGATCTCTTCGGGGCAACGTATGCGCCGCCGCGCCAGGAGCCAAGGACCCCCTCCGGCGTGTCGCCGTTCGAGCGGCCCGCGACACACCGGCCGGTCGCTGACTCGCGGGTCACTGGAACGTGACCACGTCCGGCGCGCTGACGTCGATCCGGTCGGCCTTGCGCGGCAGCAGGGCGGTGGCCACCGAGGACTTGTCCGGGCTGCGCGAGGCGTCACCCCAGAAGACCTGCCGCTCCCCACGCAGCACCACCGTGATCCGGGCCAGCCCGGCCACGTCCACCGCGACCAGCTCGGCCCGCAGCTTCGCACCGAGCGCGGCGAGCACCGTCAGCCCGGCCCGGGTGCCCGGGTCGTCCGGGCCCGGCGCGGCGACCCGGATCAGCGGCAGCCCCTCGGGCGCGGTGTCCGCGCGCTGGAAGACCACGCCGGCCGCGTCGACGACGGCGAACCGCTCGCCCTGCGGCACCGCGGCCACCGGCACCCGCTCGACCACCGTGACGACGAGCGCGCCCGGCCAGTCCCGCTCCACCGTGGCCCGGGCCACCGGCGGCAGCGCGCCGACCCGGCGGGCGGTCGCGGCCAGGTCCACCCGGGCCAACGGCGTGTCGTCCGGCACCGCCGCCGCGTCCCGGATCTCCACCGGCGTGACCAGCCGCGCGCCGACCACCCGCACCTCCCGGACGCCGAACAGGCCGGTGCCCAGCACCGTCCAGGCGACCAGGGCGGCGACCGTGACCACCGCCGCGGCGACCGCCCACGGCAACGCCGCCCGCATCCGCCGCTGCCGGGCCCGCGCCATGAAGCGTCGGGTCGACGGCGGCACCGCGTCCGCGCCGGCCCGCACCAGCTGCCAGCGCCGGACCGGGCTGCGCCGCCCCGCCCCGCCGTCCTGGCCGGGGGTACGACCGCGGGCCGGGCCGGGGCTCATCCGGCGGTGGTCGCCGCGCCGTCCGGGCCGACGCCGGCACCCAGGGCGGTGGGGCCACCGGCACGGGCCAGCAGCGCGTCCAGCAACTGGTCACCCATCAGCGAGATCGGCGGGGCGCCCATGGTCACCACCACGTCGCCGGCGCGGGCCCGGCGGGCGACCTCGGCCGGCACGTCGTCCCACGCGTCGACGAAGACCTTCCGCTCCGCCGGCAGCGGCACCGCCTCGATCAGCGCGGCCGACCCCTCGCCGGGCTTACGCAGCTCACCGGGGCCGAAGACCTCCAGCAGGACCAGCTCGTCGGCGATGCCGAGCGCGGCGGCGATCTCCGCCTGCAGATCCCGGGTGCGGTAGAGCCGGTAGGGCTGGAAGACCACGATCAGCCGGCCGTCCCCGGCCACCTCCCGCAGCGTCTGCAGCGCCAACGTCATCGAGGTCGGGTGGTAGGCGTACTCGTCGTAGACCAGCACGCCGTCCGCGACGCCCTTGCGCTCGAAGCGCCGGCGCACGCCGGGGAACGCGCCGAGCGCGGCCTCCGCCGCCGCCACCGGCAGCTCCAGCAGGTACGCGCCGAGCACCGCGGCGGCGCTGTTGAGCGCCATGTGCCGGCCCGGGACCGGCAGCCGGATCTCGCCCAGCGACCGGCCCTCGACCTCGGCCAGGTAGCGCACGCCCTGCGCGGACGAGGTCACGTCGCTCATCCGCAGGTCCGCGTCGGCGGACTCGCCGTACGTCCACACCCGACGCCCCTCGGCCCGCAGCGTCTCGGCGAGCCGCCGCCCACCCGCGTCGTCGGCGCAGGTGACGACGAAACCGTCCGGGTCGGTGAGCCGGGCGAACTCGGCGAACGCCGCCTCCAGGGTGGCCAGGTCGCCGTAGGTGTTGAGGTGGTCCGCCTCGACGTTCGTGATGATCGACACGTACGGGCGGTAGATGAGGAACGAGCGGTCGCTCTCGTCCGCCTCGACCACGAAGTGCTCACCGGTGCCGTGGTGCGCGCCGGAGCCGACCTCGGAGATCTCCCCGCCGATGACGAAGGACGGATCGGCGCCGGCCTGCTGGAGCACCATCGTCACCATCGACGTGGTGGACGTCTTGCCGTGCGTGCCGGCCACCGCCACCGTGCGGCGGCCGGTCATCGCGGCCGCCAGCGCCTCGGAACGGTGCAGCACCCGCAGGCCCCGCCGGCGCGCCTCGACCATCTCCAGGTGGTCCTGCGGGATGGCGGTGGAGTAGACGACCGTGTCCACGCCGTCGAGGTTCGCCGCCTCGTGGCTCATGTGGATCGTCCCGCCCAGCGCCCGCAGCCCGGCCAGGGACGGCCACTCCCGCAGCTCGCTGCCGGAGACCGGCAGGCCCCGGGTGAGGAAGAGGCGGGCCAGCCCGGCCATCCCGACCCCGCCCACCCCGATCAGGTGGATCCGGCCCAGATCCTCCGCGGTCGTCGTGCCGGCGGGCGTGAACTGCGCGGTGTTCATGAGAGGTACCTTCCCGTCGCGACGCCCGGCATCAGCGGGCCACCGCCTCGTAGACGAAGTTCAGCAGGGCCACGTCGCCGTCGCGGCGGCCGTAGCCGGCCGCGGCGTGACTCATCGCCCAGAGCCGCTGCGGGTCCCGGATCAGCGGGATCACCGTGTGCTCCACCCAGGCCGGGGTCACCTCGGCGTCGTCGACCAGCAGCCCGCCGCCGGCCTCCACCACCGGCAGCGCGTTGCGCTTCTGCTCCTGGTTGCTGTGCGGGTAGGGCACGTAGACCGTGGGCAGGCCGATCGCGGCCACCTCGGCGCAGGTCATCGCGCCGCCGCGGCCCAGCATCAGGTCGGCCGCCGCGTAGCCCAGCTCCATCTCGGACAGGTAGGGCAGGGTCACGTACGGCACCGGCAGGTCGGTGGGGACCGAGACCGGCTCGTTGCGGGCGCCGATCACGTGCAGCACCTGCACGCCGTTGCGGGCCAGCTCCTTGGCGGCGCCGGAGACGGCCAGGTTGATCGAGCGGGCGCCCTGCGAGCCGCCGGCCACGAAGAGCACCGGCAGGTCGGGGCGGAGCCCGAAGTGTGCCCGGGCGGCGTCGCGCAGGGCCGCGCGGTCCAGCCCGGCGATGCCCCGGCGCAGCGGCACCCCGACCACCCGGGCGTCACGCAACGCCTCGGCCTGCGCCGGCTGGTGCGGGAAACCCACCGCGACGTTCTTGGTGAACTTCATGCCGAGCCGGTTGGCCACCCCCGGCGGCACGTTCACCTCGTGGATGACGATCGGCAGGTCGCGGCGCCACGCGGCCAGGTAGCCGGGCACCGAGACGTACCCGCCGAAGCCGACCACGGCGTCGGCCTGGACCTCGTCGATCACCTTGCCCGCCGCGCGGGCCGCCTTCCACATCCGGTCCGGGGTGCGCACCAGGCCCATGTTGACCGAGCGGGGCAGCTGGTAGGCCGGGATCTGCCGCAGGTCGTAGCCGGCCGGCGGGATCAGCTCGTTCTCCAGCCCCTTCGGTGTGCCCAGGCAGGTGATGCGGACGCTCGGGTCGTGTCGGCGCAGGCAGTCGGCGAAGGCGAGCAGCGGGTAGATGTGCCCGCCCGTACCCCCTCCGCAGAGCACCACCGAACGCAGCGGACCCATCAGCGTCTCCTCTCGCTCGCCGAGCCGGCACGCGTCCGGTCGGACCGGACGCCGCGGGCCGCGGCCTGATCGTCCTGCCGACGCTGGCGGGACCGGGGCACGGGACCTCGGTCCGCCGGGGGCGACGCCGGTCGGCGGCGCCGGCCGGGAAGCGGCGGCAACGGGGCCCACACTAGTCGGACCCATCGGGCCGGCGGACGGGCGTGCAGGGCCCGGGCCGCGTCCGGCTCGGCGCGGGCGAAGGAGGCGAGCATGCCGATCGCGGCCAGCGTCACCACCAGGGCGCTGCCGCCGTCGGAGATGAACGGCAACGGTACGCCGGTGAGCGGCAGCAGCCCGGTCACGCCGCCGATGTTGATGACGGCCTGACCGACCAGCCAGGCGGTCACGCCGGCCGCGGCGAGCCGGCGGAACGGGTCCTCCACCCGGCGGGCGATCCGCATGCCGGTGTAGGCGAGCACGGCGAAGAGCACCAGGATCACGGTGCAGCCCACCACGCCCAACTCCTCGGCGACGATGGCGAAGATGAAGTCGTTGTGCGCCTCGGGCAGCCAGCCGTACTTGAAGCTGCTCTGCCCCAGCCCGACGCCGAACCAGCCGCCGTTGCCGATCGCGTAGCGGGCCTGGATGAGCTGGTAGCAGTTCTCCAGCTGCTGCTCGAAGCAGGTCTGCGGCGACGGCGGGTCGAGCCACATGGTCAGCCGGCCCAGCCGGTAGTTGTCGGCGTCGCGGGAGCCGGAACCGGCTCCCAGCGAGGCCACCGCGACCAGCAGGCCGACGCCGAGCAGGCCGACCGCGGAGAGCGAGGCGAACACCCGCCCCCGCACGCCGGCCGCCCAGAGCAGCCCGACCACCAGCGCCAGCAGGCAGAGCATGCTGCCCAGGTCGTTGTAGCCGACCAGGACGAAGAGCAGGCCGACCACCGGGAACAGCGGGGTGGCCAGCTCGCGCCACCAGCCCAGCGCGGCCCCCTTGCGGGCCAACACGTGCGCGCCCCACAGCACCAGCGCGAACTTGGCCACCTCGACCGGCTGGAGCGAGATCGGGCCGAGGTAGAGCCAGAGCAGCTTGGCCTTGAGCGGGCCGATGGACGTGACCCCGAACAGCGACTGGAGCGCCACCAGCAGGTTGAGCAGGAGCAGCAGCGACACCGCCACGCCGAGCGCGGGGCGGCTCACCGCCCGGAAGGTGCGCGCGGGCAGCCGCTGGCAGGCCCAGAACGCGCCCACCCCGATCACCGCGAACACGGCCTGCTTGGTCAGCGAGGCCGACGCGTTGCCGTCCAGCACGTAGTCGCGCACGCTGGTCGCGGAGAAGACCATGGTGAGGCCGATCAGCAGCAGCAGGCCGGCGCTGGAGAGCAGCAGATAGTACGAGGCCAGCGGCCGGGCCAGCAGGCCGCGCAGCGCGGCCAGGCCGCCGGCCGGGTCCCACCGCGCCGCCGCCGGCGGATCGGCCGGCGGCGTGGCCGCGGGCGCGCGGCGGGCCGGCGGGTCGCTGGTGACCTGGATGTCTCGTCCCTCCCCCACCCGCCCATCATGGCGGCTCGACCCGCCCGCCCGTGGCGCAACCGCCCGGTCGGCGTGTCGGATCTGAAGGAGGGGCCCCTTCTTAACAGACGTCTGTTAAGAAGGGGCCCCTCCTCACACCTAGCTCACCGCGGCGAGGAACTCGCTGTAGAACAGCCCCAGCGCGATGGCCACCCCGATGCCGGCGATGATCCAGAACCGGACCACGATGTTGACCTCGCTCCAGCCGGCCAACTCGAAGTGGTGCTGCAGCGGCGACATCCGGAACACCCGCTTCCCGGTGGTGCGGAACGAGATGATCTGGATGACCACCGACATCGTGATGATCACGAAGAGGCCGCCCAGGATCGGCAGCAGCAGGATGGTGCGGGTGGACATCGCCATGCCGGCGATCAGGCCGCCCAGCCCGAGCGCGCCGGTGTCGCCCATGAAGATCCGCGCGGGCGACGTGTTCCACCAGAGGAAGCCGACGCAGGCACCGGCCGCGGCGCCGGCGATCAGTGCGATCTCCAGCGGGTCGCGCACCGTGTAGCAGTAGGACTCGGTGTAGTTCGGGTCCGCACACCAGTGCCGGTACTGCCAGAACGCGATCAACGCGTACGCGGCGAGCACCATCACCGAGGCGCCGGTGGCCAGACCGTCCAGCCCGTCGGTGAGGTTGACGCCGTTGGTGGCCGCCATCACCACCATGATGATGACGATCACCGCGCCGATCTTGCCGATCTCCAGCGCCGGGATGTCCCGGATGAAGCTCAACGTGGTGCTGCCGACCGTCTCGGTGTTCGTCGCGTTGCCCCGTACGTCGGTCATGCTCGACGGGAAGTAGACCGCCACCGCGCCGAAGACGGCGCCGACCAGGATCTGCCCGGCCAGCTTGCCCCGCTTGTTGAGGCCGCCGCTGTGCCGCTTACGGACCTTCAGGAAGTCGTCGATGAAGCCGACCGCGCCGGAGAACACCATCAGCCCCAGCAGCACCAGCGCCGTGATGGTCGGCTCGACCTGCGCGATCTGCGCGTCGGGCAGCGTGGTCAGGGCCAGGTGCCCGGCGACGTACGCGATGACCGTGGCCAGGATGAAGACCACGCCGCCCATCGTCGGCGTGCCCTTCTTGCCCTCGTTGCTGGCGAGCCCGAGGTTCGATCGGATCGGCTGGCCGGCCTTCAGCCGGGCGAACACCTTGATCGCGATCGGGGTGCAGAACAGCGAGATCAGGAACGCGACGCCGATGGCGACGATGACCGCCCTCATGCGGCGCCGCCCTCCGTCGCCGCCTCCCGGGCGTCCGCGCGCAGCGCGTCGGCCACCTCCCAGGTCCGATACCGCGAGCCCTTCACCAGCACCACGTCCCCCGGACGCAGCTCGCTCCGCAGCACCTCGACGGCCGCCGCCTGATCGGTGAGCAGCACCGACTCTCCTCCCCAGTTGCCTACCGCTGTCGCGCCCTCGTGGATCGGCGCCGCCGGCTCGCCCACCACGAGCAGCCGGTCCACTCCCAACTCGGCCGCGAGCCGGCCGACCTGCTGATGACCCTCCCGCTCGAAGTCGCCCAGCTCGGCCATGTAGCCGAGCACCGCGACGGTACGCCCCTCGCCCCGCATGCTGGCCAACGCCCGCAGCGCCACGCCGGTGGACGCCGGGTTCGCGTTGTACGAGTCGTCGATCACGGTCACCCCGTCGGGGCGCTCGAACACGTCCATCCGCCGGGTGGAGACCAGGCCCAGCTCGCCCAGCGCGGCGGCCAGATCGGCCAACGGCAGGCCCAGCTCGCGGGCGACCGCCGCGGCCGCGAGCGAGTTGGACACCTGGTGCCGGCCGGTCAGCCCGAGCCGCACCGGGACGCTCCCCTCCGGCGTCACCAACGTGTACGCGGGCCGGCCCCGGCCGTCCAGCGTCACGTCGACCGCGCGCACGTCGGCCCGCGCCGACTCGCCGTAGCGGACCACCCGGGCCGACGTCCGCGTCGCCATCGCGTCGACCCGGGGGTCGTCGGCGTTCAGCACCGCCAGCCCGTCGGCGGGCAGCGCCTCGACCAGCTCCCCCTTGGCCAGCGCGATGGCGTCCACCGAACCGAACTCGCCGATGTGCGCCACCCCGACGTTGAGCACCACCGAGATCCGCGGCGGCACCACGTCGCACAGGTAGCGGACGTGCCCCACCCCGCGGGCGCCCTTCTCCATCACCAGGTAGCGGGTCTCCGGTGTGGCCTGCAACGCGGTGTACGGGTGCCCCAGCTCGTTGTTGAACGAGCCGGGCGGCGCCACGGTCGGGCCCAGGCGCACCGCGAGCTGGGCGATCAGGTCCTTGGTGGTGGTCTTGCCGGAGGAGCCGGTCAGGCCGATCACGGTCAGCCCGGGCAGCCGGTCGACCACCGCGCGGGCCAACCGACCCATCGCGTCGAGCGCGTCGTCGACGAGCACCGTCGGCACGCCCGGCACCTCGCGGGTGCCGAGCACGGCCACCGCGCCGGCGTCCACCGCGCCGGCGGCGTAGTCGTGGCCGTCCACCCGCTCGCCGGGAAACGCGACGAAGAGCCCGCCGGGGGCCACCTTGCGGGAGTCGAACTCGACGGTCCCGGTGACCCGGGCGTCCGGGTCGGCGCCGGCCAGCCGGCCACCGACCGCCGAGGCCACCTCGGCCAGCGTCAGCGGGATCACCGCTGCCCCACCAGGTCACCGAAGCGGGCGCGCAGCGCGGTCGCCAGCTCCACCCGGTCGTCGAACGGCAGCACCTCGCCGCCGACCTCCTGGCCGCGCTCCTGCCCCTTGCCCAGCACCGCCACCACGTCACCCGGTTCGGCCACCCGGACCGCCTCCTCGATCGCCGCCCGCCGGCCGGGCACCTCGATGATGCGGGCCGGCGTGGCGGCGGCGTACGCGCCGGCCAGCACCTCGGCCCGGATGGTGGCCGGGTCCTCGGTCCGCGGGTTGTCGTCGGTCACCAGCAGCACGTCGGCGCCCCGGGCGGCCACCTCGCCCATCACCGGGCGCTTGCCCCGGTCCCGGTCGCCGCCGGCGCCCACCACGCAGACCAGCCGGCCGTCGGTCAGGCCGCGCAGCGCGGTCAGCACCGCCTCGATCGCGTTCGCCTTGTGCGCGTAGTCGACCACGCCGCGCACCGGCGCGTCGCCGCTGACCAGCTCCAGCCGGCCGGGCACGCCGCCGCAGTCGGCCACGCCGGCCGCCGCGGTGCCCGGGTCGACGCCGGCGGCCACCAGCGTGGCGACGGCCAGCAGCGCGTTGGCGACGTTGTGTCGGCCGGGCAGCGCCACGCCGGTGGGCAGCGCCAGCGCGTCGGGGCCGTGCAGGGTGAAGCGCTGCGCGTAGCCCTCGCCGTCGATCTCCTCGGCCCACCAGGTCGCGGACGGGTCGCCGGCCGCGGAATAGGTGACCGTGGCGGGCTTGCGCAGCGGGCGCAACGCCGGGTCGTCGTGGTTGAGCACCTCGACCCGGCAGCGCCCGTCGAAGAGCCGGGCCTTGGCGGCGAAGTAGTCCGCCTCGTCGGCGTGGAAGTCGAGGTGGTCGGAGCCGAAGTTGGTGTAGCCGCCGACGTCGAACCGGACGCCGCCGACCCGGCCCATGGCGAGCGCGTGGCTGGACACCTCCATGACCACGGCGTCCACCCCGCGCTCCCGGGCCACCGCCAGCATGGCGTGCAGGTCGGTGGCCTCCGGGGTGGTCCGGACGCTGTCCACGACCAGGTCGCCGAGGCGGGTCTCCACGGTGCCGATCAGGCCGGTGGTGTGCCCGGCGGCGCGCAGTCCGGACTCGATCAGGTAGCTGGTGGAGGTCTTGCCGGCGGTGCCGGTCACCCCGATCACGGTCAGCCGCGCGGTCGGGTCGCCGTAGATCGTGGCGGCCACCTCGCCGAGCACGCCCCGGGCGTCGTCGACGACCAGCACGGGCAAACCCGCGTCCTCGGTCAGCGGCACACCGGCCGGGTCGGTCAGCACGGCCACCGCGCCGGCCTCGGCCGCGGCGGCGGCGAACTCCGCGCCGTGCCGGCGGGCACCGGGCAGGGCCGCGTACAGGTCGCCGGGGCGGACCTCCTGGCTGGCGTGGGTGACCCCGGTGACGGCCAGCTCGGCGGCCCCCTCCGGCGTCGGAACGGCCAGTCGGGCGGCGAGGTCACCGAGCCGGACGGGCAGCACGGTGGCGGGACGTGGATTGCCGGACACGGCGTCAGACCCTACCCGGTCGTCCGGTTCCGACCGCACAGCCGCCCCGGTGGTTCGTCGCCACTCACCGATGATGTCCCGCCGGGCCCGCTCAGCGCGGAAAGACCTCGAACTTCGGGGACTTGTCGGTCAGCGACGGCGGCACCCGGTAGTGGCGCAGCGTGAAGCCCATCATCTCGCGGAACGCCGGCGCGGCGACCGCGCCGCCCTCGCCGTCGGGGCTCCAGACGAAGACCGCCACCACGTAGCGGGGCTTCTCCGCCGGGGCCATCCCGATGAACGAGCCGACCTCGCCCGGCTGCTTCTTGCCGTTGTCGTAGCGCAGGCCGGTGCCGGTCTTGCCGGCCACCCGGTAGCCGGGCACGGCGGCGGCCAGGCCGGTGGCCCGCCCGTCCGGGCCGTCGACGGTGGTGACCGCCTCCAGCATCCGGCGCAGGGCGGCGGCGTTGGCCGGGCTGAGCACCGAGTGGGTGGCCGGGGCGGCCGACGGGGTCCGGGCGCCGTCCGGCCCGATCGTCTCCTTGATCAGGTGCGGCTGCACGTACGTGCCGTTGTTGGCGATGGCGTTGTACGCGGCGGCCATCTGCAGCGGCGTGGCGTCCACGCTGTGCCCGATCGGCACCGACCCGTACGACGAGCCGCTCCACTCGTCGGCCGGCAGCAGTCGGCCGGACGCCTCGCCGGGCAGGCCCTCGCCGGTGGGTTGGCCCAGCCCGAACCGCTTCTGGTAGTCGATCAGGCGGTCCTTGCCCAGTTTGCCGGCGACCTCGATGGTGCCGATGTTGGACGAGAACGCGAGCATCCCGGGGATGCTCATCACGCGGCCGTCCGCGTGGTGGGTGTCCTCGAACGGGACGCCACCCAGGACCATGGTGTTGGGCACCGGGAACGTGGAGTTCGGCGTGATCACGCCCTCCTGGAGCGCCGCGCCGAAGGTGATCGCCTTGTGGATCGAGCCGGGGTCCACCACGAAGCTGGTGGCCGCGTCGTCCCGGTCGGCCGGCGAGTTGACCTTCGTGGGGTCGGCCGCGTCGTAGGTGGGCTGGCTGGCCTGGGCCAGCACCTCCCCGGTGGGGACGTCCAGGATCACCGCCGCGGCGACGCTGCCCTTGGCCTGGGCCACCTGCTTGGCCAGGATCCGCTGCGTCATGAACTGCAGGTCCCGGTCGACGGTGAGCTGGAGCGAGCTGCCCGGCTTGGGCTGGGTGGTGCTGCTGAAGCCGCCCGGGATGGGCGCGGCCAGGTCGCCCAGGCCCGCTTCGTAGGTGCGCTTGCCCGGCTGGCCGCGCAGCAGGTCGTCGTACTTCGCCTCCAGGCCCTCCAGGCCGTTCATGTCCTGGCTGACGAAGCCGATCATGTTGGCGGCGAGGTCGCCGCCGGGCACCTCACGACGCTCGTCGCGGTGCACGCCGATGCCGGCCAGGTCGAGCGCCACGATCTGCTTGGCGGTGCCCATCTCCACGCCCCGGGCGAGGTAGACGAACTCGGTGTCGCGGGTGGTGCCGGGCTGCTTGCGCCGCTGCATCTTGTCGGCCAGCTCCGAGGCCGGCACACCGAGCAGCGGGGAGAGCGCGGAGGCGGTGGCGTTGCGGTCCTTGACCCGGGTCGGGTCGGCGAAGACGTAACGCGCCTCGACGCTGTGCGCCAGCGGCTCGCCGTCACGGTCGAGGATGGCGCCGCGCGGGGCCGGCAGCTCGATCACCTTGACCCGGTTGGGTAGCCCGCCGTCGGCGTACGCCGGGCTGTCCGCCGTCTGGAGATAGACCAGCCGGACGCCGATGCTGGCGAACAGCGTCAGGGCCAGCACCGTGGCCAGCCGCAGCCGCCGACGCGGGTCGCCCAGCCGGGGCGGCCGGCGGGGCTTGCGGACCGGCCGGCGGGCCGCCGGGCGGCGCGGGCCCGGCCGGCGGCGCGGCGGCGGGTCGTCCTCGTCGTCGAACGGCTCGTGCACCGGGCGCGCGGAGACGGTCCGCACCACGCCGGCGCGGCCGCCCGCGGTCCGGCGGCCGGCCCGGGCGCTCTCCCCGGCCGTGGCCGGCTCCCGGCGGCCGGCACGGGCGGCCCGGCCGCCGTCGACCACCTGCAACGCCGGCCGGAACGGGTCGCCGGAGCGGCTGCTGCGCGGGGTACGGCGCTGCTCGGCGCCACCCTCGCGGATGGTCCGCCCGCGCGGGGTGTACGCCCGCGCGTCGGAGATCCCGCCGATGCCCGGCTCGCGCGGCTCGGCCCCACGCGACGAGCCGCGCCGGGAGCCCGTGGCGTCCCGGCGCGGTTCGTCCGATCTCGGCGGCACTGCTCAGCCTCCGTTGCCCTGCTGACCGGCGCCGGCCGGCCCGCCCTCCGCGGGGTGCGGCACGCCGATGGTCCGCCCGTCGGGCAGCCGGATGTAGGCCGGGTCCGCGGACTCCACCAGCCCCAGCTTCCGGGCGTTGGCGGTGAGGTTGCCCGGCGCCTCCTGGTCGGCGATCTCCTTCTTCAGTTCCTGCTCGTCGACGTCGAGCTTGGCCTGCTGCTGCTGGAGGCGCTCCAGCCGGAAGGCGTTCTCGTTGATCTTGGTGTTGACCGCCAGGATGCCGAGCACCCCACCGACCACGAGCACCAGGATCATCCCGACGAAGGGCGCCCGCGGCACCCGGATCGGCGGCGGCGGGGCGACCCGCAGCCGCGGTGCGGCCGGCGGGGTGACCCTGGTCCGCTCGACCGGACGCAGTGCGGCGCTGCCCGCCGTCGGGTACTCGCCTGCCCCCCGGGCGCGGGTCCCCTCCCGGCGGTCGGCCGCGGTCGTCGTGGTGTCTCGCGTGGTGCGCGCCGTGGTCCGGCCCCCCGACCGCGGTGCGCGCTGCCCGACGGCCCCCCGGCCGTCGCGCTTCTCGACGTTCATGTCCCCTCCCCCTCCTCGTCCGTCCCGTTCCCCGGTTGGTGCATCGCCTTCACCCGGCGGCGGTACCGTTCGCGGTCGGTACGCCCCTGCCGGGTCGCCTCCGGATCGAGCCGTTCCGCGGCCCGCAGCCGCACCGAGGCGGACCGCGGGTTCGCGGCCACCTCCGCCTCCCCGGGAAGCTCGGCGCCCCGGCTCAACAGCCGGAACGTCGGGCCCGACCCGGGCAGTTCGACCGGAAGGTCGACCGGGCCCTTGCTGCGGACCCGGTCGGCGAGCGCCTGCTTGGTGAGCCGGTCCTCCAGCGAGTGGTAGGACAGGACCACCATGCGGCCGCCCACGGTGAGCTTGTCCAGAGCGGCCGGCAGCGCCGTCTCCAGCGCTGCCAGTTCTCTGTTTACCTCGATCCGTAAAGCCTGAAACGTTCTCTTTGCCGGGTGTCCGCCAGTTCGTCGGGCCGGCGCCGGGATCGCGTCCCGGACCAGCTCGGCCAGCCGGGCCGACGACGTGATCCGGGCCCGTTCGCGCTCCCGGATGATCGCCGAGGCGACCTTCCCGGCGAACTTCTCCTCGCCGTACACCCGCAGCAGGCGGGCCAGCTCCGGGTGGCCGTAGCTGTTGACCACCTCCTCGGCGGTCACCCCCCGGGTCTGGTCCATCCGCATGTCCAGCGGCGCGTCCTGCGCGTAGGCGAACCCGCGGTCGGGCGCGTCCAGTTGCAGCGACGAGACGCCGAGATCGAACAGCACGCCGTCGATCGCCGGGTAGCCGAGCCGGTCGAGCACCTCGGGCAGCTCGTCGTAGACGGCGTGCTCCAGGTGGATCCGGTCGGCGAACCGGGCCAACCTGACCCGCGCGTGGGCGAGTGCCTCGGTGTCCCGGTCCAGGCCGACGAGGACCGTCTCCGGGTGTGCCGTGAGCACCGCCTCGGCGTGCCCGGCCAGGCCGAGCGTGGCGTCGACGTGCACGGTCCGGCCGGGGCGGCCCAGCGCGGGGGCCAGCAGCTCGAGACACCGCTCGAGCAGCACCGGCACGTGCGTGCCGCGTAGCTCCCCCATGTCGACCCCCACTGCTCGAAAACCGTTTCCGTCCACGTGTCCGTCGTCGCCACGACGCCTCGCCATACCGCCAGATCCCCATCCGCTCCCCGCCCGCCGGAGGCCGCGGCCCTCCGTGTCGGATCGTGCGCCTGGCACCGGGGAAGGGGTGCCAGGAACTCGAAAGCGGCTGGAGATCTCGCAGTACGTCGGGCGCCGTCACGCCCTACAGACCGCCGGGCAGCACCCCCTCCTCGATGTCGGCGAAGTCGTCTTCGCTCTCCGCGAGGTAGGCCTCCCAGGCCGCCCTGTCCCAGATCTCCACCCGGGTGCTCGCGCCGATCACGACCAGTTCGCGGTCGAGGGCCGCGTAGGACCGCAGGTGCCCGGGAATCGTGACCCGCCCCTGCTTGTCCGGCACCTCGTCGTGCGCGCTGGCGAAGAAGACCCGGCTGTAGGCCCGGGCCGCCTTGCTGGTCATCGGTTGCGCGCGCAACTGGTCGGCGATGCGCTGGAACTCGGGCATCGGGAAGACGTAGAGGCAGCGCTCCTGCCCTTTGGTGATCACGACACCCCCCGCCAGCTCATCCCGGAACTTGGCCGGCAGGATCAACCGGCCTTTGTCGTCCAGGCGCGGAGTGTGGGTGCCGAGGAACATCGGCCCAACCCCCTCGCCCTGAGCGGCGTTCGCGGCGCCGCTGACCCCCCGGGCCGGTGTGGCCCTCCCGGCCTCACCATCGCGCCCCACTCTACTCCACTTCCCTCCACCTGCAACCAGAATCGCCGCTTCGGCGCGGCGTGTCCGCGCGCAAAACCGCACGTCAATGCGGGTGGGGCGGAGTGGAGGGCCGGGACGCCCCCGCCGGTGCGTCCGCTACCCGACATCGACCGCCGCCGTCCGGCGGAGCGCGCTCGGACCGTCCACCGCGCCGTCCCCGGCCGAACGGTTCACCGTCGGCGGCGATCTGGCGACGGTCGTGGTCCGGTAACCTCGCTCGGGTGACGGACGCGAAGATGCCCATGCGGGCAAAGGTGGCCAGCTCCGTGTCGCGCACCGCCGCGGCGCTGTCGCGGGCCGCGGGTCGTGGCGACGGCTCGGTGATCGGCGGCTGGATCGGCCTCAAGATCGACCCCGACCTGCTCGCCCACCTCTCGGCCGGGCGCGCCATCGCCCTGGTGTCCGGCACCAACGGCAAGACCACCACCACCCGGCTGACCACCGCCGCGGTCGGCGTGCTGGGCCGGGTGGCCTCCAACGCCTTCGGCGCCAACATGCCCACCGGGCACACCTCGGCGCTGGCCAAGGCCGGCAGCACGCCCTACGCCGTGCTGGAGGTGGACGAGCACTACCTGGCCCAGGTGCTGGAGGCGACCGAGCCGCACGTGGTGGCGCTGCTCAACCTCTCCCGCGACCAGCTCGACCGGGCCAAGGAGGTCGCCATGATGGCGCAGCTCTGGCGCGCCGCGCTGGTCCGGCACCCCAGGGTGCGGGTGGTCGCCAACGCCGACGACCCGATGGTGGTCTGGGCCGCGACGCCGCCGGGCGACCCGGCCCAGGGCCACGTGCCGCCGCACGTCACCTGGTTCAGCGCCGGCCAGCGCTGGCACGACGACTCGTGGGTCTGCCCGGAGTGCGGCTCCACCATCCAGCGCTCCGGCGGGCAGTGGTGGTGCACCGGCTGCCCGCTGCGCCGCCCGGAGCCGCAGTGGACGGTCGAGGACGACGGCGTGCTCGACCCCACCGGCGCCTGGCACAAGATCCAGCTCCAGCTCCCCGGCACGGTCAACCTCGGCAACGCGGCGACCGCGCTGGCGGTCGCCGCCGAGTTCGGCGTACGCCCGGTGGACGCGGTCTCCCGACTCGGCACGGTCACCTCGGTGGCCGGCCGCTACGCCCAGGTGGACCGGGACGGGCGCAACATCCGGCTGCTGCTGGCCAAGAACCCGGCGAGCTGGCTGGAGGCGTTCGACATGGCCGACGTCGCGCCGACGCTGCTCTCGATCAACGCCCGCGACCCCGACGGGCTGGACACCTCGTGGCTGTTCGACGTCGACTTCTCGCCGCTGGCCGGCCGGCAGGTGCTGATCACCGGCGACCGGGCGTACGACCTGGCGGTGCGACTCGACGTCAACGGCGTGCCGTTCCGGCACGTGCGCACGTTCGACGAGGCGGTCCGGGCGGTGCCGCCGGGCCGGCTGGAGGTCATCGCCAACTACACCGCCTTCCAGGACATCCGAGCGGAGCTGGACCGTGTCAACTGAGAGCCTGCGCATCGTCTGGGTCTATCCCGACCTGCTGTCCACCTACGGCGACCGGGGCAACGCGCTGATCCTGGCCCGCCGGGCCCAGCTGCGCGGCATGCCGGTCGAGGTGCTGGAGGTCCGCTCCGACCAGCGGCTGCCGGCCACCGCCGACATCTACCTGATCGGCGGCGGTGAGGACGGCCCGCAGGCGCTGGGCGCCCAACGCCTGCTCGCCGACGGCGGCCTGCACCGGGCGGTGGCCCAGGGTTCCGTGGTGTTCGGCGTCTGTGCCGGCTACCAGCTGCTCGGCACCTCCTTCTTCGCCAAGGGCACCCGCTGCGCCGGCCTGGAGCTGCTCGACCTCTCCTCCGACCGGGGCCCGACCCGGGCGGTCGGCGAGCTGGCCGGCGAGGTCGACCCGCGGCTGGGCATCCCGCACCTGACCGGGTTCGAGAACCACGGCGGGCGCACCCACCTCGGTCCGGGCGTGTCGCCGCTGGCCCGGGTGACCGCCGGCGTCGGCAACGACGGCGCCACCGAGGGCGCCTGGCGGGGCAAGCTGCTCGGCACCTACTCGCACGGTCCCGCGCTGGCCCGCAACCCCGACCTGGCCGACCTGCTGCTGCGCTGGGCCACCGGCATCCACCAGCTCCCACCGCTCGACGACACCTGGGCCGACCGGCTCCGGTCGGAGCGCCGCAACGCGGTGGCCGCCGCCGCCCGGGCATGACCGGCGCCGCCCGGCCAGGGCGGCGACCGGTGGTCCGCCGGCTCGCCGGGCTGCTCGGGCAGCCGTCGGCGCGCCGGTTCGGGCTGTTGCTCCTGCTCCTCGCCGGGTTCGCCGTCACGCTGCTACTGGTGCCCCGGCCGGACGCGGCGGACCTGCCCCGGCTCGCCGACGCGCTCGGCGGGTACGCCCCGGTCGCGGCCGTGGTCGGCGGTGCGCTGCTGCTGGTGGCCCTGGTGCCCCGGACGTTCGTCACGCTGGCCTCGGGTGCGATCTTCGGTCCGGTGCAGGGCGCCGCGTACGCGCTCGGCGCGGCGCTGCTCGCGGCGGCGCTCGGGTTCGCGGTCGGCCGGCTGCTCGGCCGCGACTTCGTGGCCGAGCGGGTCCGCGGCCGGCTGGCCCGGCTGGACGGCTGGTTCGCCCGGCAGAGCGTGTTCGGGGTGATCACCGTGCGACTCCTGCCGATCGCCGGCTTCGGGCTGGTCAGCTACGGCTACGGCACCACCGCGGCCCGGGTGCTGCCGTTCCTGGCCGGCAGCGTGATCGCCTCCGCCCCCACCGCCATCGGCTACGCCGCGATCGGCGCCGCGGTGAGCAGCCCCGGTTCGATCAACTGGTACGCGGCCGCGCCGGCCAGCCTCGGCCTGATCGCCAGCGTGCTCATCATCCACCGCTGGTGGCGGGCCGAACGGCAACGCCGGCTGGGCCCGAGCTGACGTGGCCGGCACCGAGGAGACCCTGCCCGGCGGGTTCATCGCCGAGGTGGTCCGGATCGGCGACACGGTCCGTCGCACGCCGCCCGCCGACGCCGACTTCGTCGCCGGGCTGCTGCGCCACCTGGCGGCGACCGCGCCCGGTGTCGCCCCCGCGTACCTGGGCATGGACGACCGGGGCCGGCAGGTGCTGTCGCACGTCGACGGGGTGGTGCCCTGGCGCGACCGGGAGGACCCGGCCTTCTTCGCCGACGCCGCGCTGTCGAGGCTGGCCGGCCTGATCCGGGCGGTGCACGACGCCTGCGCCGGGACCGGCCTGGCCGGCGGCGCGGAGACGGTCTGCCACCGGGACCTGTCACCGAAGAACACGGTCTACCGGATCGGACCGGCCGGCCCGGTGCCGGTGGCGCTGCTCGACTGGGACCTCGCCGGCCCCGGCCGACGGATCGAGGACGTGGCGTTCGCCGGCTGGCACTGGGCCGACCTCGGCGGCGACGCCGACCCGGCCGAGCTGGGCCGCCGCTGCCGGCTGCTCTGCGACGCCTACGAGGGGCCGAGCGGCGGGCTGCTCCCCCGGCCCGAGCTGGTCGCGGTGATGCTCGACCAGCTCGACGGCACCTGGCGCGGCATCGACGCCGGCGCCGACCGGGACCGACCCGGCATGCGCCGGTTGCGTGCCGCCGGGGCGGTCGAGGCGGTACGCGGCTGGCACGACTGGCTGCGCCGCCACCGCACGGCGGTCGAGGCGGCGTTCGGCACGGCGTGACCGACGTAGGCCTACCCCGCCCCGGGGGCCGGGCGTCCAGCCCTCATCGCCGCGGCCGTCCGCCCGGCCCCGCCCGACTCGGGTCAGCGGGGTGGGGTGACCAGGCCGGCCTCGTAGGCGGCGATCACCAGGTGCACCCGGTCCCGGGCGGCCAGCTTGGTGAATAGACGGGCCACGTGCGCCTTCGCGGTGGCCGGGCTGATCACCAGCTGGGCCGCGATCTCGGCGTTGGACAGGCCGCGCGCGACCAGGGTCAGCACCTCTCGCTCCCGCTCGGTGACGCCGGGCAGGGCACGGAGGCGGAGCGCCCGGTCGGGCCGGGCGGCGAACTCGGCGATCAGCCGCCGCGTCACCCCGGGCGCGATCAGCGCGTCGCCGGCCGCCACCACCCGCACCGCGCCGAGGATCTCCTCCAGTGCCATGTCCTTGACCAGGAATCCGCTCGCACCGGCGCGCAACGCGGCGTGCACGTGCTCGTCGTCGTCGAACGTGGTGAGCACGAGGACGCGGGTCGGTCCGCCGGCCGCGACGATCTCCCGGGTCGCCGCGATCCCGTCGGTGCCTGGCATCCGCAGGTCCATCAGCACCACGTCGGGTACGAGCTCCCGGGCCGACCGCACCGCCTCGGCGCCGGTGCCGGCCTCGCCGACGACCACCAGGTCCGCCGCGTCGGCGATGAGCACCCGCAGCCCGGCCCGGACCAGCGGTTGGTCGTCGACGAGGAGGACGCGGATGGTCACGCCGAAGCCGCCGGCAGCACGGCGGCCACCCGGAAGCCGCCCGCCGGCCGGGGCCCTGCTTCGAACCTGCCGCCGAGCAACACGGCCCGCTCCCGCATGCCGACGATCCCGTGCCCCTGGTCGCCGACCGGACCGCCGCGACCGTCGTCCACCACCTCGACGCGGACACCGTCCGGCGCGTGCCGCACGGCCACCCGGCACTCGGTGACACGCGCGTGTCGCACCACGTTCGTCAGCGCCTCCTGCACGATCCGGTAGGCGGCCAGTTCCACCTCGGTGGGCAGCGGTCCCGGCTCGCCGTCGACGGCGAGCGTCACCCGTACCCCGGCGTCGCCCGCCGCCTCGACCAGCCGGTCCAGGTCGCACAGTCCCGGTGTCGGGTCCAGCGAGGCCGTCGCGTCGTCGGGGCGGCGCAGCGCGCCGAGGGTACGGCGCAGCCCGGCCAGGGTCTCCCGGCTGGTGGACTCGATGGTGGCGAGCGCGGCGCGGGCCTGCCCGGGCTGGCTGTCGATCACCCGGGCGCCGACCCCGGCCTGGATGGCGATCACGCCGATGCTGTGCGCGACCAGGTCGTGCAACTCCCGGGCGATGCGTAGCCGTTCGGCGGCGACCGCCTCGGTGGCGGCGTGCGCCCGCAGTTGCTCGGCGTGCCGGCGACGGGCGAACGCGGAGTTGCCGACCACCCACGCGGCGAGGACCGCCGGCACCGAGAGGGTGGCCCGGTCCACCGGGCCGCTGGCCGGGCTCACGAAGGCCGCGGCGATCTGGATCAGCAGCACCATGACCGCCGCGGGCACCGACACCCGACGCGGCACCCGGGCCGCGACCAGGCCGAGCATCACGTCGATGGCGAGAAACTGCAGGTACCAGACGCCGGCCAGGTAGCCGTTGTCCCACCCGTTCGTCATGACGGTGACCGCCGATGCCCCGGCGAGCATCAGGCCGACGGCGAGCAGCGGGCGGCGGCGCAGCAGGCCGACCGGCAACAGCACCACCAGGAGCGGCGCGAGGTAGCGCACCGGCAACGCGGGCGCGCTGTGGTCGGGGGTGGGGACGGACAGCACCGGACCGCCCGCGCCGGTCGTCGACGCGAGCAGCACCACCACGGGCAGCAACGCGACCGCGAACCACACCAGTGCCGTCCGCGTCCGCCGGGCCCGGGTGTCTCGATCGACGGCCTCCATGGGGCCCACCGTAGCCATTGCTCGG
Organism: Micromonospora humi; assembly: GCF_900090105.1. Classification (GTDB taxonomy): domain Bacteria; phylum Actinomycetota; class Actinomycetes; order Mycobacteriales; family Micromonosporaceae; genus Micromonospora; species Micromonospora humi. The sequence continues at coordinate 356,153 of NZ_FMDM01000003.1, read as the reverse complement.
CCACCCGGTCATCGGCCCGCGGGCGTACGCCCGGGGGCGGAGCCCCGACGGTCCGGTGTGGCCGCCCGCACGACGACCCGACGGCCCGGACACGGAAGCGTCGGAGCCATGATCGAGCTCAGGGACCTCACCAAACGGTACGGCGGAGTCACCGCCGTCGACCGGCTCACACTCACCGTCCGACCCGGACACGTCACCGGGTTCCTCGGCCCCAACGGCGCCGGCAAGTCCACCACGCTCCGGCTCGTCCTCGGCCTGCACCGGCCGACCGCCGGCACCGCGCTCGTCGACGGGCAGCCGTTCGCCGGACGGCGGCGGGGGTTGCGGTACGCCGGGGCGCTGCTGGACGCCGGCGACGTGCACGGCGGGCGCAGCGCACGGGCCCACCTGGCGGCGCTGGCCCGCAGCAACGGGATTCCTCGCGCCCGGGTGGGCGAGGTGCTGGACCAGGTGGGCCTGGCCGACGTGGCGCGGTGCCGGATCGGCGGCTTCTCCCTCGGCATGCGGCAGCGGCTCGGCATCGCCGCCGCACTGCTCGGCGACCCGCCGGTGCTGCTCTTCGACGAGCCGTTCAACGGCCTGGACCCGCACGGGGTGCGCTGGGTACGCGGGCTGTTCCGCCGGCTCGCCGCCGAGGGCCGCACCGTGCTCGTCTCCAGTCACCTGATGAGCGAGATGGAACAGACCGCCGACCACCTCGTGGTGATCGGCCGGGGTGAACTGCTCGTCGACGAGAGCCTCGCCGCGTTCACCGCCCGCGGGCGCGACAACGGCGCCACCTCGTTGGAGGAGGCGTTCATGGATCTCACCGCCGACCGCGTCGACTATCCCACCGGAGGCCGCTCGTGACCGCCCGTTTCCGTGACCTGCTCGCCGCCGAGTGGATCAAGCTCTGGTCGCTGCGCTCCACGTACGGGTCGATGGCGCTGATCGCGGTGTCGGCCGTGCTGTTCAGCGTCCGCGCCGCGCTCGCCGATCACCACAACTGGCCGGGCTACTCCGCCGAGCGTCGGGCCGCGTTCGACCCGATCCACGACGCGTTCCCGGAGGAGGGCTGGCTGTTCGTCATGCTCGCGGCCGGCACGGTGGGCGCGCTGATGATCGCCGGTGAGTACGCCAGCGGCCAGATCCGCACCACGCTTGTCGCGGTGCCGGACCGGCGCGCCGTGGCGGCCGCCAAGGTGGTGGTGCTGGCCGCCGTCATGCTGGTGGTCGGCGCGGTGGCCGCCGTCGCGTCGTTCGGGGTGTCCCAGGCGATCCTCGCCGACCGGGGGGCCGGCGCGTCGATCGGTGATCCCGACGCGCTGCGCGCCGTCGTGGCGTCGGCGCTGCTGTTGCCGATGTGCGCGCTGATCGGGTTCGGCGTCGGCGCCCTGGTGCGGCACACCGCGCCGGCCATCGTGGTCACCACGACGCTGCTGCTGCTCGCGCCGCTCGCCTTCGACATCACCAACAAGTGGACCGCCTCGGTCCACAACGCGCTGCCGGTGCCGGCGTGGGAACGGCTCGTCGGTAACCCGTACGTGCTGCCGAACCTGCACGTGGCGACCGTGCCCGGCTCCTGGGCGGTGTTCGTCGTCTGGCCGGTGGTCGCCGCGCTGCTCGCCGCGGTCGTCGTGCACCGCCGCGAGCCCTGACCGGTCGTGGGCGCGCCCGCACCGGGCGCGCCCACGAGCCGGGTCAGGCGACGACCGAGACCATCCGGCCCTTCACCACGATCACCTTGCGCGGCTCCTTGCCGGCCAACGCGCCGGCGACCGCCTCCAGCGCGGCCGCCCGCACCGTCTCCTCGGACGCGTCGGCCGCCACCTCGATCCGACCCCGGACCTTGCCGTTGACCTGCACCGGGTAGGTCACCGACTCGGCCACCAGCAGCGCCGGGTCGGCCACCGGGAAGTCGGCGTACGCCAGCGAGGTGTCGTGGCCCAGCCGGCGCCACAGCTCCTCGGCCAGGTGCGGGGCGAACGGGGCGACCATCAGCACCAGCGGCTCGGCCACCTCCCGGGGCGTCGCCGCCAGCTGGGTCAGGCCGTTGGTCAGCTCGATCAGCTTGGCGATCGCGGTGTTGAACCGGACCCCGTCCATGTCGGCGCGGACCCCGTCGATCACCTTGTGCAGCAGCCGTCGGGTCGCCTCGTCGGCCGGTGCATCGGTCACCCGCGAGTCACCGGTCTGCTCGTCCACCACCGTGCGCCAGACCCGCTGCAGGAACCGGTACGAGCCGACCACCGCCCGGGTCTCCCACGGGCGGGACACCTCCAGCGGCCCCATCGACATCTCGTACACCCGGAAGGTGTCGGCGCCGTACGCCGCGCACATGTCGTCCGGGGTGACCACGTTCTTCAGCGACTTGCCCATCTTGCCGTACTCGCGGCGGACCTCGGTCTCGCCGTGGAACCAGCGGCCGTCGACCTCGACGACCTCCTCGGCGGGCACGTAGGCGCCCCGGGCGTCGACGAACGCGTACGCCTGGATCATGCCCTGGTTGAACAGCCGGCGGAACGGCTCGAACGACGAGACGTGCCCCAGGTCGAACAGCACCTTGTGCCAGAAGCGGGCGTACAGCAGGTGCAGCACGGCGTGCTCGGCGCCGCCGACGTACAGGTCGGTGCCCCCGCAGTCGCCGGGCCGTCGCGGCCCCATCCAGTACGCCTCGTTCTCCGGGTCGGCGAAGCGCTGCGAGTCGGTCGGGTCCAGGTAGCGCAGCTCGTACCAGCAGGAGCCGGCCCACTGCGGCATCACGTTGGTCTCCCGGGTGTAGCGCTTCGGCCCGTCACCCAGGTCCAGCTCGACCTCGACCCAGTCGCGCCGCCGCGACAGCGGGGTCTCCGGGTTGCTCTGCGCGTCCTCCGGGTCGAACGTCTTCGGCGAGAAGTCGTCCACCTCGGGCAGTTCGACGGGCAGCATCGACTCCGGCAGCGCGATCGGCGCCCCGGTGGAGTCGTAGACGATCGGGAACGGCTCGCCCCAGTAGCGCTGCCGGGAGAACAGCCAGTCGCGCAGCCGCCAGGTCACCGCGCCCGCGCCGTGCCCGTTCGCCTCCAGCCACTCGATGATCCGGGCCTTGGCCTCGGCCACCCCCAGGCCGTCCAGGTCGACGCCCCGGTCCGGGGCGGCGCTGTTGATCGCCGGTCCGTCGCCGGTGAACGCCTTGCCGTCGAAGCCCTCCGGCGGTGCCACGGTGCGCACGATCGGCAGGTCGAAGACCTCGGCGAAGGCCCAGTCCCGCTCGTCCTGCGCGGGCACCGCCATGATCGCGCCGGTGCCGTAGCCGGCCAGCACGTAATCGGCGATGAAGATCGGGATCTGCCCGCCGGTCACCGGGTTGGTCGCCCAGGCGCCGACGAAGACGCCGGTCTTCTCCTTGCTGTCCGCCTGCCGCTCGACGTCCGTCTTGGCCGCGGCGGCCTTCCGGTACGCCTCGACGGCCTCACGGGGACCGGCGTGCCCGCCGGTCCACGCGTCCTTCGTCCCCTCCGGCCAGGCGACCGGCGTCAGCACGTCGACCAGCTCGTGCTCGGGCGCCAGCACCATGTAGGTGGCGCCGAAGATCGTGTCCGGCCGGGTCGTGAACACCCGCACCGGGGCGGCGGCGGTCGGAAAGTCGATGTGCGCGCCGGTCGACCGGCCGATCCAGTTGCGCTGCTGCAGCTTGATCGGCTCGGGCCAGTCCAATGTGTCCAGGTCGTCCAGCAGCCGGTCGCCGTACGCGGTGATGCGCATCATCCACTGCTTCAGGTTGCGCTTGAAGACCGGGAAGTTGCCCCGCTCGGAGCGGCCGTCGGCGGTGACCTCCTCGTTGGCCAGCACGGTGCCCAGCCCCGGGCACCAGTTCACCGGCGCCTCCGAGACGTACGCCAGCCGGTGGTCGTCGACGACGCGGCGGCGCTCGGCCACGGTCAGCTCGGCCCACGGGCGGCCGTCCGGGGTCGGGCGGTTCCCGCCCTCGAACTCGGCGATCAGCTCGGCGACCGGCCGGGCCTTCCGCGCGTCCGCGTCGTACCAGGAGTTGAAGATCTGCAGGAAGATCCACTGCGTCCAGCGGTAGAAGTCGGTGTCGATGGTCGCCACCGAGCGCCGCTCGTCGTGGCCCAGCCCCAACCGGCGCAGCTGCGCCTTGTACCGCTCGATGTTGGCGACCGTGGTGGTCCGCGGGTGGGTGCCGGTCTGCACCGCGTACTGCTCGGCCGGCAGGCCGAACGCGTCGAAGCCCATCGCGTGCAGCACGTTGCGCCCGGTCATCCGCTGGTAGCGGGCGTAGCAGTCGGTGCCGATGTAGCCCAGCGGGTGCCCGACGTGCAGGCCGGCGCCCGACGGGTAGGGGAACATGTCCAGCACGTACAGCTTCTCCGCGCCGGCGCGGGGGTGGCCCGGGTCGGCCAGCGGGCCGGTCGGGTTCGGCGCGTGGAAGGTGCCCTCCCGCTCCCAGGTGTCCTGCCAGCGGTTCTCGATCTCGTCGGCCAGGGCGGCGGTGTACCGGAACGGGGGAATGTCGGTGGCCGGTGCGGCTGCCTCACTCATGGCGTCTCCTCGGCGCGGGTCATGTCGGGTGGATGGAGATCTGCTTCGGGCACAAAAAAGCCCCTCGCGCAGGAGGGGCGGCCGTGCTGTCGCGCGTTCAGCGCATCAGCACGGCTCGGTAAGAAGCAGGAAGACTCCGGCCATGCGTCGCAGTGTACCCCGGTCCCCCGTCCGGCGAATATTCGGGGCGTAACCGACCGACCACCTGCGGGAGTCGGCGATAGCGACAAACATGGTTAGCCTGAGAGGCCAGTGAGATGCGTGCGGCAGACGAGGCTCGGCGTCGCGAACCCAACGGCGGGTCCAGGTGCTCTATACAGAGCTGCCGTTCCGGCGACGAGGAGGAGGCCCGTGACACAACAGACCTGGGACGAGGTGGGCGGTCTGCTGCCGCACGACGAGTTCCGTGCCGCAAGCGAGGCCATCGTGGCCAACATCGAGCAGGTCATCGCGGGTAAGACGGCCACCGTCCGGCTCGCCCTGGCGGTGCTGCTCGCCGAGGGTCACCTGCTCATCGAGGACGTGCCCGGCGTCGGCAAGACCAAGCTCGCCAAGTCGATGGCCCGGTCCATCGACTGCTCGGTCCGCCGCATCCAGTTCACCCCCGACCTCCTGCCCAGCGACGTCACCGGCGTCAGCGTCTACAACCAGGAGACCCACGACTTCGAGTTCCGTCCGGGCGCGGTCTTCGCCAACCTGGTCGTCGGCGACGAGATCAACCGGGCCTCGCCGAAGACCCAGTCGGCGCTGCTCGAGTGCATGGAGGAGCGGCAGGTCACGGTCGACGGGGTGACCTACCAGCTCCAGACGCCGTTCATGGTGATCGCGACGCAGAACCCGATCGAGATGGAGGGCACCTACCCGCTGCCCGAGGCGCAGCGGGACCGGTTCACCGCCCGCATCGCGATGGGCTATCCGGACCCGAACGCCGAGCTGGCCATGCTCGACGGGCACGGGGCCACCGACCCGCTGGCGGGGCTGCGCCCGGTCTCCGACGCGGCGACCGTACGCCGGCTGATCGGCCACGTGCGGCAGGTGCACGTCGCCGACGCCGTCAAGCAGTACGCGATCGCCCTGGTGACCGCCACCCGTGAGGCACCCGACCTGCGGCTCGGCGCATCCCCGCGGGCCACCCTGCAACTGCTGCGCACCGCCCGCGCGGTGGCCGCCCTGGAGGGCCGCGACTACGTCCTCCCGGACGACCTGCAGACCCTCGCGGTGCCGGTGCTGGCGCACCGGATCATCCCGACGGCGGACGCGCAGCTCGCCCGGCGCACCACCGACGCGATCGTCGCCGAGCTGGTGCACCGCCTGCCGTTGCCGCACGACCGGCAGCGTTCCCCGTACGACACCCGACCCGGCCACGGGACCGGCAACGGCCGCGGGCCGTACGAGCCACGGAGGCCATGACGTGCGTGACGGCCTGCGCGGGCTGACCACCCGCGGCCGCTCCTTCCTGGCGGCCGCGGTCGCGGCCGCGATCTCCGCCGCCATCCTCGGCGAGAAGGACCTGCTCCGGGTGGCCGTCCTGCTGGCCGTCCTGCCGCTGCTCGCCGCCGCGTACGTGGGGCGCAGCCGATACAAGCTGGCCTGTCACCGCACGCTCGAGCCGCACCGGGTGCCGGTCGGCGCCAGCTCCCGGGTGGTGCTGCGGTTGCAGAACCTGTCCCGGCTGCCCACCGGCACCCTGCTGCTGGAGGACCGGCTGCCCTACGCGCTGGGCAGCCGGCCCCGGGTGGTGCTGGAACGGCTCGGCGCGCACCAGGCCAGCTCCGTGGCGTACACGGTCCGCGCCGACGTGCGCGGCCGCTACGACGTGGGTCCGCTGGTGATCCGGCTGACCGACCCGTTCGGGCTGTGCGAGCTGACCCGGTCGTTCCCCAGCACCGACCACCTCACCGTGATCCCGCAGGTCACCCCGCTGCCCTCGGTGCGGCTGCCGGGCGAGTACGCCGGCAGCGGCGACAGCCGGGCCCGCTCGGTCGCGGTGCACGGCGAGGACGACGCCGCCACCCGGGAGTACCGGATGGGCGACGACCTGCGCCGGGTGCACTGGAAGTCGACCGCCCGCACCGGTGAGCTGATGGTGCGCCGCGAGGAGCAACCGTGGGAGAGCCGGGCCACCGTGGTGCTGGACACCCGCGCCGCCGGCCACCGGGGCGAGGGACCGACGGCCAGCTTCGAGTGGGCCGTCTCGGCCGCCGCCAGCATCGCCGTGCACCTGCGCCAGGCCGGTTACAAGCTGCGCCTGGTCACCGGCAACGGCGTGGACGTCGGCGCCACCGAGGCCGGTGGTGAGGGCCTGCTCCTCGACCATCTCGCCGAGGTGCACCTGGACCGGCGCGGCGAGATCACCACGCTGGTGCAGCAGGTCCGGCAGCGGGCCGACGGCGGCCTGATCATCGCGTTGTTCGGCACGCTCGGTGACGCCGAGGCGGAGCTGCTGGCCGGGCTGCGTGGCAACGGCGCCACCTGCGTGGCGTTCCTGCTCGACAGCAACACCTGGTTGAACCTGCCGCCCAAGGCCCGGGTCGAGGCGGAGCGGGCGCACGGCAGCTCCGCCCTCGCCCTGCTGCAGAGCGGCTGGCGGGTCATCGGGGTGGAGCACGGCAACCGGCTGCCGGCACTGTGGCCGCAGGCCGGCCGCGGCTCGCAGGGCTTCGCCCTGCGGGCGGCGCTGGCCGAGACGGTCGCCGGCGGCATGCGATGACCGGAAGGACGATTCGGTGACCCCGCACCGCAACATCGGTTTCGTCGCCGCGGCGGCGACCCTGCTGGCGGCGGCCCCGCTGTCGGCGATCTTCGAGCGCTGGACGTGGCTGGTCCAGGCGGCCATCGTGGTCTCCGTGGTGGCCGGCGCGGCGGCGCTGAGCCGGTTGGGCCGGGCCCCGCTGTGGGGTCAGCTGCTGGCCATGCTGGCCGGCCTGACCCTGGGCCTGACGTGGGTCTTTCCCGGCGGCACCGAGCTGCTCGCGTTCGTGCCGACCCCGGCCACCTTCGCCCACTTCGGCGACCTGCTCCAGACCTCGTTGCAGGACATGCGCGCGTACGGTGTCAAGGTTCCCGACGTCGACTCGCTGCTCTTCCTCGCCGTGCTCGGCATCGGCGCGGTGGCGGTGGTGGTCGACGTGCTCGCGGTCGGGCTGCGCCGGCCGGCGCTGGCCGGGCTGCCGATGCTCGCCATCTACTCGGTGCCGGTGGCGGTCTACGTGGACAGTGTCCCCGCCACCCCGTTCGTGGTGGGCGCCGCGGGCTACCTGTGGTTGCTGGTGACCGACAACGTCGACCGGGTGCGCCGGTTCGGCCGCCGGTTCACCGGCGAGGGACGCGACGTCGACGTGTGGGAGGCGTCGCCGCTCGCCGCGGCCGGCCGCCGGCTGGCCGTGGTCGGGGTGCTGGTGGCGGTGGCGCTGCCGCTGGCCGTGCCCGGGATGACCGGCGGCCTGCTGAACAACGTCGGCGCCGGCCCCGGCGACGGCACCGGGCGGCCCGGTCAGGGCGGCACCAGCGGCCGGATCGACCTGTTCGCCGCGCTGAGCGGCCAGCTCAACCAGAGTGAGCGGTTCGACCTGGTCAAGGTCACCACCAACGAGCCGAACCCGTTCTACCTGCGCCTGGGCGTGGTGGACGACCTGCGGCCGAGCGGCTTCCAGGCCCGCGTGCCGACCGGGGACCAGGTCACCCGCGAGCTGCCCGACCCGTCCGAACGCGCGCCCCGGGGGGTCGAGCAGCGGACCTACCGGGCCACGGTCGAGGTGACGAAGAACCTGAACATGCCGCTGCTGCCGGTCTACGCCGAGCCGGTCCGGACCGAGGACCTCAACGGCAACTGGCGCTACGACGCCAACCAGCAGGTCGTCTTCTCCAACCGGGAGAACGCGCGCGGCAAGCGCTACTCGTTCGAGTACGTGCGGTCGACGTTCAACCCGGACGCGCTGCGCGCCGCGCCGGCCCCGCCGTCGGAGAGCGCGGTGATGCGGCAGGGCACCACCAGGCCGACGGTCCCGGACGTGGAGCGACTGGTCACCCGTCTCACCGAGGGCCGGAAGACCAACTACGACAAGGTCCGGGCGATCTACGACTACTTCTCGGTGGAGAACGGCTTCACCTACGCGCTCTCCACCCGCAACGGCAGCAGCGGCGCGGACATCACCGACTTCCTCGCCACCAAGGTCGGCTACTGCCAGCAGTACGCCGCGGCGATGGCCTGGCTGGTCCGGGCCGCCGGCGTGCCGGCCCGGGTGGCGGTCGGGTTCACCAACGGCAGCAACACCGACGGCGGCACCTACGTGCTGACCAACCAGAACCTGCACGCCTGGACCGAGGTCTACTTCAGCCGGATCGGCTGGGTGCCGTTCGACGCCACCCCGGCGGCCAGCATCCCCGGTTCGGTCCGGTCCGCCTGGGCTCCGGACACCGACGCGCCGGAGGAGATCACCCCGTCGCCGGGCAGCAGCGCCGCTCCCGGCGCGGCGAACCCGTCGGCCGGCCCGGACGAACCGGACCGTCTCGACAAGGACGCCGACCAGGGCCTGGCGGTCGGCGAGAGCGGGCCGGCCCGGCAGGACACGGTCTGGCCGTGGTGGCTGGCCGGGGCGCTCGCCCTGCTGGCGCTGCTCGCCCTGCCGGCCCTGCGCCGTTCGGCGCTGCGCCGCCGACGCCGGGTCCGGGCGGCCCCGCCGACGGCCACCGCGGTGGCCGTGCCCGGTCAGCGGGGCGAAACCCGACAGATCGTGGTCGGGGTGGACGCCGAGGCGGCTCGCGCCGACGCGCACGCCGCCTGGGACGAGCTGCTGGACACGCTCGTCGACTTCCACGTCCCGGTCGACGGCACCGAGACGCCGCGGGCGACCGCCGAGCGGTTGACCCGGGAGGCGCTGGCCGAGGACGCCGGCGCGGCGACCGGGGTCCGGCTGCTGGGTCGGGCCGAGGAGCGGGCCCGTTACGCCCGTGACCCGCTCACCGACGCCGAGCTGCAACCGGCGCTGGGAACGGTACGCGGGGCGCTGGCCGCGCGGGCGAACCGGCGTACCCGGTTGCTGGCCGCGGTGCTGCCGCCGTCGGTGCTGATGCGTTGGCGCACCGCCCTGGCCGAGCGGTCGGCCCGGCTGGTCACCACCACCGGGCAGGCGCGGCAGTGGATGGTGCGCTGGAGCCCGCGCCGGCTGTTGGCGGGTCGCCCGGCCCGCTGACCCTCCGCCGCCGGCCGGCACCCACGCCGGTCCCCCGTCGATCAAGGAGTTCGCGTCGGCGCGGAACGAATCCGTGACGCGAACCCCTTGATCACGCGGGTGGGGGTCGACCGGTCGGGCGGCGCGACGGATCTGGCGCGCTCGCCGGCGGGTGTCGGCGAGCGCGGGCCTGGCGCACCCGCCCGGTCAGGGGCGGCGCGTGGTCAGCGGTGGCCCTCCGGGCGCTGCCGCCAGCGGTCCTCCATCCGGTCGAGGAAGGAGCCCCGGCGACCGCCGCTGCGGCCACGGGGACGACGCCGGCTCGTTGTGGTGCCGCCGACCACGTGCAGGTCGGGCGACTGGGATCGGCGGTGCGACTGCACCGCGTAGCCCAACGAGGCCAGCATGACGACGAAGCCCGCCACGGCCACCGCGGGAATCTTGATCACGGCACCGTAGATCAACAGGGCCAGACCAACGACGACCACGCCGGCAGCGACGAGCACGCGACGCCGCGCGTGGAAACGCGGGTCGCTGGCGCGCACGGCCGAGGCGAACTTGGGATCCTCGGCAAGCGACTGCTCGATCTGCTCGAACAGCCGCTGCTCGTGCTCCGAGAGCGGCACGGCACTCCTCCCCGGTCACGTTGGTCGGCCCGGTCGGGCCGACAGACCGTGGCAGCCAACCGGCTGCTTACCCGCAAGTCTACGAGGGTGCTCGCGCGTCGGAAAGCGGGACGACCTACGGCCGGGTCGGTTTTTCGACTGGGCGCGGATCACGCCGGCCGAGAAGACTGGCCGGACCTATGACGGACCGCCCGAATCGGGCAGCCGCCGCGTCCGCCGCCGCCTCCGCCTCCCGCCAGCCCCGCTCCGGCTCACCCAGGGTGAGCTGCCGCGGCGTCTCCTCCGCCGGGGCGAGCCCCTCCATCCGGACGCCGACCAGCCGGACCGGCTCGCCCGGGGCGAGAACCCCCCAGAGCGCCCAGGCCGTGTCGAACATCTCCCGGGCGGTGTCGGTCGGCACGGCGAGGGTGCGGGCGCGACTCACCGTGCGGAAGTCGGCGAACCGGACCTTCAGCGACACCGTGCGACCCACCTGCCCGGCCGCCCGCAGCCGGGCCCCGGCCTTGTCGGCGAGGGCGAGCAGGGCCCGCCGGATCTCGCCCGGGTCGGTCACGTCGGTCTCGAACGTGGTCTCCGCGCCGATCGACTTCTCCACGTGCTCCGGGGACACGCCGCGCGGGTCCCGCCCCCAGGCCAACTCGTGCAGGTGCGCGGCGGAGGCCTCGCCCACCGCCCGACGCAGCAGGCCGGGTGGCGCCTCGGCCAGGTCACGCACGGTGCGCAGGCCGAGGCGGCGCAGCGCCTCCGCCGACCGCTCCCCCACCCCCCACAACGCCGACACCGGCAGCGGGTGCAGGAAGTCGAGCACCCGGTCGGCGGGCACCACGAGCATCCCGTCCGGCTTGGCCCGGGTCGAGCCGAGCTTGGCCACGAACTTGCTCGACGCCACCCCGACCGAGCAGGTCAACCGCTGCTCCTCGGCCACCCGTCGACGGATCAGCGCGGCGATGGCCGCCGGCCGGCCGAACAACCGCCGGGCACCGGCCACGTCGAGGAACGCCTCGTCCAACGAGAGCGGCTCGACCAGCGGGGTGACGTCGCGGAAGATCTGCATGACCGCCCGGGACGCCTCCGAGTAGGCGCCGAAGTCGGGCGGCAGGTAGACCGCGCCCGGGCAGAGCGCGCGGGCCCGGGCGGTGGGCATCGCGCTGCGCACCCCGAACCGGCGGGCCTCGTAGCTGGCCGAGCTGACCACCCCGCGCGGGCCGACGCCGCCCACCACCACCGGCCGGCCGCGCAGTTCGGGGCGACGGCGCACCTCCACCGAGGCGAAGAACGCGTCCATGTCGACGTGCAGGATCGAAGAGCCGGTGTCGTCGGCGTCCGGCCCGAAGCGCGGATCACCGCCCCGGGGCAACGACTGGCTGCGGCCCATGACCCGCAGGCTAGCCCGCCGGTCCGACACCCGCGCCGGTCAGCCCCGGACCACCAGCAGCGGCACGGTCATCTCGGCGGCGGTGTCCGCGCCGTGGTACGCCACCAACCGCGACACCATCGGCGGCTCGGACCGGGTGGCGACCACCGCGTACGTGTCGCGGCAGACCACCACCACGTCGCCGATCCGGGCCAGGTGCGCCTCCGGCACCGGCCCGAACCAGCCGGTCGCCACCGCCTCCGCCCGGGTCAGCACGTCGGCCGCGCCGTCCAGCACCGCCGTCCAGGCGGCCACCACGTCGGCCTCCGCGCCCGGCTCGACGTGCAGGTAGCGGACCCGGGGCTCACCGGCCAGCACCCGCACCCCGGCCCGCAGCCGGGGATCGGCGTCCAGGTCGATCCGGTGCCCGGCGGGGATGTCGAGCTGGCCGTGGTCGGCGGTGACCAGCAGCGCGGCGTCCGGCGGCAGGCCGTCGACCAGCCGGGCCAGCAACGTGTCCACCGCCGCGGCGGCCGACCGCCACGGGGCGGAGTCGACGCCGCTGAGGTGCCCGTGCCGGTCCAGGTCGGGGTGGTAGCCGGAAACCAGGGTCGGCCCGGTGCCGGCGGCCAGCGCGGCCAGCATCCGCGCGGCGAGCGCGTCGACCCCGGTCGCGCCGCGGTAGTCGCCCCCGCGGTTGGCGGCCACGGTGAGGCCGCTGCCGGCGAACTCGGGTCGGCTGACCACGGTCACCGCCACCCCGGCGGCACGGGCCCGCTCGTACCAGGTGGGGACCGGCTGCCAGCGGGACGGGTCGGGGTCGCCGGCCCAGTCGACGTGGGTGAGGACCCGGTCGGTGCCGGGCACCCGGACCGTGAAGCCGAGCACGCCGTGCGCGCCGGACGCGACGCCGGTGCCGAGGCCGACCAGGCTGGTCGGGGTGGTGGAGGGGAAGCCCGCGGTGAGCGGGAAGCCGGTGGTGGCGGCCAGCCCGGCCAGCGTCGGCGCGTACCGGGCGGCGGTGGGGATCTGGTACCACCCGAGCCCGTCGACGAGCAGCACGGCGAGCCGGCGTACCCCGGTCAGCCGGTGCGCCAGGCCGAGGCTGTCGACCGCGCCGGGGACACCGAACAGCGACAGCGCGCTGGGCAGCACGTCGACCAGGCTGCCCCCGCCGTAGCGGGGCGCGACCCGCGCCAGCGGCCCCGGGCCCGGGCCGGTCATGCCGGGCGGCGGGCGAACAGGTGCAGCTGGGCGGCGAGGTCACGGTACGGCGGCTTCGCCGCCAGGGCGCGCTCCAACTCGAGCAACGCGGCGGGCTGGCCGTCCGCCACGGCGGCCGGAAGCAGGTCGGCGAGCACGCGTACGCCGTGGATCTCCTCGACGGCGAGCCCGGCGGCGGTGAGCAGCGCGGTCGCGCCCTCGGCGTCGTAGCGGCGGCGCAGGGTGTCCCGGCCGCCCGCGGTGCCGTGCGGGTCGGTGGCGAGCGCGGCGGCGGCGTCCAGCTGGCCGTTGATCGCCCGGCCCAGCACGGCGGCGGCCCGCGCGGCCACCAGCACGCTCGCCGCCCCGCCGGGACGCAGCGCGCCGGCCAGCGCCGTGATCACCGGCTCCGGCGCGTCGACCACCTCCAGGACGGAGTGGCAGAGCACCAGGTCCACGGAGGCCGGCTCGACCAGCCCGGTGAGCGCGTCGGCGTCGCCCTGCGTCGCGCGTACCCGATCGGCGACCCCGGCCTCGGCGGCCCGGCGGGTCAGCGCGGCGAGCGCGTCGGGACTGGCGTCGACCACGGTGACCCGGTGGCCGGCCTCGGCGAGCGGGACGGCGAAGCCGCCGGTCCCGCCGCCGACGTCGAGCACGGAGAGCCGCTCGCCGGCCCGCCGGTCCAGCTCGGCCCGGAGCACCGCCCAGATCACGGCGGTGCGGGGGGTGAGGGTTCGGGTCTGCTCCACGCCGCCGAGCCTAGCCAGGGTCAGGACTCGCCGCCGCCCGCCGGGTCCTCCTCCGCGCGGGACCGCTGGGCGTTGGCCACCGGGCCGTCGGTCACCTGGTGCTCCCGCGGCTCGATCTCGTGGGTGGGCGCCCACCCGGCGCCGAGCCGGGTCCGTCGGGCGTTGGCCACGCCACCGGGGTACGTGCTGTGAAAGGTCATCGTTCATCCCCCATACCGGGGTGGGCGACTCTGCCCACCCGCGTCCGGGAGTCTCCCGTGTCCGGCTTCCGGAAACCGTAATGTGGATCACTGCCATCAACGGAAATCCCGGGACGCCGGCGTGACGGGCGGCTCGATCGCGTCCAGCCGGTCCGCGGTGAGGTTCGTGACGCCCTCGTGCCGCTGCAACCGACCCCGCACCACCAGTGCTCCGCTGGTGCGGGCGATTCGACGGTAGCGCTGCCAGAGCCCCGGCGAACACGTGACGTTGAGCATGCCGGTCTCGTCCTCCAGGTTGAGGAACGTGACCCCGCCGGCGGTCGCCGGCCGCTGCCGGTGGGTGACGATCCCGCCGACCCGGATCCGCTGCCCGGGAGGCACCTGGCCGAGCCGGGCGATCGGCACCGCGCCCAGCGCGTCGAGCCGGTCCCGGAGAAACCGGGCCGGGTGGCTCTCCGGGGACAGGCCGGTGGCCCAGACGTCGGCGACCAACCGGTCCACCGCCGCCATGCCGGGCAGGGTGGGCGGCTCCACGCCGGTCACCGTGCCGGGCAGCCGGCCGGGCCGGTCCTGGGCCGCCGCGCCGGCGGCCCAGAGGGCCTGCCGCCGGGTCAGCCCGAAACCGGCGAAGGCGTCCGCGGTGGCCAGCGCCTCCAGCTGCGCCGCGGTGAGACCGACGCGGCGGGCCAGGTCCGGCATGTCCCGGTACGGCCCGTGCGCGGCCCGCTCCGCCTCGATCCGCTCGGCCACGCCGTCGCCGAGGGTACGGACGCTGCCCAGCCCGAGCCGGACCGCCGGGCCGCCCAGCCCCCAGGCGTGCGGCGGCTCGCCCGGCACGCTGCCCCACCGGGTCTCCGGACCGGACTCCAGCACCGCCTGGGCGCCGCTGGCGTTGATGTCCGGCCGGCGCACCTCCACCCCGTGCCGGCGGGCGTCGTCGGCGAGCGTCTGCGGCGAGTAGAAACCCATCGGCTGGGCGTTGAGCAGCGCGGCCAGGAACGGGCCCGGGTGGTAGCGCTTGAGCCACGAGCTGGCGTAGACCAGGTAGGCGAAGCTCATCGCGTGGCTCTCCGGGAAGCCGTAGCTGGCGAACGCGGTCAGCTTGCGGTAGACGTCGTCGGCCAGCTCGCCGGTGATGCCCCGCTCGGCCATCCCGGCGTAGAGCCGGTCGGCGATCTGCGCCATCCGCTCCACCGAACGTTTCGCCCCCATGGCCCGGCGCAGCTGGTCCGCCCCGGCCGCGTCGAACCCGGCCAGGTCGATGGCGAGCTGCATGAGCTGCTCCTGGAACAGCGGCACGCCGAGCGTCTTCTCCAGCGCGTTGCGCATCAGCGGGTGCGCGTACGTCACCGGCTCCTGGCCGTTCTTGCGCCGGATGAAGGGATGCACCGAGCCGCCCTGGATCGGGCCGGGCCGGATCAGCGCCACCTCCACCACCAGGTCGTAGAACTCGCGGGGCTTGAGCCGGGGCAGGGTGGCCATCTGGGCCCGGCTCTCCACCTGGAACACCCCGACCGAGTCGGCCCGGCAGAGCATGTCGTAGACCTCGGGGTCGTCCAGCGTCATCTCGCCCAGGTCGAGGCTGGACCCGATCAGGTCGTAGCCGTAGTGCAGCGCCGACAGCATGCCCAGGCCGAGCAGGTCGAACTTGACCAGGCCGACGGCGGCGCAGTCGTCCTTGTCCCACTGGAGCACGCTGCGGCCGGGCATCCGGCCCCACTCCACCGGGCAGACCTCGATCACCGGCCGGTCGCAGATCACCATGCCACCGGAGTGGATGCCCAGGTGCCGGGGGAACGTCTGCAGCTCGTTCGCGTACGCGACCACCTGCTCCGGGATGTCCGCCACGTCGACCGCGGCGACCGAACCCCACCTGTCGATCTGCTTGCTCCAGGCGTCCTGCTGGCCGGGCGAGAACCCGAACGCCTTGGCCACGTCCCGCACCGCCGACCGCGGCCGGTACGAGATGACGTTGGCGACCTGGGCGGTGTGCTCCCGGCCGTAGCGGGCGTAGACGTGCTGGATCACCTCCTCCCGGCGGTCGGACTCGATGTCCACGTCGATGTCGGGCGGACCGTCCCGCTCCGGGGCGAGGAAGCGTTCGAACAGCAGCCGGTGCCGGACCGCGTCCACGTTGGTGATGCGCAGCGCGTAGCAGACCGCCGAGTTGGCCGCCGACCCCCGGCCCTGGCAGTAGATGTCCTGCTCGCGGCAGAACGTGACGATGTCGTAGACCACCAGGAAGTAGCCCGGGAAACCCAGCTCGTCGATCATCCGCAGCTCGTGCTCCAACTGCGCGTACGCCTCCGGGTGCGCCTGCGGCGGGCCGTAGCGCTCCCGGGCGCCGTCCATGGTCAGCCGGCGCAGCCAGCTCATCTCGGTGTGCCCGGCCGGCACCGGGTACGCCGGCAACTGCGGCGCGACCAGGTGCAGGTCGAACGCGAGTTCCGCGCCGAACTCGGCGGCCCGCGCCACCGCACCCGGGTACGCGGCGAACCGTGCCGCCATCTCCGCGCCGCTGCGCAGGTGGGCGGTGGCCGCGGCGGGCAGCCAGCCGTCGATCTCGTCGAGGCTGCGCCGGGCCCGGACCGCGGCCACCGTGGTGGCCAGCCGCCGCCGCCCGGGGGTGGCGTAGTGCACGTTGTTCGTGGCCACCGTGGGCAGCCCGGCCGCGCCGGCCAGCTCGGCGAGCGCGTCGTTGCGGTCGGCGTCGACCGGATGCCCGTGGTCGGTCAGCTCCACCGCCACCGTCTCCGCGCCGAACAACGCGGTGAGCCGGTCCAGCTCCCGGGCCGCCGCGTCGACCCCCTCGGTGAGCAGCGCGGCGGGCACGTGCCCCTTGCGGCAGCCGGTGAGCACCAGCACGTGGTCGCGCAGCTCGGCGGCGATCTGCTCCAGCTCGCCGTAGACCGGGCGGCCCTTCTCCCCGCCGCGCAGCTGGGCCCGGGAGATGGTGGCGGCGAGGCGCGCGTACCCCTCGTGCCCGTGGGCGAGCACCAGCAGGTGCCGGCCGAGCGGATCGGGCTCGCCGTTCTGCGGGCCGGGCAGCCCGAGGGAGAGTTCCGCTCCGAAGATCGTCGGCAGCCGCAGCGCGCGGGCCGCCTCGGCGAAGCGCACCACGCCGTAGAAGCCGTCGTGGTCGGTGACGGCGAGCGCGGTGAGCCCCAGCCGGGCGGCCTCCTCGGCCATCTCCTCGGGGTGGCTGGCCCCGTCGAGGAAACTGAAGTTGGAGTGCGCGTGCAGCTCCGCGTAGGGCACCGTGCCGTCCGGGCGGTCCAGCTCGGGCGGTCGATATTCCTGGCGCTTGCGGCTCCAGGCCGGGGAGTCGCCGCCGTCGGCGTCGACCGCGAGCGGGTCCACCACGTGCAGGTGGCGCCCGCCCCTGGCTCCCGCACCCCTGGCTCCCGCACCCCTGGCTCCCTCGCCCTTCGCCCGGCTGGAGAGCACCTGTTCCAGCTTCGACCAGGGCATCTTCGGGTTGTGGAAGCTCATCCCGCGCTCCCCCACCCGGCATCGGCCGAGCCGATCGGCCGAAGGCCGGTCTGCGGTCGCCTACAAACTTGATGGCACGGATGAGTCATGGCTCCGGCTCCGGCTACGACTACGGCAGCGGCGGCGGCGGTTCGGCGCGGTGAGCCGTTTACGTCATCAAGTTCGTAGGCTCCGCCGGGTGGAAGCCGGCGCGGCACGTCGGCACGCCGCGGCGCCGAGGCACTTCGCTCAGTCATAGATCGCCTCCACCAGCCACTGCCCACCCTCGACCGCGAGCAGCAGGGCGGTGCCGTCGGCCAGGCAGACCTGGAACCGGGCCCGGCGACGCGCCTCGGCCGGCGCCCACCAGCGCTCGTCCACCGGCCACGGGCCGGCCCATCCGGAGATCCCGGACGGGCGGCCGGTGCCCACGATCAGCCGGGCCGGCGCCGCGCTGACCACCAGCCGGGCGCTCACCACGACCGGCTCCCCCGTCGCGTCGCGCACCTCGGCCGGCAGCGGGGTGGGCAGCACCACGGCCGGCGCCGGCGGCGGGATCCGCCCCGGCCACGGCGGCTCGGCCACCGCCCGCCCCCGACCGGCCCGGGCCCGTCCCGCCACCTCCCCGTCCGAGCCTGCGGCCGACGCGGAGGCCGAACCAGCAGGCACGACCGGCAGCGCCGGCGGGCCGGGGCGGGCGGGTGCCCGTTCGTCGCCCCACGGGACCAGGCGCACCTGGTCGGCCGGGGAGCGCCCGCCACCGAGCACGGCGGTGACCACCGCCTCGGGGCCGAGAATGCCCTGGACCCGGCTCAGCGCGCGGTGCGCCCGTTCCCGCTCCGCGCCGGTCTCTCCCCACAGGCCGGGTTGCAGGCCGGCCTGGGCGAGCACGCCGTCCGGCACCAGCCGCAGCCGGACGATGCCGGCGGTCGGTCGGGTCGGGCGGGCGCCACCCCGGCCGTTGCTGCCGGAGAGCCAGCCGTCGAGCTGCCAGCGGACCCGGTCGGCGATGGCCGCGGCGGTGAGCAGGCCGTCGTGCCGCCACACCCGGTGCAGCTCCTGACCGTGCGCGGTGACCGCCTCGATGCCGAGCCGGGTGCAGGCCAGCCCGTACGCGGCGAGCCGCTCGTGCAGGCGCTCGGCCAGCGTCCGGGCGACGAACGCGGCGGCGTCGACCCGGCCGATCGGCTCGTCGTGCTCGGCGGTGACGGTCAGGTCGGCGGGCGGCCGGCGGACCGCGAGCGGACGGTCGTCCCGCCCGGCGGCGAGCCGGTGCGCCAGCGCCCCGTCGGAGCCGAACCGGGCCAGCACGTCCCCGGCGGACAACGCGGCGAAGTCGCCGAGGGTGCGGATGCCGAGCCGGCGCAACAGGTCGGCCAGGGCGGGCCGGCCGAGCGCCTCGATCGGACGGCCGGCCAGGAACTCCGCGGTGCCGCCGGCCGGCACGATCCGCCCCTCCCGGGCGGCCAGCCCGGCCGCGAAGACCCCGTCGGCGATGCCGACCTGGCTCTCCACCACGCAACTCTGGGCGACGTGCTCGACGATCCGCTCGGCCGCCGCCTCCTCGCCACCGAGGTAGCGGCTCGGCCCCCGGGCGGCGGTCGCGCACGCGCCGGGCCGAATCACCTCGACGCCGGCGACCACCTCCTCGACGGCGGCCACCACCGGCTCGAACGCCCGCGCGTCCCGGCCCGGGTCGTGGTCGACGACGGTGAGCCCGGGGCAGCGGCCCTGCGCTTCCCGCCGGCGCAGCCCGCGCCGGATCCCCTCGGCCCGGGCCCGCTCGGAGCAGGCGACCACCCGGTTGGCGTGCAGCACCACGACCGGGTCGGTGGCGGGCACCCCGTCGACGATCTCGGCGGCGAGGACCGGCCAGTCCGGGCACCAGAGCAGCAGGGCCCGCGGCGGCGCGCTCACGGGTTCGCCACCGGGGTCACCACGCGCAGCCGGCGGGTCGAGGCGGCGGGGACGCCGGACCCGGCGGCGCGGGGGATCACCCGGGTCAGCTCGTCGCCGGGCAGCCACACCTTGATCTCCTTGGGCCGGGCGGCGGCACCCCGCCCGCGGGCCGAGACGGTCACCTCCCGCCGGCGCAGCCGCCCGCGGCCCGGCCCGAGCCCCTGCCAGACGCCGCGGACCACCTGGAGCGTCACGTCCGCGCCGTCCCACCGCCCGTACGGCACCAGCACGCTGCCACGCTGCCGGGCCCGGGCGGCCAGCCGGGCGGAGACCGAGGCGGAGACCGAGGTCGGCACGGCGGTGACCACCACGTCGACCCCGTCGATGAGCGCGGCCACCACGGTGGGCCACTCCGGCCCGGGGTCGGGCACCAGGGCGAGCCGGTCCAGGGCGATCCCGGCCTCCGCCGCCGCGCCGGCCCCGAAGGTGGGTACGCCGACCACGGCGCACCACGAGCCGGCCCGGGACGCCTCGGCGAGCAGTGCCAGGATCAGTGAGGTGGCCCCGCTGTGCCGGGGTTGGCCGAGGCCGACCGCGACGGTGCTGCCGCGACGCAGCCCCCGGTTGGGCAGCAGCCCGGTCAGCTCGGCCCGGACGGGGAGCACCCGATGGCCGCCGGCCGGGTCGGGTGCGCTCGCCGGGCGCACCAGCTCGGCCAGGGCGGCGGAACCGACCACCATGCGGCCCGCCATCGGACCAACCCCCCGTCGTGTTTCGCCACGGGCCCCGGCCCGTGGGTGGTGCTGTGGATCATGTGGTGCGGTGGGAGCGGCGCCCGGCCACCCGGGTCCCGCCGATGGCGGCCGGGCGCCACGACTCAGGCCGCGGCCGCCCCGGGACGCGACGCGGCGGCCGAACCGGGACGCGACGGGGCGTCGGACCCACCGAGCCGGAGCGGCCGGTGCAGGCCGTCGAGCGCCGGTTGGTGCGCCAGCCCGAGCGCGGTCTCCACCACGGTCACGAACTGTTCGGCGGCGCGCAGCAGGTCGTCGGCCTCCCGGGCGGTGACCACCCGGGGGATGCCGGCCTCGGCGGCGGCCCGCTTGCCGGCGCCGGCGGCGAAGAGGGCAGCCCACTCGTCCAGCTCGGGCGCGACGGTGGCGAGCAGCACCCAGACGCTGGTGATCCGGTTGCGCCGGGTGGGGGCGGGACGGGCCCGGGCGGCGAGCACGGCGGCGGCGGCGCGCAGCGCCGCGAGGTGGGCGGCCGCGTAGCGGAGGCCGTCGGGGCGGGTGCGGGCGGCCTCGACCAACCCGTCGCGGGCCACCACGAGCAGCTGGGCGGGGGTGCGGTGCGGCAGCACGTGCGCGGGCACCGTGGGCGCCTGGGCCGGACTGGTCGGCATGGGTCTCTCCTCCGCGTGGGGCCGGGGCGGGCGATCGCGCGACGGGGAACCGTCGCCCGGTCACCCGGAGCGGTCGGTGCGGAGGAAGACGCACCAGTGTTGGCGGCCGGCCGGGTGTGAACGCTTCCCCACACCCACACCCGGCCGGCGTGCCGGCGGGTCCGTCGCCCGCCGCCCGGGGGTCGTGGGCGGCGGGCGACGACCTGCCTGTCGGGCTCGGACTCGCGACTGTCCGAAGCCCCGGTGCGGCCCGCGGAGCCGCACCTTCCGGAAGCCGGTGCCGCGAAACACCGCCTCCGGAGCTTGGCGAACGGTGTATGCCCCGATCGCGTCGGCGGGGAACCGATCGCGATCGAATCGAACACTCGTTCTAACTACCCTGACAGTACACCTCCCCACCGACGAAAACGCAATGTGTGACGCGCCGGGGACACGCCGGCGCGCGGTACGGATTCCCAGCCGGGGCACAGCCCCGACAAAGGAGAACCGGAACTCACCGGCAGACGGTTACCCCATGAACGTCTGCCGTACCGAGAAGACCGCCCGGTGACCGCCACCGTGGCCGGCCGGCGGGCCGGACGCCCGACGCCGCCGGCCGCCCCGACCTGGTGGGCCGACGTCGCCGGCACCCTCGCGGCGCTCAGCCTGCTGGTCGTCACCGCGCTGTGGACCGCCGACCGCGGGGTGCAGGAGCTGCTGGCCGGCGCCGCCACCGGGCTCACCTCGCTCGGCCGGCTCACCGGCCTGCTCAGCGCCGACCTGATGCTGGTCCAGGTGGTGCTGATGGCCCGGGTGCCGCTGCTCGAACGCCGCTTCGGCCAGGACCGGATCGCCCGCTGGCACCGGCTCGCCGGCTTCACCTCGTTCCACCTGCTGCTGGCGCACGTGCTGCTGACCGTCCTCGGGTACGCCGGCACCGCCCGCCAGGGGGTGCTCGCCGAGGCCTGGGACCTGGTCGTCACGTACCCCGGGATGCTGCTGGCCACCGCGGCGCTGGCGCTGCTGGTGCTGGTGGTGGCGACCTCGGTCCGCGCGGCCCGGCGGCGGCTGCGCTACGAGTCCTGGCACCTGCTGCACCTCTACGCCTACCTGGGTGTCGCGCTGGCGTTGCCGCACCAGCTCTGGACCGGCGCCGACTTCCTCGCCTCGCCGCTCGCCCGCGCCTACTGGTGGACGGTCTACCTGCTGGCCCTGGCCAGCGTGCTCGTCTGGCGGCTCGGCCTGCCGGCCTGGCGCACGCTGCGACACCGGATCGAGGTGGCCGCGGTGGTGCCCGAGGCGCCCGGGATCACCTCGGTCTGGCTGCGCGGGCGGAACCTGCACCGGCTGCCGGTCCGGGCCGGGCAGTTCCTGCTCTGGCGGTTCCTGGACGGCCCCGGCTGGTCGCGCGCCCACCCGTACTCGCTGTCCGCGCCGCCGCACGGGGACCTGATGCGGATCACCGTCAAGGACCTGGGCGACGGCAGCGCCCGGGTGGCCGCCCTGCGCCCCGGCACCCGGGTGCTGATCGAGGGGCCGTACGGGCGGCTCACCGGGCAGCACTGGCGCGGCGGCGGGATCACGATGCTGGCCTGCGGCGTCGGTCTCACCCCGCTGCTGGCGCTGCTCTGGGAGCTGCCGTACGCGCCCGGCCAGGCGGTGCTCGCCTACCGCGCGCGTACCGGCGAGGACCTGGCCTTCTCCGCCGAGCTGGACCGGCTCGTCGCGGAACGCGGGCTGGTGGTGCACCACCTGGTCGGCCCCCGGGCGGCCCGGCCGTCCTGGCTGCCCGCGTACGCCGAGGGGCTCGCCGACGCCGAGGCGCTGCGCCGGCTCTCCCCCGGCGTGGCCGGGCACGACGTCTTCCTCTGCGGCCCGGACGGCTGGGTCGACGCCGTGCGCGCCGCGACCCGCGCGGCCGGGGTGCCCGACGCGCACGTCCATCACGAACTGTTCGCCTGGTGACGGGCGCGAAGGGAGGATCCGTGCGACGGATCACCATCTGGCTGCTGTCCACCGTGGCCGCGCTGGTGCTGCTGTTCAGCTACCGGACCAGCACCATGGGCGCGGGCGGGGAGACCGGCGCGGTCGCCACCGGGAACGACCCGGGCGGCGGCACCTGGAGCGGCACGGACGGCGGCTCGGGACCGTCGGGCGGTGACACCGGCGGCGGCTCCTCGACCGGCGGCGACGGCGGCACGACCGGCGGCGACGGCGGCACGACCGGCGGTGGCGGCACGGCGACCGGGTCGGTGGCGCAGACCCGGTGGGGTCCGGTGCAGGTGAAGATCACCGTCTCGGCCGGGAAGATCACCGATGTCGCGGCCGTGCAGGTGCCCGACGGCAACCGGCGGGACCAGGAGATCAACGACTACGCGGTGCCGATCCTGCGGCAGGAGGCGCTGGCCGCGCAGAGCGCCGAGATCGACAGCGTCTCCGGGGCCACCGTCACCAGCGACGGCTACCGGGAGTCGCTCCAGTCCGCCATCGACGCGGCGCACCTCAAATGAGCGGGCCGGAGCGCCGGGCCTGGGTGGCGCAGGTGATGGGGCTGCCGGTCAGCGTGCACCTGCGGGGCCCGCTGGTGCGTACCCCGGAGGTCGAGGAGCGGGTGGCCCGGGTCCTCGCCGAGCTGCGCGCCGCCGACGCGGTGTTCAGCACCTGGCGGCCGGAGAGCGTGCTGGGCCGGCTCCGGGGGGCGCCGCCCGGCCCGGCGGCCACCGCCGACCCGCTGGTGCGCGAGGTGGTCGGGCTCTGCGAGACGGCCCGCGCGCGAACCGACGGGTGGTTCGACGCCCGCCGCCTGCCGCTGCCGCTGGGCGGCACCGGCTACGACCCGTCCGGCCTGGTCAAGGGCTGGGCGGTGGAACGGGCCGCCCGGCACCTGACCGACCTGGCCGACCACGACCTGTGCCTCAACGCGGGCGGGGACGTGCTGCTGCGGACCGCGCCGGGCCGGCCGCGCTGGCGGATCGGCATCGAGGACCCGGACCGGCCCGAGCGGATGCTCGACGTGGTCGAGCGGGCCGGCGGCGCGGTCGCCACCTCCGGCACCGCGCGGCGCGGCGCGCACATCACCGACCCGCGTGCCGGGCGGCCGGCCGAGGCGCTCCGGTCGGTCACCGTGGTCGGCCCGGACCTGCTCTGGGCCGACGTGTACGCGACCGCGGCGGTCGCCCGGGGCGCGGACGCACCGGACTGGCTGGCCACCCTGGACGGGTACGCGGCCCTGCTGGTGGACACCGCCGGCCGGGCCCGGGCCACCCCGGGCTGGCCCGGGCGGGCCACCGTATCGTCTCCCTGACGGCGGACCCGGGCCGCCGGAGGCGGGAGGGCGATCCGTGCGGGCCGGTGAGGTCGACAAGAAGCGGCTGTTCGAGCTGCTCTGGGGCGCGCCCGCCGGCCCCCGGCGCGGGCCCCGCCCCACGCTCTCCCCGGCCGCCGTGGCCCGCGCCGGCATCGCCGTCGCCGACGCGGACGGGCTCGACGGGCTGACCATGCAACGGGTCGCCGAGTCGCTGGGCGTCACCAAGATGGCGCTCTACCGCTATGTGCCGGGCCGGGCCGAACTGGTCGCCCTGATGCTGGACGAGGCGCTGGGCGAGCCACCGCCGCCCGGCCCGGACGCCGGCCGGGAGGCGGCCGGGGCCGACGCGGACTGGCGGGCCCGGCTCGACGACTGGACCCGGCGGCTGGTCGAGCGGTTCCGCCGGCATCCCTGGGCGCAGGCGGCGGCCGTCGGGGCCCGGCTGCCCGGCCCGAACGAGCTGTCCTGGGTGGACCGCGTGGTGGCCGCGCTCGCCGGGACCGGGCTCACCGCGACCGAGCGGCTCGACGTGGCGACGCTGCTGGTGGGGCACGCCCGCAACCTGGCCGGCCTGCCACCGGACTCCGGTCGGGAGGCGGCGTTCGCCGCGCTGGTGCACGGCCGCGAGGCCCGCTTCCCGGCCCTCGCCGCCGCCCTGGCCGCCCCCGCCACCCCCCACTCCCCCACGGACCCCGCCTCCCCGACCCCCGACCCCACCCTCGACTTCGGCCTCACCCGCATCCTCGACGGCATCCAGACCCTGCTCCACTCCCGCGCCGCCGCCACGCCACCCTCGGTCGACCACGAGGTTGGCGGTCCGACACGCCGGGCGGCGACACCGCCAACCTCATGATCGACGCACCCGGCGAGGGTGGTCCGGCCGGCGGGGGGAGAATGGGGGCATGCAGTCTGAGCCACATCCGAACGTGCGGGCGGTGCAGCGGGCGCTCGACGAGGCGGGGGCGCGGGACTTCTCCGGGCACGCCAGCGCCGTCCGCCTGCTGCCGGAGGCGGTGCACACCGCCGCCGCGGCGGCCGCCGCGCTCGGCGTCGACGTCGGCGCCATCGCCAACTCGCTGATCTTCGACGCCGACGACGCGCCGCTGCTGGTCCTCACCTCCGGCGCGCACCGGGTGGACACCGCCGGGCTGGCCGCCACGCTGGGCGTGGCCCACCTGCGCCGGGCCAGCCCGGACTTCGTCAGGCGGCACACCGGTCAGGTGATCGGCGGGGTCGCCCCGCTCGGCCACCCCGGGCCGCTGCGCACCCTGGTCGACACCGCCCTGAAGAAGTACGACGAGGTGTGGGCGGCCGGCGGCGTGCCGCAGGCGGTGTTCCCGACCACCTACCCGGAGCTGCTGCGGCTCACCGGCGGCGACCCGGCCGAGGTGGCGTGAACCCCGGTCTCGTCACGCTGCACGTGTGGCGCGTCCCCCGCCGGGCGGTGCCCGGCGCGCTGGCCCGGATGGCGACCCACCCGGCACGGCTGCGCCGGCTGCCCGGCGTCCGCTTCGCCAAGCTGCTCGGCACCGGGACCGGCACCGGCTTCGGCCCCGGCGACGCCGACCTGACCCGGTGGGCCGCGCTGGTGGTCTGGGACTCCCCCGCCGCCGCGGCCTGCTTCGACGCCTCCCCGGTCGCCCGCTCCTGGGCCCGGATCGCCGACGCCGCCGTCCGGCTGGAGCTGCGGCCGCTGACCAGCCGCGGCGAGTGGTCCGGCCGGGAGCCGTTCGGCACGCCGGCCGGTGGCCGGGTCACCGGGCCGGTGCTGGCGCTGACCCGGGCCCGGCTGCGGGCCCGCCGGGCGGCCACGTTCTGGCGGGCGATCCCGCCGGTCGCCGCCGAGCTGCACGCCGCCCCCGGGCTGCTCGCCCGGTTCGGCGTCGGCGAGGCGCCGCTGGGCTGGCAGGGCACGGTGAGCGTGTGGCGCGACCCGACGGACCTCGTCGCCTTCGCGTACCGTTCCCCCGAGCACCGCGCCGCGATCACCCGCACCCCCACCGAGGGCTGGTACGCGGAGGAACTGTTCGCGCGGTTCGCGGTGGGCGACGTGGTCGGCGACCGTACGGTGCTCGGCTGGGTCGCCGCCGACGGCGACCCCGACTCGGCGAGAGGGAACGCATGAGGCTGGTGCGCTGGACGCCGGACGACCTGGTCCGCCGGCTGGACGACGTGGTCGCCGTCTACGGCGAGGCGATGGGCTACCGCGCCGACCTGCTGGAGGCCCGGCGCGGCTACATCGCCACCCACGTCCGGCGACCCGGGTTCCGCGCCGTCGCCAGCCTCACCACCGAGGGGCACCTGGCCGGCTTCGGGTACGGCTATCTGGGCGCCACCGGGCAGTGGTGGCACGACCAGGTGCACCGGGCGCTGGACGCGGAGACCCGGCAGCGCTGGCTGGCCCGCCCGTTCGAGGTGGTCGAGCTGCACGTGCGCCCGCCCGCCCAGGGGCACGGCGTGGGCGCCCGCCAACTGCGCGCGTTGCTCAGCGTGGCCGAGGGCGACACCACCCTGCTCTCCACCCCGGAGGCGGACGAGCGGACGTCGCGGGCCTGGCGGCTCTACCGCCGGTTCGGCTTCGTCGACGTGCTGCGCCACTTCCACTTCCCCGGTGACGAGCGGCCGTTCGGCGTGCTCGGCCGGGACCTGCCGCTGCCCGCCGCCGGCCCGGCGGAAGCCCCGTGAGCTCGGGGGGTGAACCGGGCCCGCGAGCCCCGCGCTCGCGGTCCGGCGCGTTCCGGCTGCCCTGGGCGCTGTTGGCCGTGCTGGTCCTCGCCCAGATCTGCTATCCGCTGACCGGCGGTGCGACCCGGGCCGGGCTGACGGTGGCCACGGTGGTGCTCGGTTGGCTGCTCTCCGTCGCCCACGCGCTGCTCACCCGGGGCGCCCGGGTCGCGGCCGCGCTGGTCGCGGTGGTGACCGGCGGCGGGTTCGCGGTCGAGGCGCTCGGCGTGGCCACCGGGTTCCCGTTCGGCAGCTACGACTACTCCGGCGAGCTGGGCCCGAAGCTGGCCGGCGTGCCGCTGATCATCCCGCTGGCCTGGACCTGGATGGCCTGGCCGGCGTGGCTCACCGCGGTCCGGCTCACCCAGGGGTTAAAAGGGGGCCCCGCCTCTACCGGAGGCGTTAAGAAGGGGCCCCGCCTTGCACGGGTCGCGCTGGCGGCGGTGGGGCTGGCCGCGTGGGACCTGTTCCTCGATCCGCAGATGGTGGCCGAGGGCTACTGGACCTGGCGGGACGCCACCCCGGCGCTGCCCGGCCTGCCCGGCATCCCGGTCAGCAACTACCTCGGCTGGCTGGGCTTCGCCGTGCTGCTCGCCGTCGCGCTGCGCCCGCTCGCCGGGCCGTCCGTCGACCGGGTCGACCGCCGCGACGCCCCGATGTTCGCGCTCTACCTCTGGACGTACGCCTCCAGCGTGCTGGCGCACGCGGTCTTCCTCCGGCTGCCCGCCTCCGCGGTGTGGGGCGCCGCCGGCATGGCGGTGGCCGCGGTGCCGCTGGCGGTGGTGCTGTGGCGGGGCCGCCGGGAGCGGGCCGTCGCCGCCGAACCCGCGCCCCGGGTCGACGCGCCGGCATGACCGCCGCGCTCGCGCTGGTGGTGGCGGTCGCCTCGCTCACCGGGCACACGCTCGTCAACGCCCTCGCCTGGCTACGCCGCCCCACCGGCGGGCCGGCCGGGGTCGGCGAGGGCGTGGCAGTGCTGCTGCCGCTGCGCGACGAGGCCGACCGGGTCACCCCGTGCCTGCGCGCGCTGCTCGCCCAGCGCGGCGTGCCCGGGCTGCGGATCGTGGTGCTCGACGACGGGTCCACCGACGGCACCGCCGACGTGGTCCGCGCGGTGGTCGGCGCCGACCCGCGGGTCACGCTGCTCACCGGCGTCGCCCCGCCGCCCGGCTGGCTGGGCAAGCCGCACGCCTGCTGGCAGCTCGCCACCCGCACCGATCCGGAGCCGACCGTGCTGGCCTTCGTCGACGCCGACGTGGTGCTCACCCCGTACGCCGTCGCGGCGGCGGTGACCGAGCTGCGCGCGGCGGGCGCGACGCTGCTGTCGCCGTACCCCCGGATCGTGGTGCGGACGGCGGCCGACCGGCTGGTGCAGCCGCTGTTGCAGTGGTTGTGGCTGACGTTCCTGCCACTGCGCGCGATGGAACGCTCGCGGCGGCCCTCGCTGGCCGCGGCCGGCGGGCAGTTCCTGGTCGTGGACCGGGCCGGCTACCTGCGGGCCGGCGGGCACGCGGCGGTGGCCGACAAGGTGCTGGAGGACATCGAGCTGGCCCGGGCGGTGAAGCGGGCCGGCGGCCGGATCGCGCTGGCCGACGGCTCCCGGCTGGCGTCCTGCCGGATGTACGACGACTGGCCGCAACTGCGCGACGGCTACACCAAGTCGCTGTGGGCCTCGTTCGGCCATCCGGCCGGCGCGGCGGTCGTGCTGGCCCTGCTGCTCCTGCTCTACACCGCGCCACCGCTGCTGGCCGGCGCCGCGCTGCTGGCCGGCGCGCCGGCGGTGGCCGGGATCGCGACGCTCGCCTACCTGGCCGGCGTGACCGGGCGCGTGGTCAGCGCCCGGGCCACCGGCGGGCGGGCCTGGCCCGACGCGCTGGCGCACCCCGTGTCGGTCGTGGTCCTCGGTTGGTTGACCGTCCGGTCGTACCATCTGCGGAAGCGACGCCGGCTCACCTGGCGGGGTCGCCCGGTCACCTAGGAGGAGCACCCCATGGCGCGCATCGTGGTCATCGGCGCCGGCGTGGGCGGACTCGCCGCCGCCGCCCGGCTCGCGGTCACCGGGCACGAGGTCACCGTCCTGGAACGGGCCGGCACGGTCGGCGGCAAGCTGGGCCGGTGGGCGCACCACACCCCGGAGGGGTCGTGGCGCTTCGACACCGGGCCGAGCCTGGTCACCCTGCCGCAGGTCTTCCACGACCTGTTCGAGGCCACCGGGGCGAAGCTCGACGAATACCTCGACCTGGTCCCGCTGGACCCGATCGTGCGGCACGTCTTCCCCGACGGCGGCCCCACGCTGGACTCCTGCGCCGACCCGGACGAGTTCACCGCCCGGATCGGCGCCGCGTTCGGCGACCGGTCCGCCGCCGACTGGCAGCGGCTGTGGCGGCGCGCCGCCCGGGTGTGGGAGGCGTCGCACCGGGACATCCTGCGTCGCACCGTGGACTCGCCGCGCGACCTGGCCGCGCTGGCCTGGCGGCTGGGCGACCTGGCCGCCATCGGTCCCGGCCGCACGCTGCGCGGGCTGGGCCGCCGGCACCTGTCCGACCCGCGGCTGCGGATGCTGCTCGACCGGTACGCCACCTACACCGGCGCCGACCCGCGCCGCGCGCCGGCCGCGCTGGTCGCCGTCCCCTACGCCGAGCTGGCGTTCGGCGGCTGGTACCTGCGCGGCGGGCTGGGCACGCTGGCCGACGCGTTGCTGTCGCGCTGCCTGGACCTCGGCGTGGTGGTGCGCACCGGCGCGGCGGTCACCCGGATCGACGCGGCCGGTGGCCGGGTGCACGGGGTCCGGGTCGCCGGCTCGGCCGCGCCGGTCCCGGCCGACGTGGTGGTGGCCAACACCGACGCGCTCACCGTCTACCGGGACCTGCTGCCGCACCCGCGCCGGCTGGCCGCGCTGACCGACCGCAGCCTGGCCGGCTTCGTGCTGCTGCTCGGCGTGCGCGGCGACTCCGGGCTGGCCCACCACAGCGTCTTCTTCCCCCGCGACTACGACGCCGAGTTCGACGCCGTCTTCGGCGACCCCGGCCGCGGCGTACGGGCCCGGCCGGCGCCCGACCCGACCGTGTTCGTCACCGCAGCCGACGACCCGGCGGTCCGGCCGGACGGCCACGAGGCGTGGTTCGTGCTGGTCAACGCGCCCCGGCACGGCACCGCCCCGGACGCGGTGGACTGGCGACGGCCGGGGCTGGCCGAGGCGTACGCGGACCGGATCCTCGACGTGCTGGCCGAGCGCGGGGTGGACGTGCGGGACCGGCTGGTGTTCCGGGAGGTCCGCACGCCGGCCGACCTGGACGCGGCCACCGGCGCGCCGGGCGGGGCGATCTACGGCACCGCCGGCGGCCTGCTGCGTCCGCCGAACCGGGGCCCGGTGGCCGGGCTGTGGCTGGTCGGCGGCTCCACCCACCCCGGCGGCGGCCTCCCCATGGTGACCATGTCGGCGGAGATCGTCGCCGACGCCATCGGCCCGGCGTGGTAAGGCGGGGCCCCCTGTCAACGCCTCCGGTAGAGAAGGGGCCCCTTCTCACCACCCCGCCGGGCGGTCAGCCGGCGTCGACGAGCGCGCGGCGGACCGCGGAGAACAACTGACCGAGGCCGAAGCCGGCGAGCAGCACCCAGACGGTGGTGGCCATGGTGGCGGTGCCGGCGGTCAGGTCGGCGTCGATCAGCCCGGTGAGCCCGGCCACCAGCAGCCCGACCAGGGCCACGCAGACCCGGGTGGGCCGCTCCCCCACGGTCACCGCGCCGATCTCCCGCATCCCCGCCGACACCGAGCGGGCGCGCACGTACTCGTGCAGCCAGGACAGGCCGCCGGCGGCGACGACCAGCGCGCCGGGCGCGCCCAGCAGCCAGAACGCGATCAGCCAGGCCACCTCGCCGAGCCGGTCGGCGACCGAGTCGTAGACGTAGCCCAGCCGGGTGGTGCGGGCGGTGGCCACCGCCACCGCGCCGTCGACGCTGTCCGCCACGGCGGCCAGCAGCACGAAGAGCGAGCCCAGGAACGGTCCGTCGCCGGGCCGGCCCACCAGCAGGGGTACGCAGAAGCAGAGCAGCACCCCGAACACGGTCACCGCGGTCGGGCCGACCCGGAGCCGGCCCAGCACGAAGCCCACGTGGTAGGCGAAGCGTAGCCAGGCGCGCACCACCGGCGCGGCGCTACGGGGATCGAACCCACCGTGCAGCCGCGCCCACGCGGTCGCGTACTGGTCCCAGTTCAGCTGTGTGCCCACCACGGATCAACCGTAGAAGGGCGCTCCGGGTGTCGTGTGGCGGGTGGTCACACCCGCGCGTCGGCGCGCAGGCGCTGCCAGACCTCGCGGGTCGCGGTGGACCGGTTGAGCGTGATGAAGTGGATCCCCGGCACGCCCTCGTCCAGCAGCTTCGCGCACATCTCGCCGGCCTGCTCGACGCCGAGCCGGTGCACCGCCTCGGGGTCGTCGGCCACCCGGTCGAACCGCTCGGCCAGCGCCGGCGGGAACGGCGCGCCGGAGAGCTGCACCGACCGCGCGATGGTGCCGATCTGGGTCACCGGCATCACCCCGGCCAGGATCGGGGTGTCGCAGCCGGCGGCGGCGACCCGGTCGCGCAGCCGCAGGTAGTCGTCGGCGTCGAAGAACATCTGGGTGATGGCGAACTCGGCGCCGGCCCGGCACTTGCGGACGAAGTGCGCGGTGTCGCTCGCCACGTCGGGCGAGCGCGGGTGCTTGTACGGGAAGGCGGCCACCCCGACGCTGAAGTCGCCGCTGTCGCGGACCAGCCGGACCAGATCCTCGGCGTAGCGGACGCCCTCGGGGTGGGTGACCCACTCGCCACCCGGGTCGCCCGGCGGGTCGCCCCGCACGGCCAGCACGCTGCGGACCCCGACCGAGGCGAGCCGGCCGATCACGTGCCGCAGCTCGGCGACCGAGTGGTTGACCGCGGTGAGGTGCGCCATCGGCAGCAGGGTGGTCTCGGTGGCGATCCGCTCGGTCACCGCGACGGTGGTGTCCCGGGTCGAGCCGCCCGCGCCGTAGGTGATCGAGACGAACGACGGGAGCAGCGACTCCAGCTCGCGGATGGCCTGCCAGAGCAGTTTCTCGCCGGCGGGGGTCTTCGGCGGGAAGAACTCGAACGAGAAGGTGGGGCGGCCGTCACGGATCAGCTCCCCGATCGCCGGCTGCGGATTGGGGAGGACCGAGGGGAGACCGAGCGCCACGGACCGACTGTAACCGGATCGGGCCGGTGTGCCGAGGACCTTCCCAGCCCGCGAGCGGGCCGGGCGCGACGTCGTACCCCGGGGGTAGAAAGACCTCAGCGCGGTGGGCGGCCGACGGCCGGCCCGGGGGCCCGCGCGGGGGTCGCCACGACGGCGACGCGCCGGTGCGCCACGGCCGGGTGTCCGCGTCGCCACCCGCGCCGTCGCCCCGGAGGTCCCGATGATCCCGTCCTCGCCGCCCGGCCCCCGCCTGCTGGGGCCGCTCCTGGCCGAGCTGCGGGCCGCCCGCGGTTGGAGCCAGCAGCGGTTCGCCGCCGAGCTGTGCGCCGCCTCCGGCGTGCCCACGCTCACCCGGCACGAGGTGTCCCGGTGGGAGCGTCAGCTCCGGCTCCCCGGCGATTTCTGGTCCGCCTGGCTGGCGACCGTCCTCGGGGTCCCCGGCACGTTGATCGCCGAGGCCACCGCGCGCAGTCGCCGGCTCGGCGCGGCGGCGGGTCCGGCCGGCAGGTCCCGGGCACGCCCGGGCCAGCGCGGGCGCGGCGGGTCCGGGCGGCAGGTCCCGGGCGCGCCCGGGCGGGCGCGGGCGCGGCGGGTCCGGGCGGCGCGCCGGGGCGGCGACGGGGCAGGCCCGGCGGGGACCGACTAGCGTCGGGGCGTGACCCACGCTGCTCCCGTCTCCCCCGTCGATCGCGCCGGCCTGCGCCAGCGGATCGACAAGGCGCTCACCGAGTTCCTCGCCGGCCAACGCGCCCGGCTGGCCGCCGTCGACGACGGCCTGCTGCCGGTCGCGGAGGCGATCGAGGCGTTCGTGCTGGGCGGCGGTAAGCGACTGCGCCCGGCCTTCGGCTACTGGGGCTACCGTGGCGCCGGCGGGATCGACTCCGACCAGGTCGTCGCCACCCTGGCGGCGTTGGAGTTCGTGCAGGCCAGCGCGCTGATCCACGATGACCTGATGGACCGGTCGGACACCCGGCGCGGTGAGCCGGCGGTGCACCGGCGGTTCGCCGCCCGGCACCGCGCGGCCCGCTGGGGCGGTGACGCCGACGCGTTCGGCGACGCCTCGGCGATCCTGCTGGGCGACCTCTGCCTGGTCTGGTCCGACGAGCTGCTGCACTCCGCCGGCCTGGCCCCGGCCACGGTGGCGCGGGCCCGGCCGGTCTTCGACGAGATGCGCACCGAGGTGACCGTCGGGCAGTACCTGGACGTGCTGACGCAGGCCACCGGCGACACCTCGGTCGAGCGGGCCGGCAAGGTGGCCCGCTACAAGTCCGCGAAGTACACCGTCGAGCGTCCGCTGCTGCTGGGCGCCGCGCTGGCCGGCGCGCCGGCGGAGGTGCACGCGGCCTACTCGGCGTACGGGCTGCCGCTGGGCGAGGCGTTCCAGCTGCGCGACGACGTGCTCGGGGTGTTCGGCGACCCGGAGCGCACCGGCAAGCCGGCCGGCGACGACCTGCGCGAGGGCAAGCGGACCTACCTGGTGGCGGCGGCCCTGGAGGCGCTCGACCCGGCCGGGCGGGAGCTGCTGCTGGGCGGGCTCGGCGCGGCGGACCTGGACGCCGCCGGGGTGACCCGGCTACGCGAGCTGATCACCGCGAGCGGCGCGTTGGCGCGCACCGAGCGCCGGATCGCCACGCTGACCGAGGGCGCCCTGGCCGCGCTGACCGCCGTCGACCTGGACACCGAGGCACGTCAGGCGCTGGTCGACCTGGCCATCGCCGCCACCCGCCGCGCCGACTGACCCCGCCCGCACCCCGCCCGCGCCCCCACCCGCGCGGTCGATCATGAAGTTGGCGGCGGAATCGATCTCCAACAGTGCCGCCAACCTCATGATCGACAGGGGTGGGTCAGAAGGCGACGGCCTGGGCGCGGCGCTTGACCTCGCGGGCCAGGTCGCCGGCGAGCGCGGCGGCGGGAGTGCCGGGGAGGCTCGGGTCCTCCCGGTAGAGCCAGCGCAGCGCCTCCTCGTCGTCGTACCCGGCGTCGGCGAGCAGGTTGAGCACGCCGGGTAGGTGCTTGAGCACGTTGCGGTTGGCCACCAGCTCGGCCGGGATCCGGCGGACACCGTCGCGGCGCACCGCGAGCAGCTCCCGGTCCCGGATCATCTGGTGCACCTTGCTGATCGACAGTTCGAGGCGCTCGGCCACGTCCGGCAGGGTCAGCCAGCCGGCCGGGTCGGTCGGTCCGGGCAGGTCGGCCCCGGTCTCGGCGGGTACGGAATCGGTCACCCGACCACCCTGCCACGTGCCGCCGCCGGCGGGTGCACGGCACCCCTGGAAGCCTCCCGGTAGCGTGCCGGCCCACCCTCGTCGGACCCCGGCGGTAGCATCCTGTTCAACCTTCACCGTCCCGACACATAGACTGCCTGCCGATGGACACACAGGTCGCCGACACGTTGCTGGGCTCGCTGCTCGACGGGCGCTACCGCATTCGCGGTCGCGTGGCCCGTGGCGGCATGGCGACCGTGTACACCGCCACCGACGAGCGCCTGGAGCGCACCGTGGCGGTCAAGATCATTCACCCGACCCAGGCACCGCAGGCGCGGGCCCGGATGGCCGGCTTCGTCGAGCGCTTCACCGACGAGGCGAAGACCATCGCCCGGCTCACCCACCCGAACGTGGTAGCGGTCTACGACCAGGGCATCCACGCCGGCCTGCCCTACCTGGTGATGGAGTACGTCCGCGGCCGCACGCTGCGCGACGTGCTCGCCGAGCGACGCCGGCTCAACCCGGACGAGGCGCTCGCGATCGCCGAGCAGATGCTCGCCGCGATCGCCGCCGCGCACCGGGCCGGTCTCGTGCACCGCGACGTCAAGCCGGAGAACGTGCTGGTCGCCGAGGCGCCCGCCGGCGGCAGCCGCAACCTGGTCGACAGCGTGGTCAAGGTGGCCGACTTCGGCCTGGCCCGGGCCGTCGAGGCCAGCGCCGAGGAGGAGAACGGCAACCAGCTCATGGCGACCGTGGCCTACGTGGCGCCGGAGCTGGTCACCCAGGGGCACGCGGACCCGCGCACCGACGTCTACTCGGCCGGCATCGTGCTGTTCGAGATGCTCACCGGCCGGGTGCCCTACGACGGCGACCGCCCGGTCGAGGTCGCCTGGCAGCACGTCGACCGCGACGTGCCGGCGCCGTCGACGCTGGTCCCGGCGCTGCCGCCGGTCCTCGACGCGCTCGTCGCCCGCGCCACCCGGCGCGATCCGGCGGCCCGCCCGGCCGACGCCGGCACGCTGCTGACCGAGGTGCAGGCCACCCGCGACGAGCTGGGCGACCCGCACGCGCACACCGCCGTGCTGCGCCAGATCAGCGACGACACGGCGGTGCTGAGCCAGCCGACCCAGGTGGTGGCCGCGGTCCGTCCGGCCGAGCGGCCGGCCTGGGCCCGGCTGCCCGAGGGCGGCGGGCAGCAGCGCCCGCACCGGCGTCGCGCCGACGAGCCGGAAGGGCCGGGCGCCCGGCTGGCCGCCCTGCGTACCCGGGTCATGGGCTCGCCGCGCGGCCGGCTGGCCGTCGCCGCGGCGGCCGTGGTGCTCGGCCTGGTGGCCGCGCTCGGTGGTTGGTGGTTCGGGGTGGGCCGCTACACGGTCGCGCCGCAGCTGGTCAGCATGACCAAGGCGGAGGCCGAGGCGCAGGCCCAGCGCGGCGGCTTCACGCTGCGCTACGCCGACCCCCGCTACGACGAGACGGTGCCGAAGGACACGGTGCTCGGGCAGGCGCCCGGGTCGGCCGCCCGGATCGTCAAGGGCGGCACCATCACCCTGACGCTGTCGCTCGGCCCGGAGCGGCTGCCGGTGCCGGACGTCGTCGGCAAGGACTACGAGCTGGCCCAGGCCGACCTGAGCGGCGCCAAGCTGGTGCCCGCCAAGGGTGCCTCCCGCTACGACGACGCGCTGCCGGCCGGCGTGGTGCTGGCCACCGACCCGAAGGTGGGCACGGTGGTCAAGCCCGGGTCGAAGGTGACGCTGATCCTCAGCAAGGGCCGCGCCCCGGTCACCGTGCCCAACCTGGTCGGCAAGAACATCAACGAGGCGCGCGGCATCCTGGCGAAGCTCGAGCTGACCGCGGAGGAGAACTACAAGGACTCCGACAAGCCGAAGGACGAGATCCTCGGCCAGAGCCCGGCCGACGGCACCGGCGTGGAGAAGGGCGCCAAGGTCAAGCTGGAGATCAGCAAGGGTCCGCCCCAGGTGGCCGTCCCCCGGGTGGTCGACATGCCCTGCCAGCAGGCCAAGCAGACGCTGGAGAGCCAGGGCTTCCCGGTCAACGTGCAGCTCAACCCGAACGGGGTGGCCCGGCTGCAGAACCCGGCCGAGAACACCCCGGTGCCGCCGGGCACCACGGTCACGGTGACCTGCCTGTGAGCGCGAGGAGCGAGCCGGTCCTGCCAGCCCGGCGGGTGGGCTCGCACACCCCCACCTCCGGCGGGCTGGCCCGGGCGGCGCTGCCCTACGCCGACGCGGCCGCCTCGGAGGTGGTGCAGGTCTACGTCTCCAACTCGCGCGGCTGGGCACTGCCGGCGGGTGACCCGACGCAGGACGCGCTGTTCCGCGACGGCTGCGGCGAGCGGGGCCTGCCCGTGTTCGTCCACGCCTCGCTGCTGGTCAACCTCGGCTCCCCCACCCCGGCCACGGTCACCCGGTCGGCCGAGACGCTGGCCCACGCGCTGCGGCGGGGTCGGGCCATCGGCGCCCAGGGCGTGGTGTTCCACGCCGGCAGCTCGGTCGACGACGGGCACGCCGAGGCGGCCCTGCGGCAGGTGCGGGAGTCGCTGCTGCCGCTGCTCGACGAGACGGCGGCGACCGGTGGGCCGATGCTGCTGGTCGAGCCGAGCGCCGGGGGCGGTCGGTCGTTGGCCTCCCGGGTCGAGCACCTCGGCCCCTACCTGGACGCGGTCGACCGGCACCCGATGCTGGGCGTCTGCTTCGACACCTGCCACGCCTGGGCCGCCGGGCACGACCTGGCCGCCGAGGGTGGCATGACCGCCACGCTGGACACGCTCGTCGACACCGTGGGCGCCGACCGGCTACGGCTGGTGCACGCCAACGACTCGAAGGACCTGTGCGGTTCCACCCGGGACCGGCATGAGAACATCGGCAAGGGCAGCATCGGCGAACCGGCGTTCGCGGAGCTGATGCGCCACCCGGCGACGGCGGGCGTGCCGGTGCTGGTGGAGACGCCCAGCGAGAAGCACGTCGGCCACGCGGCCGACATCGCCACCCTCAGGCGCCTCCACCCCTGATCGTCAGCCTCGCAGCGCCGCGGTCAGGACGTCCGCGGCGCGGTCGATCTGGGCGTCGGTGACGTCCAGGTGGGTGACCAGCCGGGCGGTACGCGGGCCGAGCACCGAGATCAACAGGCCCTCCGCCCGGGTGGCGGCGGCGAGGGCGTGCGCGTCGAGCGGGTGCTTGGTCAGGTCCAGCGGCACGATGTTGGTCCGCACCCCGGTCGTGAGCACGCCGTGCGGGGCGACCGCCTCGGCCAGCCGGGCGGCCTTGGCGTGGTCGTCGGCGAGCCGCTCGACGTGGTGCGCCAGCGCGTACCGGCCGGCGGCGGCGAGGATGCCGACCTGCCGCATGCCGCCGCCCATCCGCTTGCGCAGGAAACGGGCCCGGGCGATCTTCTCGGCGCTGCCCACCACCAGCGAGCCGACCGGCGCGCCGAGGCCCTTGGAGAGGCAGACCGAGAGCGTGTCGAACAGCGTGCCGTACTCCGCCAGCGGCACCCCGTCGGCCACGTGCGCGTGCCAGATCCGGGCGCCGTCGCAGTGCAGCACCAGCCCGTGCTCGTCGGCGACCGATCGGAGCCGGCGCAGCGTGGGCAGCGGGATCACCCCGCCGCCGCCCCGGTTGTGGGTCTGCTCCACAGCGATCGCCCGGGTGGGCACCGCGAAGTAGCCGTCCGGCCGGATCATCCCGGCGACCACGTCGGGGTCGAGGTCCGCGCCCACCGCCGGCCAGGTCCGCGACGAGATTCCGGAGTACGCGGCCGCGGCGCCGACCTCGTACGTGACCACGTGCGCGTCGGCGTCGCAGAGCAGCTCGTCGCCGGGCGACACGAGCAGTTGCAGGGCGATCTGGTTGGCCATCGAGCCGCTCGGGGCGAACAGCGCCGCCTCGTGGCCGAACCGGGCGGCCACCTCGGCCTCGAGCGCGGTGACGGTCGGGTCCTCGCCGTAGACGTCGTCGCCCACCTCGGCGGTGGCCATGGCTTCCCGCATCCCCGGCGTCGGCCGGGTCACGGTGTCGGTCCGAAGGTCGATCACTCTATCCACGCAACATCTCCGCAACCAGGAAGGCCAGCTCCAGCGACTGCTGGGTGTTCAGTCGCGGGTCGCAGGCGGTCTCGTACCGGTCGGGCAGGTCGAGGTCCTCGATGCCCTGGGCTCCGCCGAGGCACTCGGTGACGTCCTCGCCGGTCAGCTCGACGTGCAGGCCGCCCGGGTGGGTCTCCAGGCCGCGGTGCACCTCGAAGTAGCCGAGCACCTCGTCGACGATCCGGTCGAAGTGCCGGGTCTTGTAGCCGTTGGAGGACTCGTGGGTGTTGCCGTGCATCGGGTCGCACTGCCAGACCACCTTGGCGCCGGCGGCGGTGACCTTGGCGACGATCGGTGGCAGCGCGTCGCGGACCCGGTGGTTGCCCATCCGGCTGATCAGCGTGAGCCGGCCGGGGACGTTCTCCGGGTTGAGCTTCTCGCACAGCTCGATCGCCTCGTCCGGCGTGGTGGTGGGGCCGAGCTTGACGCCGATCGGGTTGGCGATCCGGGAGATGAAGTCGATGTGCGCGCCGTCGATCTGCCGGGTCCGCTCGCCGATCCAGAGGAAGTGCCCGGACAGCCCGTACGCCCGGCGGTCCGAGATGCGGGTGAGCGCCCGGTCGTACTCCAGCGCGAGGGCCTCGTGGGAGCAGTAGAGCGTGACCGTCCGCAGCGCCTCCTCGTCGGTCATCCCGCAGGCCCGGATGAAGGCGATGGCCCGGTCGATCTCCCGGGCGATCGCCTCGTAGCGTTCGCCGGCCGGGGACTGCCGGACGAAGTCCTTGTTCCAGTCGTGCACCGCGTGCAGGTCGGCCAGCCCGCCGGCCAGGTAGGCCCGCAGCATGTTCATCGCGGCGGCCGAGTTGGCGTACGCCCGGATCATGCGCTGCGGGTCGGCGACCCGCGCCTCCGGCGTGGTCTCCAGCGAGTTGATCATGTCGCCGCGGTAGGCCGGCAGGCCGCGGGCGTCGGTGGGCAGGGACCGGGGCTTGGTGTACTGGCCAGCGACCCGGGCCACCTTGACCACCGGCAGCGACGCGCCGTAGGTGAGCACGATCGCCATCTGGAGCAGGGTGCGGGCGTTGGCCAGCAGGTGACTCTCGGTGTTGTCGGCGAAGGTCTCCGCGCAGTCGCCGCCCTGGAGCAGGAACGCCTTGCCCTCGCAGACCAGCGCGAGGCGCCGCCGCAGCTGGTCGACCTCGTAGGGCGCGACCACGGACGGCACCGTGTCCAGCACCGTGCAGACCTCGGCGACCTGCGCCGGATCGCCCCAGGGCGGGGTCTGCGCGCGCGGCAGCTCCCGCCAGCGGTCGAGGCCGAGGGCCACGTCCTCGGCGGAGTCGGCGGTCGGGCGGCTGGTCTGCAGACCCGGGCTGCCCACGGCGGGGTGACTCAGCTGGTGCCACTCATGGCGCATGCAGGAAAGCGTACGGCGACCGCCCGGCCCGCCCGACGCCGAGGGGGACGGTTCCGGTGCGTGGGAGACCGGTGCCCACCCGGCCGGGGTCAGGGCGTGACGGCCGGCTGGGCGGAGTTGCCGCCCGGCGTCTCGCCGGCGATGCACCAGTCGGCACCGGTGCGGGTGACCGTGAACAGCAGCGACCGGGTGGCCTTGCGCGACCCGGCGGCCACCGTGATCGAGGCGCTGACCTCTTGGCCACGCGGCCCGGTGCGGACGTCGGTGATGGTGGCCTGCGGCACCGTGAAGTGGTCGGCGAAGTCGCCGTTCGGGCCGGTGGCGGTGGTGTCGAAGGCGGCCTGCAGGGGCGCGCAGAGCTGGCTGCGGCCGGCGGCGGCGTCGCGGGCGGCCAGCGCGTCCAGGTATGCCTGCACCCGCTCCCGGCTCTTGGCGGCGGCCTCCTCGGCCGGTGCCCGACCGGTGGGCGCGGCGGCGTTCCCCCCGGCGTCGCCCGAGCCGCAGCCGGCGAGGCCGGCCGGCAGAAGCGTGAGCAGGGCGAGAGCGGCCACCGGGCGGCGGCGGTGCTGCGGAACCATCGACCCTCCTCCTCGGCACGGACCGGTCGAGCGGCGAGTCTGTCACACCGACCCGCGCGCCGGCCCCCGGCCTCCCCCATCCTCGCCTCGATCGCGCCGCCCGGCCAGCCGGCACGCCCGCCGACTCCCGACCCCGGCTCGACGATCACTAGTCTCGGGTGGCGTGGCGGCACCGGACCGCACCCTTCGGCGGAGGTGACGAACCATCCTCACCGTGACGTCGGTCGACACCGCGTGGCTGCCCCCGGCCGAGCGGTTCGACTTCTGGCAGGACCTCGTCGCCCGGCAGTCGTCGACGGCCACCATCCGCAGCGCGTACGCGGACGACTTCACCGCCTCGGCCCGCGTCATCGATCTCGGCACGATCCGCCTCGGCGTCTGGCGTTACCCGTCGCTGGAGTTCACCCGCCCGGCCCAGATGATCGACAGTGGCGACCCGGAGCTGTACCAGCTCGCCCTGCCGCTGTCCGGACGCGGCGTGGTGACCCAGCAGCGCCGCGAGGGGCCGCTCGACCCGTCCGCGTTCACCCTCGTCGACACCGTCCGACCGCACGGCTCCCGGCTGCGGCCGGACGGTGCGACGCCGGGGGCGGTGGAGACGTTGACCGTCCTGGTGCCGCACCGGGCGGT
Source organism: Micromonospora humi (assembly GCF_900090105.1). Classification (GTDB taxonomy): domain Bacteria; phylum Actinomycetota; class Actinomycetes; order Mycobacteriales; family Micromonosporaceae; genus Micromonospora; species Micromonospora humi. Next base: position 315,479 of record NZ_FMDM01000003.1, on the reverse strand, counting down.
GCCGTTGGCTCCGCGCCGGCTGGCGCAGTTGTGCGCCGCGCCCATCCCGGCCCGCACCGGGATGGGCGCGCTGCTCGCCGCGTTCCTGGGGCGCGTCGCGGCGCACCCGGAGCAGTACGCGCAGTCCGACGCCTTGCACCTCGACCGGATCGCCCTGGACCTGGTCGCCGGCGCCCTGGCCGGGCGGCTGGACGTCGAGCGGGACCTGCCGGCCGACACCCGGGTGACCGGACTCCGGGCGCGGGTGACGGCGTTCGTCCGGCAGCACCTGGCCGATCCGGACCTCACCCCGGCCACCGTCGCGGCGGCGCACCACCTGTCGGTGCGGTCGCTGCACCGGCTCTTCGAGGGCACCGGTACGACCGTCGGCGCGCTGATCCGCACCGGTCGGCTGGAGCGGGCGGCCCGGGAACTGGCCGACCCGACGCTGGGGCGGCTGAGCGTCGCGCAGATCGCCGCCCGGTGCGGTTTCGCGCACCCGGCGCACTTCAACCGCGTGTTCCGGGCCGCCTACGGGTCGTCCCCGGGCGAGCACCGGCACCGGGCCGCCCGGGGTTGACCACGCGGGCGGGGAGGGGCCGGTGCGGCCCCTCCCCGCCGGGTGGGTGGTGCGTTGGTGCGTCGACCTCGGCTCAGCCGAGACCGCCCTTGATGGCGCCGATCAGCTCACCGTTGCTGGTGTCTCCGGAGAGCTCCCAGAAGAACGCGCCACCGAGGCCCTGGGTGTTGGCGTAGCTCATCTTCCCGCCGATGGTCGCCGGGGTGTCGTAGCTCCACCAGTTGCTGCCGCACTTGGCGTACGCCGTGCCGCCGACCGTGGCCGTGGCCGGGCAGGTGTTCTTGAGGACCTTGTAGTCCTCGATGCCGGCCTCGTAGGTGCCCGGCGCCGCGCCGGTGGCGGTGCCGCCGGGGGCGGTCTGGGTGACGCCGGTCCAGCCCCGGCCGTAGAAGCCGATGCCGAGCAGCAGCTTGTTGGCCGGCACGCCCTTGGACTTGAGTTTCTGGATCGCCGCGTCGGACCAGAAGCCCTGCTGCGGGATGCCGGTGTACGAGTAGAGCGGCGAGTGCGGGGCGGTCGGCCCCTGGGCGGCGAACGCGCCGAAGTAGTCGTACGTCATCGGCATCAGCCAGTTGAGGTTCGTCGCCGCGCCGGCGTAGTCGGTCGCGTCGATCTTGCCGCCGTTGCTGCCGTCGGCGGTGATCGCCGCGGTGACCAGGAAGCTGGAGCCGAACTTGCTCCGCAGCGCGGAGACCACGTTCTTGAACGCGTTCGGGCCGCTGCTGTCGCACTGGAGGCCGCAGGCGTTCGGGTACTCCCAGTCGACGTCGATGCCGTCGAAGACGTCCGCCCACCGCGGGTCCTTGACCAGCGAGTAGCAGGAGTCGGCGAACGCGGCCGGGTTCTGCGCGGCCTGGGTGAAGCCGGCCGACCAGGTCCAGCCGCCGAAGGACCAGAGCACCTTCAGGTTCGGGTACATCTTCTTCAGCTTGCGCAGCTGGTTGAAGCTGCCGCGCAGCGGCTGGTCCCAGGTGTCGGCGACACCGTCGACGCTGTCCGCCGCGGTGTACGCCTTGTCGTAGTCGGCGTAGCTGTCACCGATGCTGCACCGCCCGCCGGTGGTGTTGCCGAAGGCGTACAGGATGTGGGTCAGCTTCGCGGCCGAGCCGCTGGTGTGGATGTTCTTGACGTGGTAGTTGCGGCCGTAGACGCCCCACTCGGCGAAGTAGCCGACCACCTTCTTGCCACCGGTCGGCGGCGTCGTGGTGGGGGGCGGCGTGGTCGGCGGCGGCGTGGTGGGCGGCGCCGTCGTCGGCGGCGTGGTGGTCGGCGGCGTGGTGGTGGGCGGGGCGGTGGTCGGCGGGGTGCCGCCACCGGCGCAGGAGCCGCCGTTGACGGTGCAGTTCAGCGGCCCCTTGTACGCCCCGGTGCCGTTGTAGCCCCAGTTGAAGCTGGCCCCGGGCGCGAGCGACCCGGCCCAGCTCTTGTTGACCGCGACGTAGTGGTCGCCGGTGCGGGTCACGTCGGCGTCCCAGGAGCTGCTGATCGAGGTGCCGGAGGGCAGGTCGAACTCGATGCGCCAGCCGTTCACGCTCGCGCCGGTGCCGTTGGTGACGGTGACCCGTCCCTCGTGACCGGTCCCCCAGTCCTGCACCTTGGTGAACGTGGCGGTGACGCTGCCGGCGGCCGACGCGGTGGTCACGGGCACCGCGGCGACCGCGAGCGCGACCACGGCGCCGGTGGCCCAGAGGGCCCGGCGGAGCGATCTCTTCATACGGCGTCTCCCCAATAGTTAGGAAACTTTCCAAATTGATTGCTGAGACGCTACTCACGCCGTCATCAGTTCGTCAAGATGTAGATGCGTCGATTTCACGGGTGGCGCGGGGCGAGCCGCCCGACGGCCCGTAGCCTCGTCGCATGACCGTTTTCGACGTACCCATCGACGCCCTCGCCGGCGGCCCGGCCGACCTCGACCGCTACCGCGGCCGCGCCCTGCTGGTGGTCAACGTGGCCTCCCGCTGCGGCCTCACCCCGCAGTACGCGGGCCTGCAGGCGCTCGCCGACACCTACGCCGGGCGCGGGCTCACCGTGCTCGGCGTGCCGTGCAACCAGTTCGCCGGTCAGGAGCCGGGCGAGGCCGCGGAGATCGAGGAGTTCTGCCAGGTCAACTACGGCGTCACCTTCCCGCTCACCGAGAAGGTCGACGTCAACGGGCCGGACCGGCACCCGCTCTACGCCGAGCTGGTGTCCACGCCGGACGCCGAGGGACACACCGGCGACGTGCGCTGGAACTTCGAGAAGTTCATCGTCGCGCCGGACGGCACGGCGGCCGCCCGGTTCGCCCCGCAGGTCACGCCCGAGGACGCCGAGCTGCGCGCGGCGATCGAGAAGGTCCTGCCGGCCTGAGCGCACGGCGGAGCGGCATGCCCCCCGTACCGGGGCATGCCGCTCGCGGGCCGGGCGCCTCGCTCAGCCGGCGGCGGACCGGAAGACCGGGTAGTAGCCGCCGGACTGGCCCGCGGCCGTCGGGTGGTAGGAGATGGTCAGGTTCAGCACGTTCAACGCGTGCAGCCACTTGGTGCCGTAGCTGCACAGCTGGTGACCGACGAAGATGGACCGGACGTCGGCGAACGTGAAGCCGGCGGAGGTGGCGGCCGTCCGGGTGATGTCGTCGAGCAGGTTGATGCCCTCGTTGATCTTCGCCCGCGAGGTCGCGGTGAGCCCGACGCAGACGGTGCCGAGCTGGTAGAAGACCGGGTAGCCGACCACCACGACGCGGGCCGAGGGGGCGCGGTTGCGGATGCCGTTGTAGACGTTGGCGAGCCGGCCCGGCATCTGGGTGCGGGCCACGTTCATGGCCGAGTTCACCGCCGCCACGCACTGCGACTCACCCTGGAGCACGCAGGTGCTCATGATGTTGGCGAAGCCGACGTCGTTGCCGCCGATCGTGACGCTGACCAGCGTGGTGGTCGAGGAGAGCGCGGAGAGCTGGTTGTTGATGACGTCCGCGGTGGTGGCGCCGGAGCAGGCGACCGAGCGGTAGGAGGCCGGTTGGATGTTCGCGTTGTAGAGCGCCGGATAGGCGTTCGTGCTGCGCAGGCAGTTGCCGCTCTCGGAGGTGTAGCTGTCGGCGCCGACGCCGGAGGCGTACGAGTCGCCGAGCGCGACGTAACGGTCGGACGGGGCCGCCTGGGCGGGGGCGGCCAGCGGCAGCGTGAACCCGACCGAGGCGGCCAGGGTCAGGGCGATGGTGGCAAGACGGGATCTCCGCACGTCGCACTCCTGGGGGTGGGAAGTGGTGGTGAGAGATTGATATCAATGAGATCACCAAACATGGAAGATCACCGATTCGCGGTCTCAGTCCATTGAGACTTGTCCATACAAATCGATGCCGGTCGGCGATCTTTCAATGAAGGATTCCGCCAGGGAATGCCGCGGGGCGTCGACGGGGTTGGCACCGGACATGACGACTGTGGGACTGATCGGCAGCGGCAACATCGGCGGCACGGTGGCCCGGCTCGCGGTGGAAGCCGGCCACGACGTGGTACTCAGCAACTCACGAGGACCGGAAACGCTCAAGGAACTGGTCGCCGAACTGGGCCCCCGGGCCCGGGCGGCCACCGCGGCGGAGGCGGCGACCGCCGGCGACCTCGTGGTCGTCACGATCCCGCTGCGCGCCTACCGTGAGGTGCCGGCCGCCCCGCTCGCCGGAAAGATCGTGATCGACACCGGAAACTACTACCCGGACCGGGACGGGCGCTTCGCCGAACTGGACGACGAGTCCACCACCACCAGCGAACTGCTCCAGCGGCACCTGTCGGAGTCGCGCGTGGTCAAGGCCTTCAACAACATCTACTTCGCGCACCTGCGCGCCCTGGGCCGCCCGGCCGGCGCGACGGACCGCACCGCCCTGCCGATCGCCGGCGACGACGAGGCCGCCAAGGCCAGCGTCACCGCGTTCCTCGACTCGCTGGGCTACGACGCCGTCGACGTCGGGCCGCTCGCCGAGGGCTGGCGGTTCCAGCGCGACACCACCGCGTACGCCGGCATCTACGCCACCGACGGCGACTGGGAACGGCCCGCGACGGTCGACGCGCGACGGTTGCGCGACGCCCTCGCCGCCGCCCGCCGCTACGCCGACAGCTGACCCACGCGCGCCCGGCGGCCGGTCACGATCGGCCGCCGGGCACCGGGCTCGTCGTCGGCCGCCGGCGCGGACCGGCGGCAGCGGCGCGGACCGGACGGTTCAGACCGGACGGCGGCCGGCGAAGCCGCACTCCACCCGGTGGTACCAGCGGACGTCGGTGTCCCCCTCCAACCAGCACCAGAGCACCGCCCGGCCGGCCCGCTCACCGGGGAAGTCGAGCAGCACCGGGGCGATCCCCTTGACCTCGATGTCGTGCTGGTGGAACTCCTCCACCACGGCGTGCAGCCGGGCCTCCAGCGCCTTCACCTCGGCGAGCCCGCCGAGCGCGCTGGCGCCGTGGTCGGCCAGGTCGACCCGCAGCTCGGCGAGGTCGGCACGCAGCTTGATCAGCTCGTTGACGCGGGGCCGCAGGGTGGCCACCAGGTGTCGCGCCTGGGCGAGAGTGAACACCGGGCCAGTATGGGGCACGGGAGCGGCGCTCGGCGGGGCCGCCGCCTCACACCTGGGCGGCGAGTTCGCGGGCGCGGTCGCGCGCGGCCTCCAACGCCGCCAGCATGGCCGCGCGTACGCCGTGGTTCTCCAACTCGCGGATGGCGGAGATGGTGGTGCCGGCCGGCGAGGTGACCGCCTCGCGCAGCTTCACCGGGTGCTCGCCGGAGTCGCGCAGCATCACCGCCGAGCCGATCGCGGTCTGCACGATCAACTCGTGCGCCACCTGGCGCGGCAGCCCGAGCAGGATGCCGGCGTCGATCATCGCCTCGACCAGCAGGTAGAAGTAGGCCGGCCCGGAGCCGGAGAGCGCGGTGACCGCGTCCTGCTGCGACTCGGGCACCCGGACGGTCGCGCCGAGCGGGGAGAACATCTCCTCGGCCAGGGCCAGGTGCGTGCCGGTGGCGTGCGCGCCCGGCGAGATGGCGCTCATCGCCTGGTCGACCAGGGCCGGGGTGTTGGTCATCACCCGCACCACCGGGGTGCCCTCGGGCAACCGGCGGTTGAAGAAGGCGGTCGGCAGGCCGGCGCAGAGCGAGATGACCAGCTTGCCGGCCGGGACCTTCGGGCCGATCTCGTCGAGCAGCGCGGCGGCGTCCTGCGGCTTCACCGAGACGGCCAGCACGTCGGCCTCGGCCACCGCGGTCGGGTTGTCGACCACCCGCACGCCGTAGCGGTCGGCCAGTTCCTGCGCGCGGGCCGGTCGGCGCGCGGTGGCGAGCAGCCGCTCCACCGGCCAGCCGGAGCGCAGCAGCCCGGAGAGCATCAGCTCGCCGATCTTGCCCGCGCCGATCACCGCGACCGTGTGCCCGCCCACCCGCGCCTCCTCGTCCGACTCCGGCGACTGTCAAAGGGGGCCCCTGCTATACGCGAGGCGTCAACAAGGGCCCCTCTTCACACCTCAGCTGCCGAAGAAGACCTCGGCCTCGGCGTAGCGCTCCAGCGGCACGGTCTTCAGCTCCGCGGTGGCGTCGGCCAGCGGGACCCGGACGATGTCCGTGCTCTGCATGGCGACCATCTTGCCCCAGTCGCCCTCGTGCACCGCGTCGATCGCCTGGAGGCCGAGCCGGGTGGCGAGCACCCGGTCGAACGCGGTCGGGGTGCCGCCGCGCTGGATGTGGCCCAGCACCACGGTGCGGGCCTCCTTGCCGGTCTTGGCCTCCAGCTGCTCGGCGAGCCACTGGCCGATGCCGCCGAGGCGGACGTGGCCGAACGAGTCGAGCTCCTGGTTGTGCAGCACCATCTGGCCGTCCAGCGGCTGGGCGCCCTCGGCGACCACCACGATCGGCGCGTACTGGTGCTGGAAGCGCTTCTCGACGTAGCCGGCGACCTGCTCGACGTCGAACTGCCGCTCCGGCAGCAGGATCACGTTGGCGCCGCCGGCGAGCCCGGCGTGCAGGGCGATCCAGCCGGCGTGCCGGCCCATCACCTCGACGACGAGCGTGCGGTGGTGGCTCTCGGCGGTGGTGTGCAGCCGGTCGATCGCCTCCATCGCGATGTTGACCGCGGTGTCGAAGCCGAACGTGTAGTCGGTGGCGCCCAGGTCGTTGTCGATCGTCTTCGGCACACCGACCACGTTGACGCCCAGCTCGTGGAGCTTGGTGGCGACGCCCAGGGTGTCCTCGCCGCCGATCGCGACCAGCGCGTCCACGCCCTGCGCGGCCAGGTTCTCCTTGATCCGCTGCACGCCGTTCTCGATCTTGAACGGGTTGGTCCGGGACGAGCCGAGGATGGTGCCGCCGCGCGGCAGGATGCCGCGCACCTCCGCGATGCCCAGCGGCTTGGTCAGCCCCTCGAGCGGGCCCTTCCAGCCGTCCCGGAAGCCCACGAACTCGTGACCGTAGGTGGCGACGCCCTTGCGGACCACCGCCCGAATCACCGCGTTGAGACCAGGGCAGTCGCCGCCGCCGGTGAGCACGCCGATACGCATGATCTGCTCATCCTCCTGAAGCATCAGGTGAAGCCCGGATTAAGCCCCAGGATATGTGTCGGATCAGACCATCGGCGCCGTTGCCGGCCCGGGGCGGGCCGTCACTGCGAACTGTAGTCGGCGCTGGTGTGCGCCGGCACCGCGCCCCGGGCCGTCCCGCCCCCGAGCCGGCTACCGGTCAGTAGCCGACCTCCTGGTTCTCCCCCGCCTTCGGCGGCTTCCCGGTCACCGCCGCCTTGGCGAAGCCGAGCAGGTTGACCACCGTGCTGCCCGGGGAGTCCCAGTACTCCGCGGAGCCGGCGTGCACCTTGATCAGGGTGATCCCCGGCGTCTCCAGGCCGTCCGGGAACCAGGCCTTCAGCAGCGGGTTCCACAGCTCCTTGGCCCGGGCGGCGTCCCACTCCTCGGTGGCGGTGCCGGCCACCGAGACCCAGGCGTTGTGCCTCTGGTCGGAGAAGCCGAGGTTGACCTGCGGGTTCACCCGGATCTGCCGGACCTTGGCGGAGTCGGCGTAGGCGAAGAACCACAGGTCGCCGTCGAAGTCCGCCTCCTGCAGGCCCATCGGCCGGCTCACCAGACGCCCGTCGACGGCGGTGGTGGTGAGCAGGCAGATCCGGGCGTCCCGGATCAGCTCGGTGACCTTGCGGCGGGCGTCGGCCGCGCTGGACGGCTCGTTGCTCATGAACCCCTCCTCGGATCGGCGTGATGCCGCTCCGGTGCCCCGGGCAGAACGGGTCAAACCTGCCGCGCAGCCTGGGGCAGGCGCTCACGGCCCTCGCTGCGCTCAGCGCGTGGTCATGGCCCGCCAGCGGGCCAGGTTGTGCCGGGCGTCGACGAGCGCGTCGTGCCGGCCGGACTCGGCCTCCGGCAGCCGGGGCCGGCCCCGGTCGTCCCAGAGCTGGCGCAGCTCCTTGGTGAACCGGGGGATCTCCCGGGGCAGCGCCGGCATGGCGCCCCAGAGCTGGGCCAGCACCACGTGGTCGTAGGCCGCGTACCAGGCCCAGAGTTCGAGCTGCTCGCCCGGCCGGTCGCGCACCGGGGCCAGCAGGAACTCGTGCAGGTCGTCGCGGATCCGCTCCCGCGAGCGCCACGCCCGGTCGGCCGGCGAGGGGAGCTTGTCCAGCACGTTGCGCCGCACCCAGGGCACCGCCCGGGAGTCGTCGAACTCGGTGGAGACCGCGTAGAACTCGCGGCCGTACTCGTCGACGACGCCGATCGACACCAGGTCGACGGTGCGGCCGTCCTCGATGAATTCGCAGTCATAGAAGTAGCGGTAGGCCATCGGCACCATCCTCGCCCATCGGCCCCGCCGGGCCGTCGCCGGGGCGTCCGCCGAGGTCGGCGCGGCGCCGGTCGCCGGCCGGGCATGGTCACGGAAGTGTCTCCAGGGGTGTACAGCACGCTACCGGGACGTCATGATCTGATGTGTACCGCCGTCGGGCGCCGAACCGGTTGAGCTGCCTCGTACCGGGACTGACAGCTTCACCCGGTGTGCGAGTGGTGACTTCTGACCGGGGAGGGGTTGGCCGTGGAGTCTCGCCTGCCGGAGCCAGGTGACGCGCTCACGGGCGTGGAGATGTTCGCCGGGCTGGAGCCGGAGGTGCGGCAGCGCGTCATCGCCGCGGCCGTGCCGCGCACCTACCGCAAGGGGCAACTCCTCTTCGTCGAGAACGACCCCGGTGAGTCCCTGATCGTGCTGCGCCGCGGCGCCGTGGCGGTGTTCCGCACCGCCCCCACCGGCGAGCGGGCCGTGCTGTCGGTGATCCGACCCCCCGACGTGCTGGGCGAGGTCTCCCTGTTGGACGCCTCGACCCGGTCGGCGTCGGCCGAGGCCATCGAGGACTGCGCCGCGCTGGCGCTGTCCCGCCCCGCCTTCATGGAGCTGGTCCACTCCAACCCGCGCATCCTCGACGCGGTGATGCGCTCGCTCGGCCAGCTGATCCGCCGGCTCACCGAGCAGAACGCCGACCACGTCTTCCTCGACCTGCCCGGCCGGGTGGCCAAGACGCTGGTCCGGCTGGCCGGCGAGAGCCAGGCTCCGATGATCACCATCGAGCTCAACCAGAGCCAGCTCGCCGAGATGGCGGGCGGGTCGCGACAGAGCGTCAACCAGGCCATCGGCTCGTTCGCCAGCCGCGGCTGGCTGCGTACCGAAGGTCGTCGGATCGTGGTGACCGACGTGGCCGCGTTGCGCCGCCGCGCCGGCATGAGCGACCGCTAGGTCCACCACCGGCGCCGCGCCCACCGCCGGCGCCACCCCGGGAGCGCGCGCACCACGCGCCGGCGCGCCCCGGCCCACCCCACGCACACGCAGGCGCCGACCGCCTCGGGCGGTCGGCGCCTGCGTGTGCCGCGTCAGCGTGTCGGGCCGAGCCAGCCACGCGTGGGGCCGACCCAACCGCGGGTCGGGCCGGCCCAACCGCGGGTGGGGCCGATCCAGCCCTGCGGGGTGGTGGCGGAGAAGCCGGGGCCGGCCCAGCCGGTCGCGGTGGCGTTGGTCGAGGTGGTCATCGTTCCTCCCGGAGATCGTCGGTCCGCCGCGTCTGGTGCGGCGGTACGGGACAGACGCTACGGCCGATGCGAGTCGGACAAAATAGACATATGTGCATTAATTGCTGCCTGAAGAGCCGTTGTCCGGCCCCGATCCCCGCTGCCAAGGTTGCCCCGCGCGCCCCTGCCCCGGTGCCCCGCCGGACAGACCGATCGCAGCGAGGAGTTGACGGGCATGTCACTGATCCGCGGCAATGTCGCCTTTCGTCGTTACTGGTCCGCCCGCCTCGTCTCCTACCTGGGCGACCAGCTGGCCCGCACCGCGCTGTTGATCGCCGCCTACGACAGGTACGGAGGCACGGCGGTGGCCCTGCTGCTGCTGGCGACCACCGCGCCGAGGCTCCTCGGACCGTTGCTGGGCGCGCTCGCCGACCGGTTCGACCAACGCCGGCTGATGGTCGGCTGCGACCTGACCCAGGCCCTGCTCTACCTCACCCTGGCGCTGCTGGCCCCGCCGCTGCCGGTGCTGCTCGCGGCGGTCACCGCGGCCACCCTGGCCGCCACCGCCTTCACCCCGGCCGGCCGGAGCCTGCTGCCCCGGCTGGTGGGCCAGGAGCGGCTGCCCGCGGCCAACGCCCAACTGGCGGTCGGCATGAACATCGGGTTCGCCGCCGGCCCGGCCCTCGGCGGGCTGATGCTGGCCACCATCGACCTGACGTCCACGCTGATCGTCGACGCCGCCACCTTCGTGGCGTCCGCGCTGCTGATCGGCGGCGTACGCGGGCTGTCCGCGCCCGGCGCGCCGACCCCACCGCGCGAGCCGTACCGTCAGGTGCTCGGCGCGGGCATGCACGTCGTGCGCACCAGCGGCGTGGTGCGGGCGGTCTCGATCGGTTTCCTGGTGCTGGTGACGTTCGCCGCGCTGGACAACCTGGCCCTGGTGCCGCTCGGACGCACCGCGCTCGCGGCCGACGAGGTCATGATCGGCCTGCTCGGCACCGCCTACGGCGTGGGCATGGTGCTCGGCCCGATGCTGCTGGCCCGCGCCGGCGGACGAACCAGGATGCAGTTCGTGCTCTACGGCGCGGTGCTCGCGCTCGGCGTCGGCACGCTCGTCACCGGCGTGAGTCCGGTGATCGGCGTGGCGCTCGTCGGGCAGGCGCTGGCCGGGGCCGGCGCGGGTTGGCACCACGTGGCGTCGGACACGCTCATCCAACAGCACGTGCCGGCCGAACGGCTCGGCGTCGTCTTCGGCACGGTCTACATGTTCCCCTACGGGGCGGAGGTGCTGGCGTACCTCGCCGGGGCGTCCCTGCTCGGGGCGATCGGACCCCGGTGGCTGCTGGCCGTGTCCGGCGTCGGGATCCTCGCCACGCTGGCGCTCGTGGTGCCGCTGCTGACCCGGGCCCTCGGTGGGCGGGTGGGGCGGCGGGCGGCGGTGGCGGCGGTGGCCTGAGCCGACCGGGCACGGCGGAGCCGGTGGCCGCGGCCACCGGCTCCCCCTGGTCTCAGTTGTCCTTGGTGTCGGCCGGCGGCGCGCTCGGGCCGGGGCCGATCTTCGACGGGTCGGTCTTCTTCGGCGGCGTCGTCGTGGTGGTGGTCGTGGTCTCGGACGATCCGCTGCTCGTGGGCTGCTCCACCATGCCTTTTTCCTCCAGTTCGGCGAGTGTGACGGCGTCCACGTCGACCGTGTCGCCCGAGGCCCACACCGTCCCTCGTGGATCGGTCCATGGGGCGGAAAGCCGGACGTGCACGGCACTCTCCCTGTCGACGGGACTTCCTGCTAGGGGAGACTAGACCCGGCCGAACAGCCGTGACGTCCCGCCGAGGGGTCGGTTACCCGACTGCCGGCCGCGCGGGACACTGGTGACCTCACGCGTACGGAGCCGGACATCGACCTCACCTGTGGACACTGCTCCCGGAGCGCCGGGCCGGACGACCGCTTCTGCGGCGGGTGCGGCCGGCCGCTCGCCGCCGCCTGCCCGGGCTGCGGTCACGCCAACGACGCCGGGGCCAACTTCTGCACCAACTGCGGCCAGCCGCTGCGCGACCACGCGGTCGCGGTGCAGGAGGACCGCCGGCAGGTGAGCGTGCTCTTCATCGACATCGTCGACTTCACCACGTACGCCGAGCGGGCCGACCCGGAACAGGCCCGCGGCCTGCAACAGGTCTACTTCGCCACGGTGCGCCGGCTGGTGCACCAGTACGGCGGCGTGGTGGAGAAGTACATCGGCGACGCGGTGATGGCGTTGTTCGGCGCGCCGGTGGCCACCGACAACGACGCGCTGCGGTGCGTACGCGCCGGGTTGGAGCTGCAGCGGAGCCTGGCCCGGCAGCCGGCCGGACCGCAGCCCCCGCTCGGCTTCCGGGTCGGCATCGCCACCGGCGAGGCGCTTGTCGACCTGGCCGCGGCGCGCGACGGCGGCCAGGCGTTCGTCACCGGCGACGTGGTCAACACCGCGAGCCGGTTGCAGGCGCTGGCGCCGGTCGGGGGCGTGGTGGTCGACGAGAGCACCTGGGCGGCCACCCGGCGCGAGATGGAGTACGCCGACCAGCCGCCGGTGACGCTGCGCGGCCGGTCGGCGGTGAGCCGGATCTGGCTGGCCGTGCAGGCCCGGCCCCGGCGCGACGACCAGGGCGCCGAGCTGACCCCGATGGTCGACCGGGACCACGAGCGGGGCCTGCTGGTCAGTGCGCTGCACCGCACCGTCACCGAGCGCACGTCGCAGCTGCTGACCGTCTTCGGCCCGGCCGGGGTGGGCAAGAGCCGGCTGCTGCGCGAGCTGGCCCGGCACGCGGCGAATCTGCCCGGCGCGCGGGTCACCTGGCTGACCGGTCAGTGCCCACCGTTCGGCGAGAACGTCACCTACGCCGCGCTCGCCGACATCGTGCGCCGCTGGACCGGGCTGACCGGCGCCGACGACCCGGCCGCCGCCCGGGAGCGCCTGCGCGAGCGGCTAAGCCGGCTCGCCGACCCGCACGCGGTGCGGCTGGCCGAGGCGCTGGGCCCGCTGGTGGGCGTGCCCGGGGAGCGGCTCACCTCGGCCGAGACCGAGGCGGCGTGGCGGCGTTTCCTGCTCGCGCTGGCCGCGACCGGCCCGACCGTGCTCGTCTTCGAGGACATGCACTGGGCCGACGAGGCGATGCTCTCCTTCGTGGAGCAGCTCGGCGCGGCGGCCCGCAACGTGCCGCTGCTGGTCGTCGCCACCGCCCGGCCGGAGCTGCGCGAGCGGCACCCGGCGTGGACCGGCACGATCAGCGGTGCGATGTCCATCTCGGTGCCGCCGATGCACGACGGCGACATCGACACGCTCTACTCGCTGCTGCTCGGCCAGGCCACGCTGCCCAGCGACGCCCGCGCGCCGCTCATCGAGTTCGCCGACGGCAACCCGCTCTATGCCCAGGAGTACGCCCGGATGCTGCTCGACGGCGGCCTGGTCGAGCGCGCCGCCGGCCCGGTACGCCTCGACCCGGCCGGCGGCGCCGGGATGCCGCGTACCGTCCAGGCGGTCATCGCCAACCGGCTGGACCTGCTGGACGCGGCCGACCGGGCGGTGCTCCAGGCCGCCTCGGTGGTCGGGGTGCAGTTCTGGGCGGCGCCGGTGGCGCTGGCCCTGGGCCGGCCGGCGGAGTGGGTGGAACGGGCGCTGCACCGGCTCCAGCGGCGCGACCTGGTCTTCGAGCTGCCCACCTCGACCATGCCCGGGCAGCCGGAGTACCGGTTCCGGCACGTGCTGGTGCGGGACGTCTGCTATCAGCGGCTGCCGCGCGCCGAGCGGGTGGCCCGGCACCAGCGCGCCGCCGACTGGCTGGAGCAGCTCGCCGACGGCCGGCAGCACGACCTGGCCGAGGTGATGGCCAACCACCGGTGGGCGGCGCACGAGATCGCCCGCACGGTGGGCCTGGACCAGGCTCCGCACGCCGCCGCCACCCGGTCCGCCTTGCACCGGGCCGCCCGCCGGGCGTACGACCTGCACGCGCTGGACACCGCGGCCACGCTCGTCGAGCGCGCGCTCAGCGTCGAGTGCGGGCCGGATCCGGCGCTGGAGCTGTTCCAGGCCGAGTTGGCCTTCTACGCCGACCAGGACGGGTTCCTGGTGGCCGACGGCACGGCCCTGCTGACCCGTCTCGCCGGGCAGCTGACCGACGCCGGTGACCTGCCCGGCGCGGCGAAGGCGTGGCGGCTGCTGGCCACCGCGGCGTGGGCCCGGGCCGACCGGTCGGAGACGTTGCGCTGCCTGGACCGGGCGATCCGGCTGCACGCCGCGCTGCCGGACAGCGAGGACAAGGTCGGCGTGCTGCTGGAGCTGGCCCGGGCGCACATGCTCGACGCGGAGACCGAGCCGGCCTGCGCCGCCGCCGGCAGCGCCGCCGAGCTGGCCGAGCGGCTGGAGCTGCGCGAGGCGCGGGCCAACGCCCGGATCACCCTGGCGGTGGCCCGCTACCAGGCCGGCGTCGAGGAGGCGTACGCCGAGCTGGCCGAGGTCACCGAGGAGTGCCGGGTGGAGCGGCTCACCAGCCGCCGTCGCGCGGTGCACAACCTGGCGTGGGCGTTGCAGGAGGAGGGCGACCTGGCCGGCTCGGCCCGGCTGGTCGACGAGCAGCGGTCGCTGGACCTGGCCGGCGAGCACGGCCTCACGGTGAGCTTCAGCGACCAGTGGACCCGGTCCTACTACAGCGGGGACTGGACCGCGGCGCTGCGGATGGCCGAGGGGTCCACCCGGCGCCCGACCGACGAGTGGGACCTGCACATCGTGGCGATCTCCGGCTGGATCCGGGCGCTGGGCGACGGCCCGGCCGCCGCCGACGGCGCCCCGGACCTGGTGGACCAGGCGCTTGTCGCCGCGCGGCGCAGCGGCTTCCACCGGGTGTTGCGGTCCACCGTGGCACACGCCGCGCTCTGCCGCGCGGTGCAGGGCCGCCGGGACGAGGCGCTCGCGCTGCTGGCCGAGCTGGACGCGGACTGGCGGCGCACCCGGATGATCCCGTTCGCCGAGTGGGTGCCGGCGGTCGGTCACGTCGCCGGCCTGCTCGGTGACGACGCCGCGCTGCTGGTGCGTGACCTGCTGGGCCGCGCGCCGCGCGCGACCCGCTGGGCGCGGGCGGCCGGTTGCTCGGCGGACGCGGCGTTGGCCCGCCGCGACGGCGACCTGGCCCGGGCCGGCCGGCTGTTCACCGCCGCCGCGGAGGGGTACGCCGGAATGACCGACGTCACCGACGAGGTCATCGCCGCCGCCCTGGCGGTGGGGCCGCTGACCGAGGCGGACCCGCCGGCCGCGACGGAGACGCTGGCCCGGGTGCGCGCGTTCGCGGACCGGCACGCCGCCGGTGGTCTGCTGCGGATCGCCGGCGCCGGTTGACCTCAGGCGGCTACCGGCCGGCGCGGCGGCGCGTTCTTCACCTTCTGGGCGTACGTGTCGACGTACTCCCGGCCGGAGAGTTCCATCAGCTCGTACATGATCTCGTCGGTGACGGCGCGCTCGACGAACCGGTCACCGGCCAGGCCGGCGTAGCGGGAGAAGTCGAGCGGGGGGCCGAAGCGGATCCGGATCCGGCCCAGGTTGGGGATGATCTGCCCGGTCGGCTGGATGGCGTCGGAGTTGAGCATGGCCATCGGGACCACCGGGGCACCGCTCTCCAGGGCGAGCCGGGCCACCCCGGTCTTGCCCCGGTAGAGCCGGCCGTCGGGTGACCGGGTGCCCTCCGGATAGATGCCGGCGACGCCACCGGCGCGCAGCACCTCGAGCTGGGTGTCGAGTGCGGCCCGGGCGGCCTGCCCACCGGAGCGGTCGACCGGGATGGTGCCCGCGCCGACGAAGAACAGCTTGGTCAGCCATCCCTTCACGCCCCTGCCGGTGAAGTATTCGGCTTTCGCGATGAAGGTGACTTTTCGCTTGACGATCAGCGGGGTGAAGATCGAATCCGAGAAGGAGAGGTGGTTGCTGGCCAGGATCACCGGGCCGGTGGCCGGCACGTGCGCCAACCCCTCGACCTGCGGTCGGAAGACCAGCCGCAGCAACGGGCCGAGAATGATGTACTTCAGCAGCCAGTACAGCACCGGGGTCCTTCCGGATCAGGTGGTGACGCGGGGGAACGTCCGGGATGAGGGTACGAACCACGTACGCCGCGCCACAACGCACTCCCGGAACCGGGCCCCGACGTGTCAGGATTCATCGCCCGTCAGGTGTCCCGGCCGCTCCCCCGCCGTGTCCCGCAGTGCCCGGACGTGCGTCTCCGTCCCCGGCCGATCCCGGCTCGTACCTGTCCGTACCGGGCCGTCCCTGCCCGTTGAGTAGCAGCCGGATTAGCAACGGCCCGGCACGGCGAGCAGGTCAGCTCAGGCCCTGCCCGTAGAGGTCGAACCCGATCTTCGCCACCTGCGCCAGGTGCTGCAGGTTCGCCGGAGCGCCCTCCAACAGACCCTTCCCCCGGTCCAGCAGCGACCGCACCCAGGTCTTGTCCGGCTGCTCCTTCGCCGCCTCCTGCTCCAGCTCAGACGCGACCATCTCGTACCGGGGCTGCTGGTCCTCCGGCAACAGCCGGGCGAACTCCCGCAGCGCCTCCGCGAAGATGGCCAACACCTGGCCTTCGTTGGTGTTGGTCTGGGTCTGGGCGACGTCCCGGTTCGCCACCGCGAGCTGGCCCTTGTTGTCACCCAAGATCGTCACGTTCACGCCGGCACCGTCTCCCCGGTTCAGGTAGTCCACAACCCCTCCGTACTGCTCGATGCACTCGGTCCCGGCCGGCTCGATGGTCGGGATTTCGTCGGTCCCGCCCAGCAGCCGCCGCTCCCGCAGGAACTGGACCGCGCCGGCCAGGTCGGCCCCGCTGTACAGCTCCCCGCTGAACCAGCCGTACGGGCTGGTCACGATCTCGGCGATCTCGGTCGACTCGCCGTTGGCGTCCCGCTCGTACACCCATCGCAGGACCGCGTCCCGACAAGCGTTGCGGCGGGCGCGGTTGTCCCTCCGGCGCTCGATCCGCTGGGCGGCTTCGCGGTTCCCGGCGTCCGTCAAGCTGATGCGCCGGAGCATGCCGAACCGGCCCATCGCCTTGGCCTCCTTGACGAGGTCGTCCTGAACCAAGGCGTCCACTGCGACGTCACCCTGCGCCTCGACCATGGGCAGGAACTCCTGGTTGCCGGTCGACTCCACCAACTGGCTGATGGATGGCCACGCCCCCCGCTGCGACTTCTGCAGCACGAACAGCCAGTCGAGGAAAAACCCGGCGACAAGGTCGAATTCTGAACCGGTCACACCTCCCCGACCGCCTCCGCCGCCGCTTACGGCCCCCGTGCCGGCCGCCTCGGCCTGGATCGGGATCCGGACCGGGTGCTTCCGGGCCTCCCTCTCCAGCGTCCGCTGAATCTCCTTGAATACCCCTGGTTTGGGCTTGAACCCGCTTGCCATGTGGTCCCCCCGGATCACTAGCTGGAACATCTGGGGAACCACGCTAACGGGCGCAGCCGACATCCCAGCGACTGTCCAGATCGGAGTCATTTTCACGTTCATCAACCAGATCGGGGCCACCACCCTCCGCTAGACGATGGGCCGGGGTCGCCGGGACAAATGCCGTCCGACTTGCCGCAGACTCTGTGGCTCGGAGTACAGCGCCGCGTTGATCGCGCCGAACGCCACACCCGGGGCGCGCTTCGCCCGTTCGAGATCTCCGGCCACCCGGGCGATCAACGCCAACCGGCAGCGCACGTCGATCAACTCCCGCCGCGAGCACTGCAACGCGGTCTCCAGCCCCTTGACCCGTTCGCGCAGCCACTCCAACTCGGTTGCCTGGTCCACGGGCGGCTCCCTCCGGTCGGTGTTGAAGTGGGCGACCGCCCGCCGGGCCTCGGGTCCTCCACCGGACGGTCACCACAGGATTACTTTGGCCACTCGAACGGGTCTGCGCAAGTAGGTAGTCCTAAACCGGCAGTCCAGCCGCAAATACGGTCGCCGTGTGGGTGAGGTCCCGGGGCCGCTGGTCGGTCCGCACGAGCTGCAAGAGCTGCTCGGCGTGAGCCGAACCCGGATGCGCCAGCTCGTGCGCTACCCGACCTTCCCGCAACCGTTCCAGCGCCTGCACGGGATGACCGTCTGGCTGCGCGCCGACGTCGAGGCGTGGATCGCCGAACACAGGCCACCCCGCCCGATCGACGCAGACCCCAAGTAGCCGACCCGCCCTGAGAGCCTCTCCGCCGGCCCCAGCCAGCCAGCCCCGCCTACACCCCGCCCGCGCGCCGCGAGGCCGTCGGGAGCCACGGGAGACCCACGAGCGACCCCACGGGCCGCGCGGAGCGTCGCAGGCAGCCGCCAGACTGACCAGATGGAAGCAAGCACTCCCCTGTGGGTGCCGATCGTCGTAGCTGCGGTCGGCGTCAGCGGGACCGTCGCCGCCGCTTGGCTCACCCAGCGCGCCAGCAAGAAGCGAGAAGACGAGCGGTGGCGAAGAGAGCGTGAGGTCGACGAGATCCGCTGGCAACGTCAGCGGGCAGATCGGCTTCGCGAGCTGCGAATCAAGCTGTACGTGGACATGGCGGAGTATTCGCAGAACTTCGAGGCCACGCTGGATGCGGTCACCGACGAGCTTGGAAATACCAAATCCAAAGGACCCGACGACCTAATCCACCACGAGAAGCTCACCGCCCAGGTCAAGCTACTGGCACCGAAGGCCGTGCGGGATGCGTGGTACCAGCTACGCCGCTCTGAGGAGGATCTGCGCTGGGAACTGTACGAAGGCGACCCCAACCACACCCCCCAAGGCAGCCCTTACCTAGACGCCGACAGCCCTTTCATCATCGGCATCCAGCGTGACCTGGCCGAGCTGCAGTTCAACCTCCGCGCCGCGATGGCGGACCCCGATCTGGCGGAGTAGACCGTGAATACAGACCGGCTCCCACCTGCGGCCCGAGGTAGCCAGGTGGGAGCCGGAGTCCCTGCCGGTCAGTACGTCGTGTGCTGCGTACCCTCGACCGTCCGCGAGTGCGCCTCCCGGCCACGCGCATCCGCCGACTCCTGACGCGACCGCTCCCGGTCCAACGCCCGACCCGACGCCGCGACGTCCTCCGCCGGCCGCACCTGACCCATCGCCGTCGCCCTCGGCGACCTCTGGCCGCCCCGAACCACCTTGCCCACCGTCACCACTCCTCGTCGCTGTAGACGTCCTGGTCCAGCGGCCGGCTCCGCGCCGCCGCCTTCGTCACCCACGCCGGCCGTACGTCCTGCGGCCCGTGACTGGCACGCGGCTCCTTCGCCGCCACCTCCCGCGCCCACTCCCGGCCGTCGTCGCTGCTGCCGAGCACCTGCCGCATCGCCCGCTCGTTCGCCTCCAGCTCCCGCTCCAGGCTCCGGGTCGCCGTCGGAACCAGCCGCTCCATCGCCTGCTGCTGCTCGGCGATGTAACGCCGAGTCAGCTCCTCCTGCTCCCGTGGCGTCGGGACGTACTGACCCCTGCCCCTGCGCATCGCTCAGCCCTCCTGGACGTTCAGGGTCTGCTCGGCCAGGCACCGCAGCCGGCGCACCTCGGTCAGCTCACGGTCAAGCGCGGTGATCCGCAGCTCGACGTACTGGTCGGGGACCTCCCGCTCCTGGGCGCGGCGGTTCTCGCACTTCGGGTGCTGCAACTGCGCCATCTTCGCCTCGACCAGCCGGCGCATCTGCTGCGCGGTCGCCAGCTCGGCGGTCAGCTCCTGCTCCCGGGCGGTCGCCCAGTCCAGGGCGGCGGTCGCGTCGTCCTGCAAACTCATGCCTAGTCCTCACATCGAATGTGGTCCGGTGCCTGCGGGTGTTGCCCTGGGCATCCGTGGCGAGGAGCGCGGGTCGGGCGGGCTCGTGGAGCCGGGCCGGCCGCTGGTCTGGGCACGGTGTTTGCTGGTCGGGCGGGGTGGTCGGGTCGTCGTCGCTGCGGGACCTCGCTGGCCAGTGCTCGGTGCGGCAGCCGTCCGGGTCGACTCGACCGGATATCGAACGGGTGTGTCAATTCTACCAATTCGGACGTGCTCGCAGGATGGTCGGCCTGCCGGTCGCCGTCGCTACGTCACGTCGATTACGTCGAACCAGGGCCTGCGGCGGGGCCGGCGCTTCCGTGGGGTCTCCGTGCCCTCTCCCTTGCCCTCCGGGGCCACGGGAGCCGCCTGCCGGGGTTCAGGGCGGGGTCGGGCACCGAAAAGCTCCGAGGGGCCGTCGTCGTGCATCACCGCCCGGTGTCGTCGCTCCAACGCGGCAGCCTCCGCCGCCGCAGCTTCCGCCAACATCGCCGGCTCGTGCGCCGCCCGCAGCTCCGCCCGCCGCCGCTCGACCTCCCGCTCCGCCTCGGCCAGCAGCCCCGCCAGCTCCCGAGCCGCCCGCTTCCGCGACGCCTCGCTGCACGGCTTGCGCGGCTCCGCGAACGGCCCCGGGTCCGGACGGCCCTCCCGCACCGCCACGTCCCGCCGCGCCTCGTGTAGGAGCTTCGCCAAATCCCGCTCCTGCTCCCTGGCAGCCGCCCACCAATCGGCGCAGCGCGGCCCGCAGGCCCGGTGTGTGGCCCTACTGCCGGCCAGCGCGATCGGCACCTCGGCTCACCTCCAACTCGTTCCCGAACTCCACCGTCGCCACCACATGGGCCGGCACCCGCACCCCGAGCAGAGCCGCTCGGTCCCGCTCGCACTGCAACACGATCCCGAGGACCCGGGTCCGCTCGTTCACCGACAGGTCGGGGTTGGCGAGCAGCCGGTGCGCCTCCCGCAGGACCCCGTCGATCTGGTCTTCGACCCGCCGCCGGATCTGGTCGAAGGTCTCGCTTCCCATCCGGTGGAACGCCGCCGCCAGTCGCCTGGAGACAGTCCGCTCGTCGACGCCCAACTCCTTGGCGATGTCCTCCAGCCGCAGCCCCTTGCGGCGCATCTCCAGCGCTCGCAGTTCCTCCGCCGCGCGTTGCAACCGCGTCTTCCCCGCCACCAGACCCCTCCTCAAGATCAACTCCGGCGTCTAGGAAAACACACCGACCAGACAGGAGCCGGCACCCGCGACAGGCCCGGAGGCACCTTCCGAACCCCGCCGTGCGCCACCTCCTGGCACGTCCGACCGGGTCCGACCTGCGGCGGAGCGCCGTTGCTACGCCCCGGTGCTAACAGGAGCTGTTCTCCGGGCGGGTCTCGACGGCCACCGGCACCCGACCGGACGTCGACCGACAGGTCCACGGCTCCGGCAGCGAGTGGGATCCCGACGGCTCTATTCGGCGATCTTGGGTCGCTTCACTCCGGCGGCTTGGGCGATCTGGTCGATGTCGACGGTGGTTTGGAGGGGTGAGGGTTTCCAGCCGGTGTGTTCTTGGATGAAGCCGCCCTTGGTGCCGTGCGGTTGCCAGAGCTTGTCGACGACGGGCAGCCGGGTCCATTGGAGGCGTTCGCCGGTCTTGGGGTCGACGGGCCAGGTGTAGAAGCTGAGGAAGTCTTCGGGTTGCCGTCGGAGGTCTCGGCCGGTCCAGTCTCGGAAGGGTGCGGTTTCGCTGATGCCGGGGCCTTGGACTGACCAGTAAATGGTGACGGTGTATGGGGTTGGGCGTGGCCTGCGGGGGTGGTTGATGTACTGGTCGATCCAGCGGTCCCACAGGTCGGCAGCGGTGATCTCGTCGGGGGTCCAGTCGTCGGTGAGGGGGTCGCCGTCGAGTTCCCAGTACAGGTCGAGGGGTTCGGTCCGGCTGTAGCCGCTGCGGTGGGTGGCGAATTCCCATTCGCGGTCGGGGTCGTAGCTGGTGACCAATGTGTCGCTCGCTCTCTCGTGTCGGGTTGAGGTTGGCGCCGGGGGTTGTGCGGGGCTGCGTGGTTTCAGTGTTGCGTGAGTTGGGCGATCCGGTGGGTGGGGATGGCGTGGCGGTGGGTTGGGTGGTTGCGGGGTCGGCCGTCCCAGTCGTGTTGTTGGGCGTTGTGGAGGATGGCCCAGCCGGGGGTGAGTTCGTAGTTGGTGCAGGTCCACCTTTCGATGGCGGCGAGTTGGTACCGGCGGGCTCGGTAGCGGATGGTGAGTCGCTGGCGGGGTGGGGGTTGGGTCTTGACCATGGTTTGCCTTCCCTGGTTCGGGTCGTGGGGTCTGGGACGGGGGTCGTGGACGGCCTCGGGGTGGGCGTCCGCCCGTCTCGCAGATTGATCGCGGTAGGTGATTGAGCGCTATACGCGGAGTTCGGTGTAGGTGGGTGTAGTTCCCGAGACAGGCCCTACACGAGGCCCGGAAGCTCCGAAAGCTCCTTCCGGAACTACACCCACCTACACTGTGGCCGGTCAGAGGGGGTGCAGACCCCGCCGAGCTACCACCTGCACTCCGCGTGCTTCTTCTCGCCGTAGTCCATCGGCTCGCGGCACACGGGGCAGGTGGGTCGGTTCTCGTCCCCGCTCTCGTCCGCGAGCAGGACCAGCCCAACGACCACCCGGCCGCTGCCCCGACGTTTGTTCGGGAACCCCTCCCGGTCCAGCGCGGCCTTGAACTTCTGTTGGTCCATCGACGGCTCGCCGTTGACCTTGGTCCACTGCGTCCAACGTTCGTACAGGACCGAGATCTTCTCCGCGCCGGCCGTGGTTCGCATGCAGCACTCCTCCACGAACCGGCCGACCGCGTTGTTGTCGGCACGGACCTGCTCGGTCTTCTCCCGGACCGCCTCGGGTTCTTTCAGCCCGGTTTCGCGGTACAGCTTGTAGCCGAGCACCAACCAGGACAGGACCGCCGAGGACTCCTCGCGGAGCTTCCCCAACAGGTCGGGGTCGCGTTCGCCGGCCGGGATGACCACGTCGAACGGGACGACTTTGAGCCGTCGCCAGGCGGCGGGGTCGGTCCCGTCGACCTGCGGCGGGTGGTTGGTCGCCATCACAAGGGTGTGGCTGTACTCGAACTCGAACGACGGTTTGAACTTCCGTTCGGCTCGTCCTCGGGTCTCGCCGGTCAGCCGCTTGAGCATGGCGACGTTGAGCTGCGCCGCTTCGTTGGTCTCGGAGGTGATCGCGAACCGGACTCCAACCAGGTCGGCGAGAGCGAACTTGTCGACGAACCGGGTCTCGGCGAGCAGTTGGGGTTGGCAGATCCCGCCGTAGTCGCCGATCGCGTGGTGGATCAGCTCGATCAGGGTGCTTTTGCCGTTGGCTCCTTCTCCGGTGCACAGGATCAGCGCCTGTTCGAGGGGTGTGCCGTACATGGCCATCCCGAATGCTTTCTGGACGTAGTCGCGTACGTCGAGGTCGGGCAGGACCCGTTCGATGAAGGTGTTGAACCGGGTGCCGGCGTCGGCGAGGGCGGTCCGGTCGTATTCGGCTCGGGTGATCTTGGTGCACAGGTCTTGTGGGTTGTTGGGTTGGAGCTGGCCGGTGTCGAGGTTGAAGGTCCCGGTGGGGGTGTTGACCAGCGCGGGGTTGGCGTCGAGCTGCTCGATGTCTCGGTGGATCTCTTCCTGTCCGGAGGCGAGTCTCAGGACCCCGTTGGCTCCGTTGGCGCTTTCGGCGGTCTTGGCGTCGTCGTAGAGGTCTTTGCCGGGTCCGTGGACTCGGGGGTCTCCGAGGTCGACGGCTGCTTTCTTGGCGGCTCGGACGGTCCGGGCGACGAGGGGGTAGAGCTGGGCGTCGGTGACTTCTTTCCACCGTCGGCCGTCCCACTTGAGCCACCCGAGGGCGGGGACGTGGACGACCTGGTTGTTGTGCTCTCGGGCGAACCGGATGGCCATCCGCATGTGGCCTCGGTGTTCCAGCTCGTGGTTGCGCTTGAGCAGGTCGAGCCGGTTTTGCTGCAGGTCGGTCAACGGCGCCACAGCGTGTGGCAGGTTGTGTGTTGCGGTTTTGATCAGCTCGGTGACGCTGCCACCGGCCGCGAGGTAGTCGTCCAGGCCGGTCTTGCTGCCGTCGCCGGCCGGGACGATCAGATACGCGGGTTTGGCCCTCTTGAGTTCGAGCCTGCTGTAGAGCCTGCCGGCGGCTTCCCGGACTGCCCTCTTGGTGTAGGCGTCGCTGTCGAACGCGATGTAGACGGTGCGACCGTCGAGGTTGACGTCTGCCCACTGGGGCAACGCGCCGTGGCGGTCCTGCCAGTTGTCGACCCCGGACAGGGCGATGCAGGGGATCCCGTGGGCCGCTGCGGCGTCGCCCTTCTTGACGCCTTCGGTGATCCACAGGGGGACGTCGGGTTGGACGAGCTTGTCGGCCTGGCTGGGGTGGATGTCCATGACGATGGCTCGGCCGGTAGGGCTGACGTACTTCGGTCGTTTCTTGCCGGTCTTGGTCTCGCCGGGCAGGTCGGGGCGGTACTGGTACCCGACGATCTCTCCGCCGGTCCACCGCATGGGGATGAGCAGCCCAGGGGTGCGCTTCTCTTTCTCGAACCCGCCGCCGCTGACGTGCCGCTGGAGTTGGGCTCGGCTGTCGATGCTGACGTACCCGCGTGCCGCTGCGATGGCGGGCGGTACGGCGCTTTCGCGCAGCATCTGTTGGTGGTTGTCGAAGATGGACATCGGATAGCTGTCCTGAATGTCCGCCATGGTCGTTTCCGCTGGTAGAATGGGCGGTGCCTCGTCCGAGGTCCTGTTGGTGATGAACGGGTGTGGGGTTGCCCCCAGGTGGTCGCCTTCCGTGGTGGCGGTTTCCTGGGGGCTTCTCTGTACCTGACTCACGGGGCACCGCCGTCCGTGGCCTCGGTGGGCTCTCCGAGGGCCTGGAGCAGTGCGGCGCGGGTGACGACCAGCCGGCGGCCGAGCCGCAGGACGGGGCACGGGAACGCACCTTGGCGGGCGAGGTCGTACGACAGGTTGCGGCCGAGTCCGAAGCAGCTTCCTGCGGTCGGGACGAGGTCGACGGTGACGGGGTACGCCCGGACCTGCTCGATGGTGGGGACGTTGACGGTCACGCGGCCACCGCCTCGAACAGGTCGTCCATCGGGCAGTAGAGGACGGTCGCCAGGTCAGGCAGCCGGTGGTTGGCCGGCGTCTTCCGCCCGTTTTCCCAGTCGCACACGGTGGCGGGGGCGACGTTGAGCACCTCAGCGAGCTTCTTCTGGCTGACGCCGAGTTGGGTGCGGCGGGCGCGGAGGGCGTGCGGCGAGAATCGCCTTCTGGTCATGAGAGTTCTCCCGGTGTCGGGAGCGCACGGCCGAGCCTCCGCCCGGGGTGGGCGGTTGGTCTCGGCAGTGCCGTCCCTCTACGCGGGGCGTCTCGCTGGCAACGCCGTCTCCGGCGCTCCCTCGGGCCGTAGCCGTTGGGCCTGTGCTTCTCCCCGAAGGGTCCTCTGGGCCACTGTCGCTCTTTTGCGGCTCCAAGCTAACCGCATCGATTAACTCTCGGGCAATGTGACGCTTGCCCCACACACCGCGTGTTGAGAGTTCCACGTGAAACAGCAAGGCTTCCCCTCGCTGCCCAGCGAATCCAATGCATCCGGATCAGCACAGGATTGTGTCCGGATGTGATCCGGTGGTGGGATTTTCTGTGGGACCCCTCGTTCCCTACCCACCCTGGGGAACGAGGGGTTCCGCAAATCGAACCCTATTCGAGGAGCACCCGAATTGGACCCCACCCCTAAGAACGACGCCAAAGTGTGGCTTCTGATGCCCACCCCTATGAAGGCCAACCTGGAGCAGGCCGCCCGGCAGGACCGCCGGCCGGTCAACTTCCTGATCCGCGAGGCCATCACCGAGTACCTCAACCGCCGCGACCAGGAGCCCGCAAGATGAGCCAGGAACCATCCGACGGCCTCGCCGAGCGGGTCGCAGACGCGCTTGTGGTGCGGCGCAGTCTGCACGAGCCGTACCCACCGGAAGCGCAGATTGAGCAAGGGCGTTATTGCCTGTCTCGATTCAGTGCCGGCGAAGCGGTCGGGAAGATCGCCCGGGATGCTGGTCTTGCTGAGCGCACCGTCAAAAAGCGGATTGCCCAAGCAGCAGATCCAGATTGGCAACCCAGCCTTGATCAGCCGAGTTGGCGGTACAGCACCGAGCAGAGAAAAGAGCAGGCGGATAAGTGCCTCGCGCTGCGACGCGACGGAATGACTATCGCCAGCATTGCAAAGGACGTCGGAATCGACCGAACCACCGTCTGGAAGCGAATCAATCAGGCGCTGCGCGACGAGCGATGAGAGCGGCCCCGAGCCGGTGCTGCACACACCCGCCCGGGGCCTTGACCGCCTAACGAGGAGGCGACCCGTGGCTAAGGAAACCACAACCAACTACCCCGTCCCCCACCACGACCCCGACCACCGGCTGTCCTTCGGGCTGCTGGTCGACCTGCGGACCGCCCTACTGCGGCACGGATACCCCGAACTGACCAGCGCAGACCTCGACGACCTGCGGACCGCCGTCCGCGTCTTCGTCTACGGCCCCCGACCCGACCCGCAGGAATACGAACGCGAAGAAGACACCCCGACCGGGCAGCCGCTGCCTCCCGGCGTCCACGGCACCGCGATCAACACCCGCGACAAGAGGAGGAACCAGCGGTGAACCGGCCGTACATCTACCGAGGCCAGCAGGTCCCCGGCGTGTTCCAGCGCTGCAACTCCGCCTGCCCCGCCGGTAAGTGCACCGTCCACACCTGGTCGTTCCACCTGGTGCTGCCGGCCGGACCGGACGGCCGACGGCCCCAGGTCACCAAGGGGGGATTCGCCAGCGGCCAGGAAGCGAAGAAGGCACGCGAAGACGCCGCGACCGCCGCCCGCAGCGGGAAGGTCAGCAGCAAACCCGGATTGACCTTCGCCGACTGGTCCGAGCAGTGGCTGGCCGGCAAGACCGCGCTCGGGAAGCTCCGCCCGTCGACCGCCCGAGCCCACCGGGACGCCCTTCGGCTGCACCTGGTGCCGCAGCTCGGCCGGTACAAGTTGAAAGACCTCACCCCAGCCCACCTGGAGAAGGCGTACGCGGCGATCGTCCGGGACCGTCAGGCGCAGATCGAGCGGGCCGCCCGGACCGGTGGGACGGCACCCCGGCCGCTCTCCCCGTCCAGCGTCCACCGGATGCACGCGATCGTGGCGAGCTGCCTCGGCAGCGCCGAGAAGAACAACCTCGTACCTCGCAACGTCGCCCGGTTGGTGGAACTGCCCAGCGGGGCGGAGAAGAAAACCGCATGTTGGACCCCCGAGCAGGGCCAGCAGTTCCTGGACTGGCTCGGCCAACGCGGCGACCGGCTCCACCCGCTGATCCACCTGGCGATCTACACCGGGCTGCGGCGCGGTGAGCTACTGGCGCTCGGCTGGGCGGACGTCGACCTAGACGGCGGGACGCTGCGGGTGTGGCGGCAGCGGACGGTGGTCGCCGGGCAGGTCGCGGTCATCGAGCAGCCGAAGACCGCAGCCGGTGACCGCCTGGTGCCGCTCGCGCCGGAGACGGTCGCGGTGCTGCGGCAGTGGCGGGCGCAGCAGAACCGGGACCGGCTGGCGTGGGGGCCGGCGTGGGCGGACGGCGGTTGGGTGTTCACCCACGAGGACGGGAAGCCGCTGTTCCCGGACACGGTCGGGCGGGTGTTCCGGAGGTTGGCCGACCAGGCGGGGTTGCCTCGGCTGCGGTTCCACGACCTGCGGCACACGTTCGCCTCAACTGGGTTGGACGTCGGGGTGCAGATGGCCGCCCTGTCGAAGGTCATGGGTCACACCAACCCGAACTTCACGGCGAAGCAGTACGGCCACCTGTCCGCCGGGCAGCATCGGATCGTGGTCGAGGCGATCGCCAAGCGCCTGAGCAGCGCCACCGGCTGATGTTCCTGTTAGCAAAGGATTAGCAAAAACCGACATAGAGGCCCTGTCGCGACCTGCGACAGGGCCTCTGACTTCGTACGCCGCGCCACAACGCACTCCCGGAACCGGGCCCCGACGTGTCAGGATTCAGGGCACGACGTCAGGCCGCGGTGAAGGGGGTGTCCGGTGTCAGGGGGCGGGCCTCGCCGAGGGCGGCGGGACAACGGGCTCGACGCGGCCGAGTACGCGGTCGCGGGCGACGTCGATCCGCGCGTCGGCGAACATCTGCTCGACGTGCTGGCCGCCGGCGGCATCGCCGCCTACCTCCAGCCCTCCGCCGACCTGAACCCGGTGACCCGCACCACCACGGTCCCGGCCCGCCCGGTCGACCGGCTCTACGTCGACCGGTTCCACCTGACCACCGCCCGCGACTACCTCACCCAGCTCGCCGACGAGGGCGGCACCGAACAGCCGCGCGCCGACGAGCCGGACATCGAGGCCGAGTGGGCCAAGATCGTGGCCGGGTTCCACAGCGCGCCGAGCGCCGGCAGTCACCCCTGGCCGGCCGCCGAGGACGTCGACGACCCGGCCACGCCGGGCGGCGGCCCCACCGGCCGCACCGAGGAGCCGTCCGGTCCGACCGCCACCGACATCCGCCGGCTGCCCTACGCGGCGGACGTCTCCGGCATCTCGGTCAGCCGCGACCGGCACGACGAGCCCTCCCTGCTGGACGGCCTGGACACGTTCGGCGCCGGCCTGCCGGACGACGCGTCGGAGGAGGAGCACTACACCCCGCCCCCGCCGCCCCCGCTGCCCCGCTTCTCGAAATACGCGGTGCTGGGCGTGCTCAGCATCGTGCTCGGCTTCCTGCTGTTCCTGTCCCCCACCGTGATGTCGCTGGTCGACCCGAAGGTGGTGACGCTGCTCGGGTTCACCGGCATCCTGGCCGGGTTCGTGATGCTCGTCTGGCGGCTGCGCCCGGGCGACCGGGACGACCACGACCCGGACGACGGCGCCGTCGTCTGAGTGCCGTCCGGGCGCCGTGCCCGGATCGCGGGACGCCGCACGCCCTGGGTCGTACGTGTAACAGGGGTGTAACTTACGGTCAGTAGGAATACCGCTGCACGTCACGTCCCGCACCGGCTGTCCGGTTTGCGCTTGATCCGGTCGCCGGTACCCCTGCTGAGCGGATTGCCTGAGATGCGACAGAGCCCCCTCGTGGTGGTGGCCAACCGCCTCCCCATCGACGACAGTGTGGCGCCGGACGGCGCCTTCGAGTGGCGCCGCAGCCCCGGCGGCCTGGTGAGCGCCCTGCACCCGCTGCTCCGGCACACGCCCGCCACCTGGGTGGGCTGGGCCGGTGGCACCGGCCCGGCACCCGAGCTGCCCGACGTGGACGGCGTCCGGATGCGCACCGTCCCGCTGAGCGCCGAGGATTTCCGCGACCACTACGAGGGCTTCGCCAACGCCACCCTCTGGCCGCTCTACCACGACGCCGTCGAGCAGCCGGAATACCACCGCCGCTGGTGGGAGGCGTACCAGCGGGTCAACCAACGGTTCGCCGAGGCCGCCGCCGAGGCGGCCGAGCCGGGCGGCCTGGTCTGGGTGCAGGACTACCACCTCCAGCTGGTGCCCGGCCTGCTCCGCGCGCTCCGCCCCGACCTGCGGATCGGGTTCTTCCTGCACGTGCCGTTCCCGCCGCCGGAGCTGTTCATGCAGCTCCCCCGCCGCTCCGAGCTGCTGCGCGGGATGCTCGGCGCCGACCTGATCGGCTTCCAGCGGGCCCAGGCCGCGCACAACTTCGCCCAGCTCGCCGCGAAGGTGCTCGGCCTGTCCGCGACCGACCGGCGGATCGGGGTGGACGACCGGGTGGTGCGCATCGGCGCCTTCCCGGTCGCCATCGACACCGCCGAGATGTCCGCGCTCGCCGCCCGGCCCGAGGTCGCCGACCGGGCCCGCCGGCTCCGGCAGGACCTCGGCCAGCCGGAGAAGGTGATCCTCAGCGTCGACCGGATGGACTACACCAAGGGCATCGAGCAGCGACTCAAGGCCTACCGCGAGCTGCTGGCCAGCGGCGACGTCAAGGTCCGGGACACCGTGCTGGTGCAGGTGGCGGTGCCCAGCCGGGACCGGGTCGGGCAGTACCAGATCCTGCGCGACCGGGTGGAGCACCAGGTGGGCCGGATCAACGGCGAGTTCGGCCGGGTCGGCGAGCCCGCGATCCACTACCTCAGTCAGCCCTTCGACCGGGCCGAGCTGGTCGCGCTGTACCGGGTCGCCGACGTGATGGCGGTGACCCCGCTGCGCGACGGGATGAACCTGGTCGCCAAGGAATACGTGGCCGCCCGCGTCGACGGCACGGGCGCGTTGCTGCTCAGCGAGTTCGCCGGGGCAGCCGCCGAGCTGGAGCAGGCGTACCTGGTCAACCCGCACGACCTGGACGGCCTGAAGCAGGGGCTGCTCGCCGCGCTGCGGGCCGGCCCGGAGGACGTGGCGGCCCGGATGCGCGCGATGCGGGAGCACCTGGCGCACAACGACATCCACGCCTGGGCGGCGTCCTACCTGAGCGCGCTCGAGGAGAGCGGGTCGCTGGTCGGCCGCCGGCCCGCCGCGCGTTGAGCCGGCACCCGGCGCTCACCCGGAGGTGGGCGCCGGGTCCTTGTCCAACCAGTCCAGGATCGCGTCGATCGGCTCCCGCCAGCGGGCGTCGAGCATCAGGTCGTGGCCCATGCCGGGGAAGAGCAGCGGCGCCGAGGCGTACCGGCGGGCCGCCCTGGTCAGCGCGGTCGCCGGCAGGATGCGGTCGTCGGGGCTGCCCAGCACCAGCATCGCCGGCCGGCCCACCGCCGGCTCCGGCTGCCGGCCGGTGAGCAGCTGCCACTGCGCGCGGCGGCCGGCCCGACCCAGCCGGGCGACGTGCCGGCGGGCGTCCGCGTCGGGCAGCTCCCGGCTGAACAGCTGCCGCCGGTTGAGCCGCAGGCCGGCGCCGAAGACCGCCGGCAGGGTGCCGGCCGGGTTGCGACGCAACGCCGTGCCGAACGTCGCCCAGCCGCCGAGCACCGGCGCCACCAGCACCGCGGCCCGCGCCGGGTAGCGGGCCAGCGCGTGGGTCACCACCCGGGCGCCGGCGCCGTGCCCCACCAGCACCGCCTGCCGCGGCAGGCTCGCCGCCACCTGCACCACGTCATGGGTGTACGCGCGCAGCGTGGCCTCCGGCGCCGGCTCGCTGCCGCCGTGCCCGCGCAGGCTCACCGCGTACGCCGGGAAACCGCGACCGGCGGCGTGGCCGAGCCAGTGCTCGGCGAACGCCCACGCGCCGTGCCCGAAGCCGGGCACGAAGAGCAGCGGCGGCTTGGCCTCGTCCTGCTCCGGCACGGCGGCCAGCACCTCGCGGCGCACCGGCCGCTCCGGCCGGGCCCACTCCCAGCCCCGGACCACCCGCACCCGCTCGCTGGTCATTTGTCGCCCTCCAGCTCGTGCAGCGCCTTCTGCAGCGCGCGCAGGTAGTCGGCGTGCCCGACCTCGAACCAGTGCCGGGTGCTGTCCTTGACCTTCGCCGAGTAGCGCTCGCCGAGGCCGGCGCGGACCCGACGGTCGAACGCGGCGACCCGCTCCGGTCGGGTGGCGCGCAGCGTGAGCAGCCGGGCGAAGAGCACGCTCTGCCAGTGCGAGATGGTGAAGATGCCGGAGTCCGGCTGGACCAGGCCGACCACGGCCAGCGTGGGAAGGCCGGCGCTGAACGCGTTCAGCCAGAGCCGGGGTTTCCCGGAGCCGTCCTCGTCGCCGAGCACCCGGCCCTGCATGAACTCGAAGCGCGGCAGGTAGCCGGTGGCGAAGACGACAAGCTCCGGGTCGATCCGCCGGCCGTCGGTCAGCTCGACGCTGCGGTCGTGGAACCGGGCCACGTCCGGCATCGGGGTGATCTCGCCGTGCCCGACGTAGTAGACGAGCTGGCTGTTGGCGATCGGGTGCGTCTCGTAGACCCGGTGGTCGGGCTTGGGGAGGCCGAACCGGGTCAGGTCGCCGACGGTCAGCCGCAGCGTCCAGTGGTAGAGCCACTGCCGCACCCGCAGCGGCACCCGCAGCGCCAGCAGCGTGTCGTTGACCTGGTCCGCCGGGCGGCCGAGGACGTACTTCGGGGCGTACCAGTAGCCGCGCCGGGTGGAGTGCCAGCAGTGCGACGCCTGCTGGGCCGCCTCGACCGCGATGTCGCAGCCGGTGTTTCCGGCGCCGACCACCAGCACCCGCTTGCCGCGCAACTGGGCCGGGTCCTTGTAGGACGAGGCGTGCATGACCTCGCCACGGAACTCCGCCAGGCCCTCGTACCGGGGCAGCTTCGGCGACCAGTTGTGGCCGTTGGCGAGCACCACGGCGGCGTACCGGGAGGTGCGTTCCGGTCCGTAGCCGCCGGTGCTGCGGGTGGTCACGTCCCACCGGTCGCCCTCGACCGGCTCGACCCGGACCACCTCGGTGCCGAACCAGACGTGCTGGCGCAGGTCGAAGTGGTCGGCGTAGCGCTCGAAGTAGGAGAGCAGCTGGCTGTGGTGCGGGTAGTCCGGCCAGTCGTCGGGCATCGGGAAGTCCGGGAACTGGGTGAACGGCCGGGACGAGATGAGGTGGGTGCTGGCGTACACCGGGCTGCGGTCGTGCCGCCAGTTCCACGCCCCGCCGACGCCTGTCTCCCGCTCGTAGCAGTCGACGCCGAAGCCGGCCTCGCGGAGGTTCTTCACGGCGGTCAGCCCGCTGGCGCCGGCGCCGATGACGCAGACCGTGTCGCCCCGGTCGGAGACCGGCCGGTCGTCCCGGCCGGGGGCGGCCGCGGCGGCCGGGTCGGGGCGGCCGGTATCGGTGGAGGAGGGCACCGGGAAATTCTCCTTTTGTGCGGCACGCATGCCGGTCGGTGCGAAATCCTGCCGAGAATGCCCGCCGTTGTCCAGCCACCCCGAAACGCCGTCCGGGTTTCGGCACGGCACTGCCTCGCGACCAGCCTGACGCACGGTAACCACGGGTTACTCACCCAGCGTGAGGGTGAGGCCGCGCGGTGGGCATACCTCGTCCGCGCCTTTGCTCTGCAGCCACCGACGCAGCACGGCCATGAGCTGCGCAAGCCCGCGCGCCCCCGCGCGTCGGGTGTCGCCGCCACCATCACGTCGGGTGACTGCTGCGCATGTGGCTGCAGAGCAAAGGCACCGACGGGCGACGCCTCCCGCCCGCCGGTGCGTCACGCTCCGTCGCGGCGTTCGGCGTCACCTCCGGCCTCACACGCGCGCCACCCCACGCCGCACCGCCCGTGCCGCACGCCCGCAAGGCACCCGCCCGCGACGCACCGTCCGTGCCACACGCCCGCGAGGCACCGCCCGCGCCGTCGCCGACGGCCGGCGCGGGCGCCCGTCCGGCCCTCGCGGGCCGTGGCCCCGGGGGCGGTCAGCCGGCGGCCGGCAGCAGCAGGTCGACCAGGACCGGGAAGTGGTCGCTGGCCCGGCGGGTCCGCGGCGTGTCGACCACGTCGTAGTCGACCACCGTGATCCGCTTGTCGACGAAGAGCGCGTCGATGCGGCGTCGCGGGTCGGCGCAGGAGAACGTGTGCCGGTCGGCCCGGTCGGCGGCCACCGCGGTGTCGGTCAACCCCTCGGCCACGGTCCGCCAGGCCGGCCCGTCCGGCCCCTCGTTGAGGTCCGCTCCGGCCACCACCGGCAGCGGGGACGCGGCCAGTTCCCGCTTGAACGCCGCCGCCTGGGTGGGCCGCTCCGCCGGATCGGTGGACAGGTGCGAGCCGGCGAGCAGGAAGTCGACGCCGCCCACCCGGCACCGCGCGTACGCGGCGCCGCGCAGGTGCCGCCCCGGGGTCAGCGGGTATCGCTCGCACCGGGTGTCGGTGACCCGCACCCGCAGGCTGGTCAGCAGCACGTTGCCCAGCGACGGCAGGCCGCCGGCGGCCACCACCAGGCCGAACGAGTCGGCCAGCGTGGCGCACTTCTGCCGCCACCGGAACCGGCGCGGCCCCTCCTGCACGATCACCACGTCCGGCGCGGCCTCCCGGACCACCTCGCCCAGCGCGGCCGTGTCGTCGCGCTGCGAGTGGACGTTGTACGACAGCACCCGCAGCGGCACCCCCGGGCCCGGCACGTCAGATCCGCCGAGCCAGGTCGGCGGCGCCGATCACGCCGGCGGTGTTGCCCAACTCGGCCGGGCGCACCTCGGCCACGGGCAGGCGACTGCGTTGGGCCAGCGCATCGGTGAACGACCGCCGGGTCGGGCCGAGCAGCAGGTCACCAGCGTCGATCACGCCACCGCCGACCACCAGCACCTGCGGGTCGAGGATCTGCGCCATGTCGGCGAGGCTGGTGCCGAGCCAGCGGCCCACCTGGGCGAACGCCTCGGTGGAGACCGGGTCGCCGCCCTTGGCCGCGGCGGTCACCATCGGACCGGTGATCGCCTCGGCCTCGCCGTCGGCCAGCTCCAGCAGCGCGGTGGCCCGGTGCGGTTCCTGCCGGGCGGCGGCGCGGGCGAAGCGGACCAGCGCGCTGCCGCTGGCGTACTGCTCGATGCAGCCGAGTCGGCCGCAGCCGCACTGGTGGCCGTCCGGCACGGTGAGCATGTGCCCCAGCTCGGCGGCGATGCCGTTGGCGCCGCGGACCAGCTCACCGCCGAGCACGATGCCGCCGCCGACGCCGGTGCCGATGGTGAACATGACCATCGAGTCGTCGGCGTCGCGGGCCGCGCCGTAGCGGAACTCCGCCCAGGCGGCCACGTTCCCGTCGTTCTCCACGATCACCGGCAGGCCGGTGGCGTTGCCGACGTACTCGCGCAGCGGCTCGTCCCGCCAGGCCAGGTTGGGGGCGAAGAGCACGGTGGAGCGAGAGGCGTCGATCCAGCCCGCCGCGCCGACGCCGACGGCCTCCACGGTACGGCCGGCGGACAGCTCGGTGACCACCTCGATGATGACGTCGCGGGTCTTGGCCACGTCGTCGGCGGGGGTGTCCCGTCGCGTCTGCACGAGTACCGCGCCGGTGTCGTCCACGACACCGCCGGCCACCTTCGTGCCACCGACGTCGACTCCGATGGTCAGCGTCACCGCTGCCACTCCCCTCTGCTGTGCTCCCCCGGCACCGGCCGAACCGGCCGTGCGCTCCCGGGATGTCCGGTGGTCAGGCCCCGTCGCCTGGTGCGTCCGCGCCCGCCTCGCCGGGCGCCCGCGAGGCGGGCACCACTGGACTGCCGGCCGGCGGCCGGCTCGCCGCCGGCGCGTCCGGCCCGGCGGCGTCGACGGGCGGTTCCGAGGCACCCGGATCGGCCGCGCCCTCCCCCCGGGTGGCGGCGGCCCACACGTCCTGCTCGGGTGCCGGCTGAGAATCATGCCCGGTACGGGTGGCCTCGCGCCACACGTGGTCGGCGGACCCGGCCGGCGGCGGATCGGCCGGGCCGGTCGGCGCGGCCGGGCCGGTCGTCTCCGTCGGCCCGGCCGGTGGGCCCGACGTGGACGGCGCGAACGCGCGCAACATGCTGGCCACACCGGCTGCCAGGTCACCGGCGCCGGTGGCGAGCCGCTCGGCGAATTCCGGACTCGGGTCACGCAACGCCGCGATACCGCGGCAGAGCGGACAGACGCAGCATTCCGGCGAGCCGGTGGCGAAACCGGTACGGGCGTCGCCCGGGCTGTGACCGAGGACACCCGAGAGGATCCCGTCGAGCGGACCGCGGCCCGCTCCGGACGAGGCGGCGGCGAGCCGCGCGGTGGCCAGCAACGTGACGACGAGGCGCTCGGCCTCTTCCCGGGCCGAACCCGGATCGGTGGTGCCCATGGTTCGGCTCCTCAAGCGTGACGACCGGGACGGCGATCGGGATCAGTCTGCCGCACCGGGTGTCTCTACCCGGCGCTTGAGCTGCTTCAACGCCGCATCCATGATCATTTTCTCGGCCTTGCGACGGAACATGCCGAGCATCGCCACCGACAGCTCCACCTCCAGCGTGTAGGTCACCGTGGTGGTCCCGTCCGGGTTCTCGACCAGGTCGTACGACCCGCGCTGGGACCGCTGCATCCGTGACGGCGCGGTCAGGTGCCACTCGATCCGGGAGATGTCCTCGGCGTACTCGTAGGCCAGCACGTACTCGTCGGCCAGCACGCCCGCGTCCAGCGTGAACCGGACCTGGCTGGCGTAGCCGTCCTCGTACTCCTCGACCACCTCGGCGTGCCGTACCGCCTCGGTCCACTCCGGGTAGCGGGGGAAGTCGCAGATGACCGCCGCCACCCGGTCCGGTGACGCGCCGATGATGATCGACTGGGTGGAGGAGTCCGCCATGGGGGGAGGCTACCCGGCCGCCCGGCCAGGCGGGCGGGTAGGTTTCGACTGAGCCGACCAGGCCGGCCCCCGCCGGTGCGAGCACGAGGGAGTGCAGGTGCGCGAGTTCTCCGTTCCGCCGATCGTCACCGTCGGCGACGCGGCAAACCTGACCGACCCGGTCTGGGACAACGCCGAGGTCGCCCCGGACGCCGTGCAGTTCGTCCGGATCCCCGGCGACGCCGGCCCGGCGGCCCGGGTCGAGGTGACCTGCCGGCAGTTCCGCGACGAGGTGGTCGCGGTGGCCCGGGGCCTGGTCGCGGCCGGCGTCTCCCCCGGTGACCGGGTCGCGCTGATGAGCCGCACCCGCTACGAGTGGACCCTGTTCGACTACGCGATCTGGGCCGCCGGCGCGGTGACCGTGCCGATCTACGAGACCTCCAGCGCCGAGCAGGCCGCCTGGATCCTCGGCGACTCCGGCGCGGTGGCCGTGGTGGTGGAGAGCACCGCCCACGCGACACTGGTCGCCGGCGTCCGGGACCGGCTGCCCGAGCTGCGCGAGGTCTGGCAGATCGAGCTGGACGCGGTGGACGAGCTGGTCGCCGCCGGCACCTCGGTGGACCCGGCCGAGGTCGAGGCGCGCCGCTCGATGCGCACGGCCGACGACGTCGCCACGATCATCTACACCAGCGGCACCACCGGCCGGCCGAAGGGCTGCGTGCTGACCCACCGCAACATCTACGCCGACATCGCCAACGCGGTGCCGGTGCTGCCGAACCTGTTCCGCGAGGGCGCCTCGACCCTGCTGTTCCTGCCGCTGGCGCACGCGTTCGCCCGGCTCATCCAGGTCGGCGTGGTGCAGGCCCGGGCCACCATGGCGCACTGCGCGGACACCAGCAACCTGGTCGGTGAGCTGCAGGACTTCAAGCCGACGTTCGTGCTCTCCGTACCCCGGGTGTTCGAGAAGGTCTACAACGGCGCGCGGCAGAAGGCCGAGGCCGACGGCAAGGGCAAGATCTTCGACCGGGCGGAGAAGGTCGCCATCGCCTGGAGCGAGGCCCAGGAGACCCCCGGCGGTCCGGGCCTGGCGCTGCGCGCCCAGCACGCCCTCTTCGACCGGCTGGTCTACGGCAAGCTGCGCGCGGCGATGGGTGGCCGGTGCCGCGACGCCATCTCCGGCGGTGCGCCGCTCGGCGCCCGGCTCGGGCACTTCTTCCGCGGTGTCGGGGTGACCATCTGCGAGGGGTACGGCCTCACCGAGACCTCGCCGGCCGCCGCCGCGAACCTGCCCACCGGCACCCGGATCGGCACTGTCGGCCGCCCGCTTCCCGGCGTCACCGTCCGGATCGACGACGACGGCGAGGTCCTGATCTCCGGCGACATCGTCTTCCAGGGCTACTGGCACAACGAGGCGGCCACCGCCGAGGCGCTCACCACCGACGGCTGGTTCCGCACCGGCGACCTGGGCCAGCTCGACGAGGACGGCTACCTCAGCATCACCGGCCGGAAGAAGGAGATCATCGTGACCGCCGGCGGCAAGAACGTCGCCCCGGCGGTGCTGGAGGACCAGGTCCGGGCGCACCCCCTGATCAGCCAGTGTGTGGTCGTCGGCGACCGCCAGCCGTTCATCGCGGCGCTGGTCACCGTGGACGAGGAGGCGCTGCCGAAGTGGCTGGCCGGGCACGGGCGCCCGGAGACCACCAGCGTGGCCGAGCTGCGCGACGACGAGGCGCTGCGGGCCGAGGTACAGGCCGCGGTCGACCAGGCCAACCTGTCCGTCTCCAAGGCCGAGGCGATCAAGGTGTTCCGGATCCTGCCGCAGGACTTCACCGAGGCGACCGGCGAGTTGACCCCGTCGCTGAAGGTCAAGCGACAGGTCGTGCACAAGACGTACGCCACGGAGATCGCGGAGATCTACCAGCGCTGACTACCATCCGTCAGGTGCCCGCCTCCACATCCGGACAGCCGCAGACGCAGCTTCTCGCGGTCGGCGCCCGCGCGGTCCTCCTCGCGCTGGTCGCCGCTCTGACCCTGTTCGCCACCCGCGACCCCGCCCAGCTCTGGTGGATCGTCCTGCTCGGCCTCGCCGGGCTGCCCGCCGTGCTCGCCCCGCAACACCGGCTGCTCGCCCCGATCAGCCGCTTCGCCGAGGTGGTGGTGCTCGGGCTGGCGGCCAGCCAGGTCGCCGCCGACACCCAGCTCACCGGCGTCACCGACGGGCTGGGCGCCTCCGCGGTGCTGCCGTACCTCGCGGTGCCGGTCACCGTGACCGCGCTGCGCCGCCGGTTCCGCGAGGGTGCCGCGCTGCTCGCGGTGGCGGCGGCGACGCTGCTGGCCAGCGCCGCGTTCACCGAGATCGGCGGCGAGCCGCAGCTCGGCCAGGTCGGCTACCTGGCGGTCTGTGCCCAGTGGCTGATCCTGGCCGGCCTCGGCCTCTACACCGCCGGCACGCTCCAGCGGGTGATGCGGGTCCGCGGCGAGGGCAAACCCCAGCCGTACGCGGAGGCCACCCGTCTGCTGACCCAGCTGCGGACGGTCGCCCGCCAACTGCCCGGCGCCACCCTGGACCCCGGCGGCATCTCCGAGCACCTGCTGGAGGAGCTTCGGGTGGTCGCGAAGACCGACCGCGGCGCGGTGCTCTCCGCCAGCGGCGGCGGCCGGCTGGTGGTGCTCGCCCAGATCGGCGCGGACCGGGTCGACTGGGAGACCACGCTCGACGCCGACTCGGCCATCGCCGACGCCTGGGCCAGCCAGCAGCCGACCGTCTCGGCCCGCTCGCAGGCCCGGTCCCGGCACTCCGGCGAGGTGTCGGCGCTGATCGTGCCACTGGTCGCGGGCGTGCGCACGGTCGGCCTGGTGGTGATCGAGGCGGACACCGGCGCCGCGTACCCGCCGCCGGTGGTGTCCCGGGTGACCGCGCTCACCGGCCCGGCGGCGCTGCGGCTGGAGGCCGCGCTGCTCTTCGACGAGGTGCGTTCGCTGGCCACCAACGAGGAGCGGCAGCGCCTGGCCCGGGAGATCCACGACGGGGTGGCCCAGGAGCTGGTCATGGTCGGCTACGGCATCGACAACGCGCTGGCCACCGTGCACGACGACACGGAGGAGACCGCCGACTCGCTGCGCACGCTGCGCCAGGAGGTCACCCGGGTGATCCAGGAGCTGCGGCTCAGCCTGTTCGAGCTGCGCAGCGAGGTGGACCGGCACGGCGGCCTAGCCGCCGCCATCGCCGAGTACGCCCGCACCGTCGGCGCCTCCGGCGGCCTGCGGGTGAACCTGTCGCTGGACGAGTCCACCGCCCGGCTCCCCGCCGCCACCGAGGCCGAGTTGCTGCGCATCGCCCAGGAGGCGGTGACCAACGCGCGCAAGCACGCCGGCGCCTCGAACCTCTGGGTCACGTGTGAGGTGGATCCCCCGTACGCCCGGATCGAAGTGTCGGATGACGGTCACGGCATCGGTGACCAGCGCCCCGAGGGGCACTATGGTCTTGCGATCATGGCGGAGAGGGCGGAACGTATCCGAGGCCGGTTGGAGATCAGGCCGCGGCAACCCAGCGGCACAACCGTGGCGGTGGTACTCGGCTCGTCGCCCCGGCGCGATAAGGTGCGCGGCAGCGCCGCAGCAGCAGAAGGGGAGTAACCCGAGGATGACCACCAGCCCGACACCGGCCACCCGGACCAAGGTTCTCCTTGTCGACGACCACGACCTGATCCGCAAGGGTCTGCGACACGCCTTCGAGCGGGACCGGCAGTTCGAGGTCGTGGGTGAGGCCGCCACCGCCGCGGAGGGTGTGCGCCAGGCCGGCGCGCTCCAGCCCGACGTGGTGATCATGGACCTGCGACTGCCCGACGGCAGCGGCCTCGAGGCCACCCGCGCGTTGCGCAAGTCCAGCGCCTCGATGGGCATCGTCGTGCTCACCATGTATGCCGGCGACGACCAGCTCTTCGGCGCCCTGGAGGCGGGGGCGAGCGCGTTCGTGCCGAAGACCGCCCCGGCCGACGAGGTGGTGGCCGCCGCCCGGCACGCCGCCTCCTCCCCCAGCGCGTTCACCGCGGCCGACCTGGCCGAGGCGATGAAGCGCCGGCTGGCCCCGTCCGGCCCGCAGCTCTCCCCGCGTGAGGGCCAGGTGCTGCGGCTGCTCGCCGACGGCATGAGCGTGGCCGGCATCGCCAAGCAGCTCTTCGTCAGCGAGTCGACCGCCAAGACCCACATCTCCAAGCTCTACGAGAAGCTGGGCGCGGCCAACCGGGCCCAGGCGCTGATGACCGCGCTGCGGTTGGGGCTGCTGGAGGCCCCGGACGCGCCGAAGTTCTGACGTCCGCCGCCGGAGAGGCCCGAGTCCGTACGCCGGACGCGGGCCTCT
This sequence comes from Micromonospora humi, assembly GCF_900090105.1. Taxonomy (GTDB): domain Bacteria; phylum Actinomycetota; class Actinomycetes; order Mycobacteriales; family Micromonosporaceae; genus Micromonospora; species Micromonospora humi. The sequence goes on along the minus strand of NZ_FMDM01000003.1, from coordinate 275,629 downwards.
CCGGCATTCCGGGCGGACGTGACCGCGCACGGTGAGCGGCCGGACGCGCAGCGACGGTGGTCTTTGCACCACGGCGGCGGGCGGGCAGAATACCCGGGTGATCCGCGCGGCGGTGGGGCCGCGAGTCGCCGACACCCAAGGGGCAGGGACATGCAGCGGCCGGACTGGGCACCCGAGACGATCGACATCGAGCGCCCGAGCGTCGCCCGCATGTACGACTACTACCTGGGCGGGTCGCACAACTTCGCGGCCGACCGGGCCGCCGCCCGGGCGATGGTGGAGGCGGTGCCGGAGGCCCCGCTGATGGCGCAGGCCAACCGGGCCTTCCTCCGTCGGGCGGTGCACTACCTGGCCGAGGCCGGCGTGCGTCAGTTCCTGGACATCGGCTCCGGCATCCCCACCGTGGGCAACGTGCACGAGATCGCCCAGCGGATCGACCCGGAGTCGCGGGTGGTCTACGTCGACGTGGACCCGGTGGCCGTGGCGCACAGCCAGGAGATCCTGGCCGGCAACGAGCGGGCCGTGGTGGTCCAGGAGGACCTGCGCCGCCCGGAGGCGATCCTGCGCCATCCGGACGTCACCCGGCTGCTCGACTTCTCCGAACCGGTCGCGGTGATGATCGTGGCGGTGCTGCACTTCGTCCCGGACTCCGACCGGCCGGAGGAGATCCTGCGGACGCTGCGCGCGGCGCTGACGCCGGGCAGCCACCTGGTGCTCTCCCAGGCCAGCGACGACGGCCGCGACGACACCGGGGAACGGGCCGAGGCGGAACGCGTCTACCGGCGCACCGACAGCCAGTTGTTCATCCGCGGCCGGGCCGAGCTGACCGCGCTCTTCGACGGCTTCGAGCTGGTCGACCCGGGCGTGGTGTGGGTGCCGCAGTGGCGGCCGGACGCGCCGGACCAGGCGGAGAACGCCGAACGGGCGGTCTTCATGGGTGGGGTCGGGCGGCTCGGTGCCTGACGACGTGGCCACACCGGCGGGGCGCCGTCCCGGCGTCTTCGCCCGGGCCTGGGCCAAGGCGGTCTCCGGGACCAGCTACCTGCCGATGACCCAGGCCCAGCTGGAAGAGGTGCTGCAACGGCTCACCGACCGGTTGGCGCAGGCGCTGCGCGCCGACCCGTTCGACCTGCGCATCGGCCAGCAGGTGGGCGCCGAGCTGGTGCAGTCGCACATCGCCTCGGCCGAGGGGCTGGGCCGCACCGTCGAGGTGATCCAGCTCCGGCTGGTACGCGACCTCGACCTGGTGGTCGACGACGTCGAGGACCGGATGGCCCGGCTGCTCGCCACGGTCGCCACCGGGTACGCGCGGGCGCTGCGCGACCGCACGCTCGACGAGCAGGAGTCCATCCGCCGCGCCGCGATGATGGCCCGGGCACACGCCGAACGGGCGCTGCGCGACAGCGAGGCCCGATTCCGGCACCAGGCGACCCACGACCCGCTGACCGACCTGCCGAACCGCACGCTGTTCACCGAGCGGCTGACCGCCGCGATCACCACGCCGGGCCGGGGTGCCGACCGGGTCGGGGTCTGCTTCCTCGACCTGGACCGGTTCAAGGTGGTCAACGACTCCCTCGGCCACCAGGTCGGCGACTCGCTGCTGGTCGCGGTGGCGCAGCGGCTGCGCCGGGCGCTCGGCGAGCACCTGGTGGCCCGCCTCGGCGGCGACGAGTTCGTGATCCTGGTCGAGCGCACCGCCGGCACCGACGACGCGGTCAAGGTCGCCGAGGCGGCACTGGACGCGGTACGCGAGCCGGCACTGGTCGACGGGCACGAGCTGACGGTGTCGGCCAGCATCGGCATCGTCGAGCGGCCGGTCTCCGGCACCTCGCCGATGGAGCTGATGCGCGCGGCGGACAGCACGCTGCACTGGGCGAAGGCCGCCGGCGGGGCCCGCTGGTCGCTGTTCGACCCCGACCGCAACCGCCGGGAGCTGGCCCGCTACGCGCTCTCCGCGGCCATCCCGGCCGCGCTGGACCGGGGCGAGTTCTACCTCGACTACCAGCCGCTGACGTCGCTGCGCGACGGCCGGGTGCTCGGCATGGAGGCGCTGGTGCGCTGGCGGCACCCGGAGCTGGGCGTGCTCCGGCCGGACAGCTTCATCCCGCTGGCCGAGGAGACCGGCCTGATCGTCCGGCTCGGCAGCTGGGTGCTTGCCGAGGCGTGCCGGGAGGCGGGCACCTGGTCGACGACGGACGCGGACGCCCCGTTCGTCAGCGTCAACCTGGCCGTACGCCAACTGCACCGCCCCGACCTCGTGCCCGAGGTGCGGGGCGTGCTCGGGCGCACCGGGTTGGCCCCGGACCGGCTGCAACTGGAGATCACCGAGAGCACCATGATGAGCACCGTGGTCGAGCCGGTCCGGGCCCTGCGGGTGCTGGGCGACCTCGGCGTCCGGGTGGCCATCGACGACTTCGGCACCGGCTACTGCAACCTGGCCTACCTGCGGGACCTGCCGGTCAACGAGATGAAGGTGGCCGGCGAGTTCGTCACCGGGTTGCGCGCGCCGGCCGGTGACCCGGGCGGCCGCACCGACGAGCGGATCCTCGCCTCGCTGGTCTCGCTGGCGCACGCGCTCGACCTCACCGTCACCGCCGAGGGGGTGGAGACGGCCCACCAGGCGGAGCGGCTGCGCGCCATCGGCTGCGACGCCGGGCAGGGCTGGCACTTCGGCCGCCCCGGCCCGGCCCGGCAGCACCTCACCCACGCGCCTGCGGCGTAAGGCGGGGCCCTTCTCAACGCCTTCGATAGAGGAGGGGCCCCTTGTCAACGCCCGGGGCCGGGCGGGCGAGGGCACGGCGCCGCCGCGCGGAGCACGGGTGGGGTCAGCTCGGGAAGCGGCGGGTGTCCGCCCCGTCCAGATAGGCCAGCACGGCCAGCACCCGCCGGTTGTCGTCGCCGGACGGCGGCATCCGCAGCTTGCTGAAGATGCTGTTGATGTGCTTGTCGACGGCCTTCTCGGTGACGAACAGCCGGGCGGCCACCGCCGCGTTCGACCGGCCCTCGGCCATCAGGCCGAGCACCTCGCGCTCCCGCGCGGTCAGCTCGGCCAGCGGCCCGGCGCCGTCGCGGCGGGCCAGCAACTGGGCCACCACCTCCGGGTCCATCACGGTGCCGCCGGCGGCGACCCGGCGCACCGCGTCGACGAACTGGTCCACGTGGGACACCCGGTCCTTGAGCAGGTAGCCCACCCCGCCCCGCCGGTCGGCCAGGAGCTCACGAGCGTAGAGCTGCTCGACGTGCTGGGACAGCACCAGCACCGGAAGCCCGGGCAGCTCGACGCGGGCCCGCACGGCCGCCTGCAACCCCTCGTCGGTGAACGTCGGCGGCAGCCGTACGTCGATCACCGCGACGTCCGGCCGGTGCGCGGTCAGCGCGGGCAGGACGGACGGTCCGTTGTCGACGGCCGCCACCACCTGGCAGTCGAACGCCTCGAGGATCCGGGTCAGCCCGTCCCGGAGGAGGGCGAGATCCTCGGCGATGACAACGCGCACGGCAGCTCCATGCTGATGACGGTGGGCCCACCGGCCGGACTGGTCACCGCCATCGTCCCATCGAACGCGGCCAGCCGGCGTCCCGTCCCGGCCAACCCGCCGCCCGCCGACGGCGCCGCCCCGCCCCGGCCGTCGTCGCCGACCACGGCGGTCAGCCGCCCGGCGGCGTGCCGCAGCTCCACCCAGGCCCGGGTCGCCCCACTGTGCTTGCCGACGTTGGCCAGCGCCTCGGCGACCGCGAAGTAGACGGCCGACTCGACCGGGGCCGCCGGCCGGCCCGGCAGGTCGACGGTGACCTCCACCGGCAGCGGCACGGCCAGCGCCAGCGCCCGTACCGCGCCGGGCAGGCCGCGCTCGGCGAGCACCGGCGGATGGATGCCGCGGACCAGCCCCCGCAGCTCGGCCAGGGCCTGACCGCTGGTCTCCCGGGCCTCGGCGAGCAGCCGGCGGACCGCCTCCGGGTCGTCGCGGACCAGTTGCTCGGCCAGCCCGATGCTCATGCTCAGCGCGACCAGCCGGGCCTGCGCCCCGTCGTGCAGGTCCCGTTCGATCCGGCGCAGCTCGGCGGCCTGCGCGTCCACCGCCTCGGCGCGGGTGACGGTGAGCTGGCGCACCCGCAACGCCAGCTCGGCGCCGCGGGTCGGGGGCAGGAGGAGACCGGCGAACGTCTCGTGCAGCCGGACCGGCCAGCGTCCGGCGATCAGGCCGCCGGCCGCCAGCAGCGCACCGATCGGGAAGCAGAGCAGGGCCTCGAAGGTGGTGTCGAGCGGCCAGAACGGACCGTAGCCGTAGTCGACGCCGGCGGTGTGCAGTATCAGCGGCAGCCCGATCAGCCCCTCCAGCCCGTACATCGGGAGGGCGAGCGGGGCCAGGCAGAGCGCGCCGGTGATCGCGCCCGGCAGCAACCAGGCCAGGTCCCGCCAGGTCGCCGGGTCGCCCACCACCCAGCGGAACCGCCGCCAGGTGCCGAACCGGGCGCCGGCCGGGGCCGGAAGGTAGGGCGTGGCCATCGCGACGCCGCCCCACCGGGCCAGCCGGCGGTGCAGCCCGACGCAGAACCGGACCGCGACGGTGACCACCGGGAAGAGGGCGAACCCGACGCCGAACGCCGGGATCAGCGCCAGCGCGACCAGCGACAGCACGAACAGGGCCACGTGCGTGGCCAGCGACAGCAGCGCGATCAGCAGCCCCCGGGCGGCGGTCACCGCGGCGGGCCGCAGCAGTACGCCCACCGATGCGTCCACGAGCCCCATTCTCCGGCATCACCGCCGGAGTTCCGGTGGTGCTGGCACCACTCGTGGCGGCATGGTCAGAGGCGCCGGTCAGCCGGCGAGCAGGGTGGCCATCCGCTGGGCCTGGGTCTCCCAGCGCCACTCCCGCTCGACCCAGGCGCGGCCGGCGGCACCGAACTGCCGGGCCAGGTCCCGGTCGGCGAGCAGGGTGGCCACCCGGTCGGCGAGCTGGGCGACGTCCCGGCCACCGACCACGTACCCGGTCTCGCCCTCGCGGACCGCGTCCGGCGCGCCGCCGGAGTCGCCGGCCACCACCGGCAGGCCGGTCGCGCTCGCCTCCAGGTAGACGATGCCGAGACCCTCGACGTCCAGGCCACGGTTGCGGGTGCGACAGGGCATCGCGTAGACGTCGCCGGCCGCGTAGTGCGCCGGCAGCTCGGAAGCGGGCACCGAGCCGGTGAAGACCACCTCCCGCTCCACCCCGGCCTGCCGGGCCACCTTCTCCAGCGTCGCCCGGTAGGGCCCGCCACCGACCACCAGCAGCGCCGCGTCCGGCACCCGGCGGCGGATCTCGGGCAGCGCCCGGATCAGCGTGTCCTGGCCCTTGCGCGGCACCAGCCGCGACACGCACACCACCACCGGCCGGTCGGCGAGCCCGAGACGCTGCCGGACCCGCTCGCCGTCGACGTCCGGGTGGTAGGTGTCCACGTCCACCCCGGGGGCCAGCCGGCGCAACTCGGTCAGCCCGTCCAGCGCCCGGGCCAGCCGGACCCGGGTGTACTCGCCGAGGTAGGTGGTGACGTCCAGGCCCCGGCCGATCCGGCGCAGCGCCGACCGGGCGCCGGGCAGCGCCGCCCAGCCGACCTCGTGTCCGTGGGTCAACGCCACCGCCCGGCGGATCCCGGCCCGCCGACGCAGCCCCGGCGCGAGCAACCCCAGCGGGGCCGCCGCGCCGAACCACACCGTGTCGCAGTCGTACGCCCGGGCCAGCCGGGCCGCCCGGCGGGCCACCAGCGGGGTGGGCAGCAGCACCTTGGTGCGTTCCCGCACCACCTCGTACGGCTGGTCGGCGTCGAACTTCTCCGCCCCCCGCCAGCTCGACGCGTAGACCACCACCGAGCCGGGCGGCTGGCGGACCGCGAGGTTGTGCACGAAGGACTGGATGCCACCGGGACGCGGCGGGAAGTCGTTCGTGATCAGCAAGGTGCGGCTCATCGGCCGGACTCCCTGGCGTAGGCGCGGGCGGCGGCCATCCGCTCCACGGTGGACGGGTGGGACGCCGACCACAGGTATTCCCAGCGCGGCGGATCGGGATCGGCCAGGTTCACCCCGGCCAGCCGGCGCTGCATCGCCTCGAAGGTCGCCGGGTCGCGGGTGAGCGCCAGCGCGTGCGCGTCGGCCCGGGCCTCCACCCGGCGGGAGACCAGCGCCTGCACCGGCGTGGCGACCAGACCGGCCACCGTCACCAGCGCGATCAGCAGCGGGAACGCCCTCGGTTGGGCGATCGAGTCGACGCCGGCCAACCGCAGCAGCGGCGCCCAGGAGCCGACCAGGTAGAGGGCCACCACCGCGGCGGCCGCGCCGAGCGCGCCGATCAGCGTGCCGGTCCACACGTCGCGGTCCTTGGCGTGGCCCAGCTCGTGCGCGACCACGCTTGTCACCTCCGCCGGTTCGGCCTCGCGCAGCAGGGTGTCGTAGACGACCACCCGCCGGGTGGGCCCGAGCCCGGAGACGTAGGCGTTGACCGCGCGGGTGCGCCGGGACGCGTCGGCGACCAGCACGTCGCGGACCGGGACGCCGTCCCGGGCGGCCATGGTGGTCAGCTCGGTGCGCAGCGGACCGGGCTCCATCGGGGTGAACCTGTTGAACACCGGCTCGACCAGCACCGGCAGCACGAACGACAGCACCACCACGAGCACGGCGGCGCCGGCCGCGCCGAACGCCCACCACCAGCGCGGGGCGAGCCGGACCACGGCGTAGAAACCGAGCAGGACCAACGCGCCGATGACCGCGCTGACCGCGTACGACTTGAGCAGGTCGACCGCCCAGCCACCCCAACCCTGGGTGCTCAGCCCGTAGCGCACCAGCACGGTGCGCCGCCAGGCCGAGAAGGGCAGCGTGAGCAGGTCGGCGAGGAACATGACGCCCAGCCCGCCGAGCACGGCCTGGGCGATCCAGTGCCCGCCGAACGGCCGGCCGGCCAGCTCGACCAGGCGCCCGCCCAGCGGGGTGAGGCCGAGCAGCAGCGCCACCACCAGCCCGAGCGCGAGCGCCGACCAGCCGGCCGGGCGCAGCGCGCCGTGGAAGGCCCGCCCGCGGGCCACCTGCTCGGCCGGGAGCGCGCGCAGCGCGGCGAGCTGGTCGACGCGGGGTGCCGGCGGACGGCTCCACGGCACCAGCAGCGCCACGGCCACGACCAGCGCCACCGCCAGCGCGGCCAGGGTCAGCAGCGCCCAGGCGCGCGGGCTCACCGCCCCACCCCGCCCGCGCGACCCGTCCGCGTCATGCCGCTCCCTCCCGCCATGACCGCCCATCCTATTGCCCGTCGGCGGCGGATCCGCTCCGGTGCCCGAGCGGACCCGGACGGACCCGGTGGCGCGGGTGGAATCAGGCGACCCGGCGGCGCGGGTGGAATCAGGCGACCCGGCGGCGGGTGGCTCGGCGGGGTGCGGGGGCGGGGACGGGCGCGGTGGCCGGCGCCAGCACCTCCACGTCGAAGCCGGCCCGGGCGAACACCTCGATCGCCCGGTGCTCGGCCGGGCCCAGGTCGGCCGCCGGCGAGTCGGGGTCGAGCAGCGCGGTCACCAGGCACCCGGAGCAGCCGGCGCCGCGGATGCCGCAGCCGTCGCAGTCGATGAGCATGAACGCCTCCTGACGCGGTCGCCGGTGGCGGTCGGGGAAGGGACCACCACCGTCGGTCACCGGAAGGCTATGCGGCGGGTACGACAGAACCGGACAACGAGGCAGCACCCACCCCGAAAACGATCATCACGGCACAGGCGGGTCAGGAGCGGGCGAGCCGGCGCAGCAGCGAGTCGGCACCCAGCGGGTACGCGCCGTGCCGGCGCACCCCGTCGGCGACCTCGCGGTCGGACGAGACCACCACCACCGGCCGCCCGGCCGGTTCGGCCCGGACCAGCCGCCGGATCAGCTCGTCCGCGGTCTCCCCCTTGCGGGAGAAGAGCACCCGCACCCCGCGCGGCGCGGGCGGCAGGCCGTGGATCCGCTCGGCGCCGTCGAAGACCACGGTGACCTCGTCGCCGGTCTGCGCGGCGATCCCGCCCAACCCGGTGATCAGCCGTTTGCGCTGCTGCTCCAGCGACATCTCGCCGAAGCCGCGCTTGGTGACGTTGTAGCCGTCCACCACCAGGTGCGCCCGCGGCAGGGCGAGGAGCTGGTCGAGCCGGGCCGGGTCGTCGGTGTCGCGGGCGCGCGTCGCCGCGCCGGCCGGCGCGGTGCCCGGCTGGTCGGCGAACGCCTCGGCGACGAAGTCGGCCGGCAGCACGTCCACCGGGTCGAGGGCCAACTCCCGGCGCAGGCCGACGGCGGCCTGGCCGATCGTCTCCAGCAGCAGCCACAGCCGGGCGTCGTCGACCGAACGGGCCTCCTTGGCGCTGGCCCGGGCCACCCCGGCGGCGGCCTCCGCCTCGGCCAGCCGGGCCCGGGCGCGGCGCAGCTCGGCGTCCGCGTCGGCCGCCGCGCGGGCCGCCCGGCCCCGCTCGGTCGCCAGCAGTTCGGTGGCCTTGCGCTCGCGGGCCTGGGTCTCCCGCAGGGTACGGGCCAGCTGGCGGGCCTCCTCGCGGAGCTGCCCCAGCTCCTCCCGGACCCGGGCCAGCTCGTCGCGGAGCTTCTCCGCCTCGACCCGGGCCACCGCCCGGTCGTGCTCGGCGCGGGTGGCCCGCTGTTCGGCCTCGCGGACCAGCTCGGCCACGACCGCGCTGTCCGCCTCGGCGCGGACCGCCTCGCCGCTGGCCTCGATCAGCTCCCGCCAGCCCCGGGGCCGGGCCAGGTAGGCCAGGGCGGCCACCTCGACCGGGTCGGCAGCGGCCGGCGCGGTGCCCTCCACCACCGCCGCGCCGAGGTCGCCGGCGTCGGCCAGCACCCGGGCGGTGACCCGCTGTCGGAACAGCGGGTCGGCGGTGAGCTGCGCGGCGATCACCGGCGCGCCGAGCCGGGCCCGGCGGTTGGGGGCGAACTTGGCGACCCGACGCAGCGGCACCGGCACCTCGTCGCCGGGCAGTCCCGGCAGCACCGCCGCGGTCAGCGCGACGATCCGCTGACGCACCGGCTCGGGGAGCGTGGGCTCGGGCTCGACGACCGCGGGGTCCTCGCCGGCCTCGGGCGCACCGACCACCGGCTCCTCCGCGGAGGGGCGGTCGTCGTGCGGCTCGGCGAGGGGCATGTGCCAAGTCTCCCACCCCGAACGGGCCCACCACCCGGTGAGTGAGCCGATCTCTCATCGTACCCCCGTGGTAACGGCGGGACCGGAGTGACGGGAGTGTCGGACCGTGCCGTTACCGTCCCGCGGGTGACGGGAACGGAGTACGTCCAGGAGGCCCTGGCCGGTCTGGACGGGGCGGCCGGTGGCGGCGTCGACCTCGCCCTGCCGCTCTACGCGACCACCTTCGTCGTGGTCGACCTGGAGACCACCGGCGGCGCGCCGGACGGCGGCGGGATCACCGAGATCGGCGCGGTCAAGGTCCGGGGCGGCGAGGAGCTGGGCGTGCTCGCCACACTGGTCAACCCGGGCGTGCCGATCCCGCCGTTCATCACCGTGCTGACCGGCATCACCCAGGCCATGCTGCTGCCCGCCCCACCGATCGAGCAGGTGCTGCCGAGCTTCCTGGAGTTCCTCACCGACGCCGTGCTGGTCGCCCACAACGCCCCCTACGACGTGGGCTTCCTCAAGGCCGCCTGCGCCCGGCACGGCTACCCCTGGCCCAACCCGCGGGTGCTGGACACCGCCGCGCTGGCCCGGCGGGTGCTCACCCGCGACGAGGTGCCCAACCGGAAGCTGGGCACGCTCGCCGCCTACTTCCGCACCGCCACCCAACCCAACCACCGGGCGCTGGACGACGCCAAGGCCACTGTCGACGTGCTGCACGGGCTGATCGGCCGCCTGGGCGGGCACCGCGTCGACACCGTCGGCGAGGCGATCGAGTTCGCCCGCGCGGTCACCCCGACCCAGCGCCGCAAGCGGCACCTCGCCGACGGGCTGCCGAAGGTCCCGGGCGTCTACATCTTCCGGGCCGCCGACGACCGGCCGCTCTACGTCGGCACCTCCGGCGACATCGCCACCCGGGTGCGCAGCTACTTCACCGCCGCCGAGAAGCGGGCCCGGATCTCCGAGATGCTGGCCGCCGCCGAGCGGGTGGAGGCGGTCGAGTGCGCCCACTCGCTGGAGGCCGAGGTCCGCGAGCTGCGGCTGATCGCCGCGCACGCCCCGCCGTACAATCGCCGGTCGAAATATCCGGAGCGCCAGGTCTGGCTCAAGCTCACCGACGAGGCCTACCCCCGGCTGTCGGTCGTGCGCGGCCTCGGGCCCGCCGACACCGCCTACCTCGGCCCGTTCCGGTCCAAGCAGGCCGCCGAGCTGGCCGCCGCCGGCTTCCACGACGCGGTGCCGTTGCGCCAGTGCACCCACCGGCTCTCCCGGCGCACCACCATGCCGGCGTGCGCGCTGGCCGAGCTGGGTCGCTGCCCGGCGCCCTGCGAACACCGGATCACCCCCGAGGAGTACGAGCTGCACGCCGCCACCCCGTTCCGTACCGCCACCCGCGACGACCCCGCGGTGGTGGTCGACGCCCTGCTCGCCCGGATCGAGGTGCTCTCCGCGGCCCACCGCTACGAGGAGGCCGCGGTGGTCCGGGGGCGGCTGGCCGCGGTGCTGCGCGCGGCGGTCCGGATGCAGCGCCTGACCGCGCTGACCGGCATCGCCGAGCTGGCCGCCGCCCGCCCGGCCGCGCGGGGCGGGTGGGAGCTGGCCCTGGTCCGGCACGGCCGGCTGGCCGGGGCGGGGGTGTCCCCGCCGGGCGTCCACCCTCGACCGACCATCGCGGCGATCCGGGCCACGGCCGAGACGGTGCTGCCCGGGCACGGTCCGGTGCCGGCCGCCACCGCCGAGGAGACCGAGCGGATCCTGTCCTGGTTGGAGCGGGACGAGACCCGGTTGGTCGAGACGACCGCCGGATGGGCGTCCCCGGTGGCCGGCGCGGGGCGCTTCCGTGACCTGCTGGCCAAGGCCGAGAACGGCGGATCCCACCGATTCTCGACCGAACGCTCATGACCAAGTGTCCGATCGGACTACGTCGGCTCCCTTAGGCTGTTGAAGGAGTGCAGTCCTGCCCGATTCGCGGGCCTGCTCCCGGTCGCCGGTCCCCGGCGGCCGAGAGCCGGGGTGAGGAGGTGTCCCAGGTGGACGTCGACGCCGGACACGGCGCCGCCCTGGGCGGCTCCCTTCCGACCCAGGGCGAGTTGCCGCTCACCCGCCGACTGCGCTCCCTGCTCACCTGGCCCGCCGCCGACGGCGACCCGGTCACCGCCCTGGTCCGCGCGCACCGGGGCATCCATCCCAGCGCCGACGCGTCGGTGCTGCGCCGGGCCTACACGATCGCGGAGAACATGCACCGCGGCCAGTTCCGCAAGAGCGGTGAGCCCTACATCACCCACCCGTTCGCGGTCGCACAGATCTGCGCCGACCTCGGCATGGACACCATCACGCTGGTCGCCGCGCTGCTGCACGACACCGTGGAGGACACCCGCTACACGCTCCAGGCCCTCCAGGAGGATTTCGGCCGCGAGGTGGCCCACCTGGTCGACGGCGTGACCAAGTTCGACAAGGCGTTCTACGGCAAGGCCGCCGAGGCGGAGACCGTCCGAAAGATGATCGTGGCGGCCGGCAAGGACGTCCGGGTGCTGGTCATCAAGCTGGCCGACCGGCTGCACAACATGCGCACGCTCGGGGTCCGCTCGGCCGCCTCGCGGGAACGGATCGCCCGCAAGACGCTGGAGGTGCTGGTCCCGCTCTGCGACCGGCTGGGCATCCAGACCCTCAAACGCGAGCTGGACGATGTGGTGCTGCTGCACCTGCAACCCGAGGAGCACGCGCGCATCGCCCGGTTCGTGCACGACCGGCCGGGCTGGGACGCCTACCTGGCCGACGTGGTGGCCCGCACCCGGGCGGCGCTGCGCCGCAGCCGGGTGGACGCCGAGGTCTCCCCCCGGCCGCGGCACCTCTACTCGATCTGGAAGGACACCGTCGCCGGCGACCACGCCGCCCCGTTCGACCTGCCCCGCATCGCCATCGTGGTGGACGGCCCGCCGACCGACTGCTATGCCGCGCTGGGCGCGGTGCACGGGCTCTGGCGGCCGGTGCCGGGCCGTTTCAAGGACTTCATCGCCTCACCGAAGAACAACCTCTACCGGTCGCTGCACACCAGCGTCTGCGGCCCGCAGGACCGCACCGTGGAGGTGCTGATCCGCACCACCGAGATGCACCGCGACGCGGAATACGGCGTGGCCGCCCACTACCGCTTCCCCCGGGCCGCCGGCCGCGCGGAGGAGCTGGCCTGGCTGCGCCGGGTGCTCGACTGGGAGCAGGAGACGGTCGACCCGACCCAGTTCATGGCGTCGCTGCGCTGCGACCTGGCGGAGGCGCAGATCCAGGTGGTCGCCGACGGCCGGCAGGTGGTGCTGCCGGCCGGAGCCACCCCGGTCGACCTCGCCTACGAGCTGGGCACCGAACGCGGCGACCACTGTCTCGCCACCCGGATCAACGGCCGGTTGGCCCCGCTCTCCTCCGAGCTGGAGGAGGGCGACGTGGTGGAGATCTTCACCGAGAGCGACGCGGAGAGCGGCTTCGAGGTCGACGTGGCCCCGCGCGGGCCGCGCCGGGAGTGGCTGGGGTTCGTCAAGTCCCCGCACGCCCAGATGCAGATCAACCGGTGGTTCGCCGAGCACACCGAGCCGGGCATCTCGATCGCCGACAAGGTGCGGCTGGGCCGGGCCTCGATCGGCCTGGCGCTGCGCAAGCACGACCGGGGGCTGGCCAGCGACCTGCCGCTGCTGCGGCTCTCCGAGGAGCTGGGCTATCCCGACCTGGAGACACTGCTGGTGGCGGTCTTCGACCGCTCGGTCGAGCCCGACACGGTGGTGCAGCAGTTGATCGACCTGGTCGACCACCGGCAGTAGGCGAAGGGCGTCCGCCCGCGGCCCCCGGGCGGCCACTAGCCTGGACGCATGATCCCCCGCGCGCGTGCCACCGGACGGGCCCTCGGCTACCGGCTGTTCTACCGGCTCCCGGTCCCGATGCGACGGCGACTGGTCCGGCTCGCCGTGCCGAAGTACATCGTGGGCGCGGTGACGCTGGTGCGGGACGCGGAGGCCGGCGGCGCGGGCCGGATCCTGCTGCTGCGCCAGCCCCCCGGCCACAGCTGGAGCCTCCCGGCCGGCCTGCTGCAACGCGGCGAGGCGCCGGTGGTCGGCGCGGCCCGGGAGCTGTACGAGGAGTCCGGCGTCCGGCTCTCCCCCGACCGGCTCCGCCCGGCCGTGCCGAACGCGGTCGTGCACGCCAAGGGCTGGGTGGACGTGGTCTTCGAGGCGGACGTGCCGGCGTCGCGCACCGAGCTGAAGGTGGACGGGGCCGAGGTGTTCGAGGCCGCCTGGCACCCGCTCGACGACCTGCCCCGACTCAGTCGCGCCACCGCCAACCTGCTGGCCCATTACGGCATCGGCCCCCGCGCCGGCGAGGTCCCGCCGGCGGCGCCGCCGGCCTCGTGACCACCCTCGGTTCGCGCACCCCGCCCGCGGGCGGCCCGACGGCCGGCGGCAGCGCGGTGAACCGCTCCCCCGTCGGCGACCCGGTGGCGGACGGCCCGGTGGCGGGTGACCGGCCCGGGGACGGCCACGCGACGGTTGACCGGCCCGGGGACGGCCACGCGACGGGCGGCGGGTCGCCGACGGGCGTCGAGGTGTGCGCGGTGGTGCTGGCGGCGGGCGAGGGCACCCGGCTGCGGCCGTTGACCGAGCGGGTGCCGAAGGCGCTCTGCCCGGTCGGCAACGTGCCGCTGCTGGACCGGGCGCTGGCCCGGCTGGCCGGGCTCGGGCTGACCGGCCCGGGCCGGGTCGCGGTGAACGCCTGTTACCTGGGCGAGCAGGTGGTGGCCCACGTGGGCGGTCGGGCGCACCTGTCGGTCGAGCCGGGCGATCCGCTGGGCACCGCGGGCGGCGTGGGACGGCTGCGGGACTGGATCGGCGGGCGGGGCGTGCTGGTGGGCAACGCCGACGCGTACCTCGCCGACCCGGCGGCGCCGCCGGGCGCGGACGTGGCCGCGCTCCTCGACGGCTGGGACGGGCGGAGCGTACGCCTGCTCGGCCAGCCGGCGGACGACCTGGCCGCCCCCGGCACCTTCGCCGGCCACCACTTCGTCGGGTTCTCGCTGCTGCCCTGGCGGCTGGTCCGCGACCTGCCGGCCACCTTCGGCGACCTGGTCCGGGCGGTGTGGCGGCCGGCGGAGGCGGCCGGCGCGCTCACCGTGGTCCCCTACCGGGGCACCTTCTTCGACACCGGCACGCCGGCCGACTACCTGGCCGCGAACCTGCACGCCGCCGGCCCGGACGGGCTGGTCGACCCGTCCGCCGAGGTGGCCGGGTCGGTCACCCGCTCGGTGGTCGGCGCGGGCGCCCGGGTGCACGGCACGGTCGACAGGTCGGTGGTCTGGCCGGGGGCGAGCGTCGCCGCCGGGGAGCGCCTCGCCGGCGTGATCCGCGCCGGCGCCGACCTGACCGTCCCGGCGGCGCGGTGACCGCGCCGGGCAATAGCATGGGCCTCGTCGCCGACGAACGGAGAAACGTCCCGTGATCACCGCGATCGTGCTGATCGACTGCGCCACCGACTCCATCCCCGAGGTGGCCGAGACCCTGGCCAACCTGCCCGGCGTCAGCGAGGTCTACTCGGTGGCCGGGCACGTCGACCTGATCGCCATGGTCCGGGTCCGCGAGTTCGAGCAGATCGCCCAGGTCATCGCCGGCAGCATCTCCAAGGTGCCGGGCGTGCTCAACACCGAGTCGCACATCGCGTTCCGCGCCTACTCCCAGCACGACCTGGAGGAGGCGTTCGCGATCGGGCTGGCCAACGCCGACTGAGCAGGCGGGTGGCCGGCCCACCCCGGTCGGGGGCGGGCCGGCCACCGTCGGCCGTACGGGTGCGTCAGCTCTGCGCGGGCGCCGGGGTCTCCGTGGTGCCCGGAGCGGGCTCCTCGGTCCCGTTGCCGCCCGGAGCCGGCGACTCGGTGCCACCCGTCCCCGGCGACGTGGTGCCGCCCGGGCTGGGCGTGCCGCTGGCGCTGGTCTGCGGCACCGGGACGCCCAGGGTCTGCGCCAGGGCCACCAGCGCGTCATAGTGCGCCTGCAGCACCGGCAACGCGTCCTGGGCGAGCTGGACCACCGACTGCTCGGAGCCCTGCGAGATCTCCGTCTGGGTGGCCTGGATGGCCTGGACGTGGCCGGCGAGCTGCGCGGTCACCCACGCCTTGTCGAACTGGGCCCCGTTGAGGCCGTTCAACTTGTCGAGGACCTTCTGCTGGTCGGCGGTCGGGTCGGCCGGCAGCTGCACGTTGAGCTGCTGGGCGGTCGACTGCACCGTCTGGTCCAGCTGGGTGTGGTCCGTCACGAACATCTTGCCCAGGTCCTTGACCTGCTGGTTCTGGCCCTTCTGCTGGGCCAGGTTACCCGCGGTGATCTCGAACAGGTTGACCTGGTGCACCGCCTGCAGATACTGGGTGTCCTGCGTCGACGGCTGCGCCGCGGCCTGCGCCGCGGCGGCGGGCGCCAGCCCCACGACCACCAGCGCGGCCAGCAGGCCCAGGCGTTTGATTCCCCACATGCGTTCCTCCCCCATGAGACGTCGGACCGCACGGATACCCGGCTGACCGGGGTTATTCCTGCGATTCCACCCGTCCGGGGCGCCGGCGGCGGGAGCGGGAGGTGTCGAGCGGGGGCCCCGCCACCTCCGCAAGCGTCAAGCGGGGGCCGCCTTACCGGACGGGCGGGCCGGAAACGCCCGTGGCGCCCGCCGGAGGAGTCCGGCGGGCGCCACGGTCAGTCGTACCGGAGAGGTCAGCGACGGCTCTCGCCGCTGCTGATCTCCTCCCGTTCGGGTCGGGGCTCGACCGGCGGGTGCCCCGGCGAGACCGGCGCCTCGGCCGGCTTCTCGATCGGGTAGAAGAAGCCCCGGATCGCCGGGCCGAGGGCACCGAGCCGGTTCATCTTCTTCGGCACCACCCAGCCGACGTAGTCGAGCGCCGGCGCGTGGCCGTCGTGTCCGTCGGCCGACGTGAGCGGCTGGTGGACCTCGACGAACCGGCCGTCGGGCAGCCGCTTGATGATGCCGGTCTCCACACCGTGGGCCAGCACCTCCCGGTCGTGCTGCTGGAGACCCAGGCAGAGCCGGTAGGTGACGTAGTAGGCCAACGGCGGGATCACCAGCAGGCCGACCCGGCCGGCCCAGGTCATCGCGTTCAGACTGATGTGGAACTTGTCGGCGATCACGTCGTTGCCGCCGGAGAGCGTCAGCACGACGTAGAAGGCGACCGCCATGGCGCCCACCGCGGTCCGGGCCGGAACGTCCCGGGGCCGCTGGAGCAGGTTGTGGTGCTTGTAGTCCTTGAGGCGGCGCGCCTCCAGGAACGGGTACATCGTCGACAGGCCCACCAGGATGCCGGGGAGCACGACAGTCGGCCAGAACAGCGGCGGGATGACGTATCCGTTGCCGATCGGGATGTGGATCTCCCAGGCCGGCATGAGTCGGGTCGAGCCGTCCAGGAACATGACGTACCAGTCGGGCTGGCTGGCCGCCGACACCACCCACGCCTCGTAGGGGCCGAAGTACCAGATCGGGTTGATCTGGAAGAGGCCACCCATCAGCGCGACCACGCCGAAGACGACCATGAAGAAGCCGCCCTGCTTGAGCGCGTAGCGCGGGAACATCCGCTCGCCGACCACGTTGGAGTTGGTCCGGCCGGGGCCGGGCCACTGGGTGTGCTTCTGCTTGAACACCAGGCCCAGGTGCACGCTGATCAGCGCCACCAGCAGACCCGGGATGAGCAGCACGTGGGCGATGAAGAAGCGGCTGATGATGATGGTGCCGGGGAACTCCCCGGCGAAGATCGACGAGCTGACCCAGGAACCGATCACCGGAATCGACAGGATGATGCCGGAGGCGATCCGCAGACCGGTGCCGGACAGGCCGTCGTCCGGCAGCGAGTAGCCGGTGAAGCCGGCCAGGAAGCCGACCCAGAACAGCAGCGAGCCGATGATCCAGTTGGTCTCACGCGGCTTGCGGAACGCGCCGGTGAAGAAGACCCGGAGCATGTGCACCACGATCGCGGCCATGAACAGCAGGGCGGACCAGTGGTGCATCTGCCGCATGATCAGGCCGCCGCGGACGTCGAACGAGATGTCCAGGCTGGAGGCGTACGCGGCCGACATCGGGGTGCCCCGCAGCGGCGCGTAGCTGCCGTCGTAGGTCACCTCGGTCATGGCCGGCTCGTAGAAGAAGGTCAGGAACACACCGGTCAGCAGCAAGATCACGAACGAGAACAGCGCGATCTCGCCGAGCAGGAAGGACCAGTGGTCGGGGAAGACCTTGTTCAGCAGCTTGCGCAGCGGCGTGGCGACCTGGAACCGGTCGTCCACCGCCCCGGCGGTCTTGGCCGGCAGCGCGGCCGCATCGAACTTTCGGCGCTTCATGGCCGCTCCCAGAAGTCGGGACCGATGGTCTCGGTGTAGTCGGACCTCGCCACGAAGAAGCCCTCCTCGTCCACCTCGATCGGCAGCTGCGGCAGCGGCCGGTTCGCCGGGCCGAAGATCGGCTTGGCGTTGTCGGTGATGAGGAACTGGGACTGGTGGCAGGGGCAGAGCAGGCGGTTGGTCTGCTGCTCGTAGAGGCTGGCCGGGCAACCGGCGTGCGTGCAGATCTTGGAGAACGCGACGTAGTTGCCCCACATGTAGTCGCCGTGGCCCTTGCGCTCGTTGGCGGCGCGCGACTTCTGCGCGTCGTCCTCACGCAGGTGGATCAGCAGGGTCGGCGAGTCGGCGTGCTTGTTGCTGACCCCGCCCTCGATGCCCGGGAACACGGTGAGCTGGCCGCCGACGCTGACGTCGGCCGGGCGGATCGGCCGGCCGTCCTCACGGATCAGCCGGATCTTCTCACCGCCCTCGGCCGGCGCGAAGCCGGTGGTGAACATCTGGTTGTTCTTGTGCGGCTGCTCGATCAGGCCACCGATCAGCGGCGCGGCGGCGACCGCGCCGACCGGCGCCAGGCCGGCGAGCAGCGAGATGCCGAGCAGCGGCCGGCGCTTCACACCCAGCTCGTCGGCCAGGTAGAGCATGGTCTCGCCGGTGATCTTGCGATCCTCCGGGTTGTCGACCTGGTCGTGCCGGTCCTGGATCGAGACCTCCTTGGGCAGCAGCTTCTTGCCCCAGGTGAGGATGCCGAAGCCGATGCCGAGGAGAGCCAGCCCGAGGGTCACGCCGAGCAGCGGGGTGTAGAGCTTGTCGCCACCGCGACCGGGCTCCCACTGCCACGGCCACCAGATGTAGATCACCAGGAAGGCGGTGGCGAAAAGGCCGGTCAGCAGGAACATCAGGGCGACCGTACGGGTCAGCCGGCGCTCGGCCTTGCTGCCCGGGACCACCTGCTCCTCGTAGTGGACGATCTCGATGTCGTCCCGCCGGGCGCCCTCCTGGACGACGTCGAACCGGGAGAGCCGGGGGTCGTTCACGTCGACCGGCTCCCGACCCTGCTGGGCCTGGTGCTCGGTGTGGGTGCTCATGCCGTCACCTCGCTACGCGTGGCGCCGGTGGCCGGCACCAGGGCAATGATACAGACGTTCGGCCGGGTCACGACTTGCCCGCGATCCACAGGCTCGCGAAGACCAGCGCGACGATGCCGACCAGGAAGATCGCCAGACCCTCGGTCGACGGGCCGTACCGGCCCAGGTTGAAACCGCCCTGGTCCTGGTCGCTCTTCAGGGTCTCCTGGATGTAGGCGATGATGTCCGCCTTCTCCTGAGGAGTGATCTGGTTGTCGCCGAACACCGGCATGTTCTGCGGGCCGCTCAGCATGGCGGCGTAGATCTGCCGGTCGCTGGCCGGCTTCAGGCTCGGCGCGTACTTGCCGGAGGAGAGCGCACCGCCGCCGCCGCCGAAGGCGTGGCACTGCGAGCAGTTGATCCGGAACAGCTCGCCGCCGGTGGACATGTTGGCGCCGTCGCGCAGGTTGCCCGACGGCACCTGCGGGCCGCCACCGAGCTCCTGGATGTACTGCCCGAGCTGGCGCACCTGCTCGTCGGTGAACTGCGGAGGCTTGCGCATGGCCTGGGCCTCCTGCCGGGCCATCGGCATGCGACCGCTGCTGACCTGGAACTCGACCGACGCCGACCCGACGCCGATCAGGCTCGGGCCCCGACCCTCGACGCCCTGCGCGTTGCGACCGTGACAGGTCACGCAGCTCACGTCGAACAGCGCCTTGCCCTCGTTGGCGGCGGCGGTGAGGGGCGGGTTGTCCTGCGCCTGCACGCCCGGGGCGAAGACGGTGTAGGCGCCGCCGGCCAGCATCAGCGCGGCGGCCAGCCGGACCGCGGCACCCAGCCGGCGGCGGCCCCTGCTGCGCGCTACGGGCCGCCCGCGCAACCGCGCGAGCAGACCGCGTCGGCGGTCGTTGTCAGAAGTCATGACCTGTGTCCTTAACCGGTTGGACCTTGTCTCAGGGGACGGAGCAGCGGCGCGGTTCGTGACGCGCCAAGATCACTGAAGCCAGTAGATCATGGCGTACAGCCCGATCCACACGACGTCGACGAAGTGCCAGTAGTAGGACACGACGATCGCCGAGGTCGCCTGGGCCGGGGTGAACCGGCCCATGGTGGTACGGACCATGAAGATGATGAAGGCGATCAGCCCGCCGGTCACGTGCAGACCGTGGAAGCCGGTGGTCAGGTAGAACATCGACCCGTACCCGTCTTCGTTGATCTTGACGCCCTCGTGCACCAGGGTCCGGTACTCGTTCGCCTGCCCGAGCACGAAGATCAGACCCATCACGAAGGTGATCGTGAACCACCGGCGCAGGGCGTGGACGTCGCCCTTCTCGGCCGCGAAGACACCGAGCTGGCAGGTCACCGAGGAGAGTACGAGGATCACCGTGAAGGTGGTCGCGTACGGGATGTTCAGGACCTCGGTGTGCTTCTCCCACTGCTCCGGCGCCGCCGCGCGGATCGAGAAGTACATCGCGAACAGCGCCGCGAAGAACATGAGTTCGCTGGAGAGCCAGACGATCGTCCCGACGCTGACCATGTTGGGACGCGTCAGAGAGTGGATCCGGCTCTTGTCAATGGCTGGGGCCGCAGTCACGCGGTCATTATTGCCCTTGACCGGGACCGACGATCAGCGGGGTGGCAAACCCGGGCCCGCAGTGGCCCGATCGTGGTCGTCCGCTTCGCCTGACCTACCCTGAAAAGCGTGCTGCACGTCGATCAGATCCGCGCCGTCACCTCGGTCGTCGCCCCGACGACCCTGGCGGCGGGGGGCGAGGCCGCCCCGCCGCCGTTCACCGTGGCCCGGGTGCTCACCGAGACCCGGCTGGACAGCTGGCTCACGCTGGGCCTGCTGCTGGCCGCCGGCCTCTACCTCTACGGGGTGCACCGGCTGCGGCTGCGCGGCGACCGGTGGCCGGTGCTGCGCACGGTGGCGTTCCTCGGCCCCGGCCTCGGCGGCATCGCCCTGGTCACGGTCAGCGGGCTCGGCGCGTACGACACCGCGCTGCTCTCGGTGCACATGGTGCAGCACATGCTGCTGTCGATGGTCGCGCCGATCTTCCTGGCCCTCGGCGCGCCGGTGACGCTGGCGCTGCGCACCCTGCCGGTGCGGCCCCGCAAGCGGCTGCTCGCGGTCGTGCACAGCCGGCTGGCCCGGGTCTACAGCTTCCCGCTGGTGGCGTTCGCCATCTTCGTGGCGAACCCGTTCGTGCTCTACTTCACCAACCTCTACGAGTTCACCCTGCGCCACGAGTGGGCGCACGAGCTGGTGCACGCGCACTTCATCATGACCGGCTGCGTCTTCTTCTGGCCGCTGCTCGGCCTGGACCCGCTGCCCGGCCGCTGGCCCTACCCGGCCCGCGCGCTGCTGATGCTGCTGTCGGTGCCGTTCCACACGGTGCTCGGGCTCACCATCATGCAGAGCACCACGCTGCTCGGCGGCGACTGGTACCCGTCGCTGAACCTGGCCTGGTCCGACCCGCGCAACGACCAGGTGGTCGCCGGCGGCATCCTCTGGGCCGGCGGCGAGTTCGTCAGCGTCACCATGCTCGCGGTGCTCGTCGTGCAGTGGATCAAGCAGTCGGAGCGCGAGGCCCGGCGGCTGGACCGCGAGCTGGACCGCCAGGAGGCCCGCGAGCGGGCCGCCGAGGCGGGCGCCGGGGCCGGGACCGGTCCGACCGGGTGAATGTGACGCCCGCTACGATCAGCGGGCAGCTACGAGGTGGGAGCCACGTCACGATGAGCGATCGTCTTTGCACCGTCCTGCTCTACAGCGACGACCCGAAGGTCCGGGACCGGATGCGGCTCGCCGTGGGCACCCGGCCGGCGCCCGGCATCGAGATCGAGTTCGTCGAGGCCGCCGACTACGCCGGTTGTGTCCGGCTGGTCGACGACTACGAGATCGACCTGCTCCTGCTCGACGGCGAGGCGAGCCCGGGTGGCGGCATCGGCATCGCCCGGCAGATCAAGGACGACCGGGACGACGCACCGCCGACCTGCGTGGTGCTGGCCCGCGCCGCCGACCGCTGGCTCGCCGCGTACGCCGAGGTCGACGCCACGCTCACCCACCCGCTGGACCCGGTGACCGCCGGCAGCACCGTCGCCGAACTGCTGCGCCGCACGCACGCCGCGGCCTGATCCACCCCGCGGCGCCACGGCGACGCGGCCGTGGCGCGCCCCCAACCGCCTGACTCACGCCGCTCGGGAGGCCCGCCATGGGCGAACGGACCTGGCCGCTTCTGCTCAACGCGCTGCTGCGCGGCGAGGAACTCTCCACCGCCGACACCGCCTGGGCGATGGGCGAGATCATGGCCGGCTCGGCCACGCCGGCGCAGATCGCCGGCTTCGCCGTGGCGCTGCGCACCAAGGGCGAGACGCCGGCCGAGCTGGGCGGCCTGGTCGAGGCGATGCTGACCCGCGCCGTGCCGGTGCGACTGCCGGAGGACGTACGCGCCACCGCGCTCGACGTGGTGGGCACCGGCGGTGACCTCGCCCACACGGTCAACATCTCCACCATGGCGGCGCTGGTGGTCGCCGGCGCGGGCGTCCGGGTGGTCAAGCACGGCAACCGGGCCGCGTCCTCCTCCTGCGGCACCGCGGACGTGCTGGAGCAGCTCGGCGTGCCGCTCGACCTGGCGCCGGAGCAGGTGGCCCGCTGCGTCACGGAGGCCGGCATCGGCTTCTGCTTCGCCGCCCGGTTCCACCCCGGCATGCGGCACACCGGCCCGGTCCGCCGCGAGATCGGCGTGCCCACGGCGTTCAACTTCCTCGGCCCGTTGACCAACCCGGCGCGACCCCGCGCGGGTGCGGTCGGCTGCTTCGACAAGCGGATGGCGCCCGTGATGGCGGCCGTGTTCGCCGCCCGCGGCGACTCGGCGATCGTGGTGCGCGGCGAGGACGGGCTGGACGAGTTCAGCACCGGCGCGCCGACCCGGGTCTGGGTGGCCCAGCAGGGCACCGTCAGGGAGGCGCTGCTGGACGCGGCGGAACTCGGGGTACCCCGGGCCACCCTCGCCGACCTGCGGGGCGGAGACGCCGTCTACAACGCCGACGTGGTCCGGCGGCTGCTGGCCGGCGAGACCGGCCCGGTGCGCGACGCCGTGCTGGTGAACGCCGCGGTCGCGCTGGCCACCCAGGGCCCGCTCGACGGCGACCTGCACGAGGCGTTGCGGGCCAACCTGGGCCGGGCCGCCGAGTCGGTCGACTCGGGCTCGGCGGCGGCCACGCTGGACCGCTGGCTGGCGGTCGCCCGCGCCGCCTGACCGGGTGCCTGTCGTACCCGCGTGCCAAACTACAGGGGAGTAATTTTCCGCTTTAGGGCGATGGTTCGGTTGGGGCCGACGGCTCCCCGCCACCGCCGGCACCCGGAGCGAGAGGAGACGCCCGTGTCGGATCGCGACCTCTACTGCGACACCTGCGAGGGCGTCGTGCTGTTCGAGGCGCCGTTCTGCGGCGACGGGCACGGCGTCGACTGCCCCGAGCTGGTCTGCACCGGCTGCGGCGCGGCCGTGCTGGTCGCCGCGATCACCTTCCCCACGTCGGCGCGGTCCCGCCGGCGCGCCACGCGCCCCACCCACCGCCACGCCGCCTGACCCCACCCGCACCGCCGACGGCGAGCCCCCGGGCTCGCGGCCCGGGTCTCCGTCGACGCCGCTCCGGCATCCACTCCGGCCCACCGGGCGTTCGCCGAGCGGGACAGGCTGACCCGGCCCGGCAACGGGGGCGGCACCCCGGGGCGAGCCGGACCAGGCACCGCAGCAGCGTCAGTGCCGCTCGTGCGGCCTCCACCCGCAGGCCACGGTCCACCCACCGACCCCGCACACCAGGCGAGCCCCACGCCCCGCCGACGGCCCACCACGGCAATTCGGACGGTCGACGCCGTCGACTCCATGATCGACGGGGTGGGGTGGGCGGGGAAAGCGGCAGGCCCGCGTCCCCGGAGGGGGCGCGGGCCTGCCGTGAGACGTGCGGGTCAGTGCTCGGCGGTGCGGCGGGTGCCCGAGTAGTACTCGAAGAGCAGCCCGCAGGCGGCGAAGACCACCGCCACCAGGCCCAGGCCCAGGAGCCAGAACTGCCAGAACACGAGCCCCAGGCCGGCGATCGCGGCGGCCAGGGCCAGGCCGAACGGCCAGTAGCTGCCCGGGCTGAAGAAGCCGATCTCACCGGCGCCGTCGGCGATCTCGCCGTCCGCCCGGTCCTCCGGACGCAGGTCGATCCGGCGGGAGACGAACCAGAAGAAGCCGCCGCACATCGTGCAGAGCAGGAACGAGAGCAGCAGTGCCACGGTGCCGATCCACTCGACGTGGCCGCCACTGTCGCCGTACGTCCAGGCGCCGTAGAGGATCGTCGCGCCGAGCAGGAACGCGGCGATGGTCAGGAAGATCTTCCACTCGGTCTTCATGCCGGACCCCTCAGCTTCCCGCGCCGGCCGACGCGTCGGACGGGTTGAAGTTGGCGGTGTTACGCCGCGTGTCGAAGGGCTTGGTGGTGGTGGCGTACTCGTCCACGCCGATCGCCTTGAGCGCGTCCTGGGTCGAGCTGCCGCCCTTCTTGGCGGCCAGGAACTGCTCGTACTTCTCCGGCGAGACGACCCGCAGCTCGAAGTTCATGAAGGCGTGGTAGCTGCCGCACAGCTCGGCGCAGCGGCCGACGAACGCGCCCTCGGTGTCGATGCTGGAGACCTCGAACGTGTTGCGGATGCTGCCCGGCATGACGTCGCGCTTGAACAGCAGCTCGGGCACCCAGAACGAGTGGATGACGTCGCGGCTCTGCTCCTCGAACCGGATCGAGCGGCCGCTCGGCAGCACCAGCACCGGGATGACCTCGCTGGTGCCCAGCACCGAGGCGACGGTGTTGGCGTCGCGGCCCTGCCCGTCGCGGTAGTTGAACTGCCAGTTCCACTTGAACGCGACGACCTCGACGGTGACGTCCGGGTTCTTCGACTCCTTCACCACGTCGGTCTGCACGACCGCGGTGTAGTAGAAGAGCACGGAGACCACGAGGATCGGCGCGATGGTGTAGAGGAACTCCATCGGCAGGTTGTAGCGGGTCTGCACCGGCAGCTCGTTGCCGCGCTTGCGGTAGCGGATCACGCACCAGAAGATCAGGCCCCAGACGAACACGCCGACGGCGAGCGCCGCGATGCAGGAGGCGATCCACAGGTCGTACATCCGGTGCGACTCGGGCGTGATGCCACCCTGCGGCCAGCCGAACCCGCCGAACGTCTTGCCGACGTCACAACCGGTGAGCAGAACCAGCAGCGCCGCTCCGCCGAGACCGAGCCCGGCGAGTCGACCAGCACCACGCCGCCGGCGCCCACCGGCCCCCGGGGAAGCGCTGTGCCGTACGGCCGACGGCCGTACCTCCGAACTCCTTGCGACCACCTGGTCCTGCCTCCCTAGCGCGCCGCGGCGATTGTTTCCCTGACACCGACGGCAAAGGCGTCACCGACGGTCGCAGATTACTCGACCATGGCAGGCCTGACCGTCTTGGGGTCACTGTCCGCCCCCATCGGGGGGATCTTGGGCGTACCCGAGCGATAGCGTGGAACGTCATGAGCGCCTCCCCGGTCTACCTGGACGCGGCCAGCGCCGCGCCACCGCATCCGGTCGCGCGGCAGGCGATGCTGGCCGCCCTGGACGACGGCTGGGCCGACCCGGCCCGGCTCTACGCGCCGGCCCGCCGGGCCCGCCAACTCCTCGACGCCGCCCGGGAGGCCGCCGCGCAGACGCTGGGCGTCCGCGCCGACGAGCTGTCCTTCACCCCCAGCGGTACGGCCGCAGCGCACGCCGCCGTGCTGGGTGGCCTGGTCGGGCGGCGGCGGGCCGGCACGACGCTCGTGCACTCCGCGATCGAGCACTCGGCGGTGCTGCACGCCGCGCAGCGGCACACCGCCGCCGGGGGCGACGCGGTGTCCGTACCCGTGGACCGGCTCGGCCGGCTGGACCTGGACGCCTGGGCGGCGGCGGTGGCCGCCCCCGGCGTGGCGCTGGCCGCGCTGATCGGGGCCAGTCACGAGGTGGGCACGGTGCAGCCGGTGCCGGCCGCGGCGGAGTTGAGCGCCGAGGCGGGCGTGCCGCTGTACGTGGACGCGGCGCAGCTGGTCGGCCGGGCGCCGCTGCCGGCGGGCTGGTCGGTGCTGACCGCCAGCGCGCACAAGTGGGGCGGACCGCCCGGCGTCGGCCTGCTGGTGGTGCGCAAGGGCACCCGGTGGGAGTCGCCCTACCCGGCCGACGAGCGGGAGTCCGGGCGTACCCCGGGGGTGGTGAACCTGCCGGCGGTGGTGGCCGCGGCGGCGAGCCTGCGCGCGGCGGCGGCCGACGCGGCGGCCGAGGCGGCCCGGCTGGCGCCGCTGGTGGACCGGATCCGGGCCCGGGTGGCGGCCGAGGTGCCGGACGTGGAGGTGGTCGGCGACCCGGTGGACCGGCTCCCCCACCTGGTGACGTTCTCCTGCCTGTACGTCGACGGCGAGGCGCTGCTGCACGCGCTGGACCGGCGCGGCTTCGCGGTCTCCTCCGGCTCCTCGTGCACCTCGTCGACGCTGCGCCCGTCGCACGTGCTGGAGGCGATGGGGGTGCTGTCGCACGGCAACGTGCGGGTGTCGCTGCACCGGGAGACCACCGAGGCGGACGTGGAGCGGTTCCTGGCCGAACTGCCCGGGATCGTCGCGGCGCTGCGCGCCGAGGCGGGGGTGACCGACCTGTGAGCGAGCCGGACGAGACGCTCGACTGCCGGGGGCAGCGCTGCCCGCTGCCGGTGATCAATCTCGCGCGCCGGGTGCCCGGGCTGCCGGCCGGCGCGGTGGTGCGGGTGCTCGCCGACGACCCGGCGGCGGCGGTGGACATCCCGGCCTGGTGCCGGATGCGCGGCCACGAGTTCCTCGCGGCCCACCCCGACGCCGGCCCCGCCTACGACGTCCGGGTGTAAGGAGGGGGCCCCTCTTAACGCTTCCGGTAGAGGAGGGGGCCCCTCTTAACACCGGCGCTCACCGGCGCCCACCGGCGGTGGCGCTCAGCTCAGGTAGGCGAGGATGCCGGGGAGCGGGTCGGTCGCCACGGCGGTGTCCACCACCAGGCGCGGGCCGATCAGCGGCTCGTACTCGGCGCGGCGCACCAACGTCTGCTCCCAGGTCACGTGCTCGGCGGGCGGTCGGGCCTCGACCCGGCGCCGGTGTTCCGCCTCGTCGCCGCAGTGCACCTCGATCACCCGCAACGGCACGCCGGCCCGCTCGGCCAGCTCGTGCCAGAGGCCACGGGCGCTGGCGACCGGGTTCACCGCGTCGACCACCACGCTCAGGCCCAGGCCGAGCTGCACCTCGGCGAGCCCGGCGACCGCGCCGTAGGCGGCCATCCCCGGCACGTCGCCGGTCAGGCCGTAGCGGCCCAGGGCCCGCTCGACCGGGTCGACCGGGAGGACCGGGGCGCGCAGCGCGGCGCCGACCCGGACGGCCAGCGTGCTCTTGCCGACCCCGGGCAGCCCGGCGAAGGCGACCAGCACCTGACCGCCGGAGTCGGAGCGGTCCACCCCGCCGGCCGCGCCGCTCACAGCAGGTGCGGCCGGACGTCCTCGGCGGCCGCGTCCCCGTACGACTCGGCGAGCCGCTTCACGAACAGGTCCCGGCGGACCTCGTACTCCTGGCCGCCGAAGTTCTCCAGCACCAGCGTGGCCAGCAGGCAGCCGACCTGGGCCGCGCGTTCCACGCCGACACCCCAGTCGAGCGCGGCGAAGAAGCCGGCCCGGAAGCCGTCGCCCACGCCGGTCGGGTCGACCGCCTGGATCTCCCGCGCGATCGGCACCCGGATGGTGCCGATCTCCCGGCCGGCGATCTCCACGCCCTGCTTGCCCAGCGTGGTTACCCGCACCGTGACCCGGTCCAGCAGCTGCTCGTCGGTGAGGCCGGCCTTGCTCTGCAGCAGCGACTTCTCGTACTCGTTGGTCATCAGGTAGTCGGCGCCGTCGACCAGGCCGAGCACGTCCGCGCCGTCCATCCGGGCGAGCTGCTGCGACGGGTCGGCGACGAAGGAGTAGCCCCGCTCCCGGCACTCGGCGGAGTGCCGGATCATCGCGGCCGGGTCGTTGGCGCTGACCAGCACCAGGTCGAGCCCGCCGAGGCGCTGCGCCACCGGGGCCAGCTCGATGTTGCGGGCCTCGCTCATCGCCCCGGCGTAGAACGAGGCGATCTGGCACATGTCGGTGTCGGTGGTGCAGACGAAGCGCGCCGTGTGCGCGACGTCGCTGACGTGCACCGAGTCGCAGTCGACGCCGTGGCGCTCCAGCCAGGAGCGGTAGTCGGCGAAGTCGGCGCCCACCGCGCCGAGCAGCACCGGCCGCAGCCCGAGCTGGGCCATGCCGAAGGCGATGTTGGCGGCCGTGCCGCCGCGCCGGAGCACCAGCTCGTCGACGAGGAAGGACAGCGAGACCTTGTCGAGCTGGTCGGCGATGAGCTGGTCGGCGAAGCGACCGGGGAAGCTCATCAGGTGGTCGGTCGCGATCGAGCCGGTCACGGCGATCTTCATGTCAACCCTCGTGGTCGGGAGCACGGCGCGGTCAGCCTACCGGTCGGGTCGACCGCTCGGACGGCGGTCGGTCGCCGCGTGCACAACCGGGCGTCACCGGACGGACGCCGGCCGGACACGACAAAAACGGCGGGGCCGCCCCGGATGGGGACGGCCCCGCCGTTCTCCGGCGTCGGAACGCCGACTCAGCTGAACGAGTCGCCGCAGGCGCAGGAGCTGCCGGCGTTCGGGTTGTCGATGGTGAAGCCCTGGGCGTCGATCCGGTCGGCGAAGTCGATCGTCGCGCCGGTCAGGTAGGGGGCGCTCATCCGGTCGACGACGACCTCGACGCCACCGAAGTCGGTGACGACGTCACCGTCGAGCGACCGCTCGTCGAAGAAGAGCTGGTATCGCAGGCCGGAGCAGCCACCCGGCTGCACGGCGACGCGGAGCCGCAGGTCGTCGCGGCCTTCCTGCTCGATCAGGGCCTTGACCTTCTGCGCCGCGACGTCGGTGAGGACGACGGTGCTGGGGGCCTGCGTGGCCTCGGTCGACTCGGTCTGCGCTGGCGTGGTCACGTGGAAGTCTCCCTGCGCGGTATGAGGTCCGGACGTCCTGGCCAACGCCGCACGTCCGCCAGTATTCCCGGTGGTCCGTCTCCGATCGTACGCCGCTGCCGGCGCGCCCACCCGGCGGCGTGACCAGCGGAACGCGGTCAGCGGCTCCACTGGCCGGCCAGGCGGGCGCCGAGCGCCCGCAGCCCGTCGGCGGGTCGCTCCATCGCCGCCGCCACTCCCCCGCGCTCCTCGCCGCCGAAGTGCTCGACCAGGCTGTACGCCTCGGTGACGCCGGCCGCCGCGGCCTCCCGTCGCCCGGTGCTCACCCGTCCGGCCAGCACCACGCAGGGCACACCCCGGTCCCGGGCCGCCCCGGCCACCCCGGCGACCACCTTGCCGCGCAGCGACTGGTGGTCGAAGGAGCCCTCGCCGGTGATCACCAGGTCGGTGGCGTCCAGCGCGGCGTCCAGGCCGACCGCGCGGGTGACCAGCCCGATGCCCGACTCGCACCGCCCGCCCAGGGCCAGCACCGCCGCGCCGAGGCCGCCGGCCGCGCCGCCGCCGGGCAGCGCGCCCAGGCCGGGCGGGCAGCCCGGCAGCCGCTCGACCAGCACGTCCGCCCAGCGCTCCAGCGCGGCGTCCAGCAGCAGCACGTCCGCCCGGTCGGCGCCCTTCTGCGGGCCGAAGACGCTGCTGGCGCCGTGCAGGCCGAGCAGCGGGTTGTCCACGTCGGTGGCGGCGACCAGCGTCACACCGCGCAGCCGGGGGACGCCGTCGAGCGTCGCCACCCCGGCCAGCGCCGCCCCGCCGTACGGCAGGGCCCGGTCGCCGGCGTCGAGCGCGGTGACGCCGAGCGGGACGAGCATGCCGGCGCCGCCGTCGTTGGTGGCCGAGCCGCCCAGCCCGATCACCACGGTCCGGGCGCCCGCCTCGACCGCGGCGGCGACGAGCAGCCCCAGCCCGTACGACGTGGTGGCCTTCGGGTCGCGCTCGGCGGCGGAGAGCAGGTGCAGGCCGCACGCCTGGGCGCTCTCCAGGTAGGCCACGCCGTCGTCGGTGAGCAGGATCTCACCGGCGGCCGGACGGCCGAGCGGGTCGACGGTGGGCACCGGCAGCCGCCGCCCGCCGAGCGCCTCGGCGAGCACCGCGACGAAGCCCGGCCCGCCGTCGGCCAGCGGCCGTAGCAGCAGGTCGTCACCGGGGGTCACGGTCCGCCAGCCCTCGGCCACCGCGGCGGCCACCTCGGGAGCCGACAGCGTGCCGGCGAACTTGTCCGGGCAGATCAGCACGCGCATGCGCAGCAGTGTGGCAGGCCACATCGTGGGCGGCTGCGCGGCGGCCGGGCTGTGGGACCATGGGGGCGTGACTTCGACCTGGGTTGAGCCCTCCAACACCGCCACGGCGCTGCTGCTCCTCGGCCGCGGCAGCGACCCCGCCACCGAGCGTGGCGTGGAGTGTCCGGGTGACCTCCCCGCGCCGAGCGACCCCGATCTGGTGGCCCGCGCGGCCGCGGCGAAGGCCGCGCTCGGCACGAAGGTGTTCGTGCTGGGTCACCACTACCAGCGCGACGAGGTGATCCAGTTCGCCGACGTGACCGGCGACTCGTTCAAGCTGGCCCGGGAGGCGGCGGCCCGCCCGGACGCGGAGTACATCGTCTTCTGCGGCGTGCACTTCATGGCCGAGAGCGCGGACATCCTCACCACGGACGCGCAGAAGGTGATCCTGCCCGACCTGGCGGCCGGCTGCTCGATGGCCGACATGGCGGTGCTGACGCAGGTCGAGGCCGCCTGGGACGCGTTGACCGACCTGGGTGTGGCGGCGGACACCGTGCCGGTGACCTACATGAACTCGTCCGCCGACATCAAGGGTTTCGTCGGCCGGCACGGCGGGGTGGTCTGCACCTCGTCCAACGCCAAGCGCGCCCTGGACTGGGCGTTCGAGCAGGGCCGCAAGGTGTTGTTCCTGCCCGACCAGCACCTGGGCCGTAACACCGCCGTGCTGGAGATGGGCTTCTCGCTGGACGACTGCGTGCTGTGGGACCCGCACAAGCCGAACGGCGGGCTCACCGCCGAGCAGCTCCGCGACGCGAAGATGATCCTGTGGCGCGGGCACTGCTCGGTGCACGGCCGCTTCACGCTGGAGAGCGTGAACGACGTCCGCGCCCGGGTGCCCGGCGTCAACGTGCTGGTGCACCCGGAGTGCCGCCACGAGGTGGTCACCGCGGCCGACCTGGTGGGCTCGACCGAGTTCATCATCAAGGCGATCGAGGCGGCGCCGGCCGGCTCGGCCTGGGCCGTGGGCACCGAGCTGAACCTGGTCCGCCGGCTCGCGCTGGCCCACCCGGACAAGCAGATCATGTTCCTGGACCGGGCGGTCTGCTATTGCTCGACGATGAACCGGATCGACCTGCCGCACCTGGTCTGGGCGCTGGAGGAGCTGGTGGCGGGCCGCGTGGTCAACCAGATCACGGTGGATCCGGAGACCGCCGGACACGCCCGGGCGGCGCTGGACCAGATGCTCGCCCTACCGGGCGCTTGATCACCGTCGGTCACCTGCCTGGCACGGAAACGCACCGGAATCCCCGGTTCGTGCCCTGCCTGGCGATGTGACCGATTCCATTTTCGTCACGGAGGGCTATGCTGCCGGGGCGACGACACACGCGGGCCGGTTTTCCCATGGCCGCGATCCGGGTAGCGATGACACATCGCGAGCCCTCACCTACACGGCAGCACCCAACGCGCTGGAGGTTGCGTTGACCGACGACGTCCTGGTCGTACACGGAGGCACTCCGCTCGAAGGGCGGATCCGCGTGCGCGGCGCGAAGAACCTCGTGTCCAAGGCGATGGTCGCCGCCCTGCTCGGCGACACACCCAGCCGACTGTTCGACGTGCCACGCATCCGTGACGTCGAGGTGGTCCGCGGGCTGCTCGGCCTGCACGGGGTGAAGGTGACCGACGGCACGGAGGACGGCGAACTGGTGTTCGACCCGTCCAACGTCGAGAGCGCCAGCACCGACCAGATCAATGTGCACGCCGGGTCCAGCCGGATCCCGATCCTGTTCTGCGGCCCGCTGCTGCACCGGCTCGGCCACGCGTTCATCCCCGACCTGGGTGGCTGCCACATCGGCCCCCGCCCGATCGACTTCCACCTGCAGGCGCTGCGCGAGTTCGGCGCGACGGTCGACAAGACCCCCGAGGGGCTGCACCTGTCCGCCCCGAACGGGCTGCACGGCACCAAGTTCGCGCTGCCCTACCCGAGCGTCGGCGCCACCGAGCAGGTGCTGCTCACCGCGGTGATGGCCGAGGGCGTCACCGAGCTGCGCAACGCGGCCGTCGAGCCCGAGATCATCGACCTGATCTGCATCCTGCAGAAGATGGGCGCGATCATCAAGGTCCACACCGACCGGGTGATCGAGATCCAGGGCGTCAAGAAGCTGCACGGCTACACGCACCGGCCGATCCCGGACCGGATCGAGGCGGCGAGCTGGGCGGCGGCGGCGCTGGCCACCCGTGGTCACGTCGAGGTGCTCGGCGCGCAGCAGGCCGACATGATGACCTTCCTGAACATCTTCCGGTCCGTCGGCGGCGAGTACGAGGTCACCGACGCCCGCCCGCCGAAGCTCGGCGACCCGGGCCAGGAGGGCGGCATCCGGTTCTGGCACCCGGGCGGCGAGCTGAACGCCGTGGCGCTGGAGACCGACGTGCACCCCGGTTTCATGACCGACTGGCAGCAGCCGTTGGTCGTCGCGCTCACCCAGGCCCGGGGCCTGTCGATCGTCCACGAGACGGTCTACGAGCAGCGGCTCGGCTACACCGAGGCGCTGAACACGATGGGTGCCAACATCCAGGTCTACCGGGACTGCCTCGGCGGCACCCCGTGCCGCTTCGGCCGGCGCAACTTCAAGCACTCCGCGGTGATCGCCGGCCCGAGCAAGCTGCACGCCGCCGACCTGGTCATCCCGGACCTCCGCGCCGGGTTCAGCCACCTCATCGCGGCGCTCGCCGCCGAGGGCACCTCCCGGGTGTACGGCGTGGACCTGATCAACCGCGGCTACGAGGACTTCGAGGCCAAGCTGTCGGACCTCGGCGCGCACGTCGAGCGCCCCTGACCCTGGCGTACCCCGAGCCCGGCGCACCGCGATGTGCGCCGGGCTCGCGCGTTTGGCTACCCTTGCCGACGTGCCGTCGCTGTTTCGCCGCAAGCCCGCCGACCTCGTCGAGGATTCCGTCACCACGGTGACGACCGACGAGGAGTCCGCCGCCGCCCGCCCTCGGGGCTACACGCCGAGCAAGAAGGAGCTCGGGGTGACCACCCCGAAGCGCCCGACCGCCGGTCGCCGCCCGACCGCGCCGGCCCGCGCGCTGACCAAGGAGGAGGCCCGCGAGCAGCGCCGCGCGGCGCGCGCCGAGTCCGCCGCCGAGTTCCGCCGCGAGGGCGGCCCGCGTGACCGGGGCCCGGAGCGGCTGCTGGCCCGCAACGTGGTCGACTCCCGGCGGACCATCGGCACCTGGTTCTTCGGCGGCGCGCTGATCGTGCTGGTCGGGTCCAACCAGGCCATGCCGCCGATCGTGCGGCTGCTGTCGAACGTGCTCTGGGGCGCGCTGGCCCTCGGCGTGCTGGTCGACTCGGTGCTGATCAGCCGGAAGATCAAGAAGCTGGTCCGCGAGCGGTTCCCGAAGAGCACCGAGAAGCTCGGCTCGCTCTACTTCTACGCGATCATGCGATCGATCACGTTCCGCAGGATGCGCGCCCCGGCCCCCCGGGTCGCCATCGGCGAAAAGATCTGAGCGGAGTGTTAAGCGGGACCCCCTCCTATCCGCCAGGCGTTAACAGGGGGCCCCTCCTTTCGCTCAGGTAGAGGCGGGCGACGACCTCCTCGATGTCCGGCTCCACGATCGAGACGTCGCGCAGCGTGGCCAGCCCGGCCAGCCCGGCCACCACCTCGGCGACGCTCGCCGACTCCAGCGCGAAGACCAGCCGCCGCCCGTCCGCCTCCGCCCGGTGCAGCGGCGCGCCGGGCAGCGCCGGCGGTTCGGGCAGCGCCGCGTCCAGTTCGGCGACCACCATCCGACGCGAGCCGTACCGGTGGTGCAGCTCGGCGATCGAGCCGTCGTGCACCACCCGGCCGTGGTCGATGACCACCAGCCGCCGGCAGAGCCGTTCGATGTCGGCCAGGTCGTGCGTGGTGAGCACCAGCGTGGTGTCACCGGAGCGGCCCAGCTCGGCCAGGAAACCGCGGACCGCCTGCTTGCTGACCACGTCCAGCCCGATGGTCGGCTCGTCCAGGAAGAGCACCTCCGGGCCGTGCAGCAGCGCGGCGGTCAGCTCGCCGCGCATCCGCTGGCCGAGGGAGAGCTGCCGGACCGGGGTGTCCAGGAACTCGTCCAGGTCGAGCAGGCCGCGGCAGCGGGTCAGCCGGGCGGCGTGCGCGCCGGCCGGCACCCGGTAGACGTGCCGCAGCAGGTCGAACGAGTCCCGCAGCGGCAGGTCCCACCAGAGCTGGGAGCGCTGCCCGAAGACCACCCCGATGCGCAGCGCCAGCCGGGTCCGGTCGGCCACCGGCCGCAGCCCGCAGACCTCGGCCCGGCCGGCCGACGGCGTCAGCACGCCGGTCAGCATCTTCAGCGTGGTCGACTTCCCGGCACCGTTCGGGCCGATGTAGCCGAGCATCTCGCCGCGCTCCACCCGCAGGTCGACGCCGTCGACAGCGGTCACCGTGCGCTTCTCCCGGCGCAGCCGCCCGGCCTTCACCCGGACCGTGAACTCCTTGCGCAACCCGTCCATCTCGATGACGCTCATGACCCCGTACTCCGGTAGTGACGGATGCCGACCCGCCAGGCCAGCGCGGCGACCGTCGCCGCGACCAGCGCGACGCCCGGCGCGGCCCACCCCACCCAGGGCGGCAGGCCGAGCGGGTCGGCGCGGCCCAGCAGCGCCAGCGCCGGGTGGTAACTGACGAACGCGAAACCCATGCCGTACGCGAACAACGCGCGGAACCAGCCGCCGTAGACGGTGATCGGGTACGCGGTGAAGTCCCGCCCGCCGTAGGTGACCGAGTTGGCCAGCTCCCCCGAGTCGACCCAGTAGAACGACACCGTGGCGGTGGTGACGAAGACCGAGGCGAAGAAGACCACCGCGGCCGGCGGGGCGACGACGGCCAGCGCGACCCGGCCCGGGGTCCAGTCGATCCCGGCCGAGGCGAGCGCGAACCCGAGCACGGCCAGCCCGAACACCGCCCGGGACACCTTGCGCAGCGGCAGGTCCATCAGCAGCAGTTGGGGCAGCGCCGCGAGCGGGCGGACCAGCACGGCGTCGAAGAGGCCGGTGCGGACGTACTGCGGCAGCCGTTCGATGTTGCCGACGAGCAGGTCGGCGGCGGCGAACCCGCCTGTCGACAACCCCACCACGACGAGCGTCTCGCGCAGCGTGAAGCCACCCAGCTGACGGGTCACGCCGAAGATCACCAGGACGGTGACCACGTCGAACACGGTCGCGCCCAGGTTGCCGACCAGGTCCACCACGAACGACGTGCGGTAGGCCGTCTGCGAGCGCGCCTGCGCGCCGAGCAACGACCGGTACGCCCGCAGCGTCCCACCGTGCTCAGCCACCCTGGGCGCACTGCCGTGCTCAGCCACCCTGGACGCACTGCCGTGCTCAGCCACCCTGCACCACCAGCCGGCGCTCGGCGCGGCGCTGGACCAGCCGGCACAGCGCCAGCAGCAGCACCGCCCAGACGAGCTGCAGCCCGACCAGGCCGACGCCGGTCGCCGTCGACTCCCGCTCGACCAGCACGTCCAGCGGGACCTGCAGGATGCTGGGGAACGGGGTGGCGTACCGCAGGGTCGCCTCCAGCGGGCCGGGCAGGAAGCCGAGCGGGAAGTAGAGCCCGGCCAGCACGCCCGAGCCCAGCGTCCAGAGGATCATCGGACCCCGGACGTCCTGCAACCAGTAGGCGGTCGCGTTGACCAGGTAGCGACAGCCGAAGCAGACCACCACCGCGAGCACCACGGAGAGCAGGAACAGGGGAACGGTGGCCGCGTGCCGCGGCACGTGGACCGCGAAGAAGAGCGGACCGACCACCAGCGGGGGCACCAGCCGGGCGAGCGCGGCGAACCCGGCCCGGCCCAGGTCGGCGGCGAGATAGCTGGTCACCGGATGCACCGGCCGCAGCAGGTCGGTGGCCACGTCGCCGGTCCGGATCCGATGGGCCAGCTCCGTCCAACCCCAGATGGCGATGACCGCCAGCAGCCCCTGCCCGGCCCAGACGAACGTGGCGAGCTGGGCCCGGTCGTAGCCGGCGACCCTGCCGGCCGCGTCGGTGGCGGCGAGGAAGATGTAACAGCGCAGGAAGCCGAAGACGGTGTTGGTCACCAGACCGGCGACGGCCACCTGGCGGTAGGTCGCGTGCCGGCGGAAGCCGGCCGCCACTATCGCGCCGAATGTCCGAAACCATGGGGTAACGTGTGCGTCCGTGGGTGGTGCCACAGTGGCGGTGACCGAGCCCACGCCGTTACCCTCCTTCCGCAGGCAAGACGTGCCGGACCGGGCGACTCTACCGGCACGTCCGGCGCTCCGGCGCGACAATTTTCAACGAGGTGACACCGCCGTGAGCGAGCGACGCGAGCCGGTTCCGGGGCCGCGCCGCGCGACCGGCGGGAAGGGCTGTCGATGAGTGGCTGGGGCAGCTGGCGCGAGCCGGCGGAACCGGCCTGGGCCCTCGCGCCCACCCACGAGTGGGAACCGCAGTTTCCGGGCCAGCGCTACCCGGGCGACATCGGCCTGGAACACCTGACACCCCCGCCGCGCCGGCGGCCCGTGGTCGGCCGAGCCGAGGTGCGCCCGGTCAGCCCGGCGCCCGACGACGCCTACCCGGTGAGCCCGGCATACCCGGTCAGCCCGGCGAGCCCGCGCGGGACGTACCCGGTCAGCCCGGCCGGCCCGGAGACGTACCCGATCAGCCCGGCCGCGGAGACGTACCCGATCAGCCCCGCCGGCCCGGACGGCCGGCGGTCCCGCGGCCACCAGGCTCCGCCGGAACGTCTCGACCAGCGTTGGACCCGCCCCGGGGCCGCCTCGTACCGCTCCGCGCCGGTCGAGCCGGGCTGGGCGCCGGAGCCGAACGAGACCCCGCGTCCCGCCCCGGGCTGGTCCGAGCGCCGCCGCTCGGCCGGCGACCGCCCCGCCGCGGCGAACGGGCGCGAGGCCGCCTCCCGCGTCCGGTGGAGCCCGCCGCCGGACGGGCGGAGCGAGCCCACGCCGCCCGACGATCGTCACGGGCTCACCCCCGACGAGCCGCACGGGCCGTACGTCGACAGCTGGCACGATCCCGAGCCCGACGGCTATCCGGAGCGGCGGGACTCCGGTCGACCGATCGACCGGCGCGACCAGGGCAGGGCCCCGACGGAACACGGGCGGCCCACCCACGGTGAGCCGCGCCGCGAGGGCTGGCGTGATCCCGGTCCGCGTCCGCACGCCGACCGCCGCGAGCCGGCCACCGGTCGGTGGGACGACGGCGCGCCGCGCCGGGAGGCGTCCACGCCCACCGACGTCCAGCGTCCGGCTGCCGGGCACGGCCGCGCACCGCAGCACGCCGAAACCGATCGGTACGGCGCCCCGCGCCCTGCCGACCAGCGGTGGGACGGTCAGCGCGACCGGGCCTACCCGCCGCAGGGCGAGTGGCCGGTGATCGAACGGCGGCCCCGCACCGAGCCGGCCGCGTACCGGCCCGACGAGCGCCGCCGTCCGGTCGTGGACGGCCGCCCGGTCCAGTCGACCGACGCCTCGCGCCCCGGCCACCGTCCCGACCAGGAGGGTGCCGGCCAGGGCCGCCCGGACCTGCGGATCGTCCGATCGACCGGTGCCCGTCCCGACCAGGCCGCCGTACGTCCCGACCAGGCCGGCACCCGCCCCGACCAGCCCGTTCCCCGCCCCGAACAGGCCGGCACCCGCCCCGACCACGCCGCCGCACGCCCCGAGTCGCAGGACGGCCGGCCGGCCTCGACCGGCGCTCGCCCGGTACCGGGCCGGCGCCAGCCCGAGTGGGACGGGCGCCGGGCGGACTCCGCCGCGCCCCCCGAGTACCGGCCCCGGCCGGAGCAGTGGTCGGCCCGACCTGACGAGCCACGGCGGGCCACTCCACCAAGGCCGGACCGGTACGACGAGGTCCGCCGCCCGGCGCCGCCCGCCTACCCCGGCCCTGCCCCGGCCCGGGCACCCGAGCGCGACCCGGTCCAGCCCACCCGAACCGGCCCCCCGGAGGCCCGACCGCCGCAGGTCGCACCGCCACCGGCCGCCACCTCGCCGGCCGCCACCCTCCCGCAGGCGTCTCCGGCCCCGTCGACGCCGCCGCCGGTCGGGACCGGCACGCGGTCCGACGAGGACCCCCGTCCGGTGGAGCAGCACCGCCCGACGCCCCGGGCGGCGGATTCCGACACGGAGGCCTGGTTCCGGCCGAACCAACCGGAGACGACCGCCGCACCGGACATCGCTGGTGCGACGCCGGGCGAGGGAGTCCCGACCGGAGCGTCCCCGCCGTCCTCGGGCGGCCCGGACCGCACCGACACGAGCGACCGGCGCGCCGAAGCCGGCCAGCCGGTCGACCGGCCCGCCGGCCACGATGCCCGGTCGGGCGGCGCGGTCGAGCCGTTCACGCCGGCCGGTCAGGTGGCGTCGGCCGACCGCACCCACGAGCCGACGGCCGCTCCGGGCGCACCCGTCGGTTCGGACGTGCCCGTGGGCCCCGCGCGGTCCGTCGACGGCCGCTACGAACGTGATGACGCGAATGAATCGGCCACCGTCCCGGGTGGCCTGAGCGTCGCGCCGGATCCGGTCGACCCCGCCCGGCGCCCCGCGCCCGTGGAGACCCCCGAACCGGCGGCCCGGCGACCGGAGGCGGACGCCGAGGCCGGGCGCGTCGACGGCCAAGGCGCCGCGGTGACCGTCGCCGCCACGCCCGCGGCCACCGGCCGGCACGGGAGCCGCGCGGACATGCCGGCACCCGCCACCGACGCCGCGTCACCGGCACCCGTCACCGGAGCGGCGCCGGCCGGAGCGGGAGCACCGGGGGCACGACCGCCGGCCGGAGCGGGAGCACCGGAGGCACGACCGCCGGCCGAGCCCGTGCCGGCCGTTCCGGCCACCCTTTCGGACGGCCCGCCGCCGCAGGCACCGCTCACCACCGCGACGACTTCCCAGGCGCCCTCCGCCACCGCGCAGGCACCGTCGGCCACCAGCGCGCGGGCGCCGTCTCCCCCCACCGTCCCGACACCGTCGGCCGCTGCGCCACCGGCACCACGGCCGTCGTCCTCGTCCAGCCCGGTGACGGCACCGGTCGACCCGGCAGCCACGGGAGCGCCCACCAAGGATCAGCGGCCGGACGCGGCCGGACGCGACACCGGTCGGGACGTGCCCGTCGCGGTCGACGCCCCGGGCGTGAGCGAGCCCGCCGGCGACGACGCGACGGGCCGCACGGCCCGTCGCGACGCCGTCGGCGCCACGGACCGGACAACGGGCACGGCCGTCGGCGAGGCCCGCACGCTCGCCGACGACACGGTGGCCTCGGTTACGGCGCCGACGACCACGGGACACGTGTCGCCGACCACGGGCGACCCGGCGCCGGCACCTCCGCGCCCGGGTGGGGCCCCCGCACCCACCTCGTTCCCGGCGGCGGCGACGGCCGCCCCCGCCCGGCCCGATCCCGGCGTCCCGAGCGGCACCACGAGCGACCACGTCCCGAGCGGCACGCCCCCGACCGACACCGCACCGCACCGGACCACGACGATCACCACGCCGGGCGAGGCCGGTCCGGAGCCGGCCCGGTCCGGGTCGGACGGCACGGCAGGTACGGCGACCGGACCGGTCGACGCCACGGGGACCGGAGCGGACCCGGGCGGTGTGACAGTCGTCGGCGCGGACGCCGGCGGCACAGCGATCGAAACGACGTCGGTCGAGGCGGTCGGCGTCGAAGATCATTCGATTGATGAACAGCGTGCCGAATCCGGTTCGACCGCCCCGGCGCCCTTCGACCGGAGCAGGACCGGGACGCCCGGTCCGGCGCCGACCGCTCCGACCAGGGTCACGCCGGCAAGCGAGGTAGCGAGCCACGACCCCGGAGGGGCACCGACAGGCGAAGCCGCGAGCCACGACCCCGGAGGCACGCCGACGGGTGAGGCGCCGAGCCACGACCCCGGAGGCACGCCGACGGGTGAGGCGCCGAGCCACGACCCCGGAGAAACGGCGACGGGTGAGGCGCTGAGCTACGACGCCGAAGGGGCACCGACAGGCGGAGCAGCCGACCACGACGCCGGAGAAACGGCGACAGGCGGGGTGCCGAGTCGCGCTGCCGGGGGTGACGGGCCGCCGCGTCCGCGTACCCCGGGACCGGGGCCGACGGCGGACGCCCGGACGGACGTGCCGGACGACGAACCGACCCCGGCGCGCCCGATCGACCCGGAGCAGGCCCTGGCCGCGATCGACTGGCGGCTGCACCCGGAGACGCTGCGCGAGGAGGCGCCCGATCCGGCGCGGCTGCGCGAGATCCGGGACGGTCTCACCGGCAAGCTCGGCAGCGCGCTGGACAATCGCAGCCGGGCCCGGTTGCTGAGCCTGCGCTCGGTGGCGTCGCGGATCCTCGGCGCGCTGGACGACGCGGTCGCCGACGCGCGGCTGGCCCTCACGTACGCGGAGGCCACCGGCGAGTTGCGGCGGACCTCGCTGGCCCGCGCGCGCCTCGCCGAGGTGCTGCGCTGGCGGGGTGAGCACGCGGAGGCCGACCGGCTCTTCGCCGAGGCGAACTCGCCGGAGCTGCCCGACCGGCTGCGCGCGGTGCTGCACGAGCACGCCGGTCGCTCCTGCTACGACCAGGGCCGGCTGACCGAGGCGTGCGCGCACTTCGAGCGGGCGCTGGACCTGCGCCAGGGTGCGGACGCGGCGTTGCACACGCGGACCGAGGTGGCGCTGGACGCGGTCGCGGCGCGGGCGGCGAGCGACGGCTTCGGTCCGCCGCCCCGCGGCCGGGAGGAGGTGCTCGGCACACCGCGGTACCCGGCGGCGACGTTCGACGACACCGAGCAGCTCTGGGGGTACGCGGACGCCGACGGCGAGATGGTCATCGCGCACCGGTACGCCGAGGCGCAGCCGTTCCACGAGGGACTGGCCTGGGTGCGCCGCCCCGAGGCGTCCCGCTGGGCGCTGATCGACACCACCGGGGCGGCGCTGATCGAGGCGAACAACGGCTACCGCGCGGTGGGTGCCTTCGCCGAGGGGCTGTCCTGGGTGTCCATGGACGGCAAGGGCCGGTGGATGGCCGTCGACAAGATGAACATCGTGAAGATCCCGCCCGGGTACGAGGAGGTCCGGCCGTTCCGCAACGGCCTGGCCCCGGTGCGGCAGAACGGCGGCTGGGGCGCGGTGGACCGCACCGGCGCGGTGGTGGTGCCCAC
Organism: Micromonospora humi; assembly: GCF_900090105.1. GTDB lineage: Bacteria > Actinomycetota > Actinomycetes > Mycobacteriales > Micromonosporaceae > Micromonospora > Micromonospora humi. Next base: position 234,604 of record NZ_FMDM01000003.1, on the reverse strand, counting down.
CCGCTACCACCGCCTCGGCGCGCCGCTGGCCGACGGCCGGCACCTGGACGGGTTCACCGCCGACGGGCTGGCCGTGGTGGAGCTGGCCGGCCGCCGGGGCGTGGTGGACCGGGGCGGGCGGGCGGTGGTGGCGCCGGCGTACCCGACGCTGGTGATCCACCCGGTGGCGTTCCTGGTCACCACCGAGACGGGCCGCTGGGGCGCGCTGGACCGGCGCGGCGAGCCGCTGATCGACCCGGTGCACCCGAGCCGCGCCGCGGTGGCCGCGGAGATCGACCGGCTGCTCGCCGACACCAGCCCGGTGCTCTGAGGGCGGGGAGTCACGACGGGTGCTCCGCGCCGTGCGGGGCTAGGGTCGAGGGATGGAATTCCGACACCTGGGCCGCTCCGGCCTGATGGTCAGCGAGATCTCGTACGGCAACTGGATCACCCACGGCTCGCAGGTCGAGGAGGAGGCCGCGGTCGCCTGCGTGCGGGCCGCCCTCGACAGCGGCATCACCACCTTCGACACCGCCGACGTCTACGCCGGCACCCGGGCCGAGTCGGTGCTCGGCCGGGCGCTGAAGGGCGAACGCCGCGAAGGGCTGGAGATCTTCACCAAGGTGTACTGGCCGACCGGGCCGGGCCGCAACGACCGTGGCCTGTCCCGCAAGCACATCATGGAGTCGATCGACGGTTCGCTGCGCCGCCTGCAGACCGACCACGTCGACCTCTACCAGGCCCACCGCTACGACGTCAGCACGCCCCTGGAGGAGACGATGGAGGCGTTCGCCGACGTCGTCCACTCCGGCAAGGCGCACTACATCGGCGTGTCCGAGTGGACGGCGGCGCAGCTGCGCGAGGCGCACGCGCTCGCCCGCGAGCTGCGCATCCCGCTGATCTCCAACCAGCCACAATATTCGATGCTGTGGCGGGTCATCGAGACCGAGGTGATCCCGGCCAGCGAGGAGCTGGGCGTCGGCCAGATCGTCTGGTCGCCGATGGCCCAGGGTGTGCTCTCCGGGAAGTACCTGCCCGGCCAGCCGCCGCCGGCCGGCTCCCGGGCCACCGACGAGAAGTCCGGCGCGGACTTCATCGCCCGGTGGCTCACCGACGACGTGCTCACCCGGGTGCAGCAGCTCAAGCCGATCGCCGAGCAGGCCGGGCTGACCATGCCGCAGCTCGCCGTCGCCTGGGTGCTGCAGAACCCCAACGTCGCCTCGGCGATCGTCGGCGCGTCCCGACCGGAGCAGGTGCACGACAACGTGAAGGCGGCCGGCGTGAAGCTCGACGCCGGCCTGCTCAAGGCGATCGACGAGATCGTCGAGCCGGTGACCGAGCGGGACCCGGCGAAGACCGAGAGCCCGGCGCAGCGCCCGTGACGACCGTCGTCCCCGGGCCGGCGTCGCCGGCCCGGGGACGACCGGGTCAGCCCTGCCAGAAGCGGATCAGGTAGAGCCCGAGGCGGTAGAGGTCGGGCGGGAGGCCCAGCGCGTCGCCGACCGCGAAGACCCCGCCGAAGAACACGCCGCCGATCTGCGGGCTCCACAGCAACGCGAACAGCAGGATGAATCCGTACGGGGCGAACAGGTCGTACATCCGCCGGTAGGCGGGGCTGAGCCACGGCTGGATCATGTTGCCGCCGTCCAGCCCGGGCACCGGCAGCAGGTTGAGCACGCTCGCCATGAGCTGGAGGAACGCGAGCAGGCCGACCCCGGCCCAGAACTCCAGCGGGCCGCCCAGCGCCGGCCCCCAGGTCACGGCCGCCACCAGCGCCAGCGTGAACAGCACGTTGGTGGCCGGGCCGGCCAGGCTGACCAGGGTGTGCCGCAGCCGGCCGGGAATGGCGTGCCGGTCCACCCAGACCGCGCCGCCGGGCAGGCCGATGCCGCCGAGCAGCACCACGACCACCGGCAGCACGATCGACAGCAGCGGGCTGGTGTACTTCAGCGGGTTGAGCGTCAGGTAGCCGCGGTGCGCGATGTCCCGGTCGCCGGCCCGGTAGGCGACCACGGCGTGCGCGTACTCGTGCAGGCAGAGCGAGACCAGCCAGCCGGAGACCACGAAGAGGAACACGTCGAACCGGACGTTGCCGAACCCGTTCCAGGTCATCGCGCCGCCGGCCACGAAGAGCGCGACCAGGGCGAGAAAGATCGGGCTCGGCCGGAACGCCGCCCGGGGCACGCCGAGGACCAGCGGGTCGCCCGGGCGGTCGTAGCCGGTCATTCGGCCGGGGGCTGCAGGCTCATCCGGTATTCCACCCGGTCGTCCTCGACCAGCGCGACGGAGGTGACGCCGGACGTCGCGAGCTCGCGCCAGGTCTGGCCGATCCACGACTCGGCGTCCGCCTGACTCGGGAACGACTCGCCCGGCCCGTCGACCGCGTCGCCGTTCGTGCCCTCGTACCGCCAGCTCCACGCCATGCCGCGTCTCCCCTCGCCGCCGTCGCCCCGTGGGGCGCCAAACCTCCGCAAGCCTAGTCGGCCCGCCGCGCGACGGCCCGCCGCCATATCGACGCGGCCGGTACGGTGGCGCGGTGCTGACTTCAGGAGTGGTGCTCAGCGACCGCTACCGGCTGGACGAGCGCATCGCGACCGGCGGCATGGGCGCGGTGTGGAGATCCACGGACACGCTGCTGGGCCGCGAGGTCGCGGTGAAGGTGCTGCTGCCGTCGTTGCTGGCCGACCCGGAGTTCACCACCCGCTTCCACGCCGAGGCCCGGATGCTGGCCGCGCTGCGCCACCCCGGCATCGTGCAGGTGCACGACTTCGGCTCCGCGACGCTCGCCGACGACAGCCGGATCAGCTACCTGGTGATGGAGTACGTGGACGGCAAGCCGCTGACGGGCTGGGTGCGGCACGCCGGTCGGCTCGACCCGGCGTCCACCATGTCGGTGGTGGGGCAGGCCGCGCGGGCGTTGCACGCCGCTCATCTCGCCGGCATCGTGCACCGCGACGTGAAACCGGGAAACCTGCTGGTCAAGCGGGACGGCACGGTGGTGCTCGTCGACTTCGGCCTGGCTCGGGCCCGCACCATGGCCGGCCTCACCGCCGCCCACATGGTGCTCGGCACCGCCTCGTACATGTCCCCGGAGCAGGCCGCCGGCCAGCCGGTCTCGCCGGTCACCGACGTCTACGCGCTCGGCGCGGTGGCGTACTTCTGCCTGACCGGCCGGCCGCCCTTCGACGGCGACAGTCCGGTGCAGGTGGCGATGCGGCACGTGGAGGACGAGCCGCCGCCGCTGCCGCCGGCCACGCCCCCGGCGGTGGTCGAGGTGGTCCGGCGCGCGCTGGCGAAGAGCCCGCGCGACCGCTTCCCCACCGCGGCGGCGCTGGCCGAGGCCGCACAGGACGCCCGGGACGCCACGCTCGCCGGCGTGCCGGTCCCGCCGCGCCCGCCGTGGGCGGTGAGCGGCCCGGCCACGCCCGAGGCGGCCGGCGGCCCGGCGGAGGGTACGGATCCGACGGCACGCCCGCCGGCCCCGCCCGTACCCGTCTCGCCCGCGTTCCGAGGTGCGCAGCCCGTCGGTGCGCCGCCGCCCGCACCGGACGGCGGACCGCCGACGCGGGAGGGGCCGGCGCGACGCGGGCGGCGGACGACGGCGCTGGCCGGGGCGGCCGGTGTGGTGCTGGTGGCGGTGTCGGCCGCGGTGGCGGTGGCGGTGCTCCGCTCCCCCGACGAGCGGCGGCCGGGTGCGGCGCCGACCGCGCTGGCCGGTGAGTCCACGGCCGCCGGTCCGGTGGCGCCGGCGACACCGAGCGGCGCCGGAGCGGCGACACCGAGCGCGAGCCGCACCGGGCGGTCCGGCCGTCCCCCGGCGGCCACGCCGAGCAGTCCCGCGCCGTCCGCCGGTGACCCGACGGCCGGCGGCCCGCCGACGCCGAGCGCCGGCGCGTCCACGCCGACCGGGAGCCCGTCGGTGGCGCCGGCGGCGAACCCGTACGCCCCCGGACAGGTGTGCGGCGACGGCTACCAGGTGATCGACTCGGCCACGCTGACCGCGGGCGGGGCCCGGCAGGGGCGGGTCTACCTGCTCTACAGCACCGCTTCCGGGGCCAACTGCGTGGTGACGCTCAAGGACGCCGACGTCGGGCAGGTCACCACCGTCGCCACCTACCTGCAGGTCAAGGGCAAGGGCCGGCAGACCGAGAGCGGCGGCTACCGCTACTACGCCGGCCCGGTTCGGGCCGCCGCGGCCGGCGTCTGCGTGAGGTGGGGCGGCTCGGCCGGCGGCGCCACCTACGACAGCGCCTTCGAGCACTGCGCCTGATCCCCCACCCCTCCCCCCGGCGAACCGGGCGTGTCCGGCATTGCGGGGGCGACGAGTGCACGATCGGCGCTGGGAGGGGGTGGGGCGGAGCGGTGACGGGAGAACTAAGGTACGGGCATGTCCGTTGACGGGTGGCACACCCTCCTGGTGCTCGGCGGTATCCGCTCCGGCAAGTCCGGGTTCGCCGAGTCACTGGTCGCCGACGCGCCCATGGTCCGCTACGTGGCCACCGCCGCAGCCGGGGACCCGGAGGACACCGAGTGGGCGGCTCGCCTCGCCGCGCACCGGGCCCGGCGGCCGGGGAGCTGGACCACCGAGGAGACCGCGGCGGACCCGGGCCGGCTGGCCGAGGTGATCGTCGCCGCCGGCCCGCACGACACGCTGCTCGTGGACGACCTGGGCGGCTGGGTGACAGTGCTGCTCGACCCCGCCCACCAACCGGCCGACGACACCGCCACCATCGCCGAGCTGGCCGCGGCGGTGCGGGCCAGCGAGGCGCGGCTGGTGCTGGTCAGCCCCGAGGTCGGCCTGTCGCTGGTGCCCACCACGCCGCTGGGCCGGGCGTTCACCGACGCGCTGGGCGCGACCAACCGGGCGGTGGCCGACGCCTGCGACGCGGTCGTGCTGGTGGTCGCCGGCCAGACCGCCTGGCTCAAGCCCGCCTCGACCCCGCACACCCACGCCGCACCGCCTCGGCACGCGCAGGCGGGGAACGCCACGCCGGCGCAGTCCGCGCTCGGCGTGCCGGCACAGCCGGTCGAGGCCGCCGCGCCGGCCGGGGCGGGCACCTCCGCCTGGGCCGGGCTGGACCAACCGACCGCGTCCGCCGGGCGTCGGCCGGGAAGCGTCGCGCCGGACGCGCCGCTGCCGGAGGTGCTCACCCCTACCGCGAGCCCGGCCCCGGCCTCGGCATCCGCCGGCCCGGCCGGCGCCGGGGACTGGGCGGCGCCCACCATGGCGCTGCCCATGATCGCCACCGGTCTGGTCATCCAGCCCGGCATGGAACTGCCGATGCCGGACGACTACACCGGCCCGCAGGCGGTCGACCGGCTCGCCACCCTGGACCTTCCCGGCGCCGGCCTCGGCGTGCTGGAGCAGGTGGTCGGCTTCGCCGCCGCCACCCAGGGCACCTCGACCCCACGCCCGTGGGACACGGTCCGGGTCCTGCTGCTGCAGGGCGACCACGAGGGCGGGGCGTCCGCCGGCGCGACGCCCGGCGAGTCGGCCCGCCGCGCCCGGCAGGCCCGCGCCGGCCGGGGCGCGCTGGCCCGGCTGGCCGCCGAGAACGGCGCCAGCCTCCAGGTCGTCGAGGCGCCCGTCTCGGCGCCGTTCGAGGACGGGCCAGCACTCCCCGGCGACCAGGTCGAGGCGGCGCTGCGCTACGGCTGGCGACTCGCCGAGCAGGCCGCCGACGCCGGCGTACAGCTGCTGGTGCTGGCGGCCTGTGGGGCCGGCGCCGAGGCGGCCGCCGCGGCGGTCCTGGCGGCCACCGCCGGCGCGGAGCCGCCGGCGGTGCTCGGGCGGGTGGTGACCGAGCAGGGCGAGATCGACGACAACGCCTGGATGGCCCGCTGTGCGGCCGTCCGGGACGCGCTGCACCGCACCCGGCGCTCCCCCCGGGAGGCCAAGGACGTCCTGGCCGAGCTGGGCGGTGGTGACATCGCGATGGCCACCGGCGTGCTGCTCGGCGCGACCGCCCGACGGGTCCCGGTGCTGCTCGACGGCCCGGTCGGCACCGCCGCCGGCATGGTCAGCCGCGACCTGGCCGGGCAGGCCCGGCACTGGTGCCTGCTGCCCGACCACGGCGGCCGCCCCGGCGTGCGGCTCGCCGCCGACGTGCTCGGCCTGACCCCGCTGCTGGATCTCCGCCTCGACCTGGGCGAGGGGGCGACCGCGCTGGCCGCCCTGCCGCTGCTGCGCTCGGCGCTCACGCTCGCCGCCACCCTGCCGACGCACCCGTCGCTGGGCGGCGGCGAGGACGAGAGCCACCCCGACGCCGCGCCGGCCTGGCCGGCGGAGGAGCCGGACTTCGCCGAGCCGGAGCCGGCCGGGCCGGGTCCGGCCACCACCGGCTCCGACGAGCCGGTGTCGCCCGGCCGTCGTGCCGACTGAGCCCCGGCTCGCCGACGGCGTCCGGCTGGCGCTGACCACGTTCACCACCGCGCCGGTACGCGCCGGGCGGGTCGACCGGGCCACGGCCGGCACCGCGATGGCGCTGGCCCCGGCGGTCGGCGCGCTGCTCGGGGTGGTGCTCGGCGGGGCGCTGCTGCTGGCCGGGGCACTCGCCCCGCCGCTGGTCGCCGCCGGGGTCACGGTCGGGCTCGGCGCGCTGCTCACCCGGGGCCTGCACCTGGACGGGCTGGCCGACACCGTGGACGCGCTCGGCTCGTACCGGCGTGGGCCGGCCGCGCTGGAGATCATGAAGCAGCCGGACGTCGGCCCGTTCGGGGTGGTCGCGCTCGTGGTCGTACTCCTGCTCCAGACCGCCGTGCTGGCGGAGCTGGCCGGGCGGGACGCGCCGGCCGCGCTCGCCGCGGTGGTCGCGGCCACCGCCGCCGGGCGGCTGGCCGCCGGCCTGGCCTGCCGCCGCGGCGTGCCGGCGGCCCGGCCGGAGGGGCTGGGCGCGCTGGTGGCCGGCACGGTGGGGTGGGGCGCGCCGGCGCTCGGCGCGCTCGCCGTGGCGCTGCTGGCCGCGCCCGCGGTGCCGGGCCGCCCGTGGCAGGGGCCGCTCGCCGTGCTCGCCGCGCTCGCCGTCGCGGCCGGGCTCCTGCGGCACCTGGTACGCCGCTTCGGCGGCATCACCGGTGACGTCCTCGGAGCGCTGGTGGAGGTCGTCACCACGCTGTCCTACCTGGGACTGGTGCTGACCGGCTGATCGTCGCCCGGTCGGGCGGGTAGCGTTCGGGTGAGTGCACGGCGCGGTCGAGGGGGACGGATGCTGATCACGGACGACTTCCTGCCCGTACCGGTGCCGGAGTCGCTCGACGCGACCTACCTGGTGCCGATCGAGGGGCTGCCCCGGGTCAGCCCGAAGACGGCCGTGGAGGGGCTGGCGGGCCGGCTGGCCCCGCCGGTGCACGGGCTGGCCAAGCAGATGCTGGACAGCCCGCTGATGAGCGTGGACACCCGCACCGTCGACGAGTTCCCCGAGCTGCCGCCGGACCTGCTCGCCGCGTTCGGCGCGACCGAGGAGCAACTGGCCCGGCTCGCCGCCGCCACCCACCTGGTGGTGGTGCAGGCCGAATACCGGCCGGGCTGGCCGCCCGCGCACGAGTGGGCGGCCCGGGCGGTCGCCGCGGCGGTCGCCGAGACGGTCGGCGGGGACGTGGTGGACGTGTTCGGGCTCCAGTTCCTCGACCCGGCCGCCGCGCTGCGCTCGCTGCCGGACGAGCACGGCCGGATCCGGCTCGTCGACTGGGTGCTGGTGCCCTACTCCTCGGACGCCGACGGGCTCTGGTTCACCACCAAGGGGCTGCGCCGGTTCGGGCTGCTGGAGTTGCAGGCGCAGGGCGTGCCGGACCATCTCACCCGGGCCTGGGGCGCGGTGATGACCGGGGCGGCCCGACGGCTGCTGCGGGACTGGACCGACGGGCTGTCCGGCGAGGAGGTGCCCGCGTTCGTGCAGCTTCCGGTGCTGGCCACGGTGACCGGGCACGACATCGCGGTCGCGTACGGCAATCCGGAGCAGCACGGCGCGACGGCGCCGGTGCTGCTGCGCCTGGAGCTGGACCCGGCCACCGACCCGGACGCCGACTCGTTCCTCAGCCTGAACCCGCCGACCGGGCATCCCGGTCCGCCCGGCCGCTACTTCGCCGCCGCCTGCGCGACGCTGTTCAACGGCATCCAGCCCGACGTCCGCTACGCCCGCACGGGCGACGCGATGAGCCGGGCGGTGGCGACCGCCCGGGCGGCGCTCGGCGACATCCGGGCCCGGTTCCTGGCCGGCGGGCTGCCGGACGAGAGCCAGCTCGTGGTCAAGTACGGCCTGCCCGGCGATGAGGGCCCGGAGTACGTCTGGGCCGGCGTGACGTCGTGGGACGCCCCGGAACGGATCGTCGGCGCGAGCGCCACCGACGCCAACAGCGACCCGAGCGTGCGGATCGGCTCACCGGTGGTGGTGGAGGCGTCCGACGTGGTCGACTGGGCCGTCCTGGACGGCACCGGCGTGCTGGAGGGCGGCTGGACCCAGGCCGTCCTCGACGCGGGCGAGCGCCTGCGCGAGGACTGACCCGGCGGCTCAGCCCGAGCGCCTGCGCGAGGACTGACCCGGCGGCTCAGCCCGAGCGCCTGCGCGAGGACTGACCGGGCGGCTCAGCGCACCGAGGGCTGGACGAACGGCGGCTTCGTCAGGCGCATCCGGGCGCGGCGCCCGCGGATGTCCACCTCCAGCTCCTCGCCGTCGGGCAGCTTCGGGTCGGTGTCGACCAGCGCGAGCGCGATGCCGTGCTTGAGCGTCGGGCTGAACGTGCCGCTGGTCACCACGCCGACCTGCCGGTCACCGGCGTGCACGGTCATGCCGGGGCGTGGGATGGCCCGGTCGACCGCGGTGAGGCCGCGCAGCGTACGGGCCGGGCCGGCGGCCTTCTCGGCGCGCAGCGCGTCCCGGCCCCAGAAGGCCGGCTTGTCCCAGCCCACCGCCCAGCCGGAGCGGCCCTGCACCGGGGTGATGTCGAGGGAGAGGTCCTGCCCGTGCAGCGGGTACCCCATCTCGGTGCGCAGCGTGTCCCGGGCGGCCAGGCCGCAGGCGCGCGCCTCCGGCCCGCCGGCGACGATCGCGTCCCAGACGGCGACCGCGTGCTCGGCCGGCACGACCAGCTCGTAGCCCAGCTCACCGGTGTAGCCGGTCCGGCAGACGCTCAGCTCGACCCCGCCGAGGTGGGCGGTGGAGAAGCTCATGTAGTCGTGCCCGGTGGGCAGCCCGAGCCCGGCGAGCAGCTCCGCCGAGCCCGGCCCCTGGACCGCGAGCACCGCGTACGCCTCGTGCTCGTCGGCGACGTCCACGCCGTCGGGCGCGGCGGCGCGCAACCGGCGCGCCACCTCGGCGGTGTTCGCCGCGTTGGGCACCAGGAAGACGTGGTCGTCGGCGTGCAGGTAGGCGATGATGTCGTCCACCACGCCGCCGGTCGCGTCGTCGCAGCAGAGCGTGTACTGGGCCTGGCCGGGCGCGATCCGGCCGAGGTCGTTGCTGAGGCAGGCGTTGACGAAGCCCGCCGCGCCGGCGCCGGTGACCCGGATCTTGCCCAGGTGCGAGACGTCGAAGACGCCCACCCCGGTCCGCACGGCAGTGTGCTCCTTCAGCACGCCGCCGCCGGCGTACTCGAGCGGCATCTGCCAGCCGCCGAAGGGGGCGAACTTCGCGCCGAGCGCGGTGTGTCGCTCGTGCAGCGGGGAACGGCGCAGCCGGGTCTCGGCGGCGTCGGAGGTCACCTCGGTCATGGGTGGCAACTTACCGGCCGGGACCACGGTGGTTAGCATCGGCGGGATCCCGTCGACTCGCATCGGCGGGACAGCCACGCTTCCGGCGGGTAGGTTGCCGCCGGAGAGACCTTCATCGCCGGCACGCGACGACGCGGCCGGCCCGGCCCGCCCGGAGTAGCTTTCGTGACATCGCCCCGCACCACCCTCAGCCTGGTCGACACCGACCCCGCCGAACTCGCCGTCGACGCGATCGTGATCGGCGTGCACAGCCAGACCACCGAACCGGGCCACGGCGCACCCGCCGGCGCCCTGCTCCTGGCCAGCGGCGCGGAGAGCATCGCCGCCGCGTTCGACGGAAAGCTGACCGAGACGCTGGCCCTGCTCGGCGCGACAGGTGGCCCCGGCGAGGTGATCAAGCTGGCCACGCTGGGCACGGTGACCGCCCCGCTGGTCGTCGCCGTCGGGCTCGGCGCGGAGCCCTCGGGCGCCGCTCCCGCTCCCGAGTCCCTGCGCCGGGCCGCGGGCGCGGCGGTGCGGGCGTTGGCCGGCGCGCCGCGGGTCGCTCTCGCCCTGCCGCTGCCGGACGACGCCGACGCCCCGGCCGCGCTGCGCGCGGTCGCCGAGGGCGCGCTGCTCGGCGGCTACCGGTTCGCCGGCTACAAGACCAAGCCACAGCCGGCCCGGCGCGAGCCGGTGGCCGAGGTGCTGGTCTCGGTGCCGGACGCGGCCGACGCGACCGCCCAGGCCGAGGTGGCCCGGGCGCAGGCGGTGGCCGGCGCGGTGCGGACCAGCCGGGACTGGGTGAACACCGCCCCGAACGAGCTGCGCCCGCCGGCGTTCGCCGACGCCGTGGCGTCCGCCGCCCGGGAGGCCGGCCTGACGGTCGAGGTGCTCGACGAGGCGGCGCTGGCCGCCGGCGGCTACGGCGGCATCCTCGCCGTCGGCCAGGGTTCGGAGGCCCCGCCGCGGCTGGTGAAGCTCACCTGGACGCCGGCCGGCGGCGGCAACGGCAAGAAGGTGGCGCTGGTCGGCAAGGGCATCACGTTCGACACCGGCGGCATCTCGATCAAGCCGGCGCAGGGCATGTGGGAGATGAAGTCGGACATGGCCGGCGCGGCGGCGGTCGGCGCGGCCATGCTCGCGGTCGCGGCGCTCAAGCCGTCGGTGACCGTGACCGGTTACCTGCCGATGGCGGAGAACATGCCGTCGGGCACCAGCTACCGGCCGGGCGACGTGATCAGCATGTACAACGGCAAGAAGGTCGAGGTGCTCAACACCGACGCCGAGGGCCGGATGATCCTGGCCGACGCCATGGCGCGGGCCTGCGAGGACGGTGCCGACTACCTGTTCGAGACCTCGACGCTGACCGGCGGTCAGGTGATCGCGCTGGGTAAGCGGATCGCCGGCGTGATGGGCACCCCGGAGCTGTGCGAGCGGGTCCGGGTTGCCGGCGACGCGACCGGCGAGCCGGCCTGGCCGATGCCGCTGCCGGACGACGTGCGCAAGGGCATGGAGTCGGACGTCGCCGACATCTCCCAGGTCAACGCCGGCATGGACCGGGCCGGGCACATGCTCCAGGGCGGCGTCTTCCTGCGTGAGTTCGTCACCGAGGACGTGGCGTGGGCGCACATCGACATCGCCGGCCCCGGCTACCACTCGGGCGAGCCGACCGGCTACTGGACCAAGGGCGGCACCGGCGTGCCCGTCCGCACCCTGCTCCAGCTCGTCGACGACGTCGCCGCCAACGGCTGAGGTGCAAGGAGGGGCCCCCGCTTAACGCATTCTGCATAGGCGGGGGCCCCTTTTAACACCTGGCGGCCGGCGGCGCTCAGAACAGCTCGGGGCGGCGCTTGCGGCGCTCGTTGTAGTCGCGCATCCGTTGCGGGTAGCCCATCAGGCGCACGTCGTAGATCGGGATGGCGGTCTTGTGGGCCCAGCGCCGGGCGTCCTCCGGGCTGCCGACCCGTCGCCGGGTCCACTCGCCGTCGTCGGCGATCAGGATGACGGTGGTCTCGGTGACGGTCGTCCGCGGTTCCAGGTAGGCCTCGACGCCCTTGCGGGTGCGGACGAAGTTCTCAAGATGGTCCAGATCGGCGCGGTCGGCGGTGCGGTCGCGGCTCACCGCGGCCACCCGCTTGCGTCGTCGGAACAGCGCCACCGGATCCACTCCTCCCCCGGACGTCATCGAAGACGATGCCAAGGGTACGTGTCGCCGACGTGTCGTTGGGCACCTCGGTACGCGCTCGGCCGCCGGTGGTGACAAGATGACCGAGGTGGGGTGTACCTGTTACCCCGCCGTAACCCCCGATGCAGTGACGCGACCTGGGAGTTGGATGTGAGCGAGCCGAACGACACGACCTTCGACATCGTCATCCTCGGAGGTGGTAGCGGCGGCTACGCGGCGGCGCTGCGTGCCGCCCAGCTGGATCTCTCCGTCGCGCTCATCGAGAAGGGCAAGCTCGGCGGCACCTGCCTGCACAACGGGTGCATCCCCACCAAGGCGCTGCTGCACGCCGCCGAGATCGCCGACCAGACCCGCGAGTCCGAGCAGTTCGGCGTGAAGGCCGAGCTGGTGGGCATCGACATGGCGGCGGTCAACTCGTACAAGGACGGCGTGATCTCCCGCCTCTACAAGGGCCTGCAGGGCCTGGTGGGCAGCTCGAAGAAGATCACCTTCGTGGCCGGCGCCGGCAAGCTGGTCGGCAAGAACGTGGTCGAGGTCGACGGCAAGCGCTACACCGGCCGCAACGTCGTGCTGGCCTCCGGCTCGTACGCGAAGAGCCTGCCCGGCCTGGAGGTCGACGGCGAGCGGATCATCACCAGCGACCACGCGCTCACCATGGACCGGATCCCGGCCTCGGCGATCGTGCTCGGCGGCGGCGTCATCGGCGTCGAGTTCGCCAGCGTCTGGAAGTCCTTCGGCGTCGACGTGACCATCGTCGAGGCGCTGCCCCGCCTGGTCGCCGCCGAGGACGAGGAGTCGTCGAAGGCGCTGGAGCGGGCGTTCCGCAAGCGGAAGATCAACTTCAAGGTCGGCAAGCCGTTCGAGAAGGTCGAGAAGACCGACAAGGGCGTCAAGCTGACCATCCAGGGCGGCGACACGGTCGAGGCCGAGCTGCTGCTGGTCGCCGTCGGTCGCGGCCCCAACACCGCCGGCCTCGGCTACGAGGAGCAGGGCGTCAAGATGGACCGCGGCTACGTGCTGACCGACGAGCGGCTGCGCACCAGCGTGCCGAACGTCTACGCGGTCGGCGACATCGTGCCCGGCCTGCAGCTCGCGCACCGCGGCTTCCAGCAGGGCATCTTCGTCGCCGAGGACATCGCCGGGAAGACCCCGGCCGTGATCGACGAGGTGGGCATCCCGCGCGTCACCTACTGCGACCCCGAGCTGGCGTCGGTCGGCCTGACCGAGGCGAAGGCCAAGGAGCAGTACGGCGCCGACAAGGTCAAGACCTACAACTACCCGCTGGGCGGCAACGGCAAGAGCCAGATCCTCAAGACCACCGGCCACGTGAAGCTGGTCCGGGTGGACGACGGCCCGGTGGTCGGCGTGCACATGGTCGGCGCGCGGGTCGGCGAGCTGATCGGCGAGGCCCAGCTCATCTACAACTGGGAGGCCTACCCGGCCGAGGTGGCGCAGCTCGTGCACGCCCACCCGACCCAGAACGAGGCCCTGGGCGAGGCGCACCTGGCCCTGGCCGGCAAGCCGCTGCACGCGCACAACTGACCACGACAACCGCGGCGTCCGGCGACGGGCGATGATCCCACCAGGGGAACAAAGGAGTCTGGAGAACATGCCGGTATCGGTCACCATGCCCCGGCTCGGCGAGAGCGTCACCGAGGGCACCGTCACGCGCTGGCTCAAGCAGGAGGGTGACACCGTCGAGGTCGACGAGCCCCTGCTGGAGGTGTCGACCGACAAGGTCGACACCGAGATCCCGTCGCCCGCTGCGGGCGTGCTGAGCCGGATCGTGGTCGGCGAGGACGAGACCGCCGAGGTCGGCAGCGAGCTGGCGGTCATCGCCGGTGAGGGCGAGGACGCCGGCAGCGCCCCCAAGGAGGAGGTGGAGCCGGCCACCGAGCCGACCGCCGCCGCCGAGGGCACCGGCCCCGAGCCGGAGCAGGCCGAGCAGGCCGCCGCGGAGCCCGGCGCCGAGGCCGAGCAGTCGGCCGTCGAGGAGCCGGCCCAGCCCGCCGCGTCGTCGGGTGAGGGCACCCCGGTGACCATGCCGGCCCTGGGCGAGAGCGTCACCGAGGGTACGGTCACCCGCTGGCTCAAGCAGGTCGGCGAGACCGTCGAGGTGGACGAGCCGCTGCTGGAGGTCTCCACCGACAAGGTGGACACCGAGATCCCGTCACCGGTCGCCGGCACGGTTCAGGAGATCAAGGTCGCCGAGGACGAGACCGCCGACGTCGGCGCCGTGCTGGCGATCGTCGGTGCGGCCGGCGCCGCACCGGCCGAGACGAAGCCCGAACCGAAGCCCGAGCCGAAGGCGGAGGCGAAGCCCGAGCCGAAGCCCGAGCCCAAGGCGGAGCCGAAGCCGGAGCCCAAGGTCGAGGAGCCGACCCCGGGCATGTCCTACAACGAGCCGTCCGCCGAGGCGGAGCAGGCCGCCGAGCCGGCCAAGGCGGAGCAGGCGGCCCAGCCGTCCGCGCCGACCCCCACGCCGCAGCGCCCGACGGCCCCGGCCCAGGGTGGCGGCGAGGAGGCCGCCGGTTACGTGACGCCGCTGGTCCGCAAGCTCGCCGCCGAGCACGGTGTCGAGCTGGGCTCGGTCAACGGCACCGGTGTGGGTGGCCGGATCCGCAAGCAGGACGTGCTGGAGGCGGCCGAGAAGGCGAAGGCGGCCAAGGCCGCGCCGGCTCAGCCGGCCGCCGCCGAGCCCGCCGCCGCCAAGGCGCCGGCCCAGCCGGCCGCCAAGCCGGAGCCGAGCGCCAAGCGGGGCACCACGGAGAAGCTGCCGCGGATCCGGGCGACCATCGCCAAGCGGATGCAGCAGTCGCTGCACGAGACGGCGCAGCTGACCACTGTCGTCGAGGTCGACGTCACCAAGGTCGCCAAGCTGCGGGCCCGGGCCAAGGACTCGTTCCAGGCCAAGCACGGCGTGAAGCTGTCCTTCCTGCCGTTCTTCGCCCTGGCCGCGATCGAGGCGCTGCAGACCCACCCGATCATCCAGGCGAGCATGGACCTCGACGGCGGGACGATCACCTATCCGGCCGCCGAGCACCTCGGCATCGCCGTGGACACCGAGCGCGGGCTGCTCGTGCCGGTCATCCACAACGCCGGTGACCTCAACATGGGCGGCATCGCCAAGCGGATCGCCGACCTGGCCGAGCGCACCCGGGCCAACAAGATCACGCCGGACGAGATGGCCGGGGCGACGTTCACGCTGACCAACACCGGCAGCCGGGGCGCGCTCTTCGACACCCCGATCGTGCCGTCGCCGCAGTCGGCGATGCTCGGCACGGGCGCCGTGGTGAAGCGCCCGGTCGTGGTCAACGACCCGGAGCTGGGCGAGGTCATCGCGGTCCGGTCGATGGTCTACCTGGCCATGTCGTACGACCACCGCCTCATCGACGGCGCCGACGCCGCCCGCTTCCTGACCTCGGTCAAGGAGCGGCTGGAGGCCGGCAACTTCGAGGCCGAGCTCGGTCTCTGACGTTCGACACGCCAGGGGCGCACGGCGACTGCCGTGCGCCCCTGGCGTCGTTTCCGGGTCAGCCGCGCAGGTGCTCTTCGGAGACCGTCCACAGCCGCTCGGCCGCCTCCGGGTCCCGGGCGTACGGGGCGTAGCCGGTGCGGGTGCCCGGCTGGTTCACGCCGGCCTCCTGGCAGTCCTCGAAGTACCGGCCGCCGGCGCCGGCCACCAGCGGCGAGGCCGCGACCAGCACCGAGGTGGACGCCCCCTGCTCGGGGGTCTTCCAGTAGGCCGCGCCGCCGCCGCTCTGCGCGCGCATCCGGTCCAGCTCCTCGTCGCTGATGTAGCGCTGGAGGTTGGTGCGGATCGCGCCCGGCATCAGCGCGTCGACGGTGATGCCGTCGTCGGCCCAGCGCCGGGTGGCCTCGACCGCGAAGAGCACGTTCGCGGTCTTGGACTGCCCGTACGCCTGCCACGGGTCGTACGGCCGCTGCCGGAAGTGGATGTCGTCGAAGACCACCGGCGAGCGCAGGTGGGCGGCCGAACTGACCGAGACGATCCGCGCGGTCCCGGCCGCGGCGAGCGCCGGGCGCAGCCCGGTGGCCAGCGCGAAGTGGCCGAGGTGGTTGGTCGCGAACTGCATCTCCCAGCCCTGCTCGGTGCGCATCTCCGGCGACGCCATGATGCCGGCGTTGTTCACCAGCATGTGCAGCGGCCCGTCCCAGGTGCGGACGAAGGCCGCGACCGAGCCGAGGTCGGCGAGGTCGAGCGGGGCGACCAGGATGCGGTCGTTGCCGGTGGTGCCGGTGATGTCCTCGGCGGCGCGCTGCCCGGCGTCGGGGTTGCGGACGGCGAGGGTGACGTCCGCCCCGACGGCCGCGAGCGCGCGGGCGGTCTCCACGCCGATGCCGGAGGCGCCGCCGGTGACGACGGCCCGCCGCCCGGTCAGGTCGAGACCGCGGACCACCTCCAGGGCTGTGGTGTCGCGGGAGAACGGCGTGGTGACGGGGTTGCTGGTGGTCATGATCCATCCTTGTCGGCGGCGGGGCGGACCGGTGTCCGCCCGCTACGATGAAAAGCGGAGGATCCTCCGTTACGTCGAGCTTAACCGGAGGACCCTCCGGTTGCTAGTCCGCCGGGCCCGGTGCCCGGTCGAACCGAGGAGGAGCCGTGCCCGACCGGCCACTGCGCGCCGACGCCCAGCGCAACCGGCAACGCCTGGTGGACGCCGCGGTCCAGGCGTTTTCCCAGGCGGGCGCCGAGGTAACGCTGGACCGCGTGGCCCGGGACGCGGGGGTCGGCATCGGCACTCTCTATCGCCACTTCCCGACCCGGGAGGCGTTGGTCGAGGCGGCGTACCGCAACGAGTTGGCCAAGCTCTGCGACGCCGTGCCGGACCTGCTCGCCACCCGACCCGCCGAGGTCGCGGTGCGGGACTGGATGGATCGGTTCGTCGACTACCTCGCCACCAAACGTGGCATGGCCGACGCGCTGCGGCTGGTCATCGCCTCCGGCGCCAACCCGTACGCGCACAGCCGCGACCGGCTGCTCGCCGCGCTGAACGACCTGCTCGCCGCCGGCGTCGCCGCGGGCACCGTACGCTCCGACGTGGCCGCCGCCGACGTGCTCGCCGGGCTGAGCGGCGTGGCGCTGGTGGCCGGCGAGCCCGAGCAGCGGGAACAGGCCGGTCGCCTGCTCGACCTGCTGATGGACGGACTGCGTCACCGACCGGGCTGACCCTCGACGCCGGCCCGGCCCGTTCCGGCCCGCGACCGCCGGCACGCTGACAGACTCGGCCGGTGGGCGGGTACGGGTGGCGAGGGCGCCTCGGGCCGGCGGTGCCGGTGGCCCCGGGAGCCCGGGTGGACCGGTTCGAGATCTTCTTCGACCTGGTCTTCGTCTTCTCGTTCTTCATCATCACCCGGGCCACCGCGCTCCAGGTGACCGGCGGCGCCCTGCTGCACGCCCTGCTGGTCCTCGCCGTGCTCTGGTGGTCGTGGGTGGTGCACAGCGTGGTGGCCACCCGGGTCCGGCTCGGCGAGGGCTTCGTCCCGGTGCTCATGACCGTCGGCATGGCCGCGCTGTTCACGTTCGCGCTGTCCCTGCCGAACGCGTTCCGCGATCCGCGCGGCAACGCCGCCGGCCCGATCGTCGCGGCGCTCAGCTACACCGTGCTGCGCCTGGTGCACCTGCTGCTCTACCGGCACGTGGTGCGGGACAGCCCGAACGAGCGCCGGCAGCTCATCCGGTTCACCCCGGAGGTGATCGGCAGCACCGCGCTGCTGCTGGTCGCCGCGCTGGTGCCGCCGAAGATCGACGGCCTGTTCACGGCGTCGGTGGTCCGGGACGGCCTGTGGGCCACCGTCGTGCTGCTCCAGTACGGCACCGGCATCATCGCCGGGACCTGGGGCTGGGGCGTCGCCTCGGCCGAACACTGGACCGAGCGGTACGACCTCATCCTGATCATCGCGCTGGGCGAGTCGGTGATCTCCGTCGGTGTCGGCAGCAACCTGCTCGGGCAGCCGCCCACCTGGCCGGCCGTGACCGCCGCGGCGCTCGGGATCTTCTTCACCGCCGCGCTCTGGTGGGCGCACTACGACCTGGTCGGTCCGGCCGCCCGGATCGCCCTGCACGCCGCCCGGGACGGGCCGCGGGTGGCGATGGCCCGGGACGCGTACGCGTACCTGTTCCTGCCGATGATCGCGGGGATCATCCTGTTCGCGCTCGGCGCCGAGATGATCGTGCACGACATCGCCAATCCGGACGTGTCCCCGGCCGAGTCGGCGCACGGGCCGGCCGTACCGCTGCTCTTCGGCGGTGTGGCCTGCTATCTCTGCGGCAACATGCTGTTCCAGGCGCGGACGCTGCGCACGGTGAGCTGGACCCGGGTTGTCGCGGTGCTGCTGCTGGGCGCCGCGATCCCGCTCGCCGAGCGGGTGCCGGGCCTGGTCGCGATGGCCATCCTGACCGTGATCGCGGTCGGTATGGTGACGGCCGAGGTGATCGTCTTCGACGAGGGCCGGCGGGCGTTGCGGAAGCTGGTCTTCGAGGAACGGGCCAGTCACGAGGCGCACGAGGCGGCCTGGCGGGCCCGGTGGCACGAGCGGCCCGACGAGGGCGAGTGACGCGGGGTTGAACCGGTCGGCGGTCGGCCCCGTGGAACTGCTCGGCCCCATCACGGGGCTCCGAGAGGAACGGGGACACCATGACCATCGACACCGTCCACGCCGGCGCGGCCGGCACCTGGCAGCTCGGCGACCGGACCGTCAACCGGATCGGCCTCGGCGCGATGCGGTTGACCGCGAACGCCGACGGCGGACCGAGCGACCGGGACCGGGCCGTCGCCGTGCTGCGCCGCGCGGTCGAGCTGGGCGTCAACCACATCGACACGGCGGCGTTCTACTTCTCGCCGCTGCGCTCGGCCAACGAGCTGATCAACCGGGCGCTCTCGCCGTACCCGGATGAGCTGGTGATCGTCACCAAGGTCGGGCCCGGCAAGGACCCGTCCGGCGGGTGGCTGCCGATGGCCCGGCCGGAGCAGTTGCGCGGCCAGGTCGAGGAGAACCTGCGCCAGCTCGGCCGGGACCACCTCGACGTGGTCAACCTCCGGGTGTACGGGCCGGAGCCGCTGGGCGAGCACTTCGGCGCGCTCGCCGAACTGGTCGACGCCGGGCTGATCCGGCACCTCGGCGTCTCCGCGGTCCGCCCGCACCAGGTCGCCGAGGCGCGGGCGATCGCCCCGGTGGTCTGCGTGCAGAACTCGTACGGCCTCGGCTACCGCCGTAGCAACGACGAGCTGATCCGGGACTGCGCCGCGCACGGCACCGCGTTCGTGCCGTTCTTCTCGATCGTGACCAGCGGCCGGGAGGCCGGGGCGACCGGCGAGGAGCACCCGGAGGTGCTCGCGGTGGCACGCGAGCACGGCGTCACCCCGGCGCAGGTCCGGCTGGCCTGGACGCTGAGCCGGGGCCCGAACGTGCTCGCCATCCCCGGCACCGGCGACCCGGCGCACCTGGAGCAGAACGTCGCGGCCGGCGCGCTGCGCCTCTCCCCCGCCGCCCTGGCGCGCCTCGACGTGGTCTGAGGGGTGGTTAGGAGGGGCCCCTTGTTATGCACCAGGCGTTGAGCGGGGGCCCCGCCTTACCCTTCGGCCCACGGCAGAAGGGGTGGGTGGAGAGGGCGTCGGGGCCGGAGACTGGGCCGATGGCGATCTTCTCCGTACAGGCCCGGGCGACCGACGCGGCGGGCTGGGCCGAGCTGGCCCGCACCGTCGAGGCAGCCGGCTTCGACGCGCTCTCCGCGGCCGACCACCCGGGCTTCGGCCCGTCCCCGTTCGTGGCGCTCGCCGCGGCGGCGGCGGTGACCGGCACGCTGGGCCTCGGCTCGTACGTGTCCAACGCCGGGGTCCGTGAGCCGCTCCTGCTCGCCGCCGACGTGGCCACGCTGGACGTGGTCTCCGGCGGGCGGGCGCGGCTCGGCCTGGGCGCCGGCCACACGCCGGGCGAGTGGCGGGCCGTCGGGCGTGAGCGCCCGGACGTCGCCGGCCGGGTCCGCCGCTGCGTCGCGGTCGCCGAGGCGGTATGCGCGCTGCTGGCCGGCGACGAGGTCACCGTGGACACGCCGGACCTGGCCGCGTTCGCCGCCCGCCTCGACGGGCCGCGACCGGTCCAGGAGCGGATCCCGCTGACCGTGGGCACCGCCAACTCGACGCTGCTGCGCTGGGCCGGCGCGCACGCCGACGTGGTCGGGCTGACCGGCTTCGGGCGCACCCTCGCCGACGGTCACCGGCACGAGGTCCGGTGGCGGTCCGACCAGCTCGACGCGCAGCTCGCCCACGTGGCCGCCGGCGCGGCCGGCCGCGCCGAGCCGCCCGTCCTGGAGGCACTGGTCCAGCGGGTCGCCGTGACCGACGACGCCGAGGCGGTCGCCGCCGAGACGGCCGCGGAGACCGGTCTCACCCCGGCCGAGGTGCTGGCCACCCCGTTCGTGCTGATCGGCACGGCGGACGAGATCGCGTCGGCAGTCGCCACGCATGAGCGCCGCTGGGGCGTCACCCGCTTCGTGGTACGCGCCGACGCGGTCGCCGCGCTCGCACCGCTCCTGCCCGGGCTGGCGTGAAACGGGTCGACTTCGAGCGCACTCGAGATAGGACACTGGGGTCATGACGACGACACGACGGTTGGGCCGCAGCGGCATCGAGGTCAGCGCCATCGGCATGGGGTGCTGGGCGATCGGTGGTCCGCTCTGGGACGGGGCGCAGCCGCTCGGTTGGGGCGAGGTGGACGACGACGAGTCGGTCCGCACCGTGCACCGGGCGCTGGATCTGGGCGCGACCCTCTTCGACACCTCCAGCAACTACGGCGCGGGGCACAGCGAGCGGGTGCTGGGCCGCGCGCTCGCCGGCCGGCGGGACCGGGCGGTGATCGCCACCAAGTTCGGCTATCCCACCGACGAGGCGACCCGGCAGGCCGCCGGCGAGGACGCCAGCCCGGAGTACGCGCGGCGCAGCCTGGAGGGCTCGCTGCGCCGGCTCGGCACCGACCACGTCGACCTCTACCAGCTGCACCTGGGCGGGTTGCCGGTGCCGCGGGCGCTGGACCTGGTCGAGACGCTGGAGGACCTGGTCGGCGCGGGCACGATCCGGGCGTACGGCTGGAGCACCGACGACCCGGCCTCGGCGCGCGCGTTCGCCGAGGCGGGCCCGCACTGCACGGCGATCCAGCACGACCAGTCGGTGCTGCGGGACAACGCCGCGATGCTCGCGGTCTGCGACGAGTTCGACCTGGCCAGCCTCAACCGGGGGCCGCTGGCGATGGGCCTGCTCACCGCGAAGTACCAGGGCGCGCCGGCGGCCCGGGGCGGCGACGACGTGCGCGGGTCGGCCCCGGAGTGGCTGGACTGGTTCAGCGACGGCGTCCCGCGTGCCGAGTGGGCCGACCGGGTGGCCCGGGTCCGCGAGGCGCTCACCGCCGACGGCCGCACGCTCGCCCAGGGCGCGTTGGGCTGGCTGCTCGCCCGCAGCCCGCACACGCTGCCGATCCCCGGCTGCCGGACGGTCGGCCAGGCCGAGGAGAACGTGGGCGCGTTGGCGTACGGGCCGTTGCCGGAGGCCGCGTTCGCCGAGGTGGAGCGCCTCCTCGCCGACCTGCGCTCCACCCCGGCGACCGCGTGAGCGCCGCCGAGCCCGGTGACTCCGACGTCGACCGACGCTTCGCGCTGCCGGCCACCGCCGACGAACGCACGCTCCTCGACACCTTCCTCGACTTCCAGCGGGACGCCCTGGTCCGCAAGTGCGCGGGCCTGTCCGACGAGCAGCTGCGGTCGAGACCGGTGCCGTCGTCCAGCCTGTCGCTGCTCGGCCTGGTCCGGCACCTCGCGACGGTCGAACGCTGGTACTTCCAGGGCGTGATCGCGGAGGCGTTCCCTGGTGACCTGTTCGACCTGACCGACGACTTCGACGCGCCGTTCCACGATGTCGCCGACGCCGGCGGGCCGGAAACCTTCGCGCTCTGGCGGGCGGAGGTGGCGGCGTCCCGCCGGATCGCCGCCGCGCGCTCCCTCGACGCGATCGGACGCACCCCGGGCACCGGGGCCGAGCGGTCGCTGCGGTGGGTGCTCACCCACATGACCGACGAGTACGCCCGGCATCTGGGTCAGGCCGACATCCTGCGCGAGGCGATCGACGGTCGCACCGGGGAATGACCGCACCGTCGATTTCTCAGGCGTGTCGCGGACGGCGCGCACCTGTGCTCAAGAGCGGTATGCCTCTCGGTCATAATTATGACCGAGAGGCATACCGCTGCGAAGACATACCTGCTGCGACCCGCGACGCGCCCACGCGCCGCCGGGCGCGGCGCGCCGCGCCCGGCTACTGGCCGAAGGTGAAGCGCAGGTCGGCGTTGATCAGACGGTTGAGCCGTTTGCGCAGGTGACCCACGAGGGACGCGTCGGGCAACGGCTCGGTGACCAGCAGTCGCCAGCGCAGGAGGCAGCCGCACCCGCCGTCGGAGGCAAGCTCGAACCGCACGCGGGCGTCCGTTCTGCGGGGCCAGAGCGACGACCAGACGACCAGGTCCGGGTGCTCGGCCTCCAGCACCCGGGGCGGCTGCTCGTCGTCGAGCAGCCGCAGCCACGGACGCGCCGGGTCCCGGTCGGGCCGGGTGAGCGCCTCGAAGACGACCGAGGGCGGCGGCGGTTGGGTACGCGCCCGGCTGCCGACCTCGTGCAGTGTCGAAGCGTCCACGCGCCCCAGTCTGCACCTCCACGCATCCGAATCCCGCTGCGTGCTCGAAGATGGGAACATGCGGATCCTCACGGCCGGCGCCTCCGGCTTCCTCGGCACCCGACTGGTCGACCGGCTCACCGCCGACGGGCACCAGGTCACCCGCCTGGTCCGCCGCCCACCGCGTACCCCGGACGAGCGGCAGTGGAATCCGGCCGCCGCACAGCTCGATCCGCAGGCGGTCGCGGACGCCGACGCGGTGGTGAACCTGGCCGGCGCCGGGGTGGGCGACAAGCGCTGGGACGACGACTACCGGAAGCTGATCCGGACCAGCCGGGTGGACAGCACGACCACGCTCGCCATCACGATCGCCGGTCTGCCCGCCGCGGACCGGCCGGCGGTGCTGCTGAACTCGTCAGCGGTCGGCTGGTACGGCAACACCGGGGACCGGACCGTGGAGGAGGACGCGCCGGCCGGTGAGGGGTTCCTCGCCGACGTCTGCCGGGTCTGGGAGGCGGCGACCCGACCGGCCGAGGACGCCGGCGTCCGCGTGGCGCGGCTGCGCACCGGGTTGCCGCTGCACCGCGACGGCGGCCTGCTCAAGCCGCAGTTGCTGCCGTTCCGGCTGGGGGTCGGCGGCAAGCTGGGCAACGGCCGGCAGTGGCTGCCGTGGATCTCGATGCGGGACTGGCTGGACGCGGTGGCGTTCCTGCTGGCCCGCGAGGACGTGGCCGGCCCGGTCAACGTGGTCGGCCCGGCGCCGGTCACGAACGCCGAGTTCACCCGCGAGCTGGCCCGCCAACTGCACCGGCCGGCGATCATGCCGATCCCGGCGCTGGCGTTGAAGGTGGCCCTCGGCGGGTTCGCCCAGGAGGCGCTCACCAGCACCCGGGTGCTGCCCGGGGTGCTCGGCAAGGCCGGTTTCACCTGGACCCACCCGGACCTGCCGGGCGCGCTGCACGCCGCCCTCACCGGCTGAGGGCGACGCGAGCGCTGGTAGGTGTTGAGCCGGGCCCCTCCTTACCTCGGGTCAGCAGCCGATGACCCAGTAAGCGGGGCCGGTCTGCTTCAGCGCTGTGGTGTAGAAGGTGTTGTAGAGGCCCATCCGCTGGCCGCTGCCGAGCGCGTAGGCGTACCCGCCGGACTGGTAGGCCCGGCCGGCCGCGACGTGCGCGTAGTTGCTGGCGGTGACGCAGACCGGCGCGGCGGTGGGCGACGCGGTCGGGGTGGGCGAGGCGGTCGGGGACGCGGTCGCCGTCGGGGTCGGGCTGGGCGTGGCGCCGCCGCTCAGACCGAAGAAGAGCGCGTCGCGGTACGTCGAGCAGATGGTGTCCAGGAAGTACGCCCCGGCGGTGCCGCACTGGTCGGCGGCCGAGCCCGGGTCGACCGGGGTGCCGTGGCCCATCCCGGAGACCCGGTAGACGCGGACCTGGTCGTTGCCGTAGATCTCCAGGCTGGTGCCGCCCGGCAGCGACGAGGTGCTGGTCGGGCTCTGCGACACGCCGAGCACGTTGGTCCACTGGTCCCGCGACTCGGTCGCGTTCGCCACGTTCACCGTGTAGTCGCTGGTGCCGTGCCAGACGGCCACCCGGGGACGCGGGCCGGAATAGCCGGCGTACGCGTTGCGGACCAGGTCGCCCCACTGCGCCGGGGTCTTGTCCACGCCCGGGTTCATGCAGCTGTACGCCGTGGTGGTGCTGGTGGCGCAGCGGTACGGGATGCCGGCGATGATCGAGCCGGCGGCGAACACGTCGGGGTAGGTGGCGAGCATGACGGAGCTCATCGCGCCGCCGGCGGAGAGGCCGCTGACGTAGACGCGGCCGGCGGCGGTGCCGTAGGTGGTCTTCGCGTAGTCGACCATCTGCTTGATCGACAACGCCTCGCCCTGGCCGCGTGCGGTGTCGCCGGTCTCGAACCAGTTGAAGCAGGAGTTGGCGTTGTTGCCGGACGGCTGCTGCGGCACGATCAGCGCGAACTTCCACTGGTCGGCGTACTTCTGCCAGCCGGAGTTGGTGAAGTAGGTGGAGGCGTTCTGGGTGCAGCCGTGCAGCAGCACCACGGCGGGCGCGTTGCCGGGCAGGCCGTCCGGGCGGTAGGCGTACATGGTCAGGTTGCCGGGGTTGGAGCCGAATCCGGTGACCTGGGTCAGCGAGGCGGCCTGCGCGGGCAGGGCGGCGACCAGGACGCCGGCCGCGGCCAGCACGACCCCGGCCGCCGCCCCGGCGAGGCGGGTGATGAGGGATGAGGAGCGGGACACGGGGACCTCCCGATCATGGAATGTGAACTGGGTCACTCTCCGAGTTGCCGGAACGTTACGTCCGTGTTTCATCGACAGGAATAGCTGTCGGTCACACATTCACCGTCCGGGCGGTGTGCCCAGGTCCGGTTGGTAACGTCCGCTGCGTGCCGTCCTCCCCGTCCCCGGTCACCCGCGACCGGCGCGCCGACCTGCTGGTGACACTCGCGGCGGTGGCGCTGGCGCTCTGGGTCACCAGCGGCATGTGGCGGGACCCGAACACCCGGACGATCACCGTCAACTCCAGCGACCAGGCGCTCTTCGAGTGGCTGCTGGCCTTCGGCGGGCACGCGCTCAGCCACGGCGAGAACCCGCTCTTCACCCACCTGATCAACGTCCCGGACGGGGTGAACCTCGCGGTCAACACCTCGATCACCGTGTACGCGGCGGTCTTCGCACCGCTGACGTACCTGATCGGGCCGCCCGCGACCTTCCTGGTGATCCTCACGCTCAACCTGGCCGCCACCGCGGTGGCCTGGTACTGGCTGCTCAGCCGGCACCTGGTCGCCAGCCGGCTGGCCGCCGGGGTGGGCGCGCTGTTCATCGCCTTCTGCCCGGCCATGGTGTCGCACGCCAACGCGCACCTGAACTGGACCGCGGGCTGGCTGGTGCCGCTGCTGGTCTGGGGCGTGTTCCGGCTGCGCCGGCCCGGCCGCGCGGTCACCGGCGGGATCGTGCTCGGCCTGCTGGTGGCGGTGGCGTTCTCGATCGCCGCCGAGGGTCTCTTCTTCACCGCCCTGGCACTCGCGGCGTTCCTGCTGGTCTGGGCGCTGCACCCGGCCCGGCGAGCGGAGGTGCGGGCGGCGCTGCCGCGCGTGCTGGCCGGGCTCGGGGTGACCGCGCTGGTGGCCGGCGTGCTGCTGGCGTACCCGCTGTGGCTGCACTTCGCCGGCCCGCAACGGTTCCACGGCACCGGCTTCGACCCGCTGATCCACTCCGAGGACATCGCCGCGTACGGGTCGTACCCGCGCCGGTCGCTCGCCGGCTGGGCCGGTTTCGGCACCTCGCTGGCGCCCAACCCGACCGAGGAGAACTCGTTCTTCGGCGTCCCGCTGCTGCTGCTCGCGGTCGCCTGCTTCGCCCTGCTCTGGCGACGCGCCGACCGGGCGTTCCGGGCCACCCTGCTCGCGCTCGGCGTGACCGCGGTGGTCTTCGCGGTGCTCTCCTGGGGGCCGACGGCCAAGTGGAACGGCCGGCGCACCGACCAACTGCTGCCGTTCGGGGTGCTGGACAACCTGCCGGTGGTCAACGCGGCGCTGCCGTCCCGGCTGGCCCTGGTCGTCGCGCCGGTCGTCGGGCTGCTGCTGGCGTACGCGATCGACGCGCTGCGCGCCCGGCCGCCCCGGCGGGCGGTCGGCGCGGTCTGGCTGGTCGGCTTCGTCGTCGCGCTGCTGCCGCTGTTGCCGACCCCGCTGCTCACCAGCGTCCGCGAGCCGATCCCGGTGTTCATCACCGGCGGGGCCTGGAAGCGCTACGTCCCGCCCGACGGGGTGCTCACCCCGCTGCCGCTGACCGTCGACGTCTACCCGGACGGGCAGCGCTGGCAGGCGTACGCCCTCGCCCACCGGCAGGGTGAGTTCCGCATCCCGGCCGGCTTCTTCCTCGGCCCGGGCGGGCCGGACGGCCGGGGCCGGATCGGCCCGGTGCCGCGCACCTTCGACACGTTGATGGACCAGGCCGGCAGCACCGGGCTGGTGCCGATCGTCACCGAGGGCAGCATCCAGGAGTCGCGGGCCGACCTGCGCTACTGGGGGGTGCGGGCGGTGGTGCTGGCCGACCGGGTGCACGGCGCCAAGTACGACGTCGACGAGGAGGCGCTGCGGCGCACCGCCACCGCCCTGCTCGGCCCGCCGGAGCGGGTCGAGGACGTCTGGCTGTGGCGGGTGCCCGCGGCGTGACGCGACGAGCGTCACGAGCCGGCGGCCCGGCCGGCGGGACTACGCTGGCCGGGTGAGCGTGACGACTTCCGGACCGACCGCCGTCCGCGCCGGCCGGCTCGACTACCAGGCCGCCTGGGCCGAGCAGCGCCGGCTGCACGAGGCCGTGGTGGCCGGCGAGCGGGGCGACACGGTGCTGCTGCTGGAGCACCCGAGCGTCTACACCGCCGGCAAGCGCACCGAGCCGTGGGACCGGCCGACCGACGGCACGCCGGTGGTGGACGTGGACCGCGGCGGCAAGATCACCTGGCACGGCCCGGGGCAGCTGGTCGGCTACCCCATCGTCCGCCTGCCCGACCCGGTCGACGTGGTGGCGTACGTCCGGCGCACCGAGCAGTTGCTGATCGACGTCTGCGCCGAGTTCGGACTGACCGCCGGCCGGGTCGAGGGCCGCAGCGGCGTCTGGGTGCCGGAGGACGACCGGGGGCCGGCGCGCAAGGTGGCCGCCATCGGCATCCGGGTGGCCCGCGGCGTCACGCTGCACGGCTTCTCCGTCAACTGCGACTGCGACCTGGGCTTCTTCGACCGGATCGTGCCCTGCGGCATCCGCGACGCCGGGGTCACCTCGCTCACCGCCGAGCTGGGCCGGCCGGTCACGGTCGCCGACGTGCTGCCGGTGGTCGAGCGGCACCTGCCCACCCTGACCCGGATCTGACGCCCTCCACCTGCGCGGATCCACTCGGTCCAGGCAGAGATATAGACGATCATTGATATTTACTGTATTAAATGCGACGCTGGGGGTGGAAGCGCTCCCACTCCCATCCTCAGCGCCGAAGGAGGACGTAACCGTGCGTTCCCACCACCAATCCGACCGACCGGGATCAGCCGTCCGCCAACCCGTCCGAGCGCTCGTCCTGGCTCTCGCCCTGCTCGCCGGCATCCTGGCCGTGCCCGGCGCGGCCCAGGCCCACGGCACGATCGTCAGCCCGGGCACCCGTGCCTACAAGTGCTGGCAGACCTGGGGCAGCCAGCACACCAACCCGGCCATGCAGCAGCAGGACCCGATGTGTTGGCAGGCGTTCCAGGCCAACGCCGACACCATGTGGAACTGGATGAGCGCGCTGCGCGACGGCCTCGGCGGGCAGTTCCAGGCCCGCACCCCGGACGGGCAGCTCTGCAGCAACGCCCTGTCCCGCAACGACAGCCTGAACCGGCCCGGAGCGTGGAAGACCACGAACATCGGTCGCAACTTCACGGTCCAGCTCTACGACCAGGCCAGCCACGGCGCCGACTACTTCAAGGTCTACGTGAGCAAGCAGGGGTTCAACCCGACCACCCAGAAGCTCGGCTGGGGAAACCTCGACTACATCACCCAGACCGGCCGGTACGCGCCGGCGCAGAACATCAGCTTCAACGTCTCGACCTCCGGCTACACCGGACACCACATCCTGTTCGTCATCTGGCAGGCCTCCCACCTCGACCAGGCGTACATGTGGTGCAGTGACGTGAACTTCACCTGATCCGACGCACCGCTCCGGCCCGGGACACCCGCGTCCCGGGCCGGAGTCGTGCCACCGTCAGGGCGTGAGGCGGTGCAGGTCGCGCGGGAAGGCGGTCACCTCCCGGACGTTCGCCGCGCCGGTCAACCGGGCGACGAACCGCTCCAGGCCGATCGCGAAGCCGCCGTGCGGCGGCATGCCGTGCCGGAACGCGTCCACGTACCCGGCGTACGGCTCCACCGGTTCGCCCCGCGCCGCGAGCGCGGCCAGGTAGTCGGCGTGCCGGTGCAGCCGCTGCCCGCCGGTGACCAGCTCCATCCCTCGGAACAGCAGGTCGAAGCCGTTCGAGTGGGTCGGCCGGGTCGGGTCCGGGTGGGTGTAGAAGGGCCGCTTCGCCATCGGGTACCCGGTGACGAACAGGAAGTCGCTGCCGTGCTCGGCCCGGGCCCACTCCCCCAGCGCCCGCTCGTGCGCGGGCGCCAGGTCGGGCTCGTCGGCCGGCGCCCCGGCGATCTTCAGCGCGTCGGTGAAGTGCACCGCCGGGATCTCCGCGGGCACCTCCGGCACCGTCACCCCGAGCGTGTCGAGCGCGCCACCCGCCCGCTCGACGACGCCGGCGAGCATCCCGGCCAGGGTGTCCCGCAGCACGGCCATCACGTCCCGGTGGTCGGTCACGAAGCCCAACTCCACGTCGAGCGAGGTGTACTGGGCCAGGTGGCGCACCGTGTCGTGCGGCTCGGCGCGGAACACCGGGCCCACCTCGTACACCCGCTCGAAGACGCCCACCATGAGCTGCTTGTAGAACTGCGGCGACTGGGCCAGGTAGGCGGGCCGCCCGAACCAGTCGAGCGCGAACACGTTCGCGCCGCTCTCGGTGGACGAGCCGACCACCTTCGGCGTGTGCACCTCGACGAAGCGCTGCCGGTCGAGCGTGGCCCGGAAGCCGGCCACCGCCGCCGCCGAGATCCGCAGCGCGGCCGAGCGGGTCGGGTGCCGCAGCGCGGTCGACGCGTGGTCGAGCTGGGTGGGCAGGCTCGCGGTGAGCGCCGGCCGGTACAGGTCGAACGGGGGCGGCACGGCGAGCGGGCCGAGCGGTCGTACCGTCGGCTCGACGACCTCGACCCCGGCGGGCGCGGTGGGGTTCGCGACCACGGTGCCGACCACCTCGACGACGGTCTCCTCGGTGAGCGCCTCGACCTGCGCGCGCACGTCGGGCGCGGCGACCACCACCTGGGCGAGCCCGGCGGCGTCCCGGACGATCAGGAACGCCACCGACTTGAGCAGCCGGCGGCGGTGGACCCAGCCGGCGAGCCGGACGGTCGCGCCGACGTGGGTGGGGAGTTGGGTGGACAGGATGCGTTGCACGGTGGCTACCTCCTTGATCAATCGCAACGCGATCCCCAGGGAGGTGTGGGCGAGCGGGATCCTCGCGGTGCCACCACACCTTCGCCCTCCGCCTCGGCGGAGAGCCTCGTTCGTCGCCTTTTCACCGAGGCCAGCCGGGCGGGTTCTACTGGGCGCGGGTGTTAATAGGGGCCCCCGCCTCTACCGGAGGCGTTAACAGGGGGCCCTTCCTTACAACGCGGCCGTTCTTCCCGCAGCTCGGGAGGGTCTTCACGGGGCCGGCGCCAGACCGCCTCACAGCACGTCGGCGGCTCTCTGGGCTGGCGGTCGGTCCGCTACTCGGCTCCGTCGCAGCTCTGCCGGCACGCTAGCACCCCCACCACCGGAATGTGACGAGGTTTTTTGACCGCTCGTGTCCGGTGTCACAACGTTTCAGGGGTGACGGCCGTCGCCCGACGTTCATCGACCGCCGCCGACCGGCGTAGGCTCGATTTCGTGACGATCGAGCAAACCGCGCCGACGACTGAGCAGCCCGCGCGCACCGCGACCGTCGCCCCGGAGGGGCGGCGGATGCTGCGGATCGAAGCGCGCAACGCCGAGACGCCGATCGAGCGCAAACCCCCGTGGATCAAGGTCAAGGCCAAGATGGGCCCGGAGTACACCCAGCTGCGCGGGCTCGTCTCGCGCGAGGGTCTGCACACCGTGTGCCAGGAGGCCGGCTGCCCCAACATCTACGAATGCTGGGAGGACCGCGAGGCCACCTTCCTCATCGGCGGTGACCAGTGCACCCGCCGCTGCGACTTCTGCCAGATCGACACCGGTAAGCCGGCCGAGTTCGACGCCGACGAGCCGCGCCGGGTCGCCGAGTCGGTGGCCGCGATGGGCCTGCGCTACGCCACCATCACCGGCGTGGCCCGCGACGACCTGCCCGACGGCGGCGCCTGGCTCTACGCCGAGACGGTCCGGCAGATCCACGCCCTGCGGTCCGGCTGCGGAGTCGAGCTGCTGATCCCCGACTTCAACGCGGTGCCCGAGCAGCTCGCCGAGGTCTTCGGCTCCCGCCCCGAGGTGCTGGCGCACAACGTGGAGACCGTGCCGCGCATCTTCAAGCGCATCCGCCCGGCGTTCCGCTACGAGCGCTCACTCGACGTGATCCGCCAGGCCCGCGCCGACGGCCTGGTCACCAAGAGCAACCTGATCCTCGGCATGGGCGAGGAGCGCGCCGAGGTCTCGCAGGCGCTGCGCGACCTGCACGAGGCCGGTTGCGAGCTGATCACCATCACGCAGTACCTGCGCCCCTCCCCCCGGCACCACCCGGTCACCCGCTGGGTCAAGCCGGAGGAGTTCGTCGAGCTGCGCGAGGAAGCCGAGGAGATCGGCTTCGCCGGCGTGATGAGCGGCCCACTGGTCCGCTCGTCCTACCGCGCCGGCCGCCTCTACCAGCAGGCACTCGCCGCCCGCGAACAGGTCACCGTCGCCGGCTGAGGCCGGCGTCGCACCGCGTCGCCCGCCGCCGGCCCCCGGCCGGATGCCATGATCCAGGCATGACCGCCGGGGTACGCCAGGAGCTACGCGAGGCCGACCGCCCGCGTACGCCCCGGCGTCCCCGGCTGCCGGCGCTGCTCACCCTGGTGGTCGGGTTCGCCGGCATCGGCTACCGGTTGGCGCTGCTGCTCGCCGACGCCCCGCCCGGCAACAGCGACGAGGCGACCATGGGGCTGGCCGCCCTGCACATCGCCCGGGGCGACGACTTCCCGGTCTGGTTCTACGGCCAGGCGTACATGGGCACGCTGGAGGCGTATCTGGCCGCGCCCCTGGTCGCGGTCGCCGGGCCGTCCGTGCTCGTACTGCGGCTGCCCACCCTGGCCCTGTACGCGCTGTTCCTGCTGCTGTCCTGGCGGTTCACCCGCCGGCTCGGCGGCGACCCCTGGTACGCCCTGCTGGTCGTCGCCGTGCTGGCGCTCGGCGCGGACCGGGTGGTGAAGGACCAGCTCATCGCCGGCGGCGGCTATCCCGAGCTGAATCCGGCCGGCGCGGCACTGGCGCTGCTCACCGTCGCGCTGTGCGACAACGGGCCGGGCGCGCGGCTGCCCCGCTGGGCGGCCTGGGGGCTGGTCGCCGGCGTGCTGCTCTGGGTCGACCCGCTGATCCTGCCGTACGTGCTGGCCCTCGGCGCGCTGCTGGTGGCGTGGCGGCGGCGGGAGCTGGCCGGCCGCGCCGGGGCGGTGCTCGGCGGCGCGCTGCTGCTGGGTGCCGCCCCGATGGTGCTGGACAACCTCCGGCACGGGCGTAACCCGCTCACCGCGGTGCTGGCCGCCAGTGGCTCCGGCACGGCGGCGGGCTGGGCCGAGCGGTGGCACGGCGGACTGGTCGTCGGTCCGCCGCTGGCCATGGGCTTCTGCTCGCCCGGCCGCTGCGCCCCCTGGCAGCTCTGGTGGGCCCCGGTCTTCCTCGTCCTGCTGCTGCTCGCGGCGTACACCGCGTGGCGTACCCTGCGCCGACCCGTCCCGCCGTCGTCGGCGGAGCGGCGGGTGTCGGCGGGGGTGCGGCTGGCGCTGCTCGCCGGCGCGGCGGCGGTGCTGGCCGCGTACGCGTCGAGCAGCGCGGCCGGGCGGACGCCGCTGGAGAGCAGCCGCTACCTGTCCTGCCTGGCGGTCGCCGTCCCGGCCCTGCTCTGGCCGCTGTGGCAGGTCGCCCGCCGGGTGGCCGACGTGCGGTCGCGCAGGAGCCGGGTGGCCGGCGTCGGGGCGGTGGTGGTGCTCGCCGGGATCCTCGGCACGGGGGTGAGCGCCACAGTGGACGCGATCCGGGCGGTGCCGGCCGTGCACGCCGAGGCCGACCGGCACCGGCTGCTCGTCGACGCCCTCGGCGACCTGGGCGTCCAGCACGCCCGCGGCGGCTACTGGACGTGCAACCGGATCTCGTTCGCCAGCGGCGAGGACACCGTGTGCGCGGTGGTCGACGACGAGCTGCGCCCCGGCTTCGACCGGCTGCCGGGATATCGGCGGGCGGTGGCCGCGGACCCGGACGCGGCGTGGGTGGCGCCGGACGGCTCACCGCTGGCCGCCCGGCTGGACCGGCAGCTCGGCGCGGAACCGGGCGCCCTGCGGGTGATCACGCTCCCCGGTTGGCGGATCTACCTGCCCCGCCGCTGAGCCGGGGCGGGCGGCGGGTCGAGCAGGCCCAGGCGGTGCGCCAGCGCGGCGGCCTCGACCCGGTTGGTCACGTCCAGCTTGGCGATGATCCGGGACACGTGCACGCTCGCCGTCTTCGGGGAGATGAAGAGCCGCTCGGCGATCCGGCTGTTGCTGTGCCCCTCGGCGACCAGCCGCAGCACCTCCTGCTCCCGGCTGGTCAGCAGGTCCGGCCCGGGTCGCCCGGTGCCGCGCAGACCGACCCGGCGGGCCAGCGTGGTGGCCTGCTCGCCCAGCGGGGTGGCGCCCAGCCGGGCGGCCAGCTCGACCGTCTCCCGGACGGCGGCGGCCACCTCGTCCCGCTCGCCGGCGGCCGCGGCCGCCTCGGCCAGCCCGAGCAGCGCCCGCCCCAGAGGATGCGGCGGCCCGGCCGCCCGCCACGCCGCCACCGCGGCCCGCCACGCCTGCACCGCCTCGCCGGTCGACAGCCGCGCCGCGCCCGCCGACGGCCACGTCTCGCCGGTCGACGGCCGCGTCTCGCCCGTGGGGTCGGTGCCGCCCGCACCCGGCTCGGCGGGGGCGGCAGCGCCCGCCCCGGAGACGGCCGACACCGGCGGGAACTCGTCGCGGTCGCGGCCGGCCGGGTCGAGGCCGAACAGGAGCGCGGCGACCTGGGCGGCGTGCGCCCGCTCGGCCGGATGGCGGGTCGGCAGCACGGCCGCCACCGCGGACACCTCGGCGGCCAGCGCCGGGTCACCGGCGAGCACCGCTGCCCGGGCCGACGCGCTGAGCACCGGCCAGCCCTCGCGGGGCAGGTCGGCCAGGTGCGGATCGCCCAGGGCGGCGCGGGCCGCGCGGGCCGCCTCCAGTTTGTCGTCGGCGGACAGGGCGGCCTCGACGCGCAGCTCGTGCAGCGGCAGCCGGTGGTTCGGCCAGAGGTAGGGCCGGGCCAGGAACGCCAGCGCCCGCCCGACGAGTTCGCCGGAGCCGGGATGC
This sequence comes from Micromonospora humi, assembly GCF_900090105.1. GTDB lineage: Bacteria > Actinomycetota > Actinomycetes > Mycobacteriales > Micromonosporaceae > Micromonospora > Micromonospora humi. The sequence goes on along the minus strand of NZ_FMDM01000003.1, from coordinate 200,930 downwards.
GCCCGGGCCAGTCGCAGCCCGGCGCGCAGTTGCAGCCAGTGCAGCCCGGAGACGCCCGGCGGGTCGATCCGGGCCGCCTCGGCGCATGTCGCGTCCGCCTCGTCCCACCGGCCCAGCGCGATCAGCGCCTCGGCCCGGTTGGAGAGCAGGTAGGCGCCGATCGAACGGCTGATCCCGGCCCGGCGCGCCTCGCTCACGCCGGCCGCGGCGGCCTGCTCCGACTCGGCGTACCGGCCCAGCTCGTAGAGCACGTCGGAGAGGAACACCAACGCGCTGACCAGGGCCCACGAGTCGCCGGCGGCCCGGGCCCGCTCCTGCACCCGGCGCAGCTCGGCCAGCCCCAGATCCGGGGTGTCGTCGATGCGGTGCAGCAGGGCGATCCGGGTGGGCAGCAGCACCAGGTCGGTGCCGGTCTCGGACGCGCCGGCCATCGCCTCGGCGGCGACCGAGGCGGCCTCCCGGGGGTCGACCTTCATCAGGTGCGCCGCGATGTCGGCGAGCACCCCGAACCGCTCCGCGCCGCCCGGCGCGCCGGCCGCCAGCCGGTACGCCTCGCGCAGCTCCACCGCGCCGTCGCTCTTGCCGAGCAGGGCGAGCAGCCGGCCCCGGTGGTCGAGCAGGGCGGCGGCGCGCAGCGGCTCGGCCCCCGGGTCGACCTCGGCCAGCGCGGCCCGGGTGAGGGTGAGCGCCCGGCCCAGGTCGCCGGCGGTGACCGCCGCGGTCAGCGTCTCCTCCAGCACCCGCAGGTGGTCCATGCCGAGGCGGTCGGCGGCGTCGGGCACCAGCTCCCACAGCTCCAGGACGCGCTCCAGCAGCCGGCTCTGCTCGGCGTACGCGGATCGCTCCGCCGCCGCCGCGGCGGCGGCCCGGGCGGTGGTGAGGGCGCGGGGATGGTCGTGCGCCGCGTACCAGTGGTGGGCGACCTCGGCCGGGGCGCGGCCGGCGGCCACCAGATGCGGCTGCGCCTCGATCGCCGCGGCGTAGCGGGCGTGCAGCCGGGCGTGCTCGCCGGGGAGCAGGTCGTCGTGCACCGCCTCGCGCACCAGCGCGTGCCGGAACTCGTAGTCGCCGTCGGGATCGGCGACCACGAGCTGCCCGGCGACGGCGGCGCGCAGCGCGTCCTCCAGCTCGGCCTCGGGCAGCCCGGCCACCTCGGCGACGAGCTGGTGGGAGAAGCGGGTGCCGCCGGCCGCGGCGATCCGCAGCACCCGCTGGGCCGGCTCGGGCAGCCGGTCCACCCGGGCGAGCAGCAGGTCGCGCAGCGTCTCCGGGAGCACCGCGCAGCCGACCGGGTCGCCGGCCGCGGCGAGCTCCTCGATGAAGAACGGGTTGCCCTGGGTGCGGTCGTGCACGTCGTCGACGGCGCGGGCGGACGGCTCGACGCCGAGCAGGTCGGCGAGGACGGCGGCGGTGCCGTCGCGGTCGAGCCGGGCCAGCTCGATGCGGTCGACGCCGCGGACCCGGTCCAGCTCGGCGAGGAAGGGCCGCAGTGGATGGCCGCGGTGCAGCTCGTCGGTGCGGTAGGTGCAGACGACGAGCAGGCGGGTGGCGCGGGCGGCCCGCACCAGGAAGCCGATCAGATCCCGGGTGGACCGGTCGGCCCAGTGCAGGTCCTCGATCACCAGCACCAACGGGCGCTCCTCGGCGATCCGCCGGAACAGCTCGGCGACCAGGTCGAACAGGTAGCCACGTGGGCTGTCGGGGAGGGCCGGGCCGGCGGGGGCGGCGGCGGGCATCCGGGCCAGCTCGGGCAGCAGCCGGGCGAACTCGGCCTCGTAGCCGGCGAAGGCCGCCGGGCCGTCGTGCCGCAGCACGTCGCGCAGCGCGGCCGCGAACGGGGCGAACGGCAGGCCGGCCTCGCCCAGCTCGAGGCACTGGCCGACCAGCACCCGCGCCCCGGTGGTGGCGACGTGACCGCCGAACTCCTCCAGCAGGCGGGTCTTGCCGACCCCGGCCTCGCCGCCGACCAGCACGGTGGTCGGGTCGCCGCCCCGGGCCCGGGCCAGCGCCCCGCCCAGCGCGGCCAGCTCGGGCTGCCGGCCGACGAGAACGGTGCTGGCGGCGCGTGCGGTCACGCCGTCGAGCATGCCACGGCGGTCCGACGACCCGACCGGCCCGGACGGCCCGTCGGCGACCGCCCGTCCGGCCGGTCCGGCCCGGTCGCCGGTGACCACCGGCCCGACCGGACTGCCGGTGACCGCCGGCCCGACCGGACTGCCGGTGACCGCCGGCCCGACCGGACTGCCGGTGACCACCGGCCCGGCCGCCCCCGTGACGGCCGGGCCGGTGTCGAGCGCACCGGCGGGGTCCGGGCCGGTGATCGCCGGGCCGGTGAGCGGTGGGGCGGTCACCGGCGGGCGTCGGTGGTACGGGCGGTGTGCTTGCGGCGGCTCAGCCAGCCGTGCGGGTGCCGGCGGGACAGCGACCGGGCGAGCCGGTCGTTGGCCGCGTCGGCCTGCAGCTCGGAGGCGTGGCTGCGGTGGATGCTGAGCAGGAACTCTGCGTCGTTGCCGAACATGTCGGATCTCCCTGTGGTGCGGTGTCGTGTCTCGCTGTCGAGGTCGACTTTCCGCGCGCAGGTGCCCCCGGCGCATGGGCACGCCGCCTGATCTTCTGCCCGCGCCGCCTCCTTACCCGGCGGCCGGGTGGGCCGGCGCGGCCGTAAGGTACTCAGCCCGCGGCGGAACGGGTGGCCACGGATCAACGGGCCGAGCGCCGACCACTAGACTCTGCGGCATGGCAAAGCCCCAGGAGAAGGTCTCGTTCGGCCAGCGGCTGAAGCAGATCGGGATGGTGTTCAAGTTCACCGCCAAGCAGGACAAGTGGTTCGCGCCGCTGGCCGCGGCGGCGGTGCTGATCCCGCTCGCGCTCACCGTGGTCGCGGTGCTCGCCTGGGGCTGGATCTGGCTGCCGATCGGCATCCTGCTCGCGCTGCTCGCCCTGCTGATCGTGCTCAACCTGCGGTCCAACAAGGCGATGATGAACGCCGCCGAGGGGCAGCCCGGCGCGGCGGCGCAGATCATGGAGAGCATGCGCGGCGACTGGCGGGTCACCCCGGCGGTCAGCTCGACCACCCAGATGGACATGGTCCACCTGGTGCTGGGTCGCGCCGGCGTGATCCTGCTGGCCGAGGGGAACCCGCAGCGCGTGCGCGGCCTGCTTGGCCAGGAGAAGCGCCGGCTGGCCAAGGTGATCGGCTCGGCCCCGCTGCACGACTACGTGATCGGTCAGGGCGAGGGCGAGCTGCCGGTCCGCAAGCTGCGGATGACCGTGATGCGGCTGCCGCGCACCCTCTCCCCGAAGGACGTCAACGCCCTCGACAAGCGGCTCAAGGCGCTGACCGCGCGGCCGCAGATGCCCAAGGGCGCGGTGCCGAAGAACATGCGGCCGCCGCGGGGCGCGTTCCGGCAGACCCGGGGTCGCTGACTCCCGACGTACCCGAGAAAGGAGCCGGTCCCCCGCGGGGCCGGCTCCTTTCTCATCGGGTGGGTCAGCGGCGCGGCGCGTCGGCGACGACCGCGCCGGTGAGCCGGTCGTGCAGGCCGCGACGGTGCTGATCCATGATCAGGGCCGGGACGACGAGGGCCAGCAGGAGCCCTCGCAGCAGCCCTCGGGCCAGCCCGATCCGGCCGCCGTCGGCCCAGGCGACGCAGCGCAGCCGGGTCAGGTACATGCCGGGGGTCTGGGCGAAGAGGCCGAGGAAGAACCCGTACTCGAGGATCAGCACCAGGACCGGCGGCCAGCCGTCGCGGACCGGGTCGGCGAACGACCGGGCGACCATCAGACAGAGCACCCAGTCGATGACCAGCGCGCCGAAGCGGCGGCCGAGGCCGGGGGGCGTGAAGGCGGGGTCGGTGGCGGGTGGCACCGGCGCGGCGGCGGTATCGGTCACAGCGGCCAGGGTAGCGCCGCCTCGACGCCCACCGAAAAATCCGACAACAATCGCAATACCGAACACTTGGTACGGGTGATGACGCTCCGCGAGCGACGTAACACGGCGGAAACAGAGGAGACACGGCCGGGCAACCGCCCGGCCATAGCGTCGCCACCAGCCAGCGACCGGAGTGGACCTGCCAGGAGGACGTGTGTTCGCCAATCCCGAGGAACTCCTGCGATACCTCAAGAACGAGGACGTGAAGTTCGTCGACGTACGTTTCTGTGACCTGCCCGGCGTGATGCAGCACTTCAACCTGCCGGTCGAGTCCTTCGACGACAGCGTCTTCACCGACGGCCTCGCGTTCGACGGCTCGTCGATCCGCGGCTTCCAGGCCATCCACGAGTCGGACATGCTCCTGCTCCCGGACGTGGCCACCGCGTTCGTCGACCCGTTCCGGGCGCAGAAGACCGTCGCGATCAACTTCTTCATCCACGACCCGTTCACCCGCGAGGCCTACTCCCGCGACCCGCGCAACGTGGCCAAGAAGGCCGAGGCGTACCTCGCCGCCAGCGGCATCGCCGACACCGCCTACTTCGGCGCCGAGGCCGAGTTCTACATCTTCGACTCGATCCGCCACGAGACCTCGGCGCACCAGTCGTTCTACTACATCGACTCGATCGAGGGCGCCTGGAACACCGGCCGGGTCGAGGAGGGCGGCAACCGCGGCTACAAGACCGCCTACAAGGGCGGCTACTTCCCGGTGCCGCCCGTGGACCACTACGCCGACCTGCGGGACTGGATGGTGCGTCGGCTGGTCGACGCCGGGTTCACGGTGGAGCGTTCGCACCACGAGGTGGGCACCGGCGGGCAGTCGGAGATCAACTACAAGTTCTCCACCCTGCTGCACGCCGGTGACCAGCTCCAGCTCTTCAAGTACCTGGTGAAGAACGAGGCGTGGGCGCACGGGAAGACGGCGACGTTCATGCCCAAGCCGCTGTTCGGTGACAACGGCTCCGGGATGCACACCCACCAGAGCCTGTGGCTGGGTGGGGAGCCGCTGTTCTACGACGAGACCGGCTACGCCGGCCTGTCCGACACCGCCCGCTGGTACATCGGCGGCCTGCTGCACCACGCGCCGTCGCTGCTCGCCTTCACCAACCCGACCGTCAACTCCTACCGGCGCCTGGTGCCCGGTTTCGAGGCCCCGGTCAACCTGGTCTACTCGCAGCGCAACCGCTCCGCGTGCACCCGCATCCCGGTCACCGGCAGCAACCCCAAGGCCAAGCGCGTCGAGTTCCGCGTCCCCGACCCGTCGGCCAACGTCTACCTCGCCTTCTCCGCGATGATGATGGCCGGCCTGGACGGCATCAAGAGCAAGATCGAGCCGCCGGCCCCGATCGACAAGGACCTCTACGACCTCCCGCCGGAGGAGTGGGGCGACGTCAAGCAGGTCCCCGGCTCGCTGCCGGCCGTGCTCGACTCGCTCGAGGCCGACCACGACTACCTGCTCGACGGCGGCGTGTTCACGCCGGACCTCATCTCCACCTGGGTCGACTGGAAGCGGTCCAACGAGGTCGACCCGGTGCGCCTGCGCCCGACCCCGCACGAGTTCGCCATGTACTTCGACTGCTGAGCACGCTCGTCAGCACCGGCCGGGCCGGCTCCGCCACCGCGGGGCCGGCCCGGCCGTTTCGCTGCCGGGCAGATCAGCGCGGCGCGCGTCGATAGCGCCGCCCGGCCCGGACGCCGGCCGCCACGACGACCACCACCAGCACCGTCATCAGCACGGCGCCGGGCGCCTTGGTGAACCGGGCCAGGTTCGTGCCGTCCGGCAGCGTGAGCACCGAGGCCACCGCGCTGGGCGCCACGAACCAGACCGTCCGGGCCGGCGAGACCACCACCACCGCCAGCAGGGCCAGTGGCCAGATCGCGTACCAGGGATGGAAGACCGGGGCGAGCAGCACGGTGGCGGCCAGCGCCAGGCCGGCACCGAGCAGCGCCACCCGGGGCCGGGCCACGGTGAGCCGGGCCACCCGCTGCCGGGCGTCGTTCAGCGCGCGCAACGCCGTCCACGCCCACCACCAGAGCGCCACCAGCAGCCCGGCCAGCAGCACCAGCCCGATCGCCCGGGTCACCGGCACGGCGTGCGGGTGCCGGCCGGCCAGCTCACCGGCGTAGTCGACGACGAACCCGACAGCGGTCGGCGGCGAGGTCCACTGCTGCGAGTCGCCGCTGCGACCCAGCCCGTCCACCCAGCCCCACCCGAGGCCGGTGGCGAGCGAGAGCACCAGCAGCGTGCCGAGCACCACGGCGGCCAGCCGACCCCCGTCGCGCAGCAGCGTCCGCCAGGTGTAGCGACCGAGCACGGCGGCGAGCGCCGCGAACGGCAGCACCACCACGGCGGTCGCCTTCACCGCGACCGCCAGGCCCAGCAGCACCCCGGCCACCACCAGCGCGCGTGCCTTGCCCGGGCGGCGGATCAGCACCAGCAGCCCGAACAGGACCAGCCCGAGCGCGAGCGCGTCGTTGTGCGCGCCGGCGACCAGGTGCACCCCGACCAGCGGGCACGCCAGCACCAGCCAGGCCGCCCGGCGGGTGGGCACCCCGGCGGCGCGGGCCAGGCCCGGCAGGCAGAGCGCGGCCAGCAGCACCCCGGCCAGCGCGACCAGCCGGAGCAGCACGATCGCCCCGACCAGGCCGCCGCCGGCGAGCACCGCCAGCCCGGCCAGCAGCACGAAGAACGGCCCGTACGGCGCCGGGGTGTCCCGCCAGATCGGGGACACCGACCCGGTCCACGGGCAGCCGGCCGCCTCGACCCCCACCCGGTACGGACTGACCCCCCGCGTCCAGGTCCAGCCCTGACAGACGTACGAGTAGACGTCCCGGCTGCCCAGCGGCGGCGCGGCCAGCAGCGGCAGCGACCAGAGCCCGGCGGTCAGGTAGGCCCACCGGCCCGACGGGGCACCCCAGCGCAGCGACCACCAGGCGCCCACCAGCAGCACGGTCCCCACCGACCAGCAGCCGAGCGTCACCGGCCCGTGCGGGGCGTGCCAGAGAGCGGCGAGCGTGGCGCGCGGCGGCGCGTCGGGCAGGGCCCCGCCCAGCCAGCCGGCGACGGTGAGCAGGACCGCCCCGGCGAGACCGGCGTACCGGGCGAGCGCGGCGGCGACCGGCCGGACCGGCGCGTCGGGCTCGCTCACCGGCACCCTCCTCACTCCACCAGGACCGGCTGCCGCCCCTTCCGAGCCGACCGTACCAACCGGACGACCAGCACGATCACGAACAACGTCATCAACGGCGCGCCGGGCATCTTGGTGTAGCGGGGCAGACCGGTCCCGTCGGCCAGCACCAGGAACGACGACACCAGGGTGACGATCGCGAACCAGCCGGTCCGCCGCGCGGTGGCGGCCAGCACGGCCAGCGGCCAGAGCCAGTACCAGGGGTGGAACAGCGGCGCGAGCGCGACGGTGGCGACCAACGCCAGCGCCGCGTGCCAGAACGGCTCGCCCCGACGCCACGCCCGGAACCAGAGCCACACCAGCAGCGCGACCAGCACGACCATGCCGATCGCCCGGGTCGCCGGCAACGCGTCGACGTGCACCCCGAACGGCGCCAGCAGGTAGCCGACGGTCTGCCCGACCGCGGTCGGCGGCGACGTCCAGGCCACCACCAGCCCGCCCTGTTCCAGCCCGCTGATGAAACCGAGGCCGAGGCCGGCGACCATCGTCGCGGCGGCGAGCGCGGCCAACGCGCCGCCGACCACCCACCCGCCGTCGCGGACCAGCGTCCGGATCCGGTACGGCCCGACGACCGCGGCGAGCGCCGCGAACGGCACCACCACCAGCGCGGTGACCTTGATGCCGGCGGCCAGGCCGAGCAGCAACCCGCCGGCGAGCAGCGGTCCCGGCCGGCCCGGCCGGGACGCCACCACGGCCAGCCCGGCGACGAGCAGGCCGACCATCATTGCGTCGTTGTGCGCCCCGGAGGCCAGGTGCACCGGCACCAGCGGACTGGCCAGCGCCAGCCAGAGCGCCCGCTTCGGGGGCACCCCGCAGCGGCGGGCCAGCACCGGCAACGCCCAGGCGGTCAGCGCCACCCCGACCAGGGCGAGCACCCGGAACAGCACGACGGCGCCGAGCAGCGAGCCGGTGGCCTTCACCACCGCGCCGGCGAGCAGCACGAACAACGGCCCGTACGGGGCCGGGGTGTCCCGCCAGATGTACGAGATCGTGTCCAGCCACGGACACGGCAGCGCCGACACGCCCTGTTCGTACGGGTTGATCCCGGCCGAGAAGCTGGCACCCTGACACGCGTAGGCGTACACGTCCCGGCTGCCCAGCGGCGGAGCGACGAGCATCGGCAACAGCCAGAGCCCGACCGTGACGAGCACCCACCGGCTCGACGGCACCCGGTCGCGCAGCGACCACCACGCCCAGGCCAGCAACGCCGTGCCGGCGAGCCACAATCCGATGATCAGCGGTCCGTTCCGGCCCTGCCAGATACTGACCGGGGTGGGGCGCAGTTCACCGTCGGGCAGCGCACCGCCGAGGTACGCGGCCACGGCGAGCAGCGCCGAGCCGGCCAGACCGGTCCAGCGCGAGAGGTGGTGAGACACGTTCACCATGCTGCCAGTACGGTGGTTCGCGATCAGGAGGTGGGCATGCGCGGTGCTCGGGTGGTCGCGGTGTCCGCCGCGTCGGCGCTCGTCCTCGCCGTGCTCTACCTGACCCTGCCGGCCACCGGCTCGGACCTGTCCGCCCAGGTCGCCCGCGCCGGCTTCTTCGCCGCGCACGGGCCCGCCCTGGTCGACCTGCGCTGGTACGGCGGGGTGCACCCGTGGGGCTACAGCCTCGTCTCGCCGCCGCTGATGGCGCTGCTCGGGGTGCGCCCCACCGGCGCGCTCGCGCTGCTCGCGTCCGCGACCGCGTTCGCGGCGCTGTTGGTCCGGGTCCGGGTGCCCCGCCCGCTGCTCGGCAGCCTGGTCGGGGTGGTGACGATCGCCGGCAATCTGGTCTCCGGCCGGGTCACCTACGCCCTCGGCGTCGCGTTCGGCCTGGCCGCGCTGCTCGCCCTCACCCTGCCCACCGCGGCGACGCGGGCGCGGGACGCCCGCCCGACCGGTCCGTCGCCCGGCTCGCTGCCCGCCGAAGCGTCCGACTCGACCGGTCCGACATCCGCCGGAGCGGCCGGATGGGTCGGCCTGCCGCGCGCCGGGGCGGTCGTCGTGGCCGCGCTGCTCGCCTCGGCGGCCAGTCCGGTGGCCGGGCTGTTCGTCGGGCTGGCCGGCGTCGCGCTGCTGCTCGGCCGGCGGTGGGCCGACGGACTGCTGCTCGCCGTGCCGGCCGCCGCTCCGCTCGCGGTGACCGGGCTGCTCTTCGGCGAGGGCGGCTGGATGAACATCAGCCGGGCCGACACGGTGCACGCCGTGGTGACCAGCCTGCTGGTGGCGGCGCTGGTGGCGTACCGGCCGGTGCGGGTGGGCGCGCTGCTCTCCGCGGCCGGGGTGCTGGCGGCGGCGCTGCTCCCCACCCCGGTCGGGTTGAACGCCACCCGGCTGGTGGTGATGTTCGCGCTGCCGGTGCTGGCCGCCGCCGCGACGGTCCCGCGCGCGCTCACCGGGCGTCTGCTTCCCGCTCGCGCGACACGACGCGACGGCGCCGGGCGCGGCGTACCCCGGGCCGCCGGTGCGGTCGGGCTGGCCGCGTTGCTGGCGGTGGTGTGCTGGTGGCAGCCGCCGGTGGTCAGCGCCGACCTGGGCAGCGCCGACGACCCGACGGCCGACCCGGCGTACTTCGCGCCGCTGCGGGCGGAGCTGGCCCGACGCGGGCTCACCGGGCGGGTGGAGGTGCCGCCGACCCGCAACTACTGGGAGGCCGCCCGCCTCGGCGAGGTGCCGCTGGCCCGGGGCTGGCTGCGGCAGGCCGACATCGACCGCAATCCGCTGTTCTTCACCACCGTGCCCGGCGCGGCCGGCACCGGCGTCCCGCTGACCGCCGACAGCTACCGGGCCTGGTTGGCCGACAACGCGGTGCAGTACGTCGCCGTGCCCGACGCCGAGCTGTCCTGGGTGGGCCGGCCGGAGGCGGAGCTGGTGACCGCCGGCCAGCCCTACCTGACCGAGGTCTGGTCCGACCGGCACTGGCGGCTGTACGCGGTCGCCGACCCCACCCCGCTGGTCGGGGCGCCCGGCGAGTTGGTCCGGCAGGACGGCGCCACGGTCACGTTCCGCGCCTCGGCGGCCGGCCCGGTCCCGGTCCGGGTCCGCCACGACCGCTGGCTCACCGTCACCGGCGGCGCCACGCTCTCCCCCGCCGGCGACTGGCTCACCGTCACGGTCCCCCGCCCCGGCACCTACACCCTCACCAGCTGACCGGTCGTTCGCCACAGCGGTGTTAAAAAGGGGCCCCGCCTATGCAGAATGCGTTAAGCGGGGGCCCCTCCTTACAGGGGGGCTTCGAGGATGCGCTGGACGACGGTGCGGGAGTGCCGGCCCACGCGCAGGTACTCGTCGAGGAACTCGCCCGGGTCGTCGCGGCCGAGCAGGCGCACCACCCCGGCCAGCTCCACCCCGTGCCGGGGCAGCTGGTCGCCGGCCCGACCCCGGACCAGCATCAACGCGTCGCGGACCTGGGCGGCGAGCGTCCAGCCGGCGGCCAGCTCGGCCGCCTCCTCGCCGTCGAGCAGGCCGGCGTCGCGGGCCGCCGCCAGGGCGTCGAGGGTACGGGTGCCGCGCAGCGCGGGCAGCGCGCCGGCGTGCCGGAGCTGCAGCAGCTGCACCGCCCACTCGACGTCGGCCAGACCGCCCCGGCCCAGCTTGGTGTGGGTGGCCGGGTCGGCGCCGCGGGGCAGCCGCTCGGTCTCCACCCGCGCCTTGATCCGGCGGATCTCCACCACCTGCTCGCGGGTCAGCCCGTCGGCCGGGTAGCGCACCGGCTCGATCATCGCCTCGAACTCGGCGCCCAGCTCGGCGTCGCCGCAGACGAACCGGGCCCGCAGCAGCGCCTGCGCCTCCCACACCTTCGACCAGCGCGCGTAGTACTGGGCGTACGCGGCCAGGCTGCGGACCAGCGGGCCCTGCCGGCCCTCGGGGCGCAGGTCGGCGTCGACGCCGAGCGGTGGGTCGGGGGCGGGCGCGGAGAGCAGCCGGCGCAACTCCTCGGCGATCGCGTGCGCGGCGGCGCTGGCGGTGCTCTCCTCCACCCCGGGCGGCGGGTCGTAGACGAAGAGCACGTCGGCGTCGGACAGGTAGTTCGACTCGTACCCGCCGAGCCGGCCCATGCCGATCACCGCGAAGCGCAGGCCCGGCGGCCCGGGCTGGGCGGCCCGGGCGGCGCGCAGCGCGGCGGCCAGGGTGGCGTCGGTGACGTGGGACAGCGCGGTGCCGACGGCGGTCACGTCGACCACAGTGGGCCGCCGTTCCCCGCCGCCGACCGGGCGCGGGGTGAGCGGGGCGAGCGACCCGGCCCGGCTGAGCACGTCGGCGGCGGCGATCCGGACCAGCTCGCGGCGGCGCAGCGCGCGGACCGCCCGGGTGGCCTCGACCGGGTCGTCGTGCCGGGCGGCGGCGGCGACGAAGCCCTCGACGAGCGTCTCCCGGGGGCGCGGGGTCAGTTCGCTGTCCTCGGCCAGCAGCCGCAGCGCCTCGGGCTCGCGGGCCAGCAGGTCGGCGGCGTACCGGGAGGAGGAGAGCACCCGGGCCAGCCGGCGGGCCACCGGGCCGGAGTCGCGCAGCAGGCGCAGATACCACGGGGTGCTGCCGAGCTTGTCGGACACCTGCCGGTAGTTGAGCAGCCCCCGGTCCGGCTCCGGGGCGTCGGCGAACTCGTCGAGCAGGACCGGCAGCAGCGTGCGCTGGATCGCGGCGGTGCGGCTGACGCCGCCGGTGAGTGCCTGCAGGTGTCGCAGCGCGCCGGCCGGGTCGGCGAAGCCGAGCACCTCCAGCCGGTGCCGGGCGGCCTGTGGGGTCAGCCGCAGCCCCTCGGCCGGCACCCGGGCCACCGACTCCAGCAGCGGCCGGTAGAGCAGTTTGGCGTGCAGCCGGCGTACCTCGCTGGCGTGGGTGACCCACTCGGCGCGGAACTCCTCGACGGCGCTGCGGCCCGGGGTGGCCGTGTAGCCGAGCGCGGCGGCGAGCCAGCGCAGCGCGGCCGGCTCGGTCGGCACGGTGTGGGTGCGGCGCAGGCCCTGGAGCTGGAGCCGGTGCTCGACGGCGCGCAGGAAGCGGTAGCCGCGCAGCAGCGCCTCGCCGTCGGCGCGGCCGACGTAGCCGCCGGCGACCAGGGCGCGCAGCGCCGGCACGGTGCCCGGCACGCGCAGCGACTCGTCCCCGCGGCCGTGCACGAGCTGGAGCAGTTGCACGGCGAACTCGATGTCGCGCAGCCCGCCCGGGCCGCGCTTGATCTCGCGTTCCAGCTCCTTCGGCGGGACGTTGTCGAGGATCTTGCGGCGCATGGACCGGACGTCGGAGACCGCCTCCGGGCGCTCGGCGGCGGTCCAGACCAGCGGGGCGAGCGCCGCGATCCACTCCCGGGCCAGCTCCAGGTCGCCGGCCGCCGGGCGGGCCTTGAGCAGCGCCTGGAACTCCCAGGTGCGGGCCCAGCGGCGGTAGTAGGCCAGGTGGCTGGCGAGCGTGCGGACCAGCGGGCCCCGGTTGCCCTCCGGGCGCAGCGCGGCGTCCACCGGCCAGGCGACCAGCCCACAGACGTGGATCAGGCGGGTGGCGACCTGGGTGGCGGCGGTCAGGTCGTCGTCCCCGGCGGCGACGAAGATGACGTCGACGTCGGAGACGTAGTTCAGCTCGTCGCCGCCGCACTTGCCCATCGCCACGACCGCGAGCCGGGGCGGTGCGGTGCCCTCGGGCAGCTCGTCGACGGCGATGTCGTAGGCGGCGGCGAGCGTCGCGTCGGCCAGCCCGGAGAGCGCCGCCATGGTCTGCTCCAGGCCGCGCCCGCCGGTCAGGTCCGCCGCCGCGATCCGCAGCAGCGCCAACCGGTACGCCTGCCGCAGCAGCGGCACCGCGCCGGTGAGCGTGGTCAGCTTGGCGGCGGCGGTCAGGTCGAGCCGGCCGTCGGCGGTCGGGGCGAGCCCGTCCGGCTCGGTGGCCAGCACCGCCCACTGCCCGGGGTTGGCGACCAGGTGGTCGCCGAGCGCCGAGGAGGCGCCGAGCACCGCGACCAGCCGGCGGCGCAGCCCGGGGTCGGCGGCGAGCGCGTCGCGGATCGCCACGTCGTCCCCGGTGCGCCGCTCCGACTCGACCAGCCGGTGCAGTTGGCGCAGCGCCAGGTCCGGGTCGGCGGCCCGGGACAGCGCGGTGAGCAGTTCGGCGGCCCGGTCGTCGGCCGGTTCCTGGGTGTCCGGGCGCCACAGGCCGAGCCCGTCCGGGCCGAGCAGGTCGGCGGCGCGGGTGGCGCCGTCGCCCTCGGCGAAGCCGTAGCGGGCCAGGCGCCCGCGGGCCGGCCGGGTCACCTCACGCCCCGAGCAGCGGGAGGCTGCGACGCGGGCTGTCGTCGCCCAGCTCGCCGAGCGCGAGCGCGGCGAACCGGATCGCGAACGGCTGCCAGGCCTCCTCGACGTCGGCCATCGCCCGGTCGCAGGCGGCCACCACCAGCTCCGGGTCGTAGCCCAGCTCGGCCAGCGTGGCCGAGTCGTGGGACCACTCGGCGATCATCGCGGTGTCGCACTCGATGTGGAACTGCAGCCCCCAGGCCCGGTCGCCGAGGCGGAACGCCTGGTGCGGGTAGCGGGTGGACGCGGCGAGCAGCGTCGCGCCGTGCGGCAGCTCGGTGATCTCGTCGGCGTGCCACTGGAGCACGTCGGGCATCAGCGGCACGTAGCGGAACAGCGGGTCGGTCTCGGCGGCGTCGCGCCGGCCGACCACGGTGGGGCCGATCTCCGGCCCGGACGGGCTGCGCTCGACCCGGCCGGCGTGCGCGGTGGCGAGCAACTGCGCGCCCAGGCAGATCGCCAGCGTGGGCACCCGGTGCCGGACCGCCTTGCGCAGCAGCCCCTCCAGCGCCGGGAACCAGGGCGCGCCCGGGCTGTCGTCGGCCAGCGGATAGGCCTGCTGGTCGCCGCCGAGCACCACCAGCGCGGCGTACCCGTCGAGGTCGGCGGGGAGCGCGTCGCCCGCGTGCGGGCGCAGGACGCGCAGCTCCAGCCCCCCTTCGGTGAGCCACTCCCCCAGGCGGCGGAGGTCGTCGGTCGGGTCGTTCTCGATCACCAGCGCGGTCGCCACGACGTCGAGGCTAGCCGGTACGCCCGAGCGCGGTCGGTCCGGCTCGGCGGCACTAGGCTCGCGATCGTGCCCACCGACGACTGCCTGCGCCCACCGGCCCTGCGTCCCGGCGACGCGGTGATGCTGGTGTCGCCGTCCGGCCCGACCCGTCCGGAACGGGTGGCCCGCGGCATCGAGCTGCTCACCGGCTGGGGCCTGCGGCCGGTGCCCGCGCCGAACGCGTACGCCCGGCGGGGTTACCTGGCCGGCGACGACGCGCTGCGGGCCGACGACCTGAACGCCGCGTTCGCCGACCCGGAGATCCGGGGCGTGATCTGCACCCGGGGCGGCTACGGCGCGCAGCGGGTGGTCGACCTGATCGACATGGCGGCGGTGCGCCGGGACCCGAAGGTGGTGGCCGGCTTCTCCGACATCACCGCGTTGCAGTTCGCGCTCTGGCGCGGCGCCCGGCTGGCCGGGGTGCACGGTCCGGGTGCCGCCTGGCGGGACGAGCGCACGCCGCTGCGCTCGGCGGAGTCGCTGCACGCCGCGCTGATGACCACCGAACCGGTGACCGTGGCGGCGGTGGAGGCGGAGGAGACGTATCCGGTGCGGGTGCCCGGGCGGGCCGAGGGCCGGCTGATCGGCGGCAACCTCTGCCTGATCACCGCGTCGGTCGGCACCCCGGACATGCCGGACCTGACCGGCGCGATCCTGCTGGTGGAGGAGGTGCAGGAGCCGCCGTACAAGATCGACCGAATGCTGACCCACCTGCGCCGGTGCGGCGCCCTGGACGGGCTCGCCGGGGTGGCGGTGGGTCAGTTCACCGAGTGCGCCGACGGCTGGGACACCACTGTCGTCGACGTGCTCACCGACCGCCTGGGCGACCTGGGCGTCCCGGTCCTCGGCGGCCTGCCGATCGGCCACGGCCCCGACCAGCTCACCGTCCCGGTGAACACCCCAGCGGTCCTGGACACCACCACCGCCACCCTCACGGTCACCCCCGCCGTCCGCTGACCCCTCCCCCTTCCCCACCCCCTCCCGGCCCGCTCACTCGGTCGATCATGAAGTTAGCGGCAGTTGTGGATCTTTGCACTGCCGCCAACTTCATGGTCAACGGGGTTGATCAACGCGGGGTGGGGGGTAGAGGGCGGGGAGGTGGGCTACGGCGCCGGTTTCCAGGGCGGCCCAGACCGCTCCGTCGGGGGTGACCGTGAGGCCGTGCGGCTCGGCGGACGGGGTCGGGATGTCGTGGGCGGTGACATGGCCGTCGGGGGCGACGTGGCCGATGCGGTTGGCGGCCCACTCGGTGAACCAGCAACCGCCGGCCGGGTCGGCGACGATCGCGTGCGGGCGGGCCGCCCGGTCGGGCAGCGGGAACTCGTCGATCCGCCCGTCCGGGGTGATCCGGCCGAGCTGCCCGGCGGCGATCTCGACGAACCACAGCGCCCCGTCGCCGCCGTCGGTGATACCGACCGGTCCGGCGGCCTCGGTGGGCAGCGGGTGCAGCGTCGTCGACCCGTCCAGGTCGACCCGGGCGATCGCGTCGGCCTGGTTGAGCGTCAGCCAGAGCGCGCCGTCCGGGCCGGCGGCCAGCATCGACGGGAAACCCTTGGCGACCGGCAGCGGGAACGTGCTGACCTCCCCGTCCACGCTCACCCGGCCGACCGTGTCGTCGCCCATGCCGGCGTACCAGAGCGCGCCGTCCGGGCCGGTCGCCAGACCGCACGGGGCGCAGCCGGGCGGCAGCGCGACCGAGCTGCTCTCGCCGTCGACGGTGATCCGGCCGAGCCGGTGGTCGCCGGAGCGGGTGTACCAGAGCGCGCCGTCCGGCCCGGTGGTGATGATCAGGGGGCGGCTCTCCGGCGGGTCGGCGCGGTAGGTCCGCACGTCACCGTCGGCTCCCAGCCGGGCGACGCCGCCGGAACCGGCGAGCGTCAGCCAGAGCGCGCCGTCGGGCCCGACCGTGATCGCGTACGGGCCCGAGCCCGCGCCGGTGAGCGCGACCTCGCGGATGACGGGCTGTGTCATGAGGGGTGGCCTTTCGTCGGGTTCTCGCCCAGCCTTCCCACCGTCGCGGCGACGTCGCAACCGCATTTGTCCGGATCCTCGGGCCGGATTGCCAGCTCGCTGACAGGTTCGCCATGGGTTGCCCCCAGCTCCAGCGGTCACTGTCGGTGACGTCATCGCACCACCACCGAAAAGGAGATCCGCATGATCCGCACGACGAGGAAGCGCCTGCTGGTCGGCCTGGCCGCCGCCGGGGTACTCGGCGTCGGGATCGCCGCCCCGACGGTGGCGCTCGCGGACGACAAGGGCCCGGGCGCCAGCGCGAGCACCGACCAGGGCGGCGACCGCCAGCAGCGGCACGCCGACCGGCAGGCCGAGTTCGCCGACGCGCTCGCCAAGGAGCTGGGCGTGCCGGCCGACAAGGTCACCGCCGCGCTGGAGAAGCTGCGTGAGCAGCGCCAGGGCGACCGGCCGGAGCGACCCACCCCGCCGTCGGCGCAGGACCGGCAGGCCGCCTTGAAGGAGCGGCTCGACCAGGCCGTCAAGGACGGCAAGCTGACCCAGGAGCAGGCCGACGCGGTGCTCAAGGCCGCCGAGTCCGGCGTGTTCCCCGGCCCCGGCGGCATGGGCCACCGCAGCTGGCACAAGTGAAAGGCGGGGCCCCCTCTTAACGCTTTCGGCATAGGAGGGGGCCCCGCTTAACACCCGCCGGCGGTCAGCGCAGGTACGGGCCGTCCGCGCCGATCTTCCCCGGCGCGGGGTTGCCGGGCAGGTCGAACACGTAGACGCGCAGGTTGCCCTTGCCGCTGACCGAGGCGGTCAACGTGCCGTCGGTGACCGCGCGCACGTCGCCGGTGACGGCGTCGACGTACCGGCCGTTCGGCACGCCCCGGAACGTGGCCCCGCCGGAGACGGTGACCAGCGCGAAGCTGTCCACCTCGCCCTCGGTGAAGCGCCGCTTGTACGCCATCGCGCCGCTCACGCCGTCGGTCGAGTACTGCCCCTTCTGCAGCGCCGGCACGGCCCGGCGGATCAGGTTGAGCCGCTGCACGTGCTTGACCAGCGGCTGGGCCAGCGTGGTGGCCACCGCCCCGCCGGCGGAGCCGACCACCCCGAAGTCGGCGGCGGTGACGGTGCCGGCCAGGTGGTCGCCGTAGTAGGCGCGGCCGGTGGTGGCGAGCGGGCAGGTGGGCCCGCAGTCGATCCGGGCACCTTTCTGGAACTCGATCTCGGAGCCGTAGTAGAGCGTCGGGATGCCGCGGAACGTCCACATCAGGCTCATGTTCTCCGCCCACGCGTCGGTGCCACCGGTGTAGCGGGTCGAGGACTTGTTCGGCCCGTAGTCGTGGCTGTCGACGTAGACCACGTTGTAGGTGGCGTCGTTGTAGCTGTCGTCGGAGTCCTTCCCGTTGCCGAAGGCGTTGCCGGCGTCGGAGAAGTTCATGTGCATCCGCATGTCGATCACGTTCATGCCGGAGGACATCGAGTGGTCCGGCGCGTGGTACGCGTTGCCGCGCAGAAACGCGTTGTCGGTGGTGGGCTGACCGGCGGGGCCGAGCAGTTGCTCGTAGTCGTACTGCTCGATCGCGGCCCGCACGTCGTCGGGGCTGTACTCCTTGCGTTCCTTCCAGGTGAAGAACTGGGCGGAGTGGTTGACCGAGCCGCGGTTCCACTTGTCGTTGACGAACGCGGCGACCTCGCCGAAGACGTAGAAGTCCTTGCCCTTCGCGCCGAACCGGGACACGGCGTGCTGCTGGATGGCGGGCAGGAAGCGCCGGTTCCAGGTGACCCGGGGGATGTGCACGGCGGTGTCGATCCGGAAGCCGTCCACCCCCATGTCGATGAACCGGTTGTACGCGTTGATCAGGTACTCCTGCACGGCAGCGTTCTCGGTGTTGAAGTCCGCCAGGTCCTCGTGCAGCCAGCAACTGCGCGCGTCCTCGCCCTCCCAGTTGCCGATCCAGCACTGGTGGTACCTGTCGGCGGGGAAGAGTTTGCTGGTCGGGGTGGGCCACTGACAGTTGTAGAGCGAATATCCCTCGGCGCTGCGCCCGCCGGTCGGCGTACCCCAGTTCAGGCACGTGTTGCCGGTGGGCGCGGCGGACGACCACACGTCGCCGTTGTACGGCCGGCCCTTGGCCTTGGCGTTCTGCGCCGGGGTGAGCGCCGGGTCGGTGCCGGTGGCCTCGACCATCGGGTCGTACTCCCGGCCGGCCTGCGGCTGGTCGTAGTACCACTTCCACTGCTCGTCGCGGGTCCCGTAGACGGTGGGGGTGAAGAGGCCCTTGGCGCCCCAGCGGGAGCTGTGGTTGTAGACCACGTCCTGGAAGATCTTGATGCCCTTGGCGTGCGCCGCGTTGATCAGGTCCTGGTAGGACGCACCGGCGCTCTCCAGCCGCGGATCGACGCGGTAGAAGTCCCACCCGTGGTAACCGTGGTAGTCGTAGTCGGAGCGGTTCAGCACCACCGGCGTGATCCAGATGGCCGAGAACCCGAGCGCCTTGACGTAGTCGAGCTTGTCGACGAGCCCCTTGAAGTCGCCCCGGAACATCGGGTCGCCGTTGGCGGCGTTGCCGGAGCTCACATGCTGGCTGCCGCCCCGGTCGTTGGCCGGGTCACCGTCGGCGAACCGGGCGGTCATCACGAAGTAGATGCTGTCCTCGCGCGGGTCACCGCCGAGTGGAGCGCCGCCGGCCGGCGCGGCGCCGGTGGTCGCGGACGCCGGCGCGCTCGCCGCCGACCGGTTGCCGGCCGCGTCGAGCGCCCGCACGCTCCAGGTGTACGCCGTGGCGGGCCGCAGGTCGTACGCCACGTACCGGGTGGTGGTGCTGGTGACCGTGGTGCTCCCGGCACCGCCGGTGCGGGTCAGCTCGTACCCGGTCACGCCCCGGTCGTCGGTGGCGGCGGTCCAGCTCAGGGTGACCGCCAGCCCGTCGGCGACGGCGGTGAGACCGCCCGGCGTGGAGGGCGGCGTGGTGTCCGGGACGGTCGGCGCGCACGGGTCGGCGGCGGCGGCGGTGACCCGGCCGTTGTCGACGACGCTGCGCCCGACGCCCAGGGTGTAGTCGGCGCCGCCGTTGTTGTCCCAGGTGCCGGCGGTGTTGTTGAACGCCGCGGTGAGCCCGGTGGCCGCGCCGAGGTCGACGATCCGGCGGGCCCAGCCGGCGCAGCGCGTCTCCATGGCGACGCCCGGCGCGGTGGTCCAGGCGCCACCGGTGGGCCGGTAGTGCAGGTTCGCGGCGCTCCAACCGCGCGGCGTGAGGTGGTACCAGACCTCGGCGGTGTTCCCGGCGGTGCCGGACGGCGACGGCGAGGGGCTGGTGGTGGCGGACGGGGTCGGCGACGGGGTGGCGGTCGCGCACGGGTCGCCGGTGCCGATCCGGCCGGCGGCGACGGTGACCGTGCCGGCGCCGAGGCGGTAGTTGGCGCCGTTGTTGTTGTCCCAGACGCCGCTGCCGTTGGTGAAGACGACCTGGAGGCCGGTGGCGGCGCCGAGGTCGATGGTCCGGCGGCGCCAGCCGGCGCAGGCGGTGTCCATCGGCACGCCGGGCACGGCGGTCCAGGCCTGCCCGTCCACGCCGTAGTGGATGTTCACCGAGGCACCCCAGGCGGCCGGGGGCTGGTAGAAGACGGTGACGGTGTTGGCCGCCGCGGCGGCGGTGAACGGCAGCAGCGCGGCGAGCACGCCGGTGGCGAGCGCGAGCGCGCCCCACCGGCGACGGGTGGTGGTGGTCCTGCCCCTCATGGCGGCTCTCCTGACACCCTGGCCCGCTCCGGCGGACGCAAGGGGATGAAGGCGTTGCAAGAACTTGCGACGCATGGTGCCAGGAAGTTACCAGCTTCAATCCCCGGAAACCAGAGGTTCACAATCGACGATATGCGCAACCCCTTGCATCCCCCGCAACACCTTGCTCCCGGCTCCGCCACCGAGCCGGGAGCAAGGAGCGCTCAGCCGCCGGCCGGCGGGGTGAAGACGCCGAGCAGGTTGCCGGACGGGTCGCGCAGCCGCGCGTGCACCAGGCCGCTCGGCGCGGTCACCGGCTTCGCCACCACCGTGCCGCCGACCGCCTCGGCCCGCCGGCAGGTCTCCGCCACGTCCGGCACCTGCGCGTAGAAGATCGCGTAGTTGTCGGCGGCCGAGTCGGTGCCCCGGATCGCGCCGCCGATCCCCGACTCGCCACCGGCCGCGGTCTGCCGGTACGAGTTACCGGGGCCGCCCTGCTCCTCGAAGCTCCAGCCGAACAGCTCGGCGTAGAACCGCTGCGCCTCGTCGGGACGGTCGGAGCCGATCTCGAACCAGGTCACGGGCGTGCTGGACATGCTGCCTCCTCGCCGCGCCGGCCGGTCGGCCGACGTCGTCAGGATCCAGCCTCGGGGGTGCCGCCGACAGCGTCCTGTCGGTGTTTCCACCCGGATCAGACCAGGCTGAGCGGGCGCAGCCGGTGCTGCGGGATGTCGAAGTCCTCCGGACGCAGCTCCCGGGTCACCGGCTCGGCCAGCGAACGCACCGATCGGATCCGGTCGGTGCGGAAGCAGCGCACCCCGTCGCGCAGCCGGCACCAGGCGACCAGGTACCAGTGCGTCGCATTGCCCAGGTAGGCCAGCGGCTCCACGTCGCGTGCCGAATCGGCGCCGCCGCGGTCGGCGTACCGCAGGCGCAGCACCCGCCCGGCGGCGACCGCGTCGGCGACGGCGGCCGGGACGGGCGTGCCCGGCCCGTCGCCCACCAGGTGCACCCGGCCGGCGAGCCGGTGCGCCTCGGCCACCGCGGGCGGCGGCATCACCGCGACCAGCTTGCGCAGCGCGGCGCCGGCCGCCGGGGCGAACGGTGAGCCACCGAGGCGGTGCAGCGCCACCGCCATCGCCACCGCCTCGGCGGGGGGTGAGGTTGACCGGCGGCAGCGTGCGGGCCCGGTCGACGACGTAGCCGCCGGTGCGGCCCGGCTCGGCCCAGATCGGCACGCCGGCGCCCTGGAGCGCGGTGATGTCGCGCTCGACGGTGCGGGTGCTGACCTCGAAGCGCCGGGCCAGCCAGCTCGCGCTGCGCGGGCGCGGCGACACCGCCCGCAGCTCCTCGACCAGGGCGTAGAGACGATCGGTGCGGTTCACCCCACGCACCCTAGGCCGGGGGTACGACGCCTCAGGCGATGCAGGCGCAGACGATCAGCGCGGCGCCGAAGTGGGTGGCGGCGCTGACCCGGGCCGCCGGGTGCGGCTCGTCGGCGGCGATGACGTCGCCCAGCCGGCCCGGGGTGAGCAGGTCCAGCACGAAGAAGGCCAGCGCCATCACCAGCAGGCCGACCAGCCCGAAGATCACCGTGGAGGCCAGCCCCTTGGTGAACGAGCTGTAGCTGGTCAGCACCGCGGTGAAGACGATGCCGGCGATGCCGAGCTGGTTGGCGGCGAGCAGCAGCGCGGCGTTGCCGTTGCGGCGCGTCCAGATCAGCTCCCGCAGCTTGCCGGGGGTGAGCAGGTCGACGAGCAGGAAGCCGGCGGCCATCAGCGCCACCCCGACCACCCCGAACACGATGCTCTGCCACGCCCCGTTGAGCAGGTCTCCCAGCACGAACGCCCTCCCGGCTCCGCTCGCCCGGGCGCGGGTGCGCGGGCGGTGCCGCAGACGATAGCGGCACCGCGCCAGCGTGATCTAGAGCGAGAGGTAGTGCTGCCGCTCGTAGGGGGTGACCTCGCGGCGGTACTGCTCCCACTCGGCCCGCTTGTTGCGCAGGAAGAAGTCGAAGACGTGCTCGCCGAGCACGTCGGCGACCAGCTCCGAGCCGGCCATCACGTCGATCGCCTCGGAGAGGTTCTCCGGCAGCGCCTCGTAGCCCATGGCGCGGCGCTCGGCGCTGCTCAGCGACCAGACGTCGTCCTCGGCGCCCGGGGGCAGCTCGTAGCCCTCCTCGATGCCCTTCAGGCCGGCGCCGAGCATGACCGCGAACGCCAGGTAGGGGTTGGTCGCCGAGTCCAGCGACCGGACCTCGACCCGGGCCGAGTTCGGCTTGCCGTAGGCGGGCACGCGGACCAGCGCGGACCGGTTCAGGTGACCCCAGCAGACGTACGCCGGGCTCTCGGTGATCCGGTCCGGCAGCGCCTGCGGGAAGAGCCGCTTGTAGGAGTTGACCCACTGGTTGGTCACCGCGGTGTATTCCCGGGCGTGGGTGAGCAGCCCGGCGATGAACGACTTGGCGACCTTGGACAGCTTCATCGGGTCGCCGGCGTCGTGGAACGCGTTGCGCTCCCCCTCGAACAGCGACAGGTGGGTGTGCATGCCGCTGCCCGGCTGGTCGGTGAACGGCTTCGGCATGAAGCTGGCCTGCACCCCGGTGGAGAGCGCCACCTCCTTCACCACGTGCCGGAACGTCATGATGTTGTCGGCGGTGGTGAGCGCGTCGGCGTAGCGCAGGTCGATCTCCTGCTGACCGGGGGCGACCTCGTGGTGGCTGAACTCCACCGAGATGCCGATCCGCTCCAGCGCCAGCACCGCCTGGCGGCGGAAGTCGCGCGCCACCGCGTGCGTGGTGTGCTCGAAGTAGCCGCCGGTGTCCACCGGCACCGGCACCGAGCCGTCCTGCGGACCGTTCTCAAGCAGGAAGAACTCGATCTCCGGGTGGGTGTAGAAGGTGAAGCCCTTGTCGGCGGCGCGGGACAGCATCCGGCGCAGCACGTGCCGCGGGTCGGCCCAGGAGGGGCTGCCGTCGGGCAGCAGGATGTCGCAGAACATCCGGGCGCTCTCGCCGCTCACCCCTCCCTCGAACGGGAACACCTGGAACGTGGTCGGGTCGGGCATGGCCACCATGTCCGACTCGAAGACCCGGGCGAAGCCCTCGATCGCCGAGCCGTCGAAGCCGATGCCCTCCTCGAAGGCCGCCTCCAGTTCCGCCGGGGCCACCGAGACGCTCTTCAGCGTGCCGAGCACGTCGGTGAACCACAGCCGGACGAAACGGATGTCCCGCTCCTCCAGCGTACGGAGGACGAACTCCTGCTGACGGTCCACATCCACCCCTCGTGACACGTACGTCCTGCACCGGTCGGGCCGGACCGGCTGACCGCTCAGTCTCCACCGGCCTCGTTACGCCGACGTTACGCCCTTCCCCGGCGGGTCGTCCTGCCGTGTCCCGCCCCGGGGGACGCCGCCGGCGGGTGGCGGGCGTCTCCCGCGACCGGCCGGATTCGGGCGCGACGGCTGGGGGAAGATGGGGACATGCCCACCCTGCGTCTCGCCCTGTGCCAGGTCAACCCGACGGTCGGCGACCTCACCGGCAACGCCGAGCGGGTCCGCGCGTGGACCCGCAAGGCCGCCGACTCCGGCGCCCAGCTCGCCCTCTTCCCCGAGCTGATGGTGACCGGCTACCCGGTCGAGGACCTGGTCTTCCGCCGGTCGTTCGTCGCCGCGTCCCGGGCCGCGCTGCACCGGCTCGCCGCCGACCTGGCCGGCGACGGCCTCGGCGACCTGCCGGTCCTGGTGGGCTACCTGGACGCGGACGGGCCGCCGCAGGTCAGCGCCGACGCCGAACCGGGCCGGGGGGCCCGCAACGCGGCCGCGCTGCTGCACCGCGGCGAGGTGGTGGCCACCTACTTCAAGCACCACCTGC
The DNA here is from genome assembly GCF_900090105.1 of Micromonospora humi. Classification (GTDB taxonomy): domain Bacteria; phylum Actinomycetota; class Actinomycetes; order Mycobacteriales; family Micromonosporaceae; genus Micromonospora; species Micromonospora humi. Next base: position 177,235 of record NZ_FMDM01000003.1, on the reverse strand, counting down.
CCAACTACGGGGTGTTCGACGAGGACCGCTACTTCGTCCCGGGGGACACGCTGACCGTGGTGCGCGTCGGCGGGGTCGACGTGGCGCTGACCATCTGCGAGGACCTGTGGCAGGCCGGCGGCCCGTTCGCGGTGGCCCGGCAGGCCGGCGTGGGGCTGGTGCTCAGCATCAACGGCTCGCCGTACGAGCTGAACAAGGACGACGCCCGGCTGCCGCTGGTGCGCCGGCGCGCCGCCGAGGCGGGCGCCGCGATCGCGTACGTGAACATGGTCGGCGGCCAGGACGAGCTGGTCTACGACGGCGACTCGCTGATCGTCGCCGCCGACGGCACGTTGCTGGCCCGGGCCCCGCAGTTCGTCGAGCACCTGCTGGTGCACGACGTGGAGCTGCCGGCGGCGCCGGAGACGACCGGCGGCGCCACCGACCTGGCCGACGGGATGCGGCTGGTCCGCCACGAGGTGCCGGCGGTCCCGCCGGCGCCCACCGGCCCGGCCGCGACCGGCGGGATCATCGAGCCGGTCGCCGACGAGGCCGAGGTGTGGCAGGCGCTGGTGCTGGGCCTGCGCGACTACGCCGACAAGAACCGCTTCCCGTCGGTGGTGCTCGGGCTCTCCGGCGGCATCGACTCGGCGGTGGCGGCGGCCCTCGCGGTGGACGCGCTCGGCCCGCAGCGGGTGGTCGGCGTCTCGATGCCCAGCCAGCACTCCTCCGAGCACTCCCGCACCGACGCCGAGGACCTGGCCAAGCGCACCGGGCTGGACTACCGGATCGAGCCGATCCAGCCGATGGTCGACACGTTCCTGGCCAACATGTCGCTCTCCGGCGTGGCGGTGGAGAACCTCCAGGCCCGGGTCCGCGGCGTGATCCTGATGGCGCTGTCGAACCAGGAGGGCCACCTGGTGCTGACCACCGGCAACAAGAGCGAGCTGGCGGTGGGCTACTCGACGCTCTACGGCGACTCGGTGGGCGGCTACAACCCGGTCAAGGACGTCTGGAAGACGCTGGTGTGGCGGCTGGCGAAGTGGCGCAACGCGGACGCGGCCCGGCGCGGCGAGACGCCGCCGATCCCGGAGAACTCGATCGGCAAGCCGCCGTCGGCCGAGCTGAGCCCCGGCCAGCTCGACAGCGACACCCTCCCCGACTACGACGTGCTCGACCCGATCCTGATCGGCTACGTCGACGGCGACCTGGGCCGCGACGGCCTGGTCGAGTCCGGCCACGACCCGGCGGTCGTCGACAAGGTGCTGCGGATGGTGGATACCGCCGAGTACAAGCGGCGGCAGTCCGCACCCGGCACCAAGATCTCCATGAAGGCGTTCGGCCGGGACCGGCGGCTGCCGATCACCAACCGCTGGCGCGAGGACGGCTGAGCGAGCCTCGACCGGGAGTGAATTCCTCCACTCCGACCTGCCGGCGGCCGGCCCCCCGGTGCGACGATCGCGGGGAACCCGGGGACCGCGTGCGCGGCCTCGAGGAAGGGAGATTGTCATGGTGGAGTCCACCCCGACCGAGGTGACCGCCCTGTACGGCGGGCCGGCCACCCGGCGGATCCGCACCCGCGACCTGATCGCCGCCAAGGAGCGCGGCGAGCGGTGGGCCATGCTCACCTCGTACGACCAGTACACCGCCTCGATCTTCGACCAGGCGGGCATCCCGGTGCTGCTGGTCGGCGACTCGGCCGCGAACAACGTCTTCGGCTACGAGACCACGCTGCCGGTGACCGCCGAGGAGCTGCTGCCGCTGGTCCGCGCCGTAGTGCGGGCCACGAAGCACGCACTCGTCGTCGGCGACCTGCCGTTCGGCTCGTACGAGGAGGGGCCGGCGCAGGCGCTGCGAACCGCGGTGCGGTTCATGAAGGAGGGCGGCTGCCACGCCGTCAAGCTGGAGGGCGGCCGGCGCTGCGCCGCCCAGATCGAGGCGATCGTCGGCGCCGGCATCCCGGTGATGGCGCACATCGGCTTCACCCCGCAGAGCGAGCACACGCTCGGCGGCTACCGGGTGCAGGGCCGCGGCGACACCGCCGAGGAGGTGCTCGCCGACGCCCGGGCGGTGGCCGAGGCGGGCGCGTTCGCGGTGGTGCTGGAGATGGTGCCCGGCGAGGTGGCCAAGCGGGTCACCGGCGAGCTGGCCATCCCCACCGTCGGCATCGGCGCCGGGCCGGACACCGACGGGCAGGTGCTGGTCTGGCAGGACATGGCCGGGCTGCGCACCGGCCGGGCGCCGCGTTTCGTCAAGCGCTACGCCGACCTGGCCGGCGCGCTGACCGACGCCACCCGCCGGTTCGCCGACGAGGTGCGCGGTGGCGAGTTCCCCGCCGCCGAGCACACCTTCTGAGAGGTAAGGCGGGGGCCCCGCTTAACGCATTCGGTAGAGGCGGGGCCCCCGCTTAACACCCGACTGTTAAGCGGGGCCCCCGCCTAACCGCGGGGCGGGGCGCTCAGAGATCGGTGACCCGGATGCCGGCGTGCGCCTTGTAGCGCTTGTTGATCGCGATCAGGTTCGCGGTGAACGCCTCGATCTGGTGGGCGTTACGCAGCCGGCCGGCGTAGATGCCGCGCATTCCGGGGATCCGGGCGGCCAGCGCGGCGACGACGCCGACGAGTTCCCGGTCCTCGGTGCAGATCAGCACGTCGAGGTCGATCCGGTCGACCTCCGGGTCGGCCAGCAGTGGCGCGCTGACGTGGTTGAAGGCGGCGCAGACCCGGGAGTCGGGCAGCAGCGCGGCAGCCTGCTGCACGGCGCTGCCCTCGGCCACCGTCAACGCGTACGGGCCCTGCTTGTCGAAGCCCAGCGGGTTCACGCAGTCCACGACGATCTTGCCGGCCAGCGGCCCGGCGAGCGCGGCGACCGTGGCCTCGTGCCCGTCCCACGGCACCGCGACGATCACCACGTCGCTGCGGCGGGCGACCTCGTCGTTGCCGGCGCCGGAGACCGGGGCGTCGGCCGGTACGCCCGGCAGCGCGGCGATCTCGGCGGCGGCCTCGGCGGCCCGGTCGGCGGCGCGGGAGCCGATCAGCACGGTCTGCCCGGCCCGGGCGAACCGGTAGGCGAGACCCCGCCCCTGGTCGCCCGTGCCACCGATGATGCCGACGGTCAGCCCGGAGATGTCGGGCAGCGTGGTCGCGTCGTAAGCCATGCCGTCATCCTCGCAAAACCCGCCCTGGCACGGCGCGTCGAGGCGCTGTGACAATCCCCGCGCCCGGTCAGGCGCGCTCGAAAGCGACCTTGCGTTCGGACGGGTCGGCGACCGTCAGCCGGACCCGGACGCGCTCGCCGAGCGGCAGCTCACCGGTGCAGCGGGCCCGTACCGGCGGCTCGTCGAGCGCGACCGTGCCGCCGGGTGGCCGACCGGCCCGGCCGTTGCCGGCCGGTCGGGGCTCGTCCACGTCCAGCACCGCCGCCTCGAAGGTCTCCCCCACCCGGTGCGCCAGCAGCACCGCCTCGGCCAGCTCGATCGCGCCTCGGGTGGCCGCCCCCGCGGTCCGGTCGGTCGTCGCCATCACCTCCGGCAGCTTCGGCAACGCCTCCCGGACGTGCGCGGGCACCTCCCGCCCCTCGTGCAGGGCCAGGCAGGCCTCGGTGGCGTAGCGGTCGGCGAGCCGGCGCAGCGGCGCGGTGACGTGCGCGTACGCGGCGGCCACCCCGCCGTGCTCGGGCTGCTCGGGCACCGCGCCGTCGAAGGCGGTGTACGCGGCCCCGCGCATCAGCTCGGCGGCCTGGTCGACGAAGGCGGCGGCGCGGGGCTGCGACGCGTCCAGCCCGGCGAGCACCTGACCGACCGAGGTGCCCTCCGGCCACGGCACGCCGAGCGGGCCGGCGGCCAGCCGCAGCTTCTCGACCGCCTCCGGGCGGGGGCGGGGCATGGTGCGCAGCAGGCCGATCCGGCCGGCGAGCATGATGTCGGCGGCGGCCATGCCGGTGAGCAGCGAGATCTGGGCGTTGTGCTCCTCCATCGGGCCGGGACCACGCAGCACCAGCCGCCACCCGTCGCCGTCGGGCTCGACGTCCTGCTCGGGCAGCGGCAGGTTGATCGCGCCCCGGCTCAGCCCACGGGTGGTGAGCAGCGCGCCGATCTCGGGCAGCAGGGCGATCGGCTCGGGCAGGCGGCCGGCGTCGGCGTCGCGTTGCACCCCGCCGTAGTCGAGCTTGGCGCGGCTGCGTACCCGGGCCCGTTCCAGGGCGACCGCGACGGTGCCGCCGTCGGCGTCCAGGTCGATGGTCCAGAGCACGGCGGCCCGGTCGACGTCGGGCAACAGGCTGGCCGCGCCCTCGCTGAGCGTGTGCGGGTGCAGCGGCACGTTGCCGTCGGGCAGGTAGACCGTCTGGCCGCGCCGCCACGTCTCGGCCTCCAGCTCACCCCCCGGGGGTACGTGGGTGAGCACGTCCGCGATCGCGTACCGGACGCGGTAGCCGCCGCCGGGCCGGCGGGTGAGGTGCATCGCCTGGTCGAGGTCGCGGGAGGTCGCCGGGTCGACGGTGACGAACGGGATGTCGGTCCGGTCGGGGACGGCCGGCAGCGGCGCGGCGGCCGCGGTGTCGGCCTCGCGCTGCGCCGCGGCCGGGAAGCTCTCGGGCAGTCCCAGCTCGCGGCGCAGCGCGCCGAAGTCGATGCGGGGCGCCAGTACGCGTCGGATCACCACGCGGTCAATCCTGACAGTGCTCCGCACGTTCCGCTCACCGGCGCGGCGGTGTCAGAAAGGGGCCCCTGCTCGACCGGATGCGTCGAGCGGGGCCCCTCCTTACCGCTCAGGCGCGGCGGGCCGCCGCCTTGCGCGCGGTGGTCTTGCGGGCGGTGGTGGTCTTGCGGGCCGGTGCCTTCTTGGCCGCCGTGGTCTTCTTCGCGGCGGTGGTCTTACGCGCGGTGGTGGCCTTGCGCGCGGGCGCCTTCTTGGCCGCCGCCTTCCGGGCCGCGGGACGCGTCGAGCCGGTCGCCTTCTTCGCCGGCGCCTTCTTCGCGGCCGTGGTCTTCCTGGCGGTGGTCTTCTTCGCCGCCGAGGTGACCTTGCGGGCCCCGGTGGTCTTCTTCGCCGGTGCCTTCTTGGCCGCCGTCGTCTTCTTCGCCGCCGTGGTCTTCTTCGCCGCCGTGGTCTTCTTCGCCGCCGCGGTGGTCGCGCGGGCGGTCGTGGTCTTACGGGCGGCCGTGGTCTTCCTCGCGGCGGTGGTCTTCTTGGCCGCGGTGGTCCTCTTCGCCGCCGCCGCCGTCTTCTTCGCCGCAGTGGTCTTCTTCGCCGCCGTCGCCTTCTTGGCCGGGGCCTTCTTCGCCGCCGTCTTCTTCGCGGTGGCCTTCTTGGCGGGCGCGCTCTTGGCGGTGGTCCTGGAGGCCGGCGCCTTGCGCGCCGCCGACACGACCTTCTTGGCGGCCGCCTTCTTCGCGACCGCCTTCCTGGCCGGCGTCCGTCCGGCGCCGGCGCCCGAGGCGTTCGGCGACGCCTTGGTGACCGTCGTCGTCCTGCCCGCGGTGGTCCTCTTCGCGGTCGTCCGTTTCGCGGCCGGGCGGGTGGCCTGCTGTGCTACGGCCATCTCGGTTCCCTTTCTGGGGACGTGCTGCCGCCCTCGCGGAGCACGGATCACCTCGACGCGGTCCGTCCCGCGTCGTTCTATCGGCCCTCCCCGGCCCAACGGGCGTCCTCGGCATCCCACGCTTCGTTCCGCTCCTGCACCTTCTGCAGGGCGTTCTCCGCGTCGGCGGCCGAGGAATACGGTCCGAGAACGTGCTTCGCGGGACACACGTCGGCATCGGTCTCGACCCGGTGGTGTCGCGTGCACCAGTAGTAGTGCCCACCACTTCCGTCGTCGCTCATGCGATCACTGTGCACCGGGAATCGCCCGGCCGCCACCGGAACGCCACAAATAGTCGCCGCCCTCTCCACATTAGACCTGTTCGGGGCGGTTCCGACGGGGAATGGAGGAAGAGCCGCGAGGGGGCCGGGCGGCCGTCCAGCCGGTCGGTCGGGCCGACGACGGGTGCCTCAGGCGGACACCGGCGCGGGATCCGCAGCCGGCGCGGCGGCCCGCGCCGGACGGGCCACCGCGATGGCGTACGCCACCGCGTAGGGCGTGCAGGCCACGTAGAACATCGGCTCGACCAGCACCTGGTCGGTGATCAGGAACCGTTCCCACTCCGTCGGGCGGGGCAGCCCGAACGACCAGTCGGTCAGGCAGGTGAACAGCCACAGCGGCGCGGAGATCCGGTCCACCGAGTCCGGCGGCAGCTCGGTGGACGACGCGGTCGCCGGGATGGTGGAGACCACCGTGAGCACCACCGCCGCATCGGCGGCGACCAGCGCGCCCAGCAGCCCGACCAGCCAGGCCGCCCGCGTCCGCCCTCGGCGGGCCAGCGCCCCGGCCCCCCAGAGGGCCGGCACCAGCAACGCCAGCCAGAGCAGGAGCCCGGGCACCATCTCCGCCACACCGCTCTCCGCTCGGCCGGCGAACCAGCCGAGCACCACGGCGAGCGTCGCGGCGATCGGCAGGACCACGCCGAGCGCGGTGGGCAACGCCCCGACGCGTACGGTCCGGCGTGCGGCCCGGGTGACGACGAGCGCGAGCAGCACCCCGAGCCCGGCCGCGACCAGGGACCAGATCGGCAGTTGCGCCGCCGTGGCCCACAGCACGCCGAAGGACAGCCACCCGTAGGCCAGGTTCATCACCACGGCGGCGACCACGATGACCGCGACGCAGGCCGGCGGCGCGAGCAGCAACACCCCGGCGGTACGCCACAGCCGGCCGGGCACCGGAGCGCGGTCCGCCGCCGTGGCCGCCCGGCTGGTCGCCAGGCTGGCGGCGAAGCGGAGCATCGTCCACCGCCGCCCGGTCCGGGTCAGCTCGTGCAGCTCGGCGGCCCACTCCCGGGCCAGTTCGGCCCGCAGCTCGGCCGGCCAGCGGCGCACCGCCACGCGCAGCAGGAACGCGGCCACTCGTCCGGTCACCACGCCGCCGCCCCGGTCGCGCCGGCGCCACCCTGGTGGGGCCGTTCCGCGGGTGCGAGGGCGCGCAGTTCGGCCAGGGCCAGCCGGCCGGCGCGGATCCCCTCGCCGGTGAGGCGGTAGTAGCGACGGGCCGGCCGGCCGGCGGCGACCGGGTCGACGTCCTCCCAGTCGGCGGCGAGCCAGGCCGCGGCCTGGAGGCGGTGCAGCACCGGATAGAGCGTCCCGCTGGGCAGGCCGGTGAGTCGCATCAGGTCGAGGCCGTAGCGCGGCGCGTCGGGCTCGGCGAGCAACGCCGAGAGCACCTTCACCACCGGAATGGTCAGTCGCACCGCCTCACTATATCGTATCTCTACATAGGGTGGCGGCTAACCTTCCCCACATGACCCCGCACCGCCTCGACCGTGTCGTCGCCCGCCGCGTCGCCGTACGCGCCCAGTTGCTGGACGCGCACCGGCCGACCGACCTTCGGGCGGTGGTGGACCGGCTGACCTTCCTCCAGATCGATCCGACCGCGGCGGTCGCACCCAACGCCGACCTGGTCGCCTGGACCCGCCTCGGCGCCGGCTACCGGCCCGACGACCTGGTCCGGGCCCTGGAACGGGAGCGCAGCCTCTTCGAGCACCGGGCCATGATCCGGCCCATGGCGGACCTGGGCCTGCACCGCCCGGAGATGTCCGCCTGGCCGACGGATGCCCGGCGACGCGACTGGCTGGCCGCCAACGCCGGCTTCCACCGTTACGTGCTGGACGCGCTGCGCGATGCCGGGCCCCGGCTCAGCCGGGACATCGAGGACCGCAGCGTGGTGCCGTGGCCGTCCACCGGCTGGACGAACAACCGCAACGTCACCCAGATGCTGGAGTTCCTCGCCGCCCGCGGCGAGATCGCGGTCGCCGGGCGAGTGGGCCGCCAACGGGTCTGGGACCTCGCCGAACGGGTCTACCCGGCCACCGCGGCGGTCCCGGCGGACGAGGCACGCCGGCTGCGGGCCGAGCGGCTGCTGCGCTCGCTCGGCGTCGCCCGACCGACAGTGGTGGGCGACGCCGGCGAGCCGGCGGAGATCGAGGGTACGACCGGACGCTGGCGCGTCGATCCCGCCGCGCTCGACGGCACGCCGTTCGCCGGCCGCACCGCGTTGCTCTCCCCGTTCGACCGGCTGGTGCACGACCGCGTCCGAGCCCGGGAGCTGTTCGACTTCGACTACCGGCTGGAGATGTACGTGCCGAAGGCACGGCGGCGGTGGGGTTACTTCGCCCTGCCCGTGCTGCACCACGACCGGCTGGTCGGCAAGGTCGACGCGACCGTCGACCGCAGGGCGTCGGTGCTGCGGGTCGACGCCATCCACCCGGACGTGCCGCTCACCCCGGAGCTGACCGCCGCCGTGCACGGGGAACTGGCCGCGCTCGCGTCGTGGTCGGGCCTGCGCGACATCCGCCTCCCGGCCGGACCCGCCTAGCAGGCTGCTCCACGATCGACCATCGACCGACGAGTCCCACTTACGGGACCGACGGACGGGCGGGCGAGCCACCCAGGTGGATCACCGGCCGCCAACGTGCAGGCTGCACATTGCTGTGCAAGCCTCGACGGAGCATATTCGCGGGAGGCGCCGGCTGTCAGCCCGCACGACACCCCGAGCGGCGACCGGCCCACCCGGACGACCCCTGGGGAGAACACCGTGGGCAACCTCGACGTCGCGTTGAAGAGCGCGATGAGCATCGACGGCGCGATCGGCGCCGCGCTCGTCGACTACACCAGTGGCATGACGCTCGGTGTGGCCGGCGGCACCGGCGAGATCGACCTGACCGTCGCCGCCGCCGGCAACACCGACGTGGTCCGGGCCAAGCTGCGCACCATCGAGATGCTGAAGCTCGACGACGAGATCGAGGACATCCTCATCACGCTGGGCAGCCAGTACCACCTGATCCGGCCGCTGAGCAACCGCACCGGCAAGGGCCTGTTCCTCTACCTGATGGTGAGCAAGAGCCGGGCCAACCTGGCGATGGCCCGGCACCAACTGCGCGCGATCGAGGAGAGCCTGGAGCTGTGAGCCGGGTGGACAAGCTCCCCCGCCGTACGCCGGCCGGGGCCGGCACCCTGCCCCCGCCGCGCAAGCTGCCGCCCTCGTTGGCCGGCAACCCGGCGCTGCCCTACCCGGCCATCGGGCAGGAACTGTCCGCGTTGCGGCTGCAGATCCCCGGGGTGCACGGCTGCGTGCTCGGCGGCGTCGACGGCCTGCTCATCACACACAACCTGCAGAACGACGCCAGCCCGGACGACCTGGCGGCACTGGCGGCGACCATGTTCGGGCTGGGCCGCCAGGTCGGGTTCCGGCTGGGCCAGGGCGACTTCCAGCAGTCCACGGTCCGCAACGCGAACGGCTACCTCAGCGTCTACGCGGTGAGCCGGCAGGCGCTGCTCGCCGTGGTCGGCACGGACAGCATCAACGTGGCTCGCCTGCACCTGCACGCCCCGGACACCGCCGCCCGCCTCGCCGACCTGCTCGACGGCGTCACCCCGACCACGTCTTGACCCGGGCCGGTCGCGGTGGCCTGGAGAGGCCGCCGCGACCGGTCGTGGATCAGGAACCGACCTGGCTCAGTGGGCCGGCCAGGCTCGGATAGTTGCGGGTGCTCATCGCCTGGATGCCCGCGGTGTGGTCACCGTTGAACGGGGTGGGGTTCGCCGGGCAGCCGGCCGCCACCGCCTCCTGCGGCGAGTTGAACCAGAAGCCCAGGTGGTAGGTGTGGATCGGGGCGAACGCCGGGTTGACCGTCGCGTCGACGCCACTGTGGGTGTTCGGCGCGGGCTGGCTGCCCGGCGCGACGGCGAACGTCTCGACGTTGAAGCGTCCGACCACCGTCGCCCGGGCGAGGCCGTGCTGGTTGGACCGCATGTCGCTCTGGTACCACGACACCCCGAACGGCGCGTCGGGCACCTGCAGGACGAACAGGTCGAAGTTGGTCCGCGGCGGCAGGCCGACGGCCCGGATGGTCAGGATCTCGTTGGGCCCCTGCGGGTGGACCCGCACCACGGCGCGGGCGTTCGGCAGACAGTCGGCCGCCTCGGCGCCCTGCGAACGGACCATCGTGAACGAGAAGCTGCGGCCATCCGCGCCGGCGGGATTCCTCACCACACCCGAAGCGACGAGCGTGCTGGCCGCGACCACGGCGAGCCCCGCCCCGACAGTCCTGATCCGGAATCTCATGATGCCCTCCCTTCGCCGGGTCGATCACCTCCGACCGCCAGCGCTCGCCGGCTCGGGCCGGCGTGGCGGGGCGGATGCCCGGCCACGGACACGTTATGACCACCAATCGCCATCGGTATCCATAAAGACCGAGATCCGTCAATATGATCGGTTTTCGGGATCCGGGTCCCGCAGACCGACGCAGTCGTGCCGCCAGAACGTGTCCGAGTAGACGAACGTCCCGGTCATCCACGGCTCGTACGCCGACAGCCTGACCACCTGGAAGGCGACGTCGGGGATGCGCAGGGACGGCTTGCGGAAGCCCTGAGCGACCGCCGGGACGAAGCCGAGCCGGGAGTAGTACCGGGGATCGCCCTCGAGGAAGACCAGCGGCACCCCTCGTACGTCAAGCTCCTGGAGGCCACGCCGGACGAGCGCCGAACCGACGCCGCGGCGTTGCCAACGCGGGGCGACGCCGAGCGGGCTCAGCGACACCACGTCGACGAGCCGCCGGGGCGCGTCCAGCCGGCACCGGCTCACCATGACATGCCCGACGATCTGGTCCGGCTCCTCGGCCACCAGCGACAGGACACCGGGATCGTCGCGACGCAGGTCGTCCACCAGGCGTGCCACGACCTCGCCGTGCTCGCGCCCGAACGCCTCACGGTGCAGCGCGCCGACACGGTCCCGGTCGCGGGTCTGTTCCTCCCGAAGAATCATGGCGGGACGGTAGGAGGCACGTCGCCGGGCCGACAAGTGAAATAACCCGCACCGGTTCGCCAGGAGCAGGGCGGAACCCTCCACCGCACGGCTCCGCCTCGCTGCCGGCGAGGTCACCGTCCGAGCGCGCGCGTGACGGCCGACTTGATCTCCTCGTCGTCCGCGCCGAGCAGACGTGCGTCCCGGACGAAGATGGCAGCACGTTCGTGGAGAACCTCCTCGGACGCGCGGCGGGGGTTGACAGCGACACGGGTTCCCCCGCCGCGTCGGGAGATGATCAGCCCGGCGACCTCCAGTTCCCGGTATGCCCGGGCCACCGTTCCGACCGCCAATCCCAGATCGGAGGCGAGTTGGCGCAGCGGCGGCAGTCGCTCCCCGGGCCCGAGCACCCCGTACTCGATCAGATCCGAGAGCTGCCGGCGCAGTTGTTCGTACGGGGGCGTCGGGTCGTCGGTCGAAACGGTCAGGGTCGGCCGCCCGGTCATGCCGCGGCCTCGTGCGCGGCGGGCTTCTCGGGGACGAGGACGGCGGTGGTGCACCAGGCGGTGAAGGCGATCACCGCGGGCAGCACGGCGAGCAGGAACCAGCCCACCGGCTTGCCCCAGGCCGGGCCGCACGCCGTCGCCAGCAGTGTCCACGCGGCAGTCGCGCAGACCCCGGCGAGCGGGAGGCCCACCAGGATTCCGCCGGCGCCGGCGACTGCCCGCGCGGCGCGACGGCGCAACAGGTCGTCCACCCGGATCAGATCGGCGGTACTGCCCAGCCGCGGCCGGCGAACGATGCTGCGAAGCACGACATACGCGGTGACCAGGCCGAGTAGCACGAGGACGGCAAGCGGAATCGAGTAGAACGACCCCGGCCACGGGCCGTGCCCCTCGGAGGTCGTGGGAGGACAGTGCAGCTTCAACGCCCGTCCAGGATTCCCGAAGTCGTCCGGGCCGCCGCTGGCGGTCGTGACGGCCAGCAGCGCCGCCAGCCCAGCAGCCGCGACGGCTACCGCCCCGCTGAGGCGGCGCGGAAGGTAGTCCCCGACGGTGCGGACCTCCACGGCCGCGCTTCGCGTCGCACCCCTCGGCGGAGCCACCCTAGACTCGCTGACCAGCACACTCACCAGGACGGACAGCCCGAAAACCGGCGCAGCCAGCAGCGCTCCCAGCTCGAGCGGGTCCGATGCCGCCGTTCCGGCACCCAACGCCATGCCGACGATCACTCCCGTCCACCGCCACCTCGTGGTGCGACGGACCGCCTCCTGGTGCACCCCGTCCAGCGCGTGGCGGGCCGACCGGGCCCGCCACCACGACACGGTCACGGCGACCGCACTGACCACGAGATACAACACGGTCACGATGATCGGGAAGCCGCCCATGAGACCCCTCCGCTTGTGTCAGTCGCTCGACACAACAATGGTCGCGGGAGGTCGGCCTTTGTGTCAATTACTTGAGACAACTTGCGGTGGAGCCCGCGCCGTCACGACGCACGATCTAGGCGGTCGCACCGCACGAGATCGCACGTCATCGGGTTGTCACACGGAAGGGTCCCAGGCTGCGAGCCGATCGAAGATGCGACGGTCGCCCTCGAACTCCAGCGCATCCAGCGGTATGCGGCCGTAGAAGAACAGGACCAGGTCACTGGCCGTACCCCGGGCGGAGACGTCGGCCGCGTCGAGGTCCGCGCCGGCAGCGGACGTGAGGTGGGCGACCTGTGCGCCGTCGCCGGAAAGCCGGAGGCGCCAGGAGCGACCCTCGACGGCGTGGTAGTCGACGACGGCGGGGGCGTGTGGCCAGGCGACCGTCGTCGCGCAGAGGGTGAACTGGCAGTCGTCGAAACCGTCGAGGGCGACCTCCTCCGACAGCGGCTGCGGGGCACCCACCGTGAGCTGGACGTCGTAGGTGTGCACCGCGATCTCGGGAACCTGGCGTCGCGCCCAGGCGCCCGACGTCTGCGGTGACGGCGAGTCGTCCCACCACGTACAACAGCCGCGATCCGGGCCGGCCGCACGCAGCGCGCTCGTCAACTGCTCGACGGACTCGGCCCACCAGGCCAGCAGAGCGTCGCGATCCCGAGGCGCACCCGCACCGTCCTCCCACGCCGACGTCTCCGGGGGCGCGTCCGCGGGCCCGGCGGCGACGATGGCGGCCGTCTTACGACGGCCCAGGCCCACGTGTCGTACGAGATCGAACAGCGTCCGCTCGGGATGGGTCGGCACCTGAAGGTCGAGGCTGGGCGCCGCGGCGACCGCAGCACGGAAGGCGGTCGACCGTTCCTCGATCAACCGCAGATGATCCAGGAACGTGAGAGTCTTGGGCACCCGGCTTTCTAGCACGGGGCTCCGACGACCGGACAACGGATTTCGCAGCCGAGGTGGCGTCCCCGCTCACGCTGCCGCCTCCCCATTGAAGTGGTCACCGGACCGGGACGATGGTGGCGGCCAACACCTGCCATCTGCCGTCCTCACGCACCCACAGCCGGGTGTAGCGCAACCGCGCGGACACCACAGTGCCGCCCTGAACCGCGTCCACCGCGGCGACCATCCGCGTCATCCCGGTCTCACCGTCTTCCTGGACGTCGAGCGACTCCTCCACCAGGTTCGTGATCCGCAGGGCCCCCGAGCGATGGCTCTCCAGGTCGTCTTCCTTCGAGAAGATCGCGCCATCGGGTCCGGCGCCCACGACCCGGGGGTGGAGAAGCGCGTCGAGGGCCTCGACATCGCCGCCGCGCTGAGCGGCCTGGAGTTGCCGTTCCGCAGTATGGAGATCCATCCACCGATCCTCGCCAGCGCCCCCGCCACCGGACAAGCGGCTTCGCTCGCGGCAGAACGGCAACGGCACTCGGCGCGGCGGACGACCGGCCGGCTCTGCGCTGGTGGGCGACGGACGAGTCGACCTGTATGCCGGATTGTGAAGGGTGCACGTGCTCTGAGCAGGCGTTTCACCCTCCTAACAGCCTCTCAGGGCGTCGTCAGGGCGTCTGACTTTCCGACTGAACACTGGCACCTCTCGACGGGAGGGCAGGCCAGGACGGATCGCCAATCAGGTGCCGGACTCGCATCACAGCACTCTCATCGCCGTTGGTGGCAGCCCCGACCAGCCTTTCAACCTCGACGAACCGAACGTAGGCGTCACGTAACAGCTTCGCCTTGAAGGGCGGGTTGGGAAAGCCTGCGCTTGCTCCGAACGTTCCATCTGTGTACAGCTGCCACCAGCAGTTCTTACGAACACCCTCGGCGACGTAGGAGATCGCAGCCTGCCTGCAAGAGAACTCGGGCATGATGTCGTGGCATTGCCGGCAGAGGGGAACCAGGTTCTCAGGTTCGTTCGAGCCGCCGAGCGCCCAGTCATGCAGATGCGCTCTCTCCAACCACCCACCTGCCGATCTCCACACCGCAGCAAGACTTCCCTGCGTGTCGTCAACTGGTGCCAGCCAACTGCACCTGAAGCAGAACGGCTCGCCCCAGCCGATGTAATGGGCATAGAGATTGGGGAAAATTGCCTCATAACGAGGCATCCAATACTCCGCTACCCGGTACAGGCTGGGCATCGCTCCGCGACTTTGAGCCATCCGATCCTCCCGTGTGAATTCATCACCTTGCGGGACGTTAACTCGGACGTACGACAGAGGTAGCAGTGGAGAACCATATGAGGCCATCAGAAACCCAATGCTTACGTCGCTGCCCGGTACAGGTTGTCGATGGCCTGCCTGGTGTGTTCCTCGCTGGCCGGCATCAGGTGCGTGTAGACCCGGAGCGTGAAGCAGGGTCGGCGTGGCCGAGGTACGACGCCAGGGCCTTGATGTTCTTCCCCGCATCCAGCAGCGACGAGGCGTAGAAGTGGCGCAGCGCGTGCATGCCGGTGGCCCGGGTCGGCGTGATGCCGGCCGCCCGTACGGCAGGGCGCCAACTCTTGTCGTCGAAGGTGTGCCGGTTGATCGCACCCCGCCGGGTGGTGGTGAACAGCAGCGGCACCGTCACCCGCTCCTCGTCGGCCGGGTTCTCCCACGGCAGGGTGAGCGACACCGGCGGGAAGTCGTCGATGTGCTGACGCAGCACCAGAGCGACGGAGTCGGGCAGCGGTATCCGGCGGTCCCGGTCGTTCTTGGGCAGGCCGAAGACGAGCCGGGAGCGGACGAGCTTGACCTGACGCGAGACGTGCACCCACCCGGCGTCAAGGTCGATGTCGTCGACGCCGAGCCCCAGGATTTCGCCCTGCCGCAGACCGCAGCCGGCGCCCAGATCGACCATCGCCCGGTACCGCTGGGCGAGGCCACCGCGGATTGCCGAAACCTGGTCGTAGCGCAGCGGCACCACCCGACGCTGCACCGGTCGCGGCGCGGTGACCGACTTCGCCGAACACGGGTTCTTCGCGATCCGTTCGTCGTCGACGGCCGCGCCGCTTAACGGCCTAGACAACCTCCGCGGCTGCCGATGCCATCCGACTCCGCCTAGCATCGCCTGATGAGTGGAGTGCCACCGGTCCCCGTCACGATCCAGCAGGACTGCACCGGGCCTGGCGATGCCTGGCTACTTCCCCGGTTGCAGATGCGGCTGCTACCAGCAGAGGCGCCCATTCACGTGCCGCGAGCGAAGCTAGGCGGCCAACCCGTTTGGCTCGGACCGCCCACCTGGCCGCTGTCTCGTAGCCTGGGGACACCCATGATGTTCGTCGGCCAGATCCCCATTCCCGGTGAACCCATGAGTCTCGCCTACCTGTTCGTCACCGACGATCCTCAAGGCACGGCCGAGACCTTCGACGGTTAGGCCGGCGAGAACGCACTCCTGGTTCAACCCTGTGGCCGCATCCCACCCTTCATCGCTACGACCGACACGGCCACCGGTCCGTCCCTGTGGCGACGGGGCACGACATGGGACGAGCATGTAGGCGTCGAACTCGCCGTGGACCTGGTTCCACCGGACCCAGCCGCCGAGGCAACCCTGGACGCGGAGATCGCACGCCAAGAGGCCGAACGGGCAGGCGTACTGCTGGACCTCACCGACGCTGTCGATGCGCACGGCAGCGAGCTTCCGCCCTACAGCTACGTCGGGGGCAAGGCCCACCTATGGCAGACCGATCTTCAGGGAATACCGGCCGACTGGCGGTTCCACTTCCAACTTGACGGCGGCGAGGGCCACGGACCCGATGACGCCTACGCCCTCAACTTCGGCGGAGGGACCGGATACGCCTTCCTCTCTCCGGACCTCCGCGAAGGCCGCTTCTTCTGGGATTGCGTCTGACGCGTACGTCAATCCGACAACCGGTGCCCTGGCGCGATCTTGTCAAGTATCTGCTGGGACGCAACTGTCAAGCATGTCCCGGGGCACGACACTGTGGGCCGATCGCTGTCCTCCGTCGACGGATGTGCGACATGCGTCGGCCAGGTGATCTGCGACGCCTCGGCGGGGCATCCGCGGGCGGTCGCCCCGGGTAGGCTCTCGACACTTCGGCCCCATGATCCGTTCGGAGGTTTCAGTTGTGGCCGACGACCACCTGCCAGCAGATATGACCGGCAATGGGATCGTCGTTTTCTCAGGCCCTCCGTGCTCGGGTAAAAGCACGGTCGTCAAGGCGATGGCGTCTCAGCCCGGACGGAGGCACCTGGAGGTCGACGCTCTGTTCGACCTCCTCTTTCCTGCGTCCGACAGGAACCGCGACGACCGCATGGGGGCCTACGACGGCGCGCATCTCCTGGCTCGGATGCTCGTCGATCGGGGACAGACTGTGTTCCTTGAATGCACCTATGCGCGTCGTGATCAGCGTGGCAGCCTGCTGAAAGCGTTAGCCGGCTCCCCTGCGCCGCTATGGATCGTTGAGTTCTTCGTGGCTTCTGACGAGGCAGTGACCAGGTTCCGGGCGCGGCGTCAAGCCACGGATCTCGACGAGGATCTCGTCCGCGAACGCGCCGACGCCTTCCCCTACTCCGACCAAGCTCTCCGCGTGGAGTCGTCCTTCGGGACACCGCAGGAACAGGCCGGGCGCATCCTCACTTGGCTGCAGCAGGGCCCTCAGCCAGTAGACCGGAACGCGTGGGCGCAAGCCGGGCGAGATTGGACCTAACAGAACCCCGGCGTCTACGGGGCTGCGTGCCTCCAAGTGCACTCATGTACCTCTAGGTTCAACGCGCCGTCGCGGATCACCTGGCGGATCTGTGTCGCACATCAGTTGTCGGACCACACTGTGAGCCGATCGCTGTGAGCCGATCGCACCTTGCCGAATTGCTCTGTTTTGGATCAAGGCACCGCCCCACGGTCGCGATCTCAGCTCAGCGCGAGTTCATTCGGAAAGCGCTCATGAAGCGTGGCGACCAGACGGCGTAGGCAGTCCTCAAGGCTATGGCCATCGACCCTGATCGCCTGACCAGGGAGCCGCTGACCCGAGACCACCACCGTCCAGGGCTTGCGCTCCCGCTCCCCGTCGATCTTGACCATCGCGACCAGGCCCATCTCCCCCAGGTGCTCCAGCAGCTCCGGCACGCACTCGTCCCACGTCATCCACGAATGGGATCACCGAGGCCGCTACGGAAGCCAGCGGGCCGGCCTGGTCGTGCGTCAGGGCTTCCGTCTGCCGCGCCAGTCCAACCCCGGGACTGGCTTGCCACCGGATCACCGGGTCGCGGCACCAGCTCCACCACCAGGACGTGTCCGACCCTCCCCCGCAGCCGCCGGCCCCGCTCCGGAACCATCGAGCGGCGGCCCCTCAGACGGCCCACAGCGGCGCAGCCAACCCGACCCGAGGAGAGGTCAGTCTGAGCCGGCGCTCAGGGCGTCTCCAGGGCGTCTAGGGCGTCGTCAGGGCGTCAAACGCCGGGCCAAAGTTGACCATGAACGACCATCGACGCCCGGACATAGAACCAGCTCAGAGCCATGATCGAGGCTCTGAGCTGGTGGGCGACGGACGAGTCGACCTGTACGCCGGATTCTGTGCCCGGCACGCCCGAAGGCGCACCGGCGGCGGCCATCCATCTAGGCCTGCCGTCGCCGGCAGGCTCCAGCGGCCTACCCGCAGACATCGGGCGGGCAGCCCTCAAGCGTCTGCGCGGGTCGTCATCTTGCGGTGACGGCCCTTTCTTGGCCTTGCTCCGGGTGGGGTTTACCGAGCCACCCCGGTCACCCGGGGTGCTGGTGGGCTCTTACCCCACCGTTTCACCCTTACCGTCCCGTGACGGGCCGGCGGTCTGTTTTCTGTGGCACTGTCCCGCGGGTCACCCCGGGTTGCCGTTAGCAACCACCCTGCCCTGTGGAGTCCGGACGTTCCTCGGCGGCGGGCCGGAGCCCGCCGACGCGACCGCCCGGTCGACTCGTCCGTCGCGCCCCCATCCTAACGACGCTCCCCCGGACATCGTCTTGCGGATCATGCGCCGCCTAGCGGCGGACGTTCCGACCGTTGGTAGGCCGGCGGCCCGTTGGCTGATGTGCGCTACCGGGGTAGGCCAACTCCGCGTGGCGGGAGAAGCCCCTCGCGGACCTGAAAGGCCGCGCGGGAGGGCATCCAGCGTGGCTGACGAGAACGGCAGGCTCGGTCTGCCACTCACCAATCCGCACCCGGCGCCCTCGGATGGGGGGACCTCAGGGTGCAGTGCTGCGCGGCCGAAGCTGGTGAGAAGCTCTCTGCCCATGGCCGGGGGAAGCAAAACAGGTTATCCACGCTCGAACGAGTGTGCGCAATATCCTTAAAAGGAACTAAGTCTGACACTATGTGCCGTGATCGACTCAAAACATAAACATCGTAGCCGAGCCTGCACAGATCGTCAATAAGATGAGTGTCGCGTTCGGAAAAATCATATTCAAGGATCAAATCGGGGCGATGACGAGCAATCGTTTCATTCGCTCCCGCAAGAACATCACGCTCATGTCCTTCAACATCAATCTTTATTAGATCCACTCGGGATAGTTCGGTTCTTGCGATGATCTCGTCGAGCGTCACCATCGGCACAAGCGCACTGGAGGTCGGGCCCTCAACCACTCTCGTAGCTCCACTATTATTTGGGTCGCGCAGCAAGGAAGTCACCCCTCGCTTTGAACCCACGGCCACCTGGAAGCAGTGGCTGGTGGCGAACTCGACATCATGTCGCTTCATATTAGAAGCGAGGACTTCATACATTTCTTCGGCCGGCTCCATCGCAACAACAGTCCGTGCGCCGGCCCGATGGGCCGCGAACAGTGACATCAATCCGCAATGAGCTCCCACGTCTACGAAGCAACTCCCTCCCGAGCGCCGCGAAAGCATCTGCCCAATTTCGTGCAACGTGCCAGCTTCATAGGTACCCAAGTAATAGATGTTCCGTTCCACCGAGCCCTGGAGCGGCCCTCCCAGCGGATCTACTCTGAGCAGAATGTCGAATCCGTATTGCGTGGGAACGTCAATACAACCTCGAATTGACGGGAGGAGCCGCCGAGCCAGGGCATACTGGAGGCCAATCGAATTTCCGGGCCAACCTCTACACAGAAGTTTATTCAGCTGTCGCATTCGACGAAATCGCCACAAGCTGACTGAGTTTAACGAAAAATCTACCTGCATTTCAATTACGCTTCAGCAATGCAAGGAGGCCCGCGCGTTGGGCCGTGTGGTCCGGAATCATGTCGCGACTGCCATCGGCCAATCGATAGCGGGTACTGTAGTGCCGCGATTCGTGCGCTTGGATGAGCAATGTCAGCGTGTTCTTCTCTACCGCATCAACTCTATGAACGTCATCTGAGCTCAAGCTCATTGTCGACCCAACACCTAAGACCGACGTTTCCGCAGGTACCGCAACATCATCGTCTTTTATCGTAAACCTCGTGACAGTTAATGCACCCGACAGCACTAGCGAACAAAAAGCATATCGGTGATTGTGTACGCTAGCCGCAAATCTGCCGGCCTGCGCAAAAATGGCCGGCGACTGATATTGGTGGAGCCATACGTAATAGGATCGCCGACGGTGGCCCAAGTACCACTTATTGTGGGTGGTCTTTTCAACCGATCGATGATCGACCTCATAGAACTCGTCGCTCGAGAGCTGGGCGAACCATGCCGAAAAAGCTCCAAACGGCCCCGTTTCAGCTTGGAGCAAGGCAACAGCCTGCTCGCGAGCCGCATATGGATTTTGCTGCCAGGGCAGGGGATCAAGCACGGGAAAGCCGTGTAGCGGTGACGCGTGGCCAAAAAAGGAGGACATCTATTCTTCCGTTGCTGCGAGCGAGGATCTGAGGCAAGTCATCCTACACCCCAGCGACGATCACCAACTCCGCATTCACCGCGTGCGCCTAGATGCGTCGAAGGTGCTCTGCGAAAGAACCCATGTAGATGGCGTATTTTTCTCGCCAGCCCGCTACGTCTTCGGTAGACACTTCACGGCGCGCCACCGAACCGAGGGTGCTGAGTAACTCTCCCTCCGGCGTGCCTGAATCGAAACTGATTTTTTCTTCAGCTATCTCCAATCTCCGGAATAACTCCAGACGCTGGTACTCGTAGAAAAAGGAACCTGCCCTGAAGCAGAAGGTCTCCGGAAAGTTGAACTCTTCGGCCTCTGGATGCCGATACCACGAGCCATACACGAAGTCATCGAATATCTCTATCCTTGTTGTGCCGGTCGCCGCACTCAGGGCGATATCGATTGGACAGATGTGACGACAATCGAAGAGTGCGACGATTGACATTAGGACCTCGTCCTCAATCCGGTGAAACAACTCCTCATCCACTGGGTTCGGCGCTTCGCGTCTTTGTCTATCGGATGCCGCTCGCCAGACGGCCTTCGTCGCCCGCGGGTCGAGCATTGCAATTTTCACCTGTTGCGGAGTGTGAGGAGAACGGCGAAGACGAGCCGCGACGTACTTCGCGCTCACTCCTCGAAAAGCATATAGATTGGTTGACGCGAGACTGTTGCTTATAGCCTCGTTGAATCTTGGATTGAATTCGTCACTCGGAGGATAGACCGCCACGGGAAGAAACCTGTCGTAGTGGCCGCCCATGGTCCTGACCAATTCGCCACGCAACTCGCTATTGTGCTCACGGACTACATCGAGAAGTATCTGCTCCTGAACTCTCGTACTGAGCAGGAAGAACGTCACGGCAAATATCACCGAAGCGATCAAGTTGAGACCGATCGCGGAGAGTAGTTCGTCGAGGGTTAACGTGCCGTCGCGACCAGCCAGCACCGCCCCGCCGACTATCGTCACCAAGCCCGCTAGCCCGACAGCATACCGGCTTAGCGTTTGCCTAAGTTTATTCTGCTGATCCGTCACCTCAACCTGCCCTCGTTCGCAAAATTTTCGACAATTCGAGGGAAAGGCTGAATCGCCTAAACTGCGACTGTTCGCCAAGACGAAACAGTGACCAGATTGAGGACCTTTGGGAGGCAATGAAAGAACGTGACAAAAACCCATGAATCGCTAATTCATTAACGGAACTGATCAAGTGCGTAGGAATTCCCGATCGCAAGGCGCAATCTTGGACCCTGGACGTGTGACTTCGTGGCAATCCACCCTCCCCAGGATAGGCCTGTTCATCGAGTTGCGGACCCGCCCCGCCACGTGCCACGGGCACTGCCACCATCGCTGCCCTCGCACGACTCGTCTCCAAGTAGTCGGATAACCGACAGCTATTTTCCCGGAGCTTGAGTACGCGCGGCTGGTGGCGTAGCAGCGGTCACCAGGAGGCCGTTCCGTCTCCTTCGGCCGGAGGGCACTACATTGCGATGACCAGAGGCCCGGCCCTAGCAGCCGGGCGGGGCTCGGACGGGCAACGCCACAAAGCCGATCTGCGGAGGGCTTCTCCCCGGGGACGCCGTCACCACGCAGAGATGAGCTGCTCGTCGAAGATCTACTCGCCGGAGCCGGGCTCGTTCACCTTCTGCACGGCAGCGCCGACCGTCATGGGTGAAGACCACGATGCCACTCGTCACAGGCGCTGTCACCGGACGGCTCTCGAACCCGAACGTCGCCCTCACCCGCACCGCATCGTCGGAGGCCGGCACGACTAGGAGGGGTGTCGCTGAGGATCGCGTATCCGCCGAATCAGGTCGGCGCCCGCGTATCTGTCAGGAAGGGGGACTGCTAACGCCGCAGGGTAGCGAAAGGTTGAGTTCCGGCCGGGCGTACTAGCCTCGGGAATCATGAATCTCTCCGACGTCGCGCTGCTGGTCGTCGCCGGTCTGGCCGCGGGCACGGTGAACGCGGTCGCCGGCGGCGGCTCGCTGATCACGTTCCCGGCGCTGATCGCGACCGGGCTGCCGCCGGTGGCGGCCAACGTGTCGAACTCGGTGGCGGTCTTCCCCGGCTACGTGGCGAGCGTGGCGGGCAGCCGGGCGGACCTGCCGCGCGGTCGGGCGCTGTGGTCGCTGCTGCCCACCGCCGCGGTGGGCACGGTGGTTGGTTGCGTGCTGCTGCTGGCCACCCCGGCCCGGGCGTTCGAGGTGGTGGTGCCGTTCCTGGTGCTCGGCGCGACCGCGATCCTCGCGTTCCAGGATCCGCTGCGCCGGCTGGTCGGCCATCCGGCGCGGCTGAGCCCGCGCCGCCGTACCGTCACCGTGCAGACCATGGTCCTGGTCGGCACGGTGTACGGCGGCTATTTCGGCGCGGCGCTCGGGGTGATGCTGGTGGCCGGGCTGGCGCTGGTGCTGGATGCGACGCTGGCCCGGGTCACGGCGGTGAAGAACCTGCTCTCGGCCATGGTGGGGCTGACCACGCTGGTGGTGTTCGCGTTGTTCGGCCCGGTGCAGTGGGTGGCCGTCGCGGTGGTCGCGCCGGCCACCCTGGTCGGGGGGTACGCGGGCGCCCGGCTGGCCCGCCGGCTCCCGGCGGTGGTGTTGAAGACGGTCATCGTGCTGTTCGGCACGGTGATCGGCCTCTACCTGCTGTGGCGGGCGCTGACCTGACCGGCCGTCAGTAGGCCTCCCCCACCGGCTCCTCCGGGGCGTGCTCGGCGGTGCGGGCGGCCCGGTTCCACACCACCCGTTCGCCGTAGCCGGCGGCCATCAGGTGGCCGAAGGCGAGGTAGACCAGCACGCCGACGGCGAGGACCCCGAAGCCGACCCAGAACGGCAGCGCCAGGCCGTGTTCGGCGAGCTTGCCGGAGATGATCGGGGCGGGTGCGGCGGCGCCCCAGCGGACCAGGTTGAACGCGCCGGTGGCGACGCGCCGGTCGGCGGAGCCGAGGCCGAGTGCCAGGTCGGTCAGGTTGGCGTTGGCCAGGCCCATGAACAGGCCGGCGATCACGAGCACGACCAGCGACATGGCGGTGCCGGTGGAGGTGGCGAAGAGGACCATGCAGAGCAGCAGGCCTCCGACGGCCACGCCGACGGTCTGCACCGCGCCGATCCGGTGGGCGAGCCGGTGCCCGATCAGCAGGATGCCGGCGGCCAGGCCGAGGCCCCAGCCGGTGAACGCCAGGCCCAGCGGGATGACGTCGAGGCGCAGGAACAGCGGCGTGTAGCCGAGCACCACGAAGAAGACGAAGTTGTAGGCGGCGGTGACCACGCAGAGGGTGATGAACGCCGGCTTGCGGTAGGTGGCGAAGATCTGGCCGACGCGTACCGGTGCCTGCTTGTTCGTGGGTTCGCGGAGCTTGCGGGCGGCGACGCCGAGCGCGAGCACCATGAAGATGCCGCAGACGAAGAACGGCAGCCGCCAGCTCACCTCGCCGAGCAGGCCGCCGATCAGCGGGCCGACGGCGAAGCCGAGGCCGAGCGCGGTCTCGAAGAGGCCGACCACCCATTCCCGGTCGTTGGCGAGGTTGACCAGCACCACCATGGCGGTGGCGAAGAACATCGCGTTGCCCAGCCCCCAGACGCCGCGCAGCACGGAGAGCTGGACGATGTCGTTGCTGAACGAGGCGAGGATGGCGGCCAGGCCGACCACCGAGACGCCGGTGACGAGCACCGGTTTGAAGCCGAACCGCCCGCTGGCCAGGGTGGCCGGGATCATGCCGACGGCCATCACCGCGATGTACGCGGTGAAGAGCAGTTCGACCTGCCAGGCGGTCACGCCGATGGCCTCGCCGATGGCGGGCAGGATGGGGTCGACCACCGCGATGCCGGCGATGGCGAGGAACGCCACGAGCGTGGTGGCGTAGATGGCACTGCGGTTGGGCTCGGATCGCCGATCCACTCCGCAACCTCCCAGATAGCTGTATCGTACAGGTAATTTCCTTGTATCATACAGCTATGAGCGACGACGACCACGCGAAGGAAGTCACACTCGGTCGGATCGAGACCGAGGTCGCCCTGCTGATGCGGCTGGGCGAGGCCACCCGGCGCGGCACCGGCACCATGGAGCACCGGCTGCTCGACCGCGCCGCATACGTGATCCTGCGGCACCTCGACGTGGCCGGGCCGCAGAACGTCTCGGCGCTCGCCGCCCGGCTCAACCTGGACGGGTCCACGGTCACCCGGCAGGTCTCCGCGCTGCAGCGCGACGGGCTGATCGCGCGTACCCCCGACCCGGCCGACGGACGCGGCACGGTGATCTCCGCGACGCCGGCCGGGCTCCAGCGGATGGCGGCCGTGCAGGCCGCCCGCACCCGGCTCTACGGCGAGATGCTGGCCGGCTGGTCCGAGACGGACCGCGACACCCTCGCCGAACTGCTGCACCGCCTCAACGAGGCGCTCGACGCGCGCAACCGCCGCCGCTGAGGTGTTAAAAGGGGCCCCCGCCTATGCAGAATGCGTTAAGCGGGGGCCCCTCCTTCTACGCCACCGGTTCGGGGGCGGAGGCGGCGCGGTCGGCGCTGGTCGCGCGCGGCGTCCCCTCGTCGGCGAAGTAGTCGTCGGGCGTGGTGCCGTCCGGCCCGTCGGCCACCTTCGCCGCCCGCAGCACCAGCGTGCCCAGCGCGGCCACCACCAGGTTCACCAGCACCGCCACGATCCCCACGTAGATCGTCTTCTTGGTGTCGAAGCCGAACTCGGAGAGCGGGAACGCCGAGCCGGCGAAGTGCTTCTTGCCGGTCGCCGGGTTGCCGATCTGGTAGAGCATCCACATGCCCAGGCCCATGCCGGCCACCCAGCCGGCGATCAGCGCGCCCCGGTGGAACCAGCGGGTGTAGAGGCCCAACGCCACCGCCGGCAGCGTCTGCAGGATGATCACGCCGCCGATGAGCTGGAGGTCGATGGAGAACTGCGGGTCCAGGAAGACGATGCAGGCCACCGCCCCGACCTTCACCACCAGCGAGGTGATCTTCGAGACGTTCGCCTCCTGCGCCGGGGTGGCGTCCCGCTTCAGGTACTCCTTGTAGATGTTGCGGGTGAACAGGTTCGCCGCCGCGATCGACATGATCGCCGCCGGCACCAGCGCGCCGATGCCGATCGCCGCGTACGCGACGCCGGCGAACCAGTCCGGGAACTGCTGGTCGAAGAGCAGCGGCACCACCGTGTTGCCGTCCACGCTGCCGGCCTTCGCGCCGGGCAGCGGCTTCACGTTCGCCGCGATCGCCATGTAGCCGAGCAACGCGATCAGCCCGAGCAGCAGGCTGTACGCCGGCAGCGCGGACATGTTCCGCTTGATCACGTCCCGGTTCCGGCTGGCCAGCACGCCGGTGATGCTGTGCGGGTAGAGGAACAGCGCCAGCGCCGAGCCGAACGCCAGCGTCACGTACTGCAGCTGGTTGTTGGCGTTGAGCAGGATGCCGTCGCCGGGTGCCGGGGTCGCCTGGAACTTCGCGTCGGCGGCGTCGAAGATGCTGCCCCAACCGCCCAGCTTGTAGGGCAGGTAGATCACCGCCACCAGGATCACCACGTAGATCAGCGAGTCCTTGACGAACGCGATCAGCGCCGGCGCGCGCAGCCCCGACTGGTAGGTGTAGGCGGCCAGGATCGCGAACGCGATGATGATCGGCAGGTGCCGGGCCAGCGCGCTGTCCCCGGTCACCCCCATCGTCTTCAGCACCGCCTCGATGCCGACCAGCTGCAACGCGATGTACGGCATGGTGGCGACGATGCCGGTGATCGCCACCAGCAGCGCCAGGACCGGCGAGCCGAACCGGTTGCGGACGAAGTCGGCCGGGGTGACGAAGCCGTGCCGGTGCGACACCGACCAGAGCCGGCACAGCACCAGGAACACCAGCGGGTAGATGACGATCGTGTACGGCACGGCGAAGAAGCCCGCCGCGCCGGCCCCGAAGATCAGCGCCGGCACCGCCACGAACGTGTACGCGGTGTAGAGGTCACCGCCGACCAGGAACCAGGTGATCCAGCCGCCGAAGCTGCGCCCGCCCAGCCCCCACTCGTCGAGGTGGGCCATGTCCTGCGGCCGGCGCCACCGGGCCGCCACGAAACCCATGGCGCTGACCAGCAGGAACAGCACGGAGAAGACGATGATCTCGGTGAGGTGGTCGCGCCACATCAGTGCTCACCCCGCTTCCTGGTCATCCGGTAGACCAGCGTGGTGGTGCCGACGCCCAGCAGGATCCAGGCCAGTTGCAGCCAGTAGAAGCGCGGGAAACCGAACAGCCGCGGCGAGTCGGCGTTGAAGAACGCCGGGATCAGCGGCACCACGATCGGGATGAGGAGCAGCCAGTTCCAGGGACTCTTGTCCTTCGCCCGGGATCGCGCCGTGTCCGGCGCCTCCGGTTCCGGTGCGTCCATGTGACACCCTCCGGGAGGTCGTAGCGGGCCATGTGACGGCCGGAGGCTACGACCATGTGAGCGCGGTCACGTTCGACTGGCGGACGTCGATGCGCCGAGCGGCCGCCCGGCTGCGCCGAACGGCCGCCCCGGGTCAGAGGTTCCGGAGGTGCGCGGTGTCGTTGACGAGGCGGACCGCGACGCCGCCGTCCGGGTACAGGTCGAGCACCGAGACGCCCGCGGTGTCCAGGTAGAGCCGGTGCAGGAACGCGTCGCCGGCGGCGAGCGCGTCGCGCAGCACCAGCTTGATCGGCGAGACGTGCGAGACGACCACCACGGTCTCCCCCGGGTACGCCGACCGCAGCCGGTCCACCGCCCGGCCGGTGCGCGCGGCGACCGCCGTGAACGACTCCCCCTCCGGCGGGGCGACCCGGGTGGAGGCGAGCCAGGCGTCCAGCTCACCCGGCCAGCCCTCGCGCACCTCGGCGAAGGTGCGCCCCTCCCAGATGCCGAAGTCGCACTCGATCAGGTCGTCGTCGGGGCGTACCGGCGGGTTGCCGACCAGCGCGGAGACCGCCTCGGCGGTGGCCGTACACCTCGACAGCGGCGAGCTGACCACGGCCGCGACGGACGGCGCCAGCTCGGCCACCCGGGCGGCGGTGGCCCGGGCCTGGGCCCGGCCCCGCGCGGTCAGCGGCACGTCGCCGCGACCGGAGTAGCGCTTCTGAACGGTGCGCTCGGTCTCCCCGTGGCGCACCAGGATCAGCCGGGTGCCCTCCTCGGTCGGGCGGGGCTCCCAGGACGCCGGGGTGGTGGCCGGGTCGGTGCCGGTGGCCTTCGCGGTGGCGGCGCGGGCCGCGACCTCGCGAGCCGCGGCACGGGCGGGCGAGTCCGGGCCGGCGACCTCGCGCGGCGGCTCCGCGACCCGCGCCGCCGTCGGGGGCTTGCCGGCGGCGGCGTCCATGGCGGCGTTGGCCAGGGCGTCGGCGTGCCTGTTGCGCTCGCGGGGGATCCAGGTGAACCGGACCGCGTCGAACCGGCCGACCAGCGCGGCGGCCTGGGCGGCGAGCGGGCGCAGCCCCGGGTGCTTGATCTGCCAGCGGCCGCACATCTGCTCGACCACCAGCTTGGAGTCCATCCGCGCCTCGACCTCGGCGGCGCCCAGCTCGGCGGCGGCCTCCAGCCCGGCGATCAGGCCCCGGTACTCCGCCACGTTGTTGGTCGCCGTGCCGATCGACTCCGACCGCTCGGCCAGCACCTCACCGGTCTCCGGGTCCCGGACCACCGCGCCGTAGCCGGCCGGCCCCGGATTGCCCCGCGAGCCGCCGTCGGCCTCGATCACCACCGCGCGCACCGCCACGACGGCTACAGCCCCGACTCGTTGGTGCGGACCATGATCCGGCGGCAGTCCTCGCAGCGGACCACGTCGTCCGGGTCCGCCTTGCGGATCCGGGCCACGTCGGCGCCGGAGAGCTCCAGCCGGCAGCCCCCGCAGCGACCGCCGGTGAGCAGCGCGGCGCCCAGGCCGGTGTCCTCGCGGATCTTGTCGTAGAGGGTGACCAGGTCGGTCGGCAGGTCGTCGGCGAGTGGCCGGCGGGAGGTGCGCTTGAACTCCTCCTCCTTGGCGATCTCGGCGAGCGCGTCGTCGCGGCGCTGCTCGGCCGCGCCCCGGCGCTCCCGGGCCTCGGCGAGGCGGCTCTCGATGCCGTCCAGCACGCCCTGCGCGGTCTCCCGCTGCTCCATCAGCTCCAGCTCGGCGTCCTCCAGGTCGCTCTGCCGGCGGTTCAGCGAGACCAGTTCGTGCTGGAGCGCCTCCAGCTCCCGGGCCGGGCCGCTGCCCGAGGCCAGCCGCGCCTCGTCCTTGCTCTTGCGCGCCCGCACCTGGTCGACGTCCTTCTCCAGCCGGGCGATGTCCCGGTCCAGGTCGTCGACGGCCACCTGGGCACGGACCCGCTCGTCCTCCAGCGCCGACAGCTCGCGCGCGAGCGCCTCCAGCTCGGCCCGTTCCGGCAGGCTCCGGCGGCGGTGCGCCAGCTGCGCGAGCGTGGTGTCGATCGCCTGCAGGTCGAGCAGGCGACGCTGCACCTTCGGGTCAGCCTTCACGGTCGGGGCTCCTTGTCGTCGTCCGGTCGGGGCGCGGCGGCGTGCACGGTCCAGGGGTCGGTGTCCAGGTCGGACACCACGGTCTCGACGCCCAGCTCGGCGGCCAGGTGGGCGGCCAGGTCGTCCAGCCACGGTCGTTCGGTCGCCCAGTGGGCGGCGTCCAGCAGGGCCGGGCCGCCGGCGGCGAGGTGCTCCCCGGCCGGGTGGTGGCGCAGGTCCGCGGTGAGGAACGCGTCCACCCCGGCCGCGGCCGCGTCGGCGAGGAAGCCGTCCCCCGAGCCGCCGCTGACGGCGAGGGTACGAACCATACGCCCGGGATCCCCGGCGGCGCGAACGCCCCAGGCGGTGACGGGGAGCACGGCGGCGGCCAGCCGGGTCAGCTCGGCCAGCGTCATCGGGGTGGGCAGCTCGCCCACCCGGCCGATGCCCCGGCCCGGCCCGTCGGCCGGCGACCCGGGGCGGGGCGGGTGCAGCGGGCGCAGCCCGGTCAGCCCGAACCGGGCGGCGAGCGCGTCGGACACCCCGGGGGCGGCCACGTCGGCGTTGGTGTGGGCCACGTACAGGGCCACGTCGGCCTTGATCAGCCGGTGCACGATCCGGCCCTTGTACGTGGTGGCGGCCACCGAGTAGACGCCGCGCAGCAGCAGCGGGTGGTGGGCGACGATCATGTCGGCGCCGGCGGCGAGCGCCTCCTGGACCGTCTCCGGGACCACGTCGACCACGCAGGCGACCCGGCGCACCGGGTGGTCGGGCTCGCCCAGCACCAGACCGACCCGGTCCCACTCCTCGGCCCAGGCGGGCGGGTAGCGGCGGTCCAGGGCGGCCACCACGTCGGCGACCGTGGGCGGGGATCCGGTTGTGCTCACGGCCGGCCAGCTTACCGGCGTCCGGCGGGCGACACGTCCACGGCGGGCGGGCAGGGCCCCCGGACCTCGCCGGGAGGCCCCGTGCTCACACCGCGCGGGCGACCGGCACGACGGGTCGCGCCGCGCCGCGCAGGGCGGCCAGGCCGGCGTCCCAGGGGAAGGCGTCCAGGTGCCGCTCGCCGGTGCCGGGGGCGTGCAGGCGGACCACGTGGTCGCCGAAGACCACCCGGACGCCCCACTCGGCGAGCCGGGCCAGGCTGGACCGGAACGCCGGGTGCCCGGCCATCGCCACGTTGGTGTACGGGACGGCGGCGATCGGCACCCCGAGCCCCTGCGCCTCGACCAGCAGGCCGAGCGCGAGCGTGTCGGTGATGCCCACCGCCCACTTGTTGACCGTGTTCACCGTGGCCGGGCAGACCAGCATGGCGTCCGCCGCGGGCAGCACGTCCGGGTCGCCCGGGTTCTTGTAGTGCGTCCGGACCGGGTGGCCGGTCTGGCGGGCCAGCGCCGCCCGGTCGACGAACTTCGCGCCGTCCGGCGTGGTGACCACGCAGACCGCCCAGCCGTCGGACTGGGCGAGGTCGACCAGCCGGCCGACGTGACGGGCCAGCGGCGAACCGCAGGCGATGACGTAGAGCACCCCGCGGTGCCCGGTGCTGGTGTGCGGACCGCTCATCCGGTCGGGCCCGCGCTCATACTCCGACTCCCATGTGCTCAGCCAACTCCGCAATCGGCGGCGGCGGCGCACCCCGTGTGCGACGGAGGACCTCGGACATGAGTTCGTGGGCGATCGGCCGGCACCGGATCTCCGACGGCGCGAGCCGGTCGCCCTGCAGGAGCATGTCGCCGGCGTTGCCGACGTCGCCGATCTGGGAGTAGGCCCGGGCCAGGTCGAGCAGGTGATGCGCGCGCCGTTCGGGCAGCAGCGCGTTGAACGCGTGCCCGTTCATCCGCTGGTGGGTCTCCACCGCCCGACCGCCGTCACCCAGCTCGACCGCTGCCGCGGCGCGGTGCAGCTCCAGGTTGGTCGGGCCGAACGAGGTCCAGTAGTGGTTGTGGTCGCCGCCGAGCAGGACGGCCGCCTCCCCGGCCCCGCTGAGAAGGTCGTCCACGGTCGCCGAGTCACCGATGCGGGCGGCGGCCATCGCGCCCTGGAGCAGCAGCATGCCGTAGACGGAGAGCCGCCTCGGGTCGGCGTCGTTGTCGCCGCCGGGGGCGAGCCGGTCGGCGATCCGGACGTTGAGTTCGAGCGCGGGGCGGGGCCGACCCATCGCGACGAGGGCGTTGCAGACCCGGGTGGTGGCGATGCCGGCGAGCAGCGGGTCGTCGGCGCGCTGGGCCACCGCCATCGAGCGGTCGGCGGCCAGCCAGGCCAGGTTGCACTCGCCCAGCTTGCGCAGCACCGAGGAGGCGATCTGGTAGACCTGCCCGAGCAGGTGGGCGGCCTCGCGGCGCTGGTCGTCGCCGCCGTAGACGGCGTCCGCCGCCTGGGCGTCGCGCAGCAGCTTGGGCAGCGCGCGGGTGAGCATGCCGTAGCGGCCGTACTGGTAGGTGAGCCAGGCGTGGTTGACGGCCTTGCGCATGTCGTCCAGCGGCGGCGGGTAGGGCGCGGCGTCGAAGTAGGCGCTCATCGAGTCGTAGCGCTCCAGGGCGGTGCGGATCTCCTCCACCTCGACCTGGTCGATGCAGTTGAGCGCGTCGGTGCGCCGTTCCGGGTCCTTGCCGTGCAGCAGTTGCACGTCGATCTGGAGGATGTCGGCGATCTCGTAGAGCACGGAGAACTTGTCCAGCCGGCGGACGCCGCGTTCCACCTTGTCCACCCAGCTCTTCGACTTGCCGAGCCGGTCGGCGAAGACCTGCTGGGACATCTTGCGGCGGCTCCGCCAGTAGGCCACCCGCCGACCTATGGGTAGTTCGTCCATCCCTGCCCCCTCCCCCGGTCAGCGCCGGCGACCACCCCCACGTGCACCAGGTTTGCCCTGGTCGCACAGGTTGTGCGTCAGCCGTCC
Organism: Micromonospora humi; assembly: GCF_900090105.1. Classification (GTDB taxonomy): domain Bacteria; phylum Actinomycetota; class Actinomycetes; order Mycobacteriales; family Micromonosporaceae; genus Micromonospora; species Micromonospora humi. The sequence continues at coordinate 145,905 of NZ_FMDM01000003.1, read as the reverse complement.
AGCCAGTTCTCGTAGTTTTCGTGCAAGTTGCACCGGCCGTTCGTCAACTCAACGATCGCGGGTTACGGCAGTGACGGTTCTCGACGTGTGGCGGTGGACGGATTCGGTGGGGCGAGAGGGGATGGCACACATGTGGGGGAACGTCCGACCGCGCGTCGCTCACCTGTCGCCGCTGGAGCGGGTGCGGCTGCGCCGGGTCGCCGTCCGGTACGCGCTGCACGGCTGGCCGGTCACGCCCGGCGCCTGCCTGGCCAACCGGCGCTTCGTCTGCGGCCGGGCCGGCTGCCCCACCGTGGGCTGTCACCCGGCGCTGGAGAACTGGGAGCACGCGGCCAGCGCCGACCCGGCCCGGGTGGCCACCTGGTGGCGCAGCCGGCCGCACGGCGTGCTGCTGCCCACCGGGCACGCGTTCGACGTGCTGGAGGTCGCCGCGCACCTGGGCCGACGGGTGCTGGACGCGGTCGCCACCCACCCGGCCGGCTTCGGCGTACGCGGGCCGGTGCTGGTCACCCCGACCGGCCGCTGGATGTTCCTGGTCCGCCCCGGCGACCCGCTGCGGCCGGAACTGGAGCACTGCTTCCACGTGGTGCGGCACGGACCCGGCTCGTGGATCCCCGCCCCGCCGACCCGGCTCCCCGAGGGGACGGTGCGCTGGGCGGTCGCCCCGGAACAGGCCCGGTGGCGGATGCCCGACTCCTACCTGGTGCAGAACGCGCTGATCGCGGCGTTACGGGCGGCCGGGATCACGCTCACCCCGGACCTGTTCCCCGGTCACCTCCCGCTGCCCCGGCGCGGGCGCTGACCGACGGCTGCCCGACAGCGACCTCCCCGCCACCGCACTCGTTGTGTCTGGCGAGGGCGCATCCGCGCCAGAGCGGGGGTTGAGGATGTCCCAGGACGACGCGGCCCGCCACACCGGCGGCACCGAACCACCGCGGCACCACCGCCGCCGCCCACACCCGTGGACCTTCACCCGCCCCCGGGGCGCCCGCCCCGGCCGCCCCCGCCCCCCGGGCTCCCGCCCGGCCATCCTCCACCGCCCCCTCCGCTGACCGTCCCCCGTCCCACCCGGGGCGGGGACGGGGCCGTCCGGTGATCAGGGGGTTGGTGTCCGAACGGGCTGTCGGGGGTGACACGAACTTCTGGGTCGACGCGGGCGGGGGGCGGGGTCAGGGGGTTGTCGGGAGGGTGCGGGAGTGCAGGAGGCGGGCGTCGTCGGTGACCACGGCGTGCTGCCAGGGGGCCGGGAGGCGGTCCAGCCAGGTGATGCCGGGCTCGCCCATGGCGACGGCGGCCGTGGCGTAGGCGTCCGCCTCGCCCAGATCCGGGCCGACCACGGTGACCGAGCGCAGGCCGGTCGCCGGCGCGCCCCGACGCGGGTCGACGACGTGATGCCCGCGCTCGTAGACCCCCGAGGTGGCGACCGCCAGGTCGGTGCCGGTCAGCACCAGGCAGGTGGCCGACGGGTCCCACGGATGCCGCACGCCGATCCGCCACGGCTCACCGGCGGCGGTGCGACCGCGTACCCGCACGTCGCCGCCGGCGTTCACGCAGTGGTTCGGCGCGCCGGCCGCCGCCAGCCGGTCCGAGGCGACCTGCGCCGCCCAGCCCTTCACGTAGCCGGACGGGTCCAGCCGGCCGGTCGCGTACGCGTCGAAGAAGCCGTCCGTGGACGTCCACAGATCCGCGCAACGCTCCAGCACCGCCCGCAGGTCGCCGGAGGCCTCGGCCAACGGCAGCTCACCCCGGCCCAGCCGGCACACCTCGCTGTCGTCCCGGTAGGTGCTGAACCGCGCGTCCACCTCGCGCATCCAGTCGAACGTCCGCTCCGCCAACTCGTGCAGCGTGGCGGCGGGCAGGTCGTCGGCCAGGTCGAGGCTGATCGCCGTACCCATGATCTGCTCGACCCGGCGCAGCCCGGGCCGACCGGCGGCGGCCAAGCGGTCAGGCCTTGTCGAGCGCGCTCTGCAGCGACTGCTTGTAGGCGGTGCTGGTGTAGGTGGCGCCGGAGACCGTGCTCAGGTTGGCGCTCTGCTTGGCCACCACCTCGCCCGAGCTGCCGCTGTAGCGGGCCTGCACGTCGTCGCTGCGCTGCCCGGACTGGCCGCCCAGCGGCATGCCGGTCGCGGTGGCGTCGACGATCCGGCTGCCGCTGAGCGTGATCCGGACCTGGAGCGAGCCGTACTTGTAGCTGACCGACGAGCCGGTGACCGTGCGGGTCGTCGGCTTCGGCGCCTTCGTGGTGGTCCGCGGCGCGGCCGGTGTGCTGGTGCTGGTGCGGGTGCTGCTCCGGCTGGCCGGCTTCCGGTCGGCGGACGGCTTGGCGCTCGGCTTCGCCGACGCGCCGGGCGTCGCCGAGACGCTCGGCGCGGCGGCCGAGGGAGTGGCGGCGGCGCCGCCGGGCGCGGGTGAGCCGCCCGGTACGACCGGGGCCTGCGCGGCCGGCAGCTCCTGGGCGGTGGCCGGCCCGGCGCCCGGGCCGCCCTTGAGCACCACCAGGGCGGTGGTGCCGGCGGCCAGTCCGGTGATCGCCAGGAACGCGCGACGCATGATGGGTGCCTCTCTACAACTCGAACGCGGTGAGGTGGATCTGGCGGCGGGGCACGCCGGCCGCCCGCAACACCTTGACGGACTCGTCGACCAGGCCGCCCGGCCCGCACAGGTAGACGTCGCGGCGGGTCAGGTCCGGCACCAGCCGGCGCAGCCCCTCCGGGTTCATCACCTGGCGCGGCCCCGGGTCGTCGCGGCGGCCGATGACGTACCAGACCGAGGTCTGCCGGGCCTGGGCGAGCCAGTCCAGCTCCCGGTGCAGCAGCACGTCGGCGGGCTGCCGCGCCCGGTAGATCAGCGCCGCACCCGGCGGCAGTTCCTCCAGCATCGCCCGCAGCGGCGCGATGCCGCTGCCGCCGGCGATGAGCAGGGCGCGCTCCCGGGTGCGGTGCGCCGCGGTGAACGTGCCGAACGGGCCCTCGGCCCAGGCCCGGGTGCCCGGCGTGAGGTCCCGCAGCTCGGCGGTGTGCTTGCCGACCACCTTCACGGTGAGCCGCAACCAGCGGTCGTTGGCCGCCGCGGAGACCGAGAACGGGTGCGACTCCCACCAGCAGCCGGGGTTGAGGAAACGCCAGCGGAAGTACTGCCCGCCGAGCATGTCGATCTGGTTGAGCCGGTGTCCGGTCAGGTAGATCGAGATGGTGTCCGGGCTCTCCGCCACCACGTCGGCCACCCGCAGCCGGTGCCGCAGGTTGAACGCCAGCGGCGCGATCACCCGGCCCCACAGCAGCGCGGCCACCACCAGCAGGTACGCGGCGATCCAGCCGGTGCGCACCGGCCCCGGCTCGTAGAGCTGGGCGCCGTTGCTGAACTGGTGCGCGTAACCGAGCAGCAGGGTGAGGTAGCTGGTCAGGTGCAGGACGTACCAGAGTTCGTAGGGCAACCGGCGGCGCACGCCGCGCACCGCGGTGACCCCGACCAGCACCATGACGCCGGCGGCCACGAACGCGGAGACCATGTCCTCGTAGTCGGACAGCAGCGTGCCGACCTCGCCGAACACCGAGTTGCGCTCCTGCCGGGCGTAGCCGACCACCAGCAGCGACATGTGGGTCAGCACCGCGACCAGCAGCGTCGCGCCGAGGTCCCGGTGCAGCCGGGAGATCCGTTCGCCGCCCAGCGAGCGTTCCAGCACGCCGAGCCGGCTCATCGCCAGCACCTGCACCAGCAGCAGGTAGCCGGCGATCAGGCCGGTGATCCGGCCGCCGGCGGTGAGCAGGTCGGCGGTGTCGGTCAGCGAACCGGCCGGGGTGGCCAACCACCACGGCAGCACGGCGGCGACCAGGCCGAGCCAGAAGAGCGCCGTCAACGCCCGCCGGCCGCCGGGTCCGCGACGCGGCCGGCCGGGTGGTACGGGAGCAGCCGGACGGCCGCCGTACGGGGCGGAGTGCCCGGTACGACGGCCGGCGGCGTGGGTGTCCTGATACGTCACGCGTACATCTTGATCGGGGTGAACTTCTGCCGGGGGAAGACCTTGTCCACCTGGGCGGCGGTCAGGCCGAAGCGACCCTGGGCCACCGACCCGTAGACGTTGAACATGTTGTTGTACTCCGGCACGTCACCGCTGTCCAGCTTGCTCAGCCCGTTCCAGGTGCCGAGCAGCGAGCCGGCGAGCTTGCGTCCGGACAGCACGGTGACCACGCCGCCGTGCCCGTGGTCGGTGCCGCCGCTGTTCGAGGCGACCCGCCGGCCGAACTCGCTGGACACCATGACGGTCACGTCCGACGCCTTGTCGCCCAGGTCGGTGAAGAACGCCGCCATGGCGTTGGCCAGCTCGTTGAGCCGACGCCAGAGCTGCCCGCCCTCGCTGGTGCCCTGGTTCTCGTGGGTGTCGTAGCCGCCCATGCCGACGGTCGCCACCCGCACGTTCGCCCCGCCCTTGATGAGCTGGGCGAGCTGCTGGAACGCGTAGCCGACGCCCTCGTACTTGACGCCGGCCGCGGCCGCGTACGGCTTGGCGGCGAGCTTCTGCGCGGTGGCCAGCGCGCCCATGCCCTCGATGACCGCGTCCTCCACCGGGTGGTTGATCCCGGTGAACAGGCCGCGGATCGCCTTCTCGGTGGCCGCGCGGTACTTGTCGTCGCCGTTGAGCCGCAGCTCGCCGACGCTGTTGAGGGCGAGCGCGCCGTTCACGCCGACCAGCGAGCGGGGCAGCGTGCTGCCGATGCCGACGCTGCGGAACGCGGTGCCCTTGCCGAGCGCGTCGACCAGGCTGTCCAGCCAGCCCCGGCCGCCGGTCTCACCGGGCAGGCCGCCCAGGTTGCAGGCGTCCGCGGCCTGGAAGTGGCTGCGGGACAGCCGCGGGTCGGACACCGCCGGCACGAAGCCGAGCTGCCCGGCCTTCAGCCACTTCTCCAGCGGAGAGAACGCGCTGGTCAGCTTGAAGCCACGGTCCAGGGCCAGCGAGTCGTTGCCGAGCAGCAGGTCCGGGCGGGCCTTGCTGAGCACCGCGTCGTTGGACGGCGCGACCAGGCTCAGCCCGTCCAGCCCGCCGTAGAGGAAGACGTGGATCAGGGTGCCGGTCTTGGTCGCGGCGAACGACGCCGAGGTGGTGACGAACTGCGCGGTGGCCAGGGCGGTCGCGGTGGCGGCGGCGCCGGCCACGAAGGTACGCCGGGTGACGCCCCGGCCGTCCTGCTGGGCCTCCTCGACCTCCTCCAGCCGGCGGTACCGGTCCGCCTCGGCCGCGCTCTCGGCCGCGACGATGTCGGCCTCCGCGCGCAGCAGCGCCTCGGCCGGGTTGTCGGCCAGCCGCCGCACGTCGGGGCATTCGGGGTGCAGGGGGTACGGGTTCACGGTCATCTCCATCGAATGCCTCACCGGAGGTGGTGCTGGGGGGACGCGAGGATCGTCCGCGCGACCGCGGCGATGGCCCCGTTGAAGGTGGCGTCGACCTTGGCGCCCTCGGACACCCCGGCCACGGCGAGCACGAGCTTCTTCTCCTTGGCGCTGAGCTTCTGGTGCACCAGCTTCACCGCCAGCGCGTCCACGTACGCCCCGGCGGTCGCCGGCGGCTTCGCCACCAGCTTCTCCGGCTTGACGTAGGTGAACTGCTTGCGCCAGCCACCGAGCAGCTCGCCGGCCTCGTTCCAGCCGTCGACCATGGTGCCGGCCGAGGTCCACGCCAGGTAGACGTCGGCGTAGCCGTCCGGGGTCGGCTTGCCCATCGGGTACTGGCCCAGCTCGCGCATCTTGTCCTGGACCTGCCGCAGGCCCTGGGCGAACGGCGTGCGCCGCTTGTCGCCGTCGAACCCGGGCATCGCGTCCGGCCCGACACCGAGCGACCGGTACGTGGCCACCAGGTACTCCATCGGGCGGCGTACCTTCTGGCCGACCGACGCCCAGAACTCCGAGGAGCTGAACAGCGTGGCGAGCACCGGGCGGATGTTGCCCTTGTTGGTGGTGTACGCCTTCGCCAGCCGGTCCACGATTGACTTCGGCGGGGTGTCGGAGACGAACCGGGTGGCCAGGTTCTGGGCCACGTACTTCGCGGTGGACGGGTGCAGCGCGATGTACCGGATGTAGGAGTCGATCACCTTGTCGGCGACCTTCGGGTCGTTCGAGTTGTTGGCGTGGCTGAACCCGAGGATCTTCACCTTGCCGACGTAGTGCCGGTCGGCGAAGAACATGTACTTGCCGTCCGCGACGCCCCGACCGGTCTGCAGCATGGCGGCCTGCCGCACGTCCTTCTCGGTGTAGCCGCCGTCGACGCCGACCGAGTAGAGCTCCAGGTTCTCCCGGGCCAGGTTCTCGTTGATCGCGTCCTTGCGCGAGTCGACCTGGTTCAGGTAGAGCAGCAGCGCCGGGTGCTTGTTCGCGGCGACCAGCATGTCCGGGTAGCTACCGAGCGCGTGCTTGCGGATGACGTCCTTGTCGAACGCGTTGCGGTAGGTCTCGCCGCCGTCGAAGTCGGCCGCCACGTGCAGGAAGTCGTTCCAGAAGTCGACCATCACCTCGAAGAGCTGGCGGTCGGACCAGATCTGCCGGGCGATGGTGGCGTCCACCGTTTCCCGGGCCGGGTCGACACCGCGCTCGTTGAGCTGCTCCCGCTGGTCGCGGAGCTGGGTCGGGCTGAGCTTGAGCGAGGGCAGGTCGGCCAGCTTCAGCTCGCCCTTGGTCGGGGCGATCTTCTCCGGCTCGAGCTGCTGGCGCAGCCAGTTGTCGATGCCGAGCCGCTTGATGTCGGCGATCACCTTGGGCGTCGGGCCGAACGTGGCGCGGCGGGCCAGGTGGGTGATCGGGTCCTTGGAGAGCACCGTCTTCACGGTCACCTGGGTCGCCTCGGCGGCGGCCGCCGGGCTGCCGAAGATGCGGCCGCCGGCCGGGGCGTTGCGCTTGAGCGCCGCACCGGCCCGCGAGCCCATGTAGCTCTCGTTCTGCTCGGTGTAGGTCCGCACCGTGCTGGGCTGCTGGCCGCTCGGCCGGGCCTGGGTGCCGTCGGTGGTCACCGTGCCGGTGGCGTCACCGGCCGTCGGGCCGTCGGAGAACAGGCCGCGGAGCTGCGGGGAGAGCGCGAACGCGGCACCACCCGCGACCACCGCCGCACCGCCGAGGGTGGCGAGGGCCCGGCGCCGGCCGCGGCTCGGAGCGTCGTCGGAGTCGTCGTCCAGAGTGGGCAGGCCCGGTCCGGCCGGCGGCGGGTACCCGCCGGCGGGCTGGCCGTAGCCGCCGGTCTGCTGACCGTAGGCCGGCTGACCGTAGCCCTGCTGGGCGTAGCCACCCTGGGGCGCGGGGCCGGCCGGGGCGAAGCCGTTCGGGCCGACCCACTGCGGGCCCGGGGCGGGCGGGGGCACCGGGGCGGGGTAGCCGCCGGCGTACGGTGCGGCGGAGTCCAGGTCGCGGTGCCCGTCCGGGTGGGGGTGCTGGTATCCGTCCCAACCGCGGTCGTCCCTGGGTCGACGCGGTGGCACGTTCAGGTCGGCCATGTACCTATCCCGTTTTCTTCGAGCGCCGGCACGCCTGCCACCCGGGGGTTGGGTGGGAGGGGCGGCGACGGTTGCCGGAGAGTTGCTACGGGAAAGTAGCCAGGCCTCCGCCGCAGCTCAAGGCGGGCCGGAAGCGCGCCCACGCGCACTTAAGACGGTGCTCATGCCCACGGCAAGGCGCCGACCGGCGCCGGCCGGGCCCACCCCCGTCCGGAGCAGGGCCGACCCGGGCGCGAACCGACCGGACGCGAGGTTTCGACCCGCCGAGCCGTCGCCGGGCCCGTTCACGACAACAGGGAAACTTAAGGTACGGATAAGCCTGCGCTGAGGTGTCCGCGCGGTGCGTGCACGACTGCCCGAGCCGGCGAAACAAGCAGCAGCGGCGGCGCGTGACCCACCGGAGATCCGGGTATGCCGCCGAACCGCTGAAGCCGTGAGGGGAAGGCACACCGCCATGCTCAGCCAAGAGGATCAGCGCAGGTTCGAACAGATCACCCGCCAGCTGCGGGAGAGCGATCCGCGGTTCTTCGCCCGGTTGGACAGCCGGCTCAAGGGCCGCCGGGGCCGGTACATGATGCTGATGACGATCGTGCTGTGGGCGTCGCTGCCGGCGATGACCGTGCTGGCCGGGCGGTTGGCCGGGGCGATCTGCGCCATGGTGCTGGTCGCCAACGCCGCAGTGATGTGGCGCTTCCGCCGCCGCCTCCTGTGAGGCGTAAGGAAGGGCCCCTTCTTAACGCCTCCGGTAGAGGCGGGGCCCCCTCTTAACCGTTCGGCGTCTCGCCGAAGGCCCGGTACGCGCGGCGGAGCCGCTCGGCCAGGCCCGGACCGCCGAGCTCCGGGTCGGGCGGACCGAGCTGCCGCAGCAGCAGCTCCGGGCCGGTGTCCAGGGTGGGCGGTCGGTCCGGCAGCGCCACCGGCGAGAGCCAGAACCGGTCCAGTTCCTCGGCCGGATCGACCGCGGGCATCCCGGCCAGCGCCCGCGCGGCGCCGAGCACCGGCACCGGCGTGCCGACCGGCGGGCCCGCCGGCCCCGCCGCGTCCGTCTGCCCCGCCGACGTGGTCCCGTGGGCCCCGGCGGCGCTCGGCGCCGCCGCGCCGCCGGATCGGGTGCCGCGCAGCGCACGAAGCCGGGCGAGCAGGTCGCCCCGGGCCCGGCCACGCCAGTGCAACAACTGGAACGGGTCGGCGTCGAACGCCTCGGCGAGCAGGTAGAACGTGGCCGCCAGATGCTTGCACGGCACCGCGAAGTCGGGGCAGCCGCACCGCTGCGCCAACTCCCCGACCTCGGTCGGGAACAGCGGCGCGCCCGCCGCGGCGAACAACTCCTCCAGCTCCGCCGGCAGGTCACCGGCGAGCAGCCGGGCGCTGAAGAACGCCTGCCCGGCCAGCTCCGCCTCGATCCGCCGCCACACCCCTTCCGGGTACGCGGCCAGCCCGATCCGCACCGGGTACGGCTGGGGCCGGGAGCCCTGCACCTCGGCGGTGACCAGACCGGGTGAGACGTCCAGCCGGAGCACCTGCCCCCGCCGCGCGTACGCCCGGCCGCGGGTGAGCCGGGAGCCGAGCGCGAACGACTCCAGCACCTCCAGGAAGCGTCGGGACCACCAGGACCGCCCGATCGCGCCCCGGGTGCTGCGGGCCCGCAGCCCGCCCTCGACCCGACGCGGCGGCCCGTAGTCGTCGAAGCTCGGGCTCACTCGACCACCGCCCCGGCCTCCAGCGTGAACAGTTCGCGCAGCGTGTCGGTGGACAGCTCGGTCACCCACTGCTCCCCGCTGCCCACCACCGACCGGGCCAGGCTCCGCTTGTCGGCGATCATCGCGGCCACCTTCTCCTCCACGGTGCCGGCGCAGACGAACTTGCGTACCTGCACCCGCCGGCGCTGCCCGATGCGGAACGCCCGGTCGGTGGCCTGGTCCTCGACGGCCGGGTTCCACCAGCGGTCCACGTGCACCACGTGGTTGGCCGCGGTGAGGGTGAGCCCGGTACCACCGGCCTTGAGCGAGAGCACGAACAGCGGCGGCCCGTCCGGGGTCTGGAACCGGGCCACCATGGCGTCCCGGTCGGCCTTGCCGACGCCGCCGTGCAACAGCAGCACCTCCCGGCCGGTACGCGCCGACAGGTGCCCGCGCAGCATCCCGCCGAACTCGGCGTACTGGGTGAACAGCAGCGCCTTCTCCCCCGCCGCGAGCACCTCGTCGACGATCTCGTCGAGGCGTTCCAGCTTGCCCGAGCGGCCGGCCAGCGCGGAGCCGTCGTGCAGCAGCTGGGCCGGGTGGTTGCAGACCTGCTTGAGCCGGGTCATGGTGGCCAGCACCAGCCCCCGGCGTTCGATCCCGTCGCTGGACTCGATCTTCGCCATCATGTCGTCGACCACGGCCCGGTAGAGGGCGGCCTGCTCGGCGGTGAGGTTGCAGAGCACCTCCATCTCCAGCTTCTCCGGCAGGTCGGTGATGATCGACGGGTCGGTCTTGAGCCGGCGCAGCACGAACGGGCCGGTGATCCGGCGCAACCGCTCGGCCACCTCGGCGTCGCCGTGCCGCTCGATCGGCTCGGCGAACCGCTTGCGGAACACCGCGGCCGGTCCGAGCAGCCCCGGATTGGCGAACTGCATGATCGACCAGAGGTCGGCGAGGCGGTTCTCCACCGGCGTACCGGTGACCGCGACCCGGTGCCGCGCGGGCAGCGACCGGACCGCCTCGGCCTGCCTGGTCGCGGCGTTCTTGATCGCCTGCGCCTCGTCCACCACCACCCGGTGCCAGTCGACGCCGGCCAGCTCGAACGCGTCGCGCGCGGCCACCGAGTAGGTGGTCACCACCAGGTCCGCCGCGCGCACGGCCGCGGCGAACCCCTCGCCCCGCGCGCGCTCGGCGCCGTGGTGCACGTGTACGCGCAGGTCGGGCGCGAACGTGGCGGCCTCCCGCTGCCAGTTGCCGACCAGCGACATCGGACAGACCAGCAGGGTGGGCCCGGCCTCCGGCGGGTCGCCGGCGAGCAGCGCGAGCAGCTGCACGGTCTTGCCCAGCCCCATGTCGTCGGCGAGGATCCCGCCCAGCCCGAGCGACTGGAGGAAGGCCAGCCAGGCCAGCCCGCGCCGCTGGTACGGCCGCAGCGTCCCGACGAAGCCCGGCGGCGGGTCGGCCGGGGTGAGCCGCCGCTCCGCCTCGCCGGCCAGCAGCTCACCCAACGCGCCGTCGGCGACCACGTCCAGCACCGGCAGCTCGCCGCCGCGTTCCTCCCCGGAGAGCCCCATCCGCAGCAGGTCGGCCACGGTCAGCTCGCCCGAGGACCGGAGCAGCCGCAGCCCGGCCTCCAGGCGTTGCGGGTCCAGCTCGACCCACCGCCCGCGCAGTCGCACCAGCGGCGACTTCAGGTCGGCGAGCGAGGCCAACTCCTCGGCGGTCAGCGGCTGGTCGCCGAGGGCCACCTCCCAGCGGTAGTCGACGAGCGCGTCCAGCCCCAACCCGCCCGCCGCGGTGGCGACCGCCCCCGGCGCGGTGCGGCTGCGGGCCCGCAACCTGGCGCCCAGGCGCGACGAGGAACGCCGCCACCAGGACGGCAGCAGCACGCCGAAGCCGGCCGCGTGCAGCACCGGCGCCCCCTCGCGCAGGAACCGGTGCGCGCCCTCGGCGTCCAGCTCCATCCCCTCGGGCGCGGCGGTACGCAGGGCCGCCTCCACCTCGGGCCAGAGCCGGCTGGCCCGGCCCAGCTCGGCCAGCAGCGTCTCCTGCGGGTCGACGCCGCGCGCGGCGAGCGCCGGCGCGGGCCGCTGCCAGATGTGCCCGGCGTCGACCACCAGCCCCGGCTCGTCGGCCGGGTGCAGCCCGAACTCCACCTGCCAGGTGCCGCCGTCGACCAGCTCGGCGACCGGGTCGGTGGGCGGTTCGACCAGGCGGAACGTGGCCCGTACCGCCCCGCCGGCGGCGTCGCGCTGCCAGGCGTCCAGCGCGGCGCGCAGCGTCGCCAGCGCGGCCGGCTCGGCGGGGAACTCGCGCTCCGGGCCGGTGAGCGCGGCCAGCCAGCGCGGCACCGGGCCGCCGGGGCGCATCCCCCGGTGCAGCCGGGTGTCCGCCAGCGCCACCCGGGCGGCGGCGTCGACCAGCGCGTCGAGCGCGTCCGCCAGGAGATCCCCCGGCCCGACGTCCCCGGCCCGCCCGCTGCGTCCGAACGCCCCGGCGGGCCGGCCGCTCGGGTCGGTCCCGCCGGTCACCGGGAGCCCTCCGGCCGTCCCGGCCGGCGGCGCGGTAGCCGCCGATCGGCCGTCCACCGCAACAGGTGCGTCTGTGGTCGTCCGGGCGTCCACAGACGCACCCGAAGGCGCCGGTTGCCACGCCCGCGCGGCGCGGGCCGCCGGGGGCAGCGCCGACGCCAGGTCCCGGGCCCAGGCCGCGTCGGTGCCGGTGAGCAGCGGCAGCCAGAGCGCCCGCGCGGTCGTCACGTCGGAGTCGTCCACCGCCCGCACCCCGCGCCCCGTTCGGGCGACGCGGTGAGAAGGGGCCCCTTCTCTACCGGAGGCGTTAACCGGGGGCCCCTCCTCAACACTCGGGAGGAGGCGGCCACGCGCGACCAGGTCGGCGGCGAAGCCGGCGAGCTCGGCCAGGTGCCGCAGGCTCGCCCCGACCGGGTCCGGCAGGGCGGCGCGCAGCAGCGCGCACGCGTCGTCCGGGGCGTACGCCAGGGCGGGGACCCGCCAGCCGGCGCGGGTGACCGGACCACGGACCGGCTCCTCGACGGTGGCCCGGACCAGTTCCGGGGACTCCACCGGCGAGCCGGCCCGGGTGGGCAGGCCGAGCAGGACGGAGATCGGCTCGCCCGGTGTCCCGTCGAGCGCGGCGGCCAGCGTGGCGTGGTCGGCGGCGAACGGGTGCGGCCGTTCCCGCGGGGCGCGGCCGGGCCGGCGCGGGGCGCGGGCCGGTAGCGTGCCGTCCTCGGCCCACAGCGCGAGCCCGGCGCCGGGCAGCCACAGCCCGTGGATGACCAGCACGCAGTTCCCCCTCGACGACGCCCGGGGCCAGGATAGGCGGCCGGGCGCGGTTATCGTCGGCGCCATGGTCGACCTTCTCGTGATCGGCGGGCTGGGCGTGGACGTCCGCGCCCGGGTGCCCGCGCTGCCGTTGCCCGCCGCCGACTCGCTGACCGTGCCCCCGGTCGAGCTGCGGATCGGCAACACCGGCGCCGGGGTGGCGCTGGCCGCGCACGCGCTCGGCCTGCGGGTGACGCTCGTCGACGTGCTCGGCGCCGACCCGGCCGGCGACGTGGTGCGGGCGGCGCTGGCGCGTACCTCGGTGCGGACCGTGCTGGTCGACGCGCCGGCCGGCACCCGGCGCTCGGTGAACCTGGTCGACCCGGCCGGTCGCCGGATGTCGCTCTACGATCCCCGGCCCTGGTCCGGCCCGGCGCCGTTCGCCGACGCCGAGCTGGCCGCGCTGGTCGCCGAGGCCTCCCACGTGCACGTCTCGATCATGGACTGGGCCCGGGACGCGCTGTCGGTGCTGCGGGGCGCGGCGTCGCTCTCCACGGACCTGCACGACTGGGACGGCGAGAACGACTACCACCGCCCGTTCGCCGAGGCCGCCGACCTGGTGTTCGTCAGCGATGTGCTGCTGGGCGAGCGGGCCGGCGAGGCGGCTGCCGCGCTGGCGCCGCGCACGGTGCTGGTCACCGGCGGGGCGGCCGGCGCGACGCTGCACACCCCGGACGCGCCGCCGGCGCACGTGCCCGCGGCCACCCCGCCGGCACCGGTGGTGGACACCAACGGCGCCGGGGACGCGTTCGCCGCCGGCCTGGTCGCCGCCCGGCTGCGCGGCGCCGCCCCGCCGGACGCGGCCCGGTACGCCGCCCGGGTGGCCGCCACCGCGTGCACCCACGACGGGATGGAGTATCCGGACGGGCTGCTCCCCCGGGTCTGACCACCGGCGGGCCCGCCGCCCCGCTATCCGCTGCGCGCGCCGGCCGGCCGGTGCAGGATGGGCGCATGGCTTCCACGGTGCAGATCCCCCTGGTCGGGGGCGCGGCCGACGGTGACAGCGTCACGGTCGAGCTGGACAGCAACGGCCGCCCGCCGCTGACCCACCACCACCTCGGGCCGGGCGGTCTGGCGGAGGCGGAGATCTACGAGCTGGAGTCGGGTGACCGGCCGGACCACGAGTGGGTCTACACCTGGCGCGGGCCGGCGGTCTGACCGCGCCGGCTCACGCCGCCGGGGTCAACGCCCGGGCCCGGATGCTGTCCAACACGCTGCGGGTCACCTGCGAGGTGCCGCGCGCCTGGTCGCAGACCTCGGCCACCCGGCGGGCGGTCTCGTCGGCCCGGGCCGCCCGTTCGTCCCACAGCCGGTCCACCTCGGCCAGCAGCGGGCCCTCCACCTCCCGCTCCATGCCGCGCAGCGCCGGCACGCCGAGCCGCTGGGCCAGGTCGAAGACCTTGCCGGCGTACGGCAGCGGCAGGAACGGCGTGTTCATCATGGCGGCGAAGATCAGGAAGTGCAGTCGCATGCCGACCGCGAGGTCGAAGTGGCGCATCAGGCCGAGGATCTGCGCCGGGCGGTAGTCGCCGTGCAGGATCCGGCCCCGGTCGGCGGCGATCATGTGGGACAGCACGCCGTGCGAGTGCCGGATGTCGTCGCGCTCCATCGGCACGAAGAGCACGTGCGCGTCGATGCGGTGCACCAGGAAGTCACCGATCTGGGCGAGCAGCCGGTGGTAGCCGTCGACGTCGAGGCGTTCCGCGGCCCGGCCCGGCTCGCGCACGCTCAGCCCGACCAGCCGGGAGCCGGCCGGTACGCCCTCCTCGCGCAGCCACTGCGCGGGGAACTCCTCCGGCTCCAGCAGGAACGCCGGATCTCCGGTGACGGTGATCGGGTTGACCAGGCCGGCCTCCTCCAGCACCATCCGGGACTCCTGGTCGCGGACGGTCACCTCGACGGCCTGCGCGAGCGTCTCGCGGACCATGCCGGTGTCCACCCCGTCGGTGAGCGGGCCCACCCCGACCGCGTAGGTCAGCAGCGGCAGGCCCCGCTCCTGGGCGACCCGGACCACCCGGAGGTAGCGCCGGGCCTCCTTGTCGTAGAGGATCCCGCCGCCGCCGAGGACGAGCAGGTCGAGCTGGTTGAGCACCTGGGACGAGTCGACCCGGCTGACGCCCTCCCACGGCACCGCCTCGACGTCGGGGTGGGCCAGCGCGGTGTGTGCCGGGTTGCGGGAGAACACGATGATCCGGGCGTTCGGCTCGTGCTGGCGCAGGTCGGCCAGGAGACCCGTGAGGATCGCCTCGTCGCCGAGGTTGCGACCGCCGTACGACCCGAGCACGCCGATGGTCAGTCCGGTGCCTTCGGTCATCCGATGCTCCTTCCCAGGGGCGTCCGGGCCAGCGTTCCCGCAGTTGGCGGTCGGGTAACCCGGGCGGAGAACCGCTCAGGGGGCGAGGTCCGCGCCACCGACCAGGCGGGAGACCAGGGTGGAGACCACCCGATCGGGGTCGAACCCGGCGTCGATCGAGGTGGTCAGCAGGTCGAGCAGGAACCCGTCGACGGCGTAGTGCAGCAGCGCCACCTCGTACGCGCCGCCGGGCAGGCCGGCGGCGACGTGGAAGGCGACGTCGTCGGCGTACCCCCGGCGCAGCACGTCGCCGAGCGCGGCGCGCAGCTCGGGCCGGCGGGCGGCCTCCAGCCGCAGCTCCAGCAGCGCCCGGGTGAGGTCGGGCTCGCGGGTGGTGCGGGTGACGATGTCGCGCAGGTAGTCGGTGACCAGGGCGATCGACGGTTCCCGGCGGCCGAGGTCGGCCAGCACCGTCGGGTCGGGGGCCATCCGGTCGAAGATCCGCTCGGCCAGGCCGGCGAGCAGCGCGGCCCGGGACGGGAAGTAGTTGGAGGCGGTGCCGGTGGGCACGCCCGCCTCGGCGTCGACGGCCCGGTGGGTCAGCCCGCGCGCGCCGCCGACGGCGAGGACCCGCAGGCCGGCGTCGGCGAGCAGGGTACGGCGTTCGGTGTTGCGGGCCACGCGGCACAGCCTAGCAACAACCACGACAGGTGTTGTACATTCGGCACCGAACCACGACAGCCGTCGTGGTTGCCCTCGGACATCGGAGTCGGTTTGCGCACGCTCGTGTACGTCGTCGCCAGCACCCTCGACGGCTTCATCGCCGCCCCCGACGGGTCCTTCGACTTCCTCCCGCCGGAGCCGGACGTGGCGTCCTACCTGGTCGCCGAGTGGCCGCAGACGCTGCCCACGTTCGCCCACGCCCAGCTCGGCGTGCCGGCTGAGCCCGCCGGCCGCTTCGACACCGTGCTGATGGGTCGCGGCGCCTACGAGCCGGGCCTGAAGATCGGCGTCACCAGCCCGTACGCCCACCTGAAGCAGTACGTCTTCAGCCGCTCCCTCGCCCCGGCCGACCACCCGGACGTGGAGGTGGTGGCCGGCGACCCGGTGGCGTTCGTCCGCGACCTGAAGGCCCAGCCCGGCGGCGACATCTGGCTCTGCGGTGGCGGCCAGCTCGCCGGCCAACTCCTCGACGAGGTCGACGAGCTGGTGGTCAAGCTCAACCCGGTCGTCGTCGGCAGCGGCATCCCGCTGGTCGAGCGCGGGTTCGCGCCCAGCCGATTCACGCTCACCGCCGCGCGTCCCCTCGACAGCGGCGTGGTGGTGCTGCGCTACGCGCGGTAAGGCGGGGCCCCTTGTTAACGCATTCGGTAGAGGAGGGGCCCCCTCTTGACAGCTCGCCTTCCTAACTCGGTTGCCACCGAGGGCGGGCGCACGCACGGTGGGACGGTGAGCAGCCCGACGAAGACCCGCATCACATGGCGCGACCTGCCCGCCCACGTCCGTACCGCGGTGGAGGCCATCCTCGACGACCGGGTGGTGGCGGCCGAGTCGCAGCCGGGCGGCTTCTCCCCCGGCACCGCCGACCGGGTCCGCACCGCCCGGGGCGGGCGGGCGTTCGTCAAGGCGGTCAGCCCGGCGCAGAACGACCGCAGCCCCGCCATGCACCGGGCCGAGGCCCGGATCGCCGCCGCCCTACCGGCGACCACCCCGGCCCCCCGGCTGCTCGGCAGCCACGACGACGGCGAGTGGATCACCCTGGTCTACGCCGACGTCGAGGGTCGGCACCCGGCCACCCCGTGGCAGGCGACCGAGCTGACCGCCGTGCTGTCCACGCTGGAGACGATGGCCGCGGCGCTCACCCCGGCCCCCGCCGTCGCGACCACCGCCGCGGCCGAGGCGCTCGCGCACGACTTCGGCGGCTGGCGGCGGATCGCCGAGGAGCCGCCGGCCGACCTCGGCCCGTGGGCCCGGGCCCACCTGGACGACCTGTGCGCCGCCGCCGACCGGGGCCTCGCCGCCCTGGCCGGCGACACGCTCTGCCACCTCGACGTCCGCGCCGACAACCTGCTGCTCGGCCCGGACGGTACGGTCACCGTGGTCGACTGGCCCTGGGCCTGCCGCGGGCCGGCCTGGCTGGACACCCTGCTCACCGTCGTCAACGTGCAGGTGTACGGCGGCCACGACCCGGACGCGCTGCTCGCCACCGGTCCGCTCACCGCGCACGTCGACCCGGCCGACCTGACCGGGGCACTGGCCGGCTTCACCGGCTTCTTCCTCGACGGCGCCCGGCAGCCGCCGCCGCCCGGCATCCCCACCGTGCGGGCGTTCCAGCGGTTGCAGGGCGACGCGCTGCTGCCCTGGCTGGCCCGCCGGCTGGGCGAATAAGGTCAAACCCGCTTCGGGTACGTGACGAAGGCGCGCCAGGAGGCGGACGCGAAGGCCAGGGTGGGGCCCGACAGGTCCTTGCTGTCGCGCACGCCGACGACCCCGGCAGATCGTCCGCCACCTCGACGCAGGCGCCACCGTTGGAGCCCGAACGGGTCGACCGCCGCCAGGGCAGCGAACGCCCTGGCCGGCCGGCGTCGTCGATCATGGAGTTGTGGCGCCAGGAATGCCGGGTTCAACCGTTCGGTCCACAACCACCACTCCATGATCGACGAGGGGGCGGGAGGGAGGGAGGGAGGGAGGGGGCGGCAGGGCTAGCGGGGGGTTGGGGTTCGGGTGGGCGCGCGCAGGGGGTCGGCGAGGAGTGGGGAGAAGGCCAGGTCGGCGGCGCCGATCAGGGTGGCGTCGTAGCCCAGGGCGGAGACGGTCAAGCGGGCCTCGTCCCGGGAGACGGGCAGCACGTTGGCGGTGATCCGGCGGCGGACCTGGGGCGCCGCCGCCGGGAACACCTCGCGGAGCGTCCCGCCGAAGATCACCACGCCGGGGTTGAACAGGTTGACCAGGTTCGCCACCCCGATGCCCAGCCAGTCGCCGATGCGCCCGAGCGCCTCGCGGGCGGCCGCGTCGCCCCGGCCGGCGGCGGTGACCACGGCCCGCACTGCGTCACGTCCCCGGTGGTCGGCCGGGCGGCCGGCCTCGTCGAGCAGCGCCCGCTCACCCACCTCGGCCTCCAGGCAGCCACGGGAGCCACAGCCGCAGGGCCGCCCCCGGTCGGGGTTGACCACCATGTGACCGACCTCGGAGCCGTACCCGCCGTCGCCGTCGAGCAGGTCCCCACCGACGATGATCCCGCCGCCGACGCCGACGTCGCCGTGCAGGTAGATCAGGTTCTGCGCGCCGACGCCGGCGCCGCGCTGGTGTTCCGCCATCGCGCCCAGGTGCGCCTCGTTGCCGACCAGGACCGGGAGGCCAAGGTCCAACCGGCGGGCCAGCTCGGCGCCGAACGCCTGGTCGACCCAGCCCATGTCGGGTCCGAACCGCACCATCCCGTCCCCGGGCCGGATCATCCCGCAGTAGGACGCCCCGACGCCCACGCACACCGACCCCGGTGGCGCGTCGCGGTGCAGCTCCCGCCCGAAGCCGGCCAGCACGGACACCACCGAGTCCAGGTCGGCCCCGGCCCGGGGCCGCTCCGCCTCCAGCCGGGCCGACACCGCCCCGCCCAGCCCGACGCGGGCGGCCACGAGCCGGTCCACCGCGATGTCGAAGGCGAGGACGTGGACGGCCTCGGATTCCGGCCGGACCACGAAGGACGGTCGCCCGGCGCGTCCGCTCGCCGAGGCGGGCATCTCGCGGACCAGGCCGGCCGCCGCCAGCTCCGCGGTGAGCGCCATGACCGTGCTGCGGTTGACGCCCAGCCAATCGGCGAGCCCGACACGCGAGACCGGGCCGCCCAGGTGGACCCGCCGGAGCAGCGCACCGAGGTTGCGCCGCCGGCTGTCGCCCGGCACGTGCCGGTCCGCGGCCGGATCCCTCAGCATCGACCACCCCGTCAGCTGACCCATGGCTTGTCATCCGAGGATAGGTGGCTCACATCGACGGCAGCCACCAGCCGGGACGCCTCAACCTTCCGGCGGCCGACAGGCGTTCATTGCAGCGAGGGGGTGGGCATGTCGGAGACGTTCCACGAGTTCGTGGTGCAGCGGTCGCCCGCGTTGTCGCGGACCGCGTACCTGCTGACCGGGGACCACCACCTCGCCGAGGACCTGTTGCAGAGCGCGCTGGCCCGGACCTACCGGCACTGGCGGCGGATCCGCGACGGCGACCCCGAGGCGTACGTGCGCCGGGTGATGTACCACCAGCAGGTGTCGTGGTGGCGCCGACGGCGGGTGGCGGAACGGCTGGACGCGTCGCCGGCCGAGCGGGGCGGCGGCGACCACACCGAGGACACCGCGCTGCGGTTGAGCGTGGTGGCGGCGCTGCGGCTGCTCACCGCGCGGCAGCGGGCCGTGGTGGTGCTGCGCTACTACGAGGACCTGACCGAGGCGCAGGTCGCCGACGTGCTCGGCTGCTCGGTGGGCACGGTGAAACGGCACGGACACGACGCCGTACGCCGGCTCCGGGACCTCGTCCCCGGCCTGTGGGAGCGGACACCGGAGAGGAGCGGGCGGTGAGCGTACGGCTGCGGGAGGCGTTGCGGGAGGCGGCGGCCGAGGTGCCCGCGTACCCGGTGCACGACCGGGCGGTGCGAACCGCGCGGCGCACGCGGTTGCGGACCGTCGCGGTGGTCGCGGTGGTGCTGGCGCTGGCGGCGGCCGTGCCGCCGGCGGTACGCGGCGGCGGGCGGGCCGCGCCCGCGCCGGCCGACCCGGGTGCGGCGGCGCTGCCGGACCGGCTCGGGTTGCCGCCGCTCGGCGCGTTGCGGGCCACCGACCGGCCGCGCCTCGGCCCGGCGTCGGTGGCGTTCAGCGGCCAGGCGCGCGGGCTGACCGGGCTGACCGACGAGGACGGCACGGTCGGCATCGTCGCCGCCGACGCGGACCGCTACCGCACCTGGACGGTGGGGGCCGAGGTGCCGGCCGGCGAGGGGGTGCTGCTCTCCCCCGACGGGCGCCGGCTGGCCGTGCCGGACCGGTCCGGCTTCCGGCCCGGGATCAACCTGGTCGACCTGGTCACCGGCGTGACCCGGCACCTGCCCAGCCCACGCGCGGGCAGCTCGATGACCGATCCGGCCGGCTGGGCGCCGGACGGGTCGGCGCTGGTGGTCCGCGACACCACGCCGGCGAACCCGGAGGTCAGCGCCCACCTCAACACGCTCAGCCTGCTGCGGATCGACACCGGCCGGGCGGTCCGCCTGCTGGAGACCACGCAGGTGCCGGTCTTCGGCACCCCGGTGGCGTTCACCGCCGACGGGTCCCGGCTGGCCTACCAGGTCGGCGACAAGGTGCTGGTGTCGAGCGCGGACGGACGGCAACTGACCTCGTTCGCGCTGCCGGCGGAGAGCGCCCTGGCCGGCAAGGGCGCCTGGCTGCCGGACGGCTCGCTGGCCCTGGTCGAACGCGAGCCGGCGACCGACCGGTGGCGGCTGGGCCGGGTGGACGTCGAGGGGCGGGCGCTGCCCGCGCCGGCGTTGCCGACCGTCTCGGGGGTGCGGGCGATCCGGCTGCTCGGCTGGCAGGCGGACGGGGGCGCGTGGGTGGTCGCGTACCGGCCGGAGCCGAACGCGCCGGCCCCGCCCACCGGCAGGCCGTTGGACATGGGCGAGCGGACCTGGTACCAGGCCGTGCGGTCGATCCGGGTGCTGGGGCTGACGCCGGGCGCCGCCGCGCCGACCACGCTGCTCACCGCGCCGGACCAGGTGCTCGCCATCGACGTGGCGGACGCGGTGGTGCACGCCGGCCGGGTCCGCGAGGCGCACCCGCCGTCCGGGTTGGGCGGCCGGGTGTGGTGGGGCCTGGGCGTCGCGGTGCTGGCGTTGGGTGGGCTGGCCGTCTACCGGATCCTGCGTCGTCGCCGGACCCGACCGTGGCGGTTCCGTGCCGGATGATCCGGCACGGAACCGTGGGTACGCTGGCGACATGACCGCCCTGGGCCCGTCGCGCGCCACCCCGGACCTGTCGTTCCTGCTCGACCACACCAGTCACGTGCTTCGCACCCGGATGGCCGCGGCCCTGGCGGAGATCGGGCTGACCGCGCGGATGCACTGCGTGCTGGTGCACGCGCTGCCGGAGGAGCGGACCCAGATCCAGTTGGCCGAGATCGGCGACATGGACAAGACCACCATGGTCGTCACGGTGGACGCGCTGGAGCGGGCCGGGCTGGCCGAGCGCCGCCCGTCGAGCACCGACCGGCGGGCGCGGATCGTCGCGGTGACCGAGGAAGGGGCGCGGGTGGCCGCGCGGAGTCAGGAGATTGTCGACCGGGTGCACGCGGAGGCGCTGGCCAGCCTGCCCGACGACGAGCGGGACGCCCTCCTGCGCGCGTTGGCGCACCTGACCGCCGGCCACCTGGCCGATCCGGTGCCGAGCCCGCGTCCGGCCCGCCGGGCCCGCCAGTAGGACTCAAAGAGATTGTCTGTAACGGAACTATCCGTTACGGTCCTCCTGTCGTACCTCTCGACAGGAGGACTCCATGTCCGCTCCGCGCTCCCGTCCGCTCGCGCTGCTCGTGCTCGCCACCGGCGCCCTGATGACCATCCTCGACGGCAGCATCGTCACCGTGGCGATGCCCGCCATCCAGCGCGACCTGCGCTTCAGCCCGACCGGGCTGAGCTGGGTGGTGAACGCCTACCTGATCGCCTTCGGCAGTCTGCTGCTGCTCGCCGGCCGGCTCGGCGACCTCGTCGGCCGCCGCGCCCTGTTCCTCGCCGGCACCGGGCTGTTCACCGCCGCCTCGGTGCTCGCCGGCGTGGCCGGCTCCCCCGCCGTCCTGGTCGCCGCCCGTTTCCTCCAGGGGGTCGGCAGCGCGGCGGCGACCGCGGTCAGCCTCGGCATCCTGGTCACCCTCTTCCCCGACGCCGGCGCACGGGGACGCGCGATCGCGGTGTTCAGCTTCACCGGAGCCGCCGGCGCGGCCATCGGCCAGGTGGCCGGCGGCCTGCTCACCGACGCGTTCGGCTGGCACTGGATCTTCCTGATCAACCTGCCGATCGGCGTGGCCACTGTCGCCCTCGGGGTCCGGGCACTGCCGACCGACCGGGGTCTCGGCCTCGCGGCCGGCGCCGACGTGCTCGGCGCGCTGCTGGTCACCGCCGGCCTGGTGCTCGGCATCTACGCCGTGGTCACCGTCGAACGGTACGGCGCGACGTCCGCGCACACGCTCGGCCTCGGTGGCCTGGCCGTCGCCCTGCTCGCCGGCTTCGTGCTGCGGCAGGCCACCGCACGACGCCCGCTCATGCCGTTGCGGATCCTGCGCTCGCGCGGCGTCGCCGTGGCGAACCTCGTCCAGGTGCTCACCGTCGCCGCGACGTTCGCGTTCCAGGTGCTGGTCACCCTCTACCTCCAGCAGGTGCTCGGCTACGACGCCACCCGCACCGGGCTGGCCCTGCTGCCGGCGGCCGTGACCATCGGCGCGGTGTCACTCGGGGCCTCCGCCCGGCTCAACGCCCGGTTCGGCGAGCGGGCCGTGCTGCTGGCCGGGCTCGTCCTGCTCGTCGCGCTCTTCGCGCTGCTGGTCCGCGTCCCGGTCGACGGCGACTACCGCACCGACGTGCTGCCGGTGATGCTGCTCGCCGCCGGGTTCGGTCTGGTGCTGCCGGCGTTGACCACGCTGGGCATGTCCGCCGCCCGCGCCGAGGACGCCGGCCTCGCCTCCGGGCTGTTCAACACCACCCAGCAGATCGGCATGGCGCTCGGCGTCGCGGTGCTGTCCACCCTGGCCGCCGCCCGCACGGCCGACCGGATCGCGGCCGGCGACGCAGCGGCCCCGGCGCTGACCAGCGGCTTCCACCTCGCGTTCGCGGTCGGCGCCGGGCTCGTCGCGGTCGCCGCCGTCATCGCGTACGCGATGCTGCGCCCGCGCCCGACGGCGGACCCGGCACGACCGGAGAACACCGAGGTCCTGGCCGCCTGACGGAAGCTCCCGGGTCAGCCGGGGGCGCGTGCGGTGTGGGTGAGGAACGGCAGCACCGCCGCCGGCAGGGCGGGTGACGCGACCACGTCGTCGTGGGTCAGCCCGGGCAGCACCGCGAGCCGGGACGCGGGCCGATCCGCGCCCGCGTCCCGGCGCGCGCCGCCGAGCAGGTCGAAGAAGTCGGCCATGTGACGCACCGGGATCGCGTCGGCGTCGGCGAAGACCAGCAGCACCGGCATCGGCAGCGCGGCCACCCCCGCCGACCAGTCGTAGTCACGGCGCAGCAGCTCACCGCTCCGGGCCCAGAGCGCCGGCCAGTCCTGCGGCCGGGACGCCACCCGCGCGTACCGCTCGTGGGCCGGGGTGCCGCGCATCCGCTCGCCGGCGCGCTCGTCGTGGGCGGACATCGCGGCCAGCACGTCGGGGTGCCAGCCCCGCCGCCGGAACGGGGTGGAGACCAGGACCAGGCGGCGGACCAGCGCCGGATGCTGGATCGCGGTACGCAGCGCCACCCCGCCGCCGAGCGAGTAGCCGAGCAGGTCGACCTGGGGCAGGTCGAGGTGGCGCAGCAGCGCGGCCACGTCGTCGGCCATCGACTCGTAGCGCAGCGGCCGGTCCAGCCCGGCGGTGCGACCGTGCCCCCGCAGGTCGACCGCGATCAGCCGGCGGCGGGCGGCCAACGCGGGCCGGACCGCGGCGAACGTCTCCGTCGAGCCGTAGGAGCCGTGCAGCAGCACCAGCGGCTTACCGGTGCCGTGCTCCTCGTACCAGACCCGCAGGCCTCGGACGTCCGCGTAGCTCACCCGCCGATCATCGCGGGCTCAGCTGACGCCGGTGATCGCCTTGACCAGGTTGATGCCGAAGTAGACCACGAAGGCCACCGCGACCGCCCAGAGCAGCGGGTGGATCTGACGGGCCTTGCCCTGCGCCACCCGGATCGCCACCCAGCTCACGAAGCCGGCGCCGATGCCGTTGGTGATCGAGTAGGTGAACGGCATCAGCGTCATGGTCAGGAACGCCGGCACGGCCACCCCGAGGTCGGTGAAGTCGATGTCCTTCACCTGGCGGATCATCAGCGCGCCGACCACCACCAGCGCCGGGCCGGCGGCCTCGCTGGGCACCAGCGACACCAGCGGGGTGAGCAGCAGCGCGCCGAGGAAGAGCACGCCGGTGACCACGCTGGTCAGGCCGGTCCGCCCGCCGTCCGCGATGCCCGAGGAGGACTCCACGTACGTGGTGGCGGACGAGGCGCTGCCCGCGCCGCCGGCGACCGCGGCGACGCCGTCGACGAAGAGCACCTTGCCGAGGCGGGGCATGTCGGTGCCGTCCTCGGTCGCCAGGTTCGCCTGCTTGGCCAGGCCGACCGTGGTGCCCATGACGTCGAAGAAGTCCGCCAGCACCAGCGTGAAGACCAGCAGCAGGGCGGTCATCAGGCCGACGTGGGCGAACGCGCCGAACGACACGTTGCCGACCAGGTGCAGGTCGGGCTTCTGGATCAGCGGGTCGGGCAGCGTCGGCACGTTGAGCCGCCATCCCTGCGGGTTGGGCTTGCCGTCGACGAACGCCGGGCCCGGCTTGGCGAGCGCGTTCACGATCACCGCGACCACGGTGGTGAGCACGATGCCGATCAGCACGCCGGCCTTGACCTTGCGGGCCACCAGGATGCCGGTGACCAGCAGGCCGACCAGGAACACGACGGTGGTCCAGCCGCGCAGCGTGCCGTCGCCGCCGAGCTGCACCGGGACCGTGGTGCCGGCCGCGTCCGGCACCCGCCGGACCAGGCCGCCGTCGACGAACCCGATCATGGCGATGAACAGGCCGATGCCGGCCGCGATGGCGGCCTTCAGCTCGGCCGGGATGGCCCGGAAGACGGCCCTGCGGAAGCCGGTCAGCACCAGCACGGTGATGATCAGCCCCTCGACGACCACCAGGCCCATGGCCTCGGCCCAGGTCATCTGCGAGGCCACCGCGTACGCGACGAACGCGTTCAGCCCGAGGCCGGTGGCGACGGCGAACGGCACCCGGCCGACGACGCCCATCATGATCGTCATGACGGCCGCGACCAGGGCGGTGACGCCGGCGACCGGCGCGATGCCGAGCAGGTTGCCGTCGACGTCCGGCGCGGTGCCGATGATCAGGGGGTTCAGTACCACGATGTAGGCCATCGTGGCGAACGTGGCGAGCCCGGCGAGCACCTCGCGCCGCACGGTCGAGCCGCGTCGGGTGATCTCGAAGTACCTGTCGAGGCGGCCGCGCGGGGCGGGTTCCGTCGGCTCGACCGGGGCAGCGGGGTCCTGCGTGGACACGCTCATGGCGTGGGCGTACTCCGTTCCGGGTTGGCCCGCCGGTCGTCGCCGGACGGGCGGTGGGGGTGCAGCCGTCCCGGTGCGGTTGGCCCGGAGAACGTCGGGACGGCTGGGCTCCACGGACACCGTGAAGCACTACGAAGCCGCATCCCGGTGGCCGGGAGACGACTTCGCGAGGCCCACCCTAACCAGCCGGTAACCCGAGCTGAGCAGGCGCTGTGTGCCAGGCGTGTGCAGGATCACTCCCGGTCGCGGGGCCGGGCCCGCAGGTGCGCCCGCTCGCCCTGGCTGCCGAACAGGCTGAGGAACTCCACCCCCTGGTCGTCGGCGCGCCCGAACCAGTGCGGCACCCGGGTGTCGAACTCGGCCGCCTCGCCGGGGGCGAGCACCAGGTCGTGCTCGCCGAGCACCAGGCGCAGCCGGCCGTTGAGCACGTAGACCCATTCGTACCCCTCGTGGGTCTTCGGTTCGGGCTCGGCCCGACCGCCGGCCGGGATGATCAGCTTGTAGGCCTGGATGCCGCCGGGGCGGCGGGTGAGCGGCAGCATGGTCATCCCGAACGCGGCGACCGGCCGCAGGTGGATGCGGGGGTCGCCGGTGGGCGGCGCCCCGACCAGCTCGTCCAGCGTGACGCCGTGCGCCTTGGCCAGCGGGAGCAGCAGTTCCAGGGTGGGCCGCCGGCCGCCCGACTCCAGCCGGGACAGTGTGCTCACCGAGATGCCGGTGGCGGCGGAGAGGTCGGCGAGCGTGGTCTCCCGCTCTCGGCGCAGCGCGCGCAGGCGGGGGCCGACCGCGTCGAGGGCCTGGTCGAGGTCGTCGTCCATCGCACCAGTTTGCCACAACGGCAAGAAGGTTTGCGGTTTCACCACTGACTGTCGGAGGCTGGTCGCGGAGGTGGTCACGATGACCGAGCTACGGACGGACGGCTACGAGGTGGTGGTGATCGGCGGCGGCGCGGCCGGCCTGAGCGGGGCGCTCATGCTGGCCCGGTCGCGCCGGTCGGTGCTGGTGATCGACGGAGGCAGCCCGCGCAACGCGCCGGCCGAGGGGGTGCACGCGCTGCTCGCCCTCGACGGTGTGCCGCCGGCCGAGGTGCTGGCACGCGGGCGCGACGAGGTCCGCCGGTACGGCGGTCAACTGCTCGCCGGCGAGGTCGAGGCCGTCACCCGCGACGGCGCGAGCTTCGACCTGGCACTGGCCGGGGGTCGCCGGGTGCGGGCCGGCCAGGTGCTGGTGGCCACCGGCCTGGTGGACGAGTTGCCGGACGTGCCGGGGCTGCGGGAGCGCTGGGGTCGGGACGTGGTGCACTGCCCGTACTGCCACGGCTGGGAGGTGCGCGACCGGCCGATCGGGGTCGTCGGCAGCGGACCGCTGTCGGTGCACCAGACGCTGCTGTTCCGGCAGTGGAGCGACGACGTGGTCTATCTCCGCCACACCGCCCCGCCGCTCACCGACGAGCAGGCGGAGCAGCTCGCCGCGCGTGGCGTGCCGGTGGTCGAGGGCGAGGTCGCGGCCGTCGAGGTCGCCGGGGACCGGCTGACCGGGGTACGCCTGCGCGACGGCCGCACGGTCGCCCGCGAGGTGCTGACCGTCGCGCCCCGGATGGTGGCGCGGACCGGTTTCCTGGCGGCACTGGGCCTGCGCGCGACGCCGCACGAGAGCGGGTCGGGTGAGTACGTGCCGGCCGACCCGGCGGGGCGTACCGATGTTCCCGGGGTGTGGGTGGCGGGCAACGTGACCGACCTGTCCGCCCAGGTCGGTGCCGCGGCGGCGGCCGGCGCCCGGACGGCGGCGATGATCAACGCGGACCTGGTGGCCGAGGAGACCCGCCGGGCGGTCGAGGCGCGCCGCGAGACGGCCGACTACACGAAACGGCCCTAACCTGACAATTCTTCCCCTAGGTTGGAATGCGCAGGAGCAGCCGAGCGCGGGGGGCGACGTGGACAGCTATCCGGCGATCGAGGACCACGGGCTCATCGGCGATCTCCAGACCGCCGCGCTGGTGACCTGCGACGGGACGATCGACTGGTTCTGCGCGCCCCGCTTCGACTCGCCGAGCGTCTTCGCCGCGCTGCTGGACAAGGACAAGGGCGGCTACTTCCGCATCGCCCCGGACGACGTCCGGTACGTCACCAAGCAGCTCTACCTGCCCGGCACGCCGATCCTGATCACCCGCTTCATCAGCGCCGACGGCGTCGCCGAGGTGATGGACTTCATGCCGGTCACCGGCGAACGGGCCACCGACGCGCACCGCCTGGTCCGCATGGTCAACATGGTCCGGGGCAGCATGCGCTTCCGGGTCGAGTGCCGGCCCCGCTTCGACTACGCCCGACAGAAGCACCAGCTCGAACGCCACCAGAACGGGTACGTCTTCCGCAGCCCGTCGGCGTCGCTCACGTTCAACCCGGTCGACCCGGTGCGGCAGCTCATCGCCCAGGGCGGCGACGTCCGCCTCGACGACGGCGACCTCGTCGCGTACGGCACGTTGCACGAGGGCGACACCGGCGGGGTGGTGCTGGAGACGGCCGGCACCGAACCGCGGATCATCTCCCCGGAAGAGGTCCAGGGGATGTTCGAGTGGACCCGGGACTACTGGCGGCGCTGGGTCGAACGCTCCCGCTACACCGGCCGCTGGCGCGAGATGGTGGAACGCTCGGCGATCACGTTGAAGCTCATGACGTACGCGCCGACCGGCGCGATGATCGCCGCGCCCACCGCCGCGCTGCCCGAACTGGTCGGCGGCACCCGCAACTGGGACTACCGCTACACCTGGGTCCGCGACACCTCGTTCTCCGTGCACGCGCTGCTCGGCCTCGGCTTCACCGAGGAGGTCAGCAGCTACATGGACTGGCTGGACGAGCGGATCCGCGAGGCCGGCGACCACCAGGACCCGCTGAAGATCATGTACCGCGTGGACGGCTCCTCGGACCTGCACGAGGAGGTGCTGGAACACCTGGAGGGCTACCGCGGCTCCCGCCCGGTGCGGATCGGCAACGGCGCCGCCGACCAGCTCCAGCTCGACATCCACGGCGAGGCGCTCTACGCCATGCACCTCGCCGACGAGCAGGGCATCCGGGTGTCGCACCAGGTGTGGAAGAGCACCGTCCGGCTGGTCGACTGGCTCTGCCACAACTGGGACCAACGCGACGCCGGCATCTGGGAGAGCCGCCACCACCCCCGCAACTACACGTTCGGCCGGGTGATGTCCTGGGTCGCGCTGGACCGGGCCATCCGCCTGGCCACCCGCACCGGCCGCCCCGGCGACATGTCCTGCTGGATGGAGCAGCGCAACCGGATCTACAACCAGGTCATGGCCCGCGGCTACCACCGGGAACGCGGCAGCTTCGTGCAGGCGTACGACGAGAACGTGCTGGACGCCGCGTTGCTGGCGATGCCGGCGGTGGGCTTCGTGACGCCCAGCGACCCGCTGTGGAAGTCCACGCTGGCCGCGATCGAGCGGGACCTGGTCTCCGACAGCCTGGTCCACCGCTACGACCCGGTGCACTCCCCCGACGGCCTGCCCGGCCACGAGGGCACGTTCAACATGTGCACGTTCTGGTACGTCGAGGCACTGGCCCGCACCGGTCGACTCGACGACGCCCGGCTCACCTTCGAGAAGATGTTCACCTTCAGCAACCACCTCGGCCTGTACGCCGAGGAGATCGCCGCGACCGGCGAGCAGATCGGCAACTACCCGCAGGCGTTCAGCCACCTCTCGCTGATCAACTCGGCGTTGGCGCTGAACGACCTGCTCGACGCCGAGGCCGACGCCCGCCGCCGCCAGTAGGGGTTCAGCCCGGCACCGTGCCGACCCGGATCCGGTTGCCGTCCGGGTCGGTCACCTCGAAGTCCCGCCCCCACTCCTGGCTGCGCACCTCGACCCCGCCACACGCCGCCGCCAGCGCGTCGACGTCGTCCACGTAGAGATAGAGCAACGTGCCGGGGGTGGCGTCGCCGGCGTGCTCGGACAGGTGGATCTCCATACCCGGCCGGCCGATGCCGGTGTAGCGCGGCAGGTCGGGTGCGAATCGGTGCTCCCACAGCCGGGCGAAGCCCAGCCGGGCGTACCAGGTGACGGCGGCGTCCGCGTCGCGGACCCGCAGGATCGGCGCCAGTCGTTCGGCCATCCGAGCATTGTGCGCGCCGGGTGTGTCGATCGACGCCGATCCGGGCACCAACGCTCACGTGGCGGAGGAACGGGGGCCCGGCGCGGAGCCGGTGGTGTTGTTCGCATCCCGGTGGTGGCCGGCGGTGCTCGTGCCGCTCGGGTTGCTCACCCTAATCGTCGTTCTCTCCCTCCGGGGCGGCTTCGCCTCGCTCATCGCGCCCCTCGGGATGACCGCCGCCACAGTCGTCTCGGCCTGGCGGCACCGCGACGGCGCGCTGCTCGCCGACGACATCGGGCTGCTGGTCCGGCACCGGGGCACGGTCACCCGCAGCTACCGGTGGTCCGAGATCCACCAGGCCGGGATCGCCCGCCCCGGCTTCGGCCGGCTCGCGCTCGCCGTGTACCCGAACGGCGGCCGGTGGGACGTGCCCGGGCCGAACAACGCGGTCCTGGTCGGGCAGGTCTGGCTCTGGCGGCAACCGGAGTCGGCCGGCCGGAAGCGGGTCGAGGCGGTGCTGCGCGCCCATGGCGTCCAGATCGTCGAGCCGCTCCCCTGACGGCCGGGCAATTCGCTTGTCCGGCGCGTCACGACCTGCGACGCTCCGGCGGTGATCGACAAGCCGGGCGTGGACGAGCGGCTCCTGGCGGCCGAGGTGGCCGCCGCCTGGGCCCTGGACATCGCCGACCTCGTGTTCCTGCCGGTCGGTCTGGACGGGCAGGCGTGGGCCTACCGGGTGGACACGTCCGACGGCGGGCGCTGGTTCCTCAAGCTGCGCCGCGGCGAGTTCACCCCGGCGGCCGTCGCGCTGCCCGGATTCCTCCGCGCGCACGGCGTCCGGCAGGTCGTCGCGCCGGTGGACCTGGCCGGCGGCGGGGCCGCGCACCGGTTCGGCGACGACGAACTGCTGCTCTACCCGTACCGCGACGGCGGCAGCCTCTGGGGTCGGGGACTGACCGACCGCCAGTGGATCGAGTACGGCGAGTTCCTCGCCCACCTGCACGCGGTCCGGCCGAGCCCGGAGATCGCCGCCGTGCTGCCGGTCGAGACCTACCGGTCGGAGGCCGGGCAGCGGCTGTGCACCCTGGGCGAGCAGGCCGCCACGAGCGAGTCCCTCGGGGCGTTCTGGCACCGGTACGGCGACGCGCTGCTCCGGCTGGCGGAGACGGTCGACGAGTTGGCCGCCCGCGTCCCACAAGCCCCGCACGTCATCTGCCACGCCGACATCCACCCCGGCAACCTGATCGCCGACGGCGACGGCCCGCTGCACGTGGTGGACTGGGACGCGCCGATCCTCGCGCCGCGCGAGCGGGACCTGATGTTCGTGCACAGCAAGGACTTCGGCGACCACCCGATCGACGCGCGCCGCGCCGCGCTGTTCCGCGAGGGGTACGGGCCGGTGGAGCCGGAGCCGACGTTGCTGAGCTGGTACCGCGAAGAGCGGCGCCTCGACGACGTCGCCGCGTTCCTCGCCGGCGTCCTCGACCCGCAGGCGAGTGCCGAGTCCCGGGCCAACGACCTGTACTGGCTCACCCGCATCGCGGAGACCGTCGCCGACCCCGGCTACGCGCCCTGAACTGCGGTGGTGGGTGGTGGGCGCCCGGGAAGGTGGAACGGTTCCACCAGAGCCTGCGGGACGAATGTGGCCGGCGGGGTGAACGATCGATTCACTGGCGCACCGGCGAGCCGGGTCGGCTCGCCGGTGCGTTCCACTACCGCAGCGGACCGGCTGGCAAGACGGTGACGATCCCGGTCCGCGTCGCGCTGTCGGCGATGAACCGGCCGTTGAACGGATCGTTCGGCGAGAACACGACGTGGAAGTACCCGGTCTGGGAGGGCACGATGTCTACCACGAACCGCCCCTTGGCGTCGGTGTCCGTAGGCCCGTAGGTGGCGTAGCAGCCGTTGTCGTCGCAGAGGTTGAAGTAGATGACGCTGGCCTGGTTGGCGTACGGGGCCCAGCCGGCCGAGGTCAGCCACGACAACTGGCCCCTGACCTGCACGCTGCGGCCGGCGACAACTCTGGTGCGGTCGACCTTCGCGGTGACTCGTGTCTGCCGGGGATCGATCGTGATCGGGAAGCGGACCGGCTCGGATTGCTCGAAGTAAGGTCGGTCGAGCGAGGCGTAGTACGTTGCCGTCACTTCCGGAGCGGGGCCGAATATGGTGACAGTGCTGCTGAAGGACCCGTCGGGTGCGGTGCTGACCGGGGGCGAGCCGTCCGATCCGTTGACGTCGATGGGGAATTCGGCAAGCGGGCGGACTTCGCCGGTGCCGGGCCAGCGGCCCTTGAGCGTTCCGCGAACGGTCACTTGGCGGCGGTCGTAGTCGACCGTGCTGGGGGCGGCGGTGACTCCGTCCAGGAAGGTGACGACCCGGTAGAGAAGCGAACCGGCCCGTTCCTGTCGGACGTGGTTGCCCGCCACATCGGTCACCTCGACGTGCACGACATAGTCGCCGAGCGCGTCGAGGATCAGAGGCGCTGATGTGGCCCACAAGGCGGCATCCGACGTCTGTGACTGGAGCGCGAAGCTCGAGGTCTGGGCGACCGGGGCACCGGTGTCCTCGGTGACGACCTCCGCCAGGATGTTGGCGATCGGCTGCGTAGAGGTGACCGAGACAACCAGGGTGCCCGGATTTGGCGAGTCGCTGTAGGCGCCGTTGACCTGCAGGACGTCAGCGGCCTGGGCCGGGCCTGGCGAACTGACGATGACCAGGACTGCGGCCAGAACGCCGGCAGCGAAAACCGATCTTCTCCTCATGATCTCCCCCGTCAGACCCCCCGGAGGTCGGTGGGGCCGACAGTAGTTATAGAGACACCGGTCGTTGTCGCGCAACCGGCTGGACGGCCGCACCGGAGACCGCGGTCAGTCAGCCCGCTCGGACGGGAAGTCCTCGGCGAAGGCGGCGTGGCGGTTTTCGCTGCTGGTGTGTGGTGGGCGCGGCAGGTTTCGAACCTGCGACCCCTCGCTTGTAAGGCGAGTGCTCTCCCACTGAGCTACGCGCCCGGAACGCCCGTACGGCCGGCCGGAGCGGCAAGCTTACCTGCCGGCCTCCGGCCCGGTCGACCGACGTGTCAGGGGTGGGATCAGCCGGTGACCGCCTCGGCCAGCGCCTTGCGCCAGCCCTGCTGGTCGCGCGCCTCGCCGGGCATGTTCATCTCCGCGAAGCGGACCACGCCGGCCCGGTCGATGACGAAGGTGCCCCGGTTGGCGATGCCGGCGACCTCGTTGAAGACGCCGTATGCCTGGGCCACCGCGCCGTGCGGCCAGAAGTCGGCCAGCAGCGGGAACTGGTAGCCCTCCCGGTCGGCCCAGATCTTGTGGGCGTAGACCGAGTCGACGCTGACGGTCAGCACCTGGACGTCGTCGTTGACGTACTCGTTGAGGTTGTCCCGCACCTCGCACAGCTCACCCTGGCAGATGCCGGTGAAGGCGAGCGGGTAGAAGACCAGCAGCACGGTCTTGCGACCGCGGAGGTCGGAGAGCCGGACCTCCTGGTTGTTCTGGTCCTTGAGCAGGAAGTCGGGCGCCTCGGCGCCCACCTCGATCGGCATGCGCGCTCCTACTTCTTGCTCTTGGAACCGCGCCGCAGCACCAGGCGGGCGCCGCTCCAGTCGCGGCCGGCGTTGATGGTGGAGGTCTGCTGGAGCCCGGCGGTCTGCGCGCTCTCGGCGACCTCGCTCGGCTCGACGTGGCCGTCCCGGCCGGCCTTCGGCGTCAGGAGCCAGACCACGCCGTTGTCCGCCAGCGGCCCGAGGGCGTCGACGAGGAGCTCGAAGAGGTCACCGTCGCCGTCGCGGTGCCAGACCAGGACCGCGTCGACCACCTCGTCGGTGTCCTCGTCGACAAGTTCTCCACAGCGGTCGGTCAGGGCGTCTCGAAGATCGGTGTCGACGTCCTCGTCGTAGCCCATCTCCATGACGACCATGCCCGGTTCGATCCCGAACCGGTCCGCCAGGCTGCGTACCCCGTCGGCGGCCTGACCAGCGGTCGCGCTCACTGTCGCGTGCCTCCTCATCTCATGCCTGCTCCGGCGTCGTGCGACGCCGTGGTGCCCAGTCCACACAGTTGCGGCTCGCTGCGCAAGTGGCGCACCGGGTGGAACGGAATTTACCGTGCCAGCAGCGTACGGGCACCCTGGGTAATGGCTTCCTCGGACACCAGAACATGATGGGCAGCCGGACCCAATGGTACAAAAGTGTCGAGAGCGGCCACCCGGCGCGCCGCTCCGACGTAGCCGGTGTCGACGAGCGCGGCGAGCACCCCCTCGCCCACCCCGCCGGAGCGGCGCGTCTCGTCCACCACCAGCACCCGACCGGTCGCCGAGGCCTCCCGGATGAGGTCCGCCACCGGCAGCGGGGCGAGCCAGCGCAGGTCCACCACGCGGCTGCCGACGCCCTCCTCGGCCAGCGTGGCGGCCGCCCGCAGCGACATCCGCACCCCGTTACCGAAGGTGATGATGGTGAGGTCCTCGGCGGAACCGATCCCGTACACCCGGGCCCGGCCGATCGGCACGTGCCGGTCCGCCCACGCGCCCGGCTCGGCGTACTCGGCGAGCCACTCGCCGTCGCCCTCGGCGTAGAGGTCACGCGAGTGGTAGAGCGCGATCGGCTCCAGGAAGACCGACACCGTGCCGTCGACCCGGGCCGCCGCCAGGCAGGTACGCAGCATCGGCGCGGCGTCGTCCGGCCGGGCCGGCACCGCGATCACCAGCCCCGGCACGTCGCGCAGCACCGCCACCGAGTTGTCGTTGTGGAAGTGCCCACCGAAGCCCTCCTGGTAGGCCAGACCGGCCACCCGCACCACCATCGGGTTGCGGAACGCGCCCCGGGAGAAGAACCGCATGGTGGCCGCCTCGCCCCGGAGCTGGTCCTCGGCGTTGTGCAGGTAGGCCAGGTACTGGATCTCCGGCACCGGCAGCATGCCGGCCAACCCGGCGCCGAGCCCGAGACCGAGGATCGACGTCTCGTCGAGCAGCGTGTCGAACACCCGGGCCGCCCCGAACCGGTCCCGCAGGCCCTTCGTGACCCCGTACACGCCGCCCTTCGCGGCCACGTCCTCGCCGAACACGGCCATCCGCGGGTGGTCGAGCATGCCGTCGGCGAGCGCCGCGTTGATGCTCTGCGCCAGCGTCAACGGCCCGGTCAGCTCCGGCGGCTTGCCGCCGAACGCCTCCGCCCGGGCACCGGCGCCCGGCCCGGCCGCGTGCGCCGCCGACTCGGCGACCGCCCGGGACACCCGCACCGGCCGGCGCGGCGCCAGCTCCGCCACCACCTCGACCGGGGACGCCAGCTTCGGCTCGTCCAGCACCTCCTCGGCGATCCGGCGCAGCTGCCAGCCCCGCTCGTCGTACCGGGCGAGCAGGTCCTCCCCGGCGGCGTAGCCGGCCTCGACCAGCCGGCGGGCGGTGACCAGCAGCGGGTCCCGCGCCACGTCCGCGGCGATCTCCGCCGGGCTCCGGTACGCGGTCTCCGCGTCCGCCCCGGCGTGCCCCATCAGCCGGACCGTGCTCAGGTGCAGCACGGCGGGCCGGCGGTGCCGGCGCACCCAGGCCGCCGCCTCCGCCGCCACCCGGTGGGTCTCCACCACATCCGTGCCGTCGGCGGCGAAGTAGCGGATGCCGGGTCGGGACCGCAGCGCGGTGGCCACCCACCCCTCCGGTGAGCGCACGCTGATGCCGAACCCGTTGTCCTCGCAGACGAACAGGACCGGGATCCGCAGGCCGGTGTGGTCGTACCAGCCGGCGGTGTTGAGCGCGGCGGCGGCCGTGGCGTGGTTGACCGAGGCGTCGCCGAACGAGCAGACCACCACGGCGTCCGGCGGCCAGGCCGCCACCTCCGGGTCGGCGTCGGCGCGCGGGCCGCCCCGGCGCAGCCGCTCCAGGGCCAGCCCCAGCCCGACCGCCCGCGGCAGGTGCGAGGCGATGGTGGAGGTGGTCGGCACGACCGCGAGGTCGGCCCGGCCGAAGACCTTGTGCCGGCCGCCGGCGATCGGTTCCGCGGCGGAGGCGACCATGCCCCGCAGCACGTCGCGCGCCGCCGCCGCGTAGGCGTCGTCGAGCGACGGCGACGGCAGATCGGGTACGCCGACGGTCGCGTCGCCGTCCGCGTCCACGGTCACGAGCGCCCCCGCCGGCAGCCGCTCCGCCCCGCTGGGCACCTCGCCCAACGGCCCACCCCCGTCGACGCCCCCGCGCCCACCGTCACCCGACAGCCCACCGTCACCCGACAGCTCGCCGTCACCCGACAGGTCCGCGCCGCCGCGCCGGTCCGCGCCGCCCGGAACGAGCGACTCCCCGTCGACGAGCGCAAGATCGGTCGCCGGATCGAGATCTTGGTACGGAACGGCCCCCATGGGGGCACTTTCGTACCAAGATCTTGACGCGTCCCGGCCTTCGGAACGCTCATCCCGAGAAGCGGAAGAGACGGCGTCGTCCGGGCCGGCGGGTCCGTTGTCAGCGGCGTCCGGCGGGCCCGGCGCCTCGGACCGGGGCGGGGCCGGTGAGTCGACCGGTGGGGCGGCGGAGGTCGGAGCCGGTGGGGCGGCGGAGGTCGGAGCCGGTGGGGCGGCGGAGGTCGGAGCCGGCGGGGCGGACGGGAAGGCGCCGGCAGCCTGGGCGGCGCGCAGGCAGTAGAACGCCCCGGACCGGTAGTGCAGCAGCGCCGGGTCGGTCGGGCGCAGCGCGGCGGCAACCGCCGCGTTGCCCTCGTGGCCGGCCGAACCGATCGTGTAGTACCCCTCGCCGAAGCCGCGCAGCCAGCGCCCGGCCAGGTCGAGCAGCCGGCTGGTGAGCTGCGCGTCGAACAGGGCCAGCGCCTGCGCCCCGGTCAACGACCCGCCGTCGGGCAGCGGTTCGCCGAGGTCGCGCCGCCGCTCCGGCGCGCCGAGCGCGGCCAGGTCGGCGCGGAGCCGGTCGTCGAGATCGTGCGGGGTGGTCACGTCGGACAGCATTACCGACTCGGGCCCGCCTCGCCCAGTCGGACACGTTCCGCCCGGCGTGGCTCAGATCTCCCCGCACGCCTCGGGGCACCCGCCGTCGGACACCTTCCAGACCAGCTCGTGCAGCGTGGTCAGCTCGGTGGCGCCCAGGCCGGCGAGCAGTCGGGAGTCCGACATCACCTCCCGCACCCGCTCGCGCACCTGCCGGCCGCGCGCGGTGACCACCAGCGTCTTCTGCCGCCGGTCGGTCGGGTCGGTCCGCCGTTCCACCAGGCCGGCCTGCTCCAGCTTGTCGGCCAGGCCGGTCACGTTGGACCGGTCACAGCCGAGCTGCTCGGCCAGGTCGCGGGCGGGAAGCGGGTGGTCCGGGTCCAGCTCGTGCAGCGCCCGGGCGGCGGCCGGGGTGAGCCCCAGCTCGGCGATCGCCTCGTCCTGGTGGTGGCGCAGCGCGGCGGCGACGTGCAGGAGCCGGCGCACGGTGTCCCCGGCCAGCGCGGCCCGGTCGTCCGTCCCATCGGTGGATGACGCCATGCCCACGATCATACGTGACACAGCAACAATTGATGTGGTCCATCATGCCGCCCGGGCACCGGCGGGAGTCTCCGGCGCGCCCAACGGGCGGACCGCGCGACGGGCGGCGAACGCACCGGTGCCCAGCAGCGCGGCGACGGCGAGCGCCGGGGGCAGGGCGAGCACGAGCCCGTCCTCGCCGGCGGCGGCCAGGCTCAGGTGCAGGCCACCGACCACTGTCACGCCCAGCACGGCGGCGAGCAGGGTGCCGGTGGAGACGACCGCGGAGAGGGCGGTCGCCGCGCTCGCCGGGACGACGGCGGTGAGCCGGGTGACCAGCGGGCTGAACGCGGCCGCGTGCGCCGCGCCGCCGAGCAGCAACAGCATGCCGCCGGCCATCCAGGGCCAACTCCCGGCGGACAGCACGGCGAGGCCCACGACCACCACGGCCAGCACCAGCGGACCGGCCACCGGCAGGACCGTCCGGGCCGCTCCCGGCAGTCGGGCCACCGCCAGGCCGCACAGGGCGAAACCCGTGGCGTACGGGAGGAAGGCCAGCCCTGCGGCGAGCGCGTCGAGACCGAGCGTGTCCTGCGCCCGCACGGTGAACACGAACAGGAACCCGGCGTAGCAGCCCATGACCACGCAGCAGGCGAACAACCCGGTCGCCACACCCGGATGCCGCAGCACGGCCACGTCCAGCAGCGGGGCCTCGTGCCGCCGGGCCCGACGGGACTCGTACCCGAGGAAGAGCCGCAGCCCGACGGCGCCGGCGGCGACCGCGGTGACGCGGACCCACCCGACGGTCCCGAGGACCAGGGGCAGCACAAGGGTGAGCATCGCCGCCGCCAGCAGCGCCGCGCCGGGCAGGTCGAGCGGCTCCCGCCGACCCGGCGGGACCGGCGATCCGGCCAGCACCCGCCGGCCGACGACCTGGAGGATCACCCCGACCGGCACGTTCACCAGGAACGCCAGCCGCCAGGTGAGACCGCCGAGGTCGAGCGTCACCAACAGCCCGCCGAGGACCTGCCCGGCGGCCACGCCGAGCGCGAGCACCATCGAGTACGCGCCGACCGCCCGGGCCCGGGCGGCGTCCGGCAGCGCGGTCCGGATCAGCGCGAGCACCTGCGGCACCATGAGCGCGCCGGCCGCGCCCTGGGTCACCCGGGCGAGCACCAGGGTGACCGACGTCGGGGCCGCCCCGCAGGCCAGCGAGGCGAGCGTGAAGCCGGCCAGGCCGACCAGGAACACCCGGGAGCCGCCGTGGCGGGCGCCGAGCCGGGCGCCGACCACCACCAGCACGGCGAAGGTGAGCGTGTAGCCGGCGAGCACGAGCTGCTGGACCGCGGCGGGGCCGCCCAGGTCGGCGCGGATCGCGGGCGCGGCCACCGCCGTGATCGAGGTGTCCATGGAGGCCATCGCCTGCCCGGTGAGCAGGACGACGAGCAGGGCGGCGGGACGCCGGTGCGATGCGGTCACCCGGGCACCCTGCCGCCCGCGCGGACGACCGGTCTTGTCGATCCTTGCGGGCCGTGCCGGGTCACCGTGGCGGCCTACGCTGGCCCGGTGCGCACCACCACGCGGCTGCTGGCCCACCCGGACTTCCAGGTCGGCGTGGTGCGCTGCCGGGACGACCACACCGGCTGGTCCGCGCCGGAGCCGGCCACCGCGTACGGCCTGGTGCTGGCCCGGCGCGGCGCCTTCCGGCGGGTCGGGCGCGACGGCGACGCCTGGGTCGGGTCGACGGTCGCCTACCTGACCGTGCCCGGCGAGGAGGAACGGTTCGCCCACCCGGCGGGCGGCGACGACTGCACCTCGGTGCACGTGTCGGAGCGGCTGTGGCGGGAGCTGTTCGACGACCGGCCGGTCCCCGGGACACTGCACGTGGACGGCCGGCTCGACCTCGCCCACCGGCTGCTGCTGCGCGACGTCGACGATCCCGACCACGCCGCGGCCGAGCGGTTGGTGCGGCTGCTCGGCCGGGCCACCGCACCGGCGGCGGTCGGAGCCGGTCCGGGTCGGCTGCTGGTCGAGCGGGCGCGGGCGGCGCTGCACGACGACGCACCGGAGGCCGCCGGGCTGCTTCCGCTGGCCCGGGCGTTACGGGTGTCGCCCTACCGGCTCAGCCGGGAGTTCCAGGCCCGGGTCGGGGTGCCGCTGACCCGCTACCGCAACCACCTGCGCGTGGTCCGGGTGCTGGACCGGATCGAGCAGGGCGGCGTCCGCCTGGCCGACCTCGCCGGCGAGCTGGGCTTCGCCGACCAGGCGCACCTGACCCGCACCGTCCGCGCGCACCTCGGCCACACCCCGGGCGAACTCCGCCGGCTGCTCGGCTGACGTCGCGCCGGAAAGTGCCGGGCCGGCTCAGCCGGCGAGGAACGAGAAGCGGACCTGGCGCTCCGGGTTGTCGCCGTTCGGGTCGACCAGGCAGATCGACTGCCACGTGCCGAGCTGGAGCCGCCCGCCGAGCACCGGCAGCGTGGCGTACGGCGGCACGAAGGCCGGCAGCACGTGGTCGCGGCCGTGCCCGGGCGAGCCGTGCCGGTGCCGCCACCTGTCGTCGGTGGGGAGCAGGTCGTCGAGCGCCCGGAGCAGGTCGTCGTCCGAGCCGGCGCCGGTCTCGATGATCGCCAGCCCGGCGGTGGCGTGCGGGACGAACACGTGCAGCAGCCCGTCGCCGGCCCCGGCGACGAACCGCTCGGCCTCGGCCGTGATGTCCCGGACGGTGGGCCGGGAACCGGTCCGGACGTTGATCACCTCACTGCGCATACGGCGCATTCTGCCGCAGCGGCTCAGCTCCCGCTCCCGCCGCCGCAGTCCCCGCCACCACCACCGCCGTGCCCCGAGCCGTAGTCGGGCATCTCGCCGCCGCCGGTCTCCGGACCCGGCGTGTGCGGGAGGACGCCGGCCCCACCGGCCGCCTCCCGGTAGCCGGCGCCGAACCGGCGCCGGTGGCGGATCTCGTCCACGCCGCCGAGGACCAGCATCACGCCGACGCCGAGGCCGAACACCCAGCCGGCGCCCCACTCCGGGGTGCGCGCGATCTCCCGGGCCAGCCCGGCCGCCGAGCCCGCCGCGACCAGCGCGCCCACCCCCACCAGCGCACCGCCCACCCGAACCATGCCGGCAGGGTAGACCGGGGCCGCCACCCACCGGCTCGGACCGCGCGGCCGGCGGTCGCACAAAGTTACCGGCGGGTACCTGTGTTCAGCATCGCGTCTGGGGGAGCCAGACGTGACGACGAGCGCCACCAGGGGGCAGGATGGCGCTAGAGACCTATCCCACACAGAACCGAGGGAACGCCTGTGGCTACGGAACGCAAGCGCCCGGTGATCACCGCTGGTCTGCCGAGCCAGCTTCCGGACATCGACCCTGAAGAGACCAGCGAATGGGTCGAGTCGCTCGACGGTGTCATCGACGAGCGCGGAACCAAGCGCGCCCGGTACGTCATGCTTCGCCTGCTGGAGCGGGCCCGCGAGCGCCAGGTCGGGGTGCCGTCCCTGACCACCACCGACTACATCAACACCATTCCGCCGGAGCGGGAGCCGTGGTTCCCCGGTGACGAGCACATCGAGCGGCGACTGCGGGCGTACATCCGGTGGAACGCCGCCATGCTGGTGCACCGGGCGCAACGCCCGGAGATCGGCGTGGGCGGCCACATCTCCACGTTCGCCAGCTCCGCGTCGCTCTACGAGGTGGGCTTCAACCACTTCTTCCGGGGCAAGGAGCACCCGGGCGGCGGGGACCAGATCTACTACCAGGGCCACGCCTCCCCCGGCATGTACGCGCGGGCCTTCCTGGAGGGCCGGCTCAGCGCCGACCAGCTCGACGGGTTCCGGCAGGAGCTGTCGCACCGCGCCGGCTCGCTGCCCTCCTACCCGCACCCGCGGCTGATGCCCGACTTCTGGGAGTTCCCCACCGTCTCCATGGGCCTCGGCCCATTGAACGCCATCTACCAGGCGCGGTTCAACCGCTACCTGCACCACCGTGGCATCAAGGACACCTCCCAGCAGCACGTCTGGGCGTTCCTCGGCGACGGTGAGATGGACGAGGTCGAGTCGCTCGGCGCGATCGGCGTGGCCGCGCGCGAGGAGCTGGACAACCTCACCTTCGTGATCAACTGCAACCTGCAGCGGCTGGACGGGCCGGTCCGCGGCAACGGCAAGGTCATGCAGGAGCTGGAGGCGTTCTTCCGGGGCGCCGGCTGGAACGTCATCAAGGTGGTCTGGGGCCGCGAGTGGGACCCGCTGCTCGCGGCGGACACCGACGGCGCGCTGGTCAACCTGATGAACACCACGCCCGACGGTGACTACCAGACCTACAAGGCGGAGTCCGGGGCGTACGTCCGGGAGCACTTCTTCGGCCGCGACCCGCGGACCCGCAGGATGGTCGAGCACCTCTCCGACGACGAGATCTGGAACCTCAAGCGGGGCGGCCACGACTACCGCAAGCTCTACGCGGCCTACAAGGCGGCCACGGAGCACACCGGTCAGCCGACGGTCATCCTCGCCAAGACCATCAAGGGCTGGACGCTGGGCTCGCACTTCGAGGGCCGCAACGCCACGCACCAGATGAAGAAGCTGACGCTGGACGACCTGAAGCTGTTCCGCGACCGGCTCTACCTCGACATCCCGGACAAGCAGCTGGAGGAGAACCCCTACCTCCCGCCGTACTACACCCCGGACGAGAAGTCGGACGAGATGGAGTACCTGCGCGAGCGGCGTCGCCAGCTCGGCGGCTTCCTCCCGTCGCGCACCACCGCGCCCAAGACGCTGGCCATCCCGGGCAGCGAGCGGTTCGCCGACGTCAAGCGCGGGTCCGGCAAGCAGAAGGTGGCCACCACGATGGCCTTCGTCCGCCTGCTCAAGGACGTGATGAAGGACAAGGAGTTCGGCAAGCGCTGGGTGCCGATCATCCCGGACGAGGCCCGCACCTTCGGCATGGACTCGCTCTTCCCGACCCAGAAGATCTACTCGCCGCACGGCCAGCGCTACACCTCGGTCGACCGCGAGCTGTTCCTGTCGTACAAGGAGTCGACGACCGGGCAGATCCTGCACGAGGGGATCAACGAGGCCGGCTCGGTCGCCTCGTTCACCGCCGCCGGCACCTCGTACGCCACGCACGGCGAGCCGATGATCCCGATGTACATCTTCTACTCGATGTTCGGGTTCCAGCGCACCGGCGACGGGTTCTGGGCGGCGGCCGACCAGATGGCGCGCGGCTTCGTGCTCGGCGCCACCGCCGGCCGGACCACGCTCAACGGCGAGGGACTCCAGCACGAGGACGGGCACTCGCTGCTGCTCGCCGCCACCAACCCGGCGGTGGTCGCGTACGACGCCGCGTTCGCGTTCGAGCTGGCGCACATCCTGGAGAACGGCCTGCACCGGATGTACGGCGAGGCGCAGGAGAACGTCTTCTACTACCTCACCGTCTACAACGAGCCGATCTTCCAGCCGGCCGAGCCGGACGGCGTGGACGCCGAGGGCATCGTCAAGGGCATCTACCGCTACTCCCCGGCCCCGCAGGTCGAGGGCGAGGCGCCGAAGGCGAACATCCTCGCCTCCGGCACCGGCATGCAGTGGGCGCTCAAGGCGCAGCAGCTGCTCGCCGAGGACTGGGGCGTGGCCGCCGACGTGTGGTCGGTGACGTCCTGGACCGAGCTGCGCCGCGACGCGGTGGAGTGCGAGGAGCACAACCTGCTCAACCCGGGCGAGGAGCAGCGGGTGCCGTACGTCCAGCGGAAGCTGGCCGACGCCGAGGGTCCGAAGGTCGCGGTCAGCGACTGGATGCGCGCGGTGCCGGACCTGATCTCCCGCTGGGTGCCGGGTGACTACACCTCGCTGGGCACCGACGGTTTCGGCATGTCGGACACCCGGCACGCGCTGCGCCGCCACTTCCACGTGGACGCCGAGTCGGTGGCGGTCGCCACGCTGCGGCAGCTCGCCCTGCGCGGCACCGTGCCGGCCCACGTGCCGGCGGACGCCGCCCGCAAGTACGCGCTGGACGACGTCAACGCGGCCCCGGTAGGCGAGACCGGCGGCGACAGCTGAGAGTGAAAGGAAGGGCCCCTTCTTAACGCCTCCGGTAGAGAAGGGGCCCTTTCTCACATCCCACCGAAGCGACGATGGTCCGGCATCCCTGGCGGGGACGCCGGACCATCACCATCGCGGGCGACGCCGGGACCGGGCTCGGTCAGCCGACGGCGGCCAGGTCGGTCAGCCGGGCCAGCGAGTCCTCCAGGTCGGCGCCGACCCGGCGCAGGCCGAGCCGCAGCATGGCGGCCTTGACCGGCCCGGCGGGCCACCGCACCACGATCAGCCGGACGACGGTGCCGCCGGCCTCCTCGTCCGCGGTCAGCTGGACGTAGATCTCGGTGCGCGCCTCGGCCCGGGCGCCGGCGCCCTTGGCCCGTTCGCGCCAGCCGATCAGGGTCGGTTCCTGATAGGCGATCACCTCGGCCTCGTGGGCGGCGCCGCGCCCGGCCTGCACCAGCTGCCGCCGGCCGAACCCTTCCCCGGAGAGGACCTCGGCCGCGCGGACCCCCGCCAGCCAGGCCGGCAGCTGCTCGGCCCGCTGCACGACGTCCCAGACCACTTCTACCGGCGCCACCACGTGTGCGCTACGTTCCACGAGGATCATGAGCGTCTTTCCCCCACTTAAATCACATCCGCGATATTTGGCACTCTATGTGTAAATCGGACTTAAGCGGACGGGATCGGAAAAGACACGCCGAAAACCCTTGTGCCGCCCGCCGTCCCGGCCTATGGCGCGGCGGCCAGCCGGGCCCTAGAGTCGCGAACTAGCTTCACGTCTTGGGAGGGCGAATTGACGACCGTGCCGATCCCCGACTTCCCCGCCGGCTTCCGGTGGGGGGTGTCCACCTCCGCGTACCAGATCGAGGGAGCGACAGGCGCGGACGGCCGCGGTCCGTCCATCTGGGACACGTTCGCCCACGAGCCGGGCCGGATCGTCGACGGCAGCACCGGTGACGAGGCGTGCGACCACCACCACCGGTACGCCGAGGACACCGCGCTGCTGGCCGGGCTGGGCGTGTCCGCGTACCGGTTCTCGATCGCCTGGCCGCGCGTGCAGCCCACCGGCGCCGGCCCGGCCAACGCCGCCGGGCTGGACTTCTACGACCGGTTGGTGGACGGCCTGCTCGACGCCGGCGTCGACCCGGTCGCCACGCTCTTCCACTGGGACCTGCCGCAGTCGCTGGAGGACGCCGGCGGCTGGCTGAACCGGGACACCGCCGCCCGCTTCGCCGAGTACGCCGACCTGACCGCGGCCCGCCTCGGCGACCGGGTGAAGCTCTGGATCACGCTCAACGAGCCGTTCATCCACATGACCCTCGGCTACGGCCTCGGCACCCACGCGCCCGGCCGGATGCTGCTCTTCGACTCCTTCCCGGTCGCCCACCACCAGCTCCTCGGGCACGGCCTCGCGGTCGCCGCGCTGCGCGCCCGCACCACGAGCCCGGTGGCGATCGCCAACAACTACTCACCGGTGCGGCGGATCGGGGACACCGACGCCGACCGGGCCGCCGCGCGGGCGTACGACGCGCTGCACAACCAACTCTTCACCGACCCGCTGCTCGGCCGCGGCTACCCCGACGCGCCCGGCTTCGACCCGACCGTCGTCCGCGACGGGGACCTCGACGTCGTCGCCGCGCCGATCGACGTGCTCGGCGTGAACTACTACAACCCGACCGGCATCCGGGCGCCGGAGGAGGGCTCCCCGCTGCCGTTCGAGATGGTGCCGCTGGACGGCTACCCGCGCACCGCCTTCGACTGGCCGGTGGCCCCGGACGGGCTGCGTGAGCTGCTCGGCCAGCTCCACGAGCGCTACGGCGACGCGCTGCCGCCGATCCAGGTCACCGAGAGCGGCTGCGCCTACGACGACGCGCCGGACGCCGACGGCCGGGTGCACGACCCGGAGCGGATCGCCTACCTGGACGGGCACGTGCGCGCCGTGCACGAGGCGATGGCCGAGGGCGTGCCGGTGACCGGGTACTTCGTCTGGTCGCTGCTGGACAACTGGGAGTGGGCGGAGGGGTTCACCAAGCGGTTCGGCCTGGTGCACGTCGACTACCCGACCCAGCGGCGCACCCCGAAGTCCTCGTACGCCTGGTTCCGGGACCTGATCCGGCGATGACCACGGTGAACCCGACGCCGGCCTCGCTGCCGGCGGCGCTCGCCGAACCGACAGTGCCGGTGCGGCGGAGCTGGATCGCGCTGATCTTCGCGGCCAACCTGGGCGTCTGGATGGCCTTCTTCACCCCGATCCAGGTGCTGCTGCCGCAGCAGATCGAACGCATCGCGCCCGGTGACAAGGAGGCCATGCTGGCGGTGGTGACCGGCCTCGG
This sequence comes from Micromonospora humi, assembly GCF_900090105.1. GTDB lineage: Bacteria > Actinomycetota > Actinomycetes > Mycobacteriales > Micromonosporaceae > Micromonospora > Micromonospora humi. Next base: position 100,927 of record NZ_FMDM01000003.1, on the reverse strand, counting down.
CGCGCTCGCCGCGGTGCTGGCCAACCCGCTCGCCGGCGCGCTGTCGGACCGTACCTCGCTGCGGTTGGCCAACCGGCACCTCGGCCGCCGGCACGTCTGGACCGCGACCGGCGCGGTGGTCGGCGCGGTGTCCCTGGTGCTGCTGGCCCGGCAGGACAGCATCGCCGGGGTGGCGGTGGCCTGGGTGGCCGCCCAGGTCTGCTTCAACGCGATGCTGGCCAGCCTCACCGCCGCGATCCCGGACCGGGTGCCGGTGGCCCAGCGTGGCGGCGTCTCCGGCTGGGTGGGCATCCCGCAGGCGCTCGGCCTGGTGCTCGGCGCGGTGCTGGTCACCGCCGTGGTCACCGGCAACGCCGCCGGATACGCGGCGATCGCGCTCGCCGTGCTGCTGCTGTCGCTGCCGTTCGCGCTGCTCACCCAGGACGACCCGCTGCCCCGGGAGCACCGGTCGCCGCTGCGGACGCGCGCGCTGCTCGCCTCGATGTGGATCAGCCCGCGCCGCCACCCCGACTTCGCCTGGGCCTGGTTCACCCGGTTCCTGGTGCAGCTCGGCAACGCGCTCGGCACGCTCTACCTGCTCTACTTCCTCACCGACGGGGTGCGGGTGGCCGACCCCGAGGGTTCGCTGCTGGTGCTGATCCTGCTCTACACGCTGGGCATGATGCTGACCGCCGTGGTCGCCGGGCGGATCTCCGACCGCTCCGGCCGGCGCAAGGTGTTCGTGATCGTGTCCGGGCTGATCATGGCGGTGGCGGCGACGCTGCTCGCGGTCGCGCCGGTCTGGCCGATGGCGGTCGTCGCCGCGCTGCTGCTCGGCGCCGGTTACGGGGTCTACCTGGCGGTGGACGCCGCGCTGATCACCCAGGTGCTGCCCGCCGCCACCGACCGGGCCAAGGACCTCGGCGTGATCAACATCGCCAACTCGGCGCCGCAGGTGCTCGGGCCGGCGCTCTCCGCCCCGATCGTGGTCCACCTGGGCGGCTACCCGACGCTCTACGCGGTCACCGCGGCCGTCACCCTGGTCGGCAGCGCCCTGGTCGTGAAGATCAAGGCGGTGCCCTGACCGGCCCCCTGCCGGAATGCAGTCGCGGCCCGCCGTAGGCTGGGGGACGTGACGGTACGTGTACGCTTCGCCCCCTCCCCGACCGGAATGTTCCACGTCGGCGGTGCCCGCTCGGCGCTGCAGAACTGGATCTTCGCCAAGCAGCAGGGCGGGGTGTTCGTGCTGCGCGTCGAGGACACCGACGCGGCCCGCAACCGGCCGGAGTGGACCGAGGGCATCCTCTCCGCGCTCGACTGGATCGGCATCGCGCGCGGCAGCTACGAGGGCCCCTACTTCCAGTCCGCCTACGCGGGCGAGCACCGCGCCGCCGCGCAGCGGCTCCACGAGGGCGGGCGGGCCTACTACTGCGACTGCACCCGCGAGGACGTGCAGGCGCGTACCGGCTCGCAGCACCGCGGCTACGACGGCTTCTGCCGCGACCGGGGCCTGCCGGCCGGCGAGGGCCGGGCGCTGCGCTTCCGCACCCCGGACGAGGGCGAGACCGTGGTGGTCGACCTGATCCGCGGCGAGCCGACGTTCGAGAACAAGCTGATCGAGGACTTCGTCATCGCCCGCGGCGACGGCTCGCCGGTCTTCCTGCTGGCCAACGTGGTCGACGACATGACCATGGGGATCACCCACGTGATCCGGGCCGAGGAGCACCTGCCCAACACCCCGAAGCAGCAGCTGCTCTGGGACGCGCTCGGGGTCAAGCCGCCGATCTGGGCGCACGTGCCGGTGGTGGTCAACGAGAAGCGGCAGAAGCTGTCCAAGCGGCGGGACAAGGTCGCCCTGGAGGCGTACCGGGACGAGGGCTACCTCGCCGACGCGATGCGCAACTACCTGATGCTGCTCGGCTGGGCGCCGTCGGGCGACCGGGAGATCGTGCCCTGGTCGGTGATCGAGGACGAGTTCCGGCTCGACGAGGTCAACCCCTCCCCCGCCTTCTTCGACGAGAAGAAGCTGCGCGCCTTCAACGGCGAGTACATCCGGGCCCTGCCGGTCGAGGACTTCGTCGCCGCGTGCCAGCCGTGGCTCACCGGCACCGACACCATCGCCCCGCCGCCCTGGCAGCCGGCCGAGTTCGACCCGGCCGCGTTCGCCGCGGTCGCGCCGCTGGCGCAGACCCGGCTCGCGGTGCTCAGCGAGATCGTGCCGAACGTCGACTTCCTCTTCCTGGCCGACCCGCTGATCGACGAGGCGGCCTGGGCGAAGGCGATGAAGGAGGGCGCGGCCGACCTGCTGGACGCGGCGATCACCGCGTTCGAGTCGCTGGAGTCGTGGGACGCCGAGTCCCTGAAGGCCACCCTGGAGGCGGTCGGCGCGGAGCGCGGGCTCAAGCTGGGCAAGGCGCAGGCGCCGGTCCGGGTCGCGGTCACCGGCCGCACCGTCGGGCTGCCGCTGTTCGAGTCGCTCGAGGTGCTCGGCCGCGACCGCACGCTGACCCGGCTACGCGCCGCCCGGGTACGCCTGGTCTGAGCCCGTTCCGCGCCGGCCCGCCGCCGCGCCCGCCACGTCCCTGTCGGCGACGTGGCGGCCGGCCGCTGTGGCGCTGGCGACGGCTGATCGGTGCGGCCGGGTTCCTCGGCGTGTCGTCGCCGGAGCTGGCAGAACATCTCAGCGGTATGCCTCTGAGTCATATTTATGCCCCAGAGGCATATCGCTCTCCAGGCACTGTTTCCGTCCACCGCTACGGCGAGTGCTTGGCCGGCGGATTTGGGCGAAAGGCGTCATCACGGCTCGGCGTCTCAGGCCGGCGCAGCCACCCACTGGGGCACGTTGGTCGCCCTGGATGGTCCAAGCCTTGTCAGGCCCGACCGTATCGGGCGCGCACCGTGCGGGGTCGGTCGCGTTCGGCCCACTTCGCCGCGTGGACCCGCAGGCGCTGGCCCGCACCCATGGTGCTCCAGTGGCGCTCCGACGCGTTCAGGGGTGGAACGCCATCCGCCGGGCGGGCATCAGGTCAGCGTCGACGGGCGCGGCGGCGCAGCACCAGGCCGCCGGCCAGCGCGGCCAGCACCAGGACCACCACCGGCGCCCACCACCATCCCGTACCCCCGTCGTCGGCGGCGGCGACCGGGGTCGCACTCGCCGATGTCGGCGCGGCGGCGGTCGGCGACGCGGTCGGGGTGGGCGCGACGGTGGGTGTCGCGGTCGGCGACGGGGACTCCGCCGGGGTGCCGGTCGTCAGCGTGAAGCGGACCTCGCCCTTGATCGCATGGCCGTCGTCGGACGCGAGCTGATAGGTCACGATGTAGAGCCCGGCCGCGCCCGGCGTGAACGGCACGCTCACCCGCTTGCCGGCGAACGTCGGCGCGCCGCCCGTGGCCGCCACGTTGTCCGGCCCGGTGACCGTCACCTTCGTGGTGGCCTCCTTCGGCGTGGCGAGGAAGCGCAGCTCGATCCGTTTCGGCGCGGTGGCCACCCGGGCACCGTTCTTCGGATCGCTGCCGGTCAACGAGTTGTGCGCGGCAGCCGGCGCGGCCGGCGACAGCAGCGACACACCGGCCGCCAGCCCGAGCACCACCAGCCAGGTACGTGCCGTACGGGCAACCCTGCCCCCCATGAACCCCTCCGTCCGGGTAAGATCCGGCCGCTGATCTTCGGCCGCTCATGTTGGTCGGTCTCAGCTCGCAGATAGTTCCAAATACTCTTCCACCTGCTGCAACCACGCGACGTTCTGCGGAGTCTTTCAGGTGGGTGGGTCCAGTGTGACCGGCAGCGGAAGCCAGCCATCGAACGGGGCGAGGAGGCGGCGATGGTCCGGAAGGTGAGACGGCTGCTGACCGTCGTGGCCGGGGCGGCGGTGGCACTCGCGTGCTCGCTGGCACTCACCGGCACGACGGCCGCACTGGCCGCGCCGAAACCGAAGCTCGCCCCACCCGGGGTGGACATCACCGGCGACCGGCTCGACCAGCCGCTGCAACTGCGGGGCGACACCCGGCCGGCCGAGGTCAACATGGTCATCGACCAGGTGAAGTGGCTGGGAACGGCCGGCCAGCTACGCGGTCCGGCCGCCAAGGACCTCGGTCCGAAGTACACGGTGGTCGTCCTCGTGGCCGGCACCGCGAAGAACACCTACGACCTGTTCCCGCTGGCCAAGGGTGGTCCCCGGGTCTACCGGCCGGCCAAGCAGCCGGACCTGAGCCACCCCCGGGCCGGCTGGTTCCTCGGCCGCCTCAACATGTCCGAGACGCTGCGCGCCGTCGGGGTGCCGCTGGCGCCCCAGTTCGACACGCTCCCCGGCGGCATCGGCGGCGGCGAACGGGTCCTGCCGGAGGACGCGCTCGACCCGAAGGGCAACCTGGACACCGCGCTCGCCGAGCTCCAGCGGCTGCTGCTGCTCAACATCGGCGTGGTGCTGGTCATCACCGTCGGTCTGGCCGGCATCTCGCTGCTGGTGCGCCGCCGCACCCGCTGAGTGCCCGCTCAGAGCGTCAGCACGACCTTGCCCCGGACGTGCCCCGCCTCGACCAGCCGCTGGGCCTCGGCCGCCTCGACCAGCGGGAACGTCCGGGCCAGGTGCACGGTGAGCCGGCCGGCGTCGACCAGGCCGGCCAGCACGCTCAGGTCGGCCGTCGACGGCTTGACGAAGACATAGGTGCCGCCGAGCCGGGTCACGTGCTCGGGGTCGGCCGTGGAGATCAGCCGCGCCGGCCGGGTGATCAGCTCGGCGGAGACGTCCAACGCGTCGCCGCCGAACAGGTCCAGCACCACGTCCACCCCGTCGGGCACGATCGCGCGGACCCGGTCGGCCAGACCGTCGCCGTAGGCGACCGGCTCCGCGCCCAGCGACCGGACGAAGTCGTGGTTCGCCTCGCTCGCCGTGCCGATCACCCGGTCCGCGCCGAGCGCCCGGGCCACCTGCACCGCCAGGTGACCCACCCCGCCGGACGCGCCGTGCACCAGCACGGCGTCGCCGGCGCCGGTGCGGGCCAGTTGCAACGCCTGGTAGGCGGTCAGGCCGGCCAGGGGCAGCCCGGCCGCCTCCGGCCAGGACGCCCGCACCGGCTTGTCGGCCAGGCACCGCTCCGGAGCCGGGACCAGTTCCGCGTACGTCCCGTGCTGCACGTCGTCGCGGCGGACGTAGCCGATCACCTCGTCGCCGACGGCGAACCCGGCCACCGCCGGGCCGACCGCCTCCACCACCCCGGCCGCGTCCCACCCCGGGACCAGCGGGAAGCGGCTCGGGAACGCGCCGTCGAGGTGGCCCGCGCGGATCTTCCAGTCGACCGGGTTGACCCCGGCGGCGCGCACCCGCACCAGGACCGTGTCCGGCCCGACGGGCGGGGTGGGCAACTCGTGCGGGGTGAGCAGGTCGGCCGGGCCGTACGCGTCGATCGCCATCGCCTTCACCCACCCACGCTAACCGCCGGACGGGGTTCGCGTGGTCAGCACCAGCGGCGCGGCGGCCGCTCCCGGCGGATCGTGCGGTTGCCGGGGCGCACCGCCCCGTGCCGGTGACCGCCGGCCCAGCCGGCCTGGTCGCTGCGGCAGGTCCGAGCCGGCTCCGGCTCGACCGCGGGGTACGCCGGCTCGACGACCCGCTGCCGCGGCACCGCCGGCTCGTCGTCGGCACGCTCGGGCGTCCGCCCGGCGGGCTCGCCCGCGTGGGTCAGACCCGTCCGGCGCGACTGGTCGTGGCCCGGCCGGCAGGGCTCGTCCTGGGCGCAGCCGTGCTCGGCCTCCCCGTGCGCCATCCCGGTCTCCTCACCTTCGCCGTCGCCCGCCGGGCGGAACACCCCGACGCGCTCTGACACCGTACTGGCCCGGCCCGACGAGATCGTCAGCGCGTACCGGTGGAGATCGTCCGGCGGGGCCGGTGTCGCGGGCGCGGGGTGGATCCGCTGGTCAGCGCGTGTCAGGCTGGTGCGGTGAGCGAACCGGGCGGGACGGAGACGTCGGCGACGCTGCGCCGCATCGAGCGGGCCGCGGGCAGCCTGGCCACCGCCAGCGTCGCCCGGATGGACGAGAGCCTGCTCTGGTTCCGGGAGCTGCCGGCCGACCAGCGTTCGTGGGTGATGGTGGTCGCCCAGGCCGGCGTGCGCTCGCTGGTGCAGTGGCTGCGGCAGGGCGGCGGCGCGACCGACCGCACCCAGGAGGTGTCGGACGAGGTCTTTGCCACCGCGCCGCAGGCGCTCGCCCGCTCGATCAGCCTCCAGCAGACCGTGGCGCTGATCAAGGTGACCATCGAGGTCGTCGAGGAGCAGGTGTCGGAACTGGCCGTGCCGGGTGAGGAGCAGTCGCTGCGGGAGGCGGTGCTGCGCTTCTCCCGGGAGATCGCCTTCGCCGCCGCGCGGGTCTACGCCCGGGCCGCTGAGACCCGCGGCTCCTGGGACGCCCGGCTGCAGGCGCTGCTCGTCGACGCGTTGCTGCGCGGTGACTCGCCGGACGTGCTGGCCAGCCGTGCCGCGGCGCTGGGCTGGTCCGACGCGCCGCCGGTCGCGGTGGCGGTGGGCCGCTCCCCCGGCGGCGAGGTGGCGGCCGTGCTGCACACGGTCTACCGGCAGGCCCGGCGGATCGGCGTCGAGGTGATCGGCGGGGTGCACGGCGACCGCCTGGTCATCGTGCTGGGCGGGGCGGCCGACCCACTGGCGGCCACCGAGAAGCTGCGCAGCGCGTTCGGCGACGGCCCGGTGGTGGTCGGTCCGGCGGTACCCAGCCTGGACGAGGCGACCGAGTCCGCCCGGGCGGCGCTCGCCGGCTTCCGGGCCGCGCCGGCCTGGCCGACCGCGCCGTGCCCGGTCGCCGCCGGCGAGCTGCTGCCCGAGCGGGCCCTGGCCGGCGACGCCGAGGCGCGCCGCCGGTTGCGCCACGACGTGTACGCGGCGCTGGCCCGCGCCGGCGGCGAACTGCTGGAGACGCTCGACGCGTTCTTCGCCGCCGGCGGCACGCTGGAGAGCGCCGCGCGGGCGCTGTTCGTGCACCCGAACACGGTGCGCTACCGGCTCAAGCGGATCTCCGAGGTGACCGGTTTCTCGCCGCTCTCGCCGCGGGACGCCTTCGCGCTCCAGATCGCGCTGACGGTCGGTCGGCTCGACCCGGTGGCACCAGCCGTCGCACCGGTCCCGAACCAGACAGCGAGCCCAGCCAGCCGGAAAGCCACCCAGAGCGGCGACGACCGTCGCCGATCTTTGTAGGAAACCTCTAAAGCTTCTAGTGCGGTTTGGTGCCGTGCGTTACAGCGCGGTCCGCGAGAATCCGTCAGAGTCGTAGGCGTGCTCGCCGTACTCTCGCCCGGACAGGGTTCACAGAAGCCCGGTTTCCTGAACCCCTGGCTCGACGTCGCCGGCGTCGAGGCGCGCCTGCGTTGGTGGTCGGCGCTGGCCGGAGTCGACCTGGTCCACCTCGGCACCCGGGCGGACGCGGACGAGATCAAGGACACCGCCCGCACCCAGCCGCTGCTGGTCGCCGCCGCACTGCTCGCCGCCGAGCACCTGCCGATGCACGACGTCGCGCTGGTCGCCGGGCACAGCGTGGGCGAGCTGGGCGCCGCCGCCCTGGCCGGGGTGCTGCCCGCCGAGGCGGCCGTGACGCTCGCCGGCGTACGCGGCCGGGAGATGGCCGCCGCCTGCGCGCTGGAGCCGACCGGGATGGCCGCCGTGCTCGGCGGCGACCCGGACGAGGTGCTGGCCGCGCTCGAGACGCACGGGTTGCACGCGGCCAACCGCAACGGCGCCGGCCAGATCGTCGCCGCGGGCGCCGTCGCCGGGTTGGAGAAGCTCGCCGCCGAACCGCCGGCCCGGGCCCGGATCATCCGGCTCCAGGTGGCCGGCGCGTTCCACACCCCCTACATGGCGCCGGCCGAAGCCGCCCTGGCCGATGTGGCCGCCGGTGTCACCGTGGCCGACCCGGCCCGCATCCTCCTGTCCAACCTCGACGGGAACCCGGTCGGGCACGGCCGGGAGACCCTCCGGCGGCTGGTCCGGCAGGTGACCGCCCCGGTCCGCTGGGATCTGTGCATGCGCGCCCTGGCCGACCTCGGCGTCACCGGCGTGATCGAGCTGCCGCCGGCCGGTACCCTGGCCGGCCTGGTCAAGCGGGAGCTGAAGGGCGGGGGCGCACCGGAGATCGTCACCCTGAACACCCCGGACGACCTGCCCGCCGCCCGGCGGCTCATCGCCCGGCACGGCGGCCCTGCCGCGCACCGCCCGGCGGCCCACTTCCGGGTGGTCGTCTCCCCCGCCGCCGGTGTCTTCACGCCGGTGGCCGAGCTGGCCGAGGGCGCCGAGGTGCGCGCCGGCCAGGTCCTCGGCCACGTCGCCGGCCGGCAGGGGCCGGTCGAGGTGACCGCGCACCACACCGGGTCGCTCACCGAGTGGCTCGCGCACCACGCCGACCCGGTCGCCCCGGGCCAGCCCCTCGTCCGCATCGGAGGATCGCACTAAATGGTCGGCAGCCGGATCGCCGCGATGGGGCACTACCAGCCCTCCCGCGTGGTCACCAACGACGAGCTCGCGCAGATGGTCGACACCAACGACGAGTGGATCCGGGACCGGGTCGGCATCGTCACCCGCCGGATCGCCGGCGACGAGACGGTGGCCGACATGGCCATCGCCGCGGCCGGCAAGGCCCTGGCCAACTCGGGCCTCACCGCCGCCGACATCGACCTCGTCGTGGTGGCGACCTGCACCTCCGTGGACCGCAGCCCGAACGTCGCCTGCCGGGTCGCGGCCAAGCTGGGCATCAACGCGCCCGGGGCGTACGACATCAACACCGCCTGCTCCGGCTTCGCGTACGCGCTGGGCACGGTGGACCACGCGGTACGGGCCGGCGCGGCGCGCAACGCGATCGTCATCGGCGCGGAGAAGCTCTCCGACTTCACCGACTGGACCGACCGGTCGACCTGCATCATCTTCGGCGACGGCGCCGGCGCGGCGGTGGTCACCGCGACCGCCGACGACGAGCCGGCCGGGATCGGGCCGGTGGTGTGGGGCTCCGCGCCGGAGAAGAGCGACGCGGTCCGGATCGAGGGCTGGCAGCCCTACATCGCGCAGGAGGGTCAGTCGGTGTTCCGCTGGGCCACCACCTCGCTGGCCCCGCTGGCCCTGCAGGCCTGCGAGCGGGCCGGGGTGGACCCGTCGGAGCTGGCCGCGTTCGTGCCGCACCAGGCCAACGGACGGATCATCGACGGCATCGCCAAGCGGCTGAACATCCCGGACGCGATCATCGCCAAGGACATCGTCGAGTCCGGCAACACCTCGGCGGCGAGCATTCCGCTGGCCCTGTCGAAGCTGGTCGAGCGGCGCGAGGTGCCCTCGGGCGCCCCGGTGCTGCTGTTCGGCTTCGGTGGCGGCCTGACCTACGCCGGTCAGGTCGTCCGCTGCCCCTGATGACCCCCTCGGGCGCAGACGCGCTCCAGGTGCGGTGGCCGGCGTCGCCGACCACCGAGAAACCCCCGATGAGAGGAACCAACCGCAATGACCCGTGACGAGATCACCGCCGGCCTCGCCGAGATCCTCGAAGAGGTTGCCGGCGTGAACCCGGACGACGTGGCCGAGGGGAAGTCCTTCACCGACGACCTCGACGTCGACTCGCTCTCCATGGTGGAGGTCGTGGTGGCGGCCGAGGAGAAGTTCGGCGTCAAGATCCCGGACAACGAGGTGCAGAACCTGAAGACCGTCGGGGACGCGGTCAGCTACATCGAGGCGCAGTCCTGATCATGAGTCGCCCCGACGTCGTCGTCACCGGGCTCGGCGCGACGACCCCGCTCGGCGGGGACGTCGCGTCGACCTGGGACGCCATGCTCGCCGGCCGCTCCGGGGTGAGTGCGCTCACCCAGGAGTGGGCCGCGCAACTGCCCGTCCGGATCGCCGCCCAGCTGGCGGTGGACCCGTCCGAGGTGCTCGACCGGGTGAAGCTGCGCCGGCTGGACCGGTCGCAGGCGATCGCCCTCATCGCCGCGCGGGAGGCCTGGGCGGACGCCGGTCTGGCCGACGGCGGCGCCGACCCGGAACGGCTGGCGGTCAGCGTCGGCTCGGGCATCGGCGGCGCCACCACCCTGCTCGCCCAGGACGACATCCTGGAGGCGTCCGGCCCGCGGCGGGTGTCCCCGCACACGGTGCCGATGCTGATGCCGAACGGCCCGGCCGCCTGGGTCGGGCTGGAGCTGGGCGCGAAGGCCGGTGTGCACTCGGTGGCCAGCGCCTGCGCGACCGGCGCGGAGGCGATCGCGCTGGGCCTGGACATCATCCGTTCCGGCCGGGCCGACGTGGTGGTGGCCGGCGGCACCGAGGCGGTCATCCACCCGCTGCCGATCGCCGGCTTCGCCTCGATGCGGGCCATGTCGACCCGCAACGACGAGCCGGAGAAGGCCTCCCGGCCGTGGGACAAGGCCCGCGACGGCTTCGTGCTCGGTGAGGGCGCGGGCGTGCTGGTCCTGGAGCGTGCCGAGCACGCCGCCGCCCGCGGCGCGCGGGTCTACGCACGCCTGGCCGGCGCCGGGATCACCTCCGACGCGTACGACATGGTGCAGCCGCACGCCGAGGGTGAGGGCGCCATCCGGGCCATCGCCCGGGCGGTCGCCGACTCGGACGTGGCCCGTACCGACATCGTGCACGTCAACGCGCACGCCACCTCCACGCCGGTGGGCGACATGCTGGAGATCGGCGCGCTGCACCAGGCGATCGGCGACCACGTGTTGCTGACCGCCACCAAGTCGATGACCGGGCACCTGCTCGGCGCGGCCGGGGCGCTGGAGTCGATCGCCACCATCCTGGCCATCCGTGACGGCGTAGTGCCGCCGACGATCAACCTGGAAGACCCGGACGACGGCCTGAACCTGGACGTGGCCGCGCACAAGGCCCGGCACCTGGAGATCCCGGCCGCGCTGAACAACGCGTTCGGTTTCGGCGGCCACAACGTGGCGCTGGTCTTCACCCGCCCCTGAGCGTGTAAGGAGGGGCCCCCTTTTAACAGACGTCTGTTAAAAGGGGGCCCCTCCTCACATCCGGTTACGGGGGTGCTGGCGGGCGGTCCGCTCGTTGCCCCGCCGGTAGTTGCCGGTCCAGCGGGCCATCACCAGCTGCGGGTCGTCGTCCACCTCGGCCAGGAACTGCGCGGCCCGGCCGCCGCGCAACGTGCCCGCCACCCGCCCGTGATGCGTGATCACCACGGTGCCGTCGGCGCGTGCCACGTAACGGAACCCCTGCGCTGCCTCTCCCATGGGCCCCGACCCTGCCACCCGGGCACCCCGTGCCGCACCTGGTTTCGCCGGGCGGGGTGTTAAGCGGGGCCCCCTCCTCTACCGAATGCGTTAAGCGGGGGCCCCTCCTTACACCTTGCAGGTGGTGGCGGGGAGGCCGGGCACCGGCACCGGGGAGCGGCCGGTGGGGCGGGCCTTGCCGGCGAGCACCGCGGCCAGCGCGGTCATCGAGGCCGGGGTGGACGAGTAGGTCGCCAGCACCGTCGGCGACGTCGCCCCGGACAGCACGTACGGCGTGTCCATGGCCACCGTCACCGCCGCGTCGGCGCGCAGGTCCTTCGCGCCGTCGCCGTACCCGACGAGGTGCACCACGGTGCCGCCGGAGGACACCACCTTGACCCCGGCGGCGGTCAGCGCCTCGGTCAGCGCGGCCCGGGTGCGGTCCCGGCCGCCGGAGGAGGTGACCCGGACCGGACCCTTCACCGCGCCACCGCACGCGCCGCGCAGCACGGTCACCGCGGCGGCGGCGAGGTCGACGGCGGCCTTGCGGTGCTCGGCGCCCGCCAGCGTGGACAGCGCCGGCTGCGGGTGCCCGGCCAGTCGGAACTTCATGGTGAGCACCCGGGTGACCGCCTCGACCAGGCGAGCCCGGGGCAGCGAGCCGTCCTTCAGCGCGGCGCGCAGCCCGTCGTACGCCCGGCCCACGTTCGGGGTCATCAGGATGAGGTCGTTGCCGGCGTTGAGCGCGCGGACCGCCGCCTCGCCCGGCGACCACTTCTTCGCCGGGGCCATGTTCATCCCGTCGGTGATCACCACGCCCTGGAAGCCGAGCTGGCCGCGGAGCACGTCGGTGAGCAGCTTGCGGGAGAACGTGGCCGGGGTGCCCGGGTCGACCGCCTTGACGTTCAGGTGGGCGGACATCACCGCCATCGCGCCGGCGTCGATCCCGGCGCGGAAGGGCGGGAACGCGGTGCGGTCCAGCACGGCCCGGGACTGCCCGACCACCGGCAGGTCGGTGTGCGAGTCGGCGGCGGTCAGGCCGTGCCCGGGGAAGTGCTTGACCGCGGCACCCACACCCTCGGCCTGCAGGCCGCGTACCGCGCCGGCCACCTGGGGGGACGCGGTCGCCGGGGTGGCGCCGAAGGACCGGGAGCCGATCACCGTGCTGCGGGTGGCCAGCACGTCGGCGACCGGCGCGAAGTCCAGGTTGACGCCCATCGCGGCCAGTTCGGCCCCGGCGGCCCGCCACGCGGCCTCGGTCAGCGCCGGGTTGCCGGCCGCGCCGGCGGCGAGCGGGCTGGGCAGCTGGGTCACCCCGTCGGTGATCCGGGTGACCACGCCGTACTCCTGGTCGGTGCCGACCAGGAACGGCGCGGCGCCGGCGGGCAGCTTGCCGGCGGCGGCCCGCAGCCCGTCGGTCAGCGCCCGGACCTGCTTCGGGCTGTCGACGTTGGTGGTCTCCTGGTTGCCCGAGGTCGGGTCGTCGGCGCTGAAGCCGACCAGGATCACGCCGCCGAGGCGGTACTTCGCCACCATCTCGGCGGGTGTGTCGACGCCGGCCAGGGCCCGGTTGCCGGCGGCCGAGCCGGCGGAGACCTCGGTGGCCGAGCTGCCGTACGCGTACGGCATCAGCACCTGCCCGACGAGATCTTCGTCGGAGAGCGTGGCGACCAGCGCGGCGGCCCGGGCGGCGGGGTCGGCGGCGGTGGGCGCCGGCGCGGCCGACGAGGGCGCGGGGGGCGCCGGGGCCGACGGAGCCGGGCGGGGCCGGTCCGGCCCGTCCGAGCACCCGGCGGCGAGCAGCGCGGTCAGTGCGGCGAGCGCGACGGCGGAGCGCCGCGAGGGAATCGACACGGGTCCCACCGTATCGGGGCAACTCGCCCCGCCGTCACCCCACCCGGGTGAGCAGCGTCACCGGGGCGCCGTCACCCGCGTACCGGTAGGGCTCCAGCTCGGCGTCCCAGGCGGTGCCGAGCGCCTTGTCGAGCGCGTGCGCCAGCGCCTCGGGGGCGCGGGCGGCGGCCATCAGGCTGCGCAGCCGGTCCTCGCCGAGCTGGATGTCGCCGGCCGCGCCGACCGTGGCCCGGAACAGACCCCGGCCCGGGACGTACATGAAGCGCTCGCCGTCGACGCCGGGGCTGGGTTCCTCGGTCACCTCGAAACGGATCATGGGCCACTGCCGGAGGGCAGCAGCCAGCTCGGCACCCGTCCCCGGGCTGCCGGTCCAGCCGCACTCGGCGCGGCGAGCGCCGTGGTCGACGGGCTGCGCCGTCCAGTGCAGGTTGACCGGCGCGGCGAGGACGCGCGCGATCGCCCACTCGACGTGCGAGCACACGGCGAGCGGGGTCGAGTGGACGTATACGACGCCACGCGTTGGCACGGTGACCTCCCGGTGAGCCGAGGTGCGTCTTCCCCTACGACCTCGTCACCCGAGTGGCCTCTGGCACACATGATGACGGCTGTGACTGGTGGTGCGCCAGCGAATCGGAAAATTCGCCGGGGTCGGGCGGCCGGAAATACCCGGGTGGCCGACCCGGTTGTGTCCCGTGACGGCAGCGACGACCAGCCAGGCGTCGTGGTCGTGTACAGTTCTCTGGGCGGTTCTGTGCCGCCGCACGTCTTCGCGGGCCGGCGCTCACGGGCGTCACTCGCACCAGCCCCCGGACGTTTCCCGTCCCCACCGTACGTCTGCAAGGAGTACCTCCGTGGCGAGCAACACCTCTAAGACCGCGCGCGCGTCAGTCCGGGCCGGCCAGGCTGGCCAGGGTGGCGCCCTCAGCGTGCTGGGCGAGTTCAAGTACCTGATCCCGCTCAACGGCGGCAAGCACGCCTACGTGCGCAACCTGACCAACGGCAAGACCGCGCACCTGCGCACCGACTCCGACGCCTTCGTCGAGGAGATCCGGACGCTGGCCGCCGCCGGCCACGCCGCCAAGATCCGCGCCGAGATCAACGGCCTTGCCGCGTCCCACCCGGACCACGGCTGGGACGCGACCGAGAAGCGTCTCGTCGAGGCCGGCGTCTTCGAGGGCTGAGCGCCCTCACCCGCACCACCACGACCGCCCGTCGGGGGATCACCCCGGCGGGCGGTCGCGTGTCTCCTCCTCCGCCAGCACGGTGACCTCGCCGGTGGCCAACTCGTAGAGCGCGCCCACCACGGCCAGCTCACCGGCCACGACCGGAGCGGCGAGCAGGTCGTCGGCGCGCAGCGCGGCCACCGTCCGCCGCACGTGCCGGCGGATCGCCAGCGGGTGGGCGGCCGGATCGTCGACGCCCACCTCGACCACCGCCGGCGCGATCCGGTCCACCACGTAGGCCAGCGCCCCGCCGGGCCGCCGGCCGGTGCGCAGCGCGTCGACCGCCGACCCCACCGCGCCGCAGCGCTCGTGGCCCAGCACCATCACCAGCCGTACGCCGAGCTGCCCCACCACGTACTCGATCGAGCCGCAGACCGCCCGGTCCAGCACGTGCGCGCCGGTACGGATCACGCAGATCGACCCGAACGTCTGGTCGAAGATCGCCTCCAGCGGCACCCGGGAGTCGATGCAGCCCAGCACCACCGCGTACGGCTGCTGGTCGCCGGAGGCCACCGCGGCGGCGGCGCTGACGTCGTGCCCGTGCAGCGGCTGCCCGCTGACGAAGCGGCGGTTGCCGGTGAGCAGCTCGGCCAGGGCGGCCCGGGGGCTGCGGGCGGCGGGCGTGGTCGGCATGCCCCCAGCCTGGTCACCGATCCGACCCGGCGCGGACGGACGGCGAATCTTCTCACCGCCGCGGTTGCCGTGGTGTCATGGCGGGTAACGCCGGTGTCACCGCCGGGTCACTCCGGTGACGCACCCGACGGCCCGGGAGGTGGACCATGGAACTACGGCTTCCCGATGACGTACGCCTGCACGTCACGGTGACCGGGCCGGTCGACGCCGAGGTCACCGTGGTCCTGCTGCACGGCTGGACGCTGGACGGGCGTAGCTGGCACCGACAGCTCGCCGACCTGCGGGAGCGCTTCGGCGACCGGGTGCGGGTGGTCACCTACGACGCGCGCGGGCACGGCCGGTCGAGCTGCCTGACCCGGCGCGACGCCACCCTGGCCCAGCTCGGCGACGACCTGGCCGCGGTGGTCGACGAGTTCGCCCCGTCCGGCCCGGTCGTGCTGGTCGGGCACTCGATGGGCGGGATGACCGTGATGGAGTACGCCCACCGCCACCCCGACCGGTTCGCCGCCCGCACCGCGGGCCTGGTCTTCGTCTCGACCACCGCGGAGGGGCACACGCACACCGTCTACGGGCTCTCGCCCCGGATCGCCCGGCTGATCCGCCTCGCCGAGACCACCGGGGCCGGGGTGCTGGCCCGCTGCGGCGGCTGGCGGCCGCCGTACGCGCTGCTGCGCGCGTTGCGCCCCAGCATCCGCTGGATGCTCTTCGGCGACCGGTGCGACCCGGCCGACATCCGGCTGGTCACCTCCGCGGTGGCGCACGCCACGCTCCGCTCGATCGGCGGGTTCCGCGCCTCGATCGGCGCCCAGCACCGGCTGGAGACGCTGGCCGCCCTCGGCGGGCTGCCGGCCGCCGCGCTGGTCGGCGACCGGGACCGGCTGACCCCGCCGCCCTGCGCCGAGTCGATCGCGGCGGCACTGCCCACCGCCGAGCTGACGGTCTGCCCCGGCGCCGGCCACATGCTGATGATGGAGCGCCCCGACGTGGTGAACGCCGCCGTCGCCGGAGTGGTGGGCCGGGTGCTCGCCGGCCCGGCAACGTCGGGCGCCCGGTCGGCCGCGCCGGCCACCCGGTCGGTCGCCCGTCGGCGACGCCGGTCGGCCGCTCGCCGGGTGACGGCCGCCTGACCCACGGCCGGGTGACCGGGAAACGGGTGGGAACAGCCGGATAACGGGCAGGCGGCACCGGCGTGCGCCGGTCAGCGGCATGGCCCCGACGTCCGGCTTGCCGGCGGCCCGTACCCTCATTCAGCCCGTCGTGCCGTCCGACCACAGGAGCACCGCGTTGACCGACCAGACCACGCTGGACCGGGAGATCGCCGCCGAGCAGCGGCACCTCGACCGGGTGTACGCCCGGCTGGCCGAGCTGCGCCGGTCCGCGGCCGACGCCGAGCGGGAGGGGTACCAGCTGGCCCGGGTCGGCACGTTCGGCGCGCTGGTCGAGCGGGACGCGATGGTCTTCCACGCCGCCCAGCGCCGGCACGTGCTGGACGCCGAGCACGAGGGACTGGTCTTCGGCCGGCTGGACCTGCGGACCGGGCAGGTGCTGCACGTGGGTCGGCTCGGCGTGCGCGCCGACGACGCCGAGACGCTGGTGGTGGACTGGCGGGCGCCCGCCGCCGCCGCGTTCTACCAGGCCACGCCGGCCGAGCCGCGCGGCGTGGTGCGCCGGCGCACGATCCAGTCCGCCGCCGAGAAGGTCACCCGGATCGAGGACGACCTGCTGGACCCGGAGGCCGCCCCGCCGGACATGGCGGTGGTCGGCGACGGCGCGTTGCTGGCCACCTTGTCCCGGGCCACCGGCCGGGGCATGCGCGACATCGTGGCCACCATCCAGCGGGAGCAGGACGAGGCGATCCGCTCCCCCGGCAACGGCGTCACGATCGTCTCCGGCGGCCCGGGCACCGGCAAGACGGCGGTGGCCCTGCACCGGGCCGCGTACCTGCTCTATTCCGACCGGGCCCGGTACGCCGGCGGCGGCATCCTGGTGGTCGGGCCGTCGGGCGTGTTCGTCGAGTACATCGCGTCGGTGCTGCCGTCGCTCGGCGAGGAGACCGCGACGCTGCACTCGCTCGGCTCGCTCTTCCCGGGCCTGTCCGCGACCCGGACCGACCCGCCGGAGGTGGCCGCGGTGAAGGGTTCGCTGCGGATGCGCCGAGTGCTGGAGCGTGCGGCCCGGGACGCGGTGCCGGACTCCCCGGCGGAGCTGCGCCTGCTCTACCGCGGTGAGCTGCTGCGGCTGGACCGGCCGGCGCTGGACGCGGTGCGGGACCGGACGCTGACCCGGGGCGCGCGTCGCAACGAGGTGCGCCGGGCGGCGTTCGACGCGGTGCTCGCCGCGCTCTACGCGCAGGCCCGGACGCTGCGGGTGGGCCGGCTGCCGGAACAGCCCGCGTTCGAGGACGAGATCATCGAGCGGCCGGAGTTCCGCGAGTTCCTCAAGGCCTGGTGGCCCCGGCTGCACCCGCGGCACGTGCTGGGCTGGCTGGCCCGGCCGGAGGGGTTGCGCCGGTACGCCGGCGGGGTCCTCTCCTCGGCCGAGATCCGGCTGCTCACCGACGCCTACCGGACGCTCGACACCGACGGGCTGACGGTCGCCGACATCGCGCTGCTGGACGAGCTGGACGCGTTGCTCGGCACGCCGGTGCGGCGGGCCCGACCGAAGCGCGACCCGTACCAGTTGGCCGGCGGCGTGCGCGAGCTGAGCACGTACGCCGATCGGCAGCGGGCCGCGCGGGCCGCCGCCCGGGAGCGCCCGGCGGACTACCGCGACTACGCCCACGTGGTGGTGGACGAGTCGCAGGACGTCTCGCCGATGCAGTGGCGGATGGTGGGGCGGCGCGGTCGGCTGGCGTCCTGGACGGTGGTCGGCGACCCGGCGCAGACCGCCTGGACCGGTGACCCGCAGGAGCTGGACCGGGCCCGGGACCAGGCGTTGGGGCGGCGTCGCCGGCACCGCTACGAGCTGACCACCAACTACCGCAACTCGGCGGAGATCTTCGCCGTGGCGGCGGCGGAGATCCGCCGGCTCTACCCGGACCTGGCGCTGCCCGACGCGGTGCGGTCGACGGGCGTGCCGCCGGTCCAGCGCACCGTGGCCGCCGCCGAGCTGCCCGCGGCCACCGTCGAGGCGGCCCGGGCGCTGCTGGCCGAGGTGGAGGGGACGGTCGGCGTGATCACGCCGGTGCCGCGCCGGGACGAGGTCGCCGGCTGGCTGGGCGCGCTGGGCGCCGGCCGGCTCCAGGTGGTGAACAGCCTGCAGGCCAAGGGCATGGAGTACGACGGTGTGGTGCTGGTCGCGCCGGGTGAGATCCGGGCGGATCCGGGTTCCGGGGTCCGCACGCTCTACGTGGCGCTCTCCCGGGCCACCCAGCGCCTGACCACCCTCGACCCGGTGGCGTGACCGCACCCTCACTTGCACACATAGCGATGTGAGCATAGATTGGTTCCGGCCGGGGCACGGGGCGGAGGGTGTGTGCGTGGGCGCAGGTCATGACCACAGCGGTGCGGTGGCCAACGCGGCGCACCGCCACCGGGGGCGACTGTGGGCCGCCTTCGCGCTGCTCACCGTGCTGATGCTGGTCGAGGCGGTGGCCGCCGTGACGACCGGCTCGCTGGCCCTGCTCTCCGACGCCGGGCACATGTTCACCGACGTGCTCGGCATCGGCATGGCGCTCGCCGCGATCAGCGCCACCCGGCGCGCCCGCACCGACCCGCAGCGCACGTTCGGGCTCTACCGGCTCGAGGTGCTCGCGGCGCTGGCGAACGCGGTGCTGCTCGGCGCCGTCGCGATCTACGTGCTGATCGAGGCGGTCCGCCGGTTCGGCGAACCGCCGGAGGTGCTCGCCGGGCCGATGCTCGTGGTCGCCGTGCTCGGCCTGCTCGCCAACGTCGCCGCGTTCGCGCTGCTGCGCTCCGGCGCCCAGGAGAGCATCAACCTGCGCGGGGCCTACCTGGAGGTGCTCGGCGACCTGCTCGGCTCGCTCGGCGTGATCGGCGCCGCGCTGGTCATCGCGCTCACCGACTGGTGGTGGGCCGACCCGCTCGTCGCGGTGGCGATCGGCCTGTTCATCCTGCCGCGCACCTGGCGGCTCGGCCGCGCCGCGGTGCGCATCCTGGTGCAGGCCGCGCCGGAGCACCTCCAGGTGACCGCGGTGCACGACCGGCTGGCCGCCGTGCCCGGCGTGGCGGAGGTGCACGACCTGCACGTCTGGACGCTCACCTCGGGCATGGACGTCGCCTCGGCGCACCTGACCGTCGACGCCGGCACCGAGGTCGCCGGCGTGCTGGCCGCCGCCCGGGCCGCGCTGCACGAGGACTTCTCGATCGACCACGCCACGTTGCAGATCGAACCCGGAGCGTCAGCCGGGGCCTGCGGTCCGACCGAGTGGTAATTAGGACAGACTTAAATCACTGTGGTTATTGTTGGCTTATGCCGGTTTTGCCCGGTATCTGGCTCCGGTCGGCGGAGCCGGCTCCGGGCAGCGCCGGTAGGCTCGGTCGCGGCCACACCTCGGGCGTCACTCCGGCACCCGAGGGCGCGGCCGGCGCCTAATCGCCCGCAGGGCGAGCCGGGGAACCACGTACGTGGGGTGCATCCGCGTCAGCGGTAGGGATCTTCCGTCCCGAACCCGTCAGCTAACCCGGTCGGCGGTTGACGGAAGGACACACGAATGCCCACAGTGGCACCTGCACGACGGACGGCCGCCCGGCTGGCGGCCCTGCTCGTCGCGACGCTGGCCCTCGGCGTCGGGACCGTCCCGATCTCCCCCGCCTCGGCGGCACGGTCGACTTCCCCGACCGGCCTGCTCGCCGCCGCGCCCGGTGACGACGACGAGGGCGGCACCCCGGCGCTGCGCGACCAGCTCGACGCGGCCAGCAAGGGCTGGCTGGAGGCCAAGGCCGCGCTGGGCCGCTCGACGACCCGGCAGAAGCAGCTCAACGACCGGCTCAAGACGATCGACGTGGAGCTGACCGAGCGCGACGCCAAGGTCGGCGAGATCGCCGAGGTGGCGTACCGCACCGGCCGGATGGGCACCGCCGCGGCGCTGCTCGGCAGCCGCAGCCCGGAGGGCTTCATGGACCGGGCCGCGGCCCTGGAGACGGTCGCCGCGCACGAGGACCGGACGCTGCGCGACCTGATCGCCACCCGGGACGAGGCCATCCGCACCCGCGGCGCGCTCGACGGCGAGATCCGGGAGCAGCGCAAGCAGGTCACGCTGATGGCCAAGCGCAAGGACCAGGCCGAGCGGGCGCTGGAGGTCGCCAACCGGCGGCCGGCCGCCGGCAGCGGCAACAGCGGCAGCAGTGGCGGCGGCAGCGTCCGGGGCACGTCCACGGCGAACGCGAAGCCGGCCAAACGCAACTCCGACGGCTCGTGGCCGGCGGAGTCGTGCAGCGTCAACGACCCGACGCCGGCCAGCGGCTGCATCACCCCGCGCACGCTGCACGCGTTGCAGCAGGCCAAGGCGGCCGGCTTCACCCGGTACGTCTCGTGCCACCGGCCCAGCGGCTCGGGCGAGCACCCGAAGGGACGGGCCTGCGACTTCGCGGCGCAGAAGGACGGCTTCGGCGGCGTCGCCAGCGGCGGCGACAAGACGTACGGCAACAACCTGTCCGCCTACTTCATCCGCAACGCCGACCGGCTCGCCGTGCTCTACGTGATCTGGTTCCGGCAGATCTGGCTGCCCAGCAGCGGCTGGAAGTCGTACAGCGGCGGCAACGGCGACCCGTCCAGCGACCACACCAACCACGTGCACCTGTCGGTCTACTGAGCACTACGCCACACGACGTACGCCCGGTGTCGTCGCGCGGCCCACGACGTGGGCCGCGCGACGGGGCGACGATCGGGGCATGAGACGACTCTCCCCCGCCGGCCGCAAGGCGCTGCTCACCGCGCACCTGGCCACCTCGCTGGGCTGGCTCGGCAGCGACCTGACGCTGCTCGCGCTCGGCATCGCCGGGCTGCGCGGCGCCGACCCCGACGTGGTCTACCCGGCGGCGGCGCTGCTGGTCACCTGGCTGTTCGCGCCGCTGAGCGTGGCGGTGTGGCTGATCGGGACCGCCAGCGCGCTGCTCACCCCGTGGGGCCTGCTGCGCTGGCGCTGGGTGCTGGTGAAGTTCGCGCTCACCACCGTCATGCTCGGCCTGGTGCTGCTCCTGCTGACCCCCCGGATCCGGCACCTCGGCGCGCTCGCCGACACCGCCGACGCGCACCTGCGGGTCGACCTGGTGGTCCCGCCGGCCATCTCCACGACGCTGCTGCTGGTCGCCACCGTGCTGTCCACCCACAAGCCGTGGGGGCGGATCAGGCGGGCCGGCCTTCCAGGGTCGCGCCGAGGCGGGCGGCCAGGCCCAGGTGCGCCGCCCGGGCCTGGCGGAACGCGTAGCCGAGCAGCGGCGCGGGCGCGGTGAGGGTGATCTCCACGTCGATCCGCACCACGCCGTCGGGCTCGTCGCGCAGCCGGGTGTGGTTGCGTACCGTCGTCGCCGGCTGCTGGCGGGCGACGGTGACCACCTCGTCGTCGGTGGCGATCAGCACGTCGGCCTGGTAGGTGATCGGGAAGTGCAGCGGACCGAGCTCCAGCCGGTCGGTGATCGCGTAGCTGGCCAGCGCGCCCGGCCGGGGCGGCAACTGCCGCACCCGGACGATCAGGGGATGCAGCTCACCCTGCCGGCTCAGGTCACCGAGCAGGGCCACCGCGTCCGCCCGGCGGCACCGGGCCTGCACGGTGTAGCTGAAGCTGTCGCTGCTCTGCAACCGGTCCCCCTCGCCGTCGTGGGTCCGGACGATCGTCCCGTACCGGGGCCGGGCTGGCAACGGGTCGAAGGTCCCCCGTCGGCGAGGGCAGGACGGGTATCCGCGCCCGGGCGGCGCGGGGTGCCCTCAGGCGCCGGGCAGCACCTCGGGGATGTCGTCGGCGAACCAGGGCTCGGGTGCGCCGAAGAGACCGAGTAGGCCGGTCACCCAGAGCTGGCGGTGCACGAACCGGCTCGGCTCGGTGACCACGAGCTTGACGCCGCTGACCTCGCAGGTCTGGAAGCCGGCCACCATGGCGCTGATGCCGACGGAGTCGATGAACGTCACGAGCCGCATGTTGAGCTCGATCCGGGCGGGGCGCCCCTTGGCGAGCACCTCGGCGATCGCCTCCCGGACCTCGTACGCGGTGTCGACGTCGATCTCCCCGCGGGGCGCGATCTGGACGACACCACCCGGACGCATCGACTTCACGATCGACAGGCTCACGCGAGCACCTCCACTCGCCCCAACGGGCGCCTCATCAGTACGCGGGCCGCGACCGAGAGTATTCCTCCAACGGCCCCGGTCGCCACCCCCCGGGATGAGCAATTCGCGGACTGGGCACACCTGGGCGAGCCCAATCCGGACCTCCGGGTTCCGATTTCCCCTTCGACGCGGACCACGACCAGCCGAACGACCGAGCCGGGTCGACCGATCCGCCGACCCAGGGTAGCGGGCCCGCGCACGGACCGGGGAACACCCACCCGTCGGCGCGTTCGGGTGATTCGTCCCGTTCGGATCCCGCTCCTCTCCGGCGCGGGCGGGGTTTGGGAGAAGGGTGGGTGGGGCACTGCCCACCGGGAGTGAACCGTGACGCGCCGGATGAGGGGTAGAACGATGTTCGGATCCAGCCTGATGGACCGCCGCAGCAAGCCCGAGCGAGTCGCGGACCAGGCGTGGCAGCACCTGATCTCCGCGGTCGGCTCCGCCGGGGACAGCGTGCGCGACGTCACCCGCACCGCCCGCCGAAGCTCGTCCGGCCTGGCCGACGACGCCACCGACCTGGTCGGCTCCGCCGCCGACGAGGCACGCCGCCGGGCCGGCCTCGCCTTCGACGCGCTCGCCGGTCGCCGGCCCGCGCTGCCCTGGACGCTGCTGATCGCGGCAGCCCTGGCCGGCGCCGCCATCGGCTGGGCCGCCGGCACCGCCGCCCGTGCCGCCGGCAGCCGGGAGCGCAGCGCCGACGAGATCGAGTTCGTGGACGTCGACCGGCCGAACTCCCCGGCCGGCCTGGACGGCTGACCGAACGGCTCGCCCGGACGACGGTGGCCGCCCCGGCACTCGGGGCGGCCACCGTCGTCCGGTCAGCGTGCGGCGCAGGAGACGGTCGGCGCCCGGTTGCCGCCGGGCGCCGTCGCGGTGAAGCCGACAGTGGTCGACCCGCCGACGCCGAGGTTGCCGTTCCAGCCCGCGTCGGTGACCGTCACGGCCGCGCCGGTCTGCGTGTACGACCCGCTCCACAGCTGGGAGATCCGCTGACCGTCCGGGAAGGTCCAGGTCAGCGTCCACCCGGCGATCGACGCGGTGCCGGAGTTGCGCACCGCCACCTCGCCCTGGAAACCACCCGGCCAGGTGTTCGTCACCGCGTAGGTGGCCGCGCACCCGCGCCCGGTCGACGACGGGGTCGGCGTGGGACTCGGCGCGGTGGGGGTGGGCGTGGGCGTGCGGGTCGGGCTCGGCGAGGGCGACGGCGAGGTCGGGGACGGCGTCGGGCTCGCCGAGGTGGGGGTCGGCGTGGGCGTGCCGCCGAGCCGGTCCGCCACCAGGATGCCCCGGCCGTTGGTGCCCAGGTAGACCCGGCCGTAGACGCGCGGGTCGCCGGTGAGCGCCTCGCCCGCGTTGCCGTACTGGTGCTTGTCGTCGTTGATCCGCACCCAGGTCGTGCCCGCGTCGTCGGAGCGGTACACGCCGGCCGTGCCGTCGACCGTGCCGACGGTGAACAACGCCGGGTACGTCCGCCCGGGCGCCGCCTTGCCGAAGCCGACGTTCACCGTCGAGGACACGCCGGTCACCTTCGTGAAGCTCGCACCCGAGTTGGTGGAGTGCCAGAGCCCGCCCTCGCCGGCCAGCCAGAGGTCGCCCTCGACGCCCGGCAGCGCCTTGACCTTGACCCCGGTGGTGGGCAGGCCGGTCGCCGCGGTGGCGGTGAAGCTCGCCCCGCCGTTGCTGCTGACGTAGAACCTGCCGGCGCTGACGCCGTAGAACTTGTTCGGGTTGACCCGGTCGGACTCGACAGTGGCGTTGGCCGGGATCCCGGTGGCGGCGGTCCACGAGTTGCCGAAGCCGACCGAGCGGACGACCTGCTGCCCGGCGTCACCGGGCGACCAGACGAACTGACTGCCGTCGGCGGACGCGGCCACCGTGCCGCCGCTGTTGATCCCGCCGGGTTCGGTGCCCTGGAACCAGTTCGCGCCGCCGTCGGTGGAGAAGGCAACGTGACTGTCGTTGGGCCGGTCGGAATCGGTAAAGTTGCCGGCCCGGACCATCACCGCCGGCTTGGACTCCGCGTAGTCGAGGCTGGTGGTGCTGGTGAAGACCGGCTGGGTGAACATCATCGGCGGCACCGCGCCGAGGTCGGTGTGCCGGAAGCCGCCGATGTCGCCGAGCCCGCTGACCAGGGGCGCGCCGGACGGCGGGCTGATCAGGTCGAGCACGGCGGTCTCCTCCAGCCCCTTCACCATCGGGGTGATGGTGAACGTGCCGCCGGTGTCCCACTTCGTCAGGCCGGTGGTGCCGTAGATCGTCGCGCCGGTGCCGTACATCATCCGGTCACTGTCGAACGGGTCGATCTCCAGCGACTCGTTCATCCAGCCCAGCTTCGGGCTCTCCTCCGGCGGGGACGGGTTGGCGCCGAACGTCAGCCACGGCACCGCGCTGACGTCCATGGTGTACTTCTTGCTCCGGTTCGGATAGCTGGTGAAGTCCCAGATCCGGGTCCAGGTCGCGCCCCCGTCGGTGCTGCGCCAGAAGATCGCGTCCGGCCACCAGGAGACCTGGGTGGCGACCATCAGGGTGTTCGGGTGCTGGCGGTCGACGGTCAGCCCGGAGTAGCCGAAGTAGTCGTCCGCACTGGACGACGGGACCGGGCTGATCCGCGTCCACGCGCCGGTGGACCGGTCGAACTTCCACACGTCGCCCTTGGCGCCGTCGTACGGGCCGCCGGTGTCGCTGGTGGCGATGTAGAGGAAGCCGCCCACCGGGTCCACCACACCCTTGTGCGCCAGGTAGCCGGTCGGCTGGCCGGGGATCCGCTCCCAGGTCACGCCGGCGTCGGTGCTGCGGTAGACCGGGTTCTGCTTGTCCGCCACGCCGACGTAGATGGTCTTCGTGGCGGCGCCGGCCGTACCGGTGCTCTTGTCGAAGCTCACCCAGGTGAGGCCCTGGTTCTGGCTCTGGTAGCCGCTGCTGTCGTTCGGGTCGGCCCGGTAGTTGCCCACGTTCGGGAAGGCGGTGACCTTGGCCCAGGTGACCCCGTAGTCGGTGCTGCGCCACAGGCCGTTGCCGCCCTCGGCGCCGTAGTAGAGGACGCTGTTCCGGTTCGGGTCGACCGCCAGCCGCTCCCCCATGCCCCGGCCGGGCATGTTGCCGCCGTTCTTGAACGGCAGCGCGGTGGCCTGCCAGGTGGCGCCCTTGTCGGTCGAGCGCAGGATCGCCCCGTTGTTCGGGTCCCAGTCGTTGGTGTACATGCCGACCGCCGCGTACACCCGGTTGGTCTGCACCGGGTCGGTGGCCAGGCTGACCACCCCGTTCCAGCCCCACCGGTCCGCGCCGACCCAGTCCAGCAGCGGCGTCCACGAACCGGTGGCCTGCTCCCAGCGGTACGCCCCGCCGATGTCGGTCCGCGCGTAGATCAGGTTCTTCTCGGTGGGGTTGAAGACGATGCCCGGCACGAAGCCGCCGCCGTCGATCCGGACGTTCTTCCAGGTGTACGGCTCGGCGGCCGCGGCGGCGGCCGGGGGCGCGCCGGTGGTGACGAGCGGCACGACGACGGCCGCCGCCGTGGCGGACAGCGCGACGGCGGCCAGCCCGGCGAGACTTCTGCGCATGGAGCGGTCCTCTCGGATGCCCTGTGGTGGGGAACGGGAGCAGGGGGTGACGCGGCGTCGGGGAGCGGCCCGGGCTCCCCGTCGGCATGCTGGCTCCCGCAGCCGAGGGACCCTCAGCGTACGCCGGTCGACCGCTTCATGGAAGCGCTCCCACGCCATCAGGTCCGGGTGAGGCCGACTCACCCCCTCGGCGCGCAGGATCGGGCTTGCGCGACCACACCGCCGACCGATCGGGAGGAGAGCGGGATGGCCACCGGAACGACCACGCGCACCGACCGGGAGATCCGGGCCGCCGTGCGCGACGAGCTGACCCGGGCGGGCCTCGTCCACGTCGGGGCGACCGTCACCGGCGGCGTGGTGACGCTCACCGGCCGGGTGGACGGTTACCCGGCAAAGTGGGCCGCCGAGCAGGCGGCGCACCGGGTCGCCGGGGTGCGCGCGGTCGCCGACGACCTCGCCGTCCGGATCGCCGCCGCGCCCGGCCGGGACGACCCGGAGATCGCCGTCGCGGCCGTACGGGCCCTGGAGTGGGAGGCCTTCGCGCCGGTCGGGGCGCTGCACGTGACGGTCACCGACGGCTGGGTCACGCTGCACGGCGAGGTCGATTGGGAGTACCAGCGGCGCGCCGCCGAACGCGCGATCGCCCGCCTCGACGGCGTGTGCGGGCTGCGCAACGGCATCGCGGTACGGGCCGGGTGAGCGCCGAACCACCCGGCCGGGGTGAGCCGGGCTCACCCCGGCGCGGGCCAGGGTGGGAGGCATGAGTGATCCGAACGGGCTGATCACAGCCGGGCAGGTCGCGCCCGGGTTCACCCTGCCGGCGGCGCCGGACGGCCGGGAGGTGGGCCCCGGGCAGTTCCGCGGCCGACCTGTCGTGCTGGCCTTCTACCCCGCCGACTGGACCCCGGTCTGCAGCGACCAGATGGCCCTCTACCAGGCCGCCCTGCCCGAGCTGGAGCGGTACGGCGCGGAACTGCTGGGCATCTCGGTGGACAGCGTCGACTCGCACCGGGCGTTCGCCCGGAGTCGGGGCATCCGGTTCCCGCTGCTCGCCGACTTCGAGCCGAAGGGTGAGGTGTCCCGCCGCTACGGCGCGTACGCGCCGCGTGGGCAGTCGGACCGGGCGCTCGTGGTGCTCGACCCGGACGGCCGGGTGGCCTGGAGCCACCTCTCCCCGCCCGAGGTCAACCCGGGCGTGGACGGCATCCTGGACACGCTGGACCGGCTGGGCACGGATCGGCGGGTGGACGCCCGATGACGACGCCGTTGCAGGTCACCACCGCCCGGCTGCGGATCCCGGTCACCGAGCGGGACCACGTGCGCGGGCCCGTCGACGCCCCGGTCACCGTCGTCGAGTACGGCGACTTCCAGTGCCGGTTCTGCGGGGCCGCCTACCCGAACCTGGCCGAGGTGCTGCGCCAGCGGGCCGACGTGGTGCGGCTGGCGTACCGCCACTTCCCGATCACCAACGTCCACCCGTACGCGGAGCACGCGGCGGAGACCGCCGAGGCGGCCGGCGCGCGCGGCCGGTTCTGGGAGATGCACGACTGGCTCTACGAGCACCAGGACCAACTCGACCCGGTGCACCTGTCGCTCGGCGTGGAGCAGGTCGGGCTACCGCCCGACGAGGTGGGCGCCGAGGTGGGGCGGCAGGCCCACGCCGACCGGGTCCGGCAGGACTTCGTGGGTGGGATCCGCAGCGGGGTCAACGGCACTCCCACGCTGTTCGTCAACGACATCCGCCACGACGGCGGCTACGACCTGGCCGAGCTGCTGGCCGTGGTGGACGCCGCCGCCGGCGCCTGACCCGCGTCCGGTCAGATCAACCGCAGCTCGCGCGCCCGCCGGACCGCCTCCCGCCGGCGGGTGGCGTCGAGCTTGCGATAGATGTTGCGCACGTGCGTCTTGACCGTGTTGACCGACAGCGACAGCTCGGCCGCGATCTCCACGTTGGACAGGATGCTCTGCAGGTAGCGCAGGATGGTCAACTCCCGCTCGGTGAGCGGCTCGTCCAGTGCCCGCGCCGGCGCGGACGTCGACGCGGCCCGGGCCGCGTCGCCGTCGCGGAGCAGGTCGTCCACGGTGGCCCAGTAGGCGGTGCCGGAGTCCAGGTGGCTGGCGAGCAGGTCACGCAGCCCCGGCTCGGCCCGGGTGAAGACCCGCCGGCAGCCCTCCGGCTCGGCCAGCGCCAGCACCTCCTCCAGCAGCCGCCCGGCCCGCCGGCCGTCCCCGGCCGCCCCGGCCAGCGCCGCGTCCAGCAGTCCGGCGCCCAGGCGTACCGGCAGCGGCCAGCGCGTCGCGTCGGGCCCGGTCCAGTCGGGTAGCTCCCGCTCCGCCGCACGGGCGTCGCCGTCGGCCAGCCGCAGCCGGGCGGACGCCAGCGCGAGCGCCGGGTCGGGCGGTTCGCCGCCCACCGCGTCCAGCAGCGCACGCGCACCGGCCGGGTCGCCGACCGCGGCGCGGAGCTGCGCCTCGCCGGCGGTGAGCCAGGCCCCCAGCTCCGGGCCGGGCGCCGCCGCCCGGGCCGCGGTGAGCGTGCGCAACGCGGCCGCCGGGTCGCCGCCGTCCACCAGCAGGCCGGCCCGGCAGAGCGCGACGAGCGCCGCGCCACCCGGCTCCGCGGTGGCCGGCCCGGCGAGCGCGAGGTGGGCGGCGGCCTCCGCCGGCCGGTCCCGCTGCCAGTGCGCCAGCGCCAACGCGAGGTACGCGTAGCCGCAGTCCAGCCGGGACGACCAGCCCCGGCAGGGCGGCATGGACAGGGCCTCCCGGGCGTGCTCCTCGGCGGCCCGCAACGCACCCCGGGCCGCCTCCAGCACCGCCGACCGGCTGGCGCAGAGCAGTTCGGTACGCGGCCGGCCGGCCCGGCGCGCCGCCGCGAGCGCCGCGGCGAACCGCTCACCCGCCACCGGCAGCTCCCCCTCGGCGAACGCGACGAGTCCCCGCGCGGCACCGGCCACCGCCCGCACGTCGTCGGAGTCGCCGCCCGGCACCTCGGCGAGCAGGCGGTCGGCGGCCCGGCGTACCTCCTCGTGGTCGGCGGTGAGCCGGGCCAGGCTCAGCTCGACCGCGGCGGCCAGCCGGCGCAACCGCTCGCGACGCGGCGCCGGCAGGTCCGCCGCGTGCGCGAGCGCCCGCCGGAGCTGCCCGTCGGCGGCGGCCGGGTCCCCGGCGTACGCCCGCTCGGCGGCCGCGGCCAGCGCCAGCTCGGGGTCCCGGCGTACGGCCTCGGCCGGTGGCTCGGGCGGGGCGGGCGCGGCGGCCCGGGCCGGCTCGTCCGGGGCCAGCTCCGGCCACCTGGTGACCAGCAGTTCGGTGGCGTCGGCCCACGCGCCGGCGGTCAACGTGTGCCGCAGCGCCTCGGCCGGCCGGTCGTGCGCGGCGAACCAGGTGGCCGCCCGCCGGTGCAGCTCGCGCAGCTCGTCGGCGGGGAGCCGGCCCAGTTCGGCACGGAACAGGTCGGCCAGGAGCGGGTGCGGCCGGTACCAGGGCGGGCTGCCCCCGTCCTGCTGCACGAAGCCGCCCTCCCGGGCCGCCTCGGCCAGCAGGCGCCCGGCGTCGACCCGGCCGGTCAACGCGGCGGCCAGGTCGGCGCAGACCGCGACCGCCACCGCGCCCCGGCACAGCACCTCGTGGGCCGCCGGGTCCAGGGTCGCGAGCACCTCGTCCCGCAGGTACGCGGCGACGTCCGGCTGGTCGCCGGTGACCTGGTCCACGGCACGCGCCGGATCGGTGCCGGCGGCCAGCGCCAGCGCGGCGAAGCGTAGCCCGGCCGGCCAGCCCGCGGTCCGCTCGACGAGCCGGCGCACCGCCTCGGCCGGCACCGGTACGCCGTGCGCGACCAGCAGGTCGGCCACCTCGTCGGCGGTGAACGCCAGCTCGTCCGGGCCGAGCACGGTCAGCTCGCCGGCCAACCGCCACCGGTGCAGGGCCAGCGGCGGTTCCCGCCGCGCGCCGGCCACCAGCCGCAACCGCCCGTCGCCGTGCCGGAGCAGGAACTCCAGCCCGGCCAGCGCCTTCGGGTCGGTGACCCGGTGCAGGTCGTCCAGGACCAGCAGCACCGGGTGTTCCCGGGTGGCGAGCGCGGCGGCGAGCGCCTCGAGTTGTTCCGGCCGGGGCGGGCCGTCCGGCGCCGGCGGTGGCGACCCCTCGTCCGGGTCCCCCGCGACGGCGGTGCGCAGCGCCGCCGCCAGGTACGCCCAGAGCCGGCCGGTGGTGTCGCCGTCCGCCACGGTCACCCAGACCGGCGCCGGGCCGGGCCGCTCCGAGCGCGCCCAACCGGACAGCACTGCCGTCTTGCCCCAGCCGGCCGGGGCGAGGAGCAGGGTGACCGGCCCGGCCGCGCCGCGTTCCAGCCGGTCCAGCAGCCGGGGCCGGAGCACCGCCGGCCCGGGCGACGCGGGCGGCGTCAACCGGGACGCGAGCAGCGGCGTGCCACCCCGACCGTGCGACGCGTCGGCCGGCACGGCGGCGTCGGCCGGCACGGCGGCCTCGGTCGGCACGGCGGCCTCGGTCGGCACGGCGGCGTCGGTCGGCACGGCGGCCAGCCGGACCGGGTCGGCCTCCTGTGGCATGCGCCCCTCCCCCCGTCGGTGCGGGGGGCGGTTACCCGGACCGCGCCGGTTCACCCCTTCGGGGCGAGCCGGCGTCACCCGGGCCGGCGGCACGGTGGTACCACCCGGGCGGCCGGCCGCGCACCGCCGGCCGCCCGCCGGACCCGCGATCCGCAGGAGGGCACGGTGGCTCGGACCGGACGGCTGGTCGGCGCGCTCACCCGGACGGCCCGGGACGCGGTCGCCGCGGCCCGCCGACGGAGGGCACGGGCCGGGACCGACCCGAGGCCGGCGCGCTGGCAGGTGGTGACCGTGACCGGCCGGCCCGAGCAGGTGCTCCCGGCCGGGCGGTGGCCCGAGCCGCTGCGCCGGCTCGACGGCGCGGTGGAGGTCTGGGCGCGCCCGGCCCCCGGCGGGCGCGGCACCGAACTGGCGGTACGCCCGCTGGGCGGGAGGACGGCGCTGCCCGGGTTCGCCGCGCACCTGGTCGGTGACGACCCCGGCCGGTTCCTGCGGCAGGTGCTCCGGGAGACCCGCCAGCTCCTGGAGACCGGGGAGGTGCTGCGGGCGGACCGCTCGCCGCCGGACCGACCGGGGGCGGCGAGGTGAGGGCGCTGTGCTGGGAGGGCGCCGGTGCGCTGGCGGTGCGTCAGGTCCCCGACCCGGAGCTGCGCAACGCCCACGACATGATCGTCCGGGTGCGGCGCAGCGTGACCTGCGGCGGCGACCTGCCGCTGCTGGCCGGGCGGGTGCCCGAGGCGGCCGCCGGCGAGGTGCTCGGGCACGAGTTCCTCGGCGAGGTGGTCGAGGTCGGGCCGGAGGTACGCCGGCACCGGGTCACCGACCGGGTGGTGGTCGGTGCGGCGGTCGCGTGCGGCGCGTGCTGGTTCTGCCGGCAGGGCCTGCTGGCCTGCTGCGACAACGGCACCAGCGGGACGGCGGCCGAGCCGGAGTGGGGACAGCCCGCCGCCGGCTGCTACGGCCGGCCGGCCCGCCTGGGCGGATTCGCCGGCGGCCACGCCGAGTTCGTCCGCGTCCCGTACGCCGACGTGGGCGCGTTCGCGGTGCCCGAGGAGGTCGACGACGACCGGGCGGTCTTCGCCGCGGACGCCGCCCCGGCCGGCTGGCACGGGGCCGAGCTGGGCGGCGTCGCCCCCGGTGACGTGGTGGCGGTCTGGGGTGCGGGCGCGGTCGGCCAGCTCACCGCCGCGGCGGCGGTGGCCCACGGCGCGGCCCGGGTCATCGTGGTGGACGAGCACGACGACCGGCTGCGGATGGCCGCCCGGCACACCGGCGCCGAGCCGCTCGACCACCGGTCCGTGGACGTCCTCGCCGAGCTGCGGGAGCGCAGCGGCGGCCGGGGACCGGACGTGTGCGTGGACGCGGCCGGCCCGCCGCCCGGGCCGGCGCGGTGGCCGGGCGGCGGGCCGGACGGCGGGGCGGCGCTGCGCGAGGCGGTGCACGCCTGCCGCAAGGGCGGCACGGTGGTGGTGCTCGGCGGCGGGTCGGCGTTCGTCGACCGGTTCCCGCTCGGCGCGGTGACGGACAAGGGCCTGGCGGTACGCGGCGGCAGCCGCGCCGGTCCGCGCGCCATCCCCGCGCTGCTGGACCGGATGGCCCGGGGCGAACTGGTCACCGAGCACCTCGCCACGCACCGGCTGCCGCTGGACCGGGGCGCCGACGGGTACGCGTTGTTCCGGGACCGGGCGGACGGCTGCGTCCGGGCGGTGTTCACCCCGTGATCGGAACCGGCGCGGATGGCACACTCGGCGGATGCCCACAGACCGCCCGTACGACCTCGTCCTGTTCGGCGCCACCGGCTTCACCGGCGGCCTGACCGCCGAGTACCTGGCCCGGCACGCGCCGGACCGGCTGCGCTGGGCGCTCGCCGGCCGCAACCCGGCCAAGCTCGCCGCGGTCCGCGAGCGGCTGGCCGCGATCGATCCCGGCCTGGCCGAGCTGCCGCTGCTCACCGCCGACGTGACCGACCCGGCGTCGCTGCGGGCGGTGGCGGAGAGCGCCCGGGTGGTCGCCACCACCGTCGGCCCGTACGTGCACCACGGCGAGCCGCTGGTCGCCGCGTGCGCCGCCGCCGGCACCGACTACGTCGACATCACCGGGGAGTCGGAGTTCGTCGACCTGATGTACGTGCGGCACCACGCCGAGGCGGTGCGCACCGGCGCCCGGCTGGTGCACGCCTGCGGCTTCGACTCGATCCCGCACGACCTCGGCGCCTGGTACACGGTCAAGCAGCTCCCGGCGGACGGGCCGGTCACGGTGGACGGCTACGTGCGGGCCGGCGGCCGGTTCTCCGCCGGCACCTACCACTCGGCGCTGACCGCGTTCGCCCGCACCGGCGAGATGAGCCGGGCCGCGCGGGCCCGCCGGGCGGTCGAGCCGCGTCCGGACGGCCGGCGGGTGCGCGCGGTGCCCGGCCGGGTCGGTCGGGTCCGCGAGTTCGGCCAGTGGGCGGCGCCGCTGCCCACCATCGACCCGCAGATCGTCCGCCGGTCGGCGGCGGCCCGCCCGGAGTACGGCCCGGACTTCCGCTACCGGCACTTCGCCGCGATGAAGCGGCTGCCCACCGTGCTGGTCTCCGGCGTCGGCCTGGCCGCCGTGGTGGGCCTGGTGAAGGTGCCGCCGACCCGGCGCTGGCTGCTCGGCCGGCTCGCCTCCGGGCAGGGGCCGAGCGCCGAGCAGCGGGCGAAGTCCTGGTTCCGGGTGCGGTTCGTGGGCGCCGGCGGTGGCCGGCGGGTGGTGACCGAGGTGGCCGGCGGCGACCCCGGCTACGACGAGACCGCCAAGATGCTCGCCGAGTCGGCGCTCTGCCTGGCCTTCGACGACCTGCCGGAGACCGCCGGCCAGCTCACCCCGGTGGCCGCGATGGGCGACGCGCTGCTGGAGCGCCTGGTCCGCGCCGGCATCACCTTCCGCACCCTGACGGCGTAAGGAGGGGCCCCCGCTTAACGCATTCGGTAGAGGCGGGGCCCCCTTTTAACACCCCCGGGGCGTTGACCCTCGACCTGGTGGAGGGCACAGGATGACGGCCGTGGAGAGCGAGCTTCGCAGCATCGGTGAGCTGGCCCGGGCCAGCGGGTTGACGGTCAGCGCCCTGCGGTTCTACGACCGCTCCGGGGTGCTGACGCCGGCCCGGGTCGACCCGGTGACCGGCTACCGCTGGTACACCGGCGACCAGGTCGACCCGGCCCGGCTGGTCGCCGGCCTGCGCCGGGTGGGCATGCCGCTGGCCGGCATCGCCGAGGCGCTGCGGCACCGGCACCGGCCGGCGGAGGTGCACCGGCTGCTGGACGCGCACCTGCGCCGGCTGGAGGACGGCCTCGTCGACGCGCGTCGCGAACTCTCCCGGATCCGTCGCCTGATCGACCCGGAGGAGACCACCGTGACCACCCGCCTCGTGCTGTCCCGCACCGACCTGGCCGACGCCGTGGCCGCCGTACGTTTCGCCGTCGGCGCCGACCCGGCGCTGCCGGCGCTGTCCGGCGTGCTGCTGTCGATCGAGCCGGACGGCGTACACCTGTTCGCCACCGACCGGCACCGGCTGGCGGTGGCCCGGGTCGACGCCAGCGTCGACGGCCCGCCGGTGGGCGCGCTGCTGCCGGTGGACGCGGTGGACGAGCTGCCCGCGCTGCTGGACACCGACGCGGTCATCGTGGACGTCGTGGTCGCGGACCGGGTGACGTTCTCCGTCGCCGATCGCACGCTGACCGTCACCGCGCTGCCGTACGACTTCCCGGACTACCGCCGGCTGCTGCGGGCGCAGGTCGGCGACGCGCCCGCGTACCGGATCCCGGTGGACGGCACGGCGCTGCGGGCGGCGCTCACCGCCGACGGGGTCCGGGTGTGCCACCGGGCGCACGACGGCGTCGCGCACGAGGTGGTGGCGCTCGGTCTGGACGGCCGGGGTGAGCTGCGGCTGGTCGACCCGGCCGCCGACGGCGCGGACGACGGGCTGCGGGTGGGGGTGAACCGGGAGTACCTGCTCGACGCGCTGGACGCCGGCGGCGACCAGCTCGTGCTGGAGCTGGACGGGCCGATCACGCCGCTGGCCGTCCGCCGGGCCGACGACGCGCACGCGTTCTCCATCCTCATGCCGGTGCGCCTGTAGACGGCCCGGCCCGGGCCGGCGGGGCCGCGACGGTAGCATCTGTGGGTCCCACCTGACTGCCTGGACGGAGGCGTACGAGCAGCATGCTCGACATGGAGTTGATCCGGAAGGATCGCGAGGCGGTGGCGACCGCGCTGGCGAAGCGTCTGGATCCCGCCGAGGTCACCCGGGCGCTGGACGACATCCAGCGGCTCGACCAGGAGCGACGCGCCCTGATCACGGAGATCGACGCCGAGCGGCAGCGCCGCAAGGCCGAGGCGCGCGCGTACGCGGAGGCGAAGCGGTCCGGCGCCACGCCGCAGCCGTCCGCGCCGGAGGCCGAGCGCAAGCAGCTCGCGGAGCTGGAGTCCCAGCTCGACGAGGTGCAGTCCCGGCTCCGCTCGGCGATGAGCGAGCTGCCCAACCTGCCCGCCGACGACGTGGTCGCCGGGGGCAAGGAGGCCAACCGGGTGGTCCGGACGTTCGGCGAGGCGCCGGCCATCGAGAAGGTCCGCGACCACGTGGAGCTGAGCCGCGCGCTCGGGCTGGTCGACCACGAGCGGGGCGTGAAGCTCGGCGGCTCCGGCTTCTGGATGTACACCGGCATGGGCGCCCGGCTGGAGTGGGCGCTGGTCAACTGGCTGATCGAGCGGAACATCCAGGCCGGCTACGAGTTCCTGCTCCCGCCGCACCTGCTGCTGGACACCGCCGGCTTCGCCGCCGGGCAGTTCCCCAAGTTCTACGACGACGTCTACCACCTGGACAAGCAGTCCGCCCCGCGCGGCCAGTTCCTGCTGCCCACGTCGGAGACGGCGATCCTCGGCGCCTACCAGGACGAGATCCTGGAGACGCCGAAGCTGCCGCTGAAGGCGTTCGCCTACACGCCGTGCTACCGGCGCGAGGCGGCCGGCTCGCACTCCGACGAGCGGGGCACGGTCCGCGGCCACCAGTTCAACAAGGTGGAGATCTTCCAGTTCACGCTGCCCGAGCAGGCCGACGCCGCGCTCGAGGCGATGGTGGGTCACGTGGAGGGCCTGGTCGACCAGTTGGGCCTGCACTTCCAGACCAGCCTGCTCGCGGCCGGCGACGCCAGCGCCTCGATGAAGAAGACGCTGGACATCGAGGTGTGGATGCCGAGCACCGGCAAGTACAAGGAGGTGTCGTCGGTCTCCTGGGCCGGCGACTACCAGGCCCGCCGGGCGGCGATCCGCTACCGCGAGCCGGGCGGCAAGCAGACCCGGTTCGTGCACACGCTCAACGGTTCGGCGCTGGCCACCAGCCGCCTGTTCCCGGCGATCCTGGAGCAGTGCCAGCAGCCCGACGGCTCGGTGGTGGTCCCCGAGGTGCTGCGCGACAAGCTCGGCACCGACCGCCTCACCGCCGCTCGCTGACCACCTGACGCACGGGGGCCGGTTCCGCCGGCCCCCGTCGCGCGTCTTGCGCCGTGTTAACCGGGGGCCCCTCCTCTACCGGAGGCGTTAACAAGGGGCCCCTCCTTACACACACCGCGAGCAACGCGAGCGCGAGCGCGGCGAGCAGCGCCGGGCCGGCGCCGTCCAGCGTGCGCACCAGCGCCTGCTGCACGGCGGCGGCGGCCCGGACCACCGGGTCGCCGAACGCGTCGTGGCGGCCCAGGGCGAGGCGCACCTCGTACCAGCCGTACCAGGCGACGTAGCCGCCGGCGACCAGCAGCACCAGGCCGCTCAGGCGCGGCACCCACGCGCCGGCGCCGCGCAGCCGGGCCACCACCCGGCCGCGCAGCAGCGCCACGGCGAGCGCGGCCACGCCCACCACCAACGCCATCCCGAGGGCGTACGCGCCGAACAGCGCCAGCCCGCGCAGCGGGGAGCCGGCCCGCAGGCTGGTCACCACGATCGCCAGGAACGGCGCGATCGCGCAGGTCAAAGACGTGAGCGCATATGCCGCGCCGAACACCACCATGGACGGCCAGGTGCGGGTCAGCCGGGGCGCGGTGGCGAACGGGCGCGGCGTGGGCAGCCGCCGGCCGGCGAGCAGCCAGACACCGGCCAGCGCCAGCAGCACGCCGAGGGTGACGGTCAGCCAGGGCAGCCGGGGGCGCAGCCAGTCGGCGGCCGGCGCCACGGCCAGCCCGAACGCGCCGAAGACCAGCGCGTACCCCAGCGTCAGCCCGGCCGTCGCGGTGAGCGCCCGGCCGACCGCGCCGCGCCCGTCGCCGGGGCCGGCCACCAGCAACGACAGGTACGCGGGCAGCATCGCGAAGCCGCACGGGTTGACCGCGCCGAGCATGCCGGCGGTCAGCGCGAGCAGCAGCGCGCCGGTCATCGGAGGGCCAGCGTCTCGACCTGCCGGGTGAGCGACTCGCCGTCCAGGAAGCCCTGGTGGACCACCTTCCCGTTCCGGTCGAGGATCACGAACGTGCTCTGCTCGGCCACCTTGAACCGGCGCCACACCGCGCCGGCGCGGTCGTCGAGCTGCGGCGTGCCGGCCAGCTCGAACTCGGTGACGAACTCCTTCATCGCCTGCCGCTCGCCCAGCCCGGCGACGCCGACGATCGGCACGGTGTCCCGGTACTTCGGGGCGATCTCGGCGACGGTCCACGCCTGGCTGGCGCAGGTGGCGCACCAGGGCGCCCAGAACCAGAGCACCACCGGCCGCCCGGCCAGGGCGGCGGCGGAGAACGTCGTACCGTCGAGGGTCTTCCCGGCGAACGACAGCGTCTTCGGCACCGTGGCCGGCGGAGTCGGGGTCGGCCCGGCCGGGGACGCCGTGGCGGTCGCGGAGGGCGCGGCGGCCACCGCCGCGTCCACGGGCGCGGCCCGCTCCGGGCCGACCGCGCAGGCCGCGGTGGCGGCGAACGCGGCAGCGAGCACGGCGGCGGCGCCGAGGTGACGGACGGTACGGGACGACATCGGCGCCTCCTGGTGTGTCGGCCGGCTACTCGGACTTGACCAGCCGCAGCGCGAGTTCGGGGCAGACCTTGACCGCCTTGAGCGCGCCCTCGCGCAGCCAGGTCGGCACCGGGGTGGGCGGGAAGGCCGGGTAGCCGTTGCCGTCGAGCCGGATGAAGTCCGGCACCACGTGCGCGCAGAGCCCGTGCCCGTCGCAGCGGGACCAGTCCAGGGTAAGTTTCTGCGGGTTGCCGTCGGGCGCTCCGGGCAGGCCCATCACGCCCTTGACCCGTTTGCCGCAGCCCTCCCCGGTGGCGTGCAGCCGCAGGTCGTCGGCGAACACCTCCATGGCGGACAGCGCGAACCGGGCGGTGCCGTCGGGGTGGCTGCACGCGCCGCGCCCCTTCACGTCACCGGCCGCGGCCCGGACCAGTTCGATCGGCGCGCTGCCGGAGACCGCGAGGTCGACGGAGCGGGCCAGGTCGGGCAGGCCCATCTTGCACGGCCCGCACTGCCCGGCGGACTCGCCGGCCAGGTAGCGGACCACCTGGGCGGCCTCGCCGAGCGGGCAGGTGTCGACGCCGAGCGGCACGATGATGCCGGCGCCGAGCGTGCCGCCGACGGCGGTGAGCCCCCGGCGGGAGACCTCGGCCCGCGCCGCCGCCTCGGCGGTGATCCACTTGCCGTGGTAGCCGCCCATCAGGATGCCCGGACCCGGGGGCACCTCGCACAGGTCGAGGATCTCCCGCAGCGGGGTGCCGGCGGCGCACTCCACCACGGCCGGCCGCTTCGCCGACCCGGTGACGGTGAGCAGCACCGTGCCCGGCTCGTCGTCGGTGCCGAGCGCCGCGTACTCGTACGGGCCGATCCGGGCGGCGATGGCGAGCTGGGCGTACGTCTCGGCGTTGGAGAGCAGGGTGGGCAGCCCGTTGACGCCGGAGTCGCTGGAGCGCTTCTTGGTGCCGGGCGGGATGTGCGGCAGGCCGTTGATGCCGTTGACCAGCGCGCCGCCCTCACCGGAGATGAACCGGTGCGGCACGGTGACGATGGTGGTCGGCACCGGCATCCGCCGTTCCTGCAACGCCTCGGTGAGCGAGGGCCGGCCCACGTCGTCGTCGGCCACCCCGATCACGATCTCCTCGGCGTCCAACGCGAACGCGGCCAGCGCGGCGCCGTCCAGGATGAGGTGCGGGGCCCGGGTGAGCAGCACCTTGTCCTTCCAGCTGGCCGGCTCCCCCTCGGTGGCGTTGACGACCACCACGGCGGCGAGGTCCTGCCGCTCGCAGGACTCCAGCACCGCGCGCAGCTTGCGGGCGAACGGGAAGCCGGCGCCGCCCTTGCCCTTGAGGTCGATCGCCTCGGCGAGCCGCAGCAGCGCGGCCGGCTCCATCGGACCGATCGGGCCGTGCACCTCCTCGTGGGCGAGCAGGTCGAGCCGGCCGAACTCGGAGAAGCCGGCGGTCAGGCGGGGCTCCCCGACGCAGGCGACCGGCGGGACGGTCGTCCGCATCACCGGGCCTCACCCCGCAGCCCGGCCCAGTACGCGCCGTCGACCGCGTCCGCGTCGGCCTTCTTGCGCCGGCCGGAGCGGGTCTCCTTGGTGGCGCGCATGGCCCGGCGGGAGGCGAGGTCGACGAGCGTCGGGGTGTCGTCGACGAACGCGTCGTCGTCGGCGGCGTAGCGGGCCGGCGGGCGCCAGTAGTCCGGCTCCTCCGGCACGTCCTCGTCGTCGCGGTAACGCCGGCCGGTCCCGCTGAGCGGCTCGGCCGAGATCGGACCGGCGGAGATCGGGCCCGCGGAGATCGGCTCGCCGGCCCAGCGGCGCGGGCTGTCCCACGGCTCCTCCGCATCGTCCGTCGGACGCGGCGGGGCCGAGTAGCGGGCCACCTCGGCCGGGGTGGCGTAGCGACCGCTGTCCGGCGGGGCGGAGTGGCGGCCACCGGTGTCCGGCGGGGCGGAGTGCCGGCCACCGCTCTCCGGCGGCGCGGAGTACTGCGCGGCGACCTCCTCCTCGACCCGGGACCGGCGGCTGACCCGCTCCTCGGTGTCGCGGCGACGACGGCGGGGCCGCTCCTCGACCTGCTCCATCTCCTCGGTGTTGCGCCGGACGGCGGGCACCCGCTCGGAGTCCCGGCTGCGGCGCACCGGCTCGCGCTCCTCGTCGCGGCGGCGTGCGGTGCGCCGCGCGGCCGGGACCTCCTGGGTCCGGGCGCGGCGTTCCGGCTCGGCCGGCTCCTCGGTGCGCCGCCGGGCGGCGGCCGCACGGACCGGCTCGCGCAGCGACCCGGGCTCCGGCACCACCGGTACGGCGAACCGCTCGGGGTCGCGCCGCCGGGCGGTGCCGGCCGGCGCGGTCCAGGTGGCGGTGGCCTCGGCCCAGCGGCCCTTGCCGGCGCCGCTCTCCTCCTTGCCGGCGGTCTTCTTGCTCTTCAGGGCAGCGAACACGCCGGTGCGCTCCTCGCCCTTGCCGGCCATCGCCTTGTTCAGCGCGACGGCCTGGTGCTGCTCGCGGCTGCGCTTGCCGAGGTGGACGGAGACGCGCACCAGCAGCGCCACCACCACGAGCAGCACGCAGGCGAGGTAGCTGAGCACCACCCAGCCCGCCGCCGCCCGACCGGCGTTGAGGCCGTGGAAGAGCGCGAACGGCCAGGAGACGTAGGCCATCGAGTGCAGCGAGCGCCAGAACCATTTGGGGCCGACGCCGGCGAACCGGACCCGGACCAGGCCGGTCCAGAGCACGCCGACCATGAGCAGCGCCGCGACGGTGCCCAGCCCGACGTAGAGGCCGTTGCCGCCGACGAACGGCACCACCACGTCGGTCGGTCCGGCCCGGCCGATCGCGATCTTGGTGATGACGTGGAAGACCAGCCCGACCACGCCGAGCACGCCGGTGGCCCGGTGCGCCGACTGGAGCAGCACCCGGTGCCGGATGAGCAGCACCAGCCGATCCGTGGCGAGCAGCCCCAGCATCACGGTGAGGCTGAGCGAGACCAGGGTGACCACCCCGGCGAAGAACTCGGTGAAGAAGAAGCCGTACGAGTACATGGCGCCGCCGGCGCCGGCCAGTTCCGCACCCGCCCACGCGAGGCCGAGCACGGAGGTGGCGAGTGCCACCATCGCGGACTTCGACATGGTCCGGACACCACGGCTGCTGGTGGTGGTCCGGACGGTCGTCGCCTTCTCGTTCTGCTGTGCCCGGGCCATCTGCTCCTCGATCGTCTCGCGGCGGCGCCCCCACCGGCCGACCCTGCTCCCACCTCAGGTACGGAGCGACGGCCCGGACGGATCACCTCCGGTGGCGAATTTCTCGACCGGATCCTCGAACCGTCCCGACCGGACGCGCGTGTAGCGCCGTACGCAACGACGGATGCCCATGCGTTGACATTTCTTGCAACATGCTCGTAACCTTGCGGAAAATTTCAATGCCGGCTGCAAGAAGCCGGCACCGACGCCCTCCCCAGGCTCCACTCCCACTCCCCCGCACCCCCGTAGGAGTCCTGATGCATCGACGCCGATGCCGCGCGACCGGGCTCGCCGTGGCCCTCGCCGCGAGCCTGCTCGTCCCGACCACCGTGGCGGCACCCCCGGCCGCCGCCGCCCCCGCCGGCGGCAAGAAGGTCATCGTCCAGCTCTTCGAGTGGAACTGGACCTCGGTGGCCAGCGAGTGCACCAGCACGCTCGGCCCCAAGGGCTACGGCTACGTCCAGGTGTCCCCGCCGCAGGAGCACGTCAACAGCAGCCCGTGGTGGGTGTCCTACCAGCCGGTCAGCTACCGGATCGAGTCCCGCAAGGGCACCCGCGCCCAGTTCCAGTCCATGGTGAACACCTGCCACAACGCCGGCGTCAAGGTGATCGTCGACGCCGTGGTCAACCACATGTCCGGCCAGGAGAACGGCGGCACCGGGTGGGCCGGCACGTCGTACGGGCACTACAACTACCCGGGCACCTACTCGGCGCAGGACTTCCACTACTGCGGGCGCAACGGCAACAACGACATCGCCAACTACAACGACCGGTACGAGGTGCAGAACTGCGAGCTGGTCAACCTCGCCGACCTGAAGACCGAGTCGGACTACGTCCGCACCAAGCTGGCCGGGTACCTCAACGACCTGCTCTCGCTCGGCGTGGACGGGTTCCGGCTGGACGGCAGCAAGCACATGCCGGCCGCCGACATCGCGGCGATCAAGGCCAAGCTGTCCCGCCCGGCCTACCTGGTGCAGGAGGTCATCTACGGCGCGGGTGAGCCGGTCCAGCCGACCGAGTACACCGGCAACGGCGACGTGCACGAGTTCCGGTACGGCAAGGACCTGGCCCGGATGTTCAACAGCGAGCGGCTCGCGTACCTGAAGAACTTCGGCGAGTCCTGGGGCTACCTGCCGAGCGGTTCGGCGGTGGTCTTCACCGACAACCACGACACCCAGCGCGACGGCGGCGTGCTCACCTACCGCGACCGCGGCGAGTACGCCCTGGCCAACGCGTTCATGCTGGCCTGGCCCTACGGCACCCCGGCGGTGATGTCGAGCTTCACGTTCGGCAACAAGGACCAGGGCCCGCCGTCGGACGGCAGCAACCGGATCACCAACACCACCTGCTACTCCGGCTGGGAGTGCGAGCACCGCTGGCCGGTGATCGCCAACATGGTCGGCTTCCGCAACGCCACCGAGGGCGCGGCGGTCGCCAACTGGTACGACAACGGCTACCAGCACATCGCGTTCAGCCGGGCCGGCAAGGGCTACCTGACGGTCAACGACGAGGACTCCGCGGTGAGCGGCCGGTCCTACTACACCGGACTGCCGGCCGGGCGCTACTGCGACGTCATGCACGGCACGTTCAGCAACGGCTCGTGCAGCGGCCCGGTGGTCACGGTGGACTCCTCGGGTTGGTTCGCCGCGACCGTCAACGCGCACGACGGGATCGCCATCCACGTCGGAGCGAAGGTGAGCTGACCTCGCCGTGGTCGGAAGCCCCCGTGCCGCAGTTCGCGGCGCGGGGGCTTTTTCGTGGGATAGAGTCCCTTTCGTGCCTTTCGACCAGATCACCGGGCGGCGGATACCCGGCTGGCTGTTCGCCGCGCTCGGCGTGCCGCTGCTGCTGGCCACCGCGCTGCTGGTCGGCCGCGCGCTGACCGGTGCCCCGGCACCCGCGCCGGTCGTCGCCGCGCCCGCCACCGCCACGTCGTCGCCCCGGGGCCCGTCCGTGACGGAGTCCGTCCCGCCCGCCGCGCCCGCGCCGGCCACCCTGCCGGTGATCACCTACGACCCGGCGCCCACCGGCTTCCCCGCCGACCCGGCCCCGGCCGACACCCGACCGCTGGGCGAGGGCGCACGCCCGAACGGGAGGGTCGCCGCGTACGACGCGCCCGGTGGCCGCCCGCTGGCGTTCCTCGCCCCGACCATCAGCGACGTCCGGCTCACCATGCCGATCGTGGAACGCCGGGCCGGCTGGACCGCCGTGCTGCTCCCGTCAGCCAACCGCACCATCGCCTGGCTGCCGGCCGGCGGCTGGACCACCGTGGTGCTGCGCGACCAGATCGTGGTGGAACGCCGCACCCACCGGCTCACCTGGCTCCGCGACGGGCGCGCGGTCCACACCTGGCCGGTCAGTCTCGGCATGGCCGGCCAGCTCACCCCGCTCGGCCGCACGTTCGTCCTCGGCCGGACACCGCCCCCGCAGGACGTCTACGGCGGTGTCGACATCTTCGCGCTCGGCGCGATCCCCGACGACCCGGACGCGGTGCCGACCGGCCTGCGCGGCGCCCACATCGGACTGCACACCTGGTACAACGACGACACGCTCGGCGAGAACGTCACCAACGGCTGCATCCGGCTGACCCGTTCCGCCCAGCGCCAACTCCTCGCCGCCCTGGCCCCCGGCACCAGTCTCGTCGTCGTCGACCGCCGCCCCTGACAGCCCGCTCGCCCGCCCGCCCGTGTTAGGCGGGGGCCCCGTTTAACGCTCGCGTGTTAAGCGGGGCCCCCGCCTCTACCGAATGCGTTAAGCGGGGCCCCCTCCTTCTACCCCAGCAGCCAGCCGTTGGTCTCGGCCAGGCGGACCGCGTCGGCGCGGTTGCGGGCGCCGGTCTTGCCGATCGCCGACGAGAGGTGGTTGCGGACCGTGCCCTCGGAGAGGTGCAGCGTCGCGGCCAGCTCCGCCACCGTGCCGCCGCCCCGGGCCGTCCGCAGCACCTCGGTCTCCCGCTCGGTCAACGGGCTCGACCCGGTGGCGAGCGTCTCGGCGGCCAACGTCGGGTCGACCACCCGCAGGCCGGCGTGCACCCGGCGGACCGCGTCGGCGAGCTGGCGGGCCGGGGTGTCCTTGACCACGAAGCCGTTCGCGCCCGCCTCCATCGCCCGACGCAGATAGCCGGGCCGGCCGAACGTGGTCACCACCAGCACCCGGCAGCCGGGCAGCGCGGACCGGAGCGCGGCCGCCGCGGCCACCCCGTCCATCCCCGGCATCTCCACGTCGAGCAGCGCCACGTCGGGCCGGGTGCGCAGCGCCGCCGGCACCACCTCGTCACCGCGACTCACCTCCGCCACCACGGTCAGGTCCGGCTCCAGCGACAGCAGCGCGGCCAGCGCGCCCCGGACCAGCGCCTGGTCGTCGGCGAGCAGCAACCTGATCGGCTCGGTCACCCGTGGGCCCTCCCGTTCGTCTCCGGCACCGTGACCCGGAGCAGGAAACCGCGTCCCCCGGGCGCCCGGGCCACCGTCACCGTCGCGTCCAACCGGTCGGCGCGCTCGCGCAGCCCGACCAGCCCGTGCCCGGCGCCCGCCGGTTCGCCGGCCGGCCCCCGGCCGTCGTCGCCCACCTCGACCGCCGCCGGGTCGACCCGGATCACGCAGCGCCGCGCGCCGCTGTGCCGCACCACGTTGGTCACCCCCTCGCGGACCGCCCAGCCGAACAGCTCGTCCCGGTCCGTCGGCAGCTCCGGCACCGTCTCCGGCAGCTCCGCGACGATGCCCGCCGCGGCCAGCGCCGACCGGGCGCCGGCCAGTTCGGAGGCC
The DNA here is from genome assembly GCF_900090105.1 of Micromonospora humi. Classification (GTDB taxonomy): domain Bacteria; phylum Actinomycetota; class Actinomycetes; order Mycobacteriales; family Micromonosporaceae; genus Micromonospora; species Micromonospora humi. The sequence goes on along the minus strand of NZ_FMDM01000003.1, from coordinate 56,655 downwards.
AGATCCACCCCGCGGTACGCCCCGACGGTGCCTCGCACGTCGGCCAACGCCTCCCGGGCCAGCCGCTCCACGTCGGCGATCTCCACGGCCGCGCGGGCCGGGTCCAGCTCCAGCAGCCGGCCGGCCAGCTCGGCCTTGACCGCCACCACGGTGAGCGAGTGCCCGAGGATGTCGTGCAGGTCCCGGGCGGTGCGGGCACGTTCCTCGGCCACCGCGAGCCGGTGGATCTCCTGCTGCGCGGCCTGGAGTTCGCCGTTGCGCTGGGCCAGCCGGCTCACCCCGAACATGGCGAACGAGGCGAGCAGCACCGCGAACACGACGGTGCTCTCCGACTCCCAGCCGGGGACGAGGCGCGACGTCACCGGCGGGGTCACCGCGGCCAGCACCACCACGACCAGGGACTCGACCGACGGCAGCAGGAACACCGCGGCGGCGGCCACGAAGACCAGTGTGGCCAGCCAGTCGCCGTCGGTGCCCGGGATGCCGGCCAGGCCGAGCGCGAGCAGCAGCGCGATCAGCAGTCGGGCCCGGCCGGCCGGGATCGGGAGGTGTCGTTGCCGGCGACTCCGACCCCATTCGAAGATCAGCACGTACGCCACGGCGAACGCGAGCACCGCGCCGAGGCCGAGCAGGCGTCGCCACAGCTCCGGCTGGTGCAGCGCGGTGACGAACGGGATGTTGAGGAAGAAGAGCCAGACCGCCGCCAGCAGCCAGCCGGTGAACCGCCAGTGGCGGCGGTTCACCGGCCGGGCCGGGGCGGTCGGCGACGTCACGCCCACCACGCTAGTGCCCGCCGCCCCGGTCAGACCCGGGTGGTGTCGCGGCGGAACAGGCGGGCCGCGCCCAGACCGAAGAAGGCGGTCCAGGCGGCGACGTTGGCGACCGCCGCCCAGTCCACCCCGGTGCCGGTCAGCGGCGCGCGAGCGAGCTGACCGACCCCGTACACCGGGGTGAACTTGGCGATCTGCTGCATCACGTCGGGCAGCAGATCGAGAGGAACGAACAGACCGCCCAGCATGGCCAGGATGGCCAGCGCCGGGCCCATGAACTGCATGACGTTCTCGGCCGGGGCCAGGTAGCCGACGAACAGGCCGAACGCGGCGAAGACCAGCGAGCCGATCCAGGCGGTCAGGCCGGACTCCAGCCAGACGTGGGCCGGCAGCCGGACCCCGGAGGCGGCGCCGACGGCGAACTCGACGAGCACGCCGAGCAGGCCCAGCACCATGGCGGTGGCCACCTTCGTCGCCACGTACGCGGCGGGCCGCAACGGGGTGAGCCGCAACTGCCGGCTCCAGCCCAACGCGCGTTCGGTGGCCACCGCCGCGCCGGCGCTGGTGGTGGCGACCATCGCGGCGTACACGGCCAGGCTGATCATGATCCAGCCGGTGACCGGCAGGCCGTTGTCCAGCCTCTCGCCGCGCGACGGCAGTCCGAAGAGGAGGAAGAACACCGCCGGCATGACCAGGATGAACATCAGCGTGCGGCGGTTGCGCAGCACGCGGCGGATCTCGATGGCGAGCACGCCTGCGGAGAAGCCGCCGAGGGCCGGCGGCCGGCGGTCGGCCCGGCGCGGGTCGGTGGTGGTGTCGGGCGAGGTGGTTGCGGTCATGGCGAGGCTCCCGGGCAGGTCAGGCGGCGGTCAGGGCGAGGAACGCGTCCTCGAGGTTGCGCGAGGTGATCTCCAGATCCCGGGCGTCGGTCCGGGTCAGCAGGTGCCGGGCGACGACGTCGGAGTCCTCGCTGTGCACGAGGATCGCGTCGCCGCGTACCTCGACCGAGCGGACCCCGGGCAGCGCGGCGAGCGCGGCCTGGTCGGCGCCGGGCAGGGTGGCCCGCACGACCCGGCCGGCGGCCAGGTTCTTGATCTCCGCGGTGGTCCCGTCGGCGACCACCCGGCCCTGCCGGACCAGCACGATCCGGTCCGCGTACGCGTCGGCCTCGTCCAGGTAGTGGGTGGCGAACAGGACGGTCCGGCCGGATCGGGCGTCGGCGCGGATGGCCTGCCAGAAGTCGCGCCGGCCCTCGACGTCCATGCCGGTGGTCGGCTCGTCGAGCACCATCAGGTCCGGGTCGGGCAGCAGCGCGAGGGCGAACCGCAGCCGCTGCTGCTGGCCGCCGGAGCACTTGCCCACCGGCCGGTCGGCGATCTCGGCGATGCCGGCGCGCTCCAGCACCTCGGCCACCGGCCGAGTGTGGCCGTAGAAGTGCGCGGTCATCCGTACCGTCTCGGCGACCGTGAGGTCCTTGAGCAGGCCGCCGGTCTGCATCACGGCGGCGACCCGGCCGTGCCGGACGGCGTCGGTCGGGGTGCCGCCGAAGAGCCGGACCGTGCCGGCGTCCGGCCGGGCCAGGCCGAGCAGCATGTCCACCGTGGTGGTCTTGCCGGCGCCGTTGGGGCCGAGGAAGGCGACCACCTCACCGGGGGTGATCCGCAGGCTGAGCCCGTCGACGGCGGTCACCGGGCCGTAGGTCTTGGTGAGTCCGGCCAGTTCGACGGCCGGTGCGGTGTCGGTCATGCCAACGATGCTCCGCCGGACGGCGTCCTGGGCCTTGGCGCGGCCGTCACCTTCCGCCCGTGACATTTGTCAGTGCTGTATATCTCTGGCGGGCGAAGTTGATATCATCATCTCGGTCGCAAGTCGGACGAGGAGGCCCCGGTGTCCCGCACGATCCTTGACGTGGACGATGAGCTCCTGGCAGAGGCTGCCGAAATCCTCGGCACCGGCACCAAGAAGGCCACCGTCAACGCAGCTTTGCAAGCCGTGGTCAGTCGGGAAAAGCGTCGGGAGTTCGCCGACTGGCTCAAGAGCGGCGGTCTGCCGGATCTCACCGACCCGCAGCCGGCGTCCAAGCCCGAAGCGGCATGACCCGCGAGCGCTATCTCCTCGACAAGTCGGCGTTGGCGAGGTGGCCGAAGGCTGCCGTGGCACCTGTCCTCGACGAGTTGTCCGACCGAGGATTGTTGGCGGTGTGCGGCGCGGTCGAGATCGAGGTCGTGCACAGCGCGCGCTCGGCCCGGGACGCACAGCGGGTCCGGTGGCTGCTTCGCGGCTTCGACTGGCTGTCCATGCCGGACGAGGTCTGGGATCGAGCAATCGATGTGCAGGTGAAAGCGCTGCACAAGGGCAACCACCGCGCGCTTTCGATGGCCGACCTGCTGATCGCAGCAACCGCCGAACGGCATGACGCAACGGTGCTGCACTACGACGGAGACTTCGACCTGATCACGGCGATCACGGGCCAACCCACCACCTGGGTGGTTCCTCCCGGCGCCGCCGACTGACCGGTGGTGCCCGGACAGCCGTCCTGCGTCCAGGCGCGGCCGATTGGCGCGAGGAGAACCAGTTAAGCGGGGGCCCTTCCTCTACCGAATCCGTTAACAGGGGCCCCTTCCTTACACATCATCGCGGGCGCGGCGGGGCAGCAGGAACGCGCCGACGACGGTGACCAGCACCAGGCCCAGCTCCGCGACGAGGGTGACCCGCACGGCGTGCCCGACGCCACCCGACGCGGCGTCGAAGAAGACGGTCCCGAGAAGCGCCACGCCGAGCGCGCCGCCGAGCTGCTGGACGGCGGTGAGGGTGCCGGAGGCCGAGCCGGTCTCCTCCTCGTCCACCCCGGAGAGCACGATGTCGAAGAAGGGCGCCATCACCAGACCCATCCCGAGGCCGACCGCCAGCAGCGCGGGCGCCAGCCGCCACGGGGTGACGTCGTCCCCGGTCAGGCGCAGGGTGAGCAGCATCCCGGCGACGCCGGCCAGCACCACCCCGAGCCCGAGGTGGATCAGCCGCCGGCCGAGGCGTCGGGCCAGGCCGGCGCCGGCCAGCACGAACGCGAGCACCATGCCGAGCGCCTGCGGCACCGAGGCCAGGCCGGTGCGCAGCGGTGACCAGCCCAGGCCGAGCTGGAGATAGAGGCTGAACACGAGCGAGAAGCCGGTGAGCGCGGTGAAGAAGGCCAGGCCGGCGATCAGGCCGCCGGTGAACGCGCGGCGGCGGAACAGCGTGGGTACGACCAGCGGGTCGCGGCCCGCTCGTTGGCGGGTCACCTCGTACCGGGCGAAGATCGCGAAGACCAGCGCCGCGCCGACCGGCATGGCCAGCGTCCACCAGGGCCAGCCCAGCTCGCGGCCCTGCACCAGCGGGTAGACGAGGAGGACCGCGCCAAGCGAGACGAGCGAGACGCCGGGCAGGTCGAGCCGGGCCACCCGGGCGGCCCGGGACTCGGGCAGGAAGCAGACCGCGCCGAACGCGGCGAGCAGGCCGAGCGGCACGTTGATCAGGAAGATGGCCCGCCAGCCGGTGCCGGCCAGGTCGGCGTCGACGAGCCAACCGGCCAGGATCGGGCCGCCGACGGCGGACAGGCCCATCACCGGCCCGAACGTGCCGAACGCGGCGGCGAGTTCGCCCGTCGAGAACATCTCCTTGATCAGGCCGAGTCCCTGCGGAAGGAGCAGCGCGCCGAAGAGGCCCTGCACGACGCGGGCGGTGATCAGCGTGCCCGGGCCGGCGGCGAGCGCGCACAGGGCCGAGGCGGCGGTGAAGCCGAGTACGCCGACAAGGAACATCCGCCGTCGGCCGTGAAGGTCGCCGAGCCGGCCGCCGGTGACCAGGCCGACGGCCATGGCCAGGGTGTAGCCGGCGCCGAGCCACTGGATGAGGGCGGCCGACCCGCCGAGGTCGGCCCGGATCGCCGGGCCGGCGAGGTTGGTGACCAGCACGTCCAGCAGGTCCATCACCTCGGCGCTGAGGATGACCGCGAGCGCGATCCAGCGCCAGCGGTGGCCGGCGGTGGACGGGCCGGTACGCGCCGGCCGCACGGTGGCAGTGGTCATGGTTCCCCCGATCTCGAACGGCGTTCGTTGTCGAACACCGTTCTAGCAACGAGCGACGTTCGTGGCAAGTACGATGTTCGGGACCCGACCGATGGAGGCGTCAGTGAGCGACCAACCCGCCCCGCCGTGGCGCACCCGCGCCCGAAGTCGGCCGGCCCCCCGCCAGCCGCTCAGCCAGCAGGCGGTGGTGGACGCCGCGCTCGCGCTGGTCAACCGGGAGGGGTTGGGCGCGCTGAGCATGCGACGGGTCGCCCAGGAGCTGGGCACCGGGCCGGCGTCGCTCTACGCCCACGTCTCCGGCAAGGAGGAACTGCTCGAACTGCTTGTCGACCGGGCCAGCGCCGACATCGTCGTGCCGGCACCGGACCCGACCCGGTGGGCCGAGCAGATCCGCGAGGTGGCCTGGGCGGCCTACCGGGTCTACGCCACCCACACCAACCTGGCGCTCGCCTCGCTCGCCACCATCCCCACCGGCCCCAACGCGCTACGCGTCACCGAGGGGATGCTGGAGATCCTGCTCGCCGGCGGCGTACCGCCCCAGCGGGCGGCCTGGTTCCTCGACCGGCTCTTCCTCTACATCGCCGGCGACGCCTACGAGGGCGCGCTGTACGCGGAGAAGGCCCGCGCCGCCGGCCAGGACCCGAAGACCTGGTGGGCGAACCTGCACCGGCAACTCCGGGCGTACTACCAGGGCCTGCCGGCGTCGACCTACCCGCGCATTTTGGGCCACCTGGACGAGCTGATGGAAGGCGGCGGCGACGAGCGCTTCGGTTTCGGCCTGGACCTGCTGATCGACGGGCTGGCCGCGAAGGCGCCGGCCGGGAGTGAGGGTCGCCCGGCCGGGTAAGCCGCGGTATGGGGGTACCGACCGGACGCGTCGACACAATCGTGCTCATCCACGGGCTCTGGATGACCTCCCGGAGCTGGGAGCGCTGGGCCGACCGCTACGCGGCGCGCGGCTTTCGGGTGCTCACCCCGGCCTGGCCCGGCATGGACCGCGAGCCGGCCGAGCTACGGGCCGACCCGACGCCGATCGCCGGCCAACGGATCGCCGACATCGTCGAGCACTACGCGGCGATCATCCGGGAGCTGCCCCGGCCGCCGATCGTGATGGGGCACTCGTTCGGCGGTCTGGTCGCCCAACTGTTGCTGGACCGCCGGCTCGGCGCCGCCGTCGTCGGCGTGCACCCCGCGCCGGTGAAGGGCGTGCTCAAGCTGCCGCTGAGCACGCTGCGCTCCGGGTTCTCCATCCTGCACAACCCGGCCAACCGGCACCGCGCGGTGCCGTTCACCGCCGAGGACTTCCGGTACGCCTTCGGCAACACGCTCACCCGCGCCGAGTCCGACGCCGCCTGGGAGCGGTACGCCGTGCCCGGCGCCGGTCACGTGCTGTTCGAGGGCTCGTTCGCCAACCTCGACCCGAACGCCGCCACCGAGATCGACCGCAAGCGCGCCGACCGCGCCCCGCTGCTGATCACCGCCGGCGGCGAGGACCACGTGATCCCGCCGTCGCTCGCCACCAGCCTGGCCAACCTCTACCGCAGCTCGACCGCGATCACCGGCTACCGGGAGTTCCCCGGCCGGTCGCACTTCGTCGGCGGCGAGCCGGGCTGGGAGGAGGAGGCCGACTTCGCGCTGGAGTGGGCCGTCGAGGCGGCCAACGAATTCTCCCCCACCGTGGTCAGCGAGGCGCCTCGACGACATCGCGCCGGGTAGCGGTCACCCGGTGACCGCCATCCCCGGCACGCTCAGGGCATGAGTCTTGATCGCTCGGGGTCCAGGATCGACCACCTCAACATCGCCGTGCCCGACCTCGCCACCGCCGTGGCCTTCTACGAGCCGGTGCTGGCCAGCATCGGGATCACCAAGATGCTGGAAATCCCGCCGAACGCCACCCCGAACCAGCCGACCGCCATGACCGGCTTCGGCCTGGCCGGCGTCAAGCCGTACTTCTGGCTCATCGACGGCGGCACGGTCGGCACGAACATGCACCTGGCCTTCACCGTCGACACCCGCGACGACGTCGCCACGTTCCACCGCGCCGCGCTCGACGCCGGGGCCGAGTCACTGCTGTCGCCCGCCGTGCACCCCGAATATCACGACGACTACTACGGCGCGTTCGTGCGGGACCCGCACGGCATCAACCTGGAGGCGGTCTGCCACCGCGGCTAGCGGCACCCTCTCGACCGGTGTGGGGGTGGTGGCGGTGGGTATGGGGGAATGATGAGGGCGAGTTTCCGGCTCGGAAAGGTCGCGGGCGTACCTGTCGGCGTCAACTGGAGTGTCCTGGTCATCTTCGTGCTGATCGCGTGGACGCTGTCGGCGAGCCTGTTCCCGCGCTCGTACCCCGGTCATTCCACGATCGCCTACCTCGCGGCCGGCCTGGCCGCGGCGGTGGTCTTCTTCCTCGGCCTGCTCGCCCACGAGGTGTCCCACGCGGTGGTGGCCAAGCGCAACGGCATCGAGGTCGAGGGGATCACGCTCTGGCTCTTCGGCGGCGTCGCCGAGCTGAAGGGCGAGGCGAAGGACCCCGGTGCCGAGCTGCGGATCGCCGGGGTGGGCCCGCTGGTCAGCCTGGTCATCGGCGTGGTGTTCGGCGCGATCGCGGTGGCCGTGGCGGTGGCCGGCGGGCACGGGCTGCTGCTCGGCGCGCTGTCCTGGCTGGCCGGCATCAACGTGCTGCTGGCGCTCTTCAACATCCTGCCGGCGGCGCCGCTGGACGGCGGGCGGCTGCTGCGCGCGGCGGTGTGGAAGGCGACCGGCGACCGGACCCGCGCGTCGGTGGTGGCCGCCGGCGCCGGCCGGGTGCTGGGCATCGTGCTGATCGGCCTCGGGCTGTGGCGGTTCCTCAGCGGGGCCGGGTTCGGCGGGCTCTGGCTGGCGCTGATCGGCTGGTTCCTGATCGGCGCCGCCGGGCAGGAGGAGCGGCAGGCCCGGATGGGCGACGCGCTGCGCGGGATCCGGGTCGGCGACGTGATGACGCCGCAGCCGCAGACCGCGTCCGGCGACCTGACCGTGGCCGACTTCGTCGACCACTACCTTTTCGCGTACCGGCACTCCGCCCTGCCGCTGACCGAGAACGACCGGCCGGTCGGCCTGGTCACGCTCGACCGGGTACGCGGCGTCGCGGCGGACCGCCGCCCGTCGACCACCCTGGCCGAGGTGTCCTGCCGGGCCGACGAGCTGGTGCTGGCCCGCCCGGACGAGCAGCTCACCGAGCTGCTCCCCCGGCTCAACGAGTGCACCGACGGCCGGGCGCTGGTGGTGGTCGACGGCCGGCTGGTCGGGATCGTCTCGCCCAGCGACATCAGCCGCGCGGTGCAGCGCGGCAGCCTGCGCGGGACGACCGGTCAGTCGCGGGGGAAGTAGCGGTCCATCTCCGCGGTGCGGAACTTCCCGGCCGGGTCGAACTCGCGCAGCAGGGCGGCGAAGTCGGCGTGCCGGGGGTACGCGGCGGCCGGGTCCCGCTCGAACAGCTTGCCCCAGTGCGGGCGGGGCGCGAACGGGGCGAGCCGCTGCTCCACCTCGGCCAGGACCGGCGCCACCGCCACCGGGTCGCCGATCCAGGTGAAGTGCACCGCCAGCGTGTCCCGGCGGTAGTTGGGGCTCAGCCACAGCTCGTCGGCGGCCACCGTACGCAGCTCGCAGATCTGGAGCACGGCGGCGATCCGCTCGGCGACCGGGTCGAGGGCGGCGAGCGCCGCCGCCGCGTCGGCGCGGGCCACGTGCCACTCGGACTGCAACTCGTCGCCGCTGCTGGGGGTGAAGCCGAGCCGGAAGTGCGGCAGCCGCTCGTGCCACGGCCCGGGTTCGCCGAGCTGGGCGGTGCAGTGCTCCGGCGACATGCCCGGCACCGGGTGCTGCGGCGTCTCGGCGGCCACCGTGTCCAGCCAGTCGGCGGCCGGCGGCGGCTGGTCGGCGTCCTGCTTGATCCACACCTGGTCGAGGCGCTCCGACCGCCAGTCGGTGAAGACGCTGACGCTGTACGCGGCGCCGAGCGCCTCCGCCAGGGCTTCCCGGGGCAGGCCGAGCCGGACGTACTGCCGCAGCGGGAACGTGGGGACCACGTCGAGCGTGAGCCGGGTGACCACGCCCAGCCCGCCGAGGTTGACCACCAGTCCGGCGAACCGGCTGTCGGTGCGGTCGACGGCGAGCACGTCGCCGTCGGCGGTGACCAGTTCCAGGGCGGCCACGGCGGCGGCCAGGTTGCGGTTGGCGACGCCGGAGCCGTGGGTGGCGGTGGCGACCGAGCCGGCCACCGAGATGTGTGGCAGCGAGGCGAGGTTCGCCAGCGCGTACCCCTGGGCCTGGAGCGCGGTGGCCAGGTCGCCGTAGCGCACGCCGGCGGCGACCGAGACGGCGCTCCGGTCGGGGTCGATCTCGACGGTGGGTGGCAGCCCGGCGAGCGCGATCTGGGCGCCCGGGGTGTCGCCGAGCCGGTTGAACGAGTGACCGGTGCCGACGGCCCGGACCCGGTCCGCGCCGGCGACCAGCCGGCGCAGTTCGTCCAGGGAGGTCGGCCGGTGCCGGGTCCGGGCCGACCAGCGGACGTTGCCGGCCCAGTTGGTGTCGGTCATGCGCTGCATCATCCGCCATCGCGCGCGGGCAGGGTTGCTCCGGGGTCGCAGCGGGAATCCTGGCGGGATGAGCAGTTACCGCGACCCGAGCCTCCACGGTGACGTGTACCCGTCGGAGGAGGAGATCGACCCGACCGGCGTCGGGCCGGACCTGACCGCTCCGGTGCCGGCTCCCACCCCGGAACCCGAGCCCGCCCCGGCGCCCCACCCGGGGCCGCCACCGCGCGACGGGCAGGCCCGGTCGATCGTGACCCGGCACCTGGACGGTTCCGTCGAGGTGGTGACCGACCTGGACGGCGACGGCGTGGCCGACGTGGTGCAGGTCGACATCGACGGCGACGGCATCCCGGACGTGATGTACCTGGACAGCGACCGGGACGGCCGACTCGACACCGTGCGGCGGGCGACCGCGGGCTGACCAGTCGGCCGCCGTCACAGTCGGTGACGGCCGTCAGCGGCTGCCTGGTCGAAACGGTTATACCTCTCGGGCATAATTATGCCTCTGAGGTATACCGCATTCAACCGATGCCTTCTCGACGGAGGCGGGGGGACGAGCCGTTCAGAGCCGCGGCATCACCTCGGCGGCGACCAGCTCCAGGTGGTCCAGGTCGGCCAGGTCGAGCACCTGGAGGTAGACCCGGCCGGCGCCGGCCTCGGCGTACCGGCCGAGCGTCTCCACCACCTCGGCCGGTGTGCCGGCGGCGCCGTTCGCGCGCAGCTCGGCGGGCTCCCGGCCGATCGCCGCGGCGCGGCGGGCCACCTCGGCGTCGTCACGCCCGCAGCAGAGCACCAGCGCGTTGGACCAGGTCATGGTGGAGGGGTCCCGACCGATCTCGGCACAGGCGTCCCGCACGCGCCGGAACTGCGCCGTGGTGTCGTCGACCGAGGCGAACGGCAGGTTGAACTCGTCGGCGTACCGGGCGGCGAGCCGGGGCGTGCGCTTCGGGCCCATGCCGCCGAGCAGGATCGGCGGGTGGGGGCGCTGCACCGGTTTGGGCAGTGCCGGCGAGTCACTGACCGGGTAGTGCTTGCCGGGGAAGTCGAACGTGGCGCCGGCCGGGGTGGACCAGAGCCCGGTGATGACCGCGAGCTGCTCCTCCAGCCGGTCGAACCGCTCCCCCAGCGGCGGGAACGGGATGCCGTAGGCGGCGTGCTCCTCGGCGTACCAGCCGGTGCCGATGCCCAGCTCGACCCGGCCGCCGCTCATCTGGTCGACCTGCGCCACGGTGATGGCGAGCGGGCCGGGGAGACGGAACGTGGCGGCGCTCATCAGCGTGCCGAGCCGGATCCGGGTGGTGTCGCGGGCCAGGCCGGCGAGCGTGGTCCAGGCGTCCGTGGGGCCGGGGTCGCCGCTCACCGAACCCATCTTCAGGTAGTGGTCGGAGCGGAAGAACGCGGCGAAGCCGGTCTCCTCGGCGCGACGCGCCACGGCGAGCAGTTGGTCGTAGCTGGCGCCCTGCTGGGGTTCGGTGAAGATCCGCAGTTCCATGACCCCGAGCATAGGAGCGGTCAGCCCAGGTGCGGCGCGACCTCCCGGGCGAACAGCCGCATCGGCGCGAGGTCGGTCGGCTCGTGGAAGTAGAGGATGAAGTACTCCATCCCCGCCTCGACCAGCCGGCCGAAGACGTCGACCAGCTCGGCCGGGGTGCCGACGGCGCTGCCGGCGGCGGTCGCCGCCCGGTCCCGTCCGGCCAGCCGGGCCGTCACCTCGGCGTCCGTCGCGCCGGTGAAGACGGAGAACGACGCCGTCTTCAGGATCGTGTCGGGGTCGCGGCCGAGGTCGGCGCAGTGCCCGGCGAGCACGTCCAGCTTGTGCCGGTAGAACGCCGGGTCGGTGTGGTCGGTCAGGTTGCAGGCGTCCGCGTACCGGGCCACCGTCCGCAGCGTGCGCTTCTCGCCGCTGCCGCCGACGAGCAGCGGTACGGGTGACGCGGTCGCCCCGGTCGGCACGTTCTGCGCCTCGCGTACCCCGTGGTGCCGGCCCTCGACGGTGCTGACCGGCCGGCGCAGCATGGCGGTGACCACGGCGGCGGCCTCGTCGAGCCGGGTCAGCCGCTCCCCCGTCGACGGGTACGGCTGCGGGAAGCCGTAGGCGTCGTACTCGCGCTGGTCCCAGCCGGCGCCGAGGCCGAGGAAGGCCCGGCCGGCGCTGGCCACGTCGAGGGTGGCGGCCATCTTGGCCAGCAGTGCCGGGTTGCGGAAGCCGTTGCAGGTGACGATCTGGCCGAGCCGCACCCGGTGGGTCTCCCGGGCGATCGCGGCGAGGCTGGTCCAGCACTCGAACGTGGTCTCCGGCTCACCGGAGACGGCCTGCACGTGGTCGTAGAGCCAGACCGAGTCGCCGCCCAGTTCGTCGGCCTCCCGGGCCACCGCGACCATGGCCTCGAACGCCGCGACCGGGTCGGTCAGGTGGGTGAGGTCGGACCGCCAGCCCTGGGGCAGCACGACGCCCCACCGAATTGTCATGCCCCGAGCATAGGGACAGGTCATATGCCTTGACCGGCATATAACCGCAATGGCATATTGGCGGGGTGACCGTGGACGCCTTCGCCGTGCTGGCCGAGCCCGCCCGCCGCGACATCCTCGACCGGCTGCGCCGGGCGGAGAGCAGCGTCGGCGAGCTGGTGGACGCGCTGGGCATGAGCCAGCCCGCCGTCTCCAAGCACCTGCGGGTGCTCCGCCGGGCGGGCCTGGTCACCTGCCGCACCGCCGCGCAGCGGCGGATCTACCGGGTGGACACCCGGCCGCTGCGGGCGGTGGACGACTGGCTCGGGCCGTACCGGCTGATGTGGACCGAGCACCTCGACGCCCTGGAGCGCCATCTCGACCGTCAGGAGTGACGATGCAGCGTGACGACTTCCGCCCCGGCCCGCTCGCCGACGTCGACCGGGTCCCGGTCGACGACCGGTGGGACCTCGTTCTCGTCCGGGAGCTGCGGCACCCGCCCGAGAAGGTGTGGGCCGCGTTGACCGATCCCGGGCAGCTCGCCGAGTGGGCCCCGTTCCTCGCCGACCGCGACCTCGGCCGTCCCGGCGACGCGACGCTCAGCACCGTCGACGGCGACCGGACCCATCCGGCGCCGGCGACCGTGCTGCGCGCCGACCGTCCGAGCGTGCTGGAGCACACCTGGGGCGACGGCCTGCTCCGGTGGGACCTGAACCCGACCGGCGCCGGGACCACGCTGACCCTGCGGCACCGGATCGACCGGCCCGACCTGGCGCCGATGGTGGCCGCCGGCTGGCACCTCTGCCTGGACGTCGCCGGGCACCTGCTCGACGGCGACCCGGTCGGCCCGATCCGCGGCGCGGAGGCGAAGGACTTCGGCTGGGCGGAGCTGCGCGACGCGTACGCCGAACGCCTGGACCGCCGCTGACGCTCAGGCCGCGTCGGGCAGCGCGATCGCGGTGGACGCCCGGCGGATCGGCTCGGCCACCCGGCTGATCATCCGCTCCCGGCCGGGCAGGTGCGTCAGGAGACGCAGCATCGTCGTCTGGAACCGGATCTGCCCGGCCGAGCCGAGCACCATGCCCTTCAGGTTCCGCTCGGCCAGCGCCTGGTTCGCCGCGACGAACGGCCGCATCCGGCGCTCGTAGGCGGCGAACCCGGCCGCCGGCCGCCCGCCCGCCCCGGCCAGCGCGTCGGCCAGCACGTACGCGCCGACCAGACCCAGGCTGGTGCCCTGCCCGGACGCCGGCGAGGCGGCGTACGCGGCGTCGCCGACGAGGCCGACCCTGCCGGTCGACCAGCTCGCCATCCGCACCTGGCTCATCGCGTCGAGGTAGAGGTCGGACGCGTCGACCGCCGCGGCGAGCAGTTCCGGCACCCGCCAGCCGGCGCCGGCGAACGCGCGGCCCAGCACGGCCGCGTCGTCGGGGTCGGGCTCGCCGGCGGGCGAGCGGAAGAGGAACAGCGCCCGGGCGTCGGGCGCGCCCGCGGTCCGGTAGACGCCGACGGTCCGCCCGGGGGCCGGGTGCAGCAGTTCGATCCGCTCCTCGCCGAGGGCGGCCGGCACGGTGCAGATGGCGATGTGGTGCCCGAGCGGGCGCAGGTGCGCCGCCGCCGGGCCGAACGCGAGCCGGCGTACCGTCGAGTGCAGGCCGTCGGCGCCGATCACCAGGTCGAAGCGGTGGTGGCCGCCCCGGGCGAACGTCACGTCCACCCCGTCGGCGTCGGCGCGCAGCGTGGTGACCGAGTCGTCGAAGCGGTGCTCCACGTCGCCGGCGGCGGTCCGCAGGATCCGGGTCAGGTCGCCGCGCATGATCTCGACGTCGCCGTCCGACCGGCCGCCGAAGAGCGCGGCGTCCATGGTGGCGAGTTGCCGGCCGCGCGGGTCGAGGAAGCGGGCCAGCCGCATCCCGGTGTCGTGGGCACGGACCGGCCCGGCGAGGCCCATCCGGTCGAGCACGGTCAGGGCCGAGCCCCGGACGTCGACCTTGTAGCCACCGTCGCGGGGGGCCGGGGCCCGCTCCACGACGGTGGGCCGGAAGCCGTGGCGACGCAGCCACCAGGCGAGCGCGGAGCCGGCGACACCGCCGCCGGAGATCAGGACATCGGTCATGGTCACGACGGTACGGGTGTGTGACACGTTTGTGCAAGACAAATGTTCCATCGCTTCGGTACGCTGTCCGCATGGGAAACCGGGAGGACCTGCTCGCCGGCGCGAAGCGCTGCCTGATCGAGAAGGGCTACGCCGACACCACCGCGCGCGACGTCGCCGCCGCGGCCGGCACCAGCCTGGCCGCCATCGGCTACCACTTCCGCACCACCCGGGCGCTGCTCGACGAGGCGCTCGTCGGGGCGATGGCGGAGTGGGGCGAGGAGCTGGACCGCGCGCTGGCGCACGACGCCGGCCCGGCGGCCGATCCGGAGCAGCGGTTCGAGCTGGCCTGGACCCGGATCATCGAATCGTTCGCCCGGCTGCGTCCGCTCTGGGCGGTCCAGTTCGAACTGATCGCCCGGATGGACCGCTCCCCCGAGCTGCGCGAGGCGTTCGCCGCGGCCAACCGCAGGGCGCGCCTCGGCCTGGCCGAGGTGTTCCACCGGCTCGACCCGGGCGCCGACGAGGCCACCGCGCTCACGCTCGGCGCGTTCCACCAGGCGCTGCTCGGCGGCGTGGCCGCCCAGTGGCTGGTCGACCCGGCCGCCGCCCCCTCGGCGGCGGAACTGGCCCGCGCACTGCGGGTCGTCGCGAGCGATCTGGGCCCCGCCCGCCCGGCGTGACCGTCAGCCGGAGGGGCGGGCCACCTCGACGCGACCGACCAGGTCGAACGTCGACCGCGCGGCGTCCACCGCGGCCGTCACCTCCACGACCGACCACTCCCGACCGCCCACCGCGAGGCGGAAGGCCCGCCAGTCGCGGCCCGGCGTGCCCCCGACCCGGCGGAAGAAGCCGGTCGCCTCCCCCGCGCGCAGACCGAGCCGGCGCTCCACCTCCGGCGCGACGACCCGGCCGCCCAGGGCGCTGCCGAGCAGGACGTACCGGCCGCCGACGGCCCGGGCGGTGGTGGCGAGGTCCAGGCCCGACGACCCGGCGGCCGGCCGGTCGACGGCGACGCCGAGGGCGGCGAGATCGCTCCGCAGCAACGCGGCGGCCTCGCCGACGCGGGGGTCGAGCGGCAGTCCGGACCAGTCCGCGGCGGCCAGTTCCCGCTCCAGCGGCCCCCAGGCGGCGAGCAGCGTGGCCAGCGCGGCGGCGAGGTCGTCCCGGGTGCGGATCCGGTCCGGCAGGCCCAGTCGACGCTCCACCGCGGTGTGGTGGTCGCGGGTGCCGTCGCGCAGCGCGGCAAGCATCGGCGACGCCACCGCCGGGGGCCGGGGCTGATCGGGCATCCGGCGAGTATGCCCTGCCACGCCGGACGACGCACAATTCCCGGAAGTCGTTTCGACGACGCCGCGCCGCCCTCCGGTCCGGCGCGTCCCATTCCGGAATGGGACGGCGACATCGGACCGGCAACCGGTGGGCGAATATGACGAACGCGTGACGGTCCGCTATCGGCGCCTTCATATTCGCGAGCGGACGGCACAACCGCCCACAATCGCCGGAAGTAACTTCTGGGCGAGCGGAAACGCTTGTCGCGCGGGCGTG
The DNA here is from genome assembly GCF_900090105.1 of Micromonospora humi. Lineage (GTDB taxonomy): Bacteria > Actinomycetota > Actinomycetes > Mycobacteriales > Micromonosporaceae > Micromonospora > Micromonospora humi. Next base: position 41,159 of record NZ_FMDM01000003.1, on the reverse strand, counting down.
GCGCGCGCGTACCGGACCTGCCCGGTCGACCGAATTCGGCTCCCGCTTTCTGTGTGCAGTTACACAGGCCCCGTAGTCCCGGCTGGATTAACCACGATGACGTCGGTAGGTTTCTCGGCCGGCCCTCATGAGCCGTTCAATGTGACCGATGTTGATATGACGGACGACACCGCAGACCGCTTCCCGCCGGCGTGATCCGCCGGCGGTTCGCGTCGGAGAGGGGATCGTGTCCGCGCTCGCAGTGCAGTCGCTCTACAAAATATTCGGGAATCGAGCTGACGAAGCGGTAAGACGCCTGGCGGACGGCGCGCCACGCGCCGAGGCCCTGGCCGGCCTCCCGGCCACCGCCGCCGTCGTCGACGCGACCTTCGAGGTACGCCCCGGCGAGATCTTCGTCGTGATGGGCCTCTCCGGCTCCGGGAAGTCGACCCTCATCCGGATGCTGAACGGCCTGCTCCGCCCCACCTCCGGCAGCGTCCGGGTGGACGGGGTCGAGCTGACCTCGCTCAAGCCCGCCGCGCTGCGCAAGCTGCGCCGGGACAAGATCAGCATGGTCTTCCAGCACTTCGCGCTCATGCCGCACCGCACGGTGGCGGAGAACGCCGGGTACGCGCTGGAGGTCGCCGGCCTGCCCAAGCCGGAGCGGCGCGAGCGCGCCATGGAGGCACTGCGGATGGTCGGCCTGACCGAGTGGGCGGACAACCTCCCGCACGACCTCTCCGGCGGCATGCGGCAACGGGTCGGCCTGGCCCGCGCGCTGGCCGCCGGCACCGACATCCTGCTCATGGACGAGGCGTTCTCGGCGCTCGACCCGCTCATCCGCCGGGAGATCCAGGACCAGCTCCTGGAACTCCAGGCCGAACTGGGCAAGACGATCATCTTCATCACCCACGACCTGAACGAGGCGATGCGCCTCGGTGACCGGATCGCGGTGATGCGGGACGGCCGGATCGTCCAGATCGGCACCGCCGAGGAGATCCTCACCGACCCGGCCAACGGGTACGTGGCGCAGTTCGTGGCCGACGTGGACCGCACCCGCATCCTCACCGCCGCCTCCGTGATGGAGAAGCCGCACCAGGTGCTCGACGTGGGCGCCGGGCCGCGGGTCGCCGCGAAGGCGCTACGGGACACCCAGACCTCGGTGGTCTACGTGACCGGTCCGGGAAAGCGGTTCCTCGGCACGGTGACCGAGGACGAGGTGCTGCGCGCGCTGCGCGAGAACCGGACCAACCTCGACGGACACGTCGTCACGGACCAGGTCCGCACCGTCACCGAGGACACCTCGGTGGCCGACCTCTTCGCCGACTGCGCGGAGAGCCGGCACCCGGTGGCCGTGCTGGACGACCGGGGGCGACTGGCCGGGGTGATCCCCCGGATCACGCTGCTCAGCGCGCTCGCCAGCGCCACACCCGACGAGCCGGCCCCGGTCGAGCCGTCGCCGGCGGCGCCCGCACCGGCCGACCTCGACGCGGCCGCCGGAAAGGAGATGTCGGCATGAGCCTGCGCGAGTTCCCGCTCGACGCCGCGCTGCCCCGGGTACCGCTGGGTGAGTGGGTCGAGTCCGCGGTGGACTGGGCCACCCGTACCCTCGGGCCGGTCTTCGACGCGATCACGGCCGGGGTCGAAGCCCTGGTCGGCCCGCTCGAACAACTGCTCAACGGCGTGCCCGCGGTGGCCGTCGTGGCGGTGCTGGCCGGGCTCGGCTGGTGGCTGCGCGGCTGGAAGTTCGCCCTCGGCGCCGCGGTCGGCCTCCTGCTGGTGGCCGGGATGCCGTACTGGGAGGAGACCATGAGCACGCTCGCGCAGGTGCTCGTGGCCAGCGTGCTCGCCCTGCTGCTGGCCGTCCCGTTGGGCATCTTCGTGGCCGAGAACAAGCGGGCGTCCGCGGTGGCCCGGCCGGTGCTGGACTTCATGCAGACGATGCCCGCGTTCGTCTACCTGATCCCGGCGCTCTTCTTCTTCGGCATCGGCACGGTGCCGGGCGTGCTGGCCACTGTGGTGTTCAGCATGCCGCCCGGCGTCCGCCTGACCGAGCTGGGCCTGCGCCAGGTCGACAAGGAGATCGTGCAGGCCGCCGAGTCCTTCGGCGCGCCACCGTGGATGGTGCTGCTGCGCACCAAGGTGCCGCTGGCGCTGCCGACCATCATGACCGGCGTCAACCAGGTGATCATGCTGTCCCTGTCCATGGTGGTCATCGCCGGCATGGTCGGCGCCGGCGGTCTCGGCGACGTGATCATCTTCTCGCTCTCCCAGGTCGAGGTGGGCAGCGGGTTCGAGGGCGGGATCGCCGTCGTGGTCCTCGCCGTCGTGCTCGACCGGCTCACCGACTCCCTGGGCGACCGGTTCCCTTCCGCGCGGGCGCAACGCCTCGCGCGGGAGGCCGCCTGACCCGTCGCCCGTCCGGCCGGCACCCCTGCTTGCGCGTACGCGCGAGCGCCGGCAACCCCGCAAGGAAAGGAAATTCTGTGATCACGACAGTGAAGCGCGTCCTCGCGCTGGCGGTGACCGCCGCCCTGGCTCTCGGCGGCGCGACCGCCTGCGGCGAGAAGTCGGACGGCGCGTCCGGCGGCGACAAGAAGCTGACCATCGGCTACATGGCCTGGGACGAGGCGATCGCCGCCTCGCACCTGTGGCAGAACATCCTCGAGGACAAGGGCTACCAGGTCCAGTTGAAGAACCTGGAGGCCGGCCTGGTCTACGGCGGTCTCGCCAACGGCGACATCGACCTGTTCCTGGACGGCTGGCTGCCGCTGACCCACGCCTCCTACCTGGAGAAGTACGGCGACAAGCTGGAGAAGCTGGGCGTCTGGCACGACGACGCCAGCCTCAGCATCGCGGTGCCGAAGTACGTCGAGGGCATCGACTCGCTGGAGGACCTGGCCGCCAAGGCCGGCACGTTCGGCGGCGAGATGGTCGGCATCGAGCCGGGCGCCGGCCTCACCAAGGCCACCCAGGAGCAGGTGCTGCCGAAGTACGGCCTGGAGGGCTCGATGAAGCTCAAGACGTCGTCCACCCCGGCCATGCTGGCCGCGCTCGACGGCGCCATCGCGAACAAGAAGCCGATCGTGGTCACGCTCTGGCACCCGCACTGGGCCTACGCCAAGTACGAGCTGAAGGACCTGGCCGACCCGAAGGGCACGCTGGGCCAGGCCGAGCAGATCAACACGTTCGGCCGTAAGGGCTTCGGCACGGACTTCCCCGAGGTCGCCGACATGCTGAAGAAGTTCAAGATGGACGGTGACCAGCTCGCCTCGCTGGAGGAGCTGATGTTCACCACGCACAAGGGCGACGAGGAGAAGGCCGTCGAGGAGTGGCTGAAGGCCAACCCCGACTACCTGAAGACGCTCGCCTGAGCGGCGCGTGACGACGAGGGGTTCCGCCGGTTCGGCGGGCCCCTCGTCCTACCGGTCGAGGTGGTCGGCGGGTGCGGTCTGCACCAGCCAGGCCAGCGGCATCCGGGCGTGTTCGGCGTACCGGCCGTCGCCGGTCAGCTCGTGGAGCGTCACGGTCTGCGGACCGTCCCGTTCGACCACCCAGTAGCGCGGGATACCGGCCGAGGCGTACTCCCGGACCTTGGTCACCGAGTCCATCGCCTCCGAACCGGGCGAGACGATCTCGACCGCCAGTACGAGGTCGGCCACGGCCGACCAGACCCCACGCCCGGGCGGCTTGCGCCACACGCTCAGGTCGGCGATCCGGCCGCCGTCGCCGTTGCGCCCGGGAACGCGTACGCCGACCGCCTGGAGCACCTGTTCGGCGGGCCAGCGGCCATGATCAGCCAGGCGAAGAGGCGGCTCGCGATGATCGCGTGCTCCGAGTCGGGCCGCGGCATGACCGACAGGACCCCGTCGGGGCTGGTCTCGTAGCGGTGACCGTTCGGGTCGGCGGCGTTCATCGTCGCCACGTCGTCGAGCGTCACGACGGCGGGCATGTGCATGCCGACGGCCTCAGCGCTCATGCCGCCACCCTAGGCGAGACCGGCTGGCAGGATCACGGACGTGACGAGTGTTTCCCGCCCGCCAAGGGCGCTGCCGCGGGTCGTGCCGGCGGAGGCGTTCGCGGACGTCCCCGCCGACCGGTTCCTCGCCGTGCTGGAGGCGGTGACGATGGTCCTCACCCTTCCCGGTCGCGCCGCCGAGCGGGTCGACGCGCTGGTCGTGCCCACCGGCCAGGGCGAGGACTGGCGCCTTGCCGACGCGATCCGCGCCTGGGAGTCCGGCCCGACGCTGCGCCACCTGCTGGTGGCCGGCACCAACCCGGCCGAACGGACCTACCGTCCGCTCACCCTGGACCGCCTGCGGGGTCTCGGTCTGCGCCGGGTCGACGGGGTCGTGCTCCAGGCCGAGCCGGCCACCGACACCGGCCGGCAGGCCAGGTGGATCGTCGACCGGGTCCGGGGCCTGGGCATCGACAGTCTCGCGCTCGTCGTCTCCCCGTACCACCTGGTCCGGGTCTACCTCACCGTGCTGCGGGCCTGCGACGACGGCGGCCTCCGGGTCCCGATGGTCCCGCTCCCGGTGGTGGTCGCACCGGACGCCCCGGTCCCGGAGACCGGGGCGTCCGGCTACGACCTGGTGGCCGGCGAGGTCGGGCGGCTGCTCCGCTATCCCGACGAGGGCTGGATCGCCACGCCGGAGCGGCTGCGCAGCTACCTGCGATGGCTCTGGACCGAACACCTCGCCCTACTCACCGGCATCGGCCCGGTCAGTGCCAGTCACTGATCGGCACGTCGCGCGGTGACGGCGCGCCCTCGCCGGTCTCCACCAGCGCCTTCAGGCTGAGCAGGTACGACCCCCACCTGGTGCCGCACGATCTCCCTGTCTCTCGTCGTCATTCCGGTCGGGCGCGTTGGATGTCCTCGGCGATCCGCTTGATCCGGCGCAGTCGGGCGTCCCAGGCGGAGCCGACGGACGCGAGCTGGGCCACCGCGCGGGCGAGCTGGGCGTCGTCGACGCGGTAGCGCCGTTCCCGGCCGGCGGGGTCGCCCCGGACCAGGCCGACCCGGTCGAGCACGCCGAGGTGCTTGGCGACCGCCTGGCGGGTGACCGGCATCTGCCGGCTCAGCGAGGTGGCGGTGCCACCGTCGGCGGCGAGCAGCAGGTCGAGCATCCGGCGGCGGGTCGGGTCGCCGATCGCGGACCAGAGGTCGTCGTCGACCGGTTCGACCAGGGCGGTGCTCACGGCCGGACGGCCAGCGTGGCGGCGTAGGGCGCGAGCCGCGGCAGGAAGTGGTCCCAGCCGCTGACGTGGTCCTGGTACTGCTGCTCCAAGACGGCGATCTCCCAGCCCATCTCGCGGAAGCCGGTCTCGGTCATCCGCAGCGTCGTGCCCGCGCCGGACGGGGTCAGCTCGAACGTGACGAGCAGCGAGTTGCCCTCGGCCGCGCTCTCGCCGGCCGGGTGCGTCCAGCGGAACGAGAACGTGCGGGGCGGGCGCGCGTCGACGACCGTGAACGGGACCACCGTGTCACCGAAGGCGATCTCCCCCACCGACCCCGGGGTGGGCTCGTAGCGGGCTTCGTCCGGCCACCACTTCCGGAGATGCTCGGGGCTGCTCACCACCTCGAAGACGATCTCGGGGGACGCCTCGACGTAGATCTCGCGCTCGATGGTTCCGTACTCCATGACAACCTCCTGCAACCATTGGTTGCGTTTGACACTAGACCCGACCACCGCGAAGCGCAACCATTTGTTGCATGTGCGTGGTGATGTCAGCGTCGTGTGCGTCCGCTGCCAGCGGCCCCCGCCAAGGTCGGTGCCATGAGTTACGCATTCGAGGCGGAGGGCCTGGTCAAGCGGTTCGGTACGACGACCGCGCTGGCCGGGATCGACCTCGCCGCACGACGGGGGACCGTGCTGGGGGTGCTGGGGCCGAACGGCGCCGGCAAGACCACCGCGGTGCGCATCCTCGCCACCCTGCTGCGCCCCGACTCCGGGCGCGCCACCGTCGGTGGCCACGACGTGGTCCGCGACGCCGGCCAGGTGCGCCGGCTGATCGGGCTGACCGGGCAGTACGCCTCGGTCGACGAGGACCTGACCGGGACGCAGAACCTGGTGCTGATCGGTCGGCTGCTCGACCTGAGCCGGCGCGACGCGCGGGCCCGGGCGGCGGAGCTGCTCGCCTGGTTCGACCTGACCGACGCCGCCGGCCGCCCGGCCAAGACGTACTCCGGTGGCATGCGCCGCCGGCTCGACCTGGCCGCCAGCCTCGTCGGCCGGCCGGACGTGATCTACCTGGACGAGCCGACGACCGGCCTGGACCCGGCGAAACGCGAGGAGATGTGGGGCGTGGTCCGCTCGCTCGTCGACGACGGCTCGACAGTGCTGCTCACCACGCAGTACCTGGACGAGGCGGACGCGCTGGCCGACGAGATCTCGGTGATCGACCACGGGCGGGTGATCGCCCACGGCACGCCGGGCGAGCTGAAGCGGATCGCCGGCAGCCAGACCATCGTGGTCCGGCCGACCGAGCCGGAACGGATCGGCGAGGTCGCCGACATCCTGCGCGCCGGCACCGGCGCCGAACCCGAGCTGCCCCGACCCGGCCTGCTCACCGTGCCCGTGGAGAACGACGCGACGTTCACCGCGGTGGTCCGCCGGCTCGACGAAGCCGGCATCGGGGTGGTCGAGCTGGCGCTGCGGCTGCCCAGCCTGGACGAGGTGTTCTTCACGTTGACCGGCCACGGCGCCGAGGAGCCCACGGAGGTGGCGGCATGACCACGACCATCCGCGCGGCGGCGACGCCGCCCCGGACCGGCGCGCCCCGGGCCGGCAGCCGCCCGTTCGGGCTGGCCCGGCACAGCCTGTCGCTCGCCGGCCGGAGCCTGATCAAGACGCTGCGCACCCCGGAGCAACTGCTGGACGTGACCCTCCAGCCGATCATCTTCGTGGTCATCTTCGTCTACCTGCTGGGCGGCGCGATCTCCGGCTCGCAGCACGCGTACCTGGAGTTCCTGCTTCCGGCGATCATGGTGCAGACCGTCCTGTTCGCCTCCATCGCGACCGGGGTCAGCCTCAACACCGACGTGGAGAAGGGCGTCTTCGACCGGTTCCGCAGCCTGCCGATCGCCCGGTCCGCGCCGCTCGTCGGCTCCGTGGTCGGCGACCTGGTCCGGTTCGTGGTCTGCATCGCGGTGCTGTTCGCGTTCGGCTACGCGATCGGCTTCCGGATCGGCACCGACCCGCTGTCCACGCTGGCGGCCTGCCTGCTGACCATCGCGTTCGCGTTCGCGGTGAGCTGGATCGGCGTGCTGCTCGGCGTGCTGATGCGCAGCCCCGGCGCGGTGCAGGGCACCGCCTTCCTGCTGCTGTTCCCGCTGACCTTCGGCACCAACATGATGGTGCCGACCGACACCCTGCCCGGCTGGTTGCAGTGGTGGGTCGGGGTGAACCCGGTGGCCGACGTGATGGAGGCGGCCCGGGGACTGATCATCGGCGGTCCGGTCGCCGGGCCGGTGACCCGCTCACTCCTCTGGACCGTGGCGATCATCGCGGTCTTCGCGCCGCTCGCCGTCCGGGCCTACCGCCGCCGCGCCTGACCGGTCGCACCGAGCCGGGTCGCCGCCCACGGACGCGAGGGCGTCGGCCCGGCTCAGGCCGTGCCCCCGGGCGTACGCGGCGGCGTAACCGTCGTCGCCCAGCTCGACGCGCAGCCGCGCGGCGAGCCGCTGCGCGTCCGCGTTGGACCGGTCCGGCCAGCCGCGCAGCGAGTCGGACGTGCCGAGCAGCTCGGCGGCCCGCTCGACACGGCCCTCCGCCTCGGCGACCGCCGCCCAGCCGACCGCGATGATCGCGACCACCGGCATGTCCCGGGCGGCGAAGCCCCGCTCGGTGGCCTCGGCGAGGCAGGTCCGCGCCCCCGGCACGTCGCCACGGGCCAGCGCGAGGTGACCCATCGCGGTCAGCAGCAGGCCACGGAACTGCGGCGCGACCATCGGCGCCTCGTCCTGCCGGCGCATCGCGACGGCGAAGCAGTCCCGCGCCTCGTCGAGCGAGCCGTCCAGCCGGGCGATGTCGCCGAGCATCATCAGCCCGAACGCGGCGTCCTGGCCGTACCGGTCCGCCGTCCGGTCGGCGACGAACCGCCGCAGCTCCGCCTTGGCGCCGGCCACGTCGCCGGCGCGGGCCCGGATCGCGGCCAGCCAGATCAGCTGGAAGCTCGGCTCGGCGCCCGGGTCGAGTTCGCGGGCCAGCCGCGCCGACTCCTCCAGCGCGGCCGTGGCCCCCTCGAAGTCGCCGCGCTTGGTCAGCGCGTCGGCGTAGTTGCTCAGGGCCATCGACAGGCTCCACCGCTCACCGACCGCGCGCAGCTCCGCGACCGCGTCGGTCAGGTCGCGGAGCATGCCCTCGGCGTCACCGTCGTTCTCCCGGATCTGGCCGCGCATGGCCAGCAGCGTGCCGTCGGTCCACGGGTCGGGATGCCCGCGCGCCCGGTCCACGGCGGCGATCCCGGCGGCCGTGTCGTCGGTGAACATCGACAGCGCCGGTTCGAGCAACGCCACCAGCGGATGTCCGGTGCCGTCCGCCGCACGCACCGCCTCGGTCATCTCCGCGACCCGCTCGCCGGTCGGCTCGCGGGTGCCCTGGAACATCTCGGTGACCATCCGGATGGCGAGCACCACGGCCCGTTCCGCCGCCGGGGTGGCACCGGGCAACGCCAGCGCGCGGGCCAGCACGTCACCGCCGATCCCGCCGTCGTCGCCCCAGATGATCAGCGGCAACGCCAGGCCCGCCCCGATGCGCAGCGCGGTGTCCGCGTCACCGGCGTCGCAGGCGAAGTGCAGCGCGCCGACGATGTTCTCCCGCTCCGCCGTCAGCAACCGCAGCCAGGGCACCTGGCCGGCGGTGCGCAGGTGCGGCTCCGCGGTCGCCACCAGGTCCCGGAAGTACGCGGCATGCGCGGCGCGCGCCTCGGCGGCGACCCCGGCGGCGGCGAGCCGCTCCAGCCCGTACTCCCGGATGGTCTCCAGCATCCGGAACCGCCCGTCGCCGACCACCTGGAGCAGCGACTTGTCGACCAGCGCGTCGAGCAGCGCGGCGGCGGCCGGCCCGGCGACGCCGGCGGCCGACTCGGCGGTGACCGAGGCGGGGAACACGGCGAGCCGCTCGGCCAGCCGGCGCTCGTCGTCGGTGAGCAGCCCCCAGCTCCAGTCCACCACCGCCCGCAGTGTCCGGTGTCGGGGCAGCGCGGTCCGGCTGCCGCCGGTCAGCAGCCGGAACCGGTCGTCCAGGCCGGCCACGACCTGCCGCGGCGAGAGCGTCCGCAGCCGTGCCGCGGCCAGCTCGATGGCCAGCGGCAGGCCGTCCAACCGGCGGCAGATCTCCACCACGTCGGCCACGTTGTCGCCGGTCACCGCGAAGCCGGCCCGCACGGCCCGGGCCCGGTCGCGCAGCAACTGCACCGACGGGTACGCGGCCGCGTCGGCCAACGCCGCGTCCGCCGGCGGCAGGCGCAACGGTGGTACGGGCTCCAGCGCCTCGCCGACGATGCCCAGCGGTTCGCGGGACGTGGCCAGCACGATCAGCCCCGGGCAGCGGCCGAGCAGTTCCTCGGCGAGCCGGGCGGCGGCCTCCACCACGTGCTCGCAGTTGTCCAGCACGATCAGCGTCCGGTCGGTGGCTATCGCGTCGACCAGCCGCCCGAGCGTGTCGCGCGCCGTCGGCCGGGCCGGTTCCCGCGGCCGGTCCCGCCGGCCGAGCGTGTCCAGCACGGCCCGCGGCACGTCGGCCGGGTCGGTGATCGGCGCCAGCTCGACCAGCCAGGCCCCACCGGGCACGCCGTCGGCCAGCAGCCCCGCCGCGACGCTCGCCAGCCGGGTCTTGCCGGCCCCGCCCGGCCCGATCAACGTGACCAGGCGGTTGTCGGCGAGCAGCCCGGTCAGCCGGTGCAGGTCCTCGTCGCGCCCGACGAACGTGGTGAGCGCGGCACGCAGGTTCCCGCGCGGCGCGACGGCCGGCGGCGGGGTGGTGACGTCGCCCCGCAGCAGCGCCAGGTGCGCCGCCCGCAGCTCCGGCGACGGGTCCACCCCCAACTCCTCGGCGAGCCGTGCCCGGATCCGCTCGTACCCGGCCAACGCCTCGGCGGGCCGCCCGGCGGCGGCGAGCGTCCGCAGGTGCAGCGCGGCCAGCCGCTCCCGCAACGGGTGCGCGGCGGTCAACTCGTCCAGCTCGGCGACCGGCAGCTCCGGACCGCCGGTGCGCAGCTCCGCCTCGATCCGGTCCTCCTGCGCGGTGAGCCGCAGCTCCGCCAGCCGCGCCACCACGGCGCCCGCGTACGGGGCATCGGCCACCTCGGCCAGCGCCGGGCCACGCCACAACGCCAGCGCGTCCCGCAGCGTCGCCAGCGCCCGCGGCGCGTCCCCGCCCCGCAGCGCCTCCCGGCCGGCCCGGGCCAGCCGGGCGAACCGCTCCGCGTCCACGTCGTCCGGGTCCAGGTCGAGCCGGTAACCGGCCGGGCCGCTGCGTACGCCCAGCCCGGGCACCGCCCGGCGCAGCCGGGACACCAGCGTCTGCACGGCGTTCGCGGTGTCGGCGGGCGGCGCGTCCGCCCAGAGCGCCTCGGCCAGCGCCGGCACGCTCACCGGCCGGCCCGGGTCCAGGGCGAGGCGGATCAGCAGCGCCCGCAGCCGCGCCCCGGCGACGTCGACGGGCTGCTCGCCGTCGCGGACCTCCAGCGGCCCGAGGATCCCCACCCGCACGCTGCCACTCTCTCATCCGCGTGCGGTACCGAGCGGTCGGGCCGCGACCGAGGACCCGCGCGATGGAGCGACTCTGCCAGGATCAGCGCCATGCCGCACCCGTACCGCACCGTTGCGCTCCTCTCGGCGCCACTCCTGGTCGCCACCGGCTGCACGAGCCGGGTCGTCACTTCCCCACCACCGACCGGTCCGGCGTCCGCCACCACTGTGGCGCCCGCGCCCGCCTCCGCCGCGCCCACGGTCCCCGCGCCACCGTCCGTCGCCCCCGGCGAGGTCAGCCGCGTCGTCTGGACCGCCGGGACCGGCAGGATGAGCCAGACCATGCGGGCCAAGGCCCGCGCCGGCCAGGAGTACGCGCTCGACGCCGCCTGCGCATCGACGACGCCGGGCAAGGTGATCCGGTACGAGCTGCACAGCGCGACGCCGGACTCGAACACGCCACTCTCCGGCGGGGACCTGCCCTGCGACGGCCGCGCGATCCGCAACAGCGGCCCGCTGCCCGCGACCGCCGTCCAGATCCGCCTTGGCTCGGACCTGACCGGTGTCACCTCCGCCTGGGCGGTCCTCCGACCCGTCACCTGACCGATCTTCACGCCTCGGGGACCCGCACCGAGAGCACCCGGCCGAGCGGGCGGAAACCGACCACGTCGCTGCGGGCAACGGGCACGATCGAGGCGGGCCACGGTCGTGGCTTTGGCCGGGACGGCTGTCAGCCGACGTCGAACACGTCGTCGAGCACCAGTCTTGCCCGCCCCGGGACCTCCTCATCCGGGAAGATCTCGGCGCAGAGGACGAGGACCTGCTCCGCACTCGTCAGCCCAAGGTGATCGACAAGAAATCGAATGTCCTCCGCATCCCGCCTGCGGGCGCCGCGTCGCCGCCAGGTACGACGTAGGCGCTCGCCTGCTCATTCAGCCACCAGTGGGCATGCCGAGTTCGTCGGCGACGGCCCGTGCCTCGTCGAGCACGATGCCGTGCGGCTTGAAAACGGCATTGATGTCTCGCGTGGCCCGTCGTGCGTCGTAAGCCAGGGCCATCGCCGCCCCGCCGAAGATGTGGAGGTCCGCGACGACGCCCCGCCTCGCCAACCGGTCACCGAGCCGGCGGAAGGCGACCTCGATCGCGCCACGGTCCAGAAGCGGATCATCGATGCTCATGCCACCTCCAACTCGTGCGCCGAACATGGACGCCACGGCGACGGAATGCGGCGGGCGCATGGACCACAGCATCCACCCGGGCGGCGCTCGTGTTGAACGGGAACCAGAACCTGCGTAGCGAACGCGGCTCGGCCCACGGTGGTGCACCACGCCCGTCCTTGGCGCTCAGGTGCTCCGCCAGGGCCGCGAGGAACACGTCCCAGCGCTCATCTCCGGTGGGCGCGGGCTCCCCGCCGAGCAGCACACCGCGGGTCTCCCCCGACTCCCAGCGATATTCCTCCAGGAACTCCGCCACGAGGCGCCACCACCGGTTGTCGTCCGCCCCGGCGAGCAGAGCGCCCAGACGTGCCACCGTCAGCGGCTCGTAGCCCGCCCCACCTTCCCGACGCTAGTACACAAGGAGGTGCCACCGCGGACGGCACTACAGGTCACGCCTCGGGGACCCGCACCGAGAACACCCGGGTGAGCGGGCGGAAGCCGGCCGCGTCGTACATCCGGCGGGCCGGATTCCCGTCGGCCACCGACAGGCCGACGGACGGCAGCCCCGCCTGGCGGGCGCCACGCAACGCGTGGGTCAGCAACGCCCGGCCGAAGCCGCGACGCTGCGCGCGGGGTGCGACGGCCAGGTTGAGGATCCAGGCGCACCCGTCGTCGGTCCACGGCACCGGCCCGGCGCACAGGACGTGACCGGCGCTGCGGCCGTCGGGGTCGACCAGCCGGGCCGAGGCGGGCACCAGCGGCGGCACCGGCTCACCGGTGTCGAACATGCCCCGCACCTCCCGGGTGTCGCCCGACTGCCACCGCCCGTCCGGATGGTCGGGCCCGTACGCGGCGGCCAACTCCGTCGCGAGGTCGTCGTCCCATCCCGGGGCGCCGAGCGACCAGCCCGCCGCCAGGGTGGTCGGCTCCGGCACCCCGGTCAGGTCGTGCCGCATGTCGGTGGCGGCCCGGCTCAGGTCGAGGCCGTCGGCCACCAGCGCCGCCGCCAGTTCCTCGTCGGCGGTCTCCAGGCGGAGCCCGGTGAGGTCCCGCCGCACCTGCGCGGCGAGCCTGGCGAGCGCCGTACCGGGCATCGGTCGGACGTCGGCCGCGACCCGCTGGCCCTTCTCGTCCCGGACCCGCATCCGGGCGAGCGGTGTGCCGTCGTCCCCGAGCAGCAGCGACCCCTCGGTTTCCTCAAGATGCGCACGCACCGGCATCCCCCGCTCCCTCTCCTCCGCAGACACCCACACCGTTCCACCCACGCCCCGCCGCGCGCGCGACGGGAACGCCGTGGGTGTCTTGAGGGCGTGTTCGGAAGTGTCGTGGTCGGGGCCGCGCCGGCGGTTTCAGGGCGGGGGGCGAACACGGACGTGAAGATGACGACCAGCGAGGCCACCGAGATGACGACGGCGCCGAGGGCCACGTCGACCGTCACCGTCAGCACGAGCCCGACCAGCGCCAAACCCATGCCGGCGAACACCACGACGCGTTGCTTCCTGGTGAGGCGGGACCACGCCGCCCGCTGCCGGTCCATGCCGCCACGGTGTCACGGGTGGCCGCGTTCCGCAGCCCGGGCCGCGTCGAGCACGGCCGGCGCGGGCCGGGTGTCAGTCGTCGCCGCGGACCCGGGCGTGCAGGTGCATGTCGTGCGGCCCGTCCGCGTGCACGGCGGCGCGGCGCCTGGTGCCCTCCGGGCGGAAGCCGGCCTTGACCGCCACCCGGCAGGAGGCGTGGTTGCGGGTCGAGTGGTCGAGTTCGAGGCGGTGGAAGCCGGCCGCACCCAACGCCCAGTCGCTCACCGCCCGCAACGACCGGGAGGCCAGGCCCGCGCCACGAGCGGCCGGGACCACCCAGTACGCGCACACCGCCACCCCGTCACCGAGGTCCATGCCGCCCAGGACCATGCGTCCCACCATGGCGCCGCCGTCGTACGTCATCGCCCAGCTCGCCGCCGTCTCCTGCCGCCACGCCCGGTGGTAGAACGCGAACCACTCGCGGACCTGCTCCTCCGAGGCGGGGCGGCGGGTGTGCCAGCGTCGGATCTCCGGATCCTGGTAGGCCGCCAGGAACGCCGACGCGTCGTCGTCCTGCCAGGGCCGCAGGACGAGGTCGCCGGCGGTGAGCGTCGGCTGCGGGCCGGCGGCGAGGGTGCCGGCGGGAACGGCGAGCGGTGTCGAGAGTGGAAACCTCACCCGCCCATCCTGCACCCGATCGGACCCTAGAATCGAGCGGTGAGCAGGGTCGATCGGGCGAGCCGGACGATGGCCGCGACGCCGGCGGCCGTCTACGACGCGCTTCTGCGCCGGGACGCGCTCGAGACGTGGCTGCCGCCCGACGGCATGCGCGGGCGGATCGAGCGGTGGGATCCGCGCCCCGGCGGCGGCTTCCGGATGGTGCTCACCTACCTCGACCCCACCGACAGCCCGGGCAAGACGTCGGACGCGACGGACGTCGTCGACGTCGGGTTCGCCGACCTGGCGCGGCCGGCACGGGTGGTGCAGACCGCGGTGTTCCAGGCCGACGACCCGGCGTACGCGGGCACCATGACGATGACCTGGCACCTGGCCGCGGCCGGCGACGGCACCGAGGTGACGGTCACCGCGACCGGCGTGCCACCCGGCATCGACCAGGGCGTCCACGAGGAGGGCATCAGGTCCTCGCTGGCGAACCTCGCCTCCTACGTCGAACGCGGCGAGTGACCCGCGCTCGTCACCGCATCGCGGCGCGCGCCTGCTCGATCTGCCCGACGATGCGGGCGGCGCCGGCGGAGCCGGCCAGTGCCTCGGCCTCGTCCAGCAGGGCCCCGGCCTCCTCGGGGCGGCTTCGCGCCCGCGCGACGTGGGCGAGGCCGACCAGGTTCGCGGCGATACCCGCCGGGAACGCGCACTCGCGGCGCAGGCGGGTGGACTCCTCCAGGTGGGCGTGTGCGTCGTCCAGATCACCCGCCATGTGGGCGGCGATCCCCAGGTGTCGCAGGGCGTACGACCGGGTCAGGCCGTCCGCGACCTGCTCGGCGAGCGCACGGGAGCGTTCGAGGTGGGGGACGGCGGCGGCGTTGTCCGCGCGTACCACCTGGTGGTAGACGCCGATCTGGAAGCGGGCCCGAGCCTGCCCACCCAGGTCTCCCAGGGCTTCGTAGGTCGCGCACGCCCGCTCGAAGAGCGCCAACTCGTGCGGGTCCTCGACCCGGTCGTCGAGGAAGCGGGCGTGCAGGACGCGGCCCCTGGTGAGCGCGAGCTCCGCCTCCACGGCGTCGAGCGCCCGGTCGGCGTCCGGCAACAGGCTGCGGTCGCCTTCGAACACCACCCGGTCGCAGAGGTCACCGGCCCGTCGCAGAAGATCGTCAGCGTTCATCGGTCCAGTGTGGAAGACACCGGTCTCTTCTGTCCGCCCCGAGGGTGTCGAGTCCGGGCCGGTACCGTGCTGGCATGACAGCGGTGGCGGCGGGAGTCTTTCGGCGGACCCCACTCGAACGGTCCGACCAACGCGTCGCCTGGGACCGCACGGATCAGGCCTTCTTCGCCGCCGGCGCGTGCCACATCCTGGCCTGGGTGTGCCGGGACGCCCACCCGGACCGGCCGATCGGGCTCGCCGGGCTGCGCTTCGCCGACGACCCGCAGGTCTGGCACGTCTACGCGACCTGGGCGGGTTGGACGTTCGACCACTCCGGCTGGCATCCCGAGCCGCACCTGCTGGCGGCGAACCGCGACTTCGAGAGCCGGCCGCTGGAAGCGGTCGCGCTCCCCGACGACCTGGCGGAGTTCTGCGCGGCGCACCACAGCCGGATGCCGCACCAGTACTGGGGGGACCCGCTCCCCCGCGCCCGCGCCTACCTGGCCCGGCACACGCCGCCGTGGGCGTAGCCGTCCGACTGCCTCACCGGTCGTGGCGGGCGGCGTCGTCGTAGGACTCGCGGGCGTCGAGCAGCTCGTCCCAGTGCCGCTCGGTCCAGGCGCACGCCACCGCGATCGGTTCGAGCAGGCTACGACCCACCGGCGTCAGTTCGTACTCGACGTGCCGCAACCGCCCCGCGTGGACGTTGCGCCGGACGAGTCCGTCGCGTTCCAGGGCGCGCAGCGACCGGGTGAGCACCTTCGGGGTGACGCGGCGCAACGGCACGCGCAGCTCGGAGAACCGACGTGGCCCGCCTTCGAGGCACCGGATGACGAGCGCCGCCCACTTGTCGCCGAACCGGATCGGGTTGAGCGACGACGGGCACAGCTCGTCGAACATGTCTGCCGGCAGCGGTTGCCTCATCGACCCACGATACGGGTATCCCCGCGGTAACCACGGCCCCCGATACCGTCGGCGAACCGGCCGGGCGTGAGGACTCCGGCCCTGGCGAGAGGCGTGCGGCATGAACATCGTGGTCTTCGGCGCCGGCGGTCGCGCCGGGCGAGCGGCCGTCGGCGAGGCGCGGCGACGCGGACACCGGGTCACCGCCGTGGTACGCGACCCGGCGCGCCACCGCGACCCGGTCGACGCGCCAATGGTGGCGGGCGACGTCACCGACGCAGCCGACGTCGCGCGGGCGGCAGCCGGGCACGACGCGGCCGTCAGCGCGGCGGTCGACCTCAACGCGCCGCCGCGCGACTTCTTCACCGCCGCGTCCCGTGCGCTGGTGACCGGGCTGGCGCAGGCGGGCGTACGCCGGCTGGTGGTGGTCGGCCTCGCGTCGATCCTGCCGGGCGCATCCGGTGCTCCGCTGATGGACGAGCCCGGCTATCCGAACGCCTACCGGTCCTTCTCCCTGGGCCATGCCGCCGGCCTGGCGGAACTGCGGGCCTGCGACCTCGACTGGGCGTACGTGGCGCCGGCCGGCGACTTCGACCAGGGTGGGGCGCGCACCGGCGGCTACCGGCTCGCCGAGCACGGCGACGCGGCCAGCCGGATCAGCTACCCGGACTTCGCGATCGCGCTGCTCGACGAGGTCGAGGACCCTCGCCACCATCGGAGCGCCGCGAGCATCCGGGAGGCGATCACCAGTTGACCGCGACGCCGGGATATGCCGGAACCGCCACCTGCTGACGCGACCGGTAGAAGGCATTCGCCGCCGGCAGGGCGAGCAGGACCACCGCGACCAGCAACGCCGGTGACGCCACGAACCCGGCGATCGTGGCTACGGGCTCGACCCAGGCCGGCACCAGCTGACGCGCGATCGCGTCGATGCGGTCCCAGTCGGTCGTGCCGGGCGACGATCCGCCGTCGGTGGGGGTGACGGCGGCGAGGAGGGACAGCACCGACCCGAAGCCGGCCACCAGAAGCGTGATGCCACCGATGACCCAGGTGCTGATCCGGGTCCAGTTCCGGCCGGCGAGATTGGCCACCGCCAGCACGAGCAGGGCGACGGCGGAGAGCGCGACGAGCACGGCGAGGCCCATGGTGAACACCAGCGGCAGTGCGGCGAATCCGCCCGACGTGCCCACCTGGTCGTGCGCCCGCTGGTAGGCGTCCTGACGAACCGTGTTCGCGGCCAGTTGCGCGAGCCGGGCCAGGCCGCTGAGCCCCAGCAGCAGGCTGGACGCGACGACGACCGAAGACACCCGTTGTCGGCGCGGTTGTCCCGCGACGTCCCCCGTGTTCATCAACGGATGCTAGCCCGGGGGTACGCCGGCCGGAGGCCCGCTTTCGCCGCCGCTTGTCGGAGGCGGTTGGTAGAAGTGCGCCGGGCATCGAGGAGAGGAGACGGATCGTGGACACGCGCGACGCGGCCGGCCGGTGGGCGAACATGTGGGCCGACGGATGGCCCACGAAGGACAGCGACGGCATCGTCGGCCTGCTGGCCGAGGACGGCGTGCACTGGGCGTCGATGTTCCGGCCCTACCGTGGACGTGCCGGTCTGCGCGGCTATCTGCGGGAGTGCTTCGACGAGGAGACCCGCCCGGCCGAGGTCTGGTTCGACGAGCCGCGCGTCGACGGCGACACGGCGACCGTGGAGTACTGGGCCGTCACCTACCCGAACGACCAGCCCCTGACCATCTCCGGCTGCACGCTGCTGCGCTTCGACCACGACGGGCTGGTGACCGAGGCCCGTGACTACTCCCACGTCAGCCAGGGCCACACCCTGCCACCGACCGGCCTGATCCGCGGAGCTGCGGGCCTGAGCTCGGGAGACGCGATCGACCACGGCCGAGGTTGAGTGGGTGAACCCCCGCGGTGGCTCGTCAGCCCAGACGGAACCGGGCGGCGAGGTCGTCGGCGAGGTCCCGCACGTCACGCGCGCCGTCGACGGTCACCACCGGCAGGCCCGACGCGACGGCCTGGCGGCGGATCTCGGCGTCCCACAGCTCGTCGCGCGCCAGCCGCAGGGTGAGCGCCTCGTCGTGGTCGCCGTCCCCCCAGTTCGCCCGGGCCCGGGCCGGGTCGGCGAACCGGGTACGCAACGCCCGGTCCCGGAAGACCGGCGTCGGCAGGAGGAACGCCGCCTGCTCCGGCCACGTCAGCAGCGGGGCGACCTCCCGGGGCAGCGTCCGGAAGTCGTCGACCAGGATCGGACGATCCACGGGCAGCGCCAGCAGGTCGTCCACCACGAAGCCGAACGTCTCGCCGTGCAGGCTCGGCATCGACTCGTAGACCTCCTGTGCGCTGCGGCCGGTCCACCGCCGCGCCGCCGGGGCGTTCAGCAACGCCCAGAGGTACGGCTGGTCCCGCGCGGTGCACCGGCCGACGTAGCCCCGCTCGGCGCGGTCACCGTCGTAGACCAGCACGTCGTGCTGCTCGGCGAGGGCCCGGGCCAGGGTGCTCTTGCCCGACCCGGTGCCCCCGGCGAGCCACCGCACGTGCGAGAGACGGTGAGCGAGGTCGGCGGGACGCCTCACCGCCCGGCGGCCTCTCGCGCGTGCCGCTCCACCATGTCGCGATGCGCGACCCAGTGCGCCGCGTCCGTCGTCGGCACGTTCGTCGTCGTACGCAGCAGCCCGACCGTGCCGTCGATCAGCTCCCGGACGATGTCGGCGTGACCGGCGTGGCGCTGCGTCTCGGCGGTCACGTGCACCAGGACGTGATGCAGCGTCACCTCGCCGCCGTCGCCCCACCACGGCACCCGCCCGACCGCGTCCAACGGCAACGCCTCGATCGTCGCGTCCGCGTGTGCCCAGGCCTGCCGGTAGAGATCGACGACGGACTCGCGCGACTCGGTCGGCAGCGCCCAGGCCTCCCACGCCTCCTCGCCCTCCGGCCACCGAGGAACGGCGTCGCTCGGACGCCCGAAGGTCTCACCGAAGTATCCGAACTCGCCGCGCGCCAGATGCTTGACCAGGCCCAGCAGGTTCGTGCCGGTGGCCGTCAGCGGGCGGCGGACGTCGTACTCGCCCAGCCCGTCGAGCTTCCACACCACCGCCTCGCGGGCCCCGCGCAGGTAGTCGCGCAGATCCGCCTTGGGGTCGTAGATCGCCATGGCGGACAGCATGCGGCATCGACAGTCGACGCGGAGCCCCGGTCGCGCATGTGCCACGATCCTCGACCATGCGTCTCCCGTACGGTCTGCTCGCCGCGTCCGTCGCGGCCGGTCTGCTCTCGGTCGCGGCGGCGCTGCTCGCCATGCGGGCCGCGGCGCTGCAGTCCGGCCTGGTCATGCTGCTCGCACTGGTCGGCCACGTGCTGGCGAGCCGGGGTGTGCGCCGGGTCAGGTGGGCCGTCGCCGCGGGCGTCGGGCTACTGGCCGTGGTGACGGCGACCCGGCTGTTCTGGTACCAGGAGCAGGCCGATGACACCGGCTGGCCGACCACCGGCCAGGGGGTGGCGGAGGCGGCCCTGGCGGCGCACTGGCGGGCACAGATCGACCGGGAAAGGCTCGCCGCGCTGGGCGTGGCGCTCGGCGTCCTCTGTCTCACGGTCGGGGTCGCGGCGCTGCCGTCCCGCGGCCGGCGCGGGGGTGCGGCGACGGCGGTCCTCGCGGTGCTGCTCCTCGCCGGGTTCGGCGTACGTATGGCGCCGGAGTTCGGCGGTCGTCCGCTGCCGGACCTGCTCGGGACGGTGTGGCCGGCGCTGCTCGCCGCCGTCGTGGCCGTGGGGGCGCTCGCGCTGTCCGGGTGGCGGGCCGACCGGCGGCGGCTGCTCCCGGTGGGGCTGGTCCTACTGTCACTCGCGACGGCCCATGCGTCCTCGGATCTCGCGGCGTCGTGGGCGGGCTGGTGGATCGTGGCCAATCCGGCCGAGGCCACCTTCCTGCAGGTAGGGGTGGCGGTGAGCGCGGGAACCTACGACCTGCCCCGGGTGTCGGAGGCCGTCGAGGTGGCGGTCGCGCTCGCCGGCACGGGCCTGGTGGCCGTCGGCGCGCTGCGCAGTTCCGGCGAGGCCTGCGCTTCCTAGGTGGACGCTCAGCAAGGTCGATCCTGCGGGGCAGTGCGGTCCGGCCGCTGCCGCTAGGATCTCCCTGTTTTTTGCCTGCAACGGGGAGGACCATCCATATGCGATCGAAGTTGGCGGCCGGTGTCCTGGTGGCACTCGCCTTTCTGATTCCGGCCGCGCCGGCGGCGGCTCAGGCCCAGGCGCCCGGGTTGGACCCGGCCTGCCAGACGGTCGAGCGCAAGGTCTACAAGGACATCCGCGAACTCGTCACCATCGACCTGGACACCGCCACCACCACCCAGGTCCGCCTGCTGGCCAACCAGATCCTGGCCGAGGCGAACCGCGAGCAGTTGCCCGTCCTGTCGGAAGCCATTCAGAAGCGGCTCGACGGCACCGCCGACGATCTACGCGCGTTCCTCAAGGCGGACTTGAGCGGCGCCTGGTTGGCGGCGCTGCGGGTCGAGGCGTACCGGACCTTGACGAACGCCGGCCCCAACGTGCAGGACGCGGCGAAGAAGGCGCTCGACGACGGTTCCATCGACGTCCTCCTGGCCTACCTGAACACTGGCGTGTACGAGGCACGTGAGCTGGACTGCAAGTCGCAGCCCACCGCGACCCCGACGTCGCAGCCCACCGCCACGCCGAGCGCCACGCCCAGCGCCACGACGACCGCCGCGCCGACCGGTGCCCCCTCCGTCAGCCCGGGCGCTCCCGGCGGCGAGGGCGGCGAGGGCGGCGGGCTGCCGGTGACCGGTTCCGACACCGCGACCGTGGCCGGCATCGGCGGCGCACTGCTGCTCCTCGGCGGCGTCGGCTTCGTGATCGGCCGCCGGCGCCGGGCCCGCTTCGTGGCCTGACCCCCACCCGACGCGCCCGGCCCGACACTCCGTCAGGCCGGGCGCGTCCTGCGCGGTGCGTGACAAGCCCCGACCTGAACGAGGTACCAGCCGCTACGGTGACGGGCGATGTGCGGCGACTACCTCGCGGTCACCCCCCCACGCCGCCCGCCGCTACGAGGCGGCGAAGAGGCGTGCGGCGGCGCTGCATCCCCAGAGTCGGGCCCAGCACGGTGCCGCGATAGCGGAGATGATGACGCAGTTGTCGGCCGAGGCCCGGCTGTGGGGCCGGTCGGCACGGCACGCCCGCCACCGCGCCGGCTCGTCTTCGCGGGGCAGTACGGTCCGCGCGCCGCGGCTAGGATCTCCCTGTTTTTGCCTGCAACGGGGAGGACCATCCACATGCGATCGAAGTTGGCGGCCGGTGTCCTGGTGGCACTCGCCTTTCTGATCCCGGCCGCACCGGCGGCGGCTCAGGCCCAGGCGCCCGGGTTGGACCCGGCCTGCCAGACGGTCGAACGCAAGGTCTACACGGACATCCGCGAGCTGATCACCATCGACCTGGACACCGCCACCGATCAGGAGCTGCGGGTGTTGACCGCGCAGATCCTGCACGTGGCGAACACCGACGAGTTGCCCGTTCTGCCGCAAGCCATCCAGGAGCAGCTGAAGGGCACCCCGGAAGGCCTGCGCGCATTCCTCAAGCAGGGCGTGCTCGACGCCTGGTCGACGGGCCTGCGCGTCACGGTGGCCCAGACGCTGACGAACGCCGGCCCCAACGTCGAGGCAGCCGCACAGAAGCTGCTCGGTGCCCCCTCCATCGACGCCTACCTGGAATACCTGAACAACGGCGTGTACGAGGCACGTGAGCTGGACTGCAAGTCGCAGCCCACCGCCACCCCGACGTCGCAGCCCACCGCCACGCCGAGCGCCACGCCCAGCGCCACGTCGACCGCCGTGCCGACCGGTGCCCCCTCCGTCAGCCCGGGCGCTCCCGGCGGCGAGGGCGGCGGGCTGCCGGTGACCGGTTCCGACACCGCGACCGTGGCCGGCATCGGCGGCGCACTGCTGCTCCTCGGCGGCGTGGGCTTCGTGATCGGCCGCCGACGCCGGGCCCGCTTCGTGGCCTGACCTCCACCCGACGCGCCCGGCCCGACACTCCGTCAGGCCGGGCGCGTCCTGCGCGGCGCGTGACAAGCCCCGACCACACGATGGCGGCGAGAGCGGTCGCCGCTCTGCCGGTTGCCGTACTGCGTGAGGTACGCCAGGTATCCGTCCTCGTCACGGGGATGGGTGACGTGGACGCAGAGAACGGCGACCACTGAGGATCTGCAGTTCGTCTCCCCAGCCTTCGATGACGGGGGTCAGCACGGGCACGGGGCGCTCGCTGTCGAAGGCCGCGCACAGGCTCTCGACCCGCTCGAAGGTCGCCCGTATGGCGGCCGGATCGCCGTCGAGGGTGGCCTGTAGCAGAGACAGGAGTTCCTGTGCACCCCACTCGGGCACGGGGTGTTCGCGGAGTTCCCAGGGCAGGTACTTGTGATAGGGACGCACCCTTCCGGCCAGCGAAAAAATCACGTCCAGCAGCCAGGGCACTGATTCGGCAGCATCGAGGCGGCGTTCCAATTCGCGTCCGTCGCGGTCGCTCTTGAGGGCTCGGTAGGCATGGTTCAGCCACCCGTCCAGGCGGTCGTGCTCGACCAGAATCGTCTCTGCTTCGTCGGGCGTCACCGTGGCCAACCGGTGAAGGGCGGAGGGCAGCCGGCCCCGGGTGCGGTCGAGGAGGATCGGGGCCCACGCGAACGACCAGCGGAACCACCAGCCTCCGCTTCCGAACGGGGGTACCTCTTCCAACTGGGAGAGCGGGACCGGGATCTCGTCGAGATCCCGGGATCGGGTCGTTGTGCGCTCGCCCATGCCGTGGTCGGTGAGAACGACGTACACGTCCAGGTCTGAGCGCTCGGTGGCGAGCCCTCGGCCTACCGAACCGGAGAGGACCAGGCCCAGCAAGTCCTCGCCGTGATCCGCATCGTTCCGGGCCGCAAGCTCTGTCAGCACCTCCACGCGCCGGGACGAGAGACCCGGTGGAAGGTTCAGGCCGTCGGGTGCTTCGGTCACACGCAGCACCCTTCTCGCACCGAGCCGGCTGCAGCAAGCAGGTTTCTGTGACGCGCGCGCCGGCCTGGCGGGATGCTCCGACGGTGAACAGAGGGAACGGCTGGTGGGGCGGGCGGGGTTCGAACCCGCGACCGAGGGATTATGAGTCCCCTGCTCTAACCGGCTGAGCTACCGCCCCGTCACCGCGCCGGATCGTAACCTGCCGATCGATTCCCGGCCACCACCGACCGGGCGGCGACACAGGCCGCGACAGCACGATGGGCAACGCGAGAATAACAGCGAGCAGCCGGCCGACACGCGCCGGAAAGGCCTCAGGAACGAAGCTGGTCCAGCACCGCGCCGGCGGTGCGCCAACCGCTGGCGAGCGCGCCCTGGATGGACGGGCTGTCCCGGTGGTCGCCGGCCACGAACAGGCCGTCGCCGAGCGCCACCGGCTTGCGCAGCCGGCCCTGCGGCGGCGGGGCGGCGGGCAGCGCGTCCGGCACCGTGACGGTGGTGAGGTGGGTCCAGTCGGCGGTGGAGCGGCCGTAGAGGCGGTCCAGTTCGCGCCGGATCACCGGCTCGGGCGGGGCCTGCGGGCCGACCACGGAGGTGGCCACCAGGTGCTGGCCGTCCGGCGCGTACGTGGGCGCGGCCTTGCTGATCACCACCGTGTTGGCGACCAGTTCCCGCCGGTCGCCGTCGAGCAGCAGGATCGGCTCGTCGAGCGGCGCCGAGTCGGTGCGGTGGTAGTAGGTGGTGTAGGCGTGCATGCGTACCCGGCCGATCGTGGGCAGCAGCGTGGCCGCCGCGGGCGGGTCCGCGGCGACCACGACGGCGCGGCAGGTGATCTCGCCGGCCTCGGTGCGGACCCGGCCGGGCGCGACGGCGGTGACCGGCGTCCGCAGGGCGATCAGCTCGGCGGGCAGCGGCGCGGCGACGGCCCGGGGCAGCGCGCCCATGCCCCGCGCGGGCAGGCCGATCCGGCCCCGGGCGAACGAGCGCAGGATGACCGCGAACACGTGGCTGGAGGTGGCCAGCTCGCGGTCGAGCAGCACGCCGCTCAGGAACGGCCGGAGCAGTTCCTCGATGATCGCGCTGGAGAGCCCGGCCCGGCGCAGCGCCGTCTCGGTGCTGGTCTCCGGCGCGGTGAGCAGCCGCCCGACGGGCACTGTGGCGCAGCCGCCGGCGAGCGCGGCCAGGCGCAGCCGGTCGCGCAGCGAGCCGACGCCGGCGGTCAGCGCGCCGGGCGCACCGGTGGGCTCGCGCAGCGGGTTGACCAGCCGTTCCAGCCGGTCGCCGCGGCGCACCAGCACCCCGGAGGTGAACCAGCCCAGGTCGAGGGTGTCGAGGTCGAGCAGTGAGCCGAGCCGGGGGTAGGCGGTGTTGAGCACCTGAAAGCCCCGGTCCAGCAGGAATCCGTCGACCTCGTCGGTGGCGACCCGCCCGCCGAGCCGGTCGCCGGCCTCCAGCAGCCGCCACGGCACGCCGGCGCGGTGCAGCCGACGGGCGGCGGCGAGCCCGGCCAGGCCGCCGCCGACGATCACCACGTCGGTGTCAGGCACGGTCCGCCCCCGCTCCGGCGCGGTCGCCGTCGCGGTGCGACTTCGACAGCCGGCTCGGCCACCACACCTTGGGCCCGATGTCGTACGCGAGCGCCGGCACCAGCAGCGAGCGGACCACGATGGTGTCGAGCAGCACCCCGGCGGCGACCGCCACGCCCAGTTCCACCAGCACCACCAGCGGCAGCACGGCGAGCGCGGAGAACGTGGCGGCGAGCACGATGCCGGCGGAGGTGATGACGCCGCCGGTGACGGCCAGGCCGGCGAGCACCCCGGCCCGGGTGCCGCGCCGCACCGATTCCTCGCGGACCCGGCTCATCAGGAAGATGTTGTAGTCGATGCCGAGCGCGACCAGGAACACGAACGCGAACAGCGGGAAGGACTGGTCGACGCCGGGGAAGTCGAAGACGTACGTGAAGAGCAGCGCGCAGAGGCCGAGCGTGGCCAGGAACGACAGCACCACGGTGGCGATCAGCAGCACCGGGGCGACCAGGGCGCGCAGCAGCAGCGCCAGGATGATCGCGATGACCAGCAGCACCACCGGGATGATGACGTTGCGGTCGCGCACGGACGCGTCGGCGGTGTCGACGTTGATGGCGGTGAAGCCGCCGACCACGGCGTCCGCGCCGGGCACCGCGTGCACCGCCTCGCGCAGGTCGCGGATGGCCTGTTCGGCGCCGTTGCTGTCGGGCGGGTCGGCGAGCGTGACGTTGAGCTGCACCCGGCCGTCGACCACCTTCGGCGGCGCGTTGGGGTCGGGCGGCGCGTTCTGGCCCTGCTGGCCGAGCGGCGCCACCGAGGAGACGCCCTTGACGCCCTGTGCCACCTGGGCGACCCGCTGGGCGGCGGCCTGCTCGGTGAAGATGGTGGCCGGGCTGCCGGTGCCGGCCGGGAAGTGCCTGTCGATGACCTCCTGACCGGCCACCGAGTCGGTGCGCTGGGTGAACAGCTGCGTCTGGCCGAGGGTGGTGGCGCCGAGCTGGGTCACCCCGATCGCGAGGGCGGCCAGGACGACCGCGGTGACGATCCAGACGGTACGCGCGCGGCGCGCCACGAAGCCGGCGATGCGCCCCCAGATGCCGTGCTCGGTGCGCGGGTCGGCGTCGTCGTGCCGGGGGCGCCGGGGCCAGAACGCCCAGCGGCCGCCGAGCACCAGC
This sequence comes from Micromonospora humi, assembly GCF_900090105.1. GTDB lineage: Bacteria > Actinomycetota > Actinomycetes > Mycobacteriales > Micromonosporaceae > Micromonospora > Micromonospora humi. The sequence goes on along the minus strand of NZ_FMDM01000003.1, from coordinate 15,383 downwards.
AGGGCGGGCAGGAACGTCAGCATCACCAGCAGCGTGGCGGCGATGCCGACGGCGCTGACCGGGCCGAGCGCCCGGTTGGAGTTGAGGCTGGACAGCAGCAGGCAGAGCAGGCTGACGATGACGGTGGCACCGGAGGCGACGATGGCCGGGGCGGCGCCCTTCCAGGCGGCCTTCATGGCGTCCCAGGGGCGTTCGTGCCGGTGCAGTTCCTCGCGGTAGCGGGCGATGAGCAGCAGCGCGTAGTCGGTGCCGGCGCCGAAGACGAGCACGGTGAGGATGCCCTGCGCCTGCCCGTTGAGCTTGACCACGTCGTTCTTGGCCAGCAGGTAGACGGCGACGGCGGCCAGCGAGTACGACATCCCGGCGGCGAGCAACGGAAAGATCCAGAGCACCGGGCTGCGGTAGACGATCAGCAGGATGATGAGCACCACGACCAGGGTGACCAGCAGCAGCGGCCCGTCGATGGCGGAGAACACCTCGATCAGGTCGCCGAGCAGGCCGGCCGGGCCGGCCACGTCGACGCTGAGCCCGTCGCGGTCCGGGCCGGCGATGCCGCGCAGTTGGTCGACGACGCTGCGGATCTGTTCGCCCTCGGCGCTGTCGATCGGCACGATGATCTGGGCGGCCTGCTTGTCCTGGCTGACGATCGGTGGGGGCAGCGGGCCGATCACGCCGGGCACCTGGGCGAAGCGGGCGGCGTCGGCCTGGATCCGTTGCTGGTCGGCGGGCGTGATGCCGCCGGCGCGTTCGTAGACCACGAGCGCCGGGGTGGTCTCCCGGTCGACGAAGCCGGCGGAGAGGTCCTGCGCGCGGGTGGCCTCGGCGTCGGCCGGCAGGAAGGAGGCGTTGTCGTTGGTGGCGACCTCACCGAGCTTGCCGGCGTACGGGCCGGCGACGCCGCCGACGATCAGCCAGCCGAGCACCACCGCCACCGCGATCAGCGTCGCGGTCCAGCGGCTGCGTCCTGCGGCCATCTCCACCACCCTCGAATCGACGCATCAATCGACGCAGCGGGAGTCTAAGTCGACCCGGACCATCCTGCCGTCCCAAGCCGCGTTCGCGGGCGGAAATCGGGCGGGCCCGGCGACGAGAAACGCCCGCCGGCGGGGCCGACGGGCGTGTGGTGGAGCGAAGCTCCCCCGATTGGACTCGAACCAATAACCTGCCGGTTAACAGCCGGCTGCTCTGCCAATTGAGCTACAGGGGATCGTGCACCGCTCGGCTCGGATCTCCCCGTGCCGTGCGACGGGAAAAGAATACAGGACATCGGGGGGTGGTGCGCCAGTGGGTTGCCGGGCCCTCGGAATCGGGATAAATCGTCATCTCGGCACAGGGAGGCATGAGCCGAGAGGAGGATGGGTAGTTAGCCACCAACAGAGTTCAGGGACGGAAGGAGCCGCCATGCGCGGAAAGATCATGTTTCTTGGCGGGCTGGCAGCGGGATTCGTCCTGGGCGCCCGTGCCGGCCGGGAGAAGTACGAGGAGCTGGTGGTCCGCGGGCGTAAGGTGCTCGACCACCCGACCGTCCAGGAGGCGGCGGGCGTCGCGCAGGCCCAGGCGACCCGGCTCTACTCCGAGGGCAAGGACAAGCTCGGGCAGAGCAAGCTCGGCGAGAAGATCTCGACCGGCAACGGCAGCACGTCAGGGCTGACCGACGCCGACAAGCCGTTCGCCGGCACGCCGGCGGCCGTCGGCAGCAAGACCGGCACCACCGGTACGAGCACGACCGGCTCGACCACCACCGGCACCAAGCCGAACGGCACGAGCAGCACCCTCTGACATCAGCGGACAGCGGGCCGGACACCTTCGGGTGACCGGCCCGCTCCCGTGTGCCCGCCCCACGCGTTCACGCCGCCGTGACGGCGGTGTGGCACATTCTCCGGTGGGGAGGTGGACGATCACATGGCGATGGTCGGACCGGAGACCGGGGATCAGGCGCGGCTGCTGCGACTGCTGCGCGACGACGGCCCCCGGTCACGGGTGGAGCTGGTGGACGTCCTCGGGCTGCCCCGGGCACGGTTCGCCGCCGAGGCGGATCGGCTGACCGAGCTGGGCCTGGTGGAGACCGCCGGGCCGGCCGCGTCCCGGGGCGGGCGCCGCTCGTCGCTGCTGCGGATCGGCGCGCAGGTGCGCTTCGGCGCGGTCGCGCTCGGCGCCGGCCGGCTGCGGGTCGCGCTCACCGACGGCGAGCTGAACCCGCTCGCCCGCCTCGACGAGCCGGTCGACGTGCGGCTCGGCCCGGAACCGGTGGTCGGCCGCGCGGTCGAGCTGCTCGGCAAGCTGCGGGCCGAGGCCGGGCTGGCCCGGCTGACCGGCGTCGGCGTGGCGCTGCCCGCGCCGGTCGCGGTCCGCGACGGCTCGCCCGTCTCACCGCCCGCGCTGCCCGGCTGGCACCGATTTCCGGTACGCGACACGCTCGCCGCCGAGCTGGGCTGCCCGGTGCGGGTCGACAACGACGCGAACGCCATGGCGCTCGGCGAGCGGCACGCCGGCACCGGCCGCCCGTTCGACGACTTCCTCTACGTCAAGCTCGGTGACGCCGTCGGCTGCGGGCTGGTCCTCGGCGGCTCGCTCTACCGGGGCGCGGCCAGCGGGGCCGGCGACATCGGGCACCTCCAGCTCACCGAGGACGGGCCGCTCTGCGGCTGCGGCAACACCGGCTGCGTCGAGGCGTACTGCGGCGACGCCGCCCTGGTGCGGGAAGCGGCGACGGCCGCACGGGCCGGACGCTCGACGGCGCTGGCGGACCGGCTCGCGGCGGCCGGTGCGCTGACCGTGGCGGACGTCGCCGCGACGGCGACCGAGGGCGACCCGGCGGCGCAGATGCTGGTCCGCGACGCCGCCCGCCGGCTCGGCCAGGTGCTCGTCAACCTGGTCAGCTTCGTCAACCCGGCCATCGTGATCATCGGCGGCGCGGCGCCGGGCATCGGGCCGGTCCTGCTCGCCGAGATCCGGGGCGTGGTCTACCGTCGATCCACGCCGCTGGCCACCGGCAGCATGCCGATCGTCCTGTCCGACGTGGACGACCGCGCCGCCCTCGTCGGCGCCGCCCACCTGGTCAGCGACCAGGTCTACGCCGCCCGCTGACCGCTCCCTGCCCCCAAGCTGCCGGCGGCCACCAGCCCGTTGCCGAACCGCCGACCCGAACCCGTCCGGTCGCCAGGCCGTCGGCGCCCCCTGCTCGACCCGCCCAGCTCGCCGGGTCGAAGCGGGCCGGCGGCGTGCAGGCCCATGCCACGCCCTGCCCAGCGGCCCACCCCGCGCGTCGGCACGCCTACCGGGACAGCAGTGCCGCCCGGCACCGCATGCGTCTCGCGCGCCGACGAACCTGATGACGTAGGTGGGTCACGGCCGGTCCGCTTCACAGGGCTCGCCCCGCTGGTGAGTGGAACGCTATGGGTGCCAATCACGCCTTCAGACCCCCATGCCGTTCCACCCACGCCCCCACCGGACCACCGGTGGAACGTCATGGCACCGGAGGGGCGCGCCGGCCGGGGCGCGCCGGGCTGCCGTGACCGGCGCGCCGGAGGGGGCGCGCCGGCCGGGGTGGGCGGTCAGTCGCGGGTGCTGCTGAAGGCGGCGTCGAAGGCGGCGCTCGGGGCGTCGAAGGCGAGGCGGCGGACGAACTGGAGCGCCTCCGGCGCGCCGACCAGGCGGTCCATGCCGGCGTCCTCCCACTCGATCGAGATCGGGCCGTCGTAGCCGATCGCGTTCAACGCCCGGAAGCAGTCCTCCCAGGGCACGTCGCCGTGGCCGGTGGAGACGAAGTCCCAGCCGCGTCGCAGGTCGGCCCAGGGCAGGTGGGAGGAGAGCCGACCTCGCCGACCGTCGCCGGTGCGGACCTTCGCGTCCTTGCAGTCCACGTGGTAGATCCGGTCGGCGAAGTCGAAGATGAAGTTGACCGGGTCCAGCTCCTGCCAGACGAAGTGCGACGGGTCCCAGTTGAGCCCGAACGCCTCCCGGTGGCCGATCGCCTCCAGCGTGCGCTTCGTGGTCCAGTAGTCGTAGGCGATCTCGCTGGGGTGCACCTCGTGCGCGAAGCGCACGCCCACCTCGTCGAAGACGTCCAGGATGGGGTTCCACCGGTCGGCGAAGTCCTGGTAGCCGCGCTCGATCATGGCGGGCGGCACCGGCGGGAACATCGCCAGCGTGTGCCAGATGGACGAGCCGGTGAAGCCGACCACGGTGCGGACGCCGAGCTTCGCCGCCGCCCGCGCGGTGTCCTTCATCTCCTCGGCGGCCCGGCGGCGCACCCCCTCCGGCTCGCCGTCGCCCCAGATCCGGGCCGGCAGGATGTCCTGGTGCCGCTCGTCGATCGGATGGTCGCAGACCGCCTGACCGACCAGGTGGTTGGAGATGGTGAAGACCTGGAGGTTGTGCTTGGCGAGCGTCTCCCGCCTGCGCTCGACGTAGGAGTCGTCGGCGAGCGCCTTGTCGACCTCGAAGTGGTCGCCCCAACAGGCGATCTCCAGGCCGTCGTACCCCCACTCGGCGGCGAGCCGGCAGACCTCGTCGAACGGAAGATCGGCCCACTGGCCGGTGAAGAGCGTGATGGGTCGCGCCATTGTCCTTCTCCCCTGTCGTGGTGGGGGATTCCGTTGCGGACCGGGGCGAGGGTGACCGGGGGACGGCGACGGACGGGCACCGGTGGACGCCGTGGGCGTCTGCTCCCGACGGGTTGCGCCTCCCGTCGGGTCACCGGCCACCTCGCGGTCGCCGTCCCCACTCTATGGCCTACCTCACGGCAGGGTCCAGCGCTGGTTGGCGGCGCCGGTGCAGGTCCACAGGTGCACCGGCGTGCCGTCCGCCGAGTTGTTGCCGGACACGTCCAGGCACTTGCCCGACTGCGGGTTGCGCACCGTGCCGTCGGCCTGCGCCGACCAGGTCTGCGCACCGGTGCCGTTGCACGTCCACAGCTGGATCTTCGTGCCGTCGGCGTTGGCGCCGCCGTTGACGTCGAGACACTTGCCCAGCGCCTTCACCGGCCCGTTCGGCGTGACCGTCCAGGTCTGCGCCGTGAACGAGTTGCAGGTGTAGAGCTGGATCTGGGTGCCGTCGGCGGTCGCCGCGTTGCGTACGTCGAGGCACTTGCCGGCCAGTCCCTTCACCGGGCCGGTGCCGCCGGTGCCGCCACCGCCCCGGACCAGCGTGAAGTCGTCGACGTCGAACAGCCCGGAACCGCTGCCGGTGAACGTCAGGTGGACCGTCTGCGTCCCCGACGGCACCCCGCTCAGCGCGGTGGTGACGTCGGCGAACGTGGTCCAGCTTCCGGTGTTCGGCACCGCCACCTGGCCGAGCAGCGGGCCGGTGGGTGAGCCGGTGCGCACCTGGATCGTGCCGCCCGGCCCGCCCGAGACCACCCGGGCCCGCAGCGACGTCACCCCGGTCAGGTCCAGGCCCTGGTACGCGGCCCAGTCGCCCGGGTCGACGTACCCCAGGGTCTGTCCGCCGTTGGCCCCGGCCTTGGTGAACGCGCTGACGCCGCTGGCCGCGCTGAACGACTCGGCCTGCACGGTGGTGTTGCCGGTGGGCGGGGGCGGGGTGCCGCCCAGTTCCTTGATCCGGATGTTGCGGAACGAGGCGTCGTCGCCGGTGCCGTGGTTCTGGATGCCGACGTGCCCGGCGAGCGACCGGACCGGGTCGGTGTTGGTGAAGTCGTTGATCCGGACGCCGTTGAGGAAGACCTGGAGTCGTTCGCCCTCGACCAGGATCTCGTAGGTGTTCCACTCCCCCGCCGGGTTCAGCGCCGCGTCCCGGGCCGCCAGGTCGGCGGACTTGAACCCGTAGATCGCGCCGGTGGTCTTGTCCGCCGAGTCGGTGGGGTCGATCTGCACCTCGTAGCCGTTGTTCACCGCCGAGTTCGGGTCGCTCGACGGCGGGAAGCCGACGAACACCCCGGAGTTGTCGTCGCCGGCGAGCCGCCAGTCCAGCTTGAGCGAGTAGTTGGTGAACTGCTTCGCGCTGTACCAGTAGAGGCCCATGCCGCCGACCGAGGTGAGCGTGGCGTCCGAGTTGGTGAAGCTGCCCGGCCCGGCCTGCGACCAGCCGGTGGTGCCGCCGTCGTAGAGCGCGGTGTAGCCGGTCTCCGGCCGGCAGTCGGCCTTCGTGCGCCCGGCGGCGTAGCGGATGCCGCCGAGCAGGTGGGCGCGGAACGCGGGCTCGGCGTACGACGCCTGGGTGTGTCCGCCGCCGGTGTAGAAGGACCGGCCGCCGCTGACGGACTTGCACCAGGCGTGCGGGTGGTCGCCGCCCATCGAACCCCCGCTGTAGGTGGACTCGTCGAGGCTGGCCAGCACGTGCGCGGTGGAGCGGGCGTTGGTGCGGTAGTCGTACCACTCGTCGGTGCGGTTCCAGCGTTGCGGCAGGTGCGCGGTGGCGGCGTGCGCCCGGTCCTCCACCCTGACGGTGGCCGGCTGGATCGCCGGGTGGGACGCGAACCAGGCGCCGACCAGGTTGCCGTAGAACGGCCAGTCGTACTCGGTGTCGGCGGCGGAGTGCACGCCGACGTATCCGCCGCCGGCGCCGATGTAGCTCTCGAACGCGGCCTGCTGGGTCGCGTTGAGCACGTCGCCGGTGGTGTTGAGGAAGATCACCGCCTCGAAGCGGGACAGGTTGGCGGTGGTGAACTGGGTGGCGTCCTCGGTCGCGGTGACCGTGAAGTTGTTCGCCGCGCCCAGGTCGCGGACGGTCTGCGTGCCGACCGCGATGGAGTCGTGCCGGAAGCCCGCGGTCTTGGAGAAGACCAGCACGTCGTAGGGGGCGTCGGCGGCGCTCGCCGGGGTGGCGGCGCTGGTGGCGGCCACGACGGTCATCGCCACCAGCGCGATACGGCGGAGTCTCATCGTCGTTCTCCCTTCCCACCTCACGGCAGCGTCCACTTCTGGTTGGCCGCGGCCGTGCAGGTCCACAGGTGCACCGGCGTGCTGTCGGCCGAGTTGTTGCCGGACACGTCCAGGCACTTGCCGGACTGCGGGTTGCGCACCGTGCCGTCGGCCTGCGCCGACCAGGTCTGCGCGCCGGTGCCGTTGCACGTGTAGAGCTGGATCTTGGTGCCGTCCGCGCTCGCGCCGCCGGAGACGTCGAGGCACTTGCCGTACGCCTTGACCGTCGAGTTGGGCGTCACGGTCCAGGTCTGCGCGGCGGTGCCGTTGCAGGTGTAGAGCTGGATCTGGGTGCCGTCGGCGGTCGCCGCGTTGCGTACGTCGAGGCACTTGCCGGCCAGTCCCTTCACCGGCCCGGTCCGGACGGCCGAGGTGGTGAACGTGAACGCGTCCAGGTCGTAGAGCGCCCCGGTGCCGCCGGCGAACGTCAGGTAGAGCGTGGTGGTGCCGGCCGGCGGGTTGGTGATGGTGCCGGTGACCGTGGTGAACGAGTCCCAGGCGCCGGTGACCGGGACGGTGGCCGAGCCGAGCACGGTGCCGGTGGCCGAGCCGGCCCGCACCTGGAGCGTGCCGCCCGCGCCGGCCGAGGAGACCCGGGCGCTGAACCCGGCGGCGTCGGCGAGCAGGTAGGGCTGGAACGCGATCCAGTCGCCGTTGTTGATGTCGCCGACGGTCTTGCCACCCTCGGCGGTGCCCTTGTCGAACGTGTTGATCCCGGACGAGGTCTTGAAGTGCTCGGCCTGCCGGTGCCGGGGCTGGAGCGTGTGCTGGGTGTGGGTGGTGAGGCCGCCGGAGTCGGTGTACTCGGCGTCGAAGATGGCGAAGATGTTCGCCGCGTCGTCGTGCTCGCCGTCCACGGGGATGGCGATCGTGCCGGTGCAGCCGGTCGCCGAGGTGATCTGGTGGCCGTGCTGGTCGTGGCCGAGCACGTAGGTCATCTTGACCTTGGTGCAGTCGATGGTGGCGTCCTCCGGGTCGGTGACGGTGATCCGGAACGGGACCGTGTCGCCGAAGGAGAAGAGCTTGCCGTTGCCGGGCGTCTCGATGACCACTGTCGGCGCGGTGTTGCCGACGGTGATCGTCACGCTCGCGGTGCCGGTGGCGCCCTGCGGGTCGCGGACGGTCAGCGTGGCGGTGTAGCGGCCGTCGGCGGTGTAGGTGTGCGACGGGTTGGCGGCGGTGGAGGTGCCGCCGTCGCCGAACGCCCAGGCGTAGGTGAGCGCGCCGCTCTCCGGGTCGGACGAGCCGGCCGAGGAGAACGCCACGGTCAGCGGCGCGACGCCGGAGGTCTTGTCGGCGGCGGCTCGGGCCACCGGGGCGCGGTTGCCGCCGCCCAGGTAGTCGAAGCGGTAGAGCGCCGAGTTGGCGTCGCCGTTGAAGTAGCCGGTGCCGTAGTCGAGTACGTAGTAGGCGCCGTCCGGGCCGAACGCGGAGTCCATCACCTGCTTGCCGGTCCACGGGAACGCGTCGATGGTGCCGGGTGAGCCGTCCGCGTTGACGTGGATCGGCTTGATCCAGCCGCGCCCGAACTCGGTGGCGAAGAACTGCCCGTCGAAGGTCTGCGGGAACTTGGTGGTGGACGGGTTGGCCGCGTCGTATCGGTAGACCGGGCCGCCCATCGGCGACTCGGAGCCGCCGCCGAACTCGGGCGGGCTGCCCGCGTCGCCGGCGTAGCGGATCCAGGCCGGCTTGGCGGCCGGCAGCGTGGTCAGGCCGGTGTTGCGGAACGAGTTGTTGGTCGGTCCACCGGTGCAGTTGAACTTCGCGCCGGCGGTGCCGGTGGCGAAGTCCCACTCGGCGTACGTCTCGGTGGCGGTGTTGGTGCCGGTGCAGTACGGCCAGCCGTAGTTTCCCGGCCCGGTGACCCGGTCGAACTCGACCTGCCCGGACGGGCCGCGCGCCGAGGTGGTGCCGGCGTCCGGCCCGTAGTCGCCGACGTAGACGACGCCGGTGGCCTTGTCGACGCTCATCCGGAACGGGTTGCGGAAGCCCATCGCGTAGATCTCGGGGCGGGTCTTCGCGGTGCCGGGCGCGAACAGGTTGCCGCTGGGGATCGAGTAGGTGCCGTTGGCGTTCACCTTGATCCGCAGGATCTTGCCGCGCAGGTCGTTGGTGTTGCCGGCGCTGCGCTGCGCGTCGTATCCGGGGTTGCGGTTGGTGCGCTCGTCGATCGGGGCGTAGCCGGCGGAGTCGAACGGGTTGGTGTCGTCGCCGGTGGAGAGGTAGAGGTTGCCGGCGGCGTCGAAGTCGATGTCGCCGCCGACGTGGCAGCACAGCCCCCGGTCGGCCGGCACGTCGAGCACGTCGACCTTGCTGGACTGGTTGAGCGTGAAGTCGGCGTTGAGCGTGAACCGGGAGAGCCGGTTGACGCCCTGCCAGGCGGAGAAGTCGGTGCCGGTGGCCGGCGCGTCCCCGGCCGGGGTGGAGAGCGGCGGCGCGTAGTAGAGATAGATGTGCCGGTTGGTGGTGAAGCCGGGGTCGACGCCGACGCCCTGCAACCCCTCCTCGTCGTGGGTGTAGACCGGCAGCGTGCCGACGACCGTGGTGGCGCCGGCCGCGTCGGTGCGGCGCAGCGTGCCGTTGCGGGCGGTGTGCAGGACCGAGCGGTCGGGCAGCACGGCGAGCGACATCGGTTCGCCGGTCTCGGCGACGCCGCGGGCCAGCTCGACCTGCTGGAAGTCGCTCGCCGTGATGGGGTGGGCGGACGCCGGGACGGGCGTCGTGGCCAGGGTGACCGTGCCGGCGGTGGCGGCGAGCAGCAGCGCCGCGCCGGCGGCCAGTCGTCGTCGGGCGGGTGGGTGGTGGGGGTGGCTGGACATGCCGTGCAGTCCTTCCTGACGCGCGCAGCCAGGATCGGGCGCGCGTCGCGCCGGATGCCGAAAGGGGGGAGCTGGTGCTGGGCACGACATTAAGACCTTTCGATCGGCATGTCCATAGCTTCTGATCGATCGGAAACTACTTTTGACGCAGATCGACAAAAGTTAGCCCGGCGAGGTGGAGTAGCAACGCCTTCACCTCGGTCGCCGCGACCCGCTCCCGGGCCGCCGTCGGGTCGGAACAGAGCAGCACCGGACCGTCCGCCGGGTCGGCCGGCAGCCGCCCGTGCGAGCCGCGGACCGCCCGCGCGCCCGCGTCCAGCCCCACCACGCTCATCAGGTAGCGCATCCCGAGCTTCTTGCGGGCCAGCGCCACCGCCGCCCGGCGCTTCGCCGCGCCCGGCGCGGCCGGGTCGAAGAACAGCTCGGCCGGGTCGTAGCCGGGCTTGCGATGGATCTCGACCAGCCGGGCGAAGTCGGGCGCCCGCGCGTCGTCGAGCCAGTAGTAGTAGGTGAACCAGGCGTCCGGCGCGGCCACCAGCACCAACTCGCCGGAGCGGGCATGGTCCAGCCCGTAGCCGGCCTGCCCGGTCGCGTCCAGCACCTCGGCCACGCCCGGTAGCGCGGCGCAGAGCTTCGCCACCGCCGGCACGTCGGCCGGGTCCCGCACGTAGACGTGCGCGACCTGGTGGTCGGCCACCGCGAAGGCCCGCGACGTCCACGGCTCCAGGTATTCCATTCCGGCCTGGGTGTGCACCCGCAGCAGCCCCTCGGCGCGCAGCATCCGGTTGACGTCCACCGGGCGGGACACGTCGGTGATGCCGTACTCCGACAGCGCCACCACCGTGGCGTCGCGCTCGCGCGCCGCGTCCAGCAACGGCCCGAGCACCGCGTCCAGCTCCGCCGCCGCGGCGGCGGCCCGCGGCGCGGACGGGCCGAAGCGTTGCAGGTCGTAGTCGAGGTGCGGCAGGTAGACCAGGGTCAGGTCCGGGGCGTGGTCGGCGAGGATCCGCTGCGCGGCCCGGCTGATCCACGCCGAGGACGGCAGCCCCGCGCCCGGCCCCCAGTAGCTGAACAGCGGAAACGTGCCGAGCGCGTCGGTGAGCGTGTCGTGCAGCTCCGGCGGGTCGGTCCAGCAGTCCGGCTCCTTGCGCCCGTCCGCGTGGTAGACCGGGCGCGGCGTGACCGTCCAGTCGACGTCCGCGCCCATCGCGTACCACCAGCAGACGTTCGCCACCCGGTAGCCCGGCTCGACCCGGCGGGCCGCCTGCCACACCTTCTCGCCGCCGACCAGCGCGTGGTGCTGCCGCCAGAGCAGCACCTCGCCGAGGTCCCGGAAGTACCAGCCGTTGCCCACCACGCCGTGCCCGGCGGGCGGCTCGCCGGTGAGGAAGGTGGCCTGCGCCGAGCAGGTCACCGCCGGCAGCACGGTGCCCAGCTCGGCGGCGAAACCGGCCTCGGCCACCGCGCGCAGCCGCGGCATGTGCGCCAGCAGCCGCGGCGTCAGCCCCACCACGTCCAGCACCACCAGCCGCCGGCTCATGAGGGCACCCCCACCCCGCCGGCCACGCCGAGCGCGGCCAGTTCGTCGCGGGCGAAGGCCAGTTCGGCGGCGATGCCGGCGGCCAGCTCCGCGTCGCCGCGCGGCCGCCGCGCCTGCGGCAGCACCCCCCAGGTGTACGTCTCCACGTCGAGGTGGTCGCAGCCGGCGGCCGGTCCGGCGAACAACGCGGCGAGGGCGGCCCGCAGCACCGGCACGGTCGAGCGCAACGGTTCCTCGGGTGGCGCGTGCAACGGCACGTGGTAGTGCACCCGCCAGGCCCCGGGCAGCCGCGCGTCCAGCGCCGCGTCCAGGTCGTCGGCCGCCCACGCCGGGTCGGCCGGGTCGACCGCGCCGGCGCAGCCCGCCGCCCGGGTCTGGTGCAGGAACCTCGGCTCGACGAAGCGGCGCAGCGCGCCGGTCGCGCCGGCCGGGTCGGGCGCCTCGACGGCGGCCGAGACCTGCACCTTGACCACCGGCAGCCCGGCGTCGCGCAGCCGGGCCAGCGCGTCGGCCGGCTCCTCCCAGGCGCACGCCAGGTGCGCCAGGTCCAGGCAGATCCCGAGCCACTCCGGGTCCACGCCGGACAGCGTCGCGGCGGCCTGCCCGGTCGACTCGACCAGGCAGCCGGGCTCCGGCTCGAAGCCCACCCGGACCGTCCGGCCGGTGTCGCGTCGGACGGCGGCCAGCCCGGCGGTCAACGCGTCGAGCCGGCGGCGGGCCACGTCGGCCCGCGCCGGGTCCCACGGCGTGCGCCAGGCCAGCGGCAGCGTCGAGATCGAACCCCGGGCCGCGTCGTCGGGCAGCAGGTCGGCGAGCACGCGGGCCAGGTCCACTGTGTACGCGAGGCGCTCCGGCGTGGTCCAGTCCGGCCGGTAGACGGCGCCCTTGACCACCGGCGCCTGGAACGCCGCGTACGGGAAGCCGTTGAGCGTGACCACCTCCAGCCCGCGTACGGTCAGCTCGTGGCGCAGCCGGCGGCGGGCCGCCGGGTCGGCGGCGAGCGCGGCGGCCACCGGTGCGGCCAGCCACAGCCCCAGCCCGAGCAGGTCGGTGTCGAGTCGCCGGCGGACCGCCACCGCGTAGGTGTCGAGTTGGGCGAGGATGCCCGGCAGGTCCTCCGCCGGGTGGACGTTGGTGCAGTAGCCGAGGTGGACGGTGGTGCCGTCGGCGTGGCGCAGCCGCATCACGCGCCTCCCCGCAGGATCGAGTTGCCGGCGAAGGTGGCGGCCGGGTCCTCCAGGTCGGTCAGGTCGAGCCGGCCGGACTGGCCGTAGAACTCCACCGGGTTGCGCCACAGCACCCGGTCCACGTCGTCGGCGTCGAACCCGGCGTCCAGCATCGCCTCCCCGGTGGCCCGGGTGAGCAGCGGGTCGGAGCGCCCCCAGTCGGCGGCCGAGTTGACCAGCATCCGCTCCGTCCCGTACGCCTTCAGCAGCTCGACCATCCGCGGCGGCGACATCTTGGTCTCCGGATAGATCGAGAAGCCGAGCCAGCAGCCGGTGTCCCGGACCAGGTCCACGGTCACCTCGTTGAGGTGGTCGATCAGCACCCGCCCGGGCGCGATGCCCGACTCGGCGACCACCGCCAGGGTGCGTTCGACGCCGCGCGCCTTGTCCCGGTGCGGGGTGTGCACCAGGGCCGGCAGGTCGTGCGCGACGGCCAGGGCGAGCTGCCCGGCCAGCGCGGCGTCCTCGGCCGGCGTCATCGCGTCGTAGCCGATCTCGCCGACCGCCACCACGCCGTCCTTGTCCAGATAGCGGGGCAGCACGTCGAGCACCGGGCGGCAGCGCGGGTCGTTGGCCTCCTTCGGGTTCAGCGCCACGGTGGCGTGGTGCCGGACGCCGAACTGGCCGGCCCGGAACGGCTCCCAGCCGATCAGCGAGTCGAAGTAGTCGACGAAGCTCTGCACGCCGGTACGCGGCTGGCCCAGCCAGAACGCCGGCTCGACCACCGCCCGCACCCCGGCGGCGGCCATCCGCTCGTAGTCGTCGGTGGTCCGGGACGTCATGTGGATGTGCGGGTCGAAGATGCGCATGTCACGCCTCCGTGGTGGTGGTGAGCCGGTCGAGCAGGTCGGTGGCGTCGGCCGGCATGGCCCGTCCGGCGGCGTGCCGCTCGGCGGCGTACGCGGCGAGCATCTGCGCCAGCTCGCCGTCGGCCCGGTCGGGCAGGCCGTCCACCACGGCCAGCGGCACACCGGCGAAGACGCACTTCAGCACCGCCTGCCGCCAGGCCGGCTGCTCCAGGTGCCGGGCGTAGGGGCCGAGCGCGGCGGCGACCAGCCGGGTGTCGTTGGTGCGGATCGCGTCGTGCAGCAGCGGCACGCACTCCGCCCCGATCGGCAGCAGCGGCAGGGCCCGCAGCACGGCCCGCTTCTCCGCGGCGTCGCCCTCCCGGTAGAGCGTCTCGGCGACCGTGGCGTGACCGCCGGGCAGCGCGGTGAGCAGCAGCGCCCGGGCGGCCTCGTCGACGGTCCAGCCGGGCGGGTCGGGCACCGGACCGCGTCCGCACCGCCGGGCGGCGGCGGCGAAGTAGCGCGGGATCGCCGCGGGTTCGGTCGCGACGCGGCGCAGTGCCGCGTCCAGCCACTGCGGATCGGGTACGCCCCGCAGCGCGGCGCGCAGTCGGTCGGGTGTCATGCCGTCTCCCTCTGCCGGTGGTGGAAGGTGGTCGGTCACCGCCTCTCGCCGCGGCGGGCGGCGGCGCGCAGGAAGTCGAGCGAGCGGGCGGCGACGGTCGGGGCGGCGTGCGCGTGCCGGGGCAGCTCCACCGCCACCAGGCCGGGGTAGCCGGCGTCGGCGAGGGCGGCCAGCACCGGCGGGAAGTCGATCTCCCCGGCGCCGAACTCCAGGTGCTCGTGCACGCCCCGGCGCATGTCGTCGATCTGCACGTTGACCAGGTGCTCGGCGACCGCCGTCACGCAGTCGGGCACCGGCAGCGGCTCCAGGCAGCGGCAGTGTCCGATGTCGAGGGTGATGCCGAAGCCGGGCGGCGCGCCGAGCGCGTCGCGCAGCCGCCGCCAGCCGGCGATGTCCTCGACCAGCATGCCCGGCTCGGGTTCGAAGCCCAGCGGCACGCCGGCCGCCTCGGCGCAGACCGTGGCGCACCCGGCGACCAGGCGCTCCCACGCGACCGCCGGGGGCACCTCGGGCGGTCGGACGCCGGCCCAGAAGGAGACCGCCTCGGCGCCCAGGTCCGCCCCGATCCGGACGGCCCGGCGGAGGAACTCGATGCGCCGGGACGGGTCGTCGTGCAGCAGCGTCGGGGCGTGCTTGTGCCACGGGTCGAGCAGGTAGCGGGCCCCGGTCTCGACCACCACGGCCAGCCCCAGCGCGCTCAGCCGGCGGCGCACGGCGTCCACCCGGCGGGCCAGCCCGGGAGCGAACGGGTCCAGGTGGTCGTGGTCCAGGGTGAGCGCCACCCCCTCGTACCCGAGGTCGGCGAGCACACCGAGCGCGTCGTCGAGGCGGTGGTTGGCGAAGCCGTTGGTGCCGTACCCGAATCGCAGCCGGCCCGGCGCGGTCGCGGGCCGGCGGGGCGCGGCGGCCGGCGTCACGGTGGTCATGTCGGCGAGACCAGCCGGGCCAGGCGTCGGCCGAGCGGGGCGGCGCCGGCCACCGCGAGGCCGAGCAGCCCGGCGCCGGCGCGGGCGGTCAGCGCGCCCTGCAACGCGGGCAGCCCGGTGATGCCGGCGCCGACCGCCGCCCGCACCCGGGCCGGCGACGGGTCGGCGAGCACCCGGGCCTGCGCCCGCCCGTACCGAACCATGTACCCCGCCGCCAACGCCCCCGGCACGAGGCGAAGGAAGGGCCCCTTCTTAACGCATTCGGTAGAGGAGGGGGCCCCGCTTAACACGGTCGGCCGGCCCGGGGCGGCGAGCGCGATCAGCGCGGTGCCGGCGAGCGTGAAGGCGGGCATCCGGCGGTCGGTCGCGCCGGTCACCTCGCGGCGGGACAGCGCGGTGACGGTCCAGGTGTGCGCGGCGACGGTCAGCGCGGCCGGCAACGCCCGCAGCAACGCCGGTCCGACGCCCCCGCCCGACCCGCCGGCACCCCGGCCGCGGCCGACGCCAGACCGCCCCCCGCCCGACCCGCCCGCACCCCGGCCGCGGCCGACGCCAGACCGCCCCCCGCCCGACCCGCC
>NZ_FMDM01000018.1:1019-118506 GCF_900090105.1 Micromonospora humi | reverse complement strand
CATGCACCAACAGCCGCTCACCGGCCCGCAGACGTCCGAGGTCGTCCAGCCCGTACCAGGCCGTCAGGAACGCCATCGGCACCGCCGCCGCCTGCGCGAACGACCAACCCTGCGGCATCCGCGCGACCACCCGATGATCCGCCACCACCCGCGGCGCGAACCCACCGTGGAACAGCCCGAACACCCGATCACCCACCGCCAGGTCGGAAACGTCCGGGCCGACCTCGACCACCACACCCGCACCCTCGGAACCCATCACCGCATCCGGATCCGGATACACCCCCAGACCCAACAGCACGTCCCGGAAGTTCACCCCCACCGCGCGAACCGCGATCCGCACCTCACCCGCACCGAGCTCCACACCCGGAACCTCGACACATGCCAAGCTCGACAACGCGCCGTCACCACCCGGGGCCACCCGCCACGACTCGGCAACCGGCGGCAGGGTGAGCGTGGTCGCGGGAAGGGCGCGGGTCAGCCGTGGGGCGAACACCTCGGCGCCGCGCACCGCCAGTTCCGGCTCGTCCCGGTGGAGCAGGTCGGCCAGCAGCGCCTCGGACGGCTCCGCGTGGTCCAGGTCGGCGAGCACGATCCGGCCCGGATTCTCGGTCTGCGCCGAGCGCAGCAGACCCCGCACCGCGGCACCGGCCAGGTCGGTCACCGGGCCGTCGACAGGCACCGCGCCCCGGGTGACGACCACCAGCCGACCGTCGGCGAATCGGTCGTCGGCCAGCCAGTCCCGAACACCGGTCAGGGACTCGGCGACGGCCGTGCGCACGTCGGCGGAGCGGACCGGCAGCACGACGACGTCCGTGACGGGCGCCTGCGCGCGCGACGGCGGAAGCGCGGTCCACGTCACGGCGTACATCGCGTCCCGGGTCGCGCTGCCCGCGACGGAGTCGAGCTGGTCGCGGCTGGCCGGACGCAGGACGAGGCGGCCGACGGTGGCGACCGGGGCGCCGTCCACGTCGGCGACCTGGAGCGTGACGGCCTCCGGGCCGTCGGCGCGCAGGCGGACCCGCAGCGTGGGGGCGCCGGAGGCGTGCAGCCGCACCTCGGACCAGGCGAACGGCAGGCGGGCGGCGCCGTCGTCGGGCAGCAGGCCGCCGAGCGCGGCGGCGTGCAGCGCGCCGTCGAACAGCGCCGGATGCAGCGCGAACCGGGCGGCGTCGGCGTGCGCCTCGGTGGGCAGCGCGACCTCCGCGTAGACGTCGCCGTCGAGCAGCCAGGCCGCGCGCAGTCCACGGAACACCGGCCCGTAGCGCAGACCGGTACGCGCGGCGGCGTCGCCGTAGAAGTCGCCGAGGTCGATCGGTGCGGCGCCGGCCGGCGGCCAGACCGCGAGGTCGAACTGGTCGGCGGGGGTGGTGGTGGCGAGCGCGCCGGACGCGTGGCGGGTCCACTCCGGTTCGGTGCCGGCGTCCGGTTCGGGCCGGGCGTACACCTGGACCGAGCGTTGGCCCGCGTCGTCGGCGACCCGCACCTGGAGCTGGACGCCGCCGGTGGCGGGCAGCACCAGCGGGGTCTCGATGGTGAGGTCCGTGATGTCGAGCCCGCCGGCCTGCTGGGCGGCGCGCAGCACCAGCTCGACGAAGGCGGTGCCGGGCAGCACGACGCGGTCCAGCACGACGTGGTCGGCCAGCCACGGGTGGGTGTGCGCGGAGAGGCGGCCGGTGAGGAGGATCCCGTCGTCGTCGGCGAGCGTCACGGCGGCGGTGAGCAGCGGGTGCTCGGCGGCGGACAGTCCGGCGGCGGCGATGTTGCCGTGGCCGGCGCGGGCCGGCGGCCAGTAGGACTGGCGCTGGAAGGGGTAGGTGGGCAGGTCGACGTGCCCGGCCGGCGGCAGGATCGCACTCCAGTCCACGGGCACGCCGACGGTCCACAACCGGCCGACCGCGGCCAGCAGCGTCGACGCCTCGTCGCGGTCCTTGCGCAACGCCGCGACGCAGGTCAGCTCCGGCGCGGCCAGCGCGCTCAGCACACCCGCCGGCCCGACCTCCAGGCACCGGGTCACACCGTGATCGGCGAGCCAGACCATGCCGTCGGCGAAACGCACCGCCTCCCGCACGTGCCGCACCCAGTAGGCCACGGTGAACTCCTCCACCGGAACACCGGTCAGATTCGACACCACCGGAACCCGCGGCGACGCAAACGAGATGTCCCCGATCGCCGCCGCGAAGTCGGCCAGCATCGGCTCCATCAACGACGAGTGGAACGCGTGCGACACCGACAACCGCGTCGCCTTCGCGAACCGTGGCGCCAGCTCCTCGATCACATCGGCCGGACCGGAGATCACCACCGACGTCGGACCGTTCACCGCCGCGACGTCCACACCGGTGCCGGCGATGACCTCCCGCACCAACTCCTCGGTGCCCTGCACCGCCAGCATCGCCCCACCGGACGGCAACGCCTGCATCAACCGACCCCGCGCCGCCACCAACGTCACCGCATCGTCCAGCGACAACACCCCCGCCACATGCGCCGCCGCGATCTCCCCGATCGAATGCCCCACCAGGTAGTCCGCTGTCACACCCCAGGATTCGAGGAGCCGGAACAACGCCACCTCGACCGCGAACAACCCCGCCTGCGTGTGCACCGTCCGGTGGATCGCCTCGGACTCCAGGGCCTCCCGCAACCCGTCGAACCGGGCCACGATCGCGTCGAACACCTCCGCGAACACCGGGAACCGCGCCACCAGACCCGCACCCATCCCGATGCGCTGCGCACCCTGACCGGTGAACAGGAACGCCAGGGCACCCGGCTCGACGACCCCACCGCCGACCGGCCCGGCGAGCGCCGCCGCCAGGTCGTCCAGACCGTCGGCGACGAGCACGGCTCGGCTGTCGAGGGCCGCCCGTGTGGTGGCGAGGGCCGATCCGAGGGCGGCCGGGGTCGGCGTCGCGCCCGACGACAGCAGGGCGGCGAGCCGCGTCGCCTGCTCCCGCAGGCCCGGCTCGGTCCGGGCGGACAGCACGAACGGCATCGGCCCGGGCTGCTCGGTGGCCGGCTCGTCAGCGACCGGCGCGGCCGACTCCAGCACCACGTGCGCGTTCGTCCCGCTGATCCCGAACGACGAGACACCGGCTCGCCGCGGCCGTCCGGTCTCCGGCCACGGGCGCGCCTCGCGCAGCAGCGCGACCGCGCCGGCCGACCAGTCCACGTGCGGCGTCGGCTCGTCGACGTGCAGCGTCGCCGGCAGCACCCCGGCGCGCATCGCCATGACCATCTTGATGACCCCGGCGACGCCGGCCGCCGCCTGGGTGTGCCCGATGTTCGACTTCACCGAGCCCAGCCACAACGGCCGGTCCTCGGGCCGGTCCTGCCCGTACGTGGCGAGCAGCGCCTGCGCCTCGATCGGGTCGCCCAGCCTGGTGCCGGTGCCGTGTGCCTCGACCGCGTCCACCTCGGCCGGGGACAGTCCGGCGGCGGCCAGCGCCTCGCGGATCACCCGCTGCTGCGAGGGCCCGTTCGGGGCGGTCAGCCCGTTGGAGGCGCCGTCCTGGTTGACTGCCGTACCGCGCACCACCGCCAGCACCCGGTGCCCGTGGCGCCGGGCGTCGGAGAGCCGCTCCAGCAGCAGCAGCCCGGCGCCCTCGCCCCAGCCGGTGCCGTCGGCGGCCGCCGCGAACGGCTTGCAGCGCCCGTCGGCGGCGAGCCCGCGCTGGCGGCTGAACTCGACGAACGCGGTCGGCGTGCTCATCACCGTGACACCGCCGGCCAGCGCGAGGGTGCACTCGCCGCGGCGCAGCGACTCCGCCGCCAGGTGCAGGGCCACCAGGGCGGACGAGCACGCGGTGTCGACGGTGACGGCCGGGCCCTCCAGGCCGAACGCGTAGGCGAGCCGACCGGAGATGACACTCGCCGCCGTGCCGGTGGCCAGGTAGCCCTCGGTGGTCTCGTCGTCGCCGGCGATCAGCGAGCCGTAGTCCTGGCCGTTGGTGCCCGCGAACACGCCGACGCGCTGCTGCCGCAGCGATCGCGGGTCGAGGCCGGCCCGCTCGAACGCCTCCCACGCGGTCTCCAGCAGGATGCGCTGCTGCGGGTCCATGGCGGTGGCCTCACGGGGGGCGATGCCGAACAGGCCGGCGTCGAACCGGTCGACCCCGGCGAGGAAGCCGCCCTCCCGCACGTACGAGGTGCCGTGCCGCTCGGTGTCCGGGTCGTAGAGCGCGTCGACGTCCCAGCCCCGGTCGCCGGGGAACGGCGCGACCGCGTCGCGCCCGCCGGCGACCAGCTGCCACAGCTCCTCCGGGCTCGCCACCCCGCCGGGGAACCGGCAGCTCATGGCGACGACGGCGATCGGCTCGCGAGCGCCCTCCTCGACCTCGCGGAGGCGCCGGTTGGCCTGGCGCAGCTCGCCGGTCATCCACTTCAGATGGTCGAGAAGCTTCTGTTCATTCGCCATGGCTGTCCCCTAGTACGCGGTGTCGAATGCGGTGGGTGGTCATGTGGGGCTGCCGAACTCGCGCTGGATCAGCTCGAGCATCTCGTCGGCGGTCGCCAGGTCCAGCCCGGCGTCGAGGTCGTCGCCGGGTTCGGGTGCGGCGTTCGTACGACTCCACTTGTCGAGCAGGGCGCGCAGTCGGGCGGTGATGCCGTCCCGCTCGTCCTCGTCCGGGGCGACGCCGAACAGGACGGCCTCCAGGCGGTCGATCTCGCTCGCCACCGTGGGACGCTCCGGCTCGCCGGCCACCCGCGGCATCAGGTACGCGGCCAGCGCGGCCGGCGTCGGGTGGTCGAACACCAGCGTCGCCGGGAGCGGCAGTCCGGCGGCGGCGCCGAGGCGGTTGCGCAGCTCGACCGCGAGCAGCGAGTCGAAGCCGAGGTCCCGGAAGGACGACGCCGGGTCGATCCGGTCCCGGTCGCGGTGCCGCAGGACCGCGGCGGTCTCGGCGCGGACCAGGTCGAGGATCACCCGGTCCCGGTCGGTGGCCGTGGCGAGGCGGGCGCGCAGCTGGTCGGCCGGGGAGGCGCCACCGGCGTCCCCGGTCGGGGGCGGGTCGGTGAGTTCGGCGAGCAGCCGGTTGGGTCCGGTGGCCGCCGCGAACGCCGTCCAGTCGACGTCGCCCACCACCAGCGCCGGTCGGTCACCCGCGACGGCGAGGCCGAACGCCGCCATCGCCGGGCCGGCTGCCAGTGGCCGCAGGCCGAAGCCACGGTGCCGGTCGGCGAGCGCGGCGCCGGCGGCGAGCCCGCCGTCCGCCCACGGGCCCCAGGCCAGCGCCGTGGCGGGCAGGCCGCGGGCGTGCCGGTCGCCGGCCAACGCGTCCAGGTAGCTGTTCGCGGCCGCGTAGTTCGCCTGCCCCGGGTTGCCGACCGCGCCGGCCATCGAGGAGTAGAGCACGAACATCCGCAGCGGCCGGCCGGCGGTGAGGGCGTCGAGGTGCGCCGCCGGGAGGGTCTTGGCGTGCAGCACCGCCGCCAGCTGGTCGAGGGTGAGCGTCTCCAGCGGGCTGTCGGCGGTCACCCCGGCGGTGTGCACGACACCGTCGAGAGGGTGCTCGGCGGGGATGGCGTCGATGGCGGCGGCCAGGTCGGTGCGCGAGGCCACGTCGCAGGCCCGCACGGTGACGGTCGCGCCGGCCGCGGTCAGCTCGCCGACGAGGTCGGCGGCGCCGGGCGCGTCCGGGCCGCGCCGGGAGAGCAGGAGCAGATGGGGTACGCCCCGGGCGGCGAGCCAGCGGGCGGCGTGGGCGCCGAGCGCGCCGGTGCCGCCGGTGATCAGCACGGTGCCGGTCGGGATCGCCGGTTCGACGGCGCCGGCCGGCGGGTCGGCGCGGCGCAGCCGTCGGGCGAGGAGGCCGGCGGGTCGGAGCGCGATCTGGTCCTCGTCCGCGGCGGCGAGCGCGGCGGCCAGCCGACGCCGGTCGGTCTCGTCGAGGTCCGGCGGCACGTCGACGAGGCCACCCCAGTGCTGGGGCAGTTCCATCGCGGCGACCCGGCCCAGGCCCCACAGGTGGGCCTGGACGGCGTTCACCGGGCCGTCGGCGGCGCTGGTGGCGACCGCGTTGCGGGTCAGGCACCAGAGCTTCGCCGGGCCCGGCAGGCCGGTGACCGCGTGGGCGAGCGCCACGGTCGAGGCGAGACCGGCGGGCACGTCCGGCTGGCCCGGGTGCGGCGTGGTGTCCAGGCCCAGCAGCGACAGCACGCGCAGCGGCCCGGCGCCGGTGACGCTGGTGAGCAGCGCGGTGAACTCGGCGCGGCCGGCGGTGTCGTCGACGGTCACGGTCCGCGCCGACGGGAAGGCGGTGACGATGTCGGCGCAGTCGACGCCGTCGGGCAGCACCAGCAGCCAGGTGCCGGCCGGCGCGGCGGTGGGCTCGGCCAGCGGGACCCAGGCCTCGGCGTGGAACCGCGGGGTGTCCTCGTCCGGGGGTGGGGTCGCCGGCCAGAACCGGGCCCGGTCGAACGCGTACGTGGGCAGGTCCAGCGTCCGCTCGGGGCGGCCGACGACGGCGGTCCAGTCGACCGGCACACCCGTGGTCCAGAGCCGGCCGGCGGCCTCCAGCAGTGTGGTGGCCTCGTCGCGGTCCTTGCGCAGCGCCGGGACATAGGCGAGGTCGGGGGCGGCCGTCGCGGACAGCACGCCCGCCGGGCCGATCTCCAGGCAGCGGGTCACCCCGTTGCCGGCGAGCCACTGCATGCCGTCGTCGAAGCGCACCGCCTCCCGCACGTGGCGCACCCAGTAGCCGGCGGTGAACTCCTCCACCGGCTCGCCGGTCAGGTTCGACACCACCGGAATCCGCGGCGCCCCGAACTCGAGGTGCGCGATCGCCGCCGCGAAGTCGGCCAGCATCGGCTCCATCAGCGACGAGTGGAACGCGTGCGACACCGTCAACCGGGTGGCCTTGGCGAACCTGGGCGCCAACTCGTCGATCTTCTCTTCCGGCCCGGAGACGACGACCGAGGTGGGGCCGTTGACGGCGGCGACGTCCACCCCGGCGGGCAGCAGCGCACGCACCTCGGCCTCGGACGCCTGCACCGCGAGCATCGCGCCACCGGCCGGCAACGCCTGCATCAACCGACCCCGCGCCGCCACCAACGTCACCGCGTCGTCGAGCGACAGCACCCCCGCCACGTGCGCGGCGGCGATCTCACCGATCGAATGACCCAGCAGGAAGTCCGGGGTGATCCCCCACGACTCCAGCAACCGGAACAACGCCACCTCGACCGCGAACAGGCCGGCCTGCGTGTAGACGGTCCGGTGGACCGCCTCCGAATCGATCGCCTCCCGCAACGGCACGTCCAGCACCTGATCGAAGCGGGCGCAGATCCCGTCGAACGCCGCCGCGAACACCGGGAACCGGGCGCACAGGGCCACACCCATCCCGACCCGCTGCGCACCCTGACCGGTGAACAGGAACGCCGACCCGCCCGGCGACGCGACGCCGGCGACCAGCGACGACGGCTCGGCGAGATCCGCGGCGAAACGTTCCGCCGTGTCCGCGACGACGACCGCGCGGTGCTCCAGCGTGGCCCGGGCGCCGGCGAGTGCCCGCGCGACGTCCGACGGGTCGGCCGACGTGGCGTACCCGGCCAGCCGCCGAGCCTGACCGCGCAGGCCGCCGCCGGTCTTCGCGGAGAACGCCCAGGCGACCGGGCCCGCCGGCGCGGGCGCCGCGGCGGCCGGCGCCGCCGGCGCCTGTTCCAGGATCACGTGGGCGTTGGTGCCGCTGAGCCCGAACGAGGACACTCCGGCCCGCCGCGCCCGCCCGGCGCTGTCCCACTCGCGCGCCTCGGTCAGCACCCGCACCGCGCCGGCCGACCAGTCGACGCGCGCCGTTGGCACGTCCACGTGCAGCGTGGCCGGCAGGACACCGTGCCGCATCGCCAGCACCATCTTGATCGCCCCGGCGACGCCGGCCGCCGCCTGGGTGTGCCCGATGTTGGACTTCACCGAGCCGAGCCACACCGGCCGGTCCTCCGGCCGGTCCTGTCCGTAGGTCGCCAGCAGCGCCTGGGCCTCGATCGGGTCGCCCAGCTTCGTGCCGGTGCCGTGCGCCTCGACCGCGTCCACGTCGGCGGGGGACAATCCGGCGTTCGCCAGCGCCTGCCGGATGACCCGCTGCTGCGAAGGGCCGTTCGGGGCGGTGAGCCCGTTCGACGCGCCGTCCTGGTTGACCGCGCTGCCCCGCAGCACGGCCAGCGGCTCGCGGCCGTGCTCCCGCGCCGCCGACAGGGGCTCCAGCAGCAGGACCCCGACGCCCTCACCCCACCCGGTGCCGTCGGCCGCGTCGGCGAACGCCTTGCAGCGGCCGTCCGGGGCCAGACCGCCCTGCCTGTCGAACTCGTCGAACGCGCCGGGGGTGGACATCACGGTGACCCCGGCGGCCAGTGCCGCGTGGCACTCCCCGGCCCGGATCGCCTGCGCCGCCAGGTGCATCGCCACCAGCGACGACGAGCACGCGGTGTCGACGGTGACGGCCGGGCCCTCCAGACCGAACGCGTAGGAGACCCGGCCGGAGAGGATGGCGGCGGCGTTCCCGGTGGCGGTGTGCGACTCGACGTCGGCGCCGCCCGCGGCGGCCAGCACGGCCGGGTAGTCCTGCCCGTTGGTGCCGGCGAACACGCCGATCCGGGTGCCGTGCACCGATCGGGGGTCGATGCCGGCCCGCTCGAAGGTCTCCCAGACCGATTCGAGCAGCAGTCGCTGCTGCGGGTCCATGGCGAGGGCCTCGCGCGGGGACACGCCGAACAGGGCGGCGTCGAAGTCGGCGGCGTCGGCCAGGAACCCGCCGACGAAGCCGGTTCCGGGCCGCCAGCCCCGGTCGGTCGGTGGCTCGGTGAGCCCGTCGACGCCGTCGCGGACCAGCGCCCATAGGTCATCGGGGGTGCGCACGCCGCCGGGGAAGCGGCACGCCATCGACGTGACGACGATCGGGTCGTCGGCGTCCGCGACCGGCTGGGCGGCCACGGCCGGATCGTCGGTTCCGCCGCCGAGCAGCGCCGCCAGGTGGTCGGCGAGGGCGGCCGGGGTGGGGTGGTCGAAGACGAGGGTGAGCGGCAGCCGCAGGCCGGTGTCGGCGGCGAGGGTGTTGCGCAGCTCGATCGCGGTCAGCGAGTCGAACCCCATGTCGTGGAAGGCCCGGCCGCCGTCGATCGCGTCGGGCATCGGGTGCCGGAGCACGGCGGCCGTCCGGGCGCGGACCAGGTCGAGCAGGGCGCGGCGTTGGTCGGCGGCGCCCAGCGTCGTGAGGTCGGCCGGCACGGCGGTCGCGGTGGGCGGTTCGGCCAGCAGGCTCGTCGACGCGCTCGGCCGGGTCGGGGTGAACCGGGTCCAGTCGACGTCGGCGACCACGATCGTGGTGTCCTGGCACCGGACCGCCGCGTCGAGCGCGTCCAGGGCGGCCGGCACCGGCAGCGGTGACAGCCCGAGCCGGCGCAGCCGCTCCCCCACCTCCCCGGCGGCCATGCCCGCGCCGCCGGCGGCCGGGGCGTCGGTGGCCCACGGGCCCCAGGCGACGGCCGTGGCCGGAAGGCCGGCGGCGCGCCGCCGTGCGGCGATCGCGTCGAGGCGGGCGTTCGCCGCCGCGTACCCGGCCTGGCCGGCGTTGCCGACGCTGCCGGCGAACGAGGAGAACAGCACGAACATGTCGAGCGGCAGGTCACGGGTCAGCTCGTCGAGGTGCTCCGCCGCCACGGCCTTGGACCGCAGGGCGGCGTCGAGCTGTGCCACGGTGAGCGACAGGAAGGTGGCGTCGTCGACCACGCCGGCGGCGTGCACGACGCCGGTCAGGGGCCGCTCGGCCGGGATCGCGGCCAGCACGGCCGCCAGCGCGTCGCGGTCACCGGCGTCGCCGGCGACCACTGTCGCGTCGCTGCCCAGGCCCGCCAGCTCCGCGACCAGGTCGGTGGCGCCGGGCGCGTCCGGGCCGCGCCGGGACAGCAGCAGCAGACGCGGTACGCCGTGGCCGGCGAGCCGGCGGGCGACGTGCGCGCCCAGCGCCCCGGTGCCGCCGGTGACCAGCACGGTGCCGGTCGGGGCGGGGCGGGGCGGCGTACCGGTCGGGGCGGGGGCGCGGACCAGTCGGCGGCCGAAGGCGCCGGAGCCCCGGACGGCGGCCTGGTCCTCGGTGCCCGCGGCGAGAACCGCGGCGAGGCGCCGGCCGGCCCGCTCGTCGACGACCTCCGGCAGGTCGACGACACCGCCGAAGGTGACGGGCTGTTCGATGGCCGCGACCCGGGCCAGTCCCCACACCGCCGCCTGCACGTCGGCGCGCAGCGGGTCGGAGCGCCCGACCGACACCGCGCCCCGGGTCAGGCACCAGACCGGCGCGTCGATCCCGGCCGCCGCGAGCGCCTGGATGCCGGTCACGGTCAACGCCAGCCCGGACGGTACGGCGGTGCGGTCCGGCAGCCGCTCCTCGGCGAGTCCGGTGAGCAGCACGACGCCGTCGAGGTGACCCGCGTCGAGGTCGGTGAGGCGCTCGGTCAGGTCCTCCGGCGTCGACACGGCGACGGCCAGGACGTCCGCGCCCTGGTCACGCAGCGCGTCGAGGACGTCCCCGACCGGCGGGTGCGCGGCGGCGACCGCGAGCCAGCGGCCGGTGAGCCGGGCCGGGGGCAGGCTGAGCGGGGCCCAGCTCTCCCGGTAGCGCAGGCCGTCGACGACGGTGGTGGACCGCTGGTCACGGCGCCAGGCGGCGAGCGCGGGCAGGACCGAGTCGATCGTGTCCGGGGTGACGTCGAGGTCGCCGGCGAGCTGGGCGAGGTCCTCGCGGTCGACCGCGTCCCAGAACCGGGCCTCCCCCGGGGCGTGTCGCGTCGCCGGGGTGGCCGTCGACGGGGCGGGCCAGTAGGACTGGCGCTGGAACGGGTAGGTGGGCAGGTCGACGTGCCCGGCCGGCGGCAGGATCGCACTCCAGTCCACGGGCACGCCGACGGTCCACAACCGGCCGACCGCGGCCAGCAGCGTCGACGCCTCGTCGCGGTCCTTGCGCAACGCCGCGACGCAGGTCAGCTCCGGCGCGGCCAGCGCGCTCAGCACACCCGCCGGCCCGACCTCCAGGCACCGGGTCACACCGTGATCGGCGAGCCAGACCATGCCGTCGGCGAAACGCACCGCCTCCCGCACGTGCCGCACCCAGTAGTCCACGGTGAACTCCTCCACCGGAACACCGGTCAGATTCGACACCACCGGAATCCGCGGCGACGCAAACGAGATGCCCCCGATCGCCGCCGCGAAGTCGGCCAGCATCGGCTCCATCAACGACGAGTGGAACGCGTGCGACACCGTCAACCGGGTCGCCTTGGTGAACCGTGGCGCCACCTCGTCGACGGCGTCGGCCGGGCCGGAGATCACGATCGACGTCGGACCGTTGACCGCCGCGACGTCGACATTCGTGCCGGCGATGACCTCCCGCACCGACTCCTCGGACGCCTGCACCGCGAGCATCGCCCCACCGGCCGGCAACGCCTGCATCAACCGACCCCGCGCCGCCACCAACGTCACCGCATCGTCGAGCGACATCACCCCCGCGACGTGCGCGGCGGCGATCTCCCCGATCGAGTGGCCCAGCAGGTAGTCCGGGGTGACACCCCAGGATTCGAGGAGCCGGTAGAGCGCCACCTCGACCGCGAACAACCCGGCCTGGGTGTGCACGGTCCGGTGGATCGCCTCGGACTCCAGGGCCTCCCGCAACCCGTCGAACCGGCCGACGATCGCGTCGAACACCTCCGCGAACACCGGGAACCGCGCCGCCAGACCGGCACCCATCCCGATGCGCTGCGCACCCTGACCGGTGAACAGGAACGCCAGGGCACCCGGCTCGACGACCCCGGTCTCGGTCACGTCGTCGATCAGCACGGCGCGATGGTCGAAGACGACCCGGGAGCCGACAAGCGCCGCGCCGACCCGCGCGGGCTCCAGGTCGGGCCGCCCGGCCAGGAACCCCCGCATCCGTGCGACCTGGGCCCGCACCGCGGCGGCGCCGGGCGCGGAGAGCACCAGCGGCGCCGGCCCGGCCGGAAGCACCGGCTCGACCGCGCCGGCGCCCGGCGGCGCCTCCAGCACGACGTGCGCGTTGGTCCCGCTGATCCCGAACGAGGACACGCCGGCCCGCCGCGCCCGGCCGGTCTCCGGCCACGCACACGTCTCCCGCAGCAGCTCCACCGCGCCGCCGGCCCAGTCGACGTGCGGCGTCGGCTCGTCCACGTGCAGCGTCCGGGGCAGGATCCCGTGCCGCATGGCCAGCACCATCTTGATGATCCCGCCGACGCCGGCGGCCGCCTGGCTGTGGCCGATGTTCGACTTCAGCGAGCCGAGCCGAAGCGGACGGTCGGCGGGACGGTTCCGCCCGTACGCCGCGATGATCGCCTCGGCCTCGATCGGGTCGCCGAGCGTGGTGCCGGTGCCGTGCGCCTCGACGGCGTCCACGTCCCCCGGCTCCAGCCCGGCCGCCGCCAGCGCCGCGGCGATGAGGCGTTGCTGGGAGAGGCCGTTCGGTGCGGTCAGCCCGTTCGAGGCGCCGTCCTGGTTGACCGCGCTGCCGCGCACCACCGCCAGGATCCGGTGCCCGTTGCGGTGGGCGTCGGAGAGACGTTCGAGCACCAGCAGCCCGGCCCCCTCCGACCAGCCGGTGCCGTCGGCGGCGGCGGCGAACGACTTGCACCGGCCGTCCGGGGCGAGGCCCCGCTGCCGGCTGAAGTCGACGAACGTGCCGGGCGTGGCCATCACCGTGACACCGCCGGCCAGGGCCATCGTGCACTCGCCCCGGCGCAGCGCCTCCGCGGCCAGGTGCACGGCGACCAGCGACGACGAGCAGGCCGTGTCCACGGTGACCGCCGGGCCCTCCAGGCCGAACGTGTAGGCGACCCGGCCGGAGGCCACCCCGCCGGCGACGCCGATCGCGGCGTACCCGTCGAGGTCCGGCGTGTCCGAGGCGGCGAGCAGCGTCTGGTAGTCGTGGTACATGACGCCGGTGAACACACCGGCCCGGGTGCCGCGCACGGTGCGCGCGTCGATCCCGGCCGACTCGAACGCCTCCCAGGCCGTCTCCAGCAGGATCCGCTGCTGCGGGTCCATCGCCAGGGCCTCGCGCGGCGAGATGCCGAAGAACTCCGCGTCGAACGCGTCGGCGTCGTGCAGGAAGCCACCCTCGGTGGCGTACGTGGTGCCCGGCCGGTCGGGGTCGGGGTCGTAGAGCGCGTCGGTGTCCCAGCCTCGGTTGGCCGGGAACGGGGTGACCGCGTCCGCGCCGTCAGCGACCAGACGCCACAGCTCGTCCGGCCCGGTCACGCCGCCCGGGTAGCGGCAGCTCATCCCGACGATCGCGATCGGCTCGTCGGCCGCCGTCACCGCCGGGCTCGCGGCCCGGGCCGGCTGCGCGGCCGGCGCACCCAGCCGTTCGGCGAGGTAGTCGGCCACGGCGTTCGGGGTGGGATAGGTGAACACCAGGGTCGCCGGCAGGCTGAGGCCGGTCGCCCGGGCCAGCCGGTTGCGCAGCTCGACCGCGGTCAGCGACTCGAAGCCGAGGTCGACGTGCACCCGGTCCGGGTCGACGGCCGCCGGCGACGCGTGCCCGAGAACCGCGGCCGCCTCGGCGCGTACCAGATCGAGCAGCCGGCGGCGGCGCTCGGCCGGGTCGTCGGCGGTGAACGTCGGGGACGCCGCGGTCGCGGCGACCCGACGCGCCGGCTGCCGGACCAGGCCGCGCAGCAGGGCCGGGACGGAGTCGCCGCGCGTGTCGATCCGGGCCGCCACCGCGTGCGCCGGGCCGGACCGCAGCACCGCGTCGAAGAGCGCCATGCCGTCCGCGGTGGACAACGCGCCGCCGAGCCGGCTCACGTCGCGGCCGGTGAGCTGCCCGGTCATCGCGGACGTCTCGGCCCACAGCCCCCAACCCACCGAGGTCCCGGCCAGCCCCTGGCCGCGGCGCAGCGAGGCCAGGCCGTCGAGGAAGCCGTTGGCCGCCGCGTAGTTGGCCTGACCCGCGGTGCCCAGGGTCGCGGCGACGGACGAGAACAGCACGAAGAAGTCCAGGTCGGTGCCGGCCGTCAGCTCGTGCAGGTGCAGCGCGGCGTCGGCCTTGGAGCCGAGCACCCGGTCCAGGCGGTCGGCGGTCATCGCGGTCAGCACGCCGTCGTCGAGGATGCCGGCGCAGTGCACCACGCCGGTGAGGTCGACCCCGGCGGTCACCGCGGCCAGCGCGGCCCGGTCGGCGGCGTCGCAGGCGACCACCGTGGCCTCGGCGCCGAGGGCGGTCAGCCGGGCGACCAGCTCGGCCGCGTCCGGCGCCGCCGGGCCCCGGCGGCTGGTCAGCACCAGACGGCGTACGCCGTGGACGGTGACCAACCGCTCGGCGACGAGCGCCCCCAGCACGCCGGTGCCGCCGGTGACGAGCACGGTGCCGCCCGTCGCGGGCGTCTCGTCGGCGGCGGTGACGGTCACCCGGGTCAGCCGCGGCACGTGGGCGACGCCGTCGCGCAGCGCGATCTGCGGCTCGTCCGCGGGCAGCGGCTGCCCGCCGAGGTCACCGTCGGTGTCGACGAGCAGCAGGCGCCCGGGATGCTCGGTCTGCGCCGAGCGGACCAGGCCCCAGACCGCCGCGCCGGCGGGGTCGGTGACCGGGCCACCGACCGGCACCGCCCCGTTCGTCACGACCACCAGCGGCTCGGCGTGGTCGCCGCCGACGTGGTCCTGGATCGCGGTGAGGACCTCGGCGAGCCGGTCCCGCAGCGGGCCGCCGGCACGCAGCACCGTCGCGGGCGGGACCGTGCCCGGCGCGTCCGACGGCGTCCAACGCACCTCGAACAACGCCTCGCGCACCGCCGAGGAGGCGGTGGTGAGCGCCGTCGACGACACCGGGCGGAACGTCAGCGCGTCGATCTCGGCTACCGGCGCGCCGCCGGCGTCGGCGAGCGACACCGCCACGGTGTCCGCGTCGACCGGGCTGATCCGCGCCCGCAGCCGGGTCGCGCCGGTGGCGTACAGCCGCACGCCGGACCAGGCGAAGGGCAGGACCGTGCTGTCGAAGGCGAGCAGCGCGGCGTGCAGGGCGGCGTCGAGCAGCGCGGGGTGCAGCCCGAACCGGTCGAGTCCGGCCGCGGCCTCGGCCGGCAGCTCGACCTCGGCGTACGTGTCGTCGCCCGCCCGCCACGCGCGGCGCAGGCCGCGGAACGCGGGGCCGTAGCCGTAGCCGGCGGCGGCCCGCTCGTCGTAGAAGTCGCCCAGGTCCAGCTCGTCCGCGCCGGCCGGCGGCCAGCCGACCGGCCCGGCGTGATCCGGCGCGGCCGGTTCGGCCACGGTCCCGGTGGCGTGCACGGTCCAGCTCGCGCCGTCCGGTGCCCGCGAGGCGATCCGGAACGCCCCCTCCTCGACGATCACCTGGATCGCGACGTCGCCGCCGGCGGGCAGCACCAGCGGCGCCTGCAGGGTCAGCTCGCCGAGGCCGGGCACGGCCTGCAACGCGATCTCGGCGAAGGCCGCGCCGGGCAGCAGCGTCTGCCCGAGCACCGCGTGGTCGGCGAGCCAGGGCAGGGCCGCCGTCGACAGGGTGCCGTTCCACAGGGCGCCGGCGCCGGCCAGGCTGATCGGCTCGCCCAGCAGCGGGCCGTACGGTTCGAGCCAGAAGCGCTGCCGCTGGAACGCGTACGTGGGCAGCTCGCCGACCGGGCCGTCACCGGTGGCCACCCGCCAGTCGACGTGCCCGCCCAGCGTCCACAGGTCGCCGGCCGAGCGCAGCATCCGGGCCAGCCCGCCCTCGCCCCGGCGCAGCGAGCCGACCGCCGCGCCGCCCCGCTCGCCGATGCCCGCGGTGAGCACCGGGTGCGGGCTGGCCTCGACGAACGTGCGGTGCCCGGCGGCGATCAACGCGGCCACGACGTCGTCGAAGCGCACCGGCCGGCGCAGGTTCTCGAACCAGTACGCCGCGTCCAGCTCCCCCGGGTCGACCCGCTCACCGGTCACGGTGGAGTGGAACGGCACCGTGCCCGCCCGCGGGGTCAGCCCGTCGAACGCGGCCAGCAGCTCCGCGCGCAGGCTGTCCACGTGTGCGCTGTGCGAGGCGTAGTCCACCGGCACCCGCCGGCACCACACCCCCTGCTCCGCGCAGCGGGCCTCGACCGCGTCCACGCCGGCCACGTCACCGGAGAGCACCACCGAGGCCGGGCCGTTGGTCGCCGCGAGGGACACCCCGGCGACGCCCTCGACGAGCGCGGCCGCGCCGGCCGGATCCGCGGCCACGGCGAGCATCCCGCCGGTGCCGGCGATCGCCCGCAGCGCCGCCGAGCGCACCGCCACCACGCGGGCGCCGTCCGCCAGCGACAGGATCCCGGCCACCACCGCCGCCGCGATCTCGCCCTGCGAGTGCCCGACCACGCCGGCGATGTCGACGCCGAACGTCCGCCACACCTCGGCCAGCGACACCATCACCGCCCACAGGGCCGGTTGCACCACGTCCACGCGCCGCAGCCAGCTGTCGTCGGCCGACTCCAGGACGTCGAGCAGGGACCAGTCCACGTACGGCGCCAGGGCCGCCGCGCACTCGGCGATCCGGGCGGCGAAGACCGGCGACTCGGCCAGCAGGTCGGCGGCCATGCCGAGCCACTGGGCGCCCTGCCCGGGGAAGACCAGGACGACACCGCCGTCGGCGGGGCCCGCCGCACCGGTCGGCTCCACCGTGGCGAGTCCTGCCAGGAGTTCCTCCCGGTCGGCGCCGACCACCACGGCCCGGTGCTCCAGCGCCGCCCGCGTCGACACCAGCGCCCGGGCCACCGCGGCGACGTCCAGTTCCGGCCGGTCGGCGACGAACCCGGCCAGCGTTCCCGCCTGCGCGGTCAGGGCCTCCGGGGACCGGCCCGACAGCACCCACGGCAGCGCCGCCACGGCCGCCGGGGACGACGCGGTCCCGGGCGCGGCCGGCGCCTCCTCCACGATCACGTGCGCGTTCGTGCCGCTGATGCCGAACGAGGACACCCCGGCCCGGCGGACCCGGCCGTCCTCGGCGGTCCAGTCCCGGGTCTCGGTCAGCAGCCGCACCGCGCCGGACGACCAGTCGACGTGCCCGGACGGCGCGTCCACGTGCAGCGTCGCCGGCAGCACGCCGTGCCGCATCGCCAGCACCATCTTGATGACGCCCGCGACGCCGGCGGCGGCCTGGGTGTGCCCGAGGTTCGACTTCACCGACCCGAGCAGCAGCGGCCGGTCCGCCGGCCGGTCCTGCCCGTACGTCGCCAGCAACGCCTGCGCCTCGATCGGGTCGCCGAGCCGGGTCCCGGTGCCGTGCGCCTCCACCGCGTCCACGTCGGTCGGTCGCAGCCCCGCGTTGGCCAGCGCCTGGCGGATCACCCGCTGCTGCGACGGCCCGTTCGGGGCGGTCAGGCCGTTGGAGGCGCCGTCGGAGTTGACCGCCGTGCCGCGCAGCACCGCGAGGACCTCGTGGCCGTTGCGGCGGGCGTCGGCGAGACGCTCCAGCACCAGCACGCCGGCGCCCTCACCCCAGCCGGTGCCGTCCGCGGCGTCCGCGAACGCCTTGCACCGCCCGTCCGGGGCCAGGCCGCCCTGGCGGGAGAACTCGGTGAAGATGCCCGGGGTCGACATCACCGTCACGCCGCCGGCCAGGGCCAGGTCGCACTCCCCGGACCGCAGCGCCTGCCCGGCCAGGTGCAGCGCCACCAGCGACGACGAGCACGCCGTGTCGACGGTCATCGCCGGGCCCTCCAGCCCGAGCGTGTAGGCGATCCGGCCGGACGCGACGCTGATCGTGGTGCCGGTCAGCACCTGGCCCTCCACCGCGCCGGACGCCTCGTGCAGCCGCGGTCCGTACTCCTGGGCCATCGCGCCGACGAACACGCCGGTCGGGGTGCCGCGCAGCGACCGGGGGTCCAGCCGGGCGTGCTCCAGGGCCTCCCACGCGGTCTCCAGCAGCACCCGCTGCTGCGGGTCCATCGCCAGCGCCTCGCGCGGCGAGATGCCGAAGAACGCCGCGTCGAAGTCGGCGGCGTCGGTCAGGAACCCGCCGGCCGCGCCGGACGCCAGGTCGACCGTCCAGCCACGGTCGGCCGGCAGGCCGGTGACCGCGTCGACGCCGCCGGCCACCAGCCGCCAGAACTCGGCCGGGCCGTGGACGTCGCCGGCGTACCGGCAGCCGATGCCGACGACGGCGATCGGCTCGCTGCCGGCGGCGACGGTGGCGGTGACCGGGCGTACGTCGTCGCCCGCGCCGGCGGCCCGGCTGCCCAGGTGCGCGGCCAGCCGGCGGGGCGTCGGGTGGTCGTAGAGAGCCGTGGTGTCCAGCTCGACGCCGGCGGCGGCGACCAGCTGGTTGCGCAGCTCGACAGCGGTCAGCGAGTCGAAGCCGAGACCGCGGAACGTGCGGTCGGCGTCGACGTCGTCCGGCCCGGCGTGGCCGAGGATGGCCGCCGCGTGCGCGCGGACCAGCACGAGCGGGTCGGCCGACAGCGGCGTCGCGGCGGCCCGGCGAGACGGCGGCGCGGGCAGCGTGGCCGGGTCGTCGGTGATCCAGAACCGGCCGCGCTGGAACGGGTAGGTGGGCAGCGCGACCCGCGGCCCGACCGGCGCGCCCAGCACGCTCGCCCAGTCCGGCTCGGCGCCGGCCGCGGCGAGCGTGGCGACCGAGGTGACGAAGCGGTCCAGGCCGCCGTCGTCGCGGCGCAGCGTCGGCACGGCGACCAGGTCGAGGCCGGCGTCGGCGGCGGTGTCCCGGACGCTGTGCACCAGCGTCGGGTGCGGGCTCACCTCGACGAAGAACCGGAAGCCGTCGGCGGCCAGGCCGCGCACCGCGGCCTCCAGCTCGACGGTACGGCGGACGTTGTCGTACCAGTAGTCCGCGTCGAGTTCCGCGGTGTCCACCCAGCGGTCGAGCGCGGTGGACCAGAACGGCACCGTGCCGGTGCGCGGCCGCAGGTCGGCGAGCGCGTCGAGCAGTTCGTCGCGGCACTCGTCGACCTGCGCGGTGTGCGAGGCGAAGCCGGCCCGTACCCGGGTGGCCTGGATGTCGTGCGCGACGCAGTGTGCGACCAGCTCGTCCAGGGCGTCGTTCGCGCCGCCCACCACCACCGCCCGCGACCCGTTGACGGCGGCGATCTCGATCCGGCCGGCCCAGCCGGCGATCAGCTCGCGCACCTCGTCCCGGGTGAGCGTCAGCGCGACCATGCCGCCGCGGCCGACGAGCCGGGTGTAGATCAGGCTGCGCAGCGCGATGACCCGGCACGCGTCGTCCAGAGTGAGACCGCCGGCCACGTACGCCGCGGTCACCTCGCCCTGGGAGCTGCCGGCGGTCGCCGCGGGTTCGACGCCGTGCGCCCGCCACATCGCGGCCAGCGCGGCGCGGACCGCGAACAGGTACGGCTGGAGCACGTCGAGGCGGTCGGCCGGGGGCGCGCCCTCGACGCCGAGCGCCACGTCGCGCAGGGACCAGTCGACGTACGGGCGCAGCGCCCGGTCGCACGCCTCGAACTCCCGGGCGAACACCGGTGACTGGTCGAGCAGCGTGCGGGCCATCCCGAGCCACTGCGAGCCCTCGCCGGAGAACACGAACACGATCCGGCCGGGCCGGGCCGTGCCGGTGACCACGCCGGTGGCGGGCAGCCCGGAGGCCAGCGCGGTGAGCCCGTCGCGCAGCTCGGCGCGGTCCCGCCCGAGGACGGCCGCGCGGTGCTCGAAGCCGGTGCGGGTGCGCACCAGCGCCCGGGCGATCGCCACGTCCGAGTCGGCCGGGTCGACGCCCGCGGCCAGCCGGGCGGCCTGCTCGCGCAGCGCCTCGGGCGTGCGGGCCGACACCATCCAGGGCACCAGCGCGGCCGCCGTGCCGTCGGCGATCGGTGCCGGCGCGTCGGCCGCCGTGCCGTCGACGCCGACCCGCGCGGCAGCGGCGTCACCGTCAGGGGTCGGGACGGCGGCGTCACCGTCGGCGGTCGGGACGGTGGCGTCGCCGCCACGGGTCGGGACGGGGGCGTCGCCGTCGGCGGTCGGGCCTTCGGCGAGGACGACGTGGCAGTTGGCGCCGCCCATGCCGAACGAGCTGACGCCGGCGACCAGCGGTCCGGCCCCGGGCCACCCGCCGTGTTCGGTCTGGACCCGCAGGCCGAGCCGCTCCAGCGGGATGCTCGCCGGGGGCGCGGTGAAGTGCAGGCTGGGCGGCAACTCGCGGTGGCTGATCGCGAGGACGGTCTTCAGCAGGCCGGCGATCCCGGCGGCGGCCTCGAGGTGGCCGATGTTGGTCTTGACCGAGCCGACCCGCAGCGGTTCGCCGGTGCGGCCGGCGCCGAGCACCGTGCCGAGCGCGGTCGCCTCGATCGGATCGCCCAGGGCGGTGCCGGTGCCGTGCAGCTCGACGTAGCGCACCTGCTCCGGGGCGAGGCCGCTGCGCCGGTACGCCGCCCGCAGCACCCGCGCCTGTGCCTCCTCGACCGGGGTGACGAGGCTGTCGCCACCGCCGTCGTGGTTCACCGCGCTGCCCCGGATCACGCAGTGGACGGTGTCGCCGTCGGCCAGTGCGGCCGCCAGCGGTTTGAGCACGAGCACCACGGCGCCCTCGCCGCGCACGATGCCGTTGGCGGACGCGTCGAACACGGCGCACCGCTGGTCGGGTGAGAGCGCGCCGAACGCGGACAGCGCGAGCGTGCTCTCCGGGGCGAGGTTGAGCTGGACGCCGGCCGCCAGCGCGACGGTGGCCTCGCCGGAGCGCAGGCTCTGCGCGGCGAGGTGGACGGCGACCAGTGAGGAGGCCTGCCCGGCGTCGACGGTCACGCTCGGGCCGGTGAACCGCAAGGCGTAGGAGACCCGGTTGGCGATCAGGCCCCGGTTCAGGCCGGTCGTGGTGTGCTGGCCGATCGGGGTGCCGCCGCCGCGCTGCGCGATGGTCGCGTAGTCGCCGCTGGTCGCGCCCGCGAACACCGCGGTGGCGCTGCCGCGCAGCTGCGCCGCCGGGATGCCGGCGCGTTCCAGCGCCTCCCAGCTCAGTTCGAGCACCAGGCGCTGCTGGGGGTCCATGGCCGCGGCCTCGCGCGGGGCGATGTCGAAGAACCCGGCGTCGAACCGGTCGACCTCGTCGAGCCAGCCGCCCCGGGGGCGGTCCGGGCCGGCCGGCCAGCGGTCCGGCGGGGCCTCGCGGACGGCGTCGACGCCGTCGCGCAGCAGGTGCCAGAAGGCGTCGGGGGAGGCAGCGCCGGGCAACCGGCACGCCAGCCCGACAACGGCGACGGGATCGTTGTCGGGGCTGCGGTTCTCGGACATCGGCGCCTCGAATTCGGTCCGGCGGACGGCAACCGTCACGGCGACGGGCGATATCCCGAACACTATGAATGCCCTGTTCACGGACCAACCCCTAGGCGAGGTGGCAGCCCCTCACCGCAGCGGGAAAGGGGGCGGGGCAGGCATCGTGGTGATGCCTGCCCCGCCCCCTTCGCGGTGGTCGCCGGTCAGACCGATTCGAGCTCGCGTCCCTGGGTCGCCGACGGGGCGGCGCCGCGCCCGGCCCGGTTGTTGACCTTGGTCATGATGGCCCGGGCGTACAGGGCGACGCCGGCCAGGATGCTGACCACGGCGATCGGCACGCCGTAGAGGGGCCGCACGTACATCGCCAGGAACCAGGACTTGACGTCGATGTCGGACAGGATGAAGACCAGCGGGATGATCCCCTGCGGGATCAGCAGGATCGAACCGAGGCCCCAGCTCAGCCCCTCCATCGTGCCGCCCTTCTTGGCCGCCTCGGCGTCGCCGGCCCTGCGGACCACTGTGGGTCGGCCGGTGCGCATGGTGTGCAGCAGGTCGGAGCCGTCCGCGCTGAGCTTGCGGACCGCCGCACCGCCCAGCACCCAGGCGACGACGACGCCGGTCAACACGCCGACCGGCACCCCGGCCCAGCTCAGCCACGGCTGGTCGAACCGGGTGCCGAGGTAGACCAGGGCGAGGGCGGGCGCCGGCGGCAGCAGCCCGACCCAGAACAGCACGTTGGACTGGCCGGTCGTGTCGGCGCGTTCCAGCGGGTTGCTCGGCCGCTTGTGGGCGTCCGGGCCGGGGACCATGCCGAACACCGACGAGTAGACGATCAGGCCGGCGCCGCCGCCGAGCAGGGCGGGCACCGCCGCGGCGACCCACGGCCAGGTCCAGGTCATCCCGCTCCACCAGACGAAGCCGATGCTCAGGGCGATCGCCGCCGGCGCGAAGACGATCAGGTACGCCACCTGCCGGCCCCGCACGTCGGCACGCTGGGTGCCGGTCGTCATCGTCTGCCAGAGCGCGGTGCCGTCCTGGCTGTAGAGGTTGCAGGCCGAGGTGATCGCGAAGAGCGCGACCGCCGGACCGGCCCAGGGCAGCAGGAGCCGGGCGTCGAAGGTCAGCGGCAGCAGCACGGTGCCCAGCGCCCAGACGATCGGCACCACCGCGGTGGTGGTCCGCAGCGGGTCACGCCACCAGGTGCGCAGCTCCTTGCGGACGACCGCGCCGGTGGTGCCGCCGAGCGGGCCGCCGCTGACCGGGGCGCGGCCGGCGCTGCCCCGGATGGTGACCCGGGCCCGGCGCGGATTGCCCAGCTCGACCGACCAGACGAGCAGCAGCAGCACGCAGAGCACGGCCAGGCCGGCCGGCGCGGCGAGCGCGAGCGGCCAGTCCCCACGGCCCGCCGCGTCCACCGCCACCACGCCCCAGCTCGACGGGATCGACCGCAGCGTGACGGTGGTGGTGTGCGAGAACCCGGTCTGGAGGATGTCGGAGTACATCACGGCCACGACGATCATCCAGCCGGACTGGGTGAGCACGAGCATCGCCGCGAACAGCACGCCGGTGATCGCCGCACCCAGCCGGGACGCCGCGACGACGCCGAACAACGCGTAGACCACCCGGGACAGCAGCACGACGAAGACCAGTTGCAGGGCCGCGATCGGCACCGCCAGCAACGCCGGCACGAGCCCCTGCCGGGCCCCGTACGTGATCAGGGCGAGGAAGCCCAGCGCGGTGACCGCGGTGGTGATCCCGACGAACGCCGCCCCCAGCAGCCCCACCGCGAGCCGGCGGCGCGGCACCGGCAGCAGCGCGAAGTGGTCGGCGCGCAGCACCGCCGAGCCGCCCCACAGCGGGCCGATCAGCCAGCCGAGCGTCCACATCAGGAAGACGCCGGCCAGCAGGTCGCCCAGCACGTCGGCGTTGGGCAGGTCGACCAGGGAGAGCCAGATGGTGGCGGCCGCGAACAGCAGGCCGAAGACCGCGCCGACGAGCATCCACGCGGCCCGGCCGCCGGTCATCGAGTTCTTGATGATCGACAGCTTCATCCGGATCAGGACGCCAGCCACGACAGCCCCTTCCGGGTGTGCTCGTCGCCGCCGACCAGCTTGACGAACGTCTGCTCCAGGGTGGTGTCGCCGCGCACCTCGCCCAGCGGACCGGCCGCCACGACCTTGCCGGCGGCCATGATGGCCACCGTGTCACAGAGCTGCTCGACCAGCGGCATCACGTGGCTGGAGAGCACCACCGAGCCACCGGCGGAGACGAAGCCGATGAGGATCGCCTTGAGGGCCGCCGCGGAGACCGGGTCGACCGCCTCGAACGGCTCGTCCAGCACCAGCAGCCGGGGCCCGTGCAGCAGGGCGGTCGCCAGCCCGATCTTCTTGCGCATGCCGGTGGAGTAGTCGACCACCAGGGTACGCTCGGCGCCGCCGAGCTCCATCACGTCGAGTAGTTCCTGGACCCGGCCGGCCAGCACGCCGGCCTCGATGCCGCGCAGCTGCCCGATGTACGTCAGCAGTTCGCGCCCGGTCAGCCGCTCCGGCATGGACAGCCCGTCGGGCAGCACACCCATCAGCGTCTTCGCCTCGACCGGGTCGGACCACACGTCCACCCCGAACACCTGCGAGGCGCCCTCGTCGGGGCGGAGCAGCCCGACCGCCATGGACAGCGACGTCGTCTTGCCCGCGCCGTTCGGGCCGACCAGTCCGAAGAAGGAGCCCTGCGGCACCACGAGGTCGACGTGGTCGACAGCGGTGTTCGAGCCGAACTCCTTGTGCAGGCCGGTCAGGCGCAGGGCCGCCGGCCGGCCATCCACATCAGGACTTTCCGCTGCGGCGTACTGAGTGGTCGATGGCTCCATGATTCCCCTCGAAGTCGCTAGGTGGCGGGCCCAGTTTGCCCGACTTGCGCTGCATATGGAAGCGCCTACATACAGAGTGGATCCACTGCGCTCACCCGACGGAGAGGGGGAAGTGCAGCATGCCGTGGATGATGAACGAGTCGCGGCGCCGGGGCTCGCCCGCCACGCGCAGATCGGGCAGGCGCGTCGCGATCGCCCGGAACGCCGCCTCGGCCTCGACCCGGGCCAACGGAGCCCCGAGGCAGTAGTGGATGCCGGCCGAGAAGGACAGCGTGTCCGCGGCGCTCTTCCGGGTGATGTCGTAGCGGTGCGGGTCGTCGAAGACGGCCGGGTCGCGGTTCGCGGCGGCGGCCAGGATCGCCAGTTCACCGTCGACCGGCAGCACCTCCCCGGCGAGTTCGATCTCCTGGTGGGCGACCCGGCGGTACTGCTGCACCGGCGGGTCGAACCGCAGCGTCTCCTCGACCACGCCCGCCGCCAGGCCCTCCGGGTCGGCGCGGAGCAGGTCCCACTGGTCGGGATTGGCCAGCAGCGCCCGTACCCCGTTGCCGATCAGGTTGACAGTGGTCTCCGAGCCGGCCAGCGGCAGGAACATGCACAGCGGCTCGAGTTCGTCCATGGTCAGCCTGCCGTCGTCGATCGCGGGCAGCATCTGGCTGATCAGATCGTCACCGGGGTCCTCCTGCCGCAGCTTGATGATGCCGCGGAACATGTCGGTCAGCTCACCGATGGCCAGGTCGACGCCGCGTACCTTGTGGAACGAGACCACGCCGTCGAGCAGGGGCGCGATCCGCCGACTCAGTCGGGTGAAGCGCGGTCGCAGGTCGTCCGGGATACCGACGAGATCGGCGATCACGGTCACCGGCAGTTTCTGGGCGAACTCGGTCATCAGGTCGAACGTGGCGCCGCCGGCGGGCAGCTCGTCGATGAACCGGGCGCACAGCTCGTCCGCCCGGTCCCGCCACCTGCCGGCCATCCGCGGGTTGAGCGCCGGGATGGTGAGCTTGCGCAGGCGGGCGTGGTTCGGCGGGTCGAGCCCGAGCATCGAGTTGTCGAAGTTCATGAACTCCGGCACCTTCTGCCCGTCGGCCAGCCGCACCCCGAAGCGGCGGTCCCGCAGCACCTTGTTGGCGATCCGGTGATCGGTCGTCACCCACGTGCCGAGCGCGCTGCGCGGCAGCGGCCCGAGCGCCCGGATCTGCTCGTAGACCGGATAGGGATCCTCCGGCCCGCGGAGCAGCCGGGCATAGAGATCCCCCTG
Organism: Micromonospora humi; assembly: GCF_900090105.1. Taxonomy (GTDB): domain Bacteria; phylum Actinomycetota; class Actinomycetes; order Mycobacteriales; family Micromonosporaceae; genus Micromonospora; species Micromonospora humi. Next base: position 93,201 of record NZ_FMDM01000018.1, on the reverse strand, counting down.
GTCGTCGGCTTTCTCCAGGATGTCGTAGTAACCCGCCATCCGGGCGCGCAGCCCGGCGTCCGGAAGTGTCGTCATCACCAACCTCCAGGGGGCGACTCGGTCCGAAAGCCACCATAAGGACCAACGCCCCCCTACCAGGAACCCCAGAAATCGTGGCCACCTCACCACGACCGCGCGGACGCGGCGGTGAACTGCGAAGCCCTAGAATGGTCCGGCGTGGAGCTGTCCCATCTCGGCGTGCCGACCGGGCCGATGACGCGTGTCCACGGCGGTTTCGCCAACCGGACCTACCGGCTCGACACCGACCGGGGGTCGTTCGCGGTGAAGGAGTTGAACCTCGCCGACCGCCGCGCGGCATACCACGCCGAGGACGTGTTCCGGTTCGAGCGGGCGGCCTTCGCCGCCGGCATCCCGATGCCGGAGCCGATCTCGGTCGGCCACGGCACGCTCGTCCATCGCTGGGTCGACGGCGAGCGGGTGCCCGAGGCGCCGGTGTCGCAGGCGTACGCGTTCGAGATCGGTGCGGTCCTCGCCCGCCTTCACGCGCTCGACGTCGACTGGCCCCGGGTGTCGGACGAGGAGCCGACGCCCCGGGACTGGCCCGAGCTGGCCGACCGCGCGGCGGCGACCCGGCAGCCGTGGGCCGCCGACCTCGCCGCGCACGTCGGGACGTTCCTCGCGATCGCCCACCTGGTGGACACCTGCGAGCGGCCGGGCCCGGTCGTGCTGACCCACCGGGACATCCAGCCGTGGAACCTGCTCTCCCGCCACGGCCGCCCGGTGATACTCGACTGGGAGCTGTCGGGGCTGCTCGACCTCTCCGGCGAACTCGGCTCGACGGCGCTGGGCCTCGCCAAGGGGCCCGGCTTCGACGACATTCGGCCCGCCGTCTTCCGCGCGGTCCTCGACGGGTACGTCGCGGCGGGCGGGGCGGTGCCGCCGCCGGGCCCGAGCTGGTTCGCCTTCATGATCGGTGGCTGGCTCGGGCACACGAGGTGGAACATCCTGCGCTGCCTCGCCGGCGTCGAGGCGAGCACCGGCCCCGAGCTCGCGCTGTCGCACGAGTCGGTACGCGACGGCCTCCGCGGCCTCCCCGACATGTTCGGCCGGCTTCCGGACCTCCAGGCGCTGCTCACACGTCGGTGACCGGCTGCCGGAGGATGGTGCGTTGCCGCTCGGGCGCGACCCGGCGGACGTCGCTGAGGTAGATCTCGTGGTGGTCGCCGGTCATCCGCAGACGGTTGGCCGGGAGGTGCTCGTGGTGCAGCCGGGCGAGCACGTCGGCCTCGTCGTCGAAGGAGCCCACGTGCAGCGTCTGCACGCACCGCCCCTCGGACAGCACCCGGAGGCGGACGTCGTCCAGGCGCGCCGGCCGGTTCCGCGCGGCGGCCTGCGCGACGGCGGCGGCGACCATGGACTCGTCGATCCAGTCGGGGACCATGAGCATCAGCGTCCAGCGCCAGCGTGCCTTGTGCCGGGCGGTGGTGAAGGGGGTAGAGCGCCCCGAGCGCCTCGGTGAAGGCGGGCGAGGTGTTGGGGTCGCCGTGGCCGTCGACCATGAGGTAGCGCGTGTCGGGCACGTCGACCGTCCGGAAGTGACCCGCTCTCGCCCGGTAGGCGTCGAGCGTCCTCCTGAAGTCGATCTTGCCGGTCGTGTGGTCGGCCACCGCGGCATCCTACGACCGCAACGGTCAGCCGCGGGCGAGGGCGGGCCGGCGGGGGAAGGAGAGGACGCCGGCCGTAGTACATTCACCTACGACGATCGAATGGAGGACACGGTGACGGTTCGACGACTGCTGCTGCACGTCACGGCGGCCTGCCTCGCGACGACGACCGCCCTCGTGCCGGCCGGTACGGCCCAGGCGGCCTGCACCACGAGCAGCTTCACCGTCGTCTGGGACTACGCGGGCATGTACACCGCGCCCCACGAGTCGACGCTGTACGGCACCCGCCGCTACGGTCAGGTCGTCACCGGTCCGACCGGCAACACCGCCAACGGCTGGACGCTCACCTACGACTACTGGAACGGCCTCGCGCTGTGGGCGTACATGAAGGACGCCGCGTTGCAGTACCGCGGCTGCGCCTGAGACGGGCGGCGCGGCCACTCCCGGTCCGGGTGGGCGCGCACACCCGCCCCGACCGGCCGGTACCGCCGCGGTCGGGGCGGGTGTGCGTCTGCTGACCGCCGGCCTCGGGCCGGTCCGACGCGCGGCTAGCTCAGGTGCCGGGCGAAGAACCGGCCCGCGCCCTCCCCGGCGTACGGTGGGACTCCGGTGTGTCCGCCCATGGTGGCCTGCAACGTCTTCTCCGCGGAGCCGAAGGCGTCGAACAGGTCCAGGGCCGCCTGCCGGTCGTTTCCCTCGTCGTCCCACTGGAGCAGGACGTGCAGCGGGACGGTGACCTGACGGGCCTCCTCGAACATGGCGCGAGGCACGAAACTTCCGGCGAAGAGGCCGGCGGCCACGATGCGCGGCTCGACCACTGCGAGCCGGATGCCGATGGAGATCACTCCGCCGGAGTACCCGACCGGGCCGCCGATCTCGGGCAGCGCCAGGAGTGCGTCCAGGGCGGCCTGGGTTTCCGGCACCGCCTTGTCGACGAGCGGAAGGATGAGCGCGTCGACGATCCCGTCGTCGACCCGGTCGCCGGCCGCCATGGCCCGGCGCAGGTCGGCGCGGGCCTGGTCGAGAGCCGGCCACCGGGGCCGGTCACCGCTGCCGGGAAGCTCGATGGTGGCGGCGGCGAAGCCGTCCGCCGCGGCGCGCCGGGCCCGAGCCACCAGGCGGGGGTACATCGTGCGCAGCCCGAGCGGAGGGTGGCCGAGCAGGATCAGCGGGACCGGCGCCGACGGGGACGCGGACGCGGGCGTCCACAGGATGCCGGGGATCTCGTCGAGGGTGAACCCGCGCTCGACGACGCCGTCGTTCAGACGCTGCTCAGTGGTGAATCGCATGGTCGTGCCTTTCGGGAGTGCTCGTGAACGGCGCTCCCGGGCGACCTATCGCCCGACCGTGACCCCGCAGGGGAGCACCCATGTCGACACGTTCACGGGTACCACCTCCTCGGTCTCTCGCACGGCCTCCGGCAAGGTAACAGCGGCCGCCGCGATCCGCCAGGTGTTTTCCACCGGAGGCGCGGTCCTTGACCAGCCCCCTGCCGCTTCACCATGTTCCGGGTGATCTAGTGCCTTGGCCGCGAGGGGAACGGCGGGCCGCCGTCGCACGCGGGCATCCACCCTCCGGCTCAGCGGCCCAGCCACCCTCCGTCGACGGCGAGGATGGTGCCGTGGACGTAGGCGGCGGCGTCGGAGGCCAGGAAGACCGTCGCCCCGGCCAGGTCCTCGGGTCGCCCCCACCGGCCCGCCGGGATGCGCTCCAGGATCGCCCGGTTGCGGTCCACCTGGTCACGCAGCGCCTGCGTGTTGTCGGTGGCGATGTAGCCGGGGGCGACGGCGTTCACGTTGACGCCCCGGCCGGCCCACTCGTTGGCCAGCGCCCTCGTCACCCCGGCGATCGCCGATTTCGCCGCCGCGTACCCGACCACGTTGACCCCGCCCTGGAAGCTCAACATGGACGCGGTGAAGATGATCTTCCCGCTCCCCCGGTCGACCATCTGCCGACCGATCTCGCGGGCGAGCACGAACGGCGCGGTCAGATCGACCTGCACCACCTCGTCCCAGTCCTCGTCCGGATGCTCGGCGGCGGGCGCCCGCCGGATCGTGCCGGCGTTGTTGACCAGGATGTCCACCGGGCGAGGGCCGCCGGCCAGCGCCGCGGCCAGCGCGCCCACCGCCGCGCGATCGGCCAGGTCCACGCGGTACGCCGTGAAGCTCCGGCCCCGCGCCTCGACCCGCCGCGCCACCTCACTGCCCTCGCTCTCCAGGGCGGCGCTGACGCCGATGATGTCGGCGCCGGCGCCCGCGAGAGCCTCGGCCATCGCCAGGCCGATACCGCGTCGGCACCCGGTCACCACGGCCAGCCGGCCGGTCAGGTCGAACATGGTCATCGGCCTCCGCCACAGTCGATCAGGATCTTGACCACTCCGCCACGTTCCAACGCGTCGAACGCTCCCGCCACGTCGCTCAGCGGCACCACCGCGGAGATGAGGTCCGCCGCGGGCGCCTCGCCGGCGGCCAGCAGGCGGACCGCCTCGGTGAAGTCGTCGCGCCGGTAGACCCGGGCGCCGACGATCTCCAGCTCGCGCCAGAAGACCCGGTGCAGGTCCACCTCGCGGGGCACCGGGTGGATACCGACCACGACGAGGCGTCCGCGCACCGCGAGCAGTCCGGTGGCGGTCCGCACCCCGCCCGCCGACCCGGACACCTCGAACACCACTGCCGCTCCGGCACCGCCGGTCCAGCCGTCCACGAAGTCCGCCGGATCGGTGGTGGCCGGGTCGACCACGGTGAAGCCGAGTTTCGCCGCGACGTCACGGCGGTGCGGGTCGAGTTCGACCAGGACGACGGCCGCGCCGACGCTCCGCGCGACGCAGGCGATCAGCAGGCCGACCGGGCCCGCACCGATCACCACCGCGTGCTCGCCGGCCGCCAGCCGGGAGCGCCGTACGTCGTGCACCGCCACCGCGGTCGGTTCGATCAACGCCCCGTGTCGCAGGGACATCCCCTCGGGCAACCCGACGAGGGTCTCGGCGGGCACCGTCCACGAGCCCTGCATCGCGCCCGGGGAGTCGACGCCGATGAAGGTGAGCCGGTGGCAGACGTGCTGGTTGCCGGCGCGGCACGCCGGGCACCGGCCGCACCAGGCCAGCGGCATCACGGTGACCGCGTCGCCGACCCGCCAGCCGGTGACGCCGGCGCCCAGCTCGGCGACGCGGCCGGCCATCTCGTGCCCGATCACCGCCGGCACGGACACCCGATGGTCCATCGCGCCGTGCAGCACGTGCAGGTCGGTGCCGCAGATCCCGGTGTAGGCGACGGCGATGCGGACCTCTCCCGGCCCGGGCGGCACCGCCGGTCGTTCCTCGACGGTGAAGGTGCGATCGCCGACGTACAGTGCGGCCTGCGTCATGTCGTTCCGCCTTCGTCGAGGTGCCGGACTTCCCGCATCGGCTGGCGCGGGTCGGTGAGGTGGTCCGCCCGCCGCTCCGGGCGCAGCCGGATCACCGTGCCGTAGCGTTGCATCCGTCAGCTCCTTCCGGTCCGACCGCGAGCCGGTACACGCGCGTCGCGGTGCCGGCGAAGATCTCGTCGCGTTCGGCCGCGGACAGGGGTGGAAGCGCCGCGCCCAGCGCGTCCCGCACCGTCCCGTAGTCGGCGACCAGCAGGCAGACCGGCCAGTCGGAGCCGAACATCAGCCGCGACGCCCCGAAGGTGTCCACCGCGACGGTCACGAAGGGGCGCAGCGCGGCCACCGTCCAGCCCGGCCCGGCTTCGGTCACCAGGCCGGAGAGCTTGGCGGTCACGTTGGGACTGACGGCGAGCGCCGCGAGGTCCGCCGACCACCCGGCCAGCCCGGCCACGCCGGCCCGGATGCGCGGCTTGCCCAGATGGTCCAGGACGAACGGCACCTGGGGCAGGTCGCGCGCCGCCCGGGCCGCGGCGGGAAGCTGGTCGGCCCGGACCACCAGGTCGAAGACGAGTCCGGCGTCGGCCACCGCGGCCAGGCCCCGGCGGACCTCCGGGCGGTCCAGGTAGTCGGGGTCGGGCTCGCCCTGGATCTGCGAGCGGATGCCCACCAGCAGCTCGCCGCCCCGCATCCGCCGGTAGCCGGCCAGCGTGTCCGTCAGGTCGGGGTCGGTGACGTCGGCCCAGGCCACGACTCCGGCGATCGGCTCGGTGTCGGCGGCGTACCCGAGGAATTCCGGCACCTCGTCGCGGTGGCAGCGACCGCCCTCCACCAGCACCGTGTGGCGTACACCGGCGGCGGTGACCTCGGCGCGGAGGTCCTGCGGGGTGAACGGCCGGCGGATGCCGGCCAGCTCGGGGTCGTCGAGCCAGGTGTAGCCCCGTTCGGGTCGCCAGAGGTGGTGGTGCGCGTCGACGATCACCACGTCTCCCCGCTCGTCCGGTCGCTCGGTGGAACTGGTCGGTGCGGGGTCGCGGCGCGGGTCGGCGATTCGTCGTCCTGCACGGGTCGGGCCTCCAGGTCAGGCGGTCGCGGCGGCGGCGTCGTCCGCCACGGCCCACGCGGGGCCGTCGGGGAAGCGGTACGCGTCGAGCGAGTCGGCCCGTAGCCGGCCGCTCATGCCCGGCGCGGTGGGCACGCGGTAGCGGCCGCGCTCGACGCGTACCGGATCGACGAAGTGCTCGTGCAGGTGGTCGACGTACTCGATGGCCCGGTCCTCCCAGCTGCCGCTGACCGCCACGAAGTCGAACATGGCCAGGTGCTGCACGAGTTCACACAGGCCCACGCCGCCGGCGTGCGGGCAGACCGGCACCCCGTGCTTGGCCGCCAGCAGCAGGATCGCCAGGTTCTCGTTGACGCCACCCACCCGGCAGGCGTCGATCTGCACGACGTCGACCGCTCCGGCCTGCAGGAGCTGCTTGAACATGACGGCGTTGTGCACGTGTTCGCCGGTGGCCACCTTGATCGGGGCCAGCGCGCGGCGGACCGCGGCGTGGCCGAGGATGTCGTCCGGCGAGGTCGGCTCCTCGATCCAGTACGGGTCGAAGCCGCGCAGCGCCGTCATCCATCCGACCGCCTCGGGCACCCCCCAGATCTGGTTGGCGTCGACGGCGAGGCGCACCTCGGGGCCGACCGCCTTCCGGGCCAGCGCCATCCGGCGGACGTCGTCGTCCAGGTCGGCGCCGACCTTGAGCTTGATCAGGTCGTAGCCGTCCTCGACCGCCTCCTGGCACAGCCGGGTGAGCTTGTCGTCGTCGTAGCCCAGCCAGCCCGGGGTGGTGGTGTAGGCCGGGTAGCCCTCCTCGCGCAGCAGCCGCTCCCGCCCGGCCCGGCCCGGCACGCCGGCGCGCAGCAGCGCCACTGCCTCTTCCTCGGTGAGGGCGTCACGCAGGTAGCGGAAGTCCACCTGGGCGACGACCTGTTCGGGGGTGAGGTCGGCCAGCAGCTTCCACAGTGGCGTGCCGGCCCGTCGCGCGGCCAGGTCCCAGACGGCGTTGACGATGCCGCCGGCCGCCATGTGCACGACGCCCTTCTCGGGGCCGAGCCAGCGGATCTGGCTGTCGCCGATCAGACGACGGGCGAGCGCGCCCGGGTCCGCCACGATCTCGTCGACCGACGCACCGACGATCAGGTCGGCGAGTGTCCGTACGGCGGCCACCTGGACCTCGGTGCCGCGACCGACGGTGAAGATCAGGCCGTGGCCCTCGGCGCCACCGGTGGTCCGCAGCACGACGTAGGCGGCGGAGTAGTCGGGGAACGGGTTCATCGCGTCGGATCCGTCGCGGTGCCGCGAGGTCGGGAATCGCACGTCGAAGGTCGCTACGGACGAGATCAGCTCAGACACCGTCTGCTCCCCGGAAGGTCGATCGGTGCCGACGGCGGCACCCGTGAGGCGTGGGCCGATGCGCAGCCGAGCAACGACGCCCGGGGCGAACATCAGATGTATTTCTACCCTTCGATCAATAGATAGTCCATAGCCTATGGATTAAGGGCCCCTACATCACATGATTTCGCCGCTCGACGGGTTCACTCCTGCGCCTTGCCCCCGGTGATCCGGGACAGCACCAGGGCGACCAGGATGACCGCGCCGTTGAGGAAGTTGGTCCACTGCGCGGGCACTCCGGCCAGCGTCAGCACATTGACGATCATGAACAGGAGCAGCACGCCGGTGAAGGCGCCGACCATGCTGCCCTTGCCGCCGTTGAGGCTCACGCCACCGATGACCGCGGCGGCGAACACCTGGAAGATCGCCCCGTCACCCTGTCCGCTGGGGATGGAGGCGAGCCGCCCCGCCTGGATCAGGCCGGCCAGCGCGGCGAGCACGCTGGCGGTGACGAGCGTGAGGAAGAGGATCCGGTCGGTGCGGATACCGGCGGCCCGCGCCGCGTCCACGTTGCCGCCGATCGCGTAGAGCGCCCGGCCGCCGGCGGTGAAGCCGAGCACCACGACGGCCACCGCGAACGCCACCAGGCACAGCCAGATGGAGACCGGCACCCCCACCCAGGAGGCGCTGCCCAGATAGGACATCGACGGCGGCAGGCCGAAGAAGGTGCTGCCGCCGGAGATTCCGGTGAGCAGGCCCCGCAGCACGATCAGCATGCCGAGCGTGACGATGAACCCGTTCAGCCCGTACCGGACGATCAGCAGGCCGTTGAACGCGCCGACGAGCGCGCCGACGAGCAGGGTGACCGGGACGCCCCAGGCGCCGGCGAGCAGGTCGACGCCGAGCCCGTGGGTGATCGCCGGGTCGACCACCAACCAGGCCGCGACGCCCGGCGCCAGGCCGAAGGTGGACTCCAGCGACAGGTCCATCTTGCCGGTGACGAGCACCAGCGTCTCGGCGAGCACCAGGATCGCGATGGCGGACATGCTCTGCAGGATGTTGATCAGGTTGTCGCTCTGCAGGAAGACCGGGTTGACCAGTTGACCCACCACGGCGATCACCACGATCGCCGGCACGAGCACCAGGTCCCGCAGGCGGGCCAGCGCGGGCATCCGCCGTCGGGCGGTCGGACGGTCGGTGGGCGCGGGTGCGCCCGTGGAGACAAGCGTGTCAGACATGCTCGGCCTGCACCCCTTCCATGGCGGCCACGAGGTCGGCGTCGCGCCAGCCCCGGGACATCTCCCGCACGACGCGGCCGGCGAACATGACCAGCACCCGGTCGCACCCGCGCAGGTCGTCGAGTTCGTCGGAGACGATGAGCACGCCGGTGCCCGCGGCGGAGACCCGGTCGACCACCGCGAGCAGGTTCTGCTTCGACCGCACGTCGACCCCCGCGGTGGGGGTGATCAGCACCAGCAGCTTCGGGTCGCTGGCCAACGCCCGGCCCATCACCACCTTCTGCTGGTTGCCACCGGACAGGCCGGAGACCGGCTGGCCCGGGCCGGTGGTCTTGATGCCCAGGTCCGCGATGGACCGTCCGGCGAACGCGTCGCGGCGCGCCGGCGCGACGAAGCCCCGCCGGCGCAGCTTCCCCGGCACCGTCATGGTGATGTTCTCGGCCACCGACAGCATCGGAACGAGGCCCTGCCGGTGCCGGTCCTGCGGCACCAGCCCGATGCCGGCGTCGAGCGCGTCGCGCACGCTGCCGGGGCGCAGCACGCGCCCGGCGAGGCGCACCGCGCCGGCCCACGGCCGGCGCAGGCCGACGATCGTCTCGGCCACGTCGACCTTTCCGCTGCCGCCGCCGCCCGCCAGCCCGACCACCTCGCCGGCGCGGACGCGGAAGGACGCCTCCGCCCCGGCGGCGGTGACCAGACCGTCGACGGTCAGCAGCTCGGGGGCGTCGCCGGCCGGGGCGGGCCGGTCGGTGGACGGCCCGGCGCCGGCCTCCTCCCCCGTCATCGCGGCCACCAGTTCGGCCGGGGTGACGTCGGCGACCGCCGCGGTGCGGATGTGCCGGGCATCGCGGAACACGGTGACGGTGTCACAGATCTCGTAGATCTCCTGGAGGTGGTGGCTGATGAACAGGAACGTCACGCCCTGTTGCTGGAGATCGCGGATGCGGGCGAACAGCCGGCCGATGCCGCCCGCGTCGAGCTGCGCGGTGGGCTCGTCGAGGATGATGAACCGGGCCCCGAACGACAGCGCCCGGGCGATCTCGACGAACTGGCGTTCCTCGACGGTGAGCGTGCCGGCCGGCTGGTCCACGTCCGCGTCGACCGACCACTCCCGGAGCAACCGCTCGGCCTCCCGGCGCACGGTACGCCACCGGATGAGCCGGTCCCGGCCCCGCGCGTGGCGGTTGAGGAACAGGTTCTCCGCGACGCTCAGGGTGGGGATGACCGTCGACTTCTGGTAGACGCAGGCGACCCGGCGTCGCCAGGCGTCGCGGTCGGCCAGCGGCGGGGCCGGGTGACCGTCGAACGCGACCCGTCCGCCGTCCGGCTCCTGGAGGCCGGTGAGGATGCCGACCAGGGTGGACTTGCCGGCTCCGTTGCGGCCGACCAGGGCGTGCGTCTCCCCGGGCCGGATCATGATGCCGGCCGAGTCCAGGGCGAGGGTGGAGCCGTACCGCTTGGTGATGTCGACCGCCTCGACGACGGGTGGACCGTGGTCGGTCCGCCCGTCGTCGGGGCGTGCTGCGGAGTCGGTCACGACGCGTTGCCCCAGAGCGCCTTGTCGTCGTACCTCACTGTCGGTTGCCCGGCGACGGTGGCGCCGTCGGCGGTGACCAGCGGCGCGGCGAGCTGGTCCTCGAGGAGCCCGTCACGGACCTGGACGATGGTGCTGCCGTGGTCGGTCGGGCCGGGCGCGAAGGTCTTCCCGTCGATCGCGGCCTTCACGTAGTAGAGGCCGTACGTGGCGAACTGGTCGGCGGGCTGGCTGACCGTGGCGTCGATCAGGCCCTCCTTGATGTCCTTGAGCTCCTCCGGGATGCCGTCGTTGGACACCACGAAGACGTGCCGGGGGTCCGACGGCGGGAACTGCAGGTTGCGCTGCTTGAGCACCTGCAGCGTGCCGGCCAGCGCGAACGAGGACTGCATGTAGACGCCCTTGATGTCCGGGTCGGAGGCGAGCCGGGTCTGGAACTTCGACGCGGCCAGGTCGCCCTTCCACTCGGTCGCCTCGCCGAAGACGGTGATGCCGGGATAGTTCTGCTTCATGCACTCGTTGAACGACTCGGTGCGGTCCCGGCCGTTGATCGAGTCGAGCCCGCCCTGGAACATGATGACCTTGCCCTTGCCGCCGAGCTTGGTGCCCAGGAACTGGCACGCCTTGGTGCCGTAGGCGCGGTTGTCGGCGCGGACCACCATGAAGACGTTGCCGGTGTCGGGCCGGGTGTCGATGGTGACCACCGGGATCTTCCTGTCGGCCAGCTGTTGCAGCGACGGGGCGATGGCGGCGGTGTCCTGCGGCGCCATCACCACCCCCTTGACGTTCTGGCTGATGAACGTCTGGATGTTGGAGATGAGCGCGGCGATGTCGTTCTGCGAGTTGGTGGTCTTGAGTTCGACGCCCAGTTCCCGCGCCGACGGTGGGACGTACTTGATGTAGGCGTTCCAGAAGTCGGTGTCCGACCGGGGGTAGTCGACGCCGACGAGCGGCTTGCCGCCGCCGCCGGCGTCGCCCTTGCCGTCGGAGGCGCATGCCGTGAGCATGCTCAGGCCCAGCAGCGACACCAGTGTCAGGCGTAGCGGAATCTTGATGCTCACCGTGCTCCTGTTCGGGATCGACCTGCGCGGAGGGGTGCTGACTCGCCGGCCGCCGGCGTGCGACGACGAGGGAACTCCGCGCCGGAGGTGGTAGGCGACGAGAGGATCACAAAGACGCGGTCAAAGATCTGATGTCTTTATAGACGAGGTTCTTTCCGGCTGTCTAGAGCCAGGTTTCGTGCGGGTTACCGACTCACGCCCATCGGGCTCCGCCCGAACCGCTCACACCTGGACGGAGCTGGTCACAGGGGCGCGGACGCGCGGAGATATGATGTCTACCGCGCAAGCACCGGGCGAGGGAGGGCGCATGGCACTGACCGACGAGGCCATCGCAAAGATCAGGCAGATGATCCAGTCCGGGGAGTTGCCCCCGGGCGCGCGCCTGCCCCCGGAACCTCAGCTCGCGGTCCAGATCGGGCTCTCGCGCAGCGGCGTCCGGGAGGCGGTCAAGGCCCTGGAGTCGGCGCGCGTGCTCGACGTCCGCCGCGGCGACGGCACCTACGTCACCAGCCTGGCGCCCCGCCTGCTGCTGGAGGGCGTCGGCCTGGCCGTCGAACTGCTGCGCGACGACACCCTGCTGGAGGTCATGGAGGTACGCCGGCTGCTGGAGCCGGCCGCCACCGGCCTGGCCGCCGTCCGTCTCACCGACGCCCACCTCGACGAGTTGGCGCAGATCCTGGAGGACATGCGGACCGCCGCCGAGGACGCCGAGAAGCTGATCCAGTACGACACGGCCTTCCACCGTACGGTCATCGCCGCCACCGGCAACGAGACGCTCACCTCGCTGCTCGACGGGCTGTCCGGCCGGACCGTGCGAGCCCGGGTCTGGCGCGGCCTGATCGAGGGCAACGCGGCACATGTCACGCTCGGCGAACACCAGGCGATCTACCGCGCCCTGCGCTCCCGCGACCAGGTGCTCGCCCAGGCGACCGCGCTGATGCACGTCAACACGTCCGAGTCGTGGTTGCGCACCATCCTGGCCGAGGCCGACGGCGAGTCGGACTGACCGTCGCCGGTCGACGCTCGCGGCCGGACCGGGGTGCGGGCCCCGCCTCCCCCAGACCCGTTCTCGCGCAGAGTGCGCGGAGGGGTCGGCGACCCTACGAGGCGCTCAGGACGGCACCGGCGCCTCCTCCCTCAGCAGGCCCTCGGCGACGAGCTCGGTCCAGAGCTGCGCTGGCGGCGGCGCGGCGAACCAGTCGGCGCTGCGGGTCACGTGCGCCGGGCGGGCCGCCCCCACCACCACCGAGGCGACGGCCGGGTGCGCGCCGGCGAAGGCGAGCGCTGCCTGCGGCAGGGTCACCCCGTGCCGCCGGCACACCGTGGCGATGCGCTGCGCCCGACGCAGGACCGCCTCGGGCACCGTGCCGTACTCGTACGGGCGGGTCTCGTCGGGCCACTCCACGGCCAGCAGGCCGCTGTTGAAGACTCCCACGTTGAGCACCGACACGCCGCGCCTACCGGCCGCCGGGAGCACGCCGTCCAGCGCCGGCTGCTCCAGCAGCGTGTACCGACCGGCGACCATGAGCACGTCCACATCGGTCTCCACCGCGAACCGGATGAGCGTGTCCGGGTCCTTCGAGCCCACCCCGATCGCGCCCACCACGCCCTGCCGGCGCAACTCGTCCAACGCCGGGTATGCCTGCCGCAACGCCACCTCGGGCTCGGGGCTCTCCTCCGGGTCGTGCAGCAGGACCAGATCCACCCGGTCCAACCCCAGCCTGGCCAGGCTGGCGTCCAGGCTGCGACGCACCCCGTCCGCGGTGAAGTCCCACACCCGGCGCATCGTCGCCTCGGTGTCGAAGCCGTTGTCCAGGTCGCTTCCCCCGTCGGGGTTGTCCACCAGCAGCCGGCCGACCTTGGTGGAGACGCAGAACTCCGCCCGCGGGTGGCCCGCGAGCGCCCGGCCGAGGCGCCGCTCCGAGAGCCCCACGCCGTAGTGGGGGGCGGTGTCGAAGTAGCGGACTCCCGCCGCCCAGGCGGCGTCGACGGCGGCCGTCGCCTGCTCGTCCGGGACCTTGCGGTAGAGGTTGCCGATCGAGGAGGCGCCGTAGCCGAGCGGCGTGACCGCGACAGCGGACCGGCCGAGGACAGGGGACATGGGGATCCTTTCCCGCGCCAGCTATGTCTCGAGAATGTTCCGCAGGTCGCTCAACGTCCGCTCGCAGAGCAACGACGGCGTCGCCTCGAGCATCAGCTGAACGCCCTCCCCGAGCTGCTGCTCGGTGAGCGTCACCATCGCGCTGTCCAACTCGATCGCGTTGCCGCCAGCCTCGCTTCCGACGTCGCGAACCATCTGCAGTTGCTTGTCGGCGAACAGCCTCGCCGCCAAGGTTGCGACGATGCGCCGCCGCGCTTCGGCCTTGCTCATCCCGGCCCGATAAGCGTCGAGCACGGCCACCACGTCGTACGACGCTTCCGCAGGCGCGGACTCCACCGGCCGCACCACTTCGACCGGACCCACCGTCGCCTCGACGTGGATGGTTCGGGCGCCACCGCTACCGATGCTCGCCACTGACCTCCAGGCCGACGTCGCAACCGACGCCACCGCCGACCCCACAGCCGGGATCGCCGCGGTCACCGCCGGAATCGCCTGCTCGCTCACCCACCTCACGATGTGCGGCCTGGCATTCTCCAGAACATCGCGGGCCACGTCGACAGCGAGACCACGGAACATCTGCTCGAACTCGGAGCGAAGGGACGGCTGTGTGCCCATCACGCGTCGCCGTCGAAGCTGAAGCAGATCACCCGGTCTGGCATCGCTGACCCTCATCCTCCGCACCGCCCGCACCGCGCTGCATCGTCGCAGACACGTCACAGAGCGCGCCACCCCGCAATGTCACAGCGTCCTCGTTGGACGACAAGCCGGTCGTACCTGGTGCACGGGGTCCACGAGGCAGGCCGGGCAATCGACGGCACGCCGGCTCCACCAATGGCTGAAACAGCCCAGCGGACGTGCGGCAACGCGGGCAGCGGCCATCACCGGGATGCGGTTCGTCCGGCGTCCGTCAGCTCAAGCACCTCGTCGCTGATTCCGTGGATCGCGATGTCGTCACGGCGGCTCTCCCACCGTTCGCGGTCGAGCACCAGGTTGATCTGCTCCTGGCGGGCACCGTCGAAAGCCCGGATCGTGGTGCCGTTCGACTGGTAGCCGAGCGACCAGGAGACTCCCAGCGACGGCGCGTTGGTGGACCAGGCGGCGGACTCGGCGCGATCCGCTCCCAGTCCGGCGAAAGCGAGGTGCAGGACGGCGACCCGCATCTCCTTGCCGTAACCACGCCGCTGGAACCGCCGCGCGATCCATGACCCCGTGGAGACGGTCCTGGTGATCCCGAAGTCCTGCGCGCCGATCTCCTGCACCCCGACGCACACGCCGTCGACCTTCACCGCCATCACCAGGTTCCACCTGCTCGGCCGCCAGTCCGCCAGGGACGCCCAGTAGTACCGCAGGAACGACCACTCGGCCTGGGGAGACGGTCCCGACTCCCATCCCGCGACGGGCGAACGCGCCAGAAAGCGGTTCTGCGGATCGTAGATGCCTGCTGCCGCATGGATCGCCAGCTCGGCAAGCTCGTCCTCACCCGGCACAGCCAGCTCAAGCACGGACGTCGTCACCCGCAGACGGCGCACCGGCCAGATCTCGGCCAATGTCATTCGAGCATCATGCCCTGTCCCGCCGTCTGCCGTCGCCCGAAGAACTGGTTCCGGGCAACCCGGCGATCGCGGTGCTTCCGCAGCGGCTGCCGCGGTCGTCAGGGTCGGTGGCGGGTGGACGGGGTCCGGCCGGGGGCAGGCGTCTGTCGGAAGAGGTCCACCAGATCGTCGAGCCGGACCAGAATCAGCGCGCTGGTCCACCCGGCCGCGACGCTGATCAGTGCGCCCGCCGGCGGGAGGGGATGCGGTCGGGTGACCGCGACCGTCACCCCGGCAGCGATGGTCATCGCGAGCAGGATGGTGTTCCGTGTGACGTGTCGCCACCCGAGCGGCTGTGGCGTGGCGCCGAAGCAGGCGCAGCGTGCTCCCGTGTCGTGGTGTACCGCGAGCACCACGCCGGCAGTGAGGACCGTCAGCAGCAGGAGGGCGGCGGCGAGCACGAGCGCCGCAACCGGTCGCGCCACGGGCCAGCCGGCCGTCAGTGCGACCATCGACCAGCCGGTGCCGAGTACGAGTCCGAGTTCGGTTGCCGTGACGAGCAGGGCCACCGGGCTCACCAGGCGCGCGGGTAGCAGCGGCAGCGGGCGAAGTGAGTCGGCGAACGCGCGTTGGCCGGCAGGGCTGCGTATCTTGCTCCAGCCGGAGCTGGTGAATACCCACCACAGTGCGGTCAGCAGCCCGAGTGGCACGTACGGCATGGCAGCCTCCGTCATTCCTCTGCCGCGCTGGAGAGTTTCCGCGCGCCGTCCTGGTTGGTGCGGACCTGCTGGGTGCGGTGCAGGTGGCGGACGACCACACCGAGGAGCCGCGCGGTGGGGAAGAATCCGCGCTGGCGGGAGTCGACGCTGGCGGCCGGGTTGTCGCCGAGCAGGACCATCTGGTCGGGAGGCACTCGGCTGTGCAGCGGCCAGTGCTGGAAGGCGCACACCTCGGGCGGTACCGGGTCCCCGGGCAGCGCCGCGACGCGTTTGATCATCGGTTGGCCTGGTCGGTCCGATGCGTGGTCCCGATCGATCACCACGATGTCGCCGACGTGGACGCTGCCCGTGCGGCGCCGGTCGACCAGGACCCGGTCTCCGGGCCGGTGGCCGAGTTCCATGCTGCGCCCCTCGACGGTGACCAGCAGGAATCGTCGCCGCAGCCACCAGCCGGCCAGTGCGCCGGCCAGCAGGGTGACTGCCGCACCGCAGTAGAGCGGGATCACTCCGTCGCCTGGGGCAGTGCCGGCTCGGGCTCGCGGTAGCCGCTGGCCTGCCGGACGAACATGCGGGCGTAGTGGGTGTCGGCGGCCAGCAGGTCGGCGTGTCGGCCGGTTTCGGCGACCCGACCGTCGCGTAGTACGACGATCAGGTCGGCGTCGCGGACGGCACCGAGCCGGTGGGTGATCAGGAGAGTGGTTCGGCCGGCGCGGTGCTCGCGCATGGCGTCGTGGATCTCCGCTTCGGCGTCGGGGTCGAGGCCGGCGCTCGGTTCGTCGAGGATCAGCAGGTCGCAGCGGTTCCGCAGGAATGCGCGGGCGAGGGCGAGTCGTTGCCACTGTCCGCCGGAGAGGGTCATGCCCACTCGTACGGTGTCGTTCTCCTCGCCGCTCATGAAGGTTCGGCTCAGCAGGGTGTCGTAGCCGTGCGGGAGGTTACGAAGGGTGTCGTGTATTCCGGCCAGCCGGGCGGCGTTCTCGATCCGCGCCCGCTCGGGCAGGGTACTCAGGTCGCCGAGGCCGATGTTCTCCGCTCCGGTCAGGTCATAGTGCATGTAGTCCTGGAAGGTCGCGCCGATCCGTCGGCGCAGCTCGGTGGCCGGTATGTCCCGTAGGTCCACGCCGTCCCAGCGGATGGCGCCCCGGGTCGGGTCGTAGAAGCGGCAGAGCAGCTTCACGAGGGTGCTCTTGCCGGCGCCGTTGGCGCCGACCAGGGCGAGTGCCTCGCCGTGCCGGACGGTCAGGGTGACTCCGCGCAGCACCCACGGCTGGTCATCGTCGTACCGGAACCAGACGTCGTCGAGCTCGATGCCGGTGCGCAGCGGTGGCGCGACGACCGGCCGGCCCGGGGCGGGCAGGTCCGGGCCGGTGTTCACCACGGCCTGGTAGTGGGTGAACAGCAGCAGGTTGTGGTGGGTGGTGGTGACGTCGGTGACCAGGCCGGCCAAGCCGCCTTGAACCGCTGCCAGCGCCGCGACGAACATGGGTACGTCACCGATGGTGAGTCGGCCGGCGCCGGCGGCCTGGACCACCCAGATCAGCCCGGCCCCGGCGATGCCGGCGCCCAGAAGTCCCAGCAGGGTCTGACTGAGGGCTTCCCGCCGGTCCATGCTGCGGCGGGCCCGGTCGGAACGGGTTCGCTCGGTGCGCATCCGGTCCCGGAGGAAGTCACCGATGCCGAAAAGGCGGATCTCCTTGGCCGCTTGGAGACTGGTCAGCAGGTTGCGGTAGAAGAATTCGCGCCGGTCGTAGGGACTGACCTGCAGCGCGGTCTCGGCGCGGCGGCGAGACAGCCACAGTTCGGCCAGCAGTACCGGAACCGCCCCCAGCGAGACGGCCACCGCCATGGTGGGGCTGATCGTCACGAGGGAGCCGAGGAATCCGCTCACCACGGCGACACCGCGCAGGAGGTTGGCGGTGCCGGCGACGAGTTGCTCCGGGGTACCGGCGCCGGCCTGCTGGGCCAGTTGGAGCCGGTCGAGGAACCGAGGGTCCTCGAACCGGGCCAGCCCGGTGAAGTCGTTCACCGCGCGGTACAGCTGGTCCTGGGCGGTGCGGGCGATCCGCCGTCCCAGTTCGGCGTGCAGATACCGAAGCGGGTGGGGCAGCACCGCGACGATCAGGCTGGCGCCGGCCAACCCCAGCGCCAGACCGATGAGGTCGGCCGTTCCCGGCTGGTGGTCGACGATCCGGTCGAGGACGAGTTTGGTCAGCCAGGCGGCGGCGATCGGCAGTGCGCCGGAGAGCAGGGCGAGCAGCAGCACCGCCGCCAGCACCGGCGGGGAGGACCGGGCGGCCAGCGCGGTGGCGCCGATCGCGGCGCGCCACAGTGCTCCCGCCGCCGGCCTGCCGGGTCGGGCGCGCCGCCAGGAGCGACGGCGGAGGGTCGGTCGGGTCACGGTCAGGAGGCGGTCGCCGACGCGACCGGCGCCTCGGCGGGTGGCAGTTGGTGGAAGTCGAACGAGCTGGCGACGATCTGGTTGTCCCGGACCAGCACAAAGGCCGGGTAGCCGGTCAGGGTGAACGCCTCCCCCACCGGTCCGCCGACATCCTCGGCCAGCACCGTCCCGGCCGGTCGTAGCTCGCTGACCAGTT
This sequence comes from Micromonospora humi, assembly GCF_900090105.1. GTDB lineage: Bacteria > Actinomycetota > Actinomycetes > Mycobacteriales > Micromonosporaceae > Micromonospora > Micromonospora humi. The sequence goes on along the minus strand of NZ_FMDM01000018.1, from coordinate 75,015 downwards.
CCGCCGAGGCGGCCGGGTCACCGACCACGACGGCGAGGACGGTCCAGCCGGCGGCGGCGAAGCGGGGGGCACCGGCGAGGAAGTCCGGCTTGCGTTCCCGGCAGGCCGGGCAGGTCACCGAGAAGAAGCCGACCAGGGCGGCGGCGCCGACCGAGTCCCGGGACACGGGCTCGCCGTCGACCGTGGTGGCGGCGAACTCCCCCACGGTGGACCCGAGGGGGCGGACCAGGTCACGTTCCGCCGGCTCGTGTAGCGGCCGGTTGAGCAGTTCGGTGTGTTGGCGCAGCCGTCGCATCATGCCGAAGGAGAGCAGCAGGTTGAACAGGCACAGCAGTGCGACGACGACCAGTGCGGCCACCAGGTACGTCATGGTTCCTCCCCGTGGGTCGATCCGGCCGCCGACTGGTCGTCCGGTTCGATGGTTGTCATTCTTCGGTGAGCAGGGCGGCGATCGGGAGCCGGCGAATGAGGATCGCCGGGACCAGCGCGGCGAGCACGGTCAGCAGCAGCGCTGCGGCGGTCACGGCCAGCGCCAGGACCGCCAGCCGGCCGTCGAGGTGACCGACCAGCAGGGCCACCGATCCGAGGCCCGCCGCGGTCCCGAGGACGCAGCCGAGCATCCCGACGCCGAGAGCTTCGTAGACGAGCAGTCGGTTGAGTGCGCGGTCCGGCCATCCGACGGCCCGGAGAGTGGCGAACTCCGCTGACCGCTCCCGCACGTTGAGGTAGAGCACGTCGGCCACGCTGAGCAGCCCGAACAGCAGCACCCCGCCGACCGCGACCAGGTCGACTCCGCGAACCTGCACGGAGACGGCCTGACCGAGCAGTGAGCCCACCATGCCGTCGTGGAACGCCCAGAGGGAGGCGGCGATCAAAGTGACCGCGCCGACGCCGGCGGCAAGGCTGACGGCTCCGGCGAGGGTGCGGGCGGGGGCCCGTACCAGATTGGCCAGGGCGAGCCCGGCGAAGGTCCGCCGTGGGGCGGACCGTCGGGCCGGCGCAGGGGTTGCCTGGAGTGCCTCGGCTGATCGGGTTCGGGCGGCCTGGATCGCCGGGAGGGCGCCGGCCACCGCGGTGAGCAGCACCGCGATCGGTATGCACAGCAGGACGACGGTGCCGGAGACCTGGACGCCGGCCAGGTGGCCGAGCGGCCCGGACAGGCCGGCGCCGAGCAGACCGGCGGCGAGGCCGAGGGTGGTGGTCTCGGCGAGGACCAGCTGACCCAGTCGCCAGCCGGGCCAGCCGACGCAGGCCAGGATGGCCAGTTCGCGGCGGCGAGCGCGGACGGCGGTGGACACCGCGTTGCCGACCAGCAGGGCGCAGACCACCAGGAGCAGTCCGAGCAGCATGAGGTTCTTGCGGTCGACGGCCGTGACGATCTCGGCGGCCACACCCTTGCGGGTGCGGGCCTCGGCCAGCGTCAGGTCGGGGCGGCCGAGTTGGTTGGCGGGCAGCAGCACGGGGCTGCGTACGGTGGAGCCGCCGAGCACGATCTCGACGGTCAGTCCGGTCTGCTGGACGATCTCGTCGGCCACGAGCCGGACGCGTTCCCGGGCCACCTCGTCGAACCGGTCGATGTCCGCCACCCGCACCCGGACGGAGCTCAGCGGTGTGTCCGTCGCCGGTGACCGGACGCTCTTGTACAGGTCGTGGGTGGCGGTCAGGGTGGTCAGCAGGTGGGGTGGGCGGGGCGGGTAGCCCAGCGGATCGTCGCCGGGTAGTAGTGGACGGTCGGCGAGCAGTTGCCGGGTACGGGCGTCGCCGCCCACCGGCGCCGCCGGCCGGTACAGGTCGAGGGCCTGCTGGGCGGCGCCGCCGGCGGTGGGGAGGTCGCGGGGTGCGAAGCTGCCCACGGGGGTGACCGACCACTCCTCACTCTGCCCGTTCAGGACGATCGACTCTCCGGTGCCGACGCCGCCGGTGCTGAACCAGGCGTCCCGCCACAGGTCGTCGATGGCCTGGTCGGTGGAGCCGGGTTCGCCGACCCGCGGCAGCAGCCGGCTCGTGCCGTCGGGTTGTGGCGCATAGGCCGGTGATGCCGGCCGCAGCAGGGTCTGTACGCCGGACAGGGGGATGTTGCCGGCCAGGGCGGCGTCGAGTCGGGCACGGTAGAGCTGGCCCAGGTCGTACGGGGCCGCCTTCGGGGGTGTCCTGGTCGAGTCGTGCAGCAGCGGCCACAGCGCTTCCGTGGTGGAGCCCGGTACCCGTCGGGCGGTCCGGACCGCGAGTCGGGACACGGCGAGGTTCATCTGCTCGTCCACCGCGAGGTCCGTGGCGGCGAGTACCGGGATCGCCCGGCCCGCCGGGCCGACGGGTGCGAGCGGGGACGTCGACGAGCTGCCGGTTGCGGGGCCGACGGTGTCGGAGCCGGTCAGGTAGCGGCCCTGGCGTACCGCCCGGTCCAGGCCGACCAGCCGTGCCTCGGCCGCGGGGTCGATCCCGGCGACGAGCATCGGTACGACCGCGGGGAGCCGCAGCTCCAGTCGGGCGGTGGCGGGTATGGCGGCGGCGGGGCGGCCGAGTGTGATCACCGACGCCAGCCGGAAGGTGCCGCCGGGGAGGAGTTGGTAGGCCTGCAGCGCGCTGATCCTGGTTCGTCGGGTGGCCGGTTCGAAGCTGCCCACGGCGGTCGCGCACACCTGGAGGCGCCGCCCGTCGGGCTGCACCTCCAGGGGGCCTCCCCCGCCGGTGCCGGGGCACTCGGCGGCAGAGGCGGTCTGGTTGACGCGGGTGCCGTCGGTGTAGACGAACACGCCCTGGTCGCCGCTGATCCGGGACAGTGCCAGCAGGGGCCGGCGGGACACGTACACGTAGGTGGGGGCGGCGGCGAGGGTGCTCAGCCCACGGTCTGCGCCGAGCCGGGGGGCGACCTCGATGACCTGCCGCTCGGCGCTCCGGTCGACCTGGTCGGTCACGTCGACCCGCAGGTCGGGTCGGATGTCGGCGAGCCCGAGGACCGCCAGCGGAGCGGCCACCTCGACGCCGGGGACGCGCTCGATCCGCCGCCACTGGTCCAGGGTGATGCCGCCGTAGGCCGCGGTGGGCCGGTCCTGGTGCAGCAGGCCGTCGGCGGGTCGCGACGGGTGGACCAGGATGTCGTACGACGGGCGGAACTGGCCGTCGATGGAGCCGCGCGCGACCAGCCGCGAGGTGGCTGCGACCCCGGTGAGCACGGTGAACCCGGTGGTGGCGACCAGCACGGCGGCGAACACCGCCAGGCTCCGGCCGCGGGTGTGCCGTAGCTGTGACCAGACCATCCGCAACATGGGTGGGAGCTTCTCCGCTCAGGCAGTACGGGCCGTCCCGGCCGACCGACGGCAGGCCGGGACGGCGTGGTGATCGCGATCGTGCGTCAGGTCAGCAGCGCGTCGTGGTGGTGCGGCAGTAGCCGCAGGTCGTACCGGTGCTGTCGCAGCCCCTGCAGCAGTCCCGGACCCGGACGTAACCGCTGCTGGTGCAGCTGCAGTACTCCGTCCAGCAGCTGCAGGCGGTGCTGGCCGCCTGTGCCGTCAGCTTCGGAACGAACATGCTGAGCACTCGGTCCGCTGTCGCTTCGAGAATTCGTACCATTCCCACTCCTTCTGATCGAGCTGTCGATGAGCGTTGTAGGAATTCGTGACATTGTCGGTTTCCGATCGCCCCACCCCCGTTTCCGCGCCGATGCGTCGGCGCTAGACAATCCGCCCGTCGTGAATCTCGACGGTCCGGTCGCAGCGGTCCGCGAGCGACGCCTCGTGGGTCGCCATGAGCAGGGTCATGCCGTGCTCGTCGCGGAGCCGCCAGAGCAGATCGATGATCCCGGCGCCGGCGGCCGAGTCCAGGTTGCCGGTCGGTTCGTCGGCCAGCAGCAGCCGGGGCCGGCCGACCAGGGCCCGCGCGATGGCAACCCGCTGCTGCTGACCGCCGGAGAGCTGGCCGGGCATGGCGCGCTCCCGGCCGGCCAGCCCCACGTCGGACAGGAGGATCCGCGCCCGGTCGACGTCGTCGGGCCCGGGCCGGAACGGCAGCAGCGGCGCGAGCACGTTGTCCAGCGCGGACAACGCGGGCAGCAGGTGGAATCGTTGGAAGACGAAACCGGTCCCTCTGCGGTAGTCGGCGAGCCGCCTGCCGGACAGGCCGGTCACCGCCACCTCGTCGACCTCGATGCGGCCCGCGTCGGCGCGTTCGATCGCGCCGATCAGATGCAACAGGGTGGATTTGCCGGAACCGCTCGGGCCGGTCACCGCGACGGCGGCGCCCGCCGGCACGTCGAGGGTGACCCGGTCGACGCCGACGATCGTCTCGTCGCCCGAGCGGAACCGCTTGACCAGGTCGGTCACCCGGACGGTCGCTCCCTGGGCGGTCTCGACGCCGGCGCTCATCGGGCACCGGGCGACGCCGGCGCGACGGCGGTGGCCGGTCCGCCCGAGATGCGAGCGGTGGATGCGCACCGGAATTCACCATGCAAGAGCAAATCTGTCATCGCCCAGCCCCCGTATTGCTCGGCATGAAAGGCGAAGCTACATGAGCCACCGTCGATCAATCAACAGTTGACGCGCATCCGGTTGACGAAAGTCGCACGGATTGCCGCACCTCGCGGAAGACTTCGCGAACCCACGTACTCGTCGTGGCGAAGTGGGGTGCCGACACTCGAGCCGGCAGCGGGCGGCCGGCAGGTGCGGTGCTTCGGCACCATTCGTGGCCGAGCGCGAGGGCCCGGTCGCCATACCCCGGTGCCCTAGGCGCGAACCGGAGCGCCGTGACTCCGGGGCACTTCCCGGAGGAGGTCCAGATGTCCTGCCGGGCCGGGGTACGTGGCGACGAATCGGTGCCCGGACCGTCCAGTCGATCGACCGGTTGCCGGTAGCGCCCGGCGGCACGCCCGACAAGCGTCAGCTACGTGACGCGGTAGGCGGTGTAGCGCACCCGGTCGGCCTCGCGGATCGCCGACGCCACGAAGACGGACTGCTCCAGGACGGCCAGCGCCGGCACCGACGTCTCCAGTCGTACGCCCAGGCGGAAGTAGTACTCGGACGGGTCGACGGCGTCGCCGCGCAGCAGCGCCTCGAGGACCTCCGCACGGCCGCTGCGGACGCCGAACGTACGCAGGTAGACGTGACCGCCGTCGGCGGTGCGCGCCGAGTAGCGCGTGTCGATCTCGATCGCGCCGTCGGGGCGGACCACCTGCCAGTCGGCGCCGCCGGGCAGGATGTCGGCCTCGAAGAGACCGGTGACCCGGCCGCCGACGACGGGCACCACGCGACGGTGACCGGCACGGGTCACCCCGTGGTCCGCCGGCGCGCCCAGCCGCACCTCCACCTCGAACGCTTCCTCCAGTCCGGGAACCGGCGGGGCGGTCACGGCGCCCCGACCGGCGGCTCGGCGCGTACTCATGAGGTGTCCTCGGCGTGCGCGAGGGCGTCGCGGAGGCGTTCCAGCGCGGGCACCGCGGCGGCGAGGGCCGCGCGGTCCGCCGCCGGCAGGGTCGCCGCGGCGCGGGCGACCAAGTCTCCGCTCGCGAGGTCGAAGCGGTCGAACAGGTCGAGGGCCTTCGCGGTGGCGAGGACCTCGACGTGGCGGTGGTTGCCGGGGCGGGGGCGACGCTCGACGAGACCGTTGCCCTCCATCGCGGTGAGCAGGTTGCTGACCGTGGACCGGCTCAGGCGCAGCCGCTCGGCCAGCTCACCGGGGCCGGCCACGGTGCCCCGGGGCAGGGCCCGCACGATCTCGATCTGGGCGTCCGGGATCTCCGGCAGGTGCTCGGCGGCCCGGGCCGCGGCGAGCAGCGTGCGGCGCAGCGGTGAGATCACCGACGCCAGTCGCGCCGCGTCCAGTTCGGTCGGCTCCTGGCCGGTCACGGCAGGACGCCCGGGACGGCCGTCGGCGTCAGGGAGGCCCGTTCGTTGAGGTCGGCGGGGAGGAACCCGGCCGCCTTCTTGTAGCCGGTGGCGATGGCGGTGAGCTCCTCCGGTCCGATGACGTCGTGGATGTGCGTGAACCCGTCCGGCGCGCGCTCGTGGGCGAGCACCATCACCTGTTCCGGGCCCTGCCGCCGGTTGCTCAGCACGAGCGTGGTGGTCGCGGGCCGCCGGTCCGCCTCGTAGGCGTCGAGCGCCGCCCGGACCGTCGGCGCGGTGGCGAGGTGGAAGGCGAGGGTACGTGCGTCCAGGATCGCCTGCGACGCGCCGTTGGAACCGTTCGGATACATCGGGTGGGCCGCGTCACCGAGCAGCGTGGTGTTGCCGTGGGTCCACGTGTCGATCGGATCGCGGTCCACCATGGGGTATTCGAGGATCTCGTCGGCGGCGGCCAGCAGTTCCGGCACGTCGAGCCACGCGAAACGCCAGTCCGCGAAGAGCGAGACGACCGGCGCGGGGTCGACCGTCCGGTTCCAGTCCGCGTCGGGCCCGGCGAAACCGGGCCCGCGCCGCTCGGCGACGACGTTGATCAGGCCGGCGCCGATCGGGTACGCCACGAACTTCTGTTCCGCGTCCCCGGCCATGATCATGGTTCGCCCGTCCAGGAATCCGGGTGCCCGGGCCGTCCCCCGCCACAGGGTCAGCCCGTTCCACAGTGGCGCCCCCTCGCCGGGCCGATGGTGGCGGCGCAGCGCGGAGTGGATGCCGTCCGCGCCGACGATCAGGTCGCCGGCGACGCTCACCTCCCCCGCCACCGTCTCGAAGTGCGCGACGCCGTCGCGGACGCCGACGAGCCGGTGCCCGGTGCGCACCGCGTCGGCGCCCAGCCGTTCCCGCACCGCGGCGAGCAGTTCCATCTGGAACCGACCGCGGTGCACGGAAAGCTGCGGCCAGCGATATCCGGCGGCCAGTCCGCGTGGCTCGCTCCAGATCTGCTGACCGTGGCGGTTGTAGTAGGCAAGCGTGGCGGGTGCGGCGCCCAGCCTTTCCACGCGTTCTCCGAGACCCAATTCGGTCAGCTCACGGACGGCGTGCGGGAGCAGATTGATTCCGACGCCGAGTGGGCGCAGCGCTGCGGCGCGCTCGTAGACGGTGATCTCGCGGAAGCCGGCCCGGTGCAGGCTGAGCGCGGTGGCGAGGCCACCGATACCAGCGCCCACGATCACGATTGCCACGTCGTCGCCCTCTCCGCCCGCGCCACCAACCGCACAGTTTGGTCACAAAATCGTCGGCCGTCAAGACGTGTTCTCCATATGCGATTCGCCCTTTTGGAATTCTTGACAATCAATCGCTTGTCCATGACGCTGATCGACGCGGTCGGATGCCTCCGGCACTCCGTCGACCCCACTCCTCAGGCTGCACGAGCGCTGCGCACGGAAGGGCCCGCCCATGAAGAAGGTCACCGCCCTCGCTGTTCTCGCCGGCGTCGTGATCGCCCTGACCGGCTGCACGGATTCCGACGCCACCGATCCGGCGTCCCCCGGGGCGAGCGACGACCTGCGGAAGGTCCGCGTGGCGGCGCTGCCGATCAGCGAGACCGCCGCGCTGTGGGGCGGCATCAAGGCGGGCATCTTCCGGGATCAGGGGCTCGACGTGGAGGTGGTGCCCGCACAGGGCGGCGCCCAGGCCATCCCGGCCATGATCAACGGCGACATCGACTTCGCCGTCGGCCAGCCGTTCGGCCCGTTCCGCGCCGACCTGCAGAACCTCGGCGTGGTGATCATCGGAAACTACGCGTCGTCCTACCCCGACGGCGACGACATCAACGCCGTGGTGGCGTCCGCGAAGTCCGGTATCACCCGGCCGGCCCAGCTCGCCGGACGCAAGGTGTCGGTGAACAGCCTGGGCGCCGCCGGCGACGTCACGATCATGGCAGCGGTCGAGAAGGACGGCGGCGATCCCACGAAGGTCAAGTTCGTCGAGGTGGCCTTCCCGGACGCACCGGCCCAACTCGCCGCCGGCACCATCGACGCCGCCTGGGTGACCGAGCCGTTCATCACCCAGATGCGGAAGCGCGGTGACGTTCTCGTGGTCGCTCCGTACCAGGCCACCGTTCCCGGCCTCACCACCCTGACCACGATCACGACGAGCAAGCTGAAGGACTCCGACGCCACGCTGGTGGCGGACTTCTCCGCGGCGATGAAGAAGACGCTCACCTGGGCCAAGGACCCGGCGAACGAGAAGGACCTCCGGCAGGCCATCAAGGACAACCTCGAACTGCCGGATGCGGTGGCGGACTCCGTCCGGCTCCCGGCGTTCGGGTGGGACATCGACCGGGCCGGCCTGGAGCAACTGGCGACGCTCGCCCAGAAGTACCGCGTACTCGACCGGCAGCCCGACTTCGACCGTCTCGTCCAGCAGCAGTAGCCGACCGATGCGCAAGATCCTGCTGGGCGCCGTCGGCCTGCTGGGGTTCCTCGCCGTCTGGCAACTGATCCCGACCCTGGGACTGGCCGACCCGCACGACCTGCCGTACGCCACGGACGTGTTCGGGCGGCTGCTCCAGGAGGTTCGCGACCTGGCGTTCTGGCGGCGGCTCCGGCTCACCATGACGTCCTGGGCGATCGGCCTCACCCTGGCGACGCTCACCGCGGTCGCGCTGGGAACCGTGGTCGGGCTGGTGCCGTTCCTGCGTCGCGCCACGCACACGACGGTCGAGTTCCTGCGGCCGGTGCCGTCGGTCGCGCTGATCCCCCTCGCCGTGCTGATGTTCGGCCTGCAGATGCGCGCCGCACTCGTCATCATCGTCTACGCGGCGTTCTGGCAGGTGTTCGTGCAGGTGATCTACGGCGTCGCCGACGTCGACACGGTCGCCCGGGACACCGCGCGGAGCTTCGGCCTCACCCGCTACGAGCGGCTGCGGTATGTCGTCCTGCCGACCGCTCTGCCGTACCTGATGACCGGCCTGCGCCTCGCCGCGGCGGTCGCGCTCATCCTGGCCGTCACCGCGGAGATGGTGATCGGTAACCCCGGCCTCGGACGCATGATCGAGCTGTCGCGTTCCGCCGGGGACGCCGTCGGCCTCTACGGCCTCGTCGTGGTCACCGGGCTCCTCGGCGTGGTGGTGAACGTCGTGTTCCGCTTCGCCGAACGCCGCTCGCTGGCCTGGCACCAGTCGGTGCTCGCGGACGAGGCAACCCGATGACCGCGCTCGGTGCGGGCCGGACCGCCCCTCGCGGCCTCGGCGTCCGGGTCGCCGAGCACGTCCTGTACGCGGTCGGGCTTCCCGTCCTGGCCGTGGGGCTCTGGGCCGTCTGGTCCACCCGGTCGGCCAACCGGTTCCTCGTCGGCCCCGGCCCGCTCCTGGACGCGTTCCGGCGGACCTGGATCGGCCCGGCGTTCGTCGACGACGTGTTGCCGAGCGTGTACCGGCTGCTGGCCGGCCTGTTCGCGTCGATCGTGCTCGGCGTCGCCGCCGGCGTCCTCATCGGCCGGTTCCGCCCGCTACGCGAGACCCTCGAACCGCTGCTGGAGTTCTTCCGCGCGATCCCGCCGCCGGTGCTGATTCCGGTCGCGATGCTCCTGCTCGGCATCACCGACACCATGAAGGTCGTGGTCATCACCTCCGGCGCGATCTGGCCGATCCTGCTGAACACGATCGAGGGCGTCCGGGCGACCGACAGCGTGATGCTGGAGACCGCCGACTCGTACCGGATCTCCCGGTGGGAACGGGTGTGGCTGCTGATCCTCCCGGCGGCGAGTCCACGCATCATGACCGGCGTACGGCAGGCACTCTCGGTAGCCCTGATCCTCATGGTCATCTCGGAGATGTTCGCGTCCTCGGCCGGCCTCGGCTACCGGATCGCCTACTTTCAGCGGAACTACCTCATCGCCGAGATGTGGAGCGGCATCCTCCTGCTCGGCCTCATCGGCGTTCTCCTCGCCGTGGCCTTCGGCGTCGTCGAACGCCGCGTCCTGCGCTGGTACCACGGAATGAGGGAGGTCACCCGTGCCTGACACACGTCCCCTGCTGCGGGTCGAGCACCTGCGGAAGGTCTACCCCTCCGGCCGGGGCGAGGTCGAGGCGATCGGGGATCTCAGTTTCACCATGATGCCCGGCGAACTGCTGTGCGTCGTCGGCCCGTCGGGCTGTGGAAAGACCACCCTGCTGAAATGCCTCGCCGGACTGCTCCGGCCCACCAGCGGCCTCGTCGAGATGGAGGGATCTCCGGTGACGGGCCCGAGCCCGGCGATGGCGGTGGTGTTCCAGGAGTACGGCCGCAGCCTCTATCCCTGGCTGACGGTCCGGGGCAACGTGGAGCTGCCCCTCCGACACCAGAAGCTCTCCCGCGCCGAACGCGACCGGAGGGTCGCCGACGCCCTCGACGCGGTCGGACTGCCGCAGTCGGCACGCAGCCATCCGTGGCAGATCTCCGGCGGGATGCAACAACGGGTGGCCATCGCGCGCGCCATCGCGTACCGGCCCGAAGTGCTGATCATGGACGAGCCGTTCGCGGCGGTGGACGCGCAGACCCGCGCGGACCTGGAGGACCTCGTCCGCGACCTGCACCTGCACCGCGGTATCTCCACCGTCTTCGTGACCCACGACATCGACGAGTCCGTGTACCTGGGCCAGCGCGTGCTCGTCCTGTCCCACTCGCCGACCCGGGTGCGGGAAGACCTCGTGATCGACCTCCCGCGGGAACGCGATCAGCTCACCACGCGGGCGCTGCCCCGGTTCACCGAGCTGCGGACCCACGTCTACGCGCAGATCCAGCGGGCCAAGCGTGCGCCGGCCCCGGCGCCCCACCCGGCGCCGTGACGCGCCTCGCCGACCCGGCAACGCCTGTGGCCGTCGGCACGCGACCGGTCCGTCCGATCTCGGTCACGGCACGTGGCGAGGGGGATCCACGGTGAGGTTGAGCAGTTCCAGGCCGGTGACGGGTTGGAACCCGATGTCGGTGTAGAGCGTCAGGGCCGGCACGTTGTCGGTCTCGGTCTGGAGTGACACGCGATGTGCGCCGGCGTCACCGGCGTTCCGGATGACGTGCCGCAGGAGGGCGTCGGCGATACCGGTACGGCGATGATCCGGCGCCACGTAGAGGTCGCGGATCGACCATGCGGTGCCCAACCTGAGCGAGGCCGGCATGACCGTGACCGTGATGAAGCCGCAGACCTCCTGAGCCCGGATGGCGGCCGCTGCGGCGAGCCGGTGCCGGGCGACCTGCTCGCGCAACCAGGATCGGGTGCTCTGCAGGGCTGACGGCTGGCCGTAGTGCACCCGGTAGTCGTCGAACAGTACGGCGAACTCATCGAACACCGGGTGGGTGGAGGTCATCGGCTCGATTGTCGTCACACCCCGAGTGTGGCCGACGGTCGAGCCGACGGCTGGACGAATGCCACCGGACATCCCGGGTCCACGTCAGCCTCCGGCGGCGAGGGACAGGGCGCTCGGACGTCCACGGCCGACGGGGGCCGTCCTGCCGGACGGAGCGTCGACGACCGCGACGAGGGCGGCGGGGTCACCGGTGCGGGTGACCTCCCCGAACGCCGCGAGCAGCCGGAGCTGTTCCACCGGTGAAGCGGGCGCGCCTCGGCCCCCGGCCAGCCGGGCCCGGGCCCGGCGGATCACCTGGCGCGCGTTGGCCTCGGTGAGCCCGAGCAGTTCCCCGACGTGCCGGTACGGATAGCCGAACGCCTCGCGGAGCAGGTAGGCGCAGCGCTCACGGGGGGCGAGGCGCTCGACGAGCAGCAGGATCGCGGCGCGTAGCTCCTCGGTGCGTTCCATCACCGTCGCGGGGTCGTCGCCCGGGTCCACCGGCTCCGCCAGCCAGGGGTCCGCCGGATCGCGGTGCCGCAGGTGCGCGGTGCGGGTGGCGTTGATCGACAACAGGGTGGTGGTCCGGCACAGGAACGCCGGCGCGTTGCGTACCAGGCTGCGGTCCGTGCGATGCCAGCGCAGCCAGGCGTCCTGCACGACATCCTCCGCGTCGGACCGGTCGCCGACGATGCGTCGCGCGATCCGCAACAGCCGGTCGCGGACGTCGAGGAAGTCGGCGAGGTGGTCCGGGTGGGCCGTGGTGGCTTCCCCTGCCGGTTCGGGCATCGATGCCTCCTGATCGGTGACGGTCGTCTGTCCCGACGCTAGGAAGGCCCGGTTCCGAACGAGTTTCGAAGGAGTGCGGAGGCCCCGTCCGACCATGACTGATGTGCGGATCAGCATCCTCGGCCCAGCACGGGTCCCATGCGGGGCGGCCGGCACCCGTCGGGGTGCCGGCCCCCCGGGCCTGGTGGTCAGCGGGCGAGCCACTGTCGGTAGCTGGTGGTGGCGAGTACCGCGTCCTGCGGGGCCGTCAGCACGTCGCCCGGCACCACGCCGAAGATCCCGGCGGTGGGGTCGACCACGACCGTCCGGGTGTCCCCCGTGGCGGCCAGGGCCGCCCTGCCCCACTCGTCGAGGCGGAGCACCTCGGGGCCGCCGACGTTCTGGATGCCGTTGCGCGGCGCGCCCACCGCGGCCCGGGCCACCGCCTTCGCCACGTCGGCCGACGCCATCGGCTGCACCGGCGTGGCGGGCAGCCGTACGGTGTCGTCGTCGCTGGTCCAGGACATGATCGCGCCGATGAACTCGAAGAACTGGGTGGCGCGGACGATGGTGTACGGCACCGGGCCGGCCGCGAGGACCTCCTCCTGGAGCACCTTCGCCCGGTAGTACGGGTCCGGCACCTGGTCGACCCCGACGATGGACAGGATCACCAGGTGACCGATCTGTTCACGCTGTGCCGCGGCCAGCAGGTTCTCCATGGACGTGCGGAAGAAGTCGGCGGACTTCTCGTCGAAGGTGGGCGAGTTCGTCAGGTTCAGCGCCACGTCGGCGCCCTTGAGTCCGGCGTCGAGGCCCTCACCCGTGAGCAGGTCCACCCCGTTGGACGGCGACAGCGGCACCGCCTCGTGCCCGTGCTCGCGGAGCACGGCCACGGCCTGGGAACCGATCAGCCCGGTACCGCCCAGTACGGCGATCTTCATGTCGTCACACCCTTGTCTCGGTCGGGAGCGCCGGGCACTCACCCGACGCACCCGCTAGGACCCGACAGCGCCACCGGATGTGACGCCGAGCCCGCGACGCCGGCTGTCACGAGCGGCCCGGGTGTCCGGTCCCAGCGGGGCAAGCGTCCGCCGCTGTCCGGGAGGGGATCCGCCGCTGCCCGACCCGCCGACACCGATGGCGGTGCTGGCCGCGGGGTCGGGACAGCCGATGGGACCTGTCACAGATCGCCCGCCCACCCGGTCATAGCGGTGCGGGACGAGAGACAGGGGGCGCGAGATGCGGACGATCCTCATCGTCGGTGGAGGGTATGCCGGCTTCTACACGGCCTGGCGACTGGAGAGGAAGCTCCGCCGGGGCGAGGCCCGGGTGGTCCTCGTCGATCCCCGGCCGTACATGACCTATCAGCCGTTCCTACCCGAGGTGCTGGCCGGTTCGGTCGAGGCCCGGCACGCGGCGGTCTCCCTGCGCCGGCACCTGAGCAGGACCGACATCATCGCCGGGCGGGTGACCCGAATCGATCACGCGCACCGCAGGGTCACCGTCCGCCCCGCGCTGGGCGAGGAGTACGCGCTCGGGTACGACATCATCGTCGTGACAGCGGGCGCGGTGACCCGCACCCTGCCGATCCCGGGCATCGCCGAGCGGGCGATCGGGATGAAGCACGTGGAGGAGGCCGTCGCGATCCGCGACCGGCTGCTGACCGCCTTCGACGAGGCCGCCGGCTTGCCGCCTGGGCCGCTGCGCCGCAAGCTACTCACCGTCACGTTCGTCGGCGGTGGATTCTCCGGGGTGGAGGGTTTCGGCGAGGCGCTGGCGCTGGCCGGCTCGCTGCTACGCCGCTACCCCGAGCTGAATCCGGACGAGCTGAGCTTCCACCTCGTCGAGGCCCGGGACCGGATCCTGCCCGAGGTGACCGACGCCCCCGGCGAGTGGGTGGTGCGATCGCTGCGCCGACGCGGCGGGCACGTGCACCTGAACACGCAACTGCGCTCGGCACGCGACGGCCACGTCGTCCTGTCCACCGGGGAGGAGTTCGACTCCGAGCTGATCGTCTGGACCGCCGGGAACGGCGCGAACCCGATGGTGCACAACCACACCGACCTGCCCGTCGACACCCGTGGGCTGCTCACCGTCCGGGCCGACCTGCGGGTCGGCACCGACGAGGCGCCGGTGCCGGACGCATGGGGCGCCGGCGACGACGCGGCCGTCCCCGACCTGGCCGCGGCCGGGGACGGCGCGGCCACCGTACCCAACGCCCAGCACGCGGTACGGCAGGGCAAACTGCTGGCCGCCAACCTGATCGCCACGCTGCGCGGTCGGAAACCCGAGCCTTACCTGCACCACAGCCTCGGTGCGGTCGCCACGCTCGGTCTCGGTCGGGGAATCTTCCAGTTCCACCGGCTGGTCGTCAGGGGCTTCCCCGCCTGGCTGATGCACCGCGGCTACCACGTGCTGGCGGTGCCGACCTGGGAGCGGAAGGTCCGGGTGCTCGCGGTCTGGGCGACGGCGGTGCCGTTCGGCCGGGACATCGTCTCGCTGCGCTCGGTGCAGCACCCGCGGGACGCCTTCCTGACCGGCGCGGGGCCCCGGGTGCCGGCCCCGGCCCACGGGGTCGACCCGCCGGAGGGCACGTCGGCGGGCGATGCCCGGCGCACGTGACCACGCGGTACGCCGGCTCGCCGCCGCTCGCTGGCACAGCGCCGGCACGGCGATCGAGGCGACACTCCATCCGAACGTCGTGGCGCAGGTTCTGCCCTTCGGGGCTCCGACAGGAATGGGATGCACATGTCACATCACCTCGACTCGCCGGCAGCTCGGCGGGATCCGCGGCTCAACATCACCGATCAGTACGTCTTCGACGACCGGGACGCGACCGTCTTCGTGATGAACACACGGACGTCGCTGGCCGGGGACGCAGCGGTGGGCTTTCACCACGAGGCGCGCTACGAGATCCGGATCCACCTGGACGGTTCACCGGTGGAGAATCTGGCGTTCCGCTTCGTCTTCGACAGCGACGGCATGGACGACCAGACGTTTCGAGTGTTCCGGCTGGAGGGGGACGACGCGGCCGACGACGGTGCCGTGGGAACGGAGATCGCCCGGTGCCGCACCGGGCAGGAGAACGCGGGCGCCGGTGGTGTGCGGGTGTGGGCCGGCCGGGCCGCGGAGACGTTCTTCCTGGACCTCGGTCAACTCGCGGCGATGGATCAACTCGTGATCCATGGCAAGGACGTACCGATCACCGGCTTCCTTCCCGGGGCGGCGACCAACACGTTCGCGGGCTCCACGGTGCAGAGCATCGTGCTGCGGGTTCCGCACCACGACCCGCAGCTGTTCGACGACCGGATGATCCGGGTGTGGAGCACGACCCGGCTCGCCACCGACGCGGGTGGTTGGCGGCAGACGAGCCGGGCCGGCATGCCGATGATCTGGCCGCTGTTCCGTGACGCCGACAGCGAGGCGGCGAGCGCCGCGAACGGGACGCACCCCGCGGACGACTGGGCGAACTACTCCTCGTCGATCCAGGCTCAGGTCGCCGCCGCCGTGCGACGGATGGGCACCACCGCCCGCCCGGAGGCGTACGCCCTCGACGTGGTGCGACGCATCCTGCCCGACACCCTTCCGTACCAGGTCGGCACGCCCGCGGTGTTCGGTTTCACCGACATCAACGGTCGCGGGCTCGGCGACAACGCGCCGGAGGTGATGTTCTCGCTGGTCACCAATTCGGCGGTGGGCACCGGTCTACCGGCCGCACTGACCGAGGACATCCGCGGCGCCACGTTCCCGTACGTGGTTCCGGCGTGAGGCGCGCAGGTCGCGAGGTCACGCGTTCGTGTCGTCGACGCGGGCCAGCGCCCGGAGGGCCGCCGCGGAGCCACTGCCCGGTTCGGCGTGGTAGACGACAAGCATCTGGCTCGTGCCGGTGACGGCGAGCTTCTCGTACCGCAGGCGCAGCTCACCGGCTCTCGGGTGGTGGAACGTCCGGAGCCCGCCACCGGACCGGA
This sequence comes from Micromonospora humi, assembly GCF_900090105.1. Lineage (GTDB taxonomy): Bacteria > Actinomycetota > Actinomycetes > Mycobacteriales > Micromonosporaceae > Micromonospora > Micromonospora humi. The sequence goes on along the minus strand of NZ_FMDM01000018.1, from coordinate 59,125 downwards.
CGGCGACGTCGTAACGGGCCCAGAGCCGGCGGAAGCGATCGCTGCCGGACGACAGCTCGTCGACCAGGTCGGTCAGGCGTGGATCGTCCGGGTCGGCGGCCACCAGGGACCGCAGGCCGGCCACCGCGTTCGACACCACGGTCTCGTTCAGTGGGTACGCCGCCGGGGCCGCCGGGTCGAGGAAGACCGCCCGCAACACGTTGGTCCCCGCGGTGAAGATCGGGGAGAGCGCGGTCGCCGCCCGGTTGGCGAACAGCACGTCGGCGTACCGGCCGTACACGAACGCGGGCGTCTCGCTCCAGGAGGCGACGAGCTGGCGGATACCGGTGGACACCTGTTCGGGCCGACGGGCCGGCCTCATCGGCACGGGCCGACCGAGCCGGTGCAGGTGGGCGGTCGCGTCGGCGTCCAGCAGCAGCGCACGGGCGAGGGCATCGAGGACCTGGTCCGACGGGTGCCGGTCACGGCCCTGCTCCAGCCGCAGGTAGTAGTCGGCGCTGATCCCGGCCAGCAGCGCCACCTCTTCCCGACGCAGACCGGGGACGCGACGCCGGCCGTGCCCCGGAAGGCCCACGTCCGCCGGGCCGATCAGCTCGCGGCGGGCGCGCAGGTATTCGCCGAGCCGGCCGGCCTTGGTCACCCGGTCATCGTAGGGCGGCTCGCGTGCCTGGTCCTCGCACTACCAGGAAAACCGGAACCCCGGATAACCGCCGTGCCGCCCGGCACGGTGGACAGCGACAACCGACACGAGGAGCGACATGACACAGCGGATCACCACGCCGTTCGGCTTCGCATCGACCGCCGCCGAGGTCGTCGAGGACGTGGACCTCACCGGCCGGCGGGCGCTCGTCACCGGCGGTGCGGCGGGAATCGGCATCGAGACCGCCCGAGCCCTGGCGGGCGCCGGCGCGGAGGTCGTGCTGGCCGTACGGAGGCCCGCCGCCGGCGAGCAGGCAGCCGCCGACATCACCGCCAGCACCGGCAACAGCGGGGTCACCGTTCGTGAGCTGGACCTGGCCGACCAGGACTCCGTACGCCGGTTCGTGGCCGGCTGGGACCAGCCGCTGCACATCCTGGTCAACAACGCCGGGATCATGGCGCTGCCCGAGCTGGAACGCAGCCCGCAGGGCTGGGAGATGCAGTTCGCCACGAACTTCGTGGGGCATCTCGCCCTGACGGTCGGGTTGCACGACGCGATGGCCGCCGCGCGCGGCGCCCGCGTGGTGTCGGTGGCCTCCACCGGGCACCTGTTCTGCCCGGTGGTCTTCGACGACCTGCACTACCTGTTCCGGCCCTACGATCCGCTGACCGCATACGCCCAGTCGAAGACCGCGAACGTCCTGCTGGCCGTGGCCGCCACGCGGCGCTGGGCCGACGACGGCATCTACGCCAACGCGTTGAACCCGGGCGCGATCGCGACCGGCCTGCAGAAGCACACCGGCGGGTTGCGGACGCCGCCGGAGCGGCGCAAGACGCCGCAGCAGGGCGCCGCCACCTCCGTGCTGCTGGCGGCGTCACCGCTGCTGGACGGCGTCGGCGGCAGGTATTTCGACGACTGCGCCGAGGCACCGGTGGTCACCGAGCGCCCGGCCGACCACCGGGGCGTGGCGGACTACGCGCTCGATCCGGGCAACGCCGATCGGCTGTGGGACGTGGCGCTGAAGCTGGTCGGCTGAACCGACCGTCACGAGAGGGAGATGACAATGACGAACGTCGGATTCATCGGGCTCGGTGACCAGGGTGCGCCGATGGCCCGGGTGGATGTCCTGCTCCTCTGCCTGCGTGACGACGAGGACGTCGCCGACCTGCTGCTCATCGCCCGCCGGCTCGACGTGGACGTCCCCGCGCTGGTCCGGGTCGGCATCGTCGCGGGGGTCCTGCCCGATCCCCCCTTGTCGCGCACCGCGGCCTCCTCGGCCGCCGTCACCGCTCGGCAGGTCGCCGCGCGCGACGCGCTGCGGCAGGCGGCGAGGGACGGCGACGTCCCCTGAGGCCGGCGGTGGGGCAGGCACCCGATCGGCACCGGTTCCGCACTGCCGCTGCCTAGCGTCGGGTGCACCGATCGCACGCCCAGAAAGGCGCCCCGACATGCCCCTCGCAACGCCGGTCCGGCCGGACGGTCTCGCCGATTTCCTCGAGGTGCGGGAGCGGCTGTTGGCCATCGCGCACCGCATCGCCGGACGTCACGTCGACGCCGAGGACATCGTGCAGGAGGCGTGGCTGCGGTGGCAGCGGGTCGACCGCAGCCTCGTGAACAGCCCACCGGCCTTCCTGTCCCTGACGACCTCGCGGCTGGCGATCAGCGCGATCCGCTCGGCCCGGTACCGGTCGTCCGTGGCACCGGGTGACTGGCTGGAGAACGTTCCGGCGCGGGGCGACGGCCCGGCACGCCTCGCCGAACGTGCGGACGACGTGCGTGCCGCCATCGAGGTGGTCGCGACCGTCCTCACGCCGTGCGAACAGGTTACCTACCTCCTGCGGGAGGCCTTCGGATTGCCGTACCGCCAGATCGGCGCCGCCCTCGGCCGCACCGAGCCGCACGCCCGGCAGCTGGCCTACCGGGCCCGCCTGCGCCTGGCCGCGCCGCGCGGGTCGACCCCGTCGACCGGCACGCCGGCGCACCGGGCGCGATTGCTGAGCGCGTTCGTGGCGGCGGCGCGAACCGGTGACACGGCCGCGCTCGTCGCCCTCGCCGGGTAGGCCGGCACCCCCGCCGCCACCGGCCTACCGGTCTCGTCCACGGACCCCGAGGCGGCACGTCGCCGCCTCGGGTGACCCGTCGAGGGCACTCAGGCCGGGGCGTGAACGTCGGTGCCGTCGGCGTACTCCGCCCGCCGCATCGACCGCACCAGGTAGAGCAAGCAGATCGCCAGGATCACCTCGATCCCGAGGCCGGTGCCGACGCCCAGCGCGGCCTGCGGCGAGAAGTTGTCGAAGTGCGTGACGTGGAAGAGGAAGTGCGTCCCCGCGTAGATCAGGTAGCCGATGAGGGACGCCGTGGCGACGGTGCTCTGGAGTACCCGGGCGGCGTAGAACAGCATGGCGGCCAGCGCCAGGCCCAGGCCGCCGACGTCGGTCACCAGATGCTGGTTGTAGGGGGGATCGAGTTCCACGGTCGGGAAGTCGTCGTAGAACGAGCGGGGAAACACGTACTGCCAGACGGAGACGAGGGCTTGCAGCGAGGCCACGGTGATCAGGCCGCCGCGCAACCATGTCCGCATGCGGGGAACCAGAGCGCCGGAAGGTGGAGTAGTCATGCCGTCAAGACGCGCGGGACCGTGAATCTGTTACGGGTCGGCGTGTTCCGTGCCGTCCTCTCGGCCGAGGTCGGTGACCGCGGGGCCCACCGCCCGCGCCAGCTCGGTGCGCGAGGTGATCCCGAGTTTGGGAAAGACGTGGTAGAGGTGGGAACTGATCGTGCGCGGCGACAGGTACAACCGCTGGGCGATGTCACGGTTGGTGAGGCCTTTCGCGGCCAGCGCGGCGATCTGCAGCTCCTGCGGAGTCAGCAGATCGATCCCGTCGGTCCGGAGGGCGCCGACGCGCTCGCCGGAAGCGCGCAACCGCGCGCGGGCCTTCTCGGTCCAGGGCGCCAATCCGAGCGCCTCGTAGGTCCGCACCGCGGCCCGCAGGTGCGGCCGGCTCTCCCGCGGGCGGCCTCGGCGGGAGAGCGACTCCCCGTAGGCCAGCTGCAGGTGCGCCCGCTCCAGCAAGCCGAGCGCGTCCGCGCCGAGCGCCTTCTGGAACGCCTCGTCGGCATGGTCGTCGGGGGCGAGAACGGCGGTGGCGTAGCGCAGGCCGGCCGCCAGCGCGGGCGAATCCGAGGGCCTGGCCTCCGCAGTGAGCTGCCTGACGATCACGCCGAGTTCGTCCTGCCGGCCCGCTCTGACAGCCGCCTCGGCCAGGTGCTGGACGAGGAACAGCCGGAAGTGGGCGTGGAAGCCCGGCGAGACGGAGTTGAATATCGATGCGAGTTCCTCGTACGCCGCCCGGTCCCGGTTCGCGCCCAGTGCGGTGAGACCGCGTGCGAGATGCACGAGAATGAGCACCTCGGCGACGCCCAGCGGCATGAGGACACGTTCGGCCGCGGTGGCCAGCGACTCGGCGGCGGTGACATCGCCGCGTAGGCCCGCCGCGGCGGCGCCGAGGATCTGCCCCACCGACACGGAGATGGGCCGACCGATGTCCGGCGCCAGCCGGGCGGACTCTTCGGCGCAGGTCGCAGCCAGGCGCGCGTCGCCGAGCAGCAGCGCCGCGAGGCTCTGCGAGGTGAGCGCGTTGACCAGGAGCGTCAGCTGCGACGACTCCCGGAGGGCGGTGATGGCCCTGGCCTGCAGCCGGCGGGAGCGCGGAAGGTCACCGGCGACCTGAGCGGCGAGGCCGAGGTGATAGAGGTCGATGGGACCGAGACCCGAGGTGTCCATCCTCCGCAGCCGCCGCAGCACCGACGCGCCGCGCTCGGCCGGCCTCAGCATCGCCTCGGCGTGCAGTCGTCGCGGGTCCTCGGCCGTCAGCGGCAGCCGGTCGACGATGTCGGCCAGAGCCGTGCGCGGGGGATCAGCCGGGCCGCCCGACCAGTAGAACCGGGTCGCGATCTCCCCGATGCTGACCAGGACCTGCTCGTAGTCGGCGTCGTCACCGGCGCTCGTGGTCGCGGCCACCTCGGACATGAGCGAAAGCGGCACGTCGGAGCCCCAACCACCGTCGACGTAGTTTCCCCGCAACAGCGAGAGCAGCAGCCGGGACGGGGCTTCCAGGCTGCGCGGATCGATGAGACGGAACAGCCGTGCGATCTCCTGCGCGTCACCGAGGTGGGCGGCGGCGACGAGCGCGGCCATGAGTCGACGGTGCCGCCGTGTCGGTTCGACGGTGAGTTCGGCGCTCCGCAGGAACATCCCGTGCGCGACGGCGGCGTCGCCGCGGTCACGGACCGTGTGGGCCACGCTCTCCAGGTCCGCGGCGGTCTGCTCGTCCGGCCCGTCAGACGCGGATGCGCGGTGCCAGGCGTTGCGCTCCGGCCGTTCCACGGTCAGTGCCGCCAACGCGGCGTGACACGACCGGCGCAGCTCCGCACCCGCTACCTGGCTGATCGCCGACCGCATCAGGGGGTGCCGAAACCGCACCGGCCTGCCCACGTCGAGGGCTTCGATGATCCCGGCGGCTGCGGCCGGCTCCAGGTGTGACAGATCCACGGGTCGGCCCGCCACCGCGCCGGCGGCGGTCAGCACCTCGTTCAGTCCGCTGTCGCCCAGGGCCGCCACGACCAGGCACAGCCGCGTCGGTTCGGGAAGCGCCGCCGCCCTGGCGGCGAACGTCTGCGTCAGCCGCTCGGTCAGCGGCAGCTCGTCGGGGGCGACCGATGCGGGTGGCTGGTGCGGGGCCTGGGCAAGTTCGGTCAATGCGAGCGGGTTTCCCCCAGCCTCCCGCAGGATGCGCCGCCGCCGGGCGGCGTCGAGATCCGCGGCGCACGCCGTCAGCAGCCGGCCCGCCGACGGTGCGTCCAGCGGGGGAACCGAGATCGTGGGCAGGCCGGCGGCGAAAGCGGCGTGGATCTCCGACTCCTCGCGGTACGCGCCCACGAGGACGACGGCATCCGAGAGAATCCGGCGGCCGACGAAGGACAGCACGACCGCGGAGGTCGAATCCGCACCGTGCAGGTCGTCCACCACGAGAACCACGGGCGTTTGCTCGGCGAGGGTCGTGAGGAGTTCCAGCATGGCCCGGGCCACGGCGTACGGGCCTGCCGAATCTCCGGAGGCACGCAGCAGGTTTTCGAGCACGGGGAATCGCGCGGCCTCCGACGCCACGGGCTGGAGCAACTGCCCGAGCAGGGAGTCGTTGGGGGCAAACTCGGCGGCTGAACCCGATCCACTGAGCAGAAGGGCGCCAGCGTCGTCCGCCGCCTCGACGGCCCGACCCAGCAGCGTCGACTTCCCGATCCCGGCGGGCCCCCGCAGGAGCAACGCGCCACCGTGGCCCGCCACGCCCGCGGCGATCAGCGCCCGGAGCCTCGTGATCTCCTCGGCGCGACCGATCACGAAGCCCGACACAGGACGACTGTACGAGGACTGCGGGCTGTCGTCCCGGTTGGCGGCAGTGACCTCGACCGCGCCGGCAACTCCGTCACCGTCACGGTCACCGTCACGTGACGCATTATGCCCGGGAGGACGACAGCCAGACTCGTGATCGGCGCGGGACGTGCTCCTCGGGTCCCGCAGGGTCGAGCAGCTCGCGCGCGACCCGTGGCGGATGGGAAGGAGAGTGATGGCCGTGCTGTTCACCGTCCTCGGACCGGTCGGCGTTCGACACGACGACCTCGACATCGATCTCGGTGGCCGTCAGCAGCGACTCGTGCTCGCCCTGCTGCTGACCCGCGCCGGATCGGTGGTCAGCCTCACCGAGCTGGTCGACATGCTCTGGGATCAAGATCCCCCCAGGAGCGCCGCAAACGTCATCCATCGGTACATCGGCCTCCTGCGGCGGGCCATCGAGCCCGACCTGCCGGTGCGCGCCGTCGGGACGTATCTGGTCCGGCAGGCCGCCGGCTACCGGCTACGAGCCGATGAGAGCACCCTCGACCTGCTCCGCTTCCGTCACCTCGTGGCCGACGCCAGGCAGGCGGACGAGCCCGGCCGCGCGGTCACGCTCTACCACCGGGCGTTGAGTCTGTGGCGCGGGCCCTGCGCGGCGGGCTTGGAGACGGACATGCGCCGTCAGCTTGCTTTCACCGCGGTCGACGCCGAACGCGTCGAGGTGGTCCGGGACGCTGTGGACGCCGCTCTGCTCACCGGTGACGTGCGACTGGTGCTTCCGGCGGTGCGCGAGGCGGTCGGCCAGAACCCTCTCGACGAGGCGCTGCGGGCTCGGCTCGTCCTCGCGCTGGCGGCCGACGGGCGCCAGGCGGAGGCGCTGGAGAGCTTCCAGGAGATCTGCCGCCGGCTCAGCGACGAGCTCGGCATGGACCCGAGCCGCGAGCTGCTCGCGGCCTACGAGCGCGTGCTGCACCAGCGGTTCGCGCCGATCGCCACCGGTCCGGCCCCACGGCGACAGGCGGGGGGTGGGGATGCCAGCCGGCCGGCGGACCCGCCACGGACGCCGGCTCAGCTGCCGCCGGATCACCCCTTCTTCAGCGGCCGGGCCGATGCGCTGGCCCAGGCCGAGCACCTTCTGGACGAGGACCGGCGGCACGGACGGGCCACGGTGGCCCTGGCGATCGACGGGATGCCGGGCGTCGGCAAGACGACCCTCGCGATCCGGCTGGGGCACCGGCTGGTCGCGGCGTATCCGGACGGGCAGCTCTACGCCGACCTGCGCGGCTTCACCGCCAAGGATGATCCGATGAGCGCGACCGAGGCGCTCCGAGGGTTCCTCAGCTCCCTCGGCGTGCCGGAGGAGGCGATGCCGACCGAACTGCACGCGCTGGCCGGCCTCTATCGCAGCATCCTCGCCGGGCGTCAGGTCCTCGTGATGCTGGACAACTGTCGCAGCTTCGAGCAGGTGCGGCACCTGCTTCCCAGCGCACCCGGCTGCCTGGCGATCGTGACCAGCCGCACCCGGATCACCGGCTTGATCACCACCGCCGGCGCCCATCCCCTGCCGCTGGATCTGCCCTCGACCGACGAGGCGCGGGAGCACCTGGCGCGGCGGCTGGGACCCGAACGGGTCGTCGCGGACCCGACAGCGGTGCACGAGATCATCATCCGGTGCGGTCGGCTGCCGCTGGCCCTCGCGACGGTCGCCGCACGCGCTGTCACGCATCCCGATCGGTCACTCGCGGAGATCGCCGACGATCTGGCCGACGGCGGCCGCCGGCTCGACTACTTCGGCGAGCACCTCGATGCCGAACTGACGACGGTCTTCTCCGGCTCGTACCGGGAACTGAGTCCGTCGGCGGCCCGCCTGTTCCGGCTGCTGGCCCGGCACCCCGACCCGCTGACGACCGCGGCGGCGGGCAGCCTCGCCGCCGTCGATCCCGGCCGGGCCAGGAGTCTCATGGCCGAGCTGGTCACCCATCGCCTCACCCAGGTCCGCTCCGGCCGGTACGAGATGCACGACCTGCTGCGGGTGTACGCCGCCGGCCTCGTCGACGACGAGGACCGCCGGCGCGAGCCGGTTCCGCGGCCGGCCCGGTCCCGCCCGTCCCGTTCCGGCGTGGCCACCTCCGTCAGGGCACGGGGGCCGTCGACCACGTCGGCGCCAACGGGCGGTGCCGCACGATGACCACCGGAGCGTGCGCGTGACGCAGCAGCACCTGACTGACCGAGCCGAGCAGCAGCCCGCCCAGTGGGCCGCGCCCGTGCGCGCCGACGACCACCACCTGCGCGGCGCGGGACTCCTGCGTCAGCACGACCGCCGGTGTGCCGCGCAGGTCGCGGTGCCGCACCTCCACGTGCGGATACCGCTCCCCGCACGCCGACGGTGGAAACGCCCGCGGCGCCGCCGGATCGCGCCGCGCGTGGACCGCGACCAACGGGGCTCCGCGGTGGGCGGCCTCCTCGAACGCGAATCCGACCGCCTCGGCGGACAGATCCGAACCGTCCACCCCCACCAGCACCGGGCCGTCGACGCGCGGCTCACCGCGTACGACGAGCACCGGGCTCAGGGCGTAGGCCGAGACCTGCTCGCTGACCGAGCCGAGCAGCAGCCCGGCGATGCCACCCAGCCCCCGGTGCCCGAGCACCACCAGCGCAGCGTGGCGGGACTCGCCCAGCAGGACCGGAGTCGCCGCCCCGTCGACGACCGCGCCGGTGACGGGCACCTCGGGGGCGACCCGGGCCGCCTCGGCGACGGCGTGGGCGACGTAGCGCTCCGCCTGGTGACGCAGCCCTCCGCCGGGTGGCCCACCTGCGGCAGGCCCGAGCGGTACGCCCATGAGCGGCCAGATGAAGGCGTGCACCACCCGCAGCGGACGGCGCCGGTACGCGGCTTCCCGAGCCGCCACCCGCACGGCGTCCAGAGCCGCCGGGGATCCGTCCACGCCGGCGACGACGAACGCGCCGGCCATGGTCGTCGTCATGACGCCCTCCTGAGCTCGAGTCCACGGACGCCAGGTGCATCACCCGGGTGACCGGGACCATTCGCCCCGGCGGCCCGCGTGCGCCTCACGTCACCCCGTCACCGGGATGCCCGGCGGCCGGAATTCCTCGAAGCTAGCCACGGCAAGTGGCAGAGCAGTGCCGTGGCAGTGCGTCAGCGCCGCTGACAGCGGCGCTGATCCGCGTACGGTGGGTTCGGTCCGGCGGCCGATCGGAGAGGCGGAAACCACCTCCCGTCGGTGGTATCCCCATCCATACCGCGGCGATAATGGGGGCAGCGTCTCCGTGCTGCTGAAAGGTATGACGTCGTGGCAGTCGTCTTCGACACCGATGGCCTGGCGGTCGCCGAGCGCGTGGACGCCTTCCGTGCCATGGTCGTCGACGCGACGGTGCCCTCCAGCGTCGTTCTCGACCCCGAGGCGCCCGGCGTGCCGCTGTCGGCCCGGCTCGCCACGTGGCAGCTGGGCCCCGTGCAGGTGGTGCGCTCCGAGGCCAACCACCGCATGCAACTGGCCCGCAGCCCGCGGCAGACCCGGATCGGCTGCACGCCGATGCTCTCCTTCGCGGTCCAGACCCGCAACGTCGCGCGCCACGAGCAGTTCGACCACGTGCGGACGGTGCCCGTCGGCGCGCTCAGCTGCATCGACCTCACGGCGCCCTACCGGTTCGTGCAACACCACGTGCACGCCGGCTGCGCACTCCAGATTCCCGTCGACGAGCTGGACCTGCCGGCGAGCGTCGTCAGGCGAGCTGTCGCGACGCTGCCGGGCAGTCCGCTCTACGACCTGATGACCGCCCATGTGACCACGCTGAGCCGGCACCCCGACCGATGGGACGCCCAGGTCGCGGGCGGAATGGGACGGTCCGCCGTCGAACTGGCGCGCTCACTGCTCCTGTCGGCCGCCGACAAACCGTACGTACCGGCCGACGACGACACGCTGCTCTCCCAGGTCCGGGCCTACGTCGCACGGCACCTCGGCGATCGGGACCTCAGCCCGGACCGGATAGCCGCCGCCCTGCACGTCTCCGTTCGGCACCTCTACGCGGTGTGCGCGCGAAACGACGTCCGCATCGAGCAGTGGATCATCGCGCAGCGTCTGGACAGGGCCCGGACCGATCTCGCCGATCCGGCACACGCGGCATGCACCGTGGCCGCCGTCGCACGGCGGTGGGGATTCCGTGACTCCGCCCATTTCAGTCGTCGGTTCCGACGCGCCTTCGGAGTCACCCCCACCGACTGGCGCACGACGGCCGCGGGCCAGCAGATGCCATAGCTGAGACTGCACGACCATTGTCCGAGACTGCACGATCGTGGTTCGAACCGTCCTACCGGACCATCATCCGGGCGTTTCACCCCTCCCGGCTTGTCAGAGTGGCAACCATGAACGCGATCGCCGTGCAGGATCCGGCTCGTGACGCCCCCCTGATCATCGGCCGGGACGCGGAGTTGCAGCTGATGCGCCGCCTCGTCGGTCGAGCCGAAGCGGGCGAGGGCGGCGCACTGCTCGTCCGGGGCAGCGCCGGGGTGGGCAAGTCCGCCCTCCTGCGCACCGTGCACGCCGAGGCTGCCGGACGCGGTCTGACGGTCCTCTCCGCGTCCGGGGTGGAGACCGAGCGATGGTTCCCGTACGCCGCGTTGCACCTGCTGCTGCGGCCACTGGACCGGAACGTCGAGAGGCTGCCGCCCGGCCATCGGCGGGCGATCCGTCAAGCGTTCGGCGCCGAGCAGACTCAGCCGGAGGTCCACCAGGTCGCCCTCGCCACGCTCGAGCTGCTCGCCGACGGCGCCCATCGGCGGCCCATCCTGCTGCTGATCGACGACCTTCAGTGGGTCGACACACCGAGTCGGGACGTGCTCACCTTCGTCGCGCGCCGCACCGACGATCATGCCATCCTGCTCGTCGGCGCGGCCCGCAGCGACCACGTCGACCCGTTCCGCTGGGACGACCAGGCCGACCTGGACCTGGGGCCGCTCGACGAGGCAGCCGCCGCCGCGCTGCTCGATGCCGCCGCACCGGAGCTGCCGCCGCAGGCGCGGGCTCTCCTCCTGACCCAGGCCAAGGGCAACCCGTTGGCGCTGGTCGAGCTGCCCAAGTCGGTGCAGGGCACGCCGGAGGAGACGGAGCACCTGCCGCTGACCCGGCGGCTCGAGGTCGCCTTCGCGATCCGGACCGATTCGATGAGTGCTGCCTGCCGAATGCTGCTGTTGATCCTGGCCGCGGAGCCGACGGCGCCGCTGAGCCGGCTGCTCGCGGCGGCGAGCCAGCTCACCGGCTCGGCGGTCACCCTGGACACGCTCCAGGAATCCACCGACGCGGGTCTGGTCGCCCTGATCGACGGGCACCCCGAGTTCCGGCATCCGCTCATGCGCTCCGCCATCTACCGGCGGGCCACGATCACCGACCGGCTGGCAGCCCACCGCTGCCTGGCCTCGGTGTTGGCGGACGACCCGGAACGGCAGCTCATCCACCTGGCTGAGGCCGCGATCGGCCCGGACGAGGAGCTGGCCGCCCGGCTCGAACGCTTCGCCGACGCGGCACAGGCACAGGGCAAGATCGCCGCGGGTGTCCCGGCTCTGCGCCTGGCCGCCCGGTTGGTACGTGACCCGCACCGCCAGACCAGAATTCTGATCAGGGCGGCTGAGCTGTCCAGTCAACTCAGCGACCGCGCCGACACCCGGGCGTTGCTGGCGCAGGCCGATCTGAACACCCTCGGCCCGGTGGAACGCGGTCGTCTGATGCTCGTGTCCGACAACGCGGCTTTCGAACCTGACGAACCCCAGAGACGGATCCACGACATGGTCCTCGTGGCCTCGGCCGCGATGGACGTCGGTGACCGGCACGTCGCCGAGGACCTGTTGTGGCGGGCGGCCGCGCGGTGCTTCTTCCAGGACGGCGACGCGGCGACGCGCGCCGAGACAGCGGCCGAGCTGCAGCGGTGGAATCCCGACCCGGACGGCCCGCACTCGCTGGCGGTCCGGTTGTACACCGAGCCCTACCGGTACGGGGCGGATGTCCTTCCGCGGCTGCATCGGGCCGACCTGGACCGCAAGGACGGCTACCTCCTGCACTTCCTGGGTAGCGGAGCCATGGTCGTCGGCGACTTCACGCACGCGTCGCGGTTCCTGGCCCGGACGGCCGCCATCTGGCGGGAGCAGGGACGGCTCGGCCTGCTGGTGCGGGCCCTGGCCGGCAGCTGGCCCCGCTTCTACCTGGGCAGGCTCGAGCAGGCCCGCACCGAGTCCGAGGAAGGGCGGCTCCTCGCCCGGGAGGCCGGCGAGTCGATCGCGTGGCTGGGCCTCACGGCCACGGCCGCGCTGGTGGCCGTGACGCGTGGGGAGATCGCGTCGGCGACCCGGATGATCGAAGACCTGCGCGCCAGCAGCCTGTTCCTCGGCATGCCCTTCGCCGCCGCGATAGCCCAGCAGGTCAACGGACTGCTCGCGCTCTTCGACGGACGGGCCGGTGAAGCGTACGACGTCTTCGCGCGGATATTCGATCCGGACGACCCGCACCACCACTCCGTGAGCTGTTGGCTGGTGGTGCCGGACCTGGCCGACGCCGCGGTGGCCGCCGGAACCGTCGACCAGGCACGCGGGTTGCTGGCCGACCTGGCGGACCGGGCCGCCCGGCTGCCGTCGGAGATGATGCGGATGGCGGAGGCCTACCGCGACGCCGTGCTGGCCCCGGACCACGACGCGGAGCGGCTCTACCGCCGGTCGCTGACCGCACTGCCGGAGGGCTGCCTGCTGATCCGCGCCCGTCTGCACCTGCATCACGGACGCTGGCTGCGCCAGCAACGACGCTATCTCGACGCCCGTGCCCCGCTCCGGACCGCGCGGGACGAGTTCGATCGACTGGGCGCCAGGTCGTGGGCCGAAGCCGCCCGCAGCCAACTACGGGCGGTCGGCGAGAACACCGGACGACGGTACGTCAACATCGGTGAGCGACTGTCCAGCCAGGAGATGCAGATCGCGTTGCTCGCGTCGCAGGGCCTGAGCAACCGGGAGATCGGGGAGCGCCTGTTCATCTCGCACCGGACGGTCAGCTCGCACCTGTACCGCATCTACCCGCGCCTGGGGGTGACCAACCGGGGACAGCTGGCCGCCGTCCTCACCGGCAACGACCAGGTGGGTGACTGAGCATCGAGGCGCTACCGGGACGTGATGACCTGCTCGGCGTACGCCCAGAGCCGGTCGGCGGCAGCCGGGTCGACGGCGTGCTCGGCCACCCCCGACGTGGCGTCCGGACCGCCCGGTACGACCGCCGCCTCCTGGTTGTCCTCGAAGTAGCGGCCGGTGACGCCGGCCAGCATCGGGGAAGCGGCCAGCAGCACGGAGGTCGCCGCGCCCTGGGCCGGGGTCTTGTAGTAGTCCGGTACCGTCCGGTCGCCCTCCTCGTCGACCGTCACCCCGAACGCGCGCAACGTGTCCTCGTCGAGGTGCCGCTGCAGGTTGGTCATGACGTAGCCGGGGTTGGCGGCGTTGGCGGTGATCCCGTCCGCGGCCCAGTGCCTGGCGATCCCGACCACGAGCAGGACGTCGGCGGTCTTGGACTGGAAGTACGCCTCCCACGGGTCGTACGGTCGCCGGTCGAACTGCGGGTCGTCGAAGTCCACGGCTCGACGCAGTTGCGCGCCCGAACTGACCACCACCACCCGCCCGGACCCGGCGCGCAGGTGGTCGCGCAGGCCCCGGACGAGGGCGAAGTGGCCGAGATAGTTCGTGGCCAGTTGAAGCTCCCAACCCTGCGGGGTGACCTGCCGGGTCGGGACCGCCATGACGCCGGCGTTGGCGACCAGGGCGTGCAGCGGGCCCGCCCACGCCGCGACGAAGGCGTCGACCGACGCCAGGTCGGCCAGGTCGAGGGCGACCGCCCGAACGCTGCCCGGACCGGATCCGGCGAACTCCTCGGTCAGCGCGACGGCGCGACCGGGGTCGCGCGTGGCGACGGTCACCTCGGCGCCCGCACCGGCCAGGGCACGCACGGTCTCCGCACCGATGCCCGAGGCGCCGCCAGTGACGATCATGCGGCGTCCGGTGAGGTCGACGCCGTGGAGGATCTCGGTGGCGGTCGTCCGGGCAGTGAAAGGCGTGGTCAGGCGTGCGACTGCTGTCATGATGGCAACGCTACGACCGGCACGGACGACCCGCCCATGGCTCAGCGTCCGCCACTGTTTCGCGGGCGTCCGAAGGAGGTGCGGTGGACCCGCTGGAAGACGTGCTGGCACTGCTCGGGGCGACGAGCCAGGTGTCGGCGGGGCTGGCCGCCGGCGGCCGCTGGGCGGTCCGGTTCCCGCCGCCGGCCGGGGCCAAGTTCAACGCCGTTCGACGCGGCACCTGCTGGTTGCGCGTGGACAATCGGCCGGATCCGGTCCACCTCGGTGAGGGCGACTGCTACCTGCTGACCCGCCCCGTGGCGTTCACGCTGGCCAGCGACCCGGACCTGCCGGCCGAGCCGGCGTACCCGATCTTCGCGGCGGCCGGCGACGGCGTGGCCCGCGTGGGTGACGGCGATGGCCCCGATGCCTTCCTGATCGGGGCCGCGTTCTCCTTTACCGAACGGGCCCACACCCTGCTGCTGGACAGCCTGCCGCCGCTCATCCACGTGCCGGCCGCCGCACCGGAGGCGGCGACCGTGCGGTGGGCGCTCGACGAGCTCGACACCGAGCTGCGGGAGGGGCAACTGGGGGCCGCCCTCGTGGCCGAGCGCCTCGCCGTCGTCATGCTGGTCCGGATCCTGCGCCTGCACCTCGCCCGTGGCCCGGAGCGTCCCGCCGGCTGGCTGGCCGGCCTGGCCGATCCGGCGGTCGCCGGCGTGCTGCGGGCGATGCACGCCCGGCCGGCCCACGCGTGGACGGTGGCGGAACTGGCCGGGGCGGTCGGGCTTTCCCGGTCGACGCTCGCGTCCCGGTTCAGGGAGATCGTCGGCAAGGGCCCGCTGGAATACCTCACCGAGTGGCGGATCGAGCTCGCCGCGGACCGGCTTCGCCGCGGCGACGACACCCTCGCCGTGATCGCCCGCGCTGTCGGCTACGGCTCGGAGAGCGCATTGAGTGTCGCGTTCAAGCGGGCCACGGGCCACTCGCCGGGCGCGTACCGCAGACAGCTCACCGGCACCGGGTGACCACTGGCCGACACCGCAGTGGACCCGGCCGTGCAGGGCGGTGGTGAGAGACGCGACCGTGCTCATCGGCCGGCCCCCGCAGCGGAGAGCACCGGCTTCCCGTCCCCTTCGATCGACGAGCGTGCGGGTGAGTCCTCCCGGTACAGGCCGGGTCCGCCGATGCGCAGCCGTTCGATGAAGCACTCCGCCGCTCGTTCGGCGGTGCTGATGAGTCGCTGCGACTGGCCGAAGTCCCACGGGGCGGGCCATGTCTCCACACCGGTCGGCAGGACAACGGTCGGGATGCGCCCGGCGACCTCCTGCAGGTCGCGCTCGATCTGGTGACGCAGCGACAACAGCGCGGCCCGGGTCGCGATCGTTCCGGCCCGTCGACGCGGCACGGCCGGCCGCACCGGCTGGGTTTCCGCCCCGGTCGCCAGGACCACCACGCTGGCCGCCCCGGCCTGCCAGGCCGCCCGCACCGGGACGTAGGCGACGACCCCGCCGTCGACAAGCGTGCGGCCCTGCCGCGTCACCGGTGGCAGGAAGCCCGGGATGGCCGCGCTGGCCAGCAGCGCGGACGGGAGGTCACCCCGGTCGAGCAACGCCTGGGCGCCCGTGTCGAGGTCGGTGGCGACCGCCGTGAACGGCACCGCCAGCTCGTCGATCCGGGCCGGCAGCCCGGCCCGCGCGATCAGCCGGCGCAGCCCTCGATCCGCGAAGACACTGGCCCTCGTGGGGAGGTAACCGACCGGGAAGACGTCGCGGCGCCGCAGTGACGTCCACACCTCGGTCAGCCAGGGCGTCGCCCGGCCGGGGTGAGCGGCCACGATCGCCCCGGTGAGGGCTCCGACCGACGTACCGATGATCAGATCTGGGCGGAATCCGCAGCGTTCCAGCGCATGTCCGGCGCCCACGTGCGCCGCGCCGAGCACGCCACCGCCGCTCACCACCATCGCCACCGGGCGAGGCAGGGCGTCCAGGCCCGGCGGCTTCGTCGTCGCGGACAGCCGGCCGGCGCGTGCCGGTGAAACCCGTGCCCGACGGTCGTCAATCGTCATGATCCACCTCTCATGATGATCGGAGTGGTCCTGGCGTCCGGGCAGCGGGACGGCGCCCCGGTCCCCGGACGGCAGGTCAGTCCGTGGTGCCGAGCGCCCGCCGGAGGACGGCGATCGCCTGCGCCGTGGCGCCCCTCGCCGCGTGGGTGTCCTTCAGCGGGTTGAGCATCATGAAGTCGTGGCAGATGCCGTCGTACCGGACGGTCGTGATCGGCACGCCGGCGGCGCGGAGCTTGGCCGCGTACGCCTCGCCCTCGTCGCGCAGCACGTCGGCCTCGTCCACGCAGAGGTACGCCGGTGGCAGCCCCCGCAGGTCCTCCGGGGCCGCGAGGTTCGGCGACGCGGTGATCTCCGAGCGGACCGACCGGTCCGGGGCGTAGTTGTCCCAGAACCAGGCCATGCCCTTCGCCGTCAGGAACGGGCCGTTCTCGAACAGCCGGTACGACTCGGTGTCCTGCCGCGCGTCCGTCACCGGGTAGTACATCGACTGGTGCACGAAGCGCACGTCGCCGCGCCGCCTCGCCAGGATGGTGACCGCCGCGGTCATGTTGCCGCCGACCGAGTCACCGGCGATCGCCATCCGGGCGGCGTCGAGCCCCTCGTCGGCGCCCCTCTCCGTCACCCACCGCGCCGCCGCGTAGACCTGCTCGATGGCCACCGGATAGTGCGCCTCGGGCGACGGGGTGTACGCCACGAACACCACCGCCGCGCCGACCCCGGTGGAGATCTCCCGAACCAGGCGGTCGTGCGTGCCGGCGTTGCCGAGCACCCAGCCGCCGCCGTGCACGTACAGCACCACCGGCAGGACGCCGGTACTGCCCTGCGGCCGAACGATCCGGACCCGAACGTCACCCACCGCCGCGGGCACCGTCACCCACCTGTCGTCCACCGCGGGCGCGTCGACCGGGTCGGCCTGCACGTCGTCGAGCACCTTCCGCGCCTCGACCGGGGTCAACTCGTACAGGTAGGGCGGCTTCGCCGTCACCTCCGCGAACTCCTGAGCCGCCGGCTCGAGCACGATGTCAGCCATCACACATCCTCCAGGTTCGTCGTGGGCTGTCGACGACGACGCTAGGTACGAGCAGTGCCGACCCAGTGCTGTTCAAGTGCGCGAACACTTCCGCGGTCGCCGGCATCGAGGGCCAGCCGGGATGGCCGGGCCGGACGGCACTCGTCCGGCACCGGTCCGGCACCGCGGGAGCGCAGGGTGATCGTGCCGGTCCCCGGCGGCACCGGCCCCACCGACCAGACGGGACACCACCATGTGCATCACCACGCCGTTCGACAGGCGATCGACGGTCGCCGACCGGGCGACCATCGCCCGCTGCGGAAGGGAGAGGTTCCTTGCTTGACCTTCGACCCGAGATCGGTTGGATCGGTCTCGGCGACCAGGGCGCGCCGATGGCCCGCGCGGTCGCCGAGGCCGGCTATCCGCTGCACGTCTGGGCCCGCCGGGAGGCGTCGCTGACCGCCCTCGCCGGTCGACCCTTCACCGCCCACGACACCGTCGCCGATCTGGGCGCGGTGTGTGACATCGTCGCGGTCTGCCTCGGCGACGATGTCGACGTACATGAGGTCGCCACGACCGGAGGGCTGCTGGCGTCCCTCGAGCCCGGCGCGGTGCTCGTCAACCACGGCACCGGACTACCGGCGTTCGCGGCCGAGCTGAGCGAGATCGCGTCGGCCCACCGGGTCGAGGTGCTCGACGCGCCGGTCAGCGGCGGACACGCCGCCGCGGACGAGAGGCGGCTGACCGTCACCGTCGGCGGCGACGCGGACGTGTTCCACTACGTACGTCCACTCCTGCGATCATTCGCCACGACCGTCGCCCACCTCGGCGGTCCCGGCGCCGGCCGGCTCGGAAGGCTGCTGGACCACGCGCTGCTGATGGCCAACCAGCAGAACCTCGCCGAGTTGTTCGAGGTCGCCGGACGACTCGGCGTCGACCTCCCCGCCCTGTTGGAGGTCGTCCGCGCGGGCGACGGGTCCAGCGTCGCCCTCCAGTCACTGGGCCGCACGGTCACCACGGAGAACGCCGAGCAACTCGGGCGCCGCCAACTCGTCGACGTCGACCTGCACCGCCGGGCCGTCGCCGGGCTCGGCGGCGACGACGCGCTCACCGAACGGGCGATCGCCGGCGCGCAGGCGCTGCCCGACCTCGTTCGTCGCCTGACGGGGTGACAGTCGACGGCCGGGCAGCGGGTGCTGCCCGGCCGCCGGCGTGCCGAACGGGGTCACCGCGGCGCTGTCACCCGAGGGCCTCCAGCGCGGTCTCCACGACCCGGTGGAACGTCGGGTAGGTGTAGATCATGTGGCGCAGGCGGGCGACCGGCACCTCGGTCTGCACGGCCACGTTCAGGCCGTACAGCACCTCACCGCCCGCCGGGCCGGTCGAGGTCGCCCCGACCAGGACGCCCCGATCGGCGTCCTCGACCAGTTTGACGAATCCGTCGGTGCCCGGCCCGTGGATCCAGCCGCGGGTGGATGCGGCGACCGGCACCAGACTGGTACGGACATGGCGGCCCTGCGCACGCGCCTGCCGCTCGGTGAGGCCCACCGCCGCGATCTCGGGGTCGGTGAAGGTGACCCGCGGTAGCGCCCGGTAGTCGGCCTCGGGTCCCGGTCGGCCCAGGATGTCCCGGACCACGATCTTGGCCTGGTACATCGAGACGTGGGTGAACGACCCACGCCCCGTGACGTCGCCGATCGCCCACAACCCCGCTCCGGCCCGCAGCTGTCCGTCCGTGGGCACGGCGTGGGCCGTCGGCTCCAGGCCCACCGTGTCGACGCCCAGCGGGGCCAGGTCGGTCGTCCGTCCGGTGGCGACGAGCAGCCGCTCGGCGCGCAGCGGCGCCTCGGCACCCTCGCGGCGCACGGTGAAACCGTCGGCGTGATGGTCGACCCGCGCGATCCGGGTGTCGGTGAGCACCGTGACGCCGTCGGCCCGCAGCGCCGTCCCGGCCAGGTCCCCGGCCTCCGGTTCCTCGCGCGACAGCAGCCGCTCACCACCTTCGACCACGGTGGTCGCGCAGCCGAAGCGGGCGAAGACCTGGGCGACCTCCACGCCGATCGCGCCGCCGCCCAGGATCAGCATCGACGTCGGCAGTTCCGGGGTCGCCATCGCGTCCCGGTTGGTCCAGTACGGCGTCGCCGCGAGCCCCGCCACGGGCGGGATCCTGGGTCGACTGCCCGTGGCCAGCACGACACCGCGACGGGCCGCGAACGTCCGGTCGCCGACCGCCACCCGACGCGGGCCGGTGAGACGACCGGTGCCGCGGACGACGCGTACCCCCTTGGCCACGAGACGGTCGGTCGCCAGCTGGTCGGTCCAGCCGTGGGTGGCCTCGTCGCGGATGCGTCCCGCCACCCGGCTCCAGGCCGGGGTCACCTCGCCCGGCCCGGCGAGGAGGAAGGAGCGACGGGCCTCCGCCACCAGGTTCCCCGCCCGAATCATGATCTTGCTGGGTACGCACGCCCAGTACGGGCACTCACCGCCGACCAGCTCGGCCTCGATTCCCACCACATCGAGCCCGGCGTCCGCCAGGGCGCCCGCCACGTCCTCGCCGCCCGGCCCCAGGCCGATGACGACGACGTCCGCCTGCTCGGTCATCCGTTGCCTCCTCCGTTTCGTGCCGTCCGGTGGGTGGAACCCGTCGACCCGGCGGCGGGGACCACCGTGGTGCCGCTGGTGCCGGCGAGTACGGCGGGCGCGTCGTCGAGGGCCCCGATCGCCGCGGGGTGGCCCGAGGCCCGCACGAACCGGACACAGGCGTCGACCTTGGGGGCCATGGATCCGGCGGGGAAGCGCAGACCGGCGAGGGTGTCCACGTCGACGGTGCGTACCGGGGAGGCGACGGGGGTGCCGTAGTCACGCATGACGGCCGGCACGTCGGTGAGCACCAACAGCCGTTGCGCGCCCAGCCGCAGAGCGAGCAGCGCGGCGGTGAGGTCCTTGTCGACGACCGCTTCGACGCCGTCCAACCGGCCGTCACGGGACTCGACCACCGGCGCGCCTCCCCCACCGCCGCAGACCACGACTCCGCCACGTTCGGCCAGGGCGGCCAGCGTGTCCATCTCGACGATCCGGCGCGGCTCGGGTGAGGCAACCACCCGCCGCCACCGCTCGCCGTCCCGGCCGATCCGCCAGCCACGTCGGTCGGCGATGGCCCGCGCACGCCGCTCGTCGTAGCCGGGCCCGATGAACTTCGTCGGCGTGGCGAAGGCCGAGTCGTCCGCGTCGACGACGGTGCGGCTCAGCACGGCGACCGCCGGCGCGCCGGCGTTGTGCAGCTCCTGGACCAGCCAGTAGCCGATCATGCCCTGGGTCTGGGCGCCGAGCACGTCCAACGGGTACGGCTGGCTCAGCGCCGGGTCGTTCTCGCTCTCCTGAGCGAGCAGGCCGACCTGGGGACCGTTGCCGTGACACACGATCAGCTGGTGGTCGGTGGCCAGGTGCGCGAGGGCCGTCGCAGCGCGACGCACGTGTCGTCGCTGAATCGCCGCGTCCGGTCCCTCGCCGCGTTCGAGCAGGGCGTTGCCGCCGAGGGCGATGACGATACGCACGGCTCAGTCCGCCAGTGCCCGCACGAGCAGCGCCTTGATCACGTGCAGCCGGTTCTCCGCCTGGTCGAACACGATCGACCGCTTGGACTCGAACACCTCTTCGGTGACCTCGGCGCCATCGAGGCCGAACTGCCGGTGCAGGCGGGCACCGAGGTCGGTGCCGCGGTTGTGGATGGCGGGCAGGCAGTGCATGAACCGCACGCCGGACCGGTTCGTGGCGTCCAGCAACTCGTCCGTGACGCGGTACGGCAGCAACGACGGCACTCGCTCCTCCCACGCGTCGTCGGGCTCGCCCATGCTGACCCACACGTCGGTGTAGACGAAGTCGGCGCCGCGTACCGCGACGTCCAGGTCGTCGGTGACCAGGATGCGCGCGCCGCTCGGCCGGGCCGCCGCCTGCGCCGCGGCCACCACGTCGGGCGGCGGCTGCCGGCCGGCGGGGGCCGCGATACGCACGTCCATGCCGAGCAGGGCGCCGGTCACCAGCAGCGAACGAGCGATGTTGCCGCGGCCGTCACCGGTGAAGCACAGGGCGATGTCCTGGAGGTCGCCGCCGTGGTGCTCGGTCATGGTGAGCACGTCGGCGAGGCTCTGGGTGGGGTGCCAGGCGTCGGTGAGGGCGTTCCAGACCGGCACGCCGGAGCGCTCGGCGAACAGCTCCACCGTGTCCTGGGCGTAGCCGCGGAACGCGAGGCCGTCGTACATCCGCCCGAGCACCCGGGCGGTGTCCGCGACGGACTCCTCCCGGCCCAGGTGGGAGCCCTCGGGGCCGAGGAAGGTGACGTGGGCGCCCTGCTCGTGGGCGGCCACCTCGAAGGCGCATCGGGTACGGGTGGAGTTCTTCTCGAACACCAGCACGATGGAGCGTCCGCGCAGCCGCGGGATCTCGTCCCCGTGCTGCCGGTCGCGCTTCAACTCGGTGGCCAGGGCCAGCAGGTCGAGGCGTCGGGTCCGGTCCAGGTCCAGGTCCTGCAGGAGGGAGCCCGGGCGGGTTCGTGAGGTCATGAGTTTCTCCCTTGCTCAGAGCGGTTGGCGGCGTACCGGGCAGCTCATGCAGCGGGCGCCACCGCGGCCGCGGCCGAGTTCGCTGCCGGCGAGCGTGATGACGTCGACGCCGTTGCGGCGCAGCATCGTGTTGGTGACCACGTTGCGGTCGTAGCCCACGACCACACCGGGCGCGACGGCCAGGAAGTTGTTCGCGTCGTCCCACTGTTCCCGCTGGGCGGTCAGCCGGTCCGCCTCGGCCGTGAGCACCCTGACCGAGCCGGTGTCGAGGGCCTGCGCCAGCGCGGCCGGCACGCCACGGCTGCCGTCCACGTCGAGGTCGTCCGGGTCGCTGCCCGGGGTGAGCCGCCAGCACCGCACCTCGGCCCAGTCGACGTACGGGTAGAGCACGAAGGTGTCGCGGTCCACCATGGTCAGCACCGTGTCCAGGTGCATCGCGGAGCGGGTCCGGGGTAGCTCCACCGCGACGACGAGGCGGGCCTGCCCGGTGGCGAACAGCCGGCGGGCCAGCGTCTCGACGCCGGCCGGTGTGCTGCGCTCCCCCATGCCGACGAGGACGACGTCCGGTGCGATGACGTGGATGTCGCCGCCCTCGAGCGTCGCCGAGCCGTGGTCGGCGTCGTCGTCGCCGTGGTAGACCGGGAACTCCGCTTCGCGGAACAGCGGGTGGTACCGGTAGACGGTTCGGGTGTTGATCGATTCGCGGCGGCGGGCCGCTCTGGCCATCGGGTTGACGGTCACGCCGGCGCCGATCCAGGCGGAGTTGTCGCGCTGGAAGAGCGTGTTGGGCAGCGGGGCGAGCACGAAGTCGTCGACGCCGAGCGCCTGCCAGGTCAGGCTGGGCCGGGCCAACGGCGACAGGTCGGCCTTGGTCACCCCGCCGACGAGGTACTCGGCGAGGGTGGCCGGGTCGGCGTCGTCGAACAGGGCGCGGACCTCGCGGGCCAGGCCGGCGCCGAGGTGATCGGCGGTGACCGTCCGGTCCAGGGCGAACGTCCTGCCGTCGGGGGTGGACAGTGCCTCAGCGAGCAGTTCGCCGAACAGGTGGACGGTCACGTCGCGTTGCCGCAGCGCCTCGACGAACGCGTCGTGTTCGCTGCGGGCGCGGCTGGCCCACAGCACGTCGTCGAAGAGCAGCTCGCCGGCGTTGCCCGGGGTGAGCCGTTCGATCTCGAGCCCGGGGCGGTGCACGATGACCTCGCGCAGGGCTCCGACCTCCGAACCCACCTCGAAGGTCGACTTCTGGTCGGTCGTCGTGCCTGTCATCGCCGTACTCCTTGCGTCTGGGCAGCCGGCGAGATCTCGCCGTGCTCCCGGGTCCCGACCTTGAGCCAGATGTAGACGGGCACGCCGAGCAGCAGGCAGAACAGCCCGTAGTAGGCGGCCTGGTATCCGCTGCCGGCGACGGCCCAGAAGCTGAACAGCAGGGCGGTGGCGGCGACGAGCAGGTCGCGCAGCAGGTGACCGCAGCGTGCCCGGCGGCCCTCGGTGAGCAGCCAGTACACCTGGGCGGCGGCCGAGAACAGGTACGGGACGACGGCGGTCAGCACCGAGAGCAGCACCACCGTGGTGAACACCTCGGCGAAGCTGGTGTAGCTCACCACGGTCAGCACCGACGCCAGGATCGTGCCGGCGACGATCCCGTACGCCGGCACTCCACGCCTGCTGTCCCGGGCGAACGGCGCCGGGAACAGCCGGTCCCGGGCGGCGGCCTGCGGCATCTCACCGACGATGAGCGTCCAGCCGACCAGTGCCCCGAACCCGGACACGATCGCCGCCGCGGCGACCGTGTTCCCCGCCCACCGACCGCCGAAGATCGCGTTGGCGGAGTCGGTGAACGGCGCGGCCGAGGCCACCAGTGCCTCGTGACTGACCGTGCCGAACACGGTGACGGCGCCGAGGATGTACACCACGGCGCAGGCGACGGTGCCCGCGACGGTGGCCCGGCCGACGTTGCGGGCCGGGTTCACCACCCGCCCGGCGGCCACCGAGGCCGTCTCGATCCCGATGTAGGCGAACAGGGCGATGGCCGCCGCGGCACTGACCGCACCGAAGGCGGGCCCGCCGCCGGCGTGGAACTCACCGAAGTTGGCGGACTTGACGAACAGCAGCCCGACCGTGGCCATGAACAGCAGCGGGATGAACTTCAGCACGGTGGTGACCACCTGGACCACCGCCAGGCTCCTGATCCCCGCCAGGTTGATCGCCGCCGGCACCCACAACCCGGCCAGCGCGATGGCCAGTGACCAGCCCCGGGCGTGGGAGGTGTTCCAGAAGACCTCCACGTAGCCGACCCAGGCCACCACGATCGCCGCGTTACCGGCCCATGCGGTGATCCAGTAGCTCCACGCGTTGACGAAGCCGGCGAACTCCCCGAATCCCTCGCGGGCGTAGAGGTACGGTCCGCCGGAGCCGGGGACCCGCCGGTTCAACGCGCCGAACGTCAGGGCCAGCGCGACCGCGCCCACCGTCGCCAGGACGAACGCGACCAACGAGATCGGGCCGAAGCCGGCCAGCGCCGACGGCAACGCGAACACGCCGGTGCCGATGACCGACCCGACCACCAGTGCGGTCGCTGTCGGCAACCCGAAACGCCGCTCGTCGGGACGGCCCCGCGCCACCCCGTCGGGCTTCATCACATCAGGCATGACCCGCCTCCTCACCGAGTGGTCTCTGTGTCGCCGGCAACGCTAGGAAGGGTCAGTGCCGAGCCAGTGGCAGACGAGTGCGCCGCGACCCGACCCACGGCGCACCCCCGATGGCGTACGCCGGGCCGGCGTTCGCGCACTTCTTCGTCACTGGGACCGCACCCGCCGCTCCTAGCGTGGCAACCCGTCGGCGGCTGTCGCTTCGCGCTTCGCGAACAGGCCCGCCGGGCCTCGGGGCCCGATCCGGGCGACCTGGCCGGGCACCCCACGACTCGATGTGATCGGAGATGAGCAGGCCATGATGCTGACGTCGGAGCCGGAACGGCAGTTGGAGGTCACCGCGCAGAACAACCCCCCGGGCCTGTGCCTGCGCGGCGAGGTGGACCTGTTCACCGTGCCGGACCTGGAGGTCGCGCTGGAGACAGTCCTCGCCGCACCCGGCGACGTCACCATCGACCTGCACCAGCTCACCTTCATCGACGTGCTCGGGTCGCGCGCGCTCGCCCGGGCGGCGATCCAGCTGCGCCGCGGCGGGCGACGGATGCGGGTACGCGGCGCCAGCGTGCAGCTTCGGCGCATGCTGCACGTGCTGGGCTGGGCAAGGCTGTTCGAGTTCCCCCTGCTCGATGACGTGGCACACCCGGCTCAGCGGGCCGCCGCGGTGCGGCTGCGCCCGCGGCCCGAGCACGTCCGCGCGGCCTGACCCGACCGGGCCGGCCACCTCACCGACGCCACCGCCGGACAACCACTGGTTCGACACCGCGGCCCGCTTCCATGGCGGTATCCGATCCCCAGCATTCGAAGGAGCAGCACGATGACATCCAGGAACATCCGACGTGTCGCCGCAGCAACCCTTGCCGCCGCCACCCTGGTGGCCGGCACCGGAGCCGCCGCGGTGGCCGACCGTGGGAACCGACCGAAGCCGACCGTGGTGCTCGTCCACGGCGCCTTCGCCGACTCCAGCGGCTGGAACGACGTGGTGCGTCGACTCCGACACGACGGCTATCCCGTCGTGTCGGCCGCCAACCCGTTGCGGGGTGTCGCCTCCGACGCGGCAGCGGTCACGGCGCTCCTCGACTCCGTCGACGGCCCGATCGTGCTGGTCGGCCACTCGTACGGGGGCATGGTGTCCAGCCGCGCCGCGGCCGGCGACCCCGACGTCAAAGCCCTCGTGTACGTCGCCGCGTTCGCGCCGTCGGCCGGCGAGAGCGCCAACGAGCTGGCCGCTCAGTTCCCCGGCAGTAGCCTCGGCGAGACGCTGCGCTCGGTGCCGCTGCCCGACGGCGGCGAGGATCTGTATGTCGACCCGAAACTCTTCCCGCAGCAGTTCGCCGCGGATGTGCCGAGGACCGAGGCGAATCTGATGGCCGTCGCCCAACGACCCATCACCGCAGCGGCGCTGAGCGAGGACGCGACGGGGCCGCAGGCCTGGCAGACGATCCCCAGCTACTTCCTGGTCGCCGAGGCGGACCGCAACATCCCGGCCGCAGCCCAACACTTCATGGCCCGGCGCGCACGCGGCACCGTGCGCGCGGTGGAGGGCGCTTCCCACGCGGTGTTCGTCTCCCGGGCGGCGACCACCGCGTCGCTCATCGAGAAGGCGGCGCGGGAGCGTGTCTGACCGGTGAAGTGGCCGCGGGTGGCGGGCGCTTCGTCCACCACCCGCGGCCCGTCGGCGTACGGCCCGCGTCGAGTCCATCCGGGCAGCACCGCGCAGCTGGCCTCCGGAGAGGTACCGGACCGAACTGCGCGGTTCCGCTCACGGCCTGGGTGAGGTTCCCCCGACAGCTGGGAGGCCTTTCGAGCCCCGCTGGGGGCCTGCCGAGCAGTCACCACCCCTACGGCCCGCCCCGGCTGTGCCTGCGGCTAGACGCGTGGTCGCAGCAGAGTGATGCGGTTGGCGCCGAGTTCGGTCACGTACAGGTTGCCGGTGGCAGTGTCCTCGGTGACGTCCAGCGGCTGGCTGAACCCGGTCAAACCGGCCAGCCCCGTCGTCCGGTTGGACAGCGCCCCGCCGGGTGCCACGTCGAAGGTCTCGATGTCCTGACCGGCTGAGTAGCGCACGACCAGCAGCTTGCCACGCAGCGCACCGCCGAAGGCGCCGCCGCGGTACTCGACCGCGCCGTTGGCGGAGGCGTGCAGGCCGGCGTCGTACGTGCCGGCAAGGTCGAAATTCGGGTCCGGTTGAGTGCCCACGGGATAGGCGGGCACCTCGAACGGGTCGGTGCCGGCGGCCGGATTGCCGCCGGCGAGCACCCACTCGCAGCGCAGCGGGTTGGGGTGGCCGTAGTAACGGCCCGGCTTGACGTCGAAGACGTAGTCGGTCTCCGCCGTCGGCACGCCGGTCAGAGCGGGAACCGCCGGGCCGGTGTAGCCGCGGCGTGTGCACGAGGCAGGCAGCGGCGTGGGCGTGGCGGGGGTGTTGCCTCCCGCAGCCGAGCCGTTGGTCGGCGCGTAGAGGTGTCCGTTGCGGTGCCACACCAGGTCGAAGGCGTTGCGCACGCCGGTGGCGTAGAGCGTCAGTGGCGCCCCGGTCGCGTACGGGTCGTAGACGCCGCCCGCCTCGGTGTGGACGTCCAGCGGCAACGTGGCCGGCAACCGGGCAGGGTCCAGCCGCAGCACGGCGGCGCTGAGCAGGCGCTCGGGCCGGTTGCCCCAGGTGGAGTCGGCGGCGCCCATCGCGTTGTTGGCGCCCTGGCTCAGGTAGAGCGCGCCGTCCGGGCCGAAGGCCAGTGAGTTGGTCTCGTGGTCCTTGACGGAGCGCGGCAGGTTCACCACCACCGAGGTGTACGTACCCAGGTCGGCGCCGCTGAGCCGGCCCACCCGACCGGACCAGTCGGGCACGTTCAGCGCCCCGACGTACTGGTAGTTGTCGGTGACCCACAGGATCGGCGCGGTGGGCGTGGAGACCGGGTCGAAGGCCATGCCGATGATCGTGCGGGCCGGAGCGCCGGGCAGGCCGAGGGCAGTGGCGTTGCTGCGCACGGCGGCGATGACCGTCGGCGTGCCCAGCGTGCCGTCGGCGTTGATCGGGAAGCGGTAGACGTAGCCGTCCAGGGTCCCGGCATAGAGCCGGCCGTCGGGCCCCTTGACCACAGTGGTGAAGGACTTGCCGGTGGCCACGCCGACGGTCTTGTCGAAGGCGATCGGCCCGCTGCCGCCCGCGCCCGCGCCGGTGGTGAACACGATGGAGTACGGCGCGAACGGCTTGCCGGTCACGTCGGTGACGCCGCTGGTGATGCTGAACCGGTACGCCGTGTTGGACGCCAGCGGTGCGGTCGGGGAAAGGTTGATGACGTCGCCGCCGCCGCTGGTGATCGTGGTGGCGGACACCGCCGCGCCGTCGGAGAGGCGGGTGAGCCGCACCGTCGACGGAGTGAGCGTGGCTGCGGCCACCCCTCCGTTGGGCAGCACCAGGTCCTCCACCACGCTGGTCGTGGTGGGCACGCCGGTGGTGCCGTTGGCCGGGGTGCTGGTGCGTACCGTCGGGGTGGCGGCCGAGTCGACCACGCTCGTGACGTCGAGGTACGCGAACTTGGTGTTGGTACCGCCCGTCGGGGTCACCGTGAGCTTGCCATCGGTGACGCTCACTGTGCGGGTGACGGTGGCGAACCTGGTCGTGGCGGCCGGCACGAAGGCGGCGATCGCGTTCTGGTCCTCGATGTTGACCCAGTGCACGCTGTCGACCGCGGTACCGGCGTCGCCGACCGCGACGGTGACCGTGTAGCTGCCGGTCGGCACCGCCGCCTCCCAGGCGCCGGGCGTCGGCACGCCGGCGCTCCCGGCCGGCAACTGGGCGTGCATGAAGGTGGCCAGCCGCAGATCGCTCTGGCCAGCTGCCGGGTTACGGTTGCGGCCGTTGCCGACCAGGCTCACCGGAGTGCGCTCGCCCAGGTCGACCCAGCCGTACCCGCGAGTCGCCACGTATGCCTCGCCGGAGTCGCGGACGTAGCCGGTGGCCGGCGCGGTCGCCGCGTCCGAGAAGTCGACCTTGAGCGAGAACGGGATTGGCGGGTCGGCGGCGACCGGGGCGAACCGCGCGTGGTCCGGCCCGGTGCCGCCGATCCCTTCGATGTCCGCCGTGGAGCCGGCCGGGACGCTCACGCCAGTGATCCGGGGCTTCATGTCGGCCACCGGCGTGACCGTGGCGAGCGCGGGCGCGGGGGTCAGCAGGGGGGTGGCGGCCAACAGCACGGTGGCGAGAATTGCGCCGGGCACGATGCGTAGCCGAATTGTCCATGATCGACAGTGCACTGCAGTCCCTTCGTCGGCTCGGCCCTCGCGGGCCTGGCGTGGCCAATCTCGCACGCGCATCTCCGGGCGGGGACTGTGGAATTTCCGTCACGGCCGACAACCCAGCTCAGGGCGGTCGGCCGAGAGGCAGATTTCGAGATGGCGGGAAATGAGGAACCGCTGGCGATCACGTACGAATCGTCCTCAGGACGAACAACTGGGCGCTCAGAGAGCTATGAGCTCGACGTCGATGCTTTTACAGCTTTGATGGTTTTCAGTACGGCTTGGGACCGTGTGAGGATCCGAGTGACCTCTCCCTGGCCAACGCGGGGTGACCTGCTGCGTGTGCGCCACCTCGACGTCATCCTGCATCGGGCTCGTACGGACCGCACACCCGCGCCTGGCCCGGTCCCGCGTCACGGTAGTCCGACCGCTCCTCGGTGAGCCGGCCGGTCGGTCAGTGCCGGCGAAGCACGGACCGCCGGACGACGACGAACCCCTCGGCTATGTCCTGGCTCTCCGGATCGAGCGGCTGGTGGGGATGACGGAAGCCACGGAACGACAAGCCACGACAGCCGCCCCCGATCGAGACAGGTTCGGCCGAGGGCGTCGCTGAGATCAGATGTGCAAACGTGGTTGCCGCATCGCGCGTAAACCGGGGGTTTTCGGGGGACGATTCAAATTTCCATAGAAGAGAGTCGAAGCCCTGACCAGCGTTTCCACTGGTCAGGGCTTTTCTTTGTCGGGACGGCCGGATTCGAACCGACGACCCCTTGACCCCCAGTCAAGTGCGCTACCAAACTGCGCCACGTCCCGATGCCCCCGCGCGGTCTCCCCCGCAGCAGCCGGTACAGCTTAGCGCAAGATCTTCGCACCGTACGCACAGGCCCCTCCGTGCGCCATGGCGCCCGGCGTCACTCCCCCTAGAGCATCCTAGGAAAGAAGCCGCCGGGGTGGTGCCCCGGCGGCTTCTGGAGAACGGTCAGCCGTGCGCCTTGCCGCGCCCGCCCGGGCCCAGCTTCTTGCGCGGCCGGACCGAGATGTCGATCGGGCTGCCCTCGAAGCCGAACTCCTCGCGCAGCTTGCGTTCCACGAACCGCTGGTAGCCGGCGTCCAGCGGGCCGGTGGTGAACAGCACGAACCGGGGCGGCGCCACCCCGGCCTGGGTGGCGAACAGGATGCGCGGGGCGCGCCCGCCGCGCACCGGGTGCGGGGTGGCCTGGACCAGCGCGGTGAGCCACTGGTTGAGCTGCGCGGTGGGGATGCGGGTCTCCCAGCTCGCGAGCGCCTTGCGCAGCGCCGGGGCGAGCTTGTCGACGGCCCGGCCGGTCTGCGCGGACAGGTTCAGTCGGATCGCCCAGGGGATCCGCCGAAGCTCCCGGTCGATCTCCTTGTCCAGGTAGTAGCGGCGGTCGGCGTCCACCAGGTCCCACTTGTTGAACGCGATGACCAGGGCCCGGCCGGCCTCCACCACCATGGTGAGGACCCGCTGGTCCTGCTCGCTGATCACCTCGCTGGAGTCCAGCAGCACCACCGCCACCTCGGCCGCCTCGATCGCCGAGGCGGTGCGCAGGCTGGCGTAGTATTCCGTGCCGCTGGCCCTGCCGACCCGCTTGCGCAGCCCGGCGGTGTCCACCAGCTGCCAGGTCTCGCCGCCGATCTCGACCAGGCTGTCCACCGGGTCGACGGTGGTGCCGGCGACCGAGTCGACCACCGCGCGGTCCTCGCCGGAGAACCGGTTGAGCAGGCTGGACTTGCCGACGTTGGGCCGTCCGACCAGGGCCACCCGGCGCGGGCCGCGCGGACGGTTCTCCACGATCTTCGGCGCCTCGGGCAGCGCGGCCATGATGGCGTCGAGCAGGTCGCCGGAGCCACGGCCGTGCAGCGCCGACACCGTGAACGGCTCACCGAGACCGAGCGACCACAGCGAGGTCGCCTCCATCTCGATGGTGGTGTTGTCGGCCTTGTTGGCGACCAGGATCACCGGCTTGGCGCTGCGGCGCAGCATCTTCACCGCGGCCTCGTCCACGTCTGTCGAGCCGACCATGGCGTCCACCACGAACAGCACCACGTCGGCGGTGACCACGGCGGTCTCGGCCTGGGCGGCGATGGCCGCGGCCCGGTCCTTGGCGTCGGGCTCCCAGCCGCCGGTGTCCACCACGGTGAACTCCCGGCCGTTCCACTGCGCGTCGTAGGGCACCCGGTCCCGGGTCACGCCGGGGATGTCCTCGACGACCGCCTGGCGGCGGCCGATGATGCGGTTGACAAGCGTGGACTTGCCCACGTTGGGGCGGCCGACCACGGCCACCACGGGCCGCGGGCCGGTGGGCTCGTCGACCTCGACCTCCGGCTCACGCAGCTCCACCCAGCCGCCGAATTCGTCGTCGCCGCTCACGCGACACCCCGCTCGGTGAGCAGGTCGCGCAGGCGGGCGACGACCTCGTCGATGCCCAGCTCGGTGGTGTCCAGCACCACGGCGTCGGTGGCCTGCTGCAACGGGTTGACCTTGCGGGTCGAGTCGAGCCGGTCCCGCCGGGCCAGGTCGGCGGCGGTCGCCGTGACGTCGGCGGCGTCCTCAGCGCTGCGTCGCCGGGCGCGGGCCGCCTCGGAGGCGGTCAGGTAGACCTTCAGGTCGGCGTCGGGGGCCACCACGGAGCCGATGTCGCGGCCCTCGACCACGATCCGGCCCGCCTCGGCGATGAGCCGCCGCTGCCGGTCGACCAGCAGCTCACGGATCGCGCCGACGGCGGCCACCGCGGAGACCGCGCCGGTCACCTCGGCGCCGCGGATGTCGGTGGACACGTCGGTGCCGTCGACCGTCACCGCGTACCCCCGGGGGTCGGTGCCGATGCGCAGGTCGGCCTCGCCGGCGACCTTGGCCACCGACTCGGCGTCGGTCAGCTCGACTCCGGAGCGCAGCACCGCCCAGGTCAGCGCCCGGTACATCGCGCCGGTGTCGAGGTAGCGGGCACCGAGGCTCACCGCCAGGCGCCGCGACACGGTGGACTTCCCCGAACCGGACGGCCCGTCCACAGCGACCACGCATCGCCCGGCCGGTACGTTTTCCTCCACCGTTGTCCTCCTCAGCCCGTACCTCGCGGGTCGACCGGAATGTCCGGCGCCGTTGAGCGGATGTGTCTCGTCGTCAATCATGCCCGCGCCGCGCGGGCGCCCCGCGGGGGCGCGTGCGCCGGCCCGCGGACCGCGTCGAAGCCTACCGGGAGCCGTACCCGATCGACCGGGTCAGTCACCCACGGCCTTGAACAGGGCGGCGACCTCCGCGTTGGTCAGCCGTCGCAGCCGCCCGGTGCGCAGGTCGCCGAGCTTGATCGGACCGATCGAGGTACGGATCAGCCGGGACACCGGGTGGCCCACCTCGGCCATCAGCCGCCGGACGATGTGCTTGCGCCCCTCGTGCAGGGTCAGCTCCACCTGGGCGGTTTTGCCCAGCGTGTCGACCACCTTGAACCCGTCGACCTTCACCGGCCCGTCCTCCAGCTCGACGCCGGCGGCGAGCCGCTTGCCCAGGTTGCGCGGGATCGGCCCGGCCACCTCGGCGAGGTAGGTCTTCAGCACCTCGTACGACGGGTGCATGAGCTTGTGGGCGAGGGTGCCGTCGTTGGTGAGCAGGAGCAGGCCCTCGCTGTCGGCGTCCAGCCGCCCGACGTGGTAGACCCGCTGCTCCAGCCGCGCGCCGATGAAGTCGGCGAGCTCGGTGCGGCCCTTCTCGTCGGCCATGGTGGTGACCACCCCGCGCGGCTTGTTCATCGCCACGTAGACCAGGCGGACGTCGGCCTGGAGCCGTTCACCGTCGACGACGATCACGTCGCGTGCCGGGTCGGCCTTGTCGCCGAGCTGCGCGACCCGCCCGTTGACCGTGACCCGCCGCCGGAAGATCAGGTCTTCGCAGGCGCGCCGCGATCCCACCCCCGCGGCGGCGAGCACCTTCTGCAGGCGCTCGGCGCCCTCGTACACGGGGGCGTCGGGCTTCGGGGCACGGTCATCGCGTCGCATCGGCAAGCTCTTCTACGTCGTCGGGAAGGAACGGGGCCAGGGGCGGCAGGTCGTCCACCGAGTTGAGCCCCAGCTTCTCCAGGAACAAGGTGGTGGTCCGGTAGAGGAACGCACCGCTGTCCGCTTCGGTGCCGCACTCCTCGACCAGGCCGCGACCCACCAGGGTACGGAGCACCCCGTCGCAGTTGACACCCCGGATGGCCGAGATGCGCGAACGGGTCACCGGCTGGCGGTAGGCGACCACCGCGAGGGTCTCCAGCGCGGCCTGGGTCAGCCGGACCGACTGCCCGTCCAGCACGAACCGTTCGACATGGCCGGCGTATTCCGGCCGGGTGTAGAGACGCCAGCCACCCGCGGCCCGGCGCAGCTCGAAACCGTGGCCGGCCGCGGTGTAGCCGGCGGCGATGTCGTCGAGCATGGCGCCCACCCGCTCCGGGGCCTGCTCCAGCACCTCGGCCAGGACCAGCTCGCTGACCGGCTGGTCCACCACCAGCAGGATCGCCTCCAGGGCGCCGCGCAGCTCGGCGTCGTCCAGCACCGGCGCGGGCGCCGGTTCCGGCGCCGCCCGCCGCCGCCCCCGCTTCTGGGGTACGCCGCCAGCGCTCCCCCCGTCGTCGGCTGCCGACTCCCGACCCGGCGCCCCGACGTCGCCCCCGTCCCCGCCACCCGGGGCCTCCCCCGAGGTCTCGCCCGGAGACGAGATCTTGGAAGGAAACGGCCCCTCCGGGGGCCCATCGCTTCCAAGATCTGCGGAGGAGTCGAGATCCGCACGCTCCGGTGAGCGGTAGGTATCCACCGTGTCGGGCTCGGGCCGAGCTGCGGCGGGCGGGGCCTCGTCAGGGCGGGGCGGGGCCTCGTCGGAAGGGGTGGGCTCGGGCGGGGTGGGGCGCGCCCATGGAGGGATCCAGGCGGCTGCCTGGTCGGCCAGCGAGTCGCGGCGCTCCTCGTCGCTCATC
Source organism: Micromonospora humi (assembly GCF_900090105.1). Classification (GTDB taxonomy): domain Bacteria; phylum Actinomycetota; class Actinomycetes; order Mycobacteriales; family Micromonosporaceae; genus Micromonospora; species Micromonospora humi. The sequence continues at coordinate 25,506 of NZ_FMDM01000018.1, read as the reverse complement.
AGGTCACTCCTGCGTCGGTGCGGTCGTGTCCGCCACGTCACGACGCTGGTCGTCGTCGGCGGCGGCGATGGCGGTGTCGACGTCGGCGGTGTCGGCGTCCCCCTCGGCGGGGTCGGCAGCGGCAGCGGCGTCGGCGTCGGCGTCGGCGTCGGCAGCGGATACGTCGGCCGGGGCGGGGGTCGGTTCCGGCGAGCCGGCGTACTCGTCGACGGTCAGCTCGGCGTCGCCGTCGGCCGGGCCGGTCCAGCGGACCGTCAGCTCCTCCAGCGCCTGCTCCTGCACGAACGCGACGAGACCCTGCCGGTAGAGCTCCAGCAGCGCCAGGAACCGGGCCACCACCTCCAGCGTCATCTCGCAGTCGGCGCAGAGCAGCGAGAAGGTGGCCACCCCGGCGCGACGCAGCCGGTCGGCGATGATCCCGGCGTGCTCCCGGACGCTGACCCGGACCATGTGCACGTGGGCGATGGAGACCTCGGGCACCGGCTTCGGGCTCATCGCCCTCACGGCCAGCTTGAGCAACCGCTGCGGGCCGATGCCGAGCACCAGGTCGGGCAGCGCCTCGGCGTAGCGGGGCTCCAGGGTGACCGCCCGCGGGTAGCGTCGGCCGCCGACCGCTTCCAGCTCGGCGATGTGCGCCGCCGCCTCCTTGTACGCCTTGTACTGCAGCAGCCGGGCGAAGAGCAGGTCCCGCGCCTCCAGCAGCGCCAAGTCCTCCTCGTCCTCCACCTCGGCCGAGGGCAGCAGCCGGGCCGCCTTGAGGTCGAGCAGGGTGGCGGCGACCAGCAGGAACTCGCTGGTCTCGTCCAGGTCCCACTGGTCGCCCATGGCCCGCAGGTAGGCGATGAACTCGTCGGTGACCTTGTGCAGGGCGACCTCGGTGACGTCCAGCTTGTGCTTGCTGATGAGCTGGAGCAGCAGGTCGAACGGGCCGGTGAAGTTGTCCAGCCGGACCGTGAACCCGCTGGTCTCCTCGACGACGGCGAGGTCGGCGGGAACGACGCCGTCGACCTCGGCGGCCAGCCCGGCGGCGTCGGCCGGGTCGGCGTGCGGGTCGAGGGGCGGCGCGGTCACCGGGAAACCGTAGTCGACGCGGCGGGCGGGCGACGTGCGCCCTACCGGTCCGCCTCGGCGGCGATCACCTCTCGGGCGAGCTGCCGGTAGTTGCGCGCGCCGGAGGAGGCCGGGTCGAGGGTGGTGATGGGCGCGCCGGCCACCGTCGACTCGGGGAACTTCACGGTCTTGGTGATGACGGTCTGGTAGACCTTGTCGCCGAACGCCTCCACCACCCGCTGCAGCACCTGCCGGCAGTGGGTGGTGCGACTGTCGTACATGGTGGCGAGGATGCCTTCGAGCTCGAGGTCGAAGTTGAGCCGCTCGCGCACCTTGTCGATGGTGTCCAGCAGCAGCGCCACCCCGCGCAGGCTGAAGAACTCGCACTCCAGCGGGATGAGCACGCCGTGCGCGACGGTCAGCGCGTTGATCGCCAGCAGGCCCAGCGAGGGCTGGCAGTCGATCAGGATGAAGTCGTACTCCTTGCGGATGGTGCGCAGCACCCGGGCCAGGGCCATCTCCCGGGCGACCTCGTTGACGAGCTGGATCTCGGCGGCGGAGAGGTCGATGTTGGCCGGCAACAGGTGCAGCCCGGCCACGTCGGTCTTGATCAGGACGTCCTCGGCGGTGACGTCGTCCTGCATCAACAGGTTGTAGACCGACAGGTCGAGGTTGTGCGGGTTGACGCCCAGGCCGACGGAGAGGGCGCCCTGCGGATCGAAGTCCACCAGGAGCACCTTGCGGCCGTACTCGGCGAGGGCGGCGCCCAGGTTGATGGTGGTCGTGGTCTTGCCGACGCCACCCTTCTGGTTGGCCATCGCGATGATCCGCGCCGGGCCGTGCCGGTCGGTCGGCATCGGCTCGGGGATCGGCTTGCGCATCGTGTACGCGGCCGGGTCGGCGGGGCCGAGGTCGGCACCGAGCGTCGCCTGCTGCTCACGGAGCTCCGACGTCCAGGTCTCGGCACGGTCACCGTTTCCTGCCATGTCCTCGTTGCCCCCTCCCGACGACCAACCCGGCGTCGGAGCCGTCCGACGTCCCTCGCGGCGCCGCTGCGCACCCCCGGTCCGTCGCACCTGGAGGCCCGCGCCGATGCCGACTGTACGCCACCGGCCAGCAGCAGCTTCGGTACCGGGTCGGCGTGTCGGCCGCCGGTCAGGAGAGCGCGCGCGGGTGCGCGGTGGCGTACACCTCGCGCAGCCGTTCCACAGTGACCAACGTGTACACCTGGGTGGTGGTCACCGACGCGTGGCCCAGCAGCTCCTGCACCACGCGCACGTCCGCGCCGCCGTCGAGCAGGTGGGTGGCGTACGAGTGGCGCAGCGTGTGCGGGGAGACCGACTCGGGGCCGTCGACGGGCAGGCCGGCGCGACCGGCGGCGGCACGCAGCACGCCCCAGGCGCCCTGCCGGGTGAGCGGTCCGCCGCGGGCGTTGACGAACAGCGCCGGGGTGCCCCGCCCGGCGGCGAGCAGCGCCGGCCGGCCGCGGACCAGCCAGGCGCGCACCGCGTCGGCGGCGTACCCACCGACCGGGACGAGGCGGGTCCGGCCGCCCTTGCCGCGCAGCAGCACGGTCCCGGTGTCCAGGTCGAGGTCGTCGACGGCCGCGCCGACCGCCTCGGAGATCCGCGCGCCGGTGCCGTACAGGAACTCCAGCAGCGCCCGGTCGCGCAGCGTGCGGGGCGCGGCGTCGCCGGTGGTCCCGGTCGGGCCGGCGGCCTCCAGCAGCCGCAGGACGGCGTCGACCGGCAGCGCCCGGGGCAGCCGGCGCGGCGGCGTGGGCGGCCGGACGTCGCGGCCCGCGTCGGCGCCGGTGAGGCCCTCGCGCAGCGCGAAGCGGTGCAGGCCACGTACCGCGCTCGCGGCCCGGGCGGTGGACGAGACGGCGAGCGGCGGATGGTCATCGTCGCCGGCGCGCAGCCGGGCCAGGTGGGCCTCGACCTCGCCCGGGCCGGCGGCGGCCAGGTCGGTCACCCCGGCCTCGGCCAGGGTGGTGAGGTAGCGGTCCAGGTCCCGGCGGTACGAGGCGAGCGTGTTCCCGGAGAGCCCGCGCTCGACGGTGAGGTGGTCCAGGTAGCCGCGGACCGCCCGACGCAGGGCCGGCGCGGGTTGCGCGCCGGCCCGGTGCGTCGTCTCGGTCAGCTCAGCACCTCGGCCAGCGGCAGCACGTCCATCCCGTGCGCCTCGGCGACCGGGCCGTAGACCACCTTGCCGTCGTGGGTGTTCAGCCCCAGCGCCAGCGCCGGGTCGGCCCGCAGCGCCCCCCGCCAGCCCTGGTTCGCCAGTTCGAGGGCGTACGGCAGGGTGACGTTGGTCAGCGCGTAGGTGCTGGTGTTCGGCACCGCGCCGGGCATGTTCGCCACGCAGTAGAAGATCGAGTCGTGCACCTTGTAGACCGGGTCGGCGTGCGTGGTGGGGCGCGAGTCCTCGAAGCAGCCGCCCTGGTCGATGGCGATGTCGACGAGCACGCTGCCCGGCTTCATCCGGGAGACCAGCTCGTTGGAGATCAGCTTCGGGGCCTTCGCGCCGGGCACCAGCACCGCGCCGATGACCAGGTCCGCGTCGAGCACGGCCCGCTCGATCTCGTACGCGTTGGAGGCGACGGTCTGCAGGTGGCCCCGGTAGATGGCGTCGGCGGAGCGCAGCCGGGCCACGTTCTTGTCCAGCAGCAGCACCTCGGACTGCAGGCCCAGCGCGATGGCGGCGGCGTTCAGGCCGGACACGCCGGCGCCGATGACCACGGTCTTGGCCGCGTACACGCCGGAGACGCCGCCGGGCAGCACGCCCCGGCCGCCGCCGGTGCGCATCATGTAGAACGCGCCGACCTGCGGGGCGAGCCGGCCGGCCACCTCGGACATCGGGGCGAGCAGCGGCAGCGACCGGTCGGGCAGCTCGACGGTCTCGTAGGCGATGCCGGTGACCTTCCGGTCGACCAGCGCGTCGGTGCACTCGCGGGAGGCGGCCAGGTGCAGGTAGGTGAAGAGCACCTGCCCCTCGCGCATCCGGTGGTACTCCTCGGCGATCGGCTCCTTGACCTTGAGCACCAGCTCGGCGGTGTCCCACACCTCGTCGGCGGTGGCCAGGATCTTCGCGCCGGCGGCGGCGAACTCGTCGTCGGTGATGCTGGAGCCGACCCCGGCACCCGCCTCGACGAAGACCTCGTGGCCGTGGCGGGTGAACTCGTTGACGCCCGCCGGCGTGATCGCCACCCGGTACTCGTGGTTCTTGACCTCGCGGGGGATTCCGACCTTCACGATGCAGACACCTTCCTCCGGGGCGGCTCTCCCCCGACAGCGCGGCGCCCCGCCGGCTCCGTTGCCGACGCGGTCCACCGGTCCCGCCGGCGGCAGTCTAGGCGTGCCGGAGGCCCGGGGACGCCAACACAGTGACATCCGGTGCCCGGCGGTGCTGACGGAGTGTCAGGCATGGACCGGGCCGGCCGGTGGAGACGCCGTCAGCCGACAGGACAGACTTCGGTAAATATCCTCGCACCGTCGGGGTGCCGATGCGGACAGGACGCGAGTGGATCACTATGGTGTCCGCTCATGACCACTCCTTACCAGCAGTACCCGCCGGGCGTCTCGGACAAGAGCAAGGTCGTCGCGGGCATCCTCCAGATCCTCCTCGGCGGCTTCGGCGCCGGCCGGTTCTACATCGGCGACACCAAGACCGCCGTGATCCAGCTCGTCGTCACGATCGTGACCTGCGGCTTCGGCGCGGTCTGGGGCCTCGTCGACGGCATCCTGCTCCTGGTCAACGGCGGCGTCGACGGCCAGGGGCGCCCGCTGCGCGACTGAGCGGGGGCACGGAAAAGGGGCCGCGCGGCACACGCCGCACGGCCCCTTTCGTCGTCGGTTCCCGATCAGCGGGGCAGCGGCGCCTCCGGCCGGCGCAGCTCGGCGAAGCCGGTCTCCCGGGCCCGGGCGGCGGCCAGCAGCCCGGCCACGCAGGGCGCGTTGGTGATCTCGCCGGCCAGGACCATCCGGACCGCCTCGTCGAGGTCGACGCGGACCACCTGGAGGTCGGCCTCCTCGTCGCGCCGGTCGTGCCGCCGCTCCGCCGGCACCTCGGCGAGGTCACGGGCCAGGAAGACCCGGACCACCTCGTCCGAGAAGCCCGGCGAGCTGTGCAGGTCGACCAGCACGTCGACCCGCCCCGCGGTCAGGTCGGCCTCCTCGGCCAGCTCCCGCGTCGCCGCGACGGCCAGGTCCTCGCCGCCGACGTCCATCAGCCCGGCGGGCAGCTCCCACAGGTGCCGGCCGACCGGGTGCCGGTACTGCCGGATCAGCACCACCTGACCGGCGTCGTCGAGCGCCACCACGGCCACCGCGCCCACGTGCCGGACGTAGTCGCGGGTCGCGGTGCCACCGCCGGGCATCGTCACGTCGTCGCTGACCACCGAGAAGATGCGCCCGGACCAGACGTCACGGCGCGCGGCCACCTCGTACCGGTGCTCCACCGCGCCACTCACTTCGCGGCCGCCTTCGCCGCGCGGCCGGGCTTCTTCCCGGCGGACTCCGCGCCGTCCAGGTCCACCGGGAGCTGGTCGGACTCGGAGTACGCGACCGCGGCGCCCACGAACGCCGCGAACAGCGGGTGCGGGCGGGTGGGGCGGCTCTTCAGCTCCGGATGCGCCTGGGTGGCCACGAAGAACGGGTGCAGGGTGCGGTCCAGCTCGACGAACTCGACGAGCCGGCCGTCCGGCGAGGTGCCGGAGATGGTCAGGCCGGCCTTGGTGAGCTGGTCCCGGTAGGCGTTGTTCACCTCGTACCGGTGCCGGTGCCGCTCGCTGACCTCGGTGCTGCCGTACGCCTCGGCGACGATCGAGCCCTCGGCCAGCGTCGCCGGGTACGCCCCGAGCCGCATCGTGCCGCCCAGGTCACCGCGGCCGGCCACGATGTCCTCCTGGTCGGCCATGGTGGCGATGACCGGGTGCACGGCCTCCTCGTCGAACTCCAGCGAGTTCGCCCCGTCGAGGTTGGCCAGGTGCCGGGCCACCTCGATGGTCATGCACTGCAGGCCGAGGCAGAGGCCGAGCAGCGGGACGCCGTTCTCCCGGGCGTAGCGGGCGGTGCCCACCTTGCCCTCGATGCCGCGCACCCCGAACCCGCCGGGGATCACGATGCCGTCGACGCCGGCCAGCGCGGCGGCCGCACCGGCCGGGGTCACGCACTCGTCGCTGGGCACCCACTTGAGCTGCACCCGGGCGCGGTGGCCGAACCCGGCCGCCCGGATCGCCTCGCTCACCGACAGGTACGCGTCGGGCAGGTCGACGTACTTGCCGACCAGCGCCACGGTGACGGTGTGGCGCGGCTGGTGCACCCGCTCCAGCAGGTCGTCCCAGCTGGTCCAGTCGACGTCGCGGAACGACAGGCCGAGCCGGCGCACCACGTACGCGTCCAGGCCCTCGCGGTGCAGCACCTTCGGGATGTCGTAGATGCTCGGCGCGTCCGGCGCGGCGGTGACCGCCTCCCGGTCGACGTCGCAGTAGAGCGACAGCTTCTCCTTGACCTTGTCCGGGATCTCCCGGTCGCAGCGCAGCACCAGCGCGTCGGGCTGGATGCCGATGCTGCGCAGCTGCGCCACCGAGTGCTGCGTCGGCTTGGTCTTCAGCTCGCCCGACGGCGCCAGGTAGGGCACCAGCGACACGTGCAGGTAGAAGCAGTTGTCCCGGCCCAGGTCGTGCCGGATCTGGCGGATCGACTCCAGGAACGGCAGCGACTCGATGTCGCCGACGGTGCCGCCCACCTCGGTGATCACCACGTCGGGCACCTGGCCCTCGGCGTCCGGGTCGGCCATGCCGAGGATCCGGGCCTTGATCTCGTTGGTGATGTGCGGGATGACCTGGACCGTGTCGCCCAGGTATTCCCCGCGCCGTTCCTTGGCGATCACCGCCGAGTAGATCTGCCCGGTGGTGACGTTCGCCTTGCCGGAGAGATCCCGGTCGAGGAACCGCTCGTAGTGGCCGACGTCGAGGTCGGTCTCGGCCCCGTCCTCGGTGATGAACACCTCGCCGTGCTGGAACGGGTTCATGGTGCCGGGATCGACGTTCAGGTACGGGTCGAGCTTCTGCATCACCACGCGCAGACCGCGCGCGGTCAGCAGGTTGCCGAGGCTGGAGGCGGTGAGGCCCTTACCCAGCGAGGAGGCGACTCCCCCGGTGACGAAAATGTGCCTGGTCGTCCGTGCTGAAGGGGCCAAGGCCTGCTCCCGTGTCGTCCGTAGCGGTCGTGCGAACCGCCGTGCCGATCAGCCAAGTGATCACGCGATCCACGGGATTCCACGGTAACACCTTCCGGACCGTGAGCTGCCGTCGCACTCGCAGTCGGCGCACGTGAGGCCCATTTCCGGCGCTCCCGGTCGCTCCGGTACGCCGAACCGGCGGGTTCCCCGCCGGCCGGACCCGCCCGCGCGCCGGGCCACCGGTCAGCGGGCGGGCACCTCGGTCGACGCCGGCGTGACCTGGCCGGGTATCGGCGGATGGGCGGCCACGCCGTCCTCGGCGGGCGGACCCGGGCGGCCCGGCGCGGCACCGGCGTCGCCGGACGCGGAACCCGCCCCGTCGGCCGAGCGGAGTCGACCGGCCGGGACCGCACCACCGGCCGGCCCGCCCGAGACCTGGGCGCCACCGGGCCGTGGTCCGCCGGACGGGCGCGCACCGTCCGGACCCGCCCCACCCGACGGCCCCGCGCCGCCCTCTCCCCCGCCGCGCCCGCCGTCGGGCACGGTGCGGTCGGTGGAGTGGTCGAGCACCCGCAACGCGGCGAGCGCCGCCATCGGCACCACCAACGCGCCCGCCGCACCGGCCACGTCCAGCGCCGAGCCGCCGAGCACGCCGCCCAGCCCGGCGGCCACCCCGGTGCCGGCCATCGCCGCCCGGATCGCCGGGTAGATGCCGAACAGCCGCAACAACCCGCCCCACGGCTGCAGCAACGCCAGCCAGACCAGCGCGGCCCCGGCCAGGGCCAGCACGGTCAGCGGGCTGTTCACCAGCGTCTGGAAGTTCGACGTGCTGGAGCGGTGCACGGTGAGCCCGCCGGTGCCGTCGCCGAGCGCCGCCAGGAACCGGCCCAGGCTGCCCCGCTCGGCCGCCGGCCGGTCCAGGTCGACAAGCGCGAAGCCGATGGTCACCGCCAGCCCCGCCATGGTGGCCCAGGCCAGCCGGCTGACCGTCAACCAGCCGCCGGTGCAGATCGCCGCCGCCACGGAGACCCCGGCGGTCAACGCGATCGCGCCGATCGAGTCGGCGCCCAGGTAGGGGCTGCCCACGATCACCACGGCCACGCCGCCCACCGTCACCAGGACGGCCGGCCGCCAGCCGCGGCGTACCCGCTGGGCCAGCCACCCGCCGCACAGCAGCGCACCGGCGATGAACACGCCCAGCCCCACCGTGCCGAGCCCGGCGTACCGGCCGCCCTCCAGCGCGGAGTAGCCGACCACGCCGTTGAGTTGCAGCCGGGACCCGGTGAGCACGTCCACGCCGACCACCAGCGTGGCCAGCCCGGCTACCGCGCCGAGCGGCCCGAGCGTGCGGTCGTGCCCCGGGGTGAACCGGACCGCCGCGGTGCCGCCCACGATGAGCAGCGCGGTCACCGAGGCGAACCACCAGCCGGCGTGGTGCCCGCGCCACCACGGCGCCGCGTCGGCCAGCAGCGCCGCCGGCACGGCCAGCGCGGCGGCGATCAACAGCAACTCCACCACCGCCACCACCCGCCGGGACACCGGCGCCGGCGAGTGCGGGCCGGCGAGCCGGCGGGCCCGGCGCAGCAGCGGCAGCACCGCCACCGCGAGCGCCATCTGGGCGGCGGCGAGCAGCGTGAAGAACCAGCCGGCGACCCGGCGCTGCGCGGCGGCCTCCCGGTCGGCGTCGGCCGGCGCCGCGATCGCGGTCCGCAGGTCGTCCGGACGGTCGTCGACGGTCATCGCCGGCCGGCCGAGGAAGGGCCGCTCCGGCATCGGCCGGCCCAGCGCGGCGAGCGCGGTCGGCGCCAGGTCGACCAGTTGCAGGTAGCCGGACCGGCCGGTGCTCGGCGAGGTCAGCCAGCCGCCGTCCCAGCCGGGACCGTCCGCCACCACGACGTGCAGCCGCGCCGGGGTGTCGGTGTCCGAGACGCCGGCCACCAGCACCAGCGAGCGCGGTGGCCGGGCGGCGAGCACCCGGGCGAGCCGGGCGTCGGCCTGGCGCGCCTGCGCGGCCCGTACCGCCGGGTCGTCGTCGTCGACGGTGCCCACGTCCACGACGCTCAGCACGCAGGAGCCGAGCAGCCCCGCCGGGTCGGCGGGCAGCGACGACTCGTACCGGTCGACGCGGCCGAACGGCCGGGCGGCGGCCACCGCGGCGCCCGGACCGACGGCCACCGAACAGCGCACCGACTCGGCCAGCGCGCCGGGCGTGGCGCCCCAGGCCAACTTGTCCTGGTTGTACGCGACCACGCCGGGCTGGTCGGGCAGGTTGGCGCCGATGCCGTCGGGCTCCTCCACGGTCACCCCGCTGGCCGGGCAGCCACCGCCGGGGCGGCTGCCGTTCCAGGCGGCGAAGTTGCCGGCGCCGAGGGTCAACCAGCCGTCGACCGGGCAGGTGGGGCGGTGCGCGGAGCGCACCGACAGGGAGCCGATCGCACCCTGCTCGGCCATCTTCCACAGCGTCGGGGTGTTCCGCGGGTCCACGTCGTCCCAGCGCAGGCCCGCCGCGCCGACCAGCACCACGAAGTCGGCGCTGCGCCGGGGCGTGCCGTCGTCCGGGCGGGCGGCCAGCGCCGTGATGCCCAGCGCCACCACCATCAGGGTCAGCAGCACCGGGGTCAGTCTGCGCAGCATCAGCGGGTTCCCGGTGCGCGTTGCGGTGCCAGCTCGGCGTACAGGTCGGCGAGCGCCGCCACGGTGTCCGCCTCGGTGGGCCAGCTCGCGGCCCGGGCCGCTCCCCGGCGGCCCAGCTCGACGCGACGCGACGCGTCGTCGAGCAGTTCGCGCACCGCCGCGTCCACGGCGTTCACGTCACCGGGCGGTACCAGCACCGCGGCGTCGCCGACCAGCTCTGGCAGGCCGCCGACCGCGGTGGCGACCAGCGGGACACCGGCGCGCAGCGCCTCCTGCGCGAACAGCTGGCGGGCCTCCCAGTCGCTGGTCACCACCGCCAGGTCGGCGCCGGCCAGCAGGTCCGCCACGTCGGTGCGGTGCCCGAGCAGCGTCACCGGGGCGCGGGCGGTCGAGATCCGGGCGGCCAGCGGCAGGTAGGCGGGGCCGCTGCCGGCGATCACCACCACCGGCGTGGGGGTCCGCGCGCGCCACCGGGCAGCGGCGTCGATCAGGACGTCGTACCGTTTCTGCGGGTGCAGCCGGCCCACTGACAGGATCAACGGACGGTCGCCGGTCGCGCCGAACTCGGCGCGCACCGCGCTGCGGCGACGGCGCGGCGCGGGCAGCGCCGGCGCGGCGACCGGCGCGAGCCGGGCGTCGCCGGCGCCCAGCGCGGCGGCCCGCTCGACCAGGTCGGCGGAGGCGCCCAGCGCGACCCGCACGGAGCGGGCCACGACCCGCTCGACCAGCCGGGACAGCGTGCCCCGCAACCCGCCGGCGAGGACCGCGTTGTGCCAGGTCACCACCAGCGGTACAGCGGGCCGGGCGAGCGCCGCGACCAGGCCGGCGCGCAGCCCGTGCGCGTGCACCACGTCGACCGGCGTTTCCGCCAGCGCCCGGCGCAGCGCGGTGACGGCACGCGCGTCGGCGGGGGTGGGGTTGGCCGGGATCTCCACCGGGGTGAACCGGGCGCCCGCCCCGGTGAAGTCGAACTGGTCCTGGGTGGCGGCCGGGCCGCAGACCAGGACCGACGCGCCGGCCTCGGTCAGGCCCCGGGCGACGGAGCGGATGTGCTGTCCCACGCCGCCGGTGCTGGAGGCGAGCACCAGGGCGACCGAGCCGGGCCAGCGCGGTGCCGGCGAGGCGTCCGTCATGAGGAAACGATCTCCTTTCCGTCGCCCCGGTCGCCGGGGTGCTGGTCCGCCGGCGGGCCGTCGGCCGGTCGCCGGCGTCGCAGCCGGCGGTTCACGGCCGCCAGCAGCGGCCGCAGGTCGCGGGCGTCGGTCAGCCAGGCGACGGCGAGGAACAGGACACCGACCGCGACCCCGGACAGCATGCCCTGCACGAGGGCCTCGAATGTCGTCGGGGTGCCGCCCGTCAGGCCGGCGAGGCCCCGGGCGGTGGCCGCCCCGCCCGCCGCGGCGACCACGGCGGCCAGCAGCCCGGCCGCGCCGGCCCGGCCGACCCCGGCCAGTGCCTCCGGCCCGGCCGAGCGGCGCACGGCGGCGATCAGCAGCGCGCCGAGCAGCAGCATGCCGGCGGACGTGGCGAGCGTCACCGCGAGCACCCGGTCGGCCAGCGGCAGCGCCTGGGCGAGCAGGACCGCGAGCGCGGGCACGCTCAGCCAGCCGAGCGCGGTGGCGACGCTCGCCGCGCGGGTCTCGCCGCGCGCGTAGAGCGCCCGGGAGAGGATCGCGAACAGGCCGTAGCCGAGCAGGCCGGGCGCGAACCCCGCGATCCCGGCCGCGGCGGTGCCCGCGTCGACCGGATCACGGAAGAAGAAGTGCCCGAGCGGGATCGCGGCGCCGGCCAGCGCGGCGGCGCCGAGCAGGCTGAACAGCACGACCCCGCGCACCGCCGGGGCCAGGGTGTCGCGGTAGGCGCGCTCGTCGCCGCTCGCCCGGGCCGCCACCAGCGTCGGGTACGCGGCGACCGCGAGCGGCACCGCCAGCACCGACCAGGGCAGGAAGTAGACGGTCTGGGCCAGGTTGAACACGCCCACGTCCGCGGTCCGGCCGTAGGTGACCTGGTTGAGCGTGACGGCCAGGGCGATCTGTTGCGCGGCCACGGTGACCGCCCCGACGACCACCAGCCCGCCGACCCGTGCCCGCGCGTCGGCCGGGAACCGGTAGCCCGGCCGGGGGCGCAGCCGCAGCCGGCGCAGCGGAATCAGCAGCGACAGGGACAGCACCACCACGCCGAGCGTGGTGCCGCCGGCGAGCAGCAGCTCACCGCCGCGACCGACCGCGCCGATGGTCGCCAGCCGCCCCTCGACCGCGGTGAAGCCGAGGTAGACCGCGATCACGGTGACGCTGGACAGCAGCGGCGCGATCACCGGCCAGGCGAAGCGCCGGTGCGCCTGCAGCACGCCGGTGAGCACGATCCCGACGCCGTAGAGCGGCAGTTGGGGCGCGAAGACCCGCAGCATCCGCGCCCCGGACGCCTGCTGGGCGTCGCTGAGACCGTGACCGAGCAGACCCGGCAGCGGGTCGGCGAACACCGCCACCAGCACCGCCAGCGGGACCAGCAGGCTCAGCGTCCAGGTCAGCAGCGCGCCCGTGGTGGCGGCCACCGCCCGCCGGTCACCCGCCTCGACGGCGCCGGCCAGCAGCGGTACGACGAGACTCGCCAGCGCCCCACCGGCGACGATCTCGAAGATGAAGTTCGGGACATAGTTGGCCACCAGGTAGGCGCCGCCGAGGTCGCTGGTGGACAGCGTCCAGGTGAACACGGCGGTGCGGCCGAAGCCGGCGAGGCGGCTGACCACGGTCAGGACGGCGATGAGGGCGGCCGCCCCGGCGACGCGGCCGGCGGCGGCGAGGGGTGCCGGTTTCGTCACGTCAGTCGGCGAGCCGACCCAGCTCGTCGAGGTGCCGCAACCCCGGGGTCCGCGCGATCACCTGGGTGAAGCTGACCTTCTCGCTGGCCGCGGTGAGCGCGGCGAGCACGGCCAGCGCACCGGCGCGCCCCAGCGGCCCGGTGCGTGCCGCCAGGCTCACCCCGAGCAGCGCGCCGAGCGCGTTGGCGCCGCTGTCGCCGAGCATCACCCGCTCGCCCAGGTCGTCGGCGACCAGCCCGGCGGCCGCGCCGACCGCGCCCGCCGCGATGCCGCCGTAGGGGCCGACGGCCAGCGGCCCGCCGAGCAGCATGCCGGACTTCAGCGCCCGGCCGGGCCGCAGGTCGAGCAGGTTGACCAGGTTGGCGGTGCCGGCCACCACGCCGGCGCCGAGCAGCACGTCGAGCCCGCGCCCGACCGTGCCGGCGCGCCGCCGGCGCGGGTGCGCGGCGACCCGGGCGTCGGCCGCGAGCAACGCCGCGGCGCCCAGCCCGGCGGCGCCCACGCCGGCGACCTTGACCATCCCGGCGGTGACCCGCCCCTCGCGCAGCGCGGCGAGGTGCCCGGCGAAGCCCTTGGCGGCCTTCTGCTCCGGCCGCGCGCCGACCACGTCGTCGTAGAGCCCGACCGCGCCCGCCCCGACACCGGCCAGCAGCGCGGCGGCGCCGGCGGGCGCGCTTCCGGCGCCCAGCGCGCCCGCGGTGGCGGCGCCCACGGCCAGGGCCGGACCGGCGGCCAGGGTCACGGTGCGGCCCCGGTAGTTGGTGCGCTCCAACGCCGGCGCGGCGGGCGACGTGCGCACCTCCCGCAGCGCGTAGCGGGCGGCCAGCACCCCCGCGCCCACGGCCAGCAGCCGACCCAGTCTCACGCGACCCCTCCTGATCCGGACTCTCGACGCGACGCGGCACGGACCCGGCGGCCCGGCGCGGTCACTGGGGCAGTTTAGGCAGCCGCGACGCGGCGTTGTCGCCCACGCCGTACTGGCCGGCCTTCTTGCCGCTCAACTGCTCGGCGAGGGCGAGGCTGGTGACCAGCTGACCCTGCACCGTGTTGGCGTTGTCGACGGTGGAGATGGTCTGCGACAGCGTCGGGTCGCCGCGGACCACGGCCACCACGTTGCCGCCGGTCGAGCCCATGCCGGCGATGACGATCGCGCCCGCGCGGTCGAACATGTCGGCGATCTTCACCACCGACTCGTCCTTCTTCGCCGAGTCCTTGTCCACGTAGGGCTGGCCGGTCACCAGCACCACCGCCTCGGCCGGTCCGGAGATCTTGTCCTCCGGGGTGAGGTAGCCGGCGGTGGCGTACTGCTGGAGCACGGCGCGCCGGTCGGTCTCGGTGACCGCGGCGCTGCCCGCCGGGCGGTCCAGCAGGACGTTGGCCAGCAGCGCGCTGGAGGTCTCCACGCCGTGCCCGTTGCCCGGCAGGTTGGCCGTCGGCGCGCTGTTCGGACGGGCCGCGGTGACCGCCAGCTCCAGCAGGTTGTTGTTGCTGTCCGGGTTGATGAACTTGTCCTGCACGTCGATGCGCCCGGTGACGTCGGCGCCGGCGGTGCGGAGCATCTTCACCACGCCCTCGGTCTGGTCCCGGCCGCTGGGCAGGCTGACCACCACCACCCGCCGGTCGTTCAGCTTGCCGGGCAGGACGACCTCGGCCATCTCGGCGGCGAAGTCCTCCTCGGTCTCCAGCTGCTTCTGCATGCTGTTGACCGACTGGCGCATCAGCGAGTTGTCCTTGCGCAGGCCGTTGACGTTCTCGCGGAGCGAGTCGGCGACCGGGCCGTTGAGGGCGGCGGTGCCGACCACCAGGCCGATCGCCAACGCGAGGAAGATCGCGGTCAGGGACACCACGTGGTAGCGGAAGTTGATCACGCTTGCAGCCTCTTGATCGTCGGGGGAGCTAGAAGAGCTGGCCGAGCTGGAACACGAAATTGTCCCACCATTCCGAGACCACGCCCAGGTACGCCTTCCCGACGGTGGAGACCGCCACCGCGGACGCCATCGCGGCGACCGCCGAGAGCACCAGCAGCAGCAGGGAGGAACCGGAGATGCTCTGCCGGTAGAGACGGCTGACGCCCTTGGCGTCGACCAGCTTGCCGCCCACCTTCAGCCGGGTGAGGAACGTCGACGCCATGCCGCCGCGACCCTTGTCGAGGAACTCCACCAGGGTGGCGTGGGTGCCGACGGCCACCAGCAGTGAGGCGCCCTTCTCGTCGGCCAGCAGCATGGCCAGGTCCTCGCTGGTCGCCGCCGCCGGGAACGTGATCGCCGGCACGCCCAGGCCGTTGACCCGGGCCAGGCCCGGCGCCCGCCCGTCGGGGTAGGCGTGCACGATCACCTCGGCTCCGCAGCGCAGCACGTCGTCGGTGACCGAGTCCATGTCACCGATGATCATGTCGGGGGTGTAGCCGGCCTCGACCAGCGCGTCGGCCCCGCCGTCGACGCCGATCAGCACCGGCTTGAACTCGCGGATGTAGGGACGCAGCACGTCCAGGTCGGCCTTGTAGTCGTAGCCCCGGACCACGATCAGGCAGTGCCGGCCCCGGACCTGGGTCTGGATCTCCGGCACGCCGACGCCGTCGAGCAGCAGGTCGCGTTCCTGGCGGAGATAGTCCATGGTGTTGGCGGCGAACGCCTCCAACTGCACCGACAGGCCCTCCCGGGCGTCGGCCATCGCCTTGGCCACCGTCTCGGCGTCCTGCAACGCGCCGTGCGCCACCGGCTCGGCGCCGACGAAGACGGTGTTGCCCTCGATGCGCACCAGGTCGCCCTCACGCACCTGCTCGAAGACGCTCTCGCCGAGGTCGTCCAGGAGTGGGATGCCGGCCGCGACCAGCACCTCGGGGCCGAGGTTGGGATAGCGCCCGGAGACCGACGGCTTGGCGTTGAGCACCGCGGCGACGCCCACGGCCACCAGCGAGTCGGCGGCCACCCGGTCCAGGTCGACGTGGTCGATGACCGCGATGTCACCGGGGCGCAGGCGGCCGACCAGCCGTTTCGTCCGGCGGTCGAGGCGCGCGGTGCCGAGGATCGTGCCCGGTTCCGCGTTCCGGGTCCGGCGCAGTGTGGGTAGACGCATCGTGACCATCCTGGCATGTGGGGCAGGTTCTGCTGTCGCGACATGCCTGAGCAGGGCCGCCTACCCAGGGAAGCACACCGGAACGCGCCCCGGTGTGCTTGCGCTCACAATCGGGGCATCACGGACGCCTTTCCTTGGCCGCCACGGCCAGGAGTTCCTCGGCATGAGCGATACCCAGATCGGAGTCCGGCAAACCGGCGAGCATGCGGGCCAGCTCGCGAGCACGCTCCGTGTCCTCCACCACCCGCACCCCACTGGTGGTCACCGCGCCGCCAGTGTCCTTCGCCACCACCAGGTGCCGGTCGGCGAACGCGGCGACCTGTGGCAGGTGGGTGACCACGAGCACCTGGTGACTGCGGGCCAGCCGCGCCAGCCGCCGCCCGATCTCCACCGCGGCCTGACCGCCGACGCCGGCGTCGACCTCGTCGAAGACCAGCGTGGGCGGCCCGCCGGAGCCGGCGAAGACCACCTCGATGGCGAGCATCACCCGGGACAGCTCACCGCCGGAGGCGCCCCGCTGCAACGGCAGCGCCGGCGCGCCCGGGTGGGCCAGCAGGCGCAGCTCGACCTCGTCGGCGCCGTCCGCGCCGACGCCCGCCTCGACGCCGTTGACCGGCAGGCTCGGCTCGGCCCGCCCGGCCGCGCGGGGCAGCACCGCGACCTCGATCCGGGCGTGCGGCATGGCCAACCCGGCCAGCTCGACCGTGACCTGCTCGGCGAAGCGCACGGCCGCCTCCTGCCGCGACGCGGAGACGCGACCGGCGAGGTCGGCCACCTCACCGGCGAGCCGCGACGCCTCCCGGTCCAACTCGTCGAGCAGCTCGTCGGAGGTGTCCAGATCGGACAGCCGGGTCCGGGCCCGTTCCGCCCACGCCACCACGCCGTCGACGTCGTCGGCGTACTTTCGGGTCAGCGCGCGCAGCGCGGCCCGGCGCTCGTAGATCGTCTGCAGCCGGGCCGGGTCGGCGTCCAGCGCGGTCAGGTAGGTGGACAGCTCCGCGGCCACATCGGTGACGAGCGTGGCGGCCTCCTCCAACCGGGCCGCCAGCTCGCCGAGCGCCGGGTCGGTGCCGGCCTGCGCCTCCAGGGTGCGGCGGGCGGTGCCGAGCAGCACGGCCGCGTCGGGGGTGTCGTCGGTCGCCTCCACCCCGCCGGCCACGCACTGCTGCGCCACCTGGGCCGCGGTGCGCAACCCCTCGGCGTGCTCAAGTCGCTGCGCCTCGGCCTTCAGCTCGTCGTCCTCCCCGGGCTGCGGGTCGACCCGGGTGATCTCGTCGAGGCCCAGCCGCAGCAGGTCGGCCTCCTGGCTGCGCTCACGGGCGTTGCGCCGGCGGTCGGCCAGGTCGTCGACGACCGCCCGCCACCGCCCGTACGTCTCGCGCAGCCCGTCGAGCAGCTTCTCGTGCTCACCGCCGGCGAAGCGGTCGAGCGCGGCCCGCTGCTCCGCCGGGCGCAGCAGGCGCAACTGGTCGGACTGGCCGTGCACCGCCAGCACCCGCTCACCGACCTCGCCGAGCGTCGACACCGGCATGCTGCGCCCGCCCAGGTGCGCCCGGGACCGACCCTCGATCGTGACGCTGCGGCTGAGCAGCAGCGAACCGTCCTCGTCGGGCTCGCCGCCGGCGTCGACGATGCGGGCGTGCACCGCCTCGGCCACCCGGCCGCGCAGCCGCAGTCGCCCCTCCACCAGCGCGCGACCCGGCTGGGCCCGCACCCGGCCGGCGTCGGCCCGGCCGCCGAAGAGCAGACCGAGGCCGGTCACCACCATGGTCTTGCCGGCGCCGGTCTCGCCGGTGATGACGTTCATCCCCCCGGCCAGCGGCAGGGTGGTGTCCTCGATGACGCCCAGTCCGGTGATGCGCAGCTCTTCCAGCACAGCACCCGACAGTAGCCCCGCCGGGTGACAGTTGACCAGCCGGCACGGTGGCCGGTGCGGATCGGCGGGGAGCCGACGGTCCACCCGCGACGGCGCCCGCCGCCGGGCGGACACCGCCGTTCGGGTGGTCGGGGACACCGGACGTCGCCCAGCTCGCGTGCCGCCGCTTCCTCCGGCGGCGGCTCGTCGACCTGGCGGCCCGACCGGGGTCGACACCCGACCGGGCACGGCGCGCCGGTCCGCCTGCCGCGGCCGGCCGCGACGCTCCGGCGCCCCGACCCGTCGCGACCCGACCACCCCCTGGTCGGATCCGCGACCCACGGGCCGCGCGTCGTCCGGGAACGGCGGGCCTCACCGCCACGCCCGGACTCACCTCGACGCGGCCCGTGCGCCCACCGTAACGCGCGCCCGCCCGCCGACCCGGTTCCGGCTGAGGCGCCGGTCAGCGCCGGCTGCCGCGCCAGCCCTGCACGGGCAGGCCGAACTTGGCCACCAGCCGATCGGTGAACGGGCGTGCCCGCAGCCGGACGATGCGCACCGGCAGCGCGCCCCGGCGCACCGTGACCCGCGCGCCGGGCGGCAGGTCGTAGACCCGCCGGCCGTCGCAGCAGAGCACCGCGAGCGTGGTGAACGGGTCGACGGTGATGGCGAACGTGGAGGTCGGCGCGGTCACCAGCGGGCGGCTGAACAGCGCGTGCGCGCTGATCGGCACCAGCAGCAGCGCCTCCACCTCGGGCCAGACCACCGGCCCGCCCCCGGAGAACGCGTACGCGGTGGAGCCGGTCGGGGTCGCGCAGACCACGCCGTCGCAGCCGTAGCGGGACAGCGGCCGGCCGTCCACGTCGACGAGCAGCTCCAGCATCTGGGCGCGCTCGCCCTTCTCCACGCTGATCTCGTTGAGCGCCCACGACTCGATCGTCGGCCCGCCGTCGAACTCGGCGGTCACGTCCAGGGTGAGGCGTTCGTCCACCGTGTAGTTGCGACCGACCACGTCCCGCACCGCGGTGTCCAGGTCGTTGATCTCCGCCTCGGCCAGGAAGCCGACCTTGCCCAGGTTGATGCCGAGCAGCGGCGCCTTGGCCGGGCGGGCCAGCTCGGCGGCGCGCAGGAACGTGCCGTCCCCGCCGAGCGCGAAGACGATCTCCGCGCCCTCGGCCGCCTCCGGGCCGGTCACCGGCACCACACCGGGCAGGTCGAGGTCGTCCGCCTCCTCGGCGACCACCCGTACCTCGAATCCGTTCGAGATCAGGTCGGCGGCCACCGCGCGGGCGTGCTCGGTGCTGCGTCGACGGCCGGTGTGCGTCACCAGCAGCGCGGTCCGACTCACCCGGACACCTCCTCGGTCGTGGCCGCCGTGTCGGCGGCACCCTGCGGGCCGGCGGCGACCACCGCGCGGACGCGGTCGGGGTCGGCGGCCGGCGCGTCCCGGCGCAACCATACGAAGAACTCGACGTTGCCGCTCGGCCCGGGCAGCGGGCTGGCCGCCACGTCGGCCAGGCCGAGACCGATCCGCGCGGCGGCGGCGGCCACGTCGAGCACCGCCTCGGCGCGCAGGGCCGGGTCGCGCACCACGCCACCGGCGCCGACCCGCTCCTTGCCGACCTCGAACTGCGGCTTGACCATCAGGGCCAGGTCACCGTCCGCACCGGTGCAGGCGGCCAGCGCCGGAAGCACCAGCCGCAGGGAGATGAACGACAGGTCGGCCACCGTCAGGTCGACCGGGCCGCCGATCGCCTCCGGCGTGAGGGTACGCACATTCGTGCGCTCGAACACCCGGACCCGCCCGTCGGTGCGCAGCGGCCAGGCGAGCTGCCCGTAGCCCACGTCGACGGCCACCACCTCGGCCGCGCCGGCGCGCAGCAGCACGTCGGTGAAGCCGCCGGTGGAGGCGCCCGCGTCCAGGCAGCGCCGCCCGGTCACGGTCAGCCCGCCGGGGGCGAACGCGGCGAGCGCACCGGCCAGCTTGTGACCGCCGCGCGACACGTACTCCGCCGCCGGGTCCTCGCCGGTGACCAGCAACGGGTCGGCCGGGTCGACCATGGCCGCGGCCTTGCGGGCGGGCACTCCGCGCAGCTGGACGCGGCCGGCCTCCACCAGCGCGGCGGCCTGCTCGCGGGAGCGGGCCAGACCACGCCGGACGAGTTCGGCGTCCAGCCGGGTACGACGAGCCATCGGTGTCCGTTCTCCGCCTCTGCTCAGGCCTGGTCGATGCTGGCGAGGGTCTCGCGCAACGTCTCGTACGCCGCCTCGTACTGGGCGATCTGGTCCGCCGGGGCGAGCGTCTCGGCGTTGGCCATGCCCTGCACCGCGGCGTCCACGGCCGGATGCGACGCCGCGCCGACCTCCTCCACCGGCGCCGGCCGGATCCCGGGCGGCGGTCCGGGGCGCGCGCCCGCAGGCGGGCCCGGGCGTGGTGGTGGGCCGGGACGGTAGGGCGCGGTCACGGGGTGCCCGTCCGACCACCGGCGGCCTTCTTCGCCGGCCCGGACGGCACGCTGGGCGACTGGTCCGCCGGCGTCCGGGCGACAGTCGCGGCGGGCTTCCGCGCGACCGCCTTCTTCGCGACCGCCTTCTTCGCCACCGCCTTCTTCGCCACCGCCTTCGTCGCGGGCCGGCCGCCGGGCGCACCGCCCGGCGCGGGCTCTGCCCGGCTCCCCGGCTCCGGCCGACTCCCTGACCCGGCTGCTGCCGCGTCCACCCCGGCCGACTCGGACGACCCGGCGGCCGGCGCGGGGACGGTGCGTGCCGCACGCAGCTGCCGTTCCAGGTCGTGCACCCGGCGGGTCAGCTCGGCGACCTCGTCGGCGGTGGCCAGCCCGACCGCGCCCAGGGCCCGGTCGACCTCGAAGCGGACCAGCTTGGTCAGCGCCTCCCGGTTGGCCAGGCCGGTGGCGACCAGCTCCTCGGCCAGCGCCTGGAGCTGCCCGGCCGTCACGCCGCCCTGGCCGACGGCCCGCTTCACCGCGTCCTGCGCCTTCTTCCGGGGCGCCTCCGTCAGGCCCATGGCCAGCTCGAGGTAGGCGCGCCACGCGTCCTGCATGCCTGATTCCTTCCGCGGGGCGGGGTGTGCAGGTGCCACGCTACCGGGCACCCGGGACGCACCGTTGCGGTACGGTGCCGGGAACGGTACGGCTCGTGGTGAGGAGACGATGTGGCCAGCGTGGACGACTGCCGGCAGGCGTTGCAGGACCTGGCCGACCGGCTCGACCGGCACGTCGAGGCGCAGGGCCGCATCGATCTCGACCGCACGCTGGCCTGCCGGATCACCGACCTGGACACGGCCTTCCACGGCCGCCTCGAGGGTGGCCGGCTGCTCGGCCTGAGCGACGGTGACGACCCGAAGGCGAAGATCGCGCTGAGCATCGGCAGCGACGACCTGCTCGCCCTGGTGCACGGCAAGCTCGACATCATGTCGGCGGTGGCTTCCCGGCGGGTCTCCGTCAAGGCGAACCCGTTCGACCTGATGAAGCTCCGCAAGCTGCTCTGAGGGGGGCGCGCCGCTCAGCCGCCGAGACCGAACGCGGCGAGCGCCTCCGCCGCCGCCGGCGACGCGGCCCGCACCCGGGCGCCGGCCGACGTCGACCAGGCCACCGCGCACAGCGCCGCGAGCGCGTCCAACGGCCGGCCCGCGCCGTCGAGCGTGAGCTCCCCGCCGGCCTCGGTCACCGACCAGCCGCCGGTCCGCGGCCGGCCGGGCACCGCCGCCATGGCCTCCGGCTCGAACAACCCCGCCAGGTCGAAGGAGACGTACGCCGGCCGGCGCGACTCGGGCGCGGCCAGCAGCTCGGCCGCGTCGCTGACCCCGGTCAGCACCAGCAGGCTGTCCAGGCCGGCCCGGCGGGCGCCTTCGATGTCGGTGTCCAGCCGGTCGCCCACCACCAGGGTGCGACCGGTTCCGGCCCGGCGCGCCGCGGTCGCGAACAGCGCCGGCTCCGGCTTGCCCACCACCACGTCCGGGTCCCGGTCGAGCGCGGTGCGCAGCACCGCCACCAGTGAACCGTTGCCGGGCAGCGGTCCGCGCGGGCTGGGCAGCGTGCGGTCGGTGTTGGTGGCGTACCAGGGCGCGCCGGCACGTACCGCCAGGGACGCCTCGGCCAGGTCGGACCAGCCCACCTGGGGCCCGTACCCCTGGGCCACCGCGGCGGGCTGCTCCTCGGCGGTCGACACCGGCCGCAGGCCCACCGCGCGCAGCTCGGCCCGCAACGCCTCCGCGCCGACCACCAGCACCGGCGCGCCGGCCGGGAGCCGGTCGGCGAGCAGTTCGGCGGTGGCGGCCGCGGAGGTGAGCACCTCCGCCGGCTCGGCCGGCACCCCCATGCCGGTGAGCAGGTCGGCCACCTCGCTGGAGCGGCGGGAGGCGTTGTTCGTCGCGTACGCGACCGCCCGCCCCTCCGCCCGCAGCCGGCCGACCGCCTCGACCGCGCCGGGGATCGGCCGGTCGATCAGGTAGATGACCCCGTCGAGGTCGAACGCGACGAGGGCGTACCCGTCGACCAGCCGCCCGTCGGTCCCGGCGCGGTCGCGATCCGCACCGCCGTCCCCGGCGTTCCCGGTCATCGGCGCTCCGCCGCCTCGTCCCCGCCGGACCGGACGTCGTTCGCCCGGACGTCGCCGGCCTGGCTGTCGCCGGTCTGGTCCCCGCCCGGGTGGGTGTCGGCGGTCCGGCCGGCGCCGGCCGGGGCGTCCTCGGTCGACTGTCGCTCCCGGTCGCCGGTGGCGAGCGAGCCGGCCTCGGCGTCGGTCAGCTCGTCGTCGGCCAGGTCGCCGGCGTCGCGGTCCCGGTACCCGGCCCGAGCCGCGTCACCGGCGCTCGCCATCGCGGGCCGTTCGTCGCCGCCCCGATCCAGGCGCTCGTCGTCCTCGAGGTCGTCGCCGTCCTCGTCGTCGCGGTCGTCGTCGTCGCGGTCGTCGTCGTCGCGGTCGTCGTCGGCGCGGTCGTCGTCGTCGGCGGCGTCGCGGTCCCGGTCGTCGTCCTCGTCGAGGTCGTCGTCCTCGTCGACGTCGCTGTCCCGGCGGTCCTCGTCCTCTGCGGGGCCGTCGGTGCCGGCGGCGACCGACGGGGCGGAAGCATCCCCGTCGCCCTCCGGCTCCTCGTCCTCGTCGTCGCCCTCGATGAGCACGCCGTCGAGTTCCAGCAGCCGCTCGGCGGCGTCGGTCTCACCCTCGGAGTCGATGTCGGCGGCCCGGGAGAACCACTCCCGGGCCTCTTCCCGCCGGCCCACCGCGAGCAGGGCGTCCGCGTACGCGTAGCGCAGCCGTGCCGCCCACGGCTCGGTCGACTCGGCGGTCAGCTCACGGACCTGCAGCATCGCCACGGCCGCGTCCTTCTGCCCCAGGTCACCCCGCGCGCCGGCGGCCACGATCAGCAGCTCGACGGCGACGGCCTGGTCGAGCTTCTCCCGGTCCGCGCCGCGGAACAGGTCGATCGCCCGCTCCGGCCGGCCCAGCGCCCGCTCACAGTCGGCCAGGACCGCCAGGTGGCTCTGCAGGCCGGTCATCCGGTGGTACGTCCGCAGCTCGGCGATCGCCGTCTGCCACTCCCCGGCGTGGTAGGCGGCCAGCCCGACCGCCTCCCGCACCGCGGCGATACGCGAGGCGAGCCGGCGCGCCGCCATGGCGTGCGCCAGCGCCAGCGCCGGGTCGTCGTCGATCACCAGGCCGGTCGCGACGAGGTGCCGCGCGACGGTCTCCGCCACCGGCTTGGCGAGCGAGAGCAGCTCCGCCCGGACGGTCGAGTCGAGATCGGCCGCGACCACCTCGTCCGGCAGATCCGGCGCCTCACCGGTACGTCCCTCGCCACGCTCGTCCTGGCGCTCACGCTGCGGGCCGTAGCCACCCGTCCGGCGGTCGTCCCGCTCCGGCCGGTCACCGAAGCCACGGCGATCCCCGTCCCGCTCGGTACGCCCGCCCCGGTAACCACCCTCGCGACGCTCACCACCGGCGTAGCCCTCGCGACGGTCGCCGCCCCGGTAGCCGCCCTCGCGGTCGCCGCCGCGGAAACCACCCTCACGACGGTCGCCACCCGGCGCACCGCCCGAGCGGTCGTCACGACGGAACCCGCCCTCACGACGCTCGCCGCCACGGAAGCCACCCTCGCGACGCTCACCACCGGCGTAGCCCTCGCGACGGTCGCCGCCCCGGTAGCCGCCCTCGCGGTCGCCGCCGCGGAAACCACCCTCACGACGGTCGCCACCCGGCGCACCGCCCGAGCGGTCGTCACGACGGAACCCGCCCTCACGACGCTCGCCGCCACGGAAGCCACCCTCGCGACGGTCACCGCCGGGCCGGCTGTCACGGCCGAAGCCGCCCTCACGACGGTCGCCACCCCGGTAGCCGCCCTCGCGGTCACCGCCGCGGAAACCACCCTCACGACGCTCGCCACCCGGCGCACCGCCCGAGCGGTCGTCACGACGGAACCCGCCCTCACGACGCTCGCCGCCACGGAAGCCACCCTCGCGACGGTCACCGCCGGGCCGGCTGTCACGGCCGAAGCCGCCCTCACGACGGTCACCGCCCCGGAAGCCACCATCGCGGTCGCCACCCCGGAAACCGCCGTCCCGCCGGTCACCGCCGGGTGCGCCACCGGTCCGACCGTCACGGCTGAAGCCGCCCTCACGACGGTCACCGCCGCGGAAGCCCTCACGGTCACCACCACGGAAGCCACCCTCGCGGCGCTCGCCGCCGCGGAAACCACCCTCACGGCGGTCTCCACCACGGAAGCCACCCTCGCGGTCACCGCCGCGGAAACCACCCTCACGACGCTCGCCACCACGGAAGCCACCGTCGCGGTCGCCACCCCGGAAACCACCCTCGCGACGGTCGCCACCCGGCGCACCGCCCGAGCGGTTGTC
>NZ_FMDM01000018.1:0-848 GCF_900090105.1 Micromonospora humi | reverse complement strand
CGGAAACCACCCTCGCGACGGTCGCCACCCGGCGCACCGCCCGAGCGGTTGTCACGACCGAACCCGCCCGCACGGAAGCCGCCCTCGCGGCGGTCACCGCCACGGTCACCACCGCGGAAGCCACCGTCGCGGTCGCCCCCACGGAAACCACCCTCGCGGCGCTCGCCGCCACGGAAACCACCGTCGCGGCGGTCACCGCCACGCGAGCCCTCACGGTCACCGCCGCGAAAGCCACGATCACGACGGTCGCCACTGGGGGCGCCACCACGGTTGTCGCGGCCGTAGCCGCCCTCGCGGCGGTCACCGCTCCGGGTGCCGCCGGCGCGGTCGTCACGGCCACCCCGGTACGAGGGGCGGTCATCGCGGCGGGCGTCGCCGCGCCCCTGGCCACGGTCGGCGCGATCCTCGTAGCGGCGGGGGCCGTCCCCGCCCTGCGGTCCAGAGCTCACAGGTGCATCCTTCCTGATGGCGTTTCCGCCAGAAACGCTAACGCAGTCGAGGGCCGACCCTACTGGGGCGGCCCTCGACTGAAAGATTGTCCGGCGGTGTCCTACTCTCCCACACCCTCCCGAGTGCAGTACCATCGGCGCTGGAGGGCTTAGCTTCCGGGTTCGGAATGTGACCGGGCGTTTCCCCTCCGCCATGACCGCCGTAACTCTATGAACATGTCAAACACACACACACTTTTCGTGGGGTGTTCGCTGGTTCAGAGTTGCACAGTGGACGCGTAGCAGCTTGGTAGTCAAGTCCTCGGCCTATTAGTACCGGTCAACTGAACCCGTTACCGGGCTTACATTTCCGGCCTATCAACCCAGTCGTCTAGCTGGGGGCCTTACCCCACAATGTGG
>NZ_FMDM01000028.1 GCF_900090105.1 Micromonospora humi | reverse complement strand
TCATGTCCGGCCGGGTGGCCTACCAGTTCGGCCTCGAAGGCCCGGCCGTCACCATCGACACCGCGTGCTCGTCGTCGCTCGTCGCGCTGCACCTGGCCGTCCAGGCGCTACGGGCCGGCGAGTGCGACCTGGCGCTGGCCGGCGGCGTCACCGTGCTGACCAACCCCGGCATCTTCACGCTCTTCGCCCGCCAGCGCGGCCTGGCCGCCGACGCCCGGTGCAAGCCGTTCGCGGCCGCCGCCGACGGCACCAGTATGGCCGAGGGCGCCGGCGTGCTCGTCGTCGAGCGGCTGTCCGACGCGCGCCGCCACGGCCACCGCGTCCTCGCCGTGGTGCGGGGCAGCGCGATCAACTCCGACGGCGCCTCCAACGGCCTCACCGCCCCCAACGGGCCCGCCCAGCAACGCGTCATCACCCAGGCGCTGGCGAACGCCGACCTCACCCCGACCGACGTCGACGTGGTCGAGGCGCACGGCACCGGCACCGCGCTGGGCGACCCGATCGAGGCGCAGGCGCTGCTCGCCACGTACGGGCAGGACCGGGACCGGCCGCTCTGGCTGGGCTCGGTGAAGTCGAACATCGGGCACACCCAGGCCGCCGCCGGCGTCGCCGGGATCATCAAGATGGTCATGGCGTTGCGGCACGAGGCGCTGCCGGCGTCGCTGCACGTCGACGAGCCGACCCCCGAGGTCGACTGGTCCACCGGAGCCGTCCGCCTGCTCACCGAGGCCCGCCCGTGGGACACCACCGACGACCGGCCCCGCCGCTTCGCGGTCTCCTCGTTCGGCATCAGCGGCACCAACGCCCACGCGATCCTCGAAGCACCGCCGGTGGCGCCCGCACCGCCCGCACCGGTGCCGGTCGACCGTCCGGTGGTCTGGACGGTGCACGGCCGTACCGAATCGGCGCTGCGGGCCCAGGCGGCCCGCCTGCGGGAGCTGCTGGCCGAGGGCCCGGCGCTCGCCGACGTCGCGGTCTCACTCGCCACCACGCGGGCCCGCCTCGCCCACCGCGCGGCGGTCGTCGCGTCCGACGTGCCCGGCTTCCTGGCCGGTCTCGCCGAGATCGAGTCCGGCCGGGCCGGTGGCGCCGCGACGGCCGGGCGGACCGCGTTCCTGTTCACCGGCCAGGGCGCGCAGCGGATCGGGATGGGCACCGGTCTGGCGGCGCGGTTCCCGGTGTTCGCGGAGGCGTTCGACGCCGTCGTGGCCCGGTTCGACGGGCTGCGGGAAGCGCTCGACTCCGACGCGATCCACCGGACCGTGCACGCCCAGGCCGGCCTGTTCGCGGTCGAGGTGGCGCTGTTCCGGCTCCTCGAATCCTGGGGTGTGACCCCGGACTACCTGCTCGGGCACTCGATCGGGGAGATCGCCGCCGCGCACGTCGCGGGGGTCCTGTCACTGGACGACGCGGTCACGCTCGTGGCCGCCCGCGGACGGCTGATGCAGGCGCTGCCGGCCGGCGGCGCGATGCTCGCGGTGCAGGCGTCCGAGGAGTCGGTGCGGGAGACCATCGCCGGCACGGGCGTGGACGTCGCGGCGGTCAACGGCCCCACCTCGGTCGTGATCTCCGGCCCGGCCGACGTGATCGACGAACTGGCGCCACGCTTCGCCAAGGCCACCCGGCTGACGGTGTCGCACGCGTTCCACTCCGCGTTGATGGAGCCGATGCTGGCGTCGTTCGCATCCGAGATCGAGAACCTCACCCACGACCGGCCGGCCGTCCCGATCGTGTCCAACCTGACCGGCCAACCGGTCGAGGAGTTCACCGCCGACCACTGGGTGCGCCACGTCCGGGAGGCGGTGCGCTTCGCCGACGGGGTGCGGTGGCTCGCCGACCACGGCGCGACCCGCTGCGTCGAGATCGGGCCGGCCGCCGTCCTCACCACGATGGCCCGCGACGTCGCCCCCGACCTCGCCAGCATCCCGACCCAGCGCAAGGACGCCGAGGAGGACCGCACGGTGCTCCAGGCGCTGGCCGACCTGCACGTCGCCGGGCACGACGTGGACTGGGCGGCGGTGACCGCACCCTCCGGCGGCACCGTGGTCGACCTGCCCACGTACGCCTTCCAGCACGAACGGTTCTGGCTCGACCCCGGCCGGCGGTCCGCCACCGCGCGCGACGCGGAGTCCGGCGACGCGGGCTTCTGGGACGCCGTCGAGCGCGAGGATCTCACCGGCCTCGCCGGCGTGCTCGACGCCACCGACGACCTGCTGCGTCCGGTGGTCCCGGTGCTGTCGTCCTGGCGGCGCCGCAACCGGGCCGCCGACACCGCCGACGCCTGGCGGATGCGGGCCGGCTGGCAGCCCCTCGACGCGCTGCCGGCCGGCCACCTGACCGGCACCTGGCTGCTCGTCGCCCCGGAGAACGTCGACCCGTCCGGCGTGCGGGACGCCCTCGAAACGGCCGGCGCCACGGTCCGGCTGGCGACCGGCCCCGACCGGCTCGGCGAGCACCCCGACCTGACCGGTGTCCTCGCCCTCACCGGGCCGGCCGACGAGCCCGACCCCCGCCACCCCGCGGTCCCCGCCGGCATCGGCGCCACCCTCGACCTGATCCGCGCCCTGGCCGCCACGGACCTCACCGCCCCGCTGTGGTGCGTCACCCGCGGCGCGGTCTCGGTCGGCCGCTCCGACCCGCTGCGACGGCCCGCCCAGGCCCAGTTCTGGGGCCTCGGCCGGGTCGCCGCGCTGGAACTGCCGCAGCGGTGGGGCGGCCTGCTCGACCTGCCCGACACCCTCGACGCCACGGCCGGCGAGCGGCTCGCGGCGGCGCTCGCCCAGCGGACCGAGGACCAGATCGCCGTACGCGCGTCCGGAATCTTCGGACGCCGCATCACCGCCGCGCCGGTGAACCGGACGGCGACGCCCTGGCAGCCCCGCGGCACGACCGTCATCACCGGCGGCACCGGTGCGCTCGGCGCCGAGGTGGCGCGCCTGCTCGCCCGCCGGGGCGCGCCGCACCTGCTGCTCACCAGCCGCCGCGGCATCGACGCCCCCGGGGCGCGGGCGCTGGAGGCCGAACTGGTCACCCTGGGCAGCAGGGTCACCGTCGCGGCGGTCGACGTCGCCGACCGGGACGCGCTCGCCGCGGTCCTCGACGCGGTCGCCGCCGACGTGCCGGTGCACGCCGTGGTGCACGCCGCCGGCGTCGCGCCCTCGCTCGACCTGGCGCACACCGACACCGCCGCGTACGCCGACGTCGTCGCCGGCAAGGTGCTCGGCGCGAGCCACCTCGACGCCCTGCTCGCCGGCGCCGACCTCGACCGGTTCGTCGTGTTCTCCTCGATCGCCGGCATCTGGGGCAGTGGCGGGCAGGCCGCGTACGCCGCCGCCAACGCCCACCTCGACGCGCTGGCCGCCGCCCGTACCGCCCGGGGCGCTCCGGCCACGGCCGTGGCCTGGGGTCCGTGGGCCGAGATCGGCCTCGCCGCCGACGCCGTGTCCGCCGACCACCTGCTCCGCCGGGGCCTCCGGGCGATGCCACCGGCACTGGCCATGACCGCGTTCGCGCGGGCCGTCGACCACGGCGACACCGAACTCGTCGTCGCCGACGTCGACTGGCCGCGGTTCACCGACGCGTTCACCGCCGGCCGCCCGAGCCGGCTCTTCGACGGCCTGGTCGCGGCGCGGGTCGAGACGCCGCCGGCCACCGAACCGGCCGCGCGACGCGAGCTGCCCGCGCTGCGGGACCTGGTGCGGGTACGCGCCGCCGCGGTGCTGGGCTTCGCCGACGCCACCGAGATCACCCCGGCCACGGCGTTCCACGACCTCGGCTTCGACTCGCTGACCGCGGTCGACCTGCGCAACGCCCTGCAACGCGAGCTGTCGCTGGCCCTGCCGTCGTCGCTGGTGTTCGACCACCCCTCCCCGGAGGCACTGGCCCGGCACCTGCACGACCTGCTCGGTGGTACCCCTTCCGAGGTGGTCGCCCCCGCGTACGCGCCGGTGGCCGGCGACGACATCGTCATCGTGGGGATGGCGTGTCGCTATCCCGGTGGCGTCGAGTCGCCGGAGGACCTGTGGCGGCTGGTCGCGGACGGCGCGGACGGCACCTCCGGGTTCCCGGTCGACCGG
The DNA here is from genome assembly GCF_900090105.1 of Micromonospora humi. Classification (GTDB taxonomy): domain Bacteria; phylum Actinomycetota; class Actinomycetes; order Mycobacteriales; family Micromonosporaceae; genus Micromonospora; species Micromonospora humi. Next base: position 22,008 of record NZ_FMDM01000028.1, on the reverse strand, counting down.
GGCTGGCAGGTGCCGGCCCGCACGCCGTACGCCCGCACCGGCGGATTCGTGCACACCGCCGCGCAGTTCGACGCGGGTCTGTTCGGGATCTCGCCGCGTGAGGCGGTGGCGATGGATCCGCAGCAGCGGCTGTTGTTGGAGGTGTCGTGGGAGACCCTCGAACGCTCGGGGGTGGATCCGCGGTCGTTGCGGGGTCGTCCGGTGGGTGTGTTCGTGGGCGCGTCGCACTCGGGTTACACCGCTGACGGCGCGGACGGTCATGTGTTGACCGGTACGGCGAACAGTGTGATCTCGGGTCGGGTGTCGTATTCGTTCGGGTTCGAGGGTCCGGCGATGACGGTGGACACGGCGTGTTCGTCGTCGTTGGTGGCGTTGCATCTGGCGGCGCAGGCGTTGCGTTCTGGTGAGTGTGATCTGGCGCTTGCCGGTGGGGTGACGGTGATCACGGGTCCGGAGGTGTTCGCGGAGTTCGCCCGTCAGGACGGGTTGTCGTCGGACGGCCGGTGCAGGTCGTTCGCCGGGAGCGCGGACGGCACGGGCTGGGGCGAGGGCGCCGGGATGCTGCTCGTCGAGCGTCGCGGTGACGCCGAGCGCCTCGGGCATCGGATCCTCGCGGTGGTCGCGGGTTCCGCGATCAATTCCGACGGCGCGTCGAACGGCCTGACCGCGCCGAACGGGCCGGCGCAGCAGCGGGTGATCCGGCAGGCACTGGCCAGTGCCGGGTTGACGACGGCCGACGTGGACGTGGTGGAGGCACACGGCACCGGCACGAGACTCGGTGACCCGATCGAGGCGCAGGCGTTGCTGGCCACGTACGGGCAGGACCGCGACGAGCCGTTGTGGCTCGGGTCGATCAAGTCGAACATCGGGCACACCCAGGCCGCGGCCGGTGTCGCCGGGATCATCAAGCTGGTCATGGCGATGCGCCACGGCGTGCTGCCGGCGACGTTGCACGTCGACGAGCCGACCACCCACGTCGACTGGAGCGCGGGGGCGGTCCAACTGCTGACCGAGGCGCGGCCGTGGGAGCCGGCCGGCAACCCGCGGCGGGGTGCCGTGTCGGCGTTCGGCATCAGCGGCACCAACGCGCACCTGATCCTGGAGGAGCCGGCCGCGCGACCCGCCCCGACTGAGACGCCCGAGGTCGAGGGTCCGCTGCCGTGGCCGGTGTCGGCGCGGTCGGCGGAGGCGCTGGCCGGGCAGGTACAACGGTTGCGCGACGTCGTGGCCGCCGAACCGGAGCTGGACCGGACCGCCGTGGCGTGGTCGCTGGCCACCGGGCGGGCCGCGTTGGAGCACCGCGCGGTCCTGCTGGCCGGCACGCGCGACGAGGTCCTCGCTGGCCTGCGGGCGACCGCCGGGCCCGACGCCGTCGGTGCGCACGCGGCCGTGGTGTCGGGCGTGGTCACCGAGGGAAGCCTGGCGTTCCTGTTCACCGGCCAGGGCGCGCAACGGATCGGCATGGGCCTGCGGCTGGCGGAGCGGTTCCCGGTGTTCGCGGCGGCGTTCGACGCGATCTGTGCCCGCTTCGACCTGGTGCTGGACGTGCCGCTGCGGGAGGCCCTGGAGTCCGAGGCGATCCACCGGACCGTCTACACGCAGGCCGGGTTGTTCGCGGTCGAGGTGGCGCTCTACCGGCTCCTCGAATCCTGGGGTGTCACCCCGGACTACCTGCTGGGCCACTCGATCGGGGAGATCGCCGCCGCGCATGTGGCGGGTGTGCTGTCGCTCGACGACGCGGTGACGTTGGTGGCGGCGCGGGGTCGGTTGATGCAGGCGTTGCCGGCCGGTGGGGCGATGCTGGCGGTGCAGGGGACCGAGGAGTCGGTGCGGGAGGTCATCGCCGGCGCGGGTGTTGATATCGCGGCGGTGAACGGCCCCACCTCGGTCGTGATCTCGGGACCGGCCGGCGCGATCGACGCGCTGGCGCCACGGTTCGCGAAGGCGACGCGGTTGACGGTGTCGCACGCGTTCCACTCGTCGTTGATGGAGCCGATGCTGGCCGACTTCGCGGCGGCGATCGGGCACCTCGACTTCGGGGCGCCGCGTATCGCGATCGTGTCGAACCTGACCGGTGAGCCGGTCGAGGAGTTCACCGCCGGCTACTGGGTGCGCCACGTGCGGGAGGCGGTGCGTTTCGACGACGGCATGCGGTGGTTGGCGGCGAACGGGGTGACCCGCTGCCTGGAGGTCGGGCCGGCGGGTGTGTTGTCCGCGACGGCGGCGCCGGAGTTGACCTACGTCGCGGCGTTGCGCAAGGACCGCGACGAGGCGTCGACGGTGCTGGCGGCGGCCGCGACGCTGTGGACGCTCGGCGTGCCCGTCGACTGGACCGCGGTCCTGCCCGCCGCGCCCCGCGTCGACCTGCCCACCTACGCGTTCCACCACAGGCACTACTGGGCCGAACCGGTCACCGCCTGCCGCCACCACGGGAACCAGCCGGCCGAGACCGACACCTGGCAGCACCACGTCACCTGGCAGCCGGTCGACCTCGCCCCGACGGCGCTGACCGGACGCTGGCTGGTGGCCACCGCCGACGGCACCGACCCGGAGGACGTCACCGCCGCGCTCACCCGCGCCGGCGCCGAACCGGTACGGCTGCCCCTCACGCCCGACGACGACCGCTACTCGATCGCCGACCGGCTGCTAGACGAGGCGTTCGACGGGGCCGTCGTGCTCCCCGGTCCCGGCGACGACGGCGTCCTCGTCACCACCGCCCTGCTCCAGGCGCTCGGCGACGTGGAATCCGACGCCCCGCTCTGGTGCCTGACCCGGGGCGCGGTGAGCGTCGCGCCGTCCGAGCCGCCGGCCGACGCCGCCGGCGCCCAGGTCTGGGGGCTCGGCCAGGTGGCCGCGCTGGAGCTGCCGCACCGCTGGGGCGGCCTCGTCGACCTGCCGCCGACGCTCGACGAGCGGGCCGCCGACCGGCTGGTCGCGACGCTCGTCCGACGCGACGAGAGCCAGGTCGCTCTCCGCGCCGCCGGCGCGTTCGCCCGCCGGCTCGACCGGGCCCCGCACACCGGCGCCGACTTCGTACCCCCGGACGGCCCGGTGCTGGTCACCGGCGGCACCGGCGCGCTCGGCGCGCACGTGGCCCGCTGGCTCGCCGGGGCCGGAGTCGGCCGGCTGGTGCTGACCAGCCGCCGCGGCCCCGACGCGCCCGGCGCCGTCGACCTGCTCGCCGAGCTGACCGCCCTCGGCGCCGAGGCGACCGTGGTGGCCTGCGACGTCACCGACGAGGCGGCGCTGCGGGACCTCGTCGCCACCCACGACTGGCGGGGCGTCGTGCACGCGGCCGGCATCCTCGACGACGGCGTGCTGGAATCCCTCACCCCGGAGCGGATCACCGAGGTCGCCCGGGTCAAGGTGGGCACCGCCCGCCTCCTGGACGAGCTGACCGGCGACCTCTCGATGTTCGTGCTGTTCTCCTCCGTGGCCGGCACGATCGGCAGTCCCGGGCAGGCCAACTACGCGGCGGCGAACGCCGGCCTGGACGCGCTCGCCCGGGACCGGCAGGCCCGAGGCCTCCCGGCCACGTCGATCGCCTGGGGACCCTGGGCCGACGGCGGCATGGCCGACGCCGACGCGGTCGGGCGGCGGCTGAGCCGGGGCGGCCTCGCGCCGATGGACCCGGCGCGCGCGATGGCCGCGTTCGCCTCCGCCGTCGCCGGGGGCGCGCCGGCCGTCCTGGTCGCCGACGCCGACTGGCCGACGCTGGCCACCGGTCGCGCCGACCGGCTGCTCGACGTGCTCGCACCCGTCGCGCGGCAGGCCGCCGCCGACGCCGGGGTGATCGACGGGGCCTCGTCGGCGGAGCTGCTGCGGGTGGTCTGCGAGAGCACCGCACTGGTGCTGGGCCACGGTTCCGCCGCCGACGTCGACCCGGAGCGCGCGTTCCGCGACCTGGGCCTGGACTCGCTGACCGGGGTCGAGCTGCGCAACCTGCTCACCCGGGCGACCACGATGCCGCTGCCCGCGACGCTGGTGTTCGACCACCCCACCCCGGCCGCGCTCGCCGAGCACCTGCGCGAGCAGCTCACCGGCGCGGCCGGCGTGCCGCAGGAGCCGGTGGGCGGTCCGGAACGCGACGCCGACGACCCGATCGTCATCGTCGGCATGTCCTGCCGGTTCCCCGGCGGGGTCACCAACCCGGACGAGCTGTGGGAGTTGCTGCTCGCCGGCCGCGACGGCCTGTCCGGCTTCCCGACCGACCGGGGTTGGGGCGCCGGCCTGCCGGTCGGCGTCGGCGGCTTCGTCGAGGACGCCACCGGATTCGACGCGGAACTGTTCGGGGTGTCGCCCCGCGAGGCGCTCGCCATGGACCCGCAGCAGCGGGTGCTGCTGGAATCGGTGTGGGAGGCGTTCGAACGAGCCGGCATCGATCCGGGGTCGCTGCGCGGCAGCCGCACCGGCGTCTTCGCCGGCACCAACGGCCAGGACTACACCGGCGTCGTGCTCGGCTCCGGCGACCCGCTCGTCGACGGCTTCGTGAGCACCGGCAACGCCGCCGCGGTGCTGTCCGGCCGGATCGCCTACACGTTCGGGCTGGAGGGCCCGGCGATGACCGTCGACACCGCGTGCTCCTCCTCGCTCGTCGCGCTGCACCTGGCGACGCAGGCCCTACGGGCCGGGGAGTGCTCGCTGGCCGTCGTCGGCGGCGTGACGGTGATGTCCACCCCGGGGGCGTTCGTGGAGTTCGCCCGGCAGGACGGGCTCGCCGCCGAGGGCCGGTGCAAGGCCTTCGCCGCGGCCGCCGACGGCACCGGCTGGGCGGAGGGCGCCGGCGTCCTCGTCGTCGAGCGGCTCTCCGACGCCCGGCGGCAGGGCCACCAGGTCCTCGCCGTCGTGCGTGGCTCCGCGATCAACTCCGACGGCGCCAGCAACGGCCTGACCGCGCCGAACGGGCCGTCGCAGCAGCGGGTCATCCGGCAGGCGCTCACCTCCGCCGGCCTCGCTCCGTCCGACGTGGACGCGGTCGAGGCGCACGGCACCGGCACGAAGCTCGGCGACCCGATCGAGGCGCAGGCGCTGCTCGCCACGTACGGGCAGGACCGGGACCGGCCGCTCTGGCTCGGCTCGATCAAGTCGAACATCGGCCACACCCAGGCCGCCGCCGGGGTCGCCGGGATCATCAAGATGGTCATGGCACTGCGGCACGGCGTGCTGCCGCCGACGCTGCACGTGGACGCGCCGACCCCGCACGTGGACTGGTCGGCCGGCTCGGTCGAGCTGCTCACCGAGGCGCGGGACTGGCCGGCGGGGAACCGGCCGCGTCGCGCGGGCGTCTCGTCGTTCGGCCTCAGCGGCACCAACGCGCACACCATCCTGGAGGCGTACGAGCAGGAGCCGGCCGACGTCGGGACCCCGGCCGAGCCGGTGGCCTGGTTGCTGTCCGCGAAGACCCCGGCCGGCGTACGCGATCAGGCCGCGCGCCTCGGCGCCCTGCCCGACCAGGACGTCTTCCGGGTCGGGCACGACCTCGCGCTGGGCCGCCGCGCGCTGGAGCACCGGGCCGTGGTGGTCGGCACCGATCCGGACGACTTCCGGGCCGGCCTCGGCGCGCTCGAACGGGACGAGCCGGCCGGCAACCTGGTCCGCGGCACGGCGACCCGGGGCGGGCTCGCGTTCCTCTTCTCCGGGCAGGGCTCGCAACGCCCGCACATGGGACGCGGGCTGTACGAGCGGCACCCGGTCTACGCCGCGGCGTTCGACGCCGTCTGCGCCCGGTTCGACGGACTGCTCGACACCCCGCTGCGCGAGGTGGTCCTCGGCGGATCGGACCTGATCCACCGCACCGACTACACCCAGGCCGGGCTCTTCGCGGTCGAGGTGGCGCTGTTCCGCCTGCTGGAGTCGTGGGGCGTCACCCCGGACCACCTGCTGGGCCACTCGATCGGCGAGGTGGTGGCCGCGCACGTGGCCGGCGCGCTCTCCCTCGACGACGCGGTGACCCTGGTCGCCGCGCGCGGCCGGCTGATGCAGGCGCTGCCGGCCGGCGGGGCGATGCTGGCGGTGCAGGCCTCCGAGGCCGAGGTACGCGACGCGCTGGCCCCCTACGCGGACCGGCTGGGGATCGCCGCGGTCAACGGCCCCACCGCCGTCGTCGTCTCCGGCTCCGCCGAGGCGGTCGACGAGTTGGCGCCCCGATTCGCGAAGACCACCCGGCTCACCGTCTCGCACGCGTTCCACTCCCCGCTGATGGAGCCGATGCTGGCCGGGTTCGCGTCCGCGATCGCGGGCATCGCCTACCAGCCGCCGCGCATCCCGGTGCTGTCCAACCTGACGAACGAACCGGTCGAGAGCTTCTCGGCCGACTACTGGGTGCGCCACGTCCGGGAGGCGGTCCGCTTCGCCGACGGCGTCGGGCACCTGGCCGCCGCCGGCGTCACCCGGTTCGCCGAGGTGGGGCCGTCCGGCGTGCTGGCCGGCATGGTGCAGTCGTGCCTGGCCGACCGGGACGGCGCGTTCACGCTCGCCCCGATGCTGCGCGGGGACCGGGACGAGGCGACGGCCGTGCTCCAGGCGACCGCCGCGCTGCACGTGGCCGGCGTCGACGTCGACTGGGCCACGGTCTTCGGCGGGCACCGCGGCCGGCTGGCCGACCTGCCCACGTACCCGTTCCAGCGGCAGCGGTTCTGGCCCGAGGTCACCGCCGCGGCCCGGCCGGCCCCGGCGTCACCGACCGACGCCTGGCGCTACGCCCCGGCCTGGCAGCGGATCGACCCGCCGGCCACGCCACGGCTCACCGGGAACTGGCTGGTCGTCACCGCGGGCGGCGGCGCCGACGACGTCGTCGCGGCGCTGCGGGCGGCCGGCGCGGACCCGGCCGAGCTGGTCCTGGACGCCGACGTCGACCGGCGCGAGCTGGCCGACCAGCTCGCCGACCGGCCGGAACCGGCCGGGATGCTGTGCGCGTTCGACGGCCCACGGGCCGCCGCCCAGCTCACCACGCTGTTGCAGGCGCTCGACGACGCCGACGTGCTCACCCCGCTGTGGTGCCTGACCCGCGGCGCGGTGTCGGTCGCCGCGGTCGAGCCGCTCGGCGACCCCGCCCAGGCCCAGCTCTGGGGGTTGGGCCGGGTGGCGGCGCTGGAGTTCCCGCGCCGCTGGGGCGGCCTGGTCGACGTGCCCGCCGTGCTGACCGCCCGGGACGGTGACCGGTTGGCCGCGGCGCTCACCGTCGCCGGCGAGGACCAGATCGCCGTACGCTCCGCCGGGCTCCTCGTCCGCCGCCTGCGCCCCGCCCCGGCGCCGGTCGCGGCGACCCCCTACCAGCCGCGCGGCACGATCCTGGTCACCGGCGGCACCGGCGCGCTCGGCGCGCACACCGCCCGCTGGCTGGCCGCCCGCGGCGCCGAGCACCTGCTCCTGGTGTCCCGCCGCGGCCCGGCCGCGCCGGGCGCCGCCGAGCTGGTCACCGAGCTGGCCGGGCTCGGCGCCCGGGCGACCGTCGCGGCGTGCGACGTGGCCGACCCGGCCGCGCTGGCCGACCTGCTCGCGACCGTGCCGGACCTGACCGGCGTCGTGCACGCCGCCGGGGTCAACGGGCTCACCGGGCTCGCCGACGTCACGCCCGCCGAGTTCGCCGAGGTGCTGCACGGCAAGATGGCCGGCGCGGTGAACCTCGACGCGCAGACCGGCGACCTGGACCTGTTCGTGGTGTTCTCGTCGATCTCCGGAGTGTGGGGCAGCGGCGGCCAGGGCGCGTACGCGGCCGGCAACGCCTTCCTCGACGCGCTGGTGCGGTCCCGGCGCGACAGTGGGCGGACGGGCACCTCGATCGCGTGGGGCCCCTGGGCCGGCTCCGGCATGGCGGCCGACCCGGAGGCCGAGGAGTACCTGCGCGGCCGTGGTCTGGCCGCGCTCGACCCGGCCGCCGCCGTCGCCGCGCTGGAACGGGCGGTCGACGGCGGCGACATCGAGGTCACCGTCGCCGACGTCAGCTGGGAACGGTTCGCCGAGACCTTCACGGCCGGGCGGCCGTCCGCCCTCTTCGCCGACCTGCTGGCCGAGGCGCCGCCGGTCGACGCGCCGCGGGCGGACGCCGGCCTTCGCGAGCGGTTGCTGCCCCTGCCGCGCGGCGAGCAGGCCGAGGAGCTGCTCACGCTGGTACGCCGGGAGGTGGCCGCCGTCCTCGGACACCCGACGATCGCCACCGTGCCGGGCGGTCGCGCGTTCAAGGAACTCGGCTTCGACTCGCTGACCGCCGTCGAGCTGCGCAACCGGCTCAAGGTCGCCACCGGCGCCGAACTGCCGGCCAGCCTGGTGTTCGACCACCCCAGCCCGGTCGCGGTGGCCACCCTGCTGCACGACCTGCTGATCGGGGCGCCGGAGTCGGCGGTGGAGCCGTTCCTCGCCCAGCTCGACCACCTGGAGGCGGCCGGGGCCGACCTCGACGGCGTCGCCCGCGCCCGGATCGCCATGCGCCTCAACGCGTTCCTCTCGCGGTGGAACACCGGACGCCCGGTGGAAACCGTCGAGACGACCCCCGACGAGCTGATGGCGGCCAGCGACGACGAGCTGATCGACTTCATCAAGCAGCAGCTCGACCAGGCGTGACGGAGGTCGGGGGCCCTCGGGCTCCCGGCCTCCGGTAGGGGTTGTTGCCCCTCCGAACCCGCTCATAGGCTCCGGTCAAACAGCAGTGTCGTGCCGGGCGGCCACAGCTCACCCGGTTCTCCATCGTCAATTCCGCGGTCGCCGGAACGGCTGATGCTGCCCGGAAAACGCTTGCCTGGACGGGTGAAACGAGTGGCGGACGAAGAGAAGTATCTCGGCTATCTCAAGCGGGTCACGACGGATCTGCGGCACGCACGCCGCCGGCTGCGTGTGGCCGAGTCCCGCGAGCGCGAGCCGATCGCGATCGTCGGGATGAGCTGCCGGTACCCCGGCGGTGTCACCTCGCCCGAGGAGCTGTGGCAGCTCGTCGCCGACGGCCGCGACGGCATCGGCGGCTTCCCGACCGACCGCGGCTGGGCCACCGGCGGAGGCGACTACCGCCGCGAGGGCGGCTTCGTCCTCGACGCGGGCGATTTCGACGCCCGCCTCTTCGGCATCTCGCCGCGCGAGGCCCTCACCATGGACCCCCAGCAGCGCTTGACGCTGGAGGCCTGCTGGGAGGCGGTCGAGCGGGCCGGCATCAACCCGCAGAGCCTGCACGGCGACCAGGTCGGCGTGTTCATGGGCGCGCCGGTGTCCGGCTACGGCCTCGGCGCCGCCGAGCTGCCGGCCGGATCCGACGGACACCTGCTGACCGGCACCGCGGGCAGCGTCGTGTCCGGCCGGGTGGCGTACGCGCTCGGCCTCGAGGGCCCCGCCGTCACCATCGACACCGCCTGCTCGTCGTCGCTCGTCGCGCTGCACCTGGCCGCCCAGGCGCTGCGGCAGGGCGAGTGCTCGATGGCGCTCGCCGGCGGCGTCACCGTGATCACCAGCCCCGGCATCTTCGCCGAGTTCGACAACCAGGGCGGCCTCGCCGGCGACGGCCGCTGCAAGCCGTTCGCCGACGCCGCCGACGGCACCGGCTGGTCCGAGGGCGTCGGCGTGCTGCTCGTCGAGCGGCTGTCGGACGCCCGCCGCAAGGGCCACCCGATCCTCGCCGTGGTCCGGGGGAGCGCGGTCAACTCCGACGGGGCCAGCAACGGGCTGACCGCACCGAACGGCCCCTCCCAGGAACGCGTCATCCTGCAGGCCCTCGCCAACGCGCGACTCGGCCCGGCCGACGTCGACGTGGTCGAGGCGCACGGCACCGGCACCCGGCTCGGTGACCCGATCGAGGCGCAGGCGCTGCTGGCGACGTACGGGCAGGACCGCCCGGAGGACCGCCCGGTCCGGCTCGGCTCGATCAAGTCGAACATCGGGCACACCCAGGCCGCGGCGGGCGCCGCCGGCCTGATCAAGATGGTCATGGCGATGCGGCACGACACCATGCCGCGCACCCTGCACGTGGACGCGCCGAGCAGTCACGTGGACTGGACCGCGGGCGCGGTCGAGCTGCTCACCGAGGCCCGCCCGTGGGCCCCCGGCGCGTCCCCGCGCCGGGCCGGCATCTCGTCCTTCGGCGTCAGCGGCACCAACGCGCACGTCATCCTGGAGGAGGCGCCGTCCGCCACCGCCCCGGTCGAGGACGAGTTCGGCGACGACGACGGCGAGTCCGCCCCGTCGGTGGCCGAGGCACGCCCGGTCGTCGAGGCCCCGTCGGTGCTCCCGTGGGTGCTGTCCGCGCGGACGCCGGAGGCGTTGCGGGCCCAGGCCGAACGGCTGCGGGCGTACGCGCTGGCGCGGCCGGAGCTGCGGCCGGTGGACGTGGGCGCGGCGCTGGTGTCGTCGCGGGCGTCGCTGGAGCACCGCGCGGTCGTCGTCGGGTCGGATCTCGCGTCCTTCGCGGCGGCGCTCGCCGAGATCGAGGGCGGCCTGGTCGCGGGCCGGACCGCGTTCCTGTTCACCGGTCAGGGTGCGCAGCGGGTCGGGATGGGCGCGGGTCTGGCGTCCCGGTTCCCGGTGTTCGCGGACGTGTTCGACGGCATCCTGGCCCGGTTCGACGGGCTGCGGGAGGCCCTGGCGTCCGAGGCGATCCACCGGACCGTGCACACACAGGCGGGGTTGTTCGCGGTCGAGGTGGCGTTGTTCCGGCTCCTCGAATCGTGGGGGGTCACCCCGGACTACCTGCTGGGGCATTCGATCGGGGAGATCGCCGCCGCGCACGTGGCGGGCGTGCTGTCCCTGGACGACGCGGTCACGCTCGTGGCGGCGCGCGGTCGACTCATGCAGGCGCTGCCGGCCGGTGGGGCGATGCTCGCGGTGCAGGCGACCGAGGCCGACGTGCGCGCGGTGCTGCCCGACGGCGTCGACGTCGCCGCTGTGAACGGGCCGACGTCGGTCGTCGTCTCCGGCCCGGCCGAGGCGATCGACGAGCTGGCGCCGCGGTTCACCAAGGCCACCCGGCTCACTGTCTCGCACGCGTTCCACTCGGCGTTGATGGAGCCGATGCTCGCCGACTTCGCCGCGGCGATCGAGGGCATCACGTTCGCGTCGCCGCGTATCCCGGTGGTGTCGAACCTGACCGGGGAGCCGGTCGAGGAGTTCACCGGCGACTACTGGGTGCGGCACGTGCGCGAGGCCGTGCGCTTCGCCGACGGCATGACCTGGCTCGCCGACCACGGCACGACCCGCTTCGTGGAGGTCGGCCCGGCGGCGGTGCTGACCGGGCTGGTGCGCGACGGTCTCGGCGTCGCCGTGCTCCGGAAGGACCGGGATGAGACCGAAGCGCTGCTGGACGCGCTCGGCCGCCTGCACACCGCCGGGGTGACCGTCGACTGGCCGGCCATGTACGCCGACTGGGGCGGCGTCCCGGTCGACCTGCCGACCTACGCCTTCCAGCGGGACCGCTACTGGCTCACCCCGTTCGAGCCGGCGCCGGCGCCGGGCGGCGACGACAGCGGCTTCTGGTCGGCGGTGGAAGGCGCCGACCGGGACGGGCTCGTCGCCGAGCTGGGCCTGACCGCCGAGGACGCGGCGGCGCTGGACGGCCTGCTGCCGTCCCTGTCCGCGTGGCGTCGCAGGCGTCGCTCGCAGGGCGTGGTGGAGGGCTGGCGGTATCGGATCGGCTGGGCGCCGGTGGCCGAGCCCGCGCCCGCAGTGCTGTCGGGTACGTGGCTGGTGCTGTCGGACACGCCTGCTGACGATGTGGTGTCGGCGTTGGCGTCGGCCGGCGCCGATGTGGTCCGGTCGACGTCGGCGACGGCGGGTGACGACGTACGCGGCGTGGTGTGGGTCGGTGGTTCGGCGTGGCCGCTCGTGGCCGTGCTGCAGGATGTTGTGGCCGCCGGGATCTCCGCTCCGGTGTGGGCGGTGACGCGTGGTGCGGTCGCGGTGGGTCGTTCGGAGTCGGTGACCGATGTCGCCGCGTCGATGGTGTGGGGTGTGGGCCGGGTCGCGGGCCTGGAGCTGCCGCGGACGTGGGGCGGTCTGGTCGACGTTCCCGGGCGGATGGGTGAGCGGGACGGTCGCCGGTTGGCGGCGGTGCTCGCGGGGAGCGGTGAGGACCAGGTCGCGGTCCGGCCGTCCGGGGTGTTCGTGCGCAGGTTGCGGCCGGCCGCGCCGGTCGGTACGGCGGCCCCGGTGTCGCTGTCGGGCACGGTGCTGGTCACGGGTGGTACGGGTGCGTTGGGTGCGCGGGTGGCGCGCTGGGTGGTGGCGCGTGGGGCCGCCCGGGTGGTGCTGGTGTCCCGTCGCGGTGACCGGGCTCCGGGTGTCGCTGTCCTTGCGGCGGAGTTGAGTGCCGAGGGTGCCGAGGTGTCGGTGGTGGCGTGTGACGTCGCCGACCGGGACGCGGTGCGGCGTGTGGTGGCTGGTATCGACGACCTGACCGGTGTGGTGCACGCCGCGGGTGTGTCCGCGATGGAGGGCCTGCTGGACGCGTCCGAGGGGTCGTTCGGGTCGGTGGTGTCGGGCAAGGTGTCCGGTGCGTTGCATCTGCACGAGGCGACCGCCGAGCTTGATCTTGACTTGTTCCTGGTGTTCTCGTCGATCGCCGGGGTGTGGGGCAGTGGCGGTCAGGCCGCCTATGCCGCGGGTAACGCGGCGTTGGACGCGTTGGTGGAGTCTCGGCGTGCGGCGGGGAAGGTGGGTACGGCTGTCGCGTGGGGTCCGTGGGCGCAGGGCGGGATGGCCGGTGAGGGCGGTGCCGAGGATTATCTGGCGCGTCGGGGTCTGTCGGCGATGGATCCGGAGCTGGCGATGCAGGCCCTGGCGCTCGCGGTGGATGCCGGTGACGTGACCACGACCGTCGCCGACGTGGACTGGCCGCGGTTCGTCGCGACGTTCGCCGCACAACGTCCCGCCCCGATCTTCGGTGAACTGGCGGTGGTCACCCCCGAGGCGCCTGTCGACGACGCGCTGGCCGGCCGCCTGTCCGGCCTGTCGGACGCCGAGCGGCGCCGGGAACTGCTGACGTTGGTGCGCACGCAGACCGCGAAGGCCCTGGGTTATGCCGGGGCGGGGCAGGTGGAGCCGCAGACGGCGTTCCGGGACCTGGGGATCGACTCGGTGACCGCGGTGGAGGTGAAGACCCGCATCAACGCGGCCACCGGTCTGCACCTGGGATCGTCGCTGGTGTTCGATTACCCGACCCCGCAGGCCCTCGCCGACCACCTCCTCGACACGCTGGGCCTGGCCGGCACGGGCGACGCTGCCGTCGCCACCGCGACACAGCCGCTCACCGGCGACGATATCGTCATCGTCGGGATGGCCTGCCGCTATCCCGGCGGCGTGCAGTCGCCGGAGGACCTGTGGCAGCTCGTCGCCGGCGGCGGCGACGGCATGTCGGCGTTCCCCGTCGACCGGGGATGGGCCGTCCCCGCCGACGCGTCGTACTCCGCCGTCGGCGGTTTCGTCGACACCGCGACGGGCTTCGACGCGGGCCTGTTCGGCATCTCTCCGCGTGAGGCCGTCGCGATGGATCCGCAGCAGCGCATGTTGTTGGAGGTGTCCTGGGAGACGTTGGAGCGTTCGGGGTTGGACCCCCGGTCGTTGCGGGGTCGTCCGGTGGGTGTGTTCGTGGGGGCGTCGAATTCGGGTTACGGCACGGGTGGGTTGTTCGCGGAGACCGGTGACGGTCATGTGTTGACCGGTACGGCGAACAGTGTGATCTCGGGTCGGGTGTCGTATTCGTTCGGGTTCGAGGGTCCGGCGATGACGGTGGACACGGCGTGTTCGTCGTCGCTTGTGGCGTTGCACCTGGCGGCGCAGGCGTTGCGCAGTGGTGAGTGTGATCTGGCGTTGGCCGGTGGGGTGACGGTGATCACGGGTCCGGAGGTGTTCGCGGAGTTCGCCCGTCAGGACGGGTTGTCGTCGGACGGCCGGTGCAAGTCGTTCGCGGGTGCCGCGGACGGCACGGGGTGGGCCGAGGGCGCCGGCATGCTGCTGGTCGAGCGTCGAAGTGACGCCGAACGGCTCGGGCACCGGATCCTGGCCGTGGTCGCCGGATCCGCCGTCAATCAGGACGGCGCGTCGAACGGGTTGACCGCGCCGAACGGTCCGGCGCAGCAGCGGGTGATCCGCCAAGCCCTCGCCAGTGCCGGGCTGAGCACCGGCGACGTGGACGTGGTGGAGGCGCACGGCACCGGCACCCGGTTGGGTGATCCGATCGAGGCGCAGGCGTTGCTCGCCACCTACGGCCGGGATCGTGAGCAGCCGCTGTGGTTGGGCTCGATCAAGTCGAACATCGGCCACACCCAGGCGGCAGCGGGTGTCGCCGGGATCATCAAGATGATCCTGGCGATGCGCCACGGTGTGCTGCCGGCGACGTTGCACGTCGACGAGCCGTCCCCGCACGTGGACTGGACCGCAGGCGCGGTCGAGCTGCTCACCACGGCCCAGCCGTGGCAGGCCGCGGGACGGGCGCGCCGCGCGGGCGTGTCCGCGTTCGGCATCAGCGGCACCAACGCGCACCTGATCCTGGCGGAACCGACCGCGCAACCCGCAGTCGTCGCGACGCCCGAGGTCGAGGGCCCACTGCCGTGGCTGATCTCCGCGCGGTCGCCGCAGGCACTGGCCGAGCAGACCGTCCGCCTGCACGATCTCGTGGCCGCCGATCCCGAGCTGGACCCGGCGGCGGTGGCGTGGTCCCTGGCGACCGGGCGGGCGGCGTTGGAGCACCGCGCGGTGGTGCTCGCCGCCACTCGTGACGAGGCCCTTGCCGGTCTGCGGGCGCCTGCGGTGTCGGGTGTTGCCGGCGAGGGCGGCCTGGCGTTCCTGTTCACCGGCCAGGGCGCGCAGCGCGTCGGCATGGGTGCTGGGCTGGCGGCGCGGTTCCCGGTGTTCGCCGACGCGTTCGACGCCATCTGTGCACGCTTCGACCAGCTCCTCGACGTGCCGCTGCGGCAGGCGATCGACTCCGACGCGGTCCACCAGACCGTGCACGCGCAGGCCGGTCTGTTCGCCGTCGAGGTGGCGCTGTTCCGCCTGTTCGAGTCGTGGGGTGTGACCCCGGACTACCTGCTCGGGCATTCGATCGGGGAGATCGCCGCCGCGCACGTCGCGGACGTGCTCTCCCTGGACGACGCGGTCACGCTGGTGGCGGCGCGCGGCCGGCTCATGCAGGCGCTGCCGGCCGGTGGGGCGATGCTGGCGGTGCAGGCGTCCGAGGAGTCCGTGCGGGGGATCATCGCCGGCACGGGCGTCGACATCGCGGCGGTCAACGGTCCGATGTCGATCGTCGTCTCCGGCCCCGCCGACACCGTCGACGAGCTGGCGCCGCGCTTCGCCAAGGCCACCCGGCTCACCGTCTCTCACGCGTTCCACTCGGCGCTGATGGAGCCGATGCTCGACGAGTTCGCCGCCGCGATCGCGCACCTCGACTTCCACGCCCCGCGCACTGCCGTGGTGTCGAACCTGACCGGGGAACCGGTCGAGGAGTTCACCGTCGACTACTGGGTGCGGCACGTCCGCGAGGCGGTCCGGTTCCACGACGGCATGACCTGGCTCGCCGCCAACGGCGTGCGCCGGTGCCTGGAGGTCGGCCCGGCGGGTGTGCTGTCCGCGTTGGCCGCACCGGAGCTGACCTGCGTGCCGGCGCTGCGCAAGGACCGCGACGAGCCGTCCACGCTGCTGGGCGCCGTCGGAACGCTGTGGACGATCGGCGTGGCCGTCGACTGGACCGCGGTCCTGCCCGCCGCACCCCGCGTCGACCTGCCCACCTACGCCTTCCAGCGGGACCACTACTGGCTGACCCCCCTCGACCTGCCGGCGACCACCGCCGACCCGGTCGAGGCGGCGTTCTGGCAGGCCGTCGAGGACGACAGCCTGACCGACCTGCTGCACACCGACGTCCCGCCGTCGCTCAGCGCCGCGCTCGCCGAGTGGCGCCGCGACCGGATCGCCGCCACCGAGGTGGCCTCCTGGCGCTACGACGTCACCTGGCGCCCGATCACCGAACCGACGCAGCCGACCCCCGGCACCTGGCTCGTCCTGGCCCCGGCCGCCGGAACCGCCGACGCGCTCCTCGGCGGCACCGGCCTCGACCTCGTCGAGCTGGTCGTCACCGCCGAGGACCTGGAACGGCACGCGCTGGCCGCCGCGATCACCGCGCTGGCGCGCGACGTCGACGACCTGGCCGGAGTGGTGTCGCTGCTCCCGACCGGGCAATCGGCCGACGCGCACTACGGACTCCTGACCACGGTGCAGGCCCTCGCCGACAGCGACGTGCCGGCCCGCCTCTGGTGGGTCACCCGCGGCGCGGTGTCGATCGGCCGCTCCGACCCGCCGACCGACGTCGCGGGATCGGTGGTCTGGGGTGCCGGCCGGGTCGCGGCGCTGGAGCTGCCCGAGCGGTGGGGCGGCCTCGTCGACGTGCCCGCCGAGACCGACGAGCGCACCCGCCGGCGGCTGGCCGGCCTCCTCGGCGGCGCCGAGGACCAGGTCGCCGTGCGGCCCTCGGGCGTCTACGTCCGCCGGCTACGGCCCGCCTCGACCCCGCCCCGGCCACCGGCCCCGCGCACCTGGGACGGCACGATCCTGATCACCGGCGGCACCGGCGCGCTCGGCGGGCACGTCGCCCGCTGGCTGGTCGGCCGAGGCGTACGCCGCCTGGTGCTGACCTCCCGCCGCGGACCGGACGCCCCCGGCGTCGCCGACCTGCTGGCCGAGCTGTCACCGGCGCAGGTGTCGGTGGTGGCCTGCGACGTCTCCGACCGCGCCCAGGTGGCCGACCTGCTGGCCGGGATCGGGGACCTGACCGGCGTGGTCCACGCGGCCGGTGTCTCCGGCCTGGGTCTGCTCACCGAGACCGACGCGGACGACTTCGCCGAGGTCGTCCGGGGCAAGGTCGCCGGCGCCGTCCACCTCGACGCCCTGACCCACGACCTCGACCTGTTCGTCGTCTTCTCCTCGATCTCCGGGGTGTGGGGCAGCGGCGGCCAGGCCGCCTACTCGGCCGGCAACGCGTTCCTGGACGGCCTGGTGCAGTCGCGTCGGGCCGCCGGCCAGGCCGGCACGGCGATCGCCTGGGGCCCGTGGGCCGAGGCCGGCATGCTCGTCACCGAGGAGGGCGCCGAGGACTACCTGCGTCGCCGAGGGCTGCGCCCGATGCCGCCGGCGCTGGCGATCCAGGCGCTGGCCGAGGCGGTCGACGCCGACACCGGCTGCCTGACCGTCGCCGACGTCGACTGGCCGCAGTTCACCGCGCTCTTCACCGCCGGGCGGCCCAGCCCGTTCCTCGCCGACCTCGTCCCGGCCGAGGCGCCGGCTCCCGCGCCCGACCGGTCCGAATCCCGGTTCGCGGCCATGACCGCCGCCGAGCGGCGCACCGCCCTGCTCGGCGAGGTGCGGTCCGCCGTCGCCGGGGTGCTCGGCTACGACACCGTCGAGCGGATCGCGCCCGGCAAGGCGTTCAAGGACCTCGGCATCGACTCGCTCACCGCGGTCGAGCTGCGCGACCGGCTGCAGACGCTCACCGGGCTGACGCTGCCGGCCGGCCTGGTGTTCGACTATCCCAGCGCGACGCTGCTCGCCCAGCACCTCGACGGACTGCTCGGCGGGGCGGCCGCTCCCACCACGGTCGCGCCGTCGACCACGGTCGCGGACGACGAACCGATCGCCATCATCGCGATGAGCTGCCGTTTTCCCGGCGGTGTCGCGAGCCCGGAGGACCTGTGGGAGTTCGTGCTGCACGGCGGCGACGCGGTGGCCGACTTCCCGACCGACCGGGGCTGGACCACCGACACCTCCGGCCTGTACGCACCGCTCGGCGCCTTCGTCCACGACGCCGGCGACTTCGACGCCGAGCTGTTCGGCATCGCCCCGCGTGAGGCGCTGGCGATGGACCCGCAACAGCGGCTCTTCCTCCAGGCGAGCTGGGAGGCGTTCGAGCGGGCCGGCCTCGACCCGCTCGGACTGGCCGGCAGCCGCACCGGCGTCTTCGCCGGCACCAACGGCCAGGACTACGCGGCCCTGCTGCTGCACAGCACGGTCGACAGCTACGTCAGCACCGGCAACGCCGCCGCGGTGCTCTCCGGCCGCACCTCGTACGCCTTCGGGCTGGAAGGCCCCGCGGTCACCGTCGACACCGCCTGCTCCTCGTCGCTGGTGGCCCTGCACCTGGCGATGCAGGCGCTGCGCAACGGCGAGTGCGACCTGGCGCTGGCCGGCGGCGTCACCGTCATGGCGACCCCCGGCGCGTTCGCCGAGTTCGGCCGGCAGGACGGCCTGGCCGCCGACGGGCGCTGCAAGCCGTTCGCGCAGTCGGCCGACGGCACCGGCTGGGGCGAGGGCGTGGGCATCCTCCTCGTCGAGCGGCTGGCCGACGCGCGGCGCCACGGCCACCGGGTGCTCGCCGTGGTCCGCGGCTCGGCCGTCAACCAGGACGGCGCGTCGAACGGCCTGACCGCCCCGAACGGGCCCGCGCAGCAACGGGTCATCCAGCAGGCGCTGGCCAGCGCCCGACTGGACCCCACGGACGTGGACGCCGTCGAGGCGCACGGCACCGGCACCCGCCTCGGCGACCCGATCGAGGCGCAGGCGCTGCTGGCCACCTACGGGCAGGACCGCGACCGGCCGCTCTGGTTGGGCTCGGTCAAGTCGAACATCGGCCACACCCAGGCGGCGGCCGGGGTGGCCGGCATCGTCAAGATGGTGATGGCGTTGCGGGCGGGCGTCCTGCCGCCGACGTTGCACGTCGACGAGCCGACCCACCACGTCGACTGGTCCGGCGGCGCCGTCGAGCTGCTCACCGAGGCGCGCGACTGGCAGCCGGGCGACCGTCCGCGCCGCGTCGGTGTCTCGTCCTTCGGCGTCAGCGGCACCAACGCCCATGTGATCATCGAGGAGGCGCCCGACCGCTCACCGGCCGAGCAGCCGGCGGCGGTCGAGGTGCCCGAGGCCGACGGTCCGTCGGCCGGGCAGCTCGTGGTCGAGGGTCCGTTGCCCTGGTTGGTGTCGGCGCGGTCGGCCGAGGCGCTCGCCGGGCAGGTGGAGCGGTTGCGCGCCGTCGTGGCCGGTGACCCGGAGCTGGATCCGGCGAGGGTGGCGTGGTCGCTGGCGACCGGTCGGGCGGCGTTGGAGCACCGTGCGGTGGTGCTGGGCGGCACGCGCGAGGACTTCCTGGCCGGCCTCGGGGCACCCGCGGTGTCGGGTGTGGTGTCCGAGGGTGGTCTGGCGTTCCTGTTCACCGGTCAGGGTGCGCAGCGGGTCGGGATGGGTGCGGGCCTGTGCGCCCGGTTCCCGGTGTTCGCGGCGGCGTTCGACGGGATCTGCGCCCGCTTCGACCAGCTCCTCGACGTGCCGTTGTGGGAGGCCATCGACTCCGAGGCGATCCACCGGACCATGTACGCGCAGGCCGGACTGTTCGCCGTCGAGGTCGCGTTGTTCCGCCTCGTCGAGTCGTGGGGGGTTACCCCCGACTACCTGCTCGGGCACTCGATCGGTGAGATCGCCGCCGCCCACGTGGCGGACGTGCTGTCGCTCGACGACGCGGTCACGCTGGTGGCGGCGCGGGGTCGGTTGATGCAGGCGTTGCCGGCCGGCGGCGCGATGCTCGCGGTCCAGGGGACCGTGGAGTCCGTGCGCGAGACGATCGCCGGCACGGGTGTCGACATCGCCGCCGTCAACGGTCCGACGTCGATCGTGGTCTCGGGTCCGGTGGAGGCGATCGACGCGCTGGCGCCGCGGTTCGCCAAGGCGACCCGGTTGACGGTGTCGCACGCGTTCCACTCGTCGCTGATGGAGCCGATGCTCGCGGAGTTCGCGTCGGCGATCGAAAGCATCACGTACGCCCCGCCGCGTGTCCCGGTGGTGTCCAACCTGACCGGCGAGCCGGTGCGGGAGTTCACCGCCGACTACTGGGTGCGCCACGTCCGGGAGGCGGTCCGCTTCGCCGATGGCATGTCCTGGCTCGCCGCCAATGGGGTGACCCGCTGCCTGGAGGTCGGGCCGGCGGGCGTGCTGTCCGCGCTGGCCGTATCGGACCTCACCTGCGTCGCGGCGCTGCGCAAGGACCGCGACGAGGCGTCGACGGCGCTGGCGGCGGCCGCGACGCTGTGGACGCTCGGCGTGCCCGTCGACTGGACCGCGGTCCTGCCCGCCGCGCCCCGCGTCGACCTGCCGACGTACGCCTTCCAGGGCCGCCGGTTCTGGCCGCGCCTGGACCGGGCCCTCACCGGAGACATGGAGGCGGCCGGCCTGGGTCGCGCCGAACACCCGCTGCTCGGGGCGACGGTGTCCATCGCCGGCGGCGACGGGCTGCTGCTGACCGGCCGGCTGTCCGCCCAGCGGCAGCCGTGGCTGGCCGACCACGTGGTGCTCGGCCGTACCGTGCTGCCCGGCACCGCCTTCGTCGAACTCGCCACCTCGGCCGGACGCCAGACCGGGCGGCCGGTGCTGGAGGAACTCACCATCGAAGCTCCGCTGGTGCTGCCCGCCGACGGGGTCCAGCTCCAGGTCAGCGTCGGCGCCGACGACGGCGCCGGGCACGTGCCGGTCAGCATCTGGTCGCGGACCGGGCCGGACGCGCCCTGGCAGCGGCACGCCACCGGCAGCCTCGCCGCGGACACGCCGGACCGGCCCGCCGCCGACCTGTCGACGTGGCCCCCGGCCGACGCCACCGCCATCGACCTCGACGGCTTCTACGACCAGCTCGCCGACCGGGCCGGCCTGGCCTACGGCCCGGCGTTCCGGGGCCTGCGAGCCGCCTGGCGCTCGGCGGACGCGGTCCACGCCGAGGTGGCGCTGCCCGAGGACGCCCGACCCGAGGCGGCCGCGTACGGCCTGCACCCGGCCCTGCTGGACGCCGCGCTGCACGCCATCGGGCTCAGCGACCTGGCCGGGGAGGGCGCCACCCGGCTACCGTTCGCCTGGTCGGACGTGCGCCTGCTCGCCACCGGCGCCGGAGTGCTGCGGGTGAGGCTGTCCGCCACCGGTTCGTCCGGCATCGCCATCGACGTGGCCGACGGCACGGGCGCGCCCGTGGCCCGGATCGGCCGCCTGGCGATGCGCGCCGTCACCGCCGATGCGCTGGAGCGCCCGGCGCCGGTCACCGACGGCTCCCTCTACACCGTGGACTGGGCCCCGTTGCCCGCCCCGGCGGGCGGCTCGGCTCCCTTCGCCGCGATCGGCGTGGACGAGCGGGCCGGCGCCGCCACCACGTACCCCGGTTTCGCCGACCTGCGCGACGCCGCGCAACTCCCGGACCTGGTCCTGTGGCAGATCGCCGGCCCGGACCGCGACGGCCTCGCGGCCGCCGCCCACACGCTGACCACCGAGGCGCTCGACGCCGCCCGGGCGTGGCTGGCCGACGACCGCTTCACCGACACCCGGCTGGCGATCCTGACCAGCGGCGCCGTGCCCGCGGCCGGCCCGGTCACCGACCCGGCGGCCACCGCGGTCTGGGGTCTGCTGCGTTCGGCGCAGAGCGAGAACCCGGGCCGCATCGTGCTCGTCGACATCGACGGCGACGACCGTTCGTGGCCGCTGCTCGGCGCGGCCGTGCGAGGGGACGAGCCGGAACTCGCCCTGCGGGGCGGGACGATCCTCGCGCCGCGGCTGATCACCGCACCGACCCGGCTCGACCTGCCGCCGGCTGGGGAGTCGTGGCGGGTGGCCCCGGGTGGTGACGGCGCGTTGTCGAGCTTGGGTTTTGTCGAGGTTCCGGGTGTGGAGCTTGGTGCGGGTGAGGTGCGGATCGCGGTTCGCGCGGTGGGGGTGAACTTCCGGGACGTGCTGTTGGGTCTGGGGGTGTATCCGGATCCGGATGCGGTGATGGGTTCCGAGGGTGCGGGTGTGGTGGTCGAGGTCGGCCCCGACGTTTCCGACCTGGCGGTGGGTGATCGGGTGTTCGGGCTGTTCCACGGTGGGTTCGCGCCGCGGGTGGTGGCGGATCATCGGGTGGTCGCGCGGATGCCGCAGGGTTGGTCGTTCGCGCAGGCGGCGGCGGTGCCGATGGCGTTCCTGACGGCCTGGTACGGGCTGGACGACCTCGGACGTCTGCGGGCCGGTGAGCGGCTGTTGGTGCATGCC
>NZ_FMDM01000029.1 GCF_900090105.1 Micromonospora humi | reverse complement strand
AAGGCCAGACCAGCAACACCGAGAATGCTCTTACGCAGGATCGCGTTCATGGTGAGGGCTCCATTCGGGGGTCGACGCACCCCCGTCGGGGGGACGGGGGTGCGGGGGCACCGTCAGGCGCTCAAAAGACTGGGGGATCCGGCATGCTCGCGGGGCAGGACGCTGCCTCGTCGCGGCGCCGGGAGTGGGTGTAACGACCGGGCGGCCACCGTCATTCCCGGGGTGGCGGGCGGTGGTGCACTCGCCTTCCTCGGTCGTTCACCGGGTTACAACGCCCCGCACCCCGCGACGATTCCACCGCCGCAGTGCCGCCCACCACCGCCAACCCGGACATCCCGCCCACCCGGGACGTTCGGTGGAACAGCGTGGGGCTTTCAAGACTCCGCAGACACCCACGCCGTTCCACCCACCGCCACCCATCCCGGCGACCGGAACGGCGTGGGTGTCTCAGGACGCCGCAGACACCCATCGCGTTCCCCCCAGCCGCGATCCGGCGCGTGAGTGGAACACCATGGGTGCCTGAAACACCCACGGCGTTCCACCGACAGCGGCGGGGGTTGAGCAGGGGCCCCGCCTGTCACCAGAGCTGCTGGACGATGTCGGCCGCCTGCTCCTCCCACTGGGCGTACGCGTACGGGTAGGCGGACACCTGCACCGTCTGCGCCGCGCTGGTCAGCGGCAGTTCCTGCCAGCCACCGACGTTCTTCAGCGCGCCGAAGAACGCCTTGCTGGCGTAGTCCGGGTCGGTGATCTGCTCGGACGAACCCCAACCGGACGACGGACGCTGCTGGAACAGGCCCTCCGAGTCGTGGTCGTTGTACGTGCCGAGGTGACCCAAGTTGTAGAGCTTCGACTCCTGCAGGGAGGTGGCGACGCCGATCACCGCGCCCCGCTCCCCCACGCCGGTCTCCTTGGCCGCCTTGACGATGGCCTTGGCGTTGTCGACCTGCGCGTCGTCGAGCGGGATACGCGACTGCGCGCCCTCGACACCGTGCGGCATGAGCTTGTCCCGGGCCGGACGGTCGGCCTTGGTCGGCGTCTTGTCGCTGCCGGTGGTCAGGCCGGACTTCGCCGACTCGGCGGCGGTCTTCTTGCCGGTGGCCAGGTCGATGGCGGCCACGGCGCCGGCGTGCGGTCCGCTGGTCACCGGGGCGGCGACGGCGGTGGGAGCGAAGGCCAGGCCACCCAGGGCCGCCACGCCCGCGACGGTCAGCGCGGCACGGCGGTTCTGGGCGACGGCGGTGGTCTTCGCGTAGGCGGTCTTCGCGACGGCGGGGAGCCATCGGGTGACGTGCTGCTTCACGATGGTTGCCCTTTCGATCGTTACGACGCGCTCCGGGGTGAGCGCCCCTCGGGGGTCTGCCGGCGCCGCGGGTTTGGGTGCCGGCGGTACGGGGGACACAACCAGCTCGACCTGTCGGTCATTCCGGAAATGTCAGTCGTGCCGGAGGCTGCGGTCCAGGTCACCCGGAGCACCGGACCGCAGTGAGCTCACCCGGACGAACGGGACGATCCGGCCGGATGGCCGAACCACACCAGGACGTGCCAGAGCTGCTTGAGGTGCTGCCAGGTGACCTCGGCCGGGCCGCGGTCGGCCCAGCGCTGCGGCTCGCGCACCAGGGAAGCGGCGGCCCGGCCGATCAGCTCCGCGTGCAGCGGCTCCCCCGGCCGACCGAACTCGGCGTGCACGCGGGCGGCCAGGGGCGGGATGTCCGGGCCGCGGAAGCCAGCGTCGACGCCGTCGACGGGCAGCTCGAACCCGGGGTGCCAGGCCAGCGCGAAGCCGTGTCGGTCGGCGAGCGCGGCGAGGCGCCGCCCAGCGTCGGTGTCGCGGAACGACGGGTCGACCACCACCGCCTCGACGTCCCGGGCCAGACTCAGCTCGCCGTGCACCTGCGCCTCGATGTAGTCGTCCAGTGCGCGGCCGGCCCGCCCGGACGCCCGTTCCCGGCCGGACAGCAGCGCCCGCAGCAGGGTGCCGGTGTCCGTTCCGGACACGCCGAGGCAGACGCCGGTGCCGGCGGTGGCGCTGAGCAGCGCGGCGAGGACCGGCTCGAAGACGGCGAGGGTGCCGACCTCGGTGGGGCCGAGGTGGCTGTCGCCGAACGTGAACGTCGTCCGGGTCGACACCTCCGGGCGCAGCCGCAGGTGGCAGGAGCCGAACCGGGGGCAGGCACCGTCGGGGTGGTCGAGCAGATTGAGGCCGCCGTACGTCGGGCGGTGTCCGGGCAGCACGCCCGGACGCTGGTACGCGCCGCCGAACATCGACTGCTCCCACACGTCGCGGTCGCCGCCGGGAAACGCGGTCAGCCCGCCGTTGGAGATGCCGGTGGCGAACTGGCTGCGGTAGACGCCCTCGGCGTCGAGCGCCTCGACCACGGTGCGGCCGTCGCGCAGCAGCCGGTCCGGGTGGAAGTTGACGGTCAACCGGCCGTGCCCGGTCACCGCCGCGCCGACCTCCTCGCAGCGGACGTCGGCGCCGGCGAGGTGTTCCGCGATCACGGCGAGCGCCGCCGGCCGCTCCCGCAGGGCGACGTCCCGCACGTGTCGCAGGGCGGCGGACTGCGCGGCGGTCAGGGTCGGCCCGGGCATCGGGTGAGTATGGCGGGCCCGGAGCCGAGCGGCCAGGCCGTTACCGGTGGTCGACCGCGCCGAGTCGGGCGAGCAGGTGCGCGTTGCCCCCGGTGGCGGTGAGTTGCCGCAGCAGCTGGTCCAGGGCGGCCTGGCGGTCCAGAGTGGACAGCGCCGAACGCAGTGCCCGCAGGCGGTGTCGTTCGGTGTCGGACAGCAGCGTCTCCTCGCGCCGGGTGCCGGAGGCCCGCACGTCCACAGCCGGGAAGACGCGCCGGTCGGCGAGCGAGCGGTCCAGCCTCAGCTCGGCGTTGCCGGTGCTCTTGAACTCCTCGAAGATGAGGGTGTCGGCGGCGGAGCCGGTCTCCACCAGCGCGGAGGCCAGGATGGTCAACGAGCCGGCCTCCTCGGTCGCGCGGGCCGCCGCGAGCAGTTGCTTGGGCGGGGTCAACGCGGCCACGTCGACGCCGCCGGACAGGGTGCGCCCGGCGGAGCGCACGGTCAGGTTGTAGGCACGGCCGAGCCGGGTCAGCGAGTCGAGCAGCACGACCACGTCGTGGCCCAGCTCGACCAGGCGCTTCGCCCGCTCGATCGCCAACTCGGCGATCGTGGTGTGGTCCTGCGGCGGACGGTCGAACGTGGCCGCGACGACCTCGCCCTTCACCGACCGAGACATGTCGGTGACCTCTTCCGGCCGCTCGTCGACCAGCACCACCATCAGGTGGCACTCCGGGTTGTTACGGGTGATCGCGTTCGCGATCGCCTGCAGCACCATCGTCTTACCGGCCTTCGGCGGCGACACGACCAGGGCCCGCTGGCCCTTGCCGATCGGCATCACCAGGTCGATCACCCGGGTGGTCAGGATGTGCGGCTCGGTCTCCAGCCGCAGCCGATCCCGCGGGTAGATCGGCGTGAGCTGGTAGAAGTCGGGCCGGTGCCGGGCCTCCTCCGGGGCGAAGCCGTTGACGGTGTCGAGCCGGGTCAGCACCGGGCGGCCCGGTCGGGGCCCGTCGGCGACCTCGCCGGTGACCAGGTCACCGCGGCGCAGGCCGTGGCGGCGCACCTGGCCGGCGGTGAGGTGGACGTCGCCGGCGGACGGCAGGTATCCGTCCACCCGGATCGGGAAGTGTCCGCCGGCGGTGTCGAGGACACCGCTGACCGGACGGCATGCGTGGGTCATGGGTTGCCTTTCTCAGGCGGCGTCGGTGGACGCCACCGACGCGGGAAGGGAAGCCGGCAGGGATCGCCCGACGGGAAGCCGGGTGTCACTGCGGCGGGGACGACGGTCGAGCGACCGGCCACACGGGAGAGTGCGGACTCCGGGCGGCGCCTGGCGCCGGCATCCGGGTCCACCGGCAGGCTAACCCCTCGGCGGCGCGGCGGGCAAGCGGATCGCCGGCTCCGGCGCCTCGGCGCGGCCCACCCGGGCACCGCCGCCCCACACCCCCCGCACCTGGTCACCGCTGCTGCCCGGTGGAGTCACCGTTGACCGATCCGACCACCGCGGTGCTCGACGACGACCGCTGACCCCCGCGTTCAGTGGCCGCGGGCGATCCACTCGTCCAGGTGTGGCGCCTCCGCGCCGATGCTGGTGTCCGCGCCGTGCCCGGTGTGCGCCACCGTCTCCGGCGGCAGGGTGAGCAGCCGGGTGCGGATCGACTCGACGATGGTGCCGAAGTCGCTGAAGGAGCGGCCGGTCGCGCCCGGGCCGCCGGCGAAGAGGGTGTCGCCGGTGAAGACCGCGTCCAGCTCCGGGGCGTACAGGCTGCACGCTCCGGGGCTGTGCCCGGGGGTGTGCAGGACCCGCAGCGTGGTGCCGCCGACGGTGACGGTCTGCCCGTCGGTGAGGTCGCCGTCCGGCGGCGTGTCCGGGTGGACCCGGTCCCACAGCACCCGGTCGGCCGGGTGCAGCAGCACCGGCGCGCCGGTGGCCCGGGCCAGCTCGGGGGCGACCCGGACGTGGTCGTCGTGGGCGTGGGTGGCGAGGATCGCGAGGACGCGACGGTCGCCGACGACCGCGCGGATGGCGGCCACGTCGTGCGGCGCGTCGACCACCACGCACTCGTCGTCGTCGCCGATCACCCAGACGTTGTTGTCCACGTCGAACGTCTGCCCGTCCAGCGAGAACGTGCCGGAGGTGACGGTGTGGTCCACCCGGGCGGTCACGGGAAGACCACCACCGAGCGCAGCACGTCGCCGTGGTGCATCCGGGTGAACGCCTCCTCGACCTGGTCGAGGGCGATCTCCTCGGTGACGAAGGCGTCCAGGTCGAGCCGGCCCTGCCGGTACAGCTCGGTGAGCATCGGGAAGTCCCGGCTGGGCAGGCAGTCGCCGTACCAGCTGGACTTGAGCGCGCCGCCGCGACCGAACACGTCGAGCAGCGGCAGGTCGACGGTCATCTCCGGGGTGGGCACACCGACCAGCACGACCGTGCCGGCGAGGTCACGCGCGTAGAAGGCCTGCTTCCAGGTCTCCGGGCGGCCCACCGCGTCGATCACCACGTCGGCGCCGAACCCGCCGGTCGCGGCGCGGATCGCCTCGACCGGGTCGTCGGCGGAGGCGTTGACGGTGTGGGTGGCGCCGAACGTCCGCGCCCGGTCGAGCTTGCGGGCGTCGGTGTCCACCGCGACGATCGTGGTCGCCCCGGCCAGGGCCGCGCCGGCCACCGCCGCGTCGCCGACGCCGCCGCAGCCGATCACCGCGACGGAGTCGCCCCGGGTCACGTTGCCGGTGTTCATCGCCGCGCCGAGACCGGCCATCACGCCGCAGCCGAGCAGTCCGACGGCGGCGGGCCGGGCGGACGGGTCGACCTTGGTGCACTGACCGGCGTGCACGAGGGTCTTCTCGGCGAACGCGCCGATGCCGAGCGCGGGCGTCAGCTCGGTGCCGTCGGTCAGCGTCATCTTCCGCGTCGCGTTGTGGGTGGCGAAGCAGTACCAGGGTCGGCCGCGCCGGCAGGCCCGGCACTGCCCGCAGACAGCCCGCCAGTTGAGCACCACGAAGTCGCCGGGGGCCACGTCGGTGACGCCGTCACCGACCTGCTCGACGACGCCGGCGGCCTCGTGGCCGAGCAGGAACGGGTAGTCGTCGTTGATGCCGCCCTCGCGGTAGTGCAGGTCGGTGTGGCAGACCCCGCAGGACTGGACACGGACCACCGCCTCACCCGGCCCCGGGTCGGGCACCACGATCGTGGTGACCTCCACCGGCGCGCCCTTGCGCCGCGACACGACTCCCCGGACTTCCTGGCTCAACAGATTCTCCTTCGTTCGGTCCCCTCCGCCGAACCTACCGCCGATCATCACCGGTGGCCCAGCGTCGCGTACACCTCAGGCGGGCACCGCCACCGCGGCGGCCCGGTCGTCGGCCCACCGGCGGCGGGCGGCGTTGCGGTAGCGCAGCACCTGCACCGCGCCGAGCGCCCAGAGCAGGTACTGCACGGCGAACGCCCAGCGGAACGCGGAGAGCGGCGGGGTGCCCTGCCCGGCCGGGGTGGCCAGGTCGAGCACCACGCCGACGGCGAGGATGAGCACGATCGAGGCGACGAAACCGCCGACGTTGACGATGCCGGTGGCGCTGCCGATGCGGTGCACCGGGTTGAACGTGCGGGCGTAGTCGAAGCCGATCACCGATCCGGGGCCGTTGACCGCGAGCACCACCACCAGCGCCACCAGCAGCCCGTGCGGGGCGCGGCCGGGCCAGGCCAGCACCACCGCCCAGACCGCGGCGGTGGCCGCCGTGATGGCGAACACCACCACCGAGCGGTGGAACGGGTGCCGGGCGCACAGGTGTGCGATCACCGGGCCGCACACCAGCGTCACCACTGTCATCAGGGTGAGCAGCCCGGCCGCGGCGGTGGGCGAGAAACCCTGCCCCTGCACCAGGAACGGATAGCCCCAGAGCAGCGCGAACACCGCGCCGGAGAACTGGGTGACGAAGTGCGTCCACAACCCCAGCCGGGTGCCGGGCTGCCCCCAGGCGTCGGCGAGCTGCCAGCGGACGGCCGCCAGGCCGCCGGTGGGCGCGGTGACGTGCTCGGCGCGCGGGGTGTCGCGTACCGCGGCGAGGACCAGCAGCAGCACGGTGGCGCCGAGCGCCGCCGCGGTCAGGAACGCCGTGGTCCAGCCCGCGCGGTGCAGCAGCGCCACCAGGGGTACGGCGCCGAGCACCGCGCCGAGCTGGCCGACGGTGCCGGTGAGCTGCACCAGCAGCGGATTGCGCCGGCCCGGGAACCAGTACGCCACGATCCGCAGCACGCTGATGAACGTCATCGCGTCGCCGAGACCGACCAGCACCCGGGCGGCGACGGCGAGGCGGACGTCGACGGCGACCGCGAAGACGAGCTGCCCGGCCACCATCAGCGCGCCGCCGGCCAGCAGCAGCCGGCGCGAGCCGTAGCGGTCCAGCAGCACCCCGACCGGGATCTGCATGGCGGCGTAGACGGCGAGCTGGGCGACGGAGAAGGTGGCCAGGGCGGCGGCGTTGATGTCGAAGCGGGCCGCCGCGTCCACCCCGGTCACACCGAGGGAGCT
The DNA here is from genome assembly GCF_900090105.1 of Micromonospora humi. Lineage (GTDB taxonomy): Bacteria > Actinomycetota > Actinomycetes > Mycobacteriales > Micromonosporaceae > Micromonospora > Micromonospora humi. The sequence continues at coordinate 9,543 of NZ_FMDM01000029.1, read as the reverse complement.
GCGGTGGAACACCGCGGCCACGTACGCGGTGACGGCCACCGCGTAGACCAGGGCGGCCGGCCGGCGGGCGGCGGTCACCGCAGCGCCCCGAGCATGGTGGCGGCCGTGTCGATGTGCCCGGCCACCGCGTCACGCCACGCCTGCGGGTCGTCGCCGTCGAGCGCGGCGAGCTGGGCGGCGTGCTCGGCGAGGGCGACCTCCGCCCAGCCGGGCGAGAGCCGGAAGCTGGCCTCGCCCATCCGCAGCTGCCGGTCGCGCAGCCGGTGGTAGAGCTCGGCCAGGATCTCGTTGCCGGCCGCCTCCACCACCGCGGCGTGGAAGGCCCGGTCGGCGGCCATCAGCGCGGTGAGGTCACCGGCGGCGTGTGCGCGGCGCATCTCGTCGAGCCGGCCGGCCAGCTCGGTGCGGAGCGCGGCCCGGCGCGGCCAGACCCGCTCGGCGGCGTGCAGCTCCACCAGCCGACGGGCCTCGACGACGTCGGCGATCTCCCGGGCGGAGACGGGCCGGATCAGCGCGCCCCGCTTCGGGTAGAGCCGCACCAGGCCCTCGGACTCCAGCCGCAGCAGCGCCTCCCGGACCGGGGTCCGTGACACCCCGGTCGCCTCCGCGATCTCGCCCTCGCTGACCAGCTGGCCACCGGGGTAGACCTGTTCCAGGATGGCCTGCTTGAGGTGCCGGTACGCCCGCTCGGCGGCCGACGGCGCGCCGACGCGCGCCTCGGCGGCGGCACTGGGATGCGTCATGTATCTATGCTGCGCCCACACCGGGCGGCACCCGACCGCGCCACCCCCCGATCGTGGCGCACACCACGCTCGCCCGCCCGCTAACTTCATGATCCACGCGCGGGGTACGACGCGGGTGCGGGTCAGGGGGTGCGGTGGTTCGACCAGAGGGCGCGCAGCAGGGTCTCCACCTCGGGGGTGCGCTCGATCTGCGGCATGTGGCCGGTGTCGCGGAACAGGTGGGCGTGGGCGTGCGGCAGCCGGGTCCGCGCGTACGCCAGGTGCGCGGCGGGCAGGATCAGGTCGCGGTCGCCCCAGACCAGCAGCGTGGGCAGCTCCAGCGCGGCCACCGCGTCGAGCAGCTCGGCGCGCCAGCGGGGGCGTACCCCGCGCCAGGTGCCCAGGTCGCGCACCAGCTCCCGCATCACCCGCGCGGCGTGCGGCTGCCGCGCCACCGCCAGCGCGGTGGCGATCCGCTCCTCGGTGACGTGGGCGGGGTCGACGAAGATGGCCCGCTCGGTGCGGCGGGCGATCGCCGGGTGCGGGCGCAGCAGCAGCCGGGCCAGCGGGGGCACCGCCAGCAATCGCAGCGCCACGGTCACCTCCCGACCGAAGCCGGCGCTGTTGAGCAGCGCCAGGTCGGCCACCCGGTGCGGCGCGTCGGCGGCCAGGCGCATGGCCACCGCCCCGCCGAGGGAGTTGCCGACCAGGTGAGCCGCGCCGGTCACCCCGGCGGCGTCGAGGAAGCCGGCGACCGCGCCGGCCAGTGCGGGCAGCGTGTGCGGCCCGTCCAGCGGCGCGGAGCCGCCGTGGCCCGGCAGGTCCACCGCGAGCACCCGGTGGTCCCGGGCCAGCGCGGCGTGCAGCGCGGTGAAGTCGTCGAGGGTCCGGCCGATGCCGTGCAGCAGCACCACGGGCGGTCCGTCGCCGCTGATCCGGCAGCGCGTTCGCAGCCCGGCCACGGTGTGCTCGTCGGCCGGCGGCAACGCGACGCTCACGCCGGCCGTCCGGGCTCCGGGGCGACCGCCTCGCCACCCGATCGCGCGCCCACCCCGGGCGCCGGCTCGCCGGTTTCGCTCACCCCCGGGCCGGAGCCGCCCGACCCGGCGGGCTCGGCAGGCGGAGCCGGCTCGGCGTACGGCGCACGCGGGGCCGGCTCGGCGGACGGCGCACGCGGGGCCGGCTCGGGGGAGGCCGCACGCGGGGCCGGCACCCGGGTCGGGCGGGAGCGCATGCCCAGCGCGAGCACCCGACCGTAGCCGGCGGGAGCGATCCGGGCGAGCAGGTCGGGCAGCGTCGCCGACCAGCCGATCAGCACCCGGCCCCGACGCCGCCGCGCGCCGTTCAGGATCGCCTCGGCGGCGGTGGCCGGGTCGATGGTGAGCAGCTTCTCGAACTGCCGGCGGCCGGCCTCGTACTCGGCGACCGGCACGCCGCTGCCGACCCGGGCGCTGGCGGCGATCCGGGTCCGGATACCGCCGGGGTGCACCGAGGTGACGCCGATCCCGTCGTCGACCAGTTCGTGCCGCAGCGCCTCGGTGAACCCGCGGACGGCGAACTTGCTCGCCGAGTACGCGGCCTGCCCGGCGGGGGCGATCAGGCCGAACAGGCTGGACACGTTGACCAGGTGGGCGCCCGGCTCGGCCTTCAGCGCGGGCAGCAGCGCGTGGGTCAGCCGCACCACCGCCCGGAAATTGATCTCGACGACCCAGAGGAACTCGTCCAGCGTGACCTGGTCGAACCGGCCGCCCAACGCGACGCCGGCGTTGTTGATCAGCAGCCGGATCCGGGGATGGGCGCGGTGGATCTCGGCGGCGACCCGGTCGGTGGCGTCGGCGTCGGCCAGGTCGACCACGTAGGTGTCGATCTCGCGGGGCAGGTGCCGGGCCCGGATGGACTCGACCACCGCGGCCAGTCCGTCGGCGTCGCGGTCGAGCAGGACCAGGTCGCAGCCGCGCCGGGCCAGGCCGTCGGCGAGCGCCGCGCCGATGCCGCTCGCGGCGCCGGTGACGACCGCGGTGCCGCCGGGAAAGTCGAGGTCACGCATCGGGTCCTCCGGAGGTGGCCGCCGCCGCGGTGGCGGGCGCGCCGGCCCGGGCGAACCGCACGCCGTCGGTGAGCGGCCCGTGCCGCATCAGGCGTACGTCCCGGGGATAGTTCTGGTGCAGCCGCCACGGCGCGCGTGGCCCCTGCTTGGGCAGCTGGTCGACGGCGCGCAGCACGTAGCCGGACTGGAGGTCGATGATCGGCACGAGGTCGTCGGTGTCCGGCGCGTCCGGGGTGACGATCTGCTGCCCGGTCTCGTCGAGGTGGCGCAGCAGCCGGCAGACGTACGTGGCGACCAGGTCGGCCTTCAGCGTCCAGGAGGCGTTGGTGTAGCCGATCGTCATGGCGAAGTTCGGCACCCCGGAGAGCATCATGCCCTTGTAGGCGATGGTCGAGGCGAGGTCGACGTCGGCGCCGTCGACGGCCAGCGTCATGCCGCCGAGCGCGAGCAGGTTGAGGCCGGTGGCGGTGACCACGATGTCCGCCGGCAGCTCCTCGCCGGAGGTGAGTCGGATGCCGTGCTCGGTGAACGTGTAGACGGTGTCGGTCACCACCGTCGCGCGTCCCTCGCCCAGCGCGGTGAACAGGTCGCCGTCGGGCACCACGCACAGCCGCTGGTCCCAGGGGTCGTAGCGGGGCGAGAAGTGCCTGTCGACGTCGTACCCGACGGGGAGCCGGCCCTTCGCGGCCCGGCGCAGGAACCGCTTGACCAACCCCGGCGCGCGCCGGCTGAGCTGGAAGTTGGCCACGCCGAGCGCGACGTTCTTCCACCGGGTCACGGCGTACGCGGCCTTCGGGGGCAGCCAGCGCCGGGCGGCGTCGGCGAACGCGTCGCGCGACGGCAGCGAGATCACGTACGTGGGTGAGCGCTGGAGCATGGTGACGTGGGCGGCGGTGTCGGCCATGGCGGGGACCAGGGTGACCGCGGTGGCGCCGCTGCCGATCACCACCACCCGCTTGCCGGTGACGTCGAGCCCTTCCGGCCAGTGCTGCGGGTGCACGAGCGTGCCGGCGTAGCGCTCGACGCCGGGCAGCGGGGGCGTGTAGCCCTCGTCGTAGCGGTAGTAGCCGGAGTTGGTGAACAGGAACGCGCAGGTCAGCGTCGTGTCCTCGCCGGTGTCGTCGCGGTGCGCGTGCACCGTCCAGCGGGCGGTCGCGCTGTCCCACTCGGCGCGCACCACCCGGTGGTGGAAGCGGATGTGCTCCTGGACGCCGTACTCGCGGGCGGTCTGGCGCACGTAGCGACGGATCGACTCGCCGTCGGCGATGGCCTTCGGGTCGGTCCACGGCTTGAACGAGTAGCCGAGCGTGTACATGTCCGAGTCGGAGCGAACGCCCGGGTAGCGGAACAGGTCCCAGGTGCCGCCGATCGCGCCCCGCGCCTCCAGCACCGCGTAGGTCTTGTCGGGGCACCGGAGTCCCAGGTGGACGGCGGCGCCGATGCCGGACAGGCCGGCGCCGACGATGAGGACGTCGACGTGCTCGGAGGCCATGACTTCTCCCGTTCTCGCCCGGCGGTGGACCGGACCCTATCCACCGCCCTCGACCCCAGTCAACACCCTGTCGAGTCCGATCGACAGGGTGTCGAGCGGGTGTAGCATCGGCCGACATGAGCCCCGCCCGTACGCCGACCGGCGCCGCGCCGAGCCGCGGGCGGCGGGCCGGCCGCTCCGCCGGCGACGACCGGGAGGTGGCGATCCTGGCCACCGCCGAACGGCTGTTGCGCGAGCGCGCCTTCGGCGACATCTCCATCGACGACCTGGCCCGGGGCGCGGGCATCTCCCGCCCCACCTTCTATTTCTACTTCCCGTCCAAGGACGCGGTGCTGCTCACCCTGCTCGACCGGGTGACCGAGGAGGCCGACGCCGCCGCCGGCGACGTGCTGGACCGCCTCGCCGAGGACCCGCGCGCCCGGTGGCGGGAGCTGATCGCCCGGTTCCACGCCACCTTCGGCGGCCACCGGGACGTGGTGCTGGCGTGCGCCCAGGTGCGCGGCACCAACGCCGAGGTCCGGCGGCTCTGGGCCGAGGTGCTGGAACGCTGGGTGCGCGCGGTCCAGGCCGCGATCGAGCTGGAACGCGCCCGCGGCGCGGCCCCGGACGGGCTGCCCGCCCGGGACCTCGCCATCGCGCTGAACTCGATGAACGAGCGCGTCTGGTACGCCACGTTCGCCGGCGACGGGCCGGCGGTGGCCGAGCGGGACGTGGTCGACGTGCTGCTCGACGTCTGGCTGACCGCGATCTACCGCACCACCGCTCCCCCGGTCACGCCGCGCGGCTGAACTCCATGATCCAGTTGGTCTCCCAGGTGCGTTCGCCGTCGGTGGAGAACGCCTGCTCCCAGCGGCAGGAGGTCGGGGTGATCGCCGACCAGACGAACCGGCAGCGCACCGGCCGCCCCTCGTCGGTGTCGTCGGCGTGGAACGTGCCGACGCCGTCGGTGAACCGGCCCACCACCGGCGGCAGCTCCAGCACCCCGCGCCGGCTGTTCATCCAGTAGATCGACCACAGGCCGGTCGCCGGGTCGAGCAGGCGCACGGTCGAGCCGGCGAAGCCACGGGTCGGGAAGCGGATCTCGTCGAAGCTGCCGGCGCCGCCGAAGAACGACCGCGCCTCGCTGACGCCGGGAAACTCGTCCCAGTCGTCGCTGCCCACGTGCCGCTCCCGCAACCGCCGGTTGGTCACGTCCCAGGTGCCGACGAAGAAGTCGAAGTCGCCCATCAGCGCCCCACCGGCCCCTCGGCGCGGGTGTCGGCCAGGTAGCCGGCCAGGTCGGGCCGTTTCGGCGCGAGCAGGTGCCGGACCCACGCGGCCCGCTCGTGCTCCAGCACACCCAGCTCCCACACGCAGCCCACCCCGGGCCGCCGGAGGTCGACGAAGTGCGTCGGGTCGTCGTCCGGGCAGTCGAGCGCAGGTTGCCCGGCGATCGCGATGCGGCACTCGACGACGTTGTCGAAGAACCAGCTGTACGCCAGCAGGTACGCCCCGGTGTCCGCGCCCCGGTGCAGCACCGTCCAGCTCGCCGTCGGGGTGTCGCCGTCCGGGTCGGGCAGCAGCGCCGGCAGGTACGCGTACGCGGCGTCGACCACCTCCGGTTCGAGGCGGCGTTCCGGCTGGTCGATGTGGTAGCGCTTGACGTGCCGGCCAGCGATCTCGACGGTCCCCGGCACGGTCAGCTCCTTGTCGTGAAAGGCCATGCCGGGACGGTAGGACCCCTTCCCTGACAGCTAGTGTCAGCGGAATGCGGGCCAGTCGACTCCTGTCCATCCTGCTGCTCCTGCAGGCCCACGGCCGGCTCACCGCCGCCGACCTGGCCGCCCGCCTCGAGGTGTCGACGCGCACCGTCTACCGCGACGTCGAGGCGCTGCACGCCGCCGGCATCCCGCTCTACGGCGCGGCCGGGCACGCCGGCGGCTACCGGCTGGTCGAAGGGTGGCGTACCCGGTTGACCGGCCTGACCGGCGAGGAGGCCGACCGGCTGCTCTTCGCCGGGCTCCCCGGGCCGGCCGCCGAACTGGGCTACCAGTCGGTCGTGGCGGCCGTGCAGCTCAAGCTGCGCGCCGCGCTCCCGGCCCCGCTCGCCGACCGGGCCGCCCGGCTGGAGCAGCGGTTCCACCTGGACACGCCGGGCTGGTACTCCGACGGCGACCCGTCGCCGCACCTGGCCGCGGCGGCCGAGGGCGTGTGGCGGGAGCACCGGGTTCGCGTCCGCTACCGCAGTTGGCGCGGCGAGGTGACCCGGGTGCTGGAACCGTACGGGCTGGTGCTCAAGGGCGGGCGCTGGTACGTCGTCGCGGCCCGACCGGACCGCGCCGAGCCGGCCACCTACCGGGTCAACCAGATCCTCGACCTCACCCCGCTCGACGAGCCGTTCGACCGCCCGGAGTTCGACCTGCCGGCGTGGTGGCGGTCGCACGTGGTCGCGTTCCGGGCGGGCCTGCACCGCGACGAGGCCGTCGTCCGGCTCTCCCCGCGCGGGCGGGAGCGGCTTCGCGAGATCGGCAGCGACGTGGTGGTCGCCGCCGTCGAGGCGAGCGCCGGGCCGCCCGACGAGACGGGCTGGGTGCGGGCCGTCCTGCCGATCGAGTCGCTCACCCACGCGCACGGCGACCTGCTCCGGCTCGGCGCCGACGTGGAGGTCCTCTCCCCCTCCGCCCTGCGGGACCGCCTGGCCGAGACCGCTACGGCGCTGGCCACGCTCTACCACCGGCCGCCGCCTCCCGGACCACCCCCGCTCCCGTGATCAAGGAGTTGGTGTCATCACCACGGACCAACTCCGACGCAAACTCCTTGATCGTCGGACGAGGGCGGGTGGACCGGTCAGGGCAGGCGGCAACTCGCCGGAGGTCCGGTCAGGCCTTCCACCAGTGAGGCTGGGGCGGGCCACCTTTCGTCAACTCCTCCGGGTGGAGACAGATTGCCAGCGGTGCAGGCCGTTGATCGCGTCGTGCGGCCCTCGGTTCGTAGCTGATCGTTCGTCCCCGGTTGGCGTACCCGCTGGCACGATGAGCTGCCTGGGTTCAAGATCGAATGAGGAGCCATGAGCAATCAGCAGCACCAGCCGTACCTACCTCAGCAGGGCCAGCCGGGCTACTCGCCGCAACAGTGGAAAGTGGTGAAGACGGGCGGCACCCGGCACGGCGTGCACGCACTGATCTCGCTGTTCACTTGCGGCGCATGGCTGCCGGTGTGGTTTCTCGTGTGGGTGCTGACCAAGAAGCACAAGGTCGCCCTTCCGCGCTGACGGGCTACTGACACGTGTCCTGCCCTCCGCTACCTGGCGCATGCACCGGCTTCGGATTGAGATCGCCCCTCGCGGGTAGTGCGGCCGGCATGCCCCAGCGATACGAGGACTACGACCGCGTCGCGATCGTCACCGGCGCGGACTCCGGCATCGGCAAGGCGTGCGCGGTGGCGCTCGCCGAGGCCGGCTACGACGTCGGCATCACCTGGTACGGCGACGCGGACGGCGCCGAGCGCACCGCCACCGAGGTACGCACCGCCGGCCGCCGCTGCGAGGTGGCCGAGGTGGACCTGCGCCGCCTGCCCGACGCAGCGGCGGTCGTCGACGACCTCGCCGACCGGCTCGGCGGGCTGGGAGTGCTGGTCAACAATGCCGGCACCGGCTTGTCCGAACCGTTCGTCGATGTGACCTGGGAGCAGTGGCGGGAGGTGCTCGCGGTCGACCTGGACGGGCCGTTCCTCTGCTCGCAGCGGGCCGCCCGGCGGATGCGCGCGGCCGGGCGGGGTGGCCGGATCATCAGCATCACCAGTGTGCACGAGCGTGCCCCCCGGGTCGGCCTGTCGGCGTACTGCGCGGCGAAGGGCGGGCTCGGCATGCTGACCAGGGCGATGGCGCAGGAACTCGCGGCGGACGGGATCACGGTCAACGCGGTCGCGCCCGGCGAGATCGCCACCCCGATGACCGGCCAGGAGGACGTCGACCCGTTCACCGAGGAACGCCCGGGGGTGCCGGTGGGACGCCCCGGGGACGCTCGCGAGGTGGCCGCCGTGGTGGCGATGCTCGCCTCACCCGCGGCGGCGTACGTCACCGGGGTGTCGTGGCCGGTGGACGGCGGGATGCTGCTGATGGGGCCGCAGGCGTCCGACCTGCCCTCCGACTCGTGGCGCACGGTCCGAGCCGGTCAGTAGGCTGAGGCGGTGATTCGTGCGGTGATCGTGGACGTCGACGACACGCTGTGCCTCACCCAGGCCGCCTCGCTCGCACTGGAGAACGAGGTGCTGACCGAGATGGGCCGGCCGCCGGTGCCGCGGGACGTGCATCTGTCCACGTGGGGTGAGCCCCTGTTGGACGCCATGCCCAGAAGGTCGCCCGGCGTCGACCTCGCGCTGTTCTCGGCGCTTCATCGGCGCGCGCTGGAACGGCACATCGCCGACGGTCGCCTGGACGTCATTCCGCCGGAGAACCTGCGAGCGCTGGACGAGTTCGTGCTGGCCGGCCGGTCGGTTTTCCTGCTGACGTCCCGGACCGAGGACGAGATGCGGCACCTGGTGGCGCCGGATCACGTCCTGGCCGGGCGCGTCAGTGGCGTCTACCACGCCGGCAACACCCGCTTCCGGAAGCCCGATCCGCGAGCCTTCGACGAGTTGCTGACAGCGACGGGGATACCGCCTCGGCAGTGTGTCTACGTCGGGGATTCACCGGGCGACGCGATGGCCGCCGGCCGTGCCGGCATGAACTTCATCGGCTGCCTCCAGAGCAGGGTACGGAAACCGGAGGACTTCCACCTCCGTTACGTCAACGTGTTCGTCGACGCTTTCCCCGACGTCGTCGACGCGGTCCAGCACCTCGACCGGCTCACCCCCGGGGAAGAAGCGCATCCCGCCGCCCCGAGTCCCGGCGCGTGATCACCCGGCTTTCATGTCTTCTCCACGGATTCGCTGGTCGGAACCGCGATCGGACCGTGCTCGGGGTGGTGGCAGGCGGTGAGTTGGGTGCCGCCGTCGCGGGTGGTGAGCGCGGGTGTCTCGGTGGCGCAGCGGTCGGTGGCTTTCCAGCAGCGGGTGCGGAAGCGGCAGCCTGACGGTGGGTCCAGGGGGGTGGGGACGTCGCCGGTGAGGCGGATGCGGCCGGCGGGTCCGAGCGCGGTGATGTCGGGGATGGCCGACAGCAGGGCGCGGGTGTAGGGGTGCTGGGGGTGGGTGTAGATGGTGTCGCGGTCGCCGATCTCGACGATTTTGCCGAGGTACATGACGGCGACGCGGTGGCAGAAGTGGCGGATGACGGCGAGGTCGTGGGCGATGAACACGAACGC
>NZ_FMDM01000017.1 GCF_900090105.1 Micromonospora humi | reverse complement strand
CCTCGGTGAGCGCCACGTCGACGCCGAGGGCGGCGAAGCTGGACAGCGTGGTCTGGAAGTTGCTCGGCAGCGAGCTGCCGCCGGTGAAGTGGGTCTGCAGGCCGACGCAGTCGATCGGCACGCCCCGGGACTTGAAGTCCTGGATCATCCGGTAGACGCCCTGCGTCTTGCCGTACGACCAGTTCTCGATGTTGTAGTCGTTGTAGCAGAGCTTGGTCGACGGGTCGGCGGCCCGCGCGGTGCGGAACGCCACCTCGATCCAGTCGTTGCCGGTGCCCTGCAGGTTCGAGTTACGGCGGCTGCCGTCCTCGTTGAACGCCTCGTTGACCACGTCCCACGCGGCGAGCTTGCCCTTGTAGTGGGCCATCACCCCGTTGATGTGGTCGATCATCGCCTGGCGCAGGTTGCTGCCGCTCAGGCTCTGCATCCAGCCGGGCTGCTGGGCGTGCCAGGCCAGGGTGTGCCCCCGGACCTTCAGGCCGCGCTGGGTGGCCCAGTTGTAGATCTGGTCGCCGGAGTTGAAGTTGAACTGCCCCCGCTGGGGCTCCGTGGCGTCCGGCTTCATCTCGTTCTCGGCCGTGATCATGTTGAACTCACGCGCCGCGATCGTGCTGTAGGTCGAGTCGCCGAGCCGGCCCGCCGCGATCGCGGTGCCGAAGTAGCGGCCGGACTGCGCGGCCGCCGCGCCCAGCGTGCTCGCCGCGGCGTTCGCCGACGGCATCATCACCGCGACCGCGGCCACCGTCACGGCGCTGACCGCGCCGGCGAGCAGCGCTCGGACGGCGGGCGATCGCCGCCGCCGCGTCCCGCCGCGAGGAACGGATGGGTTCATTGCCACCTTGGCCTCCCTATTGGCCAACACCCGAGCCGTCTGGGCGAGGACGACTGGACGCCTGTGTCGAAATATTTACGTTCTCCGATGCTTGCATCAGCCGGGCGTCCGAACAATATGTTTCGGAAAAGTTTCGGTGGTTTTCCGAGGCGTGGCGTGGTCGGTCCCCGGTTACGGCGACCGACCACGCCTCGACGTGTCGGCGGTCAGGAGACGGTGCAGGCGGACCCGTTGAGGGTGAAGCCCGTCGGCCTCGGGTTGGCGCCGGTGTGGGTGCCGTTGAAGCCGAAGCTGGTCGACGCTCCCGCGGCGAGGGTCCCGTTGTAGGCCAGGTTCGTGGCGGTCACCGCCGTGCCGGTCTGGGTGACGTTCGCCGACCAGGCCTGTCCGACCTTCTGCCCGGCGTTGCCGAAGGTGAACGCCAGCGTCCAGCCGTTGATCGCCGTCGTCCCGGTGTTGGTGACGGTGACGTTCGCGGTGAACCCGGTGTCCCAACTGTTCGCCGTCCAGGTCACCGCGCAGCCGCCGCCGGCCGGCGGGGCCGTGGTGGTCACCGTGACGCCGGGCGAGGCCGGCGACACGTTACCGGCCGCGTCCACCGCGACCACGGTGAACGTGTACGTGGTGGCGGCGGTCAGCCCGGTCACCGCGAGCGTGGTCCCGGTGGTGGAGCCGACCAGGACGGTCCCGCCCCGGTAGACGCGGTAGCCGGTGACCCCGACCGCGTCGGTGGCCGGACCCCAGGTCAGGGTCAGGCCGGTGGCGCCGACCGCGGAGGCGGTGGGCGTGCCGGGCGCGGTCGGCGCGGTGGTGTCCGGGGTCGAGGCGGCCGCCGTGGTGACCGTGAGCGCCGGCGAGGCGGTCGACCGGTTGCCGGCGCCGTCGCGGGCGACCACCGTGAACTGGTACGCCTGCTGGGGTGCCAGCCCGGTGACGGCGAGGGTGTTCGTGGTGGACTTCAGCAGCACCAGGACGTCGCCGCCGGGCTGCGTCTGGACGATGTCGTAGCCGGCCAGGCCGCTGCCCCCGGTGTCGGTGGAGGCGGGCCAGGTCAGCGTGAGACCGCTCGACGTGACCGCGGAGGCGACCGGGGTGCCGGGGGTGCTCGGCGCGGTGGTGTCCGGAGTGGCCGGACCGGGCTCGTCGCCCCAGACCCGCACCCCGCCGGAATAGAGCGGCACCTTCCGGTTCGGCCCGGCGGTCGCCTGGTAGGAGGGGTCGTTCGTCGGGTCCCAGGTGCCACCCTCCGGTACGCCGATCTTGAACTGCACCTCCATCCGGTGCTGCGACTGCCCGGCCGGCGCGATGGTGTAGCCGGTGCAGTCGACCTCGACGTACCAGATGTCGCCGCTGTACTGCTTGGCGCTCGACGGTGACGGGCAGCCCTGGGTGTAGCCGGGCGTGACGGTCACCGGGCCGGTGCCGTCCGGCCGGAAGTAGTACCGGAACTTACCGGTGGTCAGCGCCCGGGCCGGGAACGCCGACTTGTTGTAGATGATCGCCTTGAGCCCGGTGGCCCGCGGCTCGGCCTGCATCACCGTGGTCTCCACGGTCAGCTCGTCCATGTCCGGCGTCTCGGCGGTCGGGAAGCCGGCGCGCGGGCTGCCGCCGTACTCGTTGGTCAGCCGGGCCAGCGCGGAGGTGAAGCCGGCGTTGTAGTCGGTGGCCACCTCGTTCATCACGTAGTCGGAGCGGCTGTCGCTGTAGGCGTCGTTGGCCGACGACGGGCCGCCGACCAACGCGCCGTAGAGCACGTGCCGGGTCTCGACGGGCACGGTCTGGCTGTCCCACCAGGACCCGTGCGCGGTGCGGTGGTGCGGGTTCTTCGGCGGGTTGGTCCCGAACCCGATCATGTAGCTGGAGTTGCGCGGGTTGTCGCCGAGCGCGTAGTTGACCTGCCGGACCGCGAAGTCGTGGTAGCGGGCCTTACGGGTCGCGTCGGTGGTCTTGTCGCTGTAGACCAGCGCGGCGAACGAGGTGTTCGCGGCGTAGCGCAGCGCGCCCCAGGAGTCGAGCACCGCCATCCCGCCGGGCGAGTACGGCACCTTCTGCCCGTTGACGCCGACGGTCCAGTAGTCCAGCCACCGGTTGGCGTCGTCGACGTACTTCTGCTTGCCGGTCAGGTTGGCCAGCAGCACGTACGCGCCGAACTGCTTGTTGTCCCAGGCGAGGGTCCACTTGTAGGAGCGGGTGGTGGACTGCGGCTCGGTGCCGAGCTTGTCGTACTCGTTCTCCGCCTTGGCCAGGTAGGTCGCGTCACCGGTGGCCCGGTAGAGCCAGATCGCGCCCCAGACCAGCTCGTCCTGGTAGCCGCTCCACGACTTGTAGAACGAGGCCGCGTCGGTGATGCACTCGCTGTAGGCCTTCCGCACCGTGTCGGCGAACGTGTAGAGCTGCTTGGCGTGGCCGAGCAGCTTGTCCGCGTAGGCGGCGTCGGTGGGCCGGAACACCATCGACGACGCGGCCATCGCGGCCGCCGTCTCGCCGGCCAGGTCCGCGCCGCCACAGCTCGCATCGATCTTGTACGCGGGCCGCGCCATCGGCAGCACCTCGGCCGGCCCCCACCACTTGTGGTCGTCGTCGCCCTTGCCGACCTGCCCGTAGAGGACGTTCGGCGCGGGGTGCGCCTTGACGAAGTAGTCGTTGACGAAGCGCAGGTTGTTGAGCAGGTAGCTGAGCTGGCCGGAGGCGACGTAGCCGTCCCGGTACTCGACCGCGCCCCAGGCGAGCATGGTGGTGCTGAACGCCATCGGGAAGCCGAACTTCACGTGGTCGCCGGCGTCGTACCAGCCGCCGGTGAGGTCCACGCCGACGTCGGCGCCGTCGGTCAGCGCGGAGTCGCCGCGCCAGGAGACCCGGTTCCAGGCGGGCTTGCGCCCGGACTGCTGCGCCTCGTAGAAGAACAGCGACTTCTGCAACGCCTCGGCGTAGTTGAACGCGGGCGCGGCCTGCGCCCCGGCCGGGGCGGCGGCCGGCGCGGCGGCGGCCGGGAGCGGCACGGCGGTGGCCAGCGCGGCCACCAGCGCGGCGCCGGCGGCGAGCAGCCGGCGGGACGGGCGACCGCGCGGCGGCGGGGTCGGTCGGGGCATGGCGAGCTCCTGTGGAGGATGGGCTGCCGCACGGCGGCGCGATCCGGCGACGGACGATGCCGGTCGGGCCGCCGTGCGGCGGTGGTGGTGGGGTGGACCGCGGGGGCGCGGGAGCGCTCCCATGGATAATCGACAATGTAATCTCGCGCCCGCTCGTTGGGAAGACGACCGCCGCCCCACCCGGCTCCATACTCACCGGTAACTTAAATCACATCGATGCGCTGTTGCCCGCCGCGCGACGGGCACGGGACAGTCGCCGCACCAGCGGCGTCATCGACGCCGCCGCTCCCCGGACAACCCTGAGGAGATCGCGATGGCTCTCAGACTCGCCGACGGCACCTCCTGCTCCGACACCCTGACCCGGGCGGTGGCCGCCGCCCCGGAGGCCTTCACCACCACCGACGACGGCACCGCCACGCTGCACAACCTCGTCGAGGGGCGGTGGCGGGCGATCGGCACCCCCACCGCGGTCCGCACCCCGGTCGACAACACGGTCCTGGTGAACCTGGCCCGGCTCGACGCCGACGCGGCACGTGCCGCGGTCGCCCACGCCGCCGCCGCGCACCGCGAGTGGGCCCGCACCCCGCTCGCCGACCGGACCGCCCGGGTCGTCGACGCGCTGGACGCCCTCACCGCCCACCGCGACCTGCTCGCGATGCTGCTGGTCTGGGAGATCGGCAAGCCGTGGCGGCTCGCCTGCGCCGACGTGGACCGGGCGCTCGACGGCGTGCGCTGGTACGTCGGGGAGATCGAGCGGATGCTCGCCGGCGGCCGGGAGCCACTGCCCGGCCCGGTCAGCAACATCGCCTCCTGGAACTACCCGATGAGCGTGCTGGTGCACGCCGAGCTGGTGCAGCTGCTGGCCGGCAACGCGGTGCTCGCCAAGACCCCGTCGCAGGGCGGCGCGGTCTGCCTCACCGTCGCACACGCGCTGATGCGCCGCGCCGGGCTGCCCGCCACGCTGCTCTCCGGCAGCGGCGAGGAGCTGTCCGAGGTGCTGGTCCGCGCGCCGGAGATCGGCGCGGTGGCGTTCGTCGGCGGGCGCTCCAACGGCGGCAAGGTCGCCGCCGCGCTGCTCGACTCCGACAAGCGGCACTTCATCGAGCAGGAGGGGCTCAACGCCTGGGGCGTCTGGGACTTCTCCCGGTGGGACACGCTCGCCGCGCACCTGCGCAAGGGCTTCGAGTACGGCAAGCAGCGCTGCACCGCGTACCCCCGGTTCGTGGTCCAGCGCGACCTGGTCGACGAGTTCCTCGACATGTACCTGCCGGTCGTCCGCTCGATCCGGTTCGGCCACCCGCTCGCGGTCGGTGACGACTGGGCCGCCGGCGACCCGCTACCCGAGCTGGACTTCGGCCCGCTGATCAGCGCCGCAAAGGCCGACGAGCTGCGGCGCAAGGTCGACGAGGCGGTCCGCGGCGGCGCCGTGCCGCTGCACCGGGGCAAGCTCGACGGGGCACCGTTCCTGGACGGGCAGGACACCTCCGCGTACGTGGCGCCGGCCGTGCTGCTCGCCCCGCCCGGCCGGTCCCGCCTGATGCACGCCGAACCGTTCGGCCCGGTGGACACCATCGTCGTGGTGGACACCACCGACGAGCTGCTGGCCGCGATGAACGCCTCCAACGGCGCGCTCGTCGCGTCGCTGGCCTGCGACGACGAGGAGCTGGCCGGCAAGCTGGCGGTGGACCTCCAGGCGTTCAAGGTGGGCATCAACAAGCCCCGCTCCCGGGGCGACCGGGACGAGCCGTTCGGCGGCCGGGGCGCCTCCTGGAAGGGCGCCTTCGTCGGCGGGGACCTGCTGGTGCAGGCCGTCACCGTCGGCGGCGACGGGCGGCTCCACGGCAACTTCCCCGACCACAGCAGCTACCCGGCCACCTGATCCCGCCGAGACCGCGGCCGAGGGGCGTCCTGAGCGGGTCAGCCGCGCGGCTCGGCCCAGGCGGTGAAGCGGTCGTCGAGGCCCGCCGGGGAGCGCCCATCCTGGCTGACCTGGCCGACGAACCACGGGCCGGCTACGTCGACACCAGTAGGCAGCGCAGATCGCCACTCAGCCAGACCCAGTCGTCAGCCCCGAACCTCCGCCCCCGAACGTCGCCCCCCGGGACACTCACCGGCAAACCTCTGTCGATCTTGGACTTGTGGCACCTCCGATTTCACGCCGAATCGAAACATCTCCTGGCACCGCAAGTCCATGATCGACGAAACCCTCAACTCGGCCGGAGTCGGCATCCGCCGGGGCTGGCGGCGTCTTGTCGGGGGGCGGGTAGCGGCGGACGAACGGTCATCCACCTGCCGCCCGGGACACGAACGGGGCCCCCGCACCGGGGGCCCCGCCGTGTCACCGTCCCCCGCATCGGAGGTCGGTCAGGGTGGCGCCGGGAGGCGCCGGTTGCGGCCCTCCGCCCGGTCCCGCGACGCGCCGCGCCGTTGCGGCTCGCCCGAAGGCCCGGCCGGACGGCCGTGAGATCAGATCGGTCCCGACCGCTGGCTCGGCAGGCCGTGGCCGGCCTGCGCCGGCAGGGCCGTCCCCGGGCCACAACCGGCCGGCGCCGGCCCGGCGACGCGGCCGGCCGGGGTGGCGTCGACGGGGGTCAGCGGTACCGTCGCGGTCAGCACGCCGCCGTCGCGCTCCAGCGCCACCGGCCGGTCCAGCCGGCGCAGCGTCCGCAGCATCGGCGTGTTCTCGGCCTGCACGTGCAGCAGCAGCGCGGCGTAACCGGCCCGATCGGCGTGACCGAGCAGCCGGCGCAACAGCGCCGAGCCCAGGCCCCGGCGCTGCCAGTCGTCGCGGACCAGCAGCGCCGCCTCGGCCTCGTCCCCCTCGCCGAGCAGGTTGGCCATCGCCACGACCGGCTCCGCCGCCCCGCCGGAGCCCGCCGTGACGAGCAGGGTCAGCCCCCGGGCCGGCTCCAGCAGCCGACGCAGGCGGGCCGGCGACGGGTCCGCCGCCCCGCTCAGGTAACGCCGCTGCCGGCTCCGCGCCGAACAGCCGACGTGCAGCTCGCGTACGGCCGGCACGTCGTCGGCGGTGGCGGGCCGCACCGACACCTCGGCGCCGTCCGGCAGCACCAGCGTGACCCGGTCGGCGTCCCGGCGGCCCAGCGTCGCCGCCAGCTCGACCAGGGCCTGCGCCCGGGCGTACTCGGCCGGGGTGAAGCTCGGCTCCCGGCGGCGCAGCTCGTAGCCGCCACCCGCCGGATCGGCGAGCAGCATGGTGGTGCCGCCCACGCCGCCCGGCGCGGCGGCGGACGCGGGACGCCAGGTCACCGCGTCGGCGCCGAGCAGCGTCCGCAGCGTCGCGCCGGCCGCCTCCGGGTCCCGGACCAGGCGGGCGGCCAGCCCGAGCACCCGGGTCGGCTCGTCGGCCAGCCCACGCGCCTCGCTGCGCGCGACCCAGCAGTCCCGGCCCCGGCCCCGCTCCACCGCCGCCCGCAGCTCGGCCTCGGTGACCTGCTCCGGCGCGTCGACCAGGAAGTCGTCGACCGCACCGGCCTCGGTGGTGTGCACCTGCACGGTGAGGATGTTGACCCCGCGCAACGCGAGGCTCGCCGTGAGCACCGACAGGTAACCCGGCCGGTCGTCCACGGTGGCTCGGATCCGCCACAGCGCCATGGTTGTCTCCCTTCCTCACCACCGACCATGCCGGTCGGCTGTTGCGGGCCCGTTGCCCCCCGGTGACGGGCCGCCCCCGCCTCAGGTGATCGTGGTCACCGGCGGCGCGCCCACCAGGTCGAGCCGGTCGCCGAGGATCACCGCGCTGGCGCGGACGAGCTGGGCGAGCCGGTCCACCTCGGTGGAGTGGAACGCGGCGGCCGAGAGCGGCTCGCTGTGGTCGCGGGAGACCACCAGCACCAGGCCGGCCCGGCCGAACGGCGCGACCGCGTAGTGGTGGCCGTCCGGGCTGGTCATCGCGCGGGCCCGCAGCGGCGTCACCTCGGGCAACCGGGGCGGCGCCGGCGCGCGCCAGCTCGCGTGCCCCACGGTGGCCGAGGCGCCCTCGCCGCTGCGCGAGGCCCAGTCGAGCGGCACCACCGCGGCCACCGCCCAGTCGGCGGCGAGCAGCCCCGGGACCGCGTCGACGAGCGTGGCCACCCCGTCGGTCGGGTTCGCCGCCACCTGGGCGAGCAGCTCCGCGTCCTGCCCGGTGGTGGTCGGCGCGCCGATCGCCCGCCACACCCCGTCCACCTTGACGCCGGGGATCGCGGCCAGCCCGGCCAGCAGCCGCTCCACCCGCGCCGCGCCCGGCCAGACCACGGTGAAGTCGTCGACCGCCCGCCCGCCGAGCCGTTCCAGCACCACCACCTGGACGATGTCGGCGCCGGAGACGCCGAGTGTCCGGGCCACCTGGCCGAGCGTGCCCGGTCGGTCCGGCAGGGTCACCCGAACTCTCAGCAGCATGTCTGATCCCCTCCGCTCGGCGGGCCGGCGACGGCCGGCAGGCTGGGCCCAGCCTGCCGGCTGACCATTTCGTCCCCGTTGCCGCGGCATGTCCCGCCGGGAACATCCGACCTTGACAACAAAGCTGAGCTGCCATCAACTATCCGGATGACCGATCCGGCCGTCGACGCCGCCCGGCCCCCGACCGGTCCGGCCCCCCGCGGGCTCGACCTCGACCGGCTCGCCGCCCACCTGGCCGCGCACCGGCCGGAGCTGGCCGGGCCGCTGTCCGCCCGGCTGATCGCCGGGGGCAAGTCCAACCTGACCTACCTGCTGCGCGCCGGCGACCGTGAGGTGGTGCTGCGCCGGCCCCCGCTCGGGCACGTGCTGGCCACCGCGCACGACATGGCCCGGGAACACCGGGTGATCTCGGCGCTGGCCCCGACCGGCGTGCCGGTCCCCCAGGCGCTGCTGCTCTGCGCCGACGAGAGCGTGATCGGCGCCCCGTTCTACCTGATGGCGAAGGTCGACGGCGAGGTCTACCGGCGACGGGCGCAGACCGACGCGCTCACCGCCGACCAGCGGCGCGACCTGGCCCTGGCGATGATGGACACGCTCGCCACGCTGCACCGGGTGGAGCCCGCCGAGGTCGGGCTGGCCGACTTCGGCCGCCCGGACGGCTACCTGGCCCGGCAGGTCCGTCGCTGGGCCGGCCAGCTGGACCGCTCCCGCAGCCGCCCGCTGCCCGGCATCGACGAGCTGCGCGACGCGCTCGCCGGCAGCGTGCCGGAGGGGGCGAACGCGGGCCGGATCGTGCACGGCGACTACCGGCTCGACAACCTGCTCACCACCGTCGACCCGGTGGCGGTGCGGGCCGTGCTCGACTGGGAGATGGCCACGCTCGGCGACCCGCTCGCCGACCTCGGCCTGCTGCTCACCTACTGGGACGTGCTGGGCGACAGCGAGCACGCCGAGGGCAACCCGGTGGCCGACGGCATCGGCCCCCGGGCCGGCTTCCCCACCGGCGCGGAGCTGATCGACCGCTACGCCGGGCGCAGCGACGTCGACGTCGGCCCGTTGCACTGGCACGTGGCGCTCGGTTGCTTCAAGCTGGCGGTGATCTGCGAGGGCATCCACTACCGCCACACCCTCGGGCAGACGTTGGGCGAGGGCTTCGACCGGATCGGCGAGATGGTGGCGCCGCTGGTCGCGCACGGTCTGCACGCGGTGAGGGAGAAATAGATGGAGTTCGCGTACGACGACCGGACGGTCGAGCTGCGGCAGCGGCTGGAGGCGTTCCTCACCGAGTGCGTCCTGCCGGCCGAGCCGGTGCACCACGAGCAGGTGCTGGCCGCCGGCGACCCGTGGGCCCGCCCGCCGGTGATGGACGAGCTGAAGGCCGAGGCCCGGGCCCGCGGCCTGTGGAACCTGTTCCTGCCCGACGCGCGCTACGGCGCCGGCCTGACCAACCTCCAGTACGCGCCGCTGGCCGAGCTGACCGGGCGCAGCCCGCACCTCGCCCCGGAGGCGCTCAACTGCGCCGCGCCGGACACCGGCAACATGGAGCTGCTCGCCGAGTTCGGCTCCGACGCGCAGCGGGAACGCTGGCTGGCGCCGCTGCTCGCCGGCGACATCCGCTCCGCGTTCTGCATGACCGAACCGGAGGTCGCCTCGTCGGACGCGACGAACATCGCCACCCGGATCACCCGCGACGGCGACCACTACGTGGTCGACGGCCGCAAGTGGTGGTCGTCCGGGGCGATGGACCCGCGCTGCGAGATCTTCATCGTGATGGGCAAGACCGACCCGGACGCCGACCGGCACCGCCAGCAGAGCATGATCCTGGTCCCCCGGGACACCCCGGGCGTCACGGTGCGCCGCGGGATGACCGTCTTCGGCTACAGCGACGCCCCGCACGGCGGGCACGCCGAGATCGACTTCTCGGGTGTCCGGGTGCCGGCGGAGAACCTGGTCGGCGCCGAGGGCACCGGCTTCGCCATCGCCCAGGCCCGGCTCGGCCCGGGCCGGATCCACCACTGCATGCGGCTCGTCGGCATGGCCGAGCGGGCGCTGGAGCTGCTCTGCCGGCGGGCCCTCGACCGGGTCGCGTTCGGCCGCCCGCTCGCCGAGCAGGGCGTGGTGCGGGAGTGGATCGCCGAGTCCCGGGTCCGGATCGAGCAGGCCCGGCTGCTGGTGCTCAAGACCGCGTGGCTGATGGACACCGTCGGCAACAAGGGCGCGCACACCGAGATCCAGGCCATCAAGATCGCCACGCCGGCGATGGCCGAGTGGGTGATCGACAAGGCGATCCAGGCGTACGGCGGGGCCGGCGTCAGCCAGGACACCCCGCTCGCCGCGCTCTGGGCCCAGGCCCGCACGCTGCGCCTCGCCGACGGCCCGGACGAGGTGCACCGGGCCTCGCTGGCCCGGCGGGAACTGCGTCGCTGGTCCTGACCGGCGGTGGCTCAGGCCGAGGCGCGGCGGATGAGCTCGGTGTCCAGCAGCACGTGCGGCGAAGGCACCTCGTCGCCGCGGATGCGCGAGACGAGCAGGCGGGCCATCTGCCGGCCCATCTCCTCCACCGGCTGGAACACGGTGGTCAGCGGCGGCTCCGCCTGGCGGGCGATCGGGGCGTCGTCGAAGCCGATCACCGCGACGTCCTCGGGCACCCGGCGACCGGCCTCGCGCAGCGCGCGCAACGCGCCGAACGCCATCAGGTCGGACGCGACGAAGACGGCGTCCAGATCCGGGCAGGCGTCCAGCAGCCGGCGCATCGCGGCGGTGCCGCTGCCCTCGCTGAAGTCCCCGTACGCGATCAGGCCCGACTCGACCGCGTTGCCGGCGGCCCGCACCGCCTCCCGGTAGCCGGAGAGGCGGGCCAGGCCGGCGCCCATGTCCTGCGGGCCGGCGATGGTCGCGACCCGCCGCCGCCCCTGGACGAACAGGTGCTCCACCGCCTGCCGGGCGCCGCCGACGTTGTCCACGTCGACGAACCACGCCGGCTGGGCGTTCGGGTGCAGCATCCGGGCCGGCCGGCCACCGAGCACCGCGGGCAGGCCGCGCTCCTCCAGCAGCGTGGGCAGCGGGTCGGAGTCGTGCAGGGAGAGCAGGAGCACGCCGTCCACGTGCTGGTTGGTCAGGTGGTGCTCGACCCGCTCCCGCTCGATCGGCGACTGCACCATGGCCAGCCACAGCTGCATGGGCGTCTCCAGCAGCCCGGAACTGACGCCCCGGACGATCGCCGCGAAGAACGGCTCGGTGAAGACCCGCTCCCCCGACTCGGAGACGACCAGGGCCACCGAGTCGGTGCGCTGCGTGACCAGCGCCCGGGCGGCCCGGTTGGGCACGTATCCCAGCTCGGCGATGGCCTGCTGGACGGCGGCCCGGGCTTCCGGACTGACCTGCGGCGAGCCGTTGACCACGCGGGAGACCGTGCCGCGCCCGACGCCGGCGCGGGCCGCGACCGCGTCGAGGGTCGGGCGCCCGAGCGAGCGGGTGCGCTGCGTTGTCATCGTCTGTGCTCCTCCGACGGGCGGGCGGGCCCGGCACCGGTTGAGGCTCCGGTGCCGGGGCCGCCCGTTACTGGCTGGCCCAGCTTATTGTGCGGCCAGGCCGTTGCGTCGGATCACGTCGGCGTACCACCTGGCGCTGGACTTCGCGATCCGGGCCTGCGTGTCGTAGTCGACATAGACCATGCCGAACCGCTTCGTGTAGCCCCAGGCCCACTCGAAGTTGTCCATCAGTGACCAGGCGAAGTAGCCCTTCAACGGCACCCCGGCCTCGATCGCGGCGTGCGCCGCGCGCAGGTGCGCGGCGAAGTAACCCAGCCGGTCCGGGTCGTCGACCCGGCCGTCCACCACCGCGTCGACGAACGCCGAGCCGTTCTCGGTGACGTAGAGCGGCAGGTCGGTGTATTCCCGGTGGACCCGCTCCAGCGTCTCGGTCAGGCCCGGGGCGTCGATCTCCCAGTCCATGTCGGTGACCGGCACGCCCCGGGTGACGAACCGGACGTCCTCGCTGCCCGGCCAGCAGGACGGCGCCCGCCAGTAGGGCTCCGGCTCGCCGCCCTCGACCGGCGCGGCGACCACGTGCCGGCTGTAGTAGTTGACCCCGACCATGTCCAGCGGGGTGGAGATGGTCTTCAGGTCGCCGTCGCGGACGTGCCCGAGGTCGGTCACGCCGCGCAGGTCGGCGACCAGGTCGGCCGGGTACGCGCCGCGCAGCACCGGGTCGAGGAAGAAGCGGTTGGCCAGCGCGTCGATCCGGCGGGCCGCGTCGGCGTCGGCCGCCGAGCCGGTGGCCGGGGTGACCGGGTAGAGGTTCACCGTGATGCCCAGCTCCGCCTCGGGCCGGGACGCCCGCACCGCCTGCACCGCCAGCCCGTGCCCGAGCATCAGGTGGTGCCCGGCCCGGACCGCGTCCGCGCCGTCGGAGCGGCCCGGCGCGTGCACGCCCGAGCCGTAGCCGAGGAACGCCGAGCACCACGGCTCGTTCAGCGTGGTGAAGTATTTCACCCGGTCACCGAGCTCGTCGGCGACCAGCTTCGCGTACTCGGCGAACCGGCCGGCGGTGTCCCGCGCCGGCCAGCCACCGGCGTCCTCCAGCGGCTGGGGCAGGTCCCAGTGGTAGAGCGTCACCCACGGCTCGATGCCGTGCCCGAGCAGCTCGTCGACCAGGCGGCGGTAGAAGTCCATCCCCTCCTGGTTGACCGCGCCGGTGCCGCCCGGCTGCACCCGCGGCCAGGAGACGGAGAAGCGGTAGGACCGCAGCCCCAGGTCGGCCATCAACCGCACGTCGTCCGACATCCGGTGGTAGTGGTCGCACGCCACGTCGCCGGTGTGCCCGGCCACCGTCCGACCCTCGGTGTGGCTGAAGGTGTCCCAGATCGACGGCGTACGGCCGCCCTCCGCCGCGGCGCCCTCGATCTGGTACGCGGCAGTGGCCGCGCCCCAGAGGAAGCCGGGCGGGAAGGTGACGGCCGGGCCCTCGTCGAGGACGCCGACGGCGGGCGGGCTGGCTGGGTTGCTCACGACTTGACGGCGCCTTCCATGATGCCGCCGATGATCTGGCGGCCGAACAGAACGAACACGATGAACAGGGGCAGGGTCGCGATCAACGTACCGGCGAAGATCTGCGAGTTGTCGGCGAAGTAGGCGGTGTTGAGGCTGCGCAGCGAGATCTGGACGGTGGGGTTGGACGGGTCGGCCAGCACCACGAACGGCCAGAAGAACTGGTTCCACTGTTCCATGAAGGTGAGCAGGCCGAGCACCGCGGCGGCGGGCCGCAGCGCGGGCATCACCACGTGCCAGTAGACCTTCCAGGTGGAGCAGCCGTCCACCCGGGCGGCCTCGATCAGCTCGTTCGGAACGGCCTGCTCGGCGTACTGGCGCATCATGAAGATGCCGAAGCCGCCGATGAGGAACGGCACGGTCACCGACGGCATCGTGTTCAGCCAGTCGAGCTTCGCCATCAGGATGTAGAGCGGGAGCACGCCGAGCTGGATCGGCACCATCATCGAGGCGAGGATGATCAGAAGCAGCGCGTTCTTGCCCCGGAACCGGAGCTTGGCGAACGCGAAGCCGGCCAGCGACCCGAAGAACACCGTGGCGATGGTGATCGTCCCGGAGACCAGGAACGAGTTCATCAGGCCCTTGACGACGTTGGCGTCACCGTTGGCCAGCACCCGTTCGATGTTCTCGCCGAGCTTGCCGCCGGGCAGGAACGGCGGCGGCCAGGAGTTGGCCGCGTCGTTGGTCCGCGAGGCGATGACGATCATCCAGTAGAACGGGAACAGCGACAGGATCACCCCGAGGACCAGCCCGAACCAGGTCAGCGGGCTGGCCTTCCAGAGCCGCTCGGCCTGGTGGGTGGCCTTGGCCGGCGCGGTCGGCCGGGTGGGCGGACGAAGCGTGGTGGTCGTCATCTCGTCACCTTCACTTGTCGGAGCTGATGCGGCGGGCCAGCAGATAGTTGACCGTCGACATCAACGCGATGAGCACGAAGAGCACGAGCGCGACCGCCCCGGCGTAACCCCACCGGAAGCGCTGGTTCATCACGTCGAGCAGGTACATCGTGATGGTCTGGAACTGCCCCTCCGAGCCGCCGGAGAGACCGCCCGAGCCGCTGGTGAACAGCAGTGGCTCGGTGAACAGCTGGAGCCCGCCGATGGTCGAGATGATCAGCGTGAAGATGATCGTGGGGCGCAGCTGCGGGACGGTGATCGACCAGAACTGGCGCCGCCGGGAGGCCCCGTCCAGCGCGGCGGCCTCGTACATGTCCTTGCTGATCGACTGCATGGCGGCCAGGTAGATCAGCGCGTTGTAGCCGACCCAGCGCCAGTCGACCATGGTGGAGATGGCGAACCAGGAGGCGAAGCGGTTCGCCCGCCAGTCGATCGGGTCCAGGCCGATGCTGTCGAGCAGCCAGTTGACCAGGCCGAAGTCCTTGGCGTAGATCATCGAGAAGATCAGCGCGACCACCGCGGTCGAGGTGATGATCGGCATCGCGATGGCCATCCGGAAGAAGGTCTGCGCGCGCAGCCTCCGGTTCAACGCGTTGGCCAGCATGAGCGCCAGCAGCAGCTGGGGCACGGTGGAGAGCACGAACATGCCGAACGTGTTCACCACCGCGTTCCAGAACTGCGGATCGTCGGTGATCAGCTCGACGAAGTTGTCCATCCCGACGAACGAGATGGTCGCGTTCAGCGGCGACCGGTCGGTCAGCGCGATCCAGACCGTGTAGGCGATCGGGTAGGCGCTGAACACGGCGAAGATCACGAAGAACGGCAGGACGTACAGGTACGGCGAGTACTTCAGGTCCAGCTTGGTGGCCGAGCTGGCGCGGCGGTGCGAGGTGCGGGCGCGCGGCGGGCGGGGCTCGGGCGGCGCCGTGGCGTGCAGGTCGAGGCTCATCAGGAGTCCTTCTCCTCAGCCGGCGTCACCCGCCACACGGGTGACGCCGGGCTCTGCGGGCACCGCGGGTGGCGCCGGCAGCACAGGGCTGCCGGCGCCACCCGCGGGCGGCTCAGCCGGGTCACTTACCGGCGGCCGCACCGTTCTTCAAGGCCGCCTGCCACTGCTCGTCGGCCGACTTGCCCTGCTCCACGGCGCGCAGCGTGTTCTCCACGGCGGTGCGGACCGCGTTGTTCTTCGGGCCGAGGTAGACCGGCTTCAGGTCGGAGGCGCCGGCGGCGAAGATCTTGCCGACCGGGGCCTTGCTGAAGTAGTCGTTGGTCGAGTCGGCCACGGCCGGGTCGGTGAGCGCCTGCGGGTTGGACGGCAGGTTGCCGACCGCCTTGAACGCGCCGATCTGGCCCTGTGCGCTGGTCAGGAACTTGGCCAGCTCGATGGCCTCCTTCTGGTGCTTGCTCGACTTCGGCACGCCGAGGAAGGAGCCGCCCCAGTTGCCGCCGTTGCCGGGGGCCTTGGCGACGTCCCACTTGCCGGCCGCCGCGTCACCGGCCTGGCCCTTGATCACACCGGTCATCCACGCCGGGCAGGCGATGGTGGCGAAGCTGCCGTTCTTGAAGCCGGCGTTCCACTCGTTGGAGAACGACTGCAGGTTGTTCGACAGCCCGGCACCGATCATCTTGGTGGTCAGCTGGTACGCGGCCTGCACGTCCGGGTTCTGGTCGATGACCATCTTGTTGCTCTTGTCGTAGTACGTGTAGCCGGTGCCCTGGCCCGCGATCTGCATCAGCACCACGTTGTAGAAGTTGGTCGCCGAGTCGACGAACTTGTGCTTCTTGTCGGCGGCGGCGAACTTCTGGCCGGCCTCGATGAACTTGTCCCAGGTGGGCCAGAGCGCGCCGACCTGCTCGCGGTCGGTGGGCAGGCCGGCGGCCTTGAACAGGTCGCTGCGGTAGCACAACGCCATGCCGCCGACGTCGGTGCCGAGGCCCAGCACCTTGCCGTCGGGGGTGCTGCCCTGCTCCCACTTCCACGGCAGGAAGTTGCCCTTGAGGTCGTTCGCGCCGTGGTCGGCGAGGTTCACGAACTTGTCAGCCTGCGCGTAGAACTGGACGATGGTGCCCTCTTCCAGGGCCACCACGTCGCCGGCGCCCGAGCCGGCGGTGATCTGCTGGGTCAGCCGGGTGTTGTAGTCACCGAGGCCGAGGCCCTTGCCGCGCTCCTGGATCTTGACGTTCTTGTGCTCGGCTTCGTACTGCTTGTACAGGTCCTGGTAACCGAAGCCCTGGTCGCCGAAGACGTCGACGACCAGGGTGACCGGGCCGTCGCTTTCGCTGCCGCCGCCGCCCGACGAGTCGTCGCTGCAGGCGGTGGCGGTGGCGAGCACCGTGACAGACGCGAGCGCGATGGCCGCGAGCTGCCGACGGCGGATGGGGAGGCTCATCTTTCAGACCCCTCTTTCGGTGGTGAGGCGAGTTATTCGTGTGGTGGGGGGTGCGTTTCGCGCCGGGCCGGAGCGGGCAAGGAAGAGATTCACGCCACTCCCGGGAGCGCTCCCATGAGATTGCCGGGAGGTAACAGGGGTGTCAATAGGCCGGTGGGAGCGTTCCCATTTCGTTACCGCGTGCGTCCGGGCCCTCCCGGAGACCCGTTCAGCAGCAGCGGCGCAGCAACGTGGTGGCGCGGTCGGCGGCGAACCCGGCCGGGTCGAACGCCGGGCCGGCCCACTCCCGCATGGTCGCGTGCTCGGGATGCGCCGGATCGGCGAGCGCGGCCAGCAGCACGGCATAGCCCTCCGGGCCGCCCACGCCCTCCGGCGGAGCGGCCCGCTCCCCGTCCACACAGGCCGGGTACCGCTCGTCCGGGTCGGCGGCGCAGACGTCCTCCACGACCAGGTCGTGCTCCCACCAGTCACCGAAGTCGTAGGTGTAGCGGAACCGGTCACCCTTGCCCACCACCGCGTCCAACCGGACGTCCAACTCGTCGCGGAGTGCCAGCTCGCCGCCCGGATCGGGCTCGCCGTACTGCCGACCGTCGATCTCGAACGAGTGCAGGTGGCAGTCGCGCCACCCGATCGCGTGCTGGAGCACCCGGTGCAGCCGGTCCAGCGTGAAACCACCGGGCACCAGCACCCGTCGCCAGACCGGCGGCCGGACCCCCGCCAGGGACACCATCAGCTGGAAGATCTGACGCGGCACGTGGTCCCGTCCTTCCGCGGCATAGGCTGCCCGCATGATCTGCCGAGCCTGCCGGGAGCGGCGGCACGACGACTGTCCTGGCCGGAAGTGGTGCGACTGCCAGCACCGTACCGCCGAACCCACCCCACCGGTCACCGGTCCGGCCGGCGAATGAACGTCGGAACCCCGATCGAACGGATCTGGCCGGCACCCGTCACCGGTCCGCTGACCGACCCGCAGCTCACCGCGCTCTACGGCCGCGCGCCCCGGCCGCACCTGCGGGTCAACTTCGTGGCCAGCGCGGACGGCGCGGTCACCCTGGACGGTTACTCGGCCGGCCTCTCCGGCGAGCCGGACAAGCGCGTCTTCGGGATGCTGCGGATGCTCTGCGACGGCCTGCTGGTGGCCGCCGGCACGCTGCGCCACGAGGGCTACCGCGCGGTGACGCTGAACGCCGAGCGCCGCGCCTGGCGCCGTGACCGGGGCCTGGCCGAGTATCCGACGCTGGTGGTGGTCTCCGGCTCGCTCGACCTCGACCCGGCCCAGGGCTGCTTCGCCGACGCACCGGTCCGGCCGCTGGTGCTCACCCGCGACGACGCCGAGGCGCCGGCCGGGTTGACCGAGGTGGCCGACCTGGTCCGCTGTGGCGCCGACCGCGTCGACCTGACCGCCGGGCTGGCCGAGCTGCGCCGGCGCGGAGTGGAGCAGGTGCTCTGCGAGGGTGGGCCGCACCTGTTCGGCGCGCTCACCGCCGCCGACCTGGTCGACGAGCTCTGCCTGACCGTGGCGCCGCTGCTCGCCGGCGCCGGGCCGGGCCGGATCACCGCCGGCGCCGGCAGCACCCCACGGCACCTGCCGTTGCGCCACGTGCTGGCCGCCGCCGACGGGGTGCTGATGCTGCGCTACGCCCGCGACCCGGGCGAGCCGCCGTCCGCCGGGGCCGCACCCGCCGCCTGACCCACCCCGCGGCACGATTCCGCCCGCGCGACGACCCACGCCCGCGCGGGGCACGACCGACCCCCGCCGGGCACAAACCACCCCCCGCGCGGCACGACCACCACCGCCCGGCCACGACCCACCCCGCCGGGGCACGACCGACCCCGCGGCACGACGCCGCCCGCGTCGACTGGTTCGCGTCCGCCGGCGATGCGACCGCGCCGACCCACGGCGGCCCGACGGCGCACCGACCGACCGGCGCCCACGATCCGCCCGACGCCCGACGCCCGACGGCCGACGCCCGACGCCCGACGCCCGGCGCCGAGTCGCCGCGCCACGGCTCGTGCCGGGCACCGGTCCGGCAACCGGCGAGTCGCACGCCGGGGGCAGGTCGGTATACACCGCCATACCTCAGAGTCATAGATATGACTCTGAGGTATGGCGCTCTCGACCGCGTCCTTGTTCCACGTCCCGACACGCCGACACCGACACGCCGGTGCGCCTCGCGCACTCCGGAAGCCGGGGTCGTGCGGCCAGCTCGACACCGCTCCACGAAATGCGCTTTAACCTGGGAAAATGGACGTGACGGAGCGGTCCGCGGCGGGCCCGGCCCGGCAGCCGTTGCTCGCCGCCGCGCTGCTCACCGCCGCCGGGCTGGTCGACGCGGTGTCGGCCTGGGCGCACACCCGGCACGGACGGTTCGCGGTGGCGACCGCCGACGGGGTCTACCAGGTCGACCTCGGCGCCTGGGCGTGGGTGCACCTCGCGGTCGGCGGCGCGGTCGTCCTCGCCGGACTGGCCGTGCTGGGCCGCCGGCGCCGGGCGGTGCCGCTGGCGTTCTGCTGCGTGCTGCCCGCGATCGTGGTCGACCTGCTCCTCTTCCCCTACGCGCCGGTGCGGGCGGTCATCGTGGTCGCGCTGGACGGGGCCGCGCTCCGGCTGCTGGCGCGACATCACCGGTCCACGCGGGCGGAGGATCAACCGCGACGTGGCGCGGCCGGCTGATCAGCGCGGCTGGCAGACCCTGCCGGTACGCGCCGGGTCACCCTCCCGGCTGGCCGACCAGACCGGGTTCTGCGACAACAGCAGCGACGGCGCCTGCCACGCCGAGCCGAGCCGCTGGAGCAGGTCGTACTCGCGCCGTGGCTGGTCGACCGGCGCGCCCTCCAGGAACCGGATCACCTGGTCCTGGACGGCCCGGTTGCCGATCAGCCCGCCGTGCAACGCGGGCATCTGGTAGACCGGCACGTGGGTGTACTCGCCGGGCGGCGCCTCGGCCGCGCTCACCGTGGGCAGGAAGGCGATGATCCGGACCCCCGGCACCGGGCAGAGCGTGCGGTTCCGATAGAACGCGGCGTCCACCAACATCGACCGGACGAACGCCTCGTCCGGGTGGTCCTTGACCGGGCGCGGCAGGTTGGCCAGCCAGAACAGCGCCCGCAGCTGCCAGCCGGTGGCCACGCCCCAACCCTCGTACCCCGGGGGCGGATAGTAGGTACGGCCGGCCTGCACCAGCGGGCTGAACAGCACCACCGCGGTCACCGGCCCGCGCGGCAACTTGTCCAGGAAGGCCCGGGCCACCATCGCGCCCTCGCTCTGCCCGACCAACGCGATCGGCCGTCCCGTCCGCCGGTGCAGCGCCTCGACCTGCGCGGCGAGCAACCCGGCGCTGGTGTCCAGCGACTGGTGGGTCGCCTCCGGCTCGTACGGCAGCGGGCGGCCCCTGCGGTCCAGCCCACGGTAGGAGAACCGCTCCACCCGGGGATCGGCGGGCGGGGTGCCCTGCCAGCGCGAGTCGTGGCCGCCGAGCACGATGACCGCCTCGCGTACCTCAGCCGGTAGCCGCTGGGTCACGACCGGCGGACGCCACGGCCCGTCCTGCCCCCCGGCCGCCACCCCGATGAACGACTCGGCCCAGATCGCGCCGACCACGGCCAGGGCGATCACGATCGGCGCGGCCGGGACGCGGGGCAGCCGGACCCGGACGGGCAGCACCGCGGCGGCCACGGTGCGCAGCCAGAGCACGCCGTTCACCGTCCCGGCGAACGCGGCGACCGGCACCCCCCACCAACCGGGAGCGCTGGAGATCAGCGCGCCGGCCAGGGTGAGCACCACGAAGTTCAGCGTCGACCAGCCGAGCAGCTCGATCGTGGGCAGCCCGCGCCACCACCGGTCCACCACCCCGGCGCGGGCCAGGAACGGCGCGGTCACCACCAACGGCCCCAGCGAGGCGAACAGATACCAGGACAGGGCCACCGCGGAGAAGGCGACGGAGAGCGCGGCCCACGGCGAGACCACGAGCGCGGCCACCACGGCCACCTCCAGGTTGCGTCGCAGCAGCCAACGCCGCGACGGCCGGGCCTCCCCGGCCGGCCAGGCCAACCAGGTCAGCAGCGCGGAGAGCAGGGCGCGGATCACGATCAGCGCGAGCAGACCGAGCCCGAAGCTCCCCCACGAGTCGTGGTAGACCAGCAGCCACCGCATGTCGTGGTACGAGTCGTACGGCCAGACGGCGGTGACCTGCGGCGCGAGCCCCTGCGCGGCGTGGAACCGGGCGGCGACCAGCACCGCCTCCTCGACCGCCGGCAGGGCCGCGGCGAGGGCGAACAACCCGATCAGCCGGCCCCGCGTCGACGCCACGTCCCTCTCCCCCGCTCTGTCCGGCCTCTCTGCAGGATCCCGCGCCGAGCGGCACGACGAGGCGGAATCGCACGCACCGTGGCCGACCGGATCCACCCGGCGACCGGCCGGGACGCGCCGACGTGGCGTCCGACGCGTCGCGTGGCAACCTGTCGCATCCCTCGGGCAGGATGCAGGACGTGCGCCGTGACCGGAACGACCAGCCGACCGGAGACCGCCGATGACCGACGACCAGCTCGACGGGCCCGGCGAGGGTGTGGGCCGGGTGCTCGGCACCGCCGACGCCACCCCGCTCACCTTCTGGACCGCCGTCGCCCCGGGGAGCTACCTGCAACTCGACGACGTGGTGGTGACCCGGCGCGAGCTGCCCGAACGCGAGCCGGTGACCATCGCCGGCGTGGTGACCCAGGTGCGGGCCCGGCACGAGGGGGCGCAGTTCGACTCCGACGTCTTCGCCATCGCCGACGGCACGCTGCCGGCGCAGGTGCAGGAGGCCGCCGAGATCACCACCACCCGGGTCGACCCGGAGTTCTACGTCCCGCCGACCCCGGGCGCGGTGGTGCACCGGGCCGAGGGCGACGCCCGGGCCCGGGCCCTGCACTTCGACCGGATGGAGCGGCGGATCCCGATGGGGATGGGCCGCGACGGGGTGCCGGTCTACCTCAACGCCGACTTCCTCGACGGCACCCGCGGCGCGCACGTCTCCATCTCCGGCATCTCCGGCGTCGCCACCAAGACCAGCTTCGCCACCTTCCTGCTCTACTCGGTGTTCCGCTCCGGGGTGCTCGGTGGCGACGCCGTCAACGCCAAGGCGCTGATCTTCAACGTCAAGGGCGAGGACCTGCTCTTCCTCGACCACCCCAACAGCCGGCTCGACGACCCGACCCGGGCGGCCTACGCGAAGCTCGGTCTCGACGCCGGCGCGTTCCCCGACGTGCGGGTCCACGCCCCGCCCCGGGTCGGCGACTCGTCCGGCACGCCCGACGTGAGCAGCCGGCTGACCGGCGTCGACAGCTTCTACTGGACGCTCACCGAGTTCTGCGCCGACCGCCTGCTGCCCTACGTCTTCGCCGACGCCGACGACGAGCGCCAGCAGTACACGATGGTGGTCCACTCGGTCGCCGCCCACCTGGCCCGCTACGCCCAGCCCGCCGACGGCGGGGTGAGCATCGACGGCGTCCGCCTGGGCTCCTACGCCGACCTGGTCGACCACGTCGTCGAGCGACTCAACGACGACGAGACCCGGGGCGAGTGGGCCGGCAGCGCGGTCGGGCTGGGCACGGTCAACGCGTTCGCCCGCCGGCTCATCGGCAGCAAGAAGGACCTGGGCCGGCTGATCCGCGGCGACCTGGCCGAGCGACGGCCGCACTCCATCAACACCGCGGAGAGCGCCCAGGTCACCGTGGTCGACCTGCACAACCTGCCGGACCGCGCGCAGCGCTTCGTGGTCGGCGTGACGCTGAAGAGCGAGTTCGAGCGCAAGGAGAAGGCCGGCACCGCCAAGCCGTTGCTCTTCGTCGTGCTCGACGAGCTGAACAAGTACGCCCCGCGCGAGGGCTCCTCCCCGATCAAGGAGGTGCTGCTCGACATCGCCGAGCGGGGCCGCTCGTTGGGCGTGATCCTGGTCGGCGCGCAGCAGACCGCGAGCGAGGTGGAACGGCGGATCGTCACCAACTCGGCGATCCGGGTGGTCGGCCGGCTCGACCCGGCCGAGGCGTCCCGCCCGGAATACGGCTTCCTCCCGCCCGCGCAGCGGCAGCGGGCGCTGCTGGCCAAGCCGGGCACCATGTTCGTCAACCAGCCCGACATCCCGGTGCCGCTCTGCCTGGAGTTCCCGTTCCCGGCGTGGGCGACCCGGGTCTCCGAGGCCGGCCGCCCGCCGTCGGAGACGCTACGGTCGATCACGCAGTCCGCCGACCCGTTCGCGGTGGTCGGCTCCGGCTCGTCCGACGACGACATCCCGTTCTAGGCGGCACCCACCATGAAGATCCTGCACACCTCCGACTGGCACGTCGGCAAGGTCCTCAAGGGGCAGTCCCGGGCCGAGGAGCACACGCAGGTCCTCGCCCAGGTGATCGACATCGCCCGCGCGGAGCGGCCCGACCTGGTGCTCGTCGCCGGTGACCTCTACGACACCGCCGCGCCCACCCCGGAGGCGACCCGGCTGGTCACCCGGGCACTGACCGCGCTGCGCCGCACCGGCGCCGACGTGGTGGCGATCGGCGGCAACCACGACAACGGCGCGGCGCTGGACGCACTGCGCCCGTGGGCCGACGCGGCCGGCATCACGCTGCGCGGCAGCGTGCGGGAGAGCCCGGCGGAGCACGTGATCGACGGGGTGACCCGCGACGGCGAGCGCTGGCAGGTGGCCGCGCTGCCGTTCCTGTCCCAGCGCTACGCCGTCCGCGCGGTGGAGATGTACGCGCTGACCCCGGCCGAGGCCAACCAGACCTACGCCGACCACCTCGGCCGGGTGCTCGACAAGCTGGCCGAGGGGTTCACCGAGCCGGACCGGGTGCACCTGGTCACCGCCCACCTCACCGTGGTCGGGGCGAGCACCGGCGGCGGGGAGCGGGAGGCGCACACGGTGCTCGGCTACGCGGTGCCGGCCACCGTCTTCCCGGGCAACGCGCACTACGTGGCGCTGGGCCACCTGCACCGTTCCCAGCGGGTGATCGGCCCCTGCCCGATCCGCTACAGCGGCAGCCCGCTGGCGGTCGACTTCGGCGAGCAGGAGAACGTCGGCTCGGTGACGATCGTGGAGGTCACCGCGACCACCGCCGCACGGGTCCGGGAGGTGCCGGTGCCCGGCGCGGTCCCGTTGCGCACCGTGCGGGGCACGCTGGCCCAGCTCGCCGACGTCGAGCCGCCCGACGGGTGGCTGCGGGTCTTCGTCCGGGAGCAGCCCCGGGCCGGGCTGCGCGAGGAGGTCCAGGAGCTGCTCCCCCGGGCGCTGGAGATCCGGATCGACCCGGAGCTGATGCCGGCGCCGGGCAGCGGCACCCGCACCGCCCAGCGGGCCGGTCGGTCCCCGCGCGAGTTGTTCGCCGACTACCTGGGCAGCCGTGGGCACGCCGACGACGGCGTCCGGGAGCTCTTCGACGAGCTGCTCGAGGAGGTGGAGCACTGATGCGGCCGATGCGGCTGGACATGGCCGGCTTCACCGTCTTCCGCGAGGAGACCACCGTCGACTTCACCGACGCCGACTTCTTCGCGCTGGTCGGGCCGACCGGTTCGGGCAAGTCGACGGTGCTGGACGCGATCTGCTTCGCGCTCTACGGCACGGTGCCGCGCTGGGGCGGCGCGCGGGGCCTGGCCAACGCGCTGGCGCCGTCGGCCACCGAGGCCCGGGTCCGGCTGGTCTTCGAGTCCGCCGGTGACCGCTACGTCGCCACCCGGGTGGTGCGCCGCGACGGCCGGGGCACGGTCAAGACGGCCAACGCCGGGCTCCAGCTCATGCCGCAGGGGTTCGACGTCACCAAGCTCGACACCGGGCTCAGCCCGGACGACCTGGGCGACGTGGTGGCCGGCACGCCGGCCGAGATGGAACAGGCGGTGCTCGACGCGGTCGGGCTGCCCTACGAGCAGTTCACCTCCTGCGTGGTGCTGCCACAGGGGCAGTTCGCCGACTTCCTGCACGCCAAGCCGGCGACCCGACAGCAGATCCTGGTCAACCTGCTCGGGCTGGGCGTCTACGAGGGAGTGCAGAAGAAGGCGGTCGAGCGCGCCGGGCAGGCCGAGGCGAAGCTGGAGACGGTCGACAAGGTGCTCGGCGGCCTCGCCGACGTCGACGACGCGACCCTGATCGACGCCCAGCGCCGGGTCGACGCGGTGCGGGAGCTGGCCGGCGCGGTCGCGTCGGCCGTACCGGAGCTGGAGCTGGCCCGGGCCACGGCGGGTGAGCGGGCGGCGGCGCTGGCCGCCCTCGACGCCGAGCTGGGGGTGCTGGCCGGGGTCCGGTCGCCGGACGGCACGGCGGAGCTGGCCCGCGCGGTGACCGCCGCCCGGGTGGCCGCCGACGAGGCGACCGCGGCGGTGGGGCTGGCCGAGGAGCGGGAGGAGAAGCTCCGCGGTGAGCTGGCCGCCGCCGGCGACGAGAGCGCGCTGCGGGTGCAGCTGCGGGCGTACGCCGACCGGGAGCGGCTGACCGGCGAGGCGGCCACGGTCCGCGCGGCGGTCGACGCGGCGGGCGCGGAACACGACGCGGCGGTCGCGGCGCTGGCGGCCGCGCGGGCCGCCGCCGAGCGGGCCGAGGTCGAGCTGGAGGCGGCGTTCCGGGCGCACGAGGAGGCCAAGGCGGCCGACCAGGCGGTGGCGCTGCGGGCGCACCTGGTCGGCGGCGCGCCCTGCCCGGTCTGCGAGCAGGTGGTCGCCGCCGTGCCGGCGATGCCGAAGGGCTCGGCGGTGAGCCGGGCGATCGCGGCCGGCAAGGCGGCGCGCGCGGCCAGCGAAACCGCCAAGCGGGTGGTGAGCGAGCACGACGCCGCCGCCCGTGACCTGGACCGGGTGCTGCTGCGGGTGCGGGCCGAGCACGACGGGCTGGCCGCGCGGCTGGCCGAGCTGGACGCGCAGCTCGCCGACGCCCCGGCCGCGGACGCGCTGCGCCTGTCGCTGGCCGAGCACGCCCGGCTCCGGGCCGCGCTGGACGAGGCGGCCGGCGCGGTCCGGGCCGGCCGGGAGGCCGCCCGGCGGGCCCGCGGCACGCTCGACGGCGCGCAGGACCGGCTGCGCCGCGCCTGGCGCGAGTTCGACGCGGTTCGCGACGGGTTGGCCCGCTTCGGTCCGCCGGCCGCCGACCGCGACGACGTGGCCGGGGCCTGGGCGGCGCTGGCCGGCTGGGCGGGCGAGCAGGCCGACCGGCGACGGGCCGACCGGGGCGGGCTGGCCGACTCGGTCGACGCGGCCCAGCGGGCGGCGGCCGGGGTGGCCGACCGGATCGCCGCGTCGTTCGCCGCCGTCGGGCTGGACGCGCCGGCCGACCCGCTGCGCGACGTCGCGGTGGCGGTCGAGCGGGCCGAGGCGGAGCTGCGCCGGCTCACCGAGCGCCGGGAGCAGGCGGCCGGGCTGCGCGAGCAGCGGGTCGGCCACGAGCGCGAGGCCCGGGTGGCCCGCGCGCTCGCCGGGCACCTGCGCGCCAACAACTTCGAGCGCTGGCTGCTGACCGAGGCGCTGGACCTGCTGGTCGACGGCGCGTCGCGGATCCTGCGGGAGCTGTCCGGCGGCCAGTACGACCTGGTCCACGACAAGGGTGAGTTCTTCGTCGTCGACCACCACGACGCGGGGCTGCGGCGCGGGGTGCGGACACTGTCCGGCGGGGAGACGTTCCAGGCGTCGCTGGCCCTGGCGCTGGCGCTGTCGGAACAGCTGGCCGGCATGTCGACGAGCGCGGCGAGCCTGGAGTCGATCGTGCTGGACGAGGGCTTCGGCACGCTTGACGCGGCGACGCTGGACACGGTCGCGGCGACGCTGGAGAACCTGGCCGCCCGGGGCGACCGGATGGTCGGCGTGGTCACCCACGTGCCGGCGCTGGCCGAGCGGATCCCGGTCCGCTTCGAGGTCCGCAAGGACGCCCGCACGGCCCGCATCGAGCGGACCGGCCTGTGAGGGCGTGCGACGGCGCGCGGCCGGGCGCCGCGTGACCGGGCCGACCCGGGCCGGCGCCCGGTTCTTCGTCGACTCGTGGGATCCGGCGTACGGGGCGTCGTTCGAGGCCGCGGGCGGGGCCGGGCCGGCGGCGCCGAGCAGCGCCCAGGTGGAGGCCGACGTCGAGCTGCCGGTCACCGACTGGCGGGCGATCGACGTCCGCCCGGGGGTGCGGGCGCCGGACGTGGTGCTGCTCGTCGACGGGGTACGCCGGATCGACGCCAGTGTCTGGACGGCCGAGGAGGACGGCGGCTCGTTCCCCGGCATCGCCGCCTCGTACGCGGCCGGGGTGGTCCGCTGTGACCTGGACCGGGGCGCCGCCGAGCTGGCCGGGGCCCGGGTGGGCCGGGGTCTGTTCACCGCCAGCCCGTCGGCGCAGGACGTGGTGGCCGGCGCGATCCGCTACCCGGTGCACCGGGTCGGCGGCACCGGCGAGCTGAGCAAGCTGCCGGCCGCGGTGCAGGGCCCGCTCACCGCGCTGGAGGTGGACGTCTCCGACGCGGTGCGCGCCGACGGCGACCTGCTGGTGGTGGACGGTCCGCTGCGCAGCCGGCGGAACCTGCCGCGCACGCTCGGCTACATCAAGACCCAGCACAGCCAGTATCTGGACGCCCGGCTCACCGCGGTGGTGACCGGGCTGGCGCCGGGTCAGCGCTGCCCGGTGTTCCGGCTGGGCACGGCGTGGGGCGGCTGGTCGTGGTATCTGCGCCTGCCGGTGGCCGCCGGCGCGCCGTGGGCGGGCATCGTGCGGGTGGAGTGCTCGGCCGAGCTGACCGTGCCGGAGGCGATCGCGCTGGCCGACCTGTCGCTGGTCACGCTGCCCCGGTTCGCGTCCACGCCGTACAAGGATCCGCGGGCCCCGCAGAACCTGGTGCCGATCGCCGGGCTGGAACGCCGGCTGCGCGGGATGCTCGGCGACGCGCGGCTGCTGCAGCGGGTGCTCGCCTCGGCGGCGCGCGGGATCCGGCGCTGATGGGCCGGCGGCGCGACGCCGACCGGTTGGTGGCGGACGTGGACACCGGCCGGGCCGAGCTGGTGCCGGACCGGGACCGGCCCGGCTCGTGGACGCTGCTGCTGGACGGCGCGCCGCAGTCGCACGTGGACCTGGCCGACCCGACGCACCTGGAGTTCGAGTACGTCCGGCGGCTGGCCGCCGCGATCGACCTGGTGGCGCCCGCCGGCACGCCGCTGCGGGTGCTGCACCTGGGCGGCGGGGCGCTCACCCTGCCCCGCTACGTCCAGGCCACCCGGCCCGGCTCGACGCAGCGGGTGTCCGAGGTGGACGGCGCGCTGGTGGAGCTGGTCCGGCGGGAACTGCCCTGGCCGTCCGATCCCCGGCTGCGGGTGCGGGTGGCCGACGCCCGGGCCACGCTGTCGTCCAGCCGCGACGGCGGGTACGACGTGATCGTGGCGGACGTCTTCGCCGGCGCCCGCACCCCGGCCCACCTGACCTCGGTCGAGTTCGCCGCCGAGGTGGCCCGGGTGCTGACGCCCGACGGCTGTTACCTGGCGAACGTGGCCGACGGGCCGCCGCTGCGGCACGCCCGCGGGCAGGTCGCCACCGTGCGTACCGTGCTGCCCCGGGCCTGCCTGGTGGGTGACGCGGCGGTGCTGCGCGGCCGGCGGTACGGCAACCTGGTGCTGGTGGCGTCCCGGGTGGAGCCGCCGGTGCCGGAGCTGGCCCGGCGCGCGGCCGGCGACTGGTTCCCCGGCCGGGTGGTGGCCGGCGCCGAGCTGGACCGGTTCGCCGGCGGGGTCCCGGTGGTGCACGACGCGGACGCCGTCGACTCCACCCCACCTCCGCCAGGAATTTTTTCCGTCAAACGTTGATCCGATCGCACGGTCGGTGCGTATCCCCGGGCGGCCATGCCCGTGGGGGGCCGGCTGATGTCATTGGACAGCGGAGGTCTGCATGCATGCGGTGGCGGCCGGCTGGCACGGCGAGGTGGCGAGGCCCGAGTGGATGTTCGCCCGGGCACAGCCGCACTCGCGCGCGTCGCGCTCGACCCGGGGGGTCGACGCGCGTCCCGCCGATCGCCAGAATGACCCGGTGCCGCCCCCGCGACCCGCACCCGGACGCCACCAGGCGACCTCCGCCGAGGCCAGTCACTCGGACCAGCTGATCCGCCTGCTCTACGCCGAACACGCCGGCCCGCTGCTGATGTTCGTGATGCGGCTGACCGGTGGGGACCGGCAGCGCGCCGAGGACATCGTGCAGGAGACGCTGCTGCGGGCCTGGCGCAACGCGCACCGCCTCGGCGGGCCGGGCCAGGGCTCGCTGCGACCGTGGCTGGTCACGGTGGCCCGGCGGATCGCCATCGACGAGCACCGCAGCGAGCAGGCCCGCCCGGCGGAGACGTACGACCGGGACCTGACCGCGTTCGCCGAGTCGGACAGCACCGACCGGGTGCTGCGCACCATGACCGTGGCGGACGCGCTGCGTACGCTGAGCCAGTCGCACCGGGAGATCCTGGTGGCGACGTACTTCCGGGGTCGGACCGTGCCCGAGGCGGCGGAGGAGCTGGGTCTTCCGCTCGGCACCGCCAAGTCTCGGGTCTACTACGCGCTGCGCGCGCTGCGCACCGCTCTGCAGGAGAGGGGGGTGACGGAATGAGCCGGGCCGACCACATGGACGTCGCCGCGTATGCGCTCGGCGTGCTGGACGCACAGGACGCCGAGCGGTTCGAGGAGCACCTGGCCACCTGCTGGGCGTGTGCCGCGGAGCTGGAGACGATGGTGCCGGTGGTGGGGATGCTCGCCGGCATCGACGGCGAGGCGATGGCCGCGCTGGAGCAGACCCACACGGATCCGGCGCTGCTGGACCGGACGCTGGTGGCGGTGCGGCGGGACCGGCGGCGTACCCGGGTGCGGCAGTTGCTGGCCACCGCGGCGGCCGTGGTGGTGTTCGGCGGCCTGAGCGGTGTGGCGGCCGGGTTCCTGGGCGACGACGCGCCGCCGACGCCGCAGGCCGCGCCGACGCCGAGCGTGCCCACCGCGGCGCCGAGCAGCGGGCCGGCCGATCCCAACCAGCCGGGCCTGGGCGGTGACAAGGAGATCGAGGGCGACCAGCACAACGCCACCGACGCGGGCACCGGGGTGAAGACCACAATGTGGCTGGCGAAGAAGGAGTACGGCACGCAGATCAGCGTGCAGCTCAGCCGGCTGCCGGGGCCGCGCACCTGCCGGCTGCTGGTGGTGCGCAAGAACTCCACCACCGAGGTGGTCGGCACGTGGTCGGTGCCGGGCAGCGGCTACGGCACCAACCAGAACCAGCTGTCGTTGCTGCTGAGCGCGTCCACCTCGGCGCCGCTCGGCGACATCCAGAAGGTCCAGGTGCAGTCGGTGGACGTGAACGGGGTGGCCAGCCCGCTGGTGACCGTCGCCGACCTCTGATCCACCGCGCCGACGGCGCCGGGCGGCCTGGCCGCCCGGCGCCGTCGCGTCGTCTGCGGACTCTCCCCCTGTGGTGCCGCACGCGCGGCGGCCCGGAACGGTTCAACCGGTCCACTGTGAAATGGACCACCCTTCTCGATTCAACCTTGACAGCGTTGCCGCCCGTACTACCCGGCGAACTGCCAAGAACGAGGAGGGCACGTGGCACACCACATGCGGACGACCGTCATCGTCGCGAGCGCGATGGTCGCACTTACGGCCTGCGCCCCCGCGGGCTACAACGGGGCGAACTCGGGCGCGGCGGAGCCGGTCGCCGTCGCCGCGGCCGAGCCCACCGCGGCCGCCGAACCGGAGGCGTCGGCCGCTCCGGAGGAACCGGCCGCCGACAAGGCGCCCCCGTCGGACGTGAAACTCACCGACGAACTGGTCGGCAAGAAGCTGCCCCGGATGGGCAAGGTCGTCACCGACCAGGACGGCTGGGTGCTGTACCGGTTCGACAAGGACTCGTCGAACCCGGCGCAGTCCAACTGCGTGGACAAGTGCGCCGAGGTCTGGCCGCCGGCGCTGACCGACGGCAACCCGCAGTTGCAGGGCGTCTCCGACGACAAGGTGGGCACCGTCACCCGCCAGGACGGCACCCGCCAGATCACCATCGGCGACTGGCCGGTCTACCGCTACATCGGCGACAAGAAGCCGGGCCAGTGGAAGGGCCAGGGCGTCGGCGGGACCTGGTTCGTCGTCGACCCGAACGGCAAGAAGAACCTGACCTGCCTGCCGACGGGCACCCCGAAGGCGGTCGCCCCGCCGGCGTCGGGTGACTCGGGCAGCTCGGGTGGCGGCTCGGACTACTCGTACTGACCGCACCGGAACACGGTGACCGGCCGCCGCCGGGGAGGGCGCGGCCGGTCACCGTCGTGGACCCGGGAGGCGGGGCGTACCGGCATCGCCCCGCCTCCCGGCACGGACACCGTCGCACGCGCGCAGCGTGCGGCGGTGTCCGCCGTCACGGCGGCCCCGCGTGGCAGAGTGGCGGGGTGACCTCGCCCGCCGCCCGCCGGACGCTGCGCCCCCCGGCCGGCTACCGACTCGCCGCCTCGGTGCGGGCGTTGACCTTCAGCCCGTACGACCCGTGCGCGCGGATCGCCGCCGGCAGCTTCTGGTGGGCCACCCGCACCCCGGACGGCCCGGCCACGCTGGCGCTGCGCCCGGAGGCCGGCGAGCTGGTCGCCGAGGGGTACGGGCCGGGCGCGGCGTGGGTGGTCGACCGGGCCGACGGCGTCGCCGGGCTGCGCGACGACCTGACCGGGTTCCCCGCGCTGGCCGCCACGCACCCCCTCGTCGCCCGGCTGGCCCACCAGCACCACGGGCTGCGGATGCCCGCCACCGGCCAGGTCTTCCCCCGGCTGCTGCGGGCCGTCTTCGAGCAGAAGGTGACCGGCAAGGAGGCCTACCGGGCGTACGCGGCGACCGTGCGGCACTTCCGCGAGCCGGCGCCGGGTCCGCTGCAACCGCTGCTGCTGCCGCCGGAGCCGGCCGCGGTGGCGGCCACGCCGTACTGGGTGTTCCACCCGTTCGGGGTGGAGCAGCGCCGGGCGGACACGCTGCGCCGCGCGGCCGCCGTCGCGGACCGGCTGGAACGCTGCGCGGACGCGGCCGAGGCCACCCGCCGGCTCACCGCCATCGCCGGGATCGGGCCGTGGACCGCCGCCGAGGTGGTCCGGATCGCGTACGGGGACCCGGACGCGGTGAGCGTCGGCGACTACCACGTGCCGAACACGGTGGCCTGGGCGCTGGCCGGGGAGCCGCGCGGCGACGACGCCCGGATGCTGGCGCTGCTGGCGCCGTTCACCGGCCACCGGGGGCGGGTGTGCGTGCTGCTGGAGGCGGCCGGCGTGCAGGCGCCGAAGTACGGGCCGCGCGCCCCGATCCGCTCCTTCGCCCGCTACTGACCGGTCACGAGCCGGCGCAGCGTGCGCCCCAGCCACCAGGCGTAGGCCAGTTGGAAGCCCCGGGTGACCGGCCCGGCGGCCCGCACGTACCAGTGCGCCGGCCGGCTGAACGCGGTCACCTCGAAGAAGGTCCCGTCGGGGCCGCGGGTGACCAGGAACGCCTCCTCGCCGATCTCCGGGTGCCCGGGCAGCGTGCCGTAGCCGAAGCCGGCCCGGTCCGGTTCGTCGACCGCCCAGACCACCTCGGTCGGCCCCCAGACCCGCGCCGGCCCGACGCCGAGGCCCGGCGTGACCCGCACCCCGGGGGCGGCGCGCGGCGCGTCGGCGCGCATCACCACGCCGGCGGCGCGGTGCAGCCGCCAGCCGAGCACCGCGTCCGCCGCGGCGGGGAAGCCGCCGTCCGGCAGCCGGACCCGGTGGCGCAGGTGGTGGTAGCCGGCCGGCAGGTCGCCGTCGCGGGTCGCGCCCACCTCCGGGTACGTCAGCTCGGCCACGTCGGCCACCTCCTCGCGTGGGGACACCCGCCAGGGTACGACCGTCCGGGGCGGGTGTGGTGAGCTGAGCCGGTGACCGACGACGTGACCATCGCCCCCGCCGTCGTCGCGGACGCCGGTGAGATCCTCACCGTGCAACGCGCCGCGTACCTGGTGGAGGCGCAGCGCTACCGGGACCCGTTCCTGCCCCCGCTGACCGAGACGCTGGACGAGGTCCGGGCGGCGCTTGCCGGTCCGGGCGTGGTGCTCGCCGCCCGGCGTGGGACCCGCCTGGTCGGGTCGGTGCGGGCCCGCCTGGACGGCGACACCGCCCATGTGGGCCGGCTCTCGGTCGCACCGGACCAGCAGGGAGCCGGCGTCGGCGGGCGACTGCTGACCGCGGTGGAGCAGGCGTGCGCCGGCCGGGTGGCGCGGTTCGCGTTGTTCACCGGCGCGCAGAGCGCCGACAACCTGGGGCTGTACGCCCGGCGCGGCTATCGGGTGGTGGCGCACCGGGCGGACGAGAACGGCAACCGGCTGGCGGTGCTGGAGAAGGTCAGCCCGGCTCGCAGCGGCGCCTGAGCCCGTCCGCCTCCTGGCGCAGGTAGCGGCGCATGGTGGCGCCGCCGAACAGCCCCACCAGCCCGGCCAGCGGGCCGGTCTGGGTCAGCACCAGCTCGGCGCGGGTCCGTCCGTCGCCCAGCGGGACCAGCCGGTGCTCGCCGCGGCTGCGCACGCCGGGGGCGGTGGACTCCCAGACGAAGGCGTGCGGCGGGTCGATCTCGGTGACCCGCCACACCGCGGGGCGCAGCCGGGGCTGGGTCAGCCGGGCGGTCGAGCCGAGGACCAGCGGACCGGGCTCCAGCCGGCGGGCGGCGCTGACCGAGGGCGTCCATTCGGGCCAGCGCTCCACGTCGCTCTGCACGGCCCAGACCCGCTCGACGTCGGCGGCGATCTCCACGGTCTCGACGAAGCGCATGTGGTTCCTCCTCGGAGCCGGTCCGCCGAGAATACGCCGGGCGTCGATGCGCGGTTGTCCGTGCGGTTGGGGACGGTTCCGCAGCCAACGGTTGAGGTCTCTCCGAGGCCTGCAAACTTGATGGCACGGATGAGTCACGGGTGTGAGTCATCCACGCCATCAAGTTTGCAGGCGCTCAGGGGGCGGTCGACCTGCTCGGCCGGCGACCGGCGACCCGCTTCAGGCGGCCTCGTGGAGATCGGCCAGGCCGACCGGGGCGTACCGGCGGAGCAGGCGCTCCAGCTCGGCCACCGAGCCCGCCTCGCCGACCACGTTCGCGCCGCCGCCGTGCTCCGGCGGGTAGCGGTGCGCGAGCCGGTAGCGGTACCGCCCGCGGACCAGCTCCACGCTGACCCGCCAGCGCCCGCAGCATCCGCAGCTCCACTCCGGCACCTCGCGACGGTAGCTCTGACCTGCGGCGTCACCATCCGGGCGCGGGTGACGAAGCGGCCCGGGCCGGGACACGCCGTCCGGCGCCGCCGGTGATCTGGCTCACGGGTGTCGGTGGGGTCTGGTTGACTGGTCGCCGTGGACCTGCCGATCAACCCGCCGGTCGAGCCGATGCTGGCCAAGAGCGTGGCCGAGCTGCCCACCGACCCCGGCCTGACCTACGAGCCGAAGTGGGACGGCTTCCGCTGCATCGTCTTCCGCGACGGCGACGAGGTCGAGCTGGCCAGCCGGGGCGGCAAGTCGATGACCCGCTACTTCCCCGAGGTGGTGGAGCAGGCACGCCGCCAGCTCCCGCCCCGGTGCGCGGTCGACGGCGAGCTGATCGTGATCCGACGGGACGGTCCGGGCGGTCAGCCGCGGCTCGACTTCGAGCTGCTGGCGCAGCGCATCCATCCGGCCGCGTCGCGGGTGAAGCTGCTGGCCGAGACCACGCCCGCCGACTTCGTCGCGTTCGACCTGCTCGCCCTCGACGACGAGCTGCTCACCGACCGGCCCTACCCGCAGCGCCGGGAGCGGCTGGAGCGGGCGCTGGCCGGGGTCCGGCCGCCGGTGCACGTGACCCAGGTGACCACCGACCCGCAGACGGCCCGGCGCTGGTTCGAGGTGTTCGAGGGCGCCGGGCTGGACGGGCTCATCGTCAAGCCGGCCGACCTGCCCTACCAGCCGGGCAAGCGGCTGATGTCCAAGGTCAAGCACGCCCGCACGGCCGACGCGGTGGTGGCCGGCTTCCGCTGGCACAAGTCCGGCCCGGTGGTCGGCTCGCTGCTGCTCGGTCTCTACGGCGACGACGGGTTGCTGCACCACAT
The DNA here is from genome assembly GCF_900090105.1 of Micromonospora humi. Lineage (GTDB taxonomy): Bacteria > Actinomycetota > Actinomycetes > Mycobacteriales > Micromonosporaceae > Micromonospora > Micromonospora humi. Next base: position 104,804 of record NZ_FMDM01000017.1, on the reverse strand, counting down.
CGGGGTCAGCTCCTCGTTCACCATGGCCCGCCGCAAGGAGCTGCTCGACGAGTTGGAGCCCTACCGCGACGTCGGCGGCGACCACCCGTGGGTGCACGGCGACCACGAGCGGGGTCAACGCATCCCGGGCGGGGTGAGCCGGTGGACCGGCGGCAAGAACCTGGAGTGGGAGCCGCTGCGCCCCGAGCTGGTGGTCGAGGTGGCCTACGACGCGATGGAGGGTGACCGGTTGCGGCACACCGCGCGGTTCCTGCGCTGGCGCCCCGACCGCGACCCCCGCTCGTGCGACTACGGGCAGCTCGACCGCCCGGTCCGCTTCGACGTCGACGAGGTGCTGCGCGGGGATCCGGCGGCGACGGTGAGCGACAGCGGCGGCCGGGCGTAGCCTGGCGGTCGACCCGATCATGGAAGGCGCCCACGTGACAGGCTTCTCCGACCGGCCCCGCCGGGTCCGGCCCACGCCGGCCGCGTTCGTCGCGGCGGTGGTGCTCACCGCCGGCTGCACGCTGCCGGCGTTCGCCCCGCGTGCCGAGAGCGAGGGCGAGGCGGCGCCGCCGGGCAGCGCGCCCACCTGGCGGGCCTGCCCGGAGGTGCCCGACGAGCTGGTCGGCCGCGGCGCCGCCGACATGCGCTACGAGTGCGCCCGGATCGCGGTGCCGCGCAACTGGGGCGCCGGGGCGGCCACCGGCGCGACCACCGGGCCGGGCACCGGCGAGACGTTCGAGATCGCGCTGATCCGGGCGCGCTCCACCAAGCAACGGGACCGGATCGGGTCGCTCGTGGTCAACCCGGGCGGTCCCGGCGCCTCCGGGGTGGACACCGCGGTCTACCTCTCCTTCGGCCCGGCGTTCGGCGGCCTGCCCACGGCGATCACCGACCGGTTCGACATCGTCGGCTTCGATCCGCGCGGGGTGGCCCGGTCCAGCCCGGTCAAGTGCATCCCCGACGCCGACCTGGACGCCAGCTTCGGCTACGACCCCGACCCGGAGAGCCAGGCGTCCTTCGACGGCTTCGTCGACCTCAACCGGCGCATCGGCGCGCGGTGCGGCGGGAAGTACGGCGACCAGCTCCCGCTCTACGGCACCGAGCAGGCCGCCCGGGACATGGACGCGGTGCGCGCGGCGGTCGGCGACGAGAAGCTGACCTACCTCGGCTACTCCTACGGCACGTTGCTCGGCGCCACCTACGCCCAGCTCTATCCGCAGCGGGTGCGGGCGCTGGTGCTCGACGGCGCGGTCGACCCGAGGCAGCAGCTGGTCGCCGGCTCGGAAAGTCAGGCCAAGGGCTTCGAGCGGGCGTTCGACAACTTCTCCCGGTGGTGCACGGCGAACGCCGGGCGCTGCCCGATCGCGCCGGACGCACGCGGCGCGGTCACCGCCGCGATCGACAAGGCGAACGTCTCGCCGGTGCGCGGCGCGGACGGCCGGGAGGCCACCGCCGGCTGGGTCTTCTACGCGGTGATCTCCTCGCTCTACACCGAGCAGGGTTGGCAGGAGCTGGCCCGGGCGATCGACGAGTTGCAGGGTGGCGACCCGGCGGGCGTGTTCAAGCTCGCCGACGCCTACGCCGGCCGCGAGGACGACGGGCACTACTCGAACCTGTTCGACGCCAACATGGCGGTCAACTGCGCCGACGAGACCGAGAAGCCGACCCGCGAGCAGGTCCGATCGCTGCAGTCGCAGTGGCGGCAGAAATATCCGCTGTTCGGTCCGGCGCTGGCGGTGGGCATGCTCGGCTGCGTGGAGTGGCCGGGCGAACGTGACCCCTACCCGACCGGCCGGGCGGCCGGCGCGCCGCCGATCCTGGTGGTCGGCACCACCGGTGACCCGGCCACGCCCTACGAGCAGACCGCCGCGCTCGCCTCGATGCTCGGTGTCGGCCGGGTGCTCACCTGGGAGGGCGAGGGGCACACCGCCTACCCGCAGACCGCGTGCGTGACCAGGGCCGTCGACGCGTATCTGATCTCGCTCACCGTCCCCCGGGAGGGGCTGCGCTGCCCCGCCCGGTGACGGTACGGCGGTCGATCAGCCGGCGGCCGGCGGCGTCCAGCCCTCGGCCAGGTGCCCGATGCGGACCCGTTGCGGGTGGTCGCCGACCGCGACGCTCGCCACCTTCTGGCCGGTGGCGAAGTTGATCGCGGTGACCTGGTCGGCGCCGGATTCGGAGATGACGCAGTCCCGGCCGTCGCCGCTGACCGTGGCCCAGTACGGCTTGCTGGCCGGCACGAGCGGGCCCTCGCGCAGGGTGGCCCGGTCCACCACCGTCGCGTAGTCGTCCATCGTGCCGGCGACGCAGAGCCGCGAGCCGTCCGGGCTGACCGACAGGCCGTGGTGGCGTGAGTCGTTGACCCAGGTGGTGCGGTCCTCGCTGGTGGCCGGGTTCTTCGGCAGGGTGGCGACCCGGGTGACCCGGTCGGCGGCCACGTCGTATTCGACCAGGCCGTTGAAGAACGACACCTGGAAGTAGAGCCGGCTGCCGTCCGGGGTGAACACCGCCGGGCGGACCGCGTCGGAGAGGTCGCGGCGACCGGCGGCGTCCAGCCGGTCCCGCATGTCGATCACCTTGACCACGCCGAACGTGGTGGTGTCGGCGACGGTGATCTTCCGGTCCCCCTTGGTCCAGTCGAGCCAGGGCGCGTCCAGGTCGGTGTTGACCTCGCCGATGGACATGTTCCACAGTCGACGGCCGCCGTCGGTGAAGATGTTCTCGTGCGGCTTGTCGCCGGTGCCGAACGAGCCGAGCTGCGCCCCGGTGCGGATGTCCAGCACGTGCACGGTGTTGGAGGTGGAGGCGGAGACCGCCACCCGGGTGCCGTCCGGCGACACGGCCATGTGGTCGGCGCGGTAGCCGGAGACCGGGAAGCGCCACCGGACCGCGCCGGTGGCCAGGTCGATCGAGACCACGTCGGCGAAGCTGGGCCGGGACACCACCAGGGCGCTGCCGTCCGGCGTGGTGTACATGTCGTCGACGAACTGGTCGTGGCCCTCCCCCGGGCCCTGCCGGATGCCGAGGAAGTAGGCCAGCTTGATCGGGTTGAGGTAGATCTCGCGCAGCCGCGCGGTGCGGTCCGGGATCACGTTGATCCGGCCGAGCCTGGCGTAGTCGCCGCGGGAGCGGATGACGTCGGCGGTGCCGTCCCAGTTGTTGCCGACGAACATCACCTCCTGGAGGGCTGCGGCGGCGTGGGCGGGCGTGGGCGCCGCCACCAGTGGGGTCGGCACGGCGAGCGCGAGGGCGGCCAGCGCGGCCAGTCCGGCGCGGCGGCGGGATCGGGACGGGCGGGGTGGCACGGGGGTCATGGACGCCTCCTGACAGCCGAGTGGGACATCGACGTTCCTCGGTGGATCGATCGGTGTTACCTTGCGGTAACAACCAGGAGAGCAACCGGCCGGCAGCCCGGACTAGGGGCCGGACGCCAACGCCCGACCGGCCCGGTTGTGCCGCGACGACAACGGGAGGCGGCGGGCGCCGATGACGCGGACTCCGAACGCCCCCACGTTCGGCGCGCTGCTGCGCGACCTGGCCGCCGATCGGGTCGCCGTGGACGAGGTGGCGCGGGCCGCCCGGACCGCCTCGCCGGAGGTCGCCCGACTCCCCGCCGGTGAGGTCCGCCGCCAGGTCGTCCTGCTGCTCACCAGCGGTCTCGGCGCGCTGGAGCGCCACGAGGATCCCGCCGGGCGGGACTTCACCGAGGCCCGCCGGCTGGGCGCCGACCGGGCGGCGCAGGGCATCACCGTCGCCGGCCTGCTGCGCGGCGTGCAGGCCGGCCGGGACCGGGCGGTGGAACTGGTGGTCCGGCACGGCCGGGCCGCCGGCGTCGCGGACGAGGTGCTGCTGGAGGGGTTGCTCGTCATCGGCCGGTACGCCGCCGCGGTGGAACGGGCGGTGGTGGACGGGCACCGGGCGGCCGAGCGGGAGCTGGCCGACGGCGGCGCGGCGGCCCGGGCCCGCCTGCTGCGCCGGCTGCTGCTCGACGGGCCGGCCAACACGCCCCCGGCGGAGCTGGCCCGGTTCGGGTTACGGCCGGAGGGCCGCTACCACTGCCTGGTCGCCACCCGTCCCGATCCGGTGCGGTCGCACGCCCTCCACCGGCAGCTCACCCGGCACGGCGGCCTGCTCGCCCCCGTGGAGGACCGGCTGGCCGGTCTGCTCCCCCGATTGCCGGGGGCCGCGCCGGCCGACCTGCTGGCGCTGGTGGCGCCGGCGCAACCGTTGGAGCGGGCCCCGGCGATGTACACACTCTGCCTGGCGGCCCTGCGCACCGCCGCGCACCGGCGGCTGCGCGGGTTGCGTCGGGTGACCGACCTGGCCGGGGAGACCGCGCTGGCCGCCCAGCCGGCCCTGGCCGAGCTGCTGCGGGGCACCCTGCTCGGCGCGCTCGACCCGGCCGACGAGTTCCACCGGGAGCTGGCCGCCACGGCGCTCGCCTGGCTGGACCACGGTCAACGGCTGGACCAGACCGCCACCGCGCTGCACGTACACCCGAACACGGTGCGCTACCGGCTGCGCCGGCTCCGGGAGGTGACCGGCGGGCCGCCGGTCGAGGAGGGGGCGCGGTGCACCGTGCCGGAGGCGATCCACTGGTGGTGGGCGCTGCGCAGCTGGTTGGACGGCCGCACCGCCGCCGTGCCAGGCTCCCCGGGTGACTGACGTGATCTTCCGGGAGGCCGTCCGGGCCGACCTGCCCGCCGTGCTCGCCCTGCTCGCCGACGACGTGCTCGGCCGCACCCGCGATCTGCCCGAGGTCGACGAGGCGTACGAGCGGGCGTTCGCCGACCTCGACGCCGACCCGCGCAACCTGATGATCGTCGCCGACGACGGCGGCGAGCTGGTCGGCTGCTTCCAGATCACCTACATCCCCGGTCTGGGCCGGCACGGCGCGGAGCGGTCGCTGATCGAGTCGGTGCGGGTCCGCGCCGACCGGCGCGGACGCGGGCTGGGCCGGGCGATGATGCGCTGGGCGATCGACCAGGCGCGCGAGCGCGGCTGCGCGCTGGTGCAGCTCACCACCGACAAGCAGCGCGCCGACGCGCACCGGTTCTACCGCGACCTGGGCTTCGTGGCCAGCCACGAGGGGATGAAGCTGGCCCTGTAGAGGGGCACCGGTCCCTCCGGCGGGGGAGGGCGCGCGCCCGGCCCACGACCAGGCTGACGGTATGCCCACCGACACGCTGTCCCCGCCGGTCGTCCCCACGCACGACCGCCGCCCGCCGCAACCGTGGGCGGTCCGCGCCGCGCACCTGATCCCGCTCGTCGTGCTCCCGTCCGGGCTGTGGCGGATCGCCCTGGTCGCCGGCCTGCCGATCGGCGCGGTGGTGGCCAGCGACCGGATCCGGCCCGGGTTCGGCGAGAGCGTCTACATCGTCGCGCTCAGCCTGGTCTCGGAGGGGTTGGCGCTGCTCTGCCTGGGCCTGGTCCGCCCGTGGGGCGAGGTGTTCGCCCGCCGGCTCCCGCTGGTCGGCCTCCGGCGGGTGCCACCGGCGTTCGCGGTCACCGCCGCCACCGCCGGCGCCGTCGCGCTCACCCTGATCTGGGGGTACGCGTCGTGGGGCGTGCTCGTCGACGGCAACGACCTGGGGCTGCCGGCCGGCGGCTTCGCCCTGCTGGTGGCCTGCTATGCCCCGCTGCTGCTCTGGGGCCCGCTACTGCTCGCGGTCACCTGGGCCTACCACCGCCGCCGCTCGGGCACCTAGGTCAGTCGGCCACCAACTGGCCGTCGCGCAGGACCAGCGTCCGGTCGGCCAGCTCGATCAGCGCCGGATCGTGCGTCGCGACCAGTGCGGTCATCCCCCGGGCGTGCACCACGGCACGCAGCAGGTCCATGATCGAGCGACCGGTCTCGGAGTCGAGCTGCCCGGTCGGCTCGTCGGCGATGAGCAGGTCCGGCTCGTTCGCCAGCGCCCGGGCCACCGCCACCCGCTGCTGCTGACCGCCGGACAGCTCGTACGGGCGTTGCGCGGCGTGCGCGCCCAGCCCGACCAGTTCCAGCAGCACCGCCACCCGCTGCTCCCGCTCCGCCGCCGGCACCTTGGCCAGCCGCAACGGCACCCCGACGTTCTCCGCCGCGGACAGGATCGGCACCAGGCCGAAGGTCTGGAAGACGAACCCGACGGTGCCCCGGCGCAACGCCAGCAGCTCCCGCTCCCCGGCGGAGGTGACGTCGTGCCCGGCCACCCGGATCGTCCCGGCGTCCGGCCGGTCCAGGCCGCCGACCAGGTTCAGCAGCGTGGTCTTGCCGGCGCCGGACCGGCCCCGGACCGCGACCAGCTCACCGCGGCCGGCGCTGAAGGAGACGTCCCGCACGGCGTGCACGGCGTGCTCACCCCGGCCGAAGGTGCGGCTCACCCCCTCGACCCGCACCACGTCCTCGACGGTCGTCGCCGGCAGCACCGCGGCCCGCTCGGTCATCACTCACTCTCCTCGGCGTGCGTCCGGTCGCCGGGGCGCACCTCGACGTGGTCGGGTTCCAGGTTGAGCCGGACCCGGTCGCGCAGCGACAGCGCCTCCACGAACGGCGCCGGCAACTGCATCCGGCCGGTGCGGTCGAGCACCGCGTACTCCTCGCTGACCAGCTCGGTGCCGCCGTCGGCGGTGGCCCGCGCGGTCCGGCGTACCTCGGAGGCGGTCCGGCCGTCGCGGATGGCGACGGTCCGGCGGACCTGGCCGGCCACGGCGTGGTCGTGGGTGACCACCACGATGGTCACGCCCAGCTCGGCGTTGATGGTGCGCAGGGCGGCGAAGACCTCGGCGCCGGTCGCCTCGTCCAGCTCACCGGTCGGCTCGTCGGCGAAGAGGATCTCCGGGTCGTTGGCCACCGCCACCGCCACCGCGCACCGCTGCTGCTCACCGCCGCTCATCTGGCCCGGCCGCCGGTCCGCGCAGTAGCCGACCCCGACCAGGTCGAGCAGGCGGCGGGCCCGCTCCCGCCGGTCCCGCCGGCCGCCGTGCCGACCGGCCAGCTTCATCGGCAGCTCGACGTTCTCCACCGCGGTCAGGTACGGCAGCAGGTTGCGGCCGGTCTGCTGCCAGATGAAGCCGACCATCTCCCGGCGGTAGGCGAGCCGCTTCTTGTGGGACAGGGCGAGCAGGTCGTACTCGGCGACCCGGGCGATGCCGGCGGTCGGGGTGTCCAGCCCGGACAGGATGTTGAGCAGGGTCGACTTGCCGGAGCCGGAGGCACCCACGATCGCGACCAGCTCGCCCCGGTCGATCACCAGGTCGAGACCCTGCAGGGCGACCACCTCGACGCCCTCGGTCTTGAAGATGCGCACCAGGCCGTCGCAGACGATGTGCCCGCGCAACCGGTCCCGCCCGCCGGCCCGTTCGGCGGCGCGCTCGGCGGCCCGCCGTTGCAGGGCGGCCAGGTCCGGCGCAGCCTCCGTGGTCGCGGTCATCAGCTCTCCTCTCCGAGCCGCAGCACCTCTCCGAGGCGCATCCGGCGATTGTTCACGGCCTCCACGGTGATCGCGAAGGCGAGGGCCAGCAGGGCCAGGGCCGACACCCCGGCCACCAGGCCGGGTTCGAACCGGGGACGTACGGTCACCCCGCCGGTGAAGGCGGGCAGGCCGAGCACCGGGGTGAGCAGCAGCGGCAGCAACGCGCCGACCACCGCGCCGGTGAGCACCGACACCAGCACCAGCGGGGTCAGCTCGACCAGCAGCAGCCCGCGCCACTGCCGGCGGGACAGGCCCATGGTGCGCAGCCGGGACAGCACCTGCCCGCGGGAGCGGGCCCCGGCGAGCACCGCGAACGCGAGCCCGAGCAGCCCCAGCACCGCGCCGCCGGCGGCGCCGAGCGCGAACCCGAACACCAGCAGCCCGTTCACGCCGCTGCCGCCCAGCTCGGCCCGGACCTCGGCCCGGCTGGTCACCTCCGGCGCGCGCGCCTTGTCCGACGTCTCGACCGTGCCGATCCGCAGGTAGCGGCGCTGCCCCTCGACCGCCACCCGGTCCACCTCGGCCGGGTCCACCCCGGGGCCGGCCAGGACGAAACCGGTGGGGGCGAGCGGGTGCAGCGCGTCGGCCGGCAGCGCCGGCCAGGGCAGCACCACGAACCGGGTGACCGAACGGTCGACGAGCGCGAAGCCGTCGACGGTGGCGGCGGCCCGCACCGGCAGCCGGTTTCCCTGCACGTTCAGCCAGGCCGGGCGGCGCCCCTGCGCGTCGGCGAGCCCGGCCTCGGCCAGCTCGTCGGCGACCGCCGGGGACACCAGCGCCGGCAGTGGGGTGCTGCCGTCGCCGCCGGCCAGCAGCGGGTCGGGCACACTCGCCGGTACGCCGGCACGGCGGGCCACCTCGGCGAAGCCGGCGGCGTCGACCAGCAGCACCCGCAGCTCCCGGATCGGGCTCGGCCGGCCGGCCCGGTCGGCCGTCGGGCGCTCGGCCGGCACGGTCAGCAGCGGGGCCACCGCGCGGACGCCGGGCAGCGCGGCCAGTTGGGCGGCGGTGTCCGGCGCGAAGCGCTCGCCGGTGACCAGGACGTCGCCGGGCACCGCGCGGGCCGCGGCGGTGTCCCGGCCGGTCTCGATGCCGGTCGCCACCACCCCGCAGAACGCGGCCGTGGCGACGGCGAGCACCACCACCACCAGCGGCCCGGTGCTGGCAGCCCGGCCGGCGCGGGCGGTGCCGAGGAAAGCGACGCTGCCGCGCGCCCGGGCCGTGACGCGGCTGAGCAGCCGCAACGGCCACGGGTACGCGCGCAGCGCCAGCAGGGCCGCGGCCACCGCCAGCAGCACCGGCACCGACACCAGCAGTGGGTCCACCGAGCCGGCGGTGAGCCCGCGCCGGCGCAACAGGAACGCCCCGAGCAGGGCCACCCCGAGCACCACCACCTCGACGGTGAGCCGGACGGCCGGCGACCGGCCACCGAGGTCGGACCGGCCGGCGACGCCCCGGCCGACGGCGAGCGCCGCCAGCGGCGGGAGCACGGTGACCAGCAGCCCGGCCAGCAGCACCCACCGCGCCGACGTCCCGGTGCCGGGCAGCAGGCCACCGAGCAGCCAGCCGATCCCGGCCGCGGCCGGCAGCACCAGCGCCGACTCGGCCAGGCCCCGGCGCAGCACGTCGGCCGTCGAGCCGCCGCGCGCCCGGATCAGGTGGAACTCGGCGCGCCGGCGGCGCGCCGCCAGCCGGGCGGCCAGCAGGGACAGCCCGGCCAGCGTGGCGAGCAGCCCGGCGGCGATGACCGCGAGCAGGGTGCGGGCGGCGGCGAGGGCGGAGGCGAAGCGGCGCAACGCGATGTCGACGCCCTGGGTCAGCCGTACCGAGGCGGGACGGACCCGCTCCAGCCCGTCGAGGCCGGCGATCAGCGCGTCCAGCCGGCCCGGGTCGAGCCGTTCCGGGGCGATCCGGTAGCGCCAGCCGAAGCTCACCGGCCAGCCGGTCGCGCCGACGGCGTCCACGCCCGCGTCGGCGGCGTAGGCGACCGCCACGTACGGCTTGCCGTCGCCCTCCGGCGGGGTGAGCCGCAGCATCGACGGCAACCCGTCCCAGACCCCGTCGCGCTCGTCGTTCGGCCGCCACACCCCGACCAGCTCGACCGGGCGGGACTTCAGCGGCCGGCCGGTCGGGTCGGTCGGGTCCAGCACCGACAGGCTGAACCGGTCGCCGGGGGCGACGCCCAGGCTCGTCGCGACGGTGTCGGCGAGCGCCACCTCCACCGCACCGGCGGTGGTGACGCCGCTCTCCGGCCACCGCCCGCCGGTCAGGGTGGCCGCCGCACGCAGGCCGTTGCCGGTGCGCAACATCAGGTCGATCAGCCCCTTGCCGCTGTCGAGCGTCGGGCCGCGCAACCGGCCGGGCATGGTGTCGGCGGTGTACCACCGCTGCCCGATCGCCTCGCGCACCGCGGCGGGCATCCGGTTCTCGATCGTGTCGAGCTGGTCCGCCTGGGCGGCGACGGCCGGCTGCACGGTCGACGCGAACGTGGGCGGCGCCTGGGTGTACCCGAGGTCACGCAGGGCCGGCGGCTGGTTCGCGACGTACTCGCGCAGCCCCTGACCGGTGAGCCGGTCGGCGACCCGCGGCACCCCGGTGATCAGCAGGGCGGTCACCACGGTCAGGACGGCGAGCAGCAGGAACTGTCCCCCGTACGCCCGGACCCGGCCCGCGGCACCTGGCAGCCTCATCATTGTTCTCCCCCGATCCGGAGCTGCACGGCGGCGACCCGCTGACGGATCCCGGTGGTGATGACGGCGGCGAAGGCGAGCGCGGCGAGCAGCAGCCCGGCGGCGGTCAGCCCGACCGGTGACCAGGGCACGACGAAGACCGCCTCGGGGACCGGCCGGCCGGCGGCCGGGGTGAGGATCACCAGCGGCACCATGGTCGCCGCGACCAGGGCGCCGACGAGCAGACCGACGCCGACCCCGATGGCGGCCAGGAACGTCTGCTCGGCGAGGTACGCGCGGCCCAGCAGCCGAGGGCCCGCGCCGAGCGTGTGGAACACGGCGAACTCGGTGAGCCGGCGTCGGGTGGTGGCCCAGACGTCCACCGCCAGACCGACCAGGGCGAGCAGCACGGAGCCGAGCGCGGCGGCGAGCAGCCCGGTGCGGGCCCCCCGCCAGTACGGGTCCCGGGCGGCCTCCTCGGCCACCCGCTGCCGGTCGTGCAGGACGGTCCCGTCCAGAGTGGACAGCGCCTGAGCGGCGGTGGCGTGCCCGCCGGGCCCGGTCCGCAGCCACCACTCGGCCACCGACCGGACGCCGCCGCGCTGCTGGAGCACCTGGTTCGTGGCGGCGGGCAGGTCGACGAGCACGCCGTCGCCCTCGGTGCCGGGCACCGCGGCGACCCGGCCGACCACCTTCACCTCCAGCGTCACCTCGGCCAGCGCCAGCGTGAAGGTGTCGCCGGTGCCCACGCTCAGCGCCGCCGCCACCCCCGGTGTGATCAGCACCGGCACGGGCGGGGCGTCGCCGCGCGGCACCACGGCGAACCGGGACGGCGGCGTGACCGCGAACTGGAGCAGGCCCTCCGGCACGTCGAACGTCCGCACCACGTCCACAGCGGTCGGGGTGACCCGCGCGGCGCCGCGCGGGCCCTCCGCCGGGTCGATCACCCGCCAGGCGCCGTCGATCGGCAGCGGCAGCGCGGCCCCGCCGGCGTCGGTGAGTCGCAGCCCGTCCAGGACCAGCCGGTAGGCGGAGCCGATGATGTCGCCGCCGTCGGCCTCGAAGCCGGCCAGCCGCAGCGGCGCCCCGCCGCTGTCGGGCAGCGCGACGGCGAAGCGCACCGGGCGGCCGTCCCCGCCCGCCTCGGCCAGCCGCAGCCGCCAGGCGGTGCCGGTGTCGGTGGTGAACAGCGCGCTCACGGTCACCTTCGGCGGCGTGTACTCGGTGTCGACCGGGGTGCGCACGGTGCCGGCGAGCGACCGCGCCCCGGCCGGCAGGACGGCACCGGCGGGCGCGCCCCGCGCGCCGACCAGCCGGTCGAGCAGGCCGGCGGTGGACGTGCCGCCGTCGGCGTCGTCGAGCCTGATCATTCCGCGCGCGGCGGCGGCGTCCAGCGCGACCGCGGTGGCCGGCCGCGACTCCCGGCCCAGGCGCAGGTCGTCGCGCCAGGCCGGCAGCACCCGGTCCAGCCCGGGAGCGGCGGCCAGTACGCCGGCCCGGTCGTCGGGGGCGGTGCCGTCGCGCTCGGTCAGCCGCAGGTCGGTGCCGACCGTGTGCCACGCCTGATCGCGCTGCGACTGCTCCCAGGAGGCCACCAGCGACCAGGCCAGCGTGCTGCCGCCGACGGCGAGCGCGAGCAGCAGCACCGGGCCGGCGTGCGGACGGCGCCCGGCCTGCCACATGCCGAACATGGTGGCGTTCCACGGCCGCCGGTCGACGAAGCGTTCCGCGAGCCGGGTGGTCGGCGGCAGCAGCCGCAGCGCGACCACCGCGCCGGCCAGCACGCCGATGGTGGGCGCGGCGGCGAGCAGCGGGTCGATGCCGAGGCCGCCGTTCGCGCCGGCCAGCGGCGACGAGTAGTGCCGCAACTGGGTCCAGGCGAGCACGGCCAGCACCACCAGGGCCAGGTCGACGCTGGCGCGTTGCACCGCCGCGCCCCGGGTGGGGCGGGAGCGGGCCGCCATGTCCGCGACGTAGGTGCCGGCCCGGCGCAGGGCCGGCAGCACCATGGCGAGCAGGCAGCCGACCGCCGCGCCGACCGCGACCAGCCAGACCCGGGCGACACTGCCGTCGGTCAGCCCGAGGTCCGCGCCGAGGTGCCGCACCGCCTGCCCGGTCAGCGCCGGGGCCAGCAGCACGGCCGGCGCCACCACGAGCGTCGCCTCGCGTACGGCGAGCCCGGCGAGCTGGCCGCGGGCGGCGCCCCGGGCCCGCAGCAGCGCGGTCTGCCCCCGCCGGTCCTCGTTGAGCAGCGCGGCGACCAGCACCAGCGCGTACCCGCCGAGCACCACGATCAGCAGCAGCGGGGTGAGCAGGGCGGAGCGACCCACCAGGTCGGCGCGGCCGAGCCGGTCGACCAGCCGGTCCAGGTGGCCGACCTGCTGCGCGGAGGAGCCCAGGCCGGTGGCCCCGGGCAGCCGGTCGGTGACGTCGGCCAGCGCGGCGGTGACGGCGGAGAGCCGGGCCGGCTCCACGCCGACCAGGTCCGGCGCGACCACCCAGGCCGCCGAGACCGACCCCGGGAAGGTACGCGCGAAGTCCGCCGGGTCCAACGCGAACGGCCCGTACGACGTGCTGGCCGCGTCGCCCTGGCCGTCGCCGACGCCCGGGGCGAGCCGCCAGTACGCGTCGGCGGCGTCCCGGGGTCGCCACGTGCCGGCGATCGTCACCTCGCTGCCACGTTCCGCGGCCCGGTCGAAGAGCGGCACCCGCTCCCCGACCTCCAGGCCGAGCCGCGCGGCGACCTTCTCCGGGACGGTCACCTGCAACGGGTCGGCGCCGGCGGTCGGCCACGTCCCGGCGGTCAGCTCGGCGCGCGCCGGCAGGTCGTCCAGGGTGCCCAGGCTGGCGAACATCGGGGCGTCGCTGGTGCGGGCGGCGCCCACGTCGCCGGTCAGCTCCCGCCCGGTGCCGTAACGGGCGGCGGTCACGGCCACGGGTGCGCTGCCCAGACCGCCGGCGAATTGTGCCCGGACCGCCCGGTCCCGCTCGGCGAACGCCTTCGCGTCGGCGCCGCCGGAGCCGCTGACCAGCAGGCTGCGCTCCTCCGCCGGGGCGGCGTCGAGCACCGCGCGGGCGCCCGCCTCGACCGCCCGCCGGTTGTAGTCGGAGAGCCCGGTGACCAGCCCGACCGCGACGAGCGCCGCGACCGCGGCGGCGAGCAGCAGCCCACGGGCCTCGACCGCTCTCCTCCACACCAGCTTCATCCGACGTCCTCTCCTGGCCCGGGTGAGCCGATGACCAGGAAGACCCACCAGCCCCAGGAAAAGGTTCGCGCCCGTTACATGATCGTTACTCCCACCCGCCCGGCCCGCCCGGCCCGCCCGGCCCGCCCGACCCCGCCCGGTCCGTCGATCTTGGAGTTTTGGCGCCGCGGATTTCCGGTATGCACGGATTGCCAGGTGCCGCAACTCCAAGATCAGCGGAGTGGGTGGGGCTTGTCCACAGGGGCGGACGGCGGGGTGGGTGGGGCGGGAGTCTGGGCGGGTGTGGCGGTATGACGAGTTGCGGGCGGGCGGGGTCACTCGCGGGGCGGTCCGGCACCAGGTGGAGGCGGGAAGGCTGGGACGACTGTCCCGAGGCGTCTACGGGCTCGCCGACGACGAGACGAGCCGGTTGCGGGCCCTGTTTCGTCGGCTGCCGCCCGGCACTGTGGCGGGGTTCCACACCGGTGCCCGGCTGCACCGGTTCGGGGCCGCCACCAGCGACAAGGTGCACGTGATCGTGCCGGCCGGCGGGTCGGTGCCGTGCATCCAGGGCGTCGCCGCGCATCAGTCGGTCCTGCCGGTCACCGGCGTGGTGGAGATAGCCGGGGTGCCGTGCGCGCCGGCCGCACGCTGCGCCGTCGACCTGGCCCGGGCGGTACGCCGGACGGACGCGCTGCCGGTGCTGGATCTCTGCCTCCGGGTGGGCGCGTGCCGGCGCGAGGATCTCCTGGAGGAGTTGGCATGGCACGCCGGCCTGCGCGGCGTACGGCAGGCGGCTCGCCTGGTCGAGTTGGCCGACCCGCGCTCGGAGTGCCGACAGGAGAGCCAGTTGCGCCTGCTGGTGATCGACGCCGGGCTACCCCCGCCGGAGCCGCAGCTCTGGGTCCTCGACGAGGACGGTGTGCCCGTCCATCGGCTCGACCTGGGCTACCGCCGGCAGCGGGTCGGCGTCGAGTACGACGGCCGCTCCCACCTCGACCCCGGCCGCATGCACCATGACCGCGCACGCCTGAATTGGCTGGCCGAGCAGGGTTGGCGCATGCGCATCTACACCGCCATCGACCTCTACCGCCGTCCGAGTCACATCCAGACGTCCCTCCGCCTCCTTCTCACCACGCCCTGACCGCCCCACGCCGCCCGCCTCGTCGATCTTGGAATTGTGGCACCGGACATCCACGGAGCCCCCACTCCAAGATCGACGCAGAAGCGGAGCGGGACCGGTTCAGCGGGCTTGGACGGCGAGCTCCGTCAACGGCCGACACCTCTCGTCGGAGGCCAACTCCGGATGGTGCCGCGCGTCGGCGTAGCGGTGCAGGGAGATGCCGAGCACCACTTGGGCGTACGCCTCGACCCGGTCGTCGGCCAGCCGGACGCCCGCCGCTCGTGCGGCGTCCCGGTCAGGCGTCTCGCGGGCGGTCGCGGTCCTTGGAGGGCTGGACCCGCTTCGGCTCGCCGGGCATCTTCGGATATTCCGGCGGGTAGGGCAGGTCACCGAGACCGTCCGCGGCGTCGCGCTCGGCCCACTCCAGCAGCGGGGTGATGTCCCACGGGGCGTCGTCGATGCCGGCGTGCGGGTCGCCCCGCTCGGCGAACCGGGTCGGCACGGTGCCCAGGTGGAAGTCGTCCGGGTCGACCTGGGTCAGCTCGTCCCAGTCGACCGGGGTGGAGACGGTGGCACGCGCGTTGGCCCGCAGCGAGTAGGCGCAGGCGATGGTGCGGTCCCGCGCGGTCTGGTTGAAGTCGACGAAGACCCGCCGCCCCCGCTCCTCCTTCCACCAGGCGGTGGTGACCAGCTCGGGCCGCCGCCGCTCCAGCTCCCGGGCCAGCGCGATGGTGGCCCGGCGCACCTCGACGAACGTCCAGCGCGGCTGGATGCGCAGGTAGACGTGGACCCCGCGGCCGCCGGAGGTCTTCGGCCAACCGGGCACGCCCAGCTCGTCCAACAGCCCGCGCAGCTCGCCGGCGGCGGTCACCGCGTCGGTGAAGTCGGTGCCGGGCTGCGGGTCGAGGTCGACCCGCAGCTCGTCCGGGCGGTCGGTGTCGGCGGCGCGCACCGGCCAGGGGTGGAAGACCACGGTGCCCATCTGCGCCGCCCAGGCGACGTGGGCCAGGTCGGCGGGGCAGAGCTCGTCGGCCTTGCGGCCGCTGGGAAAGCTGATCTCCGCGGTGCGGATCCACGGGGGTACGCCACGCGTCGGCACCCGTTTCTGAAAGAACATCTCCCCCTCGACGCCCTCGGGGAAGCGTTGCAGGGTGGTGGGTCGGTCGCGCAGGGCCCGGGTGATGCCCTCGCCCACCGCGAGGTAGTAGTGGAAGACGTCCGCCTTGGTGAAGCCGCGCTGCGGGAAGATCACCCGGTCCGGGCTGCTGAGCCGCACGGCCCGCCCGGAGACCTCGATCTCCTCGACGGCGCTTCTGCTGCCCGCCATCAGGCGACCATATGCGATGGCACCGACAGTCGACGTACCGTTGGGTGGTGAGTCTTTCCGACAACGAACTGCCCCGCACCGAGGACGAGTGGCGGGTCCGGCTGAGCCCGGAGGAGTTCCGGGTGCTGCGTCAGGCCGGCACCGAGGCGCCCTGGACCGGTGAGTACGTCGACACCAAGACCCCGGGCGTCTACCACTGCCGGGCCTGCGGGTTGGAGCTGTTCCGCAGCGACGACAAGTTCGACTCGCACTGCGGCTGGCCGAGCTTCGACGACGCCATCCCGGGTGCGGTCAAGGAGATCCCCGACAACACGCTCGGCATGCGGCGGGTGGAGATCCGCTGCGCGCGCTGCGACAGCCACCTGGGTCACGTCTTCGAGGGCGAGGGCTTCACCCCGAAGGACACCCGGCACTGCGTCAACTCGATCTCGGTACGGCTGGAGCCGAGCGCCGGCTGACCCGTCGGATTTCGTCACCGGCCTGCTGGGCCGCGTCGCCCTGGAATGCGGGGCGGTCGCGGCCCGGCGGGGCGGTCGCAGCCGGCTGGGCGGTCGCAGCCCGGCGGGGCAGTCGCCGCCCGGCGGGGCAGTCGCGGCCCGGCGCGGCCCGGCGGGGCAGTCGCGGCCGGCGGGGCAGTCGCGGCCGGCGGGGCAGTCGCGGCCGGCGGGCCGTGGCGCGTCGGCGGCGCGGCCGGCCGTCTCGCCACGCCGCACGCCGCCGGGCGGAGCGACCGTCGCGACACGCCGGGGCGACTCGCCGTCTGACCGGGGCCGGGTTCACCGGTTCCGGTTGCCTCCGCAGGTCCACTGCCCGACCCTGGGGAGACAAGTCCGTTTTCGGGGGGTTTGGCATGGCCAGCTGTGAGGTCTGCGGCAACGACTACTGGATGTCCTTCGAGGTGCGCACGGTCGACGGGGCCCGACACACGTTCGACTGCTTCGAGTGCGCGGTGCACAAGATGGCACCGATCTGCGAGCACTGCCAGATCAAGATCGTCGGGCACGGCGTGGAGGTCTCCGGCCGCTTCTTCTGCTGCGCCCACTGCGCCCGGGCGGTCGAGGGCGACCAGGGTGCCGAGATCCGCGACGCGGTCGGCGCCCGCCCCGCCTGAGCCACGCCGCTCCGCGGACATGGCGGATTCCGCCGACTTGATCCACGCCATTCCGCCGAGGTGGTGGCATCCCACCACCTTCGATGCAGCCATCTCGGCGAACCGGTGTGGATCAAGGGCGGCCGGGGCCGCCTCCAAAGTCGACCTACGGCTACCATCCCCCGGTGACTCGACGGCCGATCGTTGCGGCGACCCTGCTCATCGCGCTCGTCGGCTGCGCTCCGGCACCCGATCCGGAGAAGCCGCCGACCATCGTCGCGCCGGCCCTGGCCGCGCCCTCGCCCACCGACGGCGGGGCCGCCGTCGCGCTGCGGGACCGGCACGCCGCCACCGGCAGTCTCGTCGGCCTGGCCGAGAAGCCCGAGCACGCCAGCGAGCGACTCGACTCGGACGGGGTCGCCTGCGGGCAGCCCCTGCCCCTTCTGGAGCGGGAGGCTGTCTCCACCCGCGTCTTCGGCACGCCGAAGGGCACCCCGCCCGAGGAGTTCGTGGAGCTGGCCCAGGAGACCGTTGTCTACCCGGACGACGCCACCGCTGCCGACGCCGTACGCCGGATCTTCGACCTGCTCGAAGCCTGCGACCGCGACGAGGAGGACGGGCAGGTGACCGCCGGGCACTCCGCCGCCGACCTGCCCACCGGGGTGGGCGTGCCGGGCCGGGTGGTCGCCGCGACCATGACGCTCCCGGACGGCACCCGTTTTCCGCACCGCTACGGCTGCGTGCACCGGGGCCGGGTGACCCGGTGCGTGGGGGTCTGGACCCGGTCGGCCGCCACCACCGGGACGTGGTTCGACCGGGCCGTGCTCGCCACCGCGGCCGGCCTGCGGGCGCCACGCTGACCACGCGCCGGGCCGGGGCCGCGCGCCCGCCGGCCACGGCCTAGCCTGGCGGGATGTCCGTCGAGTCCCACCTGGCCGGCTTCGCCGAGCTGGACGCCCGCACGTTCCACGACCTGCTCCGGCTGCGCATCGACGTGTTCGTGGTGGAGCAGTCCTGCCCGTACCCGGAACTCGACGGCCGGGACGTCGAGCCCGGCACCCGGCACCTCTGGCTGACCCGCGACGGCGACGTCGTGGCATACCTGCGGATCCTGGCCGACCCCGGCGACGTGGCCCGGATCGGCCGGGTGGTGGTGGCGCCGGCGGCCCGGGGCGCGGGCCTGGCCGGCGCGCTGATGACCGAGGCGCTCGCCGCGGTGGGTGACCGGCCGTGCGTGCTGGAGGCGCAGACGCACCTGGTCGACCTCTACGCCGGGCACGGCTTCACGGTCAGCGGCCCCGGCTACGTGGAGGACGGCATCCCGCACACGCCGATGCGCCGGAATCCAAACTAATTGACGTGTGTCGCTTCATGTGGCAGCGTGCGGACCGAGCCGCCACGCGGGAGAGGGCAACTCCCGACAGTCCGGGCGTCGTGCACCGACCCCCACCCGGAGGCTTCCCATGTCCACTCCGTACCGCCGTCGGATCCCGCTCGGCGCGGCGATCCTCGGCGTCTGCGCGGTCGTCGCCGCGCTGCTCACCACCGCATTCTCCGGCCCGGCCTCGGCGCACGGGTCCGTGGTCGACCCCGCATCCCGCAACTACGGCTGCTGGCAGCGCTGGGGCAGTGACTTCCAGAACCCGGCGATGGCCACCCAGGACCCGATGTGCTGGCAGGCCTGGCAGGCCGACCCGAGCGCCATGTGGAACTGGAACGGGCTGTTCCGCGAGGGCGTGGCCGGCAACCACCAGGGTGCCATCCCGGACGGCCAGCTGTGCAGTGGCGGGCGCACCTCCGCCGGCCGCTACAACGCCCTCGACACCGTCGGCGCCTGGAAGACCACGTCGATCTCCAACAACTTCCGGATCAAGCTGTTCGACCAGGCCAGCCACGGTGCCGACTACATCCGGGTGTACGTGACCAAGCAGGGCTTCAACGCGCTCACCACGCCGCTGCGCTGGAGCGACCTGGAGCAGGTCGGCTCGATCGGCAACACCCCGGCCAGCCAGTGGACGCCGGAGACGTCGGGCGTGTCGATCCAGGTGCCGGCGAACGCGCCGGGCCGCACCGGCCGGCACATCGTCTACACCATCTGGCAGGCCAGCCACCTGGACCAGTCCTACTACCTGTGCAGTGACGTGGACTTCGGCGGCGCCGGCCCGTCCCCGACGGCGACGCCGACCACCTCGCCGACCGCGTCCCCCACCACGTCCCCGACCGCCGGCCCGACCCCGACGTCCACCCCGCCGTCGACGCCGAACCCGGCCGGCGGCTGCACCGCCACCTACCAGATCACCGGTCAGTGGGGCGGCGGCTTCCAGGCCGAGGTGAAGGTGACAAACGGCAGTGGCTCGCCGATCCGTGGCTGGTCGGTGAGCTGGAACTACCAGAACGGCCAGCAGGTCAGCTCGGCGTGGAACGCCACGGTGACCACCAGCGGAACGCTCGTCACCGCGCGCAACGTCGCCTACAACGGGGCGTTGTCGGCGGGCGCGAGCACCTCGTTCGGCTTCACCGGCACGTCGACCGGCACCAACCCGGTGCCGGGGATCCTCTCCTGCACCACCACCGCCTGACCACCCCTCCCGCCGGTTAGGCGGGGGCCCCGCTTAACCACCGCGTGTTAAGCGGGGCCCCCGCCTCTACCGAAAGCGTTAAGCGGGGCCCCCGCCTTTCACACCAGGCAGGTGACGATGTCGGCGATGGGGCGGCGGCGGCCGGTGTAGAACGGGACCTCCTCGCGCACGTGCCGGCGGGCCCGGGAGGCCCGCAGGTCACGCATCAGGTCGACGATCCGGTGCAGCTCGTCGGCCTCGAACGCCAGCATCCACTCGTAGTCGCCGAGGGCGAACGAGGCGACCGTGTTGGCCCGCACGTCCGGGTAGCCGCGCGCCATCTTCCCGTGCTCGGCCAGCAACTCCCGCCGCTCGGCGTCGGGCAGCAGGTACCACTCGTAGGAGCGCACGAACGGGTAGACGCAGAGGTAGGCGCGCGGCTCCTCGTCGGCCAGGAACGCCGGGATGTGGCTGCGGTTGAACTCCGCCGGCCGGTGCAGCGCCATCTGCGACCAGACCGGGGTGAGGGCCCGACCCAGCGTGGTGCGGCGGAACCGCAGGTACGCGTCCTGCAGCGCGTCACTGCTCGGGGCGTGCCACCAGATCATCAGGTCGGCGTCGGCGCGCAGCCCGGCCACGTCGTACGTGCCCCGGATCGTCACGTCCTTGCCGGCCAGCTCGGTGAAGAGCGACTCGACCTCGTCGACGACGTTCTCCCGCAGCGAGGGCAGCGGGCTGCTGGCCCGGTACACCGACCACATGGTGTAGCGGATGGTGTCGTTCAGCTCCCGCAGCCGCGCCGCGTTGGTCTGCTCGGTCATGCTGCCGATCCTCCCAGTGCCGTGATGATCTCTTCGGCCGCCGTCTCGCCGGAGCGGACGCAGACCGGTATGCCGACCCCGTCGTAGCCGGCCCCGGCCAGGGCCAGCGTCGGGTGGGCGCCGCGCAGCGCGGTCCGGACCGCCGCCACCCGGGCCGCGTGCCCGGGCGTGTACTGCGGCAGGGCTCCACCCCACCGCTGCACGTGGCGGGCCACCGGGTCGGGCAACGCCGTGCCCAGCGCCGCCGACAACTCCCGGCGTACGGCGGTGGCCAGGTCGTCGTCGGTGAGCTGGAGCGAGGTCTCGTCGCCGTAGCGGCCCACCGAGGCCCGCACCAGCGCCAACCCGTCGGGCCGGCGCAGGTGCCCCCACTTCGTGGTGAAGAACGTGGCCGCCTTGATCAGCAGGCCCTCGGCGGCCGGCACCAGGAAGCCGGACAGCTCCGGCAGGTCCGGCCCGGGCAGCGCGAGCGTGACCAGCGCGACGCTGGCGTAGTCCAACGCGCCGACGGTGTCGGCCACCTCGGCGGCCTCGACGGCGAGCAGCCGGGCCGCCGGCCGGGCCGGCACGGCCAGCACCACCGCGTCGGCGTCCACCAGCTCGGCGTCCCGGGTCGGCCCGACGGTGAGCCGCCAACCGGTCGGGGTGCGGCGCAGCTCCCGCACCGCGGCGTCCCGGCGGATCGTGGCCCCGCTGGTCGTCGCCGCCGCCGCGACGAGCGTGCTCAGGCCGCCGGCCAGGGTGCCGAAGACCGGCGCGCCGGGCGCGCGCGGCGCGGCGGCCTGCGCGGCGCGTACCGCGCCGACGAGCGTGTGCTCCCGACGGGCCGCGTGGGCCAGCGCCGGCATGGTGGTGACCAGCGACAGGTCGTCGGCCCGGCCGGCGTAGACGCCGCCGAGCATCGGGTCGACCAGCCGGTCCACCACGGCGTCGCCGAGCCGCTCCCGGACCAGCCGGCCGACCGCGAGGTCCTCCCCCGGGGCCAGCAGCGGGCGGCCCGCGTCCCGGTCGGCGTCCGCCGCCGGCCGGGCCACCGCCGCCACCTTCGCCAGATCCCCGGGTACGCCGACGAGCGTGCCGCCCGGCACCGGGCGCAACCCGCCGTCGACGAGCAGGGCGGCCTGCCCGACGCTCGGGTGCACGATCCGGGCGTCGAGGTCGAGCCGGCGGGCCAGGGTCACCGCCGCCGACTCCCCGCCGGCCGGGTCGCGCATCAGGAACGACTCGGCCCCGAACTCGACCGGGCCGCCGGCCAGCTCACCGGTGCGCAGCTTGCCGCCGAGGCGGCCGGACTGCTCGTACACCGTGATCTCGGTGCCGGCGGGGGCGCGGTCGCGCAACCGGACGGCGGCGGCCAGCCCGGTGATCCCGCCGCCGACGATCGCCACCCGCCACGGTCGCGCCACGACGACCCCTAGCGGGCCGGTCGCGCGGACAGCTCGTGCACCAGCGCGACCACCCGGGTCAGCACGTCGGGGTCGGTCTCCGGCAGGACGCCGTGGCCGAGGTTGAACACGTGGCCGGGCGCGGCCCGACCCTGCTCGACGATCCGCCGCACCTCGGCCTCCACCACCGGCCAGGGCGCCAGCAGCACGGTCGGGTCGAGGTTGCCCTGCACCGCCCGGTCCGGGCCGATCCGGCCGGTGGCGACGTCCAGCGGCGTACGCCAGTCGACGCCGACCACGTCGGCGCCGGCCTCACCCATCGCGGCGAGCAGCTCGCCGGTGCCCACCCCGAAGTGGATCCGCGGCACGCCGGCGTCTGCCAGCCCACCCAGCACGTACGACGAGTGCGGCATGACGAAGCGGCGGTAGTCGGCCTCGGAGAGCGCGCCGGCCCAGGAGTCGAAGAGCTGCACGGCGGAGACGCCCGCGTCGACCTGCACCCGCAGGAAGGACAGCGTCACCTCGGCCAGCCGGGCGCAGAGCGCGTGCCACAGCTCCGGGTCGCCGTGCATCATCGCCTTGGTCCTCGCGTGGGTCCGCGACGGCCCGCCCTCGACGAGGTAGCTGGCGAGCGTGAACGGCGCGCCGGCGAAGCCGATCAGCGGGGTGTCGCCCAGCTCGGCGACGAGCAGCCGGACCGCCTCGTCCACGTAGGACACCTCGTCGCGGCCGATCGGGCTGATCCGCTCCACGTCGGCGGCGGTGCGCACCGGCTCGGCCACCACCGGCCCGGTGCCGGGCACGATGTCCAGGTCGATCCCGGCCGCCGCCACCGGCACCACGATGTCGCTGAACAGGATCGCCGCGTCCACCCCGTGCCGGCGGACCGGCTGGAGGGTGATCTCGGTGACCAGTTCGGGGCGGCGGCAGGACTCCAGCATCGGCACGCTGGCCCGGATCTCGCGGTACTCCGGCAGCGACCGGCCGGCCTGGCGCATGAACCAGACCGGGGTGTGCGGGACCGGCTCACGCCGGCAGGCGCGCACGAACGGCGAGTCGGCCGGCCCGCCGCGGCGGGGTTCTCCGTCTCGGGCGGCAGTGCCCGTGGTGTCGGTGGTCATCGCGGCAATCGTGCCACGCCCCCCACCGGCGCCCACCCGCGCCGCCCGCATTTGTGACGTAGAAGGAGGGGCCCCCGGTTAACGCCTCCGATAGAGAGGGGCCCCCTTCTCACACACAGACGCGCCCGGCGCGCCGTCACCCACCGCACGGCGCAGGCGGCATAGGCTGCCGGCATGGCCCCCCCGATCGCGCTCCCGGAAACGTTCGCTCGCGCGGTCGCGGGGCTGCGGTCGGCCACACCCCGCCCGGAGATCGTGCTGGAGGAGGTGGGCGCGCCGCAGCGGCTCGCCCCGTACGCCTTCGCCCTCTCCGCGGCCGTCCTGCGCGACGACGACGAGGTGGCCACCGGGCGGCTGATCCTGCTGCACGACCCGGCCGGGCATGAGGCCTGGCAGGGCACCCTGCGGCTGGTCACCTACGTCACCGCCGAGCTGGAGGTCGACCTGGCCAGCGACCCGCTGCTGCCCGGCGTGGGCTGGACCTGGCTGACCGACGCGCTGGACGCGCAGGGCGCCGGGCACCGGGCGATCGGCGGCACGGTCACCCAGACGCTCTCCACCCGCTTCGGCGAGCTGGCCGGGCCACCGGCCGCCGGTGACATCGAGATCCGCGCCTCCTGGACGCCGCTGCGGGCCGACCTGGGCCCGCACCTGCTGGGCTGGTGCACGCTGCTGGCCTCCACGGCCGGCCTGCCCCCGCCCGGGGTGACCGCGCTGCCCACCCGCCGCTCCGCCGGCGCCGCCTGACACCCACCCGGGCGCCCCGGGTCTCGTCGATCATGAAGTTGGCGGCGTCCCGGAGATCCGGAACGCCGCCAACTTCATGATCGACCGAGGCAGGACTCAGAGATAGTTCTCGGCCTCGTCGCAGACCTTGTCGAGGCCCTTGTTGGCCGCCTCGAAGGCCGCCTTGTCACCGCGCGACGCCGCCGCGATGGCGGTGGTCAGCTTGTCCAGGCAGCTCGCGATGACCTTCTTCTGCCGAGCCTGCTCGTCGCGGTCGTTCTTGGTGCCGGTCAGGTCCTGCTCGGTGTCGGCCAGCCGGTCCTGGACCGTCTTCATCTCGCCCCTGAGCTTCTCGATCTCCCGCTGGTTCGCCGAGATGGTGCCGTCGCGCTGGCTCACCTGCCGCTCGGCCCGGTCCAGCTTGCCGTCGGTGGTGACGTAGAGACCGGTCATCACGCCGCCGAGCACGAGGAGCAGCCCGGCGACGAGGGCGAGGACCACCGTGCTCCGGCCCCGGCCGCCCCCGGCCGGCGCATCCGCCGACGGGCCGTACCCGGCCGGCCCGTAGGGCGTACCGGCGGCGGGCGGCGCGGACATCGGTTGCGGCCCGTAGCCCGGGCCCGAGACGGGCGGCCCGTAACCCGGGCCCGAGACGGGCGGCCCGGACATGGGCTGCGGTCCGGGACCGGGGACGGGCGGGGCCGACATCGGCGGGTAACCGGCGGCCGGCGGCGGGCCGTAACCGGGAACCGAGACGGGCGGCGCGGACATCGGCGGATGACCGGCGCCGGAGACCGGCGGCGCCGACATCGGCTGCCCCGGCGCGGGGACCGGGGCGGCGCCCGGCGCGTACTGGCCGGGCACGGGTGGCTGGGGCCGGGTGGGGTCGGGCTGGGCCGGGCCGTCCGGCGAGGGCGCGGGCCGGCCCCCGTAGACCGTGCCGCCCGGCGGCTGGGGCGGGTGATCACCCGCTCCGCTCGGTGGCTGGGACATGTCGTTCCTCCAGATGTGCTGGTCCCCGCGGGGTGGCCCGATGGGCCGGGGTCGAGGTGGCGCGGCCCGGGCCGTACCCGGCGACGCGGGCACCCGTGGCGCGCCGTGCGGGCGGACCGCGCCGTCAGCAGAGCTTGAACCGGTCGCAGGCGGTCTTGATCGGCACCGCCAGCCCGATGCCCTCGGCGTCGCGGGCCTTGGCCGTGGCGATGCCGACGACCTCCTTCGACCCGTTGATCACCGGACCGCCGGAGTTGCCGGGGTTGATCGGCGCGTCGAACTGGATGACCGGGCCGGAGCCCCCCTCGTCCTGGCGGAACGCGCTCACCACGCCCGTGGTGACGCTGTCCTGCAACCCGAGCGGGGCGCCGACCACCACGATCTGCTGGCCGGACTTGACCGGCGTACGCGCCGCGACCAGCCCGCCGAACTTCGCGGTGGTGCGCAGCTGCGCCAGGTCCTTCTCCTTGTCGGTGGCGACGATGGTCGCCTCGAACCGCTGGTCGGTGCGCTCCAGGAACACCGTGCGCTCGCCGGCGGCGAAGACCGACTCCACCACGTGGAAGTTGGTGAGCAGCGTGGTGCCACCGCCGGACGGGGCCTTGCCGAGGGCGAACGCCGTGCCGGTGAACTGACCGGCCCGCACCCGGAACACGCTGGGCAGCACCGCGCTCGCCACGGCCTCGGGATTGAAGGCGGCGCCGGCCTGCTTCTCCAGGCTCCCGGCGCGCTGTTCCAGCCCGTCGAGCCGGCGGGCGTCCGCGCCCTGCGCCTCGACCGTCCGCCGGTCGGCGGCGGCGAGTCGGTCGTCCAGCCGGTGGATCTGGTACGCCTGCACGCCGGTCACCACGGCCAGCACGCCGGCCAGCGCCAGCGCGACCAGAGACAGGCGACTGCGGCGGCCGGACGGGTCGGTGCGGCCGCCGGGCGGCGCGCCGAAGCCCGGCTGTCCCGGGCCGGCGACCGGCTGGCCCGGGTAGGCCGGACCGGAGTTCGGCTGACCGGGGAACGCCGGCCCGGACACCGGGTGGCCCGGGTACGGGGCGGAGGCCGGGCCGGCCTGGTGGGACGCGGGCTGGATCGGGTACGACACCCCGGCGCCGACCGACGCCGGATAGGCCGGACCACCACCCGGCGGCCCCGGATAGGACGAGCCCGAGGCGGACTGTCCCGGATAGGACGAGCCCGGCGCGGGCTGCCCCGGATACGACGCGCCCGGCGCGGGCTGCCCCGAGGAGGACGAACCCGGCGCGGACTGGCCGGGGAAGGACGAGCCGGCCGAACCCGGGTACGCCGGGCCGGGGTTCGGCTGGGCCGGCACGACGGGTGAGGCCGCGCGGGCGGTGGCGGCGTGCGAGGGGCCGGCGGCGGCGTTCCGGGCCGGGTACGTCGCGCCGAAGGCCGCCGGGGACGGCGACGCGCCCGGGTGGCCGGCGCCGAACGTCGGGTAGGCCGCCGGGTACGGCGACGCGGTCGGGTGGTCGGCGCCGGACGTCGGGTAGGCCGCCGGACGGCTCGCGCCCGGTGGGGCGATGCGCGGCGGCAGCGGCCCCGGCCGGTCGGCCGTTCCGTCGCCGTCCCGCCCCGGGACGCCGTCGCCGGTTCCGTAGCCGCCTGCCATGATCGTCCGTCCTCCCCGCCGGCTCCGCCGGCGCACCGACCGCCGCCCGGTCGCCCCCGCTCCGCTCACGGCTCGATGGACCGTACCGGCGGGAACGGGGTTTGTCTCCCCCGTTGTCCGACCCTCTCACCCCCGCGCAACCCGACCCGTTCCGGACACCCGGCGGACATCTCGTCGACACGCACCGGACCGGCTGCGCGCACCGGATCGTCCGGCCCACTAGGGTTGTCAGGTGACCGACGAACCACCCCTGCGCCGTCGGGCCGCCGAAAGCCGTACGGGAGAGGTGTCTCCGCATCCGTCGTCGGCCGTGCCGGAGCCGGCGGACGCGGGGACCGAGACCGACACGGGCGCAGCCGTCCCGCTGACCGCCCCGCGCGAGGGCACCCCCGCGCCGGTAGCCACCTCGACCCAGCTCGACGAGGTGGTGGCCCGCTTCGCGGCCGGCACCGGCCCGGTGGCCCTGGACGCCGAACGCGCCTCCGGATACCGCTACAGCCAGCGGGCCTACCTCGTGCAGCTGCGCCGCGCCGGCGCCGGCACCGCGCTGGTCGACCCGCTGCCGCTGCCCGACCTGTCCGCCCTCGACGCGGCGATCGCCGAGGCCGAGTGGGTGCTGCACGCGGCCAGCCAGGATCTGGCCTGCCTGGCCGAGCTGGGGCTGCGCCCGCGCCGGCTGTTCGACACCGAACTGGCCGCCCGGCTGGCCGGTTTCGAGCGGGTCGGCCTGGCCGCGCTGACCGAACAGCTGCTCGGCTTCAGCCTGGAGAAGCACCACTCCGCCGCCGACTGGTCCAGCCGGCCGCTGCCGGAGTCCTGGCTGACGTACGCGGCGCTGGACGTGGAGCTGCTGGTGGACCTGCGCGACGCGCTCGACTCCGAGCTCGACCGGCAGGGCAAGTCCGGTTGGGCGGCGGAGGAGTTCGCCGCGCTGGTGCGCAACGGGGCACGCCCGCCCCGGGTGCGCGCCGAGCCGTGGCGCCGGACGTCCGGGATCCACCGGGTCCGCGGGGCCCGCGCCCAGGCCCGGGTCCGGTCCCTCTGGTACGCCCGGGACCAGATCGCCTCGCGGCGGGACGCCGCACCGGGCCGGGTGCTGCCCGACTCGGCCATCGTGGCGGCCGCCGAGCTGGACCCGAAGGACGAGAAGACGCTGCTCACCCTGCCCGGGTTCGGGGGGCGCTCGGTGCGCCGGCTGGCGCGTACCTGGTTGGCGGCGTTGGACGACGCACGCCAACTGCCGGACGACGCGCTGCCGGTGAGTCCGACGGTGGAGGGCCCGCCCCCGCCGCACCGGTGGGCCGAGCGCGACCCGGTCGCGGCGGGCCGGCTGGCCCGCTGCCGGGAGGTGGTGGTCGGCACCGCCGCGGCGCGCCGGCTGCCGGCGGAGAACCTGATCACGCCGGACTCGATCCGCCGGTTGGCCTGGCAGCCGCCGGAGGAGATCACCGACGAGACGGTCGCGGAGACGCTGCGCACGATGGGCGCCCGCGAGTGGCAGCTCGGCCTGCTCCTGCCCGCGCTCACCGAGGCGCTGCGCACGCCCGCCGCCTGACCCGGCGGCGGGGCGGGGTGTGGGGTCTGCCACACGGGGGGTGGTGACGCGGTTGGTTACTGACGAGTAGCATCCGGGGAAATGGCCAGTGCCGAGGGAGGCTCCCAGTGCCCCGTGAAGTTCGAGATGTCGTCTTCGTCGACGGCGTCCGTACCCCGTTCGGCAAGGCGGGTGGGATGTACGGCAACACCCGCGCCGACGACCTGGTGATCCGCTGCATCCGCGAGCTGATGCGCCGCAACCCGCAGCTGCCGCCGGAGAAGGTGGAGGAGGTGGCGATCGCCGCCACCACCCAGATCGGTGACCAGGGCCTGACCATCGGCCGCACCGCCGCCCTGCTGGCCGGCCTGCCCAAGACCGTGCCCGGCTTCGCCATCGACCGGATGTGCGCCGGCGCGATGACCGCCGTCACCACGGTGGCCTCCGGCATCGCCATGGGCGCCTACGACGTGGCCATCGCCGGCGGCGTCGAGCACATGGGCCGCCACCCGATGGGCGAGGGCGTCGACCCCAACCCGCGCATCGTCGCGGAGAAGCTGGTCGACCCGTCCGCCCTGGTGATGGGCGCCACCGCGGAGAACCTGCACGACCGCGTCCCGCACGTCACCAAGGAGCGCACCGACGCGTTCGCGCTCGCCTCCCAGCAGAAGACCGCCAAGGCGTACGCCAACGGCAAGCTCCAGGGCGACCTGGTGCCGGTCGCGATCCGCGACGACGAGGGCGGCTGGGGTCTGGCGACCGTCGACGAGGCGCCGCGGGACACCTCCCTGGAGAAGCTGGCCGGGCTGAAGACCCCGTTCCGCCCGCACGGCAAGGTCACCGCGGGCAACGCGGCCGGCCTGAACGACGGCGCCACCGCCGCGCTGCTGGTCGCCGAGGAGACCGCCCGCGAGCTGGGCCTGCCGGTCGGCATGCGGCTGGTGTCGTACGGGTTCGTCGGCGTCGAGCCCGAGGTGATGGGCGTCGGCCCGATCCCGTCGACCGAGAAGGCGCTGCGCATCGCCGGCCTGAGCATCGACGACATCGGCCTGTTCGAGCTGAACGAGGCGTTCGCGGTGCAGGTGCTCGCGTTCCTCGACCACTTCGGCATCGCCGACGACGACCCCCGGGTCAACGCCTGGGGCGGCGCGATCGCCATCGGGCACCCGCTCGCGTCCTCCGGCGTCCGGCTGATGACCCAGCTCGCCCGGCAGTTCGCCGAGCACCCCGAGGTCCGCTACGGCCTCACCGCCATGTGCATCGGCATCGGCATGGGCGGCACGGTCATCTGGGAGAACCCGAACTGGGAGGGTGGAGACAAGTGAGCCTGGCCGCACCGAACGAGGTCGTCACCAAGGCGTTGCTGCGGCAGGTGAACGTACCGGGGCTGGACCGGCCCGCCGCACTGATCACCCTGGACAACGGCTTCGACCACACCAAGCCGAACAGCTTCGGTCCGGGCGGGCTGACCAGCCTGGACGAGGCGATCACCGCCGCCCTGGCGGCGAACCCGGCGTTCGTCGCGGTCACCGGCAAGCCGTACATCTTCTGCGTGGGCGCGGACATCACCAGCCTGCCGCAGCTGGAGAGCCGCGAGCAGGCGCTGGAGATCGGCCGGCTCGGCCACCGGGTCTTCGCCCGGCTGAAGGACAGCGACGTGCCGACGTTCGCGTTCGTCAACGGCGCGGCCATGGGCGGTGGCCTGGAGCTGGCGCTGCACTGCCACTACCGGACGCTGTCGGCGGGTGCGGCGGCGCTGGCGCTGCCCGAGGTCTCGCTCGGCCTGGTGCCCGGCTGGGGCGGCACCCAGCTGCTGCCGAACCTGATCGGCATCCCGGCCGCCACCCAGGTGATCCTGCAGAACCCGCTGATGCAGAACAAGATGCTCAAGCCGAAGCAGGCCGCCGAGATGGGTGTCGCGGACGTGCTGCTGGAGCCGGCCGACTTCCTGGAGCGGTCGCTGGAGTGGGCCGCCGGGGTCGTCCGGGGCGAGGTCACCG
Source organism: Micromonospora humi (assembly GCF_900090105.1). GTDB lineage: Bacteria > Actinomycetota > Actinomycetes > Mycobacteriales > Micromonosporaceae > Micromonospora > Micromonospora humi. The sequence continues at coordinate 75,215 of NZ_FMDM01000017.1, read as the reverse complement.
TGACCCGTCCCGAGGTCGACAAGGACATGTGGGCGGGCGTGCTCTACTTCGCGCGGCAGACCCTCGACCAGCGGCTGCACGGCGCGGTCCCGGCCGCGTACAAGGCCCTGGACCTGCTGGAGACCGCCAAGGACGCGGACTTCGCCACCGGCACCGCCGCGGAGGACGAGGCGCTCGCCGACCTGGTCTTCTCCGAGGAGCTGCGCAGCGGCCTGTACGCGTTCGACCTGGTGCAGCGGCGGGCCAAGCGCCCGGCCGGCGCGCCGGACAAGGGCCTGGCCCGGCCGGTCACGAAGGTGGGCATCGTCGGCGCCGGCCTGATGGCCAGCCAGCTCGCGCTGCTGTTCGCCCGGCGGCTCCAGGTGCCGGTCGTCATGACCGACCTTGATCAGTCCCGGGTGGACAAGGGCGTGGGCTACGTGCACACCCAGATCGAGAAGGCCGTCAGCAAGGGCCGGATGGACAAGGGCACCGCGGCCAAGCTCTACGGTCTGGTGAGCGGCTCGGTCGACAAGTCCGTCTTCGCGGACGCCGACTTCGTCATCGAGGCCGTCTTCGAGGACCTGGGTGTCAAGAAGCAGGTCTGGGCCGAGCTGGAGAAGATCGTCAAGCCGGAGGCGGTGCTCGCCACCAACACCAGCTCGCTGTCGATCACCGAGATGGCGGCCGACCTGGAGCACCCGGAGCGGGTCGTCGGCTTCCACTTCTTCAACCCGGTCGCGGTGCTGCCGCTGCTGGAGATCGTCCGCGGTGAGCGGACCGACGACGCCACCCTGGCCACCGCGTTCGCGGTCGGCAAGCAGCTCAGGAAGTCGTCGGTGCTGGTCAAGGACGCCCCGGCGTTCGTGGTCAACCGGCTGCTGACCCGCTTCCTGGGCACCGTCTTCGCCGCCGTCGACGCCGGCACCCCGCTGGACGTGGCGAACAGCGCGCTGGACCCGCTGGGCCTGCCGATGCGCCCGCTCGCGCTGCTCCAGTTGGTCGGGCCGGCCGTGGCGTACCACGTGGGCGGCACGCTGCACGCGGCGTTCCCGGACCGGTTCGACGTCAGCGAGAACCTCAAGCGGATCGCCGACTCGGGCCAGCCGATCGTGGTCGACGACCAGATCAACGACGAGGTCGCGAAGCTGCTGGTGGTCGGCGACCAGCCGCTGACCGCCGAGCAGGTGCGGCAGAACGCGCTCGACGCGATGGCCGAGGAGATCCGGCTCATGCTCGACGAGGGCGTCGTCGCCGAGGCGCCGGACATCGACCTGTGCATGATCCTCGGCGCCGGCTGGCCGTTCCACCTGGGCGGCGTCACGCCGTACCTGGACCGGACCGGGACCTCCGAGCGGGTGACCGGCCGACGGTTCCTGCCGCGCGGCGTGGCCAGCCTGCGCTGACCGACAGGCCATCGATCGCGGTGGCCGGGCCGTCCGTTCCGGACGGTTCGGCCGCCGCGATCGGCGTTCCGGGCCCGGTCACGGATGGGTCCCGGTTTCGTCACACCGGTCCTGGGCGGACAGCGGAGTGTCGGCGGACCTGGCTACCATCACGCGTCCAGAATTCTCACAGGAGCCGCCTTCATGTCCCAGCCGCCGTCCAACCCCTACCCCGGCAACAACCCCCCTCCCTCGCAACAGCCGGGTGGCTACCAGCCGCCGCAGCAGCCGCAGTACGACGGCGGCTACCCGCCGGCGCCGCAACAGCCCCAGTACGGCGGTGACTACCCGTCTCAGCCGCCGTACGGCGGCGACCAGTTCGGCGCGCCGGTGCCGCCGAAGAAGAAGTTCGGGGTCGGCAAGATCCTGCTGATCGTCCTGGCCGTCGTCCTGGTGCTCTGCGTCGGTGGTGGCATCGCCATCTGGGCCGCCGCCGGGGACGAGGTCAAGGACGCCGTCAACGCCAGCAAGACCCGGGTCGTCGAGCCCGCGACGCTGGGCGGCCGGCCGAAGGTGACCGAGCCGACGCTGCAGAACGCGGCCGTGCAGATGAAGTCCGAGCTCGGCAAGGACGTGCCGAACGCGACCAGCACGGCGGGCGCCTTCTACGGCGATCCGGCCAAGAAGGACCTGGTCATGGTCGTCGGTGTCTCCGGCATCATCGCCGACCCGAAGAAGGAGATGGCGGACGCCATCACGGCGGTCACCCCGCAACTCGGCACCAAGGACTTCAAGACTGTCGACGCCGGCCCGCTCGGCGGCGACGCCAAGTGCAGCGACGGCAAGGCGCAGGACGTCCCGGTGGGCGTCTGCGTCTGGGCCGACAAGGGCAGCCTCGGCATGATGGTGGTCTATTTCAAGAGCGCCACCGAGTTCCAGTCGGAGTTCGTCACGCTGCGCGGCGAGGTCGAGAAGCAGGACTGATCCCGCTCGGAGCGCCGGGCCCCCGCCGTCGGCGGGGGCCCGGCGCCGTGTCCGGGTCAGGCCGACGCGGCGCGTTCCGCCGGGCTGCGGCAGACGCAGAACTCGTTGCCCTCCGGGTCGGCGAGCACCACCCAGCCGGCGCCGTCCGGTCGGCGCCGGTCGGCGACCACCGTGGCGCCGAGGTCACGCAGTCGCGCGACCTCGGTGTCCCGGGTGCCTTCGGCCGCATGCAGGTCGAGGTGGAACGCGCCCTTGCCGTGCCGCTCGCCCACCTCGACGAAGAGCAGGTCGGGACCGTGCCCACCGGGCGCGACGAGGACCGCCTCCGGGTCGCCCGGGACGTCGTCGTCGGCCAGCTTGCGGTCGAGCACCCGGGCCCACCAGGTGGCCAGGGTGTAGGGGTCGTCGGATTCGACGGTCACGCAGTGGATCTCTGCACTCATGGTGCTTCCTCCTGTGGGGGTGCGCCCCGGCGGAGTGCGAGGGTCAGCGGGGAACGCGGGGCGCGGGATCGTTGCGAACGGACATCACCACACCCCCTTCCACCTCTCGGCTGACGTCATGATCCTTCCATCCCTCGCCGCCCGCTCGCAAGGTTGTTAAGAAGGGGCCCCTCCTCTACCGAAAACGTTAAGAAGGGGCCCCTCCTTACACCCTCACGGGCCGAGGAAGACGGCGCGGGCGCGCCAGTCGGTGCCGTCCACCGCCGGACCGCTGCGCACCGTGAACGTGGCGCCCGGCGCGCCGTTCGCCCAGTCGGTGGCGGACAGGTCACCGGTGTTCCGGTTGACCTTGTAGAGCGTGTTGCCGGCAACGAAGACCGCGCCCGCGTCGGCGAGCCCACCGGAGCCGGTGACCGGGAACCGGTCCGCGCCGACCGTGCCGCTGTCCGGGGTGAACCAGCGCCAGAACAGGCCGCTCTGCCCGGAGAGCGTGTAGTAGAGCCGCCCGTCGGCGTGGAACATGCCGGTCACGTTCGGGATCTCGGCGTAGAAGCTCGTGGTCACCCCGACGTACGTCTGACCGGCCGGCCCGGAGTCCGTGATCACCGTGTCCCAGTAGGCGTCGTGGTAGGGGTCGACGAGCGCCGGGGTGCCGAACGTGGTCCCGTCGAAGCTCCGCCGCCACAGCGCGCCGTCCATCCCGTAGAACAGCGTGCCGCCGACCCAGAACGCGCCGCGCGCGGTGGACCAGGCGGTGCCGTCCGGGTTCGCCACCGGGCTCGCCGCGCCGACCGCGCTCGCCCCGTCGTACGGGCGGGCCTGCACCTCGTCGCCGGTGCCGGCGGGCGGCGGGCCGGTCTTGACGATCTCGATGCCGTCGACCAGCGGGTTCTCCACCACGTGCCGGAACTCCAGGTCGACGGTGCCGTCGCTGACCACGGTGAACTCCCGCATGGTGCCCACGTTGTGCCCGACGCCGGCGGACAGGTCGAGGTCGTCGAGGACGGTGGTGCCCTCCAGCGCCACGTCGAAGACCCGGGAGCCGGCGGCGGCGGTGCCGTCGTACCGGTTGGCCAGATAGAGCCGCACCTGCACCTCGGTTCCGGCGGGCACCGGGAACTGCCAGGTCATCTCCGGCGCGCCGGCCGGGTCGTACCGTTCGTCGCTGTAGAGGGCGGCGGGCGTGCCGGCCGGCACTGTGGCGTCCAGCGAGCCGACCGCGGCGAAGCCGGCGGCCGAGCTGCCGGTGTTGTGGTACGGGCTGGGGTTGCCGCCGTCGTCGACCGCCCAGTCCGGCCCGCCGTCGGTGGCCGGCACCGCCGGGCCGCCGGCGTTCACCCGGTACAGCACGTTCGTCGGCTTCGGCACGCCGGCCTGGTAGACCCTGCCGGGCAGGGTGGCCGAGGTGGTCGGGTGCGGCGCCGTGCCGCCGGCCAGCGGGAAGAATGCGATCCGCTCGCGGCGGAACTGGAAGTTGCCGATCCACGAGGTGTCGCCGCCGACCCAGAGCCCGGCCGGGGTGACCAGCATCTCGGAGGCGCCGATGCCGCGGGGGTGCCGGCCCGGGTTCCACGACAGCGGCAGGCCGGTACGCGGGTCGAGCGCCGCGATGCTGGCCCGGCCGACCGCGCCGGCCCGGGCGTTGTCGGCGCCGGCGGTGTTGTTCAGCCAGCGGAAGTGACCGCCGACGTAGACCGCCTGCTCGCTGACGGCGACCGAGAGGAACGTGTCGCCGCCGGTGTAGTCGATCCAGGTCGGCTGCGCGTCGGCGGCGGTGGTGCCGCCCTCGAAGCGGGCCGCGGCGTCGCAGAGCGTGCCGGCGTACGGCGAGCCGGTGGTGACCACCACGAAGTAGCCGCCGTCCGGCGCGTACGCGATGTCCCGCATGTACGAGTCGAAGGCCTGCCACTTGCAGCGCGGTGTGTAGCGGCTGGTGTTCCAGTCGGCGACGGTGGCCGCGGTGGCGCCCAGGTCCAGCTGGACGATCTGGTCGTGCAGCACGCCGTCGGCCTTCTTGAAGTTGCCGATCACCACGAGCCGCGTGCCGTCCGGCGAGACGGCCATCTTCTCCACCCCGACGCCGGCGTTGGAGCCGCTGACCCCGTCGTAGTTGTGGTGCTCGGTCAGCGCGGTGGTGACATAGGTGTCCACCGCGCCGGTGGTGGCGTTGAGCGAGGCCAGCCCGCCGCGCGGGGTGGTGTTGCCGGCGGTGGTGAAGATGCCGCCGACCAGCAGTCGGTTGCCGACCACGGCGATGTCGTTGACCAGCCCGTTGAACGCCGGCGGGGCGAAGCCGGTGACCAGCGCCCCGGTGGCGACGTTCAGCAGCGCCACCTTGCGCCGGGTCACCCCGTTGACGGTGTTGAACTTGCCGGCGACGAAGACGGTGCCGGCGGTGGGGCCGGCCACCACCGCGTACACCTCGTTGTCGATTGTCGGCGCGAACGCGGTGTCGACGACGCCGGTGGCCTTGTCGAAGGCGAGCAGGTAGTTGCGCGGGATGTCGGTGTCGGAGTTGCGGTTCTGCACGGTGCTGAAGGAGCCGGCCACGATGATCTTCGTGCCGGCGTCGTGGATCGCGTCGACGGTGCCGTCCATGATGTCCGGTGACGCGGTGGAGGGGGTGGCCTTGACCACTGTCGTGTGGTTGGGCGCGGCGCCGGCGGGGGCGGCCGGGGCCAGGCCGGCCGCGGTGAGCGCGACGGCGGCGAGGACCGCGAGGACGCGGCGGCGCGGGGCCGAGGGGTGGGTCACGGGCAGCTCCGTAGGATCGACGGGGAGGCGTGTCGCTCCGCTCACCCTGGGCCACGCCCGCACCGCCGTCCAGCGCCCGGCAAGCTTTCTGACCGACCACCGCGCCGCCACGCCCGACCACCCGCCGCGCCGGCCGGGACAGCCGGGCCGGGCCGCACGATCAGGTGACCCCGGGGGTACGCCCGGACGGGCGCGGATCGGCGGTCAGGTGGCCGCCGGCGGGTCGGCCGACGGGAGCGTCACGGTCACCTCCAGGCCGCCGCCGGGCTGGGCGACCGCCTTCACGGTGCCGCCGTGCGCGTCGCAGACCGCCCGCACGATGGACAGGCCGAGTCCGGAGCCGCGGGCCCCGGTGCGTTCCTGCCCGCCCCGCCGGAACGGCTCGAACAGCCCGGGCACCTCGGCCGGGGCGACCTCGAAGCCGGTGTTCCCCACCACCAGCCAGGACCGTTGCCCGTCGGTGCCGGTGCGCACCCACATCCGGCCGTGCAGGTGGTTGTAGCGGACCGCGTTCTCCACCAGGTTGCCGGCCAGCCGGTCGAGCAGCCCCGGGTCGCCGACCACCGGCGCGGGGCGCAGCGAGGTGTGCACCTTCAGGCCGATCCGCTCCACCTCGCGGGCCACCGCGGAGAGCGCGTTGGCGGTGCCCACGGCGAGGTCGCTCTCGGCGCGTCGGGCCAGCCGCCGGCCGGTCTGCGCCTCGCTGCTGGCCAGCACCAGCAGCGCGTCGACCAGCCCGTTGGCCCGCTCGGACGCCTCCCGCACCACGCCGGCCATCCGGCGGTACTCGCCGAGGTCCGCGTCGTCGTCGCTGAGCGTCACGTCGATCTCGGTACGCATCACCGCGAGCGGCGTCCGCAGCTCGTGCGAGGCGTTCGCGACGAACCGTTTCTGCGCCTCGAACGCGGCGCTGATCCGGTCCAGCATCGCGTCGAACGTCTCGGCCAGCTCGGCCACCTCGTCGTCCGCCCCGGACCAGCCGATCCGCTCGTCCAGCGTGGTCTCGCCGAGCCGCCGGGCGGTGGCGGTGACCTGGTGCAGCGGGCGCAGCGCCCGACCGGCCACCAGGTAGGCCCCGGCCACCCCGACGACGCTGATCGCCAGCAATGCCAGCAGCCCCTTGACCAGCAGCTCCCGCGACGCGGCGTCGACGAGTTGCCGCTGCCACTGCCCGGCGTCGAGGGTGCGGCCGTCGGTGAGCACCACTGTGGTGCCGGGCAGCAGCTCGTCGGTGGGGCGCAGCGCGTCGCGGACCAGCAGCCAGGCCAGCAGCACCAGGATCGCCCCGGCGCCGACCAGGAGCACGCCGTTGAGCAGGGTCAGCCGCAGCCGCAGCGTCGGTCGTACCCGCCGGGCGCCCATCAGGCGGGCTCGCCGACGCGGTAGCCCGCGCCGACCACGGTGTCGATCAACGGCGGGTCGCCGAGCTTCTTGCGCAGGGTCATCACGGTGACCCGGACGATGGTGGTGAACGGGTCGGTGTTGGCGTCCCAGACCCGCTCCAGCAGCTCCTCGCTGGACACCACCGCGCCGCGCGCCTTGAGCAGCTCGGCGAGCACGCCGAACTCCTTGTTGGTCAGCTCGAGCGGCACGCCGGCCCGGGTCACCACGCGCCGGGCCGGGTCGAGTTCCAGGTCGGCCACCGCCAGCACCGGCGGCGCGGCCGGAGTGGCCCGCCGGCCCAGCGCCTGCACCCGGGCCACCAGCTCGTCGAAGGCGAACGGCTTGGCCAGGTAGTCGTCGGCGCCGAGCTGCAACCCCTCGACCCGGTCGGCGACGGTCCCGCTCGCGGTCAGCATGAGGACCCGGGTGAGCGTGCCGGAGGCGGCCAGGTCGGCGCAGATCCGGTCGCCGTGCACGCCCGGCAGGTCCCGGTCCAGGACCACCACGTCGTAGCGGGTGACGAACGCCGCCTCGTGCCCGGCGTCGCCGTCGTAGGCGACGTCCACCGCCATCCCGCGCTTGCGCAGCCCGCGCGCGATCGCGTCGGCGAGGTTGCGCTCGTCCTCGACCACCAGTACCCGCATCCCGGCCTCCCACCTCGTGACCTCCCACAACCTAGTGCCGGCGACCAAACGGCCGGCACGCGCCGGGCGTTGCAGAAAACCTTCGGGTACGCGATGCTCGCCGGCAACGATCGACCACCACCCGCGCCGGACCGGCCGGGCCGAGCCGAGCGGAGCCCCGATGAGCGCCGTGCACCCCGGCCGGGACGTCGCGTACCGCCGTTTCCGCTTCCCCGCCGACCGGGACCGGGGCCGCGCCGACGGGCTCCGGGTCGGCCCGGACGGGCTGGCGCCGGACGCGGCGGCCGACCGGCTCACGCAGACCGACCGGCACTCCGGGAACACCGCCGACCACGCCGCCGGCGCCTGGACCTCGCCGGTGGTGCCGGTCGGCTTCGCCGCCACCGAACTGGTGCCGTCGTGGACCGCCGACACGCCACCGGGCTGCTGGCTACGGGTGGAGCTGCGCGGCTGGGGCGCCGACGCGGCCACCACCGGCTGGTACGCGCTGGGCGACTGGGCGGCCGACGACAGCGCGGTGCACCGCTCCTCCGTGCCCGGGCAGGCCGACGGGCGGGCCCGGGTGGCCGCGGACACGCTCCGGGTCACCGGCGCGACGGTGACCGGCTGGCAGGCCCGGGTGACGCTGTTCCGCCACGCCGACGCCCCGGCCGGCCCGGTGCTGCGCTCGGTCGGCGTGGTCGCCTCCACCGATCCGGCCCCGGTCGCCGCCGCCGCCGCCGACGACGGTGTCGGCTCAACCGGCGAGGGCGACGGCGCGGCCGGCGGCACGGGCGGCGGGGCGTGGGGGCGGGTGCTGGACGTGCCGCGCTACGCGCAACGGCTGCACGGCGGCGGCGAGACCCGCTGGGGTGGCGGCGGCGACTCCTGGTGCAGTCCCACCTGCGTGTCGATGGTGCTCGACTTCTGGCACGCCGGTCCCACCCCGGACCGGTACGCCTGGGTCGACCCGCCCGGCCCCCGGCCGGTCGTGGTGCACGCCGCCCGGCACTGCTACGACCACGCCTACGGCGGGGCGGGCAACTGGCCGTTCAACACCGCGTACGCGGCGACGCACGGGGTGGACGCGTTCGTCACCCGGCTGCGCTCGCTGGCCGAGGCGGAACGGTTCGTGGCCGCCGGCATCCCGCTGATCGTCTCGGCGGCGTTCACCCGGGGGCAGGTGCCCGGGCTGGACTACGACACCCGGGGGCACCTGATCGTGCTGGTCGGCTTCAGCGCCGACGGCGACCCGGTGCTCAACGACCCGTACGCGCCGGACGACGAGCGGGTCCGCCGGACCGTGCCCCGCACGCCGTTCGAGGCGGCCTGGCAGGCGGGCAGCGGCGGGATCACGTACGTGCTGCGGCCGGAGTCGGTGCCGCTGCCCCCGGCGCCCGGGCAGGCCAACTGGTGATCACCCGCCGACCGGCCAGACCGTCAGGCCGCCGGCCGGGCGCAGGCACACCAGCGCCTGGCCGGCGTCCGCGCACTCGTCCCAGGAACCCGGCAGGACCGCCCGGATCCGTGCCTCGCCGGCCGGCACGTCCAGCGCGCCGACGAGCGTCCGGTCCCCGGTGAGTCGACGCAGCCCGAGCAGCCCGGCCAGCGTGCCGGACCCGTCGTCGCGGCCGGTGACGCGCCAGCGGCCGAGCCGGGCGAGCACCCGGCCGGTGGCCGCTTCGAGCGCCCACAGCTCCAGCTCGGGGCCGTCGCCCGTCGCCGCGGCGATCAACCGGCCGCCGACCGGCGCGAGCCCGATCCACCGCTCCTCCGCCCACGCGGGGCGGCCGGTGGCGGGATCGAGGGCTTTCGCCCCGCCGACCTGGTCGCGCTGGCAGAGCACGCCGGCGCAGTCGGTGAACCAGATGCCGGCGCGCGGGTCCACCGGCACCGTCCAGCGCCGCTCCAGCCGGTCCAGCCCGTACGCGGTGACCGCGCCGGCGCCGTCGTCGACCAGCAGCAGATCGCCGACGACCTGCGCGAACCGGTGGGAGACGCCGTCCGGCGCGGACGACACCCGGCCGTCGCGCACCCGCGCGCCCGAACCGGCGTCGTGCACGGCGACCCGGCCGTCCGGCTCGACCAGCACCAGCTGCGTCACCCCCCGGGCGTCGCGCCGGTACGACACGCCCTGCGCGGGCACCGGCAGCGACCAGCGCACCGCGCCCGACGCCGGGTCGACGGACCGCACGCTGCCGGTGCCGCCCGGGCGGGGGTTCTCGACCAGCAGCCCGCCCGCCGCGGTCGCGATCGGGTAACCGGGCTGCCGCCAGCGGACCGCGCCGGTCGCCGGATCGAGCAGCGTGGCGAGCGTGTCGCCGACACCGGTCGGACTGCTCGTCACCAGCAGTCCCTCGGCGGCGCCGGTCAGCCCCAGCACGTGGTCGCCGGCGGGCAGCGTGAACCGCCACGCCGGCTCACCACCGGGCAGCCGGAAGGCGGTGACCTCCCGACCGCCCCGGTTCACCGCACCGGGACCGTCGGCCACCACCAGCCGGCCGGCCAGCGCCACGAAGACGGCACCCTGCGGCGCGGGCACCCGGACCGGCACCGGCCGCCCCGCCGGCCGCGCCGCGCCGGCCATGGTGAGCAGCAGCAGGCAGCCGAGCGCCACCGCGCGGGCGGCCCGGCCGGGAGGTCGCCGGGGCGGCGCGGGAAGCGGCTCGTCGCCGTCCTCGGCGGGCCGCAGCTCGCCCAGCTCGATGACCGGGCTCACGGCAGCCGCCGCAGCGTGAAGTCGCCACCGACCTGCCGGCAGATCAGCAGCGTCGTACCGGCCCGGCAGTCGGTGCCGGTCAGCACGTCGCGCACCACGGGCGGGCCGCCCGACAGGTCCGGCTCGGCGAGGAGCTGCCGGCCGCCACCCAACGGCCGGGTCAGGAGGATCCGCCCGGTCGACTCGTCCTGCGGCAGCACCGCCCAGTCGCCGAGGTCGGTGACCAGCCGCCCGTCCGCCTCGTCCAGCACCGCCAGGTGGTCGCCGGTGGTGCCGCCGGTGGCCACCAGCAGGCGGCCGGCGTCGGCCCGGAGCACGCTCTGCCACCGCTCGGCGGTCCAGCGCGGCGCGCCGGTGCCCGGGTCGAGCGCGCGTATCCCGCCGTTCTGCCGGGCGGCGCAGAGCAGCCCCCCGCACTGCTCCAGGTGATCGACCAGCGGCAGCTCGACGGTCCACCGCAACCGGAGCGTGTCCAGCTCGTACGCATTCACTGTCGCGCCGGCGTCCGAGGTCTGGACGGCTTCCAGGAAGAGCCCGCCGGTGCCCTGCATCGTGCGCGGGCCGGGCAGTTCCTCCGGGTGCAGGTTCCGGGCGGCCAGCCGGGCGCCGGTCACCGCGTCCAGCACCACCGTCCGGCCGGCGTTCGGCACCAGCAGGATCCTCTCGACCCCGGACGGTCCATAGCTGAACTGCACGTCCTGTCCGTCCGGCGCGGGCGCGGTCCAGAGCGTCCGCCCGTCGGCCACCGCCAACCGGCGGACCGACTGCGGGCCCGGCCCACCCACCGGGCGCAGCAGCACCGCGTCGCCGGCCGGGAACGCAAAGCCGGACCGCCGCCAGCGGCGGGCACCCGTGCCGGCGTCGAACGCCACCGTCTCCCATCCCTCGCCGTCACCGGTTGCCACGGCGAGCACCCGCCCGCCCTGTTCCCACAACCCGACGACGTCGCCCGTGCCGGGCATCCCGGCCCGCCACCGCTCACGGCCCTCGCGGTACGCGACGACCTCCCAGCCCGGCCGCTGCGTGGTCCGCAGCACCACGTACACCCGGTCGCCGGAGAGGAACGCGGAGGCCCCGGTGCCGCCCGGGAGCCGGTGCGCCGCGGACCGGGGCGGCGGCGCCGCGGCGGCGAGCGTGACGAGCGCCACCAGCAGCACCACCGCGGCGCGGAACGGCCGCCCGACGGCGCGCGGCGGCCGGGCCGGCGGCCCGGGCGCCGGGGCGTCGTCGCGCAGCTCGCCCAGATCGATGACGGTCACGACCATCCCTTCCCGCGCCGCCGTGCCGCCGCCCGACCGTGACCGGACCGAGGCCGAGCCGCCTGTACGATGGCCCGTCGTGGCCGTGCCGGTGGTGGATCCCCCTCTGAACTCCTCGTCCGTCGAGGTGGACGCCGTCGTGGCGGATCCGCCACGACGGCCCCGTCGCCGACCGGCTCGCGCCGACGTGCTGGCCATCGGAGCCTATGCGTTGCTCGGTGTTCTCGTCTGCCTCAACTACTGGGGCGACGTGCAGCACCGGGTGTCGTCGCACCTGCCGACCGACCACAGCTGGTTCGAGTGGCTGTTCGCGCACGGCGCGTACTCGGTGCGGCACCTGGAGAACCCGCTCTTCACCGCCCGGCAGAACGCGCCGGACGGGGTGAACATGATGGCGAACACCTCGCTGCTCGGGGTGACGCTGCCGCTGGCGCCGCTGACCATGCTGCTCGGCCCACAGGTGATGTACGCGCTCTACCTGGGCGCGGCGCTGTCGGCGACCGCCGCCACGTCCTACTGGGCGCTGTCGCGGCACCTGGTCCGCTCCCGGGCGGCGGCGTTCGTCGGTGGCGCGTTCCTCGGTTTCGCGCCGGGCATCGTGCACCACGCCAACGGGCAGCCGAACTTCGTGTCGAACTTCCTGCTCCCACTGATCGTGGCCCGGGTGCTGCGCCTCGGCGAGCCGGGCCGCTGGCGGCGCAACGGCCTGGCGCTCGGGCTGCTGGTGGCGTACCAGATCTTCGTCAACGAGGAGATGCTGCTGCTCACCGCGCTGGCCTGCCTGGTCGTCGTGGTGGCGTACGTGGTGCAGCGGCCGCGCGCGGCCCGGGAGCGGGCCGGGGCGTTCCTCGCCGCGATCGGGGTCGGTGGCGGGGTGGCGTTGCTGCTCACCGCGTACCCGATCTGGTTCCAGTTCAACGGCCCGCAGTCCTACCGGGGGTTGCAGGGCGGGGTCTTCCACAACTGGGGCGAGGACCTGATGGCCTTCGTCACCTTCGCCCGGGACACCGTCGCCGGGGACGAGGCGGTGGAGAAGACCATCGGGCTGACCGAGCAGAACACCTGGTTCGGCTGGCCGCTGGTGCTCGTCGCGCTGGTCGCGCTGGTGCTGCTGGTCCGCCGCTCGGTGCCGGCCCGGATCCTGGCCGTGCTGGTGGTCCTCTTCACCGTCGCCTCGATCGGTCCGGTGGTGCGCTTCGACGGCGCGGAGACCGACGTGGCCGGGCCGTGGGCGTACGTGCCGGACGACCTGCCGCTGGTCGAGATGATGATGCCGACCCGGCTGAGCCTGGTGGTGGTGGGCGCGATCGGCGTGCTGTTGGCGCTGGCCTGGGACACGCTGGCCCGCACCGCCCGGCCGACGGTGCCCGCGCCCCGCTCCGGCGCTCACGACGCCGACCCCGACGGCACGGCCGACGCGGACGGCACGACCGGCGCGCGCGACGGGGACCGGGCCGCGACGGGCCGACGGCGGGCGGTGCGCCTGGTCGGGTACGCCGCGATCGTGGCCGCCCTGCTGCCGCTGTTCCCGCGCCCGCTGCCGGCGCAGCGGATCGACCCGCCGCCGCACTTCATCACCGCCGGCGGCTGGCGGCCCTACGTGCCGGCCGGCCGGACGCTGGTGCCGGTGCCGATCCCCAGCAACGTGCACGGGCTGCCGACGCTGCGCTGGAGCGCGCTGACCGCGCAGGAGTTCCCGATCCCGGCCGGCTACTTCATCGGCCCCAACGCCGCCGGCGAGGGTGTCTTCGGCGCGCCGAACCGCCCGACCAGCACGCTGATCTACTCCACCATGGACGCCGACGAGGTCCCCGAGATCACCCCCGAGAACCGCCGTCAGGCGATCGAGGACCTGCGCTTCTGGCGGGCGTCGGTGGTGGTGCTCGGCGCGAACCCGCGCGAGGCGGTGCTGCGCGACCTGATGACCGCGCTGCTCGGCCCCGCGCAGCGGGTCGACGACGTGTGGCTCTGGGACGTCCGCGACCGCGTGTAGGGCGTCAGCCGAGCAGGGGGCGGACGTCCCACAGGTGCCCGCCGGCGACGTCCCGGCCGGGCCCGACCAGGGCGTCCACGGTGGCCCGCACCGGGTCGGCCGGCGACGAGTCGGCCTGCACCAGCGCCGCCGCCCGCCAGTGCCGGAGGTCCGCCACCGCCTGCCGGCGCTCCGCGTCGCCGACCGGCGGCACCTGACCGGTCTCGGCGGCCCGGCGCAGCAGCAGCGCGGTGGGCCGGTCCGGCGCGCCCCACCGGGCGGTCGGGTCGGTGGCCGAGCGCGGTCCGATGAAGTAGCCACCCGGCGCGTCGAACGCGAGCCCGGTGCGCGCCGACCAGAACATGGCCGGGCTGGCGGCCGCGCCGGTGACCGGCGGGACCGGCACCAGCGTCCGGCCCGGCGGGACGTACGCCCGCCAGCCGCCGCCGGCCACCACGGCCGGCACCGGCGTGACCGGCACGGTGCGGATCGGGGTGGGCGCGAGCGGCAGCAGCGCGGCGGCGACCGCGCCGGCCCACGGCGCCCAGGCGCGGACGGCGCCGCGCCGCACCCGGTCCACGGCCAGCGCCAGCAGCACCCCGGCCACCGGTACGCAGACCAGCGCGAACCGCGCCGGCACCACCAGGTCGAGCAGCGGCACGCCGGCGAGCAGCCGGTACGGGCCGGGCAGCCCGGTGTCGTGCCGGTTCACCACCACCGTGGCGCCGAGCGAGAGCGCCGCGAACAGCAGCCCGCAGGCGGCCAGCGCGCGCACCAGCGGCCGGCGCCACAGCCGCACCACCACGAGCAGCGCCAGCAGCGGCAGGAACGGCCCGAAGAACGAGTTCTGCTCGGTCGGGTTCGGCGAGAGCAGCCCGGCGCGGTGGCCGTCCCCGGCCACGGTCTGCCGGGCGGCGGCGGTGAACGAGGCCAGGTCCAGCCGGTAGCCGCGGGTGTGGAACGGCATCCCGGTGTAGTGGCCCGGCCCGAAGAACTGGAACCACAGCGGGTACGCCAGCAGCACGCCGGCCACCGCCGCGCCGACGCCCAGCCGGCGCGCCACCACGGGCGCCAGCCGGCGCGCCGCGGCCCGGTCGGCCAGCGCGTACGCCCCGGCCAGCACGCCGGCGGCCAGCGCCAGGAAGACCAGCACCTCCTCGCCGAGGAACACCTGGTAGGCGACCGCCAGCCCGAGCAGCACGCCGTCGCGGCGTACCCGGTCGGTGGCCGGCCGGAACACCAGCGCGAGGATCACCGGGACCAGGAACTGGGCGGCCATGTGCAGGTGCGCGCCGGCCTGCGCCACCATCCCGGGGGCGAAGCCGCAGCAGAGCCCGCCCACCGCGGCGGCGGCCCGGGAGCGGACCAGCCGGCGGGCGAGCAGCGCGTACCAGGCGGTGGCGGTGCCGGCGAGGCTGAGCGCCACGGCGACCAGGAAGGCCACCTGGGAGCCGAACGCCACGGTCACCGGGGTGAGCGGCACGCCCAGCCCGAGCACCGAGGTGTTGGCCATCAGGTTCACCCCGTGCGGCACGTTCAGCGCGGCGCTGTGCAGCGGGTTCTCGCCACCGGTGACCGCGCGGGCGGCCCGGGCCAGCATCCACTCGAACAGCATCTGGTCGCCGGCCTGGTGGAACAGCCGGTCCGGCCGGCGCCACTGGTCGGCGGTGAGCAGCACGGCCAGCGCGACATAGCCGGCCACCACCAGCGCGTCGACCGGGCGCCACCGGGGCTCGGGGGCCGGGCGGGCCGTGACCGGGCGGACCGCCGCCGCGGTCGTCAGGCGGACCGGCCGGTCAGTGTCCGGACGTCCCACACCCACACGTCCAGCTCCTGCCGGGCGGGCCCGACCAGCTGCTCCACGGTGCGACGCAGCGGCTCGGCATTCTGCTCGTCCACCGGCAGCACCACCACCGCCGCGTTCCAGTGCCGCAGCTCGTCGAGGAAGCGGCGGCGCTGCCGGTCGTCGAGCTTCGGGGTACGCCCGGTCGACGCCACGTCGGCCAGCACCTCGCCGATGCCGCTGCGTCGGCCGCCGAAGCGGCCCGGGTCGCCGGTGACGCCGTTGCGCGGGGCGAGGAAGTAGCCGCCGGGAATCTTGAAGTCGAGGTCGGTGCTGGCCGCCCAGCGCATCGGGTCGGTGTTGCCCATCGCGGGCACCGGCACGGACACCAGGGTCTGGTCCGGTCCGACGTACTGCCGCCACCGGTCGGCGGTGATGAACTCCGGCACCGGCGGGCGGGTGGTGACCCGCAACGGCATGGGCGCGATCGGCAGCAGCGCGAAGACCAGGCCCGCGGCGGTCAGCGTCCGCGCGGTGCGACGCTCCACGCCGCGCAACACCCAGGCGCTGCGCACCGCGTACGCCAGCAGCACCGCGACGGTCACGCTGGTGATCAGGCCGAACCGGGTCGGCACCACGGCGTCCAGCAGCGGCAGCCGCACCAGCAGCTCCCACGGGCCGGCGGCCAGGTCCCGGTCCCACCAGGAGATCCGCTCGCCGAGGGAGAGCACCGCGAAGAACAGGCCGGTCGCGGCGAGCGCCCGGACCATCACGTCCCGACGCAGCCAGACGACGATGCCCACGGCCAGCAGCGACAGGCTCCAGCCGAAGAAGGCGTTCTCCTCGGAGTAGTTCGGGGCGAGGTTGACGTTGGCCCGCTCGTTGCCGCCGAACGTGGGCGAGCCGGGGGCGACGAACGCGGCGATGTCGTTGCCGTAGTCGCGTACCGCGTCGCTGAGTCCGTGGTAGGCCATCGGCCCGGCGAACTGCACCCAGAGCGGGTACGCCAGCAGCGCGCCGGCCAGCACCGCGCAGACCGCCAGCCCGACGCCGAGCGGGCGCCACGCGGCGGCCCACCGCTCGCGCTGCTGCACCAGCACGGCGAGCAGGAACACGCCCAGGGCCAGCGCGGTGAAGAGCAGGATCTCCTCGTTGATGAACGCCTGCACGACCACCAGCAGGGCGAGCAGCGCGCCGTCGCGCACCGGCCGGGCCGACCGGGTCAGCACCAGCACCCGCCAGACGATGAACGGCAGCAGGAACTGGCTGATGATGTTCGGGTGCCAGTTGGCGTGCGACAGCATGGCCGGGGAGAACCCGCAGAACCAGGCGCCGACCGCGGCGGCCGGCCGGTGCCGGACCAGGTGTCGGGAGAGCACCCGGTACCAGGCGGCGGCGGTGCCGGCCAGGCCGATCGTGACCAGCGCGACGAAGGAGACCGCCGGTCCGAACAGGAGGGTCACCGGCACCATCGGGATGCCGAGCGCCAGGATGGCGGTGTTCGCCATCAGGTTGACCCCGTCGGGGTAGTTGAACTGCTCGGTGAAGAACGGGAACTCGCCGTGCAGCACCACCCGCACCGAGTGGGCCAGGAAGAACTGCACCTGCGCGGGGTCGCTGCTGTAGAGCGCGGCCACCCGGCCGGCCGGGTCGGCCCAGATGCCGCTGGTCACCCAGATCGCGGCGAGCAGGAAGCCGGCGTACACCACCAGGTCGATGCGCCGGCGGGTCCACCGCCAGCGCCACCGGCGGCGCGCGGCCGGCGCGACGGGTTCGGTGGTGGGGACCGCGGGCTCGCGCGGCTCGGCCGGAGGTTCACGGCGAGTGACCGGCGGTGGATCGAGGGTGACGGATCGGGAGCCCGTCGGGGCGTCGGCGGCCGGCGTCGAGGCGCCGCGGGTCTCGGCAGGCGTCACAGTCGGCGGAGTCTACCGGAGCCGGATATTGACCCACGAATCGCGCGTCACGTTCCGCGACGAGAGGGAGAGCCGGGCGCGCCCGGGTGCCGGGCCGTCTCGTACCATGTGGGCTTCCGACCGACGACCGGCGAGGGGATCAGGGTGGCTTCAGCCCGCCGAGGCGCTGTGCCGGGCACCGCGCTGGCCGCGTTGCTCCTGGTCACAGTCGGTTGTGGGCCGGTCGCCGAGCGGCAGCCGGCGGACCTGCGGGTCGGCTACGACAGCCTGGACGGCACGTTGGCGGTCTGGCCGCCGCGCGGCAGCCTGGCCAAGGACGCCGCCGCGACCGCCGCGATCACCGCCGCGGTGCGGGGCTGGCGCTCGCCGGTGGACGACCGCGCGCACCTGCCCTCCTCCGGCATCCTCTTCTCCGGCCAGGTCGGCGGCGCCCCGCTGGCACTGGTCGCCGCCGACGTGCCCGGGGATTCCACCTCCTGGCTGCTGCAGCTCGACCGGGACGGGCAGCGGTGGCGGGTGGCCCACGCCACCGAGTACACCGAACCCGGCTACCTGGTCTACTCCGACGTGCTGCCGGTGCGGGAGCCCACCGGCCGCCGCTACCTCACCTCCGCCCGGGTGGAGCGCCTGCTCGGTCCGGACGGCAGGGCGGTGGCCGGCGGCGACGGCGTCACCGAGCCGGTCGCCGTGCCGGCCTGCCGGGCCGTCGAGCTGACCGCGACGCTGCGGCCCACGCCGTCGCTGCCGCGCGGCCGGGCCGCCGACCGCGTCCTCGACCTGGGTACGGCGACCGAGGCGCCCCGCTACCCGCTGGTTCGCGACGAGACCGGCGCCGGCAAGCGTGCCCTGACCGGCCTGGACACCTGCGTGCTGGCCGGTGAGCGGGGCCCGTTCGGCAGTGCGCCGCGCCGCATCGGCGACCGCGAGGCGCCTCGCTCCGCACCGGAGTCCTGGCCGATGGCGAAGATCGCGACCCGGTCGCTGGGTTCGGTGGCCCTCGGTGGCGGGGAGCCGGGCGACCTGGAGCAGCTGACCTGGGAGACCCCGAGCGGGACGATGACCGCGGTGCTCTACCGCCCGGCCGGTGGCGGCACCCCGGTGGTCTCCCCCGCCGACCGCTCCACCACGTTGCAGGCCTATCACCTGCCGTTGCCGGGGCAGTCGCTCGCGGTGCTGTCCTGGCGGACCCGGGACGCCTCCTTCGCCGCCCCGCCGGGCACCACCCGCCTGGTCGACCGCCCGGGCCTGGTGGTGGTCGAGCAGACCGACGGCAAGCAGACGTTCAGCCTGGCCGGCACCGAGAAGACCTGGTACCGCTCCCTCTCCTCCCCCCGGTGACCGTGCTGACCGACCTGGTTCGCCGGCTGCACGCCCGCCGCCTGCGGGCGCGGCTCGTCGGCGCGGCACTGCCCCGGCACGTGGCGATGGTGATGGACGGCAACCGCCGGTGGGCCCGGCAGATGGGCTTCGACGACCCGTCGGTGGGCCACCGGTACGGCGCCGCGCACCTGCACGAGGTGGCCGGCTGGTGTGCCGAGCTGGGGATCCGCCAGATCACCCTGTTCGTCGCGTCCGTCGACAACGTGCGCAAGCGTGAATCCGGCGAGGTGGCCCACCTGATGCGGCTGGTCGAGGAGGTGATCGCCGAGCCGCTGCTCCGACCGGACAGCCCGTGGCGGCTGCACGTGGCCGGCCGCACCGAGGTCCTGCCCGAATCGACCCGACACGCGCTGAAGCTGGCCGAGGACGCCACCCGCGACCGGGACCGGGGCTTCCACCTCACCGTCGCGATCGGCTACGACGGCCGCGTGGAGATCACCGACGCGGTCCGGAACCTCCTGCACGAGGCGGCGGAGAACGGCGTCACGCTCCGCGAGGTGGCCGACCACCTCACCGAGGAGGCCATCGGCGCCCACCTCTACACCGGCAGCCGGCCGCATCCCGACCTGGTCATCCGCACCAGCGGCGAGCGGCGGATGTCCGGCTTCCTGCTCTGGCAGGCCGTCCACTCGGAACTGTACTTCTGCGACGTCTACTGGCCCGGCTTCCGCAAACTCGACTTCCTCCGAGCCCTCCGCACCTACACCACCCGCCCCTGACCCCCCACCCCCGCCCCGCCCCCGCCCCCGCCCCCGCCCCGCCCAAGGACTTCGCGTCACGATCCCGCACTCCCCAGCCCCCAAACTCCTTGATCACCAAGCCTCACCCGGCCAGGAAGCGTCGATCATGAAGTTGGCGGCGACAAATCGGACGGCAGGCCCCGGCCAACCTCATGATCGACGAGATCGTCGCCCGTCGAAGGTCGCGCGACGCGATCGTGGGGTTGTGGTGCCTGTGGAGTCGGGGGTAATGGACATCACGGGCGCCATAAGTCCACGATCGAGGGCCTCGGCCTGAGCCCGAGCGGTGGAGACGCGTAGGCCGGCCCGGGACACGCGGGCCCGGGGCGCGGGCGCGGGGCACGGGGCGCGGGCGCGGGGCACGGGGCGCGGGCGCGGGGCACGGGGCACGGGCGCGGGGCACGGGGCACGGGCGCGGGGCACGGGGCACGGGCGCGGGGCACGGGGCACGGGCGCGGGGCACGGGGCACGGGCGCGGGGCACGGGCACGGGCACGGGCACGGGCACGGGCGCGAGGCGCGGCCGGCGGCCGGGAACAGCGGCTCGGGACCGCGGGTCGGGGCTCGACCGGCCGGTCAGGGAGCGGAGCGGCGCATGCCGAGATAGGGGGCGTCGGCGGGGCCGGGGCGGGTGGTGCCGTCCAGGTGCCAGCCGTGTCGGGTGTAGAAGGCGCGGGCCCGGGTGTTCCGCTCCCACACCTCCAGCAGGCCCACGGAGAGCCCTTCGGTCTCCAGGTGGCGTAGGAACAGGCCGTGCAGGGTGCCACCGATGCCCCGGCCCCACCGGTCCGGGTCGACGTGGATCTGGTAGAGCTGGGCGGCGTTCGTCTCCGGCGTGTGCGGCGGACCCATGGCCAGCAGGCCGACCAGCACACCGTCCACGGTGGCGCAGCGGACGTGCTTGTGGGGCGCGTCGATCGCCGCCATCCATCCGGCGCGCTGCTCCCGGGCCAGCTCCGGGGTGACGATCTCCCCGACGGGCAGACCGCCCTCGCCGTAGTAGGCGATCCGGGCACGGGTGTGCAGGTCGACGATGCGGTCCAGGTCGGCCGGGCCGGCCGCACGAACATCCATCACGCCTCCGGGCAGGGAGCGGGCGGCCCCGCGACAGCGGGACCGCCCGTGCACCGTAGCCGGATCAGTTCTGCGCGGCGGCCCCGTCGGTGGCCGGGTCGACCGGGGCGGCGTCCAGGCCGGAGATCCAGCCGGTGACGTCGCGGGCCACGTCCTGCGCGGTCAGCCCCAGGTCGGACAGGATCTGCGCGCGGCTGCCGTGCGGGTGCCAGTCGGCCGGTACGCCCAGGTCGCGCACCGGCACGCGGACGTCGGCGTCCCGCATCGCCTGGGCCAGCGCGGAGCCCACGCCGCCGACCCGCACGCCGTCCTCGACGGTGACCACGAGGCGGTGCCCGGCGGCCAGCTCGACCAGCTCGGCGGGGACCGGGCGGACCCAGCGCGGGTCGACCACGGTGACGCCGTAGCCCTGCTCGGCGACCCGGGCGGCGACCTCCATGCCGAGGCCGGCGAACGAGCCGACCGCGACCAGCAGCACGTCGGTACGCGCCGACTCGGCCAGTACGTCGACCGGGCCGACCCGGCGCACGGCCGGCAGGTCGGCGGCGACGGTGCCGGTCGGGAAGCGCAGGATGGTCGGGCCGTCGTCGACGGCGATCGCCTCGCGCAGCTCCTCGCGCAGCGTGGCCGAGTCGCGGGGCGCGGCGATGCGCAGGCCGGGCACCACGCCGAAGACGGACATGTCCCAGATGCCGTAGTGGCTGGGCCCGTCCGGGCCGGTGATGCCGGCCCGGTCCAGCACGAACGTGACCGGCAGCTTGTGCATCGCCACGTCCAGCAGGACCTGGTCGAAGGCGCGGTTGAGGAACGTGGCGTAGACCGCGACCACCGGGTGCAGGCCGCCCATGGCCAGGCCGGCGGCGGAGGTGGCCGCGTGCTGCTCGGCGATGCCCACGTCGTAGACCCGCTCCGGGTACTTGCGGGCCAGCGTGGCGATGCCGGTCGGCTCGGCCATGGCGGCGGTGATGCCCACCACGTCGGGGCGCTCGTCGGCGATGGTCACCAGCTCGTTCGCGAAGACGTGGGTCCACTTCACCGACGGCGCGGCGACCAGCTGGCCGGTCTCCACGTCGAAGGCGCCGGGACCGTGCAGGCAGTCCGCCTCGTCGTCCTCGGCGGGGCGGTAGCCGTAGCCCTTGCGGGTGACCGCGTGCACGATCACCGGGCCGCCGAAGTTCTTCGCCGCGCGCAGCGCCGCCTCGACCGCCGGCACGTCGTGGCCGTCGACCGGGCCCACGTATTTGATGCCGAGGTCCTCGAACATGGCCTGCGGGGCGACCGCGTCCTTGATGCCCTTCTTGACCGCGTGCAGCACCTCGAACATCGGCTTGCCGACGAACGGCGTGTTGCCCAGCGCGTCCTTGACGGTGTCGAGCACCTTCTCGTAGCCGGGGTTGAGCCGCAGCGACGACAGGTGGTCGGCGAGACCGCCGATGGTCGGCGAGTAGGACCGGCCGTTGTCGTTGACCACGATGACCAGCGGGTTGCCGGCGGTGGCGATGTTGTTCAGCGCCTCCCAGCACATGCCGCCGGTGAGCGCGCCGTCGCCGACCACGGCCACCACGGACCGCTTCTCGCCGCGCAGCGCGTACGCCTTGGCCAGGCCGTCGGCGTAGGACAGGGCGGTGGAGGCGTGCGAGTTCTCGATCAGGTCGTGCTCGCTCTCCGCCTGGCTGGGGTAGCCGGAGAGGCCACCGCGCTGGCGGAGCTTGTCGAAGCCCTCCTGCCGGCCGGTGAGGATCTTGTGCACGTACGCCTGGTGGCCGGTGTCGAAGAGGAGCCGGTCGCGCGGAGAGTCGAACACCCGGTGCATGGCCAGCGTCAGCTCGACGACGCCGAGGTTGGGGCCGATGTGCCCGCCGGTGCGGGAGACCTTCGCGATCAGGAAGTCCCGGATCTCGGCGGCGAGGATGTCCAGTTGCTCGGCGGTCATCCGCTTCACGTCCTGCGGGCCGCGGACGGCGCCCAGCAGCCGACCGTGGTTGGCCGTGCCCTCTTCAACACTCATGACCGGAGAGTCTATCGGCCGTGGCACAGTCCGCAGCCGAGCCGTGGATCAGGAGGCCACCACCAGCCGGCGCGGCGGTGCCGGGGTCGGCGCCCCGAACGGAGGGCCGGCCGGGGTCCAGGAGCCGAGCACGGCGGCCCGGGTCGCGCCGGTCACCGAGGGCACCGCGCCGGGCAGCCCGTGCCAGCTCAGCCAGCCCAGCAGCGCGAACGCGTACGCCTCCTTGGCCTGCGCCGGCACGCCCAGCTCGTCGGTGGTGCGCAGCCGCCAGCGACCCGCCCCGAGCGCGGCCAGCCGTGCCCGAAGTGTGGGATTACGCACTCCCCCGCCGGCGGCCACCACCTCGGTCACCCGGTGCCGGTCGCAGGCGTCGGCGACCGTGCGGGCGGTCAGCTCGGTGAGCGTGGCCAGCACGTCGTCGGCGGCCACCGGCTCGCCCAGGGCGCCCAGCGCGGCGTCCAGGTAGCCGGCGTGGAACAGCTCCTTCCCCGTCGACCTGGGTGGCGGTGCGGCGTAGTAGGGCTCGGCGAGCAGCCGGGCCAGCAGCGCCCCGTGCACCCGGCCGGCGGCGGCCCGCGCCCCGTCGACGTCGCAGGGCCGACCCAGGAACCGACGGGCGGCGGCGTCCAGCAGCGCGTTGGCCGGGCCCACGTCGTACCCGAGGACCGGCGCCCCGGGCGCGACCACGGTGAGGTTCGCGATCCCGCCGAGGTTCAGCGCCGCGCGCGGGGAGGTGCCGGCGTCGAGCAGCAGCGCGTCGAACGCCGGGACCAGCGGCGCGCCCTGCCCGCCGGCCGCCACGTCCGCCGAGCGCAGGTCGTGCAGCACCGGTACGCCCACCCGCGCGGCCACCCGGGCCGGCGCGCCGAGCTGGAGCGTGCCGCGCACCCGGCCGCCGTCGACCCAGTGGAAGACGGTCTGCCCGTGCGACACGACCGCGTCGGCCGCGCCGCCGGCCAGCTCGACGCCGACGGAAGCCGCCTCGGCGAACACCTCGCCGAGGCGGTTGTCCAGCCGGCAGACCGCCTCGATCGTGGTGGCCGCCGGCGGCAGCAACGCGCCGATCCGCTCCCGCAGGTCGTCCGGGTAGGCCAGCTCGCGGTGACCGAGCGGCCGCAGCCGCAGCGTGTCCCCGTCGAGGGTGAACTCGCCGGCCGCGACGTCCACCCCGTCGTACGACGTCCCCGACATCAACCCGACGATCTTCATCGGGCCAGGCTAGTCACTGTGCCGGGGGCAGGAACAGGCCGACCAGCTCGACGTGCTGGGTCATCGGGAACAGGTCGAACCCGCGCAGCCCGGTCAGCCGCCAGCCCGTCTCGGCGAACGTCCGCACGTCCCGGGCGAACGCGGCCGGGTCGCAGGCCACGTAGGCCACCGCACGCGGGCTCGCGGTCACCACGCCGCGCACCACCGCCGCGCCGGCGCCCGAACGCGGCGGGTCGAGCACCACCAGGTCGACCGGGCCGGTGATCCGGCGGCGGGCCAGCGCGGTCTCCACCCGGGCCGCGACCACCTCGACGCCGGACAGGTCGGCCAGGTTCGTCCGGGCCGCGGCCACCCCGTCCGGGGCCGACTCGACCACTGTCACCCGGGACCCGTCGACCCGCCCGGCCAGCGCGGCGGCGAACAGCCCGGCCCCGCCGTAGAGGTCCCACGCGGTCTCGCCCGGCTTCGGGTCCACCAGGTCGAGCACGGCGTCGACCAGGGCGTCCGCGGCGGCCGGATGCACCTGCCAGAAGCCGGCGGCGGGCAGCGTGAACGACCGCCCGGCCGCCGTCTCCCGGACCCGCTCCGGCCCGCTCACCCCGGTCGCCACCCCGTCGGCGTACGCGACCACGGCGACGTCCCCGCCGCTGCTGGCGACCGTCTCCACCGCGTCGGCGTCCGGCCAGCGGGCGCCGGTGACCGGGAGCACCGGCAGCTCCTGGATCGCCGGGTGGGCGATCAGGCAGCGGTCGATCGGCACCACCTCGTGCGAGCGGTGCTTGAGCAGCCCGGCCCGGCCGGCGGCGTCGACCGCGTAGCGGACCCGGGAGCGCCAGCCCAGCGACCCGCCGGGCAGCGCCTCGACTCGGACGGCGAGCGCGTCCACCTCGGCGTCGGTGAGCCCGCCCAGCCGGGTGAGCTGTTCGCGCACCACGGCGGCCTTCCAGTCGAGCTGGGCGGCCGGCGCGACGTGCTGGAGGTCGCACCCGCCGCACGCGCCCGGCCGGGCGTACGGGCAGGGCGGGGTGACCCGGTCCGGCGAGGCGTCGAGGATCTCCACCGCGTCGGCGCGGGCGAAGCCCCGGTGCAGCTCGGTCACCTCGGCCACCACCCGCTCGCCCGGCAGGGCGTGCCGGACGAAGACCACCTGGCCGCCGACCCGGGCCACGCAGTGCCCGCCCGGGGCGACCGCGTCGACGGTCAGCTCGACCCGCTCGGCCTCCGCCAGCCCGGGTCGCGGATCCGCGCTCATGAGCGGCCCTCCGGCTCGCCCGAGGCGGTGGTGCCGACCGGTGGCGGCAGGGTGCTCTGCGGCGCGACCCGGGGGCCGCGGGCCGGGCCCCGGCTGAGCGTGGCGTCGAGGCGGTCCAGGTTCTTGCTGGCGGTGGACGCGAGCTGCCAGGGCACGCTGGTCACCATCACGCCCGGCTCGAACAGCAGCCGGCCCTTGAGCCGCAACGCACTCTGGTTGTGCAGCAGGTTCTCCCACCAGCGGCCCACCACGTACTCCGGGATGAAGACGGTGACCACGTCGCGGGGCGACTCGCGGCGGACCGAGGCGACGAAGTTGATGATCGGCCGGGTGATCTCCCGGTACGGGGAGTCGATCACGGTCAGCGGCACCGGCAGCTCGCGGCGCTCCCAGTCGGCCTGCAGGTCCCGGGTGTCCTTCTCGTCGACGTTGACGGTGACCGCGGTGAGCGTGTCCGGCCGGGTGGCCCGGGCGTAGGCGACCGCCCGCAGCGTCGGCTTGTGCAGCTTGCTGACCAGCACGATGGCGTGGTTGCGGGCGGGCAGCACGCCGCGCTGCTCGGTCGGCTCCAGCTCGGCGGAGATCCGGTCGTAGTGGCGGCGGATGCCGAGCATGACCACGTACATCACGGCCATCGCGACGATCGCGATCCAGGCGCCGAGCAGGAACTTGGTGACCAGCACGATGACCAGCACCACGCCGGTCATGGCCATGCCGAACGCGTTGATCGCCCGGGACCGGACCATCCGGCGGCGCGCCTCCGGGTCCCGCTCGTTGCGCAGGTGCCGGTTCCAGTGCCGGATCATGCCGGCCTGCGACAGCGTGAACGAGACGAACACGCCGACGATGTAGAGCTGGATGAGCCGGGTCACCTCGGCCTGGAAGCCGACGATCAGCACCACGGCGGAGACGGCGAGGAAGACGATGCCGTTGGAGAACGCCAGCCGGTCGCCGCGGGTGTGCAGCTGGCGGGGCAGGTAGCGGTCCTGCGCCAGGATCGAGCCGAGCACCGGGAAGCCGTTGAACGCGGTGTTCGCCGCCAGGAACAGGATCAGCGCGGTCATCCCGGCGACGACGTAGAGCAGCACCGAGCCGCCGCCGAACACGGTCTCGCCGAGCTGCACGGTCACCGTCTTCTGCACGTACCCGTCCGGGCCGGAGACGATCTGGCTGGGGCTCTCGACGAACTGCAGGCCGGTCTTGCGGGCCAGCAGGATGATGCCGACCAGCATGGTGACCGCGATGCCGCCGAGCAACAGCAGCGTGGTCGCCGCGTTCTTGGACTTCGGCGACTTGAACGCCGGTACGCCGTTGGAGATCGCCTCGACGCCGGTGAGCGCGGCGCAGCCGGAGGAGAACGTCCGCAGCAGCAGGAAGATCAACGCGAACCCGGTCACGCTGTGCTCGGCGTGGATCTCCAGGCCGGCGCTCGGGGCGCGCAGGTCGTCGCCGAGCACGAAGATCCGTACCGCGCCGGTCAGCAGCATGCCGCCGATGACGATGACGAAGCCGTAGGTGGGGATGGCGAACGCGGTGCCCGACTCGCGCAGGCCGCGCAGGTTGATCGCGGTGAGCAGCACCACCGCGCTGACCGCGATGAGCACCTTGTGGGTGGCCACGAACGGCACCACCGAGCCGAGGTTGGCCACCCCGGAGGAGACCGACACCGCGACGGTCAGCACGTAGTCGACGAGCAGCGCGCTGGCCACCGCGAGGCCGGCGCGCGGCCCCAGGTTGACGGTGGCCACCTCGTAGTCGCCGCCGCCGGAGGGGTAGGCGTGCACGTTCTGCCGGTAGCTCGCCACCACGGTCAGCATCACCACGACGACGGCGAGGGCGACCCACGGCGAGAAGAAGAACGCCGAGGCGCCCGCGATGGAGAGCGTCAGCAGGATCTCGTCCGGGGCGTACGCCACGGACGAGAGCGCGTCGGACGCGAAGACCGGCAGCGCGATGCGCTTCGGCAGCAGGGTGTGCTGGAGGCGGTCGGACCGGAACGGTCGACCGAGGAGGAGTCGCTTCAGCAGCGAGGTGGGGCTGGCCACAACCGACAAGCGTACGGCCACCCGGCGCGGGGCGGTGGGGTGGCTGATCACCGCCGTGCGCGCCCGCACGGTACGGTCGGTGCCCCGTCGGGGGCGGGGACGTGGCAGGCTTCGCAGTGGACGGGTCGGCGGGCGGCACCGTGGGAGGAGCGGACACCGTGCATGTCGTGATCATGGGCTGCGGCCGGGTCGGGTCGACCCTGGCCCACAGCCTGGAGTCCCGGGGGCACTCGGTGGCGGTGATCGACCAGGACGCGGACGCGTTCCGCCGTCTCGGGCCGGACTTCGCGGGCATCACGGTCACCGGCGCGGGCTTCGACGGCGAGGTGCTGCGCGAGGCCGGCATCGAGCGGGCCGACGCGTTCGCCGCGGTCTCCAGCGGCGACAACTCCAACATCATCTCGGCCCGGCTGGCCCGGGAGACGTTCGGCGTGTCCCGGGTCGCGGCCCGGATCTACGACCAGCGCCGGGCCCAGGTCTACGAGCGCCTCGGCATCCCGACCGTGGCCACCGTCCGGTGGACCGCCGACCGGATGCTGCGCCACCTGGTCCCCGAGGGCAACGTGGAGATCTTCCGCGACCTGACCAGCACCGTGTCGATCGTCGAGGTGCCGGTGCACAAGGACTGGATCGGCCGGTCGCTGCGGCAGCTCGAGGAGTCCGCGGGCGCCCGGGTGGCCTACCTGACCCGGTTCGGCATCGGCACCCTGCCCACCGCCTCCACCGTGGTGCAGGAGGGCGACCAGGTCTTCATGCTGGTGACCGACGACATCGCCGCCTCGGTCACGTCGGTGGCGGCGGCGCCGCCGGAAGGGGGGCACTGAGCCATGCGGATCGCCATCGCCGGCGCCGGCAACGTGGGCCGCTCGATCGCCCAGGAGCTGATCGACAACGGCCACCAGGTGATGCTGATCGAGCGGCAGCCCAAGATGCTGCGGCCCGACCGGGTGCCGACCGCCGACTGGGTGCTCGCCGACGCCTGCGAGCTGGCCAGCCTCGAGGAGGCCAACGTGGCCGGCTGCGACGTGGTGGTGGCGGCCACCGGCGACGACAAGGTCAACCTGGTGGTCTCGCTGCTGGCCAAGACCGAGTTCGCGGTGCCCCGGGTGGTGGCCCGGGTCAACCGGGCGGAGAACGAGTGGCTCTTCACCGAGCAGTGGGGCGTCGACGTGGCGGTCAGCAAGCCGCGGGTGATGGCGGCGCTGGTCGAGGAGGCGGTCACCGTCGGCGACCTGGTCCGGCTGATGACGTTCCGGCAGGGCGAGGCGAACCTGGTCGAGATCACCCTGCCGCCGACCGCGCCCTACGTCGGGCAGCCGATCCACGCGGTGCCGATCCCCCGGGACGCGGCGCTGGTGGCCATCCTGCGCGGCAAGCGGGTGCTGGTGCCCACCCCGGACGACCCGATCGAGGCCGGCGACGAGCTGGTCTTCGTGTGCACCGCCGAGGTGGAGGACGAGGTCCGCGCGGTGATCCTCGGCCCGGAGAGCACCGAACGGCAGCGCGGACGCGCCTGACGCCGGCCCGGGGTCAGGCGCCCGGCAGCGGGGTGGCGGCGGCGCCCTCCCGGGTGACCCGGCGCACCACCCAGACCGTGATCAGCAGCAGCAGCGCGTACGGCGGGTAGCCCAGGGCCAGCCGGGCCACGCCGAGCGCGGTGTCCTGGTGGGCCAGGTAGAGCCCGGCCTGCACGCCGACCTTGGCCAGCCACACCACGCCCCAGAGCACGGTGAGCTGGGTGAACGTGCGCACCAGCCGGGGGTCGTCGCGCCACTCGGAGCGGCCCTTGGCCACCAGTACCGACCAGATCCAGCCGACCAGCGGCTGCCGGATCGCGGCCGAGAGCAGCAACGCCAGGCCGTAGCCGATGCCGTAGAGGATGCCCGGCAGGTAGAAGTCGCGCTCGTTGCCCGTCCGCCAGGCGATGGCCGCGCCGATGCCGACACCGAACAGGCCGTTGACCGCGTGCCGCACCGGCTTGCGCTGGACCAACCGGAGCACGGCGATCAGCAGCGCCACCGCGATGGAGGCGATCACCGCCGGGCGCAGCTCGCCCACCACGTTGGCGATCACGAAGACCACCACCGGGATGCTCGACTCGACCAGGCCGCGCCACCCGCCGAGCTGGTCGGCCATCTGCTCGGCCATGCTGGGCAGCCGCTCCTCGTCCTGCGGGTCGAGCCCCGACGGGGTGTGCTGCTGTCCGGTCGTCACTTCGGCGGCTCCAGCTCGTAGTGCGGGTTGTAGATCACCTTGCGGTCGTCGCGCACCGCCACCCGGCCGTGCGCGGTGAGATGCCGGCCCGGCTCGATCCCGGCGATGTGCCGCCGGCCCAGCCAGACCAGGGTGACCACGTCGTTGCCGTCGTAGAGGTCGGCCTCCAGCGTGGGCAGGTTGGTGCGCGGCGTGTAGACCACCGTGCGCAGCCGCCCGGCCACCGAGACCACCTGGCCGCGGTTGCACTGGTGGGTCGGGGTGCCACCGGACTCGGCGCTCTCCCGGCGCAGCTCCTGCGCCTCGATCTCGGCCTCGCTCGCGGTGAGCCGTTGCAGGAGCCGCCGCAGCGACACCCGGCCCTGGTCGGTCGTCATGACCTCCGCGTCACCCTCTCCACCGGCGGGGCTCCGCGGACGGCGGAACCGTCAGGCCAGCGTACGCCGGTCCGGCCCGTCGGCGGCACCGCCGGGCACCGGCGGGCACGCGTCGCGGGCCCGACCTGCCGGTCCACCAGCGGCCGGGGGCGGACCCGCGGGCCGGGGGCGGACACGTGTCGGGCCCGGTCCCGCCGGCTCCTGCGCCGACGGGGCCGGGCCCGACGCGGTGACTCAGACCTCCTGCGAGCCCGCGGCCTGCTGCTCCGCGGCCTGCTGCTCGGCGACCTCGCGTGGCAGCCGCAGCGGCAGCGGCTCCCGGACCGGCTTGGCCTCCTGGCCGCGGTCCACCACCAGGCCGTCCAGGCAGGCGGCGAGCGGGCCGGCGGCGGCCGGGTCGGTGGCCGCCCGGCCCTGGAAGACGCCGCGCACCATCCAACGCGGCCCGTCGATGCCGACGAAGCGCAGCTCGGTCACGCCGTCCGGGGTGCGCACCCGGGCGCGCAGCTCGGGGCCGCGCTCGCCCTCGACCTCCTCGGCGGTGGCGCCGTCGTTCGCCAGCGAGGTGCGGATCTCCTCGCGGACCTCGTCCCAGATGCCGTCCGAGCGGGGCGCGGCGAAGACGCCGAGCTGCAGGGCGTTCTGCCCGTGCACCAGCACCACCTGCTGGATCACGCCCTGCGGGTCGGCCTGCACCCGCACCTCCACGTCCGGCACCGCCGGGATCTGGAGGCTGCCCAGGTCGAGCCGGGGCTCGTCGGGCGCCTCGCTGACGTCGTACGGCCCGCGGGCCGGACCCGTCGAGGTCTCCTCGGCGGCCAGGGCGCCGTTGTCACGCGCCTGCCGCGCCTCGTCGGCCCGCTTCCGGGAGAAGATCACTGCGTCCACCCTCCGCTGTTCGCACTCACCCTGCCACCTCTTCGTTCTGCCCGCCGGCCGCAGCCGGAACCAGCCCGGCGTGCCCGCCGGTGGACCCGTGGCCCCCGGCGCCGCGCCGGGACCCGGGCAGCTCGGCCACCGGCCGGAACTCGGCCCGGGCGACCCGCTGGACGACGAGCTGCGCGATCCGGTCGCCCCGGCTGATCGTCGCCGGCGTGTCCCGATCATGGTTGATCAGGTTG
Source organism: Micromonospora humi (assembly GCF_900090105.1). GTDB lineage: Bacteria > Actinomycetota > Actinomycetes > Mycobacteriales > Micromonosporaceae > Micromonospora > Micromonospora humi. The sequence goes on along the minus strand of NZ_FMDM01000017.1, from coordinate 44,596 downwards.
ACCAGGATCTCACCCCGGTAGCCGGCGTCGACCGTACCGGGCGCGTTGAGCACCGTCACGCCGAGCCTGGCGGCCAACCCCGATCGGGGGTGGACCAGCCCCACGTACCCCTCCGGCAGGGCCACCGCGACGCCGGTGGGCACCAGGGCCCGGCCGCCGGGCGGCAGCTCCACGTCCGCGGCGGCCACCAGGTCCGCGCCGGCGTCGCCGGGATGGGAGTACGCCGGCAGCGGCAGCTCCGGGTCGAGCTGCCGTACGGGCACGGGCACGACATCTGTCACGGTCATCCTCTTCCGTCCGGTCCTCGCGGGGTGACCCTGCCATCCTGCCGGTTGGTCGGCGCGCCACGCGCCGTACCCTCGCAGTGTGCGTCAGTCGTCATCCCCGGCCGCCCCGACGGCCACCCCCGCGCCCTACGCGGAGCGTCTGGGGCTGCCCTGGTGGGCCTGGCCCGCGGGGCTGGCCGTGGCCGGGCTGCTCGCCGCCGAGCTGTGGCTGGGCGCGACCGGGTTCCGGGCCTGGCTGCCGTTCGTGCTGCTGATCCCCGCCACGGTGGCGGCGCTGGCATGGCTGGGCCGGATCCGGGTGGCGGTCCGCGACGGCGAGCTGCTGGTCGACGACGCCCGCCTGCCGGTGCGTCACGTCGCGGACGCGGTGCCGCTGGACGCGGCCGGCCGGCGCGAGGTGCTCGGCGTGGGCGCCGACCCGCTCGCCTTCGTGGTGCAGCGCCCGTGGGTCGGCGGCGCCGTCCAGGTGGTGCTGGACGACCCGGCCGACCCCACCCCGTTCTGGGTGGTCAGCACCCGGCACCCGGTGGAGCTGGCCGCGGCGTTGCTGGCCGCCCGCGACGCCGCCTGAGCGCGGCCGGGCCCCTCAGGTCGGCTTGCCGGGCAACCCTCGGGCGGTGTGCCGGAGGTCCTTGCGGAGCTGCTCGCCCAGCGCCCGGGTGGCCCGGCGGTTGAGATAGCCGGCCACTGCCGCGCCGGTCAGGAACGGCCCGAGCGTGGTGAGGTTGCGGCCGAAGCGGCGCAACAGGCTGTCCCGCAGCTCCCGGCGGGCGGCGGTGCCGAGCACGGCGCTCACCCCGACGCCGGGCATCATCGGGTTGATCCCCCGCTGGCCGGCCCAGGACTGCACCAGCGCGACCGTACGCGCGGTGCCGCCGGTGGGCAGCGGCATCCGGTGCAGCTCGTGCAGCTCCCCGATGAGCTTCAGCTCGATCGCCACCACGGCGACCGTCTCGGCGGCCAGCAGGACGGGGGCGGAGAGCAGGGTCGGCGTGACCGCCCACTCGACCGCGGCGACGCCGCCACCGGCCGCGCCGATGCCGGCGGTGGCCCGGGACGCGTTGCGGACCAGTCGGTCGGCGAGCGCGTCGTCGTCCAGGCCGGGGAAGTGTCGCCGCAGCGTGGCGACGTCACGGATCGGCACGTGCGGCGCGACCTCGGCGACCGTCTCGGTCATCCAGCGCAGTGCCGCCCTGGGTTTGAACAGGTCGCTGATCCCGCGGGCCCGGGCCTGGCCGACCAGCCGGACCAGCAGTTGCCGGCGACGGGCCGGTGCGATGTCGTCGGCGGTCAGCGCGGCGACCGTGGCGCCCAACTCCTCGCCGGAGTCGCCGCCCGCGCCGCCCTCGCCGGACGGCGTGTGGGCCGCCTCCGGGGCGACCGGGTCGCTCGTCGGGTCCGGGGCGACCGGGTCGCTCGTCGCCTCCCGGGTGGACGGTTTCGGTCCCGTCCCCGGGACCGGCGTCCGGTCGGTCCCGCCGGCCCGCTCGCTGCGCTCGCTCACCCGTCCGCCCTCCTGCTCCGCGCGGCGTGGAGGCCGCCCGTACGAGTCAAGCAGCTTCCCGCCACCGGCGCACGGCGGCTCGAACAGCGGCGGCCCCGTCGAGGAGGCCGCCGCCGGTGTCCCGGCTCGGGATCAGACGCACTCGCGGCAGATCAGGTCGCCGTTGCGCTCGACCGCCAGCTGGCTGCGGTGGTGGACCAGGAAGCAGCGGGCGCACCGGAACTCGTCCTGCTGCATCGGGAGGACCTTGACCGTGAGCTCCTCGTCGGCCAGGTCGGCGCCGGGCAGCTCGAAGCTCTCGGCCACCTCGGCCTCGTCCACGTCCACGGCGCCCGACTGTGAGTCGACCCGCCGGGCCTTGAGCTCCTCGAGGCTGTCCTCGCCGAGGTCGACCTCGTCGCGACGCGGGGCGTCGTAGTCGGTGGCCATCGGTTTCACTCTCCAATATCGATATGGTCGCTGCCGGTTGTAACGCCGGACGACGCCGTTTCGGTTCCCCTGGCCGGCCACCATCTGTGTCGGGCACCCGACCCGACGACCGTTGGGTCGGGCTTGCCGGAGCGGAACCCCCCGGCGAGCGCGGAACCTTACCCCCCCTTTGGGCGAGGCATGTATACCGCCCTCGCGGGAGAGATGTACGCCCCTGGGCCCGAAGTTGTTCCCAATGTGACTCAGGCGACACGAAGATAGGGGTAGTCCTACCCGTTCCCTCCGTGGCGCGCCGGCATGTCGGACTGTTTCCACGCGGGAGCCGGACAAGGGTTAACCTCAGCGGCGTACTCCGACGGTCGACAGACGCGGCCCGACCGCGGCGGCCGCCGCCACCCAATCACTGTCCGGGGAGCGCCCAGGATGAGTTTTGCGCGAGTGCGGGCACTCGTTGTCGTCGGACTGCTGGCGGTCATCGCCCTGGTCTTCGTGATCGTCGCGGTGGTTCGCGACAGTCAGAGCGAGGCCGGCACCGCGGCCGGCTGCCCCGACGGCTGGCCGCTGGTCGACCTGCGACTACGCGAGCAGAAAGACGTGAAGATCAACGTCTTCAACGCCACCGACGAGGCCGGCCGGGCCGGCAGTGTCGCGGACGACTTCCGCAACCGGAAGTTCCAGGTCAAGAAGGTCGGCAACGAGAAGAAGGCGGTCGACGGCGTGGCGGTGCTGCGCTTCGGCCCCAAGGGCGTGGGCTCCGCCCACCTGCTGCGCGCCTACTTCCTCAACGAGGCCGAGCAGGTGTTCCAACCCACCCGCAAGGACGACACCGTCGACGTGGTCCTCGGCAACAGCTACCAGCAGCTGGCCACCACCACCGAGGTGAACCAGTCGCTCGGCGACCTCGGCGCGCCCGAGGCGCCGGCCCAGACGTGCCCGATGCCGGTCGAGAAGTGACCGGCGGGCCGGACCACCGGCCCGACGACGACACAGGGCGGTCCCCCGGGCATCCGGGCGGGGCCGCCCTGTCGCGTGTCCCGGCGCCGGCACGGCTTCTCCGCCGTACCGCGGCGCGGGCACGGCCGCCCGGCACGCCGGAGTGGGGGCACAGCCGCCACACGCGCCGGAGCACGGGCACGGCCGCCCGGCACGCCGGAGTGCGGGTCAGGGGCCGCCGGAGGCGTCCAGGTCGGTGAGGCGGGTGTGCAGCGGCCCGTGCAGCGCCGGCGGCGCGGCGAGCACCAGGTCCGGCCCGGCCGGCCGGCCGGACACCCCGGTCACCAGCAGCCCGGCCTCCCGCGCCACCAGCCCGCCGGCGGCGAGGTCCCAGGCGGCCAGCCCCTTCTCGAAATAGGCGTCCACCCGCCCCTCGGCGGCGAGGCAGAGGTCGAGCGCGGCAGCGCCCATCCGGCGGATGTCCCGCACGTGCGGGATCAACTCGGCGACCACCCGGGCCTGGTGGGAGCGGCGGCCGGCGTCGTAGCCGAAGCCGGTGGCGACCAGCGCCTGCCCGAGATCGGTCTCGGCGGAGCAGCGCAGCCGCCGACCGTCCCGCCAGGCCCCGCCGCCCACGGTCGCGGTCCACTCCTCCCCGGTGAACACGTTGCGCACCACCCCGGCGACGACCTCGCCGGCCACCTCGGCGGCGAGCGACACCGCGCAGTAGGGCAGCCCGTAGAGGTAGTTGACGGTGCCGTCGATCGGGTCGACGACCCAGCGCACGCCGTCCGGCGCGGCGGGGCCGGTCTCCCCGGCGCCGTACTCCTCCCCCAGCACCGCGTCGCCGGGCCGCCGATCCCGCAGCGCGGCCAGCACCTGCCGCTCGACCGCGCGGTCGGCGGCGGTGACCACGTCGGTCACCGTGCTCTTGGTCGCGGCCACCGACACGCCCTCGGACCGCATCCGGTGAGCGGTGGCGGCGGCGTCCCGCGCCACCTCGACGGCGATCGTGAGCAGTTCCTGCGGCGAGGGCGCCGAGGTGGTCATGTTCGTCCCTTCCCGCACGACCGGGACCGCCCGGTTCGCGCGTGGGTATCATCCTTACAAAGTCCACATCTGCGCCGAATCGGCGGTCCCGGCCACGGTTACGCCGTGCGGCGCGGGATGATCGCGGCAGACGGCGTTACAATTCACCCTGCCCACGCGCCACGGACCGCCAGCGACCGGACGGACCGGGACACGGGGGTCCCTCAAAGACTCGCCCGGCACGGCCGTTCGTGCTGCGCCGGACGACCCGGCCGTGCTCGCTCTTCGCCTCCGGAAGGTCATTCGTGACAGAACCCCGCCAGACCGGCGCCGACGTTCGCTCGCTCACCGACACCCTGATCGCCCACGCGCAGAGCGCCGGCGGTCAGCTCACGTCGGCCCAGCTCGCGCGCACCGTCGAGTCCGCTGAGGTGACCCCGGCCCAGGCCAAGAAGATCCTCCGCGCGCTCTCCGAGGCGGGCGTGACGGTGGTGGTGGACGGCTCCGCGAGCACCCGACGCCGGGTCGCCGCGGCCCGCTCCGCCACACCGGCTTCCCGGGCCACCACCGCCAAGACCACCAAGAAGGCCGCCGCGCCCGCCCCGAAGCAGGCGCCCGCCGCCGACGAGGCCCCCGCTCCGGCCCCGCGCAAGGCCACGGCCCGCAAGGCCGCCGGCGGCGCCGAGGTGGCCGCGAAGGTCGCCGCCCCGGCGAAGGCCACCAAGGCGACCCGGGCCACCAAGGCCACCGTGGCCGCCAAGACGGCCGCGGCCAAGCCGGCGAAGCCCGGCGCCGAGGGTGACGTCGACCCGGAGACGCTGGCCGCCGAGATCGAGGACGTGGTGGTCGAGGAGCCGGCCGAGCTGGCCCAGGCCGCCGCCGCCGACGCGGCGAGCTCCGCCACCGACGGCGACTTCGAGTGGGACGACGAGGAGTCCGAGGCGCTCAAGCAGGCGCGTCGCGACGCCGAGCTGACCGCCTCCGCCGACTCGGTCCGCGCCTACCTCAAGCAGATCGGCAAGGTCCCCCTGCTCAACGCGGAGCAGGAGGTCGAGCTCGCCAAGCGGATCGAGGCCGGCCTCTACGCCGCCGAGCGGCTGCGCGCCGCCGACGAGGGCGAGGAGAAGCTGGTCCGCGACATGCAGCGCGACCTGATGTGGATCTCCCGGGACGGCGAGCGGGCCAAGAACCACCTGCTCGAGGCGAACCTGCGGCTGGTGGTGTCGCTGGCCAAGCGCTACACCGGGCGGGGCATGGCCTTCCTCGACCTCATCCAGGAGGGCAACCTCGGCCTCATCCGCGCCGTCGAGAAGTTCGACTACACCAAGGGCTACAAGTTCTCCACGTACGCCACCTGGTGGATCCGCCAGGCCATCACCCGCGCCATGGCCGACCAGGCCCGCACCATCCGCATCCCGGTGCACATGGTCGAGGTGATCAACAAGCTCGGCCGGATCCAGCGCGAGCTGCTCCAGGACCTGGGCCGCGAGCCCACCCCGGAGGAGCTGGCCAAGGAGATGGACATCACACCGGAGAAGGTGCTGGAGATCCAGCAGTACGCCCGGGAGCCCATCTCGCTCGACCAGACCATCGGCGACGAGGGCGACAGCCAGCTCGGTGACTTCATCGAGGACTCCGAGGCCGTCGTGGCGGTCGACGCGGTGTCGTTCTCGCTGCTGCAGGACCAGCTCCAGCAGGTCCTGCAGACGTTGTCCGAGCGTGAGGCGGGTGTGGTGCGGCTGCGCTTCGGTCTCACCGACGGCCAGCCGCGCACCCTGGACGAGATCGGCCAGGTGTACGGCGTGACCCGGGAGCGCATCCGCCAGATCGAGTCCAAGACCATGTCCAAGTTGCGGCACCCCTCGCGTTCCCAGGTGCTCCGCGACTACCTGGACTGACCGCACACGTCAACCAGACGTGTCGCTTTGATCACCAGCCGTAGAACACTGATCAGTGATCGGTCGGTTGCACGTTTGTGATCGTTGACGTGGCACCCTTGGTGCACGGCACACTGTCTTCCACGCCAGGTGTGACCTCGGTCCCCCGCGGGCACACAGGGAAGGCAGGGCCCGAGATGGGTGTTGCACGATAGGTGAGCAACGACCGACGAGTGTGTTCATCGGTGACGACCAGAGGAGGAAGGCGATGACCCCGACCCTCACGCCGCCGCCCGAGACGGTGAGCCCCCCGGCCGCCGATGAACGGTGCGACCGCTGTAATGCTGCCGGCAAGCTCCGCATCACCCTGTCGGGTGGGAGTGAGCTGGTGTTCTGTGGGCACCACGCGAACAAGTACGCGGAGGATCTCGTGAAGATCACCGTGCGGTACGCGACGGACCCGGAGTTCAGCTGGCGGGGCACCGATCTGATGGCGAACTGAGCCGACAAACAATCCGCAACGCGACATAACCGACCGGAGACGCCCAGACGGGCGCCTCCGGTCGGTTTTTCGTGCCCTGCCGTCGGTGGTGTTAAGAAGGGGCCACGCCTCTACCGCAGGCGTTAAGAAGGGGCCCCTCCTTACAAGGTCTGCACGGTGGCGATGCGCTCCTCGAGCTGCTCGATCGTCGCCTGGGCGCTGGGCGGGCCGCCGCAGAGCCGGCGCAACTCGGCGTGGATCTTGCCGTGCGGCTGGCCGGTGCGGTGGTGTCGGGCGGCCACCAGGGCGTTCAATTGCCGCCGCAGGGCCACCCGACGCTGGGCCGCGCTCAGCACCGGGGGCGCCGCCACCGGCGCGGCAGCGGCCGGCTCAGCGGTCCGCTGGGCCGCCCGGCGCTTCTGCGCGGCGAGCTGGTCGGCCTGCCGCTTGGTCAGCAGCAGGGAGACCTGGTCGGCGGTGAGCAGACCGGGCAGGCCGAGGTATTCCTCCTCCTCCGGGGTGCCGGCCTGGGCGGCGGTGCCGAAGGACGCGCCGTCGAAGATGACCTGGTCCAGCTCGGCGGTGGCGGAGAGCGCGGCGAACCGCTTCTCCAGCTCGCCGCTGGCGCCGTCGTCGCGCTGGGCGCGCTCCAACAGGTCGTCGTCGAAGCCCTCGCGGTCCTTGGGCTTGCCGAGCACGTGGTCCCGCTCGACCTCCATCTCGCTGGCCAGCCCGAGCAGGTGGGGCACGCTGGGCAGGAACACCGAGGCGGTCTCGCCGGGCCGGCGGGCCCGGACGAACCGGCCGATCGCCTGCGCGAAGTAGAGCGCGGTGCTGGCGCTGGTCGCGTACACCCCGACGGCCAGCCGGGGGATGTCCACGCCCTCGGACACCATCCGCACCGCGACCAACCAGCGTTGCTCGGACGTCGCGAACGTCGCGATCCGCGCGGACGCGCCCTGGTCGTCGGAGAGCACCACGGCGGCCTTCTCGCCGGTCACCTGCTCCAGCAGCTTCGCGTACGCCCGCGCCACCTGCTGGTCGCTGGCGATGACCAGGCCGCCCGCGTCGGGCATGCCGTTGGCCCGCAGCACGCTCAGCCGGGCGTCGGCGGCGCGCAGCACCTGCGGCATCCAGTCGCCGGCCGGGTCCAGCGCGGTGCGCCACGCCTGCGCGATCAGGTCCTGCGTCATCGGCTCGCCCAGCCGGGCGGCCAGCTCGTCGCCGGCGTTGGTGCGCCACCGGGTCTCCCCGGAGTAGGCCAGGAACAGCACCGGCCGGACCACGCCGTCGCGCAACGCGTCGGAGTAGCCGTAGACGGAGTCGGCTCGGGAGCGCAGCAGCCCGTCCCCGCCGCGTTCGTAGCTGACGAACGGGATCGGGTTGTCGTCGGAGCGGAACGGCGTGCCGGTCAGCATCAGCCGGCGGACCGCGGGCTCGAACGCCGCCTTGACGCCGTCGCCCCAGGTCCGGGCGTCGCCGGCGTGGTGGATCTCGTCGAGGATGACAAGCGTCCGCCGGGTCATCGTGCGCCGCCGGTGCACCTGCGGCGCCATGCCGACCTGGGCGTACGTGACCACCGCGCCGTGGAAGTCGGCGGCGGAGTGCAGGTCGGCGTTGCGGAACGCGGCGTCGAGCTGGATGCCGACCCGGGCCGCGGCCTGCGCCCACTGGGTCTTCAGGTGCTCGGTGGGCGCGACCACGGTGACCGCCTCGACGGTGCCGTCGGCGAGCAGCTCGGCGGCGATCCGCAGGGCGAACGTGGTCTTGCCGGCGCCGGGCGTGGCGACCGCGGTGAAGTCCTCGGCGCGGCGGCGCAGGTATTCCACCATCGCCCTGCGTTGCCAGGAACGGAGGGGCGGGAACGTGTCGAGCGCCGGCAACCGCGGTGGCACGCGTGCTCCTCTCCCCATGAAAAGACCCTCGCGCATCCGGTGCCGCGAAGGCCGACCCAGCATAACCAGCGGGGGCGTGCCGCCCCACCCGACGCCACGCTGGTCACATCCGCACCGTCGGCACCGGGGCGGACCAGCGCCGGCGCAGCGAGATCAGGCGCAGCCCGAAGACGAAGACCGCCGCGCCGGTCAGCGGCACGGTGGTGGCCCGCCCGTACGTCGACAGCAGCGCCACCACGACGGAGCCGGCGAGCGCGGCCACGGCGTAGATCTCCCGGCGCAGCACCACCGGGATCTCGCCGGTGAGCAGGTCCCGGCCGAGCCCGCCGCCGATCGCGGTGAGCATGCCGATCATGCAGGCGCCGACCGCCGGCACGTGCGCGTCGAGCGCCTTGAGCGTGCCGGTGACGGTGAACAGCGCCAGCCCGGCCGCGTCGAGCACCAGCACCGTGGTGCGGAGTCGGGCGAGCTGGGGATGCAGCCGGAACACCGCGGCGGCGGTGACCGCGGCGGTGACCGCGTAGCGCCAGTCGGCGAACGCCAGCGGGGGCACCTCGTCGATGACCAGGTCGCGGAAGATGCCGCCGCCGAGGGCGGCGACCACGCCGACGAAGACCACCCCGAACAGGTCGAGCCGTTTGGCGACCGCCGCGGAGGCGCCGGAGGCGGCGAAGACCGCCACGCCGGTCAGGTCGGCGAGGAGCAGGGCGGTGGAGGTGGTCACCGCCGCAGGTTACGTGGGCGGGCGGCGGAGCCGCCCGCGATCACTCGCCCCAGGACTCGTAGATCTCCTTGCACTTCGGGCAGACCGGGGAACCGGGCTTGGCGGCCTTGGTCACCGGGAAGGTCTCCCCGCACAGCGCGATGACGTACGTGCCCATGACCGCGCTCTCGGCGATCTTGTCCTTACGCACGTAGTGGAACATCTCGGGGCCGGTGTCGGCGTCCTTCTGCTCCGGGCGTTCGAGAATCTCAGTGCTCACGTCCCACCTCCGGCTTTCCAGTTTCGCAGGCCGGCCGGGTCGGGTCCACCACAGCCCTCCCGGCGGGCGGCCCGTAACGTAACGGAAGTGACCAACTTTCGCATCAGCCTCGGTGGTGAGGTGGCCGACGCCCTGCGGGACGGCCGTCCGGTCGTGGCGCTGGAGAGCACCATCGTCTCGCACGGCCTCCCCCGGCCGGACAATCTGCGCGTGGCGCGGCAGATCGAGCAGGCGGTCCGGGACGCGGGCGCGGTGCCGGCCACCGTCGGCATGGTCGCCGGTGAGCTGCGGGTGGGGTTGGACGACGCCCAGTTGACCCGGCTCGCCACGGTCGACGGCGTGAGCAAGCTCTCGGTCCGCGACCTGGCTCCGGCGGCGGCCACCGGCGCGGACGGGGCCACCACTGTCGCGGCCACCAGCGCGGTGGCGGCGGCGGCCGGCATTCCGGTGTTCGCCACCGGCGGGCTCGGCGGGGTGCACCGGGAGGCGGCGCAGACGTTCGACGAGTCGGCCGACCTGGTCACGCTGGCCCGGACCCCGATCGCGGTGGTCTGCGCCGGGGTGAAGTCGATCCTCGACGTCGGCGCCACGCTGGAGCGGCTGGAGACGCTGGGGGTGGGCGTGGTGGGCTACCGCACCCGCCGGTTCCCCGGGTTCTATCTGACCGACGCCGGTTTCGACCTGGACTGGTCGGTGGACTCGCCGGAACGGGTGGCCGACGTGCTGGCCGCCCGGGCCGCGCAGGGCGTGCACCGGGGCGCGCTGATCGTGGCCAACCCGCTGCCGGCCGACGAGCAGCTCGATCCGGCGCTGCACGACCGCACCCTGGCCGACGGGTTGGCCGCACTGGCCCGCGAGGGCATCACCGGCAAGGCGGTGACCCCGTTCCTGCTGGCCCACTTCCACGCCGCCACCGAGGGCGCCAGCCTGGCGGTGAACGTCCGGATCATCCTGCGCAACGCCGACCTGGCGGCGCGGATCGCGGTCGCCGCGGCCGGCCTGCGCGCCGGCACCCCGTGAGCGCGGCGCCGCGCGTCGTCGTGGTCGGCGACGTGATCACCGACGTGGTGGCCATGCTGTCCGGGCCGCTCGCGACCGGCTCGGACACCGCGGCCGGCATCCGGTTCAGCGGTGGCGGGCAGGCGGCCAACACCGCGGCCTGGCTCGCCGGGCAGGGCGCGGCCGTGACGCTGGTGGCCGCGGTGGGCGACGACGAGACCGGCCGGGAACGGGTGGCCGAGCTGACCCGGATCGGCGTGGACTGTGCGGTGGAACGGCACGAGGGCTACCCGACCGGCACGGTGATCGTGCTCACCCACGACGGGGAGCGCACCATGGTCAGCCAGCGGGGCGCGAACCTGCGGCTGACCGCGCGCCACGTGGACGCCGCGCTGGCCGGGGCGCCCGACGCCGGGCACCTGCACCTGTCCGCGTACACCCTGTTGGACGTCGGGTCGCGCGGCGCGGGCCTGCGGGCGCTGGCCGCCGCCCGCGAACGCGGGCTGACGGTGAGCGTCGACGCGGCCTCCGCGGCGCCGTTGCGGCGCGTCGGCGGGGCGTTCCTGACCTGGGTACGCGACGTCGACCTGCTGCTGGTCAACACGGACGAGGCGACGGTGCTGGCCGGCGGCCTGGACCCGGCGGCGCAGGCCCGGGCGCTGACCTCGGTGGCGCACCGGGTGGTGGTCAAACGCGGCGCGGCCGGGGCGGTCTGGGTGGAGCGCGGCGGCCGGGTGGAGGCCGCCCCGGCGCCCGGGGTGGCCGTGGTCGACGTCACCGGCGCGGGGGACGCGTTCGCCGCCGGCCTGCTCACCGCCTGGCTGACCGGCGCCTCGCCCGGCGCGGCGCTGGCCCGGGCCGGCGACCTGGGCGCGCTTGCCGTGACCCGGGTGGGGGCCCGCCCGGAAGCCTGACCCGGTGGAGGGCCGGCCGGTGCCACGCCGGCCCGGCCCTCGCCCCCCCGCTGCCGGCGTGTCGCGCCGGGGACGAGGCACTGCTTTTTCCGCGCTATGACTGTGAGTCATAAATATGACCGACAGTCATAGGGACTTTTCCCGGACCGCTCTCCGCGCGCGTCACGGAGAGTGCTCGGGGTCAGGGCTCGGCGTCGATGACCTTGTGCGGGCGTTCCTCGGCGGACAGCGCCATCGGCGGGGTCTCGTCGCGGGCGCGGGGCTGGAACCGGTTGGCCAGGCGGTGCTCCTCCTTGGGCGGGCGGTCGTTCGCCAGCAGCACCGCGAGCCACGGGATGATCGCCATGCCGAGCGCACACAGCGACAACCACAGCCACAGCAGCGGGGCCTGGACGCCGACCAGGATCGCGCCCACGACCAGGCAGGCGACACGGATGCCCATCATCAGCACGTAACGCTTCTGCCGGCTGCTGAGCTGGTCGTCCTGGCTGCGCGAGGCGTCGGTGATCAGGATCGGCTGGTAGGCCTGATGCTTCACCACGGACCTCCTACGAGGGGATACGCCCATCCTGTCACTCCACCCGGACGATCGGCGACAATCGGTCCACGTGTTACGCCCGTGGTACGCTCCGGAGTGTGGCCAACCGGTTCAGCTTCACCGACGAGGCGCTGGCCAACCTGCGGGTCTACGACGTCACGCCCGGGGAAGTCTGGGAGGCCCTGCACAGCAACCGCCGGGTCATCCGGCACCTCGGTGACGACGTCATGGTGGTCTACGCCACCGACCACCGCGGCCGGCGGCTCGCCGTGCTGCTGGCCGAGGCCGACGGCACCGACAACGACTGGGACATCCTCTCCGCCCGCGAGCTGAGCGACGTCGAGGCCAAGCGCTACGACGAGGCGGTGCGGAGGTCACGCCGACGAGGAGGCGGTCACGATGCACCGTGACGAGGCGACCAAGCGGTTCCACGGCGGCGGCGACGCGTTCGCCGACCTGATCGACGAGACGCCGCCGGCGCAACTGCCCACCCCCGACACCGACGTGCCGATGGTCAGCCGGTCGGTCCGGCTTCCGCTGGAGACCTACGACCGGGTCCGGGCCGCCGCCGAGGCGCGCGGCATCGGGGTGACCACGCTGATGCGGCAGTGGATCGAGGCCGGCCTCGCCGACCTGGACGACTCGGCCACGGTCTCGCTGGCCGACGTGCGGCGCGCGCTGGCCTCGCTGTCCCGCCCGACCGCCGCCTGAGCGCTCAGGCCTCGGGGCCGGCCTCGCCGAGCGCCTCCCGCCCGACCGGCGACGCGGAGGACTCCGGTGGCGCGCCCTGGGCCCGCCGCGCGTCGGCGAGCGCGACGAGCGCCAGCACCCCGGCCACCACACCGAGCGCCAGGACCGCCGGCCCGGTCGTCAGCACCGGCGCGACCAGCACCAGCGCCGCCAGGCCGATCAGCCGGGAGCGGGACACCCGGCCGAAGATCTCGTACTCGAAGCGGGACCGGGCGGCCAGGAACAGCGCCGGGCCGCCCACCACGAAGACCAGCCAGCGCGGGTCGGCGTCCTCGTGCGGGTGGGCGATGACCAGCTCGTAGCCGACCGCGGCGGTGAGCACGCCGAGCACCATGAACAGGTGGGTCCGCGCGGCCGACTCGGCCAGCCGCCCCGGCGTGCCGGCCAGCCGCAGCGCCTCCGCGAGCAGGTGCCCGGCCCGGTGGAAGTAGAGCCGCCAGAGCAGCGCGGTGACACCGAACGCGAGCGCGAACGCGGCGGCCGACCGGCCGGAGAACCGTTCCCCGCTGTAGGACACGCCGATCACCAGGATCGACTCGCCCAGCGCGATGAGGAAGATCTGCTGGTAGCGCTCGGCCAGGTGTTCCCCGGCGACCAGCCAGCTCCGGATGCGGGACGGACCGATCCGGGGCAGCGGCCAGCCCAGGAAGGCGCCCAGATAGTCGGCCGCCAACGCCGCCACCCAGAGCGGCAGGCGCAGGTCGGGCACCAGCGCGCCGACCAGCCAGAGCGGGGCGGTCGCCGCGGCCCAGCCGGTCAGCCGCACCGGCACCATCCGCCGCGGATGCCCGCGCAACGCCACCACCAGGACCAGCGGACGCCCGACCATGATCACCACGTACGCGAGCGCGAACGCCAGCGCCCGCTCCTCCAGCGCGCGCGGCAGCGTCACCCCGAGCACCAGGCTGCCGAACATGACGCCGACCACGACCGCCTGGATGACCACCCGCTCCGGCTCGTACCGGCTGGTCACCCAGGTGGTGATGGTCCAGACGTGCCAGAGCACCAGGAAGAGCAGCAGCGTCCGGAGGACGCCGGTCGTCATCTGCGCGCCGTCGACATCGGCCACCAGGCGCTGGGACACCCGGGTCAGCGCGAAGACGAAGACCAGGTCGAAGAAGAGCTCCAGGAACGTGGCGCGCTCGGCGCTGGACGTGGTGCGCAGCAGCGCCCCGCCCCGCTGCCCGGTCACCCCTTCGCGGCCTTCGCCTCCGCCTTCGTCCGCTGCTTGAACTCGCGCACCCGACGCAGCGAGTCCGGGTCGGTCACGTCGGCCACCGACCGGTACGCGTCCGCGTCGCCGTAGCTCCCGGCCGCCTCGCGCCAGCCCGCCGGGGTCACGCCGAAGCGCTTGCCCAGCAGCGCGACGAAGATCTGCGCCTTCTGCCGGCCGAAGCCCGGCAACTCACCGACCCGGCGCAGCAGCTCACCGCCGTCGGACGCCTCGGACCAGAGCCGGGCCGGGTCGCCGTCGTAGCGCTCCACCAGCGCCCGGCAGACCTCCTGCACCCGGGCCGCCATCGCCTTCGGGAAGCGGTGCAGCGCCGGCGGCCGGGCGAACAGCTCCACCAGCGCCTCCGGGTCGTACCCGGCCAGCTCCCGGGCGTCCGGCTCGTGGCCGAGCCGCTGCGCCAGCACGTGCGGCGAGGAGAACGCCTTCTCCATCGGCACCTGCTGGTCCAGCACCATGCCGAGGAGCAGGGCCAGCGGGCTGCGCGTCAGCAGCTCGTTGGCCTGCGGGTCGATGGGCAGGGAGAGCGTCATGTCCCCATCCTGCCGCCCCGGGCGCCGGTCCCGCCGCCGACTCCCCGACGCGCACGACGCGGCCCGGCGGACTCCCACGGGTCCACCGGGCCGCGTGACCCGAAACGCGGGTCAGTTCACCACGAAGAGGAGCCGGTTCGGCGAACCCGAACCCGGGTTGGTCACCTTGCCGGTGGTGGCGTTGCTGGTGAGGTAGCTGGCCACCTGTGACGGGCTGTAGGACGGGTTGGCCGACAGCACCAGCGCCGCCGCGCCGGCCACGTGCGGCGAGGCCATCGAGGTGCCGCTGATCGTGTTGGTCGCGCTGTCGCTGCTGTTCCACGACGACGTGATCGACGAGCCCGGGGCGAAGATGTCCACGCAGGAACCGTAGTTGGAGAACGACGACCGCGCGTCGCTGCTGGTGGTCGAGCCGACCGTGATCGCCGAGGCGACCCGGGCCGGCGAGGAGTTGCACGCGTTGGCGCTGGAGTTGCCGGCGGCCAGCGCGTACGTGATGCCGGAGCTGATCGAGCTGGCGACCGCGTTGTCCAGCGTGGTGCTGACGCCGCCGCCGAGGCTCATGTTGGCCACGGCGGGCTTGACCGCGTTCGAGGTCACCCAGTTGACGCCGTTGACCACGCCGGCGGTGGAGCCGCTGCCGGAGCAGTTGAGCACCTTCACCGCGATCAGCCGCACGCCCTTGGCCACGCCGTAGGTGCTGCCGCCGACCGTGCCCGCGACGTGCGTGCCGTGGCCGTTGCAGTCGGTGTTGTTGCTGTCCACCGTGTTGGTGCCCCAGGTGGCCCGGCCGCCGAACTGGCTGTGGGTGGTCCGGATGCCGGTGTCGATGATGTAGGCGCGCACGTTGGTGGCGGTGTTCGGGTAGGTGTAGGTGCTGTTGAGCGGCAGGTTCCGCTGGTCGATCCGGTCCAGGCCCCAGGTGGCGCCGGTCTGGGTGCCCTGCACGGTGACCCGGCGGTCCTGCTCGACGTACGCGACGGCCGGGTCGGCGGCCAGCCGGCGCGCCTGTCCGGTGCTCATCTTCGCCTGGTAGCCGGTGAGCGCGGCGGTCCACACCGCGCCGACGCTGCCGCCGTAGCGCTTGGCCAGGCCGGCGGCCCGGTCCGGCACGGCGGTGCGGGCGGTACGGCTGTTCGCGGCGCCGACCGCGTCGCCCTTGAGCACGACCAGGTAGCTGCCGCTGACGGCGTCGGCGGCCCCGGCGTACCGGATCTGGCCGGTGGGCGCGGCGAGGGCCGGGGTGGAGGCGGCGGCGGTGAGGGCCGCGGCGGCGGCCGTGACGGCGAGCGCACGCAGCGCGCGACGCCGGGGAACGGACACGTCGGGCATCGTCTGGCTCCCTACCGGGCGGGCCGGTTCGTGGCCGGCGGGCCGCCCATCGACGGATGTTGGCAGGAATGCTAACCACACATCGATGCTCATGAAAGAGATAGTTGCCGGGTAATACCGTCGACCGCCGGCGATCCGGCGGGTGCGCGCCGCGCCGGGCGGCCGTCGAGGCAGGATGGCCACGTGGACCGTCACGACATGCTGCTCTCCCCCGCCGGGGTCGACGCGCTGCGCACCGCGCTGACGCGGGCCGACTTCACCGCCAACGGCATCGCCGGGCGGCTCGGCTCCCAGGCCACCGGCGGGGTGGCCCGCAACGACTACCGCGCCGCGCTGCGCGCCACCGAGGACCGCGACCGGCTGGCCACCCTGATCCGGGTGTTCATCTGCGACCGGACCGAACCGGAACCGGTGGTGGCCGCCGCGCTGGCCCCGCTGGGCGTGGACGAGGCGCTCGCCGGCGGCATCGTCGAACGGCACGGCGACGGCCTGCGCGCCGGCATCGACCTGGAACCCTACGCCGACGACTGGTGGGTGCTCGCCGACGTGCCGGCCAGCGCCCGTCCCGGCCGGCCATTGCACGCCGAGCACGTGCTCGGCATCGGCGGGGCCACCCAGACCCTCATCGGCGCCGCCGTACGCCGCCCGGTGGAGACCGCGCTGGACCTCGGCACCGGCTCCGGGGTGCAGGCGCTGCACCTGAGCACCCACGCCCGCCGGGTCACCGCCACCGACGTCTCCGAGCGGGCGCTGCGCTTCGCCGCCACCACCGCCGCGCTCAACGGTCAGGACTGGGAGCTGCTCCGCGGCGACCTGGTCGCCCCGGTCGCCGGGCGCCGCTTCGACCTGGTCGTCAGCAATCCGCCGTTCGTGGTCGGACCCGGTACCACCACGCACGTCTACCGCGACTCGGGGCGGGTCGGCGACGCGATCGGCGCCGAGCTGGCCGCCGCCGCGCCGCGCCTGCTCACCGACGGCGGCACCATGCAGTACCTGGCGAACTGGGTGCACGTCACCGGCGAGGACTGGGCGGAGCGGGTCACCGGCTGGTTCGCCGGCACCGGGCTGGACGCCTGGGTGATCCAGCGCGAGGTGGCCGACCCGATGGCGTACGTGAACCTGTGGCTCACCGACGTCGGGGAGAGCGCCGACCCGCACCGGATGGAGGCGTGGCTGGACTGGTTCGACGCGCACAAGGTGGAGGCGATCGGGTTCGGCATCGTGTCGCTGCGCCGCGCCGGGCACGACCAGCCGATCGTCCGGGTCGAGGACCTGCGCCAGCGGGTCGAGCCGCCGCTCGGCGACCGGATCGGCGAGTGGTTCGACAGGCAGGACTGGCTGCGCGCCCGGGACGCCGACGGGCTGCTCGCCGCCCGCTACCGGGCCGCCGACGGGCTGCAACTGCGCCAGGAGGCCACCATGGGCGACGACGGCTGGGCGGTGGACCGGCAGGTCCTGGCCGCGCCGCGCGGGCTGCGCTGGTCCGAGGAGATCGACCCGCTGGTGCTCGCCCTGGTCGGCGGCGCGGACGGCCGGCTGCCGCTGCGCGACCAGCTCGCCCTGCTCGCCGCCGCGCACGACGTGACGCCCGGCGAGCTGGCCGAGGCGGCCGGCCCGATCGTGGCGCACCTGGTCGAGCGCGGCCTCGTCGAGCCGGTGGTCGACTGATGCGGGCGCTGGTGCAGACCGTCGGCCGGGCCTCGGTGACCGTCGACGGCGCGGTGGTGGGCGAGATCGCCGACGGGCTGCTCGTGCTGCTCGGCGTCACCCACACCGACACCCCGCAGGTGGCCGCCACGATGGCCCGCAAGCTGCACGAGCTGCGCATCCTGGACGACGAGCGCAGCGCCGCCGACACCGGGGCGCCGCTGCTCGTGGTCAGCCAGTTCACGCTCTACGGCGACGCCCGCAAGGGACGGCGGCCCAGCTGGACCGCCGCCGCCCCCGCGCAGCTCGCGGAACCCCTGGTGGAAACCGTGGTCGAGGAGCTGCGGGCCCGGGGCGCGAAGGTGGAGACCGGACGCTTCCGCACCCACATGCTGGTGGAGAGCGTCAACGTCGGCCCCCGCACCCTCCTGCTGGACCTCTGACGGACCGGGCCCCTAGAAGAACAAACCGCGGCGGGACAGCGACTGGCGGAGCCAGCCGTCGAGCTGCGCCGCCCAGTCGGTGCGGTCCGCGGTCGCCTGGTCCACGGTGAAGCGGCCGAACGCGTCCCGGCCCTCGGAGAACAGCCCGCCCCGCTTGTCCATCTCCAGCACCACCTGCACCTGGTGCGGGTCGGTGACGAAGGTGACCTCGAGCTGGTTCATGGCCCGGGCGTACTGCGGCGCCGGGTAGAACTCGATCTCCTGGTAGAACGGCAACTGCTGGCGTACGCCGTAGATGTGACCCCGCTCGACGTCGGCGCGGGCGAACCGGAAGCCCAGCCGCAGCAGCGCCTCCAGCAGCCGCTCCTGGGCCGGCAGCGGGTGCACCGCGACCGCGTCCAGGTCGGTCGAGTCGACCGCGCGGGCCACCTCCAGCTCGGTGCGCAACCCCATGGTCATGCCGTGCAGGTGCTGGCCGTACAGGTCGGTCAGCGGCGTCTCCCAGGGCACCTGGAAACGGAACGGCACGTCGTGGCGCTGCCCCGGCTCCAGCCGGAACGCGCCGGTCACCCGCACCTGGCCGAACTCCTGGTTGGTGTCGTACTCCGAGTCGCCGCTCTCCACCTCGACCCGGGTGACCAGGCCCAGCGAGACGTAGCTCACATCCGCCGGGTGGTCGCCGCCGACCACCTGGATCCGGCCCTCCAGCAGGCCGCCGGGGCGGCAGTTCGGGTTGGTCAGAACCGTCTGCACCGACGGCCCGCCCACACCCATCGCCTGCATGAGCCGCTTGAAGACCACCTGTGTTCTCCGATCGCCTGTGCTGCCCGGCCGGGCCGGCCGGTCCGCTGGCACGGTAACCGGCTCCGGCAAGCGACGACCGGAGTTCGACGCGGATTCCTGTCGGGTCCCCGATCGCCTCACTCCCGTCTCACGCCCCGACCGCCAAGCTGTTTGTCACCGGCCCACCACGCCGGCGGCACGGGGCCGGTACGGCTCGTAGGACACGGGGAGAGACAGAGATGACCCAGCAGATGATCGAGCACCAGGACATGGACGTCACCCTCACGGACCTGGACGCCACCGACGAGCGCGGCGTCTCCACCGACCTGGTCCGGGCGTACCTGAACGGCATCGGCCGCACCAAGCTGCTCACCGCGGCGCAGGAGGTCGAGCTGAGCCGGCGGATCGAGGCCGGCCTCTTCGCCGACGAGAAGCTGGCCACCTGCACCCCGGTCTCCGACGAGCTGCGCGCGGACCTGGCGCTGATCGCGGCCGAGGGCCGCGCCGCCAAGGACCACCTGCTGGAGGCGAACCTGCGGCTCGTGGTGAGCATCGCCAAGCGCTACACCGGGCGGGGCATGGCCTTCCTCGACCTCATCCAGGAGGGCAACCTCGGCCTCATCCGCGCCGTCGAGAAGTTCGACTACACCAAGGGCTACAAGTTCTCCACGTACGCCACCTGGTGGATCCGCCAGGCCATCACCCGCGCCATGGCCGACCAGGCCCGCACCATCCGCATCCCGGTGCACATGGTCGAGCAGGTCAACCGCATGGTCCGGGTGCGCCGCGAGCTGTCCGTGACGCTCGGCCGCGAGCCCACCGTCGGCGAGGTCGCCACCGCGCTGGAGGTCCCGGAATACCAGGTGATCGAGCTGATCTCCTACGACCGGGAGCCGGTGAGCCTGGACCAGGCGGTCGGCGAGGACGGCGAGAGCGCGCTCGGCGACTTCGTCGCCGCCGTCGACCCGCGCACCGAGCCCGGCGACGCCGCCGCCAACGGCGAGCTGCGCAACGAGGTCCGCATCGTGCTGGCCACCCTCTCCCAGCGGGAGCAGGCGGTCATCCGGCTGCGCTTCGGCCTGGACGACGGCCGGCAGCGCACCCTCGACGAGGTGGGCCGCGAGTTCGGGCTGTCCCGGGAGCGGATCCGGCAGATCGAGAAGGTGACGCTGCTCAAGCTGCGTGACCCGGAGCGGGCGAACCGGCTGGAGGCGTACGCCTGCTGACCGCACGCGCCACCGACAGGCCCCGGCGGTTCGCCGGGGCCTGTCGCGCTTGAACCGGCGCCCCGGCACGGCCACCCTGGTGCGGTGAACTGGACCCTGGAAGTGGTGATCGTGCCCGTCTCCGACGTGGACCGGGCCAAGGAGTTCTACGCCGAGCGGGTCGGCTTCGCCGTCGACCACGACACCGACCTGGGCGGGGTGGGGCGGATCGTGCAGCTCACGCCCCGCGGCTCCGGGTGCTCGATCGTGCTGGGCCGGGGCGTGGTGCCGGAGATGCCGCCGGGCTCGCTCAAGGGTCTGCAACTGGTCGTGGCCGACCTGGAGCAGGCCCGCGCGGAGCTGGTCGAGCGCGGCGTCGAGGTCAGCGAGATCCAGGTGGTCGGGCGCAACCCGGGCCCGGTGCCGCACCCGCTGGACAACGTCGGCTTCGTCTTCTTCCGCGACCCGGACGGCAACGAGTGGACCGTGCAGCAGATCTCCGCGCGGGCCTGAACCTGTTAAGAAGGGGCCCCGCCTATACCGAATGCGTTAAGCGGGGGCCCCTCCTTACAACCGGCGGGGGCCGGTGTCGGGGCGCGGCGAAGCCGCGCCGGCGCCGACGGTGGCGTGCAGCACCGAGATGCCGTCCGGGCGGGCCAGCACAGGGTTGAGCGTGAGCGAACGCACCCGGGGCTGCTCGTCGGCCAGCCGGCCCACCCGCAGCAGCAGGTCCACCAGGGCCGCCCGGTCCACCGGGGCGGCACCCCGGTGCCCGTGCAGCAGCGGCGCGGCACGCGGCTCGTCGACCAGCTCGGCGGCGTCCCGGTCGGTCAGCGGCACCGCCCGCCAGGCCCGGTCGCCGAGCAGCTCGGTCGCCACCCCACCCAGCCCGAAGCCGACCACCGGCCCGAACGCCGGATCCTCCACCAGCTCCACCACGCACGCCACACCCGGCGCGACCATCGGCTGGACCAGCACCTCCGCCCCGAACACCGGGGCCATCTCGGCGTACGCGCGGCGCAGCGCGTCGGCGTCGGCCAGGTCGAGCCGGACCGCGCCCAGGTCGAGGCGGTGCCGCAGCCCCGGGTCGGCCGCCTTGAGCGCCACCGGCCAGCCGAGCCGCTCCCCCGCCGCCAGCACCTCGTCGACCGAGCCGGCCGGCGCCGACTCCACCACGTCGATCCCGTACGCGCCGAGCAGCGCGGCCGGCTCCGCCCCGTCGGGACCGAGCGCGGCCTGCCCGGCCGACCGGTCGACCCGGGTCAGCTCGGGCAGCGCGCCCGGCGGCCGGCGCAGCCAGTCCGCGTACCGGGTGACCCGGGCCAGCGCCCGCACCGCCTCCTCCACGCTCGGATAGGCCGGCACCCCGGCGGGCACCCGGCCGGCGAGGAACGTCGCCACCACCGGCTTGCCGGTGGCCCGCGCGTCCGGCAGCGCCGCCGCGAAGTCGGCCTCCGGGTCGCTCAGCTGGCCGGGCAGCGGCGGGGCGAAGACCGCCACCACGGCGTCCACCCGGTCGTCGGCCGCCGCGGCGGCCAGCGCGGCAGCGTACGCGGCGGCGCCGGCGCGCGGCCCGACGTCGTGCGGGTAACCGTCGGCGACGACCAGGCCCTGCCCGGTGCCGGCGGTCGCCGCCAGCCCGGTCAGCGCCGACGAGTTGCCGACCACGGCGACCCGCCGCCCGGCCGGCAGCGGCTGGTGGGCCAGCAGCACGCCCACGTCGAGCAGTTCGGACACGGTGTCCACCCGGATCACGCCGGACTGGGCGAACAACGCGCTGACCGCGGCGGCGTCCAGCGCCGGCGCCTCGCCCACGCCCGGCGGCCGGGCCAGCGACGCCAACGCCACCACCGGCTTGCTCCGGCCGATCCGCCGGGCCAGCCGGGCGAACTTGCGCGGGTTGCCGAACGTCTCCAGGTAGAGCGTGATCACGTCGGTGCCCGGGTCGTCCTGCCAATATTGCAGCAGGTCGTTGCCGGACACGTCGGCCCGGTTGCCGGCCGAGACGAAGCTGGACAGGCCGAGCCCGCGCCGGGACGCCTCGGCGAGCAGCGCCACCCCGAACGCGCCGGACTGGCTGAACACGCCGACCCGGCCCGGCGCCGGCAGCACCGGGGCGAGCGTGGCGTTGAGGCGTACCGCCGGGTCGGTGTTGGCGACGCCGAGACAGTTCGGGCCGACCACCCGCATGCCGGCCAGGTGCGCGGCGCGGACCAGGGCGCGCTGCGCCGCCGCGCCGGCCGGGCCGGACTCGGCGAACCCGGCCGAGACCACCACCAGCCCGTGCGCGCCGGCCCGGGCCGCGTCGTCGACCACCTCGGTCACCGCCTCCGGCGCGACCGCCACCACCGCCAGGTCGACGTCGAGGCCGGCGTCGACCGCCGACGGGTAAGCCGGCAGCCCGGCCACCGTCGCCGCGCTCGGGTGCACCGGGACGATCGCGCCGGTGAACCCGCCGTCGCGCAGGTGCCCGAGCAGCGCCGCGCCGACGCCCTGGCCGGTGGTGCTGGCGCCGTAGACGGCGATGCCACGGGGGGCGAGCAGCCGGGCGATCGACCGGGCCTCGGTGCGGTGCTCCCGGCCGCGCTGCACCTCGAGCGTCGCCTCGGTGGCCGCGATCGGGAAGCTCAGGTGCACGACGCCGTCGGCGTACTGGCGCTGGACCTGGTAGCCGAAGTCGGCGAAGACCCGCAGCATCGTCCCGTTGGCGGGGAGCACCTCGGCGACGAAGTGCACGATGCCGTGCCGGCCGGCGGCGTCCGCCAGGTGCTCCAGCAGCACCGAGCCGATGCCCCGGCCCTGGTAGGCGTCCTCCACCACGAACGCCACCTCGGCCTCCGGCGAGGCGGGGCCGAGCCGCTCGTAGCGGCCGACGGCGACGATCCGCTCGCCGGCCAGCACCACGAACGCCTCCCGGTCGCGGTGGTCGACGGTGACGAAACGCTTCAGGTCCCGCTCCGGGATGCGCGGGTACGGCGAGAAGTAGCGCAGGTAGCGGGTGCGCTCGGAGAAGCGGGCGTGCATCGCCACGATCGCCGCCGCGTCGTCCGGGCGGATCTGTCGCAACTGGACGGTGCTGCCGTCGCTGAGCAGCACGTCCACCGGTTGTTCGACTGTGGTCACGGGATCAGTCGCGCGGATCGTGCGGGTCGAGGCCGAGCAGCGGGAAGACCGCCTTGCGGGTGGCCGCGACCGCCCGGTCCACCGCGTTCGGCTCGCCGCTGGGCTGCCACGGCTGG
The DNA here is from genome assembly GCF_900090105.1 of Micromonospora humi. Lineage (GTDB taxonomy): Bacteria > Actinomycetota > Actinomycetes > Mycobacteriales > Micromonosporaceae > Micromonospora > Micromonospora humi. Next base: position 21,564 of record NZ_FMDM01000017.1, on the reverse strand, counting down.
TATTCCGGGTCGACGTCGTCGGTCATCCGCAGCGGGACGTCGTGCCCGGGCCGCCGGCGCGCGGCCAGCTCCCGCCAGGCCGGCGGGGTGAGCGCGGCCGGGTCGATCGGCTCGCCGGTGGCCACCGCCAACAGGTGCGTCCAGGCCCGCGGCACCACCTCGACCAGCGCGTACCCGCCGCCGCCGGTGGCCACCCAACGGCCGTCGCACAACTCGTCGGCGAGCGCCCGCAGCGCCCGGTAGGTGGCCCGCTGCCCGTCCACGGACAGGTGCAGGTCGGCCAGCGGGTCGGCGCGGTGCCCGTCCGCCCCGCACTGGGTGACCAGCAACTGTGGCCGGAACGCGCGCAGCACCGACGGCACCACCGCGTGGAACGCCCGCTGCCAGCCCGCGTCGCCGATCCCGGGCGGCAGCGGCACGTTGACCGCGGTGCCCTCCGCGCCCGGCCCGCCGGTCTCGTCGGGGAAACCGGTGCCGGGGAAGAGCGCGAGCGGCGTCTCGTGCAGGCTGACGGTGAGCACCCGCGGGTCCCGGTAGAAGATCTCCTGCACGCCGTCGCCGTGGTGCACGTCCACGTCCACGTACGCGATCCGTTCGGCGCCCAGGTCGAGCAGGCGGGCGATGGCCACCGCCGGGTCGTTGTAGACGCAGAAGCCGGCGGCCCGGGCCGGCATGGCGTGGTGCAGGCCGCCGGCCACGTTGACCGCGCGCCGGGCCTCGCCCCGCCAGACCGCCTCGGCGGCGGCCACGGTGGCGCCGGCGATCAGCGCGCTGGACTCGTGCATGCCGTCGAAGACCGGGTTGTCCGAGGTGCCCAGGCCGAAGCCGGCGAAGAGCGGGTCGTGCGGCGCGGCCCGGACCGCGTCCAGGTAGGCCGGATCGTGCACCCGGGTCAGCAGCGCGTCGTCGGCCGGTTCCGGCGTGACCAGGCGCACCCCGGGCCGGTCGAGCACCCCCAGCTCACGGGCGAGCGCCATGGTCAGCTCGACCCGCACCGGGTCGAGCGGATGGTCCCCCATGTCGTAGGCGAGGAGGGCGGGATCCCACACCACCACCGTGTCGTCGGCCATGCGGCCATCGTCGCACGCGGGCCGGGGCGCGCCCACCAGCCGCGCGCTCACCGGCCGGCGGCGTCGCCGGTCGCCACCGGACGGTCCGGGTCGGTCACCCACTCGCTCCACGAGCCGACGTACAGGGCGGCGTCGGGCCGGCCGGCCAGGTGCAACGCCAGCACCGCCTGCGCGGCGGTCACCCCGGAACCGCAGTACGCCCCGACCGGCGCGGCGCCGTCCACCCCGGCCTCGGCGAAGCGCGCCCGCAGCGCCTCGGCGGCGGGGAACCGACCCTGCGTCACGTACCCCGGGGCGGGCAGGTTGACCGCGCCCGGGACGTGCCCGGCGACCGGGTCGACCGGCTCGGTCTCGCCCCGGTAGCGCGGGGCGGCCCGCACGTCGAGCAGCACCCCGGCGTCGGCGGCGGCGAGCCGGGCGGCCCGCGCGGCGTCGAGCACCGGAAGCCCACCCGGGGCGACCGTCACGTCGCCGGGGGCCGGCTCGGGCACCGTGGTGTCCACCGGCAGCCCGACGGCGGTCCAGGCGGGGAAGCCGCCGTGCAGCACCCGCACCGCCCGGTGGCCCGCCCAGCGCAGCGTCCACCAGGCCCGCGCGGCGGACATCCCGTCGCCGCCGTCGTACACCACCACGGGGTGACCGGCCCGGACGCCGGCGGCCCGCAGCGCCGCCTGCAACGCGGCGGGGTCGGGCAGCGGGTGCCGCCCGGCAGCGCCGGGTCGCCCGCACAGCTCGGTGTCCAGGTCGACGAAGACGGCGCCGGGCAGGTGACCGACGGTGTAGTCGTCGCGGCCGGGCGGGCCGGTGAGCCGCCACCGGACGTCGAGCAGCACGGGTGGGTCGGCGCGGTCGAGCTCGACGGCGAGCCGGTCCGGCTCGACCAGCAGCTCTGCGGTTCCGGACATGCGGTCCAGTCAACACCATCCGGGCAGCGACCTCCGGGTTCGCCTGCGGCGGGCCGTCGGTCGTTACGGGTAGCATCGGACGCCGGGAGGCCGCTGACGTGAAGCATGACCTGGTCGACACGACCGAGATGTACCTGCGCACCATCCTCGAGCTGGAGGAGGAGGGTGTGCCACCGCTGCGCGCGCGCATCGCCGAGCGGCTGCGGCAGAGCGGTCCGACCGTCAGCCAGACCGTCGCCCGGATGGAGCGGGACGGCCTGCTCACCGTCGAGGGCGACCGGCACCTGACCCTCACCGCGCTGGGCCGCAACAGCGCGGTCTCGGTGATGCGCAAGCACCGGCTGGCCGAGCTGCTGCTGGTCAACGTGATCGGGATGCCCTACGAGGAGGCCCACGAGGAGGCCTGCCGCTGGGAGCACGTGATGAGCGACGCGGTCGAGAAGCGGGTCTACGACCTGCTCAACCGCCCGTCCCGCTCGCCCTACGGCAACCCGATCCCGGGCCTGGAGGAGCTGGGCGACCCGGGCCAGCACCCGGCCGAGACCGTCGAGGGCGAGCGCAACCTGGCCTTCCCCGGCCTGTCCGGCCCGGTGGTGGTGCGGCGGATCTGCGAGAGCGTGCAGACCGACGCCGACGTGCTCCGGCAGTTGCACGCCGCCGGCGTCGACCCGGGCGCGACCGTCACGGTGGCGCAGGAGCGCGACGGCGTCTCCATCGACCGCTCCGGCGACCGGGTGCGGCTGCCCCGCGAGGTCGCCTCCCGGGTCTTCGTCGCGGCCCGCTGACCTCCCGGTCCGGGGCTCACAACCTGCGGGTGTCGATCACCTTGGCCAGGGCGACCAGCTTGGCGGTCGCCCGGTCCGCCTCCGCCGAGGCGGTGCCGGGCGGAGTGGCCCAGCGGAGACTGGCCAGCCGGTCCTCGCCGGCCAGCCAGCCCACCTCGGCGACCGGGCCGGCCTTCCCGGTCTTCGACACCGTGCGCCGGTAGGCGATCTTCCCCAGCTTGGTGACCTTGGCCGCGCCGCGCGGCTGCACGTCGGCGGTGAAGGTGGCCGCGTCGATCGACGTGTCGGTCACCGAGAGCGTCAGCTCCGGCAGCGCCGCCGCCTGGGCGCGGACCACGCAGGTGTGCGTGTCGCCCCGGTCGGTGGCGGCGGCCACGTCGAACGTGCCACCGGTGTGCGCGGCGATCACCGCGAAGTCGAGCAGCCGGCAGGCCCCGCCGGAGGAGGCTGCGGCGACGTCGGCCGCCGGCGGCGGCGCGGCCGGCACCTCGACCGCCGGGGCGTCCTCGGCGCAGCCGGTGGCGAGCAGGACGGCCGAGACGGCCAGCCAGGTACGGGCGCGCACGGGGAGACCTCCGCGATCGGCGGCGGGCGGGTGACCCGCCGGAGTTCCGTCGGACACCGTACGGGGCGTACGACGGGGACGGAAGGCCCTAATCGGCCACGTACGGACAGTGCCGGCATCCTCGCCCGCAGCACGTGCCCCGCCGGGCCAGGAACCCGGCGCTGAGCACGAACAGCCCGGTGTCCGGGTCGAGGTAGCCGGCCTCCCCGGCAGCCAGCGCGGCGGCGTGCGCGGCCAGGATCCGCGCCCGCTCCGGATGCGCCGGCGGCAGCCGCGACGGGTGCGGCTCGGTCAGCGCCCGGTCGGCCAGCTCGTCACCCACCGCTGAAGTGTAAGGAGGGGCCCCTTCTTAACGTTTTCCGCATAGGCGGGGGCCCCTTTTAACACCTCTCAACCGCGCCGCCCGAAGGCCTCGCCGATCGCCGCGCGGTCGGCGCCGACGGCGAGCAGCACCCGCAGCAGCACCTTCGCCTTGTACGGGTCGAGCAACCCGCCGTCGACCAGCCCACGCCGCCGCAGGTCCCGCTCCGAGCCGACCGCGCCGTAGGTGTCCCGCAGCACCGACCCGGCCCCGGTCCGCGACGTGAGCACCACCGGCATCCGTCCGGCCAGCGCGCCCAGCGCCGGGGCGAACGACGGCGGCACGTGCCCCACCCCGAACCCGGCCACCACCAGCCCGTCCCGACCGGCGGCCACCGCGTCGAGCAGGGACACGTCGTCGTCGAGGGTGACCGTGTGCAGCGCCACCCGGGTGGCGGCCAGCCGGTCCCGGTCCACCGCGGGCAGCGGCGCGCGCCGTGGCGGCCGGGCCAGCACCCGTACCCGTCCCTCGATCACGTGCCCGAGCGGCCCGGCGTTGGGCGAGGCGAACGTGGCCGTACTCGTGCTGTGCGTCTTGCGGACGAACCGCGCGGCGTGGATCTCGTCGTTGAGCACGGCGAGGACGCCGAGGTCGCGGGCGGCCGGCGCGGCCGCGACCCGGGCCGCCGCGAGCAGGTTCGCCGGCCCGTCCGGGCCGGCCAGCGTCGGGTTGCGCATCGCGCCGGTGAAGACCAGCGGCGCCGCGTGCGGCCACACCAGGTCGGCCAGCCACGCGGTTTCCTCCAGCGTGTCGGTGCCCTGGGTGACCACCACGCCGGTCGCCCCGCCGTCGACCGCCGCGGCCGCCGCGTCCACCAGGTCGAGGATCTGCCGGTACGCGAGCGCGGCGCTGGGCACCGCCTCGACGTCGCGCACGTCGAGCGGTATGTCGGCGAGACCGGGTACGGCGGCGGTGAGGTCGGCGCCGGTGAGCCGGGTGACCACTCCCCCGGCGCCGGCGCCGGCCATCGCGATGGTTCCGCCGAGGGTGAACAGGGCGATGCTCATTGGTCGGCCCGCTCGGCGAGCAGGAATGCCTGCGGCTGGCGTTCGGCGCCCACCGGCTCGCGGACCAGCGTGGCCGTCACCGTGAACCCGGCGGCGGTGAGCTGGGCGGCCAGCCGCTCCGGCGGCAGCCAGTGCACGTCGAACCCGACCGGGTGGCCGTAGGCCTGCTCCCGCCGGTCGAGCCGGTCGCCGACCTTGACGGCGAGCAGCAGGTGACCGCCGGGAGCGAGCACCCGCTGGAAGCCGGCGAACACCCCGGGCAGCAGCTCCGGCGGCAGGTGAATGATCGAATACCAGGACAACAGCCCGGCGAGCGACGCGTCCGGCGCGGTCAGCTCCGTCATCGAACCGACGTCGAAGCGCAGTTGCGGGTGGACCCGGCGGGCCACCGCCACCATCCCGGGCGACAGGTCGACGCCGGACACGTCGAGGCCGAGGCGGTGCAGGTGGGCGGCGACCCGGCCGGTGCCGCACCCGACCTCCAGCACCGGCCGGCCCGGCCCGACCGTCTCGGCGAACGCGGCCAGCACGGCCCGGTCCAGCGGCGGCTCCACCACGTCCGGCAGCACCCGCGCGTAGCTCTCGGCGACGGTGTCGTAGGCGTCGCGGATCTCGCTGAGCCAGCCCGGTCCACTCACCTCTCCGACCCTACTCACCCACCCCGGCCTCCTCGTCGATCATGAAGTTGGCGGTGCGCGGGACGGCGTGTCGCACCGTCAACTTCATGATCACCGGGCTGCGGGTCGGGATGTGGACAGGTGGCGACCGCGAAATCTGCGGGTAGCACGGCGCTGCTACGGTCCCCCGCGACCGTCCAAGGAGGACAGATGACGAGATCGGCCGCAATACTCGTGGTCACCGGTGCGCTCCTGGCCACCGCCGGTTGCGCCGCCGACGACACAGCCCCGCCGGACGAGCTTCGCGACCCCTGCGCGCTGCTCCCGGCCGACCTGCTGACCCGGCTCGCGCCCGGCGCGCGGCCCAGCGCCTCGGCGAACCTCGGTGACCGCAGCGGCACCCGGGAGTGCGCTGTCGACCTGACCAGCGGCACCTCGATGCGTGGCGACCTCGCCGTCACCGTGGCCGTCGACGCCGACGGCATGTACGACGAGACATGGCGGCGGGACCGGTGCTCCCGGATCGCCACCGACCCGACCGGCGAGGGACCGGGTGACAGCTCCTGCGTGGCGGTGACGCCGTGGGACGGCGGCGAGACCCGGTTCGACGGCTATGCCTGGCGTGGCGAGCACTACGAGGTACGCGTCGCGTACCAGGTGGTCAAGCCGGAGAAGCTGCCGGCCGGCGCGGAGGCCGACCTGCGCGGGGTCCTCGCCTCGGCGGTCGACTCGCTGCCCGAGTAGCCCGTCAGCCGAACCAGGTGGCCGCCTGACCGTGACCCCGGGTCCAGGCGAGCGGCCGGCCGTCGAGCGCGAGCACGTTGTGGAAACCGCCGTCCGGTGGAGCGGGCATCGCCGCGTGCGGCAGCACGGCCGGGTCCTCGTTGGCGAGCCAGTGCCCGGGCAGCGTGCGTACCAGCGCGGTGAAGGCCGCCCGACGGGCGGCCGGCACCTGGTAGAGCACCGAGCTGTGGAACACCACGAGCGTCGCGCCGGCCGGCGCCCGCGCCGCGAGCGCCGGCAGGTCGTCGACCAGGTCGCCGCGGACCAGCAGCGGCGGGTCGGCCGCCGCGACCGCCGCGGCGGCGCGCAGCCGGTCCCGGCGGTGCGTGTGCTCCGGCCAGATCAGCGCGTCCAGCCAGGCCAGGTCCGCCGGGTCGGTGACGTCGAGCGGGTGCACGTCCAACCCGGCCCGCCAGACCACCTCCGGCCGCCGGTCCGGCGGGGCGGTGCCGGCGAGCGCGCAGTCGAGCACCGGCTCGCCGTCGCCGACCCGCCGGTCGCCGTAGCGGTAGCCGAACCGGTCGGGGTAGAGGCACAGGCCGGCGGACGCGCCGACCTCCAGCAACGCCAGCGGCTGCGGCAACGCGGCGAGCACCGGCAGCAGCACCGCGCAGCGCCCGGCCTCGTTGGTCTGCGTCGCGCGGACCCGCATCTGCGCCGCGATGTCCGGCCAGTGCGCCAGCACGTGGTCGCGGAACGCCGCCGGGTCGGCCACCGGGCCGCCGCGCAGCCGGACCACGCCGAACAGCAGGTTCGGCTGGCGCTTGGCCTCGGGGAGCGTGTCCAGCAACGCGAGCAGCTCCGGGTCGCGCGCCACGGCCCGCGACAACCGGTGGTACGTCGGGGAGACGTCGCGCGCCTCGCGGTCGGCGAACGCCTGATAGGTGTCGGCGGTGCTCATCGCCCGAGCATGGCAGCTCCCGGCCGGCCGTCGCCGACCCGGACGGCGGCTTCGCCGCCGGTTCGGGGAAGTGGCCGGTTCGGGGACGGGTGGATGCCGCCGGATCCCCGAGGTGGCGTGGATCATGAAATGCCGCGAGCGCGGCAGGAAAGCCCTGCCGCGCTCGCGGGACGTGCGGTGGAACGGGTCAGCTGCAGCCGCTGGTGGAGCCGCAGCCCTCGCAGACGTAGCAGCTGCCGGCCGGCCGCATCTTGGTGCCGCAGGTGAAGCAGAGCGGCGCGTCGGCGGCCTTGCCGATCACGGCCTCCAGCAGTTCCGTGCTGGAGCCCACCGACGGCGCGGGCTTGGCGGCGGCGACGTCGGCCATCTCCTGCGCCGGCTGGGCCACCGGGCCGGTCTTCGGCTCGGGCGCCTCGACCGGGGCGGAGGCGGCCATCGCGGTGAGGTCCGCACCGCTCGCCTCCGCCTCCGCCTCGGCCCGGAGCTGGGCGGCCCGCTCCTTGGCGGTGAAGATGCCCAGCTCCGCGCGGCGCTCGTACGGCAGGAAGTCCAGCGCCAGGCGACGGAAGATGTAGTCCATCACCGAGGCGGCCATCCGCACGTCCGGGTCGTCGGTCATGCCGGCCGGCTCGAAGCGCATGTTGGTGAACTTGCTGACGTACGTCTCCAGCGGGACGCCGTACTGGAGACCGATGGAGATGGCCACCGAGAAGGCGTCCATCACGCCGGCCAGGGTCGAGCCCTGCTTCGACATCTTCAGGAAGACCTCGCCGAGGCCGTCGTCCGGGTAGGACGAGGCGGTGAGGTAGCCCTCGGCGCCACCGACCGAGAAGGAGACCGTCTGCGACGGGCGCTTCTTCGGCAGCCGCTTGCGCACCGGGCGGTACTCGACGACCTTCTCCACGACCTTCTCGACCTCGCCGGCCGGGGCCTGCGTCTCGGCGGCGCCCTTGTTCGGCTTGGCCACCGACAGCGGCTGGCCCACCTTGCAGTTGTCGCGGTAGATCGCCAGCGCCTTCAGGCCGAGCTTCCAGCCCTCGAAGTAGATCTTCTCGACGTCGGCGACGGTGGCCTGCTCCGGCATGTTGACCGTCTTGGAGATGGCGCCGGAGATGAACGGCTGGACCGCCGCCATCATCCGGACGTGGCCCATCGGCGCGATGGACCGCTCGCCCATGGCGCAGTCGAAGACCGGGTAGTGCTCCGGCTTCAGGCCGGGGGCGTCCACCACGTGGCCGTGGTCGGCGATGTGCTCGACGATCGCCTCGACCTGCTCCTCGGGGTAGCCGAGGCTGCGCAGGGCGCGCGGCACGGTCTGGTTGACGATCTGCATCGAGCCGCCGCCGACCAGCTTCTTGAACTTCACCAGCGCCAGGTCCGGCTCGACGCCGGTGGTGTCGCAGTCCATCATCAGGCCGATGGTGCCGGTCGGGGCGAGCACGCTGGCCTGCGAATTGCGCCAGCCGAACTTGTCACCGAGCTTGTTGCCGAGCGTCCACTGCTTGGTCGCCTCGCGCTGGACGGCGGTGGCCACGGTGCCGGTCGGCCGGATGCTGTCGTTGGCGGCGGCGTGCTTGCGCATTACCCGCTTGTGCGGCTCGGCGTTGCGGGCGTAGCCGTCGTACGGGCCGACGATGCCGGCCAGCTCGGCGGAGCGGCGGTAGGCGGTGCCGGTCATCAGCGAGGTGATCGCGGCGGACACCTCCCGCCCCTGCTCCGAGTCGTAGGGCAGGCCGGAGGCCATCAGCAGGGCGCCCAGGTTGGCGTACCCGATGCCGAGCTGCCGGTAGGCGCGGGTGGTCTCGCCGATCTTCTCGGTCGGGAAGTCGGCGAAGCAGATCGAGATGTCCATCGCGGTGATGACGAACTCGACCGACCGGACGAACTTCTCCACCTCGAAGCCACCGTCGGCGCGGAGGAACTTCATCAGGTTCAGCGAGGCCAGGTTGCACGAGGAGTTGTCCAGGTGCAGGTATTCCGAGCACGGGTTCGACGCGGTGATCCGCCCGGTCTCCGGGCAGGTGTGCCAGTCGTTGATCGTGTCGTCGTACTGCAGGCCCGGGTCGGCGCACTCCCAGGCGGCCTGGGAGATGGTGTGGAACAGGTTCTTGGCGTCGATCGTCTCGATGGTCTGCCCGTCGAGCCGGCCGCGCAGGTCGAAGCCGCCGCCGTTCTCCACCGCGGTCATGAACTCGTCGGAGACGCGGACCGAGTTGTTGGCGTTCTGGTACTGCACGCTGACGATGTCGGCGCCGCCCAGGTCCATGTCGAATCCGGCGTCCCGCAGCGCGCGGATCTTGTCCTCCTCGCGCGCCTTGGTCGCCACGAACTCCTCGATGTCCGGGTGGTCCACGTCGAGGATGACCATCTTGGCGGCGCGCCGGGTGGCGCCACCGGACTTGATGGTGCCGGCGGAGGCGTCCGCGCCGCGCATGAAGCTGACCGGGCCGGACGCGGTGCCACCGGAGGAGAGCAGCTCCTTCGAGGAGCGGATGCGGGAGAGGTTGACCCCGGCGCCCGAGCCGCCCTGGAAGATCCGCCCCTCCTCCTTGTACCAGTCGAGGATCGAGTCCATCGAGTCGTCGACGGCCAGGATGAAGCACGCGCTGACCTGCTGCGGCGACGGCGTGCCGACGTTGAACCAGACCGGCGAGTTGAAGCTGAACACCTGGTGCAGCAGCATCCAGGTCAGCTCGTGCGCGAACACCTCGGCGTCGGCCGGGGAGGCGAAGTAGCCGTACTCCTCGCCGGCGGTGCGGTAGGTGTCGACCACCCGGTCGATGAGCTGCTTGAGCGACCACTCCCGCTCCGGGGTCCCCACCGCGCCCCGGAAGTACTTCGTGGTCACGATGTTGGCCGCGTTGACCGACCAGGACTCGGGGAACTCCACCCCGCGCTGCTCGAAGTTGATCGAGCCGTCCCGCCAGTTCGTCATGACGACGTCGCGGCGCTCCCAGGCGACCTCGTCGTAGGGATGCACCCCCTCGGTCGTCCAGACGCGCTCGATCTTCAGCCCCGCCCCGGCCTTGTTCCGTGACTTGCTGGTCGTCACGCCCTCGCCCCCCTCGTCGGCACGGTCACCCACCGCGCCTGGTCACACTGTCAGAAATTCAGAAATGTCAGCTGATCGCGCCGGCGGCGTCCGCGACACCGGCACCGGCGCCCTCCCGGGCGCGCGCGGCGGCCCGCAGCGTCTCGATCTCCTGCTCGAAGTCGGCGAGCGAGTCGAACGACCGGTAGACGCTGGCGAACCGCAGGTAGGCCACTTCGTCGAGGTCACGCAGCGGACCGAGGATCGCCAGCCCCACGTCGTGGCTGGGGATCTCGGCCGCCCCCTTGGCGCGTACGGTCTCCTCGACCTTCTGTGCCAGCAGCGCGATCGAGTCGTCGTCGACCGGCCGGCCCTGGCACGCCTTGCGCACCCCACCGATGATCTTCGTGCGGCTGAACGGCTCGGTCACCCCGCTGCGCTTGACCACCGCGAGCACCGCCTCCTCGACGGTGGTGAACCGCTTGCCGCACTCCGGGCAGGAGCGTCGCCGCCGGATGAGCTGGCCGTCGTCGGCCTCCCGCGAGTCGACCACCCGGGAGTCGGCGTGCCGGCAGTACGGACACCGCATCGCCCGACCTCCTTCATCGACCACGGGCACCCCGATCGACTCCCGGGCACGCTTCGACCCGGCGGAGCCGTCCTTCGACGACCGTCGCCGCGTGCGTGGTGCAGGAGTGCGTTCGGTAGTTGAACCCAACCTGTAGGCAACTTACGCCCATGTGACTACTACATCTAGGGGTTGACCGTATGCCGTCCCCCTAGCGAGGTCAAGTTGGTCGGCGTGTCCGGCGCGTCATCAGGATCACGTCGGCGAGAACCTCACCGAGGAGCCCAACGCCCGGGCGCCGCGCCCGGTCACGGGGCGCCAGGATGGAACATCCGTTCGAGCAGGACGTACCATTTATCAGAACACCTGTTCGGATATCCAGGATTTCGCCGCGACACGCCGACATGACGTCGTACAGATGTTTGAAAATGGCTGATCTCACCTATACGGTCAGACCACACGCACCACGAGCCGACGAGGCACCCAGCGCCGACCAGGGAGGACGGACGTGACCGAGGACCGGGCCAGCCGGCAGAAGAACCCGCAGCCGATCGACGGGGCGGGTCCGCCGGCGTCCCGCCGCCCCCGCACCGCGCGCAGTCGGGCCGCCCAGCCCGCGGTACGCCCGGTCACCCCGGTGGTCAGCAGCTTCCCCGACCCGGCGACGGTCGACCTCACCGCCCGGCAGCGCCGGATCCTGGAGTTCATCCGCACCTGGGTCGAGCGCCACGGCTACCCGCCGAGCGTCCGCGAGATCGGCGAGGCCGTCGGCCTGGTCTCCCCGTCCAGCGTCGCCTACCAGCTCAAGGAGCTGGAGAAGAAGGGTTTCCTGCGCCGCGACCCGAACCGGCCCCGCGCGGTCGACGTCCGCGCCCCCAGCGACGTCGACGACGAGGCCGCCCGCGCGCAGCGCCCCGCCCCGGCCTACGTGCCGATGCTGGGCCGGATCGCCGCCGGTGGCCCGATCCTCGCCGAACAGGCCGTGGAGGACATCTTCCCGCTCCCCCGCGAGCTGGTCGGTGAGGGCGAGGTCTTCATGCTCCAGGTCAAGGGCGACTCGATGCTCGACGCGGCGATCTGCGACGGCGACTGGGTCGTCGTGCGCCAGCAGCCCAACGCCGAGGTCGGCGACATCGTGGCGGCCATGCTCGACGGCGAGGCGACCGTGAAGACCTACCGGCGCCGCGACGGGCACGTCTGGCTGATGCCGCAGAACCCGGCCTTCGACCCGATCCCCGGTGACGACGCCACCATCATGGGCCGCGTGGTCGCGGTGCTGCGCCGGATCTGACCGCTGACGAGGGCGAGGGGGTGACCGACGTCGGTCACCCCCTCTTTCCGTGCCGGACGTCAGTAGCGGTCGCCGCGCGGCTCCCGGCCGCCGGGAACCTGCCCGTACCGCCCGGGGTCGCCGTAGCCGTCGTCGCGGCGTGCGCCACGCGGATCCCGGGAGTCGCGACGCGGCGGCTCGGCCCGGCCGCCGTCACCCCGGCGGCCACCGCCGCCGGGCTGCCCGCGATATCCGGCACCGCCCGGCGCGCCACCCCGGCCACCCGGCCGCCCGCCGCCCTGGCCGCCGCCGTAGACCCCGCCCTGGCCTCCGTCACCACCGCCGTAGCCGCCCCCACCCTGGGGGCCACCGCCCGCCGGACGACCGCCCTGGGGACGGCCGCCGCCCTGCGGACGACCGCCCTGGGCGCCGCCGCCACCCGCCGGACGACCGCCCGGGGCGCCGCCGCCACCCGCCGGGCGACCGCCCTGGGTACCGGTTGGCGGACGACCACCCGGGGCGCCGCCACCCTGCGGGCGACCGCCGCCGCCCTGCGCCGCGCCGCCGTACACCGCGCCGCCCTGCGGACGGCCACCGCCGTAGACCCCGCCGCCCGCCGGTCGGTCGCCACTCGCGGAACCGCCGTAGACGCCGCCGGACTGACCGCCGCCGTAGACCCCGCCGCGCGGCGGAGCATCGGGTCGGTCGGCGGCCGGGAAACCGCTGTTCACCGGGAACTCGCCGCTGCGCTCGGACCCGCTGGCCGTGCCGGCGGGCGCCGGCTTGCGCCGGGCCCGCAGGATGCCGAACACCCCGGCGCCGACCAGGAGCGCGCCGAGCACCCCGACCGCGGCGATCAGGTACGTGATCTCGTCGAGCGAGAGCCCTTCGAGCCAGGACTTCTGGGCGGCAGCCTTGGTCTGGACCTTGCCGCCGTTGGGCAACGCCTCGACCCCGGTGGTCGCCGGCGTGTAGCCGAGGACGTCGATCGGGTCCGCCGGGTCCAGGGAGCCGCCGTCGGAGACGGTGACGAACGCCTTGCCGTCCGGCGTGTAGGAGATGGCCTCGCCGAACGGGTCGGCCAGCGGCGTGACCCGGGGCTTGCCCGAGGTGAGCGCCTTGACCAGGTCACCGCCGGCCACGTCGAACTCGAACGCGTCCGCGTAGGTGCGGAGGACCACCCTGGCGCCGTCCGGTGACCGCGCCGCGCCGGTGACCAGTGCCCGCCCGGGCGAACCGAGCTTGTTCTCGGTGTTGGTCCTGGGCAGCGAGACGTCGCCGACCTTCTTCATCGGGATCGGCTCGGGGTCGCCGCTCGACTTCAGCTTCGCGGTCGGGGTGAAGATCTCCGACTTGCCGGAGAGCTCCTTCGTGATCACCAGCGGCTGGTTGTCGTCGCCGACCAGCAGCGCCTCGGCGTCGTGCGGCTGCTTGCCCGGATAGCTGAGCCGGTGCAGCACCGGTTCCTTCGACCCGCTCAGCGGCATCGTCCAGATGGCGACGCGCTCCCGCCGGGTCTTCTTCTCGACGTTGTCGCCGGTGTCGGCGATCCAGAGCGTCTTACGGTCCGGCCCGAGCGCCAGGTCCTCGGTGTCGAGGGGCCCGTCACCGGAGTAGCGGACCTCCTTGTCGACCTTGCACTTGGCGTCCAGGTAGAAGACCCGCTTGCGGGCGGGATCGTCGGAGCCGTCGTTGATCACGACGTAGCCGTTGGCGGTGGCGACCAGGCCGGACAGCTCACGCAGGCGATCGTCGGTGACCGTGCACTTCTTCTTGGGAGCCGCGGCCAGCACCGGGGCCGCGGCGGGAGCCGCCGCGACCGGCCCGGCCGGCGCCACGACCGCGCCGACCAGGCCGAGCGCGAGCGTGACCGAGGAGACAACGTGCCGCATGGCGCTCAGTGTCGCACGACCCGGGTTTCCGGCGGGTGACGCCGGACGGCTCACCGCCCGGCGCCCACCCGCTCCTCGCTGGTGAGCCGGTCACCGGCGCGGTAGGGAGCCAGCTCGGCGGCGAGCGCCTGGCCGACCCGCACGTGCAGCAGCGTGCCCTCGGGCAGGTGCGCGGTGCTCAGCACCTCACCCTGCCGGTGCACCCGGGCCACCAGGTCACCCCGGTCGTACGGGAGCACCGCGCGGACCTCGACGGCCGGCCGCGGCAGCTGCCGCTCGACCGCCTCGCGCAGCTCGTCGATCCCGCGCCCGCGGTACGCGGAGACGAACACCGCATCCGGCCAGAGCCGCTTGAGCCGCAGCATCGTCTCCTCGTCGGTGGCGTCGGTCTTGTTCACCACCAGCAGCTCCGGCAGCCGGTCGGCGCCCACCTCGGCGAGCACCTCGCGGACCGCCCGGACCTGCTCCTCCGGATCCGGGTGGGTGCCGTCGACCACGTGCACCACCAGGTCCGCGTCGCCGACCTCCTCCAGCGTCGAGCGGAACGCCTCGACGATCTGGTGCGGCAGGTGCCGGACGAAACCGACCGTGTCGGAGAGCGTGTAGAGCCGACCGTCGGACGTCGTCGCCCGGCGGGTGGTCGGGTCCAGCGTGGCGAACAGCGCGTCCTCCACCAGCACGCCCGCGCCGGTGAGGCGGTTGAGCAGGCTGGACTTGCCGGCGTTGGTGTAGCCGGCGATGGCCACCGCGGGCACCGCGTTGCGGGAGCGCCGGGCGCGCTTGGTCTGGCGTACCGTGGTCATGCTCTTGATCTCGCGGCGCAGCCGCGCGATCCGGTGCCGGATCCGGCGCCGGTCGGTCTCCAGCTTGGTCTCACCGGGACCACGCAGACCCACGCCGCCGCCGGCGCCACCGCCGCGACCGCTACCACCGGTCTGCCGGGAGAGGCTCTCACCCCAACCACGCAGGCGCGGCAGCAGGTATTCGAGCTGGGCCAGCTCGACCTGCGCCTTGCCTTCCTTGCTCTTGGCGTGCTGGGCGAAGATGTCGAGGATCAGGGCGGTGCGGTCGACCACCTTGACCTTGGTGCGCTGTTCGAGGTTGCGGAGCTGCGACGGCGACAGCTCACCGTCGCAGATGACCGTGTCGGCGCCGGTGGAGAGCACCACCGCGCCCAGGTCGTCGACCTTGCCCCGACCGATGTAGGTGGCCGGGTCCGGCCGGGTGCGGCGCTGGATCAGCCCCTCGAGCACCTGCGAGCCGGCCGTCTCGGCCAGCGCCGCCAGCTCGGTCAGGCTGTTCTCCGCGTCGGACTGCTTCCCCTCCGTCCAGACCCCGACCAGGACGACCCGCTCCAGCCGGAGCTGGCGGTATTCGACCTCGGTGATGTCGGTCAGTTCGGTGGAGAGGCCGGGGACCCGCCGCAGTGCCTGCCGCTCCGACAGCTCGTACTCGCCGGTGGTGGCGTCGAGCTCGTCGTCCTCGTAGGGATGGAAGGTCTCCTGCTCGCGCAAACTGCGTCTCCTGTCCGTTATGTGCATCGCCGGGAATTTTCGGCGCGTGACAGCAATCCTGACATGTGACAACGCCACGCGCACGTGTGTTATGCCCGTGGCGCTACCCACCGGTAGTGGGGCCGGCTGCCGGCCGGCCCCGACCTGGGGGTAGAAATGCCAGTCGAGCCGCTCAGCGCCGACGGAGGAGTGTTTTCTCGTGGCCATCACCCGACTGCCGAGTGCCGGATTCTCGATCACGATCCGGATCGCGGTACCCGCGGACGCCTCCTCCATCGGCCGGTTGACCACCGCGGCGGGCGAGGCGGGCGCCATCGTGACCGCGCTGGACGTGGTCGACTCCGACCCGACCAACGTGGTCGTCGACCTGACCTGCGACACCGCCGACGCCACCCACGCCGACCAGGTCGTCGACGCGCTCACCGGGCTCGACGGGGTGGACGTGCGCAAGGTCTCCGACCGGACGTTCCTGCTGCACCTCGGCGGCAAGATCGAGGTGACCCCGAAGGTCGCGCTGCGCACCCGCGACGAGTTGTCCCGCGCGTACACCCCGGGGGTGGCCCGGGTCTGCCAGGCGATCGCCGAGAACCCCGCCGACGCCCGTCGGCTCACCATCAAGCGCAACACGGTGGCCGTGGTCAGCGACGGCTCGGCCGTGCTCGGCCTGGGCAACCTCGGACCGGCCGCCTCGCTGCCGGTGATGGAGGGCAAGGCGGCCCTGTTCAAGCGCTTCGGCGGGGTGGACGCCTGGCCGGTGGTGCTGGACACCCAGGACACCGACGAGATCGTGTCGATCGTCAAGGCGATCGCGCCGGCGTACGGCGGGATCAACCTGGAGGACATCGCCGCGCCGCGCTGCTTCGAGATCGAGGCCCGGCTGCGCGAGGCGCTGGACATCCCGGTGTTCCACGACGACCAGCACGGCACCGCGATCTGCGTGCTGGCCGCGCTGACCAACGCGTTGCGTGTGGTGGGCAAGCAGCTCCCGGACGTCCGGGTCGTGGTCTCCGGCGCCGGCGCGGCCGGCACCGCGATCATGAAGCTGCTGCTGCGCCAGGGCGTGGGCGACATCATCGCGTACGACCGGCAGGGCGCTCTGCACCGTGGGCTGCCCGACCTGAACCCGGCCTGGCAGTGGCTGGCGGAGAACACCAACAAGGAGAACTACGCCGGCGACCTGGCCGGCGCGGTGCGCGGCGCGGACGTGTTCATCGGGGTGAGCGCGCCGAACCTGCTCACCGGCGAGGACGTTGCCGCGATGGCCAAGGACGCGATCGTCTTCGCGCTGGCGAACCCGGACCCGGAGGTGGACCCGCGGGAGGCGCGCAAGCACGCCGCCGTGGTGGCCACCGGCCGGTCGGACCAGCCGAATCAGATCAACAACGTGCTCGCCTTCCCCGGCGTGTTCCGCGGCATGCTCGACGCGCACGCCGAGGAGTTCACCGAGGAGATGGCGCTCGCGGCGGCTCGGGCCATCGCCGACGTGGTCGGCGAAGACAAGATCAACCCGACGGTGATCGTGCCGAGCGTGTTCGACTCGCGGGTGGCTCCCGCGGTGGCCGCCGCGGTGCGCGCCGCCGCGCAGAACCCGGCCGTCACTCCCCCGCCGGCTGCCGACCCCGGCCCGGCCGACCTCCCCGAGATCGCCGCCAACGCCAGCGCCACCCCCTGACGCGCCCCGCAGACCCCCGGCCCACGCCGGTCGCCCGGCCCACGCCGGCCGTTCGGCTTGCTGGCGACCGTCTGGCCAACGCGGGTGTGCCGATCGACGGGGCGACGGGCCGGATACCGGACCGGGCGGCGCGGTTGCTGTCGGGCCAGGTGGGTTTGCGGGAACCCGGGCGTGTCGCGCCAGGAAAGAAGGTAGTCCTGAGAGTCGTATACCTCAGGGGCATATTTATGACTCTCAGGCATACCGCAGAAAAGATCAAATCATCCGGGAGCCGTCACACAGCGTAGTCAACGCCGGTGCGGGACGTCGGAACGCCTGTTGTCGACCGCGGTTCGCGGCGCCGCGCCCGGGCCTGGCCACGAGAAAGCACGCCGGGGGCGCCATCTGCCACACCGACACCGTGCCACCGGCTGGGGGCTGTCAGGGGCGCAGGGCGTCCGGGGTGAGGGCTCCGGTCGCCACCAGCACGGCGGGGCCGGACAGCCAGCACGAGTCGGCGGTCACGGTGACCGTGAGGCGGCCGCCCGGGACGTCCACCGCCACGATGCCGGTCTCCCGGCCGGCGTCCCGCAACGCCACCGCCGCCACCGCGCAGGCCCCGGTGCCGCAGGAGAGCGTCTCGGCCGAACCCCGCTCGTAGACCCGCATCAGCACGTGGGCGTCGGTGCCGTCGACCGGTTCGCCCGGCGTGGTGAACTCGACGTTCACCCCGGTCGGGAAGGCCGCGGCGTCGACCTCGGGGGCGCGGGTGAGATCCAGGCCGGCCAGTTCCAGCGCGGCGGGCAACGCGCACACCAGGTGCGGGTTGCCCACGTCCACCGCGGCGCCGGGGAGGGTCAACCCGCCCAGGGTGGCGGTGGCCGCGTCGTGGAAGCGGGGGCGGCGCATCTCGACCGCCACGTCCGCGCCCTCGACCCGGGCCCGCACCAGACCGGCCCGGGTGGCCACCGGCAGCGCCCCGCCCGACGGCGCGACCAGCCCGGTTTCCAGCAGGTAGCGCACGAACACCCGGGCGCCGTTGCCGCACATCTCGGCGAACGAGCCGTCGGAGTTCCAGTAGTCCATGAACCACTCGGCCTCGCCGGCCAGCGCGACGCCGTCGGGGTGCTTCGCGGCGCGTACCACCCGCAGGACGCCGTCGCCGCCCAGCCCGCGCCGCCGGTCGCAGAGCGCGGCGACCAGGCCGGGCGTCAGATCGAGCGCGCCGTCCGGGTCGGGCAGGATGACGAAGTCGTTGCCGGTGCCGTGCCCCTTGGTGAACTCCACGCCCCCATCATCCCCGATCCCCGGCGGCCAACCGCAGGGCCGTGTCGACGACGTCCCCGGCGGCGGAGTCCAGCCAGTGCACGCGGGGGTCGCGCCGGAACCACGAGCGCTGCCGCCGGACGAAGCGCCGGGTCGCCCGGATCGTCTCCTCGTACGCCTCGGCCTCGGTCAGCTCGCCGGCGAGGAAGCGCAGCACCTGCTGGTAGCCGAGCGCCCGGCTCGCCGTCCGTCCCTCGGGCAGCCCCGCGCCGACGAGCGTGCGCACCTCGTCGACCAGGCCGTCGGCCCACATCCGGTCCACCCGCAGCCCGATCCGCTCGTCCAGCCGGGCGGTGTCCAGGTCGACGCCGAGCTGCACCGACGGGTAGTAGGGCGTGGGCGCCGGCAGCGACGCGGTGAACGGCGCGCCGGTCAGTTCGATCACCTCCAGCGCCCGGACGATCCGGCGACCGTTGCCGGGCAGGATGCCGGCCGCCGCCCGCGGGTCCGCCTCGGCCAGGCGGGCGTGCAGCGGCGCCGGGCCCACCTCGGCCAGCTCCGCCTCCAGCCGTGCCCGCAGCGCCGGATCGGTGCCGGGGAACTCGAACTGCTCCAGCACCGCCCGCACGTAGAGCCCGGAGCCGCCGACCAGCAGCGGCACCCGCCCCCGGGCCAGGATGTCGTCGACCGCCGCGCGGGCCAACTGCTGGTATTCGGCCACGCTGGCCGGCTCGGTCACCGGCCAGATGTCCAGCAGGTGGTGCGGCACGCCCTCCCGCTCGGCCGGGGTCAGCTTCGCGGTGCCGACGTCCATGCCCCGGTAGAGCTGCATCGAGTCGGCGTTGACCACCTCGCCGTCGAGGGCGTGCGCCAGCGCGATGCTCAGTGCCGACTTCCCGGCCGCGGTCGGCCCGACCACCGCGACCACCGCGCCGCCCGCGCTCACACCCGCTCCCAGTTCGCCACGAGATAGGCGACGCCGTACGGGGCCCGGTGGTAGCCGACGTCACCGCGCCAGTCCCCGCCCGCCGCTCGGACCGCGCCGGCCAGCACCTGCCACGGCGCCCGCCCGGCGGCCCGCAGCTCGGCGGAGAGCACCGGGTCCAGGCCGAGCAGGGCCTCGACGTCCGCGCCGGCCAGGGCCGTGGCGACCCCTTCGTCGTACGCGGACGCGCGCGGGTCGTCATAGCCGGGCGCCGTGACGCCGCGGCAGGCCGACCCGTCCCCGAGCACCAGCAACGCGGTCCGCCGGTCCAGGTCGGCGGCCACCTCCGCGCCGAGGGCGGCGCACTCGGCCGGGGAGGCGTCGGTGGCGACCGCCCGGGCCAGCCGGGGCAGCGCCGTGCCGGACCGGTTCACCAACCAGGCGCCGATGGTGAGGCTCAGCGGCAACACGTCGCCACCCGCGCGGTTCACCTTCCAGAGCCGCACGTCGCGCCGCAGCCCGAACGGGCGCAGCGAGCCGTGGTCGGTGGCGTCGAACCGGGCCGTCTCCGGCCCCGCGCCCAGCAGCAGGAGCGCCTCGGGCTCGGCGGCGAGCAGCCGGGCGACCGCGGCGTCGGCGGCGGCGCGCAGGTCGTCCAGCTCGGGCGCGGCGGCGCCGGCCACCTCGGGCACGAGCAGGGGCGGGTGGGGGCAGACGGCGGCAGCGACCAGTGGCACGGCTCCAACCTATCGCCGCCACCCGGTGCGTCTCCGCGCCGATCCGGTCATCGAGGGCGTACGACACCGTATGGTCACGGTCGACGACAGGCGCTCGACACGGACGGGGGCGGACCTGTGACAATGCCGGGAGAAAGTTTGCTGCGCCGTGGCGGCGACCGGGGGCTGCTCCCCCGACGCCGGGAGAACGAGGATGGGCACATGAGCGACTGGACTGCCTTCGGACGGGTGGACGAGGACGGCACCGTCTACGTCAAGACCGCCGAGGGCGAGCGGGTGGTCGGATCCTGGCAGGCGGGGGCCCCGGAGGAAGGGCTCGCCCACTTCGCCCGGCGCTTCTCCGACCTGGTGACGGAGGTCGACCTGACCGAGGCCCGGCTCAACTCGGGTGCGGCCGACGCCGGCGGGTCGCTGACCACCATCCGCCGGATCCGGGCGTCGCTGCCCGAGGCGCACGTGGTCGGGGACATCGACGCCCTCGCCGCCCGGCTGGACAAGCTGGCCACGGTCGCCGAGGAGAAGGCCGGCGAGGCCAAGGCGGCCCGCGAGGCCGCCCGCGGCGAGGCGCTGGCCCGCAAGACCGCCCTGGTCGAGGAGGCCGAGAAGCTGGCCGCCGAGTCGACCGGCTGGAAGACCGCCGGCGACCGGCTCAAGGAGATCCTCGACGAGTGGAAGACCATCCGCGGCGTCGACAAGAAGTCCGACGGTGAGCTGTGGAAGCGGTTCGCCGCCGCGCGGGACGGCTTCACCCGCCGCCGGGGCGCCCACTTCGCCTCCCTCGACCAGCAGCGCAAGCAGGCGCAGACGGTCAAGGAGGAGTTGGTCGCCGAGGCCGAGAAGCTGAAGGAGTCGACCGACTGGGGCGTCACCGCCGGCCAGCTCAAGGACCTGATGGCCCAGTGGAAGGCCGCGCCGCGCGCCGCCAAGGAGGCCGAGCAGAAGCTCTGGGAACGGTTCCGCGCCGCCCAGGACGAGTTCTTCACCCGGCGCAGCGAGGTCTTCTCCGCGCGGGACAACGAGCAGAAGGCCAACCTGGAGCGCAAGCAGGCGCTGCTGGCCGAGGCCGAGGCGCTCGACGTCGACGGCGACCCGAAGGGCGCCCAGGCGAAGCTGCGGGACATCCAGGCGCAGTGGCACGAGGCCGGCCGGGTGCCGCGCGAGGCGGCCGCAGGTCTGGAGCGGCGACTGCGGGCCGTGGACGAGAAGGTCCGCGAGGTGATGGACTCGGCGTGGCGGCGCACCTCCAAGGAGGACAATCCGCTGCTGGCGCAGATGCGCGCCCAGGTCGCCGAGGCCGAGGACCGGCTGGCCCGGGCCCAGGCGGCCGGTGACGCCCGCCGGGTCAAGGAGGCCGAGTCGGCGCTGGCCTCGAAGCGGCAGTTCCTCCAGCTCGCCGAGCAGGCCGGCTGACGCACGCACGACGGAGCCCTCGGGTCGACCGACCCGGGGGCTCCGTCGCGTCCCGGCGCCGGCCAGCCCGGACACGCGCCCGCCGGCCACGCAAGCCCGTGCCCGCCAGCCACGCAAACCCGTGCCCGCCGGCCGCCCAAGCCCGTGCCGGCCGACAGCGCAGGCCGGCGGCCGGACTCGGGTAGCCGGACGGGGCGGCCGGAGCCGGCCAGCCGGGGCGGGGCGGCCAGGGCGGGGCGGGGCGGCCGGGGCGGGGCGGCCAGGGCGGGGCGGGGCGGCCGGGGCGGGGCGGCCAGGGCGGGGCGG
>NZ_FMDM01000016.1 GCF_900090105.1 Micromonospora humi | reverse complement strand
GGAAGCTCGCTTCAAGATGAGGTATCCCACCCACATTGTGGGGTAAGGCCCCCAGCTAGACGACTGGGTTGATAGGCCGGAAATGTAAGCCCGGTAACGGGTTCAGTTGACCGGTACTAATAGGCCGAGGACTTGACTACCAAGCTGCTACGCGTCCACTGTGCAACTCTGAACCAGCGAACACCCCACGAGAGTGTGTGTGTGTTTGACATGTTCATAGAGTTACGGCGGTCATGGCGGAGGGGAAACGCCCGGTCACATTCCGAACCCGGAAGCTAAGCCCTCCAGCGCCGATGGTACTGCACTCGGGAGGGTGTGGGAGAGTAGGACACCGCCGGACAATCTTTCGACGAGGGCCACCCCTGACGGGGTGGCCCTCGTTGCGTTTCCGCCGTTACGGCGGAATCACCACGACCGAGCCACCGCATCTCGTACCGTCGAGCCGGGACCGCCCCTGCGCGTCCCCCGCCGGCCTGGCGGATCCAGAAACGTGACATGGCGTACGGCCGGTCTGTGATCGGGACGGACCCGCCGGGGTACAGGAGTGGTCATGGAGATCGGAATCATCGGGTCGGGGCACATCGGGGGCACCCTCACCCGTCGTCTGAGTTCACTCGGCCACGACGTCGCGGTTACCAACTCCCGCGGCCCGCAGAGCCTGACCGACCTCGCCGCCGAGAGCGGCGCGCGGGCCGGCACCCTGGAGGAGGTGGTCCAGGGCGCCGAGGTGGTGGTCGTCGCGATCCCGCTGAAGGCCGTCCCGCAGCTGCCGGCCGCGCTCTTCGACGGCAAGCTGGTCGTCGACGCGAACAACTACTACCCCCAGCGCGACGGCGACGTCGCCGAACTGCTGGACCGCAGTCTCAGCTCCAGCCGGTGGACCGCGGACCACCTGAAGGGCGCCCGCGTGGTGAAGGCCTTCAACAACATCCAGGCGGCGCACCTGATGGACCAGGGCAAGCCGGCGGGCACCGCGGGCCGGATCGCCCTGCCGGTGGCCGGCGACGACGCGGACGCCAAGCAGGTCGTCATGGGGCTCGTGGACGAGCTGGGCTTCGACGCGGTCGACGCCGGCACGCTGGACGAGAGCTGGCGGCAGCAGCCGGACACCCCGGTCTACGGCACCGACCGTGACGCGGACGGCGTCCGGGAGGGGCTGGCCGCGGCGCGGCCCTGACGACGCTGAGCACGAAGGAAGGCCCCGCCGAGGCGGGGCCTTCCGCATAGCTGGTGTCAGGCGCCGGGGTCCGGGGCGCAGATGAAGCGCGGCTCGGCGTCGTAGCGCCAGCTGAACTTCTCCCGCTTGACCACCTTGCCGTCCTTCTTGATGACCCGGAACGCGTCCTGGGCGAAGCCGATGCCGCCGGCGGCGGAGATGCAGTTCGGGCCGGGCTCGAGGTAGACGGTCTTCGGCTGGGTGATGTTCCGCCGCGGCCCGTACTCGGTCTTCACGCTGTCGTAGATCTTGGTGCTCCAGATCGACACGGTGATCGAGCTGCCCGTGTACGAGGTGTCGATCAGTACGCCGTGCGGGGTGTCGTTGCGGAACTTGAAGTCGAGCTGCGGCCAGTAGATGGTCGACTCGATCACGGCCGGATAGCGGCTGAAGTAGAACGAGTGCGGCTTGTGCTCGACGTCCTTCATGCCGGCGTAGTAGGTGGCGTTGAACAGCGTGGTGGTGAACTGCGAGACGCCGCCGCCCACGCCCGGCACGAGCTTGCCGTTCACGATCGTCGGCGCGTCCTGGTAGCCCTGGTCGTACCCGCGCTCGCCGGTGTGGGCGTTGAGCGAGAACGTCTCCCCCGGCTTCACGATGGTGCCGTCCACGTCCTTGGCCGCCTGGACGATGTTCTGGCTGCGCGGGGAGGAGAGGCCACCGGTGAACCGGGTGGTGAAGGTGGAGACCCGCTCCTTGATGCCCAGCTCGGCCAGCTTCGCCTCGGTCAGTTCCGGCGTGGCCGGCTTGAGCTGGGCGGTCACCGTGCGGTCGGTGGACTTCGGCAGCACCGCGAGCAGCGCGGGGCCGAGCGCGGCGGCGTCGACCTGGCGGCCGGCGCGGCTGGGCGCCACCTTCGGCTTGCCCCCGGTGATGGTCAGCCCGGCGTCGCGCGGTTCCACCTCGAGCTTGGCCAGCTTGCCGCCGAGCGCGGTGCGCAGCCGCTTGACGTCGACCCGGGGGGTGACCTTGCCGGCGTCGTCGGTGGAGAAGCGCAGTGACCGGGCGATGGCGGCGGGCGGGATGGTGACCGAGCCACCCTCGGTGGTGAGTGTGACGGGCGCGGCGACGGCCGGCCGGGCCAGCTCGGTGACGAGCCGGTCGACCTCCTCGCGGGTGGTCGCCGGCCACTTCTCCACCAGCGGCACGGTGACCGGCTGGCCGGCCAGCCACGCCGCGGTGACCGCGTCGGTGGCACCGGCCGTGTCGACGGTCAGCGCCGGCTTCGGGTAGACCGGCTTGGGGGTGGTGTCGGTCCAGATGACGGTCGGCATGGTCATCTCGCGCCCCTGGTCGCCGACCGCCTTGCGCAGGGCGGCACCCAACCGTGCGGCGTCCACGGTCACCACCGGCTCGACCGCGCGGGAGCCGACCAGCCGGCTCACCGCGTGCGCCTCGGCGGCGGCGGCCGCCGCCACGGTGGCGTCCACGTCGATGGCGAGCCCGACGTCGGCCGGCTTCAGCTCGGCCTTCTTCTCGCCCACGGTCACGACGATCGGGGCGTTCAACGCGGCGGCCCGGCGCTCCAGCTCGGCGCGGAGCGCCCGGGCGGCGTCCGCCCGGCTGCGTCCGCCCAGCTCGGTGCCGAGCACGGTGGTGCCGCGGGGCACGTCACCGGCGTACGCGTAGGCGCCGACGCCGATGCCGCCGGCGAGCAGGGCAGCGGCGAGCCCGCCGGCCAGCAGCAGCCGGGCGCGCCGGGAGCGCGTCGGCTTGCCCCCGTCGGCGGCGGGCGGTGTGGCGACCGGCTCCAGCTCGACCCCGGGCCAGCTCACCGCTGCCACCTTGATGGTGGGCCGGTCGTCGGCAGCCGGCATCTTCTCGCCGCTCATCGTCACTGCAACCTCGATCGGAAACGCGTGCGGGGACCGCTTCCCCCGCGGGAGACACCTACGGTAACCAACGCTCGGGCCGGTCGGGAGTCTCCGGCCGCGAGGTCGTGTCGGCCCGGCGGAGGTGTCGCACCGATCACCCGTTTCGGGTCACCGTTCCGGCGCAGGTCGTGACACGGTGGGCGGGTGCGGACGGAGAACCGGGTGTTGGCGTACGGCGGTGGCTGGCTGGACCGGGCGGCGGCGCTGCGCGGCGACCCGCAGTGGCTCGCCGAGCGGCTGAGCGACCCGGGGAGCGTGGTGCTGCCGCTGTGGCAGGACAGGTGCCTCGTCGACGCCGGGCGGGCGCCGGTGCGCCCGGCGGCGGTGGACGCGGTCGAGTTGCTCGCCGGCGCCGACGAGACGGTCTTCCTCGGGCTGGACGCGGGGCGGGCGGTGTTCGCCGTCGACCTCTCCGGCCGGGCGGAGAGCGTGGCCCGCACGCTGGCCGGTGCGGCTGAGGCGGTGGACGTCCGGGCGCTGGTGGGTGGGCTGGCACCGGCCGAGGCGGCCGTCCTGGCGTACGCGAAAGGGTTGCTGCACTGGCACCGCGGCCAGCGGTTCTGCGGCAGCTGCGGCACGGCGACGGTGGCCGGGCCGGGCGGGCAGACCCGGTCCTGCGCCGGCGCGGGTTGCGGCCGACTGCTGTTCCCCCGGATCGAGCCGGCGGTCATCATGCTCATCGAGGCACCCGGTGAGCCGGAGCGGTGCCTGCTGGCCCGGCACCGTGGGGCGGGGGAGGATTCCTGGTCGACGCTGGCCGGTTTCGTGGAGATCGGCGAGAGCTTGGAGGACGCGGTCCGGCGGGAGGTGGCCGAGGAGGCCGGCGTGGCCGTGGGCGAGGTGACCTACCAGGGCTCGCAGGCGTGGCCATTCCCGGCCGGGCTGATGGTCGGCTTCCGGGCGAGCGCGACGTCGACGCGGGTGCGGGTCGACGACGAGGAAGTGGTGGAGGCGCGTTGGTTCACCCGGGCGGAGCTGCGTGCCCGGGTCGCCGCCGGGCGTCCGCTCGGCCGGATCGACTCGATCGACCGCCTCCTGCTGGGGTCGTGGTTGGACGGGCGGGGCTGACCCGGCTCCGGTCGGCGGCCGGGCCTGACCGGACGGGTGAGCGGCCCCTCACCCTCAGCGGCTTGTCAGCTCGCCGTTATCGAACTGTGATGTTTGCCGGTGACGGCTACCACAGGTGAAACCTCTCCGCCATCGTGTCGTAATGACGGCGGTTTGTCCGGGGCTCCTTGCTGCCGGGACGTTAACCGTTGGTAACCGTAGGCGATCTTGATACCACAACTGTGTTACCCGCCAGTAGCAAGGGACTTGTGAGGTCTGTCGCTTCGCGAGAGCATCCAATCCGCGACCCGCGCGGCCCGTTCGGCACAACGGCCTCCGCGCCGCCCCGCAGCTTTCCCGTCCCGCGACGCGTCCCGCGTCCGGAGACGCACCCCCGTCGAGGAGGACCTTGTGAGTGAATCGGAGAACCGCCAGATGAGTGGTGGCACCCGCTGGCGGCGCTTCGCCGCGATGATGGTGCCGGCGACCCTGGTGGCCGGCGGCATCGTGTTCGGCATGGCCAACGGCGCCATCGCGGCCTCGTTCGCGGTGTCGGGCCAGACCTTCAAGGTCGGCGCCTCGAAGCTGGAGGGCAACGGCTTCAAGCAGTACGGCGGCCTGGTCCAGGAGCGGGACAAGACCCAGCACCCGGTGGCCGTCTCGGAGATCGCCGACGCCAAGCTCTACGACCTGTGCCAGTCGGTCAACGCCAGCATCCCCGGCGTGCCGATCGTGCTGACCATCAACGCCGGTGGCGGCGGCAAGCCGGCCACCGCGACCAACCTGCTCATCGACATGGAGTCGCTCGAGGGTGACGCCACGTTCGAGAACATCCAGATCGGCCGGGACGCCAACGACCTCAACCCGACGAAGGGTCAGCCCGGCGCGTTCGGGCAGAGCGCCGACTCGGTGACCATCACGAAGCTGCAGCAGGTGGCCCGCTCCACCAGCGCCGGCGTCTTCACCCTCAACGGCCTGAAGCTGAAGGTCAACGTGGGCAAGGACGCCAAGGAATGCTTCTGATCTGATGGCGAGGCCCGCGGAGGGCGCCCTCCGCGGGCCTCAACCATGTCGCACCCCGTCAGCACCGCCAGGAGGAGTACGTGACAACCGCCGAAACGCAGCAGGCCCGGCCCGGTCGGCTCGGCCAGGCGTGGCGTGGCTTCCGCCGGTGGCGCCGGGAGCGGCCGTTCTGGGGCGGTCTCTTCACCGCCCTGGCCGGTCTGGAGATCTTCGCCACCACCCAGATGAGCCTCAACGGCCTCACCTTCCAGATGGGGCCCACCGGCTTCCTGTCCTGGCTCGTCCCGACCATCCTCGTGACCTGCGGAATGCTGCTCTGGTTCAGCCCGGCCCAGCGGATGTTCTACGCGGTGGTCGCGGCGATCACCGCGCTCTACTCGCTGATCGGGGTCAACCTCGGCGGCTTCTTCATCGGGCTGCTGCTCGGCATGGTCGGCAGCGCGCTCGGCTTCGCCTGGGTGCCTCGCAAGGCCGCCGAGGCGACGCCGGGGGAGCCGACCGACGAGCCGGTGACGGAGCAGCCGGCCGACGAGCCGGAGCCCGCCCTGGTGGACGAACTGTTGCCGCGGCAGCGGGAGGAGGACACCACCGGGGTCCTCACCGACACGCTCCCGGAGCCGCGCAACCCGCTGCGGGAGTCGGCACCCGCGGAACCTGCCGTGGAGGCGCCGCCCGCGTACCGGCCGGGCGGTCCCGGGCACCCGCCCAGGGCGTACGCGATCCTGCTGGTCGCCGCGGTCTCCGCGGCCGGGCTGATCGCGGTCCGGGACGTGCGGCCGGCGGTCGCCGCGCCGGCGGCCTGCCCGACCGCGTCGGCGCCCGCGCCGAAGCCGTCCGCCTCGAAGACCACCGCCTCGGCCTCCCCGTCGGCGAGCCCGAGCACCACACCGCCGGCCGAGCCGGCCGCGGAGTCGGACGGCAACCTGCTGACCGACCTCGTCGACGGCATCACCGGCCTGTTCACCGGCGACAAGGACAAGACCGAGGCGTCGCCGTCGCCGTCACCCTCCACCGCGGCGAAGGCCGCCGCCGCACCCAGCGGCAGCGCCACGCCGGAGCCCAGCGGCAGCGCCGAGCCGTCCGCCTCGGCGACGCCGGGCGACGACTGCGCCGAACCGGCGCCGACCAAGCCGAAGCCGGTCGAGGAGGGCAAGCCGCTGCCCAAGCTCGCCGCCGACCCCGACCAGCCCCTCGTCGCCGACCCGCCGTCGCGGCTCACCGGCTCCAAGGTGACCATGACCGGGCTGCGCTTCGAGGGCATCGTCGAGCTGCCCACCGACAAGGGCAAGCTCAAGTGCCTGAAGTTCACCATGGACAAGGCCGTCACGGACGACTTCACGCTGCTGGCCAGCGGCCCGGCGGGCAAGAAGCAGCGGTACGTCACCGACCGGCTCACGGTCGAGGGTGACGTGGCGTTCTACGCCACCCGGTTCGTCGGGCATCTGCTCGGCATCAAGATCACCCTGACGCCGGACCTGCCCTTCCCGGACGGCATCCCGATCACCTCGCCGATCCCGATCAGCTTCGACGACCCGGTGATCGAGCTGGCCTACGAGCACTCGAAGTCGCTCACCGCCAAGCCGGTGCTCCGGCTCGACCTGGCCTGACCGGCCGCACCGACGAAACGGCCGGGAGCCGGAGGGAACACCTCCGACTCCCGGCCGTCGCCGTTGCCGGGAGACTCAGAGCCGGGCCAGCGCCCGGCGCAGCGGGTCCAGCCCCAGCGCACCCAGGTCGAGCGCCTGGCGGTGGAACTCCTTCAGGTCGAAGTCGGCACCCTTGCGGGCCTTCGCCTCCTCGCGCGCCTGCAACCAGATCCGCTCGCCCACCTTGTACGAGGGGGCCTGCCCCGGCCAGCCGAGGTAGCGGTTCAACTCGAAACGCAGGTTCTCGTCCGGCACCCGGCAGTGCGCCCGCATGAACTCCCAGCCCAGCTCCGGCGTCCACCGCTCGCCCGGGTGGAAGCCGAACGGATTGTCCGCCGGGATCTCCAACTCCAGGTGCATGCCGATGTCGACGATCACCCGGGCGGCCCGCAACGCCTGCCCGTCGAGCATGCCGAGCCGGTCACCCGGGTCCTCCAGGTAGCCCAGCTCGTCCATCAGCCGCTCGGAGTAGAGCGCCCAGCCCTCACCGTGCCCGGACACCCAGCAGAGCAGCCGCTGCCAGCGGTTCAGCAGGTCGGCCCGGACGGCGGTCTGGGCGACCTGGAGGTGATGGCCGGGCACGCCCTCGTGGTAGACCGTGGTCACCTCGCGCCAGGTGGAGAACTCGGTGATGCCCTGCGGCACCGCCCACCACATCCGCCCTGGCCGGGAGAAGTCCTCGCTCGGGCCGGTGTAGTAGATGGCGCCGTCGCTGGTCGGCGCGAGGCAGCACTCGATCCGGCGGACCTGCTCCGGGATGTCGAAGTGGGTGCCGTCCAGCTCGGTGATCGCCTTGTCGGCGAGCGCCTGCATCCAGTCGCGGAACGCCTCTTTGCCGTGGACCGTCCGCGCCGGGTCGGCGTCGAGCGCGCGTACCGCCTCGTCGATGGTGGCCCCGGGGCCGGCGATCCGGCCGGCCACCATCCGCATGTCGGCCTCCAGGCGGGCCAGCTCCGCGAACCCCCAGGCGTACGTCTCGTCCAGGTCGACCTTCGCGCCGAGGAAGTACTGCGAGGCCAGCTCGTAGCGCTCCCGGCCGGCGGCCTGCTTCTGCCGCCCCACCGGGGCCAGTTCGGTGCGCAGGAACTGCCCGAACTCGGCGGTCGCGGCGGTCGCGGCGGCGGCGCCCTTGCGCAGCTCGGCGCCGAGCGTGCCGTCCGCGTCGAGGCGCTCGACCAGACCGTGGAAGAAGTTGTCGCCGTCCGGGTCGACCCAGATGTCGCACTGCTTGGCGACCTCGACGAGCTGCACCTGCGAGCTGACCCGACCGGCGGCGGCGGACTCGCGCAGGGTGCGCTTGTAGGCGTCCAGCGCCGACGCGAAGCGGTTGAGCCGGGCGGCCACGTTGGCCTTGGCCTCCTCGCCGTCGGTCGGCATCAGGTCGAAGACCATCCGCAGCTCGTGCAGCCCGCTCTCGATCACGCTGACCTCGCTGGTGGTCTCGCCGGTGTCGTACCGGGCGAGTTCCAGGCCGAGGCGTTCCTGCATGGCCTCCTGGGCGGTGCGCTCCGCCTCGGTCGCCGGCTCGGTCACGTCGAGCTCGGTCAGCGTGCGCCGGACCAGGTCGGCGCGGGCCGCGTAGCCGTCGGGCGAGAGGTCGTCGAGCTGGTCGTCGTAGCCGGCGATGCCGACGTAGGTGGCACCGGTCGGGCTCAGCGGAGCCCACTCCGCCACGTAGCGGTTGGCGAGGTCATCGATTCGTCCCACCGAACGAGACTACGTGACCGGGCCGCCCCGGTGTCGATCGTGTTTGCCGTGTTCAGGGCAGCAGGTCGGCGGGGTCGACGTCGATCGGGAACGGCAGGTCCAGCTTGAGCCGCTGACCGCCTGTGCCGTGCTCCTCGACCGGTCGACGCCTCCACTGTGAGTCGGTTGCTGTGGCGGTCGACACCACGTCCGAATTTCGCGCGACAGCGTCGTACCCGAGGGGCAGAGTGTCAGGGGTGAACGTCGATACCACTCCTGACCGGGCAGCGCTGCGGAGTTGGCTGCCGGGTTTCGTCGCCCTGGCCGCGATCTGGGGTTCCAGCTTCCTCTTCATCAAGGTGGGGGTGACCGAGCTGCACCCGGTGCACCTCACCCTCTACCGGGTGGCCACCGGTGCCGCCACGTTGCTGGTGGTGCTGGCGGTGCTGCGCGACCGGCTGCCCCGCGACCCCCGGGTCTGGGCGCACCTGCTGGTGGTGGCCGCGTTCGGCGTCGCGCTGCCGTTCACCCTGTTCGGCTTCGGCGAGCAACGGGTCGAGTCCATGCTCGCCGGCATCTGGAACGCCACCACGCCGCTGATCGTGCTGCCGCTGGCGGTGCTGGTGTTCCGCACCGAGCGGCTGACCGCGCGGCGGGCGATCGGGCTGGCCCTGGGCTTCGCCGGCGTGCTGGTGGTGCTCGGCGTCTGGGAGGGCGTCGGCGGGGCCCACTTCACCGGCCAGCTCATGTGCTTCGGCGCGGCGGCCTGCTACGGCCTGGCCATCCCGTACCAGAAGAAGTTCATCGCGGGCAGCGCCTACTCGGGGCTGTCGCTGTCGGCGGCGCAGCTGCTCGTGGCGACCGCGCAGCTCGCGCTGGTCGCGCCGCTGGTCGCGGGCGCGCCGCCGGTGCCGACCGGGCTCTCGTTGCGGGTGGTGGCCAGCGTGCTCGCGCTCGGTGCGCTCGGCACCGGGCTGGCCTTCGTGATCAACATGCGCAACATCCGGTTGGCCGGCGCCAGCACCGCGTCCACCGTGACCTACCTGATCCCGGTGTTCGCGGTGCTGGTCGGCGCCGTCGTCCTCGGCGAGCGGATGAACTGGCACCAGCCGGTGGGTGCGCTGGTGGTGCTCGTCGGCGTGGCGGTCGCCCAGGGGCTCTTCGCCCGGCGTCGCCCCGGCCCGGCACCGGTGGCGCCCGCCGCCCGCCCGGTCGAGCCGGCCGCCCGGGCCTGACCGCTCAGCCCCGGCTCGCCGCCCATGTCACCAGGCGCTCGGCCGTCCAGGTGTTGACCACCCGGTCGGCCGGCACGCCGCAGCGGGCCGCCCGCTCGCAGCCGAAACGCTGCCAGTCGAGCTGACCGGGGGCGTGCGCGTCGGTGTCGATGGCGAACCGGCAGCCCGCCTCCAGGGCCCGACGGATCAGCCTTTTCGGCGGGTCCTGCCGCTCCGGCCGCGAGTTGATCTCGACGGCCACGTCGTGCTCCGCGCAGGCGGCGAAGACGGCGTCCGCGTCGAAGTCGCTCTCCTTGCGGGTGCGCGCCCGGTGCCCCTTGTCGCCCGGCCCGGTCACGCCGGCCGGGCGGGACGACACCATCCGGCCGGTGCAGTGACCGAGGATGTCCAGGTGCGGGTTGGCGACCGCGGCCAGCATCCGGCGGGTCATCTTCGCCCGGTCGTCGCCCAGCCCGCTGTGCACCGACCCGACCACCACGTCCAGCCGGGCCAGCAGTTCGTCGGTCTGGTCCAGCGAGCCGTCGGCGAGGATGTCCACCTCGATGCCGGTGAGGATGCGGAAGCCCTTCGGCAGCGCCTCGTTCACCGCGGCCACGTGGTCGAGTTGCTTGCGGAGCCGGTCCGCGGTGAGACCCCGGGCCACCTTGAGTCGCGGCGAGTGGTCGGTGAGCACCAGGTATTCGTGGCCCAGCTCGACCGCGGCCAGCGCCATCTCCTCGATCGGCGAACCGCCGTCGGACCAGTCGGAGTGGCTGTGGCAGTCGCCGCGCAGCGCGTCGCGCAGCCTCGCCGCCTCCTCGTCCAGGTCGGTGCCCTCGGTGGCCAGCAGCCGGCGCAGGTAGACCGGCTCCGCACCGGCCAGCGACTCGGCCACGCAGCGGGCGGTGACGTCACCGACGCCGGCCAGCTCGGTGAGCTTTCCGGTGCGGGCCCGCTCGGCCACCTCGCCGGCCGGCAGCGCCCCCAGGGCGTTCGCCGCCGACCGGAACGCCCGGACCCGGTAGGTGGCCTCGTTCGCCCGTTCCAGCAGGAACGCGATCCGGCGCAGGTCGGCGATGGGATCCCGGGCAGTCATGCCCTGGAACCTACGCGCTCCGGCGGCCCGCCGGGAGCCGGCGGGCGCGCGTCGGGTCAGCCACCCGCGACGGACCGGCCCGGCGACGTCGGGCAGCCGTGCTTGCGCTGCCACGCGGTGACCTCGGCGGCCGGTGAGCGGTTGCCGCCCTTACGCCAGGAGTTGAGATAGGGCGCCGGCCAGACCACGCCCCGGCGGATCCACCAGTCGTCGTGGCCGGTGCACTTCGGGGAGAGCCCGAAGTGCACGTGGCACACGTTGTTGGCGTTGCCGGTGCGGCCCACCCTGCCGAGCTGCTGCCCGGCGCGGACCCGGACGCCGGCGTCGACGCCGGCCGTGACCGCGCTCAGGTGGGAGCCGTAGTAGCGCACCCCGTCGTCGCCGAGCAGCGAGACGGACAGCCCGCCGTTGTTCGGCCCGAGCGGCCCGCGCTTGTCGAACCGGTCCACCCGGCTCACCTCCAGGACCACCCCGTCGGTGACCGCCACGACGGGTTCCCCGCAGTCGGCGAAGAGGTCGGTGCCCGGGTAGCCGCCATGCGTCGGGTGGTAGTCGACGTTGCCGGAACGCACCGGGAAGACCCGCCGGACCGCCGCGCGCGTCGGCGTCGGGGTGGGCGCGGCGGAGGACACCACGGAGGGGACCGGGCTCGCCGTCGGCTCGGCCGGCTGCGCCGCGGTCACCATCGGACTCGGGTCCTGCCACGCGTCGGTCGGCCCGGCGGGACGGTCGCAACCGGCGGCCAGCGCCGCGACGAGCAGCAGGACCGGGTACGCCGGACGCGCGCGGCGTCCGATCGATGGCGAGCGCATCCGGTCATCCTGGCAGACCACTACCGTAGGGACGACAGCCGAGACCCGCCCGCACCGTCTGGTCACTGTGCGTAATGGTGGAGTGGGTGATCCGGGGAAGGGGGCAGCGGTGACGAACGGGTGGCACGGCGGCGGGGACGGGCCGGGTGCGGGGGCGTTCACGCCGCCGCCGCGTACCCCGTCGGGGCTCTTCCCGTCCGGCGGCCCGATCCGGCCCAGCTATCGCGAGCCGAACCCGGTCACCGGCGGCGGCGTCGCCATCGGCGCGGTGGTCACGTTCGCCTGGTTGCTGCTGTTCGGGCTGGTCGGCCGCGACGTGCCGGGCTACGCGTGGTGGACGCTGCTGGCCGGCGGGCTCGCCTGGGCGGCCGCCGCCGTGCTGGTCCGCCACGGCGACCGGGGGGTGGCGACCGGCGTCGCGATCGTCACCGCGGGCGGGTGGAGCATCGCCGCGGCGATCGTCGCGGTGCGCTGGGCGCAGGCCGGGGAGTGGCCGCTCTGGTGACCTTGGGTGCCGGTTTCGCTGCGTAGCGAAGACCATCTTGACGTACGGGCGGTGACGGTTCACGCTCGCCGTATGGCCTGGACCACACCGCCGCGGCTCGACCCCGATCGGAGCCGCCGCCGCCTGCAACTCCTCGCCGAGTTGGCCGGCGCCCGAGCGGTACAGCAGCGCGAACGGCCGCAGCGGGCGCGCAGCGAACGTCTGCGCCAGCTGATCGCCACCCGCCGGCGCGTCGCCGGCTGACCGACTTTCTCCAGGAACGGCCGGCCCCTTACGGGGCGTTGACCGGTCGCCTGCCGACCCGACCGGTTAACGTGCATCGCGTGACGTGTCGGCGTGCTGCCGAGGCCAATTTGGGGGGACCGTGTCGTACTTCGCTGCTGCCGTGGCGCGCGTCGACGGCGGCTGGACCGCCGGTGAGGTGAGCCTGCGGGGTGTCACCGACATCGAGGAGGTCGCCGACCGACTGCGCGACGTCGAGCCGGACGCGGACCTCTCCCTGCTCTTCGTCGAGGCCGACGACACCTACCTCGTGCTGCTGCGCCTGGACGAGGGCGAGGACCTGCGGATCTTCGGCTCCGACTCGGCGTACGCGGAGGAGTCCCGGCTGGGCGCGCTGCTGGTGGGTGACCTGAAGACGTCGGTCACCGGGCTGGAGGACGTCGACGAGCCGCGGCCGTCCGGCGGCGACGACGAGACCGAGCAGCCGGCCGTGGACCCGGAGGCCGACCCGGTGGGTGACGCCGACCTCCTCACCGACCTGGGGATCCCGGCGCAGAAGCTGCTCGCCCTCTGCGCGCACGAGGGCAGCATGCCGGCCGACGTGACGGCCGAGATCTGCCAGGTGCTCGGCTGCGTGGACGAGGTCGAGGAGCTGCGTGAGGTCTGAGCCCGGCGAGTCGGTGGCGCCCGGCGCCGCCGAACCGGCCGACGCCACCGACCCGGCGTTGGAGACCTGCGGATCGTCGCGCGTCGGCCCCGGGGCCGACGAAGGGCTGGCCGACGCGGGTGCGCTGGGCCGCCGGCAACGGCACGAACTGTGGATGCGCCGCGCCCTGCAGGTCGCGGTGACCGGCCCGGCCGGCGGGCCGCCCGACGAGGGCGTCGACGACGTGCCGGTCGGCGCGGTGCTCTACGGACCCGACGGCACGGAACTGGCGATCGGGCGCAACGAGCGGGAACTGACCGGCGACCCCACCGCGCACGCCGAGGTGCTGGCGATGCGCCGCGCCGCGCGGCGGCTGGGCCGGTGGCGGCTGGACGGCTGCACGCTCGTGGTGACGCTGGAGCCGTGCACCATGTGCGCCGGGGCGATCGCGCTGGCCCGCGTACCGACAGTGGTGTTCGGGGCGTGGGAGCCGAAGACGGGCGCGGTGGGCTCGCTCTGGGACGTGCTGCGCGACCGCCGCCTCCCGCACCGGCCCGAGGTGTACGGCGGTGTCCTGGCAACGGAGAGCGCCGCGTTGCTGCGCGCGTTCTTCAGGTAAGGCGGGGCCCCTTGTTAACGGATTCGGTAGAGGCGGGGCCCCTTCTTAACAAGCCGCCGCCCCCGGCACCGGGCGGTGACGGGGGCGGGTGGAAGGAACCGCGGGTCAGGCGATGATGGTGTCGAGGGCGATCTCGACCATCTGGCCGAACGTCTGCTCACGCTCCTGCGACGTGGTCTTCTCGCCGGTCTTGATGTGGTCGCTGACGGTCAGCACGGTCAGCGCGCGCGCCTTGAACCGGGCCGCGATGGTGTAGAGCGCCGCCGACTCCATCTCCACCGCCAGCACGCCGTAGTCGGCGAGCGTGTCGTACAGGTCCGGCCGGTCGGTGTAGAAGGCGTCCGCGGCCAGGATCGGGCCGACCCGCATGGTGATGCCGCGCCGCTCGGCCACCTCGACCGAGGTACGCAGCAGGCCGAAGTCGGCCACCGGGGCGTAGTCGATCAGCCCGTCGAAGCGCATCCGGTTCATGTTCGAGTCGGTGGACGAGCCGATGGCCGCCACCACGTCGCGCAACTGCAGGTCCTCGGTGAGGGCGCCGCAGGAGCCGACCCGGATCAGCGTCTTCACGCCGTAGTCGTTGATCAGCTCGTGGGCGTAGATGGAGGCGGACGGCATGCCCATGCCGGAGCCCTGGACGGAGACGTCGACGCCGTTCCACCGCCCGGTGAAGCCCAGCATCCCGCGAACCGTCGTGTAGCAGCGGGCCTCCTCGAGGTAGGTCTCCGCGATCCACTTGGCCCGCAGCGGGTCGCCCGGCATCAGGACCCGCTCGGCGATCTCTCCCGGCTCAGCGCCGATGTGCGTACTCATGGCAAAGATCCTGCCAGGCCGGCCGGCGGGATACCGGTTCGGCGTCCGTACCGGTGGTCCTGTACCCTCGTCGGCGGTGGCGTGTCCGAGTGGCCTAAGGAGCACGCCTCGAAAGCGTGTGAGGGTTTACGCCCTCCGCGGGTTCAAATCCCGCCGCCACCGCTCGTGAAACGCGAGAACGCCCGGTTGGTCCTGACGGACCGGCCGGGCGTTCTGCTTGTGGTCTCAGTTGGGTCCGTCGGCGCCGGACCCCGCCCCCTGCTGCTTCCGTCGGCCGTACGGCTAGTCCGGTCGAACGCGCTGCCCTCGGGCCCTGCGAGGCGTTGTACGGATGACATAAGCGATCTCACACCCGTTTGGGACGTGACGGTAGGTAACCCTTCCGTGCCGTACGGATGTTCGACAAGATGTCTGAACAGAGGGAGGTGATGACGTGGCGGATCGTAGTTCCATCGAGTGGACCGAAGCTACGTGGAACCCTACGACCGGGTGTGATCGCGTCTCCGCGGGTTGCGACAACTGCTACGCCCTCGCCCTGTCCAAGCGCCTGAAGGCCATGGGCTCGGCCAAGTATCAGACTGATGGCGATCCGCGAACATCTGGGCCAGGATTTGGCGTGGCGGTCCATGCGGACGCGTTGGACGTCCCGCGCCGATGGCGAGACCCGCGGCTCGTGTTCGTCAATTCGATGTCTGATTTGTTTCACGCCCGAGTGCCGTTGAGCTACGTGCAGCAGGTGTTCGAGGTCATGCGCGAGACTCCTCGCCATACCTATCAAGTGCTCACCAAGCGGGCTGCAAGGCTGGCCAAGGTGGCCGACCAGCTCGACTGGCCCCCAAACGTTTGGATGGGCGTTAGCGTCGAGGACGCCAACGAGGTGGGTCGCATTGATGACTTGCGGGAAGTGCCCGCCGCCGTGCGCTTCGTCTCAGCCGAGCCCCTGCTCGGCCCGCTCCCCCATCTGAACCTGGACGGTATCGACTGGCTGATCGCCGGTGGTGAGTCTGGGCTCAACTGCCGTCCGGTGAACGCGGCATGGGTGCGAGCGCTGAGGGATCAGTGCGTCGCAGCAGGCACGGCCTTCTTCTTCAAGCAGTGGGGTGGCCGCACGCCGAAGGCCGGTGGCCGGCGCCTCGATGGGCGTGAACACTCCGCGATGCCCGCGGCTGGCTGTCGGGGTGGGCAGGAGATGGAGCCTGCCCGCAGCTGAGACGTGCAGCCCTAATCGGGAGTTCCATCGGGACGGTCGCGGTGGGACACTGATCCATGACCTTGGGTAGTCAGGAGGGCTGATGCCGGTCAGCGGTGAGGTTCCATGGCCATGTGCGCCGCATACGGGTGCCAAACACGACATCTACCGCCGCTATCTTGAGAGATGGTTCCCGATCCTGCTCGCCGGCTCTAACGCATACCCGTCGGTCACCTATGCGGAGGGCTTCTCTGGCCCAGGCGTCTACAGCGGCGGCGAAGACGGTTCGCCCGTCATCGCGATGCGGGCGCTCATTGAGAAGGTCCCGCCGACCAGGGGCGTTGCTCGCTTTGCCTTCGTCGACGACGACGAGCGCTGTGTCGCGATGCTATGGGACACCCTCAGGGCCGTCTTCCCTGACCGTCCGCGGCCGGACACGGCGATGCCAGTGAAGATCGTCAAGGGGACGTGCGCCACGCATCTGGAGGCGACCCTCGACAGCATGAAGGCATGGGGTCAGCCGATTTTTGCGAACCTTGACTCCTGGGGCAACGCCCCTGTGCCGTATCGGCTTCTACGACGTCTCGCCGCGAACGTCTCAAGCGAGGTCATCGTCACCCTGTTCCCTCAACACTTCGTCCGTTTCGTCAGCACCCAAGGTGAAGCGGCTGATGAGGTGTTCGGTGGAGACCCGAGCTGGCGTACGGTCGCCGACCTGGCCCCCGCAGCAAAGAGCCGGCATATCCTCACCTGCTATCGTCAAGCACTGCACAAGGCGGGCTTTCCGTACTTACTGGACTTCGAGCTCATCCCTCAGAAGGGGCAACCTCTCTATCTCGTCTTCGGCACTCGCCACCGTCTCGGGGTGCAGAAGATGAAGGACAGCCTCTGGGAGGTTGACCGTACCCAAGGCGTCGGCTTCCGCGATCCTCGGGACGAGCAGGCTGAGACGTTGTTCAACCTGGATGAACCGCAGCTCGGCCCACTGACCCGACTGCTTGCTCACAAGCTGCGGGAGGGCGGACCTCTCCGAGTCCAAGAGCTGCGTGACTTCGCACTGTTTGAGACCGTCTACCGGCCGGAGCATGTCATCGAGGCGTTGAAGCCGCTTCGGGACCGAGGTGGGCTCAACGTCGATGGTGGGGGTCCGTTGCGGATAGCGTCGTTGGTCTCGATGGCGCCGGCACCCTCCCGCTAGGCCGTAGTCGTTACCGCTCCGGCGGCCTGGGCTGGCAGCGTTGTGCTAGCCCAGGCCACCGCCCTTCTGCTAGTCGCCGGGGTCTTCGGTATCCCAGAGCCCCGTGCTCAGGCCATACGCGTAGCCGGTAATTGGCTTGGAGTCGTAGAGTTTTCCCTGATAGTCCAGGTAGTAGGCTCGGGACCGACCGAAGCCCGTGGCCTTGAGGAAAGCGTCACGCCCGAGCCGGTCGAATTCCTTGATGGCCGCGAGCACACCAGCACGAGTCACGTTGGCGAGAGTTACGTCCGACACGATACGGCGGGCCAGCAATGCGCGAAAGCCCTAATGGCGGGCCGCCATCAACCAATGTAGATAGCGCTAGTTAGGTTGGTACTCGGGTGCAAGTTCGTCAGTTTCTGCACTACGGCGGCGACGCCTCGTAAGACCCCGTCTGGGCGGAGGATTCTCAGCAGGCGCGTCAACCACGGTCAAGATCAGGTCGAATAGAAAGGAGAGGCGCCAAAATTTAAGGACGGAGATCGCTAATGCAATTTCGAAGATCCATTGCGAACCGCGGGGCGTTGCTTTAGCGTCAACGGTCATTGCCATGATACATAGTACCGCTGAGGTGAGAAGATAGCGCATAAGGCTGCGGCAGTTCTTTCGAATTCTTCGGCCGAACCTGGCGCGCAACTCTGTGACAGTCGGCCCTGACGAACTACCGTACGTGGCTATCGCAGTGCCTGCGAACCCTGCAATAAGAGCCATGACGCCCGCTCCTGCCGAATAGACAGCTAGCCGTTGTCCCTGATCCGCCCAGTGCAAGACGTTGCCATGCCCAAAGTGGTAGACCAGGGTGGCATGGCCCCCTACTAGCAAGGCGCAGAGGGCAAGGTCGACGCTAGGATGATCGGACCAAAAACCGGCTGGATGGCGGATCATAGCCCAGAAGAGTTGCCGCCAGTTCGCGTCGATCCGAATCTCCGCAGCCACGCGTCACCGCCTCTCTGTCTGGGTGCAGCGTAGCGGCAAGGTACGACAGAGCCGTCAACGATCGAGGTCGTACAATTCAGACTTAAGTGCGTCCGCCGCCTGATTGATCGCCTGGACAGCCGACTTGATTCGCACCGACCTGCCCTCTTCGTCCGTTACATCTATATACTTCCGCTTAGTAATCCGGTTATTGAGAAAATCCACGTCCTCTCTGTGGGCGTTTCCCTCATCATCATAATTAACAATCTGCGCAACAGCATGCTTGAAGTCTTTGCCGATAAGATGCTTGGCGGCTGAGGCGACCCGGCGGCGCTCATCCTCGCGGCGGGAATTGATCCTTCCCTTCACCTTGATGACCAGCTCGACTTCCACATCCCCGAACCCCTCCTGCAGCACCTTTCTGGCTCCGAAGAGAGAGGATCCGTCCGCGGTGGCGGCGCTCTCAGAATCGAACTTAGCCCTTACCAGACTTGCCTCGGCAGCACTGTTAATCTTGCCGACGACGTCCTTGCTCAGGACTGGTCCGACGGAAATCTGCTCCTCGAATGCACCGAAGTGATTCAGCCAGGCTGCAAGGGTCGAGGACCTGGGGGATGCGCCTGTACCGAGGACGAAGCCAAACCGGTTGGTTCCCGGAAGGAAGCTCGCCACCGAAACCTCGACCCACGGCTTGTTGGTGTCGGCCTCCGTATCGAGAATCTCCCCAGTCGCTCTGTCTAGCGATGACACCGCCTCATCCCGCGCGCGAGCAAAAACGAGATGGTATGCGTCATCGTGCGTGTAGACCTGAGCCCAGTGGATTACCTGCTTGATTGTTTTTTCCCGACGCCTTAGAGACGCGCTGGCCACCTCCGCAAGAACATCCTGCCAGTCCACTACTTCGGTGAGAGGGTCTCCATACTCATCTCTCACTTCAAAGAATGAAACCAACTTCTTGCGCCTCTGTATTGCCACTCGTCCCCCTGGCATCTCGCCTTTCGCCCTAATCACATTCGCTTTTTAGTTGCCTCCTGTCAAGCTCGGAAGACGACCTCAAACTGACGAATTACAACTTTTGCCCTCTATGGGCATTTTTGCGATGCCCAATTGTCGGCTTGCCGACGCTAAGTGTTCGTGGGATTCCCGCCATAGGCTGTGGCAGGCAGGGCGAACTTGTCGAGCCTGGTAGCCCTTAGTCTCGTCTCGTTGAGTGCGTCTAGGACTTGCATTAGGGCAAGTGTGTTGAGGCATTCCCTCACCGCGGGGAGAGCTCTTAGGCTGTGGGTATGTCGAATGAGGCCGATGATCCGCCCCCCACGAAGTGGCAACGGGCAATGGCGTTGCTCATGACGATCAAGCCTGCTCTTGAGGCAGCCAGCCTTGTGGCCGCTGTGATTGGCGTGATCTTGCTCGTAGTGCAGACGAGTCAGATGACCAAACAAACAGAAGCACTCAGGGAAGATTTGGACCAATCGGCACGGCAGGAGGTGTTTGGTCGGACCTTAGACGCTGGTCAGGTGGTGATGCAGAACCCGCTGCTGTTCCGGCAGATCAGAGCACCAGCTGGCGATCCAGAAGCAGTCAAGCTCAAGGCGGCGATTGCGAAGAACCCCGAGTCGGTGGAGACCCATCGGGCCTACCAGCTAGCGAACTTTTTCATCGACTTTTACGACTACATCCTTTCCGGATATCCGATCGATCAATATCCTGCTCTTAACGCCCCGGCGGAAGATGAGAGTTTTGTGGCATGGAGCAATACTATCCGGGATTTCTTTACATCTGGCTCCTTGGCCTGCTCGCAATTTATTTCAAACCAAGCAAGTTATGGAACATCGTACGTGGAGCGCGTGCGCGGAGCGGGGCTCTGTCCGGGCTTGTAAGCGGACCAGTGCAGCCCTGGACGTGCTGCCCCAGGTTGGGCAGGGTGCAACAGCAGGGGAGGTGCGGTCTCAGTCGTGGTCTCATTCGCGGCGGTACAGGGAGGTTCCCGGGCGGCCGTCAATCGAGGCAACGCCTAGTGGAGATCGGTGCTGAACGGCGGTGGACGGCTGCTCGCAGACCTCGAAAGCGTGTGAGGGTTTACGCCCTCCGCGGGTTCAAATCCCGCCGCCACCGCTCGTGAACAGCGAGAACGCCCGGTGCGCTCCGTACGGAGCACACCGGGCGTTCCGCGTTACGGCCCTCAGTTCCCGACGAAGTCGTCGCCGAGCAGCGCGCGGATCCGGCCCAACGCCCGGGCGTCGCGCATCTTCACCGCCGAGGCGGAGATGCCCAGGATCCTGGCGACGGAGGCGACGCTCCGGTCCTCCCAGTGCCGGAGCACCACGATCGCCTGGTCCCGGACGGGCAGCGCGGCCAGCGCGGTCATCAACGCGACGTGCAGGTCCGTCGTCGCCGGCGGCTGCGGTCGTTCGGGCAGGTCGGCGCAGACCACCTCGGTGTCGCTGCGCCGCTGCCGCTGATCGAAGACGGCGTTCATGAGCACCCGTCGGCTGTACGCGTCGAGGTTCGCGCTCTGCCGGATCCGGGCCCAGGAGGCGTACATCCGGGTGAACGTGATCTGGGTCAGGTCCTGGGCGAGGTGCCAGTCCCGGCACATGAGGTAGGCGATGCGCCGCAGTCGGGGTGCGGTCGCCGCGACGAACGCGCTGAAGTCCTCGTCGCGGATCTCGCGCTGACGCCGGCGGGCGCTGGCCCACCGGGCCAGCGGGCCGGCCTGACGTTCGGCGGGTGGCGTGGCGCACACGTCGATCTGCCCGCTCGTCACTCGCCCTCCCCGGCGCCCGAGCGGGCCGGGCACGGACCGCCCAGGATCTGGTCGACGCCGCCGGTGTGGCGGAAACCGGCCACGAGCCGGGAAAAGTCCGCGGCCCTGGCCAGGGTGACCTGGAACGACTCGGGCATCTGCTCCGGTTTGACCGCGTTGACCAGGTCCGGACTGTCCCGGTACATCTCCTTGAACCTGGCGTACGCCTCGTCGTGGCCCTGGAACGTCACGTTCCGCACGAGCGGATCCGAGCGGAGCGCGTCGCGCAGGTCCAGGCGTTGCTGATCGGTGATCTCCGGTCGCAGGAAGACGCGGACGTCCACCGTCTCGCGCCCCCACCTCCGGTCACAGGTGGGGTCCGCGGAGGGCAGGAGCGCGCCGGCGGCGACCACCGGCGACACCGGCTCCGTCGACGACGGCGCGAGGTTCAGGGCGACCAGGGTGGCGGCGACCGCGACCAGGCCGGCGGCCGTGCCGCCCGCGAGGAGGCCGCGCCGGCGCCGCAGCGCGGTTCCCGCGACCATGGCCTCCCGGGCCAGGTCCCCGGTCGGGGGCGCGGGTTCGACGCCGAGTGCCCGTTCGAAGAGCACGTGCAGGTTCTGATCCACAGCTCGCTCCTGGTGTCCGATGGCTTCCTCCTCCCTGACTGGTCGAGGCGCCGGATCGGTCACATCTGGGTCAGCAGGGGCCGTAGTCCTCGTCGAAGAGGCGGCGGGCCCAGTCCGCGTACCCGGCGATGATCTTTCGGACGGTGACGCCGTCGTGCAGGAACAGGTAGGCGCGGTCGCCGACGCGGGCGAGCAGCCCGGCGAAGCGGTGGCTGCCGGGCGGTGCCGGCAGCGCGGCGGCGCCGGGGTACGCGGCGCGGACCTCGCCGATCGGCGTGCCGGCGCTGATGCCCTCCGGCGTGGTCATCGGGTCGTCGAGCCAGAGCAGGACGAGCCGGTCGTCGACGAAGATCGGGCTGACCGATCCGTGCCCGGCCAGCGTGGGCCCGCACGCCTCCTCGTCGGTGCGCAGCAGGCCGCGCCGGGTGAGGTCCTCCTCGGTGGCGCCGAACTCCGCGTTGCGCAGGCCGTCCAGGCTGACCACCTCGGCGGAGCCGACCGGCCGGGCCGCCATCTCGGGCCCCTGTGGACGGACGCCGCTCCCGGCGACGGACGCGGCAGCCAGCAGCGTGGCTATAAAGCCGAATTGTCGTAATTTCATGCATTCCCCCAGTCCCCAACGGGACCGGGGCCGAGAGGTTGCTGGTGCGGGCCGGATTGGCGCAGTTCCCATTCGTCGGCCAGCTCGTCCCAGTAATCGGC
Source organism: Micromonospora humi (assembly GCF_900090105.1). Lineage (GTDB taxonomy): Bacteria > Actinomycetota > Actinomycetes > Mycobacteriales > Micromonosporaceae > Micromonospora > Micromonospora humi. Next base: position 138,535 of record NZ_FMDM01000016.1, on the reverse strand, counting down.
GGACAGGCCGCGCCGGCCGTGCGCCAACCATCCGTCCGTGTCGCGTTCCAGGTGCAGCCCCAGCTCGGCGAACGGGTCGATCCACGCGCCCGGCTCGACGCCCAGCCGGGTCAGGGCCGTGTTGATCGGCCACTCGGCGCGCGGCCGGTCCAGGGCGTTGTCGTAGCGCGGCCCCCAACTCACGTCGCCGCCCAGCCACACCACCGCCGACTGGTGGCCGAGGCCGCCGGTGAACTCCGCCTCCAGGTAGGCCACCGGGCCGCCCGTCGACCAGCGGGCCAGCAGCTCCGCCAGCGGCGGCGACAGGACCAGCTCGAACGGGCGCTCGGCGCACGGCCCGTCGGTGGCGAAGTCCGGCGGCCGACCGGTCAGCTCCTGCACGAGCTGCGGGGTGACCGGCAGCAGCGCGAAGTCCTGCCGGAGCGCGGCCAGCACCGCGTGATCCAGGTCGGCGGTCTGCTCGCGCAGCAGCTCGATGTCGGCGACCACGGCGCTGAGCTGGTAACTCATCCGATCCTCTCGGCATCCACAGCCTGTGGATAGAACATGTGTACGACGGCGGATCCGCTGCCGCCCTGGAACGGTAGCCCGGCGCCGGGGGTGGAAAACCCCCGGATCAGGTCGGATGGTTTCCGGCTTACCGCGGCCGAGCGCGGTGCCTAGCGTCGATCCCGTGATCGAACTACGTGAGTTGACCAGACGCTACGGGAACCGGACCGCCGTGGACCGGCTCACCGTCCGGGTGCAGCCGGGCGTGGTGACCGGCTTCCTCGGTCCGAACGGGTCCGGCAAGTCGACGACGATGCGCATGATCCTCGGCCTGGACGCCCCGGACCACGGCGAGGCGCTGGTCGACGGCGTCCGGTACGCGGACCTGAGCTGGCCGCTGCGGGCCGTCGGCGCGCTGCTCGACGCCGGCGCGTTCCACCCCGGCCGCAGCGGCCGCGCCCACCTGGCGGCGCTGGCCGCGAGCAACGACATCCCCGGCGCCCGGGTCGAGCGGGTGCTCCGCGTGGTCGGCCTGTCCGATGTGGCGGACCGGCGCGCCGGCACCTACTCGCTGGGCATGCGGCAGCGGCTCGGAATCGCGGTCGCGCTGCTCGGCGACCCGGGCGTCCTCCTGCTCGACGAGCCGGTCAACGGGCTGGACCCCGAGGGCATCCGCTGGATCCGGGACCTGTTGCGCGGGCTCGCCGCCGAGGGCCGGACCGTGTTCGTGTCCAGCCACCTGATCGCCGAGATGGCGCTGACCGCGGACCGGCTGGTGGTCATCGGCCGCGGCCGGCTGCTGGCCGAGACGACGGTCGCCGAACTCGTGGCCGGCGGCGACAACCTGGAGGACGCGTTCCTCCGACTCACCTCGCAGGTCACCGACCACCGCGGAACGGACGTGTCATGAGCGGCTACGGATTCCGGCACGCGGCCCGGATGGAACGGATCAAGCTGACCAGTGTCCGGTCGACGTGGTGGCTGGCGACGGCGGCGGTGCTCTCGATGGCGGCGGCCGGCGTGGGGGTGGGAATCGGCTACCGCGCCCACACGCCGGTGGCCACCACCGCCCAGATCCTGAACAACAGCCTGAGCGGCGCCATCCTGGCCCAACTCCTGCTCGGCGCGCTCGGCGTCCTCGCGGTGACCGGCGAGTACGGCACCGGGACGATCCGCTCGACGTTCGCCGCGGTCCCCCGCCGCCGGACCGTCCTGGCCGCGAAGGTCGCCGTCGGCGGTGGCGCGGCACTCGTCGTCGGCCTGCTCGCCAGCGTCGCCGGCTACCTGGGCGGACAACTCGCGATCCGCGGCACCGCCATCCCGGCCGCCTCCCTGGGCGACCCGCAGATCCTGCGCGCGGTGCTGCTCACCGGCGGCTACCTGGCCGCCGCCGCGCTGATCGGGGTGGGCGTCGGAACCGTCGTACGGCACTCCGGCGCCGCGATCGGCACGCTGTTCGCGCTGGTGTTCGTACCGTCGTTCGCGATCGGACTGTTCGGGGAGGACGGCATCGCCGTCGGCCGCTTCGTCCCGCTGCTGATGCTGCTCAACTCCGTCGCGGTGACCACGCCGACACCCGGCCTGTTCGCCGGCTGGATCAGCGTGCTGCTGATGTGCGGGTACGCGACAGTGGCGATCCTCTGCGGCGGCGTCCTGCTCCGCCGGCGCGACGCGTGAGACGCGACAATGGGCCGATGACCGCACTGCGTGCCCCGTTCACCGCAGCGGTCCTGCGCCGGGCGGTGTTCTGCCTGGTCGGCGTGGTCAGCGCGGCGGCGATCCTGGCCGTGCCGGCGCTCGTGCCGGCGCTGGGCGCCCTCATCCTCCGGGCCACCGGAGGCATGTCCCGGCAGCCCGCGCCGGCCGTCGCGCCGATCTTCCTGGTGCTGTTCCCGCTCACCGTCGCGCTCCTGGTCGTGCTGGCCGCCCCGCTCGGGCGCGTCACCGGCGGCATGCACCGCCGGCTCGCCGGCCGGCTGCTCGGCGTACACGTGGACGCCCCACCACCGCGATCCTCGAACCGGCTCGGCGCGCTGGTCGCCGACGGGCCGGGCTGGCGCGCGGTCGGATACGGCCTGCTCAAGGTGCCCCTGGCCATCCCGCAGGGCTACGGCCTGTTTTGCTACGTGCTCGGCCCGGTGAACCTCAGCTATCCGCTGTGGTGGCCGCTGTTCCGCAACCACCCGCCCGGTACCCGCCTCGGGCCGGTGTGGGCGTTGACGCCGTTCGGCCTCCTCGGCACGCGGACGTTCGCCGGCACGTTCCTGATCGCCGCGGCCGGCCTCGCCATGCTGTTGGTCGCGCCGTGGCTGATGCGCGCCGGCACCGCACCGGACCTGGCCGCGATGCGGCGGCTGCTCGGCCCGCGCCGGCTCGCCGAACGGGTACGCGAACTCCAGGCCAGCCGCGCCCGGGCGATCGACGACGCGGCCACCATGATGCGCCGGCTGGAACGCGACCTGCACGACGGCGCGCAGATCCGGCTGGCCACGCTCGCGATGAACCTCGGCATGGCGACCGAGAAGCTCGGTGCCGACGGCCCGCCACCCGACCTGCGGCAGGCCCGTGAACTGGTCGCGCTCGCCCACCGGGGCGCGAAGGACGCCCTCGCCGACCTGCGCGACCTGGTGCGCGGGATCCACCCGCCGGTGCTCGACAACGGCCTCGGCGACGCGCTGGCGACGCTCGCCACGAGCAGCGCCGTCCCGGTGGCGGTCTCCGTCGACCTGCCCGACCGTCCGGCCCCGGCGATCGAGACCATCGCCTACTTCTGCGCCGCCGAGCTGCTCGCCAACGCGGCCAAGCACAGCCGGGCGAGAGGGGTCGGGCTCGGCGTCGCCGGCGCCGGCGCGCGCCTGACGCTGACCGTCACCGACGACGGCGTGGGCGGGGCCGACCCGGACGGCCCGGGCCTGGCCGGCCTGGCCCGTCGCGTCGGCGTCGTGGACGGGCGGATGCGCGTGCACAGCCCGGCCGGCGGTCCCACCCGGGTCGAGATCGACCTGCCCACACACGCGTGAACGGAGGCGACGACATGCGGGTGGTGATCGCGGAGGACGCCGCGATGATGCGCGAAGGACTGGTCCGGCTGCTCACCGACCGCGGCTTCGAGGTGTGCGCCGCGGTGGCCGACGCCGACGCGCTGCGGTCCGCGACGGCCGCCCACCTGCCGGACGTGGCGGTGGTCGACATCCGGATGCCCCCGACGCACACCGACGAGGGGCTGCGCGCCGCGCTCGACATCCGGCGCGACCACCCCGACGTCGGCGTGCTGGTCTTCTCCCAGTACGTGGAGACCCGCTACGCGACCCGCCTCCTCGCCGACCGGCCGACCGGCGTCGGCTACCTGCTCAAGGACCGGGTCGCCGACGTCGCCGACTTCGTGGACGCGCTGACCCGGGTGGCGTCGGGCGGCACCGCGCTGGACCCGGAGGTGGTCGGTCACCTGATGCGCGCCGGGCAGCGCATTACCGGGGTGGCGTCGTTGACGCCGCGCGAGCGCGAGGTGCTGTCGCTGATGGCCGAGGGGCGGTCCAACAGCGGGATCGCGGCGGCGCTGGTCATCACGCCCGGGGTGGTGGAGAAACACGTGGCGAACATCTTCGCCAAGCTGGGCCTGCCGTCGTCGGACACCGACAACCGCCGGGTCCTGGCCGTCCTGCGCCACATCGGCGGCTGACATCCGCGTACGCGGAAGGGGGCCGGCCCTCGACGGGCCGGCCCCCTGGCGATCAGGTCGTCACCACGCGGACATGTCGGGCAGTTGGTCGATCGAGATGGTCCTGGGGTTGGCCATCGCGGTGCGCCACAGCCCGGCCACGTCCTTGCCGCTGCCGTTCCAGTCGCGCGACGCCCAGACCACGAAGTACGGCCAGGCCGGGTCGGAGTTGGGGTTGAGCGGGCTGAACGTCTCCGCCACGCCGGTGGTCTTGGCGCCGCTGACCGCCTTGGTGGTGGCGAAGTCGCCGCTGCTCTGGAAGTAGTCGGAGGTGACCAGGTCGACGTAGCCGTCACCCGGGTACCAGGACGCGAGCGAGGTGCCCTGGCCGCTGGCCATGCCGTTGAACACCCAGACGATGTTGTGCGCGCCGGCGAGCTGGGCCCGCTGGTAGATCAGCCGCCAGAGCTGCTTGTAGGCGTCCTGGCCCTTCTTCGCCCACCACATGTAGTTGTTGTTCGCCTCGTGCAGCGGGCGGAACAGCACCGGGACACCGGCGTCGCCCATCTTCTTCAGCTCGCGCACCACCAGGTCGATGTCCTGGTAGAGCTTCGACGACGGGTTGCTCAGGTCGGGCTGGAAGTCGCACGGCGCGGAGTAGTTGCCGCCGCGCGGGCAGTACCAGTGCCACTGGAACGCCACGATGCCGTTGCGCGCCTTGGCCCAGTCGATGACCTGCTGGGTCTGGATGCTGCCCCGGGTGTACTCCATGAAGTCGAACGCCACGATCGCCGGGTAGCGGCCGGTCAGCTGCTGCACCTTGTCCGCGTCCGGCAGGTCGGTCTGGCCGCTGACGTAGGTGTGCGTGCGCAGGTAGCAGATCAGGTTGCGGGCCTTCGAGTTCGCCTGCGGGTCGGCCGGGGCCTGGCCGCAGTCCGGGCCGGGCGGGGTGGGCGGCTTCACCGCGTACACCTCGAACTCGTAGAGCGAGTAGCCCCAGGCGGTGCCGCGGGCGGTGCCGGACATCCGCACGTACCGGCCGCTCGCGCCGGCCGGCGTCACGTCGTCGGTGCCGCCGTCGCCGGTGGTGGTGCTGAACACCGGGGTCCAGGTGGTGCCGTCCGTCGAGGTCTGGATCTGGTACGCCCTGCCGTAGGCGGCCTCCCAGCGCAGCCGCACCGTGTTGATCGGGTACGTGGCGCCGAGGTCGACCTGGATCCACTGCGGGTCGGCGTAGAGGCTGGACCAACGGGTGCCGCCGTTGCCGTCGACCGCCTGGGCGGCGGCGTTCGGGCTCTCCGTCGACGACGCGGTGACCGGCCGGTTGAGCGCAAGGTTGCCGGTGGGGGTGCTGGTCGGGTCCGGCGTCGGGCTGGCGGTGGGGCTCGGGCTTGCGGTCGGGCTCGGGCTTCCCGTCGGCGTCGGGCTGGGCGGGGTGGTGTCGCCGCAGGCCGCGCCGTTGAGCGTGAACGCGCTCGGGGCCGCGTTCGACCCGGTGTAGGTGACGTTGAAGCCGAAGCTGACCGTGCCGCCGGCCGGGACGCTCGCGTTGTAGGAGACGTTGGTGGCGGTGGCGTTCGCGCCGGACTGGGTCCTGGTCGCGTTCCACATGTCGCCGATCACCTGGTTGCCGGGGAACGTCCAGCCCAGCGTCCAGCCGTTCACGGCGGCGCCGGTGTTGGTGATGGTGACGTTCGTGGTGGCGCCGCCACTCCATTCGTTGGTGACCTGCCAGGCCACCGAGCATGCCCCGGCGGCGGCCTGGGCGGGTGGCGTGGTGACGAGGGCGGTGGCCAGCGCGGTGACGGCTGCCGCCGCCCCGGCCAGGCACGCCCGCGTGCGGGTGCGCTGGATCATGAGGAACTCCCGTAGGGGTGATGGTTGCGGGGAGCCCTCGCCGCCCGGACGGGTCGGGCCGTCGGTTGCCCTTCCGACGGCCCGACCCGGCGAAGATATCCATGATGGTCTTCTTAACCGGTTAACTTTGTCAATGCCTGTCGAACACCTGTCGAACGGTAAGGATTATGAACCGGTCAAGGGTGCGGCCGCGTCGTGGATGGCAGCCAGCGCCGGCACCCGGGAGAAGACCACCCAGAGCGTGGCGAGCGAGACGCCCACCGCGCCGATCGACATCGCCGCGAACGGGCCCGCCTGCGTCGCCACCACCCCGCCCAGGGCGGCGCCCACCGGCACGCAGCCCCAGGAGATCAGCCGGTACGCGGCGTTGACCCGGCCGCGCAGCCTCTCCGGCGTGGCGGTCTGGCGCAGGCTCACCGCGTGCACGTTGGCGATGCCGATGCCCACGCCCATGACCGCGAAGACGGCGCCGAGCAGCGGCAGCAACCCGGCCCCGGCCCGGTTCGCGAGCAGCGCGCCCAGCGGTGCGCCGTTGCCCACGGCGAGCGTGCACAGCAGCACCCGGCCGTATCCGAAGCGGCCGGTGAGCCGGGCGCCGAACCAGGCGCCGACGAACGAGCCGATCCCACCCGCGGTGAAGACGGCGCCGATCGCGACCGGGCCCAGCCGCGCCACCTGGACGGCGTAGAGCAGCAGACCGAGGACGAATACCTCGTTGAAGAGGTTGAACGTGGCCGCCTCGCCGAGCAGTGGACGCACGTACCGGTGTCGGATCGCGACGACGACGCCCTGCGCCGCCTCGCGCAGCGCCGAGCGGTGGCCCGACGGTCGGAGCGCGGCCGGCTGCCGGTCGGCGCCGGCCAGGCGGATCCGGCCGAGCGACACCGCCGACGCGACGTGGCCGAGCGCGTTGCAGAGCAGCGCGACCGGCGCGGAGACCGCCTGGACCAGCAGCCCGCCGAGCCCCCGACCACTCATCTCGGCGGCGGACTGGGCCGCGGAGATCTTGCCGTTCGCGTCCACGAGTTGGCCCTCGTCGACGATCGCCGGCAGGACCGCGAAGTCGGCGACCTGGAACAGCACCGTCAACGTCGCGACGACGAACACCACGACGTAGAGGCCGGTCATGGTGGCGGTGCCCGTCCAAGCGGCCACCGGAATGAGGAGCACGAGGAGCGCGCGCCCGAGGTCGGCGCCGACCATCAGCCGCAGCCGGCCCGGTCCGAGCCGGTCGACCAGCAGCCCGGCCGGGAGGGTGGCCAGCAGGAACGGCAGGAACTGCACCACCCGCAGAGTGCTCGCCTGCGCCGCCGAGGCGGAGAGCGTGAGCAGTGCGAACAGCGGCAACGCGAGTTCGGCGACCTCGCTCCCCAGTGCGGAGGCGGCGGACCCGCGCCAGAGCCGGCGGAAGTTCGGGTTACTCCACGCAGGCGGCGTGGTCCGGTCGGCGCTAACCGTCATCATGCTTATGGAGGTTATTGATAACCCGTTATGCGCGCAAGACGGTTACGATGTCGGCATGTCCACCGGTCCCGCCATGGCGGCGCCGGACCGGCTCGAACCGGTCCGGCGGTTCCTCAACACGCTCGACATTGAGGCGGGCACCGACGCGATCACCGACCCGGCCGGGTTGGCGACGTGGCTGACGGCATCCGGCCTGTGGCGCGGCGACGCGCCGGTGACCGACGACGACCTCCGCCGGGCGCGCGAGCTGCGGGAGGCGCTGCGGGCGGCGGCCGTCGCCAACCACGACCGCGCCGCGTTGCCCCCGCCCGTGCTGGCGGTCCTGGACGCCGCCGCCGAGCGGGCCGGGGTGCGGATCTCCTTCACGCCCGACCGGGGTTGGCTCGCGACCGCCGGCGCGACCGGCGTCGACGGGGCGACGGGGGAACTCGTGCTCCGGGTGACCGGGTCGATGGCCGACGGCACCTGGCCCCGGCTCAAGATCTGCGCGAGCGACGCCTGCCGGTGGGCGTTCTACGACTCGTCCCGCTCCGGCACCGGCAAGTGGTGCTCGATGCAGCTGTGCGGCAACCGGGCCAAGCAGGAGGCCTGGCGTGGGCGTCGCCGGGAGGCCGGATGACGGGAACGAAGAAGGGCCGGCACGCGAGGTGCCGGCCCTTCTTCGACGGCGGAGGATACGAGATTCGAACTCGTGAGGGTGTAAACCCAACACGCTTTCCAAGCGTGCGCCCTAGGCCTCTAGGCGAATCCTCCGCGAGCCAGGATACAGGTCCCGCGACGGCGGGCCACCCCACCCTCCCGGAAGATCCACACGGCTTCGGGTAGGCTTGGCGGCACCCCCCGTGCGGCGTGCATCTCGTGAACCTCCCCAGGGCCGGAAGGCAGCAAGGATAAGCGGGCTCTGACGGGTGCACGGGGGGCCTTTCTGTCTCCGGGTACCGGTAACGTCGTTGCGGGTCAGGTCACTCAGGTGGTGAGTGGTCACCGGCGGCCGACCGGCGCAGAATGGCTCGGTCGAGAGGAGGCGGGACGGGTGGCACTGGCCCTTTACCGCAAGTACCGGCCCCGTACGTTCGCCGAGGTCATCGGCCAGGAGCACGTCACCGAGCCGTTGTCGCAGGCGCTGCGCAGCGGGCGGCTGAACCACGCGTACCTCTTCTCCGGCCCCCGCGGCTGCGGCAAGACCTCCAGCGCCCGGATCCTGGCCCGCTCGCTCAACTGCGAGCAGGGCCCCACGCCCGAGCCGTGCGGGCAGTGCGAATCCTGCCGCTCGCTGGCCACCGACGGCGCCGGCTCGATCGACGTCATCGAGATCGACGCGGCCAGCCACGGCGGCGTCGACGACGCCCGCGAGCTGCGCGAGAAGGCGTTCTTCGCGCCGGCTCGCAGCCGCTTCAAGATCTATGTCATCGACGAGGCGCACATGGTCTCGTCGGCCGGCTTCAACGCCCTGCTCAAGCTGGTCGAGGAGCCACCGGAATACGTCAAGTTCATCTTCGCCACCACCGAGCCGGAAAAGGTCCTCGGCACGATCAAGTCGCGGACCCACCACTACCCGTTCCGGCTGATGCCGCCGAAGGTGCTCCGTCCCTACCTGGAGCAGTTGGCCGAGGCCGAGGGCGTCAAGATCGAACCGGCGGTCTTCCCGCTGGTGGTCCGCGCCGGTGGCGGCAGCGCGCGGGACAGCCTCTCCGTGCTCGACCAGCTCATCGCCGGCGCCGGCCCGGAGGGGGTCGGCTACGCCCGGGCCGCCGCGCTGCTCGGCGTCACCGACTCCGCGCTGATCGACGAGATGTGCGACGCGCTGGCCGCCGGGGACGGCGCGGCCGCGTACGCGACCGTCGACCGGGTCGCCGAGGCCGGCCATGACCCGCGCCGGTTCGCCTCCGACCTGTTGGAGCGGCTACGCGACCTGATCGTGCTCCAGCAGGTGCCGGACGCCGCGACCAAGGGCCTCATCGACGGTCCGGCCGACCAGATCGAGCGGATGGCCGCGCAGGCCCAGCGGCTCGGCCCGGCCACGCTGTCCCGCTGCGCCGACATCGTGCACAACGGCCTGGTGGAGATGCGCGGCACCACCGCGCCCCGCCTGCTGTTGGAGCTGATCTGCGCCCGGATGCTCCTGCCCGGCGTCGACGACTCGTCCGGCGGCCTGCTCCAGCGTCTGGAGCGGATGGAACGCCGGCTCACCCTCGGCGCCGCCGACCCCGCCGCCACCCATGAGGTACGCCCGGCGGCTCCCGCCCCGGGCGCGGCTGCCGCCGCGATCCACCCGGAGTCCGGCGGCACGCCGGCGGCTGCCGACGGCCCGACCGGCGCCGCCGCCGCCCGGGCCGCTGCCGCGGCGGCATCCGGGTCCCGTGGCGCCCCCGGGTCCGGTTCCCGGTCCGGTCCGGTCGCCGCCGACCGGTCCGGTTCCACCGCCGCTCCGACCTCCGGCCCGGGCGCAACCGGGCCGGCCGGCGCCGACACCGGCGCGGGTGCCTCCGCCGCCGGCCCGGGCTCCGTCGCGGCCGCTCCCGCCGCCGGCCCGGGTCCCGTAGCGGCCGCTCCCGTCGCCGGCGCGGGTCTCGTCGCGGCCGCTCCCGTCGCCGGCGCGGGTCTCGTAGCGGCCGCTCCCGTCGCCGGCGTCGGTCCCACGCCGGATGCCCTCGGTGTCGGCCCGGCCGGCCCGGTTGCGGGTGCCGACGGCCCGGCCGCGGCGGTCCGCCGCAGCGCGCCGCCGGTAGTGATGCCCGATCCGGCCACCCCCGAGCCGCCCCGTCCCGGCACGGCGAACCCGGGCGCGCTGGACGCGGTCGCGGTGCGCCGGGTCTGGCCGGAGGTGGTGGGCAAGGTCAACCGGAGCAACAAGCGGATCGCCGCGCTGATGCGTGACGCCGTGGTCCGGGACCTGGACGGCGACACGCTGGTGCTGACCGTGAAGTCGACGGTGCTGGCGAAGATGATGGCGGACCACGCCGCGGTGCTCACCGACGCGCTCTACGAGGAGTTGGGCGGTCGCTGGCAGATCCGCTGCGAGGTGGCTGGCGAGCGGGGTGGCGCGACGCTCGGCGGTCCGCCGCGTGCCGCCGCCCGGCCGCCGTCCCCGCCTGCGGAGGCCCCCGCCCGCCCGGACCGCGGCGGCCCGACCGACCCGGGTCGCGCCGGGCGCGCGGGCGACGATGCCGGCGGCCAGGGCGGCCAGGGCGGCCAAGGTGGGCTCAGGAGTCAGGAGGACCGCGGTGGCCCGGGCCGGTCGGGGTCCGACGCCTCGGGTGCGGTTCCCGCCGCCGGCGAGGCCGAGGACTGGCCCGAGCCGGCCCGTCCGGGTGGCGCGACGGCGACCGCGGACGAGTGGCCGGAACCGGCTCGGCCGGGTGGCGAGCCGGGCGCAGCCGCCAGCGGCGCGCCGGTGGGCGGCGCGACGGCGAACGGCACGTCCGGCGGCGGCACGCCGGCGGCAGTCACCGCGCCGGCAGCGCCGGTGACCCGGGCGACCGGGTCTCAGCCGGGCGCGTCCTCGACGCCCGCGCCCAGCGGCCCGCCGGTCAGCAGCGCCATCGCGGCGGCGCGGGCGGCCGCGGCGGGGCGGGGTCCGCGTACCGGGGCGGGGGCGCGCAAGACGGCGGACGCCGACTGGGCCGGCGAGCCGCCGTACGATCCGGATTTCGACGGCCCGGTGCGCAGCGGTGCGGGCCGCCCCGGCGGTGCGCCGGCGGCGACCCTCGAGGGCTTCGACCCGGGCGACGAGCCGCTGGACGAGGTCATCGACGAGCGGACCGCGCGCGAGTCCAGTCAGGAGCAGGCGGTACGGCTGCTCCGCGAGGCGTTCGGCGCGGAACAGATCGGTGAGGTGGACGCGCGGTAGCCACATACCGCACTCCACCCTGTCCAATAGGCGTTCTCCCTGCTCAGGGCCTTGACGTCGGCAGAATTGCCTGGTGACCATCGATGTCGGCTTGATGCCGTTCAGAGGGGTCGGTGAGCAAAGTGAGACTTGTTCCATTGGGGGTGGTTCTCGGGGCTGCCCTGTCCCTGACCACGGTGCTGGCGCCGGTGCCCTCGGGCGCCGCCCCGGTGCCCCAACCCGATCCGGCGACGGCCCGGGTCAGCGTCTCCAGCGGCCGGGCCCAGGCGAACGAGCGCAGCTCCAGCAGCAGCTCGTCGCGCACCGGCCGCTTCGTCTCCTTCGCCTCCCGCGCGTCGAACCTGGTGGCGGACGACACCAACGGCGTCGACGACGTCTTCGTCCGGGACCGGACGACGGCGACCACCAGCCGGGTCAGCGTCTCCAGCACCGGCGTCCAGGGCAACGCCTACAGCACCGGTCCGGCGACCAGTGGCACCGGCCGGTACGTCGCCTTCATCTCGGCGGCGTCGAACCTGGTGCCGGGGGACACCAACGGCGTGGTCGACGTCTTCGTCCGGGACCGGGTCGCGTCCACGACCGTCCGGGTGAGCGTGCCCGACGGCGGCGGGCAGGGCAACGACGCCAGCACCGTGCCGAGCATCAGCCAGGACGGCCGGTACGTCGTCTTCAGTTCGTTCGCCAGCAACCTGGTGCCGGGGGACACCAACAGGTTCGCCGACCTGTTCGTCCGGGACCTGCGGCGCGGCACCACCAGCCGGGTCAGCGTCCCCGCCACGGGCGGCCAGGGCAACGGTCCGAGCGGCTTCTCGTCGTCGACCATCAGCGGCGACGGACGGTGGGTGGTCTTCGAGTCGACGGCGTCCAACCTGGTGCCCGGCGACACCAACGACGCGCCGGACGTCTTCCTGCGCGACCTGAGGCGGGCGGTCACCTCCCGGGTCAGCGTCTCCTCCACCGGGGCGCAGGGCCAGGGTGTCAGCAGCGATCCGGCGATCAGCGCCGACGGCCGGTACGCCGCGTTCAGTTCCTGGTCGCCGAGCCTGGTGCCGGGCGACACCAACGGCGTCGAGGACGTCTTCGTCCGGGACCTGGCCACCGGCGTGACCCGTCGGGTGAGCGTGACCGCCGGTGGCGTCCAGGGCGACAGCAGCAGCTACCAGCCCGCGATCAGCGGTGACGGGAGGCGGGTCGCGTTCGTCTCGGGGGCGTCCAACCTGGTGCCGGGGGACACCAACGGGACCGAGGACGTCTTCCTGGTCCGATGGCGGGCCGGGACAACCACCCGGCTGAGCGTGTCGGCCGAGGGCGCTCAGGCCGACAGCTTCAGCAACGACCCCTCGATCGACCACCGGGGGCGGTACGTGTCGTTCACCTCGAACGCGACGAACCTGGTGCCCGGCGACACCAACGACATGCTCGACGTCTTCGTCGCCGCCGCCGACGGGGCCGGTGGTCGCCCGCCGTCGCGGTGATCGCGGACCGGCGGGCGGGCCGCCGCGCGGGACCGGCTGCTCACAGCGGATAGGCTGAGCGGCGGCCGAGCAGACGAGTGCGAAGAAGGAGCGGTCCGTGCGCCCAGGTGGACAGCCGAACATGCAGCAGATGCTGAAGCAGGCGCAGAAGATGCAGCAGCAGATCGCCGCCGCCCAGGCCGAGCTGGCCGACGCGGAGCTGACCGGCACCGCCGGTGGTGGCCTGGTCACGGCCACGGTCGCCGGCACCGGTGAGCTGAAGGCGATCAAGATCGACCCGAAGGCGGTCGACCCTGAGGACGTGGAGACCCTGGAGGATCTCGTCGTCGCCGCCGTGCACAACGCCGCCGAGGCGGCCCGCGAGCTGACCGAGAAGAAGATGGGCCCGGTCGCGGGCGGGATGGGCGGCCTCGGCCTGCCCGGTTTCTGAGCCGGCAGATGTACGAAGGTGCCATCCAGGATCTGATCGACGAGTTGGGTCGGCTGCCGGGCGTGGGCCCGAAGAGCGCCCAGCGGATCGCGTTCCACGTCCTGTCCGCGGATCCGGCCGACGTCAATCGGCTGGCCGGCGCACTGCGCAAGGTCAAGGACCTGGTGCGGTTCTGCACGACCTGTTACAACGTGGCCGAGTCCGAGCAGTGCCGGATCTGCCGCGACCCGCGGCGCACCGACGAGGTGCTCTGCGTGGTCGAGGAGCCGAAGGACGTGGTGGCGATCGAGCGGACCGGCGAGTTCCGCGGGCGCTACCACGTGCTCGGTGGCGCGATCAATCCGTTGGAGGGCATCGGCCCGGACAACCTGCGGATCCGCGAGCTGATGACCCGGCTCGGCGGTGGCGAGGTCCGCGAGCTGATCCTCGCCACCGACCCGAACACCGAGGGTGAGGCGACCGCGACCTATCTGGCGCTGATGGTCAAGCCGATGGGGATCGCGGTGACCCGGCTGGCCAGCGGCCTGCCGGTCGGTGGCGACCTGGAGTACGCCGACGAGATCACGCTGGGCCGCGCCTTCGAGGGGCGCCGGGCGGTCTGAGTCACCGGCCTGGCGGCGGGCGGTGTGCCCGCCGCCGGGCCGCTCCCGGCCGCGCGGTGCGAGGAAGCCTCGGAAGGTGTCGGCTTGGTAGCGATTGCCCTCGGCTCTTTCCACTTCTGTGTGACATGCCATAACCTCCCGCTCACGGACTGAGTCACAGCTCGGCGTGGACACATGCGCATGACAGAGGTGAGAGATGCAGGCGAGCAGGCTGAAAACGGCCGTGGCCCTCGCGGCCGTGGCCGCCCTGGCGGTCGGTGCGTCCGGCTGCGCCAAGAGCGACCGCGAAGAGGGCGGTGGTGACGCCAAGACCGGCGGCACCTTCGTCTTCGCCGGTGCCGGGGACCCGAAGAACTTCGACCCGATCTTCAACGACGACGGTGAGTCGTTCCGGCCGATCCGCCAGATGTACGACACCCTCGTGCAGAACAAGCCCGGCACCGCCGAGCTGCAGGGTGCCCTGGCGGAGAGCTGGGAGCACGACCCGGACGGCAAGGTCTGGACCTTCAAGCTCCGCAAGGGCGTGAAGTTCCACGACGGCACCGACTTCAACGCCGCCGCGGTCTGCTTCAACTTCGACCGCTGGTTCAACATGAAGGGCGCCGCCGCCCAGTCGCAGATGATCTACTACTCGGACACGTTCGGCGGCTTCGCCAAGAACGAGGCCGAGGGTGCCGGCGACCCGGTCTACAACAAGTGTGAGGCCAAGGACGACGGCACCGCCGTCATCACGATGAACCAGTACAAGGGCGCCTTCCCGGGTGCCTTCGCGCTGACCGCGCTCTCGATCGCCAGCCCCGAGGCGCTGAAGAAGTACGATGCCGACACGGTGAAGCAGAACGGCGACTCGTTCGAGTACAGCGCGTTCGCCAACGAGCACCCGGTCGGCACCGGCCCGTTCAAGTTCGTCGGCTGGGACAAGGCCAAGGGTGAGATCACCCTGGACCGGAACCCCGACTACTGGGGCGAGAAGGCCAAGGTCGACAAGCTGATCATCAAGATCATCAAGGACGAGAACACCCGTAAGCAGGAGCTGAAGGCGGGCACCGTCCAGGGCATCGACTTCCCCGCCCCGGCCGACCGCAAGGCGCTTGCCGGTGAGGGCTTCCAGGTTCTCGACCGCCCGGCGTTCAACATCCTCTACCTCGGCTTCAACCAGAAGAACCCGAAGCTGAAGGACCTGAAGGTGCGCCAGGCGATCGCCTACGCGCTCAACCGCCAGCAGCTCGTCCAGACCAAGGGCCCGGGTGGCACCAAGGTCGCCGACGAGTTCATGCCGGACACCGTGCTCGGCTACGCGCAGGACGTGCAGAAGTACGAGTACAGCCCGGACAAGGCCAAGCAGCTGCTCAAGGAGGCGGGCGCGGAGAACCTCACGCTCAACTTCTACTACCCGACCGACGTCTCCCGGCCGTACATGCCGAACCCGCAGGAGATCTTCACCGTCCTCGCCAACGACCTGCAGGCCGTCGGCATCAAGGTCAACGGTGTGGCTCGCCCGTGGAACGGTGGCTACAAGGACGACGTGCAGCAGTTCGGCAAGCACGACCTGCACCTGCTCGGCTGGACCGGTGACTACAACGACCCGGGCAACTTCGTCGGCACCTTCTTCGGGCGCGGCAAGGTCGAGTTCGGCGACCAGGCCATGACCGACATGTTCGCCGCCATCGGCAAGGCCGACGGCACTGTGGACGAGGCCGGCAAGAAGGCCGCCTGGGAGCAGGTCAACCGCGACATCGCCGCCAAGTGGCTGCCGGCCGTGCCGGTCTGGCACGCTCCGCCGGCCATCGTGGTCACCAAGGACGTCAAGGGTCTCGTCGCCAGCCCGCTGACCGACGAGCGGTTCAACACCGTCAGCGTCGGCTGAGGCGTCACCCACCGCTGACGCCCCACGCGGAATCGGCCCGGGCCGGGCTCTCTCTCCCGGCCCGGGCCGACCCGCTGTTCAACGAGAAATCTGGTGTGTGAGAGATGTTGCGAGTCATAGTTCGCCGCCTGCTGCAGCTGGTGGTGACCCTGATAGGGCTGTCCGCGCTGGTCTTCATCTGGCTGCGGAACCTTCCCGGCGGCCCGATCGAGGCGCTGCTCGGTGAGCGGGCCACGCCGGAGCGGCGGGCCCTGCTGACCAAGGCCCTCGGCTACGACCAGCCGATCCTGGTGCAGTACGCGAAATTCATGCAGCGGCTGGTGACCGGCGACTTCGGCAACTCGATCCGGAGCGGCGACCCGGTCACCGAGGTGATCGGCCGGGCCTTCCCGGCCACCGTGGAGCTGGCCGCCGCGGCCATGATCATCGCGATCGGGCTCGGCGTGCCGCTCGGCTACCTCGCCGCCCGGCACCGCGGCCGGCTGCTCGACAACCTGAGCATCGGCGGCACCCTGCTCGGCATCTCGATCCCGATCTTCTTCCTGGGCTACCTGCTCAAGGACGTCTTCACCCAGAACATGCACCTGTTCCCGCCGTCCGGCCGGATCAGCACCGGGCTGGACAACACCGACATCACCGGCTTCTTCGTGCTGGACGGGCTGCTCACCCGCGAGTTCGACGCCACCGGCGACGCGCTGTGGCACCTCATCCTGCCGGCGATCACGTTGGCCACCATCCCGCTCGCGGTCATCGTCCGGATCACCCGGGCCAGCGTGCTCGACGTCCTCAACGAGGACTACGTCCGCACCGCCGAGGCGAAGGGCCTGCGCCACAAGACGATCCGCGGCCGGCACATCCTGCGCAACGGCCTGCTGCCGGTGGTCACCACCATCGGCCTGCAGACCGGTGCGCTGCTCTCCGGCGCGGTGCTCACCGAGCGGGTCTACAACTGGGGTGGCCTCGGCACGCTGATCTACGACTCGATCAGCGGCGGCCGCGACTACCCGGTGCTCCAGGCGCTGATCCTGCTGGCCGCGCTGGTCTTCGTGTTGGTCAACCTCCTGGTCGACCTCTCCTACGCCTTCATCGACCCGAGGGTGCGTGTGCGATGAGCGATCCGATCATCCAGCCCACCGTGGGCGCCCAGCGCGAGAGCGTGGACCCCTCGGCCGTCACGGAGAAGCGTGAGGGCACGCTGCCCCGCGGCCTCGACCGGCTCGGCGAGCGCAAGCGCGCCCGGCTGGAGCAGTTGGCCCAGGCCACCGCGGACAAGGGCGGGGTCAGCCTGGTCCGCGACGCGTTCCGCCGGCTGCGCCGCAACCCGACCGCCATGGTCGGCGCGTCCATCGTGGCGCTCTTCGTCCTGGTCGCGATCTTCGCGCCGCTGCTCGCGCCGCACGACCCCGCGCAGCGCTTCGACGAGTTGACGAAGAACCTGACCGTCGACAGCATCCCCGGCGCCAGCAGCGAGTTCCCGCTCGGCTCCGACCCGCTCGGCCGGGACTTCCTGTCCCGGATGATCCACGGCAGCCGGCAGACGCTCTTCGTCGGCGTGCTCGCCACGCTGATCGGGCTGGCCCTGGGCGTGCTGGTGGGCGCGCTCGCCGGTGCGTTCGGCGGCTGGGTCGACAACATCCTGATGCGCTTCACCGACGTGATGCTGGCCCTGCCGGCGCTGCTGCTGGCGATCAGCCTGGTGGCCATGGCCAGCCGGTCCAGCCAGTGGACGGTCATCCTCGCGGTGGCCATCGTCAACGTACCGATCTTCGCCCGGCTGCTGCGCGGTTCGATGCTCGCCCAGCGGGAGAGCGACCATGTGCTGGCCGCCCGCGCGCTCGGCGTCAAGCGGGGCGCTATCGTACTGCGGCACATGCTGCCCAACGCGATGACCGCGGTGATCGTGCAGGCGACCCTGACGCTCTCCACCGCCATCCTGGAAGCCGCGTCGCTGTCCTTCCTCGGCCTCGGTGACCCGGACATCAACCGCGCGGAGTGGGGCCTGATGCTCGGTGTGGACGGTCAGCGCTACTTCGAGGTGCGGCCGGAACTCGCCTACTTCCCGGCCGTCGCGATCATCGTGGTCGCGCTCGGCTTCACCCTGCTGGGTGAGGGCATGCGCGAGGCGATCGACCCGAAGAGCCGGCGGTGACGGCGGTGCGGACCAACGACCAGCACGGTGAGGAAGTGACCCGATGAGCCTGCTCGACGTACGCGACCTGAGCGTCGTGTTCCAGCGCCGCGGTGAGCGACCGTTCACCGCCGTCGACGAGGTCAGCTTCAGTGTGGAGCCGGGGCAGACGGTGGGCCTGGTCGGCGAGTCCGGCTGCGGCAAGAGCGTCACCAGCCTGGCGATCATGGGCCTGCTGCCGCAGCGCGGCAACAAGGTCACCGGCGAGGTGAACTTCGACGGGGCCGACCTGTTGAAGCTGCGCCCGGACGACCTGCGGGACCGGCGCGGCCGGGACATCGGCATGATCTTCCAGGACCCGCTCTCCTCGCTGAACCCGGTCATCCCGATCGGCACCCAGGTGGCCGAGGTGCTCGAACGGCACCGCGGCATGGACCACAAGGCGGCGCTGAAGGAGGCCCGGGAGCTGCTCGACGCGGTCGGCATCCCCGACCCGACCCGGCGGCTGAAGGAATACCCGCACCAGATCTCCGGCGGCATGCGGCAACGGGCCCTGATCGCCATCGCGCTGGCCTGCAAGCCGCGGCTGCTGATCGCCGACGAGCCGACCACCGCGCTGGACGTCACGATCCAGGCGCAGATCCTCACGTTGCTCAAGGAACTCGTCGACGAGACCGGCACCGCGCTGATCATGATCACGCACGACCTGGGTGTGGTGGCCGGGCTCTGCGACACGGTCAACGTCCTCTACGGCGGCAAGATCGTGGAGCGGGCGGAGCGGCACGAGCTGTTCGCCCGACCGCGGCACCCGTACACGCACGGGCTGCTCAACTCCGTGCCGAGGCTCGACTCGCCGCGCGGCGAGCGACTGCACGCCATCCGTGGCTCGGTGGCCGACAACATCCCGTGGGCCGAGGGCTGCGCGTTCGCGCCCCGGTGCGACAACGTGGTGGACGCCTGCCTCGACGGCACGCCCCCGCTGGAGCCCACCGCGAACGGCGGCGACCTGCGCTGCAACAACCCCGTTTCCGAGGAGGTGGCGGTCCCGTGACCGAGCCGACCGAGCCGACCGGACCCCTGGTCGAACTGCGCGACGTCAAGGTCCACTTCCCGATCAAGAGCGGCGTGCTCTTCGACCGGACGATCGGGCACGTCTACGCCGTCGACGGGGTGTCGCTCGCCATCAACCGGGGCGAGACGTACGGGCTCGTGGGCGAGTCGGGCTGCGGCAAGTCCACGCTGGGCCGAGGTCTGCTGCGCCTGGTCGAGCCGACCGACGGTGAGATCGTCTTCGACGGCACCGACCTGCGCGCGCTCAAGGACGAGCCGATGCGCCGGATCCGCCGCCGGATCCAGATGATCTTCCAGGACCCGCTGTCCAGCCTCGACCCCCGGCAGTCGGTGGAGTCGCTGCTGGTCGAGGGCCTCAAGGCGCACGGCCTGGCGAAGGACAAGGCCGCCGTCGACAAGCGGCTCCGCGAGGCGCTCGCCGCGGTCGGCCTGCCGGCGTCGGCGCTGAGCAAGTATCCGCACGAGTTCTCCGGCGGGCAGCGCCAGCGCATCGGCATCGCCCGGGCGCTGGTGCTCGAACCGGACCTGATCGTCGCCGACGAGCCGGTGTCCGCGCTGGACGTGTCGATCCAGGCCCAGGTGCTCAACCTGCTGGACGAACTCCAGGACGAGCGGGGCCTCACGTACCTGATCATCGCGCACGACCTGGCGGTGGTCCGGCACATCGCCGACACGGTCGGGGTGATGTACCTCGGCGGCCTGGTGGAGGAGGCGTCCAGCGACGACCTCTACCGGGAGCCGATGCACCCGTACACCAGGGCGCTCATGTCGGCGGTGCCGGTGCCCGACCCGCAGGTCGAGGACCGGCGGGAGCGGATCCTGCTCGCCGGCGACCTGCCGTCGCCGGCGAACCCGCCGGCCGGCTGCCGGTTCCACACCCGCTGCCCGTGGGCCCAGCCCACCCGCTGCGCCGACGAGCGGCCCGCGCTGCGCGAGGTGCTCGACGGGCACCGGGTCGCCTGCCACTACGCCGAGGACATCGCGGCCGGCAAGATCCGGCCGCACGAGGTGGAGCCGGAGCTGGTCCGGCCGGACGACGGCGCGGCGCCGGGCGAGACCGGCGAACTCATCCCCACCCCGTGACCCGAGGACGCGTCGGCCCCGCCCGGGGCCGACGCGTCCGCTCGGTTTCAGCCCTCGGGGCGGTTGAGCAGCCCCACCGCGATCGTGTGCACCGCGTCCAGCGCGGCCGGGTCGGCCAGCGGCGCGCTGCCACCGGTGACCGCGTACCACTCGTCGGCGTCCTTGTACTGCACCCGCAGCGTCACCTTGCCGTCGGCGTGCTCGGTGCGCAACGTCAGCTCGCCGGTCACCACGCCGACCTCGTCGGTCATCACCCCGCCCGGGCCGGCCGTGATGTCGGCGGTACGCGCCGCCGCCCCGGACGGCGCGCCCCCGGCCGGCGCACCCGGCGCCGCGTCGGCGGCCATGCCCGCGCCGGAGACGTCGGCGGGTGCCGCCGGCCGGCCGTCCGCGGTCATCCCGGCCGAGGCCGGACCGGTCGGCGCCGGACCGCCCGCGGTCGGACCGGTCGGGGTCGGGTCGGTGCCGGCCGCCGCGGCGTCGTCGCCGGTGGCGTCCGGCGTCCTCTCCGGGGCCGGCGCGCCACCCGCCCCGGTCACGGCTTGCTCGCCCATGTGCAGCCCTCCAGCATGTCGGTGAGGGCGGCCTTCTCGGCAGTGGTCACCGTCAGCCGCCAGTAGTGCTTGACCGTCACCCAGTCGGCGGCGTACTGGCACCAGTACGACCGGTTCGCCGGCTTCCACTGCGACGGATCCTGGTCACCCTTTGCCCGGTTGGAGCGCGCGGAAACCGCGATGAGCTGCGGTCGGGTCAGGTCGTTGGCGAAGTCGCCGCGCTTCGAGTCGTCCCACTCGTCCGCGCCGGAACGCCAGGCGTTCGCCAGCGGCACGGTGTGGTCGATGTCCACGTCCGACGGGTCGGTCAGCTCCACCCCGTCGTACACGCTCTCCCACCGCCCACCGACCACGTTGCAGCCGGAGAGCTTGATCCCCTCACCGTCCTTCTGGAGGACGCTGTCCCGCACGTCGCAGTTCTTCCCGGTGTCCCGCCAGTGCGGGAACCGGGTGCGGCTGTAACCCTTCATCGACCCGGCAGCGGCCACGGTGAGCTGGCCGAGCTGCTGATTCACGTTCCCCGAAGCGCTCGGCGGCGCGTCCGGCTCGGTGACCGCGGGGTCACAGCCGGCCGCGCCGAGGGCGAGCACCGCGGTGAGCGCGGCGGTCAGCCCGGCTCGGACTCCTGAACTCGTACGCACAGACGACACCTCTCCAGCTTGCGGGCTCCGGGCGAGTCCGCACAGTACCCGGCGGCGGTTTCTCTGATTCGTGGCGTCGGCCGTGGATCGAGGGCAGAGTGGATGGACGTGACCTCACCCGCTTCCGCGCCCCAGCTACGTACCGGAACCGCCGCCGGGCGCGGCACGCTGCTCGCGGCGGTCCTCGCCTCCGGCATGGTGTTCCTGGACAGCACCGTGGTCAACGTCGCGTTGCCCCGCCTCGGCGCCGAACTGGACGCCACGGTGGCCGGTCTGCAATGGACCGTGAACGGCTACCTGCTGATGCTCGCCGCGTTCGTGCTGCTCGGCGGCGCGCTGGGCGACCGGTTCGGCCGGCGGCGGATCTTCCTGCTCGGGGTGCTCTGGTTCGCGGCGGCGTCGGTGCTCTGCGGGCTGGCCCAGGGCACCGGCTGGCTCATCGCCGCCCGGTTCCTCCAGGGCGCGGGCGGGGCGCTGCTCACCCCCGGCTCGCTCTCCGTGCTCCAGGCCAGCTTCCACCCGGACGACCGGGGCCGGGCGATCGGCACCTGGTCCGGCCTCTCCGGCGTGTCCACCGCGCTCGGGCCGCTGGTCGGCGGCTGGCTCATCGACGCGCTCTCCTGGCGGTGGATCTTCTTCGTCAACCTGCCGCTGGCCCTGGGCGTGGTGCTCGCCGCGATGCGCTGGGTGCCGGAGAGCCGGGACGAGTCGATCTCGCGTACCGGTGGGAAGCACCACGGGTTCGACGTGGCCGGCGCGTTGCTCGGCGCGCTGGCGCTCGGCGGCGTCACGTACGCGCTGATCGACGCCCCGGCGCACGGCGCCGCCCCGGCGGTGCTCGCCGCGGCGGTGGTCGGGCTGGCCGCCGTGGTGGTCTTCGTGCTGGTCGAGCGGCGGCGCGGCGACCACGCGATGCTCCCCACCGGCCTGTTCTCCAGCCGGCTCTTCTCGGTGCTCAACGTCTTCACCGTGGTGGTGTACGCGGCGCTCGGCGGGTTCACCTTCTTCCTCGCCGTCTACCTGCAGAACGTGGTCGGCTGGTCGGCGCTGCTCACCGGCCTGGCCACGGTGCCGATGACGCTGCTGCTGCTGGTCGGCTCGCCTCGGGCCGGCGCGCTCTCCGCCCGGATCGGCCCCCGGCTGCCGCTCACCGTGGGCCCGGTGATCGCCGCGGCCGGTCTGCTGCTGCTGCGCCGGGTCGGGCCGGGCGCGTCGTACTGGGTGGACGTACTGCCCGGCGTGGTGCTGTTCGGCGCCGGGCTCACACTGGTGGTCGCGCCGCTGACCACCTCGGTGCTCGGCGCCGTGTCGGACCGCTTCGCCGGGGTGGCGAGCGGCTTCAACAACGCCGCCTCCCGGGCCGGCGGCCTGCTCGCGGTGGCCGCGCTGCCGCTGCTGGTCGGGCTCTCCGGCACCGGGTACGAGCAGAAGGGCGCGTTGGCCGACGCCTACCGGGGCGCGTTGGCGTGGTGCGCCGGGCTGCTGCTCGCCGGTGCCCTGCTCGCCGCCGTGCTCATCCACCGCCCGCCGGCGAAAGGCGGGGCCCCCTCTTAACGCCTGAGGTAGAGGAGGGGCCCCCTGTTAACACCACGCGACGCGGGCGGCGTGGGCAGCGGGCGGGCGTGCGGTGTTAAGCGGGGCCCCCTCCTATACCTCAGGCGTTAAGAGGGGCCCCCGCCTTTCACGTCAGCGGGTACGGTTGACGGCGCTGGTGACCGCCTTGATCGAGGCGGTGACGATGTTGGCGTCCACCCCGACGCCCCACACCGTCCGGCCGTCCACCTCGCACTCCACGTACGCGGCCGCCTGCGCGTCACCGCCGGAGGAGAGCGCGTGCTCGTGGTAGTCGAGCACCCGGACCGCGACGCCCAGCGACTGCAACGCGTTGACGTACGCGTCGATCGGGCCGTTGCCGACCGCGGTGAGCGCCCGCGTCGCGCCGTCGAAGCCGACCCGGGCGTCGATCTCGACCTTGCCGTCGACGGTGCCGATGGTGTAGCCGGCCAGCGTGACCGCCGGGTCGACCTGGTGGTCGACCAGGTAGTTGCGGGCGAAGATCTCCCACATGGTGCCCGGCTCGACCTCGCCGCCGTCGTGGTCGGTGACGGCCTGCACCACGCCGGAGAACTCGATCTGGAGGCGGCGCGGCAGGTCGAGCTGGTGCTCGGACTTCATGATGTACGCGACGCCGCCCTTGCCGGACTGCGAGTTGACCCGGATGACCGCCTCGTAGGTGCGACCCAGGTCCTTCGGGTCGACCGGCAGGTAGGGCACCGCCCAGGTGACGTCGTCGACCGGCACCCCCGCCGCTGCCGCGTCGGCGTGCAGCGCGGCGAAGCCCTTGTTGATGGCGTCCTGGTGGGAGCCGGAGAACGCGGTGTAGACGAGGTCGCCCGCGTACGGGTGGCGCTCGTGCACCGGCAGTTGGTTGCAGTATTCGACGGCGCGCCGGACCTCGTCGATGTTCGAGAAGTCGATCATCGGGTCGATGCCCTGGGAGAACAGGTTCAGGCCCAGCGTGACCAGGTCGACGTTGCCGGTGCGCTCGCCGTTGCCGAACAGGCAGCCCTCGATCCGGTCGGCGCCGGCCAGCAGCCCCAGCTCGGCGGCGGCCACGCCGGTGCCCCGGTCGTTGTGCGGGTGCAGGCTCAGCGCCAGGCTGTCCCGCCGGGGCAGGTGCCGGTGCATCCACTCGATCGAGTCGGCGTAGACGTTCGGCGTCGCCATCTCGACCGTGGCCGGCAGGTTGACGATCAGCTTGCGGTCCGGCGTCGGGTCGATCACCTCGATCACCGCCGCGCAGACCTCCAGCGCGTAGTCCAGCTCGGTGCCCGTGTAGGACTCCGGCGAGTACTCGTAGTGGATGTCGGTGTCCGGGGTGTGGATCTCCGCGTACTTGGTGCAGAGCCGGGCACCCTGGGTGGCGATGTCGGTGATGCCGTCCCGGTCGAGGCCGAAGACCACCCGGCGCTGGAGCGTGGAGGTCGAGTTGTAGAAGTGCACGATGGCCCGGCGGGCGCCGCGCAGCGACTCGAACGTCCGCTCGATCAGGTGCTCCCGGCACTGGGTCAGCACCTGGATGGTGACGTCCTCCGGGATCAGGTCCTGCTCGATCAGCTGGCGGACGAAGTCGAAGTCGGTCTGGCTGGCCGACGGGAAGCCGACCTCGATCTCCTTGTAGCCCATCTGCACCAGCAGCTGGAACATCCGGCGCTTGCGCTCGGGCGACATCGGGTCGATCAGCGCCTGGTTGCCGTCGCGGAGGTCGACGGCGCACCAGCGGGGCGCGGCCTCGACGCGGCGGGTCGGCCAGGCGCGGTCCGGCAGTTCGACGCGGAACTGCCTGTCGTACGGGAGGTAGCGGTGGACCGGCATCCGGCTCGGGCGCTGCCGGGCGAACGGATCGGTCTCGGTGACGGGTTGAGCCATCTCGGAGTGCTCCCTGGAACATGTGGCGTCAGCAGATCGGAAGGTGTCGGCGAGGTGCCGGGCGACGGTGCGCGGCGGTGCCGAGGGGAAGTTCGGATGTGCTGGACGGCGCGGTTCAACTCCGCGACGAGGTGCCGGCCGGTCAGGCCTCGTCGCGGCAGCCAAGGAGAAGAGACGCCTGCCACATGACAGAGTCACCCTACGTGGTGGGACGGGTGGTGGGAAGGCCGGTCCGGACTATGGGACCGGAGTCACCGTGCGGGTGGCCTCGGGCGCCTCGCCCAGCCGGGGCGTCCGCTCGGCCCGGGCCACCGCCGGCACGATCGCCAGCCCGACCAGCACGAAGATCCCCGCCGCCGGGTACCAGCCCCAGCCGCCGGTGCTCACCCCGAGCGCGGTCAGCCCCGCCGGCGCGATCAGGAACTGGAGTTGTGAGCCGAGCCCGAACGCGCCCACGTACGCGCCGCGTTGGGCGGCGGGCGGAAGCGTGGCGGTGAGCCCCCAGGTGCCCGCCGACTCGATCAGCTCCGCCAGGATGAGCAGCGTCGCGGCGACCACCAGCGCCCCGACGGTGAGCAGCCCCCGGGTCTGCCCGGAGATCGGCAGGACCACGCAGAACAGGGAGATCAGCAGTGCGCCCCGGCGGGACGCCCGGGCCGCGCCCGGCGCGGTGTCCGCGCCCCGGCTGGCCCGGACCTGGAGCAGCACGATCAGCACCGTGTTGAGCAGCACCAGCGCGGCGATGATCGTCTTCGGCGCGTCGGTGTGGGTGAGGATCCACAGCGGCATCACCGTGAGGTAGAGCGTCTGGTGCGCGCTGAGCAGCCCGGACAGCAGCGAGACGGCCATGAACGGGCGGTCCCGCAGCACCGCGAGCCGGCTCATCGGCTCGGTCGGCCGGGTCACCTGCGGCAGCCGGGGCAGCCGCCGCACGAAGCCGGCGGTCACCAGGTATACCGCCGCGATGAAGAAGACCATGCCCCGGTACGCCCAGATCGTGTCGACGGCCAGCACCAGGCCGCTGATCAGCGCGCCCAGCCCGAAGCCGACGTTGAGCGAGGAGCGCTGGTAGGCCATCGCGGTGACCCGTTCCTCCGGGCGCAACACGTTGATCGAGTAGACCTGGCGGGCGACCCCGGTCGCCGCGCCGGTGACGGCCAGCGCGAGCACCACGGCGAGGAAGCCGGCGAAGCCGGTGACGAGCGGGTAGGTCGCGAACAGCGCCGCGTCGAGCAGCAGGCAGGCGATCCACACCCGTTGCGGGCCGTGCCGGTCGGTGAGGCCGCCCAGCGGGACGGTGCCGAGCAGCAATGCCCCGGCGGCCAGCGAGAGGCCGAGCCCCACCTGGGCCGGGCTCAGCCCCAGCGCGCGGGTGAAGAAGACCGCGCTGCCGGCCTGGAACAGCCCGTGGCCGACGGCGAACACCATGGCCTGCACGGCCAGGGCGCGGGTCAGCCCGGCCGGCGGTACGACGTGGCGGACGGCGGTGCGGATGTTCTCTCTGGCCCCCATGACCGGTGAGCCAACCGTGCCCCCCGCGCTCCCGTCGAGCGTTTTAGTCTGGGCCGAATCCGGCGTTCGGGGGTGCGTGTGTCCGAGTTGCGCTTCACCCTGGCCGACGTGGCGGGCGTGCGGTTCGCCGTGTCGCCGGCCAACGAGACGGTGATGAGCATGTGGGCGCTGTCCGATCCGGTCCGCTACGCCGTGCACCTGTCGTGGATCGACCGGGCCCGTGCGACGCTGCGCCGGCCGGAGGTGGCCGTCCGGGTCCGCCCGCTGGTGGAGCTGACCCTCCCGCGCCGCTGGCTGCCGGATTTCCTCACCCCGGCGGCCCGACCGGGCGCGGGGATGGCCGAGCAGCTCGACCAGATCGCGGCGACCCCGCCGGACGTGGTGGTCCAGGACCTGTTGGCGACGCTCCCGAGCCGGCCGCTGAGCCCGTTCGGGTCGGCATTGCTGGCCGATCCGCGCGGACTGCTACCGCGGCTCGTGGACGCCGTGCGGATCTGGCACGACGAGGCGATCGGCCCGGACTGGCCCCGCATGCAGGCGCTGCTCGACGCCGACGTGGCCCACCGGGCGGCCCAGCTGGCCGAGGGCGGCGCGGGCCGGCTGTTCGAGCAGCTCCATCCGAGCCTGCGCTGGCTCGGCGACCGGGTGGTCAGCGACGACCCGTTCGAGCGCGACTTCGACCTGCGCGGTCGAGGGCTGGCGTTGAACCCGGGCGTGTTCACCGACCGGCGGGTGCTGTGGAACCTGCTGGAGGACTCGCTGCCCGCCGGGGCGTACCCGGTCCGGGCGGTGGGGAGGCTCTGGGAGCGGGCCCCGGCACCACCGGGTGATCCGCTGGCCCGGGTGGTCGGCGCCGGTCGGGCCGCGCTGCTGCACCTGCTCGAAACGGCCGTGACCACGACCGACCTGGCGCGCCTCACCGGGATGTCGGCCGGCAACGTCTCCCAGCACCTCACCGCGCTGCACGCGGCGGGGCTGATCGCGCGGTCCCGGGCCGGGCGGCACGTGCTCTACCGCAACACCGACGTCGGCGCCGCCCTGCTCCGGGCGGCGCGCGGCGCCTGACGCCGCACCGCCGACCCGCTGCGCCGCATCCGGCGACGCGGATCGGCGGGGTCGGGTGCGGCGACGCGGTCCGGCGGGGTCGCGCGTCCGGGCACGCGGACCGGTGACGCCTCAGCGCAGGAGCAGGGCGCCGACGGGTCGGCGGCGGCGGAGCGCGGTCTCCCGCTCGTACAGGTCGAGCGGCAGGGCGGCCGGGTCGCCGAGGCGGCCGATCGCGACCACCGCCAGCGGCCGGATGTCGTCGGGCAGGTCCAGTTCGGTGGTGAGGCGGGCGCGGTCGAGGCGGGTGAGCTGGCGTACGTGCAGGCCGAGCGCGGTGGCCTGCACGGTGAGGTGGGCGACCGCCTGGCCCAGGTCGTACGCGGTCCGTTCCGGCTCGCCACCGGCGTGCGCGGCGAGCAGCAGGGCGGCGGCGTGTCGGGCCCAACCCTGGTCGGCGTCGGTGAGGCCGACCAGGATCCGTTTCCACGTCTCGTCCTGCCGGTGCCCGAGCGCGAACCGCCACGGCTGGGCGTTGCCGGCCGAGGGGGCCCACCGGGCCGCCTCCAGCAGGGCGGCCACCTCGTCGGCGGTCAGCTCCGCGTCGGGGTCGAACGCGCGAGGGCTCCACCGGAAGGCGAGCAGCGGGGTCAGGTCGGTCATGGACCCAGCGTCCCGGTTGTCCGTTTTGCCGTACCAGGCGGGTCGGCTCGATGTGGCCAAGAACACCCGTAACGGACAAAATGCTAAGGCGCCTCGCGGTCGACCGGCTCGCCCTCGGTCACCGCGCCGGCCAGCTCCACCGTCCCCGGCGCCGGGCCGGGCCTGCCGGTCAGGGTGAGGCTGCCCAGGGTGGCGCGGACCGCCAGCGGGGTGCCGTCCTCGCCGAAGCAGTAGACGCCCACGTCCAGCGGCGCGTTCATCGAGGCCGCGGTGGAGTCGACCGCGTAGCACCGGCCGGTGACGCCGGGCGGCGTCGGGGCGGGGGAGACCGCGAGCGGCGCCCGCCGGTCGGTGAGCACCTCCAGCCAGTCGGTGAACGGGTGCTGCACCCGCGGGTCCAACCGGCGGGGCACCGCGTCGTCGGCGTCGCCGAGTCGCACGCAGCCGGCCGGGCGGGTCCGGCCGGTGGACGGCAGGGCGCACTGGAACAGCCCGTCCGAGGTGCCGGCGAGGGACACGTCCACCGTGCCGCCCTGCCCCCACCCGGGCACGTCGACCCGCCAGCTGTCGTCGTTCGCGCTGGTCCAGGTGACGGTGCGGGACGGCCCGCCGGGCGGCGCCCAGGCGTAGGTGGCGACGAGGTGTCGGTCCTGCGCGGCGGCGGCCAGCCCGGCCAGTTCGTCGCGGGCGGCGTCGACCTGCACCGGCACCGGATCGGCGCCGTCGGCCGGCGCCGTCCGCGGGCGGTCGGCGACGCAGGCGGCGAGCAGCGCCGGCAGGGTGAGCGCGAGTACGCCGGTCAGCCGCCGGGCCGCGCGTCGATGAGCGTGCACCGGGTCATTCTGCGACGTCGTGGCGGTCCGGGTCAGCCCACCGTACGGCTGTACCGGTTGGCGTCCCGGGCCGGATGGTGGGATCACCCGCTCCGGCCGCGCGGCCCGCCCGATACCCTGAGGAGGTCTGACACGCGCCGCCGGACCGAGAAACCCGGCGGCGTCGGCACGCTCAGGGCCGTCACTGGGAGGGGAGCGCACCGTCGTGGCACTCGTGGTGCAGAAGTACGGCGGGTCCTCCGTCGCCAACGCCGAGCGGATCAAGCGGGTGGCCGAGCGCATCGTGGCGGCCCGCAAGGCGGGCGACGACGTGGTCGTGGTGGTCTCCGCCATGGGCGACACCACCGACGAGCTGCTCGACCTGGCCAACCAGGTCAGCCCGCTGCCGCCCGGCCGCGAGCTGGACATGCTGCTCACCGCCGGCGAGCGGATCTCGATGGCGCTGCTCGCCATGGCCATCCACAACCAGGGGTACGAGGCACGCTCGTTCACCGGTTCGCAGGCCGGCGTGATCACCACCTCGGTGCACGGGCGGGCCCGGATCATCGACGTGACCCCGGGGCGGCTCAAGGGTGCGCTCGACGAGGGCGCGGTGGTCATCGTCGCCGGCTTCCAGGGTGTCTCGCAGGACACCAAGGACGTCACCACGCTCGGCCGGGGCGGCTCGGACACCACCGCCGTGGCGTTGGCCGCCGCGCTGCACGCGGACGTCTGCGAGATCTACACCGACGTGGACGGCGTCTTCACCGCCGACCCGCGGATCGTGCCGAACGCCCGGCACATCAGGCAGATCACCTACGAGGAGATGTTGGAGCTGGCCGCCTGCGGCGCGAAGGTGCTGCACCTGCGCAGCGTCGAGTACGCCCGGCGCGCGGGGTTGCCGATCCACGTCCGTTCGTCATACTCGACCAACACCGGCACGATGGTCACCGGATCGATGGAGGACCTTGCTGTGGAACAGGCACTGATCACCGGGGTCGCCCACGACCGCAGCGAGGCGAAGATCACCATCGTCGGGGTGCCCGACGAGCCGGGTGCCGCCGCGCGGATCTTCGACACCGTCGCCGGCGCCGAGATCAACATCGACATGATCGTGCAGAACGTGTCGACCGAGGGCACCGGCCGCACCGACATCTCGTTCACGCTGCCGAAGGCCGACGGCCCGACCGCGATGGCCGCGCTCAGCAAGATCCAGGAGACGGTCAAGTTCAAGGGCCTGCTCTACGACGACCACGTCGGCAAGGTCTCCCTGATCGGCGCCGGCATGCGCTCGCACCCGGGCGTCGCCGCCGGCTTCTTCGCCGCGCTCGGCACCGCCGGCGTGAACATCGAAATGATCTCCACTTCCGAGATCCGCGTTTCCGTGGTCTGCCGCGACACCGACCTCGACAAGGCGGTCCGCGCCATCCACGACGCCTTCGAGCTGGGTGGTGACACCGAAGCCGTCGTCTACGCCGGCACCGGGCGGTAACGCGGATGCCGCCGCTGCCCACCCTCGCCGTGGTCGGCGCGACAGGTGCCGTCGGCACCGTGATGTGCCAGATCCTCTCCTCGCGCCGCAACGTGTGGGGCGAGATCCGGCTGCTCGCCTCCGAGCGCTCGGCCGGCCGCCGGGTGCGGTGCCGGGGCGAGGAGCTGACCGTCCGGGCCGTCACGCCCGAGGCTTTCGACGGCGTCGACGTGGCGATGTTCGACGTGCCCGACGACGTCTCGGCCGAGTGGGCACCCGTCGCGGTGGCCCGTGGTGCGGTGGTGGTGGACAACTCCGGCGCGTTCCGGATGGACCGGGACGTGCCACTGGTGGTCCCCGAGATCAACCCCGACCAGGTGCGCAACCGGTCGAAGGGGATCATCGCCAACGCCAACTGCACCACCTTGGCGATGATCGTCGCGGTCGCCCCGCTGCACCGCGAGTACGGCCTGCGCGAACTGGTCCTCGCCTCCTACCAGGCGGTCTCCGGGGCGGGGCAGGCCGGGGTGGACGCGTTGCACCTCCAGCTCGGCAAGATCGCCGGGGACCGGGTGCTCGGTTCCCGCGCCGGCGACGTACGCCAGGCGGTCGGCGACGAGCTGGGCCCGTTCCCCGCGCCGCTGGCGCTCAACGTGGTGCCGTGGACGGGTTCGCTGGCCGACGGCGGCTGGTCCTCCGAGGAGCTGAAGCTGCGCAACGAGTCGCGCAAGATCCTCGGGCTGCCCGACCTGAAGGTCTCCGCCACGTGCGTGCGGGTGCCGGTGGTGACCGGGCACTCGGTCGCCGTGCACGCGGTCTTCGCCACCGAGGTGGACGCCGAGGGCGCCCGCGAGGTGCTGCGCAACGCGCCGGGCGTGATCCTGGTCGACGACCCGGCGGCCGGGGAGTTCCCGATGCCGATCGACGCGGTCGGCACCGACCCGTCCTGGGTGGGCCGGATCCGCCGCGCCGTCGACGACCCCCGCGCCCTCGACCTCTTCGTGACGGGCGACAACCTCCGCAAGGGCGCCGCCCTGAACACCGCCCAGATCGCCGAACTCCTCGCCAAGGAACTCACCCCCTGACCTCGGCGATCTTGCAGGTTGTGCCCGGACAAAAGGTGCATCTGCCGCGTGATCCGGGCCGAAAGTGCAAGATCGACGCGCGGGGGC
Source organism: Micromonospora humi (assembly GCF_900090105.1). Lineage (GTDB taxonomy): Bacteria > Actinomycetota > Actinomycetes > Mycobacteriales > Micromonosporaceae > Micromonospora > Micromonospora humi. Next base: position 107,263 of record NZ_FMDM01000016.1, on the reverse strand, counting down.
GGGGCGGGGACGGGACGGGGCGGGGTCAGGCGGCGGAGAGGTGGACGCCGTCTCGGCCCTGGCGCTTGACCGCGTAGAGGGCCTGGTCGGCGCGGTGCAGGGTGCGGTCGGGGGTCTCGCCGGGGCGGGGCAGTGCGATGCCGACACTGATCGTCCGGCCGGTGCGGCGCGCCGCCTCGGTGAGCCGCTCGGCGATCCCGACCGCCTCCTGCGGGTGGCTCACCTCGATCACCGCGACGAACTCGTCGCCGCCGGTCCGGTAGAGCTCGTCGCCCTGGCGCAACGCACCCTCCAGCGCCCGGGCCAGCCCCACCAGCAGCCGGTCGCCGGCCTGGTGGCCGTAGGTGTCGTTGACGTCCTTGAACCCGTCGACGTCGATCGCCAGCAGCGCGGTACGCCCCGGCGTGGCGCTGGCGATCCGCTGCCCGAACGGCCCGGTGTGCCGCAGCCCGGTGAGCGGGTCCGAACTGGCCTGCTCGCGCAGCCGCGCCAGGGTGCGCAGCCGGTCGAGGCAGGTCCACGCCTGCCCGGCCAGCAACTCGATCAGGTTGACCGTGGTCGGGTCCGGCCGGAGCGACCGCTCGTCGGCCACCAGCAGCACGCCGCCGGCGGTCGGTGCGCCGACCGGCACCGCCACCAGCGTGCGCGCGCCGGCCCGGGTCAGCGGCAGGTACTCGCCGGTCGGCGGGTGCCCCGCCTCGCCCAGCGTGTACGCCGAGCCGTACCGGTGGGCCCGGTCGATCATCCGGTCGAGCGCGGCCGGGCCGGACCCGGTCAGCTCGGCCCGGATCCGGGCCTCCAACTCGCCCGGGATGTCGGTGGCCGCACCCAGCCGGGGTCCACGCCGGCCGGTGAGCACCAGCACGGCGGCGGAGAGCGCGGACACGTCCCGGGCCGCGGTGATCGCGGCGGTCATCAGGTCCCAGTCCGTCGGCGCGGCGGTGAACGCGGCGGCGTGCCGGAGCAGCTTCTCGCTGCGGCTCTCGGCCGGCGGGCCGCCGAGCGCCGCGATCCGGGCGCCGAGCCGGTCGGCCAGCCGTTCGGCGGTCTCCCGCCACGGCGCGAGCGTCACCGGCTCGCTCCACTGCAGGTCGAGCACGCCGATCGGCCGGCCGGCCGGGTCGCGTACCGGCACGCAGAGCTCGGCGGTGACGTCCGGTCGGACCGGCAGGTAGTCGGGGTCGACGGCGACGTCGGACACGGCGGCGGTCTCGCCGGAGGTGTAGACCCGGCGCACCACCGAGGGCTCGGGCCGGTGCCGGGTCGGCGCGTCGGTGGTGGCCGGCACGTGCGAGAAGACCTGCCAGGCGCCGGTGGCCGCGACGCACCGGAGGCGGTCGTGGACGCGGAGCAGGACGGTGGCGGTCGCCGGGGTGTGCCGGGCGAGCGCGGCGACGGTCCACTGGCACGCCTCCGGCACGGTCGACGCCGTGGGAAGGCGCACCGTGACGTCGCGGAGGACTCGCTCGTGATCCACGTCGTTCCTGTTGGGAGGGGGTGGGGCCGCGATCAAATGTACTCATCGCGGGTGCCGTCGACCTTCGTACACATGTGCTATCCACAGGCTGTGGGCGCCGCTTGTGGGCTGCGCGGCCCACGCCTGCGGCGATAGCGTGGAGATCCCGGGCCCGAGGAGGCGCCGATGCTCATCGCCCAACTCAGTGATCCGCACGTGACCACCGGTCCCCTCGCCGCCGAGCCGGCGGCCGGCCTGCACCGGGCGTTGGGCACGGTGCTCGCCCTGCGCCCCCGACCGGAGTGCGTGGTGATCACCGGCGACCTGACCGGCCACGGTCGGCCGGACGAATACCTCGCCCTCCGCGAGATCGTCGGTCGGGTCCCGCTGCCGGTCCACCTGGCCACCGGCAACCACGACGACCGCGAGTCGCTGCTCGACACGTTCGGCGGCACCCCCCACCTGGCCGGCGGGTTCTCCGCGCACTACCACGTCGACCACCCGGACGCCACGCTCGTGGTGCTCGACTCGCTAGCCCCGGGCGGCTCCGGCGGGCGGCTCGGTGACGAGCAGCTCGACTGGCTCGACGGGGTGCTCGCCGGCCGGCCGGAGGCGCCCGCCGTGGTGTGCCTGCACCATCCGCCGGTCGCGGTCGGCGTCCCGGCCGCCGACGCCATCCGGCTCGCCGACGCCGACGCGCTCGCCGCCGTGCTCGGGCGGCACCCCCATGTCGTACGCGTCGCCGCGGGCCACCTGCACCGGCCGGTGACCAGCGCGTTCGCCGGTACGGTCCTGACCACCGCACCGAGCACCTGGGTGCAGGCGAGCCTGACCATGAGCGACGAGGACGAGATCGGCTGGGTCGCCGAACCGACCGCGTTCCTGCTGCACCGGGTGGCCGACGGCGGCTGCGTCACGCACACCGTCCAGGTCAGTCACGCCGCCGGACGGACCTCTTGGGCCTGACCCCGTGACGCTCCTCTGGTACGTCGCCTACGGGTCGAATCTGCACGCGGCGCGACTCGACTGGTATGTGCGCGGCGGGCGGCCGCCCGGCGGGCTGCGCACGTACCCCGGTTGCCGGGACTGTCGACCGCCGCACCGGACGGTCCCGGCGCTGATCCCCGGCGGGATCTACTTCGCCGGCGAGTCCCGGGCCTGGACCGGCGGCATGGCGTTCTACGATCCGGAGCTGCCCGGGCGGGCTGCGGTGCGCGGCTACCTGGTGACGGTCGAGCAGTTCGCCGACATCGCGGCCCAGGAGATGTACCGGCGGCCCGGCGCCGACCTGGCCGGGATCCGCGCGGCCGCCGGGACCGGCCGGGCCACGCTCGGTCCGGGCCGCTACGAGACGCTGCTCCGGGTCGGTGAGCGCGACGGCCTGCCGATGCTCACCTTCACCGCCGGGCACCGGGCGGTGGAGGTGCCCTGGACCCGTCCGGCCGCGGTCTACCTCGGCATGCTGGCGCGCGGGCTGCGGGAGGCGCACGGCTGGGACGTCGCGCGGACCGTCGACTACCTGGCGGGCCGGCCCGGGGTGGCCGGGCGGTGGACCGGGTCCGCGTTGCGCGCACTGGTACGGGCGGCCCACGGCGGCTCGGGAACCGCCTCTCCGGCGCTCCGGTCGAGTTCGGACAGTCCGCCTCGGATGTCGGACCGGCGGGCGTGAGCGGCCGTTCGGCTCGCGATGGGTGACCTGCCGGAGGTGTTTCGGCCAACGGTGGTTGCCAGCGCAAAGAATTCCGCGTGACATGAGCGTCGGCGTCGGCTCCCTGGTCCCTGGGAGCCGACGCCGTGGACTCGACCTGCGGCCCGGCGGATGAGAAGCTACCCCGGCGGGCGGCGTTCCCCCCGAGTGCCGCCTTCCGCGATCGACCCCTGTCACGGCACGGATCAGGGCCGCCGGGCGAACCATCGCCCGGCCGCCACGCGCCGGTATCTCACGAGGAGTTCCATGTCCGTCTCCGGGATGCGCCGCCGGGCCACCGTAGGCCTGGCCGCACTCGCCGCGACCGCGTTCACCGCGGTCGCCGTCACCCCCGACCAGGCCGAGGCCCACTCGAAGCCGGTCGACGTCCAGCTGCTCGCGATCAACGACTTCCACGGCAACCTGGAACCGCCGACCGGGTCCAGCGGCACCATCGACGGCCAGACCGCCGGTGGCGCGGAATACCTGGCCAGCCACCTGAAGGCGATGCGTGCGGCGGCCCAGCAGCAGGGCAAGGGCACCGTCACTGTCGCGGCGGGCGACCTGATCGGCGCCTCGCCGCTGCTCTCCGCCGCGTTCCACGACGAGCCCACCATCGAGGAGATGAACCTCGCCGGGCTCGAGTTCGCCAGCGTCGGCAACCACGAGTTCGACGAGGGCGCCAAGGAACTGCTGCGGATGCAGCGCGGCGGCTGCCACCCGGTCGACGGCTGCGCCGACGGCACGCCGTTCGAGGGCGCCAAGTTCAAGTACCTCTCCGCGAACGCGTTCAAGACCTCCACCGGCCTGCCGCTGATGCAGCCGTTCGGCATCAAGATCGTCAAGGGTGTGCCGATCGGCTTCATCGGGATGACCCTGGAGGGCACCCCGAACATCGTCAGCCAGCAGGGCGTCGCCGGGCTGCGCTTCACCGACGAGGCCGACACCGCCAACAAGTACGCCAAGATCCTGAAGCTGCTCGGCGTCAAGAGCATCGTCGTGCTGCTGCACGAGGGTGGCGTGCAGAACGGCGGCGGCATCAACGACTGCACCGGGTTCAGCGGCCCGATCGTCGACATCGCCAACCGGATGGACCCGGCCATCGACGTCATCGTCAGCGGGCACACCCACGCCGCGTACAACTGCAACATCAACGGCAAGCTGGTCACCAGCGCCAGCTCGTTCGGCCGCCTGGTCACCGACATCAACCTGAAGATCGACCCGCGGACCCGGGACGTGGTCAGCGCGTCGGCGAACAACGTGGTGGTCACCCGGGACGTCGCCAAGGACCCGGCCTCGACCGAGCTGATCACCCGGTACAAGACCGCGCTCGGCCCGGTGGCCGACCGGATCGTCGGGGAGACCACCGAGGCGATCACCAAGACCCAGGAGAACCTCTACCAGACCGGGGTCGACGCCAACGGCAAGCCGACCTACCAGACCGGTGAGTCGCCGCTGGGCAACGTGATCGCCGACGCGCAGCTCGCCGCGACCGACAACGAGCAGAACGCGGTCGCCGCGTTCATGAACCCGGGCGGCGTACGCGCCGACGTCGACGCCGGCCCGGTCACCTACGCCGAGGCGTTCACCGTGCAGCCGTTCGCCAACAACCTGGTCACGCTGGACCTGACCGGTGCGCAGCTCTACTGCATGCTGGAGCAGCAGTTCACCGTGGCCCGGGTGCTCTACGCGTCCTCGACCGTGCACTACGTCGTCGACGTCAACGGCACCACCGCGCCGGCCGGAACGCCGTGCGCCGGCACCCGGGTGGTCCGGGGCAGCCTCACCATCAACGGCACCCCGGTGACCGACACCGCGACCTACCGGGTCACGGTGAACAACTTCCTCGCCGGCGGTGGCGACGGCTTCAGCGTCCTGACCGGCGGCACCAACGCGGTGACCGGCCAGATCGACCTGGACGCCTTCACCGCGTACCTGACCGAGAAGTCGCCGGTGTCCGCGCCGGCGCTGGACCGGATCCAGACCACCGCGGAGGTTCCCGCCGCCTGACGGCAGCACATCCCCGAACGGGCCCCCGGAGCACTGCTCCCGGGGGCCCGTTCCTCGTCCGTTGCGGGTCAGGCCGCGGGGGCGGGCTGGGGTTGCGGGGTGGGGGCGGGCGAGGGGCGGCCATCCTGGGCGGGGGTGAGCAGGGGGCGCAGCGACAGGGCCAGCAGGGAGGCGGCCAGGCAGCCGCCGACCACGACCGCCACCCAGACCCGCCCGTCCGCCGCGCCGATCAGCGGGCCGGCGGTGACCGGACCCACCACCCCGCTGATCCCGAAGATCATCGAACTCATCGCGTTGTAGCGGCCGCGCAGCTCGTCCGTGGCCAGCGCGTTGGTCAGGGCCGGCATGACCGGGGACAGCATCGTCTCGCCGAACCCGAAGATCGCCGAGCAGGCCACCACGCCCAGCGCCGCGAGCAGCGCGTTGCCGCCACCGACCACGCCGGCCGCGCCGAGCACCAGCCAGGCGCCCGCGAAGACCGCGCCGACCGCCGCCAGCGCGCCGGTCCGGCTGCGACCCTCCATCCGGCGGATCACCAACAGCTGGGAGAGCACGATCATCACGGTGTTCGCGGCGAGCGCCCAGGCCACCACCCGCGGCGTCACCTCCACCACCCGCACCGAGTACGCCGCGAAGCCCACCTCGATCTGCGCGTACCCGCAGGTGGTGAGCACCAGACCGAAGAGGACGAGCCGACGGAACGGCCGGTCCCGCAGCACGGTCAGGTAACCGCCGGCCGTCGGCGCGGCAGCGCCCTCGCCCACCGGCGCGGCCGGCCGGCGCCCCACGTGCGGCAGCGTGAGCAGGATCAGGGCCGGCGTCAGGTAGCTCACCGCGTCCAGCAGGTAGACCGCCTGGAAGGTGACCGGGCGCGCCACGTCGACCACCGCGCCGGAGATCAGGCCGCCCGCGCCGATGCCCAGGTTGAGCAGGGCGAAGTTGAGCCCGAAGACCCGCTGCCGCTCACCGTCGCCGGTGAGCGAGGCGAGGATCGTGTTCTGCCCCGACCAGATCGCCGAGCTGCCGATCGCCACCAGCGTCATCACGCCGAACGCCGACGCGGTCGAGTCGACCAGGGCCAGTGAGGCGGTGCCGACCGCCTCGACGACCAGGCACGGCAGCACCACCCGGCGCGCGCCGAACCGGTCGATCAGCGTGCCGCCCAGCGGGGACAGCGCCAGCGTCACCGCGCCGAACCAGCCGATCACCAGGCCGGCGCGGGCGTCGGTCAGGCCACGCACGTCGGTGAGGTAGATGAAGAGGAACGGCAGCGTGAGACCGCGCCCGACGGCGGAGAGCAGGGTGCCGAGGAGGATCCGGCGGGCTTCGGGACGAGCGGGCAGGGCGCGGCGCAGCATGGCTGGGATTCTGGGTGGCGGGTACGACGACCGCGACCCGTTTACCGCAGTGCCCGGCGGACGCCCAGCCGGAAGGTGAGCAAGCCCACCCGGTCTGCCATGCTGGCCCGGTGACCACCACCTGGCGTCATCTGCCCGCACCGGCCCGCGAGATCGCCGTGACCGCCACGGAGGCGGTCGACGCGGCCCGGGCCCGGGACGCCGGGGCGTACCGACCGGCCGTCGAACGGCTCGCCACCGTCGACCGGGCCGGGCTGGTGCTCGGCGGCGTGGTCCGGCTCCTGCTGGAGGAGGGGCATCCGGACGGGCTGGACGGCGACGACGTCCGCCAGGTGCTGGAGCGCTGCGTCCGGGCCGCCGCGACGTGGTGGCCCGAGGTCGATCCGCACGTCCTGCTGGTGCTGCTGGCCGGCGCGCTCGGCGTCTACGACCCGGGTGACGACGACGACCCGCCCGACCCGGCGGCCGTGGCCCGGCACGCCCCGCTGCTCGTCGCCGACCTGCTGGCGGTCACCGACCGCCCGTTCGCCGACTACCTGAGCGCGGCGTTCGCCGAGGTGGCCCGCACCGAGCTGCACGACTGACCGAGGCCGGCCGGCACGTCGATCCGGGGTCGGCGACCGGTCACGGGCCGGCTGCCGGTCAGGGGCTGGCGGCGAGGAAGACGAACGCGGCGAGCAGCACCAGGTGCACCCCACCCTGGAGCACGGTCGCCCGCCCGGGCACCACGGTGAGCACCGCGGTCACCGCGGTCAGGGCGAGCAGCGTCATCTGGGTGCCGCCGAGGCCCAGCAGCAGCGGGCCGTCCAGCCAGATCGAGGCGATCGCGATGGCCGGGATGGTCAGCCCGATGCTGGCCATCGCCGAGCCGAGGGCCAGGTTGAGGCTGATCTGCACCCGGTCCCGCCGGGCCGCCCGGGCGGCGGCGAGTGTCTCCGGCGCCAGCACCAGCAGCGCGATGACCACGCCGACGAACGCCTGCGGCAGGTTGGCCGCCTGGACGGCGCTCTCGATCGCCGGGGAGATGGTCTTCGCGTCACCGACCACCGCCACCAGCGCCACCACCAGCAACGCCAGGCTGGCCAGCGCGGTGCGGGTGGACGGCGGCTCGGCGTGCCCGTCGCCGTCGCGGTCCTCGGCCATGATGCTGCCCTCCTGGGTCACCGGGAGGAAGTAGTCCCGGTGCCGGCCGGTCTGCACCATCACGAACAACAGGTAGAGGGCGAGCGAGGCGACCGCCGCGAAGGCGAGCTGGGCGGGGGAGAACTCCGGACCCGGTCGGGCGGTGGTGAACGTCGGCACCACCATGCTGAGCGTGGCGAGGGTGGCCACGGTGGCCAGTGCCCCGCCGGTGCCCTCCGGGTTGAACACCGCCACCTGCCGGCGCAGCGCGCCGAGCAGCAGCGACAGACCGAGGATGCCGTTGCAGGTGATCATCACGGCGGCGAAGACGGTGTCCCGCGCCAGCGCCTGCGTCTTGTCCCCACCGCTGATCATCAGGGTGACGATCAGACCGACCTCGATCACGGTGACCGCGACCGCCAGCACCAGCGAGCCGTACGGCTCACCCACCTTGTGCGCGACCACCTCGGCGTGGTGGACGGCGGCCAGGACGGCGACCGCGAGCAGGGCGGCCACCACGAAGATCAGCGCGCCGGGCAGCTCCCGGCCCCAGGTGAAGACCAGCAGGAGCACGGCGAGCACGGGTACGACGGTGGTCCAATCGGTCAGGCGGGATCGGATCATCGCTGGCATGGGTCCTACCTTGCCAGGTGGGCCGATCAACCGCCCGCAGCCGGGTGCCGCAGTCGTCCTCGGGGACGGCGCAGCCCTCGCCGCCGCGCCGCCGCCAAGGGCGTACGGATGCTGCTACGGCAGCGCCAACGCCAGACACCCATGGTGTTCCACTCGCGGGCTGGCTGAGGCATGAGTGGAACTGTATGGGGGGTACGGCGTGGGGTTCGACGGGTGCCGACGGGCCTGGCTCCGCTGACGGGGTCAGAACGGGTGCCGGGTGTCGGCGGGGCGGGGGGGATTCAACTCCGTCTACACGACCCGCACTGGGATTCGACCGAATCGGACCGAGGATGCACCAGAGGGCACATCCATGGATCGGATGTGCCCTCTGACCTCTGTCGGGGTGGCCGGATTCGAACCGACGACCTCTTCGTCCCGAACGAAGCGCGCTACCAAGCTGCGCCACACCCCGAGGCGTGCCGACAAATAGTAGCTCACCCGATCCCAGGATCAAATTCGGTATCCCCCGGCGCTGCCGGGGGTCGATTCAGCGGGGGATCAGGGTCAGGATGCTCGCCTCCGGCCGGCACGCGAAGCGGATCGGCGCGGTCGGGTGCGTGCCCAACCCGGCGGAGACGTGCAGCCAGGAATCCGAGCCGGGCCAGCGGTGCAGCCCGCGCGCCGTCGATCGGGGCAGCCCGCAGTTGGTCACCAGCGCGCCGTAGCCGGGCACGCAGACCTGCCCGCCGTGGGTGTGCCCGGCCAGGAGCAGCCGGAAGCCGTCGGCGGCCATCCGGTCCAGCACGGCCGGCTCCGGCGAGTGGGCCAGGGCGATCGACAGCGCGGCGGAGTCGCCGGCCGGCCCGGCCACCGCGTCGTAGTCGTCCCGCTCGATGTGTGGATCGTCCACGCCGACCAGCTCGATCTCCCGACCGCCGGCCTTGAGCGTGGTGCGGGCGTTGTTCAGGTCCGCCCAGCCGGCGCCGGTGAGGATGCCCCGCAGTTCCTCGTACGGCAGCGGCACGCCGTCGGTGTACTCCCGGTCGGGCAGGAAGTAGGTGAACGGGTTCTTCAGCACCGGCCCGGTGTAGTCGTTGGAGCCGAACACGAACGCGCCGGGCAGGTCGAGCAGCGGCTGGAGGGCCCGCAGCACGCCGGGCACCGCCTCCGGGTCGGCCATGTTGTCGCCGGTGACCACCACCAGGTCCGGGTCGAGCGCGGCCAGCGAGGCCACCCAGTCCTGCTTGCGCCGCTGGTTCGGCATCATGTGCAGGTCCGACAGGTGGAGCACCCGCAGCGGCTCGGCGTCGGTCGGGAGCACCGGCACGTCGTACCGGCGCAGGGTGAACAGGTTGCGCTCGACGAGCGACGCGTAGGCCAGGGTCGCCGCGCCGGCGGCGACGGTGCCGGCCGCGAGCCGGAATAGTGTGCGCTTTCGCATGGTGTTCAGGGTAGTTTCACCGTTCATGAGCACGCTGAAGGACCGTCTCACCACCGACATGCGCGCCGCTCTCAAGGCGCGCGACGAGCTGACCACCTCGACGCTGCGGATGGCCCTCGCGGCCGTCGGCAACGCGGAGGTCGCCGGCCGCGAGAAGCGCGAGCTCAGCGACGACGAGGTGCTGGCGGTGCTGACCAAGGAGGCGAAGAAGCGCCGTGAGGCGGCCACCGCCTTCGCCGACGCGGGGCGCGCCGAGCAGGCCGGCAAGGAGACCGCCGAGGGTGAGGTGCTGGAGCGCTACCTGCCGAAGCAGCTCTCCGACGAGGAGCTGGCCGAGCTGGTCTCGGGGGCGCTCGCCGCGGGCAGCTTCACCGGCAAGGCGCAGATGGGCCCGGCCATGAAGGCGGCCCAGGCCGCAGTGGCCGGCCGGGCCGAGGGTGGTCGGGTCGCCGCCGAGGTACGCCGCCAGCTCGGCCTCTGACGCACCCGCCGACACGGAACGGGCGGGCACCCCGGTGGGGTGCCCGCCCGTCGTCGTCGTTGCCGGTCAGCGCCGGCCTGGTCGGCCGTTGCCGGGGTTCGGGGGGACCGCCGGCCCGCCCGGTCCGGCGGTGTTGCCCGGCCCCGGCGCGCCCTGCCCGGAGCTGACCTCGATCAGGACCACGCCGCCCTTGATGGTCCGCCCGTCCGGGCTGGTGCCGGCCGCGGTGCCCGCGGGGCACTCCGACGGCACCTTGTTGCTGGACACCACCGGCTCGAAGCCGGCGCCGCTGATCCGCGACTTGGCGGCGTCCACGGTCTGGCACTTCACGCCGGGGATCGAGCGCTGGTCACCCATCACGATCTTGCCGTTGGGTGGCGTGAAGTTCTTCCGTTCCTTGCCCTTCATGGCGTCCCGCAGGGTCTCGTAGACCGCCGGGTTGATGCCGTCCTTCACGTCGTGGCCCATCTTCTGGTTGGTCTGGGCCCAGTCCGGGTCGGCCATGATGCCGGCCACCGCGTACTGCTTCGTCATGGCGACCAGGGCGGAGGTCTTCTCCGAGTCGGTGGTGCCGGACTTGCCGGCCACCGGGGCCTTCACGATGCCACGGACGTTGCCGGCGGTGGCGGTGCCGCACTTCGAGGTGCTGGAGCGGTCGCCGACCGGGCAGCGGGCGGCGTCCACGGCGGCGCGCGCCACCTCGGTGCTGACCCGCTGCTCGCAGTGCGGGTTGGCGATGTCGAGCTTGTCACCGTCCGGCCCGCGGATCTGCTGCACCGGGATCGGGTCGCAGTATTTCCCGTCGGCGGCCAGCGTGGCGTACGCGTTCGCCAGCTCCAGCGGGGTCGTCTGCGAGACACCGAGGCTGAACGCGCCCCACTGGTGCGGGTTCGCGGCGAGCTTGGCGTCGTCGGACGAGCGGAAGCTGATGCCGAGCTTCTGCGCCGCCTTGACCACGTTCTCCGCGCCGACCCGCTGCTGGAGGTCGATGAAGAAGGTGTTCACCGAGAAGCCGAAGCCGCTCCACATGTTGTGCGGGCCGGCCATCGACTCGTTGGCGTTCTGCGGGCAGTACTTGTTCGTGCCCGGGCAGGCGGCCGGGGAGTTGAACTCGACCGGGTAGTCGGACTTGAACACCTTCTGCGCGTTGATGCTGTAGCTGAGCGGGTAGCCCTTCTCCAGCGCGGCGACCAGCGTGAAGATCTTGAAGGTCGAGCCGGCCTGGTAGCCGGCGATGCCCGGGCCGCCGGTGACCAGCGGGTTCACCGTGTTCGGGTAGTTGCCCCGGATCTTCTTCTTGGCCTTCCGCGGGTCGCTGGAGAGCTTGTTCTGCGGGTTCTTCGGATCGTCGATCTTGAACTTCCGGTTCACCGCCACGGCCCGGACCCGACCGGTGCCGGGCTCGATCACGGCCACCATCCGGGCCGCCTTGCTGCTGTTGCTCAGATGGTTACGGACCGCCCTGTCGGCGGCCGCCTGCGCCTGCACGTCAAGGCTGGTGATGATGGAGTAGCCGCCGCTCTTCAACCGCCGGTCGCGGTCGTACGAGGTGGCGCCGAACGTCTCCTGCTGGAGCCACCAGCGGTAGAAGTAGTCGCAGAAGAAGCCCCAGGAGTTGGTGTTGGCCTGCACGCAGCCGTTCGGCGTGCGCTTGTCCTTGACCACCAGCTTGATCTTCTTGGCGGCGTCCGCCTCGGCCTGGTTGATCGCGCCGATCTGCACCATGTTCTGGATGACGTAGTCGCGTCGGCCGACCGCCTCCGGGTAACCGGCCTTGGTCGTCGGGTCGAACGAGGTCGGCGCCTTCACCAGCCCGGCGAGCATCGCCGACTCCTGGATGTCGAGCTTGCTCGGCAGCTTGCCGAAGTAGACCTGGCTGGCGGCGTAGATGCCGTACGCGCCGTTGCCGAACGCGGCGATGTTCAGGTAGCGCTCCAGGATCTCGTCCTTGGAGAGTTCCTTGTCGACCTGGAGCGCGAGGCTCATCTCGCGCAGCTTGCGGGTGCTGGTGTCCTCGGTGGCGGCGACCACGTCGGCCGGGTGGGTGGCCGAGTAGGAGATGGCCAGCCGGACGTACTGCATGGTGAGCGTGGACGCGCCCTGCCGCGACGAGCCGGCGGACTGGTTGTTGACGAACGCCCGGGCCACGCCGTTGAGGTCCACGCCGTTGTGCTTGTAGAAGTCGTGGTCCTCGGCCGCGATGATCGCCTTGCGCATGTGCGGCGAGATGTCCTTGAGCTTGACGTCCTTGCGGTTCTCGTCGTACATCGTGGCCAGCGGCGTCTTGCCGTCCGAGGCGTACACGTAGGTGATCTGCGGGGCCCGCGCCACCGTCAGTTCCTTGGGCAGCGCGCCGAACGTCTCGGCGCCCGCCTTCGCGGCCAGGCCGGACATCGCCACCGCGGGGAAGGCCGCCGCGGCGACCACCACACCGGCCAACAGGCCGCAGATCAGCAGCGATGCGGCGTTGGTAAAGACGTTGTGGTCACGTTTCCGCATCCAGGTCACCTCGACAGGGTACGCGAGCAGGGATCGGCGGGCGCACGGGGAACTTTCCCCATTTCCATCACGCGCCGGCCTCGTTGTGCTAAACGCACGACACCCGGGGCGAGGTTGCGTGAGATCCACAGAAGTTCCGTCAAACAGCCGCGTTTTGTCGTACCGGGGTCGGGTAGACGGCGGCGAAGGCCCGGGAAGCCGGGAATGTCCGGAACAATGGATTTTGCCGACAACGTTGCGTAATCGGGTGACTACACAGCATGATGGTGACGGCGATCGCAGTCACACGTCGTCCATGCCGCCCTGGGGAGGCCGGCGCGGACGACCGGGGGAAGTTCGGGGGCTGCTCGCGCGAAGTCGGTAGGTACTGCAAGGGGGGACGTGTACAGATGGGCATGATCACTGACTGGCCGTCGCTGGCGGCGTGTCAGAACGGGGACCCGGACGCGTTGTTCGTACAGGGCGCCGAACAGAACGTGGCGAAGAGGATCTGCCGGAGCTGCCCAGTTCGGTACGAGTGCCTGGCCGACGCGCTCGACAACCGGATCGAGTTCGGGGTGTGGGGAGGCATGACCGAACGCGAACGCCGGGCGCTGCTGCGCCGTCACCCGCAGGTGACCAGCTGGCGCAAGATGTTCGAGGCGGCCATGCGGAAGAACGCCAAGGAGAAGGCCGGCAAGGACAAGGTCCTGGTCACCACCGCGACCTGACGTCCCGGCCGGCCGGCGCGTTCACCGCCGGCTGATCGCCTCGCCGATCGTCCGCAGCCCGTCGACGTCGTGCACGTCGGCGGGCTGCGCCGTCACCGACACCGCCGGCACCGCCGGGAACGCCTCGGTGAACCGCGCCGCCACCCGCTGCTCCCGGTCCGCCTGCTGGGCCAGTGCGGCGTGCGCGCGCAGCACCTCGACGGTGCCCTCGTGCCCGCCGACGCCCGCCAGTCGCTCCGCAGCGGCCAGGCTCTCCGCCGCGCCCAACTCCGCCGCCGGCTCGTGCACCCGGTTGAGCACCAGCCCGGCCAGCGGCATCCGCTCGTCACGCAACCGGCCGGCGAAGTAGGCGGCCTCCCGGACCGCGTCCGGCTCCGGCGCCGCGACCAGCAGGAACGCCGTCTCGCGAGCCTGCAGGATCCGGTACGTCTGCTCGGCCCGCTGCCGGAACCCGCCGAACATCGAGTCGAGCGCGGCGACGAAGCCGGACAGGTCGGTGAGCAGTTGGGCGCCGAGCACCTTCTGCACCACCTTGGAGAACATCCCGAAACTGGCCGTGACCAGGCTGAACATGCTCCGCCCGCCGCTGCGCGCCGGGGCCAGCAGCAGCCGCAGCATCCGGCCGTCGAGGAACCGCGACAGCCGGGCCGGCGCGTCGAGGAAGTCGAGCGCGGAACGCGACGGCGGGGTGTCCACCACGATCAGGTCCCAGTCGCCCCGGGCGTGCAACTGGCCCAGCTTCTCCATCGCCATGTATTCCTGGGTGCCGGCGAAGGTGGAGCTCATGGCCTGGTAGAAGGGGTTGGCGAAGATCTCCGCCGCCTTCGTCGGGTCGGTGTGCTGGAGCACCACGTCGTCGAACGTGCGCTTCATGTCGAGCATCATGGCGTGCAGCTCACCGCCGCTGGCCTCGACGTCGATGCCCTTGACCTGGCGGGGCGTGTTGTCCAGCTCGGTCAGGCCGAGCGACTGGGCCAACCGGCGGGCCGGGTCGATGGTGAGCACCACCGTCCGCCGCCCGTGCCGCTCGGCCGCCCGCAGCGCCAGCGCCGCGGCGGTGGTCGTCTTGCCCACGCCGCCCGCACCGCAGCAGACCACGATCCGCACGCCCGGGTCGGCGAGGATCTGGTCGACGTCCAGCGGAGGCGCCGCGTCTTCGGAAGGCACCAATCGAGCGTATCGGTCCCGAGGGGCTCTCTGCTCCGTGCCGGCCGCAGGTGTGAGTCAATCCGCCCGGACGAGCGCGTCGGCGAGCGTCGCCAGCCCCGCCCGGTCGACCCCGTCGGGCAGCAGCGGCAGCTCGGTCAGGGGCAGCCCCAGCTCCACCAGGTCGCCGCGGAGCGAGTCCTCAAGCTCACGGCGTACCCGCTGGTCGCGCGCCTCCCCGGCGAGGCCGGCCACGGTCCGGGCGTCGGTGGGCAGGCCGGCGGCGGCCAACCCCCGCTTCAGCTCGGCCGCGGTCACCGCGCGACCGGCCGGCACCGGCGGGCGGACACCGTTCACGATCACCCGGCCGACCGGGAAGCCGAGCTGGGACAGGTCGGCCACCGCGTCGAGCGTCTCCTGGACCGGCATCTCCTCCAGCAGCGTCACCACGTGCACGGAGGTCATCGGCGAGCGCAGCAGCGCGGAGACCCCCTCGCTCTGGGTCTTGATCGGGCCGACCTTCGCGAGTCGGGCGGTCTCCGCCGTGACGTTGAGGAAACGGCCGATCCGCCCGGTGGGCGGGGCGTCCAGCACCACCGCGTCGTACGCCCGGCGTGACCCGACGCTGCGGGTGGTGGCCTCCTTGACCTTGCCGGTGAGCAGCACGTCGCGCAGGCCCGGGGCGATCGTGGTGGCGAAGTCGATCGCGCCGAGCTTGCGCAGCGCGCGGCCGGCCGCGCCGAGCTTGTAGAACATGTCCAGGTATTCGAGGAGCGCCTCCTCGGCGTCCACCGCCAGGGCCCGCACCTCACCGCCGCCGGGGGCGTCGGTGAGGTGCCGCTCCTCGTAGGGCAGCGGGTCGGTGTCGAAGAGCTGGGCGATGCCCTGCCGCCCCTCGACCTCGACCAGCAGGGTGCGCCGGCCCCCGGCGGCCAGCCCGAGGGCCAGCGCGGCCGCCACGCTGGTCTTGCCCGTGCCGCCCTTGCCGGTCACCACGTGCAGGCGGCCCCGCCATCTGCCGGCGGACTCGGCCGGCTGCTCACTCGCTGCCACCCGTCGAGCGTAACCAGCCGTCGGGATCAGGCGACCTCGCAGACCCACCAACCCGTCTTCCGCACCACGGTGAAGCGCAGCTCCTGGTCGGCGACCTTCTCGTCGGCGGTGGTCATGGTGACCCGGGTGGAGACCGTGGCCCGGTCCCCGGTCTGGTTGTCGACCGTCGGGTTGGTCCAGCGGAACCGGGGGTTCTGGTACTGGCCGGCGTACTTCTGCACCTCGGCGACCTTGGCGGCGATCTTCTCGTCGTCGCGGGCGGCGGAGCAGACGAACGTGGCCGCCTTCTCGGCGTCCCGGTCCTGGTAGACCGCCTTGACGAAGCCGTCCACCGCCACCTGTGGCTCCTTGGCGCCCTGGCCGTCCTCGCCGTTGCGCAGGGCGAGGAAGGCGACCGTGCCGCCACCGCCGCAGAGCAGCACCGCCGCGGCCAGCACGATCGAGGCGATCAGCAGCGTCGGGCGTTTGCGCCTCGGCGCGCCGGCCGGGTACGGCGGGTGACCGGGCGCGGGCCCCGGAGTGGCGGTGAGCGGTGGTTGGCCGGGTCCGGCCGGCGTGGCCCCGGCGGAGGACGGTGGTGGGAAGGGGTCGCCAGGCGTGCCGGTGGCGCCACCGGCGGGTGGTTGGGTCATCGATCTCCCCCGGGTTGCGGCGCGCCCGTCGCCGCCCCAGGCGACGGGCACGGGGTCGAGGTGGTGGGTGTGCGCACCGCGCGCGCCCAGTCCGGAAGGGTAGCGGTCGGCGGGCCGGTTGCCAGCCCCGCGTGGACGGCGTGCCGAACGCGAGAAAGCCGTCGCGTTCCCGACCAGCCTTGTGTCGCATATGTGACTTAACGTGATCAGTCATGCGCGTCCCGTTGTCGGGACGGTCGCCGCGTCCTACGTTCGTCGCGACGCGGTGGCCGGATCGGGGGACTTCGAGCCGCCCGATGGTGCTTGTGAGCAGGTATGACGCCCGGAGGCAGCGGATGCGCGACGCGGAGAACATTCCCCGAGCCCAGTTTCCCCCCGGCGACCGGGCCGCGCGGCCCGGCGACGCCGAGGGCCCCGGTGCGGGCACGCCGTTCAACGAGCGTTCCTACCGCCCCCCGGTCGAGGTGGTCCGCACGCTGGTCCGGCCCGCCGGCCGCGGCCGGGACGAGGAGGAGCCCGGCTACGTCATCCACCTGCCGGTGCGGGTGCCCGACCTGGCGGCGGCTACCGCGCTCGCCAGCATCGTGGCCACCTCGCTGGGCTTCCTGGCCGAACTGGACGCCGGGGAGACCACCGTCTCCACCGCCGACGACCAGAACAACCGGCACCGGGTCTTCTGCGATCTGCTGCTGGCCGACCGCAGCCGCTGCCCGCAGCGCTACGAGCACCTGGGCCCCTGCGGCGAGCCGCCCGCGCCGGAGCAGCGTCCCGCGACCGGCTGAGGTCGCCGGACCGTAGGCTGTGCCTGACCGAAGTCCAAGCCAGGCAAGGGAGCCTTCCTCCGATGCAGAAGTGGGAATACGCCACGGTTCCGCTGCTGGTCCACGCGACCAAGCAGATCCTCGACAACTGGGGCGAGGACGGCTGGGAGCTGGTCTCCGTGGTGCCCGGCCCGAACCCGGAGCAGCTCGTCGCCTACCTGAAGCGCCCGAAGGGCTAGATCAGATGAGCAACGGACCCCACGCGAAGCTCGCCGAACTCGGTCTCGAACTGCCCGAGGTGGTGCCGCCGGTGGCCAGCTACGTGCCGGCCGTCCAGTCCGGGCAGCACGTCTACGTCTCGGGCCAACTCCCGATGGCCGAGGGCAAGCTGCTCGCCACCGGGAAGGTCGGCAACGGTGTCTCCGCCGAGCAGGCCAAGGACCTGGCCGAGCGGTGTGCGCTGAACGCGCTCGCCGCGATCGACGCGCTGGTCGGGCTGGAGAACGTCGTCAAGATCGTGAAGCTGACCGGGTTCGTGGCCAGCGCGACCGGCTTCACCGGCCAGCCGGCCGTGATCAACGGCGCCTCCGACCTGCTCGGTGCCGTCTTCGGCGAGGCCGGCCGGCACGCCCGCAGCGCGGTGGGCGTCGCCGAACTCCCCCTCGACGCCCCCGTCGAGGTCGAGCTGATCGTCGAGGTCGCGTAACTCCCCGTCCCCGCGATCTTGCAGGTTGCGCCCCGGCAGAAGCCCCGAACGAGGACAAACCCCGGGCCGGAACTGCAAGATCGCGGGGGATGGCGGGCGGGGTCGTACGATCGCTGCCATGGGTGGGCGTGTGACGGGGGCCGCAGCGGCCCTCGCGGAGGAACTGCCGGGGTGGGTGTCGCTGCTGCGTGCGCCCAATCCGGGGGCGATGACGCTCGACGGGACCAACACCTGGGTGCTGCGGGCCGGCCCGGACGCGCCGGCCGTGGTGGTCGACCCGGGGCCGGCCGACGAGGAGCACCTGGCCGCGATCGCCGCGCACGGGCCGGTCGGGCTCGTGCTGATCACGCACGGGCACCCGGACCACACCGAGGGCGCGCCCCGGCTCAGCGAACTGCTCGGCGGCGCGCCCGTGCTCGCCGCCGACCCGGCGCACACGATCGGCGGTGAGCCGCTGACCGGTCCGGTCGAGGACCTCGGCGGCTTCGGGATGACGCTCCGGCTGCTGAGCACCCCCGGGCACACCGCCGACTCGGTCTGCTTCCTGGTCGAGCACGACGGCGAGCGGGTGGTGCTGACCGGCGACACCATCCTCGGCCGGGGCACCACCGTGGTCGCCCACCCGGACGGGCACCTCGGTGACTACCTGTCGAGCCTGGAACTGCTCTCGACGTACCGCGGGATTCCGGCGCTGCCGGGCCACGGCCCGGCGCTCGCCGACTGCGGCGCGGCGGCCGACTTCTACCTTGCCCACCGGCGGGCCCGGCTCGACCAGGTACGCGCCGCCGTGGCCGCCGGCGCCACCACCGCGCCCGAGGTGGTGGCCGTGGTCTACGCCGACGTCGACCGGTCGCTGTGGTGGGCCGCCGAGTGGTCGGTCCGCGCCCAGCTCGAACACCTCGGGGTGGAGCAGCCGTGACCTGCCCGGTGTGCGGGACCGTCGCCGTGCCCGGCGCGCGGTTCTGCCACAACTGCGGTGCGGCGCTGCCGGCCGCGGCCACCCTGCCGGCCGCCGAGCGCCGCGTGGTCACCGTGCTCTTCGGCGACCTCTCCGAATTCACCTCCTGGTCGGAGGACCTCGACCCGGAACGGGTCGGCGCGGTCACCGACCGGGTGCTCGCCGCCCTGGCCGGCGCGGTCAAGACGTTCGGCGGGCACGTCGACAAGCTCACCGGCGACGGGATCATGGCGGTCTTCGGCGCGCCGGTCGCGCACGAGGACGACGCCGAGCGCGCGGTCCGGGCGGCGCTGTCCATGCAGCGGGCCGTCCGCCGGGTGCTCGACGACGAGCGGGGCGGCGGCGCGCCGCTGGGCCTGCGGGTCGGGCTCAACACCGGCGACGTCATCGCCGGCATCCAGGCCGCGATCGAGTACACGGTCATCGGCGACACGGTGAACACCGCCGCCCGGCTCGCCGACGCCGCCGCGGTCGGCGCGATCTACGCCGGCGCGCGGACCTCCACCGCGACCCGGCAC
This sequence comes from Micromonospora humi, assembly GCF_900090105.1. Lineage (GTDB taxonomy): Bacteria > Actinomycetota > Actinomycetes > Mycobacteriales > Micromonosporaceae > Micromonospora > Micromonospora humi. Next base: position 88,110 of record NZ_FMDM01000016.1, on the reverse strand, counting down.
GTCGCCTCCTGGCGGGCGCTGCGCCCGCTGCGGCTCAAGGGCAAGCGCGAGCCGGTCGAGGCGTACGAGCTGCTGGGCCTGCTGGACGCGCCGGGCACCCGGTCCGGTCTCGGCGACGAGGCGCCCTACGTGGGCCGGGAGACCGAGATCGGTCGGGTCGCCGGCCGGCTCGCCGAGGTGATCGACCGGGGTGAGCCCCGGGTGCTGCTGATGACCGCCGAGGCGGGCATCGGCAAGTCCCGGTTCGCCGCCGAGGTGGAACGTCTCGCCGCCGGCTACGACGTCGGCGCCGGCCGGTACGCGGCGCACACCGGCGCCCGGGTGCTCTCGGTCCGCTGCGCCGCGTTCGGCGAGCGGCGCCGGCTGGCGCCCCTGGCCGACCTGGTCCGCGCCGCCGTCGGCCTGCCCAACGACGCGGCCACCGCGGTCACCCGGCCGGCCGTCGAGGAGCGGCTGCGCCGGCTCGGCCAGCGCCTCGCCCGGCTCCCCGGCGACCCGCCGCCGATCGCCGTGGACCAGCTCCTGGCCCTGCTCGGGTACGCCGAGCTGCCGCCCGCCGCGGACAGCGTCGAGTGGAACGCCGCCACCGCGCCACCGGACGCCGAGGCGGTGCCGAACGCGGTCGCGGACCTGCTCAGCGCGCTCGCCGGCGAGGCGCCGATGGTGATCGTGGTGGACGACCTGCACGACGCGACCGCCGAGACGGTCAAGGCGCTCGCGCTGACCCTCAACCGGCTCGCCGGCCCGGTGCTGGTGCTGCTGCTCGGCCGCCCCGAACTGGTGCGGACCGCCGGCGCGCTGACCCGGCTCGCGGACGCCGAGGTGCACGCGCTGCCGCCGTTGCGCGGCGCGGACGCGGCCCGGCTGCTCACCAGCTATCTGGCCGGGGGCCGGCTGCCCCAGGCCGACACCGACCGGCTGCTCGCCACCGCCCAGGGCAACCCGTTCTACCTGGCCGAGCTGGTCACGCTGCTGATGGAGCGCGGGGCGCTGACCGCCGGCCCGGGCCGCGGCGCGGACGTGTCCTGGCGCCTGGCTCCCGGCTCGCTGGGCAGCCGGTTGCTCTCCCGGGACCTGGCCGCCGTCCTCGCCGCGCGGATCGACGCGCTGCCGCCGGACGCCCGCTCGGTGCTGCGTGACGCCGCGGTCGTCGGCGACGCCGCGGTCGCCGGCGCGCTGGAGGCGCTGCGCGAGCAGCGGGCCGGGCGGGACGGTCGACCCGCCGCGGTGGCCGCGGTCGAGTGGGAGCGGGCCGTCGAGGAACTGCTGCAACGCCGCATGCTGCACCGCACGCGCACCGGCTTCGCCTTCGCCACCCCGCTGATGCGGGAGGCCGCGTACGCCGGGGTGAGCAAGGCCGAGCTGGCCGAGCGGCACGCCGCGCTGGCGCGCTGGGCCGCGCCGGAGAGCGTGTCCCCGGCCGGCGCCCCGGCGGGCGGGTTCACCGAGGCGGCCCGGGACGACTTCGTCGCCGAGCACGTCGAGCGGGCGACCGTGCTGGCCGACGCGGTGAAGCTCCGCCCGGACGCGCCGGCCCGGGCGGTCGCCGACCTGGGCGTGGCCGCGCTGGGCCGGGCCGCCCGACGGTCGCTGCGGGTGGGCGAGCCGGCCCTCGCCGTCGAGTACGCCGAACGCGCGGCCGAGCTGGCCCGGGGCGCGGTGCCCCCGGCCGACCGGGTGGTGCACGCCCGGGCGCTGTTGCAGATCGGCCGTCCGGCCGACGCGCTCGCCTCGGCCGAGAAGATCGCCGCGAACGCCGGCGAACCGGCCACCCGGGCCGCCGCGCTGCTGCTCGCCGGGCAGGCCCAGCAGACCCTGGGCGACGCCGAGCGGGCCGAGCGCAGCTATCAGGAGGCGTTGCAGGTCGCCACCGACGCGGACCTGCCGACCGTGCGCGGCTCGGCGATGCGCCGGCTCGGCATGGCCGACTTCATCGCCGGCCGGCTCGGGCAGGCGAGCAGCCGGCTGGCCGCCTCCTACCAGGTCAGTCTCGCCGCCCGGGACCCGCGCGGGCAGGCGTGGTCGTTGCAGAACCTGGCCTGGGTGACCACCACCCGGGGCGACTTCGCCGGCACGGACGCGGTGCTCGGCCGGGCCGCCCGGCTCTTCGCCGAGCTGAAGGACCCGTACGGGCGGGCCTGGCTGCGCGGCACCACCGCGTTCGCCCGGCTGCTCGCCGGCCGGCTGCGGGAGGCGTGTCGGCTGGCCCGGGTGTTCCTGCCGTTCGGGGAACGGGTCGGCGAGGCGTGGGCGGTGGGCACGCTGCGGGCGGTCGAGGCGTACGCCACGGCCGAGCTGGGCGACCTGGCCGAGGCGGACCGGGCGGCGCGGCGCGCGTACCGGGACTTCGCCGAGGTGGGTGACGACTGGGGGCAGGGCTTCGCGCTGGTGGTGCGCGGCGTGGTGGCGCGCGGGCTGGGCGAGCCGGAACACGCGGCCGACCTGTTCTGCGACGCCCTCGAGTACGCCGATCGCACCACCCACCCACTGCTCACCGGGATGGCCGGCACGCTGCGCGGCTTCGTCGCGCTGGAGATGGGCGACTGCGAGACCGCCGAGCGGGAGGCGCGTTCGGTGCTGACCAGTGTGGAACCGCACAACCCGCAGGCGCCGGCCCAGGTCGCGCCGCGGGTGCTGCTGGCCATGGCGCGGGTCGCGGCCGGTGACCCGGGCACCGCGGTGGGGCTGCTCGCCCCGGTGGCCACCGGGGCGGCCGACGCGCCCTCGTTGCTGTTCTCCCGGCGCCAGACGATGGCCCGGTACGCCGGCGCGCTGCTCGCGCACGGCCAGCGGGAGCAGGCGCTGGACTGGGCGCAGCGGGCGATCTCCGCCCCGGCCGAGGACGTCCGGAGCCAGGTGGTGGCGCGACTGGTGCTGGCCGAGGCGCTGGACGCCTGCGGCCGTCCGGTCGAGGCGCTGGCCAGTGCCGAGGAGGCGGTGCGCCTGGCGTACGCCACCGAGCAGCGCAGCGAACGGGCCGCCGCCGACGCGCTGCGGGCCCGCCTCCGCGCCGGCTGAGCACTTCCGGTTCTGCCGGTTCCGGGGATGTGTTCGACGGTGCGGGCGGATAGCGTGGGGCGGCGGCGCGCGTGGGCGAGCGCCACCGCGGGTGCATGAGGAGGGACGATGAGGCTGCCGCGCTCCGGCGCCGGCTGGACGATCGCGGTCTTCGGGCTGCTGGCGCTGCTGCTCGGCGCGCTGGGCCTGATCTGGCCGGAGACCCAGCTGCGCCTGCTCGGCTTCGAGGTGCCGGCCGAGCGCGCGCCGGGCGACTACACCGGCACGTTCCTCACCGCCGCCTCGATGGCCTCGTTCAACATGGGCGTCTACTACCTGCTCGCGGTGGCCACCGAGTGGCGCCCGTTCTACCGCTTCACGGTCTGGTTCCGGCTGGTGACGTTCACCGTGTTCACCATCGCGGTGCTCTCCGACGTGGCGCCGGGGCGGTTCTTCGGGGTGGCCGCGTGGGAGGGGCTGGGCGCGCTGGCGACCGCCGCCGGCCTGTGGTGGGACGCGCGCCGGGCGACAGCCGATCCGACCGTCCCCACCGGGTCGGGCGACTCCGTGCCGGTGCCGGCCTCCGACGCGGCGCGCTGACCGACCGGGACCGTTGGGTATTTTCGAGCCGTGACCGAGACCCCGCCCGGCGCCCTGCGGCTGCCCATCGTGCCCGGTCTGACCGATCTGGAGGTGTTCGCCCGGGGTGGTTACGCCACCGTCTACCGGGCGACCCAGATCTCGGTGGGGCGTGAGGTGGCCGTCAAGGTCGAGAACCGGACGCTGGACAGCGAGCGCGACCAGGCCCGGTTCCTGCGCGAGGCCCGAGCCGCCGGCCGGATGTCGTCGCACCCGCACGTGGTCGACCTCTTCGACGTCGGGGTCACCGTCGACCAGCACCCCTACCTGATCATGGAGCTCTGCGACGGCTCGTACGCGGAACGGATGCGTACCTCACCGCTGGACGCGGCGGAGACCCGCGACCTCGGCGTGAAGATCGCCGACGCGCTGGCCCACTCGCACGCGGCCGGCGTGCTGCACCGCGACGTCAAGCCGGCCAACATCCTGCACTCCGAGTTCAACTCGGCGGTGCTCGCCGACTTCGGGTTGGCGGTGCTGGCCGAGGTGCGCGACGCCTCGGTCACGCTGGAGGTTCTCACCCCGGCGTACGCGCCGCCGGAGATGTTCAGCCACAGCCCGCCCAGCCCGGCCGTGGACGTGTACGCGCTCTGCGCCACACTCTACGCGGTGATGCACGGCCGCCCCCCGCGCTGGCAGTCCGAGCGCAATCCGAGCCTGGTCACGGTGCTGGAGATGTTCCAGCAGCCGATTCCCGGCCTGCCCGGGGTGCCCGAGGAACTGATCGACGTGCTGCGCCTGGGCATGTCCAACGACCCGGGTGAGCGTCCCTCCGCCGTCGAGCTGCGCGGCATGCTCGCCGCGCTCCCGCTCGACCCGGCCGCCCCGACGACCCCGTTCGTCGGCACCGGCGGCCCGTACGGCCGAACCGGCGGGCCGAGCCCGCGGCAGCCCGCCAAGGACGACCACCCGACCGTGCCGACCCGGAGCCGGCGCTGGCCGAGGCGCTGGTTCCTCGGCGGGGCCGGCGTGCTCGCACTGGCCGCCTCCGCCGCCGGCGGCGCCTGGCTGGCCGGCGGGCCGCCGCCCGCGGTCTCGCCGACCGTGCCGGCCACCGGCGTGGCCGGGGCGACGCCGCTGCCCGGGTGCGCGTCGGCCGACGTCCGGCTCCCGGCCGGGGCGCGCTGCGGGTCCGAGTTGGAGTGCTACGGCCCGGTGCGGCTGCGCCGGGACCGGGCCGAGGCGAGCCGGGTGCCGTGCGACGGTCAGCACACCTGGGAGACCTATGCGGCCGGCGACCTGCCGGCCGCGCTCGCCGGGGCGGCGCACGACGCGGTCACCGCCGACCCGGCCGTCCGCAAGGTCTGCAACACCGGCACGTTCCGCCTGGTCAGCGGCGTCGAGAAGGCGACCGGGTGGAACCTCGAAGTGTTGCCGCCGGCCGACACCGAGGCCGACCGCACCTATCGCTGCCTGGCCGGGCAGGGCGTGAACGCGCTCGCCCGCCCCACCCTCACCGGTCGCTGAGCCCGTTCCCGGCCCGCTGCTGCTGCCGCACCGACCTCGGGTCGAGCGTCTCCAGCGTGTCCGCGTCGACCGGGTGACCGGCCGGGGTGCGCAGGTTCCGCACCGCGCGCGGGTCGATCGCCTCGAGCGTGTCGGCGTCCACCCCGTACCCCGGGTCGGGGGCCGGCCAGCCCTGGGCCCGCGGGGTCTCGACGCCACCGCCGCCGGGCTGCCGGGCGGCGGTGATCGTCACCCCGGTGACCATGCCGAGCACGACACAGACCAGGGCCAGCACGACCGACAGGATGCCGGGCGGCCGCCAGGCCGCCAGGGTCACCAGCGCGGCCACCGTCGCCACGGAGGCGACGAGGGCCTTCGTCCGCGCACTCGACCTCGGGAACGAACTCACCCGACAAGCATGGCCCAGCAGGCCGGCCTGTCAACCGCCGGCCCGGGACGGCTTCCCGTCACTGATCCGTTCCACAGAGGATCGCGAAAAGCGTCGATCAAGAAAAATTCGTTACGCCCATTGGCCTTTTGCCGCATCGGTCCGCTTTTGCGGGGCCCCTCCGATGGCCGTCGATCCCTAGAGTGACGAGGGTCGAGGTCTCCTCGACGGATCTGTTCCCCACCGGAAGGCAGCCACATGCCCCGAGTAGTCCGGTCCCTCGCCGCAACAGGGATCGCCGGGATCCTCCTCGCCGGATCGGCCGTCGCGCCCGCCGCGGCCGCCGCGCCGGCAGCGCAACCGCCCACGTACGACCGCACCAGCACGGCCGAGGCACGCCGGGTGGACCGCGTACCCACGCCGAAGCTCGACTGGTACGCCTGCTACGACTACGCCGAGTGTGCGACGGTCCGGCTGCCGCTGGACTACGACAAGCCGAAGGGCGCCACCACCGAGGTCGCGCTGCTCCGGGTCAAGGCCCGCGACCGGCAGCACAAGGTCGGCAGCCTCTTCCTCAACCCGGGTGGCCCGGGCGGCTCCGGCACGGACATCGCGCTCGCCGCACCCTACTTCCTCGGCGACGACCTGCTCGACCGCTTCGACATCGTCGGCGTCGACCCGCGCGGCGTGGCGGCCAGCGACAACATCAAGTGCTTCCCGTCGGTGAAGGACCAGACCCGGGCGTACGCCGGGCTGAACGTCGCGTTCCCGTGGACGAAGGCCGAGGAGAAGGCGTACGTCGCCTCGTCCAAGGCGGTCGGCAAGGCGTGCTCGACCACCGGCAAGCCGCTGACCGGCGCGGCGTCCACCGCCGAGGTGGCCCGCGACATGGACGTGCTGCGCCGGGCGGTCGGCGACAAGAAGCTCAGCTACCTGGGCTTCAGCTACGGCACCGCGCTCGGCCAGTACTACGCCAACATGTTCCCGGACCGGTTCCGCGCGCTCGTCGTCGACGGCGTGCTCAACCCCAACGCCTGGGTCGGCCAGGGCAAGGCCCGCAACCAGCTCCAGGAGACCCGGCTGCGCAGCGCCGACGGTGCCTACAAGGCGCTGCACGAGATCCTGGTCCGGTGCGGCAAGGTCGGCGCCGACAAGTGCGAGCTGGCCGCCAAGGGCAACCCGGTCGCCGCCTACGAGACGGTGGCCAAGCGGCTGCGCAAGAAGCCGGCGGTGATCGACGACCCGGACTACGGCTCGTACACCGTCAGCTACGCCGACTTCGTCGGCGCCACCCTCGGCGCGCTCTACGACCCGTACGGCTGGTCTTCCGTCGTGGAGATCACCGTCCTGCTGCTGGACGCGACCGACCCGGCCGCCGGCAAGGCCGCCACCGCGGCGGCCCGCAAGGCGCTCGCCGCCCGCGCCGCGAAGGCCCGGCAGCAGCGGGGATACGACTTCCCGTACAACAACGGGCTGGAGACGTTCCTGACCGTGGACTGCACCGACGCCTACCACCCGAAGAGCGCGGACGCCTGGCCGGCGCTGTCGGCCAAGGAGGACCAGCGGGCACCGTACTTCGGGCGGGCCTGGGCCTGGGGCACCGCGCCCTGCGCCCGCAACACCTGGACGGTGCGTGACGAGGACGCCTACACCGGCCCGTTCAACCGCACCACCGCCGCCCCGGTGCTGGTGGTCGGCAACTACTGGGACCCGGCCACCAACTACCAGGGCGCGGTCGGCTCGGCCAGGCTGCTGCCGAACAGCCGGCTGCTGAGCAGCGACAGCTGGGGGCACACCGCGTACGGCACCTCGGCGTGCGTGACCAGCCGGATCGACACCTACCTGCTCACCGGCAAGCCGCCGGCCAAGGGCACGCTCTGCGTCGGTGACTCCCAGCCGTTCCAGGACGACCCGTCGGCCGACCGGGCGGCTTCCTCGAAGAGCGAGCTGGCCCGCGCCGGCGAGCCGGGCCGGGGCGAGCCGAAGCGGCTGCCGCCGGTGGCCACGCCGCGGCCGGCGGTCGGCACGCTGACCGTCCGCTGACGGACCCCCGGGGTGCGGCGGGTGATCGGGCGCCCGCCGCACCCCGGGCCGACAGGAACGCAGCCCATTGTGTGGTGGCGGCTACTCTGAGTGCCCCGTCGTCGTGTCCGTGATCGAGGTGCCCGATGCCCGAGGTCTCTCCCCGCCACCGGCTCCGCTCGCTCGCCACCACGCTGGCCGTGGCGGTGACGCTCACCCTGGCCGCCGCCGCCGGCTGCGACAACCGTCGCGAACCGCCACTGCCCTCGGTCCTCGACAAGTTGCACGAGTCGCACGTCGACGGTCAGGCGAAGATCAAGATCGGGATATCCGAGACCGAGCCGCTGATGGGGGCCCTGCGCGACGGCGCGCACGTCGGCTTCGACGTCGAGATCGCCCGCTACATCGCCGCGTCGCTCGGCTTCCAGGGTGACCAGCGCATCCAGTGGGTGGCGCTGGCCACCGAGGACCGCATCCCCGCGCTCCAGGGCGGCACCGTCGACCTGGTCGTGTCCAGCTTCTCGATGACCGAGGAACGGGAGAAGCTGATCAGCTTCGCCGGGCCCTACTTCGTCACCACCCAGGAGGTGATGGTGCCGACGCGGCTGCGCGACCGCATCCGCACCATCGAGGACCTGCGCCGGCCGGAGCTGCGGATCTGCACCAGTGGCGGCTCCACCACCGAGGCGGAGCTGGAGAAGCACCAGGTCCGCGCGTACGTGGTGAAGACCGTCGGCGACTGCGTCCGCGGCATCCGGGAACGCCGCTACGACGCGGTCAGCTCCGACGAGACCATCCTGGCCGGCTTCCTCTCCCAGTACCCGACCGAGTTCGAGATCGTCGACATGCCGTTCGGCACCAGCGAGCTGCTCGGCATCGGGGTGCCGATCGGTGACCCGGCGCTGCGCGACCTGGTCGCGTTCGCCCTCCAGAAGAGCTACCTGGAGGGCCGGGACGGCATCAGCAGTCCCTGGCTGACCGCCTACAACCGCACGCTCGGGCCGTGGCTCAAGGCCGAGAAGTCCCAACCGCAGCCGCTGCACGTGCCGAAGCTCGTCGACTTCGACGACAAGGCACCCCGGCGATGACCGCCCCGACGGCCCCGCCGGCGAGCGTCGCGCCGGCCGGTGACGTCCAGGCGCCCCGGCCCGTACCGCCGCCCGCCGAACCGGACGCCCGGCGTGCCCGGGCCACCCAGTCCTTCTGGACCGCGGTGGTCGGGGTGCCGGCCGTCTTCTCGGTGCTCCGGCTCGGTGTCGAGGCGGGCGGCGAGTTGCAGACCACGCTGCTGCTGGTGGCCAACGTCGGCACGGTGAACCTGCTGGCCGGCTTCCTCACCACGGCTGCCGCGCTGCTCTCCACCGCGCTCGTCGCGATCTTCGCGCTCGGGGCGGTGCTGCGGGTCAGCGTGGAGCGGATGCCACCGGGCACGCGCCGCCCGCTCTTCGCCCGCTGGGTGGACAGCACGCCGGCCTGGTTCGCCGTGGCCAGCTTCCTGCTCGCACTGGTCACCTGGCCACTGCTCTACCTGCCGCTGCTGCTCCCGGCGTTCGTGGCGGCCTTCCAGCTCAGCCCGGAGCGGCTGCACGAGCAGCGGGCACCGCGCCTGTTGCTGCTCGCCGCCGGCTTCGCCGGATACCTGTGGTTGCTCGCGCCCACCCTGCTCGACGCCGTCCGGCAGGGCGAGACGCTCGCGCTGATGCTGCTGGTCGTACCCCCGGTGGTGGCGCTCTTCGTGACCGGCCCGCTGCCGGCCGCGGTGACCCGACCGCTCGCCTCGATCACCGAGGCGGCGGTGCTGGCCATGCTGGTCTGGGCGGCGCTGCCGGTGATCACCACGCCGGTGCTGCCGCTGACCGTGACCACCGTCGAGTCGTCGCCCGGCGTCATGGAGGACGTCCGCGGTCACGTGGTCACCGTGGACGACGTCGACGTGGTGCTGCTCCAGGAGCGCGGCGGCGTCCGCTACCTGCCGATCGGCCTGGTACGCGCGCAGGTGCTCTGCCCGAGCGAGGACGAGCTGCCCCGGCGGCAGCTCCGGGTGCGCGACTTCCACGTGGAGGACTCGCTGTTGGGGGGTCTGGGCCGTCGGGTCCGCCCGGTCCACCGGATCGACGCCGCCTGCCGCACGGTCGACTGACCGTCGCGCGGCCGGCACCCGACGCCCGACGCGGGCCTGCCCCGGAGTCGGCAAGCGACCTGGTCAGCGCGTGTTCCGGAGCAGGTCGGCCAGGTCCCCCGCCTCGGCCAGCTCGTCGCCGAGCGGGCTGCCCGCAGTGGCCACCGCCGCCGTCCACAGCAGATCGGCCGGGACGTCGGAGGCCAACCAGTGCGCCAGCTCCCACCCGGATCGTTCGTCCGGCGCCGACCACCGCACGACCTCCGCCAGGTGGCGGATGGGCGCCTCGCCCGACAACTCGGCGAAGTCCGCCAGGTAGGGGTCGATGTTCAGCCCCAGTGCGGCCACCGCGTCCAGCACCTCCTCCGCCGGACATGTCGACGGCCACGAGGTCAACGTCCTCCGCCACCAGTCGCGGAGGAAGTCCTCGACCGCGTCCCGCTCGGCCGGTGTCCAGTCCGCCCACTGCTCGCCGATCCGGCGGGTCACGGTCGCCGGCCACCACCAGTCGGTCATCTCGCCGCCCGCGTACGCGGTCAGCAGTCGGGGCACCAGGTGCGGCAGTTCGCTCCCGTCGCCCCAGGTGCCCGAGTTGCCGAGGTAGCTGCCGAGCTGCTCCGGGGTCAGCGCGCGCAGCGGGGTGCGCCGGAACCGGTCGACGTCGGCCGGGTCGACGCAGTGGTCGCACGCCGCCATGTCGGGGGGCATCGGGTGCCGGGCGAAGACGGCGTACAGCCGCTCGCCCGCCCGCTCCACCTCACCCGCCCACACCCCGCCAGTCTCCCCGCCCCCGCCGCCGGCGTCGAACGGGTTCCGTGCGGCGGCGGGGCGGACGTGGACGGTCAGTAGGACTTGTCCTGGCCGAGGACGTGCTGGGCGACGAAGTTCAGGATCATCTCGCGGCTGACCGGGGCGATCCGGCCGGCGCGCACCGCGCCGAGCAGCGTCGCCACGCCGTACTCGGTGGTCATGCCGGCCCCGCCGAGCGCCTGGACGGCGGTGTCCACGGCGAGCGCGGCGGCCTCGCCGGCCGCGTACTTGGCCATGTTGCCGGAGACGCCGGCCTCCAGGTCGCGGCCGGCGTCGTAGAGCGCCGCCGCCTTCTGGATCATCAGGCGGGCCAACTCCACCTGCACGGCCGCGTGCGCGAGCGGGTGCGCCACGCCCTGGTGGGAGCCGATCGACCGGCCGCCCCAGACCTTGCGGGTGGCGGTGTAGTCGGACGCCTTCTCGATGGCGTACCGGCCGGTGCCGGCGCCCATCGCGGCGACCGTGATCCGCTCCGGGTTGAGGCCGGCGAACAGCGCCGGCAGGCCGGCGTCGAGCGACTCGCCGACCAGCGCGTCGGCGGGCAGCCGGACGTCGTCCAGGTAGAGCAGGAACTGGTTCTCCGGGGAGAGGATCTCCATGTCCAGCTTGGACTTCTCCAGCCCGGGCGCGTCGGTGGGCACGATGAACAACGCCGGCTTGAGCTTCCCGGTCGAGGAGTCCTCGGTCCTGGCGACCACCAGCACGTGGTCGGCCTCGTCCACGCCGGAGATGTAGACCTTGCGGCCGGAGAGCAGCCAGTCGTCGCCGTCGCGGCGGGCCACCGTGCCGAGCCGGTGGAAGTTCGAGCCGGCGTCCGGTTCGGTGATCGCGAAGACGATCTTCTGGGAGCCGTCGGCGAGGCCGGGCAGGTGACGCTTGCGCTGCTCCTCCGTACCGTGCTTGGTGATCACGGTGGCCGCGATGGCGGGGGAGACGACGAGCAGCAGCAGCGGGCAGCCCGCGGCGGCCAGCTCCTCGCAGACCAGCGCCAGTTCGGTGATGCCGCCGCCCCCACCGCCGTACTCGGTGGGGATGTTGACGCCGAGGTAGCCGAGCCGGCCGGCCTCGTGCCACAGCTCGGTGGTGTGCTCACCGGCCTTGGCCTTGCGGACGAAGTAGTCGTGGCCGTACCTGCGGCCCAGCGCCCGGACGGCGTCGCGTAGCTGGTCCTGCTCTTCGGTGAGGTCGAAGTTCACTGCGGGTCCTCCTCGGGGTCGACCACGGCCAGTACCGCGCCCGTCTCCACCTGACCGCCGGGCGGCACCGGCAGCTCCGCCACCACACCGTCGGCCGGGGCGAGCACGGGATGTTCGAGCTTCATCGCTTCCAGCGTCAGCAGCAGGTCGCCGGCGGCGACCCGCTGGCCGACCTCGACGTGCACCCGGGTCACCGCGCCGGGCAGCGGCGCGAGCAGCGATCCGGCCGCCAGCGCCGCCGTGGGCCGGGGCAGCCGCGGCAGCTCGGTGAGGCTCGCCGCCCCGTCCGGGCCGTCCACGAAGACCGACGAACCCACCCGGTGTACGCGGAACGCGTGCCGCACCCCGTCGACGTCGAGCACCACCCGCTCCGGCGCGGCGCTCACCAGCTCCACCGTTGGGGTTTCGGTGTTAAGCGGGGCCCCCTCCTCTACCGAATCCGTTAACCGGGGGCCCCGCCTTTCCCACTCGGCGAGTGCGCCGGTGCGGGTGAGGCGGTAGCTGATCTCGATGTCGGTGAATCGGGTGACCTGCGGGACGGCCGGCACGTTGCGCCAGCCCGACGGCAGCCCGGCGAGCACCGGCGCGGCGGCCCGGCGCGCGGCGGCCCCGGCCAGCGCGGCGGCGAGCGCGGCCAGCGGAACCCGGTCGGCCGGCAGCAGCGGCTCGAAGACCTCGGGGTGCCGCTCCAGGAACCCGGTGTCCACCTCGGCGGCGGCGAACTCACCGCTGCGCAGCACCCGGACCAGCAGGTCCCGGTTGGTGGCGACGCCGTGCAGCTCGGCCCGGGCCAGCGCGCCGGCCAGGGCGCGGGCCGCCTCGGCGCGGGTGGGTGCCCAGGCGACCACCTTGGCCAGCATCGAGTCGTAGTGCACGCTCACCGTCGAGCCGTCCACCACGCCCGAGTCCAGGCGCAGCCCGCGGGCCGGTCCGAACTCGGCGTCGACCCCGGGGATCGCGAACCGGTGCAGCGTGCCGGTGGCCGGGCGGAAACCCTGGGCCGGTTCCTCGGCGCAGAGCCGCACCTCGATGGCGTGGCCCTCGGCGGCCGGCGTCGCCGACACCGGCAGCGGCTCGCCCTCGGCCACCAGCAGTTGCAGCCGGACCAGGTCCAGCCCGGTGGTCAGCTCGGTGACCGGGTGCTCCACCTGGAGGCGGGTGTTCATCTCCAGGAAGTGCACCTGCCCGTCCGGCGCGAGCAGGAACTCCACCGTGCCGGCACCGACGTAGTCGACCGCCCGCCCGGCCGCCACCGCCGCGGAGTGCAGCCGCTCGCGCACGTCGTCGGGGAGCACCCCGGGCGCCTCCTCGACGATCTTCTGGTGCCGGCGCTGGATCGAGCAGTCGCGCACCCCGAGCGCCACCACCGTGCCGTGGGTGTCGCCGAAGATCTGCACCTCGACGTGCCGGCCGCGCTCGACGTACCGCTCGATGAAGACCGTGCCGTCGCCGAACGCCGCCGCCGCCTCGCGGCGCGCGCCCGCGACGGCCTCGGCCAGCCCGGCGGCGTCGCGGACGATGCGCATGCCCCGGCCGCCGCCGCCCGCGCTGGCCTTCACCAGCACCGGGAAGTCGGTGACCTGGTCGGGGTCGGTCCAGGTGGGCAGCATCGGCACGCCCGCGTCGGCGAGCAGCGCCTTGGCGGCCATCTTGTCGCCCATCGCGGCGATCGCCTTCGCCGTCGGCCCCACCCAGGTCAGGCCGGCGTCGGTCACCGCCGCCGCGAACTCGGCGTTCTCGGCGAGGAAGCCGTAGCCGGGGTGGACGGCGTCCGCGCCGGACCGGCGGGCCGCGTCCAGGATCAGATCGATGCGCAGGTACGTCTCGGCGGGCGTGTTCCCCGGCAGCCGGACCGCCTGGTCGGCCTCGGCCACGAACGGCGCGTCGGCGTCCGCGTCGGAGTGCACGGCCACGGTGGCCACGCCGAGCGCCCGGCAGGTGGCGAGGACCCGGCGGGCGATCTCCCCCCGGTTGGCCACGAGAAGTCTCGTAATCATTCCCCAGCCCCCTACATCCGGAAGACGCCGAAACCGTCGGCGCCCTTCACCGGTCCGTTGTGGATCGCCGACAGGCAGAGCCCGAGGACGGTACGGGTGTCCCGGGGGTCGATCACCCCGTCGTCGTAGAGCCGGCCGGAGAGGAACAGCGCCCCGGACTGCGACTCGATCTGCTGCTCGACCATCATCCGCATGGCGGCGTCGGTGTCCTCGTCGTACTCGCGTCCCCGGGCCGCGGCGGCCTGCCGGGCCACGATCGACAGCACACCGGCCAGCTGGGCCGGGCCCATCACCGCCGACTTCGCGTTCGGCCAGGTGAACAGGAACCTCGGGTCGTACGCCCGGCCGCACATGCCGTAGTTGCCCGCGCCGTAGGAGGCGCCCAGGTTGACGGTCAGGTGCGGGACCGTCGAGTTCGACACCGCGTTGATCATCAGGGCGCCGTGTTTGATGATGCCGCGCTGCTCGTACTCGGTGCCGACCATGTAGCCGGTGGTGTTCTGCAGGAAGACCAGCGGGGTGTCGGCGGCATTGGCGAGCTGGATGAACTGCGCGGCCTTCTGCGCCTCCTCGCTGAACAGCACCCCCCGGGCGTTGGCCAGCACCCCCACCGGCCAGCCGTGCAACTCGCCCCAGCCGGTCACCAGCGCGCTGCCGTAGCCGGGCTTGAACTCGTCGAACGCGCTGTCGTCGAGCACCCGGGCCAGCACCTCGCGCGGGTCGAACGGCACCTTCAGATCGGCGCTGGCGATGCCGAGCAACTCCTCCGGATCGTGCCGGGGTGGCAGCGGGGACGGGTTGCGCGGCGGCGGGCCGTGTTTGCGCCAGTTGAGCCGGCGGACGCACTGCCGGGCCAGCCGGATCCCGTCCCGCTCGTCCTCGGCGAGGAAGTCGGCCAGGCCGGACGTGCCGGCGTGCATCTTCGCGCCGCCGAGCGCCTCGTCGTCGGTCACCTCACCGGTCGCCATCTTCACCAGCGGCGGTCCGGCCAGGTAGACCTGCGACCGGTCCCGGATCATGATGGTGTAGTCGGACATGCCGGGCACGTACGCGCCGCCGGCGGTGGCGTTGCCGAAGACCACGCTGACCGTGGGGATCTTTGCCGCGGAGAGCCGGGTCAGGTCGCGGAACACCCGCCCGCCGGGAATGAAGATCTCCGCCTGGGTGGGCAGGTCCGCGCCGGCCGACTCGACCAGGTTCACCATCGGCAGCCGGTTGGCCAGCGCGATCTCGCCCGCCCGCCGGGTCTTCGCCAGCGACCACGGGTTGATCGCGCCGCCGCGTACCGTCGGATCGTTCGCCACGACCAGGCACTCCACGCCCTCGACCACGCCGATGCCGGTCACGGTGCTGGCGCCGACCGGGAAATCCGTGCCGTACGCGGCCACCGGCGACAGCTCCAGGAACGGGCTGTCCGGGTCGAGCAGCAGCTCGATCCGCTCCCGGGGGAGCAGCTTGCCGCGCCCGTGGTGCCGGGTCACGTACTTCTCCCCGCCCCCGGCGCGGGCCTGGTCGAGCGCCGCGTCCAGCTCGGCGAGGCGCTCCAGCAGCGCCTCCCGGTTGGCCGTGAAGCCCGGCGTCGTCGCGTCGATCGTGCTCTGGAGAACAGTGCTCACAGGCCCATGCCCTTCGCGATGATCTCGTTCATGATCTCGGTGGTGCCGCCGCCGATCCCGAGGATGCGGGCGTCCCGGTAGTGCCGTTCCACCTCGGCGTCGCGCAGGTAGCCGAAGCCGCCGTGCAGTTGCAGCGCGGCGTCGACCACGAAGTCGCAGGCGGCCACCGCCACGTTCTTCGCCATCGCCACCTCGGTCACCACCGGTTGCTTCGCGGCCACCCGCTCGGCCACCTCGTGCACGTACGCGCGGGCCGCCTCGGCTCGGGTGTGCATCTCGGCCAGCCGGTGCCGGACGAGCTGCCGGCTGGCGAGCGGTCGGCCGAACGTGGACCGGTCCCGGCACCACCGCACCGCCAGGTCCACGCAGCGCTGCGCGGTCGCGTACGCCTGGGTGGCGAGCGAGAGCCGCTCGGCGGCGAACTGCTGCATGATGGCCAGGAAGGCGGTGTCCTCCGGGCCGACCCGGTTCGCCACCGGCACCCGCACGTCGGCGAAGGACAGCTCGGCGGTGTCCGAGCAGTGCCAGCCCAGCTTCTCCAGCCGCCGGCCCACGGTGAACCCGGGTGCGCCCTTGTCGATCACCAGCAGGCTCAGCGAGCCCGACCCGGGGAAGTCGGTGCAGACCGCGGTGGTCACGAAGTCGGCCCGGACGCCGCTGGTGATGTAGGTCTTCGACCCGTTCACCACGTAGTGGTCGCCGTCGCGCACCGCGCAGGTGCGGATGCCCGCCACGTCCGAGCCGCCGTCCGGCTCGGTGATCGCCAGCGCGCCGATCATCGTCCCGGCCAGCGTCGGCCGGACGTACCTGTCGACGAGCGCCTCGTCCTGTGCGGCCACGATGTGCGGCAGCGCGATGCCGTGCGTGAACAACGCGGCGACCAACCCGGACGAGCCACCCGAGCGGATGATCTCCTCGGTGACCACGATCGAGTCGAGCAGGTCGCCGCCGCTGCCGCCGACCGACTCGGCGAAGCCGATGCCGAGCAGCCCGATCTTCGCGGCGGTCTCGTGCAGCGACCGGGGCACCTCGCCGGCCCGCTCCCAGTCCGCCAGGTGCGGCAGGACCTCCCGGGTGACGAAGGCGCGGGTCAGCTCGCGCAGTTGGCGACGCTCCGGGGTGTCCACGATGGTCATCGCGACGCCTCCGCCGGCAGGTCGACCACCCGGGCGCGAAGCAGCTCGCCGAGCGCCTTGGCCTGCGGGTCGAACCGGGTGGACGCGGCCACGCCCTGCCCCAGCAGGCCTCTTATGACGAAGTTGACCGCGCGCAGGTTCGGCAGCTCGTACCGCTCGACGGTCAGCGTCGCCGTCTCCGGCAACAGGTCCGCCAGCCGCTCCACGGTGAGCCAGTCGCGCAGCCACGACCAGGTGGCGTCGGTGCGGGCCCAGACGCCCAGGTTGGCGTCGCCGCCCTTGTCGCCCGACCGCGCGCCCACCACCTCACCCAGCGCCCCCCGCCGGGTGCGGTGCAAGGAGGGGCCCCCTGTCAACGCCCGGTGCATAGCGGGGGGCCCCTGCAAACCACCCACCACGGAGGGCGGCGGGATCGGCACGCGCTCGCCGGAGGGGAGCACCGCGACGTGCTCCACCGCGTCCTGCGCGACGGCGTCGGCGGTGAACACCCCGTACGGGGTGGCGTCGCCGGGCAGCGTGGTCAACGTGCAGCCCGGGTAGGAGGCGAGCGCCAGCTCCACCGCGGCCGCCGAGAACGCCCGCCCGGCCCGCGCCTTGTCGCCGTCGCGCAGGTGTACGTGCAGCAGCGCGCTCGCCGCCTCGGTGTCGGCGGCGTCCGGATGGTCGGTGCGGGCCAGGGTGAACTCCAGCCCCTCCTTGCCGACCGCCTCCTCCACCTGGCCCCGGACCAGGGCCGCCTTGGCCGGAATGTCCAAGCCGCACAGCACGAACGTCATCGAGTTGCGGAAGCCGCCCAGGTTGTTGACGCCCACCTTGAGCGTGTCCGGCGGCGGTGTGCCACGTACCCCGGAGACCCGTACCCGGTCCGGGCCCGCCTGGTCGAGCCGGACCGTGTCCAGCCGGGTCACCACGTCCGGGCCGAGGTAGTCCGGCCCGCCGACCTCGTAGAGGAGCTGGGCGGTGACCGTCTCGACGGTGACCGCGCCACCGGTGCCCGGGTGCTTGGTCAGCACCGACGACCCGTCCGGGTGCAGCTCGGCGATCGGGAAGCCGGGGCGGTGGCCGCCGTCCGGCAACTCGGTGAAGAAGCTGAAGTTCCCGCCGGTGACCTGTGCCCCGCACTCGATGAGGTGCCCGGCCACGGTCGCCCCGGCCAGCGCGTCGAGGTCGTCGCGGGTCCAGCCGAACCGGGCGATCGCCGGCCCGACCGTCAGCGACGCGTCGGTGACCCGGCCGGTGACCACCACGTCGGCGCCGGCGTCGAGGCAGGCCGCGATCCCGAACGCGCCCAGGTACGCGTTCGCGGTCAGCGCGTCCGGTCGCTGGAGCGCGTCGCCCGCCACGTACCCGACGCGCACGTCGAGGCCGAGCCGCCCGGCGAGCGACCGGACCGCGTCGGCCAGGCCGCCCGGGTTGAGGCCGCCGGCGTTCGTGACCAGCGTGACCCCGCGCTCCAGCGCGGTGCCGAGCACGCCCTCCAGCTGCCGCAGGAACGTCTTCGCGTAGCCGAGTGAGGGGTCGCGCATCCGGTCGCGGCCGAGGATGAGCATGGTCAGCTCGGCCAGGTAGTCGCCGGTCAACACGTCCAGCTCGCCGCCGTCGAGCATCTCCCGCCAGGCGGCGAAGCGGTCGCCGTAGAAGCCCGACGCGTTGCCCACCCGCAGCACTTTCACGGGGAGACCTCCCGCGCCGGCTCTCGCTTGCCGCCGGGCGGACCGGCGAACGCCTGGGCCACGTCCAGCCACTCGTCGGCGACCGGGCCGGCGGCGACCAGGGCCAGGTCGGCGCGGTGCCGGCGCTGCGTGACCAGCAGGCAGAAGTCGAGCGCCGGGCCGGTGACCCGGTCGGCCGCGTCCGCCGGCCCGAACGCCCAGACCTCGGTGCCGCTGGGCGCGCTCAGCTCGACCCGGACCGGGTCCGCCGGCACCGCGCGGCCGTGGGCGGCGAAACCATGACCGAGGGTACGGAAGCCGAGATGGGCGATGTGCCGGAGCCGGGCGGTCGGGGCGCGGGTGACGCCGAGCGCGTCGGCGACGTCCTCGCCGTGCGCCCAGGTCTCCATGATCCGGGCGGTGGCCATCGAGGCGGGCGACATCCGGGTCCCGTACCAGGGCAGCTTCTCGCCGGCCGGGCTGGCGGCCAGGGCGGCCGCGAGCGCGGCCCGGCCGTCCCGCCAGCGGGCCAGCAGCGCGGGCGGCGGGGCGAGGAAGGACTCCGTCCCGTCCTCGACCAGGCGGGACGGGTCCGGCGCGGCGGTGACCGAGGCGAAGAACGCCGACTCGTCGGTGGCGGCCAGGTGGGCCACGTGGTCGGTCCAGGCCAGGTGCGCGATCTGGTGCGAGACGGTCCAGCCCGGTGCGGGTGTCGGGCGTTCCCATCCGTCCGCCGGCAGCTCCGCGACGAGCGCGTCGAGCTGCTCGGACTCGGCGGCCAGGTCCGCGAGCAGGGCGGTCGGGTCGACCATGGTGCCTCCGGGCGAGTCGTGCCGGTCAGGGGCTTCGGGTCACTGCCGCCCGTCGCCGGACGGGCCGGCGGTGGGCGGGGCGGCGTCGGCCGGCCCCGGTGCGGCGGGGCGGGCGTCGCGCGGGTCGGTGGTGGCGTCGGGCGTGAGCAGGGTGGCGAGCTGGCGTTTCCAGGTGTGCAGCAGGGCGGTGCGGCGGGTCGAGTCGTCGCTGAGCAGGTTGGCCACGCCCAGCCCGCGCAGCAGGTCGAGGGTGGCCTGCACCGCCTCACGAACGCCGGGGCGGCGTTCGTCGACGCCGAGCAGCTCGACGGTGAGGCGGTGCATCTCCCGGCCCACGGTGGCCTCCAGCGGCACGAGCGCGTCACGCAGCTCGGCGTCGGTGCGGGCGGCGACCCAGAGTTCGAGGGCGGCGACGAAGAGCGGCCCGGTGAAGGCGGCGGCGAGCAGGTCGACCACCCGGTCCAGCCGGCGCGGGCCGGCGGGCAGCGCGTCCGCCTCGGTGCGCAGCTCCACCGCCCGGCGTTCGGCGAGGTGGGCGACGGCGGCGGTGACCAGGGCGGCCTTGGTGGGGTAGTGGTGCAGCTGCGCGCCGCGGGAGACGCCGGCCCGGGCGGCCACCACGGTGGTCGTGGTGCCGGACCAGCCGTGCTCCACCAGGCACTCGACGGTCGCCTCCAGCAGCCGGGCCTGGGTGGCGCGGCTGCGTTCCTGCTGCGGGACGCGGGTCGGTGCGGTGGGCACGGGGACAGCGTCCCGCCCCGGAAACAAACAGTCAAGACTGACTTTTTCTCCGGGCGGACATCCGACACCTCCGACGGTGGGATTCCGCGATACTGTGCTCCGTTCACGGGGAGGGCACGACATGGATGAATTCGTGCTGGTCGGCGGCGCCGGTTTCCTCGGCACCGTGACCGCCGAGGCGCTGCTGGCCACCGGCGCGCGGGTGACCACCGTGGACCGTCGACCGCCGGCCGAGGCGAGCACCGCTGCCGGGCTCGACTGGATCCGGGTCGACCTGCTCACCGACGACCCGCCCGAGCTGCCGCCGGGCGTCGTCGTGGTGCTGCTCGGCGCGAGCGAGCCACGCCCCCGCCGGCCCTGGACGCTGCCGCTGGACAACGCCGTCAGCACCGCCCGGCTGCTGCCCCGGCTCACCGGCCGCCGGGTGGTGCTCACCTCGTCCGTCGAGGTCTACGGCGCGGCGGCCGGTCCGCTGACCGAGGACACCGCGCCCGAGCTGCCGTGGACCGTCGAGGAGATCGACGACTGGTGTGCGCTCGCCCGCGACCTGGCTCGGAGCCCGTGCCCGCCCTGGCGGGCCGCCCCGCTGGCCCGCGCCATGGCCGACGCCGACCCCACCGGCCGCTGGACGTACGCGATGGCGAAGCTCGCCCAGGAACGGCTCGTCGCCGACGCGGTCGACCCCGACCGGCTCACCGTGCTCCGACTCGCCAACGTCGTCGGCGCGGGGCAGCACCGGGTCGCCACCCGGCTGATCCGCCGGGCCCGGCAGGGGCTGCCGCTCCCGGTCACCGCGGACGCCGTCCGCAGCTTCCTGCCCGCCGACGCGCTCGCCCGGATGCTGCGCGACGGCATCGGCCCCGGCGTCTGGAACGTCGGCGGGAAGCCGGTGCCGCTGACCGACCTCGCCACCTGGATCCGGGACCTGTGCGGCTCGTCGGCGCCGCTGCGGACCGTGCCCCGCCGGACGCCGGACAGCTCCGGCCTGGTGGTCACCGACAGGCTGACCGCCGCCGGCCACCGGATCGGCCCGCTCCGCCCGCACCTGCCGGCGCTGGTCGCCGAGGTGGACCACGACCGGACGCCGCTGTTCCGGCCGCCGCTGCCGGTCGTCGTGCCGCCCCCGCCGGCCCACCCCGAGCTGGTGGCCGCCCGCCAGCAGGAGGCGCTCGCCAGCGGCGAGGTCAAGCACGGCAACCGGTGGACGCGGGAGCTGACCGAACGGCTGGGCAAGGAGCTGGAACTCGACGACGACCATCGGGTGCTGGTCACCGCGTCCGGCACCGCCGCACTGCGGATCATGGTGGCCGCCACCGTCGGCCCGGCCCGCCCCGGCGACGTGGCCGTGCTGCCGTCGTACACGTTCCCCGCGACCGCGGAGATCCTGGTCCAACTCGGGTACGCGCTGCGCTTCGTCGACGTGGACGCCGCGACCTGGACGCTGGACCCGGCGGCCGTCGCCGCCGCGGTCGAGCAGGGCGGGGTACGGGTGGTGCTCTGCGTCGACACCTTCGGCAACCCGTGCGACTACCCGGCCCTGCGGGCCGTCTGCGACCCCGCCGGGGTGGCGCTGCTGGCCGACTCCGCCGCCGCCCTCGGCAGCCTGCACCAGGGGCGCCCGGTGGCGCAGCAGGCGCTGGCCCACTCGTACTCGATGAGCTTCGCCAAGGTGGTCTCGGCCGGCGGGGCCGGCGGCGCCCTGGTGCTGCCCGCCGGCGCCGCCGAGGCGGTGCTCGCCGCACCGGCCGGCTGGACCCGCTCCGAGCTGATGAACGAGCTGCCCGCCGTGGTCGCGGTCGACCAGCTCGCCGAGCTGGACACGCTGGTCCGCCGCCGGGCCGAGGTGGCCGAGGTGTACGCGGACGCCGCCCGCACCCTGCCGATGCGGTTCCAGCGGGTCCGCGCCGGGGACCGGCACTGCTGGGTGCACTGGGTGGCCCGGCTCGCCGACCGCGACCGGGTGGCGGCGCAGCTGGCCGCCCTCGGCGTGCAGACCAAGCCCTACTTCGCGGCGATCCACCGGGGCCCGCTCGGCGGCGGTGAACGGCTGCCGGTGACCGAACGGCTGGACGCCGAGGCGCTGGCCCTGCCCATGTCGTCGGAACTCACCGTGGAGCAGGCGGAACGGGTCGTCGCCGCGCTGCACCGCTGCCTGGGCTGAACCTCGCCGCTCCGACCGCCGGGCGGCGGCCCGAACGGTCAGGTCGGGGCGCGGCGGCCGGTCACCAGCAGCTGCTTGCCGGCGTCGGCGAGGACCGGATCATCGCCCAGCCGGCGCTCCAGCGCGAGCAGCGCGTCCCGGTCGGCGGCGAGCCGCTCGGCCAACCCCGCCCGGCCCAGCGGCCCGGCACTGACCAGCAGCCCGGCGCTGCGCACCTCGACCAGGCCGGCGGCGGCGAACCCGGCCTCCAGCCGGGCGCGATCCAGCAGGTGCAGGTCGGCCGCGTGCCCGGCGGACCGCCAGACGCCCCGGCGGCGGGACAACCGCTCCACCGCCTCCTCGCCCCGGCCGGCGCCGACCAGCTCCAGCACCAGCCCCACCAGCGAGTCGACCAGCACCGCCAGCACCCCACCCGGGCGCAGCCAACCGGCCAGCTGCCGGACCGCGCCCTCCGGGTCGGCGGTGTATTGCAGCGAGCCCATCGCCAGCACCGCGCCGGCCGTCGCGGGCAGCGTCACCTCCGTCATCGAGCCCTCGACCAGCGTGAAGCCCGGCCCGGGCGGACGGCGGCGCAGCTCGGCGACCATCCCCGGGGCCTGCTCGACGCCGGTCACCGGATGGCCCAGGTCGAGCAGCCGCCGGGCCCACCGGCCCACCCCGCAACCGGCGTCCACCACCGGGCCGTCCGGCGGCAGCAGCGCCCGCACCCGCTCCCACGCCAGATCGTCGTACGCGCGCCGGTGCGGCACCGCGAAGTGCTCCTCGTAGCCGGGGGCCAGCGCGTCGTACAGCGGCTGGCTCGGGCGCATCGGCTCAGACAAGGCTGCGCCGCCCGCGTCGCCACTGCCGGTCGGCCAGATAGGTGCCCGGCCGCCACCGCAGGTTGAGGCTGTAGTTGCTGCCGCAGCCGACGCACTCCTTGCGGAACAGCCGCGCGTGCTCGGCGCGGTATGCCGGAGCGTCGACGATCTCGGCGATCGGACGCTGCCGGACCGAGGCGGTCGGGTCGTGCGCCCAGCAGCCGCCGACCTCGCCCCGGGAGTGCACCATCAGCTTGAGCTGCGACTCCGCGCACGGCAGGTCACGTTGCACCAGGTCGTCGAAGTGCCCGCGCAGGTAGCGCAGCTCCGAGTAGCGCGGCAGCCAGCGCCGGTCGGCCCGGGCCACCGCCTCCAGCTCGGCCAGCGCCGCGTCGAGCCGGTCGCCGGCAACGTCCGTCTGCCCGGTGACCGCCTCGGTGCGGAACAGGAACGTCCGGTCGGTGACCAGGTTGAGGTAGAGCGCCACACCGAGCTCCTGGGCCAGTGCCGCGATGCCGGGCAGGCTGTCCACGTTGTCCCGCATCACGGTGAAGTTCATCCGCACCTTCAGGCCGAGCCGGTCGCGCTCCGCGATCAGGTGCCGCAGGTGCCGGGTCGTCGTCTCGAACGCGCCGAGCCGGCCCCGGATCCGGTCGTGCACCAATGCCGTCGGGCCGTCGACGGAGACGTTGAAGCTGCGTACGCCGGCGGCGAGCACCTCGGTCAGAACCGGCGGGGTGAGCCGGATCCCGTTGGTGTTCAGGTGCAGGTGACGCACCCCCACCTCGCGGGCGTACGCCATCAGGGCCAGCGCGTCCGGCCGGATCAACGGCTCACCGCCGGTGAAGTTCACCTTGTGGATGCGCAGCGCGACGAGTTGGCGCAGCACGTCCCGCCACTCCTCGGTGGACAGTTCACCCCGGGTGTTGGTGGTCCAACAGCCGCAGCTCGTGCAGCGCAGGTTGCAGTTGTCGGTCAGGAACAGCTCGGCGACCAGCGGCCGTACGTGCAGCCGGGGCGCGACCCGCTCCTTGACCGCGAGCCGGCCGAAGAACCACGCCAGCCGGGCGGTGTCCGCCACGCTCATCGCCGCCTCCGGCCGGTGTCGGCGGTGCTCACGGGTGCCTCCGGACGATGTCGACGGTGCTCACGGGTGCCTCCGGGCGACGACGAAGAGGTTGGCCGAGCGGAACAGTTGGCCGTCGAGGTGGATGCCGCGCTCCAGCAGGCGGCGTACCGGCCCGCCGGCGAGCAGCGCCGGGATCTGCAACCACCGCCAGAACAGGTTGGCGCCGGTCACCGTGGTCGGTGCGAAGCCGGCGGCGCGCAGCAGGCGGAGCAGGTCCGCGGTGCGGTAGTTGGTGTGCCGGTCCCGGCCGACCGACATGTCGCCGCGCAGATCGTCGGAGAGGTCGGCGAACCGGCTGTGCCAGACCTGCGGCCCGAACCGCCACGAGTAGACCAGGCGGTGCAGCCGGGGGAAGTCGAACTTGGCGTTGTCGGGGTCGAGGAAGCTGAAGACGTGCCGGCGCGGCACGGTCAGCACCAGCAGCCCGCCGGGGGCGAGCACCCGGTGCGCCTCGGCGAGCACCGCGGCCTCGTCGGGCACGTGCTCCAGCACGTCGAGCAGGCTGACCGAGTCGAAGCGGCCGTCGGCGAACGGCAGCGGCCCACCGACTCGGAGCCGGTGCAGCGGCAGGCTCGGGTGGCGCTCGGCGAGCCCGGCCAGGTAGCCCGGGTGGGGGTCGGCGCCCTCGCAGGTCACGGTGCCGTGCTCGTGCAGCGTGCCGAGGAAGTCGCCAGGACCGCAGCCCAGGTCGAGGTGCCGGCCGGTGCGACCGGCCAGCACCGACCAGGCGAACGCGTATCGGCGCAGCGGATGAGCGGCGAACGGCGACGTGCCCGGCCGGCGCGACGCCTCGTCGGCCGGGCTCACCGGCCTGGTCGGGCGCTCGCCGGCCCGGCTCACCGGCCTGGTCGGGCGCTCGCCGGCCCGGCTCATCGGACCAGCCGGGCGCAGAGCGCGTCCAGCGTCTCGGCGAGCCGTTCGCCGTCGACCGCGCCGGGCAGCGGCCGCTCGGCCAGCAACCGCCGCTGCCGTTCGGGGTGCGCGGCCACCACGGCCGGCAGGTCGGCCACCTCCCACACCGCGACCACCCGCCCCGAGCGTTCCTCCTCGCGCAGGTAGGCGACCTGGTGGTCGTTGCCCATCTCGCCCCGCGCCGCCTCCCGGGCCACCGCCACCGGCACCCGGCCGAGTCGCTGCACCAGCCGGACGGTGTTCCCCGCGTGGGTGACCACCACGTCGGCGGTGGCCAGCCGCTCCCGCAGGTCGTCCAGGGGGAGGAACGGGGCGTGCGGGCACGGCGGGGTCACCGTCGAGGTGCCGGTCTGGACGAACACCTCGTGCGCGGCGCAGAGCGGCGTGACGGCGTCGACCAGGCGGTCGAACGGCCAGGGGCCCATGCCGACGGTGACCAGGACGCGGGCCATGGTCAGTAGAGCTCCCCGATGAGCACCGCGCGGGGGCGGGACGCCAGCAGCGCGGGACGCTGCACCAGCACGGCGGCGGCGAGCCGGGAGCAGAGCCGGGCGGCGGCGCCGGCCGGCCCGGTCATGTTGAACGTCTCCAGCCACAGCGAGGGCACCCGGAGCAGGCGGGCGGCGAGGAAGACGCCGACGGCCACCCCGGTGCCGGCCGACACCACCACATCGGGTCGCTCCCGACGCAGCAGCCGCAGGGCCCACCAGGTCGCCGGCAGCACCCGCAGCCGGGTGCGGGTCGACAGCTCGGGCCGCCAATGCACCCGCTGCCCGGCCAACGCCACCTCGGTGTCGGGGGCGTGGACCGCCACCCAGACCGGGTCGTGCCGCTCCCACCAGGGGCGCAGGGCGAGCAGGTCGAGCAGGACACCGCCGCTGCTGGAGACGAGGAGTATCCGGTACCGCCGGCCCATCACGCCACGCTATCGCAGAGTCGCGGATCGGGGCGACCCGTCCAGGATGGACGGTCAGCGACCGTCCCGGGGCCCGAAGACGGCGAGCGCGTCCAGGTCGGAGTAGCGCCCGCGCAGATACTCGTCGACCCACGCCGCCGCCTCGGGGAAGCCGGACCCGGCGACCACCTGGTCGGCGGCGGCGTCCACGTCGTACCGGGTGCGGCGCAACTGCACACCGGGGCCGAGCAGCGCCCACCAGGCGCCCGCGCCCCCGTACGGCATGCCTACGCTGCCCGGGTTGACCACCAGGCGGCGGTCGACCAACCGGGCGAAGGGCATGTGGGTGTGCCCGCAGACCACGGTCCCGACCTCGGCGGGCAGGCCGGCGAAGACCTCGGCCCAGCGCGCCGGCCGCGAGTCGACGAGCACGACCTCCACGTCGTCGCGGGGCGTCGCGTGGCAGAACAGCACCTCGCCGAGACCGGTCACCGGCAGCCTGAGGTACGGCGGCAACGCGGCCAGCCGGGCCACCTGGTCGGCGCGGAGCTGCCCGGCCGCCCAGTTGGAGACCTCGATCTCCGACGGTTTCCCGGCCCGCGCCTCGACCAGCTCCCGGTCGGCGTTCCCACCGACCCAGCGGGCACGGTCGCCGAGCGCGGTGAGCCGGTCCAGCACCTCGACCGGCTGCGGACCGGCGGCCAGGTCGCCGGTGAGCACGATCAGGTCGGCGGCAGCCACGTCCGGCTCGGCCAGGACGGCCTCCAGCGCCGGCAGCACACCGTGGATGTCGGAGAGGACGGCGACACGTTCATGCATCGCCCGAGCCTGCGCGACCGGCGCCGGCAGGTCCAGCGATTCTGCGCCCGGCAGACGACCCTACGGTGCTGCCCTGCGGCCCGCCGCCACGCCGGCGCCATCGGCCCGGTCAGGGCGACACCGCCGGCATGGAACCGGCCTGGGCGGGCACCGGCCCGACCGAGCACCGGCCTGGGCGGGCATCGGTTCGGGTGGCACCGGCCCGACCGAGGATCGGTCCGGGCGAGGACTGGCCCCGGACGGAACCGGCCCGGACCGCGTGCGGCGGTCCGGGCCGGGACGAAGGACGGCCGGGAGACACCCGGGCCGGCGGTGGATCAGACGCGGGCGCGGCGGGCCAGGCGCTCCGGGTCGAGGATGATGATGCTCTTGCCGTCCAGCCGCAGCCAGCCGCGGGAGGCGAAGTCGGCGAGCGCCTTGTTGACGGTCTCCCGGGAGGCGCCGACGAGCTGGGCGATCTCCTCCTGGGTGAGGTCGTGGGTCACCCGCAGCACGCCGCCGTCGCGGGTGCCGAACCGGCCGGCCATCTGGAGCAGGTTCTTGGCGACCCGGCCCGGCACGTCCGTGAAGATCAGGTCGGCGAGCGAGTCGTTCGTCCGGCGCAGCCTGCGGGCCAGCACCCGGAGCAGCTGCTCGGCGATCTCGGGCCGGTTGTTGAGCCACGGCCGCAGGGCCTGCTTGCGCAGCCGGACCAGCCGGGTGTCGGTGACCGCGGTGGCGGTCGCGGTCCGCGGGCCGGGGTCGAACAGCGACAACTCGCCGACCATGTCCGACGGGCCCATCACGGCGATCAGGTTCTGCCGGCCGTCCGCGGCGCGGCGGCCCACCTTGATCTTGCCGGACAGGAGGATGTAGAGACTGTCGCCGGGCTCGCCCTCGTTGAAGACGACCTCGCCCTTGCGGACGTCGATCGTCTCCATCTCCTTGGCGAGCGCCTCGGCAGCCTCCGGGTCGACACCCTGGAAGATCCCGCTGCGGGCCAGTACCTCGTCCATCGCGCACCTCCGCCTGCGCGTGCCGTCCGTCGGCCCGGGTCCGCCGTCCGCTGATCCCTCGCGCGCCGCCAGTCTAGGCGCACATGAGCAGGAATCGGAGGTGCACCCCTGGATACCCGCCCTCCGGGCCGGGCCGGCACCACCCGTTCCCACCTGTGATCGTAGGGTGACCGGCGTGCTGAGCGAGCCGACCCTGACCAGCCGGTCCGAATCCGGGTGGGACATCCCGCTGCTGTGCTGGCGGGCCGAGGCGCCGCTGCTGGCGGTCGGCTCCGCCCCGCTGGGTGGGGGGATCGGCGTCCGCCGGTGGGTGCTGAACGCGACCGTGCCGATGTCGTACGACCGGGACGACCCCGCCGCCCACCTGGCCGAGCTGGCCCGCGACCTCGACCTGACCGGTCCCGGGGTCGGGCTGCTGACCGGGGTGGACGTGGCCGAGGTGGTGCGCCGGGCGGACCGTGACGTGCGGGTCTGGGCGACCGTCGGCCTGGGCACCCCGGTGTGGGCCGCCGCGCCGGCGCCCGCGGCGCCCGCCCAACGCGTCGGGACGGTCAACATCGTCGTGTACGTGCCGGCCCGCCTCGGCGACGCGGCGCTGGTCAACGCGGTGGCCACGGCCACCGAGGCGAAGGCGCAGGCGATCTGGGACCTGGGACTGCCGGCCACCGGCACCGCCACCGACGCGGTCACCGTGCTCTGCCCGGCCGACGGCGAGCCGGCCCCGTACGGCGGCCCGCGCTCGACCTGGGGCGCCCCGCTGGCCCGCGCCGTGCACGCCGCCGTCCGCGCCGGCGGCGCCGGCACCGTCGTCCCCTGGTCCGACCGGCGGGCCGGCTGAGGTCTCCTCGCCGAGCAGCAGCTCACCGGCCGGCGGGGCGGCGGAGCCCCCTGGTCCGACCGGGCAAGGCCGGACCGCTCCCGCCGTCGCCCCGAGCGTCCGGAGACGGTCCGGCGGGCCCCGCCGACAACCGCCGGTCCCGGTATTCCGGCCATTCGGTCCTCGTCGCGGCGTTCCCGGCACGGTAGCGTCGCCGACGATGTACGCTCCCGCCCGCTCTCTGCCCCGTTCCCGCCGCGCCGCCGGCCCGCGCCGTGCCGTCCCCGGCCGTCCGGCCCCCGGCTCGCGCCTCGTCGCGCTCGTCGCGCTCCTCGCCGTCCTGCTCGCCGCCGGGTGCTCCGACTCCGGCGGCACCGACGACCCGGTCTGGCAGACCGGGCAGGGTGGCGGGTCGACCGGCTCGGCCGGCCCCGCGACCGGCGACCAGCCGGCGGCGACCGGCGGGACGACCGAGGCGTCGATCTCCCTCACCGCGACCGGTGACGTGATCATGGGGAACGCGCCCAACCGGCTGCCGCCCAACGGCGGCAAGGGCTTCTTCGACGACGTGAAGTCCGCGCTCAAGGGCGACCTGGTGATGGGCAACCTGGAGGAGCCGCTCACCGAGGACACCGGCGCCGGCAAGTGCGGCCCGAACCCGAAGAACTGCTACCAGTTCCGGGCGCCGCCCGGCTACGCGGCGCACCTGCGCTCGGCCGGGTTCCAACTGCTCAACCAGGCCAACAACCACGGCAACGACTACGGCCAGCAGGGCTACGAGAACACCCAGTCGGCGCTGGAGGCGCACGGGCTCAAGCACACCGGGGCGCCCGGCGAGATCACCGTGGTCGACGTCAAGGGCGTCAAGGTGGCAGTGGTCGGCTTCTCGTCGTACCCCTGGTCGAACAGCCTGGTCGACCTCGACGCCGCCAAGCAGGTCATCGAGATGGCCAAGGGGATGGCCAAGCTGGTCGTGGTGCAGGTGCACATGGGCGCCGAGGGCGCCGAGAAGACCAGGGTCAAACCGGGCACCGAGACGTACGTGGGCGAGAACCGGGGCGACCCGATGCGCTTCGCCCGCACCGTGATCGACGCCGGCGCCGACCTGGTGATCGGGCACGGCCCGCACGTGCTGCGCGGCATGGAGTTCTACCAGGGCCGGCTGATCGCCTACAGCCTGGGCAACTTCGCCGGCGGCGGGAAGTCGCTGAACAGCTCCGGTCGGCTCGGGTGGGGCGGCGTGCTCAAGGTGTCGCTCACCGCCGAGGGTCGCTTCGCCGGTGGCACGTTCACCTCGACCGCGATGAACGGCGTCGGTCGGCCGGCCGTCGACCGGCAGGACCGCGGCCTCGGTCTGGTCCGCGAGGTGACCCGGGCCGACTTCCCGGACACCGGCGCGAAGATCGACGCGTCCGGCAAGATCAGCGCGCCGAAGGGTGGCTGAGCGCACGCCGCCCGCGTCGACCCACCGGAGCGTCGGCCCCGCGACGTAGGCTGGCCGGCGTGACCACGCGCTCCCCCGAGACCGACCTCGGCCGTACGCGTCGGGCCCGCCGCATCGGGCGGGTGCTGACCGAGACCCACCCCGACGCGCACTGCGAACTCGACCACTCCGACGCGTTGGAGTTGGCGGTCGCCACGATCCTGTCCGCCCAGTGCACCGACAAGAAGGTCAACGAGGTCACGCCGAAGCTGTTCGCCCGCTACCGCTCCGCCGCCGACTACGCCGGGGCGGACCGCGGCGAGATGGAAGAGCTGATCCGGCCCACCGGCTTCTACCGCAACAAGACCAGCTCACTGATCAACCTGGGCCGCGCGCTCTGCGAGCGCTACGACGGCGAGGTCCCGGGCCGGCTGGCCGACCTGGTCACCCTGCCGGGGATCGGGCGCAAGACCGCCAACGTCATCCTCGGCAACGCGTTCGACGTCCCGGGCATCACGGTCGACACCCACTTCCAGCGGCTGGTGCAGCGCTGGCAGCTGACCGCCGAGACCGACCCGGTCAAGATCGAGCACGCGATCGGCGCGCTCTTCCCGAAGCGCGACTGGACCATGCTGTCGCACCGGATCATCTTCCACGGCCGCCGGGTCTGCCACGCGCGCAAGCCGGCCTGCGGCGCGTGCACGCTGGCGAAGCTCTGCCCCGCCTACGGCACCGGGCCGACCGAGCCGGCCGCGGCGGCGAAGCTGCTGAAGGGCCCCCGCGCGCGGGACCTCGCGGCGGCCGTCGGCCTCGACCCCGACCTGGTGCCGCAGCAGGCGGCCGCGGCGGACGCGCCGTGACCCGCCGGCTCGCCCGCCTGCTCGCCCCGCTGGTGCTGCTGGCGGCGGCTGGTTGCACCGCCACGGCCGAAGAGCCGGCCGGCCCGGCGCCGGCCACCCGGGCGGAGCGCCCGTCCCCGTTCGCCGACTGCGCCCCGCTGACCGTCGCGCCGGCCTCGGCCGTGCCCGCGCCGGCCGGAAAGCCCCTCGGCCCGCTGCCCGACCTGGCGCTCAACTGCTTCACCGGTGGCGCGCCGGTCAAGCTGCGCGACGTCAAGGGCCCCGCCGTGATCAACGTGTGGGCGTCCTGGTGCCCGCCCTGCCGCAAGGAACTGCCCGCCTTCCAGCGCCTGAGCGAACGGGCCGACGGCCGGTTCCAGGTGATCGGCGTGAACAGCCGGGACAGCCGCGGCGGCGCGCAGTCCATCGGCGAGGACTTCGGCGTCGGTTTCCCGATGCTCGTCGACCAGGGCGACTCGTTCGAGCGCGCGCTCGAACGCAGCGCGTTCCCGCTGACCGTCCTGGTCGGCGCCGACGGCCGGATCCGGCACATCGAGGGCACCGGCGCGCTCGACGACGCCCGTCTCGCGACGCTCGTGCAGACCCACCTCGGGGTGCGGGTATGACCCGACGGCCGCCGGCCTGGCTCGACCCGTTGCTGGGCCGGCTCGGCACCGCGCGGGCGGAGGACTTCACCCGGCTCACCACCCCCGAGACCGGCGGCCGGGAGAGCGCCGTGCTGGTGCTGCTCGGCGAGGAGCCCGGCGTCGGGCCGGACGTGCTGGTCCTCCAGCGCGCCGCGACACTGCGCAACCACGCCGGTCAGCCGGCCTTCCCCGGCGGCGCCGCCGACCCGGAGGACGCCGACGCCCGGGCCACCGCGCTGCGCGAGGCGAACGAGGAGGTCGGCCTCGACCCGGGCAGCGTCACCGTGCTGGCCGAGCTGCCCCGGCTCTGGATCCCGGTCAGCGACTTCGTGGTCACCCCGGTGCTCGCCTGGTGGCACGACCCGCACCCGGTGCACCCGCGGGAGCCGGCCGAGGTCGCGCACGTCGCCCGGCTGCCGGTCGCCGAGCTGGTCGACCCGGACAACCGGATGCGGGTCCGCCATCCCAGCGGCTGGATCGGGCCGGCCTTCTCGGCGCGCGGCATGCTGGTCTGGGGGTTCACCGCCGGCGTCATCGACACGCTGCTGGAGATGGGCGGTTGGGCCCGCCCCTGGCCGCGCTCGCGGGTGGTGGAGCTGCCGCCCGTCGCCGCCCCCGCGCCGTCGGCCGGCACCGACGCCGCCGACGAGAGCCCGGTGCGCTGATCACCCGCACGGATCCTCAGGTCACGTTCAGCGAGCGCTGAGCCGGCCGTGAGCCCGGTGCCCGTACCCTTGGGGCGTGTCCGCCGTGGATCTCGTCCTGCTCCTGCTCATGCTCGTGTTCGCGATCAGCGGATACCGTCAGGGCTTCGTCATCGGTGCCCTGTCGTTCTCCGGGTTCTTCCTGGGCGCGTTGCTCGGCCTCCAGATCGGCCCGCTGATCGCCCAGCAGTTCGCGTCCAGCGGCACCCGGGTGCTGATCTCCCTGGTGGCCATCTTCGGGCTCGCCGTGCTGGGCCAGGCGCTGGCCGGCTGGCTCGGCTCCAACCTGCGCGCGGCCATCACCGGGCCGACCGGGAAGAAGGTCGACGACGTCGGCGGCGCGTTCATCTCGGTCATCGCGGTCATGCTGGTGGCCTGGCTGGTCGCGGTGCCGCTGGGCTCGTCCTCGGTGCCCTGGCTGGCCGCCTCGGTGAAGGACAGCGCGCTGCTCACCGTGGTGGACCGGGTGCTGCCCGACCGGGCCCAGGACCTCTCCACCGCCCTGCGGGACACCGTCGACACCAACGGCTTCCCCGACGTGTTCAACGGCCTGGGCAGCACCGACGCGCGCCAGGTCTCGCCGCCCGACCCGGCGCTGGCCAACTCCCAGGTGGTGCAGAACAGCAAGCGGTCCGTGGTGAAGGTGCTCGGCTCCGCGCCGAGCTGCTCCCGCCGGATCGAGGGCTCCGGCT
The DNA here is from genome assembly GCF_900090105.1 of Micromonospora humi. Taxonomy (GTDB): domain Bacteria; phylum Actinomycetota; class Actinomycetes; order Mycobacteriales; family Micromonosporaceae; genus Micromonospora; species Micromonospora humi. The sequence continues at coordinate 55,706 of NZ_FMDM01000016.1, read as the reverse complement.
TCGTCTACGCCGACGACCGGGTGATGACCAACGCGCACGTGGTGGCCGGCACCCGCTCGGTGGCGGTGGAGCTGCGCGGCGAGCGCTACGACGGCGAGGTGGTGGTCTACGACCCGGAGCGGGACCTGGCCGTGCTCTACGTGCCGGGGCTGCCCGGGCCGTCGCTGCGCTTCGCCGCCGGGGCCGCCGCCAGCGGCGCGGACGCGATCGTGCTCGGCTTCCCCCTCGACGGCCCGTACGACGCCCGGCCGGCCCGGGTCCGCGACGTCGACCGGATCACCGGCCCGGACATCTACTCGTCCGGTGACGTGACGCGGGAGATCTACACGATCCGGGCACTGGTGCGCAGCGGCAACTCCGGCGGCCCGCTGGTCTCCTCGAACGGCCTGGTGCTCGGCGTGATCTTCGCGGCGGCGGCGGACGACCCGAACACCGGCTTCGCGGTGACCGCGGCCGAGGCGCGGTCGGTGGCGCTGACCGGCGCGGAGCGTACCCGTGGAGTGGGCACCGGCGACTGCACCTGAACCGGCCGGCGCCCGGCCGACCGGCGTGGCGGTCAGCCGCCCGCCGGTGCCGCGGCGGGCGCCACGTCGTCGCCCGGCCGGAGCGGCGACACCTTGGCGCGACCCCAGGTGAGCGTCTTGTCGAGCACCGCCCGCGCCATGATCGCCACGCAGGTGCCGCCGTTGAGGAACGAGGCCACCACGTCACTGGGGTGGTGCATGCCCCGGTACATCCGGGTGAGCGCCACCCCGACCGGCACCAGCACCAGCAGCGACCACCAGGCGACCTTGGCCGGGGTGCTGCGAGCCCGCAGCGCCAGCAGCACCGCCAGACCGACGTAGAGCGCGGTCGCCGCCGAGGTGTGGCCGGAGGGGAAGCTGGAGGTCGGCGGGGACGCGTCCATGTGCTCCACCGTCGGACGGTTCCGGTCGATGACCATGGTGGTGAAGAAGAAGACCAGGGCCTGGGCGGTCACCGCCGCGCACAGGAAGATCGGCTCCCGCCAGCGGTGCAGCACCAGCCGCAGTACCAGCGCGGCGAGCACCGTCACCACGACGATCATCTGGGTGCTGGCCAGCGTGCTGAAGACCAGCGACACGTCGTTCCAGACGGGCGTCCGGTCGCCCGCGAACTCGCGGTTCACCCCGTCCTCCACGGTGAACGGCCAGGTGTGCGTGAGCACCCGGGTGACCAGGAGACCCAACCCCACCATGACGGCGAAGAGCAGGGACACCGGCAGCAGCACGCGCCGGGCGATCTGGACCGCGACATCGGACATGAGCCGCCCTTTACCCCGACGGACGCGCCGCTACGCGCGCCCGTTTTCCGGCCCCGGATCGGCCAGCTCCGGCTCGACGCCCTCGCGCAGCGGGCGCGCCGGCCGGTGACCGGCCCCGGTCCGCCAGGTGGCGAACCCGGCCGCGGTGGCCGCCACCACCGCCACCCCCAGCACCCAACCGCCCACCACGTCGCTGGTCCAGTGCACGCCCAGCGCGATCCGGCTGAGCCCGGTCACCACCGTCAGCAGCACCGCGGCGGTCCAGAGCGCGACCCGACCCGCCCGGCTGTGCCTGGCGAACGGCAGGAAGACCAGCAGCAGCACCCCGGCGGCCAGCGCCGCGTTCAACGCGTGCCCGGACGGGAACGAGTAGCCGGCCGCCCGGGCCACCGGCTCCAGCAGGTCCGGCCGGTTCCGGCCGACCAGCAGCTTGAGCAACGCGCCGAGCAACCCACCGACGAGCATCGTGGTGACCACCCAGACGGCCAGTCGGGGGGATCGGCGGCGCAGCAGCCAGACCACCACCACCGCGGCGGCCACCCGCAGCGGGCCCGGCCCGAACACGTGCGTCCACACGGTCATCGCCCGCACCCAGGCCGGATGCGCCAGCGCGTAGCCGTGGAACGCGTCGGTGACCGACGCGTCCAGCCGGAGCAGCGGCGGCCACGCGCCCAGGACCAGCAGCGCGAGCAGGGCGAACGGCACCAGCACCAGGACCGCCGCGACGGCGGCCAGGGTGAGCCGCAGGCCCAGCGAGCGGTCGGGGTCCAGGCGGCGGCTCCGCCAGGACCGGTCACGGGTGGACGTCGGACCGGTGGTGTTCATGCGCCGTTCACTACCCCGGGCAGGTCCCGGTCAGACCGGTCAGCGACGGGCCCGCCGGAACCGGCGCACCATCAGCGCGGCGCCGGTGAGCAGGGCGACGAACAGGGCCAGGCCGGTCCAGATCCGCTCCGGCGCGGAGACCTCGGCCTGGCCGGCCGGGCGGGCCGACCACCCGGTCTGTTTCGGACCGCCGAACGGGTCGCCGCCCTGCCCCGCCACCGCGGCCCGGGTGTCGGGGCCCTCGCCCGGGGCCGGCCCGAAGCCCACCACGCCGGGGGAGGCGTTGTCGTCCAGCGGGTTCTGCCCCACCACGGGCACGTCGGCGGTGAGCGCGGCCACCGGGTCGACCATGCCGTAGCCGAAGCGGTCGTCCCGGCCCGTCGGGCCGAGATCCCGGGCGGTGCTGACCAGCCGGTTCACCACGTCACCGGCGGTCATCTTCGGATATCTGGCCCGGACCAGGGCGGCCGTCGCGGCGACCAGCGGCGCGGCGAAGCTCGTCCCCTGCACCCGCCAGTAGCCGCCCCGCGAGCGGGCGCCGTAGAGGGCGGTGGCCGGGGCGCTCAGCACCGTCTCGTGGCCGGTGATCGAACCCGACCAGAGGTTCTCGCTGTCGCGGTCCAGGCCGGTGACCGCCAGCACGCCCGGCTCACGGGCCGGGTACCAGACCTTCGTGGTGGTCGAGGTGGCCAGGTTGCCGGTGCAGGCGACCACCACCACGTCGCGGGCGAAGGCGTAGTCGAGCGCGGCGGCCAGGGCCGGGCTGTCACCACTGCCGCCGAGCGACAGGTTGATCACCCGGGCGCCGTTGTCGACCGCCCAGCGCACCGCCTTCGCGATGACCAGGGCGTCGTCGTAACGGTTCTCCGCGTCCAGCACCCGGATCGGCAGGATCTTCGCGTCCGGCGCCAGGCCCACCACGCCCCGGTCGTCGTCGGCCCGCCCGGCGATCAGGCCGGCCACCGTGGTGCCGTGCCCGACCGGGTCCGGCTCCTCCCCGCCGCCGGCCGGATCGACCAGGTCGAGACCGGGCAGGACCTGACCGGCCAGGTCGGGATGGGAGCCGTCCACCCCGGAGTCGATCACCGCGACCACCACGCCGCGCCCGGTGGAGGTCCGCCAGGCGGTCTTCGCCCGCAACTCCTTCAACTGCCACTGCTCGTCGCGGACCTGGTCGGTGCGGAACGCGGCGACGGGGGCGGCCGGCGCGGCGTGCGCCGGGGGCGCCAGCGGACCGGCCGTGACGGCCAGCGCCGCCACGGCGGCGAGCAGCGCCCGCCCGGCGAGACGCCGGGGCGGCACGCCGGGAAGTCCCTGCCGATCCCTGGTCACATTCCCCAGCCACTCCGTCGCTTCCGACACATGCTGCTCGGAGATTACCGGTTGTCCCGGCCGTCACGGGGCAACTCCGCGTACCCGGTCATCCGGGCGGGAGATGAGCCAACTGCACCAGACGTACGCCCTCACGGCGGGTGACCAGACGCGCCCGGCCCGGGGGCAGCGGCCCGGCCTTCACCTGACCGACGAGCGGCCCCTCCTCCGGGCCACCCGACATCACCAGCCCGGCCGTGGACAACTCCCGCAACCGCTGGATGATCGGCTCGTACGCGGTCCGGCCGGCACCGCCCGAGCGCCGCGCCAGCACCAGGTGCAGGCCGACGTCCCGGGCGTGCGGGAGGTGCTCCTCCAGCGCGCGCAACGGGTTCGTCGGCCCGCCGGCCACCAGGTCGTAGTCGTCCACCAGCACGAACAGCTCCGGCCCGGTCCACCAGGAGCGGGTCCGCAGCTCGGCCGGGGTCACCTCGGGGCCGGGCTGTCGCCCCTGCAGGTAGCCGGCCGCCGACTCGACCAGCTCGGTGGTGTGCGGCGCGGCCGTGCCGTAGCCGATCAGGTGCGGGGTCTCGATCGTGCCCATCAGGCTGCGCCGGTAGTCGACCAGGATCACCCGGGCCTGCTCCGGGGTGAACCGACCGACGATCGAGGTGGCCAGCGCGCGCAGGAACGACGACTTGCCGCACTCGGCGTCGCCGAAGACCACGAAGTTCGGCTCGGTGGCGAAGTCGAGCACCACCGGGGACAGGTCCGCCTCCGCCACCCCGACCGGGAACGCCAGCCCTGTGGTCGCGGTCTGGTCCAGCTCGGCGTAGGGCAGCACCGGCGGGAGCAGCCGCACCCGGGGCGCCACCGGGCCGGTCCACCCGCCGGCCACCGCCTTGACCAGGTCGGCGGTCTCGCCGCCCAGGGCGGCCACCCGGGACTGCGCGGTGAGGAAGTGCAGCCCGCCGGCGGTGATCCCGCGCCCCGGCCGCTCCTCCGGGACCGTTGCCGCCAGCGCGCGCTTGACCACCACCGAGTCGGACGGGTCACCGAGGCGCAGCTCCAGCCGGGAGCCGAACAGGTCGCGGATCGCCGGCCGGAAGTCCGACCAGCGCAGCGCGCTCGCCACCACGTGCACCCCGTACGCCAGGCCCCGGGTGGCCAGCTCGGTGACCAGCGGTTCCAGATCCTCGTACTCGCCGCGCAGCGTGTTCCAGCCGTCGACGACCAGGAACACGTCGCCGAACGGGTCGGCCCCGGCCGCGCCGCCCGCCGGGGTCGCGGCCCGCCGCCGGCGCCACGCCGCCATCGACTCCACCCCGGCCTCGGTGAATCGCCGCTCCCGCTCGGCGAGCAGGCCGGCGACCTCGCCGACGGTACGGCGGACCGCGGTGCCGTCGGTCCGCCCGCTGACGCCGCCGACGTGCGGCAGGTCGCGCAGCGCCCCGAGCGTCCCGCCACCGAGGTCGAGGCAGTAGACCTGCACCTCGGCCGGCGTGTGGGTGAGCGCCAGCGCGCAGATCAGCGCGCGCAGCAGCCCGGACCGACCGCTGCGGGTGGTGCCGACCACCGCCACGTGCCCGGCCGCGCCGTCCAGGGCCAGCCACAGCAGGTCCCGCCGCTGCTCGAACGGCTTGTCCACCACGGCCACCGGCACCTGCAACGCGCCGTGCAGCTCGGGATTGGCCACGGTGAGCCCACGGACCGGGTCGGCGCCGACCGGGCCGAGCAGTTCGTCGAGCGTGGGTGAGGCGTCCAGCGGGGGCAGCCACACCCGGTGCGCCGGCGGGCCCTGCCCGGCGAGGCGGTCGACCACCAGGTCGAGCAGCGTCTCGCCGGTCTCCTCCTCGACCGGGAGGGCGGCCGGCGTGGTCGGCCGGGGCACCGGGGCCAGGTGGGTGGAGAACGCGAGCACCCGCGCCGCGCCGCCACCGGCGGCGCCCGCCGGGCCGGTGCGGCGACGGACCGCCCCGGAGACGTACGCGGCCTTGAAGCGGACCAGCGGGTCGGTGCCGGAGCGCAGGTAGCCGTGCCCCGGGCTGCGGGGCAGCTCGTGCGCGTCCGGCACGCCGAGCACCGTCCGGGACTCCAGCGCCGAGAACGTGCGCAACCCGATCCGGTACGACAGGTGGGTGTCCAGCCCGCGCAGCCGCCCCTCCTCCAGCCGCTGGCTGGCCAGCAGCAGGTGCACCCCGAGCGACCGGCCCAGCCGGCCGATCTGCACGAAGAGGTCGATGAAGTCGGGCTTGGCGGAGAGCAGCTCGGAGAACTCGTCGCAGATCAGCAGCAGCGACGGCAGCGGGGCGAGCGGGCTGCCGGCCGCGCGGGCCCGCTCGTAGTCGCGGACGCTCGCGAAGGTGCCCGCCCGGCGCAGCAGCTCCTGCCGGCGCATCAGCTCGCCGTTGATCGCGTCGACCATCCGGTCGACCAGGGGCAGCGCGTCGGCCAGGTTGGTGATCACGGCGGCGGTGTGCGGCAACCGCTCGAACGGCGCGAAGGTGGCGCCGCCCTTGAAGTCGACGAGCACGAAGTTGAGCTGCTCCGAGCTGTGCGTGGCGGCCAGCCCGAGCACCAGCGTGCGGAGCAGCTCCGACTTGCCCGAGCCGGTGGCGCCGATCAGCAGCCCGTGCGGGCCCATGCCGTCCAGCGCCGACTCCTTCAGGTCGAGGTCGATCGCCCCGCCGTCGGCGCCCACCCCGATCGGCACTCGGAGCCGGTCCCGGGCGGCGCGGGGCGCCCAGCCCTGCTCGGCGGTGAAGCCGTCCGGGTCGCCGAGGCCGAGCAGCTCCGGCAGGCCCGGTTCGGCGCCGGCCGGCGCGTCCGGTCCGCGTACCGTGCCGGCGAGCCGCAGCGGCGCGAGCCGCCGGGCGACCGCCTCCGCGTCGGCCGGCGCCAGCGCGTCCGCGGCGCCCACCTCGGCGTGCCCCTCCGACGAGTGCGAGTGCAGCCGGCCGTCGACCAGGTCGAGCAGCAGGGCGTAGCGGTCGAGCAGCCGGGGCGGCGGGGTGTCCAGGTCGAGCACGGTGACCGCGTCGATGCCGCCGTCGCCGGCCAGGTCGGCCGCCCCGGTCAGATCGCCGCCGTCGAGCACCACCACGACGTGCGGCCCGTCGGTCGCCGGGCCGTGCGGGCTGAACCGGGACCGGCTGCCGAGCACGTCGCCGAGGAGCCGTTCCAGGTCGGCGGCGGAGCTGGTGACCAGCCGCACCGGGCCGAGCGCGTCGGTGCGGGTCGGATGGTGGGCGTGCGGCAGCCACTTCACCCACTCCCACCGGTCCCGGCGCTCCGGCCCGGCGCAGACCGCGACCAGCAGCTCGTCCGGGGCGTGGAAGACGGCGAGCTGGGTGAGCACCGCCCGGGCCAGCGCCTGCGCGGCCGGCGAGCCGGACCCGCGCACCGTGCCGGCCGGGCCGCGCACGAAGACCCGGGCGAAGCTGCGCAGCGACAGCGCCACCGGCAGGTCCGGCACCACCGAGTACGCGTCCAGGAAGCGCCGCAGCGCCCCGGCGGTCATCGGCTCCAGCTCCTCCAGCGGCCGGGTCACCGGCGGAACCAGCGGGGTGGCCAGCGTCTGCGGGCCGACGCCGACCCGGACCACGGCGAAGTCCGGGTCGCCGGGCCGGCGCTCCCACACCCGGTGGCTGTCGACCGTGGACCAGAGCCGCCCCGGCTCGGGGTGGCGGTAGGCCAGGCCGGCCCGTTGGGCGCCGGCGGTCTCCCGCACCCTCCGGCGCAGCGTGGCCAGGTGCCGCAGGTACTCCCGGCGGGCGGCCATCAGCTCGGACTTCTTCGGGCCGGCGTTGCCCCAGGTGGTCACCAGCATCGCCAGCGAGGAGAGCCCGAACATTCCGCCCACCACGTACGAGTAGGCACCGCCGCCCCGGCCGAACATCATCGCCATCGCCACCGTGCCGCCGAGCATCGGCAGCACCAGCAGCGCCTGCTGCCAGCGCCCGCCGGCCGCCGCGGGGATCTCCGGCGGCGCCTCGACGGGCAGCTCGCCGACCGGGATCTCCGGGGCCGGTCGGCGCGGCGGCCGCTTGATGACGACAGTGGACACGGAGCCTCCCATGGCTCTCGGTAACCCGAGCCTGGCTCATAGTAGGTAAAGTCCTCTCGTCCGTCAGCCCACCGATCCGGCCCGATGATGGAGATACGTCGATGACAAGCGGGCTCGCCCGGGTCACGATCAGCGCGCCCCGCCGCCGCGTCGACGTGGCCCTGCCGGAGCAGGTTCCCCTCGCCGAGCTGCTCCCGGAGGTGCTCCGGCACGCCGGGGAGGGGCTCGCCGACGACGGTGAGCGGCACGGCGGGTGGGTGCTGCGGCGCACCGACGGCGCGGTGCTGGCCACCGCCCAGGCGCTGCTGCCGCAGGGCGTCCGCGACGGTGAGGTGCTGCACCTCGTGCCGGCCCGCGCCGAGTGGCCCGAGCTGGAGTACGACGACGTGGTCGAGGCGATCGTCGACGGGGCCCGCCGCCGGGGCGCCGCCTGGTCGGCCGGAGCGACCCGGACAGCGGCGCTGGCCGGCGCCGGCGTGCCGTCGGCCGTCGGGCTGGTCGCGGTGCTCTCGGTCGGCCCCGGCGAGCGTGGCTGGCCGGTCGCCGCGGCGGTCGCCCTGATCCTGCTGCTCGCCGCCACCGCGGCCTCACGCGCCTACTCCGACGGCCCGGCCGGCGCCACCCTCGGCGGATACGCGCTGCCCTGGGCGGCGGCGGCCGGCGCGCTCGCGGTCGGCTCCGGTGACCCGGTCGGCCCGATCCCCGGCCTGCGCTGGGTCGGCGCCCCCGAGCTGCTCGTCGGCTCGGTCGCACTGCTGCTGGCGGCGGTGCTCGCCCTGCTCGGCGTGGCGCACCGGTCCCGGGTGCCGGTGGCCGGTGTGACGGTCGGCGCCGCCGGCGCGGCGACCGCCCTCGGTGCGTTGCCGCTCGACCCGGCCGGCGCGGCCGCCGTGCTGCTCGGTGTCCTGGTCTTCGCCCTCGGCGGGCTGCCGCTGCTGGCCATCCGGGTGGGCAAGCTGCCGCTGCCGCCGCTCACCCTGCCCACCCCGGCCGGCACCCGTGACCTGCCCGATCGGGGGCGGGTGCACGCGGCGGTGGCCCGGGCCGAGGAGGTGCTGACCGGGATGCTGCTCGGGCACGCGGTGCTGGCGGTGGGCGCCGCCGCGGTGCTCGTCGCCACCGGCGGGACGGCCGGGCGGCTGCTGGTCGCCGTCGGCTGTGCGGTGCTGCTGCTGCGCTCCCGACTCTTCGTGGCGGTCCGGCACCGGGTGCCGGCGATCACCGCCGGGCTCGCCGGTTACGCCCTGCTCGGCGCCGTGCTCGCGGGCCGGGCCGGGCCGGGCGGCCGGCTCGCGCTGGTCGTCGGCGGGCTGGCGCTGGCCCTGGTGGCGGTCACCGCCGGCACCACGTACGCCCGCCGCCCGGTCTCGCCGTACCTCGGCCGGCTGGCCGACCTGACCGACACCGCGCTGGTGGTCGCGGTGGTGCCGGTGGCCTGCGCGGTGCTCGACCTCTACGCCCGGGCGCGTGGCCTGCTCGCCTGAACACGGCGAGGCCCGGGCCGCGACGTGCGACCCGGGCCCGGAAGTTCCACCGTCAGTGCAGCGTCTCGCCGCGCTCCGCGGCCTCCTTGGCCCGACGGTACGAGTTGACGATCTCCGCCTCCGCCTCGACCCGACCCACCCAGGTCGCGCCCTCGACCGACTTGCCCGGCTCCAGGTCCTTGTAGACCTCGAAGAAGTGCTGGATCTCCAGCCGGTCGAACTCGCCGAGGTGGTGGATGTCGCGCAGGTGCTCCTGGCGCGGGTCCTCGTAGGGCACGCAGAGGACCTTGTCGTCGCCGCCCTTCTCGTCGGTCATCCGGAACATGCCGATGGTGCGGCAGCGGATCAGGCAGCCCGGGAAGGTCGGCTCGGGCACCAGCACCAGCGCGTCCAGCGGGTCGCCGTCCTCGCCCAAGGTGCCCTCGATGAAGCCGTAGTCGGCGGGGTACTGCGTGGAGGTGAAGAGGGTGCGGTCCAGCCGGATCCGGCCGGTCGCGTGGTCCACCTCGTACTTGTTGCGGTGACCCTTGGGGATCTCAACCGTGACGTCGAAATCCATCTTCCACGCTCCCTCGTCTGCCCACGCTGGCTAACGGAACCCAGCGGCTGGCCACCCGCGCGGGAGGAACGCCCCCCGCCGGCTCCGGCCGCCGCATAGTGTTCGGACCGAAGTAGTGTCACCCAAGGCGAATTCGAGCGGGGGAGGAGGGGGCCGTGGGGAGGGAAGATTCACACTACCGCCCCGAGGGGGTTGACGGGCGACGGTCCGTCGGATCCGGTTCCGGCTCCGCCGGCGCCGCCGGCCGGGTGTCCGTTCCCGGCGCCAACCTGACCCACCGCGGTGCCCCCGCCGCCGGTTCGGCCCGGGTCGGCCGTACGGACGGCCGGGCGACCGTCGGCAACTGGCCGGCCCCGATCCCGGTGAGCCCACCGGTCCCGCCGGCGGGGCCGGTCCCGCCGCCGCCCGCCGGCCCGCGCCGCCGGGGCCGGCTGGTCGTGGCGCTCGCCGGGGTGCTGGTGCTGGTCCTCGCCGTGGCCGGGTTGGCCGTGCTCCGTCCCGGCCCGGTCGCGGGCTGGCTCGGCAGCGAGGGCACCCCGTCCGGCGCGGCCGCCGCCCCGCCCGAGCCCGCCCCGCCGGCGGTGCTCGCCGGCCCGGACACCAATGCGCCGCTGCCCACCGGTGCCGGCATCCGCGCCGCCCTGGATCCGTTGGTGCGCGCTCCCGCGCTCGGTGACCGGGTGAACGTGTCGGTGGCGGACGTGACCACCGGCCAGGCGCTCTACGGCAGCGGGCCGGACACGCCGACCGTGCCCGCCTCGGTGACCAAGCTGGCCACCGGCGTCGCGGTGCTCTCCGCGCGCGGCCCGGCCTACCGGATCCCCACCCGGGCGGTGGCCGGCGCCAACCCGGGCGAGGTGGTCCTGGTCGGCGGCGGTGACCCCACCCTGGCGGTGGACCGGAAGAACGCCTTCTACCCGGGGGCGGCCCGGCTGGACGACCTCGCCGCCCAGGTGCGTGCCGCGCTCGGCGGCACCGCCCCGACGAAGGTGGTCGTCGACTCGTCGCTGTTCAGCGGTCCGGTGTTCGAGCCCGGGTGGGACGCGGACATCCCCACCGGCGGGTTCGGCGCGGCGATCACCGCCCTGATGACCGACGGCGCCCGGAAGGACCCGGCGCGGGCCCGGCGCACCGCCGAGGAGACCAACCACGCCGCGGACCGGGTCCCCCAGCCGGACCTGACCGCCGGCCGGCAGTTCGCGAAGCTGCTCGGGCTGGCTGGGAGCGCCGCCCAGGTGACGCGCGGGACCGCACCGGCGGCCGGGGCGGCGGGTGCGCCCGGCGCCGAGCTGGGCACTGTCGAGTCGCTGCCGGTGATCCGGCTGGTCGACATCATGATCAGCGACAGTGACAACGTGATCGCCGAGGCGATGGCCCGCCAGGTGGCGCTGGCCAAGGGCAAGCCGGGCTCGTTCGCCGGCGGCGCGGCCGCCACCGACGAGGTGCTCGGCGCGCTGGGGCTGCCGGCCGGCGAGATCGGTCTGGCCGACGGCAGCGGGCTGTCGCGCACCAACCGGATCAGCCCGTCGCTGCTCACCGACCTGATCACGCTCGCCGGGAACGGGAGTCACCCCGAGCTGGCCGCGATCTTCGGCGGCCTGCCGGTGGGCGGATGGTCCGGCACGCTCGACGAGCGTTACCGGGCGGCCACCACCCGGACGGGCGCCGGCGTGGTGCGGGCCAAGACCGGCACGCTGAGCGGGGTGAACGCCATCGCCGGCACGGTGACCACCGCCGACGGCCGGCTGCTCACGTTCGCGGTGCTGACCGACCGGACGAAGGGTTCGCTCGACGAGACCCGGCAGGCGCTCGACCGGATCACGTCCGCGCTGGCCGGCTGCGGCTGCCGCTGACCACCGACCGGCGTCGATCGACCGGCGCGAGCCCGGGTGGGGGTGTCGCGGCGCGGGTACGGTGGGTTCATGGCGCAGTTCGTGGACTGGGATCTGGCCGCCGCCACCGCGGGGGCGCTGAGCAAGTCGGGCCCTCGGGTGTCGTACACCGAGGCCACCGACGTGGTCGGCGACCTGCGCCGGCTGACCGAGGAGGCCGCCGGTCACGTGGCCGACTACACCGGCCTGCGGGCCCAGGTGGCCCACCCGCCGGTGCGCGTGGTCGACCGCCGCGACTGGGCGGCGGCGAACATCGCCGGGCTGCGCGAGGTGGTCACCCCGCTGGTCGAGCGGCTCTCCGGGGACAAGCGGCCGGGCGCGTTCACCGAGGCGATCGGCTCCCGGCTCACCGGCGTGCAGGCCGGCACCGTGCTGGCCTACCTGTCCGGCCGGGTGCTCGGCCAGTACGAGGTCTTCGCCGGCGACCCCGGCCAACTGCTGCTGGTGGCCCCGAACATCGTCGAGGTCGAGCGGAAGCTCGGCGCCGACCCGCGTGACTTCCGGCTGTGGGTGTGCCTGCACGAGGTCACCCACCGCACCCAGTTCACCGCCGTGCCGTGGATGCGCGCCTACTTCCTCGGCGAGGTCCAGGCCTTCGTGGACGCCTCGCAGGGCGGTGAGCACCTGTTGGAGCGCCTGCGCCGCGGGGTGGCCACGCTCTCCGACGCGGTCAAGGACCCGGACAGCCGCGCCAGCGTGCTCGACATCGTGCAGACCCCGGCGCAGCGCGCGGTGCTGGACCGGCTGACCGCGCTGATGACGCTGCTGGAGGGGCACGCCGAGTTCGTGATGGACGGCGTCGGCCCGGCGGTCATCCCCAGCGTCGAGTCGATCCGGGCGGCGTTCAACCGCCGGCGCGAGTCCGGCAACCCGCTGGAGAAGGCGATCCGGCGGCTGCTCGGCGTCGAGGTCAAGATGCGCCAGTACGCCGAGGGCCGCAAGTTCGTGCACGGCGTGGTGGAGCGGGTCGGCATGGCCGGCTTCAACAAGATCTTCTCGTCCCCGCTCACCCTGCCCCGGCTCGACGAGCTGGGTGACCCGGAGGCCTGGGTGTCCCGGGTGCACGGGCCGGCCGGTGCCACCCCGACCGCCGGCTGAACCCGGCGCGTCGGCTCCACCGGGCGCGCCGGCTGGGCGGTCGCCGGCCACGCCGTCGCCGGCGCCGGCGGTCGCCGCCGTGCGGCTCGCCGTACGCCGGCTGCTGGCCGGGCTGCCCGGGGCCGGGCCTGTGCTGGTGGCCTGCTCCGGCGGCCCCGATTCGCTGGCCCTGGCCGCGGCCACCGTGTTCGTGGCGCCGCGGCTCGGCCGTCCGGCCGGCCTGGTGACCGTCGACCACGGCCTGCAACCGGGTTCCGCCGACCGGGCCGCCGCGGTCGCCGACTGGGCGCGCGCGGCCGGGTTCGACCCGGTCGAGGTGGTCGCGGTACGGGTGGCCGGCCGGCCCGGGGGGCCGGAGGCGGCCGCGCGGACGGCCCGCTACGAGGCGCTGGTCGCGGCCGCCCGGCGCCACGACGCGGCCGGGGTGCTGCTCGGGCACACCCGGGACGACCAGGCGGAGACGGTACTGCTCGCGCTGGCGCGCGGTTCCGGCCCGCGCGGGTTGTCCGGGATGCCGGAGCGGCGGGAGTTGGACGGGGTGCCGCTGCTGCGCCCGCTGCTCGACGTGGCGCGGTGCGACACCCGGGCGGCCTGCGCCGCGCTCGGCCTGGCGGCGTGGACCGATCCGCACAACACCGACCCGGCGTACGCCCGGGCCCGGGTCCGGGCCGAGGCGCTGCCGGCGCTGGTCGACGCGCTCGGGCCGGGCGTGGTGGCGAACCTGGCCCGGACCGCCCGCCTGCTCGCCGCCGACGTGGCGGCGCTGGACACGCTGTCCGCCGCCGCGCTCGACGACGTCCGGGACGCCGGCGGTGGGCTCTCGGTGGCCGCGCTGGCCGCGTTGCCGGCGGCGGTCCGTACCCGGGTGCTGCACGCCTGGGCGCGGGAGTTGGGCGCCGCGCCGGCCGACCTGTCCCACCGGCACGTGGCGGCGCTCGACGCCCTGGTCACCGACTGGCGCGGGCAGGGCCCGGCGCACCTGCCCGGCGGCCTGCCGGTGCGCCGCCACGCCGGCCGCCTGGTGCACGGCGGGGCCCCCGCCTGACGCCTCCGGTGGAGGCGGGGGCCCCGCTCAACGTCTTCGCACGGGCGCCGGTCGGGCGTCGACACGCTCGCGGAACGTGGTCCGGTAGGCCTGCGGTGTGGTGCCGACCCGGCGGGTGAAGTGGTGCCGCAGCGTCGCCGCGTCGCCGAAGCCGGCCCGGTCCGCGACGTTCTCCACGCTGAGCGTGGTGTCCTCCAGCAGCCGGCGGGCCAGCAGCACGCGCTGGTTGGTCAGCCAGTCGTGCGGCGTGGTGCCGGTCTCGGCGCGGAACCGGCGGGCGAAGGTGCGCGGGGCCATCTGAGCCCGGGCGGCCAGCTCGTCCACTGTCACGGCGCGGTCCAGGTGCCCCATCAGCCACTCCAGCACCGGTTCCAGGGTGGGCGCCTCCGGCGCGGCCGGGATGGGCGCCTCGACGTACTGGGCCTGGCCGCCGTCGCGGTGCGGCGGGACCACCATCCGTCGGGCCAGCCGGGTGGCCACGGCCGAGCCGTGCTCCTGGCGGACCAGGTGCAGGCAGGCGTCGATCCCGGCGGCGGTGCCGGCACTGGTCAGCAGTCGGCCGTCCTGCACGTAGAGCGAGTTGCAGTGGACCCGGGCGGTCGGGAACTGCTCCTGGAGTTCGTCGACGTGTCGCCAGTGGGTGGTGCAGTCACGCCCGTCGAGCAGCCCGGCCCGGCCCAGCACGAACGCGCCGGAGCAGACGCTGAGCAGCCAGGCGCCCCGGTCGGCGGCGCGGCGCAGCGCGGCCAGCACGGGCTCGGGCACGGCGGTGTCGCCCGAGTGCGCCGGCACCGCCACCAGGTCGGCGTCGTCGACCGGGGCGAGGTCGGCGGTCGGGGTGAGCAGGAAGCCGGAGCGGCTGCGGACCGGGCCGCCGTCGGCGGTGCAGACGTCGAAGCGGTAGCCGGGGAACCCGTCGACGGTGCGGTCGGTGCCGAACACCTCCGCCACCACGCCGAGTTCGAACGCGGCGACGTCGTCCAGGGCGATGACGGCTACGGAGCGGAGCATGTGACGAGGGTAACCCGGGCAGTGGCAGGAAATCGATGCCCGCTGGCATTTCTGCCACTGTCCGCACCGGACGGCGGGCCGCAGACTTGGTGGTGTCCGGTGCGCACCGGCGGCGAAAACAGTCTCAACCATGTGAAAGCGAGCGCCGCCATGACCGTTCTGCTGCTCCTGCTCTTCCTGCTCCTGCTCGTCGGGGCCAGCGCCCTCGGGCTCACCGCCGACACCCGCGACTCGGCCGACTGGAAGCCGACCGACGACGGGCGGCGCTGGCGCTCCCGCACCTGCTGAGGTGATTTGTTTCGTTCGCGCCGAAAATCCCCGGCGGGACCGCGCCAAAAGGGGCGGCCCCGCCGACGGAGGCCATCCGGCGTACGGCAGGCTAGGAGCATGGCTGACGGCTCCTGGTACGACGCCGACATCGACCACGTGATCATCTCCGAGGCGCAGATCCGCGAGAAGACGGCGGAGCTGGCCAAGCAGGTCTCGGCGGACTACGCGCACGTCGAGGACGGTCTCCTGCTCGTCTGCGTGCTCAAGGGCGCGGTCATGTTCATGGCCGACTTCGCCCGCGCGCTGGGCCGCCAGGGCCCGCCCGCCGAGCTGGAGTTCATGGCCGTCTCCTCGTACGGCCAGGGCACCACCTCGTCCGGCGTGGTGCGCATCCTCAAGGACCTGGACCGCGACATCGCCGGCCGGCACGTGGTGGTCGTCGAGGACATCGTCGACTCCGGCCTGACCCTCTCCTGGCTGCTGCGCTACCTCGAGTCCCGCTCCGCGGCCAGCGTCGAGGTGGTCGCCCTGTTCCGCAAGCCGGACGCGGTCAAGGTGCAGGTCCCGGTGAAGTACGTCGGCTTCGACATCCCCACCGAGTTCGTCGTCGGCTACGGCCTCGACTTCGGCGAGCGCTACCGCGAGCTGCCGTACGTCGGGGTGCTCAAGCCCGAGGTCTACGCCCGCGCCTGAGCGCCGGCGGGCCGCTCGTCAGCGGACGTTCAGCGGGCTCTCAGTCTTTCGGTCTACGGTAGGGGCCGGTGACGTGGAGGCACCCTCCACGCCCGACCCCTCGAGCCGCAAGACCGTGCGGCATGGGCGGGTCGGGTGCGGAGCTCCCCGCCACGCCGGCTCAAACCCTGGTTCGCCCTACGCGTAAGTGCCGGGCTCACAAGCTCACACCTCGCCCGTACGGTGTACCGTCGAATGACCGTGGTGCGGCAGTTCGCGTGCCCCGGGGGTCGGGCCGGCCCGCACGGCGGCTCCGGCCGCCGCCCGAGGCGGCGACACCATTCAGACGGTCAGGACGTCGATCAGGAGGATGCGGGCGCCTCGGCGCCCGACGACAGCATGGAACGTACGCGTTTCTTCCGCCGACCGGTGGTCTGGATCATCCTGGTCATCCTCGGCGCCGTTGTGCTCAGTCAACTGTTCACCGCTGGTCCCAGCTACCACCGGGTGGACACATCCGTTGCGCTCGACCAGCTCAATAAGGGTGGCATCGAGAAGGTCGTCTTCCAGGACAAGGAGCAGACGCTCCAGCTCGACCTGAAGGACAAGGCCAAGTTCGGCGACACCAACACCGACAAGATCGAGGCGCAGTTCCCGTACGAGGTCGGCGGCCAGGTCTGGAACCAGGTCCGCGAGGCCGAGGCGGCGGACCGGATCACCGGTGCGGTCGACACCAAGGTGTCGTCGGACAGCATCTGGGTCAGCCTGCTGGTCAATCTCCTCCCCATCGCGCTGCTCGTGCTCCTGCTGCTGTTCTTCATGTCGCAGATGCAGGGCGGCGGCTCGCGGGTGCTCAACTTCGGCAAGTCCAAGGCGAAGATGATCACCAAGGACACCCCGAAGACCACCTTCGCGGACGTGGCCGGGGCGGAAGAGGCCGTCGAGGAACTGCACGAGATCAAGGACTTCCTGCAGAACCCGGCGAAATACCAGGCCCTGGGCGCCAAGATCCCGAAGGGCGTGCTGCTCTTCGGTCCGCCCGGCACCGGTAAGACGCTGCTCGCCCGCGCCGTGGCCGGCGAGGCCGGGGTGCCGTTCTACTCCATCTCCGGCTCCGACTTCGTCGAGATGTTCGTCGGTGTCGGCGCCAGCCGGGTCCGTGACCTGTTCGAGCAGGCCAAGTCGAACGCCCCGGCGATCGTCTTCGTCGACGAGATCGACGCGGTCGGCCGGCACCGTGGCGCCGGCATGGGCGGCGGCCACGACGAGCGGGAGCAGACCCTCAACCAGCTCCTGGTCGAGATGGACGGCTTCGACACCAAGGGCGGCGTCATCCTGATCGCCGCCACCAACCGGCCGGACATCCTCGACCCGGCGCTGCTGCGCCCGGGCCGGTTCGACCGGCAGATCCCGGTCGACGCCCCCGACATGGAGGGCCGCAAGGCCATCCTCCGGGTGCACGCCAAGGGCAAGCCGTTCACGCCCGACGTCGACCTCGACGCGGTCGCCCGGCGTACCCCGGGCTTCTCCGGCGCCGACCTGGCCAACGTGATCAACGAGTCCGCGCTGCTCACCGCGCGTAAGGAGCAGCGGGCGATCACCAACGACTCGCTCGAGGAGTCGATCGACCGGGTGATCGCCGGTCCGCAGCGCCGCACCCGGGTGATGAGCGACCAGGAAAAGAAGATCACCGCGTACCACGAGGGTGGGCACGCGCTGGTCGCCTGGGCGCTGCCGCACGCCGCACCGGTGCACAAGGTGACGATCCTGTCCCGCGGCCGGTCGCTGGGTCACACGCTGGTCCTCCCCACCGAGGACAAGTACACCCAGACCCGGGCCGAGATGATCGACACCCTGGCGTACGCGCTGGGCGGCCGGGCGGCCGAGGAACTGGTGTTCCACGAGCCGACCACCGGCGCCGGCAACGACATCGAGAAGGCCACCCAGCTGGCCCGCGCGATGATCACCCAGTACGGCATGAGCTCCAAGCTCGGTGCGATCAAGTACGGCACCAGCGGCGACGAGCCGTTCCTCGGCCGCAACATGGGCCACGAGCGGGACTACTCCGACTCGGTGGCCGCCGAGATCGACAGCGAGATGCGCGCGCTGATCGAACTGGCCCACGACGAGGCCTGGGAAATCCTGGTGGAATACCGGGACGTGCTGGACAACATGGTCCTGGAGCTGATGGAGAAGGAAACCCTCTCCACCGCCGACATGGCCCGGATCGCCGCCCGGGTGGTCAAGCGCCCGCCGATGGCGCCCTACCACGGCTTCGGCAAGCGCCAGCCCTCCACCGAGCCGCCGGTTCTCACCCCGGCCGAGAAGGACGCGCTGCAGAAGCAGGCCACCGCCGACGGCATCTCGGTCGGCGGATCCAGCAACAACTCGGACGGTACGCACTGAGCAGCGACCCGACGGCCGGCTCCCCTCACCGGGAGCCGGCCGTTTCCGCGACCGAGCCCGACGGGGACGACGCGCTCGACTACGTGGCCGCGCGCCTGATCAGCGGCAAGCTGACCGGTGGCCCGGTCGAGGAGAGCGTCGACCTGCCCCGGATCGAGAAAGCCGTCCGGGAGATCCTCATCGCGGTCGGCGAGGACCCCGACCGCGACGGCCTCCAGCAGACACCCGCCCGGGTCGCCCGCGCGTACGCCGAACTCTTCGCCGGCCTGCGCGTCGACCCGACGCAGGTGCTCCGCACCACGTTCGAGGCCAACCACGAGGAGTTGGTGCTCGTCCGGGACATCGACGTGATGAGCCTCTGCGAGCACCACCTGCTGCCGTTCCGGGGCAGCGCGCACATCGGCTACATTCCCGGGCCGGACGGCCGGATCACCGGCCTGTCCAAGCTGGCCCGGCTGGTC
Source organism: Micromonospora humi (assembly GCF_900090105.1). Lineage (GTDB taxonomy): Bacteria > Actinomycetota > Actinomycetes > Mycobacteriales > Micromonosporaceae > Micromonospora > Micromonospora humi. The sequence goes on along the minus strand of NZ_FMDM01000016.1, from coordinate 37,324 downwards.
GAGGTGTTCGCCCGCCGACCCCAGGTGCAGGAACGGCTCACCTCGCAGATCGCCGACCTGCTGATGTCCAGCCTCGCCCCGCGCGGCGTCATCGTGGTGCTCGAGTGCGAGCACATGTGCATGGCCATGCGGGGCATCCAGAAGTCCGGCGCCAAGACCATCACCTCCGCGGTCCGCGGCGGGCTGCAGAACGACGCCAAGTCGCGTGCCGAGGCGATGGCCCTGATCATGCACCGCTGACCCGACGGCTCCCACGGCCGCGCGCTCCCACCGGCGGAGGCGCGGCCGTCGCCATTCTCGGACGGTCAGCCCGGCAGCACGGCCAGCAGCAGGCCGGCGGCCGTGAGCACCGCCGGGACCAGGCAGACCAGGGCGCCGAACCGGGGTGTCCGGTCCACCCGGTCGGTCGGACGCGGACGGAAGACCCGCCCCACCGCGAGCCAGCCCAGCATGAACGAGACCGCCGGCAGCGGCAGCCCCACCAGCAGCGCCAGCACGGTCACCGGGCCCGGGCCGGCGACCGCGTGGAGGATGAGCTGCAGCAGTGGCACCACAAGCGCCACCGGCCCGTACACCAGCAGGTTGCGCGGACGGGACGGCCAGCGGGCCAGGCGGGGCAGTCCGCGCGCGGACAGCGTGTCGTCCGCCGCGTCCGCCCAGCCGCCGGCCGAGCGCAACGCCGCCAGCACGGCGGACGGCCCACCCGCCATCGACCGGGCCGCCTCGGTCACCTCCGGCGGGGTCGGGACCAGGGAGATCGCCGGCACCCCCAGATCGCGTAGCCGCGACTGCTGGGACGCCAACCGCTCGCGTACCCCGGTCAGCTCCGCACGGGCCGCCGCCACCGACCGGGCCTGCTCCCCGGCGGCGGTCGCCGCCGACCGGCGTACCCCGTCGAGCTGCCGCGCGGCCGCGACATATTCCGCCCAGGCCGACTCGGCGGGGTCCACCGCCACGGTCGGGTCACCGACCCGGGGCCCCGGCACCGCCGTCGGAGTCTCGGTCATCAGGCCGCCTCCCCGGTGCCGAACGGCACGAAGACCGTCCCCTGCTCCTCCGGACCGTCCCAGAGCGCCGCGCGTCCCGGGCGCGGCTCCCACCACACCGGACGGTCGAAGAGCCGCTCCAGCCGGCCCCCCGGCACGTCGGTGACCGCCACGGCGGTGAGCTTGTCCACCGCGCCGTCCGGACCGAGCAACCCGGCCAGCGGCGCCGGCGTGCGCCACCAGCCGAGCAGGTGCCGGCCGGCCGGCGGCCCCTCCAGCAGCAGCGAGCGCAGCAACTCCGGCGGCAGCTCGGTGGCGTCCGGCACGTCCGACCCGAACACCACCAGGTAACCCGGCTCTCCCGACTCGATGGCCGCCCGCAGCCCGGCCGCGTCGACCGTCTCCACCCGGTGCCGCCCGGCCAGCTCGGCGGCGAGCACACCGGCCGGCTCGGCCGACCCGTTCGCCAGCGGTGCCAGCACGAACCGCCCCGGCTCCGGCTGCGCCGCCGCCGCGCTGCGCACCGCGGTGACCAGCAGCCGCTCCGCCTCCTCGTCGCGGCCCAGCACGGCCAGATTCCGCCCGGCGCCCGGCCCGAGCGGCACCGCCACCGTGCTGCGCCGGACGTCCACCGCGCGGCCCAGCAGCGCGGCCGGCGCGTGGACCCGACCGGCCAGCGCGGCCCGGTGCCGCGGATCGTTGGCGAGCAGCGGGCGGGCGTAACCGGCGAACACCACCGGCGGGACCGACCCCTCCGGCCGCGCCGACCAGAGCCGCCGCCGCAGCTCGGTGAGAACCTGCGGATCCCCGTACGGGTCCGGGAAGCGGATCATCCGCTCGTGACCCCGGGTCGCGCCGCGCGGACCGCCCAGCCCACCGGCCGTGTTGACCACCGCGCTGCCCACCGGCAGGCCGGCCGCCGAGTCGTTCGCCGGCTCCAGCACCGCCGAGCCGCCGGGCAGCGCCACCCGCACCGGGAACTGCCCGAGCAGCGGATCACGCGGGCCGCCGATGCCCAGGTCACCCTCGCCGGCCAGGACCAGATGGATCCCGTACGAGCGGGCGGCGCGGGCCAGCGCGTCCAGCCGGGCCAGCAGGTCGGTGGCGAGCCGGTCCCGCTCGCGCAGCACCAGCGGGAAGTTGTCGATCACGCAGACGATCCGGGGCAACGACTGGTGCTGGCGCAGCTCGGCGTACCGCTGCCCGCCGGCCCGCCGGGACGCCTCCTCGCGGCGGCGCACCTCCGCCTCCAGCTCGCCGAAGAGGTCCGCGACGTACTCCCGGTCGGCGGCCATCCCGGCGGCGCGCACCTGGGGCACCCAGGACCGGTCCCGCTCGGTCTGCAGAAACTCCACGAAGGACTCGCCGTCGCCCAGGTCGGTCAGGTAGAGCGCCAACTCGTCCGGGCCGTACCGGGCGGCCAGCCCGAACAACGCGTCGGTGAGGAACGCCGACCGCCCCGCCTGCGACCGGCCGCTCACCAGCCAGTGCGGGGTCAGCTCGGTGAAGCCGAGACTCACCGGCCGCCCGGCCGCGTCACCCACCGTGGTGCTGAGCCCGTCGACCGAGCCGACCGTCCACAGCCCGTCCGACGGCAGCAGGTCGGCCAGGGCCAGCCGGGAACCGTCCTCGATCTGTCGGGCCAGCCGCCGGCACACCTCGGTCACCAGCTCGGCCGGCGGATCCTCGTCCACGAACACCGGCGAGTTCAACCCGCCCGGCGACTCGGTGCCCGGACTGCTGAACCCGGCCGCGGGCGGGTCACCGACCAGCGCGTACGCGGTGCGCACCGCGAGCGGGGTGGCCCGGGGCAGCGCACCGCCGACGGGCCAGCCGGCGACCACCAGGTGCAGCCCGGCACGTGGCCCCCGATCGGCCAGGTCGGCGAGCCGCTCCAGGTCGGCCGGGGCCGCGCCGTCCGGCAGGGACGCCACCACGAGCAGCAGCGTGCGATCGTGACCGCGCTGCCGGGCGGTGCCCGCGGCCACCCACTGCTCCGCCTCGGCCAGCACCGCGTGCCACCCGGCCAGGTCGGTGGCCGGCGGCGGCAGCAGGCCCGCGTCGGCGAGCGCCGCGAAGCCGGCGAACGTGTCACCCGGGCCCCCGTCGACCACCCGGGCCAGCAACGCGCCCGCCGGCGTCGCGGCGAACAGACGCAGCAGCAGCGCCCGGAGCAGCCCCGCCACCCGCGGATCCGCGGCGTCGACGTCGACGCTCAGGTGACCGCTGCCGAACAGGGGCACCAGCGCGGGGAACCGGGCGTCGTCCAGCGGCGCGGCGGCGCCGACCCGGACACATGTCGGCGGGCCATCGCCCGGCGGCGTGGCCGCCGTCAACGTCTCCAGCGGCGCGCCGGCCCAACCGGGTGCCACCTGCTCGGCCGCCGCACGCAGGCGCTCGGCCAACTCGTACTGCCGGTGGTGGTCCGCCGGCGCGGGCCGGATCTCGTCGAGGATGCCGGCCGCCGCCGTCGCCACGGCTTCGACCCTGCGGTGCAGCGCGGCGGCCCGGCCGGCACGCGCCTTCGGAGTAGCCACCGCGTCCACCTCTCTTCCCGAGGCCGACATCTTCCCCCCGAGCTGTGACGGTAACCCAGCCGGCAGCCGTCCACCGGGATGTCGGTCGGCGCGGTGAGCTGCCCGGCGGTGAGCAGCCTCACCCCACCGCCGGCCGGCGTCCGCCCGGCGGTTCGCCACGATCCGCCAGTTCTGAGGCATTGGGTACGCGGCGCGCAGCCGATAGCCTCAGGAGGTGGAATCAGTGCAGCCCCCCGCCGGTTCCCAGGTCTCCCGCGTACCGGCGCAGCGGACCCCGCCGGAGCAGATGGCGCCTCCCGCGCCCGCTCCGGCTCCGGTGCGGCCGAAGCGCCCGCTGCGCACCGTGCTCGCGATCGTCGCGGGGGTGGTGGCGTTGCTCTGCGCGGGCGGCGCGGTGGTCGGCTTCGTGCTGTACGACCGGGCGACCGCCCCGGACCGCAGCGCCCCGGACGTGGTGGTGGACAACTATCTCCGGGCCTTCCTGATGGACCGCAACGACATCAAAGCGGAGGAGTACACCTGTGGCGGGCGGGCAGACCTGGACGGTGTGCGGGCGCTCCGGGACGACCTCGTGGCCAGGGAACAGCGGTTCGGAACGACAATCTCGGTGAGTTGGGGTCCGCTGACCGCCCGAGAGTCCGGCGACGTGGCGGCGGTCGACGTCGAACTCATCATCTCCGCCTCCGTCGACGGCGTCTCGCAGACCGACCGGCAGGGCTGGCGGTTCGAGACGAGGCGCGGGGACAGCTGGGGTGTATGCGCGGCTCGACGCGCCGCCTGAGGTCCGTCTATTCCAGCCAGAGCAGGTGGACCGGCACTTCCAGGGTGGTGGGCGCCTGGCCGCGCCAGGCCCAGCGGTACCACTCCAGTTCCGGCGCCACCCGGACGCAGATGTCGCCGTCGGCGCCCGAGTAGGTCTCGGTGACCGCGCGCAGGTCGCGTCGCTCCGCGCCGCCGTCCACGTGCACCACCCGCCGACCGGTCACCGCGTCGGCCTCGAACACCGGCGTCGGCGGACGGCGGGTCGGCACGTCGAGCGAGACCAGCCGGATGCTCGACCCGGTGGGAGCCGGGGGCGGCCGGCGTTCACCGACCGTCTCGACCCAGACGCGTTCCACCGGCACGAGCGGTGCGAACACCTCAACCTGCTCGGACTCGGCCCGGTACCACTCGTGCTCCGGGATGACCGGCACGTAGGTGCGGCTGCCCTGGACCACCCGCTCGTCGGCCCGCAGGTCACCGCGCCAGCCGAGGCCGGGCAGGCCGACCAGCACACGCCGACCGCGTAGCTCCGCCCCGCCGACGGCGGGCACGACGTCGATCGGGCGGGGCGGCAGCGGAGCCCAGTCGGGCCGGTCCGCGAAGGGATCGGGAAGCGGGTTGCTCATCGGCGGGACCTCACTCGGTCTCGCCCAGGGGCGCGCCCCGTTCGCGCATGAACGGCACCGGGTTCTCGGCGCTGCGGCTGGACCGGTCGCTGTCGTGGTGCACCTCGAAGTGCAGGTGCGGGCCGGAGGAGTTGCCGCTGGTGCCGGAGAGCCCGATCACCTCGCCGGCCGCGACCTGCTGGCCCGGGCGGACCCGGGGTCGTTCGATCATGTGGCAGTAGCGGGTGATGAACCCCTCGGCGTGCAGGATGTCCACGAACCAGCCGCAGCCGCCCTTGTCCGGCCAGCCGTCCCGGTCGCAGTCCCGCCGACCGGCGTGGTCGGGGTCGCACTTGGACACCAGCACCCGCCCCGCCGACGCGGCGTGGATCGGGGTCCGCTTGCCGGCGGCCAGGTCCACGCCGTCGTGGCTCGGGCGGGCCTCGGTGCGGAAGCCGGACACCACGCCGCCGGGCAGCGGCGCGGTCCAGCCGGAGGCGGCGATCCGGGTGCCGGCAGCGGCGTCGCAGACGGCCTTACCGGCGATCTCGACGGTCCGGGCCGCTCCACCGGCGAGCGCGTCGACGATCCGCCCGGCCAGGCCCTCGTGCTTGGCGTACGCGTCGGGAAACGCGCTGACCTGCACCCGCTGGGCCACCACACTGAGCGGTCGCTGCTGCCAGTTCGGCACCTTCGCCATTTTCTGGTAGAACTTGCGGGCCGCGTACGAGGGCGTCATCCGCTGCTCGACGCTGCCCCAACCGGGCCGCTGCTGGAACAGGCCCACCGAGTCGTGGTCGGCGCCGACCCCCTCGTGCGGCAGGGCCAGCGATGCCGGCACCGTGCTGTTGGCCAGGTTCCGCAGGGCGGACTCCTGCATCGCGGTGGCCAGCGCGATCACCCAGCCGCGGGCGGGGAGCTTCATGTCCTGACCGACCTTGATGATGACGGCGGCGTTGCGCAGCTGGCTCTCGCCGTAGTCGGCGAAGTGCGGCATGTCCCCGGTCAGGTTCACCTGATAGGCAGGGTCGCAGCTCAGGCCGGCGAGCTTCGGGTCCTCCGGGTCGCCGCCCAGCTCGGTGAGGAGGAACGCGCCGGCGCCGCCGACGCAGCAGAGCAGCGCGAGCACGGCGGTGACCGCGGTGGCCAGCACGCCGAGGCGCAGCTTGCGGCGAGCCCGCGCGACGACGGCCGGCCCGGTGCTCACGAGCGCTCCCAATCGACCGCGTCCACCAGCCACGGTCCGTCCGGGGCGACCAGTTCGAGCCGGAGCGTGCCGCTGTCCAGCGGGATGGACGCCTCCACGAAGGACTCGGTGCGGGGGCGCAGCGTCGGCGGGCCGGTGGTCCGCTGCGCGGGGACGGTCTCCGGGTCGGCCCCGGTCATTTTCTCCACCAGCGCGGGGCTGGACAGCGGGCGGAGTCGAGCCTGCCAGGCCTCGGCGGTGCTGCCCGGGCCGGTCAGCCACGCGGTGGTGAAGCGCGCGGCGACCTGCTGGGGCGTGGGCTCACCCGGGCGGGTCCGCGGGGCGACCGCGGCCGGCGGGCTGGACAGCACCCCGTCCTCACCGGCTTCCGGGTCCGCCGTGCTGATCGGCTGGGTGGGGCGGACGGCCACGCCGGTGCCCGGCTCGCCGGGCCCGGAGACGAGCCGGGCCGCGCCGATCACCCCGAAGACCAGGACGGCGATCACCAGCGCGACGCCGAGCCGGGACCGCAGGACCCGGGTGAAGAGGAATTCCACCGCCCGTCGCACGTGTCACCTGGCCTCGGAGCGGATCCGCGGCGCCGGCCGCGCCGCGGGCGTGCCGCGGTCCGCCGAGTCCGGCCGGTAGACGGCGTAGGAGGGTGCCTCCTCGGGCACGTCCGGCTCGGTCCAGGTGGTCGGTGCCCGGCGCGGTCGGGGAGCGGCGGTGGGACGCCCACCCCGGCGCTCGGTCGCGGGCGCCTCCTCCGGCCGTTCCCGCCCGTCCGGGCGTTCCCGTTCGACGGTCGTGGCGGCGTGCGCCGGATCCTCGTGCCGGGCTTCCGGCCGCAGGCTGCGCTGGTCGGCCGCGATGCCACGCCGCCGGCCGAGTGCTGGCTCGTTGGTGCCGCCGGGTTCGGCCACGTCCAGCCGTGCGGCGACCCGCATGTCGCGGAAGAACCGGCGGTGCCAGGAGCCGGCCGAGCTGACCGCCTCGCTGCTGTCCTTGCCGCCGAGCTGGGTGATCCGCCGGTACGGCCGCAGCAGCAGCCACCCCACCACGCCGCAGAGCCAGACCAGGACCACCTGGAGCCAGCCGGGAAGCGTGGCCGTGTTCATGATCAGATCGACGGCGAAGAGGTAGATGGCCGCGCCGGTGCCGAAGATGGCGATGTTGAACACGGCGGCCACCACGGCGTTGGCGAGCCGGCGCAGCCCGGCGCTGGCCGGGCGCATCAGGCCGACGGTGCCGAGGATCGGCGCGGCGATCACCGCCCACCGGAAGATCAGGAAGCCGAGCAGCACCAGCACCGACGCGGTCAGGTCGAACATGGCGAAGAGCAGCGAGGCCAGGACCGCGATGAAGCCGGCCCCGATCCGGTCCATGTCCTTGGTGCCCTGGAGATACTCGTACGCCTCCGGGTCCTCCGACTTGATCTGCTCGGCGACCCGGGCCCACTGCTGCTGCTTGGCCTTGATAGTGGCCTCACGCGTCGCCGGGTTCTGGCGGAGCTTCTCCGACTCCACCCAGGTCAGCGACTTGGCGTCGTAGAGGGCCGGGCCGTACTTCTTCGCGGTCGCGCTGTCCGCCGAGCCGAGCACGCCCCGCAGCCAGTTGCGGTAGAGCATGGTCTCGGTCGCGGTGTCACTGGCCCGCACGGCCGGCGGACGCTTGTCGACACAGGCGCTCGGGTTGGGCAGGACGCACTTGTCCGGCGGGATGTCTCTGGTGGCAGGGCCGACCGCGTCGTGCACGACGCCGAGCGTGGTGATCAGCGTGCTGTCGGCGATGTTCGCGGACTTCACCGGCCAGGCGGCCAACGCGGTCACCGCCACCATCACCAGAATGGCCCAGCCGGCAGTGGTCATCGCGTTGCTCATGTCCGACTGGCGGGAGCGCCAGAGCAGGTAGAGGCCCACCACGCAGATGGTGATGATCCCGAAGACGCTGAACACCTTCTGGTAGACCGCCTTGGTGGCCTGCTCCACCAGCGGGTCCGCCCAGCGCCACATGGTCCGGGGATCCCATGCGCGTTCCCGCAGCGCGTTCGACGCGCCGATCACCGCGTTGGCGAACATGAACTCGCCGTTCGCCACCATGGTGGTGAAGCGGTAGTCCGGATGGAGCACCGACGAGGCGCAGCCGCCGTCCACGTCGTACGTGGTGTAGCTGTAACCGGCGTACCCGTAGTCGCTGTAGAGGCCCTTGGGGCCGGGCTGCTTGGCCGAGTCGGGCCGGGACGCGAACCAGCCGGCCAGGCCCGAGTCCGGCGCGCCGGGGACCGGCGCGTTGCGGCACTCGACCTGGTCCTCGCTGACCGCCTTGAGTCGACCGACGCAGGTCCGGAAGTCGGTCTGCCACTCCTTGGTGCTGCACAGCTCGGCCCGTGCCTGGTTGGTCGGGCCGGCCGCGGACGCGGGTGTGGCGCCGATCAGCGGCCAGGAGATCGTGGCTCCGGCGAGTACGCCGAGAGCGATGAGGAGCGCCGCGATCCGTGCCCGGGCCCTCGCCATGTCACGCCTCCAGGTCAGCCAGCACGGTCGGGAGTTGCCCGGCGGCCTGGGCGACCGCGGCGGGGGTGGTGTCCAGGTGCTTGAGCAGCCCGTCGACGTACGACACGTCGACCCGGACCTTCTGCACGCGCCCGTCGACGTCGCGCATGACGAACTCACGGAACCCGAGCCGGTTCGCCGAGCCGCTGTCGGCCTGGGAGAGCGAGGCGAGGGTCGCCTCGTAGCCGTCGTCGACCGGCACCCGCAGCAGCCGGAGCGCCTCGGAGGCGATCTCGCTGTCCTCGGCGATGCGGCCGACGAAGACGGTGGAGACGAGGTTCTGCACGTCGAGGCCGAGGATGTCCTTCGGGTTCTGCGAGGCGACGAGCGCGGCCAGATTCCACTTGCGGGAGTCGCGGGCGAGCCGGACCAGGAACGACCGACCGGAGCGCCAGCCCTCCATGAAGTGGGCCTCGTCCAGGCCGACGAGCTTGCGGGAGGACATGGAGCCGCCGTAGCAGCGGCGGACCGCGAGTCGGTGCGCGGTGTGCAGCATCGGCAGGGCCAGGGCTTCCTCGGCCGACCAGTATTCCCGCTCGATCTTGAGGTCGGGGAGCCGGAGCCCGGCCATGGTGATCACGGTGAGCGCGGCGTCGGCGCCGAGCAGCCCCTCCGGCGGCCGGCCGAAGAAGAGCATGGCCAGCGGCATCTCGGCGGTGTCGAGCAGCAGGTTCGCCAGCTCGCGCCCGGCGTCGTCGTCGAGGCCCTGGAGGCAGGTGACCACGTCGTCCAGGGTGGACGTCTCCTCGGCCGGCACCTGGCGCACCGCGTGCCGGAACAGCGTGGCGGTGGACGCCTCCCGGGCCACCTGCGGCGGCACCAGCATCATGCAGATGTCCTGCACCAGCATCCGGCGCTCGGCGCGGGCGTTGGAGACGGCGATCTCGAACTCGCGGTCACCGGCCGGCCCGGTGGTGAACTCGCTGCGCAGCGGCGTGGGGATCAGCGCGTAGGGCGCCAGCGTGCCCTGCTCGGAACCGGTCAGGTTGAGCACCCGTGAGTAGGGCGCCAGCTCGGGCATGGCACAGAGCCGGGCCAGCGGGCCGGAGGGGTCGAGCAGCGTCACCTGCACGCCGCGCCGCGCGGACAGGTAGCCGAGCGCGCCGAGCAGCGTGGACTTGCCACCGCCCGGCTCGGCGACGAAGACGGCGAGGCCGGATCGCTCGCGGACCTCCATCGGGAAGTGCAGGTCGAGGAAGACCGGGCGGCGGCAGGTGCCGGCGGTGCGGCCGATCAGGTCGCCGCGCCGGTCGCCGACGGTGCTGGCGGCCTGGGGCAGCGCGGCGGCGAGCAGGTTGACCGGCATCCGCCGCACGTAGCCGGTGTTGGCGATCGGCTCACCGGGGATGAACTCGCGGGCCAGCCAATCCTGGTTCTTCGGATGCTGGAGCGAGATCCGCAGCTCGCGGGAGTAGAGCTGGATGAGCCGGCGGGCCCGTTCCAGGCACTCCTCCCGGGTGCGACCGCCGACCGCGATCCGGTGCCAGCCGTGCGCGCGGGCCGAGTCGACCGGCAGCCCGGTGGTCATCTCGTCGCCGATCACCAGCGCCCGCTTGGCCAGCCGCTCCAGCTCGGGCGGCGCGTCGATGCCGTGCTCGGCGTAGTCGAGCTGCTGGGAGCGGATCATCCGGAGCCGGTGTTCGAGGTTCCGGAAGGAGTCGTTGGGGCCGAGGATGTCGACCCGGGTGGACAGTTCCATCGGCCACGGCAGCCGCTCGTGGAAGTGCAGCCAGGGCTCGTGCCGCTCGGGGATCTCCAGCGGCTCCATCCGGCCGACCGCGAGCACCGCCACGTGCCGTTCCTCGCCGGTCATCCGGTTGACCAGCTTGACCGTCGAGCCGTACGGCGTGCGGTAGCGCTCGACCTGCTCGGTGAGGGCCAGCAGGTCGCCGCGTTCCCACCGGCCGTTGGTGATCGGGGAGAGCACGCCGGGCGGCGCCATGCAGAGCGCCACCGAGCGGTAGAGCAGCCACTCCAGCTCGGGCGCGCTGACCCGCCGACCGCGCATGCCGAACGCGCCGAGCACCTCGTCGAACTGCTCGACGGTGCGGCCCAGCCGGCGCCGCTCACCGTCGGCGGTGCCCCGGCCGAACGTGCGCAGCAGTCGCTCGGTGAGCGAGTCGCCGAGGGACCGGCGGGCGAACGTGACGCCGAGGTAGGTCTGGCCCTCGGCATGGTTGACCGACATCAGGTGCCGCTGGGCGGCGACCAGGTGGTCGGCCCAGCCGGTGGTGCCGGGCACGTCGGGCAGCGGGGCGGCGGTGAGCCCGTCGATGGTGCGGGCCCACTCGTCGGCGGGGAAGGGGCGGGTGGTGCGGCGCAGGTGCAGGCGGAAGCCGGCCAGGCCGGCGTACTGCTCGGAGATCGCCGAGAGCAGCGCCTCGCGTTCCGCGTCCGGGCGGAACGCCCAGCGCACCTCGGGCAGCCAATACCACGCGGTGACGGTGTTGGGGGTGAAGGTGAGGTGGCCGGCGATCTCGGTGATGGCCAGCTCGACCGACGGGTCCCGGTCACCGAACTTGATCTTCGGGGCGCGGACCCGGACCGGTTTGGCCGGCTTGTCGCGGCGGTCGGCGGAGCGTTGCCGGGGCGGTGTCACCTCCCGGTGCGCCGGCCGCCCGACCTCGCGCGACGGCGCGGCCGGCATCGGGTACGCGTCCACCGGCTCGGGTTCCGGCTCCCGCCGCTCGGTGTGGTGGGCGGGTGCCGGCGCCGCGACGGGCTCGGTGGCCGGCTCCGGCTCGGCGGTGGGCCGGAGCGCCGGCAGCCGGTCGCCGGCCTGGAGCGGCACCCGGCTGCGGGTCGCGGGCGGCGGGTCGATCGCGGGCGGCGTCGGAGGCGCGGCGATCGCGGGCTCCGGCCGGGGCCGCCCGACCGCGCGTACGCCGGGGGTCTGCTCGCGGACCGGCGGCTCGGGCTCGACCGGGGGCGCCGGCTCGACCGGCGCGACGGGCTGGTGCGGGATCGGCAGGGCGTCACGGCCCACTCCCCGCCGGGGCGGTGCCACCACCGGCTCCGCAGGCGTGACCGGCGGGACGGCGGGGCGACGGACCCGGGGTGACGCGCCGCCGAACAGGTCGAGGAAGGGTGAGTCGATGTCGCCGTCGGGGCGTACCGGCTCGCGCGGTTCCGCGCCGCGTGCCGCGAGGGGGCGAGGTGGCTGGAAGACGCCGACCCGACCGTGCCCGGGGCTGGTGACCAGCGCCGGGTCCAGGACGACCTCGTCCACCTCCTCGACGTCCGGGTAGTCGAACGATCGCGCACGGTGACCGGGCGGCCCGCCCGGGCGCCCGGCCGGGGAACCCGGCGTGGAAGAGCGACTCATGCGACCGCCTCACCCGCGTCGTTCGTCTGCACCGTCGGTGTACGCCCGGTCATGCCAGTTCCTCCCGGATCCTGATCCGGCTCGCGACGAGGCGCGGGTCCCGCAGCTCGGCGGCCGGCTCCCGGGTGCGTCGCCAGTCGGTCAGCGCGGTCCGGATGACCATGCGCGCCGGCCGGTCCGGGTCGACGTACCGGAAGATGAACGAGGTCGTCACGATGGCGAGCGAGATCTCCCAGGCGGGAAAGAGCTCGACCTGGAGCGTGAACAACCAGTGGATGAACACGTAGAGGGGTACGAGCAGCATGAACAGGCCGTACTGGGCGTACGGCAGGTGGACGGGAAGGGTGTAGCCGGGCGGGCCCAGGTAGACCAGGCGTGCCCGGTAGATGTCGTCGTCGGTGCGCAGCCGCATCGTCGCCCAACGCCCTACTCGAAGATGAGGTTGATCAGGTAGTCGCCGACGAAGAAGAGTGTGGCCGCGCCGGCGATGAAGGCCAACCCGATGATGGCGATGGCCGAGCTGGTCAGCACCTTGGAGATCTCACCCCGGCTGGCTCGGCCGATGAAGATCACGCCGAGCACGGCGAGCAGGATCGGCGCGACCTTGCTGGCGAAGAAGGTGACGACGTTGTCGGTGTCGATGCCCTTCGGGGCCGGCTCGGCGAGTGGAGTCGACGCCAGGGTGTGGAGCGCGTGGTCGACGGCGGTCGACGCCGTTGCCATGAGCTCGATGGCGATCACTGGAAACCTCCCCAAAGGTCGCGGCCGGCGGTGCCGCGGTGGTGCAGTTAGGCAAGCCTGGCGGGATGGTGCTCGTCGGGAACAGCGCACTCGACGCTGAGTCCGTCACTCGCCACACAGGGTGGTGAGTCCTGGGCGGATTCGTCCCGCTTCGGCCCTCCCTCCAGGCTTCGCCATCTCGATGCTGGGCAATTCCAAAGCGTACGGGCCGGCCACCTTTGCGACAAGCCGCGAAGAGTGGACCCGGAACGACCCGGACGTCCCATCGTACACCTGTTCCAATGCGCACGTCAGGGCTGCCGGATCCGGGGCTCGCCCGGTGGCCGGAAGCCCTGCCGGCGAACGGTACTGTCGGGTCCGTGACCGATCTGGTACGAGCGGATGCCCCGGTGGTGATGGGCGTCCTCAACGTCACCCCCGACTCCTTCTCCGACGGCGGCAGATACGCCGATCTGGACGCCGCCGTCGCACACGGGGTGCGACTCCGCGCGGCCGGCGCGGACCTCGTCGACGTCGGCGGCGAGTCCACCCGGCCCGGCGCCGACCGGATCGACGCGGAGACCGAGACCGCCCGGGTGTCGCCGGTGGTCCGCGAGCTGAGCGCCGCCGGCATCCCGGTCAGCATCGACACCAGCCGGGCCCGGGTCGCCGAGGCCGCGCTCGCCGCCGGGGCGGACGTGGTGAACGACGTGTCCGGCGGCCTCGCCGACCCGGACATGGCCCGGGTGGTCCGCGACGCCGGCTGCCCCTGGGTCCTCATGCACTGGCGGGGGCACTCCCGTGAGATGCGGGACCTGGCCACCTACACCGACGTGGTGGCCGACGTCCGGGCCGAGCTGGGCCGGCGGGTCGACGCGGCGCTCGCCGCCGGGGTCGCCGCCGACCGGATCATCGTCGACCCGGGGCTCGGCTTCGCCAAGACCGCCGCGCACAACTGGGAACTCAGCGCCCGCCTGCCCGAGCTGGTCGACCTCGGCTTCCCGGTGCTGTTCGGCTCCAGCCGCAAGTCCTACCTGGGCCGGCTGCTCGCCGGCCCGGCCGGCGATCCGCGCCCGACCGCCGGGCGGGAGGCCGCGACGGTCGCGACCAGCGTGCTGGCCGTGGCGGCCGGCGCCTGGGGGGTACGCGTGCACGACGTGCGCGGCACCGCCGACGCGCTCGCCGTCTGGCGCGCCACCGGCCGCCCGCGGCTGGCGACCACGACGCGGACCGGGGCGGCCGGCGCCGGCACCGGAGGGCACCGATGACCGACCGGATCGAGCTGACCGGCCTGCGGGCGCACGGCCGGCACGGCGTCTACGACTTCGAGCGCGCCCAGGGGCAGGAGTTCGTGGTCGACGCGGTGCTCGAACTCGACCTGGGCCCGGCCGCCCGCTCCGACGACGTGACCGACACCGTGCACTACGGCGAGCTGGCCGAACGGCTGGTCGCGGTGGTCACCGGCGAACCGGTGAACCTGATCGAGACGCTGGCCGACCGGCTGCTCGCGATCTGCCTGGCCGAGCCGCGGGTCGTCGCCGCGACGGTGACCGTGCACAAGCCGGAGGCCCCGATCCCGCACGCCTTCCGGGACGTGGCCGTCACCATGCGGCGTACCCGGTGACCCGGGCCGTGCTGTCGATCGGCAGCAACCTCGGCGACCGCCTCGACCACCTGCGAACCGCGGTGGCCGCGCTCGGCGACGAGGTGCTGCTGGTCTCCGGCGTCTACGAGACTCCACCGTGGGGGGACGCGGAGCAGCCCGCGTACCTGAACGCGGCGGTGATGGTCGCGGACCCGGCGGCCGCGCCGGGCGACTGGCTGGCCCGGGCCCGGGCCGCCGAGGCGGCGGCCGGGCGGACCCGCGACCCGGCCCGCCGGTACGGGCCGCGCACGCTGGACGTGGACGTGATCGCGGTCTGGGACGACGCCGGGCAGCCGGTGCTCGTCGACGACCCCGAGCTGACCCTGCCGCACCCGCGCGCCCACCTGCGGGCCTTCGTGCTGCGGCCGTGGATCGACATCGAGCCGCACGGCCGGCTGCCCGGGCACGGCTGGCTGACCGACCTGCTCAACGCCGAGCCGCTGGCCGGCGACGCCCTGGAACTGAGCCCCCGACCCGATCTGACGCTAGAGTCGGACGCATGAGTACGGCCCGGAACCCGCAGGACCCCGACCGCTTCCGGATGGGTCCGACCCGGGTCTCCACGCTGGTGGTGGCCGGTCTGGCCGCCGCCGCGGTGGCCTGGCTGCTGATCAGCGGCTTCTACTACGACTTCGCGCCGGACCTGCCCTGGCTGCCGGTGATCACGCTGGCCGGGCTGGCCGTGCTGGAGGGCTACGCGGCGGCCAACACCCGCAGCCGGATCGAGCGGCGGCCCGGCCGGGAACCGGTGAACCCGCTGCTGGTCGCCCGGTTCGTCGTGCTCGCCAAGGCGTCCGCGCTGGCCGGAGCCATCTTCACCGGCTTCTACGCCGGGCTCACCGGCTGGCTGTTCGTGGAGCGGACCAACGCCGCCGTCGGCGACCGCCCGGCCGCGGTGGCCGGGCTGGTCGCCTCGCTGGCCCTGGTCGTGGCCGCACTCTGGTTGGAGCGCTCGTGCCGGGTGCCCGAGCAGGAGGACGACGAGGACCGGGAGCCGGGCGACCGGGAGACGCCGCGCGGGCGCCGCTGATCCGAGGGTTCCGCCACCTCGCGCCCGCAGGTACCGTCCCTGGCGACCGGAGAGCGACGGCCGCCGCCGGTCCGCCCGAGGAGTGGGCCGGACGCGGCCACCTGGGAGGCGCGGGCCAATGGGGTACGACCAGTCGGGCCGGACGGTCCCACCGGAGACGTCGTCCGGCGTGCCCGCCGCGGTACTGGAGAACGTCTTCGACGACCCGACCCACGGCGAGCCCGGCCGGGACCGGATCGCGGTGCACGTGGTCTGGGAGTTCGCGCTGCTCGCCGGGCTGGCGGCGGTGACCTGGCTGCTCTGGCGGGAAGACTCGGACGCGTTGCGCGGCGGGGCGCTGAAGACGCTGCTGGTCGACGTGGCCGGGCTCGGCCTGCTCACCCTGGCCGCCGGTCTGAGCCTGCGGGCGGCCGCGGTGAACCTGGCGATCGGCCCGGTCGCGCTCGCTGCCGCGCTGCACTACGCCGAGCAGGGCGACCGGGGCGCCCGCGAGGTGCTGCTCCCTGCACTAGCGGTGGCGGCGGTCGCCGGGCTGGCGCTCGCCCTGGCCGTGGTGGTGCTGCACGTGCCCGGCTGGGCGGCGAGCCTGGCCGGCGCGGCCGGCGTGATCGTCTGGCTGGAGCGGCGGACCGCCCCGGTCACCGTCCAGGGCGACTACGACCCGCGCCGCGCCGCGCTCTACCTCTTCGTCGGCTTCGCCGCGGTGGCCGTCCTCGGTGGCCTCTTCGGCGCGATCAAACCGGTGCGCCGGCTGATCGGCCGGTTCCGTCCGGTCGCCGACCCGGCCCGCCGACGGGGCGCGGTGGCCGCCTCGGTGACCGCGCTGGCGCTCGTCGGCTCCACGGTGCTGGCCATGCTCGGTGGGATGCTGATCGCCGCGAACGGCGACGGCACTGTCGCTCCGGGCACCGGCCTGGACTGGTCGGTGCTGGCGGTCGGCACGGTGCTGCTCGGCGGCACCAGCGCGTACGGCCGGCGTGGCGGCATCTTCGGCGCCCTGCTCTCGGTCTGCCTGGTGGTGGTGTTCCTGGCCTGGACGGTGGCGCACGACTGGACGGTCAGCCGGTGGGCGGTGGGCGGCGCGGCCCTCGGCGTCGGGCTGCTGGTCACCCGCCTGGTGGAGGCGTTCGGCCGACCCCGCCCGGCGCCGCCGGGCCCGCGCGCGTCCGGGCCGCAGCGGCCCACCGGCGACGGCACGCTCAGCAGCGGCTGGGCGATGACGCCGGCGCCCGAGCCGGCCGACACCTGGCCGTCGGTGCTGCCGATGCGCACCGACACCGACACGCCCGTCGACGCGTGGGAGGCGCCGCGCTGGGAGAGCGAGCCGCGACGCTGGGACGCCGACGACCGCTGACGCCGGCCGGGGGCGTCGCGTCCGGCGGGCCGGAGCTGATCTCGCCGGTTAGGCTCGGCGGCATGACGGAGACTCCTGCCCCCGGCGGCCGTACCTTCGACGAGCTCGACAAGCTCTCCACCGAGGAGCTGCGCGAGCAGGCGTTCCACCTGGCCCGGGAGCGTCGCGACGTGGGGTTCTTCTGGTCCGTGCTGCGGCACCTGCCGAACGCCGACGAGGCCGCCGCCCTGGACGGGGCGCCGAACTCGGTGGGGCCGACCATCGACGAGGCCAACGCGCTGTGGCGCGAGTTGACCGGGCACGGCTACGACGAGTCCGCGCCGCTGCTGCGCGCCGCCTTCATCGACTACCTGATGAAGCACTGATCCGGTGGCCGTCCGGCGGCCGGCGGCGGTCGCGCGGTGGGGCAGGTTTGCCCGGCGCGGCGGCTCGGGAACTGACCGTTCCATGGCCCTCACCAACCGCCCCCGCACCGTCGGCCGGTACGGCACGGCCGCCGGCACCGGCACGCTCGCCGCGTTCCTGCTCGTCGCGGTCGGCGGCAGCCCGATGTACGTGGGCTGGGCGCAGGGCCACACCGACCCGACCGGCGCCGGCGGCTGGTTCCTGCGGCTGCTGGCCTGGCCGGCCTGGCGGTGGCACGCGGACGAAGGGCTGCTCACCGCCAACCTGCGGGCGATCCTGCTGATCGTGGCGGCCGCGGCGCTGCTCTATCTGCTGCCCGGTCCGCAGGTGGACCGGGTGGCCGCCTCGGGCAGCCAGTTCCTCTCCGGCTGGGGCGCGTACGCCCTGGCGGCCGGCGTCGCCGCGCTGCTCGCCACGCTCCTCGGGCCGGGCGGCACGCTCTACGCCGCCTTCCAGGCCGCCAGCGCCGGCGTCACGTACGGCTTCTTCGCCGGCTGGATCGTCGGCCTGGCCAGCCTCGGCGGCCGAGCCTGATCCCGGCCGGATCGTCAGCCCGGCCAGGTCGGGCGGGCCGGGATCAGTCCACCGCCCCCATGGCGAGCACCCGGGCGCGGGTGAGCAGGCCGACCGGTCGGCCGTCCTCGGTGACCACCGCCCGGTCGGCGCCGGAGGTGAGCAGCGCGCCCAGCGCGTCGTAGGCCGAGCTACCCAGCGACACGGTGGGCAGGCCGGCCCGGTCGCCGGCCGGGATCGGGTCGAGCGCGGCGTGGGTCACCGGGGTGACCGCCAGCCGTCGGATGCCCCGGTCGGCGCCGACGAACTCGCGGACGAACGCCGAGGCGGGCGAGCCGAGCAGCGCGGCGGGGGTGTCGTACTGCTCCAGGACGCCGCCCTCGGACAGCACCGCGATCCGGTCGCCCAGCCGCACCGCCTCGTCGAGGTCGTGGGTGACCAGCACGATGGTCTTGCGGACCTCGGCCTGCAGCCGGAGGAACTCCTCCTGCAGCCGGGTCCGGACGATCGGGTCGACGGCCGAGAACGGCTCGTCCATCAGCAGCACCACCGGGTCGGCGGCGAGCGCCCGGGCGACACCCACCCGCTGCCGTTGGCCGCCGGAGAGCTCGTGCGGGTAGCGCCTGCCGAACTGCGCCGGGTCGAGGCCGACCAGCTCCAGCAGCTCGTCGACCCGGGTCCGGGTCCGGTCCCGGGACCAGCCCAGCAGCCCCGGCACGGTCGCCACGTTCGCGGCCACGGTCTGATGCGGGAACAGGCCGACGTTCTGGATCACGTAGCCGATCCGGCGCCGCAACGTCACCGGGTCGACCCTTGTGACGTCGTCGTCGCCGAGCAGGATCCGCCCGTCGGTCGGCTCGATCAGCCGGTTGATCATCCGCAGCACGGTGGACTTGCCGCAGCCGGACGGGCCGATCAGCACCACCAGCTCGCCGGCCTTGACCTCGAGGCTCAGCTCGCGGACCGCCTCGGTGCCGTCCGGGTAGCGCTTGCGGATGCGCTCCAGCGTGATCGAGGCGGCGCCGTGACCGGTGTCGCTCCCCGGGGTAACGTCCACGTGTGTTCCTCCACCTGAGCTACCGGGCCGCCCCGGGTAATCCGTGGTTCTCCTGGCAGTACGTGCGGGACAACTCTGACAGCATCCTCGCCGCGTTGCGCGAGCACACCTGGTTGACCGCCCGGGCCGTGGTGATCGCCGCGCTGGTGGCGCTGCCGCTCGCGGTGGCAGCGTACTGGTTCCGGTCGCTGGCCGCGTCCATCCTGGCGCTGACCGGGGTGCTCTACACCATCCCGTCGCTGGCGCTGTTCGCCTTCCTCGCGCCCTACCTCGGCATCGGCGCGGCGACCGTGCTCACCGTGGTGGCGCTGTACGCGCTGCTGGTCATCGTGCGTAACACGCTGGCCGGCCTGAACCAGGTGCCACCCGAGGTGCGGGAGGCCGCCGAGGGCATGGGCTACGGCCGGTGGGGCCGGTTGTTCCGGATCGAGCTGCCGCTGGCGCTGCCCGGCATCCTCACCGGCGTACGGCTGGCCACGGTGTCGACGGTCGCGCTGGTCACGGTGGGCGTGGTGGTCGGTCGGGGCGGGCTCGGGCAGCTCATCTTCGCCGGTTTCCAGAACAACTTCTACAAGGCGCAGATCATGACCGGCACCGTGCTCTGCGTGCTGTTGGCGTTGGTGCTCGACCTGATCCTGGCCGGGGTCGGTCGGCTGCTGACCCCGTGGCTGCGCGGGAGAATCTCATGAACCCGGTGCAGGCGGCCGTGACCTGGCTGAACGATCCGCTGAACTGGACCAATCCCGGCGGGGTGCTGGACCGCCTCGGCGAGCACCTGAGCATGTCCGCCCTGGCGGTGCTGCTCGGTTGCCTGGTGGCCTGGCCGGTCGGCCTCTGGCTGGGACACAGCGGCCGGGGCGGCGGGCTGGTGCTGCTGGTCTCCAACGTCACCCTGGCGATCCCGACCCTGGCCCTGCTCACCATCCTGCCGCTGACCTTCCTCGGGTTCGGCCGCGCGTCCGTGGTGGTGGCGCTCGCGGTGTTCGCGGTGCCGCCGCTGCTGGCGAACGCGTACACCGGGGTCCGCCAGGCCGACCCGGAGGCCCGGGACGCCGCGCGCGGGATGGGGCTCTCCGGCGGGCAGGTGCTGCGCCGGGTGGAACTGCCGCTCGCGGTGCCCTACCTGGCGGCCGGTTTCCGGACCGCGGCCGTGCAGGTGGTGGCCACCGCCGCGCTTGCGTCCTTCGTCAACGGCGGCGGGCTGGGCCAGATCATCCGGGCCGGCTTCGGCCTCGACATCGCGGCCGGCGGCGGCCAGATCATCGCCGGGGGCGTCCTGGTGGCCGGTCTGGCGATGCTGGTCGAGGGCGTACTCGCGGTGGTGGAGCGGATGGTCACGCCGCGTCCGCTGCGCCGGGCCCGGCGGCGGGCGAACCGCCGCGCCGCCGCGGCCACGGCGGGGGGCTGACGCACCCGCCCAGGGGAGGCGCTGAGACGGCGGTCACCGCCGCGCGGCCGCCCGGTGACGATCGGATGACGAAATTCGCTCCGAATTTGTCGGTGGGGTCCGTGAGGATGTTGGGTGGAGTCGCGGGCGGCGTTCGGATCGCCCGTCGGACACGCGGCCGGCCCGAAGGGGTCGCGCCGGGACACGGAAGGCGGGCACCTGATGCGCGCACGTTCACGGCTGGCCGCGGGTGCCTTCGGCGCCCTCGTCGCGGCGAGCCTTCTCACCGGCTGCGGCGACGCCGGCTCGTCCGGCACCGACGCCCCCGAGGCGGGCGCCTCGGGCGCCGGTTGCGCCCCGGTGGCGGGTGACCAGCTGGTCGTCCTCACCGACGACAAGAAGCTCCAGAACACCGACAACGTCCTTCCCGCGATCAACGCGAAGGCGGCCACCCCGCAGCTGGTCGCCGCGTTGGACAAGGCCTCCGCGAAGCTCGACACGCCCAAGCTGATCCAGCTCAACCGGGCCGTCGACGTCGACCGCAAGACGCCCCAGGTGGCGGCGCAGGAGTTCGCCGCCGCCAACGGCGTGACCGACGGCATCGAGAAGGGCCCGGGCGGCCAGGTGACGGTCGGCGCCGGCAACTTCAGCGAGAGCCAGACGGTCGCCGAGCTCTACAAGATCGCCCTCACCGCGGCCGGCTACCAGGTCAAGGTGCAGACGATCGGCAACCGTGAGCTCTACGAGCCGGCTCTGGAGAAGGGGCAGGTCCAGGTCGTCCCGGAGTACGCCGCGACCATGGCCGAGTTCCTCAACACCAAGGCCAACGGCAAGGACGCGCAGCCGGTCTCCTCGCCCGAGCTGGAGAAGACGGTTTCGGCGCTCAAGACCGAGGGCGACAAGGCCGGTCTGGTGTTCGGCCAGCCGTCCCAGGCGCAGGACCAGAACGCCTTCGCGGTCACCAAGGCGTTCGCCGACAAGTACGGCGTGTCCACCCTCTCCGACCTGGCCGCGAAGTGCTCCGGTCAGGCCACCGTCCTGGCCGGTCCGCCGGAGTGCCCGCAGCGGCCGAAGTGCCAGGCCGGCCTCGTCGAGGTCTACGACTTCAAGGCCGGCTCGTTCAGCTCGCTGGACGCGGGCGGCCCGCAGACCAAGAACGCGCTCAAGACCGGTTCCGCCAGCGTCGGCCTGGTGTTCTCCTCCGACGCCGCGCTCGCCACGAGCTGACCCACCCGCCGCCGGCCGGTCGCACCGGCCGGCCGGCGGCGTCCCAGCCGGGCGGCAGCACGCTCAGCGGTCCGTGCACCGGAGCGCGTCGACCCGTTCCCCTCCGGTGGAACTCTCGGTACTCTGCACTCCCATGCCCGCCTCGGTCGCCCCCGCCGACAAGCGCACCCCGACGCTGCTGACCGTCCTGTTCTGGATCGGCGTGGGTCTGGCGCCTCTGGCCGCGCTCATCCTGCTGATCGCCGACGGCAACGGCACGCTCCGGTTCGGTGCGGTGCTCGCGATCCTCGCCGTGGTGCTGATCGGCCTCTCCATCGCGCTGCGGGCCGAGAACGGCGCCGACGCCGAGGAGCTGCGCGAGGAGTTGGAAGAGCTCCGCCGCGAGCTGCGGGCCGAGATCGTGGCCGCCGCGCAGCGCGGCAACCAGGCCCTCGACCAGGCGCGCCGCGCGGAGGAAGCGGCCGGCGCGGTACGCCACCGGCTCGACGCGGCGGCCGCGGGCCTGGCCGCCGCGCCCGCCGAGGAACGGCCGGGCGGCCGGGCCCGGGTGCCGCTGGCCGGGGCGTACGAGGCGGGTCCGGCGCATCCGACCGGCCGTGCCGAGCACGAGCCCGGCGGCCGCTACGGCGCCGACCAGCGGGCCGAGCCGGCGCGGGCGGGCCGGCACGACGTCGAGCGGACCGGCGCCGACGGGTACGCCGCCGAGGGCCGGGCACGCCCCGAGCCGCGGGGCGCGGGGCGCGACCGGTCGGCCGACCACGACGAGGAACACCCCGGCTTCGCCGGTCACGCCGCCGAGCCGGCCCGGCCCGCCGGACGCGCCTCGGCCGGCGTCTACGGGGCGGCCCGGGCCCCCGAGCCGGGGGCGCGGCCGGCTTCGCGTCCGGTCGGCGTGGTCCACCACACCGAAACCGTGCACGTCACCACGCGGCACACCATCGTGGGCGGCGGCGAGCCGTCCGGTTCCCGGTACGGCGGATTCTCCGGACGCTGGTCGCCGCAGGCGGAGGACCGGCAGCGCGGCGCGGAACCGGCCGAGTACCGGGACGCCGGCCGGGACGATCGTGTGCGGTCCGGTGCCGACCCGGACGGCTGGCCCGGGAGCCTCCGGGCCGCCTCCGGCGCGGAGCGGTCCTGGCCCGGTGGTGCGCACGACGACCACTCGCGGGACGACGGCTCCCGGGCGGGCGGGTCGGGCGGCGGGTGGACCGGCGACGGTTCCGGGCGGGCCGGCGACGACGGCTCGGGGTGGGCCGGGGACGGCTCCGGGTGGGCCGGGAACGGTTCCTCGTGGGGCGGCGACGGCTCCGGCCGGGCCGGTGGCGAACATCCCTGGTCGGGTGTCGGCAGGGCCGTGGCGGAGGAGCGGGGCCGGCCGTCGCGGGCGGCGGACGACGGCTGGTCCGCCGGCGACGACCGGGCGTGGCCGGTGGACGAGCCACCGGCGCCGGCCGGGCCGTACGGCCGGGCGGAGGCGGACGGCCGGGCGGAGCCGGTGGAGCGGTACGGCCGGGCGGAGCCGGTGGAGCGGTACGGCCGGGCGGAGCCGGACGAGCGGTACGGCCGGGCGGAGCCGGACGAGCGGTACGGCCGGGCGGTGCCGGTGGAGCGTTCCGGCCGGGTGGCATCCGTCGAGCCGGGCGGCGAGGACTGGTCCGAACTGCGGGCCGGCAGCCGTTGGGCGGCGGTCCGCGACGACGGTCAGGGTCGGGAGTACCGGGTCGGCGAGCGGCGGGCCGCGGTGCACGCGGACGGCGACGGCACCGAGTACCGCGTGGAGGACCGGTGGGCCGCGATCCGGGGCGCCCCCGGTGAGTACGGCGGTTCGCCGCGCCACGACCCGGAGCCGTCGTACGGCGGCTCGGCGTCCCCGTGGCACGACCCGGAGCCGTCCTACGGCGCCGGCCGGTCGCCGGAGAGTCCGCCGGCGTTGCCGGCCGGTGGGGTGTCGGTGCCGGACGAGTGGCGACCGCCGACCCAGCGCAGCGGCCAGCCGGAATGGCGCCGGCCGGAGCCGGAGTGGCGGCAGCCGGAGCCGCAGTGGCGGCAACCCGAGCCGGAGTGGCGCCGGCCGGAGCCGGGCACCTACGGGCAACCGCCCGGGGACCACGCCGACCGCTGGCGCTGACCGCGCGCGACCTGCGAACGGGACCGACGCCGCGGTGGACGTCACTTGTCGATGTCGCCGACCACGAAGAACATCGAGCCGAGGATGGCGATCAGGTCCGGTACCAGGCACCCGGGCAGCAGCGTCGACAGTGCCTGCACGTTCGCGTACGAGGCGGTGCGCAGCTTGAGCCGCCACGGCGTCTTCTCGCCCCGGGAGACCAGGTAGTAGCCGTTGATGCCGAGCGGGTTCTCGGTCCAGGCGTAGGTGTGCCCCTCGGGCGCCTTGACGACCTTGGGCAGTCGGGTGTTCACCGGTCCGGCGATCCGGTCCACCCGGTCCAGGCACTGCTCGGCGAGGTCGAGTGAGGCGTACACCTGGTCGAGCAGCACCTCGAACCGGGCGTGGCAGTCCCCGGCGGTCTTCGTCACCACCGGCACGTCGAGCTGGTCGTAGGCCAGGTAGGGCTCGTCCCGGCGCAGGTCGAGGTCGAGCCCGGAGGCCCGGCCGACCGGCCCGGACGCGCCGAACGCGGCGGCGTCGGCGGCGGAGAGCACACCGACGCCGACGGTGCGGGCCAGGAAGATCTCGTTGCGCCGGATCAGGTTGTCCAGGTCGGGCATGCGCCGGCGTACCTCGCCGATGGCGGCGCGGGCGCGGCCGGTCCAGCCGGCCGGCACCTCCTCCTTCAGACCGCCGACCCGGTTGAACATGTAGTGGATCCGGCCGCCGGAGACCTCCTCCATCACCGCCTGGATGGTCTCCCGTTCCCGGAACGCGTAGAACATCGGCGTGATCGCGCCGATCTCCAGCGGGTAGGAGCCGAGGAACATCAGGTGGTTGAGCACCCGGTTCAGCTCGGCCAGCGCCATCCGCAGCCAGGTGGCGCGCTCCGGCACCTCCATGCCCATCAGCCGTTCGACCGCGAGCACCACGCCCAGCTCGTTGGAGAACGCGGACAGCCAGTCGTGCCGGTTGGCCAGCACGATGATCTGCCGGTAGTCGCGGACCTCGAAGAGCTTCTCCGCGCCCCGGTGCATGTAGCCGACGATCGGCTCGGCGGCGACCACCCGCTCCCCGTCGAGCACCAGGCGCAGCCGGAGCACGCCGTGCGTGGACGGGTGCTGCGGCCCGATGTTGAGCACCATGTCGGTGCCGAGCTGCTCACCGCCGGCCCCGGTGCCGACGGTCAGCTCGCGGAGGTCACCGGCGTCCGTGGTCATGCCCGTCATCGTGCCACGAGCGGGTCGAGGGTGACGCCGACCGGCTGCCACAGCCACCAGTGCCCGCCGAGGCCGGCCGGGTCGGTCAGCTCGGCCGCCGCCGACGCGGCGGCCAGCGCCCGCAGGTAGCCGGCCGGGTCCCGGGCGGCCTGGCTCAGCGGCGGTCGCCCGCCGTCTGCCCCGAGCGCCCGCAACGCCTCCCGCTGCGACACCAGGGTGTACGCGCACCGCGTGACCCGCTCACCGGCGGAGGCGACCGAGTCCATGGCGACGTGCGCGGTCACGTCGCACGACCCGTCCGGGACCGGCGGCACCTGTCGCCCGTTCCGGTACCCGCTCAGCGTCCCGTCCACCGGCCGGGTGTCCCGCAGATGCCCGTAGTCGACGGCCAGCGCGACCCCCCGCTCGATCCGCGACACCGCTTCGGCCCACGCCTCGTCCCGGGCCCGCCCGATCTCCACCCGCCCCCACCGACTGTCTCCTTGGCCGCCCCACCCGTGCCCCCCGTCGTCGATCAAGGAGTTCGCGTCGTCCTCCGGGGCCGCGCCCGACGCGAAGTCGTTGATCACCGGGGCCGGGTGGGGCGGGTGGGGCCACCACGTGGTCAGCCAGGCGGTGTCGGTGGGGGAGAGGGCGGGGCCGAGCGTCTCCTCGCCGGTGGCGGGGGCGACCAGGAGGTGGCGCCAGCCGTCGGGGGTGTGGGTGGCGACGTCCAGCGGGACGTTGTCCAGCCACTCGGTGGCGAGCAGCAGGCCGGTGATCCCCTCCGGGATCTCGGGGCGCCAGTCGATCTCCGGTGGCAGGTCGTCCGGGCGGGCGGCGCGTTCCACGGCGACCGGGTGGATCCGGGCGGCCAGCTCCGGAGCGGCGTGCGTCAGCAGCGCGCGGAGCAGCTCGCCCCGGCCGGCGCCCACGTCCACCACGTCCAGCCGGGCCGGGCGGCCCAGCGCCTCGTCCAGGGCGGTGAGCTGCCGGGCCAGGGCGGCGGCGAAGGCCGGTGAGGCGTGCACGCTGGTGCGGAAGTGCGCGGCCGGGCCGGTGCCGGCGACGAAGAAGCCGCCCGGCCCGTAGAGCGCCCGCTCCATCGCGTCGCGCCAGCGCAGACAGGGGTTACCGGAGGTCACGTGCCGACCCTAAGCTGCCCCTGCGCGCCACCGGTGCGGGCGCTTCGGGCGATCGGTGAAGGTTTTCACACCTTCTTGTTTCCGGTCTGTCACCCGGGCGCATACTTGCCATCGACCGGTACCCCCTTCGAGGACTGGATCGCTGCCATGAGCGCACCGCTGCGCCCGCGGGCCCTCCGCGCCCCGCTCGCCTTCCCCCGTACCCTCACCGTCGGCGTGCTCGGCGCCGGCCGGGTCGGCGCCGTGCTCGGCGCGGCCCTCGCCGCCGCCGGTCACCGGGTGGTCGCCGCGTCCGGTTCGTCCGGCGCCTCGCGGGCCCGGCTGGCGCTGCTGCTGCCGCAGACCCCGCACCGCTCCGCGTCCGCCGTGGCGCGCGCCGCCACCGACCTGCTGATCGTCGCGGTCGGAGACGACGCCCTGGCCGGTGTGGTCGCCGAGCTGGCCGCGACCGGCGCGCTGCGTCCCGGGCAGGTGGTGGCGCACACCTCCGGCGCGCACGGGCTGGCCGTGCTGACCCCGGCCGCCGCGGCCGGCGCGCTGCCGCTCGCGCTGCACCCGGCGATGACCTTCACCGGTACGCCGGACGACCTGTCCCGCCTGGCCGGCAGCTCCTACGGGGTGACCGCCCCGGCCGAGCTGCGCCCGCTCGCGGCCCGGCTGGTGGCCGACCTGGGCGGGGTGCCGGAGTGGGTGGGCGAGGCCGACCGGCCGCTCTACCACGCTGCCCTCGCACACGGCGCCAACCACCTGGTGACCCTGGTCAACGACGCGGCCGACCGGCTGCGCGACGCCGGCGTGGACCGGCCGGAGAAGGTGCTCGCCCCGCTGCTGCGGGCCGCCCTGGAGAACGCCCTGGCGCTCGGCGACGACGCGCTGACCGGCCCGGTCTCCCGAGGCGACGCGGGCACCGTACGCCGGCACCTGGACCGGCTGGCCGCGACCGCACCGGAATCCGTACCCGCCTACCTGGCGTTGGCCCGACGGACGGCGGACCGTGCCGTCGCGGCGGGCCGGCTGCGCCCGGCGGACGCGACGCCGCTGCTGGCGGTGCTGGACGGCATGGAGGTGGCCTCCTCGTGGTGAACGTCGTGCACACGCGCAAGGAGCTGGCGGCGGCCCGGGACGGACTGACCGGCACGGTCGGGGTGGTGATGACCATGGGGGCGCTGCACGCCGGGCACGAGACGCTGTTGCGGGCCGCCCGGGAGCGGGCCGACCACGTGCTGGTGACCGTCTTCGTGAACCCGCTCCAGTTCGGCCCGAACGAGGACTTCGACCGCTACCCGCGCACGCTCGACGCCGACCTGGAGATCTGCCGCCGGGCCGGGGTGGACCTGGTCTTCGCGCCCCCGGTGAACGAGATGTACCCGCAGGGGCAGCCGACGGTGCGGCTGAACCCGGGTCCGCTCGGCGAGGACCTGGAGGGCCTGAGCCGTCCCGGCTTCTTCCACGGTGTGCTCACCGTGGTCATGAAGCTGCTCCAGCTCACCCGCCCGGATCTCGCCTTCTTCGGCGAGAAGGACTACCAGCAGCTCACCCTGGTCCGCCGGATGGTCCGCGACCTGGACGTGCCGACCGAGATCGTCGGCGTGCCGACCGTCCGCGAGCCGGACGGGCTGGCGCTGTCCAGCCGCAACCGGTACCTGTCCGCCGAGGAGCGGCGGGCCGCGCTGAGCCTCTCCGCCGCGCTGCGGGCCGGTGTCGCGGCGGCCGAGCGGGGCGACGACGCGGGGGCGGTGCTGGCCGCCGCGCACCGGGCGTTCGACCCGGGTACGTCGGACGCCCGCCTCGACTACCTGGTGCTCACCGACACCGATCTGGAGCCCGGGCCGGTCGCCGGCGCGGCCCGGCTGCTGATCGCCGCCTGGGTCGGCGCCACCCGCCTGATCGACAACACGGCGATCCACCTCGCGCCGCGTCCCTGAACCCCACCACGAACCAACCGCGGAAAGGCACCCCGATGCTCCGGACCATGCTCAAGTCGAAGATCCACCGGGCCACGGTGACCCAGGCCGACCTGCACTACGTCGGCTCGGTGACCGTGGACGAGGATCTGCTCGACGCGGCGGACCTGCTCCCCGGCGAGCAGGTCGCGATCGTGGACATCACCAACGGCGCCCGGCTGGAGACGTACGTGATCCCGGGCCGGCGGGGCAGCGGCGTGATCGGCATCAACGGTGCCGCCGCGCACCTGGTCCACCCCGGTGACCTGGTCATCCTCATCTCGTACGGGCAGATGGACGACGCCGAGGCGCGCGCCTGGCAGCCCCGCGTGGTGCACGTCGACGCCGACAACCGCATCGTCGACCTGACCGCCGACCCGAGCACCGCCGCCCCCGGCACCGCCGGCGATCCCACCCCGAACCCCCTCGCCGCCGCCCTGACCTGATCCACCGACGCGGTCTGTTACCGGAAGGTCATTTTCGGCTACCCTGGTCGCACCGTCGGAATCGACGGTCGTCGGGCTGGGGGAGGCGCGATGGGCCGTGCGATGCGAAGCCTCGTCGCCGCCGTGGTCGCCGGCGTGCTGGTGGCCGGGTGCGCCTCGACGGGCGGGCTGGACGGCGACCTCGGCGACGACTGGGCGGCCATGCCGCCGGCCGGTCCGTTCACCCCGGTGGCCGGTGTCTGCCAGGTCGCCGACTTCACCCCGGCCGTGGGCCTGCCGGCGTACGCGCCGGTCGGCTGCGACCTGCCGCACCGGGTGGAGACGGTGCACGTCGGCGCGTTCACCGTCGACCGGGCCGCCCCGCCGGCGCTCGGCTCACCGGAGATGCGTGGCGCGTTCACCGAGTGCGACACCCGAGCCCGGGGCTACGTGGGCGACGACTGGCGCGCCGGGCGGCTCCGGCTGGCCGTGGCGGTGCCCACCGGCACCGGGTGGACGGCCGGCTCCCGCTGGTACCGGTGCGACCTGACCGAGCTGAACACCGTCGAGGTGGCGGCCGTCGTGGTGACCCGGACGGGCAGCCTGCGCGACGCGCTCAAGCCGCCGTCCCCGCTGCGCCTGGGCTGTCAGCGCACCGGGCAGGACCGCGGCCGGGTGCAGAGGCTCACGCCCGTCGACTGCGCGGTGGCGCACGACGCCGAGTTCGCCGGCGTCTGGGTGGCGCCGGACCGCCCGTACCCGAAGAAGCCGGCGGACTGGGCGCCGCTCTACGCCGGCTGCTTCGACGCCGTCGCGCGCTTCGCCGGGGTGCCCGCCGACGGGTCCCTGCGCTACCGGAGCGACGTGGTGGTCCGGCCGCCCGGCGCCGGCCGCTGGGGGGTCGGCGACCGCGGTGTCCGCTGCTACCTGTGGCTCAGCAACCGCACCGTGACCGGGTCGCTGAAGGCCGCCGGCCCGGCCCGCCTGCCGGTCCGGACGAGGTAGCCGAAACCACTCGTCCCGCCCCCGTCGCCCGGGACGAGGACGCTTCGGGTTGACTGTGCCCATGGACCTACCCACCGTCGACCTGCCCGCGCTGCCCCGGCTGCTCGCCGCGCCCGCGCCCGGCTGGGTGGAGACCACCGACGTGATCGTCGTCGGGTCCGGGGTCGCCGGGCTGACCGCCGCGCTGCACCTGCGCGAGGCCGGCCTGCACGTCACGGTCGTCACCAAGGTGGACATGGACGAGGGCTCCACCCGCTGGGCGCAGGGCGGCATCGCCGCGGTGCTCGACCCGGCGGACAGCTCGGACGCGCACGCGTACGACACCGAGGTGGCCGGCGTCGGCCTCTGCGACCCGGCGGCGGTCCGGGTGCTGGTCGAGGAGGGCCCGGTCCGGCTGCGCGAGCTGATGCGGATCGGGGCGGAGTTCGACCGCAACCCGGACGGCTCGCTGATGCTCGGCCGGGAGGGCGGGCACCGGGCCGACCGGATCGTGCACGCCGGCGGCGACGCCACCGGCGCGGAGGTGCAGCGGGCGTTGCACGCGGCGGTGCGCCGCGACCCCTGGATCCGGCTCGTCGAGCACGCCCTGGTGCTGGACCTGTTGCGCGCGCCGGGTGACGGTCCGGGTGGGCTCGGCCCGGCCTGCGGGATCACCCTGCACGTGCTCGGTGAGGGCAGCGAGGACGGCGTCGGCGCGATCCTCGGCCGCGCGGTGGTGCTGGCCACGGGTGGGATGGGGCAGGTGTTCGCGGCCACCACCAACCCGTCGGTCTCCACCGGCGACGGGGTGGCCCTGGCGCTGCGTGCCGGCGCCGCCGTCACCGACCTGGAGTTCGTCCAGTTCCACCCGACCGCGTTGATCGTGCCGGCCGGTGGGTCGGGCGCCGGCCTGGCGCAGCAGCCGCTGGTCTCGGAGGCGCTGCGGGGCGAGGGCGCCCACCTGGTCGACGGTGACGGCAAGCGGTTCATGGTGGGCCAGCACGAGCTGGCCGAGCTGGCGCCCCGGGACGTGGTGGCCAAGGGCATCCACCGGGTCCTCCTCGCCACCGGGGCGGATCACGTCTTCCTGGACGCGCGGCACCTGGGCGGCGACTTCCTGGCCCGGCGGTTCCCCACCATCGTGGCGTCCTGTCTGGCCGTCGGCGTGGACCCGGCGACCGACCTGATCCCGGTCGCGCCGGCCGCGCACTACGCCTCCGGTGGTGTCCGCACCGACCTGCACGGCCGCACCTCGATTCCCGGGCTGTACGCCTGCGGCGAGGTGGCCTGCACCGGCGTGCACGGCGCGAACCGGCTGGCCAGCAACTCGCTGCTGGAGGGGCTGGTCTTCTCCCGCCGGATCGCCGAGGACATCGCCGCCGGGCTGCCCGAGCAGTTCCGGCCGGCGGAGACCGGCGCCTGGGTGGGCGGCGAGGGCCGGCTGGTGCCGGCGGCGGGCACGCCGGAGCTGCAACGGGCGATGACCCGGGGGGCGGGCGTGCTCCGCTCGGCGGAGACGCTGACCGCCACCGCGGGGGCGCTGACCGCCCTGGGCGAGGGGCGGGGTGTGCCGCGTACCGCCGACTGGGAGGCGACGAACCTGCTCACCGTGGCGTCGACGCTCGTCGCCGCCGCGTACGCCCGCGCGGAGACGCGCGGCTGCCACTGGCGGGAGGACTTCCCCTCGGCCGACGACCGGTGGCGGGGGCACCTGGTGGCCGAGGTGGGCCCGGACGGGCTGCTGTCGGAAAGTTGGGAGCGCAATTCATGATCGAGTCGACGGTGCGGGCGCTGCGGGACGCCGGCCTGGATCCGGACCGGGTCCGGCAGGTCGTGGTCGACGCGCTGGCCGAGGACCTGGGCCCGGACTTCCTCGACGTCACGAGCGTGGCGACCGTCCCGGAGGATCAGCGGGACACCGCCGACCTGGTGGCGCGCGAGGACGGCGTGGTCGCCGGGCTGCCGGTGGCCGCCGCCGTGTTCGAGCTGGTGGGTGAGGTGACCGGCGCCGGGCGTACGGTCGCGGTGTCGCTGGCGGCCCACGACGGTCGGCGGGTGGCCCGCGGCGACGTGCTGGCCACGGTGACCGGGCCGACCCGGCTGCTGCTCACCGCCGAGCGGACGGCGCTCAACCTGCTCTCCCGGATGTCCGGGGTGGCGACCCACACCCGGGCCTGGGCCGACGCGCTGGCCGGCACGAAGGCGATGGTGCTGGACACCCGCAAGACCACGCCGGGGCTGCGCGCGCTGGAGAAGTACGCGGTCCGGGCCGGCGGTGGCACCAACAAGCGGATGGGCCTGCACGACGTCGCCATGATCAAAGACAACCACAAGGTGGCGGCCGGCGGGATCGCGCCGGCGTTCCAGCGGGTCCGGGAGGCGTTCCCGGACGTGCCGGTGCAGGTCGAGGTGGACACGCCGGCCGAGGCGGTGGAGGCGGTCGAGGCCGGGGCGGACTTCCTGCTGCTGGACAACATGACCCCGGCGCAGCTGCGCGAGGTGGTGGCCGTGGTGGGTGACCGGGCGGAGCTGGAGGCGACGGGTGGGCTGACCCTGCCGGTGGCGGCCGAGTACGGGGCCACCGGCGTCGACTTTCTCTCCGTCGGCGCGCTCACCCACTCCTCGCCGATCCTCGACATCGCCCTCGACCTGCGCCAGAAGTAACCGTCTAGGCTGCCGCTGTGCTGCTCTGCATCGACATCGGAAACACCAACACCGTGCTGGCGACCTTCGACGGCGACAAGCTGGTGCACTCCTGGCGGATCAAGACCGACGCCCGTTCCACCGCGGACGAGCTGGGCCTGATGTTCCGGGGGCTGCTGGCCGGTGACGCCGTGGAGATCACCGGGGTGGCGGCCTGCTCGACCGTGCCGGCCGCGTTGCGCTCGCTGCGCACCATGCTGTCCCGCTACTACGCCGACCTGCCGAGCGTGATCGTCGAGCCGGGCGTCCGCACCGGGGTGCAGCTCGCCATCGACAACCCGAAGGAGGTGGGCGCGGACCGGGTGGTGAACACGCTGGCCGCGTACACGCTCTACGGCGGGCCGTCGATCGTGGTGGACTTCGGCACCACCACCAACTTCGACGTGATCAGCGACCGGGGCGAGTTCCTCGGCGGGGCGTTCGCGCCCGGCATCGAGATCTCGTTCGACGCGCTGGCCGCCCGCGCCGCGCAGTTGCGCAAGGTGGAGGCCACCCGGCCGCGCTCGGTGATCGGCAAGAACACCGTCGAGTGCCTCCAGTCCGGCCTCTACTTCGGCTTCGCCGGGCAGGTGGACCGGATCGTCGAGCGGATGTCCGACGAGTTGGGCGAGGTGAAGGCGGTCATCGCCACCGGCGGCCTGGCCTCGCTGGTGCTGGGGGAGTGCCGCACCATCACCCACCACGAGCCGATGATCACCCTGATCGGCCTGCGGATGGTCTACGACCGCAACACCTGATGTCAGTACCGCCGCGCGCGCAGCACGATCGTGCGGTACGGCAGCTCCACGGTGTCCCGGCCGGCCAGCTCCGGGTGGGTGGCGAACAGGTCGGCCAGCCCACCGTCGACCCGCGCCCGCTCGGCCGGGGTGGCGGTCAGCCAGTAGGAGCGGGTGTGCAGCATCGCCACCAACTCGCCCGGCGTGAGCGTGGTGGCGTGGTCGAATTCGCCCACCTGGACCGGGATGAAGGCGGGACCGAAGTCGGCGTACCTGTCGACCACGTCACCGGCCTTGTGGTCGAGGTGGGCGATCCGGGTCAGCTCCGCCACCCAGCCGACCCGCTCGTCGCGGACGTTCCACACCGGCGCGAACGTCCCGCCGGGGCGCAGCACCCGGGCCACCTCCGCGTGGGCCCGCTCCCGGTCGAACCAGTGGTAGGCCTGGCCCGCCAGCACCGCGTCCGCGTCCCCGTCCGGCAGCGGCACCGACTCGGCGCTGCCGGCCAGCGCCGTCGTGCCCGGGGTGGCGGCGGCCAGTTGCGCCCGCATCCCCGGATCCGGCTCGACGGGTACGACGTGGTGCCCGAGCGCGGTCAGGCCGCGGGTGAGGATGCCGGTGCCGGCGCCGAGGTCCACCACCCGGGCCGGGGCGGGCAGCCCGTCCAGCGCCCAGCGCAGCGCCGCCTCGGGATAGCGGGGCCGGAACCGGTCGTACTCGGCGGCGGCGGCGCCGAACGAGAGCGCCGCAGTGGGGTCGGTCATGGCGGGCAGGTTATCCCGTAACGGCCGGCACGACGCTTGAGTACGCTCATGGGCTGACCCCGCCGATGTTCCCCAGGCCTGAGGAAGCGTGCCGTGACCGAGCAGAACGCCCTGCCCACCGACCCCGCCGACGACCTTCCCGAGCAGATGAAGGTCCGCCGGGAGAAGCGGGACCGAATGCTCGCCGAGGGCGTCGAGCCGTACCCGGTCGGTTTCCCGCGGACCAGCACGCTCGCGAAGCTCCGCGAGCGCTACGCCGATCTGCCGACCGACACCGCGACCGGCGACCGGGCCGCGGTCACCGGTCGGGTGATCTTCATCCGCAACACCGGGAAGCTCTGCTTCGCGACCCTGCGCGACGGCGACGGCACCGAACTCCAGGCGATGCTCTCGCTGGACCGGGTCGGGCCGGAGCGGCTGGCCGACTGGAAGCGCCTGGTCGACCTCGGTGACCACGTCGGCGTGACCGGCGAGGTGATCACCAGCCGGCGGGGCGAGCTGTCGGTGCTGGCCGACGAGTGGACGGTCACCGCCAAGGCGCTGCGCCCGCTGCCGGTGGCGCACAAGCCGCTGAGCGAGGAGTCCCGGGTCCGCCAGCGCTACGTGGACCTGGTGGTCCGCCCGCAGGCCCGGCAGATGGTCCGCACCCGGGCCGCGGCGGTCCGCAGCCTGCGCGACACCCTGCACGGGCGGGACTTCATCGAGGTCGAGACGCCGATGCTGCAGTTGCTGCACGGCGGTGCGACGGCCCGCCCATTCGTGACCCACAGCAATGCGCTGGACACCGATCTGTATCTGCGAATCGCGCCGGAACTGTTTCTCAAGCGCGCGGTCGTGGGCGGCGTCGATCGGGTCTTCGAGATCAACCGCAACTTCCGTAATGAGGGCATCGACTCCTCGCACTCGCCGGAGTTCGCGATGCTGGAGACCTACGAGGCGTACGGCGACTACGACACGATGGCCGAGCTGACCCGAAATCTCGTGCAGCAGGCCGCCATCGCGGTCGCCGGCTCGACGACGGTGACGCATGCCGACGGCCGGGAGTTCGACCTGGGCGGCGAGTGGCGCTCGGTGACGCTGTTCGGTGTTCTTTCCGAAGCGCTCGGTGAGGAGGTCACCGTCCGCACCGAAAGGTCACGCCTGGTCGAGTACGCGGACAAGGTCGGCCTCTCGGTGGACCCGAAGTGGGGGCCGGGCAAGCTGGCCGAGGAGTTGTTCGAGGAGCTGGTGGTGCCGTCGTTGCAGGCGCCCACGTTCGTCCGCGACTACCCGGAGGAGACCAGCCCGTTGACCCGGGCGCACCGGAGCGAG
This sequence comes from Micromonospora humi, assembly GCF_900090105.1. Classification (GTDB taxonomy): domain Bacteria; phylum Actinomycetota; class Actinomycetes; order Mycobacteriales; family Micromonosporaceae; genus Micromonospora; species Micromonospora humi. The sequence continues at coordinate 2,733 of NZ_FMDM01000016.1, read as the reverse complement.
CCGGGGCTGGCCGAGAAGTGGGACCTCTACGTGCTGGGATTCGAGCTGGGCACGGCGTACTCCGAGCTGGTCGACCCGGTCGTGCAGCGCGAGCGGCTGGTGGCTCAGGCGCAGCTCGCGGCGCGTGGCGACGACGAGGCGATGCGTCTCGACGAGGACTTTCTCCGGGCGATGGAGTATGGAATGCCGCCCGCCGGTGGTATGGGAATGGGAATCGACCGGCTCCTGATGGCGTTGACCGGCCTGGGAATTCGGGAAACCATCCTCTTCCCGTTGGTCCGCCCCGAGTAGGCGGGCAAAGCTTGGCCGCCTCGTTACGCCATCCTATTGACGGGGCGAGCATCGGGCAGGTTATTGTGCTCTTGTATTGCAGGAGCACAACCCTGCTCGAAAGGAATGTGGGACGTGGCCAAGCAGATCATTCACAAGCTGGTCGATGACCTGGACGGCGGGGACGCTGACGAGACTGTCAAGTTCGCGCTCGACGGCGTGCAGTACGAGATCGACCTGTCGGCCTCCAACGCTGAGAAATTGCGCGGCGAATTCGCGCAGTACATCGCGCACGGCACGAAGGTCGGTCGCGGTGGAGTGGTGGTGGGCGGCCGGGCCGCGCGCGGCCGGGGCGGGGCGACCGCCGACCGCGAGCAGAACCGGGCCATCCGCGAGTGGGCCAAGAAGGCCGGCAAGGACATCTCCGACCGGGGCCGGATCCCGCAGGAGATCGTGGACGAGTACCACGCGAAGGCGGGGCACTGACCCCGAGTAGGCGACGGGCGATCCGACGCCGGTCCGGAGGACGACTCCGGGCCGGCGTCCGTCGTTTCCCGCCCGCGTTGTCACCGAGCGCTGGTTTCCGCCCGTGCGGGCCCGATGTCCGGTCCCACCCCGGCCGGGCGGTCAGGTCTCCCGGCAGGGAAGAAAGCGGTGCCCGGTGGAGTTGTCCACAGGCGGTGGAGACTCCGTCCACAGGCTGTGGACAAGCGCGGTGGGTGCCTGAACCCCCGCTCGGAGCCCCTCGACCGGGCCTTCCACCGGCGGTCGAATTTCGCTCTGCGCGTACAGGCGGGGGTCCCGGAACACCTCCTGAGCGTGGACGGTTGGCAGAAACGACGTCGGAACGGTCATCCAGGGGGTCACACGACCTCAGCGGAGACGGTCCGCGGCGATAGAGTAAGGAGGCACGGACGTCCGTCCCGGACGTTCGCGCACCGGCCCCGCCGAGATCTGACCATCAAGGCGCACGGCATGTGAGGAGCACGAGGGCATGTTCGAGCGGTTCACCGACCGAGCGCGACGGGTTGTCGTCCTGGCCCAAGAAGAGGCCCGGATGCTCAACCACAACTACATCGGCACGGAGCACATCCTGCTGGGCCTGATCCACGAGGGCGAGGGCGTGGCGGCGAAGGCCCTGGAGAGCCTCGGCATCTCCCTGGAGGGTGTGCGTCAGCAGGTCGAGGAGATCATCGGCCAGGGCCAGCAGGCGCCGAGTGGGCACATCCCGTTCACGCCGCGGGCGAAGAAGGTGCTGGAGCTGTCGCTGCGCGAGGCGTTGCAGCTCGGCCACAACTACATCGGCACCGAGCACATCCTGCTCGGCCTGATCCGCGAGGGCGAGGGCGTGGCCGCCCAGGTGCTGGTCAAGCTCGGCGCCGACCTCAACCGGGTCCGCCAGCAGGTGATCCAGTTGCTGTCGGGCTACCAGGGCAAGGAGCCGGCCGCCGCGGGCGCCGCGCCGGGTGAGGCCGCGCCGTCGACCAGCCTGGTGCTGGACCAGTTCGGCCGGAACCTGACCCAGGCCGCCCGCGAGGGCAAGCTCGACCCGGTCATCGGGCGCGAGAAGGAGATCGAGCGGGTCATGCAGGTGCTGTCCCGCCGTACGAAGAACAACCCGGTGTTGATCGGTGAGCCCGGCGTGGGTAAGACCGCGGTGGTGGAGGGGCTGTCCCAGAAGATCATCAAGGGTGAGGTGCCGGAGACGCTGAAGGACAAGCAGCTCTACACGCTCGACCTCGGTGCCCTGGTCGCCGGCTCCCGCTACCGCGGTGACTTCGAGGAGCGTCTGAAGAAGGTGCTCAAGGAGATCCGCACCCGGGGCGACATCATCCTGTTCATCGACGAGATCCACACCCTGGTGGGTGCGGGGGCGGCGGAGGGCGCGATCGACGCGGCGAGCATCCTCAAGCCGATGCTGGCCCGTGGCGAGCTGCAGACCATCGGCGCCACCACGAGCGATGAATACCGGAAATACGTCGAGAAGGACGCGGCCCTGGAACGGCGGTTCCAGCCGGTACGCGTCGAGGAGCCGAGCCTCGACATGACGATTCAGATTCTCAAGGGCCTGCGGGACCGCTACGAGGCGCACCACCGGGTCTCGATCACCGACGGTGCGCTCGTTGCTGCCGCGACTCTGGCCGACCGTTACATCTCGGATCGCTTCCTGCCGGACAAGGCGATCGATCTGATCGACGAGGCGGGTGCGCGGATGCGGATCCGTCGGATGACGGCGCCGCCGGACCTGCGGGACTTCGACGAGCGCATCGCGCAGGTGCGTCGGGACAAGGAGTCGGCGATCGACGCGCAGGACTTCGAGCGGGCGGCGCAGTTGCGTGACAAGGAGAAGCAGCTGCTGGGTCAGAAGGCGCAGCGGGAGAAGGAGTGGAAGGCCGGGGATCTGGACGTCGTCAGTGAGGTCGACGACGAGCAGATCGCCGAGGTGCTCGGTAACTGGACCGG
>NZ_FMDM01000013.1 GCF_900090105.1 Micromonospora humi | reverse complement strand
CCAGCAACACCGAGGATGCTCTTACGCAGGATCGTGTTCATGGTGAGGGCTCCATTCGGGGGTCGACGCACCCCGTGGGGGGACGGGGTGCGGGGGCACCGTCAGGCGCTCAGAAGACTGGGGGGATCCGGCATGCTCGCGGGGCAGGACGCTGCCTCGTCGCGGGTGCCGGGAGTAGGTGTAACGACCGGGCGGCCACCGTCATTCCCGGGGTGGGGGCGGCAGGTGGTCGGCGGTGCGGGGGTGCGCTCGCCTTCCTCGGTCTTTCACCGGGTTACAACGCCCCGCACCCCGCGACGATTCCACCGCCAGCGTGCCACCCACCACCCCCGAACCAGACAGCCAGCCCATCCAGGCGGATACCACCCACCGCTGGGCCGCACCCCGGTCGGGCCCGACCCGCCGACCGGAACGGCATGGACGCATCCGGCCCCGTCAGACACCCATAGCGTTCCACCCACCTGCGCACCGAAGCGTCACTGGAACACCATGGCCCTCCCAGGCACCCATGGCGTTCCACCCAGGCTCGGCCGGCCCAACGACTGGAACACCATGGGTGTCTCAAGGCCACGCGACACTCACCAGCGACCGAAACCGCTGGAGCGGGCACCGTGCCGCGCTGGGGTCCGTCACGGGCGCCACCGCGCCTGAGTCGGCCTCACCACCTCGCCGATACTGCACCGATGCCTCGCGACATGCCGGTTCTGTCCGGGTGTCGCGAGACCCCAACTCGCAGGATCCGCGCGGTGGCGGTCAGGCGGCGGGCCAGTCCTGGGAGGCCATACGCGGCGAGACCGCCCCCGGAGGGGCGGCCTCGAGCCAGGAGAGAAAACCGGTGACCGTGGACCGCGCCATGGCGATCTCGACCGGAGCGTGGTGACTGGTACAGCGCAGGATCACCCAGTCGGCCGGCATGGAGAGGCGCTCCTGCCCCTCGGGCAGCCGCCGGCGCTCCACGGCCAGCCCTTTGCGGGACAGCACCCGCTTCGGGCGCAACGCGAAGCTGAACATGCGGTACCAGCGGAGCTGGTCGCCGGCGAAGCGACCGAAGCCGGGCGACCAGCCGCGACCGTCGAGCATGGTGGTCACCCGGACGCTCAGCCGGATGATGCCACCGCTCCGGGTGAACAGGGCCCGCCGGATGAAGAGGATCAGGAGCGCGACGACGACGACAGCGACGCCGATTCCGATCCCTTCCACGATCTCCATCGGCGGGTCGGCTCAGCGGGCCGGGGTTGCCGGGGTGGCGCTCTCGGCCAGGACGGTCACGCCCTCACCGGTCACCGACAGGAAGCCGCCGGCGACGTCGTAGGCGACCTGCTGGCCGCCGGCCTGCTTGATGCGGACCTGGCTGGGCTCCGCGAGCTGGCCGAGCAACGGCGCGTGCCCCGGCAGCACACCGAGCTCACCCTCGGTCGTCCGGGCGACGACCATCTCGGCCTCACCGGTCCAGACCTTCTCCTCGACGGCTACGAGCTCGACGTGAAGCTGCTGTGCCACGCTGTCTCCTTGCTGCGGCGGCGGATTGCCGAAAGTCTAGTCGCGCGCTCGTCGACCACCCAAGGCGGGTGGTGAGAGCCGGACCACGACGTCCCGCACCTCGCTCAGGCTACTTGGTCTTCTGCTTGAAGTCGGGGTGCTCCAGCAGGAAACCGTCCAACTGGTCGGTGCGCAGCGCGGCGAAGAAGTCGTCGGACGGGGCGAGCAGCTCCTCGCCCCGGTAGGCGCTGCCCTGGCCGATCGGCCCGCCGGGCAGCTTGATCGTCTCGATCGCGTCGGGACGGATGTCCTTCAGGGCGAGGCCGAAGTCGACGACGGTGTTGCCCCGGCCGTTGAAGATCAGCGACTGCCCGGCCGCGCGCAGCACCCGGTCCAGCTTCACCGGGTTGGCCACCACGTCCGCGCTGAACGCCTGGCTCACCATCGCCTTGACGAACTGCTGCTGGTGCCGCTGGCGGCCGTAGTCCGCGTCCGGCACGCCGTTCTTCGGGTAGCGCTGCCGGACGTAGTCCAGCGCCTGCCACCCGTTGAGGTGGGCGTCGCCCTTCTCGTAGCGGGCCTGCGGGCCGAGGTAGCCGCCGCCGCCGGGCCGGAGCTGACGAGCCGTGCCGTCCGGCTTGAGGTGTTCGGACTTCACGTCGCGCTCGATGTACATGTCGACGCCGCCCATGGCGTCGACGATCTTCTTGAACCCGCTGAAGTTGATGATCGCGCCGGCGTCGAACCGCTTGATGCCGGTGACGCCCTGCACGGTCTTGGCGAGCAACTCGAAGCCCTGGGCGGCGCTCGGGTCCTTGCCCGGCACGTTGCTGCCGTGCGACATGGCGGCGTTGATCCGGTCGGTGCCGCCGCGGTAGTCGGCCTTCGGGAAGGCCGGGATGTCCACCCGCAGGTCGCGGGGGAGCGAGAAGAGGTAGCCGCGGTCCATGCCGGCCGGCACGTGCAGGATCATGATCGAGTCGGAGAGCGGCCGGGTCCTCGGGTTGCGGGGGTCGATGCCGACCAGCAGGATGTTGAGCGGGCCCTTGATGTCGCTCTTCTTCTCGGTGGCGCCGGCCGCCTGGTCGCCGAAGAGGTCGCCCTTGCCGACCGCGCCCTCGTAGCGCGCGACGAGCGTGTGGTAGCCGACCAGCACCGAGCCGCTGAGCACCACCATGACGATGCCGAGGACGGTGCAGACCCGGGCCCACCGGGGCACGCCACGCCACATGGACCGCTTGCCGCGACCCGCGCCGCCCTTACCCACGAGCATCTCCAATCGTCACGCCCACGAACAAGAGACGGGCCCGGGGGTCCGTTCCGTTGCAGAGATCAACGGCCGTGATGCGAATTCGTGTCACGAACGGTACCGCGCCCCCCGCCGAACCGCCCGCCGGCGAACCGGGCATCCGGTGCGTGAGCAGCCCGGAACAGGCGAAGGCCGCCCCGACCAGATGTCGGGGCGGCCCTCGTGGTGTGAGCGGGCTCTCAGCCCTCCTCGTCCATCAGCTCCTTGGCCTTGGCCTTGAGGTCGTCCAGGCCACCGCACATGAAGAACGCCTGCTCCGGGAAGTGGTCGAACTCCCCCTCGCTGATCCGGCGGAAGGCGTCGATGGTCTCCGCGATCGGCACGGTCGAGCCCTCCACGCCGGTGAACTGCTGGGCGGCGTAGGTGTTCTGCGAGAGGAACCGCTCGATCCGGCGGGCGCGGCCGACGGTGAGCTTGTCCTCCTCGGAGAGCTCCTCGATGCCGAGGATGGCGATGATGTCCTGCAGGTCCTTGTAGCGCTGCAGGATCCGCTTCACCTCGGTGGCGACGGCGAAGTGGTCCTCGCCGACGAACTCCGGGGCGAGGATCCGGGACGAGGACGCCAGCGGGTCCACGGCCGGGTAGATGCCCTTGTCGGAGATCGACCGCTCCAGGTTGGTGGTCGCGTCGAGGTGGGCGAACGTGGTGGCCGGCGCCGGGTCGGTGTAGTCGTCGGCGGGCACGTAGATCGCCTGCATCGAGGTGATGGCCTGACCCCGGACGGAGGTGATCCGCTCCTGGAGCTCGCCCATCTCGTCGGCCAGGGTCGGCTGGTAACCCACGGCGCTCGGCATGCGGCCGAGCAGCGTGGAGACCTCGGAACCGGCCTGGGTGAAGCGGAAGATGTTGTCGATGAAGAGCAGCACCTCCTGCTTCTTCACGTCGCGGAAGTATTCCGCCATGGTGAGCGCGGAGAGCGCCACCCGGAGCCGGGTGCCTGGCGGCTCGTCCATCTGGCCGTAGACCAGCGCGGTCTTGTCGATGACGCCGGACTCGGTCATCTCGGCGATGAGGTCGTTGCCCTCGCGGGTGCGCTCACCCACGCCGGCGAAGACCGAGGTACCACCGAAGTTCCGGGCCACCCGCGTGATCATCTCCTGGATGAGCACCGTCTTGCCCACGCCCGCGCCGCCGAACAGGCCGATCTTGCCGCCCTTGACGTACGGGGCGAGCAGGTCGATGACCTTGATGCCGGTCTCCAGCATCTCGGTCTTCGGCTCCAGGTCGGCGAAGGCCGGGGCCTTACGGTGGATGCCCCACCGGTCGTCGGCCTGGATGGTCTCGCCCTCGGTGAGGTTGAGGCACTCGCCGATCGCGTTGAACACGTGGCCCTTGACCGCGTCGCCCACCGGGACGCTGATCGGCGCGCCGGTGTCACGGACGTCGGCGCCCCGGACCAGGCCGTCGGTCGGCTGCATCGAGATCGCGCGGACCAGGTTGTCGCCCAGGTGCTGGGCGACCTCCAGGGTCAGCGTCTTCTCGCCACCGGAGAGCGTCACGTCGACGTGCAGGGCGTTGAACAGCTCCGGCATGGCGTCGCGCGGGAACTCGGCGTCGACGACCGGGCCGATGACCCGGACCACGCGACCCGTGGCCGTCTTGGTCTCCACTGCGGATACAGTCATCACACTTCACTTCCCGACGCGGCCAGCGCGTTCGCGCCGCCGACGATCTCACTGATCTCCTGGGTGATCCCGGCCTGACGGGCCGAGTTCATCTCACGCGTGTACTTCTCGATCATCTCTTCGGCGTTGTCGGTGGCGCTCTTCATCGCCCGCCGACGGGCGGCCGACTCACTCGCCGCCGACTCCAGCAACGCCGCGTAGATCCGCGTGTTGATGTACTTCGGCAGCAGCGCGTCGAGCAGCGACTCCGGCTCCGGCTCGAACTCGTACGCCGGCAGCAGACCGCCCGGGGCCTCGGACCGCGGGCGGTCCTCGACCTCCATCGGCCCGATGATCCGGGTGACCGGGTTCTGGGTCATCAGGGACTTGAACTCGGTGTAGACGATGTGCAGCTCGTCCACGCCGAGGATCCCGTCCTCGCCGGCATGGCCGTCCGTGTCGTCCGCGCCGGCGGTGAACGCCTTGATCAGCGTCTCACCCACCTCGCGGGCGTCGTCGAACGACGGCTGCTCGGAGAAGCCCGTCCAGCTGCCGGCGATCTCCCGGTTGCGGAACCGGTAGTACGCCACGCCCTTGCGGCCGATGACGTAGAGCACCGGCTCCTTGCCGTCGGCGCGCAGCCGGGCGATCAGCGACTCGGCGGTGCGGATCGCGTTCGAGCTGTACCCGCCGGCCAGACCGCGGTCGGCCGTGACCAGCAGGACGCCCGCCCGCCGCACCCGCTCACGCGAGGTGAGCAGCGGGTGGTCGATCCGCGCGTTCGAGGCCAGCGCCGTCAGCACGCCGGTGATCGCCTCGGCGTACGGCAGCGAGGCCGCCACCTTGGCCTGGGCCTTGGCGATGCGGCTCGTCGCGACGAGCTCCATCGCCTTGGTGATCTTCTTCATCCCCTTGGCGGAACGGATCCGCTGTCGGAGAACGCGTACCTGGGCGGCCATCGGATCAGCTCTCGGCCGGGCGGTCGGTGCTGCCGTCGCGGAAGCGGGTCACCGTCTCGCGGGTCTGCTCGCCCTCCAGGGCCTCGGCCGGGGCCTCGTTGATCCGGACCTCGTCCTCCTTGCCCAGGAAGACCTGCTTGAACTCGGTGATGGCCGAGTCCAGCGAGGAGATGATGTCGTCACCCCACTTGTTGTCCGCGATCGCGGCCAGCACGCCCTCGTGCTTGTGCCGGAGGTACTGCAGGAACTCCGACTCGAAGCGGCGGACCTCGCCGACCGGGACGTCGTCGAGCTTGCCCTCGGTGCCGGCCCAGACGGAGACGACCTGCTCGTTCACCGGGTACGGCGAGTAGTTCGGCTGCTTGAGCAGCTCGACCAGGCGGGAACCGCGGTTGAGCTGGTTCTGCGAGGCCCGGTCCAGGTCGGAGGCGAAGGCGGCGAACGCCTCCAGCTCACGGAACTGGGCCAGGTTGAGCCGCAGCGAGCCGGCGACCTTCTTCATCGGCTTCACCTGCGCGGCGCCGCCGACCCGGGAGACCGAGGTGCCGACGTTGATGGCCGGCCGGACGCCCTGGTTGAACAGGTCGGTCTCGAGGAAGATCTGACCGTCGGTGATCGAGATGACGTTGGTCGGGATGAACGCCGAGATGTCGTTCGCCTTGGTCTCGATGATCGGCAGGCCGGTCATCGAGCCGCCGCCCAGCTCGTCGGAGAGCTTGGCGCAGCGCTCCAGCAGGCGCGAGTGCAGGTAGAAGACGTCACCCGGGTAGGCCTCACGGCCCGGCGGGCGGCGCAGCAGCAGCGACACGGCCCGGTAGGCCTCGGCCTGCTTGCTCAGGTCGTCGAAGACGATCAGGACGTGCTTGCCGCCGTACATCCAGTGCTGCCCGATGGACGAGCCGGTGTAGGGCGCGAGGTACTTGAAGCCGGCCGGGTCGGAGGCCGGGGAGGCGACGATGGTGGTGTATTCCATCGCGCCGGCCTCCTCCAGCGTCCCCTTGATGGAGGCGATGGTGGAGGCCTTCTGGCCGATCGCGACGTAGATGCAGCGGACCTGCTTCGTCGGGTCGCCGGAGCGCCAGTTGTCCCGCTGGTTGAGGATGGCGTCCAGCGCGACGGTGGTCTTGCCGGTCTTCCGGTCGCCGATGATCAGCTGACGCTGACCGCGGCCGACCGGCGTCATCGCGTCGATGGCCTTGATGCCGGTCTGCAGCGGCTCGAAGACGGACTGCCGGGCCATCACGTTCGGGGCCTGGAGTTCCAGCTCGCGGAAGCCCTCGTTGGCGATGTCGCCGATGGCGTCGATCGGCTCGCCGAGCGCGTTGACCACGCGGCCGAGGAACGCGTCACCGACCGGCACGGAGAGCACCCGGCCGGTGCGCTTGACGCGCTGACCCTCTTCGATCCCGCCGAAGTCACCGAGGACGACGACACCGATCTCCCGGACGTCGAGGTTCAGGGCCACGCCGAGCGTGCCGTCCTCGAACTCCAGGAGCTCGTTGGTCATGGTCGAGGGGAGACCCTCGACGTGGGCGATGCCGTCGCCGGCGTCGGCGACGGTGCCGACCTCCTCACGGGAGACGTCGGCCGTGTAGGAGGAGACGTAGCGCTCCAGGGCGCCGCGGATCTCCTCCGTCGAGATGGTCAGCTCGGCCATCCTCTGCTTCCTTAAAGTTCAGGGGCCCGGGATACCTAGTACCGACCGGTCCGATGGCGTCGAATCAGGGCTGCTAAGACGCTGGTCAGCGCTTCGCGAGCGCGTTGCGGGTCTCGTTGAGGCGGCGCAGGACGGTGCCGTCGTACAGGTCGGAGCCGACCCGTACGCGCACTCCGCCGAGCACGTCGGGGTCGACCGTCTGCTTGACGGACACCTCCCGACCGTACATCTCGGTGAGGCGGGCACCGAGGCGTCGCTCCTCCTCGTCGCTCAGCGGAGCCGCCACGGTCACGTACGCGACCTGACGGTCCCGCCGGTCGGCCGCCAGCTCGACCAGCCGGGTGAGCGCTCCGACGAAGGAGCGTCCCCCGAAGCCGGCGAGCGCGGCCTCGACGAGTCGGACGGTGACCGGCCGGGCCTTGCCGTCGAGCAGCTGACCGGTGAGGCCGGCCCGCCGCTCGGCCGGGGCCATCGGGTCGGAGAGCGCGTTGGACAGCTCGGTGGAGCCGGAGACGACCTGCCCGAAGCGGAACAGCTCGTCCTCGACCTCGCCCAGCTCGCCGGCCGAGTCGGCGCTCGCCAGGAGCGCCTCCACACCCAGCCGCTCGACGCCGTCGAGCAGTTCCGACGGCGCCGACCAGCGGCCCGAGACCAGCGCGGTGAGCAGGTCGAGCGCGTCCGCGCCGACCTTGCCGGTGAGGATCCCGGTGAGCAGCGCCCCGCGGTCCTCGCCCGAGCGGGCCGGGTCGGAGAGCGCCCGGCGCAGCCGCGGCTCGCGCCGCAGCAGGGCGGCGACGGAGAGGACGTCGTCGGCGGTGGAGGCCACCGCCGACGGCTCCGCGCCGCGGACGTACGCGTCGAGGCGCTCGACCCCGGCGGCGTACGACTCCCGGCTGGCGGCCTGCATCAGCGGGCCCCCGTGCTCTCGAGTCCGTTCAGGAACCGGTCGACGGTGCCCTTGCGACGCGCCTCGTCGGCGAGCGACTCACCGACGATCTTGCTGGCCAGGTCCACCGCGATGGTGCCCATCTCGGTGCGCAGCTCGCGCACGATGGTGGCCCGCTCGGCCTGGAGCTGCTCCTTGCCGGCGGCGATGACCCGGTCGGACTCCTCGCGCGCCTTGGCGAGGATGTCCTGGCGGATGCCCTCGGCGTCGGCCCGGGCGTCGTCCCGGATCCGGGCGGCGTCGGTGCGCGCCTCGGCGAGCTGGGCACGGTACTGCTCGAGCAGCTGGTTGGCCTCGGCCTGCGCGGCCTCGGCGCGCTTGATGCCGCCCTCGATCGCGTCCACCCGGGCCTGGAACGTCTGCTCCATGCGCGGGAAGACGAACTTCATCAGCACGAAGCAGAGGACACCGAAGGCGACCAGCCCGACCACGATCTCCTGCCAGACAGGGATGATCGGGTTGTGGGTCGTCTCACCACCCTCAGCGGCGAGGAAGAACATGGGAAACCTCCCGGTCAGAGGGGCTGGATCAGGCGGTGCCGGCCCAGATGAAACCGAAGGCGATGCCCAGCAGCGCCAGCGCCTCGATGACGGCGAAGCCGATCCAGACGTACGGGAGGGTCATCCGGGACGACTCCGGCTGGCGGGCGGTCGACTGGATGTAGGCCGAGAAGACCAGGCCCACGCCGATGCCCGGGCCGATGGCGGCCAGGCCGTAACCGATGGCAGCGGTGCTGCCCGTTACCTCGGCAAGGATGCTCATTGCGGTTCCTCCTGGTTATCCCGCGTGACGGTCACGCGGATCGACAACGGTTGGTGCGAAAGATCGGATCAGTGCTCGTCGGCGAGGGCGCCCTGCACGTAGCTGGCGGTCAGCACCGTGAAGACGTACGCCTGCAGACAGATCACCAGGAACTCGAGGAAGGTCAGCGCGATCGTCATCACCCAGGACAGCACCGAGACCGGCGCCAGCCAGACGTTGGCGCTGAGCATGGCGAACCCGCCGAGCGTGAAGACCAGCAGGAGCATGTGGCCGGCGAACATGTTCGCGAAGAGACGGACGGCCAGGGAGAACGGCCGGACGATGAAGGTCGAGAAGAGCTCGATCGGGATCAGCAGCGGCAGGATGTACCAGGGCGCCGGCGGAACCAGAGAGTTCTTGAAGTACTTCACGAAGCCGTGGTGCCGGATGCCGACGTAGTTGAACATCACGTAGCTGATCACGGCGAGGAAGGCCGGGAACGCGATGTGCGAGTTCGGCGAGATCTGGAAGAACGGCAGGATCGCGAAGAAGTTCGTCAGCAGGATGAAGCAGAAGAGCGTGGTGAAGTAGGGAGCGAACCGCACCCCCGCGTGCCCGATCATGTCCACCGCGATGTTGTTGCGCACGAAGCCGTAGATCGACTCGGCGAACCACTGCCGCTTGGTGGGAACCAGTTGCGGTTTGCGGTAGCTGACCAGGAAGAAAATGATCAAGATGCCGACGGCGACCCACACCATCGCCGTGATCTTGGTGAACCAGTACGAGTTCTCCGCACCCCAGGGCAGGATGCTGGGCAGGTAGAAGTCCCCCACGCTCGGTGGGAATTCCGCCTGGCCCTGAGCCAGGACGTTCGCCTGTCCGAACACCGCGTCCCTTCCTAAGTAGGCGTGCCCAGCCGGCGGACGACCAGGATGATGCCCCCGGCCATGCCGAGCACGACCCCGATGCCGGTGGCGACGCCGCCGGTATCGAGCCAACGGTCGACCAACCAGCCGATGAAACCCCAGACGAGCATGCCCCCGATGAGGTATGAGAGCGCGGTCCAACCCTGACCGGCACCGGACGGAACGTCGCCCGAGCCGCCAGTGTTGGGGGGTTTCTGGTCACCGGCCATGACGGGGCGAACGATATCAGTCGAGCAGAAGAGGTTGTGCCTCACCCCCCGCACAACCTGGTTGTGTGGGACACGGGCGGGCGAAGTCGTCTGGAGGCACCGTACTCCTGCTTCGCCACTGAGAGAATGACCGATCGCGGACACGTCCGCGCGTCGCCCGAGGGGTGGGACGCGTCAGCCCGTCGCCCGTCGGGCGTGGACGGTCGCCAGCCACCAGATGTGCACGCCGGTCCAGACCACCACGCCCGCCGCGACGCCCAGGCAGAACGGGATCAACCCCGGCCAGCCGGTCGAGGCGACCAGCACCATCACCCCGCCGAGCGCGGTCATCTTGGCGATGTAGAGCCCCAGCCCGAACGGCAGCACGAGCTGCGGATCGCGGGCGTCGGCCCAGGCCAGCACCACCGTGGTCAGCGTGTAGCTGGCCGCCGTGACGGCCACCCCGGCCGCCGCGCCGAGCGCGCCGTCCGCGCCCCGCCACACCCCGCCGGCCACCGCCGCCACCGCGGCCATGACCGCCACCGCGGCCAGCAGCACCGGCAGGTGGCGCAGTCGCCAGCCCCGGTCCGCGACCGCCTCCGCCGCGCGCGTCCCCGGCTCAGCCACGGGGGTACGCCGGGAACGCGGTGACCAGCTCGGTCACGTCGGCGGCCACCCGGGCCAGCTCGTCGGTGCCACCTGGCGACTCCGGATCGGTCCGCACCGCCCGGCAGATCAACGCCGCGATCCGCCGCATCTCCGGATCGCGCATCCCCTGGGTGGTGACGCTCGGCGTGCCCACCCGGACGCCGGAGGCGACCATCGGCGACTGCGGGTCGTACGGGATGGCGTTCTTGTTCAGCGTGATCCCGGCGGCGTCGCAGCGGGCCTCGGCCTGCGCGCCGGTCACACCGGTCTCCCGCAGGTCGAGCAGGGCCAGGTGGGTGTCGGTGCCGCCGGAGACCGGCCGCAGGCCCTCGGCGGCCAGCCCGTCGGCGAGCGCCCGGGCGTTGCCGACCACCTGGGCCGCGTAGGTGCGGAACTCCGGTTGCGCGGCCTCGCGCAGCGCGACCGCCTTGGCGGCGACCGCGTGCATCAGCGGGCCGCCCTGGGTGAACGGGAAGACCGCCTTGTCGATCCGGGCGGCCAGCGACTCCCGGCACAGGATCATGCCGCCGCGCGGCCCGCGCAGCACCTTGTGCGTGGTCGCGGTGACCACGTCGGCGTGCGGCACCGGGGACGGGATCGCGCCGCCGGCCACCAGCCCGATGAAGTGCGCGGCGTCCACCATCAGGTACGCGTCGACCTCGTCGGCGATCTCCCGGAACCGGGCGAAGTCGATCAACCTGGGGTACGCGGTCGCGCCGCAGATGATCATCTTCGGCCGGTGCGCCCGGGCCAGGTCGCGCACCTCGTCGTAGTCGATCGTCTCGGTGTCCGGCCGGACCGTGTACCCGACCGGGTGGAACCACGTGCCGGAGAAGTTCACCCGGCTGCCGTGGGTCAGGTGCCCGCCGTGCGGCAGGTCCATCGCCAGCACGGTGTCGCCGGGCTGGACCAGCGCCGCGTACGCGGCCAGGTTGGCGCTCGCGCCGGAGTGCGGCTGGACGTTGGCGTGCTCGGCGCCGAACAGCTCCGTCGCCCGGGCGACGGCCAGTTCCTCGGCCCGGTCCACCTCGGCGCAGCCGCCGTAGTAGCGCCGGCCCGGATAGCCCTCGGCGTACTTGTTGGTCAGCGTGGAACCCAGCGCGGCCAGCACCGCCGGCGAGGTCAGGTTCTCGCTGGCGATCAGTTGCAGGCCGCCGCGCAGCCGCTCCAGCTCCCCCAGCACCACCCCGGCGATCTCCGGGTCGACGGTGCTGAGCTGCTCGAAGTCCGGCCCCCAGAAGGTGTCCCTCGCGTTCTCCACAGCGAAGGAGTCTACGGAGCCGCACACTGGAGGCCGTGAGATGCCTCGTCACCGGTGCCACCGGCTACATCGGCGGGCGCCTCGCGCCCCGGCTCCTGACCGAGGGGCACGACGTGCGCTGCCTGGCCCGCAAGGCCGGGCGGCTGCGCGACGTGCCCTGGGCCGCGAAGGCGGAGATCGTCGAGGGCGACCTGCGCCGCCCGGAGACGCTGCCGGCCGCGTTCGCGGGCGTGGACGTCGCCTACTACCTGGTCCACTCGCTGGGCCAGCGGGGCTTCGAGGCGGCCGACCGGGAGGCGGCGACGAACTTCGCCGAGGCGGCTCGCGCCGCCGGCGTACGCCGGATCGTCTACCTGGGTGGGCCGGAGCCGGCGGAACGGGAGGGCCTGCCCTCGGCGCACCTGCGCTCCCGCGCGGAGGTCGCCCGGATCCTGCTCGACAGCGGCGTGCCGACCGCGGTGCTGCGGGCTGCGGTGATCATCGGCTCGGGGTCGGCCTCGTTCGAGATGCTGCGCTACCTGACCGAGCGGTTGCCGGCGATGGTCACCCCGCGCTGGGTGCGCAACCGGATCCAGCCGATCGCGGTCCGTGACGTGCTGCGCTACCTGGCCGGTTGCGCGCACCTGCCGCCGGAGGTGAACCGCGGCTTCGACATCGCCGGCCCGGACGTGCTGACGTTCGCGCAGATGATGCAGCGCTACGCCCGGGTGGCCGGGCTGCGACCGCGGATCATCCTGCCGGTGCGCCCGCTCACCCCGGGGCTCTCCTCGCACTGGGTCGGCCTGATCACCCCGGTGCCGAACGCGATCGCCCGGCCGCTGGTGGAGAGCCTGATCCACGAGGCGGTGGCGCACGAGCACGACATCGCCCGGTACGTGCCCGACCCGCCGGACGGACTGACCGGCTTCGACCAGGCGGTCGGGCTGGCGCTGACCAAGGTGCGCGACGCGCAGGTGGAGACGCGCTGGTCGAACGCGAGCGGGCCGGACGCGCCGGCCGAGCCCCTGCCGTCGGACCCGGACTGGTCCGGCGGCACGGCCTACACCGACGTACGGGAACAGGCCGTCGACGCACCGCCGGCCGCGCTGTGGCGGGTCATCGAGGGCGTCGGCGGCGAGCACGGCTGGTATTCGTTCCCGCTGGCCTGGTCGGTGCGCGGCTGGCTGGACCGGCTGGTCGGCGGCGTGGGGCTGCGCCGCGGCCGGCGTGACCCGCACCGGCTCCAGGTCGGTGAGGCGCTGGACTTCTGGCGGGTCGAGGAGATCGTCCCGGGCGAGCTGCTGCGGCTGCGCGCCGAGATGCGGGTGCCCGGCCGGGCCTGGCTGGAGATGCGCGCCGAGCCGGCCGGCGCCGGTCACAGCCGTTACGTCCAGCGCGCCGTCTTCCTCCCGCACGGCCTGCCCGGCCACCTCTACTGGGCCTCGGTCGCCCCGTTCCACGCCGTCGTCTTCGGCGGCATGGCCCGCAACATCGCCCGAGGCGCCGAACACCCCCCCGCCCCCTAGCCCTCCCCCACCCCTAGCCCTCGCGATCTTGCAGTTTCGGCCCGGCGGGTGTGCGGGTTCGACCCTTCTGCCGGGGCAGCAAGTGCAAGATCGCCGACAAAGGGTGGGGCGGGGGTCAGTTGCCGGTGCGGGGGTTGGTGTGCTGGAAAGCCACCGACTCGGCCGGGGGGACGAAGTCGCGGACCGGCTGGTCGCGCAGGGCCCAGGCGAGGATGCGCCCGACCGCGGGGATCTGCCGCTTCTGCACGCCGCCGCCGACCGCGTCGCGCGGGTCGTCCGGGTTCGCCGCGATGGTCGCCACGGCGAGCTGCGGGGTGAACGCCACCACGGTCTCCGTGGCGTTCCGTTCCGAGCTGCCGGTCTTGCCACCCAGCGGCCGGCGCAGGCCCGGGGCCAGTTCCTCGGCCGTGCCGCCGGCGCACTTGCGGTACATCGACTGGTCGCCCACCGGGCAGCGGCTGGCGTCGGCCGCCGCGCGGGCCACCTCGGTGTCGAGCACCTGCCGGCAGTCGGTGTCACCGGCGGCCACCCGCCGGCCGGTCGCGTCGGTGATCGAGGTGACCGGGGTGGGCCGGCACCAGGTGCCCTCGGCGGCCACGGTGGCGTAGGCGTTGGCCAGGTCCAGCGGCGTGGTGGCGGAGACCCCGAGGGTGAACGGCCCCCAGCTCGCCGCCCCGTCCCGGGCCATCTTCGCGTCCTGCGGCGAGCGGAACTGGATGCCCAGCCGCTCGGCCATCTCGACCACCCGGTCCGCGCCGACCCGCTCGGTCAGCCAGGCGAAGTAGGTGTTCACCGAACGGCCGAACGCGTCCCACATGTCCCGGTCGCCGTCCATCCAGTACGTGTTGGCGTTCGCCGGGCACCACCGGCCGCCGCAGCTGGCCGGACCGCCGGCGATCGGGTACCTGGTGACGTAGACGCGCGGCGCGTCGAACTCGGTGTCCAGCGGCAACCCGGCCTCCAACGCGGCCAGCAGGGCGAACAGCTTGAACGTCGAGCCGGCCTGGTAGCCGGCGATGCCGCCGCCCCCGGCCACCAGCTGGTTGACCGTGTTCGGGTAGTTCTGCTGCCCGGCCGGGTTGTCGCCCACGCCGTAGCCGCGGTTCACGGCCAGGGCCAGCACCCGCCCGGTGCCCGGCTGCACCACGGCGGTCGGCGCGGCGCGCTGGATCGTCTCCGGGTAGATCGTCCGCACCTGCTCGCTCGCCTTCGCCTGCACGTCCGGGTCGAGCGAGGAGACGATCGACCAGCCGCCGCGGCGCAGCGTGCGCTGCCGCTCGTCGACGGTCGTGCCGAACGCCGGCTGGGCGTTCCACCACTGGGTGAACCAGTCGCAGAAGAAACCCCAGTCGTTGTGACCGGCGGGCACCGCGGCGCAGTCGTTCGGGGTGGCGCTGGGCTTCAGGTTCAGCGGATTGGCCTTGGCCGCCGCCGCGTCCCCCGGGCTCACCCGGCCGGTCTCCGCCATCCGGTCCAGCACGTACGCGCGGCGGTCCAGCGCCGCGCCGGAGTCGCCGTTGATCGGGTCGTCGTGGTCCGGCGCCCGCACCAGCCCGGCGAGCATGGCCGCCTGGCCCAGCGTGAGCCGGTCCGGCGTGGTGGAGAAGTAGCGCTTGCTGGCGGCGGCGATGCCGTACGCGCCGGCGCCGAAGTAGGCGATGTTCAGGTAGCGGCCGAGGATCTCGTCCTTGCCGATCCGCCGTTCCAGCGTCAGCGCGTACCGCATCTCGCGGATCTTGCGCCCGGCGGTGATCTCGGTGGCCGCGGCGCGCTGCTGCTCGGTCAGCCGAGGGTCACCGGCCAGCGCGTTGCGGACGTACTGCATGGTCAGCGTGGAGGCGCCCTGCCGGGTGCCCTCCTTGCGGTTGGCCGTCAGCGCCCGCAGCACGCCGCGCACGTCGACGCCGTGGTGCTCGTAGAAGCGGGCGTCCTCGGCGGCCACGATGGCGTCGCGCATCACCGCTGCGACCTCGCCGACCGGCACGTCCACCCGGTCCTCGACGTAGAACGAGGTGACGAGCGTGCGGCCGTCGTTGGCGTAGAGGTTGGAGCGCTGCGCCGGCTGCGGGGCCTTGAGCGCCTCCGGCAGTTCGGTGTACGGCATCAGGTTCTTCACGCCCAGCCCGAAGACCAGCGCGGCCGGCAGCGCCGCGGCGGCCAGGGCCAAGCCGGCGAGCACGCCGGCGAGCAGAACGGTGAACAGCTTGTCGAGATGGGCGCGGTTCATCAGCTCTCCCCGCAGGAGCCGGCCGTACGGACCCGTCAAGAATGACCGGATTCGCCCATTTGCCCGACCTGTTCGGAGAAATGCGCAGGAAGTTCGCGAGAAAGGATGAACCTCAGGGCAGCAGCGCGGCGGCCAGCGGCTGGACCGTCTCCTCGATCTCGTCGGCCACCCGGCTGAAACACTGGTCGCCCCGGCCCCAGGGGTCGTCGAGGTCGTCGGTGGTCAACGCGGAGGCACCCTGCCGGGCCGCCTCGGCAGCCGCCACCAACGCGACGCCCCGGGCGTGCACCGCCTCCGGCGTCGGCGCCGCCGGCGGCAGGGCCGACCGGTCCAGCGCGCCGAGCAGGCGACCGAACTCACCCAGCACGAACGTGCGCCCGGCGGCGTCCGGTCGCAGCGCCACCACGTACTCCTGCTGGTCGGCGGTGGCGGTGAGCACCAGGTCGGCGGCGTCGATCAGGTCGGAGCGCAGCCGCCGCGCGGCGAACCCGGCCACCTCACCGCCCCGCGCGGTCACCTGACGCGCCGCCGGCGGGTTCATCTCCTCACCGGCGTGCCACCCGCCGGTGCCGGCGCTGTGGCTGTGCACCAACGCGTCCGAGCCGGCCGGGTCGACGTCGAGACGGGACAGCCGCTCCCGGACGGCCAGCAGCAGCAGCCGCTCGGCCATCGGCGACCGGCAGATGTTGCCCATGCAGACGTGCAGGACGGTGAACGGCGGCACTCAGAACCCCCGCTCGTCGAGGGTGCCCGGCGCCACCTCGCGCAGCTTCGCCAACGTCACCGCGCCCTGCCGCAGCACCCGCGGCACCTCACCGGTCAGGTCGACGATGGTGCTCGGCACCGGGTCGACCGCCGGCCCGGCCTCCAGGTAGGCCCGCACGCCGTAACCGAGCTGGTCGCGGGCCTCCTCGGCGGTGAGCGCGGCCGGCTGGCCGATCTTGTTGGCCGAGGCCACCGCCATCGGCCCGGTCTCCCGCAGCACCTCCAGCGCCACCGGGTGCAACGGCATCCGCACCGCGACCGTGCCGCTGGTGTCGCCCAGGTCCCAGGCCAGGCTCGGCGAGTGCTCCACCACGATCGTCAGCGCACCCGGCCAGAACGCCTCCACCAGGTCGCGGGCCGCCTGCGGCAGCGAGAAGACCAGGCCGTCGAGCGTGTGCCGGGAACCGATCAGCACCGGGGGCGCCTGCCGGGCGCCACCCTTGGTGTCCGCCAGGGCCTTCACCGCGTACGGCGTGAACGCGTCCGCCCCGATGCCGTAGACCGTGTCGGTCGGCAGGACGACGAGTTCGCCGTTCTTCACGGCCTCGATGGCAGCGGCGATGCCGCGGTCCCGGTCGGCGGGCGACCGACAGTCGTAGAGCATCACGAGAAGTCAGTCTGCCACGCCGGGGCGGGGTCGGCGGAACGGCCGTCCGCCCGGCGGGACGCGGTCGCCCACCGGGGCCGCCCGGCCAGGTCCCGGTGCTCCTCGACGTGCTCGTACCGGCCGTCGTCGGAGAACACCGCCGGCACCGCCGCGGCGTGCGTGTCGTCGTGCTCGACGCCGATCACGCCACCCGGGCGCAGCAGCGTCGCAGCACGTGCCACCACCGGACGGATCACGTCCAGCCCGTCCGCGCCACCGAACACCGCCTCGCCCGGGTCGTGGCCGGCCACCTCCGGCGGCACCGGCACCGACCTCGGCACGTACGGCGGGTTGCAGAGCAGCACGTCGACCCGGCCGACCAGGTCAGCCAGCAACTCCGGGCCGGTGACGTCGGCGACCACCACCTCGACCGGCCGGTCCCCCACGGCGGCCCGTGCGGCGGCGTTGCGGCGCAGCCAGGCCAACGCGGCCGGGGACCGCTCCACCGCCACCACCCGGGCCGACGGCACCTCCTGCGCCACCGCCAGCGCGATCGCGCCGGAGCCGCTGCACAGGTCGACCACGAGCGGCGCGGCCAGCCGCCGGGCCGCGTCGATCCCCCAGCCGGCCAGCAACTCGGTCTCCGGCCGGGGCACGAACACGCCCGGGCCGACCGCCAGCTCCAGGTGCCGGAAACCGGCCGCGCCGGTCAGGTGCTGCAACGGCTCCCGGGCCACCCGCCGGCCGACCAGCGCGTCGAGGCGGTCGCGTTGGGCCGCGTCGAATCCGTCGGCCAGCGCCAGCCGGCCGCGCGGCACCTGGAGCACGTACGCGGCCAGTTGCTCGGCCTCCGACCGGGGTGACTCGACACCGGCGGAGGCCAGCGCCCGCGCCGTCCGGGCGACGACCACCGAGGCTCGTTCGCGTTCTGACCCTTCGGACGGGTGTTGCGGGAGTGTGCTCACGCAATAATCATGAAGCGTCGCGGGTCGCCACACGAGCGGGTGCGTCCGGGCGCACACGGCAGGGAGGTCGCGAGTGGGCTGGCTCGACCAGGTCGAGGACCAGGTTGACGCCCTCCGGAGCGCGCGCGCGTTGCAGGAGGCCAGCCGCTCCGCCGAGGCGTGCGTCCTGCTCGATCGCGTGATCCGCACCACCGGCGACCCGTACGCCCGGGCCGACGCGCTGGTCCAGCGGCTGTCCGCGCTGATCAATCTCGGTCGGACGGCCGAGTTCACCAGGGCCATCGAGGACGCGTCCGCCGCCGTGCGGGACCTGGCCGAGCCCTACCTGCACGGGCACCTCAACGCGCTCGCCGCGCTCGCCGCCCACCACCAGGGCGCGCTCGACAGGTGCGTCATGCACCTGGTCCGGGCCGCCCGCGCGCTGGGCGCCGACGACACCCCGGACCGGGACACCGCCTGGGGCTGGCACGACCTGGCGATGGCCTACTCCTACCTCAGTTTCCACGGCCACGCGCTCGGCGCGATCGAGCGGGCCCGCGAGGTCGGGCTGAGCGCCGGCATCCCCGAGGAGACGTTCGCCGCGCCGGGCATCCGGCTGCGCAACGCGGTGGCGCTGGACCACAACGGCGACAGCGACGGCTGTTTGCGGGTGCTCCGGGACGTGGCCGGCGACCTGGCCCGGTTCCTGCGCGGCGGGCGGGCCGGCAACATCCGGCCCAGCAGCCTGGCCGCCTACGGGTACGCCGCCGCCCGGCGGGCCGCGCTCGGCGACCGGGTGGAGTCCGCCGGGGACGCCGACCCGAACCGGCTGCTCGGCCACGGCGGGGACAGCGCCCGCGCCCGCGACCTGCGCCAGCTCGGCCAGGTCTGCCTGGCCGTCGCGGCCGGCCGGCCGATCGAGGCGGTCACCCGGCTGGACGCGATCCGGGTCTCCGACGAGACGCTGGGCGCGGCCGAGTCACCCCGGCTGCGCAGCGTCGCCCTCGCCCGCGCGGGTGACCACGTCGGCGCGCACCGCGCCGACCGGCACGCGTTCCGGCTGGCCGCGCGGCGCAGCGACCGGCTGCGCGACGTCTACATCGACGGCATCGCCGCCCGGATCGACCACGAGGAGATGCGCCGCGAGGCCGCCCGCTACGAGGGCGAGGCGCTCACCGACCCGCTCACCGGCCTGCCCAACCGCCGCCGGCTGGAGCGCTACCTGGGCGCGGTGGTGTCCCGGGGTGAGCGGGTGGTGATCGGCGTCTGCGACCTCGACGGGTTCAAGGCGGTCAACACCCGCCACGGTCACCACTCGGGCGACCTCGTGCTGCAACGGGTGGCCGGCGTGATCAACCGGGTGATGCGGCGGGGCGACTTCGTGGCCCGCTACGGCGGCGACGAGTTCGTCGTGGTGCTGCCCGACACCGGCATGTCCGAAGCGGTCGAGGTGGCTCGGCGGATCGAGGCGGCGGTGCGCACCGAGGACTGGGAGTCCCTGGTGCCGGGCACACCGGTCGGGGTGACCATCGGCTTCGCCGAGGTCGACGGCAGCACCACGATCAGCGTCCGGGAGGCGCTCGGGGCCGCGTTCGAGCTGGCCGACCGGGAGATGCTGCGCGCCAAGGACCGCCTCCGCGCCAGCTGAGGTGCAAGGAGGGGCCCCTTGTTAACGCCTCCGGTATAGGCGGGGCCCCCTTTTAACACCGAACGGTCAGCGGCGGGACAACTCGGTCCCGCCGGCCAGCCGGGCCGCGCGGTCCGCCTCGGCCAGCGCGTCGAGCACCCCGTCCAGCTCGCCGGCCAGGGCCAGGTCCAGGTTGTACGCGGTGTAGCCGATCCGGTGGTCGGTGATCCGGTTCTGCGGGAAGTTGTAGGTGCGGATCCGCTCCGAGCGGTCCACGGTGCGGACCTGCGCCTTGCGGGCGTCCGAGGCGGCCGCGTCGGCCTGCTCCTGCGCCGCGGCGAGGAGCCGGGCGCGGAGGATCCGCATCGCCTGCTCGCGGTTCTGCAGCTGCGACTTCTCGTTCTGGCAGGAGACCACGATGCCGGTCGGCACGTGCGTGATCCGGACCGCCGAGTCGGTGGTGTTGACCGACTGGCCGCCCGGCCCGGACGAGCGGAACACGTCGATCCGCAGCTCGTTCGGGTCGATGGTGACGTCCACGTCCTCCGCCTCGGGCAGCACCAGCACGCCGGCCGCGCTGGTGTGGATCCGGCCCTGCGACTCGGTCACCGGCACGCGCTGCACCCGGTGCACGCCGCCCTCCCACTTGAGCCGGGACCAGACCCCGTTGCCGCCGTCCGGCACGCCCTTGGTCTTGATCGCCAGGGAGACGTCCTTCACGCCGCCGAGGTCGGAGTCCTGGGCGTCGATCACCTCGGTGAGCCAGCCCCGCCGCTCCGCGTACCTGGTGTACATCCGCAGCAGGTCGCCGGCGAACAACGCCGACTCCTCGCCGCCCTCGCCGGCCTTGATCTCGACGATCACGTCCTTGGCGTCGTGCGGGTCACGCGGGATGAGCAGTTCGGCGAGGCGCTCCTCCAGCGCCGGCAGGGCCGCCGCCAGGGTGTCCGCCTCGGCGGCGAACGAGGCGTCCTCGGCGGCCAGCTCGCGGGCGGCGACCAGGTCGGCCCGGGCCTGCTCCAGCTCGCCGGCCGCCTTGTGCAGCGGGACCAGCTCGGCGTACCGCCGGCCGACCCGCCGGGCGGTGCCCTGGTCGGCGTGGATGGCCGGGTCGGCCAGCCGCTTCTCCAGGTCGGCGTACTCGTCGAGGAGGGCGGCCAGGCGCTCACTGCTCATGCTGCGGAGGCTCCTTCGGATGAAACCGGCGTAAACGGACGAACGCCCGCATCCGGCACGGAGCCGGACACGGGCGTCGTCGACGGAGCTACTTGGCCTTCTTGGCCTGAACCTTGGCGTACTTCTGCTGGAACTTCGCGACCCGACCGGCGGTGTCCAGCACGCGCTGCTTACCGGTGTAGAACGGGTGGCAGGCGCTGCAGGTCTCGACGCTGATGGCGCCGCCCTTGGCGGTGCTGCGGGTCGTGAACGTGTTGCCGCAGGAGCAGCGGACCTCGGTGGTCACGTACTCCGGGTGGATGTTGGGCTTCATGTCGCCTCGGTCCTTTCGTGGGTGGTCGCCGGGTCGCCCTCGGTGCTGCCCGTCGTCGCGACGGGCTCGGACGTGAACCGGAACCGGTGGCCGATTGACCAGTGTGCCATGGGGGTCGACCGGCCGGCACAGCAGGTCCGTCCGCCACAACGCCCGGCCATCTCCCCGCATTCCCGTCCACCCCGCCCCCACGCCCCCGCCCGCCCACCGGGGCCGCGTCGATCATGAGGTTGGTCGCGACAAAGCGGACAACCAGCACCGTCAACCTCATGATCGGCGACATGAGGGCCGGTGGGAGGGCTCCTCCCCCAGGTCGAGGAGCCCTCCCACCGGCCTCAGGCGGCGGCCCGCGCCCGGGCCGCCGCAGCGGTGGTCACCGTCGTCTCGGCGCGGACGCCGTTGACGGTGACCGTGAGCAGCACCCGGCCGCCCGGGCGCAGCGCGGTGAGCCGGCCGGTCACCGGATCGAAGCGGGCCACGTGCCACGGCCGTACCCCGGACGCGTCGCCGATGTGCAGGTTGGGCGAGCCGGCCCAGTCCGCGCTGACCGGCGCGGCCACCGGCACCTGCCGGCCGCCGGGCTGGGTGAGCGTGGCCGCCACGGCGGCCGGTGCGCCGAGGCGCACCTCCGCCGGCGCGCTCAGCGCCAGCCGGTCGACGTGGGCGTGGATCTCCGCGGCGACCCACTCCGGCCCCTCGCGGAGCGGGTCGCGGCGGGCCCGCTCCGCCTCCCGCGGCGTCACCGGGTCGACCCCGAACTCGGTCCAGCCGGTGAACCCGCCCTGCCCGGCCGGGGTGGAGGGGTCCTTGCCCGCGTTGCCGTTGACCACGTACGGCACGCCGTCCACCCGGTCGGCGTGGAACGTGCCCACGTGCCCGTTGACCGTCAGCGCGCCCTTGCCGGTGCGGTGCTGGAAGTCGGCCAGCCACTGCTCGACCAGGGCCGCCTCCTTGCGGTCACCGAGCTGGCTGGCCTTGGCCGGGCTGGGGTCGCGCGGCGGGTGGTGGAAGAGCACCGCGACCGAGCCGACCGACCGGTCGGCGGCGGCCTCGTCCAGCGTCCGGCGCAGCAGCTCCACCTGGTCGAACCCGCCCCCGCGCAGGGAACCGGTCGCCGTGGACAGGGTGACGAAGCGGGTGCCCCGGTGGTCGAAGACGCGGGAGGTGTCCCCGAAGACGCTCCGGAAGTTGTCGATCGGCGCGCCCATGATCTCGTGGTTGCCCGGCACGTAGTAGTAGGGCACCTGGCCGCCCAGTTCCTCGTCCAGGATCCGCTTGGCCAGCGCGAAGTCGGCCGGGTAGGCGGTGTCCACGAAGTCACCGTCGACGATCAGGAAGTCCGGCCGGGCGGCGCGGACCTCGCGCAGCGTACGGCGGGCCTGGGCGACCAGCTCGCTGTCCGGGTCGGCGGCGACGAACTGGGCGTCGGAGAGCACCGCGAAGCGCCAGGGCGCGCCGTCCACGGTGCCGTCGCGCAGCACCACCCGGTCGGTACGGTTCGGCTCCGGGGGCGCCTGCACGTCCGGCGGCACCCGGGCCACCAGGTCGTCGACGACCACCTCGCTGCGGTACTGCTTCGCCGGGTCGGTCTCGGCCACGTAGAACCGGCGCACCCGCACCGGGTACTGCACGCCGGGCGGCACCGCGAACTCCACGTACTTCCAGCCGGTCCAGTCCAGGTACGGGCCGCGGAGCACGAACTGGGTGTCCTGCGCGTCGTGCAGGTGCAGGCTCGGCCACTCGCCGGTGCCGTTCGCCTTGATCCACATACCGAACGCCTGCGGCTGGCCGGGGACGTCGATCCAGGCCGGCGGATCGGCGTACGCGGCCCGGGTGCCGGTGGACTGGCCGAAGTCGTACGACATCCGCAGGCCGGTGCCGGTGTGCCCGTCGGCCGGGGCGACCGAACCGGCGGCCCGGGCCTGGCTGAACCGCCAGGACGCGGCGTCGTCGAAGCCGGCCACCGGCACGTCGGTCAGCCCGACGGTCACCGGCAGCACCGTGGTGCGCGTGCCGACCCGGGCGGTGACCAGCGCGGAGCCCGCACCGGCGAGCGCCTTGACGGCCAGGTTGCCGTCGGCGGTTTGCGTGACGGAGAGCAGGTCGTGGTCGTACTCCAGCCTCAGGTCGGCCGGTTCGACCGGCGCGGTGTTCCCCTCGGCGTCGTAGCCGACCACGCCGAACAGGCCGGTGTCGCCGGCCCGGTCGAGGCCGACCCGGTCGACGGTGGCGTCGACCCGCTCCAGCGGGCCGAGCACGGTCAGGTCCAGGGTGCCGCGGGCCCGCCCCCGCGCGGCGGTGACGGTGCTCGGGCCGGGGCTGCCGGCCCGGAACACCCCGTCGCCGTCCACCCGCCCGTGCGTGGCCCGCCACCGCGGTTCACCGGCCGCCGGGCCGTACGTCTCGTCGTAGCCGGCGGCGGTGAGCCGCCGGGTGAGGCCGGGGAAGACCCGGTCCGGCCGGCCACCGCGCACCGGGGCCACGCCCGGCGCGGCGGTCGGGTCGCTCGCGGTCTCCAGCCAGAAGCCGGCGAGCCGGCCGCTGCCCTTCGGCGCGTAGACCGCCAGCCCGTTCGGCACCGGCCGTTCGCTGCCGTCGGAGGGGCTGTTCTCCACCTGGACCGCCGCGGCGCCCGGCTCGCGGGCCAGCAGCGTTGACGATCCGCCGCCGTCGAGGTTGAGCGCGTTCGCCGCGCCCAGCTCGACCATCATCCGACCCATCTCGGTCTGGGTGACGCCCCGACTGTCGACCTGCCGGCCGTCCACCGTCAGCATGATCATCTTGCGGCCGTCGGCGGAGAACCCGACCGAGGTACGTGGAGCCAGCGACTGGTCGGCGACGGTCTGCGGCACCCCGTCGCGGACCAGCACGTTGCCGCCGCCGACCGCCGCGCGCAGGTCGCCGCCGTCGGAGGCGCGCGGGCGCCAGGACACGTCCACCGCGTCGCCGGGGCGCAGCGCGGCGAGCGCGTCCGCGCCGGCCTCGCGGCCGAGCAGCACCGTGCTGCCGGCGGGAATCGGCCCCTCCCCCGCCGTGGTGGCCACCCCGGCCACCCGGCCGCCGGTAAGCGTCACCTCGACCACCCGGGCGGCACCCTCCACCGCCCGCTGCCTGGGGTACGACCCCCACATCGCGGTGAACACACCGACGCCGTCGCGCTGCACCATGTTGTTGAACTGGGTCAGCGACAGCGGCCCGGCGGGCAGCGCGGCGCTGCCCTCGAAGCCGACCTCGACGACCCGGCCGATGCCCCGGGCGTCGATCCCGACCGCGTTGGGGTGCCCGGCGGTCGGCGACTGCACCAGCTCGCCGGAGCGGATGCCGACGCCCTGCGCGGCACCCGAGTTGTTGATGTCGAAGAAGTCGCCGTTGACCGCCGCCACGGCCCGGGACCGGTCCACCGCGGCGCGCAGCGGCTCGTCCCGGGTGACCGCCCCGGAGTTGACGTAGTCGACGGTCAGCCCGCCGGAGAGGTCGGCGGTGAGCGCGTCGGCCCGCAGCCAGCCGGCGGCGTCGTACCTGTCGAAGGAGGTCAGGTCCAGGCCGGGCGCGACCGGACGGGTGGTCTTGGCGGTCTCCAGGCCACCGGCCGGTTCGACACCGGCGCGCGCGGCGACGGGCGGCGCGGCGACGGCGGGTGGCACCGGAGCGGCGAGGGTGAGCAGCGGCGTGAGCAGAAGGACGCCGGTCAGACGGGCGGATCGACTGCGGGTTCGCATGGACGCCAGTCAACCCGAGAATGAACAGAAGTTTCAATACCCTGCGACTTAACTGTAGAAAAACTTCATACGCCGCGCCCCGGGCACGAACGAGGGGCACGGCCGGCGGCCGTGCCCCTCGTCGTCGGATCCGTCAGGTCACTCGCCCGGGGTGGACTTCGCGATCTGCATCAGGAACTCGATGTTGGTGCGGGACTGCTTGAGCCGGTCCAGCAGGAGGTCGAGCGCCGCCTGCGAGTCCAGCGAGTGCAGCACCTTGCGGAGCTTGTGGATGATCGCCAGCTCCTCCGGCGCGAACAGGACCTCCTCCTTGCGCGTACCGGAGGGGTTGATGTCGATCGCCGGGAAGACCCGCTTGTCGGCGATCTTCCGGTCCAGCTTCAGCTCGGCGTTGCCGGTGCCCTTGAACTCCTCGAAGATGACCGTGTCCGCCATCGAACCGGTCTCCACCAGCGCGGTGGCGAGGATGGTCAGCGAGCCGCCGTTCTCGATGTTGCGGGCGGCGCCGAGGAAGCGCTTCGGCGGGTAGAGCGCGGTGGAGTCGATACCACCCGACATGATCCGGCCCGAGGCCGGCGCCGCCAGGTTGTACGACCGGCCGAGCCGGGTCACCGAGTCGAGCAGCACGACCACGTCGTGGCCCAGCTCGACCAGGCGCTTCGCCCGCTCGATCGCCAGCTCGGCGATCGTGGTGTGGTCCTGCGGCGGACGGTCGAACGTGGCCGCGATGACCTCGCCCTTCACCGACCGCTGCATGTCGGTGACCTCTTCCGGCCGCTCGTCGACCAGCACCACCATCAGGTGGCACTCCGGGTTGTTGCGGGTGATCGCGTTCGCGATCGCCTGCAGCACCATCGTCTTACCGGCCTTCGGCGGCGACACGATCAGGGCCCGCTGGCCCTTGCCGATCGGCATCACCAGGTCGATCACCCGGGTGGTCAGGATGTGCGGCTCGGTCTCCAGCCGCAGCCGCTCCTGCGGGTAGAGCGGGGTGAGCTTGTAGAACTCCGGCCGACGCCGCGCCTCCTCCGGCTCCATGCCGTTGATGGTGTCCAGCCGGACCAGCGGGTTGTACTTGTCGCGCCGCTGCTCGCCGTCCCGGGCCGCCCGGACCGCGCCGGTGATGGCGTCACCGCGGCGCAGGCCGTACTTCTTGATCTGGGACATCGAGACGTACACGTCGTTCGGGCCGGCCAGGTAGCCGGTGGTCCGGACGAAGGCGTAGTTGTCGAGCACGTCGATGATGCCGGCGACCGGGACGAGCACGTCGTCCTCGCCGACCTGCGGCTCGCGGCCACCGCCACCGCCGCCGTCGCCGCCCTCGCCACGCTCGCCGCGCCCGCGCCGACGGTCACGGAACCGGCTGCGCCGGCCCCGCCGGCCGCCGCCCTCGTCGTCGTCGTCGTTGTCCCGATCGGCGCGCGGACCCCGGTCGTTGCGGTCACCGCGGTCGTTGCGGTCACCCCGGTCGTTGCGGTCGCCGCGATCGTTACGGTCACCGCGGTCGTTGCGGTCACCCCGCTCGGCACGCTCGCCACGGTCGTTGCGCTCACCGCGCTCACCGCGCTCGCCCCGGTCGTTGCGGTCGCCCCGGTCGTTACGGTCACCGCGCTCGTTGCGGTCACCCCGGTCGTTGCGCTCGCCCCGCTCGGCACGCTCACCGCGCTCGCCCCGGTCGTTACGGTCGGCACGCTCGCCCCGGTCGTTACGGTCGGCACGCTCACCCCGGTCGTTACGGTCACCGCGGTCGGCACGCTCGCCGCCGCGCTCGACCCGCTCACGGCCCCGGTCGTCGGTGCGCTCCGCCCGGTCGCCACCGCGCTCGGCCCGGTCGCCGGTCTCGGCGGGAGCCTCCTCGGCGCGGGTCTCTGCCGGGCGCGTCTCCGCGGTCGCGGCAGTGGCCCGGGTGCGGCGTCCGCGGGTACGACCCTCGGTCGCCTCGGCGGCCGGCGCCGGCTCGGCGGTGCGACGCTCGCCCTCGGCCCGCTCCTCGCGGACCTCGGCGTGCACCTCCTCACGGGCGGGAGCGGCCGCGGCCGCGACCTCGGCCCGTGGTCGAGGGGTTCCGGCGGCGGCGCCGCCCTGCCGCTCGGTGATCGCACTGATCAGCTCGCCCTTGCGCATGCGAGCCGTACCAGAGATGCCGAGCGACGCGGCCAGGCTCTGGAGCTCCGGCAGCAGCATCGCCGACAGGCCGGTGCCGCTACGCCGACGGCGCGTGGGGGCGGCGGTGGTGGCATCGCCAGCGACGTTGGAAACATCCGACGTCACGTCGGTGGTGTCGCTCAATGGATTCCTTCCCTCGATAGGCCGGGGCTGCCCGGAGTCGTGGAACCAGGTGGCCGGGCGGCCTCGGTGCACCCGCCTCGCATGGACGCGTCGCGGGAGTCTGTGACACAGCAGCCGGGCGGTTTCCCGACTCACCAACATCGGTGAGCAGGTCTCGCCGTCTGCGGCGACCTGTGGAAACTGCGGTGCGGCGTAGGCCTTGGGCAGGGGTGGCGGGCTGACCGCCGAGAGCTTCGGGGGTGCGCCGAACCGCAGGAAGATCGCATGCTTCGCGGCTGTGCTCGGTCTAGAGCGTAATCAACTCTTCCGACCTGCGGCAACAGGGTCCCGCTCGGCGTGTCAAAGTCTACCCCGGAAAACCCGGGCCCCGCTGACATCTGTCGGCAACTCCCAACGGCGCCAATCTGTTCCCGCCCCGAATCGCGCCGGCACGTCGGAGAGCGCCAGCACCGTCGGCCCCGCCCCGCTGACCACGGCAGCCACACCGGCCTCACGCAGCTCAGCGACCAGTTTCGCGGTGCCCGGCATCCCCGGTGCCCGCTGCTCCTGGTGCAGGCGGTCGACGGTGGCGGGCAGCAGCAGACCCGGGTCGGCGGTCAGCGCGTGCACCAGCAGAGCGGCCCGACCGGCGTTTGACGCCGCGTCGGCGTGCGGCACGGTGGCCGGCAACGCGGCCCGGGCCACCGAGGTCAGGCCGCGCTCGGCCGGCACGAAGGCGGTGGGACGAACGCCCGGCGCCACCGGCAACGACACCGCCCGAGCACCGGTCGGCTCCGTCCAGGCGATCGTGAAGCCGCCGAGCAGGCAGGGCGCCACATTGTCCGGATGCCCCTCCAACTCCGCCGCCAGCCGCAGCGCCGCCTCGTCGTCCATCCGCCCCTCGCCGTCGGGCACCAGCGCGCGGGCCGCCAGCACCCCGGCCACGATCGCCGCCGAGGACGAGCCGAGCCCGCGGGCCTGCGGAATGCGGTTGACGCACTCCAGCGCCAGGCCGGCGGGCTGGCCGCCGAGCAGGTCGAAGGCGGCCCGCATGGCGGTCACCACCAGGTGTCGGTCGTCCGAGGGCAGCTCACCGGCGCCCTCGCCGGTCACCACCACCCGCACACCGCCGTCGGTCACCTCGGCGGTGACGTCGTCGTGCCGGCCGAGGGCCAGCCCGAGCGCGTCGAAGCCCGGACCGAGGTTGGCGCTGGTCGCGGGCACCCGGACCCGCACCGGACCGGAGGTGAAAGTCGTCGGCACGGGCTCATGCTAGGGCCTGGGTACGACCACACACCCGACCCGCCCGGAGCCTGGGACCGGCCGGTCAGCCGGCCCGTCCGGGGGCGGGCGCCTCGGCCGGGTCGGTCAGCGAGAGACGTCGGGTGGCGAATCGCCAGCCGACCGCGTAGACGACGGTGACCAGGCCGCAGCCGGCCAGCACGGTGCGCTCGTCCACCCGGTCCACCACCAGCGCCACCACCAGTTGGCTGACCGCGATGGCGAGGGTGGCCAACATCATGTCGGTGGCGAAGACCCGGCCGCGCAGCCGGTCCGGTACCTCACCCTGCAGGGCGTAGTTGGACAGCACCCAGTTGCTGCCGCCGCCCAGGTGGGCCAGGAAGACCAGGACCAGCACCAGCGGGAACCAGGACACCGCCGAGGCGCCCAGGTAGGCCAGGCCGTACATCGACATGGACAGCGCGAGACCGGTGAGCAGCCAGGCCCGGTTGCTGAGCACCCGGCGCATCAGGATCGGGCCGACCAGCGCCCCGGCGCCGCGGGCCGCGAAGAGCAGGCCGGCGCCGACCGCGCCGACGCCGTAGACGCCGGCCAGCAGCGGGAAGACGGTCAGCACGCCGTTGCCCAGGCCGACCGCCGACTTCACCGTGACCAGCGCCAGCACGCGCGGCCGGTGGGCGATGTAGCCCAGCGCCTCACGGATCGCCGCCAGCGTGCGCGGCACCGTCGCCGCCGGGTCCCGGGGCGCCTGCAGGGGCCGCCGGATCCGCGCGGCCAGGACCGCCGCCCCGGCCAGGCCCGCGGCGGCCACCCAGAAGCTGGCGTACGGCCCGGAGGCGGCGCTGAGGATGCCGCCGAGCGAGGCGCCGACCACGGTCATCGTGCCCCAGGCCGAGCCGGCGACCGCGTTGGCCGCCGCCAGGTCCGCCGGTTCGACCACATTGGGCAGCGCGGCCTGGGCGGCAGGCGAGTAGAACGCCTTCGCCACCGCCACGATCGCGATGGCCACCAGGGCCAGCCACGCCGTCCGACCGGAACGGACGCCGAGCAGCAGCAGGATGCCGACGAGCGCGGCCACGTTGGCCGCCATCATGACCCGGCGGCGGTCGAACCGGTCGGCGATGGTGCCGGCGTACGGCAGCAGCAGCGCGGTGGTGCCGGTGTCCACGGCCAGCACCAGCGCGCCCCACACCCCGCTGCCGGTCAGGTCGGGCAGGAGCACCAGCAGCGGCACCATGACGAACCAGTCGGCGCCGAAGACCACCAGCTCGGCGAGGAACAGGTTCCGGAAGTCGCGGTTGCGGACGAGGACCGACAGGGTGGGTGACACGCCGGCACCCTATCGGGCCGCTCCCGGGCCGGCAGCGCGACGCAGCAGGTCGGAGACCGTGACGAAGGTGTAGCCGCGGGCCCGCAGCCCGGCGATCATGTCGGGCAGGCCGCGCAGCGCCACCAGCCGCCGCTCGTCGCCGACGTCGTGGCCGAGCAGGATGGTGCCGGGGCGCACGTCGGCGACGATCCGCCGGGCGTGCCCGACCGGATCGTGCGGGAATTCGCTCTCGACCATCTGCAGCGTCCAGAGCACCACCCGGTAGTCCAGCCGGGCCGCGGCGTGCAGCACCGCCCCGCCCAGGTGGCCCCAGGGCGGACGGAGCAGCCGGGGCGCCGAACCGGTGGCCGCGGTGATCGCGTCGTGGCTGCGGCGCAGGTCGTCGTGCACGGTGGCGGCGTCCATCCGGGCGAGGTCGTGGTGCGCCCAGCTGTGGTTGCCCACCTCGTGCTCGGCCATCCGGCCCCGCACCAGCGCGGCGTGCCGGCGGGCCCGCTCACCGACCAGGAAGAACGTCGCCGGCACCCGGTGCTCGGCCAGGGTGTCCAGCACCATCGGGGTCCACTGTGGCCGGGGGCCGTCGTCGAACGTCAGCGCCACCAGCGGAGCGCCGGCCCGGACCCCCCAGACCACCTGCACCCCGCCGCCGCCGACGTCCTGACGGCGGTTGCCGAGGGTGGCGCTGGCCGGGCCGCCGGCCAACGGGAGCCGGCGGTCGGCCAGCCAGGTGCTCTCCACCGTGGCCGCGGAACCCAGCGCGGCGCCGCCGAGCACCAGTGCGGACCGGCGCAGCAACGTGCGCCGACCCCACCTGCCCGCGCCGCCCGCCATCGCGCCCCCGCACCCCAAGTAGGCACCAGCTCACCGAGCGTACCGCCCGGTGTGGCTCGGAGGTGCCCCGCGCACGGTGCGGGTGTCAAGCGGGGCCCCCGCCTATGCAGAAAGCGTTAAGCGGGGGCCCCTCCTTTCACTCGGTCGGGGGAAGGGGGGAACGGCGACTCTTCGGCAGGCGGAGCACCTCGAACTGGTCCGTACCGTCGACCAGCGCCCCGGACGGGCGGGCAGGCGGCGCGACCGGCTCGGCCGGCCCCGCCCCGCCGCCGACGGTCACCGGCACCGGGGTCTCGACCGGGCCCGGCGCCACTGCCTCCTCGACCGGCTCCGGGGCACCGCCGCGACGGCGGTCCCGGCGGGCCCGCAGCGAGCCCTTGGTGCGCTCCACCATCGTGTAGAGCGTCGGCACCAGGACCAGCGTGAGCAGCGTCGAGCTGAGCAGGCCGCCGATCACCACGATCGCCAGCGGCTTGGAGATGAAGCCACCCTCGCCGGTCAGCCCGAACGCCATCGGCAGCAGCGCGAACACGGTGGCCACCGCGGTCATCAGGATCGGCCGCAACCGCCGCCGGCCGCCCTCGACCACGGCCTCGGTGACCCCCATGCCCTGCGCCCGGTACTGGTTGATCAGGTCGAGCAGCACGATCGCGTTGGTCACCACGATGCCGACCAGCATGAGCACGCCGATCAGCGCCGGCACGCCCAGCGGCGTCCCGGTGGCCAGCAGCAGCGCGATCGCCCCGGTCGCCGCGAACGGCACCGAGATCAGCAGGATCAGCGCCTGGGTCAGGCTGCGGAAGGTGGCCACCATGATCAGGAAGACGATCGCGATGGCGGCCAGCACGGCCAGGCCGAGGTCCGCGAACGCGTCCGCCTGGTCGGCGCTCACCCCGCCGATCACGTACGTGGCGCCCGGCACCTCCAGCGCGTCCAGCTTCTTCTGCAACTCCTGCGTGGTGGCGCCGAGGTTCGAGCTGGTGGCCGTGCCGGTCACCGAGACGCTGCGCTCGCCGTCGATCCGGGTCACCTGCTGCGGCCCGTCGACCTGGTCGACGTCGGCGATCGCGTCCAGCGTCACCGGTCCCACCCGCAGCGCCCGCAGCTCGGCCACGTTCACCGGCGGCCGGGCCCCGGTGCTGAGCACCACGTCCTGCGCGGTGCCGTCCAGCGTGACCTGGCCGAGCGGCGCCCCCCGGTACGCCTGCGCCACGAGCTGCCCCACGGCCGCCTCGCTGAGACCCGCGCGGGCCGCGGCCACCCGGTCCACGGTCACCTCCACCCGGGGCACCCGGGTGGCCAGGCCGGTCGTCACGTCCTCGACGCCGGAGAGGTCGGCCATCGCGGCCCGGACCTCCTCCGCCGCCCGGGTCAGCGTCTCCTGGTCGGCGGCCTGCACCACCACCTCGACCTGGTTGGCGGAGGCGTTCTGCCCACCGCCGAAGGTCAGCTCGCCGGCCTCCGGACCCAGCGCGTCGAACTCCTTGCGCAGGGCCTCCCGCACGGTCGTGGCGTCGGTGTCGTCGGAGAGCGCCAGGGACCAGGACGCCTCGTCGCTGCCGCCGCCGGCCCACGGGTTGTCCCCGCCGCCGGCGCTGACCTGGTAGGTCTCCACCCCCGACGTACGCTTCAGCACCTCCTCCACCCGGGCGGCGGCCCGGTCGGTGCCGGCGAGCCCGGTGCCGGCCGGCATCTCCTGCCGGATGGCCAGCGTGTCCTGGCCGGAGTCGTCCAGGAAGTTCGTCTCCAGCTTCTGGGCCAGGCCGAACGTGCCCAGCAGCACCACCAGGCCGAGCGCCACGGTGGCCCACCGGCTCTTCCGCGACCGGGTGGCGAACCCGATCACCGGCAGGTACGCCCGCTGCAACGGGCTGCGCAGCTCCTTCTCCTCGGCGGCCCGGCGCTCGGCCTCGTCGTCGGCGCGGTGACGCGGCCGGAGGAACCAGTAGGCCAGCACCGGGATGACGGTCAGCGACACCAGCAGCGAGGCGAGCAGGGCCACCGTCACCGTGATCGCGAACGGCGCGAAGAGCTGCCCCACGAAGCCACCCACCAGGGCGATCGGCGCGAACACCGCGACCGTGGTCAGGGTCGAGGCGGTCACCGCGCCGGCCACCTCGCGGACCGCGGTCAGGATCGCCTCCCGCTTCGGCTCGCCGTACTCCAGGTGCCGTTTGATGTTCTCCAGCACCACGATCGAGTCGTCGACCACCCGGCCGACCGCGATGGTCAACGCGCCGAGCGTGAGCAGGTTGAGCGAGTAGTCGCCGGCCCAGAGCACGATCAGCGCGACCAGCACCGACAGCGGGATGGAGACCGCGGTGACCACCGTGGACCGCACCGAGAGCAGGAAGACCAGGATCACCACCACCGCCATCAGCAGGCCGAGCAGGCCCTCGGTGGTGAGGCTCTCGATGGACCGCTCGACGAACGGGGCCTGGTCGAAGACCACTGTCAGCTCGGCGCCGGAGGCGGCCTCCAGGTCGTCCAACCGGTCCCGGATGTCGTGCGAGATGCCGACCGCGTTGCCGTCCGGGCTGGCGGTGACCGCGATGCCCAGGCTCGGCCTGCCGTTGGTGCGGGTGAACGACGTCGCCGGGGCGAGCTGCTGCTCCACCCGGGCCACGTCACCGAGACGGACCGGGGTGGCGGGCGCGGTGGTGAGCACGATGCCGCGCAGGTCGTCCACGGTGCGGATCGGGGTGCCGACCTGCACCGGCAGCGACCGGTCGCCGTCGGCCAGCGCGCCGGCCGGCACCGCCACCCCGTTGGTCTTCAACGCCTGCGCGATCGCGGTCGGCGCCACCCGGGCGGCAGCCAGCTTCGCCGGGTCCGGCGTGATCGCCACCACCTGGTCCCGGGCGCCGGTGACGTCCACCGAACGGACCCCGTCCAGCCCCTCCAGCTCGGGCACCACGGTGGCGCGCAGCTTCTCGGCCAGCGCCCGCTCGTCGCCGTCGCCGGTCGCGGCGACCACCACGGCCGGCAGGTCGTCCGTGCTGCCGGCGATCACCTGCGGGTCGACGCCCTCGGGGAGCTGGGTCCGGTTGAGCGCGGTCTCCATCTTGTTGACCACGTCGTCCAGGTCGGTGCCGAACTCGTACTGCACCTGGACGGTCGCCGCCCCCTCGCGGGACGTGGAGGTGACCTTCTCCAGCCCCGGGATGCCCTGGAGGCTGTTCTCGATCGGCTCGGCGACCTGGGACTCGACGATCTCCGGCGCGGCACCCGGGTACGGCGCCACGATGAACGCGGCGGGGAACTCCAGCGACGGCAGCAGCTGCTGCTTGAGCGACGGCACGGCGAACAAGCCGAACGCCGCGGTCACCAACGCGATCAGGGCGATCAGGCCCCGGTTGGCAAGACTGAATCTGGCGAGCAACGACATGGGCGTTGGTCACTCCTGAGGAGGGGTCTGCGGGGTTGCCCTGAGTCTGCCGCACCCGCTCGGGTCGCCCGTTCCCGGGGCGGGTGCGCCTCAGGCCAGGTCGAGGGCGCGCGCCGCGGCGATCGCGTCGTTGGCGACGGTCAGCGGCGCGGGGGCGGTCGAGATGGCCCACTCCGGGTCCTTCAGGCCGTGCCCGGTGACCGTGCACACCACCCGCGACCCGGCCGGCACCCGACCGGCGTCGGCCTGCTGGAGCAGGCCGGCCACGCTCGCCGCGCTGCCCAGCTCGACGAAGACCCCGACCTCGCGGGCCAGCAGCCGGTAGGCGGAGAGGATCTCCCGGTCGGTGACCGCGGAGATCAGCCCGTCGGAGGCGTCCCGCGCGTCGACGGCCTTGGTCCAGCTCGCCGGGTTGCCGATCCGGATGGCGGTGGCGATGGTCGACGGCTCGGGCACCATCTGGCCGGTGACGATCGGGGCGGCCCCGGCGGCCTGGAAGCCGTACATCCGGGGTGCCTTCGTGGCGTTGCCGTCGCGCAGGTCCTCCGAGTAGCCCATCCAGTAGGCGGAGATGTTGCCGGCGTTGCCGACCGGCAGGCAGTGGATGTCGGGCGCGTCGCCGAGCGCCTCGACGATCTCGAAGGCGGCCGTCTTCTGCCCGTGCAGCCGGTAGATGTTGACGGAGTTGACCAGCGCCACCGGGAAGTCCTGAGCGAGCTTGCCGGCCAGCGCCAGGCAGTCGTCGAAGTTGCCCTGCACCTGGAGCAGCTTCGCGCCGTGCACCAGCGCCTGGGCCAGCTTGCCCAACGCGATCTTGCCCTGCGGCACCAGCACCGCGCAGGTGATCCCGGCCCGCGCCGCGTACGCGGCGGCCGACGCGCTGGTGTTGCCGGTGGAGGCGCAGATGATCGCCTTGTCACCGCCCTCGATGGCCTTGGAGACGGCGACCGTCATGCCCCGGTCCTTGAACGAGCCGGTCGGGTTCGCGCCCTCGACCTTGAGCCACACGTCGGCGCCGACCCGGGCGGAGAGCACCGGCGCCGGCAGCAGCGGCGTGTTCCCCTCGTGCAGGGTCACGACGGGAGTGGCCTCGGTGATCGGCAGCCGGTCCCGGTACGCCTCGATCAGCCCTCGCCACATGTCCCGCTCCTCGCCTCCGTCGCCCCGGTCGCGGGGCCTGTCACCAGCGTGGCCCAGCCTGCCTCGCCGGCCACCGCCACACCCTGCCTTAACCATCAGGCGGGACGGCGGGGTTACGCCCCACCCTCGACCCGTAGCACGCTGGTCACCGAGCGGACGGTGTCCAGCCCGCGCAGCTCCCGCACGGTGGCGGCGAGCGCGGCGTCCGGCGCGACGTGGGTGACGATGACCAGCTCGGCGTCGCCGCCGGCGGGTCCCTGCCGCACGGTGGCGATGGAGACCTCGTGCCGGGCGAACACCCCGGCCACCGACGCCAGCACACCCGGCCGGTC
Source organism: Micromonospora humi (assembly GCF_900090105.1). Classification (GTDB taxonomy): domain Bacteria; phylum Actinomycetota; class Actinomycetes; order Mycobacteriales; family Micromonosporaceae; genus Micromonospora; species Micromonospora humi. Next base: position 181,489 of record NZ_FMDM01000013.1, on the reverse strand, counting down.
GGCCACGTCGAGGCTGATGTGGTAGCGGGTGAGCGCCTCCCCCATCGGCCGCACCGACAGGTCCGCGTACGCCGACTCGCTGGCCTGGTGCACCCCGGCGATGCGGTTGCGGGCCACCGCGACCACGTCGCCGAGCACGGCGCTGGCGGTGGGCGCGCCGCCCGCGCCGCGGCCGTAGAACATGAGCGGCCCGGCCGCGTCGGCCTCGACGAAGACCGCGTTGAACGCGTCGCCGACCCGGGCGAGCGGGTGGGTGAGCGGGATCATCGCCGGATGCACCCGGACGTTGACGGTCTCGCCGCCCGCGGCGTCGACGCCCCGGGCGGCGATGCAGAGCAGCTTGATCGTGCAGCCCATCGCCTTGGCGCTGGCCACGTCCGCCGCGGTCACCTCGGTGATGCCCTCGCGGTGCACGTCGGCGGCGGTGACCCGGGTGTGGAACGCCAGCGAGGCGAGGATGGCGGCCTTGGCGGCGGCGTCGAAGCCCTCCACGTCGGCCGTCGGGTCGGCCTCCGCGTATCCCAGCTCGGTGGCCTCCTCCAGCGCCTCGGCGAAGCCGGCGCCGGTCGCGTCCATGGCGGAGAGGATGAAGTTGGTGGTGCCGTTCACGATGCCGGTGACCCGGGTGATCCGGTCGCCGTGCAGCGACTCGCGCAGCGGGCGCAGCAGCGGGATGGCGCCGGCGACGCTCGCCTCGTAGTAGAGGTCGGCGCCGCCCTCGGCGGCCGCGTCGTGCAGCGTGGCGCCGTCCTCGGCGAGCAGCGCCTTGTTGGCGGTCACCACGCTCTTGCCGGCGCGCAGCGCCTCGACCAGCCAGCCCCGGGCCGGCTCGATGCCGCCGACCACCTCGACCACCACGTCCACGTCGTCCCGCTTGATCAGCCCCAGCGGGTCGGTGGTGAACAGGCTGTCGTCGACCGGCAGGTCACCGCGGTCGCGGCCGAGCCGGCGGACGGCGATGCCGGCGATCTCCAGCGGCGCGCCGATCCGGGCGGCGAGGTCGGCCGACTGCTCGTGCAGCAGGCGGACGACGTCGCTGCCGACCGTGCCGCAGCCGAGCAACGCCAAGCGAACAGGTGAGGTCATCCCACGTCCAATGCGAGCAGGTCGTCTTCCGTCTCCCGGCGAACGATCACCCGGGCCGAGCCGTCACGGACGGCGACGACCGGGGGGCGCGGCACATGGTTGTAGTTGCTGGCCATGCTCCGGCAGTAGGCCCCGGTGCCGGGCACCGCGACAAGATCTCCGGGCTGCACGTCGGCGGGCAGGAATTCATCCTTCACCACGATGTCCCCGGACTCACAGTGCTTTCCCACCACCCGGGCGAGCAACGGCGGGGCCGCCGACGTCCGGTTGGCCACGGTCGCCGAGTAGGAGGCGTCGTAGAGCGCGGTGCGGATGTTGTCGCTCATCCCGCCGTCGACGCTCACGTAGGTCCGCAGGCCGTCCAGGTCCTTGACGGTCCCGACCTGGTAGAGCGTGAACACGGCCGGGCCGACGATCGCCCGGCCGGGCTCGACGGAGAGGTGCGGCACGGCGAGGTTCTCCGCCGCGCACTCCCCGTCGACGATCTTGCGGAGCCGCTTGGCCAGGTCGTGCGGCGAGGCCGGGTCGTCCTGCGTGGTGTACGCGATGCCGAAGCCGCCGCCGAGGTCCAGCTCGGGCAGTTCCACCCCGCGCGCGTCACGGATCTGCGCCTGCAGGGCGAGCACCCGACGGGCGGAGACCTCGAAGCCGCTGGCGTCGAAGATCTGCGAACCGATGTGCGAGTGCAGGCCGCGCAGCTCCAGCACGTCCTCGTCGAGGATCCGGAACGCCGCCGCCACGGCCGCGCCGCCGGCCAGCGAGAAGCCGAACTTCTGGTCCTCGTGCGCGGTGGCGATGAACTCGTGGGTGTGCGCCTCCACGCCGACGGTGACCCGCAGCAGCACCCGGGGGCGGACGCCCCGCTCGCGGGCCAGCGCGCTGAGCCGGTCGATCTCGGTGGACGAGTCGACGATGATCCGCCCCACCCCGGCCTCCACCGCCCGGGTCAGCTCGGCCACCGACTTGTTGTTGCCGTGGAAGCCGATCCGGTCCGGCGGCATCCCGGCCGACAGCGCGGTGGCCAGTTCGCCGCCGGTGCAGACGTCGAGGAACATGCCCTCCTCGGCGATCATCCGGACCACGGCGCGGCAGAGGAACGCCTTGCCGGCGTAGTAGACGTCCGCGTCCGGGAAGGCGGCCCGGAACTCGCGGCAGCGTCCGCGCAGGTCGTCCTCGTCCAGCACGTACGCCGGGGTGCCGAACTCGGCGGCCAGGTCGCGGACGTCCAGCCCGGCGGCGGTCAGCGCGCCGGCCGGGCCGCGCGCCACGTGGCGCGGCCACAACTGCGGCACCAGGGAGTTGACGTCGACCGGGGTACGCAGCCAGGCGGGCCCCCGGTTGCCGATGTCACCGTGCAGGGCACCGGCCTCGTGCGCGCGCACCGGCTCACATCCTCTCGGGCGCCGAGACGCCGAGCAGGCGCAGGCCGTTGGCGATGACCACCCGGGTGGCGTCGTTGAGCCAGAGCCGGGCCCGGTGCAGGTCGGTGACCTCCTCGTCGCCGCGCGGCAGGATCCGGCAGTTGTCGTAGAACCGGTGGTAGGCCTGCGCCAGGTCCTCCAGGTAGTGGGAGAGCCGGTGCGGGGCCCGCAGCTCGGCCGCGGCGGCCACCACGGACGGGAACGCGGCAAGCGCCTTGAGCAGCTCGTTCTCCTTCTCGTGGTCGAGCAGCTCGGCGTGGAAGTCGGCGGCGTCGCCCCGGGTCAGCCCCACCTCGGCGGCGTTGCGGTTGACGCTCGCGGTGCGGGCGGCCACGTACTGCACGTAGTAGACCGGGTTGTCGCGGGTGGCCCGGGTCCACAGCTCCACGTCGATGTCGATGGGCGAGTCGCTGGAGTACCGGGCCAGCGCGTAGCGGGAGGCGTCCACGCCGATCGCGTCGACCAGGTCCTCCAGGGTGACCACGGTGCCGGCCCGCTTGCTCATCCGCACCGGGGCGCCGTCGCGGACCAGGTTGACCAGCTGGCCGATGAGGATCTCCAGGGTGCGCGCCGGGTCGTCGCCGAAGCAGGCGGCCATCGCCTTCATCCGGCCGATGTAGCCGTGGTGGTCGGCGCCCAGCATGATCACGACCCGCTCGAAGCCGCGCTCCCGCTTGTCGAGGTAGTAGGCGCAGTCGGCGGCGAAGTAGGTCCACTCGCCGTTGGACTTGCGCAGCACCCGGTCCTTGTCGTCGCCGAAGTCGGTGGTGCGCAGCCAGGTCGCGCCCTCGGACTCGAAGACGTGCCCCTGCTCGCGCAGCCGGGCCAGCGCCTGCTCCAGCTCGCCCCGGTCGTGCAGGTCCTTCTCGTTGAAGTAGGTGTCGAACTCGACGCCGAAGTCGCGCAGCGAGGACCTGATCTCGGCGAACATGAGCTGGACGCCCTCCACCCGGAACACCTCCTGGGCGGCGTCGTCGGACAGGTCCAGCACGTCGGGCCGCTTCTTGACGACCTCGGCGGCGATCTCCGCGATGTACGCCCCGCCGTAGCCGTCCTCCGGGGCCGGCTCGCCCTTGGCGGCGGCCAGCAGCGAGCGGGCGAACCGGTCGATCTGGGACCCGGCGTCGTTGAAGTAGTATTCCGTGCCCACGTCGGCGCCGGTGGCCCGCAGCAGCCGGCTGAGCGCGTCACCGACGGCTGCCCAGCGGACGCCGCCGATGTGCACCGGGCCGGTCGGGTTCGCCGAGACGAACTCCAGGTTGATCCGCTGCCCGGCCAGGGTGTCGCTGCGCCCGTAGGCCGGGCCGGCCTCGACGATCGACCGGGCGAGCTGGCCGGCGGCGGCGGCGTCGAGCCGGATGTTCAGGAAGCCCGGGCCGGCGATCTCCACCGACTTGATCCCCGGTGCCCGGCCGAGCTGCTCGGCCAGCGCCGCGGCCAGCTCCCGCGGGGGCACCCCGACCTTCTTGCTGAGCTGCAGCGCCAGCGTGGAGGCGTAGTCGCCGTGATCGGGGTTACGGGGTCGCTCGACGGTGGTCTGCGCGGGCAGCGCGGCGCGGTCCAGACCCCGCTCGTCGAAGACGGCGTGGGCTGCGGCGAGGACGACCTCGGCGAGTTCTGCGGGAGTCACCGAACCATGTTATCGGGGGTAGACTCGGGCACCGCGGCGGCGACCCAGCATGTGAACAGGCTCCGCGCTCCCCTGACCGACCGACCTGACGAGGCACGATGAGCATCAGCACCCCGGGCGGCCCGGAACGCCGTCCCACCGTGGTCAGCACCGGCAAGAAGCCGGCCGCCGGCCGGCCCGCGGCGGGCGACAAGCCCGCCGCCAAGGCCGGTGCGGGCCGGCCCGGCGGCGGCAAGGGCGCGCCACGGCCGGGCGCCGGGGGCAAGGGCCGCAAGCCGGTGACCCCGGTGAAGGTGAGCCAGGGGCGCTCGTGGGGGCCGATCGCGCTGTTCGCCGCGGTCGGCGTGCTCGCCGTCGCGATCATCGGCATCGGCGCCTGGTCGGTCTACCAGGGCGCCCAGCCGTGGCAGAAGCGGGCCGACGCGATCAACGGCATGGTCGACTTCCGCAAGAAGGACAAGGACCTGGTCAAGGGCGGCAACCACCAGCCGGGCACGATCAAGTACGAGCAGTCCCCGCCGGTCGGCGGCCCGCACAACCAGGCCTGGCAGAACTGCATGGGCGACGTCTACCCCGCCCCGATCGCCAACGAGCACGCGGTGCACAGCATGGAGCACGGCACGGTCTGGATCACCTACCGCCCCGACCTGCCCGCCGACCAGGTGGCGAAGCTCGAGAGCAAGGTCAAGGGCAAGGAGAAGCTGATGCTCAGCCCGTACGAGGGGCTGGACAAGCCGATCTCGCTGCAGGCCTGGGGCTTCCAGCTGAAGGTCGACAACGCCGACGACGGCCGGATCGACGAGTTCATCAAGACGCTGCGGGTGAACGCCTCGATCGAGGGCCCGAACGCGCTCTGCGACCAGGGCATCACCGCCACCGGCACCACCCCGCGGGACAACGTGCAGCCGAACATGCCCGAGCAGCCCACCCAGTGAGGACGCGATGACCGCTCCGGTGACCACCGACAGCGAGTTCGACGACGAGGTGCCGGCCGCCGACGAGGGCGGCCGGCCGGCGGCGCGCCGCTACGGCCTGCTGGCCCTGGCCGCCGCCGTCGTGGTCGGGCTGCTCCTCGGGTACGCCGGCGGCCTGCTCACCCCGACGCTCAGCCGCCCGGGCGACACCTCGGCCGAGGCCGGTTTCGCCCGGGACATGACCGCCCACCACAACCAGGCGGTCGCCATGGGGCTGCTGGCGTTCCGCCAGGGTCAGGACGCCGAGGTGCGCCAGGTCGGCGTGGACATCGCCACCGGGCAGCAGGGCGAGATCGGCACCATGCAGACGTGGCTGCGCTCCTGGAAGCTGGACCCGACCGGTGAGCAGGCCCCGATGGCGTGGATGCCGGACGGCGCCGGGCTGGTGAAGGACGGCCTGATGCCGGGCATGGCCACACCGGAGGAGATGGCGAAGCTGCGGGCGGCGAGCGGTCGCGAGTTCGACGTGCTGTTCCTGCAGATGATGATCCGCCACCACATCGGCGGGGTGCACATGATCGACGGCATCCTCGACGAGGGGCACGACGACGACGTGCTGGCGGTCGCCCAGGTCATGAAGAACACCCAGCAGAACGACCTGACCAACCTCAACGCGGCGCTGAAGCGCCTGGGCGGCACGCTCTGACGGTCCCGCTTGTCCGCTTTGACCGTTTGTAACGTTTTGGGGATAAGGACCCATTGCACTGCTTCGGGAGTTTTCTCCATACATATCGTGACCGGTTACGGTTCGGGCTCGTTGCGCAAGACGTGGGGGTTGCACTCAGAGACGCAGGGCGGTCGGTGACCAGCTGGTGCCGACGCCACACCATCGGCGGTGACGGAGCGGTGGCAGCCGTCCGTCGCGGACTGCGGCAGGGCGAGCCGGGAACGCTCAGCCGCGAACAGGAACTCGAACTCATCGACGTGCTGCGGGGCGTCCACCCGGACGAGTTCGGCATCGACGAGGAACTCTGGACCCGGCAGAGCCTGACCACGCTCATCGAGCGCCGGTTCGCGCTGACCCTGGACGCCGGCACCGTCGGGGCGTACCTCCGGGCCTGGGGGCTCGGGCCGCGCGAGCCGCGCGAGCGGGCCTGCGGCCTCTGCGTCGGCGCGGTCGAGCGGTGGGTACGCAGCGAGTACCCGGCGATCACCCGAGCCGCGCAGGAGCACGCCGCGGAGGTCTACTGGATCGGCCGGGTGCGCCTGCGCGGCACCATGCCGGCGGCCGACGTGGTCTCGGCGGTCTCCTCCCGGGGGCGGGTGCGGTTCATGGTCACCACGCCCTCGGTGGACCCGCCCCTGCCCCGGGACTTCGTGCTGCGGCTCAGCGGCGCCGAGGAACGCGCCGTGCACCTGATCGTGGACGGCTCCTGGCCACGCAACGAGTGGCCCCGCCGACTGCCCCGCCGCATCGCGCTGCACCCGCTGCCGAGCTGCGGTCGCGCCCTCGCCGCCGCCTGAGCGGTGAAGATCGACTGCCCGGCGATACCGATTCGGTGATCCGGGAGGGGGTTTGCTACTCTTCTCGGGTCGCTGAGCCCCCGTAGCTCAGGGGATAGAGCACCGCCCTCCGGAGGCGGGGGCGCAGGTTCGAATCCTGCCGGGGGCACCAGAAGACGTCGAAGCCCGGGCCGTCGCGCCCGGGCTTTCGCGTCGGCTCAGCCGGCCTCGCGCCGCGCCTTCGCCCGCCGCTTGCCCTCGTGCATCGCCTGCACCCGGGCCACCGGAATGCCCCGCCCCTCCTCGACCAGCTCCGCCGGCAGCGACTGCGGCGCGGGCAGCGCCTCCGCCCACGGATCCCGGTCGCCGAGCAGCGCCGGCACGGTCCGCACGGTGAAGTCGGCAGGCGTCGCCGACTCCAGGTCCGCCCAGCCGACCGGGTACGACACCGGCGTGCCCGGCCGGATCCGAGGGCTGTACGCGGCCACCACCGTCGCCCCGTACCCGCGGGTGGAGTCGACGAAGACCCGGCCGCCCCGGTCGGCCACGATGAACGCGGTGGTGGCCAGCGCCGGGTCGAGCCGTTCGGCGCGGGCCGCGAGCGCCCGGGTCGCGGCGGCGGCCTCCTCCGCCGTGGTGGCCGGCGCCACCGGCACGATCACGTGCAGGCCCTTCGCCCCGCTGGTCTTGACCGCGCCGGTCAGCCCGGCGTCGGCGAGCGCCTGCCGCACCAGCAACGCGACGCGCACCGCCGCGCCGAACGAGTCGCCCTCCGGCGGGTCCAGGTCGAGCACCAGGTGGGTCGGGTGCTCGGCGTGTCCGGCGTGGGCCAGTGGGGCGTGGTATTCCACCGCCCGCTGGTTGGCGAACCAGAGCAGCGTCCGCCGGTCGTCGCAGAGGGCGTACGAGATGCGCCGGTGCGACGCCTCGGCCCAGACCTCGGTGCGGCGCACCCAGTCCGGCGTGTACTTCGGCAGGTTCTTCTGCATGAACGGCTCCTGCCCGGGCCGGACCCGCAGCACCGACAGCGGTCGGTCGCGCAGCTCCGGCAGGAGCCGGCCGTGCACCGCGTCGAGGTAGTCGACCAGGTCACGCTTGGTCGCGCCGGCGCCGTCGAACAGCGGCTGGTCCAGGTTGGTCAGCGGAACCCCGTCGCGGGTCTCGTCAGCGGCGCCCATCCGCCCACCTTCCCGGCCCGGGCCCGGTCCGGCAACCCCGACACGGCGGCCGGCGTGCCGACCCGTCCCGGAGCGGGTGTTCGCCTCGCGGGGCGAGCCGTCGAGCAGTCGGGTGATGGGCTGACACGCTACGAACTTGATGACGTGAACGAGTCGACCGGGGGTCAGGCCGCCGGGCCGGCTTCACGGCGGCTGATCCATTCACGCCATCAAGTTTGCAGGCGGACAACACGAGGTCTTCCCCCGACCCGGCACGCGGTCGCCGTACGCACTCCGCCGGCCGGCGGCCGCACGTGGCGCATGATGGCCACCGAGGCTCCCGTCGGGGCCGCGCGGAAGGAGACACGGTGACGACCCAGGACGACCGCTGCGCGTCCGGCCAGACCGGCCAGGACCGGGGTGGAGCGCAGGCGCGGGCGTGCACGGTGCGGGAGGCGCTGGACCGGGTCGGCGGCAAGTGGAGCATCGGCATCCTGATCGCCGCGTCGACCGGCCCGATCCGCTTCACCGAGCTGGAGCGGCGGGTGGAGGGGATCAGCCGGCGGATGCTCACGCTGACCCTGCGCAACCTGGAACGCGACGGCCTGCTGGTCCGGCACGTGCACGCCACCGTGCCGCCGCGGGTCGAGTACACCGCCACCCCGATGGCCCGGGAGCTGTACGAGTCGCTCGTCGCGCTCACCCGCTGGGCCGAGCGGCACCGCGACGCGATCAGCGCGGCCCGGGCGGCGTACGACCGGGAGCACCCTGTGGCGAAGCCCACGCAATCCGTCTGACCGATCGGTCAGGTGCTGACCGATCGGTCAGGCATGCTGGAGGGCATGGCACGCGCCACCCCGGCCACCCACGACGAGCTGCTCACCGCGGCGGCCCGTCGGTTCGCCGTCACCGGATACAAGGGCACCTCACTGCAGGACATCGCCCGCGAGGTGGGCTGCTCCAAGGCCACCGTGCTCTACCACTTCGCCAGCAAGGACGCCCTGCTCTGCGAGCTGATGGCACCCGCCATCGCGGTGCTGGAACAGCTCGACGCCCGGCTCGCCGACCTCACCGGCGCCGAGGCCCAACGGGTCGCCGCCGAAGGCTTCGTCGACCTCGCGGTCCGGTTCCGCCGGGAGATCGCGCTGCTCCGGGGCGAGTTTCCCGACCTGCTCCAGCAGCCCGCGTTCGCACACATCCAACAGATCTCCGAACGGCTGATCGCCGCGTTCGCCGGCTTCTCCGACCGGCCGGTGGCCCGCATCGCCGCGCTCGTCGTCCTGGCCGGCATCGCCGAGACCTGCGGCGAGTTCCTGGACATCCCCGACGAGGAGCTGCGACCAGCGCTGCTCGCCGTGGCGCACCGCGCGCTCGAACCCACCACCTGATCCCACTGTCGCAATCCCGAGGACGAAGGAAGGTCCATGGCGACCCTGCTGTACCGGCTCGGCCGGGCATCCCTGCGCCGGCGGCGACTCGTCGCCGTCGTCTGGCTCGTCGTACTCGTCGGTCTCGGTCTGGCCGCGGCCACGCTGCGCGGGCCGACGGCGAGCAACTTCACCATGCCCGGCACCGAGTCGCAGAAGGCGATCGACCTCCTCGCCGACCGGTTCCCGGCGGCCAGCGGCGCCACCGGCACCATCGCCGTCAAGGCGCCGCAGGACGGCGCGCTCACCTCGCCGGCCGGCCAGGCGGTGGTCAAGCAGGTCACCCAGGAGGCGGCCACCCTGCCCGGGGTGGTCGGCGCGATCGACCCCTACCAGGCCCAGGCGCTCACCCCGGACGGCCGCTACGCGCTGATCCAGGTGCAGTTCGCCGGCCGCGCCGACGACGTCACCACCGAGCAACGCGACGCGTACGAGAAGGTCGGTGCGCAGGCCGAGGCGCAGGGCTGGCAGATCGCCCCCGGCGGCGAGGTGCTCAACGGCGAGCCGGAGGTCGGCTCGACCGAGGCGCTCGGTGTGCTGGTCGCGGCGATCGTCCTGGTCATCACGTTCGGCTCCCTGGTGGCGGCCGGGATGACCATGCTGAACGCGCTGATCGGCGTCGGCGTCGGCATGGCCGGCCTGTTCGCGCTCAGCGGCACGGTCGAGCTGACCAGCACCGCACCGATCCTGGCGCTGATGCTCGGCCTCGCGGTCGGCATCGACTACTCGCTGTTCATCACCTCCCGGCACCGGCAGAACCTGCTCGACGGGCTCTCCCCCGAGGAGGCGGTCGGTCGCGCGGTCGGCACCGCCGGCTCCGCCGTGGTCTTCGCCGGCGCCACCGTGGTGGTCGCGCTGGCCGGCCTGGCCGTGGTGGGCATCCCGTTCCTCACCGTGATGGGCCTGGCCGCCGCCGGCACCGTCACCGTGGCCGTACTGGTGGCGATCACGCTGGCCCCGGCGCTGCTCGGCTTCGCTGGCCGGAAGGTGCTGCCGCGCAAGCTGCGCAGCCGGGAGGCGGCGGCGGACCCGGGCACCGGCTCGGAGGACCGTTCCGGCTTCGGGTTCCGCTGGGCGAACTGGGTGACCCGGTTCCGCATCCCGGTGATCCTGGTCGGCCTGCTCGGCCTCGGCCTGCTCGCCATCCCCGCCCAGGACATGCGCCTGGCGCTGCCGGACGCCTCCACGGCGGCCGAGGGCACCCCGGCCCGGGTCAGCAACGACCTGATCCGGGAGGGCTTCGGCCCCGGCTTCACCGGCCGGCTCGCGGTCGTCGTCACCGCCGACTCGCCGCAGGCCACCCAGGCCGCCGTACCGCAGGTCGCCGCGCTGATCCAGAAGACCGACGGGGTGCTGGCGGTGGCCCCGCCGCAGCTCGACCCGTCCGGCCGCACCGCGCTGCTCGGCGTCATCCCGAAGACCGGGCCGACCGACGAGAAGACCGAGGATCTGGTGCACGACATCCGGCGGCAGGTCGGCGGCATCCAGAACGCCGACGTCCTGCTCACCGGCGTCACCGCGATCGGCATCGACGTGTCGGAGAAGCTCTCCGACGCCCTCCCGGTCTACCTGCTGCTGGTGGTGGGCCTGTCCGTGCTGCTGCTGATGCTGGTGTTCCGGTCGATCCTGGTGCCGGTCAAGGCGGCGCTCGGCTTCCTGCTCACCGTGGCGGCCACGTTCGGCATCACGGTCGCGGTGTTCCAGCAGGGCCACCTGGCCGGTCTGCTCGGCGTGGACACGCCGGCGCCGCTGGTCAGCTTCCTGCCGATCCTGCTCATCGGCATCCTCTTCGGCCTGGCCATGGACTACGAGGTCTTCCTGGTCTCCCGGATGCGGGAGGACTTCGTGCACGGGGACACCGCCCGCCAGGCCACCATCAACGGCATGGGGCACGGCGCCCGGGTGGTCACCGCCGCCGCGCTCATCATGATGTCGGTGTTCGGCGGCTTCGTCTTCCTGGACGACCCGATCATCAAGTCGATGGGCTTCGCACTCGCGATCGGTGTCGCCATCGACGCGTTCGTGGTCCGGATGACCATCGTGCCGGCGGTGATGTCGCTGCTGAACAACGCCGCCTGGTGGCTGCCCCGCTGGCTGAACAAGCTGCTGCCCAACGTGGACGTCGAGGGCGAAGGCCTCCGCGCCCACCTCGCCGCCCGCGAGCCCGCCCAGGTGAAGTGAAAGGAGGGGCCCCCGCTTAACGCATTCTGCATAGGCGGGGGCCCCGCTTAACACCCCGGCTCACACCCCGGCCGGGTACGTCTCCATCTCGCCCGGCGTGACAAGCGCGGGCAGGGGGTGCAGGGCGGTCGTCTCGTCGCACCAGATGAACGCGTCGTACCGCTCCCCCAGCCGGGTCGGCACGTAGTTGCCCCAGGACTCGAAGCTCGGGTCGTACACCACGCCGATCGCCCGGTGGTCCGCCTCGCCGGTCACCCAGTCCGGCTCGTCCGGCCCACCGAAGACCAGCACCGCCCGGTCCGGCATCAGCTCGTGCAGCCGGTGCTCGACCGACCCCTCGCGGGCCGGCGGCACCACCATCGTCTCGGCCGGCGTGCCCCAGCGCGGGGCGGCGACCACGGTGCCCCGGTAGCTGCCGAGGCCGATCAGCGCCACCGCGTCCCGGCCGTGCCGCTCCCGGCCGAGCTGGCCGATGTTGACCATGCCGTCCGCCGCCATCTCGGTGGCCCGCGCGTCGCCGACATGCGTGTTGTGCGCCCACACGATGCCCCGCGCGTCCGGCCCGTAGCGATCGAGCAACCGGTCCAGCGTGTCGGCCATGTGGATGTCGCGGACGTTCCACGACTCCGGGCCGCCGCCGACCATGGCCCGGTAGTAGCGCTCCGCACCGGCCACGACCTCCGCGTTCTGCCAGGCCGAGAAGCGGTCCGGGCCGTCCGCGGCGGCCTGTTCCCGGGTACGCGCCAACAGCCGGACCACCTCCTCCTCGCACCGGGCGGAGACGAACCGGCTGGCCATCCCGTACTCCTCGACCTGTTTGCCGTACGGCTCGAAGCATCGATAGGCCTCCTGGGCCGCCTCCAGCGAGGCCGGGTCCTCCTCGCCCAGGTAGTCGAAGATGGCCTGCATCGACTCCCACAGCGAGTAGACGTCGAGGCCGTGGAAGCCGGCGCGTTCGCCCTCCGGGCGCTCCAGGTTCCAGGCCCGCAGCCAGCGGCAGAACCGGGCCACCTCGGCGTTCGCCCACATCCAGGTCGGCCAGCGTTCGAACCGCTCCAACGCGACCAGCGGATCGGCCGACCCGCCCGGCGCGCCCACCACCGAACAGTGCACCCGGTCGCAGTCCGGCCAGTCGCCCTCCACCGCGACGAAGTCGAAGCCCTGCTCGGCGATGAGCCGGCGGGTCAACTGCTCCCGCAGCCGGTAGTAGTCGTAGCTGCCGTGCGTCGCCTCGCCGATCATCACGATGCGGGCGTCCCGGACGCGCTCCAGCAGCGGGTCGAAGTCGCTCGGCGCGCCGAGCCGCTGAACCAGCATGTCCGCGGCTACCCGGGTCCCGTCGGGGCAAACCGTGACTCGCGGGCATGCCGGCGGGGGCAGCGGGTAGCCGCGCGGCATGACCGTCACCGGCGCGCAGTTGCAGGAGTTCCTGGCCGGGCTCGACTACCCGGTCTCCCGGGAGGACCTGGTCCGCTGGGGTCAGGAGAACGGCGTCAGCACCGAGGCGCTGCAGGCGCTGCGGACGTTGCCGGCCGAGGAGTTCGACACCCCCGCCGAGTTGGGCGAGGCACTCGTCACCCTCACTGGTTAGCCAGCCAGGTGTTAAGCGGGGCCCCCTCCTCTACCGGAGGCGTTAAGAGGGGGCCCCGCCTTTCACCGTCACGGTGATGGTGTGGTGGCCGGTGGCGCCGTCGGGGAACGGGGGGCGGCGCTGCTCGGGCTGCACCGCGCCGGCGCCGTCGGTGGCGCGTACCTTCAGGCTGTGCGGGCCGGCCGGGGCCCGCCAGGCGAAGCGCCACTGGACCCAGGTGTCGGTGGACGCGGTGGGCAGCAGCTCGGCGGCCCGCCACGGTCCACCGTCCACCGACACCTCCACCGCCGTGATGCCCCGGTGCTGCGCCCAGGCCACCCCGGCCACGGTGACCTCTCCGGCGGGAAGCCGGGCGAACGGCGCGGGCCGGTCGATCCGGGACGCGGTCTTCACCGGCGCCTCGCGCGCCCAGCCCCGCCGCACCCAGTACGCGTCGAAGGCGTCGAACGTGGTCACCTCCAGCTCGGTTACCCACTTGCACGCTCCGGCGTAGCCGTACAGCCCGGGGGTGAGCATCCGGACCGGGAAGCCGTGCGTGAACGGCAGCGGCGCACCGTCCATGCCGACCGCGAGCATGGCGTCCCGTCCGTCGAGGAGTGTCGCGATCGGGGTGCCGATGGTCATGCCCTCGTCGGACCGGGCCACCACCTGGTCGGCGCCGCCCCGGATGCCGGCGTCGCGCAGCAGCGGGGCGAGCGGTGCGCCGAGCCACCGGGCGGTCCCCACGTACGGGCCGCCGACCTCGTTGGACACGCAGCTCAGTGTGATGTCGCGTTCGATCAGGCCCCGGTCGAGCAGGTCGGCGAAGCTCAGCTCGATCGGCCGTTCGACCATGCCGTGCACCCGTAGCCGCCAGGCGTCCACGTCCAGCCGGGGCACGGTGAGCGCGGTGTCGACCCGGTAGAAGTCGGCGGTGGGGGTGCGGAACCCGGGCGCCACCCCGGCCGGCGTCGGCCGGGCCGGGGAGGCCGGGGCGGGCAGCCGGACGGTCTCCCGGGACCGGGCGGCGTCGGCCACGTCGAGCCGGCGCAGCGCCGCCGTCCCGGCCCCGGCCAGCACGGTGCCGGCCGCCACCAGCGCCGCGTTGCGCACCACCAGCCGCCGCGTCGGCCCGTTCGCCGGCGCCGCGCCCTCGGGACCACCCGAACCGGCCGGACCGGCGGGACCACCCGGACCGGTGGGACCGGCCCCGGACGCCGCCCGGCCCACCCCCACCGGGTCGGGGGCGGCGTCCGGGGGGTTCGGGGCGGCCGGCAGGCCGGGCAGGGGCAGCCAGCGCAGGAGGGCGGCGGCCACGGCGGCGCCGGCCAGGGCCGGCAGGGCGTCGACCGGGCGGGCGTCGGGGCGGGTCAGCGCGGCGGCGACGCCGGCCACCCCGAGCACCGCGGGCCCGAGCAGGCCCAGCGCCGGGCGGCGGCGGGCGGCGATCCCGGTCAGCGCGGCCAGCAGCGCCAGCGCCAACGCGATGCCGCCGAGCAGCAACGGCTTGTCGTAGGTGCCGAACGTGCGTACCGCCCATTCCTTGACGGCTGTGGGCGCACCGTCCACGACGGCGCCGCCGACCGCGACCAGCGGCGCCGCCCGCGGGCGGACGGCGGTGGCGAACAGCTCCGCGACCGCCACCCCGGCGGCCGCCGCGAGCAGGCCCGTTCCGGCGGCCGCCAGGGTACGGCGGGTCATCGGTTACTCCCCTCACCGTCGGTCGGGCGTCAGGACTTCGGCATCAGGACCGAGTCGACGATGTAGACGGTCGCGTTGGCGGTCTGCACGTTGCCGCAGACGACCATGGAGTTGCCGTTCACCGTGAACTCGGTGCCGCTGCCGGCGACCGTCACCTCGCCGCCCTGGAGCGTCTTGTGCGCGCCGGCGAGCTGGTCCGGCCCGAGCTTGCCCTCCACCACGTGGTAGGTCAGCACGTCGGTCAGCATCTTCTTGTCGGCGAGGACCTTGTCCAGGTCCGCCTTGGGCAGCTTGCCGAACGCGTCGTTGCTGGGCGCGAAGACGGTCAGCCCCTGGGCGCTGTTCAGCGAGTCGACGAGTCCGGCCTGCTTGACGGCGGTGACCAGCGTGCTCAGCAGCGGGTTGCCGGAGGCGGCGGTGGCCACCGGCACCTGGGCCATGGCCGCGAAGCTGCCCGGGTTCGACGCGTCGGTCGGCACGGCGGCGCAGCCGGGGCCGAACTGGCCGTCGGCCATCGCCGGCGCGCTGCTGGCCGGCGCGGAACTCATCGGGGCGCTGCTGGCCGGCGCGGCGGCGCCGCTGTCGTCGTCGTTCCCGCCGCAGGCGGCGAGGCCGAGGCTGAGCGTGGCGGCGAGGGCGACGGCGGTGAGCTTCATGGGGCGCATCGGGTGAATCCCTTCAAGTGACTCAATGTCGGTCTGAAGGGGATTCGGTGCTCACCGCCGTCCGGATGGGTCGGCCGTCGAGAAAGATCAGGTGATCGCGAACGCCACCAGCGGTGTCATGGTCGGTGCCACCGACCCGCTCGCCGGTTCCTCGGTCACCCCGAACAGGCCCTTGCCGCGCACACCCGAGAGCAGCTTCGTGCCGCCTCCCCGGCCGGCCGGCAGCACCCCGGCCGAGGTGGCCTTCGTACCCTCGATCAGCCAGAGCTGGTAGGCCCGACCGGGCGCGGGCGCGGCCAGCCCGTCCACCAGGGCCACCCCCTCGTCCCGGCTCGCCGACGCCACCACGGTGACCCGGCCGCCCGCCGGCACGGCGTCGGTGCGCACCACCGCGTCCGGGGCGGTCAGCACCGCTCGGATCCGGGCCGCCTCGTCACGGGCCGCGCCCGCCTGGTCCCGGGCCGCGCCGGCCTCGGTGCGCGCGTCGCGTACCCGCTGCTCCTGGGCCACCCAGGTGGCCGCGCCGACGCCGCCGGCCAGCAGCACGGCGGCGGCCGCGACCGCCAGCCGGCGCCGCCAGGCCCCGGCCCGGGCAGCCCCGGAGCGACCCGCGGGACCGGGCCGCTCCTGCGGGGTACGCCGGATCTCCGCCAGCACCGCCGTGCGCAGCGCGGGCGGGGGTACGGACCAGGTCGAGTCGGCCAGCCGGGCGGCCGTCTCACGGAACTCGGCCAACTCCAGCGCGCAGCTCTCGCAGCCGTCCAGGTGCCGGGCGAACGCGGCCCGCTCGACGTCGTCCACCGCGTCGAGCACGTACGCCCCGGCGAGCGCGTGGATGTCGGTCATCGGGTCAGCTCCACTCCCAGGCAGTCGCGCAGACGGATCAGCCCGTCCCGCATGCGGGTCTTCACGGTCGGCAGTGCGGTCTCCAGCAGGCCGGCCACCTCGCGGTAGCTGTGCCCGCCGTAGTAGGCAAGCGTGATCGCCTCACGCTGCACCTCGGTGAGCGCGTCCAGGCAGTGCCGCACCTGCTGCCGCTCCAGCCGCGCCGCCGCCTCCTCGGCCACCTCGTCGTACGGCGTCTCGGCGGATCCGGCGGCGACCCGGCGGGTGCGTTCGACGCCGGCCTGCTCGGACCGGACCCGGTCGACGGCCCGGCGGTGGGCGATGGTGAAGACCCAGGCGGTGGCCGAGCCCCGGGCCGGGTCGAAGCGGGCGGCGGTGCGCCACACCTCGACCAGTACCTCCTGGGTGACCTCCTCGGCCTGGGCCGGGTCGCGCAGCACCCGCCGCACCAGCCCGTGGACGCGCGGCGAGACGAGGCCGTAGAGCCGTTCGAACGCCGCCTCGTCGCCGCGTGCCACCGCCCGCAGCAGGTCGTCGGTCTCCGCCCGCTGGTCCGGGGCGGCCGAGGGCACGGCGTGCAACCTCGACCGCCCCGGCACGTCACCGGCGCTGTCGCCGTGGGTCATCCGGTCCCGCCTTCCGCCCGCTCCCTCTGCCAGCACGGGAGGCATTCGGAGCCGACGCCGCCCCGGATGGCCGCGATTTCCTACACCTCGACCGTGCGCCCCTGCGCCCGGGCGGTCTCGGCGGCCTCCAGCACCGCCACCACCTCCCGGCCGAACCGGACGTCGCAGCGGTGGTCGCGGGTGCCGGCGTCCACCTCCGCCAGGAGCTGGTCGAGCGCGGCGCCGAACGCCTGGAGCACGCTGCCGTCGCCCGGCGGGGCGCTCTCGACTCCGTTGGGGCCGAAGAAGACGAAGTCCCGGGTGACCGCCTCGGCGGGCGCGTCGAGGGTGAGCGAGAGCGAGCTGGTCGCGCCGCCGTCGTGGGTGAGCAGCAGGTGCGTCAGGCCGCTCGGCCCGTCCATCGCGGCGACCCGGGTGACCCGGCCGAGCACCGGCAGGATCAACGACAGCGCGTGCGGGCCGATGTCCCACAGCGCGCCCCGGTCGCGCCGCCACTGCGAGTCGCCGTACGGGTTGCCGGGCTGGTAGATCGAGGCGAACATGGTGGCGCGGGCGTGCTGCCAGCCACCGGCCGCCGCGGTCGAGGCGAGGAAGCCGGTGACGTTGGGGTGGAAGCGCTGGGTGAAGAAGACCACCGAGGCCACCCCGGACGCCAGGGCCGCGTCGACCACCCGGTCGGCGTCCGCGAGGCCGAGTGCCAGCGGCTTGTCCAGCAGCAGGTGCCGCCCGGCGGTGGCCGCCCGCACCGCGATGTCGGCCTGCACGTCCGGCGGGAGCGCCACGGCGACCGCGTCGGACGCCGCGAGCAGCGCGTCGACGTCGGTGAAGGCCGGCACGCCGTGCCGCTGGGCCAGCGCCTCCGCCTTCGCCGGGTTCCGCCCCCAGACGCCGGCCAACCGGGCCCGGGGGTGGGCGTCGATGGCGGCGGCGTGCGTCTCCGCCGCCCAGTGACCGGTGCCGAACAACCCGAACCGCACCGCGACCCCCTGGCGTCGTCGTCGGCCGCCGGCGTCCGCCGGGACCGTGATCCACGCTAGTCGCCCGGCCCGCCCGGCGCGCCCCGACCCGCGCGCAGAGCCACTACTACGAGGATTAGTAGGCTGGGCCGGTGAACGACACTGCGTCGATGACCAGCGCGGCGGCGGCCGGCTCGCCGGTGGACGGGTGGCTCGCCACGCTCGCGATCGTGCTCTCGCTGGCGGTGGCGGTCTGGGCCCTGGTGGCGGCCGTGCGGCAGCGCCCGCCGGACCGGATCCAGTTCGCCGGCCTGGCCGTGGTGGAGCTGGCGCTGCTGGCGCTGACCGTGGTGGCGCTCGTGGCGCTCGGCGGCGGCGACCGGCCCGGTGAGCCGGGGGCGTTCTTCGGCTACCTGGTGACGCTGGTGTGCCTGCCGCCGCTGGCCTGGGTGCTGGCCCGGATGGAGCCGACCCGCTGGGGCTCGGCCATCGTCTGCGCGATCTGCCTGGTCACGCCGGTCGTGGTGGTGCGGTTGCAGCAGACCTGGGAGGTCGTCGGTGGCTGAGACGAAGGCGCCGGAGCGCGCCACGAACCGGGGGCCGGGCCGGCTGCTGATCGCGGTCTACATCGTCTTCGCCATCGCCGCGACCTCGCGGGCCGGGTTGCAGATCGCCACGAAGTTCGGCGAGGCGCCGGTGGCGTACCTGCTCTCCGCGCTCGCCGCGCTGATCTACATCGTGGCGGCGGTCGGGTTGGCCCGGGCCGGGCACGCCGGCCGCCGGGTCGCGTTGGCGTGCTGCTCGGTCGAGCTGGTCGGGGTGCTCGCGGTGGGCCTGCTGAGCATCGTCGACCGGGAGCTGTTCCCGGACGAGACGGTCTGGTCCGGCTTCGGCAGCGGCTACGGCTACGTCCCGCTGGTGCTGCCGGTGCTCGGCCTGCTCTGGCTCTGGCGCACCCGGCGCGACCCCGCCTGAGCGGGGCCGCGCCGGGCAGCGGTCAGTCCTTCGGGCCGCCGGCGACGTAGATGACCTGACCGGAGACGAAGGACGCGCCCTCGCTCGCCAGGAACGAGATGGTGTGCGCGACGTCCTCCGGGCGGCCGGTGCGGCGCACCGGGATCTCGGCTGCGGCGTGCTCCTGGAGCGCGGCGAAGTCGACCTTCATCCGGGCCGCGGTGGCCGCGGTCATGTCGGTGACGATGAAGCCCGGCGCGACCGCGTTGACGGTCACGCCGTACGGGCCCAGCTCGATGGCGAGCGTCTTGGTGAAGCCCTGCAGGCCGGCCTTGGCGGCGGCGTAGTTCGCCTGGCCCCGGTTGCCCAGCGCCGAGGTGCTGGAGAGGTTGACGATCCGGCCCCACTTCCGCTCGACCATGTGCTTCTGCGCGGCCTGGCTGAACAGGAACGCGCCGCGCAGGTGCACGGCCATGACCGTGTCCCAGTCGGCGTCGGCCATCTTGAACAGCAGGTTGTCGCGGAGCACGCCGGCGTTGTTGACCAGCACCGTCGGCGCACCCAGCTCGGCGGCGACCCGCTCGACGGCGGCCTCCACCTGGGCCCGGTCGGCCACGTCGGCGCCGACGCCGAGCGCCCGGCCGCCGGCGGCGGCGATCGCGTCGACGGTCTCCTTGGTGGCGGACTCGTCGATGTCGACCACGGCGACGGCCATGCCGTCGGCCGCCAGCCGGCGGGCGGTGGCCGCGCCGATGCCGCGCGCGGCTCCGGTCACGATGGCGACGCGGGGCTCCTCCGACATGATTACCTCCCGGTAACTTGGGGTCGATCGAAGGAGCCTAACCCGCCGTCGCGTCCGCCTACAGGGCCCCGCCCCGGCACAGCCGGATCCAGCGGTAGCCGTGGCCGGCGAGCTTGAGCCGGTCGAGCTTGCCCACGTCCTCGTAGTTGCGGTCGCTGAGCACGTCGATCGGCAGGTCCGCCTCGGGCGCCAGCGTGCTCAGGTCGACCTCCACGTCCTCGGTGCCGAGGTTGTGCAGGAAGACCATGGTCCCGGTCCGCCCGTCGGCGCGGTGCGCGAGCACCCCGGCCGGCACCGGCACGTCGATGTGCGTGGTGCTGCCGGAGCCGACCTCCGGGGCCTCCCGCAGGGTACGGATCATCCGCTCGAACCAGCCCAGCAACGAGCGCGGGTCCTTGCGCTGCGCGGTGACGTTGACCTGCTGGTAGCCGTACTCGCCCTTGTCGATGACCGGGCGGACCAGTTTCTCCGGCTCGGCGGTGGAGAAGCCGGCGTTGTCCTTGTAGGACCACTGCATCGGGGTACGGATCGCGTCACGGCCCTTCAGCGACAGGTCCTCCCCCATGCCGATCTCCTCGCCGTAGCGCAGCACCGGCGTGCCGCGCAGCGAGAACTGCAGCGCGTACGCCAGCTCGATGTGCCGGCGGTCGTTGCCCAACATCGGGGCCAGCCGGCGGCGGATGCCCCGGCCGTAGAGCTGCATGTTCTCGTCCGGCCCGAACGTGGCCAGCACGTCGTTGCGCTGGTCGGCGGTGAGCCGGGACAGGTCGATCTCGTCGTGGTTGCGCAGGAACGTGGCCCACTGCCCGCCGGTGGGCAGCTTCGGGGTGTCCCGCAGCGCGTCGATGATCGCCTCCGGGTCCTCCCGGGCGAACGCCAGCATCAGCCGGCCGTTGAGCATGAAGTCGAAGAGCATGTGGATCCGGTTGCCGGAGCCGCTGCCGTCGCCGAAGTAGACGGGCAGCTGGTCGGGCTCGACGTTCGCCTCGGCCAGCAGGACCGCGTCGCCGCGCCGCCACTGCACGTGCTGGCGCAGGTCGGTGAGGTAGTCGAAGTCCTTGGGCGCGTTGGGGTTGCCCGGCTCGGTCTTCTCGATGATGAACGGCACGGCGTCCATCCGGAAGCCGGAGACGCCGAGCTGGAGCCAGAACGAGGTGATCTTCTTGATCTCCGCGCGGACCTTCGGGTTCTCGATGTTGAGGTCCGGCTGGAACTTGTAGAAGCGGTGGTAGAACCAGGCCTTGGCGGTGCGGTCGTAGGTCCAGGTCTCGTGCTGCTCGCCGGGGAAGACCATGCCCTGGTGCCGGTCCGCCGGCTCGTGGTCGGACCAGACGTACCAGTCGCGGTACGGCGAGTCGGGCGAGGAGCGGGCGGACTGGAACCAGGGGTGCTGGTCCGACGTGTGGTTGACCACCAGGTCGATGATCACCCGGATGCCGTGGTTCTGCGCCTGGTGCAGCAGCTCGGCGAAGTCGCCGAGCGTGCCGAGCCGCGGGTCGACGTTGTAGAAGTCGGTCGCGTCGTATCCGTCGTCCTTGTTGGGCGAGGGATGGATCGGGTTGAGCCACAGGCAGGTCACCCCCAGCCGGGCCAGGTAGTCGAGGCGGCCGATCAGCCCCTGGAAGTCACCCACCCCGTCGCCGTCGGAGTCCGCGTACGTGTCGACGTCGAGGCAGTAGACGACCGCCTCCTGATACCACCTGTCACCCATGCGGGGACTACTTCTCCGAACCCGCGAGCCGGCAAACCCGGTACCGTGCCCCCATGAACGAGGAGGCTTCCGACTGGTCCGCCGGCAGGTGGCTGAACCCGCCGGAGCGGGCCGACGCCGTCGACGGTGGGCTCCTGGTCGAGCCGCGGGGCGGCAGCGACTTCTGGCGCCGCACCAGCTACGGCTTCGTGCACGACGACGGCTCCGCGCTGCTGGCCCCGTTCCCGGTGGACACCGCCGTCGAGGTCTCCTTCCGGCTCGACTACGCCGCCCAGTTCGACCAGGCCGGCGTGCTGGTGCGGGTGGACGAGCGGCGGTGGACCAAGGCCGGCGTCGAGGTCAGCGACGGGTCGCCGCAGGTCGGCGCCGTGGTGACCGACGAGTTCTCCGACTGGTCGGTGGCGCCGGTGCCGGACTGGTCGGGGCGGGACGTGACGGTCCGGGTGAGCCGGGCCGGCGACGCGCTGACCGTCCGGGCCCGGGTGGACGACGAGCCGTGGCGGCTGGTGCGGGTGGCCCCGCTGGACCCGGCGGCGGAGGCGACGGCCGGGCCGTACTGCTGCTCGCCCAGCCACGGCGGCCTGCTGGTCCGCTTCACCGGTTGGCGGCGCGGGCCGGCGGACGCGGCGCTGCACCCGGAGGGTTAGCCCGGTCACCGCCGGGTGTGAGCACCCCTCGCACGGGTACTAGTGCCGGATCTCCGGCCCCCGTGTGGAAGGACCGCCCATGGCCCTGGCCCAGAACGTCGATCCGAACCAGTTCACCGGGCTGACCGGGTGGGTGGCGAGCGTGATCGACTCGCTGGGCGCGGTCGGCGTGGCGCTGCTGGTGGCGCTGGAGAGCATCATCCCACCGATCCCGAGCGAGATCGTGCTGGCGATGGCGGGCTACCTCTCCGCCGAGGGCCGGTTCAACGTGGTGGTGATCGTGCTGGCGGCGACCGCCGGCTCGCTGCTCGGCGCGCTGGTGCTCTACTGGCTCGGCGCGGCGCTCGGCGAGGACCGGCTCAAGCGCTGGCTGGATCACATTCCGCTGGTGGACCTGGAGGATCTGGAGAAGGCGGACCGCTGGTTCGAGCGGCACGGCCGTTGGGCGGTGCTGATCGGCCGGGTGGTGCCGGTGGTGCGCAGCCTGGTCTCGGTCCCGGCCGGCGCGAACCGCATGCCACTGGGCGAGTTCATCCTGCTCACCACGCTCGGCAGCGGGGTGTGGAACACGCTGATCGTGGGTGCCGGCTTCCTCCTCGGGTCGCGCTGGGAGGACGTCGACCGCTACAGCCAGTGGTTCAACTACGCGATCTTCGCCATCTTCGGTGTGATGATCGTGAGCTGGGCGGCGAAGAAGGTACGCCGGCGGCGCGCCCGGCAGTCGGTGACCACCGGGCGCTGACCGCGGCGACGTGTTAAGCGGGGCCCCCGCCACATCCGAATGCGTTAAGCGGGGCCCCCGCCTTACACCTCAGCGGCGGAACGTGAACCAGTTGACGTTGACGAAGTCGGCCGGCTGGCCGCTGCTGAACGTGAGATAGACGGTGTGCCGGCCGGTCACCGCGCCGACGTTGCCGGGCACCGACCGCCAGGTCTGCCAGCCGCCGGTGTTGCCGACCGCGAAGCTGCCGATCGGGGTCGCGGTCGGGCTGTCCACCCGCACCTCCACCAGGCCGCTCACCCCGGCCGCCGCGCCGGAGGCGACCCGGGCCACGAAGTCGCGCGGCGGCGTCGAGCCGAAGTCCACGTTGTCGTAGCGGGCCCAGTCGCCGTTGGCCAGCCAGCCGATGTCCTGCCCACCCTCGGTGCACGTCTCCACCTGCACGCCGTTCTGCGCGTTGAACGACTCGGCCTCGATGGTGGCGTACGCGTTGCGCACCCCGCCGGGCGGCGGCGTGGTCGGCGTCGGCGACGGGTTGCCGCCACCGCCCCGGGAGTAGACCGCCACGTAGTCGACGAGCATCGGCCGACCGGAGACGGTCGACCCGGTCGGCGTGGCCGAACCGGCGACCCCGTCCGGGAAGCCGCCGCCCATCGCCACGTTGAGCAGCAGGAAGTAGCCGGCGTGGCTGGTCATCTGGGTCCAGTACGGCTCGCCGACCTGGCCCTGCGTGACGGTGTGGAACTGCTGCCCGTCGACGTACCAGCGCAGTTGCTGAGGGCTCACCGAGGTGTCCCACTCGAACCGGTAGGTGTGGAACGCCGACTGGCACGTGCTGCCCGGGCAGGCCCGGGACGCGCCGCGACCGTTGAACTCGTCGCACGGGCCGCCCGGCGCGACGCCGCAGTGCAGCACGCCCCACACCGAGTTGATCCCGTTGACGTTCTCCATCACGTCGAACTCGCCGATGCCCGGCCAGTTCTGGTAGTTGCCCCGGTAGGGCGAGCCGAGCGCCCAGAACGCCGGCCAGTAGCCGGCCGCCGCCGCGCCTGTCACATCGGGCATCTGGATCCGGCCCTCGATCGCCAGCACGCCGCCGCTCGGCGGCTTGAAGTTGCTGCGTACCGTCTCGATCCGCGCCGAGGTCCAGCGGCCGGCGGAGTCCTTCAGCGGGGTGATGCGCAGGTTGCCGCCGCCGTCCTGGGCCAGGTTGGCGGTGCTGGAGGTGTAGGTCTGGATCTCGCCGGTGCCCCAGTTGGCCGGACCGCCCGGATAGCTGGTGCCGGTGTCGACGATCCAGTTGGCCGACGAGGGCAGCGTGCCGGCCGCGCCGGTGAAGTCGTCGCTCCACACCAGGCTCCACCCGGAGGGCGGGGTCGGGACGGCCGCCTGCGCGGTCATCGAGACGCCGGCGAGCGCGGTGGTGCCGGCCAGCACGGCCGCGGTCAGGCCGAGCCGGCGGCGGGACCGGGACATGGTGGTGGGGGCGGCCGGGGCCGCCGGGATCGGGTTCATGCGGGGTGCCTCTCTGCGGGGACGGGGCGGAGAGCGCTCTCTGAGGCGATTTCTACGCGCCCGCCCCCGCATTTGTCAACGCTTGTCGATGGCCGCCGGCTGCGGCCGCCGCAGCAGACCCTGCTCCAGCGCGGTCCACGCGGTGGTGGTGACCAGATAGAGCACCGCCGCGAGCGGCACCACCAGCGCCACCAGCACGGTGCCGAACGGCAGTAGCGGCAGCAGCCGGCCGAGCACCGCCGCGCCCGGCCCGTCGGCCGGCGCGCCGCCGACCGTGCCGGTGGCGGCGGCCAGCCGGCGCGCCCGCCGCGACGACCACCAGGCCAACGCCAGCAGCGCGGCCAGCAGCACCCCGAACACCACCGGCACGCCACCGGTCAGCCCGTCGCCGAGGTGCCACCCCAGCGGTACGCCGGCGAGCCGCTCCCCCAACAGCTCCGGCGCGCCGTCACCGGTGGCGAAGACGCGGTACATGACCAGGAAGAACGGCGCCTGCACCAGCGCCGGCAGGCACCCCGCGACCGGGCCGGCCCCGGCCCGTCGGTAGAGCGCGAACAGCTCGCTCTGCAACCGGGTCGGATCGTCGGCGTACCGGCGCCGGAGCTCGCGGATCTCGGGGGCGAGCGCCGCGCGGCGCCGCTCCCCGCGGACCTGGGCCAGCGTGAGCGGTGAGATCAGCAGCCGGACGGCGGCGGTGAACAGGACGATGGCGGCGGCCGTCGCGGCGCCGCCGGTGAGCGGGACGAGCGCATCGGCGAGCCAGGTGACGACGGCCGCGGCGGCCGAGGCCGCGGCGTGCAACGGTGCGAAGGCGAGCATGGGCGGACCCCTCGGACGATTCCGGATGCCCCGGGCGCGCGACGGCGCGGCACGGCGGGACGGATGACGACGGAATCGGCCGCGCACCACCCGCGACGGTCACCCCCGAGTGCGTCCGTGACGCGTGCGGGTGCTTCCCGGCGGGAGCGGTCAGGCGGCCGAGGGGCGCAGCCCGGGTGCGCGCGGGCGTGGACGGCCCGGCGCGTCCGGGTCGACCTGCCGCGGCATCCGCCGGCTGCGGGCGCGGGCGCGCACCGAGGCGGCGCGCCGGGCGCCCGGCGGGGTGGGCAGCGCCCGCACCCGCAGCGCGAGCACCGTGGCCAGCAGCAGCGCGGCGGCCACCGCCGCGCCGGCCAGCAACCCGGCCGGCCGGTCCGCGACCAGGGCGAGGGCGTACGCCCACGTCCCGGTCAGCAGCCCCAGCATCCCCACCACACGCCCACCCTAGAACCCCGTGTCACGCCCGCGGTCAGGACGACTCGCGGACCAGCGGGAAGGGCAGCGTCTCCCGGATCGAGCGGCCGGTCAGCAGCATCACCAGGCGGTCCACGCCCAGCCCCAGGCCACCGGTCGGCGGCATCGCGTACTCCAGCGCGGTGAGGAAGTCCTCGTCCAACTCCATCGCCTCCGGGTCACCACCGGCCGCCTGCAACGACTGCGCGGTCAGCCGCCGCCGCTGCTCGGTCGGGTCCACCAGCTCGGTGTAGGCGGTGCCCAGCTCCATCCCGTACGCCACCAGGTCCCAGCGCTCGGCCAGCCGCGGGTCGCGCCGGTGCTGGCGGGTCAACGGCGAGACCTCGGTCGGGAAGTCCAGATAGAACGCGGGCGCCTCGGTGCGCGCCTCGACCAACCGCTCGTACAGCTCCAGCAACACCGCGCCGGCCGTCCACCGCGGGTCGTACGGCACCCCGGCCGCGTCGCAGTGCTTGCGCAGGGTCGCCAGCTCGGTGTCGGCGGTGACCTCCTCGCCCAGCGCCGCCGAGATCGCCTCGTGCACCGTGACCGCCCGCCACTCGCCGCCCAGGTCGACCAG
Organism: Micromonospora humi; assembly: GCF_900090105.1. Classification (GTDB taxonomy): domain Bacteria; phylum Actinomycetota; class Actinomycetes; order Mycobacteriales; family Micromonosporaceae; genus Micromonospora; species Micromonospora humi. Next base: position 155,604 of record NZ_FMDM01000013.1, on the reverse strand, counting down.
CTCGCCACCCGGCCGACGGGCCACCGGCTCGCCGTGCACCGCGGTGGCCGCCGCCACGATCAGCTCCCGGGCCAGCTCGCGCATGTCGTGGTAGTCGGCGTACGCCTGGTAGGCCTCCAGGACGGTGAACTCCGGGTTGTGGGTGGCGTCCACGCCCTCGTTGCGGAACGCCCGGCCCAGCTCGTAGACCCGCTCGATCCCGCCCACGGCGAGTCGCTTCAGATACAGCTCCGGCGCGATGCGCAGACTCAGCCGCAGGTCGTAGGCGTTGATGTGGGTGACGAACGGGCGGGCGTTCGCGCCGCCGTGCACCCGTTGCAGGATCGGCGTCTCCACCTCCAGGAACTCCCGCCCGGCCAGCCCGGCACGCAGGCTGTGCAGCGTCGCGCCGCGCGCCCGCAGCATCTCCCGGGCCGCCGGGTCCAGCGCCAGGTCGAGGTAGCGCTGCCGGACCCGCGCCTCCGGGTCGGCCAGCCCGTGGTGCTTGTCCGGCAGCGGGCGCAGGCACTTGGCGGTCAGCTCCCAGCTCGCCACCCGCACCGACACCTCGCCGCGCCGGGTCGCGTAGACCTCGCCGGTCGCGCCCACGTGGTCGCCGATGTCGACGCTCGACCGCCACCGGTCCAGGTCGTGCTCCAGCAGGAGCTGAAGGTCACTGCTGCCGTCACGCACGGTGACGAAGAGCAGCCGCCCGTGGTCGCGGACCAGCAGCACCCGCCCGGCCACCGCCACCGTCTCGCCGGTGCCGGTGTCCGGGGTCAGGCCGGCGTGCCGCGCGCGCACCGCCGCACAACTCGCCGTGCGCGGATAGCCCACCGGGTAGGGGTCGACGCCCTCGGCCCGCAGCCGGTCGAGCTTGGCCAGGCGTACCCGGATCTGCTCGGGAAGGCGGACGGCGGGCGGCTCCGGCGGGACGGCCCGGACCGCGGCGGCGGCCGGCGGCACGTAGCCGACCCCGCCGCCGGCCGGCGGCACCCCGTGCAGCGGGGTGGGCCGGCCGCCGGGCAGGGCCAGGAAGCCCTCGGCGGCGGCCGCCGCGAGACCCACCCGGGCCAGTTCCCGGCGCTCGGCGAAGCAGAGGTAACGCGGCGTCCAGTGCGGCTGGTACTTGGCGTTGGACAGGTAGAGCGACTCGAGCTGCCACCAGCGGGAGAAGAACAGCAGGGTGTGCCGCCAGGCCCGGATCACCGGGCCGGCGCCGATCCGGGCGCCCTGCTCGAACACCGAGCGGAACGCGGCGAAGTTGAGCGACACCCGGTCGACGCCGAGGCGCGGGCCGGCGGCCAGCAACGCGGCCACCATGAACTCGGTGACCCCGTTGTCGGCGGTCCGGTCCCGGCGCATCAGGTCCAGCGACACCCCGCGCGTGCCCCACGGGCTGAACGACAGCAGCCCGCGCACCTGCCCCGCGCCGTCACGCGCCTCGACCAGCACGCAGTCGCCGTCGGCCGGGTCGCCGAGGCGGCCCAGCGCCATCGAGAAACCACGCTCGTGCCCGGTGTCCCGCCACGAGGTGGCCAACGCGGCCACCTGGGCCATCTCCTCCGGCGGGATCTCGGCGTGCCGGCGGACCAGCGCGGTGTAGCCGGCCCGCTCGACCCGGTGCACCGCCTGGCGGACCGGCCGCATGTCCCGCCCGTCCAGGTCGAACTCCCGGGTCAGCAGGATCGCCTCGTCGCCGAGCTGGAGCACCTTGAGGCCGTGCCGGCGGTACGCCCGCGCGCCGGCCTCGCTGGCGCCCAGCACCGCCGGCGTCCACGCGTAGGCCCGGGAGTGCTCCAGCCACGCCTCGATGGCCGGGCCCCACGCCTCCGGGTCGCCGACCGGGTCACCGCTGGCCAGGCTGACGCCGTTGACCACCCGGTAGGTGAGCGCGGCCTTGCCGCTGGCCGAGAAGACGGCGGCCTTGTCCCGCCGGGTGGCGAAGTAGCCGAGCGAGTCCCGCTCGCCGTGCCGGGCCAGCAGCTCCCGGATCCGCTCCTCCTCGCCGGCGTGCAGCACCGCGTTGGCCCGCTGCGAGCGGACCAGGGTGAACAGGGCGGCCAGGAACGCGGTCGCGCCGAACGCGCCGAGCAACAGGTTGACCCAGCCGGGCGCCTGCCCCCGCCGGGTCACGTCCAGCGTGACCGCCCCGCCGAAGACCTTCTCCACCGCGTAGCCGAGCCGGTCCGACCAGGTGTGCAGGCTCCCCGGCTCGACCAGGAGCAGCAGGTAGCCCAGGCCGACGAAGGCGACGGCCAGGCCGGCGAGCACGCCCAACGCCCGCCATGTGCTGCCCGGCCGGACCCGGGCGTAGAACTCCCGCCGGGCGGCGACCAGCAGCGCCACCGCGGCGCCGGCGAACGCGATGCCGACCCAGACGCCGATGGTCTCCAGGGTGCCGAAGAGGCGCTGGCCGGCGGCGTGGTTCAGCTCGTTGGCGCCCACCATCAGCAGCAGCCCGCCGGCCGTCAGGCCGACCACGAGCGTGAGGCTGAAGTAGACCAGCAGCACCCACCAGGCCAGCCGCTTGCGCCGCCGGGCCGCGGCGGCCAGGACGCCGAGGAACACCGCGTACGCCAGGTTGGCCGGCGCCGGGACCAGCAGCGCGTCGATGGCGGTGCGGACCGGCTGCACGTCGGCGGCGACGGCGCTGCTCAACGCGGCGAGCGCGCACACCGCGGCGACCGCCGCGAGCAGGATCGCGAAACCGCGCGGGACCTGGGCACGCACCCCGGTCACCGTCCGCGACGTGCCGTTCCCCGTCACCGCGACCTCCTCCGCCGCCGGCGGCGGCCCGCCGGGCCGGCTCATCGTAGACCCGCGTTCCCGGTGCGCGACGGCCCTCGGCGGCCACCCGGCGGCCGAACGCGAGCGGGCGAATCGGGCCGACACGCCGTCCGGTGCGTTTCCGGGCGTCGACACGGTGGGTAACAGGGGCGTCGACCACACGGCACGGTGCCGTGACCGGTCGGGAGGAGACGGTGGTGACGATGAGCGGCCCAGTGGCGGAGCGGGAACGGGACGCCGCGCCGGGCGGGACGGACCTGCTGACGGTCGGCGTCGAGGAGGAGTTCCTGCTCGCCGACCCGCACACCGGCACCGCCGTGCCCGCCGTCGAGCTGGTGATGGAGCAGGTGCCGGCCGAGCTGCGGGGTCAGGTGGAACGCGAGTTCCAGACCAGCCAGATCGAGATCGGCAGCCCGCCCGGGCTGGACCTGTCCTCGATCCGCCACTCGCTGGGCATGCTCCGCGCCGAGCTGGCCGACGCGGCCGAGCGGGCCGGCGTACGGCTGCTGGCGATCGGCACCGGGCCGGTCGACGGGCCGGTGCCGCCGGTGGTGGACAAGCCCCGCTTCGACCGGATGATCGAGCGGTTCCGGCTGTTGGTGCCCGGCCCCGGCAACAACGGCATGCACGTGCACGTCGGCGTGCCCGACCCGGACACCGGCGTGCAGGTGCTCAACCACGTCCGGCCCTGGCTGCCGATCCTCCAGGCGGTCACCGTCAACTCCCCGTTCGCGCGGGGCGCGGACACCGGCTACGCGAGCTGGCGCTCCATCGAGTGGGAACGCTGGCCGTCCGTCGCGCCGACCCCCTACCTCGAGTCGCACGAGCACTACCAGCGGCTGATCCGGCAGCTCATCGCCAGCGGCGTGATGCTCGACGAGGGAATGCTCTACTGGTACGCCCGGCTCTCCGCCAAGTACCCGACCGTGGAGCTCCGGATCGGTGACGTCTGCCCGTCCGTGGACGACGCGGTGCTGGTGGCCGCGCTGGTGCGCGGGCTCGTCGCGACCGCGCTGACCGACATCGAAGCCGGCCGCCCGGCCGTCAACACCGACCACCACCTGCTGGTCGCGGCGCACTGGCGGGCCGCCCACGACGGGCTGGAGGGCCAGGGCGTCGACCTGCACGACGGCGAGCTGCGCCCGGCATGGGAGCTGCTGGACCGGCTGGTCGACCGGCTCCGCCCGGAGCTGGACCGGCACGGCGACCTGGACCGGGTGACCGACCTGCTGGGCGGGCTGCGGCGGCACGGCAGCGGCGCGGCGCGGCAGCGGGCGGTGTTCGAACGCACCGGCGAACTGGTCGACGTGGTCGCCGACGTGGCCCGGCAGACCCGTGGCTGAGCTGCCCCGCCGCGAACGGGCGGCGTGACAGGATGAGCGGCGTGGCGGAACGGATGATCGTCATCGGCGGGGACGCCGCCGGCATGTCGGCGGCCTCCCAGGCGCGGCGCCGCCGGGGCCGCGCCGAGCTGGACGTCGTCGCGTTCGAGCGGGGGCACTTCACCTCCTACTCGGCCTGCGGCATCCCCTACTGGATCAGCGGCCTGGTGCCGGAACGCGACCAGCTCGTCGCCCGGACCCCGGACGCCTTCCGCGACGAGTACGACATCGACGTCCGGACCCGCCACGAGGTCACCGCCATCGACCTGGACCGCCGCGAGGTCGTCGCCCGGGACCTGGACGGCGGCGGCGAGGTCCGCGCCGGCTTCGACACCCTGGTGTACGCGACCGGCGCCACCCCGGTGCAGCCGGAGTGGGCGCGTGACGAGGTGGCCGGCGTGTTCGGCGTGCAGACGCTCGACGACGGCGCGGCGCTGCTCGACTGGCTCGAACACGAGCCCCGGCCCCGGCACGCGGTGGTGGTCGGTGGCGGCTACGTGGGCGTCGAGATGGCCGAGGCGCTGGTGCAGCGCGGGCTCACGGTCCAACTGGTCGAGCAGGCCGCGCAGCCGATGGCCACCGTCGACCCGGACATGGGCGAGCTGGTGGCCGAGGCGATGCGCGGGGTCGGCATCAGCATCCGCACCGGCATGACGGTCACCGGCCTCACCGAACGCGACGGCCGGATCGCCGCGGTGGTCACCGACGAGGGGCCGATCCCGGCCGACGTCGTGGTGCTGGGCCTCGGCGTACGCCCCAACACCGCGCTCGCCGAGGCGGCCGGGCTGCCGCTCGGGCCGTCCGGCGGGATCCGGGTGGACCGCCGCATGCGGGTGCCCGGGGTGCCCGGCGTGTGGGCGGCCGGCGACTGTGTGGAGTCCCTGCACCGGGTCAGCGGCATGCCGGTGCACGTCCCGCTCGGCACGCACGCCAACAAGCAGGGCCGGGTCGCCGGAATCAACATCGGCGGCGGCTACGCCACCTTCCCCGGCGTGGTCGGCACCGCCGTCACCAAGGTCTGCGAGCTGGAGGTGGGGCGCACCGGCCTGCGGGAGCGCGACGCCGTCGAGGCCGGCTTCGAATTCGTCACGGTGACCGCCGAGTCGACGAACCGGGCCGGCTACTACCCGGGGGCCCGGCAGATGACCGTGAAGCTGATCGCCGAGCGGCCCAGCGGGCGGTTGCTGGGCGCGCAGATCGTCGGCTGGTCCGAGGCGGCCAAGCGGATCGACGCGCTGGCCGTGGCGCTGTGGAACGGCATGACGGTGGACGAGATGACCGCGCTCGACCTGGGCTACGCGCCGCCGTACGCCCCGGTCTGGGATCCGGTGCTGATCGCCGCCCGCAAGGCCGTCGACGCCCTGTCGAGGTAAGAAGGGGCCCCCTCTTAACGTCTTCTGCATAGGAGGGGCCCCCTCTTGACGCTTCCGGCGCGGAGCCGTCAGCGGCAGGTCCAGCGCACCGCCCGGAACCCACCGCCGTCGAGGTCCACCTGGCCGCCGAGCACCTGCCCGTCGTCGCTCATGCTGGCCACCGCACCGACCGCCGCACCGCCACCGCCCGGCCGTGGCAGCATGAGCAACCCCGCCCCGGTGTGCAGCACGGCCACCTGGCGGCCCGACTCACCGGCCAGCCACCCCCGGTCGTTGCCCACCTCCGCGTGGAACGGCTCCGCCAGCGCCACACTCTCTCCGGTGCGCACATTGATCCGGGTCGGATACAGCTGCCATCCGCTGCGGACGCGGCCCGGGTCGAGTTCGCGGTAGGCGGTGCCGATGACCCAGTCGCCGGCCATCGAGCCCGGCGCGAACTGGAACGCGGTCCCATCCGGAACGGACGGCAGCGGCAGCAGCTCCGGGCGGCTCGCGCCGGTACGCCAGACCGCCGCCCGCATGTCGCCCGACGGCCCGTCGGACACCTTGCCGACGACGGTGCCGTCCTCGCCGACGGCGACCGCCGTCCCCTCCCAACGGGGGCCGGGCAGCGGCAGGTCCACCGCCTCGCTCCGGAGGTTCTCCCAGACGACCGGCAGCTGCCGCTCCCCGACCTGGCGGAAGCCGACGATCCGGCCGGCGTCGTTCACCGCCGTCGCGCCCGCCACGCCGCTGCCCGACAGCCGACTCGCTCGTCCGGCCCGCACCGCCCACGCCTGCGACCGGTCGGCGACGAAGGTCTCCCCGACCGCGAGCCCGTGCCGGTTGACGTCGAGCATCCGCTGGTCGCTGCCGGGCAGCTTGATCTTCTGGGGCTTGCCGTCGTGCCAGAGCACGACCGGGTAGCTGAGGCCACCGGGGTACAGCCTCCCCACCAGCCATCGGCCGCTGGGGTCGCCGCCGGTGACCAGGCTCCGCCCGGTGGGCGCGGACAGGAACTCAGCCGTACAGACCGGTGGGCGCGGGGACGGGCTGGTCGGTGCCGGGGTCGGCGCACCGCTCACCACGGCCGGCTCCGGCGCGCCGGCGTCCGGCCGCTGGTGCAGCGCCACCGGAAGCGCCGCGAACGCCAGCACCCCGAGCGCGGCGGCCCCGGCCGTCCCCACCCGTCGGTTCCGCCTCCGGCGGCGGGCCTCCCGGATCGCCCGGCCCAGGTCGATCCGGGAGGGCCGGTCGGGCTCGTCCTCCAGCAGTCGCAACAGATCCGCGACGCGCTTCTCGTCGATCGTCATGGTCACCGCTCCGTTCCGGTCCGACCGGCCAGCTCCCGGTCACCGAGCAGTCGTCGCATCGCCGCCAGACCGTGCGAGGTCTGGCTCTTCACCGTGCCGGGCGAACAACCCAGCGTGCGGGCCACCTCCTCGACCGGGAGGTCGTGCAGGAAACGCAGCACCAGCACCGCCCGCTGGCGGGGTGGCACCCGGTCGAGGGCGTCCCGCAGCACGGTCCGGTCCTCGACGCCCCGGTCCTCGGTGGAGCGGACGTCCGGCGGCCCACCGAACAGGTGGACCCGCCACCAGCCGCGCCGGCGGCTGTCGAGGAACAGCCGCACCAGCACCGTCCGGACGTAGGCGTCCAACCGGTCCACCTCGCCGAGTCGCGACCAGCGCGGGTAGAGCCGGGTCGCGGTCTCCTGCACGAGGTCGTCGGCCTGGTCGGCGTCACCGCACAACGCGTACGCCAGTCGGCGCAGCGCCGGCAGTCGCGCGGTCACGTACGCCACGTATTCCTGGTCCGCCGTCTCCGACATCCGGCTACCTCCATGGGGGTTCGCTCTTCCAGACGGCGTCCCGCCCGTCCGGGTTGCACGCGCCCCCCGGACACCTTCGGGCGCGGGCAGGATGGGCGGATGCGATGGGAGATCCCCGAGGGGTTGCGGTGGACCGAGCGGGCGCCGGGTGGGCGGGCGTGGCTGGCGGAGCTGCCCGACCGGCTGGCCGCGTGTGTCGCGCGGTGGGAGTTGACCGCCGTCGGGCCACCGTTCGACTACGCGTTCGCCTCGCTGGCCCTGCCGGCGGAGCTGCCGGACGGGACGCGGGCGGTGCTGAAGCTCCAGTACCCGGACGACGACAGCGTCCACGAGGCGACCGCGCTGGCGCACTGGGCCGGCCGGGGCGCGATCCGGTTGCTCGCCCACGACGCCGGGTTCCGGGCGCTGCTCGTCGAACGCTGCGACCCGGGCACGCCGCTGCACACGCTCCCGGCCGACGCCGCGCTCGACGCGGCGGTCGGACTGCTGCCCCGGCTCGGGGTGCCGGCCGGCCCGCCGTTCACGCCGCTCGCCGAGGAGGCGGCCGGCTGGGCGGAGCGGATGCCCGGCAACTGGCGGCGGGCCAACCGACCGTACGAGCGGCGACTGCTGGACGCCGCGCTCGGGTTCCTCGCCGACCTCGCGCCGAGCCAGGGTGAGCAGGTGCTGGTCAACCAGGACCTGCACGCCGGCAACGTGCTCGCGGCCGGCCGGGAGCCCTGGCTGGTGATCGACCCGAAGCCGCTGGTCGGCGAGCGCGAGTTCGCGGTGGTCCCGCTGGTACGCGGCGCGGAGCTGGGGCACTCCCCGGCGGCGGTGCGGCACCGGCTCGACCGGCTCAGCGCCGAGCTGGGCCTGGACCGGGAACGGGTGCGCGGCTGGGCGGTCGGGCAGACGGTGGCCTGGAGCGTCGGCGGCGACCAGGTCTTCCCCGGCAACGTCGAGGCGGCCCGCTGGCTGCTCGACGCGCGGTGAGTCAGCCGGCCTGGCAGGTGGGGCACCAGTAGAGGTTGCGTCCGGCCAGCACGCCCCGGCTCACCGCCGTGCCGCAGACGTGACAGGGCGCGCCGGGGCGGCGGTAGACGTACACCTCGCCGCCGTGCCTGTCGACGCGCGGTGCCCGACCGGTGGCCTCGGGCAGGTCGGCGTCGCGGACGGTGTCGATCCGGCCGCGCTCGACCGCGACGGTCATCAGCGCCACCAGGTCCGCCCAGAGTTCCACCCAGCCGGCCGGGGTGAGTTCCCGGCCGGGCAGCAGCGGCGGCAATCCGGCCCGGAACAGCGCCTCGGTCACGAAGATCAGCCCGGTGCCGGCGACCACGGACTGGTCCAGCAGCAGCGCGGCGAGCGGGGTGGGGCTGCGCCGGATCCGCGCGTACGCCCGGTCCGGGTCGGCGTCGGCACGCAGCGGGTCGGGGCCGAGCCGGGCGCGCAGCGCCGCCACCTCGGGCGGGGTGAGCAGCTCGCAGGCGGTCGGGCCGCGCAGCTCCAGCCAGTTGCGGTCGCTGTGCAGGCGCAGCCGCAGCTGGCCGACCGGGGCCGGCGGCTCACCCGGCCCGTCGGCGAACTTCCCGTACAACCCCAGGTGTACGTGCAACGTCAGCTCACCGGCGTAGTGGTGCAGCAGGTGCTTGCCGTACGCCTCGGTGCCGTCCAGGACGGTGCCGGTGAGCCGCGCGGCGCCGTCGGCGAAGCGGCCCTGCGGGCTGTCCGCGTGCACCTTGTCGCCGGCGAACAGCTCGGCGTGGCGGGTCGCGAGGCGGTGGATGGTGTGTCCCTCTGGCACAGGTGCCAAGGGTAGCCAGCCCCGCTCACCTCTGCCGGCTGGCCACCGCCAGGTCGAGCAGGTGGGCCAGCCGGTACCGCAGCACCCGCGCCTGCCCGATCGACAGCGCCAGTACGGTGGCCTCGCCGCCCAGGGTCACCATCGTCTCCGCGCCGGCGTGCAACGCCCGCACCAACCCCACCTCGACGGCGGACGCCTCCGATCGGTTGGTGTCGACCTGGCGGGCCCGGGAGCGGTGCCGGCCCCGGAGCCGGCAACCGTCGCGGTCACACCAGCGCGGGTGGTCCGGGTCCGCGGCGAGGGCGCCGGTCGGAAAGACGTGCACGTGCCCGCAGGGCCGCGACACCCCGGGCTCCAGACCCGAGGGGTACGCCGCCAGCCCGGCTCCGCCGATCGCGGCGGTGGCCTGCGGGGTGTGCGCCGTGCAGGTGTACGCGCAGGCGTCCAGGGAGTCGACCGTGTACAGCTCGATCCGCACGGTCGCCGGTGCCCCGCAGGTGGGCAGCGTGGGTAGGGTGCTCACGGGTCGCCTCCTCGTAGGCGATCAAGGCCCTCGGCCAGCGCCGCAATCGCTGACCGAGGGCCGCCTGACGTAATGCCAAATTACCAGTAAGAAGTTGGCCTTGCCAAGGTCGATTGATCGGCCAAACTCTATCGCGAAAAACACCCCTCATTTGGCCAGTGAGATCATCTACAGCATGGCCAACCGACTAGCGGATGCGGTGCGTGCGTTTCACATGGCGCAGGCGACCGCCGCCGCCTCCGCCCAGCGTGCGGCCGAGGATCGGGAGAAGGTCACCGAGGCCCGCGACCGGCTCGCCACCGCCATCGTGGAGGCATCGCAGGGCGGCATGCGTCAGGTCGACATCGTGCGGGTGACCGGCTACACACGCGAGCGCGTCCGCCAGATCCTCCGCTCCCACGGCATCGCCCCCGACTAGCCAGGCCGGACCGCGTCGCGGGACGTCGTTGAATCGACGTCTGTCGACTGACAGACTGTCTGCGGTCGCGCTCGGGAGCCGGCGCGAGCCGTTCGATGCCAGCAGGAGAGTGACGCGCGGGGTGCTCCGGCATCCGGTGCTGGGCAGTCCTCTCCGGCAGTCCGCCGTGCCGCCGTCGCGCCGCCCGGGCGGCTGAACGCCACCCACCGCCGCCGCGGGGCCGCAGCTCAGCTCAGGAGCGCAGATGATCCGTACCCTCGGCGCGGCAGTGGCCGCCGCCCTCACCCTGACCGGCCTCGCCACCTCGGCCGGAGCCGCCCAGCCGCCCGTCACCCCCGCCATGACACCCGCGCCCACCCCCACGCCCACGCTGGCGTGCCTGCCGGCGCTGCCGGTCAGCGGGCAGGTGACCGGGACCACCGCCACCAGCCTCACCATCACCTACTGGATGCTGCTCAGCCCGCCCTGCGGCTACGACCCGCCGATGGTCGTCACGCTCTTCGCCAGCCGCGAGGACGCCACCGCGTGGCGCGACCCGGTGGCCGAGGCCGTCTCGAAGCCGGAACGCTCCGGGACGGTGACCGTCGCGGGGCTGACGCCCGACACCGACTACTGGTTCCGGTTCAGCGACACCCAGGGGCATCGGGACCCGTACGTCATCGGCGGCCCGGCGCGGACGCTGTCCACGTCGACGTGCGCCGCGACGGTCCGGATCGACAGCCGGTGGTACGGCGGCTTCATCGCCACGGTCACCGTGCGCAACACCGGCACGGAGTCGACCGGTGGATGGCTCGTCTCCTGGCAGTGGTCCGGGGACGAGCGCATCGAGTCGATCTGGGGCGGGGTGGCCGAGCGCGCCGGCGAGAACGTCACGGTCCGCAACGCCTCCTGGAACGGGACGCTGGCGCCGGGTGCCTCGACGACGTTCGGCGTACTCGTGGCGGCCAGCAGCGCGTCCGCGGGCATCACGCCGATCTGCGGACGGTGAGCGGCATGCGTTTCCCGGCGGATCGGACGGGCGGGCGCGGGCGCCTGCGGGCGGTCCTGGCGGCGCTCACCGTGGCCGCCGCGACGGTGCTCGGGCCGGGCTCGGGCGCGGTGGCGGCACCGGTGACCGTCACCAACGGCACGCAGTTCACCGACACCACGGGCGCGGTGGTGCACGCCCACGGCGGCGGCGTGCTCAAGGTCGACAACTACTACTACTGGTTCGGCGAGAACCGGAACCCGGACAACACGTTCCGGGCGGTCTCCGTCTACCGCTCCGCCGACCTGCGCACCTGGGAGTTCCGCAACAACGTGCTCACCCAGTCGTCGGCCGCCGAGCTGCAACGGGCCAACATCGAGCGCCCGAAGGTCATCTACAACGCCGGCACCGGCCGGTTCGTGATGTGGATGCACAAGGAGAACGGGTCCGACTACAACGAGGCGCGGGCCGCAGTCGCCTCGTCGGCCACCGTGGACGGCGCCTACACCTACCACGGCAGTTTCCGGCCGCTCGGGCAGCACATGTCGCGGGACATCACGCTCTACAACGACAACGGCACCGCGTACATGATCTCGGCCGCCAACGAGAACCGCGACCTGCACATCTACCGGCTCACCTCGGACTACCTCGACGTGGCCGGCCTGGTGGGCAACTTCTGGGCCGGCGCGACCCGCGAGGCGCCGGCGATGTTCAAGCGGGGCAGCACCTACTTCCTGCTGACGTCGGCGGCGACGGGCTGGAGCCCGAACCAGGCCCGGTACGCCACCGCGTCGAGCATCTCCGGGCCGTGGAGCGGCTGGACCGACGTGGGCAACGGCACCACGTTCAACTCCCAGCCGGCCTTCGTGCTGCCGATCCAGGGCACGTCCACCACCAGCTACCTCTATCTGGGTGACCGGTGGGCGGGCGCCTGGGGCGGGCCGGTCAACGACTCGCAGTACGTGTGGCTGCCGATCACCTTCCCGACCGCCACCAGCATGAGCCTGACCTGGTATCCGTCCGTCACCGTCGACACGGCCACCGGGACGGTCACCGGCAGCTCGCCCACCTCCTACCGGGTGACCGCGCGACACAGCGGCCGGGTGCTGGACGTGATGGACGGCTCCACCGCGAACAACGCCGAGGTCAAGCAGTGGTCCTGGAACGGCGGCGGGAACCAGCGGTGGGAGTTCCAGGACGCCGGCGGCGGCTGGTACCGCCTCGTCAACGCCAACAGCGGCAAGTGTCTCGACGTCGCCAACGCGTCCACCGCCGACGGCGCCAACATCATCCAGTACACCTGCGGCAGCGGCGCCAACCAGCAGTGGCAGTGGGCCGCGACCGGCGGCTGGTTCCAGCTCCGGGCCCGGCACAGCGGCAAGTGCCTGGACGTGGTCAACGCCGGCACCGGCGACGGCGCGGACGTCCAGCAGCTCACCTGTGGCAGCGGCACCAACCAGCAGTGGTCGCGGACCCAGTCCTGACGGCGGACCGGAACGCGGCCCGCCGGACGGGCGGGCCGCGTTCCGTCGACGGGTGTCGACTTCTGCCCGCCTGGGTACCTCCTGCGTGTCATGCGCGGCCTCCGCGCCTGCATCAGGAGGTGCCAAGGTGAACATTTTGTCCCGCCGGAAGTCTCCGGCGCGCAGTACCGATGTGAACGGCGACGGAGTCGTGGACGCCCGCGACGAGAACCCGGTCGCGGACGGAACGGCCGGCCAACCGGTGGTCACCGACCGCGACGCGGCGCGGACCACGTACCGCAGCGACGCGACCGCCACCGAGGCGGAACGGGCCGCCGACACCGGCCGGGCCGGTGAGGCTGCGCAGGTCACCGAGGCGGGCCGGGCGCCGGCCGCCGGGCCGGTCGATGGCGGGCACGTCGAGACCGTGCCGCGGACCGGTGAGGCGGAGCGGCGGGCGGCACAGCGGGCCGCCGCGGCCCGGGCGGCGACCAGCCGGCCGTTGGGCCGCAACGCGCGGACCGTCGACCCGGACCCGACCCGGGAGCAGACCGTCGACCTGAACGGGGACGGCCGACCGGACCGCCCCGTCGACCTGGACCGCGACGGCCTCGCGGACCGCCCCGTCGACCGGGACCGCGACGGCGGACCGGACCGCCCCGTCGACCTGAACCGGGCCGGCCACGCGGACCGCCCCCTCGACCGGGACCGGGACGGTCGACCCGACCGGCCCGTCGACCTGGACGGGGACGGCCGACCGGACCGGCCCGTCGACCTCGACCGGGACGGCCGACCCGACCGGGAGATCGACCCGGAGCTGACGAAGAAGCCGCGGGCCAGCCTGCTCGCCACGCTCGGCCTGATCGTGTCCGTGGCCGGCGCGCTCTTCGTGCTCTCCGGCACGCTGGCCGGCTACGGCATCGGGCTCGGCGCCATCGGTGCGGTGCTGGCGGTGCTGGGCCTGATCGCCACCCGCCGCCGGCACGTGGCCGGAAAGACCGACGCGCTGATCGGCATCATGGTCGGCCTGGCCGCCGTGGTGCTCGGCATCGTGGCGATGACCGGCCAGTTCGACTGGCCGACCACGGACGGCGACTGGGCGGGCCGGTTCCGTGAGTGGCTTGATTCACAGTTTGTCGATCGGTTCTGAGGGCACTGTTCCGATCGCCGGCAGCGACCGGCAGCCCGACAAGCTCCGGTGGTTCACCGGGCAGCACCGGTGGTTCACCGGCCGGGCAACACCTCTTTCGGGGGCGGCGATTCGCCGCCCCCGAAGTGTTTCCCGAGCTCGACCGGCCAGCCCTCGCCGCCCAGGCGGCGAGGTGGCGAGCCCGGCGCGTGAGGCGCGGGAGGCCCGCGAGAAGGCCAGCCGAGGAAGCCGTACGGCTGGAGAACGCCTGAACGCAACGATCGGCCGGGACCGAGCCGGTAGACGCAACGATCTGCTGCTCAACGCAACTTCCCACGGTGGAAGTCGACGCCCCCGGCCGCATACGGTTGGAGCACGGCGCCAGCCCGTGGGCCGACCGTGGCCGGGCGCGCCCGACCCTGGGAGCACCACATGACGATGGACGCCACCCGCCAGCGCCTCCTGATGTGCCGGCCGACGTACTTCGCCGTCGACTACGCGATCAACCCGTGGATGGACCCCACCGCCCCGGTCGACCCCGACCTGGCCATCCGGCAGTGGGAGCAGCTCCACCAGACGTACCTCGACCTGGGTCACGAGGTCGAGCTGATCGACCCGGTCGCCGGCCTGCCGGACATGGTCTTCGCGGCCAACGGCGGCACGGTGATCGACGGCAAGGCGATGGCGGTGCAGTTCCGCGACCCGCAGCGCGCCGACGAGGCGCCCGCCTACCGGGCCTGGTTCGAGGCCGCCGGCTTCGAGATGTACGACCCGAAGCACGTCAACGAGGGTGAGGGCGACGTCCTGCTGGTCGGCGACCACCTGCTCGCCGGCACCGGGTTCCGCACCGCGCACGCCTCGCACGCGCAGCTCCAGGAGGTCTTCGGCTACCCGGTGGTCACCATGCAGCTGGTGGACCCCCGCTTCTACCACCTGGACACCGCGCTCACCGTGCTCGACGAGCGGACCGTGGCCTACCTGCCGGAGGCGTTCTCCCCGGGCAGCCGGGCGGTGCTGCGCCGGCTCTTCCCGGACGCGATCCACGCCACCATGGCCGACGCCGAGGTGCTCGGCCTGAACGCGGTCAGCGACGGCCGGCACGTGGTGCTGCCGGCGCAGGCCACCGACCTGGCCGCGAAGCTGCGCGACCGGGGTTACGAGACCATCGGGATCGACCTGTCCGAGCTGCGCAAGGCCGGCGGCGGACCGAAGTGCTGCACGTTGCGACTCCGTCAGGGAAAGGCGATCAAGTGATCATCGACGACATGCTGCGGACGCCCTCCGCGGTCCGGGACGCGGAGCGCCACACGGCGCACAACTACCACCCGCTGCCCGTGGTGATCTCGTCGGCCGAGGGCGCCTGGCTCACCGACGTGGACGGCCGCCGCTACCTGGACTGCCTGGCCGGCTACTCGGCGCTGAACTTCGGCCACCGGCACCCGAAGCTGATCGAGGCCGCACACGCGCAGCTCGACCGGCTCACGCTGACCAGCCGCGCGTTCGTCCACGACCAGTTCGCCGACTTCTGCCGCGAGCTGGCCGCGCTGTGCGGCAAGGATCTCGTGCTGCCGATGAACACCGGCGCCGAGGCGGTGGAGACCGGCATCAAGGTCGCCCGCAAGTGGGGCTACCAGGTCAAGGGCGTGGCCCCGGGCCAGGCCAACATCGTGGTGGCGGAGGGGAACTTCCACGGCCGCACCACCACGATCGTCAGCTTCTCGACCGACGAGGACGCGCGCGCCGACTTCGGGCCGTACACGCCGGGCTTCACCGTGGTCCCCTACGGCGACCTGGACGCGCTGGCCGCGGCGATCGACGAGAACACGGTGGCCGTGCTGCTGGAGCCGATCCAGGGTGAGCAGGGCGTCGTGGTGCCGCCGGAGGGCTACCTGCCCGGCGTCCGCGAGGTCTGCACCGAGCGGAACGTGCTGTTCGTCGCCGACGAGATCCAGTCCGGCCTGGGCCGCACCGGCGCGACGTTCGCCTGCGACCTGGAGGGCGTCGTCCCGGACATGTACCTGCTGGGCAAGGCGCTCGGCGGCGGCATCGTGCCGGTCTCCGCGGTGGCCGCGAACCGTGACGTGCTGGGCGTGCTCCAGCCCGGCCAGCACGGCTCGACGTTCGGCGGCAACCCGCTGGCCTGCGCGGTCGCCACCGAGGTGGTCCGGCTGCTCGCCACCGGCGAGTTCCAGCGCCGCTCGGCCGAGCTGGGCGAGCGGCTGAAGGCCGGTCTGGAGGCGCTGCTCGGCAAGGGCCTCGTCGCCGTCCGGGTCCGCGGCCTCTGGGCCGGCGTCGACATCGACCCGGCGCTGATGAGTGGCCGGCAGGCATGCGAGCGGCTGATGGAGCGGGGTGTGCTGGCCAAGGACACCCACGGCTCCACCATCCGGCTCGCCCCGCCGCTGGTGATCACCGAGGACGAGATCGACCACGCGGTGGCGCAGCTCGCCGCCGTGCTGGCCGGCTGACCTCGTACCCGAAGAAGGGCGCCGGGACCACGACGGTCCCGGCGCCCTTCTCGCGTGCGGGTCAGGGACGCGGCAGCCGCATCGCCATGGTCGGCGCCTCGGCCATCACCGAGTTCGGGGTGTACGTCGCGTCGCTGGCCGTCTCGGCGGCCCGCCCGACCTGCACGCCCGGGTAGAGCTCGATCAGGTCCCCCTCGCCGAGCGTGCGGGACTGCTGCGGCGGCAGCGGGATGCGCTCCGCCTCGACCATCGACCCGCCCGGGCGTACGCCGGAGCCGTTGGTGCTGGTGTCGGTGACCACCACCTCGCCCCCGCGCCCCAGGTCGAAGCGGACGTGACTGCGGCTGATCCAGCGCCGGGCCTCGTCGTTGAGCCACTGGCCGAGCTGCACCGCGCCGGGCCCGTCCGGCGCCCGCCCGACCGCCACCGGCTCGGTCTCGGTGAGCACGAACCGTCGCCGCACCAACCCCCCGATCCGCACCGCCAGCACCTCGCTACGCGGGCGCTGACCGGCGTCGGAGAGGCGTGCGCCGTGCCGGGGGCAGGTCGGCGCGCCGGTCCGCAGCGTGGGCGGCGGCTGCTCGGACGGGCCCCGGTCCGTCCCGGCCAGGTCGGCGAACGCGCCGCCGCCCCCGCCACCGCCGAAGAGCGCGCAGCCCGGCTCGGGGCAGCGCCACTGCCGGGAGAGCAGCTTGACCCCGGCGGGCGAGCGGCTGCCGGTGGCCGGGTCCTGGCCGCCGCCGACGTGCGCGATGAAGACCGGGCCGCCGGCGCCGGGAACCGGGGCGAGCACCCGACCGGCCTGGCCGATCCACGGGTACCTGCCGATCAGCCCGTCGAGCCGGGCCCGGGTGAGCACCGGCAGGCCGAGCAGGTCGGCCACCTCGAGCATCCGGTCGCCGGGCTGGTCGAGCACCTCGACCAGGCCGTCGTCGGCCCAGCGGCGGACCACCATCCGCTCGTTCGAGGTCAGGTCGGCGTCGGACAGCAGCGCCCGGTGCACGATCGCGTAGACCTGGACGCTGTCCTCGCCGATCTGTCGGGACAGCGCGTCGATCACCATCCCGAGCCGCAACAGGCTGGCCGGCCGGCCGCCGTCGAGGTTCTGCCACCGGATCACCTCGGCCAGGTCGACCACGGCCCGCGCCAGCGAGGGATCGGTGCTGACCCGCCCCTCGATGGCGTCCAGCACCTTGCTGATCTCGAATCTCATGCCGCGCTCCGCACCGTGTCGTGCCCGTCCACCATGCGACGACCCTACCGGCCGCCCGCACCGGCGGCTTTCCGCGTACGCCGGGAAGGGGCACCGGTCACCGGGTACGCACCGCTACATTGAGCGCCGGTCCGGCCGCCCGGCCGGGCCCCGCCCCTCCCGGAGGAATCACCACAGATGACGACACGACGGCTGGCGACCACGGGGGTCGCGCTCGTCGCGGTGCTCGGCCTCGGCACGACCGGATGCGCGGACCGGCCCGGCACGGCCACGTCCGCCGACCGGCCCGCCACGACCACTGCCACGTCCGCGACCCCGGCGGCGGACGCGGCCGGGGAACTGACCGCCGCCATCGCCCGGCTCAACGAGCAGAGCATGCGGGTCAAGCTGGACTCGGCGATGATCACCGCCTCCGGCGTGTCCGACCCGACGGCCCGCACCATGCAGGCCACCCTGGACCTGCCCGTCTTCGGCAAGGCCAGCACGCTGGTGATCGGCAAGGACACCTGGGTCAGGTTCGACGGCGCGCTCGGTGAGCGGCTCGGCAGCGGCAAGAAGTGGATGCACATGGCGACCGGAAAGGGCATCATGCCGGTCGACGACCCGGGCGGCGTGAAGAAACTGCTCTCGGCCGTGGTCGACGTGCGGCGCGACGGTGACCGGGCGTTCTCCGGCACGCTCGACTACACCCGCACCGGCGTCGACGCCAGGGCGCTCGCCGCCGCGGGTGACAAGGCCAAGGCGTTGCCGTTCACCGCCGCCGTGGACGCGGAGGGCCGGCTCACCACGTTCACGATGGACATGACGCCGATCAACGCGTCCTACGGCACGATGACCGCGTCCTACTCCGACTTCGGCGCGCCGGTCAAGCTGAGCCGCCCGGCGGCCGGCGACACCGTGGAGGCCCCGGCGGAGATCGCGAAGGCCTTCTCCGGCGCCGGCGCCTGAGCCCACACCGGGCGGGGACGTCCCCCCGACGCCCCCGCCCGGCCCGCCGCGCTCACCCCGCGCGCAGCGGTCGCCCCACGTCGTGCAGGTGCGCCAGGCCCTGCCGGTACGACTCGACCAGCCCGGTCTCCGCGTACGGGATGCCCTGCTCGGCGCAGTACGCCCGGACCAGCGGCCGGGCCCGGCGCAGGTTGGCGCGCGGCAGGTTCGGGAACAGGTGGTGCTCGATCTGGTAGTTCAGGCCACCCAGCGCCAGGTCGACGAGGCGCCCGCCACGCACGTTGCGGGCGGTGAGCACCTGCTTGCGCAGGTAGTCGAGCCGGTCGTCGGCGGTGGGCATCGGCATCCCCTTGTGGTTCGGGGCGAACGCGCATCCCATGTAGAGGCCCCAGAGCCCCTGGTGCACGGCGGCGAACACCAGTGCCCTGCCCGGTGACATCACCGCCAGCAGCAGGCCGACGTAGCCGACGCCGTGCGCGGCGAGCAGCAGCGCCTCCACGGCCCGGTGTCGCATCGGCACCCGCCACCGGCCGTCCGGCTCCCGGCCGGTCAGCGCCCGGACGCTCGCCACGTGCAGCGCCAGCCCCTCCAGCAGCAGCATCGGGAAGAACAGCCACGCCTGCCGGCGGGCCATCCACCGGCTCAGGCCCCGGGTCGCCAGCGCCTGCTCGTACGTCCAGACCAGCGCGCCCGCGCCGACGTCCGGGTCCTCGTCGGCGTGGTTCGGGTTGGCGTGGTGCCGGTTGTGCTTGTCCACCCACCAGCCGTAGCTGAGCCCCACCGCGAGGTTGCCGGCGACCAGGCCGGCCGCCTCGCTCGGCCCGCGCCGGCGGAACATCTGCCGGTGCCCGGCGTCGTGCCCGAGGAACGCGACCTGGGTGGTGGCCACCACCATCACGGCCGCCAGCGGGACCTGCCACCAGGAGTCGCCGACGGCCGCCACCAGCACCCAGCCGGCCAGGAAGGCGCCCAGGGTGAGCGCGATGCGGACCGCGTACCGGCCGGGTCGCCGGTCGAACAGCCCCGCCTCGGCGACCCGGCGGGACAGGCGCGCGTAGTCGCTGCCCCGCCGGGCGTCCGGCGCCGTCAAGGTCGAAGAACTCATCCGGTGTCGCCCCCCGGTGCCGCGAGCCGCACTCCGGTAGGCGACTCTCCGTCACCAATCTTGGCGAGATGAATAGCGCTTAGTAATCCCGTCAGCCCCCGGGTCGGAGGTGGTGCTGGCCCTACCCCGCCGTCAGGACGCCTGACGGGCGGGCAGGTCGGCGATCCAGACGTCGGCCAGGTCGGCGAGCGGGACGCCGAGGGCCCGGCTGAGACCGACCACGGTGCCGAACGCCGGGGCGGGCAGGCGACCCGCCTCGATCTTGCGCAGCGTCTCGGGCGAGATGCCGGCCGCCAGGGCCACCTCGACGAGGCTGCGGCCGGCCCGCGCGGAGCGCAGCGCGGCACCGAGACGCCGGCCCGCGGCGATCTGTTCGGGCGTCAGTGGCTGGCGAACCATGGCAGCAGGATATCCCTCCGGGAGCGCCCCGACCGGGCGTGGTATAAAAATACCGTGATTGAGCTCAAGTCCACCAACGAGATCGACCGGATGGCGGTCACCGGCCAGTTCGTCGGCGAGCTGCTCGCCGAGCTGAGCGGCGTCGCCGCGGTCGGCGTCAACCTGATGGACATCGAGCACCACGCCCGCCGCCGGATCGCCGAACGCGGCGCCGAATCCTGCTACTGGGACTACTCCCCCTCGTTCGGCCGCGGCCCGTTCCGCAACGTGCTGTGCCTGTCGGTCAACGACGCGGTGCTGCACGGCCTCCCGCACGACTACGTGCTGCGCGACGGCGACCTGCTCAGCATCGACATGGCGGTCACCATCGACGGCTGGGCCGCCGACTCGGCGCTCTCCTTCGTCGTCGGCGCCCCCGACCCGGCCGACCTGAAGCTGATCGAGGCCACCGAGGTGGCGCTGGAGGCCGGCATCGCCGCCGCCCAGCCCGGCGGGCGCCTCGGTGACGTCTCCGCCGCGATCGGCGAGGTCGCCCACTCCTACGGCTACCGGGTCAACGGCGAGTTCGGCGGCCACGGCATCGGCCGCACCATGCACGAGGCCCCGCACGTCGCCAACAGCGGCCGCCCCCGCCGGGGCATGAAGCTGTCCCCCGGCCTCACCATCGCCATCGAGCCCTGGCTGTGCCGCAGCACCGACAAGATCCGGGTCGACGACGACGGCTGGACGATCCGCTCCGCCGACGGCTCCCGCACCGCCCACTCCGAGCACACGGTCGCGGTCACCGAGGCCGGCCCCCGGGTGCTGACCCGCCGCCCCGACGCCCAGCGCTCCTGACCTGGTCAGCCCAGCCGGGTGACGGCCGCACGCAGCCGGGCCAGGTCACGCCGCCGCCGCTCGTACGTGGCCGCCAGGCCGATCAGCAGCAGCCCGCCCAGCGCGAGGAAGATCCACCGGGGCAGCAGGTCCCATCCCCGGGCCAGCTCGTGCAACGCCAACGGCACCAGCGTCGCCGCGCCCAGCACGACCGGCGCCTGCCAGCGCCGGACCGCCCCGCCGAACACCACGCCGAGCGCCACCACGCCGAGCGCGAGCCGCCGCAGCGGTTGCGAATCCGGCGCCGCCAGCACCGAGACCAGGCTGGGCAGCAGCGCCGCGCCCAGCCCTGGGCCGAGCGCCAACCAGCTGGTCAGCCCCGGCCGGTGCCGCAGCGCCAGCAGGCCGGCGCCGAGGGCGAGCAGCGCCGCCGGCACCGTGTACGCCTCCAGCACCGCCACCTGACCGGCAGCCAGCAGCAGCCAACCGCCGAGCAGCTCGCTGCCGGCCGCGACCGCCGCCAGACCGGTCCGCCCGCCCGATGTCTCCCGCCGACGCACCACCCGCACCGCCACCGCCACCCCCCACAGCACGCAGACCGCCGCCGCATACCGCAGCGCCCCACCCGCAAGCAGCACCGCGAGTACGGCCACCCCCTGCGCCACACCCTCCAGCACCGCCGAAGCCCCCCACCGCCGGCTCGTCGATCTTGGACTTGCGGCGCCCAGGTTGTCGGGGTTGCTGCTTTCGTCAACCACCACAGGTCCAAGATCGACGAGGCGACCGGTGGACCGCAGGGACGGGGCCGCGTGCAGGGTGGCGGCGGCGACGGCCAGGACCGAGAACGCGGCGGTACGCAGGGGCAGGCCGGCGGCCAGCGGGGCGGTGACCGCGAAACCGGTGGCCGCGGACACGGTGGCCAGCCAACCGGTGAGCCGGACCGCTGCCGACCGGCCGGCGATCCCCACCACGATGCCGGCCAGCACCAGCGCCCCCAGCCCGGCGAGCGTCCCGGCGCGGGTGGCCAGCAGGCCACCGAACCCGAACCCGCCGAGCACCGCCCCCAGCGGCACCAGCACCGCCACCGCCCGCACACCCGACGCCCTGGCCGCACGCTCCACCGAGGAGCCGGCCGGACGCGCGCCGGCCACCCCGACCGCCGACGCGCCCGAGACCCCGACCGTCGACGCGCCGGCGACGGCGGCCGTCAGCAGCGCGCCGAGCCCGGTCCCGAACGCCACCGCCGGCACCACCGGCCAGGGCGCGCCGGCGGCCGCGAGCAGCACCGGCAGCGCCACGCCCACGAAGGGCAGCCCGGCCAGCGCCGGCCACCGCCAACCGGAACCCCGGACGGACCCCGGAGCAGCGCCGCCCGCCCGGGCATACCCCGCCGCGACCACCCCCAGGAGCAGCAGCACCAGCCCGGCGCGCCCCGCTCCCACCGGGACCGCCGCGACCGTGGGCGCGCCCGACCAGGGCCGCACCGGCAGGGCCCCCAGCACCGCCAGCGCGGCCGGGACGGCGGCCAGCACCGCCAGTCCGGCCAGCGCGACGCCCACCACCCGCGGGGCGAGCGGCGGGCGGACGCCGCCACCGGCCGCGAGCGCCAGCAGCGCTCCCGCCACCGCGTAGAGCCCCACCGGCTCCCCGCCGGGCACGACCAGCGGCCCGAAGCCGATACCGGCGAGCGCCACCGCGAGCCCCGCCGAGGCGTACCCGCTCAGGTCCGGCCACCCGCGACGGACCGCGAGGACGGCGACCACCGGCAGCACGACGGCGGCGGCCCCGCCCCGAAGCTGCCACCACGGCGGCGCGCCCAGGCCGAACAGCGCGACGACCACCCCCGCCGGCACGGCGAGCAGCGCCACGGCCAGCGCGACACCGGCGACCACCGGCTGCGCCCCCGACCCGCGCCGGCCCCGCGCGGCTGCCGTCACGCCGAGCCCAACGGTCACCGCGAGCACGGCCCCGGCCCCGGCCGGAGCGGCGCAGCCCACCAGCAACGCGTGCCCGACCAGCAGCCCGGCGGTCGACGCGGCGACCACCACCGTGACCGGGCCCCGGCGCGGCCGGAGCACGGCGACCAGCAGCAACGCGGCGGCCACCGCGAGGTCGGCGACCAGCACCACCGGCCAGGGCACGGCCACCACGGCCGGCACGGCGAGGGCGGTCAGCCCGGCCGCCAGCACCCCGACCAGCGGCCGGGTGGCCCGGGGCGCCAGCAGCGCCACCGCAGCGGCGGCGAACAGCAGCGCCGGCGGCAACTGCCAGCCCCAGGACGGAGCCGGCACCGCCCGGCCACCCTGCCAGGCCGGGAACGAGGCGATCACGGTGGCGGCGGCGACCAGCCCGGTCAACACCACGGCGACCGCCCCCAGGCCGGCCGCCACGGTGAACGCGCCCAGCCGGGGCCCGGTGCGCAGCCGGGTCGGCAGCACGCGGACCGCACCGGCGAGCGCGGCCACCACCAGCCCGGCCGCGACGAGCAGCAGCCCGGGACGCTCGGCGGCGACCGGCCGCACCAGCGCGGCCGCGAGCACCGGCACCAGCAGCCCGGTGGCCTCCGCGCGCAGCACCCGACCGCCGGCCGCGAACGCGCCCGCGACCAGGGCCAGCGCCACCATCAGCAGCGGCGCACCGGCGAGCAACGCGGTGCCGGCGGCACGGCCCACGGCCAGCGGCACCAGCGCGCAACCGGCCGCCAGGGCCAGCGCCGCACCGTGTCCCGACCAGCCGAGCACCACCCCGGCCCGCACCGCCGGACCGGCCGGCGCCGCGTCGCCCCCTCGCGACGCGGCGCCGGCGACCCGGCGCAGGGCGACCACCACCACGAGGTCACCCAGCGCCAGCGCGGTCAGGACCAGCGCCCACCCGGCCGCCGTCGGCCGGGCACCCGCCGCCGCCAGCGGCAGCACCGGCTGCGCGGCCAGCCACGCCGCGAACCACGGCGCGGTCAGCCGGCTGAGCCGCGCGTACCCGGCCGCCACCGCCGCGGTCCCGGCCGCCACCAGCGCGGCGTACCGGCTGCCCGGCCAGCCGGCCACCCCGAACAGGTTCACCGACCAGGCCGCGTACCCGTCCAGGAGCACCAGCAGCAACCCCACCGCGGCGATCGTCTCGGCGGTGCCGCGCAGGCCGCGCGAGCGGGCCACCAGCGGCGCGGCGAGCGCCAGCACGGTGACGGCCAGCAGGATCAGTGCCCGGCCGGCCACCCCGAACGCCGCCCAGGCGACGGCGGTGAAGACCACCGCGGCGGTGCCGAGCAGCAGTCCACCGAGGACGAAGAGCAGGCCCTGCACCGCCCGGGTGGAGGTCTCCGCGCCGCCGGGGCGCACCGGGACGGGAGCGGGCGGCGCCGGCCGCACCGGCACCGGCGTGGCGGTCGGGCGCGGGGCGGGGATCTCCGCCCGGATCCGGGCGGCCAGCGCCGCCCGCCGCTGCCGGACCGTGGACAGCCGGCCGGCCAGTTCCTGGTACGCGAGCCGGGCCGCGTCCACCCGCGGGGTCAACGCGGCGATCTCCCGGTCCAGCCGCACCACCTCGGCGGCGGGCGGACAGGGCGGGCGACCGCAGGCGCGGCAGCCGACGGCGAGGTCGGCCGGTGCGCCGCACCCGGGGCAGGGGTAGCCGGTGTTCTCCACCCCGCCAGCCTCACCGACGGCGCGGTGGGCGGACAGAGTAGGCGTACCTAGGGTCGGGTGTGTTCGCGCACCCAGGCCGTGTAGTCGGGGTTGCCGCTGTCCTCCCGGCTGACCAGGATCTCCGGCACCTCGTACGGATGGTTGGCCCGGAGCTGGTCGACGAGCGCGTCCACCCGGTCCGGCGTGGTCTTGAACCGGACCCACCATTCGGCGGTGGTCTGGATCGCCGACTGCCACCAGTAGGTGCTGTCCAGCGGCCCGCCGACCTGGGCGCACGCCGCCAGCCGGCCGGCGACGGCCGCGGCCGCCAGCACGTCCGCCACCCGGCGGGCGTCCACCACCGTCGTCACCACGCAGATCTGCTCCACCAGCGCACCCTACGCGGCGGTCGGGCCGCCACGCCCGAACCGGGCGCGAAAGCCGCTCAGTCGTCGGCCGTGCCGTTCCGGTTCGCCGCGACCCACCTGTCGATCCGGGCCCACCAGTCGAACAGCCAGTCGATGCGCTCCTGCTCGCCGGTGGGGACCTCCTCCGGCGGCACCGACCAGAACCGCATCACGATGCGCTTGTCCATCGGCAGCTCCCGCCACACGTCCGCGACGGTGAGCATCTGGTCCAGGCCGGTGTGCGCCACGAAGATCACCCCGGCGTCCGGCGCGGCGTCGAGCGCGGCGAGCAGCCCACCCGGCTGCGGCGCCAGCACGTGCTGCATCCGCTCGGCGCGCAACGCCATCCGCTCCAGACCGAGCGCGCGCAGCCGGGCGATCGCGCGCAGCCGGCGCGACGGGGTGAAGTTGCCGCCCTCCGGGAAGATCACGAAGGCGTCGTCGTCGTCGAGACCGGTGGCCAGATGCGCGATCTGCCGCACCGCCGACTCCCGGCCGTCCGGGCCCGGCGCGATGAACCGGTTGGGCAGCCGGTTGAGCAGCACGTCGATGGCCGGGTCCCACTGGAGGCTCTCCTTGAGCACGATCCGGGGCTCCCGGTGGAACCAGTTCACCAGCGCGTGGATCAGGATGAACGAGTCGCCCGGCCCGGCGTGCCGGCAGAGCACCAGCTCGGGTCGGCCGGGCAGCGCGGTGTCCGGGTCGGTGCCGACCACGTCGATGCTCAGCCGCAGCGTCCACCGGGCCTGCCAGAACAGCACCCGCAGGAAGCGGCCGGCGACCACGTAGTGGGCCCGTTGGAAGGCCGGCGACCGCTTGTGCCGACCGAACCCGGAGGCCAGCCAGAGCAGGAAGAGGGTGAGCAGGGCGGCGGCGTCCCAGACCAGGTAGACGGCGCCGATCCAGAGCAGCCGCAGCGGGCGCAGCCGCCCCGGCACCAGCGGCGACGCGGCCAGCGCCAGCAGTGCCCAGCCCGGCAGCGTGATCACCACGGCGACGGCGAGCAGCACGACACCCGGCGCGAGCAGCAGCCGGCGGAGCCAGCGGGGTGGCAGCGGCATCAGCGGTCCAGCGCGGTGTCCAGGTAGCGACGGGAGGCGGTGTACGCCCGGCTGATCCGCCGCCCCACCGCCGCCATGTCCCGGTAGGCCCAGGGGCTGTCGTCGCGCGGGTCGAGCCCACCGGTCGGCAGCACGTGCACCTCGACGCCGTCGGGCAGCGCCGCCATCTCCCGGGCGAACCGGTGCCGCCGGGCGATCTCGAACGCGACCTGGGCGATCTCCCAGGGCCGGCGCGGCGGGCTCAGCTCACGTTCGATCCGGCCCACCTGGAGTACGAAGATCCGGGTCGCCCCGGCCGCCACCGCCTCGCCGACCGGGATCGAGTTGACCACCCCGCCGTCGATGTAGTGCTGGCCGGCGATCTGGGCGGGCGGCAGCAGCCCGGGCACCGAGGCGGAGGCGAGCACCGCCGGCACCACCGGACCGGCGGTGAACCAGTGTTCGGCGGCGCGCTCGATGTTCGCCGCGCAGCAGCGGAACGGCACGGCCAGGTCGGCGAACGTGGTCGCCTCGCCCAGCTCGCCCTCCAGCAGCCGGCGCAGCGGGCGCGGCGAGTGCAGGTGGGTGCGGGCGGCGAAGCGGCGCAGTTGCCGGGCGACCGAGTCGCCGTAGACCTCGCTCGCCTCCGGGGAGGCCCAGAGCCGGACCAGCCGGTCGGTGACCGCCTCGGTCGGGTCGGCGGCGACCAGGGCGCCGTTGACCGCGCCGATCGACGTGCCGAGCACCAGGTCGGGGCGGATCCGGGCCCGGAACAGCGCACGCAGCATGCCCACCTCGACCGCGCCCAGCACTCCCCCGCCGCCGAGCACGAACGCCACCGGACCGCCTGCCATGCCGTTCATCCTGGCACGCGGCCCGCGTGCCGGCCCGCCCGCGCCGAGAGGCCGGACGTCCGGTAACACCGCGCCATCGCGGCGGCGCGCAGCGCCACCGGAGATCGGACGGGCGTTGACAGGCCGGACACATTCCCGCAACCTGGTAGCGCTCCCGAGCCCAGGGCAGGTGCGAGGTGAAGGCGACACTCCAGGCCGGCCGTCTGCTGGCCCGGCGGTACCGGCTCATCGACCGGATCGGCGCCGGCGGCATGTCGGTGATCTGGCGGGCCCGCGACGAGGTCCTCGACCGGGTGGTGGCGGTGAAGGTCCTCGCCCCCTCGCTCGCCGCCGACGCCCGGTTCCGCGACATGGTGCGCGAGGAGGCCCGCTCGGCCGCCCAGCTCGACCACCCGCACGTCACCGCCGTGCACGACTACGGCGAGACGGTGGCCCCGGACGGCTCGATCACCTCGTTCGTGGTGATGGAGCTGCTCAGCGGCGAGGAGCTGGAGCACCGGCTGACCGAGGGCCCGCTGCCCTGGCCGGCGGCGGTGGAGACCGGCGCCCAGGTGGCCGAGGCGCTGGCCGCGGCGCACCGGCTCGGCATCGTGCACCGGGACGTCACCCCGGCCAACGTGATGATGACCGGCGTGGGGGCGAAGGTGCTCGACTTCGGCATCGCCACCCGGGTCGGCGCGCCGGACGAGGACGAGGACGGCGGCACGTTCGGCACCCCGGCGTACGTGGCGCCGGAGCGGCTGGACGGCGCGCCGGCCCAGCCGGCCACCGACGTCTACTCGCTGGGCGTGCTGCTCTTCGAGACGCTGACCGGCCAACCGCCCTATCCGGCGGACACCTGGGAGCAGCTCAGCGCCGCGCTGGCGGAGAGCGCGCCGCCCACGCTCGACGGCGTACCCGGCCTGCCCCGGCCGGTCGCGGACATCTGCCTGCGCTGCCTGGCCCGCGACCCGCGGCAGCGGCCCACCGCGCACCGGGTCGCGGCCGTGCTGCGTGACCAGCTGCTGCCCGCCGACCCGCAGGCCACCACCATGCTGGCGCCGACGATGACGTTGCCCGCGCTGACGTCCGCGCCCACCCGGCCGGCGCCGTCGGCGGCCACGCCACCCGGGCCGCCGACCCGGCCGGCGGCGGCCGCGCCGAAGCGGCGGCGGACCCTGCTGCTGGCGGGCGCCGGCGTGGTACTGGTCGCCGCCACCGCGCTGCTGGCGCCGACGCTGGTCCCGGACCGGACGTCCGACCCGCGGGTGCTGCCGACCGCCGGGCCGGTGGAGGCGCCCACCGACGCGCCGCCGGCGAGCGAGGACCCGACCGCCCCGGCGCCGGCCGAGCCGAGCGGCGCGCCGAGCACCGCCGCCCCGACTCCGCCGGCGGTCGACGCGGCCGACCCGGCCGAGCGGGTGGACGGGCTGATCGAGGCCGGGCTGGCGGACGGTCAGATCCGCGAGGACGTCGGGGTGGACCTGCGCAACCTGCTGCGCAACGCGGTGGCCGCGAGCGACGAGGGGGCGGTGACCACCGCCGTGGAACGGCTCCGCGGCAAGATCGTCGAGCGTCGGCGCGAGGGCAGCATCACCCCCGGGTACGCGCGGCAGCTCGACGCCGCGGCGGCGGCGCTGGTGGCCGGACGCACCTGAGCGGCGGTCACCGGGCGACGAGCGGGGCGACCGCCCGGGAACCCTCCGCCGTCGCCCGCCCGGCCAGGAAGCCCCGGTAGACCGCCTCGTAGTCGGCGGCCATCCGCTCCACCGAGAAGTTCTGCGCCACGTGCGCGACGCAGTCCGCCGGGTCCAGGTCGGCCACCGCACGCAGCGCGGCCGGCAACTCCTCGGCGTGGTCGCAGACCAGCCCGGTGACACCGGGGCGGACCAGTTCCGGCACCGCCCCGCGACGCAACGCCACCACCGGCGTCCCGGTCGCCATGGCCTCCACCATCACCATGCCGAACGGCTCGGCCCACTGGATCGGCATGACCAGGCAGCGGGCGTCGAGCAGCAGCCGCAGCACGACCTCGCGGTCCGCGTTCACCACCAGGCCGACGTCGTCGCCGAGCATCGGCTCGACCACCTCGTCGAGATAGCGGCGCTCGGCCGGCTCGTTGCACTTGCCCGCCAGGACGAGCGGCAACCCGGCCGCCCGGCAGGCCCGGATCGCCACGTCGGGGCCCTTGTCCGGGCTGAACCGGGCGAGCCAGAGCACCGGCCCGCGCCCCGGCGCCCGCTTGCGCGGGAAGTCCCGCAGCGGCATCGCGTTGTGGACCGTGCCGACCCAGGGCAGGCCGGGGTTGGCCCGGCGCTGGGCGTGCGAGATCGCGATCAGGCCGACCCCCCGGTCGGTGTTGCTCAGCACGGTGCCGTACTCGCCGACCGGGTTCCCGTGCACCGTGGCCACGGTGGGGACGCGGCGCCGGCCGGCGACCAGCGGGCCGATGGTGCTGTGGTCGTGCACCAGGTCGAAGTGCGCCGGGTCGACCAGCCGGTCGACGTGGGCCAGGTGGGCCAGTTCGGGCAGCGACTCGCCCAGCCGGTCGTACTGCAGCTCGGCGCAGGTGGAGACGAACTCGGCGGCGGTGCCGTGTTCGGTGCCGGCGCCGAACAGCGTCACCGTGTGCCCACGGTCGATCAGCGCGTCGACCAGCCCGGCCACCAGGGTCTCCAGCCCGCCGTAGCCGGGTGGCGGCACGGACAGCCACGGCGGCACCACCATCGCGATCCGGAGGGGCCCGGCCCGCGCCCGTTCCGGCGGCGGCTGGTTCACGGCCACGAGTCCCTCCCCCGCTGGTACCCCGGCGTACCCGATCGGCGACGGGTTCCCGAGCCGGCACGCGGTAAACGGCGGACCGGTGAGACGAAGAGGGGCGGCGGGCGCCGGAGCCAACCCCCTTGGCTCCGTCGCCCACCGCCCCGGGAGGGAGGCAGGTCTCGTGGACTATGACGTCTCGGCGAGCGTCACGGTTGCCTTCTCGTCGGATCCGTTTCGCTTGAACTGGATCTCGACCCGGTCACCGACCTTGCCGGCCTGCACGGCGCCGACCAGATCGTTGGAGTCGTTGACCGCCGTGTCACCGAACTTGGTGATCACGTCGCCCCGCTGGAGCCCGGCCTTCTCGGCGGCGCTGCCCGGGGTCACCGCGGCGACCAGCGCGCCGCCGTCCTCGGCGGCGTTCACGCTGACCCCGAGCGACGGGTGGCTGATCTTCTCGCCGCGCTGGAGCTTCTCGGCCACGTCCTTGGCCTTGTTGCTCGGGATGGCGAAGCCGACGCCGATGTTGCCGTTGCTGCCCTGCCCGGCGGTGGCGATCGCGGTGTTGATGCCGATCACCTCGCCCCGGGTGTTGACCAGCGCGCCGCCGGAGTTGCCCGGGTTGATCGGGGCGTCGGTCTGCAGCAGGCCGGAGATCGAGCTGGCGCCCTGCGGGCTCTGCTGCTGCTGGCCGCCCTCACCTGCGGAGATGGTGCGGTCGCGGGCGCTGAGGATGCCGGCGGTCACCGAACCCTGCAGGCCGAGCGGGCTGCCCAGCGCGAGCACCTGGTCGCCGACCTGCATGCCGTCGCTGTCGCCGAACTTCGCCGCCTGCAGGCCGCTGACGTCGGCGGCCTTGACCACCGCGAGGTCGGTCTTCGGGTCGGTCCCGACGATCTTCGCCGTGGCGGTCTTGCCGTCGGCGAAGACCACCTTCACCGTGTCGCCGTCGGCGGAGGCGACCACGTGGTTGTTGGTCAGCACGAACCCGTCGGCGCTGAGGATCACCCCGGAGCCCTCACCGCTGCCCGTCATGATCGTGACGATGCTGTCCTGGACGGAGGCCGCGATCTTGGGCAGGTCGGCGCTGTTGATCACCGGAGCGGCGGAGTAGGAGCGGGTGATCCCGCCGCCGTCGCCGTCGAGGGCGAGCGCCAGCGCGCCACCGGCCACGCCCGAGCCGAGCATCAGGGCCAGCGCCAGCGCGCCCGCGCCGATGAACTTGCCGGCCCGGCTCGGCCGGGCCGGCTGCGGCTGGCCCCACGCCGGGACCGGCTGGCCGGCCTGGTGCTGGTGATACCCGGGCTGCGCCTGGTAGGTCGGCACCGGCCCGCCGGCCTGCTGCGCCGCCGGGTGGCCGGCGCCGCCCTGCGGGGCCCAGCCGCCGTGCTGCTGCCCCCCGTACCAGGGGTGCGGCTGCTGCGGCTGCCCGGAGACCGGGTACTGCGGCGCGTAGGGGCTGGCCGGGGTCGCGGCCGGCGGGCCGTAGGGGCCGGCCGGCGCGCCGGACGCGGGCGCGTACGGGCTGTCGGCGTGCGCGGTGGTTCCGGCGGCCGGGGAGTCGGCCGGAACCGACGCGGCGGCCGGGGTGGAGTCCGATGTCCCGCTCTGGGCGCGGGGCAGCTCGGCGGTGTGGTGCGACGGCTCGGCGTCGGCAGGTGCCGGCGACCGCTGCGGCTCGGTCTCGTGGTCGGTCATGCGTACAGCTTTCCCCGTCGCACTGTCACCAGCCTGGAATCCGCCTGAATGTTTTCTGTAAGTCACTCGCCCGGCTCGGGCGTCTCGGGCAGCAGCGGCAGCTTCACCCGGAACGTCGCCCCGCCGCCCGGCGTCTCCACCGCCTCCACCGTGCCGTGGTGCGCCGCCACCAGCGCGGCGACGATGGCCAGGCCGAGGCCGGTGCTGGTGGGGCCGCCGGCCCGGCGGGTCCGGGCGGCGTCCACCCGGTAGAACCGCTCGAAGACGCGTTCCGCCTGCTCCGGGGTGAGACCGGGGCCGGTGTCCGCCACCTCCACCACGGCGAGGTTCCCCGGCTCCGAACGCAGCCGCAACGTCACCGCGGCGTCCGACGGGGTGTGGGTGAGCGCGTTGGTCATCAGGTTGCCGATCACCTGCCGCAGCCGGGCGTCGTCTCCGAGCACCACCAGCGGGCCGGCGCCCGGTTCCCGCTCCAGCTCGATCCGCCGCTCCGGGTCGACCACCCGGGCCGCCTCCACCGCGTCCGACGCCAGCACCGGCAGCTCCACCGGGGCCAGCGCGATCGGCCGCTCCCGGTCCATCCGCGCGAGCAGCAGCAGGTCCTCGACCAGCAGCCCCATCCGGGACGCCTCGTCCTCGATGCGGCGCAGCAGGTCGGCGGTCTGCTCCGGCGCCCGCGCCGCGCCCTGCCGGTACAGCTCGGCGAAGCCGCGGATCGTGGTCAGCGGCGTCCGCAGCTCGTGCGAGGCGTCCGCGATGAACTGCCGCATCCGCTCCTCGGAGCGGCGGGCCCGCGCCTCGGACGCCTGCGCGTACGCGGCGGCGTCCCGGGCGCCCACCTCGGCGCTGCGCGCCGCCGCCTCGGAGGCGGCCCGCGCGGTGAACGCGGCCTCGATCTGCGCCAGCATGGCGTTCAGCGCCCGGGAGAGCCGGCCCAGCTCGGAGGTGGGGCACGGCCGCCCGTCCTCCGGGTCGGGCACCCGCCGGGTCAGGTCGCCGCCGGCGATGGCCGCCGCGGTCCGCTCGATCTCCACCAGCGGTTTGAGACTGGTACGCACGATGCCCGCACCGACCGACGCCAGGATGATCAGCACCGCGCCACCGGCCAGCAGGTCGATCCAGAGCAGCTGCCGCACCGAGAGGTCGACCTCGGTGAGGTTCTGCCCGATCACCCGGTAGGAGTCCTGGCTGTCCTGCCGGACCATCAGCCGCCAGCGGACCCGCTTGTCGGCCCCGCTCTCGGTGAACGCCTCGCCGTTGGCGTGCTCGTCGTACCAGCTCTGGTCGTTCAGCCCGGCCGGCAGGTCCTTGGGGCTCAGGCGCTGGTCGGCGGCGGAGAAGCCGGACTGGTCGTTACGGCTCCACTGGGCCACGAGATAGTCGGTGGGGAACCTGCTGTTGGTCGCCCCGCTGATGCTCACCCCCCGGTCGAGCTGGTCGTCCAGCTCGCCGTCGATCCGGTCCACCAGATAGTTGTGCAGGAAGTACGCGGTGGAGACGCTGATCACGAGCAGGGCGCCGGCCACCAGCGCCAGCACGGCGGTGACCAGTTTGAGCCGCAGCGGGATCCCGCGTACCCAGCCCTTCGCGTCGTGGAGGACGTTCACGCCGCCGGCTTGCGCAGCACGTACCCGACCCCGCGCAGGGTGTGGATGAGCCGGGGCTGGGTGTTGTCGACCTTGCGCCGCAGGTAGGAGATGTAGGACTCGACGATGTTGTCGTCACCGCGGAAGTCGTAGTTCCACACGTGGTCGAGGATCTGTGCCTTGCTGAGCACCCGGTTGGCGTTCAGCATCAGGTAGCGCAGCAGCTTGAACTCGGTCGGCGAGAGCTGCACCCGCTGCCCGGCCCGGTGCACCTCGTGGGTCTCCTCGTCCAGCTCCAGGTCGGCGAACGTGAGGCGGGACGGGGCCTGCTCGCCGGTAGCGGTACGCCGCAGCACGGCCCGGATCCGGGCGGTCAGCTCCTCCAGGCTGAACGGCTTGGTGACGTAGTCGTCGCCGCCCAGCGTCAGCCCCCGGATCTTGTCGTCGGTGGCGTCCCGCGCGGTCAGGAACACCACCGGGGTGCGCGTGCCGCCCTCACGGAGCATCCGGATCACCTCGAAGCCGTCGAGGTCGGGCAGCATCACGTCGAGCACGACCAGGTCGGGCCGGTGGTCCTTGGCGGCGTGCAGCGCCGCGCTGCCGCTGGTCGCGGTGGCGACGTCGAAGCCCGCGAAGCGCAGGCTCGCGGAGAGCAGTTCGAGGATGTTGGGGTCGTCCTCGACCACGAGCAGTCGGGCCTCGGTCTGGGTAGCCGCCATGGCACCCATCATCCGTGCTCCGGCTGCGGTCGCGCTGGGCGGAAGCTGGAAACAACCTGTGAGATCAGCGGAGCAGTCGCCGCAGCCCGTCGAGCGCGCCGTCGAGCAGCCGGATCGCGGTGCGGAGCTGGTTGTCGCTGAGCCGACCGGCCCGCACCAGCGCGCCGACCTCGACGGTGAACGCGGCCAGCCGCTGATCGAACTCGGCGAGCAGCGGTGACCCGGCGGGACGGGTGCCGCCGCCGTCGCCGCCGGGCCGCACCGTCGGCGGTGGCGTCGTCCAGCGACCCTGCCGGGTCTGCCGGGTCGCCTCGCGCAGCTCCCGTTTCAGGTCGCGCGCGGAGCCGCGTACCTCGGTGCGGATCTCGCCGGCCAGCGCGGAGAGATCCTCCACGGAGGCGCTGATGTCGGCCTCCAGGGTGGCCAGCTCGCCGGCGCGCTGACGCAGCTCGGCGCGCCCGGCCTCGGTGATCGCGTAGACCTTGCGCCCGCCCGCCGCGGTGTGGCTGACCAGCTCCTCCACCTCCAGCCGTTGCAGGCGGGGATAGATGGTGCCGGCGCTGGGAGCGTAGAGCCCGAGGAAGCGCTCCTCCAGCAGGCGGATCAACTCGTAGCCGTGCTTCGGCCCGTCGTCGAGGAGCTTGAGCAGGTAGAGCCGGAGCCGCCCGTGGCTGAACACGGCGGTCACGGCAGGTCCTCCGGGTCGTCGGCGTCCGGGACCGGGCGGGCCAGCAGCGCGATGCTGCCGGACGTCGCGGACGCCCAGAGCTTACCCGCGCCCCCGCCGAGCACCCCGTGACTGTCCTTGACCGCGCCGAAGCCGTGCTGGCCGCCGCAGATCTGCGGGAAGCCGCTGGTGATCCGCCCGGAGGTGGTGTGCAGGTGCACGCTGAGGTCGCTGTCCTCGCGGACCCGGACGGTGATGCTGCCGGAGATGGCGCTGAGCTTGATCTCGCTGCCCCGCGGGTTGTCCAGGTCGCAGGTGATCGAGCCGGAGACCGCGTGGGCGCGGACCCGATCGGGCGCGCTGTCGGCCAGGATCAGCTCGCCGGAGACGGTCTCCAGGTCGAGCTCGCCGCCGATGCCGAGCGCCTCCACCGGGCCGGAGACCACCTTGGCGGTGGTGCGGCCGCGCAGCCCCATCAGGGTGACCTGGCCGGAGGTGACGTCGACCCGGGTGTCCCGGCGCAGCCCGGAGGCGACCAGCGCGCCGTCGACCAGATGCAGGTCGGCCAGCGCCTGGGCGGGCACGGCGACCGACACCTCGGCGCGGAACCGGCGACGGAGCTGACCGAGCCACCACAGCACGCCCGGCCAGCGGGGGAACCGCTCGTGCCGCACGCTCAGCCGCCCGTCGCGCAACTCGACCACGAGCGGACGGCGGCTGACCCGGGTGACGTCGACCCGGGCCGGTCCGTCCGTGCCGACCACGTTGAGCCGCCCGCTGACCAGCCGGACGTCCAGCCGGGTGACCGGCTCGTCCAGCGTGATCCGCTGCGGGCCGTCGACTGTCCAACTGGCCATGGCGTCCTCCCCTCGACGACGTGTCGCCCGACACGTCGAGTAGCGGAAGAAGCGTAACGCGATACATCGCGACCTAACAAGACTGTATCGCGTTCCCGACCCGATTCCCGCCAGCCTCACGCCGCGTGACGACTCCTGGATCGATGTGTGCTTTTCTGCGATATGCCTGAGAGTCATAATTATGACCCTGAGGTATACCGCTCTCGGGACTAACTTCTTTCCCGGCGCGACACGCCCGGGCCCCGGAGGCGGCACTTGATCGCCGCGCGGAAGGTGCGGTCAGGCAGCCAGTTCGTGGCCGTGGGGGCGGGGCCCGGTGGATCGCGGACTCGGCGGCGCGGGCCAGGAGGCGGCGGTCGGCACCGTCGGCGGGGTGCAGGGCGGCGGCGACGGTGACCGCCACGGTCAGGCCCCGGGCGGCCAGCACCCGGCGGAGCGACGCCCAGAGCGTCTCCGCGCCGAGGAAGGCGGGCAGCGTGCTCGGGTCGCCCGCGTACCGGTAGGCGACGGTGAGCGGCACCACCGGCGCGCCGGCGCTCACCGCCGCCTCGAACATCGCCGGGCGGAAGCCGCGGCCGGGGCGGCAGCCGATCGCCGCACCGCACCAGGTGGTGCCCTCCGGAAACACCGCCACCGGATGCCCGGCGCGCAGCGAGTCGGCCACCCGGGCGACGGTGGCCGGCAGGTCGCGCGGGCGGGACCGGTCCACGAAGACGGTGCCGGCCGCGGCGGCCAGCGCGCCCACCACCGGCCAACTCCGGACCTCCCGCTTGGCCAGCATCCGGGCCGGCGACACCGCGAGCACGGCGAGGACGTCCAGCCAGGAGACATGGTTGGCGACCAGCAGCGCGCGGCGGCGCGGCGGCCGGCCCCGGACCACCAGCCGCACGCCGAGGACGCGGAGCGTCCGCCGGGCCCACCCGCGCAACGCGGCCTGCCGGTCGGCCGCCGGCAACACCGGCAGCAACGCGGCCAGACCGGCACCGAGCACGAGCATTCCGAGTACGCCGAGCAGCCGGCCGATCCGGCGCGGGGCGGACACGTCCGGCGCGGCCGGCGGTGGCAGGCAGCACGGCCCGCAGCCGGAAGCCGGCCGCCACAGCCCGTCGCCGGGCGGGCGGCCCCCGGCCGGGAGAGCGGCGACGCCGACCCGGCCCGGGTGAGCGTCGTCCACGAGCAGCGTCACGGTGCCACCTCACCGAGGAAGTGCCGCAGGTGGCGCGGGTTCATCCGGTCCAGCGAGAACAGCACGTAGAAGTCGGCGCAGCCGAAGTCCCTGTCGTACGCCGGTTCGCCGGCGACCCAGGCGCCGAGCCGCAGGTAGCCGCGGAGCAGCGGTGGGACGAGCGCCCGACGTTCGGCCGGGGTGAGCGGGGCGGGGACGGCGGCGGTCGGCGCCTCGGCGAACCAGGGCCGGCGCGGGGTGACCCGCAGCGGCGGCGGGGCGAGGTGCCGGTCGGTGACCTGCGCCCACACCTCGGCGGCGGCGACCCCGCCGTCGGCGACCGGCACCGAGGCGCAGCCGCCGAGCCAGCGTGACCCGCGCAGGTGCAGGTAGCGGCAGATGCCGGCCCACATCAGGTTGATCACCGCGCCGGTGCGGTGGTCCGGGTGCACGCAGGAGCGGCCGGCCTCGACCAGGTCGTCGCGGAGCGGGGCCAGCGGGCCCAGGTCGAACTCGCCGTCGGCGTAGCGCCGGTCGGTGCGGCCCGGGGGCAGCAGCCGGTAGGTGCCGACCACCTCGCCGGTGTCCTCGCGGAGCACCACCAGGTGGTCGCAGTGCGCGTCGAACTCGTCGGTGTCGAGCCCGGCGGCGCCGGGCGGCAGGGTGGCGCCGAGTTCCCCGGCGAACACCTCGTGGCGCAGGCGTTGCGCGGCCGCGACCAGTGTCGGGTCGTCGGCGATCAGCAGGGTGTAACCGCTGGTCGTGATGGGTGCGCCAGCGGCGTGCAGAACGGCCATGGGTCCTGTGTAGGGGCCCCGGGTTGCCGTGCCCGGGGTGAGGGGTGTCGATCCGGTGAACGCCGGTCGGCGGCGGCGTGCGGCACCGGGCCGGCGGATGTGCGAGGCTGCCGGGCGACCGCGGCGACGGCGCCGGCGGAGGTGAACCCGGAGGTGCACGTGCTGGTCGAGGCCCGCTTCCACGGACCGGACGGCTCCGGCAACGGCGGCTGGAGCGCCGGCGTCTTCGCCGCGCTGCTCGACGACCGGGGGCCGGTGGAGGTCACGTTGCGCCGGCCGCCGCCGCTGGACACCCCGCTGACCGCCGCCGACGGCGAGGTGCGCGACCCGCAGGGCCGGCTGGTCGCCGAGGTACGCCGGGTCGAGCCGGTCGACGTGGTGGTGCCGCCGGTGGACCCGGCCACCGCCGAGGACGCCGCGCGGGCGTACCCCGGGCTGGTGGACCACCCCTTCCCCGGCTGCTTCGTCTGCGGCCCGGACCACCCGGACGGCCTGCGGATCTTTCCCGGCCGGCTGCCGGACGGGCGGACCGCGGCGCCGTTCCGCGCCCCGGCCGAGGTGGTGCCGGCGACGGTCTGGGCGGCGCTGGACTGCCCCGGCGGGTGGGCGGTGCTCTCCGCGGGCCGCCCGTACGTGCTGGGTCGGATCGCGGCGCAGGTCACGGCGCTGCCACGGCCCGGCGACGCGTGCGTGGTGACCGGCCGCGCGGTGGGCCGCGAGGGACGAAAGGCCGAGGTGCACACCAGCCTGTACGGTCCGGACGGCGCGCTGCTGGGCCGGGCTCGTGCCACCTGGGTCGCGCTGCCGGCCGGGTGATCTCCTCCCTGAGGAGGACGGCGCGTACACATCCCGCCTGATTGACCCCCTTGCGGCGGGTTGGAAGGCTGTGCGGGGCGCCCCCGCAACGGCGTCCCACCGGCGTGCGTCCAGTGCGCCGGGGCAGGAGAGGAGAATGATGTCCGACGGGCAGTCACGCCCCAACGCCGCGACCGGCCAGATCATCGTGTCCGGCTTGACCAAGCAGTACAAGAACGTCCGCGCGGTCGACAACCTGTCGTTCACCGTCGAGCCGGGCCGGGTCACCGGCTTCCTCGGCCCGAACGGCGCCGGTAAGACGACCACGCTGCGCATGTTGCTCAACCTGGTCACGCCGACCGCGGGCACGGCCACCATCGGCGGCCACCGGTACGCCGACCTGGCCGACCCGCTGCGCACGGTGGGCGCGGTCCTGGAGGCGTCCAGCGCGCACAAGGGCCGCACCGGGATCAACCACCTGCGGGTGATCTGCGCGGCGGCCGGGCTGCCGAAGGAGCGGGCGGACGAGGCGCTCGCCCTGGTCGGGCTCTCCCCGGCGGCGAAGCGCAAGTTCAAGGGCTACTCGCTGGGCATGAAGCAGCGACTCGGGATCGCCGCCGCGATGCTCGGCAACCCGCAGGTGCTCATCCTGGACGAGCCGGCCAACGGCCTCGACCCGGAGGGCATCCGCTGGATGCGGGGCTTCCTGAAGGGGCTGGCCGCCGAGGGCCGGACGGTGCTGGTCTCCAGCCACCTGCTCTCCGAGATGCAGCTGCTCGCCGACGACGTGGTGATCATCGCAGCCGGCAAGCTGGTCCGGCAGGGGCCGGTCGAGCAGGTGATGGGCTCGATGACGCACGGCGCCCGGGTGCGGGTGCGTACCCCGCAGGCGGACGAGCTGGCCGCGGCGCTGCGCGAGCAGTCCGCCACGGTGGACGCCGACCCGCACGGCGCGCTGCTGGTCAGCGGCGTGGACGCGCCGGCCGTGGGCCGCGTCGCGCTGGCCGCGAAGGTCGAGCTGCACGAGCTGACCACCGAACGTCCCGACCTCGAAGGGGTCTTCCTGGAGCTGACGGCCGGAAAGGCGGAGATCCGATGACGCTGGTCCGATCCGAACTGCTCAAGATCCGTACCACCAGCACCTGGTGGATCTTCGGGCTGATCAGCCTGCCGCTGTGGGCGCTCGCGCTGGGCTTCAACTGGCTGCAGACCGACGCCCTGGCCAGCGGGAACGTCGGCGACGTGCCGGCCGACCAGGCCGACCAGATCCAGGCGGTCTCGAGCGCCGACAGCATCGCCGCCAACCTCTACACCAACGGCCAGTTCTTCGGCCTGCTCATCGTGATGCTGCTCGGCATCGTGGTGGTGACCAGCGAGTTCTTCCACCAGACGGTGACCACCACGTTCCTCACCGCGCCGCACCGGACCGCGGTGATGCTGGCCAAGCTGGTCGCGGCGGGCGTGCTGGCGTTGCTCTTCTGGATCGTCACCACGGTGCTCAACCTGGTCTTCGCACCGCTGATCCTGAACGCCACGGACGTCGGCACGCAGCTCGACAGCGGGGCGGTGTGGCGCGCGGTGGCCCTGAACGGGCTGGCCTACCTGCTGTGGTCGGTGCTGGGCGTCGGGCTCGGCGTGCTGATCCGCAGCCAGATCGGCGCGACAGTGACCGGCATCCTGCTCTACCTGGGCGGCACCATCGGCGCGGCCATCGCCATCGGGCTGCTGGCGCAGCGGTTCGGCGACTGGATCAACGAGCTGCAGCTGCTGGTCCCGTCGCTGGCCTCCACGCTGATGGTCAGCGGCACCGAGATTCCCGGCAACCCGCCGCGCTGGGCGGGTGCCGCGGTGCTGATCGGCTACGCGGTGGTGACCGGCGTGATCGGCGTGCTGACCATCCGGCGGCGCGACATCTCCTGAGTCACGACCCGACCGGGCCCCGGCCGGTGACCCTGCGTCACCGGGCGGGGCCCGTCGTCATCTAGCAGGAGTCGGCGGAACACGCAGCGTTTGCCGAAGTTCTGGCATCTTCTGTGAAACGGGCCACCAGCCGGAGGCGAGAATGCCTGCGGCAATCGCACGGCGTAGCCTGGGATCCGTCTCCTGTGCCCCGGCGAACCGGGCGCGGGAGCCCACCGCGTGACATTCACAACCGCGTGAAAGAGGCGATTAGCGGCCGTGTCGACCCAGCAGACATCGCAGGAGAACCCACTGGCGGGTTTCGGCCCGAACGAGTGGATCGTCGAGGAGATGTACCAGCGCTACCTCGCCGACCCATCGAGCGTCGACTCGGCCTGGCACGACTTCTTCGCCGACTACCGGCCGGCACCCGGCGCCGCCACCCCGCGTCCGGAGAAGCCGGCGGCCAAGCCGGCCGCCGCACCGGAGCCCGCCGAGCAGCAGGAGGCGGTGGCCACGGTCACCGAGAAGCCGGCTCCCGCCAAGGCCGCGCCGGCCAAGCCGGCCGAGAAGCCCGCCGCCAAACCGGCGGCGAAGGCGGCCGAGCCGGCCCCGACGAAGAAGGCGGCCCCGGCCAAGCCGGCCGCCAAGGCGCCGGCCGCGAGCGCCGCCGGCACCACCCCGCTGCGCGGCGTGGCTGCCAAGATCGTCCAGAACATGGACGCCTCGCTCGCCGTCCCGACCGCCACCAGCGTGCGGGCGGTCCCGGCGAAGCTGCTGGTCGACAACCGCATCGTGATCAACAATCACCTGGCCCGGGGCCGCGGCGGCAAGGTCAGCTTCACCCACCTCATCGGCTACGCGATGGTCCGGGCGCTGATCGAGCACCCCGAGATGAACAACTCCTTCGTCGAGGTCGACGGCAAGCCGGCGATGCTCCGTCCCGAGCACGTCAACCTGGGCATCGCCATCGACCTGGCCAAGCCGGACGGCTCCCGCAACCTGGTGGTGCCGTCCATCAAGGCCTGCGAGCAGATGGACTTCCGGCAGTTCTGGCAGGCGTACGAGGACGTGGTCCGGCGCGCCCGCCGCAACGAGCTGACCATGGAGGACTACTCCGGCACCACCATCTCGCTGACCAACCCGGGCGGCATCGGCACGGTGCACTCGATCCCGCGCCTGATGCAGGGGCAGAGCGCCATCATCGGCGTCGGCGCGATGGAATACCCCGCGCCCTACCAGGGCATGAGCGAGGCCACCCTGGCCGAGAACGCGGTCAGCAAGGTCATCACGCTGACCAGCACGTACGACCACCGGATCATCCAGGGCGCGCAGTCCGGCGAGTTCCTCAAGGTGATGCACGAGCTGATGCTCGGCGAGCGCGGGTTCTACGACGACATCTTCACCTCGCTGCGCATCCCGTACGAGCCGGTGCGCTGGATGCGCGACGTGGCCGTCGACAGCGAAGGCCAGATCAACAAGACCGCGCGGGTGCACGAGCTGATCCACGCGTACCGGGTGCGCGGTCACCTGATGGCCGACACCGACCCGCTCGAGTTCGAGATCCGCAAGCACCCCGACCTGGACGTGCTCCAGCACGGGCTGACGCTGTGGGACCTGGACCGGGTCTTCCCGGTCAACGGCTTCGCCGGCCAGCAGCGGATGAAGCTGCGCTCGATCCTCGGCGTGCTGCGCGACTCCTACTGCCGCCGGGTCGGCATCGAGTACATGCACATCCAGGACCCGGAGGAGCGGCGCTGGATCCAGGAGCGGGTCGAGCGGAAATACGAGAAGCCCGGCTCCGACGAGCAGAAGCACGTGCTCAACCGCCTCAACGCCGCCGAGGCGTTCGAGACGTTCCTGCAGACGAAGTACGTCGGCCAGAAGCGCTTCTCGCTGGAGGGCGGCGAGTCGCTGATCCCGCTGCTCGGCGAGGTGCTGGAGTCCTCCGCCGAGGCCGGGCTGGACGAGGTCGTCATCGGCATGGCCCACCGGGGCCGGCTCAACGTGCTGGCCAACATCGTCGGCAAGCCGTACGAGAAGATCTTCTCCGAGTTCGAGGGGCACCTCGACCCGCGCTCCACGCAGGGCTCGGGCGACGTGAAGTACCACCTCGGCCAGAACGGCAAGTTCACCACCCCGGACGGCGACCACGCGGTCAAGGTGTCGGTGGTGGCGAACCCGTCGCACCTGGAGGCCGTCGACCCGGTGCTGGAGGGCATCGTCCGGGCCAAGCAGGACCGGATCGACCTCAAGCTGGAGGGTTACACCGTGCTGCCGCTGGCGGTGCACGGTGACGCCGCCTTCGCCGGGCAGGGTGTGGTCGCGGAGACGCTCAACCTGTCCCAGCTGCGCGGCTACCGCACCGGTGGCACCGTGCACGTGGTGGTCAACAACCAGGTCGGTTTCACCACCGCCCCGGAATACAGCCGGTCCAGTCTCTACAGCACCGACGTGGCCCGGATGATCCAGGCGCCGATCTTCCACGTCAACGGCGACGACCCCGAGGCCGTGGTCCGGGTGGCCCGGCTCGCGTTCGAATACCGCCAGGCGTTCAACAAGGACGTCGTGATCGACCTGGTCTGCTACCGCCGGCGCGGGCACAACGAGGGCGACGACCCGTCGATGTCCAACCCGCAGATGTACAAGATCATCGACTCGAAGCGGTCGGTCCGCAAGCTCTACACCGAGGAGCTGATCGGGCGCGGTGACATCACCGTGGAGGACGCCGAGGAGCTGCTGCGCGACTACCAGGCCCAGCTCGAACGCGTCTTCAAGGCCACCCGGGACGCCGCCACCACGCCGCGCCAGCTCGGCCGCCCGAAGCGGGAGGACGAGCCGGAGCCGCAGGTCGACACCGCCACCGACGCCTCGGTGGTGAAGGCGATCGGTGAGGCGCACGTCAACCTGCCCGAGGGCTTCACCCCGCACAAGCGGATCCAGCAGCTGCTGGAGCGGCGCCGGAAGATGTCCGTCGAGGGCAACATCGACTGGGGCTTCGGCGAGATCATCGCCTTCGGCGCGCTGCTGCACGACGGTGTCACCGTCCGGCTCGCCGGGCAGGACTCGCGCCGCGGCACGTTCGTCCAGCGGCACGCCTCGATCGTCGACGCCCGCACCGGCGACGACTACCTGCCGCTGAAGACGTTCACCGCCGACGGCGAGCGGTCCCGCTTCTTCGTGCACGACTCGCTGCTCTCCGAGTACGCCGCGATGGGCTTCGAGTACGGCTACTCGGTGGAGAACGTCAACGCGCTGGTGGCCTGGGAGGCCCAGTTCGGTGACTTCGTCAACGGCGCCCAGTCGGTGATCGACGAATTCATCTCCTCCGGCGAGGTGAAGTGGGGCCAGCGCTCGGCGGTCACGCTGCTGCTGCCGCACGGCCACGAGGGCCAGGGGCCGGACCACACCTCCGGCCGCCCGGAGCGGTTCCTCCAGCAGTGCGCCGAGGACAACATGCGGGTGGCCATCCCGACCACCCCGGCGAACTACTTCCACCTGCTGCGCCGTCAGGCGTTGTCGCCCAAGCGCAAGCCGCTCGTGGTGTTCACGCCGAAGTCGCTGCTGCGGCACAAGCTCTGCGTGTCGTCGGTGGAGGACTTCACCACCGGCACCTTCCAGCCCGTGCTGGCCGACACCGGCGCCCCGGCGCCGGAGCAGGTGAAGCGGGTGCTGCTCTGCTCGGGCAAGGTCTACTACGACCTGTTCCAGGCCCGGCAGGAGCGGGGGGTCACCGACACCGTGATCCTCCGGATGGAGCAGCTCTACCCGCTGCCGGTGGACGAGGTCCGCGCCGCGCT
The DNA here is from genome assembly GCF_900090105.1 of Micromonospora humi. Classification (GTDB taxonomy): domain Bacteria; phylum Actinomycetota; class Actinomycetes; order Mycobacteriales; family Micromonosporaceae; genus Micromonospora; species Micromonospora humi. Next base: position 112,389 of record NZ_FMDM01000013.1, on the reverse strand, counting down.
GGCGCAGTATCCGAACGCCGAGGACTTCGCCTGGGTCCAGGAGGAGCCGGCCAACCAGGGCGCCTGGTCGTTCGTCGCGCTCAACCTGCTGGAGCACCTGCCCGAGGTGCGGCTGCGTCGCATCTCCCGCCCGGCCGCCGCCGCCCCGGCGGTCGGCTCGGCGAAGATGCACGAGGTCGAGCAGAACGCGCTGATCGAGGCGGCTCTCCCCCGCCCGTGACACTGCCGGCAGCGGCCCGTCCCGGCACCGGGGCGGGCCGCTGCCGTACGACGAGAGGACGATCGTGTACTTCACCGACCGTGGCATCGAGGAGCTGGTCGAGCGCCGGGGCGACGAGCAGGTCAGCCTGGAGTGGCTGGGCGAGCGCCTGCGCGACTTCGTCGACCTGAACCCGGAGTTCGAGACCCCGGTCGAGCGGTTCGCCACCTGGCTGGCCCGCCTCGACGACGAGGACGATGAGTGACGCTTCGCATTTGACTAGTTCCCCTGCGTGACGTCCACTGTTGAGGTATGAACCCCCGGAGCCACAAACCACCGCAGGACGCGGTGACGGTACGCCACCTGCGCCTCGGTGTCGGATCGGTAGGTCTCGCGCTGCCCGTCGTGCTGGTGGTCGGCCACATGGCCGCCACCCGGCGACTCACCCTGCTGGACTCGCTCAGCGGCTACTACCACTCCGAGATGCGGGACGTCTTCGTCGGGTCGATGTGCGCCGTCGGCGTCTTCCTGATCGGCTACCGCTACCGCCGGCCGGAGGACGTGCTGGGCACCGTCGCCGGCGTCCTGGCCGTCACGGTGGCCCTCTTCCCCACCACCACCGGCGCGCCGGCCGTCACGGTCGACGGGCTGGACCGGACCGCCGGCGTGGTGCACCAGGTCGCGGCCGCCGGCCTCTTCGCCCTGCTCGCGATCTTCTGCCTGGTGCTGTTCGTCCGCCCGGACACCGCCGGCGTACCGCCGCGCCGCTCGGCGGTGGTCTTCTACCGGGTCTGCGGCGGGCTGATCGTGCTGGCGATCGCGCTCGCGTTGGCCAGCACGCAGCTTCCCGAGGACGTCCGGCACACCGTCAAGCCGGTGCTGTGGTGCGAGACGCTCGCCGTGTTCGCCTTCGGCGCGGCCTGGGTGGCGAAGAGCGACGCCCTGCTGCGCGCCGCCGAACCCCGGGTCACCCTCGACCCCAACCCCCGCTCCACCACACCGGCCTGACGGCGGTCAAGCGGTGCCGCGCCGCGCGGCCAGGTCCAGCTCGCCGGTACGCCGCAACTTCTGCCAGCCCAACCGGCCGCCGGTCAACGCGGTGACCACCGACTGGAGCAGCACCAGGTACATCAACTGCCGGTAGACGAACTGCTGCAACGGCAGCACCCACAGCACGCCGAGCTTCTCCCGGTCGAGCCGGAAGGCCACCACCGCGGTGAGGAACTGCACCGCGAGCATCGCCAGCCAGGCCAAAACTGTCTCGCCCCGGTCGAGGAAGATCAGCCCGTAGAGCGCGAGCAGGTCGATCACCGGGGCGGCCAGCGGCAGCAGCACGCCGAACAGGGTCAGGAAGGACAGGCACCGGCGGGTGAACCGGCCCGACGGGCCACGGTCGAGCACCGCGCGCCGGTGCTTCCACATCGCCTGCATGGTGCCGTAGCTCCACCGGTACCGCTGCTTCCACAGCTGGCCGAGCGTGGCCGGCGCCTCGGTCCAGGCGCGGGCGCTCTCCTCGTACACGATGTGCCAGCCGGCCCGGCCCAACGCCATGGTGACGTCGGTGTCCTCGGCGAGCGTCTCGTCGGTCATCCCGCCGACCTGGGCCAGTGCCTCCCGCCGGAAGGCGCCGATCGCGCCGGGGACGGTGGGCATGCAGTGCAGCGTCTCGTAGAGGCGGCGGTCCAGGTTGAAGCCGATGACGTACTCGATGTGCTGCCACTTGGCGATCAGGCTCCGGCGGTTGCCGACCTTGACGTTGCCGGCGACCACGCCGACCCGGGGGTCCGCGAACGGCTGGACCAGCCGTCGGACCGCGTCGGGTTCGAAGATCGTGTCGCCGTCGACCATGACGATCAGCTCGTGGCGGGCCAGCGCCACGCCGGTGTTCAAGGCGCTCGGCTTGCCGCCGTTGGGCTTGCGGACCACCCGCACGTCGGGCAGCCCGAGCGCCGCCACGATGTCGGCGGTGCCGTCGGTCGACCCGTCATCGACGACCACCACCTCGATGCCGCCGGGGTGGTCGCCGGCCGCCAGCGACCGGACGGCCGCCGCAATGCCCTCCTTCTCGTTGTGGGCGGGCACGATCACCGAGACCGGCGCGGTGACCGGCGGCCCCCAGGACCAGTCGCGCCGGCGACGGCGGTACGCGTGCCGCAGCGCCAGCACGAAGAGCAGCAGGGCCCGGCCGACGGTGAGCACGCCGACCACCACGAAGAAGACGCCGAACACCCGGAACATGCCGTCGGCCGCGCGCACCGCGCCGACCAGCACGTCACCCCGCCACCTGTCGGCGCGCGGGGCGGCCACCTGGGCACCGGGACCGGTCACGCCGGCGTCGGTGAGCGTGCGGCCGAAGCCCTCGCTCACCGTGGTGAAGGTGTATCCGCGCTGCCGCATCATCGGGATGTAGCGGTCCAGCGCGGCGACGGTGCCGGCCCGGTCGCCGCCCGCGTCGTGCCACAGCGCGATCGTGCCGCCGGTCCCTGCCGGGGTGGCGTTGGCGAGCATCGCGTCGACGGAGGGCTTCTCCCAGTCGCGGCTGTCCACGTCGTTCACCACGGTGAGATAGCCCAGCTCGCCGGCCTGGCGCAGCATCGGCCAGTCCCGGTCGGTGTAGGCGTCCGCGCTCGACGAGTAGGGGAAGCGCAGCAGCGACGTCCGCACGCCGGTGGCGCTGGCGATGGCGAGCTGCGTCTGCGCGTACTCCAGTTCCCGCCGCCAGCCCGGCAGCGCGGCGAGGTCGGGATGGGTGAACGTGTGCACGCCCAGCTCGTGCCCGTCGGCCACCATCCGGCGGGCCAGCTCAGGATTGCGCACGACCTGCGTGCCGATGACGAAGAAGGTCGCCTTCACCTGGTGCTTGTCCAGGACCCGCAGCACCTCGGGCGTCCACCGGGCGTCCGGGCCGTCGTCGAAGGTGAGCGCGACGGTACGCGGCGGCAGCCGGTGCGACTGGGTCCGGCCCTCCGCGCCGACGTTGACGATCGGGCCGCCCTCGACGATTGAGGTGGGCACCTCCCGTTGGCTGCCCGGCGCCGTCCGTTCCCCGGGCACGAACGCGGCGTTGGCGTACGCCTCGACGAAGAGCAGGCCGCCCAGGACGACGAGGACCATGGTGAGGATCAGCCAGCTCGGCCGGGGCGCGATCCGCCGGCTGCGGACCCGCCGGGCGGCGGTCGTCCCCCGGGCGTCGAGCACGACGGTGGGGGCGTCCGCCAGTGGCGGCGCGGCGCGGCGACGGCGGAGGGCGGCGAGGCGGCGGCCGTCGAGGCGGGTGGTGGGGTCGTCACGCACCGGCGGTACCGGCCGCCTCGGTGAGCAGGTCGGGCAGGTCGGGCAGGTCGATCACCGGGGGTGGGGTCGTGGTGGGCGGCGCGGTGGTGGCCGGGGTCGTGGTCGGCGGCGCGGTGGTGGCCGCCGGAGGCCTCGTGGTGGGGGGCACGGTCGACGGGCTCCCGGTCGGTCGCGGGGACCGACCGGCGGTCGGGCCGGCGGTACCGGACGTCCCGCCGGGCGTGGCCGAGGTGACCGGTGGCCGCGCCGGGGCGGTACGGGCCGGGGGCGGCACGGCCGTCGCCGAGGGCGGGGGCGAGGTCGTCGGCGGAGTCGACGCCGGCCGCTGGTCCTCGGCGGTCGCCTCGACGAACGGGATGACGGTGTCCGGGGTCACCGGCCCGCCGGCGAAGCTGATCCCCACCAGCCCCGTGTAGAGCACCCCGGCCGCCCCGGCGCAGTAGGCGAGACGGCGCAGCCGTCGACGCCGCCGGCCGGTCGAGTCGACGAAGACGGGCGGCGGTTCGGGGGTGACGGGGATCAGATCGGTCGGGCCTTCCACCCGGATCACTATAGATGCGAAAAAACCACACCTTCTCCCCCGCCCCCGCTCCTGACCAGCCACAACAGACTCCGGCCCGCGCCGCAGGGGGCCCAAGGACCCGGGCGAGGGCTACCGCGATCTTGTAGCGTGGGGGCGTGGCGCGCAGCGTGTACCTGACCAGCGTGGGATCGGGCGGCGGGAAGTCGACACTGGCGCTCGGGCTGGCCGAGCTGCTGTCCCGGCAGGTCGGCCGGATCGCCGCGTTCCGGCCGCTGGTGGCCGGCGACGGCACCGACCCGATCCTCGCCCTGCTCACCGAGCGCTACCGGGTGGAGCTGCCGGTCGACGAGCTGCACGGCGCGACGTACGCCGAGGCCACCGACCTGGTCGCGAACGGTCGGCGGGAGGAACTGATCTCGCGGATCGTGGCCCGCTACCGGGAGGTGGAGCGGCGCTGCCCCGCCGTCGTGGTGGTGGGCAGCGACTTCGCCGACGGCGACGGCGCCGGCCCCCGCGAGCTGGCCTTCAACGCCCGCCTCGCGACCGAGTTCGGCAGCGTCGTGGTGCCCGTGGTGGACGGGCTCGGGCAGCCACCCGAGGCGATCGCGGCCACGATGCGCGGCGCGTACCACGATCTCGCCGACCTGGGTGCGACGGTGGTCGCGGTGGTCGCCAACCGGGTGCCCGAGCCGACCACGGCGCCCGAGCTACCGGTCCCCGCGTACACCATCCCGGAGGTGCCGACGGTGTCGGCGCCGACGGTGGCCGAGGTGGCGGCGGCGCTCGGCGCCAGCCGGCTCGCCGGCGACCAGGCCGCGCTGGACCGCGACGTGCTCGACTACGTGGTCGGCGCCGCGCACGTGCCGACGCTGCTGGACCACCTCACCGACGGAGCGCTGGTGATCACCCCCGGCGACCGGGCCGACCTGCTGGTCGCCGCCGGCGCCGCGCACGTGGCCGGGCAGGTCTCGCTGGCCGGGCTGGTGCTCACGCTCGGCGAACAACCCGACCCGCGGGCGATGCGGCTGGTCGAGCGGATGAACACCGGGCTGGCCGTGCTCTCGGTGACCAGCGACAGCTACGACACGGTCGAGGCGTCCAGCCGGATCGAGGGCCGCCCCAGCACCGCCAACCCGCGCAAGGTGGAGGCCGCGCTGGGCGCGTTCGAGCGCTGCGTGGACACCGACGACCTGGCCCGCCGGCTGCGGGTCACCCGCTCCGCGCGGGTCACCCCGCTGATGTTCGAGAACGACCTGATCGACCGGGCCCGGGCCCACCGTCGCCGGCTGGTGCTGCCCGAGGGCAGCGAGGAGCGGATCCTGCGCGCGGCGGAGGTGCTGCTGCGCCGCGGCGTCGCCGACCTGACCCTGCTCGGCCGGCCGGACGAGATCGCCCGACGGACCCGGGAGCTGGGCGTCGACGTCGGCGACGCGCAGGTGGTCGACCCGGCGACCAGCGAGTGGCGGGACGAGTTCGCCGCCGCGTACGCGAAGCTGCGCGCGCACCGCGGGATGACCCAGGAACTGGCGCACGACGTCGTGGCGCAGCCCAACTACTTCGGCACCATGATGGTGCAGGCCGGTCGCGCCGACGGGATGGTCTCCGGGGCCACCCACACCACGGCCGCCACCATCCGCCCGGCCTTCGAGATCATCCGCACCGTGCCCGGCGTCTCGGTCGCGTCCAGCGTCTTCTTCATGCTGCTCGCCGACCGGGTGCTGGTCTACGGCGACTGCGCGGTCAACCCGGACCCGGACGCCGCCCAGCTCGCCGACATCGCCATCTCGTCGGCCGACACCGCGGCCCGGTTCGGCATCGAACCCCGGGTGGCCATGCTGTCCTACTCCACCGGCAGCTCCGGCGCCGGCGCGGACGTGGAGAAGGTCGCGGCGGCCACCGAGCTGGTCCGGAAACGCCGGCCGGAGCTGCTGGTCGAGGGCCCGATCCAGTACGACGCGGCGATCGACCCGCAGGTCGCGGCCACCAAGCTGCCGGACAGCGCGGTGGCGGGACGGGCCACCGTGTTCATCTTCCCGGACCTGAACACCGGCAACAACACCTACAAGGCGGTGCAGCGCTCGGCCGGCGCGGTGGCGGTCGGCCCGGTCATGCAGGGCCTGCGCCGGCCGGTCAACGACCTGTCCCGGGGCGCGACCGTACCGGACATCGTCAACACGGTGGCGATCACCGCCATCCAGGCCGCCACGGAGGCGTCGGAATGAGCCGCATCCTGGTCCTCAACACCGGATCCTCGTCGGTCAAGTACCGGCTGTACGACGGCGACGACGTCCTCGACCAGGGCATCGTGGAGCGGGTCGGCGAGCCGGGCGGCGGGCCGGCCGACCACGAGAGCGCCGTGCGGGAGATCATCGACCGGCTCGACCTCACCGGCCTGGCCGGCGTCGGGCACCGGGTGGTGCACGGCGGGCGACGGTTCAGCGCCCCGGTGCTGATCGACGACGCGGTCGTCGCCGCGATCGAGGAACTCGTCCCGCTCGCCCCGCTGCACAACCCGGCCAACCTGGCCGGCATCCGGGTGGCCCGAGAAGCGCTGCCGGACACCCCGCAGGTCGCGGTCTTCGACACCGCGTTCCACCACACGCTGCCGGAGGCCGCCGCCACCTACGCCATCGACCGGGCCACCGCCGAACGGTACGACGTGCGACGGTACGGCTTCCACGGCACCTCGCACGCGTACGTGTCGCGGCGGACCGCCGAACTGCTGGACCGGCCGTACGCCGAGCTGAACACCATCACGCTGCACCTGGGCAACGGGGCGAGCGCGTGCGCGGTCCGGGGTGGCCGCAGCATCGCCACCTCGATGGGCATGTCACCGCTGGAGGGCCTGGTGATGGGCACCCGCAGCGGCGACCTCGACCCGACCGTCATCTTCCACCTGCGCCGCGAGGGCGGCATGGGCGTGGACGAGATCGACGACCTGCTCAACCACCGCAGCGGTCTGCTCGGGCTCACCGGGGCCAACGACATGCGGGAGGTGCTGGCCCGCCGCGACGCCGGCGACCCGGCCGCCGCGCTGGCGTTCGACGTCTACTGCCGCCGGATCACCGGTTACGTGGGCGCGTACTACGCGCTGCTCGGGCGGGTCGACGCGATCGCCTTCACCGCCGGGGTCGGCGAGCACGCCGCGGCCGTCCGGGCCGCGTCGCTGGCCGGCCTGGACCGGCTCGGCATCGCCGTCGACCCGGCCCGCAACGACGGTACGGGCGACCGGGCCGTCTCGCCGGCCGGCGCGGAGGTCACCGTGCTCGTGGTCGGCACCGACGAGGAGCGGGAGATCGCCCGCGAGACCCGCGAGGTGCTCGCCTGACCACCCGCCCGGCCCGGTGCGGCGCGGCGCGGCGCCCTCCGGCTCAGCGCGGCCCGGCTCAGCGCGGCCCGGCTCAGCGCAGCGCGAGCCAGGCGACCAGGGCGACGACGACCACGACGGCCACGCCGAGCCCGGCGATCAGCGGCAGCCGGGACGGGGCGGGCGACGGTGCCGCGGCCGAGTCGGGCGCGTCGACGAAGGCACGGAACTGCGCCGTGTTGCCGCTCGGGTCGGTGTAGTTCTCAGTCATGCGCGTGACCCTAGCGAAACCCGCCGGACCCGAGTGCCCCGCCGGGCCGGCGCCCGCGCCCACGGCGTCCCGCTTCCGGCGAAACCGGTCCGGCCGGTGGAGGCCCGGCCCGGCCGGACGGCGGGCGCGCGTCGACCGCTCGGCCGCTTACCGTGCAGGGGTGAGGGGGCAGCGGCTGGTGGCCGCGCTGACGACAGCGCTGCTGGCCGGCTGCGGGCCGGCCGTCGCGACCTCCGACCCGGTCCCGGCCACCGTCCGGCCCGCGCCCGAGCACCCGTACGCGGTGGGCATGCGCCAGTTCACCGTCGACCCCGACGGCCCCCGACCCCTGCCGGTCACCGTCTGGTACCCGGTGGACCCGCCGGCCTCCCCCGGCCGGACCACGTCCCGCACCGCGCCCGGTCCGGCCGCCGACAGCCCCTCCTCCGCCACGGTGCCCGCGCCGCCCTCCGCCGATCCGGCCGCCGACAGCCCTTCCTCCGCCACGGTGCCCGCGCCGTCCTCCGCCGATCCGGCCGCCGACAGCCCTTCCTCCGGCACCGTGCCCGCGCCGCCCTCCTCCGATCCGGCCGCCGACGTGGCCTCCCACGCGGCGCCCGCACCCGGCCGGTCCGGGTCGGGTCGACCGGCCGTCGCGCCGAGCCCCGGCACGAAGACCGGGCCGAGGGTGTGGGCCGGGGCGCCGGTGGCCGCCGGACGGTTCCCGGTGGTCGTCTACAGCCACGGGCTGCGCAGCCTCCCCGCGCTGCACGCGCCGCTGACCAGCCGCTGGGCGGCCGCCGGCCTGGTGGTGGTCGCGCCCGCCTATCCGCGTACCAACCGGCGGGCCCGGACCTTCAGCCGCGATGACGTCCGCAACCAACCGGCCGACGCCTGGCGGCTGGTCCGCCACCTCGTCCGGCTGAGCACCCGCCCCGGTGACCCGCTCGGCGCACACCTGGCCATGGACCGGCTCGCCGCCGCCGGGCACTCGGCGGGTGGCCACACCACCCTCGGCATGTTCGGATCCGCACCACCGGTCCCGCTGCGGGCAGCCATCGTGATCGCCGGTGGCCGACCGGTCGTCGGCCCGGTCCGGCCGCTCGCACCGGTGCTGTTCGTACACGGCACCGCCGACCGGATCGTCCCGCAGTCGATCGGCCGGGCCGCGTACGCCCGCTGTCTCGGGCCGGCCGCGTTCCTCAGCCTGCGCGGCCAGGGCCACGGCGAGTACCTGGGGCCCGGTCGGCCGGGTTTCCCGGAGGTGCTCGCCACCACCACCGACTTCCTCCGCTGGACGCTCTACGGCGACCGGGCCGCCCTGCGCCGCCTCCCCGCCGACGCCACCACGCCCGGCGTCACCGCCTTCACCACCCGCTCCTTCCCCGCCTGACCCGGGCACCCTGTCGCCGGCCGCCCGTACCCGTCGCCGGGTGTTAACAGGGGGCCCCGCCTCTACCGGGAGCGTTAACAGGGGGCCCCTCCTTCACCCCGGCGGCGGTAGCGTTGCCGCGATGGACGAGGTGACCGGGCGGCAACTGGACGCGATCCGTGAGGTGGTCGACCTGGCCGGCGCGGCCGGGATCGAGGTCTGGCTGCGGGGCGGCTGGGCGATGGACTTCCACCTCGGCGCGGTGAGCCGCCCGCACGTCGACGTCGACTGGTACTGCTGGCGGCACGACGCCGACGGGCTGGCCACCCTGCTCCGTGGGTGGGGCTGGCGTCCCGATCCCCGGATGCCGGCCGCGAAGCAGCTCGACCTGATCCACGACGACGTGGAACTGAGCTTCGCCTACCTGGCGCGGGATCCGGCCGGCCGGGTGGTCGTCGGCGCCGGGCCGTGGGCCGGCACCGCCCTGCCGGACGGGATGCTGGCCGCTCCGCCCGGCCGGATCGGCTCGCTGGTGGCACCGGTGATCAGTGTCACCGCGCAGATCGAGTTCAAGGAGATGTTCCCGGTCTGGATGCCGGAGCGTCCCCGCCGCGCCAAGGACGCCGCCGACGTGGCCCGCCTCCGAGCGTCGGTCGGCGACCGTCCACCGGCCTGACCCGCCGCACCGCCCCCACGAGGTGTTAAGCGGGGGCCCCGCCTCTACCGCAGGCGTTAAGAAGGGGCCCCTCCTTCAGATCGCGAGGCACAATCGGGTTCATGCGCCATCGTCTCGTTGCCGTTGCGCTGCTCGGCGTCGGTCTGGCCGGCTGTTCCGGGCCGCCGGCTGCCCCGGCCGGGCGGCCCGCTCCCGACAGCCCGCCGCGGGCCACCACGCCCGGTCCGCGGGTAGCCGCCGGCACGGCGCCCACGAACAGCTTCGCGGTCGGGGTACGCCAGCTGAAGCTGACCCGCGACGGCGACCGGCCGCTGCCGGTGACGCTGTGGTACCCGGCGACGGGCGCGGCCGGCGGCACGGCCGAGCGGTCCGCCCGGGCGGCCACCGGGCGGTTCCCGGTGGTGCTGTTCAGCCACGGCCTGGGCGCCCGGCCGGAGGACTACCAGGTGCTGCTGACCCGCTGGGCGGCGGCCGGGTTCGTGGTCGCCGCGCCGCGCTTCCCGCACACCTCCCGGGGCGGTGACGGCAACCCGCTGGACGTGCTCAACCAGCCGGCCGACGTGTCGTACGTGTTGACCCGGGTGCTCGCGCTCGGGGAGACGGCGGGGGACCCGCTGCGCGGCCGGCTGGATCCGGAACGGGTCGCCGCGACCGGGCACAGCGCCGGTGGGGTGACCACGATCGGGCTGTTCACCACCGGCCGGGACGAGCGGTTGGACGCCGGGATCGTGTTCGCCGGCACCGCGCTCGGCGTGGGCACCGCGTTCGCCGGCGCGGCGGCGCCGCAGTTGTTCGTGCACGGCGAGGCCGACGAGGTGGTGTCCTACGCCGCCGGCAAGGCCGTCTTCGACGCGGTCCCGTGGCCGAAGGCGATGCTCAGCCTGCCGAAGGGTGACCACGGTCGGGCGTTGCTCGGCGACGGGAAGGCGCTGCGGGTGGTCGCCGACACCACCGTCGAGTTCCTCCGCTGGACCCTCTACGGCGATCCCGCCGCGAAGAAGCGCCTCCCTGCCGACGCGACTCGTGGCGGCGTCGCCACCCTCGACGACCGGCTGTAAGGCGGGGCCCCCGCTTAACGCCTGCGGTAGAGGCGGGGGCCCCGCTTAACACCTCACGCCGTGTGGTCGACGACCACCTTGCCGAAGACGTCGCCGGAGTGCAGCCGCGCGAACGCCTCGTCGATCCGGCTGAACGGCACGACCCGGTCCACCACCGGGCGGACCCCGTGCTCGGCGCAGAACGCGAGCAGCTCGGCCAACTCGTCCGGGGTGCCCATGGAGGTGCCGAGGATCTCCAGCTGCATGGCGAAGACGCGGCGCAGGTTGACAGTGGGCTCGTGCCCGGCGGTGGCGCCGGAGACCACGATCCGGGCCATCGGGGCGGCCGACTTCAGCGAGTGGTCGAAGGTGGCCGCGCCGACCGTCTCGATCACCACGTCGACCCGCTCCGGCAGCCGGGCGCCGGGCTCCAGCGCGGTGGCGCCCAGTTCGGCGATCCGCTCCCGCTTCGCGGCGTCGCGGCTGGTCGCGTACACCCGCTTGCCGAGCGCGACGGCGAGCGCGACCGCCGCGGTGGCCACGCCACCCCCGGCGCCCTGGACCAGCACCGACTCGCCGTCGGCGACCCGGCCCTTGGTGGTGAGCATCCGCCACGCGGTGAGCCAGGCCGTGGGCAGGCACGCCGCGTCGGTGGCCGACAGGCCGTCGGGCAGCGGCAGCAGGTTCGTCCGGGGTACGGCGACCAGCTCGGCGAACGTGCCCTGGTAGTGCTCGGAGAGGATGGAGACCCCGCGCGGGTCGCCCGGGGTGGGCACGACCGGGTAGAGGACCATCTCGTTGCCGTCCGGGTCGGTGCCGACCGCGTCGCAGCCCAGGATCATCGGGAGCTGGTCGGCGGTGAGGCCCACGCCGCGCAGCGACCAGAGGTCGTGGTGGTTGAGCGAGCTGGCCCGCACCCGCACGGTGACCCAGTCGTCCTGCGGGTGGGTCGGCTCGGGGCGGTCGCCGACGGCGAGCGCGGCGAGCGGGTTGTCGGCGTCGAAGGCCGAGGCATAGGCAGCACGCATGATCGGCACGGTAACAAGCTGAGCGGGCGTTAAGAAGGGGCCCTTCCTCTACCGGAGGCGTTAAGGAGGGGTCCCTCCTTACACCTCAGCGGCGGGCGACCCCGTCGCGGCGGGCGGCGTCGGCCACCGCCGAGGCGACCGCGGGGGCGACGCGCGGGTCGAGCGGGGACGGCACGATCGCGTCCGCGGTCAGCGACTCGGCGACCACGCCGGCGATGGCGTCGGCGGCGGCCACCTTCATCGCGTCGGTGATCCGGGTGGCCCCGGCGTCCAGCGCGCCGCGGAACACCCCGGGGAACGCCAGCACGTTGTTGATCTGGTTGGGGTAGTCGCTGCGCCCGGTGGCGACCACCGCGACGTGCCGGCCGGCCACCTCGGGGTGCACCTCCGGGGTGGGGTTGGCCAGCGCGAACACGATGCCGCCGGGGGCCATGCCGGCCACCGCCGCCTCGGGGATCTGGCCGCCGGAGACGCCGATCAGCACGTCCGCGTCGCGCAGCGCCTCGGTGACGTCGCCCTGGCGGCCGTCGGCGTTGGTGAGGTCGGCCAGCTCGGCCTTGGTGCCGGTGAGTTCGCGGTGCCGGCCGATGATGCCGCGCGAGTCGCACACCACCACCCGGGCCGGGTCGACGCCGCCGGCGATCAGCATCTTGGTCACCGCCACCCCGGCCGCGCCGGCGCCGCTGACCGCCACCCGCAGGTCGCCGAGCTTGCGGTTGAGCAGCGTCGCCGCGTTGCGCAGCGCGGCCAGCACCACGATCGCGGTGCCGTGCTGGTCGTCGTGGAAGACCGGGATGTCGAGCGCCTCGTCCAGCCGGCGTTCCACCTCGAAGCAGCGGGGCGCGCTGATGTCCTCCAGGTTGATCCCGCCGAACGAGGGCGCGAGCGCCTTCACCGTCGCGACGATCTCGTCCACGTCCTGGGTGTCCAGGCAGACCGGCACCGCGTCCACGCCGGCGAACTGCTTGAACAGCACGGCCTTGCCCTCCATCACGGGCAGTGCGGCACGCGGGCCGATGTTGCCCAGGCCGAGCACGGCGGAGCCGTCGGTGACCACGGCGACGGTGTGCGACACCCAGGTGTAGGTGTCGGCGAGGGTGGGGTCGGCGGCGATCGCCTCGCACACCCGGGCCACCCCCGGGGTGTACGCGAGGGAGAGGTCCTCCCGGCTGGTCAGCGGCACGGTGGAGGCGACGGCCATCTTGCCGCCGACGTGCAGTCGGAAGACGGGATCGGCGGGGTCCGGGGTGGACGCAGACATGGTGACTCCAGGATCTGTCGAGCAGACGGACCGGCCGGCGCGGTCAGCGGAGGTCAGCGACCGGCGGGGCGGCGGTGCGGGGGGTCACCCGGGCACTTTCCGAGCATAGTCACGCACCGGCTCCCAGGATGTGAGCGGGGTCATATCCATCACCACCCCTGTCCGCCCCTGATCCGGCCGGGGCGCGGCCACCAGCGGAGCACCACCCGGCCGCGCACGTCGGCCACCCCGTACGCCCGGGAGTCGTCGGTGACCAGGTCGTTGTCGCCGCGCAGCCACCAGCCGCCGTCCCGCGGCTCGACCGCCCGCTTGACCACCAGCAGGTCGGGGCGGCTGCGGAAGACCGCGATCACCACGTCGCCGGCGCGGACCGGGCGGCCACCGGTGCGGACCAGCACCGCGTCGCCGTGGCGCAGCGTCGGCGACATGGACGGGCCGGTGATCAGGACGGGCAGCACGGGTTTCACCTCCCGCCCGCTGGAAAGCATCTCCAGGAGTAATGTCGTCTTGGATCATCGCAAACATCCCGTGGAGGACCCTGATGCGCCTTCCTCGCATCCTCATGCCCCGTACGACCGCCAGTGCCCACTGTGACCTGCCCTGCGGCGTCTACGACCCGGCTCAGGCCCGGATCGAGGCCGAGTCGGTCAAAATGATCTGCGAGAAGTACCAGGCGAACACCGACCCGGAGTTCCGCACCCGCGCCATCCTGATCAAGGAGCAGCGGGCCGACCTGGTCAAGCACCACCTGTGGGTGCTCTGGACCGACTACTTCAAGCCGCAGCACTTCGAGAAGTACCCGCACCTGCACCAGCTCTTCAACGAGGCCACCAAGCTGGCCGGTGCGGCCGGCGCCAAGGGCGGCACCGACCCGGCCAAGGCCGACGAGTTGCTCTCGAAGATCGACGAGATCTCCAAGATCTTCTGGGAGACCAAGCAGGCGTGACGTCGCCCGCCACGGCACCGACGATCCGGCCGGTACGTCCCGAGGACGTGCCGGCCGTCGTCGTCATGGTGCACGAACTCGCCGCGTACGAGCGCGCCCCGGAGCAGTGCCACCTGACCGACGACCAGCTCCACACCGCACTGTTCGGTCCGCAGCCGGCGCTGTTCGGACACGTCGCGGTGGACGCCGCGGACCACCCGGTGGGCTTCGCCCTCTGGTTCCTCAACTTCTCCACCTGGGCCGGCGTGCACGGCATCTACCTGGAGGATCTCTATGTCCGGCCGGACGCCCGGGGCAGCGGCGCCGGTCGGCTGCTGCTGGCCGCCCTGGCCGCGATCTGCGTCGAGCGTGGCTACCGGCGACTCGAGTGGTGGATGATCAACTGGAATCCGGCGGCCCGCTTCTACGCCGCGATCGGCGCCACGCCGATGGACGAGTGGACGCCGTACCGGCTGGCCGGGGCCGCGCTGCGCGACCTCGCCGCACAGGCGACGCCCGCACCCACGCGCCCGGCCGCCTGACCGGGTAGAGTCCCGCACCGGGGGGATGAGCCGTGACTCAACTGACCGGGCAGCCGACGACGGATGACGACGTCGTGCACCTCACCGTGCCCGCCGACGGTGGCTACCTCGGCGTGCTCCGCACCGCCACGGCCGGGCTCGCGGCCCGACTCCAGTTCGCCCTCGACGAGATCGAGGACCTGCGCATCGCGGTCGACGAGGCGTGCGCCATGCTGCTCGCCATCGCCACCCGTGACGCCGAGTTGGAGTGCCGCTTCGCGGTCACCGAGGACGCGCTCACCGTCGAGGTGACCGTGCCGACCGTGCGCGGGGCCACGCTCCCGTCCGAGTCGTCCTTCGCCTGGAAGGTGCTCACCGCGTTGACCACCTCGGCGGGTGCCCGGGCGGCCGACGGCCGGGCCACCATCTCGCTGCTGACCCGCCGCTCCGGCGGCTTCTGACCGGTCCGGGCCGGGGGTCGCGCCGGCCCGCTGCGATCGGCCACGGCGCGGAGGCACCGGTGGGCGGTCAGCGGCCGGCCGGGTCGCCGAAGCCGAGCGCCCGGTTCGTCGGGCCGCTGACCAGCAGCCCGGCCACGCCGAGCCCGAGCGCCATCAGCGGCACGCCGAGCCAGCCCATCCCGCCCTGGATCATGAAGAACCCGATCGGCATCAGCATGAGCTGGAGCACGATGGCGGGCGCGCGGGCACCGGCCCGGCGGCGTGACAACGCCCCACCGAGCGCCCAGAGGGCCGCCGCGCCGCCGACCGCGAACGCGGTCACCAGCAGCGCGGAGGTCAGGTCGGTGGTGGTCGCGGTGAGATCCGACCAGATCAGCCACACCGCGACCAGCCCGAGCGCCACCGCCTCGGCGCGCAGCAGGAGCACCGCCGCGCGGAGCGGGCCGGGGACCGGGTCGGAGTCGATCGTCACGGCCGCCACGATACCGGTGGGTAGGCGCGGTAATGTGCCGCCCATGCGGGCCGTCCTGGTGGTCAATCCGAAGGCCACCACCACAAGCGAGCGCAGCCGGGACGTGCTGGTCCGGGCTCTGCGCAGTGAAGTCGACCTGTCGGTGCGCTACACCCGCCGACGGGGCCACGCCATGGATCTGGCCCGGGAGGCCGCCCAGGAGGGTGTGGACCTGGTCGTCACGCTCGGCGGTGACGGCACGGTCAACGAGGTGGTCAACGGGTTGATGGCGGCGGAGCCGCCGACGTTCCGCACCGGGCCGACGTCGGCCGAGCGGCTGCCGGCGCTGGCCACCGTCCCGGGCGGCTCGACGAACGTCTTCGCCCGCGCCCTCGGCCTGCCGCGGGAGTGGCCGGACGGCACCAGCATGATCCTGGAGGGGCTGCGGCTGGGCCGTTCGCGCACCATCGGCCTGGGCCGGGCGGACGACCGCTACTTCACGTTCTGCGCGGGCTTCGGGCTCGACGCGGCCGTCATCCGCCGGGTGGAGCAGGCCCGCAAGCGTGGGCGCGTCTCCACGCCGGCGCTCTACTTCCGCTCCACCGCGAGCCAGTACTTCGTCGGCTCGGACCGCCGCCACCCGTCGATCACGTTGGAGCGCCCCGGTGAGGCCCCGGCGACCGAGCTGGCGACCGCCATCATCCAGAACACCGCACCGTGGACCTTCCTCGGCGACCGGGAGATCAACCCGAATCCGGAGGCGTCGTTCGACCTCGGGCTCGACGTGCTCGCCATCCGGCAGCTCAAGGTGGCGAGCACCGCACGGACGGTGACCCAGTTCTTCTCCCGGCAGCCCGATCCGCACGGCAAGCAGGTGCTCCGGTTGCACGACCTGTCGGAGTTCACGCTGGTCACGACGCGGCCGCTGCCGTTCCAGCTGGACGGCGACTATCTCGGCGAACGGGAAAAAGTCAGATTCACCTCCGTGCCGGCCGCACTGAGAGTAATCTGCTAGGTCTCGGGTATCCCCGTCGGTTGACGCGGACCCCCCACCGCAGAGGGTGAGGTGGCCGCCACGCCGAGGAAGGGTGCCGGAAATGTCAGCAACGTCACGCAGACCGTACTATATTGATCCTCGACTGTGGCACGCCGGGTAACGAGAGCCCTCGCAAACCGGGACAAATGGGTGGTGAGCCCGCTCACTGTTCGGAGTTTTTCCGAGCGTCACCCTTGACATCGCTGTAGTTCGTGAAAGTATTCACAAGCGAACTCGTGTTACCGCGACATTGCCTGGATATGCTCGTCAGGTTGAGCTGTTCCAGCAGGTCCGGGGGCCAGCAGCCTGCTCACGCAGCGCCGAATTGACGGATGCTGACCGTCACCGATCGGCAATGCGGATGCATATAGGAATAGCAACAAAGCGTTATCCAGCCATCCACTAAGAATGAGGAGTGTTGCCGCCATGGACTGGCGCCACGATTCGGTCTGCCGCGACGAGGACCCGGAGCTGTTCTTCCCGATCGGGACGTCCGGTCCGGCCCTCCTGCAGGTGGAGCAGGCGAAGGCCGTCTGCCGGCGCTGCCCCGTGACCGACCAGTGCCTGCAGTGGGCGCTGGAGTCCGGTCAGGACGCCGGCGTCTGGGGCGGGATGAGCGAGGAGGAGCGCCGCGCGGTCAAGCGCCGCGGCGGTCTCCGGGTGCTGCGCGCTCACTCCGCCTGACCCACATCACACGCGAACGCCCCGGCCGGGATCCCGGCCGGGGCGTCGCGCTGTCCGCTCCGGTCAGTCCGTTGCCGCCGTCACCCGTCGACGCACCAGGTCGGCCAGTTCCGGCAGGTCGGTGAGCGGTTCGGCGACCGCCACCGCGCCGGCCGAGCGGGCCGCCGCGCGTACCCCGTCGTGGAACCGGCCCGGGGCCAGGAAGTAGGCAGCCACCGCGACCCGGCGGGCGCCCGCCGCGCGCAGCCGCGTCACCGCGCCGCCGACCTCCGGGGGCGCCGCCGAGGCGTACGAGACGCGGCAGGGCACGCCCAGGCCGGCGCCGAGCGCCGCGGCCACCCGGCCCACCGACGCGCGGGCCCCGGGATCGCGGGTGCCGGCCGCGGCCAGCACCACCGCGTCCGCGTCCGCGCCGGCCGCCTCGCCCAGCCGGCGCCGCAGCGCGGCCAGCAACCGGCCGTCGACCACGCCGTCGGACGGCCCCAGCACCTCCGTCACCCGCACGTCGAGGTCGACGCCCGCCGACGCCACCGCCGCCGGGATGTCCACCTTCCGGTGGTACGCGGCGGTCAGCAGCAACGGCACCAGGACCACCCGGGAGTGCCCGTCGGCGGCCAGGTCGCGCAGCACGCCGGCCGGCCCGGGATCGGTGTGGTCGAGCCAGCTCGGCCGCACCGGCCGGCCCGGGCAGGCGGTGGCCACCGCCCGCGCCAACGCCCGGGTCGCCTCCGCCGCGCGCGGATCACGGCTGCCGTGCGCCACCAGCACCACGGGCGGCGCGCCCGTCAGGTGTGCAGGCCGCACTCGGTCTTCTCGAACATCGCCCACCGGCCGGCCCGGGGGTCCTCCCCCGCCTTCGTCCGGCGGGTGCACGGCCAGCAGCCGATCGAGCCGTAGCCCCGGGCGAACAGCTCGTTGACCGGGATGTCGTGGCGGGCCACGTACGCGTCCACCTCGCGCTGCGTCCAGGCCGCGATCGGGTTCACCTTGACCTTGCCGCGTCGCGGGTCGAACCCGACCACCGGCGTGTTGGCCCGGGTCGGCGACTCGTCCCGGCGCAGCCCGGCGGCCCAGGCGTCGTACCCGGCCAGCGCCCGCTCCAACGGCTCCACCTTGCGCAACTGGCAGCACTCGTCCGGGGACCTGTTGAACAGGCGCGGGCCGTACTGGCCGTCCTGCTGGCCGACCGTCATCCGGGGCCGGATCGAGCGGACCCGCACCGGCATCCGCCGGGCCACCTCGTCGCGGACCCGGAGCGTCTCCGGGAAGTGCAGGCCGGTGTCCAGGAACACCACGTCGACGCCGGGCGCGACCCGGGACACCAGGTGCGCCACCACGCCGTCCGCCATCGAGCTGGTCACGCAGAACCGGTCGCCGAACGTCTGCGCCGCCCAGCGGGCGATCTCCAACGCGGGCGCGTCGGCCAGCTCCCGCCCGGCCTCCTCGGCCAGCGCGCGCAGCTCCTCCGGATCCCGCCGGGCCTCGTCCGCCGGGGCGGTCGCGGTCGCGCCGACCAGACCCAGGCCGGCGGCGGAGAGCAGGCCGGTCACCGGTTCACCGCCCGGCTCAGCAGGCCGGTGAACTTCACCGAGAAGACCCGCGCGCAGGCGTGGCACTCCCAGGCGCCGTGGCCGGCCTCGTGCGGTCGCAGGTCCTCCTCGCCGCAGTACGGGCAGTAGAGAGGCGCAGATCGGGCATCACTCATCGGAGTTCCTCCTCGTCGACTCTGATCACCCAGTTGGCGAAGCTCTCGCCGTCGCTCCGGCCGGCCAGATAGCGGCGGGCCAGCCGTTCCACGTACTCCGGAAGCTCGTCGGCGGTGGTCTTCAGGCCGCGCAGCTTGCGCCCGAAGCCGGCGGTCTGCCCGGCGGCCATGCCGAGCCCGCCGCCGAGGTGCACCTGGAAGCCCTCGACCTGCCGGCCGTCCGGGCCGACCACGAGCTGGCCCTTGAGCCCGATGTCCGCGACCTGGGTGCGGGCGCAGGCGTTCGGGCAGCCGTTGAGGTGGATGGAGATGTCCGCGTCGAAGTCGCGCAGCCGCTCCTCCAGCCGGGCCACCAGCTCCTCGCCGCGCCGCTTCGTCTCCACGATGGCCAGCTTGCAGAACTCGATGCCGGTGCAGGCCATGGTGCCGCGCCGCCAGGCCGACGGCCGGGCCTCCAGGCC
Source organism: Micromonospora humi (assembly GCF_900090105.1). GTDB lineage: Bacteria > Actinomycetota > Actinomycetes > Mycobacteriales > Micromonosporaceae > Micromonospora > Micromonospora humi. The sequence continues at coordinate 93,198 of NZ_FMDM01000013.1, read as the reverse complement.
GATCCCCCGCAGCGCCGTCACCAGCTCCTCGGTCCGCTCCGGCGCCACGTCCAGCACGAGCAGTTTCTGGTACGGCGTGAGCCGCACCCGGTCGCTGCCGTGCGCCTCCACCACGTCGGCCAGCGCGGCGAGCTGGGTGCCGGAGACCCGACCCACCACCGGGGCCGCCCCCACGTAGTTGGCGCCGTCGCGCTGCGGGTGCACGCCGATGTGGTCGACCGGCTTCGCCGGCAGCTCCGCGGCCGGCCCGTCGAGCAGGGCCCGACCCAGGTAGTCCTTCTCCAGCACCTCGCGGAACCGCTCCACGCCCCAGTCGGCGACCAGGAACTTCAGCCGGGCCCGGTTGCGCAGCCGGCGGTAGCCGTAGTCGCGGAAGATGCCGACCACGCCGGCCCACACGTCCGGCACCTCGTGCAGCGGCACCCAGACGCCGAGCCGCTTGGCCAGCATCGGGTTGGTGGAGAGCCCGCCGCCGACCCACACGTCGAAGCCCGGCCCGTGCTCCGGGTGGTCCACCCCGAGCAGCGCGATGTCGTTCGCCTCGTACGGGGTGTCGACGAGCCAGGAGATCGAGGTCTTGAACTTGCGGGGCAGGTTGGAGAACTGCTTGTCGCCGACGTACCGGCGGACGATCTCGTCGATCGCGGGGGTGGGGTCGAGCAGCTCGTCGCGGGCCACCCCGGCGACCGGGCTGCCGAGCACGATCCGCGGGCAGTCCCCGCACGCCTCGGTGGTCTGCAGGCCGACCGCCTCCAGCCGGCGCCAGATCTCCGGCATGTCCTCGACCCGGATCCAGTGGTACTGGATGTTCTGCCGGTCGGTGATGTCGGCGGTGTCCCGGGCGAACTCCCGGGAGATCTCCGCGATCACCCGGAGCTGCGCCAGGCTGAGCTGGCCGCCGTCCACCCGCACCCGGAGCATGAAGAACTCGTCCTCCAGCTCGTGCGGCTCCAGCACGGCGGTGCGTCCGCCGTCGATGCCGGCCTTGCGCTGGGTGTAGAGGCCCCACCAGCGGAACCGGCCGCGCAGGTCCTGCGGGTCGATCGAGGCGAAACCCCGGTGGGCGTAGATGTTCTCGATCCGGTCCCGCACGTTCAGCGGGTCGTCGTCCTTCTTGATCCGCTCGTTGGGGTTGAGCGGCTCGCGGTGCCCGAGCGCCCACTGGCCCTCGCCACGCGGCCGACGGGGCGCCCGGGCGGCGGGAGCCGGCTGGTCCGGGCGGGTGGGGGTGCTGCTGACCGCCATCGCGGCGTCCTCCGTTTGTCTGCTGCGGTGCCTGGGAGCGCGGACGCGACGGCCGGCCCTTCAGGGGCCGTGGACGGCGATGTCGATGACGGCCGGCGCGGATACGCGCCCGAGACGGATGGGTCGGGCGTCGTCAGTGGGCCGGACAGATCGCGCTGCGCACGCGGCCGTAGTCGACGTGGCGACGGGCCACGAAGCGGCGGACGACAGCGGCGGTCATGCGCCTCATGCTGCCACACCACGGCAGGCCCGACCACCGCCAGGCCCGCCGATCCCACATCACGGGCCAACGCCGCCCAGATCGACGCCCGTCCACCCCCCACCCCTCGTGACCAGCGTCACTCCCACCCCACCCCTCCCTCCCTTGAGGTGATCAAGGAGTTCGGGTCGGCGGAGGGCTCTCCCCGGGACGCGAACTCCTTGGTCGACTCCGTCGAGGCAACCGCGCCGGGGTGGAATCGGCGGAGCGGGGTGGTGGGGGCGGGTGGGCGTGTGACGCTGCGGGGTGTGAGCGGTTACGCCGAGCCCGCGCCGTCCCGAGTCCGCCTCGGCTGGCCGGTGTGGGCGGTCCCCGGCCTGCTCACGCTCGCGGTCACGCTGGTCGGGATCGGCCACGCGCAGCTCTGGCGGGACGAGTTGGCCACCTGGAGCGCCGCCACCCGCCCCCTTCCCGACCTGGCCCGCCTGACCGGCACCATCGACGCCGCCACCGGCCCGTACTACCTGCTCATGCACGCCTGGACCGCGCTGGCCGGCACCTCGCCCACCGCGCTGCGCCTGCCCTCCGCGCTCGCCATGGCCGGTGCCGCCGCACTGACCGCCCGCCTCGGCGCGCGGCTCGCCGGTGACCGGGCCGGGCTGCTGGCCGGACTGCTGTTCAGCGTGCTGCCGGCCACCTCGCGGTACGGCCAGGAGGCCCGCCCGTACGCGCTCGCCACGCTGCTCGCCGTGCTCGCCACGCTGCTGCTGGTCGACGGACTGCGCCGGCCGACGTGGCGGCGCTGGGCCGGGTACGCCGTCGCGGTCGCCGCGCTCGGCCTGCTCCACCTCATCGCGCTCACCCTGCTCGCCGCGCACGCCGTGGCGGTGCTGCTGACCACCGCACGCGGCCCGGCCGCCGCCGGCCTCGACCCACCCACCCAGCCCTCACCCCCACAGCGTCCCACCCGCCCCGGACGCCGACCGGGAGTGGAACGCCATGGGTGTCACGGCACCCGGGAGACACCCATGGCGTTCCACTCACCGGCGACATCGACCGCGGGTGGAACGCCATGGGTGTCACCGCACGCGGCGAGCAGCGAGCACGACGCGAGCGAGGATCGCGACGCGAACCCAACCGACGGCCCGGGAACGCAGCCGAGGGACGTGGGCGGCACGGATCGGGGCGACCCCGGGACACCGGTGACCGGCCGGCGAGTGCTCGCGTGGTGGCTGCTGGCGCTGGTGCCGGCCGTCGTGCTCGTCGTCCCGCTGGCACTTGTCGCCCGGGGCCAGCGCGGCCGGCAGCTCGACTGGGTGGACCCGGCGCGCCTGCCGGATCTGGCCTCGCTGCCCGGCGGGCTGGCGCAGAGCGGCGCGGTCGGTGGGTTCGTGCTGGCTCTCGCCGCGCTCGGCGCGGTCCGGCTCGGTCGGCGGGCGCTGCTGCCCGGGGCGGCGGTGCTGCTGCCGGTGCTGCTGCTCTTCGCCGCCGGCACGGTGGTGCCGCTCTGGGTGACCCGCTACCTGGTCTTCATCCTGCCGTTCGCCTGCCTGCCGGCCGGGGCCGCGCTGGCCGGACCGGCGCCGGCCGGCGCCGGTCCCGCCGCGGCGGGACCGCCCGAACCAGGACCAGCGCGAACCAGCCCGACCCGAACACCACCGCCCGGACCGGGAGCGGCCGGCAGGGGATCGGACGGCAGGGGATCGGACGGCAGGGGGCTCGCGGCGGCGGTGGCCGTGGTCGCCCTGGCCGGGCTGCTCGGCCTGCCCGACCAGGCGGCGCTGCGCCGGACCCACGAGTGGCCTCGCAGCGCCCCGGTCGACTACGCGGGCGCGGCCGGGATCGTGGCCGGAGGCCGGCGTCCGGGAGACGCGATCGTCTACTCGCCCCGCGACGGGTGGCTCTTTCCGGACCTCGGCCTGGCGTACCACCTGGGGTCGCGGCGACCGCGTGACGTGCTGGTGGTGCGCGACCAGCGGGCGAACGCGAGCCTCTGGGCCGTCGAGTGCGGCGACCCGGCCCGCTGCCTGGCCGGCGTGGACCGGGTCTGGCTGGTGGTCACCGGTCGCCGGGCGGACCCGCTGGCGGCGGTGCCCGGGGTCAAGGGCGAGGCGCTGCGCGACGGCTTCACGGTCCGCCAGGTCTGGCCCCGCCCGGGCCTCACGGTGGCCCTGCTCGCCAGGTGAACGCCCGGACCGTCGCCGACCCGAGGCTCAGCCGGACAGGCGGTCGGTGGTGCCCCGGGCCAGCGGGACGACGAGGACCGCCTCGGTGCCGCCGGCCGCGCCGTCACGCAGCGCGATGGTGCCGCGCAGCTCGCCCGTGACGAGCGCCCGGACGATCTGGAGCCCGAGGTTGCCGCCGCGCTCGGCGTCGAACTGGCCGGGCAGGCCCCGGCCGTTGTCGGTGACCGAGACGTGCAGTTCCTTGCGCAGCCGGTGCACCGAGACCACCACCTCGGGTCGCGGCGCGTCGGCCGGTGCGGGTTCCGCCTCCTCGTCGGCCGGCGGGAAGCCGTGCTCGACGGCGTTGAGCAGCAGCTCGTTGAGGACCATCACCAGCGAGGTGGCGATCTCGGCGGGCAGTATGCCGAAGCTGCCCCTACGGCGCATGCCGACGGTCACCTCGGTGGCGGCCACCTCGGTCGCGGCGCTGGCCACCCGGTCCACGATGCCGTCGAACTCCACCGCCTCGTCGCTGGACATGGAGAGCGTCTCGTGCACCAGCGCGATGGAGGCGACCCGGCGTACCGACTCCTCCAGCGCGACCCGCGCCTCGGGCATGGCCACCCGGCGGGCCTGGAGGCGCAGCAGCGCGGCGACGGTCTGCAGGTTGTTCTTCACCCGGTGGTGGATCTCCCGGATGGTGGCGTCCTTGGTGATCAGCGCGCGGTCGCGGCGGCGTACCTCGGTGATGTCGCGGACCAGCACCAGCGCGCCGATCGGCACCCCGGCGGGCATCAGCGGCAGCGCCCGGGTCAGCATGGTGGCGCCCCGGGCGTCGATCTCCCGCCGGGGCGGTGCCTCGCCGCGCAGCGCGGCGAGCACCGCGTTGCCCGCCTCGGTGCCGTCGAGGGGGTCGCCGGCCAGCCGGCGGTGCAGCTTGGCCAGGTCCTCCCCGACCAGGTGGGACGCGTAACCCAGCCGGCGGTACGCGGACTGGGCGTTCGGGCTGGCGTAGGTGACCTTGCCGTTGGCGTCCAGCCGCACCAGGCCGTCGCCGACCCGGGGCGCGGAGGTGGTCTCGCCCGGGTGCCGGGGCGGCGGGAACGTGCCGTCGGCGATCATCTGGGCGAGGTCGTCGGCGGTGGTCAGGTAGTTCAGTTCGAGCTGGCTCGGGGTGCGCGCGGTGGAGAGGTTGGTGTCCCGGCCGACCACGGCGATGACCTCGCCGTTCTCCCCGTCGCCGGTGCGCAGCCGCACCGGGATGGCCTCGTGCCGGGCCGGCACGTCGCCGTACCAGACCGGGTCGCCCTCCCGCCAGATCCGCCCCTGCCGGTGGGCGACCTCCAGGTGCGCCACCTCGGGGCCGCCGACGATCCGGCCGACCTGGTCGTCCAGGTAGGCGGTCGGGGCGGTGGTCGGGCGCACCTGGGCCACGCAGAGGAAGGTGCCGTCGCCGTCCACCGGCACCCAGAGCAGCAGGTCGGCGAAGGACAGGTCGGACAGCAGCTGCCAGTCACCGGCGATGCGGTGCAGGTGGTCGATGTCGGCCGGCCGGAGCGCGGTGTGCTCCTCGGCGAGGTCACGGAGGGTGGACACGCCCCACAGCGTGCCACGCCGGGCTCACATCGTCGCCGTGACCTTCTTCAAACCGCGTGGTGCGTCCGGGTCCTCGCCCCGGGCCAGCGCCAGGGACAGGGCGAGCCGTTGCAGCGGCAGGATGTCGAGCAGCGGCGCGTAGCGCTCGTCGACGTCCGGCACCGCCATCCGGGTGGTGCCGACGTCGGCGGAGCCGACCACCACCACGTCGGCGCGGCGCTCGCCGAGCCGGGGCAGCACCTCGCGCATCGACGTGCCGCCGGGGCCGGAGCCGACCACGGCGAGCACCGGCACGTCCGGGTCGGTCATGGCGAGCGGGCCGTGCAGCAGGTCGGCGCCGGAGAAGGCGAGCGCCGGCAGGTAGGACGTCTCCATCAGCTTCAGCGCCGCCTCCCGGGCGGTCGGGTACGCGTAGCCCCGGCCGGTGGTGACGAGCTGGGCGGCGAACCGGTAGCGCGGGGCGAGCCGGGCCGGGGTGTCGTCGGCCAGCGTGCGGGCGGCCAGCTCGGGCAGCCGGGCCAGGGCGGCCCGCTCCTCGGCCGGCAGCGCGCCGTCGCCGGCGCGTACCCCCTCGACCAGCATGAGCAGCGCGAGCAGCTCGGCGGTGTAGGTCTTGGTGGCGGCGACCGCGCGCTCATGGCCGGCGGCGATGTCCACGCTGAGTTCGGCGGTCTCCACCAGCGGCGAGTCGGGGTTGTTGGTGACCGCGAGGGTGAGCGCGCCGGAGGCCCGGGCCACCCGGAGCACCTCGGCCAGGTCGGGCGAGCCGCCGCTCTGGCTGACGCCGACGACGAGCGCGTCGGAGAGGTCGGGGCGGGCGCCGAAGAGGGTGACCGCGCTGGGCGAGGCGAGCCCGGCGGGGAGCCCGAGGCGGATCTCGGTGAGGTAGGCGGCGTAGAGCGCGGCGTGGTCGGAGGTGCCCCGGGCGGTGAAGACCACGTGGCGGGGTCGCCGGTCGGCGACGACGGCCGCGACTTCGGCGATCGCCGTGGCGTGCTCGGTGGAGAGCAGCCGCTCGTAGCCCGCCGGCTGCTCGTCGATGTCGGCTGCCATGCCGGCCCCTGGTCGGGTCACCCCGCACCCCCTTCTGCGCGATTGCCGCGCGTTCGATGCTCAGTCTTGCACGTTTCTGCCGCCTGAAGCAAAGCAACGAACACTACTGCGCAGTGGATCACCATTGGTTGGCAAGATCCCCTACGCTGGCCCGGCTGACCGACAGACCCGCCGGCGAGGAAAGGACGACGTGCCCGAGGACGACGCCGCGCTCTCCGCGGAGGAGGAACTCGCGCTGGCCCGGCTGGCGCTGGGCGAGGGCGACCTCAAGCACGCCGCCGACCACGTCGCCGCCGCGCTGGTGCGCTCCCCCACCCTGCCCGAGGCGCACGAGACGCTGTCCCGGCTCGCCGCGGCCAGCGGCGGCGACCTGGACCTCTTCCCGCTCGGCCAGCACGCCTTCGTCGGTGCCGTGGTGGCCCGCGCACACCTGCTCGCCGCCGCCGGCCGGCCCGCCGAAGGACTCGACCTGCTGGCCGCCGCCACCGGCTACGCCCCCGGCGCGCCGTGGGCCGCCGTGCCCTGGGTGACCGCGGCCGACCTGCCCGAGCGGCTCGACCCCGAACGCACCGCCCGGATCCTCATGCAGGTCTGCGCCGCCACGCCCGACCCCGTCCCGCGCCGGCTGCACGAACCGCTGCTGCCCTACCTCACCCTGGCCCGCAACGCGATCGCCGTGCACCCCACGCACCCGCTGCTGCTGGGCGCCGCGTCCGCGCTGGCCCGGCGCCTCGGCGAGGTCGCCCTCGCGGTCGGCTGGGCCACCCGGGGGGTACGCGCGGAGCCCACCAAACTCGGCGAGGTGTGGCTCGGGTACGCGTACCGCAGCGCCGGCCGCCCCACCGACGCGCTCGCCGCGCTGGAACGGGCGGTCGCGCTCGACCCGGACGACCTGGCGGTCTACGCGGACATCGCCGGCACGCTGGCCGACCACGGCAAGCTCGACACGGCGCTGGTGTGGGTCGACCGGGCGCTGGCCAAGGACCCGACGTTCGACTGCGCCGTGCACACCGCACACCGGCTGCGCTTCCAGCGCGACGGCGACGTGGACCACCTGGTGGCGCTCGCCGACTTCGTCCGGGACCATCCGGACGACTCGCACGAGCACGGGGACCTCGCCGAGTGCTGCCGTGGGCGCCCGTGGCTCGGCCAGGTCACCCCCGCCGGTCCGGATCCCGTCCCCGCGCCGTCCGCCGACGCCGCGCGCCCGTCGGCGAACGCGGCACGGCGGCTCCAGCACCTGGCCCATCCGGCCTGGCCGCACCCGCCGGCCGCCTACGACGCCGCGGTCGGGCTGGCCACGCTGGACCTGGCCGACCTGCTCGGCCTGGTGACGTTCCCGCCGGACGCGCCGTCCACCGCGCTGGGCCGGGTGCTCGGCGACCAGGACCCGGCGCTCTGGGCGCGCTGCGCGCAGGTCTGGGCCTGCCTCGGCCTGCTGCATCACCGCACCGACGAGCCGTGGGCGGAGTCGACGCGCCGCCGGGTGCTGCGGGAACTGGCCGGGGGCGAGCCGGGAGCGGTCGCCGAGGCGGCACTGTTCGCCCTGGTCACGGCCGCCTGGGTGGACCCGGCGGTCCGCGCCGACGTGGCCGGCCTGGTGGCCGGGCGGCTCGCCGGGGTGGCGGTCGGCGCCGCCCGCCGCAGCCCGGCGGCGGTGTCGCTGGCGCACCTGGCACGCGCCACTCCGGCCCTCGATCCGGCCACCCGCGCCACCGCCGAGTCGGTGGTCGCCGAGGCCGGGGCCGGCCCGCTGCGCCGCCTGTGGCGACGCCTCACCGGCCTGTTCCGCCGCGCCTGAGCACGCGTCGGCGACGCCGCCGCTCGGCGCCTCGCCGCGGCGTCCCGCGGCGGCGTTAAGAAGGGGCCCCTCCACCACGCCAGGCGTTAACCGGGGCCCCCTCCTTACCTCCTCAGACGGGGGCCTTGCCGAGGGCGACCTCGGCCTCGTCCTCCGGCGTGGCACCGGCGGGCGGGGCGTCGTTCGTCGCGCGCAGCGGCACCTCCTTGATGAACCAGGCGAGCACCGGGACCGCCACGGTGAAGAAGACGGCCCAGAGGAAGACGTGCGAGATGGCGTCGGAGAGCGCACCGAGCACCAGCTCCCGCGCCGGGCCGGTGAGCTCCTTGAGCTTCTCCAGGTCCATCGCGCCGCCCTCGCCGCCGCCCTTGGTGGCGAACGCCGGCCCGGCCGGCGAGTCGGCCAGCCGGTTGGCGAAGACGGCGCCGAAGAGCGAGACGCCGAACGAGCCACCGATGGAGCGGAAGAAGGTGGCCGCGCCGCTCGCCGCACCCAGGTCCTTCTGCTCGACGCTGTTCTGCGCGATCAGCATCGAGGTCTGCATGAGGAAGCCCATGCCCACGCCGAGCACGACCATGTAGAGCGAGGACTGGGCCTTGCTGGTGTCGAGGTCGAGCAGGCTGAGCAGGCCCATGCCGAGCGCCATCACCACGCCCCCGATGATCGGGAAGGCACGGTAGCGGCCGGTCTTGGTGATCGTCCGGCCGACCACCAGCGAGACCACGAGCATGCCGAACATCAGCGGGAGCAGCAGCAGGCCGCTGTTGGTGGCCGAGGCGCCCTGCACGGTCTGCTGGTAGAGCGGCAGGAAGTTCATCGCGCCGAACATGGCGAAGCCGAGCAGGAAGCCGATCACCGAGATGAGGGCGAAGTTGCGGTTGGTGAACAGGCCGAGCGGCAGGATCGGCTCGGGCACCCGCCGCTCCACCACCGCGAACGCGGCCAGCGCGAGCGCGGCCAGCACGGCCAGGCCGAGGATCTGCGGCGAGGCCCAGGCGTACTCGTTGCCGCCCCAGGTGGTGACCAGCACGATCGCGGTGATGCCGACGGAGAGCAGCGCCGCGCCCAGCCAGTCGATCTTGTGTTCGGTGCGGTACTTCGGCAGGTGCATGGTGGTGGCGAGGACCAGCAGCGCCACGCCGCCGAGCGGCAGGTTGACGTAGAACGCCCAGCGCCACGAGAGGTTGTCGGTGATGAAGCCGCCGACCAGCGGGCCGGCCACCATGGCGATGGCCATGATGCCGGCGATCATGCCCTGGTAGCGGCCGCGCTCGCGGGGCGGGACCAGGTCACCGATGATCGCCATGACGCCGACCATCAGACCGCCCGCGCCGAGGCCCTGGACCGCCCGGAACGCGATCAGCTCGATCATGCCGCTGTCGGTGCCGCCGAAGACGCCGGAGCCGGACATGCCGCAGAGCGCGGAGCCGACGAGGAAGACGACCACCGCGGTGAGGAAGACCGCCTTGCGGCCGTAGAGGTCACCGAGCTTTCCCCAGATCGGGGTGGAGACCGTGGTGCCCAGCACGTAGGCGGTGACCACCCAGGTGAAGTGGTCGGCGCCGCCGAACTCGAAGACGATGCGCGGCAGCGCGGTGCTGACGATCATGTTGTCGAGCATCGCGAGCATCATCGCGATCATCAGGCCGAACAGGACGACCCGGACGTTCGGTTTCGCGGTGACCGGGGTTGGTTGACTCATGGGTAGGCTCCCCCGCAGATCGGTGATCGACTTACTTGCCGCCCGGCTAGTTGACTTACCAGCCGCACGGTAAGCTCGATGCGAGGACAACGTCAAGCGGATTGGAAGGTGTCGGTCGGGTGAGCGAGAGCACAGGCGGCACACGGCAACGGATCCAGGCCGTCGCGCTGGAGCTCTTCACCGAGCAGGGGTACGAGAAGACCTCGCTCCGGGAGATCGCCGAGCGGCTCAACGTGACCAAGGCCGCGCTCTACTACCACTTCAAGAGCAAGGACGAGATCGTCAGCAGCTTCGCCGACGACCGACTGCGGCGGATGGACGAGCTGATCGCCTGGGCCGCCGAGCAGCCGGCCACGCTGGCGACCCGGCGCACCCTCATCGGCCGGTACGCGGACAGCATGTTCGCCGGCGAGCTGCCCAAGGTGATGCGCTTCTTCGAGCAGAACCAGACCCTGCTGAAGAGCCTCGTCGTCGGTCAGCAGATGCGTGACCGGATGATGCGGCTCGCCGGTGAGTTGAGCCGCGGCGACGAGTCGCCCGCCGCGCAGCTGCGCGCCGCGCTCACCCTGTTCGCGGTGCACAGCAGCTGGTTCGCGGTGCGCGCCCCCGGGGTCACCGACGAGGAGCGCAAGAAGATCGCCCTGGAGGTGGCGGACGAGCTGCTCGCCAGGATCGGCGACGGCGACTGAGCCGACGACCGGGACGGTGCGGGCCGGCTCAGCGGGCGGCGGTCAGGTCCAGGCGCAGGCCGAGCAGGTCGACGCCGGGCGCGGGGGTCCAGTCCTTCTCCGGCACGCGGACGAACCCGAGCCGGTCGTAGAGCCGGCGCGCGCTCGCCGACATGCCGGCGCGCACGCAGATCACCACGGCCACGCACCCCAGCTCGGTGGCGCGCGCCACGCACGCCTCCGCCAGCGCCGCGCCGGCGCCCCGACCCTGCGCGGCCGGATCGACCGCGAGCATCCGGAACTCGGCCTCGCCGGGCCCGGCGAGTTCCGCGTACGGGGTGCCGGGCAGCACGAACGTCACCGCGCCGAGCACCGCGCCGGTGGACTCGTCCACCGCGACCAGCACCTCACCTGTCGCCGCCCGGCCGGCCACGTCGGCGAGCACCGCTTCGTACCCGTTCTCGGCCTTGAGCTGGCCGTCCGCCTCGTACGCGGCCACCGTCAGGCGGGCCACCGCCGGGAAGTCCGCCGGCCGGGCCCGGCGGACGAGCGGGCCGGTCAACCGATCACCGCGATCAGGTCGCCGTCCTGCACCACGTCGCCCTCGTTCACCGCGAGCTGCTGCACCACGCCGTCGGACTCGGCGACCACCGGGATCTCCATCTTCATCGACTCCAGGATCACCAGCGTGTCACCCTCGGACACGGTGTCCCCGGCCGACGCGACGACCTTCCAGACGTTCGCCACCATCTCGGCGCGGATCTCCTCGGCCATCTCCGGGCCCTCCCTCAAGTCCGACGGGTCCTGCGAACGTATCCAACCATGACCCCGGTCACGCCGGCCCGCTGACCACCGGCCCGCGACGCGGCCCCACCGCGCCCGGCGCGGCAGCGGCGGCACTAGCATCGTGCGGGTCGGCGCCCGGCGATCCGCCGGCCGCACGCGACCTCCGCCGCGCTCGCCCGCGGCCGGACCGTGACCAGTACGAGGAGGCAGAGCATGGCGAAGAAGGCCCGGAAGAAGAAGGCCCGGAAGAAGAGCGGCGCCAACCACGGCAAGCGCCCCAACTCCTGATCACCGATCAGCGACGCCGGCCCGGGGCCGGACACACCGGTGGCCCGGGTCCACGTGGACCCGGGCCACCGGTGTCTGATCGGTCGCCGACCTCAGTCGGCCAGCTCGCGGGACTCGCTGGTCTCGAACACCACCAGCTCGGTCAGCCGCAGCCGGAGCCGCTCGCGCAGCTTCTCGGGCGCCGCCTCGTTACCGCAGCACCGGGCGACCAGGGCCTTGACCTCCTGCTCGATGCCGTACTCGCGCAGGCACGGCCCGCACTCGTCCAGGTGGTGCCGGATCAGCACCCGGCGCTCCTCGCCGCACTCCAGGTCGAGGTAGAGGTAGACCTCGGCGAGCACCTCACGGCAGTCCGTCTCGTGCGGTTGTCCACAACTCACGGTCACACCTCCCGGCCGGCGGCGGCGGTCGAACCCTTCGACGGCGCGGCGCTGAACCCGCGCTCCGCCGCGTAACGCTCCAGGAGCTTCCGCAGATTGCGTCGGCCGCGGTGCAGGCGGGACATCACGGTGCCGATCGGCGTGCCCATGATGTCGGCGACCTCCTTGTAGGAGAAGCCCTCGACGTCGGTCAGGTAGACCGCCAGGCGGAACTCCTCCGGCAACTGCTGGAGGGCCTCCTTGACGTCGCTGTCCGGCAGCCGGTCGAGCGCCTCGGTCTCGGCCGAGCGCAGGCCGCTGGACGTGTGCGACTCCGCCTCGGCGAGCTGCCAGTCGGTGATCTCGTCGGTCGGCGCCTGGACCGGCTGGCGCTGCCGCTTCCGGTAGGAGTTGATGTAGGTGTTGGTCAGGATCCGGTACAGCCAGGCCTTCAGGTTGGTGCCCTGCTCGAACTGGTGGAAGGCCGCGTACGCCTTCAGGTATGTCTCCTGGACCAGGTCCTCGGCATCCGCCGGGTTGCGGGTCATCCGCAGCCCGGCAGCGTAGAGCTGGTCGACGAAGGGCATCGCGTCCCGCTCGAAGCGGGCCCTGCGCTCGTCCGTCTTCTCGGTGGTCAACCGCACATCCCCTCGCGTCGGATGCTTTCCCGCCGAGGATACGCGTACCCGCCTGACGGCAGATTCACTTCCCGAGTGTGTGCCGGTGCTCACGGCCGACGCCGCCGCGGGCCACTCCGGCGCGTCGAGCAGCCGCCGGAGCTGCCGTTCGTCCCGTTCGTCCCGCTCCCGGCTCCGTGTCTCGATCGGCACCGGTCACCCCCCTCGCGCTGACAATGTCGTTCCAAGGGGGTCAACGCGGACCACGGGCCACCGCATTCCGCGATGCGCGTCGGAGGGACGGCCACCCGTCCCGGCCCCAGCCTCGGCCGCGACCGACGCTGGGACCAGGAAGGGCCTGGGAGGTGGTCCCGGCCCCGCCCGAACCGGGCGGACGGCACCAACCGGTGCAACGACCGCCCACCAGGGACGGTCACGCACGCCGATGCCCATGCCCGGAGCAGGACGGTTCCGGCCTCAGGCCGACGTCACGGCAGCCAACCCCGGGCCGCGAGCCACCCGCGCACCACCTCGGCCGTGCCGGCCGGATCCCGCCGCAGGTCGTGCCGCTCCCCCGGCCGGACGACCACCTCGATCCCGGGCCCGGCATCGGGTACGCCGAACGGGTCCCGGTCACCGTTGACCACCAGCGTGGGCAGGCCGGTGCCCAGCTCGCCGGCCCGGGAACGCTCCGGCCGGCCGGGCGGATGCAGCGGGAACGCCAACGCCACCACGCCCGCCGCCCCGACCACGTCGGCGGTCCGGCAGGCCACCCGCGCGCCACTGGACCGACCGCCCACCACCCAGCGGCCGGCCTCCGGCAGGCGTCGACGCAGCTCGGCCAGCACCACGGCCCACGCCTCGTCCAGGTGCCCGGCCGGCGCGGGCGCGCGCCGCCCGGCGACCCGGTAGGGCTGGGTCACCAACGCCACCCCCGCCCCGGCGCCGCACACCGCGTCGCGGACCGCCACGAGATCCGGCGCGTCGACGTCGCCGCCCGCGCCGTGACCCAGCACCAGCACGGTGCCGCCGGCCACCGACGGCGGGTCGAGCCGGATGCGGGCCGGTCCCCTCGGTGTGTCGATCTCGTCGTCGTGCCGCACCGGCCCATTCTGCGCACGGCACATCGCCCGGCGACGCAGACCCGGCGACAGCCGTCGCCGCCGGACCGATCCGGCACCCAGACGCCATCGCCACCCGGCCCCGGCACCCAGACGCCATCGCCACCCGGCCCCGGCACCCAGACGCCATCGCCACCTGGCCGGCACCCAGACGCCACAGGCGGCCGGCCGGCACGCAGACGCCGGGTAGACCCGACGCGGGACGCCATCGCCGGCCGGACCACCCCGGGGTGGCCGCTCCGTCGCCGGCCGGACCACCCCGGGCGGCAGCCGACGTCGATCGTGGCCGGCAGGCGGGCCACGGGCGACGTCGGCGTCAGCTCAGCGGCACCAGGGTGAGCAGGCGGTCGCGCACCGGCGGACCGGGCTCGTCGACCGCGTCCGGATCCGGCTGCACCTCGCTGCGCCAGGCGACCAGCATGGCCCGCCTTTCCCGCGGCGTGGTGCCGCCCCAGACGCCGTGGCAGTCGCCCACCTCCAGCGCCCAGGCCAGACAGGAGCCCTGCACGTCGCAGGTGCGGCAGAGTGCCACCGCCGCGTCGGCCGGCTCGTTGGGCGCCGGGAAGAACGTCTCCGGATCGACGCTCTGGCAGGTTCCCCTGGTGCGCCACGCCTCGTCCTGGCGCCGTTCGCGCAAGGCCCGCAACAGGCGCGGATCACGCCGCGCGGCGGCCACCTCGTGCGGGCGCGGCATGCGTGCCCGTGTCAATACACCCACCTCCCCCGTGGGACCGGCGAAGATCTTGCTAGAGATCGATGGATGTCATCCGCCCCGTGCGAACAGACGCCCATCACCGGCGCTGTGTTCTATCGCACTCGCGCACGCGGGGACAAGTGTCTTCGGTAAACATGACTAAACGGCCGGGCGACGTATCAGGCGCAACCCCGGCAAATCAGCACTCGACAATGTGCTGAGTGTGATCAGAACAGCGTCGGTTCGGCGTCGGCCTCCGCACCCGCCGGCACGACCCGGGCGATCAGCTCCGGGCCGTCGTTGCGGACGTCGCCGACCGCCGTCGAGACCGGCCGGATCTCCAACCCGGCCAGCTGCCCGGTGTCGGGCGGAACGAGCAACGCGGCCGGCTCGTCGGTCGGGCCGAGCCAGGACGCCCACCGCTCCCGGGGCAGCAGCAGCGGCATCCGGTCGTGCACCTCCGCCAGCTCGCCGAGGGCCGCGGTGGTCAGCACGCTGAACGTGAGCCGGGACGACCCGGTCGACTCCCAGACCGACCAGATGCCCGCGAAGGCCAGCACCGAGCCGTCGCGCGGGGTCATGAAGTAGGGCTGCCGGCCGCCGTCGGGCCGACGGACCCACTCGTACCACCCGTCGGCCGGGACCAGGCAGCGACGGCGGGCGAACGACGGGGCGTAGGCCCGGCTGGTGGCGACCGTCTCGGCCCGCGCGTTGATCATCCGGGCGGCGCCGGTCGCGCTGCGGGCCCAGGGCGGAAGCAGCCCCCAGCGACCCAGCGAGAGCAGCCGGTGCCCCTCGGGCGCGAGCCGCACCAACGGCGCGGGATCGGTCGGCGCGACGTTGAAGTCGGGCCCGACCGCACCGGCCGGGTCGGCCGCCTCGAACAGCGCGCTCAGGTCGCCCGCGCTCCGGGTCGTCGCGTACCTCCCGCACATGGCGCCCACGCTAGCCCCACCCGGCCGATCCGGCTGTCCCGCCCACCGGGAGCAGGCCCGACGACCGGTCCCACCGGCGGTGTCGGGTTGGCAGAATGAGGGCGTGGGGAATCCGACCGCTACGCGTCCGCCGCAGCCGTGGACCGCGCCGACCGCGAGCGACCCGGTCGCCGCGACGCTGCGCCTGCCCGGCTCCAAGTCGATGACCGCCCGGGCCCTGGTGCTCGCCGCGCTGGCCAGCGGGCCGTCGACGCTCGACCGGCCGCTGCGCGCCCGGGACACCGAGCTGATGGCCGGTGGCCTGCGCGCGCTCGGGTCGCACGTGTCGATCTCCGACGACGAACGATGGCTGGTCCGGCCGCACCCGCCGGTCGGCCCGGCGCACGTCGACGTCGGCCTGGCCGGCACCGTGATGCGCTTCCTGCCCCCGGTGGCCGGGCTGGCGGCCGGCCGGGTCACCTTCGACGGCGACCCGCACGCCCGCACCCGTCCGCTCGGCCCGCTGATCGACGCGCTGCGCGCGCTCGGCGTCCGCATCGACGCCCCACCGGTCGGCAGCCTGCCGCTGGTCGTCCTGGGCGCCGGCCGGGTGGCCGGCGGCGAGGTGGTCATCGACGCCTCCGCGTCCAGCCAGCTGGTCTCCGGGCTGCTGCTCGCCGGGCCCCGCTTCGACCGGGGCGTGGTGGTCCGGCACGAGGGCCCACCGGTGCCCTCCGCGCCGCACGTGCGGATGACCGTGCAGATGCTGCGCGCCGCCGGGGCGGCGGTGGACGACACCACCCCCGACGTCTGGGTGGTCGAGCCCGGCCCGCTCACCGGGCGCGGCTGGGAGATCGAGCCCGACCTCTCCGGCGCCGCGCCGTTCTTCGCCGCCGCCCTGGTCACCGGCGGTGAGGTCACCCTCCAGGGTTGGCCGCGCAGCAGCCTCCAGCCGGTGGAGCGGCTGCGCGAGCTGCTGCACCGGATGGGCGGCGAGGTGACGCTCGGCACCGACGGGCTGCGGGTGCGGGGCACCGGCACGGTGCGCGGCCTCGACGCCGACCTCTCCGACGTCGGTGAGCTGACCCCGGTGCTGAGCGCGCTCACCCTGCTGGCCGACACGCCGTCCCGGCTGACCGGCATCGGCCACATCCGGGGCCACGAGACCGATCGGGTCACCGCGCTGGCCAAGGAGTTCACCGCGCTGGGCGCCGACATCACCGAGACCCGCGACGGCCTGGAGATCCGGCCCCGCCCGCTGCGCGGCGGGACCTTCCGGACGTACGCCGACCACCGGATGGCGCACGCCGCGGCGGTCGCCGGGCTGGCCGTCCCCGGCATCGAGGTCGACGACGTGACGTGCACCTCGAAGACCATGCCGGAGTTCCCGGCACTATGGTCGGGAATGGTGACCGGCAAGAACTGACAGCGGGGGGACGTCCTGGCGACCAGGCGGCGGGAGTACGACGAGGACGACGTCCGGGTGCGCCCCGGCCGGTCGTCGCGGCCCCGCACCCGCACCCGACCCCGGCACGACGACGCGGTCGACGGGTTCGTGATCGCGGTCGACCGCGGTCGCTACACCTGCGTCCGACCGGACGCCGGCCTCGACGATCCGGTCGTCACCGCCATGCGCGCCCGCGAGCTGGGCCGCAAGTCGGTGGTGGTGGGCGACCGGGTGGGTCTGGTCGGTGACGTCTCCGGCGCACCCGGCGCGCTGGCCCGCATCGTGCGCATCGCCGAGCGCACCTCCGTGCTGCGGCGCACCGCCGACGACGACGACACCACCGCCGAGGGGCGGCTGGAGCGGGTGGTGGTGGCGAACGCCGACCAGTTGGTGATCGTCAGCGCGCTGGCCGACCCGCCGCCGCGTACCGGGTTCATCGACCGCTGCCTGGTGGCCGCGTACGACGCGGACATCGAGCCGCTGCTCTGCCTGACCAAGGCCGACCTGGCCGGCCCGGAGGCGGTGCTCGGCTACTACACCGAGCTGGAGCTGCCGTACGTGCTGATCCGGCCGGGTTCCGAGCTGGCCGATCTGCGCACGCTGCTCGCCGGGCGGGTCTCGGTGATGGTGGGGCACTCCGGGGTGGGCAAGTCGACGCTCGTCAACCGCCTGGTCCCGGAGGCGGAGCGGGCGGTCGGCACGGTCAGCGCGATCGGGCGGGGCCGGCACACCTCGACGAGCGCGGTGGCGCTGCGCCTGCCGCCGGAGCCGGGCGCGCGGGCCGGCGGCGACCCGGGCTGGATCGTCGACACCCCGGGGGTGCGCAGCTTCGGGCTGGCGCACGTCTCCGCGGAGAGCCTGCTGCACGGCTTCCCCGACCTGGTCGAGGCGACCGTCGACTGCCCGGCCAACTGTCCGCACACCGCCGACGAGGCGACCTGCGCGCTGGACGCCTGGGTCGCCGCCGGCAAGGCGGACCCGCGCCGGCTGGCCTCGTACCGTCGGTTGCTGGCCTCGCAGAGCGGCGAGGGCGACGCGCGCGAGCCGGAGCGCAACCCCGGTGATCCGCTCGCCGGTTCCTGACCGGCGGGCCGCACGGCACCCGCCGGTCCCGGCCGCGGCGGCGGCGCTAGCGTGTCGACCATGACCGGGTACGCCGACGACCTCGCCCTCGCCCACCTGCTCGCCGACGCCGCCGACGCGGTCTCGTCGGCCCGGTTCCGCGCGCTCGACCTGCGGGTGGAGTCGAAGCCGGACCTGACGCCGGTCTCCGACGCGGACACCGCCGTGGAGCGGGAGATCCGCGCGCTGCTGGCCACCCACCGCCCCGCCGACGGCCTGCTCGGCGAGGAGTACGGGGAGCAGCCGCCGGCCGGCCCGGACGGGCGGCGCTGGGTGGTCGACCCGATCGACGGGACGAAGAACTTCGTCCGGGGCGTACCGGTCTGGGCCACCCTGATCGCGCTGCTGGAGCACGATCGGCCGGTGCTCGGGCTGGTCTCCGCTCCGGCGCTGGGCCGGCGCTGGTGGGGCGCGCTCGGCGCGGGCGCGTTCGCCGGCACCGGCGCGGCGGACGGCACGCCGATCCGGGTCTCGGGTGTCTCGGCGCTGGCCGACGCGAGCGTCTGCTACTCCTCGCTGACCGGTTGGGAACAGGCCGGCCGGCTGGACGCGATGCTCCAGCTCATGCGGGACACCTGGCGCAGCCGGGCGTACGGCGACTTCTACGGCTACGTGCTGCTGGCCGAGGGCGCGTTGGACGTGATGGTGGAGCCGGAGCTGTCGCTGTGGGACGTCGCCGCGCTGGTGCCGATCGTCACCGAGGCGGGAGGCCGGTTCACCGACCTGGCCGGGCGACCCGCACCGGCCGGCGTCGACGCCGCCGACATCAGCGCCGTGGCCAGCAACGGCCGGCTGCACGAGGACATCCTGGGCCGGCTCGGCCGGCCGGCCGAGCGCTGAGGGGGCCCGAGCCTCTATCCTCGCCAGGTGGTCTCCTCCGGTTGGTGCTTTCTCGCGGCGATGATCGTCGCGTACGGCTTCGCCAACCTCCTCCAGTCGGTGGCCGCGGCGCGGACCACCGTGCACCACACCTTCGACCCGGGGCTGCTGCTGCGGCTGGCCGGTCACCGGACGTACCTGATCGGCCTGGCCTGCCAGGTCGTCGGCTTCGTGCTGGCCTTCCTGGCCCGGCGGGACCTGCCGTTGTTCCTGGTCCAGGCGTCGGTGGCGGCCGGGCTCGGGGTCACCGCGGTGCTGGGCGTGCTGGTGCTCAAGTGGCGCCTGCCGGCCGCCGAGGTGGTGCTGCTGGTGCTGCTGTTCGGCGGCATCACCGCGCTGGTGCTGGCGGCCGAGCCGGCGCCGTCCCGGCAGCTCGGCACCGCCGGGCTGGTAGGCCTGGTGGCGGCGCTCGGCCTGATCGCCGGGTCGGGTTTCTTCGCCGCCCGGTTACGGGGGGCGCTCGGTTCGGTGGTGCTCGGGTCGCTGGCCGGGATGGCGTTCTCGGCCGCCGCGGTCGCCGCCCGCCCGCTCGCCTCCGCCGACTCGGCGGAGGCGTTCGTCCGTGACCCGCTGCTCTACCTGCTGATCGCCCACTCGGTGGTCGGCCAGTTGCTGCTCGGCCTGGCCATGCAACGCGGGTCGACCACCGCGGCGGTGGCCGCGATGGACGCGGCCGGGGCGGTGCCCGCCGCGATCGTCGGGTTGCTGCTGCTCAACGACAAGATCTGGCCGGGCCGGGAGTGGTTGGCCGGGCTCGGCTTCCTGGTCACCCTGGCGGCCGTGGTGGGCCTGACCCGGTACGCCGAGCCGCAGCACCACCACGTGACCGCCCGGGACCGGGAACCGGCGATGATCGGCGCCGGGGTGGTGCCGGCTCAGGCCGCCTCGACCGGCCCGCGTTCGGAGACGACCACCTCGACCGGCGGCGTCGGCTCCACCGGCATGGCCGGCCGGCGACGGCCGATCACCCGCTCGTAGAGCCGCTCCAGGGCGGCGGCGGTGCGCTCCCAGGTGTAGCTGCACCGCACCCGGTCCACGGCCGCGTGCCCGTACGCGAACCGGCCGGCGTTGTCGGTGAGCATCCGGCGCAGGGTGACCCCGAGGGTGCGCACGTCGCCGGGCGGCACCAGCTTGCCGGTCACCTCGTCGACGACCGCGTCGGCGATGCCGCCCATGGCGTAGCCGACCACCGGCACGCCGCAGGCCATCGCCTCCAGCGACACCCGGCCGGCGGAGGAGTAGTGCGGGGTGCAGGCCACCACGTCCGCGGAGCGGTACCAGGTGGCCATCTGGTCGTGCGGCACCGCGCCGACGAGCTGGATCCGCTCCGCCACCCCGGCCCGCTCGGCCAGCTCGCGCAGCCGGCGTGCCTCCGCGTGCCCGGCCAGCCGCTCGGCCGGTGGGCCGCCGGCGATCACCAGCTCCGCGTCGCCGACCAGGCGCATCGCCCGGATCAGGTCGTCCTGGCCGTGCCCGGGCGCGAGCCCGCCCACGGAGAGGATGCGCGGGCGCTGGTCCCGGGGGGCCGCCTCGCCGTCGGGGTGGAAGTATCCGGTGTCCACACCGGTCGGCACCATCGCCACCGAGGTCCGTTGCAGGCCCATCCGGGTCAGTTCGTCGACCTCGTCGTTGCACTGGGCGACCGCCACGTCCACGGCCCGGGTGAGCGCCCGTTCCAGCGGGATGCGCTGGCCCGGCCCGGCGTAGCCGCGGCCGAGGTGGCGGAGCTGCTCGACGCCGAGCGAGTGGAACGTCTGCACCACCGGGATGTCGGTGGCGCGGACCGCGTGCGCGGCGGCCAGCCCGCCCACCCAGTAGTGCCCGTGCACCACCTCGGGCGCCCAGTCGCCGGACCATTCGCCGGCCAGCCAGCGGCCGAACTCGGCCACGTACGGCACCAGTTCTCCGGTGGGCAGCGGATCGGGCGGGCCGACCGGCACCCGCTCCAGGCGGTAGCCGTCCAGCTCGACCAGGGCCGGTTGGGTGGCCGCGTCGCGGCGCTCGTACACGCGGACCTCGTGGCCCCGGGCGGCGAGTTCAGCCGCCACACGCGCAATATGCTCCTGAGTCCCGACGGTGGGACCGTCGGTGGACGAGCCGGCGTGCGCGCAAACAAGGCCGACGCGCATGGTGCACCTCCATGCGTTGCTTCGGTAGCGGGGTCTCCCGGTAGAGCGTCCCATTAACCCGGGGTCGGTGGCCCCAAACCTGGCAGATCGCCACTGTGTCCGGCGTCCCGTCCACGGGACAGCACGGCGGACCGAACCCGATCAGCGCGGGGTTCGCCGGCATGACCGGCCGGCGTCGGGGTACCGCCGGGGAATGCCACTCACCCGCAGTCTCGCCGACGCCACCGTCGTCATCACCGGCGCCTCCAGTGGCATCGGTGCGGCCACCGCCTACGCGCTGGCCGGCCGGGGCGTCGCGGTGGTGCTGGCCGCCCGGAGCGAGGCGGCGTTGCGGCGCGTCGCCGAGCACTGCCGGGACCTGGGCGGGCAGGCCCTCGTGGTGCCCACCGACGTGACCGATCCGGACGCGGTGGAGCTGCTGGCGGCCCGGGCGGCGGACGAGTTCGGCCGGATCGACGCCTGGATCAACAACGCGGCCGTGGGCACGGTGGGACTGTTCGACGAGATCCCGGTCGCCGAGTTCCGCCGGGTGGTCGAGGTGAACCTGCTCGGCACCGTGCACGGGACCCGGGCCGCGTTGCCGTGGCTCACCGCGGCCGGCGGCGGCGTGCTGATCAACAACGCGTCCGTGCTGGCCGAGGTGGCCATGCCGTACCAGTCGGCGTACAACGCGACCAAGCACGCCATTCGCGGGCTGACCGACACGGTGCGGCAGGAGCTCCGGGTCACCGGTCGCACCACCATCTCGCTCTGCACCGTGCTGCCGGCCAGCATCGACACCCCGTTCTTCCGGCACGCGGCGAACCACACCGGGCGCGAGCTGACCCCGCCGCCGCCGGTCTACCCGCCGGAGATGGTGGCCGAGACGATGGTCCGGCTGCTACGCCGGCCCCGGCGCGAGGCGTACGCGGGCGGCGCGGCCCGGCTGATGGGGGTCCAGTGGCGGCTCGCCCCGGCGCTGGCCGAGCGGGCGCTCGGCTGGTACACCGCGCGGACCCAGTTCGGCCCCGGCGTCCGCCTGGACGCCACCGGCAACGTCTTCACGCCCGGCTCGGCGGCCGAGCGGACCGACGGCTGGTCCGGCCGGCGCGGCCAGTTGCTGCGGATGACGGCGGCGTTCGGCCTGGCGGCCGCCGGCACGGCGGTCGGCACCGTCGCGGCGATCAACCGGCGCTCCCGTTCGGGGCGAGCGTGAGTCCCGTCGACCGGACTGATGCGCGCGCCGGGACCGACGTGCACAATGGGACGATCATGCGGACGGACGCGCGTTGCCTGGTCGAGACCGACGAATCCTCGACGGTCAGGTTGACGGGTGTGCTCGACCGGTCCGAGGCCGAGGCCGTACGGGGCACGCTGCTCGCCCGGCTGTGGCAGCGGCCGGGCCCGGTGCGGGTCGACCTGTCCGGGGTGCGGATCCCCGACCCGGCGGTGCGCGACGCGCTCCACGAGGTCCGCCGCGAGGTCGCCGACTGGCCGGCCGCCGAGCTGCTGCTGGACTCGGGCGCCCCACCGGAGCCCCGGCCGGCGCCACCCGACCTGCTCGAGGTCGAGCTACCACCGGTGGTGGAGGCGGCACGCGTGGCCCGCTCGCTGATCGCCGAGGGGTGCGCCCGATGGGGCCTGCCCGAGCTGGCCGAGCCGGCCTGCATCGCGGTCACCGAGATGGTCAACAACGTGGTCTCGCACGCGGCGACCCCGATGACGCTGCGGCTCGCCCCGCGCGGCGCCGCCCTGCACGTGGCGGTCCGGGACCACGCCGCCGGGCGTCCCGCGTACACCGGGCCGGCGCCGGTCGACTCGGTCGGCGGTCGTGGGCTGCTGCTCATCGACACGGTGGCCCGGCGCTGGGGCAGCACGCCGCTGCCCGACGGCAAGGTGGTCTGGTGCGTGCTGTACGCCGAGGACGAGGCGGCCTTCCGCAACTGAGGTGCCGTTTCGCCCCGTTGATCCCGATCCACCCCGCCGGTCGCGGTTAATGCGGTGAGCGCAGTGGGTAGGTCACTCCCATGCGCGACGACGAGTACCCCACCCCCGTGTCCGATCCCGAGGCGGAGGGCCTGCCGGACACCGCCGACGACGACTCGACCGCCAACGACGACGTGCTGACCGGGCGCGAGGCGGACGGCCCGGAGCCGGCCCAGATCCCCGGCGACCGCACCCCGGTCGCCGTCGACCGGTTCGGCACCACCGCCGAGGAGCAGCTCGACGGCGAGTCGCTGGACTACAAGCTCGACCGCGAGCAGTACGAGCGTCCCGCCGACGACCCGCTGGCCGGCACCGTCGACCCGGCGATCGCGGCCGAGGCGGACAGCGAGGAGGCCGCCGCGCAGGCGCAGCTCGACGCGGACGTGATCGACCCGGGGCCGGTCTCCGACCCGCACTCCCCGGTCTCCGTCTACGACCACGGCCAGCTCGGCACCGTCGCCGACCACGAGGTGGGCCGGCTGGTCGAACCGGACGAGGGCGCGCACACCGACCAGGAGACCGACAACGTCGCCTACGACGCGGGCGCCGCCGGCGGCGGGGCCACCGCGGAGGAGCTGGCGGTGCACGAGACCCAGCCGCCGCCGGCCCGCTGACTCACCCGTCCAGGCCCCGCTCGATGGCGTACCGGGTCAGCTCGACCCGGTTGTGCAACTGGAGCTTGCCCAGGGTGTTCTGCACGTGGTTCTGCACGGTCCGGTGGGACAGCCGGAGCCGCTCGGCGATCTGCTTGTAGGACAGCCCCTTGGCGACCAGCCGCAGCACCTCGGTCTCCCGGTCGGTGAGCCGGGGCGCGTCGTCGTGCGGGGCCGGCGGCGCGGCGGCCAGCCGGCGATACTCGCCCAGCACCAGCCCGGCCAGTCCCGGCGTGAAGACCGGCTCACCCGCCGCGGTGCGGCGCACCGCGTCCAGGAACTCGGCCGGGGCGGCCGACTTGACCAGATAGCCGGTGGCGCCGGCCTTCACCGCGTCCAGCACGCTCTGCGGTTCGCCGCTGGCCGAGAGCATGAGCACCCGCACCTCGGGCAACGCGGCGCGCAACCCCCGGACCACCTCGACGCCGGAGACGTCCGGCAGCTGCAGGTCGAGCACGACCAGGTCGGGCCGGACCGCCGCGGCGACCCGGACCGCCTGCCGTCCCTCGCCGCTGGTCGCGACCACGTCGAGGCCGGCCTCGGTGAGGTCGCGGGCCACCCCCTCCCGCCACATCGGGTGGTCGTCGACCACCATCACCCGGATGCTCACCGCCGCCGGCTCCTCGGCACGGTCAGCTCGATCTCGGTCCCGGCGCCCGGGGCGGAGACGATCCGCACCTCGCCGCCCAGGTCCGCCACCCGGCCCCGGATGGACTGGGCCACCCCGAGCCGGCCCTGCGCCGCGGCCTCCGCCAGCCGCCCGTCCGGGATCCCCGGCCCCTCGTCGCGGACCGACACGGTCACCGTCGCCTCCTCGTCCTCGATCAGCACCCAGGCCCGCCCGCCCGCGTGCCGGGTCACGTTGTCCAGCGCCGCGCCGACCGCCGCGGCCAGCTCACCGGCCGCCCGCGCGGGCAGCGGCACCGGGGTGGCCGGCGCGGCCACCTGCACCGCCGCCGAGGCGTAGCGGTCCAGCAGGTCGCGCAGGTCCCGGTCGGCCCCGGCCCGCTCCGGCTCGGCGTCCACCCGGCCGATCAGCGACCGCAGGGCGGCTTCCTGCTCCCCGGCCAGCCGGGCCAGCTCGGCCGCCTCGCCGTCCAGGTCGGCGCCCCGCCGCCGGACCAGCGCCAGCACCTGGAGCACCGAGTCGTGGATGTCGCGGGCCAGCCGCTCCCGTTCCCGGGTGGCGGCCTCCAGCTCCACCGCCCGCTGCAACCGGGCCTCCGCCTCGACGACCAGCCGGCCCACGTGCCCGACCACCAGGCCGGCGAGCAGCAGCAGGATGGCCCCGGTGAACGCCGACGGGTTGATCGGGTCGCGGGTGGCCAGGTCGGCGCCGCCGAGCACCAGCGCGGCCACCGTGCCCCGCCGCCGGCCGCCGGAGACCGCCCAGGCCAGCACCGGCCCGGCCAGCCAGGCCGAGGTCAGCACCGGCACGCCGGCGGCGAGCGCCGGGCGGCCGACCACCCACGGCGTGGCCAGGATGATCGCCAGCACCACGGCGAGGTCGGCCAGGAGCAGCGGCCAGCGTCGCCCTGCCGGGCGCCGGTAGCCGACCGCCGTCACGCCGCTCCAGGCCAGCATGCCCAGCAGGACGGCGCCGGCGGCCACCGGGTGCGCGTACTCGCCGCCGTCGCGCAGCACGAGCACACCGACGTACGCGAGCGAGGCGAACCGGAACACCGCGATGGACCGCCAGAACGGGCCTTCCAGGCCGGAGGACGACGGCATGGGCGTCACCCTGCCACAGTCGGTCACGCGCGGGCCGCGGGGTGCGGGTCGGGAAACCCTGACGTACGGTGGAAAAGCCGCGAAATTCGTCGAGGGCCATCGCCGGGACGGGGTCATGACAAACGCAGAACTCCCCGCACCGCGTACGGTTGTGCCCATCGAACCTTCCCAACTGATCGCCGAGGCCTTCGACCAGGCCCACGTGACCGAGCTGCGGCACACGGTCACCTCCTGCGCGCTCGCGGTGGGGCTCACCGGGCAGCGGCTCGACGACTTCGTGCTGGCGGTCAACGAGCTGATCACCAACGCGGTGCGCCACGGCGGCGGGCAGGGCCGGTTGCGGCTCTGGCGACGCGGCGACGACCTGGTCTGCGAGGTCGCCGACCACGGGCACGGGATCAGCGAACGGCGACTGCGCGACCGCGACCGCCCGGCTCCCGAGACCGCCGGCGGATGGGGCCTCTGGCTGGCCCGGGAGCTGAGCGACACGATGGAGGTCGAGACCGGCGACGCCGGCACGGTCGTCCGGATCACCACGGCGGTGACCGCCCGGCGGAGCGCCACCCGTCCACCGGACGGCTGACCGGCCGCCGGGCCGCCTCGCCCTCAGCCGAAGAGCGCGCTCACCGACTCGCCGTTGTGGATCCGGCGCATCGCCTCGGCCAGCGCCGGCGCCACCGAGAGCACCTCCAGCTTCGGCACCCGCTTCTCGGCCGGAATCGGCACCGTGTTGGTGCAGACGATCTCCAGTACGCCGTCCTGCGCGCTCAGCCGCTCCAGCGCGCCGCTGGAGAAGAGCCCGTGCGTGCACGCCAGCCGGATCGAACGCACCTGCCGTTCCCGCAGGTGCGAGATCAGCTCGACCACCGTGCTGCCCTTGGCGATCTCGTCGTCCAGCACGATCACGTCCCGGTCCGCCACCTCGCCGATGATCGTGCTGATCTGCACCCGGTCGTCGCTGAACCGCTGCTTCGCGCCGGCCGCCACCGGGGTGCCGAGCATCCGGGCGAACGCCGCCGCCTCCTTGGCGTTGCCCAGGTCCGGCGAGACCACCACCGCGTTGCTCAGGTCGTGTCCCTTGAAGTGGGCGGCCAGCTCACGCAGCGCGTGCAGGTGGTCGACCGGGACGCTGAAGAAGCCGTGCACCTGCGGCGAGTGCAGCGTCATGGCCAGCACGCGGTGCGCGCCGGCCGAGGTGAGCAGGTCGGCGACGAGCCGGCCGCCGATGGAGATCCGCGGCGCGTCCTTCTTGTCCGACCGGGCGTACGCGTAGTGCGGCAGCACCACGGTGATCCGGGCGGCCGACGCGCCCCGGGCGGCGTCGATCATGAGCAGCAGCTCGACCAGGTGCTCCTGCACCGGTGGCACCAGCGGCTGGATGAGGAAGACGTCCCGCTCCCGGCAGTTCGCCTGCAACTGCACCTCGAGGCAGTCGTTGGCGAACCGGGACACCCGCACCGGGTGCAGCGGAACGGCGAGGTGGGCGCAGATCTCGGCGGCGAGGTCCGGGTGGGCGGTCCCGCTGAACACGGCAATGTCACGCACGTCTGATGATCGTACGGACCGGCCGACGGAGGCGCGGGACGCGCCCGGCGGGTACGGTGCCTGCGTGACCGGAGAGTTCGTCGCCGCCATCGACCAGGGCACCACCTCCTCGCGGTGCCTCGTCTTCGACTCCGCCGGTGAGATCGTCGCGGTGGCCCAACGCGAACACCGGCAGATCTTCCCGCGACCCGGGTGGGTCGAGCACGACGCCGAGGAGATCTGGACCAACGTGGAGCACGTGGTGCGGGAGGCGTTGGCGAACGCCGACATCGGCCCCGAGCGACTCGCCGCGGTGGGCATCACCAACCAGCGGGAGACCACAGTGGTCTGGGACCGGGCCACCGGCCGGCCGGTGGCCAACGCGATCGTCTGGCAGGACACCCGCACCGGCCCGCAGCTGCGCGAGCTGGCCGAGGCGTACGACACCGACCGGCTGCGGGCCCGCACCGGGCTGACCCTGGCCACCTACTTCGCCGGGCCGAAGCTGCGCTGGCTGCTCGACCACGTCGACGGGCTGCGCGAGCGGGCCGAGCGGGGCGAGGTGCTGTTCGGCACCATGGACAGCTGGATCATCTGGAAGCTGACCGGGCGGCACGTCACCGACGTGACGAACGCCAGCCGCACCCTGCTGATGGACCTGGAGACGCTCGACTGGGCGCCGGAGCTGCTCGACGCGCTGCGCATCCCGGCCGCGATGCTGCCCGAGATCCGCTGCTCGGCCGAGGTCTACGGCACCGCCGAGGGCGTCCTCGCCGGGGTGCCGGTGGCCAGCGCGCTCGGCGACCAGCAGGCCGCGCTGTTCGGGCAGACCTGCTTCCAGCCCGGCGAGGCCAAGTGCACCTACGGCACCGGCAGTTTCCTGCTGCTCAACACCGGCGCGAGCCCGGTGCCGTCGCGACACGGCCTGCTCACCACCGTGGCCTACCGGATCGAGGGGCAGCCGGCCACGTACGCGCTGGAGGGTGCCATCGCGGTCACCGGCTCGCTGGTGCAGTGGCTGCGCGACAACCTCGGCCTGATCTCCACCGCCGGTCAGGTCGAGGAGCTGGCCCGCACGGTCGACGACAACGGCGGCTGCTATGTGGTGCCGGCCTTCTCCGGCCTGTTCGCGCCGCACTGGCGCAGCGACGCCCGGGGTGTGATCGCCGGCCTGACCGGCTACATCACCAAGGGCCACCTGGCCCGGGCGGTGCTGGAGGCGTCCGCGTTCCAGACCCGCGAGGTGGTCGACGCGATGAACGCCGACTCCGACGTCGCGTTGCGCCGGCTGCGGGTGGACGGTGGGATGACCGGCAACGCGCTGCTGATGCAGTTCCTTGCCGACGTGCTCGACGTGCCGGTGGTGCGCTCCCGGATCACGGAGACCACCTGCCTCGGCGCCGCGTACGCGGCCGGCCTGGCCGTCGGCTTCTGGCCCGACCTGGCGACGCTGCGGGACAAGTGGCGCTCCGACGCCCAGTGGGAGCCCGCCATGGACCCGACCCACCGCGAGCACGAGCTGCACCAGTGGCACAAGGCCGTCCAACGCACCCTGAACTGGGAAGACTGACCTCCCGCCCGCCCTCCCCCGCGATCTTGCACTTTCGGCCCGCGATCCGCCCTGAATGCCCCTTGTGCCGGGGCAGGAAGTGCAAGATCGCGGGTCAGGAGGGGGTGAGGACGCAGAACTCGTTGCCCTCGGGGTCGGCCATGACCGTCCAGTGGATGTGGGCGCCGGACAGGTCGATGCGGGTGGCGCCGAGCGTCTCCAGGCGGGCCACCTCGGCCGCCATGTCGTCACCCGGGTAGGGGCGGACGTCAAGGTGGACGCGGTTCCAGCCGGTCTTCGGGTCGGGGTTGCGGACGAACTCCAGGTAGGGGCCGACACCCGCGGCGGAACGCAGCGAGGCGTGCTGGTCGGTCACCTCGTGCACGGTCCAGTCCGTCGCCTCGCCCCAGAACCGGGCCATCTCGCGCGGGTCCGCGCAGTCGACCACCACCGCGGCGATCGGCCCGGTGTCCCGGTAGATCGGGCGCGGCTCCAGCACGCAGAACTCGTTGCC
The DNA here is from genome assembly GCF_900090105.1 of Micromonospora humi. GTDB lineage: Bacteria > Actinomycetota > Actinomycetes > Mycobacteriales > Micromonosporaceae > Micromonospora > Micromonospora humi. The sequence goes on along the minus strand of NZ_FMDM01000013.1, from coordinate 64,477 downwards.
CTCCGGATCGGCCAGCACCGTGAACGGGACGTCACCCTGGCCGATGTCGGCGGGCGTCGCGCCCAGCTCCGTCAGCCGCGCGACCAGCTCCGCCTGATGGGCCGCCGACGTGGTGGCCAGGTCGACGTGCACCCGGTTCTTGCCCACCTTGGGTTCGGTGGAGACGACGAGGTCGACGCAGACCGCGACCGGGTCGGGGTAGACGATGCCCTCGGGTTCGAGGTTGGTCACGCCCGGCCCCTCGCTGGAGATGCCCCAGCCCAGCGCCTTCGCCCAGAAGCCGCCGAGCGCGGCGTCGTTCCGGGCCTTCATGTTGATCTGCACGAGCCTCGTCGCCATGCGGACGAGACTAGACGTCCGGTCAGTCCCAGCGGTCGCCGGTGAGCTTCTCGTACGCCTCGACGTAGCGCGCGCGGGTCGCCTCGACCACGTCGGCCGGCACCTCCGGCGCCGGCGGGAGCTTGTCCCAGCCGCTCTCGACGGCCCAGTCCCGCACGTACTGCTTGTCGAAGGAGAACTGGGCCCGACCGGGCTGGTAGGACTCGGCCGGCCAGAACCGGGACGAGTCGGAGGTGAGCAGTTCGTCGGCGAGGACCAGCGTGCCGTCCGGCGCCCAGCCCAGCTCCAGCTTGGTGTCGGCGATCAGGATGCCCCGATCCGCGGCGATCTCCGCGCCCCGCCGGTAGACGTCGAGGGTGATCTCCCGCAGCCGCTCCGCGGTCTCCGGCCCGACCTTGTCGACCACCTGGTCGTAGGTGATCGGCTCGTCGTGCTCGCCCTTCGGCGCCTTCGTCGACGGAGTGAAGATCGGCTCGGGCAGGATCGACGCCTCCACCAGGCCCCGGGGCAGCGGCACGCCGGACACCGAGCCGGTGCGCTCGTACTCGGCGAGACCACCGCCGGTCAGGTAGCCCCGGGCCACGCACTCGACCGGCACCATCTCCAGCCGCCGGCACCGGACCGCCCGCCCGGCGAACTCCGCCGGCACGTCGGTGGCGGAGACGACGTGGTTCGGCACCAGGTCCGACAGTTGCTCGAACCACCACAGCGAGAGCGCGGTGAGCAGGCGGCCCTTGTCCGGGATCGGGGTCGGCAGCACCACGTCGTAGATGGAGACGCGGTCGGAGGCGACCAGGATCAGGTCCGCGCCGTCGGCGTAGACGTCCCGGACCTTGCCCGAGTGCAGAAGTTCCACGGCGGTAAGTACACCATGACCGGCGTACGCCGTCCGGCGCGCCCGCCGGCCGTCCCACCCGGCGTTGACACCCCCGTCCGGGGCCGGTGGAATGATTCGTCCAGCCCATCATCGGAGAGAACCGTGCGCGCTCAGCGGCCCGTCCCCCGTCCCGGCCTCGACCGGCGACGGTTCCTCGGCGCGCTCACCGGCCTGCCGCTGCTCGCCGGCGGGCTGAGCGGCGGGCTGGCCGGTTGCAGCCCGGCGGAGGACGAGGCCGCGGCCGACGACGGGCCGATCGAGCTGTCGGTGTTCTGGTGGGGCGGCAACCGCCGCGCCCAGGTGACCGAGCAGGCGCTGCGCCTCTACACCCAGCAGAACCCCCGGGTCAGCTTCCGGATCACCTGGCAGGGGCTGGCCGGCTACTACGACCGCCTCGCCACCCAGGCCACCAGCGGCAACGTGCCCGACCTGTTCCAGATCGACGACACCCTGCTCACCGAGTACGACCGCCGCGACATCCTGCTCGACCTCACCCGTTACGCCGACGACGACCGGCTGGAGCTGCGCGGCCTGCCGGAGCAGTTGGCCCGCTACGGCCGGGTGGAGGAGCGGACCGTGGCGGTGCCCGCCGCGCAGACCAACGCGGCGCTGGTCTTCAACCGGGACCTGCTGCGCCGGCTGGGCCAGCCCGAGCCGCGCACCGGCATGTCCTGGAAGGAGTACGCCCGCTGGGCGGCCCGCGTCACCCGGGCCTCCGGCAACCGGGTGGCCGGCACCATGGACCCCTCCGGCGACTACCGGGCGCTCTGGCTCTGGCTGCGCGGCCAGGGCAGCGAGCTGTACCAGGGGCGGCAGCTCGGTTTCAGCTCGGCCGAACTGCTCGCCTGGTTCGAGTTCTGGGAGGTCGCCCGCTTCGACCGGGCCACCCCGAGCGCGGCCCTGGTGGAGCAGGCGGACACCGGCGAGCTGGCCCGCCAGCTCGTGGTCACCGGCCACACCGCGGCGTCCTTCGCCTGGTCGCACCAGTTCCCGGAGCTGCAACGCCTCACCGAGGACAACCTGGGCGTCGTCGCCTTCCCGGGCACGCCGGCCGCCCAGTGGCCGCGGGCGTCGATGTACTGGGCCGGCTTCCGCGGCACCCGCCACCCGGGCGTGGTGGTGGACGTGCTCAACTTCCTGACCACCAACGTGGCGGCCGGTCGGATCCTCGGCGTGGAACGCGGGCTGAGCCCCAGCACGCAGGTCCGCACGTACGTCGTCGACGGCGTGACCGACCGGGCCGAGAAGCGGGTGGCGGCCCTGGGTGGGGAGCTGGACCAGTTGGCCGGCCCGGCCCCCGCGCCGCCGCCGAAGGGGCACGCCGCGGTGCGGAGCCTGCTGATCGACGCGGCCGAGAGCATCCGTGGCAAGCGGGCCGGCGCCCGCACCGCTACCTCACGGTTCATGGCCCGGGCGAACGCCGCCCTCGCCGGCGGGTAGGGCGGGGCCCCTTCTTCACGCGTCCCGTGGAGGAGGAGCCCCCGCTCGACATCTCAGGACCGCGCGTCAGCGCGGCGGACCCTTGCGCCGGTTCCGCATCAGCATCAGCACGAGCAGCACGATCCCGCCGACCACCACCAGGCAGCAGAGCAGGCCGAGGACGCCGAAGCCACCCCGGGAGCGCCGGCGCGCGGCCTCGACCACGACCTCGCCGGTGCCGGTCGACGCCCAGGCCGCGACCGGTACGAAGACCGAGAGCACGACCGTACCGATGACCGCGGTCAGGCGGCCCCACCATCTGTTCAATCCAGCCATGCCCCCATCCTCGCCGAGGCACGCAACCGGGGCACGTCGGACGCGAGGGAAGGATCCGGATAGGGAGAAGGGCCCCGGAGTGAACTCCGGGGCCCTTCGTCACGAGTAGCGGGGACAGGATTTGAACCTGCGACCTCTGGGTTATGAGCCCAGCGAGCTACCGAGCTGCTCCACCCCGCGTCGGTATGTACAGCCTAGCGCATCGGAATCGGGGAGATCAGCCGGGTCCCCCGATCCCGCCGACACCGCCTCGCGCCGGAACGGTGAAGGGCCCCGGAGTGAACTCCGGGGCCCTTCGTCACGAGTAGCGGGGACAGGATTTGAACCTGCGACCTCTGGGTTATGAGCCCAGCGAGCTACCGAGCTGCTCCACCCCGCGTCGGCTCGTTAACCGTAGCGCACCGACCCGACGAGGCGCAAAACGGGTCAGCCGCTCGGGGACGGCGACGGTGACGACGAGGCCGAGGGTGCCGGCGAGGCGCTGCCCGAGGGTGCGGCGGACCCGCCCGCCGCCGCCTGGGCCCGCTGGAACGCGGCCATCGCGTCGTCCAGCGCCTTCAACGCCCGGCCGTACCGCTCGAAGTCGCCGGACGCCTGCGCGGCCTTGACCTCCGCGATGGCGCTCTGCACCTTGCCTGCCGCGTCGGCCAGCTCGCCGGTGAGCGGCGGTGGGGTGTTGTTGTTGCCACCGGTCGGCGGCGGGGTCTCGCCGTCGTCGGTCGCCGGCGGCGGGCTACCCGCGCCGGCACGTTTGCCCTGCTCGACGAGCTGTTTGATGCCGTCGCTCAGGTTGTTGGCGAGCACCACGTACGAACCGCCGTCACCGTATGAGAGCAGCACCTTCTGCAACAGCGGGTACGCGTCCTGGCTGCTGCTCTTCACGTAGACCGGCTCGACGTAGAGCATGCCGTCGGCGAACGGCAGCGACAGCAGGTTGCCGTACTGCACCTGCGCCTGGTTGGAGGAGAGCAGGTTGAGCTGCTGCCGGATGTCGCCGTTGTTGGTCATCTGCTGGTGCACCTGGGTCGGCCCGGAGATCCGGGTCTGGTCCGGCAACTCCAGCACCTCCAGGCGCGGCTGCCCGTCCACGTACGAGCCGGAGACCAGCGCGGCGAGGTTCTGCCGCCCGTTCGGGGTGACCGCGGAGGTCAGCTGGAACCGTGGCCCCTCCTGCCCCGGGAACTGCGTGAACAGGTAGTAGGGCGGCTGTTTCTGCCCGCTGTCCGGCGCGTCCGGCACGTTCGGCACCTGCCAGAAGTCCTGGCCGGAGTAGAAGTCGCCGGGGTCGGTGACGTGGAACTTGGTGAGCAGGTTGCGCTGCACCTTGAACAGGTCGGCCGGGTAACGGAAGTGCTCGGCCAGCTCCGCCGGGATGTCGCCCTTGGGCAGCACCAGGTCACCGCCGAACGCCTTGTTCCACGCCTTCAGCACCGGGTCGGAGTCGTCGTACGAGTAGAGCTTGACCGTCCCGTCGTACGCGTCGACGGTCGCCTTCACCGAGTTGCGGATGTAGTTGACGTTCTCCCGGGCGAGCTGGAACGTGCCCCGACCGGTCAGCTCGTCGGCGGTCTCCGCCTGGAGGTTGACCCGCTCGGCGTACGGGTAGGTGGCCGCCGTGGTGTAGCCGTCGATGATCCACAGGACGCGGCCGTTGACCACCGCCGGGTACGGGTCGCCGTCCAGGGTGAGGAACGGCGCGACCTTCTCCACCCGGTCGCGCGGGTTACGCACGTAGAGCAGCTTCGAGTTCTCGTTGACCGCCTCGGAGAGCAGGAAGTTCGACTCCTGCTCCTTGATCGCGTAGAGCAGCCGACGGGGGAACGAGCCGACCTTGACGCCGCCCTCGCCGGAGTAGGTGTAGTACTGCTCGCCGCCGGTCTGGGTGGGGCGGTCGAACTCGACGTTGCGGTCGCCCTTCTGCCCCACGATCGCGTAGTCGTCGGGCTCCATCCGCTCGCCGTAGTAGATCCGCGGCTGCTGGGCCGGGATCTCCTCGGTCGGCGCGGAGCACGCCTCCTGCGCCTTCTCGCCGAGGAAGCCGGAGACGAAGTACGGCTGGCCACCGCAGACCACCTGGTTCGCCGGGGCGGCGACCAGGCCGTAGCCGTGGGTGTAGACGGTGTGCCGGTTGATCCAGTTGCTCTGCTGGTCGGTCAGCTCGCCGTAGTTGATCTCGCGGACGCCGACCACGTAGTCGGAGGTCTTGTCCTTGACCGCGTACCTGTCGATGTCGAGTTTCGAGCCGAAGTCGTAGAAGCCCCGCACCTGCTGGAGCTGCGTGTAGGTCTCGGAGACCAGTTGCGGGTCGAGCAGCCGCACGTTGGACACCACCGAGGTGTCGGTGGCCAGGCTGGCGGGTGGCACGAGGTTGCTCGCCGCGTACCCGGTGGTCTTCGTGCCGTTGAGCCCGAACGCGGACCTGGTCGCCTCGATGCTGCGTTGGATGTACGGCGCTTCCTTGTCCCGGGCGCTCGGCTTCACCTCGAAGGTCTGCACGGCCCACGGGTAGATGCCGCCGATGGCCACCGCGGAGACGCCCAGCAGGGCCAGCGAGATGCCGGGCCAGACCAGGTTCCGCATCACCGCGTTGGAGAACACGATGATCGCGAGCGCCACCAGCACGGAGATCCAGGCGAGGATCTCCTTCGCCGGGAGCAGCGCGTTCACGTCGGCGTAGCCGGCGCCGTAGAGCTTGGCGCCCTCGTTGTACTCCAGCAGCATGGCCCGCCGGTCGAGCACGTAGGCGACGGCCTTGAGCAGGACGAAGACGGCCACCAGCGAGCTGAGGTGGGCGCGGGCGGAGTTGGTCATCCGGTCGCCGACGCCCTGCAGGCGCACCCCGCCGAAGATGTAGTGCACGGCCAGCGCGCCGAGCAGGGCCAGCACCACCGCGGTGAAGCCGACGCCGAGCACGTAGCGCCAGAACGGGAGCTGGAAGACGTAGAAGCCGACGTCGACGCCGAACTCGGGGTCCTTGACGCCGAAGTTGCCACCGTTGCGGAACAGCAGCCACTGGGCCCACCGGGTCTGCGCGGAGAGCCCGGCGAAGAGCCCGATCACGGCGGAGACAAGCGCGATCCAGGTGCCGAGCCGGGGGGTCAGCAGCATCCGGTAGCGCTCCAGCGTGGCCTGCTCGGCCGAGTGCGGGCGCATCCGGGGCCGCAGCCGGTAGGCCAGCCAGAGGTTGCCGCCGACGATCAGCGCCAGGCCGACGCCGACGACCAGGAACAGCAGCAGCCGGGTGGCGAGCACGCCGGTGAAGACCTGGGTGTAGCGGACCTCGTCGAACCAGAGCCAGTCGGTCCAGGCGTTGACCCCCCAACCGAGCAGGGTGAACAGCACGAACACCCCGACCAGGACCCCGATGGTGACGCGCCCGCGTCGACTCATCCTCGGCAGGGGACTGCTACGCATGACCACTATTGGCTCCGCACGTTTGAGGTGATCGGCTCCGACCAGGCACCCAAGAGTACGGGGTGTTCCTGAACACGTCGGGTCAAGGTCACGTCACGATCGCCCGGGGGCCGTTGACCGGTCCTGCTCAGCAGCGCGTCGGCTGCCCCCCGGCACGCAGCGCCTCCAGCGCCTTGAGCGCGTCGTCGAGCGTCGCCACCCGGAGCAACGGCAGATCCGGCTGCGGGTTACGGACCGCCTCGGCGCAGTTGTCCGCGGGCACCAGGAAGACCTTCGCGCCGGCCTCCTTGGCGCCGACCAGCTTCTGCGCGATGCCGCCGATCGGGCCGACCCGACCCTCGTCGTCGATGGTCCCGGTGCCGGCGACGATCTTCCCGCCGGTCAGGTCCGCCGGCTCCAGCTTGTCGATGATGCCCAGGGTGAACATCAGGCCGGCGCTCGGACCGCCGATGTCCCCGAGGTCGATCCGGAGGGTGAACGGGTGCGGCTGCTGCTGGTCGATCTCGACCCCGATGCGCGGCCGGCCGTCCTGCTCCCGGCTGGTCACCGTCGCCGTGCCGGGCGTGCCGCCCCGGGTGTAACCGATCTTCAGCGCGGTGCCGGCGGGCTTGGCCCGGATCAGCTCGGTGAGCTTGGCCGCGCTGGTCACCGGCGCCCCGTCGACCGAGGTGAGCACGTCGTCGACCCGCAGCGCGTCCACCGACGGCCCACCCGGGGTGACGGTCTTGACCAGCACCTTGATCGGGTAGCCCAGCTCACGCAGGGCCGCCGTCTCGGCGCTGGTCTGCGAGTTCTGGAAGTCCTCCGCGTTGCGCTTCTCGACCTCCTCCTGCGACTCCCCGGGCGGGTAGACCAGCTCCCGTGGCACCACCGCCTCGTCGGAGGAGAACCAGCCGGCCAGTGCCGAGCGGAGTCGGACCGTGGGCTGCACCCCGACCGTGGTGAGCCGGAGCTGCCCGGCGGAGGTGGACGTCGCGCGTCCGGTGACCTGGATGACCTCCTTGCCGTTCTCACTGCCGAGCGTGTTGACGGTCGGGCCCGGGCCGAGCACGACGTACGGCAGGGGCACGCTCAGCACGCCGACGCTGAGCAGGGCGGTGAGCAGGGCACCGAGCAGGACGGTCACGCCGCGACGTCTCATGCGCCAGAGCGTACCGATCCGCGCCGCGCCGTCCGGCGCGGTGACCGACGGACTTCGCCCTCAGCGCAACGCCGACGGGCACGACCTGCGGCGGGGCCCGCGTACCGTAGAGGTCGTGCCTGATATTCCGTTCGGCTTCGCGCTCCCGGGTGGTCAACCACCAGACCCCAACGATCCCGCGCAGATGCAGCAGTTCATGTCGCAGTTGCAGCACCTGCTGTCCGCGCCGGGCAGCGGGCCGGTCAACTGGGACCTGGCCCGGCAGGTGGCCGCGAGCCAGCTCGCCGCCGCCGGCGACCCGGCGGTCTCGCCGTTCGAACGCAACGCGGTCGAGGAGGCGCTCCGGATCGCCGACCTCTGGCTGGAGCCGGCGACCTCGTGGCCCTCCGGCATCCGTTCCTCGGTGGCCTGGAACCGCAATGAGTGGATCTTCAAGACGCTCGACGTGTGGCGCAAGCTCTGCGACCCGGTGGCCAGCCGGATGGTCGGCGCGATGGGCGACCTGGTGCCGCCGGAGGCGCGGGCCCAGCTCGGCCCGATGCAGTCGATGGTCGCCACGCTGGGCGGCGCGCTCTTCGGCGGGCAGCTCGGCCAGGCGCTCGGCTCGCTCGCCGCCGAGGTGCTCTCCGCCGGCGACATCGGCCTGCCGCTGGGGCCCGCCGGCGCCGCCGCGCTCATCCCCGCCAACATCAAGGCGTACGGCGAGGGCCTGGAGCTGCCGGAGGACGAGGTACGCCTCTACGTGGCCCTGCGCGAAGCCGCCCACCAGCGGCTCTTCCAGCACGTGCCGTGGCTGCGCGGGCACGTGCTCACGGCGGTGGAGAGCTACGCCGCCGGCATCCGGGTCAACCGGGAGGCGATCGAGGAGGCGATGGGCCGGGTCGACCCGACCGACCCGGAGTCGATGCAGGCGATCGCCCTGGAGGGCATCTTCACCCCCGAGGACACCCCGGCGCAGAAGGCCTCACTGGCCCGGCTGGAGACCGTCCTCGCCCTGGTCGAGGGCTGGGTGTGCCACGTGGTGGACAGCGCCGCCGGCGACCGTCTGCCCAACGTGGTGAGCCTCGGCGAGGCGTTCCGCCGCCGCCGGGCCGCGGGCGGCCCGGCGGAGCAGACGTTCGCCGCGCTGGTCGGCCTGGAGTTGCGGCCGCGCCGGCTGCGCGAGGCGACAGTCCTCTGGGCGGCGCTGACCGAGCAGCGTGGCATCGCCGGCCGGGACGCGGTGTGGGGTCACCCCGACCTGCTCCCGTCGGACGACGACTTCGCCGCCCCCGAGGCGTTCGCCGCGACCTCCACCGACCTGGACGACGAGTTGGCCAACTTCGACTTCTCCGCGCCCGGCGGGCCGGAGGAGCCGACCCCGGGCGAGGACGACGGCAAGCAGTCCTGATCCCGGAGACGCCGGTCGGGGCCCGCACGGTTCTCCGTGCGGGCCCCGCCGCGCAAGGGCCCGGGAGTTCGTGACCCGGGTGGACGCCGCCGCGGTGCCGACAGGCTGCGGCACGACTCTCGGCAGTCGGCCGGAAGGGCCAGCAGCGCCTACGAACTTGATGACGCGGACGACTCACCGCCACAGGTTCGCCGCAGCCGATGCCGACACGCGGCTCGACGCCGAGCCGACTCATCCGCGTCATCGAGTTCGTAGGCGCCCATGGGAGTCCCTCGTTCCTCGCCGAGACACGCGGGCGGACAGCGGACAGCGGACAGCGGAGCGACGTGGCGCGCGGGCGGGTCAGCCGGGGCGGCCGGAAAGCAGCGCGCGGGTCGCGTCCCAGCCCTCGAAGGCCGGGTCGAGCGCACCCAGGTCGGCCGGGCCGCGCAGGCGGCGCCAACCGGCGGTGACCGCCACGTCTCCGGGTCGGGGCGCGGCGGCCCGCACCTCGGCCGGAGCGGTCGTGTCGAGATCGAGCGCCGGCAACCACTGCGGCACCGGCAGCCGGGCGGCCACGCCGAGCAGCCCCGGCCCGCTCCCCTCCACCGGGGCGACCGCCACCGGGCGGCTGGACAGCGGCCGGAGCAGCTTGCCGAGCGTCAGCCCGGGCACGTCGGGCGCGTCGGCGGCGACCACGGCCGCCTGGTCGTAACCGGCCACGGCGGCGAGGACCGCGTTCGGGGTGGGCTCGGGCACCTCGTGGACGGTGGTGCCGGGCCAGACCACCGCGTCGGCCAGCCAGCGGTCGGCGGGCGTGACCGCCACCGCGGTCTCCACCTCGTTCAGCGTGGCCAGCAGGTCCACCACGTCCTCGGCGAGGGCGGTCCGCCACCGCTCCGGCGGGATCCCCGGCGGCGACCAGGACACCGGGCCGAGCAACGCCACCACCACACGTCGGACCATCCGCCGACCCTAACCCGCCCCGCGAGCCGGGGCTCAGATGCCGGCGGTGGCGGCCACGCCCTCCAGGTAGCCCCGGGCCCGCTCGGCCTTCGGGTAGCGGGCGACCAGGGACCAGAACGTGGCGTTGTGACTGGGAACGATCAGGTGCGCCAACTCGTGGAGAAGGACGTAGTCGATCACCCAGTCGGGCATGTCCTGGATCCGGTGGGAGATCCGGATGGTGCGGTCGGCCGGGGTACAGGAGCCCCAGCGGCCGTTCTGGTTGGTCACCCAGCGCACACTTGCCGGCTCGGCGACGGAACCGTGGTCCGACAGGTAGAGGCCGATCAGACGGCAGGCCCGGGCGAGCAGCTCGGCGTCCGAGCGGGCGAAGCGGCCCTCCCGGGCGGCCAACCGGGCCAACATCCGGTCGACCCACTCGCTCTCCTCGGCGCGGGAGAACTGGTCCGGGATGAGCACGACGACGCGCTCGCCGTCCCGGTACGCGGACACCGTGCGTCGCCGACGCTGACTGCGCCGCACCTCGACGACGGGCTTCCGCGCCACGGCCATTACCGCGCCGCGCAGCCTCGGTTGACTGTCACGAGGGAAAAGGTAATGCGTACTGACCAGGAGTCCGCAAGAGTCAACACGGCGACACGCGCCCGGAAAATGGCGTTTGGTGGCCAGGAGTCCCGAAAAATTTCTTTGCGACGGTAGTTGACCATCACCTCTCGGCCACTCGTCACGTTAGATGATCTACGACGGGTCGTCGGCGCGGGGGCCGCGCGAAGGGGATCTGAGCGTATTTACCCGGCGTGTCCTCCCGAAACTGACTTATCCGACGTTACTCGGCATGCACACTCTCGTCGTCGACTTGCTCACAGAGTCGGCGTGCAGCTGACATGGAACCGCCCAGACCTGGGTAGGGTCCGCCAACCAGCGGTCAGGAGACTGATCGCGGAGAACCCCCGGCGCCGGTGCCACGCGTGGCCCGCCGCAGGGAGACCCGCCGGGCACCTCCGGCGGACGAGACGAGGAGGCTACCGTGGCCGACCAGGCCCAGACCTACAACGGTTACTGCGTCAAGTGCAAGGAGAAGCGGGACTTCGAGGGGCACGTGGAGGTCTCGAAGACCGGCATGAACATGGCCAAGGGCAAGTGCCCGGTGTGCGGCACAACAGTGAACCGCATCCTGGGCAAGGCCAAGGTCTGACCCGACCGGTTCGTTCGGGGGAGGGGTGGCCGTCGGCCGCCCCTCCCCCGTCGGCGATCCGACACGGTTACCGACCGGTTGTGGAAAACCGGCGAAATCCTGTGGACAACGCTGGCCATGGCGCGCCGCGCTTGTGGACAACGAACGACGGAGTGCGCGGACACGGTCACCATTCGTGGTGTGACCCAGCCGACGCCCCTCATCCGCCCCACCCTGCTGCCCGGGCTGACCCGCCTCTGGCGTGACCGGCGCACCCTCCAGCTCGGCGTGGAGCCCGGCCCGGCGGTGCTGGTCGAGGTCTCCACCCCGGGCACCACGCACCTGCTCGACCTGCTCGACGGCACCCGCAGCGAGCGGGCCGTGCTGGCCGCCGCCACCGCCGCCCGGGTTCCGCCGGCCGAGGCCCGTGCCCTGCTCGACGCGCTCCGCGCCGCCGGTCTGGTCGTACCGGCGCAGACGCTGCTCCCCCGCAACCTCGCCGGACCGCCGCGGACCCGGCTGGTCGCGGAGGCCGATGCCCTGGCCCTGGTCGCACCCCACCTGCCCGGCACGCCGGCCCGACTGCTACGCCGCCGGCGGGCCGCCCGGGTGCTGGTCACCGGCTCGGGCCGGCTCGGCGCGACGGTCACCGTCGCGCTGGCCCAGGCGGGGATCGGACACGTCGTACCCGATCTGTCCGGCCCGGTCCGCGCCGGCGACCTGGTCGGCACCGGCCTGCCCGACGAGGAGCTGGGCCGGCCGCTGGCCCCGGCGGTCCGCGCGGCGCTGGGACGGTGCGCGCCGGGCACCGCCACCGGCCCGCTGCGGAATGCCCGGCCCGACCTGGTGGTGCAGCTCGGCGTCGGCCGCCCGGCCGAGTTGCTCGCCGCCGGCCACGCCCGCCGCCGACAACCCCACCTCCTGCTCGACCTGCGCGGCGGGGTGCCGGTGGTCGGGCCGCTGGTGCGTCCGCCCGCCGGCCCGTGCCTGCGCTGTATCGACCTGCACCGCGGCGACCGGGACCCGGCCTGGCCGACGCTCGCCGCCCAGCTCGCGGCCGACGTCGGCGACCCGGCGTGCACGGTCACCACCCGGCTCGCCGCGGCGGCCTTCGCGGCGGCCGAGGCGCTGGCCCAGCTCGACGGCGGCACCCCGGAGACGCTCGGCTCGGCGGTCGAGGTACGGGGCCCCGGTCGCTTCCGGCGCCGCCGATGGTCCCCGCACCCCGCGTGCGGCTGCTGCGGGCGTCGCTCGATCCGGTCGGCCCCGCCCGCTCCCGGCCGCACGCCAGCAGCGGGCCCCTCGCGTCGGTAACAATGGTCCGGTGACCGACATCCCGCGGCGGGCCGTGTCCCGCACCGCCAAACTCGCCGCCCTGCCGCTCGGATTCGCCGGTCGAACCGTCCTCGGCATGGGAAAGCGGGTCACCGGGCTCGCGTCCGACGTCATCTCCGCCGAGATCCAGCAGCGCACGGCCGAGCAGTTGTTCAGCGTCCTCGGGCAGCTCAAGGGCGGGGCGATGAAGTTCGGCCAGGCCCTGTCGGTCTTCGAGGCCGCGCTGCCCGAGGAGGTCGCCGCACCCTACCGGCAGGCGCTCACCAAACTCCAGGAGGCCGCCCCGCCACTGCCGGTGGCGACCGTGCACAAGGTGCTCGCCGAGCAGCTCGGGCCGGACTGGCGGGACCGCTTCGTCTCCTTCGACGACGTCCCGGCCGCCGCGGCCAGCATCGGCCAGGTGCACCGGGCGGTCTGGCGCGACCCGGGGTACGGACCGAACGGCGGCCCCCTCCACCGGGACGTGGCCGTGAAGATCCAGTACCCGGGGGCCGGCGACGCCCTGCTCGCCGACCTCAAGCAGCTCTCCCGCCTGGGCGGCATGTTCCGCGCCATCCAGCCGGGGCTGGACGTCAAGCCACTCCTGGCCGAGCTGCGCGAGCGGATCACCGAGGAGCTGGACTACGAACTGGAGGCCGAGTCGCAGCGGGCGTTCGCCGCCGCGTACGCCGACGATCCGGACATCTTCATCCCGGAGGTGCTCGACGCCGCGCCCCGCGTGCTGATCACCGAGTGGGTCGAGGGCATCCCGCTGTCCGAGATCATCCGGGAGGGCACCGACGAGCAGCGCAACGAGGCCGGGCGGCTGATGGCCGAGCTGCACCTCTCCGCGCCGGAACGGGCCGGGCTGCTGCACGCCGACCCGCACCCGGGCAACTTCCGGCTGCTCCCGGACGGCCGGCTCGGTGTGATCGACTTCGGCGCGGTGGCCCGGATGCCGGAGGGCACGCCGGAGCCGATCGGCCGGATCGCCGCGCTCGCGCTGCGCGGCGACGCCGACGGAGTGGTGGACGGGCTGCGCGACGAGGGCTTCGTCGGGCGGAACGAGCCGATCGACGCTCCCGCGGTCCTCGACTTCCTCCGGCCGATGCTGGAGCCGATCGCGGCCGACGAGTTCCGCTTCACCCGGGCCTGGCTGCGGGCCGAGGCGGCCCGGTTGGCCAGCCCCCGCTCGGCGGCCTACCAACTCAGCCGGCAGCTCAACCTGCCGCCGTCCTACCTGATGATCCACCGGGTGACGCTGGGTTCGATCGGAGTGCTCTGCCAGTTGGAGGCGAAGGCGTCCTACCGGGCGATCCTGGAGCGCTGGCTGCCCGGCTTCGCCCCGGTGGCCTGAGCACGGAGCACGCCGAAGGGGCGGCGACCATTCGGTCACCGCCCCTTCCTCAGGTGGTGGATCTAGAGAACGCCCAGGTCGCGGGCCGACTGGCCACGACCCCGCATGGCGACGGTACGGGCGGAACGGGTTGCCTCAGTGCTCGTGGTGGTGCGACCGGCCTGAGGCCGGGGCATTCGAGCCCTCGACAACGCTTCGTGGAGTAGTTGCATCTCGGTTCCGTTCGGCAGGTGCAGCATGGGTTTCTCTCTCAGGTCGGCCGGTGGAGGGACACCGGCATCGGTCGGTCGGTCGTGGAACGCAGGTAGGTCAGGCTGCCAGCCGGACGGCGCTACGCGACTCGGACAGCCCGCTGGCTGCCAGTCGCGCCTCCGCCTCGACCCGGAGCTGGGCGTCACGGGCGAGGTCCTCCTTGCGCGGACGGCCACGGGGCCGCTTGCGCGGGACGACCGCGCCACGCTCGAAGATCTCGCCGCCCCAGACGCCCCAGGGCTCGGCCCGCTCCACCGCCCCGGCCAGGCACTCGACGCGCAGCGGGCAGTCCCCGCAGAGCGACTTGGCCAGCTCGAGCTCGGTGGGCGAGTCGGAGAACCACAGGTCGGGGTCGAACTTCCGGCAGGGCAGGTTCGCCTCCACCTCGACGCTCACGTCGAGTGGGGCCAACGCCAGACTCATCCTCCGGTCACCTCTCTCTCACTTCGATCTCGTGGATCGCATTTCCGACGTACGGCGGCGGTACAAAAACTGAGGCCGCGGATCCCGGTGTGCGGGTTCCGCGGCCTCGAGGTGAGCCGGTGGTCTGTGGATCAGACCGGTCTACCTCGAGGTGGAACGCCGCGGACATCAGTGCGCTTCTTGGCGCCGCCGATGCCCATGCCCGTGAAGCCACTGGTCCCCTCGACTCCGGTGACCGGCGCAACGGTCAGGTTCAGCTCGGCCTGAGCCTGGACCTGGTGCACCTGCGGAGCCGACGGTCGAGCGGCAAGGGCCACCCGGACGGACGACAGGGGAACGCCGGCAGCTGGCATAGCCGCCGGACGCTCGTAGATGTAAATCTCCATTGGTGCCACCTCCCTGACCTTCCTCGTGCCGACCATGGACTCATCCCCCGTGAGCAGCCAGAACAGCGCTGCTCGTGAGGTGTGTCCTGAGGCTATTCCTCGCCCTCGGGGGAGGGCAAACGATTTACGGCTAGATTTTGAAACTTTTCTGCGGGCAGAACCTGGTCCACCGTGGCGCCGGCCACGAGGGCCAGCACCGGCTCGCCGTAGAGCCCCACCTTCCGGGGCCCGATCCCGGCGATCGCCACCAGCTCCTCGACGCGCCCCGGCTTCCGCTCCGCCAGCGCGGTGAGTGTGGCGTCGGTGAAGACCACGTACGCCGGCACCTTCTGCGCGCCGGCCACCCGCTGCCGCCACTCGCGCAGTCGTTCGTACAGCTCCTCGTCGAGGTCCGACGGGCAGGTCGGGCAGCGGCCGAGCTTCCGGTCCGCGCCGGCGAGCAGCGTGGCGCCGCAGATCCGGCAGGAGACCACCTGCGGTCGTCGCCGTTCGGCCCGTCGGGCCGGGCCCGCGCCGCCGGCCCGCTCACCGCCGCCGGAGCGGTCCAGCTGGGGCAGGAAGCGGGACGGCCGCCGGGCCCGCCCGCCGGGCGAGCGCGCCGCCGCGTACGACAGCCAGAGCCACTCCCGGGCCCGGGTGATCCCGACGTAGAGCAGCCGCCGCTCCTCCTCGACCTGCTCCGGCGTCTTCGCGTACGAGGTGGGCATCGTGCCCTCGGCCAGCCCGACCAGGAACACCGCGTCCCACTCCAGGCCCTTGGCCGAGTGCAGCGACGCCAGCGTCACCCCCTCCACGGTGGGCACGTGCTGCTGGGCGGCCCGCCGGGCCAACTCCTCGGTGAAGCCGGTCAGTGTCACCGGCCGCTCCACCGCGGCGGCCTCCCCGATCGGCACCACCTCGGGGGTCGCCGCGTACTCCTCGGCGAGCTGGACCAGCGCGGCGAGCGCCTCCCAGCGTTCCCGGGCGGCACCGCCGGCCGGGGGCGCGTCCGGTGCCCAGCCGACCGCGGTGAGCCCCTCCACCACGGCCGCCCTCAGCGGTGTCTCCCCCGGCACGGAACGGGTGGCGGCGCGCAGCGCGATCATCGCCTGGCGCACCTCGGGCCGCTCGAAGAACCGCTCCGCGCCCTGGAGCACGTACGGCACCTCGGCCTCGGAGAGCGCCTTCTCGTACGCCTCGGACTGCGCGTTGGTGCGGAACAGCACCGCGATCTCCCGCGCGGGGGTGCCGCCGGCCACCAGCGCCCGACAGCGGGCGGCGACGGCGTTGGCCTCGGCCGGCTCGTCGGTGAAGATCCGCAGCTCCGGCTCGGGGCCGGGCCGGCGCTGGCCGTGCAGCTCCAGCCGCAGCCGCGCCTCGGCGCCCCGGGCCGCCGAGATCACCGCGTTGGCCAGGCCGACCACCTGCGGGGTGGAGCGGTAGTCGCGGACCAGCCGGACCACCGTCGCGCCGCGGTGCTGCCGCGGGAAGTCGACCAGGTAGGACGAGGTCGCGCCGGTGAACGAGTAGATGGTCTGGCTGGCGTCGCCGACCACGGTGAGGTCGTCCCGCCCGCCGAGCCAGACGTCCAGCAGCCGCTGCTGGAGCGGGTTGACGTCCTGGTACTCGTCGACGACGAAGTGGCGGTACTGGTTGCGCACCTGCTCGGCCACGTCCGGGTGTTCCTCGATCCCCCACACCGCGGCGCGCAGCATGTCCTCGAAGTCGATCACCCCGTTGCCGCGCTTGAGCCGCTCGTATGCGGTGAACACCTCGGCCACCCGGGCCGGCTCGTACGGCGTCTCGCGCAGCGCCTTGGCCGCGGCCACCGGGTATTCGTCCGGCTCGACCAGGGAGGACTTGGCCCACTCGATCTCGGCGGCGAGGTCGCGGGCGGCGGCCCGGTCGGTGCGCAGGCCCACCTTGGCGGCGGCCAGCGTGACCACCCGCACCTTGCTGTCCAGCAGCTCCGGCATGGCCCGCCCGGCCAGCAGCCGGGGGACGAAGTAGCGGACCTGGCGCAGCGCCGCGGCGTGGAACGTGCGCGCCTGCACACCCTGCACCCCGAGCACGGTGAGTCGGCTCCGCATCTCGGCCGCGGCGCGGGCGGTGAACGTGACCGCCAACACGTGCCGGGCGGCGATGTCGCCGCCCAGCGCCCGGTAGGCGATCCGGGCGGTCACCGCCCGGGTCTTGCCGGTCCCGGCGCCGGCCAGGATGCAGACCGGGCCGGCCGGGGCGGTGACCGCGGAGCGCTGCTCCGGATCCAGCCCGGTCAGCACCCGCTCCGCCGCTGAGTGAACCCCCACAGCAGGGAATCATCCCAGCCCCGTCCGACGTTGCA
The DNA here is from genome assembly GCF_900090105.1 of Micromonospora humi. Classification (GTDB taxonomy): domain Bacteria; phylum Actinomycetota; class Actinomycetes; order Mycobacteriales; family Micromonosporaceae; genus Micromonospora; species Micromonospora humi. Next base: position 47,387 of record NZ_FMDM01000013.1, on the reverse strand, counting down.
GCGGTTAGCCTGGCCTGATCGGACCGGGCGCGAGCCACCCTTGGAGGACCAGACCATGCTGACGATGTATTCCACCCCGTGGTGCGGCTACTGCCACCGGCTGAAGTCGCAGCTCGACCGGGAGGGCATCGCGTACGAGGTGGTCGACATCGAGCAGGACACCGCGGCCGCGGAGTTCGTGATGGGTGTCAACGGCGGCAACCAGACGGTGCCGACGCTGCGCTTCGCCGACGGCAGCGCGCTCACCAACCCCTCGATCAACCAGGTGAAGCAGCACCTCGCCGCGCTCCCCGGCTGACCGACCGCACCTGCCGAGCGGCCGTACCCCGCGGGGGTGCGGCCGCTCGTCTCTGCTCAGCGGGTGCGGCGCCGGTGGGTGGTGGCGAGCATCTCGTCGTCGAGCGGCCGGCGGGGGCCCGGGACGCGGGCCGGGCCGGCGCCCGGCGGGGTGAGCCCACGGCCCCGCCAGAGATAGAGGCCGGCGGCCGTGGTGATCGCGCCGACCAGCACGAACAGCAACCGGTAGTCGAACACCCCGACGAGCAGCGCGCCGGTGCCGATGGAGACCGCCTGCGGGCCGCTGATCAGCGCCTTCGACGCGGCGGTGACCCGACCCAGCAGCCCCGGCGGCGTCCGGCGCTGGACCAGCGTGTGCAACCCCACCATGGTCAGCGGCAGCGAGACGCCGGCCAGCAGCAGCGCGACCACCCCGAGCCAGAGCCGGGGGTACGCCAGCGCCACCATGGCCGGGCCGAAGAACGTCACCCCGGCGGCCAGCGCGCCCAGCTCACCGAGCCGGCGGACCACGGCGGCCGAGAGCAGGCCGCCGATCAGGCCACCGACGCCCTGCACCATGACCAGCACGCCGACGAACGCGGCGTCGCGGCGCAGACCCAGGTCGACGTACGCGAAGATCAGTGACTCGCTGAAGCCCATCACCAGCGAACCGAGCCCGTAGCCGACCAGCGCCCGGCGCAGCGCCACCTGGCGGGCCAGGTGGCGCAGCCCGGCGCCCACCCCGGCGGCCCAGTGGCGCCCGGGCGCCGGCGGCCCGTCCTCGTCCGCACGGAGCAGGCCGACCACCGCGGCGGCGGCGAGGAACCCGCCCATCGCCACGGACGCCAGCAGCCAGCCGCCGACGGCGGCGTAGATGGCGGCCCCGGCGAGCGGCCCGACCAGCCGCAGCCCTTGACGGACGGTCTGCAGCGCCCCGTTCGCGTCGGCCAGCAGGTCGGCCGGGACCAGGTTGCGGATCAGCCCGTTGAGCACGGCGGTCACCGTGATCGAGGAGAGGCCGTAGAGCGCCGCCACCAGGTAGATGACCCAGACGTCGGACCGGTCCCGCACGGTGAGCAGCGGACCGAGCAGCACGGCGGCGACCAGGTTGGCGGCGATGAAGAAGGGCCGGCGGCGGTAGCGGTCGACCACCCAGCCGACCAGCGGGGCGAACGCCATCGGCGCGATGACGGCGAAGACGGTCGCCCCGGCCATGCTGTCCGAGCCGGTCAGGTCCTTGACCCAGACGGCCAGGGCGAGCAGCAGGATCGACTCCGCCGCCATGCTCGCCACCATCGCGGCGAAGAGCAGGCGGAAGTCGGGGCGGCGCAGGACGGTGCGCATCGGTTCCCTCCGGCAGGGTGCGCCCGCGGGCGCGTCGGGGGCGGGCGCCGGATGAAGGCGCTCTCCACAGTCCTCTTTTTGTCTCGTGACACGCCCTCGCCGGACCCGCCGACACCGGTCGCGCCGTCCATACTGGCCGTGGGGGGCGAATTCCATACAGTTACCGTCGCGTCTTGCGACGGTCGACGGGAAAGAGGACGCCGTGCCTCCTGCCGCACCAGGCCCGTTTCTGCGTCGTCGCCGCCTCGGCACCGAGCTGCGTCGGCTCCGCGAACAGGCCGGTCTGACCGGTGACCAGGTCATCGAGCGGATCGGTTGGGCCTCCGCATCCAAGCTGTCCCGGTTGGAGAACGGCCGCAGCCGCCCCGACCCGGACGACGTCGACGTGCTGCTGACGCTCTACGGCGCCGACGAGGAACTGCGCGCGGAGCTGACCGGGATCACCCACGAGGCCGGCGACATGCGGGGCTGGCTGCGCAACTTCCCGGTGATGACCCAGCAGCAGCGCGCCTTCGCCGAGCTGGAGGCGGGCTGCGCGGAGATCTCCGAGTACAACCCGGTGCTGGTGCCGGGGCTGTTGCAGACGCCCGGGTACGCCCGGCACCGGATCCTCTCCGCGGCCCGGGTGGCCGAGGAGGCCGGCGACCCGGACCCGGAGGCCCCGGAGACCGAGGTGGCCGCCCGGCAGGCGCGCCAGTCGCTGCTGACCCACGTGCCCCGGTACACCGCGGTGCTGGAGGAGGCCGCGCTCGGCCGCCGGGCCGGCCCGCCGGAGGTGCTGCACGAGCAGCTCGTCCACCTGTGCGAACTGGCCCTGCTGCCGAACGTGGAACTGCGGTTGCTGCTGCGGGACACGCGGGTGGGCGACTGGTACCTTCCGCCGACCGCCTTCTCGGTCTATCGGTTCGCCGACCCCCTCGATCCGGAGACGTTGGCTATCGAAAGTGGGTTCACCGACGTCATGTCGACCGAGGTAAACACCCTAAATCGCTATAAAGTGGTGTACGAGTGGCTATGCTCGTCGGCACTCTCCGCATCGGACACCCTCTCCTGGTTGATCGAAGCGACGGGACGGCTGACCGGCACGGCAGTCGAGTCCACCGGGGCGCACGGGCCGGCAACGGCGCCGACCCAGCGCCGCCGCGACTCGGGGCGTCTCACGACGGAACGGTGATCCCCGGCGGACACCGTCCGCCGCCGGCGTCGCTCGTTCCCATCGGAGCACCTCATCAGGAGCAGGACACCATGAACGAGATCCGCCACAGCACGACCGCCCGCTCGGGGCGCCTCGCCGGCGCCGCCTGGCGCAAGAGCACCCGCAGCCAGACCTCGAACTGCGTCGAGGTCGCACCGCTCGGCACCGGGCCGGCGACCATGGCACTGCGCGACAGCAAGGACCCGAGCGGGCCGGTGCTGCTGTTCAACCGGGCCGGCTGGCTCGGCTTCATCGCCGGAGCGAAGAACGGCCAGTTCGACCTGAACTGATCCGGCGAGTGCCCGGGGGCCGTCGGCGTCATGCCGGCGGCCCCTCGCACGTCCACCCCCGACAACCGTGCTGACCTGGGGTCCCCCGAACGGTCGAGCCGGCCGGTTTCACTTGCTGGGACGACGGGCGAGCGTACGATGACGCATGGAGTGACGTGGAAGTTCCACCGCGCATCCGTCCGTCTCCCGGGGGACACCATGCGGTTCCTGATCGTCCGCACCGAGATCCGTAACGCCGCCGACGCCGACATCGCCGCCGTCTGGGCCGACGGCGGTCGCCTGCGGGACGAGACCCGCGCGCCAGAGCCCCGCCGCCAGGTCGTCCACGCCGAGGACCGGGACGCCGCCCTCCTGCTCGCCCGGGCGCTGTCCGCCGTCGGCGCGGTACGCACCGGCCGCCACCGGGTCAAGGTGCTGCCCATCGAGGAGCCCGCCCCCGGCCGCGGCCGCCCGTACCGCTGGGACGGTTGACGACCGCCCGCTGACGTCCGTCGTGGCCGGACCGGCTCCCCCGCCGCGCTCCACGCCTCACCCGGCCACGACGGCCCGTGTTCCCGGCCCGAGACCGCCGCGGCAACGACGGTCCGGGCCGGGACCGCGTTCGCACCCGGGTCAGCAGTGGCCGTCGAGCCAGCGGTGCACCAGGAAGAGCGCGATCGACGAGGGCGGCGGCAGGAGCAGGCGGTCCCCGCCGTCCACCGGCACCGGCTCACCGGCCAGCGCCGCCCCGATCTCCCGCCGGCTGAACCACCGCGCGTGCGCGATCTCGGTCGGGTCGACCCGGATCTCCTCGTCGGCGTCGGCCCGGGCCAGGAAGCCGAGCATCAGCGAGCCCGGGAACGGCCAGGCCTGGCTCGACACGTACCCGATCTCCTCGACCGCGACGCCGACCTCCTCGCGGACCTCGCGCAGCACGGCGGCCTCGGCCGACTCGCCGGGCTCGACGTAGCCGGCCAGGCACGAGTAGCGGCGCACGCCGGGACTGCTCGGCCAGGCCGCGTTGTTGCCCAGCAGGCAGCGCCCCTCCGGGCCGTCCACCCCGTCGTGCACCAGCACGATCATCGCCGGGTCGGTGCGCGGCCAGGTCCGGTGACCGCCCGGGTCGATCCGGGACCAGCCGGCCTCGTCCACCCGGGTCGCCTGCCCGGTGGCCGCCGAGTAGCCGTGCCGCAGATGCCAGTTGAGCAGCGCCAACGCGGTGGTGAACAGGCCGGCGTCCCGGTCGGTCATCAGGTGGCCGACCTCGCGCAGGTGGGCCCGGCGGGCGTCCGGCACCGGCGGCAGCGGCCCGTCCACCGCGAAGACCGGAACCCCGTCCGGCTCCAGGCCGAGGAACATCGGCACCGAGCGCGGCACCTCGGGCAGCTCACCGGGGCCGACAAGCACCAACTCCGGGGGCGCGCCCTCGCCGCGAACCAGGGTCCGACCCTCGTCGGTCGAGTCCAGCACCAGCACCCGGGCCTGCTCCCACGCCTCGGCCAGCCAGGCCGGGTCGGTCCGCCGGTGGGCGGCCCGGTCCAGCGTGGACCGGGCCAGCGGCGGCGCCTGCTCACCGGCGGAGCCGCCGTTCGCGACCGGTACGGCCGGCGGACGCGGCCCGCCGCTCACGGGGACTCCGTGCGCACCGGGGTGAGCGCGGCGAGCGAGTCGGCCACCCGGGCCGCGTCCCCCAGCACCACGGTGACCGCCTGCGCCGGGGCGAGGTAGCGGGCGGCCGCCTCGGCGACGTCGTCCACGGTCGCGGCGGCCAGCCGGGCGGCGTGCTCGGTGAGGAAGTCCAGGCGCAGCCCGTTGCCGGCGTACGCGCTGGTCAGCGACGCGAGACCGGCCTGGGTGGACATGCCGAGCTGGAGCGTGCCGAGGGCGTACTGGCGGGCCTGCTCCAGCTCCTCCGGCTTCGGCGGCACGGTGGCCAGCCGACCCAGCTCGTAGCGGGTCTCCAGCAGCGCCGGCGCGGTCACCTCGGTCGCCACCTCGGCGCCGGCGACCAGCACCGAGCCGGCCACCGAGTGCTCGACCAACGAGTGCGGCCCGTACGTGTAGCCCTTGTCCTCGCGGATGTTCTCCACCCAGCGGGAGGAGAAGTAGCCGCCGAAGATCAGGTTGGCCAGTTGCAGCGCCGCGTGGTCGGGATGGGTGCGGGGCACCGCGGGCAGCGCCAGGCGCAGCGAGGACTGCACCGAGCCCGGACGGTCGACCAGCAGCAGCGGCCCCGGCTCCAGCGGCGGGGCGGGCGGCAGCTCGGCGACGTGACCGTCTCCCCGCCAGCCGGCGAGCGCCGCCTCGGCCGCGTCCAGCGCCTGCTCCGGCCGCACGTCGCCGACCAGCACCAGCACGGCGCCGGCCGGGTGCACCCGCTCGGCGTGCAGGCGGCGCAACGCGGCCGGCCGGACCGCCCGCACCTGGTCGGGCTCGGGCGTCTGCACCGCGTACGGGTGCCGGCCGTAGACCCGCTTGAGCAGCGCGGTCCGGGCCAGGTGGGCGGGCTGGCTCTGGGCGACCTGGATCCGGTCGACCAGCCGGTCCCGCTCGGTCGCCACCCAGTCGCCCGGGTAGGTGGCACCGGTGAGCACCTCGGCGAGCAGCTCCAGCATCCGGTCCAGCCCGGTGACCAGGCCCGCACCGGAGAGCATCAGCCGGTCCGGGTCGAGGCCGGCGGCGAGCCCGCCACCGACCTTCTGCAGCTCGGCGGCGATCTCGGTGGCGCTGTGCGCCTCGGTGCCGGCCAGCATGGTCTGCGCCAGCATCGCGCCGCGGGCCAGGTGGGTCCGCCCGAACGGCATCCAGAGCCGCAGCTCGAACAGGGGTACGGCGGGGCGGCGTACCGCGATCACGGTGAGCCCGTTGCCGAGCGTGCGTTCGGCCTGCTTCGGCACGGTCAGGCGCTTGTTCGCACCGAGCGCCGGCAGCGGCCGGACGGTGGTGGTGGCAGCGCTCATCGGGCACCTCCGGCCACGACCTCGACGGACGCGCGGCGCTCGGGGCGGAGTGTGGCGGCGGCGGCGCGGACCTGGTCCTCGGTGACCGCGCCGACCAGCCGGGGCAGGTCGTTGAGCAGCCCCGGTTCGCCGCGTTGCTGTTCCAGCACCGCCATCCGCAGCGCCCGGCCGAGCACCGCGTCGGTGTCCCGCAGCAGGTGGGTGGCCATCCGGGCCTGGGTACGCGCCAGCTCACCCTCGACCAGCCCGTCGGTGGCCAGCCGGTCCAACTCCTCGTCGACGGTGCGCAGCACCTTGTCCACGTCGCCGCCGGGCGGCAGGTGCGCCTGGAGCAGCAGCGCGGTGGGGTCGCGCACGTCGAACGGGTCACCCATGAAGCCGAGGTAGCCGCCGACGCTGGTGACCGTGCGGTCCCCCTGCACCAACCGCTCGACCAGGCGGGACGCGTCGCCGTCGGTGAGCACCTCGGCCAGCACCACGTAGGGCAGGTAGCCGGTGAAGTCGGTGATCGGGTCGGGCACCCGCCAGGCGCCCGCCACCGCCGGGAGCGGGGCCAGCGCGTCGGTGTAGGTGCTGCGCCGTTCGGCGGTCAGGTCCGGCTCGGTGAAGTCGGGGCGCTCCGGGGCGGGCCGGGCCGGCACGTCGCCGAAGTGCCGTTCGATGAGGGCGGTCGCCTCGGCCACGTCGATGTCGCCGCTGACCGCGAGCACCGCGTTGCCGCTGGCGTAGTAGCGGCGGAAGAAGTCGGCGGCGTCGGCCACCGTCGCGGACTCCAGGTCGTCGAAGGAGCCGTAGCCGTCGTGCGCGTTGGGGAAGGTGTCGAACATCACCGGAGGCAGCGTCAGCCAGGGGAACCCGCCGTACGGCCGGTTGAGCACGTTGACCCGGATCTCCTCCTTGACCACGTCGACCTGGTTGCGCAGGTTCTCCTCGGTGAGCCGGGGGCCGCGCATCCGATCGGCCTCCAGGAAGAGCGCCCGTTCCAGGGCGTTGCTCGGCAGCGTCTCGAAGTAGTCGGTGTAGTCCAGGTGGGTGGAGCCGTTGAAGGTGCCGCCGGCACCCTGCACGTGCCGGAAGTGGGCCAGCTTCTCCAGATTCTCCGAGCCCTGGAACATCAGGTGCTCGAAGAGGTGGGCGAAGCCGGTGCGCCCCTGCGGCTCGGAGCGGATGCCGACGTCGTAGACCACCGCCACCCCGATCACCGGGGCACTGCGGTCGGGCGTGAGCACCACTCGTAGGCCGTTGTCGAGGGCGAACCGCTCGACCGGGTACTTCGTGGCGGGAATCCTGGCTCTCCGGGTCGGCACGCGATCGACACTAGCGCTTCCGTACCGGCCGCACCGGCGGTGTGCCGTGGCCGAACGGTGGACAGATGCGGGACGGGTCTTGACGCCGACCGCGTTCTGCCCCAGTCTTCCTACCAACTAAGTAGGAATACTGCGGATTGGACGATCGATGAGACGGCTCCCCCTGCGCCGCCTGGTCACGCTGGCGACCCTGGCCGCGGTCGGCGCGGCCACCCTTGGCACCACCGCCGCCTGCGGCGGCGACGACAGCGACGCCGGAGGCGACTCCGGCCCGGCGACGCTGCGCCTGGGCTACTTCCCCAACATCACCCACGCGCCGGCGGTGGTCGGCGTGGAGAAGGGGATCTTCAAGGAGAAGCTGGGCAGCGACGTCACGCTGGAGACGAAGACCTTCAACGCCGGCCCGGCGGCCATCGAGGCGGTCTTCTCCGGTGCGCTCGACGCCACGTACATCGGTCCGAACCCGACCGTGAACGCCTTCTCGAAGTCGAAGGGCGAGGCGGTCCGGGTGGTCTCCGGCGCCGCGTCCGGCGGCGTCGCGCTCGTGGTGAAGCCCGGCATCACCTCGCCCGAGCAGCTGCGCGGCAAGAAGATCGCCACCCCGCAGCTCGGCAACACGCAGGACGTCGCGCTGCGCTACTGGCTCAAGGAGAAGGGCCTGCAGACCACCAAGGAGGGCGGCGGCGACGTCAAGGTCGTCCCGCAGGAGAACGCGCAGACCGTGGAGACCTTCGGCAGCGGCGCCATCGACGGCGCCTGGGTGCCGGAGCCGTTCGTCTCCCGGCTGGTCAACGCCGGCGGCAAGGTGCTCGTCGACGAGCGCGACCTCTGGCCGGACAAGAAGTTCGTCATCACCAACCTGCTGGTCAGCACCAAGTTCCTCAAGGCACACCCGGACGTGGTCAAGAAGCTGGTCGAGGGTCAGGTGGCGGCGAACGAGTTCGTCAACACCAAGCCGGACGACGCCCAGCAGGCCATCTCCGAGCACATCGGCAAGATCACCGGCAAGCCGCTGGACGTCAAGCTCATCAAGCAGGCCTGGCCGACGTTGGAGTTCACCAACGACCCGATCGCGTCCTCGCTGAAGGCCGGCCTGGACCACGCCGTCGCGGTCGGGCTGACTGAGCCGGTCGACCTGAACGGCCTCTACGACCTCAAGTTCCTCAACGAGGTGCTGAAGGCCGAGGGCAAGCCCGAGGTCACCCAGCCGTGACGTCGACCACGACGACCCCGCGCAGCGCGACCGGCTCGGTCGCGCTGCGCGGCGTGACCAAGGTGTACGGCCAGGGCGAGCAGGCGGTCCTGGCGCTGGACGGGCTGTCGCTGGACGTCGCGCCGGGCGAGTTCGTCTGCCTGGTCGGCGCGTCCGGCTGCGGCAAGAGCACGCTGCTCAACCTGGTCGCCGGGCTGGACCGGCTCAGCGGCGGCACGATCGAGGTGGGCGAGGGCGTCAACCCGGGCCTGATGTTCCAGGAGCCGGCGCTGTTCCCCTGGTCGACCGTGGAGGGGAACGTCGAGGTGCCGCTGAAGCTGCGCGGCCTCCCCCGGGACCAGCGCAGGGCGCGGGTGGCCGAGCTGCTGCGCACGGTCCACCTGTCCGACTTCGGCCGCAAGCGCCCGCACCAGCTCTCCGGCGGCATGCGGCAGCGGGTCGCGCTGGCCCGCACGCTCGCGTTGGACACCCCGGTGCTGCTGATGGACGAGCCGTTCGGCGCGCTCGACGCGATGACCCGGGACATCCTGCACGACGAGCTGGAGCGGATCTGGGGCGAGCGCAAGCTCACCGTCCTGTTCGTCACGCACAACGTGCGCGAGGCGGCGCGCCTGGCCGACCGGATCGTGCTGCTCTCCAGCCGGCCCGGCCGGATCATCTACTCCACCCGGGTCGACGTGCCGCGGCCCCGGCGGATCGACTCGCCGGAGGTGTCGGCCATCGCCGCCGAGGTCACCGACCGGCTGCGCAAGGAGGTGGGCCGGCATGGCCAGTGACACCCTCGCCGGTACGGCGCGGAACGACGCGGAGATCTCCGGCCTCGACGCGCTGGAGATCGCCGGCCGGGAGAAGGGCCCGTCCCGGCTCCGTCGGCTCTGGTCCGCCACCTGGCCCAAGTTCGCCGCGCTGGCGCTGGCGATCGCGATCTGGCAGGCCGTGGTCCTCAGCGGCTGGAAGGAGCCCTGGGCGCTGCCCGGCCCGGCGGTCGTCTTCGCCGACCTCGGTCACTACCTGGTCAGCTCCGCGCTCTGGGAGGGGTTGGCCACCACCGCCCGCCGGGCGGCCGTCGGGTTCGCCGCCGCGGTGGCGGTCGGTCTGCTGCTCGGTCTGGGGGTGGCCCGGGTCAAGGTGCTCCGCGCCGCGCTCGGCTCGATGATCACCGCGTTGCAGACCATGCCGTCGATCGCCTGGTTCCCCCTGGCCATCCTGCTGTTCCAGCTCAGCGAGCAGGCGATCTTCTTCGTGGTGGTGCTCGGCGCCGCGCCGTCGGTCGCCAACGGCGTCATCCACGGCGTCGACTACGTGCCGCCGCTGCTGGTCCGGGCCGGACGCAACCTCGGCGCCCGCGGGCTCAACCTCTACCGGTACGTGATCGCGCCGGCCGCGCTGCCCGCCATCGTGGCCGGGCTCAAGCAGGGCTGGGCGTTCGCCTGGCGCAGCCTGATGGCCGGTGAGCTGCTGGTGGTCATCGCCACCCGCACCTCGATCGGCGCGCAGCTCACCTACGCCCGGGAACTGAGCGAGGCGCCCCGACTGATGGCCATCATGATCGTCATCCTGGTGGTCGGCCTGCTGGTGGACACCGCGTTCGGCGCGGCCGACAAGGCGATCCGCCGCCGCTGGGGCGTGCTGGACCAGGCCGGCAACTGACGTCGTGTACATCTCCGCGCGCGCCGACTACGCGCTCCGGGCCATGCTCGCCGTCGCCGACGCCGGCTCCGGCTCCGCCAGCGACGGGGGGTCCGGCGGCGGCGAGCTGGTCAAGGCGGCGAGCCTGGCCGACAGCCAGGACATCCCGCTCAGCTTCCTCCAGGGGATCCTGCTCGACCTGCGCCGGGCCGGGTTGCTGCACAGCCACCGCGGCACCGAGGGCGGGTACGCGTTGACCCGGCCGCCCGCCGAGATCAGCGTCGGCGACGTGCTGCGCGCGGTCGGTGGCGCGCTCACCAGCGTGCGGGGGATGCCCGCCGACCGGGCCGGCTACCACGGAATCGCCACCGGCCTTCGCGACGTCTGGCTGGCGGTGGACGGCGCGATCGCGCTGGTGGTGGACCGCACCACGCTAGCGGACCTGCTGGCGGACCGAGCGCCGGCGCCCTGACCCGGCCCGCGGCCCAGCGGCCCGGCCGGCGGCCTCGCACGGTGGCCCGGCCTCGCACGGTGGCCCGGCCTCGCACGGTGGCCCGGCCTGAAACGGTGGGCGGACGCCGAGCGGGGCCCGGTGCCGGGGCCCCGCTCGGCTGCTCGCGCACCGCCTTGGGACCGCCGGCCAGGTGGCCCGGACAGCTGCCAGCCTGGCGGAGTTCCCGTCGGAAAAGACACCGCCGGGAAGCCGTATGACCGTCAGGCATATTTATGCCTCTCAGTCATACCGCTTGTCGGCGACTATTTCTCCACCGGGCGTCACGCAGGGTGACGCGCCCGGTGGCCCGACAAGGCACCCGCACCCGTCGGTCCGACCGGTCAGCCGGGATTGAAGGTGCGGGCAGCGCCACGGTCCTGCGGACCGTCCACCGCCGGGTGCCAGGGGCCGAACGCGGCCACCACGGCGAGCGCCAGGCCGGCGCCCGCGACCGCGAGCACCAGCAGCACCTCCCGGGCCCCGCCCGGGCCGGCGTCACCCGCCATGGTCGCCCCTCCGCATCCGGCCGGCCCCTGCGGACCGCCCGGACCCAGCATGGTCGCCCCGCCGGCAACGGACAGTCGGCCACCCGACTGAACATCCGCTGATCCCCGACTCAGCGAGAACACGCCTCGCGACCGGTCGGTCACGCCGGGAAACGGCAGGTCGGCGACGCCGGGAACCTCCGCACGGGACGGCCGGTCACCAGCGCCGGGAACGACCCCGGGGACGACCGGTCAGCGACGCCGGGACGACCGCGGGAGGGACGCCGGGAACGACCGCGGGGACAGCCGGTCAGCGGCGCCGGGAACGACCGCGGGGACAGCCGGTCAGCGGCGCCGGGAACGACCGCGGGGACAGCCGGTCAGCGCCGGCGCGGGCGGCGGCGGGGACGCGTACCCGGGGCGGGGTGCGCGGCGGCCGGCGGCGTGATGGTGACCGGCGTGCCGGAGGGCTCGCGCGCCCCGGTCAGCCGGCCCAACTCCGCGTCGCCGGGGCGTACCCGGGTGGTCTGCGGATTGATTCCCGCGGTGCTCATCAGCCGGGCCACGTCGCGGCGCTGCTCCGGCAGGACCAGGGTGACCACGGTGCCCGACTCCCCGGCCCGCGCGGTCCGGCCGCCGCGGTGCAGGTAGTCCTTCGCCTCCGTGGGCGGGTCGGCGTTGACCACCAGGTCCAGCCCGTCGACGTGGATGCCGCGGGCCGCCACGTCGGTGGCCACCAGCGCGGTGACCTGGCCGGTGCGGAACTGCTCCAGGATCCGGGTGCGCTGCGGCTGCGACTTGCCGCCGTGCAGCGCGGCCGCGCGGACGCCCTTGGCCAGCAACTGGCGGGCCACCCGGTCGGCGCGGTGCTTGGTGGCGATGAAGACGATGGTGCGGCCTTCCCGGGCGGCGATGTTCGCCAGCGCGCCCGGCTTGTCCTCCGGCTCCAGGTGCAGCACGTGGTGCGTCATCGCGGTGACCGTGGCGGTGCCCGGGTCGACGGAGTGCGTCACCGGGTCGGTCAGGAAGCGGCGGACCAGCCGGTCCACGCCCCGGTCCAGGGTGGCCGAGAAGAGCATCCGCTGACCGCCCGGAGCGACCTGCTCCAGCAGCTTCGTCACCTGCGGCAGGAAGCCCATGTCGGCCATCTGGTCCGCCTCGTCCAGCACGGTGATGGCCACCTGGTCCAGGCGGGCGGAGCCCCGGTCGATCAGGTCGTGCAGCCGGCCCGGCGTGGCCACCAGCACCTCGGCGCCGGCGCGCAGCGCGTCCGCCTGGCGGGTCAGCGAGAGCCCGCCGACCACGGTGGCGCAGCGCAGCCCGAGCGCGGCGGCGTACGGGGTGAGCGCGGCGGTCACCTGCGCGGCCAGTTCCCGGGTGGGTACCAGCACCAGGGCGAGCGGGCGGCCGGGGCGGGCCCGGTGGCCGGCCGTGCGGTGCAGAAGCGGCAGCCCGAACGCGAGCGTCTTGCCGGAGCCGGTCCGGCCGCGGCCGAGCACGTCCCGGCCGGCGAGCGAGTCGGGCAGGGTGGCCGACTGGATCGGGAACGGCGCGGTGATGCCCTGGGCGACCAACTCGGAGACGAGCGCCGGAGCCAGGCCGGTGGCGGCAAAAGTGGGCATGGTCGTGGTCATGCGGAAAGCCTTCCTCGAGGCGGCACGTGTCGAGGAAGGGCGCCGACCAGCGGCGCGTCACCGGCGTGGCCGGTGGTCACAAGCACGAACCGAAAAGGTACGGGCCGGCCCGCCTCGGCGCGCCACGTCCCGACTGGCGGGAGGGCGGCGCGGCGGGCCGGCCCGTGCACCACGCCCGGCGGGGCGTGGTGGTGGTGCCGGTTGATCTGAAAGATCAGAGCGGGCGGATGTTCTCCGCCTGCGGGCCCTTCTGGCCCTGGGTCACCTCGAACTCGACCCGCTGGTTCTCGTCCAGGCTCCGGTAGCCGGAGGTCTGGATCGCCGAGAAGTGAGCGAAGACGTCAGCGCCGCCGTCGTCCGGGGTGATGAAGCCGAAGCCCTTGTCAGCGTTGAACCACTTCACGGTGCCAATTGCCATGTGTTTCGTCTCCTTGACGGAACGGTCGGCCCGCACGTGTTGCGAGCCGGAGAGGAGCACCCCACGCATTGCTGCGTGGCGTGCCTGTCGCTGCTGGTCGCCCCGCCCGGAGAACTCCGGACACAACAAAGAGCGCCTGGGGCCACAATCCGCCAGGCGCACACAGAGTCTCTGGAAACCAAAACTGCAACGAGGACAACGTACCACGGATCTCGCCCGGTGGGGAGATCACGTCGAAAATTCTGGCACGGCGGCCACCAGGTCGGTCAGCCCGCCGGCATCGAGCAGGTCGGTCGGGCGGACCGTCACCGCGTCCCGGACGTAGTGGAACGCCGCGCCGACCCGGTCCACCGGCACGCCCGCCAGCTCCGCCCAGGCCAGCCGGTAGACCGCCAACTGCACCGCCGCCGCCTCGGCCTCCCGACCGGCGGGCTGCCGGCCGGTCTTCCAGTCGACCACGTCGTAGCGCCCGCCCGGGCGGGCGAAGACCGCGTCCATCCGGCCCCGCACCACCACACCGGCGATCACCGTGGCGAACGGCACCTCCACCTCCACCGGCACCCGGTCGGCCCACTCGCTGGCCAGGAAGCGTTCCTGCAGCTCGGTCAGCGCGTCGTCCGACGCGGCGCCCTCGTCGGCCGCGCCGGGCAGCTCGTCCACGTCGAGCAGCCGGTCGGCGCCGAAGCGCTGCTCCAGCCAGGCGTGGAACGCGGTGCCCCGGCGGGCGTACGGGCTGGGCTCGGTCGGCATCGGGCGGCGCAGCGTACGGGCCAGCGCCTCGGGGTCGCGGCGCAACGCCACGAGCTGGGTCACCGAGAGCTGCCCGGGCAGTTCCACCTCGACCGCCTCGGCCCGGCGGGCCAGCTCCGCCTGCTCGGCGAGGAGCAGGTCGGCCTCCCGCCGCCACCGGGCCACCTCCGGATCCACCGGCACCGGCCCCTCGGGGCCCTCCGCCGGGCTCGTCCCGCCCGGCCCGCTCTCCGCCGCGTCGGCGGGCACGGCGACGGAGGCCAGCAGGGCCGCCTCGCGGCGGGCCGCGTCCGGGTCGGCGAGGTGCCGGCGGACCAGCGCCGCCGCCTCGGTCAGCGCCGGCCGGCGACCGCCCAGCGGGTCGGCCGGCCACTCCGCGCGCGACACCGTCTCGGTGGTCGGGTTCACCGCGTCCCCGGCCGGCTCCGGCGCCCAGGCGTCGATGACGTGCCCGTCCGTGCCGGACAGGCCGGTGTCGTGCACCTCACGGAGGAACACCGACGGCCCGCGGAACCGCTTCGTCCCCTCCCCCCACCAGTAGCCGGAGCAGAGCAGCAGCCGACGGGGCCGGGTCACCGCCACGTACGCCAGCCGGCGCTCCTCCCGCTCGTCGTGCGCCCGCCAGGCGTCGCTGAACTCGGCCAGCACCCGGGCCACCCCACGCTGGTCCGCCGCCTCCGCGAGGGCCAGCTCGGGCAGCCCGTCCGCGTCGCCGCGCAGCGGGAACGGGAGCACGCCGAGCCCGCCCAGCCAGTGGTCGGAGCCGCGCACCGGCCCCGGCCAGACGCCCCGGGTGAGCCCGGCCACCGCCACCACGTCCCACTCCAGGCCCTTCGCGGCGTGTGCGGTGAGCACCTGCACCGCGCCCGCCACCACCTCGACCTCGCCCGGCGCCAGCCCGCGCTCCTCGTCCTCGGCGGCGGCCAGGTAGGCGAGGAAACCGGCAAGCGTGGCGCCGGGCGTCTCGCCACTGAACCGGGCCGCCACGTCGCCGAGCGCGTCCAGGTGGGCGCGGGCCAGCCCGGCGTCCCCGGCGCCGTCCCGGCCGGCCCGGACCGCCACCTCGACGTCCAGCCCGATGCTCCGCTCGATGTCCGCGATCAGCTCCGGCAGGGACTGGTCCATCCGGTAGCGCAGCAGCGCCAGCTCCATCCCGTACGACCGCAGCCGGGCGAACCCCTCCGCCGAGTAGGCCTGCGCCGGACCGAGATCGGCCAACGCCTCCACCAGCGTCGCCTCGTCCAGCGCGTCCACCACGATCTCCGGACCGTCGTCCCCGGTCAGCTCCCGGCGGCTGCGGGCGATGGCTCGGGCCCGCCGGTGCAGGGCGACCAGGTCACGTGGGCCGATCCGCCAGCGCGCGCCGGTGAGCAGGCGCAGCAGCGCCGCCCCGTCGGTCGGGTCGGCGAGCACCCGCAGGGTGCAGACCACGTCCCGTACCTCCGGGGTGTCCAGCAGGCCGCCGAGGCCCACCACGTCCACCGGCAGCCCCCGGGCCCGCAACGCCGCCTCGATCGCCGGGATCTGGCTGCGCAGCCGCACCAGCACCGCGGTGGTGGGCCGGCGGTCGGCCGGGATGTGCTCGGGCAGCGCACCAGGCATCCCGGCCGCGCCCCGCCAGGCCGCCAGCACGCTGTCCGCGATCCAGTCGGCCTCGTCGGCGTACGTCGGCAGCAGCGCGCAGTGCACGGTGCCGCCGGCCCGCCCGCCGGGTGTGCGGTGCGGGATCGGGTCGCGGACGCTGAGCGCGGCGTGCAGCTCCGGCACCCGGGCGCCGGCCGCCCGCAGCGGCACCGACAGGGCGTTGGCGACGCCGAGGATCTCCGGCCGGTTGCGCCAGCTCGTGGTGAGGCCGAGCACGTCGGCGGGCGTGCCGTCGGCGCGGGCGAACTCGCCGGGGAACCGGTCGAGCGTGCCGGCGCTGGCCCCGCGCCAGCCGTAGATGGACTGGCAGGGGTCGCCCACCGCGGTGACCGGGTGACCACCGCCGAAGAGCGCGTTGAGCAGCACCACCTGGGCGTGGCTGGTGTCCTGGTACTCGTCGAGCAGCACCACCCGGTAGCGGTCCCGCTCGATCACGCCGACGCCCGGATGGTCGCGGGCCACCCGCGCCGCCCGGGCGAGCTGGTCGGCGAAGTCCATCGCCTCGAAGTCGTCCTTGCGCCGGCCGTACGCCCGGACCAGCGGCAGCAGCTTCAGCCGGGTCCGCTGGAGCTGGAGCGCCCTGCGCACGTCGGCGTAGACCCGGCCGGGACGCGACTGCACCTCGGCGAAGAAGCGGCCGGTCCAGCCGGCCAGCTCGTCCGGGTCGACCAGGTGCTCGTCCAGCTCGCCGGCCAGGGCCAGCACCGCGTCGGTGATGGTGGACGGCATCCGGTCCACCTCCGACATGTCCCCGTCGTAGTTGCGCACCAGCAGGTCGACCAGCTGCCAGCGGGACGCCTCGGTGAGCAGCCGGGTGGTCGGCTCGTAGCCGGCGCGCAGCCCGTGCTCGGTGACGATCCGCCCGGCGTACGAGTGGTAGGTGGACACCGTCGGCTCGCCCGCGAACGGGTCGTCGCGCGGGTCCCGGCGCGGCCGGCCCAACCGGCGGACGAGCTGGTCGAGGCGGGTCCGCACCCGGTGCGCCAGCTCGCCGGCCGCCTTGCGGGTGAAGGTGAGCCCGAGAATGTGCTCGGGGCGCACGTACGCGTTGGCGACCAGCCAGACCACCCGGGCGGCCATCGTCTCGGTCTTGCCCGACCCGGCGCCCGCGACCACCAGCAGCGGCTCCACCGGCGCCGCGATGATCGCGGCCTGCTCCCGGGTGGGCGCCGGCAGCCGGAGCAGCTTGGCCAGCTCGATCGGGGTGTAGCGGGGGCCCGCGTCGGCGGTCCGGGGCGTGGGCGTGCCGGTGACGCCGAACAGCGCCGGCTGTGTCGTCATGGTCCGGTCCTCGTCCGACGGCGCGCGCTCACGGCCGGCTCTCCGGCGGCGGCTCGACCACCTGGCGACCCTGGCCGGAGACCGGGCAGCTGGTGCGTACCGGGCAGACCCGGCACTTCGAGTTGGCCACCGCGGCGAACGTGGACGCGGCCATCGTCTCGGCGGTCCGGCGGACCAGCGCGGTGGCCCAGCCGGCCTCCGGGCCCTCGCCGGCCGCGGCCTGGGCCTGCTCCCGGGCGTCCTTCGCGCCGGTGCCGAGCTGCACCAGCGCCGCGCCGCCGGACTCCGCGCCGAACTCCGCGAACCCGCCCGCCTCGACCGCCGCCTGGTAGGCGCCGAGCTGCGGATGTTCGGCGACCTCCCGCTCGGTGACCGCGGTGGACTTGCCGGTCTTCAGGTCGATCACCACGAGCCGGCCCTCGGCGTCGACCTCCAGCCGGTCGACCCGACCGGTCAGCTCGATCGGCCGGGTCGGGTCGTCGAGCCGGACCGCGAACTCGTGCTCGATGGCGAGCAGCCGGCGCGGGTTGCCGGCCAGCCAGCGCAGCAGCTTGTCGACCATCGCCTCGGCGCGCTCCCGTTCCGGGCCGACCATCCAGCGGGCGGCCAGCTCGATCGCGTCGAACCGGGCGGCCACGTACTCCAGGAGCGCCTCCCGGTCGACGCTCGCGTCCTCGGCCAGCATCGCGGCGGCGTGCACCAGGTTGCCGACGCCCTGCGCCGCGCTGGCCGGCCCGCTACCCC
The DNA here is from genome assembly GCF_900090105.1 of Micromonospora humi. GTDB lineage: Bacteria > Actinomycetota > Actinomycetes > Mycobacteriales > Micromonosporaceae > Micromonospora > Micromonospora humi. The sequence continues at coordinate 29,745 of NZ_FMDM01000013.1, read as the reverse complement.
CGTGCCGTTCCAGCAGCCAGCGCAGGCTGCACCGCAACGCGCTCTCCATGGCCGACGGGGTGACCCGCACCGGCTCGCCGTCGTCGACGAGCGGCCGGTCGTCGGAGAGGCCGCGCAACCCCCACCAGTCGTCCGGGTGCGCGCCGGGCACCCCGGCGGCGGCCAGCCGGGCCAGCTCGCCCGCCGCCGCGTGCCGCCGGGTGATCGGTGCCGCCGGGTCGGTGATCGCGGTACGCAGCTCCGCCACCAGCGCGGACAGGGTGAGCCCGCGCGGCGGCAGGGTCACCGGCAGGACGCCGGGCGGCCCGTCCTGAGGGTGCTCGTCGCCGTGCGGCACCGGCCCGTCCGCCGCCCGTCCCCCACCGGCGGCACCGTCCGGGTCGACTCCTCCGTCCGCGCCGGCACCACCGTTCGCGCCGGCACCACTGTCCGGGTTGCCGCCGTTCGGGCCGGTGCCCTTCGGGCCACCGTTCGGGGCGACGCCGCCGTCCGGGCTGCCGCCGTTCGGGTCCGGCGGGGCGGCGCCGCCCGCACCGGTGGCGGGCGGGTCGGTCGCGGCCAGCTCGTGCAGGAACCGGCTCGGCTGCTCCTCGTGGTCGTCGCCGCCGACCGCCGCGGAGGCGACCGCGGTGACCAGCAGCCGGCGCCGAGCCCGGCTGACCGCGACGTGGAACAGCCGGCGCTCCTCGTCCAGCAACGCCGACGTCTGCCCGACCAGGCTGGCCCGCAGCCCGGCCCCGTCGGCCCGGCCGGCGAGCACGTCGACCAGTCGCTCGGAGCCGAGCAGGCTGCCGCGCAGTCGCAGGTCCGGCCAGACGCCCTCCTGCACCCCGGCGACGGCGACCAGGTCCCATTCCAGGCCCTTGGCGGCGTGCGCGGTGAGCAGGCGTACCGCCTCACCCCGATCCGCGGCGGCGGCGAGCGTGTCGGCGGGCAGTTCCTGGCCGAGCACGTGGTCGAGGAAGACCTCGGCGCGCGCCCCCGGCAGCCGGTCGGTGAACCGGGCCGCCGCGTCGAAGAGCACCAGCACGGCGTCCAGGTCACGGTCGGCGGCCTCGGCCCGCCAGCGCCGGGCCGTCTCGTGCTCGCCGGTGGCCGCCCGGCCGCGGGTGATCGCCCCGGCCCAGCGCTCGGCCAGCCCGCTCTCCCGCCACACCGCCCAGAGCACGTCCTCCGCGGTGGCGCCGGGCGCGGCGGCGGCCTGTCGGGCGGTCGCCAACAGGTGCGCCACGGCCTGCGCGGGCGCCGCCCACCGCCGCTCGATGGTGGCCAGCTCGGCCGGGTCGCGCAGCGCCTCCACCAGCAGCTCGCCGGAGGGGCGACGGTCGCCGCCGGCCAGCGCGAGCGCCCGCAGCCCCTGCCGCAGCCGCCGCTCGGCCAGCGGGTCGGCGCCGCCCAACGGCGAGTGCAGCAACGCGACGGCCGCCTCCTCGTCCAGCCGGTCGGGGTCGAGCGCGCAGCGGAGCAGGAGCAGCAGCGGGGCCACCGCCGGCTGGAGGTGCAGCGGCAGGTCCTCGCCGTGCACCACGGTCGGCACACCCGCGGTGTGCAGGGCGCGCCGCAGGGACGGGAGCTGTCGCCCGGTGGACCGGACCAGCACCGCCATCCGGGACCAGGGCACCCCGTCCAGCAGGTGCGCCTCGCGCAGGGTGTGGGCCAGCCAGGCCGACTCGCTGGTGGCCGAGCGGAAGGTGCGGACGTCCACCGCGCCGGCCGGCGCGTCGGGGAGCGGGCGCAGCCGCCGGTGCGCCGCCGGGCCGCGCAGCCGGCGGGCGAGCCGGGCGGTCGCCGCCAGCAGCGCCGGGCCGGCCCGGTAGGAGGTGGTCAGCACGACCTGGGCGGCCGGCGCGCCGGAGGCGGTGCGGAACCGGTGGCCGAACGTGGCGACCGCGGCCGGGTCGGCGCCCCGGAAGGCGTACGTGGAGGAGTCCGGGTCGGCGAACGCGACCAGGGACTTGCCGCCGCCGGCCACCACGGCGAGCAGGTCCACCTGGGCCGGGTCGGTGTCGGCCAGCTCGTCGACGTAGACGTGGGTCAGGCGGCGGCGCTCGGCGGCGAGCAGCTCCGGGTCGTCGAGCAGCATGCCGGTGGCGGCCCGCACCAGCTCCGCCGGGTCGTACGCGATCGAGCCCCGGTTGCTCACGTCGCGCAGCGCGAGCACCGCGACGTACTCCCGGAGGAAGCGGGCGGCGGCCGGCCAGTCGGCGCGGCCCAGCTTCTCGCCGAGCCGGGCCAGCTCGACCGGGCCGACCCCCCGCTCGGCGGCCCGCATCAGCAGGTCGCGGAGCTGCTGGGCGAACGCCCGGGTGCGCAGCGCGGGAAGCAGGTCCTCCGGCCAGCCGACCGGGTCGTCGCCGGGCTCCGCGCCGACGACGTCGAGCAGCTCGCGGATGATCAGATCCTGCTCCGGGCCGGTGAGCAGCCGCGGTGAGGGCTCACCCCGCTCGGCGGCGGCACGGCGGAGCAGCCCGAAGGCGTACGCGGGGAACGTGCGGACCAGCGGCTCGCGGACCACGCGGTGCCCGTCCCCGGCGATCCGTGCCTCGATCCGCCGGCGCAGCTCGGTGGCGCCACGCCGACCGAAGGTGAGCACCAGGACCCGCTCCGGGTCGACGCCCTCGGCCACCCGGGCGGCGACCGCTTCGACCAGGGTGGCGGTCTTCCCGGTGCCGGGACCGCCCACGACCAGCATCGGCCCCCCGGTGTGCGCGACGACCTCGGCCTGCACCGGGTCGGCCCGACGCCGGTCGCCCGCGGTGCGGCCCTGGTTTCCGGTCGGCTGCCGGCCGGGCTGCGCGGCCTCGATCGAAGGGTGCGCGGCATCGCCCGTCGACCCCCCGGATCGCGGCTCCGTCACGGCCGGCCCGTCGGACCGGCTCACCCCCTGCCCCGCCCCGGCGTCGTGGGTGACCCCCGCCCCCGCGCCGCCGGGCCGGCGCACCAACCGGTACGCCTGCATCACGGACATCCCACCACGCCGGTACGACACCCGGAAACCGACGCCGCCCCGCGCGCCGCAGCTCACCCGTCAGCAGGAACGGCCACCACCCGCAGAGCCGCCCGGCCGACGGTGACACGGTCCCGCCGCACCCCGCGGGCCGGCCACCACCGAGGCCCCCGGCAGGCAGACTCGGCCCGAGGCTCCCCAGGAGACACCCATCCCGTTCCACCCACCCGGCCAGCACCCGGTGAGTGGAACGGGATGGGTGTCAAACGGGGCCGGAGACACCCATGGCGTTCCACCCACCCGGCCCGCAACCGGTGAGTGGAACGGGATGGGTGTCAGGCAAAGGCGGGGGCGGGGCCAGGGCGCGGGGCGGGGCAAAGGGCGAGGGCGCGGGCAGCAGGGAGAGCGGGCAGCGGGAGCAGCGGGAGCAGCGCGGGCAGCGCGGGCAGCGCGGGCAGCGCGGGCAGCGCGGGCAGCGCGGGCAGGGGGGGAGAGCGTTCAGGTGAGGCGGGCGTCGATGAGGTCGAGCGCGGCGGGCACACTGTCGGCGACCATCAGCAGGTCGAGACCGGCCGGCTTGAGGAAGTGGCGATCGGCCAGGGTGCCCAGCCAGTCGAGCAGCGGCCGGTAGAAGCCGTCGGCGTCGACCAGCACCATCGGCTTGGCGTGCAGGGTCAGGGTGGCGGTGGTCCAGACCTCGAACAGCTCGTCGAGCGTGCCCAGCCCGCCGGGCAGCGTGACGAACGCGTCCGACTTGTCGACCATCAGCGTCTTGCGGCTGGCCATCCCGTCGGTCACCAGCAGTTCGTCGGCGGCCAGGTCGGCGACCTCCAGGTCGACCAGGGCCTGCGGGATGACGCCCAGCGTGCGGCCGCCGGCGGCCCGCGCCCCGTCCGCCACCGCGCCCATCATCCCGACGCAGCCGCCGCCGCTCACCAGCGTGTGTCCGCGCCGGGCCAGCTCCGCGCCGGTCTCGGTGGCCAACGCCAGCCAGTGCGCGTCGAGGGTACGGGAGGACGCGCAGAACACGCAGACGTTGGCCATGTCAGCGCGACCCGGCCGGGCCCTCGGGTGCGGCCTCGGCGGCGGCCTGCTGGTCGGCGGCCACCCGGGCGACCGCCTCCTCGCGGACCGCCTCCTGCTCGGCGGAGAGCACCGCCTCGGCCTCCACGATGTGCCGGACCGCCTCGTTGACGTCGTCGGTGACGCAGATCAGGTCGAGGTCGCCGGGCCCGATCTTGCCCTCGGCCGCCATGGTGTCGCGCAGCCAGTCGAGCAGGCCGCCCCAGTAGTCCACGCCCATCAGCACCACCGGGAACCGGGTCACCTTGCCGGTCTGCACCAGAGTGAGCGCCTCGAAGAGTTCGTCCATGGTGCCGAAGCCGCCGGGCAGCACCACGAACGCCTGGGCGTACTTGACGAACATGGTCTTGCGGGCGAAGAAGTAGCGGAAGTCGATGGCGAGGTCGACCCAGTCGTTGAGGCCCTGCTCGAACGGCAACTCGATGCCGAGCCCGACGGAGAGGCCACCGGCCTCGCCGGCGCCCCGGTTGGCGGCCTCCATCACGCCCGGCCCACCGCCGGTGATCACCGCGTAGCCGGCTCGGGCCAGTGCACCGCCCAACTCCTCGGCCAGCCGGCACTCCGGGCTGTCCGGCTTGCTGCGGGCCGAGCCGAAGACGCTGACCGCGGGCGGCAGGTCGGCGAGCGTGTCGAACCCCTCGACGAACTCGGACAGGATCCGCAGGGCCCGCCAGGCGTCCTTGGTCTTCCAGTCGCTGCGCCCCCGGGAGTCGAGCAGGCGCTGGTCCGCGGTGCTGGTCGGGATCGCCCGGTTGCGCAGCGTGACCGCTCCCCGGTGCCGCTCCATCCGCGGCCCCTGCTCAGCCGGCCTCCCGCTGCTCTCGCTCATGGGGCCCACCGTAGTGGAGCGGCAGCGACCCGGCGCGCAGGCCGGCGAGCCGGAGAAAATCTTTGCGATCAAGGCAACTAATTCGCTCGCTGGTACGTCTTACTATTCACATACCCGGTATGCCTGGGAGACGCGCCTTCGGGGGAGGAGCCAGCGTTTTGATCAGCAACAGCGAGATGATCCGGATTCGGCGACAGATGCAGCGGCGGATCCACGACGTGGTGGCCGAGCGCCGCCGCGCCCGGATGATGGAGGCCCACCGCGCCGAGCCCACCGCCGCGGCCGACGAGGTGGACACGCCGCTGACCACGAGCGTCTGACGATCCGGGGCCCGCGACGCCGGGCGCGGGCCCCGGATTCCGTACGTCAGGCCGGGGCGAGCCAGCGGTGCAGGGTGGCCGCGCCGTCACGGATCTTGGTCAGCTCGACGTGCTCGTCCTTGTGGTGGGCCAGGTTCGGGTCGCCGGGTCCGAAGTTGAGCGCCGGAATGCCCATCGCGGCGAACCGCGCCACATCCGTCCAGCCGAGCTTGCCGATCGGCGCGGCGCCGACCGCGGCCAGGAACTCCTGCGCGGCCGGGCTGTCCAGCCCCGGGGCCGCACCGGCCGCCGCGTCGGTGACCCGCAGGTCGAAGCCGGCGAAGACCTCGCGCAGGTGGGCCTCCGCCCCCGCCGGGTCCCGGTCCGGGGCGTACCGGTAGTTGATCTCGATCTCGCAGAGGTCGGGGATGACGTTGCCGGCGACCCCGCCGTGGATCCCCGTCGCGTTGAGCCCCTCGCGGTAGTCGCAGCCCTCGATGGTCACCCGACGTGCCTCGTACGCGCCCAGGCGGCGCAGCACCTCCCCGGCGCCGTGGATGGCGTTCACCCCGTGCCAGGACCGGGCCGCGTGGGCCCGCTCGCCGCGCGTGGTGACGATCGCCCGCATCGTGCCCTGGCAGCCCGCCTCCACGATCCCGTAGGTGGGCTCCAGCAGCACCGCGAAGTCGGCCTGGAGCCACTCGGGATGGCTCTGGCTCACCAGGGTGAGGCCGTTGTAACGCGACTCGATCTCCTCGGCCTCGTAGAAGAAGTAGGTGACGTCGTAGCGCGGGTCGGCCAGCGTCACGGCCAGGTGCAGCGCGAACGCCACCCCGGACTTCATGTCCGAGGTGCCGCAGCCGTACATCAGGTCGCCGCGCATGGTGGACGGGAAGTTGCCGTTGAGCGGGACGGTGTCCAGGTGGCCGGCGAGCACCACCCGCTGCGGCCGGCCCAGCTCGGTGCGGGCCATCACCGTGTTCGAGTGTCGATAGGTACGCAGGTGCGGTACGCCTCGCAGCACCTCCTCGACGCAGTCGGTGATCGCCTTCTCGTTGAGGGACACCGACTCGATGTCGACCAGGGCACGGGTCAGCGCCACCGGATCGGCCAGGACCTCGGGGGTCAACGGGTTCTGCATGTCTCGCACGGTACCGTCATCCTCGGTGGGTGCGAGGCACACGTTCCGCGCCCGCGGCCGCGAGCAGCGGCGGACGCCGCCGCCGGAGGAGAGAGGTGTCACCGTGACGTCCGCACCATCCGCCTGGGGCATCGGCCTGGCCACCGTCACCGCCGACGACCAGGTGCTCGACACCTGGTACCCGACCGGAAAGCTGGGCCTCGGCGAGCTGCCCCTGGTGCCAGGGGAGGACCAGGCCGACGTGCTGGACCTGCCGCCGGGCGCGATCGGCGAGCGGGCGCTGCCCGGCCTGCGTACCGTCGAGGTGACCACGGTGATCGGCTCGCTGGACGACCCGATCAAGGAGGCCGCCGACGCGTACCTGCGGTTGCACCTGCTCTCCCACCGCCTGGTGCGGCCCAACGAGCTCAACCTCGACGGCATCTTCGGCAAGCTCGCGAACGTGGCCTGGACCTCGGCCGGGCCGTGCCCACCGGAGCGGGTCGACGAGCTGCGCGTCATCGAGCGGGCCGCCGGCCGCCACCTGGCGGTCTACGGGGTGGACAAGTTCCCCCGGATGACCGACTACGTGGTGCCGGCCGGCGTGCGGATCGCCGACGCGGACCGGGTCCGGCTCGGCGCGCACCTGGCCGCCGGCACCACCGTGATGCACGAGGGCTTCTGCAACTTCAACGCCGGCACGCTGGGCACCTCGATGGTCGAGGGGCGGATCGTGCAGGGCGTGGTGGTCGGCGACGGCTCCGACGTCGGCGCGGGCGCCTCGATCATGGGCACGCTGTCCGGTGGCGGCACCGACAAGGTGCGCATCGGCGAGCGCAGCCTGGTCGGCGCGAACGCCGGCATCGGCATCTCGCTCGGCGACGACTGCGTGGTGGAGGCCGGCTGCTACGTCACCGCCGGTTCCAAGGTCACCCTGCCGGACGGCCGGGTGGTCAAGGCCCGCGAGCTGTCCGGGGTGGACGGGCTGCTGTTCTGGCGCAACTCGGTGACCGGCGCGCTGGAGGCCAGGCCGCGCACCGGTCGGGGCATCGAGCTGAACGCCGCCCTGCACGCCAACGACTAGTTGACGACCCCGTCCGGGTCCGCGGCACGATCGCCGCGGACCCGGACGGTCGGACTCACCGCAGGCGGTACGCCTGGATGATCCGCTGGGTCACCGTGTTGCCGGCGTCGTCACGGGCGGAGGCCCGCAGCGAGACGTAACCGGGTCCGGCCGGGTGCCGGACGGTGGCGGTCCAGCCGGCGCCCTGCTTCTTCAGCGTCGCCTTCCGCCACGTCTTCCCGCCGTCGTAGGAGACGTCGACGGTGAGCGCCTTGACCTTGCCGGCCGGCGCGCCGGGCTGGCGTTGCACCGTCACCGGGACGGTGAACGTCCGGCCGGCCGGCGCGGTGCCGTCCACCGAGAGCGGCGGGGCGAACCGGACCGCCATCGCCGGCAGCCGTGCCGGCGTGTCGCCCGGCACCCGCTTCGAGCGGAACGTCCAGCTCGCCGAGACCTCGGTGCTCAGGTCGGTGAAGCTGCGCTTCGCCATCGTGTCGAGCCGGTAGTTCGCGACGCCCGGCGGCACCTCGAACTCGCCGTATCCGGCGGCCTCGATCTCACCGACCAGCTTCCCGTTGCGGTAGAGCGCGGTGCGCGCGGCGTCGTTGAGCGAACCGCCCGGGTGCCCGGCCGCGTCGCTGTGCACCGGCAGCGAGATCACCACCGTGTTCCCGGTGCGGGTGATGCCCTGGTCCGGCCAGCGCGGCTGCGCGAAGGACGGGCCGTACGGCGCGTTGTTCCAGTTCTCCGTGTAGTTGTGGCCGGCCCGGAAGCGGGTGGGCCCGGACTCCAGCACCGCCTGCGTGTCCAGCCAGCCTTCCTCGGCGCGCTTGCCGAAGTCCAGCTCGAAGTTCCAGCGCGTGCGGGCCGTGCTGAGGTGCTCGATCCGCTTGCCCGGCACCTGGACCGGCACGACGATCGCCGAGCCGCCCATGTTGTAGTCGGGCTCCGGGTAGACGATGCGCTCGTTCTCCAGGCCCGCGTACCCGTTCCCGAACCGGTTCGTGACGTGGGCCAGGTCCGCGGGTCGGTAGTGCCGGACGAAACCGGTCGGGAAGCGACCGGGGAACAACTCGTTCAGGCCGTAGAAGTAGGGGCTGCGTTCCGGCGCCTTCGCGTCGAGCCACTGGCTGGCCAGCGAACCGACGAACACCTTGTCGGAGACGTTGCGGCCGAGCTGGGCCGAGTAGAGGCCGTCGAAGGTGTCCGTCCAGAGCCCGAAGCTGGCGTAGTAGTCGCCGAAGCCCCACGCCGCCGTGACGTCGATCAGCAGCGGGGCGGCGCCGCGCTGCGGCACGGTGCTGCGGACCGGCTTCCCCCGTCGGGCGTCGAGGTCGAGCCGCTGGTTGCCCTTCACCACCAGCTCCGGCTGGGTCAGCATGGAGACCTCCGACCAGCGCTGGTCACCGTCGACGAAGACCAGGCTCTGCACCCCGTAGCGGCCCTTGGGCACCCGGACGGTGGCCTCGCCGTCGGCGTCGAACAGGTCCCGGGTGACGCCGTCGTCGAGCCCGATCAGGGTGGTGTAGTAGCTGCCGGTGAGGGCGCCGGCCCGGTTGCGGTGGGTCACCGTCAGGTCGTAGCTCTCCACCTCCCGGTTGACCGCCAGCGGGGTCACCGCGACGGTGTCACCGGACCGGGCGGTCAGCCGGCCGGTCCAGTAGCCGTCGACGCCGAGCCGGGTGTCGACCACGACGGTGACCTGGGCGGTGCCGCCGGCCGGGACGGTGAGCCGGGTCGCGCTGAGGGTGACCATGCCGGCCGGCGCGGACCGGCCGCCCGGGCCGGTGAACTCGGTGCCCAGGTCGAGCGTGAGCGCGGCGGCGCCTCCGTTGCGGTAGGTGACGGTGCGGCTGATCGGCTGGTCGTCGCCGTGCGGCCAGAGCGCGACGCCGAACGAGACCGACGGCGGGTCGCTGGTCACCTGCTCGGTGATCGCGTGGGCCAGGTCGACCCGGCCGGCGCCCTGCTGGAACGCGGTCTGCTCCGGGTGCGGCCGGGCGGAGGCCATCAATGTGGCCTTGTAGCGGCCCGCGTTCCAGCCGGGGTGCTGCTGGGCGATCAGCGCCACCGCGCCGGCCACGTGCGGGGCCGCCATCGAGGTGCCGGAGAGGGAGACGTACTTGTCCCCCACCGGGTCGCCGATCTGGCCGTGTGCGGCCCGGGCGGCCACGATGTCCACCCCGGGGGCGGTGATGTCCGGCTTGATGGCGCCGTCACCGACGCGCGGACCTCGACTGGAGAAGTCCGCCAGCTCGTCGTCGCGGTCCACCGCGCCGACCGCGAGCGCGGCGTCCGCGGTTGCCGGCGAGCTGACCGAGCCGTCGGCGCCGTCGTTGCCGGCGGAGATCACGAAGAGCGTGCCGGTCTGCGCGGTGAGCGTCTCGACCGCCTGCTCCAGTGGATCGACCTCCGGGGTGTCCCAGCCGCCCAGGCTCAGGTTGGCCACCGTGGCGTGCTGCTCGGCGGCGGCCCACTGCATGCCGGCGAGGATCGCCGACTCGGTGCAGCCGTACTCCTCGCAGACCTTTCCGGACAGCAGCGTGGCGTCCGGAGCGACGCCCCGGTACTTGCCGCCGGAGGCGGCGCCGCTGCCGGCGATGATCGAGGCGACGTGGGTGCCGTGCCCGACGATGTCGTCCGGGTTCGTCTCCTCGCTGAAGTTGCGGGACTCGGCGACCTTGCCGGCGAGGTCCGGGTGGGTGAGGTCGACGCCGGTGTCGAGCACCGCGACCCTGACCCCCTTGCCGGTCCATCCGGCGGCCCAGGCGGCCGGCGCGCCGATCTGCGGCACGCTGTGGTCCAGCGTCAGTTGCCGGCGGCCGTCCAGCCAGATCCGGTCGACACCCCCCGCCGCGTCGAGCCGGGCGCCGGAACGGTCCGTGGCGACGGCCCGCCAGAGCGCGCCGGTGTCGGACTTGGCCGCGGTGAGCGCCGCGCCGCCGATCGCCGGCAGGTCGCGGGTCACCCGGGCGCCGGCGAGCGGGGCCGCGGCCCGGCGGGCCACCCCCGAGCGGTACGACACCAGCAGCGGCGTGTTGTCGCGGTGCGCGTCGTCGTAGCCGGCCGCGATCAGCCCGGTGACGTCGAACAGGCGCGGGTCGAGCCGGCCGGACCGGACCAGCGGCAGCGCGTCCTGGGGGACCACACTGAGGCCGGTCTTCTCGCGGCGGACCAGGAACTGGAGCGTGGCGCGTCCGGCGCCGGGGCGGACCGCCGCCCGGCCGCCGTCGGCGACGGTGACCTGGTCGCCGGTGATCAGGGTGACGGTGGTGGACTGACCGGACGGTCCGGTGCGGGCGGACGGACCGGTCGGGGCCGCCGGGGTGGCGGCGTGCGCGGGCACCGGCAGGCCGAGTGCCAGGCCCAGGGTGAGGCCAAGTGCGGCCAGCTTTCTGCGGTTCCGGGGCAACCTTTTCTCCTCCGTGAGGCGTCATCGTCGATGAGGAACACATCGACACGGGTTATCAGAATTACATACTGGGTATGCAACTGGAAGTCGCCATTCCGACTCGAACCGTTCCACCCGACCGACCGAACCCGGGATGATCCCCCGATGACCTCCATGAAGGACCGCATGCTCGCCGGCGAGCCGTACATCGCCGACGACCCCGCGATCGCCGCCGACCTGGACCGGGCCGCCCGGCTCACCGAACGCTTCAACCGCAGCTCCGCCGAGGACCCGGAGGGCCGCGCCGCCGCCCTGCGCGAGCTGCTCGGCTCACTCGGCGAGGACGCCTGGGTACGGCCGCCGTTCCACTGCGACTACGGCTACCAGACCCACATCGGGGCGCGCAGCTTCGTCAACTTCAACGCGGTCTTCCTCGACGTCGCCCGGATCACCGTCGGCGCGGACGTCCAGATCGGACCGAACGTGCAACTGCTCACCGCCACCCATCCGGTGGAACCGGAGGCCCGCCGGGCCAAGTGGGAGGCGGCCCAGCCGATCACGATCGGCGACAACGTCTGGCTCGGCGGCGGCGTGATCGTGCTCGCCGGGGTGAGCATCGGCGACAACACGGTGGTCGGCGCCGGCGCGGTGGTGACCCGCGACCTCCCGGCGAACGTGGTGGCGGTGGGCAACCCCGCCCGCCCGACCAGAGCCCTCGGCTAACCGCCTGAGCTGCGGAAACAACCCCTTCGGGGGGATGCGGATTCCGGAATCAGCGTGCACTCTGGGTAGTGAGATGCTCACTCTGGGGAGGCCGCGATGGAGCGCGTGCTGGAACTACGGGTCCACGGGGTGTCGAACACCCCACCGGATCAGCTGCTGGGCCTCGACCCCGGAGCGGGAGCCGGCGGCACGCCACCGGAACTGGTGGCCGGCGGACAGGTGACCGGTTTCTTCCGTTCCGCCACCGCCGCGCGCGACGACCCGATCAGCGTCGAGGCGTACAGCTGGGGGAAGCTGACCTCCGGCGCGCGGACCCGGCGGGACGTGGAACGCGCCCTCTGGACGCTGCTGCTCCCGTTCGCCCTGGCCAACGTCGCGCTGCACGCCCGGGCCGGCATCCCCGCGGACCCGGACCGGGAACGCTGGGCCAGCCGGTCCGGCATCACCGCCTGGCTCATCCGGCTGTTCTGCCTGAGCCTGACCTGCACCCTGGTGATCACCGTGACCGGGATCGGGGTGGACCTCGTCGGCTGGCAGTGCGTGAGCCGGGAGTGCCTCGGCCAGATCCCCGGCCCGTGGGAGTTCCTCGGCGACCCCTGGTGGCGTCAGGGCACCCGCACGCTCGCCGTCGGGCTGCTGCTGCCGCTGCTCGTGCTCGGCGCCATCGGGGTGCTCGCCTGGCGCACCTACCAGTACGAGGCGGAGATGCCGGCCGAGCCGCGCCACCGGCCGGCCGGCCACGACGACGGGCCGGCCGAGCCGCCCGAGCCGCTGGAGAACCCGCTGCAGGACCCGACGTTCTGGAACGGGGAGGGCCAGCTGCGCCGGGCCGCGGTGCTGCACCTGTGCACCGGGGCGGTGGTCGCCGCCGCCGTGCCGGTCACCGCGGTGCTGATCATGGACCCGCCGCGCGGCCTGCGGGCCGCGGTCGCCTGGCCGACCGTGCTGCTGTTCGCCACCGTGGTGACCATCGCCGTGATCGCGGTGGGCCGCCCCTGGCTCAGCCGCCGCCAGGGGGCCACCCCGCTGGGCAGGTGGAGCATCGCGGTGGCGGCGCTCACCGGACTCGGACTGATCGGCACGTTCGTCCTCCTGCTGCTCCCGGACGGCCCGGCCGGGACCCCGTTGACCGGTTACCGGCCACCGGTCGGATGCGCGAGCACCCCGGCCCTCGCCGGCTGTGCCGCCGCGCGTCCGCTGCCCGGCTACGAGACCGCGCTCGCCTGGCTCGTCACCTACCAGGTGCTGCTGCTGGTGGCCATCGGCGCGGCGAACCGCTCCGGCCGGCGGGCACTGGTCGGGCCGGTGGCCGCCGCCGCGCTGCTGCCGCTCGCGGTGGTCTGGATCGAACGCGGCCTGCCCGGCCTACCCGCCGCGCCGGCCGGGCTGCACACCTGGATGCTCGTCGGCCCGGCCATCGCGGTGGCCGTCGCCGGGCTGCTGCTGCCCCGGCTCCGGTCCGCGGTGCCGACCCAGCCGCTCGGCGCGTACACCGGGCTGGCCTGGCACGGCTGCGCGCCGGCGGTCGTCGCCGGCTTCGGCTGGATGATGGCCGTCGCGTACTGCGCCGGGCTGCTCTACTGGGTCAGCGAGCGGCTGGCCGGCCCGCGCGAGCCCGGCGACCCGAGCGGCGTGGTCCCACCGCTCGCCGTCTTCTGGGCCGGGCTGGCCTGCGTGATCGGGCTGGTCACCCTGCTCGGGCTGCTGATCCGCGTCGCGGTCCTGCTGCACGGCCTGCGCCGCGCCGAGTACGCCGGGCTGACCGCCGCCGGCGGCCTCTCCGCACACGACCTGCGCCGGTGCCGCGACGTCAGCACCTACCGGGCGTTGCACCGGCTGGTGGGCGAGCACGCGGTCCGGTTGATCGGCTGCTACGCGGCCGTGTCCGCGGGCCTGATCACCCTCTGCTGCGCCGCCGCGCTCTCCGGCCACCGGCCCGACCCGCTCTCCCCGGCCGGATGGCAGACCGTGATCCACGGGTCCGCCGAGCTCGGTGACGCCGTGCTCGGCTGGCTGCCGGTGGTGACCAGCGCGCTCGGACTGCTCATCTACCGCACCGACTCGGTACGCCGCTCGGTCGGGGTGATCTGGGACGTGTGCACGTTCTGGCCGCGGGCCGCGCACCCGCTCGCCCCGCCCAGCTACGCCGAGCGGGCCGTGCCGGAACTCCAGACCCGGGTGGCCGGGCTGCTGGCGCTGCCGCCGCAGCACCCGGACCGGATGGACGGTGTGATCCTCTCCGGCCACAGCCAGGGCACCGTCATCTGCGCCGCGGTACTGCTGCAACTGCCCAGCCGGTGGCGGCGGCGCACCTGGTTCTTCTCCTACGGATGCCAGCTCACCCGTCTCTACGGCCGGGTCTTCCCGTCCTACTTCGGGCCGGAACGACTGCGCACCCTGGCCCGGGCCGTCACCTGGCCCGGCGGGCACGTGGCCTGGACCAACTTCTGGCGGGACACCGACCCGCTCGGCTGGCAGGTCAGCGCCGGGCAGCGGGACGTGCCGGTGGCCGACCCGGAGGCGCTGCACCCGTCCGGCGGGGAGGTCGCCGACCCGCCCATCCGCAGCCACAGCGGCTACCCCGCCGCGGTGGAGTTCGCCCGCGAGCGGGCCGTGGTGGCCCGCCTGCTGCGCCGGAGCGTGCCCGCACCCCGACCGGGGGCCGGCTGAGCGCGGCCTGACGCGCGACCCGACGGCAGCCGTCGCGCCGGGCCGTCAGCCCGGCGGCGGTCGGTCCCCGTCGCACCGTCAGCCCGGCGGCGGTCGGTCCCCGTCGCACCGTCAGCCCGGCGGCGGTCGGTCCCCGTCACGCCGTCAGCCCGGCGGCGGTCGGTCCCCGTCACGCCGTCAGCCCGGCGGCGGTCGGTCCCCGTCACGCCGTCAGCCCGGCGGCGGGCCGGTCAGCCGGACCACCAGGTCGGCGTGCGCGGCCGTGCCGGCGACCAGCCGGGCGTTCTCCTCGTCGCTGCCGAGCGCCCAGGCGCGGGCCTGCTCCGGTGACTTGCCGTAGGCCTCGTGCCGGGCGGTGAGGCGGCGCAACCGCACCTCGGCGTCCAGGTCGAGGAACCAGGCCTGGTGCAGCAGCGAGCGCACCTCCTCCCACGGATCGTCCCGCAGCAGCAGGTAGTTGCCCTCGGTGACCACCAGTCGCACCTCGGGCGGCACCTCGATCGCGCCGGCGACCGGCTCCTCCAGGTCGCGGCGAAACTCCGGCGCCCACACCGAGGTCGGCTCCAGCCGTCGCAACCGGCGCAACGTGGCCACGAACCCGTTGACGTCGAACGTGTCCGGCGCGCCCTTGCGCGCCGCCCGCCCCAACCGGGCCAGCGCCGAGCCGGCCAGGTGGAAGCCGTCCATCGGCACCAGCCGGGCGCTCGGGCCGACCTCGGCGACGACCCGCTCCGCCAGGGTGGACTTGCCCACCCCGGGCGCGCCGGCGATGCCGAGCAGTTGCCGGGGACCGTCCTCGGCCAGCGCCCGCGCGCGGGCGACCAGCTCGTCGAGCGCGAGCACCCGGGCCGGCGGCATCAGCCGAGCACCGGCTCGCTGATGGTGAACCGCGCCTCGACCGCCGCCTGCACCGGCTGCGGCACCGGGTCCAGCTCCAGTTCCGGTGCGGACTCGCCGGACCGGGCGTAGGCCGCCTTGGCCAGCATCGGCGGGGCCGCGGTCAGACCGGTGTCGGCCAGCTCGCGCAGTGCGGTGACACGGGCGCCGAGCGCCTCGGCGTATTCCCGGGCTCGGGCCAGGGCGTCGGTGATCGCGGCCTGCCGCGCCTCCCGGTAGGCCGGATTGTCCGGCCGCAGCGACCACACCGGACCGGCCACCTCGACCTGTTCCTGGTCGGCCAGGCGGAGCATCAGCTCGCCGAGCGACGTGAAGTCGGTGACCGTGACCGTGGTGCCGACGCTGCCCTGCCAGGCCACCACGCGGTCACCGGCGCGCTTCGTCACCGGCCAGACGTTGACCTGGCCGGTCTCCCGCCGGTCCACGGCCGGCTCGGCCGCGTCCAGCAGCGCCCGCACCGCGGCGGCCCGCTCCGCCAGCCGGGTCAGCGTGGTCTCCCGATCCCGGTCCCGGGCGACCGCGGTCACCGTGAAGCGGGCCAGCTCGGGAGCGACCTCCCGGTAGGCCTCGCCGCGTACCGCCACGACCGGTGCGTCCGCCATGCCGCTCAGCCTAACGGCGGGGTGGCCGGCAGGTGCGCCGTGTACCCCACCGCGCCGGCCGCCACCCGGCACCCGGTCAGGTGGCCCCCCGCCGCGCCCAGCTCGCGCAGGTAGGCCAGCTCGACCGCGGGGTCCGCGCCGGCCGGGAACTCCCGCCGGTGGGAGGTGAACGCGCGGCCCCGCAGCGCGGCCCGCGCGGTGCGGGCCTCGGCCAGCCGGCCGGTCAGCGCCGCGGCGTCCCCGGCGCGCAGCGCACCGGCCAGCTCGTCCAGGAAGGCGCCCACCTCGATCAGCTCGGCCAGCACCCGATCCCGGTTGCCGAGCAGCATGTTGGCGGTCCGCTCGGGCGGGCCCCCGGCGACCCGCGTGCCGTCGGAGAAACTGCCGGCGGCCAGGGCCAGCACCGCGTCCCGCAACGCCGAGCGCTGCACCGCGCCGGCGAGCGCGCCGGCCAGCAGGTGCGGCAGGTGGGAGGCGAGCGCCGCGGCCGCGTCGTGCTCCGGGGCCGACATCGGCACCACCCGGGCGTGGAAGACGTCGACCAGCAGCGCGGCGAGCCGCCGGAACGCGTCCACCCCGGTCGGGCCCGGGCAGAGCACCCAGGCGGCGCCGTCGAGCAGTTCCGGTGCGGCGGCACCGAGACCGGCCCGGTCGGCGCCGGCCATCGGGTGACCCGGCACGAACCGGTGCCCGAGCCCCTGCGCGGTGGCGGCGGTGGCCACCTCCGCCTTCACGCTGCCCACGTCCGTCAGCACGCACCGGTCGTCGGTGGCGGCCGCCACCCGGGCCAGCGTGGCGGGCAGCGTGGGCAGCGGGCCGCAGACGAACACCACGTGCCGGCCGGCGACCGCCTCCTCGACCTCGTCCGGAGCCGCGACGCCCCGCTCGCGCACCTGCCTCCGGGCCGCCGGATCCGGGTCCCAGGCCGCCACGTCCAGCCCGGCGTCGCGGAGCCGGAACAGCACCGAGCCACCGATCAGCCCGGTCCCGACCACCGCCGCGCGTGCCAGCCCGCCGGCCTCGCCCACCATCGGCCCACCTCGGCGTCCGCGTCGTCGGCGGAGCCCGGGCGGCCCCGCGGGAAGTCCCGCCGAGGATATCGCCCGCCGCCCCGCCGAGGACCGGGTGTAAGGCGGGGCCCCTTCTTAACACCAGCTGTTAAGAAGGGCCCCCGCCTCTACCGGAAGCGTTAACAGGGGCCCCCGCCTTACCGGATCGTCGGTGGAGATCGATTCGGCCGGACGGTGGATGTCCCTGCGGGACGCGCGTCGTACGGTCCCCCGGCGGCTCGACCGGAATCACCCGGTGAGGGCCTTTCGGAACGGGGGAAGACCAATGTCCGCGACGTACCGGGCGCTCGCCTCGGTGGTCATGTTGATCGGTTTCTACGTCGTCGCGCTGCTCCAGCTCGCCGCCGTGATCGCGCTCGGGGTCTGGCTGTTCGGCCACACCACCGGGTTGATCACCGGCAAACTGCTGCTGCCGCTGGTGGTCGCGCTCGGCGCGGTGGGCGTCGGAATGTGGAAGGCGATCCGTACGAAGAGCGAGCCGGCGCCCGGCCTGGTCCTGGACGAGCGGGCGGCGCCCGGGCTCTGGGCCACCGTGCGGGAGCTGGCCGCCTCGGTCGGCACCCGGGCGCCGGACGAGATCCGGCTGGTGCCCGAGGTGAACGCCGCGGTCGGCGAGCAGAGCCGGCTGCTCGGCCTGGTCGGCGGCCGGCGGACGCTCTACGTCGGGCTGCCGCTGCTCCAGGCCATGCGGTCCGACCAGCTCCGCTCGGTGCTCGCGCACGAGCTGGGCCACTACTCCGGCCGGCACACCCGCCTCGGCGGGGTGGCCTACCGGGGCCGGCTCGCCATCGGGGAGACGATCGAGCGGATCAGCCCGCGCAACCCGGTCGGCTGGGTGTTCAAGGGCTACGCGCTGCTCTACCTGATGGTGGACAACGCCGCCTCGCGCCGCCAGGAACTGGAGGCGGACCGGGCGTCGGTGGCGCTCGCCGGTACCGAGGCGGCCACCTCGGCGTTGCGTACGCTGCCGGCGCTGGACGCCGCCTGGGCGTTCTACATGCGCCGCTACGTCGAGTCGGGCTGGT
This sequence comes from Micromonospora humi, assembly GCF_900090105.1. Taxonomy (GTDB): domain Bacteria; phylum Actinomycetota; class Actinomycetes; order Mycobacteriales; family Micromonosporaceae; genus Micromonospora; species Micromonospora humi. The sequence continues at coordinate 12,026 of NZ_FMDM01000013.1, read as the reverse complement.
CGGCCGGGCTGGCCCCGGACGACCTCTTCGGCGGTTTCGTGGAGCTGCTCGACGCCCGCCGCGACGAGATCGACGCGCTGCGGGAGAACGCGCCGGAGCGCGAGCCGTCCCGCTGGGACACCCACCCGCCGATCGGGGTCCGCGTCGCCGCGATGACGGCCGCCGCACCGACCACGGCGGGGGCGGACGACCGGCCGGCGCGGACGCTGCTCGCCGACGTGGGCGGCGCCGGCCGCCAGCTCCAGGCGCTGGTTGTCGCGCACGGCTCCCGGCGGGTGCTGCCGTGGCCGGAGTTCGTCGCCGAGTCGGTCGCCGCCGACGTGCAGCGGCAGGCGGACGGCATCTACCGGGCGGCCGGCCGGTTCACCGGCACCCCCACGCCGGGCCTGTCGACGGTGCTGGACCTGGTCCGGTCCGGCCGGCTGGGCGAGTTCGCCGAGGGCTTCTTCGACGGCGCCACCCGCAAGGAGGCGGCGGCCGCGTTCGCCGGCCCGATGGAGACGCTGCTGGACAACGCGGCGGTCCGCTCCGGCCGGGCCCGCTGGGAGCTGTCCTGGTCCGGCCCGGCCCGGCTGGTCGGCCCGGGCGGGGAGCCGTGGGACCTGGCCGAGGTGGCCAAGCTGGCGGTCGTCCCGGCGAGCCTGGACGAGGCGCTGGCCCGGCTGGCCGAGCTGGGCGTCGACGTGACCGGCGCCACCGTGGTGCAGGCCCGCGCCTCGGCCCGAAACGCCGACCTGATCGGTGGGCTGGCCAACATCAAGATCGACGGCCGGGAGCACGACGTGCTGGTGCTCGACAACGGCCTGGTGCTGATCGCCGACCCGGGCAAGGCCGGCGAGGGCGAGAAGCGGCTGACCACGCTTGTCGGTTCGGTGCCGGTCGCCGAGCTGGCCGGTCGCCACCCCTACCTGCCGTACGAGGAGATCACCTCGGTGGAGGTGCGGCGGGAGGTGCCGCTGAAGGCCACCCTGACGCTGTTCGACGGCCGCACCGTGCAGATGCAGGAGCTGATGGCCAGCGAGTTCCTGGAGAAGCACAGCCGGGACACGCTGCTGAAGGTGTTCCGCCGGATCAACGGCTGAGCCGTGCCGGCCGCCGACCCTCCGACGGGGGCCGGCGGCCGGCGCTCAGGACTCGGCGAGCCGACCGGCCACGGCGTCGACGTGCGCGTCGGACTCGGTCAGCGCCACCCGAACGTGCCGGGCGCCGGCCGGGCCGTAGAAGACGCCGGCGGCGACCAGGATGCCGCGCCGGGCCAGCCAGTCGACGGTGTCCCAGCAGTCCTCGTCGCGGGTCAGCCAGAGGTAGAGCCCGGCCTCGGAGTGCTCGACCGTGAAGCCGGCCCGGGTGAACGCGGCCCGCAGCGTCTCCCGCCGGGCCCGGTAGCGCTCCCGCTGGGCGTCGGCGTGCGCCTGGTCGGCGAGCGCGGCCACCATGGCGGCCTGCACCGGGGCCGGCACGATCATGCCCGCGTGCTTGCGCACCTTGAGCAGCTCGGCGGTCAACGCCGGGTCGCCGGCCACGAACCCGGCCCGGTAGCCGGCCAGGTTGGAGCGCTTGGAGAGCGAGTGCACCGCCAGCACGCCCGCGTAGGACCCGCCGGACACCTGCGGCGAGAGCACCGAGACGGGTTCGGCGTCCCAGCCCAGCGGCAGGTAGCACTCGTCGCTGGCGACCACCGCGCCGCGCTCCCGCGCCCATTCGACCACCTTGCGCAGGTGGGCGGCGGGCAGCACCCGACCGGTCGGGTTGCCCGGCGAGTTGACCCAGACCAGGCGGACCCGGGGATCGGGGCCGAGCGCGGTCAGCGAGTCGCTGCGTACGACGGTGGCGCCGGCCAGCCGCGCGCCGTCCTCGTACGTCGGATAGGCGACCGACGGCACGACGACCACGTCACCGGGGCCGAGCCCGAGCAGCGTGGGCAGCCACGCCACCAGCTCCTTGGAGCCGATCGTGGGCAGCACCCCCAGCCCGTCGACGCCCGCGCCACAGGCCCGGGCCACCCAGGCCGCGATGGCGTCCCGCAGGGCGGGAGTCCCTGCGGTCAGCGGATAGCCCGGCGCGTCCGACGCGTCGGCGAGCGCCTGCCGGATCAGCGGCGGCACCGGGTCGACCGGCGTGCCCATCGAGAGGTTGATGAGACCACCCGGGTGCGCCGCGGCCGTGGCGGCCGCGGCGTCCAGCGTGTCCCAGGTGAACTCGGGCAGCCGTGCCGAGACCGGCGTGGGCCGGCTCAGTGGCCCTCGCCGCGCGGCGGCTGCGCGGCGACGAAGGTGGCGTCCTTCTCCACCTTGCCGATCTTCGAGGCGCCCCCGGGCGAGCCCAGGTCCTCGAAGAACTCGTAGTTCGCGCCGGTGTAGTCCTTCCACTGCTCCGGCACGTCGTCCTCGTAGAAGATCGCTTCGACCGGGCAGACCGGCTCGCAGGCACCACAGTCGACGCACTCGTCGGGGTGGATGTAGAGCATCCGGTTGCCCTCGTAGATGCAGTCGACCGGGCACTCCTCGATGCATGCCTTGTCGAGCACGTCCACGCACGGCTCGGCGATGATGTAGGTCACCGGTCTTCTCCTCCGCAAGACTCGTCGCGATCATCCGCAACGGTAAGAGCCTAGTATCTCGCCGGGGAGGGGGTCGATCGTGCTCCGACAGCAGGACGTGGGACACCGGATCGTGGTTCGCCGGATTGTGGGGATTCGCGAGGGCCGGCCGCTGTTCTCCGACGCGCTCGGGGAGCTGGTCGAGCTGAGCGAGACCCACATCACCCTGGCCACCGACGGCGGGTCGCTGCGCGTCCCGGTCGGCGAGGTGCACCGCGCCAAGCGGGTCCCGCCGGCCCGCCGGCCGACCGCCGCCGCCGTGATCGCCCTGGAGACCGCCGCGGACGAGGCCTGGCCGGCACCGGTACGCGGACGGCTCGGCGACTGGCGCCTGCGATCCGCCGCCGGTTGGACCGGCCGGGCGAACAGCGCGCTGCCGATCGGCGACCCGGACCGACCGCTGCCCGAGGCGTTGGACGCGGTGCAACGCTGGTACGCCGACCACGGCCAGCCCGCCCTGGTCAACACGCCGCTGCCGCTGGCGGCGCCGGTCGGTGCGGAACTGGACACGCGCGGCTGGACGTCGCGCCCGCCGGTGCTGGTGCAGACCGTTCCGCTCGCCACCCTGACCACGCCGGGTCGCGCCGTCGGGACGCCGCACGAGGCGGTGCCGCCCACGCACGCGTCGACCGGCGGTGACGCTCCCCCGGTGACCCTGGCGCGTGCGCCCGCCGACGACTGGCTGGCGGTCGCCGCCGACCGCAAGGGTGGGTTGCCGGAGGCGGCACGGCACGTGCTCACCGCCGTGGACCGGATCCGCTTCGCCGAGCTGCGGGTCGACGGCCGGCCGCTCGCGGTGGGCCGGGGCACCGTCACCGGCGAGGGCCGCTGGCTCGGCGTGAGCCTGCTCGAGGTGCTGCCGGAAGCCCGTCGGCGCGGCTTCGCCGGGGCGATCGTGCGGGCCCTGGCCGGCTGGGCCGGGGCGGAGGGCGCCACCCACGCGTTCCTCCAGGTCGAGCAGACGAACGGGGGCGCGGTGGCGCTCTACCGGCGGCTCGGCTTCACCACCCACCACACCTACCTCACCCGGGTGGCGCCCTGACTCAGCGCCGGACGATCCGGCGAGGCCGGGACTGCTTCATCTCGGCGTACCGCTTGAGCTGGCGGGAGCGGAAGTCGCGGCCGAGCGCGGTGAGGGTCAGGTAGCCGACCAGCACACCCGCCGCGGTGGCCGCGAGATAGAGCCAGATCTGGGCGAAGAAGAGGCCGGCGCCACCGCCGAACGGGTTCTCCCCGACCAGCAGCGGACCGACGAAGACGGTCAGCGCGAGCGCCACCACCACCGTCAGGGCCAGGTCGCCGGCCCAGTGTCCGAGCGGCCGGGCGGCGCCCCAGCGGAACGCCGCGCCGGCCAGGATCAGGCCGATGGCCAGGAACATCACCAGCGAGACCCGGCCGGCGGCGGTGTCGTCGTCCGGAAAGGCGAACCGGATGACCAGCCGGGCCACCACGTTGACCGCGAACAACGCGGCCGTCAGCACACCGATCGCACGCCACCGCTGACCCATCGCACGCCTCCCGCCGCACCCGCCCGCCACCGCGGCGGGCCTCTGGCAGGAATGTCTACCACCGCCGACTGTGCGGCGTCAGCACCTCACCGCTGAGCGGGCACCGGCGGTGTCACGATGTGCCGGAAGCCGATCACCGCGAAGGTGACCGCGCCGGTCACGATCAGCGCGAGGCCGAGCGCGTTGTCGCCGGCCAGCGCCAGGTCGCCCTCGGTGGTGCGGAACCCGCCCACCACGATCACCAGGAACCACGGCAGCGCGACCAGCGCCACCGCCCACCGGCTGCCGGTCGAGGCGTGCGCGAACCAGCCCAGCAGCACCGTCGAGGCCGCCACCGCGGCGATCCCGGCCACCGCCAGCCCGATGCCGACCAGCGCCTGCGCGCCGCCGGAGCGGCCCTGCACGGTCTCCCAGGCCCAGGTGGCGAAGATCAGGTCGAGCAACGCGGCCAGCACGCCGGCCCAGACCGCCACCACGCCGCCGGCCACCCGCAGCGCGCGGTCGAGCGCCCGCTCCGCCCGGCCGGGCGGGGCGGGCGGCGACGGCTCGGGCAGGACCGACACGGGCGCGGCGGGCGACGTCACCGGAGACCGGCCGCCGCGACCGGGGCACGGTCCGCCGCGTCCGGGGACACCCCGGCGAAGAGGTCGTCCTCCCAGCCGTACGGGCCGTTGCCGGGTCCCTTCTCGCCGACCGCGAGCGTGAAGTATTCGACGCCCATGAACTCGGCGCCGAAGTTGCCGGCGATCGAGTAGAGCCAGGAGTTGGCCGGGATCTGGGTGGCGTGGGCGCGCATCGCCGCCTCCTTGGCCGCGTGCTGGTCGGTGGCGTCGATCCGCGCCGCGATCTGCGCGTCCGGTGTGCCGAACGGCAGCTCCGCCACGTCGGAGATGCCGGCGAAGGGATTGTCCGACGACTCGCTGAACGCCTCCAGGCCGGCGTCGAGCACGCTGCGCGGCATGGCCGTCCAGTAGACCTTCGCCGGGGCGATCCCCTCGGCCGCGGCCAGCTCGACGCCGCGCATGGCGACCCGGTGCGCCTGGATGTGGTCGGGGTGGCCGTAGAAGCCGTTCGGGTCGTACGTGATCACGACCTGGGGGCGGACCTCACGGATGACCTGCAGCAGGTGCCCGGCGGCGGCGTCGAGGCCGGCCCGCCAGAACGCCCGCGGGTGGTCGTTGGTGGCCATCCCCATCATCCCGGAGTCGCGGTAGCGGCCCGCGCCGCCGAGGAACCGGTGGTCGGTGACGCCGAGCGCGGCGCAGGCCGAGGCCAGCTCCGCGATGCGGTAGCCGCCGAGCTGGTCGGCCTCGGCCGCGGCGAGACCGGCCAGCTCCGGTACGTGGATCTCGCCCTCCTCGCCCAGCGTGCAGGTCACCAGCGTGACGTGGGCGCCGGCGGCGGCGTAGTGCGCCATCGTCGCGCCGGTGCCGATCGACTCGTCGTCGGGATGCGCGTGGACCAGCAGGAGGCGTCGGTCGGGCAGCGTCGTCACGCCCGTCACTCTAACCGGCGGTCCTGCCCCTCCGGCGGTCATGCGTCCGCCCAGGTCGGCCACATCACGCCGGGAGCCCGCCTACGATCTGCAGGCGTGGACTTTCCCGAGCTGGCCGCCCGTACCCGTCGGTTCAGCCACGGGGCGCCGCGCGCCGTGACCGTCGCGGGGGACGGCTCCCGGGTGCTCTTCCTGCGTTCGGCGGGACCGGAGGACCCGGCCGACGCGCTCTGGCTGCTCGACGTCGACACCGGCGCGGAGCGTCTGGTCGCCGACCCGGCGGTGTTGCTGGGCACCGACGCCGAGCCGGTCCGCCTGGCGCCGGGCGAGCGGGCGCTGCGCGAACGGCAGCGGCTCAGTTCCGGCGGCATCGGCTCGTACGCGCTGGACGCAGCCGGGCGGGTGGCCGCGTTCGCGCTGGCCGGGCGGTTGTTCCGGGCCGACCTGGTGCACGGCGACGTGATCGAGGTCGCCGCCGTCGGGCCGGTGATCGATCCGCGGCCCGACCCGACCGGCGAGCGGCTGGCCTACGTCACCGACACCGCCGAGGGCGTGCGCCGGGGCCAGCTCCGGGTGGTCGAGCCGGACGGCACGGACAACCTGCTCGCCGGCGAGGACAGCGGCGTGACCTGGGGGTTGGCCGAGCACATCGCGGCCGAGGAGTTCCACCGCCACCGGGGCTACTGGTGGGCGCCGGACGGGCGTTCGGTGCTGGCCGCCCGGGTGGACGAGTCCCGCCTGCCCCGCTGGTACCTGCACGACCCGGCCGAGCCGGCGAGCCCGCCGACGCCGCTGGCGTACCCGGTGGCGGGCGGCCCGAACGCGGAGGTGAGCCTGCACCTGCTCGACCTCGACGGCGGCTGGGTCGACGTGCACTGGGACCGGGAGACCTACCCCTACCTCAGCTCGGTCGAGTGGGCCGACGGCGGACCGCTGATCACCGTGCTGCGCCGCTCCCAGCAGCACGGCCTGGTGCTCGCGGTGGACCCGCGCACCGGGGAGACGCAGGTGCACGCCGAGCTGGCCGACCCGCGCTGGGTGGAGCCGATCCCGGGCACCCCGGCGCACCTGCCCGACGGGCGGGTGCTGGTCGGCGGCGAGCTGGCCCACGACGGGTACGACGCCAGATGCCTGTTCGCCGACGGCACGCTGCTCACCCCGCCCTCGCTCTACGTGCGGCGGGTGGTCGGGCGACTGCCGGCCGGTCCGGGCACCGCGGCCGACCTGCTGGTCGAGGCCAGTGAGGGCGAACCGAGCCAGCGCCACCTCTACCGGGTGCGGACCGCGATCGGCGGCGGGATGGACGCCCGCCGGATGGGCAGCGACCCGGGCTGGCACACCGCCGCGATCGGCGGGTCCACGCTGGCGGTGGGCGTCGCGTCGCTGGAGCACGCCGGGGTCCGTTGGCGGGTGTGGCACGGCGACCGCGAGGTGGGCGAGCTGCGCTCGCTGGCCGCCACCAGCTCGTACGCCCCGCGGCCGACGCTGGTGCGGGTGACCGACCGGCGGCTGCCCAGCGCGGTGCTCTACCCCGGCGAGCACGTCAAGGGCACCCGGCTGCCGGTGCTGGTGGACATCTACGGCGGGCCCGGCCACCAGGAGGTGGTGGCGGCACGCGACGCCTGGCTGGAGCGGCAGTGGTGGGCCGACCAGGGCTTCGCGGTGGTGACCGTCGACAACCGGGGTACGCCGGGCATCGCGCCCTCGTTCGAGAAGGCGATCCACCGCCGGGTGGCCGACGTGATCCTGACCGACCAGGTGGACGCGCTGACCGCGCTCGCCGGCAAGCACCCCGACCTGGACCTGGGCCGGGTCGCGGTGCGCGGCTGGTCGTTCGGCGGCTGGCTGGCGGGGCTGGCGGTGCTGCGCCACCCGGAGCTGTTCCGGTGCGCGATCGTGGGCGCGCCGGTCACCGACTGGGCGTTGTACGACACCGCCTACAGCGAGCGTTACCTGGGCATGCCGGAGGACGGCATGGACGTCTACGCCCACCACTCGCTCGTCGAGTTGGCCGCCGAACCGGTCGGCGACCCGGCCGAGGCGCGGCCGATGCTGCTGGTGCACGGGCTGGTCGACGACAACGTGCTGGCCGCGCACACGCTGCGGCTCTCCGCCGCGCTGCTGTCCACCGGCCGCCCGCACGCGGTGCTGCCGCTGCCGGGCGCGAGTCACCTCGCGGCCGGCGGCGTCGCGGAGCGCCTGCTCCGCCTCGAGCTGGACTTCCTCCGCCGGCATATGTAAGGAGGGGCCCCCGCTTAACGCATTCTGCATAGGCGGGGCCCCCGCTTAACACTGGGTGTTAAGCGGGGGCCCCTCCTTACCGGCGGGCCGGCGCTACTGCTTGACGAAGGCGTTGACGAAGTTCGGGTAGCCGAAGACCGACGAGATGAAGACACCGCCGGCCTTGGAGCCGTGCACGTTGTACGCCACGTCGACGTAGAGCGGCACCACCGGCGCGTGCTCCTTCATGATCCGCTCGTCGAGCTTGCCCCACTCCGGGCCCTGGTCGGCCGGGGGCATGGCCAGGATCCGGTCCATCTCGGCGTTGATGGCGTCGTCGTTGAAGTAGGAGGAGTTGCTGTTGCCCTCGGCCTTGATGGTGCGGCCGTCGTAGAGCACCGGCAGGATCGACGCGCCGCTCGGCCAGTCGGCGGCCCAGTTGCCGATGTAGAGGTCCCACGGGTTGTTCTTCTTCTTGACCTCGTCCAGCTTCGCGTCGTCCGGGATGTTCCGGACGGTGATCTTGAAGCCGGCGCGCTCCAGGTTGCCCTTGAGCTGGACCGCGATCTGCTGCTCGTCGGTGTTGTCCGCGGCGCCGAGGACCAACTCCGGCGTCTGGCCGCCGAGCAGTTCCTTCGCCTTCTCCGGGTTGCCGTTGGCACCGGCCGGATAGGCGTCGTACGCCTTGTAGCCGATGGTCGACGGCGGCATCAGCGTGGTCATCGGCTGGGCGACGGTCTGGCCGCCGAGCGCCTTGACCAGGCCCTCGCGGTCGATCGCGTAGTTGAGTGCCTGGCGGACCTTCAGGTCCTTGACGCGCTGCGTGTTGATCACGAGCTGGTTGGCGCTCGGGGTCGGCGACAGCAGGGTGCGGGACTTCAGCGCGGGGTCACCGGCCACCTTGGCGACCAGCGCGGGTGGCACCGAGTTGAAGGCCAGCGCGCTCTGGTCCGCGCCGTTGTCGGCGATCACCCGGTTGTTGGCGGCGTCCTGGGTCGGGCCGAAGGTCCAGACGAACTGGTCCGGGTACTGGTGCCGCACCGGGTCGGTCTTCGCGTCCCAGTTCGGGTTGCGGTCCAGCGTGAGCTGGACGCCCACCTGGTTCTTGGCGATCTTGTAAGGGCCGGACGAGAACGGCCGCTGGTCCAGGTTGACCCCGGTGTCCTTCTCCGGCTTCAGCGGTGCCGTGGTGGGCAGCGAGACCGCGAACGGCAGGTCGCAGCGGGGCTTGGCGAACTCGAAGCGCAGCGTCTTGTCGTCCGGCGTGGTCAGGCCCGGCGGCAGCGACGTCTTGTTCTTCTTGAAGTCCCACTTGGTGTCGAACTGCGGGGTGTCGGCCAGCCACTCCTGGATGTAGGTAGGGCCGCTGGTGAGGTCGGGGTCGAAGGAGCGGGCGATGCCGTACGCGATCTCCTTCGCGGTGATCGGGCTGCCGTCCTCGAACTTCACCCCGTCCTTGACCTTGAACTCCCAGACCTTGCAGTCGTTGTTGACGTTCGTGCCCGGGGTCTCGGCCAGGTCGCCCACCAGGACCAGGCCGCCCTTGCCGTCGTCCTTCCAGGTGGTCAGGTAGCGGGCGAAGAGCGGGTTGGCCATCAGGCCGGCGAACGAGTACGTCCGCTGCGGGTCCAGGTGGGAGATGGGGGTCTCCCGGATGATGGTGAACGTCCCGCCCTTGGCCGCGCCGTCGATCTCGGCGGCCGGCCCCTGCGAGTCCTTGGGGTCGGTCGCGATGACCCCGGTCTGCTGCCGGTTGCCGTCCACCTTGGTGCCTTCGCCCGTGTTCTCCGAGCAGGCACCAAGTGCCACAACCAGTGCGATGGCACCGCCCGCGGCGGCCGCTGCGCGTGGTCGCATGTCCTACCTCCTCCACCCGTTCGCCGAGCGCATCCGCCGACGTCCCGAGGATCGTAAAGAAGAAAAACTACAAGTTGGGTAACAGTTGTCGATAAATTTCGTCGCGGTTCAGCCGAGCCGCACCCGCGGGTCGATCACCGCGTAGAGCAGGTCCACCACCACGTTCGCCAGCACCACGAAGACCGCCGCGATCAGCACGGTCGCCATGATCGTCGGCAGGTCGCCGGAGCGGACCGCGTCGACAGCGGTACGCCCCATCCCGTTCAGACCGAACGTCGTCTCGGTGATCACCGTCCCGCCCAGCGCCCCGCCCACGTCCAGGCCGGCGATGGTGACCACCGGGGTGATCGCGGCCCGCAGCGCGTGCCGGCCGTAGACCGAGCGTTTGGCCAGGCCCTTGGCCCGCGCGGTGCGGACGAAGTCCTCCGACAGCGTCTCCAACATCTGTGCCCGGGACAGCCGGGCGTAGATGGCGGAGAAGAGGAAGGCCAGCGCCACCCAGGCCAGCACCAGCCCGCTGCTCCACTTCAACGGATTGTCGAACAACGAGGTGTAGCTCGGCACCGGCAGCAACCGCAGGTTGTAGACGAAGACGATGAGCAGCACCGCGCCGACGAAGTAGAGCTGCAACGAGGCGCCGGTCAGCGAGAAGCCGATCGCCGCCCGGTCCAACCAACTGCCCCGGCGCAGCGCCGAGAGCATGCCGAGCCCGACCCCGAGCAGCAGCCACAGGACCGCCGCCGGGATGACGATGCTCAGCGTCACCGGCAGCACCCGGGCGATGGTGTCCGACACCGCCTCGTTGGAGACGTACGACCAGCCGAGGCAGGGCGCGTCGCAGCGGCCACCTTGGGCGCTGCCCAGGTCCCGGCCGGTGACGATGCCCTTCATGTAACCGGCGTACTGGCTGATCAGCGGGTCGCGCAGGCCCAGCTCCTGCCGCACCCGCTCCAACCGCTCCGGGTTGCAGTTCTTCGGGCACATCCCGGTGACCGGGTCACGCGGCAGGGCGAAGAACATCAGGAAGCTGAGCACGCTGACCGCGAACAGGGTGAGCGCGGCCGAGAGCAGCCGGCGGACGAGGAAACGCGTCATGGGTCGGCCTCCTACCGGGACGACTTCGGGTCGAGCGCGTCGCGCAGCGCGTCGCCGAAGAGGTTGAAGGCGAGCACGAGCGCGAAGATCGTGATGCCGGGGAAGAAGACGTACGACGGATCGGTCTGCAGGTAGTCGAGGCTGCGGTAGATCATCCGCCCGAAGCTCGGCGTCTCGTCGGTCAGGCCGACGCCGATGAACGACAGCGCCGCCTCGCTGGTGATGTATTGCGGCACGGCCAGAGAGAAGGCGACCAGGATCGGCGCCCAGACGTTCGGCAGCAACTGGCGGAACAGCATGTGCCCCAGCCCGGCGCCGCTGGCCCGGGCCGCCTCCACGAACTCGCGCTCGCGCAGCGCGATGATCTGACCCCGCACCAGCCGGGCCGTGCTGGTCCAGCCGAACAGCGCGAAGATCGCGATGAGCACACCGATCTGGAAGTACGCCGGGACGGCCTCCCGCTGGCCGTAGAAGCGCAGCGCGACGGTCGGCATCAGCGCCAGCGCGATGATCAGGAACGGCATGGCCAGGGTCAGGTCGGTGATCCAGTTGATCACCGAGTCCAGCCAGCCGCCGAGGTAGCCGGCGAGCGTACCCAGCGTCACGCCGATCACCGCGGTCAGCACGGCGGCGGCGAACGCGATGAACAGCGACGTCCGCAGCCCGTGCACCATCCGGATGAAGATGTCCCGGCCCAGGCCGGGCTCCAGCCCGAACCAGTGCTCGCCGGTCACGCCGCCGGCGTAGCCCAACGGCATGCCGTAGCCGTCAAGGCGGCTCTGGAACTGCTCCTTCGGGCCCACCCCGTACAGCGCCTGGATCAGCGGCACGGCCAGCGCGACCAGCACGAAGAAGACGAGCAGCGCGCCGCTGATCATGGCGGTGCGGTCCCGCCGGAGCCGCGCCAGCGCGAGTTGACCGGGTGAGCGACCGACGAACTCCTTGTCCCGGCGTTCGTCGCCCTCACCGGGGGACTCGATCTCCGCGAGGGCCACGCCCTCGACCGGGGACAGACTCATTCCGCCACCTCCTTCAGTTGCGGGGTGTCGCCGGCGCCGACAGTCGCCGGCTCGACGCCGTCGCCGCCGACCGGCGCGGGCGCACCGACCCCGACCGGGCCGTTCTCCGGGTGGTGGCAGGCGGTGAGTTGGGTGCCGCCGTCGCGGGTGGTGAGCGCGGGTGTCTCGGTGGCGCAGCGGTCGGTGGCTTTCCAGCAGCGGGTGCGGAAGCGGCAGCCTGACGGTGGGTCCAG
>NZ_FMDM01000014.1 GCF_900090105.1 Micromonospora humi | reverse complement strand
ACCACACACCATGCGACATGTGGTCATATTCGGTATTAGCCCCGGTTTCCCGGGGTTATCCCAAAGCCTAGGGCAGGTTGCTCACGTGTTACTCACCCGTTCGCCGCTCGAGTACCCCGAAGGGCCTTTCCGCTCGACTTGCATGTGTTAAGCACGCCGCCAGCGTTCGTCCTGAGCCAGGATCAAACTCTCCAACAAAAACTTTGTCGGACACAATGTCCTGGCAACAAAAGTGTTGCCAAAGGAATCCCAACCAGACAGACCAAAGCCTGACCAGTCCGGGGTATAAAACAATTGGCACTGGCTTATCAAGCACCCTGTTGAGTTCTCAAAGAACAACCACACACCAGTCAGAAGCTCTACACCGTAGAACCCCCGCTTGGGGCAACCTCTCTAACTTACCCGACTCGACTTTCGCTGTCAACCTCATGTTCAAGGTGATCAACTTGGTTCGAGTCGACCCACGCTGACGCTCACCGTTTCCGGTGCTCGTTGCTCCCGTGGTTTTCGGCGGACCGGCCGGCGTCGCTTTCGCAACCACCCGCCCGGCTCCCTGCCGGCTTTCGAACTCTACCCGGTCGGCTTCGCGTTCGCAACTCCGTGTCTCCGAAGTCGTCCCGCACCACCCGGATCCTCAGTCTGGCTCGGCGTCACCGCCACCAGCCCGGCGCCCGTTCTCGGCCGGTTTGCCCCGGCCTCCCGCGTGCAGAGAGAAAGTTACGCGGAGCGGCCCCGGAAGGCAAATCAATGATCGTCGTTGCCCGCGGCGAGTGCCGCACCTGAGGAAAGGACCTCCCGGAGAGGTACACGCCGGGCCCCGCCGTGCCAGAGTGGTCGGCATGGCTGACCTGTCCCGACGCCCGGCCCTCGCCGAGGAGGCCCTGCTCAGTCTCTTGCTGCCGTTCTGGCAGCTGGTCATCGGGGCGTTCGTCCTCGCCGTCCTGCTGCTGTCGGTGCGGCGCCTCGCCCGGCGCGGCCCGTCCCGGATGACCACCGCGCTGCTGATCACGGCGGCGGCGATCGCCGGCTTCGCGGTGGTGGGCCTGCTCCTGGAGGCCTGACGCGTTCAGAGCCGACGGTTGGCGAGGCTGGGCAGCTCGGCCCGAATTGTGCGCAGCCGGTCCAGGTCGACCTCCGCCACCGCCAGGCCCGGGCCGTCGGCGACCTGGCTCACCACCGTCCCCCACGGGTCCACCACCATGCTCCGCCCGAAGCAGGTGCGGCCCGGGTCGTGGTCGCCGGTCTGGCCGGCGGCCGCCACGAAGCACTGGTTCTCGATCGCCCGGGCCCGGAGCAGCACCTCCCAGTGGTCCCGCCCGGTGTGCATCATGAACGCGGCCGGCACGACCAGCAGCTCGGCGCCGCCCTCGACGGCGAGCTGCCGGTAGAGCTCGGGGAACCGCAGGTCGTAGCAGATCGACAGGCCGACCCGGAGACCCTCCACGTCGACCACCACCGGCTTCTCCCCCGGCGCGACGGTGGCCGACTCCTGGTAGGAGACGCGGCCGGGGATCTCCACGTCGTACAGATGGATCTTCCGGTAGGCGGCGGCGAGCGTGCCCTCCCGGTCGAAGACCAGCGAGGTGTTCCAGGTGTGCGCCGGGTCCGGGCCGGCCTCGTGGAACGAGCCGGCGATCACCCAGAGGCCGAGCCGGCGCGCGGTCGCGGCGAAGAACCGCCCCACCTCGCCGTCGACCGGCTCGGCCGGCGGCATCCGGTCGGCGTGGCCGAGGTAGTCGACGTACTCCGGGAGGAGGGCGAGATCGGCGCCGGCCGCCGCGGCCCTGACCAGCAGGGCCTCGGCGGCGGAGAGGTTCGCCGCCCGGTCGTCGCGGGCGTTGAGCTGGCAGACGGCGACGCGCATGACACCGAGGGTACGGGCTCCGGGCCGCTCGACGACAGGGCTCAGACGCTGGCCAGTACGAGCGCGGCGGCGGCGAGCCCGAGCCCGGCCACCTGGACCGGGCGCAGCCGTTCCCGGTCCACGGCAAGCGCGAGCAGGACGGTGCTCGCGGGGTAGAGCGACGCGATGGCGGCCACCACGCTGAGATGACCTCGCCCGGCGGCGGCGAGGAAGAGCGCGTTCGCCGCGGAGTCGAGCAGGCCGGCCGCGGCGGCCCAGCCGAGCACCCGCCGACCCACCCGCGGGCGCACGCCGGTGCGGGCGGCGAGCGCGAGGCCGAACGCGACGGAGCTGACGCGCACCGCCAGCACGGGCCACATCCCGGCGTCGGCGTCGGCCTGGCCGAGCAGCGCGAAGAAGATGCCGAAGAGCAGGCCCGCGGCGAGCGCGGTGCCGATGACCCGGCCGGAGACGCGGCCGGCGCCACCGCGCTCACCCAGGCTGACGAGCGCGATCGCGACCACGGCGAGCCCGGCGCCACCGAGCGCCACGGCACCCGGGGAGTCGGCCACGAGCAGGCCGGCCACGATCGGCACCACCGCGGCGGTGATCGCGGTGACCGGTGCCACCACCGCCATCGCGCCGCGGGCAAGCGCGCGGTAGAGCAGCATGACACCGGCCGCACCGGCCACCCCGGCGAGCAGGCCCCAGGCCAGGTCGGCGCCGTCCGGCGTGCCGGGCACGACGAGCACCAGCACGATCAGCAGCGGCAGGCTGAGCAGTTGGGACACCACCGTCACCGCGATCGGGTCGGCGTGCCTCGACGCCTTGCCGCCGGAGAAGTCGGCCGTGCCGAACGCGATCGCGGACACCGCGGCGAGCACAATGGGGAGCATCCCGTAGTCGTACCATAATAGTGACCGCGAAGGACAGTATGATGACCGAAACCGGTGGACGGGTGGGTGCGGTGACCGCCGCGGTCGCCCGCCAGGTACGCGAGCTGCGGGCCGCCCGCGGCTGGTCCTTCGAGGAACTGGCCGGCCGGTCGGGGGTCAGCAAGGGCATGCTGGTGCAGATCGAGGGCGCGCGCACCAACCCGAGCATCGGCACGCTCTGCCGGGTCGCCGACGCGTTCGGCGTCAACATCGCGCAGCTGCTGGAGCCCGCCGAGGAGAACACGGTGCGGGTGACCCCCGCGGACGAGGCACCGGTGCTGTGGCGGGGCGCGAACGGGGGCGCGGCCCGCCTGCTCAGCGGCATCGGCGAGCCGGACATGGTCGAACTCTGGGACTGGCGGATGCGGCCCGGCGAGGCCCTGCACTCCCCCGACCACCCACCCGGCACCCGGGAGATCCTGCACGTGCTGGACGGAGCCCTGACCGTCACCGTCGACGGCGTCGACCACGGGGTGCACACCGGCGAGACGGTGGAGTTCCACGCCGACCGGCCGCACGGCTATCGCACGGCCGGCGACGCGCCGGTACGCCTGATGATGGTGACGGTGACCCCGTCGGGCGAGTGGGACCGGCGGACCCGGTCACGCGGACCGCGCCCGAGCTGACTCGGGCGCGGTCGCGACGACAGCTCAGGCCGACTTCTCCTCGCGGTCCCGGCGACGCCGGCCGGTGAACTCGCGGGGCACGATGGTCGGGTTGACGTTCTCCAGGACGGCCTCGCGGGTGATCAGCACCCGGGCGGCGTCGGGGTTGCTCGGCACCTCGTACATCACGGAGAGGAGCACCTCCTCCATGATGGCCCGCAGGCCACGGGCGCCGGTGCCGCGGAGCATGGCCTGGTCGGCGATGGCCTCCAACGCCGGCTGCTCGAACTCCAGCTCGACGCCGTCCAGCTCGAACAGGCGCTGGTATTGCCGGACCAGCGCGTTGCGCGGCTCGGTGAGGATCTTCACCAGGGCACCCCGGTCGAGGCTGCGCACGTTGGTGATCACCGGGAGCCGGCCGATGAACTCGGGGATCAGCCCGAACTTCAACATGTCTTCCGGCATGACCTGGCTGAAGATGTCGTCGGTCGACCGCTCGGAGACCGACCGGAGCCGGGCGCCGAAGCCGGTGCCGCCGGAGCCGGTGCGGGCCTCGATGATCTGGTCGAGGCCGGCGAACGCGCCACCGCAGATGAACAGCACGTTCGTGGTGTCGATCTGGATGAACTCCTGGTGCGGGTGCTTCCGGCCGCCCTGCGGCGGCACGTTGGCGACCGTGCCCTCCAGCATCTTCAACAGCGCCTGCTGCACGCCCTCGCCGGAGACGTCCCGGGTGATCGACGGGTTCTCCGACTTACGGGCGATCTTGTCGACCTCGTCGATGTAGATGATGCCGGTCTCGGCGCGCTTGATGTCGTAGTCGGCGGCCTGGATCAGCTTGAGGAGGATGTTCTCCACGTCCTCGCCGACGTAGCCCGCCTCGGTGAGCGCGGTGGCGTCGGCGATCGCGAACGGGACGTTGAGCATCCGGGCCAGGGTCTGCGCCAGGTGGGTCTTACCGCAGCCGGTCGGGCCGAGCAGCATGATGTTGGACTTGGCCAGCTCGACGCCGTCGCTGCCGGAGCCGGGCGCGCCGGCGGCCTCGGCCTGGATCCGCTTGTAGTGGTTGTAGACCGCGACGGCGAGCGCCTTCTTGGCCTGCTCCTGACCCACGACGTAGTTGTCGAGGAACTGGCAGATCTCCATCGGCTTGGGAAGCTCTTCCCACTTCACCTCGCCGGACTCGGCCAGCTCCTCCTCGATGATCTCGTTGCAGAGATCGATGCACTCGTCGCAGATGTAGACCCCGGGACCCGCGATGAGTTTCTTGACCTGCTTCTGCGACTTGCCACAGAAGGAGCACTTCAGTAGGTCGCCGCCGTCACCGATCCGTGCCACCTACGTTCTCCCTGCACTCATCGGCCGGAGCGCCGGCCCTGACCTGCGGGCGCCGCGGCGCCCGTCCGTCCCTGTCGTCCCACTGTGCTGTCGGCTCCACCCGATCCGACCCGGAGCGGTACAGACCCGACGTTACCCGGTGGCCGGGTTTTCTCCGACCCCCAAAACGGGTGTGTCAGAGGTCGGCCGGGGTCCACCCCCGACCGACCTCCGACCCCGCACGTGCTCAGCCGGCGGCGTGAGTCGCCAGCAGACCCTTCTTGCGGCTGGTCAGGATGGTGTCGACCAGCCCGTACTCCTTGGACTCCTCGGCCGTCATGATCTTGTCACGGTCGATGTCCTTGCGAACCTGCTCGATCGGCCGGTTGCAGTGGCGGGACAGCATGTCCTCCAGCTGCGTCCGCATCCGCAGGATCTCCCGCGCCTGGATCTCGATGTCCGACCCCTGACCGTAGCCACCCTCGGTGGCCGGCTGGTGGATGATGATCCGGGAGTTCGGCAGCGCCATCCGCTTGCCCGGGGTGCCCGCGGCGAGCAGCACCGCCGCCGCGCTGGCCGCCTGACCGAGGCAGACCGTCTGGATGTCCGGACGGACGTACTGCATGGTGTCGTAGATCGCCGTCATGGCGGTGAAGGACCCACCCGGCGAGTTGATGTACATGATGATGTCGCGGTCCGGGTCGGTGCCCTCCAGCGTCAGCAGCTGGGCCATCACGTCGTTGGCCGACGCGTCGTCCACCTGGACGCCGAGGAAGATGATCCGGTCCTCGAAGAGCTTGTTGTAGGGATTCGACTCCTTCATCCCGTACGACGTGCGCTCGACGAACGACGGCAGGACGTAGCGGTTGTGCACGGCCGCGAACTGGGGCGGCAGGCTCAGGTCGGTCATCGTCAGCTCCTCGATCAGCTCAGGGTCCCGGCGCCATCCGGAACCTGCGCGGCCCCGATGATCACCTTGTCGATGAAGCCGTAGTCCATGGCCTCCTGGGCGGTGAACCAGCGGTCGCGGTCCGAGTCCGCCTCGATCTGGGCCTGGGACTGGCCGGTGTGGTGCGCCACCCGCTCCTGGAACATCCGCTTGGTGTAGAGCATCTGCTCGGCCTGGATCGCGATGTCCGACGCGGTGCCACCGAGGCCGCCCGAGGGCTGGTGCATCATGATCCGCGCGTGCGGCAGGGCGTAACGCTTGCCCTTGGTGCCGGCGCAGAGCAGCAGCTGGCCCATGGAGGCGGCCATGCCCATCGCCACGGTGGAGACGTCGTTGTCGATGTACTGCATGGTGTCGTAGATCGCCATGCCGGAGTAGACCGAGCCACCCGGCGAGTTGATCCAGAGGAAGATGTCGCGGTCCGGGTCCTCCGCCGCGAGCAGCAGCAGCTGCGCGCAGATGCGGTTGGCCACCTGGTCGTTCACCTCACTGCCCAGGAAGATGATCCGTTCCTTGAGCAACCGGTTGTAGACCGAGTCGTCGAGGTTGCCAATGGAGTCGCCACCGCGGGCCTCGATCGCCCGGAGCGACTTCTTGGGGATGTGCATGTCGGTCATGGCAGCCCTTCGCTCTCCGTACCGTCCTGTCCGACACTAACCGCTCCGCCTCCGGGCGCACTCCCGGTCGGGGCACTGTTCGCTCTCAGCGCAGTCACCCGCTCGGCGTACCCCGGAAAGGGTTTCGGCCGCCGCCCGGCGCGCAGCGCGGGACGGCGGCCGTCGCCTGACGATCAGTGCTGGTGGTCGTGCTCGGCCTCGTTCTGGGCCCGCAGCGCGTCGAGGGAGACCTCGTTGCCCGCCGCGTCCTTGATCTTGATCTTCTCCATCACCGCGGCGAGCGCCTTGCCCCGGCGGACGTCGCCGAAGACGGCCGCGGCGGCGCCGGAGCGGGCCAGCTGGTCGTAGTACTGCTGCGGAGCCATGCCGGCGCGCTGCGCCCGGTGCACGATCTCGTGCCCGAACTCGTCGTCGGAGACCTGCACGTCCTCCGCGTCGGCCAGCGTGTCCAGCAGGAGCTGGATCTTGACGCCGTCGGTCGCCGCCTCGGTCAGCTCGGCGTCGATCTGCTCCTCGGTCTTCTCCTCCGCGGCGAGGTATTCCTCCATGGAGGCGCCGATGCGCTCGAGCTGGTCGACCATCGCGGCCTTGCGGCTCTCGACCTCCTCCTTGACGACACCCTCCGGCGCCGGCACCTCGGCGGCGGCCACCATCTGCTCGAGGGCCTTGTCCCGGGCGGCGTAGATCTGCTCGACCTGCTTGCCGCGGGTGACCCGCTCGCGCAGGTCGCCGCGCAGCTCCTCGATCGTGTCGAACTCGCTGGCCATCTGCGCGAAGTCGTCGTCGAGCTCGGGGAGCTCCTTCTCCTTGACCGTGCGGACGGTCACCGCCACGTCGGCGTCGCGGCCGGCGTAGTCGCCGCCCACCAGCTGGGTGGTGAAGGTGGTGCTGTCGCCGGCGGCCAGGCCGACCAGTGCCTCGTCCAGGCCCGGCAGGAGCTGCTTGCTGCCGACCTCGTGCGAGATGTTGCTCGCCGACCCGCCCGGGACCTCCTCGCCGTCGACCGTGGCGTTCAGGTCGATCTGGACGAAGTCGCCCTCCTGGGCGGCCCGCTCGACGGTCTTCAGCGTGGCGAACCGCTCGCGGAGGCTGCCGATCTGGTCGTCGATCTCGCTGTCGGCGATCTCGATCTCGTCGACGGTCACCTCGATGGTGGCCGGGTCCGGCAGGGTGATCTCCGGCCGGACGTCGACCTCGGCGGTGAAGTTGAGCGAGTCACCGTCGTTGAACTCGGTGATGTCGACCTCGGGACGGCCGAGCGTCTTCAGGTCGTGCTCGCGGACCGCCGCGAGGATGTTCTGCGGGATGGCCTCCTGGATCGCCTCGTTGAGGACGGTCCCCCGGCCCACCCGCTGGTCGATCACCGCGCTGGGAACCTTGCCCCGGCGGAAGCCGGGAACCTGGACCTGCTGGCCGATCTCCCGGTACGCCTTCCTGAGGCTCGGCTCGAGCTCGACGAACGGCACCTCGATGGCGAGCCGCACGCGCGTCGGGCTCAGAGTCTCGACGGTGCTCTTCACAGGCGTACTCCTTGACGGATCAGGGTGTTGAAGTCTGGGGCGTGATTGCGCGCATCGAGTGTAGGCGAGTCGGCCTGCGGCATCGGCAGGGCCCGGGCACCACGCGGAGAAACCGGCGGTTCCCGGGACGATCCGGTCGCGAACGACAGTCGGGGTGGCGGGATTTGAACCCACGGCCCCTCGCTCCCAAAGCGAGTGCGCTACCAAGCTGCGCCACACCCCGTGGCGACGACGAGTGTATGCCGTCCGGACCCCCGAGCGGGTGACCGGGGCGCGCCCGTCCCGGCCGCGTCGGGGATGTGGCGGGCGGGCCCGGCCCGCCCGCCACTTCGCCGAACTAGCGTAGATCTTGCGGGCCGCCGGCACGCTTGGGGTACACGCTGCGCGTGCGCTGTCGGGATTCGGTACGCTGTCGCATGCGCCCCGCCTATGCGGGGCGCTCGCGGGCGTAGCTCAATGGTAGAGCTTCAGTCTTCCAAACTGACTACGCGGGTTCGATTCCCGTCGCCCGCTCCACCCATGACGGCCCAGGTCGACCGCGTGATCGCGGCACCTGGGCCCTTCCACCTCTTCCCCACTCCCGATCGTGCGTGCCATCCGCGTGCCATTCACCGCCGGCGACGACTCCGCCCCGCGATCAGGCGATCCATCGCGGCGGCGATCTCGCGGTCACGCTCGCTGGTGGCGTGCTGGTGAATCACGGCCGCCCGCGTCCTCCCGTGACCCATCAGGTGCATCAACTCCCCTCGCCTTGGCCCGCGCCCGTTGAGGAGTCGCGGCGCAGGATCCCGTCAGGCCGAGGCCGGCGCGTCGGCTGGCTTACCCGTCGCTGTCACAGACCAGCGTCGGGCCAGCGCCGTCGCTGCGAGGAAGGCTGCGAGGACGATGGCCGCCTCGGCCCCGATCGCGAGCGGGGTGAGCGGGAAGTCGAGCGCCCAGCCGAATGTGGCCGCTGCGGCGGTGGCGGCCACGAGAGCGGGCGGCAGTAACAGCGCCATCCGCACAGCGGTGCGCCGGATGCGAGGCGCGTCTCGTAGAACGACGCGCACGGCGAGGACAGCGCCAGCGACGACCGTTGCCGCGACACCGCCGTAGAAGACGCCGGCGGCAAGCCACACCGGCACGCGCACATTTCGGGGCAGGTCGAATGCCGCCACGAAGGCCTCGTGCAGGCCGGTGACCAAGACGTAGCCCAGGACGAGGCACAGCATCCCGCCCATGCTCGCCACGCCGAGCACCTGGCCGTACCGCGGCGGGACCCGCTCCACGCCGGCTTCCTCCGCGATCCTCAGGGCGAAATCGGTGGGGTCACCGCCGAGAAGCTGTGCCGGATCGAACCCGTCTTCGACCGCTGCCTCGAGCTCGGCGCGAAGGTCGGCCGCGAGAGTCACGCGGTCGCGGCGGTTGAGGCCGAGAGCGCGCCACTCTCGGTCTGCGGCGGCGAGGAGGCCGTCAACGTTCGATGTCGACGTGCTCATGATCGTCTCCTGGAGTCGGTGGAGGGACGGCGAGGGTCGCGTTCACGACGCCAGCGAACTGAACCCACTGGTCGCGCCAGGCCCGCAGCCGATCGTGGCCGGTATCGGTGAGCCGATAGATCTTGCGGGGTGGGCCGCCAGGACTGGGCTGCAGCGCATTGGCGACGAGCCCCAGGCGGTGCAGTCGGGTGATCAACGGGTAGACCGTGCCGTAGCTCACTGTTCCAAATCCAGCGGTGTCGAGCCGACGGACGAGTTCGTAGCCATGGGCCGGCTCGGCGGCAAGCAGCGCAAGGAGGCACATGTCCAGGCAACCCCGCAGTAACTGGGCCTGCCGCTCGGCCGCGTCGTCAGGCCTGGCTGCCGCTATCATGTGTCACATAATACTGCCGGTACTATGTGACGTCTAGTAGTTCTCTACGAACGTCGTCGCGGCCCCCCCTTGATGAGGGCGAGGCGCATGGAGGCGAGGCCCTGAAGGCCGTCCGACCGCACCGAGGCCAGGACAAGCGCCGCCGCGCTCGCCACAGCGATCATCGTTGCCCTCCTGGCGCGAGATCGTAGCGACCCGGCGCGTGGCGTCCGGCCCGTCTCCTACCGAGGCGGTCCTGCCGGTTCGGCGGCCAGCAGGCACCCCTGGAGCGCGGCAGGGCCCCGCAGCGTCAGGAACGGTCGCGGGTCCGACCCGTCCCGGTTCGCCGCGTAGAGGGTCGGGGCCGGTCCCGCCTCCGGGTGGCCGGTGAAGAACATCCGCTGCCCGACGCCGGCCAGGGGGGCGGCGCCGTCGCCCACGACCGTCCGGCCGCCGTCGCGGACGTCGACGCTCACGTGCGGCCACGAGTCGTCCCGCCAGAAGCGGCAGACGACGTGGTCCTCGTCGACCCACGCGGCGTTTGTCGGTGGCACCAGGTCCGCCTGGTCGAGATGGGCGATCTCGCGACCGGTCAGGTCCAGCACGACGGTGACGATCCCATCGTCGTCCTCGTCGGTGGCACGCAGGTAGGTCGCGGCGATCCGCCGCCCGTCCGGCGACCAGCCGATCCCACTCTCCGCCGACCAGCCGCCCTTCGACCGCGTCCACAGCCGCCGCCGCCCGCCACCGGCGAGGTCGATCACGCTCACCACCGTCAGGCCGCCGGTCTCCGGGTCGTCGTCGGGGTCGGAGGCCGTCGTCAACACCGCCAACGCCGTCCCGTCCGGCGAGAACTGGGCCAGGTGGTCCGAGGACTCACGCTCGTCCGACACCAACCATCGCTCGTGGCCGGTGGCCAGGTCGTGCAGCCCCACCACGGGCGACGCCGGGAACGGATCCACGTCGACGACGGCTGCCGTCCGGCCGTCGGGAGCGAGGGCGAGCACGACGCGGCTCGTCCCGAACAGGGCCGGCGGGTAGACGAACCCGCCGGTCTCCGGATCGAGGGCGGCGGCCACGTTCCCGGGCGCGCCGACGAGAGGGAGCAGGACCGGTGTGCGCGCCACCGCCCGGTGCGGAAGGACGTCCAGGTCGACGTCGTACTCACGGTCGGACATGTGCCCTCCGATGACCGGTGACGGGTTCGGATCGGACCGGGCGGTCAGGACAGCCGGCGGCGGATCCGCTCCCGGTCGTCCGCCGGTAGGGCGTCGGCCACCACCACCCGGGGCAGCAGCTCCGGCTCCGAGGTCACCGCGCGGAACAGCAACGCCACCGTCACGTCGTGCTCGGGCCGGTGCACGACCTCCACCGGATCACCGGCGGCGACGCTGCCGGGTGAGATCACCCGCAGGTACGCCCCGGGCACGGCGGCGGCGGTGAACCGCTTGATCCAGCCCTGCTCGCCCAGCCAGCCCTGGAACGTGCCGCACGGGATGCGCGCGCAGGACACCTCCAGGACGAGGTCCGCGCCGATCCGCCACCGCTCGCCGACCAACGCGCCGGTCACGTCCAGGCCGGCGGTGGTCAGGTTCTCGCCGAAGCTGCCGTTGCCCAGCGGCCGGCCCAGCTCGGCCTGCCAGCGGTCCAGGTCCTCCCGGGCGTACGCGTAGACGGCCTGGTCGGTGCCGCCGTGGTGGGCCACGTCGTAGACCCGGTCGCCGGCCAGGCCGACCTCGCCGGCGCCCTTCGGGCCGGGCGCGGTGACCGCGACCGAACCGTCCACGGGCTGCTTGTCGATGCCGGTCGCCCCGATCCCCTTCCAGGGATTGGGTCGGGGCCGGCCCACGTTCACGGAGAGCACCCTCATGCCGGGTGAGGGTAGGGCCGGCCCCCGTTGTCGGCCAGCGAATTCCCGCCCCGGACACGGGCCGGGAGCCGGGCGGCGCGGGCTGCGTACGATGCGGGCCGGACATGCCCGCGTCGGCCGGAGGTAGCGACGGATGTCAGGCCAGCAGGACGGTTTCGCCCTCGCCGTGGACCTCGGCACCTCGAACACGGTGGCGGTGCTGCGCCGGCCGGACGGGACCACCCGGCCGGTGCTCGTGGACGGGCACCCGATCCTGCCGTCCGGGGTGTACGTCGACGCCGACGGTCAGCTGCACGTCGGGCGGGACGCCCAACGGCTGGCCCAGGCCGACCCGGCCGGCTACGAGCCGAGCCCGAAGCGTCGGGTCGACGAGGAGACCGTCGAGCTGCGCGGGCGGGCGTACCGGCCGGCGGAGCTGCTGGCCGCGACGCTGCGCGCGGTCGCCGACTCGGCGGTGGCCGCGGTCGGTCACCTGCCTCCGGCGGTGGTGACCCACCCGGCCACCTGGGCGCCGGCCCGACGGCAGGTGCTGCACGACGCGGTGGAACTCGCCGGCTGGCCGGCGGCGGCCGAGCACACGCTCGCCGGGCCGATCGCCCCCGGCACCCGCCTGCTGCGCGAACCGGTCGCCGCGGCCCGCTACTACACCCAGGTGCTGCGCCGACCGGTGCCGGTGGGCGGCGCGGTGGCGGTGTTCGACTTCGGCGGCGGCACGCTCGACGTGGCGGTGCTGCGCAACGAGGGCGCCGACCCGTGGGGCGACTCGGGCTTCCAGCTCGTCGCCACCGGCGGGCTCGCCGACCTGGGCGGGCTCGACCTGGACGCGGCCCTGCTCGGGCGGCTCGGCGAACTGGTGCGGCCCGGCCACGCGCGGCAGTGGGCGCGGCTGACCGAGCCGGCGACCACCGCCGACCGGCGGGACCGGCAGCAGCTCTGGGACAACGTGCGCGGCGCGAAGGAGATGCTCTCCCGCGCCATGGTCGCGCCGGTGGCCGTGCCGGGCGTGGAGGCCGCCGTCCCATTGACCAGGGCGGACTTCGAGCGCCTCGCCGCGCCGATGCTCGCCCGCGCGGTCGCCGAGACCCGCGACGTCACCGCCGCCGCCGGGCTGCGCCCGGAGCAGCTCTCCGGGCTGTTCCTGGTCGGCGGCTCGACCCGGGTGCCGCTGGTGGCCCGGCTGCTGCACGCCGAGCTGGGCGTCGCGCCGACCGTGCTGGAGCAGCCGGAGCTGCCGGTCGCCGAGGGGGCGCTGACCGACCTGCCGCTGCCACGCCGACCCGGCCGGCCCACCGGGCCGGCGCAGCCCGTGCCGGCGCCGGCCGGCGCATCCCCGGCCGGTCCGCCGGCACCCCGGGGCGCACCCGACCGGACGGTGGGACGGGACACCACCGTGCCGGCGGCGGCCGGGGCGGACCGGACCGCGGCGGTCGGACCGCACGGCACGGCCGTCGAGCCGGGGACCACCGCCCCGGTCGGCCCGCCCGGCCCGCCCGGCACGCCGGCCGACGCGACGACCGCAGCTGCCGGCGGCCCGCACGGCACGCTCGTCGCCGACCCGGCCGGCCCCACCCCGCCCGGGTACGCCCCGACGTCGCCACCACCCGGCGGATCGGCGCACCCCTCGCCCGGGTACGCGCCGACGTCGCCACCACCCGGCGGATCGGCGTATCCCTCGCCCGGGTACGCCCCGACGACCGCCCCGCCCGGCGGGTCGGGGCACGGCGCGCCCGGCGTACCCCCGGGACGGCCGGACGCTGCCGGCGTACCCGGAGCCTGGTCCTCCGCCCCCGCGGGCGGCGCGGCGCGTGGCGGCGGCCGACGGGGCCGCTGGCTCGCGGCGGCCGCCGGCCTGGTGGTCGTCGCGGTGGCCGCCGCCACGCTGCTGTGGGTGTTCCGGGACCGGCACCCGGCGCTCGACTTCCACACCCCGCCGGAGTTGGTCGGGACCGTGCCGGTGGGCGACGAACGGCCCGGCGCGATGTTCACCGCGACGCTCGGCGAGCGGGCCTACCTGGCCTGGTCACGGCCGGACGACCGGCTCACGGTGCGGGCGGTGGACGCCGCCACCGGCCGGAAGCTGTGGGAGGAGCCGACCGGGGTCAGCGCCGAACGGTGGGCCGGGATCCGGGCGCTGCCCGACGGCGTCGCGGTGCTCGCCGACGCCTCCGGGTCGAGCACGGCCCGCCCGCTGGCGGTGCTCGACGGCGACACCGGCGAGCAGCGGTGGAACACCAGCATCGCCGGCGACGACGAGATCTTCCTCGGCGCCGGCACGCTGGTCCGGCTGGACCGTGCCGGCAACCGGCTGGTCGGGTTGCGGCTGGACGACGGCCGGGAGCGGTGGACGCGGGACAACCCGCGCAGCGAGTACGGCGACGCCCGGACGGTGGTGGTGCCGGTCGGCACCGGGGCGGCGCTGGACGGCGCCGCGCACCCGGACGGCTCGCCGCTCGCGCCGTGGGCCGGCGAGGCCGACCGGCTGGTGCAGGTGGGCGCGGACCGTTCGGTGCGGGTGCTGGCCATGGCGAGCGGGAAGATCCTGCGTGATCGCGGCAACGTGGCCGACCTCGACGACCCGGTGGCCGCCCGCGACGACCGGCTGTACGTGGCGGAGAACGACCGAGGCCTGCGGCTGCTCTCCTACGACCTGGGGGACCTCGGCACGCCCGACGTGCTCTACGAGGCCACGGACCGGGACAGCCGGGTGAAGGCGCTGGTCACCTGCGGCAAGCACCGCGCGTGCCTGCTGGAGGTGCCCGGCGCCGGCGCCGACGGCACGCGGGTGGTGACCGTGACCGAGGGCGAGGGCAGCCGGCACTGGGCGGCCCCGCAGGCGACGCGGCTGGTCCCGCTCGGCGAGCACCTGCTGGCGGAGCGGACCCTGCCCCGGGACTCGGTGACGCTGTTCGCGCCGGACGGCGAGCCGGTGCTGCGCGACCGCGACGGGACGGCGGTCCGGCTGGACGCCGGCAACCTGCTGCTGTTCGACAAGGAGCCGAGCGGCTACGAGGACGACCGGGTCCTGGCCGGCCTCGCGGTCGGCGGCAAGCCGGTCGAGATGGGGAAGGTGCAGCAGATCCGCAGCGAGTCCTGTTCCTGGAGCACCGAGATGCTGGTGTGCGGCGCGGAGAAGGAGTTCCGGCTCTACCGGTTCGCCGGCTGAGCGCCGAGACCGAAAGTGAGCTTGACAGTCGTCGATGCCTCGACTGGTCTGGACGTTCGAGAGATCGACGCCCGTCAGGAGGCCCCGTGTTCGTCCGACGACGGTGGACCGCGCTCGCCACCACCAGCATCCTGATCACCGCCGGCCTGCTCCACCCCGACCCCGGCGTGGCCGCGCCGACCGCTCCCACGATCACCCTGGCACCCGCCGAGACCGCAGTGGTCCGGGTACGACTCGCCGACGAGGCACAGCTCGCCCGCCTGGTCGCCGGCGGCGCCGACCTGGCCAACCGGCCCCGGTCCCGCGACGGCCACCCGCTCGCCGACCTCGTCCTCACCGGCCGGCAGCTCGCCGACCTCACCCGGCAGGGCGCGGACGCGGTGCAGATCGTGCAACGCGCCGACGACGGCGCCCGGCGGCTCGCCGAGAGCACCCGCGCCGCCCAGGCCCGCACCCGCGCCGGGCTGCGCGCCGCCGACGGGGCCGACACCCTCCAGTTCCTCCAGGCGTACTGGTGGACCACCGGCGGGAAGACCTTCCTGCAGGCCCAGGTGGCCACCACCGCCACGGACGACCCGGACGTGGAGATCACGGTGAGCTGGCGCACCGCCGACGGCGCCACCGGCTCCTTCCCGCTCTACCGGTTCGAGGACTCGGGGGAATACCAGTACCACTACGCGCTGCCGCAGCCGGTGCCCGGCCGGCCGGTGCAACTCACCGCCACCTCCAGCCTCGGCGGGACGAGCCGGCCGGTCACCCCGTCGCTCTGGCCGAACGCCGCCCCGCCGCCGCAGCCGGCCAGCTACCAGAAGGACTTCATCGACGCCTACCTGACGCCCGTCGACATCAAGGCCCGCATCGCCCGGCTGGGCCGCCAGTACCGCGACCTGGTCGACGTGATCGACCTGCCGAACCGCACCCAGGGCTACCGCCGCACCGCCGCCGCGTACCTGGGTGACCCGGCCGCCGCCGCCCTGGTGGTGGAGTCGGTCCGCTTCGGCGACCAGGGCATGAACGGCGTGCAGGCGCGCACCGTCGACCCCGGACGGCCGAACCGGCCGCTGACCGTCCGCTACCGCGACCGGGTGCTCACCGTGTCGCTGGCCACCGACGCCGCCGGCAAGGTGACCAGCACCACCGACGACGTCGCCGCCGCGATCAACGCCCGGCAGGGCACGCGCCTGCGGGCCACCGTGGAGGACGGCTCGACCGGGCTGCCCATGCCGGTCGCCGGACCGGTACGCCTCGACGACGGGTTGCAGGGCGCCGAGGTGCCGGCCCGCCCGTGGACCGTGCAGGCGCTGCGCATCGGCAAGCACCGCGACGGCTCCCGGGTCGGGGTGCTCGCGTACTCCCAGGAGCACGCCCGGGAATGGGCGACGCCGCTGGTCACGCTGGAGTTCGCGGAGCGGCTGCTGGCCAACGCGCGGACCGACGCGGCGACCCGGAGCCTGCTGGAGCAGGTGGACGTGTTCGTGATCCCGACGGTGAACCCGGACGGCGCGAACTACTCGTTCCACGACTACAACTTCCAGCGCAAGAACCTGGTGAACCACTGCACCGGGACCGCCCGCGACCCGAGGTACCGCACCAGCTGGGGCGTGGACGTCAACCGCAACTACACCGTCGGGTCGCTGTTCGACGGCTACGTGGGCGCCAGCGCCAACTGCCTCTCCGGCAACTACGCCGGCACCGGGGAGCTGTCCGAGCCGGAGAGCCGCAACGTGATCGACCTGGCCAAGGCGCATCCCCACATCAGGTTCGCGATGAACGTGCACTCCTACGGGGGTTACTTCATGTGGCCACCCGGGGCGTACAAGGCCGACGGGCGGGTCACCCTGCCGCGCCCGTCGATCGACGAGTCCACGCTGTTCCTGGCCAGCGCCCGCCGGATCGTCGGCGCCATCGCGGCCGAACGCGGCACCGTCACCTGGCCGTCGCAGACCGGCCCGGTCGCCGACGTGCTCTACTCGGCGGCCGGCAACTCGGCCGACCAGCTCTACTACGAGCTGGGCATCTTCGCCTGGGACTTCGAGGTCGGCAACGACAGGTGGAACGAGGCCACCGGGCAGTGGGAGGGCGTCGGCTTCCAGCCGCCCTTCGACGAGGCGCACGGCGAGTCCCAGGAGTACGCCGGCGGCCTGATCGAGCTGGTCCGGGTGGCCCGCGACCACGCGGCCGCGTCGGCGAGGCGCTGACCGCTCATCCCGACGGGCGACGGATGAACCGGGCGGCGCGGGGTAATGCGAGCGCCGTCCTGGAGGAGTGACGACCGGCGTCGCGGCGTACCGCGACCGGGCGTGCGGGCGGGCGGCACCACGCCGACCCGCCCGCCGCCGACCCCCACCGGCGGCCGGAGTCCGCTAGCGTGCCCTCCCGTGAAGAAGACTCGCATCGTCCCGGTCGTCCTGGCCTGCGCCCTGGCGACACTCACCGCCTGCGGCGGCGAGGACCCCGACACCGAGGCGGGTCCCGCGACCACGTCCGCCTCGCCCCCCGCCGCGACGACCCCCGCCGCCCCGGCCACCCCCGCCGCCACCGCGTCCTCGCCGCCCGCGGCGAACACCGTCGGCGACAAACAGCTCTGCGAATCCGTCAAGAAGTCGGGCGACGAGATGAAGGCGCGGCTCGTCTCCGCCGTGCAGGCCGGCGGCAACCCCGACGTCGAGGTCACCAAGATCCTGGCCGAGATGGGCCGGACCGCCACCGCGCTGGCCTCGACCGGGGGCGGCGGCGCCGCGGGCACCGCCCTGAAGAAGTTCGGCGCGGAGAACACCAAGGCGGCGAAGGCCGCCGACCCGAGCACCGCCGCCGACAGCGCCGCCATGGAGAAGGCCGGCGCGGACCTCAACGCCGCCTGCAAGGCGGCCGGCGTCACCACCAGTTTCTGACCCGCCCGGCGCGCACGGACCGGCGCGGGCGGGCGGCCTCCTGCCGACCCGCCCGCGCCGGGTGGCTCAGTTGCCGGTGACCCAGTTCCAGGCGGAGACCACCCACTCGGTCTGCTGGAGGTAGGCCACCCCCACGCCGGCCAGGAAGAGCGCGGTGAGCATGTGCGCGCCGCGCGCGCTGCGGCGCACCCGGCCGAGTTGCCGCTCCAGGACCAGCCGACCGATCAGCCGGGTCAGCGCGAACAGGCCGACTGCGGTGAGCAGGCTGAGCACGAACGTGAGCAGCGGGGCGATCAGGTTGCCCCGGCCGGAGATCGCCCAGATGCCCCAGCAGACGAACGCGAACAGCGCGCCGGCCGCGCTCCACTCCCCGCCCCGGCGCGCCTGGGCCAGGTGCCAGCTCATCGACCGGCGCGGCGCCGGCTCGCCGGCCCAGTCGCCGTGCTCCACGGTGGGGAACTGCTCGGTGCGGGGCGTGCGGCGCTGGCCGACCGCCGCCACCCCGCGCCGGAACGCGTCCCGCTGCTCGGGCACCGGCTGGGGCGGCACCTCCACGGTGCGCTCCGCCCACGGCTGTGTCTGGTCCGCCATCTTCCGTCCTCCCCCTCGACCGACGTCGGCCTCCGTTTCCGAGGGTAGCCACCCGGCAAATAGGGTGCCGACCCCCACCGTGATCGGGTACACACGGGCGATGACCGACGCGGTGGTGCCCCGAGCCGAGGACTTCGACGAGATCGCCGCGCTGCTGGCGCTGGCCTTCCACAACGACCTCGATCCCGAGATGCAGGCGATCGAACGTCCGATCTTCGAGCCGGAACGGTCGCTGCTGGTCCGCGACGGCCGGACGGCGGTGGCGCACGCCGCCGCGTTCAGCCGCGACCTGGCCGTGCCCGGGGCGGACGTGCCGGCCGCGCACGTGACAATGGTGGGGGTCGCGCCGACGCACCGCCGCCGGGGCCTGCTCAGCGGACTGATGCGCCGGCAGCTACGGGAGATCCGCGACGCCCGCCGCGAACCGGTCGCGGTGCTCTGGGCCAGCGAGGGCCGCATCTACCCCCGGTTCGGTTACGGCTCCGCGGCCCAGCGGCTGGTGCTGTCCGCCGACACCACCGGGCTTCGGCTGCCCGACCCGACGCCCGCCGAGGGCACGCTGCGCCTGGACCGACCGGCCGCGCACGCCGGCGAACTGGCCCGGCTGTACGAACGGGCGCGCGCCGACCGCCCCGGCTGGTCCCGCCGCGACGAGCGCTGGTGGGCGTACGTGCTGGCGGAGGTGAAGAGCCTGCGGGGCGGCGCCACCGAGCGACGGGTGCTGCTGCACGACGGGCCGGACGGGCTCGACGGGTACGCGCTCTACCGCACCAGGGACGAGTGGAGCGCCGGCGTCCCCCGCAGCGAGGTGCAGGTCGCCGAGGTGGTGGCGCACACGCCGGCGGCGTACCTGGCGCTCTGGCGGCTGCTGCTCTCGGTCGACCTGACCCGGCGGCTCTCCTTCCCGATCGCCGCCGTCGACGAGCCGCTGCTGCGCCTCGTCGACGAACCCCGTCAGCTCGCCCCGGTGCTCGCCGACGGGCTCTGGGTGCGGGTGGTGGACGTGCCGGCCGCGCTCGCCGCCCGCCGCTACGCCGCCGACGTCGACGTGGTGGTCGAGGTCGTCGACGCGCTGCTGCCGGAGAACAGCGGCCGGTGGCGGCTGGTCGGCGGGCCGGCCGGCGCGGAGTGCACGGCCACCACCGCGCCGGCCGGGTTGGCCTGCGACGTCCGTGCGCTCGGGGAGCTCTACCTCGGCGGCGCGACCCCGGCCGCGCTGGCCGCCACCGGCCGGGTCCGCGAGCTGATCCCGGACACCCTGGCCACCACCACCCCGGCCTTCACCTGGCACCGCTCCCCCACCCCGATGGAGGTCTTCTGACCCCGCGCGGCGCGCCCCGCCCCGCCCCGCGCGGCGCGGCGCGGCGCCGCGCCGCGCGGCGCGGCGCCGCGCCGCGCGGCGCGGCGCCGATCATGGAGTTGTGGCACCTCAGCTAATGGATCAATCCGACATCACAGGCGCCACAACTCCATGATCGTGGCGCGGCCGCCCCGTGTCCGCCGCGGGCGGTACCGTCGGGGGGTGGGTGAGGCGGAGCGACGGCGACGGCGGCTGCGGCATCACGGCGAGGCGAGCGAGCCGGCCGACGCCGGAGAGACGAGCGCCAGCACGGCCGGGGTGCACGACGACGTCGCGCCCCGCCCCCCGCACGGACCCCGACGCGCCGAGCCGGAGACGATGGACGACGGTTCCCGGCCGCCGCGGGGCAGCCGCCGCGCCGAACCGGAGTCGTCGGACGACGGTTCCCGGCCGCCGCGGGGCAGCCGCCGCGCCGAGCCGGAGACGATGGACGACGGCCCCCGGCCACCGCGGGGCAGCCGGCGCGGTGCTCCCTCCGCCGACGAGGGCGACCGCGGGCTGCGCGGCCTCGTCGGTTCCGGGTCGTCACAGGTGAGCGTGACCGCCGCGATGCGGGCCCGGGACGCGGCGCGCCCCACCGAGGACGACCTCGCCCAGGCCGAGGCACGAGTGGTGCTGGTCCGCCGCAACTGGGTGCCCCGCGAGGACCTGCCCCGCGGCGGTCGCTGACCGGCCGCGCCCGACGTCGGGTGCGGCCGAACGGGGCAGGCGCGCCGCGCCGGCCCCGCCGTCCGCGTCAGGCTGGCAGTTCCGGCAGCCGGCGGCTCTGCTCGTAGTCGGCCACCTGGGCGATCCGCCGACTGTGCCGGGGGTTGCCGGAGAACGCCGTGGTCAGGAACGCCTCGACCAGGGCGGTGGCCTCGTCCAGCGTGTGCTGCCGGGCACCGATCGCGACGACGTTCGCGTCGTTGTGCTCCCGGGACAGCTGGGCGGTGTCGACGTTCCAGGCGAGCGCCGCCCGGACGCCGGCCACCTTGTTCGCGGCGATCTGCTCGCCGTTGCCGGAGCCGCCGATCACCACGCCGAGGCTGCCCGGGTCGCCGACCACCCGGTCGCCGGTGTGCAGGCAGAACGCCGGGTAGTCGTCGTCCGGGTCGAAGGCGTGCGGACCCACGTCCACCACCTCGTAGCCCTGCTTGGCCAGGTGGTTGGCCAGGTGCACCTTCAGCTCGAAACCGGCGTGGTCGGATCCCAGGTAGACGCGCATACCGCGCAGTCTGACAGGCCCGCCTGGCGAATCGACGCCCGGGCGGCGCCCCGGAGGCGGTACGTCACACGCCGGTCAGCGGGGCAGCTCCGCCACCACCAGGCCGGCCCGCGCCTTCGGGGTGAACCAGGTGCTCTTGCGCGGCATCTTCTCCCGGGCCAGGTTGACCGCGACGAAGTCGTCAACGGTCACCGGCGCCACCAGCACGGCCAGCTCGGCCCGGCCGGCGTCGACCTCACCGGTCAGCCAGCTCGCCGGGTAGTCGCCGCCCACGTACGTGATCCGCTTGTCTCCCGGGTCGAGGCCCAGCGCGTCGCGCAGCAGCAGCCGCTCGACCAGCGCGTGGTCCAGGTTCTCCAGCCGGCCGGCGCCGACGTGCGGCAGCGTCACCGCGTACCCCCGGCCGGCGAGGTGCAGGTGCACGGTGCCGCCGGTGGTCGGGACGCCGACCGGGCCGGCGGCCTCGGTGACCTCGGCCCCGGCGGCGCGGAGCCGGTCGAGCAGCTCCTCCGGCGTGGTGGTCAGCTCGCTGACCAGCCGGTTGTAGGGCTGGATGGCGACCGACGCCGGCGTGGTGACCACCGCGAGGAAGCGCGGGAAGCCGCCGGTCTGCGCGGCCAGGCTGCGGTGGTTGCCGTCCGCGACCACCAGGTCGCCGCCGCCGGCCAGCGCGGTCAGCTCGTCCTGCGCCGGGCCCGGGCCGACCAGCCAGATCGCGTGCGTGCGGCCGGACTGGTCGACGTCGGTCGCGGCGGGCGCGCCGGCCGACTCGGTCGCCGCCGCGAGCGCCGCGTGCAGCTCGTCGCCGCGCCCGGTCTGGAGCAGGAGTACGGGTGAGAGCAGGTGACCGAGCGCCTCGGCCAGCGCGACGCGCTCGCGCACCTTCGCGATGAACACGTCCTCGTTGCGGATCACCAGGCCGGGCTCGTCGGCGCGGGTGGAGATCTGGTCGGTGTCGACCATGGCCCACAGCCCGTACGCGCTCTCCTCACCCGGGGCGCTGATCCGGTAGAGCACCACCATCTGCTCGGCCGGGGTGTAGCTGCCGTCCGCCTTGGCCTCGGCGAAGCGCGCCACCGCGTCCGGCAGGGCGTCGAGGAACGACTTCCCGACGCTGTCCGGTGCCCGGTGGGGCATCTCGATGCCCAGGGCGCTGTGCGGATTGGCCGCCACGATGGCGGTGATCTCCGCGTCGTCGGCGAACTCGTCGTAGTTCTGCGCGCCGGTGCCGCCAGTGGTGATCCAGGCCCGGGCGATCGGATGCACGACCGTCATGCCCGCTGACGCTACCCGCGCCCGTTCCGCCCCCGCCGCCGGACTCGCCTCCTTCCACCAGGTGAAAGGAGGGGCCCCTTGTTAACGCCTCCGGTAGAGGCGGGGCCCCCTGTTAACAGCCGGGGCGCTCAGGCGACGGGGTCACGGTGGCGACCGGGACCGGCCGGGCGGCGGGGCGGCGCGGACGGGCGGGAGGCGGCGTTGAGGCGTACCGTCGTCGCGCCCGCGGTGGCGCCGGACCGGGACGGCGCGCGGCCGGGGCGAGTCGTCTCGGGTGGAGTCATCCGCGAGGTGGCCACCACCCGGGCCACCCCGACCACGATCGGCGGGGCCAGCAGGTGGGCCAGCTCGGCCGGCCCGGCGGGCCAGTCGCCCTCGGCCACCGACCAGTACGTCGCACCGGGATCCTCGATCGCCGGCTGCGTCGCGTCGTCGGACGGGCGGCGGTGCTTACCCATTGAGAACGCCTCCAGGAGCTGCCGTGAGGCGGCCGCGGTCGGGCCGCCGGCTGGGACACCCGGTGAAACGAGCCCTGCACCGACCCGGTGACGGGCGGCGCGGGGCTCGGCGCGGGTTGTTAAGAGGGGCCCCCTCCTCTACCGCAGGCGTTAAGAAGGGGCCCCTCCTTACACCTCAGTCGAAGATGGGGCCCTGGGTGCGGGTGCGCTTCAGCTCGTAGAAGCCGGGGGTGGCGGAGACCAGCAGCACGCCGTCCCACAGCCGGCCGGCCGCCTCGCCCTTCGGCGCCGGCGTGATCACCGGGCCGAAGAACGCGACCTGGCCGGCGCCGTCCGGACCGGGCGCGTGCACCACGGGCGTGCCCACCTCGGTGCCGACCGGCCGCATGCCGGCCTCGTGGCTGGCCCGCAGCGCGTCGTCGTACTGGGTGGACTCGGCGGCGTCGGCGAGCGCCGGGTCCAGCCCGACGTCGGTCAGCGCGCCGACCAGCATGTCCCGGCCCAACTCCTCCTTGCCCAGGTGGATCCGGGTGCCCATGGCGGTGTAGAGCTTCGCCAGCGCCTCGGCGCCGTGCGCCTGCTCGACGGCGATGCACACCCGTACCGGGCCCCAGCCCTTGCTCATCAGCTCCCGGTACTCCTCCGGCAGCTCCCGCCCCTCGTTGAGCACGGACAGGCTCATCACGTGGAACCGGATGTCCACGTCCCGGACCTGCTCGACCTCCAGCAGCCAGCGGGAGGTGATCCACGCCCACGGGCACAGCGGGTCGAACCACATGTCCGCGGTGACACGATCGGTCACGGTGTCGTCCCTTCACGTCTTCCCCGCGCCGGAGTCCCGGCGCCTTCACCTTCCGATCCTCGCCCCGGGAAGCGTCGATCGGTACCGGAATGAGAGCGTGACCTCGCCCACCGGAGTCGGTGCGTGCATGGAAGACTCGGTGCTGCGCCGGCCGTCACGAGCGGACCGGGCAGAGACCGGTGCCGCGGGGCGCGGCGAGACGAGTGGGATGGAGACGAACAGTGCCGGGAGTGCGCAACCTGACCCAGGTCGAGGCGACGGAGCGGGCCCGCCTGCTCGAGGTGACCGGGTACGACATCAGCCTTGACCTGTCGACCGCCGTGCAGCCCACCGGTCGCACGTTCCGCTCGGTGACCGAGGTCCGGTTCCGCTGCGCCGAGCCGGGGGCGACCACCTTCATCGAGACGGCCGCCGAGTCGGTGCGCTCGGCCACCCTCAACGGCGAACCGGTCGACCTGTCCGACTGGTCCGCCGAGAAGGGCCTCACGCTGACCGGCCTGGCCGCCGAGAACGTGCTCGTGGTGGACGCCGACTTCGGCTACTCGAACAGCGGGCAGGGCCTGCACCGCACCGTCGACCCGGTCGACGGCGAGACCTACCTCTACAGCCAGTTCGAGACCGCCGACGCGCAGAAGGTCTTCGCCTGTTTCGACCAGCCCGACCTGAAGAGCGTCTACACCTGGCACGCCACCGTCCCGGACCACTGGAAGGTGGTGTCCAACATGCCGGTGGCCCGCGAGGAGGCCGCCGGCGAGGGCATGAAGACGCTGCACTTCACCGTCTCGGAGCGGATGAGCACCTACATCACCGCGCTCTGCGCCGGGCCCTACCACGAGGTGCGGCACACCCACGACGGCATCGACATGGGCTACTTCTGCCGGGCCAGCATGGCCCCCCACATGGACGCCGACGACCTGCACCTGATCACCACGCAGGGCTTCGACTTCTTCCAGGAGAAGTTCGGCGTGCGCTACCCGCTGCCCAAGTACGACCAGCTCTGGGTGCCGGACTTCAACGCCGGCGCGATGGAGAACTTCGGCTGCGTCACGCACGCCGAGTCGCACTACATCTTCCGCTCGCAGGTCACCGACTTCGAGTA
Organism: Micromonospora humi; assembly: GCF_900090105.1. Lineage (GTDB taxonomy): Bacteria > Actinomycetota > Actinomycetes > Mycobacteriales > Micromonosporaceae > Micromonospora > Micromonospora humi. Next base: position 163,915 of record NZ_FMDM01000014.1, on the reverse strand, counting down.
CGAGCAGCGGGCCAACACGATCCTGCACGAGCTGGCGCACATGTGGTTCGGTGACCTGGTCACCATGCGCTGGTGGAACGACCTGTGGCTGAACGAGTCGTTCGCCGAGTGGGCCAGCCACTGGTGCAACACCCACGCCACCCGGTTCACCGACGCCTGGACGACGTTCCTGTCCATCCGCAAGAACTGGGGCTACCGGCAGGACCAGCTCTCCTCCACGCACCCGGTCTACTGCGAGATGCCGGACCTGGAGGCCGTCGAGGTCAACTTCGACGGCATCACGTACGCCAAGGGCGCCAGCGTGCTCAAGCAGCTCGTCGCGTACGTGGGCGAGGAGCCGTTCCTGGCCGGCCTGCGGGCCTACTTCGGCAAGCACGCGTGGGGCAACGCCACCTTCGACGACCTGCTCTCCGAGCTGGAGGCGGCCTCCGGCCGGGAGCTGCGCAAGTTCGCCGCCCAGTGGCTGGAGACCGCACAGGTCAACACGCTGCGCCCGGAGGTCACCGTCGGCGCCGACGGCACGTACGAGCGGGTGGTGGTCCGGCAGGAGGCGCCGGCCGGGCACCCGACGCTGCGCACGCACCGGATCGGGGTGGGTCTCTACGACCTGACCGACGGCCGGCTGGCCCGCCGCGAGCTGGTCGAGGTGGACGTGACCGGCGAGTTGACCGAGCTGTCCGCGCTGCACGGCAAGCCGGCCGCGGACGTGCTGCTGCTCAACGACGAGGACCTCACCTACACCAAGCTGCGGCTGGACGAGCGGTCCATGTCGACAGTCGTGCAGCACATCTCCGGTTTCGACTCGTCGCTGGCCCGGGCGCTGTGCTGGACGGCCGCCTGGGACATGACCCGCGACGCCGAGCTGGCCGCCCGGGACTACGTGGCGCTGGTGCTGGCCGGGCTGACCACCGAGACCGACATCAACCTGGTAACCGCCACGCTGCGCCAGGCCACCACCGCGCTCACCTTCTACGCCGACCCGGAGTGGGCGCCGACCGGCTGGGCGGACCTGGCCCGCACCGCGCGGACCGCGCTCGCCGCGGCGGAGCCGGGCAGCGGTTTCCAGCTCGCCTGGGCCCGGGCGTACGCCTCCTCGGCCCGCTCCAGCGAGGACCTGGCGACGCTGCGCGGCTGGCTGGACGGCAGCGGGGTGCCGGACGGGCTGACCGTCGACACCGAGCTGCGCTGGACCGTGCTCCAGTCGCTGGTCGCGAACGGCGCGGCCGGGTCCGCCGAGGTGGACGCCGAGCTGGCCGGTGACCGCACCGCCAGCGGCGAGCGGGAGGCCGCGTACGCGTACGCCCTGGTGCCGACGGAGGCGAACAAGGCCGCAGTGTGGGCGCAGCTCACCGGCCCGGACGCGCTGCCCAACTGGCGTAACCGGGCGCTGTTGCAGGGTCTCACCCACCCGGCGCAGGTGGAGCTGATCGCGCCCTACCGGGAGCGCTACTTCGCCACGGTGGACCAGGTCTGGGCGCAGCGGGACAGCGAGCCGGCGCAGGAGTTCGTGCAGCTCGCCTACCCGTCGTACCTGGTCGACGAGGACACGGTGGCGGCCACCGACGCGTGGCTGGCCCGCGACGGCCAGCCGGCGTCGCTGCGCCGCCTGGTGGCCGAGGGCCGCGACGGCGTGGTCCGCGCGCTGAAGGCCCGCGAGCGGGACGCCCGCAGCGCCTGAGCAGGGGTACGACGGCCGGGGCCGGCGTGGGTGGGAGCCCGCGCCGGCCCCGGCCGTTTATCGTGTGCGGAGGAGGCGGACGTGATGGCACAACCGACCGTGACTCCACCCCCGGGGTTCGCCCACCAGGAGCTGGCGGACGATCTGCGGATGGCACTCCGTCTCTCCGCGCCCCCCGGTTGGCGGGTCATCCGGGGAGCCGGCCTGCGCGCTCCCGGCGGTAATCTCATTCCGGATGTCAGCGTGGTCAAGCCCGACGCCCCCCCGCGACGGCCTGTGGCTGCACGCGGCGGACGTGGCGCTCGTTGTCGAGATCGAATCCCCGAGCAGCCGCCGGTACGACCGGCTGATCAAGCCGACGCTCTACGCCGAGGCGGGCATCCCGCACTACTGGCGGGTGGAGCGGGCGACTTCGGTCCGGTGATCTACCGCTGCCACCTGGTCAAGGGCGTCCACTACAACATGGGCGGCACGCTCGGGCCGGACGACCCGGTCCAGCTCGACGAGCCGTGGCCGATGCGGCTGGATCCCTCCGCCTGGCCCCGCTGAGCGCACGAGAAAGCCCGGCCCACGCGTGACGCGGGCCGGGCTTCGTCGTGTCTGCGGGCGGGGGCGCTCAGCCCTTGCCGGCGTGGCTGGCGAGCTGGTCGAGGCCCTGGATGACGCCGCCGGCCAGGTCGCCGCCGCCGAAGGACGCCACCATGGAGAGCGCGGCCAGCTTGGCGTACGTGTCGGGGATGCGCTTGCGCGCGTACTTGCCGGTGACGATCTCCAGCTGGCGCTGGTTGGGCGACACCGCGATCAGCACCGACCGGTCCGGGTCGGCGAGCTGGCGGTGCAGCCGCTCGGCGTGCTCCCGGATCGGCTCGTCGAGGCCGCCGACGTAGACCGAGAAGACCAGGCCGGTGCCCTGGTCGGCCAGGCGGAGCGCCTCGTCGATGCGGAGCAGCTGCCGGGTCGAGAACGGCCCGTCCAGCACGTCGGGCGGGGTGCCCGTCCCGGTCGTGGGCCGCGCTTCACCAACGGTCACTTGCGCCTCCGGTTCCACCGGCCGGAGCCTCCCGGCCGGCCTGCTCCTGCTTGCGGCTGGTCAGCGCCGGCGCCTGGGCCCCGGCGGTCAGCGCGGTGCCGGCCGAGTCGGCCAGCTGCTCCGGGCGGCCCAGGAACCAGACCGGAGTGAAGTCGAAGGGCCGCCCCGGCCGGTAGCGCTTGGCGCCGCCACCGTTGCCACGGCTGCCGGCGGCCGCCAGACCGGCGATCACCAGCACCGCGGCGGCCGGGATGCCGACGAAGAACACCAACGTCTCGGTAACAGACAATCCCAACGCCCCCAGGCGGAAAGAGACCAGGAATGTTCCGGGTCGGGTGGACGGTCACGACGGGCCGCGCCCGACCTCGCTTGTGATGTTCACGTTAGCGGAGTCGGCGGCCCGCCAGATTGCGGGGTGCTGATCCCATCCGCCACACCAGTGCTCCAGTTGCGCGGCAGTGGCGATCAATGTCGCGTCGTCGCCGTAGCGGCCGGTGAGCAGCACCCCCACCGGCAGGCCCTCGGCGGTCCGGCCGACCGGCAGCGAAACGGACGGGTCGCCGGTGACGTTGAAGACGGCGCAGTACGGCGAGAAGCGCCGTTGCCTGTCGAAATCCTCCGCCGGGTCGAGCGCGGCGAACGCGCCGACGGGCGCCTGCGGGGTGGCCAGGGTGGGGCAGAGCAGCAGGTCACAGCCGGCGGTGCGGCGTATTCCCCGGCGTACCTGGGCCTGCAGCCCGCCGAGCGCGGCCATCAGCCGAGCCGCGCCGACCGCCTCGCCGCGCTCGCGCAGGTAGCGGGTCAGCGGCAGCAGGTCGCCCTCCCGCCCGGCCGGCACCGGGGCGAGCGCGAGCGCGTACCAGACGGTCTCGAACATCGGCCACGCCTCCGGGCCGAGCGGCGCGGGGACCTCGACCACCTCGTGGCCGGCGTCGGCGAGCAGCGCGGCGGCGCGGTCGACGGCGGCCACGCAGTCGCTGTGGACCGGTTCGTCGGCGAGCATGCCGGTGGTGAAGCGGCCGATCCGCAGCCGGCCGGGGTCGGCGGCCCGGGCGGCGCCGAGGTGGCCGCCGGTGGGCGCGGCCGGTGGCAGGTAGGGCTCACCGGGCACCGGTCGGGCCAGCACGTCGAGCAGCGCGGCCACGTCGGCGACGGTGCGGCCGATCGGCCCGTTGGTGGGCAGCCCGAACGCGCCGAAGCCGAGCGGCCCGCCGGAGACCAGCCCGCGGCTCGGCTTGTGGCCGACCAGGCCGCAGAGCGCGGCCGGGATGCGCAGTGAGCCGCCGCCGTCGGAGCCCTGCGCCACCGGGACCAGGCCGGCGGCGACCGCGGCGGCCGCGCCACCGCTGGAACCACCGGCGGTGTACGCGAGGTTCCACGGGTTGCGGGCCGGCGGCGCGACGAGCCCCTCGGAGTAGAGCGAGCAGCCCAGCTCGGAGGTGGTGGTCTTGCCGAGGCTGACCAGACCCGCGTCGGTCAGGAAGCGGACCACGTCGGCGTCGACCGGAGGCACGAAGTCGGCGAAGGCGGCCGAGCCGAACGTGGTGCGTACCCCGGCGGTCAGCGTCAGGTCCTTGATCGCGGTCGGCACGCCGTGCAGCGGCCCCCGGTCGGCCACCGGCCGGGCGTCGGCGGCGCGGGCCGCGGCCCGGGCCCGCTCGGCGGTGACGGTGACGAACGCGCCGACGGTGTCGCCGAGCGCGTCGACCCGACGCAGGTGGTGGTCGACCGCCTCCAGGCTGGACAGTTCACCCCGGCGGATCGCGGCGGCCTGCTCCAGCGCGGTCAGGTCGTGCGGCTCGGCCATGGCCACCATCCTGCCCCGAGCCGCGGCCGGATGAGCGGTCGACACGGCTGGGCCCCATATCCGGCTGGCATGACCGGATCGGGATTGCCGACCGAGGGGCGCACGCGCGCATCATGAAATACATCGATCAGCTCCGATGCAACACCACCGACCACCACCAGGAGCGTGCCGTGCCACCCGTACCCGCCCCGCAGAACCGCCCGCCCCGGATCCGGCCGACCCGCCGCCGGCTCCCGCGCGCCCTCCACCCGCTGCTCGCTCTCACCCTGGCCGCCGCCGGCCTCGCCGCCGTGCCCACGTCCCCGGCCGGAGCCCGCGACGGCGTACCGGTCGCCCCGCTGGCCGCGAACCCCTACGAGCGGGGTCCCGCGCCGACCGTGGCCAGCATCGAGGCCACCCGCGGCCCGTTCGCCATCGCGCAGACCACGGTCTCCGCGTCCAGCGTGAGCGGCTTCCGGGGCGGCACGATCTACTACCCGACCAGCACCGCCGAGGGCACCTTCGGCGCGGTCGCCATCTCCCCCGGCTTCACCGCCAGCCAGTCCTCGGTCGCCTGGCTCGGGCCGCGCCTGGCCTCGCAGGGCTTCGTGGTCATCACCATCGACACGCTCTCCGTCTACGACCAGCCGGCCAGCCGGGGCACCCAACTCCTGGCCGCCGTGGACTACCTGGCGAACACCAGCACGGTGCGCACCCGGGTGGACCGGAACCGGCTCGCCGTGATGGGGCACTCGATGGGTGGCGGCGGCAGCCTCTCGGCGGCCAACGCCCGACCCTCGCTCCAGGCGGCGATCCCGCTGACCGGCTGGCACACCGTGAAGAACTGGTCGTCGGTACGCGTGCCGACGCTCGTCGTCGGCGCCGAGAACGACACGGTGGCCCCGGTGTCGTCGCACTCGGAGCCGTTCTACACCAGCCTGCCGGCCACGCTGGACAAGGCGTACCTGGAGTTGAACACGGCCAGCCACTCGGCGCCGACCTCGCCGAACGTGACCGTCGCGAAGTACAGCATCTCCTGGCTCAAGCGGTTCGTCGACGACGACACCCGCTACGAGCAGTTCCTCTGCCCGGCGCCCCGGGGCAGCGCCATCGAGGAGTACCGGGACACCTGCCCGCACTCCTGACCCGGCGTCCCCTGCGAAGCTCGGGTGCGTCCGTCGTCGCCGGAGCAGCGAGGGACGCACCCGGCGCGTCAGGCCGGCGCCACCTTGTCGTCGTCGACGACGCCGGTCCAGTCCCGGTCGATCGACAGCAGCCCCCGAATGGCTTCGCTCCGCTCGACCGCCACGCCTGCGCCGAGGAAGCGCAGGGCGTTGCCGCCGAGCAGCGCGGCCCGCTGGGCGTCGGTGAGGAAGTCGGACCGGTGCACCACCTGACCGACCGGCCGCTCGCCCAGCGGGTACGGGTAGTCGCTGCCGAGCAGCACCCGGTCCGCGCCCATGGTGTCCACCAGCAGGCGCAACGCGGCCGGTTCGAACACCACCGAGTCGACGCTGAACCGGTCGAGGTAGGAGCTGGGCGGGGCGGTGGACGCGCCGCGTACCAGGTCGCCGCGGCGGTGCCAGGCGTTGTCGGCGCGCCCCAGCCAGAACGGGAAGCTGCCGCCGCCGTGGGCGAAGCAGATCCGCAGCGTCTCCGGCACCCGGTCGAAGACGCCGCCGAGGATCAGCGCCAGCACCGACAGGTGCGTCTCGGCCGGCATTCCGGTCAGCCAGCGGGCCATCCACCGGTTCAGCCGGGGCCCGCCGGGCATGTCCCACGGGTGCACGAAGACCGGCGCGCCGACCTCGGCGCAGTGGGTCAGGAACTGCACGATGCCGGCGTCGTCGAGGTCCCGGTCGCCGACGTGGTTGCCGATCTCCACCCCGGCGTGCCCGGCGGCGAGGCAGCGGTCCAGCTCGGCGCAGGCGGCGTCCGGGTCCTGCAACGGCACCTGACAGAACGGCACCAGCCGGTCGCCGCCGGCCGCGGTGACCTCCAGGGTGAGGTCGTTGAAGATCCGGGCGACCTTGACCGCCTGGTCGGCCGGGCGGTCGTAGCCGAAGAAGACCGGGGTGGGCGACACCACCTGCACGTCGACGCCGTCGGCGGCCATGTCGGCGAGCCGGGTGGGCGCGTCCCAGCACGGCGCGCCGACCGGCCGGAACTCCGTCTCCCCCACCATGATCATGGCGGCGCGTTCGGAGTCCACCCGCAGCCACGGCCAGCCGGACCCGCCGCAGGCCGCGGCGAGGTCCGGCCACCCCTTCGGTACGACGTGCGTGTGCACGTCCACCACCGGCAGCGGCATCAGCCCTTGCCCGGGTGCAACGCGCCGCAGTTGTCGCAGGTGCGGGCCTTCTCGTCGGCGTAGAACGCGGCGAAGACCGGGGGCAGGTCGGCGGCGATGTCGCGGACCTGCAACTCGACCTCGTGCACCTTGTGGCTGCACTCGGCGCAGTACCACTGGAACCTCTCCAGCGTGCCCTCCTCGCGCACCCGCTCGATCACCATGCCGATCGAGCCGGCCTCCGGGCGCTGCGGCGAGTGCGGGGTGTTACGCGGCAGCATCCACATCTGCCCCTCGCGCACGTGCACCGTGCGCGGGCCCTCGGGCGTCATCAGGTTGATGTGCATGTTGCCCTTGACCTGGTAGAAGAACTCCTCGTACGGGTCGACGTGGAAGTCGGTGCGCTGGTTCGGCCCGCCCACCACCATGACGATGAAGTCGTCGCTGCCGGGCAGCATCTCCTTGTTGCCGACCGGCGGCTTGAGCAGGTGCTGGTTCTCCCCGATCCAGCCGGTGAAGCTGAACGGCTCGGCGATCTCACTCATGACTGACCTCCGGACGGCAGTAGGGCCACGGCCTGCATCTCGATCAGCAGGTGCGGGTGCGGAAGCTGGTGCACGGCCACCGTGGTCCGGGTCGGACCGGTGGCGTCGAAGAACTCCGCCCACACCTCGTTGTAGCCACCGAAGTCGTTCATGTTGACCAGGTAGCTGGTGACCTGCACCAGGTCGGCCAGGTCGGCGCCGACCGAGCGGAGCAGGTCGCGGATGTTCCCGATCACCGCCCGGGTCTGCGCCCGGACGTCCAGGTCGGTGGTGCCGAACTCGTCCACCGAGACACCGGCGAACGTGTTGTCCGGCCGGCGCGACGACGTACCGGAGACGAAGACGAACCCGCCGGCCACCTTGACGTGCGGGAACGCCCCGCGCGGCACGGCCTTCCCGGCCACCACCCGGGCGGTCATGGCAGAGCCTTCAGCGAGGCGGAGCCGAGCTTCTCGACGACGGCGCGCACGTGCGCGCCCGGTCGCAGCGGCACCGCGGCGGTGGCCGCGCCGGCCAGGAAGACCCAACCCTTGCGCAGCCGGACGCCGTGCCGGCCGGCCAGCCGCAGGCCCTCGTCGAGCGCGCGGCGCGGGTCGCCGAGGATGGCCGCGGTCGAGCCGACCTGCGCCACCCGCCCGTCGATCTCCAGCAGCACACCCAGATTGTCCAACCCGTCCGGCACCGGTGACCAGGGCCCGATCGCGAAGGCGGCGGCCGAGGTGTTGTCCGCGATCACGTCCGGCAGCGAGAACGTGAAGTTCGCGTACCGGGAGTCGATCAGCTCGATCGCCGGGGCGACCGCGCGGACCGCGCGGGTGAACGAGCCGACCGGCTCACCGGGCTCGGGCAGCCGGTCCAGCAGGAACGCCACCTCCGGCTCGACCCGGGGGTGGATGAAGTCGCCGGTGTCGACGGTCCCGCCGTCGGGCACCCGCATCACGTCGGTGAGCCGGCCCCAGATCACCTCGTCCACGCCGACCTGGGCCATCTTGGCCCGGCTGGTCAGCCCCATCTTCAGCCCGACCAGCCGCTCGCCACGGTCGAGGCGGCGCTGCACCAGCGCGGCCTGCACGGTGTACGCGGTGTCGGAGTCGAGGCCGGTCTCGGCGGCGAGCTGACCGATGGCGGTCGCGGAGTCCGCCGCCGCGCCCAGCTTCTCGGCGATTCCCGCGACGTCCGGCCCGATCATGAGGTCTGCTCCTTGCTCGCCAGGTCCAGTGCCACGTCCACGATCATGTCCTCCTGGCCGCCGACCATCCGGCGGCGGCCCAGCTCGACCAGGATCGAGCGCACGTCCACCCCGTACTTCGCCGACGCCCGCTCGGCGTGGCGCAGGAAGCTGGAGTAGACGCCCGCGTACCCCAGGGAGAGCGTCTCCCGGTCCACCTGGACCGGCCGGTCCTGCAACGGGCGGACCAGGTCGTCGGCGGCGTCCATCAGCGCGAACACGTCGCAGCCGTGCTTCCAGCCGTGCAGCTCGGCGACCGCCACGAACACCTCCAGCGGGGCGTTGCCGGCGCCCGCGCCCATCCCGGCCAGCGACGCGTCCACCCGCACGGTGCGCCCGGCCGGCGAGCCGAGCGGACCGTCGCCGAGGATCCGGCCGTGCTCCACCGCCAGCACGCTGTTCGCCACGCCCAGCGACAGGTTGTGGTGCGCGTGGATGCCGATCTGCGTCTCCGGCGCCAACACCTGCCGGTACGCGTCGACGCGCTGCGCCACGTCGGACATCAGCAGCCGGCCGCCGGAGTCGGTGACGTAGACGCAGTGCGCCCCGTACGACTCCATCAGCTTGGCCTGGGCGGCCAGCCCGGTCGGGTCGTTGAGGTGCGACATCATCAGGAACCCGGCGACGTCCATGCCGTTCTCCCGGGCCCAGGCGATGTGCTGGGCGGAGATGTCCGCCTCGGTGCAGTGGGTGGCGATCCGCACGCTGGTCACGCCGAGCGCCTTCGCCGCCTTCAGGTCGGCGATCGTGCCGATGCCCGGCAGCAGCAGCGTGGTGAGCCGGGCGTTCGTCAGCACCTCGGCGGCGGCCGAGATCCACTCCGCGTCCGAGGCCGCGCCGTGGCCGTAGTTGACGCTGGACCCGGCCAGCCCGTCGCCGTGCGCCACCTCGATGGCCGCCACCCCGGCCGCGTCCAGCGCGGCGGTGATGGTACGCACCTGGTCGACCGTGTAGCGGTGCCCGATGGCGTGCATGCCGTCGCGCAGCGTCACGTCCTGGATGTAGAGGTCGGTCATCGGGGTGCCACCTCCCGCAGGGCCACCAGCCGCTCGGCGGTGCGCAGCGCGGCCGACGTCATGATGTCCAGGTTCCCGGCGTACGCGGGCAGGTAGTGCCCGGCGCCGGAGACCTCCAGGAACACCGAGACCTGGAGCCCGGTGACGTGCCGGCCGAGCACCGGCGCGTACGTGTCCACCGGGTCGAACTGCACCTCCTGCTTGAGCCGGTAGCCGGGCACGTACTCCTGCACGGCCTTCACCATGTCGGCCACCGAGGCGGCGATCGCAGCCCGGTCGGCGTCGGCGTCCGGACAGAGGCAGTAGACGGTGTCCCGCATCAGCAGCGGCGGGTCGGCCGGGTTCAGCACGATGATGGCCTTGCCGCGCTCGGCGCCGCCGACCACCTCGATGGCCCGGGCGGTGGTCTCGGTGAACTCGTCGATGTTGGCCCGGGTGCCCGGACCGGCCGACCTCGAGGCGATCGAGGCGACGATCTCCCCGTAGGCGACCGGGGTGACCCGGCCGACCGCGTGCACGATCGGCACGGTGGCCTGCCCGCCGCAGGTGACCATGTTGACGTTCGGCTCGTGCAGGTGCTCGTCGAGGTTGACCGTCGGCACCACGTACGGGCCGAGCGCGGCCGGGGTCAGGTCGACCACGGTGCGGCCGTGGGCGCGCAGCACCTCGTCGTGGTGGCGGTGCGCGCCGGCCGAGGTGGCGTCGAAGACCAGTTCCACGTCGGCGAACTCGGGCAGCGCCACCAGGCCGTCGACGCCCTCGGCGGTGGTGGCCACGCCGAGCCGGCGGGCCCGGGCCAGCCCGTCGGAGGCCGGGTCGATGCCGGCCATCGCCACCATGCGCAACTCGGTGCTGAGCCGCAACACCTTGATCATCAGGTCGGTGCCGATGTTGCCCGACCCGAGCACCGCCACCCCGACAGTCATGAGGTCTCCTTCGAGAAGCAGGTCCGCACCGAGCCGAGCCCGGAGATCCGCGCCTCGTACGCGGCGCCCGGCGTCACCGGCACCATCGGACCGAGCGCGCCGGAGAGCACCACGTCGCCGGCCTTCAGCGGATCGCCGGCGCGGGCCATGGTGGCGGCCAGCCAGCGCAGCGCGTGCAGCGGGTTGCCGAGGCAGGCCGCGCCCGCGCCGACCGAGACCGGCTCCCCGGCGTGCTCCAGCACCATCCCGCACAACCGCAGGTCCACGTCGGCGAGCCGGCGCGGCGCGGTGCCGAGCACGAACAGCCCGCTGGACGCGTTGTCCGCCACCGTGTCGACGATCGAGATGTCCCAGTCGGCGATCCGCGAGTCGACGATCTCGATGGCCGGCAGCACGTGGTCCACGGCCCGGATCAGGTCGACGGTGGTGACCCGCTCGTCCGGCAGGCCGGCGCCGAGCACGAAGGCGATCTCCGCCTCCACCCGGGGCTGGAGCAGCCGGCCGACCGGCACCTCCTCGCCGTCGCCGACCGCCATGTCGTCGAAGAGCACCCCGAAGTCGGGCTGGAAGACGCCGAAACTCTCCTGCACGCTCCGGGAGGTCAGGCCGATCTTCGCGCCGACCCGGCGGTGCCCCTTGCCCAGACGCTGCCGGGTGTAGACCTGCTGCGCCTGGTACGCGGCCTCGACGTCGCCCTCCGGCAGCAGCCGGCCGCGCAGCGGCGGGCAGGGTTTCCCCTCCTGCCGGGCCACCGCCAGCTCCCGGTTGGCGGCCTCGATGTCCACGGTCATGTCGGCTCCTCGCCCCTTCACGTCAGGTCCACGCAGACGTTGGTCAGTTCGGAGTAGAACGCCAGCGAGTGCACGCCGCCCTCGCGCCCCACACCCGACGCCTTCACCCCGCCGAACGGGGTACGCAGGTCGCGCAGGAACCAGGTGTTGACCCAGACGATGCCGGCGTCCAGCCGCACCCCGGCCCGGTGCGCCCGGCCCACGTCCCGGGTCCAGACCGTCGCCGCCAGGCCGTAGTCGGTGCCGTTGGCCAGCGCGTACGCCTCGTCCTCGTCGTCGAACGGCGCCACGTGCACCACCGGGCCGAAGATCTCCTCGCGGTTGGTGCGGGCGTCCGGCCCGAGCCCGGTGAGCACCGTCGGCTGCACGTACGCGCCGCCGTCGCGGGCGTCGCCGAACCGGGGTGTCCCGCCACCGGCGCGCACCTCGGCGCCCTCGGTGCGGGCCAGCGCGTAGTGGCCGAGCACCTTGTCCCGGTGGGCGTGCGAGATCAGCGGCATGTTCGCCGTCGCCTCGTCGGCCGGCCAGCCGTACGCCAGCTCGTCGGCGCGCTCGGCCAGCCGCGCGGTGAACTCCTCGAACACCGGCCGCTGCACGTAGATCCGCTCGGTGCAGAGGCACACCTGGCCGCCGTTGGTGAAGCTGGACCGCACCGACCCGGCGACCGCCGCGTCCAGGTCGGCGTCGGCGAAGACCAGGCCGGCGTTCTTGCCCCCCAGCTCGAAGCTGACCGCCTTCACCCCGTCGGCGGCGGCGCGCATGATCGCGCCGCCGGTGGCCGACTCGCCGGTGAACGTGATCGCGTCCACGTCCGGGTGCCGGGTCAGGTGCTCGCCGGCCGAGCCGGGGCCGAACCCGTGCACCAGGTTGAACACGCCGTCGGGCACGCCGGCCGCGGCCATCACCTCGGCCAGCAGGGTGGCCGACGCCGGCGTCTCCTCGCTGGGCTTCACCACGACCGCGTTGCCGCAGGCCAGCGCCGGGGCGACCTTCCAGGTGAGCAGCAGCAGCGGCAGGTTCCACGGCACGATGACGGCGACCACACCGACCGGCTTGCGGACCGCGTAGTTCAGCGCCCGGCCCCCGGTCGGGGTGACCGTGGTGAACGACTCGGTCGGCGCGGTCGCCACGATCTCGGCGAACGCCCGGAAGTTGGCCGCGCCGCGCGGAATGTCCAGCGTGCGGGCCTGCGAGATGGCCTTGCCGGTGTCCGCGACCTCGGCCGCCACCAGGTCGTCGAAGCGGCGTTCCAACTCGTCGGCGACCCGGCGCAGCGCCTCGGCGCGGTCCCGCTCCCCCATCCGGCCCCACGGGCCGCGCAGCGCCGCCCGGCCGGCGGCCACCGCGTCGTCCACCGTGGACCGCGACGCCTCGACCACCTCGAAGACCGGTTCGCCGGTGACCGGGCTGCGCTTGGTGAACCGGTCACCGGCGTCGACGAACGCGCCGCCGACGAAGTTGCGCAGCAGGCCGGGCCCGTCCGGCGCGTGCCCGGTCATCAGCCGGGGGTCCCAGAGCGTCACCGTCGCCCCCTCAGCGCCGCGCCGACGCCGGCGGCCAGCAGCGCCACCGCGCCGGCCGCGACCGCGCCGAGGGTCGCGTACTGGCGGCGGACCCGGCGGCGCACCTCGGCGTACGGGGTGGTGGAGAACGACACCAGCTCGTACTGGGAGACGTAGCGGCCGGGCAGCGCCCGCTCCAGCGCGTGCTCGACCGTCTTGCGGGTGCGGAACACCGGGGAGGCGACCTTGTCCCGCATCTCCACGAAGTTGGCCAGCGCCATCCGGGCGATCGCCTCGGCGTCGTCCTGCCGGCGGCGCTGGAACAGCGGCAGCGCGGCGGCCCACTCGTCGTCACACTCGTCGAGGCAGCGGTCCAGCTCGACCACGTCCTCGAACGCGCAGTTCGCGCCCTGGCCGTAGAACGGCACGATGGCGTGCGCGGCGTCGCCGAGCAGGCCGACCGTGCCGGCCACCTGCCACGGCGTGCAGCGCACCGTGCCGAGCACGCCCACCGGGTTGTGCTGGTAGTCGTCGACCAGGTTCGGCGCCAGCGGGACCAGGTCCGGGTAGTGGGTGGCGAAGAACCGTTCGATCGCCGCCGGGCTGCTCAACGACGCGAAGCTGCTCCTGCCGTGGGTGGGCCAGAACAGCGTGCAGGTGAACGAGCGGTCCGGGTTCGGCAGCGCGATCATCATCGAGGTGCCGCGCGGCCAGATGTGCAGCGCGCCCGGGTCCAGGGCGAACTCCCCGCCGATCGGCGGGATGGTCAGCTCCCTGTAGCCGTAGTCGAGGAAGTCCAGGCTCTCGGTCAGGCCCCCGTACGCCAGCAGTTGCCCGCGCACCGCGGAGCCGGCGCCGTCGGCGCCGAGGACGACCGACGCGGTGGCGGTGACCTTGCCCTGCGGGGTCTCGAACGTCATCTCCCCGCCGACCGGGTCGAGGCCGACCAGCCGGTGGTCGAACGCGACCCGCACGCCGGGCAGCGCGGTGGCGGCGTCGAGCAGCGCGTTGTTCAGTGCGCCCCGGCTGATCGAGTTGATCGCCCGGTCCCCGGAGACGCTGTACGACTGGAACTGCGGCTGACCCTCGACCGGGTGGATCATCCGGCCGCGCATCGGCAGCGCGTCCGTCATCACCTGCTCGTCCAGGCCGATCCGGCGCAGCGCGTCCAGGCCGCGTTCGGAGAGCGCGAGGTTGATCGAGCGGCCCCGCTCGACGGTGCCGGCGCGGGGGTCGCCCCGCCGCTCGTAGAGCGCGACCGGGTAGCCGCGCCGGGCCAGGAAGCAGGCCAGCAGGCAGCCGGCCAACCCGGCACCGACCACCGCGATCTCGTCGCGTTCCGTCACGACTCCTCCTTCGCAACCGTGGCGGCCAGCGCCTCGGCGACCCGCCAGCAGTCGTGGTACGTCGAGTAGAGCGGCACCGGGGCGAACCGGACGATGTCCGGTTCCCGGGCGTCGGCGAGCACGCCGTGCTCGTGCCGCAGCCGCTTGGTCAGCTCGTTCGCGCTTCCCGTGCCGATGCGGACGGAGAGCTGGCAGCCGCGCCGGGCGGGGTCGCGCGGCGTGACCACGGTCAGCGGCCGGCCGGGCGTCACCTCGTCGAGCAGCCGCTCCAGCCAGCCGGTGAGCCGCAGGCTGCGTGCGCGCAGCGCCGGCATGCCGACGGCGTCGAACAGCTCCAGCGAGGTCCGCACCGGGCCCATCGCGAAGATCGGCGGGTTGGAGATCTGCCACGCCTCCACGGTGGCCGGTGGGCGGGACACCGGCGTCATCTCGAACCGGGTGGCCGCCTCGGTGCTCCACCAGCCCTCGAAGCGGGGCAGCGCGGGATCGCCGAGGTGGCGCTCGTGGACGAAGACGCCGCCGAGCGCGCCCGGGCCGGAGTTCAGGTACTTGTAGGAGCACCAGGCGGCGAAGTCGACGTCCCAGTCGTGCAGCGCCAGCGGCACGTTGCCGGCCGCGTGCGCCAGGTCCCAGCCGACCACCGCGCCGGCGGCCCGCCCGGCGGCGGTGATCGCCGGGATGTCCATCAGCTCGCCGGTCAGGTAGTTGACGCCGCCGAGCAGCAGCAGCGCCACCGTGTGCCCCTCGGCCGCCAGGAAGTCGGTGACGTCGGCCGTGCGGAGGGTGTCCTCGCCCGGGCGCGGCCTGAGCCGCACCACCGTGGCGTCCGGGTCGAGGCCGTGGAAGCGGGCCTGGCTGCGCACCGCGTAGCTGTCCGAGGGGAACGCGCTGTCCTCGATGACGATCCGGGTGCGCCCGCCCGCCGGGCGGTAGAAGCTGACCATCAGCAGGTGCAGGTTGACCGTCAACGAGTTCATCACCACGGTCTCGGTGGGCAGCGCGCCGACCAGCCGCGCGGCCGGCGCGGTCAGCAGCTCGTGGTACGGCAGCCAGGGCCGCTCCGCCTCCAGGTGCCCCTCGACGCCCAGCCGGCGCCAGGCGTCCAGGTCGGCGACGAGTTCGTCGGCGGTGGCCCGGGGTTGCAGGCCCAGCGAGTTGCCGGCCAGGTACGCCACGTCGGGGTGCCGGCCGCCCTCGGCCGGCGGCACGTGGAACAGGTGCCGGTGGCCGGGGTCGGCGGCGTCGAGCCGGTGGGCTTCGCTCTCGGGGGTGATCATCGATTGTTCTCCGGTCACATCGCGGTACGGGCCGACCACAGCTCCGGGAAGACCACCCGGGCCATGCTGCGCTGCAACCATGCCAGGCCGGCCGAACCGCCGCTGCCGACCTTCGCGCCCATGGTGCGCTGCACCGCCTTGACGTGGTTCCACCGCCAGTCGCCGAACCGCTCGGCGACCTCGGTCAACGCGTCGCCGAGCATCCGCAGGTGGTTGTCCGGCCCGCCGTCGCCGTAGACGCGCACCCAGGCCGCCTCGACCGCCGGGTGCGACTCGTGCTCGGCCGCCACGTCCCGCTCCAGCAACTCGGCCGGGAGGGCGAAGCCGCGGCGGGCGAGCAGCGCGACCACGTCGTCCCAGAGGCTCGGCGTGGCGAGCGCGGCGGTCAGCTCGGCGTGCACGTCGGTCTGCCGGCGGAACGGGCGGATCAGCGCCGGGTCGCGGAGGCCGAGCAGGAACTCCAACTGCCGGTACATGGCCGACTGGAAGCCGGAGCCCTCGCCGAGGCGGTCGCGGAAGCGGTTGAAGTCGGCCGGGGTCATCCACCGCAGCCCCTGCCAGGCCGCGTTGAGGCCCTCGAGGTGCAGGGCGGCGCGGCGCAGCGGCGGCAACGCCTCCCAGACCCGGTTGGCCCGCAGCTCCCGCTGGGCGTGCCGCAGCTCGTGGCAGGTGAGCTTGAAGTACAGCTCCATGATCTGGCTGACCATCAGGAAGGACATCTCGCCCGGGTCCTCGCTGAGCGGCTGCTGGAGCCGGTGCAGCGTGCTGGCGTGGACGTACGCGTCGTAGGGGACGCGCTCGGCGAACTCCAGCGTCGGCTCGCCGCCGTTGCGGGCCGCCCGGGCCGCCCGCTGCTGCCCGGTGACCGGGCGCACCGCCGTCGTGTGTTCCACCGTGTTCTCCGTCCGTGCGCGGGGTAGACGCCATGATCCCGCCGGTGGACGCGCGGATGGAATGCCTGTTCAACGGCGGTAAGGTGGGTTCACTTCACGAACTGAAAGCATCTCGGGTCACCGACTTCACGGAAGAAAGGTCGCCGCGTGGACGACATGGACTGGGCGCTGCTGCGCGAGCTCCAATCCGACGCCCGGCTCTCCTACAGCGAGCTGTCCCGCCGGGTGCACCTGTCGCCGCCCGCGGTCGCCGAACGGGTGCGGCGGCTGGAGGAGTCGGGGGTGATCACCGGCTACCACGCGCACGTGGACCTGACCCGGGCCGGGCGGACCGTGCTCGCGCTGATCCGGATGTCCTGCTACGGCACCCGGTGCATCCTCAACGACCCGGACGTGGCGCGCTGGCCGCAGATCATGGAGATCCACCGGATCACCGGCGACGCGTGCAGCATGCTCAAGGTCGCCGCCGCGTCGATGGGCGAGTTCGAGGCGGTCATCGACCGCCTGGCCCCCTACGGCCAGCCCGCCAGCACCATGGTCCTCTCCACCCCGCTCGCCTGGCATCCGGTGGAGAAAGGAGGGGCCCCCGCTTAACGCCTCCGGTATAGGAGGGGGCCCCTGTTAACCGCCCCGCTGACCGGGAAGGCAGGCCCCGCTGCCCATCAGCAGGTCCGGTGCGACGTCGCACCGGGAGGGGGGAACCATGCGAGGGCTCCTGTCACATCGCGCACTGTCGTCCGTACTGGGCCTGCTCGGCCTGGTCGCGGCGTTCGTCCTGACCACGGCCCTGCCGGCCCGGGCCGGCGAGAACGTGTTCATCGAGGTGACGCCGAACAGCGTCCAGGCCGGCTCCCGGGTGAGCCTCCGGGCCGGCTGCGACAACAACAACGACCGTCAGGCGCAGGTCACCTCGGACGCGTTCGGCCGGGTGACGCTGCGCTCGAACAACGGCTTCCTGACCGGCTCGGTCACCGTGCCCGGCAACAAGGCGCCCGGCGACTACCCGGTGAACCTGGACTGCGCCAACGGCGCCACCGCCTCGACCATGCTCACCGTGCTGAACATGTCGCAGCCGAGCAAGGGCCCGGCGACCGGCGGCGGGGGCACCGCGACCGGTGGCCGGGGCGCCGGCTCGCTGCTGCTGGTCGGCGGCCTGGTGGCGGTGGCCGTGGTGGCCGGCGTGGGCGCCCGCCGCAAGACCGGTGGCCGCGTCTGAGGGGGTCCGGCCATGGCCCGCTCACCGCGCCGACCTGGCGCCGGCCGGCGGAACCGACCGCCGGCGGACCGGACCGGACGGCTCCGGGCCGCGCTGCGGCTGGCCTCGGCGGCCGCGCGCCGGTTCGGCCACGCCGCCGGGCACGCGTTCTCGGCCAGCGTCACCACGGCGGACCCGCAGGCCCGCCCGGTCGCGGCCCGCCCCGCCACGGCCACCACCCGGCGGTACGCCCCGAGGCGCGGTCCCGGGGTCCCGGTGCTGGTGGTGGCCGCCCTGATGGCGATGATCGTGGCCATGCTCGGGGTGGAGCGGGTGACCGGGGCGAGCGTGCTGCCGGACCGGATCGTCGCCGGCCTGCGCCCGCCGCCGAAGAAGTTCCCGGTGCTGCCGGCCAGCCCGCCGACCGACCTGACCATCGGCAAGCTCGACCTGCGGGCGCCGGTGCACCGGGTGGGCATCGCGCCCGACGGCAGCATCGCGGTACCGGACGTCGGCCGCGCCGGCGAGGTCGGGTGGTACGACCAGGGCCCGACCCCCGGCCAGTACGGCCCGGCGGTGCTCGTCGGGCACGTCGACACCACCACCGGACCGGCCGTCTTCCACGGGCTGCGGGAACTCGACGACGGCGACCGGATCGAGGTGACCCGGCAGGACCACTCGGTGGCGGTCTTCGAGGTGACGTCGATCGAGCGGTACGGCAAGGAGAAACTGCCCGTGCAGGAGGTCTACGGGGACTTCAGTCGCCCCGCCCTGCGGCTGATCACCTGTGGCGGGCGGTGGGTGGGCGGCGAGACCGGCTACGCGGACAACCTGGTCGTCTACGCCTCGCTGGTGAAGGCGCGCTGAGCGACCAGCCCCGTCAGGCCGCCTCGGGCTCGGGCTCGCGCAGGTCGAGCCAGTCCGCCCAGCGTGGGTCGGGGGCCCGGTGGCCCAGCACCCGCCAGGCGTTGCCCTTCGGCGCCACCGGTGGGTGGTGCAGGCGCCAGCCCAGCTCGGCCGGGGTCTTGTCGCCCTTGGTGTGGTTGCAGCGGGCGCAGGCGGCGACCACGTTCTCCCAGGCGTGCCGGCCGCCCCGGCTGCGCGGGAAGACGTGGTCGATGGTTTCCGCCGGCCCCCGGCAGTAGGCGCAGCGCCATCCGTCGCGGGCGAAGATCGCCCGGCGGGAGAGCCCCACGTGGGTGCGGTAGGGCACCCGGACGTAGCGGGTCAGCCGCACCACCGAGGGGATCGGGAGGGTGTTGCGCGCGCTGTGCAGGATGCCCTCGCCGTCGGCCACGCAGACCGCCTTGGCGGAGAGCACGAGGATGGCGGCACGACGCACCGACACGACGCACAGGGGCTCGTAGGTGGCGTTGAGAACGAGCGCACCGGAGCCCGCCGTGGGTCGTATGTCAGGCATCGCGGTCACCCTCCCGGTCCAGCCGCTCCCGCCGCCGCAGGTGCCGGGACCGCCGGCGCGCGGCGCGGCACGGCCCTGGCGCCGGCCGGGATCACCGACGTCCGTTGGGCCAATAGTCCCTGATCGCGCCCCGGAATGCACGCACTAATCCGGGGTACCCCCTTCGGGGCTGACCCCGGCGTGCCAGGATGACCGGTTCCGCCCGGGATGATCGTCGACCCGGCGGCCGCCGCCGGGGCGGGTCCGTGCGGCCCGACGGCGCCCGGTGCGGTACGAAAGCACGGTGAACGTCTCCGACCTGATCACCGCGCTGCTGTCCGCGCTCTCCGACCGGCGCCCCGACTGCCAGGGCAGCAGTTCCTGCGAGTTCCTCTACCGGCTCACCGGCTCCGCCTGGTTCGCCGAGAGCAGCTACTGGGTCCTGCTCAAGCCGCTGCGGGTGGCCCTGATCCTGCTGATCGCCGTGGCCGCCCGCTGGGCGGTGCACCGGACCATCAACCGGCTGGTGCGCACCACCACGCAGGGCGCGGTGCCGACCATGCTCCGCCCGCTGCGCGAGCGGATCCCCAGCGCCACGCTCGAACCGGAGCAGTTCGTGCCCGAGCGGCGGCGCCAGCGGGCCGAGGCGATCGGGTCGGTGCTGCGCAGTCTCGTCACCGCGTTCGTCTTCGGCATCGCGCTGCTGATGGTGCTCAAGGAGTTCAGCTTCGACCTGGCTCCGCTGCTGGCCAGCGCCGGCATCGCCGGCGTGGCGCTCGGCTTCGGCGCGCAGAGCCTGGTCAAGGACCTGATCGCCGGCCTGTTCATGCTGATCGAGGACCAGTACGGCGTGGGCGACACGGTCGACCTCGGCGAGGCGACAGGCGTGGTGGAGGCGGTGGGCCTGCGGGTGACCACGGTGCGCGACGGCCGGGGCGTGCTCTGGTACATCCGCAACGGCGAGATCGTCCGGGTCGGCAACAAGAGCCAGGGCTGGGCGCTGGTCGTGGTGGACCTGCCGATCGGCTTCGCCGGCACCGAGGAGGCCACCGCCGTGCTGCGGACCGCGGCGGCGTCGGTGGCGCTGGACCCGGAGTTGGCGTCGAAGATCGTGGAGGAGCCGGAGGTGCTCGGTGTCGAGCAGGTGACGGTCGACGGTTCGGTGATCCGTACCGTGGTCAAGACCACCGCCGACGGGCAGTTCGCGGTCGGCCGTGAGCTGCGCCGACGGCTCGCGGAAGCGCTGGAGAACTCCGGGATCACCGCGCAGATCGCCGCGGCCCGGCTCTATCCCGGGCTGCCGCCGCAGCCGTCGCCGCCGCCACGCGGCGAGGGAACGGGCACCGGCGGGGCCACCTGAGGCCGGACGATTTCGGGGGTCGCGCGTCGCGCGGCCCCTCGGGTATCGTCCGTTCGTTCAGTCGGAGATGCGACGATCAATCCGTTCGCCCTAGTCAGTTGTCAGACGATCGGGCAGAATCCGGTGAACACCCTCCACCGGGGAGTGTGTTCGTGTCCTCGCCGATCGGTTGATCTGACGACGGTTCCCGGTCCGGCCATCACAAGTGGCCGACCCGGAACGATGGAGGCGACGGTGTCCGACCAGCGGCCCGCCCAGGAGAGCCCGGCCACCTTCCGCGACGTCTTCGGTCAGTCGGAGTTCCGGGCGCTCTTCGCGGCGAACGTGCTGTCCTGGGTCGGCGACTACCTCGCCAAGGCCGCGGTCACCGTGCTCGTCCTGCGCGAGACCCAGTCGGTCGCGCTCTCCGCCGCCGCCTTCGCGGCCAGTTACCTGCCCTGGCTGATCGGTGGCCCGCTGCTCTCGGCGCTCGCCGAGCGGCACCGCTACCGCCGGGTGATGGTGTTCTGCGACCTGATCCGGATGGCGCTGATGGTGCTCGTCGCCATGCCGTTCATGCCACCCTGGTCGATCCTCACCCTGATCTTCGTGGCCACGTTGGCGAATCCGCCGAGCCAGGCGGCACGCTCGGCGCTGATGCCGCACATCCTCGGCGGCGACCGGCTGGTGGTGGGCCTCACCGTCTCCACCAGCGCGGCGCAGGCCGCCCAGGTCGTCGGCTACCTGGCCGGCGCGGCCATCGCGGTGCTGAACCCGAGCACCGCCCTGCTGATCAACGCGGGCACGTTCGCCCTGTCGGCGGCGCTGGTCCGGTTCGGCCTGCGGGACCGGCCCCCGGCGATGACCGAGGCGCACCGCAGTCACCTGCTGCGGGAGACCGCCCAGGGCTTCCGGATGGTCTTCGAGCGGCCGGTGCTGCGGGCCATCGCGGTGCTGGTGTTCAGCGCCATGCTCTTCTCGATCGTCCCCGAGGGGCTCGCCGCCGGCTGGGCCGCCGACCGGACCGGCGGCGGCATGGACGCCGGCACCGCCCAGGCGGTCATCATGGCCGCCAACCCGGTGGGCTACGTCCTCGGCGGCCTGGTGATCGCCCGACTGACCGGCCCGGCCCGTCGGCTGACCCTGATGCCCGTGCTGGCGGTGCTCGCGCCGGCGGTGCTCGTACCCTCGCTCCTCAACCCGCCGCCGGCCGTGGTGGCGCTGCTGGCCGGCGCGTGCGGCTTCGCGGTCGGCGGGCTCGTCCCGGTCGCCAACGGCCTCTTCGTGCAGGCGCTGCCGGACGGCTACCGGGCCCGGGCGTTCGGGGTGATGGCGAGCGGCACCCAGATCATCCAGGGCGCCTCGGTGCTGGCCACCGGCGCGCTGGCGGAGCGGTTCGGCATCCCGACGGTGGTCGGCCTCTGGAGCGCGGCCGGGGTGGTCCTCATGCTGGCCACGGCGATCACCTGGCCCCGCCCGGCGACGATCGAGGCGGCCGTCGAGAGCGCCCGCGCCGAGTCGGCCGCCGGGAACGCGCACGCGCCGCAGCGGGGGCCGGGGGCGGGTGAGCGGGGGCGGGAGCACGGCCGGCACCGGCACGCGGTGACGTGACGCGCGACGCCCGGCGGGCGGGCGCGGGTGCCGGGTCGCACCTGGCAGGATGGAAACGTGACTTCCCCAGGCGAGTCGATGACGCTGTTCGAGGCGATCGGCGGTGAGCCCGCCTTCCGCAAGCTGGTGGACGAGTTCTACGCCGGCGTCGCCGACGACCCGCTGCTGCGGCCGATGTATCCGGAGGAGGACCTGGGCCCGGCGGCGGACCGGCTGACCCTCTTCCTGATCCAATACTGGGGCGGCCCGCGGACCTACTCCGACCAGCGCGGGCACCCGCGCCTGCGGATGCGCCACGCCCCGTTCCGGATCGGCGCCGCCGAGCGGGACGCCTGGCTGCGTCACATGCGGCAGGCGGTGGACGCGCTGGACCTGCCGCCGCAGCTCGCCGTCGCACTCTGGGACTACCTGGAGCGGGCCGCGTACTTCATGGTGAACGCGGAGGACGACCCGGCCGCCGGCTGACCGGTGGCCCGGCGCGGGCTCAGAGCAGGGCGCCCTCGTCGTGCAGCCAGTCGACGAACGTGGTGGCCACCGCGGCGCCGCAGTCGAGCATCTCGACCAGGAGCGCGTCGTGGGCGCCGGCGCCGAGCGGCACCTGCAGCTCGGCGTAGATCGGCAGTTGGCCACGCTCGGTCGGGTCGCCGATGTAGGCCTTGCAGAACCGCCGGGTGTGGTTCCACTCGTTGACCACCCGGTAGGCCCGGTCGGCCCAGTCCGGCGGCACTGTCGCGTGTGGACGGGCCCGCATCACCAGGATCTCGTCCTCCGGACCCTCCAGCGCGACCAGCACGGCGTGCCGCTCCCACATGGCCAGCAGGTTGCCGTCGCCGTCGGCCAGGTAACGCACGTCGAGCAGGTCGAGCGCGTCGCAGACCCGGCGCAGGGTGACCGGGGCGACAGTGGCCGGCATGTCGGCGATGACCGGCCGCTCGGGCGCGGACGCCGCGTCGTCACCTGGCTGGCGCGGGGTCGGTGGCCCGACCCGGACGCTGTCGTCCACTGTGGTCCCGCTTCGAGTCTCCGGATCGCCGCCACCGGCGGGACCGGGGCGCCATGACCACCACGGCATCGCTCGCGCACCTCACTCCCCAGCGGATCCAGCCGCCTACGGTGCGTTGGATCCGAGGATGGACGGTACCCGGACAGCCGGCAGGAGGCACCCCCCCAACGACCGCCCCGGCCCGGAAGAACGATGCCGGGTCATCCGTTCGGGTGAGTTCGAGTAGGCGTGAGTGCAAGGTCCGCGACGGTCCGCGACCATGCCGCCCCGTACGGCCCGACCAGGCCGACCCAACGGCCGGCCACCCGCACCTGAACGTCGCCGACGCCCGGGCCGACGAAGCCCATCCGGACCACGCCCTGCACCAGCCGCTGCGACACCTCCACCGGGGCCGCCGGCGCGTCGTCCGGGGTCACCACCACCGCGACGTGGTCCAGCAGCGCGTCCCGCAGCACCCGCTGGCCGACCGCCCGACCGCCCACCCCGTGGGTGGCCGCCTCACGCAGCGTGCCGGCCGCCGCGTCCGCGATCCGGCGCAGCTCCGCGCCGGGGAGCACCTCGACCGGCCGGCTGGCCGGCGGTGGCAGCGGCCAGCGCCAGCCGTCGTCGCGACGGCGGGGCAACGCCGCCCCGGCGGCGGAGAGTTCGGCCAGCAGCTCCCCCGCGGCGACCGTGACGTCACCGGGCGCCGCGCCGGGCACGGTGCGCACCACGAGCACCCCCCAGGGCAGGTGGGCCCAGAGGGCGGTCCGGCCGACGCCGGGCACCGGCCGGAGCCGGACCAGCACGGCCGGGTCCAGCCGGACCAGCCGGGCGAGGAAGGCCCCGGCGTCGGCCACCCCGGCCAGCCCGTGCCCGACCACCGGCCCGGTCACCCGGCCAACCCCGGGGCGTAGCGCAGCAGGAACGCCCGCTCGTCGGCCGAGATCCGGCGCGGCCGCTGGACGGACAGGTCGAACGGCACCAGCACCGAGCGGGCGGTGCCGGCCAGCGCGTCGCCGTCGTACAGCTCGTAGGCGACCGAGAAGGACGCGGCCCGGATCTCGTCCACCCAGAGCTCGATCCGCACGCTCGGTGCCGCCTCCGCGCTGGCCCGGCCGAGCGCGTAGTCGACCGGGCGCAGGTAGTCGACCTCGTGCCGGCGGATGACCACCCCGTCGACGAACGAGCCCACCCCCCACGCCCGGCCGCCGGCGAACATCATCGCCACCCGGGCCTCCTCGTAGAGGGTGAGGAAGCGGGCGTTGTTGACGTGGCCGTACGCGTCCAGGTCGGACCAGCGCAACGCGCAGTGGTAGACGAACCGATCAGTCACGGGTGAGCTTGCGGTAGGTCACCCGGTGCGGGCGGGCCGCCTCCGCGCCGAGCCGGTCGATCTTGTTCTTCTCGTACGCCTCGAAGTTGCCCTCGAACCAGAACCACTTCGACGGCTCCTCCTCGGTGCCCTCCCAGGCGAGGATGTGCGTGGCCACCCGGTCCAGGAACATCCGGTCGTGGGAGATGACCACGGCGCAGCCAGGGAACTCCAACAGCGCGTTCTCAAGGCTGGAGAGCGTCTCCACGTCCAGGTCGTTGGTCGGCTCGTCGAGCAGGATGACGTTGCCGCCGATCTTCAGCGTCAGCGCCAGGTTGAGCCGGTTCCGCTCGCCGCCGGAGAGCACCTTGGTCGGCTTCTGCTGGTCCGGCCCCTTGAAGCCGAACGCGGCGATGTACGCCCGGGACGGCATCTCGACCTTGCCCACCATGAGGTGGTCCAGCCCGTCGGAGACGACCTCCCAGACGGTCTTGTCACCGTCGAGACCCTGGCGGTTCTGGTCGACGTACGACAGGGAGACCGTCGGGCCGACCTTCACGTCGCCACCGGTCGGCTGCTCCAGCCCGACGATGGTCTTGAACAGCGTGGTCTTGCCGACGCCGTTCGGGCCGATGATGCCGACGATGCCGTTGCGCGGCAGCGAGAAGGACAGGTCGTCGATCAGCACCCGGTCGCCGAAGCCCTTGGTCAGGTCGTGCGCCTCGATGACGGTGCTGCCCAGCCGCGGGCCCGGCGGGATCTGGATCTCCTCGAAGTCCAGCTTGCGGGTCTTCTCCGCCTCGGCGGCCATCTCGTCGTACCGGTCGAGGCGGGCCTTGGACTTGGTCTGCCGGGCCTTGGCGTTGGAGCGGACCCACTCCAGCTCGTCGGAGAGGCGCTTCTTCATCTTGGCGTCGCGGCGACCCTCGACGGCCAGCCGGGCGGCCTTCTTCTCCAGGTAGGTGGAGTAGTTGCCCTCGTACGGGTAGGCCCGGCCGCGGTCCAGCTCCAGGATCCAGTTCGCCACGTTGTCCAGGAAGTACCGGTCGTGGGTGATGGCGATGACGGTGCCGGCGTACTTGGCCAGGTGCTGCTCCAGCCACTGCACGCTCTCCGCGTCCAGGTGGTTGGTGGGCTCGTCGAGCAGCAGCAGGTCGGGCGCCTCCAGCAGCAGCTTGCACAGCGCGACCCGGCGGCGCTCACCACCGGAGAGCTTGGTGACGTCGGCGTCCGGCGGCGGGCAGCGCAGCGCGTCCATGGCCAGTTCGAGCTTGGAGTCGATGTCCCAGGCGTCGGCGTTGTCCAGTTCCTCCTGGAGCCGACCCATCTCCTCCATCAGCTCGTCGGAGTAGTCGGTGGCCATCTGCTCGGCGATGGCGTTGAAGCGGTCCAGCTTCGTCTTGATCTCCGCGACCGCCTCCTCGACGTTGCCGAGGACCGTCTTGCTGTCGTTGAGCGGGGGCTCCTGGGCGAGCATGCCGACGGTGAAGCCGGGCATCAGCCGGGCCTCGCCGTTGCTCGGCTGGTCCCACCCTGCCATGATCTTGAGGAGGCTGGACTTACCGGCGCCGTTCGGGCCGACCACACCGATCTTGGCCCCCGGCAGGAAGTTCAGCGTCACGTTGTCGAGCACGACCTTGTCGCCGTGCGCCTTGCGCGCCTTCTCCAGGACGTAGATGAACTGGGCCACGGTGCGGGCTACCTCCGTCGGTTGCGATCGCGGGCTTGCGGGTGCGGGGCGCGGGCTTCGACCTCCGCCCGCCGCCGCGGGCCGGGAGCCGGCCGCGCACACCGCCGTCAATCCTGACAGGTACGGGCGGCCGCGCCCACATCACCCCACCCCAGCACCGGTACGGCGGGCCGCGCACCCACCCGGCCACCGGTGTCGACAAGATCACGGGGAGGATTCGGCGCTTTCCGGGCGGGTAGAGGAGTCCGGCACGGGGGATCAGACGCCGCAGCTACGCTCAGTACGCTCATCGCGGTGGACCCGTCAGTACCCGGAGGTGGCCGATCGTGACCGTCCGCAGCTCCTTTGTCGTTGTGGCCAACCGACTGCCGGTCGACGAGGTGAGCACACCCGAGGGGCGGCAGTGGCGACGCAGCCCGGGCGGCCTGGTGACCGCGCTGCACCCGGTGCTCGCCGAACACCAGGGCACCTGGGTCGGCTGGGCCGGTGGCACCGGCGCCGCACCCGAGCCGTTCGACCTGGAGGGGATCCGGCTGCACCCGGTGCCGTTGAGCGCCGAGGAGCTGGAGCGCTACTACGAGGGCCAGTCCAACGCGACGATCTGGCCGCTCTACCACGACGCGGTGGAGACACCCGCCTACAAGCGGCGCTGGCGCGAGGCGTACCGCCTGGTCAACGCCCGGTTCGCGGAGGCCGCGGCGGACGTGGCGGCCGAGGGCGCCACGGTCTGGGTGCAGGACTACCAGCTCCAGCTCGTCCCGGCGATGCTGCGCGAGCTGCGTCCCGACCTCAAGATCGGGTTCTTCCTGCACATCCCGTTCCCGCCGATCGAGCTGTTCATGCAGATGCCGTTCCGCGCCGAGATCCTGCGCGGCCTGCTCGGCGCGGACCTGGTCGGTTTCCAGCAGCGACTGGCGGCGCAGAACTTCGTCCGGCTGGCCCGGCACCTGCTCGGCCTGCGCTACGAGGGGCAGATGATCCAGGTCGACGGCCGGCAGGTGAAGGCCGGCGCGTTCCCCATCTCGATCGAGACCCGGGAGATGGAGCGGCTGGCCGAGGACCCGGCGATCCAGGCCCGGGCCAAGCAGATCCGCGAGGAGCTGGGCAACCCGAAGACGATCATCCTGGGCGTCGACCGGCTCGACTACACCAAGGGCATCGAACTCCGGCTCAAGGCCTTCCGCGAACTCCTCGCTGACGGAAAGTTGACAGTTCCGGACGCGGTTATGGTGCAGGTCGCCACGCCCAGCCGTGAGCGTGTGGAGCACTACCAGGCACTTCGGGTGAAGGTGGAACGCGAGGTTGGCCGGATCAATGGTGAATTCGGCCGGGTCGGCGTGCCGGCGGTGCATTATCTGCATCAGTCGTACAGTCGCTCCGAACTGGCCGCGATGTACGTCGCGGCCGACGTGATGATGGTGACCCCGCTGCGAGACGGAATGAATCTGGTGGCCAAGGAGTACGTCGCATCGCGCGCCGACCAGGGCGGCGCGCTCGTGCTCAGTGAGTTCGCCGGCGCCGCCACCGAGCTGCGCCAGGCGTTCCTGTGTAATCCGCACGACCCGGACGCGGTGAAGGACGCGTTGCTGCGGGCCGTGCACGTCGAGAAGCCCGAAGCCCGCCGCCGGATGCGCGTCATGCAGCGCCATCTGCGCAGCCACGACGTGGGCCACTGGGCCAAGTCGTTCCTCAGCGAGCTCGGCGTCCCCGATACGGAGGCTGCGTGACCTCGCCCGCCGCCGCCACCTCACCCGGTGGCGTGCTCGACCCGGAACTGCGCGCCGCGATCGGCCGCATCGCCCGGATCCCCCAGCTCCTCGTCGCCTGCGACTACGACGGCACACTGGCGCCGATCGTCGAGGACCCGACCAAGGCCGTGCCGCTGCCCGAGTCGGTGGCCGCGATCCGCGCGCTGGCCTCGCTGCCGCAGACGAGCGTCGCGGTGGTCTCCGGCCGCGCGCTGCGCGACCTGGCCACGCTCTCCCGGCTGCCGAGCGAGGTGCACCTGGTCGGCAGCCACGGCTCGGAGTTCGACATCGGCTTCGTCGAACGGCTCAGCCCGGAGCTGATCGCGGTCCGGCACCGGCTCCGCCAGGAGCTGCGGGACATCGCCGCCGCGCACCCCGGGGTCCGGCTGGAACGCAAGCCGGCCAGCGTGGCCGTGCACACCCGCGGGGTCGACCCGCAGGTGGCCGCCGCGGCCGTGGAGGCGGTCCGCAACGGGCCCGCCACCTGGGACGACGTCACCGTCACCCAGGGCAAGGAGGTCATCGAGCTGTCGGTGGTGGCCACCCACAAGGGCACCGCCGTCGACCAGCTCCGCACCCAGCTCGCCGCCGGCGCGGTGCTCTTCATCGGTGACGACGTCACCGACGAGAACGCGTTCGGCAACCTCCAGGGGCCGGACGTCGGCATCAAGATCGGCCCCGGCGAGACCCAGGCCGACTACCGGGTGGCCGAGCCGATCGAGGCGGCCCGGGCGCTGGGCCTGCTGCTGGAGACCCGGCGGCACTGGCTCTTCGGCGAGCGGGCGGTGCCGATCGAGCGGCACTCGATGCTCGCCAACGGCCGTACCGTCGCGCTGGTCACCCCGGAAGCGAAGATCACCTGGCTGTGCCACCCGAAGCCGGACTCGGCGGCGATCTTCGCCGACCTGGTCGGCGGCAGCCCGGCCGGGCACTTCACCGTCGGCCCGGAGCGCGGCGGCATCCCGCTCGGCCAGCGCTACCGCAGCAACACCATGACGGTGGAGACCCGCTGGTCCGGCCTGACCGTCACCGACTGGCTGGACCTGCCGGTCCGGCAGACCACGCCGGACGACCCGGCCGTGGTCAGCGGCGACTCGACCCTGGTCCGGGTGCTCAGCGGCACCGGGCGGGCCCGCGTCGAGTTCGCGCCGCGACCGGAGTTCGGCCAGGTGGCGGTGCAGCTCCAGCCGCTCGACGACGGGTTGCTCGTGCTCGGCTCCAACGAGCCGGTCGCGCTGCACTCCCCCGGCGTCGAGTGGGAGGTCACCAACGACGCCGGGTACGAGACCGCGAAGGCCGTGGTGGACCTGTCGGCCCTCGGCGGGCAGGTGGTGCTGGAGCTGCGCTTCGGCACCCAGAGCCTGGAGCCGCACCGGGTGCCGGTGCACGAGCGGCAGGCCGCCGCCGAGCAGCCCTGGAAGGACTGGGTGGCCTCGCTGCGGCTGCCCACCACCGCCCGGGACCTGGTCGCCCGCAGCGCGCTGACCCTGCGCGGGCTCACCCACGAGCCGACCGGCTCGATCCTCGCCGCGGCCACCACGTCGCTGCCCGAGGAGTTGGGCGGGGTCCGCAACTGGGACTACCGCTACTGCTGGCTGCGGGACGCGGCGATGACCGCGCGCTCGCTCGTCGACCTCGGCTCCACCGAGGAGGCCGAGGGGCTGCTGCGCTGGATCGACGGCGTGGTGGAACGCACCGGCGGGCACCCGGAGCGGCTGCACCCGCTCTACACCGTCGACGGTTTCGAGCTGGGCGCCGAGGCGGTCATCGACACGCTGCCCGGCTATGCCGGCTCCCGGCCGGTCCGGGTCGGCAACCTCGCCAACCACCAGCTCCAGCTCGACGTCTTCGGCCCGGTGGCCGACCTGATCGCCGCGGTGGCCGACGCCCGGGGCTCGGTCCGCGACGACGAGTGGCGGGTGCTGGAGAACATGGTCGAGGCGGTGCGCCGCCGCTGGCACGAGCCCGACCACGGCATCTGGGAGGCCCGCCTCCCACCCCGGCACCACGTCTTCTCCAAGGTCATGCTCTGGATGACCGTCGACCGGGCGCTGCACGTGGTGCGCCAGCACGGCGGCGAGGACCGGCCGGAGTGGGTCGACCTGCGCGACCGGATCGGCGCCAACGTGCTGGAGCACGGCTGGCACCCGGAGGCCGAGGCCTACAGCGTCGCGTACGGGCACGACGAGATGGACGCCTCGTCGCTCTGGATCGGCCTGTCCGGGCTGCTCCCCGGCGACGATCCGCGCTTCCTCTCCACCGTGCTCAAGATCGAGGCGGACCTGCGCAGCGGCCCGGTGGTCTACCGCTACCACTGGGACGACGGCCTGCCCGGTCGGGAGGGTGGCTTCCACATCTGCACGGCGTGGCTGATCGAGGCGTACCTGCGCACCGGCCGCCGCACCGACGCGGAGGAGCTGTTCACCCAGATGGTCGACACGGCCGGCCCCACCGGCCTGCTCCCGGAGCAGTACGACCCGCTGGCCGAGCGGGGCCTGGGCAACCACCCCCAGGCGTACAGCCACCTGGGCCTGATCCGCTGCGCCCTGCTCCTGGACAACATGCTCAAGCAGTAACCCGACCCCCACGACGCGGCCCGGGACCACATGGCCCCGGGCCGCTCCCGTCCCACCCCACCTCGTCGATCTTGCACTTTCTGCCCCGACAAAAGGGGTGGAGTGGGGCACAGTGCGGGCACCAAGTGCAAGATCGCCGAAGCTCCGGCGGGTCAGGGCTCAGGTCAGGGCGTTGACCACGTCGCCGATCACCACGATCGCGGGCGGGCGCAGGGCGGCGGACTCGACGTCGGCGGCGACCGTGGCGAGCGTGGCGCGCAGGGTGCGCTGGGCTGCGGTGGTGCCCTCCTGGATCACCGCGGCGGGGGTTTCCGGCGGCTTGCCGTGCGCGATCAGCGTGGCGGCGATCGCGGCCAGGTTCTTCAGGCCCATCAGGATCACCAGCGTGCCGCGCAGCCCGGCCAGCGACTCCCAGCGCACCAGCGAGGCCGGCGCGTCCGGCGCGACGTGCCCGGAGACCACAGTGAACTCGTGCGCCACCGACCGGTGCGTCACCGGCACCCCGGCCACCCCGGGCACCGCGATCGCGCTGGTCACCCCCGGCACCACGGTCACCGGCACCCCCGCCTCGGCGCAGGCCAGCAGTTCCTCACCACCCCGCCCGAAGACGTACGGGTCGCCGCCCTTGAGCCGCACCACGACCCGGCCGGCCAGGGCGCGTTCCACCAGGATCCGGTTGATCTCCTCCTGGGTGCGCGACGGCCCGTAGGGGATCTTCGACGCGTCGACCAGCTCGACGTCCGGGCGCAGCTCGTCCAGGAGCAGCCCGGGGACGAGCCGGTCGGCCACCACCACCTCGGCCTCGGTGAGCAGCCGCCAGCCCTTCACGGTGATCAGCTCCGGGTCGCCCGGCCCGGCGCCCACCAGCGCGACGCGCCCGCCGGAGGTGTTAAGCGGGGCCCCCTCCTCTACCGAATCCGTTAACTGGGGCCCCCGCCTTGCGCTCAGGAGGGTGCGGACGGCGTCGCGGACGGCCATCGCGCGGCGTGGGTCACCGCCGCCGAGAACCGCCACCGTCACCGGGCCGTGCCGGGTGACCGCGGGCGTCCACGCGCTGGCCGCCGCGCGGTCGTCGGCGCGCACGCAGAAGATCCGTCGCTCGGCCGCGGCGGCGCTGACCGCCGCGGCGGCGAGCCGGTCGTCCACCGCCACCTGGACCAGCCAGGCGCCGTCCAGGTCGCCGGGGACGAACCGGCGCGGCTCCCACCGCAGCCGCCCGGCGTCGGCGTGCGCGCGCAGCGCCGGGGTCAGCTCCGGCGACACCAGCAGCACCTCCGCGCCGGCGTCCAGCAGCGCCGGCACCCGTCGGGTGGCCACCGCTCCCCCGCCCACCACGACCACGCGCCGCCCGGCCAGCCGCAACCCCAGGGGGTACGGGCTCGGCTCGCTCACTTCTCGGCCACCCCGGCCGAGTCGAACGTGGCCACCTCGTGCAGCACCCGGACCGCGCCGGTGACGACCGGCAGGGCGAGCAGCGCCCCGGTGCCCTCGCCGAGCCGCAGTCCCAGGTCGATCAGCGGGTCCAGCCCGAGGTGCCGCAGCGCCGCGGTGGCGCCCGGCTCGGCGCTGCGGTGCCCGGCGACCATGGCGCCCACCGCGTCCGGTGCGAACGCGGCGGCGGCCAGCGCGGCGCTGACCGCGATCACGCCGTCGAGCAGCACCGGCACCCGCCGCGCGGCGGCGCCGAGGATCAGCCCGGCCAGCGCGGCGTGCTCCAGCCCGCCGACCGCGGCGAGCACGCCCAGCGGGTCCGCCGGGTCGGGCGCGTGCCGCTCCAGCGCGGCCCGGACCACCTCCACCTTGCGGGCGTACGTCCCGTCGTCCACGCCGGTGCCCCGGCCGGTCGCCGCCGCCGCGTCCACACCGGTGAACGCGGCGACCAGGGCAGCCGCCGGGGTGGTGTTGCCGATGCCCATGTCGCCGGTGAGCAGGATGCCGGCGCCGGCGTCGACCAGTTCGGCGGCGATCCGGATGCCGGTCTCCACCGCCGCCCGCGCCTCGTCCCGGGTGAGCGCGGCGGTGACCGTCATGTCCCGGGTGCCGAGTCGCACGTTCGCCACCACCAGACGCGGCCCGTCCGGGTCGGCGGGCGTCGCGACGATGTCCGCGGGGCGCGCGACGGGGCCGGCGGCCGGATCGGCGGAGAACCCGGCCGGGTCGGCGGAGAGCCCCGTCGGGTCGGCCGGGTCGGCGGGAAGCGCAGCCAGGTCCGCCGGGTCGGCGGTGCGCGCCGCCGCGGCGGGCGGGGTGGCCGCGAGCGGGGTGGCGACGCCGACGTCCACCACGGTGACCGAGGCGCCGGCCTGCCGGGCGAACGCGTTGACCACCGCGCCGCCGGCCAGGAAGTTGCCGATCATCTGGGCGGTGACCTCCTGCGGCCACGGGCTGACGCCCTGGGCGTGGACGCCGTGGTCGCCCGCGAAGATCGCCACCGCGGCCTGGTCGGGCAGCGGCGGCGGGCAGGTCCCGGCCAGCCCGGCCAGGTGTACCGAGAGTGGCTCCAGGGCGCCGAGCGAGCCGGCGGGCTTGGTCAGCCGGCCCTGGAGTTCGCGGGCGGCCGCCATGGCGGCCTCGTCCAGCGGCCGGATCGCCGCGACGGTGGACTCCAGCATCATGCCTCCAGGATCCCTGCGAACGTCTCGACGAACGCGTCGGTGGTGGCCGGGTCGCGCACCGCGATCCGGAGCCAGTCCGGGCCGAGCCCGGGGAACGTGTCGCCCCGGCGCACCGCCCAGCCCCGCTCCCGCAGCCGCTGTCGCAGCTCGGCCGCGCCGGGTCGGTGGATCAGGACGAAGGCGCTGGCCGGCGCTCCCGCGACGCGTACGCCGGGCAGGCCGGACAGGCGGGTCACCAGGTGGTCGCGGTCGGCGGCGAGGTCGGCGGCGATCGCGCGCTCGGCCGCGACGGCGACCGGCGCGGCGCAGGCGGTGGCCGCGGCGAGCGCCGGGGTGGAGACGGCCCAGAGCGGCTGGGCGGCGGCGAGGCGGGCCAGCAGCCCGGCGTCGCCGAGCAGGTAGCCGATCCGCAGCCCGGCCAACCCCCAGGTCTTGGTGAGGCTGCGGACCACCAGGAGGCCGGGCAGGTCGCGGCGGCCGGCGAGCGACTCGGGCTCGCCGTCGACACCGGGGGCGACGGTGGTGTCCGCGAACGCCTCGTCGACCACCAGCACCCGGCCGGGGCGGGCCAGCGCGGCGACGGCGTCCGCGGGGTGCAGCACCGAGGTCGGGTTGGTGGGATTGCCGATCATGACCAGGTCGGCGTCGGCGGGGACGCGGGCCGGGTCGAGCCGGAAACCGTCGGCCGGGTCGAGCAGCACCCGGTCCACCCGGTGCCCGGTGGCGCGCAGGGCGGCCTCCGGCTCGGTGAACTGCGGGTGCACCACCACCGGGTGGCGGGCGTCGCGCAGCGCGCGGGCGATCAGCACGAAACCCTCGGCGGCGCCGGCGGTGAGGAGTACCTCGTCCGGGGGTCGCCCGTGCCGGTGACCGACGGCGGCGCGGGCCGGCGCCGGGTCCGGGTACGCGGCCAGGTCGCCCAGCGCGGCGGTGATCGGGTCGGCCAACCAGTCGGGCATCGCGGCGCGCCGCACGTTGACCGCCAGGTCGACCAGACCGGGGGTGGCCTCGGCGTCCCCGTGGTGACCCAGGTCGGGTTCGGGCGCGGCGGCGGTCGGTGCGGCGGGCATGACCGCGATCCTGCCGGGAAGCCGCCGTCCGGGACAGCGCATCCCGGCGTGGGGCGCGTCACGACCCCCGCCCGTTTATGAATTCTTCTCATTTCCGAATCGGAAATGTCATAGCTTGACCACGTGAGCAACCGACCCCTTGCCTCCGCCGGTCGTGCCGTGCCCCTTCTCCGCGCCGGGCTGATCGCCGGCATCGTCGTCGCCGCCGCGCTCTATCCGATGGCCGCCGTCACCGGCCTCGGCGCGAAGGCCACCGCGCACGCCGTGCAGCAGAAGACCAACATCCTCAAGACCGCGCTGCCGGCCGAGACCTCGTACGTCTACGCGCCCGACGGCAAGACCGTGCTGACCATGTTCTACGAGGAGTACCGGCAGTACACCAAGATCGAGAACATGTCGCCGAACATCCAGCAGGCGATCGTCGCCGCCGAGGACAACCGCTTCTACCAGCACCACGGCGTCGACCCGAAGGGCGTGGCGCGGGCGTTCGTCTCCAACGCCCGCTCCGGCGGCGTCTCCCAGGGTGCCTCCACGCTCACCATGCAGTACGTGCGGATGGCCCTGCGGGACAGCGCGAGCACGCCCAAGGAGGTCCAGGAGGCCACCCAGCAGACCAGCCTGCGCAAGGTCAAGGAGATGCGCATGGCGCTCGACATCGAGAAGCACCTGACCAAGGAGCAGATCCTCGAGCGCTACCTCAACTCGGCCTACTTCGGCCACCGGGCGTACGGCATCTACGCCGCCTCGCAGATCTTCTTCTCCAAGACCCCGGCGACGCTCAGCCCGGTCGAGGCGGCCACCCTGGCCGGGCTGGTCAAGTCCCCCTCCGAGTACGACCCGATCACCTCCGACCAGAAGGACGCCACCGGCCGGCGCAACTACGTGCTGGACAACATGGCCCGCCTCGGCTACCTGTCGCCGGACGCCGCCGCGACGGCCAAGGGACAGCCGATCAAGCTGAAGCTGACCGACCCGCCGAACGACTGCGCCGCGATCGACGGCGCGCACCGCAGCTGGGGCTTCTACTGCGACTACCTGAAGAACTGGTGGAGCGCGCAGTCCGCGTTCGGCGAGAACCGCCTGGAACGGATGGACAAGCTACGCCGCGGCGGCTACCGGATCGTGCTCGCGCTCGACCCGAAGACCCAGGCGGCGGCCGAGAAGAACGTCGGCGCCAAGGACAACACCGGCAGCCCGTTCGCCAACGGCATCGTGGTCGCCGAACCGGGCACCGGGCGGATCAAGGCGATGGCGGTGAACCGGAACTACTCCCTGGACCTGGCCGAGAACCCGAACAGCTCGAACCCGGAGGCCGGCCCCAAGGTCAAGGCGAACTACCCGAACACGGTGGCACCGCTGCTCGGCGGCGGGACACTCCCCGGCTACCAGGCCGGATCGACGTTCAAGATGTTCCCGATGCTCGCCGCGCTCAACGCCGGGATGCCGCTCTCCACCGCCTACGACTCGCCCTACCGGTACCAGTCCGCGGTCTACGACGGCTGGGCTCCGTCCAACGCCAGCGGCGCGATGACCGGCCGGCAGACCATGTGGTCCGGCTTCGGCAAGTCGGTGAACACCTACTTCGTCCAGCTGGAGGAGAAGGTCGGCGCGGACGCCGGGGTGCGCCTGGCCGAACAACTGGGGCTGCGCTGGCGCACCGACGTGGACAAGGAACAGGCCTCGCCGGCCAAGGCGAAGAAGTGGGGCGCGTTCACGCTGGGCGTCTCCGACGCCACCCCGCTGGAGATGGCGAACGCGTACGCGACCGTCGCCGCCGACGGGCGCTACTGCGAGGCGATCCCGGTCAACGCGATCATGAACCGGGACGGCACGCCGGCCACCTGGTCCACGCCGGGCGGGGTGCAGCGGGAGGTGGCCAAGCCGAGGTGCCGGCAGGTGGTCAACGCGGACGCGGCCCGGGCCGCCACCGACGCGGCGCGCTGCCCGACCGGCGACACCCCGGCCAAGGGAAGCTGCGGCGGCTGGTCGACGGCCGACAGCGTCCGGAAGACGGTCGGTCGCCCGGTGGCCGGCAAGACCGGCACCACGGACAGCACCCGGTCGGCCTGGTTCGTCGGCTACACCCCGGAACTGGCCGCGGCGAGTTTCATCGCCGATCCGGACAACCCCTTCAACGCGGTGGGTGACGGGCAGTCACAGATCCCGGTGAACGCGGTGGCGCAGACGCTGCGCGACGCGCTGAAGGGCCAACCCACCCGCCAGTTCACCCCACCGTCCGACCAGATCGTCGGCTGACCGCCGCCTGCCCGTCCCGGGGGTGCGCCCGGGTCAGTTGATCAAGGAGTTTGCGTCCGGGATCGGGTGATCCCCCGACGCGAACTCCTTGATCGACTTGGGGAGCGGCGGGCCTCAGCGCAGGTCGGCGGCCACGAACGACCACAGCTCCAGGTCGACCCGGGCGCCGCGGACGTAGCCGGCGTTGCGCAGCAGGCCCTCGTAGCTGAAGCCGGCCTTCTCGGCGACCCGCCGCGAGGCGACGTTGCCCGGCGCCACCCGCAGCTCCACCCGGTGGAAACCGTGCTCCAGGATCAACGCGATCGCCACCCCGTCCACCGCCTCCGCGGCCAGGCCGTAGCCCCGGGCGTGCGGCGCGATCGCGTACGACACCTCGGTCAGCCGGGCGCCCCAGTCGGTGCGACGGGTCCAGAGGCAGCCGACCACCCGCTGGTCCTCCCGGCGGACCACCGCCCAGTGGTCGCCGTCGCCGCTGTCCCGCCGCTGCCGGGCCAGCTCGGTGCACCAGGCCCGCCCGTCGATCTGCCCGGCCGCCTCGGCCAGCGGCAACCAGCGCTGCGTCTGCCGGTCGGCGAACACCTCGTCCACCGCCGCCGCGTCGGCCACGGTCAGCCGCCGCACCTCCGTGCGCGGGGTGGACACGGTCAGCGCCGGAAACCGGCGTACCGCCACCTGACCGATCACGCGGGCGCCGCCGCGGGTGTCCGGGCGGCGGCCACCAGGCGCTCGGCGACCCCGGGAAGCGCGGCCCAGTGCGGCACGAGCTGCGAGGCGTGCACGCCGTGGTGGACGAAGCCCTCCGGGGTGCCGCCACCCCACTGCCAGGCCGGGCGGTCACCGGCGCGCGGGGTGAGCACCGCCGCGTGCTGCTTGTGCCCGGTCACCGTGACGCCGGCCGGCGCCACCACGCTGCCGGTGACCGAGGTGGCCTCCCGGTAGCCCACCACCAGACCGTCCCGGACCGTGCCGACCGCGTCGAGCACCCCGCACATCGGCAGGCCGTCCAGCTCGCGAGCCAGCCACAGCAGGCCGGCGCCCTCGGCCACCACCGGGCGGCCGGAGCGGGCCAGCTCGGCCACCGCGATGCAGAGCCGGCGGTTGGCGGAGAGCTGCTCCGCGTACGCCTCGGGGAGCCCGCCGCCGACGACGAGCGCGCGGGCCCCGGCGGGCAGCGCCTCGTCGCGCAGCGGGTCGAACGTGACCACCTCGGCGCCGGCGGCGCGCAGCAGCTCGACCGTCTCCGGGTGGCTGTAGCTGCCGGCCGGACCACCGGCCAGCGCCACCACCGGCCGCCCGCCGGCCTCGGACGGCCCGTCCGCCGACTCGGCCGACCAGGGCCCGACGGTCAGCGCCGGCGCGGAGCGGGCCAGCGTCAGGAGCCGGTCCAGGTCGACGGTGGCGGCCACCGCCTCACCGAGCCGGCGCACCCCACGCTCGGCCTCGGCGTCGCCGCGCACCACCGGAGCGGCGCCGTGCCGGCGGGCGGGCAGCACCGGAGGCAACTCGTGCCGGCGCAACGCCCCGTAGACCGGCACCCCGACGTCGTCCAGCGCCTCGCGCAGCAACTCCTCGTGCCGGGGCGACGCCACCCGGTTGAGGATCACGCCGCCCAGCCAGAGCTGCTCGTCGTACGCCCGGAAGCCGTGCACCAGCGCGGCCACCGACTGGCCCATCGCGGCCACGTCCACCACCAGCACCACCGGGCTGCGCAGCGCGGTGGCGACGGCGGCGGTGGACTCGCTCTCCGGCCGGCCGGCGACCGAGTCGTAGAGACCCATGGTGCCCTGGACCAGCGCGAACCCGGCCCCGGCCGCGCCGTGCGCGAAGAGCGGGGCGATCCGCTCCGGGCCCACCAGGCGCGGGTCGAGCGTGCGCCCCGGCCGGCCGGCGGCCAACCCGAGGTATGCCGCGTCGACCTGGTCCGGCCCGACCTTGAACCCGGCCACCGGCAGCTCCCGGTCGGCCAGGGCCGCGAGCAGGCCGAGGGAGAGGGCACCGGTGCCGTGCCCCGAGGAGGGTGCGCTCAGCACGACGCGGGGCACGTCGGTCATCATCGACTCCTGGATCCGGGGGATTTCCGCCCGCGTGACCATACCCGCCCGGCCCGACGCGCGGCGTCCGCCGGGTGCCGGGATTCCACCGGCAGCCACGAGTGGCCCCGCTCATACGGGTAGCCTTTGCCAACGTGTACCGGTTCCTGCTGACCCCGCGCTGGCTCGGCTACCTCGCGCTGACCCTGGTGGCCGCCGCGGTGATGGTGTTCCTGGGCAACTGGCAGCTGGACCGCTACCACGGCCGCACGGCGATCAACGAACGGATCGACGCCGGCGCCACGATGACCCCCGCGCCGCTGCGCGACGCCATGCCCGCGCCGACCGGCGCCGCCGGCAGCGTGGGCCCGGCCC
The DNA here is from genome assembly GCF_900090105.1 of Micromonospora humi. Taxonomy (GTDB): domain Bacteria; phylum Actinomycetota; class Actinomycetes; order Mycobacteriales; family Micromonosporaceae; genus Micromonospora; species Micromonospora humi. The sequence continues at coordinate 125,406 of NZ_FMDM01000014.1, read as the reverse complement.
CGGCCGAGCGGCTAACCTGGAGCCGGGTCACCGCCACCGGTCGCTACGACAGCGCGAACGACGTCCTGATCCGCGGCCGGACCGTGGACAGCACTGTCGGCTTCGAGGTGCTCACCCCGCTGGTGCTCGCCGACGGCAGCGCGGTGCTCGTCGACCGCGGCTGGATCCCGCCGATCCCGGGCGGCGGGGCGACCGTCCAGCCGGCGGTGCCGGCGGCGCCGACCGGCGAGGTCACCGTCACCGGCCGGGTGGTCGGCAGCGAGAGCGGTGGCGGCGGCGTCGCCCGGCGCGACGGCAAGCTGGAGGCGCGGCGGATCGACGTCGCCCGCCTGGCGAAGCAGCTGCCCTACCCGGTGACCGGCGGTTACGTGCTGCTGGACGGGCAGACGCCGGCCGCCGACCCGGCCTTCCGGGCGGTGCCGATCGGGCACACCAACAACTGGCAGAACTTCGGCTACGTGTGGCAGTGGTGGATCTTCGCGGTGATGAGCCTGGTCGGCTACGGCTGGGTGGCACGCCGGGAGGCCCGCCGCCGAGCCGGTCTGGACGGCCCGCGCGTGCCGGTGGACCGGGCCGCCGAGCCGGCCGCCGCCGGCCCCGCCACCTCCTGAGCCCGGACCAGGGGCTCAGCCGGTGACCCGGCCGGCGTGGATCGCCCGGACCGCGTCTATCGTGTCCGCCTCCGCGGCGCTCTTGTCGTCGCGGTAGCGCACCACGCGGGCGAAGCGCAGCGCCATCCCGCCCGGGTAGCGGCTGCTCGTCTGCACCCCGTCGAACGCGATCTCGACCACCTGCTCCGGGCGGACCCGCACCACCCAGTCACCCTTCTCCACGGCCAGCGACAGGAAGCGTTCGGTCTGCCACCGCAGCGTCTCGTCGGTGAGCCCCTTGAACGTCTTGCCCAGCATGACGAACTCGCCGCTGCCCGGGTCGCGGGCGCCGAGGTGCAGGTTGGACAGCCAACCCTGACGCCGGCCGCTGCCCCACTCGACCGCGAGCACCACCAGGTCGAGCGTGTGCCGGGGCTTGACCTTGACCCAGGCCGCGCCGCGCCGCCCGGCGTCGTAGGGCGCGGCCGGGTCCTTGACCACCACGCCCTCCTGACCGGCGTCGATCGCCGCGGCGAACGCGGCGGCGGCCTGTTCCGCGTCGTCCACCTCCACCCGGCCGACCAGCAGCGCCGGATCCACCGCGCGGGCCAGCGTCGCCCACCGCTCCCGCCCGGGCAGGTCGATCAGGTCGGCGCCGTCGAGGTGCAGCAGGTCGAAGAAGTACGGGGTGAGCACCGGCTCGCCGGCCCGCTCGGCGGCGGCCAGCACGGCGGGCGCGACCGGGGCGCGGCCGGTGGTGCTGGGCGTGGTGCGCCGCGCCGCGTGGCTCGACGTCTGCTGGAACGGCAGCGGCCGGCCGGCGGCGTCCAACCCGATCGCCTCGCCGTCGAGCACCAGCTCGCGGGCGGGCAGCGCGCGGACGGCGGCCACCACCTCGGGCAGCCGGCCGGTGATCTCGTCGAGGCTGCGGGTGAAGACCGCGATGTCCGACCCGGAGCGGTGCACCTGGATGCGGATGCCGTCGAGTTTGACGTCGACCACGGCCGGCGCGCCGGTCGCGGTGAGCGCCTCGTCGACAGTGGGCGCGCTCTGCGCCAGCATCGGCGCGAGCGGACGGCCCACCTGGAGCCCGAACCCGGCCAGTGCGGCGGCGCCGCCGGTGAGCGCCGCGACCGCCACCGCCCGCAGGTCACCGGCGAGCAGCAGGGCCCGCCGGACGGCCGGGACCGGCACGTCGGCGGCTCGGGCCACCGCCTCGGCGAGCAGGCCGGCCTGGGCGCCCTGCCGCAGCTCGCCGCGGAACAGGCCGACCAGCAGGCGCTGCTCGTCGGCGGTGGCCGCGGCGAACAACCGGCCGACCAGCTCCCGCCGCCGGGCCTGGGAGCCGGCGCCGGCGACCCGGGAGATCTCCTCGATCCCCGCGTCGACGGCGGTCACGGTCAGGGTCGGCTCGGCCGCCGGTGGTGGCAGGTCCCGCAGCCCCGCCCAGCCGACACCGGTCTGCCGCTGCCGCAGCTCACCGGCGAGGTAGCCGGCGCCGGCCGGGATCTCGCCCGGGTCGAGCGCGCGCAGCGCGGCGGCCAGCAGCTCCACCTTGGCCCGCCGGCCGCCGGTGGCCCCGACCGCGGCCGAGGTGGCCGCCAGTTCCGCGAAACGCACGCCCACATCCTGCCAGCCGGCGGTGACACCGGGGCGGTTCCAGCGGCCCGGCGCACCGTTTCGGGTGCGCCGGACCGCCGGACGCCCGGACGCGCGCGGCCCGTCGTGCCGGTCGCCGGGCCGCGCGCGCCGGGCCGCTTCTGGCGCCCGAAGATCAGGCCGAGACCGGCTCCTCGACCCGCAGGCCGCGCCCGCGCACCCCCTCGGCCACCCGGGTGAGCAGCGCGTCGAGCGTGACCAGCGTGGCCGAGAGCTCACCGAGCTGTTCCTTGAGCGTGGCCTCGGGCCACGCGGAGACGTCGACGTCCCCCAGAGCACGGACGGCGGCCTGGAGCCGCGCCATCTCGTCGTTCGTACGCATGTTCGAAAGGCTATAACACCCGACCGGCCGACACGCCGCAAACTCCGACATCCATCCCGAAGTTACGGTTTCGACACCGAGCGTGTCGCGACCGGACAGAGAGGTCGGCCCGCAACGCCGACGGCAGCGGCACCCGTCGTACGGCCAGGTCAGGCGCGGCCCGCCTCGGCCACCTTCGCCAGCAGCAGCGCCTCGGCCAGGCAGACCCGGGCGAACTCGCCCAGGTGCAGGCTCTCGTTCGGCCCGTGCGCCCGGGCGTGCGGGTCCTCCACGCCGGTCACCAGGATCGCCGCCGCCGGGAACATCTCCTGGAACGTGGCGATGAACGGGATCGAGCCGCCGACCCCGATGTCGACCGGGTCGGTGCCGTCCCAGGCGCCCCGGAACGCCGCCCGCGCCGCGTCGAACATCGGGCCGCTCGCGTCGATCACGCAGGGCGCGCCGTCGTGCTCGAACGTCACCGTCACCTGCGCGCCCCACGGCGCGTTCCGCTCCAGGTGCGCGGTCAACGCCGCATACGCCTTCTTCGGGTCGTCGCCCGGCGCCAGCCGTACGCTCAGCTTCGCCTTCGCGGCGGGGACCAGCGCGTTCGGCGCCTCCCCGGTGGCCGGCGCGTCGACGCCGAGGATCGCCAGCGCCGGCTTCGTCCAGAGCCGGTCGGTGATCCGGCCGGTGCCGAACAGCCGCGCGCCGTCGACCAGGCCGGCCTCGGCGCGGAACCGGTCCTCCGGGTAGTCGACGCTCGCACCCTCGCGCCCGGCCAGGCCGTCCACCGCCACGTCGCCGGCGTCGTCGTGCAGCGTGCCGAGCAGCTTCACCAGGGCGGTGAGCGCATCCGGCACGGCGCCGCCGAACATGCCGCTGTGTACCGCGTGGTCGAGCGTGCGCACCTCCACGAAGCAGTTCACGATGCCGCGCAGCGAGGTGGTCAACGCCGGCACCCCGACGTCCCAGTTGGTGGAGTCGGCGATCACGATGACGTCCGAGGCCAGGTCGTCGCGGTGTTCGGCGAGCAGCCGTTCCAGCGAGTCCGAGCCGTACTCCTCCTCACCCTCGACGAACAGCACCACGCCGACCGGCAGCCGGTCGCCGAACGCGCGCAGCGCGGCGACGTGCGCCATGATGCCCGCCTTGTCGTCGGCCGCACCCCGGCCGTAGAGGCGGCCGTCGCGCTCCACCGGCTCGAACGGGTCGGACTCCCACAGCGACAGGTCACCGACCGGCTGCACGTCGTGGTGGGCGTAGAGCAGCACGGTGGGCGCGCCGGCCGGGGCCGCCTTCGTCCCGATCACCGCCGGCTGGCCGCCGGAGCGGACGATCCGGGTGTCCAGGCCGCAACCGCGCAGCAACTCCGCCACCGCCTCGGCGGAACGCTCCACGTGCGAGTGGTCGAAGCCCTCGAAGGCGATGCCCGGAATGCGGACGAGTCGTTCGAGGTCGGCACGGACGCCGGGCAGTTCCCGCGCGACGGCGGCCCGCACCTCGGACTCGGAGATGATCGGAGTGGTCATGACCGGAATCGTATGCCGGCCTTACCCGGCCACGCCGTCCGAGCCCGGACGCCGACCGTGCCGCACGAAGTAGCGGTCCGGATCGTGCGGCAGGCCGGGAGCGCCGTCGACGACCAGGTCCACCGCCGCCTCGGTGCCGTCGGCGGCGAAGTGCGCCCGCTCGCCGGCGTGCCAGCGGCGCAACTCCGGCAGGACCCCCGCGCCGTCGCGGGCCAGCGCCCGGGACAGCCGCAGCTCGGCCGGCGCGGTGACGAGCGCGGAGAGCGTCAGCTCGGGACGTACGGCGGCGCGCGCGGCGCTCACCCCCTCGACGATCAGCACCGGCGCCACCGGCACCGGCACCACCCGGTCCAGGAAACGCCGACGGACCCAGCTGTACCGGCGGTAGCCGCCCGGCCGGCCGGCCCGCACCGGCCCGAGCACCCACTCCTCCAGCCGCGCCCAGAACGTGAGCTGGTCGTCCCAGCCGTCGAGCAGGTCGTCGGTGCGGACCAGCGGCGGCCGGTCGCCGCCGGTCGCCGCGAACGCCTCCGCGAGGCGCGTCGCGAAGACGCTCTTGCCCGCGCCGCTCGGCCCGTCCACCGCCACCAGTCGGGTACGCCCCAACCGCGCCGGCCCGGCCAGCACCCGCCGGACCAGTCCGGCGTACGCCTCGACCACCGCGACGTTCACCCGACCGACGCTAACGTTTCCCCCGTCCGCTGGATCCTGCGACCCGGGCGGGCCGTTTCGCCCGGCGGTGTCGCCGGGCCGCGGGCATGATCTGGGGGTGCTCCATGACGTGATGTGTCCGGGCGTCGACGCCCTCCTGGAACAGGCCCGCGCCGGTCTCCGCCGGCTCACCCCGCACGAGACCGTCGAGGCGGTCCGCAACGGCGCGCTGCTGATCGACACGCGCACCGAGGCGCAGCGTCGCGAGGAGGGTGAGCTGCCCGGCGCGATCGTCATCGACCGCACCGTGCTGGAGTGGCGGCTCGACCCGGCCAGCGAGTGGCGCATCCCGGAGGCGATCGGCTACGACCGCGAGATCGTGGTGGCCTGCCGGCAGGGCTTCAGCTCCAGCCTGGCCGCCGCCAGCCTCCAGACGCTCGGCCTGCGGCACGCCACCGACATGATCGGCGGCGTGCAGGGCTGGCGGGAGGCCGGCCTGCCGATGTCCGACCGCCCGGCCGACGTGCGCCACTGACCCGCCCGGGTGCTGCCGGGTCGTTCCGGTCAGGACGGGCCGGGCGGCTGCCCGGGCGCGCCGGGCGGCACGAACGGCAGGCCCGGCGGCGGGCCGTCCTCGATCAGCCGCCGCAGCGCGCGGGTGTCGAGGTGCTCCTCCACCAGGTCGCCGAGCAGGTCCAGCGTCCGTTCCCGAACCGCCGCGAACGACGTGTCCGGCGCCACCTTGAAACCGGTCCGACCGGCCACCCCGGCGACCTCGGTGAGGAACCGGCGGCGGAACGCGTCGGACTCGAACGCGCCGTGCCAGTGCGTCCCGTACACCGCGCCGAGCCGGGCGCCCTCGCCGGTGCCGTCGGCGTGGCGCAGCAGCGGCGGCAGCCCCGGGTCGGCGGCGGAGACCCGGCCGTGGTGGATCTCGTACCCGTGCACCGGCACGTCCCCGGCCGCGGCGCCCTCGGCCCGGCGGACCGTCTTGCGCGGATCGAAGGTGATCTCGACGGGCAGCAGCCCGAGGCCGGGCACGGTGCCCTGGCGGCTCTCCACCGGGTCGTGGATCGCCCGGCCCAGCATCTGGAACCCGCCGCAGATGCCGAGCAGCGGACGGCCGGCGGCGGCGTGCGCCCGCACCGCGTCGGCCAACCCGCTCTCCCGCAGCCAGGCCAGGTCGGCGACGGTCGACTTGGAGCCGGGCAGCACCACCAGGTCGGCGGCGGCCAGTTCGGCCGGCTCGACGGTCAGCCGCACCCGCACCCCCGGCTCGGTGGCGAGCGCCTCGACATCGGTGGCGTTGCTGATCCGGGGCAGCCGGACCACCGCGACGTCGAGCCAGTCCGTGCCGCGCGGCGCCGCCGGCCGGCCGAGCACCCGCCCGTACGCGAGCGAGTCCTCCGCGTCGAGCCACAGGTCCAGCGCCCACGGCAGCACGCCGTAGGTGGGTCGGCCGGTGACCTGGCGGAGCATGCCCAGACCGGGCCGGAGCAACCCGACGTCACCCCGGAACTTGTTGATCACGAAGCCGGCGACCAGCGCCTGGTCGGCCGCGTCGAGCAGGGCCACGGTGCCGAACATCGAGGCGAACACCCCGCCCCGGTCGATGTCGCCGACCACGATCGCGGGCAGGCCGGCGTGGCGGGCCAGCCCCATGTTGACGTAGTCGCCGGCCCGCAGGTTGATCTCCGCGGGGCTGCCCGCGCCCTCGCAGATCACCGCGTCGTACTCGGTCCGCAGCTCGGCCAGCGCCGCGTACGCGGTGGCGGCGAGCCGGGGCCGCAACGTGTGGAAGTTGCCGGCGGTGACCGTGTCGACCGCCTCGCCGAGCAGCACCACCTGGCTGGCCTGGTCGCTGCCCGGTTTGAGCAGCACCGGGTTGAAGCGCAGGTCGGGCGCGAGCCCGGCGGCGGCGGCCTGCATGGCCTGAGCCCGGCCGAGTTCCCCACCCCGGCCGTCCGGGCCGACCACCACGGCCGAGTTGTTGGACATGTTCTGCGCCTTGAACGGCGCGACCCGGACCCCCTGGCGGCGCAGCCAGCGGCAGATCCCGGCGGTGAGCACGCTCTTGCCGGCGTCGGAGGTGGTGCCGGCGACCAGCAGCCCGCCGCTCACCGCCCGCTCCCCCGGCCGCCACGCGCGATGCGCGCGGCGCCGACGCTCCGGACGAGGCCCCGACCGTCGCGCTCGGGAGCACCGAGCGTGCGCCCGGCGGAGCCGGTGATCGTACGCCCGGTGGCGGCGCTGATCGTGCGCCCGGGAGCGCCGCTGATCGTGCGCCCGGGAGCGCCGGTGATCGTGCGCAACGCGGCGCGGGCGGTGGCGCCGGCCAGCCGGCCCACCGTCACCGGGTAGAGCGCGGCCAACCCGAGCGCGGCCAGGCTCACCGCGCCGGAGACCCGGGCCGCCCGCTTCAGGTGTCGCGCCTCCGGCCGAGGGCCGTCACCGAGGAACGGCCGCGTCTCGGAGCGGCCGAAGTAGACGTTGCGCCCGCCCAGCCGGACGCCGAGCGCGCCCGCCATCGCCGCCTCGCACTGCCCGGCGTTCGGGCTCGGATGGTCGGCCCGGTCCCGCCGCCAGACGTGCCAGGCCGTCGCCCGGTCCCCGTGCACCACCGGCGCGACGGCCACCGTGAGCAGCCCGGTCAGCCGGGACGGCACCAGGTTGAGCAGGTCGTCCAGCCGCGCCGCCGGGGTGCCGAAGCGGGCGTACCGGGGTGAGCGGTGACCGACCATGGCGTCGAGCGTGTTCGCCGCCCGGTAGCCGAGCAGGCCGGGCAGCCCGGCGACCGCGCCCCACACCAGCGGCGCGACCACCGCGTCGGAGGTGTTCTCGGCGACCGACTCGACGGTGGCGCGGGCCAGCTCCGGCTCGTCCAGGGCGGACGGGTCCCGCCCGCACAGGTGACCGAGACGGGCCCGGGCGGCGGGCAGGTCGGCGCGACGCAGCGACCGCCCCATCACCCGCGACTCGTGCCGCAGGGTCCGTCCGCCCAGCACCGTCCAGGTGCCGGCGGCCACCAGCGCGGCCCGGGCCACCGGGTGACGCCTGGTGGCCAGTGCGGCGGCGGCGCCGAGGAGTGCCGGCGCGCCGACCGCCAGCGCCGTGAACGCGGCTCCGGCCGACCGCCGGGGGCGGTAGATCCGTCGCTCCAGCGCGCCGGCCGCGTGGCCGAAGCCGGCCACCGGATGCCACCTGCGCGGGTCACCGAGCAGCGCGTCGAGCGCGTACCCCGCCGCCAGCCCGGTCGCGTTCGCCATGGCGGTCGCCTGTCGCACCCGTCACCACCTCCGGCCGGCCAGCCTAGCCGCACCGGCGGTTCCCGGCGGACGCTCCGACCACCCTGGCAGTTCAGCCTCCCCGCTGCCGACCGTGCGGCCCGCCCCGGCACAACGATGCGAGGTATACGACGGAAGAGGCGTCCTCTCCGAGGCCGCCGCATCGCCGTACCGCGGGGTGGCCACGCCGACGTCGCCACCCCGCGCCCCCGTCGCACGGCCCAGGCCTCAGACGGCCACCGTGCTACGCCGTCGGCCGCGGCGCCCCGAGGCGGACCCGCCGTCGGACCCCGCGGCCCTCGGCCCGTCGTCGACGGGCAGCTCCACCTCGGTCAGCTCGTCGTCCTCGGCCGCGACCGGCTTGTCTCCCTCCTCCTCGCCATCCCCCGACTCCCCGGGGCGAGCGTCGAACGGGTCGAGTGCGGCCATCCGGTCGAGCGTGCCGGAGAGACCGACGTGCGCCGCCCCGAACTCCGGCGCCGGGAAGTCGTCGACGAACGGCCGGGCGTCGAACGTGGTCGGGGCCTGCTCGTCGGGCACCGGCTCGGTCGCCTCGCCGTGCACGCGCTGCTCCGCCTCGGCGTCCTCGACCGAGCTGGTGGCCGCGCGCGGCTGGTTGCGCAGGAAGCGGGCCCGCCCCCGGGACAGGTCGTGGCCGACCGCGACCGCCTCCAGTTCGTAGAGCGTGCGGTGGTTGCCGGCCTCGTCGGTCCAGTCGCGGGTGTAGAGGCGGCCGGCGACGATCACCGGATCGCCCAGGGCCACCGACGCCGCCACCCCCTCGGCGAGCCGTCGCCAGCAGTTCACCCGCACCCGCAGGCTGTTGCCGTCGACCCAGCGGCCGCTGTCCCGGTCGAGCCGGCGCGCGGTCGAGGCGACCTTGAAGTTGGCCACGAGCGTGCCGCTCTGCGTGGTGCGGCGCCACTCCGGCGCGGTCAGCACGTTGCCGACGATCGTGACGTAGGTGTCGAACATCGCCCCTCCCAGGGATCGGTTGTCCGGACGAGCGTGGGCCGAACCGGGCCGTCCGGGCAGCCCGCCGACCCCGCGCCTGTGGACGACGCACGGCTTGTGGACAACCGCCTGATCAAGGGCCCCGTCTGCTAGGCCGATGGGCCCTACGGGTACGACCTGCGGCGACACATGATCGGAACGTGACCGGCGGGAGGCGTTCCGGAATCGCGCCGGTTGGGTAAGTACTTGATCAACCGAGAGAAAGGGAGCGCCGATGCTTCTCCGAGACGTCCGCGAGGCAGGGCGATGAGCGCCGTGGCGAACCCCGCGACCGTGGGCGAGTGCCTGCGGGTCGGTGCCGGGTTCTCCCAGGGCGACCGCAACTGGATCGCCGAGCAGTTCGCGACGCTTGACGCCCGACTCGCCGGCTTCCACGCCGACGCCACCGAACTGGAGGTGTCGGTCAAGGACCGCGAGGCCCGGGGCCAGAAGGTGACCCTGGAGTGCTGGGTGGCCGGCCGGCAGAAGATCGTCACCACCTCGACCGAGGAGGACCTGCACGCCGCGCTCAACGACGTCCGGGACGACCTGCGCCGCAAGCTCAACGACGCGAAGACCCGGCAGGAGCCGCGCAGCAACAAGCACCTGCGCGCGACGGAGCAGCCCGACCCCGTCCCGCTGGAGGACGCGTTGCGGCAGGACACCGAGACCGCCTGAGTTCCCGTACGCCCCCGCCCGCACGGTGCCGGCGGGCGGGGGTCCCGCGCTCGGCCCAGGTGTCAGGCGGGGCCCCCGCTCAACCGCCTCGTGTTAAGCGGGGCCCCTTCCTCTACCGAATGCGTTAACAAGGGCCCCCGCCTTACGCCCCTACCGCCGGGTAGCTCGGCGGCGTACCGTCGCGGTCGTGGAACCGGACGTGCTGGGAGCGCCCTACGAGCGGCGCACGATCGAGCTGGGCACCGACGACGAGGGGCCGGTGGTCGCGACAGTGGTCCGCCGGCGCGCCGACCGCCCGACCGGCCGGGCCGTGCTCTACGTGCACGGCTTCGTCGACTACTTCTTCCAGACCCACGTGGCCGACTTCTTCGCCGAGCGGGGCTGGGACTTCTACGCCCTCGACCTGCGCAAGTACGGCCGCAGTCTGCTCCCGCACCAGACCCCCAACTTCTGCCGCGACCTCAGCGACTACTTCCCCGAGCTGGACGCCGCCGCGGAGATCATCCGCGCCGAGGAGGGGCACGACACGCTGCTCGCCATGGGCCACTCGACCGGCGGTCTGATCATCTCGCTCTGGGCGGACGCCCGCCGCGACGCCGGCCTGGTCGACGGCATCGTGCTGAACAGCCCCTTCTTCGACATCAACGCCCCCTGGGCGGTCCGTCGACCGCTCGCGGCCGCCGTCGCCCGCCTGGGCCGCCGGGCGCCGCAGCGCATCCTGCCGTTCGGGCTCGGCACCGTGTACGGCGAGAGCCTGCACGCTGACCACCGTGGCGAGTGGCGCTACGACCTGGCGTGGAAGCCGCTCGCCGGGTTCCCGGTCCGGGCCGGCTGGCTGAACGCGATCCGCACCGGTCAGCGCCGGCTGCGGGCCGGGCTCACCATCGAGGTGCCGGTGCTGCTGGCCTGCTCCACGCGCAGCTTCCGGGGCGCGAAGTGGCACGAGAGCGCCACCGGGGCCGACGCGGTGCTCGACGTGGAACACATGGTGCGCTGGGCCCCCCGGCTCGGCCGGCACGTCACAGTGGCCCGCTTCGACGGCGGGCTGCACGACCTCACGCTGTCCAGCCCCGGCGTACGCGAGAAGGTCTTCGCGGAGGTCGGCCGGTGGGCGGAGGGCTTCCTCCGCGCCGGCCCCACCGAGCCGGCGCCCGAGTCCGCGCCGCCCGCCCCACGCTCCCCGGCCGACGAGCCGGCTGACGCCCGGGCCGCCGCCGGCGCCGAGGGCTGAGCCGACCGCCGTCGCCCCTCATCCCTCGCGGCGGCGGTGAGAAGGGGCCCCCTCTCTACCGGAGGCGTTAAGAAGGGGCCCCTCCTTGCACGACCTCGGCGAGCGCCGGCCGGATCCGGTCGAACGTGGCGACCGGGTGCCCGCCGTCACGCGGCGGCAGCAGCACGCCCAGGCAGCGCGGGACCGCTGCACCCTCCGGCCCCGCCTCGACCGTGAACACCGGCGCACCCACGTACCCGGCGGGCAGCTCGACGGTGACCCGCACCTCGTCGCCGTCCCGCGCGACCTGCTGGACCACCGCCTCCAACGGTCGTGACCCGTCCTCGGCGACCCCCAGGGCCAGCACGAACGCCGAACCGGGCGCCGCGCCGATCCGCGCCACCGCGCCGGCCGACGCGGCCACCGCCTCGGTGACCTGCTGGGTACGCCAGCGCCAGCCCCGGTCGTCCGCGTGGCCGTGCAGCCCGCCGGTCGGCATCGCGGCCACCCCCAGCTCCGGCAGGCGCAGCCAGTGGTCGGCGAAACCGGACAGCTCGATCGGCTCCGCCGCACCCTCGGCCGGCTCGGTGACGCTGGGCCGGAGCAGAATCTCCCCGTACGGCCGGTCGGTGAGCACCTCGGCGGTGAGCAGCCACTCGTGCGCGACCTCCCCGTCGTCGGTGGCGCCGACCAACTCGCTGTAGAAGAAGGCGGTGCCGACCGTCCCGGCCGGCGCTCCGGGCCCCTCCGACCCGGCGACGGGCAGGATCGACCGCCCGAGGTGCTGGCACAACTCGAAGACGATCTCGTTCTCGGTTTCCTGGTCGAGCAGCATCCGCCGAGGGTACGGACCGGGGTGTGCCCGCCGGCCCGGGACCCGCCGGAACTCCGATGCCGGATGCGGCCCCGGCGTGGGACGCTGGCGGCGACGTGGGCGCGCCCGACCCGTACCCCCGGCCGGGCCGGAGCCGGCGGTACCCTCTTGGCGCGACGACCGTCGACGCGCGCCCGTAGCTCAGCGGATAGAGCAGGGGACTTCTAATCCCAAGGCCGCAGGTTCGAATCCTGCCGGGCGCACAGGCACCTACCCGGAGGCGCTTCCACCTCGCCCTCGCCGCCCCGGATCTCCGGCGGGCGGCAGCGGCGCCACCCGTTCCTCGTGCACCTTGATCTCGGCACGGTACCGGTGGGCGGCCGGATGCCAGATCTCCTCGAACGGGCCCATCACGTTGTCGCCGACCCCGCGGCTACGAACCCGGGCCGCCAGCCACGCGAGAAGGCACAGGGTGCCGGCGAGGCAGCCGACGACCAGCACGATCGCCAGGAGCTCGTCCATCAACTCAACATAGCCCGCGCGGAGCGCCGCGCCGCCACGACCGGCGGCCGCCGGGGGATCACGAGTCCGCCGGCACGCCCGCCTCCAGTTGACCGATCAACGGGTGGAGCAGGTCGTTGAGTTCCCGGGTCAGCACGACGACCGCGCGCCGCGCCGTGGCCGCCACGGCGTCGCCGGGCCCGTCGGGTGCCGGCGGCAGGTCGCCGAGCGGGACGGGCGCCTCCACCTGGAGCGTGGCGCGCAGGTGCGGGCTGCGGGTCAGGTCCTGGTCGGTCGGCGTCGTGTACTGGCCGAACAACTGGGGCCAGTCCCGCCAGCCCCGGTCGCGCTGCCACTGCCGGCTCCAGGTGAGTTCGGCCGGCCACCGGGAGATCACCGTGACGGCACAGATCAGGCTGCCGTCCCACGGGCTCGGCGCGCAGGTCGCGGCCACGATCCGCCGGTGCCGGCGTACGTAGCCGGGTGACAGCTCGGTGGCGACCCGCCAGGCGGTCGCGGCGAAGGCGACCGGCGCGATGTCGCCCCACGTGTCGGCGAATTCATCGGTACGTCTGAGCACCTCGGCCTCGTAGCGGCCGCGTCCGCCGGTGCCGCGCTCACGATCGACGTTCTCGTCGAGCCAGAAGGCTCGCGTTTCGGCCATGGCCTGCCCCCGTCCCGAGTGTCGTACCGGTCTACCACGCCGGCGTGGAAATCGGATGCACGTCGGTGGATCCGTCGGGATACTGCCCGGATGATCGACGACGCTGTACGGAACGAGTGGGAGACCGAGGGATTCGTCATCCTGCCCGGCTACCTCCCGGCTGCGGACCTGGCGCCCGCGCTCGACGAGTTGGCGACCATGTTCCCGTCGCCGGACGGCTTCCACGACGGGACGGATCCGCGGCGGGACCGCTACCTCGGCGACGAGTTCGCCGGCATCCAGGGCTTTCCGTTCGACAGCGTCGCACTCAGCCTGCTTGCGGTGGGCGAGCGCCTGGTGCGGCTGGCGCGCGCGTTGCTCACCACCGAGGATCTCCGGATCTACTCGGCCGAGGCCTGGGCGAAGTTCACCGGAGCGGCCGACTACGACCAGGAGCTGCACCGCGACTACCTCAACCACACCCTGCTGGTGCCGACGGACGCGCCCGGGCACCGGCAGCTGGAGATGTTCGTCTACCTCGTCGACGTGCCCGAGGGCCTCGGCCCGCCGCACCTGCTGGCCACGCGGCACACAAGGGACCTTCCGGCGCGGCCGAACTGGTATCCTCGCAGCGATGTGGGCGAGCGGTTCGGCGACTTCGTCGCGCCCACCGGCAGCCCGCGTCTCTACGACGCGGAGGTCTCCGGCGCCGGCCCGGCCGGCACGGTGGTCGCCTTCCAGCCCGGCACGTTCCACCGGGGCACCGGCATGACCGCGCCACGGGGCGCCCGCTACACCATGCACCTGAGTTTCCGGCCGGCCGCCGTGGACTGGAGCAACCGTCATGCCTGGGCGCAACGCAGCCACGAGCCCGCCTGGTACCGCTTCGTCGGCCGGGCGACCCCGGCGCAGCTCGCGCTCTTCGGCTTCCCACCGCCGGGCCATCCCTACTGGACCGCCGAGACCCTCGCCGGTGTCGCCCAGCGTTACCCGCACCTGGATCTGACGCCCTGGAAGGTCTGACGGGTCACCGGGCCGTGCCGGCGGGCAGCCACCGCCGGACCGGCTGCCGGAGAGTGCGTCAGGTCCGCGGGGGTGGCCGCTCCCCCGGCAGGCTGGACCATTCCTCCCTCGACGAGCGCCACCACCCCAGTACGACCACGACGAGCAGTGTCACCGTCAGCACCGCGACGGACTGGGCGATCCGGTCGACGCGTTCGGCGGTGCACGCCCGGAAGGCCAGGTCCAGGTAGTGAGCCGAGTCCGGCTGCCCCGGAAACCGTTGCCACGCACCGAGGTCCATGGCCACGGCGGTGCCGCAGCTGGTGTTCTTCTCGTGGTCGCCGGGCCCGATCCGGATCGGCATGAGCAGCCGGAACGCGACCACGACGGCACCGAGCAGCGCGGCCAGGAACGGACCTGTCCGCAGGAGGCGCTGGGTCCCGTCCTCGACGGACTCCGTCGTCACCGGGCGACCACGAGGAGGGCGTACGCCACGACGACCGCGCCGTGGCAGCCGAGCATCACCGGCATCGCCCGCTTCCACTGGGCTCGATCAGGGGGCGGCATGTCGCCGAGTATCCCCCGACGACGGAACCCTCGCCGCCTCTCGCACTGAGTCGTTTCCGCCATCAGCTCGAAAGGCACGCGCCGGAACCACGCCCGTGCCCACGGCGTCGCGAGGACGCCTGGACGCGCCGAGGCGGCCCTGGGGTGGCTCAGTCGCAGACCCGCCAGTCGCCGTCCTCCTTGACCAGCGGGAGGACCTGGGTGATGGCGACTCCGTCGCGCGGGGTGAAGCGGACGTTCGCCGACCCGTGCACCCGGCCGTTGGTGTTCATGACGTTCACCCCGAGGATCTCGTAGCCGGTCAGCTCCGGCTGGGCGGACTGCTGCCGGGCGAAGTCCGCCTCGCCGAGCCGGTCGCGCACCTGGGCACAGAACTGCCCGTACGCGGCGGGGTAGTCGCGGGCGACCACCGCCGTGGCGAAAGTGTCGACAGTGGCGCGGGCCGGGTCCGTGGCGTCCTTGGCCACCCGGTAGAGCAGGAAGCCACCGGTCGCGCCGCCGCAACAGCAGAGGGCGAGCACCACACCCAGCACGATGAACAGCGTCCGCTTGGACTTCTTCGGCGGCACCATGGCCGGCTCGTACGCCATGACCGCAGGGTAGAGACCTCGGACAACCCGTCGACGCGCCGCGCACCGAGGGTGACCGGTTCCGACAAAGCATGTTATTCTCCGGCGTCAATCTATGCCGTGCGGACCCGGCCGGGTCGCTGCCGGAAGGACACCTCCCCGATGCCGGTGGCTGCCGCCACGACCCTGCCCCGGTCCCCACTGGACCGTCCGGCGGGCGGCGCGTTCACGCTGATCTTCACCACCCTGCCGGCGCTGCTCCGGCTCACCTGCGGCCTGGTCGGCGCGGTGGTCGCCCTGTCGGTGCGGACGCCGCCGGTGCGGGTGGCGCTGCTGGTCCCGGCCGTCGTCGCGCTCACCGCGTGGTCCGGCTGGTACGCCGTCCGCGCGTTCCGGCACGGCATCGGCGTCGCGCTGGTGGCCGGCGACGTGGCGCTCACCACCGCCACCGCGCTGGCCCTCGGTTGGCTGGTCGCGCCGGAGGTGCTGCCCGGCGAGGCGAGCTGGGTCGCGGTGCTGGCCAGCACCACGGTGATCAACGCACAGGCCACCGCACCGGCCCGCTGGTCGGTGCCGGCCGGCCTGCTGGTCACCGCCGCCTACGCGACCGGCGCCACCCTGGCCGGCAACCCGGTCGAGGCGCGGGCGCACACCGGCACGTTGCTGGTGCAGACCGGCTGCACGGCGGTGATGACCGCGGTGATGCGCCGGTGGATCAGCCGGGGCGACGCCGCGTTCGCCGAGTTCCGGCGGATGTCCCACGAGGCGGTGGTGGCCCGCGCCGCGCGCGAGGCGGAACGGCGGCACAACCGGGACCTGCACGACACCGTGCTCGGCACGCTGACCATGGTCGGGCTGGGCGCGGTCCCCGGCGGCTCGGCGGCGCTGCGCGAGCGGTGCGCGGCTGATCTGCGTACCCTCGGCGCGCTGGCCGGGGCGCGGGCCGCGACCGGCGAGGCGGACCTGGACGAGCGGCTGCGCACGGTCCTCGCCGGGCTGCCGCAGGTGCCGGTGACCGCGACGCTGCCGCCGTGCCGGGTGCCGGCGGAGGTGGCCGCGGCGCTCGCCGACAGCGCCGCCGCCGCGCTGGCCAACGTGGTGCGGCACGCGCCGGGCGCGACCACCGCGCTGCGCCTGGCCCGCGAGGGCGGCGCCGTGGTGGTCGAGGTGGTCGACGACGGGCCGGGCTTCGACCCGACGATGGTCCCGGCCCACCGGTACGGGCTGCGCGAGTCGATCCACGGGCGGATGGCCACGGTGGACGGTCGAGCGGTGGTGACCTCCGCCCCTGGCGCGGGCACCCGCGTCCGGCTGGAGTGGCCGGATGGCGACTGAGTCCCCGGCGGCGGTGACCACCCGCCCGGCGCCGCTCCCCCGGCCGCGGGTGTTCGCGCGCGCCGGGTCGGCCGCCGCGCCGCCGGAGGCGCACGCCGTGGCGGACGCGTCGGACCGGGGCGCCCGGCTCGTCGCGGTGGTCATCGCGCTGGCCTGGCACCTGGTGATCGGGCTGCCGGCGGTGCTGGGGGCGGGCCCCGGGATGGCCGCCCCGGCGGTGGTGGCGGGCGGCTGGCTGGTGACCGCGCTGGTCGGCGTCGCCACCGGCGTACGCCTGCTGCGCGGCGGGCTGCCCCCGGCCCGGCGGTTGGCCGCGGCGCTGCTGGTGGTCGACGCGGCGGTCTTCGCGGCGGCCGGCGAGCGGTTCCTGTTCAGCACCGCGAACTGGGTGTGGGGCGGGCTGGCCTGGTTCTTCCTGCTGGTGCTCTGGCGGCGTCCGGTGCGCTGGCTGCTGGCCGTGCTCGCGGCGCACGCGACGATCGCGCTGGTGGCCGTGGTGCTGCACGGCGCGACCGCGCCGGCCGACCTGAGCCGTTACGCGATGTACGTCTACGGCACCTCCACCCTGCCGGTGGCGGTCTTCGCCGGCGCGGCGGCGCTGACCGCGCTGGCCCGGGACCGGGCCGGCACCGCCGCGGCGGTGCTGGCCATGGCCGCGGAACGGGAGGCGGCCGAGCGCGCCCAGGGCGAGCGGCAGGCCCGGCTCGCCCTGGTCAGCGGCACCGCCGAGGAGGTGCTGGCGGCGTTGGCGGCCGGCGAGGCCGACCCGGCCGACCCGGCGGTACGCCGCCGCGCGGTGCTGGCCGCCGCCCGGCTGCGCCGGCTGATCGCCGAGTCCGACGACGTGCCCGACCCGCTGCTGCACGAGTTGCGCGCCGCCGCCGACCTGGCCGAACGGAACGGCCTGCCGATCGAGCTGATCGCGGTCGGTACGCCGCCGGAGCTGCCGGTCGACGTGCGCCGAGGGCTGGCCGACCCGCTCACCGCCGCGCTCGCCGGCGCCCGCGGCTGGGCCCGGCTGACCGTGGTCGCCAACCCGGACGAGGTGGTGGTCAGTCTGGTGACGCCGGACGACGACGGCCCGGACGACTCCGGGGCGCCGGCCGGCGGCGACGGCCCGGTGGAGCGCCTGCACGAGCGGGACGGGGAGATCAGATGGACGCAGACCCGCTGGAGTCGGACGTGAACGCCGGCCACCCGATCGGGGTGGCGATCGTCGACGACCACCCCGTGGTGATCGACGGGGTGCGCGCCTGGCTGGCCACCGAGCCGCGGTTGCGGGTGCTGGCGACCGGCGACGACCCGGACGCGGTGCTGCGGGCCGCGCCGGACGCCGAGGTGGTCCTGCTCGACCTGCGGCTGCACGGGCGGATGGTGCTCGACAAGCTGGCCGAGCTGAGCGCGGCCGGGCGGCGCGTGGTGGTCTACTCCGAGCACAC
Organism: Micromonospora humi; assembly: GCF_900090105.1. Classification (GTDB taxonomy): domain Bacteria; phylum Actinomycetota; class Actinomycetes; order Mycobacteriales; family Micromonosporaceae; genus Micromonospora; species Micromonospora humi. Next base: position 107,638 of record NZ_FMDM01000014.1, on the reverse strand, counting down.
CGACCCGCAGACCATGCTGGCCGCCCTGGACGCGGGTGCGGTGGCGTTCCTGGCCAAGCACGAGGGGCGGGAACACTGCGTGGGCACCGTGCTCGCGGCGGCGAGCGACCGCCCGTACGTGCCGCCGGCGCTGGCCGGCGCGATGGTCGGCGATGCCCGCCCGGACCGGCCGGCCCTGTCGGACAAGGAGCGCGAGGCGCTGCTGCTCTGGTTCCAGTCGATGTCGAAGGCGTCGGTGGCGCGCCGGATGCAGATCAGCGAGCACACCGTCAAGCAGTACGTCGACCGGGCGCGGATCAAGTACACCCGAGCGGGTCGTCCGGCGGCCACCAAGGCGGCCCTGCTCGCCCGGGCGATCGAGGACGGCCTCGTCCGACCGGAAGATATCGGCATCTACCGGTCGCAGGCGTCGGCCGACCGGCCGACCCCCTAACGGGTGTCATGACAATCACCCCAGGAATCGGTCAGGCTCATCGGCACCGCCAACCGTCACCGGGAGGTCGTACCGTGCCGGAGGACGCCGCACCCTTCTTCATCGGGCCACACCGCTTCGACGCCGACGACGACCCCACCCGTCCGCTGCTCGACCGGCGCTACGCGCTGGTGCCCGAGCCGGGCGAGCGGCTGCTCGGCCAGCACCGGCTGTCGGTCGCCGGTCACCTGCTCGGCCCCACCGAGGACGTGCGCTGCTGGGCGCTGCCCGACCCGGCGTCGGTCACCGTGACCGACCGGCGTCTGGCCTACGTGTGCACCGGCCCCGAGCTGTCCCTGGTCCCCGGGCGGGACGGCCCGACCGGCGCCCGGCACCGGCGCCCGGTCCGGCTGTCCCGCCTGGTCAGCGGTCAGATCCGCTGGCAGTGGCCGTCCCGGCTGGAGCTGGCCGAGGTCGGCGACGACGCGGTGGAGCTGCGCGTGGTCTGCGACGCGCTGCGCACCATCCGGCAGCCGGCGCTGGCGCTCACCGGCCCGGTCGCGCTGGTCACCGCGCTGGCCCGGCAGGTACGCCGCTCGGTGGCCGGGTTCCGGCTGGCCCACCCCGACCTGGTGGACCTGTCCCCGCCGGAGCGTGACGCCCTCGCCACCCGGGTGGCCGCCTCCCCCGGCCCGACGCTGGGCGCGGTGACGCTGCCCGGCTCGCTCCCGGTGGAGTTCCTGTCCCGCGACGACTACTACCGCCAGCCGGTGGCGGAGGCCACGGGTTGGCCACGGCTCGACGCCCCGGCCCGGGACCAGCCCGGCTCCGCCTGCTGACCCGCCGGTCGGGCGGCGGTCAGGAGGTGCTGCGGGAGCGGCGGTCCGAGCGGTCCAGCTCGGCGGCCTGCTCCGGGGTGGGCGCGGAGCCGCCGAGGTGGGCCGGCTGCCACCAGGCGTCGTCCGGGCCGGCCGGCTGCTCCGGATAGTCCCGCTGGGCGCGGTCGACGAGCGCCGACAGCCGGGTGCGCAGCTCGGCGGTCAGCGCGGTGGCATCCGGGTAGGCGGCCGGGTCCATCGGCTCGCCCACCAGGATGGTGATCGGGGTGTGCCGGCGGGTCAGGGTGCGCGGGCGACCCTTGGTCCACAGCCGCTGGGTGCCCCAGAGCGCCACCGGCAGCAGCGGCACGGCGGCCTCCTGCGCCATCCGGGCCGCGCCGTTCTTGAGGTCCTTGACGGTGAAGGAGCGGCTGATCGTCGCCTCCGGGAAGACGCCGACCACCTCACCCCGGCGCAGCGCGGCGACCGCGGCGGCGTACGACCCGGCGCCGGCGGCGCGGTTGACCGGGATGTGCTTCATGCCGCGCATCAGGGGACCGGAGACCCGGTGCCGGAAGACGCTCTCCTTGGCCATGAACCGGACCAGCCGGCGGGACTCGTGCGCGCCGTAGCCGCAGAAGATGAAGTCGAGATAGCTCACATGGTTGGACGCCAGCACCGCCCCGCCGGTGGCGGGCACGTGCTCGCTGCCCCGCACGTCCAGGCGCAGGTCGAGAGCGCGGAACATCGTCTTGGCGGCGGTGATCACGGGCGGGTACACGAGTTCCGGCATCCGGCAACTTTACCCCGAGTAGGTTACCCGACCGTAGGGACGCTCTGCCCTGAGCAGACCGGGGTCGCGGACCGACCTAGACGAGACCACGATGGGCCGGTGACCGAACGCGGCGTGCTGCTCTGGATCCACGGCGGCGGATGGCGGGCCCGCTCCGACGAGGACGGCGCCGCGCTGGCGTCGCTCGGCCTGCGGGTGGTCGCCGCGACCCACCGGTTCTCGCACGAGGCGCGCTGGCCGGCGCAGCTCGACGACGTCCGCGCCGCAGCGCGGGCCACCCGGGCCGCGGCGGGCGGCCTGCCGCTGCTGGTCGGCGGCGACTCGGCCGGCGCGATGCTCGCCCTGCACCTGGGGCTGCGCGGGGTGGACCGGCCGGGTGACGTGGCGGGTGTGCTGGCGTACTGGGCGCCGGTGGACCCGCTCGACCCGGAGCAGCGGCGCCACCGTCCACCCGGCGACGACCCGTGGACCGACCTGCTCGGGCACCCGCCGGCCGCCGGCGACCCGGCCACCGCCGACGCCACCGTGGCCCACCATCTCGGCTCCGGGGTGCCGGTGCTGCTGGTGCAGGGGCGCGACGACGTCCCGGTGCCGGCCGCCCAGGCGGTCGAGCTGGCCGGTCGCCTGCTCGCCGCCGGCCACCCGACCCACCTGTGGCTCACCCACGGCGGGCACGCGCTCGACCTGGCCCGGCCGGATCTGCGCGCGGTCGCCGCCACGTTCCTGGACACCGTCCTGCCGGCGGTCCCCGCCCACTAGGTTCGAGGCATGCCCGACCTCGCCGCGATCGTCATCCACTGCCGCGATCCCTACCTGCTCGCCCCGTTCTGGAGCGCCGTCAGCGGGCTGCCGGTGGTCGACGAGGACCGCGCGAAGCTCGCCGACCGTACGCTCGGGCCGACCGAGGCGGTGCTGCTGCGCGACCCGCACGGGCGGCGGCCGGACCTGTGGATCAGCCCGACCGGTGACCTGCCCGCGCCCGGCCGGATCCACCTGGACCTGGTCGGCGACGCCGAGGAACGGGCCGCGGTGCTGGAGGCGGGCGCGACAGTGGTCCGCGAGCTGCCCCGGTGGACCGTGCTCGCCGACCCGGAGGGCAACGAGTTCTGCCTGCTGCCCCCGCACGAGGCGCACGCCGCCGAGCCGTCGCCCGGCCACTGAGCGCGGCCGGGCCGGCCGGCAGGTCAACCCGCCAGGTTGTGCAGGTCCAGCCGGCCCCGGGCGAACGCGTCCACCCGACCCCACCGGCCCGGGATGTCCAGCACCTCGATCCGCCCCATGCCCACCGGCAGCCGCGGGTCCACCGCCAGGTGACCCTCGTGCGGCTCCAGCCCCAGCATGGTCCGGATCAGCAGCAGCGGCGCCCCGGTCGACCAGGCCTGCGGGCTGCACGCGGTCGGATACTCCACCGGGAACTTCGTCAGTTCCCGCTGGTAGCCGCCGAACGCCTCGGGCAGCCGGCCGTCGAAGTAGGTCGCCGCGTCCAGGATCCCGTTCGCCACCGTCGCCGCCTCCTCGGCGAAGCCGTAGCGGCGCAGACCCCAGGCGACGAACGAGTTGTCGAACGGCCAGATCGCGCCGTTGTGGTAGCCGATCGGGTTGTAGCGGACCTCGCCCTCGGCCAGCGTCCGCACCCCCCAGCCGGACCACAGGCGCGGCCCGATCAGGTGCTCGGCGATCCGCGGCGCCCGCTCGTCGTCGACGATCCCACTCCACAGCAGGTGGCCGATGTTGGAGCTGAGCACGTCGCACTTGCGCCCCTGCGGGTCCAGCGCCAGCGCGTAGAAGCCACCGTCGTCGACCCACCAGTCCCGGTTGAACCGCGCCTTCAGCTCCGCCGCCTCGCGTTCCAGCTGCTCGGCGTACCCGGGGTCACCCCAGAACTCCCGGGCCATCCGGGCGGCCCGGATCTTCGCGTCGTACGCGTACCCCTGCACCTCGCAGCTCGCCCGCGGGAACGGCGGCAGCGAGCCGTCGGCGTACGAGACGGAGTCCCAGGAGTCCTTCCAGCACTGGTTCTCCAGGCCGGTGTCGGTGTTGCGCCGCTCGTACCAGATGTAGCCGTTGCCGACCAGGTCGGCGTAGTCGTCGATCCACCTCAGCGCGGCGCGACACTCCCGTTCCAGCTCCTTGACCAGCGCCACGTCGCCGCTCCACCGCTCGTACTCGTCGAGCAGCACCACGAACAGCGGGGTGGCGTCCACCGAGCCGTAGTAGGGCGAGTGCGGTTGCTCCTCGAACGCGGCGGTCTCGCCGTAGCGCATCTCGTGCAGGATCCGACCCGGGTCCTCGTCCCGGAAGTCGTCGAACCGGGTGCCCTGGAGGGCACCGAGGATGCGCAGCGTGGTCTTCGACATCTCGGGTGCGAACGGCAGCACCTGGAGGCAGGTGAGGATGCTGTCCCGCCCGAACATGGTCATGAACCAGGGCAGCCCGGCCGCGGGCAGCGTCTGCCCGCCGAGCGACAGCGGCGAGAAGCGCAGCGCCGCCAGGTCGACCAGGCTCCGCCGGTAGGTCGCGGCGACCCGGCCGTGCTCGCTGTTCACCTTCGGCGCCTTCTCGATCCACTCCTCCAGGTCGTGCTGGAGCGCGAGCCGCTCGGTGCCGTGCGCCCGCAAGCCGATCCGCAGGTCCCGGCCGCCGGGCCCGATGGCGAACGTCTGCACGTCGATGAGGACGTTCCACTGCTCGTTGGGCTCCAGGTGGACGCTGAAGGCGAAGCCCCGGTTGTCGTAGCGGGCCGGCTGGTTGGTGGAGACGACCGTCTCCCGCTTGAAGTTCCCCCGCCGGTAGCCCAGTCGCAGCCGGTCCGGTTCCGCCTCGGCGTACAGCTCGCCCTTCTTGTTGAGGATCTCGTCCTTGACCTGGAAGAGGTCGGCGAAGTCGGAGCCGGCGTCCATCCGGATCTCCAGGTCGACCGCCTTCTCGTCGTGGTTGAGGATGGTCAGCGTCTCCCGGAAGCTGCCGCCCACCACCCGTTCCCGGATGATCGACAGTTTCGCGTCGACGTAGTGCGTCGCCATGCCCGGCACCAGGAAGAAGCGGGCCTCGTAGTACTGGAGGTCGTCGTAGGAGAGCGCGTTGAGCCGCTCGCCGTTGACCGTGAGCACCCACTTCGAGAGGTACCGGGTGTCGAGCGAGAAGAGACCGGTCGGCTCGCTCGGCGTGGCCTCGATGTCGCCGGTGTCCTCGGAGACCACGAACGTGTTGCCGTCCAGGATCCGGACGGTGTTGCTACCGGCCATCAGGCGGCCCTCCTGGCAAAGGCGTGGTGCGGCCCGCGGGAGTCCGGCGGGCCGGGGAAGACGCGCTCGATCTGGAGGACGAGCCGCAGGTCACCGACGACTGTCATGTCGCCGCGCAGCAGCGCCGCGATGGCGTTCTCCTCGCCGTCGACGAGCGCGCCGAAGAGCCGCGGGTCGGTGCCGACCACGGTGTCCGCCTCACCGTCCTCCTGCCGGACCCGCAGGTTGCCCCGGTCGATCTCCAGCAGCCAGTGCGTGGTCTGCGCGCCCTCGTGCAGGTCGAACCGGAGCGTTCCGGATGTCTTGACCAGCAGCGGCTCGAACCCCCGCCGATCCAGGTCCTCGAAGAATCTCGTGGTCATGTCCACCATCGAAGGCGACTCCTCCCGCGATGCCAGCGGCCTCCTCGTCGTCAGCACGGGTCCCCGGCGGTTCCCGGGTCAACCTCGCCCGGATCGGGTGAGGGCGCGGCCGGGCCGGACACGCGAGACGCCGGCCCCCGAACCGGGGGCCGGCGTCACCGCGGCGGACGGTCAGTTGTTGGGGTCGTCGGCGCTGATGTCCGCGAGCACCGACTGGGGTTCCCGCTCGACCGCCAGGTCACCCATCGAGACCAGGCCGATCAGCTTGCCGTCCTCGGTCACCGGGAGCCGGCGGACGGCGTACGTGCGCATCAGGTCGGCGGCGGCCACCGCGTCGTCGTTCTGGCTGACCGTCACCACGTCCTTGCTGGTGATCTCGTTGAGCCGGGTGGTGGCGGGGTTCCGGTCCTCGGCGACGCCCCGGACCGTGATGTCCCGGTCCGTGACGATGCCGACCACGTTGTCGCCGTCGGTCACCACCACGTCGCCGATGGCGCTGTCGCGCATCTCCTGGGCCGCCGCGGCGAGCGTGTCGTTGCCGTCCATCGTCACCAACCGGGTCGTCATGAACTCTCCGACCGTTGTCATGGTGCTCCCCTCTCGGTGTCGGCACCGCGGTCTACCCGCCGCCCGAGGCGGGGTAACGCGAGGCCGGTTCACCGGCGACGGCGCACCCGACGGCGCAGGTCGTAGGTGCCGTTGCTGGACAGCCCGTAGAAGAGCGGCAGCAGCAGGAGCACCACCAGCGCCGTCGGCACGTTCACCCAGCCCACCAGACCGGCGACCGCGTACGCGACCACGCCGAGCGCCGCCCGGATCCGTTCGGCCTCGAAGAACCGGGAGGTCACGCCCGCCTGGAGCAGTTCGGGGTGCCGGCTCAGGTAGTGGTAGAGCCAGAGCCAGGCCGCCGAGAGGACGACGCCGACCACCGCGTAGGCGGTGACGGCGACCCGCTCGTCGTAGGCGTCGCCCTTCTCCACCGCGCGGGAGACGAGCGCGGTGACGAACGGCAGCAGCGCCACGCTGAACAACACCCCGAGATTCGCCCAGTGCAGACCTCGATCGGCGCAGCGGACCCGGTGGAACGTTCCCTTGTGGTTCAGCCAGTTGACCGCCACGTACAGGTAGGACGTGACGTAGGCGAGGTAGACCGGCCACTGGTCGAGCAACGCGCGCAGCAGCCCGCCCGGCGCCACCTCGGGCACGCGCAGGTCGAGCACCAGCAGCGTGACGACGATGGCGAAGACCGCGTCACTGAAGCCGATCGCCCGGGCCGTGTCCGAGTGCAGCCCGATGTCGACCTCGTCGACGTCCTCCGTGCCCCGTTCGGCCGTCATCGTTCCCCCCGCCCGCCGGCGCGGGCCGCCGGCGACCGGGCCGGTATACCCGCTGCGGGGGCGTCCGTGTCCCGGACACCCCCGCGGCGGTACGACCGGGTCAGCGCTCGGCGGCGACCAGCTCGGCGAGCTGTACGGCGTTGAGCGCCGCACCCTTGCGCAGGTTGTCGTTGGCGCAGAACAGGGCCAGCCCGTGCTCGACCGTCTCGTCGACCCGGATCCGTCCCACGTACGTCGGGTCCTGACCGGCCGCCTCCAACGGGGTGGGCACGTCGCTGAGCGCCACCCCGGGCGCGTCGGCGAGCAGCTCGCGGGCCCGGGCCGGGTCGATCGGCCGGGCGAACCGGGCGTTGATCTGCAACGAGTGGCCGGTGAAGACGGGCACCCGCACGCAGGTGCCGGAGACCTTCAGCCCGGGGATGCCGAGGATCTTGCGGCTCTCGTTGCGCAGCTTCTGCTCCTCGTCGGTCTCGAACGAGCCGTCGTCGACGATCGAGCCGGCCAACGGGAGCACGTTGAAGGCGATCGGGCGGGCGAACGAGCGCGGGGCCGGGAACTCGACGGCCGAGCCGTCGAACGCGAGCGCGCTCGCGTCCTCGGCCACCTTGCGGACCTGTTCGTCCAGCTCGGCCACGCCGGCCAGGCCGGCGCCGGAGACCGCCTGGTAGGTGGCGACCACGAGGCTGACCAGCTCGGCCTCGGCGTGCAGCGGACGCAGCACCGGCATGGCGGCCATCGTGGTGCAGTTCGGGTTGGCCACGATGCCCTTGGGGCGGTCGGCGATCGCGTGCGGGTTGACCTCGGCGACCACCAGCGGCACCTCGGGGTCCATCCGGTACGCCGACGAGTTGTCGATCACCACGGCTCCGGCCTCGGCGACCCGGGGCGCCAACTCCTTCGCGGTGCCCTTGCCGGCCGAGAAGAGCACGATGTCCAGACCGCGGTAGTCCGCGGTGGCCGCGTCCTCGACGGTCACCTCGCCGTCGCGCCAGGGCAGGGCCCGCCCGGCCGACCGGGCCGAGGCGAACAACCGCACCTGCTCCGCCGGGAAGTCGCGCTCCGCCAGCACCTGCCGCATCACGCCACCGACCTGGCCGGTGGCACCCACAATGCCGATCCTCATGCCCGCGAGGCTACCCAGCCGGGACGCGCGGGCGGGAAGCCTTTCCCAGCGCGCGGGCCGGGGCGACGGGAATCACATCGACCCGCCGCCCCCGCCCGGTCACGCGTGGTCGACCACCTCGCCGAGGTCGGCGGCCACCAGTTCGTCCCGGATCACCGCCGCGTCCCCCTCGACGACGAGCGTCAGCGCCTCCGGGTGCAGGTGCGCCGCGGCCGCCGCGGAGACCTCCTCGACGGTGGCCGCGAGCAGCGCCTCGCGCAGCCGGGCGTGGTAGTCGTCCGGCAGGTCGTGCACCACGAGCGTGGTCAGCGCCGACGCGATCGCCCGAGGGCTCTGCAGCTCCACCGAGAGCTGGCCGGCCCGCCAGGAGCGGGCCACCTCCAGCTCGTCCTCGGTCACCCCGGTGAGCCGGGTGCGCGAGACCTCGCCCACCGACTCGACCAGCGCCGGCGCGGTCACCGCGGTCTGCACCCCGGAGCTGACCGCGAACCGGCCGAAGCGCCGGGACGAGGCGAAGTCGCCGCGGATCCCGTACGTGTAGCCGCGCACCTCGCGGATCAGGTGGTTGAGGCGGGAGGTGAACGCGCCGCCGAGCACCGTGCCGGCGAGCGTCATCGGCACGTGGTCGGGGTGGGCACGGTGCGGCGACGGGTGACCCAGCCGCAGCGTGGACTGCACCGAGCCGGGCCGGTCCACCAGGATGATCCGCCGCCGGTCGGCCAGCGGCACCTCGATCGGGCCGCCCCGGTCCACCGGGCCACCGCCGGTGCCGGCGAACGCCGCCGCGCCGAGCGCGTCCAGGTCGATCCGGTCGAGGTCCCCGGCGACCACCAGGGTGCCGGGACGGATGAACCACTCGGAGTGGAAGACCGTGATGTCGTCGGGCTCCAGCGCGGCCACGCTCTCCGGGTCGCCGTAGAGCGGACGCCCCCAGCGGTGCTCGGCGCCGAACAGGTCGGCGCGCAGCACCGCGTCGGCGCGGGGGCCCGGGTTGGCCCAGTCCATCCGCAGCGCGGTCGCCTCGTCGTCACGGACCCGCAGCACGTCGGCCGGGTCGAGACGCGGCGTGCGGACCGCCTCGGCCATCAACTCCACCGCGGCGCTCAGCCGACCCACCGGGACCTGCACGCTGACCTGGAACGAGTCCCAGTCGAGCCCGCTCACCAGCTCGGTGCCGAGCGCCTCGATGGCCAGCGCGTACGCGGTGGCGTCCCGCTGCGCGGTGCCCTCCTCCAGCGCCTTGGCCAGCACCGCGCCGAGGCCCTCCTTGCCGACCGGCTCCCGGCCCGCGCCGCCGTCGAGCAGCAGCAACGCGACGGCGAGGTTCTGCCCCGGCAGGTGCGCGGCGACGACCTGCCCGCCGGCGACCGTCCGCCGGACCACCTGGGGGAACCGGTAGGCGCGGGCGGCGCCGGGACCGGGACGGGTGGCGATCAGCGTCATGAGGTCTCCTCGGGCAGGTAGGTCAGGATCACCCGGTCGTCGGCGCCGAACAGCTCGGCGGCCTGCTCCGCGATCTGGTCGGCGGTGACGGCCAGCCAGCCGGGCAGCCGGTCGGCGGCCGTGGCCGGGTCGCCGAACTGGGTGGCGTAGCGGCCGAGCGTGTCGGCCCGACCGTCCACGGTGGACATCTGCCGCCACCACATGGTGCTCAGCAGCGCCTTGGCCCGGTCCAGCTCGGCGGCGGTCACCGGCACGGTGGCCAGCTCGTCGACCACCTCGGCCAGGCCGTCGCGCAGCCGCTCGGCGGTCACGCCGGGACGGGCGGTGGCGGTGGCGATCAGCGGGGCCGGCGCGTGCGCCAGGTCGACGCCGTACGCGCCGACCAGGTCCGGCTGGGCGATCCGCTCGCCGTCGGCGAGCCGCTGGTAGAGCCGGCTGCCCCGGCCGCTGCCGAGCACGGTGGCGAGGACCGTGGTCACGTCGTAGCCGGGGTCGCCGAACGGGTGGGTGCGGTGCGCCAGGTAGACGCGGGGGGCGGGCACGTCGGCGGTGACGGTCTCCACCGCCGGGCGGCCGGTCGCCGGCACCGTGCGCCCGTCCGGGGCGGCCGGGATGTCCGGCCGCGGCGCCAGGCCGCCGAAGTACTTGTCGGCCAGCGCGAACACCTCGGCCGCGGTGGTGTCGCCGACCACGGTCAGGACCGCGTTGTTCGGCGCGTAGTAGGTGCTGTGGAACGCCTGGAAGGTGGCCAGGTCAGCGGCGTTCAGGTCGGCCATCGAGCCGATCGTGGCGTGGTGGTAGGGGTGGCCGGGCGGATAGAGCAGCGGCAGCAGCCGCAGCCAGGCGTCGCCGTACGGCACGTTCTCGTAGCGCTGCCGCCGCTCGTTCTTCACCACGTCACGCTGGTTGTCCAGCGTCTCCTGGGTCAGCGCCGGCACCAGGCCGCCCATCCGGTCGGCCTCCAGCCAGAGCGCCAGCTCCAGGTGCTCGGCCGGGACCGTCTCGAAGTAGTTGGTCCGGTCCGGGTTGGTGGTCGCGTTGAGCGAGCCGCCGGCACCCTGGATCAGCTTCATGTGCTCGGTCTTCGCCACGTTCACCGAGCCCTCGAACATCAGGTGCTCGAAGAGGTGGGCGAAGCCGGTCTGGCCCGCCGGTTCGTGGCGGGAACCCACGTCGTACCAGAGGTTGACCGCCACGGCCGGCGCGGTGCGGTCCTCGCTCACCACCACACGCAGGCCGTTGTCCAGTCGGGTCGTCTCGATCGGCCAGGGGAAACCGCTGTCGGGCATGGCACGACGCTATCCGATCCGGTGGGCGGAAAGGGGACGCCCGGTCCGCGTCGTCGCCGCTCGCCGACCCGGACCCACCCGACCTGGGTCGCACCCTCGCCGGGGCCGACGCGGCGGTGGCCGGCGACGAGCCCCGGCCGGTGCTCGCGGTGGCCTCGGCGGCGGGGCCGTGGCGGCCGTTCGGCGAGGTACGGCTGAGTGCCCGGCGCGGCGCCCGGGCGGACGCCGCGCCGGCCTTCGACCCGATCGGCAACGTGCCGCCGGGCCTGCGGCTGGCCGGCCCGCCGGCCCGGCTGCGGGACACCGGTTACCGGGGGTCGCGTCGGGGGCGGGGCGTCGCGGTCAGTCGGGTGGCTCGACGGGGTTGACGGTCTCGGCGGAGGTGCGGTGCTCCAGCACCGTGTCCGGGGCGGCGTTCTGGTCCTCCTCCCGAAGATCCGATTCGGCGAGGATCGCGTCGGCCTGGGCCTGCGGGTCGTCGCTGCCCGCCGCCGCCTCCTCGGGCAGCAGGTGGGCGCGGGACTCGATCCGGTCCTGGTCGCTCTGGTGGTGACTCATGAGAGTCCTCATACCCCGCGTCCCGCTTCGCGGAACGGTAGGGGCGTTCCCGGGCGCGTCGGGTACGCTGGCCGTCGTGACGCGTTCGTATCGATGGTTTAGGCAGCCGGCTGGAGGAGCCGGTGACTCGACCGTGAGCTGACGTCACTTCCTCTTCGAGCCGGCCGGGCAGGGATGGTTCCCTGCCCTTTCGCATGCGAGCAGCCGGCTCGACACCCTGGGCGCCGGCCCCGGGGCGCGGTCGGCGGAAGGATCCCCACCGTGACCACGTCCCCGGACGCCCGCCGGGTCATCGACCAGCGGATCGACCGCGTCGTGCCGTTGACCACCCCGGCCCTGCTGCACCACCACCTGCCGCTCGACGCGTCCCTCGCCGAGGCCGTCGTGGCCGGCCGGCGCGCGGTCGGCCGGGTGCTGGACCGCGCCGACGACCGCCTGCTGGTGGTGGTCGGCCCGTGCTCGGTGCACGACCCGGCGGCCGCGCTGGAGTACGCGGGACGGCTGCGCGCGGCCGCCGACCGGGTCGCCGACGACCTGCTGGTGGTGATGCGGGTCTACTTCGAGAAGCCGCGCTCGACAGTGGGCTGGAAGGGCCTGATCAACGACCCGGCGCTGGACGGCTCCGGTGACGTGAACACCGGCCTGCGCACCGCGCGGGCGCTCCTGCTCGACGTGTTGCGGCTGGGCCTGCCGGTGGGTTGCGAGTTCCTCGACCCGATCACCCCGCAGTACATCGCGGACACGGTGGCCTGGGGCGCGATCGGGGCCCGGACGGTGGAGAGCCAGGTGCACCGGCAGCTCGCCTCCGGCCTGTCCATGCCGATCGGGATGAAGAACCGCCCCGACGGCAGCATCGCCACCGCCGTGGACGCGATCCGCGCCGCCGGCGTGCCGCACGTCTTCCCCGGCATCGACGTCTCCGGCATCCCGGCGATCATGCACACCCGGGGCAACGCCGACGGTCACCTGGTGCTGCGCGGCGGGGGCGGCCGGCCCAACTACGACGCCGAGTCGGTGGCCGGGGCGCTGGACCTGCTGCGCGCCGCGGGCCTGCCCGAGCGGGTGGTGATCGACGCCAGCCACGCCAACAGCGGCAAGGACCACCGCAACCAGCCGCTGGTCGCCGCGGACGTGGCCGAGCAGCTCGCCGCCGGCCAGCGCGGCATCGTCGGGATCATGCTGGAGAGCTTCCTGCTCCCCGGCCGGCAGGACCTGGACCCGACCCGGGAGCTGGAGTACGGCCGGTCGGTCACGGACGCCTGCATCGGCTGGGACACCACCGCCGAGGTGCTCGACCACCTGGCCCAGGCCGTCCGCGCCCGCCGGGCCGCCCTCCCGGCACCGGCCTGAGCGGCATTCGGCGGAGTTTGACCGGTTCGGGGTCGGGTAGGTGGTCGGCGTGACCGATGACGCGCCCGTGACCGAGCAGCCGGACACCAGGCCGCTCGACGACCTGCTCGACGACCTCTACCACGGCCAGGAGCGGATCAGTCAGACCGACATCTACCGCCGGGCGGTGGCCGCGGAACTCCCCGCGGAGCTGCTCACCCGGATCGCCGCGCTCCCCCAGGGCGAGTACGCGGTGGACGAGGTGGCCGACCTGCTGGGCGGCACGGTCGCCTGAGCACCCCGCCGACGAGAGGACGCAGATGACCGACCGTGAGCCCGAGCACGAGCACCTGCCGGCGCTCGGCCAGCCCCCGGAGGGCGTGGACACGCTGCCGGAGCCGGACTTCGCCAACGAGCACGACCGCACCGCGGTGGACCGGGACATCATCACCGGGGAGGACGACCGGGAGCCGGAGACGTCGCGCGGCTGGGCCGGCGAGGACCACGGCACCACCCCCACCTGATCCGGCCGACGAACGAGGACGGGGCCGGCGCGTCGCGCCGGCCCCGTCGTCTTGCGGTCACTTCTCGTGGTGGCCGCCCTCGGCCGCCTGCTGGGCCACCGCGTAGCCCATCTGGAGGAAGTCGGAGGCGGCGACCGCGGTCAGCGCGGTGGCCACCAGCCGGGTCAGCCGGGGCGCGAGCACCAGGCCGCCGGTGAGCCCGGTGGCCACCCACACCGCCAGGCAGAACGGACAGCTGACCAGCTCACCGAGCGCGTGCCGGGTGGGGCTGCCCTCGTCGCGGACCTGTTCCATCACCTCGCCGCTGCCGATCGGGTGGTCGTAGCGGGTGAACGGCGCCCGCAACGGGCTGGTGATCGCGTCCTTGGAGATCAACCGGCTCAGCTTGTGCGTGGCGATCGAGAGCAGCACCACGTCGCCGGGCGAGGGCCGCTCCGGCACCGGTCGGCCGGTCGCCCGGACCACCCCGACCAGCGCGGCGGTCACGCCGGCGTAGGTGCCCATCGCCTTCAGGTAGCCCTCCAGCGGTCGGTGCTCGTGCGGCGCGTACGCCTGGCGCAGGCGCGCCACCTTCTGCTTCAGGCCACTCCCGGTCAACCCGGCCTCCCTCGTCGTCATGGCGGCCGGGCTCAACCGGCGGTCAGGTTGTCGGCCACCTCGCGGTCGAGGTTGGCCAGGATCTCGTCGGCCAGCCCGTGGTCCGGGCCGGCCAGGTCCAGCCGGACCCGCGCACCACCGGCGTCGGCCGGTTCCACGTCGATCTCCGCCGACCAGTCGGCGGTGCTCCACCGGGCCCGCATGTCGTCGGCGTCGAGCACCTCCACCCGGCAGGCGCCGGAGCGACGCAGTTCCTCGGGCAGCCAGGCGGAGGAGCGGTCCGGGTCGGTGGCGGTGTTGAAGACCACCTCGGGCGGCGCGGACATGCCGCGCTCGGCGTGGCTGGCCATCAGGCGTCCCGCAGCCGGTGCGGGTCGACCTCGCGGCCGGGGTGTCGGGCCAGGTACTCGGTCTCCAGCTCGGCGGTGCGGCGCAGGTGGTTGGCGAGCGCGGAGTCGGTGGCGTGCCGCAGCGTGTCCAGCCGGGTCCGGTGCAGGCTCCGCATCTCCCGGACCAGGTCCTCGTCGCCCAGTTCGGCCGGGTCCACCCCGATCATCTCGTCGTCGGCGGGCCCGGTGCGGGCGTGGTCGCCGTCCCACTCGGTGACGCGCTGTTCCGGGCTGGTGTCCCCGCGTACCGATTCGGTCATCGTCGCCCCCTCGTCTCGTTCGGGCTGGCGACTAGACGGATGCCCAGCCGGGATGCCACCAAACCCCGCGCACTACGACGCCGCGTCGGAGACGGCCGGCGACCCCGGTACCCTCGATGGCATGCAGCGGCTCCGGACACCGGCGTGGATCATCCGCCACGTGGCCATGGTCGTGCTGGTGGTGGGCTTCCTCGGGCTGGGCTGGTGGCAGGTCACCCGGGCCGCCGGGGGCAACGCGCTGAGCTTCGGCTACGCGATCGAGTGGCCGGTCTTCGCCGGCTTCGTGGTCTTCGTGTGGTGGCGCGAGGTGCGGCAGGCCCTGCGGGCCGAGCGGGAGCGGCCGGCGGGTCCGGCGCCGTCGGCGACCGCCGGCGACGAGCCGGTCGCCGCCACCCCGGCGGTACGCGGGCCGGTCGCCGCCACCCCGGCGGTACGCCGGCCGGTGCGCGTCGCCCGGACGCCGGTGCGCCCGGCGGACGGGGCGGACGACGGCGAGCTTGCCGCGTACAACCGCTATCTTTCCTGGTTGAACGCCAATCCGGGCGCCCGGCCCGGCGACTATCCCGGCTGAGGCCGGTGCGGAAGGACGGACGACGGTGGGCGGAGCCCTTACCCGGTACCGCGTGATCGCCTGGATCGTGGGCGTGGCGCTGGTGGTGCTGGTCCTGATCGGCATGCCGCTGAAGTACGGCTTCGACAACCCGAGCGTGGTGGCCGTGGTCGGCGTCGCGCACGGCTGGCTCTACATGCTCTATCTGGCGCTCACGTTCGACCTGTCCCGCCGGGCCGACTGGCCGTTGAAGCGGATGCTGCTGGTGATGCTGGCCGGCACCGTGCCGTTCGTCTCGTTCTACGCCGAGCGGCGGGTGAGCCACTGGGTGGCCGCCGAGCACCGCCCCCGTACCCCGGAGCCGGTCGCCGGCTGACCGCGCGTCAGCGCGTCGGCCGCCACGGGCCGGCGCCCGGCGGGTCAGCCCGGCGCGCCCCCTCGCGGGCCCGGCGCAACGCGCGGGTGACCTGGCCGAACTGCCGCTCGTCGTCGCTGCTGAACAGCAGCACCTCGGCGCCCCGGACGCGGCCCCACAGCTCGTGCGCCGGGGGTCGCCAGCGGTCGCCGACCAGCACGAGCAGCAGCGGCAGCAGGCCCACCGCGCCGAGGGTGAGGTACGCCCCGGCGGTGAGCCGCTCCAGGCCGCCGGTGAAGCCGAGCAGCAGGCCGACCGACGCGATCAACGCGGCGGAGACGGCGACCGCCCGGACGGCGAGCCGGTCGTGCGGGCCCCGGGCGGTGCGGAGCTGGGTGATGTCGGCGACCGGCCAGCTGGTGCGGCCGACGGTGAAGCGTTCGGCGGTGACGACGATGCCGGGCCGGGCGTAGAGCAGGGTGGGCGCGGCGGAGGAGCGATCGGTCTGCACGGTGGCCTCCCGGGGTCGCGGATCCCGCGGTGGGATTCCCGGATCCGCAACCCATTGTGTGGCTCTCCCGCTACCCGGGAAAACCGTCACCGACCGTCAACGTCATCATTGTCACTTTTCGACACTTTGCCAACTTTCGCCCCTCCTTGAACTCCCGGCAACTCCGATCACGGGTTAGGTTGTCCAGGTCGGTCCGGTCGACCGCCGTCCACCCGGACGGCGCCGGGCCGGTGTCGACGGATCGCGACCCCGCGCTCCGCCGACCCTGGAGAGGAGCTTTCCGCTCTTGTCGTCCTTACTGATGCTGCTCCGCTCGCTTGCGGTGGCCGGCCTCTCGGCCGTGCTGCTCGCCCCGGCCTCGGTGGCTCGGGCCGAGCCCACCCCCGCCGAGCTGACGAAGCAGATCGAGAAGTCCTCGACTGAGCTGGAGCGAATCGTCGAGTCCTACAACAAGCTCAACGAGGAGATCAAGGCCAACAAGGCCGAGGCGGCCGCGTTGGAGGCCCGGATCGGCCCGTTGCAGGAACAGGCCGAGCGGAGCCGCGCCGACGTGGGCGTGCTGGCCGCCACGGCGTACAAGACCGGTGGCATGCGCACCGCGGCGGCTCTGCTGGAGCCGGGTGGCACGGCCGCGCTGCCGGAGCGGCTGGGCACGCTCGACCAGCTCACCCGACAGCGGCAGCGCACCATCACCGGCTTCACCGCCGACCAGCGGCGGCTGATCGACCAGAAGTCCAAGCTCGACCTCACGCTGGCCCGGGAGGCGGCGCAGGCGAAGCAGCTCGTCGCCGGCAAGAAGCGGATCGAGTCGGACCTGTCCCGTCTCTACGAGATGCGGCGTAAGGCGTACGGACGGGCCACCGAGGCGCCCACCAAGGCGAACTCGGCGGGCAAGCCGCCGGCCGTCTCCGGCAAGGCCGGGGTGGCGGTGCGCTACGCCTACGGCGCGGTCGGCAAGCCGTACGGCTGGGGCTCCGAGGGCCCGGGCAGCTACGACTGCTCCGGCCTCACGCTGGCCTCCTGGCGGGCGGCCGGGAAGTCCCTGCCGCACAACGCGGCGGCCCAGTGGAACGCGACCACCCGGATCAGCCGTAGCGCGCTGCAACCGGGTGACCTGGTGTTCTATTCGGGGCTCGGGCACGTGGCGCTCTACGTCGGTGGTGGTCAGATCATCGACGCGCCGAGCGCGGGGCGCAACGTGAGCAAGCGGAGCATGAACATCATGACGATCGCCGGCTACGGCCGGGTCTGACCGCGACGACGAAACGGCCGGCGTCCCCCTGTCGGACGCCGGCCGTTTCGTCGTTTATCACTACCCGGTCAGGCCGCCTGCAGCCCCTCGGCGCGGGCCAGCTCGCGGAGCCGGCCGAGGGCCTGGATCTCCAGCTGGCGGATCCGCTCCCGGGAGAGCGAGAACCGGGACGCGACCTCGGTGAGCGAGTGCTCCCGCCCGTCCTCCAGGCCGTAGCGGGCCCGCATGATGCCCGCCGACCGGTCGTCGAGGTGGTTGAGCAGGCCCTCGATCCGCTGCCGCTCCAGGCCGGTGAGCACGATCTCCTCCGGCGACGGCGCGTCGCTGTCGGCGACCAGGTCACCGAGGTTGGTGTCGCCGTCGTCGCCCACCGGGGTGTCCAGCGAGACGGTGTCCTGCGACCAGCGGCGCAGCTCGTTGACCCGCTCGACGGTGACGCCGAGCGAGGCCGCGATCTGCTCCGGCTCGGGGTCGGCGCCCAGCTCGCGGGTGAGCTGCCGGGCCACGTTGCGCATCCGGTTGACGTCCTCCACCAGGTGCACGGGCAGCCGGACGGTCCGCTCCTGCTGGGCGATCGCCCGGCTGATGGCCTGGCGGATCCACCAGGTCGCGTAGGTGGAGAACTTGAAGCCCCGCTCGTAGTCGAACTTCTCGACCGCCCGGACCAGGCCGGTGTTGCCCTCCTGGATCAGGTCCAGCATGGGCATACCGGAGCGCACGTAGCGCCGGGCGATGGAGACGACCAGCCGCAGGTTGGCGCGGATGAAGAGGTCCTTCGCCCGCTCACCGTCGGCGACGACGCGCTCCAGCTCCTCCCGGGTGACCCCGTCGGGGACGCGCTCCTGCTCGAGCAGGTGCTCAGCGTAGAGGCCCCCCTCGATCGCCTTGGAGAGATCGACCTCCCGGGCGGCGTCCAGCAGCGGCGTCCGGGAGATCTCGTGCAGGTAGACGCCGACCAGGTCCCGCTCCTCGGCGACCTCGTCGGTACGCATGCCGATCTTCTTGTCCACGATTGCCACGGTCCCCTCGCTCGCGCCGGTTGCCCGGTTCCTTGCCATCCCCACGTTCATCAGCCCTCCCCGTAACTTCCGCTGTGCCCGTAGGTGCTGACACCTACACAACAGATGTGACGTGTCGGGGATTCCATGCCGTGAGTCGAAACTGTCACGAATGCCTGAGTAGTAGCTGAGAGCCCGGTCCATGTTTCCTGTCAGGACCCCTGCTCGGGCAGCCCGCGGACGCCCTGGTGAACGGGGCCCGGAGCAGCGGATTCGCCGCCCGCCCATGGAATGGCACCATTGCGTGTTCCATGAACACAGCGAGCCGCGTCACCGTGCCTTTGCGATCCTGGTCACTGCGAGATACGCGCGGAGCGGACCGGTCGGTTCAGCCACGGGGAAGGATTACCCTCCGCCTGGTTGAACAATCCGCACGGGGAGAGCCGTCCCCTCCCGCCACGTGATACGCGTCGCACCCGCCGGGCGGATGCGCCGGCGGGTGGAACGTGCGGAACTCAGGAGGCGAGCAGGGCCAGGGCGCCGCGTACCTGGTCGGCGGAGCGGGCCAGCGCGGCCCGGGCGGCGGGCACCTCGGCGCCGGAGACCAGCGCGACGAGGGCGGTCTTGAGGTCGCCGTCGGCCTGCTGGAGGGCGACCCGGCAAACCTCCTCGGCGCACCCGGTGGCCTCCATCAGGATCGAGATCATCCGGCCGCGCAGCTTCGCGTTGGTGGCCACCATGTCGATCATGAGGTTCGAGTAGACCCGGCCGAGGCGCACCATCACGGCCGTGGAGAACGTGTTGAGCACCAGCTTCTGCGCGGTGCCGGCCTTCATCCGGGTCGACCCGGTCACCACCTCGGGTCCGGTGTCCACCCCGATGAACACGTCGACCGATCCGGCGGCCTCGGCCTCCGGATTGGCGCAGAGCAGCACCGTCCCGGCCCCCCGCGCCCGGGACGCGCGGAGCGCCCCGAGGACGTACGGGGTGCGCCCGCTGGCCGCCAGGCCGACCACCAGGTCGCCGGGACGCACGCACTCGGTGGCCTCCGCGGCGCCGCCACGCTCGTCGTCCTCGGCGTCCTCGACGGCCCGCCACATGGCCTCCGGCCCGCCCGCCAGGTGCGCGCAGAACCAGTGCCGCGGCGAGTTGAACGTCGGGGCCAGCTCGGCGGCGTCCAGGACGCCGAGGCGGCCGGACGTGCCGGCGCCGAAGTAGTGCACCCGGCGCCCGCCGCGCAGCGCGGCCACGGCCAGGTCGACGGTCTCGGCGATCTCGTCGAGCACGGCGGCGACCGCCGCCGGCACCCGCCGGTCGGCCTCGTTGATGACGGTGAGCACGTCCCGGGTCGACATCAGGTCGAGGTCGACGCTCTGCGGGTTGCGTCGCTCGGTCGGCGCGCCGACGCGTACCACCGGACGGACCGCGGCGACCTCGTCGCGCTCCACCCGGCCCGCCGTCATGCCCGCCTCCGGCCGGGGCCGACCCGGCGCGACCGGACCGCCTCGGCGGTGGCCTCCAGGGCCTTCTTCGTCCGGGCCCGGCTGCGGGCGGCCACCCCGACGAAGAGGCAGTCGACCACGGTGAGCTGGGCCAGCCGGCTCGCCGTGGCGCCGGACCGGTAGGTCGTCTCGCGGGCCGCGGTGGTGAGCACGTGGTCGGCGACCTCGGTGATCGGCGAGCGGGGGAAGTTGGTCAGCGCCACCGTGGTGGCCCCGCGCGCCCGGGCCTGCTCCAGGACCTCGATGACGTCGGAGGTGGTGCCGGTGTGCGAGATGCCGACCGCGACGTCGCCCCGGCCCAGGAGCGCGGCCGAGGTGAGCGCGGTGTGCACGTCCGGGAAGTAGAAGGCGATACGGCCGATGCGGTGCAACTTCTGCTGGAAGTCGGAGGCGACGAAGCCGCTCGCGCCGGCCCCGTAGACGTCGATCCGGCCGGCCGCGCCGATCGCCTCGACCACCTGCTCGCAGACCGCCGGGTCGAGCTGCTCGGCGGTTTCCTCGACCGCCCGCGCGTCGTTGAACGCGATGGTGGCGATGATCTGGGCCAGGTCGGCGCCGGGCGGGATGTCGCCGCCCACCACCCGGGCGTCCGGTGGCTCGACCCGGCGGGCGGCCTCGGCGGCGAGCCGGATGCGCAGCTGGGGATAACCGTCCATGCCGACCGAGCGGCAGAACCGGATCACTGTCGCCTCGGATGTCTCCGCGGCGGTGGCGAGGTCGGTGATGGTGCGCCGGGCCGCGTCCGCCGGATCGGCGACGACCAGCCGGGCCACCCGCTGCTCGGCCGGGGACAGCGAGGGCAGGAGCCCGCTGATGTGGACGATCAGTCCACCGGGCTCGTGACTCGCAGAAATCTTCGGACTCTTCGCCACGGATGAAACTTACTTTCAGAGGGCGTGAGCGTCAACCATGACGCCGCGTATCGGGAAATTTACCGCCTTCCGCGCCCGGCACCCACGCCCAGGGTCCCATCACCGCAGCCCGGCCGCCTCATCCGGTCCGGTCGACTCGAGCCCGTCGGAGGTGCGCCCGATCGACCGTCACGCCGCCCACCCGGCCCGGACGGCCGGCATCGGACCACCGGTCAGCCGGGCCGACCTCCCGCCGCCGCCGCGCCGACCGCCGCCGACCCTCGACGTCGCTCATCGTGACCGCCGGGTGGTGCTGTGGCGGGCGGCCGGCGGACCCGCGGCCGCTACCGTGTGGTCATGGTGGATCGCACGGTGCTGGTGACCGGAGGCACGGGTGGACTGGGCGGCGCGGTCACCGCCGCGTTCCTCGCCGACGGCTGGCGGGTGGTCGTACCCGGTCGGGAGGCCGGGGAGACGGCGGCCGAGGGCCCGGTCCGGGTGGTGGCGGACCTGCTCACCCCCGAGGGGGCCGCGCGGGCGGTGGCGGAGGCCACCGCCGAGGCCGCGGCGCCGCTGCGCGCGGTGGTCAACCTCGTCGGTGGGTACGCCAGTGGCGGCCTGGTGCACGAGACCCCGGTCGAGGAGTTCGAGCGCCTGCTGCGGCTCAACCTGCGCCCGACCTACCTGGTCACCCACGCGGCGCTGCCGCACCTGGTGGCGGCCGGCGGCGGCGCGGTGGTCTGCGTCTCGGCGCGCGCCGCGGTGGCGCCCTTCCCCGGCGCGGCCGGTTACGTGACCGCCAAGGCCGCGGTGCAGGCGTTCGCCAACGCGGTAGCGGTGGAGTACCGGCAGCGCGGGGTGCGGTGCAACACGGTGCTGCCCAGTGTCATCGACACCCCGGCCAACCGGGCCGCCCAGCCCGAGGCCGACCACCGGCGGTGGGTGCCGCCGGCCGAGATCGCCTCGGTGATCCGCTTCCTGGCCGGCGACGAGTCCGCGCCGACCAGCGGCGCGAGCGTCCCGGTCTACGGGCTGGCCTGAACCGGCACCGGGCCGGCCAGGGCGGTCGGGTCGTCCGGCAGCCACTCGCTCAGGTGCGCCCGGATCCGGCGGGACACCTCCTCCGGCTCGCCGCTGCCGTCCACCACCACGAAACCGGCGTACTCCGGTAGCGACCGGTAGGCGGCGTCGGCGGCGGTGAGCCACCGCATGCTCTCGTGGTCGGTGCCGCGCCGCTCGATCCGCCGGTACGCCTCGACCGGGTCGACGGTCAGCAGAAAGGTGACCCGGGGCGGCGGGAAGACCCGGTAGCCGGCCCGGGCCAGCCGCTCCCACCGCTGGCCGCCGTGCGCCCGGATGCTGGCGTACTGGCAGGCGGACCAGCGGTCCATCACCGCGGTGCGACCGGTGAGCAGGCAGCTGAGCAGCGCGAGCGCGATGGCCAGCCAGCGCAGCACGGATTCGACGGCGAGCAGGCCGTCGCGCCCGACCAGGCGCTGCGCGTCGGGTCGACCGACCCGCTGGGCGAGCCGGCCGAGCCAGCGACGGCCGCCGGCGTTGCGGTGGTAGGTGGCCCGGTGGCCGGCGGCGGTGAGCGCCTCGGCGAGCAGGTGGGCCTGGGTGGTCTTGCCCGAGCCGTCGATGCCGATCAGGGCGACGGTGCGCAGTGAGCTGGCCACCTCCCCGAGGATATCCGACAGGTGCTCGCGGCTACCGTTTTGTCGCGTTCCTCCCCAGGTGGATGCGGAAGGTGTGACCGGAGCGTCCGCCGGGTACGCCACTCAATCTCACCGCCCACGACGACGACGGGAGACCCAGATGGCCGAGCGCGGGGACGAGACCCTGGTGCACACGCTGAAGAAGGTCGCCGCCGTGCTCAAGCAGTCCGAGATCCCGTTCGCGCTGGGCGGCAGCTTCGCGGTGTACGCCCACGGCGGGCACTCCAGCGACCACGACGTCGACTTCCTGCTCCGCGAGTGCGACGTCGACCGGGCGCTGGAGGCGCTGGTCGAGGCCGGCTTCACCGCCGAGCGCCCGCCGGAGGACTGGCTGGTCAAGGTCTACGACGAGGACCGGATGGTGGACCTCATCCACCGGCCGATCGAGACCCCGGTGACCGAGGAGACATTCGCCGACACGATCGTGCGGCCGGTCGACGCGATCCGCATGCCGGTGCTCTCGGCCAGCCAGCTCATGGTGCACAAGCTGCTCAGCTTCTCCCAGCACTACTGCGACTTCGCCCGCGCCCTGCCGCTCGCCCGCTCGCTGCGGGAGCAGATCGACTGGGAACGGGTACGGAAGGAAACGCAGCACTCGCCGTACGCGGAGGCGTTTCTGGTGCTGCTCGACCGGCTGGACGTGCTGCCCGACGGCGCGCCCGGCGGAAGGGAGACCCCGTGACCGGACAGCCCGGCGACGCGCCCCCCGACGAATACGTCGAGGCCGAGATCCAGAACATGCTGACCGAGGACCCGTCCGTGGCCGAACAGGGCATCACGGTGGCGCGCCACGAGCGCGGGCTGGTGCTCTCCGGCGAGGTGGAGAGCCCGCACCGGCGGGAGGAGATCCTGCGGCGGGTGGCCGAGCGTTTCCCCGACACGCCGGTGACCAGCGACATCGGTGTGATCCGCACGCAGGCGCCCACCCAGGTCGAGGAGCTGCCGTGAGGGAGGTTCGATGGTGATCCGGATCGCCGCCGTCGGCGACGTGCACGTGGACGAGGACGTGGTTGGCCGGTTCCGCCCGGCGCTGGAGGAGTTGCCGGACTGCGCGGACGTGCTGCTGCTCGCCGGCGACCTGACCCGACACGGTACCGAGGCCGAGGCGCGCTGCGTGGCGCGCGAGTTCGGCGGTCTCGGGGTGCCGGTGATCACCGTGCTCGGCAACCACGACCACCAGTGCGACCAGGTGCCACAGGTGGTCAAGGTGCTCGAGGATGCCGGGATCACCGTGCTGGAGGGCACCGGCACCGTGCTGGAGTGCGCCGGCGGGCGGCTCGGCGTGGCCGGGGTGAAGGGCTTCGGCGGCGGGTTCGCCGGGCGGTGCGCCAGCGACTTCGGCGAGCCGGAGATGAAGTCGTTCGTGCGGACCACCCGGGAGAGCGCCGACGCGCTGGCGTCCGCGTTGCTCTCCCTGGACTGCGACGCGCTGGTCGCGCTCACCCACTACGCCCCCGTGCCGGACACGCTCGCCGGTGAGCCGCTGGAGATCTACCCGTTCCTCGGCTGCTACCAGCTCGGGCAGGCGATCGACTCGGCGCCCACCGCGCTGGCGTTGCACGGGCACGCCCACCACGGCACCGAGCGGGGCACCACCCCGGGCGGGGTCCGGGTACGCAACGTCGCGCACCCCGTGATCAAGCAGGCGTACAGCGTCTTCCACCTGGGAGAACAGCTCGACTGAGCGGGAGGTTTCCGGGATCGGACACCCGGGTATCCAGCCGCCATGGAGCTGATTCTCTGGATTCTCGCAGTCGTACTCGTGGTCGCCGGAATTCTCGCCCTCTTCCGCCGGCAGATCCTCTGGGGCATCGTCCTCATCGTCGTCGGCCTGCTGGTCGGCCCGGGTGGCGTCAGCATCTTCAACACGTAACCGTCCGACCGCAACACCCCTGACCCGCCGGGGTCGTCGGGTTCGGCGCTCTGTCCTCCCAGACCGGAGCGCCCGGACCCGACGATCCCGGC
Source organism: Micromonospora humi (assembly GCF_900090105.1). GTDB lineage: Bacteria > Actinomycetota > Actinomycetes > Mycobacteriales > Micromonosporaceae > Micromonospora > Micromonospora humi. Next base: position 83,457 of record NZ_FMDM01000014.1, on the reverse strand, counting down.
GCTTTCGCGTCCGGGTGGGTTTGCCCCCGGCGCGAAACGGCAATATCTCGACCATGGAGATGTCGCAGCGTGCCACCCGGCGCACCGCCGGGGCCCGGAAGTGGTGGGCGCTGGTGGGCTTCGGCGCCGCCACGTTCGCCGCCGCCGCCATCGGCGGTCTGGGTGTCCGGGGCACCTCCGCCGAGTACCAGAGCCTCGACCAGCCGTCCTGGGCGCCACCGTCGTGGCTGTTCGGCCCGGTCTGGACCGTGCTCTACGCGCTGATCGCGATCGCCGGCTGGCTGGTCTGGCGACGGGTCGGCTTCGGCCCCGCGCTCTGGGCCTGGTGTGCGCAGCTCGTGCTGAACGCGATCTGGACCCCGCTCTTCTTCGGCGCCGGCCGCTACGGGCTGGCGTTCGCCGAGATCGTGCTGATGTGGCTGGCGATCGGCGTGACCGTGTTCCTGTTCCGGCGGGTGTCCCGGCCGGCGACGTTCCTGATGCTGCCGTACTGGGCGTGGGTCACGTTCGCCGCCGCGCTGAACCTCGCCATCTGGCGGATGAACGCCTGACCCGCTCCGGGCGCGGGGGCCGCCGCCCCCGCGCCGGCCGGCGTCAGCAGCGGGGCACGCTCGGGATGTAGCCGTCGTAGCCGGTGTAGACGTAGGCGTCGGAGACGAACCGGCCGGAGCCGATCCGGTCCCAGATCGAGCTGGTGCCGTAGGTGCCGGTGACCGTGGTGCCGGTGGTCTGGCAGTGGATCGTCACGCCGGCCCCGTCGGCCACCGTGCCGACCGCGCTGTAGCCGGTGCCCGGGCCGGAGCGCACGGTCAGCGGTGCGCCCGCGGTGTTCACCGTGCCGGCGCCGGTGTTCGATCCGGCGCAGCCGTTGTCGCTGGTGTAGGTCTTGGTACCCCAGTAGAGAGCCTGCGCGCCGTTGAACTTGATCTTCACGGAGCTGCCGTTCAGGCGCTGCTCGTAGTGCAGGTGCGGGCCGGTGGAGCCGCCCGTGGTGCCGACGTAGCCGATCACCCGGCCGTAGCCGACGGTCTGCCCGACCGAGACGTTGAAGGCGTTCAGGTGGGCGTAGTAGGTCGTGTAGCCGCCACCGTGGTTGATCCGGACGTACTTGCCGTAGCTGGTGTCGCCGAGGTTGGTCACCACGTCGACGGTGCCGGGCGCGCTGGCCACCACCGGGTCGCCCAGGTCGTCGGTGCGGTTGAAGTCGATCGCGTTGGCCGGGCTGTGGTCCGACCGGGTCTGCCCGGACCAGGACTGGTTGCACGGGAACGGGACCTTGAACGTCGGCGCGGCCAGCGCCGGCGCCGCCGGGACCACGGTCGCGGCCAGGACCGCCACGCCCGCCGCGAGACTGAGCCACCGCTTGCGCATCCACTGCCTCCTATGTTGAAAGTCTTCAATTCGATACGGACAGCGTGGCAGAAAGTTCCGTTCCGCGGAAGATCCGTGGGAGCGCACCCACCAGGGGTGACCGGGTTTCGGGATTGTTACCGGGCCGTGTCCGCGCTAGGGGTGGACCACGCGGGATGCAAGCGCTTACATGTGGGGACGACCATCGGACCGGCGCGGGTTCGATATCCCCCACGCGCCGGCAAGGAAGGAGATCGGCATGGCGTTTGCCAGATCACGCCAGGCTCTCGCGGTCACCGGCGTGCTGGGGCTGGCGCTCGGCGTCGCCGCCTGCGGCACCGGCAACGACAAGAAGAGCGACAAGGCGGGCTCGGCCGAGTGCGCGGCATACGAGAAGTACCAGGGCAACGACGGTAAGAAGGTCTCGATCTACTCGTCGATCCGGGACATCGAGGACGAGCGCCTCCAGCAGTCCTGGAAGGAGTTCGAGGACTGCACCGGCATCGACATCGACCACGAGGGCTCCGGCGAGTTCGAGGCCCAGCTCCCCGTCCGGGTGGACGGCGGCAACGCCCCCGACATCGCCTTCATCCCGCAGCCGGGCCTGCTCAAGCGGTTCGTCGACTCGGGCAAGCTCAAGCCGGCCGGCGCCGACACCAAGGCCATGGCCGAGCAGAACTACTCCCCCGACTGGCTGAAGTACAGCACCGTCAACGGCCAGTTCTACGGCGCCCCGCTGGGCTCCAACGTGAAGTCCTTCGTGTGGTACTCGCCGAAGACCTTCAAGGAGAAGGGCTGGTCGGTCCCGACCACCTGGCAGGAGCTGATCGACCTCAGCGACAAGATCGCGGCGAGCGGCACCAAGCCGTGGTGCGCCGGCATCGAGTCCGGTGACGCCACCGGCTGGCCGGCCACCGACTGGATCGAGGACGTCCTGCTGCGCACCGGCGGGCCGGAGGTCTACGACAAGTGGACCACCCACGGGATCCCGTTCAACGACCCGCAGGTCGCCACGGCCGTCAACCAGGCCGGCACCATCCTGAAGAACGAGAAGTACGTCAACGGCGGGTTCGGCGGCGTGAAGAGCATCGCCACCACCTCGTTCCAGGAGGCCGGCGCGCCGGTCCTCAGCGGCAAGTGCGCGCTGCACCGGCAGGCGTCCTTCTACGCCAACCAGTGGGCGAAGGGCACCAAGGTGGCCGAGGACGGCGACGTCTTCGCGTTCTACTTCCCGGCCATCGACCCGGCCAAGGGCAAGCCGGTGCTGGGTGGTGGCGAGTTCGTCGCCGCCTTCGCCGACCGTCCCGAGGTCCAGGCCGTGCAGACCTACCTGGCCTCCGGCGAGTACGCCAACAGCCGGGCCAAGATCGGTGACTGGGTGTCCGCGAACAAGAAGCTGGACATCAACAACGTCCCGAACCCGGTGGACAAGCTCTCCGTGGGCATCCTCCAGGACCCCAAGACCGTCTTCCGCTTCGACGGCTCGGACCTGATGCCGGCCGCGGTCGGCGCGGGCACGTTCTGGAAGGGCATGGTCGCCTGGATCAACGGCAAGGACACCACCACCGTCCTGAACGACATCGAGGGCAGCTGGAAGTGATCCGAGCGGGTGGTCCGGTCCGCGTCGCGGGCCGGACCACCCACCCGTATCCGAACCCTTGAGGGAGGGTTGATGGAGTTCGACTTCGCGGCGGAACAGCCGAAGTTCCTCATGCTGATGTACGGGCTGATCGCTTTCGTCGCGGTGGTGGGCGGGCTGCTCCTGCTCCTCGACGTGGTGCCGGCCTTCTTCGCCCGGCGCCGGGAGGCGCAACTGGTCGCGGCCTCGGCGAGCGGCGCCCCGGCACCCCGCCGGCGCAAGCAGCGCGAGGGGGCGTTCGCGTTCTTCTTCCTGCTGCCGACGCTGCTGTTCCTGACCATCGGGCTGGTGATCCCGGCCGTCCGCACCACGCTGCTCTCCTTCATGGACTCGAGCAGCACCAACTGGGTGGGTCTGGACAACTACGGCTGGATGTTCGACGAGGACTCGATCTTCCGGGTCCTGATCAACACCCTGATCTGGGTGCTGCTGGTGCCGCTGGTGGCCAGCGCGTTCGGCCTGATCTACGCGGTCCTGGTGGACAAGGCCAGGTTCGAGTCGGCCGCCAAGTCGCTGATCTTCCTGCCGATGGCCATCTCGTTCGTCGGCGCCGCCATCATCTGGAAGTTCATCTACGCCTACCGGGGCGACGAGCAGGACCAGATCGGCCTGCTCAACCAGATCGTGGTCACCCTGGGCGGCGAGCCGAAGCAGTGGCTGCTGGACTCGCCGTTGAACACGTTCCTGCTCATCGTGATCATGGTGTGGATCCAGGCCGGCTTCGCCATGGTGGTGCTCTCCGCAGCCATCAAGGCCATCCCGGCGGACATCATCGAGGCGGCCCGACTGGACGGCACCACGCCGTGGCAGATGTTCTGGCGGATCACCATGCCGAGCATCCGGCCGGCGCTGATCGTGGTGGTGGTGACGATCTCCATCGCCACGCTCAAGGTCTTCGACATCGTACGGACCGCCACCAACGGCAACTACGACACCAACGTGATCGCGACCGAGATGTACAACCAGGCGTTCCGGTACGGCGAGAACGGGCAGGGCTCGGCGCTCGCGGTCTTCCTGTTCGTCCTGGTCCTGCCGCTCGTGATCTACCAGATCCGCAACCTGCGCAAGCAGCGGGAGGGCTGAGATGACCACCGCCTCGCCCACCGTCGGAGCCGGCGTCCAACCCCCGGCGCCGCTCACCCGGGCCGCCCGGGTCCGCAAGCGGCTCAACAGCCGCACCGCCACGCTCGTCTCGATCGTGCTCGCGCTGCTCTGGACGATCCCGACCTTCGGCCTGTTCATCTCCTCGTTCCGGCCCGAGGACCAGATCAAGACCACCGGTTGGTGGACGTTCTTCAGCGACCCGCAGTTCACCCTGCAGAACTACCAGGACGTGCTGTTCAGCACCGGCTCGTCGGGGCAGCTCGCCAGCTACTTCATCAACTCGCTGGCGATCACCATCCCCTCGGTGCTGTTCCCCATCGCGTTCGCCTCCCTCGCCGCGTACGCGCTGGCGTGGATCAACTTCAAGGGGCGGGACTGGCTCTACATCGGCATCTTCGCGCTGCAGATCGTGCCGCTGCAGATGGCCCTCGTACCGCTGCTGCGGTTCTTCTCCACCGGCGTCACCCTCGGCGGGGTCCAGCTCCTCCCCGCCTGGGACCTGGTCGACGAGCAGAAGTTCGCCCAGGTGTGGTTCGCGCACACCTGCTTCGCGCTTCCGTTCGCCGTCTACCTGCTGCACAACTTCATCTCGCAGCTCCCCGGCGACCTGATGGAGGCGGCCCGGGTCGACGGCGCCACCCACCCGAAGATCTTCCGCACCATCGTGCTGCCGCTGATCACGCCCGCGCTGGCGGCGATCGGCATCTTCCAGTTCCTCTGGGTCTGGAACGACCTGCTGGTCGCGCTGATCTTCGCCGGGGGCGGCGACGAGACCGCCCCGCTGACGGTCCGGCTCGCCGAGCTGGCCGGCACCCGGGGCAACGAGTGGCAACGGCTCACCGCCGGCGCGTTCGTGTCGATCGTCGTACCGCTGCTGGTGTTCCTGTCCCTCCAGCGCTACTTCGTGCGGGGCCTGCTCGCCGGCAGCGTCAAGGGTTGATCCGCCGCCCCGCCGCCGCCGGGTCCGACGGCGGCGGGGCCCGGGTCGCAGCGGGGAGCCACGATGACCAAGATTGACGACGTCGCCCGGCTGGCCGGGGTCTCCACGGCCACCGTGTCCCGCGCGCTGCGCGGCCTGCCGACCGTCTCCGCCGCCACCCGCCGCCGGGTGCTCGCCGCCGCCGAGCAGCTCCAGTACGCGGTCTCGCCCAGCGCCTCCCGGCTGGCCGGCGGGCGGACCGGCACCGTCGCGGTGGTGGTCCCCCGGATCACCAGGTGGTTCTTCGGCACGGTCGTCGAGGCCGTCGAGGACTACCTCCAGCAGAACGGCTACGACCTGCTGCTCTACAACCTCGGCGGCCGGGAGCAGACCCGCCAGCGGGTGCTGCGCACGGCCGCCCTACACAAGCGGGTCGACGCGATCATCCTGGTCGCCACCCCGCTGCGCGCCGCCGACGTGCACGCGCTCACCAAACTCGACCTGCCCGGCGTGACCATCAGCTCCGGCAGCGGCGTGCCCGGCTGGCCCTGCGTCCGGATCGACGACGTGGCCGCCGCCCGCACCGCCACCCGCCACCTGCTCGACCTCGGGCACACCCGGATCGCGCACATCTCCGGCGACCCGGACGACGAGTTGGCCTTCACCACCCACCTGGACCGCCGGCGCGGCTACCAGGAGGCGCTGCGCGCCGCCGGCCTCCGACCCGACCCGAGCCTCGACGTCGAATCCCGGTTCACCATCGACGGGGGCACCCACGCCACCGCCGAGCTGCTCGCCCGGGGCGAACCGCCCACCGCCATCTTCGCCGCCTGCGACGAGATGGCGATGGGCGCGGTCACCGCGCTGCGCGACGCCGGGCTGCGGGTGCCGCAGGACGTCAGCGTGATCGGCATCGACGACCACGACCTGGCCGGCGTGCTGGGGTTGAGCACCATCGCCCAGCCCGCCGCCGACCAGGGACGGCTCGCCGCCCGCATCCTGCTGGACCCGCTGGGCACGCGCGCCGCCGACCCGTACCCCGGGCTGGTGCCGGAGCCGCGCGGCGCCGACGGCGACCGGCGGACGCCGACCTCGGTGATCCTCCCCACTCGGCTCGTCGTGCGCGAGTCGACCGCGCCGCCCCGGGCACACTGAACGGACCCGTTCGTCCCGCACCAACGACAGGGAGAAGGCGCTGAACACCGACGCGACGAAGCAGGCCCCGGCCACCGGCTGGTGGACCGAGGCGGTCATCTACCAGGTCTACCCCCGCTCGTTCGCCGACTCCGACGGCGACGGCATCGGCGACCTGCCCGGCATCACGGCCCGTCTCGACCACCTCGCCGAGCTGGGGGTCGACGCGGTCTGGCTGTCCCCGTTCTATCCGTCCCCGCAGGCCGACGCCGGCTACGACGTGGCCGACTACCGGGACGTCGATCCGCTCTTCGGCACGCTCGCCGACGCCGACAAGATGATCGCCGAGGCGAAGGCCCGCGGCCTGCGCGTGATCGTCGACCTGGTGCCCAACCACACCTCGTCCGCGCACCGCTGGTTCGCCGCGGCCGTCGCCGCCGCGCCGGGCAGCCCGGAACGGCGGCGCTACGTCATCCGCGACGGCAAGGGCCCGGACGGCGCCGAGCCGCCGAACGACTGGGAGAGCGTGTTCGGCGGCCCGGCCTGGACCCGGCTGCCCGACGGCCAGTGGTACCTGCACCTGTTCGACACCGGCCAGCCCGACCTCGACTGGGACAACCCGGAGGTCCGCGAGGAGTTCCTCGACGTGCTGCGCTTCTGGCTGGACCGGGGCGTCGACGGGTTCCGGGTGGACGTGGCGCACGGCCTGATCAAGCAGGCCGACCTGGCCGACTGGCAGGAGCCGCAGGAAATCCTCTCCGGCAACGAGGCGGACAAGCCGCGCCCGCCGATGTGGGACCAGGACGGCGTGCACGAGATCTACCGGGAGTGGCGGCGGCTGCTCGACTCGTACGCCGGGGAGCGGGTCCTGGTCGCCGAGGCGTGGGTGGAGCCGGCCGAGCGGCTGGCCCGCTACGTCCGGCCCGACGAGATGCACCAGGCGTTCAACTTCGAGTACCTGATGGCCGCCTGGACCGCCCCGGCCCAGTACGCGGTGATCACCCGTTCGCTGGAGGCCACCGACGCGGTCGGCGCGCCCACCACGTGGGTGCTGTCCAACCACGACGTGGTCCGGCACGCCTCCCGGCTCGGGCTGAGCACCGGCGGCGGGCGGACCAACGGCATCGGCGTCGACGACCCGCAGCCCGACGCGGCGCTCGGCCTGCGCCGGGCCCGGGCGGCCAGCCTGCTGATGCTCGCGCTGCCCGGGTCGGCCTACCTCTACCAGGGTGAGGAGCTGGGGCTGCCGGAGCACACCACGCTGCCCGACGAGGCCCGGCAGGACCCGACCTGGGCCCGCAGCGGGCACACCCAGCGCGGCCGGGACGGCTGCCGGGTGCCGATCCCGTGGGAGGCCGACGCCCCGTCGTACGGCTTCGGCCCGACCGACGCGAGCTGGCTGCCCCAGCCGCCGGTCTGGGCCGAGTACGCGCTGGACCGGCAGCGCGGGGTGCCCGGCTCGACGTACGAGCTGTACCGGACCGCGTTGCGGCTGCGCCGCGAGCACGGGCTGGCCCGGGGGCCGATGCGCTTCCTCTCCTCCGGCGACGAGGTGCTCACGTTCACCAACGGCGACCTGACCGTGCTGACCAACTTCGGCGCGGCCCCGGTGCCGTTGCCCGACGGCGCCACGGTGCTGGCCTCCAGCGCCCCCCTGGACGGCACCGCCGTCCCCACCGACGTCACCGTGTGGTGGGTGTAAGGAGGGGGCCCCGCTTAACGCTTTCTGCATAGGCGGGGGCCCCGCTTAACACCCACCTGTTAAGCGGGGCCCCCGCCTTCGGCTTCCAGGCGGTCGGCGCGGGTGTGCAGGAGCGCGTGCACCTGGGCGATGTCCCGGGGTGAGGTGCGGGCGGCCAGCCAGTACATGATCCCGGTCGGCACGAAGAACAGCTGGAACGCGGCCAGCCCGACGGCGTAGTTCAGCGGCGGCGGGAAAGCCACCCGCAGCGCGGCGAACGCCACCCCGACCAGCCCGTTGCCGGCCGCCCGCCCCACGCCGTTGACCAGGTTGCCGAGGCTGTAGACCGTGCCCCGGTGCTCGGGCGGGTTCACGTCGGCGATCAGCGCGAACCAGTTCGGCGAGTTGGCCGAGGTGAGCGCCAGCGCGACCACGGCGGTGAGCAGGCTCAGCCCGACCGTCGGCTCGGTCAGCACGCTGGACAGCACGGCCGCCACCACCGCGCCGGAGCCGGCGCCGTCGGGCACGTCGATGTGGATCGGCACGAAGAACAGGACCAGGTAGAACGGCACGGCCGCGAGGATGCCCACGGCCGCGACCAGGGCCCGGCCACTCGGCGTACGCCGTTGCAGCGCGTCGCCGACCAGCCCGCCCACGATGGACAGCACGCCGCCGAGCTGGAACAGGGTGGCGAACACGCTGCCCACCACGACGGCGGTGGCCGCCGAGTAGCCCTGCGCCTCGGCCCGCTGGCTGAACAGCACCGGCAGCCAGACCAGCGAGCCGAACGCGGCCTGGGCGGTGAGCCCCTGCAGGATCAGCCAGCGGTTGGTCCGCCGGGCCAGGATCCGGGGCAGGTCGGCGCGGCTGATCCGGTAGTCGTACTCGCCGCCGGCGTCCAGCGCGTCGGCCAGCTCCGGCTCGCTCTGCCCGCGCGCGATGTCGTACGTGAACAGGTAGGCCACGGTGGCGGCCAGACCGACGCCGGTCAGCAGCAGGAACGGCCGCCGCCAGTCGGTCGCCCCGAGCAGGCCCCCGGCCAGCGTGCCGGCCAGCGTGCCGACGCCCTGGGACAGGCCCCAGAAGCTCATCACCAGGCCGCGGCGGCGCGGCGAGATCAGATCGGTGACCACGGAGAAGCCGACCGAGCCGACCGCGCCCAGCCCGACAGCGGCGACGAGCTGCGCGGCCAGGAACGTCGGGTACCGCTCGGCCAGCGCGCTGCCGCCGGTGCCGGCCGCCCAGATCAGCGTGCCGACCATGAGCAGCGGCTTGCGGTTGGTGCGGTCGCCGACGTACGCCCAGCCCACCGCGGCCACCGCGCTGACCAGGAAGCTGACGGCGGTGACCAGGCCGAGCAACCGCTGGGGTACGCCGAGCGCGCCGGAGATCGGCCCGTACAGCGGTGGCACCAGGCCGATCGCCACGTTGTCCAGCGAGGCGAGCACCACGAAGACGACGACGCTGTAGAGCCGGTGCGCCGCGTTCCCGCGCCGGGAGACCATCGTGCCGCTCATGCCGGCAGCCAACCAGGCTTGCGCCCGGCGCGCACCACGACCCCCCGGCGCGCCGCGTCCGGTGTTAAGCGGGGCCCCCGCCTATGCAGAATCCGTTAAGCGGGGGCCCCTCCTTAACCCCGGGCGTGGGCGTAGCGCTCGCGGATGGTGGGGACGGGGGTGGCGGTGTACTCCTCGGTGTCGCCGATCGACCAGTCCGGCGGGGTGTCGCCGCCCAGCGCCACCCAGGCGGCCTGCCGGGCCGCGCCGTCGGCGACGTACTCCCCGGGTGGCGGGACCACCACCGGGCGGCCGAAGACCTGCGGGGCGATCCGCCGTACCGCGGCGGACCGGGCGCCGCCGCCGACCAGGATGATCCGGTCGGCGCGGGCGCCCTGGGCGAGCAGCGCGTCGAGGCCGTCGGCCAGCCCGCAGAGCAGCCCCTCGACGGCGGCCCGGGCCAGGTGGGCCGGGTTCGAGGTGGCCAGCGTGAGGCCGTGCAGCGTGCCGGTGGCGTCCGGCCGGTTCGGCGTGCGCTCCCCCTCCAGGTAGGGCACCAGGACCAGCCCGTCCGCGCCGGGCGGGGCGGAGAGGGCCAGCTCGCCGAGCGTGTCCAGGTCGACGCCGAGCAGGGTCGCGGCGGCGTCGAGCACCCGGGCCGCGTTCAGCGTGGCGACCAGCGGCAGGAACCGGCCGCCGGCGTCGGCGAAGCCGGCCACCGCGCCGGTGGCGTCGGCGGCCGGGGTGTCGGCGACCGCGAAGACGGTGCCGGAGGTGCCGATGGAGACGACCACGTCGCCCGGGCCGGCGCCGACGCCGAGCGCCGCCGCGGCGTTGTCGCCGGTCCCCGGCCCGAGCAGCACCCCACCGGCCCCCGGACCATCGGCCGCGCCGGCGCTCGGGCCGGACGGACCGACCGCGCCGGACCCCGGGCCGGGCGGGACGTCGCCGAGCACCGCCGGGTCGAGCCGCCCGGCCACCTCGGCCGGGCCCAGCACGACCGGCACCCGGATCCGCCGGCCGAACGCCCGCTCCAGCAGGTCGAACCGGTATTCACCGGTGTGCGGCGACCAGTAGCCGGTGCCGCTGGCGTCGCCCCGGTCGGTGCGCAGCGCGGCCAGCCCGGGCGCGCCGGCGAGCTTCCAGGTGAGCCAGTCGTGCGGCAGGCACACCGCGGCCACCCGGTCCGCGTTCGCCGGCTCGTGCCGGGCCAGCCAGCGCAGCTTGGTGGCGGTGAAGCTGGCCACCGGCACCGCGCCGGTCGCGTCGGCCCAGAACCGGCGGCCGATCTCCCCGCCGCCGGCCTCCTCGACCAGGTCCCGGGCCGCGTCGGCGGAGCGGGTGTCGTTCCACAGCAGCGCCGGGCGCACCACCTCGCCCGCCTCGTCCAGGCAGACCATGCCGTGCTGCTGGCCGCCGACCGAGACGGCGGCCACGTCGGCCAGCCCGCCGGCCTCGGCCACCGCCGCCCGCAGGGCGTTCCACCAGGCGTACGGGTCGACCTCGGTGCCGGGCGGGTGCGGCGCGCGGCCCTGCCGGACCAGCGCGCCGGTCTCCGCGTCCCGGACCACCACCTTGCAGGACTGGGTCGACGAGTCGACCCCGGCGACGAGCGGCATGGCGGGCCGCCTCAGCGAGCGCCGAGCAGGTGCTCGACGGCGAGCTGGTTGAGCCGGACGAAGCCGAAGCCCTTCGCCCCGGCGGCCTCCGGGTCGAACTCCTCGAACGCGGTCCGGTCGGCGAGCAGCTCGGCGTAGCCCTCACCCGCGTCGAGCGTCGGGGTGGCCAGCTCGGCCACCCGGGCGGCGGCGAGCGCCTCGGCCACCTCGGGGTCGGCGCGGAACGCCGCGGCCCGCTCCTTGAGCAGCAGGTAGGTGCTCATGTTCGCGGCCGCCGAGGCCCACACCCCGTCCATGTCCTCGGTGCGCGAGGGCTTGTAGTCGAAGTGGCGCGGGCCGTCGTAGGCCTGGCCACCGTCCGGACCGCCGTGCTCCAGCAGGTCGACCAGGGCGAACGCGTTGAGCAGGTCGCCGTGGCCGAAGACCAGGTCCTGGTCGTACTTGATGCCGCGCTGGCCGTTGAGGTCGATGTGGAACAGCTTGCCCTGCCAGAGCGCCTGGGCGATGCCGTGGGCGAAGTTCAGCCCGGCCATCTGCTCGTGGCCGACCTCCGGGTTGAGCCCGACCATCTCCGGGCGGGCCAGGGTGGAGATGAAGCCGAGCGCGTGGCCGACGGTGGGCAGCAGGATGTCGCCCCGGGGCTCGTTCGGCTTGGGCTCCAGCGCGAAGCGCAGGTCGTAACCGTTGTCGACGACGTACTGGCAGAGCAGGTCGACGGCCTCGCGGTAGCGGTCCAGCGCGGCCTGGACGTTCTTGGCCACGTCGTACTCGGCGCCCTCCCGGCCGCCCCACATGACGAACGTCTTCGCGCCCATCTCGGCGGCGAGGTCGACGTTGCGCAGCACCTTGCGCAGCGCGTACCGGCGGACGTCGCGGTCGTTGCTGGTGAACCCGCCGTCCTTGAACACCGGGTGGGTGAAGAGGTTGGTGGTGACCATCGGCACCACCAGGCCGGTCTCGTCGAGGGCCTTGCGGAACCGGCCGATCCGGGCGTCGCGGGTGGCGGCGTCCGCGCCGAACGGGACCAGGTCGTCGTCGTGGAACGTGATCCCGTACGCGCCGAGTTCGGCGAGCCGGTGCACCGCCTCGACGGCGTCCAGCTCGGGCCGGGTGGCGTCGCCGAACGGGTCGCGGGCCGGCCAGCCCACGGTCCAGAGACCGAAGGAGAACTTGTCCGCGGGGGTGGGACGGGGTGCCATGGGAACCTCCGGGTGGTGTGGTCCGCGATTTGTTCAGCGGTTGAATTAAATGGCGGGGATGTGGCAGTGTCAAGTGGTGACCAGCGCCAGCACCGCCGGAGCGGTCCGGCAGGGCAGCCTGCGCGAGTTGAACCTCGCGGTGGTGCTCCGGCGGATCGCCGCCGCCGACCGCCCGCCGTCGCGGGCGGAGCTCGCCGCGCGGACCGGGCTGACCCGGGCCACCGTCTCCGCGGTCGTCGACGACCTGATCGCCGGGCGGCTGGTCGTCGAGGCGGAACCGGCTCCCCGCACCGGGGCGGGCCGGCCGGCCCGTGGCCTGCTGCTGGCCGCCGACGGCCCGGCCGGGCTGGGCCTGGAGGTGAACGTCGACTACCTGGCGGCCTGCGTGGTGGACCTCACCGGTACGGTCCGGCACCACCTGGTCCGCCGCGCCGACCTGCGCCCGGCCTCCCCCGCCGACGCGCTCGCCCGGCTGGCCGCGCTCGCCGCCGAGGCCCGCGCCGCCGCCGTACGCGACGGACTGACCCTGGCCGGCGCGGCGCTGGCCGTGCCCGGCCTGGTGGGCGACGGCGGCCTGGTCCGGCTCGCGCCGAACCTCGGCTGGCGGGACGTGGACGTGCCGGCGCTGCTGGCCGGGCACCCGCTCGCCGAGCCGGTCGACGGGGTGCCGCCGCTGGTGGTCGACAACGAGGCAAACCTCGCCGCGCTCGGCGAGCTGTACGCCACGGCGCCCGGGCCCCGCAGCTTCCTGCACGTCACCGGCGAGATCGGCATCGGCGCCGGCATCGTGCTCGACGGGGCCCTCTACCGGGGCGCCCGTGGCTGGAGCGGAGAGATCGGTCACTTCCCGGTCCAACCGCAGGGACGGCCGTGCCGCTGCGGCGGCCAGGGCTGCCTGGAGCGGTACGCCGGCCAGGAGGCGATCCTGGCCGCCGCCGGGCTGCCCGGCGCGGAACTGCCCGCCGACACCGCCGCCACCCGCCTGGCCGACCTGGCCGAGGGCGGCGACCCGGCCACCCTGGCGGCGCTGGCCGACGCCGGCACCGCGCTCGGCGTGGCGGTGGCCGGCGTGGTGAACCTGCTGGACCTGGACACGGTGGTGCTCGGGGGCGGATACGCGCCGCTCGCGCCCTGGTTGCGCCCGCCGGTGGTGGCAGAGATCTCCCGCCGGGTGCTGACCGCCGCGTGGTCCCCGGTCACGGTGCGGCCCGCCGTGCTCGGGGCCCAGTCCGCAGCGGTCGGCGGCGCCACCTCGGTGGTCCGCCGGATCGTCGACCGGCCGGTCGGCTGGCTCACCCGGACGCCCTGATCGGAGCCGTCCTCGACGGGCATTCGTCGTACCCGCTCGGTACGCTTGCCGGGAGGCAACCTGTCCGCCGAGCGAGGAGCGCACCGACAGCATGCACACCGGTCGACCGGCCGAAGCGCCCGGCCACCGGCGGTGACCGCCGCACGCCGGGGCGGTGTCGCCGGGCCGGTCAGCGGCGGTGGACCCGTCCCCCGGAAACGACCCCGGCGGGTGGCCGGGGCCGCGCTGCCGGCCGACGACCGGCTCGCCCGCGAGCTGCTGGACGGGCTGGCCGAGGCGGTCGTCACGATCGACCCGGCCGGCGTGGTGACACTGGTCAACGCCATGGCGGCGGAGCTGCTCCCCGAGCTGACGCCCGGCGTGGGCCTGGCCGGGTGCCGGGTGCCGGCGCTGGCCGAGGCGGCCCGCGACGGCGCCGACACGTTCGAGACCGAGCATCACGGCCGGCGGTTGCGCGGCCTGCGCCGCGAGCTGGCCGGCGACCGCTGCGCCTGGTATGTGCGGGACGTCACCGAGGAGCAGGCCCGCACGGACGCGCTGCTCGCCGAGCGCTCCCGCACCGCCTTCCTGGCCCGGGCCGGCAGCCGGCTCGGGCTCTCCCTGCACCGGGAGCAGACCCTGCGCACCGCGGTGACCCTGCCGGTGCCCTACCTGGCCGACGTCGCCGTGGTGGTGCACCGGCCGCCGCCACCGGCCGAGGACGAGCCGCACTGGATCCGGTGCGCCGACGGCGAGTCCACCCCGGTCACCGGCGTGGCCGGCTGGCGTACGGCGGAATCGGTCCCCGGCCTGGTCGAGGCGCTCGAAGGCGACCTCACCGAGCCCAGTCCCTGGCTCGACGCCGAGCTGGCCGACCTGGCCGAGGTGCTGCCGGCGGGCTTCGGCCGCCCGGGCACCGTGCTGATCAGCCCCATGCCCAGCGCCGGTGGGCCGGCCGGCGCACTGATCCTGGCCCGCCGCCCCGACCGCGCCGGATTCGACCAGCGGGAGATCGCGCTGGCCCGGGAGTTCGCCGGCCGGGCCGGCGCCGCGCTGGCCGCTGCCGAACTGTACGGCGAGCAGACCCACCTGGCCCGGGTCCTGCAGAACAGCCTGCTCCCGCCGAAGCTGCCGCACCTGGACGGGGTGACCCTGGCCGGCGGCTACCGCGCCGCCGGGGACAGCCTGCGCATCGGCGGCGACTTCTACGACCTGTTCCCCACCCCGACCGGCGGCCTCTTCGCGCTCGGTGACGTCTGCGGCAAGGGGGTGGGCGCGGCGGTGCTCACCGGCCGGGTCCGCCAGTCGTTGCAGACGCTGCGCCTGGTCGAGCAGCGTCCCCGGGAGCTGATCGCGCTGCTCAACCGGGCGCTGCTGGACGCGCCGGGCGCGGCCGCCCGGGCCCAGTTCACCACGCTCCTGCTCGGGACGCTGGACCGGCAACCCGACGGCGGGCTGCTGGTCCGGGTGGCCGGTGGTGGGCACCCCGCGCCCCTGGTGATCCGCGCCGGCGGCGGGATCGACGTGGTGCGGGTGGGCGGCATGCCGGTGGGCGCGCTGACCGCGGCGAGGTTCGCGGAGGCGGAGGTGCGACTGGCCCCGGGCGACCTGCTGCTGGCGTACACCGACGGGGTGACCGAGGCCCGGGGCGGCCCCACCGAGCTGGCCATGTTCGGCGACGACCGGCTGCGCCAGGCGCTCGCCTCCGGGGCCGGGCTGCCGCCGGCCGCGCTGGTCGACCGGGTGCTCCAACTCGTCGACGAGTGGCTCGACGGGCAGCCGCACGACGACATCGCCATGCTGGCCGTGGCGGCGTCGTGAGTCCGGGCGGCCGGATCGGGCCGGCGACCCTGGCCGCGTACCTCGAGCACCTGGAACGGGCCGACCGGGCCGGCGCCGTGGCGTTGGCCCGGGGCCTGCTGGCGGAGGGCTGCTCGGTCGCGGACGTCCTGGTCGACCTGGTCGCGGTGGCCCAGCGGGAGATCGGGCGACGCTGGCTCACCGGTTCCTGGAGCGTCGCCCAGGAACACGCCGCCACCCACGTCAGCGAGCTGGTGGTCGACGCGCTGGGTACGGCCGTCGGCGCGCCGCGCCGTGGGCACGTGGTGGTGGCCTGCGTCGAGGGCGAGTGGCACGCGTTGGCGGCCCGGATCGTCAGCGAGGTGGTCCGGGCGGCCGGCTGGCGGGTGACGTTCCTGGGTGCCAGCGTGCCGGCCCGGCACCTGGTCTCCTACCTGCACCAGACGGGCCCCGACGCGGTGCTGCTGAGCTGCGTACAACCCAACCGGTTGGTCCGGGCGGCGCGGATGGTGGAGGCCAGTCGGGCCGCCGGGGTGCCGGTGCTGGCCGGTGGTCCCGGCTTCGGCCCCGAGGGCCGATGGGCGACGGCGATCGGCGCGGCGGCCTGGGGGGCCAGCGCCCGGGACGCGGTGCGGCTGCTGTCCGGGCCGCTGCCCGCCGGCACGCACACCGGCCCACCGCCACCGCCGGCGGACGACGCGTACGTGGCGGTGCTGCACCGCCGGCGGGAACTGGTCCGGCTCGCGCTGGCGGCGGTGGACGTGCCGGAGGAGGCCGCCGAGGACGTCGCGTCCGGCATCGCGCACCTGGTGGACGCGCTGATCGCGACGGCGCGGGTGGACGACGACCGGCTGCTGCTGGACTTCCTCGGGTGGCAGGAGGAGGCGCTCACCGCCCGGGGCGGCCGGCGCCTGCTCGACGACGTGCTCGCCGCCCTGGAGCGGGCCCTGGCCGAGCATCCCCGGGTGGCCGCGCGACTGCGGAACGCCCGGGCCGCGGTCGCAACCGGCTGAACGCGACGTCAGGCGGTGCGGATCACCGGGGGTTCGTCGGGCGGGATCGGCTCGCCGGGTCGTCGGGTCAGCGCCGGCCCGCCGGACCGGGGCGGCGCCGCCAGGTCGGCCAGGGGATCACCGAGCCGCTCGCCCGACGGCTGCAACACCGGCCAGCCTCCGGCGACCGCCGCCGCCCCCCGGCGGCCGATCTCGTCGAACTCGCGCATCCCGCGCAGCAACGCCGCCCGCCCGTCCGGGCTCATCGCGCCGAGGATCCGCGCCAGGCGACGCCGCCGGTCGGCGCGCAGCTCGGCGAGGAGCCGCTCGGCCTCCGGGGTGAGGTGCAGCGAGATCTCCCGGCGGTCGTGGCGGCCCGGCTCCCGCTCCAGCATGCCGGCGGCCACCAGGCGGTCGCAGAGCCGGCTGGCGGAGGAGAGCAGCATGTCGGTGAGCGTGGCGAGCCGACGGAGGTTGATCCCGTCGTGCTGCTCGACGACCATGACCGCGCGCAACTGTGCCCCGGAGAGCCGGCTGGTGGTCTGCTCCCGGGCCGCCTCCCAGACGCCGAGCAGGGTGCCCGCTGCCTCGTCCAGGGCGGCGGACATACTCGCTTCAGGTCCCACGGGACCGGGCTCTTCGGTCATGGTGGGCCCGACACTACTCCCCGGACCAGGCCGGCGACCTGTGCAAAGGAGCAAAGATGAGCGAACCGGAGGCACGCGCGCGTCAGATCCTGACCGATGCGCCGACCGATCTCATCGTCGACCGGCTCGCCGCCGAGCTGCGGCGCACGTACGGGATCACCCGCACCGAGCTGTACCAGGTCGACTACCGGCTCGCCGAGCTGCTGCCGCTGGGCGGCGGCGAGGCGCTCACCGGCCCCGGCCACCCCGCCTGGCACGCCTTCGACCAGCAGGAGCCGATCGTCGCCGACGGCACCGGCTGGTTCCCGGTCGGGATGCGGGGCGAGCGACGCGGCGTGCTGCGGGTCTCGCCGATGCCGGCCGACCGGTCCGCCCGCCACGAGCTGGACACCATCGCCACCGTTCTCGGGCACGAACTGGCCGCCGTCACGTCGACCACCGACATCTACCTGACCAACCGGCGCAGCCGGCGGCTCACCCTGGCCGCCGAGATGCAGTGGGACCTGCTGCCCGGGCGCAGCCGGATCCGCCCGTCGTTCAGCCTGGCCGGCCAGCTCGAACCGGCGTACGCGGTGCGCGGGGACAGCTTCGACTGGTCGGACGACGGCCACCGGCTCCGGCTGGCGGTGCTGAACGGCTTCGGCGAGGGGGTGGCCGCGGCGCTGCTCACCTCGCTGGCCACCTACGCGCTGCGCAACGCGCGCCGGGCCGGGCTCGGTCTGGCCGACCAGGCCGCCCTGGCCGACCAGGCGATCTACGCACAGCACCGGGGTGGGCAGCACCTCTCCGTGCTCCTGATGGAGCTGGACCTGGCCACCGGGACGCTGACCGCGGTCGACGCCGGCTCACCGCACCTGATCCGGCTGCGCGCCGGCGAGGTGGCCCAGCAGACGCTGGACAAGCAGTTCCCGCTCGGCATGTTCGACGGCACCGACTACCGGGAGCAGCGGTTCCAGCTGGACCGTGGGGACCGGCTCTTCGTGGTCAGCGACGGGGTGATCGACGCCACCTCGGACCGGGTCCGCTACGGCGAGTCGGCCCTGGACCGGTTCCTGCGCCGGACCGGCCCGCTGGAGCCGCTGGACGCGGTCCGGTCGCTGATCGGCGACCTGCGGGCCTTCGTCGCCGGTGACCTGGTGGACGACGCGGTGGTGGTCTGCCTGGACTGGCTGGGCCCGCAGCCGGAGGCCGGCCCGCCTCAGTAGGCGCCGCGGCTGCCCAGCACCGCCCCGAACGTCTTCCAGAGGATGGTCAGGTCGGCGGCGAGCGACCAGTTCTCCACGTAGTAGAGGTCCAGCCGGATGCCGTCCTCCCAGCTGAGGTCGGACCGGCCGCTGACCTGCCAGAGACCGGTCATGCCCGGCTTGACCAGCAGTCGGCGGGCCACGTCGCCGTCGTAGCGGGCCACCTCGGAGGGCAGCGGCGGGCGCGGACCCACCAGGCTCATCTGGCCGAGCAGCACGTTGGCGAGCTGGGGCAGCTCGTCCAGCGACCACCTGCGCAGCAGCCGGCCCGTCCGGGTCACCCGGGGGTCGTCGCGCATCTTGAACATCAGGCCGTCGGTCTCGTTGCGCGCGGCCAGCTCGGCGAGCAGGGCATCGGCGTTGACCACCATGGTGCGGAACTTGAAGACCCCGAACTCCTCGCCGCCCTGGCCGACCCGGGTCTGCCGGAACAGCACCGGGCCGCGGCTGTCCAGCTTGATGGCGAGCGCGAGCACCGCCAGCAACGGCGACAGCAGGAGCAGGGCGATCAGCGAGAGCGACCGGTCGACGAAGCCCTTGACGAGCTTGCGGGCGCCGCGGAACTCGGGCGCCTCGACGTGGATCAGCGGCAGGCCGGCGACCGGCCGGGTGTGGATGCGCGGGCCGGCCACGTCGGTCAACGCCGGAGCCACCACCAGGTCGACCCCGGTGCCCTCCAACTGCCAGCCGAGGCGGCGCAGCCGGGTCGCGGTCAGCTCACCGGAGGCGGTGACCGCCACCGTGTCCGCGCCGATCGCGGTGGCCGCCTCCGGGATGCCCCGGAACGACCCGACCACCGGCACGTCGCCGAGGCGCTGCGGCACCGGGGCGAGCAGCGCGTCCGGGATGCAGGCGCCGACCACCTGGTAGCCGGCGTAGGGCTCCCGACGCAGCGTGTGCACCAGCTCCAGCACGTGCGCGGTGTCGCCGACCACCAGCACCTTGCGGGACCAGCCGGCGCCCCGGTCACGGGCCCGGTGCAACCGCTTGCGGGCGGCGAACCGCGCCACCTCCAGCCCGATGGTGCCGACCGCGAAGGAGATGGCCAGGAAGCCCCGGGACACTCCGACGTCGGCGATGTAGCCGGCGATCGCGATGCCGCCGGCCAGCCGCAGGCTGGCCGCGCTGACCCGGCGGTATTCGTCCGCGCCGTAGCCGAGCACCTGGTCGTCGTAACAGCGCATGGCCTTGAGCGACACCAGCCAGACCAGCAGGAGCACCGGGGCGACCACCACGTAGGGGATCTCGGAGCCGCTGGGCTGCTCGTCACCGAACCGGGCCAGGTAGCCGACCAGGATGGCCACGGCCAGCACGGCGGTGTCGAGCACCACCAGGACCCGGATGTAGGCCCGTTCCGCGGCTCGTGTCGTCGCACCGGGTCGCTCACCCCCGGGTCGCGACGTCCTGGCAGGAGTCAACAGCGTCGCCGAGGTCACCGGCCCTCCCCCACTCAACTCACCGACCGCCCCGTTCCCGTCCGGTCCCGCCCCGGGACCCGCGGTCGAGGCACCCGGACATCATGCCAGGACAATTATGGTTACCGATTGATTCGGACACATTACCGTCAGTTCACTTCTCGTACCTTGACCCGGGAAGCCTTCCGCCGTACCGGATTCCCGGTACGGCGGAAGGCTATCGCTGACTCACAGGTCAGCGCGGTGCGGGGGGCCGCAGCGCGATCGCCTGGAGGAAGATCTCACCGATCTTGCTGGGGTCGGTGGTCACGAAGGCACCACCGCCGGCGGCGTCCGTGATGGACTTGAGCTCGGCCCGGTTCACCTCGGTGCCGATACCGATGATGATCACCTGCACCGGCTGCTCGTCGTCCCGGAGCTTCTTGATCTGCGCGAGCAGACCCTTCTGCGAGATGCCGTTGGCGTCGTCCTCGTTCTTGCCGTCGGTGAAGAGCACGATCGAGTTGACCTTGCCGGGTTCCCAGTCCTGCTGGACCTTCTTGTACGCCGCGAGCACGGTGTCGTAGAGACCGGTGTTGCCGCTGGAGGGCCGGATCGAGGCGAGGCCGCGCTGCAACTCGCCCCGGTTGCTCGACAGCGGCCGGATCCCGACCAGCTCCTTCCAGTCCTGCGAGCCCTGGAGGTTCGTGGAGAAGGTCCACAGGCCGATCGACCAGGAGTCGTCGAAGAGCCCCAGGCCCTGGCTCGCCGCCGCGACGGTGACCTGCTCACGACTCGCCCCGTTGGCGGTGGCGACCGGCTTCTTCATCGAACCGGACACGTCGATGACGCAGAGCATCCGGCCGGACTGGGTGGCCACCGACCAGGTGGTGGTCGCGGTCGAGATGGCGACCGGGTCGAGGTCGGCCGCGCCGCCCTGACCGGACGGCGGGACCTGCTTCTCACCGCCGTTGGCCGGGCTCGGCGCGCCGGTCGGCGCCTGGAAGCCGCTGCCCCAGTTGCCGTCCGGGGCACGCAGCGCCTGCGCCGCGAGCCGGTCCTTGAAGTCGGGCGAGCGCAGCGCCTCGAAGAGCACCCGCGCGGCCGAGGCCTTGCTCGGCTCGATGCCGGGCAGCACCGCGAACGGGAAGTCCAGCGGGATCGGCGCCGGATCCAGGTAGAGCGCGGCCAGCTTGATCGGCGGCTTCGTGTTGTTGTAGGCGATCACGTCCTCCTCGGACAGTGCCGCCGCGCCCAACCCGTTGGCGATGGCCGTCGGGTCGGTCGAACGCGGGAACCGCGCGAGCAGGTCCTGCCGCAGCGAGGAGCGGTTGGTGGCGAGCGCGCGCAGCGCCCCGACCATCGCCTCCTGCGCCTTCGGGGAGCCGGCCTCGCCGGTGGAGCTGGCCGCAGCGGTCAGCGAGAGCAGGCCGGACAGGCCGGCCGCGTCCTGGGTCGGCTCGACGATGCCGGCCCGCAGCGGCTTGCTGGCGGTGACCTGGTCGAGCATGTCGGACCAGCGCAGTTCCTTGTTCGGCCAGCCGATCCGGGTGGCCACCGGCTCGGGCAGCGCGACCACCACCGGGCTGCGCGCGATCGAGGCGCCGTTGGCCGGCGCGAAGGCGCTGGCGCCGCCCGCCTTGAGCCGCACCAGCCAGGTCGACGAGTCGGGCACCCAGACGTCGGGGGTGACCGCGGTGCCGCTGGCCTGCCCGACTCCGGCGAGCGTGGCGCCGTGCTTGCTCGCCACGGCGGCGGCCACGTCGACCGACTCGGCGGAGAGGACGTTCACCGCGATGCAGGTGCCGCCGACGGCCGCGCCGTTGGCAACCCAGTCGTCGGCGGCGCCGCGGACCGCGGGGGCGATCTCCGGGGCGGCCGACACGGACAGCTCGATCCGGCCCGAACAACTCGGGCCGGCCAGCTGCTGGTAACCGAACCAGGAGCCGGCTACGACGGCGACGAGGGCGGTCGCCGCGGCGGCGGCACCTGCCCCACGGAGGTTGGATCGCATGCGATGGCGGCCAGACACGGTGACCATCTTGCGTATCTCGTGGGGTTACTGCCACAACCGTTCGGACGAAAGTTACGCAGGAGAAACAGTTGATCACATATTCGATACGCTGAGTTATGCCTCAGTGACGCAGATGATCGCCATCCACTCCGGACAGCGCCCTCGGTTACCGCCCGGTCACAGCAGCACGCAGGTCGGGCTGGCCGCCGGAACCGGCTCGCCGACCGGCTCCGGGACCCCGCTGGCCCGGTCCACCTGGAAGATCCTGATCAGGTCGGCCCGTTCGTCGGCGACGTACAGGTGCGCGCCGGTCAGCGCGAAGTGCCGCGGCCAGCCGCCACCGGTGTCCACCTCGGCCACCAGCTCCGGCGCCGCGCCGTCCAGCGCGAAGACGGCCACCGTGCCCACGCCGCGGTTGCCCACGTAGAGGAATCGTCCGTCCGGCCCGACCGCCACCTCGGAGGGTTGCACGTGCCCGGCCCGGCCGCTGGCGTCCACCCGGGCCCGCTGGTGCGGCCCGTCCGGCGTCAGGTCGTACGCGGTGACGGTGCCGTCCAGCTCGCCGACCAGCCAGCAGCGCCGCCCGTCCGGGTGCCGGGCCAGATGCCGGGGTCCGGTGCCGGCCGGCGTCCGCAGCCGGGGCGCCCGAGGCACCAGCCGCCCGGAGGCGGCCTCCAGGTCGTAGCGGTAGACCGAGTCGGTGCCCAGGTCGACGGCGAGCAACGGCCCCCCGGCCGGGTCCGGCGAGACCATGTGGCAGTGCGCCCGCTCCTGCCGATCGGGATCGGCGCCGTGTCCCTCGTGCCGGACCAGGTCGGTGCGCTCCCCCGGCACGCCGTCGGCGTCCAGGCCGAACACCGCCAGACTGCCGCCGCCGTAGTTCGCCACGAACAGGTTCCGGCCGTCCGGCGCGACCGCCAGATGGCACGGCTCGGCCCCACCGGTCGGGCGCACGACCAGCGGCATGAGGTCGCCGTCGGACCCCACCCGGAACGCGCTCACCAGCCCGTCGGGAAGCTCGTTGACGGCGTAGAGCACCGGCAGCGCCGGATGCCGGGCGAGGAACGACGGCGACGGCGTCGCCGCCACGGTCCCGAGCGGCGTCAACGCCCCGGTCACCGGGTCCCGCCGGGCCGCGACGATCCCGTCCGCCCGCCCGTCCGACTCCGCCGTGTAGCCGCCGATGTGGACGACCTCGTGCTGCCCGGTCAACGCTCCCACCTTCCGCCGATCCTGCTGTGATCCAACCAGCCTTCCCGGCGGGCCGCCCGGTCAGTCGTGGAACGCCGGGCGGGAATCGGGAGCCGGGCGGCTCAGCCCACCGGCACCGGCTCGCCGCGCTGCCGGGCCACGTGCTCGACGAGTGAGATCAGCACCATCTTCCCGGACTGCCGGTCGCGCGCGTCGCAGAGCACCAGCGGGACGTCCGGGTCGAGGTCCAGCGCGTCGCGCACCGCCTCCAGGCCGAACCGCCGGGAACCCTCGAAGCAGTTCACCCCGACCACGAAGGGGACGCCGCGCTGCTCGAAGTAGTCGATCGAGGGGAAGCAGTCGGCCAGCCGACGGGTGTCCGCGAGCACCACCGCGCCGAGCGCGCCGAACGCCAACTCGTCCCAGAGGAACCAGAACCGGTCCTGACCCGGGGTGCCGAACAGGTAGACCTGGAGGTCGTCGTTGATGGTGATCCGGCCGAAGTCCATCGCCACCGTGGTGGTCGACTTCTGCTCCACGCCGGAGACGTCGTCGGTGCCGAGACCGGCCCCGGTCAGCACCTCCTCGGTCTGCAACGGCCGGACCTCACTCAACGCGCTGACCAGCGTCGTCTTGCCGGCGCCGAAACCACCCGCGATGAGGATCTTGAGGGCCAGCGGCACCCGCGACGCGGCCGGCTCCCGGTCAAAGCGCACGGAGTCCACTGACCACCGCCTTGAGGATGTTGTCGTCGGGCAGGTACGCGGTGGCCGGGGGCCGGTGCACCGCGACGAACCCATGGGCGAGGAGATCGCCGAGCAGCACCCGGACCACGCCGACGGCGAGATCCAGGTCGGCGGCGAGGTCGGCGACGGCCTTCGGCCGCCGGGCCAGCTCGACCAGGCGGCGGTGCTCCGGCTGGAGACCGGGAACACCCGCCGACTCGGCCGCCGACGTGGTGAGCACGAAGGCCAGCAGGTCGAACCCGTCGACCGGCGGGCGTACCCGCCCACCGGTGAGCGTGTAGGGGCGGACCACCGGGCCCGCGTCGGCGTCCAGCCACTCGTGCTGGGGCCCCGGCGACTCAGCCCGCATCGGTCGGCGCTCCCGGCGTCCGGGCCGGCGCGGCCAGGTTCTCACCGACGCGGATGACGAGCATCGCCATCTCGTACGCCACCAGGCCGATGTCGGCGTCGGCGTCGCTCGCCACGGCCAGGCAGGCGCCCTGCCCGGCGGCGGTGACGAACAGGTACGCCGACTCCATCTCCACCACCGTCTGGCGGACCGCGCCGCCGTCCAGGTGCCGGGTGGCCCCCTTGGCCAGGCCGGAGAAGCCGGACGCCAGCGCGCAGAGGTGCTCCGCGTCGGTGCGGTCCTGGTCGGCGGAGGCACCGAGCAGGAGCCCGTCCGCCGAGAGGACCACCGCCCGGCGGGCCGCCGGCACCCGCTCCACCAGGTCGTCGAGCAGCCAGTCGAGATCGGCGTTCTGCCGCGTCGTGTGCACCACTAGGCGTCCCTCTCAGTCGCGGTTCGTCGGTCCGGCGCCGGCGGGGAGGGCTCCGTGGTCGGATCCGGCGCGATGGGCGGGGTACCGGTGTCGGCCGGCACGTCGGTGGGCGTGTCCGGGCCGGCGCCCCGGATCCGGGTGACCGCCGGGCCGCCCGTGCGGACGCCGTCCCGACGCCCCCGCGCGGTACCGGCCTGCAACGCGGACATGGCCCGGCGCGCCTCCTCCGGCGGGCGGTGGGCCGGCGTGTCGGCGGCGACCGTGCGCGGGCGCGCCACCGGGCCGCGCCGCCGCACCCGGCGGGGCAGGCCGTCGGAGTCGGCGGGCGGTTCCACCGTCGAGGCCCGGGTGGTCGGCAGCGGGATCACCGTGGACTCGGGGCGTTCCCGGGCCGGCCGGCCCGCCCGCCCGCGCGGCACCGTGGTCAGCCGGCTCACCTTCGCCATCCGCCGGCGTTCCGGCCCGGCGGAGGCGGCGTCCGGGCCGACCGCGGGCTCGTCGGTGACCAGGTCGGACGGGATGAACACGGAGGCCGTCGTCCCGGTCGGCCGGCCCGGCCGGAGTTCCACCCGAACGCCGTGCCGTGCGGCCAGCCGGGCCACCACGAACAGGCCCAGCCGGGCGCTGTCGGCCGGGTCGAACTCGGGCGGGGCGGCCAGCTTGCGGTTGGCCGCCGCCATCGTCGCCGCCGACATGCCCAACCCCCGGTCGGTGATCTCGATGGTGTAGCCACCCGGCACGGTACGGCCGGTCACGTCCACCCGGGTGCCGGGCGGGGAGAAGGCGGTCGCGTTCTCGATCAGCTCGGCGAGCAGGTGGATGACGTCACCGACGGCCCGGCCGAGCACGCCGGCCGGCTGCACCTCACCCACGTCGACCCGGTGGTACGCCTCGACCTCGGAGATCGCCCCGCGCATCACGTCCACCGCGGCGACCGGCCGACGCCAACCCCGCCCGGGCGCGGCGCCGGCCAGGATGACCAGGTCCTCGGCGTGCCGGCGGAGCCGGGTGGCGAGGTGGTCGACCTGGAACAGCCCGGCCAGCTCGTCCGGGTCCTCGGTGCGCCGTTCCAGCCGGTCCAGCAGCGCCAACTGGCGATGGACCAGGCCCTGGCTGCGCCGGGCGAGGTTGAGGATGACCTCGTGGAAGCCGCGGCGCAGGGTGACCTCGTCGACGGCGGCCTGCACGGCGGTGCGGCGTACCTCGTTGAAGGCGCTCGCCACCTGGCCGATCTCGTCCCCGCCGTGGTCCATCTCGGGGGCCTCGCGGGCGACGTCGACCTCCTCGCCCCGGCGCAGCCGGGCGACCACGTCGGGCAGCCGTTCCTCGGCCATCTCGGTCGCGGCCGACCGCACGCCGGTCAGCCGGTGCGCCAGCGACCGGCCCACCCGCAGCGCCACCAGCACGCAGACGACGATCGCGACCAGGCCGAGCACCCCCGCGGCGGCGAGCTGGACCAGGATGCGCACCGCCATCGGCACCGAGCGTTCGGCCAGACTGTCCGCGCCGCGCAGCTCGAAGTCCCGCAGCCCCTGCCAGACCTCGGCGTGGCTGCTCTCCCAGGCCCGGACGTCGAACCGGGCGGGCAGTTCGTCGGCGCGGATCAGCGCGTCCTGCAGGGCGCGCAGGCGCAGGAACCCCGCGCCCTCGGTGAGCCGCTGGTAGCCGGCCCGCTCGTCGGGCGGCAGGTCGGCGACCGCGCTCTCGGCCAGGAACCGCTGGTTCTCCACGGTCCGCACCAGCTGCTCGTGCTCGCCCTCGGCGTACCGGCCGGCGGTGAGCGCGCCGGCCAGCAGCGCGTCGGCCTGACCGAGAAGCTCGCGGGAGCGGCCCAGCGCGGTGAGCGCCGAGGCCTCCCGATTGAGGTGGACGTCGGGGAGCGTGGCCATGGCGGAGAACGCCTGGAACGCGGAGCCGATCATCCCGCTGTAGAGCCCGACCGCGCCGGCCCGGTCCACCTTCCGGTCGTCGATGAAGACCCGCCCCGCGGGCAGCGCCTCGAGCGCCGCGCCGAGCTGGTCGAGCCGCGCGTCGAGCTGGTCGTCGGCGGCGTCGCGCAACTCCTCGCCGTCGATCCGCCGGCGCAGCTCGACGACCGCCCGGTCGGTGCGGTCGCGTTGCCCGGCCAGCTCCGGCAGGACGCCGTCGCCGGCGAGCTGGACCACCGAGAGCCGCCGTTCCCGCTGCAGCTCGGCGACCACGTTCTCGCCCGGCCGGCCCAGGTCGTAGAGGAGGGTACGGGCGGCGAGCAGATCCAGCGCCGGCCCGAAGGTCAGCGTGGTGGCGAAGATCCACAATGCCAGCAGCCCGGTCACCGGACCGATGACCAGCGCGGTCAGCTTGGCGCGGATCGGCCAGTCGCGGGTGTTCAATAAGACCTCGCCCGGGAAGGTTCGCTGGGTGGCGCCGGCAGCGGCCGTCAGGTGACCGGCCACGACGCCGGGCCCCGACCCGGACGCCTTGGGCAGGATACGTAATCCCCGGCGGATGCACTACCGGCCGTCTCGCCCCTCACTACCGTCCGAGATGACCATGCCGGACGGCCGGTGGAGCCCGCCCCGTCGCCGTACGGGCGTTTCTGGAACGGCTCAGCTTTCGCGTTCCGGCCGGGAAAGTGCGCCGGAACGGGATTGGCGATCACCCCCACCAGGGAATACCAGCTGCCGAAGGAGGAGCCATGTCGCCCACCCAGGTAGTCGTCATAGTCATCGTCGTCGTCGTGGTCGCCGCTCTGGTCGCGTTCGCCGTGGTCGCGAACCGCCGGCGGGCGCTGCGGCAGCGTTTCGGCCCCGAGTACGACCGGGCCGTGCAGGAGCAGGACAGCCGGGGCGCCGCCGAGCGTGAGCTGCGGGAGCGCGAGCGCCGGCACGCCGAGCTGGAGCTCACCCCGCTCAGCCCGGAGTCCCGGGCCCGCTACGCCGCTGCCTGGGAGGACCTCCAGGTGCGCTTCGTCGACTCGCCGGCGGAGACCGTCGGCGACGCCGACGAGCTGGTCGGCCGGTTGATCGCCGAGCGCGGCTACCCCACCGGGGATTTCTCGGACCAGATCGCCCACCTCTCCGTCGAGCACGCCCGCACGCTGACCCACTACCGCGACGCCCACGAGATCCGGCAGCGCAACGAGCGCGGTGAGGCCGGCACCGAGGACCTCCGGCAGGCGCTGGTGCACTACCGGGCCCTCTTCGCCGACCTGCTCGGCGAGGATCCGGTCGGCCAGCGGGCGCCGGAGCAGCGCCACCCCGATTCCGAGCACGACGCCACGAGCCGCTGAGGAGCCGCCGCCATGCGCCAGGAAGAGCAGCAGGTCACGCAGGACCACCCCGAGGCCGTACGGTCCACGCCGGTACCGGTCCCCCCGCCGGGTGACCAGGACCGGGACGGCCGGGCCGACGGGCCCGAGGACGCCCTGGACGACCGGGGCACGTTCGACGACCCGGCCGTGGGCGACGACCGGGCCGCCGGGCTCGACGAGACCCGGGCGTACGACGCCGGTGAGCTGCGGGACGAGGCCGACAGGTCGGACGACGACGAGGCACGCGACGACGACGGACGCCCGGGGTTCGCCGAGCCGGCGCCGCTGCCGACGGCGTTCGGCGCGGCGACGGTCGGCGACGCGGTGGCCGCCTCGGCGCTGGCCGGCGGCCGTCCGCAGGACGAGCGGGACGCGCGCGGCGAGGACACCGCCGTGCCGGGCGACGGCGCGCCGGGCCGGACCGACCCGCTGGACGACGAGCGGGCCGACCCGACGGCCGGTGACCGGCTGCACGACCGGGACCACTGGGCGGCCGAGCACCCCGACGCGGACCCCGACGGCGACCTCGTCGACGACGGGGACCGGGACGGTTCCGTGGCCGACGCGCACGCGGACCGCGACGACACCCTCGTGGACGACGAGCACCGGGACGACGCCCTGGCCGCCGACACGGACCGCGACGGCGCGCCGGACCGGGACCGGGACGACGCGGTGGCCGCCGGCGCGGTCGGCTACGGCAGCCCGGAGCCGGGCCTGGTAGACCCCGACGCCGAGCCGGTCCCCACGGACGCCGAGGCCACCGGACGGCATCACGACACCGTCGCCCCGGACGCCGCCACCGCGGCGGCCGGCGCGGTGGCCGGTGGCGCGGCCGGCGCGGCACTGGCCGGCGCCGACCGGCCCACGCCCGGCGCCGTGCCGGGCGACGCGGCGACGCTGTTCGCCGCGGACGCCGCGCAGGGCTTCCGGGACCGCTGGCGCGACGTCCAGCTGCGCTTCGTGGACGACCCGAAGGCCGCGGTCGGCGAGGCGGAGTCGCTGGTCGAGGAGGCGATCGAGGCGCTGTCCACGGCGCTCCGGGAGCAGCGCACCAAGCTCGGCACCTGGCAGGAGTCCGGCTCGTCGGACACCGAGCAGCTTCGGGTCGCGGTACGCGGCTACCGCGACTTCCTGGACCGCGTGCTGGGGCGCTGAGGCCCGCAACCCGCACCTGCACCTGCACCTCACCGGCCGACCGGTGAGAAGGGGCCCCTTCTCGACGCCAGGCGTTAAGAAGGGGCCCCTCCTTGCGTCCCCGGGTGAACCGGAACAGCAGGCATGAAACGTCGCGATCGGGGTAACTGCCGGCGCAGCACGCACCCACACGAGGGGAGCAACAGGCATGGGCAGCGGCCTACGGTTGAACATGAACGCCCTGGACTACCTGATCCTGGCGCTCTACTTCGTCACGGTGCTCGGGGTCGGTTTCGCCGCCCGGCGCGCCATCAAGACCAGCGTCGACTTCTTCCTCTCCGGGCGGTCGCTGCCCGCCTGGGTCACCGGCCTGGCGTTCGTCTCGGCGAACCTGGGCGCGCTGGAGATCATCGGCATGGCCGCCAACGGCGCCCAGTACGGCATCATGACGGTGCACTACTACTGGATCGGCGCGGTGCCGGCGATGGTCTTCCTCGGCATCGTGATGATGCCGTTCTACTACGGCTCCAAGGTCCGCAGCGTGCCGGAGTACCTGCGGCTGCGCTTCAACCGCCCGACCCACCTGCTCAACGCGATCAGCTTCGCGGTCGCCCAGGTGCTGATCGCCGGCGTCAACCTCTACGCGCTGGCGCTGATCATGCAGGCGCTGCTGGGCTGGCCGCTCTGGGTGGCGATCGTGATCGGTGCGGTGATCGTGCTGGCGTACATCACCGTCGGCGGCCTGTCCGGCGCCATCTACAACGAGGTGCTCCAGTTCTTCGTGATCATCGCCGGGCTGGTGCCGATCACGGTGATCGGCCTGGTCAAGGTCGGCGGCGTGAGCGGGCTGATGGACGCGGTCCGGGAGTCCAAGCTCGGCGAGGCCGGCCTGCACGCCTGGCAGGGCACCGGCAGCACCGACAACCCGCTCGGCGCGCACTGGCTGGGCATCGTCTTCGGTCTCGGCTTCGTGCTCTCCTTCGGCTACTGGACCACCAACTTCGCCGAGGTGCAGCGCGCGCTGTCGGCGCGGAACATGAGCGCCGCCCGGCGTACCCCGATCATCGGGGCGTACCCGAAGCTGCTCATCCCGGTGGTGACCGTGATCCCCGGCCTGATCGCCCTGATCACGGTCAAGGGGCTGGGCGCCGACCAGGGCGACCTGGTCTACAACAACGCCATCCCGCTGCTGATGCGCGACCTGCTGCCCAACGGCGTGCTCGGCATCGCGGTCACCGGCCTGGTGGCGTCGTTCATGGCCGGCATGGCGGCCAACGTCAGCGGCTTCAACACCGTCTTCACGTACGACATCTGGCAGGCGTACTTCCGGCGGGACCGCCCGGACGGCTACTACGTGAAGGTGGGTCGGATCGCCACGGTGGTGGCCGTGGTGGTCGGCATCGGCACCGCGTTCATCGCGGCCGGCTTCAGCAACATCATGAACTACATCCAGGCGCTCTTCTCGGTCTTCAACGCCCCGCTCTTCGGCACCTTCATCATCGGCATGTTCTGGCGGCGGATGAGCGCGCTGGCCGGCTTCTGGTCGCTGCTCTCCGGCACCGTGGTGGCGATCGCCACCTACCTGCTCTACAAGCTCGGCGTGATCAGCTTCAACTCCGACCTGGAGGAGAGTTTCTGGGGCGCGGGGCTGGCCTTCGTCACCGTCGCGGTGGTGGCCGCGATCATCACGCCGCTGACCCGGCCGAAGACCGACGACGAGCTGACCGGTCTGGTGTACGGCATGAGCGACACCACGCTCAAGGACGACTCGTTGGCCGGCGACGCGGCCTGGTACCGGTCCCCGGTGCTGCTCGGCCTGGTCGCCGTGGTGCTCGCCGCCCTCTTCTACATCCCGGTCTTCTGAGGAAGGGACCCAGGTCATGGCAGACAACGAGGACCGCTACCAGGGCGGCGAGGCCCACGACCCGCTTGTCGACGAGACCGAGGACGCCCGGGAGGAGAACTCGGCCGCGGCCCGGCTGTTCGACATCCGCCGGGTCATCGGCGGGCTGTTCGTCGCGTACGGGCTGATCGTCGGGCTGATGGGGCTCTTCGACTCGTCGGCCGAGATCGACAAGGCGCAGGGCCTGCGGATCAACCTGTGGGCCGGTGCGGTGATGCTGGTCTTCGGGCTGCTCATGCTGCTGTGGCAGAAGGTGAGCCCGACGGAGGCGCCGAAGACGCGCTCCGACGAGTCCTGAGCCGTCGGCGGAGGGCCGGCATGGCCGCCCCCGCAGGGGGTACGCCAGGGGGATCACCGATTGGGACAAGGAGGCAGCAGCATGGCCGATCGTGACCCCGGACGACCGCTGGAGGAGACCCCCGAGGTGGCCGCGGCGGTGGACGACGACAGCACGGTGCCGCAGCTGCGTACCGGCGGCACCGACCCGGACAACCCCACCTTCACCGAACCGGACGGCGCGGTGGCCGACACCGGGTCGCCGGACATCCTCGGTGACCCGTACGCGGCCGGGACCGGCGCGACCGGCACCGGCACCGGCGCGGGCGGGGACAACATCCGTACCGGCGCGGAGCAGCCCTGGGAGCCGGAGGACCTGGTGCGGGCCCGTGGTCAGGACGTGACGGCGGAGAACGTGGAGCGGGCCCGCCGTGACCTGGATGAGCTGGGCCGGGCGGCGATCGAGAAGACGGTGCCCTGACCCCTGGACGGCCGGGGGCCCCTGGTCGACGTGGGCGTCGACCAGGGGCCCGGGGGAACCCGCGCGGCGGTGCCTCACTCCCGCCGCGGCGGGTGGTCCGGCCGCGGAATCAGAGCGCCGGGTAGGCGTTCTGCATCAGCTGCGCGAACTGGGCCGGGAACCAGGCGCCGGAGATCGGCGCGTCCGGCAGGGCGCCGGACATGCTGTTCCCGTTGCGGGCGTTGCCGGTGTACGTCGGGTCGCACATCCGGTCGAAGCCCTTGCCCTCGTTGTTCGGGATCTCCTTGCTGGAGCCGTCCGACTCACCCGGGGGCTTCACCCAGACGTAGGCGTCGATGCCGGACTCCGGCGCCGCCTTCGGCCGCTCGCCGAGGCCCGCACCCGCCTGGTTGCACCAGTTGCCGGCGTGGAAGCGACGGTCGATCCGACCACCGTCGACGTAGGCGTCCACCGAGGTCGACGGGCCAGGTCCGGTGGGTCGGGCGGCGCCGCCCCAGCCGTTGCGGGAGGTGTCGATCAGCATGCCGATGTTGCTGTCGAAGCCGATCGAGACCAGCTTCTGCCGGAAGGCCTGGGCGAACGAGAGCTCGTCGACGTACATGTTCCAGTCGACCCACTTGGACTGCCGCACGGTCTGGCCGTTCACCGAGTCGGTGATCTTGACGTACGGCTCCTTGAGCGCGGAGTAGTTCGCCGTGTTGGTGATGAAGCCCTGCACGTTGTGCACGGTGCTGCCGGACGCGACGGCGGCGGCCTTGAGCTGGTCGGCGACCGGGCCGAAGTTGCTGTCCCAGCCGAGCCAGCCGTGGTGGCCGGCGTCGATGTAGTTGTAGACGTTGCCGATGGCGCCGAGCTTGGCCAGGGCGTAGCCCACGCCGTTGACGTACGCGCCGTTGGCCTTGACCGTGTCGCACATCGCGGTGCCGCCCGGGTTGCCCGAGGTGTTGGTCACCAGGTTGGGCAGCGAGTCGATCTCGATGATGTTGACGATCCGCAGGTTCTTGTACTTCGCGTCGCCCTGGATCGCGGCGATCGGGTCGATGTACTCGGCCTTGTAGCGGGGCAGCTCGTTCGGGCCCAGCTCACCGTTCGAGGCGAGCGCGGAGCAGTCCCGGCCGGGCAGGTTGTAGATGACGAACTGGATGTAGCCGGCGCCCTGGGCGAGCGCGGCGTCCAGGTGTGCCTTGACCCCCATCGCGCCGTTGGAGCTGCTGTCCGGGGTGCCGTTGATGGCGGCGATCCGGTCGATCCAGACCGCGGTCGGGTTGTTCGACACCCGGCTGCCGCCGGCGACCGACTCGGCCTTGGCCTTCCACTCCGGGTTCACGTAGCCCTTGACCCCGACGAAGGGGTTGTCCACCTTCTGCCCCGGCGGGGTGCTGGTGGGCGGCGTGCTCGTGGGCGGCGTGCTGGTCGGCGGGGTGCTGGTGGGCGGGGTGCTGGTCGGCGGGGTGCTCGTGGGCGGCGTGCTGGTGGGCGGCGTGCCGCCGTTGCAGACCGTGCCGTTCAGCGTGAACTGCGTCGGCTTCGGGTTGCTGCCGCTCCAGGCGCCGTTGAACCCGATGTTGGTGCTGGCGCCGGTGCCCAGCGAGCCGTTGTAGGACTCGTTCTGCGCGGTGACGTTCTGGCCGCTCTGGGTCCACTTCGCCGACCAGCCCTGCTGCACGCGCTGGCTGCTGTTCGGGAACGTGAAGCCGAGGTTCCACGAGCTGACCGGGTCACCGAGGTTCTTGATGACCACGCTGGCGGTGAAGCCGCCGGCCCAGTCGTTGGTGGTGTATTCCACGCTGCACTGGGTCGCGGCCTGCGCCGCGGTGACCGGAAGGGTCACGAGCCCACCGGCCACGAGGACGCCGGCGCCGGTGAGCGCGAGCGTCCGGCTCCGGCCGGACAGCCTTCTCCACAGATTCATACCACTGATCTCCTTGGGCGAGACCGGATCCGCGTACGGCCCGGCGGAATGGCGGTGGCGGTCGCCCTGCGGGATCGACCGTGCGCGCCACGGGTTGCTTCGGGGGACGCCCGACCCGGACGGGCGTGAGGGGGTGGTGGTGCCGACCGGTCCGCAGGACCGGCCGTAGGAGCGGACGTCGTCCGGCGGTGCCGGTTGCCCTCGACGTCTGAGCTCGCGGTGTGGCTCCCCGAACCGCGTGCAGCGATTCTTGCATGGGAGCGCTTCCATGGCAATGCCTCGATACGCCCTCCCCGACCCTACCGCGCAGCGGGTTCTTCGAGGCCCAGACCGGGCGCGGCGGCGCTCCGCACGCGCGAAAGCCACATCATCGGCAAAGTCCTAAAAACGAATCTTTCCCCGAATAAGTCGCGAAAAGGTCTAACGTCGGCGGTAGCTCGACTGACGTCGGGCTCAGGACGAACAGGGATGGAGTGACGCTGCTCATGGCTAAGAAGATGCTCGGGAAGGTCGTCGCGGGTGCCGCTCTCGGCGGCGCGGGCCTTCTCGTGTTCACCCCAGGGCTGGCCTACGCGGGCGGGCACGACGACGAGGGCAAGGTCATCGCCAAGCCGCACGTGGTCAAGGCGGGCGACACCGTGGAACTGCTCCAGATCTGCTCCGAGCCTCAGGAGCACGCCTACGTCTGGTCGAAGGTGACCGGGAAGGTCGACCTGCACCCGGCCCGCGACGGCGAGCACGGCGACTGGGCCGACGGCGCCGACTGGGCCGATCGTGGTGGCGACTGGGCCGACGCGGACCAGGGTCCCGACGGCAAGGACGCGCACGGCGGCGACGACCACGGCAAGGGCCCGGAGGGCAAGGACGAGCAGGGCAAGGACGACCACGGCAAGGGCCCCGACGGCAAGGCCCCCGAGGGCAAGGACGAGCAGGGCAAGGACGGGCACGGGCCGGGCGAGGCGGGGATGCCGCAGCCGCCGGCCGACGCGCCCCAGCCCGGCGGCACGGGTGCCGGTGCCGCCGCCGACCCCGCCGCCCAGGGTGCGGACCTGCAGGTCCCGGAGGAGTACGGCCAGGCCGCCGAGCCGGGCTGGGACGCCGCCGACTGGGCCGACGACGAGCACGGCAAGGACGGCAAGGAGGGGCACGGCCCGGACGGCAAGGACGACCACGGCAAGGGCCCGGAGGCCAAGGACGAGCACGGCAAGGGCCCCGAGGCCAAGGACGAGCACGGCAAGGGCCCCGAGGCCAAGGACGAGCACGGCAAGGGCCCCGAGGCCAAGGACGACCACGGCAAGGGCCCCGAGGCCGGGGACGAGTACGGCAAGGACGGCAAGGACGAGCACGGGGCCGAGTGGCAGGGCGGCGACGCCTGGCAGGGCGGGGACGAGTACGGCTCCGGCGGCGACGAGGCCGGCTGGGAGCACGGCAAGGACTTCGTCTACTACGGCGAGGCCAGCGTCTGGAAGGACGTCCACCCGGGCCGCTACGAGCTGCGGGGCTCCTGCGGCGAGGGCGAACTGGTGGTCCTGCCGCACGGCGGGGTCGACGGCGGTGACGGCGGCATGGCCGGCACCGGTCTGGACCGCGGTCTCGCCACCGGGGGCGCCGGCATGATCGGTGCCGCCGCACTGGGCGGGCTGGTGCTGCTGCGCCGGCGGCGGGCCGGTGACCTGGTCTGACCGGACGACGAACCGGGCCGGCGGCCGTCACGGGAGACCGTGGCGTGCCGCCGGCGCGGCGCTCGTCGTCCTGCTCGCCATGGTGGGCTCCGGCCTGATCGGCGCGTCGGTCCGTACCGTGCCGTCGCCCACCCCGCCGCAGCCGCAGCCGATCGCGCAGGCCGGCCCGACCGGCACCGCCGATCCGGCCGGCGTTCCCGACGCGGACGTCGCGACCGCCGCGCCGTGGGACTGGACTCCCCCGACCACTCCGGCCCCGACGGTTCCCGCACCGTCGACGGGTCCCACCACCCCCGGGGCACCGACCGGGCAGACGCCGGCGGTCTCGCCGGGCGGAGCCGTCCCGCCGGCCACGGCCGGAGCCGCTCCGGCCGCGCCGCCCGGCTCCCCGGCGGGCGCCGGCGGCGTGCCGGTCGGTCTGCCCCGATCGGCGCCGACCACCATCACGATCCCCCGGATCGGGGTACGCGCAGAGATCATGACGCTCGGCACCAACCCGGACGGCACGGTGCAGGTGCCCCCGCTGGACCAGGCGATGAAGGCGGGCTGGTACTCCCCCGGCGCCAGCCCCGGTGAGGTCGGCAACGCGGTGGTGGTCGGGCACGTCGACTCCGCCAAGCTCGGCCCGGCGGTCTTCTTCAACCTCGGTGCGCTGGTGCGCGGCGACACCATCGCGGTCTCCCGGCAGGACGGCTCGACCGCCACCTTCACCGTGGACGAGGTCCGGTCGTACCCGAAGACCGCCTTTCCCGCGGAGCAGGTCTACGGACCGTCCGGCGTGCCCGGCCTGCGGGTGGTCACCTGTGGCGGGGTGTTCGACCGGAGCGCCGGCAGCTACCTGAACAACATCGTGGTCTACGCACACATGACCGCGTGACCGGCGCGGCGCGTCGGGGTGGTGTTAAGCGGGGCCCCCTCCTCTACCGGAGGCGTTAACAGGGGGCCCCGCCTTACCGTCAGGCCGCCGCCGAGGTCCGCACCAGGGTACGGATCTGCCGCAGCAGCACCGACAACGCGGAGAGGTCGGCGCGGGACTCGTCGAACTCCCCCATCGCCCGGTGCGCCCGGTGGATGGACGTCGCGTTCGCCTGCTCCCACTCCTGCACCCGCTCCACCGGCGGCAGGTCGTCGGAGGTGGAGCCCAGCACCTCCGCGGTGAGCGCGGCCAGCGCGGCGTACAGGTCGTAGCGCAGCGCCATCCGGGCCAGCGTCTGCCAGCGGTCCTCCCGCGGCAGCAGGGAGATCTTCGACAGCAGGGCGTCCACCCGGAACCGGTCGGAGAGCACGAAGTAGACCGAGGCCACCTCGCTCACCTCCCGCCCGCTCGTTTGCGCCGTCTCGACGATGTCGAGCAGGCCGAAGCTGTACATCAGGCGGGTCGCCTGCACGGCCAGCTCCCGCGGCAGCCCCTTGCCGACCAGCGCCTCGATGTGCGCCGCGATGGCCTCCCGCTCGGTGCCCCAGAAGAGGTGCTCCAGGTCCGGCATGAGCCGGGCCACCCCGTCGCGCAGCCGGGCGATCTCCGCCGGCACGTCGATCGGCGAGCGCCGGTTGGTGACCAGCCAGCGCACCGCCCGGTCGAGCAGCCGCCGGGTGTCCAGGTAGACGGCGGTCTGCAGCTCGGGCGAGACCTTGTTGTCCAGCGCCTCCACCGCGTTCCACAGGTCGCCCAGCTCGAACACCTCGCGGACCACCACGTACGCCCGCAGCACGTCCGCCGCCGAGGCGGCCGTCTCCTCGACCACCCGGAACACGAACGAGATGCCGCCCCGGTTGATCGCCTCGTTGACCAGCACCGTGGTGACGATGTCCCGGCGTAGCCGGTGCCGCCCCATCCGGTCGGCGAAGCGCTGCCGCAGCGGCGTCGGGAAGTAGTTGACCAGGACGTCGGTCGTCCACTCCTCGTCCGCCAGCCCCTCGCTGACGATCTCCCGCTCCAGCACGATCTTCACGTACGCGAGCAGCACCGCGAACTCCGGCGCGGTGAGGCCGCTCTCGGTGCGGACGGCCAGCTCCTCGTCCGGCGGCAGCGCCTCCAGCGCCCGGTCCAGCGCGCCGGACCGCTCCAGCTCGTTGATCATGCGGCGGTGCACCGGGAGCAGCGAGGCCGCCTGGGCCTGGGCGTTGTTGAGCGCCCGCGCCTGGTCGTAGTTGTCCCGCAGCACCAGCTCGGCGACCTCGTCGGTCATCTGGGCCAGCAGCTCGTCGCGCTCGGGCCGGTCCAGCTCCCCGTCGGCGACCGCGGTGTTGAGCAGGATCTTGATGTTCACCTCGTGGTCGGAGCAGTCCACCCCGGCCGCGTTGTCGATGAAGTCGGTGTAGATGCGGCCACCGGTCGCGGCGTACTCGATCCGGCCCTGCTGGGTGAAGCCCAGGTTGCCGCCCTCGCCGACCACCCGGCAGCGCAGGCTCTTGCCGTCCACCCGGATGGCGTCGTTGGATTTGTCCCCGACCTCGGCGTTGGTCTGCGTCGACGCCTTGACGTAGGTGCCGATGCCGCCGTTCCAGAACAGGTCCACCGGCGCGGTGACGATCGCCTTCATCAACTCCTGCGGGCTGAGCTGCGTGACGTCGTCGTCGAGGTCGAGCACCGCGCGCACCTGCGGCGTGATCGGCACCGACTTCGCGGTACGCGGGAAGATGCCGCCACCGGCCGAGATCAGCCCCGGGTCGTAGTCCTCCCACGAGGACCGGGGCCGGTCGAACAGCCGCTTGCGCTCGGCGAACGAGGTGGCCGCGTCCGGGTCCGGGTCCAGGAAGATGTGCCGGTGGTCGAAGGCGGCCAGCAGCCGGATGTGCTCCGACAGCAGCATGCCGTTGCCGAACACGTCACCGGACATGTCGCCGACGCCGACCACTGTGAAGTCCTGGGTCTGGGTGTCGTGCCCCAGCTCCCGGAAGTGCCGCTTCACCGACTCCCAGGCGCCGCGGGCGGTGATGCCCATCTTCTTGTGGTCGTAGCCGGCCGAGCCGCCGGAGGCGAACGCGTCGCCCAGCCAGAAGCGGTGCGCGGTGGAGATCTCGTTGGCGATGTCGGAGAACGTCGCCGTGCCCTTGTCCGCCGCCACCACCAGGTACGGGTCGTCGGCGTCGTGCCGCACCACGTCGTCCGGCGGCACGATCTCGCCGCTGACGATGTTGTCGGTGACGTCGAGCAGCGCGGAGATGAACTCCTTGTAGCAGACCACCGCCTCGTCCCGGTCGCCCGGCTTCTGCTTCAGCACGAAGCCGCCCTTGGCACCGACCGGCACGATCACCGCGTTCTTCACCATCTGCGCCTTGACCAGGCCCAACACCTCGGTGCGGAAGTCCTCGCGCCGGTCGGACCAGCGCAGGCCGCCCCGGGCCACCGGCCCGAACCGCAGGTGCACGCCCTCGAAGCGGGGCGAGTAGACGAAGATCTCGAACTTGGGCCGCGGGGCCGGCAGGTCCGGGATCGCCTGCGGGTCCAGCTTGAACGCCACGTACGGCTTGGGCCGACCGCCCACCGGCTTCTGGTAGAAGCTGGTGCGCAGGGTGGCCTGGATCAGCGTCAGGTAGGCCCGCAGGATGCGGTCCTGGTCGAGGCTGGCCACCTCGTCCAACGCCTCACCGATCGCGTCGACCAGCTCGCCGCTGCGCTGCCGGCGCTCGTCCAGGGTGGTCGCGCCGGGCGCGAACCGGGTCTCGAAGAGTTGCACCAGCAACCCGGCGATGCGCGGGTACGCGATGAACGTCTGCTCCATGTACTCCTGGGAGAACACGGTGCCGGCCTGCCGCAGGTACTTCGCGTAGGCCCGCAGCACCACCACCTGCCGCCAGGTGAGCCCGGTACGCAGCACCAGCTCGTTGAAGCCGTCCACCTCGGCCTCGCCCCGCCAGGCGGCGGCGAAGGCGTTCTCCACGTGCGGGCGCACCTCGGCCAGGTCCTGGTGCCGCTCGGGCAGCTCCAGACCGAAGTCGTAGAGCCAGATCCGGCCGTCGACCCGCTCCACCTCGTACGGGTGCTCGTCGACCACCTTCACGCCGAGCGAGTGCAGCACCGGCAGCACGGCGGAGAGCATCATCGGCTCGCCGTACCGGTAGACCTTGAACCGCACGTCCATCGACTCGTCGGCGTCGTTCGCCCGGCCCGAGTAGGCGCGCGGCGCCAACTGCTTGCGGAACAGGTGCATCTCCAGCTGGCCGGGCTCCTCCAGCAGCTCCAGCTTGGCCAGGTCCTTCATCGCCTCGTACGGCGTGTGCCCGTCCTTGTAGCCCTCCGGGAACGCGTCGGCGTAGCGGCCGAACAGGTGCTTGGCCTGCTCGTCACCGAGCTTGCGCTCCAGCACCAGCCGGTAGTCGTCGTCCCAGAGCCGGGTGGCGTCGGCCAACTCCTCGGCCAGCAGGTCGGCGTCGATCTCACCGGGCGGATTGTTCGGGTCGGTGCGGACGATGAAGTGCACCCGGGCCAGCATCGACTCGGTGACCCGGGTGGTGTAGTCGACCCCGACGCCGTTCAGCTCGCGCAGCAGGATGTCCTGCATGCGCAGCCGGTTCTGGGTGGTGAACCGGTCCCGGGGCAGGTAGATCAGGCAGGAGATGAACCGCCCGTACGCGTCCCGGCGCAGGAAGACCCGCAACTGCCGGCGACCCGCCATCCGCAGCACGCCGATCACCGCGTGGTAGAGGTCGTCGGTCTTGATCTGGAACAGCTCGTCGCGCGGGTAGGTCTCCAGGATCTGGAGCAGGTCCTTGCCGGAGTGGCTGCGCAGGCTCAGGCCGGAACGGTCGAGCACCTCGGCCACCTTGCGGCGGACCACCGGCAGCTCCTGCACGCTGGTCCGGTAGGCGGCGGTGGAGAACAGGCCCAGGAAGCGCCGCTCCCCGACCACCTCGCCGGCCTCGTTGAAAATCTTGAAGCCGATGTAGTCCAGGTAGGCCGACCGGTGCACGGTGGCGCGGGAGTTGGCCTTGGTGATGATGAGCAGGCGCTTCTCCAGCACCCGCTCGTGCGCCTCGGGGGTCATCGAGTTCAGCGACCGGGCCTCCGGCGAGTCGGACCGCAGGATGCCCAGCCCGGTGCCGAGGACCGCCTCGAGCGCCTGCCCGCCGTCCGCCCCGTCCGTGTCGACCAGGCGGTACTCCCGGTAGCCGAGGAAGGTGAAGTGGTCGTGCGCCAGCCAGCGCAGCAGCTCCACCGAGTCGGTGATGTCCTTCTCCGGCACCGGCGGGCGATTGTCCGAGGTGCGTGCGGCGGCCAGCTCGTCGGCGAGCGCCAGCGCCCGCTGGCGCATCTTGGGCCAGTCCTCGACCGCCTCCCGCACGTCGGTGAGCACCCGCTGCAGCTCGCGCCGCACCGTCTCCCGCTCGGCCGGGTCGCGAACCGGGTCGATCTCGATCCGCATCCAGCTCTCGACCAGGTCACCGGCGATCGCGTCGTCCGGCTCCACGTCGGCGGAGACCTCGGTGAGCCGGCCCAGCGGCTCGCGCCGGACCACCACCAGCGGGTGCACCAGCAGGTGCACGTCGAGGTGCCGGGAGTTCAGCAGCGCGGTGACCGAGTCGACCAGGAACGGCATGTCGTCGGTGACGATCTCGACGACGGTGTGGTGCTGCTCGGCGTCCGGCTCGTGGATCCGCAGCTTCAGCTCGCCCGGCACCCGCTGCTGGGCCAGGTCCCGGTGCGCCCGGGCCGCCTCCAGCATCTCCTCGGCGGTGAAGCCGATCAGCTCCTCGTCCGGCGCGAACCGCCAGAAGCGGTCCACCAGCGTGGCGGCGTCATGGTCCTCGCCGGCCAGCGCGACCGCCTGGGCGACCAGCCGTTCCGCGTTGGGCACCGGCTCGTCCAGCTCGGCGTCCTCGACGTCGTCGGCCAGCGCCTGCGCGGGCAGACCCAGGTCGTAGAGGGTGTCGATGCTGGAACCGGTCAGGCCGGTCACTCCTGTGTCGAGACGGCCGAAACCGTCCCCGTCGGTCGCCGAATCGAAGCTGTCATCGTCCCGGCTGGTGTCAGCCTGGAGATCGGGTCCCGGTTTGATCGCCGGACGCCGGTCCATCGGTGCCACTCCCCTCGACCCACCGCGTTGTGGGTCACTCTGCCGCCCAGCCTAGGCCTGCCGTCGTGCCCCTCGGTCGGCGGACCACTGGCCGGACGTCCGGATCGGGACTGTGCCCTTTCACCTGTTGCGGGTGCGTGGTCGGCCGGTCCCGGAGTACCCCGGCTGGCGATGTTCATCACACTGCCACACGCCACTTCTCACCCCGCCCACACGGTGGCGGGGCGGTGGGGAACCACGTGCCGTATTAGCGTGCAGGTCAGCTACGCACCGGAGGGACCCCTTCATGCCCGTGTCGTACCCCGTTCGCCCCCGCCGCCAATCCCGCCGCCGGCTGACCGCGGCGCTGGCCGCCACGCTGATGGCCGCCGGAGTGCTGGCCGGGTGCTCGGGCGAGGACGGGCCGGAGCGCACCGTCGACGCCTTCCTGAGCGGTTGGCGCTCGGGTGACCTGCAGGCGGTCGGCTTCGTCGAGCCGACCGGCGGGCGGGTGCCGGCCACCGAGGTGACGAAGCGGCTCCGGGCGCTCTCCGGCGAGCTGGCCGCGAACCCGCCGGAGCTGGCGCGCACCGGCGAGATCAAGGTCGCCGGGGACATCGCGACCGCCCGTGTCCGGGTGACCTGGCCGCTGCCGGGCGGCGCCCGCTGGGCGTACGAGAACCCGGTCCGCCTCCGCGGCGGCGGTGACGAGTGGCAGGTGATCTGGGAGCCGAGCCTGGTGCACGAGAAGCTGGAGGCCGACGACCATCTCGCCCTGCGCCGGGAGGTGGCGGAGCGCGCCGGGGTGCTGGACGCCGCGGGCAACCCGATCGTCTCGCCCCGCCCGGTGGTCCGGGTGCAGATCGCGCCGGGCGAGGTCACCGACGCGCCGGGCCTGGTCCGGCGGCTCGACGCCGCGTTCAAGGCGATCCGGCCCCCGCTCAACCCGCCGGTCGACCTCAGCGACCTGCCCAAGCGCCTCAAGGAGGCGGACCGGGGCGCGCTCGTCGAGGTGGTGACCCTGCGCGACGAGGCCTACCGGCAGATCAAGCCCCGCATCTACGACCTGCCCGGCACCCGGTTTCCCACCGACAAGCTCATGCTCGCACCGACCCGGGAGTTCGCCCGGGCGCTGCTCGGCTCGGTCGACCCGGCCCAGGCCGACGACCTCAAGGCCCACCCCGACCGCTACGCCCGCGGCGACCTGGTCGGCCACGGCGGTCTCCAGGGCCGCTACGACGAACGGCTGCGCGGTGCCCCCGGCGTCACCGTGATCACCGAGCGGCCGGCCGCCGAGGGCGCCACCGAACCCACCGGCACCGAGGTGTTCCGCAGCGACCCGAAGCCCGGGCAGTCGGTGCGGACCACTCTGGACGTCGCCACCCAGAACGCCGCCGACTCGGCGCTACGGAGCGAGAAGCGGCGCTCCGCGCTGGTCGCCCTGCGAATCAGCGACGGCGCGGTGCTGGCGACCGCGAACGGCCCCGGCGCGGCCGGCGAGAACCTCGCCTTCACCGCCCAGGTGCCGCCGGGTTCGACGTTCAAGATGGTCAGCGCGCTCGGCCTGCTCGACCAGGGCGCGGTGACGCCGCAGACCACTGTCGCCTGCCCGAAGACCGCCGAGGTCGACGGCCGGATCTTCAAGAACTCGGACAACTTCGAGCTGGGCGCGGTGCCGTTCGCCACCGACTTCGCCAAGTCCTGCAACACCGCCTTCACCGCGCTGGCCCCGAAGCTCGGCGCGGACGGCCTCGCCCGCGCCGGCCGTACGCTCGGTCTGGAGGCCGGGTGGGACCTCGGGGTGGACGTGTTCACCGGCAAGGTCTCCGCGAACGGCGGGCTGACCGAGCAGGCGGCCGCCGCGATCGGCCAGGGCACCACGGTGGTCAGCCCGCTGGCGATGGCCGGTGCCACCGCGGCGGTGGCCCGGGGCCGTTTCGAGCAGCCCAAGCTGCTGCTCGACCCGGCGCCGGCCGAGCCCGCCCCGGCCGGGCCGGAGCTCAAGCCGGAGTCCGTGGCGGCGCTGCGGACGCTGATGCGCGGCGTGGTCACCGGCGGCACCGGCGCCGCGCTGGCGGACGTGCCCGGCGACCCGGTGCACGGCAAGACCGGCACCGCCGAATACGACAACAACCCGGCGCACACCCACGCCTGGTTCGTGGGCTGGCAGGGCGACGTGGCCTTCGCCGTCTTCGTCGAGCAGGGCGGCTCCAGCACCACCAGCGCGGTGCCGATCGCCGAGCGCTTCCTGCGCGGTCTGCCCCGCTGACCCGGAGGCGTCCGACCGGGAGCGGCCCGGCGACCCCACCGGCGTCCCACCGACCGAGGTCGGCCGGCGAGCCGACGGCGTCCCACCGACCGAGGTCGGCCCGGCGAGCCGACGGCGTCCCACCGACCGAGGTCGGCGGCGGAGGCACTGGGCGCGCTGTCCGCCCGGCTCCGCCGCCCGGTCAGTCGGTGCCGTCGCCGACGGCAGACGCCTCCCCGATCGGGGCCGCGTCCGCGTCGGGGACCGCGACCCGGCGGAGCAGGCCGGGGCCGACCGCCGACCGGGGTTCCCCGCCACCGGGCGCCTCCGGCGCCGGGTCGCGCTCGACGCCCTCCGGGGCGGCCGGCGGGCCGATCGGGTCGGTCGCGACGGCGGGCGCGGGCACGCCCGCCGCGACACGTTCGGCCGGGTGGCTCGTGCCCGCGCGGGGCGCCGGGGCGACCGGCCCGGCCGGCAGCAGCCGGGGCGGCACCGCTCCCGGGGCGGCGACCGGGGCGAGGCCGGCCACCACGGTGTTCACGATCTCCGCCGCGTACGCGCCGTCCGGGTCGTAGTCCGGGTCGAAGACGGTCAGCTCGACGCCGAGGCAGTGCGGGGTGTCGACCAGCCCGGCGAGCAGGATCTCCAGCTCGGCGAAGGCGATCCCGCCGGGGTCGGGCGCGTCGACGGCCGGCATCACCGCCGGGTCGAGCACGTCCACGTCGATGTGCACCCAGTAACCGGCGCAGTCCACGAGCTGCTCGTGCGCCCACTGCGCGGTCCGGGCGGCACCCTCCGCGCGCAGCGCCGGCACCGGCCGGGTCGTGATGCCGGCGGCCTGCAGGTCGAGCCGGTACTCGTCCTGCGCGCGGATGCCGAGCACCACCACGTCGACGTCCCGGAAGTAGGGGCGGCGCCCCTCGATCGCGGCCAGGTCGGGCTGCCCCCGCCCGGTGACCAGCGCCAGGTCCTCCCCGGCCGCGGCACCGACGTACGAGGCGTTGCCGGGGTGCCGGAAGTCGGAGTGGCCGTCGACGAAGACCAGCCCGATCCGCCCGCCGACCGCCTCGCCGAGCCGGTGCATGGCCAGCGCCGAACCGAGCAGCACCGAGCAGTCCCCGCCGAGCACCAGCGGGAACTCGCCACGGTCGATGATGGCGCCGATCCGGTCGGCCAGCGCCACCGAGTACGCGGAGATCTCCGGCGCGTGGCAGACGCCGTCGCCCGGGCGCCAGTCACCGGGGTCGTACCGGGGCGAGGTGAGGCAGCCGGCGTCGCGGGCCCGCAGCCGGGCCAGCAGCCCGTGGTCGCGCAGCGCGCCGGGCGCCTTGCCGCAGCCGGGGACGGAGCTGGCCGTGGGCGGGCGCAGCCCGAGGTTCGTCGGCGCGTCGAGGACGGCGATCCGGCGCATCATGAGCTCCCGTCCTCGGTGGTCGGGCGGGCCGGCGGTGCGCCGGCCCGCGCGGGTGTGCGTCGGGTTCAGAACAAC
This sequence comes from Micromonospora humi, assembly GCF_900090105.1. Lineage (GTDB taxonomy): Bacteria > Actinomycetota > Actinomycetes > Mycobacteriales > Micromonosporaceae > Micromonospora > Micromonospora humi. The sequence continues at coordinate 38,826 of NZ_FMDM01000014.1, read as the reverse complement.
GCGCTGGCCAGTGCGCGTCGGGCGGAGGCCACGGCGGGGTCGTCCGGGCCGGCGATGGTGAACAGGGCGATCAGGTGCTGGCGTACCCGGTCCCGCTCCTCGCCGGCGGTCCGGCGGACGGTGGCGACCAGGCGCTGGTAGGCCTGCTCGGCCAGGCCGCTGAGCACCTCGATGTCCGCGGCCAGCAACTGGGCGTCCACGTCGTCGGGGGCGGCCGCCGCGGCGTCGAGCGCGCCCTGCGGGTCCGCGCCGGCCACCCGACGGGCCAACCCGACCTGCGCCAGGCCGGCCTCCGCCGCCGCGTCGGCCGGGGACTCGGCCAGGATCTTCCGGTATTCCGCCTCGGCGGCGTCGAGGTCGCCGCTCATCAGCGCGTCGTCGGCCGCGTCGAGCCTCGGATCCTCCGGCTCGGCCACGCTGACCCCGGCGGCCTTGAGCACGGCCTGGAGCCACTTGCGCAACTCCGACTCGGGCAGCGGGCCGGGAAAGGCGTCGACCGGGCGGCCACCGACGATGGCGTAGGTGGTGGGCAGCGCCTGGAGCTGGAACATCTGCGCGAGCCGGGGCTGCTGCTGCACGTCGACCCGGGCCAGGAGCCACGCTCCGGCGCCCTCGGCGGCCAGCTTCTCCAGCACCGGGGCGAACTGGTCGCTCTCCGGGTAACCGGCGGCGCCGAAGAAGACCACGACCGGTGTGCTGAGCGAGCGTTCGAGCACCTCGGACTGGATGTTCGCCTCGGTCACGTCGATCACGGCGGCCGAGCCCGCCGGGCTGCCCGGCAGCCCGGCGGGTGGGGCGCCCTGGGACGGTGTGGCGGGAGGGGTGTCGGCCGGTGCGGGGGTGCGCAGCGCGCTGAGGTCGACCGCGCCGCGGGTGAAGATCGACGAGGTGATCCGTGGGTCGCTCATGGTTGTCTAGTCTCGCACGTGCCGCACCGAACTCCGCTCAGCCGCAACGGCGACGTTGCGACTCTCACCCCTGCTCAGACGCTAGAAACGGGCGGGCTCCCGGTAGACGCCCCACTCGCCGCGCAGCGCGTCGCAGATCTCGCCCAGGGTGGCCTCGGCGCGGACCGCGTCCAGCATCGCCGGGATCATGTTCTCCCCGGTGCGGCTGACCTCCACCATGTGGCGTACGGCGGCGGTGACCGCGGCGTCGTCGCGGACCGACTTGCGCTCGGCCAGCACCCGGCGCTGCTCCAGCTCCACCTCGTGCGAGATACGCAGGATCTCCAGCTCCTTGGCGACCGTGCCGGTGTGGCAGTTCACGCCGACGATCTTCTTGTCGCCCTTCTCCAGCGCCTGCTGGTAGACGAACGCCGACTCGGCGATGTGCCCGGTGAACCAGCCGTCCTCGATGCCGCGCAGGATGCCCGACGTCATCGGGCCGATCTGGTGCGGACCCTCGCCGCCGAGCTGCTTGATCCGCGCGAAGATCTCCTCCGCCTCGGCCTCGATCCGGTCGGTGAGCGCCTCGACGTACCAGGCGCCGCCGAGCGGGTCGGCCACGTTCGTCACCCCGGTCTCCTCCATCAGCACCTGCTGGGTACGCAGGGCGATCTCGGCGGACTCGTCGGTGGGCAGCGCGAGCGTCTCGTCCAGCGCGTTGGTGTGCAGCGAGTTGGTGCCGCCGAGCACCGCCGCCAGCGCCTCCACCGCGGTGCGTACCACGTTGTTGACCGGCTGCTGGGCGGTCAACGACACCCCGGCGGTCTGCGTGTGGAACCGCAGCCACTGCGCCTTCTCGCTGGTGGCCCCGTAGACGTCGCGCAGCCAGCGGGCCCAGATCCGGCGCGCGGCCCGGAACTTGGCGATCTCCTCGAAGAAGTCGAGGTGCGAGTCGAAGAAGAAGCTCAGCCCGGGGGCGAAGACGTTGACGTCCAACCCGCGCGACAGGCCCAGCTCGACGTAGCCGAAGCCGTCGGCCAGCGTGTACGCCAGCTCCTGCGCGGCGGTCGAGCCGGCCTCCCGGATGTGGTAGCCGGAGACCGAGAGCGGCTTGTAGCGCGGGATCTCGGCGGCGCAGTATTCCATCAGGTCGCCGATCAGGCGCAGGTGCGGCTCGGGGTCGAAGAGCCACTCCTTCTGCGCGATGTACTCCTTGAAGATGTCGGTCTGCAGCGTGCCGTCCAGCGTGGACAGGTCGGCGCCCTGCCGCTCGGCGGCCACCAGGTACATGCAGAAGACCGGCACGGCCGGGCCGGAGATGGTCATCGAGGTGGTGACGCCGGCCAGGTCGATGCCGTCGAAGAGCACCTCCATGTCGGCGGCCGAGTCGACCGCCACGCCGCAGTGACCGACCTCGCCGAGCGACTGCGGGTCGTCCGAGTCGCGCCCCATCAGCGTCGGCATGTCGAAGGCGACGGAGAGCCCGCCGCCACCGGCGCCGAGGATCATCTTGTAGCGCTCGTTGGTCTGCCGGGCGTTGCCGAAGCCGGCGAACTGCCGGATGGTCCAGGCCCGTCCGCGGTAGCCGGTGGGGTGCAGACCCCGGGTGTACGGGAACTCGCCCGGCCAGCCGATCCGCTCGAAGCCCGGGTACGCGGTCCCCTCCGGCGGGCCGTACACCGGGTCGACCGGCAGCCCGGAGAGCGTGGTGAAGTCCGCGTCGCGCTTGCGGGCGGCGTCGTAGCGGGCCTGCCAGCGGGCACGGCCAGCGGCGATCTCGTCAGCGTCCATGCGCGGAGCTCCTCCTCGAAGTCCTCGTCAGAAGACCGAGTGTAGAACGTGCACCTGAACGATCGCTAAGGACGGGCGTACCGGCCGGTAACCCGCGAGCAGGGCCCGTCGTGGCCGGCCCGCGTCCTCGGCCGACACGGAGGTCCACGGCCCGACGGGCGAGGTGGACCTGCTGCCCGGCGACGAGGTCGAGCTGGTCCGCCCCCACGACGCCTGACCCGACCGACCAGCCTCGGGCATCGTCCCGACCTGGCCCGTCAGCCCCGACGCCCCGAGTCACGGGCCGACTCGCAACCGACGCCAGTTCGTCGAAGTGGCGGGATCCCCACCGGCGTGACACCGCCACTTCGGCGTACCGGCGTTGATCAACGCCAGGCTGGGCGCCTGTCGAGCCGACGACGAGGATGACTCAGGCACCCGCCGTTGCCTCGCGTCCGGTGGGCCTGCATGTCCGTTCGACGCGTTCGCGGTGCCTCGAACACACCCATGGTGTTCCACCCACGGTCCGCGTACGGCGCGGGGGCGGTGACGTACCGCCCGGGCGGGCGGGCCGGCGTCCGGAGGACGGAATCAGCTGAGCGACGTGCCCGGGGCACCGATCGCCACGTCGTCCACCCGGATGTTGATCTCGTCGACGCGCAGCCCGTACGCCTCGACCGCGGACGTGACAGCGGCCCGCACGCCGTCGGTGACCTGTGGCACCGGGTGACCACCGTCGATCACGATGACCAGGTTGACCACCGCCGCGCCGTCGGTGACGTGCGCCGAGCAGCCCCGTCGGGCGTCGCCGAGCTGGTCCAGACCGACCCGGTCGAACACGGCGTTGAAGAACCGGGCCACGTCACCACCCAGCTCGGCCACGCCGGGGACGGACTTCGCGGCGGCCACCGCGATCTTCTCCACCACCTCGTCGGCGACGTGCGTCGTCCCGCCCGCGGTGGCGTCCGGCGTCATCGACAGCTCCTGCGTAGCCTCGTGCTCCACGCCTGCTCCCCATCCCCCTCGCCCAACCAGACCCCGGGAGCGTAGCGGTTCAGGTGCCGAGCTGGGTCAGCAACTCGTCCGCCGCGGCGTACGGATCAAGGGTGCCCTCGGCCACCTTGGCGGCGAGCGACGGGAGCTGCGTACCGTCGCGCAGCGAACCGATCTTGGCGCGGAGGGCGCCGAGCGCGATGGCCTCGATCTCGGCGGCGGCCCGCGCCTCCCGGCGGCGGCGCAGCTCGTCGTGCTGCTCCAGCCAGTCGCGGTGCTTGTCGATCGCGGCCGCGATGTCGTCGATGCCCTCGGCCCGGGCGGCGATCGCACGCACCACCTGCGGGCGCCACTCCCCCGGGCCGCGCTCGCCGAGCGCGATCATGCCCTGGATGTCGCGCACGGTGGCGTCGACACCGTCCCGGTCGGCCTTGTTGACCACGAAGACGTCGGCGATCTCCAGGATGCCGGCCTTGACCGCCTGGATCGCGTCGCCCATGCCCGGGGCGAGCAGGACCAGCGTGGTGTCGGCCAGCGAGGCCACCTCCACCTCGGCCTGCCCGACCCCGACGGTCTCGACCAGCACCACGTCGCAGCCGGCGCCCTCCAGCACACGGACCGCCTGGGGCGTGGCCGCGGAGAGCCCGCCGAGGTGGCCCCGGCTGGACATGGAACGGATGTACACCCCGGGGTCGGTGGCGTGGTCCTGCATCCGGACCCGGTCGCCGAGGATCGCCCCGCCGGTGAACGGGCTGGACGGGTCGATGGCCAGCACGCCGACCCGGTGACCGCGCGCCCGAAGGGCGCGTACCAGCTCGTTCGTGGTGGTCGACTTGCCCACGCCCGGCGAACCGGTCAGGCCGACCACCTGGGCGTGCCCGGCGTAGGGCGCCAGCGCGGCCGCGACCCGCGGCAGCACCTCGTCGCCGGACTCGACCAGGGTGATCAGCCGGGCCACCGCGCGGGGGTCGCCCGCGCGGGCCCGCTCGACCAGCAGGGGTACGTCCCGGCTGCGGCGCACCGGGCCGGGGCCCGGGTTGGTCACGTCACTCACGCGTGCGACTCGCCGCCCGTCGGCACGTGGATGATCAGCGCGTCACCCTGGCCGCCGCCACCGCAGAGCGCGGCCGCGCCGGTGCCGCCACCCCGCCGCTTCAGCTCCAGCGCGAGCGTGAGCACCAGTCGGGCGCCGGACATGCCGATCGGGTGGCCGAGCGCGATGGCGCCGCCGTTGACGTTGACCTTGTCCGGGCTGATCCCGAGGTCACGGGTGGACTGGATGCCGACCGCGGCGAACGCCTCGTTGATCTCGATGAGGTCGAGGTCGTCGATGCCCAGGCCGCCCTTCTTCAGGGCGTGGTTGATGGCGTTCGACGGCTGCGAGTGCAGGGAGTTGTCCGGCCCGGCCACGTTGCCGTGCGCGCCGATCTCGGCCAGCCAGGTGAGCCCCAGCTCGGTCGCCTTGGCCTTGCTCATCACGACCACCGCGGCGGCGCCGTCGGAGATCGGGGAGGAGCTGCCGGCGGTGATGGTGCCGTCCTTGGTGAAGGCGGGGCGCAGCCTGCCCAGCGACTCGGCGGTGGTGTCCGGCCGGATGCCCTCGTCCTCGCCGACCACGAGCGGGTCACCCTTGCGCTGCGGGATGATCACCGGGGTGATCTCCTCGGCGAAGTGGCCGTTCTTCTGGGCGGCGGCGGCGCGCTGGTGGCTGGCGGCGGCGAACGCGTCCTGCTCCTCGCGGGCGATGCCGTGCCGCGCGCCGTGCCGCTCGGTGGACTCACCCATGGAGCAGCAGTCCCAGGCGTCGGTGAGGCCGTCGAGCGCCATGTGGTCCTTGACCGTCACGTCGCCGTACTTGTAGCCGGAGCGCTGCCCGAGCAGCAGGTGCGGGGCGTTGGTCATCGACTCCATGCCACCGGCCACCACGATGTCGAACTCGCCGGCGCGGATGAGCTGGTCGGCCAGCGCGATCGCGTCCAGGCCGGAGAGGCAGACCTTGTTGATGGTCAGCGCCGGGGTGGACATCGGGATGCCGGCCTCGACGGCGGCCTGCCGGGCCGGGATCTGGCCCGCGCCGGCCTGGAGCACCTGCCCCATGATCACGTACTGCACCTGGTCGGGTGCCGCGCCGGCGCGCTCCAGCGCCGCCTTGATCGCGATGCCGCCGAGCCTGGTCGCCGGGAGGTCCTTGAGGTTGCCCAGCAGGCGGCCCATCGGGGTCCGCGCGCCGCTGACGATCACCGAAGCCATGCCTGCCTCCGAGGGGGGTGCCGACCTGTACGCCTTAACGATTGTTCGGTCAGACTAGCGCCATGGCTGAGAACTCCTCCGTCGAGCCCGCTGCCGAGTTTGTCACAGACATCGGTCTGCGCCGCATCGACCACGTCGGGATCGCGGTCGCGGACCTGGACGCCGCGATCGACTTCTACCAGCGCACCTTCGGCATGCGCTGCGTGCACACCGAGACGAACGACGAGCAGGGCGTACGCGAGGCGATGCTGGCGGTCGGGCCGGACGCCTCCGGCGGCATGGTGCAGCTGCTGGCCCCGCTCTCGCCGGACAGCACGATCGGCAAGTTCCTGGACAAGCGCGGTCCCGGCATCCAGCAGGTCGCCTACACGGTGGCGGACATCGACGTGGCCTGCGCGGCGCTGCGCGAGCGCGGCGTCCGGCTGCTCTACGAGGCCCCGCGGCGCGGGACGTCCGACTCCCGGGTCAACTTCGTGCACCCGAAGGACGCCGGCGGCGTGCTGATCGAGCTGGTCCAGCCCGCCTGAGATGCAAGCAGGGCCCCCTTGTTAACAGACGTCTGTTAATAGGGGGCCCTTCCTAACACGTGGGAAGACGCGCGGCCATGCGCGGTTTCACGTTCCCACGGACATCTCCACGCATCGGCCGATGCAGTTTTTCACAGAGGACTTCCCGCCCTAGCTACCGTTCAGTAACGTCCGGGCCCACAGGAGCGCGACCGGTGCCGGATGTGTCGATTGCCGACATGGTTCCCCGTCGCGCCGGCGCCGACGATGGCAGCACCCCTGCCCCGGTGCGGGTGCTGACGAACGGGAGGTCACCGTGCAGGACATCCTTGAAGCGATCATGGCGGCGGAGGGCTCGACGCAGCCGGAACGGGAACTCGCCGGCCTCGCCGGCCTGCCGGTGCCGGAGAGCTACCGCGGCGTGGTGGTCCGCGCCGAGGACACCCGGATGTTCGACGGCATGGCCACCCGGGACAAGGACCCGCGCAAGGCGCTGCACCTGCAGGAGGTGCCCACCCCGGAGCTGGCTCCCGGTGAGGCGCTGGTCGCGGTGATGGCCAGCGCGATCAACTACAACACCGTGTGGACGAGCATCTTCGAGCCGCTGCCCACGTTCAAGTTCCTCCAGCGCTACGGCCGGCTCTCCGAGCTGACCCGCCGGCACGACCTGCCGTACCACGTGGTCGGCTCGGACGCGGCCGGCGTGGTGCTGCGGACCGGGCCCGGGGTGACCCGGTGGAAGGCCGGCGACGAGGTCGTCGCGCACTGCCTGTCGGTCGAGCTGGAGGACGCCGCCGGCCACGACGACACCATGCTCGACCCGCAGCAGCGGATCTGGGGTTTCGAGACCAACTTCGGCGGCCTGGCCGAGCTGTGCGTGGTCAAGGCCAATCAGCTGATGCCGAAGCCGCGCCACCTGAGCTGGGAGGAGGCGGCCAGCCCCGGGCTGGTCAACTCCACCGCCTACCGGCAGCTCGTCTCGCACCACGGGGCGAACATGAAGCAGGGCGACGTGGTGCTGATCTGGGGCGCCTCCGGCGGCCTGGGCGGGTACGCCACCCAGATGGCGCTCAACGGCGGCGCGATCCCGGTCTGCGTGGTCTCCTCCCCGGAGAAGGCCGAGCTGTGCCGGAAGATGGGCGCCGAGCTGGTCATCGACCGCACCGCCGAGGGCTTCCGGTTCTGGTCCGACGAGAACACGCAGGACCAGGACGAGTGGCGCCGCTTCGGCGAGCGGATCCGTCAGCTGACCGGCGGCGAGGACCCGGACATCGTGTTCGAGCACCCGGGCCGGGAGACGTTCGGCGCCAGCGTCTACGTCGCCAAGAAGGGCGGCACGATCGTCACCTGCGCCTCCACCAGCGGCTTCCTGCACCAGTACGACAACCGCTACCTGTGGATGCACCTCAAGCGCATCGTCGGCAGCCACTTCGCCAACTACCACGAGGCGTGGCAGGCCAACCGGCTGGTCGCGCTCGGCAAGGTGCATCCGACCGTGTCGAAGACGTACCCGTTGGAGCAGACCGGCCAGGCCGCGTACGAGGTGCACCGCAACGCGCACCAGGGCAAGGTCGGCGTGCGCTGCCTCGCGCCGGGCGACGGGCTCGGCGTCCGGGACACCGAGCTGCGGTCCCGGCACGAAAGCGCGATCAACAGGTTCCGCGGGCACTGACCGTACGGCGACGCCGGATTGCCTTTCCGGCCGACCGTGACGCCATTCGACTGGCGTGCAGACAGTCGTGCGGACAAAGGGCCGCGGGTACCGACCCGCGGCCCTTTCCCGGCATCGTCGCCGCGACGCCCGCCGCGCCCGGGACCTGCCAAGATCGCCGGTTGGTCCGGCCTCGCCGGTCGTGCGAGTTGACCATGTAAAGAGGACGCGAAAGCTGCCGACCACTCTTGCGAACCACCCTGGGGCGTCTGCGAGTATGTCCCAATGCCCCAGCAGCAGTCCTCCCCTCTTGCGTTCTTCGATAACGCGAACTCACAGCCCGATTTCACTGTTGGCCTGCGCGGATACAACACCAACCAGGTCGACGACTTCATCGGCCGGCTGAGCGCCGCACTGAGCCAGTCCGAGCAGGCCCGCGCCGAGGCCGAGCAGCGGATGAACGACGCCCAGCGCCGCCTCCGGCAGGCCGAGCAGCGCCAGGGCGCGCTCGAGCAGAAGCTCACCGAGACCAACAAGCAGCTCGAGGAGAACAGCCGGCCGACCCTCTCCGGCCTGGGCACCCGCGTCGAGCAGATCCTCCGGCTGGCCGAGGAGCAGGCCAACGACCACCGCAACGAGGCCAAGCGCGAGTCGGAGGGCATCCTCTCCGCCGCCCGCCTCGAGGCCCGGGAGATCACCGACAAGGCGCGCGCCGAGGCGGCCGCCATGAAGGCCACCGCCGAGCGTGAGGCCGGCAGCGTCCGCACCGCCGCCGAGCGTGAGGCCGCCGAGGTGCGCGTGCAGGCCCGCCGGGAGGCGGACACCCTGCGCGCCGACGCCGACCGGGAGACCAAGCAGCTGCGTACGGTCACCGCGCACGAGGTGGCCGAGCTGAAGTCGACCGTCGAGCGGGAGGTCGCCACCCTGCGCGCCACCGCCGAGCGGGAGATCACCCAGCAGCGGGCCAAGGCCGCCCGGGAGGCCGAGGAGAAGCGGGCCGAGGCCACCAAGCTGCTCACCGACGCGCGCGACAAGCGCGACAAGGACCTGCAGGCGCTGGAGCTGCAGCTCGCCGAGCGGCGCGAGAAGGCCGAGCGCGAGGAGTCGGCGCGGCACGCCGCCCAGGTCAGCCAGACCCAGAAGATGGTCAACGAGGCCGAGCAGCGGGCGCGCGCCGCCCAGGAGCGGGCGAAGGAGATCGAGCAGCGGGCCGAGGCGCGCCGGGTCGAGTCCGAGCGCACCGCCAACGACACCGTCGACAAGGCCAAGGCGCTGGCCGACAAGACGCTGAACGAGGCCCGGGCCGAGTCGCAGCGGGTGCTCAACGAGGCTCGCACCGAGGCCGAGCTGACCACGCAGGCGGCCCGCCGCGAGGTGGAGGACCTCACCCGCCAGAAGGACGCGGTCACCTCGCAGCTCGGGCAGATGCTCTCCGGCCTGGCCGGCATCGTGCCGGGCGTGCCGGCGGGCGGCAACAAGGCCGAGGCGCCGAAGGCCGACGCCGCCGGCCAGAAGGTCACGGCCGAGTCGGCCGGCTGAGCACCACCCGCTGACGGGGCATGAGCCGCGGCGCGGAGTGACACCGGGTTACCGGTGCCACTCCGCGCCGTCATGCTTTCTCCGGACCGTTTCGCCACGAGGGTGAAGTAGGTCCCAGAAGGGGCGTCCGTATCGCCCCCACAGAGCCGGATGCGTGTGAGGATGGGGGCATGTCGCACGGCGAGGAACTGTTCGCGCTCGGCGGGGACGTGACCACGGAACCCAGCTTCGAGTCCGCGCTGCGGGGATACGAGAAACGTCAGGTCGACCGCTACGTCGCCCGCGCCGAGCACGAGATCGCGGCGCTGACCACCGAGCGGGAGCAGGCGTACACCCAGATCCACAAGCTGGCCGGCCAGGTCGAGGTGCTGCAACGCGACCTCGCCCAGGTGCGCAAGCAGGTGGGTGTGGTCGACCGAGCCTCGTTCCGGCATCTCGGTCCCCGGGTCGAGCAGATCCTCACCATGGCCGAGGAACAGGCCGACGACATCCTCGCCGCCGCCAACGAGGAGATCGAGGCTCGCCGGGCCGCCGCCGAGCACATCGTCGAGGAGGCCCGGGAGCAGGCCGCGCAGGCCCTCAAGGACTTCGAGATCGCGCTCGCCGCCCGCCGGGCCGAGGAGGAGCGGCACACCGCCGCCCGCAAGGCCGAGGCGGAGGCCACGCTGAAGGCCGCCAAGGACGAGTCCACCAAGCTGCGGACGGCCGCCCAGGACGAGGCCGAGAAGCTGCGCCGGACCGCCCAGGACGCGCTGGCCAAGGCCCAGCAGGAGGCCACCCAGCTGCGGGACACCGCCAAGGAGATCCACTCCCGGGCCCAGCAGGAGGCCGCGCGACTGCGCGAGTCGGCCAAGGAGGCGCTGGCCAAGGCCCAGCAGGAGGCCAACCAGCTGCGCGAGGCGGCCAAGGAGGTGCACGCCAAGGGTCAGCAGGAGGCCAAGCGGCTCACCGACGCCGCCGCCGAGGCCGGTCGGGCCACCCACGCCAAGGCGCTGGCCGAGGCCAAGAAGATCGTGGACGACGCGGAGGAGGCCGCCAAGGCCACCCGTGGCCGGGCCCGCACCGAGGCCAACCGGCTCACCACCGAGGCCGTCGAGGCCGGCAAGCGCAACCGCGCCGAGGTCGAGGCGTACGTGCAGCGCATGCGCACCGAGACCGAGGCGTACGTGCAGCAGTCCCGCGCCCAGACCCAGCAGGAGCTGGGCGCCTGGCGGGCCGGGGTGGAGAAGGAGGTGGCCGGGCAGCGGGAGAAGGCGGAGAAGGAGCTGGCCCAGCGCCGGGCCGCCGCCGAGCAGGAGTTCGCCAAGCGCCGCGACGAGCTGGACAAGCAGCACACCGCCCGGCACGAGGAGCTGGAGCAGGCGTACACGACCCGGCGTGACGAGATCGAGCGCAACGCCGCGAGCATCCGGCAGGCCGCCGAGGAAGACGCGCTGACCATGCGGCAGCAGGCCGAGCTGGAGGCCGCCGAGTTGCTGCGCCGGGCCGAGGCGAGCGCCACCGAGCAGCGCCGCAAGGCCGACGAGCACGTCGCGGCCTCGCGTCGCCAGTTCGAGGAGTACGCGGCCACCACCCAGCAGCACCTGGCCACCACCCAGCAGCACCTCGCCGCCACCCAGCAGGAGGTGGCCGCCGGCCGGCAGCAGCTCGCCGGGGTGATGCTGGAGATCGCCAAGGCCCAGCAGGAGCTTGCCGACCTGCGCACCGAGACGTGGAAGTCCCGGCAGGAGTCCGACGACCTGGAGAACCGGCTCACCGCGCTGCGGCGGGACGCCGACTCGGCCGGCATCGCCGCCACCCCGGTCGACCCCGGTGACCTCGCCACCGCCGCCAACGGCGGCCGGCCGACGGGCGACGGCGTTCCCGTGGGCAGCGGCGGCCGGTCGACGGGTGACGGTGTTCCCGTGGGCGGCGGCGACCCGGCCGACGGTGGCGCCTTGGTCGGCGCCGGGGCGGCGAAGGGCACGGCCGCGGTGCCGGCCAACGGCACCGGGCCGGAGAAGGGCGGGACCCGGTCGACCGGCGAGCCGGCCGAGGCCGGGCAGGCGAAGCCGATCGCCGAGCCGGTGACGACGATGGACTCGGCCGTCGGGGCGGGCGTCGACGGCGAGCCCACCGTGGCCGCCGTACCGGGCGAGGGCGGCCGGGGCGCCACACCCACGAAGATCACCAGCACCGGCGAGAACGGCAAGCGCCCGACCAAGCCCACCACCGACGAGCGCAGCGCCAACCCCAGCGCCGTCACCGTCGACAAGGACTGACCCGCCCCCCTCGGATTGATCAAGGAGTTCGTGTCGGAGTCGATCTCCCCGATGACACGAACCCCTTGATCACCATCCGGCCCCACCCCACCGGGGCACGTCGCGTGGGTGATCATGAAGTTGTCCGCCTCGGAGAGCGCTTTCCACACCGTCAGCCTCATGATCGACCGGGCGGGGAGAGGGCGGGCCGAGGGATGGTCGGCACGCGTGGCGGCCGCTAACCTGCGGGGCGGGGCCGCGGCGTCGACCACGCGCGGGCGGCTCAGGAGCGCTCCGACATGCCGGTCGGGGCGACGGGGAGCTGCGGGGGAGGCACGGTGTCGCAGGAGGGATCCGCCGCGCCGGAGGACGACGACCCGTTCGAGGCGTTGCGCGAGGAGCCGGAGCCGCGCGACCCGGGTCGCGCGCCGACACCGCCGCACGAGGCCGCTCCGAAGGACACCGCGCCGGCCCGACCTCCGGGTTCCGGCGCAGCGCGCCGCTCCAGCTCCGGACCCGGCCCGACGAACCCGACCGCAAGCACCGGCACCGCCCGCACCGGACCCGGCCCGACCACCGCGACCGCAAGCACCGGCACCGCCCGCACCGAACCCGGCCCGACCACCCCGACCGCAAGCACCGGCGCCGGCCCGACACCCCGGGCCGGAAGCACCGGCGCCGCCGTCACCGAGATCGAGCCGGGCGAGTTCGAGCCGTCCGGGCGCTTCGGCGTGCCGGGGCGGCCGCTGCGGCGCAACAGCTTCCTGGTCGGGTTCACCGGCGCGCTCGGCGTGCTGCTGGCGTACGCCGTCTTCCTGGGCGTCCGGAACGCGGCCGGCATCCTGGTCCTGGTGGTGATCGCGCTCTTCCTGGCGGTCGGCCTGCACCCGGCGGTGGTCCGGCTGCGCCGCTGGGGCCTGCCGCACGGGTTGGCGGTGGCGGTGGTGACGCTGACCGTGGTGCTGCTGATCGTGGGCGGCCTGCTCGCGCTGGTGCCCCCGGTGGTGACCCAGTCCGGGCAGTTCGTCCAGCAGCTACCCGGCTACGTCGAGGACCTGCGCCGCAATCCCACCGTCAACGACCTCGTGGTCCGCTACGACGTGATGGAGCGGGTCCGGTCGGCCGCGAACGCCGACACCATCAGCCGGGCGCTCGGCGGCGTGCTCGGCGGAGCGCAACTGATCTTCGGCACGATCTTCCGGGTCCTGACCGTGCTGGTGCTGACGATCTACTTCCTGGCCTACTTCGACAAGCTGCGCAGCCTCGGGTACGCGCTGGTGCCGCGCTCGCGCCGGGAGCGGGTACGGCTGATCGGCGACGAGATCCTCACCCGGGTCGGCGCGTACATGGTCGGCGCGCTGGCCATCGCGGTGCTCGCCGGGGCGAGCACGTTCGTGTTCGCGATGGTCGTCGACCTGCCCTACCCGTTCGCACTGGCCGTGGTGGTGGCGGTGACCGACCTGATCCCGCAGATCGGGGCGACCCTGGGCGCGGTGGTGGTGACGCTTGTCGGCCTCGCCACCGACCTGCCGGTGGGCATCGCCTGCCTGGTGTTCTTCGTGGTCTACCAGCAGGTGGAGAACTACCTGATCTACCCGAAGATCATGCGCCGGGCGGTGTCGGTGAACGAGGTGGCCGCGTTGCTCGCCGCGCTCCTCGGGGTGTCGCTGCTGGGCGTGGTGGGCGCGCTGATCGCCATCCCGACGGTGGCCGCGTTGCAGTTGATCCTGCGCGAGGTGGTGCTGCCCCGCCAGGACGCGCGCTGAGGCGCTACTCGGCGCTGCGCTGGGCCGGGCCGGGAACCGGCGTGTCGGCGAACGCGGCCACCGTGCGGTCGGCGTACGAGCTGACGTCGCCGGTCTCCATCGGGCCGTCCCAGGTCGTCGGCAGCGGCAGCGGCACGGCCGGGGCGACCCGCCGGACGATCTCGTCGAGCACCGTCTCCGCGTCGCCGACCCAGAGGTGCTTCGCGCCGTCCACGCCGACCACCTCGGCCTGCGGAATCGCGGCGAACCGCCGGCGGGCCTCCTCGGGGCGCAGGTAGTCGTCGAACTCCGGCACCAGGGCGGTCAGCGGCCGGCCCGACTCGGCCCAGACCGCGAGGTCCTCCGGGGCGGAGAAACGCAGCGGCGGGGAGAGCAGGATCGCGCCGGTGACCGCCGGGTCACAGCCGTGCTTCAGCGCCAGGTCGGTGCCGAACGACCAGCCCACCAGCCAGATGTTCGGCAGCTCGTGGAACTCGGCGTACTCGATCGCGGCGGCCACGTCGAACCGCTCGCCGTCGGCGTTGTCGAACGCCCCCTCGCTGGTGCCCCGGACGCTGCTGGTGCCCCGGGTGTTGAACCGGAGCACGGCCAGGTCGGCCAGCGCGGGCAGCCGCCAGGCCGCCTTGCGGAACACGTGGCTGTCCATCATCCCGCCGTGGGTGGGCAGCGGGTGCAGGCAGATCAGCGTGCCGACCGGTTCGCGGTCCAGCGGCCGGGCCAGCTCGCCGACCAGCGTCAGGCCGTCGGCGGTGTGCAGCTCGATGTCCTCCCGGCGGCCGGGCAGGATCGACGACGCGCGGATCGCAGTGCTCACCCTGCCAGTCTCCCGCGTCCCCGGCCGCGCCGCCCGCCGGGGTGATCCAGATCGCTCAGCCGTGGCGCGGGGCGCCGCGACCGCGCTGGAGGTTGGGGGCGCGTCGATCCCGGGCGCGCCAGCAACCGCTGTGCCAGTGCCGGCGGTCGGTGAGGTCCCCCCGGTCGTCGGCCGGCCAGGCGACCAGGTGCGGCACGCCGGGACGGATCTCCTGGTCACAGCCGGGACAACGGTACGTCTTGGCGGACGCGCCCCCGCTGATCCCGCGTACCTGCCAGTCGCCGTCGCGCCACTGCTGCACGGTCGGCACGCCGTGCCGGGCTCGTTCGGCGTCCAGGCCGGGACCTTCCTCCCGGCGGGGCCGATTGCGACGGGGACTCACAACTGCCAAGCCTACGGCCCGAGTCCGCGCGTTCTCGGCACGGGCACGCCCCGCGGGAGGGGACGGGTTCCGCACCAAGATCGCGCGCGTGGTGGGTCAGGGCCAGGTCTGCGGGTCGGCGGGGTTCCCGGCCACCTTCGCGCCGGCCAGGAGCGTCCCCGCCTCCGCCTCGGTGAACCCCGACGGTTCGGCTCCCGCGACCGCCCACCGCAACTGGGCGATCAGGTCCACTCTCGGCAGGCCGAGCAGTTCCAGGCTCGTACCGTCCGGGCTGAGGTACGCGGGGCGCCCGGCCACCGTCCGGTTTCCCTCGGTCCGACCACCGGCGACGTGACTCGCGTAGCGGTACCGCAGCCACATGTACTGCGTCCGCGCGCGGTTGATCGTCACCTCCGCGGTCACCAGGCCCGGGAACGAGGAGACGTCCACGTCGCAACCGGCGACCCGCGCGCCGGTCGGCAGCTCCGTCGGCCGTACCGGGCTGGCACAGCGGCGGGCGGTGTCGAAGCGGAGCACGTCCACCGCACGGCGAAACGCGCTCTGGTCGAGGTCCGTCGTGCTGGCGCGGGCGTACAACCCCGGCACCGGCTGCCAGCTCATCAGCAGCCCGGCGCTCCCCGACACGGGCCTGATGCTGCCGTCGAACGGCAACGGGTCCCGCACCACGTCCACCGGCAGTCCCTCGACCGGGAAGTCGTCCAGTCCTCCCGCCGCAGCGGTGACCTCGACCAGGACCGGCGTGCCGGCGCCGACGCTGAACCGGACCGATTCGATCGTCCCCTGGTGCGCAGCCCAGCTCAGATAGCGAGCCCGGTCCGGGTCCACGCCGAAGTGCAGCACCTGCGGATCGCTACCGACCAGGGTCGGCTCGGTGGCCGCGCCGGGCACCCCGCCGGCGAGTGGCGGCACCGGGGGCGGCGCCACCGCCGGCGTCGTGGCGGTCCACGGCAGCCGCCCGGCCAGCCCGCCCACGTCCGCCCGCACCACGCCGACGAAACCGAGCACGCCGACCAGGGCGAGCGCGGTCCCGGCGGCGGCCCGGCGGCGGATCTGCCGGCGTCGGCCGAGCGCGCGGGAGCCGCGCAGCAGGCGGCGGGCGTCGATCTCCCCCTCGGCGCGCTCGCGCAGCACCGAGGCGATCCGCTGGTCGAGGTCGGTCACGGCCGGCTCCCCTTGGTCGTCGGGACGCCGCAGCGCTCCCGGAGGTGGGTGAGCGCCCGCATCGCGTGGGTGCGGACGGTGACCGGGGAGCAGTCGAGGATCTGGGCGATCGTGTGGTCGTCCAGATCCTCGTAGTAGCGCAGCACGAGCACGGCACGCTGGCGGTCGGGCAGGGCGCGGATCAACCGCCACATCTCGTCCCGGGCGGCCGCCTCGCCGTCCAGGTCGCCCCGCTGGGGCCGCTCGGCGAACGTGTCCACCGCCAGCTCGCGGCTGGAGCGCCGCCGCCACCAGGAGTTGTTGGCGTTGACCAGCATCCGCCGCACGTACACGTCGGGCCGGTCCGCGCGGGCGATCCGCCGCCAGTGCACGTACGCGCGGGCCAGCACGTCCTGGGTCAGGTCCTCGGCGCGGTGCGCGTCGCCGGTCAGCAGCCGGGCCAGGCGTAACAGGGCCGGGCCCCGGCTGCCGACGTACTCCTCGAAGGTCACACCCTCATGACGCCGTCACCGGCGCGGCTTGTTGACCCGGCTCAGCGGTTGGTGTGGTCGCGGAACCCGCGACCGCTCTTGCGCCCCAGGTAGCCGGCGGTGACCAGGTGCTCCAGCAGCGGCGCCGGGGCGAATCCGGGCTCGCGCAGCTCCAGGTACAGCTCCCGCTGGATGGCCAGCGAGACGTCCAGGCCGACCACGTCGAGCAGCTCGAACGGGCCCATCGGGTAACCGCAGCCGAGCTTCATCGCGTAGTCGATGTCGTCGGCGGTGGAGTAGCTGGCCTCCAGCATCTTCACCGCGTCGTTCAGGTACGGGAAGAGCAGCGCGTTGACGATGAAGCCGGACCGGTCGCCGCAGACCACACCGGTCTTGCCGACCGCGGCGCAGATCGCCCGGGCGGTGGCCGACGTCTCGGCGGAGGTGCGGATGGTCCGGACCACCTCCACCAGCGGCATGATCGGCGCCGGGTTGAAGAAGTGCAGGCCGACCACGTCGGCCGGCCGCTGGGTGGCCATCGCGACGTCGATCACCGGAAGCGAGGAGGTGGTGGTGGCGAGCACCACGCCCGGCTTGCAGATCTCGTCCAGGCTGGCGAACAGCGCCTTCTTGACGCTCAACTCCTCGACCACGGCCTCGACCACCAGGTCGACGTCGGCGAGGTGCTCCAGCGTGGCCGACCAGGTGATCCGGCCCATCGCGGCGTCCCGGTCGGTCTCGGCGAGCTTGCCCCGGACCACGCCCTTGTTGAGCGAGGTCTTGACCGCCTCGCAGACCTTGGCGGACTTCTCCGCGCCCCGGGTGACCGAGACGACCTCGTAGCCGGCCTTGGCGAAGACCTCGATGATGCCGGTGGCCATGGTGCCCGACCCCACGACGCCCACCTTGGCCACGGCCCGGGCGCCGTCGGCGACCGCGGCCTCCGCGGCGACCGGCGTGTGCTCGTCGGCGACCACCTTGGGCGAGCCCGGCCGCTCGTAGGTGTAGAAGCCGCGCCCGGACTTCCGGCCGAGCAGCCCGGCGGTGACCATCTGCTTGAGCAGCGGGGCCGGGGCGTGCCGCCGGTCCCGGCCGCCGCGCCGGTACATGGTGTCGAGGATCTCGTAGGCGGTGTCCAGCCCGATCAGGTCCATCAGCGCCAGCGGACCCATCGGCAGGCCGCAGCCGAGCTTCATGGCGGCGTCGATGTCCTCGCGGGTGGCGTAGCGGGCCTCGAACATGCCGACGGCGTGGTTCAGGTAGCCGAAGAGCAGCGCGTTGGCGATGAACCCGGCCCGGTCGCTGATGGTCACGTCGACCTTGCCGAGCCGCTCGCAGAGCGCCTCCACGTCGGCCACCACCTCGGCCGAGGTGACCACCGTGCGCACCACCTCGACCAGCTTCATCACCGGGGCCGGGTTGAAGAAGTGGATGCCGATGACCTGGTTCGGCCGGGTGGTCGCGACGGAGATCTCGGTGACGCTGAGCGACGACGTGTTGGTGGCCAGGATGGCGTCGGGCTTGCAGACCCGGTCCAGCTCGGCGAAGATCCGCTGCTTCAGGTCCAGGTGCTCGGGCACCGCCTCGATCACCAGGTCGACGTCGTGCAGGGCGCCCAGCCCGACCCGGAAGTCGACCCGCGACATCAGCGCGTCCCGGTCGGCCTCGGCGAGCTTGCCCTTGGCCACGGCGCGGTCGGTGGAGCCGGTCAGCGTGACCCGGCCGCGCTCCAGGGCGGCGTCGGAGATCTCCACGGCGGTCACGTCGACGCCGTTACGGGCGAACACCTCGACGATGCCGGCACCCATGGTGCCCAGACCCACCACACCCACCCTGGTGAACTCGCGCGCCACGACCGGCCTCCCTCGGTTGACTCCGCCGTTGCCGACTTGAACGGCCGCTAAGGTTATGCGCCGGAGTCTGCCACGTGACGCTGTGTTGTCGAGACGCCGTGGGATATTTCACGAGCTTGCCTCAGGCGGGCGCGACCACCCCGGCGAGCGCCAGCAGTTCGGCGACGAACTCGGCCGGGCGCTCCAGGTGCGGGCTGTGCCCGCAGCCCGGCAGCGCCACCTCCCGGTAGGCGCCGCCGGCCGCCGCGTACCGGTCCAGCACCGCGCGGGTCTGGGCGACCATCGGCTGCGGCGGGCACTCGCCGGCGCCGGGCCACCCGGGCACGATCCCGAGCTGACCGAGGTACGCCAGGTCGAACAGCGAGGTGTCCGAGACGATCACGTCGGCGTCGCCGCGTACCCAGGTCACCGGCGGCTTGACCGGCACGGCGACCAACTCGTCGGCGAGCCGGAAGTGGGCCGGGGCCAACGCGTTGAGCACGCCGCGCCGGCCGGCGGCGGTGCCCGGCCAGTTGGCCGAGCCGACCGCGGTGCCCGGGTAGTTGTCGTCCCCGGTGACGGTGGTCAGCATGCTCTCCAACAGCAGGTCCTCGTGCTCGCCGAGCGACGCCGGGTCGGCCACGTAGGCGGCGTGCAGCACGTTGCGCGGGCTGGTGGGGCCGTCGGCGCCCCGGTCACCGGCGGCGAGGCGGGCCACGAAGTCGGGGTTCGCGCCGCCCGCCCCGGTGCCGGCGAAGTCGGGCGTGGTGGGGGTGCCGTCGACGTCCCGGGTGCCGCCGAAGCCGTACGGCGAGACCGGCGCCGCCAGCAGCAGCCCGGCCACCCGCTCCGGGTGGTCGACCAGCAGGCGCATCGCCACCCCGCCGCCGAGCGAGTGCCCGGCCACCACCGGCCGGGCGCCGGGCGCGAACAGCCCGGGGACGTCGAGCAGGGCGGCCACGTCGTCGGCGACGTCACCGAGCCCTCGGGTGGCGTCGACCGGGGCGGTGTCGGTCTCGCCGTATCCGCGCAGGTCGGGGGCGACGACCCGGAGCGTCTCCGGCAGCCGGGGCAGCAACGGCTCCCAGAACGCCGAGGACGAGACGTTGCCGTGCACCAGCAGCACCGGCACGCCGTCCGGTGGGCCGGCCACCCGGACCGCCTGGGTGATGCCGTTGGCCTGAACCGTCTGCCGCGCGCTCCGCATCCGCGCATGCTGACACACCGCCCGGTCGGTGACCAGGTGGCCGGCAGCCATGCCGCGCGGCCCGCGCCTGTGGCCGAGCGCCCGGTCAGCCGGCGTCGACCGGCTGCGCCTCGCGCGACTCGATCGACTGCCGCGGTGCCGGCACGGGCAGCGGGAGGGTGGGCCGCTGGTCGCGGCGCGGCTGGCCGAAGCTCATTCCGACCGGATCGGTGCGGGCCACGCCCGGATCGTAGAGACGCAGGTCGGTGCGGCCGAGCCGGACCACGTCCCCGTCGGAGATCGGCACGCTGCCGGTGATGCGCGTGTCGTTGAGCCAGGTGCCGTTGGTGGAGCCGAGGTCGGTCAGCACCACCCCCTCACCGGTGGCCTGGACGGTGGCGTGCCGGCGGCTCAGGTGCGGGTCGGCGAGCACCACGTCGGCGGTCGGCGCCCGGCCGATCACCTGCACGCCCCGCCCGACCCGGAAGCTGAGCCCGCGCATCGCCCCGCCCGACACCGTCAGCAACGGCATCAGCTCAGGATGCTCCTCCATGGACAGTCGACCTCCACCCCACATCGCCCCGCGGCGCCAGCCTGCCACCTCACCGTAGTGGCTCCCACCGCCGCGCGGTCACCCCCGCGACCCCGGGTGGTCAACTCCCGTTCGCCGTTCGGACGGCCGGGAAGGGCGCGATCGGCCATTAGCTGATGTCGATGCGATGGTGATCGGTACGGGCAGCGTGCGGGCCCCGCGACACCTACCGGTGAGTAATGTTCGGGTCTAGACTGCGGCCATGACCGCCGTGCATGTCCCCGGGACCCCGCTCATCTCCGCCGGCCGACTGGTGTCGACCAGCCCGGCGACCGGCGCGGAGGCCGGCCGGCTGCCGGTGGCGACCGAGGCCGACGTGCGTGCCGCCGTCGAGCGGGCCCGCCCCGCCGCCGACTGGTGGGCCGGGCTCGGCTTCGACGGCCGGC
This sequence comes from Micromonospora humi, assembly GCF_900090105.1. GTDB lineage: Bacteria > Actinomycetota > Actinomycetes > Mycobacteriales > Micromonosporaceae > Micromonospora > Micromonospora humi. The sequence continues at coordinate 18,401 of NZ_FMDM01000014.1, read as the reverse complement.
GGGACCGGCTCCAGCGCTGGCGCGGGGTGCTCGCCCGGCGCATCGAGGAGCTGGCCGACCTGATGCACACCGAGGGCGGCAAGCCGGTCGGCGACGCCGTGGTCGAGATCCTCACCGCCCTGGAGCACGTCGACTGGGCCGCGCGCAACGCCCGGCGGGTGCTCGGCCCCCGGCGGGTCCGCTCCCGGCTGATCCTCGCCGAGTTCACCGGCCACCTCGAATACCAGCCGTACGGCGTGGTCGGCGTCATCGGGCCGTGGAACTACCCGGTCTTCACGCCGATCGGCTCCGCCGCCTACGCGCTGGCCGCCGGCAACGCGGTGGTGTTCAAGCCCAGCGAGTACACCCCGGCCGTGGGCCAGTGGCTGGTCGACCGGTTCGCCGAGGTGGTGCCGGAGCAGCCGGTGTTCCAGGCCGTGCACGGGCTGGGCGACGTGGGCGCGGCGCTCTGCCGCTCCGGGGTGGCGAAGGTGGCCTTCACCGGGTCCACCGCCACCGCCAAGAAGGTGATGGCGGCCTGCGCCGAGACGCTCACCCCGGTGCTGCTGGAGGCCGGCGGCAAGGACGCGATGATCGTCGACTCCGACGCCGACCTGGACGCCGCCGCCGAGGCGGCCGTCTGGGGCGGCCTGACCAACGCCGGCCAGACCTGCATCGGCATCGAGCGGGTCTACGCGGTCGAGCAGGTCTTCGACGCGTTCGTCGACAAGGTGGTGGCGAAGGCCGGCCGGCTGACCGTGGGCGCCGAGGGGTCCGACCTCGGCCCGATCACCATGCCGTCCCAGATCGACGTGATCCGCCGGCACATCGACGACGCGGTCGCCCGGGGCGGCCGGGCCGTGCTCGGCGGTCCGGAGGCGGTGCGGCCGCCGTACGTGCACCCGACCGTGCTGGTCGACGTGCCGGAGGACTCGACCGCCGTCCGGGAGGAGACGTTCGGCCCGACGCTGACCGTCAGCCGGGTCCGCGACGTCGACGAGGCCGTGGAGCGCGCCAACGCGCTGCCGTACGGCCTCGGGGGTTCGGTCTTCGGCCGGGCGCGGGCGGTGGCGGTGGCGCGGCGGCTGCGCTCCGGGATGGCCTCGGTCAACTCGGCGCTGACGTTCGCCGGCATGTCGACGCTGCCGTTCGGCGGCACCGGCGAGTCCGGCTTCGGGCGGATCCACGGCGAGGACGGGCTGCGCGAGTTCGGCCGCCCCAAGGCGATCACCCGCCGGCGGGCCCGCTCGCTGCTGCCCGCCATGACGTTCGAGCGCACCCCGGCCGACGTCGCCCGCCTGGTCAGGGTGGCCAAGCTGATGTACGGCCGGAAGCGCTAGAACAGCGTCAGCTCGTCGCGCTCGATGCCGCGCAGCTTGTCGTAGTCGACCACCACGCAGCGGATGCCGCGGTCGGTGGCGAGCACCCGGGCCTGCGGCTTGATCTCCTGCGCCGCGAAGACGCCGGTGACCGGCGCGAGCAGCGGGTCGCGGTTCATCAGCTCCAGGTAGCGGGTGAGCTGCTCCACCCCGTCGATCTCGCCGCGCCGCTTCACCTCGACCGCGACCGCGCCGGCGTTGGCGTCGCGGCAGAGCAGGTCGACCGGGCCGATCGCGGTCATGTACTCGCGGCGGACCAGCGTGTAGCCCTCGCCCAGCGTTGCCGGGTTGGCGGCGAGCAGCTCCTGCAGGTGCGCCTCGACGCCGTCCTTGCGCAGGCCGGGGTCGACCCCCAGCTCGTACGAGGTGTCCTGGAAGATCTCCTCCAGGGTGATGCGCAACTCCTCGCCGGCCTTGTTGACCACCCGCCACACGCCGGGTGCCTCCTCCAGCCGGCACGGCGGGCTCATCCAGTTCAGAGGCTTGTAGGCCCGGTCGTCCGCGTGGATCGACACCGAGCCGTCCGCCTTCACCATGAGCAGCCGGGTGGCCGGCGGCAGGTGAGCCGAGAGTCGTCCGACGTAGTCCACCGAGCACTTCGCAATGACCAACCGCACCCGACGAGGGTAGCCGAGCCCCCGGCCGGCGCCGACGAGCGCCACTGGCGCACCGGTGCCATATTGAGATCGTGCTCGAAGTCCTCACCGGTTCCGGTCTCGCCGCCTCGGCGGGCCTCAACGCCTACATCCCGCTGATGCTGATGGGCCTGCTGGCCCGCTACACCAACCTGATCGAGCTGCCCGGCGGCTGGCAGTGGCTGGGCAACGGCTGGGTCCTGCTGATCCTCGCCGTGCTGCTCGCGGTCGAGGTGGTGGCCGACAAGGTGCCGGTGGTCGACCACGTCAACGACATGGTGCAGACCGTGGTGCGGCCGACCGCGGGTGGTCTGGCGTTCGGCGCCGGGTCCGGTTCGGAGACGGTGACGGTCAGCGACCCGGACACGTTCTTCTCCACCCACCAGTGGGTGCCGGTGGTGGTCGGCGTGCTCATCGCGCTCGGCGTGCACCTGCTCAAGGCCGCCGCCCGGCCGGTGGTCAACGCGACCACGGCCGGCTTCGGCGCGCCGGTGGCGAGCACCGCCGAGGACGCCACCAGCGTGATCATGTCGGTGGTGGCGATCCTGCTGCCGGTGCTGGTGCTGGTGTTCGCGGTCGGCCTGGTGGCGTTCGTGGTCTGGCTGTTCCGCCGCCGCAAGGACCGACGCCGGGAACGCGCGGCGGCCCGGGCGGCCGGTTTCCGCGTCTGAGCGGGGGCCGCGTCAGCGGCTGCGGTAGGTCATGCAGTCGGCCATGTCCATGTCCGGGCCGACGGTGATGGCCGGGGCGTGGCACTCCAGGTCGGAGTTGTGCTGGCAGTCGGACCGCGAGCAGGCGCCGACCTGGGCGGTCAACTGCTCGATGCCGCCGCGCACCGGCATGTCCACGTAGGTGTGGCAGTGGGCGTGGTCGCTGCTGCCGATCGTGATGGCGAACGCGTGGCAGTCGTTCGTGTGGTTGTAGGCGCAGGACCGGACGGCGCATTCCTGGACCCGGGGCATCTCCAAAGACGCGGTCATCTTTCCGCCCTTCCGTGGTGTCTTGCCCCGACTTTAGGCTTTTCCGGCGGACACCGGGCCGGATCCCCGCTTACATCCGCTCGCGGATGACGGTGACCAGCTCGTCGATGATGCCGGTGAGCGCGAAGTCCTTCGGCGTGAACACCCGGGCCACCCCGGCGGCCCGCAGCGCCTCGGCGTCGGCCGGCGGGATGATGCCCCCCACCACCACCGGCAGGTCGCCCCGCCCGGCGGCGCGCAGCCCGTCCAGCACCGCCGGCACGGCGGCCAGGTGCGAGCCGGAGAGCACGGAGAGCCCGACCAGGTCGACGTCCTCCTCCACGGCGGCGGCCACGATCTGCCCGGCGGTCAGCCGGATGCCCTGGTAGATCACCTCGAAGCCGGCGTCGCGGGCGCGTACCGCGATCTGCTCGGCGCCGTTGGAGTGCCCGTCCAGCCCCGGCTTGCCGACCAGCAGGCGCAGCCGGCCGCTGCCCAGCTCACCGGCGGTCGCGGCGACCCGCTCGCGGACCGCCGCGAGGCTCGCGTCGCCGCCGGCCCCGGCCGCCCCGGACAGCCCGGTCGGCGCCCGGTACTCGCCGAAGACCTGGCGCAGCGCGCCGGCCCACTCCCCCGTGGTCACCCCGGCGGCCACGCACGCCAGCGTCGCCGGCATCAGGTTCGTCGTGGTGGCGGCGTCCGCGCGCAGCCGGTCCAGCGCGGCGTCCACCGCGCCCGCGTCCCGCCCGGCCCGCCATTCGCGTACGCCGGCCGCGGCGGCCGCCTCGACCGCGGGGTCGACCTGCTCGATCGCCTCGGCACCGGCCGCGGTCAACGGGGACGGCTCGGTCTCGGTGAACCGGTTGACGCCGATCACCACGTCCGCGCCGGACTCCATCCGTCGGCGGCGGTCGGCCAGCGAGGCGACCAGCGCGCTCTTGAGGTAGCCGGACTCCACGGCGGTCACCACGCCGCCCATCTCCAGCACCTTGTCCAGCTCGACCCGGGCCCCGGCGACGATGTCGTCGACGAGCGCGGTCATCACGTGCGACCCCTCGAACAGGTCGGGATATTCGAGCAGGTCCGACTCGTACGCCAGGACCTGTTGCATGCGCAGCGACCACTGCTGGTCCCACGGGCGGGGCAGGCCGAGGGCCTCGTTCCAGGCGGGCAGCTGCACGGCCCGGGCCCGGGCGTCGCGGGAGAGCGTGACGCCGAGCATCTCCAGCACGATCCGCTGGATGTTGTTCTCCGGCTGCGCCTCGGTCAGGCCCAGCGAGTTGACCTGCACGCCGTAGCGGAACCGGCGCTGCCTGGGCTCGGTAACGCCGTAGCGGTCCCGGGTGATCTCGTCCCACAGCGCGCCGAACGCGCGCATCTTGGCGATCTCCTCGACGAAGCGCACCCCGGCGTTGACGAAGAACGAGATCCGCTGGACCACGTCGCCCATCCGCTCGGCCGGCACCTGCCCGGAGTCGCGCACGGTGTCCAGCACGGCGACCGCGGTGGCGAGCGCGAAGCCGACCTCCTGCACCGGCGTCGCACCGGCCTCCTGGAGGTGGTACGAGCAGATGTTGACCGGGTTCCACCGCGGCATCTCCCGCAGCGTGTACGCGACGACGTCCGCGGTCAGCCGCAGCGACGCGGCCGGCGGGAAGATGTAGGTCCCCCGGGACAGGTACTCCTTGATGATGTCGTTCTGCGTGGTGCCGGCGCAGCGGCGCAGCTCGGCGCCCTGCTCGACGGCGGCGGTGCCGTAGAGCGCGAGCATCCACATGGCCGGCGCGTTGATGGTCATCGAGGTGTTCATGTCGGCCAACGGGATGCCGTCGACGAGCGCGCGCATGTCGCCGAGGTGCGCCACCGGCACGCCGACCCGGCCCACCTCACCGGCGGCCAGCTCGTGGTCCGGGTCGTACCCGGTCTGGGTGGGCAGGTCGAACGCGACCGACAGGCCGGTCTGCCCCTTGGCCAGGTTGCGGCGGTAGAGCGCGTTGGAGGCCGCGGCGGAGGAGTGCCCGGCGTACGTGCGCATCACCCACGGGCGGTCCCGCTCCGGCAGGCGTCCCGGCATCGCGTCGTCCATGGCCGGAGTCTAAGTTACCGTTCAGTAAAAGAGGCTGTGCAAAACCACACAGTTGGATGTCCGCGCCGGTGGGCCGACCGGGGCTCCGGATGTGGCCGGCCCACCTGGACCTCACTCGTTGCGGGCGGCCTGCGGGCCGGTGACGCGTTCCAGCAGCGGCAGCGTGGCGGCGATGACGGCGAGGCAGCCGAGCAGCCCGACGGCCACCACGGCGGCGAATCCGAGCCCGGGCAGGCGCAGGTCGTAGTGCATCTGCGCGCGCAGGAACAGGTGCGCGGCGACCAGGCCCATCCCGACCGCGACCGCGGCGACGGTGAGCATCGGCACCACGCTCTCCAGCGCCACCACCCGGCGCAGCAGCCGCACCGGCGCGCCGCTGAGCCGCAGCAGGCTGAACGGCCGCTTCCGCTCGCTGAGGCCGGCCGCCACGGCGACCGCCAGGCTGCACCCGGCGAGCGCGAGGCTGAACACCACCACCACGTCGGCCAACCGCTGCCAACCCCGCATGGTGTTCGCGAAGTCGGACTCGAAGTCGCCGGGCACGGTCGGCGCCACCACGTAGCCGGGGAACGCGGCCACCATGATCGTCCGGGCCCGCTCGATCGCGACCGGGCCGTCCGCGTCGACCGCCAGGGAAGCGACAGGCAGCTGAGGGAGGGCCGTCGGGTCGACCTCGGAGGCGGGCCAGACCCGGTCCGCGGAGGCGGACTCCCGCCAGGGGATCAGGCCCTCCGTCACCTCGGCGACGGTCGCCCCGTCGGCGCACCGCCCGTAGGCGGCCGGGATGTCGGCGCAGGCGATCACCCCGTCGTCGTGACCCGCGCCCTGCACCGGGTTCTCCCGGATGACCACGGGGTTGCGCACGCCGGGGACCGCGGCCAGCTCGGTCGGCAGCGTGGCGGGCACCGGCGCGTCGTTCAGCAGGCTGAAGGACAGCCGGCCGGCCTCCAGCGAACCCCGCGGGGCCGGGCCGCGCTCGGCGGCGATCGTCCCCATCACGCCGACCGCCACGGTCGTCACGAACAACGCGAGCATCACCCCGCTCACCGCCCGGAACCCGGCGGCCGGATTGTCGGCGAGCCGGCGGGCGGCGATCAGCGCGGCCGGCCGGCCGGCGCGGGCGGCCATCGCCCGGGCGCCGACCATGGCCAGCCAGGGCCCGCCGGTGACCAGCCCGGTCATCACCAGCAGCAGGGAGGGCAGGAAGAGCGCGGTCTGACCGTCGCCGGTGACGGGCCGGTAGAGCAGGCCGAGGCCCAGCCCGGCGAAACCGAGCACGAGCGGGATCAACCGGTACGCCCGCGGCGGCCGCGGCGTCACCCGCCGGGTGACGCCGAGCGGGGAGATCCGCACCCGGCGCAACGCCACCCAGGCGGCGACCGCCGCGCCCGCCGGCACCCCGAGCGCCACCAGCAGGACGTCCGGCAACCCGAGGGCGAGGTCGCCGGGGAAGTACGGCACGCCGGTGAACGGGATCGCGGCGAGCTGCCCGCGGAACGCGAGGAACAGGGCGAAGCCGACCGCGGCGCCGATCGCCGCCGCGAGCGCGGCCTCCACGGCCGCGACCACCGAGATCTGTCGTGGGGTGGCGCCGACCAGGCGCATCGCGGCGAAGCGTTGCTCCCGGCGGGCGGCGCCGAGCCGGGTCGCGGTGCCGATGAAGATGAGCACGGGAAAGAGCAGCCCGCCGGCCACCACGCCGAGGATGAGGTCGATCGCGGTCTCCGGCAGCGGCGCCTCGTTGCCGGCCACCCGGGTGACCTTCCGGACCCGGTCCAGCGCACCCACCTGCTCCGGCGTCCCGCCGACCAGGATGAGCAGGCTCTCCGGCGAGGTGAGCCCCGCCGGGCCGACGGCGCCGAGGTCGCGGCCGGGATAGCGGTCGCCGAGCTGGTCGGCCGGCGTGGTGGCCAGCAGCTTCCGCAGCGCCGGGGAGGCGTAGTACTCGCCGGGGCCGGGCACCCGGGGCACGCCGACCGGGGTGGGCGCGGTCGGCCCGGTCGCGGCGACGTCGACGCGCTGGATCTGGGTGCCGTGGAAGTAGTCGAACCGGGTCGACCAGAGCAGCGGGTCGGCCGCGCCGCCGGCCGTCTCCTGCGGATACATCGCGGCGTACCGGCCGAGCTGGGCGTTGGTGGCGTGCACGCCGGCCACGGTGGTGAGCAGCAGCCCGGCGCCGATCGCCACGGCGGCGGCGACGGCGGCCAGCCGGACGAGCGCCTCCCGGCCGCCCGCGACCGCCAGGCGGAGCGCGAGCGCGATCACGAGCCGACCCCGGCCGGCGCGTTGACCCGGCCGTCCCGCACCACGACCTCGCGGTCGGCGTACGCGGCGACGCGCGGTTCGTGGGTGACCAGGACGACGGTGGTGCCCTGCTCCCGCGCGGTGTCGACGAGCAGGTCCATCACCTCCTCGCCGGTGAGCGAGTCGAGCGCGCCGGTGGGCTCGTCGGCGAAGAGCACCTGCGGCCGGGCGACCAGGCCCCGGGCCAGCGCCACCCGTTGGGCCTGCCCGCCGGAGAGTTCGCCGGAGCGGCGGTGCTCCAGGCCGCCCAGCCCGAGCCGCTCGAACCAGGCGCGGGCGGACCGCAGCGCCGGGCCGCGCCGGACGCCGCCGAGCAGCAGCGGCAGCGCGACGTTCTCCGCCGCGGTGAGTTCCGGGACGAGCTGGCCGAACTGGAAGACGAACCCGAAGCGGTCGCGGCGCAGCGCGCTCCGCTCCGCCTCGCCGAGCGTGTCGAGCCGCACGTCGCCGAAGCGGACCTCGCCGGAGTCGGGCACCAGGATGCCGGCCAGGCAGTGCAGCAGCGTCGACTTGCCGGAGCCGCTGGGGCCCATCACGGCGACGATCTCACCGGCCTCGACGGCGAGGCTCGCGCCACGCAGGGCCTGGGTCTCGCCGAACGAGAACGTCACGTCCCGGGCCTCGATCGTCACGGTCATCGCCGTACCGCCTTCCGTAGCGCGTCCAGTCGGGCGCCGGCCATCTCGATCCATCTCAGGTCCGCCTCCAGGTGGTAGAGGCCGTGGTCGGCGAGCATCACGTCGACCAGTCCGCCGGCCCGCTTGACCTCGGTCAGCTCCCGCATCCGGCGCAGGTGGGCGGCGCGCTGGGTGTCCAGGTACTCCTCCGCCGGGCGGCCCAGCATCAGGGCGAGCACGACCTTGGCGAACAGCACGGTCTGCAGATGGGGTTCCGGCTCGACCGGCTCGGTCAGCCAGTGCTCCACCTCGGTGGCGCCCCGGTCGGTGATGACGTAGCGCTTGCGGTCGGGGCCGGCGCCGGGCTCGACGTCGCTGACCACCACCTTGCCGTCGCGGGCCAGCCGGCTGAGCGTCGAGTAGACCTGCCCGTAGGGCAGCGGCTTGCCGCGCCCGAAGAAGGTGTCGTAGTCACGCTTCAGGTCGTAGCCGTGGCTCGGCTCGCGTTCGAGCAGGCCGAGCAGGGTCAGGGGCACCGTCATGCGGGCAGACTACACCGGGTGTATACCTCGCGTATATAGTGAACCCCGGGATCGCAGCGGGCGACGGCAGCACGCACACTTGAGTCATGGACCAGCAGCTCGCGATCTCCGTACGGGGACTGCGCAAGACGTACGGCGACAACGTCGCGGTGGCCGGGGTGGACCTGGACGTCCACCGGGGCGAGGTGTTCGCCCTGCTCGGCCCGAACGGCGCGGGCAAGACCACCACGGTCGAGATCCTGGAGGGCTACCGGCACCGCGACGCCGGCGAGGTCCGGGTGCTCGGCGTCGACCCGGCCAAGCCGGACGCCGACTGGCGCTCGAAGGTCGGCATCGTGCTCCAGGGCACCGGCGAGTTCGACGAGCTGACCGTCGGCGAGGTGGTCCGGCACTTCTCCGGCTTCTACCCGGACGCCGACGACCCGGCCAAGGTCGTCGAGCGGGTCGGGCTGGGCGCCAAGGCCAAGGCCCGTACGCACACGCTCTCCGGCGGGCAGAAGCGCCGCCTCGACGTGGCGCTGGGCATCATCGGCCGCCCCGAGCTGCTCTTCCTCGACGAGCCGACCACCGGCTTCGACCCGGAGGCCCGGCGCGAGTTCTGGGAGCTGATCCGGGACCTCTCCGCCGCCGGCACCACGATCGTGCTCACCACCCACTACCTCGACGAGGCCGAGGCGCTCGCCGACCGGGTCGGCGTGATCGCGGCCGGCCGGGTGGTGGAGGTGGCGCCGCCGAACCGGCTCGGCAACCGGCAGGAGGCGCTGGCGACCGTCTCCTGGCGTACCCCGGACGGGCTGGCCGAGTCGGCGGAGACCGCGACGCCGACGGCGCTGGTGGCCGAGCTGGCCGCGCGCTTCGGCGGCGAGGTCCCCGGCCTGGCCGTGACCCGGCCGACCCTGGAAGACGTCTACCTGCGGATGATCGGACACTCATGACCACCACCACGAAGCCGGCGGCCCCGGTCACCGCCGCGCCGGCCCGGCGGCTCGGCGCGGGCGCGCTGGCCCTGCGCCAGGGGCGGCTGGAGATCACCCAGTTCCTGCGCAGCCGGGAGTCCGTCGTGTTCACGATGGGCTTCCCGATCATCATGATCCTGATCTTCGCGGCGATCTTCAGCGACGAGATCGCCCCGGGCGTCAGCTACACGCAATACTTCATCACCGGCATGATCGCGACCGGCCTGATGACGGTGAGCTTCCAGAACCTCGGCATCTGGATCCCGATCGAGCGGGACCGGGGCGTGCTCAAGCGCTACCGGGGCACGCCGATGCCGAAGTGGGTCTGGTTCGCCGGCAAGGTGATCATGGTGGTGGTCATCGGCATCGCCGAGACCGCGCTGCTGCTCGCCGTCTCGGTCGCCCTGTTCGACCTGGACCTGCCACAGACCGCCGCCAAGTGGCTGACGTTCGGCTGGGTCGCGGTCCTCGGCGTCACCGCCTGCACGCTCTGCGGCATCGCCATCTCGTCGCTGGCCCGCACCGCGCGCAGCGGCTCGGCCGTGGTCACCCCGGTCGCGCTGGTGCTCCAGTTCATCTCCGGCGTGTTCTTCGTCTTCACCAGCCTGCCCACCTGGATGCAGCAGGTCGCCGCGATCTTCCCGCTCAAGTGGATGTGCCAGGGGCTGCGCTCGGTCTTCCTGCCGGACAGCTTCGGCGCCCAGGAGCCGGGCGGCTCGTTCGAGCTGGGCCGGGTGGCGTTGGTGCTCGGGGCCTGGTGCGTGCTCGGCCTGATCCTGTGCCTGACCACCTTCCGGTGGACCACCCGCCGCGACGGCTGAGGTGTAAGGCGGGGGCCCCGCTTAACGCCTGGTGTATCGGAAGGGGCCCCGCTTAACACGAGATGGCACACTGCCGAGCATGGGACGCATGCTGAGCCGGCGGGCACTGCTGACCGCCGGGGGCGGGGTCGCCGGCGCGGCGCTGGTCGGCGGGTTGGCCGCCCGGCAACTGTCCGGGCCCCGGCCCGGGGCGGGACCCGACCTGCCCGACGCCCCGGCCGGCGACGAGCGGCTGATCCGCATCGCCTCCGCCGCCCGCGGCCGGGAGGTGGACTTCTGGACCGCCGTGCCCGAGGGGTACGGCGACGGCCGCGGCCTGCCCGTCTGCCTGGTGCTGCACGGCGCGTCGGCCACCCCGCGCGACTTCGGCCGGTTCGGGCTGGCCCGCTTCCTCACCGACGCGGTACGCCGCGGCGCCCCGCCGTTCGCGCTCGCCGGCGCGACCGGCGGCCGGCTCTCCTGGCGGCCGAACGGCGCCGACGACCCGCGGCGGATGGTGCGCGAGGAGGTGCCCACCTGGTGCGCCCGACGGGGCTTCGACAGCAGCCGGCTGGCCGTGTGGGGCTGGTCGATGGGGGGCTTCGGGGCGCTGCTGCTCGCCGAGACGTACCCGACGTGGCTGCGGATGGCCGCCGCCTTCTCCCCCGCGGTGCGCCCCGGCGACGCGGTCTTCACCGGCGTGGACAAGCTGCGCGGGACCCCGGTCGGGCTGTGGTGCGGCCGGCAGGACAACTTCCTTCCCGACGTCCGCGCGCTGGCCCGGGTGCTGCCCGAGCGCCCGGTACGCGCCGCCTGGGCGGACGGGCGGCACAACTTCGGCTACTGGGGCACCGTCATCCCGGACGCGTTCGCGCTGCTCGGCGCCGCGCTCACCCCGCCCCGGACGTGAGCCGTCCGGGGCGGGGCGGTCGGCACGGTCAGTACGGGTAGAAGCCCTGCCCGGTCTTGCGACCCAGGTCGCCGGCGGTGGCCATGCGCTGGAGCAGCTCCGGCGGGAAGAACTTCTCGTCCGCGGTGTCGGTGTAGATGTTGCGGGTGGCGTTGAGCAGCACGTCCACGCCGGTCAGGTCGACAGTGGCCAGCGGGCCCATGGCGTGCCCGAAGCCCAGCTTGCAGGCGGTGTCCAGGTCCTCGGCGGAGATCACGCCGGACTCGACCAGCTTGACCGCCTCCATCGCCAGCGCGCAGATCAGCCGGGTGGTGACGAAGCCGGCGATGTCCCGGTTGACCACCACGACGGTCTTGCCGATCTCCTCGGCGAAGCCACGGGCGGTGTCCATCGTCGCGTCGCTGGTCTTGTAGCCCCGGACCAGCTCGCAGAGCTTCATCATCGGCACCGGCGAGAAGAAGTGGGTGCCGACCACCGACTCCGGGCGCTGCGTGGCGGTGGCGATCTGGGTGACCGGGATGGCCGAGGTGTTGGTGGCCAACACCGCGTCCGCCTTGCAGATCTTGTCCAGCGCGCGGAACACCTCGTGCTTGATCTCGATCTTCTCGAAGACCGCCTCGACCACGATGTCCGCGTCCGCCGCCGCCTCCAGCTCGGTGGTCGGGGTGATCCGGCCCAGCGTCGCCTCGACGTCGGACGCCTCGATCTTCCCCTTCTCGGCGAACTTCGCCAGCGACTTCCGGATGTCGTCGACGCCCCGCTTCGTGGCCGCGTCGTCGACGTCGCGCAGCGTCACCTGCCAGCCCGCCTGCGCCGCCACCTGGGCGATGCCCGAGCCCATCAGCCCGGCACCGACGACCGCGAGTCGACCCGCCATCTGCTTCTCCCTCGCCCGTGTCCTACAACGTCTGGGAGAACCCTACTTAACGAGGGATAAGGCCCGTCAGATGGCCAGGTCGGGTTCCTCCGGCGCGGTGCCCCGCTCCACCTCGACGCCGAGCGCCCGCAGGTCCGCCACGAAATCCGGGTAGCCCCGGTCGACGTGGTGCACGTGCGAGACCTCGGTGACGCCGTCGGCGCAGAGCCCGGCGATGATCAGGCCGGCGCCGGCCCGGATGTCGGTGGCGCGCACCGGGGCGCCGGAGAGCCGCTCCCGGCCGCACACCAGGGCGTGGTGACCGTCGGTGCGGATCTCCGCGCCGAGCCGCATCATCTCGTTGGCGAACATGAACCGGCCGTCGAAGATGTTCTCGGTGATCAGCGATCCACCCTCGCTGACCGCGGCCAGCCCGATCGCCATCGGCAGCAGGTCGGTGGCGAAGCCCGGATAGGGCAGCGTGACCACGTCGACGGCCGCCGGCCGGTCGTCCATCCGTACCCGGAAGGCGTCGCCGCGGGTCTCCACCAGGCCGCCGGCCGAGACCAGCTTGTCCAGCGCGACCTCCAGGTAGGCCGGGTCGAGACCGGTCACGGTGACGTCCCCCCGGGTCATCGCCGCGGCGAACGCCCAGGTGCCGGCGACGATCCGGTCGCCCACCGTGGCGTGCCGGACCGGGTGCAGCTCCGGCACGCCGACGATGTGCAGCGTCGAGGTGCCGGCGCCGGCGATCCGCGCGCCCATCCGGCTCAGCATGGCGCAGATGTCGACGATCTCCGGCTCCCGGGCCGCGTTGTCGATCGTCGTGTCGCCGCGGGCCAGCACCGCCGCCATCACCAGGTTCTCGGTCGCGCCGACGCTCGGGAAATCCAGCACGATGTCCGCGCCGTGCAGGCCGTCCGGCGCCTCGGCGATGACGAAGCCGTGCTCGCCGGAGATCTCCGCGCCCATCCGGGCCAGCCCGGCGATGTGCATGTCCAGGCCGCGCGAGCCGATGGCGTCGCCGCCGGGGTGGGCCACCCGCACGTGGCCGCGCCGGGCCAGCAGCGGGCCGAGCACGCAGATCGACGCGCGCAGCCGGCGGACCAGGTCGTAGTCGGCCTCCGCGCCGGGCCGCTCCGGCACGTCGATGACGACCGAGCGGGACCGTTCCCGGCCGCCGCCGGCAACCATCGGATCGACCGGGTCGTCCGGGCCGAAGCGTACGCCGCAGCCGAGCCGCCGCAGCACCTCGCCCATGATCGCGATGTCGGTGATCCGGGGCACGTTGGTGATCACGCTGCGGCCGGGCGCGAGCAGCGCGGCGGCCATCAGCTTCAACGCGGAGTTCTTCGCGCCCACCACGTGCACGGTGCCGGTCAGCCGGGCGTTCCCGCGCACCCGGATGACGTCGACGTCACCGAGCGCCGGGTCGCCGGCATCGCCCGGCCCCACCGCGGTCGGCCGGTCCGGCCGCACCGGAATGGTCAGGTCAGGTATCCGTAGGCTGTGCGTCATGGCCGTCCACCTCACGCGCATCTACACCAAGGCCGGCGACGCCGGCATGACCAGGCTGAGCAACAACGAGCAGGTGCCGAAGACCGATCCGCGGATCGCCGCGTACGCCGACGTCGACGAGTGCAACGCCTCGATCGGCGTCGCGCTCGCCCTGGGGCAGCTCCCGGACGAGCTGCGGACCGTGCTGGAATCCGTGCAGAACGACATGTTCGACGTCGGCGCGGACCTGGCGACGCCGGTGGAGCCGGACCCGAAGTATCCGCCGCTGCGGGTCACCGAGGAGTACGTCGAGCGCCTCGAGGGGTGGTGCGACGAGTTCAACGCGCGCCTGAGCAAGCTCGACTCCTTCATCCTCCCCGGCGGCACCGCGGGCGCGGCACTGCTGCACGTGGCACGGACGACCGCCCGGCGCGCCGAGCGTGCGGCATGGGCGCTGGTCACCCACGACCCCGATCGGACCAGCACCCTCCCGGCGAAGTATCTCAACCGGCTCTCCGACCTGCTCTTCATCCTGTCAAGAACGGCCAATCCCGGTGGAGATGTGCTATGGGTGCCGGGCGGTAAGCGCTGACCGTCGGCGGCCTGCACCACGTGGAGGTGTGGGTACCCGACCTGGCGGCGGCCAGACGTGCCTGGGGCTGGCTTCTCGGCGAACTGGGCTGGACGCCGTACCAGGACTGGCCCGTCGGCGTCTCCTGGCGGCACGGGCCCACCTACCTGGTGCTGGAGGAGTCGCCGGCGCTCACCGGCCGGACCCACGACCGGCTCGCGCCCGGCCTCAACCACCTGGCCTTCCACGCCGGTCCGCCGGCCGCCGTCGACCGCCTGGTCGCGGCAGCTCCCGAGCACGGCTGGGCGCTGCTCTTCGGCGACCGACACCCGCACGCCGGCGGCCCGGACAGCTACGCCGCCTACCTCACCGACAACCAGGGGTACGAGGTGGAGTTGGTGGCCGAGACGGGCTGACCGGCGTCCGGTGGCGGCGCCGCGCCCGGGCGCGCCGGCCGAGCACCGGGTCACCGCCCGCACAGAGCCGGCACTATCGGCATCGGTCGACCGCGTCTGCCGGGCAGCACCGGTCGGCCGGCGAACCGGGTCGGCCGGTCAGCAGCGGTCGACCGCGCCTCGCCGGACGGGCGCGGTCCGGCCCGCACCGGGACGGCGGGAACCCGGCCGGCGCCGGGCCGGTCCTCGCCGGGCCGGGACCGCTCCGGAGCAGGCCCGGCGGGCGGCGCGCTGCCGGCGTACCCGAAGGCGCCGGAACCCGGCCGCGAGGGCGACCGCCGCCACGACCGCCACCCCGGCGGCGGCCGGCAGACCGGGCGGCAGGCCGCCGGCCGCCCAGCCGACCAGCACCGTGCCGGGCACCCAGACCGCCACCGCCGCGCCGTCGAAGAGCACGAACCGGCGGTACGGCAACCCGGCCGCGCCGGCCACCCGGGGCACCAGCGTGCGGGCGAAGGCGGTCCAGCGGCCGAGCAGCACCGCGCTCCCGCCCCGGGCGGCAACCAGTTCCTCGGCCCGCCGCCAGCGCCGCTCCCCCACCCACCGGCCCAGCGCGCCGCGCCGGAGCCGGGGACCGAGCAGCCGCCCCTCCAGATAGCCGATCTGGTCGCCGACGAACGCGGCGGCGGTGGTCACCGCCAGCGCGGCTCCCAGGTCGACGCGGCCGGCGCGGGCCAGCAGCCCGACCGTCAGCATGGTGGTCGCGGCCGGCAGCACCAGGCCGGCCAACAGACCCACCTCGCCGGCGAGCACCGCCGCCGCGACCAGCAGCACGAGGCTCGGCGGCAGCGCGTCGAGCCGGTCCACCAGGGAGTCCAGGAAGGTCATACGCCAAGCGTCACGCGTGGGCCAACCGGTGACGTCCTGCCCGTGGCCCGGACGGGTCCTCCGACTGGCCGGCCGCCGCCCTAGGGTCCCCCCGGACCCGGCACTGGGTTGAACCCGTCGTCGACCAGGCCGAGCCGGTGCGCCACCACCGCGGCCTGCACCCGGTTGCGCAGCTCCAACTTCTCCATCGCGGCCGAGACGTGCGTCTTCACGGTGGTCACCCCGAGGTGCAGCCGGGCCCCGATCTCGGCGTTCGACAGGCCCGCGCCGACCAGTGCCAGCACCTCCCGCTCCCGGGGGCTGAGGTGACCGAGCCCCGCGGCGGCCGGATCGGGGGCACGGTCACGGTCGTGGGCGGCCATCGCCCGACGCAACACCCTGGCCAGCACCGGCGGAGCCAGGAGCGGCTCGCCCGAGGCCGCCCGCCGTACCGCGTCCACCAGGTCCTCAGGAGCGCCGTCCTTGACCAGGTAGCCCTGCGCGCCGGCCCCGAGTGCCCCGTAGACGTTCGCGTCGTCGGCGAACGTGGTGAGCACCAGCACCCGGGCCGCCGGTTGCTGCCGCAGGATCCGCCGGGTCGCCTCGATGCCGTCCAGCCGGGGCATCCGCAGGTCCATCAGGATCACGTCCGGCCGCAGCCGCTCGGCGAGCCGGACCGCCTCGTGGCCGTCCCCCGCCTCGCCCACCACCTCGAAGCCACCGGCCGTCCGCAGCACCAGGGACACCCCGGCACGGACGAGCGCCTGATCGTCGACCACCAGCACCCTGATCATTCGTTCTCCCTGATCGGCAGCCGAACCCGCACCCGCCAGCCGCCTCCGTCGGTGGCCCCCGCGACGAGCGTGCCACCGAGCAGACCGACCCGCTCACGCATCCCCCGCAGACCGTGTCCGGAGGCGGGCAGCCGGGTACGCGGGCGGACCGGGCCGCTGTCCAGCACCTCGACCAGCAGGGCTCCGCCGGCCACCTCGACGTCGACCGAGACGATCGTGCCCGGTCCGGCGTGCTTCAGGCTGTTGGTCAACGCCTCCTGCACCACCCGGGCCGCCGTGGTCCCGACCACCAGCGGAACCCGGTGCAGCGCCTCCGGCATCCGCACCTGCACCGCCAGCCCGGCCTCCCGCACCCGACGGGCCGCGTCCCGGATCACCTGCTCCGGCTCGACCTGCGACTCCGCCGGCTCCACCGCGTCCGGGTCGCGGAGCACCTCCAGCAGATCCCGCAACTCGTCCAGCACCTGCCCGGCGGTGTCCCGCAACTCCCCGAGCGCCAGCACCGCCTCCTCGGGGCGTCCGGTGTGCTGCACCGCGTACCGGGCCGCGCCGGCGCGCAGGGCGATCGCCGCGACGTGGTGGGCGACGATGTCGTGCAGGTCCCGGGCGATCGCGGTCCGCTCGGTCAGCCGCGCCATGCGCGCCTCGGCCGCCCGCCGCTCCTCCGCCTCCCGGGCCCGTTCCTCCGCCGCGGCCGCCGCCTGGCGCACCCCGCCGAGGTAGCGGCCGAAGGCGACCGGCGCGGCGGCGAACCCGGCCAGCGTCACCAGCCGGAGCACCCCGAGACCGCCACGGAGCATCTCCGGGTTCTCCGGGTCGATCACATTGGCCAGCGTCACGGCCAGGAAGAGCACGTACCCGGCGGCCGTGGCCGGCCAGCCCGAGTGGTAGGCGACGTAGCCCAGCGCGACAGCGGCGGCGATCTGGGCGATGTCCCCGGCGGTCACGCCGGCCGCGTCGGCGGCGACCGTCAGCGTCGACGTGACGAGCAGCACCGGCCACGGCCAGCGGCGGACTCCGACGAGGGCCACTCCGGCGAGCACTGCGAAGACGACCACACGCGCCGCGTGCGGGACGGCGGGGACGGCGGTACGCGTGCTGATCAACCCCAGGGTGGCCGTGCCGAGCCCGAGCAGCAGTTCGGGCCACCGGATCCACCGCCCGTCGCTCACCCGGCCACCATACGGAGCCGGGCGGACCGGACGGCCCTACCTCCGGCCGCTACCCCTCCTCCGACTGGCCGGTGTGCCGGCCCGCCGCACGAGATCCGGACAGCCCCGACCCGCCTAGCGTCGGTCGGCGTGATCAGTGACGCCCCCGCCTTCCTCGGCCAGTTCGCCCGCTACCCGTTCGCCACCGGCGCGGTGCTGCCCAGCGGCACGGTCCTCGCCCGGGACATCACCGCCGCCGTGCCGCGCACCGGGCATCCGCTGGTGGTGGAACTCGGCCCCGGCACGGGCGCGTTCACCCGCGCCATCCAGCAGCGACTGGCCGGACGCGGACACCACCTGGCGGTCGAACTCAACCCGACCTTCGCCGCCGCCCTGGCGCGCCGGCACCCGACCGTGGACGTGGTACGCGCCGACGCCGCGAGCCTCGACCGGGTGCTCGCCGACCGGCACCTGCCGGCCGCCGACGTCGTGGTGAGCGGGCTGCCCTGGGCCGCGTTCGGCGGCGGGCGGCAGATCGCCGTCCTGGACGCGGTGCGGCGATCCCTACGGCCGGGCGGAGCGTTCACCACGTTCGCGTACCGACACGCATCGCCGACCCGGCCCGCCCGCCGCTTCCGGCGGCTGCTGACCGGGTCGTTCGAAGAGGTGACGATCGGGCGGACGGTCTGGGCCAACCTGCCGCCGGCCCTGGTCTACCACTGCCGCCGGCCGGTGAGTCGCTGAAGGCCGGCACCCCTCGGGGTGCCGGCCTTCACGTGTGTGCTTACTTGGTCCAGTGCTGGTTGACGAGGTCGGTGGCCTGCTTCTCCCACTGGGCGTAGGCGTCCGGGTAGGCCGAGACCTGTACGGTCTGGGCGGCCTTGGTCAGCGGCATGTCCTGCCAGCCGTCGACCTGCTTGAGGCCCTTGAGGAACGCCAGGGTGGAGTACTCGGGGTCGGTGATCTGCTCCGGGGTGCCCCAACCGCTGGAGGGGCGCTGCTGGAACAGGCCCAGCGAGTCGTGGTCATTGCGGTCGCCGAGGTGCCCGAGGTTCTCCAGCTTCGACTCCTGCAGGGCGGTGGCGATCGAGACGACCGCGGCG
>NZ_FMDM01000012.1:19103-241298 GCF_900090105.1 Micromonospora humi | reverse complement strand
CTTCGAGCAGCCGCAGCAGCGAGGCGTGCAGCAGCGGCGCGTCCCGTTCCGGCAGCAACCTCGGGCAGCGATCCTCGACCGCCGCCCAGAACCGGCACGCCTCCCCGGTCACGGAAGCCGGCCCGCGCCGGAGCCGGCCGCGTGCCGGGTGGCATGTCCCCACCCGCCCGCCGCGCCCGAGCGGACCGCGGCCGGGACGTGGTACGGGAGCAGGCGTCTCGCGGTCACGTGGATCATCGCGCCTCCATCTGTCGACAAGGGACCGACTCCGGGGCGGGCACCGGGATGAGGTGGTGAAGTGGTGCCCGCTCCGGGCGGACGCTGCCGCGTCGCGGCACGCACCACGATGGTCAATTCGGTACTGGCCTGAGGCAATGTTTCGGGGAAGAATGCGAACCAAGGGATGAGGTGCCTTACGCGACAACAGCAAAGGGGATGACGTGGACGACTCGGGAAGCACCGTCCCGCGTAGGCAACTCGGCAGATATCTGAAGGAGATTCGCGAGAACGCGCACGTCACGGTGAGCGCGGCGGCCAAGAAACTGGAATGGTCGACGCCCCGGATCTGGCGCTACGAAACGGGACAGGTCTCCATGCATCCGAACGACGTGGAGGCGATGTGCCGGGTATACGGCGCGTCTCGCGAAACGATCGAGACGATGCGGGCGCTGGCCCGGGAAACCAAGGCGCACGGCTGGTGGCACAGTTACGGCGAGGCGGTCGAAGACTGGTTCAAACTGTTCGTGGGTCTAGAGGCCGCCGCCACGAAGATTCGCCACCACGAGGCCAATCTGGTGCCAGGGCTGTTGCAGACCGTCGAGTACATGACCGAGGTGATCAGTACTGACAATCCCCAGTTGAATGAGGCCGAGCGGCAAGCGAAGGTGGATGTCCGCCTGCGCCGTCAGCGGCTGCTGGCGCGCGCAATCCCGCGCGCGCCCTACTTCGACGCGATTCTCAGCGAGGCCGTGCTCCGCCGGCCACTGCGCGCCCCGGGCGCGATGGCCCGGCAACTTGACGCTCTGGTGGTAAACAGCCGGCGGCACAACATCGGCATCCGGGTGCTTCCACTCGGCGTGGGGCTCTACCGCTGGGCCTCTACTGGAACTTTCACCATGCTCGACTTCCCGACCGACGTGCGGGAGCAGGAGCCGACCACCATCTACATGGACGGGCCGTGCGGTGCGGTCTACCTTGACAAGCCGCACGAGATCCAGACCTACGAAGACGCGTGGCGCTCGCTCGGTGAGCGGGCGCTCGACGCGGACGAGTCCCGTGAGCTGATCACGGAAATCGCGAAGGAGATGACCCATGGGACGTGACGGGGTGTGGCGCAAGTCGTCCCGGTCCGGCGGCAACGGCAATTGCGTCGAGGTGGCGGCCTTCGCCGACGCGGTGGGCGTGCGGGACACCAAGGATCGGCGGGGGCCGGCGTTGAGCTTCGACCCGGCGAACTGGACCCGGTTCGTCGCGGCCACCCGCGCCGGCCGCTTCGACCATCCGGCCTGACCGGTGACGGCGGGTCGGGTGCCGGCGTCCCGGCATCCGACCCGTCGGCCGCTCGGTCAGCGGCGCACCGAGTAGCTCAGGTGGAGCACCCGGTCGCCCCGGATCACCACGTCCGGGTCCGCCAACAGGTGCTGCGCGTCGACCGACCCGAAGAAGCGCTTGCCGGACCCGAACACGACGGGTACGACGTCCATGCGTACCTCGTCGACCAGGCCCGCGGCGAGCGCCTGGCCACCGACGTCGCCGGCGGCGACCTCGACCACGCGGTCCCCCGCCAGTTCCTGCGCCCTGGCCACGGCCGCCTCGACGCCGTCGACGAAGTGGAACGGCGCCTCGGGGTCCCAGCCCTCCGGCGCCGGCCGGTGCGTCACGACGACCACGTGGTCGATCCCGCTCGGAGGCGTTCCGTCCCAGCCGTCCGTCAGGTCGAAGACGTGGCGACCGCAGATCGTCACCCCGATCTGGTCCCAGTAGGCCCGGGTGTGGTCGTAGGAGGCCTGCGACACCGTCAGCGCGCCGCTGGAGTCCAACGGGACGTCACCGTTGGACAACCAGTCGAACAGCGGCCCGGGCTGGTCGTTCTCGTCCGCGACGAAGCCGTCCACCGATACCGAGCCGTACATGACCACCTTGCCCACGGGCTCTCCTCTGCTCTGGCGGGCCCCCAAGTTAGCGCGTCGTGAGCTGCCGTTCTTGTAGGAAATCACACGGCCGGCAGCGGCCAGCCGTCCAGCACGTGGCCGGGATGTTCGCGCAGGAACCGCCGCCGGACCTCGACGTACCGGGTCGGCGTGAGCCCGGTGAACGCCCGGAAGTCGTGGCCGAAGTGGGCCTGGTCGAAGTAGCCCGCGCCGGCCGCGAGGCCGCCCCAGTCGACCGGTCCGGCGGGGTCGACGGCGAGCACGGTGGCGGCGAAGCGGTGGGTGCGAGCCAGCCGCTTCGGCGTGACGCCGACGAGTTCCTTGAACCGCTGCGCCAGGTGGGTGCTGCTGACGCCGGCCGTCGCGCTCAGGTCGCCGATCGCCACCGCCCCGCCGGTCGCCGCGATGACGCCGCTCGTGTGGCGGACCAGCCCCAGGCCGGCGGTCTCGCCCAGCCGGCGGATCAACTCCGCCTCGAACAGCGTCAGCATCTCGTGCGGTCCGGCCGCCGTGGCCAGCCGGTCCCGCAGCGCGGCGACGGCGGGCCGGCCCCAGACCTGTTCCACTGTCACCGGCCGGTCGCGCAGCTCGGCCGCCGGCATCGGCAGCAACGGCGCCAATCCCCACGGCTTGACGTGCGCGCCGACGGACCGGGTCTGCGGCGGATAGCCGAACTCGTAGGCGCGGGTGGGCACGGTGACCACGCAGCCGTCGGCGTACTCGGCCGGCTCGATGTCGACGCCGGTGCGGATGTGGAACGGCGCTCCGAGGTTGACGATGAGCAACGCGGACGGCCCCGGTGGCAGCGTCAACCGGGGGTACGGCGGCGCGCCCGCCAGGTAGTAGAGGTCGTCGACCAGGACGTCCAGCGGTGGTCGCGGCACTCTGGACACGTACTCCACGCCCACAGCATCGCCGACGTCACGCCGGCGTCGCCGCAGCCCCACCGTTCGCCGCGCGGATAGATCTTGGTACGAGCACGCCCTCAGAGGGGCGGATCCGTACCAAGATCTGACAAGTGCGCGTGCGGAGCCGCCGATACGATGCGAGCGTGGCTCAGGTTCGGCGCCCGTACCGGCTGGTCGCCGTCGTCGTGGTGGTACTGCTGCTCGGCGCGGGCGTCGCCTGGGCTGTCGACGACACGTTGGGGCTGAGCCACACCCCGGCCGACGTGCCGGCCGAGACGGCCGTCGCCGCGCCGCCTCGGGCGCCGGCCCCGGTGCCGCCGCTGACCTCGATCGTGGTGCCGGACCAGCTCCGCGCGGTCAAGGCCGCCACAGCGGTCGCCGACGCGCTCGCCACCCGAGGCCGTCCCCGCCCGACGGTCACACCGAGCGCCGCCCCGGCGCCGAACACGACCACCGGCCCGAGTACGACGAGCATGTCGGCCGTGACCGGGCTGCGGGCGGAACTACGCGCCGGCGGGGCGCCGGAGGCGTACCGGATCGGCGTCAGCCGGACGGAGCTGAGCGTCACCGGCGACCTGGCGGGCGTCGCGGCCGGGCTCTACCGGCTGGCCGACCGGATCCGCTCGGGCGCCGAGGTGCTGCCGGCGGCGGAGGTCGGCCGCCCGGTCGCGCCCCGGTTGGGGCTGCGGCTGACCGACGCCGGTTCGGTGGGCCGCGAACCGGATCCGGCGGCGTTCGCGGCCGGCGACGACTATCGGCTGAACACCGACGTGGTCACGCCGGCCCTGCTGCCCCACGCGCCGTGGGTGGACGCCGCCGCGGTGGGCCGGATCGACGCGCAGTTCCGGCAGTTCGTCGACCACGCGGTGGCGCAGGGCTACAACGGCGTCGTGGTGCCCGGCTTCCTGGAATACGTCACGTTCGCCGGCGTCGGCGACGGGCACGCGGTCTATCCGGCCGGCGACCCGCACGTGGAGCGGGCGCGGGCGATGGTGGCGGCGTTCGGGCCGGTCTTCCGGTACGCCGCCGAGATGGGGCTCAGGGTCTTCCTGCTCACCGACATGCTCGCGGTGTCACCGCCGCTGGAGGCGTACCTGGAGCGGACCGTCGGCGGGCTCGACACCGGCGACCCCCGACTGTGGGCGGTCTACCGGGCCGGGCTGGCCGAGCTGTTCGCGGGGATGCCGTTCGTCGCCGGGCTGATGGTCCGCGTCGGTGAGGGCGGCGAGGTGTACGCGGGCAGCGGCGGGGACTACACCTCCAAGCTGGCGGTCACCACCGCCGAGGGTGTGCGCGCCATGCTGCGGGCGTTGCTCGACACGGCGGGACCCGCCGGCAAGGAGATCATCTTTCGCACCTGGACGGTCGGCGTCGGCGCGGTCGGCGACCTGCACACCAACCCGGAGTCGTACGCCGAGGTGCTCGGCGGGTTCGACGACGAGCACCTGGTGGTGTCCACCAAGTACACGCTCGGCGACTTCTACAGCCACCTACCGCTCAACACCACGCTGTTCGGCGGCGCGCAGCGGCGGATCGTGGAGTTCCAGGCCCGGCGCGAGTTCGAGGGGTTCGGCGCGCTGCCCAACGACCTCGGCCCGCTGCACCGGGCCGCGCTGCGCGCGTTCCTCGCCGCGAACCCGCACGTCGAGGGCGTGTGGAACTGGACGCAGGACGGCGGGCCGCTGCGCGCCGGCCCGATGTCGCTCTACCTGCGCGCCGGCTTCTGGCAGCTCTACGACCTGAACACGTACGCGGTGGCGCGGCTGGCCTGGGACCCGGACGCCGACCCGGCACAGGTCACGGCCGACTGGGCGTACCGGACGTTCTCCGGCGACCCGGCCACCGTGGCGACGATCGGGCAGGCGATGGCGTTGTCCCGCGCGGCGGTCACCACCGGCCTCTACGTCGGCCCGTACGCGGACACGTCGGTGCGCGCGCTCGGGCTGGAACCGCCGCCGATGATGTGGATCTTCGAGTGGGACATCCCGACCGGTGACTCGGCGGCGCTGGACAGCATCTACGCGGTGACCGGCGACCGGGTCGACGCGGCGGTCGCCGAGGGTGGCGCGGCGGTCGCGACGGCCCGGCGGATGCGGGCACTGGTGGCCGGCACCGACCCGGCGACGTGGCGGGACGCCGCGCTGCGGCAGCGTTTCGTCGACACGCTCGACTACCAGGTGGACCTGTTCGAGACGCTGGCCGCCTACCGCACCATGGTGCTGCGGCACGCGCAGTGGCTGGACACCGGTTCCGCCGACGCGTACGCCGACTGGCGGTCGGCCGCCGGGTCGTACCGGGAGGCGCGGGACCGCCACCGGCAGCGCTACGGCGGGGACGTCGACCTGCCGGCGTACCGCTTCACGGCGGCCGACCTCGGCGCGCGGCGGGCGGACCGCGACCCGGCGATGGCCTGGGCGGCGCGGGCGCTGCTGGTGCTGGTCGCGGCGGTGGTGGTGCTCGGCCTGCGCGGGCGCGGGCCGGGCGGTCCGGCCGCGCGGGCGCTGCTGCTCGGCGCGCTGCGCCCCTGGCGGACGGCCGGGCTGCCGGCGTCGGCGTCCCGGCTGGACCGGGCGCTGGTCTGGCTGGTGCCGGCGGTGGTGCTGGTGGCGAGCCGGCTGGTGTTCACCTGGTTCGCCGCCCCCGCGCACCTGCTGGTCACGCTCGGCGGGTGGGCGTTGTTCGCGCTCGTGGCGCGGCTGGCGGTGGGCCGGCGCGACCCGTTCGCGCTCTGGGCGGTCGTCGGCGGGGTGGCGCTGCTGCGCAGCGTGCTGCTGCTGGCGGTGCTGGCCGCGCGCGGGCCGGGCGGCTACTGGATGGTGTTCTGGACCGCGCCGGGCCGCCGGGCGGTCTACCTGACCGTCGCGGTGGCGGCGTTCTGCTGGCTGTTCGTGGCGACCGCGCTGGTGCTGCGCGACCGTTACGGCGTGACCCGGCGCCGCGCCGCCGGGCTGGTGCTCGCCGCGGCCGGGGTGCCGCTGGCGGTGCTCGCCGGGCTGGTCGCGTGGATCGGCCCGGAACGCGCGCTGACGGTGTGGAACGACCAGATGGCGTTGCTGCCGTGGGGGCTGTCGCGCATCCTCGGCATCACCGTCTACCTGGGCATCCCGGCGAGCCTGCCCGGGTACGCGGCCGGGGTCGGGGTGGCGCTGGCCGCCGCCGGGGCGCTGCTGTCGGTTCGTCGCCGCGCCGGCGCGTGAGGTGAACGGGCCACCGGCGGCGGGGCGGCGTCACGTGGCCTACCGGTGGGTCTCGCGGTCCGGGCCGGCGGTGAGGGCGTCGATCAGGCCGGGGAAGCGGGCGTCCAGTTCCTCACGGCAGAGCTGGATGCTGTGCGAGCGGCCGGTCACGATGGTCCGGGTGAGGCCGGCCTCCCGCAGGATGCGGAAGTGGTGGGTCATCGTCGACTTGTGCACGCCGAAGTCCCAGTGGGTGCCGCACTTGCCGTGCGGCCGACCGTCGGCGAGCGTCTGCACGATCCGGAGCCGGATGGGGTCGGCGACCGCCCGGAGCACGTCGACCAGGTCGTGATCACTCGCCATGCCCCCACACTACCGTTGGATGTTCATCCGACAATTCTCTAGGCTGACGGTATGACGAACATCCAACAGTCCGGTTCGGTCCGCTGGGAGTGGGACGCCGAAGGCGTGGTGACGGTGACCCTGGACGACCCCGGGCGCACCGCCAACATGCTCAACCGGCGGCACCACGACGGGCTCCGGGCCTGCCTCGACGACCTCGACGCCCACCGGGACCGGTTGCGGGGCATGGTGCTCACCTCGGCCAAACGCTCCTTCGTCGCCGGCCCCGAGTTCGAACCGGGCGAGATCACCCCGGAGGAGGCGGCTTCCACGTACGACCTGCTCGTGCCGCTGCGCGACCAGGCCCGGCGGTTGGAGACGCTGGGCCGACCGGTCGCCGCCGCGCTGAACGGCTCGGCGCTCGGCGGCGGCTTCGAGCTCGCGCTCGCCTGCCACCACCGCGTCGGGCCCGACGACCCGAGCGTGGTCTGGTCGCTCGCCGAGACCGGGATGGGCATCATGCCCGGCGGCGGCGGCACGGTCCGGGTCACCCGGATGGCCGGCATCACCGCGACCGTGCTCGACATCGTCGGCCCCGGCACCGCCTTCCACCCACGGGCCGCGCTCGCGGCCGGCCTGGTGGACGAGTTGGCCGACGACGTGGTGGCCGCCGCCCGCGCCTGGGTGCTGGCGCAGCCGGCGGGGCCGTTCATCCAGCGCTGGGAGCGCCCCGGCTACCGGATCCCGGGCGGCACGGCGGAACCGCCGGGCCTGGCCGAGGAGGTGCGCCGCAGGTCCGAGGGCAGCCCGGTGCGCGCGCTCCGGGCGGTCCTGGACGTGGCGGTCCGCAGCGCGGGCGCGCCACCGGACGAGGCCTTCGAGATCGAGACGGCTGCCTTCCGTACGCTTCTCGGCGCCCCCGAGATCCCGGCGCTGAGCCACCTCTTCTTCGCGATGCGCAGGGTCGCCGGGACCGCGACGCCGGCGTACCCGGTCGCGACCACCGCCGGCGTCCACGAGTTCCCGCAACGTGTCGCCCATCCCCTCGCCGCGGTGTTCTTCGCCCCCGACGCCCCGGTCGTCGAGATCGCCGGCGACGCCCCCGCGCGGATGGCCGACGAGGTCCGCGCCCGGGGCGGCATCCCGGTCGTGACCAGCGACGGCACCACGTCGTTCGTCCAGGCGTTGTTGGACGCCGGCCCCGATCCGGCCGAGATGGCCGCCGCCGCCCGCCGCGCCCTCGACGCCGGCCTGGTCGTCGACCCCGCCGGCGCCGACGTCGCCTCGGTCCTGGCGGCCGGCTTCCCACCCTGGACCGGTGGGGTCCTGCACCACCTGGCGGCGCCGGGCGTGTCCGACGAGGGGCGGCACTGATCCGTCGCGTCGCCGGCCCTCCGGGTGCCACCATGTCGACGTGCGTAAGATCCCCACGCTGTTCCGCCGCGACCCCGACGACCGCCTGAAGCCCGGCAAGGCCCACCCGCCGGGCTACCGGCCGGTGGCGACCGACGAGGCGACCGGCAAGACCGTGGGCTGGGAGCCGATCGCCCGGTCGTCGTTCGCGACGTTCCACGCCGAGGCCCTGGCCGCGCACCGGGGCGAGCCCCGGCACGGCACCTACGAGCTGATCGGACCCAAGATCAACGGCAACCCCGAGGGGGTACGCGGACACGAGCTGGTCGCGCACGCCGACGCCGAGCGACTGGAGGTCCCCCGCGACGTCGACGGCCTGCGCGAGTGGCTGCTGGCCCACCCCGCGTACGAGGGCGTGGTCTGGCACCACCCGGACGGCCGGCGGGCCAAGCTGAAGCGCCGCGACTTCGCCTGACCGCTATCCTCCTGCCGTGATCCGCACTCTCGCCGCCGTTTCTCTGGCTTCCCTTCTTCTCGTCTCGGGTTGCTCGTCCGCCGACGCCCCCGCCTCCGCGCCGGCCGGCTCCGGTGTGCCGTCGGACCGGGAAGCCGCCGGCGCTTGTCTGCTCGTGGCCCGCACGGTCGAGAGGAAGGAGGTGCTCTTCGGCGCCGGCACACGACCCGCCGCCCGTGCCGTCCAGTCGACCGATCCGGGCATCAAGGAGGCGGGCCGCCAGTTGATGGCGGCCGGCACGGCGGTCGAGGAACTCCTCGTGAAGGACCCGGACGCCGATCGTGGACCGGCCACCGCGCGCCTGGTCGACGCCCAGCAGAAACTGCTCACCGCCTGTGACGGCCTCTTCGGACCGCGGCCGTGGCCGTTCGACGGGAGCCCGTCGCCGACAGCCACGAACTGAAGCGGTTCCGTGTCGCGGCCCGCCCCCACTCGTCCTTCATGGAGGTACCTACGTGATCAAGGCGGTCTTCTTCGACGTCGGCGGCACGATTCTCGACGAAACACGTGAGTTCGCGGACTGGGCGGACTGGTTGGGTGTGCCCCGGCACACGTTCTCGGCGGTCTTCGGCGCGGTGATCGCGCGAGGGCAGCACTGGCAGGAGTCGTTCCGCACGTTCCGGCCCGACTTCGATCTCGCGACCGAGTTGGAGCGCCGGGCCGCCGCCGGCCGGGCGGAGGCGTTCGGCGAGGAGGATCTCCATGCCGATGCCCGATCGTGCCTGGCCGCGCTGAAGGGGCAGGGCCTGCTCGTCGGTCTGGCCGGCAACCAGCCGGCGCACGCCGAGGCGAGCCTGCGCGCGCTCGACCTTCCGGTGGACGTGATCGGCACGTCGCACGGGTGGGGCGTGGCGAAGCCCGACCCGGCCTTCTTCGACCGGGTCGTCCGCGACGGCGGCGGCGACCCGTCCGCGATCCTCTACGTCGGCGACCGGCCCGACAACGACGCCCGCCCGGCCCTGGCGGCCGGGATGCCGGCCTGCCTGATCCGGCGCGGCCCGTGGGGCCACATCCTCGACATGCCGGCCGTGGCCGAGCGGTGCCTGTTCCGCATCGACTCGTTGGACGAACTCCCGCCCCTGGTCGCCGCACACAACTCGGCCGGACGCTGAGATGGCCCGGCGGCAGCCACGGTGGTTCCTCTGGGTGGTGCTGGTCTCGTCGGGTTGCACTCTTGCGTCGCTGGTGATGCGAGGCCCGCACCACGGGTTCGGTGGCCCGGTGCTCTACTTCGCCGTCCTGTCCGGATCCGGTGCGATGCTCGTGTCGTCGGTCGTCCTGATCCTGCTGCGGGCGCGGGATCGGCGGCGCCGAAAGCCGGCCGTCACCGAGTTGCGCGACGTCTCCTAGCCTTGGCTGGTGGATGACGGACTTCTGCACCGGCTCCGGGTCGAACAGGCCCATCCTGAACCACCCGGCGATCCGAGATTCCGCTCAGCGTTGAGGCGGCGCTTCCGCGCCAAGGCGGAACTCGCGGAGCGTGTGCCAGGAGCGAGGTGCCGGTGACCCCGCGACGAGCCGGACCGTGTCGACGGTGGCGCGGATCGGCAGGTGGTCGGCGACAGCCTCGGCGGCTTCGGCCAGGACGTGCTGCGGAGCGTCATGGCCGACGGTCAGATGCGGTACGACGTCGGCGTGGGCGCCGGCGTACGGCGGAGCCTCGGGGAACCGCCGCCACACGGCCGCGGTGAGCAGGCGAAACCCGTCATCCGGCTGCGGGCGAGAGCCAGACCACGGTGTCTCCGAACCAGCTGACCTCGGCGAACGTCACATCGAAGCGCGGTGTGGCGTCGAAGACCAGACGCAGGGTGGTGAGCACGTCGTCGTCGACCCGGTCCGGGGGTAGGAACGGGTAGAGCACTGTCACGTGGGCGGGCACTCCCCAACCGGCTGCGCGGTCCAGCGTGGACCGGAAGCGCCCCACCGCCCGTTCGGTCTCGGGCACGGCGACGATCAGCGCGGTCTCCGTCGGCTCCATCGCCACAGCCTCCGACGATCGCTCCGGACAGTCGACCGAAATTCCGGACCGGAGGGCGGCCGTCACCGCCCCGACGCGCGCGCCACCGTCGACGACACGGCGGCCAGCTCGGGCCGCGCGGGTAGGAAGACTGTGGCGACGCCCAATGACTCGTTCATCGCGGCGAGCCGGTGCTCGGCCTGGAGATCGGTGGTGTTCCGCACTCCCCGGACGATCACCGCGACGTCGTGGTCACGGCAGTAGGCGGCGGTGAGCCCACTCCAGGCCGCGACCGTCACGGTGGTCCAGTCGGCCGGCAGGACCGCTCGGACAGCGGTCGCCCGCTCCTCCTCGTCGG
This sequence comes from Micromonospora humi, assembly GCF_900090105.1. Lineage (GTDB taxonomy): Bacteria > Actinomycetota > Actinomycetes > Mycobacteriales > Micromonosporaceae > Micromonospora > Micromonospora humi. Next base: position 230,540 of record NZ_FMDM01000012.1, on the reverse strand, counting down.
CGTCCGGGTGCTTGTCGCCGTTCACCGCGACGAGCACGACCACCTCGTCGAAGAGGCAGCGTGCCCGGTCCACCACGTCCAGGTGCCCGGGCGTGAACGGGTCGAAGCTGCCGGGATAGACCGCGCACACGCGGTCATCGATGCCCATGACCCGACCCTAGGCGTCGGCTGTCGCGGGCTGAGTCATCCACGCCATCAAGTTCGTAGGCGCTACGGAGACCCGTCAGCCGGAGGCCAGCTCCGGCCGGTGCTCCTTGATCCACTTCTGCACGTCCGACTTGAGCCAGACCTTGCCCTGCACGAGGTCGGCCACGGGCTCAGGGAAGTTGCGATGGCTGGTGATGACGTAAACGCGCTGCTTGCTGATGCCACCCAGCATCAGGCGGATCTCTGCTGCGCCCACCAGCTCCATAAGCCGGACGCTAGACAGATGACCCGACTCCTTGACTCAGGTCAACGCCTCGGTCACCGTAAGGGGTATGCCGACGCCGAGCGGGACACCTCCGCAGATCCGCCCGGGCCGGGCGGTCCGACCACACACGCCGAGCCGTCCGCTGTGGCTGTGTCGCGTCTGCGCCGCGCCCTGGCCGTGCCAGCCGTCCCGGCTCCTCCTGCTGATGGAATATCGACATGACCGCGTTGGCTTGTCGATCTACATGGCGGGGTGTCTGTTCGACGCCACAGCGGATCTGCTGACGCTCAATCCGAACCCCGGGCCGAGCCCGAAGGACCTGTTCGACCGGTTCGTCGCGTGGACGGCGCGCGAGTGGCACTCTGCACCCCGGCAGCCGCCGCCAAGGTTTTAGCGGGCCAGGGCCAGGTCCGCGACCTCGGCGGCGCAGCCCCAGGAGAGCGTCACCCCCGCCCCGCCGTGCCCGTAGGCGTGCACCAGCCGCCCACCGCCGGGGTCCCTCTCGACCCGAGGTCCGCCGTGCCGGGCCGGCCGCAACCCGATCCGCTCCCCCAGCACCGGCGCGCCCGCCAACTGCGGCACCAGGGCGACGCACCGGCGCCGGATCGCCGCCGCCGTCTCCGGATCGGGCCGGGTGTGCGCCACCCCGGGCTGGTAGGTGCCGCCGAGCACCACGTCGTGGCGGCGCGGATGCACGTACGTGATGCCGGCCGGGTCGTCCTCGTCGCGCACCGAGACGGTCACGCCGGGGTTCGCCACCAGCAGGACGTGCCCGCGCGCCGGGTACACGGCCGGGTCCGCGGCGAGCCGGCCGGCGGCCAGGCCGGTGGCGTTGACGACGGTCGGCGCGAACTCGTACGCCTCGGCGAGCTCGCGCAACGGCCGGCGGACGACCTGCCCGCCGCCGGCCTCCACCTGCCGGTGCAACCAGGTCAGGTAGCGGGTCATCTCCACGGTCGGGGCGGTGAACCGCAGCCGCGCCGTGTAGGGCGCGGCGGCCGGCTCGGCCACCAGGTTGCCGCACGCGTCGGCCCACCACGGCGGCCCGGTGTACGGGCGGCGCAGCCACATCCGGGTGGGCCGGTGGACCACCCCGGGCACGCCGTCGGCGGCCTGGCGGCGCAGCTCGGCGTGCGTGTCGCGGGCCCAGCGCAGCACCCGCGGGTCCTCGTCGGTGTGGCTCGGGTACCAGACGGCGGCGGCCACCGTGGACACGATGTCCGACGGGTCGTCGGCGGTCAGCACCGTGACCCGCGCACCGCGTCGCTGGAGGGTGACCGCCGCCGTCATCCCGATCACACCCGCGCCGACCACCACCACGTCCGCTGCCGCCATGGTCCGCTCCCGCCACTCGTACCGTCGATGTTCCGCCGATGGTGACCGCCCGGCGACCGTGCCGTCCAAGACGGATCGGACAGCCGGCGATAAGCGGCGCTTATGATGGCGGCATGGTGGCGGCACCGGGGGCCTGGTCCGACCTGCGCCGGCTGCGCTCCTTCGCGGTGCTCGCCGAGGAGTTGCACTTCACCCGCGCGGCCGCCCGCCTGCACATCGCCCAGCCCGCGTTGAGCCAGCAGATCCGGGCGCTGGAACGCCAGCTCGGCGCGCCGCTCGTGCAGCGCACCAGCCGGGGCTGCACGCTGACCGAGGTCGGGGCCCGGGTCGCCGACGAGGCGACGCGCCTGCTCGCCGAGGTGGACGCCGCGACCGCCCGCATCCGCGACCTGGCGCGTGGCCGGGGCGGCCGGCTGCGGCTGGCGTACACCCGCTCGGCGCGCGGCGGCCGGGTCGACGCGCTGATCGGTCGGTTCCGGGCCGCCCACCCCGGCGTCGAGGTGGTCTCCGAGACGGCCTGGACCGCGCCGAACGTGGCCGGGCTGCTCGCCGGCCGGCTGGACGCGGCGTTCGTCCGCCCACCGGTGGACGAACCGGCGCTGGCCTGCCGCACGGTCGACACCGAGGAGCTGCTGCTGGCGCTGCCGGCGGGCCATCCGCTCGCCGCCGGCCGCCGCCGGATCGGCCGCGCCGAGGTGGTCGACCTGCCGGCGGTGATGTGGCCCCGGGAGAACGGGCCGGGCATGTTCGACCGGACCATCTCCCAGGTGTGGCCGCGCGGCGGCTTCCGGCTGGTGCGCCAGGAGCCGGACGACGAACAGTTGCTGCGCGCGGTGGCGCAGGGCGACGTGGTCGCGGCCGTGCCGGCCGGCCGCGCCCGGGCGTTACGGCTGCCCGGCGTACGGCTGCGCCGGTTCACCGCCCCGACGCCCACCGTGGACGTCGGGCTGGCCTGGCCGGTGGACAGCACCAACCCGGCCCTGCACGCGCTGCTCGCCCTGCTGGACTGAACGCTAGCCGGCCACCGGCACGGGCACCGCCGGCTCGTCCCGGTCGGCGCCGGTCAGCCCCGCGAAGAGCAGCAGGTACGCGGTCAGCTCCACCGCCACGGTGAGCGCCGCCACCGGCTGCGGCATCGCCGACGTGGGCGTGATGGCGTGCCAGGCGAACAACGCCGTCCCGTCGCCGGCGGAGAGCGGCAGCGGCACCGCGTCGAGGCTCGCGTCGATCAGCGGCAACGCGACCAGGGCCAGCACCGCTCCACCGGCCGCGGCGAGCCACCGGCCCCGCCCGGCCAGCAGCGCGGCGAGCGCCGACGCGGCCACCGCGAGGGCGAGCGCCGGCAGCACCGCGAGCACCACCGCGCTCGTCACGTCCGTCAGGGCGGGGCCGCTCAGGAGGGGGCCGTCCTCGCCGGCCAGGTCGTGCCGGACGGCGGCGACCCGCACGGCGGCGTAACCGACGACCGGAAGCGCCACCACCCCGGCGAGCACCGTCGGCCGACGCCGGAGCCGACCACGCCACCCGACCAGCAGGAGCACGGTCGCGGCCAGCGCCGCCCAGCCCGCGGTGAGGCCCGCCTCGACGCCGGCCGTGACGTCGACGGGGTCGTTCCCGTCCACGACCCGCCAGCCGAAGTCACCGTCGCCCGGTGCCGCCGGCATGGTGCGGATCGCGTCGACCAGCAGCACCGCCAACGCCGCCGGCGCCGCCCAGCGCGGCGCCCGCAGCCCGCCGGCCACCGCGTACGCGAGAAGCAGGGCCAGGCACAGCACCTCGGCGCCCCGCCACACCGGGTGGGCCACCAGGACACCGGCGACGTGCAGCGCGGCGCACGCCGCAGCGGCGATCAGGAGCAGGGGGCGACGAGGCACGCCGGAGATCCTGTCACGGCGGCCACGCCCGCTGCCGCCCCGCTCAGTTCCCGGCCGGCACCTGCTCCTTGACGTCGTCGTAGCCGACCTTGCCCGGCGCCTCGGCCGGCGCGTAGATCACCCGGAGCACGCCGGTCGGGAACGCCTCCGTCGCGCTGACCCGCAGGTGGTACGGCGAGTCACCCTCGTCGAACAGCTTGCGGCCCTTGCGGGCGGCGACCGGGTGCACCAGCAGCCGCAGCTCGTCGACCAGCCCGGCGGCGAGCAACTGCTGCACCACCGAGATGGATCCGGGGATGAGGACGCCCTTGACACCCGGGTCGGCCTTGAGGGCCGCGACCGCGTCGACGAGCTCGCCCTGGACCAGCTCCGAGTTGCGCCAGGAGAACTCCAGCGGCTGCCGCGAGACGACCACCTTGCGCATGTCGCCGAGCTGCTTGGCGAACGGCGCGTCCTCGCCACCGGCGGCCTCCCGGTCGGGCCACGCGCCGGCGAAGCTCTCGTAGGTCGGACGGGCGATGAGCAGGACGTCGGCGGCGGCGTAGTCCTCGGTGACCGCGCGGCCCATGTTGTCGTCGAAGTAGGGGAAGTGCCAGTCCGGGTCGATCTCGGCGACGCCGTCGGCCGAGATGAACAGCGTGGAGATGACCTTCGCCATCGCGGTGCTCCTTCACGTCAGGTGATGTCGACGGGTAGACCGCCGCAGCATGCCAAACTCATCGGACCGCGAGGGGGTTACCGGGCCTCAGAACGTGAATTCCGGTGGCGCGCCCTCGCCGACCCGCCCGTCCACCGCCTCGCGCAGGAGATCGGCGTGCCCGGTGTGGCGCGCGTACTCCTCGATCATGTCGAGGAGCATGGCGCGGACCGTGGGGGTGCGCCCGTCCGGCCAGGTGAAGGACGCCGGCCCGGACAGGCCACGCTCCTCGAGCACGGCCGCCACCAGCGTGCGGGAACGCTCGACCGCGGCGCGCCACAACGCGTGTGCCTCGCCCGGGGCGTCGGTCGCGCCGGTGCGCCACTCCCAGTCCGGGTCGGCGTCGTAGTCGACGCCGCTCCACGGAGGGCCGTATTCCTCGCCGGCCAGCTTCACCGCCAACCAGTCCGCCTCGACCAGGGCCATGTGCTTGACCAGGCCGCCGAGCGTCATCGAGGAGGCGGCCGTGGTCGCGCCCAGCCCCTTCTCGTCGAGCCCGGACGTCTTCCAGGCGAAGGTGCGCCGGTTGCGCTCCAGGACCGCCAGCAACGACTCCGCCTCGCCGGGCGTACCCGACGACGACTCTTCACTCATCGCCGGAGCATAGGTCAGGAATCGAGAAGCGGGTGGCCCTGGTCGGGCCATAGCGTTGCTGTTGAGCGGGGCGGCACGGTGCCGGCCCGGCGAGACGAGGGGGACCGAGATGAGTGAGGGCTTCAGCGCCGAGGAACGCGCCGCGATGAAGGAGCGCGCCGCCGAGCTGCGCAACGAGGGGAAGAAGGGCGCGAAGAAGGCCGACGACCTGCAGGCGGTCCTCGACCGGATCGCGCAGATGGCGCCGGACGACCGCGAACTGGCCGAGCGCGTGCACGTCACGATCACCACCAACGCCCCGGAGCTGGCGCCGAAGACCTGGTACGGCATGCCCGCCTACGCGAACGCGGCCGGCAAGATCGTCGTCTTCTTCCAGGACTCGGGGAAGTTCAACTACCGCTACTCGACAGTGGGCTTCCAGGACGCGGCCAATCTCGACGACGGCGACATGTGGGCGGCGTCGTACGCCCTGCTGAGGTGGAGCCCCGAGGTGGAGAAGAAGCTCGCCGAACTGGTCCGGGCGGCGGTCTCCTGAGGACCGGGGCGTCGCCTCACCGCTGCCAGGAGTCCAGGCCCCGGACGGCCGCCCGGGCGAAGTCGTCGGCGAAGTCGGGGTTGTTGCTGGTGCCCTCCCAGCCCTGGTCGTGCACGACGGTGACCGCGTCGGCGACCTTGACCACCGTGATCTGGCTGGTTGCCGTGCCGCCGACCGGGCTGCCGTCGAGGCCGGTCGCGGGTCGGGTCAGGGTCACCAGCAGGGCGTCGTCGCCCGCGCCGGCCAGCGGCTGCGACCGGACGGTGACGGTGTTGCCCGCCTCGGAGAAGGACCGGCAGGGCTGGAGCGCCGCGCGGACGCGGCGCAGGTAGTCAGCGGCGCCGGTGCCGGCGAAGGCGAAGACGGTCTGGTGCAGCGTGCCGTAGGGGACGTTCTCCGGCGGGTCCTTCGGCGTCTTGTAGATGCTCATCATGGCGGCGGCCGCGGTGGACCGCCCGCCGGTGGCGAACTCCTCGGCGCACAGCTTCGGCAGGGCGTCGGCGACCTGCATCGGCTGCGGGGCGCTCTTGCGCAGCTCGGCGGGCAGGTCGACGAAGGCGGACTTCGGGATGGTCACGGGCCCGCCGGTCGACGGTGCGACCGACGGAGTGCCGGCGCTCGCCGACGTCGACGCCGGTGCGGTGGTGGCGCCCTGCCCCTGGTCGGTGCCGCCGCCGTCGGTGCACGCGCCGGCCAGCAGCGCCGCGGCGAGCAACGGCAGGCCCAGCATTCGCCGGTGGCGTCGAGTCGGTCCGTTCACGTCGGTCTCCGTCCGATGGTCCGGTTATGCAAACAAACGCTTGTGCAAACGTACGCTTTCATTAAGATGACGGCATGCCCGATCTCGACCTCGCCTTCGCGGCGCTCGGTGACCCGGTCCGCCGGGCGCTGGTGACCCGTCTCGCCCATGGTGACGCCACCGTCGGCGAGCTGGCCGAGCCGTTCGACCTCACCCCACAGGCGATCTCCCATCACGTCGGCGTCCTGCGGCGCTGCGGGCTGGTCGAGCAGCGACGCGAGGGCACCCGGCGACCCTGCCGGCTCCGGGCCGACCAGCTCGCACTGATCGGCACCTGGATCGACGAGCAGCGCCGGGCCTGGAACGACCGGCTCGACGCGCTCGATGCGCACCTTACCGACGAGAAGGGCGGCCGGTGACCGCCCGCGCCGAGCTGCACGGCGACGAACTGGTCGCCCGACGGCACCTGCACGCCGCGCCCGCACGGGTCTGGACGGCCTTCACCACCCCGGCGGGCATCGCCGCGTTCTGGGGCGGCTCGCACGCCACCGTGCCGCCCGCGTCGGTGACCGTCGACCCGCGCGCCGGCGGCGAGTTCGCGCTCGACACCCGCGCGCCGGACGGCGCGACCCGCCGGCTGCGCTTCGTCTACGTCCGCGTCGACAGGCCCCACGAACTCGTGTTCGACGAACCGGTCACCGGCCTGCGCACGACCGTGACGCTGCGCCCCGCCGACGGCGGCACGGACCTCACCGTGCACCAGCGCCGACTCCCGCCCGAACTCCGGACCGCCCGCGCGGCCGGCGGGCTCGCGTCCATCCTCGACGCCCTGGCCACCCACCTGTCCGACGAAGGAGACAGCCATGCCGGAAGCGACCCAGCGTGACCTGGTCGACGAATACTTCGCCGGCTTCCGGGCCAGCGACCACCCGCGCATCCTGGCCACCCTGACCGATGACGTCGAGTGGGTCATCCACGGCCACCGGACCACCCGGGGCCGCACCGAGTTCGACGGCGAGATCGAGAACCCGGCCTTCGCCGGCAGCCCGCAGCTCGACGTGCAGCGGGTGCACGAGGACGGCCCGGTGGTGGTGGTCACCGGCGAGGGCCGTGGGGTCAGCGTCGCGCACGGGCCGTTCCGCTTCGCCTTCAACGACCTGTTCACGTTCCGCGACGGGCTCATCGCCCGCGTCGACTCCTACGTGGTCCCGCTGCCGTGAGCCGACCGGGCATCAGCGACAGGTGAAGAGCACCTCGACGGCGAGACAGCAGGACGCCGTGAGCGTCAGCAGCACGGCGCCCACCGCCCGCAGCGTGATCTCCACCGGGCGCCGGTGACGCCAGGCCACCGGCAGGGCCTGCTCCACCGCGACCGCCGCCGGCCAGCCGAGGAGCAGCAACACGAACACGAGGTCCAGGCGTTCGTCGCCGAAGGAACTCGCGTTTCCGTTCCCGCCGTAGTTGGGGCAGTCCCGACGGTCGACGATCGGGCGCAGGATCAGCAGCGCCGCCGCGACGACGACCGCCCCGCCACCCAACGCCCGGAACCCGCCGAACCGGGCCGGTCGTCGTCCGTCACCACCCACCGCTCGAACTCCTGACACCCGCGTGTCGTTTCCGTACAAGACAGCGGTCCGGACGGGTTCCTAGCCTAACCGCATGCGTGATCTTGTATACACCGGTTTCATGTCGCTCGACGGCGTGGTCGACTCCCCCGGCGGCGGCCCGGGTGAGGAGCACCGCAGCGGCGGCTGGGTGGTCGAGGGCATCGAGTTCCTCCCGGAGGCGTTCTCGCTCAAGGGCGAGGAACTGGCCGAGACCACGGCGTTGCTGTTCGGCCGGCGCAGCTACCAGGCGTTCGCGCCGGTCTGGCGGGACTCCGACGACCACGCCGCCTACCGGGACCTGCCGAAGTACGTGGTCTCGACCGGCCTGGCCGAGGACGACCTCGTCGAGGGGTGGGGTCCGACGACGGTGCTGCGCTCGACCGACGACGTGGCCGCGCTCAAGCGGGGCGAGGGTGGGGCCGTCTTCGTCCACGGCAGCGCGGAGCTGGCCCGCCGGCTGTCGGACGCCGGCCTGATCGACCGGTACCACCTGCTCGTCTTCCCGGTGCTGCTCGGGGCCGGGAAGAGCCTGTTCAGCGCCGCCGACCGGGACAAGCAGGCACTGCGGCTGCGGGAGTCCGAGTCCTACCCGAACGGAGTGCTGAAGCTGATCTACGACGTGATCCGCTGACCCAGGTCCAGCGCGATCGCACCGTGCTCGCCCGCGCGCAGCTGCCCGGCCGTGCGTCCCACGTACCGGCGCAGCGCGCGGGCCAGGTGCGGCTCGTCGACGTAGGCGAGCCGGTTGACCACGTCGGCGACCGGGTCACCGGCGGCCAGCAGCGCCGCAGCCTCGCGGACACGTTCGATCTGTCGCACGGCACCCTGGGTGAGACCGGTCGCGGCCCGGAACCGCCGCTCCACGGTGCGCGGCGCCGCGGGCGGGCGGCGGCCCCGGCGCACGTCGGTGACCAGCGGGTCGCGGACCACCACGCCGGCGCGGACGAGCCGGTCGACCAGGGCCTCCGCGTCGTCCGGGCGGGGCGTCTCCCACCGGTCGCCGCCCAGCCAGAACGTGCGCCGGGTGGCGTCGGGCAGCGCGGCGCCGCGATCGACCAGGGCCGGTGTGGGCAGGAATCGCAGGGCGGTGCCCACCGCGAACTCGATGCCGACGAAGACCGCGCCCTCCGGCACCGGCGCGACGGCCGCGCCGGTCTCCGGGCCGGAGACGCTGGCGTACGGCTGCCCGTCGCGCTGCCAGAACACCAGACCCCAGCACGGTGTCGCCACCGAGGTCATCTCGGTGACCCGGTCGCTGGTGCAGGTCCACACCGTGTCGACCCACGCCGAGTCGGACGCGCGCGTGGTGAAACGCAGCTCCACGGCGAGAGGATACGGCCGGCCTACCTGGTGGCGGGCTCCTGTCCGTCGCGCGCCTCGGCCTCGGAGCGACTGGGATAGCCGAGCACCTCGGCCAGGTCGCCCGCCGCCGCGAGGTAGGCGGCGTAGATGTCGTCGTCGAAGTGGTTGCGCCAGTCGCCGGCCGCGCCCTTGCGGTAGTGCGAGATCCGGCCGGGCGCGTCGCCGCCCTTCTTCATCCTGGTGAAGCTGTAGCGGGCGAGCAGCGCCTCCAGCTCGCGCGCCGGCAGGGTGATCCCGCAGTGCCGCAGCAGCCGGTCGATCTCCTCGGCCTGCCGGTCGCCGGTCAGGTCCTCGTAGCGGAACAACCGGAACGTCTCCGCGGGCGGCGCCGTCGCCCAGGACCGCATCTGCCCGAACTGCTTCTTGTCGCGGAGGCGCTCGATGACGTGGAGCATGCCCTCCTTCTTCGGCTTCTCCTGGAGCACCCGGCGTGCCTGCGGGATGTCGCCCATCGGGGCGTGCGAGTTCCGCAACGAGAAGTAGCTCGACACCACCACGTCCCGCGGGTCGCGGATCACGAAGAACGCGCGGTACGTGCCGGCCTTCGGGACGGCTTCGAAGCGCTTGTGGGACAGGAAGATCGCCAGGCCGGTGCGGCCGGCCGGGACGGGCGCGGTCACCCCGCCGGCGTAAAAGCGCGGGTCGTAGGGCAGCAGGCCGGAGTGCCGGTAGACGGCCGGGTCGCTGAACAGCGCCTTGATCCACTGGCTGCCCGTCTTGCGGACGGTGCAGTGGAAGACGTTGTCGAATTCGTTGCGGGTGACCACCGGGACGGTGAGCCGCATCCGGGCGTTGCGCGCTTCCATCTGCGCCCGCCGAGCCGCGACGCGGAATGAATTCGGCGTGTGGTGTTTGGCATATTCGACAGCGCGATCAATCATCGTGGAAGCCCTAACCGCACCCTGTTGAGCAGGGGCAACGCCGACAGGTTCGCGCACGTCACGCAGGAGAAATCCGCAGACTCCGCCTGCTCCGCCCACGCCCCGACGCGCGCTAGGAATATCCCCGACCGTCGAAATGATGTCAACGTCGAAGACCTGAGAATTCGCTGAAAATCCGCAATTTCTATAGGAATTGCAAGCAATAAGCGGCCGGATAATCCGTCCCGGTCGGGCGGGCCGCCGGGCACAATGGGCGCCGTGCTCGCCCCCACCCGCGCCCTGCTGGCGTCGCTCGATCCCCTCCCCCACCCGGCCCGGATGCGCCACCTCGCCGACTGGGCCCGCACCGCGCCCGACCGCGGGCGGGTCTGCGCCGACCTGCGCGAGCAGGGCCCCTACGAGCGACACCTCGCGCTGGTCGCCGCCATGGTCGTCCGGGACGTCGACGGTCTCGCCGCCGCGACCCACGACCCGCAGCCGTCGCTGCGGGGCGCCGCACTCGCCGCCGCGCTGCGGGCCGGCCTGCCGCCCGGCGACCTCGCCGACCGGCCGGCGGCCGACCGGCGGCAGATCTACCGCACCCTGCGCCGCCGGCACGCCCCGGCCGTCGCCGACCCGCTGATCACCGAGGTACGCGAACTCTTCGGCGACGAGGAGGCCGCCGCGCTGCTGCCCGCCTGCGGCGCCGACACGGTACGCGCGTCGCTGCCCGACCTGGAGCACGCGCTCAACCCGGCACGGCTGGTCCGGCGGCACCCGGACGCGCTGCTGGCCCGGACCCGTGAGCGGCTGGCCGCGGCCCCGCCCGAGCCGCGCGCCCGGATCTGGGCCGACGCCGCCGACGCGGTGCTGCGCTGCGACCCGGCGGAGGCGCTCGACCTGCTCGAACGGTACGCGCCCGAGGAGAGGCTCCCCGGCCCGCCGGTCGCGTACGGACGACTCGCGGCACACGACGCGCACCGCGTCGTACGCCTGCTCACCACGCCGGGGCGGGCGGCCTGGCTGGTCCGGACCGGGCTGGCCCCGGCCGTGCTGCGCCGCCTCGCGGCGCTGCCCCCCGGCGAGCTGGCGCCGCTCGCCGCCCGGTTCCGCGACCACGGACGGCACCTGGCGGCGCTGCTCGACGCCGTCCCGCCGGCCCGGCGGGCGGAGCTGTACGACCTCGCCATGGCCGAGGTCGACACCACCGCGCTGACGCCGGCCGCCGAGGTGATGGCGGTGCTGCCGGCGCCGGTCCGGATCCGGGAGGCGACCCGGATGCTGGCCCGGCCGCGGATCCGGGAGCGGGAGGCCGACGTGCGCGCGTGGAGCGCCTACCTCGACTGGCCGGACGCGTCCGCGGCGCTGGCGGCCACGCTGCGCTCCGGCGACGCCGACGAGCGGGCGCAGGCCTGGACGCTGCTGGTGGCCGCCGCGCGCCGCTCCCGCGACCCGCGGGTGGTGGCCGACGTGGTCGTGCGGCTCGGCCGGCTGCGCAACGAGCAGGACCCGGTACGCGCGTCCGCGCTCACCGCACTGGCCCGGCTGGCGCCGCTGCTCACCGCCGACACGGCAGCCGGGCTCACCCGGCTGACCACCGACGCGGTCGACGCGCGGGACGCCTCCGCCGCCACCACCACCGCGCTGAGCCGGCTGGCCGGCGACGTCCTGGCACACCACGTCGACGCGACGCCGCTGCGGGAGTGGGCGCTGCTGACGATCGACCTGGTCAGCACCGGCGCGAACGTGCCGGTGCTGCGCCGCTTCGACCTGGTGCTGCGCCGTGGGCAGGAGACCGTGGTGGTCGACCGGCTGCGGGGCTGGGTCGAGGCCGGCATGGCCCGCGGCCGGTACGGCCCGCTGTTCGCGTTGACGGTCGCGCTCGGCGGGCGGGCGCGACGGGTGCCCGCGCTCCAGGAGCTGCTGCGGCGGGCCATCGGCCCGGACACCCTGCCCTCGGTGGCCCGCACGGCGATCGCGCGGTGGCTCGACGACCCGCGTACCCGGGCCGAGCGGGTGGCCGAGGTGCTCGACGTCGACGCGTCCGCGGTCGCCCTGCACCAGGTGTGGCACGCCATCGGCACCTCCCGCACCGACCTGCTCGACCGGGCGATGGACCGCGCTCCACGCGGCCGGTTCGTCGAGGCCGGGACGCGGTGGGTGCCCGCCTGGGCGCCCGGCGCGGCGCACTGGCTGCCCCGCCAGCAGGCCCGCTTCGTCGAGTTGCAGGAACTGGTGGTGGCCGACGCCGGTCACGGCGTGTGGCAGCGGGTGGCGACGATCCGGACCGTTGCCGGCCTGGGGAGCGCGGGACGCGAGCTGGTGCGGCGGCACCTCGACGCGCCCGAGGTGCCGATCGCCGAGGCGGCGCTGGGCGCGCTGGTCCACACCGACCGGCCGGACGAGGCGCTGCCGGTGCTGCTGCGCCACGCCGAGGGCGACCGGGCCCGGGTCGCGCTGTACGCGGCCGGACGCGCCGCCCGCTACGTCCCGCCGTCCACGCTGGCCGGTCTGCTCGGCGACGTGCTGCACACCGGCACCGCGAAGATCACCAGCCGTAAGGAGGCCGCCCGGCTGCTGGCCCGCCACGGGCCGCCGTCGGCGATGGAGACGCTGCACGAGGCGTACACGGATCCGGACGCGCACCGCGACGTGCGCGCGGCGATCGTCTCGGCCGCCCGGCAGCGACTACGGACGGAGGCGAGCTGGGCGATCCTGGGCACGGCGATCGACGGCAGCCGGGAGGAGCGGCGGGCGGTGCTGGACGCGCACCCGTACCTGATCCCCGAGCGGCACCGACGCCGCTACGGCGCGCTCGTCGTGCGGGCCTGCCGCGTCGCCGACCCGGAGATCCGGCGAGCCGCGCTCGGCCGGCTCGGGGACTGGGCGCCCTGGTTGGACGACGTCACCGACCTGGTCGTGGAGCGGCTCACCGACCTCGACGAGACGCTGGCCGGCATCGCCGTGCCCCACCTGCTGCGCGCCGGCGGCGACGTGGCGCTCGGCGTCACGCTGACCCGGCTCGTCGCCCGGGACGCCGCCGACGACCGGCCGGGCGGCCCGGACGCCGACCGGCCCGCCCGGCGGCGCGTCGAGCTGCTCACCCGCGAGGTGGCCGACTGGTCCACCCTGCGCCCGGCCGGCGACGACCGGACCACGCTGCTCGACGCGGCGCGGTGGCTGGCCGGCCGTCCCGGCTTCACCGGCGCGGCCGTCGGGCTCCTGGTCGACCTCGGCCGGCTGGACAACCTGGACGAGGTCGCCGGGCTCTGCGCCGGCCGGCCGGTGCTCGCGACCCGCACCGCCGAACGCGTCGGCGACCGGCTGCGCGCCCTGCCCGAGTGGCCCGACCCGGTGACGCTCGCCGGCACGGCGGCCGGGCTGGCCGGGCGCGGCGACCTGGCCGGTGGGCTGTTCGCGGTGGCGCTGGCGCGGCACGGATCGGCCTTCGGGTGGAAGGCGCCGTGGCGGGACCTGCTCACCGGGCTGCGTCGGCACCCCGACGCCGACGTCCGCGAGGAGGCCTATGCGGTCGACATGAGCTGACCGCCGACGTCACACCCAGAAGGTGTCGTGCCGGAGGAAGAAGTCGGTCCGCTCCTCCTCGCTCAGCTCGGCCAACTCGCGCAGCCCCTCGAAGTAGGGCTCCCGAGGGGCGCCGGGCGCGAAGTGCAGCAACATCGACGCCGGGCGGCCGGACTCGTTGCGGAACGCGTGGACGCCGCCCTCGGGCACGTGCACGAAGTCGCCCGGCCCGGTGTCGAGCCAGCGCCGCCCGTCGTAGATGCGGATCGTGCCGCTGAGGACGTAGAACGACTCGGAGATGCTGCGGTGGAAGTGCGGGGCCGGGCCGCTGGGGGTCGGCCCCATGTCCCAGCGGTAGAGCCCGAACTGGCCGTTGGTGGTGGCGCCGGTGGCCAGGTAGTGGGCTCCGCCGCCGGTGGCGTGGCGCAGGTCGGGCGCGGCGTCGGCCGGTCGGTAGGTGGCGCTGGTCTCGCCGGTGGACCCGTGGTAGCGCGGCGGTGGGTAGGTCATCTGCGGCTCCGTCTCCCCGTCCGTTCACCGAACGACGAGAGACTAGCCAGGGCCTACGACATGGTCGGGGCGATGGTGACGCGCTGACGTCCAGCCCTGTCGGTGCAGCCGTTCGATGCCGTCCAGCAGCAGGTCGAGCGCGAACTCGAACTCGAACTGGTCGTCGCAGCCCGGCGCCACCACCGAGCCGCCGTCGTGGGACGCCGCCCCGGCGATCTCGGCGAGGTGCGGGAAACGGCCGGCGGCCTCCGGCGGGAACGTCGCCGCCGGCTCGGGCCCGGTCGCGCCGGAGCGGCCCGCGCGCCGGGACGCGTCGAAGAGTTCCTGACTGAAGCCGAGGATTCGACTGCCCATCGCGTGCATGACGTGGTGTGCCAGGTCGGTGGAGAACCCGCCGGCCCGCAACACCCCGACCATCGAGTCGAGGTAGGCGAGGACGCCCGGCGTGGCCGTGTTCCGCGACTCGATCGCCAGCGCCGCCCAGGGGTGGCGACCCAGCATCCGCCGCGCGGCGAGGATGCGCAGCCGGAGCGTCGGCTTCCAGCCGGTGTCGGGCACCGGCGGGTCGATCTCGCCGACCACCACGTCGATCATGCCGTCGAGCAGTTCGTCCTTGTTGGCCACGTGCTTGTAGAGGGCCATCGGCACGACGCCCAGGTCCTGGGCGAGGTTGCGCATGCTGAGCGATTCGATTCCGGTCCCGTCGGCGAGCGCGACGGCAGCGCGCAGGATCCGATCCCTGCTCAGGGGCGTTCGACGCAGCACGTCTGCCTGCTCGACCATCGCGTCCTCGTCTTCCGCCGGCGGTGGTGGAAACCCTATCCACCTTGACAGGTGTACGCCGTACACTCACCATGGGTGTACGGCGTACACCTGGGAGGAAGAGATGAAAGCGATCGTGCAGGACCGCTACGGCCCACCGGAGACGCTCACGCTCGCGGAGGTCCCCGTGCCGGTGCCCCGCCCCGACGAGGTGCTCGTGCGCGTCGAGGCGGCCGCGCTCAACGCGTACGACTGGCACGCCATGCGTGGTGATCCGCGGATGGCGCGGTTGGCACTGGGGCCGAGGCGGCCCCGGGCGCGCATCCGCGGCCGCGACGTCGCCGGCCGGGTCGAGGCCGTCGGCACGGACGTCCGACGGCTACGCCCCGGAGACGCCGTCTTCGCCGACCTCGGCGACGCCAACGGCGCGTTCGCCGAGTACGTGTGCGTGCCCGAGGCGCTCGTCGCGCCCCGGCCGGCGAACCTGACGCCGCAGCAGGCGGCGGCGCTGCCGCTGGCCGGCGCGACCGCGCTCGTCGGGCTGCGCGACGCCGGGCGGGTCGAGCCCGGCCACCGCGTCCTCGTCAACGGCGCCTCCGGCGGCGTCGGCACCCTGGCCGTCCAACTGGCCAAGGCGCTCGGCGCCACCGTGACCGGCGTGTGCCGCACGCGCAACGTCGACCTGGTCCGCTCGCTCGGCGCCGACCACGTCGTCGACTACACCCGGGCGGACTTCACCCGCGACCCGCGCCGCCACGACGTCGTGTTCGACCTGGTCGGCAACCGCTCCCTCACCGCGCTGCGGCGGGCGCTGACCCCGACCGGGACGCTGGTGCTCTCCGGTGGCGGCGTCTACCGCGGCGGCAGCCTCGTCGGACCGGTCTGGTTGATCGCACGCGGCCGGCTGCTCGCGCCGCTCGTCCGGCAGCGCGTCGTGGTGCTCACCACCGCGCCCGGCCGGCACCACCTGGACGCGCTGCGCGCCCACGCCGAGGCCGGGCACCTCACCCCGGTCGTCGACCGCACCTATCCGCTGCGCGAGGTGCCCGAGGCGATCCGCTACCTCGAGGGCGAGCACGCGCGCGCGAAGGTCGTCATCACCGTCTGACCGTGCGGCCGCGCGCCCGCGGCAGACGGACCCGGGCGCTCGCGAACTTGGACGCCGGCGCACCGACCAGTGGGTGGCTCACCTGCCCCGGGACGGATTCGCCGATCGAGTGCTGGAGCGCGTGGAGCGCCGGCCACCACCCGGGCTGCCCCGCCACCACCTCGGCCAGGACCGGGCTCCGCTCCAGCATGTGCGCCGGCCACTGGTACCACGACTGGGCGGACCGGAAGTCGGGCAGCAGCGCGGCCACCTGGAGGTCGCTCTCCAGGACGTCGGCGAGCAGTTCCGCGAGGGTCACCACGGCGGGCCGGTCGGTGTCGTCCGGGGCGGAGGGCTTGCCGTCGTAGAAGTACGCCCGCAGCGACGGATTCTCCAACAGGCGGTCGTGCCAGGCGCGGGACAGGTTGTTGACCTCCATCAGCGCGGCGGCCGAGCCGATGCCGTTGTTGATCCGGCTCTGTCTCGCCACCTCCCGCGTCTGGACGGCGGAGAAACACAACGACACCGCGACCAGCACCAGACCGGCGACGCCCAGAACCGTCTCCTGCATGCCTGCCCGCCCTTCCGAGGAGCACCGTCCACCATCACGCTAAGCCGAGCGCGCAACCACCGAGCGCCACCGGCCACGTCGGGGACCCGCCCGTCGGCCGACGTCGCGACTTCGCGATTCTTCGGCTCCGCGGCGGGTCGGCGTGCGAGCGTGGAACCCGCGGGACCGAGGAGGGCGCGTGAACTACCACCTGTTCCAGATGATCAATGCCGGCGCGGGGAAGGTCGACGCCGTCGACGACGTCCTCGAGTGGGCGGCGATCTGGTTGATCTACGTCCTGGCGGCGCTGGCGGTGGTGCCGGTGCTGCGCCGCGGCCGGTCGGCCGCCGCCCCCGCCCTGCGGGTACTCGCGTCGCTGGGGATCGCGTTCCTGCTCGGGCGGGCCGTCGCCGCGCTCAGCACGGAGGTACGCCCGTTCCAGACCCACCACGTGCACCAGTTGATCCCACACGCGGCCGGGCCGTCGCTGCCCAGCGACCATGCCACCGCGGCGTTCGCCCTGGCCCTCGCCGTCGGCGCCTTCCTGTCCCGACGCTGGGGGGCGGTGCTCACGGCTCTCGCGGCGATCATCGGGTTCGCCCGGGTCTGGACCGGCGTGCACTACCCCGGCGACGTCGCGGCCGGCGCGCTCGTCGCCGCCGTCGCCGTCGCCGTGGTCGCGGTCGCCGCCCACCTGCGCGGGGCGCGCTCGGCGTACTGGCCCTGATCTGGTCCGCTCGCCGGCGGCCGCGTACCGCCGCCCAGGTGTCGCTGGTGTTCACTGGCACCCGTGGATCGCCAACGACTCAGCAGCATCGCGCACTCGCACCATCCGATCGCCGCGCCGGTCTCCGGCGTGAACGTCAACCGGCTCCTGCGCCGGGCGGACCGTCGACCGGCGGCCCGCATCCTCGACCTGGGCTGCGGGCAGGCGGCCTGGGCGATGCAGGCCCTCGCCCACTACCCGGACGGGCACGCGGACGGCGTGGACACCAGCGCGTACGCCCTCGAACACGCCGCCGCGGCGGCCGAGGCACGCGGCCTCGCCGACCGGCTCACCCTGCACGAACGCGACGCCCGGGGGTACGTACCGGACGGCGACTACGACCTGGTGCTCTGCGTCGGGTCGACCCATATCTTCGGCGGTGTCACCGGCACGTTGCGGGCGGCCGGCCGGCACGTGCACCCGGACGGCATCCTCGTGCTCGGCGAGGGCTTCTGGCAGGCCCCACCGACGCCGGCGGCGCTGACCGCGCTCGACGCCGAGCCGACGGACCACACCGACCTCGCCGGCCTGGTGGACGTCGTCGAACAGGCCGGCTGGACCCCGGTCTACGCGCACGTCAGCGACGCCGCCGAGTGGGACAACTACGAGTGGTCGTGGGTCGGCTCGCTCACCGAGTGGGCACTCGACAACCCCGGCCACCCGGACGCCGCCGACGCGCTCGCGGTCGCGCGGGACCACCGGGACGGGTGGCTCCGCGGCTACCGCGACCTGCTGGGCTTCGCGACCCTGGTGCTGCGCCGAGTCTGACCATCCGCGGTGGCTCGGGTTCACGGCCAGCGCGGCCACCGAGCGGAGCAGGAACGTGACAGCTACGGCCCGGCCGGCTCGCCGAGCAGGGCGGGCAGCTCACCGAGGCCGCTGATCGCCGGGCCACCCCAGCTCGGGTCGGTGTCGTTGTGCTCGGTGGTCCGCAGCACGGTCATGCCGACCGCTGCCGCACCGGCCAGTTCGCCGTCCGCGCCGTCGCCGACGTAGACGCAGTCGCCCGGCGCGACGCCCAGCCGTTCCGCGGCGAGACGGTAGATCGCCGGGTCCGGCTTGGCCAGCCCGGCCTCGCAGGAGAAGACCGCGACGTCGAAGCGGCGGGCGAGCGGGCCACCCGGCCACGCCTCGGCGGTCTCCGAGGTGGCGTTGCTGATCAGAGCCAGCGGGTGTCCGTCCGCGCGCAGCGCGTCGAGGACGTCCAGGGTGGTGGCCGGGGCCCGCTCCAGCACCCGACGCGCCAGGGCGCGTCGGTGGTCGGCGGCCCGGGCCACCTGCGCGCCGGTCGGCGTGCCGCCGAGGCGACCGGCGAGCACCCGGACGGTCTCCTCGGCGTCCCACCGGACCAGCCGGTCCCGCCAGGTGGCGTGGTAGGCGGTGACCAGCGCGGCCGGGTCCACCCCGACGACGAGCGCCATCTCGCCGACCACCCGGTCACGCTCGTCGTCGGCGCCGTGCAGCAGCGTGTGGAAGAGGTCGAGGATCACCGGTCGGGGCACGCGCCGCATCCTACCGAGATTCACGTTCGGTGATGGTTGGCGGTTTTGCCGTCCCATCGATGGCGTCGGTGCCACTATGGGGAGCGTGGGAACTGCGAAAACTGCCGCCATGCCGTCCATCTCGCCGCTGACCGGTGAGCCGATCAAGCGCGCCGACGCCGAGCGCCTCGCCGGGGTCCTGAAGGCGTTCGCCGATCCGGCTCGGCTGCGGCTGATCAGCCTGATCCAGTCCGCGCCGCAGGGTGAGGCGTCGGTGAGCGACCTGACCGCGCCGCTCGGGCTCTCCCAGCCGACGGTGAGCCATCACCTGCGGATCCTCACCGAGGCCGGGTTGTTGGAGCGGGAGAAGCGCGGCGTGTGGGCCTACTACCGGGTGGTGCCGTCCGCGATCGCCGCGATCGCCGACCTGTTGACCCCGCCCCGCAAGCGGGCGACGAAGCGCACCCGCTGAGTGCCCTCACTCCGCCCGGCGTGACCGCTGCCTGATCAGGCGTGCGGCGACACGGACGCAGAGGACCAGCATCACCACGACCGCCGGCACGACCAGCAACGTCCACCGGCCGTCGAGCAGGTTGCCGGCGCCGATCAGGACGAACGCGCCTCCCTCCCAGAGCATCTCGCGCGTGGTGAGCGGCTCCGGGCGGCGCGTCCGCCGACCTCGCCGCCGGTCCGCCCGGAGCAGCCGCATCGACCGCAGCGCCAACAGGACGCCGAAGGCGATGCAGGACCAGGCGATGAACACGTTCACGGCGTCGGGCACCGCACCTCCTCCAGGGACGCTCGGACCGACCCGAGCCGGGGTTCGCGCAAGTCTGCCCGATCCTCGACCGGCGCGCCGCGTCGCCGATGTGTTCTAATTATTCGCGTCGATGTTCGCGCTAACATCGATGACCGGTCGCCACCACCACCGGCATCTCCGGCATCGTCACGCGTGCGGGCCTCGCGCCGGAATCGGGCGCCGGCGGTGGGTTCCCCCTGCACGCGTCAGCGTCCATCGACGGCCATCACCACCCGTGAGGCTCCGCGCCGGTACGGAAGGTCTCGGAGCCTGCGTATCCGAGGAGCCGTCATGCCCATCCCCCGTCCCCGTTCCGTCCGGTCCAGACCCGCACGCCTGGCGTTCGCGGCCCTGGCCCTCGTCCTGACCGTCGGCGGCGCCGCCCTGGTCACGCAGACCCGCTCGGCGGTCGCCGCGCCCGGGCCGGGCTCCGTCGTGGGGGCGCAGTCCGGCCGCTGCGTCGACGTGCCGAACGGCAGCACCACCAACGGCACCCAGGTCCAGCTCTACGACTGCACCGGGGCCGCCGCGCAGACCTGGACCTACACGTCGGCGCGGCAGTTCACGGTGTACGGGAACAAGTGCCTGGACGCCAACGGCCAGGGCACCAGCAACGGCACCGCCGTGATCATCTGGGACTGCAACGGCCAGACCAACCAGCAGTGGACCGTCAACGCCAACGGCACCATCACCGGCCAGCAGTCCGGCCTGTGCCTGGACGCCAACGCCGCCGGCACCGCCAACGGCACCAAGCTCATCCTCTGGACCTGCAACGGCGGCGCCAACCAGCGGTGGACCACGTCGACGAGCCCGACGTCCCCGCCGCCCACCTCGCCGCCGCCCGGCGGCGGCCGGCCGTGCGACCTCTACGCCGCCGGCGGCACGCCGTGCGTGGCGGCGCACAGCACCACCCGGGCGCTGTTCTCGGCGTACGGCGGCAACCTCTACCAGGTGCGCCGTTCCTCGGACAACACCACCCGCAACATCGGTGTGCTGAGCGCCGGCGGCTACGCCGACGCCGCCGGCCAGGACGCGTTCTGCGGGGGCACGACCTGCGTGATCACCGCCGTCTACGACCAGTCGGGCCGCGGCAACGACCTGTGGTACCAGGGATCGGCGCAGGTCCCGGGCTCCACCTCCAGCCGGCCCGCGACCGCGACCAGCGAGTCGTTGACCGTCGGCGGCGCCCGGGCCTACTCGCTCTACATCAATCCCGGCAACAGCTACTGGCGCGACGGCCACCTGACCGGCGTCCCCACCGGCAGCGCCCCCGAGGGCATGTACATGGTCACCAGCGGCACCCACGTCAACAGCGGCTGCTGCTTCGACTACGGCAACAGCGAGACCACCCGCAGCGCCGACGCCGCCGGGGCGATGGACGCGATCTACTTCGGCACCAGCTGCTGGTTCGGCGGCTGCTCCGGCAGCGGCCCCTGGGTCCAGGCCGACCTGGAATGGGGCCTCTACCCCGGCGGCAGCCAGACCTGGAACCCCAACCAACGCGCCTTCACCAGCAAGTTCGTCACCGCCACCCTGAAGAACAACGGCACCTCACGCTTCGCCATCAAGGGCAGCAACGCCCAGTCCGGCAACCTCTACACCCTCTACGACGGAGCACTGCCCCCCGGCTACAGCCCGATGAGGAAGCAGGGCGCGATCATCCTCGGCAGCGGCGGCGACTGCTGCAAGCCCGGCGGCGGCGCCAACCTGAGCGCCGGCACCTTCTACGAGGGCGCGATGGTGGCCGGCTATCCGTCCGACGCCACCGAGAACGCCGTGCAGGCCAACGTCGTGGCCGCCGGCTACCGCTGAACCTCCGCTCGAACCCCCTCTCGAAAGGACCGCTGTGTTAGCGCTATCAAGAAGACCGGCCCGGCGCAGGCTCGCCCTGGTCGTCACGCTGCTCGCCCTGGTCGGGCTGTTCCCGGCGATGGCCCGCGCCGACAACCCGATCGTGCAGACGATCTACACGGCCGATCCGGCGCCGCTGGTCTACAACGGCCGGGTCTACCTCTACACCGGCCACGACGAGGACAACTCGACGTGGTTCACCATGAAGGAGTGGCGGGTCTACTCGTCGGACGACATGGTCAACTGGACCGACCACGGCTCGCCGCTCAGCCTCGCCACGTTCAGCTGGGCCAAGCAGGACGCGTGGGCCGGCCAGGCGGTCTACCGCAACGGCAAGTTCTACTGGTACGTGCCCATGGTCGTGCGGGCGACCGGCCAGATGGGCATCGGCGTGGCGGTGTCCGACAGTCCGACCGGGCCGTTCCGGGACGCCATCGGGCGCCCGCTGGTGAGCAACGGCGAGATCGACCCGACCGTGTTCATCGACGACGACGGCCAGGCGTACCTCTACTGGGGCAACCCGCGACTCTGGTACGTGAAGTTGAACGCGGACATGACCTCCTACTCGGGCAGCCCTACGCAGATCCCGCTGACCACGGCGGGCTTCGGGACCCGGACCGGGGACGCGAACCGGCCCACCCTGTACGAGGAGGGGCCCTGGGTCTACAAGCGCAACAACCTCTACTACAACGTGTTCGCGGCGAAGTGCTGCTCGGAGTTCCTCGCCTACTCGACCGCGCCCGGCCCGACCGGGCCGTGGACCTACCGCGGAACGGTGATGCCCACCCAGGGCAGCAGCTTCACCAACCACCCCGGGATCGTCGACTACAAGGGCAATTCCTACCTCTTCTACCACAACGGGGCGCTGCCCGGTGGCGGCGGTTTCACCAGGTCGGTGGCGGTGGAGAAGTTCACCTACGGCGCGGACGGCTCGATCCCGACCATCTCCATGACCACCAACGGCGCCCCGCAGGTCGGGACGCTGAACCCGTACGTCCGGCAGGAGGCCGAGACGATCGCCTGGGGACAGGGGGTCGAGACCGAGCCGGCCAGCGGCGGCGGGATGAACGTCGGGTTCATCGACAACGGGGACTACATCAAGGTCAAGGGCGTGGCGTTCGGCAGCGGTGCGACGTCGTACACCGCCCGGGTCGCCTCGGCCGGTAGCGGCGGCACCATCGAGCTGCGCCTGGACGGCACCGGTGGCCCTCTAGTGGGCACCTGCCGGGTGTCCGGCACCGGCGGCTGGCAGACCTGGGCCGACACGACCTGCGCGGTCAGCGGCGCCACCGGCACCCACGACCTCTACCTGCGGTTCACCGGCGGCAGCGGCTCGCTGTTCAACATCGACCACTGGCGGTTCGCCTCCGGGACCAGCAACCCCCCGACCGACCCGCCACCGACCACCACGCCCCCGACCACCCCACCGCCCACCACCGCACCGCCGACCACCCCGCCCCCGACCGGCGGCGCCTGCGCCGCGACCTACCGCACCACCAGCACGTGGTCCGGCGGGTTCCAGGGCGAGGTGACCGTCACGGCCGGCGCGTCGGCGATCAACGGCTGGACGGTGGGCTGGAACCTGGCCGGCGGTCAGAGCATCAGCCAGATCTGGGGCGGCACGCTGAGCACCAGCGGCTCCACGGCGACCGTACGCAACGTGTCGTACAACGGCTCCGTGCCCGCCGCCGGCTCGACGACGTTCGGCTTCCTGGCCAACGGCTCGCCGTCGACCCCCGCCCTCACCTGCACCAGCCCCTGAGAGGAGCAGACATGCGTACCAGGAAAGGATGGCTCGCCGCGGTCGCGGCGCTGGCCATGGCGGTCGCCGGGGTGCTGACCCCGGCCGGCCCCGCGGCGGCCGAGTCCAACGGCGGGACGCGGGTGATGCCGCTCGGTGACTCGATCACCGAGGGCACCCAGGTCCCCGGCGGCTACCGGATCGGGCTGTGGCAGCGGCTCGCCGCCGGCGGCTACCGGGTCGACATGGTCGGCTCCCAGTTCAACGGGCCGGGCAACCTCGGCGACCACGACCACGAGGGCCACCCCGGCTGGCGGATCGACCAGATCGACGCCAACATCACCGGCTGGCTGAACACCTACCAACCGCGCACCGTGCTGCTGCACATCGGCACCAACGACATCCTGCAGAACTACAACGTCTCCACGGCACCGAACCGGCTCTCCACGCTGATCGACCGGATCACCGCGACCGCGCCCAACGCCGACGTGTTCGTGGCGCAGATCATCCCGCTGGCGAACGCCGGCCAGGAGTCGGCGGTGCGCACCTTCAACAACGCCCTCCCGGGGATCGTGCAGGCCAAGGTGAACGCCGGCAAGCGCGTCCACCTGGTCGACCAGCACTCGGCGCTGACCACCGCCGACCTGATCGACGGCGTCCACCCGACCGCCACCGGCTACGACAAGATGGCGGCCGTCTGGTACCGCGCGCTCCAGTCGGTGTCCGGCAGCATCGGCACCCCGGGCGACGGCGGGGGCACCACCTACCAGAACGTGCAGCTGGTGGGCGGCGGCTCGGGCCGGTGCCTGGACGTGCCGAACGGCAGCACCACCAACGGCGCCCAGGTGCAGCTCTACGACTGCTGGGGCGGCACTCCGCAGCGCTGGACCTACACCGCCGGCAAGCAGTTGCAGGTGCTGGGCAACAAGTGCCTCGACGCCAACGGTCGAGGCACCGCGAACGGCACCGCGGTCATCGTCTGGGACTGCAACGGCCAACCCAACCAGCAGTGGAACCTGAACGCGAACGGCACGATCAGCGGCGTGCAGTCCGGGCGCTGCCTGGACGCGGCCGGCTACGGCACCGCCAACGGCACGAAGATCAACCTCTGGGACTGCCACGGCGGCTCCAACCAGCAGTGGAGCACCCGCAGCTGAGCTGCAAGGCGGGGCCCCCGCTTAACGCCTCCGGTAGAGGCGGGGGCCCCGCTTAACTCTCGACGGAAGGAGTACGCCATGCCGAGACATCGGCTCATCGCCGGCGTCGTCGCTTCGGTGGCGGGGCTGGTCCTCGCCATGGGCGGGGTCGCGCTCGCCGCCGGGTCCGCTCCCGCCGGCGTCGGCCCGCTGGCGGCGACCGCCGGCTGTGGCAGGGCGCCGGCGTTGACCAGCGGATCGCACACCATCTCCAGCGGCGGCCAGAACCGCTCGTACATCCTGCGGATCCCCGACAACTACGACAACAACCGCCCGTACCGCCTGATCTTCGGCTTCCACTGGAACGGCGGCACCGCGGGTGACGTCGACTCCGGCGGGACCAGCGGCTATCCCTGGTCCTACTACGGGGTCCGGGCGCTGTCGAACAACAGCGCGATCTTCGTGGCGCCGCAGGGCAACGGCAACGGCTGGGCCAACCCGAACGGTCAGGACCTGACGTTCGTCGACGACATGGTCCGTACGTTCTCCGCCGGCCTCTGCGTCGACACCACGCAGCTGTTCGCGATGGGCTTCAGCTACGGCGGCGGCATGACGTACGCCATCGCATGCGCCCGGGCGAACGTGTTCCGCGCGGTCGCGGTCTACGCGGGCGCGAACCTCAGCGGGTGCAACGGCGGCACCCAGCCCATCGCGTACCTGGGGATCCACGGACTGCGGGACGGCACGCTGCCGATCTCGACCGGACGCGCGTTGCGCGACCAGTTCGTCCGGAACAACGGCTGCACGCCGCAGAACCCGCCCGAGCCGGCGCAGGGCAGCCTGACGCACGTCGTCACCTACTACTCCGGCTGCCGGGCCGGCTACCCGGTGGCGTGGGGCGCGTTCGACGGCCCGCACGCCCCGAACGCCGTGGACGGCACCGCGGATCCGTTCGCGCCCGGGGAGCGGTCCTGGACCCAGGCGGTGGTGTGGCGGTTCTTCACCCAGTTCGACGGCGCCACCCCGACGAACCCGCCGACCACCCCGCCGACCAGCTCGCCGCCGGTGACCGGCCGGCAGATCGCCGGGGAGCAGTCCGGCCGGTGCGTCACCGCACCGAGCCAGAGTTCCGGTACGCAGGTGCAGTTGCAGGACTGCGCCGGGCAGTCCGGCCAGCTCTGGACCGCGACCTCGGGCCGGCAGTTGCAGCTGGCGGGCAACCTCTGTCTGGACGCGAGCGGGGCCGGCACCGCGAACGGCACCGCGGTGATCGTGTGGACCTGCAACGGCCAGGCCAACCAGCAGTGGAACGTCAACGCCAACGGCACCGTCACCGGCCAGCAGTCCGGGCTGTGCCTGGACGCGAACGCCCAGGGCACGACCAACGGCACGCGACTCGTCCTCTGGTCCTGCAACGGCGGCGCCAACCAGCGGTGGAGCTGGCGCTGAGGTGTTAAGCGGGGCCCCTTCCTCTACCGGAAACGTTAAGAGGGGGCCCCGCCTTACACCTCAGGTGCGGAGGGTCCAGCGTTGGTTCGCGCCGTTGAGGCACTGCCAGAGCTGGACCCTGGTGCCGTTCGTGGTGCCGAACGCGCTGGCGTCCAGGCACAGCCCGGACTGCACACCGGTGATCGAGCCGTCGGCGTTCAGGTTCCACTGCTGGTTGGCCTGGCCGTTGCAGTCCCAGACGACCACCGCGGTGCCGTTGGCGGTGCCCTGGCCGGACGCGTCCAGGCACTTGGTGCCGTACACCGTCAGCTGCTTGCCCGAGGTGTAGCTGAAGCGCTGGTTGGCGTTTCCGTGGCAGTCCCAGAGCTGCACCTGGCTGCCGTTGGTGGTGGAGGAGCCGGGCACGTCCACGCACCGGCCGGACTGGCCGCCGACGATCTGGACGTTCTGGTTGGTCGGCCCGCCGCCGCCGGGCGGCAGCAGCGTGACGGTGGACGTGTCGTTGACGTTCGCGTGCGACACGGTGACCGTCGTGCCGTTGTTCGACAGGCTCACCACGCTGTCGCGCACCGTGACCGGGCCGGACACCGCGCCGCCGTTGTTGTACGGGATGTTCTGGACGACCACCCGGACCTGGTTGTTCACCACGATCCCGCTGGTGGCGTCCAGGCGTTGGAGGTTGAGGGTGACGTTGCCGGTGGTCGAGTTGCCGCCGACGAGGATCTTCGCGGCTCCGGTGTCCCGGGTGGCGAACGCGTCGTAGGAGGCGCTCGGCGTGACCGAGGCGATCTGGCCGGTCATCGAGCCGTAGTACTGGTAGGCCCACCATTCACCCTTGGGCTGGTACTGCCCGGCGGAGTTGCGGGTGAGCAGGCTGGCCAGGTCGTTGTGCAGGTTCTGGCCGCCGGCCCAGTTCGCCCGTAGCCCGTCCGCGCCGGCGCGTTCCAGCCGGGCCAGGTACCACGCCCCGCCGGCCGGGTTCTGCTGGTTGGCCGCGCCGTACTCGTTGATCTGGTGCGGTCGTGGGTGCGCGATGCCGCGCGAGTCGAGCGTCTGGTTGGCGGTGGCCACGTTGGCCACCGGGTCGCCGGGCAGGGAGTGCCAGCTGAAGATGTCCGGCACCACGTTGTTGGCCTTCACGTAGTCCAGGTACTGCGTCCACCACCCGCTGGTGGAGGGTACGCAGGCGCAGCTCGGGCCGACGATCGGCATGCCCGGGAACGTCGCGCGGATGCGTTGGTAGGTGCGTCGCCACATCTCGAAGTACTGCGACTGGGGCCGGTTCCAGAAGATGCTGATGTTGGGCTCGTTCCAGATGTCCCACTGCACGGTGATGCCCGCCGAGCGCACGTCGGAGAAGAGCCGGTCCAGGAAGCGGTCGTAGTCGCTCCAGTCGCCGTTGTCGCCGGGGTAGCGGCTGATCGAGGCGCCGTCGGCGCCCCACAGGTCGTGGTCGAGCAGCACGAACGTGCCGCCCAGCGCGGCGGTCCGCCGCGCCTGGGCGACGGTGGCGTTCCACCGGCGGTCGTAGCCGCCGCCGACCCAGCCCTGGCCGGGTAGCTGCGCGCCGCCGGCGCGCATGGCCCGGAACTTCACGTCCCGGAAGTAGCTGTCCGGGGGGTTCTGGCCGTTCTCGGTCATCCCGTAGATCCAGCCGGATCCCCGGTAGGTGGGCGTGCCCAGCGAGGCGGAGAAGGTGACGGTGAGCGACTCGTCGGCGGCCCGGGCCGGGGACGCGACGGTGGCGAGTGAGCAGGCGACGGCGACGGCACCGGCGGCGATCCGGGCGGCCAGGCCACGGATCCGTGGTGCCCGGTCGTGGGGGAGGTTCACTGCGACTCCTTCGGCAGGGTGGTGGGGCTGCGGAGGACGTCCTAGCGAATCGATTCGCGGGGCAGCCTAGGCGTCGACGCCCGTGAATGTCAACGTTCTGAACAGGGCGCGAAGATCGACCGTCTTGACCATATACATCGACGGGCTTATCTTCGGTCGAACCGATTCGCTAACTCGCCTCCGAGAGGGGAACCACCCATGACGACATCCGCGTGGCGGCGGGGCATGGCCGGCGTCGCCCTGACCGCGCTCACGGTCGCCGCCACCGTCACCGGCTGCGCCGCGAACGACGAGCCGGAGGGCGGCGGCGGCGCGTACACCCTCTGGGACCCGTACCCGCAGTTCGCCGGCGGCTCCGACTGGGAGAAGCTGCTCCAGAGCTGCGGCGGCTCCGCCGGCGTGACAGTGCGACGCACCGGCTACGACACCACGGACCTGACCAACAAGGCGCTGCTGGCCGCGCAGCAGGGCAACTCCCCCGACGTGCTGATCATCGACAATCCGGTGATCTCGACACTCGCCCAGGCCGGCGCGCTGACCTCGACCGACGAGACCAAGCTGGACACCTCCGCCTCCGCACCCAACCTGCTCGGCGCCGGCCAGCTCGACGGCAGGACGTACGGGGTGCCGATCGGGGCGAACACGCTCGCGCTCTGGTACAACAAGGATCTGCTGGGCAAGGCCGGGGTGGACGTCGCGTCGATCAAGGACTGGCCGTCGCTGACCGCCGCGCTCGCGAAGGTCAAGGGCGCCGGCAAGAAGGGCATCACGTTCTCGGCGATCGGCACCGAGGAGGGCAGCTTCCAGTTCCTGCCCTGGTTCTGGGGCTCCGGCGCCCAACTGACCGCGCTGGACTCACCGCAGGCGGTGTCCGCGTTGACCCTCTGGAAGGACTGGCTGGCCCGGGGGTACGCGCCGAACTCCGTCATCAACAACACCCAGACGACCAGCTGGCAGGAGTTCGCCGGCGGCGACTACGCGTTCACCGAGAACGGCACCTGGCAGCGGGCCAACGCCGAGAAGCTCGACTTCGCGTACGGCATCATCCCGGTGCCGGCCAGCGCCGGCGGCACCGCCCCGGCCCCCACCGGCGGCGAGTTCGTCTCGATCCCGGTGCAACGCGACACCGGCCGGTACGACGTCTCGCGGAAGTTGGTGGCCTGCCTGACCAACCCGGACAACCTGCTGACCACCGACACCACGCTGTCCTACGTCGCCCCGGTGGCGGCGGTGCAGCAGAAGCAGATCGCGGCGGATCCCGGGTTCACGGTGTGGGTCGACGCGGTGAACGCCGCCAAGGGCCGCACCGGCGACAACCTCGGCACGAAGTACCCGAAGATCTCCGAGCAGTTGTGGACGGCCGTGCAGGGCGCGTTGAGCGGCTCGAAGTCGCCGCAGGCGGCGCTGACCGCCGCCCAGGACGCGGCCGCCGCCAAGTAGCGCCGTGAGCCGCAACCGGTGGACCGCCTGGGCCTTCCTCGCCCCGGTGACCCTCTACCTGCTGGCCTTCTACGCCTACCCGCTCTACCGCAACGTCGAGCTGAGCCTGCGGCGCTACACCGTCCGGTCGTTCGTCTCCGGCGGCGCCCCGTTCGCCGGGCTGGACAACTACCGGGACGTGGTGACCCATCCGACCTTCGGGCCGGCGCTGGCGCACACGGCGGTCTTCACCGCGGTGTCGCTGCTGTGCCAGTTCACCCTCGGGCTGGCGCTCGCGGTCTTCTTCCACAGGCACTTCCCGCTGTCGCGGACGCTGCGGGCGCTGTTCCTCGTACCGTGGCTGCTGCCGTTGATCGTCTCGGCCTCGACCTGGTCGTGGATGCTCAACAGCGAGGCCGGCGTGGTCAACGCCGCGCTCGGCGCGGTGGGGCTCGACCCGGTCAACTGGCTGACATCGCCGCGCTGGTCGCTGCTCTCGGTGATCATCGCGAACATCTGGATCGGCATCCCGTTCAACCTGGTCGTGCTGCACAGCGGCCTGCAGGCGATCCCGGACGACGTGTACGAGGCCGCGGCGCTGGACGGGGCGAGCGGGACGCAACGGTTCTGGCGGATTACGTTCCCGCTGCTGCGCCCGGTGTCGGCGATCACGCTGCTGCTCGGCCTGATCTACACGCTGAAGGTCTTCGACCTTGTCTGGATCATGACCCGGGGCGGGCCGACGGACTCGTCGACGACGTTCGCCACCTGGTCCTACCGGCTCGGCTTCGGCAGCCTGCTGCCCGAGTTCGGGCCGGGCGCCGCGGTCGGCAACCTGCTGATCGTGGCCGCCCTGATCGGCGGGTTGGCCTACGCCCGGGCCCAGCGGAGGCCGCGGTGGTGACCCGGGGAGCGCCCCGTACCGCCTGGTGGCGGACCGCGCTGGGGCTGCTGTTCACCGCGCTGATGCTGTTCCCGGTCTACTGGATGGTCAACGTCTCGTTCACCCGCGACCGCGACCTGCGGGCCGACCCGCCGCACCTGTTCCCGGTCGACGGCACCGTCGAGGGCTACCGGGTGGTGCTGCACGAGCAGGTGCCGTATCTCGGCACCAGCCTGCTCATCGGGCTCGGCACCGTGGCGCTGACCGTGGCCCTCGCCGCGCCCGCCGGGTACGCCCTGGCCAAGCTGCGCCCGCCCGGCGGCGGCGCGCTGAGCTTCGTGCTGCTGATCGCGCAGATGATCCCCGGGATCATCATGGCGATGGGGTTCTACGCCATCTATCTGCGCCTCGGGGTGCTGAACTCGGCCGCCGGGCTGGTGCTGGCCGACTCCACCATCGCCGTACCCTTCGGGGTGTTGATCTTCACGGCGTTCATGTCCGGCATCCCCGACGAGGTGTTGCAGGCCGCGCTGGTGGACGGCGCCGGCCGGTGGCGGACGTTCCGGTCGGTGGTGCTGCCGTTGAGCCGCGGCTCGATCATCACCGTGTCCCTGTTCGCCTTCCTCTGGGCCTGGTCGGACTTCCTCTTCGCGTCCACCCTGGACGCCGGCGGCGTCAGCCGGCCGATCACCCTCGGCATCTACCGCTACATCGGCAACAACAACCAGGAATGGAACGCGATCATGGCCACCGCCGTGGTCGCCTCGGTCCCCGCCACCGTCCTGCTGGTCGTGGCCCAGCGGTACGTCGCCGCCGGCGTGACGGCCGGCGCGGTCAAGGACTGACCCGTCCGCACGCCAGAAAGGCAGCCATCCCGATGACCGTCGCCCCCACCGGTCCGACCTTCTCCGTCCGGGAGATTCCCTTCAGCCACCGCGGCTCCTGGCTCAGCGTCTCCCCCGTGGTCGCCGAGAACCGCTACGCCGAGGACCTGCACCTGGTCTCGCACCGCAACGGCATGCACCCGGTGCTGCGGTTCGCCCCGTCGGCCGACGCCACGGTGGCGGCCCGGCCGGCGTTGCTGGGCTGGCACGACCGGGCCGGCCGGGTCGAGCTGACCTTCGCCGGCCCGGACACGGTGCGGCTGCGCGGCCGTGGCGCCGGGCTGCGGATCACCGCCGCCGCCACCACCCTCACCCCGTTCAGCGGGACCTACCTCTACCACGACCCGGTGACCTCCGCGTTCGTGTTCACCTCCTACGAGACCGGCCGCCGCTACCGGGTCACCGTGCTCACCGGGGCCGCCGGCACCGTCGGCACGCAGGCCCTCGGCACCGCCGAGCGCGGCCTGGTCCTGCCCGCCGACCGACCGTGGGAGATCGCGATCGAGGAGTACGCCACGGCCGCCGAGCCGTACGTGTCGAGTGGGGACTTCGACGGCCTGGTGGACGCCGGACGGGCCGACTTCGCGGCGTTCGTCGACGCGGTCGCCCCCTGGCGCGACCCGGAGACGCCGGCCGCCGAACTGGCCGCGTACGTGCTGTGGTCGGCCACGGTGGCGCCGGCCGGCTTCGTCACCCGACCGGCCACCCTGATGTCGAAGCACTGGATGAACAAGGTGTGGAGCTGGGACCACTGCTTCAACGCGCTCGCCCTCGCGGCCGGGCACACCGACCTCGCCTGGCACCAGTTCCACCTGCCGTTCGACCACCAGGACCCGGCCGGCGCGCTGCCGGACTCCGTGACGCACTCGGAGATCCTGCACAACTTCGTCAAGCCGCCCATCCACGGCTGGGCGGTGCGGCAGTTGCGGCAGCGGTCGGGCCGACCGGTGCCCCGGGACGAGCTGGCCGAGGTCTACCGGCGGCTGGCCCGCTGGACCACGTTCTGGCTGGAGCACCGGCGGGCACCCGGCCGGCGGCTGCCGCACTACCAGCACGGCAACGACAGCGGCTGGGACAACGCCACCACGTTCGACGCCGGCCCGGTGGTGGAGGCGCCGGACCTGGCCGCGTTCCTGGTGACGCAGCTGGCGTACCTCGCGGAGCTGGCCACCGAGCTGGACCGCCCGGACGAGGCGACCCGATGGGCCGGCGTCGCCGGCGAGGTGCGCGACGCGTTGCTGGGCGAGCTGTGGACCGGTGAGCGGTTCACCGCGCGCGACCCGTGGACCGGGCGGAGAAGATCCGGCACCAGCCTGCTCGACCTCATGCCCGTCGTGCTCGGTGCGGACCTTCCGGCGGGCGTGGCGGCGGCCCTGGCCCGACGCGTGGAGGCCCACCTCACCGAGCACGGCCTCGCCACCGAGCCGCTGGACTCGCCGCACCACCTGGCCGACGGCTACTGGCGCGGCCCGATCTGGGCCCCGGCCACCGTCCTGGTGGAGGACGGGTTGCGCCGGGCCGGGCACCCCGGGCTCGCCGACGAGATCAGCCGGCGGTTCCGGATCCTGTGCGAGCGGTCCGGCTTCGCCGAGAACTTCGACGCCAAGACCGGCGCGGGCCTGCGGGACCGCGCGTACACCTGGACCGCGAGCGGCTATCTCCTGCTCGCCGGCGACGACCGCCGGCGGCGGGCCGCGCGGGGATGAGCGGCCACGGGGGTACGCCGTCAGCGCGCGCCGCGGGCCGCCGGCACCGGACCGGTGCTGGCGCGCAGCGAGATCGGCGGCCGGTAGAGCCGGTGCCGCGGTGCGGTGTCGGGCGCGGCGATGCGCTCCAGCAGGAGCGACACCGCCTCCGCGCCCATGTCGACGATCGGCACGTCCGCCGCGGTCAGCGAGGGCCGGAAGTTCTCCGCCCAGTGCCGCGCCGCGACGCCGGTGAGCGAGAAGTCGCGCGGCACCACCAGCCCGGCGCTCTCCAGCGCCCGCTGCATGCCGGGCAGGGCCGCCTCGTTGACGGTGGCCACGGCGGTGACCTCGGGGTGGGTGGCGAGCAGTTCCTCGACGCACGCCTCACCGGCGGCCACGTCGTCGCCGCAGCACACGTCCACGCCGACCAGCCCGCGTTCCGCTGTCGCCTCGGCGAAGCCGGCCGACGCGCGGCTGCCCGGGCCGTAGCCGGCGGCGACCAGCTCGGCCGACCGGTTGACCAGGGCCACGTGCCGGTGCCCCAGGTCGGCCAGGTGGTGCACGCAGCTGGCGATCAGGCCGCCGTAGTCCACGTCCACCCAGCTCATCCCGTGCGGCCGGGCGGTGCGGCCGATGGTCACGAACGGCAGGCCGGTCTGCTCGAGCCGGGTCACCCGCTCGTCGGTGAGGCGGATCTCCATCAGGACCACGCCGTCGACCCGGCGGCCGGTGACGATCCGTTCGAAGGACCGGTCGTGGTCGCCGCCGGACGGCGACAGCAGCACGTCCAGGTCGACCCGCGCGGCGGCCTCGACCACGCTGGCCACGAAGCCGAGCTGCATGTCGGTGAGGCGCCGGCTCGCCGGCGGGATGACCAGGCCGAGGGTGCGGGTCCGGCCCTCCTTGAGGGCGCGCGCGCTGGCGTTGGGCCGGTAGTCCAGCTCGTCGATGACGGCCTGGATCCGCTGTCGGGTG
The DNA here is from genome assembly GCF_900090105.1 of Micromonospora humi. Taxonomy (GTDB): domain Bacteria; phylum Actinomycetota; class Actinomycetes; order Mycobacteriales; family Micromonosporaceae; genus Micromonospora; species Micromonospora humi. Next base: position 197,186 of record NZ_FMDM01000012.1, on the reverse strand, counting down.
GCCGCCGAGACCGGCCGCTTGCCGCTGAGCACGTAGGACACGGTGCTGCGGGACACCCCGGCACGCCGGGCGATCTCACCGATGTTCATCCCGCTCCCGGCAACGGTCGTCGAATCGGTTCACCTGGTGGGACGACCCTAGGGCGGGTCGCTCACGACTGTCAACGCACGCAATAGATGACTCTCGATGTTGACCCCGCCGACACCGGTTCTTAACATGAGACGTCATACCTATTGTCGTCGATACGTCGTGGAGGCTTCCGTGAACCCATCCGCCCTGCGCCGGCCGGCCGCGACCGGCCTCGCGCTGGCGACGGTGCTGGCCGGCGTCGCCGTGGCGGCCTTCGCCTCGTCCGCGTCGGCCGCCGTCACCACCCTCCACGCGTCGCCCGGCGGCACCGGCACCGCCTGCTCCGCGTCCCAGCCCTGCTCGCTGGCGACCGCGCAGTCCACCGTCCGCGCCACGGCACCGGGGATGGCGGACGACATCGTGGTGGAACTCGCCGACGGCGTCTACCGGGTCACCGCACCGCTGACGTTCGGCGCCGCCGACTCCGGCACGAACGGGCACACCGTGCGCTGGCAGGCCGCCTCCGGAGCGCACCCGGTGATCAGCGGGGCGAAGCAGGTGACCGGCTGGTCGGTCGCCGACGCCGGCCGCAACATCTGGAAGGCGGGGGTCGGCGCCGGGCAGGACACCCGGCAGCTCTACGTCGACGGCCAGCTCGCCACCCGGGCCCGCACCCAGGCCAACCGGTCGGACTTCAGCGCCTCGGCCACCGGCCTGCGGATCACCAACGGCAACCTCAACTACCTGAACAACCTGGCCAACCCGGGCCGGATGGAGGTCGAGGGAATCAACTCCTTCACCGACCGCTACTCGCCCGTGCAGAGCATCAGCGGCGGGCTGCTCACCATGCGGCAGCCGGCCTGGAACAACAACAACTTCGGCTACGACACCCTGATGAACCCGTTCCGGGCCGGCCCGTTCTACCTGACCAACGCATACGAGTTCCTCGACTCCCCCGGCGAGTGGTACGTCGACCCGGGCGCCGGCACGCTCTACTACATCCCCCGCCCCGGCCAGAACATGAGCAGCGTCGACGTCGAGTTCCCGCAGGTGCAGTCGCTGGTGAACATCGGCGGCAGCTACGCGAACCCGGCGCACCACATCGCGTTCTCCGGCATCACCTTCACCGGCACCAGCTGGCTCGGCCCCAGCGGCAACCAGGGCTGGGTCGACCAGCAGACCGGCTCGTACATCGCCGGCACCTGGTCCTGGCCCGGGTTCGGCTCCTGCACCTCCGGCTGCCAGCAGTTCGAGGCGGCCCGGCCGAGCTGGTCGCAGATGCCCGCCGCGGTGCAGGTCTCGGCCGCCAACACCATCACGTTCAGCGACTCCCAGTTCGTCAACCTGGGCCAGACCGCCATCGGCATCGGCAACGACGCCAACGCGCACGCCACCGGCGTGGGCCTGGGCGCCAGCGGCATCACGGTCACCCGCTCCGAGATCGCCCGCAACGCCGCCGGCGGCTTCGTCATCGGTGGCGTCCGGGCCGACGCGCACCACCCGAGCGACACCCGGATGACCAACCGGGACATCACCGTCAGCAACAACCGGATCCACGACCTCGGCCTGGACTACCGGGGCGTCAGCTCGGTGCTGCCGACCTACGTCACCAACGCCACGATCAGCCACAACGAGGTCTACAACATGCCGTACTCCGGCATGACGATCGGATACGGCTGGGGCGCCAACGACGCCGGCGGCAACACCGAGTACGCCAACCGCGGCCTCTACAACTACCAGCCCCGCTACAGCACGCCCACGACCGCGTCCAACACCCGGGTGGTCGGCAACTACATCCACGACGTGATGCAGCAGATGAACGACGGCGGGTGCATCTACACCCTGGGCTGGAACCCGAACGCGTTGATCAGCGAGAACCACTGCCTGCGGACCAACGGCTACTTCGGCGTCTACTTCGACGAGGGCTCCAAGTACTACACCGTCACCAACAACGTGTTCTCGAACACCGGCACCTGGGCCACCGCCAACTACTGGGGCGGCGAGAACATGGGCAACTGGACGCTCACCAACAACTGGTCGACGAACAACAGCACCAACGTCACCAACGGCGACCGGGGCAACGTCGTGTCCGGCAACACGGTCGTGACCAACGGCGCCTGGCCGGCCGGCGCGCAGACCGTGATCAACAACGCCGGCCCGCAGGGCACCGGCGGACCGACCACCCCGCCGCCCACCGGCACCGCCCAACAGATCGTCGGCGCGCAGTCCGGCCGGTGCGTGGACGTGCCCAACTCGTCGACCACCAACGGCACCCAGGTCCAGCTCTGGGACTGCGGCGGCGCCACCGGCCAACGCTTCACCGTCACCTCCGGCCGGCAACTCCAGGTGTACGGCACCAAGTGCCTGGACGCCAACGGCCAGGGCACCAGCAACGGCACCGCCGTGATCATCTGGGACTGCAACGGCCAGACCAACCAGCAGTGGACCGTCAACACCAACGGCACCATCACCGGCCAGCAGTCCGGCCTGTGCCTGGACGCCAACGCCGCCGGCACCGCCAACGGCACCAAGCTCATCCTCTGGACCTGCAACGGCGGCGCCAACCAGCGGTGGAGCCTGCGCGGATGAGCCGGCGAGCGGCGACGAGGAGATGACGTGAAGGTCACCGGCTGGCGCAGCCTGACCACCACGCACGACTGGGGACGGTTGACCGGCGACGCCAACGGCGTGATGCCGGGCCCGCGTACCGACGTGCACGTGCTGATCGTGGAGACCGACGTCGGCCTGGAGGGGGTCGGCGTCGGCCCGCACCCCGACGTGGACCGCGTCTTCCCGGCCGTCGACGGCCGGGATCCACGGGCCGCGCCGACGCTCTACGACCGGATGCTGAACCAGGTGTTCAAGACCGGCCACGCGGGCGCGACGTTCGGCACGATCGGCGCGCTCGACATGGCGCTGTGGGACCTCAAGGCGAAGGCGGCCGACGAGCCGCTCTGGCGCACCCTCGGCGCCGCGGACCGCTTCGTCCCCGGTTACGCCTCCGGACTCGACATCGCCCTCGACGACGACGCGCTCGTGCGGTTGTACGAACGGTTCGCCGAGCGCGGCTTCACCGGCGCCAAACTCAAGGGCGGCCACGACGTCGAGCGGGACCGGCGGCGGCTGGAGGCGGTCCGGGAGGTCCTCGGCCGCAACTCGGCCGACCCGGCGCTGATGGTCGACGCGAACGAGTCGTGGAACCGCGCGCAGGCCGTCCGGTACGTCGCCGCGCTGGAGCGTACCGTCGATCTGGCCTGGGTCGAGGAGCCGGTGCGCCGGTGGGACGCGGCCGGGTTGGCGGCGGTGCGCCGCGGCGTGCGGGCCGCCGTCGCCACCGGGGAGAACCTCACCGGGCTGGAACAGTACCGGCCGCTGCTGGACGCGGACGCCGTCGACGTGGTCCAGGCCGGCAGCGTCTGGGGCATCACCCACTTCCTGCGCACGGCCGCGGTGGCGCACGGGCGGGACCTGCCGGTGAGCCCAGTGGCATACCACACCAACCCGCTCGCGCACGCTGCCGCCGCGGTGCCCAACCACCTGGCCTGCGAGGTCCAGGACTTCTCCGGGCCGCTCGGGCTGGCGGTGGACCAGGAGATCGCGGACGGCGGCATCGTCCTCGGCGACCTGCCGGGGCTCGGCATCCAGGTCGACGAGCGCCACGTCCGGGCCGCCCGGGCGCCCACCGCGCCGGTCGCGTCGAGCGGGCCGCACGTGCGGCCCGACCGGGCCGGCCTGCGGCTCGTGCCGGACCGCTAGCCGGGCGGCCCTTCGAGCCGGCGCCGCTGCCAGGAGGTGACGATGTGGTCGCGCATGGCGCGTTCCGCGCCCGCCGCGTCCTGGCGGGCGATGGCGTCGACCACCAGCGCGTGCTCGTCGAGCGTCGACTCGAAGGCGCTCCGGTACGTCAACCCGTGGAACCGGTGGCTCTCCATGGCCCGCCGGTAGAGGCGCTTGCAGATGTTCTCCGCCAGGCGGTTGCCGGACAACTCCATGATCGTGAAGTGGAAGACCACGTCCGCCTGCCGGAAGGAGTCGGTCTCGAGCCGGATCTCGCGCATCGCCGCGAGCGCGTGCTCGACCCGGGTCAGCTCCTCCGGCGTACGCCGGGTCGCCAGCGTGCCCGCCATGGCCGCCTCCAGGCTGCCCCGGACGACGGTCAGCTCGTCCAGCACGCCCAGTGAGGCGTCGTTGTCGATCAGCGCGGACAGGACGACCGGGTCCAGCATGTTCCACGAGCCGACCCGGGCCACCTGGGTCCCGCGCCCCTGCGAGACCACCACCAGGCCCTTCTCCTCGAGCCGCTTCACCGACTCCCGGACGACCGTGCGGCTCACCCCGAAGTGCTCGCTGAGCGGCCCCTCCGGGGGAAGCATCTGCCCCTCGCCGAGCTGGCCGGTGACGATGAGTTCGACCAGCTCGCTCACCACCGCCACGCCCAGCCGCTCGGCCGGGCGGCGGGGCGGGAAGGCGAACCCGTCTCCGCGCGCCGTCATGGCGACACCCTAGTGCAGCGCCGCGCCCGACCACGTCGACCGTGACCGGGTCACCCGCCGATCGCGTCCAGCTCGGCGAGCGCGTCGGCGGGCAGGTCCAGGGCCGCCCCGGCGATGTTCTCGCGCAGGTGCGCGACCGAGGACGTGCCGGGGATGAGCAGGATGTTCGGCGAGCGGTGCAGCAGCCAGGCCAGCGCGACGGCCATCGGCGTCGCCTCCAGTCGCTTCGCGACCCGGTCCAGGATGTCGGACTGCAACGGCGAGAAGCCGCCGAGCGGGAAGTACGGCACGAACGCGATCCCCTGCCGGGCGGTGCCGTCGACCAGCTCGTCGTCGGCGCGGTTGGCCAGGTTGTAGAGGTTCTGCACGCACACCACCGGGGCGATCGACCGGGCCTCGGCGAGCTGGTCCGCGGTGACAGTGCTCAGCCCCAGGTGCCGGATCAGCCCCTGCTCGCGCAGGTCCGCGAGCGCACCGAACGGCTCGGCGATCGAGCCGGGCTCCGGGGTGTCGAAGCCGCCGACGCGCAGGTTCACCACGTCGAGCGCCGCGACGCCGAGGCGACCCAGGTTGTCGTGCACCTGCTCGGTCAGCTCGGCCGGCGTGCGGGCGGGCGGCCATCCGCCCCGCTCGTCGCGGCGGTTGCCGACCTTGGTCACGATGTGCAGGTCGTCCGGGTAGGGGGCGAGCGCCTCGCGGATGATCTCGTTGGTGACGTGCGGGCCGTAGAAGTCCGCCGTGTCGATGTGCCGGACGCCCAGCTCGACCGCCGTCCGCAGCACCGCCACGGCGGCGTCGCGGTCCCGGGGCGGGCCGAACACGCCCGGACCGGCCAGTTGCATGGCGCCGTAACCCATCCGGGTCAGGGTGAGGTCGCCGACCCGGTAGGTGCCGCCGGGAAGCTTGTCGCCGGTCATGGTTCCCTTCCGCACGCCGGAGTCTCCGGCGGGCACCCCTCACGGTGCCCGTGATCGGTCGGCGTAACCAGGGCCCACCGATCCCTGGATCGAGGCGGCCCGTCTCACCGACGCCGGAGCAGGCCGCGCTCGGTCATGAAGGCCCGCAACGTCTCGGCGTCGGCGTCGGACATCAACCGGCGGGGGATCACGGTCGCCGGCATCCGGCCGACGTGGACGATCCAGAACTCCGGGTCGTCCGTCACCCTGGTGACGCCTTCCCAGGCGATGCCGCCGGACTCCGAGCCGCTGCGCATCATGATGTTGTCGTCGGTGATGTCGTAGCCACCCTCGACGGCGTAGCCACCGGAGCGTCGCCGGGCGCGCCACCGCACCCACGGCGCGTAGAGCATGGACAGCAGGCCCCCCACGAGCAGCGCGGTCCACAGCGACGAGAACCGGTCGTCGGACGCGAGCGCCGACGAGACGGCGAGACCGACGGCCCCGACGGCCGCCAGCGCGGCGCCGACGTATCCGAAGCGGCGCAGCCGGACGCGGCTGAGCGCGGCGGCCACGCGGGCCGGGTAGGCGGGATCGGCCGGGACGTCGAAACGGATGTGCACGCCCGAACGATAGCGCCGAGCGACGGCACGGCCGAGGCGAGTCAGACAGGTCGCCGGCGTGCCGCGACGATCTCGGCGTGGTGGTCGAGCGCCCAGCCGGCCAGCACGGCGAGCGGCTCCAAGAGGCTGACGCCCAGGGGCGTCAGCCGGTACTCGACGCTCGGCGGCGACGTCGGGAGCACCTCCCGGTCGACCAGGCCGTCGCTCTCCAGCGTGCGCAACGTCCGGGTGAGCATCCGCTGGCTGATGCCGTCGACCGCCCGGTGCAACTCGTTGAACCGGTACGGCCGCTGCCCGAGCAGGGTGACCAGCAGCAGCGCCCACTTGTCACCGACCCGTCGGAGCACGCCGGTGACCGGGCAACCCTCGTACTCGCCGGCCGGCACCGGGTCCGGCAGCCGGTGGTCGTCGAGTCGGGCACGCACACCGGTGTTCGCTGTGTCCGTCAAAGTGCCTTCTTTCGCCGCCGCCGACGCCTGCCCAGGATGAGCATGGTTGACCGAAACGGTAGTGGAGGCGGAATGGGGCTCGTGGTGGTCAGCGGCGGCACCAACGGCATGGGACGGGCGTTCGCCCTCGGACGCGCCGAACGCGGTGACCGGGTCCTGGTGCTCGGCCGGGACCACGCGCGCGGTGCCGCACTGGGGGGCGCCTCCATCGACTTCCTTCCCGTCGACCTGTCCAGCGTGCGCGAGACCCGGCAGGTCGTCGAGCGCATCCTCGCGGAGCACCCGGTCGTGGATGCGCTGACGCTGTTCGCCAACGCGGTGGCGCCACGCCGGATCGTCACCGCCGAGGGCCTGGAGCGCACCTTCGCGCTCTACTACCTCAGCCGCTACCTGCTCGGTCTCGGCCTACGGCCGGCGCTCGACCGGGCGGCCGCCCCGGTGATCGTGAACGTCGCGGGCGTCGGCGTCACCCGGGGCGGGGTGCGCTGGGCGGACCCGCAACTGGAGTCCGGGTATTCGGCGGTCACCGCCCAGCTCCAGGCCGGTCGCGCCAACGACCTGCTCGGCGTGGGCTTCGCCAGGCGGTCGGGAAGCCGCGCGCGGTACGTGCTCTACCATCCCGGCTTCACCAGGAGCGGCGACCGCAGCCCGCTGCCGTTCGTCGTTCGCGGGCTGTTGGCGGCGGCCTCGCTGGTGGCCCGCCCCGTCGCGGCGGCGGTGTCCCCGATCCACGGGTTCGTGGACGCGCCACCCGACGCGCCGCTGACCGCCGTGGACCGCGGCCGGCGGCTTCCGCTCAGCTTTCCGACGCTCGACCCACGCGACGCGGACCGCCTGGCGGACCTCACGGAACGGCTGCTCACACACCACGACTGTTAACGCTCACCACCGGCAGACCGGTCCGGCGTCGGAATTTTCCGGATGTCGGTCCGAGAGTTTCGGTGGTCGGCCATCGCTGTGTGCGCAGCTCAGAAGCTAGCGGTCCACACCGACTCACCGTCGGAACGACCGACCGGGAGCACGTGTTCCGCAACAAGAGCGGTTGAACCTGTTATCGATAAACTGCTATCTTTCGGCACGGGGGCGAAGGGCACGCTCCCGGTCACCGGCACGGCGCCGACGAGGGCACACCCTCCCGCCGACCGGCGACCAGTCCGGGCCGCCGCGCCGATGCCCCCCGACCGCAGACCACCGCCGGAGGACCCCGCTCCTCGCCGGCCCCGCTTCCCCACGCCTCACCACGGGCGAACCCGCACGCGCACCACCGGCACCGGACCACCACCACTGGCAAGGAGGCACGCAACAGTGAAACGTACCCAGCTACTCTCCACCCTCGCCGCCGCGGCCCTGATCGTCACGACGGCCGTCGGCGGCGTGCTGAGCGGCGGCCTCGGCGGCGCGGCGGAGGCCGCGACGAACGGCACGCTCGCCGCCACCGCCGGCTGCGGCAAGGCCCCCACGCTCAGCAACGGCACCCGCACCATCTCCAGCGGCGGCCAGAACCGCAGCTACATCCTGCGCATCCCGGACGGCTACGACCGGAACCGCCCCTACCGCCTGGTCTTCGGCTTCCACTGGCTGAACGGCTCCGCGAACAACGTCGCCTCGGCCGGCTACTACGGGCTGCTGCCGCTGTCGAACAACAGCACGATCTTCGTCGCGCCGCAGGGCATCGACAACGGCTGGGCCAACACCAACGGCCGGGACCTGACCCTCTTCGACGACATCTCCCGGCAGGTCGAGAACGACCTCTGCGTCGACACCACCCAGCGCTTCGCGCTCGGCTGGAGCTACGGCGGTGCGATGAGCTACGCGGTCGCCTGCGCCCGCTCCAGCGTCATCCGCGCGGTCGCCGTGCTCTCCGGCGCCAACCTCAGCGGCTGCAACGGCGGCACCCAGCCCGTGCCCTACTTCGGCATCCACGGCACCCACGACAGCGTCCTGAACATCTCGATGGGCCGGTCGCTGCGCGACACGTTCGTCCGGAACAACGGCTGCACCGCCCAGAGCCCGCGCGAGCCGGCCCTGAACAGCTTCAGCCACATCACCACCGTCTACTCCGGCTGCCGGTCCGGCTACCCGGTGCAGTGGGCCGCGTTCGACGGCGACCACACCCCCAGCCCGGTCGACGGCTCGGGCACCCCGAACGACTCCCGGACCTGGACCTCGGGCGAGATCTGGCGGTTCTTCAGCCAGTTCGAGTCGACCACGCCGCCCACCACCACCCCGCCCACCAGCACGCCGCCCACCAGCACGCCGCCCACCTCGACCCCGCCCACCACCACGCCGCCGACGACTCCCCCGGCCACCGGCTGCGCGGCGGCCTACCGCACCGTCAACACCTGGCCGGGCGGCTTCCAGGGTGAGGTCACCGTCGCCAACAACACCACCGCCACCGTCAACGGCTGGAACGTACGCCTGACGCTCGCCTCCGGGCAGGCCATCAGCAGCCTCTGGAGCGGCGTCAACACCGGCACCACCGGCACCGTCTCGGTGCAGAACGCCCCCTACAACGGCACGTTGGCCCCGAACGCCTCGACCACGTTCGGGTTCACCGCCACCGGCAACGGCGCCACCGCGCCCGGCAACATCACCTGCATCAGTTCCTGACGTGCGACCCGTGGGCCCGGAGCCGGACGGCTCCGGGCCCACGGTTCCCCTGCGTGCGGCACCGCCGATACGTACAGTGCGGAGACAGTGCCGTCGCGAAGAGGAGAACCATGTCGAAGCCGCCGCTGCCCGAGCCGGCCGTTGCCATGCTGCGCAAGCCCAACCCCGCCGTCATCGCCACGCTGCGGTCCGACGGCCAGCCGGTCTCCGCTGCCACCTGGTACCTGTGGGAGGACGGCCGGATCCTGGTCAACATGGACGAGGGGCGGCGCCGGCTGAACCACCTGCGCAACGACCCCCGGGTCACCCTCACCGCGCTCGACGAGCAGGGCTGGTACACGCACCTGAGCATCGTCGGGCGCGTGGTCGAGCTGCGGGACGACACCGACCTGGCCGACATCGACCGGCTCTCCCAGCACTACACCGGGAAGCCCTACCCGCGGCGGGAGCGCGCTCGCGTCAGCGCGCTGATCGAGATCGACCGCTGGCACGGCTGGGGCGCGCTGAAGGACAACAGCCAGGTCGGCTGAGCCACCGGCGCTGCGGCATGCGCGGTTAGACTCGACGACGAGCAACGTCGATGGGTCGAGGTCGACCCGGAAGCAGCCGTCGCAGGATGGGACCAGTCGGACGCTGATGACCGAGCAGGGCGAGCCGGAGGGGCAGCGCCGGCTGTGGTGCGGCGTCCTCGGGCCGCTACGGGTACGCGCCGCCGGCACCGACGTCCCCCTGCACGGCCGGCGGCAGCAGGCGCTCGTGGCCACCCTGGCCCTGCGGTACCCGGCCGCCGTCCCCCCGCGCACGCTCGCGCACCGGGTGTGGCCCGAGCGGTACCCGCCGGACCCGGACGGCCTGCGGGTCCTCGTGCACCGGGTCCGGGCGCGGCTCCGGGCCGTCCACCCGGACGCCGCCGCCGGCCTGCGGCACACCGTCGACGGCTACCAGCTGGACCTCGGCTCCGGTGGCACCGACCTCGCTGATCTCCGTGAGCTGCGCGACCGCGCCCATCGGGCCGAGGCGGCCGGTGACCTCGCGACCGCTGTCGCCCTCGTCGACCGGGCGACGGACCTGGTACGCGGCGCGCCGTGCCAGGGAGTCTGGTCGGACCCGGGCCGGTGGCCGGAACTCGTCCCGGTGTCCGAGGAGGTGCAGGCGCTGCGGCGGATGTCGCTGGACGTACGCCTGCGCCTCGGTGACCACCTGTCGGTGCTGCCCGAGCTGGCCGTCCTGGCCGCCCGGGAGCCCACCGCGGAGTGGGTCCACGACCTGCGCCTGCGGGCGCTCGCCCGCGCCGGCCGGTACGACGAGGCGGTCACCGCCTACCGGACGTTCCGCCGTCGGGTCGTCGACGACCTCGGGGTGGAGCCGAGCACCGTCATCACGCGGACCTACCGACGGATCCTCGACCACGACGACGACCCGGCGGCCGGGGTCGCCCCGCCGGCGCCTCGGGGCCGGACGACGACGTCGCTGACGTTGCACCGCGCCGGTGCCTGGATCGCCGATCGCGGCGACTACCGGCAGGCGTCCCACTGCTTCACGGCGAGCCTGGACCTGGACGGCGATCCCCTGTCGCGCGCCGAGGCACTGCTACGGCTCGGCGAGATCCGCTATCACCAGACGGGTGGCGGCCTCGACGAGTTGTCGCGGGCGGCGACGCTGTTCCGCCGCGCGGGCCGGTGGCACCAGGCGGCAGAGGCGCTCTCCTGGCAGGCCCGGTCGCTCTGGCTCCGCCCCGGGGAGGGTGGTTCTGCCGTGCGACGCACCGCCGAGGTCCTCGACCTGCTCGACGAGCGCGCTCCGGATGCCGCCGGCGCCGCCGCCCTGGTCAACGTCTGCGGAATCCTGGCGGTCAGCGACCAGGACGTGCAGGCGAGGCGCGCGGGCCGGCTCGGCCTGCGCTGGGCGCGGCAGCTGTCGTTGACGCCGCTGGATCTCCGGGCTCGCGGCAACCTGGCGCTCGTCGACCTGGGCAGCGGTCACGAGGGCGTGACGGCCGAACTCGACCGTGTCACCCAGGCGTACCAGGATCGGGTGGGCTGGGTGCCGCCGGTGCTCTGGGTGGCGCTGGCGGACGCCGAGGACCGGCGGGGGCGGCTGGGTGCGGCGGCGGCCTACCGGGAGCGGGCCCTCGGTCGGGTGCGCGGCACGGCGGCCACCGCCGACGTCCCCTGGCTGGTCGCCGAGCAGGTGCGGGAGGCGTTCCACCGGGGCAGGTGGGCCGAGGCCCGGGCGGCGGGCGACCGCTACCTGCGGGGTGACGATCGTGACCATCGGATGGCCTCCGAGGTGCATGTCGTGCTGGCACGCCTGGCCCTGCACCGACACGATCTGCCCGGCGCGCACCGCCACTCGTCCGAGGCGGAGGTGGTGGCCCGGCGCGACGGCGGAGCGGCACTGCTGGGTCCCGCGCTGGTGCAGCGACTCCGGGTGGCGGTCGCCCTGCGCCGGCCTCGCACACGCGTCGCCCCGGTCGTGGAGGAGCTGCTGGACTGCGTGGCCGGGCGGGCACTGACCAGCAGCTTCGGCGTCGACCTGCCGCTCGCGTTGCGGGAGTCCGGGGTGGACGGCCGGACGCTCACCCGGCACGCTCCCGCCGATTCGCCCTGGCTGTCGGCGGCGGACGCGGTACTGACCGGCGACCCGGCCCGTGCCCGGAGGATCTACCTGGCCGTGGGCAGCCGGGGTGATGCCCGACAACTGGCGACGGCGGCGAGCGGATGACCCGCTCGCCGCCGTCGGTGGATCAGCCGGCGGTCAGTTCAGACCGGCGAAGTCGAACGGAACGGCACCCCCGCGGGTCACGCTCTGGCCGCAGCTGCCGGCCGAGTTCCAGACCTGCGGCGAGTCGTACCGCAGCATCTCGAAGTGCAGGTGCGTGCCGCCGACGCCGGGCGGCGAGACGCCGCCGGTGTAGCCCATGTAGCCGATCCCGTCACCACGGTTGAAGTACTCGCCCACCCGCATCCGGGAGACGTAACCGTCGAGGTGGCCGTAGAGGGTGCTCCATCCGCTCGCGTGCGAGATGATCACGAAGTTGCCGTAGCCGCCGGCGTCCCAGCCGACGTAGCTGACCGACCCGCTGTAGGCGGCGGAGACCACCGACCGGTAGTTGCCGGCGATGTCGTAGCCGTCGTGGTTGTCGTAGCCGGGGCACCGGTCGTCCACCTTGCCGGTGATCACCCCGGTCGCCGGCCACTTGACCGCGCCGTAGGCCGCCAGCGCCGCCGTCGGCGCGGCCCCCGCGCCGAGGCCGAGCCCGCCGGCCATGAGTCCGAAGATCATGAGTACGCGCAAGAACGTACGTCGCATGGGAGGAAATCCTGTCGTAGACGGGGCAGGTCACGGCGCGCGCCGCCGGAACAGGACGTTAGGAGACCTGCGGTTACACCGCCGTTACACCCCGCACTGACCTGGGGCTGCACGGTCGCCGGTCGGCACCGCAGAATGGGCACGGCGACCGACCTCGCCGGCTGGGAGGCGAAGTGGGCATCCGATTCCCTCGGCGGCGACGCCGGGTCTGGCTGGTGGCCGGGCTGGTCGTGCTGGCGCTGGCCACTGTCGCGTCGGTGGCTCTGGCGTACCCCTCGGTCGCCGCGACCACCTGTCCCCGCTGCTACGGCCTGGTGCCGGTGCAGGGCCGGCTCTACGCCGAGCCCGGCCTGTCGGACGCCGACCGGCAACGGCTCGTCGAGGTGTACCGCGAGGCGAACCGGCAGGTCGACGAGTTCTACCAGGGGCGGCGGAGCGACCCGACGGTCCTCGCCTGCCTCACCACCGACTGCTACCAGCGGATCGGTGGCGGCGGCGAGCGGGGGGTCGCGGTCCGCGACTGGGCGCTGATGCTCTCCCCCCGCGGCATCTCCACGACGATCGCCGCGCACGAACTCTCCCACGTCGAGTTCCGTGCGCGGCTCGGTTCCCGGCACGCGGAGGTTCCGCAGTGGTTCGACGAGGGACTCGCGGTCCTGGTCGCCGACGACCGGCGTTACCTCGCGCCGCCCACCGCACCGGACCGCTGCCGGGACGCGGCCCCGGGACCGCTGCCGGAGACGCTCGACGCGTGGCTGCGCGCGGCAAGCGCGGACGAGCAGGTGTACGCCAGGGCCGTCTGCCGGGTGAGCCGCTGGGTCGACGCGCACGGCGGGCGGCAGGCCGTGCGCGACCTCGTCGACCGGCTCCGAGACGGTGAACGTTTCGCCGCGCTCGTCGACGGCTGAAGCGGAGGGGGTGCCGCCGACCGCGCCGCCGAGCGGCGACTGACCGGGGTCGCCGTCCGGTGCCCGCCGGGGAGCCGGCGGGCACCGGGGCGAGGCCGCTACCTCTGCGCAGCCCAGAAGACGTAGACCGCGCCGTACGGCACGGCTGCCGTCGCGCCGTCGGTGCAGGGACCGGTCGGGGCGACACCGCCGTTGGTCAGCAGCCGGTTGACGTACGCGACGTCGGCGAACGTGCCGGCGCCGGTGTGGGTGTCCACCGTCAGCAGCAGCTCCGGGATCGTCCCCGCGCGCGGGGACTCCGCGGTCTTCTTCGCCGTGATCAGCGAGTTGTCGCGCTCGGACTGCCAGCTCGGGCCCTTGAAGTGGTGCACCCGGCCGCCGGTGCCGATCAGCCGGGCCTCCGGCACGGACCCGCCGGTGAACACCCCACCGGCGCACGTGTAGGTCTGCGTTCCGCTCGTGACGACGGACGCGCCGACCGGACGGGATCCGGCCGGTGGCCGGATCGCCGGGGCGATGCCGGGGATCGCGACCCGACGGGCGTCGGCGCCCACGGCGGCCGGCACGGCGACCTCGGTCGCGGACGCCGGGAAGGTCACCCCACCGATCGCCGCCAGGACGCCGGCCATGCCGACGGCGGCGAGCGCCCGGATCCGGGAGCGAGACGTACTGAGCATGCGATTCCTCCGTTTCGGGCAGGCGCGCTCGCGCCTCCGCAGTCCTTCACGGACTCCTCCCGGACAACGATCGACATCACCCGGTTCCTGCCGGTCGCCCCGCCGCCCCTACCGACATGTGGGACACCGGCCGGTCGTCCCCGACGGCCGACCGGTGTGCGCCGTCAGAGCGATCTGTAGTAGCGGACCAGGGGCAGGGCGGTCATGCCGAGACGGTCGTAGAACGCCCTGGCGGGTTCGTGGAACGGGTCACCGCCGGTGCCGATCGAGACCACCTCGGCACCCGCCTGCCGCATCGCGGCGAAGGCGTGCGCGCAGAGCGCCGTGCCGACATGGCGCCGGCGTCGGGCCACCGCCACGGCGATGATGTCGATCTCGCCGCTGCGTCTGTCGGGGTCCGTCCGCCACGCGGCGAATCCGAGGAGCGCGTCGCCGTCCTCGGCGACGACGACGTGCCTGTGGTTGCGCGGGTCGTGCAGCCCCCGCCACATGTCACGGTAGTCCGCGCGCCAGGCGCCGTGCTGGTTGGCCATGATCGCGTCGCCCACGATCGACCGGAACGACTCCTCGTAGAACGGCCCGAAGGTGGCGATGGTCAGTGCGAGCAGTGGTTCCCGGTCGGACGACCGGAACGGGCGCAGGTTCATGTCGGTGCCTCTCGTCTGAAGGACATGTCGAACGACCCGACCTGATCGACAGGTCGGGCGACTCACGGCTCGGATCGAGCCGTCCCTCAGAAGCGGGTGCGCCCGGCGGCGAAGCACTGCATGGTCGGTGACCCTAGCCCATTCGATCCACATCTCGGGCAGTCGATCGACATCGCGATCCACATCGGACAACATCTATCTCATGGATGCCCGGTCCGTCGGCGCTCGCCCCCCTGCCGAGAGCGCGAGCCCCGACCAGACGTCCGGTGATCCGCCCCCGGTCGGGCGGAGCCGGCGACCCCGCCTGGAATGGATCCTCGCGACCCTGGCCAGCCTGCTGCTGGCGGTCGGGTTGACCTGGCCGACGCTGCGCCACCCGGCGACCACGATCCCCGGCGACCTGGGCGACCCGACGTTGCAGGCCTGGCAGGTCGCGTGGTCGGGGCACGCCCTGCTCAGCAACCCGCTCGGCCTCTGGCACTCGAACACGTTCTATCCCGAGAGGTACACGTACGCCTACAGCGACACGCTGCTCGGATACGCGCCGATCGGGATGCTCGGCTCGGGCTTCGAGGCGGCCGTGGTCCGCTACAACGTGCTGTACGTGCTCCTGCACGCGCTGGCGTTCCTCGGGGCGTACGCGCTGGCCCGGCAACTCGGGGCGAACCGGTGGGGCGGGGCGGTCGCCGGCATCGCCTGGGCGTACGCGCCGTGGCGGCTGGCGCACGCCGGCCACCTGAACATCCTGTCCAGCGGGGGGATCGCGCTGGCGCTGGCGATGCTGGCCCGCGGCCACGGCTGGTCGCTGCGGCACGGCTACCGGCCGGAGCGACGACGGCCCGGGTGGGCCCTGGCCGGGTGGCTGACCGCCGCCTGGCAGGTGAGCCTCGGTTTCGGCATCGGGCTGCCACTGGTCTACTTCCTGCTGGCCGCCGTGCTGGTGGCGGCCGGCTGCTACGGCTGGTCGTGGTGGCGCCGGCGGGTGCGCCCGCCGTTCGACCGGCGGCTGCTGCTCGCCGACCTGGCCGGTGGCGCCGCGTTCGGCGCGGTGACGGTGCTGCTCGGCCTGGTCTACCTGCGCGTGGTCGACCTCAACCCGCAGGCGCAACGGACGCTGGACTGGACGAAGATGTTCTCCCCGCCGCTGATGGGGTTCCTCACCGCCCCGGCCGACTCGTGGGTGTGGGGCGAACGGCACGCCGCGGCGCGCGAGCAGTTGAGCTGGCCGCCGGAGATGGCGTTGTTGCCGGGGATGACGCTGCTCGGGCTGGCCGCGGCCGGGCTCTTCGTCTCGGCGTACCCGCCTCGGCGCCGGGTCGCGCTGGGGCTGGGCGTGCTCGGCACGGTGCTGCTGGGCCTGGGCGCCACGCTCGGCGGGGACGGCGATCCGGGCTACCTGACGTTGTCCACGCACCTGCCCGGCTGGGACGCGCTGCGCACGCCGGGCCGGCTGATGCACTGGACCAGCCTGCTGCTCGCGATGCTGGCCGCCGGGCTGGTGACGGCGCTGGCCGAGTCGTCGGGCCGGCCCTCGAACCGCCGCCGGGCCCGGATCCTCACGTCGCTGGTCCTGCTGGTGCCGCTGGCCCTGGTCACCGTGGAGGGCGTCAACCGGACCCCGCACCCGGCCGTGCCCCGGCCCCCGGCGGCGCTGCGGGCCGCGCCGGATCCGATCCTGGTGCTGCCCGCCGGTGGCGTCGGCGACCTGACGTACATGCTGTGGACGACCGACGGGTTCCCCCGGGTGACCAACGGGCTCGGCGGATTCGAGCCGGCCAGCCAGGCGCGCACCCGGGCGGCGATCGCGTCCTTCCCCGACCTGGGCAGCGTGGCATACCTGCGCGAGATCGGCGTGCGGTCGGTCGTGGCCGTCCCGAGCCGCGCCGCGGGAACGCCGTGGGAAGGCATCGAGGCACGGCCCGTCGACGGGCTGGGCATCACCCGGGAGGAACGCGATGGCGCGCTGGTCTACCACCTCTGACCTCGGCCGGGCGAGGTGACGACGGTGCGGCTGTCCGTGGTGGTGCCCTGCTTCAACGAGGAGGCGTCGGTCGAGCGGTTGCACGAGACCGTACGCACCGCGCTCGCCGCGCTGCCCGACGTGGACGTCGAGGTGGTGTACGTCGACGACGGCAGCGAGGACGGCACGCTCGCGGTGCTGCGCCGCCTCGCCGCCGCCGACCCGGGTGTCTGCTACCTGGCGTTGAGCCGCAACTTCGGCAAGGAGGCGGCGATGCTCGCCGGCCTGCGCCGGGCGACCGGTGACGCGGTCGTCATCATGGACGCCGACCTGCAGCACCCGCCGCGGCTCCTGCCGGAGATGGTGACGCTCTACCGGCAGGGCTTCGATCAGGTGATCGCCCGGCGGGACCGGCGCGGCGACCGGTTCGTCCGGAAGATGGCCTCACGCTCCTTCTACCGGGCCATCAACTGGTGGATCGACGTGCGCCTGCTGGACGGGGCCGGTGACTTCCGGCTGCTGTCGCGGCTCGCGGTGGACGCGATCCTGGCCATGCCGGAATACAACAGGTTCTCCAAGGGGCTGTTCTCCTGGATCGGCTTCCGGACCGCGGTGGTGGCCCACCACAACGAACTCCGCCAGGCGGGGCGGAGCCGCTGGTCGTTCGGCAAGCTGTTCAACTACGCGTTCGACGGCCTGCTGTCGTTCAACAACCGGCCGCTGCGGCTGGCGATCTACGGCGGCCTGTTCCTCACCCTCATCGCGGTGGCCTACATGGCCTGGGTGGTCGCGGACGCGGTGGAGAAGGGAATCGACGTTCCCGGCTACACCACGATCATCGTCAGCGTGATCGGGCTCGGCGGCATCCAGATGATGCTCCTGGGAGTGATCGGCGAGTACATCGGCCGGATCTACTACGAGACCAAGCGCCGGCCGCACTATCTGGTGCGGGAGACGGAGCGCCTGGTCGCCGAGGCCGACGAGGGCTGACCCCGGCGGTCGGGCGCGTGGTGGTGCCAGCACCACGGGTACGCGGGAGGCAGCACCGCTGACCCGGCGGCCCGGACGGCGCATCGTTTCCGCATCAGCTTCACGCCTGACGCAGGAGGCGGCATGCCGACGCAACTCGACAGTCCACCGTCCGCGCCGGCCCGGCGGCGGACCCGGCAGCTGCGCTGGATGGTGCCGCTGCTGCTGCTCGCGGTCGCGTTCGTCGGATACGCGCTGCCGCCCTACCTGACGCTGGACCCGAGCCGGTCCCGGCTGCCGGCCCAGGAGGCGCACCCGCAGTACTACCCGCTGCTGGTGGCGCACATCGTGTTCGGCTCGGTGGCGCTGCTGGCCGGGTGCTTCCAGGTGTGGCCGTGGTTCCGCCGCCGCTGGCCGGCCGCCCACCGCTGGACGGGCCGGGCGTACCTCTTCGGCGGGGTCTTCCCGGCGGGCGTCGCCGTGCTGGGCGTCGCGCCGCTGAGCAGCACCGGCTTCGTCTCCCAGGTCGGCAACACCGTGCTGGCGGTCCTCTGGCTGGCCACCGCGGTCGCCGGCTACCGGACGGCGCGGCGACGCCGGTTCGCCGAGCATCGCCGGTGGATGGTGCGCAGCTTCGCGTTGACGCTGTCGATCGTGCTGAACCGGCTCTGGGTCGTCCTCTTCGTCGTCCTGCTGCTCCCCCAGGTCGACACGACCTACGGCGGCGACCAGGACGCGATGATCCGGGCCGCGGCCGGCGCCAGCGTCTGGACGAGCTGGGTGGTCAACCTGCTGGTCGCCGAGTGGTGGCTGGAGCGCGGCGCCGTACGCCGCCGGAGCGGGCCGGTACGCCGATCGCGTACCGGCCCGCCGACCGGATCGGAGGCGGACGCTCAGCCCAGCACCACCCCCGAGGCGCCGACGCCGGCCAGGCCGGAGAAGATGTCCTCGTAGTACATCCGCCAGGCGCAGACCCGGCCGGTGGGGACGTACCCGGTGCAGGTCGTCGCGGTGTTGGTGTCGTCGATCGCGGAGTTGGTGCCGGTGGCGTACACCTGGGTGGTGTTCGCCCCGTTCACGATCTCCACCGGGCCGCCGCTGTCGCCCTGGCCGACCGCGTTGGTGCGGGTGGTGCTCTCCGCCTGGACCTGGCCGCAGACGGTGCCGAAGTTGCGGATGTTGATGCACAGGTCGCGGGCCTTGACCTGGATCGAGCAGCGGGTGCCGGAGTAGGCGCCGGAGGTGCACACGAAGTTGCCGACCTGACTCGCGAGCGCGCCGATCACCTGGTTGCTGAACTCGCTGGTCACCGCGCCGGCCGCGTCGGTGGTGTTGTTGAAGACCCGGCCGCCTCCGCTGCCCGCGAGGAGCAGCGTGTCGGTGCCGACGTTGCGGGTGCCGACGATGCCGATCGTCTGCCCGGTCGGGTCGGTGGCGACGTTGTTGAGGTTGCCGCAGTGCGCGGCGGAGAGCACCCGCGACACGCCACCCTGGTAGACCCCGAAGCCGGTGGAGCAACCGCCGCCGGTGGTGGCGTTGCGCCAGGCGGCGCCGCCCCACCACGGCGGCGAGTCGTCCCACCGGGTGGCGGGCGCGGCGGCGACACCGGTCTGCACGGTCACCGGGACGCCGGCGAGGCTCGTCGCGCCGAGCAGCCCGTGCTGCGTACCGACGAGCAGGCCGGCGCCGTCGGCGCGCGGCCCGACCGTGGTGACCTCGTCGCCGGCCGCGGCGCGCAACCGGGCCGCGGCCACCGCCAGCTCCCGCTGCGAGTACGCGGCGGGCAGCACCCGGGTCGGTACGACGCTGCGGGCGGCGGCCAGCAGGCCGGCCGGCGCGGCACCCTTCCAGTAGACCTGCAACTGGCGCGTGGTGGGGTCGGCGACGACGCCCGCGAAGCCGGAGTCCGGTCCGCGTCGCGCCGCCCGTTCGATCCGCGCGGCGGCCGTGTTCATCCGCTGCTGCACCGTGAACAGCTCCGCCCAGGACGCGAAGCCGGCCGGCGCCGGGGTGCCGGCGACGAACGACCCGGTGGTGGGCGCCTTGCCGGCCGGCGCGGCCGCGGTGGCCGGCGCGGTGGACACGCCGGTCGCGAGCAGCGTCAGGCCGACCGCCGCGACGGCGGCGCGCCGCAGCAGTCCGCCGGCCCGTCGCGCGGTCCGTTGTGGGTGACTCATCAGGTGCTCCCTTTCCCCAGGTGGCATGGCACGGGCCGAGCCCGCCCCGGGACGGTGGCACGGACCGTCGGTCGTCCGCGGCGCATCCTGGACCCGGCTGGACACGGCCGGACACGGTCGGCCGCCTCGCGTCCGTCCGGAGTGGAACTGTCGGAGATCAGCGTTGGTCTATGGATGCCGCCGACCTCGGCCCTACCCTCCCGGTGTCGGCTTCCCTCGGCAGCCGAGGAGGCGGCCGGCGGGGGAGGCCACATGTCCGACCAGGCGCAGCATCGTGGGACCGGGAGAACGCCACGGGGCGCGGCCGGGACGGAACGCTCCGGGTATCCGGTGATCCGCGCCGCCGACGCCGCGCGGACCGTGCCGGACCTGGCCGGCCTGCTGCGCCAGCTCCGCCGCCGAGAGGCCCGGCAGCAGGGCGAGACCCCGTTGACCTACCGGCAGTTGGCCGCGAAGACCGGCTGGTCGCGCGGCGTCATCGGGGAGTACTTCGCCGGCAACATCCTGCCCCCGACGGAGCGGTTCGACGTGCTGATCCGCCTGCTCGGCGCGACCGCCGTCGAGCAGGGGGCGCTGGCCACCGCGCGGGACCGGGTGGAGGAGGCGCGACGGCAGCCCGACCCGGACGGGACCTCGGCCGTACGGGCCGGCGGCGGGCGGGCCCGGGCCCGGCCGGCACGGCTGCCCGTGCCACGCCAACTCCCCCCGGCGCTGCCCGGCTTCGTCGGCCGGGCGGACCAGTTGGCGCGCCTGGACGCCGGAGGCGGCCCGGCGTCCGGCGACTCCGCTGCGTCGATCGTGGTCCTGTCCGGGACCGCCGGGGTGGGCAAGACGACCCTGGCGGTGCACTGGGCGCACCGCGCCGCCGACCGGTTCCCCGACGGCCAGCTCTACGTGGACCTGCGGGGATTCGACTCCACCGGCACGGCGGTGACGCCGGCGGAGGCGGTCCACGGCTTCCTCGAAGCACTGGGGGTCGCACCGGAGCGGATGCCCGTGCACCTGTCCGCACAGGTCGGCCTCTACCGCAGCCTGCTGGCCGACCGCCGGATCCTGGTGCTGCTGGACAACGCCCGCGACGTCGAGCAGCTCCGGCCCCTGCTGCCCGGCAGCCCGGGCTGCCAGGTCCTGGTCACCAGCCGCAACCGGCTCGCCGGCCTGATCGCCGCCGAGGGCGCCCGCTCGATCACCGTCGGGCTGCTCAGCACCGCCGAGTCCTGGCAACTGCTGGCCCGCCGCCTCGGCGCGGACCGGCTGGCGGTCGAGCCGCAGGTCGTGGACGAGATGGTCGAGCGTTGCGCACACCTGCCGCTGGCGCTGGCGGTGCTCGCCGCCCGGGGCGCGGCGCACCCCGGCTTCCCGCTGGCCACCCTCGCCGCCGAACTGCGCGACGCGGCCCGGCTGCTGGACGCCTTCGACACCGGCGACGCCGGCACCGGCGTACAGGCGGTCTTCTCCTGGTCGTACCGGAGCCTGACCCCGGCGGCCGCGCGGCTGTTCCGACTGATCGGCTGCCACCCCGGGCCCGAGATCGGAATCCCGGCCGCGGCGAGCCTGGCCAGCCTGCCCCGCAACCAGGTGCCCCGGCTGCTGGCCGAACTGGCCCACGCGCACCTGCTCACCGAACACGCGCCCGGCCGCTTCGGCGCGCACGACCTGCTGCGCGCGTACGCGGCCGAGCTGAGCGAGCGACTCGACCCGGACGGCCAGCGGCAGGCGGCCGTCCGCCGTGGCCTTGACCACCACCTGCACTCCGCACACGCCGCCGCGGTGCTGTTGCAGCCGGGCTGGGATCCGGCTCCCCTGCCCGACGCCCTGCCGGGCGTGGTGCCCGAGGAGATCACCGACCAGGAGTCCGCGCTGGCCTGGTTCACCGCCGAGCACCGCGTACTCCTGGCGGCGGTGGCCGACGCGGAGCGCGCCCGGTGCGACGGGCATGCCTGGCGGCTGGCCCGGACCCTGGTCGACTTCCTGCAACGGCAGGGACGCTGGTCGGACCTGGCAGCTGCCCAGCGGGCCGCCCTGGCCGCCGCGCGGCGGGCCGGCGAGCGCACCGGGCAGGCCAACGCGCACCGCGACCTCGCCCGCGCCCTGGTCCGGCTGGGCCGGGAGGAGGAGGCCGCCGGCCACTACCGCGACGCGCTCGCGCTCTTCGCGGAACTCGGCGACCACAGCGGGCAGGCCCGCACCCACCGCGCGTTCGGCGCCATGCTGGACGCACTGGGCCGGTACGAGGAGTCGCTGCACCAGGCAGCGCGGGCGCTGGCGCTCTACGAGCGCACCGGCCATCCGGCCGGGCAGGCCAGCGCCCGCAACGCGATGGGCTGGGCACACGCCCGGCTGGGCCGTTACGGTCCGGCGCGCGGGCACTGCGAGCAGGCGTTGGCCCTGCTGCGCCGGACCGACGACCGGCACGGTGAGGCGAACACCTGGGACAGCCTCGGCTTCATCCACGACGGGCTCGGCAACCACCGCCGGGCGATCCGGTGTTACGGCCGGGCGCTGACGCTCTACCAGCGGATCGGCGACCGGTACGACGAGGCGGACACGCTCACCCGACTCGGCGACAGCCGGCACTCCAGCGGGGACCGGGCGGGCGCGCTCCGCACCTGGCGGCGGGCCCTGGCCATCCTCGACGGCCTCGGCCACCCGGACGCCGAAGGGGTGCGCGCGCGGCTGCTGCGGGCGCCGTGAGCACGCGGGCCGGGCGTCCGCGACGCCCGGCCCGTCGACTCAGGGCCGGTTCAACCGGCCGCGCAGGACAACGTCGGCGCGCCGTTGGCACCGCCGGATCCCAGGAAGCCGAACGTCGCGCTGCCGCCGGCGCCGAGCGCGCCGTTGTAGCTCACGTTGCGGGCGGTCACCGTGGCGCCGCTGGAGGTCACCGTCGCGTTCCACGCCTGCGTCACCTGCTGCCCGTTGGCGAACGTCCAGGTCACCGTCCATCCGCTGATCGCCGAGCCGCCGGCGGTGACCCGCACCTCGGCCTGGAACCCGCCCTGCCACTGGCCGGTCAGGGTGTACGTCGCCGTGCAGGAGCGCCCGCCCGACGGTGGCGGAGTGGTCGGCGGGGTGGTGGTCGGCGGAGTGCTCGTCGGCGGGGTGGTGGTCGGCGGCGTCGTCGGGTTGCCGCCGCCGACCGCGCTCATGATGGCGTCGATGATGCCCTGCTGGGTGACGGTGGCGGAACCGCGGTTGAACAGCCCGAACCCGTACGCGCCGTTGTAGCCGTTGTCCCAGTAGGCGGTGGCCGCCCCGTACTTCTTGGCGGTGGACACCAGGGTGCGCGCGTAGTCGGCCCGATACCTGTTGTTCGTCGAATCGGCCGACGTCTTGTCGACCGAGCCGTACTCACCGACGAACACCGGGTATCCGCGGGCGACAAAGGTGTCCCGCATCTTCTTGAGCTGCGCGTCCATGAAGTCCTGCTGGCCCCAGGTCGACTTCCGGGCCGGGTTGGTGGCGGCCGGCCCCCACTGCGTGATGGTGCCGTTCTCCTCCCCGGCGAAGTCCCAGGGGTCGTAGTAGTGCACGGAGATCATGAGCCGCTGCTCGTTGGCGGGCACGGACGACGAGCGGTACTGGTCCGTCGGCAGCACGAAGCCGTAGTTGCCCACTGTGTAGTCGATGTTGGTATTCCAGCCGGGGACGAGCAGCCAGCGCGACGTGTTGTTCCCGCCGGTCCGGCGAACGGTGTCCACGAAGATCTGGTTGTAGGCGTTGATGTTCGAGTAGCACGGCTGGGTGGGGTTGCCGTACTGACCGTCGAACTCCTCGTTCATGGACTCGAGGATCAGGCGCTCGCTGTAGCTCTGGAACCTGGTGGCGATCTGCTGCCACACCTTCTGGTACTTGTCCCGGATCGTCGTCTGGTTCGACGAGTCGCAGATCAGCCAGGAGCCGGCGATGGTCTTATAACCGTCACCGTGCATATTGATCAGCACGTACAGGCCGCGACCGTAGGCGTAGTCGACGATTTCCTGAATCCGGTTCAGCCAGGCCGCGTTGATCGTGTAGTTCGGTGCCGAGCCGATGTTTCCCAGGTAGGAGACCGGGATGCGGATCGTCGTGAACCCCGCCGCCTTGACCCGGTCGACGAAGGCCTGCGTCACGACCGGGTTTCCCCACGCCGTCTCGCTGGGGATCCCGTTGGCGTTGGCCTCCAGCGTGTTTCCCAGGTTCCAGCCCGCGCCCATGTCCGCGACGAGCTGCGTGGCGTTCAACTGCCTGATGCTGTCGGCCGACGCGGACTTCGTCAGCAGGGTCGCGGAGCCGGTCAGCGCCAATATGCCGGCGAGGAAGGCGAACTGCACCTTCCGCAGAGTTGATTTCACAGGTAACTCCCGTCCGAATCGACCGTCACGCTCTGTTGTCGAATTTATTCGACGATGGTCGATTATGCTTTCGATGAGGATCAGAACAATGAAAGCATAGACGTCGATGCATAAGGCAAACAAGGACGGGCTTCGGCATGCGGGATTCGACGCCGATTCGACCGGCGTGACACACGCCGGGCAGGGATCCGCCCCGGGCAGCGGAGCCGTCTAGACTGCCCGATCGTGCGCTCCACCGAGATTCTGGAACAGTTCGACGCCGCCGACGAGGACTACCTGTTCCCGGACCTCGGGCACGTCTACCACTACGCCGTCGATGCCCGACTCCACGCCTACCGCGACCCGCGACGGTGGGCGCTCGTCGTCGAGACCGTCGGCTACTCGCCTCGAGCCGGGAACCTCGTCGACGTGCTCCACGTGTTCGGCGACTGCCTGACCAGCGGCGAGCCCGGCTACGAGAACGGCGACTTCCACGACCGGGTCGACAACTGGGACGAGATCGAGGACTGCGACGAGCCGGAGATCTACCGGGGCGGGCCGATCGTGGTACGCGGTGAGTCGATCACCGTGGCGGCCGAGCCGGGCGACGATCTGGTGGACGTGCTGCGCCAGCTGGTCCCGCTTCATCGCGGGTTACTCCTGGCGGACGAGAGGGAGTTGCGGCGCCGGATCCCGCCGGACGTACCGGAGGTTCTGCGGCTCGACCAGTGGCACCACCCCGACCCGGCGGAGGGGCAGAGACCCAGCGAATCCGAGGCGTTCCGCCAGATCGCCGACGTACTGGCGACCGGCGACATCCGTCGGTACGCGCCCAGCCTGCCACCCAACACGCACTGGTCCCGGTGGCCCAGGTCGGGCAGCCTCTAGCCGTTCGGGCCCACGCCGCCCACGTCGCGGAGGGTGTCCTGCCGGCGTACCGGCCGAGGGATCGTGGGGGGCCGAACCGGCCCGCCCACGACCATCGTCGGTCAGACCCCGGCGTCGGGGCGGTCGACGTCCCCGCGCCACGCACCGGTCTCGATCCCCCGGTTCTCGATGAACTCCTTGAAGCGCTTCGCGTCGGCCTTGACCTGGTGACTGTCCACGCCGACGGCGCTGCCGGCCTTCTCCACCAGACCCTGCGGCTCCCAGTCGAGCTGGATCGTCACCCGGGTCTCGTCGTCGGAGAGCCGGTGGAACGTGACCACCCCGGCGTGCTTCGTGTCACCACCCGTGCTCTTCCACGCCACCCGCTCGTCCGGGTGCTGCTCGGTGATCTCCGCGTCGAACTCCCGGGTGACCCCGGCCACCTTGGTCACCCAGCGGGTGTGCGTCGCATCGATCTGCGTGATCGACTCGACGCCGTCCATGAACTGCGGGAACGACTCGAACTGCGTCCACTGGTCGTAGGCGGTGCGGATCGGTACCTGAACATCGACGGACTCGGTCACGGTGCTCACTGGGCCTCCTCAAGCGACTTGTCGTGATCTCGTGGTGCCCCGGCGGGACCGGTTCAACCCTGCGATCGCGTCACACGCGCGAGCGCACCGGCGGCCGGCCCGTTCACGCCCGCCGTCGTCGAGCCAGCACGACGAGCACCACGGCCAGCACCGCTACCGCGCCGATCGCGGCGACCGGCAGCGGTCGACGTACCCGCTCCGGCAGGTCGTGCTCGCGCACTGACGTCTCGATCGACTCCGATGTCGACGCGAGCCGTTCGGTGACCGCGCCGGCGACCTGCCCGGCGCGCCCGACCGCCGCGTTCACCGTGGCCTTGGCCTGCGCGCCTGCTTCCTCGGCGGCGACCTTGGCGCGGGCCTTGACATCCGTCTTGGCGGCGAGCGCCTCGACGGTGTCACCGAGGGCGGCGCGGGTCTGCGCGATCTCGGCCCGCAACTGCTGCGGGTCCGAGGGCGTGCTCTCACTCATGGCTTCTCCCCTCCCGGAACGCGGTCTTCACCGCGTCCACGTCCGCGGTCACACCGGACACCGCCTCCTGCGGCGCCAGCGGTGTCATCGCGCGCATCTGCCGACGGCCGAGCAGCGCCAGCACCCCGGCCGCGGCGAGCACGACGACCAGGACGGTGAGGACGGCCAGCCACAGCGGCCAGACCAGGTCCAGCAGCACCACCGCCAGGACCACGAGCAACGCGAGCCCGAAGAGGCCGAGGACGGCGGCGCCGCCGAACAGGCCCCCGCCGAGGCCGGCGTGCCGGCCCTTGGCGACCAACTCCGCCCGGGCCAGCGCCAACTCGTCGCGTACGAGCGTCGACAGTTGCTCGGTGGCGCGGCTGATGAGGTCCGCCGTCGACAGGGTCTCCGCCGGGGCGGTGCGACCCTCGTCGACGCGGGCCGACTGGTCCGGTGCCATCGCGTCCCCTCTCGTCGTGTGCACGCCTGATGCCCCGGCCCACCGCCACACAAACGGTCCCCTTCGCGGGTGCTCTCACCCCACCGGTCGGGGGTGGCACGACAGGCGTGCGACGTGGGATACAGGTATTCATGACGGTCAGTGAAGAGCAGGCGGAGGCCTGGCGCGTGCGGGCGGTCGAGGGCCGGGACCCGCGTGCGGCGTTCGCGCTGGGCGCGCTGCACCTGGACCGGAGCGGCGCCGACGGTGAGGCGCGGCGCTGGTTCGAGTACGCGACGACGCTCGATCCGAGCCCCGACCTGTTGTGGCAGATCACCCAGGAGCACGTCGACACGCTCGCGCTGGAGCCGATCCGCACGTGGATGCGGCGGGCCATCACCGCCGAGTGGGCGGGGTGCGAGTTCACTGTCGACCCCGGCGTCTTCGGCGTCTACGACTACCACGGTACCGGCCACGTCACCGGTCAGGCCTTCGAGGTGCAGGTGTCCGCGGAGCCCGCCGAGGCCGCCCGCACGGCGCTGGAGGCGGCCGCGCTCCGGTTTCCGCTGGTCGACGAGAACGGTGACGAGACCGGGGAGTACGACGACGGGCTCTACACCCCGAACTACGTCTCCGACGTCCACGACGACGTGGCCGGACCGTGGCTCGGGATGGACTGCAAGGACGGCGTCATGCCGTTGATGGCCCGGACGGACATCCGGATCGTCGTCGAGGAGTTGCGCCGGGCCGGCGCCACGTCCGGCCGCATCTTCTCGCCGTCGAACGAGCTGCTGGACTGGTATCCCGCCGACCGGTGAGACTCGTCGAGTGGTCCCGGCGCCGGGGTCGGTTCGCGGCCCGCTCCGGGGCGCGGGTTAGCACTGCCGACGTGCGGGTACCGGCAGGGCATGACGACCGACGGGGCGGCGCGGGAGCTACGGGACCTGATCGAGGCGCGGGTGGCGGCCGTGGCGCGCCGGGATGCCGGTGCGCTCGCCGCGCAGCAGGCCGGCGACGTGCTCGCCTTCAACGTCCTGCCCCCGCTGCGGCTCCGGGGTGCCGATGAGGTGGCGCCGCAGACCGAGGCGTGGTTCGACGCGTACGCCGACGGGCCCGGATACGAGGTCCGGGAGCTTCACGTCGACGCCGACGGCGACCTCGGGTACTGCGCCTTCCTCTACCACGTCACCGGCAGGCTGAAGTCGGGCGCGGACGTGTCCATGTGGGTGCGGGCCACGCTCGTGTGCCGCAGGCGTGACGGGCGCTGGGTGGTCGTCCACGACCACGAGTCGATCCCGTGGGACCCGGAGAGCGGCCAGGGTCTGGCCGGTCTCAGCCCCGACGACGATGCCGAACGGGGTAATTAGCGGATAATCTTCGCACCAGGCCCCGAAGCTCCTATCTACTGCCTCTGACGCCCAGATCGCCGGAGGTGGTGGGACATGGATCGTCGACGAGTTCTGCTGGCCGGCGCCGCCGGCGGTGCCGCGATCCTGCTCCGCGGCGCACCGGTGTTCGCGGGCAAGGCTCGCCAGGCGCCACCGTTGGATCCGATCACCATCCCGAAGTACGTCACCGAGCTGCCGGTGTCGCCACCGATGCCGGTCAGTGGCCAGCGGGGCGGCATCGACGAGTATCGGATCGCCGCGCGGCAGTTCGCCCAGCAGGTGCTGCCGAGCGGCATGCCGCGAACGACGGTCTGGGGATACGGCTCGTCGTCGCACTCCGGCACGTTCCGCTCCCCCGCCCGGTCCATCGAGGCGAAGGTGGGCCGGCCGGTGCGGGTGACCTGGGCCAACCAACTCGTCGACAAGCACGGCCGGTACCTGCCGCACCTGCTTCCGGTGGATCCGACACTGCACTGGGCGAACCCACCCGGCGGGATCCGGGGACGGGACTCGACGCCGACCTTCACCAGCACCCCCGGTCCGTACACCGGTCCGGTGCCGCTGGTCACCCACCTGCACGGCGGGCTCAGCCCGGAGGAGAGCGACGGCTACACCGACGCCTGGTACCTGCCGCACGCGTCCGACATACCCGCCAAATACGCCCGCGTCGGGAGTTGGTACGACCGCTACCGGGCCCTGTTCGCCCGCAAGTACGGCGTCCGCTGGCAACCCGGCAGCGCCACCTACCAGTACCCGAACGAGCAACCCGCCGCGTTCCTCTGGTTCCACGACCACGCGCTGGGCCTCACCCGACTCAACGCCTACGCCGGCCTCGCCGGGGGCTACCTCCTCCGCGGCGGCCCGACCGACCTACCGCCCGGAACGCTGCCCGCCACCACCGGTCGGCTCGACGGACGGCCCGGCCCGGGCCGGTACGAGATCCCGCTGGTGATCGAGGACCGGTCGTTCCTGGCGGACGGATCGCTCTTCTACCCGGCCAGCCGCGCCTACTTCGACGGCTACCCGGGCCCGTACATCCCGTACACCGACGTGCCACCGATCTGGAACCCCGAGTTCTTCGCCGACACCATCGTGGTCAACGGTGCCACCTGGCCAGTGTTGCCGGTGGAGCAGCGGCGGTACCGGCTGCGGCTGCTCAACGCCTGCAACTCCCGCTCGCTGATCCTGTCGGTCGCCGCAGACCCGACTGCCCGGCCGGCCCAACCGGTGCTGCCGCTCTGGCAGATCGGCACCCGCAACAGCATGCTGCCGGACCCGGTCCGGGTGGAGAAGCTGGTGATGGGCAACGCCTACCGGGCGGACGTGATCGTGGACTTCACCGACGTCCCGCAGGGCACCGCGCTCTATCTCGTCAACGAGGCCCCGGACGGACCCCTGGCCGACTACGAAGACCCGGGCGAGCCGGCCGACCCGCAGACCACCGGCCAGGTGCTCAAGTTCGTGGTCGGGCCGCGCACCGGCGTCGACCGCAGCGCCCCACCGGAGACCCTGGACCTGCCCGCGTTGGCGGCGCTGAGCCCGGCGGTCCGGACCCGCAAGCTGGCGCTGCTGGAGCAGGAACTCACCGACGTGGGGCCGGTCAAGGTGCTGCTCGGCGTCATCGATGCCAACGGCAGGGCGGTCCCCATGCAGTGGGACGACCCGGTCACCGAGACCCCTACCGTCGGCCGGAACGAGATCTGGGAGTTCCACAACTCGACCGCCGACGCGCACCCCATCCACCTGCACGACACGCAGTTCCGGTTGATCGGTCGGGGGCCCGACGGCACCGTGCCGCCGGCACCCCAGGAACTCGGGCTCATCGACACGATCCTCGCGTACCCGAACGAGATCACCCGGATCCTGGTGCGGTTCGCCAACCCCGGTCGGTACGTGTGGCACTGCCACATCCTGGAGCACGAGGACAACGAGATGATGCGGCCGCTCCAGGTGCTGCCGAAGGGCACGCCGCCCACCGGCGACGGCAGCACGGCGACCGGGCACGGCAACGGCTTCGGGCTCGGCGTCGCCGGCGCGGCCACCGTGGCCGCGGCCGGAACCGCCGCGCTGGTCCTGCGGCGGTTGGCCGACCTAAGGTCGTGACGCGCCTCAGGCATCGCGTCGGACCGGTCGCGCTAGAAGCGGTTCAAGGTCCGCGTCAGCGCCGCCGCGACGGCGGTGAACAACAGCCAGCCGATCGCCATCAGCAGGTACGCCAGCCACTGCGCCGGCCCCTCGGTGCGATACGTCTGCTCCTGCCCGAACTGGACGATCGGAATGAGCAGGTCAAGGGTGTAGACCAGCGGGTTGAAGTCTGTTCCCCCGGGCGCGGCTACGGGTGGATAGCCGCTGAACACGGTGGCGCCCAGGACAGCCAGTACGGACAGCCACAGGAGCGCCCGACCGGGGCGATATCCGTAGCCGACCAGCCCGTCCTGCGCGAGGCCCCATGCGGCCGCTGCCGGGGGGAGCAGCCGCCGGCGGCGGCGCTGCTTCGCGAGCAGCACGGCGCGTGCGTCGGAGTCCTGCCCGATCTGTCGGTACAGAGCTGCCAACTGCTCGTACGGCTGAGGCCGGTAGCCGTCCGGATCCCGGTTCAGCCAGCACAACCGCTCCCGGGAAGTTCCGGCGCGTTCGAGCGCGGCGTACCTGGCGCCGTCGAGCCGCAGCCGGGCCGGCCAGCGATCGGGTTCGTCACGAAGCACCTCCGTCTGGCTGTGCCTCAGGTCCACGGTGCCCTCGACGCGCTCTGCCAGCAGGGTCAACTGCCCGACCCGCAGACCTCGTGCGTCCAGGGCCACGCCGCCCGGATTCACCAGGACGGCGTGCGAAAGGTCGACCTCCCCGGCGACCTGTGCGCCAGGCAGCCGGAGCTCACCGTCGATCCGGCACCCTCGCTGGGCGTGGAGGGTGCCACCGATGCGGACACCGGCAAGTTCGACGTTCCCGGCGGCGGTCGTGCCCTGCAGATACAGGTGCCGCCCCACGTGGAGCGCGTCACCGAACAGCGCGGCGGTCCGGTCGCCGAAGACGTCCTCCGCGCGACCCCCGCTCGCCAGTCGGGCCCAGTCGAGATCCAGGTCGCCGCTGACCTGTAGGCCGTACACCACCACAGCATCGCTGAGGACGCATTTCACCAGGCTGAGTGTGCCCTGGACGACAGCTCCGAAGGCATCGAGGCCCGGCAGCGTGCTGCCTTCGAAGGACATGCCGCGTAGCTGCGCGAACGACAGCTGGGGGGTCGCGTCGAAGACGCACCCCACGAACTCGACGGCATGCTCGATCTCCGCCTGGTAGAGGTCGAGCACGCCGACCACCTCGGCGCCGTGCAGGCGCAGCGCCGGCCGGTGTCCCGGCTCCGCGTCGCGGCCGCCCAGGAGCAACGACCGAATCACTGCGGCGCGTACCACGTGCGGGGTGTCCTCATGTGGGGCCACCGTCTCGCCACGTGGAAAGGCGTCCCACAGCCGTTGCTCCGCCGGGGACAGCTCACCGAGCCCAGAACGCATGCCCGAAACCCTGCCGTGCGGCCGCAACCCGGGCAACCCCGCCACCGCGTCCGACCGCCGACCGCCGATGTCACCGCCGAGGCGGGGACCGAGGGCTCACCCCGACAACGGCGGAACTGGCATCATAGCCGCATGCCGAGCGATCTCCGGTCGTCGATGGTCGCGCCAGGCAGCGTGATCCTCGCGGGTGCGGCCGAGGCGGCTGTGGAGTGATCGCGAGCCGGCGGCGCGACGACCCACCCGGGTCGCCCCGGGATGACGGGAACCACCGTCGGCGGACCACCGCACTGCTGCTGGTGACCGTGTCGAGCCTGTCCTCGGTCGGGCTGGCCGTCGTGGTCAACGTCGCGACCGGCGGTGAGCTGCCGGCGCCGCTCGCGGCATACGGATGGCTTGCCTGGCCCATGATCGCCGCGCTGACCGTCGTCGGGATCGGCCTCGCCCTGTGGCAACACCGACTGGGACAGACGAACGGGTCCCCCGTGGCCCCCGCTTCCCGGCCGGCGGAGACCGTCGCCCCGCCGGGCGAGCTTCCGGTCGCGCCACGCCTCATCGGTCGGGAGGCGGAGCTGGCCGCCGTGGCGGAACTGGTCGCGCAACGGGTGCCGGTCGTCGTCATCTCCGCAGCGGCGGGGACGGGAAAGTCAGCGCTGGCTGTGTCCTACGCCCACCGGGTCCGCGAGCGTTTCCCGGACGGCCAGTTGTACGTCACCCTGGGCGGCTCCGGTCCCCTTCCGGTAGGGGCGCGGGACGTGCTGATCCGGTTCCTCCGGGCACTCGGCGGCGAGGTGGAGGAACGGCGAGGCACGCTGGACGAGCTGTCGGCACGTTTCCGGTCCGTGGTGGCCGACCTGCGGCTCCTCCTCGTACTCGACGACGCCCACGAGGCGGCGCAGGTCCGACCGCTGATCGCGGCGGGCGCGGGCTGCCTCACCATTGTCACGAGTCGTCGGCTGATCGGCGACCTGCCGGGGTCCGCCGTCCTGACCCTCGACGCGCTGCTGCCCGGTCCGGCACTCGAACTGTTGACGGCGACGGTCGGCGCGGACCGGATCACCGCGGACAGCTCGGGCGCCCGCCGGCTGGTCGAGGTCTGCGCGGGCCTTCCGCTCGCCTTGCATATCGTCGGCTCCCGACTCCGAGCCCGCCCCGGCTGGACCCCGTCCGCCCTGGCCGACCAGCTGACGGACGAGAGCCGCCGGCTCGACGAGCTACGGCTGGCCGACCGGACTGTCAGGTCGGCCTTCCAATCCGCGTACGAGGAACTGAACGACCTCGACCGGCTGGTGTTTCGACGGGCCGGCTCGCATCCGGGGGTGTTCTTCGGGATCGAGTCGGCGGCGCACCGGTGCGGGCTCGACGTGTCGGTGGTGCGGGACAGTCTGGACCGGCTGGTGGACGCCTTCCTGGTCGAGGCGCCCACACCGTCGAGCTACCGGCTGCACGACCTCCTGCGGTTGTTCGCCGGTGAGATGGCGGAGCGCCAGGAGACACCCGGTGACCGTGCCGCCTGCCTGATCCGGCAGGTGGACTGGCTGCGGGGCAGGGTTGGCTCCGGCGAGGGTCTCGTCGTCGAACGCGACAACGTCCTGGCAGCGCTGCGGGCAGCGGTCGCGGCGGGCCTCACGGAGCAGGCGTGGGCGCTCGTGGAAGCGGTGCACCCGCTGCTGACCGCGCCCGACGACCACAGCTACCGGTTGCATCTGTGGCGGTCGGCGGAACAGGCCGCTGCCGCGACGGGCAACGACCGGAGAAGGGTGCGCGCGTTGCGGTGGGTCTCGCACTCCTACGGGTTGTCGGGTGAGGTGGAGCCGGAACTGGCGACGGCACGGGAAGCCGTCGCCGTCGCCGAGCGGCTCGGTGACAACCGTGAGTTGGCACAGACCGTTCGCCGGCTGGGCGAGGCACTACGGGCGAACGGCCGGCCGGACGAGGCGGAGACCTCACTGCTGCGGGCGCTGCGGTTGTTCCAGCGGTCGCACGAGGTGGAGGAGGAGATCGAGGTCCGCTCGGCGCTGGGAATTCTCTATAACACCCTCGGTCGTCCCGAACGCAGCATCCCCGTGCTGAAACGGGCGGCGGCGCTCCTCACGGCCGAGGAGTCGGCGCAGCACGGCTACGTGTTCCTCGGCCTGGCGGCCGGCCACAAGATTGCCGGCCGTCGGGCCGAGGCGGTTGCCCTGACGAGGCGTGCCTTCGCCGTCGCCGACCGTCTGGACGACGAGTTCCTCCGCGGATACTGCTTCCAGGAACGGGGGTGGCTTGCCGCCGAGGACGGGCGGCACCAGGATGCCGAACAGGACTTCCGTGCCATGCTGGAGATCTTCACGCGGATCAGGCATGGCGCCGGGGCAGGCGGAGCGCACCACGCACTCGGCGCGGTCGCGGCGGCTCAGGGGCGTCAGGAGCACGCCTCCACGGCCTACCGGGCGGCGATCGCTCTGTACGAGAGGCTCGGCAACGTGGAGCTCGCGAACCGTGTCCGCAGTTCTCTGGTGGCGCTCACCTCGAGCGCCGACGGCGACCACGTACGCGCCGGAGAGACCGATCCCGGGACGCCGGGTCCACCCTGAACCGCGGCTCGTCCACCGTGGCCGGCCGGGGCCCGTGCCCGAGTCCGGCCGGCCCTCGGCTCAGCTCATCCGGTCAGGCGTGGTTGCCAGCCGTCGCGGTAGCGGACTCCGTGCGGTCGCAGTCGGATCCGGTCGTGCGCCGTCCCGGCGACCGGTTCGACGCGGATCTCCCGGGGCCGTTCCACCACCACGCAGACGTCCTCGCCCGGCCACCACCAGCCGCAGGAGCGGGCCAGGTCGGCCCAGGTGTCCAGGTGGTCGGCGTCGTCCGGCCGGTAACCGGCGAGGCCGAGCCGGCGCAGCACGTCGTAGTAGGCGATCCAGGACGCGTCCTGTTGGCCGTACCAGCAGACCGGGAGCGGGCCGTCGCCGGCCAGCGCCGCCCGCACCGGCAGGGAGAAGCCGTGCGCCAGACTCCGGTGCAGCGCCGTGCGTACCCCCTGGTGCAGCACGACGGCGAGCGGCACGCCGCTGTCGAGGGCGTGCGCCGGCGCCAGTTCGGGCCACGGCTGCCTGGTCTTGCCGGTGCGTGCGGGTGACAGCTCGGGATCGGTGTGGGTGACGCCCGCGCCCAGCGCGCCGCGCAGCCGGGAGACGACCATGGCGAGGTCACTCGCCGGCGGTGGCGGACCACCCGGCCGGGGGTCGCGGACGCGCTGGTGGAGCTGGTCGAGGGTGGGCCAGCCGGTGATCAGGGGCCGTGCCTGGTCCGGCGAGTCGACCCAGACGAAGCGGGGTCGCGGTCGTGATGCCCTGGCGTAGACGGCGGTCAGGCAACGTTCGGCCGTCTCCCGGTCGGCCGGCTGCGTGCACAGGGCGTGGTCGAGCCATTCCTGGCGGATGCGGTTGGCCTGCCGCCACAGGTCGTGGGGCTCAGCGCTGCCGGCGGCCCGGCGGGGTGCGGCGGTGTCGTCGCGCCGCGCGGGGGCGCTCAACGCGCCCGGGCGTCGCCGCCCTTCCGTGAAGAGAAGATCATGAGTCGACTATGACGCCCACGCGGCGCCGACGCAACGCGATTTCCCGCCGGGCGGAGCCACGTCCTCAGGTGCGGCCACCGACGACCGGAGACCGGTCGTCGAGGGCGTCGAGGTAGTGGGCGAAACCGTGCGGGGCTCGACCGCGTCGCCGGGCGCTGGTCCGGACCGGGCAGGCGGCGTCCGCCACGACCCGCAGGCCACGTCGACGGCCGCGCTCGACCAGGTCGTGGTCCTCGCCGTGGCGCAGGTCGGCGAAGCCGCCCAGCCGCTCGTAGGCGGTCGCGGCGCAGCCCAGGTTCGCGCCGTGCACGTGCCGGTGACCGGTACCGGTCAGGCCCTGTCGGTATCGGATCTCGAACCGCGTGCGGACCTGCTCGGAGCGGGGCGCCCAGTCGTGGACGCGCACGGTGCCGACCAGCAGGTCGGAGCCGGCCCGGGCGTGGCGCAGCTGCCACCCGCCCCACCGTCGGGGCACCCGGCTGTCCGCGTCGGTGGTGGCGAGCCACAGGTCCCGCGGGCCGTGGCGCAGCGCGTGTGCCATGCCGGCGGCACGCGCCCGGCCGACGTTGCGGGCCTGCACGGTCACCACGACGGCGCCGAGGCGTCGGGCGACGGCGGCCGTCTCGTCCCGGCAGTCGTCGGCCACGACGATCACCTCCGACCGCACCGGCAGGTCGCGGAGCGCGCCGAGGAGCGAGGTCAGGCAGTCGGGCAACAGCGCCTGCTCGTCGTGGGCGGGCACCACGACCGCCAGCCGGTTCACCGCAGGCCCTCGGCCTGCGCGACGGAGGTGGCCGCCGGCGGCACCCGGAGGAAGACGTCGAGGAGGAAGTCCGCCTCCTCGTGGTGCGCCGTCCGCTCCAGCCCGTCCAGGTCGGCGAGCAGCCGGTGCACGTCGTCGCCGCCCCGTGCGTGCTCGGCCACCGCCGGCCGCCAGTGCACGGCGACGAGCGTGCCGCCCGGTTCGAGCGAGTCCAGCGTCCGGGCGGTCAGCAGGTCCAGCCCGGCGTCGTCGAGGTAGTAACCGAGTTCGGAGAGCACGACCAGGTCGAAGCGCGCGTCGGCCGCCGGCCACTCGTCGGGAACGGCCATCCGCTCCACCTGCACGTGCGCCTGGTCCGCGAGCCGCCGCCGGGTGCTCGTCACGGCGGCGGCGGCGATGTCGACCGCCAGCAGCCGGTCGCACCGCTGCGCGAGCCGGGAGGTGAGCATGCCGGTCGAGCAGCCCGGCTCGAACGCCGACCGGTAGCGCCGGCGCGGCAGGCACGCGACGGTCAGCGCGTGCTTGCGTCGCTCGTACCATCGGGTCTCGAAACTCCACGGATCCTCGGCCCGGGCGTACATCTCGTCGAAATACTGGGCGGGGGTGCCGGAAGGGGTCATGGCACGAACACCGTTTCGTAGGGACGCGCGAAGCGTGCGAGGACGTGCGGGGGAAGGATCGCGGCGTCGACGGGTGCCGGTCCGAGCGGCAGGATCTGGCTCCGGAAGGCGTCTATCGCCTGCCGCTTGGCCGATCGCGCGGCCCGGGTCAGGTCGATCCGGCGGGCGCGGTGCCACGGCACATCGGGATCGTCCGGCTCGGCCCAGTGCCACGTCCAGACGGGGAACTCCAACAGCGTGGCACCGGTGCGCCGGCAGGCGACCGCAGCCGCCCGGCCGACCGCCTCGTGGTCCGGGTGGCCGTCGCCGTGCCACGTCGTGACACACCACCTGCCGGGTGTCAGCCGGGTGGTCAGGGTGTCGGTGAGCGCCGACTCGTCGATCCCGCCGTCGGGATGCCCGAGGTGGACGATCGCGGGCGGGGCGACGCCGAGCAGCCCGCACGCCGTGACCGTCTCGGCCCGCCGGATGCCGGCCAGCTCCGCCGGCGTGTGCACTGTCGAACCGGGGTGCGAGGCCTCGCCGTCCGTGACCACCGCGATCTCCGCGCCGACACCGCCGGCGAGCATGGCGACCAGGCCGCCGACCCCGAGGACCTCGTCGTCGGGGTGCGGGGCGACCACCAACGGCGGCGCCGTCCGCGCCGGATCCTCCAGATCGAGTACGGGCCAGGTGGCCGGCGCCGGCCACGCGCGCCACGTCTCCTCGTCGGTGCCCGCGCCGACGATCGGCCTCACCATCCGGGGTCCCCGACCGCCGCCACCAGCTCGCCCAGATGAGCCAGGTCCGCCTCGGCGTGGCTCTGCCGCAGGTACACCGTCAGGTCGGCGACCCGCCGGGCGTGGTCGGCGTCCTGGCACAACGGCCCCGCCCCCAACGCCCGGCCGACCCGGTCGACGACGGTGGTGGCGGTGGCCTCGACGGTGGCCCGCACCCGGTGCGCCAACCGGTCGGCGTCCCGGGTCGGATGCGCGTCGATCTCGTCGGCGGCGGCGAACACCACGGCGCGGGCGGTGACCAGGGCCGCGTCGACCGCCCCGAGGTGCGCCAGGGCGTGCGGGCCCAGCGCGCGGCGCCGAGCCGCGGCGTGCAGGGTGTCGGCGATGCCGGCGGCGCCGCCGTACCAGCACGCCGCCACGCCCACCCCGCCGTGCCAGAAGCCCGGCCGGGCGGTGTAGCAGCCGGGCCCACCCACCGGTACGGCGGTCACGCCGTCGAGGCGAACCGTCCGGCTGTCGCTGGCGGCCATGCCGACAGCCGGCCAGGTGCCGGCCAACGGGGTGACCCCCGGTCCGTCGACCTCGACCGCGAACAGGCGTACCCCGTCGTCGGCGGATGCGGTCACCAGGGCCCGGGACAGCAGACCCGCCCCCGAGCACCAGGGCCGGTCGCCGGTCAGCCGCCACCGGTCGCCGTCGCGGGTGGCGGTGAGCGAGGCCGGTGCGGCGGCCCACACGCCCCACGGCTCGCGGCGCCACGTCGGATCGATCGTCGCGCCCAGCTCGGCAAGGATCGCCAGCGCGTCGGCGTGCCCCTCCGCCAGCCGAGCCAACGCCAGGTCGGCGCGGCCCAGCTCGACGAAGCGCCGAAACCGCTCGCCCGTACGCCCGGCGCCGGGCAGCGGCAGGTCGAGGCGCCCGCCGACGACGGCCGAGCGGAAGGCATCCGCCGTTCGCTCGTTCCCCGCGGTCATCCCCGGGCCTCCGTCACGGGCCGGACCGCACGACGCCCGATCCGGTCCGCCTGGTCGGCGCGCACGGGCCACGATCCTGGGCGGCCGACGGTCATCGCGGGCTCCGATCTGGGCGGCGGGAGAACGACCCGGTACGGCCGCGGCCCGAAGATGCCCCTCCCGGCAGGGTCGAAACCTCGCGCGAGCCACGTCACCGTCCGGGCGGGCGGGCGGGCGGGCGGGCGTCCCAGCCTTCCTTGACTCTCGACCCGGTGCGGGGTTCATCCTTCGCGGGTGACGTCCGGAGAGAGTGACACGCGAGGAAACCGTCCGAGGACCGACCTGGAGCGGCTGCGGCCGATCCTGCGGGCGAGCTGGGGAGCGGACACCTGTGACCCGCACGACCTGCCCGCCTGGCATCCCGGCAACCCGGCCCGAGGTCAGTGCGGGGTCACCGCGTTGATCGTGCAGGACCTCCTCGGCGGTGAACTCGTTCTCGGCGAGGTCTTCGTCGGGGACGCCCAGGTCGGTCACCACTACTGGAATCGGCTGCCCGACGGCGGCGACGTCGACCTCACCGCCGACCAGTTCCACCCGCGGGAGGTCGTGGTCGGCGCCCGGGTGCAGCGGCGTCCGGCGGGACCGCCCGGGCGGTGCCGGCAGCAGTACGAACTCCTCCGCCGGCGCGTCCTGTCCGCCCTGGACGACAACCCGGCGGGAAACGACGTCGCATCCTGAGCGGCCACCGGGTCCGGGACCCGACCGACAGGTTCCGGCTGACCCGACCGAGCAACCGGTCGAGTTCTTACCTGTCCATGACGTGTCGGCGGACCCTCGATCGGCGCGACCGCGTCCCGCCGTACCGGGATGCGATGGCGGCCGAACGACGGGCCGGCCCTGGCGACCGAGGAGAAGACGAGATGAGAAGGCGTTATCCGAGGCGACTGTCACCTGCTACGACCTCCACCACCACGAGGTTGGCCCTGGTGGCGGTGGTTCTCGCCGCGAGCGGTGTGCTGACGGCCACGTTCGTCTCCGGCGGCGGCAGGGGCACCGCGGACGCGGCGACCAGCCTGTCGGCGTTCGTGGCGATCGAGCGGGTCCGGCCGAACGTGGCCCGTCCGCCGCTGGACCCGAAGGCGTCGACCGGCCGGTTCACCGTCGACTGCGGGACCAACCGCACCGGCAAGTTCAGCCCGGACAACCCGGTCGCCCAACCGGGGGTGAAGAACGGCGCCGAGCACGTGCACGACTTCGTCGGCAATCTCGCCATCACCGCGAACTCCTCCGACGCGGACCTCGCCGCGTCGGGAACGACGTGCGAGAACGGGGACAGGTCCTCGTACTTCTGGCCGGTGGTGCGCATCGACCGGTCGGTACGCTCCGGCGGCGGCGACGTCCGCGCGGCGCTGGCCGCCACCTCGGGCACCGTGACCTGCCCCGCGGTCCGTGACCGTCTGCCCGCCGTACCCGTCCCGGCGAGGGCGGCGGTGGACCGTCGGCTCGCCGAGCTCGACCGGCTCGAAGCCGCTGCGGACCGGCGCATCCTGGGCACCCGCGGGGTCGACGTCCGGCTCAACAACGACGTGCTGCAGTGGCTTCGCGTCCGTCGGGCGGCCACGCTGACTGGCCTCGGCGACACGATCCGGGCGGCGGGCGGGCAGGCACCGGCCGGCCTGGTCTCGCTGACCGACTGCGACGTCAGCTACGACGGCATCCACGCCAGCCTGCACACCACGGACACCGCAGCCGCGAGCGCGGCGACCCCGCAGGTGAGTTGCCCGTCCGTCCGGGATCGGCTACCAGGCGTGCCGCGGCAGGCTCTCGCCGAGGTCGACCGTGCGCTCGCCGAGCTGGACCGGCAGGTCTCCGAGGCCAACCAGCGGCTGGTCACCAGCCGCGGCGAGGGTGGTGCCGGTTTCGTGGAGAACGCCGTCCTCGGTCCGCTGCGGGCGAGGCGGACCGCGGTGCTCGACCGGATCGCCATCGCCATCGGCCGCGACGGCCCGCGCCCGCAGGGCCTCGACGCGCTCGCCCGGTGCTCCGTCGACCAGGGCAAGGGTCAGCCGGCGACGCCGCCGGCCAGCAGCGCGAGCCCGCTGCCCGAGCCGCAGGGCCCGAACCTGGAACTGCCCCACAACACCGGCCGGATCCTCCGCCCGGAGGCGGTGGTCATCGAGTACCGCGGCAACCCGGTCAGCAAGGTCGTACCCATGCCGAGGTTCCTGCGCGAGCTGACCGGCGACGCCAAGCCCACCAGCCGCGGCCCGGCGAACGCCCGCGCCATCTGGACCTGCTCCGGGTTCGGCGACCGCCTCTCCGACAAGTACCCGATCTGCCCCGCCGGCCGCCAGGTCCAACGCGTCCAGGACTTCCCCGGCTGCTGGGACGGCCGGAACACCGACAGCGCCAACCACCGGGACCACGTCGCCTTCGCCGACCGGGCCACCGGCGCCTGCCCGCGAGGCTTCACCGCGATCCCGCAGTTGCGCATCACCGTCTCCTACGACATCCCGCGCGGTGTGCAGCTCAGTGGCCGGTACGCCCTCGACTCCTTCCCCGAGGAGAACCACAACCCGTTCTCCGATCACAACGACTTCGTCAACGTCAACTCCACCAGGACCATGCAGCGCATCGCCGCCTGCCTCAACAGCGGCAGGAACTGCCGATAGTCCGTCCGGCGGATGATCCGGTCGGGGCGGAGCACCGGCTCAGCCGGCCCGCCCGGACGGTCGGCCCGACCGGTCCACCGCCCTCGGCATCGTCCTGCGCAATCGGGGAAGGGTTCACCACCGACGCGGGCGCAGGGCGGCACCGAGCACGGCCACCAGCGCCGCGGCCGCGAAGGCCGGCCGCAGGCCGACCGCCTCCGCCGCGGCGCCGACCAGGGATGCGCCGGCGGCCTGCCCCAGCGCCAGGACCAGGAACGCGACGCCGACACCGGCGGCGGGCGTGCGCGGGTAGACGCGCGTTCCCCAGATCAGCAGCAGCCCGGTGAGCGCGATGTACGCGGCCCCGAACGCGCCCGCCGCGACACCGGCGACGACCGGCTCGCCGGGGACGGCGGCCAGCAGCCCGGTGGCCGCCGCCAGGACCGACGTGGTCAGCAGCCACGCCCCGCCGATGCCGAGCCGCCCGGCCAGGTCACCGGCGACCGCACCGAGCACGCCCAGGGCACCGAGCAGCACCCAGGCGAGCGTGGCCGGCCGCTGGCCCATCCCGCCGACGGTGACCAGGAGGTCGCGACCGAAGGTCCAGGTCGCCGCGCTCGCCACGCCGGTCAGCGCGGCGGCGGCCACCAGCCGCCCGCTCCCGGCGGGCAGCAACGGCCGGGGCAGCGGAGAAGCGGGCCCACCACCGGATCGCGCGGCGGGCACGGCCCGGGCCACCCACCCGGTGACCGCCGCGCACACCACCGCGAAGACGAACCACCCGGCCCGCCAGTGCCCGTACGTGAGCAGCGCGATCGGACCGGCGACGGCGACCCCGACGCCGGTTCCGGCGTTGACGACCGTCTGCGTCCGGTTCCGGACCGGCGCCGCGACGGCGTGCGCGACGGCGTGCGCCAGCGGCGGCGACGCCACCCCGGTGCTGGACCCGGCCACGATCACCCCCGCCGTGAGCACGGCGGCGTTCGGCGCCACGGCGATCAGCAGCGTGCCGGTCGTGGCGGCGCACCCGGCCAGCACCGCGAGGGCCCGACCGCCCAGGCGCGGCGTGAGGACCGTGGCGACGACGATCGCCAGGCAGTAGGAGACGTAGGAGCTGGCGGCGATCGCGCCGGTGGCGGCGGCGTCGAGGCCGAACTCCGCCCGGAAGACCGGGACGAACAGACCGTACGCGAAGCGGGCGAGGCCGTAGCAGACCGCGACCAACGACAGGCCCGCCCAGGCCAGCCCGAGCGTCGCCAATCTCACAGATCTGTGTACCACCATCCGACCACGGTACACTGACCTGTGAAGTTGCCCGTCGGAGAGGGAGCACCGATTGACACGCGAGGAGATCCTGCGGGTGCCGACGCTGACCCCGGGCGCGCGGCGGATCCTCCAGGTCGCCTCGGAGCTGTTCTACCGCCGGGGCATCCACGCGGTGGGGGTGGACACCATCGCCGCCGAGTCGGGCCTCACCAAACGCACGCTCTACGACCGGTTCGGCTCCAAGGAGAAGCTGGTCACCGTCTACCTCCAGGCTCGGCACGAGGCCTGGTGGGCCCGGCTCGAACAGCGCATCGCGGAGGCCAGGGCCCCGAGGGTCCTGGCGGTCTTCGACGCGTACCTCGGCGACCCGCTGGCGACGGACCGCGGCTGCGCGTTCCTCAACGCGGCGGGTGAGCTACCGGTCGGGCATCCGGCCCACCGCGTCGTCCGGGCACACAAGCAGGCCGTACGCCGACGGCTCGCGGAACTCCTCCAGGGTGAGGTCGACGACCCCGACGCGACGGCCGACCACCTGTTCCTGCTGCTGGAGGGCGGGGTGGCCCACCGGGGCGTCGACCGGCACGACCACCTGCTCAGCGCGGCACGGACGATGGCCGAACGCCTCGTCGGCGCGGCCGCTCAGGACGGGCCCCCGGTAGCGCCGGTCGACGGAGGCGCCGACTCGCGGTGGAAGACACAGGCGCCGTAGGAAGCGAGCGCGATGACGTCGGCGTCGGCCCGCGGCCGGGTCCGCACGCGACAACCGGCGTACCCGTCGACGACGTACAGCCCCCACACGGCGGACCAGGGTGCGTCATCGACCGTGTGCAGGGCCGGCCGCACCCGCCGCTGCACCACGTGCGGGGTACGCAGCGCCGCCGACAGCGCCGCCTCCCACTCGCGCCGACCCGTGCTCCAACCCGGCAGCACGGCGTTGCCGCCGTAACCGGCCGCGCCCTTGAGGACCAGTTCCGTCCGGTGCTCGCGGCAGTAGGCCAGCATGTCGCGCCAGGCTCCCCCGACACGGACCTCGCCGTCGGTGAGCGAGCGGACCCAGGGCAGCAGGTCCGCCACCGCCGCGGTCCGGGCCGGTGCGAGCCGGTCCAGTTCCGCCGAGAGCAGACCCAGGCTGCGCTTGTTGCCGTACAACGACTGGGACAGCGGCAGGAACAACGGGACCGTCCCCTCCTCGTGCGCCCGCACCAGCGGCTCCACCAGGTCGTAGCCGCCGGGGGTCCGCTCGATCTCGCCGAGGGTGAAGAAGCGGTAGACGGCGTCGAGCCGCACACCCGCCAGCCTCAACCCGGACGGGTCCGCGGTGACCTGGCCGACGTGTCCGGCGTACGCCTCGATGCCGGACTCGGCCAGCAGCGCCGCCACCGCCCTGAGGTTCGGCTCGGAGGCGACGAAACTCGACGGCCAGTCGATCAGGCCCACGCGCAGTCGGGCGTCCGGACGGCCGAGGTAGCCGCGAACCGCGGCGGCGACCGACGCGACCGGGTCGACGAAGCCCAACCCGTGCCGGGCGGCGAACGCGGCGAACCCGCGGTCGCCCAGCAGCCCACGGTTGAGCTCGGTGAAGTACATGCCGCCCAGCGCGCTGCTGGCGTTCATCTCCAGCAGGTGGAACGAGGTGCCGTCGTGGTAGAGGTCGGCCCGGCAGAACACGGCCGGCCCGCCACGGTGGGTGCGCTCGACCAGGTCGATCTGCCGTTCGGTGAGACCGAGCATCCGGCCGTAGGCGCGCCGGTCCCCGCCGAAGACCACCCCGGTGAGCTCGTCGAGCAGTCCGAACACGCTGCGCACCGCGTCGGCCGTACGCGCGGCCTCGGCCCGGTCGACGAAGAAGGGCCGCGACGCCAGCGGGTCGACCTGCCGGGCCCGGCGGAAGTGTGTCGACACCGGGATACCGGACAGATCCTTGGGCAGTTCTCCGGCGCGCTGCCCGGCGGCATACGCGGCGACCACATCGGACAGCATCGGTCAGTCCTCCCGCGACGCGACGAGGGTCAGATGGTGCATCATGGCGCAGGCGTACGCCGTGGTCGCCAGCATGATCACCGCCTGGCTGAGATAGAGCACCCGCTCGCCGAACATCTCGGCCAGGTTGCCGGTCACCACGTACACGGCCAGGCTGACCACCCCGAACAGGACCTGGAACAGGCTCTGCACCCGG
Source organism: Micromonospora humi (assembly GCF_900090105.1). Taxonomy (GTDB): domain Bacteria; phylum Actinomycetota; class Actinomycetes; order Mycobacteriales; family Micromonosporaceae; genus Micromonospora; species Micromonospora humi. Next base: position 153,138 of record NZ_FMDM01000012.1, on the reverse strand, counting down.
CCCTGGTAGTCCAGCGCCACCTGCTCCTGCGTCATCGTCACGAACAGCCCGTAGGTGGCGAAGCCCAGTCCGATCAGCGTGTAGCAGGCCATCGCGGTCGGCACGTTCCCGGCGAACGAGAACGCCGTCAGCGCCGCCGCCAGCAGGGCCAGGCTGCCGAGCATCACCTTCGGCCGCCCGGCCCGGCCCACCACGAACGGCAGCAGGCTCGCGCCGACGATCGCGCCCACCGCGTACGACGAGTCGATCAGGCCGAAGCCCTGCGACCCGGCGTGCAGCACCCGGTCCACGAACGGGGCGAGCAGCACGTTGATCGTGCGCAGCGTGGTCAGCAGCGACAGTGCCGTCATGTTGATCACGATGATGTGCGGGTGCTCGACGATGTAGCGCCAGCCGTCACGCACGTCGTCCAGGTAACGCCGACGACCCCGGTCGGTTCGGTGTGCGCCGCCGCCGCTCATCGCACCGACACAGACCGCGGACAACACCGACCCGGCGGCGTTGACCAGGATCACGTCGGCCGGAGAGATCACCGTGATGAGCAGCCCCGCGAGCGCCGCACCGGCCGCCGCGCCGACCTGCGTGCCGACCGACGCCGCGCTGTTCGCCCGGAGCAGCCCCGCCACCGGCACCACCTCGGCCAGCAGCGCCTGCGTCGCCGGCCGGTACACCCGGTCGGCCAGTCCGACCAACGCGGCCGTCAGGTACACGTGCCACAGCTCCAGCGTGCCGGTCGCCGCGATGGCCGGGACGAGGCACAGCGCGACCGCCCGCAGGGCGCTCACCAGGGTGGCCAGCCGCCGCCGGTTCACCCGGTCGACGATCACCCCGATGAACGGGGCCAGCAGGATGCCCGGCACGGTCGTCCAGACCAGGGTCATCGCGACCGATTCCGCGCCGCCGCCCAGCTTCAGGGTGAGCCAGCTCGCGGCGATGAACTGCGCCCCGTTGCCCATCGAGAAGACCGTGGTCCCGGCGAGGTAGCGGCGGTAGGACGGCAACCGGAACGGGTTGAGCTGGGCGGGCGTGACCGTTGCCGTCACCGGGGATCCCCCCGGAGCACTCGCCTGCGGGCCCACCCGACCACGTCGGTGATGCGCCGCTCGACCTGCTCGGCGTCGTCCCCGACCACGATCGCGTACCCGGCCCGGGCGCTGGTCTTCTTGCGCACGTCCACGCTCTTGCCCCCGGCCACCTCGTAGCGCCCCGCCAGCACGCCGGGCAACGCCGCCAGTTCCCGCGGCGCGGGCACGTCGTGCACGGGTGACGGCAGGAACGTGCTGCCCACCGCGCCGTACGCCGCCTCCCCCGTCGGCACGGCCGGCCGCTCGTTCAGCGCGATCAGCACCGCCGCCGCGTACAGATCGGCACCGAACATCGCCTGGAGCACATCGACGGTGACCCCACCGCCGACGCGCGCCGCGCACTCGCCGAACACCAGCGTGCCGTCGGCCCGCTCGAACATCTCCAGGTGGAACACGCCGTCGCCCAGCCCGAGCCGGGGCAGGACCGTGTCGAGCATCCGCCCGGCGCGCGCGTACAGGTCCGGCGCGGCCGCCGGGCTCAGCGCCACCGATGCCAGCAGCGCGCCGTCCTTGATGTCCAGGCACGGCCGCAGGTATCGGGACACGGCGAAGAAGCGCACCCGTCCGCCGGTGACCCAGCCGTCCACCTTGTGCTCGACGCCGTCGACGAAGCTCTCCACCACGAAGGTGCGCGGCGCCTGCCAGGACGGGTCGGCGAGCACCGCCGCCCGCGCCGCGGCTGCGTCCAGCGGGCCGTCCAGACGGTAGGTGTGCCGGGTCGCGGCGCCGAGCACCGGTTTGAGCACACCCGGCACCAGGTCCGCGGGGACATCGCCGTCCCACCGCCGGATGTCCGGCACGAGTGTGCTGCGGGCGGTGTCGACAAGTCCGTGCAGCAGCGACTTCTGGTGGTGCTTGTCGCGACAGGCGACCGCGGTCGTGGTGGACAGCGGCCGGTGGACGGCGAGTTCGGCCGCCAGCAGGCTGGCCAGCACCACACCCTTCTCATGCGTGGTGCACACGCCGTCGAAGCGCTCGGCGCCGGCGCGGGCCAGCGCGCTGCGCACCAGTTCGGCGTCGTTGAACCGCTCCACGTACAGCCGCTGCTCGCCCGGCGGGACGGCCCCGTCCAGCGACCCCGCGGAGCGGTCGTCGTACACGACCGTCACGTCGATGCCCGCCCGGGCGCAGAAGCGCTGCACGCCCGGACGGGCGCTCAGCACGAGCAGGCGCCGCTTCGTCGCCATGACGTCCCCCTCGGTCGCTCAGGCCGCGGACAGCCGGAAGGTGACCCGGGCCGCGGCCCGCCTGGCCCGTTCCACCGCCTCGGCGGCGTCGATGCCGGTCGCCACCACCCAGCCGGACCGGTCGGCGCTGCACGTCACCGGTGCGATCGGGTCGCCGGCGGCCACCGACACGCTCACCTCGACCACACCCGCCAGCGCCCGGGCCTCGTCCACCCCGTCGACCCGCTCGACCAGGCCGGGCTCGGGGGTCAGGAACCAGATCGCGCAGGCCGGCGCTACCGGCTCACCGCGCAGCGGCCACGCGGCCGTGCCCGCGGCCAGCCGGAACAGCGACTCCACCGGATGCACGCCGGTGGCCAGGCTCACCAGTTCGCTGATCCGGTCGCCGCCGACCCGGTCGTGGGACTCCACGACCACCGGGCCCACCGGGGTGACGATCACCTCGGTGTGCGAGAGTCCGTCGCCGACCCCGACCGCGTCGAGGAAGCAGGCGACGACCTCGCGCACCGCCGTCGCGGCGGCCTCGGACAGCCGCCCGGGCACCACGTGTCCGACCTCGACGTGGCCGGGACCGACGAACTTCTCGGTGATCGCGAGGATCTGGTGCTCACCACGGTGGGACATCGCCTCCACGCTGTACTCCGGGCCGGCGGCGAACCGTTCGGCCAGGAACGTCGGGTAGCCGGCGGCGTGCATGGCCGCCACCGCCGGGCCCACCTGGCCCGCCCGCTCGACCCGCTGGATGCTGCGGCTGCCCGCCCCGTCGATCGGCTTGAGCACCACCGGGAAACGGCCCCGGGCGAAGCCGAGCACGTCGGCGTCCGTCGTGGCGACCGCCGCCGGGTGGTCCAGGACCGGGTGTCCGGTCAGCGCGCGGCGCATCGCCGCCTTGTCGCGCAACAGCCCGCTGACCGCCGCGGACGGACCGGGCAGGCCCAGCGCGTCGCGCAGCGCACCGGCCGGCACCAGCCCGGCTTCGGTGAACGACACCGCGTACGCCAGCGGCGCCAGACGGTGCAGCGTCTCCACCAGTGGCAGCGTCACCCGCAGGTCGGTGTAGTCGACGAGGAGGGCCTGGTCGCACGCCTGCGCGTGGCGGGGGGTGAACGCGGCGACGTGCTGCACGTGCACGACGTCGCATCCGGCCCGCCGCGCGGCCTCGAGGTTCTTGGCCTTGCCTCCGACGACGAGCACCCGGGGCGGGTTCATGGGGTGTCCCTCCGGCCGGCCAGGCGGTGATAGGTGACGGTCCGGGCGTCGTCGTCGTAGACCACGTAGGACGGCGGTTCGCGGCGGGCCGCGTCCACGTTGACCAGGTGGCGGTGGGCCGGCGACAACGGCAGCGGCTGCCCGAACACGATCGGGCGCGGCGTCAGCGATCCGTCGGCGTGCAGCTCGTAGCAGGCGTTCTGGTGGTTGTGCCCGTAGATGGTCACCGGCGCCCGGAGCCTGGCGAGGTCACGGGCGCCGGGCTGCCACCACCCGTCCGGCCGGCGCTGCCAGGTGAAGCCGTGGCCGTGGCGGACCTCGGCCACGCCGACGGTCCGGGCCGGCGGCTGGTCCAGGATCAGGCGCAGGTTGCCGGGCACCGGTGTCCCGGCCAGCAACCGCGCGATCCGCTCCTCCTGGTTGCCGCGCACCAGGGTCAGGTTCGCGGCGGCGTCCCACAGCTCGTGGTCCACGGCCACCACCTCGGGCAGCCGCCGGCCGGGCCGTCCGGCGGCGGTCTTGGAGATCAGGCAGTCCAGCAGGTCACCCGCGCAGACCAGCGCGTCCGGGCGATGCGCGGCGGCAGCGGCGACGATGTCGCGCAGCGCGTCGAGCCGGCCGTGCAGGTCGGCCAGGACGACAGCCCTCATGACCCCGCCCGGACATGGACGGCCGACAGCGCCCCCTCGACCACCGCCGCGATCTCGGCGTTGTCGATGCGGCCCAGGTCCACGCCGGTGGGCAGGCCGGGACCCGCGGCCGCGTAGACGGCGTCGAGCCGTGGATCGCCGTCGCTGGAGAGGTGCCCGCCGGACTTGCGGGTCGGGGCGTACGCCGTGCCGTTGCCCGGCAGGCGCGGCTGTGCCATCAGCCCGGCGGCGAACCGGCAGTACACGTGGTCACGGCCGGCCGGCTCGCCGACCGGGTCGCCGCGTCCGTCGGCCAGCCCGACCAGGACTGGTTGCCCGGCCGGGCCGGCCGTGGCGGCCAGCACGTCGACGGCCGCACGCAGCCACGGGCGCGCCGGGTCCTGCGCGCGTACCCGGGGATTGACCCACAGCGAGCCGTCGCCCGCGGCGTGGAACACCACCGCCGAACGCTCCGGATCGACCCCGCCGCGACCGTCGGGTGTCGCGAGGCCCGCCGCGGCCAGCGCCGCGTTCGGGTAGACGTCGTGGGTCGTCCCCGCGATGCCGTGGTCGGCGGTGAGCAGGACCGTGTCGTCCGGACCGGCCCGGTCCAGCACGCGGCCGAGGATCGCGTCCGCGGTACGGTACGCGCGGGCCAGCAGGTTCCAGCCGGGCCCGGCCAGCTCAGGTCGGTAGCCCGGGCCGGACGCGTCGACCCAGCCGGCCAACTCGTGCCCGATGTCGTCGGTCATCGGCAGGTACACCACCACCAGATCGGCCCGGTGCCGGTCGAGCACGACGTCGGCGGCGACGGCGAAGGTTCGCGCCGCCGGCTCCAGCGACGACAGCAGCAGCTCCTCGGCGGCGCCGTCGCCGCCCTCGGGCAGCCGGACGCCGAGGTCTCCCGACCGGTAGACCGATCCCGCGCTCTCACCGGCGAACGCCGGCAGGCCGCGCAGCAGCCGCACGAGCGCCGGGTCACCGCCGGCGCACCGGGTCCGCCACACCCCGGTCCGCAGCAGCACCCCACCGTCCGGCCGCGACACCAGCCGGACGTGGCAGCCCAGCCCGCCGCCCAGATCGACCTCGACCCAGCTGTCCGTGACCCGGACCGCCCCGGACGGTCCGGTCACGACCGTCCCACCGGGCGCCGCCGTCACCATCGCCGCCTCCGGCAGGGCGTCGACCAGCGGCACGCCGCCCGGGCTCGGGCGCAGCACCGCGTGCCGGGCCAGCCGTCCGCTGAAGGCCTCCACCGCCGCGTCGACGTACGCGCCGACCTGCCCGTCCGGGTCGAACACCCAGGGGACGTGCACGAAGGCCGACCGCACGCCCAGCCGCCGCCAGATCGGTGGCACCGCGCAGACCGCCGGGTCGAAACCGCTGCGCGAGGCGCCGAACCGTCGCCGGTCCGGCACCCGGAACCCGGTCACTCCGTGCACGTGCGCGGGGGTGCCGGTGAACAGCGTCGCCAGCGACGGAGGCGTCTGGCAGTTCGGGCGCGCCGGGCGGGCCGCCGCGCGTACCCCGGCCGCTTGGAGCCGGCGCACGTTCGGCAGCCGGCCCCGCGCGTCCAGGCCGTCGACCAGCCACCGGGCGCCCGCGTCCCAGACCACCCAGTAGACGGTCACCGCAGCACCGCGGGCAGGTCGGCCAGCGAGTCGATGGTCAGGTCGGCCTGCCCCACCAGCCCGGCGGCCGCCTGTTCCGGGTACTTGCCGGTGCGCACCTGGACCGCGCCGAGACCGCAGTCGCGCGCTCCGCGCACGTCCGTCGTCGCGTCGTCGCCGACGACCAGCACCGCCGCCCGCGCCTCGACGGGCAGCCCGAGGGAATCGAGGGCCAGCTGGAAGAAGTGCGGCGAGGGCTTGCCCAGCACCTGCGCGGTGACGCCGGCGGCGTACTCGATCCCGGCCACGACCGCGCCGGTGTCGACATGGTCGCCGTCGGCGCGTTTGTAGTACCGGCCCTTCTGCAACGCCAGCAGTTGCGCGCCGCCGCGCACGGCCCGGAACACGTCGTCCAGCCGGCGGTAGTCGAGCGTGTCGGCGCAGTCGCCGACGAGCGCGTGGGTGTACGGGCCCCGCGGCGCGACGAGATCCGCGAACGCCGGTGCGACAGCGGTCGACACCAGCGCGTACGCCCGGGTGTCCGGCGCGGCCAGGACCCGGCGGGCCGCCACGATCGGAGTGAACAGTTCCTCCGGCGCGACCGCGACGCCGTGGCCGTGCAGCGTCTCCCGCACCGCGGCGGGCGGGCGACCGTCGATGTTGGTCAGGAACCGCATCGGTACGCCGGCCGCGCGCAGCCGCGCGATCGCCTCGACCGCGCCCGGGATCGGCCCGGACGCGTCGACGACAGTGCCCTCGATGTCGATGAGCAGAGCGGTCGGGGTCATCCGGGCACCACCGCCAGTTCGGGCCGAGCCGCGACGACGTCTCGAAGGAAACTGAGCTTGGAGTAGTAACCCCGCTCGTTCGGCAGGCCGGACTCCGCCAGGAAGGCCTCCAGCCACGCGGCGATCTCGTCCAGCTCCACCCGCACCGCGGCCTCGTCCGGCGGCAGCACGCTACGGGTGCGCAGGTATTCCAGCTCGCACTGGGACAGCACCACCGTCGGATCGGCCACCAGCGAGCAATGGTCGAAGAAGATGCCGTACACGTGGCCGGTACGGGCCGACTCGACGTTGACGTCGTAACGCACCCGCCGGAACGTCGGCAGCCGCCGCGCCCGCAACCCGAGCTGCTCGGCGACGAACCGACCCAGGTCGTTGCCGGTCACGACGCCCTTGCGGTGTTCCTCACGCCGTTCGAACGAGTCCTCGGCGAACCACTTGCGTTTCATCAGGTGACGACCGTCGGTGGACGGGATGAACGAGACGTAGCCCTGCTCGTCGGCGGGAGCGGGCACCTCGAACAGGTGATTGAGATAGTCCCAGGTCTGGAACTCGTCGGCGTACTCCATCAGGTAGCCGGGCAGGCCACCGGCGCGCAGCCGATCGTAGAGCCGGGCGGTGGCCGCCCAGATGTCGACCGGCGGACGGAGCGTGTACTTGTACTCCAACTCACGGTCGGCGAAGCACTTGCGGTAGTAGCAGTGGTGGTTGTTGAGGAACACCGCCTCGGCGGCGTGCGCCGCCACCGCCGGGGGCAGCCAGTCCAGCCGCGGCACACCGGTGGTCGGGACGGGCTGGGCGGTGATCCGGATCAGGCAGCAGTCCTCGCGGCGTAGCCGGATGCGGCTGTGGACGTGGACCGCGCCGGTCCCGGCCGGGCCGAGTTGGAAGCTCGGCGCGTACGTGCGCCGGGCCGCGACCGGGTCGAGCTCGGACAGCAGCGCGGTCAGCGCCGGGCCGACCCGGACCCCGCTCATCAGCTCGGCGGCCGGCACGTCGACCGTCCGGGTACGTCTGCCGTCGGCGGTGACCGCGACGACCGGCACCGCCGGCAGGGCCGCCCACTCCAGCACGACGGTGTTGACGGGCCCGGCCGCGTCGGCGCGGGGCAGCCGGGCCAGCAGGACCACCTCGTCCGGGCCCGGCGCCCGCGTGCCGTCCAGCAGATCCACACCGGTGAAGGCCAACCAGCGCTCATCCGTGTTCACGCGTTACCGCCTCGTACCCGGCGCAGCGTGACGGAACCGTTGGACACCACAGCGGTGGCCGCCGCGGCGTGCGGGACGGTGGTGACGGCCGCGGGCACCCGCGCCTCCCGCAGCAGGATCGCCAGGTGACAGAGCGCGGACGCCTCCTCGAAGACGAACCCGGCCACCTGCCCGATCAGCACCGCCAGCACCGCGTACGGCCGGCGCGCGTAGACGATCGCGGGTTCGGGTGACGCCGCCACCCTGCCGAGGATCCGGGCGAGCCCCTCGTGGTCGGTGACGTCGCGGCTGCGGTCGATGCTCACGGCCGGACCTATCGACAGCCGCCGCAGCCACTCGTCGTCGGCGGCGTCGTCGAGCCGCAGCACCGGTCCGTGGGCGACGCCGGCCGAGATCGTCTCGTCGTCGGCCGCCAGCAGCTGCACGTCGCCGTGCAGGGCGGAGAAGTCGACGAAGTACGGCTGGCCGAGGGCGTACACCCACTCGACCGTCACCGGCCCGGTCCACTCCTGCATCGCGGATGTCATCCGGGCGATCGTCGGCAGGTGCCGGACCAGGCCGGCGGCCTGCGCCGGAGCCTCGACGTTACCGGGGACCTCCAGCCCGACCGCCAGGTCCCGTACCACGACGCGCTGGGCGCCCGCGGTGCCTCGGTTCAGGGCGAGCAGCCCCTCCGGGGTGTACTCCACGACCATCCCGTCGCCGCTCAACCGGGAGATGAAGCCCAGGTCACCGCGGAGGAAGTCACGGACCACGGCGTAGCGCACGTGGCCCGGCTCGGCGACCTCGGCCAGCCGGGCCGCCACCTCGTCCTTGTCGACGATGATCTGGCGGAGGTTCCCGCCCAGGTCCAGGACGCACTCGGCAGCGGAGCCGACCGAGAGCGCCTGCTTCAGCGCCATGGCACCGGCCTCGCCGGCGAGGCCCTCGGCGTTGAACCCGAACAGCCAGCCGGGCGCCGTCGGCACCTCCTGCGCCGCGGCCAGGCGGTACGCCGGCCCACGTTTGGCGACGTACCCGGCGTAGACGTCGGACACCTCCTGCAGGTCGGCCCCGGCCGGCGGATCCTCGGTGTAGAGACGGACCACCTCGACCGCCGGCCCGGCGGACGAGCGGCGGGAGACGGTGGCGGTGACCGGGCGGACCTGCAACACGTACACGTCGGCGTCGTCGGCGGCCCACTCGACGTCGACGTCCTCCCCCAGTTCGGCGCGCAACGCCCCGACGAGCTCGTGCACGCGAGCCAGTACCGGCCGGTGGGCCGTGGGCACCGCCGCCAGGTCGTTGCCGCGCAGCGCGGCGTCTGCCCCGGCGACCAGGACGTCACCCAGCCCTTCGCGGTATTCCACATCCACCCGCTCGGGGTCCCCGGTCAGGCCGGTCATCGCCACCCCGGCGAGGCGGGCGTCGACCATCCGCTGCACCACGACCGCCAGCCGCGGCTGCGGGTCGAAGTCACCGGCGCGGACCCGGGCACTGACCGCCGGAGCCGCATAGTACGAGCGCCAGCCCGCCTCGACCGCCTCGATCACCTCGTCGACGCCGGTCACCCCGAGCGTGGTGAGGTGCGCGCCGGCGTAGCTCGCCTGCGCGGAGTCCTCGGCCAGCCCGGACGAGCGCACCGCGAAGCGCGCGGACGGCTCCGGGCCGAACACGTCGGTCAGCCTGGTCCTCAGCATCTCCCGCGCCGCGGGCGGCATCCGTAGGCCGCCCGCGATGTCGGCCAGTTCCGCCGTCGACTCCAGGAACGACGACCCGATCGTCGCGCGCAGCTCCTCGAAGACCTGCTGGAGCCGTCGCATCGCGTCGGCGGGCACGGCGGCGGTGAGCTCGGTGGCCGGGACCGCGAACGCCTCGGGCACCGGGACCCGGCTGCTGGCCCAGGCCAGCCGGGCGAACTTGTTGCCGACCGTCCCCGCCTCGACCCGGGTGCGGAGGCCCGGGAAGCGGCCGCGGGCGATCTGCCGGTCGAGGTCGAGGTGGATGTCGCTGGAGCGCGGACCCGCCGAGCTCTGGTACTTGCCGTCGTAGAGGGCGATCTCACCGGCCGGGCGCCACCACATCATCTGGCCGATGTTCATACCCGGGTACACCCGCACCCGGTGCACCGCGTACAGCTGCAACGTCCACTGGCCGACGAAGCCGATGTCGCCCAGGCACGCCGACAGGTTGATGAACAGGCCGAGCCGGGCCACCGACGAGCGCGCCGCGAAGGTGGGCGCGTAGAACTCGCTACCCAGCACCTCCTCGGTGTGCGCCAGGTAGAGCCGGCCAGGCTCCAACACGTGCCCCTCGTCCGGGATGTCGATCTCGGTGAACTCGTTGGGCCGGCGCGGGTCCAGTTCGGCGGCCACGTAGACGCGCAGCCTCCGCCCCAGACGAAAGTTGTAGCTGTTCGGATTGACCTGCTCGGGCGTGAACGGCGAGATGACGATGCGCCCGGTGGCCTGCTCCCGGCTGATCTCCGGTCCGGTGAGGATCATCGCCCGGTCACCACCAGTTCACGGCCGGCGTGCACGGATTCCTGCGCCAGCCGCGACGGCACGACACTGCGGGATCCGGTGTACTTGCCCGCGTACCGGTGCGGCTGGCCCTGGAGCGCCCAGAACGCGATCTTGCCGACCACCATGCCCGGGTACACCCGAAGCCGCTGTGCGACGGTGATCTCCAGCGTCCACGGAAAGATCGCACCGCTGTGCCCCAGGGGCGCGGAGAACTGGATCCACATGCCCAGCGTCGCCACCGACCGGCAGGCGTAGAGCGTGGCCGCGTGGTGTTCGCTACCCATCGCCTCCAGCGTCGAGCCGAGGTAGAACCGGTGCGGCTCCAGCACCAGCCCGCCGTCGTCCATGACCAGCCGCTCGTAGCGGGGCGGCACCGCGGGGTCGAGCACGCCGTCGTCGTAGCGAAGCAGCGTGTCGGCCAGGCGGAATCCGTAGCTGTTCGGCTCGATGCGGGCGGGGTCGAACCCGTCGATGACGACCCGGCCCTGGGCCACCTGCTGTTCGATCTCCTGACCTGTGAGGATCATCCGAGGCCCTCCAACATCTGCTCGACAGCGCTGCGCAACTCGGCGACGCTGCCGTTGTTGAGAATCTCGTGGTCCGTCTCGATCAGGTCGATCTCGCTGGTCGTCGCGGAGTGCCGTACCGCAGCCACGTCCGCGCGCCGCGCGAGGCGGCGCAGCCGGGTCTGCTCGGCGCAGCGCACCCGCACCACCCGGAACCCCGCCGCCCGCAGCCGCACCGCGTCGACGTGCGGGTCACGCAGGTCGTCGTTGACGATGATGTCGGCGTCGGTGCGCTCCAACCGGCGCAGGAGGTCGGTGGCCAGGCTGACCGGATTGATCCGGCGCAGTTCTCCGGCCAACGCCTCCAGCAGCACCTGGTCCTGCGCGTAGGGCTCGATCGAGCGCCCGGCCGCCGCGTACACCTGCTGCTGGAGCCGATAGAGCGGGTCCGCGAGTTTGATCCGCGCCGTGGTCCGGCCCCGCGCCGCGGCGTACTCCTCGACCAGCTCGGCCGAGGTCGACTTGCCCGAGCCGGTCGGGCCGATGAACGCGACCCTCATGCCGACACCAGCTTGTCCGCGCCCGGATAGGGCGCCCGTCCGGTCGACCGCCACCAGTCGAGCCGAGCGAGACCCGCACGCACTGCCGCCTCCGCGCGGCCCGACACGTCCGCCGGCACCGAGGTGCGGAAGGCGTGCCAGCTCATCCACCGGTTGTCGGCGGTGCGCTCGACGTGGCGCATCACCTCGTCGAGGTCCGGGTGGGCCAGGACGGACAGCTCTCCCGCGCCGCCGCGGGCGACCTCCGGCAGGACCACCGCCGACAACGGCACCGCCCCCGGTTGGTAGGTCAGGCCGAAGGCCCGCTCCAGCACCTCGGGATCCAGCAACAGCTTGCGCTGCGGCTCGGCCGCGTCGAGGTCGTGCCCGAGCGCGGCGACCTCGGCGGCCAGTGCCGGATGACCGACGATCGTGCCCACGCCCAGGTGCGGGAAGTCCGGCCAGCCGCGCACGGTCAGGCCTTCGTCGGTCCGCTCGACAAGGATCTTGTCGCCGGACACCAGCCGGAAGCCGTGCCGGCCGACCAGATCGAGCAACATGGTGCTCTTGCCGGCGCCCTTGGCCCCGACGATCGCGACGGCCTTTCCGTCGCGAGCGGCGCAGGCCGCGTGCACCTGCACGGCCCCGGTACGTTCGGCCGCCTTCAGCACGATGTCCCGGACGAACTCGACCAGCTGGACGAACGACGCCGAGCCGAGGTACAGGTCCGCGGAGCGGACGCCGTCGCGCAGCCGCAGAGCGGTAGTGGTGTCCTGGCAGACCACGACGTCGGCGCCGTCGACGTGGCCGCGCAGGCCGTGCAGGTTGAACGCGGCGGCACTGCTGCGCCGGATGGTGACCGCGGTGGTCGCCGCCGCACGCCAACCCGCCGGGACGGCCTCCCATTCAGCGCAGCGCAGCACCGCCTCGGCCGGCTGGTCCGGCACCTCGGCGGATGCCGACACGGTGGCATGGGAGCCGAAGAAGGCGAGCGCCCGGCGGACCACCTCGTGGTCCGCCAACGGACGGCAGTCCAGGTGGACCGTGGCCAGTCCGAAATCGAGTGAATAGACAGCGATACCCATGCGTGAGCCCCCGTTGCTCTCGCGGATGGCAACATTGCCCGACAGTGAACAACAGGCGACGGTGCGCTGTCGCTCAGCTTGCCGGCAGACGATACGAGCGGGCCCTGGCCGCAACAATGTGACGTGGAGCACCCGAGGTCGGATCCCTGGTGGACGCACAAGTGCCGCCGATGGGAATCCTGAATGGTGGGACTCAGCACGGTGGTTCCCGTTCGGAGCGTCGGCCGATCTCCCATATTTCGAGACGGAGTCCGTGACGGAGCCGCGTCCGCCCAGCCGATCCGGCGCCGGCCACGCTACGACGGGTTTCGTACCCTCGACCGCCATGGGGAACCTAGCGGCGGGCGTCGCGGCGGCGCCCCGGGGAGGGCGGTGACTTTCTCGTGGTCAGCTCGCGAGGGAGTCGACCCAGTTCGAACGCAGGCGCAGAGCACGCTCGGCGCTGCCCGCGACCGCCGCGAGGCCGGCGGCGAGGTTCACCGCGGGCGGGACGCGCACCGGGAGATCGAAGGTCCCGAGCGCATCCGCCACGGGTGGAGCGTGCGAGATCGTCTCGGCGAGCTGGGGCACGGCCACGCAGATCCCGACGAGCACGAGCAGTGTCGAGACGGCGCCGACGAGGCGACTCAGGCCCGGGTGCGTGCGGTGCAGGCGGGCGCGTCGCCCCTCGGCGGAGGCGGGGTGGGGCACCAACTGCGTCGCGGTGCCGTCGACCCGCACGTAGTGGCAGCGTCGTAGCCCGTAGGCGCCGACGGCGACCTCGATGTGACCACCCGGGACGGGGAAACGAGCCGGCATCGTCGAGAGCGAGACCAGCGCGCCGTCGAGGTAGAGCCGCGCGCGTACCGCGCCGTCGTCGCGATCACCCAGCTGGCGGACGTCGACCGCGTAGGTCGGCGTGGTGCCGTCCGGTGCGCGCAGCGTCAGCGTGCGCACCGACCTGCTCAGCAGCTGCCACCAGCGGAAGCGCGGCAGCGGTTGCCCGTTGCCCGGGCGCACCCGCCAGGCCGCGTGGCGGTTGCGCAATCCCTCGAACGCCACCTGAGAACCTCCTGTCTGCGAAGAACCGCCGGACGGCCTAGCCCTCGGCTCCCGACGCTCGCAGTCGGGTGAGGCGGCCGGCGATGTCAGCGGGAAGACCCTCCGTGGCGCTGTGCGTCGTCAACACCATCCGGAGCGCCCCGCCGTGCGTGACGACACCGAGAATCCGCTCGTCGCGGACCTGCGTCGTCATCGTCGGTCCCCAGATCGCGACCGCGGACGACGGGCCGGGCTCGGACGTCCCCAGATTGGTGATCTCCAGATCGGCGGTGGTGGCCGCGAGCATCGCCGCCTCTGCCTCCACGGCATCGGCGGGGTCGAGCGAGGCCAGCATCAGCGCCGCCTCGCGCGCGGCGTCGCGCGCCGCGCGCAGTTGCGCCGTCGCGTCCTGCGCGAGTGACCAGAGCGCGCTGTCCGCGGGTGCCCGCAGCACCACGGTCGTCGCCGTGAAGCGGTTCACGACGTCGTCCTCGAGACCCAGCGCGGAGCGGAGGTCGATGGGAACGTTGATGCGGACGCGCTCGGCCCCGGTGCGCGCGGAGAGCGCCTGGGCGGCGGCGGCGCAGAGCACCCCCTGGACGGTCGACGCGTGCGCGCGGGCGGCGGTGCGAAGGTGGTCGGTCGTCGCGGGGTCGAGTTCGGCGACCTCGATGCGTGGTGCCGTGGCGTCGAACGGACGGATCGTGGCGGCCACGGTCGGCTCCGCCGCGGCGCCCGGGTCGTGATCGGCCGGCCGCTCCGACTCTGGGAGCCGCGCGAGCAGGCTCTCCTGGTCGAGGGGCACCGGCCGGGACGGGAGCGTCCGCGCGTCGAGGATCGCGAGGAGATCGTGTGCCGCGCGCAGCGCGCCGCGCCCGTCGGTGATCTGGTGGGAGAACGTCAGCAGGACGACCGTTCCTCCGGCACCGGGCGCGTCGCTCACGAGCGTCGCGCGCGCCAGCGGACCCCGATCGGGATCGACGGGGCGCGTCTGCTCCAGCGCCGCCGCGTCGCGCCAGTCGCCCCCGTGGAACGGGCGCACCTCGATCGGTTCGGTCGCCTCCCGGAAGGTCGGGCGATCACCGGTGCGGTCGATGCCGACGGCGAGCAGCGGGTGCGTCTGCTGCAACCGCACGAGCGCGCGCTCCAGCTGCCACGCCGAGACGGGCGAGGCGAGTTCGACGGCGAGCGAGAACTGTACCGGGTTGCGGCTGATGTAGAGGTCGATGAGGTGCTCGAACGCGCCCAGCGGGCGCACGACCGGGTGTGCTGAGGAGTGGCGCATGGTGTCCTTCACGTCGTCCTACACGTTCGCCGTCGATGACACACCCGGCCGTAGCGGCACACTCAAGCCCACGTCCGTGTGATCCTCGTCCGTGCCGCCGACCCCCTTCGTCCCTCCGCCCCGGGTATAGGTTCGGTGGGTGGATGTGGTCGCCGCCTGCCGGGCCTTCGTCGCGGTCAGCGGCCACGGCAGCTTCACCTCCGGCGCCGCCGCCGCGGGCATCCCCCAGTCGGTCGCCAGTCGCCGCGTCGCCGCCCTGGAGGAACATTTCGGGGGGCGGTTGGTCGACAGGTCGTCCCGCGCGGTCCGGTTGACCTCGTTCGGGCAGGACATGCTGCCGTCGGCGCGGCGGCTGGTCGACCTCGCCGACGCGATGGTCGACGACGCCGAGCGGGCCCGGTTGCGGCCGTTGCGGTTCGCCGTACCCGAGATCTGTCCGCCGCACCTCCTCGCCGCCCTGGTCGTCGCGGCCCGACGGCAGCGGATCCACCTGGAGGTACGGCCGGCCGGCCCGGCGGAGCGGGTCCGGCTCTGCCGGACCCTGGAGGTCGGTGCCGGGATCGTGGCCGTTCCGGAAGCGGCGGCGGCCTGGCGGGTGCCGCTGGGGCTGGCCGCCCGGACCCCGTTTCCGGCGCCGACGGTGTACCTGGAGACGTTGCGCAGCGGCCGGGCGCGCACGCAGGCACGCCGGCGAGTCCTGATCCAACCGGAGGACGACGTCGCGCACCTGCGGGACCCACTGACCCGGGCCGGTCAGTCGGCCGGCCTGGCACCGGCCCAGGTGAGCGTCGCGGTGTCCCTGGTCGACGCCGCGGCGACGGCCCTCGGCACCCCCGACCTGCTGCTCTGCTCCCGCCGGCAGGCCGAGGAGTTCGGACTGCACTGGTGCCCCCTCGCCGGCCCGCGCCTCCTGCGGGGCTACGACCTCGCCGCCGGCGTACGCGAGGACCACGAGCCGCTCGGCACGGTCCTGCACGCCGAGGTGGCGCGATGCCTGGGCGCGCCCGACCACCCGGGGCCGACCGTGGGCCCCTCGTCAGGAGAGCCGGCATGAGCGCCACCGCGGTCGTCCGCAACGCGCGCGACCTGCTCGACGAGGCGGGACTGCACGGCGCCTTCCTGGTCCGCGACCTCGACACCGGTGCGGAGATCGGCTTCGACGCGGACATCCCGTACCCGTCGGCGTCCCTGGTGAAGGTGCCGCTGGCGGTCGCCGTGGGAGAACGGGTCGCGCGCGGGGAACTCGACCCGACGAGGCCGGTCGAGGTCGCGCCCGGCCGGCTCACCACGCCGGGCCCGACCGGGCTGAGCCGCTTCCGCCACCCCGCCCGGATCGCCGTGGACGACCTGCTCTACCTGAGCACCTGCATCAGCGACTCGGTCGCCGCCGACGCCCTGTTCGACCTCGTCCCGCCGGCCGCCGTCACCGCCGAGCTGCGACGACTGCGGATCGACGGCATCGCCGTCCGGCATCGGGCCGGCGACCTCTCCGACACACCGGTCGAACGCCTCGACCCCGACGACGCGCACCTGGCCCACTCCCTCGCCATCGGCGCGGAAACCCCCGGGCAGGGCCACCCGGTCGCCCAACTCGACGTCACCCGCGCCAACACCGGGTCGGCCCGGGCGTTCGTCGACCTGCTGCACGCCCTCTGGCGGCCCTCGACGATCCAGCAGGTCACCGCCGCCCGGGTACGCGCCCTGATGGGCGACAACCTGCACCGGCAGCGGCTGGCGCCGGACTTCACCTCGGACGCGTCCCGCTGGTCGTCGAAGACCGGCACGCTGTTGCACCTGCGCCACGAGGTGGGGGTGGTGGAGCACGCCGACGGGCAGTCGTACGCGGTGGCCGCGCTCACCGCCTCCCGGGTGCCCGCCGCCGCCCAACCCGGCAGCGAGGCGACGATGGCGCAGGTCGCCCGCTCACTGCACGACCACCTGCGGACGGGCACCCTGCCCTGGTGGGGCTAGTCCGCGCTCGCGGCCCGGGCTCGCCGCTCGCGCAGCCACACCAGCGCCACCATGGCGACGTTGACGGTCGCCAGGATCAGCAGCGACGCGTCACCGGTGTCGGTGGACCGGTCGATCGCGTAGGGCGCGCCGTCGGCCAGCACCGTGTTGACGATTCCGAACAGGATGTTGTTGGCGACGTGGAAGGCGACCGGCGCCTCGATGCCGCGGCTGATGATCGCCATCAGGCCGGTGCAGAGGCCGATGAAGGCGAAGTATCCGAAGAACCAGGGGTCGTTCGAGCCGTGGAGCACGGCGAAGCCCAGGCTGGAGACGACGAGCCCGACGGCCAGGGCCGGCCGGACCGCACGCAGCCACGAGCCGGTGGCCGGCAGCACCGCGCTGCGCCACCACAGCTCCTCGCCGACGGACTGCAGCGGCGTGCTCAGCACGGTGACCACCAGCAGGCCGATCGTCGTGCCGCTGACACCGAAGCCGACCCAGGGCGTCGAGTCGCGCGCGACCAGCGCGGTCACCCCGATCCCGACACCCACCAGCAGCGCCGCCCCGGCCAGGTAGGTTCCCAGGCGGTGGGCGTCGAAGGCCCGGGGCGAGCTGATCAGGCTGCGCCACGGCACCCCGGCGATCCGGGCCAGCAGCAGGATCGCCACGACACCCGCCGTGAAGATGCTGAGGTTGATACCCAGGGACTTCAACGGTGTCATGGTCGGGGACATCGGGTCGTCGCTGCCCTCGATGACGCCCACGAGCTGCCAGGACAGCACCTGCAGGACCAGCATCACCAACGGCGGCAGGGCGAGGACCACGAGCGGCTTCCACCAGGCCATGCGCAGGTGAGCGCCGAACGGGCGGGAGGGATCGACGGCAGGCGGCGGATGCTCCCGCGCTCCGTCGGATCGTGCGGCGTTCATGGGAGATTCACGTACCTTTCGTCGGGTCGGCGGTGCCACGCCCTAGGGAGCGGGCCGGCGTCACCATCCGGCGAGCGCGACCTCGGTCGCCCGGGCGATGAGGGCGTTGTCGTATTCGGCGTCCTTCTCGTCGCGGCTGGAGAGCACCGCGAGGACGATCGGGGCGCGGTCCGGCGGCCAGATCACCGCGATGTCGTTGCGGGTGCCGTACCCGCCGGAGCCGGTCTTGTCCCCGACGACCCAGCCATCGGGGACGCCGGCGCGGATCAGCTCGGCACCGGTGGTGTTGCCCCGCAGCCAGCCGTTGAGGACGTCGCGGTCCGCCGGTTCGAGGGCGTCACCGACGGCGTACGCCCGCAGGGACCCGGCCAGCGCCCGGGGCGTGCTGGTGTCCCGCCGGTCACCCGGCCGGGCCTCGTTGAGGTCGGTCTCCCAGCGCGCCGGGTCGGTGACCTTGTCCCCGACCTCGCGCAGCTCCTTCTCGAACTTCTGCGGCCCGCCGAGCCGGCGCAACATCAGGTTGCCGGCGGTGTTGTCGCTGTACCGCACGGCCGCGTCGGCGATCGCGCGCAGCGTCATGCCCTCGTCGACGTGCTGCTCGGTGATCGGCGAGTAGGTCACCAGGTCGTCCGCCGAGTACCGCACCACCTTGTCCAGCTCGGCGTCGGTGGTCTCGTCGAGGATCTCCGCGGCGGCGAGGGCCTTGAACGTCGAGGCGTACGCGAACCGCTCGTCGGCCCGGTAGCCCATGGTCCGGCCGGTGCCGGTGTCGACGGCGTACACCCCCAGCCGCGCGTCGAACTCCTGCTCCAGCCGCCGGAACTCGCGGTCCCGGTCGGGGGCGGACGACGAGATGGCCGGCACCGCACGGTCGGGCGTCGGCTGCCCGGCGGCCTCGGCGGGGCCGCAGGCGGCCAGGGACGCCACTGCCACCGCGGCCACCAGGCGGCGTGCCACAAGAATCATGATCGCTCTCCCTCGTGATGCGTCGGGCCGGCGCCGGACGGCGCCGGACGGACATGACTCGACCCTGGCAGCGATCCCGCGAACGGTCGAAGACAGACGTCGCGATGTTCATGCCGATCCGGCATGGCCGCCGCCGGCGGGCGGGGTCAGAGTCGGCAGTGTCGGTCTTCGGCGGGCACCTTCACCTCGATGAGGTAGGCGACGAAGGCGGCGTCGACGCAGGGGCTGACCCGCTCCTGCGCGACGGTGTGCCGCGCGCCCTCGACGGTGAGCACCGTGCCGCCGATCTCGTCGGCCAGGACCTTCCCGGCGGCGTACGGGGTGGCCGGATCGCCGGTGACGGAGATGATCAGCGTGTCGGGCAGGCCCTCGACGTCCTGCGCGTAGGGGATGCCGAGGCTCGGCTCGCCGGGCCAGGACTCGCACGGGTCCCGGGTGACGCCGTCGACGTTCCTGCCGGTGGCGACGAACGGGCTGGTCCGGGCGATGTCGGCGCGCAGCCGGGCTTCCTCCTCGGGCGTGCGGCGCACCTCGTCGTTGCAGTTGACGGCGAGGTTGGCCTCGAGGAAGTTGTCCCACACGCCGGAGGCGTCCCGACCGCCGAACACGTCGCCGACCTTCAGGAGCTGCGTCCCGTCGCCCTGCTTGAGCTGGGCGAGGCCCTTGATGAGCGTGGGCCAGGCCTCGGGATAGTAGAGGCCGGCGGTGACCCCGCCGGTGGCCTGGTTGAAGTTCAGCGTGCGCCCCTCGCCGGCCGGGACGGGCTTGTCGATCAGCGGCCGGACCAGCTTCTGGAAGACCTCCGTGGCCCGGGCCGGGTCGGTGCCCAGCGGGCAGTCCCTGCTGGGCACGCAGGAGGCAACCAGCTTCTCGAAGCTCTGCTGGAAGCCGGCCTGCTGGGTGAGCCGCCGCTGCGGGTTCTCCAGGGTGGGGTCCGTCACGCCGTCCAGCACCAGCGCCCGTACGTTCCTGCCGAACATCTCGGCGTAGACCGCGCCGAGTCGGGTGCCGTAGCTCTGTCCCGCGTAGGTCAACTTCTCGTCGCCCAGCGCCGAGCGCAGGACGTCCATGTCGCGGGCGGTGTTGCGGGTGCCGACCGCGGCCAGGACGTCCGCCCCGCCGGAGCCCTTCGCGCAGCGCTCCGCCAGACGGCGAGTGTCCTCCTCGCTCCACTGCCCGGACGACGCCAGCAGCGTCGTCCGGTCCTCGCCACGATCGCGTTCGGCGTCGGTGAAGCAGCTGATCGCGGGCGTCGACGACCCGACCCCGCGCGGATCGAACCCGACCACGTCGAAGCGTTGCCGCAGCGGGCTCTTCGCGTGCGCGGCGCTGAAGCTCGTCGCCTGGGCCAGGCCCGAGCCGCCCGGGCCGCCCGGGTTGAGCACCAGTGATCCGATGCGCTGCCCGGGGTCGCCCTGGGCGGGGAGCCGGAGCACCGCGACCTGGATGGTCCGGCCCTTCGGGTTCCGGTAGTCCAGCGGCACCGTCAGCCGGGCGCACTCGAAGGGGGCGACGTAGAGCTTCTGCTGCCCGGGCGTGGTGCCGTAGCCCGCACACGAGCCGAACGACAGCTTCTGCCCGTAGAAGACCTCCAGCCCGGCGGCGGACGGCTGCGGCTCGGACTCCGCCGAGTTCGGGGTGCCGGTGCAGGCCGTGACCAGCGCGAGCACCGCGGCCGCCCCGGCAGCGGCGCCGACCCGGGCGGTGGCGCGCCGGGGAGCGGGCGGGGCGGACGAGTCCACCGGCGGACCCGGGTCGAACAAGGTCATGGAAGTCTCCGATTCGATCCACATGTTTGCGTTCTCGACGAGACACCCGGCCGTAGCGGCACACTCAACTCCGCGCGCGTGTGATCCTGCCGACCGTCCTCGAGAAAGATCCGCAGCAGACCCGGCGCCCGTTTGACTGTGCCGCGAGGGCACGGGTTCGGATGGGGGCGAGCCCGCCGAGTGCGGGCCGGAACGGGAGAAGAAGATGGTGCGAAGACGTGGTGTGGCCCTGGTGGGGACGCTGGGGTTGGCTGGTGCCCTGGTCACGGTGATTCCGGCGATGGCCGAGGAGTCGGCGGTGCCGAGGTCCGCGGCGGGTCCGCAGTGGACGGCGTGCCCGAAGGACGTGGTGGTGCCGCCGACGGTGCAGCTGCCGGTGCGGTGCGCGAAGGTGCCGGTTCCGTTGGACTACGACGACCCGGACGGCACCCAGATCGAGATCATGGTGTCGCGGATCGCCAGCACGAAGCCGGAGAAGCGACGTGGCGTGCTGATGTTCAACCCGGGCGGGCCGGGCGGCACCGGCCTGGACCAGCCGGCCTTCCTGGTCTCGAAGGGACTGCCGACCGGCGTCACCGACGCCTACGACCTGATCGGCATGGACACCCGGGGCGTCGGCCACTCGTCGCCGGTGAGCTGCGGCTTCACCGCCGACGACGCCTACTGGGCCAACATCCCGCCGTACGCGCCCGACGACGCGGCCGTCACCCGGCAGGCGGAGATCGCCAAGGACGTCGCCGACCGGTGCGCGGCCCACGACACCGAGGGACGGCTGCGCCACCTGAGCACCGCGAACATGGCCCGCGACCTGGACCGGATCCGCGCCGCGCTCGGCGAGGAGAAGGCCAGCTTCTACGGGGCGTCCTACGGGTCGGCACTCGGCGCCGCGTACACCTCGATGTTCCCGGCCACCACCGATCGGGTGGTGCTGGACAGCATCGTCGGCGACACCCACCTCGACCGTGCCGGACTGCGCCGGTTCGCGCTCGGCATGGAGCAGACGTTCCCCGACTTCGCGGCGTGGGCGGCGAAGCGGCACGAGTCCTACGGCCTGGGCCGCACGCCGCAGCAGGTCCGCCGGACCTACCTCACCCTCGCCGAACGGCTCGACGAGAAACCCGCCCCCGACGGGATGACCGGTCCCCTCTTTCGGCAGGTCACTTTCGGCTCCCTCTACAACGAGATCCAGTACGCCAACCTCGCGCGGCTCTGGCAGACCTACCTGAACCCCGGTGGGGCACCGCAGGCGAAGGCGGCAGCGGCACCCAACCCGCAGGACAACGCGCTCACCGTGTTCCTCGCCGTCACCTGCAACGACGTCGAGTGGCCGGAGGACGTGGACACCTACCGGCGGGCCGTCGCGCAGGACCGCAAGCGGTTCCCGCTGTTCGGCGCGGCCAGCGCCAATATCCTCCCCTGCGCCTACTGGACGCACGAACCGTCCGAGCCGCCCGTCGCGGTGAACGACAAGGGACGGCGCAACGTGTTGATCCTGCAGAACCGGCACGACCCGGTCACCCCGCTCGCCGGTGGCAAGCTGCTGCGCGAGAAGTTCGACAAGCGCGCCCGGCTGGTCACCGTCGACGGGAGCGGACACGGCGTCTACGTGCTCGGCGGCAACGCCTGCGCGCTCAACGTCACCACGTCGTACCTGGTCGACGGCGCGATGCCGGCCGGCGACCGGAACTGCCAACGCGGCTGACGTCGACTGTGCCCCGGTGGCAGCTCGGTCGAGGGCGCGGGACATACGTTCCGCGCCCTCGACGCCGAACCGGCCGCCAGCATCGAGCGCCAGCAACGGATCCGCGAGGAACTGGCCGCGATCCTGCGGCTGCCCCGACGTGCCGACCCGCCGCCGAACGCTCGTGAGTTCGGCCACTCCATGCGGTGTGGGCTTGAGTGTGCCGCTACGGCACACCCGCTAATTGCTCGGATGCGGAACGAGGCGGAACCAGACGCGATGCCGGCCAGAACCACCGTGCTGGACCAGATGGGCGGCGTCGCCGGGTTCGTCTACTCGACGGTCCCGGTGATCGTGTTCGTCACGGCGAACACGTTCCTTCCGCTGGCGGTGGCGGCCGGTGTCGCGGTCGCGACCGGGCTGGTGTTGTTCATCGTTCGGCTGCTGCGCGGCGAGCGCCTCGTCTCCGCTGTCGGCAGCCTGCTCGGCGTGGCGGTGGCCGCCGGCATCGTCGCCTGGACCGGCTCCGCGCGGGACTTCTTCGTGATCGGGATCTGGGCCTCGCTGGCCGGGTTCGTCGTCACGTTCGGGTCGGTGCTGGCTCGTCGCCCGCTGACCGGCGTCATCTGGAACGTCCTGCACGGCGGAACGCACGCGTGGCGATCCGACGGGGCCGTCCGCACGGCACACGATCTGGCGACCCTGGCCGCGGCGTCGGTGTTCGGCTCGCGATTCGCGATCCAGCAGTGGCTCTATCTGACCGACAGCACCGGCGGGCTGGGCCTCGCCCGGATCGTCATGGGCACTCCACTCACCGTGCTGGCCGCGCTGGTCGTCGTGTGGAGCTTCCGGCGCAGCACCCGACGCCTCATCGCGGCCGGCAGCCGACCGGACGCGGGGCCCCGACCTGTCACCTGACGTCGCGACCATCGACCCGGAAAGGCACGAACGTGATCCTCTACGAGGGTGCGGTACAGGTGGTTCCCGTCCTGCTGATCGCACTGTTCATCGAGACCCGCAGCGTCGACCGGCAGCGCAGCCGCACCATGCGCCGGTGGGAGAAGGCGCAGGACAGGGTCTACGCCGCGCTCGGCTTGGCCGCGTTCATGGTGTCCCTGCTCGTCGTGGCGGACATCGCCACGGGCAGTCCGGTCACCAAGGCGATCGTCATCGCGACCCTCAGCGGCTGCATGGGCATGTTGTACGTTCGGATCTCGCAGCGCCTCGCCCTGGACCCGGGCCGGCGGCACGATCAGGCGTCGGGCGACAACTGAGCCGGCGCTGCGCCGGGCCGCGCTCCCCGTTCCTCGCCGGTGACCGGGACGCGGAGGCGTCGGTCCATCCAGCAGCACCCGGGGCGAGCCGTCATCGGATCTCCCGCTTCGGTGGGCGGGCCACGGTCGACTGGTCGTCCGGTTCGGACAGCAGCCGGTTGGTGCGCCGCAGGACGTCCAGCTGCGCGGGGTTGTAGAGGTCCGCCAACGCCTTGCCCACGGCCTGCTGGACGTAGCGCGCGCTGTACCGGGTGCCGGCGTTCGTGATCCCGACTCCGGGATTCTCCGCGTACAGCGCCCGCACGAAGGGGGCCAGGTCCCGGGCCACCGAGTCCCGGGTCTGCTCGTCGGCGTCCTCGGGTAGCGCGTCGAACCGCTCGGCGACCGGGTCGGTGACGGGCTTGCGCAGCATGTCCGCCCAGGCCCGCATGGTCTCGGCACCGAGGACCCGGGTGAGCACGACGAGAAACGAACGATCGGCGGGCGGCATCGTCGACACGACACCGGGTGCGACGAAGCCGGGTGGTAGTTCCGCCGGTGTGGGTTGCCGCAGGATGACGCCGAGTTCGAGGCGCGCCCGTTGGAGTCGTTCGATGGTGGCGGCGAGTTCGGCGTCGAGCGTGCGCAGGGCCTCGACGGGCTGGTCGTCGGTGTCCGGCATGGCCGCGATCTGCGTCAGCGAGAACCCCAACTCCGTCAGGCGCCTGATCCGCAGGATCCGGACGAGGTGCGCCACCCCGTACTGCTTGTACCCGTTGCTACGCCGCTCTGGCTCCGCGAGCAGGCCGATGTCGTGGTAGTGACGTACCGCTCGCAGCGTCGTGCCGGCGAGTTGGGCGATCTCCCGGGTGCTCCAGCTCACAGCGCACCCGGGGCGTGGAACACGAGGTCCGGGTCGTACCGCTTCTTGGCGGCCAGCAGGCGCTCGCCGTTCGGCCCGAAGGCGGCGGCGGTACGCGCGGTGTCCTCCGGCCCGAGCAGGTTGGGATAGCCGCCCGGAAGCCTGTCGGTTCCCCGTACCCAGGCACGGTGTTGATCCTCAGCGGGGTCTCCCGGTTCCCAGACCGCGATGGTCTCGACCATGAGGTGCGGCGTCCGGTTGCGGAACGCGGTGGCGTCGGCGGGGACGCGGGCGGCCGCCCCGTGGAGGCTGTGCAGCGAGATCGCCGACAGCGGCGAGGTCGTGGCGTTCGCGGCGTCGAGCAGGATCTGCCGGACCTCAGGGTCGAGTGCGGTGACCGTACGTGCCCCGATCTCGACGTGGCGGCCCGCCGGGAACATCGCGTCGATCTGCGCGAGCTGGTCGGGCATCGTGGTCGGACCGACCTGCGCCGTCAGCGGCTCGCCGAGTTCGGTGAGCCGGTGCAGCGCCTTCATCCCCACCTCGGGATCCCCGCACCAGGTCGGCGCGGCGAAGAGCACCGGCTCGCCGGTCGGCGCGGTGATGAACCCGGCCTGCACAGTCAGCTCGTCCGGCCCGCGCAGCAGCGACTCCTCCAGGTCCGGCAGGACGTCGAACCGGAACATGATCATCCCGGCCAGGATCGCCGGCACCGCGTGCAGCCGGATCCGCATCGTGGTGACCACGCCGAAGTTGCCGCCACCGCCGCGCAGCGCCCAGAGCAACTCGGGATCGTGTTCTTCGTCGACGGTGACCAGCGTGCCGTCGGCGAGCACCACGTCGGCCGACAGCAGGTTGTCGGCGGCGAGGCCGAACCGGCCGCTCAGCGGCCCGTAACCACCGCCGAGCGTCAGGCCGGCCATCCCGACCGAACCGGCCGTCCCGGTCACCGCGACCAGCCCGGCCCGCTGCGCGGCCGCGGCCACGTCGGCCGAGGTGGCGCCGCCCGCCACGGTGGCGACCGCGGTGGCCGGGTCGACGCTCACCTGCCGCATCGGGCTCAGATCCAGCGTCAGTCCCCCGTCGACGAGGGCCCGACCGGCCCAGTCGTGCCCGCCGCCGCGCACCGACAGCGGGAGACCGTCCTCCCGGGCGGCCCGCACCCCGGCCTGGACGTCGGCCGCGCCGGCGCATCGAAGAACGGCGAGTGGACGGCGGGACACCGCGCCGTTCCAGATCGTCCGAGCTGCCTCGTACCGCGGTCCTGACGTCAGCCTGTCACTCATGTCGCCAGAGTATCCACCCATTCGCCGGAGACCAACTCTGGCGAATGACGGAGGCTATGCTCACCGGACCATGACCGAACCGCCCAGGAACCGCCGGGCCGAGTACGCCGCGGCCACCCGCGCCGCCATCATCGACGCGGCGCGCTCGCTCTTCGCCCGCAACGGATACTTCGCGACGAAGATCGAGGACATCGCCGCGGAGGCCCGCGTGGCGCCGGCCACGGTGTACGCGGTGACCGGCGGCAAGCAGGGGCTGATCCGGACGCTTGTCGACCGGTGGAGCCAGGCGCCGATCGTGGCGCAGACCCTCTCCCGGCAGGAGACCCTCACCGACCCGGACGAGATCCTGCGGAACACGGCGGCCACGGTCCGGGCCATGCGCGAGACGTACGGCGACATCATGCGGCTGACCTTGACGACCGCGCCGCACCATCCCGAGGTCGCCGCGGACCTGCGGGTGGCCACGAAGCGCTACCGCGACGCCGTGGAAGCCGTCGCCGTCCGGCTCCGCGACGTCGGCGGCCTCCGGGACGGGATGGACGTCGCGGAGGCCACCGACATCCTCTGGTTCTACTTCGGATACTCCGGCTACTTCACTCTGCTCGACGACAACGGCTGGACCTACCAGCGGTCGGAGGAGTGGCTGATCACTCAGGCGTCCGCGGCGTTGCGCTGAGGCCCGGCCGCTCGGTGGCGGTGAGCAGCCGGGTGGCCAGGGCGCGTACCTCGTCCTTGAGTTCGTCCGGTCGGTCGATCGTGAAGGGCCAGCCGAGCCCGGCGAGCAGCTGTGCCGCACCGTCGAGCCGTTCGGCCCGGGTGGTGAGGCGCACCCCGCTGGGGACCTCGGTGAGCGTGCCGACCGACGGCGGGATCCGTCGCCGCGCCTGCCCGAGGCTGGTGTGCAGCACCACGGAGACGTCGTGCGCGTACGGCACGGCGGCCAGCCCGGCGAGAACCTGCCCGGTGGGATCGAAGCCGGCCGGGATGTCGAACCTGCCCTGGCCGGGGCGGGCCGTCCCGATCCGGTCGAGCCGGAACGTCCGCACGGCGCCGCGGTGGTGGTCGTGTCCGGTGACGTACCACCGGCCGGCGTGGAAGACCAGCCCGTACGGGTCGAGCTGCCGCTCGCCGGACCGGCCGCGCCAACTGGTGTAGGTGATGCTCACCGGTTGCTGGTGTCGGGCCGCGTCGGCGAGCACCAGCAGCACCTCGATGCCCGGCGGGGCGGACCTGCGGACCGGTGCGGTGAAGTCCACGGTGTCCAGCAGCGCATCGATGCGCCGGGCGAGGACGGCCGGCAGCACCCGGCGGATCTTCGCGGTCGCGCTCTCGGCGGCCGCGCCCTCGGCGGTGACCAGCCCTGCCCGGGTGGCGGCGACGAGCCCGAGCATGACGGCGACGGCCTCCTCGTCGGTGAGCATGAGTGGCGGCAGCTTGTATCCGGGTGCGAGCCGGTACCCGCCGTAGCGACCGCGCCGGGCCTCGACCGGGATGCCGAGGTCGGCGAGGTGCGTGGCGTAGCGGCGGACCGTGCGCTCGTCGACGCCCAGCCGCCCGGCCAGGTCGGCGACGGTGAAGCCGCCACCGGCCTGGAGGATCTCCAGCAACGCCAGGACACGCGCGGTGGGCCGGGTCACTTCTTCGACCTCCCAATCCGGGCGGAACCTGTCCGGTATTGATCGTAGCGTGCCAGGCATGACGACATTCGTACTGGTTCCCGGGTTCTGGCTCGGCGCGTGGGCCTGGCGTCCGGTCGCCGACGCCCTGCGTGGGCACGGCCATGACGTGTACCCGCTGAGCCTGACCGGCCTGGGCGAGCGTGCCCACCTGGCCCGCCCGGACACCGACCTCGACGTCCACGTCACCGACGTGGTCAACCTGCTGCGCTACGAGGACCTGCACGACGTGGTCCTCGTCGGGCACAGCTACGCCGGCGCGGTGGTGACGACCGCCGCCGCCGATCGCATGACCGACCGCATCGCCCAGCTGGTCTTCGTCGACACCGGTCCCCTGCCCGACGGGGCCGCGAACGACGACTTCAACCCGCCCCAGGAACGCGAACGCAACGCGGCGGCGGTGGCCGAACACGGCGACGGCTGGCGGCTGCCGCCCCCGCCGTGGGCCGACCTGGCGGCGACCGCGGCAGATGTGGACGAATCGGTCGTCGCGCTGCTCACCGAGCGATCCACTGCCCAACCGTGGGCGACCGCCACCACCCCGGTGCGGCTCACCAGGGCGTGGGAGAAGCTGCCGCGCCTCGGTGTGCTGTCGAGCTTCACCGTCGAGCAGACGCGCCAGATGGCCGCCACCGTGCCGCTGTGCCGGCACATGACCGGCGACTCGTGGCGGTACGAGGAACTGCCGACGTGGCACTGGCCGATGCTCAGCCGACCGGCCGAGCTGGCCCAGATCCTGCACCGGGCCGGAACGACCACGTAACCGGCGGCGCCCGGGCGACCGCACACCGAGTCGCCCGGGCACCGCCCCGCGCGTACGCCGATCCGTCTTTCAGCTCGGAGTCAGCAGGTCCGGGTAGCCGACGGTGCGGTAGAAGTCGCGGCGGACGCGGTCGCCGATGCGGAAGATCTCCTCGGCGCCGTCCTGCGCCGGGTCGATGTAGACCCGGAAGGGCCGGCTGCCCTTCGGCAGGTCGACCACCCGGGCGAGCTGCCGGGCCACCTCGGTCGGGTCGGCGTCCGGCGGCGACAGGGCCGCCTGGCGCCGCAGCAGGTCGTCCCGCACGCCGGCGTAGACCGCGTCGTACTCCTCGGCCACGGCGGCGTCCTGCGGACGCCCGGCGTGCGCGTAGTGGTTGGTGCCGGTGGTGAACGAGCCGGGCACGATGATCGAGGTGTCGATCCCGAACCGGGTGACCTCCGCGGCGATGCTCACCGCCAGGGCGTCCTCGGCCGCCTTCGCCGCGAAGTACGGCCCCAGCCAGGGCGGGGTGCCGCCGCGGGCGCTGCTGGAACCGACCCAGACCAGCAGTCCGTCCCGCTGCCGGCGCAGGTGCGGCAACGCCGCCCGGTTCACCCGCTGCGTCGAGAGCACGTTGGTGTCGTACACGCTCGCGAGCTGCTCGACCGTGAACGCCTCCGCCGGACCCAACGTCATGTGCCCGGCGTTGTGCACCACCACGTCGAGACGGCCGCTCTCCGCGACGATCCGCTCGATCGCCGCGTCGACGGAGGCCTGGTCCGCGACGTCCATCTCGACCGCCCTGGCGTCCACCCCCTCCCGGCGGGCATGGGCGGTGAGATCGGCTGCCGCCTCCGCGTTCCTGCCCCGGAGGTCCCGCATGCCCGCGTAGACGGTGTGGCCCGCGTGCGCCAGTTCCCGGGCCGCCATGGCGCCGAAGCCGCTCGACGCTCCGGTGATGACCACGATCTTGTTCATGGCACTCCTTCCCACGTGGGTTGTCGGCGGTCAGACGATCCCGCCGTTGGTGTGGATGACCTGACCGTTGACCCAGCGCGCCGGCCCGGCGAGAAAGGCGACGGTCTCGGCGATGTCGTCCGGCCGGCCCAGCCGTTGCAGCGGCGGCAGCGACGCGAGGTGGTCGATCGTCTGCTGGTCCTTGCCGTCGAGGAACAACGGGGTGGCCGTCGGACCGGGGGCCACGGCGTTGACGGTGACGTCCCGGCCGCGCAGTTCCCTGGCGAGGATCAGCGTCATCGCCTCCACCGCACCCTTCGTCGCCGCGTAGGCGCCGTAGGTCGGCTGCGCCAGCCGCACCACGCTGGACGAAAAGTTGATCAGCGCGCCGCCTGGTCGCAGGCGTTCCGCCGCCTGCTGGCTGACCAGGAACGCGCCCCGGACGTTCGTGCGGTGCATCCGGTCGAAGTCCGCCACGTCGAGTTCGGCCAGCGGGGCGAGCAGCATGATGCCCGCGGTGTTGACCACCACGTCCACCCCACCGAGTCGCCGCTCCGCCTCGTCGAACAGCGCCCGTACCTGAGCCGGCTCGGCCACGTCCGCCGCCACCGCGACCGCGGACCCGCCCTGGCCGGTCACCGACCGCACGGTCTGTGTCGCACGCTCCTCGTTGCCGGCGTAGTGCACGACGACGGACATGCCGTCGGCGGCGAGCCGCTCGACGACCGCCCGGCCGATGCCTCCCGACCCGCCGGTCACGATCGCGACCCGCGGTTGTTCGTCACCCATGTCGTCTCCCTTCGTTTCGTTGATCGGTTGTCGCTCCCGCCGGGAAGGTCGGGCGGGACGGACGTCGAGTTCCCGCCCTCAGCCGAGCACCAGCGCCAACCTGCCCCGCACGTGGGCGTTCTCGCTGGCGCGGTGCGCCTCGGCGATCCGCTCGAGGGGGAAGGTCCGGTCGACGGGGAGCCAGAACCGACCCGCCTCGATCAACTCACCGACGTCGGCGAGCGAGCGGAAGCCGTGGCCGTCGACGAAGCCGTTGCTGAAGTGCACACCGTGCTCCCTGGCGCCCTCGACGTCGGCGATCGTCACCACGTTCCGGGCGTCGCCGGCCAGGCCGACGAGTTCGGGCAGGATCCCGTTCCCCGCGACGTCGAACGCGACGTCGACGCCCTCCGGCGCGAGGGCCCGAACCCGGTCGACCATGCCGTCGCCGTAGGTGACGGGCTGTGCGCCGAGCAGCCTGAGGTAGTTCTGGTTGGCGGCCCCGGCGGCGCCGATCACCCGGGCGCCGCGGGCCACGGCGAGCTGCACGGCCGTGCTGCCGATGCCACCGGACGCGCCGTTGACGAACAGGGTGGTGCCGCCGGTGACGCCGAGTTGGTCGATGACCCGCGTCGCCGTCTCCAGCGCGACGGGCAGCCCGGCGGCGTCGACGAAGCCGAGCGACCGGGGGATCACCGCGCGGAACGTCAGCAACGCCAGCTCGGCCGCGGCGGCGCCGTCGTCGGAGATGCCGAAGACCCGGTCGCCGACGGTCACGTCGGTGACGCCCTCGCCCACCTCGTCGACCACGCCGGCGACGTCGCGTCCCGTCGTCTGCGGCAGCTCGGCACCGAAGCTCACCGTGCCGGCACGCACCTTGGTGTCCGTCGCGCTGATCCCGACCGCGCGCACGACGATGCGGACCTGGCCGGGGCCCGGGT
This sequence comes from Micromonospora humi, assembly GCF_900090105.1. Taxonomy (GTDB): domain Bacteria; phylum Actinomycetota; class Actinomycetes; order Mycobacteriales; family Micromonosporaceae; genus Micromonospora; species Micromonospora humi. Next base: position 122,703 of record NZ_FMDM01000012.1, on the reverse strand, counting down.
GCGGATCCGGCAGGTCCACGATCGTCAGGACCTCGGGGCCACCGAACTCGCGGAACTGTGCTGCTCTCATGATGTTCTCCTCAACTTTCCGTGGGGCCGGTCGGCTCAGCCGGCCGCGACCGGCGCGGCATCCGGGTCGACCGGCAGTGGGCCGCTGCGGAACAGGGCGGCGGCCAGTACGGCAGCGGCCAGGAACACCGCGGCCGCGATCCAGAACACGAGGTGGTAGCCGGCGATGGTGGCGTCGGCGCGGGTGGCCGGCTGCGCGGCGGTCGCGGCGTGCGAGGTCAGGAACCGGGTGATCGCGGTCGCCGCGAGCGAGCTGAACACGGCCGTCCCGATCGACCCACCGACCTGTTGGGTGGTGTTGACCATCGCGGAGGCCACGCCGGCCCGACGGGAGTCGACTCCGCTGGTGGCCGCGTTCTGGGCCGGACCAAAGATCAGTCCGAAACCGAATCCGATGACGAGCAGCGCCGGCAGCACACCGCCGACGTAGCTGGAGTCGGTGCCGATCCCGGTGAGCAGCACCATCCCGGCGGCGGCGAGCAGGCAGCCCACCGGGACGAGCGGACGCGGGCCGGTACGCGGCATGAGCATCGCCCCGGAGAGGACCGCCCCCACCACCAGCAGGGCGACCATCGGCAGGAAGGCCGTGCCGGTCTGCAGGGGCGTGAACCCCAGCGTGTCGACGAGGTAGTAGGTGAGGAAGAGGAAGATCGCGAAGGATCCGATCCCCGAGATCCCCACCGACAGGAACGCGGCTCCCCTGGTGCGGTCCAGAACGACGCCCAGCGGCAGCAGCGGATGCGCGACGCGGCGCTCGATCAGCACGAACACGACCACGAGGACCGTTCCGGCGAGAACCGCGCCGAGGGTCCGGACGTCGGTCCAGCCCTGCGACTCCGCGTTGCCGAGCCCGAACACGATCGCGACCAGGCCGAGGGCCACCGTGACCGTGCCCGCGACGTCGAGCGGTACCCGTTCGGGCCGGTCGCCGCCGCGGAGCCAGATCGACGCACCGGCCAGGGCGAGCGCGGCGATGACCAGGTTCACGTACAGACACCACCGCCACGACGCGTCCTGGGTGAGGACGCCACCCAGCAGCAGCCCCAGAGCGCCGCCCGCGCCGGAGACCGCGCCGAAGACCCCGAAGGCACGACCGCGCTCCTTCGCGTCCCGGGCGAAGGTGACCGACAGCAGCGACAGGGCGGCGGGCGCGAGCATCGCCCCGAACGCCCCCTGACCGACCCGGGCGACGAGCAGGAGCGGGAAGCCACCGGCGGCGCCGCCGACCGCCGAGGCCGCGGCGAAACCCAGCACACCGAGGACGAACAGTCGCTTCCGCCCGAACAGGTCCGAGAGCCGTCCACCCAGCAGCAGGAGGCTTCCGAACGCCAGCGCGTATCCGGTCACCACCCACTGCCGGTCGCCGTCGGAGAACCCCAGGTCGCGCTGCGCGCTCGGCAGCGCGATGTTCACGATGGTGGAGTCCAGGATGACCATCAGCTGGGCGACGCACAGGACGGCGAGCGCGAGCCACCGGTTCGGCCCACCGGATTCCCCGCCGCCCGCGGCATCGCCCCGCACCGGGCGCGGGCCCGCCGCCCGGTTGGCTTCCTCGGTTGCCGCGTCAGAATTCATCTCGACCCTCGATGTCGGAGGTGGCCGTCAGTGGCCCTGGACCGCAAGAGTGGCCCCGGCCGCTCACACGGCCCGCACACGCCGCTCACGCGGCCCGGGCCCCGAATTTGGCGGCGCGAGGCGCGCGGGCGACGATCGTGGGGTGGACGGGGATGCGCGGCTTCGCCTCGAACTGCTCGGCGCCCTGCGGGTCCGCCGTGGTGACGTCGTCCTGCCGGTGCCGGGCGCGCGGTCGCAGGGCCTGCTCGTACGGCTGGCGCTCGCCGGCGGGCGGGCGGTCGGGCAGGAGACGTTGGTCGACGCGATCTGGGCCGAGGACCTGCCCGCCGACCCGGCTCACGCGCTGCAGGCGCTCGTCTCGCGGCTGCGACGTACCCTCGGCTCGTCCGGCGCCGTCACCCAGGCGGGCGGCGGGTACCGGCTCGAGGTGACCGCCGACGGCGTGGACGCGCTGCGGTTCGAACTGCTCGCCGCCACCGGCCGGGAGCACCTGCACGCCGGGGATCCGCTCGCCGCGGCGGCCGTGCTGGGCGAGGCCGTCGCGATCTGGGGTGACCGCCCCGGCACCGAGCCCGCGGCCGTCGCCGCGGTGGCGCCGGCCGCCGCGGCCCGCCTGGCGCACGCCTCGCTCGACGCCGTCACCGGCCTGGCCGACGCGGAGCTGTCCCTGGGCCGCGCGGACGCGGCCGCCGCCCGACTGGCCGCCCTGCTCGCGGAGCAGCCGGTCCACGAGCGGGCGGCCGCGCTGCTGATGGACGCGCTCGTCGCCCAGGGCCGCCAGGCCGAGGCGCTCACCTGCTACGAGCGGGTGCGGAAAGCCCTGGCGGACGCCCTGGGCACCGATCCGGGCTCGGCGCTGCGCGAGCGCCACCTGCGCCTGCTGCGCGCCGAGCGGACCGGCGACACCGCCCGGCCCGAGCCGCCCGCGCCGAGCACGCCCGGTACGCCGCCCGCGCCGCTGACCAGCTTCGTCGGGCGCGACGACGATCTCGCCCGGATCGCCGCCCTGCTCGCCACCGGACGTCTGGTCACCGTGCTGGGCCCCGGCGGCGCCGGCAAGACCCGCCTCGCCGTCGAGTACGCCCACCGTCATCGCCACGGGTACCGCGACGGCGTCCGGTGGGTCGACCTCGCCGCGCTGACCGATCCGGCCGAGGTCGCAGCTGCCCTGCTCGCCGCCACCGGGCGGCGCGGCGGCGTCACGTCGGCGGCCCGGACGCGCAGCGCGGGCCACGAGCTGGACGTCCTCGTGGACCAGCTCGCCGGTCAGGAGAGCCTGCTGCTGGTGGACAACTGCGAGCACCTGATCGACGCCGTCGCCCGTCTGCTCGCGGCGTTGCTGCCCCGGTGCGCCGGGCTGCGCGTGCTCGCGACCAGCCGCGAGCCCCTCGCGGTGGACGGCGAGGCGCTGGTGCCGCTCGGCCCGCTGGCACTTCCCGAGCCCGACGACAGCCTCGACGAGGCGCGGCGGACGGCGTCGGTACGCCTGTTCGCCGAACGCGCCGCGGCCGTCCGACCGGGTTTCACCGTGGACGACACGACCCTGCCGGACATCCGCCGGGTGGTCCGAGGGCTGGACGGGCTGCCGCTCGCGCTGGAGCTGGCCGCCGCTCGGATGCGCACGCTGTCCCTGCCGGAACTCGCCGACGGGCTGTCCGACCGGTTCCGACTCCTCGGCACCGGCAGCCGCACCGCCTCGACCCGGCACCGCACGCTGCGGGCGGTGATCGCCTGGAGCTGGGAGCTGCTCGGCGACCGCGAACGTACCGTCGCCGAACGGGTCTCGGTCCTGCCCGGCGGCGTCACACCGGCGTCCGCCACCGCGGTCTGCGCGGCCACCTCCGTACCCGCGGCGGAGATCCCGGAGCTGCTGGCCGCCCTGGTCGACCGGTCGCTGCTCCAACTCGCGAACGAGCCGGGTCGCTACCGCATGCTGGAGACGCTGCGCGAGTACGGCACCGAGCGGCTGGCCGAGCGCGGCGACCTTAACACCGCCCGTGACCTGGCCGCCGGCTACTTCGCCGCGCTCCTGGCCCGGTACGACCCGATGCTGCGCGGGGCCGCTCAGCTCACCGCCGTGCGGGTGCTCAACGCCGAGTACGACAACACGCTCGCCGCCCTGCGTCAGCTCTGCGCGGCCGGCGACGCCTCCGCCGCGGTCGCGCTCGCCCTCGACCTGACCTGGTACTGGCAGCTGTCCGGCCGGCACTCCGACGCGGACCACTGGCTGGGCGAGGCGCTGGCGGTGCCCGCCGGCGAACGGACCCCGGAACGCGACTGCGCCACGGCGATCCACCTGTTCCACCGGGGAGTCGGCACCCGGCCCGGAATGACCGCGCGAGAGTCGGCGGACGACCGGGCACGGACCCGGGAGCTGACCCTGCGGCTGCTCGCGTACCCCCGACTGCCGGGTCTGTTCGCGGCGCTCGCCGCGCTTCCGCTCGCGTTCCGGCAGGAGGAGGCCGCGCTCGCGCTCGTCGAACGGGCAGCCGACGGCGACGACGGATGGCTGGCCGGGCTGGCCGGCATCTTCCGGGCCGAGTTCGCCGAGAACGCGGGCGACGTGGAGGGGATGCGCGCGGACGTGGCGGCGGCCCTGGACCGCTTCCGCCGGGTCGGCGACCGCTGGGGCCGAGTCGCCGCGCTGCCGATGCGCGCCCAGATCCGACAGTACGACGGCGACCTGGACGGGGCGCTGGCCGACCTGCGCGAGGCCCGGTCGCTGGCCGACGAGTTCGGCTCGTCCAGCCCGGGCGACCAGGTCTATCGCGACCTGCGCTGGGCCGACCTGCACCTGCGACGCGGTGAGACCGACCTCGCCACCGCCATGATCGACTCAGCCCGGGAGCGAGCCCGGCGCGCCGCCGGGGCGGAGATGGTGGTCCTGGTCGCTGTTCGGGAAGCCGGCCTCTGGTTGCGACTCGGCGACCCGAGCCGCGCCGGCGAACTCCTCGACAACGCCGAGCGGGGGCAGCCCACCGACATCGCGTTCCCCCACCACCACGTGCGGGCGGTGGCCGGCGCGACCCGGGCCGCACTGCGCCTGGAGCTGGGCGACCCGGCCGGTGCGCGGCAGGCCCTGGAGCAGGCGTACGCGGCGGCCCTGAGCAGCAGGGATCTGCCCGTGCTGTCGCTGGTGGCGGTCGAGACGGCCGCGTTGGCCGCAGCGAACGGACGGCACCACGAGGCCGCCGTCCTGCTCGGCGCCGCGTCCCGACTGCGCGGCACGCACGACCGCACCGACGGGCGGGTACGCGAACTCGCCCGCCGGAGCCGGGGCGCGCTCGGCGAGGCGCCCTTCGACGAGGCGTACGGCCGGGGTTGGCAGCTGGACCGGAGAACGGCCGCGACCGAGGTGGACCCCGCCCGAACCGGTCCGCATCCGGTCGGAGCTACCGGGACCGGCCGGCGGTGAGCGGGGCCGGGTCGACCGTCAGCGGTGGGCCAGGTGGGCCCGGCCCGTCTCGCGAAGCCGTGCGTGAACGCCGTCGTACGCGGTCACGCCGCCCAGGTAGCGCCGGGCCACCCGGGCCAGCATCGTGTAGTTCGGGTCGCACACGTTGCCCACCGGCGCCTCACCGGCCTGGCTGACCAGCTGGTACGCGTCGAGCTGGTCCAACCCCATCAGCTCGGCCGTCCAGCTGACCAGGTCGTGCTGGCTGATCCGGTACGCGTCCTCCAGCGGCCGGGCCGAGCCGGTGCTCATCAGCGCGTCGTCGGACTCCAGCCGCGGCCACGGCGTCGACACGCCCTTCACCAGGTCGAGGATCAGCGTGGTGTTCATCGCCGCCTCGACCCCGGTGCCGCACACCTCGCCGTGGCCCTGCCGGCAGTGACCGTCACCCACCGCGAAGAGCGCGCCCGGCACGTTGACCCCGAAGTACGCGGTCACGCCGGCCCGCAGCTCGGGTGAGTCCATGTTGCCGCCATGGGCGTCCGGCACGATCGTCATCCGTGACTCGAATGCCGCCGGCGCCACCCCCATGGTCCCGTGCATCGGGTCCAACGGCAGCGCCACCGTGTAGTCGCCGCGGCGGGCCCGGTACGTCACCGTCCCGGCGGCGACGTCGACGTCGTACATCCAGACCACCTCGTCGAGCGGGGGGTGCAGCATGGCCGTGGTGTGCGTGCCGGTCAACGCGCCGAAGTGCGGAAAGGTGCTGGAGACCGCCCAGTCCCGGGCCGGTTCGACGGCCACCACGTGCACCGCGAGCGTGTCCCCCGGTTCGGCGCCCTCGACGTGGATCGGTCCGGTCACCGGGTTGAGGTAGGGGAACTCGCACACCCGTGAGGGCAGGTCGTCGACCCCCCGCACCCGGCCGCCGTAGCAGTCCTCGGTGTACAGCTGCACGACGGTGCCGGGCCGGACCCGCAGGACCGGCTCCCGGCCGCCGAAGGTGTACGACATCTCCGCCGGCTCGGGCCGGTAGGTGACGACCTCGGTCATGGCAACTCCTCGTCGGGACGGAAGGATCCAGTGTCGAGCATCCGTCGCCGCTCCGCGACAGTCGGTCCGACCGCCGGCCGTCCCCTTGCCCGACCGCCGCAGGGACGGGCAAGCTCGACGGATGCGCCCGGTTTTGTGGTCGGTGCCGGCGATGGCGCTGCTGGTGCTCGTGGCCATGCCGTTCAACGGCTGGTTCTACGGCTTCTGGATCAACTACGACGCGCAGGGCGACGCGCAGCAGTACGAGCTGCTCCACACCACGCGCATCCTCCGGTACACCTCCGGCGTCCTCTGCGGGCAGGCGTTGGCGTGGCTGGCCGGCGTCGTCCTCGCCGGACGGAACGCACAGGCGAGGGCGCTGGCGGTGGCGGTCCCGCTCGCGCTGCTCCTGGCCGGGGTGGCCGTCGCGGTCGCGTACCCGCTCGCCCGAGCCCTCGACAGCGCCTTCTTCACGACCCCGGCACTCGACGACCCGATCCTGGTCAGGGTTCTCCTGTACGAGGTGGCCGCCTACCCGCTCCACGCCGCTGCCGGCGTGGGCCTCGGCGCGCTGCTGCACGGGCGCCTGCGGCGACCCGCGACGCGCTGGCCGCTCGTGCTCCTGATCCTGCTCGGCTGGTGCGTCGCCACGCTGGTCGGGCTGGTGCAGGACGACCGGTTCCACGCGCCGTACGCGCTGCTGTGGACCGTTCCACCGATGGCGGCCGGCACGGCGATCGCACTGGCCGGACTGTCGACGGATGTCTGGGCCGTGCCGCCCGTGACGGTGGGCGACTGGGGGCGCGGCGCCGGCATCGCCCTGCTGGTGAGCTCCGCCGCGTACGCCCTGGGGTTGAACCTGCTCGCTCGCGTCCGAGCGGCTCCGGTCACCCACGAGGAGAACGGCTCGCGGTAGCACGGCCCGATCCCCTTGGCGCCGGGCTCCTCGCCCGGCTCGGCCTGCGCCGGGGCGCTCGTCGCGACCGGGCCGGACCGGGGAACCATCCGGCAGGTCCAGGTCCCTTAGTGAGGTATGGGCTTGCTTCGCAGAGCGGAACCCCCCGGCTACGAGGACTTCGTCGTCAGCCGGTACCGCGAGATCGTCCGCTTCGGCGCGCTACTGACCGGTGACGGCCGGCTGGGCGAAGACCTGGCCCAGGAGGGGCTGATCGCGGCCTACCGGTCGTGGCACCGGCTCGGCCTGCCGGACGGGCGACCGGAGGCGTACGTCCGGCGGGTGATGGTCCGTACCGCGATGCGGGCCAGGCGTCGGCGCTGGCGGGACGAGGTGCCGACCGGGGACTTGCCGGACACATCCCGTGGTGGCTTCACCGATCGGTCAGACCTCAGCGTGCAGGTGCTCGCCAGTCTGCGCCGGTTGCCCGCCGACCAGCGGGTGGTGCTCGTGTTGCGGTTCTGGGCCGACGCCTCCGAGGCCGAGGTGGCACAGACCCTCGGCGTCGCGGTGGGAACGGTCAAGAGCCGCACGTCCCGTGCCCTGGCGGCGCTGCGCGCCAGCGGTCTGTTCGTCGAATCTGCCAAGGAGACGCCGTGAATCCCACCCACGTCAACGAATTGCTCGAACGCGCAGCCGCCTCCGTGACGCCGATCGAGACCGATCCCGCCGCGCGGCTGGTCAGCCTCGGGCGGCGCAGCGTCCGGCGCCGCCGGCGGGCCTGGGGCACCGCCGGCTCCGTCGCGGTCGCGGTTGCGGTCGCGGCCGGGGTGGTCCTGCCCCTCCGAATCGCGGCCCCGGAACGACCCGACGCCGGCGGGGCCCCTGGGAGAACGGTGAGCCTGGGTGGCCTGTCGGTGGCCGTCCCGAAGGGGTGGCGGACGAGCGAGGTCACCACCTTCGACCCCTGCCTCGCCGAGCCGCGCACCGTCTACCTCGCCGAGCGGCGGGGTTCCCCCCGGGCAAGGCAGCCCGGGTCCGCGTGCCCGTCGGAAGGTCAGACCTGGATGGCTCTCGTGCGGGACGCCGTTCCCCGATACGTCAACCCCGAGCGGCTGGTAGTCGAGGACGGGCGGTTGCTCCAGGTGACGGAGGACATCAGGCGGTCCCAGTGGACCTACCGCGCCTTCGATGAGGAGGAGATGGCGACGGGGGTCTTCATCTCGGGTGACGCCAACGGTCGCGAGCAGCTGCTCGCGCGCGTGACCTGGCCCGCGGGGCCGGCGGCTCCGGCCTCCGGCGGCCTCGTGCTGCCCGACCGCATCACCGCCGCCGTCAGCGAGAACGCGGGCCCCATGGTCACCGCCATGGACGCCAAGACGCTGGCCCGGATCCGGATCGCCCTCGCCGAGCTGCGCGACCCCGTGCCCGCGGGTGAGGAATGCGAGCTGAAGACGCCCGGTGCGGTCGGAATCGCCCTCGACAGGGTCTCGGTGGTGCTCGGCGACGCGTCCTGCCCGCAGGCGATCTCCACCGGCGGCGGTCGGGTCCGGGCACCGGCCGGGCTGGGCGGGGAACTACTCGACCTCATCGTGGCGAGCGACCGCGCCGCGGTCGAGCGTGCCACCGGGGATTGACCGTCTGCTCCCGCCCGCCGGGCCGGTGGCGCATCCTCAGCCGGCCGGCGAACACCACCTGTCGACCATGGCGACGATGCGCGCGGTCACCGCGTCCGGATCCACGAGTTGATGCAGGTGAAGCCCGGGCACCTGGTCGACGTCCCAGCCGCGGTCCCGCGCGTCCTGCGCGGTCTGGTCGTAGGGCGGCCCGAACAGCAGATAGCCACATGCCGCGTCGTCCCAGCCGTCCGGAACGGGAACCTTCTCCTCGTAGTAGCTCAACGGCAGGCGCGGCTGCTCGGCCGAGACAGCACGCCGGGTCTGCGGATCCGGAAACATCGGCGCGACATCGGACTCGTCCCACCACGCCGTCCATTGCGGCAGCCGGCCACCGGTCGCCTTGGGCCGCAGAAAATCGAGAAACTCAGGCGGCGCCACCGCCGTCGGCCCGCTGCGGGCGGGCAGCGCCGCGTCGACGAACAGACAGCCGGTCACGGGACGCCCGGCAGCCTCGACGATGACCGGGACGAAGAGGCCGGCGTTGCTGTGCGCGACCAGGACCACCGGCATGTCCGACGGCAACTCGCCGATGGATCTGCCGACGGTCTCCGCGACGGACGGCCAGAACGGCGGCCCGGCATCCGCCACACCGAGCAGCGAGGGCACCACCGTGACCACGCCCGAGGCGTTCAGCCTCGCCGCCACAGGCGCCCACGTCAGAGGACCCACCGAGGGGCTGTGCACGAGAACAATCGCGACATCCATCGGATCACCCTGCCTGACCTCGCCTGCCGGCCGCCACCCCGTCCGTCACGCCGACGGCGAGCTTTGTCAGCGGCAGGAGCGGACGGATCCTGCTGGCCAGGGCGTGTCTAGAGCGGATCCAGGAGCAACACGCCGTCCGGTGAGTAGAAGTAATCGCGTACGTGCCGAGCCCAGTCTTCGATCTTCGGGTCTTCCGACTGCGACAACCACTCAGACAGACGCGCGCGCTCGTCGGCGTATCCGTTCTCCAAGAGCCAATGAAGCGTGTCGCCCCGGCCCGCTCCGAAGATGGCCTGGGCGTCGAAGCCGATGCCCAGGTCCATGTCGCCCGTGCGGAACTTCGCCCCGTACAGGCGCGGTGAGTCCGCGGGATCGCCGATGAGGAACAGCAGAAAGGCCGTCACGTAGACCTGCTCGTACTCGTCGCTCTCGCCCACGTCCGGGCCTTCGCGCCACGCCCTTTCGAGATCGAAGATCTCTCGGAGCATCGCGTGGCAAGGGCCGGGATCAGCTACGTCAACCATCCGGAGCGCTTCCCGACGCGAAGCCGGACTCGAAAGGTCCCAAGACTCGACCATGTCGTACACGCTAGTCGGGGTGCCCGCGCATCGCCCGAGAGCGGGCACCACGCCCGCTCAAGGACCTACCGAGCGTGACGCCAGGGTGGGCCGGCCGGCACGACCGGCGGCAGGGCGTCGAAGACTTGCGAAGCCATGTGTCGGAGGTGGTCGTCATCGACACGCCTGCTCACGCACTCGCTGACTGGACCTGAGCTGCGCCTGCCGGGAGAGCGACACCTGTCCTCGCTCACTCGGTGAACTCGGTCCAGGAGACAGCGCGGTCGAACCGCCGGGCGGCGAGGTCGTCGAGACGGATCATGAAACGGCCGAAGTAGACGTCGTCACGGGTCTCGAACTGCACCAACGGGAGCCACTCCCGGCGGACCCGCTGCAACTCCTGTTCCACCAGGAGGGCCTCCTGGGCGCGGTCGATGCCGGGCAGGCGGCCTCGAAGCTTCTTCTCTGCCATCTCCAGCTCAGGATCGTCGTACAGCTTGCCGTAGGACACGCCACCGGTGTGCCACGAGTAGCCGCCGAACTGGAAGGCGGGGACGTTGGCGGCCGGCCAGAGCCGGTCGACCAGAGCACACAGTTCCCGATGATGCGGCATGTCGCGCGCCAGTTGCTGCTGGAAGACGGACAGGTCCGCATCCTCCGCGGTCAGCCACGAGGGCAGGGCGGCGTGGACGACAGCGACAAGGTCCTGCTCGGGGGCGATGAAGTCACGGTCCGCGTAGTAGGGATGGGCAGCGTAGTTGGCCGGCGGCTGCGCCGCGGTCTCCGTGCCGGCCCTTACGTGAAGCAGCCGCCCGTACTGCTGCTCGTCGCTGCGCTCACAGGTGTCGTAGTCCTCCTCGTGATGCAGGAACACCAGCAGGGAGCCGTCGGACGGTAGCGGCAGGCGCTCGATCCGCGGCAGCGCGGCACAGTCGAAGGACGCGATGAACGGCAGCGGGTAGCCCTCCGGGTCGGTGGGCCACGGCATGCCGACCGGGAGCTGCGGCAGGCCGCCGGCCTGGCCGACGAGCAGGTCGGCGGGCCGCTGGGGCGGCAGACCCCGAGAATGCGCCGCGAGCTCGCCGTTGTTCCGCTGACCTGTCCAGATGGCGAAGCGCAGCAGTTCGGCGAATGCCTCCGTCTCCGTCTCGGTGAAGCCCGCGTCGGTCGCGGCTCGCCGCAGAAGCCCGTAGTGATCCACGGACGTCATGCTGACACGTCTGATGCCGGCGGGCGGCAGGCGTTCCGTATCCGCTCTTCGGCATGCGCGAACGATGCCCGGGCCCACCGAGCGGAGCCGCCGGCAGCTACCCCGGACGAACTGCCGCTTCACCACGGAGAGCTCCACCGGCCAGCCGCGCGCCCCGCCCCCCCTGCTCCACCGGCCCGACGGGCGACCGCGATCCGCTGCACTTCGATCCGGCGGTGAACGCGCGTCCTGGCCAACCTGCTACCCGACCGAGGCATCCGCACGAAAGCCCGCATGATCACTGGTGTGCCGCCAGCCATGCCGTCCCGGCTGCGGACCGGTCGCCCATCGCGTAGGCGATGTCCCCCAAGCCCAGTTTCACCCGGACCATGTACATGCGATGGCCGACGGCCGTGGCCAGCTCGTCGGCTGCGGTCCCGTCCGCCCGTGATTCCGCGTACCGCCGCTCACGTAGCCGCCGCTCCAGCCGTCGTGCTGGCCGAGTCCACCACAGCGGTAGACCTCAGTCCTCGCGTCGCCGTGGCGTATCAGGCTTGCGCGAACTCCGGGCGCACCCGATGTCCCTCCCGGCCGTTAGAGAGGAGCAGGCGGTTCGGTAACTCGCTGCACGAGACCCAGAGCCTGGCCGGGGCTCGACCGGAGGAGCAGAGGTGGTACGACAGGGTTACCTCGCGACGCTGGTCGTGGTGGGTGTGCTGCTCGCCGCGTGCAGTAGGCAGAGCCACCCGGAGCGCGCGAATCCGCAGCCGACCTCGGGAACCAGTGGGCCGGTGGTGCCGTTGGCGCCGACGTCACTGATCGGTTCTTGGACGATCGTCGACGTTGCCGATCCCGGCGCGGGCACGATCCTGCGCCTCGCGGACCGTGATCTGGACCTGATCGGCAGCCGCTGCGGCACTCTGGGGGGATCCTGGCGGGCCAGCAGCGACGGCACCTTCCTCGCGGACATCTTCACGGCTGCCACCGCCGCGGTCGAAGGCATCCCCGGCTGCGCGAAGGCCAGTCAAGAAACCCCCGGATGGCTGCGCCGCGTCACCGCTTACCAGTTCGACCGCGCAGGGCTACCCGTGCTCCTGGACGCACGAGCACAACCGGTCGCCCGGCTGATCCCCGGGGCGACACCGACCCCCGAGCCCGACAAGGCCGACGACGCACTGGAGCCGCCGGTGCTCACTGACGAGGCCCGCCGGGCCCTGACACCAGCGGTCGCCCTACCGGGGAGGCTGGTTCCGGTGGACCGACACCGGCTGACGGGTCGCTGGGTTCCCCTGTCGGGACACAGGGCCGCATACGTGACGTTCACGGCTGACGGCGAATGGCACGGATCCGACGGCTGCAACGACGAGAGCGGTCGGTGGATCACCGCTACCAGCGGCACACTACTCACGACCACAAGAGGAACGACCCTGGTGTTCTGCGCCGACAGTGTGTCCGTCGGAGGATGGCTCACGACGGCCAGACGAGCAGGATTCGACGGTCACATCCTGGTGCTCCTCGACGCCCAGGGCACAGAGACAGGTCGGTTGCTTCCCGCGAACTGAACGCCGTCCCGTTGACGGCGGCTGTCCACCATCGGTTGACGGCTACACCGGCGCCGCCCTGCGAGGTCCGCCGCGGTGTCGCCGCCGGCCCACGCTGGACAGTCGCTGCCAACCGCGTCTGGTCGCTTCGTCGACAGACCCGATCGTCGTCCGTTCATGATCTGCGCGGTTCGCCAACCCGCGGAATGCCAAGGTTGATTGTTGCCTCTGCCGGGTCGTCGGTTTCCTCATGATGGGTACGACCATCGATGATGGGGTGGTGACCCGAGTCTTTGACCGCAAGCCGCGGCGGCACCAAACAGGCCTGGTGTTGGGGACAGCCGTGGCGCTGGTGCTCGGCCTCGCCGCGTTTGCCGTGGGCGGTCCGTGGGGCGGGGACCTGCCGAGCCCGGGGTGGAAAGGCACGGAGCAGGCGGGGTGGATAGCGGGGATAGTCAGCGCGCTGCTCGGACTGTTCACGTTGGTGGTGATGCTGCGGCCCGTTTCCGGCCCGGTCCGGCCCAGGAGCGGTGCCACTGTCGGTAGCTTGATTCAGGTCGGGTCGGTCCCGCGGCTGGCGGCGTGGTTCCAGGATCGCCGCATCGCCGACGACCTGTTCGCCTCGGCTCGTGCCGGGCGGACGATGGTGACGACCCAGGTCCTGTCCGGGATGGGCGGGGTCGGCAAGACCCAGTTGGCTGCCCGGTTCGCGCGCCATCTGGCGGACACCGATCAGCTTGATCTGCTGGTGTGGATTACTGCCGCCAGCCGCGACGCGATCGTCACCGCGTACGCCCAGACCGCGGAGCGGCTCGGGGTGGTCGGCGCCAAGGTTCCTCCCGAGGAAGCAGCAGGTGCCCTGCTCGGCTGGCTCGAGCGCACCCACCGAAGGCACCTGATCGTCCTGGACAACCTCGACGCGCCGGTCCACGCCGCTGGTCTGTGGCCTCCCGCCAACAGCAACGGCCGCACGCTGGTGACAACCCGTCGTCGTGACGCCGTCCTGGCGACCGAGGGACGGGCCTTGATCACCGTAGGTCTCTTCACACCTGTCGAGGCCGTTTCCTACGTGAAGCGAGCCATCGCCGACCCGGCTCGGCTGACCGGCGCGGACGGACTCGCCGCTGACCTGGGCTTCTTACCTCTCGCACTTGCTCAAGCGACGGCTTACATCCGTGACCGCGCCGATACGGACGGCCTCGACTGCGCCGGCTACCGCAGGCGCCTCGCCGACCGGAAGCTTGCTCTGGCAGAGCTGTTGCCCCACCAGGACGCTCTACCTGACGACCAGCGAGCAACGGTGACCGCCGCGTGGTCCCTGTCCGTCGAGGCGGCGGACCGGGCCGAGCCTCAAGACCTCGCACGACCGATGCTCGCCCTGGCCTCAGTGTTGGATTCCAACGGCATACCTGCGGCCGTCTTCACCAGCCGGCCCGTCCTGGCCTACCTCACCCGCACGACAGGTGACGATCAGCAGAGCGATGCTCACGCGGCCACCAGTGCTCTGCACAACCTGCACCGGTTCAGTCTGGCCACCGTCACCAACGGTCAGATCCGCGTTCACGCCCTCGTCCAACGCGCTACCCGCGAGCACCTCTCGCCCGATGAACTGCGCGCCGCCGCGCTGGCCGCCGCCGACGCCCTCCTCGACTGTTGGTCCTCGGCGCGCCATCCCGAGCCGGAACAGTTCCTACGGAACAACGCCCTTGCGTTACGCCACGCCACCGGACATCTGCTGATCGCCCCCCGCACCCACCCGGTGCTGTTCGCCATTGGACGCAGTTTCGGCCGAACCGGACTGCTCCTACCGGCCATCACGTTCCTCGGCGAGCTACTGGACGACCAGCGGCGGCACCTCGGGCCGGACCGCCCCGACATCCTGGTCACCCGAAGCGACCTCACCCACTGGCTGGGCGAGGCGGGCGACCCGGCCGGTGCGGTCGCCGGCTTCCAGGACCTACTCGACGAGCACCTACGTCTCCTCGGCCCCGATCATCCTCACACCCTGGGCATCCGCAGCTATCTGGCGGATTGGCAGGGGCAGTCCGGGAATCCCGCCGGCGCGGCCGCTGCCTTCCAGGATCTCCTCACCAGCATGCTACGCATCCTCGGCCCCGATGATCCCCAAACTCTGGCCACCCGCAACAACCTCGCCCTCTGGCGAGGCATGGCCGGGGACGCCGCCGGCGCTGTCGCCGCCTTCCGGGCCCTCCTGAGCGAGCAGTTGCGCGTCCTCGGCCCAGACGATCCTCGCACCCTGAACACTCGCAACAACCTCGCCTCCTGGTGCGGCCTGGCGGGCGACGCCGGCGAGGCCGTCTCAGCCTTCCAGGAGCTACTTGACGAGCAGCTTCGTCGTGTCGGCCGCGACCATCCCGACACACTTCGGGTACGGAGCAACCTGGCTCACTGGCGGGGTGAGGCCGGGGACGCCGCCGGCGCCGTGACGGCGTTCGAGGAACTCCTGGCGGACCGCCTGCGCGTCCTCGGGCCCGACCACCCGCAGACGCTGACCACCCGCAACAACCTCGCGCACTGGAGAGGTAAGGCGGGGAACGCCGCCGGTGCGGTGGCCGCCTTCGAAGAGCTCCTGTCGGACCGCCTGCGTGTCCTCGGACCCGACCATCCGGACACGCTGACCACCCGCAACAACCTCGCCTCGTGGCGCGGGTACGCCGGAGATGCCAGAGGTGCGGCAGCCGCCTTCCGAGCGCTGCTCAGCGACCGCCGGCGTGTCCTCGGCCCGAACCACCCCGACATCCGCGCCACACACAACAACCTCGTCTACTGGCAATACCGGTCGGACAGATCCACGGCTGGCTGATGCGCCCGGCCGCTCCCATCGACAGGCAGGTCCGGCGGAACCTCGACATTCACGCCTTCGGTCTCGCCGAAGAGGTCTCCGAGCAACAAGCCCTGGCCAGAGGTCCGCTGGGGGGATTCGGGTCTCGGGTGCCGGGATTCGCACCGACAGCAGAACGGCCGGGCCTTCAGCAGGAGATCACTCCTCGCAAACGGGCTTGAACCGGGACGCTGTCGATCTCGATGCTCAGGCTCAGTCCAGGCTCCCGGCCCGGCGGACAGCGGGAGATGTACTTGGTGTGGGGCTGGTGGGCGAGGATCGGCAGGCCGGCGAACCAGGCGGCGTCGAACAGGGTGGTGGAGAACTGCGACACTCCGCCGCCGGGCTGGTCGACGAGTTCCCCGTTGACGATGGCGGGTGCCGGCACGAAGCCCCGGTCCAGGGTCCGTTCACCAGCGGTGGTGTTCAGCGAGAATGTCCACCCGGGGGTGATGATCGTGCCGTCGACCAGGTCGGCGATGCGGTGGATGTTGGTGACCCGGCCCTGGCAGCACGGGTGGTAGGTGGTGAAGCTGCCGATCAGCTGATCGACGCCGGCGATTGCGGGAGTGGCGTTGCCGGGCGGCAAGACGACCACCGGGAGGCGTACCGGGGCGGGGATCGGGTCGACCACCGCCGCGATCAGTCGATCAACGGCAGCGGCGAGGTCCACGCTGCGGCCTGGCTCACCTGGGCGAACGGTCACACCGCGGTTCGTCGGGACGGACCGTCGGCAGCCGGTGCGGTGGTGTTCATGCCTGGTCCGCCAGGGTGGCGTGCATCTCCCAGGCGAGGATCTCGGCGGGCTCGACGGCGGTGACGCGCTGGCCACCCACGGCGGTGAAACGGGCCGCGTCACCGGCGCCGAGCGGGCCGGCGCCCTCGACCGTCACCGCGCCGCGCGCCACGAACAGGTGCAGGAACGGCGCCTCCGGCAACTGCACGCTCTGGCCGGGGGTGAGCCGGGCGGCGTGCAGCGCGGCGTACCGGTTGCGGATCCGGATGGCGGCCAGGCCGTCGTGCCGGTCCATGCCGGACGCCACCGGGACCAGGTCGCCGGCGAGCAGCGCGTCGTCGATCTCGAGCTGTTCGTAGCCGGGGGTGGCGCCGGACTCGTCGGGCACCACCCACATCTGCACGAAGTGCACCTGTTCGTGCGGCCGGTCGGCCTCCAGCCGGTAGGCGTCGTTCTTCTCGCTGTGCAGGATGCCGGTGCCGGCGCTCATCCGCTGGGCGAGGCCTGGGTAGATGACGCCGCTGTGACCGGTGGAGTCCTGGTGCACCAGCGAGCCGCGGAGCACCCAGGTGACGATCTCCATGTCGCGGTGTGGGTGGGTCTCGAAGCCGGTGCCGGTGCGTACCCGGTCGTCGTTGTTGACCAGCAGCAGCCCGTGGTGGGTGTTGGCGGGGTCGTAGTGGCGGCCGAACGAGAACGAGTGCTTGCTGTCCAACCAGGAAAGTCCGGTGGAGAAGCGGTCGCCCGCGCGACGGATGTCGACGTTCGGGGTGAGCAGGGCGGTCATCTCGGGTCTCCTCAGCGGATGGAGCTGCGCCCGGCGCGGCCGGCCCGGGGAGGGGGCGGCCGCGCCGGGTGGGGGCGGGCTGGTCAGCCGGCGGTACGGTCGACCGCCTCGCGGATCACGGCGGCGACCTCTCGTGGGTGGGAGAGCATCATCAGGTGCGACGAGTCCAGCTCGGTGACCGTCATGTCGGCCCGGGAGTAACCGAACCGCTCGACCTCGGGGTTGATGGTGTGGTCTGCGGCGGCGACGATGCCCCACGACGGCTTGGTCCGCCATGCTGCGGCGGTGGCCTTTTCCCCGAAAGCGGCGCCGGCGAGCGGCCGCTGGGAGACGGCGAGGACCCTTGCGGTGGCCGGGTCGACGTCGTGGGCGAAGATCGCCGGGAACCGCTCGACGTCGACCGACACGTCGGTGCCCTCCTGCCCGTCCCCGGCCGGGAACGGGGTGTAGACGAGGGCGGTGGCCAGGTCGGAGTCCGGGAACCGGCCCTGCAGCTCGCCGAGGCTCTCGCCCTCGTCCAGGGCGTATCCGGCGAGGTAGACCAGGCCCACGACGTTGGGCTCGGTGCCGGCGACGGTGATCACCGCGCCGCCGTACGAGTGGCCGACCAGGACGACCGGGCCGGAGATCTGCCGGACCACCGAGGCGATGTACCCGGCGTCACCGAGCAGGCTGCGATTGGGCACGGCCGGCGCGCGCACCGGGAGGCCCGCATCGAGCAGTTCGGTGACGACGGGCGCGAAACTGGCGGCGTCGGCGAAGGCGCCGTGCACCAGCACGACGGTCGGAGCGGTCATGTCTTCTCTCCTGCGGGTCAGGCGGCGATGAACTCGAGCAGGTGACGGTTCACCAGCTCGGGGTGGGTCCAGGCGATGTTGTGCGGGCCGCCGGGGATGACCTCGAAGCGCAGGTCGGCGATCAGCCCGGGCAGCCGGTTGGCGGTGGCGTCGATCGGCAGGATCCGGTCGGCGTCGCCGTGCAGCAGCAGCGTCGGCACGTCGATCTTCGCGAGGTCGTCACGGAAGTCGGTCAGCCAGCTGTCGACGCAGGCGTACGCGGCGTACGCCGAAGCGCCGACCGCGGTGATGAAGCTGTTCTGCCACGCCTCGTCGCTGATCCGGGTGCCGCCGAGGACGTCGACGTTGTAGAAGTTGTTCAGGAAGTCCTTGAAGTACGCCGGCCGGTCGGCGACCACCGCGGCCTTGATGTCCTCGAAGACCTGCCGGTCGACGCCGTCGGGGTTGTCGTCGGTCTTGAGCAGGAACGGCGGGATGGCGCCCATCAGCACCGCCTTGCGGACCCGGCCGGAGCCGTAGGCGCCGAGGTAGCGGGTGACCTCGCCGGTGCCCATGGAGAAGCCGACCAGGACGATGTCGCGCAGGTCGAGGTGCTCCAGCAGGGTGTTCAGGTCCGCGGTGAAGGTGTCGTAGTCGTAGCCGACCGTGGGCTGGCTCGACTTGCCGAACCCACGCCGGTCGTACGTGATGACCCGGTGGCCGGCGGCGAGCAGCTCGCGGGTCTGCTTCTCCCAGGACGCGCCGTTGAGCGGGTATCCGTGGATCAGCACCACCGGCTGACCGGTGCCGTGGTCCTCGTAGTAGATGTCGATGTCGCCGCTGTTCTCTTCGCCGACCTTGACGTAGGGCATGTAGGTACTCCTGACCTGGGAGGGATGAGTGCGGGCGGACCGGTGAGCCCCGTGCCTGTCGGTCCCGCCGCACCACCGAGTCAACCGGTCCGCCCCGGTGACGACCATGAAGAAGACAGGCAGAAGTCACCGACCCTCGAACTGAGAGGCGACGAAGTAACCGAAATCGGTCGCCCGACCACCGCCTCCTGCCCCTTCGCGGCTTCCCGGGTGACCTGGGTCGCACCCTCACCGGCGGGAGCCGTCCGGGAGCCGGTGAACGACGGTCCGCGAGGGGTGTCGGGGCTTCTGCCTGTGTTCTTCGTGGTGTCCCGACCGGCGACCGGGTTTATTCAGGGGGTACGACGGCCCACGTCAGGAAGCGCTACCTCCCATGAGTTCGATCGCCCCGGCCCGACCGGCACCGCACCACGAAGTGGGCCGCACGGCCTACCCCGCCCCGCCGCAGCCCGCGTACTTCCAGGTGGCCGTCAGCAGCCTGCCGGCGAGCGGCGCCGAGCTGTCCGGTGACTTCCTCGACGTCTTTCCCACCGGGAACGACCGCTGGATCGCCGTGCTCGGCGACGTCTGTGGCAAGGGCGCGGCGGCGGCCGCGGTCGCCGACGACGTGCGCGCCGTGATCCGTCGCGCCGCCGCCCTGAACGACCGACCGCGGCAGATCCTGTCGGCGCTGAACCACCTGCTCGCCGACGACGACGTGACCGTCACCACCCGCTTCCTCACCATGGTCTGTCTGTTGCTGCGGCCGGCGGAGTCCGGGGTGGAAGTCGTCCTCTGCTCCGCCGGGCACCCGCCCGTGCTGCTACGCGGGCCGGACGGGCAGGTCGGCCCGGTCGGTGACGGCGGTGGCACGATGCTGGGGGTGGTGAGCGAGCCCCGGCTGGTCGAGACCCGGCTGTTGCTCGGGCCGGACGACACGTTGCTGCTGTACACCGACGGGGTCACCGAGGCTCGGTGCGGGAACGAGGAGTACGCCGGCCGCCTGTCTCTCCTGCTCGCCCGGATGGGCGGGATCGAGGTGGCCCTGGTCCCCGGGCACGTGCAGGAGGCGGCGCTGGCATTCGGGGGCGGGGTCAACCTGGACGACGTCGCCGTGATGGCGTTGCGCGCCGGGCGGCCCGCCGCCTGACGAGCCGGTGCGGGTCGGCGGTCAGCGCAGTTCGGCGAGTCGCCGGCGGGTCCGGCGCAGCCCCGCCTCGTCGTCGGTTTCCCGCTGCACACGCTCGACCGCCCGCAGGTCGGCGACCGCCGCGGCGGTGTCACCCGAGCTGACGTACACCTCGGCCCGGCGGGACAGCACCACCGCCACCTGACGGGAGTGGTCCAGCTCACGCGCCATCCCCAGCGCCGCCGTGCCCATGTCGATGGCCTCGCGCCACCGACCGAGCTGGTGATGGAGGTACGCGATCTCCCGGGTCACCGCCATCTCGGCCATCCGGGCCAGGCGCCCGAGCGGCGCATCCTCGGGCTGCCGGACGACACGCAGCACCTCCTCGTACGCATCGATCGCCTCCTGGTGGCGACCCAGGTCGCGCCGGCAGTTGCCGATCATGCCGAGCGCCTGCGGCAACCCCTCGCGGTCGCGCGCGGCCCGCAGCAGCCCGGCCGCCTCGGTCGCGAGCGCCAGGGCCGCCGCGTGTTCGCCCGCCGACCATCTGGCCCAACCGCCGTAGAGCCGCGCCCAGCCCTGCTGGCCTACGTCACCAGCGCGCAGCGCGTGACGGTGGGCCAGCTCGGCCTGCCGGAAGCCCTCCGCCGGATCGCCGAGTGCGACGGTGTGCGCCCAGGCGAGATAGCCACGATGGGTGGCTCGCAGCAGGTCGTCGTCGAGCCGGTCGGCGGCTTGCGCGGAGAGGGTGAACACCTCGTCCCAGTAGCCCCAGTGCGCCCACAGGTCGGAGAACCAGTGCAGCGAGTCCGCCACCTCCACCACCCGCCGGTGGTTTCCGTCCGCGGCGGACGCCCGCAGCGCGGCCAGCCAGTTCTCCGCCTCATCGGTCAGCCAGTTGCGGGCCGCGTCCGCGGTGTCCAGTTCGACCAGGCGGGTGGAGCCCGACGGCGGCGCACCGAACTCCGGCTCATACCAGCGACCGGCCACCACCGCCGTGTCCAGCAACCAGTCCCGGGCGGCGAGGGTCGCACTGGCACGGTCCGCGGCCGACTCCTCTCGACGCAACTGCGCCCCGGCGTAAAGCCGTAGCAGCTCGTTGAAGGAGATGCGGCCGTCCCGATTCTGCTGGACCAGCCCCAGATCGAGCAGTTCGTCGAGGGCCGCCTCGGTGATCGCGAGCGGCTCGTCGGCCAGCACGGCAGCCAATGGCGTACCGGTCGAGGAGCCCGGCACCAGCGCGAGCCGGCGGAACATCCGTCGGCCCACGCCGGACAACTGCCGGTACGACAGCTCGAAAGCCGCCTTGACCGACAGATCCCCCACGGCGAGCCCGTCGAGCCGACGCTCCTCGGCGGCGAGTCGGGCAACGAGGTCCTCGACGGTCCAGCCGGGCCGGCTGGCCAGCCGGTTCCCGGCGATCCGCAGTGCCAGCGGCACGTTCGCGCACAGGTCGGCGAGCCGGCTCAACGCGCTGAGCTGAGCGGAGCGGTCCGGCACGATGCCGGCCAGCATCCCCACCCCGAACTCGGGCGGTAGCGGCTCCAGCGCGATCCGGCGTACGGCCTCCAGGCCGGGCAGGGTACGGCGGCTGGTGACCAGGACGACGGCCGGACCGGCGGCGGGCAGCGCTGGCCGGACGTGCCCCTCCGACGCGGCGTTGTCGAGGATCACCATGACGCGCAGCCCATCGATGACGGAACGCCACAGCGCGGAGGCCGCGTCCACGGACTTCGGCACGGACGTGATCCCGGGATCCACCGCCCGGATGAGCCGTTCGAGCACCACGAGCGCGGACAGCGGGCGGGGATCCATGCCACGCAGATCGACGAAGAACTGGCCGTCCGGCTGCGCGTCGGCCAGTTCCGCAGCCGCCTGCACCGCCAGTGAGGTCTTCCCCATCCCGGCGGAACCGCTGATCAGAGTGACCTGGGCCACCGACGGGTCGACCGCGTTCGCGGTGAGCAGGTCGAGTTCCATCCGCCGGCCGATGAAATCGGGCAGGCGGCGGGGCATCGGGCACCGGTTGGCCGACTCGGGGCCCTCCCCGGTGCCGCGTTGCCGGCCCGCCCGGGCGGCGGCCAGCAGTGCCGAGCGATGCGCGCCGGTGAGGTGCAACGCGTCCGCCAACGCCGCAACCGTCTTGGCCTGGGGACCGCGACTGACGCCGCGCTCCATGTCGCTGATCGCCCGGACGCTGACCCCGGACGCCGCCGACAACTGCTCCAGCGTCAGATCGGCCCGGGTACGTAGCTCCCGCAGCGCGGCGGCGAGCGCCGGCTCCTGCGACATCCGCCGCCCTCCTGAGCTGGTTCTTGGCGGACCAAGTGTGCCACGCCCCGGCGGACGAGCTCGCCGCCGTCAGCGCCCGAGCAGCTGTTCCAGCCGCTCCCGGGTGGCGCGTTGGCCCCGCTCGTCCCCCGCGTCCCGCTGCAGGTCGAGGGCCTCCCGCAGGTCCGCCACCGCGGCGAGGAGGTCACCCAGGTGGACGCGGGCCTCGGCCCGCCGGGTCAGCATCACCGCCGCCTGCTCCCGGTGGCCCGTCTCCCGGGCGAATCGGAGCGCCTGGTCGCTGAACTCGATCGACTGCTCCCACCGCCCGGCCTCCAGGTGGATCCGCCCGATGCCGCCGTAGGCCGCCACCATCGCCAACCGAGCGAGGGTCGGGGCGGGGGCGGTCTCCGGCGAACTGACCACGCCGATCATCTCGGTGTACGTCGCGATCGCCTCCGCGCTGCGACCGAGTCGCGCCAGCGCCTTGCCGCGTTCCATCAGCGCCTGCGGCAACCCCTCCCGGTCGCCCGCCGCCCGGAACAGGGCGACCGCCTCCTGGCTCAGCGCCAACTGCTCTTCGTGACCGCCCAGTTGCCACTGCGCCCACGCGGCGTACATCCGCGCCCAGCCCTGCTGGCCCAGGTCACCGGCCCGGCGGGCGTGCTCGTACGCCAGCACCGCCTGCCGGTAGCCCTCCTCCGGTTCGTTCAACGGTTCGTTGTAAACCCAGGCGAGATAGCCGCGGTGCACCGCGCGTAGCCGGTCGTCGGCCAAGGCGTCCGCCGCCTCCGCGGACAGGGTGTACACCTCCTGCCAGTATCCGGAGTTCGCCCAGAGGTCGGAGAACCAGTGCAGCGACTCGGCCACGTCGACCACCCGCCGGTGCTCCCCCGCCTCGGCGGTCTGCCGCAACGCCGGCACCCAGTTCTCCGCCTCCGCCTGCAACCACCGCCGAGCCGCCTCGGCGGTGTCGAGCTCCACCCACCGGGTCGCTCCGGGTGCGGGCGCACCGAACGCCGGTTCGTACCACCGCCCGGCCACGATGGTGGTGTCCAGCAGCCAGTCGCGCATCCGGCGTTCGGCGTCCGCCCGGCCGGCGGCGTCCTCGGCGGCCACCAGCTCCTCACCGGCGTACAGCTTCAACAGGTCGTGGCTGGTGAACCGGCCGTCACTGCGCTGCTGCACCAGGGTCAGGTCCAGCAACTCGTCCAGCCTGTCCTCGGCGTCCGGCGGGGTCTCGTCGGCGAGCACGGCGGCGAGCTCGACCGATGTGGAGGGCCCCGGCACCAACGCCAACCGCCGGAACAACCGCCGGGCCGCCTCCGACAACTGCTGGTGCGACAACGCGAACGCCGCCCGCACCTCCAGATCGCCCTCGGTGAGAACGTCCAACCGCCGCTCCTGCCGGTCGAGCCGGTCGGCGAGATCGTCGACGGTCCATCCCGGCCGGGTCGACAGCCGGTTACCGGCGATCCGCAACGCCAGCGGCACGTTGGCGCAGAGCCGGGCCAGCCGCCGCAGCCCGGCCGCCTCGACCCGGTCCGTCGCGATACCGGCCAGCAGGTCCACCGCCGCCTCGTCAGGCAGCGGCTCCAACATGATCCGGTGCACGCCCTCCAGGCCCGTGAGACCGCGCCGGCTGGTGACCAGCACCACCGCGGGGCCCTCAGACGGCAGCACGGGGCGGACCTGGCTCTCGTGCGCCGCGTTGTCCAGCAGCACCACGATCCGACGGCCCCGGATCATCGACCGCCACACGGCCGAGGCCTCCTCGACCTGCCTCGGCACGGCGCCGGTGCTCGGTTCGAGCGCGCGGATCAACCGATCCAGCACGGTCGCCGTAGGCAACGGCCGGGCGTCCAGACCCCGCAGGTCGACGAAGAACTGCCCGTCCGGGAGGGAACCGGCCAACTCGCCGGCTGCCCGTACGGCCAGCGAGGTCTTGCCGAGACCCGGTGAGCCGGTGACCAGGACCACCGGCGCCGGCTCACCGACCCGGGCGCCGCCCGCCCACCCGACGATCGCGTCCAGCTCCCGCCGGCGGCCGGTGAAGTCCGGCAACCCCCGCGGCATGGCCGACCCAGGCGCCGCGGCCGGTTCCGGCGCGGCAGCGCGGCGGCGCCCGGCGCGCGCGGCGGCCAGCAACTCCGACCGCTCCGCCGGGTCGAGCCGCAGGCCGTCGGCCAGAGCCGCCACGGTGCGCGCCCGCGGAGCGCGACTGATGCCACGCTCCACGTCGCTGATCGTCCGGCCGCTGACCCCGGAGGCCTCGGCCAACTGCTCCAGCGTCAGGCCGACACCGATGCGATGCCGGCGGAGCAACTCGCCCAGGCTCTCCTGGTCCGCCATCGCCGCCCCCTGCCCTCCCGGCCCTGGGGCAATCTTGTCACCTGCGGGACCTAGCCGGTCCGGGTGCGCGAAGACGGATGAAGCTGTTCGACGCCGTTCGGTGCACCCGTCTGCTCCCGTCCCGCTCCCCTGGTCTCGGCGCGACACCGCCGGCAGCTGACCGGCGGCCGCCGCGGGGACCGCGTCTGGTTGCTCAGCAGGACCGATGCCCTGAGGCACCGCGCACGTTCGGCGGCATGTTCGGGCGGATCCTCAGACGCAACGCGTAGTCGTGCAGTTGAAGACCCGAGCGACCGAGCGCCCACGCTTTCGCTGCCGCCCCGACCCGGTACCGCCGCAGCAGCTTGCCCGCGACGGTTTCGATGTGCGGCGAGGTGACCGCTCGCAAGGCCTTCCAGGCCATGCCCGCCAGAAGGACGAAGTCCCGCCGTACGCAGCCGGCTTCGTCTTCAGGGAACCCGCGTGAACGCCAGCACCCTTGACAGCCGTATACCTGCGCGGGTCTCGCGCTCATCGGCACGAGCGGAAGCTGGCGGGGCGTGCCGTCTGCGGCGGACCTGGATACGCGATCATCGACGCGTACGCTCGTCGGCATGACACTTGCGGCCACCCGGACGGCGTTGATAGCAGTCGACCTGATGCCTCGCATCGTTGATCAGAATCTGGGTCCGCACCGTGGTGCCGACGTCGTGAACCGGACGGCCCGTCTGGCCACCGCGCTCCGGCGGGCCGGCGGCACCGCGGTGTTGGTCCGAGTCGAGCGGCCGAACATCGCCGAACAGCCGCCGGGGAGCGGCTTCGTTCCGGAGATGGAACCGCAGGACGGGGACGTGGTCGTGGTGAAACGCACGATTGGCGCCTTCTACGGCACTGATCTGGCCGCTCAGTTGCGCGAGCGCGGCGTCGACACCGTCGTCATGGCGGGGCTGGCTACCACCATGGGGGTCGAGTCGACCGCACGAGCGGCCGCCGACCACGGTTTCCACGTGGTGTTCGCAGCCGACGCGATGAGCGGGATGACGACGGCGGAACACGAACACGCCCTTGCCGTGGTCCTGCCCCGGTTCGGCGACGTCCTCGACACCCAGGAACTTCTGGCTCAGCTCTGACTCGCCCCAGCTGAGCCCGTCGTGCTCCACGTCCGAGCGCCTGGATCTCGCCACGAGCGGAAGCTGGCGGGGGTGCCCTCTGCGGCAGATCAGTGCGCTCCGTCGGGAGGCCGTGCCGGGAGGTTTCGTCAATCGTTCGGGCTAACGAACGCGCGGCAGCCCCGACTTCGCCGCACGGGCTGCTCGTCACGCCCGTGACGCTCGTTTGGCGGTATGTGCGGACACCTCTTGATGAGTCCGGCCGATAGGGGTCACTTCAGCTGGTTGTCGACGTTTGACGTTGTCTTGCGCCCCGTCCGTACACCAGCCACCCCTACACTTGGCTCGTGCCGGAACCGCGCTTCGAGATGGTGATCTCCCACGTTTTCAACATCACGGGCCGTCCAGTGATCGTGTCCGGTGCCTGTAGCCCTACCGAGCTGCGCCACGGCGACATGGTGGAGGTTCTGCGCGACCGCAACGTCGTGGTCACCACCCGGGCTTACAGTGAGCTGCACTCACCTCCCGGCATGGCGTCTCTCGCCCTGCCAGACGTGGCGGCGTCCGACGTAGAGTCAGGAGATGTCGTCCGAGCGACCGAGCAGTGACGTCGGGAGCAACGCCGACCGCTTCGGTGTGAAGCAGGACTCCGCACCGCCACTGACCTGCGGAAACGAGAATGTGCAGGTTGGGGTGGGTGCAGTTGAACGCGGTTCGGTGCCGTTCGGTGCGGTTCTACGCTGTTCAGTGCATCCGTCTGCTCCCAACCCGCTCCCTCAATCTCGGCTCGCGAACGGTGGCACCTGATCGGCGGGCCTGGCATCCCGTCGCGCGGGCCGGCACCTGTGCGGGTGTCTGCCCGCGCGGGGTCAGTCCCTCAGCTGAGACGCGCTCGCCGCCTCGGTCCCACCGCATCCCGCCGGCTTAAAGTACTGGCATCCCGCTCGCTATCCGCAGTGGATGGCAGTCGAGGCCGTGACCGGATTCGAACCGGCGTACGCGGTTTTGCAGACCGCTCCCTGACCACTCGGGCACACGACCAAGGCGCCCACGGAAGGACTCGAACCTCCGACAACCCAACTCCGGAAGCTGGTGCTCTATCCGCTGAGCTACGTGGGCAGTGCGGGTGGAGGGATTCGAACCCCCTGAGCGTCTACGCACCTGGGTTACAGCCAGGCCCACCTCCCCATCGGTGGCGCACCCACTGGGGTGACTGGCCGGTACTGACCCGGCACCTCCGCGGCCACAACCCGGCGCTCTGCCATTGAGCTACAGCCACAACCTCGACCCGGAGGCCAGTGCCCGCGGAAGGTGTCGAACCTCCGACCCCCTGGGTGTGGACCAGGTGCTCTCCCGTTGAGCTACGCGGGCATGCGCGGAAGGGGTGGGATTCGAACCCACGAGGAGGCTTCCGCCCCCTACACCGTTTCCAACGGCGTCCCCGTGACCGCCGGGACCCCTCCATTGCTCCGACGACTGGACTCGAACCAGTGCCTGTACGGATTAACAGTCCGCTGCCCTACCGATTGGGCGACGCCGGAATGGTCGCGTGTGCCGGACTCGAACCCGCTTCACCAGCTTAAAAGGCTAGGGGCCTACTCATGACCGAACGCGCGTCTGCGTGCCGCGAGCTGGGATCGAACCAGCGACCTACGCCTTGTCGAGGCGTTGCTCTCCCGCTGAGCTACCGCGGCGGGAGCGGGGGCGGGATTCGAACCCGCGATTTCCGGCTTATGAGGCCGGCGAGGACGACCGAACTCCTCTACCCCGCAAGTGCCGCCGGAGGGAATCGAACCTCCGCAGTCCGGATTAAAAATCTGGAGCCCGGCCATCAGGCGCCGGCGGCATCGTGCTGCGCCCCGCGCTGGACTCGAACCAGCGACCTGCCGCTTAGGAGGCGGCTGCTCTGTCCGCTGAGCTAGCGGGGCAGGTGGTACGCCGCCCGGGACTTGAACCCGGAACCTACTGATTAAGAGTCAGCAGCTCTACCGATTGAGCTAACGGCGCATGGTCGTCGGCGCGCGCCCATCCCTGGGCCCCCTTGCCGTACGACGTCGGTGGTCGTTCACACACACCACCTCACACTTCTCGATCTCCGCGAGGATGCGCGTCCAAGTCGCGCCGTTGCGGAGCAGGTCGTTGATCTCGGCAACCTTGTCGCGCTGGTGGTCGAAGTCCAGGACGACGACGTCGTCTTCCCCGCAGTCGACGCACGGGTGAGAGCGCAGGTAGTCGATCAGGCGGGCGCGTTCTCAGCGCGGTGCTGATCCCTTCGCGCTGCCCGGCTCGGGTTGTGCCGATCGCGCGTCCGCTGGTAGTACGCCTCGTTGTAGACCTTCTTGCACGGCTTGCAATACGTGATCCGTCCGTCGGTGCGGCGACGGCTTACGGCGAACTGGTCGAGCGGCTTCGTCTCGCCGCACATCGAGCACCGCTTCTTCACGTCAGGAGATTGTGCCGTAAGAGCCCGACAGTAGGAGCCGGGCGGCGTGGCGGTGAGGGAGGGAGTCGAACCCCCAAGGCCTTGCGACCCTGTCCGCTTTCGAGGCGGCGCCCGTCACCTATCGGGTGGCCTCACCATGAGTCGGGCTGGCCGGATTCGAACCGACGACCTCCGCGCCCCGAACGCGGCGCGCTACCAACCTGCGCTACAGCCCGTTGGTCGGGATGGCCGGGCTCGAACCGACGACCTCTGCACCCCCAGCGCAGCGCGCTACCAACTGCGCCACATCCCGATACGTACCGCCGGCGCGATTCGAACGCGCGACCCCTGGATCCGTAATCCAGTGCTCTATCCGCTGAGCCACGGGGGCATGGTGTCGCCGGGCGGACTCGAACCGCCGACCTCTTCCTAATCAGGGAAGCGCTCCAACCTGCTGAGCTACGACGACCTGGCGGAGGGACCGGGATTCGAACCCGGGACGAGGTTGCCCCCGTACTGCCTTAGCAGGGCAGCGCCATAGACCGCTCATGCCACCCCTCCATGATCTTGCGCGCCGACGACGGGACTCGAACCCGCGATCCCCTCGCTGACAACGAGGTGCCTTAGCCGCTAGGCCACGCCGACTGGACCGGCTGATTGACGGTGCCGCCGATCAGCTCGCGAGCCTCACGATCGGCGCCTTGTCCTCGTGCGCTCGCCGTACAGCCGGAGACGGGGCGAGGGACGTGGAATCGGGCGGAGTCGAACCGCCGGCCTCTGCATCGCGAAAGCAGCGCTCTACCAGCTGAGCTACGACCCCATGGTGTTGCTGCGTGCGCTCGGGGGGAGTCGAACCCCCATGCCTCTCGGCACGCGGCTCTGAACCGCGCGTGTCTACCTGAGTTCCACCACGAGCGCGTGGTGCCGACGCCCGGTGTCGATCCGGGGGCCTGCCGGTTATGAGCCGGCCGCTCTACCACCTGAGCTACGTCGGCATGGAGAGCCAGCGAGGCGGCTCGAACGCCCTACCTCGCCCTTACGAGAAGCGCGCACCGCCTGTCGTGCTGCGCTGGCCTGGAGCCGGCGACCGGGCTCGAACCGGTTGCCTCCGAGTTACAAGGTCGGTGCTCTACCTGGTGAGCTACGCCGGCTTGGTGCCCTCGGAGGGATTCGAACCCGCCACTGTACGGCCCCTCAGACCGTCGCCTCTACCGTTGGGCTACGAGGGCATCGCGCTCCCGGGCCAGGATTCGAACCCAGCTCTCCGCATCCAGAGTGCGGCGTCTTACCGACTAGACGACCCGGGAAGGGTGGCCGGCGGGCCGCGGACCCGCCGGCCGGGATCAGCGCTGCATCATGCTCGACCAGGAGGGAACCGTCGGCTGTCGGAGCAGCTGCATGCCCGCCTCGGCGGGGGTCCGGTCGCCCTTGCGCTGGTTGCACGCGTAGCAAGCGCTGATCGTGTTCTGCCAGGTGTTCCGCCCGCCACGGGATCGGGGAAGGACGTGGTCGACCGTGGTCGCCGGCGCGGGGCAGTAGCCGCACCGGTGGCCGTCGCGGCGCAGGACGCCGCCCTTGCTCCAGGCGGGCCCGTGGGTGTAGCGCCAGCGGGTGACGACGTACCGGACGAGCCGCAGCACGCGGGGCATCGGGAAGATGCCGAGGTGCCGGTCCGGCTCGGCCTCGTGGATCTCGGCGACCTGGCGCATGAGCATCCGGATCGCGTGTTAGATCGGGACCCGGTGCAGCGGTCCCAAGTCGGCGTTGAGGACGAGAACGGCGTCCACCGGGCCCTCCTTCCTGTCGTGGCCGGTGATCGTGAGAGCGGACGGCGGGGATCGAACCCGCGACCTGCACCTTGGCAAGGTGCCGCGCTACCGACTGCGCTACGTCCGCATGGAGCCGTCGGCCGAAATCGAACCGGCGACCTGCGCCCTACCATGGCGCTGCTCTACCAACTGAGCTACGACGGCCTGAGTGCCCCGGGAGGGATTCGAACCCCCAGCTCACGCTGATCTTGAATCGGCGGCCTCTACCGTTGGGCTACCGGGGCAAGCTCCGGGAGCAGGAATCGAACCTGCGTCCTCCCGATCCAAAGTCGGGGCGCCCGGCCAGCAGAGCATCCCGGAATGGTTGAGCGGCCGGCAGGCATCGAACCCGTTTTTTCGGTTTGGAAGACCGATGTGTCCGCCGAGTCCACCACGACCGCGTGGCATTTCGTGCGTAGGCCGTACGGGGCTCGAACCCGTGACCTCCTGGCTGAGAACCAGGTGAGCTGCCAGCTTGCTCCAACGGCCCATGGAGCCGGCGGGGATCGTGGTCGCGCGCCCGCGCACCCGCCAACGTGCCCTCCCCCCGACTTGAACGGAGTCCTCGGGGGTCTTCACTCCCGTGCGCTACCAGTTACGCCAGGAGGGCATCGGTATGTGGAGAAGAGGGGACTCGAACCCCTGGCCTCCGACCTGCCGCGGCGGCGCTCTCCCAGCAGAGCTACATCCCCACGGTCCGGGACCGGGGTGTCGAACCCCGTGTCTCTCGCTCCCAAAGCGAGCGGGTCAGCCGTTTCCCTCGTCCCGGAGGTGTTGCCCCCCGGCCGGCCCGTGCAGGCGCCGGCCGGGGTCTCGCTTATGCCATCCACTGTGGAGTTGAGAATTATCAGCGCCGCCGGCCGCGGCCGTGGCGAAAACGCAGGGGCGACAGGACTCGAACCTGCAATCTTCGGTTTTGGAGACCGGTGCTCTACCAGTTGAGCTATGCCCCTATGAGGTTGTTGGGTAATGAAAAAGCCGCCCTGTCCCTGTCGGGTGGGCGGCTTCGCGAATGCTTCTGCGCTATTCGCGCCACCACCCCGGCTTCCAGTTCTGCTCGCTCGCGCACAGATCGTGGGCTCGCCCGATCGAGGGCAGCACGACACCGCCGCGCGGCATGAACCGCGTGGTTTCGGTGGAGGCGTACTGCATCACGGGGAACTCCCTGGGTTCGGTCCGGTTGACCTTGCCATTTCAAGGTAAGGCCGATGCCCACGGTTGGCAATGGATATTCCGAAGCCACACTCATGTGCTTCGTGAGGTGGGCCGTCAGTCTTCGAGGTGCACGCCGTCCGCGGACGACGGATACGCGACGGGCAGCGACACCGCCGGTAGTTCAGCCCACCCTGCGGCCCGCGCACCGACCGGACGCTTTGCAGCGCAGCAGCGACGGTCCAGCTCAACGCAGGTCGATCTCGACGTCGTGTTCCGCGAAGATGCCGAGCAGGTACTCCATGGTCGCCGCCGGCGCGAGTCGTCGCCGATCGTAGCCGGCGACGAGGTGGTCACGAGCGACGGCCGATTCGTGCCATACCAGCCGGAACGGTGTCCTCGCGCCGAACCTTCCGCGGAGGCAGTCGTCGAAGGCGTCGAGGTTGCAGCCGAAGTATCCGCCCGGGCCGTTGACCGCCTCGCCGATCGCGCAGTAGAACCCTTCGATGTCCGTGACGTACCAGCCGTCGAGGTCGTACGTGGTACCGGTCGGTCGGTCCTGCGCAACAGACTGGTGGGCGGCCGCGGCCATGGCCCACTGGTGCCGCAACTCCCGGCCGTAGCCGGACCACATGTTCTTCCGGGCGGGCGGCCCGTGGTGCCAGTGCGTGAGAATGTCGAGGACTGCCGTAGGCAGCGGCTCCTGTGGGTCGCTGTCGACGGTCACGTCGAGGAGCCCACCTCCGAACCGCGACGGCTCGCCTGACTCAACCGTTCCGGACACCACAGCGTCGATCACCCGATGGGCCGAGCCGTCGGCCGCGATCGTGTGCACCTCAGCGCGGATGCGACGGCGACGCACGCTGACCTTGGTCGATTGCCCGACCGCGTCGAGCGCGGCCAGCATGGGCGCCTCCGGCCGGCAGCCGAGGAGCCGGACCTGCGGCACCAGCGGTGGGGCTTGCTCGCGGAACACACCGCTGACGTCCCGGCATGTGCCGTACGGCGTCTCGCCCCCACCCAGGAGAACGAAATGGGCGACGTTGCCGGGACGCACCACGGCATCCGTACGGTCGTAGAGGTGGACGAACCCGTCGAGGTCGATGTCCACGGATCCGAGCCCCACCCTGCTTGGCCGCTGTCCGAGCACGAGCACGTCACCGAGGTACTCGCCCGACCAGGACGGCGACATGCTCTGCGAAGGCGCAGGCGCCGTTATCGCGACGTCACCGAGCCACGCCCGTTCGGTGCCGAGGGCCTCGGCGGGCAGCCGGTTGAGCAGGTCGGCGAACGCGCCGTCCGGAGCGCAGCCAACGAGGGTAAACCGTTCCCGCGGTCGCTGAGGCAGGTCGACGAACAATCCTTCGATCTCCGCGCACGCCGCCAGCGGCACATCGTCCTCATAGACGCTGTCGAAGCCGACATCGCCAAGGAGCAGCCACCGCGGGCCCGCCAAATGTTCCGGCGTCCGGCACTCCTGCTGCGGCGCACGGCCATCCTTGGAGCCGGCGCTCGTCGTCACGCCAGGATCCTATCCGGGCTACCGACCCGCGTGAGGAGCGCGTCACCGCCCACCTGCCCCAGCTGCCCTGGCTCGCCCGCATCCTGCAACGCCGCGCGAGTAGGCCCGTCAGGACCAGGGACCGTCGCGACTAACCACGGTAGGCGATCAATATCATGTACGGCGTCGGTCCTCTGAACCGCCAGCGATCGACGTGTGCCACGCTGCGGCGGTGACGATCACCAGAGCGACTGTTGCCGGAGCAGTCATCGCCCTCGCTGGGCAGGCCTTGGCCGCTGGGGTCACGGCTGCATCGGCTATCGCCGGTGGCGGGGGCCCGAACGCGGACCTCGACGCCGGCGGGAGACTAGCGGCGCTGCTCTTCGGCGTCGTCATATACGGCATCGCGCAACTGGTGTTGCTGGGCTGCTGTGTCGCGCTGTCCGGACGGCTCGGCCGCGGATCATGGGCTGGCCTCGTGACCGGCTGGGCATTAGGACTAGCCCTGAGCCTGTACTACCTGGGCGGAGGCTGCGGCGCCTGACGAGCAGGCCTCAACAGGACCGGACGTGGGCCGCAGCGGGTAGCGTGTGCGCTGTGACGCCCGGTACGCATCGAACGACGCTGTCCGGGCAGCTACATGCGCATAGGTCCTATTCGGATGCACGGCCATCAGGTAACGCGAACCAGCGACCCTCGACCACCTGGCGTAAGCGGCCCGCGCGGGCAGGGTGAACGCAGGCGCGGCAACGTCTTCTTGGCGGTAGCCGCCATCGGCGGCTTCGTCGAGGAACCAGCGGATCCGCACGCAGTTCCGTCACTCAGCCGGAGACGGGATCTTCTTGTTGGTATTCCGCCCAAAGCTCCTGTGCTTCCCGGGCCATGGCCTGTGCCTGGCGTTCCTTCCTCTTGCGGGAGTTTGGCGTGGCCCGGTGCGGCCTTGCATGTCCTGAACCGCGACGGGGTAGTTGCTCGAGCCGCGCCGCCTGATCCTCCAGCGCGTACGACAAGATCTTGAGATTGGGGGCCCGGTTACGGGCGACGGCCTCGCGAGCGGCCGTGATCGCCTCCTCGCCCAGCGCCAGCGCCTCGGCCGTGCGGCCTGCGTCGTTCAGCCGTACCGCCTGCCGCCTCAACATCTCCGCGTGTCGCGCCAGGATTGCCGGCCGGTTGACCGCCGCGACCTCACGCTGCAGTTCGAGGGTCTCCTCGCCGACGGCCAGGGCCTCGTCGAGCCGGCCAGACTTGGCCGGGTCGTCAGCCAGGTCCGACAGCGACAGCGCCAGGTCCCGCAGGTGCCCTGAAGTGACCCCTATCGGCCGGACACCTCAATGTGTGTCAGTGTCTCTCGGTGGATCTTCTCGTAGGTGTCGGGGCTGACGTTACCCAGACGGCTGTGCCGGCGGCGCGGGTTGTAGAAGCCTTCGATGTAGGAGAAGACCTCCATCTCCAGTGACCCCTCTGTTGCGGTATCGCTGGCCCGAGGATTCGCCCGCGATAGACAACTGCTGGCCGCAAGAGGCTCACCGGCTTCGGATCAGGGAGAGCTGCAAAGTGGTCAGCCAAGGCCCTGCGAAGCACCAAGAGCTGGATCCACGTTCGCCATGTGGACCGGGGCCCACCGGACCGCAGTCATCGGTGGGCCCCGGAGCCAAGCCTGGCCTCTCATCACGCAGGTGCTTGCGGTACGTCCGGCTCCCTGATCCAACGGCGGGGCGGTGTGAGCCAGTAGTGGCCGCCGGCTCGCCTACCGCGTCGGCCATCGGAGCCGAACGTTCTGCTCCCAATCTGCTCCCAATCTAAGGAGCAAAACGTCAGAAGCCCGTTACCGGCGGTTCCAGTAACGGGCTTCTGAACTGCACATACTCACGGTGGGCGATACTGGGATCGAACCAGTGACCTCTTCGGTGTGAACGAAGCGCTCTCCCGCTGAGCTAATCGCCCTCAGCGCCCATGACTCTACCCGATCGAGAGGCCGGACCAAAAACCGGGTCTCAGTGCGTCGCGAGGTAGTGCAGCGCCCTCGCCACCACGTCGATGCCGAGGCTGTACTTGAGCGACAGCCACACCACCACCGACACGAAGACCAGCCCGACCAGGCCGAGCACGAAGCGCACCGGCAGCGATCTGCTGGTCACCCAGCGCGTCCAGGCGTTGACGTGGCGGCGGGTGAAGGCGAGCAGCCGGCGGGCCCAGTGGAACTCGACCGCCCAGACGCCGAGGCCGGCGATGACGAGCAGCCAGCCGGGGCCGGGCAGCGGGATCAGCGCGATGCCGACGGTGACCACCAGGGCGCCGAGGATGCCGATGAAGATCTTCAGGGCGACGCGGCCGGTGGGGTTGGCGCGGATCAGGTCGAGCGTGGTGTTGAGACGGCCTCGCCAGCCTCGTTGCCGGCGCGGGAGGAGAGCGCGTGGTGAACGCCCGTCGACCGGCACCGCGTACCCCCGATTTCTGGCTGTTCGGGCCGCATCCTCCGGCGGATCGGCCGCGGCCCTGGTCGCCGTGGAGGTGCTTCTCGTGACCATTTCCACCCCCAGTGTCGCCCGCGACCGTCACCCCTGCTGACGACTGGACGTTACCGGAGTAAGTCGACGACTGAACCACCCGTTGCCGGGCGGAACGACGGAGTGGGCGGAACCGGAAATTCTACGCGGGATCCCATGGTCCCGAGGGCTTTCCGACCCCCTTCCCACCACTGGGTGAAGTCAGCGTATGGCGGAGCGTAGCCAGGAGCAGCACCTGAGTATGGGAAAAGCGGGACACGCGCGTTCCGCAGCGGTGCCGGGGGGAGAACGTCCATGAGTGTCATCCGACCGACGACCGTAGAGGTCGAGACGTCGCTAAGGCTCGTCGCGCCTGACGCCACCGCCTTGCCGGTGCGTGCCAGCCTGCGTTACGACCCTGCTGACCCGTATGCGGTCCATGTCCTGTTCCATGCCGAGTCGGCCGGCGGCGAGGCGGTGAGTTGGTCGTTCGCCCGCGAGCTGCTGGTCACCGGGCTCGACGAGCCGGCCGGCATCGGCGACGTCCGGGTCTGGCCGTGGGCCACCCCGCGCGGCGACTTCGTCGCGCTGGCGCTGTCGTCCCCGGACGGCAACGCCCTGTTCGAGGTCCCGCGCAGCGTGCTGGTGCGTTTCCTGCGCCGGACCTACGTCGTCGTCCCGCGCGGCCGGGAGGCCGAGCACCTGGACGTCGACACCGCGGTGAACCGGCTGCTCGCCGGTCGCTGAGCACGACCACACCGGGGCCGCGCGGATCTGCCGAGTCCGCGCGGCCCCGGGCCGTCTTCACCCCATGGGGTACGCGGGTCAGCCGCGCGTGGTGATCCCGCCGTCGACCGGGATGACCGCTCCGGTGAGGTACGCGCCGGCGCGCGACGCGAGGTAGATCGCGGTGCCCGCCATGTCCTCGGGGCGCCCGATGCGGCCCAGCGGCACCTGCTGTTCGATCGCGGCGCGGGACTCCGGGTCGTCCAGCGCGAACGCCATCATCTTGCTCTCGAACGGGCCGGGCGCGATCGCGTTGACAGTGATCGCCTCGCCGGCGAGCTGGTGGGCGAGGCCGCGGGTGAGCATGTGCACGGCCGCCTTGGTGGCGGAGTAGGCGTACACCTCCATCCACGGCACCCGGAGCCCGTCGATGGAGCCGATGTTGATGACGCGGGCCGGGTCGTCCGCGTCGGCGGCGGCGCGCAGCGCCGGCAGCAGCGCGGTGGTGAGCCGGAAGACGGCCTTGACGTTGACCGCCCAGAGCTTGTCGAACGCGCCCTCCGGGTATTCCTCCAGCGGCGCGCCCCAGGTGGCGCCGGCGTTGTTGACCAGCACGTGCAGCCGGTCGTGGCGCTGCCGGACGGCCTCGGCCAGCGCGAGCGCGCCCGCGTCGGTGCTCAGGTCGGCGGGGATGGCCTCGCAGTGCCCCTCGGCGGCGAGTTCCTTGGCGACCGACTCGCAGACGTCGGCCTTGCGCGAGGAGATGATCACCCGGGCGCCGGCCCGGACGAATCCGCGCGCGATCATCAGCCCGATCCCCCGGGAGCCGCCGGTGACCAGGACCGTCTTGCCGTCGACCGAGAACAGATCCGTCATGCCCATCCCATCGCCGTTTTCCGCCGGTCGCGGCCGTCGGCCGGCCCGCGCCTTACCGACCGGTAACGTAACCGTCCGTCGTACGCGCCGACAAGAGCGCCCGGGTGGGGCGAAACCGTCGAGATGCAACGTGCTGTCCGGCCGGTTACCGTCGGGGATGATGGTCACTACCGGTCAGCCCCCGCCGGCCACCCGCACCGGCCTGTCGGAACCCCGCCTCACCACCGACGAGATCGTCACCGGCGCGCTCGACGACCTCACCCCCGCGCCCGGCTGGCCCCGGCCGGTGCTGCTCGACCGTGACCTGCTGATCCTGGTCACCCACGGGCACGGCAGCGCCGAATTGGACTTCCGGGCGGTGCCCTGCCGCCCGGGCACACTGCTGCGCGCCCGCCCCGGCCAGGCGCTGCGCTGCCTCGGCACCCAGCTCGACGCCACGGTGGTGAGCTGGGGGCCGGACGCGCTGCGCGGCCTCGACGTCGACCCGGACGCGGTGCCCACCCACCGCCAGCTCGCCGGCGAGGACGAGGACGCGGTGATCAGCGAGGTGACCCAGCTGGCCGTGGACGCCGACCGGCACGCGCTGGTGCCGGCCGCCGCGGCGCTGCTGCGCCACCAGCTCGCGGTGCTGCTGCTGCGGCTGAGCCTGCTGCCGCACCCCGGGGAGGCGCCGTCGCCGCGCGCCGAGGCGGAGACGTTCCGGCGGCTGTGCCGGGAGGTGGAACGCGGCTACCGGCGGACCCGCCGGGTGGAGGACTACGCCGCGCAGATCGGCTGCTCGGTGCGTACCCTCACCCGGGCCTGCCTGGCGGTGACCGGCCGCAGCGCCAAGCAGGTCATCGACGAGCGGGTGGCGTTGCAGGCCTGCCGGCTGCTGGCCGCGACCGACGACCCGATCGCCCGGATCGGGCGGCGGCTCGGTTTTCCCGAGCCGACCAACTTCGGCCGCTTCTTCACCCGCGAGGTCGGGGTGAGCCCGGGGGCGTTCCGCGCGGCCCGCGAACAACCGTTGCCCGTCCGTCCGGTGCGTCCGCGCCCGCCCGCCGACTCCCCCGTGCCGGCCGGCCGGGCATGATGGCACTGTGCAGATCTCCGCGCGCGGCGACTACGCGGTCCGGGCGGCCCTGAGCCTGGCCACCGCGTACCCCACCCTGCTGTCCACCCAGGCCATCGCGGCGGAGCAGGACATGCCCCGCAAGTTCCTCGAGGCGGTCCTGGCCGACCTGCGCCGGTCCGGGATCGTCCGGGCCCAGCGCGGCGCCGAGGGTGGCTACACGCTGTCCCGGCCGCCGCGCGAGGTCACCATCGGGCAGGTGTTGCGCGCCGTCGACGGTCCGCTCGCCGGGGTACGCGGGCTGCGCCCCGAGGAGACGAAGTACGAGGGCGCGGCGGAGAACCTGCCCCGGCTCTGGGTGGCGGTACGCGCCTCGGTGCGCCGGGTGGTCGACGAGGTGAGCCTGGACGAGCTGGTCAGCGGCCGGCTCCCGGCGCACGTGCGCAAGCTGACCGCCCAGCCGGACGCGTGGGAGCCGCGCTGATCACAGCGTGCTGACCACCTCGTCGTAGGCCAGCCGGGGCAGGCGTTCCCGCCCGGCGCTCGGCGCCGGTCGGCCGATGTTCATCAGCAGCAGCACCCGGTGCCGCCCGTCGGGGAAGAACTCGCGTTCCACCGCGGCCGTGTCGAACCCGGCCATCGGCCCGGCGGCCAGCCCGGCCGCGCGCACGCCGACCACCAGGTAGCCGATCTGCAGCGCGGCGTTGAACCGGGCCTGCGCCTCCCGGCCGGCCGGGTCGCCGGTGAACCAGTCCCGCGCGCCGGGGCGGTGCGGGAACAGCTCCGGCAGCCGGTCGTGCCAGTCCACGTCGGCGGCGAGCACCGCGGTCAGCGGCGCGCTCGCCGTCTTGTCCCGGTTGCCGGCGCTGACGTGCGGCAGCAGCCGCGCCCGGGCCGCCGGTGACCGCAGCAGCAGCACCCGCAGCGGCTGCGCGTTCATCGCGGTCGGGCCGTTGCGGACGAGGTCGTGCACGGCCCGGACCTGCGCGTCGTCGACCGGCTCGGCGGTGAACGCGGTGGCCGTGCGGGCCGCCCGGAACAGCAGGTCCTGGGCGGCCCGGTCCAGCGCGAGCAGCTCGTCGGCCGGGGCGCTCACCACGAGTCGGACCAGTCCTCGAGCGTGGTGGTGTAGCGGCCCCGGTGGTGCAGCAGCGGGTCGCCGTCCTCGCCGGCGCCGAGCGCCAGCGGCTCCCCCAGCACGATGGTGTGGTCGCCGGCCTCGATGCGGCGGACCACCCGGCACAGCAGGACGGCCAGCGCGTCGCCGATCAGCGGCACCCCGAACGGGCCGGTGGCCCAGCCGGGGTGGGCGGTGAACCGGTCGATGCCGCTGGTGGCGAAGATCTGCGCGATCTCCTGCTGGCCGGAGGCGAGCAGGTGCACGGCCACGTGCTCGGCGTGCGCGACGGTCGGCCAGCTCGACGACGCGCGGCCGAGGCAGACCGACACCAGCGGCGGGTCCAGCGAGACCGAGGTGAACGAGGTCGCGGTGAAACCGGCCGGTGGCAGCGTCGGCCGGAGCCGGTCGCCGCGCAGGCCGGGCGTGGTGACCACGGTGACCGTGGACGCCTGGCGGCGCAGCAGGCCGCGGAACGAGTCGACGTCGACCGGACGCAGCTCGACCGGGCCGGCGGCCGGCCGGTCCACGGTGGTCACGACGCCACCAGCTCGCGGACGGCGTGGACGCTGGCCGGCCGGGGCAGGCCGTAGTGCTCGCGCAGGGTGCGGCCGGCGTACGCGGACCGGAACAGCCCGCGCCGACGCAGCAGGGGTACGACGTGGTCCACGAAGGCCTCCAGTCCGTGGGGTAGCAGCGGTGGCATGACGTTGAAGCCGTCGGCGGCGCCCTGGGTGAACCAGAGCTCGATCTGGTCGGCGATCTGCTCCGGGGTGCCGACCACGACCCGGTGCCCGCGCCCACCGCCGAGGCGGCCGATGAGCTGCCGCAGGGTGAGCCGGTCGCGCCGGGCGAGGTCGACGACGAGCTGGTAGCGGCTCTGGTGCGACTGCACGGCGGTGGCGTCGGGCAGGTCGGGCAGCGGCCCGTCCAGCGGCAGGCCGGTCAGGTCGAGCCCGGTCATGCCGGAGAGCTGCGCGAGGGCGTGCTCGGGCACGATCAGCGCCTCCAGTTCGTCGGCGAGGGCACGGGCTTCCGCTTCGGTACCCCCGATCACCGGCGCGATGCCGGGCAGCACCTTGACCAGGTCCGGGTCGCGGCCGGCGTCGGCGACGGCCCGTTTGAGCGCGGTGTAGAAGGCCTGGCCGTCGGCGAGGGTCTGCTGCGCGGTGAAGACGGCCTCGGCGTAGCGGGCGGCGAACGCGATGCCGTCGGCGGACGAGCCGGCCTGCACCAGCAGCGGCCGGCCCTGCGGCGGTCGGGGCGTGTTGAGCGGGCCGGCCACCCGGAACCGCTCGCCGGTGTGCGCGATCTCGTGCACCCGGTCGGTGTCGGCGAAGACGCCGGCGGCGGTGTCGAGCACCAGCGCGTCGTCCTCCCAGCTGTCCCAGAGCTTGATCGCCACCTCGACGTGCTCGGCGGCGCGGCGGTAGCGGTCGGCGTGCGCGGGATGGTCCTCGAGGTTGAAGTTGCGGGCCTCGCGGGCCTGGGCGGAGGTGACGATGTTCCAGCCGGCCCGGCCGCCGCTGAGGTGGTCCAGCGAGGCGAACGCGCGGGCCAGGTTGAACGGTTCGGTGTAGCTGGTCGAGGCGGTGGCGATCAGCCCGATGTGCTCGGTCACGGTGGCCAGCGCGGCGAGCAGCGTGAGCGGCTCGAAGACGGCCTGGATGTTGTGCCGCACGGCCGGGCCGACGGCCAACCCGTCGGCGAGGAAGACCGAGTCGAGCGTGCCCCGCTCGGCGATGCGGGCCAGCTCCTGGAAGTGGCGCACGTCGCCGAGGCGGCCGGGGTCGGTCAGCGGATGCCGCCAGGCGGCCTCGTGGTGGCCGACGCCCATCAGGAAGGCGTTGAGGTGCAGGGTCCGGGTCATGGCGGTTCCTCTCAGGCGGTGGTGACGTCGACGCGCCAGGTGGAGAAGCGACGTTCCCCGGCGACGAGGAGCTGGTTGACCACCAGCCCGATGGCGGAGATGGTGATGATCCCGGCGTACATGTCGGGGATCGCGAAGTTGTACTGCGCGTAGTTGACGAGGTAGCCGAGGCCGGCCTTGGCGCCGACCATCTCGGCGGCGACCAGCACCAGGATCGAGTAGGCCCCGGCGAGCCGGACGCCGGTGAAGATGGTGGGCACGGACGCCGGCAGGATCACCTTCTGGAACAGCCGCAGGTGGTCGAGGCCCATCGAGCGGGCCGAGCGGACCAGCAGCGGGTCGACGCCCTTCACGCCGGCGATGGTGTTCAGCAGGATCGGCCAGGAGCAGGCGTAGAGCACCAGGGCGATCTTGGAGGTCTCGCCGAGCCCGAGGATGAGCACGAAGACCGGCAGCAGCGCCAGCGCGGCGGTGTTGCGGAACACCTCCAGCAGCGGGCTGAGCAGGTCCGCCAGGGGCCGGTACCAGCCGATCAACAGGCCGAGCGGGATGGCGGTGACCACCGCGAGGGCCAGACCGGTGAGCGAGCGGGTGAGACTGGCGCCGACGTGCTCGGCCAGCTGCCCGCTGCGCAGCAGCTCCCACCAGGCGACGAGCACCTCGGACAGCGGGGGCAGGAAGACCCGGTCGACCAGGCCGGTGCGGGGCACGGTCTCCCAGATCGCGGCCAGCGCCAGCAGCGCGACGCTGCGGTGCAGGGCCCGGCCGCCGAGCGCGAGCAGCCGCCCGGACCGGGCGGGCGCGGCGGCCACCGGGGACACGGCGGGCCGGGTCGCGGCGGGTCGTGCGGCGACGTCAACCAACGCGGGCCTCCTCGCGGACGGCGGACTGCGCGGCGCGTACCTCGTCGCGCAACAGCGTCCAGATCTGGTGCCGGTGGTGGCGGAACGCGTCGGTGGAGCGGACGTCCTCCTCGGCCTGCCGGTCGCCGAGCTCGATGTCGATGACCTGCTTGATCCGGCCGGGGCGGGAGGTCATGACGGCGACCCGTCGGCCCAGGTAGACGGCCTCGTCGATGCCGTGCGTGATGAACACGACGGTCTTGCCGGTGGCCTGCCAGATCCGCACCAGCTCGTCCTGGAGCGAGTCGCGGGTCTGCGCGTCGAGCGCGGCGAACGGCTCGTCCATCAGCAGCACGTCCGGGTCGTAGGCGAGGCTGCGGGCGATGGCGACGCGTTGCTTCATGCCGCCGGACAGTTCGTGCGGGTAGCGGTCGGCGAAGCCGGTCAGGCCGACCAGTTCCAGGTGGTGGGCGACCCGTTCGGCGCGTTCGCGCCGCGGCAGGCCCTTGGCCTCCAGGCCGAACGCGACGTTGCCGGCGGCGGTGCGCCAGGGCAGCAGCGCGTACTGCTGGAAGACGATGCCCCGGTCGAGGCCCGGCCCGGTGACCGGGCGGCCGTCGACGAGCACCTGCCCGTCGCTCGGGGTGGCCAGCCCGCCGAGCAGGTCGAGCAGGGTGGACTTGCCGCAGCCGCTGGGGCCGACGACGACCAGGAACTCGCCGGGGCGTACGCCGAGGGTGAGGTCGTCGAGCGCGGTGACCGCGCCGCCCGCGCCACGCCGGCCCGGAAAGACCTTGCGGACCCGGTCGAAGAGGATCTTGTCGGTGCTCATGCGCCACCGCCGGGGTTGGCGAACGCGTTGAACCTGTTGGTGTAGAGGTCGGACGGCTTGGGTTTGGCACCCTTGAGTTCGCCGGCGTCGGAGAGCCAGTCGATCCAGGTGGCGAACTCCCGGTCGGTGATGACGCCGCCCTTCTCGGCCACGCCGCTGGACTTCCAGTAGCCGACGAGCGTGGCGTCCTCGTTGCGACCGCGCTTGCCGATGACGGCCTTGAGTCGGGCCACCACCGTCTCGCGTGGCTGGGTGCGCGCCCATTCGATGGCCTTGCCCACACCGGTGACGAACGCGCGGACGGTGTCCGGGTTGCGGGCGATGAAGTCGTCGCGGAAGACGTAGCTGCCGGCGCTGAACGCGCCGAGCAGTTCGTAGTCGGTGAACACGGTGCGGATGCCGCCGTTGGCGACGGCCTTGTCGCGGATCACGCCGCCGAGCACCGCGACGTCGATCTGCTTGGCGCGCAGCGACTGCTCGGTGTTGACCGGCGGCAGTGCGACCAGTTCGACCCGGCCGATCTCGTCGGCGGTCAGGCCGCCCCGGGCCAGCCAGGTGCGTAGCACGGCCTCGGCGTGCGCGCCGAGGGTGTTCATGCCGACCCGCTTGCCGATCAGGTCGCGGGGGCCGCGGATCGGGCTGCCGTCGAGCACGTAGTAGCCCTGGAAGGTCTGCGCGTCGGAGCCGTAGTAGCTGACCACGGCCGTGATCGGCGCGTGGGCGGACTGGAGTTTGACGATCGCGCCGTTGAACGCGCCACCGAAGTCGCTCTGGCCGGTGGCGGTGGCCTGGATGTCGGCGGGACCGCCGGTGACGTTGCCGATCCAGTTGAGCTTGACGTCGCCCAGGTAGCCGAGGTCGGCGGCGAGTTCGGGGAGGGTCACCTGGCCGACCGAACCCTGGTAGCGCAGTTCGGTGGTCTGGGCGCCGCCGCCGGCGGCGGCGTCGGCGCCGCATCCGGTGGCGGCGGCGAGGGCGAGCAGGGCGACGGCGGCGGCGAGGGCACGCCGTGGCGATCGGGTCGAGGGCATGGCGGTGTCTCCTGATCTGTCCACGATGCGGTGGAGGGGGCCCGCGTGGGGCCGGAGAGCACGCCGCACCGCGCCGGGCCACGATGCGCCGGCGGCGGGAACGGACGAGCTGCGGAGGGGGAACGACGAGCGCTCGGCTCAACAGAGCGCGCTCGCGTGCCGGACCAGGTCGACGTGCACGCGAGCGGTGAGGAGAAGCTCGTCCCGCTGCGACATGCCCTCATGCTGCCGACCGTTCTCCACGCCGGTCAACGCTCTTCCACTCAGTGAGACTTTCATCGCTGGCTTTGTTACGACCCGCCCCCACCAGCATTTACCACCCCTTAACACCTACCCGTTGGATAGAGATTGTGCCGGGCGCTACACCCACCGTCCAGAGCGGACCCGACCGGGTTTCGCGAATCGTCGATCCGGGCATGTTGGATCCCGCAGAGGCAGGGAGACGAAGGAGGCACCCCCGATGGGCGTCCAGTTCCGCAAGCGCAAGAAGTACGGGCCGCTGATCCTCCACTTCACCCAGAACGGGTTCTCCTCGTGGAGCATCAAGATCGGCCGCTGGTCCTGGAACTCCAACACCCGCGCCCACCGCGTGGACCTTCCGGGGCCGCTCTCCTGGAAGCAGGACAAGGCCTGACGGTCTGAGACCGTTACGACGAGCGGGGCGCCGGCGGTTCGCCGGTGCCCCGCTCGTCGTCCGGACCGGGTTCCGCGTTCCGCCGCCGAGCCGGTCCGGACGGCGGAACAATCGCGACATGGCGGATGCGACCCTGCGGCGGATGCGGCGGCGGGCCGTGGCGGGCTGCGCGCTCATGCTCGTCGGCTACTTCCTGGTGCCGGTCGAGGCGGACCCGAACGGCCTGCGGCTGGCGCTGCGGTCGATCGGCACGCTGGTGCTGGTGGCCGTGGTGGCGTTCCTGGTCACCGGCCAGGTCCGCCGCCAGCTCACCCGTGACCAGCCGACCGGCCGGGAGGAGGACCGGGCGCTGACCCGGCTCGCGGTCGCGCTGATCGCCGGGCTGCTGGTCTTCGCGCTCGCCGACTACGTGGTGGCGAACACCCGCCCCGGTGAGTTCGTCGGGCTGCGCACCCGCGTCGACGCGCTCTACTTCGCGCTGGCCACGCTCACCACGATCGGCTACGGCGACGTGCACGCCCACGGGCAGATCGCCCGGGTGGCGGTCTGCGCGCAGATGGTGTTCA
The DNA here is from genome assembly GCF_900090105.1 of Micromonospora humi. Lineage (GTDB taxonomy): Bacteria > Actinomycetota > Actinomycetes > Mycobacteriales > Micromonosporaceae > Micromonospora > Micromonospora humi. The sequence continues at coordinate 78,318 of NZ_FMDM01000012.1, read as the reverse complement.
GCATCGGCGTGGTCGCCACCGGCGCGTCGGTGGTGGTCAGGCAGATGACCCAGCGGTCGGGGCGACGCTGATCAGCACGTCGCCGCCGAGCCGGCCGGGCTCCGGGTCGCGGGTCACCGCGCCGCCGTCCAGCAGCGAGGCGACCGCCCGGTTCGCGTCGGCCGCCCGGTAGACCGTGGCGGTGGCCGCGAACCGGCGCAGCTCGGTGACCGTGAGCGGGCCGGAGCGGGCCAGCTCGGCGAGCAGTTCCCGGCGCAGCGGGCCGGGGTCCGGGTCGAGGCTGATGTCGAGCAGCCGGCCGGCCGGGTCGGCCGGGTCGCGGTAGCGCACCCCGGCGAACTCGTCGACCGCCCAGAGCGCCTCCTTCAGCGCCTCCAGGCCCCGGTCGGAGCCGGTGCCGTAGCCGAGCAGCCGGGCCGGCCCGTCGTCGGCCACCAGCTCGACCTCGGTGACCAGCGGGAAGCCGGCGGAGGTGAGCGCCGGACGCAGCGACCGTCCGGCGTCGGTGACCAGCAGCAGCTCGGCCGGGCGACCGGACGCGACGGCGGCCAGCAGCGCCGGGTCGGGCTCGCCGCCGTCGACCACGGCGAGCAGCGGTGCGCCGGCCGCGCCGGCCGCCTTGAGCGCCACCGGCAGCCGGTCCGGCCGACCGGGCACCACGTGCACGGCGACGTCGGCAGGCAGGGCGGCCTCGGCGGCGCCGAGCCGGGTCGGCAGCTCCGCGTCGCCGTCGGCGAGCACCAGCACGGTCAGCCGCCGCCCGCGCAGCCGGTCGGCGAACTCGCCCACCACGCCCAGCGCGGCCTCCGCGCCGGCTGCGGCGTCCCCGGCGTACGCGAGGGCGAGCGTGGCCCGCCGCGCGCGGTGCAGCGCGGCGGGGAGCCAGTGGTCGAGTTGGCGGACGAGCAGCTCGCGCAGGACGGCGTCGGACGGCATGGTGCCGTTTCTACCGCACCGCGCGAGCGTCCCGCCCGGTAACCCCGCTCAGGCCGGGACGGAGACGCCCACGCCGCCTCGGGTCTGGCCGCCGTAGCGCTGCCGCTCCCGGTCGAGGTCGAGCCGGCCGATCCGCTTGCGGGCGGCGAGCGCGGCGTCGTCCAGCAGGTTCGCCGGGACGATCCAGACGATCTCGAACTCCAGCCCGTCCGGGTCGCGGCCGTAGAGGCTCTTGGTGGTGCCGTGGTCCGACGCGCCGCCCAGCGCGCCGGCGGCGGCCAACCGCTCGGCGGTGGCGGCCAGCTCGTCGAGCGTGTCCAGCTCCCAGGCGAGGTGGTAGAGACCGACGGCGCCGCGCCCGGCGGTGGACGCCCCGGCCGCCGCGCCGACCTCGAACAGGCCGAGGTCGTGGTCGTTGGTGGAGTCCGGCGCCTGGAGGAAGGCGGCGCCGCGGAAGCCGTCGGGCGTCATCTCCACCCGGCGGAAGCCCAGCACGTCGCGGTAGAAGGCGACGCTGCGCTCCAGGTCACTGACGTAGAGGACGGCGTGGTTGAGCCGGTGGATTCCCATGCCACCGACGGTAGCGCGGTTTAATTGAGCGTTCAACCATCGGCGGTATGATGGGCGTCATGACCCGGTGGCTGGACCCCGACGAGCAGCGGACCTGGCGCGCCTTCCTGACCGCCTCCCGCGCGCTGATGGACACGCTCGACCGCGAGCTGCAACGCGACGCCGGCATGCCGCACGCCTACTACGAGATCCTGGTCCGGCTCTCCGAGGCCCCCGGCCGGCGGCTGCGGATGAGCGACCTGGCCGACGCCACCGGCTCGTCGCGCAGCCGCCTGTCGCACGCCGCCGCCCGGCTGGAGGCCGCCGGGTGGATCCGCCGGGAGGACTGCCCCACCGACCGCCGCGGCCAGCTCGCCGTCCTCACCGACGAGGGCTTCGCCACCCTGGCCGCCGCCGCGCCCGGCCACGTCGAGGGGGTACGCCGGCACCTGTTCGACGCGCTCAGCCCGGCCCAGGTCGACCAGCTCCGCCGGATCAGCGAGACGCTCGCCGACCACCTGACCGGATCGGGACCAAACTGATCCACTCCGGGGGTTGTACTTACCGTCGCCGGATGAGCACGATGGGGCGTGTCCTCCGGCTTCGCTGACCTGACCGTCCAGGCGCACCACCTGGTGTCCGAAGGCGACCTCACCGGCGCGCAACGACTGCTCGCCGACGCGCTCAGCGACGCCGACCCCCGCCCCGGCAACGCCTCCCCCGAGCTGGCCGAGGCGGCCGGCCTCCAGGCGCGGCTGCTCGTCGCGCTCGGCGAGCCGCACTCCGCCCGGGGCTGGGCCGCGTTCGCGTACGCGGCGGCCACCCGGCTGTTCGGGCGCTCCGACGAGCGCACCGTCACCGCCGCCGCGACACTCGCCGCGGTGCTGCACCGGGTCGGCAGCGACGCCCGCGCCGCCCGGCTCTACTCCGACGTCATCATCGAGCTGACCGCCCGCGACGGCCCGGAGTCGCAGCGGGTGCTGGCCGCGCACGCCGACCTGGCCACCGTGGAATACGCGCGCGGCCAGTGCGAGGTGGCCCGCGACCGCCTCGCCGACGCCTGGGAGCTGCACCGCGAGGTCTACGGCGACGGCCACCCCAGCGGCATCAAGATGCTGGCCAAGCTCGGCGCGATGGAACGCGACTGCGGGCGCTACGCCGACGCCCACGACCACCTCGGGCTCGCCGAGGACCTGTGCCGCGAGCACCTGGCCGTCGACGACCCGCTCGCCGTCCAGGTCGCCGGCCTGGCCCGGGCCGCCGCCGACCCGGACCACGTCTGCGCCGCGCCCGAACCGCCCGCGCGCCCGGCGCCGGTGGTGCCCGCCGCCCGGGTCCCCGAGCCCACCGAAGGTCCGCCGGACCTGCCGCCCTACTCCCCGCCCGCGCTCGACGACCCGGTCGAGACGCCGCTCTACCATCCGCCCGGCCGCACCGCCGACCCCGCGCACGTGCCCACGCCGCGCACCCCGCCGGAGGCCGACGGCGACGCGTTCGGCGACTACCCGTGGCCGCCGGACGAGCCGGACGACCAGCCGTGGCGGCCGGGCGAGCCGGCGGACCAGCCCTGGCGGCCGGGCGACGACGCGCTGCCGCCGACGGTGGTCGGGCTCGCCGACGACGACCCGGCCGGCGTCCGCCGGGTCCCGCCGCCCCCACCGACGGAAGCGCCGTCGCGCTACCTGCCGGTGCACGTGCCCCGGCCACCCGCCACGCCCCGGCGGGAGCGGCAGTGGCTGCCGCTGGCGGTGCTCGGCGTGGTGGTGGCGCTGCTGCTCGGCACCATCGCGGTGATCGCCGGCGTGTCCCGGGTGGACGGCGACCGCGACACCCCGGCCGCGCCGTCCGGCGCGGCGTCGAGCACGCCGCCGCCCGCCTCGGCCCGACCCACCCCGAGCGGGCCGCCGGCCGCCTCCCCGGGCACCCCACCGGGGCGCTTCGCGCTCAGCGACAGGCGCGACAGCATCGTGCTGAGCTGGACCTACCCGCCGGGCGCGGAGGGCCCGGTGGTGGTCGCCGGCGGCCGTGCCGGGCAGCCGCAACACACGTTCGCGACGCTGCCCGCCGGCTCGGCCGACTACATCGCCTACGGCCTCGACCGCACCACCGACTACTGCTTCACCGTGGCGCTGGTCTGGTCCACCGACACGGTCGCCCGCACCGGCCCGGCCTGCACGAAACGGCGGCGCTGACTCCTCACTCCCGGTCCGGCTCGGCGAGCGCGGGCAGCCGCACCGTCGCCCGCAGCCCCGGCGCGGCGGCGCCGGGCGTCGCGTCGACCAGCTCCACCGTGCCGCCGGCCCGGCGCACCAGCTCCCGCACGATCGCCAGGCCGAGGCCGGCGCCGCCGGCGTCGCGGGCCCGCGCGTCGTCGAGCCGGGTGAACCGGGCGAACACCCGCTCCCGGTCCGCCGCCGGGATGCCCGGCCCGTCGTCGGTCACCGTCACCAGGTGGTACGCCCCGACCGGCCCGGCCACGGCCAGCTCCACCTCGGCGTCGGCGTGCCGCAGCGCGTTCTCCACCAGGTTGACCAGCACCCGCCGCAACTCCCCGGCGTCCCCCTCGACCCACCACGCCCCGGCCGGCACGTCCACCCGCACCGGCGGTGACGGGTACCGCCCGGCCACCCCGCGCAGCAGCTCACCCAGCTCCACCGGGCCCACCGGCGCCGACCGCGCCCGGTGCCCGTCCTCGACGTCGGGCCGACGCCCGTCGTCGGCGACGCGCCGGCGGTCCGCCGGCGCCTGCTCGTCCAGGCGGGCCAGCAACAGCAGGTCGTCGACCAGGCGGCTCAGCCGCTCGGTGTCGGCGAGCAGGTCGTCGGCGACCGCCGGCCAGTCGGTGTCGTCGCCGAGCCGGCGGGCCACCTCCAGCTCGGTACGCATGTTCGTCAGCGGGCTGCGCAGCTCGTGCGCGGCGTCGGCGACGAACGCCCGCTGCCGGTCCCGGGACGCCGCCAACCGGTCCAGCATGTCGTTGAGCGTCACCGCGAGCCGGTGGATCTCGTCCTGCCCGGCCGGCACCGGCAGCCGTTCCGCCCCGGCCCGACCGGTGATCTCGGCGGCGCCGCTGCGCAGCTCCTCCACCGGGCGCAGCGTCGCGCCCACCACCCGCCAGGCCACCACCGCCAGCCCGGCCACCAGCAGCGGGAAGCCGACCAGCAGCAGGTTGCGCACCACGTGCAGGCTGTGCCGCACGTCCGACAGCGACTTGGCCACCAGCACCGTGCGCGGCTCCTCGGCGGTGCCGGCCGGCACCGTCACCACCCGCACCGGCCCGGACATGCCGACCCGCCGCCCGTCCACCACCAGCCGCTGCGCCTGGCCGGGTCGCAGCTCGCCCGGGCCGAGCATCGGCACCAGGCGGTCCGCGTCGATCGAGGCGGCCCGGATCCGGCCCTGCGCGTCCACCACCTGCACCCGCAGCTGCCCGCCGGCCACCGGCAGCGGATCCGGCAACGCGTCCTCGGCGGTGAGCAACGCGACCGCGTCCGCGGTGCGCAACGCCTCCGCGTCGACCGAGCGCTGCAACGTCCAGCCGAGCGCGCCGACCAGCAGCGCGCCGCCGAGACCGAAGCCGAGCACCAGGCCCAGCACGCCCAGCGCGAGCAGCCGGGCCCGCAGGCCGAGGCGGGGGCGGCTCACGTGGCCAGCCGGTAGCCGGCGCCGCGGACCGTCTCCAACCGCTCCCGGCCGATCTTGCGACGCAGGTAGCCGACGTAGACCTCCACCGCGTTCGGGGCGGTGTCCACCGACGCGTCCCAGACGTGGTCCAGCAGCTCGGTCTTCGACACCACCTCGCCGGGGCGGCGCATCAGGTAGTCGAGCAGCGCGTACTCGCGGCTGGTCAGCACCACCTCGGCGTCGGCCCGGGTGACCCGCCGACGGGCCGGGTCCAGGCGCAGGTCGCCGACCGTGAGCACGGCCGGGCGGCGGGGCGCCCCGCGCCGCAGCAACGCCCGCAGCCGGGCCAGCAGCACCACGTACGAGAAGGGCTTGGTGAGGTAGTCGTCGGCGCCGCAGTCCAGGCCGTCGGCCTGGTCGTACTCGCCGTCCTTGGCCGAGAGCATCAGCACCGGCAGCCACCGCTGCTCGGCGCGTAACCGGCGCACCACCTCGTAACCGGAGAGGCCGGGCAGCATCACGTCGAGGATCATCGCGTCGTAGTCGCCGTGGCGCGCGGCGTCCAGCCCGGCCGGGCCGGTGGCCGCCACGTCCACCACGAACCCCTCCGCCGACAGGCCCCGGCGCAGCGCCCCGGCCAGCCGCGTCTCGTCCTCCACCACCAGCAACCGCACCGGTCCAGGGTGCCACCACCGGGTCACCCGTAGGGGATCTCCTCAGCGTCGTCACAGCGACGATCCCGCAGCATGGAGCGCAGGAGGTGCACACTATGTCAGTGATGAAGAACCGCGCCGTGCTGCGCTGGCTGGTCCCGGTGACCGCGGGGGTCGCCGTGATCGGAGGCGGCGCCGCCGTCGGCACGTTCGCCGCCGGCGCCGACCCGGCCCTGCCACCGCGCAGCGCCGCCCAGCTCCTGGACGACCTGCGGACGTCCCGCCTGGACGGGCTCTCCGGCACGGTCGTGCAGCGCGCCGACCTCGGCCTGCCGCCGATCGCCGCGCTCGCCGGCAAGGCCACCGGCAACGAGCTGGCCGGGCTGGTCACCGGCACGCACACGCTGCGCGTCTGGTACGGCGGCGAGGACCGGCAGCGGCTCGCCCTGGTCGACACGCTCGGCGAGCAGGACGTGCTGCGCAACGGCCGCGACGTCTGGACCTGGAGCAGCCGGGAGAACACCGCCGTCCACCGGAAGCTGCCCACCGACGGCAAGGACCTGCCGTCCGCGCCGGCCACCCCGGCCGACGCCGCCCAGCAGGCGCTGGCCGCGATCGACCCGACCACCGCGGTCACCGTCGGCCGCTCGGCCACCGTGGCCGGGCGGGACGCGTACGAGCTGGTGCTCACGCCGCGCGACAAGGCGTCGCTGGTGCACCAGGTGCGGATCGCGCTGGACGCGAAGGAGCACGTGCCGCTGCGCTTCGAGGTGCTCGCCGACGGCCAGGACGAACCGGCGTTCGAGGTGGCGTTCACCCAGGTCGACTTCCGCACCCCGGACGCCGACCAGTTCCGGTTCAACCCGCCGCCCGGCGTGAAGGTCACCGAGGAGTCGACCGACGCGCGCCCCGGCCCGGCCGGCAAGGCGCTCGGCAAGGACGGCACGGCGCCCGGCAGGGCCGACGGGCAGCGGCCGGACGTGCGTACCGTCGGCACCGGCTGGACCACCGTGGTGGTGGCCAAGCTCGGCGACATGGCCGGAGCCGGTGGCGCGAAGGCGGGCGGCGCGCCGGACGCCGACATGCTGGCGAAGGTGCTCGGCGACCTGCCCAAGGTCAGCGGGGACTGGGGCAGCGGCCGGCTGCTCAGCGGCAAGCTGTTCAGCGTGCTGCTGACCGACGACGGTCGGGTGGTGGCCGGTCTGGTCACGCCGGAGCGGCTCTACCAGGCCGCGAAGGGCTGATCGACCATCGGGCTCGGGGCCCGGCCGGCATCCGCCGGCCGGGCCCCGAGCCGTGTCCGGGCTTGGTGCAATGGCGGGCGGCGCGCTATCTTTCAACGTTCAGACACACAAAAGGAATGGCATCTGAATGCCATTCCTGCCGCAATTTTAGCCAATGAGGAGCCGGCTTGTCAACGCACTCCGACGTGTCGGGTGACCTGCGCCAGGACGACGAGATCGGTCGCGAGCAGGAGTACGTCTCCATGCTCTACGACCGCTTGGACGGGCTGCGGGAGCAGGCCGCCCGCCGGCTCGACGAGGAGTTGCGCCACACCGGCGGCACCCAGCAGGCGCGCTCGCAGCGCGACGCCACCGTCGCCATGTACGCCGACCAGGTCGAGCAGCTCTCCGCGGTCGAGGCCGGCCTCTGCTTCGGCCGCCTCGACGGCGACGACGACGCCGCCCGCTACATCGGCCGGATCGGCATCTTCGACACCGCCGGCGACTACGACCCGCTGCTGATGGACTGGCGCGCCCCGGCCGCCCGCCCGTTCTACCTCGCCACCGCCGCCAACCCGCAGGGCGTCCGCCGCCGCCGGCACCTGCGCACCAGGGACCGGAAGGTCACCGGGCTCAACGACGAGGTGCTCGACATCACCGCCGCCTCGCCCACCGCGCACGAGGAGGTCACCGGTGAGGCGTCGCTGCTGGCCGCGCTCAACGCCGGGCGCACCGGCCGGATGCGCGACATCGTCGAGACGATCCAGGTCGAGCAGGACCGGATCATCCGCGCCGACCTGCCCGGCGTCATGGTGGTGCAGGGCGGGCCGGGCACCGGCAAGACCGCGGTGGCGCTGCACCGGGCGGCGTACCTGCTCTACACCCACCGGCAGCAGCTCTCCACCCGCGGCGTGCTGCTGGTCGGCCCGAACGCCACGTTCCTGCGCTACATCTCCCAGGTGCTGCCGGCGCTGGCCGAGACCGGCGTGCTGCTGCGTACCCAGGCCGACCTGTTCCCCGGCGTGCACGCCCGCCGCGCCGAGCCCGCCACCACCGCGGCGCTCAAGGGCCGCGCGGTGCTGACCGAGGTGCTCGCCGCGGCGGTGCGCGACCGGCAGTGGGTGCCGGCCGAGCCGATCGAGATCGAGCTGCCCCAGCGGGAGGTGCTCACCCTCCACCCGGCGACGGTGCGCGAGGCCCGCGACCGGGTCCGCCGCACCGGCCGCCCGCACAACCTGGCCCGGGCCCAGTTCGACATCGAGGTGGTGCACGCGCTCGCCGACCAGGTGGCCGAGCGGATCGGCGCCGACCCGCTCGGCGGGGACAACCTGCTCTCCGAGGCCGACCGGGCGGAGATCCGCCGCGAGTTGCGCGAGGAGCCGGAGATCGTGGCCGCGCTGGACGAGCTGTGGCCGGTGCTCACCCCGCAACGCCTGCTCGCCGACCTGTTCGCCGCGCCGGAGCGGATCGCCACCGCCGCGCCGATGCTCACCGACGACGAGCGGGCCGCCCTGCACCGGGAGCCCGGCGGCTGGACGCCCGCCGACGTGCCGCTGCTGGACGAGGCCGCCGAACTGCTGGGCGAGGACGAGCGCGCCGCCGCCGCCCGCCGCGAGCGGATCCGCGCGATGGAACGCGAGTACGCCGAGGGTGTGCTGGAGATCTGGCGCGGCTCCCGCTCCATCGACGTGGAGGACGAGGCCGACGGCGGTGAGATCCTCGGCGTGACCGACCTGATCGACGCCGCCCGGCTCTCCGAGCGGCAGGAGGAGTCCGACCGGCTCACCACCGCCCAGCGCGCCGCCGCGGACCGCACCTGGGCGTTCGGGCACGTGATCGTCGACGAGGCGCAGGAACTGTCCCCGATGGCCTGGCGGCTGCTGATGCGGCGCTGCCCGAGCCGGTCGATGACGATCGTCGGGGATGTGGCGCAGACCGGCGCGCTGGCCGGCACGCCGTCCTGGGCCGAGGCGCTGGCGCCGTACGTGGCGGACCGGTGGCGCCTGGAGGAGCTGACCGTCAGCTACCGCACCCCGGCCGAGATCATGGCGGTCGCCGCCGACGTGCTCGCCGAGATCGACCCGGCGCTGCGCCCGCCCCGCTCGGTACGCGCCACCGGCGTACCCCCGTGGGACCGGACGGTGCCAGCGGACCGGCTCGTCGCCGAGCTGGTCGAGGCGAGCGCCCGCGAGGCGGCCGGGCTGGCCGACGGCCGGCTCGGCGTGATCGTGCCGACCGGGCGGGTGGCGGAGCTGGGCGCGGCGGTCGTGGCCGCGCTGCCCGAGGCGGCGGTGGGCGAGCAGCCGGAGCTGGCGAACCGGGTGGTGGTGCTCACCACCGAGCAGGCCAAGGGGCTGGAGTTCGACTCGGTGCTGGTGGTGGAGCCGGAGCGGATCGTCGCGGAGTCGCCGCGCGGGCACAGCGACCTCTACGTGGCGCTCACCCGCGCCACCCAGCGCCTCGGCATCCTCCGGAGGTAAGGAGGGGCCCCCGCTTAACGCTTTCGGTATAGGCGGGGCCCCTTCTTAACACCACTCAGCCGGGGTTGGCGCCCTCGTCGGTGACGTTGCCGACCTGGGCGCCGGTCGCCGAGGCGTCGCTCGTGGAGCCGCCGGCGGGGGTGCTCAGGCCGCCGGTGGTGGCGTCGCCGGTGGTGGTCGGCGCCACCTTGCCCGGGTGCCGTTCCGGCTGCCGGGCCACCCGGCGCACGCTGGCCGGGCCGGCCGTCCCACCGGTGGTGGTCACCGCGCCCTGCCCGCGGGTCGGGCCGCCGTCGCGCAGCACGCTCGGATCCACCGGCACGTGCGCCGGGTCGTCCGGATCCGACTCCTGGATGACTCGCTGCTCGTCGGTGGGCGGCACCGTGACCTCGTCGAGCGCGCCCTCGCCGTAGACCCCGCCGGCGATCCGCCGCTCGGCCTGCCGGGCGGCGTCCTGCCGCATGTCGTCCTCACGCACGTCAACCACCTCGCCGCTCTCGTGATGTGGGTGTCGGTACGGCGTGCCCGTGGGCCGAGGGCTGAAACCGGCGACGTTTCGGGCAGGAAGCGCCGAATGTCCGAAGCGCGGAGCGGGCCGGGATACCGGCGACGTCCGGCGGTTACCTTGTCTCGGGGGCCGGGTAGACGGAGGGTGCCCCCGCCACAGAGCGCGAACCGTGCCGTGGCCGACCTGCGGTAGCGGGGCGAGGGTGTGCAGGTAACGACTCATCAAATCCTGAGGAGGACCAGATGAGCACGCAGGCTGCATCCACCAGGCCGATGAACCGGCCGATGTCCGACGTCCAGAACCGGTCGAGCATGCAGGACACGTCGACCCGGCAGATGCCGTCGATGCACGACGGCCACCGGGAGCAGATGCCCAGCCCGGGCACCGAGACGAAGCAGGCGTTCCTGACCACCGAGTTCTGGGTGTACGCCGCGGCCGCCGCGGTCGTCGTGATCGCCGCGTTCTGGAAGGGCACCACCGCCAACGGCCTGAACATCAACAACCCGAACCAGGCCTGGTGGTACCTGACCGCGCTGACCGGCGCGTACCTGGTCAGCCGGGGTCTGTCCAAGGCGGGCAGCTCGCGCCGCTCCGGCAAGGAGCGTCGAGGCCGGCACTGACCCCGCGCCGCCACGCCAACGGCGACGCCCCCGGGATCCGTCCCGGGGGCGTCGTCGCGTGCCGTCACTCCTCGCCGAAGTCCCCGCCGTCGTCCCCGCCGTCGTCGCCGCCGAAGGCGTCGTCCATCATCTCGCCGGCGACCAGACCGCCGGCCACGCCCAGCGCGGCGCCCGCCACCACGCCGCCCATGCCCGGGCCGCGCCGGCCGTGGTGGCCCGGCGCGCCGTAGTGGCCGGGCGCGCCGTAGTGGCCGGGCGCGCCGTAGTGGCCCGGCGCGCCGTACTGGCCGGGGGCGCCGTAGTGGCCCGGCCCGCCGAAGCCCTGGGCGCGCAGGCCGCCGTAGCGCGAGGTGGTCTCCCGCAGCCAGCCGTCCACGACGGGCGTCCAGTCGGTGCGGGCGGCGTCGCTGTGCGGAACGGAGTATCGGCCGAAGACGTCCTGCCCGCCGGTGAAGAAGCCGCCGCGCTTGTCGCACTCCAGGATCACCTCGACGCCCTGCTGACTGGTCACGAACGTCAGCTCGACCTCGGTGACGGTCTGCGCGTACTGCGGCGCGGCGAAGAACTCGATCTCCTGGTAGAACGGGAGCGTCTGCGGCACCCCGTAGATGTGGCCGCGCTCCAGGTCGGCGTGCTTGAACCGGAAACCCAACGCCTGGAACGCGTCGAGGATCCGCTCGTGGATCGGCAGCGGGTGCACCGACACCTGGTCCAGGTCGGACTTGTCGACCGCCCGGGCCACCGCGACCTCGGTGCGCAGGCCCATCGTCATGCCGTGCAGCCGCTGGCCGTAGACGTCGGTGACCGGGGTCTCCCACGGCACCGGAAGCTGGAACGGGATGGCCAGCTGCTGCTTCGGGGCCAGCTCGAACGCGCCGCTGACCGGCATCCGGTGGAACTCCATGACGCCGGCGTACTCGGTGTCGCCGCCCTCGATCTCGACCCGGGTGACCAGGCCGACGCTGATCTGCTCGATGCGCGCCGGCGCGTCGCCGCCGACCAGGTTGACGTGCCCGTCCAGGGCCAGTCCGGGCCGGGTGTTCGGGTTGGCGAGCACCGTGTCGACGCTGGGGCCGCCCACACCGAACGCGCTCAACATCTTCTTGAAGACCATCGGTCACTCCCGTGGGGCACGGCGCTCCGACATGGACCGTCGGACGCTGGTGAGGGGACCCTAACCGCCGTCGCTGAGAAGTGGCTGAGAAACACCCCCGGTCACGTCGGAGCGCCGGTGACCGTCGTAGATCTCCGTCACCCGACGGAGATCGACGTCGCCGGCGGCCAACTCGACGGCGACCTGCTCGACGGCGTACAGGAAGCCGCGGATGTCGGCCGGGGCGAGCAGCGCGGTGTCCGCCATCAGCGACAGGTGGACGCGGTCGGCGGGGCCGCTCGCGTCCACGTACAACGGCATGCCCTCCGCCTCGGCCGTCTGCGGCCAGTCGAAGGTGGTCCCGGCGGCCAGCGCGGGCAGGTCGGCCGGCCCGGGCGGGGCGCCCGGGGGGCGCGGTTGCAGCGACCACCGGTCGTTGAACTGGCCGCCGGGCGCCGGCAGGGCGTCGGCCGCGACGCGCGCGGCGGCACGACCGTCGTGGCGGGCGTGCCGCATCGCGGCCGCCATCGCGGTACGGGCGTGGCCGAGCAGGTCGTCGAAGGTGTCGCCGGAGACGTCCATGGCGAGGCGGACGGCCTGGTTGAGGCTGGTCACCGTGTGGCGCAGCGCCGGTTCGGCGCGGTTGCTCTGCATGATGTCGAGCGGATAGACCGGCCCGGCGCAGACCGTGCGGACCAGCGCGTTGGTGATGGCGAGCAGCGTGACCGAGGTGCTGGCGCGCAGCCGGCGGGCGGCCAGCCGCAGCGCCGCTGCGGCGGCGGCGGAGGCCAGTTCCCCGCGCCAGTAGCGGGGGCTGACCGGGGCGAGCCGGGGCGGCAGGGGCGCGGCCGGCAGCCGGGCGAGTTGCCGGCGCAGGTGGGCGAGGGCGTCGACGTTGAGTCGCTGCCCGTCGAGGGACCGCTCGAACGCGGCCAGGTCGACGGGTTGCGTCGCCGGCCGGGCCGGCGGCGCGGCGGCGCCGTCGGCCCGGGCCCGCAGCAGCTCGGTCAGCTCGGTGACGAGCAGGTCGGCGCTGAGGTGGTCGGCGGCCAGGTGGGAGACGGCGAGGACCAGCAGTACCGGTACGCCCTCGTGGGTGGCGACGGTGAACCGGATCGGCAGCCCGGTGTCGTGGTCGAACGGCGTCGTGCCGGCCTGCCGGACGGCGTCGGTGACCAGGTCGGCGAAGCTCACCGGGTCGCCGTCCGGCCGGTCGAGGACCTCGACGCGCACCGAACCCCGGCCGAGGACGTGCTGGCTGCCCTCACCGGCCGGGCCGGCCGGGAACACCGTCCGCAGCGACTCGTGCCGCTCCAGCAGGTGGGCGAGTTGCGCCAGCACGTCGTCCAGTTCCAGCAGCAGGGGTACGGGCAGCCACCGGGTCAGCACGAAGAACGGTTTCAGCTCCGGCAGCCACTGCCGGAAGACGTCCCAGGTGCCCTGCTGTCCCCAGGTCAGGTGGGCGGACCGGTCGGCGCCGGCGTGGAAGGTGACCTCGGCGCTGCGACGTGTGATCAACGGGTGTCCTCACGAGAAGGGTGGGCGGGGTCAGGGCACGGCGGCGGGCACCGGCTCGGACGCCGGGCGGGTGAACAGGACCCGGCGCAGGCACAGCACGCTGTAGGTGAGCCCGGCGGTCCAGCTGGCCACCACCGCCCACATCACGGCGTCGATGCCGAACGGGCCGTTCAGCAGCCAGGCGAACGGGATCTGCACCGCGACGAACGCGATGAGCGTGCAGACCAGCGGCGCGGTGGTCCGTCCCGAGCCGTTGAGGTAGCCGTGCGTGACCACCATGACGGTGTAGAGGATCAGGAACGGGTAGATGATCGTCAGGTAGCGCTCGGTGAGGTCGCGGGTCGCCGGGTCGTCGGTGAAGACGGCGGCGAGCGGGGCCCGGGCCACCAGCACCACGCCGGCGACGACCACCGACAGCACGGCGGTCAGCCGGATGGTGCGCAGCAGCCCCTCCCGCGCGCGGGCCCGGTCGCCCGCGCCGAGGTTCTGCGCGGCGAACGCGGTCACCGCGCCGGAGAAGTCGAGGAACAGCATCCCGGTGAACAGTTCGATCCGGGAGACGATGGTGAAGGCGGCGAGCACCACCTCGCCGTACGACTGGATGATCGCGACCAGCACCATGATCCCGACGGCGAGCACGATGTGCTGGCTGGCCAGGGGCAGGCCCAGCCGGGCGGCGTCGACGAGTTCGCGGCGCACCGCCGGGCGCGGGCCGCGTCGGCGGACGGGATGGGCGCGGGCGGCCCAGACCAGGCCGACCACCAGGGCGGCGGTGCTGGCCACCCCGGTGGCGAGCGCCGCGCCGGCCACTCCCCCGCCGAGCACGGCGACGAAGACCCACACCAGCACGACGTTGGCGATGCTGCCGATGCCCTGCACCCACATGGCGGACCGGGAGTCGCCGAGCCCTCGGAAGTAGGCGCTGACCGCGGCGGTGCCGAAGATCCCCGGGAAGCCGACCGCCAGGGTGGAGAAGAACCGGGCCGAGTCGGCGGCGAGCCGGCCGTCGATGCCCATCACCGCCAGCGCCGGGTCGACCAGCAGCGTGGCCAGGACCACGCAGCCGGCCGACCAGACGACGGTGAGCAGGGCCAGGGCGGCCACCACGTCGCGCCGGCGGTCGACCTGCTGCCCGCCGGTCAGGTGGGCCAGCCGGATGGTGAACGCCGTGCCCAGCCCGATGAACATGGCGTTGAGCAGATAGAACAGCGGCCCGCAGGCGCCCACCACGGCCAACCCCTCGACGCCCACGTAGCGACCGACGACGATGCTGTCGACCAGCAGGTAGCCCTGCTGCAGCAGGTTGGCGGCGGTCAGCGGCAGGGCGAAGCCGACGATGCGCCGCAGCGCCGGCCCGGCGGTCATGTCCGACATGCCGTCCTCCGATCGGTGTGGATTCAGGCGGTGTCGGCCGCGAACGCGACCAGGTCCTCGACGTGGTAGGCGATCTCGGCGACGGTGCGGTCGGCGAGCAGGTCCGCCACGTCGTACGTCACGCCGTGGCGGACCGCGATCGTGTTGGCCACCGAGGCGGCCATGATGGAGTCGCCGCCCAGGTCGAAGAAGTCCGCCTCGACGTCGAGCGTGGGATAGCCGAACGCGAGGGCCAGGCACTGCGCCACCGAGCGCTCGACGTCGGTGTGGTCGCCGTCCGGCCGCCCCTCCAGCTCCACCACCACCGCGTCCACGGTGGCCCGGATCTTCTCGGCGGCCTGGCTGAGCCGCAGCTCCAGCGCCTGCATCTCGTGTTCGACCTTCGCGTCGATCTCCGGGGCCAGCCGCACGTCGTAGGAGCGCAGCAGGTGGATCAGCTCGCCCCGGTAGTGCAGTTCCCCGGCGAACAGCCGGGACCGCCCGGAGCGCAGGCCGGCGTCGAGGATCTCCAGCGCGGTCGCGGTCGGCAGGGCCCGGAACATGGTGTCGCCGCTGGTGCCGTGGTCGACGGCCATGCCGATCTCCTTCCACGCGACCCAGTCCAGGGCGAGCACGTGGGTCGGCCCGCCGGCCCGCGCCCGGGCGACGTTGTCCAGGTAGTAGTTGGCCGCCGCGTAGTCGGCCTGGCCCGGGGCCGGGAACACCGAGGCCACCGACGAGAAGTGCACGACGAAGTCCGGCGGGTCCTCGCGGGTCAGCTCCTCCAGGTGGAACGCGGCGTGCAGTTTCGCCCGGACCACGGCGTCGAAGTCGGCCGGCTCGCGGAACATGACGGTGCTGCCACCGGGCAGGCCGGCGGCGTGCACGACGCCGTCGACGCGGCCGAACTCGGCGCGGACCCCGGCCAGCGCGCCGGCCAGGGCGGCCGGGTCGCCGGCGTCGGCGGCCACCACCCGCACCTCGGCGCCGAGGTCCGCCAGCTCCCGTACCGCCCGGATCCGGGCCGCGCGGGCGTCGCCACCGGGCCCGGCGAGCAGGTCCGGCCACTGCGCGCGCGGCGGCAGCCCGGAGCGGCTGAGCAGCACCAGGTTCACCCCGGGCTGCCGGCCGGCGAAGGACCGGGCGACGGCCAGGCCGAGCGCGCCGGTGCCGCCGGTGACCAGGTAGGTCCCGCCCGGCTTCAGGTAGACCTGCGGCCCGTCGGTGTCGACCTGCGGCACCTCCACGAAGACCTCGTGCAGGCGCCGGCCGTCGCGGAGCAGGAACACGCCGCGCTCCGGGGAGAGGATCTCCGCCCGGACCGCGTCGGCCGGCGCCGTCGCGTCGACGTCCAGGTGGGTGACCCCGAGGTACGGGTACTCGCGGCCGACGACCTTGCCGAAGCCGACGAGCGCCCCGTTCTCCACCACCACG
The DNA here is from genome assembly GCF_900090105.1 of Micromonospora humi. Lineage (GTDB taxonomy): Bacteria > Actinomycetota > Actinomycetes > Mycobacteriales > Micromonosporaceae > Micromonospora > Micromonospora humi. Next base: position 62,327 of record NZ_FMDM01000012.1, on the reverse strand, counting down.
TCGGGTTCCCCGTCGTGGGCGCACACCGCCCGACGGGTGAGCACGGTCAGCTCCAGTTTCGCGCCGGCGGCCATCAGCGCCCGGGTGAGGTGGAAGAGGCTGCCCAGGTTCTTGGTGGTGCGCCGGTCCAGCTCGCCGCCGTCGCGGGCGGGCGTGGCGTCGAAGCCGAGCGCGTGCACCACGTGCGTGATCCCGGCCGCGCCGACCAGGTCGGCGATCTCGGCGTACGAGTCGGCCGAGCCGGCGTCGAAGGGCGCGCCGTCGGGGCGTACCGGCTCGCCCAGGCGCAGCACGCGCAGGTCGGCCAGGCCGGTCGCGGCGAGCAGCTCCTCGGCGTCGGTGTCCGGGTCGACCAGGGCCAGCACGCGGGCCCCGGCCACCGGGTCCGCCGGGGCGGGCGCGGGCGCGAAGACCGTGTCATGGGTGACCGGTTGCTCCTCGTCGGCGGTGCCGAGGGACAGTTGGTCGCGCCAGGTGTCCGGGAACTGCACCCAGGCGGGGACGGTGTCGAAGACGTACCCGGGAAGGCGGACGATCCGGCGGGGGCCGGGCGACAGCCGGCGCCAGTCCACCGGCGCGCCGGCCAGATAGCGGCGAGCCTCGTCGCCGAGCGGCCCGTCCGGCGGCGGCGCCGCCCCGTCGGCAAGCGAGGCGACCAGTTGCCGGCGCAGGTCGGCGACGTCGCGCACGACGAACGCGGCCCGGTGCCGGTGGCTGCTGCGCGAGACCTGGCTGGTGTGGCAGATGTCGGCGATGTCGACGCCGTCGAACCCGGCGGCGTCGATGAACCGCACGTAGCTCTCGCCGAGGCGCACCAGCGACTTCAGTGTGGCCGCGCTGAGCGTGAACAGGTGGGGGCCCCCGCCGGCGGGGGCCGGTGCCGGCGGCGCGACGTACTCCTCCAGGACGACGTGGGCGTTGGTGCCGCCGAGGCCGAAGGCGCTGACCCCGCACCGGCGCGGGCCGTCGGGCGACTCCCACGGTCGCAGGCTGGTGGAGACGTAGAGCGGTCCGGCGGCGAAGTCGAGCTTCGGGTTGGGGTTCTTGAAGTTGGCCTGCGGCGGGATCATCCGGTTGCGCAGCACCGCGATGGCCTTGATCATCCCGAGCACGCCGGAGCCCTCGAACAGGTGCCCCACGTTGGCCTTGACCGTGCCGACCGCGCAGAAGCCCCGGTCGGTGGTGTGCCGGGCGAAGGCCCGCTTCATCCCCTCGTGCTCGATCGGGTCGCCCACCCGGGTGGCGGTGCCGTGGGCCTCCAGGTAGCCCAGCGTGCGGGGGTCGACGCGGGCGTTGCGCCAGGCGGCGTCGAGCAGGTCGGCCTGCGAGTCGGAGTCGGGGTTGGTGATCCCCTCGGTGTTGCCGTCGTGGTTGACCGCGCTGCCCTTGAGCACGGCGTAGATCCGGTCGCCGTCCGCGAGCGCCTCCGCCATCCGCTTGAGGACGACGGATCCGGACCCCTCGCCGAAGCCGGTGCCGTCGGCGGCCTCGTCGAAGGTGCGGGTGACCCCGTCGGACGACTCGATGCCGATGTTCGAGTGCGGGTGCTTGACCGGGGAGAAGACGATCCGCGCGCCGCCCACCACGGCCATGTCGCAGTCGCCGGCGAGCAGCGCGTTCTTGGCCTGGTGCACCGCGACCAGGGTGGCCGAGCAGGCGGTGTCCACCACCAGGCTCGGGCCGCGCAGGTCGAGCAGGTGGGACAGCCGGTTCGCCAGCATCGCCGGGATGTTGCCGGTGATGGCCTGCTGGCCGTTGTTCGGGTCGACCCGGCAGATGTAGTCCAGGTAGGTCGATCCGGGGTTGACCGCGAACCCGACGAACACTCCGGTCCGGCTGCCGCGCAGCCTGTCGAAACCGTAGCCGGCGTCCTCCAGCGCGAGGAACATCGCGCGCATCACCATGCGGTGGTGCGGATCGGTGAGCGTGGCCTGGCGCGGGTTCATACCGAAGACGGTGTGGTCGAAGGTGTCGACCTCGTCGAGGAAGCAGCCGTGGTGATAGTCGATGTCGGGGTCGGGCACCGGTTCGATGCTGGTGGCCCGCAGATAGCTGACGTATTCGCGCAGCTTCTGACGGCGGTCGGCGGGGAACGGCCGGGTGAGGCTCGCGCCGGAGCTGACGATCTGCCAGAAGCCGTCCAGGTCGGTGGCGCCGGGAACCTCGACCGAGAGGCCGACGACGGCGATGTCCGTGTCCATGCGGTGACTCACCTCTCCGCGATGCGGGTCAGGAATGCGCTGAGGGTCTTGCCGTTGACCTCGTCGAACTCGGTGACGCCGGCCGCCCGCAGCGTGGTGACCGTCCGCACCCACTCCACCGGGGTCCAGAGCTGCCGGGCCAGCAGGTCGGCGGCCTGCGCCGGGTCGAGCACGTCACCGGTGACGCTGGACACCACAGGCGTGTGCGGGGCGGCGAACACGCAGTCGGCCAACGCGGCCCGGAACCGCTCGGCGGCCGGGGCCATCAGCGGCGTGTGGAACGGCCCGCTGACGTTGAGCGGCACGACCCGTGCGCCGGGCAGCGCGCCGATCGCCTTGGCCGCCACCGCCAGTTCGGCGCGGTCCCCGGCGATGGTGTTCTGGGTGTCGGCGTTGAGGTTGGCCAGGAACACCCGGGGCAGGCCGGTCTCGGTCAGCGCGCGCCGCACGAAGGACACCGGCAGGCCCTGGACCGCCGACATGCCCCCGCCGGTGACCTCGGACATCAGCTCGGCCCGCCGGTCGACCAGCCGCAGCGCGGCGGCGAGGTCGAGCACTCCGGCCGCGACCAGCGCGTTGTACTCGCCGAGGCTGTGCCCGGCGAAGTAGTGGTAGTGCCGCTCGGCGGTCAGTTGCCGTGCCAGCAGCGCGTTCACGAAGAAGACGGCGGGTTGGGCGTAGCGGGTGTCGCGCAGTCGCCGGTGCGGGTCGCGGGTGCACAGTTCCTCGATCGACCAGCCGAGGATCTCGTCGGCCGTCGCGGTCTCCTGCGGGTACCTGCCGAACAGGTCGGCGCCCATCCCTCTGCGCTGCACGCCCTGACCTGGGAAGAGTAGACAGTGCACGGGGTGTCCTTTCAGCGTCGGATCGAGGTGAAGCGCAGCGCGCGGGCGCCGGCGCCGAGGCACTCGCGGGTGAAGCGCCGGGCCCCCGGGCCCGGGCCGCAGTCGAGCACCGTGGTGATGCCGGCGTCGGCGACGGCGTGCAGGCTCGCGGTCGCCCAGTCGACCGGGCGGACCAGCACCTGGTCGAGGAACTCGTCGACCAGGTCAGCGCCGGGGGGCAGCGTGCGGGGGGCGTCGGCCGCGTACACCGGGATCCGCAGCGCCGCGGCGGGTGGCAGCGCGCCGACGAAGTCCCGCTCGCGGCGCACCTGCTCGGCGGCCGGCGCCAGGTGCGGGCTGTGGAACGGCACGGTGTTGGCGAGGAACGTCCAGCGGACCGCGCCGTCGCGGAACACCGGCTCGTGGTGGGCCCGGAAGTGCAGCAGGTCGTCGGTGCGCCCGCTGAGCACGCCCGTCGTCGGCGTGTTGACCAGGCTCACCGAGACGGGCCGCCGGCTCTCCCGCCGGTAGCACTCGACCAGGGCCGCGAGGTCGTCCCGGGACAGCCCGCTGACCACCGCCATCGGCGCCGGCCGCACGCCGGGCTCGCCCCGCTCGGCCCGCGCCGGATCGGTCGCGTGCGGCGGGTCGGTCGCGTGCGGCGGCCCCCACGTGTCGGCCGGGCCGGGTGGCCCGGCGGTCACCTGGTGGGCGCGGACGAGACTGAGCGCGACCAGCCGGAGCGAGGTCTCGGCCAGCGCGAGGAAGTCGTCGGTGCGCTTCGGTCGCAGGCCGGCGACGATCGCCGCCTGGAGGCCGATGCTGTGCCCGAGGACGGCGGCGACCTCGTCCAGCGCCGTCAGCTGCGGTTGCAGGTCGCACAGTTGCAGCAGGTGGACGCAGACGCCGGCGGCGACCGAGTCGTCGGTCGCCCCGGGCGGCGCGGCGCCGGGCGCGGCCAGCCAGCGCCGGAGCCGGGCCCCGGCGGGCGGCGTCGGACCGGGTGTCGGGCCGAGGTGCTCCACAAGCGCGTCGAGGGTACGGAACATGCGGTCGAAGAACGGCGCGTTCTGCGGTTCTGCGAATCGCTCACCGAGCACGGTGAGCAGATTTCCCTGGTGTCCACCTATTCCGTCGAAAAGGGCCAGGACACGCCGGGGCGAGGCGAGCGTTTCCAAGGATCTCCTTGCGGATCGGGGTGTTGTCACGCAATTCGAACGTGCCCGTGACCTCAATGTTGCGGCATGAGGACCCGTCTAGCGTCCGATGTGGACGCTGCTTCTTCGCAGGTGGCGGGCGGGGCACCGCGAACAGTATGCGAACCATCGCGCAGCGTCAATAGCACTCCGCGCAATTCCCGAGTTTGCGCAGCTCAGTCCACTCGCGCTCGACTGCCCGCAAAAGAATTGCCAGGCAGGTACCATTTGTCCCGCTGATTGAGGTACGCGCAGCCACCCCACGAGGAATTAACGCAGCTGACACCGTTCATCAACGCGGCCATGGTGAGATGTGATCATGGAGCGGGTAGATCTTAGTGCGAAAGTGCCCCCGGAGGGGCCATTTCGTACCAAGATCTCCTCAGGACGCGGGGGGAGTGAAGTCGCCGGCCTTGATCGCGTTGACGAAGGTGGTCCAGTGGGTGGCCGGGTAGACGATCGTCGCGGCCGCCCGCGCCTTGCTGTCGCGCACCGCCACCCGGCCGGACCCGTCGAGGACGGGGCCCGCCTCGACGCAGTTCCCGCCGTTGTCAGGGCTCCTGGTGCTGACATGCCACGCGACGTCCGGCAGGGTCTCGCTCATGACAGCTCCTCTGCGACCGCTGCGATCAGTCTCGCCGACTCACTCACGCTGAGTGCGGCCTCCCGGAGGCGATTGTACGCGCGGACGTATCTCTGGGCCTTGTCCGATTCCATGAACAGCCGACCGCCCAGCGTCTCCGTGTGTGCCACGTCCGGGTACGGATACGGCATCTTGAAGAGCCAGAATGTTCCATCCAACCCGGCGTGCAGCCCGAGCGAGGGCGGGAGGACCCGGATCTCGACTGCCGGCCGGCGGGTCGCATCGACAAGGTGCGCGAGCTGGCCCGCCATAACTGACCGGCTCATCACCGGTCGTCTGAGTGCCGCCTCCTCGATGATCACGGCCAACCTGGTCAACGACGGTCCGTCGAGCAACCGTTGCCGATCCATTCGGAGCTGGACCCACTTGCGGATCTGGACCTCGCTCGTGGAACTCGGTTCGGCGTTCCGGATGACCGCCTCGGCGTAATCCCTGGTCTGCAGAAGCCCGGGAATCAGCAGCGCGGCATAGGTGCAGATCTGCTCGGCCTTCGACTCCAACCACGGGAAGTCGATGAAGGACGTGTCGTAGACCGTTTGGTCGAATTCGTTCTCCCAGCGATCGACGCGCCAGGCGTCCTGGGCGAGTTGGACGAGACGGTCACGCTCCCGCTCGTCATAGACGCCGTACAGGTCCAGCAGTTCCACCACGAGATCCCGGCGGAACGGCCACTCGGCTCGCTCGTACCGAGCCAGCGACGAGAAGTCCCGCTCCAGGAATCGCGCGACGTACTTCAGGGTCAGACCTCGCCGCTCCCGCAGCTCGCGCATCTGCTGGCCGAGCCACTGCGCTCGCAGCGTGCGGACGAACGCTTCTCGTCTTGCCGCCATGCTCACCTCTCCGGGCACCCGTTGAGAAAGGAATCCGTTGGTGTCGTTGCACCAATCCCGAAGCCACTGGAAATGTGGTCTTCGGGTGAAGGTGATCACCGGCCCCCGGGGACGCCCGGTGCAAGCGCAGTAACCGCGGCTGTGCCACCAGCCGAGAAGATGACGAGGGACGGCCTCGCGGGCGGCAACCGCATACCGGCTCTCGTCGGGCCTCTACCTGGAGCCGCGCCACACGCGCAATCCGGCTCCGACCGACTTGCCTGAATACCTACCACGCAGACCGGGGCGCGCGCGACCCCGACCTGCTCGACATCACCGATTCACCGGCAGCCCGGTGCGCCGTACCCGCCGATCGAGCGGCCCTGCGCGGAGACCAGGGCCGCTCCCTCTACAGACGAGGAGAGGCAACCCATGATCCGAGGCACCCTCCACCCGACGGTCGTCCGCGACCGCCGGTTCACCGTCGTCGGCTTCGGCCGCCGCGGTCTCGATCCGCAGGAGGTACGCCGCTTCCTGCGCCGCGTCGCGCGGGAACTCGCCACCGCGCACGACGGGCTGGCGCGCCTGGCGGACGAGAACGCCCGGCTCAAGCGGGCGCTGCGCGAGTGGCAGAGCGCGCACCGGAGGCAGCCGTGAGCCCCGATCGCGACGTGGTGTTCGCGCCGCTCCCCCGCGCCGTGGTCGAGGCGTTCGCCGAACCCGACGACGCGCCGCGCCGGCACGTCGTGCACCTGCCGATCACCGTCGTCGGGACGGACCAGGCGATGCGCTTCGCGTACACCTTGGCCCGTTCGCTGGCGGCGGTCCCCGGGCTGGAGGTCGCCGGCACCACCGTCTCCGCCGAGGACGCCCAGCACGTACGACGCTGGGTCTTCTGTGACCTGGTCATGCCGGATCGCCGCCGGTGCCTGCGGGCGGCCGACCACGACGGGCCGTGCGAGCCCGACACCGGGTGAGTCAGCCCACGTCGACGACGACCAGCTCACCCACCTGCTCGCCGAGTTCCCGGCGCGCCTCGGCGGCCAGGCCGGCGTCGGTGACCAGCACGTCGGCCTCACCCAGCGGGGCGATGGTGGCGATGCCGATGGTCTCCCACTTGGTGTGGTCGGCCAGCACGACCAGGCGACGGGCCGCGCCGATCAGCCGGCGGTTCACCGCCGCCTCCAGCAGGTTCGGGGTGGTGAAGCCGGTCCGCCGGCTCATCCCGTGCACGCCGAGGAAGAGCAGGTCGACGTTGAGCGCGGCGATCGCCGCCTCGGCGACCGGGCCGGTCAACGCGTCCGACGGGGTGCGGATGCCGCCGGTCAGCACCACGGTCTGGTCGGGGCGGGGGTTCTGGTAGAGCGCGTCCGCGACCGGGATCGAGTTGGTGACCACGGTCAGCCCGCGTACCTCGGCGAGCCGGGCGGCCAACGCGGCCGTGGTGGTGCCGGCGGAGAGCGCGACGGCCATGCCGGGCTCGACGAGCCCGGCGGCCCGCGCCACGATGGCCTGCTTCTCGGCCCGTTGCCGCACCGACTTGGCGGCGAAGCCGGGCTCCTCGGTCGAGCCGGGGCCGGCCAACGTCGCGCCGCCGTGCACCTTGTCGATCAACCCGCGGTCGGCGAGCACCTCCAGGTCCCGCCGGATGGTCATGTCCGACACGCCGAAGCGGCTCACCAGGTGGCTGACCCGGACGCCGCCGCGCTGGCGGATCAGCTCCAGGATGGCGCTCTGCCGTTGCTGGGCGAGCATCAGACCCGCTCCTCGCGGACCACCGCCACCTCGCCGGGCGGCACCGTCAGCTCGCCGTCGCACCGCCCGCCGCCGAGCAGTTCGGCACCGGTGACCGGCAGGCGGGCCGGCTCGTCGGTGTGGTTGACCACGAACAGCCAGCTCCGGTCCGCCGAGCGGCGGCGGACCACCTCCACCCCGGCCGGCGCGGGCGCCGCCGGACGCACGCCGGCCTCGGCGAGCAGCCGGGCCATCAGCCGGTCGGTCGCCGCCTCGTCGAGTCGCGTGCCGACATACCAGGCGGCCCCCGCGCCGACGGCGTTGCGGGTCAGCGCGGGCACGCCCGGCAAGGGCCCGTCGGTGTACGCGGCCAGCACGTCGGCACCCTCGGCGTGCAGCCACTCGGTCCACACGTCGGCGTGCGAGCCGTCGTCGAGGCGTACCGTCTCGCCGGCGCGCAGCGGGAAGAACTCCTCGGTGCGGACGCCGAGCAGGTCGCGGTACGCGCCCGGGTAGCCGCCGAGCCGGATGTGGTCGTGCTCGTCGACGATGCCGCTGAAGTAGGTCACTAGCGCGGTGCCGCCCGCCGCCACGAACTCGCGCAGCACGGCGGCGTCGGCGTCGCGGGTCAGGTAGAGCGTGGGCACGAGCACGAGCCGGTAGCGGGACAGGTCGGCCGACGGGTGCACCACGTCGGCGGTGACGCCGGCCCGCCAGAGCGCGCCGTGCAGCGCGGTGACCCGGTCGGTGTAGGTGACGTCCACGCTGGGGTGGGAGTCGAGTTCGACGCCCCACCACGCCTCGTAGTCGAAGAGCACGGCGACGTCGGCGTCGACGCGGCTGCCGCGTACCTCGGCCAGCGCCCGCAGGTCGGCGCCGAGCCGGCAGACCTCGCGGAACACCTTGGTCTCCGGCCCGGCGTGCGGCACCAGCGCGGAGTGGAACTTCTCCGCGCCGGCGCGGGAGGCGCGCCACTGGAAGAAGAGCACCCCGTCGGCGCCGCGTGCCACGTGCGCCAGGCTGTTGCGGCGCAGCTGCCCGGGCGTCTTGGCCACGTTGCGGGGTTGCCAGTTGACCGCGCTGGTGGAGTGCTCCATGAGCAGCCACGGCGCGCCGCCGGCCACGCCGCGGGTGTGGTCGGCGGCGAACGCGAGGTCGACCTCGGGGTGCGGGTGGGCGGCGTTCAGGTAGTGGTCGTTGGCGACCACGTCCACGTCGGACGCCCAGGAGTGGTAGTCCATGTGCTTGATGCCGGTGCCGACCATGAAGTTGGTGGTGACCGGCTGGGTGACGAGCCGGTCCAGCACCTCCCGCTCGGCGCGGAGCTGGGCGCGCTGCTCGTCGGAGGAGAAGCGCAGGAAGTCGAGCTGCTGCGTCGGGTTGGCGAAGGTCGGCGCGGCACGCGGCGGGTTCACCTCGGCCCAGTCGTGGTAGCGCTGGCTCCAGAACGCGGTGCCCCAGGCGGCGTTGAGCGCGTCCAGGTCGCCGTAGACCCCGCGCAGCCAGCGCCGGAACGCCTCGGCGCTGACGTCGCAGTAGCAGTGCACGTTGTGGCAGCCCAGTTCGTTGGAGACGTGCCAGAGCACGACCGCCGGGTGGGCGGCGTACCGCTGCGCGACCGCCTCGACCAACGCGACGGAGCGTTCCCGGAAGACCGGCGAGCTGGGGCAGTACGCCTGCCGGCCACCGGGCCACAGCACGGTGCCGTCGGCGCGGCGGGGCAGCGTCTCCGGGTGCCGGTGGGCCAGCCACGGTGGCGGGCTGGCGGTGGCGGTGGCCAGGTCGACGCCGATCCCGCCGTCGTGCAGCACGTCGAGGGCCCGGTCCAGCCAGCCGAACTCGTACGCGCCGGGGGCGGGCTCCAGCAGGGCCCAGGAGAAGATGCCGACGGAGACCAGGTTGACGCCGGCGCGGCGCATCAGCGCGACGTCCTCGATCCACACCTCCTCGGGCCACTGCTCCGGGTTGTAGTCGGCGCCGTAGAAGATTCCCTCGCCGTGCCAGGTCCGCATGAGAGCAGAGGGTGCCCCCGTCCGGCACCCAAGTCAACACTTTCTAACATCGATAGTCATTACAACGTTTACCATCTTTATTCCCTGTCCAGAACAGCTTTTCGCCCTCTTGACAGCGCCGAACCAAGGGGTAGCTTCAACCGCCACCGGCTATTTCTGTTTGGACGTGTGGATTCTCGGTGGATCTCGTAGCACACCTCTCCACGCAGGAGGCGCAATGTCCCGTCCCCGTTCGCAGGCCGAGTACCTCGCCCGGCTCGTACCCCCGTCCGTCGCCGGCCTGAACCGGCGCTCGCTGCTCGCCGGCGCGGCCGCCACGGGCGCGCTGCTCGGCACCGGCGCGCTCGCCGGATGCGGCGACTCCGACTCCGGCTCCGGCGGCGACGCGAAGAGCGTCTCGCTCGGCTCGAACCAGTCGGACCCGAAGCCCAAGGACGTCATCGCCAAGGTGATGGACGGCTTCAAGACGTCGTCCGGGGTGACCGTCAACGTCAACACGGTCGACCACAACACGTTCCAGGAGAACATCAACAACTACCTGCAGGGCAAGCCGGACGACGTGTTCACCTGGTTCGCCGGCTACCGGATGCGGTTCTTCGCGGCCAAGGGCCTGGCCGGTGACCTCAGCGACGTCTGGGCCAAGCTCGACGGCTACTCCGACGCGTTCAAGAAGGCGTCCACCGGCGACGACGGCAAGCAGTACTTCGTGCCGGCGTCGTACTACCCGTGGGCGGTCTTCTACCGCAAGTCGGTCTGGCAGCAGCGCGGCTACCAGGTGCCGACCACGCTGGACCAGCTCACCACGCTCGGCGCGCAGATGAAGAAGGACGGGCTGAACCCGATCGCGTTCGCCGACAAGGACGGCTGGCCGGCGATGGGCACGTTCGACATCCTCAACCTGCGGATCAACGGCTACCAGTTCCACGTCGACCTGATGGCCGGCAAGGAGGCGTGGACCTCCGACAAGGTCAAGAAGGTCTTCGACACCTGGGCCGGCCTGCTCCCCCTGCACCAGCCGGACGCGCTGGGCCGCACCTGGCAGGAGGCCGCCCAGTCGTTGCAGCAGAAGAAGAGCGGCATGTACCTGCTCGGCCTCTTCGTCGGCCAGCAGTTCAGCGGCGCCGACCTGGAGGACCTGGACTTCTTCACGTTCCCCGAGGTCGACTCCACGATCGGGGCCAAGGCCCTGGACGCGCCGATCGACGGCTACATGATGGCCCGCAAGCCGAAGTCCAAGGACGCGGCCACCAAGCTGCTGACCTACCTGGGCTCGAAGGACGCCGCGAACGTCACGGTCAAGAACGACCCGAGCACCCTGGTCGCCAACAGCGGCGCGGACACCGCGAGCTACACCGCGCTGCAGAAGAAGGCCGCCGAACTGGTCGGCTCGGCCACCGAGATCGCGCAGTTCCTCGACCGGGACACCCGGCCGGACTTCGCCTCCACCGTGATGATCCCGGCGCTCCAGCAGTTCATCAAGAACCCGAAGGACATCAGCGGGATGCTCACCAGCGTCGAGAACCAGAAGAAGTCGATCTTCACCAGCTGACGGCGGAAGGGGGAAGGACACCATGTCCGACCTGCCCCTGATCCACGCGGATCGCGCCGTGCCGCCACCGGCCGCGACCACCGCCACCGGTGGTGGCCGCGGCCGCCGGCTACGGCTCCTCTCCGGCACCGACCGCGTGGTGATCACGCTGATGGTGCTGGTGCCCCTGCTGCTCGTCCTCGGCCTGGTCTGGCTGCCGGCGGGGGCCACCGTGCTGCTCTCCGGCACGAACTGGGACGGCATCGGCCCGATCGGCGAGATCGACTGGGTCGGGCTGAAGAACTATGACGACGTGGTGCACAACTACCCGCCGTTCGTGCCCGCGGTGCAGAACAACCTGCTCTGGCTGGCCGCGCTCTTCGTGGTGGCCACCCCGTTCGGCATGTTCCTCGCCGTGCTGCTGGACAAGGAACTGCGCGGCAGCCGCTTTTACCAGACCGCGCTCTACCTGCCGGTGGTGCTCTCGCTGGCGCTCGTCGGCTTCATCTGGCAGCTCATCTACAGCCGCGACCAGGGCCTGCTCAACGGCGTGTTCGGCGGCGAGACCGACTGGTACGGCGACCCGAACGTCAACATCTGGGCGGTGCTGGTGGCCGCCGGGTGGCGCCACGTCGGCTACATCATGCTGCTCTACCTGGCCGGCCTGAAGGGCGTCGACCCGTCACTGCGGGAGGCCGCCGCGGTCGACGGCTCCTCGGAGACCAGCACGTTCTTCCGGGTCGTCTTCCCGGTGATGCGCCCGATCAACATCATCGTGCTGGTGGTGACCGTGATCGAGTCGCTGCGCGCGTTCGACCTGGTCTGGGTGATCAACAAGGGCCGCAACGGGCTCGAGCTGATCTCCGCCCTGGTCACCCAGAACGTGGTCGGCGAGGCCAGCCGCATCGGCTTCGGCTCCGCGCTGGCCACCATCATGCTGGCCGTCTCGCTGATCTTCATCACCATCTACCTCTGGACCGTGATGCGGGAGGACAAGCGATGAGCACCGCCGTCTCCCCCGGGCGCCGCCGGCCGGTGCGGCCCGCCCGGGTCGTCCTGCACGTCTTCCTGGGTACGGTCGCCGTCGGCTGGCTGTTCCCGCTGCTCTGGGCGGTGCTCACCTCGTTCCGCTCCTACCAGTACACCGCCGTGCACGGTTACGTCTCGTTCGGCGGCTGGACCATCGACAACTACGTCACCGCGTGGCAGACCGCCGAGTTCGGCAAGCACTTCCTCAACTCGGTCTACATCACCGTCCCGGCGGTGCTGCTCACGCTCTTCCTCGCCTCGTGCGTGGCGTTCGTGATCGCCCGGTTCAGCTGGAGGCTCAACATCGCGCTGCTCGGCCTCTTCACCGCGGCCAACCTGCTGCCGCAGCAGTCCCTGCTGATCCCGCTGTTCCGGATGTTCACCGAGATCCCGCTGCCGGCCTGGATGAGCGACTCGGAGCTGCTCTACGACAGCTACTGGGGGCTGATCCTGGTCAACGTCACGTTCCAGTGCGGGTTCTGCGTCTTCGTGCTGAGCAACTACATGAAGGCGCTGCCGCACGAGCTGTACGAGGCGGCGATGGTCGACGGGGCGAGCGTGTGGCGGCAGTACTGGCAGGTCACCATGCCGCTGTGCCGGCCGGCCCTGGCCGCGCTGGCCACGCTGGAGGTGACCTGGATCTACAACGAGTTCTTCTGGGCCACCGTGCTGATGCGCAGCGGCGACAAGTTCCCGGTGACCAGCTCGCTGAACAACCTGCGCGGCCAGTTCTTCACCGACAACAACCTCGTCTCGGCCGGCTCGGTGCTGGTCGCGATCCCCACCCTGGTGATCTTCTTCCTGCTGCAGAAGCAGTTCGTGAGGGGCCTGACGCTGGGAGCCTCCAAGGGATGACTCCGGGCTCCGGGCGGTGACGTCCATAGAGCGATATGACCAGGAGGAATAATTATGCCTCTCAGTCATAGCGCTCATTACTCTTGCCCTCTCCGCTGGCGTCGCTCCGCGTGACGAGCGTGGGGCACTCATAGGGAATCGAGCGGTCATGAAGCCTTCGGTCATCGTTCACCTGCGCCGGGCGGGGACCAGCCTGGTGCTCGACGCGCGCGGCTCGGGGCTGCCACGAGTCGTGCACTGGGGCGCCGACCTCGGGCCGCTGTCGACCGCGGACCTCTCCGCGCTGGTCGACGCCACCGTCGCGCCGGTGGTACCGAGCAGCTTCGACGAACCCACCGTGCTGTCGCTGCTGCCCGAGGGGAGCGCGGGCTGGAGTGGCCGGCCCGGGCTTGCCGGCCACCGCGACGGCCGGGACTGGTCCACGGCGTTTCGCCTGGTCGGTCTCGACGTGAGTGCGGGGAGCCATGATGCGGGTCACGTGGCCGACGGCGGGGAGGCGGTGCGCGTATCCGACGGGGAGCGGGACCACGACGGCGGCGGGGCGGCGCGGGTGACGGTGCGGGCGGCGGACCCGGGCGCGGGGTTGAGCCTGACCGTCGAGATCACGCTGGACGCGGCGGGGTTGCTGACGCTGCGGCACCGGCTGCGCAACGACGGCGACGGCCGCTACGAGCTGCGGGAGCTGACCCCGGTGCTGCCGGTGCCGGCGGTCGCCACCGAACTGCTCGACCTGACCGGGCGCTGGTGCCGGGAACGCGCGCCGCAGCGGCACCCGTGGCCGATGGGCGCCTGGGTGCGCGAGGGGCGGCACGGCCGCACCGGGCACGACGCCACGCTGCTGCTCGTCGCCGGTACGCCCGGCTTCGGCTTCGGGCACGGCGAGGTGTGGGCGGTGCACACCGCGTGGAGCGGCGACCACGTCACGGTGGCCGAACGCCGCCCGACCGGCGAGGCCACGCTCGGCGGCGGGGAGCTGCTCGCGCCCGGCGAGGTCGTGCTCGGGCCGGGCGAGGAGTACGCCACCCCGCTGCTCTACGCGGCCTGCTCGGCCGACGGGCTGGACGGGCTCAGCGACGTGCTGCACACCAGCCTGCGCGCCCGGCCGGGCCATCCGCGCACGCCCCGGCCGGTGACGCTCAACGTGTGGGAGGCGGTCTACTTCGACCACGATCTGGACCGGCTGCGCGGGCTCGCCGACCGGGCCGCCGAGGTGGGCGTGGAACGCTTCGTGCTCGACGACGGCTGGTTCCGCGGCCGGCGGCACGACCTCGCCGGGCTCGGCGACTGGTGGGTCGACGAGCAGGTCTGGCCGGGCGGGCTGCAACCGCTCGTCGACCACGTCCGCGGGCACGGCATGCAGTTCGGGCTCTGGGTCGAACCGGAGATGGTCAACCCCGACTCCGACCTGTTCCGCGCCCACCCCGACTGGGTGCTCCAGGCGCCCGGCCGGCTGCCCCCGGCCTGGCGGCACCAGCAGGTGCTCGACCTGGCCCACCCGGACGCCTACGCGTACCTGCTCGGCCGGCTCGACGCGGTGCTGGGCGAGCACGACGGGATCGCCTACCTGAAGTGGGACCACAACCGGGACCTCACCGAGGCCGGACACGGCGGCCGGCCCGGCGTGCACGCGCAGACCGTGGCGGTCTACCGGCTGCTCGACGAGCTGCGTGAACGGCACCCCGGCCTGGAGATCGAGAGCTGCTCCTCCGGTGGCGCCCGGGTCGACCTGGAGATCCTGCGCCGCACCGACCGGGTCTGGGCCAGCGACTGCAACGACGCGCTGGAACGGCTGGCCATCCAGCGCTGGACCGGGCTGCTGCTCCCGCCGGAGCTGATCGGCACGCACATCGGCCCGGACCGCTCGCACACCACGCACCGGGTGCACGACCTCGGCTTCCGGGCGGTCACCGCGTTCTTCGGCCACCACGGCATCGAGTGGGACATCAGCGCGATCGACACGTCCGCCCGGGCCGAACTCACCGCCTGGGTGGCGCTGCACAAGCGGCTCCGCCCGCTGCTGCACGGCGGGCGGGTGGTCCGGGTCGACCACCCCGACGAGGCCGTGCAGGCCCACGGTGTCGTCGCCCACGACCGCTCCCGAGCGGTGTACGCGGTCAGCCGGGTCGCCACCTCGGTGGCCCAGGTGCCGGGCGCGGTGCGGCTGCCGGGGCTGGACCCGGAGCGGCGCTACCGGGTGCGGCCCCCGGCCGGGGCGCCGGAGCCGGCCGCGCTGGAGCTGGCAGCGCCGGGTTGGCTGACCTCCGGCACCGGGGTGACGCTGCCCGGATCGGCGCTCGGGACTGTCGGCCTGCAACTGCCCGCGCTGCACCCGGAGCAGGCGTTGCTGCTGGAGGTCACCGCCGCCTGAGCACTATTCCACAGTGGCGTCGAACGCCCGCCGCGCGTTCTCGATCCGCGGCATCTGCGCGTCGGCCCAGTCCAGGAGCGCGTCGATCGGGGCGCGCAGCGTCTTGCCCAGCGGGGTGATCCGATACTCCACCGCGACCGGACGGGTCGCCACCACGTGGCGCTCCACGATGCCGTTGCGTTCCAGGCGTCGCAACGTCGCGGTCAGGGACTTCTGCGTCACCGCCGGGATCGCGCGGCGCAGCTCGTTGAAGCGGCACGGCCGTTCGCACAGCTCGTTGAGGACGCTCAGCGACCACTTGTCCAGCACCTGGTCGAGCAGCTCGCGGTGCGGCGCGTCGATGCGTAGCTCGGCGGCCCGGGGGGCGGTGGTATCGCGCATGAAACCAGGTCTCCTTGAAGTGTCCGCCGTCGACTAGGTATCAATAGTAAACCGCTACATCGCACCTGGAGGAGACCCGATGCCAGTAACCCGCCTCAGCCCCGACGATCTTCAGCCGCACACGCCCTACCACCACGTGGCGGTCGCCACCGGGTCGCGCCACATCCACGTCAGCGGTCAGATCGCCCGCCTCGGCGACGGCACCCCCGTCGCGACCGGCGACCTCACCGGGCAGGTCGCGCAGGTGCTGCGCAACACCGGCCGGGCACTCGCCGGCGCAGACGCCTCCTTCGACGACGTGGTCCGGCTGACCTTCTACGTCACCGACTGGGCACCCGAGAAGATCGGGCCGTTCATGGCCGGGATCGAGTCGGTCGCCGAGGAACTCGGCCTGCCCCGTCCGCTGCCGCCGGCCTCGCTGATCGGCGTCGACCATCTCTTCGAGCCCGACGTGCTCGTCGAACTGGAGGCGACCGCCGTCACGGCGTGACCGGAGTTCCTCGAACTTTCTCGCCACCGGATGTCGAGGAGCGGGGTGGTGGCTTCTACCCGAGGGTGGAAGCACCGACAATCGGTGCTCGGGCGTGAGGAGCCAATCGTGAAGTACATGCTGCTGATGCAGTTCAGCGCCGCCGGGGCCGACTTTCCCGCGGTGGACACCTGGACTCCGGAGGAGTTCCGGGCGCACATCGACTTCATGGGCGAGGTCAACGCCAAGCTCATGGCGGACGGCGAGTTCGTGCAGGGCGAAGGGCTCGGCGGCCCGGAACAGGCCCGGATCGTGCGGGCCGGTGAGAACGGCGCGCCGGTGGTCACCGAGGGGCCGTTCGCGGAGACCAAGGAGTTCCTGGCCGGCTTCTGGATCGTCGACTGCGAGACCCCGCAGCGGGCGGTCGAGATCGCCGCGTTCATCTCGACGGCACCCGGCCCCGGCGGTCGGCCGCTGAACATGCCGATCGAGGTGCGCCCGGTGATGTCCGGCCCGCCGCAGGAGATGTGACCCTGGTCGACCACGCCGTCGAGGACCTGCTGCGCGAACTGGCGCCGCAGGTTCTCGGCGTGCTCGCCCGCCGGTTCGGCGACTTCGCCACCGCCGAGGACGCCGTCCAGGAGGCGCTGCTGGCGGCGACCCGGCAGTGGCCCGCCGAAGGGCTGCCGGAGCATCCGCGCGGTTGGCTCACCCAGGTCGCGTACCGGCGGATGATCGAGCTGGTGCGGGCCGAGACGGCCCGGCGGGACCGGGAGGAACGCGCGGCCCGGCGCTCCGGCGACGACCGGCGGACCGCGCCGGGCGCGGACGAGTTGCCCATCGGCGACCGGGACGACGCGCTGGTGCTGCTCTTCCTCTGCTGCCACCCGACGCTGACCACCCCGTCGGCGATCGCGCTGACGCTGCGCGCGGTGGGCGGCCTGAGCACCGCCGAGATCGCCCGCGCGTTCCTGGTGCCCGAGGCCACCATGGCGCAGCGCATCAGCCGCGCCAAGCAGCGCATCAAGGACTCCGGCCTGCCGTTCCGGCTGCCCGAGCCGGCCGACCGGCAGGCCCGCCTCGCCGCCGTGCTGCACGTGCTCTATCTGATCTTCACCGAGGGGCACACCGCGAGCCTCGGGGACGACCTGCGCCGCATCGACCTCTGCGAGGAGGCGATCCGGCTGGCCCGGCAGATGCACCGGCTGCTGCCCGACGACAGCGAGGTGGCCGGGCTGCTCGCGCTGATGCTGCTCACCGACGCCCGCGCCGCCGCCCGCACCGGCCCGGCCGGCGAGCTGATCCCGCTGGCCGAACAGGACCGGTCCCGCTGGGACGCCGCCGCGGTCGCCGAGGGCACGGCGCTGGTCACCGACGCGATGCGCCGGGGCCCGGTCGGGCCGTACCAGCTCCAGGCCGCGGTGGCCGCGCTGCACGACGAGGCGCCGAGCGCGGCGGCCACCGACTGGCCGCAGATCCTCGCGCTCTACGGGGTGTTGGAGCGCCTCACCGGCAGCCCGGTGGTGGCGTTGAACCGGGCGGTCGCCACCGCCATGGTGCACGGCCCGGCCGCCGGGCTGGCGGCGCTCGCCGGCCCGGCCGCCGACCCCCGACTCGCCGGCTCGCACCGGCTCGACGCGGCCCGCGCCCACCTGCACGAGATGGCCGGCGACCGGGACGCCGCGGTGACCCACTACCGGGCCGCCGCCGCGAGAACGACGAGCCGCCCGGAACAGGAGTACCTGCTGACCCGCGCCGCCCGCCTGCGCCGCTCTCGTTGATCAAGGAGTTCGCGTCGGCGTTCGGCACGCTTCCCGACGCGAACTCCTTGGTCAACTGATGCGCGAGGTGGTGTCGCGCAGGGCCAGGGCGACGGTGGCGAAGAGGGCGGCGCCGCAGCCTACGCCGGAGATCAGGCCGACCGCACCGGCGTCACCGCCCAGTGCGTAGGTGAGGAAACCGGCCAGGCCGAGCGCGGTCATCACGGCGCCGAGCCAGTGGTAGCGCGGCATCTTCCAGACCGCGGCCAGGCCGAAGAAGTGCACGCCGACCACCACCGCGACCCAGGCCACCGCCACGGCGGGGCGGTCGAGCACGTTGTTGATGACAGCGAGGCCGCCGAAGAGCGCGACCGCCTCCAGCGCCACCACGATCCAGTAGCGGCGGTCCATGAACCCCGCCGCCTCCGACCCCTGCGCGGCCGGCGTGGCCTGGCGGGCCACCCGGAACAGGCCGACCAGGAGCAGCGCGGCCACCACCAGACCGGCGATCCGCAGCACGAGCGGCCACGGCGACGGCAGGCCGCCGCTGTTGACCATGATGAAGACGGTCCCGAACGAGATGGCCACGAGCGAGCCGATCACGAGCCCCGACGGTCGTCCCCTGGTCCCCGGTGTACTCATCGCGTCCCCTCCCGACCATCGCGCGCCGACCGGTCGGCCCAGCGCGCGCCAGACTGTACGGCAGGGTGCCCTCGGCGCGCGGGTGCGCCCGTCGGACGGGCGCACCGCCCAGGACTCCACCCGAGCTGGGCGGATCGGTCTTTCGTGTGCCTACAAACTTGATGACGTAAGCGAGTCGAGACGGTGACTCGTCCACGTCATCAAGTTTGTAGGCACTACGGACGGGACCGGAGCGCAGCGCAGGGGCGTACGCGAGGAGAGGTGGCCGGGTCCGCGCGGACCCGGCCACCGATGCGCTGGTCGGTCAGCTCGCGGTGCAGGTCACCGCCGGCGTGGCGGCACTGCCGTTGCCGATGAAGCCGAACGTGGTGCTGGCGCCGGCGCCGAGCCGGCCGTTGTAGTCGACGTTGCGAGCGGTGAAGCCCGACCCGCTGTTGCTGACCGTGGCGTTCCACGCCTGGCTGACGGTCTGGCCGTTGGCGAACGTCCACTTCGCCGTCCAGCCGTTGATCGCGGCGGAGCCGGCGGTCACCTTGACGTCGCCCTGGAAGCCGCCCTGCCACGAGTTGACCACGGTGAGAGTGGCGGTGCAGCCACCGGCCGGCGGGGGCGTCGTGGTCGGCGGCGTGGTCGGGCTGGGGCTGGTGGTCGGCGACGGGCCGGTGGTCGGGCTGGTGGTGGGGCTCGTCGTCGGGGTCGGCGAGCTGCCGGAGTAGACCGAGGCCTCCCGGGAGGTGGCGGTGATGCCGTTGGCCCCGGCGAAGATGCGCTGGCCCCAGCTGGTGAGCTGGTTCGGGTTGAAGCCGGTCGTCATGTCCAGGTATTCCACGCCGCCGCCGTTGCCGCTCCACGACCAGCCCAGGTAGCCGATCCGGTTGGCCTGGGCGTAGGACATGATGGTGTCCTCGTCGGGGTTGCCGTCGGAGTGGTTGAAGCCGAACTCGCCGACCACGATCGGCAGCCCGGCGCTGCGGAACCGGCCCAGGTAGTCGGTGATCTCCGCGGCGGTGTCGAAGACGCCGTACATGTGGATGGAGAAGACGGTGTTGCGCTGCGGGTCGGCGTTGAACACGGTGCCGGCGTTGTCGCGCATCGTGAACGACCAGTCCTGGCCCCAGTTCGGGCCGTCCACCATGATCGTGTGGGTGAGGCCGCCGGCGCGCAGCCGCTTGATCGCGTTCGAGGTGTCGGTGGTCCAGGCGCCGTAGCCCTGGTTGCCGAACGGCTCGTTGCCGATGTTGACGATGACGTACTTCTCCTGGCCCTTGAGCACGTCGGCGATGCTCAGCCAGTAGTCGGTCGCCTTGGCCAACGTGGTGGCCGCGCCGTCCTCGCCGTAGCCGGTGGTGTCGTGCGCCTCCAGCACGCAGATGAGCCGGTTGGTCTTGCACAGCGAGATCACGTTGGCCACGTCCGCGGCGCTGTTCTTCGTCCAGCGGTCGCCGGTGGCCAGCACCACCCGGACGGTGTTGGCGCCGAGCGCCTTGATGTTGGCGAACGAGCTGGTCTGCTGCGGGTACCAGGTGTGCGCGTGGTTGACGCCGCGCATGACGAACTCGGTGCCGTTGGCGTCGTAGAGCCGGCCGTTCGAGACGGAGAAACCGGTGGCGGCTTGCGCCGGCTGCCCGAAGGCGAAGACGGCGGTGAGGGCCGTCAGCAGGGCGACGCCCGCGACGGAGAGCATTTTCTTCATGGCTGTCCTCAGAAGGTGGCGGCGGTCCCGGACGCCGGCATCAGCGTAGGCCGATGGACCGCTGAAAGCAACCGGTTAAGTCCTGCGGCGGCCCGTGTCGACACGGGCCGCCGCAGGGGCGGTCATCCCCACCACAGGATGGTGCGCCTCCCCGGCATGAACCGGTTAAGCCGGAATATAGGCAGCGGCAAACCACTCGTCAAGGTTGATCCGCGCCCGACGGGGTATCCCGGGACGATCCACCCGGAAGGAGAGGCGACATGGTGAACGTCGGCTACACCCTGATGTGCGAGCAGGCCGGCCCGAAGGACCTGGTCGACCACGCCGTGCGCGCCGAGGCGGCCGGCTTCGACCACCTCGTCATGTCCGACCACTACTACCCGTGGCTGGAGTCGCAGGGCCACTCCCCGTACGCCTGGTCGGTGCTCGGCGCGGTCGCCCACGCCACCACCCGGCCCGAGCTGCTGTCGTTCGTCACCTGCCCGATCCGCCGCTACCACCCGGCCGTGGTGGCGCAGAAGGCCAGCACCATCGGGGTGCTCTCGGACGGGCGGTTCACGCTCGGCCTCGGCGCCGGGGAGAACCTGAACGAGCACGTGGTCGGCGGGTGGCCGCACGTGCAGCAGCGGCACGAGATGTTCGAGGAGGCGCTGCAGATCATCCGGCCGCTGCTCAACGGCGAGACGCTGACGTTCTCCGGCAACCACTTCGACGTGCCCGACGCGTACGTGTGGGACCGGCCGGAGCGCCCGGTGCCGATGGCGGTGGCCGCGTCCGGCCGCCAGTCGGCCACCCTCGCCGCCGAGTACGCCGACGCCATGATCGCCACCGACCCGCTGTCGCACCTGGTCGACATGTACGAGGAGGCCGGCGGCGCGGGCCGCCCCCGCTACGGCCAGGTGGCCATCTGCTACGGCCCCGACGAGGACGAGTGCCGCAAGATCGTGCACGACCAGTTCCGCTGGTTCGGGATGGGCTGGAAGGTCAACGCCGACCTGCCGAACCCGGACGCGTTCGCCGCGGCCACCCAGTTCGTCCGCGAGGAGGACGTGGCCGAGGGCATCTCCTGCGGCCCGGACACCGAACGGCACGTCGAGGCGTTCAAGAAGTTCGTCGACGCCGGCTTCACCCATGTGGCGCTGGTGCAGGTGGGCGGCGACAGCCAGCCGATGTTCCTCGACTGGGCCCAGGAGGAGCTGTTGCCCCGACTGCGCGAGCTGTGACGGGAGGGCCCGCGACATGCGTATCGGGAACACCGAGATCCGGCCCGCCGGCGGCGGGGTCGGCTGCCTCCTGATGATCCTCTTCTCGATCGTGGCGTCGGTGGTGCTGACCGTGCTGCTCAACCTGATCCTCTAGAACCGGCCGCGCCGCCGCCGGGGCGACAACACAATGAGGCCATGAACCTGCTGACCGTGCTGCCGCTGACCCTGGTGATGGTCGCCGGGCCGCAGCTGATCAGCGCGGTCTTCCTGGCCGCCAGCCGCGACCCGCGCCGCAGTTCGGTGGCCTACCTGGCCGGTGCCGCGCTGGGCACGCTGGTCCCGCTGACCGTCTGGTACGGCGTGTTCCGGGCGATCCGGCACGGCGCCGGCAACGGCACGAAGGACAGCGGCAGCCGGCACCTGATCGACTGGATCGTGCTGGCGCTGCTGCTCGTGCTCATGGTGATCACGTTCCTCCGGCGCGGGCGGAACCAGCCGCCCGGCTGGATGCGCAAGCTGGAGGACCCGAAGCCGGCGTTCGCCTTCGGCCTCGGCCTGCTGCTCTTCCTGGCCATGCCGAGCGACGAGGTCACCATGGCCTCGGTGGCCGGCAGCCTGGCCGGGCACGACAAGCCGTGGTGGCACCTGCTGCCGTTCCTGGTGCTGACCGTGCTGCTGCTGGCGCTGCCGCTGCTCGCGCTGGTGCTGCTGGGCGCACGCGCCGAACGGCTGCTGCCGACGATCCGCGACTGGTCCAACGCGCACTCCTGGATCATCAGCGAGGCGGTCATCCTGATCTTCGTGGCGATCGTGCTGTCCGACCTCGCCTAGCCGGGTGCGACGTCCAGCTCGGCCAGCACCGGGTAGTGGTCGGAGGCGGTTTCCGCGTCGCCGTCGCGGACCACCCGGACCGCCCGGACCCGCGCGGCCAGCGCCGGCGTGGCGAGCAGGTAGTCCAGCCGCATCCCGGCGAACTCCGCGCCGCCGTGCCCGGTCGGCACGGTCAGCCCGTCGCCGTCGGCGCGCGGCCACAGGTCGACCAGACCGGCGTCGAGCAGGCGGGCCACCGCGCGGGTGTCCACGGTACGGCCGTCGCGACGCAGGTGCCGGCGTCGGTACGCGGCGGCGAGCCCGGCCAGCCGGTCGGCGTGGTCCACGTCCGGTTCCAGCGTGTTCAGGTCCCCGGCGAGCACTGCCAGCTCTCCCCCGCCGCGCCGCACCGCCGTCGCCAGCCAACCGGCCTCGATCCGCCGCCGCCCGCCCGAGTACGGGTTCAGGTGGGTGCTGAAGACGGTCAGCGGTCCCGCCGGCGTGGCGACCCGGACCCGGGCGGCGGCGTGGTGGAACGGCCGGCGTACCGGGCCGGCGCGCAGCACCCGCAGCGGCGGGCGGACCAGCACCGCCACCGGCTGGCCGAACCAGGACCGGGCCAGGTACGGCGCCATGCCCAGCCGCTGCGCCAGCCCGCCCAGCGTGCGGTCCGACCCGCGCAGCTCCTGCAACGCCAGCACGTCCGGGCGGTGCGCGGCGACGACCGAGACGATCCGGTCCCGGCGGTCGGTGCCGTCTCGGTCCCGACCGCCGGTGCGGATGTTCCAGGTCATCAGCCGCAGCATCGGGTCATTCCGGCCGGCCGGCCTTGGCCAGCTCGTCGTCCAGCTCGTCCACCTGCTCGGACTCGATCTCCGGCTGGTTGCCCTGCGCCACGTCGGCGTTCGGCCGGATCACCCACCAGAGCAGCGACAGCCAGAGCGTGCCGAGGATGATCGCGCCCATGAAGTCGGTCGGGTGGTGCATGCCCCGGTACATCCGGGAGGTGGCCACGCCCACCGGCATGATCACCGCCATCGCCACGAACAGCCACCGCCACCACCGGTCGGTGCGCGGGAACACGATGATCGCCATGGCGACCCAGAGGCAGATGGTCGCCGCGATGTGCCCGGACGGGAACGACGAGGTGGGCATCTGCCCGTCCAGGTTCTCCACCGGCGGGCGCGGCCGCTCCACCACCCGGGCACTGGCCAGGAAGAGGCTCAGCTCGCCGAACATGGCCAGCACCACGAACAACACCGGCCGCCACCGGCGCCACACGGCCAGCACGATCGGGCAGAACACCAGCGAGACCAGCAGGATGGCGTGGGTGTCGCCGAACTTGCTCCACCACCAGCTCAGGTCGGTGAGCGCGTCGGTGTGCCGGGCGGCGAACCAGCGCGGCACCTCGGTGTCGAGCCAGTCGAAGACCGTGCCCTTGGCGTGGTAGCTGACGTACATGCCGAACGCGTAGAGCGCGCCGAACACGATCACCCAGCCGACCAGCAGCTCGGCCACCGCCGAGCGGGGGTGCTCCAGCACCTTCTCCTCGGCCGGGGCCGGGGTGATCTCCTCGCCCGCCTCCGGCTCCAGGCCCTCGGTCAGCGGCGGAACCGGCCGGCCGCGCTCGCGCCGCCACAGCCGGAAGGCATACGCGGTGACGCCCAGCCAGGCCGCCCCGAGCAGCCAGCCGCCGAGCACGTCGGAGACGAAGTGCACGCCCAGCGCGATCCGGGTCAGCCCGACCAGGAAGACCAGCACGGCGGCGATGGCGATGGCCGGCTTGCGCCAGCGCGGCGCCATGGCGGGCAGGAACACCAGCAGCAGCGCGCCGTACGCGACGAACGAGCCGAGCGCGTGGCCGCTGGGGAAGCTGTTGCCGGGCGCGCTGGCGATCGGCACGTCCACCACCGGGCGCAGCCGGCCGACCAGCGCCTTGAGCGACGGGTCGAGGATCAGCCCGCCGACACCGGTGACGATCAGGTAGACCGCCAGCCGGGACTGGCGGCGGATCAGCAGGCCCACCACCGCGATGGTGATCAGCCAGATCAGCACCGGTCGCCCGCCCAGGTCGGTGATCGCCTGGAGCACGGTGACCAGCGGGTGGTGCGGGGCCACGAGGTTGTTGAACCACTCGGCCGCCTCGTGGTCGGCGTCCTGCAGCGGGCTCCAGCGGAACCGGACGAGCATCAGCAGCACGCCGAACGCGACGCCCGCGCCGGCCACCGCGAGCAGGCCGACCAGGCTCCGCTCGGCGAAGTGGCCGAGCGGTCGGCGCCCGGATTCCTTGACCGCGGTCACACCGCACCTCCCTTGTTCTTCTGCGAGGCGCGCTGTACCCGATCGGCGTGTTTTGTACACGCCGTACCGGCGCGGCGTCAGAGGGCGGTCATCTCGCCGGTGTCGAGCAGCTCCTGGCGCTGCGCGTCCGGCTCCCACAGGTCCGGCTGGGCCGGCTCCTCCACGCCGATCCGCATCGCCTCCAGCTGGGCGGCGAACGCCAGCCCACCGAAGAGCGCCATTCCGGTGAGGTTGGCCCAGAGCAGCAGCGCCATCATGCCGGTCAACGCGCCGTAGGTCTGGCCGAACCCGCCGCCGTACTTGACGTACGCGGCGAGCAGCAGGCTGGCCACCCACCAGATGGCGATGGCGATGCCGGCGCCGAAGAAGAGCCAGGACAGGCCGGGCTGCTTGCGCCGGGGCGCGTGCCGGAACAGCGCCGCGACGGCGAGCACGGTCAGGCCCAGGCTGAGCGGCCAGCGGACCACGTCCCACACCACGGTGGCGGCCTCGCCCCACTCGTAGTGCCGGCGCACCGAGTCACCGACCGCGCCGCCGCCGACCAGGATCAGGAACCCGATCAGCGCGGGTACGCCGGCGACCACGGCGAGCACCGCGGCCCGCACGTACTTGGGGAAGGCCGGGCGGTCCCGCTCGACGCCGTAGATCCGGTTGGCGCCCCGCTCGATCTGGGCCATCGTGGTGGTCAACGCGACCAGCCCGGTGATCAGGCCGAGGGTCAGCGCCAGCTCGCCGACGTCCTCGGTGCGGTCGGAGTCGGTCAGCAGCTCCTGCACCATGGACTCGCTCTGGCCCGGCGTGATCGCCAGCACCGTGTCGGCGACGACCTTGCCGCCCTCGTCCGCGCCGAGGTCGGTGATCAGGCCGGTGAGCGCGATCAGGAACGGCACCACGGCGAGGCAGAGCTGGAACGCCAGCGCCCGGGAGTGGCTGAAGCCGTCGCCGTAGCGGAACCGGATGAAGGCGTCCCGCAGCAGGCACCAGCCGCCGTGCCGGCGCAGGGTGTGCCAGGCGTCGTCGGCCGACAGCTCGTTCTGGGTCATCAGCCGGGTCTCGGGGACGAGCTTGGTGCTACTCACGGCGGGCGTCCTCGACCAGACGCTCGCCGCGCTCCGCGGCGGCCTTGGCGTCCTCGGCGAGGTCGGGGTGGTCCTCCGGCTGCGGGACGCAGAGCCAGAGCGACTCGGGCCGGATGGTGGCGGTGAGCGAGCGCCCGGGTTCGATCAGGTCGCCGTCGAGCTGGCGGGGCTGGGGCCGGTTGCTGGCGATCTCGACGGTGCGGGCCCGGAACACCTCCATCCGGGGCACGCTGCCGGTGCGGCGGACCAGCGCCCAGCCCATGGCGAGCCAGTGACCGACAGTGCGCGGGGTCAGCACCGCCACGTCGAGCCAGCCGTCGTCGGGCTCGGCGTCGGTGAGCAGGCGCACCCCACCCTGGAGGCGGCCGACGTTGGCGACCAGCACCGAGCGGGCGCGGCGGCGCAGCGGCGGCCGGCCGTCGATGCGCACCGAGACGCGCATCGGCCGGTCCCGCAGGTGGCGGGCCGCGCCGACCAGGTAGGCCGGCCAGCCGATCCGCTTCTTGGTGGTCTCGGAGGTGGAGTCGAGCATCTGGGCGTCGAAGCCCATCCCGGCCATCACCGCGAAGCACTGGTCGTCGACCACGCCGACGTCGAGCCGGCGCATCCCGCGCTCGACGGCGACCTCCAGCCCGGCGCCCAGGTCGTTGGAGAGACCGAGGTTGGCGGCGAGCAGGTTCCCGGTGCCCTGGGGCAGCACGGCGAGCGCCACCTCGGTGCCGGCGAGCGCGGTGACGCAGGCCATCACGGTGCCGTCGCCGCCGCAGGCGAAGACCACCTCGGCCCCGGCCTTGACGGCCTCCTCCGCCTGGCCGCGCCCCGGGTCCTCGACCGTGGTCTCGTACCAGGTCGGCGCCGGCCAGCCGGCCGCGTTGAGCGCGCCGTCCACGACCCGCCGGAACTCGTCCAGGTCGGCCACCTTCACCGGGTTGACCACCACGGCGGAGCGCGGGGTCCGGTTCTCCGCGGTCACCGGAAGCTTCTCTTCTGCACCGTCCACGGCGTCAGTGTGCAGGACGCGGAGCGCGGCGGCGACCCGGCGGGCGGGGTCGTTGCGAGGACCGCAAAGAGGTTTGGAATCCGGACCCGGCGTCAGGCCGCCTCGCGCAGCGCCACCTCGACCCGCTGCCGCAGGTCGTCGACGTCGGCGCCGGCCTCGACGAGCACCTGCGCGCCCAGGCCGTTGCCCTCCCGGAGCAGGCCGAGCAGGATGTGCTCGGTGCCGATGTGCCGGTGGCGCAGCCGCAGGGCCTCCCGCAGCGACAGCTCCAGCACCTTCTTCGCCCGCGGCGAGAACCGGCCACTGTCGTGCCGGCGGCGCCACCACCGGCGCGGGCGGGGCGTCGCCTCGCGCAGCGCGTCGGGGCCGAAGGACTCCTCGATGCGGGCCACGATCGCGGCGAGGTCGACGCCGATCTCGCGCAGCGCGGCCGCGTCCGCCGCGCCGAGGCCGTCGACGCCCCGCACGGTGTGGCGGGCCACCGCGGCGCGCAGGGCGTCGGCGTCGATGCCGTCGGCCGCCAGCAGGCGGACCGCCAGGTTGTCGCGGTCGGCGAGCACGCCGAGCAGCAGGTGTTCCGTGCCGACCGGACGCCGGCCCTCGGTCTGGGCCTCGACGAGCGCGTGGCGCACCACGGCCCGGGCCCGGTCGGTGAATCGTTCGAACATCACGCCTCCCAGCTTTCGCGCACCGCCGGTCGCCCGGCGTGCTTCTTGTGGACCGCCTGCCGGCTGACCTCGAGGGCGTCGGCGATCTCCTGCCAGGACCAGCCCTGACGCCGGGCGTTGTCCACCTGGACCACCTCGAGCCGTTCGAGCAGCCGGCGCAGGGCCAGCACCGCACGCAGGCCGACCTTGGGGTCGGTGCTGCCGGCCGCCGCCGCGAGTTCCGTCGCATGACTCATGCTGTCAATGTAGGTTGACAACCGGACTCGCGTCAACCCCGGTTGACAGGAGACACGCCGTCGCCTACCCACCCACCGACGACGCCGGTGTTACGTTCCGTAGGTGTTCCGTCGCCGTCCGCTGGACCGGCCGGTCGAGGCCGCGCGCCGGCTGACCGCCGGGCGGCTCACCCTGGAGGTCGCCGGGGGCAGCGTGGTCGGGCACCGCTACCCGGAGAACTACGACGTGCTGCACGTCGACGACGAGCTGCCGCTGGCCGTGGTCTGCGACGGCATGGGCGAGGGCGAGGGCAGCCGGGCGGCCGGCGCCACCGCGGCGCGGACCTTCGTCGACCAGGTCCGCGCCGCCTGGCCGGCCGTCGACGCCGCCGGGCTGCGCGCCGCCACGGCCGAGACCCAGCGACGGGTACGCCGGGCCGGCGCGGCCCGGACCGGGCTGACCGGCTGCACGCTCACCGCCCTGGCGGTCGAGCCGACCGGCGGCCAGGGGTGGCTGGTGCAGCTCGGCGACTCCCGGGCGTACCGGCTGCGCGACGGAATGCTGGAGCTGGTCACGGTCGACCACACGATGGCCTGGCTCGGCCTGCTGCACGGGTGGTGGGCGGCGGACTCGCCGGAGGCGGCCCGGGCCCGCTACCAACTGCTGCGCTACGTCGGCCACCCGGACGCGCCGGACCCGGACCTGCTCTGCGTCCCACTGCGCCGCGGCGACACCTGGCTGCTCTGCACCGACGGGGTGAGCGACCAGCTCGGCTACCACCGCCTGCGGGACCTGCTGGCCGCCCGGCGGGACCCGGCACGCACCGTCCGGGCCCTGCTCGACGCCAGCCTGGACGCCGGCGGCGAGGACAACGCCACCGCCGTGGTCCTGCGCGTGCATCCGGCGCTGCCCGCGCCGCGCTGACCGCCGGGGCGGCGTGACGGGAACCACTCGCAACACTCTGACATTCTGTGCAAGAATCGTCAGCATGTCAGAGGCCCGCCTGGACACGATCCTGACCGCCGCGTACGAGTGCTTCACCCGGCACGGGATGCGGCGCACCACGATGGACGACATCGCGGCCGCCGCCGGGATGTCCCGGCCCGCGGTCTACCAGTACGTGCGCAACAAGGACGACGCCTACCGGCGGCTGGCCGAGCGGCTCTTCGCCGACTCGCTCGACCGGGCCCGCCGCGCCGCCACCACCGCCGGCGGAGACCTGACCGGCCGGCTGCACGACGTGCTCGCCGCCAAGCTGGAACTCACCCTCACCCTGCACCGGGACAGCCCGCACGCCACCGAGCTGCTCGACGCCAGCGGGAAGCTCACCGGTGACCTCGTCGAGGCGTACACCGCCGAGCTGACCGGGCTGGTGGCCGACACGCTGGCGGACGCCGCCGGGCCGCGGGCCCGCGCGGTGGCCGACGTGCTCGTCGCGCTCACCCGCGGCCTGGAGGCCGACCTCACCGACCCCGACCTGCCCCGGCAGCGGCTGCGCGACGGCGTCGCGCTGCTCGTCGCCGGCCTACCCCACCAGGGAGACCCCGCATGACCGCCGTCCTGATCACCGGCACCTCCTCCGGCATCGGCCGGGCCACCGTCGCGCGCCTCGCCCGCCGCCCCGACCTCACCGTCTACGCCACCGCGCGCCAGGTCGACGCGATCGCCGACCTGGCCGACACCGGCGCCCGACTGCTCCCCCTCGACGTCACCGACGAGGCGTCCATGCGCGCCGCCGTCGCCGCCGTGGAGGCCGCCCACGGCCAGGTCGACGTGCTGGTCAACAACGCCGGCTACGGCGAGTACGGCCCGATCGAGGAGACCCCGATGCAGCGGGTGCGCGCCCAGTTCGAGACGAACGTCTTCGGGCTCGCCCGGCTCACCCAGCTCGTGCTGCCCGGCATGCGCCGCGCCGGCCGGGGCCGGATCGTCAACGTCAGCTCGATGGGCGGCCGACTGGTCTTCCCCGGCGGCGGCTACTACCACGCCAGCAAGTACGCGGTGGAGGCCGTCTCGGACGCGCTGCGCCAGGAGACCCGCCCGTTCGGCATCGACGTGGCGGTGATCGAGCCGGGCCTGATCCGCACCGGCTTCGGCGCGGTCGCCGCGTCCTCGCTCGGCGCGGGCGCCGACCCGGCCGGGCCGTACCACCGGATGGTCGCCGCGGTCGACGCGGCGATGGCGAAGTCCTACCGCAGCCGGCTGCTGGCCGCCCCGCCGGAGGCGGTGGCCCGCACCATCGAGCGGGCCGTGGTGGCCCGCCGGCCCCGCACCCGCTACCTGGTCACCGCCGCGGCCTGGGCGATGGTGCACACCCGCCGGCTGTTCGGCGCCCGGCTCTTCGACGCGGTCAACCGCCTCCAGTTCCGCTGACCCGCTCCGGCCGGCCCGGCCGCCCGACTACCGTGGGTGGAAAGCGCGCTC
Source organism: Micromonospora humi (assembly GCF_900090105.1). Lineage (GTDB taxonomy): Bacteria > Actinomycetota > Actinomycetes > Mycobacteriales > Micromonosporaceae > Micromonospora > Micromonospora humi. Next base: position 32,480 of record NZ_FMDM01000012.1, on the reverse strand, counting down.
GGGAGGTGAGCCGGCATGGCCGCACCCAGCCACGGCGCGGTGGTGGTCGGCGTCGGCCGGTCGGCGGAGGCCCTGTCGGTGGTCCGCACGGCCGCCGACGAGGCCGCGGCCCACCACCGGCCGCTGCACCTGGTGCACGCGTTCAACTGGGCGGCCACCGGCGGCCCCGCCCCGGCCGGCGGCACCCGCATCGACGCCGAGAACGCGCTGGAACGGGCCGGCGGGATCGTCGCCGACGCCGCGCCGGAGGTGCCGGTCAGCGGTGAGATCGTCGAGGGCTCACCGGTCGAGGCGCTGCTGCGGGCCGCCGACGCCGCCTTCCTGGTCGCGCTCGGCGACGGCGGCATGGCCACCTGCCCGGCCTGCGTACCGGCCGACGCGCCGGCCGTCGAACTGGCCGCCCGGGCCGGCTGCCCGGTCCTGGTCGGCCGGTCCGAGCCCGCCCCGCCCGGGCCGCTGCTGGTCGGCTGGGACGGCTCGCCCGGCTCCCACGCCACCCTCGGGTACGCCTTCGACTGCGCCGAACGCCGGGGCGCCCGGCTGCTCGCCGTCCGGGTGGTCGAACCGGAACGCCGCGACGGCGACGACGGTGTGCTGGAGGAGGCGGTCAACCGGCACGCCGCCCGGCACCCCCGGGTGGCCGCCGACTGCCAGACCGTGCGGGGCGACCCGCGCACCGTCCTGCTCGACCGGTCCCGCTCGGCGCAACTGGTCGTGGTGGGCGCGCGCGGTGACGGGCCGGTGCAGTCCAGCCTGGGCGAGGTCAGCCAGTCCCTGCTCTACCACTCGCCGGCTCCGCTGATCGTCGTACGCGGGCTCGACCCGGGCGCCGGGGAGGGGCCGTGACACCCGCCCGACCCGGGACCTACGGCCCTGACCGTCGCCCCCGGCCGGCGGCGAGAGTGGACGCGCCGGGGACGGCAGTTTCCTCCCCGAGTGGCAGACGACCCCGAGCCACGAGAGGCTAACGCAGCATGGACACCGCGCTGGACCTGCACAGCCCCCTGACCGACGACGAGCTGCGCCGGCTGGACGCCTACTGGCGGGCGGCGAACTACCTGACCGTCGGGCAGATCTATCTGCTCGACAACCCGCTGCTCCGCGAGCCGCTCAAGCCTGAGCACGTCAAGCCGCGCCTGCTGGGGCACTGGGGCACCAGCCCCGGCCTCAACCTGCTCTACGCGCACCTCAACCGCGTCATCGTCGCGCGTGACCTGTCCGCCATCTTCGTCACCGGCCCCGGCCACGGCGGCCCCGCGCTGGTCGCCAACACCTGGCTGGAGGGCACCTACAGCGAGCTCTACCACCACATCCCGCGCGACGAGGCCGGCATGCAGCGGCTGTTCCGCCAGTTCTCCTTCCCCGGCGGCATCCCCAGCCACGTGGCGCCGGAGGTGCCGGGTTCGATCCACGAGGGCGGGGAGCTGGGATACGCGCTGAGCCACGCGTACGGCGCCGCGTTCGACAACCCGGACCTGCTGGTCGCCTGCGTGATCGGCGACGGCGAGGCGGAGACCGGCCCGCTCGCCGGCAGCTGGCTGTCCAACGTGTTCCTCAACCCGGCGCGCGACGGCGCGGTGCTGCCGATCCTGCACCTCAACGGCTACAAGATCGCCAACCCGACGGTGCTGGACCGGATCCCCACCGACGACCTGCTGGACCTGATGCGCGGCTACGGCTACCAGCCGTACGTCGTCGAGGGCGACGACCCGACGGCCGTGCACCAGGTGCTCGCCGCGACGCTGGACCGGGCGGTCGACGAGATCACCGGGATCCAGCGCCGGGCCCGCTCCGGCGGCGACGTCGAACGCCCCCGCTGGCCGATGATCGTGCTGCGCACGCCGAAGGGCTGGACCGGCCCGGCGGACGTGGACGGCAAGCGCGTCGAGGGCACGTTCCGCGCCCACCAGGTGCCGATCGCCGAGGTGCGTGACAACCCGGCGCACCTGGCCGAGTTGGAGCGCTGGCTGCGCAGCTACCGCCCGGAGGAACTGTTCGACGCCACCGGCGGCCCGGTCGCCGAGCTGGCCACGCTGCCGCCCACGGGTGACCGGCGGATGAGCGCCAACCCGGTGGCCAACGGCGGCAAGCTGCTGCGCAACCTGGACCTGCCGGACTTCCGCGACTACGGCGTCGACGTCGAGGAGCCCGGCGGCACGGTCGCCGGGGCCACCGGCACGCTCGGCCCCTGGGTCCGCGACGTGATCACCCGCAACCCGGAGACGTTCCGCCTGTTCGGCCCGGACGAGGTCGCCTCCAACCGGCTCGGCGCCGCGTTCGAGGTCACCGACCGCGCGTTCGTCGGCCGCCGGGAGCCCGGCGACGACCACCTCTCCCCCGACGGCCGGGTGATGGAGGTGCTCTCCGAGCACCTCTGCGAGGGCTGGCTGGAGGGCTACCTGCTGACCGGCCGGCACGGCATCTTCACCAGCTACGAGGCGTTCATCCACATCGTCGACTCGATGGTCAACCAGCACGCCAAGTGGCTCAAGGTGACCCGGCACATCCCCTGGCGGGAGCCGATCGCGTCGCTGAACTACCTGCTCTCCAGCCACGTCTGGCGCCAGGACCACAACGGCTTCTCGCACCAGGACCCGGGCTTCATCGACCACGTGGTCAACAAGAAGGCCGAGGTGGTCCGGGTCTACCTGCCGCCGGACGCCAACACGCTGCTCTCCACCATGGACCACTGCCTGCGCAGCCGGCACTACATCAACGTGGTGGTGGCCGGCAAGCAGCCGGCGCCGAACTGGCTGACCATGGCCGAGGCGGTCCAACACTGCCGCCGCGGCCTCGGCATCTGGGACTGGGCCAGCACCGACGACGGCGCCGAGCCGGACGTGGTGCTCGCCTGCGCCGGCGACGTGCCGACGCTGGAGACCCTCGCCGCCGCCGACCTGCTGCGCCGGCACCTGCCCGACCTGAGGGTGCGGGTGGTCAACGTGGTCGACCTGATGCGGCTGCAACCGCCCTCGGAGCACCCGCACGGCCTGCCGGACAACGAGTTCGACACCATCTTCACCCGCGACAAGCCGGTCATCTTCGCCTACCACGGCTACCCGTGGCTGATCCACCGGCTCACCTACCGCCGAGCCAACCACGAGAACCTGCACGTGCGCGGCTACAAGGAGGAAGGCACCACCACCACGCCGTTCGACATGGTGATGCTCAACGACCTGGACCGCTTCCACCTGGTCATCGACGTCATCGACCGGGTGCCGGGGCTGCGCTCGCGCGCCGCGCACCTGCGCCAGGAGATGGTGGACGCCCGGCAGGCCTGCCGTGACTACACCCGCGAGCACGGCGAGGACGGCCCCCGGGTCGCCGAGTGGCGGTGGATCCGCGAGACCGACCCGGCCCTGAAGGGTGACGCATGAGCGACGACGAGATCCTGGTGGGCTACGACGGCTCCACCGACGCGTCGGTGGCCCTGGACTGGGCGCTGGACGAGGCGGGCCGCTCCGGGCGGCCGATACGACTGGCGTACGTCTTCGAGTGGTTGACCGTGGCCGGCTGGATCGGCCCCGGGGTGGCCCCGGGGATCTGGCCGGACGAGAACGCCCGGCGCCAGGTCGAGGAACTGGTCCGCAAGGCGGCGGCGGACGCCGCCGCCGAGCGGCCCGGCATCACCGTGCACGGCGAGGTGTTCGACGGCCCGCCCGCGCTGGTGCTCCAGGAACGCTCCGCCGAGGCGGGCCTGCTGGTGCTCGGCAGCCGGGGGCACGGCGGCTTCGGCGGGCTGCTCGCCGGCTCCACCGCGGTCTCCGTCACCGCGCACGCGCACTGCCCGGTGGTGGTGGTCCGCGACGGCCGGGCGGTCACGTCCGGGCCGGTGGTGGTCGGCTCGGACGGCTCCCCCTCGGCGCTGCGGGCGCTCGGCTTCGCCGTGGAGCGCGCCGCCCAGCGCGACGTGCCGCTGCGCGTGCTGCGGGTCTGGGAGCCGCCGGGCGACAGGTGGTCGCCCGCGGACTTCGACCCGGAGGACGTCGCGGCGGGCGAGCGGACCGCCGCCGAGTCGGAGCTGGCCCCGTGGCGGGAGACCTTCCCCGACGTGCCGATCGAGATCTCGGCGGTCCCCGGCAGCGCGGCGTCGCTGCTGGTGGAGGCGAGCCGGTCGGCACAGCTGGTGGTGGTCGGCAGCCGGGGCCGGGGCGGCCTGCGCGGCATGCTGCTCGGCTCGGTCAGCCAACAGCTCATCCAGCACGCCCACTGCCCCGTCGCCGTCGTGCGCGAGTGAAAGGCGGGGCCCCTTCTTAACGCATTCCGCATAGGAGGGGGCCCCGCTTAACGCCCCGCCGGCCCGTCGGCGGGGTTGAGGGAGAAGTAGTCCTCCTCCTCCTGGGCCAGGTGCAGGCGCAGCACGGCGTCCAGGCCGTAGAGCGCGGCCAGCAGGTCGGGCGCCTCGTCCGTGGGCACCCGGCCGTCCAGGGTCACCAGGTGACCGCCGATCCGCTCCACCAGCCGGACGATCTCCACATGCGCCCGGCTCATCGTCGAGGTCGCCTCGTCGCTGCCGAGCGGGCCGGCCAGCGCCGGATAGAGCTGCCGTTCCTCCGCCTCCTCGTGCGGCAGCACCTCCTCGGTCAACCGCCGGTGCACGTCGCGCAGCGCCGGCCCGCACGCCGGGTCGTCGGGACGGGTCGCCACCAGGTCCGCGGTGTCCCGCAGCCGGGCCAGCACGTCCCGCACGCCGCCGTGCTCCCGCTCGTAGCGGTCGAGCAGCTCCCGGGTGTGCGCGGGCACGTCCCTCCGCCGCAGGCCGCCGCCGAGGGCGCGCAGCGCGTTGAGGATCACCAGCACGTCGATGCCCTCCTGGAGGAACGCGCCGGCGACCGGCGGCAGCCGACCGGCGGCGGCCACCAGCATGGCCAGCACCGCCAGCCCCATCCCCACGGTGGCGCTCTGCACCGCGATGCGCCGGGCGTACCGGGCGATCTCCACGGCGTCGGCGAGCCGGTCCAGCCGGTCCACGGTGAGCACCGCGTCGGCGACGTCGGCGGAGGCGGTCGCCCCGGTCGCGCCCATCGCCACCCCGACGTGCGCCTCGGCCAGCGCCGGGGCGTCGTTGACCCCGTCGCCGACCATCACGGTCACCGCCCGCGCCGACTCGGCGCGTACCCGATCGGCCTTCTCCCCCGGCGAGCAGCGCGCGATCACGTCGTCCACGCCCACCACCTGCGCCACCTGGCGGGCCGTGCGCGGCCGGTCGCCGGTCACCATGACCAGCCGGGTCAGCCCGGCCTCGCGCAGCCGCCGCACGGTCCGCCGGGCGTCCGGGCGCACCGGGTCCTCCAGCAGGATCGCGCCGAGCGGCCCGTGCCCGTCGCTGACCCACACCGTGGAGCGGCCGGACAGCTCGGCCCGCTCGCGCGCCCGGTCCGCCCACGGCGGCGGCTCGCCGTCGAGCTGACCGACCCGCACCTCGCGGCCGTCCACCCGCCCGGTCACCCCGCGCCCCGGCTCCTCGGTCACCCCGGTCGGCTCGGCCAGCGGCAACCCCCGCTCGCGGGCCTGCCGGACCAGCGCGGCGGCCAGCACGTGCGGCGAGAGCTGCTCGACGGAGGCGGCCAGCCGCAGCACCTCGTCCCGGTCGCCGCCGGGCGCCACCACGGTCTCCGCGGCCCGGGGCCGACCGGCGGTGAGCGTGCCGGTCTTGTCCAGCAGCAGGGTACGGGCGCGGCCCAGCTGTTCCAGCGATCCGCCGTCGCGCACCAGCACGCCCCGGCGGGCCACCCGGGACAGCCCGGACACCACCGCGATCGGGGTGGCCAGCAGCAGCGGGCACGGGGTGGCCACCACCAGCACCGCCACCGCCCGCACGAACTCGCCGGACAACAGCCACGCCAGGCCGGCGAGCAGCAGCGTGAACGGCACGAACGCGGCCGCGTACCGGTCGGCGAGGCGCACCATCGGGGCCTTCCGCGCGGTGGCCTCGCCGGCCAGCCGGACGATGCCGGCGTACGTGCTCTGCGCCGCGTTGCGGCTGGCCCGCAGGCCGAACCCGGCGCCCGCGTTGACCACGCCGCTGGCCACCTGCTCCCCGGCGGCGCGACCGACCAGCCGGGACTCGCCGGTCACCACCGACTCGTCGAGCGTGGCCGGCTCCTCGACCGTGCCGTCCACCGGCACCACGTCACCGGGACCGACGACCAGCCGGTCACCGGCCGTCACCCGATCCAGCTCGACCACCTCGATCCCGCCGTCCGGGGTGCGCCGCCGGGCCTGGCGGGGCGCGCGTTCCAGCAGCGCCCGCAGGTCACGGGTGGCGCGGCGGCGGGCGTACTCCTCCAACGCCCGCCCGGTGGCGACCATCACCGCGATCACGGCGCCGGCCAGGTACTCCCGCACCAGCAGCGCGCCGAGCAGGGCCAGCACGGCGATCACGTCCACCCCGAACTGCCGGCGCCACAGCTCGCGCAGCACCGACCAGGCGGCCGGCGCCAGCGCGAGCACGGTGACGGCGGCCCAGACCAGGTCGGCCGCGCCCCGCGCCCCCGCGAACCACAGCGCCGCGCCGCCCAGCACGGCCAGCGTGAGCAGCGCCAGCGGCGCCCACTCGGCCGTCACGGCCCGCCGGGAACGGGCCGGCCGTTCGGGTACGCACTCGCGCGGTTCGGATCCCACGTGCGGATCGTCTCAGTGCCGAAGTGGCGCAGGTAGGGCGAACGCGGGTAATCCGGTAGGCACAAGGACCCGTGCGCTCCGTCCGGGCATGCCCGAGGATGGAGCGGCAACCCCGCCCGGGCGTCCCGGGCGTGGGGCACGATGGGGAGAAACAGGAAAGGTCGTGACGATGAGCCACGAGACGCCGGCTACCGATCGCCCGCTGACCACCGCGCTCGCGGAGGCCGCCGGAACGGCCGGCCACGCCCCGTCGGTGCACAACACCCAGCCGTGGCACTGGACGGTCCTCCCGGACGCGCTCGAACTGCGGGTCGTCAAGGACCGGCACCTCAGCGCCATGGACCCGGAGGGCCGGCTCCTGGTGGTGAGCTGCGGCGCCGCGCTGCACCACGCCCGGGTGGCGCTGGCCGCCGAGGGCTGGACCCCGGTGGTGGAGCGCCTGCCCGACCCGCACCGGCCCGACCTGGTGGCCCGGCTCACCGGGCTGCGCCACACCGGCGCCGACCCGGACGCCATGCGCCTGGTGCAGTGCATGCAGGTGCGGCACACCGACCGGCGGCCGGTCAGCGACGAGCCGATCCCCGCCGCCGTGCTGGGCGACATCGACCGGGCCGCCACCCGGGAGGGCGTCAACCTGCAGCTCCTCGACGACATGCAGAAGATCGAGCTGGCCGGCGCCGCGCAGCAGGCCGCCGCCGTCGAGGCGGACAGCCCGGAGCTGCGCGAGGAGTTGGCCTACTGGACCAACCGGGCCGGCACCGGCACCGGCCTGCCGCCGGAGGTGCTGCCCGACCAGCCGGCGCAGACGACCGTGCCGGGCCGGAACTTCGGCGCCCCCGGCTCGCTGCCGATCGGCCCCGGCCACGACAAGGCCGCCGTCTACGCCATCCTCTGGGGCTCCGAGGACGAGCCGGAGAGCTGGCTGCGCGCCGGCGAGGCGCTCTCCGCCGCCTGGCTGGAAGCCACCCGGCACGGGGTGTCAGTGGTGCCGCTGTCGGGCGTGGTGGAGGTCGACGGCACCCGCGAGGTGCTCCGGCAGATGCTGGCCGGGCTCGGCCACCCCTACCTGAGCATGCGCCTCGGCGTGGCCGACCCGGAGCACGCCGGCCCGCCGCACACCCCGCGGTTGGACGCCGCGCAGACCGTCGACACCTCCGCGGTCCGGGGCCACCTGGCCTGACGGTCTCGTCGGCGCGCGCCACCGGGCGATAGCATCGCCCGGTGACCGCCGCACCGAACCCCCGGCACGAGCACGTCACGCCGTCGCTCGGGTTGACCCCGCTGTCCCGGGTCCGTCTCGACGAGTTGCTCCAGGAGATGCTCGACCGGGTCGGCGAGGTCGTCACCAGCCGCGAGCGGCTGCGCGCGCTGCTCGACGCGGTGGTCGGCATCGGCTCCGACCTCGACCTGCGCAGCACGTTGCAGCGGATCGTGCAGTCCGCGTGCGAGCTGGCCGGCGCCCGCTACGGCGCGCTCGGCGTGATCGGCCCCGACCGGATGCTGCACGACTTCATCGTCCACGGCATCGACGCCGAACTGCACGCCCGCATCGGCGAGCTGCCGCACGGGCGGGGCGTGCTCGGCCTGCTCATCGACGAGCCGAAGCCGCTGCGCATGCCCGACATCACCCGCCACCCCCGGTCGTACGGCTTCCCGCCGAACCACCCGCCGATGCACAGCTTCCTCGGCGTTCCGGTGCGCATCCGCGACCACGTCTGGGGCAACCTCTACCTGGCCGAGAAGCAGGGCGCCGCCGAGTTCACCGAGGACGACGAGGAGATCGTGACCGCGCTCGCCGCCGCGGCCGGCGTGGCGATCGAGAACGCCCGCCTCTACGCGCTGGCGCACCGGCGGGAACGCTGGCTGGCCGCCACCGCCGAGATCACCTCGGTGCTGCTGGGCGAGGTCCGCCGCACCGACGCGCTGTCGCTGGTGGCCCGCCGCGCCCGCGAGGTCGCCGAGGCGGAGCTGGCCCTGGTCCTGCTCTACGACGAGGACGAGGCACAGTTCACCGTCGAGGTGGTCGACGGCGCCGACCCGATCGCCCGGGAACTCGTCGGCGCGGTCCTGCCGGCCGCCGAGACCAGCTTCGCCGGCTCGGCCACCGAACGCCGCCACGAACAGGTCGACGACCTCGCCGCGGCGGCGCCCTGGCCCCGCCCGGTGATCGCCGGGCCGGCGGTGGTCTCCCCGCTCGCCGCCGCCGACACGCTGCACGGCGTGCTGGTGATCGCGCACCGGCCCGACCACGCCCCGGCCGCCGACGACGACCTCGCGCTGCTCGCCAGCTTCGCCGGCCAGGCCGCGCTGGCCATGGAACGCGCCCGCGGGCAGGAGGAACGGGAGCTGCTGGTGGTCCTGGAGGACCGCGAGCGGATCGCCCGCGACCTGCACGACGTGGTGATCCAGCGGCTCTTCGCCACCGGCCTGCAACTGCAGAGCGGGGCGATGAACGCCCGACCCGAGACGGCCAAGCGGATCAACCAGGCGGTCGACGACCTGGACGCCACCATCCGCGACATCCGCCGCACCATCTTCGAGCTGCGTACCCCGATGAGCGCGGCGCTGCGCACCGAGATCCGCGAGGCGATCGAGGTGGCCGCCGAGTCGCTCGGCCACCGGCCCGACCTGGAGCTGGTCGGCCCGATCGACAGCGCCGTGCCGGACGAGCTGCGCCCCGAGCTGGTCGCCGTGCTACGCGAGGCGCTCTCCAACGCGGTCCGCCACGCGCACGCCGACCGGGTGGCGGTGCGGGTGGCGGTGGACGCCGGCCGGGTCGAGGTCACCGTCACCGACGACGGGGTCGGCTGCGATCCGGAGGCGGCCCGCAGTGGCCTGGTCAACCTGCGTGAGCGGGCCGAACGGCTGGACGGCGGGTTCACGTTGCGCCGGGTCGAGCCGCACGGCACCGAGCTGCGCTGGAGCGTCCCGCTCGGCTGACCGGTCGGGTCAGTGCGTCTTGCCGAGCAGCCGGGTGGCCAGCACCGCGGCCTGGGTCCGCCGTTCCAGGCCGAGCTTCGCCAGCACGCTGGAGACGTAGTTCTTCACCGTCTTCTCGGCCAGGAACATCTTCCCGGCGATCTCGCGGTTGGTGAGCCCCTCGGCGACGTACTCCAGGATCCGCCGTTCCTGCTCGGTGAGGGACTTCAGCTCCCGCGGCTGCTCCACGCCGCTGCGGATGCGCTCCAGCACCCGGGTGGTGATCGCCGGGTCGAGCAGCGACTGACCGGCCGCCACCCGGCGGACCGCGTCCACCAGGTCGGTGCCGCGGATCTGCTTGAGCACGTAGCCGGCCGCCCCGGCCATGATGGCCGCGAAGAGCGCCTCGTCGTCCTCGTACGAGGTGAGGATCAGGCCCTTGATCGACGAGTCGACGGCGCGGACGTCCCGGCAGACGTCGATGCCGTTGCCGTCGGGCAGCCGGGCGTCGAGGATCGCCACGTCGGGGCGGAGCGCGGGGATCCGCCGCGTCGCCTCCTGGGCGAGGCCGGACTCGCCGACCACCTCGATGTCGCCGCTGCTCTGGAGCAGGTCGGCCAGGCCACGACGGACGACCTCGTGGTCGTCGAGCAGGAACACCCGGATCATCCGTCCTTTCTACCCGCCGCACCGCACCCCCGCACGGGCCGAAGGTCCCGTCCGTCGCGCGCCGACCCGGGACGGACGGTCCCGCCCAGGTGGGGACCTCCGGCCCTGACCAGGGCCGGCACCGGTGCCGCACGGTGGGGGTGGACCGACCGGGGAGCCGGCGACGCACGGAGGGAGCACGACCATGACGACCGGATACACCGTCTCGCAGCTGCGGGCCGCGGTCGCCGACGCGGTACGCGCGCCGTCGCTGCACAACACCCAGCCGTGGCGCTTCCGGTTGCACGACGGCGGCATCGAGGTCGCCGTCGACCCGCTGCGCGGGTTGCCGGCCACCGACCCGACCGGCTGGGGGGCGCGGATCGCCTGCGGGGCGGCACTGTTCAACCTGCGGCTGGCGCTCGCCGTGGCGGGCACCCCGGCCACGGTCCGGCTGCGCCCCTACCCGGCCGACCCGGACGTGGTGGCCCGACTGGTGCCCGACGTGCCGCGCCGGCCCACCCCTACCGAACAGGGCCTCTACGGGGCGATCGCCCACCGGTTCAGCAACCGCGCGCCGTTCTGGCCCGACCCGGTGCCGGCCGAGGCGCGGTGGCGGCTCGGCGAGGCGGCCCGGGCCGAGCAGTGCTGGCTGGAGCTGGTCATCGGTGCCAGCGCGGTCAACGCGCTCGCCGAGGTCGCCCGCAGCGCGCACCGGGTGCTGGAACGCGACCCCGCCTACGTGGCCGAGCGGGTGGAGTGGATCCGCTCCGAGCCGGCCCCGGACGGGGTGCCCGCCGCCGCCGGCGGGCCGCAGAGCGAGCCGCAGGACCTGCTGCCCCAGCGCGGCTTCGGCGGGCGGAACCGCGCCCCCGGCCGCGACTTCGAACCGGAGCCACTCGTCGCCGTGCTCGGCACGCCCGGCAACACCGGCACCGACCAGGTCGTCGCCGGGCAGGCGCTGCAACGGGTGCTGCTCACCGCCACCGATGCCGGGCTCGGCGTGTCGATGCTCTCCCAGCCGATCGAGGTGCCGGGGGCGCGGGAGGCGCTGCGGATGTCCCTGGGCCGGTTCGGCACCCCGCAGATGGTGATGCGGATCGGGTACGGGCAGCCGGGCCGCGCCACCCCGCGCCGGCCGGTCGACGAAGTGCTGGACCTGCCGGTCGTGCCGGCCTGACCGTGCGCCGCCCGGTGGCCCGGGCCGGTCCACCGCGCCCCCGGCTCAGGCCGGCAGCGAGGCCAGCAGCGCCGCCTCCCGCTCCGGCGCCAGGCCCACCGGGGCGCGTGCCGGCCGCCCCGCCCGTGCCGGCACCCGGCCCACCTCGCGCAGCCACCGCCAGGTGTCCGCGACCGTCTCGGCGACCGGCCGGCAGACCAGCCCCGCCGCGTACGCCCGCTCCACGTCCCGCTCCTGCAACCACCGGTATTCGTGTCCACGCGGGATCCAGATCGGCAGGTCGTTCCACGGCTCCACCCCGGCGGCCAGGATCGGGCCCGGCTCCACCCAGCGCAGCGTCGCCGTCGACCCGGTGGCGGCCACCACCGCGTCGAGCAGCTCACCGGTCGTCGTGTGGCCGCTGCGACCGACCACGTTGTACGCGCCACCGACGCCCTCGGCGCCCCGGTCCAGCAGCCAGATCGCCAGGTCGCGGACGTCGACGTACTGCACCGGGAGGTCACGCGGCCCGGGCGCCAGCACCTCGCCGCCCCGGGCGATCCGCTGCAACCACCACGGCAACCGGCCGATGTCCTCCCCGGGCCCGAGGATCAGCCCGGCCCGCACCAGCAACGCCCGGTCGCCGTACACCTCCACCGCGGCCCGCTCCCCGCCGGCCTTGTTGCTCGCGTAGTCGCCGAAGCCCGCGTCCGGCTCCGCCGCCACGGTCGCCGCCTCCTCGCCGGTGCCCAGGCCGACCGGCGGCGCGTAGACCGATCCACTGGAGACGTAGACGTAGTGCGGCACCGCGCCGGCCACCGCCCGCGCCGCGTCCCGCACGGCCCGTGGCGCGCCGTCCCAGGTGTCCACCACCAGGTCCCACTCACCGCCGGCGAGCGCGGCCAACCCGCCGGGCTCGTCCCGGTCACCCCGCAACCGGTGTACGCCGGTCGGCGCCTCCCCGCTCACCCCCCGGTTGAAGACGGTCACCGCCCAGCCCCGGCGTACCGCCTCCGTGACCACCGCCCCGCCGACGAAACCCGTGCCACCCAGCATCAACAGTCGCATCACCCCACCCTGCCGCCCGAACCCCGCCCGGGACACCCTGTTCACGGTGAGCGGATCTGCCGACGGCAGAACGCTTCCGCGCGGGTGCCGGGCGGGGCGCTCATCCCCGCGAGTCGATCGCGGCCGGGCCGTCATGCTCCCGGACCCGACGGTGCTGGCCAACCGGCTCGGGAGCGCGCCGGCGACCTCAGACACCCGCGAGGTCCCGGTCGCGGTGCCCGCGTCGCCCTGAGGCCCTGTTCCCGTACGCGGCGCGGGCGGAACGCTGTGGGCGCCTACGGGCCCTGAGACACCCATGGCGTCCCACTCGGCAGGGTGCGCGGGGCGCGGGCGGAACGCTGTGGGTGTCTGCGAGGCGTTGAGGCACCCGTGGCGTTCCAGTCGTGGGGTTCGTGGGGTGTGGGTGGAACGGGGTGGGTGTGTGCGGGGCGGGTGCCGGTGGTGTGCCGCCGGGTGTTCCGGATGGGGTGGGTGTCCGGTTCGGCGGTGGTGGGTGGCACGCTGGCGGTGGAATCGTCGCGGGGTGCGGGGCGTTGTAGACGGGTGAACGACCGAGGAAGGCGAGCGCACCCCGCACCGCCGACCACCTGCCGCCCCCCCACCCCGGGAATGACGGTGGCCGCCCGGTCGTTGCACACACTCCCGGCACCCGCGACGAGGCAGCGTCCTGCCCCGCGCGCATGCCGGATCCCCCAGTCTTCTGAGCGCCTGACGGTGCCCCCGCACCCCCGGTCCCCCCACGGGGTGCGTCGACCCCCGAATGGAGCCCTCACCATGAACACGATCCTGCGTAAGAGCATCCTCGGTGTTGCCGGTCTGGCCTTTACCGGTGGTGTGTTCGCCGGTCCGATCGCCGCGCACGCCGAGCCCGCCCACACCGCCACCAAGCCGGTCGCGGTGGCGAGTGTGCAGGGTGAGCAGTCCACCATCGCGCTGAACGACGAGCAGACCGCCAACGT
>NZ_FMDM01000012.1:0-18908 GCF_900090105.1 Micromonospora humi | reverse complement strand
GACGCCTACGCCCAGTGGGAGAAGCAGGCCACCGACCTCGTCAACCAGCACTGGACCAAGTAAGCACACACGTGAAGGCCGGCACCCGAGAACGGGTGCCGGCCTTCACGCGTCAAGGGGCCAGGACGAACGTCCACGTGGTGGTGGTCGTGCTGGCCGCCGCACCCGTCGCGGCGAGGCCGCCGTAGATGCCCGCCGGAACGCTGCTCGCCGAGTCGGCCAGCAGGGCGGTCACCCTACCGCCACCGGTCTGCGAACTGTTGCTGCGGACCGTGACCCCGGCCGGCGGGGTGAGTGCGGTGGAGGCCGCGTCACCGTGCACCCAGTACGACACGGCCCAGCTCTGCGCGGTGGTCACCGGCGCGTACGGCGTGATCCGGGTGGCGGTGCTGGCCGGGTCGGTGGCCCGGCTGAACGCCGGCGCGCCCGGCGCGACGCCCCGGTACGCGGCCAGCACCAGGTTGCCCTTCGCCTGGCTGTCCAGCGCCACCTGCACCGCCGTACCCGCGTCGCCGGCGGTTGCGGTCTTCCACCAGGCGGTGGTGGTCGCGTAGCCGCCGTCGAGGCGGTCGAGGCGGTTCCACCCGGTCACCCCGGTCGGCTCCCCGGTGCCGGTGTGGGTGTTCTGACTGAGCAGGAGCAGCAGCTTGTCGCCGGGTTGCACGGTCGCCGGGACGGTCACCGTGTGGCTGGTCCAGTTGGCGTTCGCGGTGGCCTGCCCGACGAAGGTGATCCGTTCCGGCACCGGCGCGACGGTGACGTCCACGGTCGCGGTGCCGGTCGCGCCGCGGTCGTCGGTGACCGTCAGCGTGACCGGGTAGGTGCCGGCCGCAGCGTACGTGTGGGAGGTGGTCGGCACCGAGACGGTGCCGGCGGTGGATCCGTCGCCGAAGTCCCAGCGGTGGTCCTGGATCGCGCCGTCGGCGTCGGTGGAACCGGCGGCGGAGAACGTGCACACCAGCCCGGCGCAGGTCGGCGCCAGGTCGGCCACCGGCGCCTGGTTGGCCGGGCCGCCCGAACCCTTCAGGATCTTCACGTAGTCGATGTCGCCGGCGAAGTAGTCGCAGGTGACCTTCTTGCCGTCACACTGGCTCTTGCCGCCGACGGAGATCTGCCAGGAGTTGGCGATGGTGCCGGTCGGCCCGTTCAGCCGGCTGGTCCGCACCCCGTCGACGTACATCTCCACGTAGGCCGACGTGCGGTTGCAGGTCACCGTGTGCCACTGCCCGTCGGAGATCGCCACGTCGGTGTAGCCGGTGCGGGAGGCGCCGTCGCCGCCGCGGAACAGGCATCGCGGCTTGCCGCTCGGCGCCTCGAACTTCCAGTAGCCGCCGGCCGCGTCGCCCTGTCCCTTCTGGAGGATGTTGCCGAACGAGTACGTGGTCCGGTAGCGGATGGTCACCGAGAAGTCGCCGGCGTCGGGGTTGAAGTCGGTGCTGTGCGGCACCAGGTCCACGTGGCCCGGCACGGCCTGTTCCTCGGTGGGCAGGTGGGTGGCGAAGCGGTGCCCGGTGGCGCCGGCGTAGAGCGCGCCGGTGACGACCTCCCCGCCGACCGTGCCGTGCCGACCGCTGCCGCTGCTGTCCCTGAGCACTGTCGACGAGGCCGGCTCGTCCATGCTCCAGAACGCCACGGTCCGCGTCGCGGTGGCCTGCGCGGGGGCGGCTCCCACCGTCACCCCGGCCGCCGCGACGACCGCCGCCACCCCCCACCGGGCAGCTACCCGCCGCCATCGTCCCCGCTCGCTCGTCCGCATGTGACCGCCTCCCTGCGTATCGGGCCTCACCCTGACACGCGGCGGTCCACGGCTCCATAACCCGCACGGTGGAGTGGTGGCCGGCTCTCGGTGCCGTGCGGTGACCGATGTGGCCGGTGCCGACACCGGCCGGTGGGAGACGCACGCCGATCCGGCGGCGGAGAAGTGATCTTCGGTGGGCGATACTGGGTTTGAACCAGTGACCTCTTCCGTGTCAAGGAAGCGCGCTCCCACTGCGCCAATCGCCCGGGCAGTTCGCGAGCGGACGACGGGATTCGAACCCGCGACCCTCACCTTGGCAAGGTGATGCGCTACCAGCTGCGCTACGTCCGCGTCGCCGCCGACTCGCGTCGGCGACAGGGCAACTCTACCCGATGCCAAGATCGCCCCACGACAGCCCCCCGCCGGCCGTGATTGCGCTGCTCGTCGCCGGGGTACTGACCGACGCGACAGCACAACCACCCCTTGAAGGAGGCTGTCGTGGGTATCGGTACGAGCATCTTCCTGATCGCGGTCGGCGCGATCCTCACGTTCGCGCTCAACGCCAACGTCGGCGGCGTCGACCTGGACGTCGTCGGCTGGATCCTGATGGCGGCCGGCGTGCTCGGCCTGATCATGACGACGCTGGTCTGGGGCCGGCGCCGCCAGGTGGTCACCACCACCGCCGAGCAGCCGGTGGAGTACCGCCGGGTCGAGGAGCGGCGGGACGTCGCCCCGCCGATGTGATCTCCAGCGGGGGCCGACGGAGCTGATCGGTCCCCGGGAACCGACCCGGACGGGGACGCCACCGCGGCGTCCCCGTCCGCGTACCCGGGTCAGTCCCGCATCAGGGCGTTGATCGTGCCGTAGTCGAGGGCGGCGGTCAGCGCCTCGTAGGTTCCGGCGCCGAACGCCTCCGCCGCCGCCCGGTGGGCCACCGCGTACGCCGCCTCGGCGACCGCCGACCCGAGGCTGACCCGGGCCACCCCGAGCCGCGCCAACTCGGCGACCGGCGGTGCTGTCGGCCCGACCAGCACGTTCAGTGGCGCGGGGATCGCCGCCACCAGCGCCGCCACGGTCGCCGGGTCGACCGTCCCCGGCACGAAGACGCCGTCCGCGCCGGCGGCCAGGTACGCCTCGGCGCGCGCCACCGTCTCCGGCACCCCGCCGGCGCCACGCAGGAAGGTGTCGACGCGCGCGTTGACGTACAGCGGGATGCCGGCGCGGTCGGCGGCGGCCCGGACGGCAGCCAGACGGGTGCACTGCTCGTCGACCGGGCGCAGCGGCCCGTTCCCGTCGTGCCGCGCGTCCTCGACGTTCACCCCGACCGCGCCGGCCGCGAGCACCGCGGTCACGGTCTCGGCCACGTCGTCGGGGGTGTAGCCGAACCCGGACTCGATGTCGGCGGTGACCGGGAGGCGGACCGCTCCGGCGACCACGCGGATCGCGTCGACGGCGGTGTCCCGGGCGAGCGCGTCGCCGTCGGGCGCGCCGCGACTCCAGGCGACGCCGGCGCTGGTGGTGGCGACCGCGCGGGCCCCGGCGGCGGCCACGATCCGGGCGCTCGCCGCGTCCCACGCGTTGACCAGGACCAACGGCTCGCCGGGCACGTGCAGGCTACGGAAGTGCTGGGCTCGGGTGTGCTGTTCGTTCACCCGGTCAGTCTCGGCGTGCGCGGCCGGTCGTCGTAATGTTTCAGTCCTGGCTGAAACGAAGGGGGCGGCGTGGTCGCGATCGGCCTCTCGGCGGGTGCCGTGGCGCGCGTCCGCTTCGCGATGTCCGGCCTCTGGGAGGTCGTGGCCGGCGTCCGGGTGCTCCGCGACCCGGGCCGCCACGCGATCCACCTGCCCTGGGCCGGTCGGGTCCGGCCCCGGCTGGCCGAGGCGGGCCTGCTCGACCCGGAGGCCGGCCTGCTGTGGCCGCTGGTCCCGCCGGCACCGGGATACCTGCCGGACTTCCTCACCCCGCCGCCGGCGGGCCTGGACCCGGACCTGGCCGAGGAGCTGGCCACGCTGCGCGCCACCGCACCGGAGGCGGTCCGTGCCCAACTCGACCTGCTACCGGGGCCCCGACCGGCGGCGCTGGGCGCGCTGTACGCCGACCCGGTCACCGGACTGGCCCGACTGGCCGCCGAGGTCGAGGCGTACTGGCGGTTGGCCGTCGCGCCGGACTGGCCCCGGATCCGGGCGGTGCTCGACGCCGACGTCTTCCACCGGGCCCGCCGGATGGCGGCGGACGGCGCCGCCGGCCTCCTCAACGACCTGCACGAACGGGTCCGCTGGGAGGGTGACGCCCTGCTGGTCAGCCAGCGTCACTGCACGGCGCCGGACGTGCCCGTGGGTGGCGGGCTGGTCCTGGTGCCCTCGGTGTTCGTCTGGCCGTCGGTGCTGAGCATCTCGGCCGGTGACGTTCCCCAGCTCGCCTACCCGGCGCGCGGTGTCGGCACGATCTGGGAGACCCCGGTGGGCGCGCCGGACGCGTTGGGCGCGGTGCTGGGCCGGGGCCGGGCGCGACTGCTGGCGGCGCTCGACGCGCCCCGGTCGACCACGGAACTGTCCCGGCGGACCGGGCTCTCCCCGGCCGGGGTTTCGCAGCACCTCACCGCGCTGCGCGCCGCCGGCCTGGTGGTGACCCGTCGGCAGGGCCGGTCCATGCTGAGCAGCCGGACGGCGGTGGCGGATGCGCTGGTGGTCGCCTCGACCTGATCCGGACGACGAAGAAGGCCGCGTCGTGTGATCGACGCGGCCTTCTTCCGTGGTGGGCGATACTGGGTTTGAACCAGTGACCTCTTCCGTGTCAAGGAAGCGCGCTCCCACTGCGCCAATCGCCCTCGTCATGCGAGGTGGAGACGGGATTTGAACCCGTGTACACGGCTTTGCAGGCCGTTGCCTCGCCTCTCGGCCACTCCACCGAGGTTGCCCCCGACAATGCGTGGCGGCATCTCCGAGCGGACGACGGGATTCGAACCCGCGACCCTCACCTTGGCAAGGTGATGCGCTACCAGCTGCGCTACGTCCGCACGCCCCCGGCGTTTCCCGGTGACGGATGAGAACTTTAGCCGAGCGGAGGAACGGTTGCCAAATCGGATCCCCGTTCGGCGCGTCCGGGTCGGAGCGGTACGCGATCACCCGCAAGCTTCCTAGGAGCCTGGGTGACAGCCTGGGTGGGCCGCCCACAACCGCGCCCACCTGCGGATCCTGGCCGGCAGGCCGAGTGTCCGGCATCCGACTGTCCCACCTCCGACCGGCCGGTCCGGTGACTCCTCGTGGTCATTCGGATGGGTTACCGTAACGGCGTGACGAGACGAGCCGCCGAGATCCGCCTGGATGCGCTGCTGCGCACCGCCTGCGAGGTGATCGCGGAACGAGGGCTCGCCAACACCCGTACCGCCGACGTGGCGGAGGCCGCCGGGGTCAGCCAGGCGCTGGTCTTCTACCACTTCGCCACCAAGGACCGACTGCTCGCGCAGGCCTTCGCGTACGCCGTCGAGCAGGATCTGGCCCGCCTCGACGCGGTGCTCCGCTCCTCCGCCCCGCCGCTGGCCAAGCTGCGCCGGATGCTCCGCCTCTACGCGCCGACCGGCCGGTCCACCTCGTGGTCGATGTGGATCGACGGCTGGGCCGAGTCGCTGCGTACCCCGGAGCTGGAGAAGCTCTCCCGCCGCCTGGACCTGCGCTGGCGGCAGGACCTGGCGGCGGTGATCGCCGACGGCGTCGCCGACGGCACGTTCGCCTGCCCCGACCCGGCCGGCGCCGCCTGGCGGATCAGCGCCGTGATGGACGGCCTGGCGGTGCAGCTCGCGGTGCACGAGCGGGTGATCACCCGGCGGCAGATCGCCGAGTGGGTCCGCCTGGTCGCGGCCCGGGAGCTGAGCCTGGAGCCGAGCCAGCTCGACTGAGCCGACGGGCGACCCGGGCCCGGGCCGGCGGGTGGACGTTCGCCGCGGCCAGGTCACCCCGATAGTGGGCCAGCACCCGGTGGTCCATCAGCCGGTGCCAGAGCGGGGGCACCAGCGCGGCGACCACCATGGTGGCGTAGCCGGCCGGCAACTGCGGCGAGGCGTCGAAGCTGCGCAGCGTCTGGTAGCGGCGCAGCGGGTTGGCGTGGTGGTCGCTGTGTCGCTGGAGCTGGAAGAGGAAGACGTTGGTGACGGTCCGGTCGCTGTTCCAGCTGTGCCGCGGGTCGACCTTCTCGTAGCGGCCGGCCGCGGTCCGCTGCCGCGCCAGGCCGTAGTGCTCCAGATAGTTGACCGCCTCCAGCAGGGAGAAGCCGACCACCGCCTGGAGGACGAGGAAGACCAGCACGCCCGGGCCGAACGCCACCGCCAGCACGGCGTAGAGCGCGACGGTCATCGCCCAGGCGTTGAGCACCTCGTTACGCCAGGTCCACGGGCTGCGCCCGCGTAGCCGGAACCGGGCGGTCTCCAGCCGCCAGGCCGAGCGCAGGCTGCCGGCGACCGTGCGCGGCCAGAACGCCCAGAACGTCTCGCCGAGCCGCGAGCTGGCCGGATCCTCCGGGGTGGCGACACGGGTGTGGTGACCCCGGTTGTGCTCGACGAAGAAATGCCCGTACCCGGTCGGCGCCAGCGCGATCTTGGACAGCCACCGCTCCGCCCGCTCCCGCTTGTGCCCCAACTCGTGGGCGGTGTTGATGGCGATGCCGTCCACCACCCCGACGGTGGCGACCAGACCGGCGGCGGCCGGCCAGGAGAGCCGACCGCCGGCCCAGACCGCGCAGCACAGCACCAGTGCGCCGTACTGGGCCGGCAGGTAGAGGTAGGTGAGCCAGCGGTAGTAGCCGTCGGCCTGCAACGCCGGCACCGCCTCGTCGGGCGGGTTCTCCCGGTCGTCGCCGATCCACAGGTCGATCAGCGGGATGAGGCCGAAGACCACCGCCGGGGTGAGCCACCAGGCCCAGCCCGAGCCGGTGCCGTGCCAGACCGACCAGGCCAGGAACGGCAGCGCCGGCACGAGCAGGGCGAGGGGCCAGAGCGGCTTGCGGGTGTCCCGCCACGGAACGGTGTCGGTAGGCATCGTCGGACTCCGATCGGTTGCTCCTGGACCGACTGTCCCAGCCGGAGAGCGTTTTTACAAGACCGGAGTTTTTGTAAAGCGGGTGTCAGCGCCACCGCCGCCGGACGGTCCGCCGCCGCTCGAACGTCGGCGCCGACTCCTCCGCCGGCTCACCGGCGGGACGCAGCAGGCGTCGCATCCGCAGCAGCAGCCCGGCGCCGAGGAAGAGCAGCAGGCCACCGAGCAGGAAGGCGGCCTGCGCCATGCCGAAACCGCCGGTCTCGGCGACCGGCCGCCCGGCCGCGCCGGGCGGCGGCAACTCCGCCGCCGCCGGGTCCGTCGGCTCGTCCGCCGCCGACTCCTCGACGGTCGGCTCCTCGCTGGGCGGGTCGGTCGGCTCGGCGCTCGTCGGTGTCGGCTCCGGCGTCGGCTCGGCCGCCTCCCCCACCACCTGACGTGACGCGGTCCGCCGGGCCAGCAGCCGCAACTGCGGGTCGTACGCCTCGGCGGCGATGCTCACCCGACCGCGCCCGACGTCCTCGGCGAACGCCACCCGGTACTGCGCCGTCACGGTGCGCCCCGGGCAGAGCACGCCCGGATCCAGTTCCCGGTCGGTCAGCCGCGCGGTGTCCCCCTCGGTCCGGATCTCCAGCGGGAACGAGCCGGTCTCCTCCACCCGGTCCACCTTGACCTGGTCCAACCGCAGGCCCTGCACCCGCAACAGCATCGACCAGCGCACCTTGACGCAGTCGTTGCCGTTGGCGCGATCCGACCGGGACACCACCGCGGAGAGCGTCTCCACGCGGTCGCCACCGGTGAACTCGTCCGGCAGGCCGCTCAACTCCGTGGAGAAGGCGGCCGCCGCCCGCGCCGGCGCCGCCCCGCCGTACCCGGCGCCGGCCAGACAGGTCAGCACCAGCCCCATCCGTAGCGCGTGCCGCCACCCGCTCACCACGCCTCCTCGCCTCGGTCGTGTCCACCCGCAACGCTAGGAGCGCGCCGCCCGCCCCGGTAGACGGGCGTGTTCGCACCCAACGTCAACATCGGGGGGTGGTTTCACCGACCGTGGTGAACCGGTCACCGCCGCCCGCCGACACGCCCGGGCTCGGCCGTCAGACACAATCAGCGGGTGTCCGAGCTGTCCGCCGCGTTCGTCCGGCTGCACGCCCGCCTCGCCCCGGTCGCGTTCGTCCCCGAGGTGCGGCTGCACCAGGCCGACGAGCCGATCGGCCTCTGGGAGCTGACCGAGGGCGAGTTCCGCAGCTCCCAGCCGCCGCCGTTCTGGGCCTTCGCCTGGGCCGGCGGGCAGGCGCTCGCCCGTCACGTGACCGACCACCCGGAGGTGGTCGCCGGCCGTCGGGTGCTCGACCTGGCCTCCGGCTCCGGCCTGGTGGCCATCGCCGCGGCCCGGGCCGGCGCGACCGCCGTCCGGGCCGTCGAGGTGGACGAGCGGGCCGTCGCGGCGGTCGCGCTCAACGCCGAGGCCAACGGGGTACGCGTCGACGCCGAACTCGGCGACGTCCTCGACGCCGACGCCGGGGACGCCGAGGTGGTGCTGGCCGGCGACGTCTTCTACAGCGAGGCGATGGCCCGGCGGATGCTGCGCTTCCTGCTGCGGGCCGCCCGCTCCGGCGCGCGGGTGCTGGTGGGCGACCCGGACCGGGCGTTCCTGCCCCGCGAGCGCTTCCACGCGCTGGCGACCTACGACGTGCCGGTGTCCGAGGCGCTGGAGAGCGTCCGGGTGAAGCGCACCACCGTCTGGGAGCTGGACCCGAACCCACCCGGCACCCGCCGCCGCGGTCAGTAGGGTCCCGTTCCTCTACCGGAGGCGTTAAGAAGGGGCCCCGCCTTACCAAAGTGGGGGTGGGTGAGTGGCTTTCGGCGGCGGTGGCCCGCCCCCGGCGCCGCCTAGCGTCGGCGCATGATCACACTTCGTGGGTTGACGAAACGGTTCGGCGGGGTGACAGCGGTCGACGACCTGACCGTCGAGATCCGCCCCGGCCAGGTGACCGGGTTCCTCGGCCCGAACGGCGCCGGCAAGTCCACCACCATGCGGATGGTGCTCGGCCTGGACCGGCCCACCGCCGGTTCGGCCCTGGTCAACGGCCGGGACTACCGCACCCTGCGCCACCCGCTGTACGAGGTCGGCGCGCTGCTCGACGCCACCGGCGTGCACCCGGCCCGCTCCGGCGCGGCGCACCTGCGGGCGATGGCGCGCAGCAACGGCGTACCGGCCCGGCGGGTGGCCGAGGTGCTCGACCTGGTCGGCCTGGACACACGTGCCGCCGGCAAGCCGGGCCGGGCGCTGTCGCTGGGCATGGGGCAGCGGCTCGGCATCGCCGGCGCGCTGCTCGGCGACCCGCGGGTGCTGCTGCTCGACGAGCCGGTCAACGGGCTCGACCCGGACGGGGTGCGGTGGATCCGCGGCTTCACCCGCCGGCTCGCCGACGAGGGACGCACGGTGCTGATCTCCAGCCACCTGATGAGCGAGATGCAGCAGACCGCCGACCGGGTGGTGGTGCTCGGCCGCGGCCGGCTGGTGGCCGACGCGCCGCTGGCCGAGCTGATCGCCGCCCGGCCGGCAGCCTCGGTCCGGGTACGCGGGCCCGAGCCGGCCGCGCTCGCCGCGCTCGGTGACCGGCTGGCCGCCGAGGGGGCCACGGTCACCGCCGACGGGGACGGTCTGGCCGTGGCCGGGAGCACCGCCGGCCGGGTCGGCGACCTCGCGTACGAGCTGGGGGTACGGCTGCACGAGCTGACCCCGGTCGCGCCCTCCCTGGAGGAGGCGTTCCTGGAGCTGACCGCCGGCAGCGTCGAGTTCGCCGCCGGCCCGACCGGAGGTGGCACCCGATGACCACGTCGTCCACGCTGGACCGGTCCCGGCCGGCGTCCCGGCCCGCGCCCGCCGGCCACCCGCTCGCCGGCGCGGTGGCCGCCGAGTGGACCAAGCTCTGGTCGGTGCGCTCCACCTGGTGGACGCTCCTCGCGGCGCTGGTCACCATGGCGGCCACCGCCGCCCAGCTCGCCATCTACGCGGTGAACGCCAACACCGACGACGACCCGACCGTGAACCCGGGCGTGCTCGACGTCGGCGACGTGGTGGCCGGCTCGCTGGAGCTGACCCAGTTCGTGGTGATCGGCCTCGGCCTGTTCGCCATCACCAGCGAGTTCGCCACCGGCACCATCCGTACCACGCTGCGCTGCACCCCGTCGCGGAGCCGGGTGCTCGCGGCCAAGGCGACAGTGGTCGGCGCGGTGACGTTCGGAGTCGGGCTGCTGCTCGGCGCCGTCGGCGCGGGGGTGGCCCGGCCGGTGCTGGGCGAATGGGGGCGGGCGCCGCTCGGCGCGACGGTGGCCGACGTGCTCGCCTGCGCCGCGTACCTGGCGCTGGTGGGCGTGCTGGCGCTCGGGCTGGCCGCGGCGCTGCGCGGCCCGGTGCTGACGTTGACGGTGCTCCTCGCGCTGCTCTACATCGTGCCGCTGTCGTTGCAGGAGCCGGACATCACCGTGCTCACCCGGATCGCGGACGCCTTTCCCGGTGTCGCCGGCACCCACTTCCTGGCCGGCGACACCGCGCCCTACCCGGCGGCGGTGGGGCTGCTGCTGCTCGCCGGCTGGACCGGCGCCGCGCTGACTCTCGGCCGGTGGGCGCTGGCCCGGCGCGACGCCTGACCGGCCGGGCGGGGCTGGTCAGCCGGCGGGCGGGACCAGCCCCGCCTCGTACGCGAGGATCGCCGCCTGCACCCGGTTGCGCACGTCCAGCCGGGTGAAGACGCTGGTCAGGTAGCTCTTCACGGTGCCCTCGACCAGGTGCAGCCGGCGGGCGATCTCGGCGTTGGACAGGCCGGCCCCGACCAGCGCGAGCACCTCGCGCTCCCGATCGGTCAACCCGGCCAGCCGGTCCCGCGCGGACGGGCCCCGGGCGAGCCGCCCGCCGCTCAGCTCGATCACCCGGCGGGCCACCCGGGGCGACAGGTACGCCCCGCCGTCGGCCACCGCGCGCACCCCTGCCAGCAGTTCCCTCGGGTCACCGGACTTCAGCAGGAAGCCGGCGGCGCCGTGGCCGAGCGCGCGGGCGATCAGGTCGTCGTCGCCGAACGTGGTGAGCATGACCGGGGCGGTCTCCGGCACCAGGCGGCGGATCTGCGCCGCCGCGTCGAGCCCGTCACAGCGGGGCATCCGGATGTCGAGCAGCGCCACCCGGGGCCGGTGCGCGCGCACGAGTTCCACCGCGGCGTGGCCGTCGCCTGCCTCGCCGACCACCTCGATGCCCGGGTCGGCGGCGAGGATCGCCCGCACCCCGGCGCGCACCATCGCCTCGTCGTCGGCGAGCACCACCCGCAGTGGGCGCCCGTGGTCGTCGGTCATGACGCGATCCGCTCCTTGCTGACCAGTTTCCCGTCGCGGAAGCAGAGCCGCCAGGTCGGCTCCGCGAACGGGAAGTTGCCGTCGGTGTAGAACTCGCAGCCCGGGGCCGCGCCGGTGGCGGGCGGGTCGGCCTGCCGGCGGGGTAACCCGAGCGCGTCGCGCTGCTCGCCCAGCCGCAGCCGGTCGTAGCCGGGTCGGTCCAGCACCGCGCCGGCCGTGGCGAGCGGGTAGTAGACCAGCGCGAGCGCCAGCGCCAGCCCGGCCGGCGCGCCGAACGCCACGAGCAGGCTGCGCCGCGCCCGCCGCCGGGCCTCCCGCAGCCGCCGCGCCTCGACGCCGGACCGCCCGCCGTCGTCCGACCCGCCGTCATACGGGTAGTCGTCGCGCGGGTAGTCGTCGCGCGGGTAGTCGTCGCGCGGCCCGGTGCCGGGCCGCCAACCGTCGCGCGGGGGGCCGAGGCCGGCGACGGGCACCGGGTCGACGCCGGGTCGGACCCCGCCCGGCCGACGGCCGTCGGTCGGGGTGGCCGACCCGCCCCCGGGCAGCGGAAGGCGGGCGGTGACCGCCCAACCGCCGTCGCACCGGCCGGCGTCCAGGACACCGCCGGCGAGGCGTACCCGCTCGCGCAGCGCCAGCAGGCCGGAGCCGTGCGACGCCGGCCCGGGCAGCGGCCCGGCCGGGGCCGGCGGGTTGACCACCGCGACCGTGACCGCGTCGGCGTCGCGCGCCACGGTGACCGTGACCGGAACGTCCGGCGCGTACCGGGCGGCGTTGGTCAGCGCCTCCCGGACCACCTGGTGCACGGCATGCGCGACCAGCGGCGGCAGGCCCGCGTCGGCGGCCGCGTCGCCGGTCAGGTGCACGGTCATCCCGGCGTCGCGGGCACCGTCGACCAGGTCGGCGACCGACTCGCCGGGCGGGCGCCGGGCGCGCTCCTCGCGCAGCACCCCGATCACCTCGTGCAGCCGCTCGGTGGCGGCGGCGACGCTGGCCCGCAGCTCCCCCGCCGCCGCCCGGTGCGCCGACGACAGCCCGGTCGCCAACTCCAGCGCGCCCGCCCGCAACGCGATGAGGCTCAGGTCGTGGCCGAGCGAGTCGTGCATGTCCTGGGC
Organism: Micromonospora humi; assembly: GCF_900090105.1. Classification (GTDB taxonomy): domain Bacteria; phylum Actinomycetota; class Actinomycetes; order Mycobacteriales; family Micromonosporaceae; genus Micromonospora; species Micromonospora humi. Next base: position 6,681 of record NZ_FMDM01000012.1, on the reverse strand, counting down.
GATGCGGGCCCGCTCGCGCAGGCGTACCCGTTCCGCCTCGCTCCGCCGCTCCTGCGCGGCGTGCCGTCGCCCGGCCGTGGCAAGCGCCCGGTGCTGGCGCCGCAGCCGGCCCAGCAGCCAGGGGAACACGCCGGCGAAGAGCAGCACCGAGGCGAGCTGGAACCAGGTGGCCGGCTCGGTGCCGAGCAGGCCGAGGTTGAGCACGGTGCCGGTCACCGCGATGGCGGCGAACACTGCCGCCGCCGGGGCGGCGCGGGCGCTGCGCAGCCCGGCCAGGTAGCCGAGGACCGGAATGGCGAACACCACGTTGCCGTCGACGAGCGAGCCGGCCACCACCGCCGACACCGCCGCGAGCGGCCACCGGCGGCTCACCGCCACCGCCAGGCCGAGCAACGCCAGCACGCCGACCAGCAGCGGCATCTCGTGCGACCGCCACGGCGGGGTGAGCCGGGCGTACGTCACCGGCGTCGCGAGCACGGCCCAGAGCAGCAGGTCACCGGCCCGGCGGCGGGCTGTCGGGGACAGCGGGCGCAGTTCCACGGCGGTCACGCTACCCACGCCGGCCGGGGCCGGACACCGACGAAGGTCAGGTGCTCAGCACGCCCTGGCGGCGGAAGGCGGTGTTAAAAGGGGCCCCCGCCTATACCGAATGCGTTAAGAAGGGGCCCCGCCTTACCGCTCAGCCGCTCTCCTCGGCCCAGGCCCGCCAGTCGTCGAGCACGCCGTAGAGCGCGGGGGTGAGCCAGCCGGGCGCGGAGCGGCGGAACACGCCCGGGTCCATCCCGCCGGCGCCGGCCGGCAGCGCGCCGAGCAGGTTCGGCACCAGCTCGGACAGGTTGAGCCAGTGCACCAGTTCCGCCTCGGCCGGCCAGGCGCCGATCACCACGCCGGCCGGTACGGCCCGCCGCTCCAGCGCCTCCAGCGTCAACGCGGTGTGGTTGAGCGTGCCCAGCCCGGCCCGCGCCACCACCACGGCCGGCGCGCCCAGCGACACGGCCAGGTCGGCCACCGTCCAGGGCTCGCCGGACGGGCGCAGCCCCATCGGTACGAGCAGCCCGCCGGCGCCCTCGACCAGCACCAGGTCGTGCTTGTCGGCTTCCTCGCGGATCGCGTCGACGGCGCTGTAGAGCTCCAGCGGCGGCAGCTCGGCGACCCGGGCCGCGGCCAGCGGGGCGAGCGGGTCCGGATAGCTGGCCAGGGTGCGGCCGGTGAGCGGGGCGGCCAGCCGGTTCACCGAGTCGACGTCGCCGGGCTCGCCGGTGGCCGTACCGGTCTGGCCCGGCTTGACCACCGCGACCCGCAGGCCGGCCGCCTGCGCGGCGGCGGCGATCGCGGCGGTCACCACGGTCTTGCCGACCTCGGTGTCGGTGCCGGTCACCAGCACCGCTCCGGTCCAGCCGTCACTCACGGCATGACCTCCGTTCGCGACTGCGGGGCTCGCAGACCCGGCTCACTCCTCGCGCTCACGGCGCCACCTCGGTTCGCGACTGCGGGGCTCGCAGACCCGGCTCACTCCTCGCGCTCACGGCGCCACCCTGGTTCGCGACTGCGGGGCTCGCAGACCCGGCTCACTCCTCGCGCTCACGGCGCCACCTCCCGCGCACACTCCACGATCACGTCCAGCGCCCGGTCGAAGGCGGCCCGGTCCACCCCGGCGCCGACGGTCAGCCGCAGCCGGGAACGGCCGTCGGGCGTGGACGGCGGGCGGAAGCAGCCGACCGCCACGCCCCGCTCGCGGCAGGCGGTCGCCCAGGCGGTCGCCGCCTCCGGGCCGGGCGCGGTCACCGAGACCACCGCCGCGTCGGGGGCGGAGACGGACAGCCCGGCCGCGCCGAGCCGGCGCACCGCGAGCGCCACCCGGTCGGCCAGCTCGGCGCGCACCGCGTCGCCGGCCCGGGCCAGCCGCACCGCGGCGTGCACCCCGGCCACCACCGCCGGCGGCGGCGCGGTGTCGAAGATGAACGTGCGGCCGGTCTCCACCAGGTGCCGGACGAACTCCGCCGGCCCGGCCACCACCCCGCCGGCCCCGCCGAGCGCCTTGGACAGGGTCGCGGTGACCACCACGTCGGGCTCGCCGGCCAGCCCGGCGGCGGCCACCCCGCCGGCCCCGGCCGGGCCAGTGACGCCGAGCGCGTGCGCGTCGTCGACGAGCAGCAGCGCGCCGTGCCGGCGGGCCACCGCGTGCAGCTCGGCGAGCGGGGCCAGGTCGCCGTCGACGGAGAAGACCGACTCGGTCACCACCACGGCGGGGCGGCCCGGCGCGGCGGCCAGCGCGGCGGCCACCGCGGCCACGTCGCCGTGCGGCGTGACAAGCGTCTCGGCGCGCGAGATCCGGCAGCCGTCGATCAGCGAGGCGTGGTTGTGCGCGTCGGAGACGAGCAGCGTACGCGGCTGGGCCAGACCTCGGACCGCGGCGAGGTTGGCCAGGTAGCCGGAGGAGAAGACCAGCGCCCGGTCGACGCCGAGCCAGTCGGCCAGCTCGTCCTCGAGCGCGTGGTGCAGGTCGGTGGAGCCGCGCACCAGGCGCGACCCGGTGGCGCCCAGCCCGTACCGGGACAGGGCCTCGGTGGCGGCGGCGGTGACCGCCGGGTGGGCGGCCAGGCCGAGGTAGTCGTTGCCGGCCAGGTCGACCACGGCGTCGTCGGCGGCGCGCGGGCGCAGCGTGCGGGTCAGGCCCGCCTCGGCGCGCAGTTCGGCGCCGCGGTCCAGGGCCGCCAGCCAGTCCGCCACCGCGCCGTCCCCTCCCACCGAACCTCTCGCCCGCCCGGGCGCTTCCGCGGGGCGAAGTTACCACCCGGCCACGCCGCCCCGGCGTGGCGCGGTGCCGGCTCGCCGGGTTAGGTTACGGCCATGCCAGAGATCCTCGACCAGGCCCGGACCCGGGTGCTGGAGAACGGCGTCGGCCTCGACGAAGCGGGCATCCTCGCCGTGCTGAACCTGCCGGACGAGCACCTGCCCGCCGCCCTCCAGCTCGCCCACGAGGTGCGGATGCGCTGGTGCGGCCCGGAGGTCGAGGTGGAGGGCATCGTCTCGCTGAAGACCGGCGGCTGCCCGGAGGACTGCCACTTCTGCTCCCAGTCCGGCCTGTTCACCTCGCCGGTCCGCTCGGTCTGGCTGGACATCCCGGCGCTGGTCGAGGCCGCGAAGCAGACCGCGGCGACCGGGGCCAGCGAGTTCTGCATCGTGGCCGCCGTGCGCGGCCCGGACGCCCGGCTGATGAAGCAGATGCGCGACGGCGTGGCGGCCATCCGGGAGGCGGTCGACATCCAGGTCGCCGCGTCGCTCGGCATGCTCACCCAGGAGCAGGTCGACGAGCTGGTCGAGATGGGTGTGCACCGCTACAACCACAACCTGGAGACCTGCCGCTCCTACTTCCCGAACGTGGTCACCACGCACTCGTGGGAGGAGCGCTGGGAGACGCTGCGGATGGTCCGCGAGTCCGGTATGGAGGTCTGCTGCGGCGGCATCCTCGGGCTCGGCGAGACGGTGGAGCAGCGGGCCGAGTTCGCCGCGCAGCTCGCCGAACTGGACCCGCACGAGGTGCCGCTGAACTTCCTCAACCCGCGTCCCGGCACCCCGCTGGGTGACCGCCCGGTGGTCGAGGGCAAGGACGCGCTGCGCGCCATCGCCGCGTTCCGGCTGGCCATGCCGCGCACCATCCTGCGATACGCGGGGGGCCGCGAGCTGACCCTCGGTGACCTCGGCACCCGCGACGGCCTGCTCGGTGGCATCAACGCGGTCATCGTCGGCAACTACCTGACCACGCTGGGTCGACCGGCGACCGACGACCTGAAGCTGCTGACCGAGCTGAAGATGCCGGTGAAGGCGCTCTCGGCGACCCTGTGAGGCGATGGTGAGCGAGCTGACCCGACCCGTCGCGCCGGCCGGCGGCGCGGGCCCGACCGGCCGCGTCGTGGCCGCCGACGGCGCCGCGGCCGTGGCGCGCTGGTGCGACAGGTGCGGTGGTTCGGTGGCCGACGGCGCGCACGCGGCGTGCGCGGCGGCCCGGTCGCTGGAGCCGCCGCGCTGGTGCGCGACCTGCCGGCGGCGGATGAAGGTGCAGGTCGTGCCGGCCGGCTGGTCGGCGGTCTGCGTCGAGCACGGCGAGCGGCGGGGCTGAGCGGTGCTGCGGGGACGGGCGGTGACGCTGCGGCCGGCGACGGACGCCGACGTGCCGGCGCTGGCCGCGATCCGGGCCACCCCGGAGGTACGCCGCTGGTGGCGCGGCGACGACGACCTGGCCGAGGCGGTCCGCGCCGACCTGGCCGACGACTCGTTGGCCGTCTACGTGATCGAGCACGACGACCGGCTGGTCGGTGCGATCCAGTGGTATGCCGAGACCGACCCGGACTACCGCCACGCCAGCCTGGACATCTTCCTCGACCCGGCGGCACGCGGCTCGGGTCTGGGCGGGGACGCGATCCGCACGCTGGTCCGGCACCTCGCCGACGAGTACGGCCACCACCGGTTCACCATCGACCCGGCGGCGGCGAACACCGCCGCGATCCGGGCGTACGCGAAGGTGGGGTTCCGCCCGGTGGGCATCATGCGCCGTTACGAGCGCGGCGCGGACGGGCGCTGGCACGACGGCCTGTTGATGGATCTGCTCGCCGAGGACCTGCCCGACTGAGTCGGGCGTGCCCGGCACCGCGGGGTGCCGGGCACGTCCGGTCGGCTAGCGCTGGAGGGTCAGCACACCCGGCCGCCACGGCAGCAGGTTGTAGTCGCCGCCCGCGCTGGGGTTCTTGCCCTGGTACAGCATCTGCAGGTTGCAGGCGTCGACGGTCTTGGTCTGGTCGGGGTTGTTGCGGACCAGGTCACCGTGGCTGATGTCGTTGGTCCACGTCGCGCCGCTGTTGGCCTTGCCGGCGAACGGGTTGCTCTCGGTGGCCGCGTTCGGGGTCCAGGTGCCGCCCAGGCTGGTGGCGGTGAAGGAGCGGAAGTACCGCCCCTGGCTCCCGATCGCCTCGACGAGCATCAGGTACTGGTTCTGGCCCTGCACCTTGTAGACCTCGACGCCCTCGAACAGGTTGTTCGTCGAGTCGGTCATGATCGTCGTGTAGTTCGAGCCGAAGCTGCCCGGGAAGTTCCCGAGCGGCATGCTCGACCGGTAGATCTTGCCGTTGTCCCCGGCGAAGAAGAGGTACATGTTCTGGTCGTCGCCGATGAGGGTCTGGTCGATGACGCCGTAGGGGGCGTCCGGAAGCGTGGCGGTGGAGAGCGTCTGTGCCGCGGACCACCCGTTGGCGTTGGTCGGGTCGCTCGACGTCTTGTAGCTGAACGACGTCGGTCCCCACTGGTACGCCAGCACCCAGATGTTCTTCGGGGCGAAGTAGAGCAGCGTGGGCGCCACGGTGCCCTGGCTCATCCCGGTCTGGCTGGCCGAGGCCATGTCGGACCAGTTGGTGAACAGGCCGAAGTTCATCGAGCCGTACTGTCCGCTGCTGTTGACATTCGACGCGTAGACCAGGTGCTTGCCGTTGTAGACCACGTTGGTGAAGTCCTTGACCGAGACCCAGCCGTTCGCCGGGTTCGCCAGCGCGCCGGTCGACGACCACCGGTAGGTCGACGGGAGGGCGCAGCCGCTCGGCGGCGGCGTCGAGGTCGGCGTGGTGGTCGGCGTCGGGGTCGGCGTGGTGCCGCCGCCGAAGTCGGTCCGCCACTGCTGGTTGGTCTGCCCGTGGCAGTCGTAGAGCTGGATCTGCTGCCCGTTGCCGGTGCCCCAGACGTCGAGGCAGCGGCCGGACTGCACGCCGCTGATGGTGCCGTTGGAGTTGATGTTCCACTGCTGGTTGGACTGGCCGTTGCAGTCCCAGATGATGATCCCGGTGCCGTTGGCGGTGCCCGCGCCGTTCGCGTCGAGGCACTTGCTGCCGTAGACCATCAGCTGCTTGCTCGACGTGTACGTCCACTGCTGGTTCGACTGGCTTTTGCAGTCGTAGAGCTGGACCCGGGTGCCGTTGGTCTGGGTGGCGTTGGGCACGTCGACGCACCGGCCCGACTGCACCCCGACGATCCGGCCGGCGCCGCCGGACGGCGGCGGCGTGGTCGGCCCGGAGGTCGGGGTCGAGGTCGGGGTGCCGGTCGGCCCGGGGCCGGCGGCGTTGAGGGCGTTGAGGACCGAGGTGTACGCGGCCTTCTTGTTGCCGCCGCCGTCGAACAGCAGCGGGCTCTCACCCGAGCGCCAGGAGTCGCTGTCGCGCACGCCCCACACGGTGATGCCGATGCAGCGCGGCACGTTCATGCAGGCCTGGGTGAGCCCGGCGTACTGGCTGGTGGAGGCGTTGGTGACGTCCGCCTCGGTGAGCGCCACGTCGACGCCGAGGGCGGCGAAGCTGGACAGCGTGGTCTGGAAGTTGCTCGGCAGCGAGCTGCCGCCGGTGAAGTGGGTCTGCAGGCCGACGCAGTCGATCGGCACGCCCCGGGACTTGAAGTCCTGGATCATCCGGTAGACGCCCTGCGTCTTGCCGTACGACCAGTTCTCGATGTTGTAGTCGTTGTAGCAGAGCTTGGTCGACGGGTCGGCGGCCCGCGCGGTGCGGAACGCCACCTCGATCCAGTCGTTGCCGGTGCCCTGCAGGTTCGAGTTACGGCGGCTGCCGTCCTCGTTGAACGCCTCGTTGACCACGTCCCACGCGGCGAGCTTGCCCTTGTAGTGGGCCATCACCCCGTTGATGTGGT
>NZ_FMDM01000011.1 GCF_900090105.1 Micromonospora humi | reverse complement strand
CCGCCCGCCACCGGGGGGCCTCGTCCCGGCCACCGCCCGGCCGCCGCGCCGCCCGCCACCGGGGGGCCTCGTCCCGGCCACCGCCCGGCTTCCGCCCCGCGTGCCGGCGCGGAGCCGTCCGCCGGGCCCGGGACGTCCACCGGCTCCCAGCCGTGGAGTCCGCCGCCGCCCGACCCGCCGTTTGCCGACGAGCCGCCCACCGCCTCCCAGCCATGGAGCCCGCCGCCCGCTCCGCCGCCCGCTGACGAGGAGCCACCCGCCGGCTGGCGGCCGTGGCGTCCGCCGTCCACCGACGAGCCGCCCACCGGCTCGCGGCCGTGGCTGCCGCCGCCGGCCGCATCCCGTCCCTGGCAACCGTCGACGGCCGGGACGCCGTCCGTCCGGGCCGGGCCCGGTGGCCCGCCCCCGGCCGGTCCACCTGTGTCGCCTCCCGCCCCACCGGCCGGGCGGGACCGTCGCCGGAGCCCCTGGTCGAAACCGATGGCCGTGGTGCTGGTGCTGCTCGGCGTGTTCGCGGTCGGGGCGGGGCTCGGCCGTACGGCCGGGCCGTTCGACTTCGCCGACGCGTCGGCCGGGTCGAGCGCGGTGGCACCCGCGCCGGCCTCGACCGCCGCACCGGCCCGGACGCCGGCCAGCCTGCCGGTCCGCCTGTCGGTGCCGACCATCAAGGTGGCCGCGCCGGTCACCCCGGTCGGTCAGGCGCGGGACGGTTCGGTGGACGTGCCGCCGCTGACCGAGACCGACCAGACCGGCTGGTACAACCGGGGCGCGGTGCCGGGGGAGCCCGGTCGGGCGATCATCGTGGGTCACGTCGACACCAAGAGCGGGCCGGCCGTGTTCTACCGGCTGCGCGAACTCAAGCCGGGCGCGCGGATCCAGGTGACCAGGGCGGACCGCAGCGTGGTGACCTTCAAGGTCGACAGCGTCGAGTACTTCGACAAGGCGAAACTGCCCGCCGCTCGGGTCTACGGCGACTCCGGCCCGGCGGAACTCCGGTTGATCACCTGCGGTGGCACGTGGCTCGGCGGTCGCACCGGCTACGAGGACAACGTCATCGTCTTCGCCTCCCTGGCCGACACCCGCACGCGCTGACGCATCGTGATGACTGCGGCTGTTCGGCTGGCGGCCCGGCGGCTGTCTGCAATGCCGCGACCGGCACGCCTGCGGCCAGCTCGACTGGGCCTTGGAGCGCTACGCCCACTACGCCTCGATCATGCTCCAGAAACCCTGACCGGCCCGTCGATCATGAGGTTGACAGGCGACAAAAGGGACGACGGCCCGGCTAACCTCATGATCGACCCGGTGGCCCGGTGGCCCGGTGGCCCGGTGGCCCGGTGGCCCGGTGGCCCGGTGGCCCGGTGGCCCGGTGGCCCGTGGGCGTGTCGCGGGGGAGAGAGGATGCAGCTGGGAGCGGTATACCTGAGAGTCATAAATATGACTCTCAGGTATACCGCTCTTGAGGGAACGTTGCTGCCGGGCGCGACACGCCCGGGATCCCGGGTGAACCGCCGAGCGGGGCGGTCAGGAGGTGGGAGCGGGGACCTGGAGGGCGACCTCGAACTCCAGGAGGGTCGCGCCGGTGGCCACCGGCTGGCGAGGCTCGCCACCCTCGGGCGAGGCGTGCGCGGCCCGGGAGGAGCCCTGCGCCCAGGCCTGGTAGGCCTCCTCGGTCTCCCAGCGGGTGTAGACGAAGTAGCGGGTGTCCCCGGCGATCGGGCGCAGCAGCTCGAAGCCGAGGAAACCGGGGGAGTTCTCCACCGCGCCGGCCCGGGCCGCGAACCGCTTCTCCAGCTCCGCGCCGGCCCCGGGCGGGACGTCGATCGCGTTGATCTTCACGACTGCCATGCTGTCCACCCTACGGTGACTCAGAGGGCCTCGACGGCCGGCACCAGGTCGGCGTCGACCACGATCGGCGCGTGGTCGGAGGGGCCCTTGCCCTTGCGGGCCTCCCGGTCCACGTACGCGGAGCGGACCGCGTCGGCGAACGGCGCGGTGGCGTACACCAGGTCGATCCGCATGCCCTTGTTCTGGTGGAACATCCCGGCCCGGTAGTCCCAGTAGGTGTAGGGATGCGGCCCCTTCATCGGGGTGGGCACCACGTCCGCGAGGCCCAGGTCGCGCAGCGCGGCCAGGGCGGCGCGTTCGGCCGGCGTGACGTGGGTGGAGGTGGCGAACAGCGCCGGGTCCCAGACGTCGGCGTCGGTCGGTGCCACGTTGAAGTCGCCGCAGACCGCGAGCGGGAGGCCGGCGGCCACCTCCGCCTCCAGCGCGTCGCGCAGCGCCGCGAACCAGGCCAGCTTGTAGGCGTAGTGCGGGTCGTCCGGGGCGCGGCCGTTCGGCACGTACACCGACCAGACCCGGACCCCGTCGCAGGTGGCGGCGATCGCGCGGGCCTCGGGGGCGGGGAACCCGGGCTCGCCGGGGAAGCCGACCGCCACGTCGGCCAGCCCGACGCGGGAGAGCACGGCCACGCCGTTCCACCGGCCGTCGCTGTGGCTGGCCACCTCGTAGCCCAGGTCGCCCACCTCGGCGACCGGGAACGCCCCGTCCGGGCACTTCGTCTCCTGCAGGCAGACGACGTCCGGCTTCGTGGTGGCCAGCCAGTCGAGCAGCCGGGGGAGGCGGGCCTTCACCGAGTTGACGTTCCAGGTCGCCAGGCGCATGCCTCCAGCCTGCCGCATCCCGGTCGGCCCCGCCCGCTCACCGTTCCGGGGTGTCGCCCGGGTGGGTCTGCTCGGCGAGGAAACGCTCCAGCTCGGCGCCGAGCTCGTCGGCGGTGGGCAGCGGGCCGGTCTCGTTGGCGAGCAGGTTCTTCTCGCCGCGCCCGCGGGCGAACGCGTCGTACTGCTCCTCCAGCGCCTGGACCAGCGTGGCCGCCTCCTCGGTCTGCGCGACCTGACGGTCGATCTCGACCCGGATGGCCTCGGCGGCGGTGCGCAGGCCGTCGCGCGGCAGCAGCAGGCCGGTGCCCTTCGACACGGCGGCGAGCAGCGCCTCCGCGGCGGCCGGGTATTCGGTCTGGGCGACGTAGTGCGGCACGTGCGCGGCGAAGCCCAGGGCGTCGCGCCCCTGCTCGCCGAGGCGGTATTCCAGCAGGTGCCCGACGCTGGCCGGCACCTGCACCTTCTGCAGCCAGGGCTCGTGCCCGGCGATCAGCTCGGGCCGGGTGGCGTGCGCGGTGACGCCGCTGGGCCGGGTGTGCGGCACGGCCATCGGGATCGAGTTGAGCCCGACGGTGAGCCGGACGTCCAGGCGGGCCGACAGGCCGGCGACGGCGGCCACGAAACGTTCCCACTGCAGGTCCGGCTCGGGGCCGGTGAGCAGGAGGAACGGCGTCTCGTCGTCGTCGTGCAGCAGGTGCAGCTCGAGTTCCGGGGCGTCGTACTCGGCCCAGTGGTCCTCGACGAAGGTCATCACCGGCCGGCGGGAGCGGTAGTCGAACATCTGGTCGACGTCGAACCGCGCGATGGTCCGGGCGTCCAGCGAGGTGAGCAGCTGCTCCCGAGCCAGCCGGGTGGCGCTGCCCGCGTCGACGAAGCCGGTGAGCGCCTGGATCAGCACCGGCTGACCGAGGTCGGGCAGCTCGTCGGTGAGTTCGTAGAGCTCGTGTGGGTCGAGCACCGGTGGGTCCTCCCTGTCGGACGCGTTCGGGGAGCGCCGTGCGACGACGTCCCCGATTCGGCAAACGTACCGGGGGTCGTGGTCCATTCCGTTACGGACCCGTCCGGTGCCCGGATGGTGATCACAATTCGGCCACGCCTCGGTCGCGCGGTCCACCCCACGTCGGCCGAAAGGGTGAGTTAGACGATCATCGGCCGCGAGGAGAGTGGCTGCGACGTTCCTGCCCGCGCCGACCGGCCGCGTGGCGGACCGGAGGTTCGACCGTTCCGCGAGGTTGGCACCGCGCTGGGGCGCCGCTTCCCGCGATGTCCGGCTGCGGTGGGGCGAACTGTGGTGAGGGCCACCCTTTGGGCCTGGGTGATCCCGGTTTGCCCTGTCTAGCCTCGTCGGATGCGTGACGACGGCACCCTCGACGACCCGAACGCCCCCGGCCGCCCAGCTGACCGTTCGGACGATGCCCCCTCCATCGACCAGGCAGACGGTACCCCCTCGGCCGACCGGACAACCGCTTCCTCGCCGGAGCGCGCCGGAACCCCGCGTACCCGCCCGCGGGGCTCGATGAACCGCCGTACCAGGTTGGTGGTCGCCGCCGGCGCGGCCTGCTGCCTCGGCCTGGTCGGCGTCAGCCAGGTCGGCTTCGGCGCCACCGACCGCGCCACCCGCCCCGCCCCCGCGGCGGAGATCGCCGAGCGGGCGGCGCTCGACGCCGCCTCGCGGAGCCTGGCCCGGCCCAGCACCGCACCGACCACCCCGAGCGCCAGCCCGTCCCCGACCGCCAAGCCCAAGCCGAAGCCGAAGGCCACGGTCAAGCCCCGGCCGAAGCCCCGCCGGATCGTCCCGGTCGCCGGCCTGAACCGCGTCCAGATGGACAACGCCGTCAAGATCGTCCGAGCCGGCAAGGAGATGGGCGTGCCGCGCCGCGCGCTGGTCATCGCGGTGGCCACCGCGATGCAGGAGAGCACGCTGCTCAACTACGCCAGCGGCGTGCTGCCCGAGTCGCAGAACTACCCGCACCAGGCCGTCGGCTGGGACCACGACTCGGTCGGGCTGTTCCAGCAGCGTCCGAGCAGCGGCTGGGGCACCGTCGAGGAGCTGATGGACCCCGAGTACGCGACCAAGGCGTTCCTGTCCGCGCTGGAGGAGATCCCCGGCTGGCAGGACCTGCCGCTGTCCGTCGCCGCCCAGGCGGTGCAGATCTCCGCGTTCCCGGACGCGTACGCGCAGCACGAGTGGAACGCCGGCACGGTGGTGGCCGAGATCCTCGGCTGAGCGGAGTGGACGGTTGCCGGAGCGCCGGTTCGGGTATCAGGGACTTGCCGGTTCCAGGTACACATGAGGGGAACCGCGGACTGGAGGACGCCATGTCGCTGATGCAACGGATCACCACCTTCCTGCGGTCGCCGCGCGGCCAGCAGTTGGTCGACCGGGGTCGGCGCGAGATGGCGAAGCCGCAGAACCAGGAGCGGCTGCGGCAGATCGCCACCCGCCTGTCCTCGACGCGCCGCCGCTGACCGGCCCGTCCACCCCCACCGCGCGAACCCCGGAGCGTCCCGTGACCGACCCCGCCCCCACCGACGGGGAATCCACCGTTCCCGCCGCCCCGGTCCCGCCGGTCGAGGCGCCCGAAGGGCCCCCGGCCACGCTGTGGGACCGGATGCGCGAGGACCCGCAGTACGCTCCGGAGCACCTGGCCCTGGAGGCGGTGCGCCGGCTCGGACCGGAGGCCGCGCAGTGGGCGGCCCGGGAGCGGGCTCAGCGCCCGGACGCGCCGCCCGAGCAGTTGGCCGACCAGGCGGTGCGCAAGTTCGTCAACCACGCCCGGCTGTCCGGCGCGGTCTCCGGGGCCGCCGGGTTGCCCGGCGCGGTGATCGACGTGGGCGTGCTGGCCTGGACCCAGGCCCGATTGGTGCTGCACGTGGCGGCCGCCTACGGCGCCGACCCGACGAGCACCGACCGGGCGACCGACCTGCTGGTGCTCCAGCGGGTGCACAAGGCCGCCGAAGCCGCCCGGCTGGCGCTGGGCGTGGCCGCCGGTCGGGAACGGGCCGGCGCGTTGTTCGGTTCGTCCGGTGACCGGGCGCTGGGCCGGGTGATGCTCCAGCTCGGCGTCCGGCTGGCCCGGATGGCCGGGGTGCGCGCCGCCAAGCGGATGTTCGCCAAGGTCGTCCCCGGCGCGGCGATCATCCTCGGCACCTGGGCCAACTCCTCGGCCACCAAGGAGCTGGCCGACCGGGCCCGCGCGCTCTACCGTGCCGCCGGCCCCCGCCAGATCCCCGGCCCGCGTCAGCCCTGACCAGGCCGCCGCCGGCCCTCACCGGCCGCAGGCCGCCGCCGGTCCTGCCGGCCCGGCCGGGCGGTGACCGGCCGGGCCGGGCTCAGTCGCGAGCCCAGCCGGAGGCGTTCCAGGCCACCTCGGCCAGCCGGCCCTGACCGGCCGCGTTCGGATGGAACCAGTCCAGCGCGTTCACCTGGTCCAGGCTGAACCGGTGACGGTGCACCGCGCCGCCGTCCCAGCGGCACCGCGACCCGTACGCCCGGCAGGCGGCGCGCAGCTGGTCGTCGTACCCCTCGATCCGCTCCTTGACGCGCGCCCGGCGCGCCGCCGCGGCGGGCGCGGTCGACGTGGCGTCGGCCAGCAGCGCGGGGCAGACGCCCCGCTTCCAGGCCCGCACGGCACGCGACTCGGTGTGCCCGATCTGCCAGAGCCGGTACAGGTCCGGGATGCTGACCACCAGCACCCGGGCCTTGGGCCGGCCCTTGCGCAGCACGGCGAGCGCGGCGTCGACCTGGTCGCGGAACGTGGCGACAGGGGTCATCGTGTCGACGTCGCTGCGGCAGACGTCGTTCGCCCCGACCAGCACCGTGACCAGGTCGGCCTTGTCGCGTACCGCGGCCCGGGCCTGGTCGGCGAGCCCGGCCGCGCGGGCGCCGGGCACCGCCCGGTTGTACGCCCGCAGCGCCGGCGCGTCCGCGCGCAGCCGGCGGTAGAGGCTCTCCACCCGCAGGCTGTCCCCGGTCGACCAGGAGTTGCGTTCGCAGCTCACCAGCACCAGGCAGGAGCCGAAGCCGGTGCTGACCGAGTCGCCGAGCGCGGTCAGCACCCGGGGTGCGCCGGGACGGGGCGTGTCGGAGGGGCGGGGTGACGCCGAGCCGGAGCCGTCGCAGGCGAGCGCGACGAGCGCCGCGAGGCAGGCGAGCGCGGCGATCCACCGTCGCGGCATGCGGTCCTCACCTCCGGCGGCGCACAGGGGTGGATCGACCCTATGCGCCCGGACCGCCGGTACGGGAGGTCTGTCGCCTTTCTTGCATCGACGCCTGTCGTTCACATGGTCGTGCGACAGTTCAGCGTCGCCACGGCGCCGGCTGACCGTGCAGCCACCAGTGCAGCGCCCGGGTGATCCGGGGCAGCACCAGGTAGGTCATCAGCGGGGTGAGCACGAGCGTCATCAGCAGCGTCCGGCCGGCGAGCGGCACACCGGCGGCGAACCGGGCGGTCAGCAGCGTGGCGGTGAGGCTGAGCGGGAAGAACGCCAGCCAGATGGTGACCGCCTGCTTCCAGCGCGGCGGCGCCGCCGGGGCGGCCGGCTCGAACGTCTCCACCACGTGGTCCACCGGCGGGTCGAACCAGCCCTCGATGCCGGTGCGGCGCTCCACCCGGGTGTGCTCGACGATGCCCTGCGCCGAGCTCAGCCACCAGTGCCGCTGCGGCGAGTCCTCCCAGCCGTGCAACGTCTCCGCGTCGGCGAAGCGGTACATCACGTGCCACTCGCCGGAGCCGGGCGCGCTGCGGACGAAGCCGGCGCCCAGGAACCCGGGAAAGCTCTCCGCGAGCGCCGTGCCGGCCCGCATCCACGCCACCATCTCCCCGGTACGCGCCGGGTCGGCGCGCCGGGACACGGCGACGGTCACGGGCCCCGCCTGCATCGTGGTCATGCCGTCCTCTCCGCCGCCGCGGGATCTCCGCCTGAGCCGGCAGCACGATCCAACGCGGCCACCCGGTGATCGCATCCGCCGCGTACCCGTTCCGTGTCCGGGATCACCGGCGCGCCGGGGAGCGCCGGTTAGTCCCGGCGGTGCCGGGGTAGCCGGGAGGAATGACCCGATCACAGCCCCGCCGCGCCCGAGGCACGGTCGGCCACGCGAACAGCGCACTCAACCTGCGCCTCGCGTTGGCCCTGTTCGGGCTGGTCGTGATGACCGTCCTCGCGGCCTTCGCGTTCGCCGCCGACCTGGCCTGGCTGGGCGTCGTCTGCGCGATCCTCGCCGTGGTGGCCGTGGTCGATCTGGTCGTCATCCAGCGCCGTCGCGCCGCCCGCCGCCGGGAGGAGCCGGGCGTGCGGCACTCGCTGTTCGAGTGACAGGAGTACGACATGCCCATCGCCACCACCAATCCCGCCACCGGACAGGTGCTGAAGACCTACGACGCGATGTCCGACGAGCAGATCGACGCCGCGATCGAGCGGGCCGACCTCGCCTACCGGCAGTTGCGTGACACCACGATCGCGCAGCGGGCCCGCTGGCTCACCGCCGCCGCCGACCTGCTCGACGCCGAGCGGGACGAGACCGCCCGGCTGATGACCACCGAGATGGGCAAGACGTACGCGGCCGCGAAGGCCGAGGTCACCAAGTGCGCCACCGCCTGCCGCTTCTACGCCGACAAGGCGCCGGAGATGCTCGCCGACGAGCCCGCCGACGCCGCCGCGGTCAAGGCGACGCGGGCGTACGTCCGCTACCAGCCGATCGGCCCGGTGCTCGCGGTGATGCCGTGGAACTTCCCGCTCTGGCAGGTGATGCGCTTCGCCGCGCCGGCCCTGATGGCCGGCAACACCGGCCTGCTCAAGCACGCCTCCAACGTGCCGCAGACCGCGCTCTACCTGGAGGACGTGTTCCGCCGCGCCGGGTTCCCGGAGGGCGCGTTCACCACGCTGCTGGTCGGCTCCGACGCGGTCGAGCGGGTGCTCACCGACCCGCGGGTCCGCGCCGCCACGCTCACCGGCAGCGAGCCCGCCGGCCGCTCCATCGCCGCGATCGCCGGCCGGGAGATCAAGAAGACGGTGCTGGAGCTGGGCGGCAGCGACCCGTTCGTGGTGATGCCCTCGGCCGACCTGGACAGGGCCGCCGAGGTGGCCACCACCGCCCGCTGCCAGAACAACGGCCAGTCGTGCATCGCGGCCAAGCGGTTCATCGTTCACACCGACGTCTTCGACGCGTTCGCCGAGAAGTTCGCCGCGCGGATGTCGGCGCTGCGGGTCGGCGACCCGATGGACGAGAACACCGACGTCGGCCCGCTGGCCAGCGAGCGCGGCCGGGACGAGGTGCACGACCAGGTCACCGACGCCGTCGACCAGGGCGCCACGGTGCTCTGCGGCGGCGAGAAGCCGGCCGGGGACGGCTGGTTCTACCCGCCGACGGTGGTCACCGACCTGCGCCCGGAGATGCGGATGTGGAGCGAGGAGGTGTTCGGCCCGGTCGCCGGGCTCTACCGGGTCGCCTCGTACGACGAGGCGATCGAGGTGGCCAACGGCACCAGCTTCGGCCTCGGCTCCAACGCCTGGACCACCGACCCGGCCGAGCAGGAGCGCTTCGCGGTCGACCTGGACGCCGGCAACGTGTTCGTCAACGGCATGACCACGTCCTATCCGGAGCTGCCGTTCGGCGGGGTGAAGAACTCCGGGTACGGCCGCGAGCTGTCCGCCCTGGGCATGCGCGAGTTCTGCAACACCAAGACGGTGTGGATCGGTGCGGGCGAGGCCGGCGCGGGCGCCGGCGCGCACGCCGAGTAGCGACGGTTGGTCGGACGCCGGCATGGGTAGGAGTGCTGCCCATGACGGCGTTCGGCTTCCACGCATCCCATGAGCAGATCCACCCGGCCAAGCTGCTGGAGGCGGTGGTCCACGCCGAGCGGGTCGGCTTCGACGCGGCCATGTGCTCCGACCACTTCTCGCCGTGGAGCGAGCGGCAGGGCCAGTCCGGGTTCGCCTGGTCCTGGCTCGGCGCCGCGCTCCAGGCCACCAACCTGTCCTTCGGCGTGGTCAACGCGCCCGGCCAGCGCTACCACCCGGCGATCATCGCGCAGGCCATCGGCACGCTCGGCGCCATGTACCCGGGGCGGTTCTGGGCGGCGCTGGGCACCGGCGAGGCGAGCAACGAGCACATCACCGGCGACGTGTGGCCCCGCAAGGACGTCCGCAGCGCCCGTCTGCGCGAGTGCGTCGACGTGATCCGCGCGCTGCTGGCCGGCGAGGAGGTCAGCCACGACGGGCTGGTCACCGTCGACCGGGCGCGGCTGTGGACCCGCCCCGAGGAGCCGCCGGCCCTGGTCGGCGCCGCGGTCAGCGTCGCCACCGCCCGCTGGTGCGCCGAGTGGGCCGACGGCCTGATCACGGTCAACGCGCCCGTCGACCACCTGCGGCAGATGATCGACGCCTACCGGGACGCGGGCGGGCGCGGGCCGCTGCACCTCCAGGTGCACGTGAGCTGGGCGCCCGAGCAGGGCGAGGCCGAGGCGATCGCCTACGAGCAGTGGCGCAGCAACGTCTTCGCCCCGCCGGTCTGCTGGGACCTGGAGACCGCCGAGCACTTCGACGTGGCCAGCGCCGACCTGCCGATGTCGAAGGTCACCGACACCGTCAACGTCTCCAGTGACCTGGGCCGGCACGTCGGCTGGCTGGAGGAGTACGTCGAACTGGGCTTCGACCAGATCGCCCTGCACCACGTCGGGCAGGAGCAGCGGGCGTTCCTCGACGCGTTCGGCGCCGAGGTGCTGCCGAAGGTGCGGCCGACCGCGTGATCACAGGCGGGCCCGGCGACGCCTAGGCTCGTACCCCATGGAAGCTCTGTTCGAGGTCGTGGTGATCCTGGCGATCGCCACGTTCGGCGCGGCGCTGGCCCGCCGGCTCGGGTTGCTGGCGCCGATCCTGCTGGTCGTGCTCGGCCTCGCGCTGTCGTTCCTGCCGTTCTTCCCGCACGTGCGGCTGGACCCGGACCTGGTGCTCGTCGGCATCCTGCCGCCGCTGCTGTACGTGGCGGCGGTGAACACCTCGGTGCCGGCGTTCCGGCTCAACCTGCGGCCGATCCTGCTGCTCGCCGTCGGCCTGGTCATCTTCACCGCGTTCGTGGTGGGCACCGTCGTGCACCTGTTCCTGCCCGACCTGCCGTACGCGATCTGCGTGGCGCTCGGCGCGGTGGTGGCGCCGCCCGACGCGGTCGCCGCCACCGCGGTGGCCCGCCGGGTCGGCCTGCCCCGGCGGATCGTCACCATCCTGGAGGGCGAGAGCCTGGTCAACGACGCCACCGCGCTGGTGCTGCTGCGGGTGGCGATCGTCGCGGCCACCGCCAGCACCGGTGGGGTCGGCGTCGGCGAGGTGGCCCGGGAGGTGCTGGTCGCCGCCGGCGGCGGCATCCTGGTCGGGCTGCTCGGCGTGGTGGTCTTCGGCTACCTGCACAAGCTCATCACCGATCCGGTGCTGGACAACGCGTTGTCGCTGATCGTGCCGTTCGCGGTGGTGTTCGCCGCCGAGGAGATCCACGCGTCCGGGGTGGTCGCGGTGGTGGTGACCGGGCTCGGCATCGGGCACAAGCTGCCGATGCTCATGTCGGCCGGCTCCCGCCTCCAGGTGACCGCGTTCTGGCGGCTGATCCAGTTCCTGCTGGAAGGGCTGGTGTTCCTGCTGGTCGGCCTGCAACTGCCCGAGGTGGTGCGCGACCTCGACGAGCCGGTCGGCTCACTGGTCGCGATCACCGTCGGGGTGCTGGCCGCCGTCTTCCTGGCCCGGTTCGTCTGGATGTTCCCGGCCACCTACCTGGCCCGGCTGGTGCCCCGGGTCCGGCAGCGCGACCCCGCGCCGCCGGTGCAGATCCCCGTCGTCATCAGCTGGGCCGGCATGCGGGGCGTGGTGACCCTGGCCGCCGCGCTGGGCCTGCCGCTCACCCTGGCCGACGACCGGCCGTACCCGCGGGCGCTGCTGATCTGGCTGGCCTTCGCGGTGATCGTGGCCACCCTGGTCGGGCAGGGCGCCACGCTGCCCTGGCTGGCCCGGAAGCTGCGGCTGCCGCCGGACGACCCGGTGCAGGACGCGCTCTCCGCCGCCGGCGTGCAGCAGCGGGCCAGCCGGGCGGCCCTGGACCGGCTCGACGCCATGGCCGACGAGGCGCCGCCGGCAGTGGTGGAACGGCTGCGCGGGCTGACCGCGTCCCGGGCCAACCTGGCCTGGGAGCGGCTCGGCGGCACCGACCGGGAGACCCCCTCCCAGGCGTACGCGCGGCTGCGACAGGAGATGATCGACGCCGAGCGGGAGGTCTTCCGGGCCGCCCGCGACTCCGGCCAGATCCCGGAGGAGGTGCTCACCCGCGCCTATCGTGATCTGGACCTGGAGGAGTCGCTGCTACGACAGGAGGTTCTCGAATGAGCTGCCAGCACCTGACCGGGGCGGGCGACGCCGAGCCCGTCACCACCACCGAGTGCCCCGACTGCGTGGCGGTCGGCAACCGGGACTGGGTCCACCTGCGGTCCTGCCTGAGCTGCGGGCACGTGGGTTGCTGCGACTCCTCGCCCTACCAGCACGCCACGAAGCACTTCGAGTCGACCGGGCACCCGGTGATGCGCTCGATCGAGCCGGGGGAGTCGTGGCGCTGGTGCTTCGTCGACGAGGAGATCGGCTGACGCCGGCGGCGCTCAGTCGAGCCGGCGGGCCAGCACCTGCCCCGGCCACGGCGGCCGACCCGGCCGGGTCACCGTGAACGGGTCGGTGGCGGTGAAGCCGCAGCCCTCGTAGAAGCGCACCAGCGCCCGGTCGGGGCTGCGGAAGCAGTCCACCCGCAGCAGGCCCACACCACGCTCGCGGGCCAGCTCCGCCGCGTGTGCCAGCAGCCGCGCGCCGATCCCGCGGCCCGCGTACGCCCGGTCGGTGACCAGCAGGTTGACGTACAGCTCCGGCTCGGTGGCCGGCGGCACGTACTCCGTCGCCGCGCCGACCACGAGCGCGCCGACGGCCGAGCCGTCGATCTCGGCGAACCACAGGTCGCCGCCGGTGGCGTAGCCCTCGGCCTGGGCGACGCGGCGCTCGTCGGTCGAGGCCGGATCGGTGCCCCACTGCTCGGTCCGGCCGCGTTCGGCCAGCCAGGCGATGGCGCTGTCGAACAGCCGCAGCACGATCGGCGCGTCCGCCGGCCCGCCCGGCCGGATGGTGATGCTTCCCCGTTCGGTCATGCCGTCATCCTGCTATCCGGGTGCGACCGGCTGCCCGGCGCCGGTCGGCTCCGGTGCCGGTCGGCTCGCCACCGCCCGGCGGGCCAGCGCCGGGGCGGCCAACCCGACGGCGGCGTACAGCCCGCCGAGCACCAGCCAACCCACCCCGCCCCCGCCCAGCACCAGCAGCGTGAGCAGGCCTCGACCGAGCGCCTGGGCCAGCCCGGCGAGCAGACCGTCCGCCCCCTGGTAGGCGCCGATCGCCCCGGGCGGGGCCAGATCGTAGGCCAGCCCCGCTCCGGCCGTGCCGTGCCACAGGTCGCCCACCGTCCACACCGCCGTGGCCACCAGCAGCAGCGCCACCGCCGGGAGCACCGGCAGGCCGGCGGTCACCGCGTACAGCGGGCACGCGGCAGCCAGCACCAGCCCGGCGCGGCGCAGCTTGCGGGCGGCCGGGGCGGCGGTGTCCGCGCCCCGGCTCAGCCGCACCGCCAGCAGCACGGTGAGGACCGTGTTGACGAGCAGCACCGCGGACACCACCGGCGGCGGCGCGCCGGTGCGGCCGACCGTCCACAGCGGCACCACCAGCACGAGCACCGTCACATGCGTGCCGAGCACCGCCGACGCGCCGCTCACCGCCAGGAACCAGCCGTCCCGCAGCGGCCCGCCCCGCCGCGCCACGCCGGCGCGCCGCGGCGCACCGCCGGGCGCCTGCGCCGGCAGCCGCAGCAGCAGCGCCGCCGAGAGCAGATAGGTGGCCGCGTTCCCGACCACGAGCATCTGGTACGCCCGATGGGTGTCCAGCGCCAGCGCGAACCCGGCCAGCGCGGTGCCGGCGCTGATGCCCAGGTTGGCCACCGCGCGCAGGGTGGCGAACGCGTGCACCCGGCCGCTCGGGCCGCCCACCGCGGCGACCAGCGCCGCCCGTACCGCCAGGTTGCCGGCGGCCAGCAGCGCCTCCGGCACCGCCACCACCAGGAACGTCGCGAGCGAGTCGACGAGCAGGTACGCCGCCGCGACGAGCGCCTGACCCACCTGGAGGGCGGCGCGCAGCGTGCGCGGGTCCCACCGGTCCGCCAGCCCGCCCAGCGGCACGCTGGCGGTCAGCCCGACCAGGCCGGCGACGGTCAGTCCGGCGCCCACCGAGGTGGGGGAGAGGCCGACGTCGCGGGTCAGGTAGAGCGCGCCGCCGGCCAGCCACAGCCCGGTGCCGACGGTGTTGGCCACGGTGGCGAGCGCCAGGGTTCGCAGCGGCCCGGACGGCGGGGCGAACCTCATCCGCTCCGGGCCGGCACGGCCGCGTAGACCTCGGTCATTCGTGCGTCAGCGCCTCGCACGGCGGCTGGATCGCCGGCGACGTCCTCATTGACGGTCATGGCACCGACGCTAGGTGTGAGCCGGTCTCGTCGACGCCCCGAAACGGGCGACACCGGTCACACCGGTCGTCGCGGCTCACCTGCGGGGTGGTGGGGCCGCCCAGGACGCGGGGGCCATTGCTTGCCAAGATCTCGGATGGTGGCGTTGATCCCGCACGGTCAACGGGTGGCCGCGCGCTCCCGGGGGTGCGGCACCCGGACCGACGCCATGCCGGCCGCCGTCGCGGCCGCCACGCCGAGATCGGTGTCCTCGAAGACGAGGCAGCCGGCCGGCTCGACGCCGAGCCGCCGGGCGGCCAGCAGGTAGCCCTCCGGGTCGGGCTTGGGACGCGTGCAGTCCTCGGCGCAGACCATCGTGTCGAACCGGTCGAGCAGGCCCAGCGCGGTGAGCGAGGCGGTCACCGACTCCCGGGTGCTGCCGGAGACGACAGCGAACGGCAGCCGCCCGTGCGCGCGCTCGAGGTGAGCCAGCACCTCGGGCACGGCCGTCACCCCCGGCAGCAGCCGCTGGAACAGCTCCTCCCGGCGGCGGGCCACCGCCTCGACCGGCATGGCCAGCCCGTGCCGCCGGTTGAGGTCGACGACGATGTCGGCGACGGGCCGGCCGCCCCAGGCGTAGAACAGGTCCTCCGGGAACTCGCAGCCCCACTCCGCCAGCGCCGCGCGCCAGGCCCGGTGGTGCACGGGCATCGAGTCGACGATCGTGCCGTCGCAGTCGAACAGGTACGCGCGGAAGTCGCCGGCCGGCAGCGGGAGGGTCACCGGTGCAGGGTACGCCGAAATCCGCTCGCCCCGGCCCGCCCGCTCTGCCAGGGTCGGCGTCGTGGAGCGCAGCAGAACCGCCCGGGTCGACGAGTTGGCCGACGTGCAGCGGATCGAGGTGGCCTCCGGCGCCCCGTTCCGGGAGATCGGCATGCACCTGGTGGCCGACATGCCGCCGCTGCCCCGGGACGCGCTGGCCGCCGGGCAGCGCGCCGGTCGGCTGCGGGTCGCGGTCGACCCGGCCGACCGCCCGATCGGGTTCGTGCTCGTCGACCTCGTCGACGGAGCCGCGCACGTGCAGCAGCTCAGCGTCGACCCGGCGTACGCGCGGCGCGGCATCGGCCGGGGGCTGCTCGACGAGGTGGCGCGGTGGGCGGCGGGGGAGAGGCTGCCGGCGTTGACGCTGACCACGTTCCGGTCGGTGCCGTGGAACGGGCCGTACTACGCGCGCTGCGGCTTCCGCGAGCTGGCCGAAGCCGAGCTGACCCCGGGGCTGACCGGGTTGCTCGCGGCCGAGGCGGCGCTCGGGCTCGACCCGGCCGACCGGGTGGCGATGCGCCGGCCGGTCGACTGACCCGCCCGCCGGCAGCGGTTAACCGGTCGACCGGTGACGTGTGCCGTGCCAGGCTCGCCGGATGTCCGTCCCCGCCGCTGTTCCGACGCGTTGGCAGTTCGACCTGACCTGGTCGTTGTTCGAGTATCACCTCGACCGGCTGGAACCGGCCGACTTCCTCTGGGAGCCGGCCGAGTGCTGCTGGACGATGCGCCGCGACGCGGACGGCACCTGGCGGCCGGACTGGGCCGACGCCGAGCCGGATCCGGTGCCCGCGCCCACGATCGCGTGGCTCACCTGGCACATCGGTTGGTGGTGGTCGGTCGCCGTCGACCACGTCCGGCAACGGCCGCCACGTCGGCGCGCGGACGTCGGGTGGCCGGGTCCGGGCGAGGAGACGATCTCCTGGCTGCGGAGCCTGCGCACGGAGTGGACGGTCGGCCTCGACCATCTCACCGGGGTCGACCGGGCGCGGCCGGTCGCGTTTCCCTGGCCGGCAGACGCCGGCCTCACGGTCGAGCACCTGGCCGGCTGGGTCAACGCCGAGCTGATGAAGAACGCCGCCGAGATCGGTCAGCTCCGGCTGCTCAGTGTGCTCCACCGAGGTTGAGGACCACCACGCCGGCGATGACCAGACCGGCCCCGACCACCTTCGTCACGCTCAGCGGCTCGCCCAGGAACGCCGCGCCGACCGCCATGATGGCGGCGGTGCCCAGCCCGGACCAGATCGCGTACGCGACTCCGACCGGGACGTCCCGCACCACGAGAGCGAGCAGCCCGAACGCGGCGAGGTAACACGCCACCAGGCCGACCGTCGGCCAGAGCCGGGTGAAGCCGTCGCTCGCCTTGAGCAGGCTGGTGCCGATCACCTCGGCCGTGATCGCGAGGGCAAGGAGCAGATACGCCATCTGCGGACCGTACCCGGGGTCCGGTCAGTTGCAGGCGGGCTCCCGGAGGGTGGCGCCGCCGCGGTCCTCGTAGCGCGCGGTGGATTCGCCGATCATGGAGTTGTGGCACCGGACGGAAGCCGCTAAGGCGACAACCTGGGCGCCACAACTCCATGATCGACGGAACGGTCGTCAGAGACCGGTCAGGAGACCGTGCAGGACTTTCCGTTCAGGGTGATCAGGGTGGGGTCGGGGTTGGGGGCGGTGGAACCGGTGCCGTTCAGGCCGAACGTGGTGGACGCGCCGGGGGCGAGCTTCGCGTTCCACGGCAGGTTCTTCGCGGTCACCGTGGCGCCGGCCTGGGCGACCTGCGCCGACCAGGCGTGGCTCACCTTCTGGTCGGCGAGGAACGCCCAGCGCAGGCTCCACCCGTTCACCGCCTTCGTGCCGGTGTTGCGCACCGTCACCTGGGTGGTGAAGCCGGTCGGCCAGCTCCCGTGGGTGGTGTAGGAGACCGCGCAGGTGGGTGCCGGCACGGCCGCCGCGTCACCCTGGTCGGCCAGGAACGAGGCGAGCCAGGCCAGCGCCGAGTTCCAGTTGATCGCCACCTCGTTGGTCGCGTACGAGTTGATGTTGTCGACGTAGCAGAACATCGGCGCGCAGCCGGCCAGCAGGTTCGCCGCGTACGGGTCCTGGAGCGCGGCGTTCGGGCCGCCGGCGAGCGAACCGGCCGGCGGGTTCGGCAGGGCCGGGTCCAACTGGTTGCCGAAGATCCGGCTGTGCTGGTTGTGCGCGTTCTGCTCGCCCCAACCGGTCACGTAGGACATGTTCAGCGCGTTGCGCCCGAACAGGTAGTCGGCGCTCTGCACGGCGCCGTCGCGGTACTTCGCGTCCCGGCTCAGGTCGAACGCGGTGGCCAGCACGATCGCGTTGTTCACCACGTTGCTGTTGCTGCCCCAGACGTACGCGTCGGCGGTGCCGGGCAGCGGCAGCCCGTACGCCTGGTCGGCGACGGTGGCCAGATAGCGGTCCGCGCCGGCGGTGACCGAGGCGCGGATGCGGGTCTTCTCCGCCGCCGGCAGCGTGTTCGGCACGGTGGCCAGGTCGAGCCGGCCCAGCGCGGCGACGCTCTGCCAGCTGAACGCGCCGTTCGCGGTGAACACGTCGGCGGTGTGCAGCGGCGAGCCGGTGACGTCGGCCAGGTAGGCCTTGTCGCCGGTGCTCAGCCACAGCTCGGCCGCCGCCCAGTAGAACTCGTCGCGGACGTCGGTGTCGTCGTACGCGCCGCCGCCGGTGCCGTCGCTGGCCGAGGCGTAGATCGCCGGGTGCGCCTTGGCCGCCGCGTACGCGGTCTTCGCGGCCGTGCCGCAGCGGGCCGCGTACGCGGCGTCGTACGGGGCGAACAGCCGCGCGCACTGGGCGGCGACGGCGGCCAGGTTGAGCGTGGCGGCGGTGGACGGCGGGTGCAGCTCGCGCGGCTGCGGGTCGTCCTGCGGGGCGAGCGGGAGGCCGGTCCAGTTCTGGTCGTGGATCTTGTGGTGGACCATCCCGGCCAGCGGCTTGCCGGCCGGCACCTGCATGCGCATCAGGAAGTCCAGCTCCCAGCGGGCCTCGTCGAGGACGTCCGGGACGGCGTTGCCGCGCTCGGGCACCCGCAGCGTGGCGTCGCCGAGGGCCGTGCCGCCGTCGGCGGTCTCCGCGGTCTTGGTCCGCTCGAACGCGTTCAGCAGCTGGTAGGTGGCGATGCCGCCGTTGACCACGTACTTGCCGTGGTCGCCGGCGTCGTACCAGCCGCCGCGTACGTCCAGCTTGTAGTCGCAGACGCCGGGCTGGCAGGGCACGTCGGTGTCGCCCTTGTTGGGGGCGACGTCGAGGTGGCCGGCGGGGCGGGCGTACTCGTCGCCGATCAGGTCGCCGTCGATCGCGATGCCGCTGCGCTGGGCGTAGAAGAACTGCATCGAGTCGGCGCGCAGCCGGTCGTAGAGCGTGCCGGAGATGTCGAACGGGTGGCTGGTCTCGCCGTCGACGGTCAGCGTGTAGCCGGCGCCGGGCGTGCGGTAGGCGGAGAAGTCGACGGTCTGCACGTTCTGCGCCGAGGCGTCGTCGACCCCGCGCGGCGCGGTCTCGCCGCTGGCCACCACGGCCCCGGCGGCCGACTTCAGCTGCCAGCGCAGCGCCTCGGTGGCGTCGGTGACGACGGTGGCGTGCTTCGGCCCGCCGGGCAGGTAGCCGACCTGGTTGACCCGGACCCGGGGCCCGGTGTCCGGCTCGTACGGCGGGGCCGCCTCGCCGCCGCGCAGCGAGACGTTGTCGAGGCAGAACGTCTGCGCCTGGGCGCTGCCACCGACCTGGAAGATCAGTTGGGCGCCGGCGTTGTCGGCCGGCGCGGTGAAGGTGGTGGTGACGTGCTTCGCGGCGGTGGTGGCGGTGGCGTCGACGCTCGCGTACGTCGTGTAGGGGGCGCTGCCGAGCTGGAGGACCGCCTTGAGGGCCGCGCCGGGGGTGGCGGAGACGTCGAAGGACAGCTCGTACTCGGCGCCGGAGATCAGCGGCACGGCGTCCTGGCCGATGCCGGCGTCCCACGGGTTCGCGGTGCCGGCGGCGACCGTGGTGCAGAGCCGGCCGTCGGTGACGGCCAGCTCGCCGGTGCCGTAGGAGAACCAGGGGGAGACACCGGCGCTGAAGTCGCCGTTGCGCAGTTGCTCGGGGGCGTCCGGGGGTACTTCGGCAAGGGCCGGACCGGCGGTCAGACCGGTGAGGGCCAGCGCGGCGGTCGCGGTGAGCGCGACCAGCCGACGACGGGATCGGGTCACGGAGGTTCCTTCCGTGCTCGGGGGAGGTGGAGGCAGCACCGGGAGCTGGGAGCGCTCCCAATATCAGGCCGATGTTTCCACCGCGTTCCGCCGCTGTCAATCGATCCGGTCCGATGGCGCTCCCGCGCCCGTGCGCAGGGGGATTCCGCGCGCCACGTACGATGATGGTGATCTCCTAGAGACAACCGAGTCCCCGACCTGGCAGGCTGCGTCCCATGACCCTGAAGCTTCGTTCCGTCGGAGCGAGCGACCGTGGGCTGATCCGCAGCGGCAACCAGGACGCGCAGCACGCCGGCCCCTGGCTGGTCGCGGTCGCCGACGGCATGGGCGGCATGGCGGCCGGCGACCTGGCCAGCCGCATCGCGATCGACGCGATCGCCCCGCTGGACGTGGAGACGCCGGAGGACGCCCTGGTCGCCGCGTTGCAGGGGGCCATCGAGCGGGCCACCGTGGGGATCCGCCAGGCGGTCGAGGAGGACCCGGAGCGCCAGGGCATGGGCACCACGCTGACCGCGCTGCTGTTCGCCCGCACCGGCAGTTGCCTGGCGCTGGCGCACGTCGGCGACTCCCGCGCCTACCTGTTCCGCGAGGGCGTGCTCAAGCAGGTCACCCGCGACGACACCTTCGTCCAGATGCTCGTCGACCAGGGCCTCATCACCCCCGACCAGGCGAGCAGCCACCCCCGCCGGGCCGTGGTCACCCAGGCGTTGCAGGGCGACCAGGTGTCGCCGGCGTACGCGACCATGGTGCCCCGGGCCGGCGACCGCTGGCTGCTGTGCAGCGACGGCCTCTCCAACGTGGTCCGCGCCGACACCCTCACCGAGGTGCTCGGCGAGCGCCTGGAACGGGACGCCTGCGCGGCCCGGCTCATCGACCTCGCGCTGCGGGCCGGCGGCCCGGACAACGTCACCGTCGTCATCGCCGACGTCGTCGACGAGTGAGCCGCGCGGCTCAGCGTCGCCGCGGGCTGGCCCGGCGCGTCGGCTCGGCCGTGGTCGGGTCCTCCGGCCACGGGTGACGCGGGTAGCGCCCGCGCAGCTCCGCCCGCACCTGCGGGTAGCCACCGCGCCAGAACGACGCCAGGTCGGCGGTGACCGCCACCGGTCGCCCGGCGGGGGAGAGCAGGTGCAGCAGCACCGGCACCCGCCCGTCGGCGATCCGCGGCACGTCCCGCCAGCCGAACGTCTCCTGGAGCTTCACCGCGAGCACCGGGGCCGCCGGGTCGCCGTAGTCCACCCGGACCCGTGAGCCGCTCGGCACCGCCAGCCGCTCCGGCGCCAACTCGTCGAGCCGCGCCGCCTGCCGCCAGTCGAGCAGCCGGCGCAACGCCGAGGCCACGTCCACCCGGGCCAGGTCGGCCCGGCGGCGGGCCCGACCCAGCTCCGGGCCGAGCCAGCCGGGCGCGGCGTCGAGCAGCGCGGGGTCGGACACGTCCGGCCAGTCGTCGCCGAGCGCCTGCCGGCAGAAGGCCAGCCGGCGGCGCAGCGCGGTCGCCTCCGGCGTCCAGCGCAGCAGCCCCGTACCCTCCTGCCGCAGCCCGTCGAGCACCGCCGCGGCGACCAGCTCCCGGTCCGGCGCGGCGAGCGGCCGGTCGAGAAGCACGACGGCGCCGAGGCGGACCACCTCCCGGGCCACCACGTCCCCGCCGGACCAGGCCACCTCCCGCCCGTCACGCAGCAGCGCCGCGCCGGCCTCGCGCGCGGTGGCCTCGTCGACCGGCGCGGCCAGCCGCACCCGGGCGGCCGGCGCGCCCGGGGAGCGGTCGGCCACCGCGACGGCCAGCCACGTCGACCCGACCAGCCCCGACCCGGCCGCCAGCTCCGCCTCGGTCCCGCCCGCCATGAGGTACGCCGACCCGCCGGCCCGCCGCACCCGGGCCAGCCGTTCCGGGTACGCCAACCCGGCCAGCAGCCCCGCGGCCAGATCGTCGGGCAGCCGCCCCGGCCCACCGCCGGCCTCGTCCGCACCTCGTCCGCGCCGACCGCCGGTCCTCCCGGTGGCGGGCTGCGGTCGGCCGTCGGCCGTCCCGGCGGGCTGCTCCGGCTGGTCGGCGGTCCGCTGCGGTCGGTCGTCGGCGGGCAGGGCCGCGCGCAGGCGGCGTACCTCGGCACGCCAGCGCCCGGTGGCGGCCGGGTCGGTGGCGGCGCGCAGCCGCCGCCACCGGGCCGGCAGGTCGTCCCCGGCGCCGCCCAGCGTCTCCTCGGCGAGCATCGCCACCACCTCGGCGGCCCGGTCCACGCCCACCCGCGACGCGCCGTCGAGAAGCGCCCGGGCCAGCCGGGGATGGGCACCGACCGCCGCGATCGCGCGGCCCCGCGCGGTGACCCGGCCGTCGGCGTCGACCGCGCCGAGCGTGGTCAGCGTCTCCCGGGCGACGGTCAGCGCGGCCGTGGGCGGCGGGTCGGGCAGGGCCAGGCCGGTGCCGTCGGGTACGCCCCAGGTGGCCAACTCCAGCGCGAACCCGGTCAGGTCGGCGGTGGCGATCTCCGGCTCGGGCTGCCCGGCGAGCCGGGCGTGTGATGCCTCCGACCAGCAGCGGTACACCGTGCCCGGCGCCTCCCGCCCGGCCCGGCCGGCCCGCTGGGTCGCCGCCGCCCGGGACACCGGCACGGTGACCAGCGCGCCCAGTCCGCGGGCCAGGTCGGTACGCGGAACCCGGCTCAGCCCGGCGTCCACCACCACCCGTACCCCGGGCACGGTCAGGCTGCTCTCCGCCACCGCGGTGGCGAGCACGACCCGCCGCCGGGTCCCGACCCCGCCGGCTTGCGGGCTGCCGGTTCCCGCGTCGGTGGCAGGCGCTCCGCTCGCGGCCAGCGCGGCGTCCTGGGCGGTCGCGGAGAGCCGACCGTGCAGCGGCAGCACCGCGACGGTGTCGCGCAGGTCCGCCAGCCGCCCGGCGACAGCCGCGATCTCACCGGCACCGGGCAGGAAGACCAGCACGTCGCCGGCGCGTTCGCGCAGCGCCCGGCGGACCGTGGCGGCCACGTGGTCCAGCAGCGCCGGGTCCACCCGGCCGCCGCCCGCCGGGACGACCGGGCGCGGTGGCGGCGCCCACACCCGCTCGACCGGGTGCAGGGCGGCCTCGGCCCGCACGATCGGCGCGGGCTCGTCGCCGCCGAGCAGCGCGGCGAACCGGTCCGCCTGCGGGGTCGCCGACATCGCGAGCAGCCAGAGGTCGGGACGCAGGGTGGCGCGGGCCTCCACACTGAACGCCAGTGCCAGATCGGCGTCGAGCTGCCGCTCGTGGCACTCGTCGAGCAGGATCGCGCCCACCCCGGGCAGCTCCGGGTCGTGGTGCAGCCGGCGTACCAGCAGACCGGTGGTGACCACCTCGACCCGGGTACGCGGCCCGCCGCGCCGCTCGCCGCGCACCGCGTAGCCGATCCGTTCCCCGACCCGTTCACCGAGCAGGGCGGCCATCCGGTGCGCGGCGGCGCGGGCGGCCACCCGCCGGGGCTGGGCGATCACCACCCGCCCGGCGACCGCGTCGGCGACGGCGAGCGGCGCGGTGGTGGTCTTGCCGGTCCCGGGCGGCGCCACCAGCACGCCGACGCCTCGCTGCCGCAGCGCGGCGACCAGCGTGGGCAGCACCGGCCGGACCGGCAGGTCGAGGGAGACGTCAGCGAGCACGCCCCCACTCTCGCACCCGCCCCGGACGCAAGGCCGGGCCCCCTTTTAACGCTTCCGGTAGAGGCGGGGCCCCTTGTTAACACCCGCCTCCGGCGCGGCGGCTGCCTCATCGGCTTCGCGGAAGCCCGCCGACGGGCCTGGCCGCGTTAAGCGGGGGCCCCGCCTTTCCTCCGTGCGCGCGGAAGGGCCCGGGCGGCGCATCGCCGCCCGGGCCCTTCGGCCTACCCCTAGTACGTTCCGTCGAGCTGACCGCGCAGCTTGGTCAGCGCCCGGGCCAGCAGCCGGGACACGTGCATCTGCGAGACGCCGATCTGCTCGGCGATCTGCGACTGGGTCAGGTTGCCGTAGAAGCGCAGCGTGAGGATCCGCTGCTCGCGCTGGTCGAGCGTGGCGAGCGCCGGGCCGAGGGCGACCCGCATCTCGGCCAGCTCGAACTCGCCGTCCTCGCCGCCGAGCAGGTCGCCCAGCTCGGTGGCGCGCTCACCGTCCCCGGTCGGGGTGGACAGCGACACCGCGTTGTAGGCGCGGGCACCCTCCAGGCCCTCCAGCACCTCTTCCTCGGTGACCTTGAGGTGGGCGGCGATGTCGGCGACCGTCGGCGAGCGGCCGAGCGTCTGGAGCAGGGTGCTGTTGGCGTCGGAGATCGCCAGGCGCAGCTCCTGGAGCCGGCGCGGCACCCGGATGTCCCAGGTGCGGTCGCGGAAGTGTCGCTTGAGCTCGCCGATGATGGTCGGGATGGCGTAGCCGGCGAAGTCGACGCCGCGGGACGGGTCGAACTTGTCGATCGCCTTGATCAGGCCGATCGCGGCGGTCTGCACCAGGTCGTCGTTGGGCTCGCCGCGACCGCTGTAACGGTGGGCGAGGTGGTTGGCCAGCGGCAGCCAGGCCTCGATGGCGCGGTCGCGCAGGGCGGCCCGCGAGGGGTGGTTCGCCGGCAGCGCGGCCATCGCGTCGAGCAGGTTGGCGGCGCTGTCGGTGAGCGAGCGGGGGTCGAGCTTCGCGGAGCCGGCCGGCCGGGTTGTCGCCGGGGCGCTCGTCGTGTGGGCGGTCATGGTGGTCCTCCCTGCACCTCGTCCGCGGAGAAAAAAGAAGAGACGCTGTGGTTTAGGTTTAACTGGTCCGTTCGGGAGCAACCGTAGCCTGATTGGCCAACAAAAATCCAGCCGAAAGTACGATGTACTTAAGGTGTATCGGGGTAGGAAAGTTCCGGATCGGGGCAAAGCCGGCGTGGAGTGTCCGCCGATCGGTCAAGGAAGAACCCGACAGTAAGGGGGACACTGTCGTCTTTCTGTCGTTGTCCCGCCGACGAGACCGCCCGTAGCGTCCCTAGGGACACTACGGAGGCACCGTGCTGGATCCCGCCGCGCCGCAACTCGTCATCAACGCCCGGACGCTGCTGTTCAGCTGGCTCCCGGCGGACCCCGACGCGGCCGAGGCGCTGGTTCCCGCCGCCCTCCGGCCGCACCCGGAGCGGCAGGTCTTCCTCAACCAGTACGTGGTCGACGACGAGACGCAGACCTCCGGCTTCGGCGCCTACTCGCTGACCTACCTGGGTGTCTCACTGGCGGGCATGGAGCCACCGGACCGGGAGACCCCGGGTGGGTGGTGGACGCACTACCTGGCGTCCAGCACCCGGGTCCGGCAGTACGCCGCCGCGCGCGGCGCCCCGGCCCAGGAGGGGGTCACCCAGATCGAGCTGCGGGGCGGGCGTCTCACCGCCGAGACCTGGGCCGACGGTCGGCCGCTGATCCGGGTCACCGCCCGGGTCGGGCACACCGGCACCGAGGCGCACAGCGGCCACCACCGCTACCTCACCCGCCGCGACGGGGAACTGATCGTCACCGACTATCCGTACGTGGCCGAGCCGGTCTCGCCGTTCGAGGTGGAGTCGGTGGAGTTCCTGGCGCCCGAGCACCCGGTCTACGCGCTGCGCCCGGCGAACCCGCTGCACGTGTGCTGGGGGTTCTACTCACCGCGGGTCTCCTTCGCGTACCCGGCCCGCCCGAGCCCGCTGGACGAGCCGGTGCCGGTTCACCAGGTGCCGGCGCGCCGGGCCCGCAGCGGCCTGCCGTCCGGGTCGTAGACCAGCCGGTACGCCGGCAGCGCCCAGACCCGCGTACGCCAGGGCAGTCGCTCGGGCCGGTGCGGCCGCAACCGGCCGGGCGGCCGGGGACCGACGCGGCCGCCGGCGTGCCAGCGGTCCAGTTCCTCCGCCGCCGCGTCGATCGCCGCCACCGCGTCCGCCGGGTCCAGCAGGTCGTCGTCCTGCGTGCCGTCCGGGTCGCGGTCCAGGTGCTCGCGCCACAGCCGCAACCGCAGGTCCCGGGCGAAGGCGCGGGCGCCGTCGCCCAGCCCGGCGGGGTCGGTGGGGGCCCGCTCGTCGCGGGTGTCGTCCAGGACGGCGCAGGACAGTTCGCTGTCGTGGGTCCAGGACCGGCGGTTGAAGTTGTCGCTGCCTACGCTGGCCCAGACGTCGTCGACCACGCAGGCCTTGGCGTGCACGTAGACCGGGGTGCCCTCGTGGTTCTCCACGTCGAACACGTGCACCCGGTCCGGCGCGGCCCGGCGGCAGAGCGAGAGCGCCTGCTCCCGGCCCACCATGTTCGGCGGCAGCGCCAGCTTGCCGTCCACGTCCGGGTGCCGGGGCACCACCGCCACCAGGTGCAGCTCCGGGTGCTCGCGCAGCGCCTGGGCGAACAGCTCGGCCACCTCGGTGGACCAGAGGTACTGGTCCTCCAGGTAGATCAGCCGCCGGGCCCGGCGGACCGCCTTGGTGTAGCCGCGGGCCACGGTGCGCTCGCCGTCCGGGGCGAAGGAGTAGCGCGGGCGGACCGCCGGGTAGGTGCGCAGCACCTGCACGTGGTGCGGGCCGAGCGGCGGCGGGTCGGCCGGCTGCTTGGGCAGCGGGTCCGGCGTGAGGTCCGAGCCGCGCAGCCGGTCCCGCAGGTAGGCCAGCGGGTTCTCCGAGTCCAGCGGCATCGGGTCGGTCCACCGCTCACGGAACGTGGTGTCGAGCGCGCCGACCACCGGGCCACGCAGCGCGAGCTGCACGTCGTGCCAGGGCGGGTTCGGGCCGTACTTGGGGGACATGCCCACCGGCTGCGGATCGCCGGCGTGGCTGGCGTCGTCGCGGCGGCTGTGACACAGGTCGATGCCGCCGGCGAACGCGACGTCCCGGCTCGGATCGTCGGGGTGGCGCAGCACCACCAGCTTCTGGTGGTGCGAGCCGCCGCGCCGGACCCGCTGGTCCATCAGCACCTCACCGCCGGCCGCGCGGAGCGTCTCGCTGAGGTCGCGGTTCTCCGCCTCGCTGTAGGAGAGGGTGTCGAGGTGGGAGCGCCAGAGCAGCCCCTTGACGATCACCCCGCGCTGGGCGGCCCGCGCGAAGAGTTGGGCCACCGTCGGCCCGTCCGGGCGCATCAGCTCGTCCGGGTCGCCCCGCCAGTCGGTGAAGAACAGGTGGTCACCGGCGCGCAGCGCCTCCACCTCGCTGACCAGCCGGTCAAAGTACGCGCTGCCGTGAATCAGCGGCTCGACGAGGTTTCCATCGGTCCAGACGGGTAACTCAGACCCCGGGTTGGCGCGTTCCTGTGCGGTGAGAAACCAGTCCCGCAAGGTCACGTTTCCATCCTCCCGAGGTCGACGACGTCCTCACACGGTAGGACCCCCGGTCGGGCCCCGCACCACGACACAGCAGGTCGGCGGCGGTGGGACGTGCCTGGGGTACCCCGGACCCCTGGACCGCGAAACTCAAGGAGGCACCGACATGCCCGCCGAGACGACGAACACCGTGACCGACGACCGCGACCAGGCGGTGGAGGGGGAGCGGGGTGCGCTGGTGGCGGTCCTGTTGATGGTGATCCTCGGGGTGGCCGGGATCTTCGCCGTCTCCTGAGCCGCCCGGGCGCCCCGGCGAACCGGAGCGCCCGCGCGTCCGCACCGGGTCAGGGGCGGTCGCCCTGGCCGTCGCTGTGCGGCACCCGCCCGCTCGGGATCACCCCGAGCCGGCCGGCCTGGAAGTCCTCGACCGCCTGGATCAGCTCGGCCCGGGTGTTCATCACGAACGGGCCGTAGTGTGCCACCGGCTCGCGGATCGGCTGCCCGCCCATCAGGTAGAGCTCCAGCGCCGGGGTGTTGCCGTCCTGCGCCCGGTCGGCGGTGATCCGCAGCGCGTCGCCCGGCCCGTGCACGGCGAGCTGGCCGAGCCGGATCGGCTGCCGGTCGGTGCCCACCGTGCCCCGGCCGGCGAGCACGTAGACCAGGGCGTTGAAGTCGGCCCGCCAGGGCAGGCTCAGCTCCGCGCCGGGCTGCAGCGTCACGTGCGCGATGGTGATCGGGGTGTGGGTCGAGCCCGGACCCGGGTGACCGGCGATCTCGCCGGCGATCACCCGGATCAGGCCACCGCCGTCCGGCGTGGTCAGCAGCGCCGACTCCCGGCCGCGGATGTCCTGGTAGCGCGGCGGGCTCATCTTGGCCACCCGGGGCAGGTTGACCCAGAGCTGCAGGCCGTGGAACAGGCCACCGCTCATCACCAGGTGCTCCGGCGGCGCCTCGATGTGCAGCAGGCCGCTGCCGGCCGTCATCCACTGGGTGTCGCCGTCGGTGATGGTGCCGCCGCCTCCGGTCGAGTCCTGGTGGTCCATGATCCCGTCGATCATGTAGGTCACCGTCTCGAAGCCCCGGTGCGGGTGCCACGAGGTGCCCTTCGGCTCGCCCGGCGCGTAGTCCACCTCGCCCATCTGGTCGAGGTGGATGAACGGGTCGAGATCGGTCATCGAGACCCCGGCGAAGGCCCGGCGCACCGGGAAACCCTCGCCCTCGTAGCCGCTCGGCGCGGTGGTGACCCGGCGGACCGGGCGGTAGGTGGTGGACTCGTCGAGCTTCGGCAGGCGGGGCAGGACGAGGACGTCGTCGACGGTGATCGCGGGCATCGCGGTCTCCTTACTTGTCGGCCGGGGTGGACGACGCGGTCCGGTCGGCGCGCAGGCGCCGGCCGAGCCGCTCGAAGACCCGGGTGAGGCAGGCGACCTCGGCGTCGTCGAGATCGTCGATCAGGTGGGTGCGCACGGAGCGCCGGTGGTGCGGCGCGGCCTCGCGCAGGGCCAGCAGCCCGGCCGCGGTGAGCACGGCCTCGCTGCCGCGTCGGTCCGCCGGGCAGGACTCCTTGGCCACCAGGCCGCGCTTCTGCATCGTGGTGATCTGGTAGGTCAGCCGGCTCGGGGAGAACACCAGCCGGTCGGCCAGCTCACCCATGCGCAGCCGCTGCCCGGGCGCCTCGGAGAGCAGCACCAGCACGTGGTAGTCGGCGAAGCTCAGGTCGCTGTCCGCGCGCAGGTCGTCCTCCAGTTGGGTGAACAGCCGCTGGCTCGACTCGATGTAGGCGCGCCAGCAAGCCGTCCGCTCCGCGTCCAGGCTCTCCGTCATGCCGCAAGAGTAGCACTACTTAAAATTTAAACAAGTCCCCCTACCGGCCGATGCTCATGCTTGATGGCATGCGGCAGGCCGCCTCGTTGAAATCTGAAGCGAAAGGCTGGTCGTGATGTGACGAAGCCGACGTCGGTGGGGCGGTAACCGCAAGATCGACGAGGTGGGGGCGGTGGGGGAGGACGGGTGGTTAGGGTCGGGGGATGGACGATCTCGACGTGCTGGACTGGCGGGAGCGGGTGGCCGGGCTCTACCTGTCCGACCTCGACCTCGGTGGGTTTCGCGCCGCGCGGGACGCGCTGTTCGGCAGCCACCCGAGCAGTCCGGTGCCGGCGGCCGACCGGGCCGGCTTCACCGGGCTGCGCTGGTATCCACCCGACCCGGCGGCAGTGGTCGAGGCGCCGCTGCGGCCGGCCTCGGGCGAGCTGAGCATCGACACCGGGGGACCGGACGGGGTGGTCGACTACCGCCGGGTGGCGGTCGCCGAGACGCCCTGGGGGCCGCTCACGCTCTGGTGGATCGACGCGTACGGGGGTGGGCTGTTCGTGCCGCTGCGCGACGCCAGCTGCGGGGACGGCTCGTACGGCGGGGGGCGCTACCTCACCGACACGGTGAAGGGCACCTTCGGTCGGGGCGTGACGGTGCTGCCCGGGAACCGGGTCCGGCTGGACGCGAACTACCTCTACAACCCCAGTTGCGCCTACGACGACCGGTGGGCCTGCCCGCTCGCCCCGCCGGAGAACCGGGTGGACGTGCCGCTGCGCGCCGGCGAGCGGGCCTGGCACGCCTGACACGGACGGGAGGGCCCCGGGCGGGACCCTCCCTCGTGTCGACGCCGGCCGCCTCAGCGGGCGGTGGCGCCGGTGGGCGTCAGGTGCATCCGGCCGAGCATCTGCCGGGCCTGTTCCGCCAGTTCCGCGTCCACGGTGACCGCGTACTGGCCGGCCCGCAACGAGCTGGCCGAGGTGAAGTCGCGCTGCCCGCCGCTCATCGCGTGCGCGACCGCGCCGAACACGGCACCCCAGATCGCACCGATCACCAGGCCGACCAGGATCACCGCCAGCCAGTTGCCGGCCGTGAAGATGCCGAAGAGCAACCCGATGAACAGGCCGAACCAGGCGCCGGTGCCCGCGCCCAACAGGGCCGCCCGGCCGGTGGTCAACCGCCCCATCACCGTCTCCACCAAGGTGAGGTCGGTGCCGATGATGGACGTCCGTTCCACCGGGAACCGGTTGTCGGCCAGATAGTCCACCACGCGCTGGGCGGACGGATAGTCCGGGTACGAGCCGATCGTGACGGTCGGCGTGCCGGCCTGCGGCCCGTGCCCGTCCCCGCTCGGCGGCATCGGACGACCGCCCGGGCCGGACGGGAGGTTGTCGCTGCCCGGCATCCCGGGTCGCCAGGCCGCGGTCGGAGTCGAGGGTCTGGTCATGAGCATCCTCCTTCGTCAACCCGCCGCGTTCCCGTCGTCGGCGAGCGGTAACGCGGCAGTCGGCGCCGATCCGGCCAGGCATGGCGACGCCCTGTCCGGGTAGCCACCACCGTGCGGACCGGACGGATCAGCGAGCACGGCTTCCTCGCCGACGGGCGCAGCGCCGCCCTGGTGGACACCGCCGGCGCGGTGAACTGGTGGTGCCCGGCCCGGTTCGACGGGCCGTCGGTCTTCGGGCGGCTGCTCGACGACGACGCGGGGCACTGGGCGATCCACCCCGAGGGCGAGTTCACCAGCACCCGGTCCTACCTGGACGACGCGCTGGTGCTGCGTACCGTCTTCGCCACCGCGACCGGGACGGTGGCCGTCACCGACGCGCTGGCGCTGGAGCCCGGCGCGCGCGGCCACGACATCGGCCTGCGCTCACCCCGGGTGCTGGCCCGGGTGGTCCAGGGCCTCACCGGCGAGGTGCCGATGCGGGTGCACTACGCCCCCCGCTTCGAGTACGGGCGGGTCGGCGCCTATCTCACCGAACACGACGGGGTGATCGGCGCCACCGCCGGCGCCTGCCGGCTGGAGCTGCGCAGCGACGTCCCGCTGGCGTTCGCCGACGGCGCCGCCGCGGGGCGGTTCACCGCCCGCGCCGGCAGCGCCCACCACTTCACCCTCGGGTACGCCCCGACGTACGCCGGCGCCGCGCCGGTGCTGCCCGACGCCGCCGACGTGGTGGCCGGCACGGT
This sequence comes from Micromonospora humi, assembly GCF_900090105.1. GTDB lineage: Bacteria > Actinomycetota > Actinomycetes > Mycobacteriales > Micromonosporaceae > Micromonospora > Micromonospora humi. Next base: position 215,337 of record NZ_FMDM01000011.1, on the reverse strand, counting down.
CGCCGGCTGGCGCTCCTGGGCGGACCTGCACGAATACCGTGGTGAGTACCGCGACCTGGTCCGGCGCAGCGCGCTCGTGGTGCAGGGGATGACCTACGGGCCGAGCGGGGCGGTCGTCGCGGCGGCCACCACCGCGCTGCCGGAACAGCTCGGCGGGGACCGCAACTACGACTACCGGTTCGTCTGGCTGCGCGACTTCAGCCTGACCCTGCAGGCGCTCTGGCGGGCCGCCTGCCCGGACGAGGCGGACCGGCAGTTCACCTGGGTGGCCCGGGCGATGGGCCGGCTCGGCGACGCGCCCGCCCCGATCATGTACGGGGTCGAGGGGGAGCGGGACCTCACCGAGCACGACCTCGACCACCTCGCCGGGTACGCCGGCAGCCGGCCGGTGCTGGTCGGCAACGACGCCTGGCGGCAGCGGCAGAACGACGTGCTGGGCGAGGTGCTCGACGCGGCCTGGCTGATGCGGCACTACCTGGACCCGATGTCGCCGGACGTGCGCCACCTGCTGGGCACGCTCGCCGACCAGGCGATGCGCGACTGGCACCGGCCCGACTCCGGGATGTGGGAGGCACGCGACGCCGAGCGGCACTACGTGTCGTCGAAGGTGCAGTGCTGGACCGCGCTGGACCGGGCGGTCCGCTTCGGCCCGCGGATCGGCGACCCGGCCGACGTGGCCCGCTGGGCGGCCGCCCGCGACGAGGTCCGGGCGGCGGTGCTCAGCCGGGGCTGGAACGAGCGGGTCGGCGCGTTCACCGGGGCGTTCGACTCCGACGACCTGGACGCCTCGGTGCTGATCATGCCGCTGGTCGGCTTCCTGCCCGCCGACGACCCGCGGATGCGCGCCACCATGGAGGTGGTCGAGCGGGAGCTGTCCCGCGACGGGCTGCTGCGGCGCTGGGACGGCGACCCGGCGGGCTTCGTGATCTGTTCGTTCTGGTTGGCCGGCTGCCTGGCCGAGGCCGGTGAGCTGGACCGGGCCCGGCGGATGTTCGAGCGGCTCGCCGCCCGAACCAACGACCTCGGCCTCTACGCGGAGCAGATCGACCAGGCCACCGGCGAGCAGCTGGGCAACTTTCCGCAGGCCTTCTCGCACATCGGCCTGATCAACACCGCCGGCCGGATAACCGACGCCGCCGCGCGGTTCGCGCACGACCGACCGGCCGTGCCGACCGGCGCGGTCCGCACGGAGGGAGCAACCGGATGACCGGACGGCTGGCGGGGAAGACCGCCCTGATCACGGGCTCGGACTCGGGTATCGGCCAGGCCACCGCCATCGAGTTCGGCCGGGAGGGCGCCGACGTGGTGGTGCACTACCTGCACGACCACGCCGGGGCGAACCACACCCGGGCCGAGATCGAGGCGGCCGGCTCGCGGGCCGTGGTGGTGCAGGGCGACATCAGCGTCGAGCACCAGGTGGAGGCGATGTTCGACGAGGCGCTCGCCGAGTTCGACCGGCTGGACGTGCTGATGAACGACGCCGGGGTGGACGCCTCCGGCATCCCGGTGGCCGACCTGGACACCGAGACGTGGGACCGGTGCATCCGGACCAACCTCTACGGCATGTTCTTCTGCTGCCGGCGGTTCGTCCGGCACCGCCGGGACGTCGGGGGCGGCGGCAAGATCATCAACATCACGTCGATCCACCAGGAGGTGGCCCGGGCCGGCGGCGCGGACTACGACTCCAGCAAGGGCGGCATGCTGGAGTTGGCCAAGAGCCTGGCCCTGGAGGTCGCCCCGATGCGGATGAACGTGAACAACATCGGGCCCGGCATGGTGCTCACCCCGTTCAACCAGGAGGCGATCGACAACCCGGACTACCTCCACGAGCAGGTGCAGAGCATCCCGTGGAAGCGGGCCGCGGAGCCGGCCGAGATCGCCAAGCTCGCCGTCTTCCTGGCCAGCGCGGACGCCGACTACGTGACCGGGTCGACCTACTTCATGGACGGCGGCCTGATGCAGAACCAGGGCCAGGGCGCCTGAGCGGCGCCGCCGCGCCGGGTGCGGGAGGATGGCGCGGTGGAGCTGGTCATCATGGCGGACACCCACGTGCCGAAGCGGGCCCGGGACCTGCCGCCGCCGCTGTGGGCGGCGGTGGAGGCCGCCGACGTCGTGCTGCACGCCGGCGACTGGGTGGACGTGCCGCTGCTGGACGCCCTGGAGGCGCGCTCGCGCCGGCTGGTCGGGGTGTACGGCAACAACGACGGGCCGGCCCTGCGCGCCCGGCTGCCCGAGGTGGCCCGGGTCGAGCTGGCCGGGCTGCGGGTGGCGGTGGTGCACGAGACCGGCCCGAAGACCCGCCGCGAGGAGCGCTGCGCCACCGCGTACGGCGACACCGACCTGCTGGTCTTCGGGCACTCGCACATCCCGTGGGACAGCGTCGCGCCCGGCGGGCTGCGGCTGCTCAACCCCGGTTCACCCACCGACCGGCGGGCCCAGCCGCACGCGACGTACCTGACCGCCCGGGTGGCGGCGGGGCGGCTCGACCGGGTCGAGCTGCACCGCCTGCCCCCGCGCTGACGGCGCGTTCAGCGCCCCCGGCCGGTCTCCGCCTGGAGCTCGTCGATGCGGCGGGACGCCTCGGCCTTGGTCAAGCCGTCCGGCACCGTCTCACCCGCCTCCTGGGCGAGGGTGTGCAGGTAGGACTCCTGAGCCGCGGTCGGCGGCTCGTCGCCGGTCACCCAGTCGTCCGGGTCCTTGACGGCGGCGTCCGGGTTCACGTTGCTGTTGTCGTTGGCGCGGTCGGCCATGCTGATCACCTCTCCTCGAACAGGTGTGCCAGTACCCCCGCGCCGACGGGTTCATGCCGGCCGGCACCTACGATCGACCGATGACAGCGGACCGGGCGGGTGTGGTGGTGGTCGGCGCGGGAATCGCCGGGGTGGCGTGCGCGACCGAGCTGGCCCGGGCCGGCATCCCGGTCGAGGTGCGCGAGCGCGCCCGGGTGACCGGCGGGCGGATGGCCAGCAAGCGCTTCGACGGCCGCCCCGCCGACCTGGGCGCCGCCTACTTCACCGTGGACGACCCGGACTTCGCCGCGGTGGTGGCGGACTGGCAGGCCGCCGGGCTGGCCCGGGAGTGGACCGACTCGCTCGTCGCGTACGGGCCGCGGGGGCGGGAACAGGTGCGCGGGCCGGTGCGCTGGGCCGCCCCGCGCGGGCTTCGCTCACTCGTGGAGCACCTGGCCGAAGGCCTGCCGGTGACGCACGACCGGCTGGTCATGACCGTCGAGCCGGGGCCCCGGGTGGACGGGCGGGCGGCCGAGGCGGTGGTGCTCGCCATGCCCGGCCCGCAGGCCGCCCTGCTGCTGGACCCGGCGCTGGCCGAGGCCACCCGCGCGGTGGCGGCCCAACGGTGGGTTTCCACGCTGTCCGCGGTGCTGCACTTCCCGGCCCGCCGCTGGCCCGACTTCCGGGGGGCGTTCGTCAACGACCACCCGGTGCTGAGCCTGGTCTGCGACGACGGCGACCGCCGCGGGGACGGCGCCCCGGTGCTGGTCGCCCACACCACGCCGCAGTTCGCCGCCGGCCACCTGCTCCAACCCACCGGGGCCCGGCCGGAGATCGAGCAGGCCGTCCGGGACCTGCTCGGCCTGAGCGAACCGGCCGCGACGACCCACGTGCACCGCTGGACGTACGCCCGGCCGACCATGGTCGGCGAGGGCGGCACCTACCACCTGGACGACGACGGGATCGGCCTGGCCGGCGACGCGTTCGGCCGCCCGCGGGTGCAGAGCGCCTGGCGCTCCGGCCACGACCTGGGCCGCGCCCTCGCCGCCCGACTGGCCGGCGTCTGAGCCGGCCGGGTCAGCCGGCCGGGACCGGCTGTTCCGCCCGGCCCCGCTCCGAGCTGTCCCGGGTGCGTTCGCCGGCCCGGTCCAGCAGCTGCATGATCGGGGTCGCGGCGATCCCGTGCGCCACCACCGAGACCACCACCACCAGGCCGACGGTGGCCCACAGCAGCTCGGCCTGCGGGAAGTCGGTCTTGCTGGTGGCGTAGGCGAGGTAGTAGAACGACCCGACGCCGCGGATGCCGAACAACGAGATCACCCAGTGCTCGGACGCGCGGCCCGGGGCGCCGCGCAGCGACAGCCAGCCGACCAGCGGCCGGATCACCAGCACCAGCGCCAGGCCGACCAGCGCCGCCGGCCAGGTCAGCGGCACCAACAGGCCGCCGATCACCGCACCGCCGAACAACAGCAGCAGCAGCACGGTGAGCAGGCGCTCCACCTGCTCGGCGAAGTCGTGCAGCACGGAGTGGAACTCGTGGGTGCGCTCGGCGGCCCGGATCGCCCGGGCGGCCACGAAGACGGCCAGGAAGCCGTACCCGCCGATCACCTCGACCAGCCCGTACGCGAGGAACGTCGCGGCCAGCGCGAGGAAGCCCTCGGAGTGCTTGGCCAGCCGCAGCGCGCTCGGCGCCCGGAAGAACAGCTTGCCGAGCAGCCAGCCGACGAGCAGGCCGCCGCCCACGCCGGCGGCGAGCTTGTAGACCACGTCGACGGCCAGCCACTCGCCGAGCCAGTCCGACGGGGCGAGGCTGGTGCTGGCGATGGCGATGGCGGCGTAGACGAACGGGAAGGCCAGCCCGTCGTTCAGGCCGGCCTCCGAGGTGAGCGCGAAGCGGACCTCGTCCTCCGAGTCCTCCGCGTCGGTCGGCTCGCCCACCTGCACGTCGGAGGCGAGCACCGGGTCGGTCGGGGCGAGCGCGGCGCCCAGCAGCAACGCCGCCGCCGGCACCAGACCGGCCCACCACCAGCCGAGCAGCGCCACCGCGGCGATGCACAGCGGCATGGCGATGGCCAGCAGCCGCCAGGTGGACGACCAGCGGGCCCAGCTCAACGGCCGGTCGATCTTCAGCCCGGCGCCCATCAGGGCCACGATCACCCCGACCTCGGTGAGGTGGGTGGTCAGCTCCGGCGAGCGCAGCGGATCCGGCGTCGGCAGGCCGGTCGGCAGCGCGAAGACCAGCATGCCGAGACCGAGGAACGCGATCGGCATGGACAGCGGCCGCTTCTCCAGCACCCGGGGCAGGATTCCCGCCAGCAGCGCACCGACGCCCAACAGAGCGAACGCGACATCGACCGGTTCCACGACCCCACCCTTCCGCCGCCCGTCGGCCGGGCGGAGGTGCTCAGCAGTGCCCCGAACCGGTGCCGACTAAGCCTTTCGACGCAGCCAGGTTGACCGGCTACTCAGCCGAGGGCGCCGATCGCGCTCTCCGACAGGGCGTCCAGCAGCTCGGCCGGGTCCTCGTACACCGCCACCGCGCCGGCGCCCGCCAACTCGGCCCGGCCGGTGCCGCCGCAGGTCAGCCCGATGCACGGGATGTCCAGCTTGCCGGCGGCGGCCACGTCCCAGACCGAGTCGCCGACGAAGACCACCCGCTCGGCGGCCAGGCCCGACTGCTCCAGCGCGGCGGCCAGGATGTCCGGCGCGGGCTTGCTCTCCTGCGCGTCGGCGGAGGAGGTGACGGTGTCGATCACGTCGTCGGCGTCCAGCACGGCCCGCAGCGCGGTCACCTCGTGCTCGGCCGCCGAGGTGGCCAGCACCACCCGCAGGCCGCGCTCCGCGCAGGCGTACAGCAGTTCCCGGGCGCGGGGCAGCGGGGCGAGCCGCTCCCAGTACTCGGCGTAGAGGGCGTCGTGGGCGTCCCGCAGGCGCCCGTCGGCGTCGGTGTCCCGCTCGGCGCCGAGCAGGTGGTCCAGGAGCTTGTCCGACCCCATGCCGATGGACCGGTGGATCCGCGCCATCGGCACCCGGTGGTCGCCCTGGCGCAGCGCCTCCCACCAGGCCACCGTGTGCAGGTAGGTGGAGTCGACCAGGGTGCCGTCCACGTCGAAGAGGACGCCGTGTCGCGTGTCGTCGGCCATGGCTGCCTCCTACCCTGGTCGGCCGCCGCCGACTCCCGGCTCACCCGGCGGGAATGAGGATCTCGAACCAGACCGTCGAGCCACGTACCGTCGGATCGGTGCCCCAGGCGTCGCTGAGCTCCTCGATCAGGCCGAGCCCCCGGCCCCGGCTGCTCAGCGTGTCGGTCTGGGCCCGGGTGACCTGCCCCCGGGTGCCCGAGTCGGCGACCGAGACGAGCAGCCGCTCGGCGCTCAGGTCCACCTCGACCCGGGCGGCGGTGCCGGCGTGCAGCAGGGCGTTGGTGGTCAGCTCGCTGGTGCAGAGCACCGCGGCGCCGACCACCGCGTCGGGCACCTGCCACTCGGTGAGCTGGGCGGTCATCCAGTGCCGGACCCGGCTCGGCGCGGTCGGCTCGGCCGGCACCTCCATGCCGGCCGACCGGCTGGGCCGGACCGCGTGCTCCACCGCCAGCACGGCCACGTCGTCCTCGGTGGCACCCGGCACGGCGGCGGTCGCGACCGCACACAGCGCCCGGGGATCGCCGCCGCTCGCGGCGCTCACCGCCGCGCCCAGCCCGGCCAGCCCGGCGGCCAGGTCCTGCCAGCGCCGCTCCACCACGCCGTCGCTGTAGAGCAGCAGCGTGTCGCCGGGGCGGAACGGCACGGTGACCGTGCGCTGCCGGCCGCCGAGGCCCAGCGGAGGGCCGGGCGGCACGTCGACGAACTCCGCGGCCGCGCCGTCACCGGCCCGGCCGCGCCGGATCAGCGGCGCGGGATGGCCGGCGCTGGCCAGCGTGACCAGCTCCCGGTCGACGTCGACCACGCCGAACACCACGGTGACGAACAGCTCGTGCGTGCCGCCCTCGGTGCCGAGGCTGGCCACCAGCCGGTCCAGGCCACCGAGCACCGCGTCCGGCCGGGGGTCGGACAGGGCGAGCGCGCGCAGCGCGGCGCGGACCTGGCCCATCCGGGCGGCGGCCTGTACGTCGTGGCCGGCCACGTCGCCGAGCACCACGCCGAGCGCACCGGTGGGCAGCAGGAACGCGTCGTAGAAGTCGCCACCGGCGGCGTTGCCGTCGACGCCCGGGTCGTAGCGGGCGGCGATGCGCAATCGGGGCAGGTCCGGCAGCCGCTCCGGCAGCATGCTGCGTTGCAGCAACTGGGCGGTGCCGTGCTGGGTCTCGAACCGGCGGGCCCGCTCGGCGGCCTGGCCGATCAGCTCGGCGGACGCGGCGAGCAACGCCCGTTCCGCCGGTGACCAGGGACGCGGCGACTGGTAGCCGACGGTGAGCGAGCCCCGCACGACGGTCGAGCGCAGCGGTAACGCGGCCAGCGCGCGGATCTTCTCGTCGTGCCGGTCCGCCGCGACCTCGCGCAGCGGCTGCCCGTCGGCGACGAACGAGGGTACGCCGCTGCGGGCGGTCACCACCGCCGGCAGCGCCACGTCGGCGGCCATCCGGCGCCACAGCGGTGGCAGCCGCTCGTCGGCCTCGTCCAGCAACTCGCCGCGGATCCGGCGGACCAGCCGCCACGCCGTCCCCTCGTCCACCACGAACGAGACCCGGTCGGCGTCGAACGAGTGCAGGCAGTAGCGCAGGGTCACCCGGGCCACGTCGTCCAGGGTGAGGGTGCCGGAGAGCGCCGCGGCGAAGTCACTCAGGCTCTGCAACTGCCGGGTCAGCTGGGTGGTCTGCGCGGAGACGGTGAGCACGCCGACGATGCGGCCGGTGGAGTCGCGCACCGGGGAGTGGCCGCGGGTGAACACCGCCGGCTCGGCCTGCCGGTCGGCCGGCAGCACCGCCTCCCGCTCCAGGAAGGGCTCGCCCAGCCGGTAGACCCGCTCCAGCGCCTCGCCCGCGCCGGCCTCCCGCCACACCTCGGCGAACACCTCCGCCGCCGGGCGGCCCAGCGCGCCCGGGTGCCGGTCGCCGATCAGTTCGGCGTAGCCGTCGTTGTAGAGCAGGGTCAGGTCGTCGCCGAGGAGCAGGGCCATCGGTACGGGGGAGGACAGCACCACGTCCGCCACCGCGCGTACCGCCGGGTCCCAGCTCTGCGGGTCGCCCAGCGGCGTGCCGGCCCACGGGTGGGCGGTCGCTCCCGGAGTGGGGGCGGACGGCGTGGGAATCCGACCGACGGTGCCTGGCATGACCGCAGCCTAACCGGAGCGTGGCCGGCGGGTTCCGATCATGCGTCCGTGACCGGGCCCGCTGCCCGGAGGCGGGGACATCAGGGCAGGTCAGGGCCCATTCGATCGGTCATGTCGGGAAATTGCCCCCGGTCCGGTCCGCGTGCTGCCGGAAGCACCGGGTATGCGGGCGGCGCAGTTCACGCGACAGGAGGGACATCATGCCGAAAACCCTCGCGGTCGGGCAGGTCGACATCAGTGCGGCCTGGACCGACTTCTGGAGGTCGGTGCTGCTCTTCGTACCGAGGGCCATCGCGTTCATCGCGATCCTCGTGGTGGGTTGGCTCATCGCCCGAGCCGTCCTCAAAATCGTGGACGCGGCACTGGAACGGGTCGGGTTCGACCGCGCCGTGGAACGCGGCGGGATCAAACGCGCCCTCGAACGCACCAAGTACGACGCCAGCGACATCCTGGCCAGACTGGCCTACTACGCGGTCCTGCTGTTCACCCTGCAGTTCGCCTTCGGGGTGTGGGGACCCAACGCGATCAGCGACCTGATCCGTGGGGTGGTGTCCTGGCTGCCACGCGCCTTCGTGGCGATCGTCATCGTGGTGATCGCGGCCGCCATCGCCAACGCTGTCCGACAGTTGGTGTCCGGCGCGCTCGGCGGGCTCTCGTACGGCCGGGTGCTGGCCGACGTGGTGGCCTTCTTCATCCTGGCGCTCGGTGTCATCGCCGCGCTGAACCAGGTGGGCATCGCCACCACGGTGACCACGCCGGTGCTGATCGCGTTCCTCGCCACCGTGGCGGGAATCCTGATCGTCGGTGTCGGCGGTGGTCTGATCAAGCCGATGCAGAACCGCTGGGACGGCTGGCTGGACCGGGTCGCGGAGGAGTCCCGGGCGTTCCAGCAGCAGCGGCAGGCGCAGCAGGTCGGCCGCGGCGACTACGAGCGGCGGATGGCCGACCGGGGCGGACAGCCCGCGCCGGCGACGCCGCAGTCGTCGATGTCCGGTGCGGGCACCTACCGCTCGGGCGAGATGGGCGACGAGACGCAGCAGTTCCGCCGGCCCAACGGCTGACGGTGAACGGGTGACGGGGTGTCCGCGGGGCGATCGCGGGCACCCCGCGCCGTGTCTCAGGCCAGGTGGCGTGGGTCGAGGGCGCGGGCCAGCAGGCACACCGCGAGCAGTCGGGTGAGCAGCCAGTCCGCCGCCGCCCAGTCGACCGGGCCGGTGGGGGGCGCCCAGCCGTGCTCCGACGCGGCGTCGCGCAGGCCTTCGGCGTACCCCGCGAGGGCCGCCACGGTCAGCGGCCGGCGGTCGCCGCGCAGGCTGTCGCGGATCCCCGCGGCGTGCTGGTCGACCGCGGCGAGCAGCCCGGGGTTCGCCGCGGCGGCGGCGAGGCCGGCGGTGCCGACGGCGGTGGTGAGCGTGGTGAGGGTCGACCGCGTGACCACCGTTGCGGACGGGGTCGCGACCCGGTTGTTCGGCACGCGCATGAGGACCGAGGCTAGACCCGGGCGGACCCGGGCGGCCTCGGCCGACCGGACGATGGCCGGATCGTCCGGGCGTGCCGGCGGCGTCGGTCGCCGGGATTGAGCCGCCCGCGGCGGGGCAGAAGGGAACCACGCAGACGGCGCAGACGAGTCCGCGGAGGCACACGATGGCACGACAGGACGACGGGCCGGACCGGGCGCACCGTCGCCCGGACGGGGTGAGTGACGCCACGGTCGAGGCGGTGGGCAAGCTCGGCGAGGCCCTGGAGTGTGTCGAGCGGGCCCGCGGTCACCTCTACGAGCTGCACCAGCTGATCGGCCACGCCGACCTGACGTTGGACGAGGCGGTGGAGTTGTTCCGCGCGGCCGGCCACCCGGGGATCGCCGAGCGGATCGACCGCGACCTGTTGGGCCGCAACGTCGTCGCCGGGCGGTGGACCTTCCAGCTCGTCGAGGAGTTCGACGACGGCTACTACGCGCTCTTCCGGGAGATGGACCGGCGGGCCCGCGACGAGGTGGTCGGGGGCCGCCGGCACCTCTACGAGGCGGAGATGAAGGAGCGACGTCGCAGCCGGGGCCGGCCGGGGCACGAGGCGCGCCCCGCCGAGCGGTGATCAGTCGGAGGAGCGGGCCTGGGCCGGGCGCCGCCGGGCGCCGTCGTCGGCGATGATCACGGTGGCCACCATCAGTGCCACCACCACGCTGAACAGCCAGGAGCTGTCGTCGCTGAACTTCGCTGCCACGGGGGCCTGGACGGCGGCGAGCAGGAAGCCCAGCCAGGCGAGGCGGCGCTGACGAGTGGAGAGGAAAGAGGAACCCTGATCCATCCCGAAAGTCTTACGCGCAACCGGATGTATGCCGTCAGCCGTTCGGCCGATTCTGGATGGGCTGTCCGATTTCCCGCCCAGCCGTACCGCATTTTTTGTCGTCTCGGCTGATGCGCCGGGTCACGTTCCGGGCACCTCGCGGTGCCCGGAACCCGGGTGTCTCACATGCTGTCCGGCCCCGTGCGGCCGGTCGTCGACGGCCGGTACGCCCGGTCCGCGTCGGTCATCTCCCGGCGTTCGGCCTCCGGGCCGGCACCCCGGTCCACCGCCTCCGGCCCGTGGCCGAACGCGGCCTCCTCGCCGGCGTCGTTGCCGGTGACGTCGTCCGCCTGGCCGTCCAGGGTCGACCGGGCGATCGCCCGGTCCAGCTCGTGCAGGGGAGTGCGGTCCTCGTCGCGCCACACGTGGCTGTCGTTGTCGGTCATTCCCCTGCGGTACCCGGGCCGGATGATCGCAAACGGCCGGGGGCAGGCTCAGGGGGTCGGCCGGTCGACGGAACCGCGCCAGGCGCCGGTCTCCTGACCGCGCCGCTCGATGAACTGCTTGAACCGCTCCAGGTCGCCCTTGGCCCGGCGGTCGACCACGCCCAGCTTGTCGCCGGCCTGTTCGACCACGCCGTGCGGCTCGAACTCCATCTGCAGGGTGACCCGGGTGTGCCCCTCGTCGAGGCGGTGGAACGTCACCACACCGGCCTGCTCGGTGCCTCCGGTGGAACGCCAGGCCACCCGCTCGTCCGGGATCTGCTCGGTGATCTCCGCGTCGAACTCGCGCTTCACGCCCGCGATCTCCACGGTCCAGTGCGTCATCCGGTCGGAGAGCTGCCGAACCTCCTGCACGCCCTCCATGAAGTGCGGGAACTCCTCGAACTGGGTCCACTGGTCGTACGCGGTCCGGATCGGGACGTCCACGTCCACGTGCTCCATGACGCCGCTCATGTCGGGGTTCCTCCTGTTCCGCCGGTGTGCTGCCGCGAACCGTGGGCCGCTCCGCTCACCAGCGCGTCGTCTCGTTCCGGTGCCCGAGGGCGGCCCACACCTCGGAAACCGTCTGGTAGCGGGCACCCTCCGGCAGGCCCTCCAGAGCGGCGACGATGTCCGCCGGCGCCTCGTTCTCCCGCGCGTTGGCCACCAGCGCGTCCCGGTCGCCGGGCAGGGCGGTCATCGTGATGAACCGGCCGAGGCGGCTGCGCGCCTCCACGTCCTCCGAACTCATCCCCTGCGGCGAACCGGTGCGCAGCTCGCCGGCCGGCGCCGTGGTGGCCTCGGGCTGGTCCTCACCGGCCGGCTCGGGCTGGCGGAACTCGTCGACCCGGGAGCCACCGGCGCCCGGGCCCTGGACCAGGCCGCTGACCTCGCTGCTCATCTGGTCGTCGACCCTGGGCGAGTGCTTGCTGCTGCCACGTTCCATGCCTGGGGAGATGCCCCGGGGAACCGCCGGTAAACCGGGTCAGGAGTCCGCCGGGGCGCGGGGCGGCAGCACCGGCTCCGCCGGCTCCTCGACGCCGGCCTGCATCGCCCGACCCCGCTGCAACTCCGCGTTGACCTGCACGCCGAGCATCAGCGCGCAGTTGGACAGGTAGAGCCAGACCAGGAACGCGATGACCGCGCCGAGGCTGCCGTAGGTGACGTCGTACGACGCGAAGTTGGCCACGTAGAGACCGAAGCCGAAGGACGCCGCCACCCAGGCCACCAGCGCCAGCGCGCCGCCCGGGGTGAGCCAGCGGAAACGCGGCTGCCGCACGTTCGGCGCGATCCAGAACAGCAGCGACAGCAGCGTCATCGCGACCAGCGCGAGGACCGGCCACTTCGCCACCGACCAGGTGGTCCGGGCCAGGCCGCCGGCGTGGAGTCGATCGCCCACCGCGTCGGTGACCGGCCCGCTGACGATCAACGCGGTGGCGACCACCGCGAGCAGCACCAGGGTCACCGCGGCCATCCCGATCTGCAACGGGCGAAGGCGGTAGAACGGCCGCCCCTCCTCGACCCCGTAGATCGCGTTGGAGGCCCGGGTGAACGCGCCGATGAACCCGGAGGCCGACCAGAGGGCGCCGAGCAGACCGAAGCTCAGCAGCGCCTTCGCCGGGCCCTGCTGCTCGACCACGTTGCGCACCACGCCGACGAACGCGTCGTTGCCGACCACCGAGCCGGCGCCGATCTCCTTGGCCAGGTCGATCACCGTGTCCACCGTGCGCGGGCCGTCGGAGACCAGACCGACCAGGGCGACCACCACGATGGTGGACGGGAAGAGCGCCAGCACCCCGTAGTAGGTGAGCGCGGCGGCCCAGTCGGCGCAGTTGTCCTTGACGAAGCCCTGACCGCTGCGCACCAGCACCCCCCGCCAGGTGCGCCAGTTGAGCTGGCGCATCCGCCGGGGGAACCGGGGGCGGGCCCGACCGTCGACCGCGGGTGGTGTCGTCGCCGTCATGACCGCCTCCTCCACGCGCCCGGTGCGCCACCGGGGCGTGGCCGGGCGGTACCCCGCGGCGGAAATCGACAAACCGCGCGCCGGTTTGCCCCCGGACCGGGCGGGAAGGACGGGAGACACCCGATCGAGACGGAGGTGGACGGGATGCCCGGGCGCGAGGTGTTGCCCAGCACGTTGAAGCGCTCGCCGGCCAAGGCGCAGCGCACCTGGGAGAAGACGCACGACTCGGCGGTCGAGACGTACGGCGAGGGGGAACGCGCGCACCGCGTCGCCTTCGCCGCGGTCAAGCACGAGTACGAGAAGGTCGGCGACCACTGGGAGGCGAAGGGTCGCAAGGGCCCCAGCGACAGGCAGGCCGCCGGCGGCGGTCCGGCCCGGCGCGCGCAGACCGCCGGCGGGGTGGACGCCAACGCCACCAAGGACCACCTCCTGGAGGTGGCGAAGAAGCTGGACGTGCGGGGCCGGTCCCGGATGACCAAGCCGGAGCTGGTGAAGGCGATCGAGAAGGCGAACGACAACGCCACCCGCAGGGCCCGCGGCGGTCGCTGACCCGCCACCGGTACGACGGCGAGCCCGGGACCTCCGTGGTCCCGGGCTCGACCGTGCGGCTCACCAGTGGCCGCCGCCCGGCGCCTCCAGGTGCACCGCCTTGACGGTGCTGAACTCGTCGAGCAGTTCCGGGCCGTACCCGAAGCCCTGGCCGCTGCCGCGGCGCGGCTGCGCGGCACCGCCCGGCGCGCCGCCGAACACGGAGTTGACCTTGACGGTCCCGACCGGCAGTTCCCGCCAGGCCCGCTGGGCGTGACTCATCGAGCCGGTCAGCACGGTGGCCGCCAGGCCGTAGGGGGAGTCGGCGGCGCACCGCAGGCCCTCGTCGAACGAGTCGACCACCACCACCGCCGCGACCGGGCCGAACGTCTCCTCGCGGACCAGCGCCATCTCGTGGCGGCAGCCCTCCACCACGGTGGCCGGGTAGAACGCGCCGGGCCCGTCCGGCAGCGCGCCGCCGGTGCGTACCCGGGCGCCCTGCGCCACCGCGGCGGTGACCTGACCGTGCACGTGGTCGCGGTGCCGCCGGTCGACCAGCGGGCCGAGTTGCGTGCCCGGGTCGACGCCGGCGCCGACGGTGAGCGCCTCGGCGCGGGCCACCAGCGCGTCGAGGAAGTCTCCGGCGACCTCGCGGTGCACGTAGACGCGTTCCACCGCCACGCAGATCTGCCCGGCGTTGGCGAAGCAGCCGGTCGCCGCCTGCTCGGCCGCCCAGGCCGGGTCGACGTCGGCGTCCACCACCAGCGGGTCGCTGCCGCCGTTCTCCAGCAGCACCTTCGCGCCGGTACGGGCGCCGGCGGCGGCGATCGACCGGCCGGTGGCGGTGGAGCCGACGTGGGCCACCACGTCCAGCCCGTCCTGGCCGGCGAGCGCCCCGCCCACCTCGCCGCCGCCGGTCAGCAGCGACAGCACGCCGGCCGGCAAGGCCGAGTCCAGCGCCCGGGCCAGCAGCCAGCCGGTGGCCGGGGCGCGCTCGCTCGGCTTGTGCAGCACCACGTTGCCGGTCACCAGGGCCGCGCCGAGCAGGCCGCAGGAGACCGCCACCGGGTCGTTCCACGGGGTGATCGCGGCGACGACGCCGCGTGGTTCGGGTGCCATGAAGTCCAGTGCCGCCTGGCCGCCGTGCAGCGTGCGGCCACCGCGCACCGGGGCCAGCTCGGCGTACTGCCGCAGCGTGCCGACGCCCGCCGCCACGCCGCCCCGGGCGTCGTCGAGCGGCTTGCCCATCTCCGCGGTGGTGGCCCGGGCCAGCTCCTCGGCGGCGGCCTCGACCGCGTCCGCCGCCCGGTGCAACGCGGCGGCCCGCTCGGCGGGGGCGGTCGCCGCCCACTGCGCCGCCGCCTCCCGGGCCGATCCCACCGCCTTGGCCACCTCGTCCGCGGTGGCGACCGGCGCCCGGGTCACCGGCGTCCCGTCGGCCGGGTCGTGCACGACCAGTTCGCCGCCCGCACCCCCGGCGCCCCACACCCCACCTATGAGCTGCGCAACCGTGTACATGCGCCGTGCTTGCCCCGGTTCGGGGGAGGCAAACGCGTTTCGCCCGGTGAGCGGCGGGGTAGGCGGATCGGATGATTTCCACCGCCGACGCCGTCGTCATCGGGGCCGGACACAACGGGTTGGTGGCGGCGAACCTGCTGGCCGACGCGGGCTGGGACGTCCTCGTGCTGGAGGCCACCGAGGCGCCGGGCGGCGCGGTGCGCTCCGCGCACGTGACAGCGCCCGGCTATCTCAGTGACCTGTACAGCTCCTTCTATCCGCTCGGCTTCGCCTCTCCGGTGCTGGGCGGGCTGCACCTGGAACGCCACGGCCTGGCCTGGACGAACGCCCCCGACGTGCTGGCCCACCTGCTGCCGGACGGCCGCGCCGCGGTGGTCAACCGCGACCTCGACGCCACCGCCGCGTCGCTGGAGGCGTTCGCCCCGGGCGACGGGGAGCGCTGGCGGCACGCGTACGCGGACTGGGTCCAGGTGGCCGAGCCGATGCTGGACGCGATCACCAGCCCGTTCCCGCCGGTGCGCGGCGGGCTGGGCCTGCTGCGCCGGCTGCGGGTGGCGGGCGCGCTGCGGCTGGCCCGCCGGTTGGTGTTGCCGGTGCGCAAGCTCGGCGCCGAACTCTTCGACGGCGAGGGCGGCCCGGCGTTGCTGGCCGGCTGCGCCCTGCACACCGACCTGTCCCCGGAGGAGGCCGGCTCCGGGGTGTACGGCTGGCTGCTCGCCATGCTCGGCCAGCAGGTCGGCTGGCCGGTGCCGGTGGGCGGCGCGCAGCGGATCACCGACGCCCTGGTGGCCCGGCTGGTCGAGCGCGGCGGCCGGATCGAGTACGACGCCCGGGTCGAGCGGGTGCTCACCGCCCGGGGGCGCGCCATGGGCGTGCGGACCGCCGACGGCGCGGACTGGCGGGCCCGCCGCGCGGTGCTCGCCGACGTGCCCGCCCCGGCGCTCTACCTGGACCTGGTCGGGGCCGCCGCGCTGCCGCCCCGGCTGGTCGAGGATCTGGCGCACTTCAAGTGGGACGGTTCCACGCTCAAGGTCGACTGGGCGCTGTCGACGCCGATGCCGTGGCGGAACCGCGCCCTGGCCGGGGCCGGCACCGTGCACCTCGGCGCGGACATGGACGGGCTCACCACGTACGCCGCGGCGCTGGCCCGAGGCGAGGTTCCACGCGACCCGTTCCTCCTGGTCGGGCAGATGACGGTCGCCGATCCGAGCCACTCGCCGCCGGGCACCGAGTCGCTCTGGTCCTACACCCATCTGCCGTTCCGCGAGAAGTGGCGGGCCGAGGAGGTGGCCGGGCACGTGGAGCGGATGGAGGAGGTCCTGGAGGCCGCCGCGCCGGGCTTCCGCGCCTCCGTCGTCGGGCGGCACGTGGCGGGGCCGGCCGACCTGGAGGCCGCCGAGCCGAGCCTGGTGGGCGGCGCGCTGGGCGGCGGTACCGCCGCGGCCTACCAGCAGCTGTTCCTGCGGCCGATCCCCGGCCTGGGGCGCGCGGACACCCCGGTGGACCGGCTCTACCTGGCCAGCGCCTCGGCCCACCCGGGCGGCGGGGTGCACGGCGCGCCGGGCGCGAACGCCGCGCGCGCCGCGCTGGCCCGTGACCGGGCGCTCACCGGCGAGACGTACGCCCGGGCGATCGCCGCCGCCCACCGCACCGTCTACCGCTGACGCCTGGTCCGGCCCACCACCGGCGCTCGGCCGGTTCGGCCGCCCGGTGCATGGCCGCCCGGTGTTCGGCCGCTCGGCGGACCGGCGCCGAGGACGGCTGTCGGTGCCGGCGCGCGTACCCGGACGGTCCGTGACGCGGCTGTCACCCAGCGCGTCGGTGGCGCGCGCGCCTCGCACTCGTCGCGTGCTGATCACCTTGAGTAACCGCTGCGGCCGGTGGCGGCAGATGCCGTCGCTGCCTTTGCTCTGCAGCCAGATACGCATCGGCAACGCATCGTGTCGGGAACGAGATGAGGCGGCCGGCGATCGATTTTCGTTGTCGCAGCTCAGGGTGGTGCTGCGCGGGTGGCTGCAGAGCAAAGGCCGGCATGGGCGACATGCGGCGCGGAAAAAGACATCACGCTGCGTCATAATGACGCAGCGTGATGTTCCGGGGTGGGTCGGTGCCGGGGCGGTCAGGACTCGATGTTGCGGTGCCGGGTACGCAGCTTGAACGGCATCAGCGCGCTCTCGACCTTGGTGGCGGTGGTCATCTTCGAGTCGCCGTCGCGGCGCTCCTCGAAGCGGATCGGCACCTCCAGGATGGTGTGACCCAGCTTGGTGGCCAGGTAGTGCATCTCCACCTGGAAGCTGTAGCCGTTGGACTGCACCCGGTCCAGCCCGATGTCCCGCAGCGCGTCGGCCCGCCAGATCTTGAAACCGGCGGTCAGGTCGCGGATCCGTACCCGCAGCAACGTGTGCACGTAGAGGTTGGCCCAGCCGCTGAGCGCGCGGCGGTAGAGCGGCCAGTTCTCGTCCAGCTCTCCGCCGGGCACGTAGCGGGAGCCGATGACCACCGACGCCTGCGTCGACAGCAGGGCGCCGAGCATGCCGGGCAGCGCCTCCGGGGGGTGCGACAGGTCGGCGTCCATCTGGGCGACGAACTCCGCCCCGTCGTCGATCGCGCGGCCGATGCCGTCGACGTAGGCCCGGCCGAGGCCCTCCTTGCCGGGGCGGTGCACCACGATGACCCGGTCCGGGTGCTCGATGGCCAGCTTGTCGGCGACCTCGCCGGTGCCGTCGGGGGAGTTGTCGTCCGCGACGAGCACCTTCAACCCCGGCAGCGGCAGCGCGAGGACGCGCTCGACCAGCACCGGGAGGTTGCCCGCCTCGTTGTAGGTCGGAACGACGACGGTCAGGCGCGCGTCCGCCCACGGGGAGGGCAACTGCACGGGTTGGATCATCACGGACTTCCTCGGTCGGCCGACAGGTTCACCTGAGAGGGTAGCCAGTCCGCTTCCCGAGGTGCGCAGTGACGCCCCGGGAGCGGTTCCTCACCGCTCCGCCTTCTGCCGCGTCGCGATGTCCGACAGTCGGGCCAGCGTCTCCTTGTTGCGCAGATGCAACACCAGGTCGTTCAGCTTGGTCCGGACCCAGCGCAGCGGCCCGGCCGCGAAGTCCTCACCGATGGTCACCCTGGTCCGGCCGTCGGGCAGCGGCTCCAGGACGAACGCCACGATCGCCTCGCCGGCCGGCCAGAGGCCGGCGCGCAGCACGAGTCGCTCCGGGGGGCGGCACTCCAGCACGGTGGACGCGTCCTGCAACGAGAGCGGCCATGGGCCGGCCCGGTGGTGCAGCCGGCTGCCCACCCGCGGCCAGGCGTCGTCGACGTCGCGCACGTGCGCGGTGCCCACCACCCAATCGCTGTAGGTCCACCCGTCGGCCAGCACCTCGAAGACCCGCTCCGGGGACGCCTCGATCACTTTCTCCACAACCGCCACAGAAAGGTCGGTACCCCACCGCGGCCCTCGCTAACAACGGCCGGGTTAGCTTCTCTTCGACGGCGGGTATCCGAAGTTGACGTTTACTCCCCGGGGGGTCGGGAACCCGCCGCCCGTGCGACGGGACCACGAGCGGGATCAGTGCAGGTCAGCCGGGGTTGACCCGGTTGGCTCGCCCCCGTCCGGCCTCTACCATGCGGTGCTTCTGGACCGGGACGGCACGCTGGTGGAGGACGTGCCCTACAACGGCGACCCGGAGAAGGTCCGCCCGGTGCCCGGCGCCCGGGAGGCACTGGACCGGCTGCGCGCCGCCGGGCTGCGGCTGGCCGTGGTGACCAACCAGTCCGGGCTGGCGCGGGGCTACTTCACCGCTCACGACCTGCGCCGGGTCAACGCCCGGGTGGAGGAACTGCTGGGGCCGTTCGACGACTGGCAGATCTGCCCGCACGCGGAGTCGGACCGGTGCGCCTGCCGCAAGCCGGCGCCGGGGATGGTGCACGCCGCGGCCCGCGCGCTCGGCACCACGGCGAGCCGGTGCGTGCTGATCGGGGACATCGGTGCCGACATGGCCGCCGCCGCGGCCGCCGGCGCCGCCGCCGTCATGGTGCCGACGCCGGCGACCCGCGACGCCGAGGTGGCCGCCGCGCCGACCGTCGCCGCCGACCTGCCTGACGCGGTGGACACGGTGCTGGCCCGGATGCGGCTGGTGGCCGCGCCGGACACCGCCCGCCGGCCGGGCCGGGGCACCGTGCTCGTGGTCCGCAGCGACGCGGCCGGGGACGTGCTGGTCACCGGCCCCGGGATCCGGGCGGTCGCGGCCGGCGCCGAGCGGGTCGTCCTGCTCTGCGGCCCCCGCGGCCGAGCCGCCGCCGATCTGCTGCCCGGCGTCGACGAGGTCGTCGAATGCCCGCTGCCCTGGATCGACGCCCCCGCCCCACCGGTCGACCCGGACGACATGCGCGCGCTCACC
The DNA here is from genome assembly GCF_900090105.1 of Micromonospora humi. Taxonomy (GTDB): domain Bacteria; phylum Actinomycetota; class Actinomycetes; order Mycobacteriales; family Micromonosporaceae; genus Micromonospora; species Micromonospora humi. Next base: position 196,172 of record NZ_FMDM01000011.1, on the reverse strand, counting down.
GACCGGCTCGCCGCCGTACGCGCCGACGAAGCGGTCGTCTTCACCTCCTTCCACCAGTCACCCCTGCCCCTGGCCCTGCTGTTGCGCCTCGCCGGCGTACCCCGCATCAGCGCCATCAGCGACGACTACCCCGGCGCCCTGCTCGACGTGCGCCACCGCGTCCCCGTCGGCGTACCCGAACCCGAACGCGCCCTCTCCCTCGCCGCCGCCGCCGGCTACCCCCTGCCGGCCGACGACGACCCCGGGCTGCGACTGCGCACCGACCGCCTGCCGCCCGCCCCGGCCGCCGCCGGGTCGCCCGGCTACGTGGTGCTGCACCCCGGGTCCTCGGTGGAGACCCGGGCCTGCCCGGTCGAACTGGCCACCCGGATGGTCCGGGTGCTCGGTGCCGCCGGCCTCCGGGTGGTGGTCACCGGCGGCCCGGACGAGCGGGAGCTGACCGCGCGGGTCGCCGCGGCGGGCGGCGTCGACCTGGGCGGCCGGACCGGGCTGGACGAGTTGGCGGCCGTGATCGCCCGGGCCGGGGCGCTGGTGGTCGGCAACACCGGGCCGGCGCACCTGGCCGCCGCGTTGGGTGTGCCGGTGGTCAGCCTGTTCGCCCCGACCGTCCCGTTCGGCCAGTGGGGGCCCTACCGGGTGCCCACGGTCCGGCTCGGCGACGCCGCGGCACCCTGCCGGGACACCCGCGCCACCACCTGCCCGGTCCCCGGGCACCCCTGCCTCTCGGCGGTCGAACCGGGCCGGGTGCTGGAGGCGTTGCGACTGCTCGGGGTGGGCGGATGAACATCCTGCTGTGGCACGTGCACGGCTCCTGGACGACGTCCTTCGTGCACGGCAAACACCGCTACCTCATCCCGGTCAACCCCGAGCGCGACGCCTACGGACTCGGCCGCGCCCGCACCTACCCCTGGCCGGACAACGCCGTCGAGATCACCGCGTCGGACCTGCGCGCCGCCGACGTCGATCTGGTCGTGCTGCAACGGCCCGAGGAACTCGAACTCGCCGCACAGTGGCTCGGCCGTCGACCCGGACGCGACCTGCCCGCCGTCTACGTCGAACACAACACCCCCAAGGGCGACGTCCCCAACACCCGCCACCCGATGGCCGACCGCGACGACCTGCTCCTCACCCACGTCACCCACTTCAACGAGCTGTTCTGGGACAACGGCGCCACCCGCACCACCGTCGTCGAACACGGCGTCGTCGCCCCGGCCGCACAGTGGACCGGCGAACTCGACCGCCTCGCCGTGGTCATCAACGAGCCGGTACGCCGCTGGCGGGTCACCGGCACCGACCTGCTCGCCCGGTTCGCCGCGCTGGCGCCCCTGGACGTGTACGGCATGAAGGTGGCCGGGCTCGCCGCCCACCTGGGGCTGCCCGCCGACCGGCTGACCAGCCACGACGACGTGCCCCAGCACGCCATGCACGCCGAGCTGGGCAAACGACGCGCCTACCTGCACCTGTGCCGGTGGACCTCGCTCGGGCTCAGCCTCATCGAGGCGATGACCATCGGCATGCCGGTCGTCGCGCTCGCCACCACCGAGGCGGTGGAGGCGGTGCCACCCGCCGCCGGCGCGCTCTCCACCCGGGTCGACGTGCTGGTCGACGCCGCCCGGGGCCTGCTGGACGACCCGGCGGCCGCCCGCCGGGCGGGTGCCGCGGCCCGGGCCGCCGCCCGCGACCGCTACGGCCTGGAGCGTTTCCTCGCCGACTGGGACCGGCTGCTGGAGGAGGAAGTATGCGCATCGCGATGATCTCGGAACACGCCAGCCCGCTCGCCGTCCTCGGCGGGGAGGACGCCGGCGGCCAGAACACGCATGTCGCCGAACTCTCCGCCGCGCTCGCGTCCGCCGGCCACGACGTCCGGGTGTACACCCGCCTCGACGCGGTGGACCTGCCGGTGAGCGTCCACACCCCGGACGGCTACCAGGTGGTGCACGTGCCGGCCGGCCCGGCCGAGCCGGTGGCCAAGGACGATCTGCTCCCGTACATGCCGGCCTTCGGCGACTGGCTGGCCGAGCGGTGGGGCGCCGGCGACTGGCAGCCCGAGGTGGTGCACGCGCATTTCTGGATGAGCGGCCTGGCCGGGCTCGCCGCGGCCCGGCGCACCGGCGTGCCGGTGGTGCAGACCTACCATGCACTCGGCACGGTCAAGCGCCGCCACCAGGGTGCCCAGGACACCAGCCCGCCGGGTCGCATCGACCACGAGCGGGAACTGGGCCGCGCGGTGGACCGGGTGGTCGCCCAGTGCCAGGACGAGGTGGCCGAGCTGGTGCGGCTGGGCGTGCCGCGGTCCCGGATGACTGTGGTGCCGTCGGGGGTGAACCTGTCCACGTTCGGTCCGCTGGGCCCGGTCGCCGACTCCGACGGCGGCCGGGCCCGGATCCTCACCGTCGGGCGGCTGGTCGAGCGCAAGGGCTTCCAGGACGTCATCCGGGCCGTCGCCGGGGTGCCGGACGCCGAGTGCGTGGTGGTCGGCGGGCCACCGGCCGGGTTGCTGGAGACCGACCCGTACGCGCTGCGGTTGCGCACGCTCGCGCAGTCGCTCGGCGTCGCCGACCGGGTCCGCCTCGTCGGCGCGGTGCCGCGCGAGGAGATGGCCCGCTGGTACCGCTCGGCGGACGTGCTGGTCGCCGCGCCCTGGTACGAGCCCTTCGGCCTCACCCCGCTGGAGGCGATGGCGTGCGGCGTACCGGTGATCGGGACCGCGGTCGGCGGGCTGACCGACACGGTGGTGCCCGGCCGCACCGGCGACCTGGTGCCGGCCCGCGAGCCGGCGGCGCTCGGCGCGGCGATCCGCGGCCTGCTCGGTGACCGGATCCGCCGCTTCGCCTACGCCACCGCGGCCCTGGAACGGGCCCGTACCCACTACTCCTGGGCCGCCGCGGCCGAGCGGCTCGGCGAACTCTACGGCGAGGTGGCCACCGTGCGTCGGCCCACCCGGGTGGTCGCCTGATGGCGGCCACCCCGGCCACCGGTCCGACGGTCCTGGAGGACCACCTGGCCCGGCTGGCCGCCGCGCTGCTGCCGTTGCGCGCGGCGGAGCGCCTGCTGGCCCGCTGGGGCGGGGAGCTGGCGGACCGGCTCGCCGCGGGCGGGCGGCTGCTGGTGGCCGGCAACGGCGGCAGCGCCGCCGAAGCCCAACACCTCACCGCGGAACTCGTCGGCAAACTCCACCACGACCGCCAACCCCTCTCCGCCATCGCCCTGCACGCCGAGACCAGCGCCCTCACCGCCATCGGCAACGACTACGGATACGACGAGATCTTCGCCCGCCAGGTCCGCGCCCACGGCCGACCCGACGACCTTCTCCTGCTCCTGTCCACCAGCGGCACCAGCACCAACCTCCTCACCGCCGCCCACGCCGCCCACCACACCGGCCTGCGCACCTGGGCCTTCACCGGCCCCACCCCCAACCCTCTCGCCGACCTCTGCCACGACACCCTCGCCGTCGACTCACCCGACAGCCAGGTCGTCCAGGAACTGCACCTGGTCGCCGTGCACGTGCTCTGCGAGTACGTCGAGCAGGCGCTGCCGGCGGCGCTCGCCGCCCGCGCCCCGGCCGGCGACGTGCGCGCCGGCGTCGAGGTGGTGCTCGGCGACCCGGATCCGGAGGTGCAGGCCCGATGAGGAGGTCGAGCATGACGGGACCCGTGGTGGTGCTCGGTGACACGCTGCTGGACCGGGACGTCGAGGGGCTGGTGAACCGGCTCTGCCCGGACTCCCCGGTGCCGGTGCTCGACGAGACCACGTCCGTCGACCGCCCCGGCGGTGCCGGCCTGGCCGCCGTCTTCGCGGCCGCGCAGGGCGCCGAGGTCGCGCTGGTCACCGCCGTCGCCGACGACGCCGGCGGAGCCCGCCTGGGCGCCCTGCTCGCCGCCGCCGGGGTGCAGCTGTACGCGCTGCCGCTGGCCGGCGCCACGCCGGAGAAGATCCGGCTCCGGGTGCGCGGGCGGGTGCTGCTGCGCCACGACCGGGGCGGCGCGACAGGTGTGCCCGGCGAGCCGAGCGAGGCCGTGCTGCGGCTGCTCGCCGCCGCGTCCGCGGTGCTGGTCAGCGACTACGGGCGCGGCGTCGCCGGCCAGAGCGCCCTGCGCGCCGCGCTGGCCGCCACCCGGGCACCCGTGGTCTGGGACCCGCACCCGCGCGGCCCGGCGGCGGTCCCCGGGGTGCACCTGGCCACCCCGAACGAGCCGGAGGCCCGTGAGCTGGCGAAGACGCCGCCGGGCGGGTCCCGCCTGGCGAACGCCTCCCGCAGCGCGCAGGCCCTGCGCCGGCGCTGGCAGGCCGGCGCGGTCGCGGTGACCCTGGGCGGGGACGGCGCGCTGCTCTGCCACGCCGGCTCCACCCCGCTGGTGGTGCCGGCGCCGGCCGCCGAGGGGGACACCTGCGGCGCCGGGGACCGGTTCGCCGCCGCGGCCACGCTGGCGCTGGCCCGGGGCGCGCTGGTCTCCGAGGCGGTGCAGGAAGCGGTGGCCGAGGCGTCCGCGTACGTGGCCGGCGGGGGAGTGGCCGCCGCGCTGCCGGCGCCGCCGGTGGCCGTCGCCCCGGCGCTGGTCACCGCCGGTGGGGACCTGATCGGCACCGCGGCGGCCGGTGAGGTGGTGTCCCGGGTACGCGCGGCCGGCGGCACCGTGGTGGCCACCGGCGGCTGCTTCGACCTGCTGCACGCCGGGCACCTGGCGACGCTCCAGGCGGCTCGCCGGCTCGGCGACTGCCTGGTGGTCTGCCTCAACTCCGACGCGTCGGTGACCGGGCTCAAGGGGTCGGAGCGTCCGGTCGTGTCGCAGGGTGACCGGAGTCGGCTGCTCGCCGCGCTCGGCTGCGTCGACGCGGTGCTGATCTTCGACGAGCCGACGCCGCACGCGGCGCTGTCCTGGCTGCGCCCGGACATCTGGGTCAAGGGCGGTGACTACGCCAGCGGCGGCGGCGACCAGACGCTGCCCGAGTCGGAGATCCTGGCCCGCTGGGGCGGGCACACGGTGGTCGTGCCGTACCTGGACGGGCGGTCCACCACCGACATGATCGCGGCGGCCCGGGCCGGCTGGGCGGCGGGCACGGCGACGCCGGGCGGGACCGCCCGGGAGACGGTCGTCCGGTCCACGGCGAAGGGAGCACGATGACCATGAGCGACCACCCGCCCGGCGCCGGGCCCACCGTGCTGGTCACCGGCGGATCCAGCGGCCTCGGCGCGGCGGTCGTCGCCGCGGTCGCGGCCGCCGGCGGCCGACCCTTGGTGGTGGACCGGCAGCGGCCCGCCGGCGGGGTGCCCTGGGTGGAGTGCGACCTGGCGGACACCCGCGCCGCCGAGGCCGCCACCCGGGACCTGGCGGAACGCGCCGGCGGGCTGGACGGCCTGGTCACCGCCGCCGGCATGGACGTGCCCGGCAAGCTGGCCGACCTGCCGGCGGAGACCTGGGAGCGGATCGTCACGGTGGACCTGCTCGCCACCGCGGCGGTGGTCCGGGCCGCGCTGCCGTTCCTGGAGGCGTCCCGGGGCACCATCGTCACCGTCGCCTCCACACTCGGCGTCAAGGCGGTCAGCGACGCGACAGCGTACTGCGCGGCCAAGTTCGGGGTGGTCGGCTTCACCCGGGCGCTCGCCGCCGAACTCGCCGGCGCGGTCGGGGTGACCCTGCTCGTCCCCGGGGGCATGCGCACCGCCTTCTTCGACGAGCGGGACGCGCAGTACCGCCCGGGCCCGGACGCGGTGCTCAACGAACCGGCCGACACCGCCGCCGCGGTGATGTTCGCGCTCTCCCAGCCGGCCGGGTGCGCGGTCCGCGAGATGGTGGTCTGCGCCGAGCGGGAGTCGTCGTACCCGTGATCCTGGTACTGCGCGCGCTCGGCGTGGGTGACCTGGCCACCGCGGTCCCGGCGCTGCGCGGCCTGCGCGCCGGGCTGCCCGGGCGGGAGCTGGTGCTCGCCGCCCCGGCGTGGCTGGCGCCGCTGGTGGAGCTGACCGGGGCGGTCGACCGGCTGCTGCCCACCACCGGGCCGCACCGGGTCGGCTGGCGCGGGCCGCCGCCGGAGGTGGCGGTGAACCTGCACGGCCGGGGACCCGAGTCGCACCGGGCACTGGCCGCCACCGGGCCGGGGCGGCTGCTCGCCTACCGGAACCCGTCGGCCGGCCACCTCGACGGGCCGGCCTGGGACGGCGACGAGCACGAGGTCCGCCGCTGGTGCCGGCTGCTGCACGCGTACGGCCTGCCGGCCGACCCGGGGGACCTGGCGTTGCGTCGTCCGGCTCCGGCCGGCGTACCCGCCGGGGTGACGGTGCTGCACGCGGGCGGCAAGGTCCCGGCGAAGCGCTGGCCGGCGGACCGGTTCGCCGGGCTGGCCCGGACGCTGGCCGCGCGCGGGCACCGGGTGGTGCTCACCGGCTCGGCGGACGAGCGGGCGCTGGCCGCCCGGGTGGCGGCCGACGCCGGGCTGCCGCCGTCGGCGGTGCTGGCCGGCCGGACCGGACTGGCCGAGCTGGCCGCCCTGGTCGCCGACGCGCGGCTGGTGGTCAGCGGCGACACCGGCGTGGCCCACCTCGCGACCGGCTACGGCACCGCCTCGGTGGTGCTGTTCGGGCCGGTGCCGGCGGCGCACTGGGGTCCGCCGGTGGACCGGCCGCGGCACCGGGCGCTCGGCGGCGCCCAGCGTGCCGGATCCGGCCGTGGTTCGGCGGGTTCCGGCGGGGTAGGAACGCACCCGAGTCTGGATGCCATCGGGATCGACGAGGTGGTGGCGGCGGTGGCCGAGGTGGAACGGGTGCCCGGTGCGGTTGCGGCGTAGCGACCCGGGCCGGCCCGGGTACGGGCGCCGGCGACGCGGCAAGGGCTGGCTCTTCCTCGACGCGAGGGGCGAGCCGGTACGCGACGCCGACGAGCTGACGCGCCTGCGCGAGCTGGTGATCCCGCCCGCGTGGCGGGACGTGTGGATCTCGCCGTACCCGAACGGGCACATCCAGGCCACCGGCGTCGACGCGGCCGGGCGCAAGCAGTACCTCTACCACCCGCAGTGGCGCCGCAAGCGCGACGAGGCCAAGTTCGACCACGTGCTGGAGGTGGCGCACCGGCTGCCGGCGCTGCGCGACCGGGTCGCCCACGACCTGGCGCTGCGCGGCCTGCGGCGGGAGCGGGTGTTGGCGACCGTGGCCCGGCTGCTCGACATGGGCGCGTTCCGGGTCGGCAGCGACCAGTACGCCACCGGCGACGATCCCACGTTCGGCGTGTCCACGCTGCGCCCCGAGCACGCCCGTTCGCGCGGCGGATGCGTGGTCTTCGAGTTCAAGGCCAAGGGCGGCATCGACCAGGTCCGCCGGATCGAGGACGCGGAGCTGTGCCAGGTGCTGGTGAACCTGCGCCGGCGGCGGCGCGCCCAGGAGCGGTTGTTCGGCTACTGGGACGGGCGGTCCTGGCGTGACGTGCGCAGCGACGAGGTGAACGACTACCTGCGCGACGCCAGCGGCGGGGAGATGACCGCGAAGGACTTCCGCACCTGGCACGCGACCGTGCTGGCCGCCACGGAACTGGCCACGGTGGGGGCGCAGCGGTCCGTGACCGCCCGTCGGCGGGCCGTCGCGGCGGTGATGCGCTCGGTCGCCGACCTGCTCGGCAACACGCCGACCGTGGCGCGGACGTCCTACGTGGATCCGCGCGTGGTCGACCTCTACCACGACGGGGTGTTGGCGCCGGTGCGCCCGGAGATGCCGCGCGAGACGGTGGAGAAGTCCGTGCTGACGCTGCTGGAGGAGGAGGCCGACTGACCCGACCGGCCCCGTCGGTCCTGGGGGGAAGCGACGGGGCCGGAGACCGGGGTCGTGCGTCGCCGGGGCCAACCGGGGCGGGTCGCCCGCGGCCGGACAGCCGCGGGCGCCTCGCCGCGGCCCCCCGTTACCGGTGGACCGCCGTCGGCGGCCCGGGTTCATTCTGTACGTGGTGAGTTGACTTCGGATGCCGCGCTGTTGACGTTCCGTGCCTGTTCCAGGTGACGCGCCCGGTACGCCTGCGGTGTCTCCGCCTGCGCGGCCCGGAAGGCGCGGCTGAAGTGGGCCTTGTCCCGGAAGCCCCAGCGGCCGGCGATGAGCCGGATCGAGCGGCCGCCCAGCGCCGGGTCGGCGAGGTCCCGGCGGCACCGGGCCAGCCGCTCGTCGCGGATGTACGCCGCGACGGTGGTCTCTTCGGACTCGAAGAGCCGGTGCAGGGAGCGCACCGAGATGTGGTGGGCGTCGGCGATCGTGTGCGGGTCCAGCGTGGAGTCGCCGAGATGCTGCCGGACGTGCGCCTGCACCTGGGCCAGCAGGGCGCGGCGCCGGACCTCGGTCGGGACCGCCTCCTCGGAGACCAGGTGGCGCCCGAGCAGCGTGGTGACCAGATCCAGGCCGACGGTGCCCAGCCGCTCGGCGTCGACCGCGTGGTACTGCTCCGGATGGCCGGTGATCCGGATGAGGTAGTCGGCCAGCAGCGCGCCCACGCCCTGGCTGCCGGACATCCGGCCGGCGAACAGCGGAGTGAGCCGGCGGTGCGGCAACGGCAGCGCGTCGTACGGGATGAGGGCCACCACCGACGCGGCGGCCCGCCCGTCGTCCGCGTGGTGGCTGATCTCCTGCGGTCGGGCGCAGTCGAAGAAGGTGAAGTCGCCGGGCGGGCAGACTCCGCGTTGCCCGTCCTGGTCGGTGATGCCGGTGCCGTTGAGCGTCAGCGCGAGCACGTAGTAGTCGGCGTCGGAGCGTTTGATCAGCTTGCGGGTCCGGATCCCGTCCAGTGAGGGGTAGCGGTGCCGGATGAGCTGCATCGGCCCCAGGTCGAGGAACTCCGCCCGGGCCAGGAAGTTGTCGGCGTGCTCGGTGCGGACCCGCATGAGCGCCGGCGTCTCGGCGATCACCTCCAGCCAGAGCGCCAACCGGTCGGCGGCGGGCGCCTCCGCGGTGTCGAAGATCCGCGGTTGCAACACTGTGTCCATGAACGACCCCCGTGGTTCGTCATCCCTATGAACACGACGCCCCACGGGGCCGAAAAGCGGCAGCCCGTGGGGCGTGACCTCCGTCATTGACGGACGTGAAACCTTCTGTTACGGGTCCGCTCAGTCGTTGAGCACCTGGGACAGCCGGTCCCGGAACCGGCGCTCCGAGTCGCTCACCACGTCGCCGCCGATGCCCAGGATGCCGCCGGTGGAGGCGGCGCCCACCACCTGCTCGGCGATCTCCACCAGCCAGTGCCGGTATGCCCCGGCCTGCCCCTCGTCCACCTTGCCGGTGAGCAGGGCGGAGGCCTGGCCGGCGCGGGCGAGCACGTCCTCGATCATCGCCGTCGGGTCGTCCGGCGTGATCACCGGCAGCTCGGCGCCGGTCTCCGGGTCGCCGACCCGGGCGATGATCTCGCCGGCCACGGCCGCCACCAGCGGGCTGGCCGACTCGCGGCCGGCGGCGATGGTCTCCAACCCGGCGGCGTTCTCGGCCATGGTCCGTCGGGTGCCGTCGGACTCGGCCGCGGCCGCCGCGGTGAGCACCGCCTGCGGCAGACCCGCCAGCAGCCCCCACTCCTCGTCGGAGACGCCGAACCGGGTGTACGCCGGCTGCTCGATCACGATCAGGTCCTTTCGCCGTGTTCGTCGTTTTGTCGACGGGCACCGTGACGGTGCCCGGGTCAGGCTAGTCCAGCTCCAGCAGGCCCTGTTCGGACACCACGCGCACGGACAGCGTCTTGTAGCCCACCTCGTCGAAGAGCACCGTCATCCGGTCGTCCTCGTAGTTGAGCACCAGGCCGGACCCCCACTCGCCGTGGCGGACCTGGCTGTGCACCGGGAACGGCCCCACCGCGCCGTCGTTCGCCACGCTGGTGCCGGCGTGGCAGTTGTCGCAGTGGCCGCAGACCTCGTTCATCTGCTCGCCGAAGTAGGCCAGCAGGACCTGCCCCCGGCAGCCGGTGGTCTCGGCGAACGCGCGCATCATGTCGGTGCGCGAGCGGGTCACGGTCTGCTGCCGCTCGGCCTCGGTGCGCGCCGCCTGCCCGGCCTCGACCGCGTCCGGGGCGTAGCGGGGCGCGCCGACGCGCTGCCGGGCGCGGGGCTCGGCGGCGCCGATCTGTTCCAGCAGGGACAGGTACTGGCCGAGCTTGCGCGGGCCCAGGCCGGTCAGTTCGCGCAGCTCCTTGCGGGTGCGGGCCTTGCTCCGCAGCACCGCGGCGAGGTCACACAGCTCCTTCTCGTTCGGCAGGCCGCCGCTGAAGTAGCGCTGGAGGCCGACGTCCTCGGACCGCCAGAGCAGCAGCACCCGCGACGGCGAGCCGTCCCGGCCGGCCCGGCCGATCTCCTGGAAGTAGCTGTCCGGCGAGTCGGGCAGCGCCATGTGCACCACCCAGGCGATGTTCGGCTTGTCGATGCCCATCCCGAACGCCGAGGTGGCCACCATGATCGGCACCTGATCGGCGAGGAAAGCCTCGTGCAGCTGGTGCCGCGCCCCGGTGGGCATGCCGCCGTGGTAGAACTCGGCGGGGAAGCCCGCGGTGGTCAGCCGCTCGGCCAGTTCCTCGGCCGCGCGTCGGGTCGGCACGTAGATGATGCCGGGGCGCTCGTCGTCGCGCAGCAGCGCGATCAGCCGCCGCCAGCGGTAGTCGTCGGTCGGGCAGTAGGCCACCTCGAGGAAGAGGTTGGGCCGGTCCAGCCCGGAGACCACCACCTCGGGCTCGCGCAGCCGCAGCCGGGCGATGATGTCGTCGCGGACCGGCGGGGAGGCGGTGGCCGTCAGCGCCACCACCGGGGGGCGGCCGAGGCCGTCGATGAGGTGGCCGAGCGCGAGATAGTCCGGCCGGAAGTCGTGTCCCCAGGACGAGATGCAGTGCGCCTCGTCGATCGCGACCAGCGCCGGGGCGAGCGAGCGGACCTCGGCGAGCCGGTCCGGGTTGCTCAGCGCCTCCGGCGTGATGAAGAGGAACTCGGCCCGACCGGCCCGGATCTCCTCGATCGCCTCGGCCTGCTGCGTGGCGCTCTCGTCCGAGCTGATCCGCACCGCGCGCAGCTCCGGCCGCTGGCGCTCGTTGAGCGCGGCGATCTGGTCCTGCTGGAGCGCGAGCAGCGGTGAGATCACCACGGTCGGGCCGGGGATGAGGCTGGCCGGGATCTGGTAGATCGCCGACTTGCCGGCGCCGGTGGGCAGCACCACCAGGGCGTCGTGGCGCTTCATGACGGCGCGCATGGCGGCCAGCTGGTTGGGCCGCAGCGCGGTCCAGCCGAACAGGTTCTTCGCCGCGTGGCGCAGGTTGGTGGCGTGCGTCGTCAGTTTCATCAACGGCCACAGCTACCCCCGGTCTCCGAGGCCGAAACCGGGGCGGAGGTTGACGTACGGTAACGACCGGCGGCATTATGAATGCACGTTCATGAACAATTGTTCACGGAATGAGGTGCGGGATGCCCGATATCCGCAACGACCAGCAGGAACGCGCCTGGAACGGGTACGAGGGCCGGCACTGGGCGGCACACCGGCACCGCTACGACGCGGTCAACGCCGGCTTCAACGACCTGCTGCTCGCCGCCGTCCGGCCGGGCGACCGGGTGCTCGACGTCGGCTGCGGCACCGGCCAGCTGACCCGCCTCGCCGCCGGTCGGAGCGGCACCGGGTCGGCGCTCGGCGTCGACCTCTCCGCGCCCATGCTGGCCACCGCCCGCGCCGCCACCGCCGCCGAGGCGGTGTCCAACGTCGACTTCCTGCGGGCCGACGCCCAGGTGCACCCGTTCGCCCCCGGGGCGTACGACGTGGTGCTGAGCCGGTTCGGCGTGATGTTCTTCGCCGAGCCGGTCGCCGCCTTCGGCAACCTGACCCGGGCACTGCGCCCCGGCGGGCGGCTGGCCTTCGTCTGCCTCGACGACTGGCGACGCGGCGACCTGGGCGCCGCGCTCGCGCCGCTGGCCACGCTCCCGGAACCGCCCGACGACGCCACCCCGACGGCCGACGACGCCCCGGCCGGCGGGCCGCTCTCGCTCGCCGACCCGGCGGTGACCCGCGAGGTGCTCACCGACGCCGGTCTGGTCGACGTCGACTGCGCGCGCCACGAGGTGGCCGGGACCTGGGGACGCGACGCGGCCGACGCCGGCGCGTTCCTGGCCGGGTGGGGGCCGGTCCGGCACCGGCTCGCGCCGCTCGGACCGGCGGTCGGTGAGCGGGTCCGGGGCGCGTTGGTGGCGGCCATGCGCCCGTACGCCGGCCCGGACGGCGTCCGGCTGCGCACCGCCGCCTGGCTGGTGACCGCCCGACGGCCCGGCTGATCCCGGGCCCCGCTGCCGCCGGGGCCGGCTCGCACGGGGGAGCCGGCCCCGGCACCCCCACCCCCTAGGATCTGCGGTGATGGCACCCAGGAGAGCGGCCGTGCTGCGCGACGGTGGGCAGAGCCTGCGCGAGCACCTGATCGCGGCCGCCGCGCGCCTGCTGGACCGGCGCGGGGCGGCCGGGCTGACCGTACGCGACGTGGCCCGCGAGGCCGGCGTCGCCGACGGGGTGCTCTACAACCACTTCGCCGACAAGGAGGAGCTGCTCGCCCACGCGCTGCACGCGCACATCCGGGCGGTCGAGGCGGCGCTGGCGGGTGCCGTCCCGCAACCCGGCGAGGGCAGCCTGGCCGGCAACCTCCGGGTCTGGCTGGACCGGTCGCTGGCGCTGCACGCGGCGATCCTGCCCGCGCTCGCCGGCCTGACCACCCAGCCGAAACTGCTCGCCCGGCTCGCCGAGCTGCCCGCCCTGCCCGGCGGCGACCCCGGCGTACGGGCGGAGTTCGCCGACTATCTGCGGGCCGAGCAACGCCTGGGCCGGGTCGCGCCGACCGCCGACCCGCGGGCGGCGGCGACCCTGCTCGTCGGCGTCTGCCACGACCTGGTGCTGAGCCGGCTGCTCGACCCGGCCGGGGGGCCGCCGCAGCCCGACCCGGAGCTGGTGGCCGCCCTGGTCGACACGCTGCTGCGCGGGGTGGCGCCGGCCGGGCCCGGCTGAGGCGGGCGCTCACCGCAGCCGGGGCAGCACCTCCCGCTGGTAGAGGTCGAACAGGCCCTGCCAGTGCGGGCCGGTGTTGGCGACGTAGACCTCGTCGAAGCCGGCCTTGGCGTACTTGTCGATCATCTCCAGGTGGCCGTCGGCGTCCGGACCGCAGACGAACGCCTCCCGCACCTGCTCCGGGCGGACCAGCTGCGCGGCCTGCTCGAAGTGGCGTGGCGAGGGAAGCACCTGGGACAGCTCGCCCGGCACGCCCGCGTTGGGCCAGCGCTCGTACGCGATCCGCGCGCCCTCGTCGGCGGTGTCGGCGTACGCGGCCTTGAAGCCGCCCTGGCACGGCTTGTCGCCGCCGCCGGCGTCGCGGAACCGGCGCACCATGTCGGCGTCGGGCATCATGCTGACGTACCCGTCGCCGATGCGCGCGGCCAGCTCGATCGCCTTCGGGCCGAAGCCGGAGACGTAGATCGACGGGGGCGTCTCGGGTCGGGTGTAGACGCGGGCGTGCTCCACCGTGTAGTGCGTGCCGTGGTGGTTGACGAAGTCGCCGCGCCACAGCTCGCGGATCACCTCGACCGCCTCCTCGAGCATCTCCAGCCGGACGTCGGCCTGCGGCCAGGCGTCGCCGAAGATGTGCTCGTTCAGCGCCTCGCCGCTGCCCACGCCGAGCACGAAGCGTCCCTCGTGCAGCACCGCGCTGGTGGCCGCCGCCTGGGCGACGACCGCCGGGTGGAGGCGCACGGTCGGGCAGGTGACCGCCGTGGTCACCGGCAGCCGGCAGACCTGGCTGAGCGCGCCGATGGTGGACCACACGAACGGGCTCTGGCCCTGCGCGTCGACCCACGGGTGGTAGTGGTCGGAGATCCACAGTGCCTCGAAGCCGGCCTGCTCGGCGCCGCGCGCCTGGGCCAGCAGTTCGGCCGGGGTGTACTCCTCGCTGGACAGGAAGTAGCCGATCCTCATTGTTTCCCCTCCGCCGTGTCCGGACACCGGCCTCCCTACCCCGAGGGTCAGCGGCGGAACATCGCTCGGATCGCGATCAGCAGGAACAGGGCGCCGACCACCAGGCCGAGCAGGCGTACGCCGGGGATGTCGGCGGCGCCGGTGGCGTCGGCGAGCGGCAGGACGGGCATGTCTGAACTCTCCCACGGTGGATGGCCGAGGGCCAGCGCCTAACAGTAAGGATTGTTGACTATTTAGCTGCGCGGTGTGACCATGTCAGCACCCGCCGGTCGTGGCGGGTCCGTGGGGGAGACGGGGGTACGACAGGGTGAGCGCGAGGAGCGAGCGGATCGTCGGAGCTACCGGAGACCTGGCGGCCCTCGCCGCCGCCGTCCTGCAACCCGGGTTCGTCGGCACCACGCCGCCGCAGTGGGTCTGCCGCTGGCTCGGCGAAGGGCTCGGGTCGGTCGTCCTCTTCGCCCGCAACGTCGTCGACCACGAGCAGGTCGCGAACCTGACCGCCACCCTGCGGGCGGAGCGGCCGGACGTGATCGTGGCGATCGACGAGGAAGCCGGCGACGTCACCCGGATCGAGTCCGCCCGGGGCAGCTCCCGCCCCGGAAACTTCGCCCTCGGCGCGGTCGACGACCCGGCGCTGACCGAGGAGGTCGCCCGCGACCTGGGCGCCGAGCTGGCCGCGGTCGGTGTCACCCTCGACTACGCGCCGGACGCCGACGTCAACTCCAACCCGGCCAACCCGGTGATCGGGGTGCGCTCGTTCGGCGCCGACCCCGACCTGGTCGCCCGCCACACCGCCGCCTGGGTACGCGGCCTGCAGGCCGGCGGGGTCGCCGCCTGCGCCAAGCACTTCCCCGGGCACGGCGACACCCACGTCGACTCCCACCACGACCTGCCCCGCATCGGCGCCGACCGGGCCCGCCTCGACACCATCGAGCTGGCCCCGTTCCGGGCCGCGGTGGCGGCCGGCACCCAGGCGGTGATGACCGGTCACCTGCTCGTACCGGCGCTCGACCCGGAGCTGCCGGCCACGCTCAGCGCGCGCATCCTGGGCGGACTGCTCCGCGAGGAGTTGGGCTTCAACGGCGTGGTGGTGACCGACGCGGTGGAGATGCGGGCGGTCTCCGACCGGTACGGCTTCGCCGGCGCGGCGGTCCGCGCGCTCGCCGCCGGCGCCGACGCCATCTGCGTGGGCGGGGAACGGGCCGCCGAGGCCGACGCCCGCGAGCTGCGCGACGCGATCGTCGCCGCCGTGGTGAGCGGGGAACTGCCCGAGGAGCGGCTGGCCGAGGCGGCCAAGCGGGTCGGTCAGCTCGCCGCGTGGAGCGTGGCCGCCCGGGCCCACCGCCGCGCCGCCCCGGCCGCGCCGGACGGGTCACCCATCGGCCTGACCGCCGCCCGCCGGGCGCTGCGGATCACCGGCGACGCCACGCTGCTGCCGCTCGCCGGGCCGGCGCACGTGGTGGAGTTCGCGCCGCCCCGCAACATCGCCATCGGCGAGGAGACGCCCTGGGGGATCGCCGCGCCCCTGACCCACCTGGCGCCCGGCACCACCACCGCCCGGTACGCCGCCGACGCCGTCCCGGCGGACCCGGCGACCGGCTCCGCCGACCGACCGTTGGTGCTGGTCGTGCGCGACCTGCACCGGCACGGGTGGATGCGGGACGCGGTCACCCGAGCCCTGGCCGCCCGCCCGGACGCGGTCGTGGTCGAGCTGGGTGTGCCCGAGCTGGCCGCCGGCCGGGTGCACCTGGCCACCCACGGCGCCACCGCCGCGGCGGCCCGCGCCGCCGCCGAGCTGCTGGCCGGCGCCCGCTGAACTCCCGGCCCGGCCGGGTGGGGAGGTCCCCCGGCCGGGCCGGGCCTCAGGGCGCGTCGACCACCAGGTCGGCGTACTCCGGATGGCGCTCGATGAACGCGGCCACGAACGGGCACCGGGGCACCACCCGGCCGCCACGCTCACGGATCTGGTCCAGCATGCCGCGGACCAGCGCGGCGCCCACGCCCTGCCCCTGGTAGCGGTCGTCGACCTCGGTGTGGGTGAAGACCAGCACCTCGCCGCGCGGCAGGTACGCGCTGAACCCGGCCAGCGCGTCGTCGACCAGGATCTCGAAGCGGTGCTTGGCGGGGTTCTCCTCGACCAGGAAGTTCACCGGTCCATCGTCCTCTCGTCGTCGGCCAGCCGGTCGAGTTCGGCCAGCAGCCGGTCCACCTCGTCGACGGTGTTGTAGTGGTAGACGCTCGCCCGGACCGCGCCGCCGGAGTCGCGCAGGCCCATCGCGCGGAAGTATTCGTAGGCGTAGTAGTCGCCGGAGGAGAGGCACAGACCCGCCTCGCCCAACGCCGCGGCGGTCTCCGCCGGGGCCCGGCCGGCCACCCGGAACGACACCGTCGGGCAGCGCCGCGCCGGTGAGCCGTGGACGGTGACGAAGGGCCGGGACGTCAGCCCGGCGAGCAGCCGGTCGAAGACCGCCTCCTCGTGCGCCTGCGCGGCGGCAAGGCCGGCGCGTACCCGCTCGCGCCGGTCGCCGGTCGCGGCCGGGTCGAGCGCGGCCAGGTGGTCCACCGCGGCGGTCACGCCGGCCAGCAGCGGGAAGCTCGGGGTGCCGTACTCGAACCGGTCCGGGATCGTGTCGGCGGAGGGCAGCAGCTTCGCCGGGCGCAGCGTCGCCCACCACGCCGGGTCGGCGACCATCGCCGCCAGGTGCGGCCCGGACCACTTGTAGGCGCTGGTGACCAGCACGTCCGCGCCGAGCGAGGCCAGGTCGGTGGGGCCGTGCGGCACGGAGTGCACCCCGTCCACGCAGACCAGCGCGCCGACGGCGTGCGCGGTCTTGGCGATCGCCGCCACGTCCGGCACGGTGCCGATCGCGTTGCTGCCGGCGGTCACCGCGACCAGCCGGGTGCGGCCGGTGACCAGCTCGGCGTACTGACCGGCGGGCAGCTCGCCGGTGGCCCTGTCGAACTCGGCCCAGCGCACCGTGGCGCCGGCCGCCTCGGCGGCCTGCACCCAGGGGCGGACGTTGGCGTCGTGGTCCAGCCGCGACACCACCACCTCGTCGCCGGGCCGCCAGCCCGCGCCCAGCGTCCGGGCCAGGGTGTAGGTCAGCGCGGTGGCGCTCGGCCCGAGCACCACGCCCGACGGGTCCGCGCCCAGCAGGTCGGCGACCGCGGACCGGGCGCCGGCGACCAGGTCCAGCGCGCGCCGGCCGGGGGCGAAGGCGGTGCTGCGGTTGCCCGTGGCGGCCCGCATCGCGTCGGCCACCGCCTCGATCACCCCGGCGGCGGTCTGGGTGCCACCGGCGCCGTCGAAGTGGACGAAACCCTCGCCCAGCGCGGGGTATTCGCCCCGCACCCGGGCAACATCAAATGCCATTCCCGCACCCTAGCGCGGAAGGCGGGGCCCTCTTGCCGCTCCCTCGGCGAGTGAGCGGCCAGCCGGGGCATGGCCGCCGGGCGGTACCGTTGGGGAGGTGACGAACCGACGCGCCACCTTCGCCCCGACTCCCGCCCGCCGCACCGCCGGGCTGCTCGCCGGTCTCGCCCTCGGCGCCGCGCTGCTCGCCGGTTGCAGTTCCAACGGCGCCGACACCGACTGCGGCCTGGACGCCTGCACCATCACCTTCGACCGGGGCGTGGACGCCAGCGCCACCATCCTCGGCATCGAGGCCAAGCTCATCGGCACCCAGGACGACCAGGTCACCGTCGAGGTGGCCGGTGAGCAGCTCTCGCTCACCACCGGGCAGCAGGCCACCGAGGTCGGCGGCTTCCAGGTCAGCCTGGACAGCGTCACCGACCAGAACGTCGTGCTGCGGGTGGCCCGCAACCCCAACGGCTGATCCGATTCGGCCGGGCGGCGGCGGGCGGCGACGTTTGGAAAACCGCACGTCGGGAGATTGAGGGCGCATGTCTGTCACCCGAAACGCCGGAGCCACCGCCGCGCAGGCCAAGAACAGCCGGTGGCTCGAACTGTTGACCCGCGCCGGTTTCATCGGCTATGGAATCGTGCACCTCCTCTTCGGCTGGCTGGCGCTGCAGATCGCCTTCGGCAACTCCGGCGAGGAGGGCAACCAGAACGGCGCCCTGCGCACCCTCGGCGAGCAGCCGCTCGGCAAGTTCGTCCTGGTCGTCATCGCGATCGGGCTCTTCGCGATGGCCATCTGGCAGGCCTCCGAGGCGCTGGTCGGCCACCAGTCGAAGACCGGCAAGGAGCGGACCTTCGAGCGGATCGCCTCGGTCGTGCGGGTGATCATCTTCGTCTGGCTGGGCTGGACCGCGATCAAGGTCGTCCAGGACGCCAGCTCCAACTCCTCCAACCAGCAGCAGCAGCTCACCGAGAAGCTGATGGCCTCCGACGGCGGCCGGTGGCTGGTCGGGCTGGCCGGGCTGGTGCTCGCCGCGGTCGGCGTCGGCATGGTGATCTACGGCCTGAAGAAGAAGTTCGAGCGCAACCTCAAGACCGGCGAGATGAACCCGAAGACGCACAAGCTGGTCCGCCGCCTCGGCATGGCCGGGTACGCCGCGCGGGGCACCGTGTTCGCCATCGCCGGCCTGCTCATCGTGGTCGCCGCGGTGAAGTACGACCCGGAGAAGGCGCGCGGTCTGGACGCCGCCCTGCGGACGCTGCGCGACCAGGCGTACGGGCCGTGGCTGCTGGCGCTGATGGCGCTCGGCATCGCCGCGTTCGGCGTCTACTGCTTCTTCCAGTCCCGGTTCCGCAAGGTCTGAGCCTGGTCGATGTCCGGACCGCCGGGCACCATTGGGCCTTTGCCCGATTCCCGCCCGGGCCGGAGGGAGACTTCTCGTGCAGAGTTATCTGGTGACCGTCGCCGCCGCGCTCGCCGCGGCGGCGGTCGCGTTGGTGCTGGTCGCGGTGGTGCACCGGGTGACCCGCCGACTCGGCCGCCGGTCGCTGCTGATGACCGAGCTGACCGAGCACGCGCACCGCGCGTTCCAGGTCGCCGTGACCGTCATCGCCGTGCAGCTCGCGGTCCGGTTCACCACGCTCTACGCGGTGGGCAGCCCGTGGCGCCAGTTCGTCCTGCACACGCTCGGGCTGGCCATGATCGCCGCGATCGCCTGGCTGGTGGCCGCGCTGCTGGTGGTGGCGGAGGACACCGCGCTGGCCCGGTTCCGGGTGGACGTGCCGAACAACCGGCACGCCCGCCGGGTGCGGACCCAGGTGGTGCTGCTGCGCCGGCTGACCATCGCGGTGATCGTGATCCTCGCGGTCGGCGTGATGCTGATGACGTTCCCCGCCGTGCGCGGGATCGGCGCCGGCGTGCTCACCTCCGCGGGTGTGGTCGGTGTCGTCGCCGCGCTCGCCGCGCAGAGCCTGCTCGGCAACGTCTTCGCCGGCCTCCAGCTCGCCTTCAGCGACGCGGTCCGCCTCGACGACGTGGTGGTGGTCGAGGGGGAGTGGGGCCGGATCGAGGAGCTGACGCTCAGCTACGTGGTGGTGCAGATCTGGGACGACCGCCGGTTGATCCTGCCCACCTCGTACTTCACCAGCACGCCGTTCCAGAACTGGACCCGCACCGAGGCGAAGGTGCTCGGCACCGCCGAGTTCGACCTGGACTGGGCCATCCCGGCGCAGGCCATGCGGGAGGAGCTGCGCCGGCTCTGCGAGGGCACCGAGCTGTGGGACGGCCGGGTCTGCGTGCTCCAGGTGACCGACGCCACCGGCGGCATGGTCAAGGTGCGCGCGCTGGTCAGCGCCGCGGACGCCGGCAGCCTGTGGGACCTGCGCTGCCTGGTCCGGGAGCACCTGGTGACCTGGGTGCGCGACCACCGCCCGACCGCCCTGCCCCGGCTGCGCACCGAGGTGGGCGACGCCACCGGCCCGATGCCGTGGCAGTCGATGCAGCCGCGTCGTCCGGTCCGCCGTGCGACCGACACCGAGGCGCCCGACGACGCGCGGGTCTTCGGCGGCAGCGACGACGGCGACGCCCGCAGCGAGGTCTTCGTGGGCCGGGAGGACCACGCCGAGGCCCGGCGCTGACCCGCGTACCCCCGGATCGGAGCCCCCGGCCGCCGCCCGCGGCGCCGGGGGCTCCGCGCGTGCGTGACCCGGCGCCCGCGCGGCGCGTCGTCCCGGCCGGGACGGTACGCGGCCGGCCGGTCCTCCTCGCGGAGTGTCGGGCCGCCTGGGTTTGATCGGTCCGTTTCGGGGGATCTGCTGCCCATGCCCCGGATTCCGGCCCGGCCCGACGCCGGACTCCGCTGGCGCGCGGCCGGTCCGACCGGCCGCTCCGCGCAGGATTGACGGGCGGCGACTCCGGGCATACAGCGCGGTGATGACGAAAGGAGGACAGCATGGCTGACGTCGCGAGTCGCAGCACGTCCCGGACCGGGACCGAGCCGTCCACCGCGGAACTGGTGCAACGGGCCACCGAACAGGTCACCCGCCTGGTACGGGACGAACTGGCCCTGGCCCGGGCGGAGCTGACCCAGAAGGGCAAGCACGCCGGGATCGGGATCGGTCTGTTCGGCGGTGGCGGGGTGATGGCGCTCTACGGCGCCGGCGCGCTGGTCGCCACCGTGATCCTGCTGCTGGCGCTGGTCATGCCGGCGTGGTTGGCCGCGCTGATCGTGGCGGTGGCGTTGTTCCTGCTCGCCGGGATCCTGGCGCTCGTGGGCAAGAAGCAGGTCAGCCGTGCCGTCCCGCCGGTGCCGGAGGCGGCGGTCCGCAGCGTCCGGGCCGACGTCGACACGGTCACCGCCGCCGTGAAGGACGGGAGGCGGGCATGACCGGAAACGGCAACGGGACCGGTGACGTGGCGGCGCTCCGGGAGGAGATCCGCCGGACCCGGGTGGAACTCGGTGAGACGATGGAGCTGCTGGCGGCCCGGGCCGACCCGAAGGCGCTGGTGCGGCACTCCGCCGAGCAGGCGAAGGCGCGGATGCGCGAGCAGGCGGCGCTGACCGTGGCCCGGGTGCGGGAGCGGGCGGCCGAGCAGGTCCGGCAGGTCCGGGCGCAGGCGACCCACGAGCCGGGCGCCCTCGCGCGCGGCCCGTTGCCGTGGGCGGCGGTCGCGGCCGGTGCGGTGGTGACCGCGGTGGTGCTGTTGGTGGTCCGAGGGAGGCGTCGGTGAGCGGCAGGATCGGTAAGGCGGCGTACAAGCCGGTGGGGGTGCTGCTCGGCCTCGCCGCCGGTGCGGTGGCCGGGATGGTCTTCCGGCAGGTCTGGAAGCTGGCGGCGGGCGACGACGACGCGCCGAGCGCCACCGACGAGGACCGCCACTGGGGCGAGGTCCTCGCCGCCGCGGCCCTGCAGGGGGCGATCTTCTCGGCGGTCCGGGCGGCCGTGGACCGCGGTGGCGCGGTCGGCGTGCGCCGGTTGACCGGGCACTGGCCGGACTGAATCGACAGTCGAACGAGACCCCTTCCCCAGGACCCGGGGAAGGGGTCTTTCGCACAGCTCCGTCGGCACGCCCGTCGATCATCGGGCAACCTTCAGGTCACATGTCGGAGAATTTCGTCCGGTAGGCTGTGCGAAGTTTTTGCGTACGTGGTTTGCTTTCTCACGCTGTTGCGAGACGCGTGGGTTGAGAGACGTTCCCTGCACGGGGGGCCACCTCAGGCGCCGCTGCTCGAAAACGGCCAATCGGCCGCACGGCGTGCTCGGCCGCCAGTTTTAGAAGGAGTTGCACATGGCGCAGGGAACCGTGAAGTGGTTCAACGCTGACAAGGGCTTCGGCTTCATCACCGTCGACGGCGGGGGTGCTGACGTGTTCGTCCACTTCTCGGCCATCCAGACCAGCGGCTACCGCTCGCTGGAGGAGAACCAGCGGGTGGAGTTCGAGATCGCCCAGGGTCAGAAGGGTCCGCAGGCCGAGCAGGTCCGCCCCATCTGAGCTGACAAGGCGCCGGCCGGGCGGGCCGGCGCACGGAGCCCCGCATCCCGCACGGGAGGCGGGGCTTCTCCATGCCCGGCGCGCCTCAGCGGCGCCGGGCCCGCATGCCGTACCAGAGCGCCACGAGTCCGATCAGGACGACCGCCGGGCCGATCACCGCCCAGATCCGCCGGTCGGTCAGCGCGCTGCCCTCGACGTAGCCGAGCCCCAGCACCGTCCACAGCGCACCCAGCACCACGGCCAGCAGCCCGGCGGTGAGCCGGAACCAGCCCCTCATCGCACCCCCTCCACGACGTCCGTTCCGCCTCCAGCATGCCCGCCGGCGCCCGGCGCCGGTGACGCCGCGCCGACGGGCCGGGCCGAACCGGTCACCACCGGTCGTGCACCTGCGGCCGGATGAGCTCGTCGTAGGTGGCCCGCACCGAGGCCAGCTCCACCTCGGTCAGTGGCGGCTGGTCGGCCGCCTCGGCGTTGCGCCGGGCCTGCTCGGCCGAGCGGGCGCCGGGGATCACCACGGTCACGCCGGGCTGGTCGAGGATCCAGCGCAGCGCGAACTGCGCCATCGTGCGCGCGTCGCCGACCAGCGGCGCGAGCCGGCGCACCGCGGCGAGGCCGAGGTCGTAGTCGACGCCGGAGAACGTCTCGCCGACGTCGAACGACTCGCCGTGCCGGTTGAACGTGCGGTGGTCGTTCTCCGGGAACGTGGTGTGCTCGTCGTAGCGGCCGGAGAGCAGGCCGCTGGCCAGCGGGACCCGGGCGATGACGCCGACCCCGGCCGCCGCGGCCGCCGGCAGCACCCGCTCCAGCGGCTTGTGCCGCACCGCGTTGAGGATGATCTGCACGCTGGCCACCCCGGGTCGGGCGACGGCGGTGAGCGCCTGCTCGCAGGTCTCGACGCTCACCCCGTACCCGGCGATGCGCTTCTCGGCGACCAGCGTGTCCAGGGCGTCGAAGACCCGGTCGTCGGCGAAGACCGCGGTGGGCGGGCAGTGCAGCTGCACCAGGTCGAGCGTGTCGACGCCGAGGTTGGCCCGGGACCGGTCGGTCCAGGCCCGGAAGTTCTCCAGGGTGTACGCCTCCGGCGTCTGCGGCACCCGGCGACCCATCTTGGTGGCCACGGTCAGCCCGTGGTCCGGGTTGGCCCGCAGGAACCGGCCGATGAGCTGCTCGCTGCGGCCGTCGCCGTACACGTCCGCGGTGTCCAGGAAGGTGACGCCGGCGTCCACCGCGGCGGTGAGCACGTCGAGCGCCGCGTCCTCGCTGACCTCGCCCCAGTCGGCGCCGAGCTGCCACGCGCCGAGTCCGATGATGCCGACGTGCCGGCCGAGCCGGTCGAAGTTGCGCTGTTCCATCCGGTCGAGCCTAGTGAGCGGGTTGCCGCTCCGCCCGTCGGGCCGTACGGTCTCTAGCAAGACGTACGTACGGTTTGGAGATTGTCATGTGGGATCCCGGCACCTACCTGCGCTACGGCGACGAGCGCTCCCGACCCTTCTTCGACCTGCTGGCCCGCGTCGGCGCAGGCCACCCGCGCGCGGTGGTCGACCTCGGCTGCGGGCCCGGCACGCTCACCGCCACGCTCGCCGCGCGCTGGCCCGGCAGCCGGGTCACCGGCCTGGACTCCTCGCCCGAGATGATCGAACGGGCCGCCGCCCTCGGCTCTCCGGTCACCTTCGGCGTCGCCGACGTCCGCGACTGGCGGCCGGCGCCCGACGTGGACGTGCTGGTCGGCAACGCGGTCCTCCAGTGGGTCCCGGAGCACCGCCGGCTGCTCATCCGCTGGGCCGCCGAGCTGCCGCCCGGCGCGTGGCTGGCGTGCCAGGTTCCCGGCAACTTCGCCGCGCCGTCCCACCGGGCGCTGCGCGAGGTCGCCGGACGGGACCGGTGGCGTGACCCCCTCGCCGGGCTGCTGCGCGAGGCCCCGGTCGACGAGCCGGTCGACTACGCCACGCTGCTGACCGGCGCGGGCTGCGCGGTGGACGCCTGGGAGACTACCTACGTGCACCTGCTGCCGGCCGCCGGCCCGGACCACCCGGTGCTGGCCTGGATGGAGGGCACCGCCCTGCGCCCGGTCCGCGCCGCGCTGGACGCCGCCGGCTGGGCCGCCTTCCGCGCCGAGCTGGGGGTACGCCTCGCCGAGGCGTACCCGGTGCGGCAGGGTCAGGTGTACTTCCCGTTCCGCCGGATCTTCGTGGTGGCCCGCACCGGCGCCCGCGCAGAGGAGAACTCGTGACCGACCTGCCCACCTTCATCGCCGGACTGCCCAAGGTGGAGCTGCACGTGCACCACGTCGGCTCCGCCTCACCCCGGATCGTCGCCGAGCTGGCCGCCCGGCACGAGGGGCGCAGCCCCGTCCCGGCCGACCCGGAGGCGCTCGCCGACTACTTCGCGTTCCGCGACTTCGCCCACTTCATCGAGGTCTACCTGAGCGTGGTCGACCTGATCCGGGACGCCGACGACGTCTGGCTGCTCACCCACGAGGTGGCCCGGGAACTGGCCCGCCAGCAGGTCCGCTACGCCGAGTTGACGGTCACGCCCTACTCGCACGTGCACCGGGGCATCCCGGCGCCGGCGTTCTGCGAGGCGATCGAGGACGCCCGCAAGCGGGCCGAGGCCGACTTCGGCATCGCGCTGCGCTGGTGCTTCGACATCCCCGGCGAGGCCGGGTTGCCGGCCGCCGAGCAGACCCTGCGGATCGCGCTCGACGAGCGGCCGGACGGGTTGATCAGCTTCGGCCTGGGCGGCCCCGAGATCGGGGTGCCCCGGCCACAGTTCAAGCCCTACTTCGACCAGGCCCGCGCGGCCGGGTTGCGCTCCGTGCCGCACGCCGGCGAGACCACCGGCCCGGAGACGATCTGGGACGCGCTGCGCGAGCTGGGCGCCGAGCGGATCGGCCACGGCATCTCCGCCGCGCTCGACCCGGAGCTGATGACCCACCTGGCGGAGCGCCGGATCCCGCTGGAGGTGTGCCCGACCTCCAACGTGCGGACCCGGGCGGTGGCCAGCCTCGACGAGCACCCGCTGCCGCAGCTGATCGAGGCCGGCGTGCCGGTCAGCATCAACTCCGACGACCCGCCGATGTTCGGCACCACGCTCAACGACGAGTACGCGGTCGCCGCCCGCCTGCTGGGCATCGGCCCGGAGGGGGTGGCCGCGCTGGCCCGGGACGCGGTGGCCGCCGCGTTCCTGGCCCCGGCCGAGGCGGCCCGGATCAGCGCCGAGATCGACGCGTACCAGGCGAGCGCGGCGCGCTGACCGGCCGCACGGGCGCCGGCCGTCGGGACAACCGGGGCGGCCGGCGCCGGGTGGCCAGGAGCACCCCGAGCGCGACCGGCGCGAGCAGCGCGAGGTCGTGGCCGGACAGGCCGGCGGCGGTGCGGTCCGGGCCGTGCGCGAGCACCGGGTCCTGCCAGGCGGCGAGGGTGAGGGCGATGCCGAGGCCGATCACGGCGGCCCAGCGCACCAGTCGGCCGACGGTCGGCGTCATCACGGTCACCTCCGCCGGCTCGACACCGAGAGCGGCGCGCGACGGGAGCGAGGTGTGGGGGGACCGGACTCCCGCCGCGCGCACGGATCCGCCGGCCGGAAGGTGTTACGGGGCGTCCCGGCCGACGGAACTGATGGGTTCTGTCAGAGATCCTGGCATTTCGCGACCCGCTGGTGGCCGTCGTTAACGCACTCCTAAGGAGAACTTGCGCCGCCGCACAGCCACCGGTCAGCGCGGGCGCGGCCAGCGCCGCCCGGCGCGCGGCTCGCGGGCGTCCCGGGCCATCCGGCCGACCAGCCCGAACCGGTTGACCTGTCGGGGCGCCGCGTCCGGATCGGCAAGCAGCATCACCACGCTGGCCCCGCCCAGTCGCGCCCGGTCGAGGCTCACCGAACCGTTCGCCTGCAACGCGACCCGCTTGGCGATGTCCAGCCCGAGCCCGGTGGAACCCTGGTCGCTCTCACCCCGGCGCAAGGCGCGGTCCGGGTTGGCGATGCCCGGTCCGGCGTCGTCGATCCGGATCGCCACCCAGCCGTCGCGGCGGCTCACCACCACCTCGAACGCGGTGCCCTGCGGCGTGTAGCGGAAGACGTTGCCGATCACCGCGTCCAGCGCGGCGGCCAGCTCGGCGCGGGGCACCGGCGCCGGGATGCGCAACTGCGCCCCGACCACCCGGTGCGGCCGGTTCTGGTCGCCGGCCAACGCCGACCAGAAGACCATCCGGTCCCGGACCACCTCGCTGACGTCGCAGGACGCCGGCGCCGTCTCCTGGCTGACCGCCTTGCGGGTGGTCTTGATGAGCTGGTCGACCTCGCCCTCCAGCGTGACGATGGCCTGCCGGATCCGCCGGATGCCGCGCCGCCGGTCCAGCTCCGCCTCGCTGAACGTGCCGATGCTGGTGTCGTCGGACTCCAGGGCCTCCGCGTCCAGCCGCAGCGCGGTCAGCGGGGTACGCAGCCGGTGCGACAGGTCGGCGACGAGTTCGTGCTCGTCGGCGCGCAACGCCACCAGCCGCTCCGCCATCCGGTTGAACGCGTGCCCGGCCTCGGCCAGCTCCCGCGGACCGGCCGGCTCGACCCGTACGCCGAGTTCGCCGTCGCCCACCGCGAGCGCCGCCTTGACCAGGTCGCCGGTGGCGTCCACGGCCCGGGCCGCCACCCGGTCCACCACGATCACCGCGGCGCCGACCAGGGCCAGCGCCACCGCGAGCAGCAGCAGCCACCGCCCGCCGGCACCGGCGTCGAGCACCTCGTCGGGTACGAACACCTCCACCACGGCCACCCGGTCGCCGAGCACCACCGGGTCCAGTCGCAGCACCCCGCCGTCCACCTCGCGCACCACCGAGCGGCGCTGCGTGGCGGCGTCGGCCAGCGCGGCGGGATCGGCGCGACCGGCCGCCTCGTCGGTGCCGATGCCGTGCACGACCGGCCGCAGCGCCGGGTCGTCGCCGCTGGCCGCCACCGCCCGCTTGACCACCTCGGCGTCGGTGCTGACCGCCAGCGCGCCGGTGACCAGCGCGCTGCGCCGGGCCGCGTCGGCCAGCTTCTCCTCGCGGGACTGACCGGACAGGGTGATGCCGAGCGGGATCAGGAAGGCGAGTGCGACCAGGCTGCACATGCCGGCGGTGAGCCAGGCCAGCGCCGGCCTCAGTCCGGCGCCACCAGCCGGAAGCCGACCCCCCGCACGGTGCGCAGGTAGCGGGGCTTCGCCGCGGACTCGCCCATTTTGCGGCGGAGCCAGTACAGGTGAACGTCGATGGTCTGGTCCTCGCCGACCGATGGCTGCCGCCATACCTCCTCCAAGAGTTCCCGCCGGGACACCACCCGGCCGGGCCGAGCGGCGAGATACGCCAGCAGGTCGAATTCCTTGCGGGTCAGGGCCAGGGACTCCCCGTCCAGCACCGCGCTGCGCTCGCCCACGTCCACCCGTAGACCGCCGACCGTGTGCACGGCCGGTTGCACGGTACGGCTGGCCCGACCGGCCCGCCGCAGCACGGTGGTGATCCGGGCGTCGAGGTGCGCGCCGGTGAACGGCTTGACCATGTAGTCGTCCGCGCCGGCGCGCAGCAGCCGGACCACCGACTGCTCGTCGTCGCGGGCGGTGGCGATGATGATCGGCACGTCGGTGATGCCGCGCAGCATCCGCAGCGCGTCCGAGCCGTCCAGGTCCGGCAGGCCCAGGTCGAGCACGACCAGGTCGGGCGTCTCCGCGGCGACCCGGCGCAACGCGTCCAGGGCGGTGCCGACGGCGTGCACCGCGTGCCCCCGGTCGGTCAGCGACCGCAGCATCGCGCCACGCACGACGTGGTCGTCTTCGACCAGCAGGACGGTTGCCACGTCAGCACCGTACTCGGCGTGGCAAGTCGATCGCGTTGCGACGGTCCGGGGAAGCGGGCAAGCTGGGACGGCGATGACGTTCACCCTCTTCCCCGACACCCGCCTCACGCTCGCCCGCGACGCGCTGGCCGGCCTGTCGGTGGGTGACGCCCTCGGCTCCCAGTTCTTCGTCCCCGGCCGGCGCCCGGCCGACCTCGCCGCGGGGCGGCTGCCCCCGCCGCCGTGGGAGTGGACCGACGACACCGAGATGGCCTGCTCCGTGGTGACCGAGCTGGCCTCGGCCGGTCGGATCGACTCCGACCGCCTGGCGCTGGCCTTCGCCGAGCGTTGCGAGCCCTACCGGGGCTACGGCCCGGGCGCGGTGACCGTCCTGCGGCTGATCCGCACCGGCACGCCGTGGCCGGTGGCCGCCGCGTCGGCCTTCGACGGTCAGGGCTCCTGCGGCAACGGCGCGGCCATGCGCGTCGCCCCGCTCGGCGCCTGGCACGCCGACTCCACCCGACGCGCCGCCGACCAGGCCCGTGCCTCGGCCGAGGTGACCCACGCCCACCCGGAGGGCGTCGCCGGCGCGGTGGCGGTGGCGGTGGCCGCCTCGCTGGCCGCCCGCGCCCGGCTCGACGGCGACCGGCCCGAGCCGGCCCGGCTGCTCGGCGCGGTGGCCGGCACGCTCGACCCGGCCGGCGAGGTGCACCGCGGCGTACGCCGGGCCGCCGCGCTGCTCGGACGCCCGCTCGGCGAGGTGGTCGAGGCGGTGGGCAACGGCTCCCGGGTCACCGCGCAGGACACCGTCCCGTTCACGCTCTGGGTCGCCGCCACGCTGCTGCACGACTACCCGGCCGCGATCCGCGCGTGCGTGGAGGCGGGCGGCGACGTGGACACCACGGCGGCGATCGTCGGCGGGATCGTCGCCGCCCACACCGGGGTCGGCACGCCCGGCGGCGTACCCGAGGGCTGGCTGACCGCCCGCGAACCGCTCCCCGGCTGGCTCACCACCCCCGCCTGACCCGCCCCGCCTCCCCCCGCCTCGCCTCGCCTCGCCTCGCCGATCTTGGATCTGTGGTCGTTGACAAAGGGCGCGATCCCGACCATCCAGGTGCCACAACTCCAAGATCGACGAGACGAGACGAGACGAGACGAGACGGGCCGTGGCGGGGTGGGGGGTCATGGAGTGGGGCGGGTGCTGCCTGCGGTGACCGGATCGGGGGTGCGGGGGGCGGTGGGAGTGGCTGGGTCGGACGGGAGGGCCATGGTGCCGCGGCGACGGCGGCTGAGCAGCCAGCCGATCGCCGCGCCGCCGGCCAGCCCGGCGAGCAGGCCACCGCCGAGCAGCAGGTCAGCGCTGGGCCCGTCGTCGGCCGCCCCGGTCGTCGGGCCCCCGGCGGTCGCCCCGGCCGGTGCCGCGCCGTCCTGGCCGCCGGACACGCCGCCGTGCCCGCCGTGGGCCGCGCCGCCCGCACCGGCGTCGCCACCGCCCGTGGCGGCGCCCTGCGGTGGCGGCAGCAGCGCGACCGTCGGCGCCGGGTGCGCGCCGCCGGCCGGGTCCGCCCACCGGACCACCGTGCCGTCGGCGAACGTCTGCACCACGGTGAAGGTGAGCCGGTCGGTGGCCGGCATCGGCCCCATGCCGAGCGGCAGCCGGGCCGCGCCGGCGCCCCCGCCCGGCACCCGGAGCCAGGTCACGGCATGGGTCACCTGGTTCAGTTCGGGCGCGTGGATGCCGGCCACCGGCCGGTCCAGGGTGCGGGTGGTGATGGTCGGCGCCCAGTCCGGCACGGAGAGCGGATAGACCTCGCCGATCGGGGCGTCCGCCGGCATGGTCAGCTCCACCTTCGTGGTCCGGCTGCCCGGCCGGTCCGCGGGCACCACCACGGACAGCTCGATCGCGTCGCCCTGGTGCACCTCACCGGGGGAGGTCGTGACGGTCACGCCGGCGGCGCTGGCCGGGCCCGGCCACCCCACCGCTCCGGCGAGCGCGGCGGCCAGCAGGGCCGCCGCCCACCGGCCCTGACGGGTCATCCTCATCGTCGTCCCCATCCTTCTCGACCGGGGTCGGTACCGGCTCCGGCCCCACCAGGTAGTTCGCACCCGACGGTCGAAAGGTTCAACGCCGCGCGGAACTCGTGCCCCGGGGGCCGCGTCGCCGACGGCGCGGATCGGGGCGACCGATACCATCGCAGGGGCCGGTCATCCGGCAGATCCGTACCGTCGACGACAGGAGTCACCGTGTCCGCACCCCGTATCCCCGTCGTGGCCGACCCCGTCGTCGTCGCCGCCGGGACCACGGCGGCCGACGCGGTGGCCGCGGCCGGCCTGCCCACGAGCGGGCCGAAGGCGGTCGTGGTGGTCCGCGACCCGCAGGGCAAGCTGCGCGACCTGGACTGGAAACCGGCCGAGGAGACGTCGGTCGAGCCGGTGCCGCTGGACAGCCCGGCCGGCCTGGAGGTGCTGCGGCACTCCACCGCCCACGTGCTCGCCCAGGCCGTGCAGGACGTCTTCCCGGAGGCGAAGCTCGGCATCGGCCCGCCGATCGAGAACGGCTTCTACTACGACTTCGGCGTCGACAAGCCGTTCCAGCCGGAGGACCTGACGAAGCTCGAGAGGCGGATGCAGGAGATCGTCAAGTCCGGCCAGCGGTTCCGCCGGCGCCGCTTCGCCAGCCTGGACGAGGCCCGCGGAGAGTTGGCCGCCGAGCCGTTCAAGCTGGAGCTGATCGAGGTCAAGGGCGAAGGGCTCGACTCCTCCGAGGTGATGGAGGTGGGCGGCGGCGAGCTGACCATCTACGACAACCTCGCCGCGAACGAGGACAAGGTCTGCTGGTCGGACCTGTGCCGGGGCCCGCACCTGCCGAACACCCGGCTGATCGGCGCGTTCAAGCTGATGCGTTCCGCCGCCGCCTACTGGCGCGGGTCGGAGAAGAACCCGCAGCTCCAGCGGGTCTACGGCACCGCCTGGCCGACCCGGGACGAGCTCAAGGCGTACCTGAAGCTGTTGGAGGAGGCCGCCCGGCGCGACCACCGCAAGCTCGGCACGGACCTCGACCTGTTCAGCTTCCCCGACGAGATCGGTTCCGGCCTGCCCGTCTTCCACCCCAAGGGTGGCGTGCTCAAGCGGGTGATGGAGGACTACGTCCGCACCCGCCACATCGAGGAGGGCTTCCAGTACGTCGGGACGCCGCACATCTCCAAGGAAGGTCTCTTCCACACCTCGGGA
Organism: Micromonospora humi; assembly: GCF_900090105.1. Taxonomy (GTDB): domain Bacteria; phylum Actinomycetota; class Actinomycetes; order Mycobacteriales; family Micromonosporaceae; genus Micromonospora; species Micromonospora humi. The sequence goes on along the minus strand of NZ_FMDM01000011.1, from coordinate 165,362 downwards.
CACCTGCCCTACTACAAGGACACGATGTTCCCGCCGATGGAGATGGAGGGCAGCGACTACTACCTCAAGGCGATGAACTGCCCGATGCACAACCTGATCTACCGGTCGCGCGGGCGGTCCTACCGGCAGCTGCCGATCCGGTTGTTCGAGTTCGGGTCGGTCTACCGGTACGAGAAGTCGGGCGTGATCCACGGCCTGACCCGGGTGCGCGGCTTCACCCAGGACGACTCCCACTCCTACTGCACCCGGGAGCAGGCGCCGGCGGAGATCAAGCACCTGCTGGGTTTCGTGCTCAGCCTGTTGCGTGACTTCGGCATCGACGACTTCTACCTGGAGCTGTCCACCCGCGACGACACCCGGCCGGACAAGTTCGTCGGCACCGACGAGGACTGGGCGACCGCCACCGCCGTGCTGGAGGAGTGCGCCCGGGAGACCGGCCTCGACCTGGTCCCCGACCCGGGCGGCGCGGCGTTCTACGGCCCGAAGATCTCGGTGCAGGCCAAGGACGCCATCGGCCGCACCTGGCAGATGTCGACGATTCAATATGACTTCAACCAGCCGAAGGGCTTCGGCCTGGAATACCAGGCGGCGGATGGCACCCGGCAGCAGCCGGTGATGATCCACTGCGCCAAGTTCGGCTCGATCGAGCGGTTCATCGGCGTGCTCACCGAGCACTACGCGGGCGCGTTCCCGGCCTGGCTCGCGCCGGTGCAGGTGGTCGGCATCCCGATCCGCGACGAGCACGGCGACTACCTGGAGGAGTTCGCGGGCACGCTGCGGCGGCACGGCATCCGGGCCGAGGTCGACCTGGGTGACGACCGGATGCAGAAGAAGATCCGCAACGCCCAGCAGCAGAAGATCCCGTTCATGGTGATCGCCGGCGACGACGACGTGGCCGCGGGCACGGTCTCCTTCCGCTACCGGGACGGCTCGCAGCGCAACGGGGTGCCGCTGGCCGAGGCGGCCGCGCACGTCCGCGAGGTGGTCGAGTCGCGCACCAACAGCGGCCCCACCGCCGCCTGAGCCGCGGCGCGGTTCGGCGGCGGCGCGGCGCGGATCGTAGGATCGCCGGTGTGACAGGGGTGGAGCGGCACGCGGACAGTGGTCTGGCGGACGGGCTGGAACGGCTCTGGACGCCGCACCGGATGACCTACATATCCGGCGAGGACCGACCCGACGGCGGTTACGAGAAGCCGACCGGCTGCCCGTTCTGCCTGGCTCCCGGCCGCCCGGCGGAGGAGAGCCTGGTGGTCGCCCGCGGTGAGCACGTGTTCGCGGTGCTCAACCTCTATCCCTACAACCCCGGGCACCTGTTGGTCTGCCCCTACCGGCACGTGGCCGACTACACCGAGCTGGACGCGCCGGAGACGGCCGAGCTGGCCACGTTCACCAAGGACGCCATGCGGGTGGTCCGCCAGGTGTCCAGCGCGCACGGGTTCAACCTGGGCATGAACCAGGGCGGCGTGGCCGGCGCGGGCATCGCCGCGCACCTGCACCAGCACGTGGTGCCGCGCTGGGGTGGCGACGCCAACTTCATGCCGGTGATCGGCCGCACCAAGGTGCTGCCGCAACTGCTCACCGACACGCGTGACCTGTTCGCCAAGGTGTGGCCGGCCTGACTCAGCGCAGCCGGCCCCGGACCCGGGCGAGCCGGCGGCGGGCGCCGGTGGCGGTCCGCTGGGCGGCCGCGGCCCGGTCGGCGGCGAGTTCCGCGCGGAGCGCGAGCTGACGCAGCCGCCGCTGCACCATCCGGTCGCCGTGCCGGGCGATCCACAGGCACACCCCGGCCAGCGGCAGCTCGACCAGCGCTGCCAGCGCTATCGACACCACCAGGTCGGGGCCGGGCGGCGTGGTGGTCACGTCGAACCAGGCGTCCACCGCGAGCATGGTGGCGGTGGCGGCGGCCGCGAGCACCACCTGCCGGTTTCCCCGGTACGCGTGCCAGGCGGTCAGCCCGAGCAGGGCCACCAGACCGAGGTCGAAGCCGACCCAGGCGGCCCGGTAGTGCACGGTCACCTGGTGCCGGGGCAGGGTGAACGCCAGGTATCCGATCCAGGGCAGGGTGAGCACGGCCAGCGCCACGAACGTGGGCGCCACCCAGCGCGGCGCCGGGCTGACCCGTGCCGCCTCGTCGACCTGCTCCACCGACGTCTCCATCCGCGCCTCCCGGCCCCGGTGGTGCCCGCGCCGCCGGGCTCGGCAAACCCGACGGCCACCTTCCGACAGTACGATCTTGCGCATGGCCCTGCTGCATCGCGCGGAACTGCGCCCCTCGAAGCTGGAGTTGCTCGCATCCTGGCTGCCGTCCCGATCCTGGTTCGCCGGGGACGCCGGCGCGCCGGTGAGCCGGGTGGCGGCCTACCGCTTCGACGACCCGGCCGGCGCGGTCGGCATGGAGACGCTGCTGGTGCGTGCCGGTGACGGGCCCGTGCTGCAGGTGCCGCTGACCTACCGGGGCGCCCCGCTGGCCGGCGCGGACCGGTTTCTGGTCGGCGTCGTGGCGCACTCGGTGCTCGGCCGCCGCTGGGTGTACGACGCCGTCGGTGACCCGGTCTACCCGCCGGTGCTGGCCGCCGCGGTGCTGGCCGACGCCGGCCAGGCGGAGGAGTACTTCGAGGTCGACGGCGAGCGGCAGGTGCGGAAGCCGAGCATGACGGTGTCGGGCAGCCGCACCGACCGGGCGCTGCCGGGCGGACCGGCCGACGAGGTGGTGGACGGCGATCCGACGCTGATCCGGGGCGGCGGTGTCGAGTTGGCGCTGATTCGTCGCCCCGTCCCGGCGATGCCGTCCGAGGTCGGGGCGGCGTCGGCCGGCGCCCGGCCGGTGGGTGGCGGTCGCCGCGCGGGGACGGCGGATCTCCCGGAGGTGGGCCGGCTCACCGGCGCGTGGCCGGGGCAGGACGTCGAGGTGCTCCTGGCCTACGCCCGCTGAGGTCCGGGTGCGGCCGGCGCGGGTCGACCGAGGTGTCGGCGTGGCCCATGTCGCCGTGGCCGCATGTCGCTCCTACCTCGACGATCGCCCACCCCCATCACGGATAGTGATGACAAAGGGTGGCGTGGGGTGACGAAACCGCCCACAGGTGCCGTGAAGGTGACAGGATTCGGCGATGGCAGTCAGCACGCGGCCGCTCGGTCGCAGCGGCATCGAGGTGAGCGCCCTCGGCATGGGGTGCTGGGCGATCGGCGGCCCGTGGGCCGAGGGCGCCCGCCCGCTGGGGTGGGGCGCGGTCGACGACGCCGAGTCGGTGCGGGCGGTCCGCCGCGCCCTCGACCTCGGGGTCACGCTCTTCGACACCGCCGACACCTACGGAGCCGGGCACGGCGAGCGGGTGCTGGGGCGCGCCCTCGCGGGCCGGCGCGACGAGGCGGTGGTCGCCACCAAGTGGGGCTACACGTTCGACGAGCGCAGCCGGCAGGCCACCGGGGAGAACGCCTCGCCGCAGTACCTGCGCCGCGCGGTCGTCGACTCGCTGCGCCGGCTGGACACCGACCGGATCGACCTCTATCAGCTGCACCTCGGCGACCTGCCGCTGCCCCGCGCCGAGGCGCTGATCGGCACGCTCGACGACCTGGTCGCCGACGGCCTGGTCCGGGCGTACGGGTGGAGCACCGACCGGGCCGACCGGGCCGCCGCGTTCGCCCAGGTCGCCCGCGGCGCCGCCGCCGTGCAGCACACGCTGTCGGTGCTGCGGGACGCCCCGGCCATGCTCGCCGCCTGCGACAAGCACGACCTCGCCAGCCTGGCCCGGGGACCGCTCGGGATGGGGCTGCTCACCGGCAAGTACACGCCGGAGTCGACGCTGCCCCGCGACGACGTCCGCGGTCTCGGGCCGACCTGGCTGGAGTGGTTCCGCAGCGGCCGGCCGGCCCCGGAGTGGCTGCGCCGGGTGGCCGCCGTGCGGGGCGCGCTCACCGCCGACGGACGCACCCCGGCCCAGGGCGCGCTCGGCTGGATCTGGGCGCGCAGCGACCGGGCGGTGCCGATCCCCGGCGCCCGTACGGTCGCCCAGGTCGAGGAGAACGCCGCCGCGCTGGCCCGGGGCCCGCTCGCACCGGACCACTTCGCCGAGGTGGAGCGGCAACTCGCGGCCCTACGCTCGGCCGCCCGCCGCGACGCCGACCGCCCGCACTGGCCGATGACCCCGGTCCCCGCCGTCCGCCCCTGAGCGGTCAGGGGTGGGTGGTGGCCTCCTTGCGGGCCTGGTCGGCCAGGTGCGCCGGCATCGGGTCGTGGCGGGCGAACACGCGGCGGAACGTGCCGGTGCCGGCGGTCATCGCGCGCAACTCGACCGCGTACCGCAGCAGTTCGGTGGCGGGCACCTCGGCGCGCACCAGGGTGCGGCCCTCGGCCTCCGGGTCCGGCTCGGTGCCGAGGACCCGGCCGCGTCGGCCGGACAGGTCACCCATGATCGCGCCGACCGAGGAGTCGGCCACCCGGACGGTGATCTCGTCGACCGGCTCCAGCAGCGTCGGCTGCCCCTTCTCGGCGGCGTCGCGCAGCGCCAGCGCGCCCGCGGTCTGGAACGCGGCGTCGGACGAGTCGACGCTGTGCGCCTTGCCGTCGACGAGGGTGACCCGCAGGTCCACCACCGGGTGGCCGGCGACCAGGCCGCGTTCCATCTGCGCCCGGACGCCCTTCTCCACCGACGGGATGTAGTTGTGCGGGACCGCGCCGCCGACCACCCGGTCGACGAACTCGAAGCCGGCGCCGCGGGGCAGCGGCTCCACCTCGATGTCGCAGACGGCATATTGGCCGTGGCCGCCGGACTGCTTGACGTGCCGGCCGTGCCCGCGGGCGGTCGCGGTGAACGTCTCGCGCAGCGAAACCCGGACCGGCTCGGTGTCCAGCTCGACGCCGCCGCCGCGCAGCCGGTCGAGCACCACGTCGGCGTGCGCCTCGCCCATGCACCAGAGCACCAGCTGGTGGGTCTCCGGGTTGCGCTCCAGCCGCAGCGTCGGGTCGCCGGCGACCAGTCGGGACAGGTTGCGGGCCAGCGCGTCCTCGTCGGCCCGGCTGCGGGCCACGATCGCCACCGGCAGCAGCGGCTCCGGCATCTCCCACGGCGCGATCAGCAGCGGGTCGTCCTTGGCGGAGATGGTGTCGCCGGTCTCCGCGCTGCCCGACTTGGTGACCGCGCAGAGGTCGCCGGCGACACACGCCGACACCTCGCGCAGCGTCGCGCCGAGCGGGCTGTAGACGTGCCCGACCCGTTCGTCGGCGTCGTGGTCGGGGTGGCCGCGCTCGGCCAGGCCGTGACCGGACACGTGGATCACCTGGTCGGGGCGGAGCGTGCCGGAGAAGACGCGGACCAGTGAGACGCGCCCGACGTGGCGGTCCACCGTCGTCTTGACCACCTCGGCGACCAGCGGGCCGTCCGGGTCGCAGGTCAGCGGCGGGCGCGGCGAGCCGTCCAGGCCGGTGACCGCCGGCAGGTCGTGCTCCAGCGGCGACGGGAACGCCGCGACCAGGCCGTCCAGCAGCGCGTCCAGGCCGACCCCGGTCTCCGCGCACACCGGCACCACCGGATAGAAGTGGCCGCGGGCCACCGCCGTCTCCAGGTCGGTGACGAGCACCTCGGGGTCGATCTCCTCGCCGCCGAGGTAGCGGTCCATCAGGGTCTCGTCCTCGCTCTCCGCGATGATCCCCTCGATCAGCTCGTCGCGGCTCTCCCGGATCGCCGGCAGGTGCTGCGGGTCCGGCTCGCGCACCGCCGCCGGCAGCCCGGCCGAGTAGTCGAACACGCGGCGGGTGATCAGGCCCATCAGGCCGGCCACCGACTCGCCGTCGTCGCCGAGCATGGGCAGGTAGAGCGGGAGCACGTTGTCGCCGAAGACGCGCTGGCAGAGCGCCACCGCCTCGTCGAAGTCGGCGCGCGGGTGGTCCAGCCGGGAGACCGCCACCGCGCGCGGCATGTCGACCGCGGCGCACTCCTCCCAGAGCGCGGCGGTGGCGGCGTCCATCCCGTCGACCGCCGAGACCACGAACAGCGCCGCGTCGGCGGCGCGCAGCCCGGCGCGCAGCTCGCCGACGAAGTCGCCGTAGCCGGGCGTGTCCAGCAGGTTGACCTTGACGTCGCGGTGGGTCAGCGGGGCGCAGGCCAGGCTCACCGAGCGTTGCTGGCGCACGGCCGCCGGGTCGTGGTCGCAGACCGTGGTGCCCTCGGTGACGGACCCGGCCCGGCCGATCGTGCCGGCGGCCGCGAGCAGCGCCTCGACCAGGGTGGTCTTGCCGGCGCCGGAGTGCCCGACGAGCACCACGTTGCGAACCCTGCCGGGCTCGGTCACCACCGGCGCGCCGCCGGTGACACCCTTCTCGTTCTTCTGCGCCATCGCGGCGCACCTCCCTCAACCGGTGGTGGTGGCGACCGCCGCGGGCGACGGGGGAGCGGACCCCGGTGGGGCGCCGCGGCGATATCTTCCGGTGGACTCCTGCGGGACGGGCACGCCGACCGGTGTTCCGGTGAAGTGGCTCACCTCCCACGCTCGATCTCACACCCGAGCCGGTGCCGGCACAAGGGCCGCCGGGCGGGTCGTCCGCCCGGCTGTGTCCCCGGCCGCTGCCGGCCGTTATCGTGGGACCGCCATGGCGAAGATCTTCCAAGTGACGGCCCGCGCGGGCATGACCCGCGTCGTGGAGCCGATCGCGCGCGGGTTGCTCCGCGCGGGTGTGTCCCCCAACGCGGTCACCGTGACCGGCACGGTCGGTGTGCTCGTCGGCGCGCTCGGCTTCGGCGCCCGCGGCCATCTGGTCGCCGGCGCGCTGATCGTCACGGTCTTCGCGCTCACCGACCTGCTCGACGGCACGATGGCGCGGATGAGCGGCGGCTCCACCCGGTTCGGGGCGTTCCTCGACTCGAGCATGGACCGGGTCGCCGACAGCGCGGTGTTCGGCGCGGTCGCCTACTGGCTGGCCACCCAGCACCACTATTCGGGCGTGGCCGCCGCGCTGCTCTGCCTGGCCGCCGGTGGGCTGGTCTCCTACGTCAAGGCCCGCGCCGAGGGGCTCGGCATGACCTGCAACGTGGGCATCGCCGAGCGCACCGAGCGGCTGCTCATCGTCGGGGTCGGCGGGGTGCTCACCGGCGTCGGGCTCGATCCGGCCCTGGAGGTCGCGCTCTGGCTGCTCGCCGCGGTCTCGATCTTCACGGTGGGCCAGCGGATGGCCCACGTGTACCGGCAGGCCCAGCGGGTCGGCGCGGAGTGAACCTCACCGAGGCGGGCTTCGTCGCGGGCTGGCGGCTGATCCGGGCGCTGCCCCGGCCCGCCGCGGCCGCGGCGTTCCGGGTGGGCGCCGACCGCGCCCACCGCAAGGACGGCGGGGGTACGCGTCGACTGCGCGCCAACCTGCGCCGGGTGGTCGGCCCGGACCTGCCCGACGCGGAGCTGGACGCGCTGGTGCGCGCCGGTCTGCGCTCCTACGCCCGCTACTGGCTGGAGGCGTTCCGGCTGCCGGGCCTGAGCCGGCCGGAGATCCTCGCCGGGTTCCGCCTCGACGGTGCGGAGAAGCTCGCCGCGGACGTGGCGGCCGGGCGCGGCGCCGTGGTGGCGCTGCCGCACGCCGGCAACTGGGACGCCGCCGGCGCCTGGGTGGCGGCCACCGGCTGGCCGATGACCACTGTCGCCGAGCGGCTCAAGCCGGAGGGCGTCTACGAGCGGTTCGTCGCGTTCCGGGAGGGGCTGGGGATGGAGATCCTGCCCACCCACGGCGGCCCGCGTCCCGCGTTCGACGTCCTGGTGGACCGGCTGCGGGCCGGCTCGGTGGTGCCGCTGCTCGCCGACCGGGACCTCTCCGCCCGGGGCGTCGAGGTGGACTTCTTCGGTGGCCGGACCCGGATGCCGGCCGGCCCGGCGCTGCTGGCGCTGCGCACCGGCGCGCCGCTGTACGTGGCCTCGATGTGGTACGAGCCGGACGCCGCCTGCGCCTCGATCGAGGGCCCGCTGGCGCTGCCGGCGGAGGACAGCGCCCCGCTGGACGCCCGGGTCCGGGTGGTGACCCAGCGGATTGCCGACGGACTGGCGGCGGGCATCGCCCGGCATCCGCAAGACTGGCACATGTTGCAGCGGATGTGGCTGGACCAGGGGTCGGGCGGGGCGCCGGCGTCGGCGCAGCCGCCGACCACCACCGGGACGGTCTAGGGGGACGCCATGCGGATCGGCATCGTGTGCCCGTACTCCTTCGACGTCCCGGGCGGGGTGCAGAACCACGTCATGGACCTGGCCGAGGCGCTGCTCGGGCTCGGCCACGAGGTGAGCGTGCTGGCCCCGGCGGACGAGGACTCGACGCTGCCGCCGTACGTGGTGTCGGCGGGGCGGGCGGTGCCGCTGCCCTACAACGGGTCGGTGGCCCGGATCGCGTTCGGCCCGGTGTCGACCGCCCGGGTACGCCGGTGGATCAACCGCGGCGACTTCGACGTGCTGCACGTGCACGAGCCGCTCACCCCGAGCCTGTCGATGCTGGCGGTGCTCTGCGCCCGGGGGCCGGTGGTGGCCACCTTCCACACCGCGATGACCCGCTCGCGGGTCCTCTCCGCGGCGCAGGGCGTGCTCCAGATCCTCCTGGAGCGGATCACCGCCCGGATCGCGGTCAGCGCGCTGGCCCGCAAGGTCCAGGTCGAGCACATGGACGGCGGTGCGGTGGAGATCCCGAACGGGGTGGCGGTGGCGAAGTTCGCCGGGGTGCCGCCGCTGCCCGACTGGCCGGGTGAGTGCGCCCCCGGCAGCGGCGGCACGCTGGGCTTCCTCGGTCGGTTCACCGAGCCGCGCAAGGGCTTCCCGATCCTGCGTGACGCGTTCGTCGCGCTCGCCCCGCACCGTCCCGGGCTGCGCCTGCTGGTGGCCGGCCCGGGCGACGCCGACGAGCTGTACGGCCGCTTCCCGGCCGACCTGCGCGACCGGGTCACCTTCCTCGGCCTGGTCTCCGAGTCGGACAAGGCGCGCATGCTGCGCAGCGTGCACCTCTACGTCGCGCCGAACACCGGCGGGGAGTCGTTCGGGATGATCCTCACCGAGGCGCTCGCCGCCGGGACCACCGTGGTCGCCAGCGACCTGGACGCGTTCCGCCGGGTGCTCGACGGCGGGCGGGCCGGGCGGCTCTTCCCGACCGGGGACGCGGTCGCGCTGCGCGCCACGCTGACCGAGCTGCTCGACGACGCCGGGCAGCGGGCCGGCCTGACCGCCTCCGGCGACCAGGTGGTGGCGAATTTCGACTGGCCCGTGGTTGCCCGCCGCGTTCTGGAGGTATACGCAGCCGCGATCGAGGCCACCGACGGCCGGGTCATGGACCAGGAGTGGGCGGGGCTGGGCTGACCAGGCCGGCCGGGATGAGGAGCAGCACTACGATGCCGGGCATGTGGTGGGTGGTGGGCACGGCGCTGGTGCTCGGGCTGGTCTCGGCGTACCTGATCTGGACCGCCGGCCGGGTGCAGCGGCTGCAGGTCCGGGCGGAGTCGGCGGCCCGGGCGCTCGACGCCCACCTGCTGCGCCGCGCGGCCGCCGCCGCGGTGCTGGCCGAGCAGCGGTACGGCGTGGAGCTGTACGCCGCGGCCCGGATCGCGCTGGACGCGGTTCCGGAGGAGCGTGAGGCGGCCGAGAACGACCTGACCCGCCAGTTGCGCGGGGTGCGGCTCGATCCGGACGATCCGGCCTGCGGCGCGGTGATCGCGGCCAGCCGGCGGCTGGCGTTGGCCCGGCAGGTGCACACCGACCTGGTGCGGGACGCCCGTTCGGCGCGCGGGCGGCCGGTGGTACGCCTGTTCCGGATGGGGCGCGGGCGGGAGTGGCCCCGTTACTTCGACATCGACGACCCGACGTTGGCCCCGCGGGCGGACGTCACCACCGGCTGACGCTGTGGGCGGTGGTCGCCCTGCGGCTCCGGGTGACCTTCTTCGCGCCTGCAAACGTGATGGCGTAGGTGGATCGGGGAAGGCGTGACGGCGGACACACGGCAGGCCACCGGGGGTGCGATTGGCTGTCGGAGCTGGCCGGCGCCGGTCGTAGCATTCTGCGCAGCCACCAAGACCGCACGCTGAGGAGCGATGACCCGTGTCCGAATCCACCGCCCCGACCACCGACGCCACCGTCGGCACCGCCCGCGTCAAGCGGGGGATGGCCGAGATGCTCAAGGGTGGCGTGATCATGGACGTGGTCACCCCCGAGCAGGCGAAGATCGCCGAGGACGCCGGCGCCGTGGCCGTGATGGCGCTGGAGCGGGTCCCGGCCGACATCCGCGCCCAGGGCGGCGTGTCCCGGATGAGCGACCCCGACATGATCGACGGCATCATCTCCGCCGTCTCGATCCCGGTGATGGCCAAGGCCCGGATCGGGCACTTCGTCGAGGCCCAGGTCCTCCAGGCGCTCGGCGTCGACTACGTCGACGAGTCCGAGGTGCTGACCCCGGCCGACTACGCCAACCACATCGACAAGTGGGCGTTCACCGTCCCGTTCGTGTGCGGCGCGACCAACCTGGGCGAGGCGCTGCGCCGGATCACCGAGGGCGCCGCCATGATCCGCTCGAAGGGCGAGGCGGGCACCGGTGACGTCTCGAACGCCACCACCCACATGCGGAAGATCCGGCAGGAGATCCGCCGGCTCCAGAACCTGCCCGCCGACGAGCTGTTCGTCGCCGCGAAGGAGTTGCAGGCCCCGTACGAGCTGGTCAAGGAGGTGGCCGAGCGCGGCAAGCTGCCGGTCGTGCTGTTCACCGCCGGCGGCATCGCCACCCCGGCGGACGCGGCCATGATGATGCAGCTCGGCGCCGAGGGCGTCTTCGTCGGCTCGGGCATCTTCAAGTCCGGCAACCCCGCCCAGCGGGCCGCCGCGATCGTCAAGGCGACCACCTTCCACGACGACCCGGACGTGCTGGCGAAGGTGTCGCGCGGCCTGGGCGAGGCGATGGTCGGCATCAACGTCGACGAGATCCCCCAGCCGCACCGCCTCGCCGAACGCGGCTGGTGAGCGGTAAGGCGGGGCCCCCGCTTAACGCATTCGGTATAGGCGGGGCCCCCGCTTAACACCTGTGAGAGGAGCGGCGTGACCGTACCGGTGATCGGCGTGCTGGCGCTGCAGGGCGACGTACGCGAGCACGTCGCGGCGCTGACCGGCGCGGGCGCCGACGCCCGGCCGGTGCGCCGCCCCGGTGAGCTGGACGCGGTCGACGGCCTGGTGGTGCCCGGCGGCGAGTCGACCACGATCAGCAAGCTGGTGGACATCTTCGAGATGCGCGAGCCGATCGACAAGCGGATCGCCGGCGGCATGCCGGTCTACGGCTCCTGCGCCGGCCTGATCATGCTGGCCGCCGAGGTGCTGGACGGTCGCCCCGACCAGCGCGGCTTCGCCGGCATCGGCATGACGGTCCGGCGCAACGCGTTCGGCCGCCAGGTGGACTCGTTCGAGGCGCCGGTGTCGATCGCCGGGGTCGACGGCGACCCGTTCCACGCGGTCTTCATCCGCGCGCCGTGGGTCGAGCGGGTCGGCCCGGACGTCGAGGTGCTGGGCCGGGTCACCGACGGGCCGGCCGCCGGCCGGATCGTCGCGGTCCGCCAGGGCAACCTGCTGGCCACCTCCTTCCACCCGGAGCTGACCGGTGACCTGCGGCTGCACCGCCTCTTCGTGGACGTGGTCCGGGTCGCCCGCTGACCGGTCGCGGTCCGGCCGCGGTGACGGGTGTGACGCGCGGTGACCTCCGCTCGGTAGGATTGCCGGGTTCGGCTCCGGCGTGGGCTGTCGACGCAGGCGTGGATCACTAACGGAGGTACTCAGATGTCCGGCCACTCAAAGTGGGCGACCACCAAGCACAAGAAGGCCGTGATCGACGCCAAGCGCGGCAAGATGTTCGCCAAGCTGATCAAGAACGTCGAGGTGGCGGCCCGCACCGGCGGCGGCGACCCGGCCGGCAACCCCACCCTCTTCGACGCCATCCAGAAGGCGAAGAAGAACTCGGTCCCGAACGACAACATCGACCGCGCGGTCAAGCGGGGCTCCGGCCTGGAGGCCGGCGGCGCCGACTGGCAGACGATCATGTACGAGGGCTACGGTCCCAGCGGCGTGGCGATGCTGATCGAGTGCCTGACCGACAACCGCAACCGCGCCGCCACCGAGGTGCGCACGGCGCTGACCCGCAACGGCGGCTCGCTCGCCGACGCCGGCTCGGTGTCGTACATGTTCTCCCGCAAGGGCGTGGTGATCGTGCCGAAGGCCGGCACCAGCGAGGACGACGTGATGATGGCCGTCCTGGACGCCGGCGCCGAAGAGGTCAACGACCTCGACGAGGCGTTCGAGGTGATCTCCGAGCCGGGCGACCTGATCGCGGTGCGCACCGCGCTGCAGGACGCCGGCATCGAGTACGAGTCGGCCGAGTCGTCGCTCGTGCCCAGCGTGAACGTGCCGCTGGACGAGGAGGGCGCGCGCAAGATCTTCAAGCTGATCGACGTGCTGGAGGACTGCGACGACGTGCAGAACGTCTACGCCAACTTCGACGTCTCCGACGAGGTGATGGCCGCGGTCGGCTGACCGCGCACGCCTGCTCCGGCGCATGATCGACTCCAGCTCGGCGTAGTGGCGGTATCCCAGTCCCGGGATACCGCCACTACGCCGAACTGGCGGGAAGGGTGGGCCGCGCCCCGCCTCCGATGCCGTGATCATGAGGTTGACGGCGGTGTTGATCTCCGCTGATGCCGCTCGCCTCGACCGGGCGCGATCAGGTCTCCTGACCCGCTGGACGGAGCCTAGGCGCCGGTCCGGCCGTCAACGAGCTCACGCACCACGTCCAGGTGGCCGTTGTGCCGGGACGTCTCCTCGATGAGGTGGAGGACCACCCAGCGGAGGTCCACGTGACGGCCGTCGCCGATCGGGCGCTTGGCCGTCGAGTCCAGGTCGTGCTCCGAGACGAGGCGACGGTAGCGCGCGCTCTGCTCGTCGTACTCGGTGAGAAGTTGGGGCAACGGGATGTCGACGGCGGTCCGCATCTCCGGGTCGGGATCGTCGTCGGTCGCCCCGGCGAGCGGCCCCGCGAACTCCTCGCCGAGGAACATCACCTCGAACCAGTAGTACTCGACCCACCGCAGGTGACTGATCAGCCCGCACAACGTCATCAGCGGCGAACCCGGAAGCGGTGCCTTCCGGGAGTCTTCGGCGGACACGCCCTCGCACTTGGCTCGTGCGGTGTCGCGGGCGTAGTCCAGGAAGGTGGCGAGCTGCGCCCGCTCGTCCCACGTGGCAGGCGTGTCGGTTCGTCGCGTCATCGGCAGGAGCTTGCCGCAGTCCGGGCCGCGCCGCGACCCGATTCGCGCCCGTCCCGAAACCGGGCTGACCGGGGCGCTGACGGGCCCGTACCCTGCCCGGGTGCTCGTACCCGATCTGCCGCTGCGCACGGCGCGCCTGGTGCTGCGTGCCTTCACCACCGACGACCTCGCCGTGGTCCGCGACTACCGGGGCCGCCCGGAGGTCACCCGGTTCCTCTACCACCAGCCCTACGACGACGCCGCCGCCCGGGCGGCGATCGACCGGCTGGTCCGGCGTACCGCGTTGCGCGCGCCGGGTGACGTGCTGAACCTGGCCGTGACACTGGCGGACACCGGCGAGTTCGTCGGCGACGTGCTGCTGACCTGGACCAGCGCGGAGCACCGGCAGGGCGAGATCGGCTACGTGGCGCACCCGGACCACACCGGCCACGGCTACGTCACCGAGGCGGCCCGGGAACTGCTGCGGCTGGGTTTCGACGGGCTGGACCTGCACCGGATCGTCGGTCGGTTGGACGCCCGTAACGTCGCCTCGGCCCGGGTGCTGGAGCGGTTGGGCATGCGTCGCGAGGCGCACCTGCGGGAGAACGAGTTCGTCAAGGGCGAGTGGACCGACGAGGCCGTCTACGCCCTCCTGGCGCGGGAGTGGCGGGCGGCGGCCTGAACGCCGCCGGGCCCGGGGGTGCCGGGCCGACGTGGGAGGTCACCGGCGGGCGAGCTGTCCGCGCACGCGGGCTCGCAGCTTGGGGAAGGCCACGAAGGGCAGGACGGCCAGCAGGAGTGCCACCAGGCCGGCGAGCAGGAGCGCCCACCGCGGGTAGCGGTCGGCCTTGGCCGCGTCGCCCCAGACGTTCCGGCCGTCGGGGAACGTCAGGGTGCCGCTCACCTCCCGGTGCAGCCGTCCGCTCTCCAGGCGTAGCCGCACCCGCCAGGGGCCGTCCGGAAGCTGCCGGTCCAGGGGGACCTCCACCTGGGCGGTGCCCCCGATCGGCACGGTGGTGCCGAGCCGGGCCGGGAACGGCCCGGCGGAGAGGCCACCCGGCCCGTCCGACAGCCAGAGTTTCCCGACCATGTCGAGGGCCCGCTCACCGGTGTTGTGCACGGCGGCGCGGACCACCGGAGCGCCGGTGTCGCCACGGCCGGGGAGAAGGTCACCGATGGTGAAGTCGGAGGGCGGGTCGCCGCCGGGACCGACGTCCAGGTAGAGCCGGATGCCCACCCGGTTGACCTGCTGGATCTCCGTCCCGGCGCGGTCCTTCTGCCGGGAGGTGACGGCCGCCCAGATGGCGCCGTAGCGCTCCCCGCGCGGCGCGTTCGGCGGGACGGCGACCGTGGCGCGCAGCTCGGTGGTGCTGTCCGGCGGGGCGACGAACGAGCTGCGGTTCACGGTCACCCACTCGGGCAGCTCGTTGGCCCGCGGATCGTCGGCGGGGACGAACTCGTTCTCCTTGATCTCGGCGGGCCCGACGGAGAGCCTGATCCGTTGTGGACCGCTGGAGGTGTTGGTCACCGCGAACCGGCGGGTCATCCGGGTGCCCGGGTTCACGTGGTCGATGAGATAGATGCTGGCGCGCGGGTCGTCCCTGCGGCCCCTGGTGGCCTCGAGGAGTTGGACACCGATGCGGCCGTCGGGCCGCGCGCCGCCGGCGCCCCCGCGGCCGTCGGCCGAGGCGGGGGCACCGGCGACAGCCGTGCCCGACAGGACGGTGAGTGCCGCGAGCGCGGCGACCGTACGGCGGGATCGTGCGGCCATGCGCTCAGGTGACGGTGTGGGTGATGGTGCCGGTGTAGGAACCGGCCACGGCGTTCAGTGGGATCTGCACGCTGAGCGACGGCGTCCAGGACGCGGTGTTGACGCCGATGCCGGCGGTGTGGGTGAACGCCGTCTGCGAGCTGCTCAGCGAGACGCCGACCGGTGGCGGCGGCGCGGTGCAGGGGCCGAGCTGGCCGGGGTTGAAGTTGCCGACGCCGCCGCTGGAGGTGGCGGGGCCGGAGCAGTAGTAGACGTCGGCGCTGGAGATGAGCGGGCCGGTGCCGCTGTGGGTGAAGTCGGTGCTCGCCACCGTGACCACCCAGTTGGCGGGGTTGCTGGCACGCAGGTCGGTCACCGTGACGCCGGTGCCCAGCGTGCCGAACGCCCACCACGAGGTGGGCGAGCCGGAGGGGGGCTGGGTGGTCAGTGTGGCGGTGTCGGGCACGGTGATGTTGAGGGCCCCCGCGGTGATGGTGAACGTGACACCGGTGGGGCAGGCGACGGTCGCCAGGCAGTCGGCGGCGTAGGCCGGTGCGGCGGTGAGCAGCCCGCCGGTCAGGGCGGCCGCGCCCACCACGGCGGCCGCGGTCAGTGTGCGTTTCATGCAGGTACTACCTCCCGTTCGGTGGAACCGATCGTTCCGAGCAGGAGATTAGGGGGATTTCGACCGTCTATTGCCCTGATGCGTTTTCTGTACAGCCTCTACACCACCGAGTGGATGACCGTGCCCTGGTAGGCGCCGGCCACGGCGGCCGGGGGAGTGTTGATGATCAGCGAGGGGTTCCAGGCCACCCTGCTGAGGAAGAGCAGGTCGAGGTCGGCGCGGAACGCCACCCGCGAGACGTCCAGGGTGACCGCGTCCTGGGCCCGGGGCTGCCCCGGGTGCACGGCGAGCGTGCCGACGTTCAGCGTGGCGGTTCCCGACCAGTAGCTCACGTGGCCGGCGTCGATCGTCCTCGTCGGATCCCCGGCGCCGGTCTTGAAGGAGGTGGCGGTGACCGAGGTGGTCCAGCTTCCGCCGAGCAGGCGGTCGTCGTCGACCTCCACCGTGCCCAGGTGGCCGGTGAGCGTCCCGCCCGGGGCGGTCGCGCCGAAGGAGACCGGGCCGGTGGGCACCGTGATGGAGAGCCCGGTCTGCAACGGTCCGACGGGGGGCTCGGCTCGGGCCGTCGCGGGGACGGCGGCGAGGGCGGTCAGGGTGACCGCCGCGAGCGAAACGGCACGACGTGGACGGTGGACGGTCGGCATCGGCATCACCGGGAGTTGGTCGAGGAATTCCGGCATACCGTAGCCGAACTGGATCACCCGGGCCGGGATCTTCACATTGCCGGCCGCGTACGGTCCCGGTCCGGCGCCCCCGTGTGCGCCGGACCGGGACCGGGTCTCATCGGGCCGCACGCCGGGCCTTGACCACGCTGTCGACCACGTCCCAGACCGCGATCACCACGGTCACCACCACGGCGATGCGGGCGACGTCGTCCGCGCCGCCCTCGCGCAGCCAGGCGAACCGGTCGATCAGCTCCGGGTTGAGCATCCGGTCGGTGAGCAGCAGCCAGACCACCGGCGCGGCGAACGCCAGGTTGAGCACCGCGTTGACCGCCACCAGCGGCCAGGTCCACCGCCGAGCCCGGTACTTCGCGACCTCCAGGCCGATGGTGGCGACCAGCACCGCGATCAGGGCCGGGAGCCAGAAGCTCCACAGTGCCGGGTCGAGCACCGGCAGCCGGGAGCCGTCGTCGGTGCTCCAGCGCTGGAAGTGCTGCCCGACGAGGACCGCGATCGTGCCGAGCAGGAAGACGACGGAGGCGCAGCTGTCCGGCTGGCTGATCTGCCGGTCGCCGGTCTCCTCGGGGAGCTGGTCGACGGTCCACTCGGGCAGGCCCAGCGGCGCCTGGGCGCGCTCCAGGACGGCGAAGCTCAGCGTGACCCAGAACGCGACCTGCACCGCGGTCTGGAACGCGACCGAGATCGCCGCGCCGATGGCCCTGCCCGGCTCGTCGCCGACGGTGGCCGTGACGAGGCCGGTGGCGGTGCCGGCGAGCGCCGGGATCCAGGTGAGCAGCATCCGCAGCACCCCCCACCACACCAGGTAGTAACGCGGCCCGATGAGCTGGAGCGTGCGGTCGCTGTAGCGGGCGGCGAGCTGCTCGGGGCGGCCCATCTCGGTGAGCACCTCGCGCTCGGCCGAGGCGTGGTCCTGCCCGCCGGCGGTCCGGTCGTCGATCATGTCGGCGATGGAGGCGCGCAGCTCCTCGGCCAGCTCGGTGCGGCGGGGCGCCGGCACGGTCCGCAGGGTGGCCGCCACGTAGCGGTCGGTCAGGGAACTCATCGTCCCGCTCCTTCGATCAGCTGGGTGATGGACGCCTGCACCGCGGACAGGTCGTCGAGCAGGCGGGTCAGGACCGTCTCGCCGTCGGCGCTGGTGCGGTAGAACTTGCGCGGCCGGCTCTCGTCGGTGTTCCACTCGCTGGTCAACAGCCCCTGGTCCTCCAGGCGGCGCAGCAGCGGGTAGAGCGTGTTGGCGTCGACCGCGAAGCCGTGTGCGGCCAACCGTTGCAGCAGGGCGTAGCCGTAGTCGGGACGGCGGAGCGCCACCAGGCTGGCGACGACGATCGTGCCGCGCCGCAGCTCCTGAAGGTGGGTCCGGAGAACCTCGTCGCTGACCATGCGACACACGATAGTGTGTGCCACACACCATTGCAACCAGATACAGCATCGTGCGGCACGCACCAGGCTTCGGAGAGACGCGGGCCACCCCCGGCGCGGACGGTGGAGCCGGCGAGATCACCTCGGTAGGGTGGGTCGGTCGACTCCGACGCAGCTTGATCCACAACCCGGGGGGCGCCACGCATGGGCGATTCGTTCGCGCATCTGCACGTACACACCGAGTACTCGATGCTCGACGGTGCGGCCCGGCTCAAGGACCTCTTCGCCGAGGCGGCGCGCCTCGGCATGCCGGCGGTGGCGATCACCGACCACGGCAACATGCACGGCGCGAACGACTTCTACAAGCAGGCCATGGCCGCCGGGGTCAAGCCGATCCTCGGCGTCGAGGCGTACGTCGCGCCGGAGTCGCGCTTCCACAAGGCCCGGGTCAAGTGGGGGCGCCCGGAGCAGAAGAGCGACGACGTCTCCGGCAACGGCGCCATCACCCACATGACCATGTGGGCGGCGAACCGCACCGGCCTGCACAACATGTTCCGGCTCAACTCCCGCGCCTCGATGGAGGGCCACTACGTCAAGTGGCCCCGGATGGACATGGAGCTGATCGCCGAGCACGCCGAGGGCATCATGGCCACCACCGGCTGCCCGTCCGGCGCGGTGCAGACCCGGCTGCGGCTCGGGCAGTTCGACGAGGCGCTCAAGGTCGCCGCCGCCTACCAGGACATCTTCGGCAAGGACAACTACTTCCTGGAGATCATGGACCACGGCCTCGACATCGAGCGCCGGGTCCGCGACGGGCTCACCGAGATCGCCCGCAAGCTCGACATCCCGCCGGTGGTCACCAACGACTCGCACTACACCCACGAGGCGCAGGCCGAGGCGCACGACGTGCTGCTCTGCGTGCAGACCGGCAGCAACGTGGCCGACCCGAACCGGTTCCGCTTCGAGGGCGGCGGTTACTTCGTCAAGTCGGCCGACCAGATGCGCGCGGTCGACTCCTCCGAGCTGTGGCAGCAGGGCTGCCGCAACACGCTGCTGGTGGCGGAGAAGGTCGACCCGACCGGGATGTTCACCTTCCACAACCTGATGCCGCGGTTCCCGATCCCCGAGGGCGAGACCGAGGAGTCCTGGTTCCGCAAGGAGACGTTCGCCGGGCTCAAGCGCCGCTTCCCCGGCGGCATCCCGGAGGGCCACGTCGTCCAGGCGGAGTACGAGCTGGGCGTCATCATCCAGATGGGCTTCCCGTCCTACTTCCTCGTGGTCGCCGACTTCATCCAGTGGGCGAAGAGCCAGGGCATCGCGGTCGGCCCCGGTCGTGGCTCGGCGGCCGGCTCGCTCGTCGCGTACGCGCTGGGCATCACCGACCTGGACCCGATCCCGCACGGCCTGATCTTCGAGCGGTTCCTCAACCCCGAGCGCGTCTCGATGCCCGACGTCGACATCGACTTCGACGAGCGCCGGCGCGGCGAGGTCATCAAGTACGTGACCGACAAGTGGGGCGAGGACAAGGTCGCGCAGATCGCCACGTTCGGCACGATCAAGGCGAAGGCCGCGATCAAGGACTCGGCCCGGGTGCTCGGTTTCCCGTACGCGGTCGGCGACCGGATCACCAAGGCGATGCCGCCGGCCGTGATGGGCAAGGACATCCCGCTGTCCGGCATCTTCGACCCGAAGCACCCGCGCTACGCCGAGGCCGGCGAGATCCGCGGCCTCTACGAGACCGACCCGGACGTCAAGAAGGTCATCGAGACCGCGAAGGGCATCGAGGGGCTGATCCGGCAGAGCGGCGTGCACGCGGCCGGCGTCATCATGTCCGCCGAGCCGATCATCGACCACATCCCGCTGATGCGGCGCGACGCCGACGGCGTCATCATCACGCAGTTCGACTACCCGACGTGCGAGTCGCTCGGGCTGCTGAAGATGGACTTCCTCGGCCTGCGCAACCTCACCATCATCGACGACGCGGTGAAGAACATCGGGCTCAACCACGGCAAGGAGCTGGACCTGCTCGGCAGGCCGCTGGACGACAAGGCCGCGTACGAGCTGCTCGCCCGGGGCGACACGCTCGGCGTGTTCCAGCTCGACGGCGGGCCGATGCGCTCGCTGCTGCGGATGATGAAGCCGGACAACTTCGAGGACATCTCCGCCGTGCTGGCGCTCTACCGGCCCGGTCCGATGGGCGTCGACTCGCACACCAACTACGCGCTGCGCAAGAACGGGCTCCAGGAGATCACCCCGATCCACCCGGCCCTGGAGGAGCCGCTGCGCGAGATCCTCGCCCCCACCTACGGCCTGATCGTCTACCAGGAGCAGGTGCAGCGCGCCGCGCAGATCCTCGCCGGCTACACGCTCGGCCAGGCCGACCTGCTGCGCCGCGCGATGGGCAAGAAGAAGAAGGAGATCCTGGACAAGGAGTTCGTCCCGTTCCGGGACGGCTGCCGCGCGAACGGCTATCCCGACGACGCCATCCAGGCGGTGTGGGACGTGCTGGTCCCGTTCGCCGGCTACGCGTTCAACAAGGCGCACTCCGCCGCGTACGGCCTGGTGTCGTACTGGACCGCGTACCTCAAGGCGCACTACCCGGCCGAATACATGGCGGCGCTGCTCACCTCCGTCGGTGACGACAAGGACAAGATGGCGCTCTACCTGTCCGAGTGCCGCCGGATGCGGATCCAGGTGCTCCCGCCGGACGTCAACACCTCCGCCGGGCCGTTCACCCCGGTCGGCAAGGAGATCCGCTTCGGCCTCGGCGCGGTGCGCAACGTCGGCGCGAACGTGGTCGCGTCGATCATGCGCTGCCGCGAGGAGAAGGGCGAGTACGCCGACTTCTACGACTTCCTGTCCAAGGTGGACGCGGTCGCCTGCAACAAGAAGACCATCGAATCGCTGATCAAGGCCGGTGCGTTCGACTCGCTGAAGCACTCGCGCAAGGGGCTGCTGGCCGTGCACGCCGACGCCATCGACGCGTACGCCGACGTCAAGCGCAAGGAGGCGGTCGGCCAGTACGACCTGTTCGGCGCCGGTTTCGGCGACGCCGACGTCGGCGGCAGCACCACCGTCATGCCGGTCATCGGCGACGGGGAGTGGGACAAGCGCGACAAGCTGGCGTTCGAGCGCGAGATGCTCGGCCTGTACGTCTCCGACCACCCGCTGTTCGGCCTGGAGCACGTGCTGGGCGCGGCGGCCGACACCACCATCGCCGCGCTCTCCGAGGAGGGCACCGTGCCCGACGGCGCGGTCGTCACGCTGGCCGGCATCCTCTCCGGGGTGCAGCGCCGGGTCACCAAGCAGGGCCGGGCCTGGGCCTCGGCCACCCTGGAGGACCTGGCCGGCGGCGTGGAGACGCTGTTCTTCCCCAACACCTACGAGGTCATCGGGCAGTACATCGCCGAGGACGCCATCGTGGTGGTCAAGGGCCGGGTGGACCGCCGCGACGACACCCCGCGGATCATGGCGATGGACATGTCCATGCCGGACGTGACCAGCAGCCCGGGGAGCAAGCCGGTCACCCTGACCATCCCGGTGCACCGCTGCACCCCGCCGCTCGTCGAACGGCTCAAGGAGACGCTGGTGCTGCACCCCGGCGACACCGAGGTGCACGTCAAGCTGCTCAACGGCGGCAAGGTCACCACGCTGCGCCTCGGCCCGTTCCGGGTCGCCGCGACCACCGCGCTGATGGGTGACCTGAAGAGCGTCCTGGGCCCGGCCAACGTGAGCTGACCGTGCGGGGCGGCCGGTGACCGGGCACCATCGGGCGCATGCCCGCCACCGACCTGCTGCGCGTCCGTGATCTCGTACCCGACTTCGTCGCCGTCCTGCGCGAGTGCCGCGCCGTCCCGGCCGAGCGGTGGCCGGGGCTGTGGCGGTCCCGCTACCTCGACCGGCATCCGGACATCGCCCGCGTGGTGGACCGCGACGCCGGCCCGCCCGCCCCGGCGGACGTGCGAGCCGCCGTCGACCGGCTCCACGACCGGGCCGCCGACCTGACGGCCCGCGCCGAGACGGTACGCGGACTGCTGCCCGACGGCGTCGCGGCGTCGGCCCGGGCGCTCGGCTGGACCGGCGACGGCGGCCCGGTGGAGTGCGTGGTACTGGTCGGGCTGCACCGGGCGAACGGCTGGGCCGGCGACCTCGACGGTCGGTACGCGCTCTTCCTCGCGGTGGAACAGCTCGACCCGCCCGAGGACGTTCGGATGCTCGTGCACCACGAGGCCGCCCACGTCGTCCACGACCGCCGGGCCGGCATCCGCGACTGGCCGGAGCACGGGGTGGCGAAGAACCTGTTCGTCGAAGGGCTGGCCACCCAGGTCACGGCGGAACTCGACAGCGGTCGGCCCGACGAGGCGTACCTCTGGTTCGGTCGGCCCGGCCACCGGTCCTGGCTCGACGAGTGCCGTCGCCGCTGGCCGGCCGTCCTCGACCGGGTGCGGGCCGACCTCGACGCCACCGACCCGGACCACCACGCCGCGTACTTCCTCGAGCGGGACTCGCCGCTGCGCGGCGACCTGCCCCCACGCTGCGGCTATCTGGTCGGGCTGGCGGCGGTGCGGCGGCTACGCGAGCGGCACGACCTGCCCGAGCTGGCCGGTTGGCCGCTGCCCCGGGTCCGGGCGGAGATGGCCGCCGTGCTCGCCGACCTGCCCGTGCCCGGATGAGCCGGTCAGGCCGGCCGGTACTCGACCTCCGGCCGGCCGGGCGTGCCGTAGCGGGGGGTGCGGACCGCACGGTCGGCGGAGACCAGGTATTCCAGGTAGCGGCGGGCGGTGACCCGGGAGATGCCGGTGCGCGCGCCGACCTCGGCCGCCGACCGCCCCTCGGTGTCGAGCGCGGCCAGCACGGCGTGCAGGGTCTGCTCGTCCAACCCCTTCGGCAGGGTGTGCGCCGCCGCGCCGCGCAGCGTGGCGAACATCCGGTCCACCTCGTGCTGCGCGGCCACCTCGCCGTCGGCCAGGGCGTGCCGGCGGTATTCGGCGTAGCGCTCCAGCTTGTCGCGGAACGCGGCGAAGGTGAACGGCTTGAGCAGGTAATGGGTCACCCCGAGGGAGACGGCGGTGCGCACCGCGGTCAGGTCGCGCGCCGACGTCACGGCCAGCACGTCGACGCCGCTGCCGGCCGCCCGCAGCGCCCGGCAGACCTCCAGCCCGTGCAGGTCGGGCAGGCGGAAGTCGAGCAGCACCAGGTCGACCCCACCACCGGCGCGCAGCGCCGCCATCGCGTCCCGGCCGGTGTGCGCCACGCCGACCACGACGAAGCCGGGCACCCGTTCGGTGTACGCCTTGTGCGCCTCGGCCAGCAGCGGCTCGTCCTCCACCACCAGCACCCGGACGACGGCGCTCATCGCTCCGCCCCGGGCAGCGGCAGGCGGACCGTGAAGACGGTCTCGCCGCCGTCGGTGCGGGTCACGTCGGTGGTGCCGCCGTGCCGGCGGACGACCTGACCGACCAGGGCCAGACCGAGCCCCCGGCCGGCGCTCTTGGTGGACCAGCCGCGCCGGAACGCGTCCGCCACCCGCTCCGGCGCGAGACCGGGGCCGCTGTCGCCGACCCGGACCACCAACTCGTCGTCGCGGGTGCCGACGAACACCCGCACCCGGCGCGGCGGCGGGGTGGCGGCGACCGCGTCGAGCGCGTTGTCGATCAGGTTGCCCACCACCGTGATCAGGTCGGTTCCGGGCACCGGACTGCCGTCGAGGCGGCAGTCCGGCTCGACGACCAGGTCCACCCCGCGCTCACCGGCCCGCGCCGACTTGCCGAGCAGCAGCGCGGCCAGGGCCGGCTCGCTCACCGCGCCGACCACCCGGTCGGTGAGCTGCTGGGCGAGCGCCAGGTCGCGGGTGCCCAGCCGGACCGCCTCGTCGGTACGGCCCAGCTCGACGAGCGTCAGCACGGTGTGCAACCGGTTCGCCGACTCGTGGGTCT
The DNA here is from genome assembly GCF_900090105.1 of Micromonospora humi. Lineage (GTDB taxonomy): Bacteria > Actinomycetota > Actinomycetes > Mycobacteriales > Micromonosporaceae > Micromonospora > Micromonospora humi. The sequence goes on along the minus strand of NZ_FMDM01000011.1, from coordinate 141,792 downwards.
GCGCCTGCAACGCCTCGGTCAGCGCGCGTACCGAGTCCAGCTCGCTGGCCAGGTTGCGCAGCTCGGTCTGGTCGCGCAGGGTGAGCACGGTGCCGAGCACGGTGCCCTCGAACCGGGTGGTGCGCTGGTTGGCCACCAGCACCCGGTCGCCGGCGAGCACCGGCTCGTCGTGCGCGTCCCGGCCCGCGGCCAGCAGCTCGGCCACCGCCGGCGGCAGGTCGATCCCGGCCACCGGCCGGTCGGTGACCGCGGCGTCCTCGGCCAGCCCGAGCAGCCGCCGGCCCTCGTCGTTGACCAGCGCCACCCGGCGGTCCCGGGTCAGCACCACCAGTCCCTCGCGTACGGAGTGCAGGACCGCGTCGTAGTACTCGTACATCCGGGTCATCTGGGCCGGCCCGAGCCCGTGCGTCTGCCGACGCAGCCGCCGACTGAGCAGCCACGAGCCGGTGGCCGCCAGCGCCAGCGCCGGCACCGCCGCGCCGAACAGCACGGGCGCCTGGGCGAGCAGCTTCCGGTTGATCGCCCGGGTGGTGATGCCGACCGAGACCAGCCCGATGATCCGCCGGCCGTCGCCGTACACCGGGACGACCGCGCGCACCGACTCGCCGAGCGTGCCGACGTTGGTCACGGTGAACGGCTCGCCGCCCAGCGCCGGACCGATGTCACCGATGAACGGTTGACCGATCAGGTCGGTGTTCGGGTGCGAGTAGCGGGTCCGGTCCGGCGCCATCACCACCACGAAGTCCGTCCCGGTGGCCCGCCGGGTGGCCTCCGCGTACGGCTGGAGCGTGGCCGCCGGGTCGGCGGCGGTGAGGGCCGCGCGGACGCTGGGGGAGCCGGCCACCGCCTGCGCCACGGCCAGCACCTCGTCGTTCGCGGCCTGGTGGGAGTCGCTGCGGGCGAGCCAGACCGCGCCACCGGCGCCGGCCAGCACGAGCAGCGTCACCACCACCGCCTGCAGGGCGAAGAGTTGCCCCGCGATGCTCCACTGCCGCCGCGCCACCGTGCCAGTGTGGCGCACCCGCCCGGCGGCGTTTCGGCGGCGCGTCCCCCGGGTGAACAGAATGAACGCAATCGTGCGGTCCGGTGAGACCTGCTTCACAGTGTGGAAATGGACACCACCACCCCCACCCCCGCGGACGTCCGGCCGGCCCGCCGGGACCGGACTCGTTACCTCTACCTGGCGGTCATCGTGGCCGTCGTCGCCGGCATCGTGGTCGGCCTCGTCGCGCCCGACGTCGGCAAAGCGCTGAAACCGCTCGGCACCGGCTTCGTGAACCTGATCAAGATGATGATCAGCCCGGTCATCTTCTGCACCATCGTGCTCGGTGTCGGGTCCGTCCGGCAGGCGGCCAAGGTCGGCAAGGTCGGCGGCCTCGCGCTCGGCTACTTCCTGGTCATGTCGACGGTGGCGCTGGCGATCGGCCTGGTCGTCGGCAACATCATCCACCCCGGGGCGGGACTGGACCTGGGCCCGGACGTGGCCGACGCGGGCCGGTCCGCGGCCGGCGAGGAGAGCGGCGGCACTGTCGACTTCCTGCTCGGGATCATCCCGACCACGTTGGTCTCCGCGCTGACCGAGGGCGAGGTGCTGCAGACCCTGTTGGTCGCGTTGCTGGTCGGCTTCGCGGTGCAGAGCCTGGGCAGCCGGGGCGAGCCGGTGCTGCGGGCGGTCGGGGTGCTCCAGCGCCTGGTCTTCAAGGTGCTGGCGATGATCATGTGGCTGGCGCCGATCGGCGCGTTCGGCGCCATGGCGGCCGTGGTCGGCGCCACCGGCGTGGACGCGCTCAAGAGCCTGGCGCAGATCATGCTCGGCTTCTACGCCACCTGCCTGATCTTCGTGATCGTGGTGCTCGGCCTGCTGCTGCGCCTGATTGCCGGGATCTCGATCTTCTCGCTGCTGCGCTACCTGGGCCGCGAGTTCCTGCTCATCCTCTCCACCTCGTCGTCGGAGTCGGCGCTGCCCCGGCTGATCGCCAAGATGGAGCATGTCGGGGTGGGCCGGCCGGTCGTCGGCATCACGGTCCCCACCGGCTACTCGTTCAACCTGGACGGCACCGCGATCTACCTGACCATGGCCTCGCTCTTCGTGGCCGACGCGCTGGGCAAGCCGCTCGCGGTCGGGGAGCAGATCTCGCTGCTGGTGTTCATGGTGATCGCGTCCAAGGGCGCGGCGGGCGTGACCGGCGCCGGGTTGGCCACGCTCGCCGGCGGCCTCCAGTCGCACCGGCCGGACCTGGTCGACGGCGTCGGCCTGATCGTCGGCATCGACCGGTTCATGTCCGAGGCCCGGGCGCTGACCAACTTCGCCGGCAACGCCGTCGCGACCGTGCTGGTCGGCACCTGGACCGGCGAGTTCGACCGGGACCAGGCCCGCGCCGTGCTGGCCGGGGAGCGACCGTTCGACGAGTCCACCATGGTCGACGAGCACGACGACGAACCCGTCTCCGACTCGGCGGCCCCGCCCGACGCCGAGCGCCCGCTGGCCGGCTCCACCGCCTGACCCGGCTCGGCCTGTCCGGCCCGGGCCCGGCTCGGCCTGTCTGGCCCGGCTCGGCCTGTCTAGCCCGGCTCGGCCTGTCTGGCCCGGCTCGGCCTGTCTGGCCCTGCCTGGCTCTGCTCGGTCCTGCCCCACACGGCTCGTTTGACCCATCACTTCTTGGCGATATACCTCTCAGTCATTTTTATGACTGAGAGGTATATCAATCTCAGGTGTCACCTCCCTCCCCGGCCGGCCCGACGAGCGCGGCAGCAACACCCCGATCTTGCACTTTCCGCCCTGGCAAATCGGATCTATCGGGTGCAACGAAGACTGAAACTGCAAGATCGGCGAGGGGCGAGGCGGGCCACGGGGGTGGGATTGGCGGTGGTGGGTGGCGACGGGGGGTGGTTAGCGTCGGGCTATGGAGCTGGAGCAGGCGCAGAAGTTGTGGCAGCCGGAGCCGGGCTGGTTGAACACCGCCACCTACGGACTGCCGCCCGATCCGGTGTGGGACGCCGTGCAGCAGGTGCTCGCCGACTGGCGGACCGGCCGGGTGTCGTTCGAGGTCTGGGACGAGTCGGTCGGTCGGTCCCGGGCCGCGTTCGCCCGGCTGGTGGGCGTGGATCCCGCCGACGTGAGCATCGGCTCCGCCGTCTCCCAGTTGGCCGCGCCGATCGCGGCGGCGCTGCCGCCGGGCGCCACGGTGGTGGTGCCCGAGGGGGAGTTCACCTCGATCCTGTTTCCCTGGCTGGCGCAGGAGGAACGCGGGGTGCGGGTGCGGACCGTCCCGCTCGCCGGTCTGGTCGACGCGATCGACGCCGACACCGACCTGGTGGCGTTCAGCCTGGTCCAGTCCGCCGACGGCGCCCTCGCCGCGTACGACGAGATCGTCGCGGCGGCCCGAGCGCACGACGCGCTCGTGGTGGTCGACGCCACCCAGGCGTGCGGCTGGCTGCCGTTCGAGGCCGGCCGGGCGGACGCGGTGCTGGTCGGGGCGTACAAGTGGCTGATGGCGCCGCGCGGCTCCGCGTTCGCCTACCTGGCGCCGGCGTTGCGCGACCGGCTGCGCCCGGACGCCGCGGGCTGGTACGCCGGCAAGGACCCGCACTCCTCCTTCTACGGCACGCCGTTGCGGCTCGCCGACGACGCCCGGCGGTTCGACGTCTCCCCGTCCTGGCTGTGCTACGCCGGGGCGGCCCCGGTGCTGGAGCTGCTCGCCGACCTGGACCTGGCCGCGGTGCGGGACCACGACGTGGCGCTGGCCAACCGGTTCCTCACCGGGCTGGGCCGGCCGCCCGGCGACAGCGCGATCGTCAGCGTCGAGGCGCCGGGCGCGCAGGAGAAGCTGGCCGCGGCCGGGGTGCGGGCGGCGGTCCGGGCCGGCCGGGTGCGCGCCTCGTTCCACCTCTACACCACCGAGGTGGACGTCGACCTGGCCCTGGACGCGCTGACCGGCTGATCAGGCCAGGTGCCCGCCGATCTTCGTGTAGCCACGCAGCAGGTCCCGCGAGATGATCAGCCGCTGCATCTCGTCGGTGCCCTCGAAGATCCGGTAGAGCCGCACCTGCCGGTACCAGCGCTCGATCGGCAGCTCCCGGGTGTAGCCCATGCCGCCGTGGATCTGGAGCACCCGGTCCACCACCCGGTTGACCATGCCGGCACCGTAGAGCTTGCCCATCGACGAGGCGTGCCGGGGGTCGAGACCCTGGTCGACCGTCCACGCGGACCGCAGGATCAGCCAGCGGGCGGCCTCCAGCTCGGTCTCCGAGTCGGCGATCATCCACTGGATGGCCTGGTTGGTGGCGATCGGCGCGCCGAACGTCTCCCGGGTGGTGGCGTGGTCGATCGCCATCTGCAGGGCCCGTTCGGCGATGCCGATCGCGTGCGAGGGGATGGTGTAGCGGCCCTTGCCGATCCACTCCATGCCCAGCGTGAAGCCCTGGCCGGGCTCGCCGAGGATGTTGCGGTGCGGCACCCGCACACCGTCGAAGACGAGCGAGGCGGGGCCGCCCTCGCCCATCGTCTGGATGAACTCCGACCGCCAGCCCATGGCCCGGTCGACCAGGAACGCGGTGGCGCCGCCGCGCCGGGCGCCCTTCTTCGGGTCGGTCACCGCCACCACGATGGCGAAGTCGGCGTCGTTGCCGTTGGTGATGAACGTCTTCTCGCCGTCGAGGATCCAGTCGTCGCCGTCGCGGCGGGCGCGCAGCTTGATGTTCGCCGCGTCCGAGCCGGCTCCCGGCTCGGTGATGGCGAAGCAGGAGGTCCGCTCCCCCTCGATCGTGGGGAGCAGGAACTCGCGCTTCTGTTCCTCGGTGGCGTGGAAGAGGATGTTGTCCGCCTCGCCGCCGAACCGGAACGGCACGAAGCTGCGGCCCAGCTCGGTCCAGATCAGCGACTGCATGACCGCCGGCAGCGCCATCCCGCCGTACTCCTCCGGCGTGGCCAACCCCCAGAAGCCGAACTTCCTCGCCTTGAGCTGGAGTTCGCGCAGCTCGGAGCGGTCCAGGCCGGGCTGGTGGGCGCGTTCGCGGCGCAGCACCTCCGGTTCCAGCGGCATCACCTCGCGGGTGACGAACGCGCGCACGGTGTCGCGTACCGCGCGTTCCTCGTCGGACAGTGCGAAGTCCACGGTGCCCCCTCGGGTCGGCGTCACCTCTAAACTAGCGCTGGAAGTTTTCCGCCGTCCAGACCCGAGGCGGAAGGGAGGATGATGACGAGGTGCCACGACCCCGACAGGCCCTGCTCAGCCGGGAACGGATCGTCGAGACCGCGCTCGCGCTGATCGACGCGGACGGGCTGGACGCGCTCTCCACCCGGCGGCTCGCCGCCGCGCTCGGCGTACGCGGTCCCTCGCTCTACAACCACTTCGCCACCAAGGAGGAGATCCTGGACGCGGTGGCCGACAGCGTCACCGCGACCGTCGACGTGGGGGCGTTCGACAGGTACGACTGGGCCGAGGCGCTGCGCCGCTGGGCCGGCTCCTACCGGGCCGCGCTGGCCGCCCATCCGCACGTCGTCCCGTACCTGGCCCGGGGGCCGGGCCGCCGGCCGGCCGCGCTCGCGATGGCCGACGCGGTCTACGGCGCCCTGGTCCGGGCCGGTTGGCCGCCCGCGCGGGCCACCCACATCGGCGCGGCGATGCGCTACTTCGTGGCCGGCTCGGCGCTCGGCTCGTTCGCCCGCGGCTTCGTCGAGGACCCGTCGCTCTATGCCGCGCACCCGCACCTGCACCAGGCCCACCGGCTCCCCGGCCACCAGCGCAGCGTCGACGAGGGCGCGTTCGCGCTCGGCCTGGACGCGTTGCTGCACGGCCTCGCCGCCGAGTACGCGGCAACGGTCACCCCGCTGGAACGGACCGCCGGTCGGGAGTAGCGTCGAAACTCCCACCGCTAGTTTCCGCCCCCGAAGGACGCCATGGATCTCGCCACCGCGCCTCCCGCCCCGCTGACGCGCCACCACCTGCACGTCGCCGGTGACTGGGTCGACCCGTCGTCGGGCGACACGATTCCGGTGGAGAACCCGGCCACCGGGGAGACGATCGGCGAGGTGCCCGCCGGCGCCCCGGCCGACGTGGACCGCGCGGTGGCCGCCGCCCGGGCGGCGTTCCCCGGCTGGGCCGCCACCGCCCCCGCCGAGCGGGCCGCACACCTGGACCGGCTGCACGCCGCGCTCGCCGCCCGCGCCGACGACATCGCCCGCACCGTCGCCTCGGAGCTGGGCGCCCCGCTCAAGCTGGCCACCCGGGTGCAGGCCGGCCTGCCGCTGATCGTGCTGCGCGGCATGGTCGAGCTGGCTGCCCGGCCGGCCGCCGAGCAGGTCGTCGGCAACTCGGTGGTGGTCCGCGAACCGGTCGGCGTGGTCGGCGCGATCACCCCGTGGAACTATCCGCTGCACCAGGTGGTCGCCAAGCTCGCACCGGCGCTCGCCGCCGGCTGCACGGTGGTGCTCAAGCCCAGCGAGCTGACGCCGCTCACCGCCTACCTGCTCTTCGACGCGGTGACCGAGGCCGGGTTGCCGCCGGGGGTGGTCAACCTGGTGCCCGGCACCGGCCCGGTGGTCGGCGAGGCGCTCGCCGCGCACCCCGACGTCGACCTGGTCTCGTTCACCGGCTCCACCGCGACCGGCCGGCGGATCGCGCACCTGGCCGCCGACCGCATCGCCCGGGTCGCGCTGGAGTTGGGCGGCAAGTCGGCGAACGTGATCCTGGCCGACGCCGACCTGCCCACCGCGGTCAAGGTCGGCGTCGGCAACGTGCTCGTCAACTCCGGCCAGACCTGCACCGCCTGGACCCGGATGCTGGTGCACCGCGACCGCTACGACGAGGCGCTCGAACTGGCCGCGACGGCGGTGGCCGGCTACCGGCTCGGCGACCCGTTCGACCCGGCCACCCGGCTCGGCCCGCTGGTCTCGGCCGCCCAGGCCGATCGGGTACGCGGGCACGTCGACCGGGCGATCGCCGACGGCGCCCGGCTCGTCGCCGGCGGCCCGGCCGCGCCGCTGCCGCCGCGCGGCCACTTCGTCGCGCCCACCGTCCTCGCCGACGTGCACCCGGACAGCGCGCTGGCGCAGGAGGAGGTCTTCGGGCCGGTGCTCGCGGTGATCCCGTTCACCGACACCGACGAGGCGGTCGCGATCGCCAACAACTCCCGGTACGGGCTGGCCGGCGCGGTCTGGTCGGCCGACGAGGACGCGGCGTTGGCGGTGGCCCGGCGGCTGCGCACCGGGCAGGTGGACGTCAACGGCGGCGCGTTCAACCCGCTCGCCCCGTTCGGCGGCTACCGGCAGTCCGGGCTCGGCCGCGAGCTGGGCACGTACGGCGTGGAGGAGTTCACCGAGGTGAAGGCGATCCAGCGATGAGGGCACTGGTGGTCCGCGGCCGGGGCGCCACCCCGGCGGTCGAGGAGGTCCGCCTGCCCGCGCCCGGCCCCGGCGAGCTGCGGGTCCGGATCCGCGCCGCCGGCATCTGCCACTCGGACCTGGCCATGGTGGACGGCACGCTGGCGCCCGCCTACCCACTGGTGCTGGGGCACGAGGCGACCGGCGTGGTGACCGAGGCCGGGCCCGGTGCCCGGCTGGCCGTGGGCACGCCGGTGGTGCTCAACTGGGCGCCCGCCTGCCGCGACTGCTGGCACTGCCGGCACGGCGAGCCCTGGCTCTGCGCCGCCAACACGGCCGCGTCGGTGCCCCGGGGGGAGACCGCTGCCGGGGAACCGCTGCAGGTCACCCTCGGGCTGGGCGCGCTCGCCGAGGAGGTGGTGGTGCCCGAGCGGGCGGCCGTGCCGGTGCCGCCCGGGCTGCCACCGGCCGAGGCGGCGTTGCTGGGCTGTGCGGTGCTCACCGGCGCCGGCGCGGTCCGCAACACCGCCCGGGTCGCCGCCGGTGAGTCGGTCGCGGTGATCGGGCTGGGCGGCGTCGGGCTGGCGGTGCTCACCGCGGCCCGGCGGGCCGGCGCGGCGCCGATCCTCGCCGTGGACGTGGTGGAGGCGAAGCGGGAGCTGGCGCTGGCCGCCGGCGCGACCGACTTCCTGCGCTCCGACGACACGCTCGGCAAGGAGGTCCGGGCCCGCACCGGCGGGCGCGGCGTCGACCACGCCTTCGAGTGCGTGGGCCGGGCCGCCACCATCCGGGCCGCCTGGCGGGCGACGCGGCGCGGGGGAGCGGTCACCGTGGTCGGCATGGGCGGCAAGGACGACCTGCTCAGCCTCTCCGCGCTGGACGTCTTCCACTCGGCGCGCACGCTGCGGTCCTCGGTCTACGGCTCGACCGACCCGGATCGGGAGGTGCCGGAGCTGGCCGCCGCGCTGGCCGCCGGCGACCTTGACCTGGCGCCGCTGGTCAGCGGCACGGTGTCGCTGGCCGAGGCGCCGGAGGCGCTGGCGCGGCTGGCCCGCGGCGAGGGTGCCCGCTGGGTGGTCACCTTTCCGGACTGACCGGCCCCTGCGCCGGCACCGCGCGCCGGTCAGGTGTGCGAGGGGTGCCCCGCTCTACCGGAGGCGTCAACAGGGGCCCCTCCTTGCACCGGGCGGTCGACGAGCGTGGCGATGCCGTCGAGCAGGCGCTGGAGGCCGAAGTCGAAGACCGTCGCCAGGTCCAGGTCGACCCCGCCGGCGGTCAGCGCGTCCATGGTGGTCAGCCCGCCGCCGGCCATCAGCCGCTGGAACGTGTCCTGCTGCCGGTCCACCCACTCCTCGTCGGTGAGCCCGGTGTCCTGCACCGCCTGCGCGCCGGCCTCCAGGTTGACGGCGACGCCCTTGACGTACGTCATCAGGGTGATCGCCACGTGCCAGCGGGTGTTGCGGTCCAGGCCCAGGCCGGCGGTGGCCCGCAGCGCGAGGTCGGTGTGCGCCATGCCGTGCGGCAGCGGCTGCGGCCGGGCGATGGTGATGACGTGCGGCACCCAGCGGTGCCGCCGGTAGACGGCCCACTGCGCCCGGGCGAGCACCTCCAGCCGGGCCCGCCAGCCGGTGGGCTCGACCGCCGGCAGCGGCGCGCCGGCCAGCGCCGCGTCGGCCATCGCCAGGATCAGCTCGTCGCGGCCGCGCACGTGCCGGTGCAGCGCGAGGGTGGCCACGCCCAGCTCGGCGGCGACCGACCGCAAGGAGACCGCGGCCAGCCCGCCGGCGTCGGCCAGCGCGACGGCGGTCCGCAGCACCCGGTCGCGGCTCAGCTCCGGGCGGGCCCGCACGGGTCGCGGCGGGACGGCGGCCTCCGCCACCACCGTGCCGGCGCCGGGCCGGGTGACCACCAGCCCGTCGTCGCGGAGCCGGGCCAGCACCCGGGTGGCGGTGGCGATGGCGATGCCGTGCTCGCGGGTGAGCTGGCGGGCCGAGGGCACCCGGTCGCCCGGGCGCAGCTCACCCCGCTCGATCCGGTGGCGGATCTCGGCGGCGATCCGCCGGTACGGCGGCTGCCGTTCCTGACCCTGCGGCGACATCCCCGGGCACCTCCGCGCCGAAGCGTACTAGTGCGGTGGGCGTCCGAGGGGCCCCGCGCGGGCGGCGTACTAGGTCGTCCGGCCCGGTGCCGGACGGGCGGACCTAGCGTCCGGCGTGACCGAGGTGTGCGACCCAGGGGAGACGTCATGAACGACCGCACCGTGCTCATCTCCGGCGCCGGCGTGGCCGGCCCGGCCCTCGCCTTCTGGCTGTCCCGGCACGGCTTCGCGGTGACCGTGGTGGAACGCGCGCCCGGGCTGCGCCCCGGCGGGCAGGCGGTGGACGTGCGCGGGGCCGCCCGCGAGGTGCTCGACCGGATGGGGCTGACCGAGCGGGTCCGGGCCGCGGGCGTCCGGGAGCAGGGCATGGAGTACGTGGACGCCCGGGGGCGCACCCGGGCCCGGCTGCCGGTGGCGGCGTTCGGCGGTGCGGGGATCGTGGCCGACCTGGAGATCGAGCGCGGGGCCCTGGCCGGGCTGCTGTACGAGGCGACCCGGGCCGACGTCGAGTACGTCTTCGACGACTCGATCGAGACGCTGGCGCAGCACGACGCCGGGGTGCGGCTCACCTTCACCCGGTCCGCCCCGCGCACGGTCGACCTGGTGGTCGGCGCGGACGGCTCGCACTCCCGGACCCGGGCGCTGGCGTTCGGCCCGGAGTCGGCGTACGTCCGCCCGCTCGGCGCGTACCTGGCGTACTTCTCCACCCCGTACCGGAACGCGGACGGGTGGTTCCGGATGCACAACGCGCCCGGCGGCCGGGTGGTCGGCACCCGGCCGACCAGCGACGGGCGGACGGCGGCGTTCTTCAGCTTCCGCTCCGACGCGCTGGACGTGGACCGGCGGGACCGGTCCGCCCAGCAGCGGCTGCTCGGCGAGCGGTTCGCCGACGTGGGCTGGCGCGCCGCCGAGTTGCTTGCCGCCGCGCCCGCCGCGACCGACTTCTACTTCGACAGGTACGCCCAGGTGCGGATGGACTCGTGGAGCACCGGGCGGGTGGCGCTGCTCGGCGACGCGGCCTGGTGCCCGTCCCCGCTGACCGGGCAGGGCACCAGCCTGGCCCTGGTCGGCGCGTACCTGCTGGCCGGGGAGCTGGCCGCCGCGGACGGCGACCACCGGGTGGGCCACCGCCGGTACGAGGAGGCGTTGCGGGCGCACGTGGCGAAGGGGCAGGAGTTGCCCGGCGGCGGCATCTCCGGGTTCCTGCCGGCGGGCCGGGCCGCGATCCGGCTGCGCGACGCGTCGATGCGGGCGATCGCGTCCCGGCCGATGCGCGGGCTCGCCACCCGGCTGTTCTTCAGCCACGCCGACGGGCTCGACCTGCCGGAGTACGCCGCCGGCCGGTGACGGTGCCGGGCCACATGTCGACGGGCACCGATCCGTCCGGATCCGGCGGTACGGGGCCGACCCCTGTGGAGGTCGGCCCCGTGCCGTACCCGGGGAATGTGTGGCGGATCGACATGGCTCGACCACTTCGGCGCGCCGTAGGTTTCCTGCACGCGACGGCCCTGTGACCCCGGTCACCGATCTGGCCGTGGCGGGACGGACCTGCGGAGGGTGAGGCGATGGCCGGGCAAGCGATCCTGTCGGCCCGTGGGCTGACCCGGGACTTCCGGGGCTTCCGGGCCGTCGACGGGGTCGACCTGGACGTGGCGGCGGAGACCGTGCACGCCCTGGTGGGCCCGAACGGCGCCGGCAAGACCACACTGTTCAACCTGCTCACCGGCTTCCTTCCGCCCAGCGGCGGGCGGATCGAGCTGGACGGCCGGGACGTCACCGGGCTGCCCCCGGAGCGGGTGGCCCGCCTCGGCGTGGCCCGGTCGTTCCAGATCACCAGCCTCTTCCCGCAGCTCGGCGCGCGCGAGCACGTGGAGCTGGCCCTCCAGTCGTCGAGCGGGCTGGGCTGGCGGTTCTGGCGGTCGGCGAAGCTGATGCGCCGCTACCGGGAGCGGGCCGCCGAGCTGCTGGACATGGTCGGTCTCGCCGACCTCGCCGAGGCCCCGGCCGAGGCGCTCGCGTACGGGCGCAAGCGGGCCCTGGAGCTGGCCATCGCGTTGGCGCTGGACCCGAAGGTGCTGCTGCTCGACGAGCCGACCGCCGGGATGGGGCTGGAGGACGTCGACCGCACCGTCGAGCTGATCTCGACCGTCCGCACCGGCCGGACCGTGGTCATGGTCGAGCACAACATGAGCGTGGTGGGCCGGCTCGCCGACACGGTCACCGTCCTGCAGGCCGGCAAGGTGCTGGTCGAGGGGCCGTACGAGCAGGTCCGCGCCGACGAGCGGGTCATCACCGCCTACCTGGGAGCCGCCGATGCTGCGCATTGACAACCTCTCCGCCGCCTACGGCGAGGCGCAGGTGCTGCGGGAGGTGAGCCTGGAGGTGGCCGCCGGGGAGGTGGTCACCCTGGTCGGGCGCAACGGCGCCGGCAAGTCCACGCTGCTGCGGTGCGTGATGGGGTTGCACCCCGACCAGCGCGGCGCGGTGCGCCTCGACGGCCGGGACATCAGCCGGCTGCCGGCGTACAAGCGGGCGCGGGCCGGGCTCGGCTGGGTGCCCGACGACCGGGGCGCGTACGCCACGCTCACGGTCACCGAGAACCTGACGCTGCCGCCGCGGGTCGGCCCGGACCCGTGGCCGCTGGAGCGGGTGTACGAGGCGTTCCCCGCCCTATACGAGCGGCGCGACTCGGCCGCGACCATGCTCTCCGGCGGCGAGCAGCAGATGCTCGCGCTGGCCCGGGTGCTGCGCATGGGTGCCCGGCTGCTGCTCTGCGACGAGCCCACCGAGGGGTTGTCGCCGCTGCTCGTGCAGCAGGTCGGCGACCTGCTGCGGGAGGCCAAGAAGCACGGCGTGACAGTGCTGCTGGTCGAGCAGAACCTGCACTTCGCCACCGGCGTCGCCGACCGGCACTACCTGCTGGCCGAGGGACGGATCGCGGAGGCGATGGAGAACGCCGAGGTGCGCTCGCGGGAACGCGAGCTGCTGGCGTACCTCGGTATCTGAATTCCGACGGCTGACCCGCGCGGACCGCGCGGTACGAAGGGGATGAACATGCGTAGGAGCGTGGGTGTGGCCGCCGCCTCGGCGGCGGCGCTGCTGGTGGCCGGTTGCGGCGGCGGTGGTCCGCAGTCCGGCGGCGACTCGAAGCTGACCGGCGACAAGATCGTGTTGGGCGTGCTCAACGACCAGTCGGGCGCCTACTCGGAGCTGTCCGGGCGCAACTCGGTGAAGGCCGTGGAGATGGCCATCGCCGACTTCAAGGCCGAGCACGGCGACGACGCGGTCACCAAGGACATCACGGTGGAGACCGCGGACCACCAGAACAAGCCGGACGTGGCCAACAGCAAGGCCCAGGAGATGTACGACCGCAAGGGCGTCGACGCCATCCTGGACGTGCCCACCTCGTCGGCCGCGCTGAAGGTCGCCGACGTGGCCAAGGAGAAGAAGAAGCTCTATTTCAACATCGGCGCGGCGACCACCGACCTGACCGGGAAGAGCTGCAACAGGTACACGTTCCACTACGCGTACGACACCTACATGCTGGCCCACGGCACCGGCACGGTGACCACCGAGCAGGTCGGCAAGAACTGGTACATCCTCTACCCGAACTACGCGTTCGGGCAGGACATGGAGAAGAGCTTCTCCACCGCCATCGCCGCGGCCGGCGGGACGGTGGTCGGCAAGGACGGCGCGCCGTTCCCGAACACCAGCGGCGACTACTCGTCGTTCCTGCTCAAGGCGCCGACGCTGAACCCGAAGCCGCAGGTGCTCGGCACCATGCAGGCCGGCGCCGAGCTGGTCAACGTGGTGAAGCAGTACAACGAGTTCAAGCTGCGGGAGAAGGGCGTCGGGCTGGCGGTCGGCCTGATGTTCATCACCGACATCCACTCGCTCACCCCCGACGCGCTGGCCGGCACCACCTACACCGACGCCTGGTACTGGAACTTCGACCAGCAGAACCGGGAGTGGGCGGACCGGTTCCAGAAGGAGACCGGCACCCGGCCGTCGTTCGCGCACGCCGCGAACTACTCCGCCGCGATGCAGTACCTGGAGGCGGTACAGGCCGCCGGCACCGACGACGCGGACGCCGTGGTCAAGCAGCTGGAGGGCAAGGAGGTCAACGACCTCTTCCTGCGCAACGGCAAGATCCGCGCCGAGGACCACCGGGTCGTGCACGACGCCTACCTGGCCCAGGTGAAGCCGCAGGCCGAGGTGAAGGAGCCGTGGGACTACGTGAAGGTCCTCAAGACCATCCCGGCGGCGGAGGCGTTCCGGGCGCCGTCGGCGGACTGCAAGCTCTGACATGTCCGGGTTCCTGCAGAACACGTTCAACGGGCTGGTGGGCGGGGCGTTCTACGCCCTGCTCGCCCTCGGGCTCGCGGTCATCTTCGGCATGCTCCGGGTGGTGAACTTCGCCCACGGCGCGTTCTACATGCTCGGCGCGTTCGGCGCCTACGTGCTGCTCGCCGAGGCGGGCGTGCCGTTCTGGGCCGCACTGGTGATCATGCCGCTGGCGCTGGGCCTGCTCGGCATGGTGCTGGAGCGGGCGGTGATCCACCGGCTCACCCGGCTCGACCCGCTCTACAACTTCCTGCTCACCTTCGGCCTGACGCTGATCCTGCAGGACCTGGTGAAGTCCCGGTACGGCGTGCAGTCCAGCCCGTACGCCACGCCCGCCGAGCTGAGCGGGACCGTCGACTTCGGTCTCTTCGACTTCCCGACGTACCGGGTCTTCATCCTCGGCTTCACCGTGCTGCTCTGCGTCGCGGTGTGGTGGGTGCTCGGGCGGACCCGGATCGGCATGGTGGTCCGGGCCGCCACCGAGCGGCCGGAGCTGACCCGGGCGTTCGGCATCGACGTGGGCCGGTGGGTCACCCCGGTGTTCGGCTTCGGCATCGCCCTGGCCGGGCTGGCCGGGGTGCTCGCCGCCCCGATGCGGGCGGTCAACCCGCTGATGGGCGCCGACCTGATCATCGTGGTGTTCGCGGTGGTGGTGATCGGTGGGCTCGGCTCGATCTTCGGCTCGGTCGCCGCCGGCTTCGGCATCGGCCTGGTCCAGGCGTGGGGCGAGGCGTACCTGTCGGACTACCCGCTGGTGTCGCAGACCGTCGTGTTCGTGGTGATGGCCGCCGTGCTGCTCTGGCGCCCGGCCGGCCTGTTCGGCCGTGAGGAGGCTCCCGCATGACCGAACGCACCGAGCGGAGCGAGGGCCGTGAGGGCATGCCCGGTCAGCACGGCATGAGCGCGACGGTGGACACCAAGGCCCCACCGGCCCGGTCCGGGCTGCTCGCCGTGGCCCGGGCGCCGGGCTGGGTGCGGTACGCGCTGCTGGCCGTGGGCCTGCTGGTCGCGCTCTGGCTGCCCAACGGCCTCTACCCGGCGGTCGCGGTGGACATCCTGTGCTGGGCGCTGTTCGCCGTCTCGGTGGACCTGCTGCTCGGCTTCACCGGGCTGATGTCGTTCGGGCACGCCGCCTTCTGGGGCACCTCGGCGTACCTAACCGGGTTGGTCGCGATCCACGCCGGCCTGCCCTTCCCGGCCGCGGTGCTGGCCGGGGCGCTGGGCGCGGCGCTGCTCGCGCTGCCCATCGGCTACCTGGCGGTGAAGCGCACCGGGATCTACTTCGCCATGGTCACCCTGGCGTTCGCGCAGATGGTCTATTACGTGGCCAACGAGTGGCGCTCGGTCACCCAGGGGGAGAACGGGCTGCAGGGCGTGCCACGCGCGTTCTTCGGGGCCGACCTCACCGACGACTACTACTTCTACTACGCGATCCTGCCGATCGTGCTGCTCGGCCTCTTCGCGGCCTGGCGGATCGTGCACTCGCCGTTCGGGCGGGTGCTGGTCGGCATCCGGGACAACCCGGCCCGGGCCCGCGCGCTGGGCTACCCGGTGCACCGCTACAAGCTGACCGCGTTCGTGCTCTCCGGTTTCCTGGCCGGGCTCGGCGGCGGGCTCTTCGCGGTCGGCCACCGGTTCGTCTCCCTGGACGTGCTGCACTGGACCACCTCCGGCAAGGCGGTCATCGTGGTGGTGCTCGGCGGCATCGGCACGCTGTGGGGCGGCGTGCTCGGCGCGGCGCTGGTGGTCCGCCTGGAGGACTGGCTGTCGTTCTCCGGGTTCGAGGCGATCGGGCTGGTCACCGGCGGCATCTTCGTGCTGGTGGTGCTGCTGTTCCGGCGGGGCCTCTGGGGCACGGTCGCCCACCTGCTGAGGCGTCGGGGGGCCGCCCGGCGCGAATGATTTTCCCCCCGGCGCATCCGGATCGGGGCGACCGGACGAACCCCCTGGTAGGAGAGCTACCCGGGGGTACGTCCGTTGCTGTGGAACAACATGCCGGCCGGGGCCGCCGAGACGGCCCGTAAGCGGCTGCTGGCCGCCGCCGAGGACCTGGACGACAACCAGGTCGCCGGGCTGGTGCTCGACCTGGCCGCCGAGGCCGGGGTGGCGCCGGTCTGGGAGCAGGTCTGCCTGCCTCTGCTGGGCGGCCTGCGCGGGGAGAGCCCCGCCGACATCGCGGTGGAGCACGCCCTGTCCGAGGGGGTGCGGGTCGGGTTGGACGTCTTCCGCCGCGACCCGAGCCGACCGCTGCCCGCGCGCGGGTTGCTGCTCGCCGGCGCCGAGCACGAGACGCACTGCCTCGGGCTGCACGCGCTGGCCGCCGCGTTGCGCGAGCGGGGTCGCGGTTGCCTGCACCTCGGCCCGGCGCTGCCCTGGTCGGCGCTGGCCGGCGCGGCGGCCCGGGTCCGGCCGCGGGTGGTGGTGGTCTGGTCGCAGTCCCCGCTGACCGGCCGGGCGTACCGGCTGGTCCGCCTCCGGCGGGATCTTCCGGGTGTCCGGGTGCTCGCCGCCGGCCCGGGCTGGATCGAGCCGTTCCCGCCCCCGCTGCGCCTCACCACCCTCCCCGAGGCCATCGCCGCCTGCCTGCAAGGCGGGGCCCCTTCTTAACGCCTCCGGTAGAGGAGGGGGCCCCTTTTAACAACGACCGCCGGCGCGGAAGCCGTGCAGCAGGGTGGCCACCGCGGACTCGGGGTCGAAGGCGTCGTCGGGCGCGGCGAGCTGGTTGCCGAAGAGCCCGTCGACGAGCGCGAGCAGCATCCGGAAGTGGGCCGGCGGGTCGGTCGAGCCGAGCGCGGCGAGCAGCGGTACCCCCCACCCGGCCAGCTGGGCCCGGCCGGCCTCGATCGCCGGCCGCAGTTCGGGGCGTACCGCCGCCTCGACGAAGAGGGCGTAGCGGGCCAGCGTGACCTCCCGCCGCTCGGTGGTGAACTCCCGGATCAGCCGGCCGAGGACGCGGGCGGTCGCGTCGACGTCGCCGGGGGGCAGGTCCGCCGCGAGCCGCTGCCAGGCCTGCGTCTCCACCTCGACCAGCCGGGCGAAGACGGCGTCGACGAGCGCCTCGCGGGTGCGGAACCGGTTGGAGGCGGAGCCTTCGGGCAGCCCCGCCTCGGCGTCCACCGCGCGGTGGGTGAGGTGGCGCGGCCCGCGGGTGCCGAGCACCCGGACGGCGGCGTCGAGCAGGAGCTGACGGCGGTCGGTCACCGGGTCAGACTACAGCCGTAGTGCCGCCGACTACATCTGTAGTACGGTGACCGCATGGACGGGCGTGCGGTGGTGGTCGGCGGCGGCATCGGTGGGCTCGCGGCGGGCCTCGGCCTGCGGGCGGCGGGCTGGCAGGTGACCGTCCTGGAACGCTCTCCCGGGTTGCCGGAGACCGGCACCGGGCTCGGCATCTGGCCCGGCGCGATGCGCGCCCTGGACGCGCTCGGCGTCGGCGACGAGGTGCGCCGGCGCGCCCGCCGGCAGGCCGGCGGGTCGATCCGACGGCCGGACGGCAGCCGCATCGCCACCATCGACGTCGGCCGGATCGAGCGACGCCACGGCGAGCCGGTGCACCTGGTCACCCGGCCGGCGCTGCTCACCACGCTGGCCGCCGCGCTGCCCCCCGAGGCGCTGCGGTTCGCCGCGCCGGTCGCCGACCCGGGCGCGCTGCTCGACGCGTACGACCTGGTGGTCGGCGCGGACGGGATCAACAGCGTGGTCCGCGCGTCGGTGCACGGCGGGCGCTACCCGCTGCGTTACGCGGGCACGGTGGCCTGGCGCGGCGTGGTCGACGCGGAGTCGGCCGAGGGCGGCGAGACCTGGGGTCGGGGGCGCAAGTTCGGCCTCACGCCGGTCGGCGGCGGGCGGACCAACTGGTACGCCTCGGTGAGCCTCCCGCCCGGGCATCCCGCACCGGCCGACGACGTGGCCGAGCTGCGCCGCCTCTTCGGTGACTGGCACCCGCCGGTGCGTCGGGTGCTGGACGCGCTCACGCCGGCCGGGGTGCTGCGGCACGAGATCCGCGACCTGACCCCGCTGCCGTCCTACGTGGCGGGCCGGGTGGCGCTGCTCGGCGACGCCGCGCACGCCATGACCCCCGACCTCGGGCAGGGCGCCTGCCAGGCGCTGATCGACGCGGTGGCGCTGGCCGAGTGCGTCCGCGACGCCACCGACCTGCCGGCCGCGCTGCGGACGTACGACCGGCGGCGCCGCCGGCCCACCCAGCGCATCGCGGCCGGCGCGCGGTGGGCGGGGCGGCTCTCCCAGGCCCGACGGATGCTGCCGGTGCGCGACGCGGTGCTGCGGCTGGCGCTGGCCGCCGGCCCGCCCGCCTGAGTCGCCGGGCGCGGGCCCTCGCACGGGGGTGGGCCCGCGCCCGGACGTGAGCTGGCGCACATTCGATACGAACCGGTTCCGTATCGAAACTCCCTCACCTACGCTCGGCGGGAGTTACGAGTCTGCCCCGTATCGTATTCGGACGCGGGTGAACCGGGGGGAGAACCCGAATGGAACCGCACGAGAACACCGGACACCCGAGGAGGTGGGCGATCCTCGGGGTGCTGGTGATCAGCCTCCTCGTGGTCGTCCTCGACAACACCATCCTCAACGTCGCGCTGCGCACCCTCGCCGACCCGGTGCGCGGCCTCGGCGCCAGCCAGGGCGAGCTGGAGTGGGCGATCAACTCCTACACGCTCGTCTTCGCCGGCCTGCTCTTCACGTTCGGCGTGCTCGGCGACCGGCTCGGCCGCCGGCGGTTCCTGATCCTCGGGCTCGCGCTGTTCGGGCTGGCCTCGCTGCTGTCGGCGTACGCGCAGGACCCGGCGCAGCTGATCGCCGCCCGGGCCCTGATGGGCGTGGGCGGCGCGGCCATCATGCCGGTGACCCTCTCGATCATCTCCAACGTCTTCGACCCGCGCGAGCGCGGCCGGGCGATCGGCGTCTGGGCCGGCGCGGTCGGCCTCGCCGTGGCCATCGGCCCGGTGCTCGGCGGCGCGCTGCTGGAGCACTACTGGTGGGGCTCGGTCTTCCTGATCAACGTGCCGGTGGTGGCGGTGGGCGTGCTGCTCGTCGCGCTGCTGGTGCCCGAGTCCCGCGACCCGTCCCCGGGCCGGGTGGACGTGCTCGGCGTGCTGCTCTCCGTGATCGGCCTGGTCGCGCTCACCTACGGCATCATCGACGGCGGCGAGCACGGCTTCGGTCGTCCGCTGGTCTGGGTCTCGATCGTCGGTGGTCTCGCGGTGCTCGGCTGGTTCGTCGCGCACGAGCTGCGCAGCGACCACCCGTCGCTGGACGTGCGGCTGTTCCGGGTGCCCCGGTTCGCCGCCCCGGTGGCCCTGGTCGGCCTGGTCTTCTTCGCCGCCATGGGCGTGATGTTCTTCGGCGCGTTCTACCTCCAACTGGTGCGCGGCTACAGCCCGCTGGAGAGCGGCCTGCTGTTCCTGCCCTTCGCGGCCGCGCAGCTGATCTTCGCGCCGCGCAGCGCCGCGATGGTCCGCCGCTACGGCGGCCGGGCCGTCGCCGCGGTCGGGCTGCTGCTCACCGTCGTGGCACTCGCCGCGTTCGTCCTCATCGACGCGGACACGCCGATCTGGATCTTCTCGGCCCTGGGCTTCCTCCAGGGCGCCGGGATGGCCAACATCATGCCGCCGGCCACCGAGTCGATCATGTCGGCGCTGCCCCGGGAGAAGGCCGGCGTGGGCTCGGCGGTCAGCAACACGATCCGCCAGGTGGCCGGCGCGCTCGGCGTGGCGGTGCTCGGCTCGGTGCTCTCCGCGGTCTACCGCGACCAGGTCGCCCCGGCGGTGTCCGCGCTGCCCGAACCGGTCCGCGACGCGGCCCGGGAGTCGGTCTCCGGGGCGTACGCGGTCGCCGACCGGCTCGGCCCGGCCGCGCCGCGGCTGATCGAGGCCGCGAACGACTCGTTCGTCTCGGCGATGCACTGGGCGGCCGGGATCTCCGCGCTCGTCGCCACGCTCGGCGTGGTGATCGTGTTCCGTTGGATGCCGGGCCGGCCGGTCGTCGCGGCCGACGCGACGCCGGCCACGGAGCCGGAGTTGGCCGGGACCGCATAGGTTCGTGGACAATGTCTGACATGACTTCCACGGCGGATGCTCCGCGGTCGCCCGGGCGACCGCGGAGCACCCGCGCGGACGAGGCGATCGTGGAGGCCACCCTCGACCTGCTGGCCGAGGGCAGCACCATCGAGGCGCTCTCCATCGAGGCGATCGCCGCCCGGGCCGGCGTCGGCAAGGCCACCATCTACCGCCGCTGGCCCGGCAAGGAAGCACTGCTGCTGGACGCGCTGCGCCGGCTCAAGGGCGACCCGCCCCGCACCCGCGGGCGCTCGGTGCGCGACGACCTGGTGCAGCTCGTCGGCGCCGTCGGCCAGCACGTCGACCCGCGGGCCCGCATGATCATGCCGTGCCTGGTGCCCGAGGTGAGCCGCAGCTCCGCCCACCGCCAGGCCTACGAGGCGATCATCGAACCCCGGCGGGAGGCGATGCGCGAGGTGCTGCGCCGCGCTGTCGAACGCGGCGAGCTGCGCGCCGACCTGGACGTCGAGGTGGCCATGGCGCTGCTCACCGCGCCGATGCTGACCCAGCGGATGGTGCACTGGTATCCCGGGCCGGACGAGCGGCTCCTGCCGGAGCGCATCGTCGACACGGTCCTGGACGGCCTGCGCGCCCGCTGACGCCATCGGCGCCGGCCTGCGCCCGCTGACCCCGGTCGGCGGCTCAGGCGGCCGGCGTGCGGAGCCGGTGCAGGCGCAGCGCGAGCTGCACCTCAAGCGCCCGCTCCGGCTTCTGCCAGTCGGCGCCGAGCAGCTGCCCGACCCGCTCCAGCCGCTGGGTCACCGTGTTCACGTGCACGTGCAACTGCTCGGCCGCCCGGGCCAGGCTGCCGCCCACCCCGAAGTACGCCTCCAGCGTCTTCACCAACGCGGTGCCCCGCCGCGCGTCGTAGTCGACCACCGGCCCCACCGTCGCGGTCAGGAACCCGCTCACGTCCCGGTCGCCGGCGTCACCGACCGCGCCCAGCAGCAGCCCGACGAAGCCCAGCTCCGCGGTGCTCGCCCCCTGCCCGGCCCGGCCCAGCGCGCCCAGCGCGGTCAGGCACCGCTCCGCCTCGGCGAACGTGACCGCCAGCGACGCCGGGCCGGTCGACGGCCCGCTCGCCCCCGCGGTCACCGGCCGGCCGGTCACCCGGGACAGGTCCCGGGCCACCGCCCGGGCCGCGCCGCCGGCGTCCTGTCCGGGCAGCATCAGCACCACCCGCCCGTCGCGCGCCGCGGCCAGCCCGCCCCGGGTCGAGGCGTACGTGGTGGCCCAGGAGAGGACCCGCTGCCGGGCCGACCCGGTCTCGGCGAACGCGTCGTCGCCGACCGCCACCAGCACGTGCGGGGCGTCCAGGTCCACCCCGATCCGGCGGGCCCGGCTGCGCAGCGCGTCGGTGTCCCGCAGCGGGCGGGCGATCAGGTCGTCGAGCAGCTCACCCCGGACCCGGCCCTCCGCCTCGGCCACCGTGCGGCGGAACAGCAGCAGCAACGCGGTCACCAGCGCGGCCCGCTCCAGGATGCGCTGGTCGGCGTCGACCAGCTCGTCGTCCGGGCGCAGCACCAGGGCGCCCAGGTTCTCCGCCCCGGCCACCACGGCCGCGTACCAGAGCGGACCGCGTCGCACGCTGCGCCCCTCGGTGCGCGACGCGGCGACCGCCTCCACGATGTCCGCCCGGTCCGGCTCCTCGATCTCGCCGACCCGGGCCAGCCGGCGGCCCTCGGCGTCCAGCGCCAGCAGCGCCCCGCCGAGCACCTCGGTCACCGCCGCCGCCACGTCCTCCATCCCGCCGCCACGCACCACCAGCGCGGTCATCCGGTCGTGCGCGGCGGCGGCCCGCTCGACCGAGCTGCTGTGCGCGCGGATCGTGCCGTTGGCCGCCGACAGCTCCTCCAGTGCGGCGCGGGTCTCGGCCAGCAGCCGGGCGGTGTCGATCGCCACCGCCGCGTGCGCGCCCAGCGAGA
This sequence comes from Micromonospora humi, assembly GCF_900090105.1. Taxonomy (GTDB): domain Bacteria; phylum Actinomycetota; class Actinomycetes; order Mycobacteriales; family Micromonosporaceae; genus Micromonospora; species Micromonospora humi. The sequence goes on along the minus strand of NZ_FMDM01000011.1, from coordinate 120,030 downwards.
CCAGCAGCGACACCTCCTCCCGGGCGAACGGGCGGGCCGAGCGGTTGGCCGCGTAGAGCACGCCGATCACGCTGGAACCGAGCCGCAGCGGCACGCCGAGGATGGCCACCAGGCCCTCCTCGCCCACCCCGCCGTCGATCTCCCCGGTGTGCCGGAACCGCTCGTCCTCCTGGTAGTTCGAGGTGACGTACGGGGTGCCGGTCTGCGCGACGAGGCCGCCCAGGCCGTCGCCCATCTCCAGCCGCAGCCGCTGGAACCGGGCCGAGATCGACCCGTCGGTGACCCGCATGTAGGTGTCGCCGCGCTCGTCGTCGTTGAGCGTCATGTACGCCACGTCGGTGCCGAGCAGGATCCGCGCCCGGTGCACGATCGCCCGCAGCACGTCGTCCAGGTCGCGCAGCCCGGCCAGGTCGCTGGCGGTGTCGTAGAGACCGGACAACTCGGTCTCCCGGCGACGCCGGCGCTCCAACAGCGCCCGGACCCGCAGCGCCACCACCTTCGCCTGTTCCAGCTCGGCCAGCCGGTCGGCGGGCAGGCCGGCGGCGCGCGCGGCGACCAGCGGGCCCTCGAACTCGACCGCGGCGGCCTCGCGCGCCAGCAGCTCCAGGAACTCCACCGGCGACGACATGACCGACATTGTGCGCGGCGCCACTAGTTCGCCGTCCAGCCCCCGTCGAGGGCGATCGAGGCGCCGGTGAGGAACGCGGCCGGCGGGGCGCACAGGTACGCCACCAGCTCGGCCACCTCCTCCGGCTCGATCAGCCGCTTGATCGCCGCCCGGGCCAGCATGATCTTCTCGATCACCTCGTCCTCGCCGATGCCGTGGCTGGCCGCCTGGTCGGCGATCTGGCTCTCCACCAGCGCGGTCCGCACGTACGCCGGGTTGATGCAGTTGGCCGTCACCCCGTGCGCGGCGCCCTCCAGCGCCACCACCTTGGACAGGCCCTCCAGCGCGTGCTTCGCCGAGACGTACGCCGCCTTGAACGGCGAGGCGCGCAGCCCGTGCACCGAGGAGATGTTGACGATCCGGCCCCAGCCGCCCGCGTACATCCGGGGCAGCGCCCGGCGGATGAGCAGGAACGGCGCCTCCACCATCACCCGCTGGATGTACTCGAAGCGCTCGACCGGGAACTCCTGCACCGGCGCGACGTGCTGCAACCCGGCGTTGTTCACCACGATGTCGGCGTCCACGTCGAGCCGGTCCACCGCCTCCGGGTCGGCCAGGTCGATCCCCTCGGCCCGGCCGCCGGCCTCGGCGGCCACGGCCTTGGCCGCCTCCACGTTGCGGTCCAGCACCACGACCGAGGCGCCGGCCGCCGCCAGGCGCAGGGCGCAGGCCCGTCCGATGCCGCTGCCACCACCGGTCACCAGGGCGTTGCGACCGGAGAGGTCGACGTGTACGACGTGGGGGACCGCCACGGGTTCTGCCGTCATGGCGCAGAAGTTACGAGGCGTGTGGCCCCGGGCACATGGGGCGGCGACACATACTCGACCGCTTCAGTGTGTGGTGCGGCGCGCGCCGGTCGTCCCCGGCGTGTCCGCCCGTCCGGCCGGCGCGGCGCACCAGTAGGGTGTGTCGAACACACGTACTGCTGGCGGCTCGGGGAGGAGGCGGCGTGCGCGTGCTGGGCGTCGACCCGGGGCTGACCCGGTGCGGGGTCGGCGTGGTCGAGGGCGTGCCGGGCCGCCCCTGCACCCTGGTCGCCTACTACGTCGTCTACACCGATCCCGCCGACGAGCTGCCGCTGCGCCTGCTGCACCTGGACCGCTCACTGACCGACCTGGTCGCCGAGCACCGGCCGGACGCGGTCGCGGTGGAGCGCGTGTTCAGCCAGCACAACGTGCGTACCGTGATGGGCACCGCCCAGGCCAGCGGCGTGGCGGTGCTGGCCGGCGCGCGCGCCGGGCTGCCGGTGACGACCTACACGCCGAGCGAGGTGAAGGCGGCGGTGACCGGCTCCGGCCAGGCGGACAAGAAGCAGATGACCACCATGGTCACCCGGCTGCTGCGCCTGGCGGAGCCGCCGAAGCCGGCCGACGCCGCCGACGCGCTGGCGTTGGCCATCTGCCACGTCTGGCGCGGCGGCACCCGGTCCAAGCTGGCCGCGGCGGCCGACCAGGCTCGACGAGGAGGGGCGCGACGATGATCGCGAGTGTGCGCGGCACGGTGACCGCTACCGGTCCGGACCACGCCGTGGTGGAGGTGGGCGGCATCGGCCTCGCCGTGCAGTGCGCCCCCGGCACCATCGCCGACCTGCGGGTCGGCCAGCCGGCCCGGCTCGCCACCAGCCTGGTGGTCCGGGAGGACTCGCTCACCCTCTACGGCTTCGCCGACGACGACGCCAAGCAGCTCTTCGAGCTGCTGCAGACCGCCAGCGGGGTCGGTCCCCGGCTGGCCCAGGCGGTGCTCGCCGTGCACACCCCGGACGCCGTCCGCAAGGCCATCGCCAACGCCGACACCGCCGCGCTGACCCGGGTGCCGGGCATCGGCAAGAAGGGCGCCGAGCGGCTCGTGCTGGAGCTGCGGGACCGGGTCGGTCCGGTCGCGATCGGCCCGGACGACGCGGGCGGGGTGACCGGGGGCGGCTGGCCGGACCAGGTGCGTCAGGCCCTGGTCGGGCTCGGCTGGTCGGCCGCCCAGGCGGAGCAGGCGGTGGTCGCGGTCGCCGAGACCGTCGACGGGGATACCCCGCCGGTGCCGGTCCTGCTCAAGCAGGCGATCCGCCTCCTGGGCCGCACCAGATGAGCAACGACAACCTGGTCTCGGCGTACGTCAGCGACGCCGAGCTGGACGCGGAGGCCAGCGTCCGGCCGAAGCGGCTCGGTGAGTTCATCGCCCAGCACCGGGTCCGCGACCAGCTCGACCTGCTGTTGCAGGGCGCGATGCGGCGTGGCTCCCCGCCGGACCACATCCTCCTGTCGGGGCCGCCCGGCCTCGGGAAGACGACCTTGGCCAACATCGTGGCCGCGGAGCTGGGCACCGGGATCCGGGTGACCAGTGGGCCGGCGATCGAGCGCTCCGGCGACCTGGCCGCGATCCTGACCAGCCTGGCCGAGGGCGACGTGCTCTTCATCGACGAGATCCACCGGATCGCCAAGCCGGCCGAGGAGCTGCTCTACAGCGCGATGGAGGACTTCCGGGTGGACGTGGTGGTGGGCAAGGGCCCGGGCGCGACCGCCATCCCGCTCGACGTGGAGCCGTTCACGCTCGTCGGCGCCACCACCCGGTCCGGCCTGCTGACCGGGCCGATGCGCGACCGGTTCGGTTTCGTCGCGCACCTCGACTTCTACTCCCCGGCCGACCTGGAGACGCTGCTGCACCGCTCCGCCCGGATCCTCGGCGTGCCGATCACGCCGGAGGGCGCGGCGGAGGTCGCCGGCCGTTCCCGGGGCACGCCCCGGATCGCCAACCGGCTGCTGCGCCGGGTCCGCGACTACGCCGAGGTGCGCGCCGACGGTGAGGTCAACCTGGAGACGGCGCGGGCCGCGCTCACGGTCTACGACGTGGACGCGCTGGGCCTGGACCGGCTCGACCGGGCGGTGCTCAAGGCGCTCGTCGACTCGTTCCGGGGCGGTCCGGTCGGGGTCTCCACCCTGGCGGTGGCGGTGGGGGAGCAGCCGGACACGGTCGAGGAGGTCTGCGAGCCGTTCCTGGTCCGGGCCGGGCTGCTCGCGCGGACGCCCCGGGGGCGGGTGGCCACCGAGGCCGCCTGGCACCATCTGGGCCGCAATCCCCCGAATGGTACATTTGGTGTGGATGCCCCTCCGGGGCCCGATCTGTTCTCGACGCAGACCGATCGGCCGTGATCCGTTCGTGATCTGTGCCGCATTCGGTCTTCCCAGGAGCAGGGACTAGACTTCGCCGCGGTCTGTACAGGACGTGAGAATCCGCTTCCGCTGCGGCGCCCCCCGGGGCCGGCGGAGGCCAACCGGAAGGTCGACACCGTGCTTTACGCAGCAGCGAGTGGCGGGGGAGCCGGCGGTCTGACGCCGATCCTCATGATCGCTCTGCTCTTCGTCGTCATGTACTTCATGATGATCCGTCCGCAGCAGAAGCGCCGTCGCGAGGCGGAGCAGATGCAGTCCGCCCTCGCCCCAGGCGACGAGGTGGTCACCATCGGCGGCCTGCACGGCACGGTCACCGTGGTCGAGGACGACACGGTCCTGCTCGAGGTGGCGCCGGGTGTGCAGACCCGGTACGCGCGCCCCGCCGTGGCCCGGGTGGTCAAGCGGGCCGAGGCGCCCGAGGCGGAGACCATCAGCGAGGAAGCCGAGTCGGTCAAGGAGTGACCACTTGCCCCCGAGGGGGCAGCGGAAACACCCCCACAAGTGGATAGTTGGGTCGGCGTCCGACGCCGGCGCGCGGCCAGGCCCGCGCGGCGCCCCCGCGCCGCGTCCGGGTCGGCGTGCCGGTGACCGGGTCGGCCAAGCCGGAGCAGTCGGGCGGACACCCCCGGCCCGACAGTTGTCGCCGCCGTGGAAGCGGCGCGACCGTACAGGGAGACAGGACAGCCGTGGCACCACCTCAGGGACAGATGCGCCCCGGACGGCAGCTCGCCGTGCTCGGGTTCATCTTCGTCGTCCTCTATCTTTTGGTGTTCTTCTCGGGCGGCGCCAGCGGTGGCTGGAAGGACCGGCTGGAGCCCCGGCTCGGCCTGGACCTCATCGGCGGCACCCGGATGACGCTCGAGGCCACCAACACGGTGGACGGCAAGCCGCCGACCGCCGAGAACCTCGAAGAGGCGCGGCAGATCATCGAGAGCCGGGTCAACGCCTACGGTGTGGCCGAGGCGGAGGTGGTCACCGAGGGCAACCGCAACATCGTCATCTCCCTGCCCGGCCAGAACCGCGACCTGACCGACGTCGGCGAGGCTGCCGAGCTGCGCTTCCGCAAGGTGCTCAAGGCCGCCGACGGCAGCGGCGCCGCCGCCGCGCCGGCGCCGAGCCCCAGCGTCTCCGCCGCGCCGCCGGGCAGCGTCAAGCCGTCGGGCAGCGCCTCGCCGAAGCCGTCCGGCAGCGCGTCGCCGAAGGCCAGCGCGAGCGCCAAGGTCACCGCGTCGCCGAGCGCCGGCGGGCAGGGTGGGATGGCCCCGGCGCCGAGCGCCAGCGCCACGCCGACCCCGTCGGCCTCGCCGAGCGCCGCCGCGCCGAGTCCGAGCGCCAGCGCCGAGCCGGTGCCGCAGAGCATCGAGCAGCAGCGCCAGGCCGTGCAGCAGAAGGTGGGCGCGGCCGCCTGGGCCGCCGCCTCCGGCCTGCAGGCCCCGGCGGACCTCACCGCCGACCCGTCGCTGGCCGACAAGCTCAAGCCGTTCGGCACGCTCTCCCCGCAGGAGATCGCGGTGCTGACGCCCGAGATGCAGTTCAACGTCCCGACCATCACCTGCGCCCAGCTCGACAAGCGGCCGGCCGGCTCGATCAAGGACCCGAAGCAGAAGGCGGTGGCCTGCGAGGCCGGCGCGAAGAACCTGCTCGACGTGGCCAAGGTCGAGGGCACCGACGTCAAGAACGCCTCCGCCCAGCTCGACCAGACCAGTTCCTGGGTGGTGAGCCTCAACTTCACCGGCGGCGGCCAGGAGAAGTGGACCGCGCTGACCCGCGAGTCGTTCAACAACGAGGGTCAGGCCTGCGACCAGACCGCGCTCGGGCAGGACGGCAAGTGCCGGGTCGCCGTGGTGCTGGACAACAAGATCGTCTCCTCGCCGGAGATCCAGGGCGTGCTGACCGGTGACTCGCAGATCACCGGCAGCTTCGACAACAAGTCGGCGAACGCGCTCGCCAGCCAGCTCCGCTACGGCGCGCTGCCGGTGACGTTCGAGCCGCAGGAGAGCCAGAACGTCACCGCGACGCTGGGCGACAGCCACCTCAAGGCGGGTCTGCTCGCGGCCGGCATCGGCATGCTGCTGGTCATCATCTACTCGTTCTTCTACTACCGGCTGCTCGGCTCGGTCATCTTCCTCAGCCTGGTGCTCTCCGCGCTGCTGGTCTTCGGCGCACTGGTGGTGCTCGGCCGGTCGATCGGCTTCACGCTCACCCTCGCCGGCATCGCCGGGATGATCGTCTCGCTCGGTGTGGCGGCGGACTCGTTCGTCATCTACTTCGAACGGCTCAAGGACGAGATCCGCGAGGGTCGCAGCCCGCGCAGCGCGGTGCCGCGGGCCTGGATCCGGGCCCGCCGGACGATCATCTCGGCGAACGCCATCACGCTGATGTCGGCCGTGGTGCTCTACATCGTGTCGGTCGGCGCGGTGAAGGGCTTCGCCTTCGCGCTCGGCCTGGCGACCGTGCTGGACCTGGTTGTCGTGTTCCTCTTCCGCCACCCGATCATGACGATGTTCGCCCGTACCCGGGCGTTCCTGTCCCCGCGGGTCAGCGGTCTGGGCCGGGCGCTGCCGGCCCGGTCGGCCGAGTCGGGCACCGCCCGCAACCCGCGCGTCAAGGAGGCCTGAGATGGCTAAGAGTGGTCTGGCCGCCCGGCTCTACCGTGGCGAGGCCGATCTCAACATCGTCGGCAAGCGCAAGCTGTGGTTCGGCGTCGCCGGCGCGCTGGTGCTGATCGCGGTGCTGAGCTTCGCGTTCAACGGCTTCAAGCTCGGCATCGAGTTCGCCGGCGGCAACTCGTTCCAGGTGCCGGCCAGCGTCGGCACGCTGGACCGGGCCGAGACGGTCGTCGACGACGCGCTCGCCAAGGAGGCGCCCGGCGTCGAGGTGGTCACCGCGCAGAAGGTCGGCGGGGCCGGCGGCGAGACCTACGAGATGCGCACCGGGCAGCTGAGCCAGGAGCAGGCCAACGCGGCCAAGACCGCGATGGCGCAGGAGTTCGGCATCCAGGCCGACCAGATCAGCGGCAGCCAGGTCTCCGAGGCGTGGGGCAGCCAGGTCACCTCCCGGGCGTTCCTCGGCCTGCTGATCTTCCTCGCCGTGGTGTCGATCTACCTGGTGCTGCGCTTCGAGTGGCGGATGGCGGTCGCCGCGATCGTCTCGCTGCTCACCAACCTGGTCCTCACCTCCGGCATCTACTCGCTCGTCGGCTTCGAGGTCACCCCGTCGACGATCATCGGCTTCCTCACCATCCTGGGCTTCGCGCTCTACGACGTGGTGGTGGTCTTCGACAAGGTGCAGGAGAACACGCGCGGCATCACCGCGAACAACAACCTGACCTACGGCGAGGCGTCCAACCTGGCCCTCAATCAGAGCCTCATGCGTTCGTTGAACACCTCCGTGGTGGCGCTGCTCCCGGTCGGCGGCCTGCTCTTCATCGGCGCCGGGCTGCTCGGCGCGGGCACCCTGAAGGACCTCGGCCTGGTGCTCTTCGTCGGCATGGCGGTCGCGTTCCTGACCTCGATCCTGCTGGCCACCCCGCTGCTGGTGCTGCTGAAGAACCAGGACCCGCGGATCAGCGCGCACAACAAGCGGGTGCTCTCCCGCCGGGCGGCCGTCGCCCGCGGTGAGGTCACCCCGAAGGGCGCCCCGCGGCCCGCGCCGACCGGCGACCAGCCGGTCGACCCGGACGCGGCGCTCGCCGGCGTCGCCCCGAAGGTCGGCGCCCGGCCGACCGGCAAGCGTCCCAGCGGCGCCCGGGGCGGTCGCCCCGGTGGTGGCGGGGGCAACCGGCCGGGCGGCGCGAAGCGCCGCTGACCACCGGCCCGGACGGAATCGACCCGACGGCGTCCGTCATGCTGTTGCCACGGCGTGACGGACGCCGTCGTCGTTTCGAGAGGACATGGGACGCACCATGACGGAGACCCACACCACCGGCGTACGGGGAGACAGCGGCCCGGAGGCCGCCCAGCTGGTCGCCAGCCGGATCCTGGACGTGCCGGACTTCCCCAAGCCGGGGGTCCTGTTCAAGGACCTGATGCCGCTCTTCGCCGACGGCGTCGCGTTCCGCGAGGTGATCGACGGGATCATCGCGTTCCACGGGCCGGAGTCCTTCGACGTGGTCGCCGGCATCGAGGCGCGCGGGTTCGTGCTCGCGGCGGCGGTGGCCTACGCCACCGGCGTCGGGGTGGTGCCGGTGCGCAAGGCCGGCAAGCTGCCCCGCGCGACCCACTCGGCCTCCTACGCCCTGGAGTACGGCGAGGCGACGCTGGAGGTGCACCAGGACGCGTTCACCGCCGGCCACCGGGTGCTGGTGCTCGACGACGTGCTCGCCACGGGTGGCACGGCCGAGGCCACGCTCGACCTGGTGGAGCGGGCCGGCGGCACGGTCTCCGGGTTCACCGTCCTGCTGGAGCTGGGCTTCCTCAAGGGGCGTGAGCGCCTCGCGCCGCGCCCGGTCCATGCCCTGTTGACCGTTTGAGCCCCGTCCGTCGGTCCGGCCCGCCGGCACCGACCGTCCGGCGGAGCGGTGGCGTACCCTCCGGGCGGGTAGCATTGCCCTTTGCCTGACCCGGCGGGCGACCGTCCACCGGCGGCGGAGGCCGCCGGGGGCGCAGCCCCGGTGACCGGCGCGGAACAACACCGGCCCCCGGGTCGGTTGGACCAGACGTCGGCCGGACGGCCGGCGCATCCCGGCGAACGGTGAGGAGGCCGGTGTCCCACGATGTCGTCCCTCCGGTGGAGGGCACGGTGCACCCGACAGGCGACGCGGACGGCTCGGTGACCGAGCACAGCGGCAACCCGCCGGCCCGGGCGACCGGCGCCACCGACGGCACGCCGGACGCGACGGCCGACGGCGGCGCGGTCGTGGTGCCGTTCCCGACCGACGGTGACCCCACGTCCAGCGGCGGCTTCGCCCTCTCCAACGCGCCCACCGGCCGACGGGTGCGCGCCCGGCTGGCCCGGTTCAACGCTCCCTGGCAGACCTCGCAGGTCAGCGAGGTGCTGGAGCCGTTGATCGCGTCGCACCGTGACGCCCATCCCAAGGCCGACGCCCGGCTGCTCCAGCGCGCCTTCGACACGGCCGCGCGCTGGCACTCGGGGCAATATCGCAAGTCCGGCGACCCCTACATCACCCACCCGCTCGCGGTGGCGACCATCCTCGGCAACCTCGGCATGGACACCACCACGCTGGTGGCGGCGCTGCTGCACGACACGATCGAGGACACCGAATACACCCTCGACGCGATGCGCGCCGACTTCGGCGGTGAGGTCGCGCTGCTGGTCGACGGCGTGACCAAGCTCGACAAGGTCAAGCTGGGCGACGCCGCCAAGGCGGAGACGATCCGCAAGATGGTCGTGGCGATGGCGAAGGACCCCCGGGTCCTGGTGATCAAGCTGGCCGACCGGCTGCACAACATGCGGACGCTGACCTTCCTGCCCCGCCCCAAGCAGGAGCAGAAGGCCAAGGAGACGCTGGAGATCCTCGCCCCGCTGGCGCACCGCCTCGGTATGAACACGATCAAGTGGGAGCTGGAGGATCTGGCCTTCGGCACGTTGTTCCCGAAGCGGTTCGAGGAGATCAACCGGCTGATCGGGGAGCACCAGCCGCAGCGTGAGGCGCTGTTGCGTCAGGTGACCCAGAAGGTGCAGACGGACCTGAAGGCCGCCAAGATCAAGGCGGAGACCACCGGGCGGCCGAAGCACCTCTACTCGATCTACCAGAAGATGATCGTGCGGGGGCGCGACTTCAACGACATCTACGACCTGGTCGGGGTGCGGATCCTGGTCGACACGGTGCGCGACTGCTACGCGGCGTTGGGCGTCATCCACGCCAACTGGCAGCCGGTGCCGGGCCGGTTCAAGGACTACATCGCCATGCCCAAGTTCAACATGTACCAGTCGTTGCACACGACGGTCATCGGGCCCACCGGCAAGCCGGTGGAGATGCAGATCCGCACCTACGCGATGCACCGCACCGCCGAGTTCGGCATCGCCGCGCACTGGAAGTACAAGGAGCACAAGGGCACCCAGGTGGTGGGCCCGCCGGCGCACATCGACGAGATGACCTGGCTGCGGCAGCTGCTGGACTGGCAGCGCGAGGCGGCCGACCCGAGCGAGTTCCTGGACGCGCTGCGCTTCGACCTGTCCAGTCAGGAGGTGTACGTCTTCACCCCCAAGGGCGACGTCATCCCGCTGCCGACCGGGTCGACCCCGGTGGACTTCGCGTACGCGGTGCACACCGAGGTCGGGCACAAGTGCATCGGGGCGCGGGTCAACGGCAAGCTGGTGCCGTTGGAGTCGACGTTGTCCAACGGCGACGTGATCGAGATCTTCACGTCGAAGTCCGACACGGCCGGCCCGACGCAGGACTGGTTGGGCTTCGTCAAGAGCCCGCGCGCCCGCACCAAGATCCGGCAATACTTCAACAAGGAGCGCCGCGAGGAGGCGATCGAGGCCGGCAAGGACGCGATCGTCAAGGCGATGCGCAAGCAGGGCATGCCGTTGCAGCGGATGCTCACCTCGGACGCGCTGATGGCGATCGCCCGGGACCTGCACCTCGCCGACGTGGCCTCGCTCTACGCGGCGGTCGGCGACAGCCAGGTCTCCGCGCAGTCGGTGGTGCAGAAGCTGATGGCCTCCTACGGCGGCGAGGAGGGCGCGGCGGAGGACATCGCCGAGACCGCCGTGGCCACCCGGCCGCCGCGCAGCCGGCAGAGCAGCGCCGACCCGGGCGTGGTGGTCCGGGGCGTCAGCGACGTCTGGATCAAGCTGGCCCGCTGCTGCACGCCGGTGCCGCCGGACTCGGTGTTCGGCTTCGTGACCCGCTCCGGCGGGGTCAGCGTGCACCGCGACGACTGCGCCAACGCCGAGGACCTGCGGGCGCAGCCCGAGCGGGTGGTCGAGGTGAGCTGGAAGCTGACGTCGGCGTCCACGTTCCTGGTCGCCATCCAGGTGGAGGCGCTGGACCGGCACAAGCTGCTCGCCGACGTCACCCGGGTGCTCTCCGAGGAGCGGGTGAACATCCTCTCCGCGACCGTGACCACCACCCGGGACCGGGTGGCGGTCAGCCGGTTCAGCTTCGAGATGGCCGACCCGAAGCACCTCGGGCACCTGCTGGCCGCGGTGCGCAAGGTCGACGGCGTCTTCGACGCGTACCGGGTCACCTCGGGCGCCTGAGCGCACACGAGAAACGCCCGCCGGTTGATCCGGCGGGCGTTTCTCAGTGAATCGGGTCAGCCCTGGATGTCGCTCATCGTCACCTTGGTCATGACGATCTCCTTCTTCGGGTGACCGCCGCCGGCCTGCTTCGCGAAGGCGCCGTCGTCACCGGCCGCGGCGACCTGCTTCACCACGTCCATGCCGCCGGTGATGGTGCCCAGCACGGTGTAGTTCGGGTCGAGCTGGGAGTCGCCGTACACGATGAAGAACTGGCTGCCGGTGCTGCCGGGCTGGCCGGAGTTGGCCATCGCGATGACGCCCTCCGGGTACGGCGGCCGCTTGTTGGTCGGCAGGTTCTCCTCGGCCAGGTTGTAGCTCGGCCCGCCCGTGCCGTCGGTGTCCCGCCAGCCCTTGCCGGTGGCGCTCGGGTCGCCGCACTGCAGCACCTTGATGCCCTCGGTGACCAGTCGGTGGCACTTGGTGTTGTCGAAGAAGCCCTTGCTGGCCAGGTGGGTGAAGCTGCCGGCGGTGCAGGGCACCGCGGCCCGGTCGAGCTTGGCGGTGATGGGGCCCAGGTTGGTGTCGATCGTCATCGTCTGGCTGCCCTTGTTCGCCTGCTGCGTCGGCGGCAGCCCGACGTCCTTGATCTGCGCCGGGCGGCCCTCCTTGGGCACCTCGGTGTAGGCGCACTGGGCGTTCCCGGCGGCGGTGCCGGTCTGCTTCTGGTCGTCGTCGTCGCCGAGCGACGTGGCGAGCCAGACGGTGCCGGCCACGACGAGCACCAGCACGGCCGCGGCACCGACGATCGCCTGCGTCTGCCGGCGCTTGCGGGCCCTGCCGGACCGCTCGGCCATCTCCCGCTCGAGCCGGGCCCGCGCCGCCGCCCGCTGGCGGTCTCTCGTGGACGTCACGCTCACTCCTCACCTGCTGCTTATCGGGGGGCGGCGCCGCGCGCCGCCGAGTCAACGGTGGATCAACCGGCGCTGGGGCTGCTCGCCGGCGCGCTGGTCGCGCCCGCGGCGGCCTTCGGCTCGCCGACGGTCAGGCTCTGGATCACCACATCCGTCTTCGGCTTGACCTTGACGCCGCCGCCGTTGTCCACGGTCGGCAGGGCGCCGATCTTCTCCACCACGTCCAGCCCGCCGGTGACCTTGCCGACCACGCTGTAGGCCGGCTTGGCCGGGTTGAAGTCCTTGAAGAAGATCAGGAACTGGCTGCCGTTGCTGCCGGGCGGATTGCCGATCATGGCGACCGTGCCCTTCGGGTACGCCGGCGGCTGCCCCGGGGCCGGCGAGGCCGACGGGCTGGGCTCGGTCGCGTCGGGCACGTTCTCGTCGTAGAACGAGTAGGTCGGGCCGCCGACGCCGGTGCCGCTCGGGTCGCCGCAACGCAGCGCGCCCTCGGTGGTGATCTCGTGGCACTTGGTGCCGTCGTAGAACGACCGGCTCGCCAGGTGGGCGAGGCTCGCGCCGCCGCAGGGGGCGGCGCTCAGGTCCAGGTCGACGGTGATCGGCCCGCCCTGGTTGGTGGTGACCGTCATCGGTCGGGTGCCCGAGGTGGGCAGGTCCTTGGTGGCCGGGGTGCCGACGTCCTTGAGGTTGGTGTTCGCGGCGCCGTCCTGCGGCGTCCAGAGGCAGGTGTCCTCGGCGGCCTGCTTCTTCGGCTCCGAGTCGAACGCGCCGAGCGCCCAGGCCGAGCCGGCCACGATCAGCGCCAGCACCACCGCGGCGCCCACACCGGCCTGGATCTGCCGGCGACGCTTCGTGGCCGCGGCCCGCCGGGCGAGCTGCCGGTCGAGCTTGGCGCGTGCCAGTTTGCGCTGCCGGTCCCTGCTGGAAGCCACAGGTGCTCCTCTTCCTCTGCCTGATCGTCGCCGGCGTCCGGGCGCTGCCCGCCGCCGGAGTCGGGGTGCGCCACGCCACACGCCCGCCAGAGTGTACGGGTACGGACTGTGAATGTGGTGTACGAGGTCCCGCCTGCGCTTATCGGATGTTGTCACTGGGCCGGCTGGGGCCGGTGGGTCGGTGCGGGCGAAACCGGCTCGCCGGTACGACTAGGCTGCTGGGCGAGGACGACGACCGGACGGAGAGGGGACGGACGTGCTCGTGGCGGGCTTTCCCGCGGACGCCTTCGGCACCAACTGCTACGTGGTGGCGACCGGGCCGGGGGAGCAGTGCGTGGTGGTCGACCCCGGCATCGGGGTGCTCGACCGGCTCGACGCCGTGCTCGCCGAGCATCGCCTGCACCCGGCCGCGGTGCTGCTCACCCACGGCCACCTCGACCACACCTTCTCGGTCGCGCCGGTGTGCGGCGCGCGGGGCATCGCGGCCTACGTCCACCCGGAGGACCGGGAGCTGCTGGCCGACCCGTCCAAGGCGCTCTCGATGGACCTCACCGCGCTCTTCGGCGGGCGGCTGCCCTACGCCGAGCCGGACGACGTGGCCGAGCTGACCGACGGCGCGACGCTGTCGCTCGCCGGGTTGGAGATCACCGTCGACCACGCCCCGGGCCATACCGGCGGGTCGGTGCTGTTCCGGATGCCCGGCGCCGGCTCGCCCTGGGAGGCCGACCAGGTCTGTCTCTCCGGTGACGTGCTGTTCGCCGGCTCGATCGGCCGCACCGACCTGCCGGGCGGCAGCATGCCCCGCATGCTGGCCAGCCTCCGGGAGAAGGTCCTCCCGCTGGCCGACGACACCGTCGTCCTGCCCGGCCACGGCCCCGCGACCACCATCGGCCGCGAGCGCGCGAGCAACCCCTACCTCGTCGAGGTGGCGGATTCCGCGCGCCCGGCCGCGCCCACCCGAGGCCTCTAGACCCGCACCCGCGCCCGGCGCGGGATCGCAAGGAGTACGCCATGAGCAAGCCCACGCCCATCTCCGGCTTCCCCGAGTGGACGCCGGCACAGCGGATGATCGAGCAGTCCGTGCTGGACCGGATCCGCGCCACGTTCGAGCTGTACGGCTTCGCGCCGCTGGAGACCCGGTCGGTCGAGCCGCTGGACCAGTTGCTGCGCAAGGGGGAGACCTCGAAGGAGGTCTACCTGCTGCGCCGGTTGCAGGCCGACGCCGACGGGCCGGCCGGCGACGACGCGCTCGGCCTGCACTTCGACCTGACCGTGCCGTTCGCCCGCTACGTGCTGGAGAACGCCGGCAAGCTGCAGTTCCCGTTCCGCCGCTACCAGATCCAGAAGGTCTGGCGGGGGGAGCGCCCGCAGGAGGGCCGCTACCGGGAGTTCCTCCAGGCCGACATCGACATCGTGGACCGGGACACGTTGCCGGCGCACTACGAGGCCGAGATGCCGCTGGTGATCGGCGACGCGCTGCGCGCGCTGCCCATCCCGCCGGTCCGCATCCAGGTCAACAACCGCAAGATCTGCGAGGGCTTCTACCGGGGCATCGGGCTGACCGACCCGGAGGCGGCGCTGCGCGCGGTGGACAAGCTCGACAAGATCGGGCCGGCGAAGGTGGCCGAGTTGCTGGCCGAGACCGCCGGGGCGAGCGAGGCGCAGGCCAAGGCGTGCCTGGCGCTGGCCGAGATCTCCGCGCCGGACGCGTCCTTCGCCGACGCGGTACGGGCCCTCGGGGTGAGCGACCCGCTGCTCGACGAGGGCGTCGCGGAGTTGACCGCGGTGGTGGAGACCGCCGCGGCGCACGCGCCCGGCCTCTGCGTCGCCGACCTGCGCATCGCCCGGGGGCTGGACTACTACACCGGCACCGTCTACGAGACGCAGATGGTGGGCTACGAGCGGTTCGGCTCGATCTGCTCCGGCGGCCGCTACGACAACCTGGCCAGCTCCGGCACCGTCCGGTTCCCCGGGGTGGGCATCTCGATCGGGGTGACCCGGATGCTCGGCCTGCTCTTCGGCGCGGAGGCGCTGTCGGTGTCCCGGTCGGTGCCGACCTGTGTGCTGGTCGCCGTCACCGCCGAGGAGGACCGCGCGGCCAGCGACGCGGTCGCGGCGGCGTTGCGCTCGCGGGGCGTGCCGACCGAGGTGTCGCCGTCCGCGGCGAAGTTCGGCAAGCAGATCCGGTACGCCGAGCGGCGCGGCATCCCGTACGTCTGGTTCCCCGGCGCGGACGGCGACGAGGTGAAGGACATCCGGTCGGGGGAGCAGGTGGCCGCGGCGGCGGGCGAGTGGACGCCGCCCCGGGCGGACCTGGCGCCGCTGGTCGCCGGCACTGGCGCCTGACGACGATTCGACCTACGGTGGCGTAAGTTACGCCACCGTAGGGAGAACGTCGTGACCGTGCTCAGCCAGACCGCCCTGCTCGTCGAACTCGAGCCCGTGGTCGAGAAGAACCTCGACCGGCACCTGTCGCTGGCGAAGGAGTGGTTCCCGCACGAGTACGTGCCGTGGAGCGCCGGGCGCACGTTCGACGGCCCGCTCGGCGGCGAGGCGTGGTCGGAGACCGACTCCACGATCCCCGACGTGGCGCGCACGGCGCTGATCGTCAACCTGCTCACCGAGGACAACCTGCCCTCCTACCACCACGAGATCGCCACGCTGTTCGGGCGCGACGGCGCGTGGGGCACCTGGGTGCACCGGTGGACCGCCGAGGAGGGCCGGCACGGCACCGCGATCCGCGACTACCTCACCGTGACCCGGGCGGTCGACCCGGTGGCGCTGGAGCGGGCCCGGATGGTGCACATGTCCGCCGGCTACCACAACGTCCACGACGACGAGGTGCTGCACTCGCTGGCGTACGTGTCGTTCCAGGAGTTGGCCACCCGAATCTCGCACCGCAACACCGGCCGGGCCACCGGTGACCCGGCCTGTGAGGCGCTGCTGGCCCGGGTGGCGGCGGACGAGAACCTGCACATGGTCTTCTACCGCAACCTGCTCGCCGCGGCGTTCGAGCTGGCCCCGAGCCAGGCCATGCGGGCGGTCGCCGACGTGCTCGCCGACTTCCAGATGCCGGGGGTCGGCATCGACGGCTTCGCCCGCAAGTCGGTGGCGATCGCCCTGGCCGGCATCTACGACCTGCGCCAGCACCGGGACGAGGTGGTGCTGCCGGTGCTGCGCCAGTGGAACCTGTTCGAGGTGACCGGCCTGACCGCCGACGGCGAGACCGCCCGCGACCAGATCGCCGCCCACCTGGACACCCTGGACACCCAGGCGTCCCGCTTCGAGGAGCGCCGCGCCGCCCGAGCCGCCCGCCTGACCACAGCCCGCTGACCCCACCCCCACCCCCACCCCGGCGATCTTGCACTTACTGCCCCGGCAAAAGACGTGATCCGGACATCCGGGGGGCCGAAAGTGCAAGATCGCGGCGTAGGAGGGGAGGGAGGGCGGTTCGGGGTCAGGTGGGGAGGTTGAGGGGGAACAGGAGGCAGGTGGAGGTGGCGTGGGCGACCAGGCGGTTTGCCGGGTCGGTGAGGCGGGCCTCGGCCAGGGCGGTACGACGGCCGCGTTGCAGCACGGTGCCCTCGCAGCGCAGGGTGCCGCTGGCCACGGTGACCGGGCGCAGGAACTTCACGCTCAGGTCGAGCGAGGTGTAGCCGACGCCGGCCGGCAGCGTGGTGTGCACCGCGCAGCCGGCGGCGGTGTCCAGGAGCGTGGACAGGACGCCGCCGTGCACCGTGCCGAGCGGGTTGTAGTGGAACTCCTGCGGCAGTAGCTCGACCACGACCCGGCCCTCGTCGGCCTCCATCCGGGCGATGTCCATCAGGCTGGTGATCGGCGGGGCGGCCAGCTCGCCCGCGATCATCGCGCGCATCAGGTCCAGTCCGCTGCGCCGGCCGAGGTGGGCGGCGCCGGCGACCGGGTCGGACCAGGTGAAGGTGCGGCTGCGCTCCTGCGTCTCAGTCATGGACCCAGCCTCCCAGCGCGTTGCTGAGTCTGTCAATCAGACCTAGCCTGGTCGGCATGAGGCCCGCGGCACTGGACTGGTCGGTGGAGAACTGCACGATCGGGCGCGCGATGGAGATCCTCGGCGAGCGCTGGACCGTGGTCGTGCTCCGCGAGGTGTTCAGCGGCGTGCGTCGCTTCGACGACATGCGGGTGCGCACCGGCGTACCGCGCCAGGTGCTGACCAACCGGCTGTCGATGCTCGTGGAGCGCGGGGTGCTGCGGCGGGAGCCGTACCGGGAGCCGGGCAGTCGGCCGCGGCACGAGTACCGGCTCACCGAGATGGGCCTGGACCTGTGGCCGGTGCTGGTCGCGCTGCTCGGCTGGGGCGACCGCCATCTCGCCGACCCGGAGGGTGCCCCGCTCGCCGTGACGCACCGCGACTGCGGCGCCGAGGTGCGGGTGGCGTTGCGCTGCGCCGAGGGGCACGACGTGACGGCGCCCCGTGACGTGGTGCCGCGGCCCGGGCCGGGCGCCCGCCGTCGCGCCTGAGCGGGCCGGTTCAAGCTCTGACACCCGGTGACGATCTTGTTGCTCAGGTGTTACATCCGGTGGCGGTGCGAATCCGGGCAAACGCATGTCTTGCTTACGATCTTAAATATGTGAATACTTTGGTCAGCCCGGACGGTTTCCCCAGGTCGCCCGGGTTGCCCTCGGGCGTTTTCCCATGACGACGCCCGTTCACCCCCGTTCGGAGGTTGTTACATGCGACCCACGAGGTCCACGCTCCGTCGCGCCGCCGCCGTCGCCGTGGCCGGTACCCTGGTCACCGGTTCCCTGCTCGGCGCACCCGCCCAGGCCGCCCCCGCGTCGCCCGCCTCACCCGACGCCGCCGCCGGCCTGGTCGCCAAGCTCGGCGACCGCGCCGCCGGCACGTACGCCGACGCCAGCGGCAAGATGGTCGTCACGGTGACCGACACCGCGGCCGCCCGCCAGGTGCACGCCGCCGGCGCCGTCCCGAAGCTCGTCACCCGCGGCGCCAACCAGCTCAAGGCCGCCACCAGCGAGCTGGAGCGCTCCGCCAAGATCCCGGGCACCGCCTGGTGGACCGACGCGGCGACCAACCAGGTCGTCGTCTCGGTCGACAGCACCGTCACCGGCGCCAAGCTGGAGCGGGTCAAGGCCGCGGCCGCCCGCACCGGCGGCGCGGTCCGGATCGAGGCCGAGGCCGGCACGCTGACCACCCGGATCTCCGGCGGCCAGGCCATCTACACCGGCGGCTACCGCTGCTCGCTCGGCTTCAACGTGCGCAGCGGCTCGACCTACTACTTCCTCACCGCCGGGCACTGCACCAACCTCGGCTCGACCTGGTACTCGAACTCCGGCCAGACCTCCGTGCTGGGCACCCGGGCCGGCACCAGCTTCCCGGGCAACGACTACGGCATCGTCCGGCACAGCAACTCGGCCAACGCGGCCGGCAACGTCTACCTCTACAACGGCAGCTACCAGGACATCACCTCGGCCGGCAACGCCTACGTGGGCCAGTCGGTCCGGCGGTCGGGCAGCACCACCGGCCTGCGCAGCGGCTCCGTCTCGGCCACCAACGCGACGGTCAACTACGCCGAGGGCAGCGTCTCCGGCCTGATCCGCACCAACGTCTGCGCCGAGGGTGGCGACAGCGGCGGCTCGCTGTTCTCCGGCACCACCGCGCTCGGCCTCACCTCCGGCGGCAGCGGCAACTGCTCCTCCGGCGGCACCACCTACTTCCAGCCGGTCACCGAGCCGCTCAGCGTCTACGGCGTGAGCGTCTTCTGATCCGTACCCCACGAGCGGGCCGCCGGGTGACCGGCGGCCCGTTCCGCGTGTGCGGGCCGCCCGACGGGTACGCCTCGACGGGTGCCGGGGAGCCGGCCGGCCCGCCCTGACAGAATGCGGGGAGCAGTCGTGGACAGATGAGGAGTCGCCAGCCGTGATCCGTACCCACAATGCCGGAAGCCTGCGCGCCGCGGACGCCGGCTCGACGGTGACGCTCGCCGGGTGGGTGGCCCGCCGGCGCGACCACGGCGGTGTCATCTTCGTCGACCTGCGCGACGCCTCCGGCGTCGTGCAGGTGGTCTTCCGCGAGGAGGACGCGCACGCGCTGCGCAACGAGTTCTGCGTCAAGGTCACCGGCGAGGTGACCCGCCGCCCCGAGGGCAACGAGAACCCCGAGCTGCCGACCGGCGAGGTCGAGGTGACCGCCACCGCGCTGGACGTGCTCTCCGAGGCCGCGCCGCTGCCGCTGCCGGTGGACGACCAGGTGGAGGCCGGCGACGACATCCGGCTCAAGTACCGCTACCTGGACCTGCGCCGGGGCGGCCCGGCGAAGGCGATGCGGCTGCGCTCGCGGGCCAACCAGCTCGCCCGCACGGTGCTGCACGAGCGGGACTTCCTGGAGATCGAGACGCCCACGCTCACCCGCTCCACCCCGGAGGGCGCGCGCGACTTCCTGGTCCCGGTGCGCCTGCAGCCGGGCAGCTGGTACGCGCTGCCGCAGTCGCCGCAGCTGTTCAAGCAGCTGCTCATGGTGGGCGGCATGGAGCGCTACTACCAGATCGCCCGCTGCTACCGGGACGAGGACTTCCGCGCCGACCGGCAGCCGGAGTTCACCCAGCTCGACATCGAGATGTCGTTCGTCACCGAGGACGACGTGATCGACCTCGGCGAGGCGATCGTCGCCTCGCTCTGGAAGGACCTGGCCGGGCACGAGATCAGCCGGCCGATTCCGCGTATCACCTGGCACGACGCGATGGCCCGCTACGGCTCCGACAAGCCGGACCTGCGCTACGGCGTGGAGCTGACCGAGCTGACCGACTACCTGCGCGGCACCGCGTTCCGGGTGTTCGCCGGCGCGATCGACGCGGGCGGCTACGTCGGCGCGGTGGTCATGCCGGGTGGCGCGGGCCAGACCCGCAAGGAGCTGGACGGCTGGCAGGACTGGGCCAAGGCGCGCGGCGCGCGCGGCCTGGCGTACGTGGTCCTCGACGCGGAGACCGGCGAGGCGCGCGGCCCGGTGGCGAAGAACCTGTCCGAGGAGCACCTGGGCGGGCTGGCCGACGCGGTCGGCGCGAAGCCCGGCGACGCGGTCTTCTTCGCCGCGAGCACGAACACCCGGGAGGCGCAGGAGCTGCTCGGCGCGGCCCGGATCGAGATCGCCAAGCGGGCCGGGCTGGTCGACGAGAGCGCCTGGGCGTTCTGCTGGGTGGTCGACGCGCCGATGTTCGAGAAGACGGACGAGGGCGGCTGGACGGCCGTGCACCACCCGTTCACCTCGCCGAACGCCGAGTGGGTGGACCGGTTCGAGGAGGCGCCGGACCGGGCGCTGGCCTACGCGTACGACATCGTCTGCAACGGCAACGAGATCGGCGGCGGCTCGATCCGTATCCACCGGGGCGACGTGCAGCAGCGGGTGTTCGACCTGCTCGGCATCACCCCGGACGAGGCGCAGGACAAGTTCGGCTTCCTGCTGGAGGCGTTCAAGTACGGCGCCCCGCCGCACGGCGGCATCGCGTTCGGCTGGGACCGGGTCTGCATGCTGCTGGCCGGCGCGGACTCGATCCGCGAGGTGATCGCGTTCCCGAAGACCCGTGGCGGCTTCGACCCGCTGACCGGCGCGCCGACCCCGATCACCGGGCAGCAGCGCGCCGAGGCCGGCATCGACGCCAAGCCGAAGGCGCCGGCCGCCCCGCACGCCGGCACCGCCGGCCCGGCCGCGCCGGTGGCCGACCCGACCTGATCCTCGCGTCGTCGATGGGCCCGCGTCATGATGACGCGGGCCTTTTCGATCATCAGGGGGACGGATGAACCTGCTCGTGGTGGGTGCCAGCGGCTTTCTCGGCGCCGAGGTGTGCCGGCAGGCGGTCGCCGCCGGGCACCGGGTGGTCGGCACGCACCACTCGGCCGCCGTCGCGGTGCCCGGCGTCGCGCCGCGCCGGCTCGACGTGACCGACCGCGCCGCGGTGCGCGCGCTGCTGACCGGGGTACGCCCCGACGCCGTGGTCAGCACCCCGTACCGCTTCGACGACTGGGCGGTCACCGCCGACGGGGCGGCCCACGTGGCGTCCGCCGCCGCCGAGGTGGGCGCGCGGTTGGTGCACCTGTCCAGTGACGCGGTGCACGCCGGGCGGCCCGAGCCGTACGCCGACGCCGAGGCGCCCACGCCGGTGTACCCGTACGGGGCGGCGAAGGCGGCGGCCGAGACGGCGGTGCGGGCGGTCGACCCGGGCGCGCTGCTGGTGCGGACCTCGCTGATCCTGGGGGAGGGGAGCAAGCAGATCCAGCGCTGCCGGGACGCGCTCGTCGGCCGGGCCACCCTGTTCAGCGACGAGATCCGCTGCCCGGTCGACGTCGCCGACCTGGCCGCGGCGGTCCTGGAACTGCTGCCCACCGAGCTGGCCGGTCCGCTCAACGTGGCCGGCCCGGACGAGGCCAGCCGCGCCGACCTCGGGCGGCTGCTGGCCCGCCGGCTCGGCGTCGACCCGGCCGGGCTGCAGACCACCACCACCGTCGCCGCGGGCCTGTTCCGCCCGATCGAGGTACGCCTCGACTCGACCCGGGCGGCCGGCCTGCTCCGGACCCGCCTGCGCGGCGTCGCCGAGCTGTTCGGCTGAGCCTCACCGGTTGCACAGTTTCTTTGCACGGGTCTTGTGCACAGGTAGTGTGCACAGATATTGTGCACCGCATGGAGAGTGAACCGACCCGTCCCGAGCCGCGCCGGGTCCGCCTCGACCACCAGCAGGTGCGGGTGCTGGCGCATCCGCTGCGGATGCGCCTGGTCGGCGCGCTGCGGGTGAACGGGCCGTCCACCGCCACCCGGCTGGCCGAGCTGCTCGACACCAACACCGGCGCGACCAGCTACCACCTGCGCCAGCTCGCCGAGGTCGGCATGGTCGTCGAGGACCCCGACCTGGGCACCGGCCGGCAGCGCTACTGGCGCGCCGCGCACGAGGTCACCCAGTGGGAGGCCAGCGACTACGACGACGACCCGGACGCCCGCGCCGCCATCGAGTGGATCGAGGCGGACTACATCCGCTTCTTCAGCCACCACGCCGAACGGTGGGCCGCCCGGCGGCACGAGTGGTCGCCGGCCTGGCGCGACGCGTTCGGCATGGGCGACTTCTTCATGCGCATCCCGGCCGCCCGCCTGGAGGCGATCAAGGCGGAGGTGTTCGCGCTCCTCGAGCGCCACCGCGACGAGACCGACCCCGACGACCCCGACGGCGAGCTGGTGCAGCTCTACCTCGCCGCCTTCCCGCTGAGCCCGGTCCTGCCACCCGCCGAGGAGAAGCCGTGAGCACGCTGTCCGTACGCCAGGTCCGGTTCCGCTATCTCACGCTCTACGGCCTGCGCTGGCTGCCCAGCGGCCTGCTGATGACCGTGATGATCCTGCTCATGCAGGAGCGCGGCCTGTCGCTGTCCCAGATCGGCCTGGTCGCCACCGCGCAGGGCCTGGTGGTGCTGGCGCTGGAGCTGCCCACCGGCGGGTTCGCCGACGCGCTCGGCCGCAAGCCGGTGCTGCTGGTCGCCTGGGCGGTCGCCCTGGCCTCGCTGGCGCTGATGGCGGTGGCCGACTCGTTCTGGATGTTCTTCCTGGTCTGGGCGTTGCAGGGCGTCTACCGGGCCCTCGACAGCGGCCCCCTGGAGTCCTGGTACGTCGACGCCACCCTCGCCGCCGACCCGGACGCCGAGTACGAGCGGGGCCTGGGCTGGGCCGGCACCGTCATCGGTGTCGCCATCGGCGCCGGCGCGCTGCTGGGCGGCGGTCTGGTCGCGCTCGGCCCGGTCGGGCCGGTCAGCGCGCTGACCCTGCCGGTGCTGGTCGCGGTGGTGTTCCAGGCGGTCTCGATCGTGGCGCTGCTGCTGCTGATGACCGAGCAGCGGCCCGCCTCCGGCCCGGCCGCGCTGCGCGCCTCGATGGTGCAGGCACCCCGGATGGTCGGCCAGGCCGTCGGGCTGCTGCGCCGCAACCGGGTGCTGCTCGCGCTGGTCTCGGTCGAGCTGTTCTGGGGCTTCGGCATGGTCACCTTCGAATCGCTGCTGCCGGTGCGGCTGTCCGAGGTGGTCGGTGACGCCGACCGGGCGGCGGCCCTGCTCGGCCCCGCCGGCACCGCGGCATGGCTGGCCAACGCGGCCGGCGCCGCGCTCACACCGTTCCTGCTGCGCCGCCTCGGCGCCGCGCCGGCCGCCGCGCTGATGCGGGTGCTCCAGGGCGTCACAGTGGTCGGCATGGGCCTGCTCGCCGGCCCGATCGGCGTGCTGATCGCCTACCTGGCCTGCTACGCCGTGCACGGCGCGTCGAACCCGCTGCACATGGGGCTGCTGCACCGGCAGGTCGACGGCCCGTACCGGACCAGCGTGCTGTCGCTGAACTCGATGATGGCCCAGCCGGCCGGCGCGCTCGGCGCGGTGGTGCTGACCGCGCTGGCGGACGCCACGAGCGTCGGCACCGCCATGCTGGTCGGCGCCGTGATGCTGGCCGTGGCCGCGCCGCTCTACCTGCCGGCCTGGCGGGCCGGCCGGGTCGCCGCGCGGTCGGGGCCGGCGGAGTCCGGCGTGGGCCCGGTCCTCCCGACCGGTCCCGCCGGGAGTCCCGCCGGCCCGCCTCCGGTGGCCGCTCCGGCGTCGGCGTCAGCCGCCGGTGCCGGCGGCCGGTCCGCTTGACGGATCCCGCGCGGCACCGGGCGACGGGGTCGCCGGAGGCTACAAACCTGATGGCACGAATGAGTCAACCCCGGGAGCTGGCGCGGGCAGCGTCGATCCATCCGTGACATCACGTTTGTCGGCAACCCCACGCTCACCCGGCGGCCGCCGTCGGGCCGCACCGCCGGTGGAGCCCTTACCGGGTCACCAACCAGTCACACGCCGTTTGCCGCCAGGAGGAGAGTCATGACCCCGATCCGCTCCGTCCGGACGGTCCACCTGTCCGGCCCCCGGTGCGCGCTGCGCGAGTGGACCGACGCCGACGCGCCCGTCCTGCACGCCTTCCTGACCGAACCCGCCGTGGCCGAGGGCCTGCTGGACGACGAGACGCCCACCCCGGAGGCGGTCCGCGCCGCGCTGCCGGCGTGGCGGAAGACGGCCGCCGGCGAGCCGCGCCCGGAGTACCGGTTGGCCGCGGTCGACGGTGACCGGCTGGTCGGCCTCGGCGGGCTCTCCGTGACGTCGGTGGAACACCGGCGCGGTGAGATCGGCTACGCGGTGCGGACCGCGCACCAGGGCGCCGGCCTCGGAACGGAGATCACCCGGCTGCTGCTGGACCTGGCGTTCGAGCAGGTGGGACTGCACCGGGTGGAGGCCACCACGCGGCCCGACAACGTCGCCTCCCGCCGGGTGCTGGAGAAGGCCGGGCTGCGGCCGGAGGGAGTGAGCCGCGACCATCTGCGTGTTCGTGGCGTCTGGCGGGACTCGGCCCGGTACGCGATTCTCGCCACCGACCGGTTCCACGGTGGAGATTGACGAACAGACCGATCGGGTACATCCGTCGCCGACCTACTGGGAACCCCCACCGGAGGAACCACATGCTCGCCATTCTCGCGGCCATCGTGTTCGGCTTCGCGCTGCTGCTCGATTTCATGAACACGGACCTCGGCGCCCCCGACTTGTTCAGCACCTCGACCCTCATGCTGATCGGCTTCCTGCTGCTCTCGCTCTACCTGGCCGGGGTCGGCTCCGGCCCGCGCGGCGGTGGGGGCGGCCGTTGGTACCGCGGTCGCCGTCCGGGCCGCGGCTGACCGGAAACGACCACCCGGGTCGGGTCGGCGGCGCGATTCCGGCGCCGCCGGTCCGGCCCGGTACTGTTCTCGTGATGGAATCCGACGCCCTCTTCACCCTCGGCGAGCCCGCCGGAGCGCCCGGCGCACCCGCGGGCTCCGGCGGCGTCGACGGGTTCACCGCCACCCGGGCGGATTCGCCGCTGCCGGTCCGGATGCGGCCGGCCGGCATCGACGAGCTGGTCGGCCAGGACCATCTGCTGGCCCCCGGCGCGCCGCTGCGCCAGCTGGTCGAGGGCGCGACGCCGATGTCGGTCATCCTCTGGGGCCCGCCCGGCAGCGGCAAGACCACCATCGCCCACCTGGTGGCGCGCGCCACCGACCGGCGCTTCGTGGCGATGTCCGCGCTGACCGCCGGGGTGAAGGACGTCCGCGCCGTCATCGAGACCGCGCGGCGGCAGCGCCGCTCCGGCGGGCCGCCGACCGTGCTCTTCATCGACGAGGTGCACCGGTTCAGCAAGACCCAGCAGGATTCCCTGCTCGCCGCCGTCGAGGACCGCACGGTCACCCTGCTCGCGGCGACCACGGAGAATCCCTACTTCTCGGTCATCTCGCCGCTGCTGTCCCGCTGCGTGCTGCTCACGCTCCAGGCGCTCGGCGACGACGCCGTACGGGGGCTGCTGCGCCGCGCGGTGACGGACGAGCGAGGGCTCGACGGCGCGCTGGTCCTCACCGGGGAGGCGGAGGACCACCTCGTCCGGCTCGCCGGCGGCGACGTCCGCAAGGCGCTCACCGCGCTGGAGGCGGCGGCGGCCACCGCGAGCGCCACGGGCGCCGACCGGATCGATCTCGCCGTGGCCGAGCAGGCGGTCGACGTGGCGGCCGTGCGCTACGACCGGGACGGCGACGCGCACTACGACGTCACCAGCGCCTTCATCAAGAGCATGCGCGGTTCGGACGTGGACGCCGCGCTGCACTGGCTGGCCCGGATGCTGGTCGCCGGCGAGGACGCCCGGTTCATCGCCCGCCGGATGGTGATCTTCGCGAGCGAGGACGTCGGCATGGCCGATCCCACCGCGCTGACCGTGGCCACCGCCGCGGCGCACGCGGTGGAATACGTGGGCCTGCCCGAGGCGCAGCTCAACCTGGCCCAGGCGGCGATCCACCTCGCCACCGCCCCGAAGTCGAACTCGGCCACCAGCGCCATCGGCGCGGCCGTCGCCGACGTACGTGCCGGTCGCGGCGGCCCGGTGCCGCGCGGGCTGCGCGACGCCCACTACTCCGGAGCGCGCGGGCTCGGGCACGGGGCGGGCTACCGCTACCCGCACGACGACCACCGGGGGGTGGTCACCCAGCAGTACGCTCCGGACGATCTCGTCGGGACGGACTACTACCGGCCCAGCGGGCACGGCGCGGAGCGGGCGGTGGCCACCCGGTTACCGGTGCTGCGCCGGATCGTGCGGGGGCTGCCGGCACCGGTGACGCGGGGGGAGGCCGGCGCGCCGGCAGCCGCGAACGGGGGCCGGGCGGGCGGCACCGAGCAGGTCGGCGGGGCGAGCGAGGGCGGCGGCGACGCCACCGAGGGGGGTCAGTAGTGATGGCGCGTGGTCCGGAGCGGCCGGCGGACGGCCCCGACGAGCGGCGCGATCCGAAGGCCAGGGGCCGCCGGTGGGGCCGCGGCCGGGCCGAGGCCGAGCCGGAGCCGGCTCCGGCCGGCGAGGAGTTCGGCTGGATCGACGACCTCCGCACCGCCAAACAGCAGCGCGGCGAGCTGGGCCCGGAGGGGCCCGGTCCGGTCGCCGACGCCCCGGGCGGTCCGGCGCCGCGCCCCCAGGGCCCCGGCGCGCCTCCGCCGGGAACGGCTCGGCCGGGCGCGCAGCCCTCACCCCCCGGCCGGGCGGGGCCGCAGCCGCCGGTGACGGCGGGGCCGGGCGCCCAGCCCCCGGGCCCCCGGCGGTCGGGGCCGCAGCCCCCCGGAGCGGACCGGCCGGTGCCACCGGCTGCGGCGGGCCGCTCCGGGCCGCCACCGGCCGCCGGTGCGCCCGGACCCGCGCCGCAGGCTCCGGGCCGACCGCACCCGACGGCTCCCGGGGCCGCCGGTCGCACCGGTGCGACGATGCCGGCGGTGGCCGGTCGTCCCGGCCCAGGGCCGCAGCCGGGCCCCGGCCGTCCCGGCGGGGACCTTCCCCCCGGTGCCGTTCGTCCCGGCCCGCCCGCGCCACCCCCCGGTGGCCGACCCGACCCCCGTGCCGCGGGCGCGCGCCGCGGTCCGGACGCGCCCGCGGCGCCGCCCGCCCGGCCGGCTGGTCCCGACGCGGGTGCCTCCCGTCGTCCGGTGGACGGGCCGTGGCCGGGCCTGCCCGAGACGCCCCGGCCGGGCGCGGACGGCCCCACCGGCCAGCAACCCCCGGTCCCCGGCCGCCCGGGCGGTCCCCGGGCCACGCCGCCGGCCGGTCCGGGCTCCGCACGCCGCGGACCGGTGGAGCCGGGCGGCGGCCGACCGCCGTCCGGGGACGGTGACGACGTCCGGGTGGTGACCCCACCCACCCCCCGGGGCCGGCACGGCGCGGAGGCACCTGAGGCGCCCCCGGTGGGATCCGGTCCCGCGGGTCGGCCCGCCTCCGGCGGACGCCGCCCGCTGCCCGACGACTCCGGTGCCGTCCGGCCGGTCTCCGGCGCGGGCCGGCGGGCCCGTCCCGACGACGTGCCGGCCGGCATGCCACCCGGCGTGGCCGGGGGCCGGCGGGCCCGTCCCGACGACGTGCCGGCCGGTGTACGGCCGGTTTCCGGTGCCGGTCGCCGCGCACGGCCGGACGACGCGCCGACCGGCGGTGGCCACCGGTCGGCGTCCGGCGGGGGCGAACCCACCGCCCGAGCCGTCCCGGGCGTCGGCCGGCGGGCCGCCCCGGAGCCGGACCGGCCGGTGGTCGTGCCGCGCACCGGGAACGCCCCCGGCCTGCCCGGCGCCGCCGCACCCGTCTCCGGTGGCCCGGTGGAGGGGGCGGGCCCGCCCACCCCCCGTCGCGACCCGGGCCGCGGCCGGCGCGCCGCGCCCGGCGAAACCGACCCCGGCACCGAGCCGGGCCGCACCCGGCGCCGCGCTGCCGCCGAGGGCGGGGAGCCACGCCCGCAGCGGCCGGAGCGCCCCGCCGACTGGCTGCGGCAGGCCGGTCGTACGCCGCACACCGACCCGGCCATGCCAGCCGCCCGACGTCCGGCCGGCCCGCCGCCGGTGGACGAGCCGTCGGCCCGTCCCGCCGGCGCCGCCCGTGGGCCGGGCGGCCGGGCCGGCGCGGCGGTGCCGCCGGTCCGCTCCGACCAGCCCCACCAGCCCGGCCCGGCCGTACCGTCGAACCGGGCCGAGCCGCCCGGCGCGGCCGTGCCACCGGCCCGGGCCGCGCAGTCCGGCCCGTCCCGCGGCACGGCGCGCCCCGTCGTGCCGCCGCCCGGCGGTGAGCGTGCCGGTGGCGGTCCGGGCCGCCCGGTCGTGCCGGCGTCCGGCGGTGAGCGTGCCGGTGGCGGTCCGGGCCGGCCGGTCGTGCCGGCGTCCGGCGGTGAGCGTGCCGGTGGCGGTCCGGCCCGTGGCGCTGTGCCGTCGGGTCCGGGGGCGCCGGACCCGCACGGCGACCCCGAGCGCAGCGGTGGCATGCCCATCGGCGCCGGCCGTCCCGGTGGACACGGCCCGGCCGACCACCCGACGCGTGGGGGAGGTCGCCCGCCCGGTGGCGGGCGTGCCGCTCCCGCCCCGGGGACGGCGGCGGTACGCCCGGCCGGTGACGGACCCGGCCCGGCCCGGCCCGACGGGGCCGTCCCGCCCGGCGGCGTACCCGGGCCGGCGGCCGCTCCGGGACCGCGTGGCTCCGCCGGACCGGTGACGGCCCGGGCGGCGGCGGGCGTGGCGCGCCCGCCCGCCCCGGACGAGCAGACGAGCGGGCGAGGCGTTCCGTCCACCCCGGACGCGGCCCGACCCGCTGCCGCGGCTGCCGCCGCGCCGGCGGTGGCGCGGGCGGCCGCGGTCGTACCGCCGCCGGGGGAGCCGGTGGGGGCACGGCCCGGTGCGGGCGACGGACCGGCGCCGCGCCCGGCCGGCCCGGATCCGGCCGAGCCCGGGACGGAGCCCGGCGGCCCGCGCGGCGCCCGCTCCGACCTGCGGCGGCAGCTACGTGAGCGACGCCGGCTGCGGATGGCCGTGCTCGCTCTGGTCAGCCTCGTGCTGCTGGGCGCCGTCCCGCTCTACTTCGGGTTGCGGACGCTCAGCCGCGACCCGGTCTTCGACACCCTCGACGCGCTCGACGTGCCGTCCTGGGCGGCGACGAAGACGGTCGACAACGTCAGCGGCAGCCGCTGGTGCCTGCAGGACTGCCGGTTGCGGGAACGCGCGGTCGAGTCGGAGCAGGGCTGGAAGCAGACCGTCACGGTCTACGAGCAGGCGCTGGCCAAGGACGGCTGGCGCCGCTGGAAGGTCGACCGCTGCCCGGAGGAGAAGGTGGAGGGCAGCTACACCTGCTGGCGTCGGGACGAACTCACGCTCGACCTGTGGGTACGCGACCCCACCTGCACGCCCCCGCCGGTGGACGGGGAACCGGCGCCGTCCGCGCCGCCCGCGACCGCAGCGGGGAAGTGCGCCGGCTCGTTGGTGTCGGTGAAGGTGCGCAACGCGATCGACGACGAGCGCACCGGCCCGACACCGACCACCGATCCGTCACTCACCGGTGAGGATCCGTACCCGACCTTGACCGACGACCCGCTCGGTGAGCCGACCCCGTCACCGTCGTGAGCCGACTTCCATCACGGACGGTAGGGTCTGGGGCTGGCGCCCCCCCGCTGCCCGGTGACCGGGTCGAGGTGGGGCGCGGTGGGCAGGTACGGTCGCGCGTCCCGGGGCGTCTGTCCCGGAACACTGGTTGAGGAGGACATGCGTGAGTTTTGGAGAGGTCGCGGCGCTCGTCGCGGCGATCGCGTTCGCGATGCTCGTGTTGATCCTGACGCTGCCGATCCTGGGGCTCCGGCACACCGTCGACGCCGCAACCCGCATGATCAACGACCTCAACGACCGCAGCGGGCCGCTGCTCGGTGACGTCAACACCACGGTGAAGAACGTCAACACCGCGCTGGAGCAGGTGCAGACCTCGCTGGACGGGGTCAACCTCCAGCTCGCCAAGGTGGACACCATGACCAGCCACGCGCAGAACGTCACCGCGAACGTGGCGAACCTGGCCACCGTGGTCTCCGCCGCCGCGGCGAACCCGCTGGTGAAGGTGGCCGCGTTCGGTTACGGCGTGCGCAAGGCCGCCTCCGCCCGCCGGCACGCCGAGACCGAGCGCGAGGTCCGCGACACCATCAAGCAGCAGCGTCGGGCCGCCAAGCGCGGCAACCGCTGACCCGACCGGCGTACGCGGGAAGGATGAGAGCATGAGGCGGTTGTTCTGGCTGGGCATCGGCCTGGCCGTGGGCGTCCTGGTGGTGCGCAAGGCCACCCGGACCGCGCAGGCGTACACCCCGGCGGGCATCGCCAGTGGGCTGTCCGAGTCCGCCGGTGGGCTGGTCGAGTCGGTGCGCGCGTTCGTGGACGACGTCCGGGTCTCGATGGCCGAGCGCGAGCAGGAGATCCACGAGGCCTTCGCCCGCGGCGAGGCGTACCAGGACGAGTTCGCCGAGCTGCGGGAGGACCCGCGCATCGGCGACCGAGAGATTTTCCCGGAGGAGCACCAGCGATGAAGACGGCGGAGATCAAGCGGCGGTTCCTCGCCCACTTCGAGGCGAACGGCCACGCCGTGGTGCCGTCCGCTCCGCTGCCCGCCATCAGCGACCCGAACCTGCTGTTCATCAACGCGGGCATGGTGCAGTTCGTGCCCTACTTCCTGGGCCAGCAGACCCCGCCGTACCAGCGCGCGGCGAGCGTGCAGAAGTGCATCCGGACGCCGGACATCGACGAGGTCGGCAAGACCAGCCGGCACGGCACGTTCTTCCAGATGAACGGCAACTTCTCCTTCGGCGACTACTTCAAGTCCGGGGCGATCCCGCTCGCCTGGGACCTGGTCACCAAGTCGGTCGAGGCGGGTGGCTTCGGGCTGGACCCGGAGCGGATCTGGGCGACCGTCTACCTCGACGACGACGAGGCGTACGACATCTGGCGCGCCACCGGCGTGCCGGCCGAGCGGATCGTGCGCCGGGGCAAGGCCGACAACTTCTGGTCGATGGGCATCCCCGGCCCGTGCGGCCCGTGCTCGGAGCTCTACTACGACCGCGGCCCGGAGTACGGCCGCGAGGGCGGCCCGGAGGTCGACGAGGACCGCTACCTGGAGTTCTGGAACCTCGTCTTCATGCAGTTCGAGCGTGGTCCGGGCACCGGCAAGGAGGACTTCCCGATCCTCGGCGACCTGCCGGCGAAGAACATCGACACCGGCATGGGCCTGGAGCGGATGGCCTCGCTGCTGCAGGGCGTGGACAACCTCTACGAGATCGACGAGGTCAAGCCGATCCTGGACCGGGCGGCCGAGCTGACCGGGAAGCGCTACGGCGCGCACTCCGGGCACGCCGCCAACCAGTCGCACCCGGACGACGTGCGGCTGCGGGTGGTCGCCGACCACGTGCGCACCGCGCTGATGCTGATCGGCGACGGGGTGACCCCGTCGAACGAGGGGCGCGGCTACGTGCTGCGCCGGATCATGCGCCGGGCGATCCGGGCGATGCGGCTGCTGGGTTACCAGGACCGGGCCCTGCCGGAGCTGCTGCCGGTGGCGCGGGACTGCATGGCGCCGTCGTACCCGGAGGTGGCCGAGGAGTTCGGCCGGATCTCCCAGTACGCGTACGCCGAGGAGGACGCGTTCCTGGCCACGCTGCGCGCCGGCACCACGATCCTGGACACCGCGATCGCCGAGACGAAGTCGGCCGGTCAGCCGGCGCTCTCCGGTGACAAGGCGTTCCAGCTGCACGACACGTACGGCTTCCCGATCGACCTGACCCTGGAGATCGCGGCCGAGCAGGGCCTGCAGGTCGACGCGGACGGCTTCCGCCGGCTGATGGCCGACCAGCGCAGCCGGGCCAAGGCCGACGCGCAGGCCCGCAAGACCGGGCACACCGACGTGTCGGCGTACCGGTCGGTGCTCGACGGTGGCGGGCCGGTGGAGTTCACCGGCTACACCGAGCTGAACCGGGAGTCCCGGGTGCGCGCGCTGCTCTCCGGCGGTGCGGCGGTCGGCGCGGCGGTCGAGGGCGACACGATCGAGCTGGTGCTGGACACCACCCCGTTCTACGCCGAGGGCGGCGGGCAGCAGCCCGACCAGGGCCTGATCACGGTCGGCGGCGGCCAGGTCGAGGTCTTCGACGTGCAGCAGCCGGTGCCCGGCCTGATCGTGCACCGGGCGCGGGTGGTGCGCGGCGAGGTGCGTGCCGGGGAGACCGGGTACGCGGAGATCGACGTCTCCCGCCGTCGGGCGATCTCGCGGTCGCACACG
Source organism: Micromonospora humi (assembly GCF_900090105.1). Taxonomy (GTDB): domain Bacteria; phylum Actinomycetota; class Actinomycetes; order Mycobacteriales; family Micromonosporaceae; genus Micromonospora; species Micromonospora humi. Next base: position 88,057 of record NZ_FMDM01000011.1, on the reverse strand, counting down.
GCGACGCATCTGGTGCACCAGACGATGCGCAACTTCCTCGGCGAGTCGGCGACCCAGGCGGGCTCGCTGAACGCGCCGGGCCGGCTGCGGTTCGACTTCAACACCCCGACCGGGGTGGCGCCGAGCGTGCTGCACGACGTGGAGCAGCAGGTCAACGAGGTGCTCCTGGCCGACCTGGAGGTGCACGCGTTCGTCACCAGCCAGGAGGAGGCCCGTCGGATCGGCGCGATGGCGCTGTTCGGCGAGAAGTACGGCGAGCGGGTGCGGGTGGTCGAGGTCGGCGACTACGCCCGGGAGCTGTGCGGCGGCACCCACGTGGCCCGCTCGGCCCAGCTCGGTCTGGTCAAGATCCTCTCCGAGGCGTCGGTGGGTTCCGGGGTCCGCCGGATCGAGGCGCTCGTCGGCATGGACGCGTTCGGCTTCCTGGCCCGCGAGCACCTGCTGGTGTCCCGGCTGGCGGAGATGTTCCGGGTGCCGGGCGAGCAGGTGGCCGACCGGGTGGAGCAGACCGTCACCCAGTTGCGCGACGCGGAGAAGGAGCTGGAGAAGCTCCGCGCCCAGCTCGTGCTCGGCGGGGCCGGCGCGCTCGCGGCGCAGGCGAAGGACGTGCGCGGGGTCGCGTACGTGGGCACCGAGGCGCCCGAGGGCGCGGCGGCGAACGACGTGCGGACGCTCGCCCAGGAGATCCGGGGCCGGATCGACGCGGCCCGCCCGGCGGTGGTCGCGGTGGCCGCCCGGGCCAACGGCAAGGCCTCCCTGGTGGTGGCGGTCAACCAGGCCGCCCGGGGCCGGGGCCTGAGCGCCAAGGACCTGGTGAAGGCGGCGTTCTCCGGCCGGGGCGGCGGCAGCGACGACCTGGCCCAGGGTGGTGGCCTGCCCGCCGCGGAGGCGCCGAACCTGCTGCTCACCGTGGAGAAGGCGGTCGCTGACGCGGCCTGACCGATCGATGCCAGGGCGGACCGCCGGGTCCGCCCTGGTCCGTACCTGCTGAAGGAGTGTCCGGGAGATGGCTGAGCTGCCCGTCGGCGTGCGGCTGGGCGTGGACGTCGGCCAGGTCCGGGTGGGCGTGTCCCGCTCCGATCCGCACGGCATCCTGGCCACCCCGCTGGTCACCCTGGCCCGGGACCTGACCGCCGAGCCGGACGCGGTGCCCGCCGACATGGCCGAGCTGGTCCGGTTGGCGGCCGAGCACGAGGCGGTCGGGATCGTGGTCGGGTTGCCGGTCAACCTTGCCGGAAAGCACGGTCCGGCGGCGGCGAACGTATCGGCATATGCCACCCGTTTGGCCGATGTAATGGGGCCGATTCCGGTGACGCTGACGGACGAGAGGATGTCGACCGTCGTCGCGAGTCGTAGGCTGGCCGAACGGGGCGTCCGGGGAAAGCGCCAACGAGCGGTGGTCGACCAGGCCGCCGCGGTGGAGATTCTGCAGAGCTGGCTGGACGCACAGCGGAGGCGGACGCATGATCGACGATCTTGACCTGGGGTTCGACGAGCAGGAGAGGGGGGAGAAGGGCCGGCACCGACGCGGCGCCGTGCTGCGCCGGCAGGGCAAGTCCGGCGGTGGCCGGGGAAAGACGGTCTTCGCCCTCCTGATGGCGTTCGTCCTGCTGGGCGGCATCGGCGGCGGCGCGTACGTCGGCTTCGACCGGATTCGTAACTACCTGGTCACGCCCGACTACGACGGCCCGGGCACCGGCGAGGCGCTCGTCGAGGTGAAGACGGGTGAGTCGCTCACCGACATCGGCAACACGCTCTACGACGCCGGCGTGGTGAAGAGCACCAAGGCCTTCATCGAGGCCGCGGACGCGAACCCGCTCAGCAAGAACATCCAGGTGGGCCGCTACAAGGTCCGCAAGGAGATGAAGGCCGCGGACGCGATCACGCTCATGCTCGACCCGAAGAGCCGGGTGGTCAACGGCGTGACGATCCCCGAGGGGACGATCACGCTGAACGTCTACCAGATCCTCTCGAAGCAGACCAAGATCCCGGTCAAGGAGTTCCAGGCCGCGGCGAAGGACCCGGTCAAGCTGGGCGTGCCGGCTTTCTGGTTCACGCGTGGGGACGGCAAGAAGGGCCCGAAGAGCCTGGAGGGCTTCCTCTACCCGTCGACCTACGAGATCCCGCCGAAGGCCACCGCCGAGCAGATCCTGTCGCTGATGGTGGATCAGTTCCTGGCCGTGACCAAGCAGCTCGACTTCGTCGACCGGGCGAAGAACGACCGCAAGATCTCCCCGTACGAGGCGTTGATCACCGCCTCGATCGCCGAGGCGGAGTCGGTGAACGCGGTCGACCTGCCCAAGGTCTCCCGGGTGATCTACAACCGGATCTACGCCGGCAAGATCGGCTGCAACTGCCTGGGCATCGACAGCGGCATCAACTACTACCTCCGGTTGCAGGGCAAGGACCCGAAGGACTCGGACGACCTGCTGCAGAGCGAGATCAATGACCTGAAGAACCCGTACAACACGCACAACGTGGCGGGCCTGCCGCCCACCCCGATCAGCAACCCCGGCGAGGCCGCCCTCAAGGGCGCGCTGGAGCCGCCGCCCGGTGACTGGATCTTCTTCATGACGGTGGACCAGAAGGGCACGATGGGCTACGGCTCCAACGACGCCGACTTCCTCAAACTGAAGCGGCAGATGTGTGACAACAAGGTCCTCAGTGGGGAGAACTGTCGATTTTGAGAGCCGCCGTCGTGGGTAGGCCCATCGCCCATTCGCTCTCCCCGGCGATCCACTCCGCCGGGTACGCGGCGGCCGGGCTGACCGGGTGGTCGTACACCCGGATCGAGGCCGGCGCGGACGAGCTGCCCGGCCTGGTCGCGGGCCTCGGCCCGGAGTGGGCCGGGCTGTCGGTGACCATGCCCGGCAAGGAGGCGGCGCTCGCGCTGGCCGACGAGGTCTCGCCGGTCGCCGCCGCGGTCGGCGCCGCCAACACGCTGGTACGCCGGCCCGACGGCACCTGGTACGCGGACAACACCGACGTCACCGGCATGGTCGAGGTGCTGACCGACGTCGGGTGCGTGGCCGGGGCGGTGGTCACGGTGCTCGGCGCCGGCGGCACCGCCCGGGCGGCGATCGCGGCGGCGGCCCGGGTCGGGGCGGCCGAGGTAACAGTGGTGGCCCGCCGGCCCGAGGCGGTCGACGAGCTGCGTCCGGTGGCCGCGGCGGTCGGCGTGCCGCTGGCCGGCGCCGAGTGGGACGGCGCGCCCGCGCACGCCCGCGCCGACCTGGTGATCTCCACGGTGCCGAGGGGTGTGGCGGATCTGCTCGGGGAGAGCTTCGACTGGCGGCCGGGAACGGTTTTCTTCGACGTCGTCTACGACCCTTGGCCCACCCCGATGGCCGCCGCGGCCCTCGCAGCCGGGTGCCGCGTGATCTCCGGGCTGGATCTGCTGTTCGCCCAGGCGATCGGGCAGTTCGAGCAGTTCACCGGACTGGCTGCGCCGCGTGAGGCGATGCGGGCCGCTATTCGGTGAAAGGTGACATCGGGGTCGGAGGGACAACGAGCCGAGATGTCCCGGTGCTATGGTCGAAATTCATCGACCCCGGGGGATGTCATGGCGAAGATCAAATTGGCGGCGCGGGCCGCCACTGTCGCGGGCAGTGCTCTGCTGTTGCTCGGCGTGGCCGCGGCGCCCGCCTACGCGGCTACTCTCTCGACGACTGGTGCCAAGGGGCGCTACGAATACTTCAAGAACGGCACCTATCAGATGTGGCTGACCGACACGTTGTCCGACGGGCATTGCGCTCAGTGGCAGGAGAAGGCATCGGGCGGCAGTTGGACCTGGGTCGGCGAGCGGAACTGCTCGTCGGGTGAGATCAACGCCGTGTGGCTGGGACGGTTGGGCTACCAGATTCGCATCTGCCGTACTGGCGTCGGCAACTGCTCGACCGCCGTCAAGCTCTGATACCACGGCGAGGGTCCCGTTCGACACTTCGTGATTGAGCGGGGTTTTCGCCTGTCCACATGTCCGCAAGGCGGGACGCCGCCGGCACCGCGCCGGTGCGGACCGGGGGCGTGACAGACTGTCCGCTGTGTTGCGCTGGCTGACCGCAGGTGAATCGCACGGACCCGCCCTCGTCGCGATGCTCGAGGGGGTGCCCGCCGGGATCGAGGTGACCACCACCGAGATCGGTGGCGAGCTGGCCCGCCGCCGGCTCGGCTACGGCCGGGGCGCCCGGATGGCGTTCGAGCGGGACGAGATCGAGATCATCGGCGGGCTCCGGCACGGCGTGACGCTGGGCAGTCCGGTGGCGATCCGGGTCGGCAACTCCGAGTGGCCGAAGTGGCGCACCGTGATGGCCGCCGACCCGGTCGACGCCGACGAGCTGGCCAACCAGGCCCGTAACGCCCCGCTGACCCGCCCCCGCCCGGGCCACGCCGACCTGGCCGGCATGCAGAAGTACGGGCACACCGACGCCCGGCCGATCCTGGAGCGGGCCAGCGCCCGGGAGACCGCCGCCCGGGTGGCCGTCGGCACGGTCGCCAAGGCCCTGGTCCGACAGGCGCTCGGCATCGAGATCGTCTCGCACGTGGTGGAGTTGGGCCCGGTCGCCGCCAAGCCGGGCCTGCGGCCCACCCCCGAGGACGCGGCGCGCATCGACGCCGACCCGCTGCGCTGCCTCGACCCGGAGGCGAGCGCCCGGATGGTCGCCGAGGTCGACGCCGCGAAGAAGGCCGCCGACACGCTCGGCGGCGTGGTCGAGGTGCTGGCGTACGGGGTGCCGCCGGGCCTGGGCAGCCACGTGCAGTGGGACCGCAAGCTCGACGCCCGCCTCGCGACCGCGCTGATGTCCATCCAGGCGATCAAGGGTGTGGAGATCGGCGACGGCTGGCAGCAGGCGCGCTCGCGTGGCTCCGAGGCGCACGACGAGATCATCCCCACCGCCACCGGGGTGCGCCGGGTGACCGACCGCGCCGGTGGCCTGGAGGGCGGCATCACCACCGGCGAGCCGCTGCGGGTGCGGGCGGCGATGAAGCCGATCTCGTCGCTGAACCGCGCGCTGGCGACGATCGACGTCACCACCGGCGAGCCGGCCACCGCGATCAACCAGCGCTCCGACGTGTGCGCGGTGCCGGCCGCGGCCGTGGTGGCCGAGGCCATGGTGGCGCTGGTGCTGGCCGAGGCGGCGGTGGAGAAGTTCGGTGGTGACTCGGTCGCCGAGATGCGCCGCAACCTCGCTGGCTACCTCGACCACCTGGTGATCTCATGAGCACCCGGCCGGTCTGCGTGCTGGTCGGGGCGCCCGGCTCCGGCAAGACCACGGTGGGCGCGGCCCTCGCCGACGCGCTCGGCGTCGACTTCCGGGACACCGACGCCGACATCGAGCGCCTCGCCGGCAAGCCGATCCCGGAGATCTTCGTCGACGAGGGCGAAGACCATTTCCGTACGCTGGAACGGGCCGCGGTGGCGGCGGCGCTGGCCTCGCACGCCGGGGTGCTCGCGCTCGGCGGCGGCGCGGTGCTGGCGGAGGAGAACCGGGCCGCGCTGATCGGCCACACCGTGGTGCACCTGTCGGTGGAGCTGCCGGACGCGATCCGGCGGGTCGGGTTGGGCGCCGGCCGGCCGCTGCTGGCGCTGAACCCCCGGGCCACCCTGAAACACCTGCTGGACCAGCGCCGTCCGCTCTACGCCGAGGTGGCCACCGCGACGGTGGTCACCGACGGCCGCGACCCGCAGGAACTGGCCACCGAGATCGCCGCCCTGCTCAAGCCCTGACCGCCGCGCCGCCCCCGTGGAACGCCCTTGACACCCACCACGTTCCACCCACGGCCGACGATGCTCGTGAGTGGAACGCCATGGGTGCCACCGGGGCGCTTTGACACCCAAGGCGTTCCACCCGAGGTGGACGACGCCGGTGAGTGGAACGGGGTGGGTGGCAGGCGGTTTGGGGCACGCGGGAGTGGGCCGGTCGGGGGTCAGGCGCTGACCGGGTGGGTCTGGCCGGGCGGCGGGCCGGGCGCTCCGGTCGCCAGGTGGCGAGCAGCGCGAGCGCGAGGGCGATCTCGGCCAGGTCGCCGAGGTAGTACATCACTGTGGCGCCGGCCCGCAGTTCGGCGCCGGTGGCCGGGACGTCGACGAGCGCGCCGGCGTAGAGCAGTTGGGCGATCGTGGCGTGCGCGGCCACCCCGGCGCCGAGCACCACCAGTCGCACCGGCACCCGGGGCCGGTGCGGGCCGGGGTCCGGCCCGGCGATCGACCAGGCGAACAGGCAGCCGCTGAGCAGGAAGTGGGCCTGCACCACGGTGTGCAGCACCGGGCTGTCGAGCGTCGCGCGGTAGAGCGGGGTCAGGTAGAGCAGCCACAGGCCGCCGGCGGTGAGCAGCAGGCCGGTCACCGGGTGCCCGAGCACTCGCGCGACCGGGTGCCGCAGCAGGTGGACCAGCCGGTGTCCGGTGCGGCGGTCCAGGGTGCGCAGCAGCAGCGTGACCGGCGCGCCGAGGACCAGGGCCAGCGGCGCGAGCATGCCGATCAGCAGGTGCTGCCACATGTGCCCGACGAAGTCGCCGGCCGGCCGGAGCAACCCCACGGTCACCAGCAGCGTGCCCAGGCCGAAACTCGCGGTCCGGCCGTGCGCCCAGCCCGGACCGCCCGGGTCGCGCAGCCGCAGCGCGGCGGCGAGGTAGGCCCAGAACACGACCGCCGGCAGCAGCGCGGTCGCCGGGAAGCCGCCCGCGTGCCCGGCGTGACTCACCGCGGCTCCGGCGCGCACAGGTCGATCTCGGCGGCCCGCCGCTGGATGGCCCAGCCGGCGGCGGCCAGGACCACGCCGAGGGCGAGGAAGCCGAGGTCCCACCAGGCCTGGTGCGGACCCGAGCGGACGTGGTGGATGCCGAGCAGGTGGTGGTCGACGACGCCCTCGACCAGGTTGAACAGGCCCCAGCCGACCAGCACCCAGCCCCAGAGCATCGGCGAGCGCCAGAGCCGCCCCCGGGAGCGGGTGACCCGGGAGTAGAGCATGGCCAGCCCGGTCAGCACCGCCACCCAGGTGACCACGTGGAAGAGACCGTCCCACAGCGTGTTCATCTGCAGGCCGGGGACGGTGTCGACCGGGTAGTCGCGAATTCCGACGCGGTCGGTGGCGGTGCTGCTGAGCATGTGGTGCCACTGGAGGACCTGGTGCAGCGCGATGCCGTCGACGAAGCCACCGAGACCGACGCCGAGGATCGTCGCGGGAAGACGGATGCTCATTCCGCCGCCCTACCCGGGGCGCGGGGGGACAAACACCCCACGGAGTGGACTAGGCTGCCGGCGATGGACGAGGTGACCCGGATCCCGGTCGGCGGCGAGCGGCCGTACGACGTGCTGGTGGGACGTGACCTGCTCGACCCGCCGCCCGGGCTGCTGCCCGACGCCGAGCGGGTGGCCTACCTGTACGCGCCGCCGCTGAAGGCCCTCGCCGAGCGGCTCGCCGAGCGGGCCCGCGCCGCGGGCGTGACGCCGCTGCCGGTGGAGGTGCCGGACGCGGAGGCGGGCAAGCACGTCGACGTGGCCGCCGCGTGCTGGGACCGGCTGGGCGAGGCCGGGTTCACCCGTACCGACACGGTGGTCGGGGTGGGCGGCGGCGCGGTCACCGACCTGGCCGGCTTTGTCGCCGCGACCTGGCTGCGCGGGGTGCGCTGGGTGCCGGTGGCGACCTCGCTGCTCGGCATGGTCGACGCCGCCGTCGGCGGCAAGACCGGCATCAACACGGCCGCCGGCAAGAACCTGGTCGGCGCGTTCCACCCGCCGGCCGGCGTGCTCTGCGACCTGGCGACGCTCGACGGCCTGCCCCCGGTCGACCTGGCCGCCGGCATGGCCGAGGTGGTCAAGTGCGGCTTCATCGCCGACCCGGTGATCCTCGACCTCGTCGAGCGGGACCCGGCCGCCGCGCTGGACCCGACCGGCCCGGTGCTGCGCGAGCTGGTCGAGCGGGCGGTGCGGGTGAAGGCGGACGTGGTCGCCGGTGACCTGCGCGAGTCCGGGATGCGCGAGGTGCTCAACTACGGCCACACGCTCGCGCACGCGATCGAGAAGGTGGAGGGCTACCGCTGGCGGCACGGCCACGCGGTGTCGGTCGGTCTGGTCTACGCGGCCACCCTCGCGCGGCTCGCCGGCCGGCTCGACGACGCCACCGCCCGGCGGCACCGCGACGTGCTGGCCGCGCTCGACCTGCCCACCGGCTACCGGGCGGACGCCTGGCCGGAGCTGCTCGCCGCGATGCGGGTGGACAAGAAGGCCCGGGGGAGCCGGCTGCGCTTCGTGGTGCTGGACGACCTGGCCCGCCCGGCGATGCTGGAGGGGCCGCCGGACGAGCTGCTGGCCGCGGCCTACCGGGAGGTCGGCGCGTGAGGGTGTACGTGCTCAACGGGCCGAACCTGGGCCGGCTCGGCACCCGGCAGGTCGACGTCTACGGCGTGACCAGCTACGCCGATCTGGTCGCCATGTGCGAGCGGACCGGGCGCGAGCTGGGGCTGGACGTGGTGGTCCGGCAGACCGACGCCGAGCACGAACTGCTGGGCTGGCTGCACGAGGCGGCGGACGAGGCGGCGGCGGTGGTGCTCAACCCGGCGGCCTGGTCGCACTACTCGATCGCGGTGCGGGACGCGTGCGCGATGCTCCGCGCCCCGCTGATCGAGGTGCACATCTCCAACATCCACGCCCGGGAGGAGTTCCGGCACCGTTCGGTGGTCTCCGCGGTGGCCACCGGGGTGATCTGCGGGCTGGGCGTGGACGGCTACCGGCTGGCGCTGCACCACCTGGCGCAGCCCGGGAGTCCGATTCGACACGGCGAGTAGACTCGACAGGTCTGTCCGCCAATTGATGATCAAGGCAGGAAATGGCCTCCACCAACGACCTGAAGAACGGCCTGGTACTCAACCTGGACGGCGAGCTGTGGGCCGTCGTCGAGTTCCAGCACGTCAAGCCCGGTAAGGGTGGTGCGTTCGTGCGTACCACGCTGAAGAACGTGCTGTCCGGCAAGGTGGTCGACAAGACCTTCAACGCGGGCACCAAGGTCGAGACCGCGACCGTGGACAAGCGCACCATGCAATACCTGTACGCCGACGGTGAGGACTACGTCTTCATGGATCTGGAGACGTTCGACCAGATCACCGTGCTCGGTGGCACGGTCGGCGAGGCCGCCAACTACCTCCTCCCGGAGGCCGAGGCGACCGTCGCCACCCACGAGGGCGTGCCGCTCTACATCGAGCTGCCGACCTCGGTCGTGCTGGAGGTCACCTACACTGAGCCGGGCCTGCAGGGCGACCGGTCGACCGGTGGCAACAAGCCGGCCACCGTCGAGACCGGCGCCACCGTCCAGGTGCCGCTGTTCATCACCACCGGTGAGAAGATCAAGGTCGACACCCGCGACGGCCGTTACCTCGGCCGAGCCTGATGGCCGAGGGTCCGAAGCAGCAGATGCCGGCGCGCCGCAAGGCGCGCAAGCGGGCGCTGGACGTGCTCTTCGAGGCCGACCTGCGGGACCGTCCGCCGGTCGAGGTGCTCGCCGGCTACCTGGAGCGGATCGAGCAGCCCCGTCCCGACCACCTCGGCTACGCGGTCGGGCTGGTCGAGGGCGTCGCGGCGCACCTCGACCGGATCGACGAGACGATCGCCAGCTACGCCGAGGGGTGGACGCTGGACCGGATGCCGGTGGTCGACCGCAACCTGGCCCGGATCGCCGTGTACGAGCTGCTCTACGTCGACGAGATCGACGACGCGGTGGCGATCAGCGAGGCCGTCGAGCTGGCCCGGCAGATGTCGACCGACGACTCGCCCCGCTTCCTCAACGGCATCCTCGGCCGGATCGCCGAGTACGCCAGCCGCTGAGGCCCGGAGGCAGGAACGACGAAGGGCCCGTGCCGGACGGCACGGGCCCTTCGTGCGGGCGTCAGGAGGCGAAGAACGCGCGCGGGTCGGCGACCAGCACACCGTGCTCGGTGAGCCGCTCGATCAGGCCCGACGGTGAGGCGTCGTAGACGATCGCGAGGGCGCGCAGGTCGTCGGCGCGGATGGAGAGCACCCGGCCGTTGTAGTCGCCGCGCTGCTGCTGGATGGCGCGGGCGTACCGGGCGACGTACGCGAGGTCCTCGGAGGCCTCGTCGTAGAGCCGCTCCAGGTCCAGCACGATCTTGCTGGTCGGCTCGTGACGCACCCCGCTGCCGTCGGGCAGCAGCTCCGAGACGGGAACGCGGTAGAAGTCGGCCAGCTCCGCCAGGCGGGACACGGTGACGGCGCGGTCGCCGCGCTCGTACGAGCCGACCACCACGGCCTTCCACCGCCCGTTCGACTTCTCCTCCACCCCCTGCAGGGACAGGCCCTGCTGCTGGCGGATGGAGCGCAGGCGGGCGCCCAGCGACTTGGCGTATTCAGAGGGCATTCGGACACTCCCAGTGCTGCTCGGGGTTCTCCCAGCTATCGCTACGGAGCGTGACGGTACGGGGATTGCGACACGTGGTCAAGTGTTGCGGTCCACGAGGTCCGGGGGGCCGGTGTGGCTTGTCCGCATTTCTCCGGGCTGACCAGCAGGTCAGGACCGGCGGCGGTCGACCCGGTGACCGCTGGTAACGTGGCGTGGAGCCCCGGTCCGGGCCCCTCGCGGGTCCGCCGGAGTCGATAGACGTCCTTTAACGACCCGTCCCGTGAGGCGGGGAAGGAGGTCCGCCGTGGCCTACCCACCGGCTGCCCATTCGTCGCCGCCGCGACAACCCTCGGTGAAGGTGATCCTCGCCGCCGCCGACGTCTCGCGGGTGGTCGACCGCATCGCCCACCAGATCCTGGAGAAGACCCAGGGCGCCGCCGACACCGTGCTGCTCGGCATCCCCACCCGGGGTGTTCCCCTGGCCCGCCGCCTCGCGGCCCGGATCAGCACGTTCGAGGACGTGACCGTCCCGGTCGGCGTGCTCGACATCACGCTCTACCGTGACGACCTGCGCCGGCACGCCACCCGCGCGGTCGGCCCGACCGACCTGCCGCCGGGCGGCATCGACGGCCGCCGGGTGGTGCTCGTCGACGACGTGCTCTTCTCCGGCCGCACCGTGCGGGCCGCGCTGGACGCGCTCAGCGACGTCGGCCGCCCGGCCTCCGTGCAGCTCGCCGTCCTGGTCGACCGCGGCCACCGCCAGCTGCCGATCCGCGCCGACTACGTCGGCAAGAACATCCCCACCGCGCTGGCCGAGAACGTCAAGGTCACCCTCGCCGAGACCGACGGCGAGGACGAGGTACGGCTGTTCGGAGGTGAACCGGCATGATCCGGCACCTGCTCTCCGGCGCGGACCTGGACGCCGACACCGCCACCCTGGTCCTGGACACCGCGGCCGAGATGGCCACCGTGGCCGGCCGGGAGGTCAAGAAGCTGCCCGCGCTGCGCGGACGCACCGTGGTCAACCTCTTCTACGAGGACTCCACCCGGACCCGGATCTCGTTCGAGGCGGCCGCCAAGCGGCTCAGCGCCGACGTGATCAACTTTTCGGCCAAGGGTTCCAGCGTGACCAAGGGTGAGAGCCTGAAGGACACCGCGCTCACCCTGCAGGCGATGGGCGCCGACGCGGTGGTCGTCCGGCATCCCGCCTCCGGCGCCCCGCACCGGCTGGCCGACTGGGTCGACGGGTCGGTGGTCAACGCCGGCGACGGCACCCACGAGCACCCCACCCAGGCGCTGCTCGACGCGTACACCATGCGCTCCCGCCTGGGGCGGCTCGCCGGCCTGCACGTGGCGATCGTCGGCGACGTGCTGCACTCCCGGGTGGCCCGCTCGAACGTGCTGCTGCTCACCACGCTGGGCGCGAAGGTCACCCTGGTCGGCCCGCCGACGCTCATCCCGGTCGACATCGCGACCGCGCTCGCGCCCGGCATCGACGTCTCCTACGACCTCGACACCGTTGCACCCGGTGTGGACGTGGTGATGATGCTGCGGGTGCAGCGGGAACGGATGAGCGACTCCTACTTCCCGTCGGCCCGGGAGTACGCCCGCCGCTACGGGCTGGACGGGCCGCGCATGCGCCGGCTGCCCGAGCACGCGATCGTCATGCACCCCGGGCCGATGAACCGGGGCATGGAGATCACGCCCGAGGTCGCCGACTCGCCCCGCTCCACCATCGTCGAACAGGTCGCCAACGGGGTCTCCGTGCGGATGGCCGTCCTCTACCTGCTGCTCGGAGGGAGCAACCGGTGACCGCGTACCTGATCAGAAACGTCAGCCCGGTCGGCGGCGAGCCGACCGACCTGCTCATCCGCGACGGCGTGGTGGCCGAGGTCGGCGCCGGCCTGACCGCGGACGGCGCCACGGTGGTCGACGCGACCGGCCTGGTCGCGCTGCCCGGCCTGGTCGACCTGCACACCCACCTGCGCGAGCCCGGCCGGGAGGACGCCGAGACGGTCGAGTCCGGTTCCCGGGCGGCGGCGCTCGGCGGCTACACGGCGGTCTGCGCGATGGCCAACACCTCGCCGGTCGCGGACACCGCCGGCGTGGTCGAGCAGGTGTGGCGGCTCGGCCGGGAGGCCGGCCTGGTCGACGTGCAGCCGATCGGCGCGGTCACCGTCGGGCTGGCCGGCGAGCGCCTGGCCGAGCTGGGCGCGATGGCCGACTCCGCGGCCCGGGTGCGGATCTTCTCCGACGACGGGCACTGCGTGGCCGACCCGCGGCTGATGCGCCGGGCGCTGGAGTACGTCAAGGCGTTCGACGGGGTGATCGCCCAGCACGCCGAGGAGCCCCGGCTCACCGAGGGCGCGCAGATGCACGAGGGTGAGGTCTCCACGCGGCTCGGCCTGACCGGCTGGCCGGCGGTCGCCGAGGAGGCGATCATCGCCCGGGACGTGCTGCTGGCCGAGCACGTGGGCAGCCGCCTGCACGTGTGCCACGTCTCCACCGCCGGCAGCGTCGAGGTGCTGCGCCAGGCGAAGGCGCGCGGGGTGCGGGTGACCGCCGAGGTGACGCCGCACCATCTGCTGCTCACCGACCAGCGGGCCGAGAGCTACGACCCGGTCTTCAAGGTCAACCCGCCGCTGCGTACCGCCGCCGACATCGCCGCGCTGCGGGCCGCGCTGGCCGAGGGCGTGATCGACGTCATCGCCACCGACCACGCGCCGCACGCGGTGGAGGACAAGGAGTGCGAGTGGGCGTACGCCCGGCCGGGCATGCTCGGCCTGGAGACCGCGCTCTCCGTCGCGCTCGACGTGCTCGGCCCACGGTGGGACCTGATCGCCGAGCGGATGTCGCGCGTACCGGCCCGCATCGCCGGGCTGACCGGGCACGGCCTCGACCCGGCGCCCGGCGTGCCGGCCAACCTGACAGTGGTCGACCCGGCCGCCCGCCGGGTGATCGAGCCGGCCGAGCTGGCCAGCCGCAGTCGCAACACCCCGTACGCCCGCATGACGCTGCCGGGTCGCATCGTGGCGACCTTCCTGCGCGGCGAGCCGACGGTCCTGGACGGAAAGGCTGTCAAGTAAATGGGTAAGCGGAGAAGCGCGATCCTCGTCCTGGAGGACGGGCGCACGTTCCACGGCGAGGCGTACGGCAGCGTCGGCGAGACCTTCGGCGAGGCGGTCTTCAACACCGGCATGACCGGCTACCAGGAGACGCTCACCGACCCCTCCTACCACCGTCAGGTGGTGGTGCAGACCGCGCCGCACATCGGCAACACCGGCGTGAACGGCGAGGACGACGAGTCCGGCCGGATCTGGGTGGCCGGGTACGTGGTGCGCGACCCGGCCCGGATCGGCTCGAACTGGCGCGCCACCGGCGGACTGGAGGACCGGCTCGCCGCCGAGGGCGTGGTCGGGATCAGCGGGATCGACACCCGGGCGCTCACCCGGCACCTGCGCGAGCGCGGCGCGATGCGGGTCGGCGTCTCCAGCGTCGAGGACGACCCCGCCGCCCTGCTGGAGCGGGTCCGCCGCTCGCCGGGAATGGTCGGTGCGGACCTGTCGACCGAGGTGACCACCGCCACGCCGTACGTGGTCGAGGCGCAGGGCGAGCACCGGTTCACGGTGGCCGCGCTGGACCTGGGCATCAAGCGCAACGTGCCGCGCCGGCTCGCCGCCCGCGGCGTCACCACCCACGTGCTGCCCGCCGGCTCGACCATCGGGGACCTGCTCGCCACCGGCGCGGACGCGGTGTTCCTCTCGCCCGGCCCCGGCGACCCGGCGACCGCCGACGCCCCGGTGGCCCTGGCGCGGGAGGTGCTCACCCGGCGGATCCCGCTGTTCGGCATCTGCTTCGGCAGCCAGATCCTCGGCCGGGCGCTCGGCTTCGGCACCTACAAGCTCGGATACGGTCACCGCGGCATCAACCAGCCGGTGCTCGACCGGGCCACCGGCAAGGTCGAGGTGACCAGCCACAACCACGGCTTCGCCGTGGAGGTCCCCGGGGTGCGCTCCGGCGCGGTCGTCCCCGACCAGGTGGTCGACACCGACTTCGGCGGGGTGCGGGTCTCCCATGTGTGCCTCAATGACAACGTGGTCGAGGGGCTGCGGGCCGAGGACGTGCCCGCCTTCACCGTCCAGTACCACCCGGAGGCGGCGGCCGGCCCGCACGACGCGGACTACCTGTTCGACCGCTTCGCGGAGCTCATCGAAGGCGGAAAGAATGCCTAAGCGCACCGACCTGAAGCACGTCCTGGTGATCGGCTCCGGGCCGATCGTGATCGGACAGGCCTGCGAGTTCGACTACTCCGGCACCCAGGCCTGCCGGGTGCTGCGCAGCGAGGGGATCCGGGTCAGCCTGGTCAACTCCAACCCGGCGACGATCATGACGGATCCGGAGTTCGCCGACGCCACCTACGTCGAGCCGATCACGCCCGAGTTCGTCGAGCTGGTGATCGCCAAGGAACGCCCGGACGCGCTGCTGCCGACCCTGGGCGGGCAGACCGCGCTGAACACCGCGGTCGCCCTGCACTCCGCGGGCGTGCTGGAGAAGTACGGCGTCGAGCTGATCGGCGCCAACATCGAGGCGATCAACCGGGGTGAGGACCGGCAGCTGTTCAAGGACATCGTGGCCCAGGCCGGCGTACGCCTGGGCGTCGACGACCCGTCCACGCTGACCCCCCGCTCGCGCGTCTGCCACTCCATGGACGAGGTCCGCGACACGGTCGCCGAGCTGGGCCTGCCGGTGGTCATCAGGCCGTCGTTCACCATGGGCGGCCTCGGTTCCGGGATGGCGCACACCGACGCCGACCTGGAGCGCATCGCCGGCGCCGGCCTGGCCGCCAGCCCGGTGCACGAGGTGCTGATCGAGGAGAGCGTGCTCGGCTGGAAGGAGTACGAGCTCGAGCTGATGCGCGACCGGCACGACAACGTGGTGGTGGTCTGCTCGATCGAGAACGTCGACCCGATGGGCGTGCACACCGGCGACAGCGTCACCGTCGCCCCGGCCATGACCCTCACCGACCGGGAGTACCAGCGCCTGCGGGACCTGGGCATCGCGGTGCTGCGCGAGGTCGGCGTGGACACCGGCGGCTGCAACATCCAGTTCGCGGTCAACCCGGTCGACGGCCGGATCGTCGTGATCGAGATGAACCCGCGGGTGTCGCGCTCCTCGGCGCTGGCCTCGAAGGCCACCGGCTTCCCGATCGCCAAGATCGCCGCCAAGCTCGCGGTCGGCTACACGCTCGACGAGATCCCCAACGACATCACGCTCAAGACGCCGGCCGCGTTCGAGCCGACGCTGGACTACGTGGTGGTGAAGATTCCCCGGTTCGCGTTCGAGAAGTTCCCCGGCGCCGACCCGGAGCTGACCACCACCATGAAGTCGGTGGGCGAGGCGATGAGCCTGGGCCGCAACTTCTCCGAGGCGCTGAACAAGGCGATGCGCTCGATGGAAACCAAGTCGTCCGGTTTCTGGACCGTCCCGGACCCGGAGGGCGCCACCCGGGAGAACACCCTGGCGGCGCTGCGCGTGCCGCACGACGGCCGGCTCTACACCGTCGAGCGGGCGTTGCGTCTCGGCGCGTCCATCGCCGAGGTGGCCGAGGCCTCCGGCGGCATGGACCCGTGGTTCCTCGACCAGATCGCCGGGCTGATCGAGTTGCGCACCGAGATCGTCGACGCGCCGGTGCTCGACGCCGGCCTGCTGCGCCGGGCCAAGCGGGCCGGCCTGTCCGACCGGCAACTCGCCGCGCTGCGCCCCGAGCTGGCCGCCGAGGGCGGCGTCCGGACGCTGCGGCACCGGCTCGGGATCCGGCCGGTCTACAAGACGGTGGACACCTGCGCGGCCGAGTTCGAGGCGACCACGCCCTACCACTACTCGACGTACGACTCCGAGACGGAGGTGGCGCCCTCGGCCCGGCCGAAGGTGCTCATCCTCGGCTCCGGGCCGAACCGGATCGGGCAGGGCATCGAGTTCGACTACTCGTGCGTCCACGCCGTCCAGGCGCTGCGGGACGTCGGCTACGAGACCGTGATGGTCAACTGCAACCCGGAGACCGTCTCCACCGACTACGACACCGCCGACCGGCTCTACTTCGAGCCGCTGACCTTCGAGGACGTGCTGGAGGCGTGGCACGCGGAGGACTCGTCCGGCAGGGCGGCCGGCGGCCCCGGCGTGGTCGGGGTGGTGGTGCAGCTCGGCGGCCAGACCCCGCTCGGCCTGGCCCAGCGGCTCAAGGACGCCGGCGTGCCGGTGGTCGGCACCTCCCCGGAGTCGATCCACCTGGCCGAGGAGCGGGGCGCGTTCGGCGCGGTGCTGGCCCGGGCCGGGCTGCGCGCGCCCGCGCACGGCATGGCCACCTCGTACGAGGAGGCCAAGGCGATCGCCGAGGAGATCGGCTACCCGGTGCTGGTCCGGCCCTCGTACGTGCTCGGCGGGCGGGGCATGGAGATCGTCTACGACGACGCCACGCTGCGTGACTACATCGGCCGGGCCACCGAGATCTCGCCCGACCACCCGGTGCTGGTGGACCGGTTCCTCGACGACGCCATCGAGATCGACGTGGACGCCCTGGTGGACGCCGACGGCGACGTCTACCTGGGCGGCGTGATGGAGCACATCGAGGAGGCCGGCATCCACTCCGGCGACTCGTCCTGCGCGCTGCCGCCGATCACGCTGGCCGGCTCGCACCTCACCCAGGTGCGGCGCTACACCGAGGAGATCGCCCGCGGCGTCGGGGTGCGTGGCCTGCTCAACGTCCAGTACGCGTTGCAGGGCGACACGCTCTACGTGCTGGAGGCCAACCCGCGCGCCTCCCGGACCGTGCCGTTCGTGTCGAAGGCGACGGCGGTGCCGCTGGCCAAGGCGGCGGCCCGGATCGCGCTCGGCGCCACGATCGCCGAGCTGCGCGCCGAGGGGATGCTGCCGCCGACCGGCGACGGCGGCACGATGCCGGCGGACGCGCCGATCGCGGTCAAGGAGGCGGTGCTGCCGTTCAAGCGGTTCCGCACCCCGTCGGGCCGGGGCATCGACGTGCTGCTCGGCCCGGAGATGCGGTCCACCGGCGAGGTGATGGGCATCGACACCGGCTTCGGTCAGGCGTTCGCGAAGTCGCAGGCCGCCGCGTACGGGTCGCTGCCGACCGCCGGGAAGATCTTCGTCTCGGTGGCGAACCGGGACAAGCGCGGCATGATCTTCCCGATCAAGCGCCTGGCCGACCTGGGCTTCCAGATCGTCGCCACCACCGGCACGGCGGAGGTGCTGCGCCGGCACGGCATCGCCTGCGAGCAGATCCGCAAGCACTACGAGTCGGGCGAGGGCGCGGACGCGGTGTCGCTGATCCTCGGCGGCGACGTGGCGCTGGTGGTGAACACGCCGCAGGGCTCCGGGGCGAGCGCCCGCTCGGACGGCTACGAGATCCGCAGCGCCGCCGTCACGGCGGACATCCCCTGCGTCACCACGGTTCCGGGCGCGGCGGCGGCGGTGATGGGCATCGAGGCGCGCATCAACGGCGACCTCCGCGTCCGTCCCCTCCAGGACCTGCACGCCGCCCTCCGGGCCGGCGAGTGACCACCCCGACCTCCGCGTCGATCATGAAGTTGGCGGCGATGTGGATCTCCTCCGCCGCCGCCAACTTCATGATCAACAGACCGGAGGGCGCGCGGTGATCTTCGAGCGGGTGGTGCGGCCCCGGCTGTTCGCGCGGGGAGGCGGGGACGCGGAGACGGCGCACGAGTGGACGCTGGCGCGGCTCGCCGCGCTGTCGCGGCGGCCGGGGGCGCTGGCGGCGCTGCGGCGCGTCTACTTCCGGGCGGCACCGCGTGGGGTGTTCGGGGTGCGGTTCCCGAACCCGGTCGGGCTGGCGGCCGGGATGGACAAGAACGGGGTGGCGCTGCCGGCCTGGCCGGCGCTGGGCTTCGGCTTCGTCGAGGTCGGCACCGTCACCGCGCACGCCCAGCCGGGCAACGACCGGCCCCGGCTGTTCCGGCTGCGCGACAGCGAGGCAGTGGTCAACCGGATGGGCTTCAACAACGCCGGCGCCGAGGCCCTCGCGGCCCGGCTGTCGGCGCTGCCCCGCCCGCTCGGCGTGCCGCTGGGGATCTCGCTGGGCAAGTCCAAGGTGACCCCGCTGGACGAGGCGGTCGAGGACTACCTGGCCTCCTACCGGGCGCTCAGAGGGCACGGTGACTACTTCGCGGTCAACGTGTCCTCACCGAACACCCCGGGCCTGCGCTCGCTTCAGGACCGGGCGCACCTGGACGCGCTGCTCGCCGCGCTGGTGGGGGAGAAGCCGGTGCTGGTGAAGATCGCCCCGGACCTCACCGAGGCGGCCGTGGCCGAGCTGCTGGAGGTCTGCCTCGACCGGGGCGCGGCGGGCGTCATCGCCACCAACACCACGCTCGGCCGGGACGGGCTCGCCCCGGCCGACCGGGCGCGCGGCGCCGAGGCCGGCGGCCTGTCCGGCCGCCCGCTGACCGCCCGCTCCCGGGAACTGGTCGCCTTCGTGCACCGGGAGACTGGGGGACGGCTGCCGGTGATCGGCGTGGGCGGCATCCTCGACCCCGACGACGCGACCCGGATGTTCGACGCCGGCGCCGCCCTGGTGCAGCTCTACACCGGCTTCATCTACCGCGGCCCCGCCCTGACCCGCGCCATCACCACCCGCACCCGCACCACTCCCTGACCTCCGCGATCGTGCAGCTGCCGCCCCGGCACACCGCCCGAACCGGTCGGACGGCGGGCCGAGACCGCACGATCGCGGGGGAGGGATGAAGGAGGAACCGTGACGCCCGAGGAGATCCTCGCGGTGGACCGCCGGCACGTCTGGCATCCCTACGCGGCGATGCCGTCGGGCAGCGCGCCGCTCGTGGTCGACAGCGCTGCCGGGGTACGGCTGCGGTTGGCGGACGGTCGGGAACTGGTCGACGGCATGTCGTCGTGGTGGGCGGCCATCCACGGCTACCGGCACCCGGTGCTGGACGCCGCGGTGACCGACCAGCTCGGCCGGATGAGTCACGTGATGTTCGGCGGGCTCACCCACGAGCCGGCCGCGCGCCTGGCCGCCACCCTGGTCGAGCTGGCCCCGGACGGCCTGGAGCACGTCTTCCTGGCCGACTCCGGCTCGGTGAGCGTCGAGGTCGCGGTGAAGATGTGCCTGCAGCACCAGCGCGCCGTGGGGCGCCCGGAGCGGCGCCGCCTGGGCACCTGGCGGGGCGGCTACCACGGCGACACGTTCCACCCGATGAGCGTCTGCGACCCGGAGGGCGGCATGCACCACCTCTGGGGCGACGTGCTGCCCCGGCAGGTCTTCGCGCCGTTGCCGCCGGCCGGCTTCGACGCCCCGCCGGACCCGGCGTACGAGGCGGCGCTCGTGGACGCGGTCGAGCGGCACGCCGACGAGCTGGCCGCGGTGATCGTCGAGCCGGTGGTGCAGGGCGCCGGCGGGATGCGGTTCCACCACCCGCACTACCTGCGGGTGCTGCGCGAGGTGACCCGGGCGCACGGCATCCTGCTGGTCTTCGACGAGATCGCCACCGGCTTCGGCCGGACCGGGCGGATGTTCGCCGCCGAGCACGCCGGCGTCACGCCGGACGTGCTCTGCGTCGGCAAGGCGCTCACCGGGGGCTACCTGACGCTGGCCGCGGCGCTCTGCACCCCGGAGGTGGCCGGCGCGATCTCCACCGCCGGGGTGCTGGCACACGGCCCGACGTTCATGGGCAACCCGATGGCGTGCGCGGTCGCCAACGCCTCGCTGGGCCTGCTGCGCGCCGGAGACTGGGCCGGGCGGGTGGCGGGGATCGCCGAGGGGCTGCGGGCCGGCCTGGCGCCGCTGCGCGGCGTGCCCGGGGTGGCCGACGTGCGGGTGCTGGGCGCGATCGGCGTGGTGCAGCTGGACCACGAGGTGGACCTGCCGCGGGCCACGGCCGCCGCGGTGGCCGAGGGGGTGTGGCTGCGCCCGTTCCGGGACCTCGTCTACACCATGCCGCCGTACGTGTCCGACGCCGCGGACGTGGCCCGGATCGCGGCCGGTGTGGCGGCGGCGGTGAAGGCCGGCTGAGTCCGGCCGCAGCGGGGCGACGGAGGGCCCGTCGTGGGACACGGAGGCGGCCGGGGCCGCCGGGAGAGGGAGGGACCGATGGAGACGTTCGGGGTACGCCTGCACCGGGCGGTGGCGGGGCGGGGACCGCTCTGCGTGGGGATCGACCCGCATCCGGGCCTGCTGGCCGACTGGGGGCTGCCCGACGACGTCGGCGGGCTCGAGCGGTTCTGCCGCACGGTGGTGGAGGCGATCGGTGACCGGGTCGCCGTGGTGAAGCCGCAGTCGGCGTTCTTCGAGCGCTTCGGCGCGCGCGGGGTCGGCGTGCTTGAGTCAACTATCCGACAGTTGCGAAATGCGGGCGCGCTCGTTCTCCTCGACGTCAAGCGTGGGGACATCGGTTCGACGGTCCGCGCGTACGCCTCGGCGTACCTCGATCCATCCAGTCCGCTGTATGCCGACGCGATCACCGCGAGCCCCTACCTGGGAGTAGGTTCACTCGCGCCGATGATCGAAACGGCCGCCGCGCACGGTGGCGGGGTCTTCGTCCTGGCCCTCACCTCGAACCCCGAGGGCGCCGCCGTGCAGCGTGCCGTCGGGGCCGACGGTCGCACCGTGGCGCAGACCGTGATCGACGAGATTTCCCAGCTCAACCGGGGTGTGGAGCCGCTCGGCAGCTTCGGTCTGGTGGTCGGCGCGACGATCGGCGAGACCGGCCACGACCTCGGCTCGGTCAACGGCCCGCTGCTCGCGCCGGGGCTGGGCGCACAGGGCGGCACCCCGGCCGGGCTCCGTACCGTGTTCGGTGCCGCGCTGCCGTCGGTGCTGCCGTCGTACTCCCGGGAGGTGCTGGGCGCCGGGCCGGAACCGGCCGCCCTGCGGGCCGCCACCGAGCGGGTGCTGGCGGAGTGCCGGGCCGCCCTGGCCACCGCCTGACTGACTGACGGCTCGGTCACTTTACGTTGATCATCGCGCGTCCACGTTGCCGAAAGCTCCGTCGACCGCTAGTTTTCCCCGCGCTGGGAACCACGGACCCCTTTGGTTGCCAGCGACACCACGTTTCACAGCTGCGGTGGGGCTCCGCCCGCCGTACTAGGGACCTGAGGAGAACTGGTGCCGCTCCCGTCACTGACCCCCGAGCAGCGCGCTGCCGCGCTGGAGAAGGCTGCGGAGATCCGCAAGGCCCGCGCTGAGCTGAAGGAGCAGCTCAAGCAGGGCAAGACCACCCTCGCCACCGTCCTTGAGCGGGCCGAGTCCGACGACGTCGTGGGCAAGCTGAAGGTTTCGGCAGTGCTCCAGGCGATGCCGGGCATCGGCAAGATCCGGGCCACCCAGATCATGGAGAAGCTCAAGATCGCGGACAGCCGTCGCCTGCGTGGCCTCGGCGAGCAGCAGCGCAAGGCGCTGCTCGGTGAGTTCGCCGCCAACTGAACGGCCCACCGTGTAGAAACAAGCGGTGAGCACGGATGACGAGGCGCGCTCGGCGGCTCGGCTCACTGTCCTGTCCGGCCCTTCGGGGGCCGGCCGGGGCAGTGTCGTCGAGCAGGTCCGGGCGCGTCTCGCGTCGGTGTGGGTGCCGGTGGTCGCCACCACCCGACCGCCGCGCCCGGGCGAGCGCCACGGCGTGGACCGGCTCTTCCTCGACCCGGCCGCCTTCGACCGGCTGATCGCCTCGGGCGGGCTGCTGGAGTGGTGCCGGATCGGGCCGTACCGCCGGGGGGTGCCCCGCGCGGACGTGTGGTCCCGCCTCGCCGAGGGGCGGCCGGTGCTGCTGCCGCTGGACCTCGCCGGCGCGCTCACCGTGCGGGCCGCCGCGCCGCAGGCCCGCCTGGTGCTGCTCGTGCCGCCGGCGTACCGGGCCGCCCCGGCGGTCGCGGACGCGTTCGCCCACGCCGTCACGCACGACCGGACCGAGCGTGCCGTGGCGGAACTGGTAGGATTGGTCGGTTCGTCAGTCCTGGCTCCGGCCCGACCGCCCGCGAGCGGTTGAGCGGCCACCGACCGCCCGCGTGGCGGCGCACGAGACGCAGAGGTCAAATTTCGTGGGATCCATCGCCACCAACCCCGAGGGCATCACCAACCCGCCGATCGACGAGCTGCTCGAGAAGACCACCTCGAAGTACGCGCTGGTGATCTTCGCCGCCAAGCGTGCCCGTCAGGTCAACGCCTACTACAGCCAGCTCGGCGAGGGCCTCCTGGAGTACGTCGGCCCGCTGGTGGAGACCACCCCGCAGGAGAAGCCGCTCTCCATCGCCATGCGCGAGATCAACTCAGGCCTGCTCACCGCCGAGCCGACCGACCAGCCGTAACCGCGCCCGCGTCGATGCCCGCCGAGATCGTCCTCGGGGTCGGCGGCGGCATCGCCGCCTACAAGGCGTGTGAGCTGCTCCGGCTTCTCACCGAGTCGGGTCACCGGGTCCGGGTCGTGCCGACCGCCTCGGCGCTCCGCTTCGTCGGCGCGCCGACCTGGGCGGCGCTCTCCGGCCAGCCGGTGGCCGACGACGTCTGGTCCGACGTGCACGAGGTGCCGCACGTGCGGCTCGGGCAGCACGCCGACCTGGTCGTGGTCGCGCCGGCCACCGCCGACCTGCTCGCCAAGGCCGCCCACGGCCTCGCCGACGACCTGCTCACCAACACGTTGCTGACCGCGCGTTGCCCGGTGGTGCTGGCGCCGGCCATGCACACCGAGATGTGGGAGCACCCGGCCACCGTCGCCAACGTGGCCACCTTGCGGTCCCGGGGCGTCCGGGTCGTCGAGCCGGCGGTCGGCCGGCTCACCGGGCAGGATTCCGGCAAGGGCCGGCTGCCCGACCCGGCGGAGATCTTCGCGGTCGCCCGGCGGGCGCTGGCCCGCGGCGTCGCCGCCCCGGCCGACCTGGCCGGCCGGCACGTGGTGGTCACCGCCGGCGGCACCCGCGAGCCGCTCGACCCGGTCCGGTTCCTGGGCAACCGGTCGTCCGGCAAGCAGGGGTACGCGTTCGCCCGCGCCGCCGTGGCGCGGGGCGCGCGGGTGACACTCGTCTCGGCCAACGTGGCGCTCGCCGACCCGGCCGGGGTGGACCTGGTCCGGGTGGGCACCACGGCGGAGTTGCGCACCGCGACGCTGGCGGCCGCCGACGTCGCCGACGCCGTGGTGATGGCCGCCGCGCCCGCCGACTTCCGCCCGGCCGACTACGCCACCGGGAAGATCAAGAAGTCGGAGGACGGCAGCGCGCCGACCATCGAGCTGGTCACCAACCCGGACATCGCCGCCGAGTTGGGTCGGCGACGCCGGCCCGGGCAGGTGCTGGTGGTGTTCGCCGCGGAGACCGACGACGCGGAGCGCAACGGCCGGGCCAAGCTGGCCCGCAAGCGCGCCGACCTGATCGTGGTCAACGAGGTCGGCGTCGACAAGGTCTTCGGCGCGGAGACCAACGCGGCCACCGTGATCGGTGCCGACGGCGCCGTGCACCGGTTCCCCGAACAGCCCAAGGAGGTCCTGGCCGACGCCGTCTGGGACCTCGTGGTCGCCCGGCTGGACCCGCCGTCCTGACGGTTGGTCGACTCGCGTTCCCGGGGCCACGGCGCGACGGGGACGACTAAACTGCCGCCGAGCGACCTTTAGAAGTCTTCACATGCTTAGGAGTGCCGTGACACGTCTCTTCACGTCCGAATCGGTCACGGAGGGCCACCCGGACAAGATCGCCGACCAGATCAGCGACGGCATTCTCGACGCGCTGCTCGACCAGGACCCGCACAGCCGGGTCGCGGTGGAGACGTTGATCACCACCGGGCAGGTGCACGTGGCCGGTGAGGTGACCACGAAGGCGTACGCCGACATCCCGACCCTCGTGCGGGAGACCATCCTCGGCATCGGCTACGACTCGTCGAAGAAGGGCTTCGACGGCGCCTCCTGCGGGGTGAGCGTGTCCATCGGCGCGCAGTCGCCGGACATCGCGCAGGGCGTCGACAACGCCTTCGAGCTGCGGACCGGTGGGTCGGAGAGCGCGTTGGACGCGCAGGGTGCGGGCGACCAGGGCATGATGTTCGGCTTCGCGTGCTCCGAGACGCCCGAACTGATGCCGCTGCCGATCGCGTTGGCGCACCGGTTGGCCCGCCGGCTGTCGCAGGTGCGCAAGGACGGCACCATCCCCTACCTGCGGCCGGACGGCAAGACCCAGGTCACCATCGAGTACGACGGGCTGCGCCCGGTGCGGCTGAACACCGTGGTGGTGTCCAGCCAGCACGCCGCGGACATCTCGCTGGAGTCGCTGCTGACGCCGGACGTGCGGGAGCACGTGATCACGCCGGAGCTGGAGGGTCTCGGGCTGGAGACCGAGGGCTACCGGTTGCTGGTGAACCCGACCGGGCGGTTCGAGATCGGCGGCCCGATGGGCGACGCCGGGCTGACCGGTCGGAAGATCATCGTGGACACCTACGGCGGCTACGCCCGGCACGGCGGTGGCGCGTTCTCCGGCAAGGACCCGTCGAAGGTCGACCGGTCGGCGGCGTACGCGATGCGCTGGGTGGCCAAGAACGTGGTCGCGGCCGGGCTGGCCGAGCGGTGCGAGGCGCAGGTCGCGTACGCGATCGGCAAGGCGCACCCGGTGAGCCTGTTCATCGAGACCTTCGGCACCGAGACGGTGCCGGTGGCCTCGATCGAGAAGGCCGTCGCCGAGGTGTTCGACCTGCGCCCGGCCGCCATCATCCGGGACCTCAACCTGCTGCGCCCGATCTACCGGCAGACCGCCGCGTACGGCCACTTCGGCCGCGAGCTGCCGGACCTGACCTGGGAGGGCACCGACCGGGCCGCCGACCTCAAGTCGGCCGCGGGAGCCTGACCACCGCCACGCGCCGCGACCGGCGACCCGCCGAGGGGTCGCCGGTCGCTCGCGTCTGCGTCGACGTGCCGCTGCCGCACCTCGACCGCCCGTTCGACTACCTGGTCCCCGAGACGCTGGACGCCGACGCGCGGCCCGGGGTGCGGGTGAAGGTTCGCTTCGCCGGGCAACTCGTCGACGGCTGGTTGCTGGAGCGCGTCGACGAGTCCGACCACCCGAAGCTGGCGTACCTGGAGAAGGTCGTCTCCCCGGTGCCGGTGCTCTCGCCGGAGGTGGCCCGGCTGGCCCGGGCCGTCGCCGACCGGTACGCCGGCAGCCTGGCCGACGTGTTGCGGCTGGCCGTGCCGCCGCGGCACGCCCGCGCCGAGAAGTCCGTCACCGCCGCCGACGTCCCGGCCGAGGCCGCCGGTCCGGTCCCCGAGGCGGGCGCGGCGCCGACCGTCGCCCCGACCGCCGCCGCCCGGGCCGACGGTGCCGCCCGGGCCGACGGTGGGACGCGGGCTGACGGCGCCGACCCGCTGCCCGCGACCGGCGTCCCGATCGACCCGCGCGGCTGGCGGGACTATCCGGCCGGGCCGGCGCTGCTGCGCGCGCTCGCCGACGGCCGCACGCCGCGCGCGGTGTGGTCCGCGCTGCCGGGGGAGGACTGGGCCGACCGGTACGCCGACGCGGTGGCCGCGACCGTGGCCGGCGGCCGGGGCGCCGTGGTGGTGGTCGCCGACGGCCGGGACCTGGACCGCCTCGACGCCGCCCTGACCGCGGTGCTCGGCCCGGACCGGCACGCCTGTCTCGCCGCCGCAGCCGGCCCGGCCCGCCGCTACCGGGCCTTCCTGGCCGCCCGGCGGGGCGAGGTGCCGGTGGTGATCGGCACCCGGGCGGCGATGTTCGCCCCGGTCGAGCGGCTCGGTCTGGTGGCGGTCTGGGACGACGGGGACGACCTGCACGCCGAGCCCCGGGCGCCCTACCCGCACGCCCGCGACGTGCTGCTCACCCGGGCGCGGCTCACCGGCGCGGCCGCCCTGGTCGGCGGCTACGCCCGCACCGCCGAGGCGCAACTGCTGGTGGAGACCGGCTGGGCCCGGGAGGTGGTCGCCGACCGGGCCACGGTGCGGGCGCGGATGCCGGCGATGGCACCGACCGGCGACGATCCGCAGCTGGCCCGGGACCCGGGTGCGGCCTCCGCCCGGCTGCCCAGCCTGGCCTGGACCACCGCCCGCGACGCCCTCCGGGCCGACCTGCCGGTGCTGGTGCAGGTGCCGCGCCGTGGCTACCTGCCCTCGGTGGCCTGCGCCGACTGCCGGGCCCCGGCCCGCTGCCCGCACTGCGCCGGTCCGCTCGGCCTGCCGTCGGCGCAGGGCACGCCCGCCTGCCGCTGGTGCGGTCGGGTCGCCGCCGCGTACGCCTGCCCGGAGTGCGGCGGGCGGCGGTTGCGGGCCTCCGTCACCGGCGCCCGGCGCACCGCCGAGGAGCTGGGCCGGGCCTTCCCGGGGGTGCCGGTGCGGACCTCCGGGCGCGAGGAGGTGCTGGCCACCGTGCCCGGCGGCGCGGGTCTGGTGATCGCCACCCCGGGCGCCGAGCCGGTCGCCGAGGGCGGCTACGGCGCGGTGCTGCTGCTCGACTCGTGGGCGCTGCTCACCCGGGCCGACCTGCGGGCCGGGGAGGAGGCACTGCGTCGCTGGCTGGCCGGCGCCGCGCTGGCCCGGCCCGGCGCGGCCGGCGGTCGGGTGGTGGTGGTCGCCGACGGCGCGCTCGCCCCGGTGCAGGCGTTGCTGCGGTGGGACGCGGCCTGGTTCGCCGCCCGCGAGCTGGCCGAGCGCCGCGAGCTGGGCTTTCCACCCGCGGTGCGGATGGCCAGCGTCACCGGGGCGGCCGACGCGGTGGCGGACCTGCTGGCCGGTGCCCGACTGCCCGACGACGCCGAGATCCTCGGCCCGGTGCCGGCCGACGAGGGCCGGGAACGGATGCTGGTCCGGGTGCCGCGGGCCCGGGCCGCCGCCCTCGCCGACGCGTTGCACGCTGCGGCCGGGCAGCGCAGCGCCCGCAAGGCCGCCGATCCGGTCCGGCTCCAGGTGGACCCGCTCAGCCTGTTCTGACCGGCCCCGACCGCCGTGACCCAGCGCACCCGGCCCCTCGCGCACGGTCGTGACCTGCGGTTTACCGCACACCTGGTCCGGCAATTGGGTAGCGCGCGGTGATAGCATCGCCCGTCATGCCCAGCCGTGCGGTTTTCCGCGCGGGACGCGGCGCGGCGGGTGCTCAGGGCACGTCGGGCCACACGGATTCGATCTCGTCAGTCAGCCGGTGAGCAGGGGTGGACCAGTCGTGACCGTTCGTCAGTCGATCGTCTTCAACGGTGATCTCGGCAGCGGCAAGAGCACCGTTTCCGTCGAGATCGCCAAGCGGCTGGGGCTGCGCCGGGTCAGCGTCGGCGACCTCTACCGTCAGATGGCGCAGGAGCGGCAGATGACCGCGCTCCAGCTCAACCTGCACGCCGAGCTGGACCAGGCCGTCGACGGTTACGTCGACCAGCTCCAGCGCGACATCGCCGCCTCCGGGGAGTCGCTGGTGATGGACTCCCGCCTGGCCTGGCACTTCTTCACCGACGCGCTCAAGGTGCACATGATCACCGAGTCGACCGAGGCGGCCCGCCGGGTGCTCGCCCGCCCGTCCGGTCCGGCCGAGAGCTACACCACGCTGGAGGAGGCGCGCGCCAAGCTGCGCGAGCGCAGCGAGAGCGAACGCAACCGCTTCATCGTCCGCTACGGCGTCGACAAGGCCCGGCTGCGCAACTACGACCTGATCTGCGACACCACCCGGGCCACCCCGGAGCAGGTGATCGAGCACGTCGTCGACGTCTACGAGGGCCGCCTCGGCGCCGACGTGCTGCGCGCCGGCCAGCCGCTGCTGCTGCTCGACCCGACCCGGGTCTACCCCACCGAGGACGTCGCCACGCTGCGCGGCTCCTGGGACCCGGAGGCCGCCCGCGACGGCGCCGGCGACACCGCGGTGCAGCCGCTGAGCATCGGTTACACCGGTGAGTACTTCTTCGTGGTCGACGGGCACCGGCGGCTCAGCGCCGCGGTGCGCGGCGGCGTGCCGATGGTCGCCGCCCGGCTGGTCGCCGAGGTCGACGAGCCGGTGGTCGGCGGGATGAGCGCGGTGGACTTCTTCGCCGCCCAGGCCCGGCCGGGCCTGATCCACGACTGGCAGGACGCGCACGGCATCGCGCTGCCGCTGCCCGAGCACGCGCTGCTCGGCGGCGGTCCGGTGCTGGCCGGCGAGCCGGGCGCCGGCGCCTGAGCGCACCCACGGGATCGCCCGATCCGGTCCACCGGAGCATGATGGAGGCTTCCGGACCCCTGGGGAGGCCGACCGTGGATCCTGCCGACGCCCTCGCGCTGCTGATGTCCCCCGCGGGCCGGGTCGATCCCTACCCGACCTACGAGCGGCTGCGGGCACACGGCCCGGTGGTCCAGGCCGGCCCGGTCTTCTACGCGGTGACCGGCTACGCCGAGGCCGACGCCATCCTGCGCGACGCCCGGTTCGGGGTGATGGACGACGGCCTTCGTGACCAGTTCATGCCCGGCTGGCGGGAGAGCCCGGCCGTGCTGTCGATCTCCCGGTCGATGCTGCGCACCAATCCGCCCGACCACAGCCGGATGCGGCGGCTGGCCGCCGGGGCGTTCACCCCGCGGCGGATCGCCGCCATGCGCGGCGTGGTCGAGGCGCAGGCCGACGCGCTCGTCGACGCGATGCTGGCCGGCGGCCGGGGCGGGGCCCCGGTCGACTTCATGGCCGAGTTCGCCTACCCGTTGCCGGTCGGGGTGATCTGCGCGTTGCTCGGCGTCCCGGCGGCGGACCGGCCGCTGTTCCGGCGCTGGGCCACCGACCTGACCGGCGTGCTGGAGCCGGAGATCACCATGGACGAGCTGGCCGTGGCCGACCGGGGTGCGGCGGAGCTGCGGGCCTACTTCACCGAGCTGGTGGCGGCCCGCCGCCGCGCGCCGGCCGACGACCTGACCACCGCGCTGGTCCAGGCGCACGACGGCGGTGACCGGCTGACCGGCGACGAGCTGCTGGCCAACCTGATCGTGCTGCTGGTGGCCGGCTTCGAGACCACCACCAACCTGCTCGGCAACGGCCTGGTGGCACTGCTCGACCACCCCCGGGCGGCGGCGACGCTGCGCGAGCACCCGGAGTTCGCCCCGGCGTACGTCGACGAGCTGCTGCGCTACGACTCGCCGGTGCAACTCACCTCGCGGATGAGCACCGCGCCGTCGACGTACGGCGGTGTCGACCTGCCGGCGGAGAGCTGGGTCATCGTGATGCTCGGCGCGGCCAACCGGGATCCCCGCCGCTATCCGGAACCGGGCCGCTTCGACCCCTGGCGCCCGCAGATCCACCCGCTGTCCTTCGGCGCGGGGCCGCACTACTGCCTCGGCGCGGCGCTGGCCCGGCTGGAGGCGCAGGTGGCGGTCCCGCTGCTGCTGCGCCGGCTGCCCGAGCTGGCGGTGGCCGGCACGCCCGAGCGGCGGGTCCGGCTCACCCTGCGTGGTTACGCCACGCTGCCGGTCACGCCGGGGCGCGAGGCGGCGCCGGTCACCGTTGCCGGTACGCCGCCGGGGGCGGCCGGGCCGACTCCGTAGACTGGGGTCGCACCGCCCGTCCCAGACAAGGAGCCACGCCGCGTGACCGTTCAGCCCATCCGTCTGTTCGGCGATCCGGTGCTGCGCACGCCGGCCGACCCGGTGGTCGACTTCGACGCCGAGCTGCGCAAGCTGGTCGCCGACCTGACCGACACGATGCGTGAGCAGAATGGCGCCGGCCTGGCCGCGCCGCAGCTCGGGGTGGGCCTGCGGGTGTTCACCTTCGACGTCGACGACATGCTCGGCCACCTGGTCAACCCGGTGTTGGAGTTTCCCGACGAGGAGGAGCAGGACGGCCCGGAGGGCTGCCTGTCCATCCCCGGGCTCTACTTCGACACGAAGCGCCGGCAGAACGTGATCGCCAAGGGCTTCTCCGCCCACGGCGACCCGATGCAGATCGTCGGCACCGGGCTGATGGCCCGCTGCCTGCAGCACGAGACCGACCACCTCGACGGGGTGCTCTTCGTCGACCGCCTCGACCCGGCCGGCCGCAAGGAGGCCATGAAGGCGATCCGCCAGGCCGACTGGTACGACCAGGGCGCGCCGCCCACGGTCAAGCTCAGCCCGCACCCCGTGAGCAACCCCTTCGGCCTGGGGCGGTGACCGGGATGCGCCTGGTCTTCGCCGGCACGCCGGCGGTCGCCGTACCGGCCCTGGACGCGATCGCCGCCTCCGGCCACGAGCTGCTCGCCGTGGTCACCCGCCCGGACGCCCCGGCCGGTCGTGGCCGCGGGCTGGTCCGCTCGCCGGTCGGCGCGTGGGCCGACGCGCACGGCGTCGAGGTGCTCACCCCGGCCCGGCCGCGGGAGCCCGAGTTCCTCGACCGGCTGCGCGCGCTCGCGCCGGACTGCGTGCCCGTGGTCGCCTACGGCGCGCTGGTGCCGCCGGTGGCGCTGGAGATCCCCCGGCACGGCTGGATCAACCTGCACTTCTCGTTGTTGCCCGCCTGGCGGGGCGCGGCGCCGGTGCAGCACGCCGTGCTGCACGGCGACGAGCTGACCGGGGCCAGCGTCTTCCAGTTGGAGGAGGGGCTGGACACCGGCCCGGTCTTCGGCACCGTCACCGACGAGATCCGACCCGCCGACACCTCCGGCGACCTGCTGGAGCGGCTGGCCCACTCCGGCGCGGGCCTGCTGGTCGCGGTGCTCGACGCGATCGACGCCGGCTCCGCCCGGGCCGAGCCGCAGCCGGCCGACGGGGTCTCCCTGGCGCCGAAGCTGACCGTGGAGGACGCGCGGGTGCGCTGGGGTGACCCGGCGTTCGCGGTGGACCGGCGGGTGCGCGCCTGCACGCCCGCGCCCGGCCCGTGGACCACGTTCCGCGACGACCGGGTCAAGCTCGGCCCGGTCACCCCGCTGGCGAACGGCCCCGAGCTGAAGCCGGGGGAGCTGCTGGTGGAGAAGTCGCAGGTGCTGGTCGGCACCGCCTCCGGGCCGGTGCGGCTCGGCGAGGTGCGCGCGGCCGGCAAGAAGGCCATGTCGGCCGGCGACTGGGCGCGCGGCGCCCGGGTCGCCGCGGGCGAGGCGTTCTCGTGACCGGCCCGGACCGGCCCGTCGAGGGTGAGCGTCCCCGGGGGTACGCGCGTGAGCACGGCGACCGCGGGCGCGGCGACGACCGCTTCGGCGGCGACCGCCGGCGTGGCGACCGGCCCGGCGCGGACCGGCGCGGCGGGGACCGCTTCGGCGGCGACCGGCGGGGCGGGCCGCGTCCGGCCCGACCGGCCGTGGACCTGCCCCGGCACGTCGCGTACGAGGCGCTCGCGGCGGTGCACCGCGACGACGCGTACGCCAACCTGGTGCTGCCGGCGATGCTGCGCGAGGCGGGGCTCAGCGGTCGGGACGCCGCGTTCGCCACCGAGCTGACCTACGGCACGCTGCGGCACACCGGCACGTTGGACGCGATCGTCACCGACGCGGCGGGGCGGGACGTGCAGCGGATCGACCCGCCGGTACGCGATGCGCTGCGGCTCGGCGCCTACCAGTTGCTGCACACCCGGGTGCCGGCGCACGCCGCGGTGTCGTCCACGGTGGACCTGGTCCGCACCGTGGGCCCCGGCGCGACCGGGTTCGCCAACGCGGTGCTGCGGGAGATCGCCGGCCGGGACGCCGACGCCTGGGTGGCGAAGCTCGCCCCGGCCGAGGAGACCGACCCGATCGGCCGTCTCGCGTTGACCTTCAGCCATCCGCAGTGGATCGTCCGGGCGTTCGCCGAGGCGCTCGGCGGCGACCTGGGGGAGACCACCCGGCTGCTGATCGAGGACAACGAGCGTCCTCCGGTGCACCTGTGCGCCCGTCCCGGCCTGGCCGACGCGGTGGAGCTGGCCGACGAGGTGGGTGGCGCGCCCGGCGCGTTCTCGCCGTACGCGGTCTACCTGCCCGGTGGCGCCCCGGGTGAGCTGGCGGCGGTGGCCGACGGTCGGGCGCACGTGCAGGACGAGGGCTCCCAGTTGGTGGCGGACGCGCTGGCGAACGCGCCGCTGGACGGTCCGGACGGCCGGTGGCTCGACCTGTGCGCCGGGCCGGGCGGCAAGGCCGGCCTGCTCGGGGCGCTGGCCGCGACGCGCGGGGCGCGGCTGACCGCGGTCGAGGTGGCCGAGCACCGGGCCCGGTTGGTCGAGCGGGCCACCCGGGGCCTGCCGGTGGCCGTGGTGCACGCCGACGGGCGGGCCGTGGGCGATGAGCCGAAGCTGCCGGAGGGTCACTTCGACCGGGTGCTCGTCGACGCGCCGTGCACCGGTCTGGGGTCGCTGCGCCGCCGGCCGGAGTCGCGCTGGCGGCGCCAGCCGTCGGATCTGCCGCCGCTGACCCGGCTGCAGCGGGAGCTGCTCACCGCCGCGTTGCGGGCGGTCCGCCCGGGTGGCCTGGTCGCGTACGTGACCTGCTCGCCGCACGTGGTGGAGACGCACGTGACGGTGACCGAGGCGTCCCGGCGGTGCGGCTTCCCGGTGGACTTCGTCGACGCCCGCCCGTTGCTGCCGGCGGGCATGCCGGGCCTGGGTGACGGGCCGACGGTGCAGCTCTGGCCGCACCGGCACGGCACCGATGCGATGTTCCTGGCGGTGCTGCGCAAGGGGTGACCTCGACGGCGGATGCATCCCTTGCGGGGGAGGGGGTTCGCGGGATGTGACAGCCCGTTGACTGTGCGATCGAGACATGTAACTGTTCCGATCACCGGTCCAACGGTCCGTCACCCCCGCGTTCCCACGAGGAGTCTCCATGAGACGCAGCACGCCGACCACGAGCCTCGCGCTCGCCCTCGTCGCCACCCTGACGACGGCGAGCCTGGCCGGCACCGCCTCCGCCGCTCCCGCTCCCGCCCCCGCCGCTCCCGCACCGGCCGCCGCCGCGCTCGCCGCCCCGGACGTCTCGCTGACCAACGTCCAGGCCCACCTCACCCAGCTCAACTCCATCGCCAGCAGCAACGGCGGCAACCGCCGGGCCGGCTCGGCCGGCTACGCCGCGTCGGTCAGCTACGTCAAGGGCAAGCTCCAGGCGGCCGGCTACACGGTCACCGAGCAGAACTGCACCACCTGCACCTACCCGGGCAGCAACCTGATCGCCGAGTGGCCCCAGGGCCCCGCCGACCAGGTGGTGATGTTCGGCGCCCACCTGGACAGCGTCTCCGCCGGCCCCGGCATCAACGACAACGGCTCCGGCTCGGCCACGCTGCTGGAGAACGCGCTGGTGCTGGCCGCGCAGAACCCGACCATGACCAAGCGGGTCCGGTTCGCCTGGTGGAACGGCGAGGAGCAGGGCCTGCAGGGGTCGAAGCACTACGTCAACCAGCTCAGCACCACCCAGCGGGGCTACATCAAGGGCTACTACAACTTCGACATGGTCGGCTCGCCCAACGGCGGCTACTTCATCAACCGGATCACCTCGGCCACCGCCGCGCCGCTGAAGGCGTACTGGGACACGTTCGGCATCCAGCCGGAGGAGAACACCGAGGGCCAGGGCCGCTCCGACGACTACTCGTTCGCCAACGCCGGCATCCAGACCTCCGGCTACGCCGCCGGCGCCAGCTACACCAAGACCGCGGCGCAGGCCGCGAAGTGGGGCGGCACCTCCGGCGCGGCGTACGACGGCTGCTACCACCGCTCCTGCGACACCACCAGCAACATCAACACGACGGTGCTCAACCGCAGCGCGGACGGCGTCGCGTACGCGATCTGGGCGCTCGCCGTCGGCGGCGGCACCCCGACCAACGACTTCTCCGTCGCGGTGAGCCCCACCTCCGGCAGCGTCGCCCGGGGCGGCTCCACCACCGCCACGGTCAGCACCGCCACCACCGCCGGCAGCGCCCAGACCGTCACGCTGTCGGCCAGCGGGGCGCCGAGCGGGGTCACGGTCGGCTTCAGCCCGTCGTCGGTCACCTCGGGCGGCTCCGCCACCATGACGGTCAGCGCCTCGTCCACGGCGACCACCGGCACGTTCACGATCACCGTCACCGGGACCGGCTCGGTCACCCGCACCGCCAGTTACACGCTGACCGTGACCGGCGGCAGCGGTGGCTGCACCGGCGGGCAGCTCATCGCCAACGGGGGCTTCGAGTCGGGCAACACGTCGTGGACCGCCAGCTCCGGGGTGATCACCAGCGACTCCGGCCAGGCGGCCCGCACCGGGACCTACAAGGCCTGGATGGACGGCTACGGCTCGTCACACACCGACACGCTGTCCCAGTCGGTGACCCTGCCGGCCGGCTGCGCCAGCTACACGCTGTCGTTCTGGCTGCACATCGACTCGGCCGAGACCACCACCACGACCGCGTACGACAAGCTGACCGTGCAGGTCGGGTCGACCACGCTGGCGACGTACTCGAACCTGAACAAGGCCACCGGCTACACCCAGCGCACCTTCAACCTGGCCGGCTACGCGGGCCAGACGGTCACGCTCAAGTGGACCGGCGTCGAGGACGCCTCGTTGCAGACCAGCTTCGTGGTCGACGACGTGACGCTCCAGGTCGGCTGAGCACACCCGGCGGGGCGGGCCGACGCCCGCCCCGCCCGGGGGCTCAGGTGATCGGCAGGGCCTTGCCGCCCGCGCCGCGGACCGAGCGGGTGAGCGTCCGCTCGGAGACCCAGAGGAAGCACTGCACGCCCCGGTCGCCGTCGCGCCACTGCTGCTCGAACGGGTGGTAGATGATCGTGCCGGCCCGGTACTGCATGTTGCCGTCGTTCGGCACCTCGGCGTACTTCGCGATCAGGCCCCGGCACGCCTTGTGCGCCCGCAGCGAGGTGCGCTGGAACTCGGCGTAGCTGATGTCGGGCGCCTGGTAGATCCCGACGAACTCGGCGTGGTGCCTCGTGGTGCAGGCGACCGGCCGCATCGCCTGCACCTCGTCCTTGCTCAGCTTCGGGTTGAAGCAGGCCAGCGCCAGCGGCGAACCGGGTTTCAGGGCGCCGCGCAGGCTGCCGGTGCGGGACGTCACGTTCCCCTCGTCCAGGCCGTTCACCTCGGCGACGTCGCAGCGGTACCAGCGGGCGCCGCCGGACCACGCCAGGGCCGAGGGGAAGACCACCGAGAGCTGCAACCGCCCGGAGCGCCAGTCCGCGCCGACCGCCCGGGTCACCTGCCGGGCGCACTCGGCGTGCGCGGTGCGGATGCCGGCCGAGCCGGCCCGCGGCGGCGCCGACCGTCCGGCGTCCGGGCCGGTCAACGTGCCGACGTGCAGCGTCTCCACCCGGTGCGCGGTGGCACAGTCGACCGGCTGGTAGCCGCTGAGATATCCCACGTCGGCGACGGTGGGGTGGCAGACGTCGGCCTCGGGCACGAAGCCGACCGGGGCGGCGAAGGCCGGCCACTCGTCGGTCAGGTCGCGGTCGACCCCGGCCGGCGCGCTGCAACCGCCGAGCGCCAGCACCGTCACCGCGCCCGCGGCGACCGCCGCCCACCATCGCCGCATCGCGACCGACCTCCCGCCGTCCGGAGCCGCCCGGCCGACCGGTACGCCTCGGCGAGGCAGCATACGGCACCCACATCAGATGACGGGGAGTCCCTCGGGGCCGGCGCCGCGCATCGAGCGGGTCAGTTTGCGGTCGTCGCTCCACAGGAAACACCGCACGCCCCGGTCGCCCTCCTCCCACTCCCGCTGCGACGGCGGATAGAAGATGGACCCGGCGCGGTAGGGCAGCTCGGCATTGTCCGGCACGCTGGCGAACGCGGCGATCAGCCGCATGCACCGCCGGTGCGCCGCCGGTGCGGCCCGGGCGAACTCCGCCCAGCTCATGTCCCGTTCGACGTAGACGCCGACGAACTCGGCCCGGTGCGGCTCGGTGCACAGCACCGGGGCCATGTAGTTGAGGTTCGCGCCGATCAGCTTCGGGTCGAAGCAGCGGTGCACCAGCGGGTTGTCGCCGACCAGCGCGCCGCGCAGGCTGCCCACCCGGTTGACCGGCCGGGTGTTGTCGATGCTGTCGGTCTCGGCCAGGTCGCAGCGGAACCAGCGGGCGCCGGACACCCACGCGGTCGCCGGCGGCAGCGCGATGTTCAGGGTGAGCCGGGCGGCGTGCCAGTCTCCGCCGATCATCTCGCGGGCCCGCTGGTCGCACTCGGCGCGGGCGGTGCGCAGCTCCGGTGACCCGGGCTCGGGGCGGGCGCCGAGCGCCGCCGGCCCGGTGAACGTGCCGACGTGCACCGCCTCGGCCAGGTGGCTGCGCGCGCAGTCCACCGTCTCGTACGTGGCCGCCTGCACCACCGCGGTCAGCCGGGGCAGGCACGCGTCGGTGGCCGGGACGAAGAGCCGGGGCGCCGGCAGCGCCGCCCAGTCGTCGATGAGGTCACCGTCGGCCCGGTGCGCCTGGACGCAGCCGGCGAGCGCCGCCGTCACCGCGCCGGCCAGCGCGAGCGCATGGAGCCACCGTCGCATCGTCCGCTCCTTCGCCGGAGAGATGGCAGCCGGTCGCCGCGGGCCCGTGCGGCGCCCCCCGCGGCCCGGGCGTGCAGCATATGTGACCGTCCCTGTAGGAGTTTCGTCATCTTTCAGTCGATCGGCCAGTGGCGGACGACTATTCGTGTCGATTTCCTGCCCGGACGGGTCGATGCTGCACCGGAGGTGACCGGAGCGTCACCGCCTGTACCTCGTGGTGCCGCGCCGCAGCCGGGAGGTGACCGCGTTCGTACACTGACCCCGTGACCGTACCGCCGCCCGTCGTCGCGCCCAGCATCCTGGCCGCCGATTTCGCCCGCCTCGCCGACGAGGTCCGCGCCGTGGAGTCCGCCGCCGACTGGCTGCACGTGGACGTCATGGACAACCACTTCGTCCCCAACCTCACCATCGGCCTGCCGGTGGTGCAGAGCCTGCTCGCGGCCACCGAGCTGCCGTTCGACGTGCACCTGATGATCGAGGACCCGCGCCGCTGGGCGCCGGGCTACGCCGACGCGGGGGCGTACAACGTGACGTTCCACGCCGAGGCGTGCGACGACCCGGTGGCGCTGGCGAAGGACCTGCGCTCGGCCGGCGCGAAGGCGGGGCTGGCGATCGACCGGGACACCCCGATCGAGCCCTACCTGGAGCTGCTGCCCAGCTTCGACACGCTGCTGATCATGACGATCAAGGCCGGCTTCGGCGGCCAGCGGTTCCTGCCGTCGCTGCTGGACAAGGTGCGTGCCGCCCGCCGGCACGTGGACGGCGGCCACCTGGAGCTGCGCATCGAGGTCGACGGCGGCATCGCCGCGGACACCATCGAGCAGGCCGCCGCCGCCGGGGCCGACGCGTTCGTCGCCGGCACCGCCGTCTACGGCGCCGACGACCCGGCCGAGGCGGTACGCCGCCTGCGCGGCCTGGCGGAACGTGCGATGACCGGGGCCTGAGATGGACCCGGCCGGCGACCGACCCGACGTCATCCTGGTCGTCGACGACGACGAGGACATCGCCCGCTTCGTCGAGTTCAACCTGCGCCTGCACGGCTTCGAGGTGCTGCACGCCGCCGACGGCCAGGAGGCGCTGGAGGTCATCGAGCGGCAACGGCCGGACCTGGCCGTGGTCGACCTGATGATGCCCCGGGTCGACGGCCTGGAGCTGACCCGCCGGCTGCGCGCCGACCCGATGACCTCCGCGCTGCCGGTGATCATGCTGACCGCCAAGGGGATGACCTCCGACAAGGTCAACGGCCTCAGCGCGGGTGCCGACGACTATCTGGTCAAGCCGTTCGACACCGCCGAGCTGGTGGCCCGGGTCAGCTCCACGCTGCGCCGCAACAAGGAGTTCCGGGAGGTGTCCCCGCTGACCGGCCTGCCCGGCAACAGCCGCATCCGGCGGGAGATCACCGACCGGGTGCGCAGCGGCGTCGACTACGCCGTCGGCTACGTCGACATCGACCGGTTCAAGAGCGTCAACGACCGGTACGGCTTCGTCCGCGGGGACGAGTTCATCTCGGCGCTGGCCCGCAGCCTGCACCGGGCGGTGGTGTCGATCGGGCTGCCACCGGCCTTCCTCGGCCACGTCGGCGGCGACGACTTCGTCATCGTCTGCGCACCCACCCAGGTCCGGCCGCTGACCAGCCGGGCGGTGGAGGACTTCGAGAAGGCCGCCGACGCGCTCTACGACCTGATCGACCGGGAGCGCGGCTTCGTCGAGCTGAAGGACCGGCGGGGCAACATCCGCCGGGCCGCGCTGGTCACCCTCTCCATCGGCGTGTCGCTGTCCGACAGCGGCAAGCGGTTCACCGACCCGCTGGAGGCCATCGCCGTGGCCTCCGAGATGAAGACGGTCGCCAAGAGCCAACCCGGTTCGTACGTGGCGGTCGACCGCCGTCGCGGCGTCACCTGATCCGGGGTCCGCGCCTGTGAGGTAGCTCGCCTCTGTGGCGCGCGTCGCGGCGGAACGTGTAAGACTTCCGGGGTACCCACCACGCGCTGGCGGGGCTCGGTGAAATTCCGAACCGGCGGTGATCCACGGTCCGACCGTGGTAAGCCCGCGACCCGGACGGCTTCGGCCGTGCGGTGGACCTGGTGAGAATCCGGGGCCGACGGTTGGGGTGCGGCTCGTCCGCCCCCAGAAAGTCCGGATGGGAGACAGCGCGCGGAACGGGGGAGGCCCCTGCCGGCCGCTGAGCACCCTCAGCCGCCGCGTGGGCTCCTCGGGGCCGGCCATGCCGTTCCCGGGTTCTCCGCCGCCGCGTGTCCGCGGCCACCGTGCCGCCGCTCCCCACCCCGCCCGCGCGTGACCGGCGAGCGGGAGGGCAGGGCAGGTCATGGCGAGCGTCTCCGTCGACGAGGCGATGCGTCGCGCCGTCGAGCTGGCCGCGCGCGGCCTCGGCGCCACCAGCCCCAACCCGGTCGTCGGCTGCCTGCTGCTCGACGCCGACGGCGAGGTCGTCGGCGAGGGCTTCCACGCGTACGCCGGCGGGCCGCACGCGGAGATCGTCGCACTGGCGCAGGCCGGCACGCGCGCCCGTGGCGGCACCGCGGTGGTCACCCTGGAGCCCTGCGACCACACCGGTCGCACCGGCCCCTGCAGCCACGCGTTGATCGCCGCCGGCGTGGCCCGCGTGGTGGTCGCCGTGCCCGACCCCAATCCGGTGGCCTCCGGCGGCGCGGCCACGCTGCGCGCCGCCGGGGTCCAGGTCACCCTCGGGGTACGCGGCGCGGAGGCCGAGGCGGGCAACATCGCCTGGCTCACCTCGATGCGCCGGGGCTGGCCCTACCTGATCTGGAAGTACGCGGCCACGCTCGACGGGCGGTCGGCCGCCGCCGACGGCACCAGCATGTGGATCACCTCGGAGGCGGCCCGGACCGACGTGCACGCGCTGCGCGGCACGGTCGACGCGGTGCTCGCCGGGGTGGGCACCGTGCTCGCCGACGACCCCCGGCTCACCGCCCGCAACCTGCGCGACGGCACGCTCGCCATCCGGCAGCCGCTGCGGGTGGTGGTGGACAGCTCGGGGCGTACCCCCCTCGACGCCCGGGTCCGCGACGGCGCCGCGCGCACCTGGGTGGCCACCGCCGCGGAGGTCGGCGCCGGCCCGGACGGCCGGGTCGACCTGGCGGCGCTGCTCGCCGAGCTGCACCACCGCGGCGTGCGGGCCGCGCTGCTGGAGGGCGGCCCCACGCTGGCCGGCGCGTTCCTCGCCGCCGGCCTGGTCGACCGGATCGTCGGCTACGTCGCGCCGAAGCTGCTCGGCGCCGGCCCCACCGCGCTGCTCGACGCCGGCGTGACGACCATCGCCGACGCCATCGACCTGGAGATCACCGACGTTACGCCGGTCGGTCCCGACCTGCGGATCACCGCGCTGCCCCGGAAGAGGGAGGCCTGAACATGTTCACCGGCATCGTCGAGGAGCTGGGCGAGATCGTCCGGAGCACCGAGACCGGAGGCGACTCGGCACTGGTCGCCATCCGTGGCCCGCTGGTCACCTCGGACGCCCGGCACGGCGACTCCATCGCGGTCAACGGGGTCTGCCTGACCGTGGTCGACGTCGACGGGGGCGTCTTCACCGCCGACGTGATGGGCGAGACGCTGCGCCGCACCGCGCTCGGGGCGCTGCGCCCCGGCGACCCGGTCAACCTGGAGCGGGCCGCCGCGCTGAACAGCCGGCTCGGCGGGCACCTGGTGCAGGGGCACGTCGACGGGGTCGGCGAGGTCGCCGCCCGGGAACCGGCGGCCCAGTGGGAGACGGTCCGGTTCCGGCTGCCGGCCGGGCTGTCCCGCTACGTGGTGGAGAAGGGCTCGATCACCGTCGACGGGGTGTCGCTGACCGTCGCGGAGGTGGGTGACGACTGGTTCTCGGTCGGGCTCATCCCCACCACGCTCACGCTCACCGTGCTCGGCGGCAAGCAGGTCGGCGACCCGGTCAACCTGGAGGTGGACGTGCTCGCCAAGTACGTCGAGCGCCTGATGGGCGGTGCCCGGTGACCGGCCCGCTCGGCTGGCTGCTCGACGCCCAGGTGCACGTCGCCGGCTCGCCGGTGCTGGTCCGGGAGATCGTCGGCAACGTCTTCGGGCTGGCGTCGGCGCTGCTCGGGTTGCGGCGGGTGGTGTGGGCCTGGCCGGTCGGCATGATCGGCAACGGGCTGCTGTTCACCGTGTTCCTCGGCGGCGTCTTCGCCACCCCGCAGGCGCACGACCTCTACGGCCAGGCCGGCCGGCAGGTGTTCTTCTTCGCGGTGAGCGTCTACGGCTGGTGGCGCTGGTCGCGCAACCGCCGCTCGGGTGGCGGCGCGGAGCCGGCCGTGGTGCCGCGCTGGGCCACCTGGCGGGAGCGGCTGGGCCTGCTCGTCGTGGCGGCGGTGGGCACCGCCGCCGCGTACCCGGTGCTGGCCGCGCTGGGCTCGTGGGGTCCGCTGCCGGACGCCTGGATCCTGGTCGGCAGCCTGCTCGCCACCTACGGCATGGCCCGCGGCTGGGTGGAGTTCTGGCTGGTCTGGATCGCCGTCGACGCGGTCGGTGTGCCGCTGCTGCTGCGCGGCGGCTTCTACCCGTCGGCCGCCATGTACCTGGTCTACGGCGCGTTCTGCGCGGCCGGCTTCTACACCTGGTGGCGCACGTCGCGGGCGGCCACGGCCGCGCGCACCCCGATTCCGCCGACATACTCGGAGGTCGTGGCATGACCAGCTTCGGTTCGATCGAACAGGCGGTGGCGGACATCGCCGCCGGGCGGCCCGTGGTCGTGGTCGACGACGAGGACCGGGAGAACGAGGGCGACCTGATCTTCGCGGCCGAGCTGGCCACCCCGGAGCTGGTCGCGTTCATGGTGCGCTACACCTCCGGCTACGTCTGCGTGCCGCTGACCGAGGCCGAGTGCGACCGGCTCGACCTGCCGCCGATGCACCACACCAACCAGGACCGGCGGGGCACCGCCTACACGGTGACCGTGGACGCCCGCGAGGGGGTCGGCACCGGCATCTCGGCCGCCGACCGGTCGCACACCATCCGGCTGCTCGCCGACCCCGGCACCGACCCGACCGACCTGGCCCGCCCGGGGCACGTGGTGCCGCTGCGCGCCCGCGCCGGCGGCGTGCTGCGGCGGCCCGGGCACACCGAGGCGGCGGTGGACCTGACCCGGCTGGCCGGCCTGCGTCCGGCCGGCGTGCTCTGTGAGCTGGTCAACGACGACGGCACCATGATGCGCCTGCCGGACCTGGAGAAGTTCTGCGCCGAGCACGGCCTCACGCTGGTCACCATCGCCGACCTGATCGCGCACCGGCGGCGCACCGAGAAGCAGGTCGAGCTGGCCGCCGAGGCGCGGATGCCCACCCCGTACGGCGTGTTCCGGGCGTACGGCTACCGCGCGGCACACGACCCGGCCGAGCACGTCGCGCTGGTCTTCGGTGACCTCGGCGACGGGCGGGACGTGCTGGTCCGGGTGCACTCCGAGTGCCTCACCGGGGACGTCTTCGGCTCGCTGCGCTGCGACTGCGGCCCGCAGTTGCAGGCCGCGCTGGCCCGGGTCGCCGAGGAGGGGCGCGGCGTGGTGCTCTACGTGCGCGGGCACGAGGGCCGCGGCATCGGCCTGCTGCACAAGCTGCAGGCGTACCAGTTGCAGGACCAGGG
The DNA here is from genome assembly GCF_900090105.1 of Micromonospora humi. GTDB lineage: Bacteria > Actinomycetota > Actinomycetes > Mycobacteriales > Micromonosporaceae > Micromonospora > Micromonospora humi. The sequence continues at coordinate 45,714 of NZ_FMDM01000011.1, read as the reverse complement.
GCGCGACACCGTGGACGCGAACCTCGACCTGGGGCTGCCGGCCGACGCGCGCGACTACGGCACCGGCGCGCAGATCCTGTACGACCTCGGCGTCCGCTCGATGCGGCTGCTGACCAACAACCCGGCCAAGCGGGCCGGCTTGGAGGGGTACGGCCTCACCGTGACCGGCCGGGAGGGGCTGCCGGTGCGGTCCAATCCGGAGAACGTGCGCTACCTGCGCACCAAGCGGGACCGGATGGGCCACCTCCTGGACGGGCTGGACGAGGCGGGCGGGGCAGGCGAGGTGACCGAGGCGCCGATGGGGCGTCCGGTGGCCGGTGACGAGATCGGAGCGTAGGACGATGGCGGGTTTCGGGGAGCCGGGCGCGCCCGCGGTGGACGCCGCCGGGCTGACCGTCGGCGTGGTGGCGGCGCGCTGGCACGGCGAGCTGACCGACCACATGGCCGAGCGGGCGCGGGCGGCGGCCGAGGCGTGCGGCGCGCGCGCCGTGGTGGCCCGGGTGGCCGGCTCGGTGGAGCTGCCGGTGGTGGCCCAGGCGATGGCCCGGCGCTTCGACGTGGTGGTCGCGCTCGGCGTCGTGGTGCGCGGCGCGACCGCGCACTTCGACTACGTCTGCCAGTCGGTGACCGAGGGGCTGACCCGGGTGGCGCTGGACGAGGGCAAGCCGGTGGCGCACGGCGTGCTCACGGTGGACACCATCGAGCAGGCCCGGGACCGGGCCGGGCTGCCCGGCTCGGCCGAGGACAAGGGCTGGGCGGCCACCGTGGCGGCGCTGGAGGCCGCGCTGGCGATCCGCGGCCTCGACGCCGCCAGCGCCCACCGGGTGGGCTTCGCCTGACGGCCGTACCGCCCGGCGCGCCTGCCCGGCCTGTGCCGCCCGGCTCGCCTGTACCGCCTGGCGGCCGGCCAGGGTCCGGCGCAGCGCCACGTCGTTCCGGCCGTCTGGTCGCGGCCAGACGGCGGTCCGCGGAAGCCCGGGGGGTGCCGCACGGCTACGAACTTGATGGCGTGGATGAGTCGCCGGGCGGGGGGGCGGACCTGGGCCCGGCCCGGCCGTAGTGCCGCCAGCCGCCAGCCGCCAGCAGCTCGGGACCGGGCGGGCGAGCGGCCGGAGTGAGAGCCAGGCGACGCGGGTGGACCCGGTCGGTGTGCTCACCGGGGACGGCTGGAAGAATCGCCTTCCGTGAAGACGTTCGAGGAGTTGTTCGCCGAGCTGCAGGCCAAGGCCGCCGCCGGCACCCCGGGCTCGGGCACCGTCGACGCGCTCGCCAAGGGCGTGCACTTCATCGGCAAGAAGGTCGTCGAGGAGGCGGCCGAGTCGTGGATGGCGGCCGAGCACGAGGGTCCGGAGCGGGCCGCGGAGGAGATCTCCCAGCTGCTCTACCAGGCGCAGGTGCTGATGCTGGCCACCGGTCTCGAGCTGAAGGACGTCTACCGACATCTGTGAGTGCCCGTCCGCTGATCATCCGATCGAACGAAGGAGCACTCCCATGCTGCGTGTCGCCGTACCCAACAAGGGCGCCCTGGCCGAGAAGGCCGCCCAGATGCTGCGCGAGGCGGGCTACCGCCAGCGCACCGACCCGAAGGACCTGGTCTGCCGGGACGAGCCCAACGACATCGAGTTCTTCTACCTGCGTCCCAAGGACATCGCCACCTACGTCGGCTCCGGTGACCTGGACGTCGGCATCACCGGGCGGGACCTGCTGATCGACTCCGGCGCGCCGGCGGAGGAGGTGGTGGACCTCGCCTTCGCGCGGGCCACCTTCCGGTTCGCCGCCCGCCCGCAGGACGTGGACGACGTACGGGAGCTGGGCGGGCACCGGATCGCCACCGCGTACCCGGGTCTGGTCGAACGCCACCTGGCCGAGCTGGACGTCAAGGCCGAGGTGATCCGGCTCGACGGCGCGGTGGAGAACGCCATCCGCCTCGGCGTGGCCGACGTGGTCGCCGACGTGGTGGAGACCGGCGCCACGCTGCGCCAGGCCGGCCTGGTGGTCTTCGGCGAGCCGCTGCTGCGCTCCTCGGCGGTGCTGGTCCGCCGCTCCGGTGCGCCGGCCGGCGCCCAGCAGGGCCAGCTCGAACGCCGGCTGCACGGCGTGCTGGTGGCCCGCCGCTACGTGATGCTCGCCTACGACGTGCCGGCCGGGCTGCTCGACCGGGCCAGCTCGCTCACCCCGGGCATCGAGTCGCCGACGGTGTCGCCGCTGCACCGGGAGGGTTGGGTCGCGGTGCAGGCCATGGTGCTCCGCGACGACGTGCACCGGATCATGGACGAGCTGTACGAGCTGGGCGCCCGGGCGATCCTGGTCACCAACATCCACGCCTGCCGGCTGTGAGGCCGCTGCCGCTCCCGGCCGCGCTGGCCGTCGTCGTCCTGGGCGGCGTGGCCTCGGCCGCCCAGGGCGTGGTCAACGCCGAGTTGGGGGAGCGGACCGGTGATCCGGTGCTCGGTGCGGTGGTCAACAACCTGGGCGGCTGCCTGATCGTGCTGGCCGGGCTGGCCGTGGTGCCGTCCATGCGGGCCGGGCTGGCCGGGCTGCGCCGCGCCGGCCTGCCCTGGTGGTCCTACCTGGGCGGGCTCGGCGGCGCGGTGATCGTGCTGACCGCGCCGGTGGTGGTGCCGGTGCTCGGGGTGGCGGTGTTCACCATCGCCCAGGTGGCCGGCGGCAGCCTCGGCGGCCTGGCCGTCGACCGGGGCGGGCTGGCCGCCGGCGGCCGGCTGCCGCTCACCGTGCCCCGGGTGGCCGGGGCGCTGCTCGGCGTCGGCGCGGTCGCCCTCGCGCAGCTCGGTCGGCCGGTCGGCGAGCTGGCGGTCGGGCTGGTGCTGCTCTCGGTGGTCGGCGGGTTGGCGGTCTCGCTCCAGTCCGCGCTCAACGGTCGGGTGGCGGCCGGGATCGGGCCGGCCGCCGGCCTCGCGGTGAACTTCGTGGTCAGCACGACGGTGATCGGCGCGGTGGCGGTGGCGGCCGGCTCGCTGGCCGACCAGCCGCGCTGGCCCACCCAGTGGTGGCTCTACGTCGGCGGCGTGTTCGGCGTCGGCATCGTGCTCGCCCTGCTGGTCGGCGTACGCGCCGCCGGGGTGCTGCGGACCGGCCTGGCGCTGGTGGCCGGGCAGCTCGGCGGCGCGCTGCTGCTGGACCTGGCGCTGCCCGGCGGTCCCGGCGTCCGGTTGCCGGTGCTGGCCGGCGCCGTGCTGACGCTGCTGGCGGTGCTGGTGGCCGGGGTCCGACGGCGGGCACCGGCCCGTGTGGCGGTGGAACGCGAGCGCGACCCGGATGGCAGACTGGTCGGGTGAGCGATTCCGTGGTGACCGTGCGGCCCCGCCGCATCCGGGTGGTCTGCTGGGCGTCGGCGATCGCGCTGGTGGTGGTCTTCAGTCTCGTCGCGACGTCGCTGACCGGCGCCACCGGCGACGGCTACGGCTCGTTCCAACGCGGTGACCAGTTCGCCATGGTCGGGCTCGGCGTCTTCGGCGCGCTCGGGTTCCTGCTGTTCACCCGCCCCCGGGTGGTCGCCGACGCCAAGGGCGTGCGGGTGCGCAACGTGATCGGCTCCTACGAGCTGCCCTGGGAGGTGATCCGCGGGGTCCGGTTCGACCGTGGCGCGCCGTGGGCCAGCCTGGAGCTGCACGACGACGACCTGCTGCCGATGGTGGCGTTGCAGGCGGCCGACAAGGAGAGCGCGGTCGAGGCGGTCCGCGCGCTGCGTCGCCTGCACCAGGCGCACCTGGCCGCGCTCGCCGCCGGCCAGCCGACGCCCCGCTGACCTGCGGGCCCGGTTTGGGCCGGCCTGGGCCGAGGGTGTAGTGTTGCGGAGTCGACCAGACTGCCCCCGTCCCTGACGAGCGGGCGGTCGTGAAGCGGAGCGCCCGCTCCCACCCGAGTCGCCGTCGAGGCGTCCGGGTCCGGTCCCCGGTTTCGGGCACGTCCCGATCCCGGATGCGCGATCCTGTGATCGTGCCGACCGGTCGAGTGGGCCCTGGCATACGCCGGGGCCTTCTGCTTTCCGGGTCGGCTCCCGCCCGGGAGCCCACGGAGTCGGCACCGTAGGACACTCGACTCGAGGAGGCCACATCAGCGTCGAACCACGCGTGAACGAGCAGATCCGGGCACGTGAGGTCCGACTGGTCGGCCCTGAGGGTGAGCAGGTGGGCATCGTCCCGCTGGAGCGCGCCCTGCAGCTGGCCGCGGACGTCGACCTGGACCTGGTCGAGGTTGCGCCGATGGCGCGCCCGCCGGTGTGCAAGCTCATGGACTTCGGCAAGTTCAAGTACGAGAGCGCACTCAAGGCGCGCGAAGCGCGGCGTAACCAGCAGCAGACCGTCATCAAGGAGATGAAGCTCCGGCCGAAGATCGACCCGCACGACTACGAGACCAAGAAGGGTCACGTGGTGCGGTTCCTCAAGGCGGGCGACAAGGTCAAGGTGACGATCATGTTCCGCGGTCGCGAGCAGAGCCGCCCGGAGCTGGGTTACCGGCTCCTGCGCCGGCTCGAGTCCGAGATCACGGACCTGGGATACGTCGAGGCCGCGCCGAAGCAGGACGGCCGAAACATGATCATGGTTCTCGCTCCGCACCGGGCCGTCAAGGCCTCCGCGGTCGCCGCCACGGCGTCCCGCGGTGGTCCTCGGGACCGCGCCGCGGAGGAGTCGGCAGCCCCGGCAGGTGGCGAGGCCCCGGCGGCCGGCGAGACCGCAGCAGCCGGCGAGACCGGCCCGACCGCTGACACCAGCGGCCAGTAACAGGGAGAGACGTTCCACATGCCGAAGATGAAGAGCCACACGGGTATGGGCAAGCGGGTCAAGGTGACCGGCAAGGGCAAGATCGTTGCCCAGCAGGCCGGCCTCCGCCACAACCTGGAGAAGAAGCCCTCCACCCAGACCCGGCGGCTGACCGGCACGGTCGAGCTGGCCAAGGCCGACACCAAGCGCATCAAGAAGCTGCTCGGCCGCTGACGCGAGCCACCTGAACCGAAGAAGGAGTTGAGATGGCACGCGTCAAGCGGGCTGTGAACGCCCAGAAGAAGCGTCGTACCCTGCTGGAGACCGCGAGCGGCTACCGCGGTCAGCGCTCCCGGCTCTACCGCAAGGCCAAGGAGCAGGTGCTGCACTCGATGCAGTACGCCTACCGGGACCGTCGCGACCGCAAGGGCGACTTCCGGCAGCTCTGGATCCAGCGGATCAACGCCGGGGCCCGGGCCAACGGCATGACCTACAACCGGCTGATCCAGGGCCTGCGCCTGGCCGGCATCGAGGTCGACCGCAAGATCCTGGCCGACCTGGCCGTCAACGACGCCGCCGCGTTCGCGGCGATCGTCGAGCTGGCCCGCGCCGCCGTGGCGGCCGAGGGCACCGGTGGCGCCGCGGCCCAGGCCGCCTGACCCACCCGTACGGCAGATCGAGGCGTCTCCCATGCAGTCACCGTCGCAGGGGAGGCGCCTCGACGCCGTTCCCGGCCCGTTCACCCCGCGTACCCCGAGGGTCGCGGCGGCCCGCCGGCTGCACCGCCGGCGCGACCGCGAGCAGGCCGGCCGGTTCCTGGCCGAGGGGCCGCAGGCGGTCCGCGAGGCGCTCGACCGCGACGGCACGGTGGTCGAGCTGTTCGGCACCCCGGCCGCGCTGGACCGGTACGCCGACCTCGCCGCCACCGCCGCCCGCGCCGACGTGCCGGTCTCCGAGGTCACCGACGACGCCCTGGCGGCGCTCGCCGAGACCGTGGCCCCGCAGGGCCTGGTGGCGGTCTGCCGGCACCTCGACGTACCCCTGGCCGACGCCCTGGCGCGCGGGCCGCGCCTGGTCGCGGTGCTCGCCGGGATCCGTGACCCGGGCAACGCCGGGACGGTGCTGCGCACCGCCGACGCGGCCGGCGCGGGCGCGGTGGTCTTCGCCGGCGAGGCCGTCGACCCCTACAACGGCAAGTGCGTGCGCGCCTCCGCCGGCAGCCTGTTCCACGTCGACGTGGTCCGCGCCGACGACCCGCTCCGGGTGGTCGAGGCGCTGCGGGCCGCCGGGCTGGCGGTGCTGGCCACCACCGGGTACGGCGACAGCGACCTGGACGACCTCGCCGACGCCGGTCGGCTCGCCGCCCGCACCGCCTGGCTGTTCGGCTCCGAGGCGCACGGCCTGCCGGACGAGTTGACCGCGGCGGCCGACGCCCGGGTCCGGGTGCCGCTGCACGGGCGCGCCGAGAGCCTGAACCTGGCTGCGGCGGCGGCCGTCTGCCTGTATTCTTCCGCCAGAGCACTGCGCCGATCCACGACGACGCAGCACACAGCAGGGGAGTCCGCCTCGTGATGAACGCGCCACGGCGTTCGTTTAGCCAGCCCGCCGGTGTCGGCGGGCGGCAGGCCTGACCCTTCCTCCCTGCACGACTCCCACCGGCGGGCTGCGGCGAAGCCGCGCGTCCGTAGACTCGCCTGGCCGCCCTGTGCAAGGGCCGGCGCCGCCGTGAGGGAGTGCCCGTTCACCATGAGCTACCGCAACGATCCGTACGACCCGAAGCAGGTCGCCCTGCTCGACCCGGACGCCCTGGCCGGGGCCGTGGCCGACGCCGAGAAGGCGTTCGCCGCCGCCGCCGACCCGGACGCGCTGACCGCGCTGCGCCCCGCGCACCTGGGGGACCGGTCCCCGGTGTCCCTCGCGCGCCGGGAGATCGGCGCGCTGCCGCCGGCCGCGAAGTCCGACGCCGGCAAGCGGGTCAACGAGGCCCGCCGCGCCATCGAAGCCGCGTACGCCGCCCGGCAGGAGATCCTCGACCGCGAGCAGGCCGAGCGGGTGCTGGTCGAGGAGCGGGTCGACGTGACCCTGCCGCACGACCGCCGGCCGCGCGGCGCCCGCCACCCGCTGACCGTGCTGATGGAGCAGATCAGCGACCTGTTCATCGGCATGGGCTACGAGGTGGCCGAGGGTCCCGAGGTCGAGCTGGAGTGGACCAACTTCGACGCGCTCAACATCCCGGCCGACCACCCGGCGCGGGGCCTGATGGACACCTTCCACATCGCCCCCGAAGGCTCCGGCCTGGTGCTGCGCACCCACACGTCGCCGGTGCAGGCGCGCACCATGCTCAGCCGCAAGCCGCCGATCTACGTGGTGGTGCCCGGCCGGGTCTACCGCACCGACGAGCTGGACGCCACCCACGCGCCGGTCTTCCACCAGGTCGAGGGCCTGGTGGTGGACAAGGGCATCACCATGGCGCACCTGCGCGGCACGCTCGACCACTTCGCCCGGGCCATGTTCGGCGACGGCGCGAAGACCCGCTGGCGGCCGCACTACTTCCCGTTCACCGAACCGTCGGCGGAGTTCGACGTCTGGTTCCCGGAGCACCGGGACGGGCCGCAGTGGGTCGAGTGGGGCGGCTGCGGCATGGTCAACCCGCGGGTGCTGCGCGCCTGCGGCATCGACCCGGAGGTCTACTCCGGATTCGCGTTCGGCATGGGCATCGACCGGACCGTGATGGTCCGGCACGGGGTCAGCGACATGCGGGACATGGCCGAGGGCGACGTGCGGTTCACCCGCGCGTTCGGCGCCTGAGCTACGGGAAACGGCGGTAGAACAGTCATGCGAGTTTCTGTCAGTTGGTTGCGGGAGTACGTCGATCTCCCCGTCGACCTGCCCACCGGTGACCTGGAGCAGGCGCTGGTCGACCTCGGCATCGAGGTCGAGTCGATCGTGGACCTGCGGGGCACCGTGACCGGTCCGCTGGTCGTGGGCGAGGTCCTCGAGATCGAGGAGCTGACCGGTTTCAAGAAGCCGATCCGCTTCTGCCGGGTGGACGTGGGCGCCGCGAACGGCACCGGTGAGCCGCAGGAGATCGTCTGCGGGGCGCGCAACTTCGCCCCGGGCGACAAGGTCGTGGTGATCCTGCCGGGCGGCGTGCTGCCCGGCAACTTCGCCATCGGCGCGCGAAAGACGTACGGGCGCAACTCCCACGGGATGATCTGCTCGGCGCAGGAGCTGGGCCTCGGCGACGACCACTCGGGCATCATCGTGCTGCCCGCCGACGTCAAGGCCCAGCCCGGCGACGACGCGCGCCCGATCGTCGGCCTGGACGACGTGGTGGTCGACATGGAGATCACCCCGGACCGTGGGTACGCCCTCAGCGTCCGGGGCATCGCCCGGGAGCTGTCGCACGCGCTCGGCGTGCCGTTCCGCGACCCGGCCGACGCGCCGGCCACCGGGGGGACCGCCGAGCCGGCGTACCCGGTCGAGGTGCGCGACACGGTCGGCTGCGACCGGTTCGCCGCCCGGATGGTGCGCGGCGTCGACCCGACCGTGGAGACGCCCGGGTGGATGCGGCGGCGGCTCACCGCGGCCGGCGTGCGCAGCATCTCGCTGCCGGTCGACATCACCAACTACCTGATGCTCGAACTCGGCCAGCCGATGCACGCCTTCGACGCCGACCGGATCACCGGGCCGCTGGTGGTGCGCCGCGCCGAGCCGGGGGAGAAGCTGACCACGCTCGACGGGGTGAGCCGCAGCCTGGTCGCCGAGGACATGGTGATCTGCGACGAGACGGGGCCGATCTCGCTGGCCGCGGTGATGGGCGGCGAGACCAGCGAGGTGCTCGCCTCCACCACGAACGTGCTGTTCGAGGCCGCGCACTGGGACCCGGCGATGGTCGGCCGCACCGCCCGGCGGCACAAGCTGTTCAGCGAGGCCGCGAAGCGCTGGGAGCGGGGCGTCGACCCGACCCTGCCGCTGGTCGCGCTGGAGAAGGCGGTCCGGCTGCTCACCGACCTGGCCGGCGGCACGGCCGGCGCCGAGGTGCTCGACCTCGACCACGTCCGTCCGCTCCCGCCGGTCACGCTGCCGGTGGACCTGCCGGCGCGGCGGGTCGGTGTGTCCTACCCGGCCGACCGGGTGGTGGAGCTGCTGGAGCAGGTCGGGTGCGCGGTCGCCCGGGGCGGCGACCGGCTCGGCGAGGACCCCGGCGCCGCCGGGGTGGCCGCCGCCGGCGCCGGCGAGGTGCTGACCGTGACGCCGCCGAGCTGGCGGCCCGACCTGACCGACCCGGCCGACCTGGTGGAGGAGGTGGTCCGCCTCGACGGGTACGACCGGGTGCCGTCGGTGCTGCCCACCGCGCGCCCCGGCCGGGGCCTCACCGCGGCGCAGCAGCGCCGCCGCGCGGTGGCCCGCTCGCTCGCCGAGCGCGGCTGGGTCGAGGTGCTCTCCCAGCCGTTCGTCGCGCCGGAGCTGGTCGACCAGCTCGGCCTGCCGGCCGACGACCCGCGCCGGGCGGCGGTGCGGGTGGCCAACCCGCTGTCCGAGGAGGAGCCGCTGCTGCGCACCACGCTGCTCGGCCCGCTGCTCGGCGTCGTCAAGCGCAACGTCGGTCGCGGCCAGCGGGACGTGGCGGTCTACGAGATCGGCGCGGTCTTCCACGCGCGTCCCGGCGTCGGCTCCCCGCCGGCCATGGGCGTGGACCGTCGTCCCACCGACGAGGAGTTCGCCGCCGCCGACGCGGTGGTGCCGGCGCAGCCGCGGCACGTCGCGGTGGCGGTGTGCGGCGAGATCGAGCCGGCCGGCTGGTGGGGCGCGGGCCGCACGGCCGGCTGGGCGGACGCGGTCGAGGCGGGCCGGGCGGTGCTCGACGCCGCCGGCATCCCGGCCGACCGGGTCACCGTCCGGGCCGGCGAACGCGCGCCCTGGCACCCGGGTCGCTGCGCCGAGCTGCTCGTCGACGACGCCGTCGTCGGTCACGCCGGCGAGCTGCACCCGGCCGTGGTGGCCGCGTTGGAGCTGCCCCGCCGGACGAGCGTGATGGAGCTGGACCTGGACGCGCTGCCCGCCGCGCCGCTGGTGAGCGGCCCGGCCATCTCCACGTTCCCGCCGGCGCTGATCGACGTGGCGCTCGTGGTCGACGCGGCGGTGCCGGCGGCGGACGTGCAGCGGGCCCTGGTCGAGGGCGCCGGCGCGCTGCTGGAGGACGTGCGGCTCTTCGACGTCTACGCCTCGGAGCAGCTCGGCGCCGGGCGGAAGTCGCTGGCCTACAAGCTGACGTTCCGCGCCCCGGACCGGACGCTCGCCGGCGAGGAGGCGGTGGCCGCCCGCGACGCCGCCGTGGCGCTCGCCGCCCAGCGCTTCGGCGCCACCCTCCGCGGCGCCTGAGGTGTAAGGAGGGGCCCCCGCTTAACGCATTCGGTAGAGGCGGGGGCCCTTCTTAACACTGCGGCCGGGGATCCATGTCGCACATCCGACAGTCGTCGTGCATCGGCTCTCGGTGCGGTGCAAGGCCGGTGACCGCTCCCTCCCTGGGGCGAGGAGCTGCCCGGATGCCACCGTCATGGGCGGTGGATCGGTACCGTCGGCGTCGGCGAACCCGCGCGTAGGTCGGGCGCGTGGCCCGACGACCCAGCGGCCCTGGATCCTTTTGCCGGGCAACTCCAGTCGGTAATCTCGCAGGGCGGGGATCCGTCCTGTCGGCTGGTCATCGCGGGAGAGCGCCGGGCCGGGGTCGACCGGCCGGCGGCCGGTCCGTCCTGGGAGTAGCGCGATGATCGAGGCAGTCATCTCCGCGGCACTCGTCAAGATCGCCGAGGGGTCGGGCTCCGCGTTGGTCGAGGCGATCCGGCAGCGTTTTGCCCGGTCGCCCGAGCCGACCGAGGCGATCGGCACGTTGGACCGGGTCACCCGGGACGACCGGTCGCCGGCCGACGTGGAACGGCTGCGCGCACTGCTCGTCCGGTACGCCGCCGAGGATCCCGCGTTCCTCGGCCGACTCGCGCAGGAGACCCGGCCGGCCGGGGCGACGAACGTGGTGGCGGGCAGCAACGTGGGCAAGTTGATCCAGACCAACCAGGTCGGCGACGTGTCGATGTAGCCGCGTCGCCGTTCCGCACCGGCACCGGTGCCGTCGAAGACGAGCCGAAGGGGGTGACCGCCGTGAGCACCGGGTCCGACAACTCGTCGCACAACGTCGCGGCAGGGCTCGCGGCGAACCAGGTGCTCCAGGTCGGTTCGTCCGGCGCGATCTACATCCAGCAGCCGCGACCGGTGTCGACCTGGTCCCCGGAGCCACCCCACATGCTGCCCGGCGGGATCGGCCGGATCGTCGGCCGGACGCATCTGCTCCAGGAGATGGACGAGGCCATGGCCGGGCCGGGTTCGCGGTGCTGCATGTTGTGGGGGCTGGCGGGTTCCGGCAAGACCACGTTGGCGCTGTCCTGGGCCAGCTCCCGCATCGCGAACTATCCGGACGGCCAGTTCTTCGTCGACATGCGCGCCTATTCCGGCACTCCTCGGGTGGAGGCGGGCGACGCGCTCCGCACGTTCCTGGCGACCCTGGGCATCAACCGGGCCGACCTTCCGGAGAACGAGGCGGAGTGGGCCGGCGTGTTCCGTGCGGTCACGGCCGGCCGCCGATGCCTGGTGATCGTCGACAACGTGGGCTCCTACGACCAGGTCCGGGACCTGGTGCCGGGCCTCGGCTCGGCGCTGGTGGTGACCAGCCGTCGCGCCCTGCCGGAGATGAGCGTGCGGCACGAGGCGCGGGTGCTCAAACTTCCGTTGTTGACCATCGGCGAGGGCGTGGAGTTGCTCGCGGAGCGGGTCGGCTTCATGCGGGTCGAGCGGGAGGACGCGAGCGCTCGACGGATCGTCCAACTCCTGGAGGGGCACCCGCTGGCTCTGGCCATCGTCTCGGCGAAGCTGGCCGTCCACACCGGCTGGACGATCAGGGATGCCGCTCGCGGGATCGAGGCCGAACGGAGCCCGCTGCGCTTCCTCGACGACGCCGGCCTCGGCATCGAGGTGGGCCGGGTCATCTCGTGGTCGCTCGACGACCTCGACCCGGAGACCAGGTGGATCCTCTACGTGGCGTCGATGCTGCCCGGCACGGGGTGCTCCGCGCCGGTGCTTTGCCTCGTCACCGAGCAGACCGAACGCGAGTGCGACCGCGGTCTGCGCATCCTCTGTCTGGCATCGCTGATCGACGAAGTCGGCCCGGGCCTCTACCGGTTCCACGACCTCATGAAGGCCTACCTGGCCGAGACGCTCCCGACGGTCCTGGACGCGTCCGAGCAGGCGGCGACCGCACACCGGATCCGGGCCGTCTACCTGGGGCTCAGCCATGTCGCCGACCAGGCCATCGACCCCAACCGCACCGCGCCGCCGGCGGTCGGGGACGCGGCGGCGGTCGGGACCGTCCGCTTCACGGTCGCCGAGGCGCTCGCCTGGTTCGAGGCGCTCGTCCCCGCCGTCGACCAGTTGATCCAGGAGGCCGAACGAGCGGCGGATTTCACGTTCGTCACCCGCTTCGCTCGGTCGGTGAACACGTTCCTCTACTGGCGACAGGACGTCACACGGACCCTCTCCGTCCAGCAGCGGGCGGTCGCCGCGGCGCTCGCCGGGGACCGGCCGATGGAGGCGCTGTCCCGCCGCGCGTTGGGCCGGGCGTACGCCGACGCGGGGCAGCTCGACGCCGCGAAGCGGGAACTCCGGGCGTCCATGTCGCTGGATGCCGAACGCGGTGACGACAGCGGCCTGGCGTCGGCCCAACACGCGATGGCGGAACTCGCCCTGCGGTCCGGCGACCACACCGAGGCGGTCCGCTGGGGTCTACGCGCGGCGCGGGAGTCCCGGCGCGGCGGCAACGCGGTGCGCGAGGCACGCGGCTACTACGACGCGGCCCGAGCGCTGAACGAGTTGGGCCATCACCTCTGGGCAAAGGCGTTGGGGCTGGTCAGCCTGTCGATGTGCGAGGACCGCGGCAACGCCTACGGCCGGGCGCTGGCGCTTCGCCTGCTGGGTGCCGTCGGCCTGGCCGCGGGCGAGCTGGAGGAGGGCTGCAACTGGCTGGAGCGGGCGTGGCGGGTGGAGGAGTCGCTGGGCAACTTCCGGTCGGTGCGCTCCATCCTGACCCTGCTCGAGGACGCGTATGGCCGAGCGGGCGAGGCGGGCGCGTTGGCGGAGGTCCGGGCAGCCCTGGCTCGCCTCGAGAAATATCCCGACCTGACGCAGTCGACACTCGTGGTCGGGGTGCCGACGACATGAACGCCCGCCCCGCCTCCCTGGTCGCGGCCGAGGAACTGGTCAGCCCGTCGTCCTACCGTCAACTGGGCCGGCAGCGGACCGACCGGCGCTTCCGGCGCGAGGTGGAAGCGCTGGTGGCGGACGCCTGTCGGAGTGAGCCCGACGGTCGGCTCCTGTCCGACACGTTCCTCTCACTCACCGCGGCACTCGAAGCGGAGGGCGCGCTGAGTTTCGCCGGGCTCCTGTCCGAGGAGCGCTTCGCCGGCGCCAGGCAGGGGTACGACGCCGCGGTGCGGGCCAAGGGCAGCCGTGGTTCGCTCCACAACTACCTGAACGTGGTGGACACCGAGGACCTGCTCGACCATCCCGACTTCCGGGAGACGTTCGCCCATCCGCTTCTCACCGTCCTCGTGGCGTACGCGCTCGGCGGTCCGGTCCGGATCATCGACCTGCGGGCCAAGGACACTCACCCGGTCGACGTGGTCGCACGGGACAACACCCTGCACGTCGACAACAGCCCGTTCATGGACGAGTTCAAGGTGGTGGTCACCTGGCGGACGGGCACCGGTCAGGGGCCGTCCGGCCAGGGGCTCACCTACCTGCCGCGGACCAACCGTCTCCTGCGTCAATGCGTCGTCGACGACGACGGAAGCGTACGCAGCGACGAGGACAGTTGCATCTTCCCGTCGCAGGACCGGGTCGACGAGGCCCTCGCCGCCCAGGCGCGCTTCTTCGCCGACCGGCAACCGCGTGTGGTCCACCTCAGGGACCTGCCGGCCCCGTGCCACACGATCTTCGCCGCGAGTCGGCTGGTCCACCATCGTTACCGGACCTCGGCCGGTGGCCCGCGCAGCGCGTTGATGGCGTCGTTCCACCGGACGGACGAGGGCACCGGCGTGCTGGGGGTCGCGGACCGGACCGGTTCGGGACTCGATCGGTTCCTGCTGGGTGTGGAGGGCGGAGCGTCTTTCCTGGATCTCGTCCGGGCCGAGTCGCCGCGGATCGTGGCAGCGCTCGGTCGCGCCGCACGCCGGTCCGGTTTCGTCGTCGACCCGGAGCACCACCTGCTGCGGGGCGACGACCTGCGCGCCTGGTACGCGCGGCAGAGCGCCGGGGTCTCGCTCAACCGGCTCCGAGCCGCCGGGCTTGCCGACTCGCGGGATCAGGGCACCTCGGAGCTGCGGCGGCTCGTGCTGCGTATGCAGTACGACCTTCAGGGCGCGCTCAACATGCCGCTCTACGCCGACCTGCGGGAGGAAGTGCGGAAGCGGGCCCGGATCGTGATCCGGGAGATGGCGCCGGAGCACATCCACGAGATCCTCGCCCGACCGGAATACGCGCCGGTGCTGCGTGATCCACCGGCGCCGGGCCGGCGCACGATCGGCCAGTTGACCCAGGAACTGTCCGCGGAGCTTCGGACGCTGGAGGGGCTGACGTCCGACGCGCCGGCACGAGCGAGCGTCGGTCCGGTGTGGGGGGCGACCGGCGCCCCGGCGGCGATGTCGGCCCTGCGTCGCTTCGTCGTCGACCTTCGAGTGGCCGGCGAGGCGGTGACGGACCAGGAATCCCTCGTCACCGCGTTCGTGTTCGGCACCCTGAGCGCCGCGCTCGCGACCGACCTCTTCGGCCTCGGCGAGCCGGGCGACCATGTCGCCGCCCGGATGCTCGGCGCGTATCTGGGACTCGTCGGCCCGTCCCTGGGTGAGCGCGATGCGCCGCATCCGGAGCGGCATCGCCTCGACACCTACCGCGAGTCGGTCAACGAGACGATGCAGACCACGAAGTTGGCCTCGGAGGTCTGGTTCCACAGCGCTCCGGCGGAGACGATCGCCCGCAACGACAGGTTCGTCCGCTCTCTGGTGGGTCGCGTCCTCCCCGCGGTGACCGGGCGCCCGGACGCCGATGAGGTCGTGCCGTTCCGGGCCGAACCGGCCGATCTGCCGGCCCGCTACTGGCGACGGGTGGCGCCGGTGAAGCCGATCGCGGTGCGTTTCGGCGCGGCCGACCTGGACGGGGTGTACGACTACCTGGCGGTGGACGCGGACCGCGGCGTGGAGGCCGTGATGCGCCGGCTGCGCGGAGAGATCGCCCCGCTCTCACCGGCCGGCCTTCTCCTGAGCGGCATCGAGCGGGTGGCCGCAACACGGGGCGGTTCGCCGGCCGAGGCCTGCCGCTACCTGATGAGCCGGCTGGCGGCGGACTGGGGGCCGCTGGTCCGGCAGAGCCGGACGGCGAGCGTGGGCGGCGTGCCGACCGCTCACCAGGTGTTCGCCCAGCTCCACGATGTGCTCGGTGGCGACCGCCCGGCGGCGCGGGCACCGGGCCGCCCCGGGCGCGCCGTCGCGGCGGACGAGGTGCTGCTCAGCCGTACGGACGCGCGCGCGCTGGCCCGTGCGTACATGCCCGCCCGGCTGTGCTTCACCGACGCGGAGATCCGGATGGCCCAGCGGTTGGCGCGTGACCCGCGGGTTCGCCACGCCCTGCTCGCCACGCATCTGCACCTGGTCGACGGGTCGTCCGGCCGGGCCGGGGAACTGTTCGCGGAGTGGGGCGACGCGCGCGTGCTGCTGCCGTTCACGGAGGCGTTCGTGTGGCGCGGGCCGACCGGTGTCGACCTCGCGCCGAATCCGAAGCTGTTGACGGTGATGTGCAACAACCTGTTGCCGGCGGTGGCCGCCGAGGTGGCTGGTCGGGGCGGTCGTGGCGCCGGCGACCTCGATGCGGACGCACTGCGCGCCGGCGTCGACGCCGCGGTCCGTCGGGGTGTCTTCAGCGTCACCGTCGGGCTCTTTCGCCGTACCGCCCATCCCGACCTGGTCTCCCTCACCGGCTTCAGCCGGCGGGTCTGCCCGGCGGCGGGGTCGTTCAGCGCGTTCTGCCGACGATGGCTGCCGCGCTTCTTCGCCGACTGGGACGCCGGTGCCGCGGGTGAGCTTTCCTGCGGAGCCGCCACTGCAGCTTAATGCAGGGCACTGCATGAACTTGCATTGCGGCTCGACCCCCTGGTAATCTCTGCATATTAATGCGGAGGTGGGTATGGGCATTCGAACTGCGGTCGCCGGAGCGAGCGGATACGCCGGCGGCGAACTGCTGCGCCTGCTCGCCGGTCATCCCGAGTTCGACCTCGTGGCCGCCACCGCGCACAGCCAGGCCGGTCAGCCCGTCGCCGCCGTACACCCGCAGCTCACCGGCCTGGACCTGGTGCTCGGGGCGACCGAGCCGGCGGCCCTGGCCGACGCGGACCTGGTCTTCCTGGCGCTGCCGCACGGCCAGTCGGCGGCCCTCGCCGCGGCCCTGCCCGACACGGTCGCGGTGGTGGACCTCGGCGCCGACCACCGGCTGCGCGACGCGGACGCCTGGACCCGCTACTACGGCGGCGCGCACGCCGGCGCCTGGACCTACGGGCTGCCCGAGCTGCCCGGCGCGCGCAGCGCGATCGCGTCCGCCCGGCGGGTCGCCAACACCGGCTGCTACGCGGTCGCCACCACGCTGGCGCTGGCCCCACTGGTCGCCGCCGGCGCGGTACGCCCCGACGACGTGGTCGTGGTGGCCGCCTCCGGCACCTCCGGCGCGGGCCGGGCCGCCAAGGCCCACCTGCTCGGCAGCGAGGTGATGGGCGACCTCACCCCCTACAAGGTGGGCGCGCACCAGCACGTGCCGGAGATCAAGCAGGCCACCGGCGCGACCGGCCTGTCGTTCACGCCGGTGCTCGCCCCGATGCCGCGTGGGATCCTCGCCACCGTCACGGCGATGCCGACCGGTGACGCCGACCCGCGGGCGGTGCTGGCCGCCGCCTACGCCGACGAACCCTTCGTGCACCTGCTGCCGGAGGGGGTGTGGCCGCACACCGCCGCTACCGCCGGCTCGAACTCCTGCCACCTCCAGGCGACCGTGGACGTCGACTCCGGGCGGGTGATCGTGGTCGGCGCCATCGACAACCTGGGCAAGGGCGCGGCCGGCCAGGCCGTGCAGAACGCCAACCTGATGGTCGGCCTCCCGGAGGCCACCGGCCTGTCCGCGTTCGGGGTGGCCCCGTGAGCGTCACCGCCCCCCGTGGTTTCCGTGCCGCCGGTGTCGCCGCCGGCCTCAAGGCCTCCGGCGCCGACGTCGCGCTCGTGGTCAACGACGGCCCGGACGCCGGCGTCGCCGGGGTCTTCACCGCCAATCGGGTGAAGGCCGCCCCGGTGCTCTGGACCCAGCAGGTCGTCCACGGCGGCGTGGTCCGGGCCGTGGTGCTCAACTCCGGCGGTGCGAACGCCTGCACCGGCCCGGCCGGCTTCCAGGACACCCACGCCACCGCCGAACACACCGCCGCCGCGCTCACCGGCCGCAGCGCCCGGCTGATCGTCGGCGCCGGCGAGGTCGCGGTCTGCTCGACCGGGCTGATCGGCGAGCGGCTGCCGATGGCGAGGCTGCTGCCCGGCGTCCGCGACGCGGTGCGCAAGCTGTCGCGCGACGGCGGGCTGCCGGCCGCCGAGGCGATCATGACGACCGACACCCGGCCGAAGACCACCGTGGCCCGGGGCAGCGGCTGGACGGTCGGCGGGATGGCCAAGGGCGCCGGCATGCTGGCGCCGGTCATGGCCACCATGCTCTGCGTGCTCACCACCGACGCGGTGGCCGGCCCGGACGCGTTGGACGGCGCGCTGCGGGCCGCCACCCGCGTCACCTTCGACCGGGTCGACTCCGACGGTTGCATGTCCACCAACGACACCGTGCTGCTGCTGGCCAGCGGCGCCTCCGGCATCGAGCCGAGCGCCGCGGAGCTGACCGCCGCGGTCACCGCCGCCTGCCACGACCTGGCCCGGCAACTCCTGGTCGACGCGGAGGGCGCGACGAAGCGGATCGCGATCGAGGTGGCCGGCGCGGCGAGGCGGAGTCCCGCAGTCGCGAACGAAAGGCCAGCTCAAGCATGACGATGAGCCCTGATCTCAGCCGCGCGCAGGCCAAGGCCGCCACGCTGATCGAGGCGCTGCCCTGGTTGGCGCGCTTCGCCGGCGCCACAGTGGTCGTCAAGTACGGCGGCAACGCGATGGCCGACCCCGAGCTGCGGCGGGCCTTCGCCGCGGACATGGTCTTCCTCCGGTACGCCGGCCTCAAGCCGGTCGTGGTGCACGGCGGCGGCCCGCAGATCTCCGCCATGCTCGGCCGGCTCGGCATCGCCAGCGAGTTCCGCGGCGGCCTGCGGGTCACCACCCCGGAGGCCATGGACGTGGTCCGGATGGTCCTCGTGGGTCAGGTCGGCCGGGAACTGGTCGGCCTGGTCAACGCGCACGGCCCGTTCGCGGTGGGCCTCTCCGGCGAGGACGCCGGGCTGTTCACCGCGGTGCGCCGCCCGGCGTACGTGGACGGGGAGGCGGTCGACGTGGGGCAGGTCGGGGACGTGGAGTCGGTGAACGCCTCGGCGGTCACCGACCTGATCGCGGCGGGCCGGATCCCGGTCGTCTCCACTGTCGCGCCGGACGCCGACGGGGTGCTGCACAACCTCAACGCGGACACCGCCGCCGCCGCGCTCGCGGTCGCCCTGGAGGCGCGCAAGTTGGTCGTGCTCACCGACGTGCCGGGCCTCTACGCCGACTGGCCGGACACGTCCAGCCTGGTCAGCGAGATCACGGTGGACGACCTGGCGAAGCTGCTGCCGTCGCTGGAGTCCGGCATGGTCCCGAAGATGGAGGCCTGCCTGCGGGCGGTGCGCGGGGGAGTGCCCGCCGCGCACGTCGTCGACGGCCGGGTGGCCCACTCCACACTGCTCGAAGTGTTCACGTCGGAAGGGTTCGGAACGATGGTGACCGGGTCATGAGCACGCTCCTGCGGCGCTGGTCCGCGACCATGATGGACAACTACGGCACGCCGCCGCTGGCGCTCGTCGCAGGCAGAGGCGCCGTCGTGGTCGACGAGACCGGCCGGGAGTACGTCGACCTGCTCGGCGGCATCGCCGTCAACGCGCTCGGGCACGCCCACCCGGCCGTGGTGGCGGCCGTGTCGAAGCAGGTCGCCACGCTCGGGCACGTGTCGAACCTGTTCGTCGCCGAGCCGCCGGTGGCCCTCGCCGAGCTGCTGCTGGCCCTGGCCGGCCGGCCCGGCCGGGTCTTCTTCGCCAACTCCGGCGCGGAGGCCAACGAGGCCGCGTTCAAGCTCTCCCGGCGCACCGGGCGGCGTCACGTGGTGGCCACCCGGGGCGGCTTCCACGGCCGGACCATGGGCGCGCTGGCGCTCACCGGCCAGCCGGCCAAGGCCGACCCGTTCCGCCCGCTGCCCGGCGACGTCACCCACGTGCCGTTCGGCGACGCGGACGCGCTGGCCGAGGCGGTCACCGACGCCACCGCCATGGTGATCGTCGAGCCGATCCAGGGCGAGAACGGCGTGGTCGTCCCGCCGCCCGGCTACCTCACCGCGGCCCGGCGGATCACCGCCGCGCACGGCGCGTTGCTGGTGCTCGACGAGGTGCAGACCGGCGTGGGGCGGACCGGGCACTGGTTCGCCCACCAGGCCGAGGGCGTCGAGCCGGACGTGGTCACCCTGGCCAAGGGGCTGGGCGGGGGCCTGCCGCTCGGTGCCTGCCTGGCCTTCGGCCCGGCCGCCGACCTGCTCACCCCCGGCTCGCACGGCACCACGTTCGGCGGCAACCCGGTCAGCTGCGCCGCCGCGCTCGCGGTGATCGGCACGATCGCGAGCGAAGGGCTGCTCGACCACGTCAAGCGGGTCGGCGAGCGGCTGCGGCGCGGCGTGGAGGCGCTCGGGCACCCGCTGGTGCGCGAGGTGCGCGGCGCCGGCCTGCTGCTCGGGATCGCCCTCGACCGGCCGGTGGCCGGCGTGGTGACGACCGCGCTGCGGGAGGCGGGCTTCCTGGTCAACCCGGTGCAGCCCGACGTGGTCCGGCTGGCCCCGCCGCTGATCCTCACCCCGGCGCAGGTCGACGCGTTCCTCGCCGCGCTGCCCGCCGCCCTCGACGCCCCGCCCGCCGAGGCTGCCCCACGCGCCGAGACCGCCCTGCCGACCGGGCACGCCGCGCCCGCCGCTCCGGCGCCCACCCCCGCAACCCGCACGGAGGCCCCCGCATGATCCGCCACTTCCTGCGTGACGACGACCTCACCCCCGCCGAGCAGGCCGCCGTGCTCGACCTCGCCGCCCGGATGAAGGTCGACAGGTACGCGCACCAGCCGCTCGCCGGACCCAGGTCGGTGGCGGTGCTGTTCGACAAGAAGAGCCTGCGCACCCGGATCTCGTTCGACGCCGGCATCGCCGAGCTGGGCGGGCACCCGCTCGTGGTGGACACCCAGGTGACCCACTTCGGTCGCGGTGAGTCCCTCGGCGACGCCGGGCGGGTGCTGTCGCGCTACGTCGCCGCGATCGTGCTGCGGACCTACGGCGACGACCGGATCGCCGAGGTGGCCGAGCACGCCACCGTGCCGGTGGTCAACGCGCTCACCGACACCTACCACCCCTGCCAGCTGCTGGCCGACCTGCTCACGGTGCGGGAGCGGTTCGGCGCCACCGCCGGTCGGATCCTCGCCTACGTCGGTGACGCGGCGAACAACCTGGCCCACTCGTACCTGCTGGCCGGCGCGACGGCCGGGATGCACGTCCGGGTCGCCGGCCCGGTCGGGTTCGCGCCGGATCCGGCGATCGTGGCCCGCGCGGCGAAGATCGCCGCCGGCACCGGCGGTTCGGTCGAGGCGCTCACCGACCCGGTCGAGGCGGTACGCGGGGCGCACGTGGTCGCCACCGACACCTGGACGTCGATGGGTCAGGAGGACGACGGGTTGGACCGGATCACCCCGTTCCTGCCCTACCAGGTCGGCGACGCCCTGCTGGCGCACGCCGCGGCCGACGTGATCGTGCTGCACTGCCTGCCCGCGCACCGGGGCGAGGAGATCACCGGCGAGGTGCTCGACGGCCCGCGCAGCGCCGTGTTCGACCAGGCGGAGAATCGGCTGCACGCCCAGAAGGCGCTGCTGACATTTCTCCTGGAGGCCTCCGCATGACCGCCCCGCTGACCCGCGCCGCGCGGCACGCCCGCATCGTCGAGCTGATCCGCGACACCGCCATCCACTCGCAGACCGAGCTGGCCGACCTGCTCGCCGGCGACGGCATCCAGGTCACCCAGGCCACGCTCTCGCGTGACCTCAAGGAACTGGGGGCGGTGACCGCGCGCGGCGGCGACGGGCGGGGCGTCTACCTGATCCCGGAGGACGGCCACCGGCCGCTGCGCGACGCCGAGGGCGCGCCGGCCCGGCTGGTCCGGCTGCTGCACGAGCTGCTCAACGGCGTCGACGCCAGCGGCAACATCGCCGTGCTGCGCACTCCGCCGGGCGCGGCGCACTACCTGGCCAGCGCGTTGGACCGGGCCGGCCTGTCCGAGATCGTCGGCACCATCGCCGGCGACGACACCATCCTGGTCGTCGCCCGTGAGGCCGACGGCGGCGCCGCCCTGGGTGACCGGCTCGCCGGTTGGGCCCGTCGGGGGGAGCACGTCGACGGGAACGCCACACCATGAGCGAGCGGGTCGTCCTCGCGTACTCCGGGGGTCTGGACACCTCCGTCGCCATCCCCTACCTGGCCGAGCGGACCGGCGCCGAGGTGATCGCGGTCGCGGTCGACGTCGGCCAGGGCGGCGAGGACATGGAGGTGATCAGGCGGCGGGCGCTGGACTGCGGCGCCGTCGAGGCCGAGGTGGTCGACGCGCGGGACGAGTTCGCCGCCGACTACTGCCTGCCGGCGGTCCGGGCCAACGCGCTCTACATGGACCGCTACCCGCTGGTCTCCGCGCTGTCCCGGCCACTGATCGTCACCCACCTGGTGGCCGCCGCGCGGCGGCACGGCGGCACGATCGTGTCGCACGGCTGTACCGGCAAGGGCAACGACCAGGTCCGCTTCGAGGTCGGCCTGAACGCGCTCGCGCCCGACCTGACGGTCGTCGCGCCGGCCCGCGACGTCGCCCGGACCCGGGACAAGGCGATCGCCTTCGCCGAGGAGAAGGGCCTGCCGATCGACGTGACGGCCCGGTCGCCGTACTCGATCGACCAGAACCTGTGGGGTCGGGCCGTGGAGACCGGCTTCCTGGAGGACATCTGGACCGCCCCGGTCGAGGACCTCTACGCGTACACCGAGGACCCGGCGGAGCAGCGCGACGCCGACGAGCTGGTCCTCACGTTCGACGCCGGCGTCCCGGTCGCGATCGACGGCGAGACGGTCACGCCCTACCAGGCGATCCGCGAGCTGAACCGGCGCGCCGGCGCCCAGGGCGTGGGCCGGCTCGACATGGTCGAGGACCGGCTGGTCGGCATCAAGAGCCGCGAGGTGTACGAGGCGCCCGGCGCGCTCGCCCTGGTCACCGCGCACCGGGAGCTGGAGGCGGTGACGGTGGAGCGGGACCTGGCCCGGTTCAAGCGCGGCGTCGAGCAGCGCTGGGTCGAGCTGGTCTACGACGGCCTCTGGTTCAGCCCGCTGAAGCGCTCGCTGGACGCGTTCATCGACGACGCGCAGCGGCACGTCAGCGGCGAGGTGCGGCTGACCCTGCACGGCGGCCGGGCGGTGGTGACCGGCCGGCGTTCCGAGGCGAGCCTCTACGACTTCGGTCTGGCCACCTACGACGCCGGCGACACGTTCGACCAGACGCTGGCGAAGGGCTTCGTGCAGCTCTGGGGCCTGCCCAGCACGATGGCCGCGGCGCGGGACGCCCGGTGGGAAGGGGTGCGGTCGTGACCAGCACAATGGGTGGGGTGGACGACAAGAGCCTGACCGAGAACAGCGCCGCCACCAACCGGACGAGCCTCTGGGGAGGCCGGTTCGCCGGCGGCCCCGCCGAGGCGCTCGCGCGGCTGTCGGTGAGCGTCCAGTTCGACTGGCGCCTCGCCCCGTACGACATCGCCGGGTCCCGGGCGCACGCCCGGGTCCTCGCCGGCGCCGGCCTGCTCGACCCCGACGAGCTGGGGCGGATGCTGGCCGCGCTGGACGACCTGGAGGCCGCCTGCGCCTCCGGCGCGTTCCGCCCCACCGTGGACGACGAGGATGTGCACACCGCCCTGGAGCGCGGCCTGCTGGAGCGGCTGGGCAGCCTGGGCGGCAAGCTGCGCGCCGGCCGGTCCCGCAACGACCAGGTCGCCACCGACCTGCGGCTCTATCTGCGCGACCACGCCCGGGGCGTGGCCGCCCGGCTGGTCGAGCTGGCCGAGGCGCTCGTCGAGCAGGCGGAGCGGCACGTGGACACCGCCGCGCCCGGCATGACCCACCTGCAGCACGCGCAGCCGGTGACGTTCGGGCACTGGCTGCTGGCGCACGTGCAGCCGCTGCTGCGCGACCTGGAGCGGCTGCGTGACTGGGACGAGCGGACGGCGATCAGCCCGCTCGGCGCCGGCGCGCTGGCCGGCTCCGGGCTGCCGCTGGACCCGGTGGCGGTCGCTAAGGAGCTGGGCTTCCGCACCTCGTTCGCCAACTCGATGGACGCGGTGGCCGACCGGGACTTCGTGGCCGAGTTCCTCTTCGTCACCGCGCTGACCGGCGTGCACCTGTCCCGCCTCGGCGAGGAGGTGGTGCTCTGGACGTCGCAGGAGTTCGGCTGGGTCGAGCTGGACGACTCGTTCGCCACCGGCTCGTCGATCATGCCGCAGAAGAAGAACGCGGACATCGCCGAGCTGGCCCGGGGCAAGTCCGGCCGGTTGGTCGGCGGTCTGATGAGCGTGCTCACCATGCTCAAGGGCCTGCCGATGACCTACGACCGGGACATGCAGGAGGACAAGGAGCCGGCGTTCGACGCTGTCGACACGCTGGAGCTGCTGCTGCCCGCGCTGGCCGGGATGATCTCCACGATGACGGTCCGGGTGGACCGGCTCGCGGCCACCGCGCCCTCGGGCTTCTCGCTGGCCACCGAGGTCGCCGACTGGCTGGTCCGGCGTCACGTGCCGTTCCGCGACGCGCACGAGATCACCGGCCGGCTGGTGGCGCTCTGCGCGGCCCGCGACTGCGCGCTGGACGAGGTGTCCGACACCGACCTGGCCGCGGTGAGCGAGCACCTGGACCCGTCGGTGCGCGACGTGCTCTCGGTGCGCTCGGCGCTCGCCGCCCGTACCACCCCGGGTTCGACCGGGCCCGGGCCGGTCGCCGACCAGCTCGCCGCCGCCGCGGACCGGCTGGCCGGCTGGCGGGACTGGGCCGCCGAGCAGGTCGTGCCCCGCTGACCCGCACGCCCCGCGTGGTGGCCCGGCCGCCGCGCGGGGCTCACACCGTCGGCCGCTCCCGCTTCGGGAGCTTGGCCACCACCGCGTCGTACGACCCGTCGGCCGCGTCGACCAGCTCGTCGTCGGGGATGCCGCCGGTCAGGCGCAGCGTGTTCCACCCGGACCGGCCGATGTAGGGCGAGGGCCGGGCGTCGTCGGGGAACCGGTGAAGCCACTCGTCGGCCACCTCCCGGGACGGCCCGCACTTGACGCCGAGCCGCGCCTCGCCGTCAGGGGAGCCGAGGAACGCGAAGATCCGGCTGCCCACCTTCACCACCTCGTCGCCCTCCCAGGGGCGGTCCAGCCAGGCGCCCGGCTTCGCCAGGCAGTAGGCCAGCATCTCGTCGCGCGTCATCGCGTCCTCCCGTGCCGTCGTCGTCCGGCACAGTCTCGCCCGCGGCTGTGACAGGGGCGAGCGGGCTCAGTCGCCGGTGCCGGTGCGCACGGTGAGGCGCTCGAAGCGCTGCCGGGCGGCCTGGGCGCTGCCGAGGCCCAGCCCGAAGGCGATCGCCTGCCAGGTCATGCCCCGGCCCCGGGCCACCTGGAGCAGCCCGGCCTCCAGCACGTCCACCTCGGCCCGCACGTGCGGAATCAGGGTCAGCGCGGCCATCAGGTCGGCCTGGTCGACCGGTTCCTCGCCCGCGTCCAGCTCGGCAGCGCCGCCGGCGAGCGCCATCACCAGCGTGGCCGCCTCGTAGGCCTCGGGCACGTCGGGGTGCGCGTAGCGCCGACGGCGGGAGTTGGTGCCGGCGTGCCGCTCGGCGATCCGCAGCAGCGCCGCGTAGTTGCGGTGGGCCCGGGCCTGGGCAGCATCCGGAGCGGCGAACGGGTCGTTGTCCACGGTGACCATGCCGTCCATCAGACACCCGGGAATGGCATGTTGTCAACACCTCGTTGAAAGTCATTCGTACGCCAAAGCCCGGGTTCTCCCCTGTGAGACGTGCCGGCACGACGCCCCGGTTGCCGAACCCTCCCCACCGGTCCCGCCCCCGCCCGCCCGGGGCCGGGTGATCAAGGAGTTCGCGTCGCCCGTGGCGCCTTCCCCGACACAAACGCCTTGATCGACGGTGCGGGTGCGGGGGTCAACGCGGCGTGGGTCGGGGGCGCGGGGTGTGCCGGCGGTAGACGCTCACGCTCGGCTCGTCGGCCAGCCAGAAGCGCCACGGCAGGTCGTGCGCCGCGGCGACGCCGACGCGGGGGCCGGCGGCGATCCGCGCCGGGTCGACCGGGTCCGCCGGCGGGGTCAGGAGCAGCGGTCCGGTGCCGTCGACGGCCGAGGTGCCGTTGGCGTCGCGATCGAGCCCGAGCGCGGTGACCAGCCGGGCCGGCCCCCGGGCCAGGTCCCGGTCCGAGGCCCGGGGGCGCCGCTCCCGCGCGGTCCCGATTCCGTCGACCACCTCGCCGGCGCGCAGCAGCACGGCTGCCGCCTCGCCGTCGCGACCGCAGACGATGTTCGCGCACCAGTGCATGCCGAACACGAAGTACACGTAGACGTGCCCGGCCGGCCCGAACATCACCCGGTTGCGCGGGGTCGGCCCCCGGTGGGCGTGCGACGCCGGATCCTCCCCGGTGCCCGCGTACGCCTCGACCTCGGTCAGCCGGATCCGTACGCCGTTCGCCGAGACGGTCCAGCCGAGCAGGGTCCGCGCGGTCGCCGCGACGTCCGCGGCCGGCGCGTCGAGCCAGGGGTACGTCATGGCCGGCAAGGCTAGTCGCCGAACCCGGTTCCGTCCCTCCGCGATCTTGCAGTTTCGGCCCTCCGACAACGGGACGAACAAGACATCGCGGGGGCCGCAACTGCAAGATCGACGCATCGTGGTCGGGGTGAGCCGGGCCACGCTGGGGGTGCCGGGCGGCGGAATAGTTGACTCGTCAAATAGGTTGTGCGGGACGATGCCGGGCCGACCGGTCCGGATCTCACCCCGAGGAGCTGGTCATGCAGTTCGGAATCTTCACCGTCGGTGACGTCACCGTCGACCCGACCACCGGGCGGCTGCCGTCCGAGCGTGACCGGATCAAGGCCATGACCACCATCGCGCTCAAGGCCGAAGAGGTCGGCCTGGACGTCTTCGCCACCGGCGAGCACCACAACCCGCCGTTCGTGCCGTCGTCGCCGACCACCATGCTCGGCTGGATCGCGGCACGCACCGAGCGCCTGCTGCTCTCCACCTCGACCACGCTGATCACCACCAACGACCCGGTGAAGATCGCCGAGGACTACGCGATGCTCCAGCACCTGGCCGACGGCCGGGTGGACCTGATGATGGGGCGCGGCAACACCGGCCCGGTCTACCCGTGGTTCGGGCAGGACATCCGCAACGGCATCCCGCTCGCCATCGAGAACTACGACCTGCTGCACCGGCTGTGGCGCGAGGACGTGGTCGACTGGAAGGGCAAGTTCCGCACGCCGCTGCAGTCGTTCACCTCGACGCCGCGCCCGCTCGACGGCGTGCCGCCGTTCGTCTGGCACGGCTCGATCCGCAGCCCGGAGATCGCCGAGCAGGCCGCCTACTACGGCGACGGCTTCTTCGCCAACCACATCTTCTGGCCCAAGGAGCACACCCAGCGGATGGTCGGCCTCTACCGCCAGCGCTGGGCGCACTACGGCCACGGCACGCCCGAGCAGGCGATCGTCGGCCTGGGCGGGCAGGTCTTCATGCGCCGCAACTCGCAGGACGCGGTACGCGAGTTCCGGCCCTACTTCGACAACGCGCCGGTCTACGGGCACGGCCCGTCGCTGGAGGACTTCACCCGGGAGACGCCGCTGACCGTCGGCAGCCCGCAGCAGGTCATCGACCGCACGCTGGGCTTCCGCGAGTACGTCGGTGACTACCAGCGGCAGCTCTTCCTGATGGACCACGCCGGCCTGCCGCTGAAGACGGTGCTGGAGCAGCTCGACCTGCTCGGCGAGGAGGTGGTTCCGGTGCTGCGCAAGGAGTTCGACTCGATGCGTCCGGCGCACGTGCCCGAGGCGCCCACCCACGCCAGCCTGCTCGCCGCCCGCGAGGCCGGCACGACCACCGAGGAGGAGAAGCGATGACCCGGCGTACCCTCGTGGTCGTCTCGGCCGGTCTCGGCCAGCCCTCGTCCACCCGCCTGCTCGCCGACCAGCTCGCCGCGGCCGCCCGCGGCGAGTTGGCCGGGCGCGGCGCGGACGTCGACCTGCGCCCGGTGGACCTGCGCGAGCACGCCCACGACGTGGTCAACCACCTGCTCACCGGCTTCGCGCCGGCCGCCCTGCGCGAGACGCTGGACGCCGTGGCGGCGGCCGACGGGCTGATCGCCGTCACGCCGATCTTCAACGCGTCCTACAACGGGCTGTTCAAGTCGTTCTTCGACGTGGTGGACCGGGACGCGCTGGCCGGCACGCCGGTGCTGCTCGGTGCGACCGGCGGCACCGCCCGGCACTCGCTGGCGCTGGAGCACGCGGTCCGGCCGATGTTCACGTACCTGCGGGCGGTGACGCTGCCGACGGCGGTGTTCGCGGCACCGGAGGACTGGGCCGGCGACGACGGCGACAGCCCGCTGCGGGCCCGGATCCGCCGGGCCGCCGCCGAGCTGGCCGAGCAGGTGGACCGCCGCCCGCCGGCGACCGGTCCGGTCGACCCGTTCGCCCTCACCACCGACTTCGCCGACCTGCTCGCCGGCCGCGCCCCGTCCTGATCCGGGGCGTCGGGCTCAGTCGTCGGCCGGCTCCGGCCGGTGGGCGATCAGCACCGGGCAGTGGGCGTGCTGCACCAGGGCCTGGCTGACCGAGCCGAGCAGCATCCCGGCGAAGCCACCCCGGCCCCGCGAGCCGACCACCACCAGCGACGCCTGCGCGCTCGCCTCCCGCAGCGCGGTCTCCGGGGACGCGGCGACCTCGGCGCGTTCGGTCACCCGCAGCCCGGGGTGCGCTGCCCGGACGCGCGCGGCGGCGACGCCCAGCAGCTCGGCCGCCTCGGCCCGCTCGGCGGTGCTCGCCTCGGCCGCCACCTCCGGCGCCGCCGCCCCGCGCTCCGGCGCGCGCACGTGCGTCAGCACCAGCTCGACGTCGCGGCGGGCGGCCTCGTCCGCGGCGAGGTCGACGGCGTACGCCGCCGCGTCGGAGCCGTCCACGCCCACCAGCACCGGACCGTCGACCGGGATCGGCTGTTCCTCGGGGCGGACGACGAGCACCGGGCAGTGCCCGTGCTGGGCGAGCTGCCCGCCCACCGACCCGAGCAGCAGCCCGGCGAAGCCGCCCACGCCCCGGCTGCCCACCACCACCAGCTCGGCCCGCCGCGACTCCTCCACCAGCGCCGCGCCCGGGCCGCCGGCGACCTGCCGCACCGCCACCCGCAGCCCGGGGTGCCGGTCGGTCAGGTCGGCGGCGACCCGTTCGAGCATCTTCTCCGCCTCCTCGGTCGGCGCCGGCACCCCGAGGTCGTACGGATTGAGCGGCACGCCGTAGCCGAGCGGGTGCAGGTAGCCGTGCACCAGCAGCAGCGGCCGGGAGCGGGCCACGGCGACCGCGGCGGCCTGGTCGGCGGCGGTCAGGCTGGACGGCGATCCGTCCACCCCCGCCACGACGGGTCGGTTCATCGGCTGCGTCCCCTCCGGTCGGCTCGCCCCATTGTGGCCTCTCCCGTAGCCCCGGGCCGGGACCATCGGCCCTGCCGCGCCGGCACCGGAGCGGGTGGGATGGAACCACGGCTTCCTGCCGCCGATCCGTGGAGGCGTGATGACCCCGCTGGAGATGCTGCGTGTGCACCCGTTCCTGGCCGGACTGCCAGACGGGTGGCTGCCCCGACTCACCGGCTACGCCCGCCCGGTGGCCTGGCACCCGGGGCACCGGCTGTTTCGCGCCGGCCAGCCGGCCGAGCGGTTCTGGCTGGTCCGGGGCGGTCAGGTGGCGTTGGACTTCCCGGTCCCCGGCCGCGGGGACGTGGGCATCGAGACGATCGGCGCCGGCGGGGTGCTCGGCTGGTCCTGGCTCTTCCCGCCCTACCGCTGGCAGTTCGGCGCGGTGGCCACGCTGCGCAGCACCGCGGTCGAGTTCGACGCGGAGGGGGTGCGGCGGTTGATGGAGTCCGACGACACGCTGGGTCGGCAGCTCACCGCCCGGTTCATGAGCGTGGTGGTGGACCGTCTCCAGGCGTCCCGGGTGCGCCTGCTCGACCTCTACGGCTATCCGACGAGCGCGGCGAGCTGACTCATCCCCGGTCGCCGTGCCGGACGACCAGCTCGTCCACCTCGAGCCGGCCGATGCGCAGCTCGCGGATCACCGCGCGGCGCACCGCCAGCCGGCCGATCACTAGCGCGCCCACCGACACCGCGCCGAGCGCGAACGCGCCCAGGGCCAGCGCGCCCACGGCCGTGGCACCGAGCGCCCGGGCGCCGGTGGCCTGTGCCCCGGTGGCCTGCGCGCCGGTCGCGCTCGCGAGCCGGGCCCGGACGGGCGAGGCCCGGCGACGGCGTAGCCGTGGTGTCGACATGACCCCATGCTAGTGCGGCCCGCGCCGCCTCAGGTGACCGTCAGACCCCGGGCGGCGAACTGCCCGCGCACCCGGGCCAGCAGCTCCGCGTCCGGCGGCGCGGTGTCCGCCAGCGGGAAGGCCAGGCCCAGCTCGGCGTACTTGTGCGCGCCGAGCCGGTGGAACGGCAGCACCTCGACCCGTCGCACGCCGGTGAGTCCGGCGGTCACGTCGGCCACCCGGGCCACCTCGTCGGCGGCGTCGGTCAGGCCCGGCACCAGCACGTACCGGATCCACATCGGCGTGCCCCGCTCGGCCAGCCGGCGGGCGAAGCGCAGCGTCGGCGCGAGCCGTCCGGTGCCGGTGACCCGGCGGTACGTCGCGGGGCTGCCCGCCTTCACGTCCAGCAGCACCAGGTCGGTGGCGTCGAGCAGGGCGTCGTCGGCGCGGTCGCCGAGGAACCCGGAGGTGTCCAGCGCGGTGTGCAGGCCGAGCGCGTGGCAGCGGCGCAGCAGCTCCCGGGTGAACGCCGGTTGGAGCAGCGGCTCGCCGCCGCTGACCGTGACGCCGCC
Organism: Micromonospora humi; assembly: GCF_900090105.1. GTDB lineage: Bacteria > Actinomycetota > Actinomycetes > Mycobacteriales > Micromonosporaceae > Micromonospora > Micromonospora humi. The sequence continues at coordinate 15,523 of NZ_FMDM01000011.1, read as the reverse complement.
GCCGGCGACCCGCAGGAACCGGCGGTACCGCGCGGCCAGGGCGACCATCTCGTCGACAGTGCGGCGCCGGCCGCTGCGGCCGTACCAGGTGTCCGGGCTGTGGCAGTAGCGGCAGCGCAGCGGGCAGCCGGCGAGGAACACCACGAGGCGGGTGCCCGGCCCGTCCACCCCGATCGACGTGTCCCAGGAGTGCACCGACCCGTCCGGGACCGGCGGCGCCGACCTCGGCGCCGCCGGGGTCCGGCCGGTCACAGCGACCCGTGGAACGTCCGGGACACCACGTCCCGCTGCTGCTCGGGCGTGAGCCGGACGAAGTTCACCGCGTATCCGGAGACCCGGACGGTGAGTTGCGGATAGCGCTCCGGGTGGGCCATCGCGTCGAGCAGCGTCGCCCGGTCCAGCACGTTGACGTTGAGGTGGAACCCGCCGGCGTCGGTGTAGCCGTCGAGCACCCCGGCCAGGTTGGCGATCCGTTCCGCGCGGGTGTGGCCCAGGCCGTCCGGGGTGACCGTGCCGGTCAGCGAGATGCCGTCGCGGGCCGCGTCGTACGGCAGTTTCGCCACCGACAGCGCGGAGGCGACCAGGCCGTGGGTGTCCCGCCCGTTCATCGGGTTCGCCCCGGGCGCGAACGGCTCGCCGGCCCGCCGGCCGTCCGGGGTGTTGCCGGTGTGCCTGCCGTAGACCACGTTCGACGTGATGGTGAGCACCGACATGGTCAGCTCGGCGTCGCGGTAGGTGCGCTGGCGGCGCAGCTTCGCCGCGAACGTCTCGACCAGCCGGACGGCGATCTCGTCGGCCCGGTCGTCGTCGTTGCCGTAGGTCGGGAACTCGCCCTCGACCGCGTAGTCGACGGCCAGCCCGGTCTCGTCGCGCAGCACCTTGACCCGGCCGTACCGGATGGCCGAGAGGCTGTCCACGGCGACCGAGAGGCCGGCGACGCCGGTGGCCATGAAGCGGCGCACCGGGTGGTCGTGCAGCGCCATCTCCAGCCGCTCGTACGCGTACCTGTCGTGCTGGTGGTGGATCACGTTGAGCGCGTCCACGTACGTCTCGGCCAGCCAGTCCAGCGTCCGGTCGTACGCCGCGAGCACCTCGTCGTAGGCGAGCGTCTCGCCGCCGACCGGCGTGCGCGGCGGGGCCACCTGCTCGCCGGTCAGCTCGTCCCGGCCGCCGTTGATCGCGTAGAGCAGCGCCTTCGCCAGGTTCGCGCGGGCGCCGAAGAACTGCATGTCCCGGCCGACCCGCATGGCCGACACGCAGCAGGCGATCGCGGTGTCGTCGTCGTACGCGGGCCGGATCAGCTCGTCGTTCTCGTACTGGATGGCGCTGGTGTCCAGCGACACCTGGGCGCAGAACCGCTTGAACCCGTCGGGCACCCGGGGCGACCAGAGCACGGTCAGGTTGGGCTCGGGCGCCGGCCCCAGGTTGTAGAGCGTCTGGAGGTAGCGGAACGTGGTGCGGGTGACCAGCGGCCGGCCGTCCGCGCCCATCCCGCCGAGCGACTCGGTGACCCAGGTCGGGTCGCCGGAGAAGAGCTGGTCGTACTCGGGGGTGCGCAGGAAGCGGACGATCCGCAGCTTGATCACGAAATCGTCGACCAGCTCCTGCGCGCCGGTCTCGTCCAGCCGGCCCTCGTCGATGTCCCGCCGCAGGTAGACGTCGACGAAACCGGCGGTGCGCCCGAGCGACATGGCGGCGCCGTTCTGTTCCTTGGTGGCCGCCAGGTAGGCGAAGTAGAGCCACTGGATCGCCTGCCGGCCGGTCGCGGCGGGGCGGGAGATGTCGAAGCCGTAGGTGGCGGCCATCTCCTTCAGCTCGCCGAGCGCGCGGATCTGCTCGGCCAGCTCCTCCCGGTCGCGGATCACGTCGTCGGTGCTGCGCCGGCCGTCCAGCGCCGCCCGGTGGGCCCGGCGCTCGGCGATCAGCCGGTCCACCCCGTACAGCGCCACCCGGCGGTAGTCGCCGATGATCCGGCCCCGCCCGTAGGCGTCCGGCAGGCCGGTGATCACGTGCGAGCGCCGGGCCGCCAGCACCGCCTCCGGGTACGCGTCGAAGACGGCGTCGTTGTGGGTCCGGCGGTGGCGGGTGAAGATCTCGTGCACCCGCGGGTCGGGTTCGCGCCCGTACGCCCGCAGCGCGGTCTCCACCATCCGCAGCCCGCCGGCCGGCATGATCGCGCGGCGCAGCGGCGCGTCGGTCTGCAGCCCGACGATCAGCTCCCGCTCCCGGTCGACGTAGCCGGGCGCGTGCGAGGTGATGGTGGACGGGGTGGCCGCGTCCACGTCGTACACGCCGCGCCGCCGCTCCTCCGGGAACATCTCCCGCAGCCGGTTCCACACGGCGAGGGTCCGCGCGGTCGGTCCGGTGAGGAACGACGCGTCCCCGATGTACGGCTCGTGGTTGCGCCTGACGAAGTCCGCGACGTCGACCGTCTCGCGCCACGCCCCGTCCCGAAATCCTCGCCACGGATCCACGACGCGCTGGTTGCCGCCCATGTCCACTCCCATCGTCGTCCCCTTCACCCCCGAGCCTTCCGCCCTCCACCCCACCCCGGGCAGTGCCGCACGATCCGCTTCCCCAGGACCTCCGCCCCTGCCCCCCGCCCTGCCCCCCGCCCCCCACCCCCGCCCCGAGCGACGTGTCGACCATGAAGTTGGCGGCAGGATCGGAGATCGACATCGCCGCCAACTTCATGATCGGCACGAGAGGGGCGGGTCAGGTGCGGGGGAGGGGGTGGGCGCGCAGGAGGCGGGCCCACCAGGGGCGGTGGTCGGGGTGGGGGGCCGGCAGGCCGCGCAGGCTCAGCCAACCGCCGGGGCCCATCGTCACGGTGCCGACCGCGGGTGGGCGGCGGCGGGACCAGACGGCCACGGCGGCGGTGAGGGCGGCCACCGCGAACGCGCCGGTGGCGGCCGCGACGAGCTGGTCCGGGTCGACCACCCGCCGGTAGCGGACCTCGCCGCCGACCAGGACGAACGCGCCCACCGGGCGGCCCTTGACGGTCACCGGCACCAGCGCGGCGTCCGGTGCGCCGGGCAGCTCCAGCACCGGGCCGACCGGCCCGGGGTCCGCCGGGGCCGGGGTCGCCGCGCCGGCGGGGGTCGCGGGCCGGGGAACCGGGGGTACGGTGTTCAGCCCGGTCGGGTTGAAGATGGCGGTCATGGCGCTGCCCTCCTATCGGGAGTCGGACGAGTCGGTGCCGGCCTCGACCGCGGCCCGGCCGGCGGCCAGCCGCGCCACCGGCAACCGGTACGGCGAGCAGGAGACGTAGTCGAGTCCGGCCGCGGCGAAGAACGCGATCGAGTCGGGGTCGCCACCGTGCTCGCCGCAGACCCCGACGGTCAGCTCCGGGCGGGCGGCCCGCCCCTCCGCGACGGCCAGCTGGACCAGTCGCCCCACCCCGGTGACGTCGAGGCTCTCGAACGGCGAGACCGGGAAGATCCCCCGGGCCAGGTACGCGGGGAAGAACGACCCCTCCACGTCGTCGCGGGAGAACGCCCAGGTGGTCTGCGTCAGGTCGTTGGTGCCGAGGGAGAAGAACCGGGCCTCCACGGCGATCTCCCCGGCGGTCAGCGCGGCCCGGGGCGTCTCGACCATGGTGCCGATCGGGATCTCCGGCGCACCGTCCACCTCGGCCAGCACGCGGCGTGCCTCATCGGCCACGGCGACGAGTTCCCGCACGTCCCCGACCAGCGGCACCATGATCTCCGGCCGGGGATCGCCGCCGGCGTGGGCCCGCTGGGCGGCCGCCTCGGCCAACGCCCGCACCTGCATGGCGAACAGCCCCGGCACCACCAGTCCCAGTCGTACGCCCCGCAGCCCGAGCATCGGGTTCGCCTCGTGCATCCGGCGCACCGCGGCCAGCAGCGTGGCGTCGCGGCCCGGGTCCGCGCCGCGCGCCCGCGCGGCGGCCACCCGGGCGGTCAGCTCCGCCAGCGGGGGCAGGAACTCGTGCAGCGGCGGGTCGAGCAGCCGGACCGTCACCGGCAGCCCGTCCATCGCGGCGAGCAGCCCGACGAAGTCGGCCCGCTGCAACGGCAGCAGCGCGTCCAGCGCGGCGGCGGTCTCCGCCGGCCCGTCGGCCAGGATCAGCCGCTCGACGAGCTCCCGGCGCTCGCCGAGGAACATGTGCTCGGTCCGGCACAGCCCGATGCCGGCGGCGCCGAGCCGGCGGGCCCGGCGGGCGTCGTCCGGGGTGTCGGCGTTGGCCCGGACGCCGAGCGTCCGCACCGCGTCCGCGTGCGCGAGCAGCCGGTGCACGGCGGCGGTCAGCGGGTCGGACTCGGGTCGCAGCTCACCGGCGAGGTAGCGGGCCACCGGGGACGGCTGCACCGGCACCTCGCCGAGCCAGACCCGCCCGGTGGCGCCGTCGATCGAGATCAGGTCGCCGGCCCGCACCACCCGGTCGCCGACGGTGAACTCGCCGCGCTCACCGTCGATGCGCAGCGCGTCGGCCCCGCACACGCAGGTCCGGCCCATGCCCCGGGCCACCACTGCGGCGTGCGACGTCTTCCCGCCGCGCGAGGTGAGCACGCCGGCCGCGGCGATCATGCCGGGCAGGTCATCGGGGTTGGTCTCCGGCCGGACCAGGATCACCGGTCCGTCGGCCGCCGCCGCGGCCGCGGAGTCGAAGACCACCCGGCCGACCGCGGCGCCCGGCGAGGCGCCGACCCCGACGGCGAGCGGTTCGGGCGCGGCGGCGGCGTCGAACGCCGGGAACATGAGCTGGGCGAGCTGCGCCCCGGTGACCCGGGTCAGCGCCTCGTCGGCGGTGATCACCCCTTCCTCGGCGAGCTGCGCGGCGATCACGAACGCGGCGGCGGCGGTGCGCTTGCCGACCCGGGTCTGCAGCATCCACAGCCGGCCGCGCTCGATGGTGAACTCGACGTCGCACAGGTCGCGGTAGTGCCGCTCCAGCGTCGCCATGATCTGCCGGAGCCGGTGGTAGCTCGTCGGGTCCAGCCGGGCCAGCTCGGTCAGCGGCACCGTGTTGCGGATCCCGGCCACCACGTCCTCGCCCTGGGCGTCGGTCAGGTAGTCGCCGTAGACGCCGGGCACGCCGGTGGCCGGGTCGCGGGTGAACGCCACCCCGGTGCCGGAGTCCGGGCCGAGGTTGCCGAACACCATCGCCATCACGGTGACCGCGGTGCCCAGGTCGTCCGGGATCCGTTCCTGCCGCCGGTAGACCCGGGCCCGCTCCGAGCGCCAGGAGGAGAAGACCGCCCGGACGGCGAGGAAGAGCTGCTCGTGCGGGGCCTGCGGGAAGTCGTGCCCGACGTGCCGGGCGAAGATCTTCTTGTACGTGTCCACCAGGTCGCGCAGCTGCCCGGCGCTCGGCCCGCCCGGCCCGGCGGTGGCCCGCACCGCGGCCAGCTCGTGCTCGAACTCCTCGGCCGGGACGCCGTGCACGGTGCGACCGAACATCTGGATCAACCGGCGGTACGAGTCCCAGGCGAAGCGCTCGTCGCCGGCGTGCGCGGCCAGCCCGGCCACCGTCGCGTCGTTGAGCCCGATGTCGAGGATCGTCTCCATCATCCCCGGCATCGAGTACCGGCCGCCGGAGCGCACCGCGAGCAGCAGCGGGTCACCGGGGTCGCCGAGCCGCCGGCCCAGCCGCGCCTCGACCTCGCGCAGGTGCGCGTTGATCTCCTCGTACAGCCCGTCCGGTGGGGTGCCGGTGGCCAGGTAGGCGCGGCACGCGTCGGTGGTCACGGTGAACCCGGGTGGCACCGGCAGCCCGAGCCGGGTCATCTCGGCCAGGTTGGCGCCCTTGCCGCCGAGCAGGTCGGCCCGGTTCCGGTCACCCTCGATGAAGTCGTAGACGTACCTCGGCATGGTCCGGCCTCCTCGACTGCGTCGTTCCTCCTTCTTCGTACCGGCGTGGCCGGCCGGGCCGGCAGGGCCGACCGGGGCACCGGCCGGGCCGGAGGTCCCGTCCGGTGTCGGTGGGTCCGCGTAGGGTCTCGGCCGTGACCCCCGAGGTGGAACTCCGTCCGGTACGCGACGACGACCTGCCCGCCTTCTTCGCCCACGAGCAGGACCCGCAGGCCAACTGGATGGCCGCGTTCGGCCCGAAGGACCCGTCGGACCGGGCCGCGTTCGACGCGCACTGGGCGCGCATCCGTGCCGACGAGCGCATCGTCAACCGCACGATCGTCGCCGGCGGCGAGGTGGTCGGGCACGTGGCGGCGTTCCCGGTCGACGAGCAGACCGAGGTCAGCTACTGGATCAACCCGGAGCGTTGGGGGCGCGGCTACGCCACCGCCGGGCTCACCGCGCTGCTGCGCGAGGTGCGGCAGCGGCCGGTGCACGCCCGCGCCGCGAAGGACAATGGCGCCTCCCTCGCGGTGTTGCGCAAGTGCGGCTTCGTCGTGGTCGGCGAGGACTCGGGATTCGCCGTCGGCCGCGGCGTCGAGGTCGAGGAGTGGGTGCTGGAGCTGCCCGCCGAGGCGACTGACCAGGGCGACCACTAGTCTCCCCGGGGTGAACTGGCTGGAACTCGTCGGCTGGGCCGGCTCCGCGCTGCTGGTCTGGTCCCTGCTGCAGACGCGCATCCTGCGGCTGCGCGCGCTCAACCTGGTCGGCTGCCTGATCCTGATTGGCTACAACGCCGCGGTGCACGTCTGGCCGATGGTCGGGCTGAACGTGGTGCTCGCCGTGATCAACGTGTGGTACCTGCGCAAGATGCTGGCGACCCGGCACGACGAGCAGACCTACCAGGTGGTGGAGGTGGGCACCGGCGACGCGTTCCTGGCCCACACCCTGCGGGTGCACGCGGCCGACATCGCCCGGTTCAACCCGGCCTTCCGGTGGGACCCGACCGCCGCCGACCGGTCGGCGTTCCTGGTGGTGCGCTCCGACGAGGTGGTCGGCGTGATGGTGTCGCACGCCGAGGCCGGCGGGGTCGCCCAGATCGACCTGGACTACGTGACCCCGCCGTTCCGCGACTTCACCCCCGGCGAGTTCGTCTACCGGCGCAGCCGGCTCTTCACCGACCGGGGCTTCCGCCGGGTGGTCAGCCCGCCGGGCATGGTCGCCCCCTACTACCAGCGGCTCGGCTTCCGCCCGGAGGGCGGGGCGTACGTGCTCGACCTGCCCGAGCCGGCCTGAGCCCGGTCAGGTCCGGGGCGGGCCGAACCAGCGGGTGAGCGCCGCGCGCAGCCCGTCGGAGTCCGGGGCGTCGTCGGCGGAGGCCCAGGCCAGATAGCAGTCCGGCCGCAGCAGCAGCGCGGTCGACGAGGTCCCGGCCAGCCGCCCGCCGATCACGTCCACCCGGTCCCGCCACGGCGCGGCCGCCGGGCCGAGGGTGCCGGTGCCGTCGAGCAGCAGCGGGCGCGCGTCGCGGGTCAGTTCGGCCAGCCGCACCGGCCCGGCGTCGCCGTGCACCACCAGGTCCGGCGCCCAGGTGCCGACCGGTGGCCCGTCCGGTCCCGGGTCGTAGCGGACGTCCGCGCCGGCCATCAGCGCGGCCACGTGCGCGGCGTTCTCCGGCCGGGCGAGCAACTCGCCGACGAGTTCCCGCAGCGCGGTGACCTCGCTTCCCGGGGCGATCAACGCGGTCTGGGCCTGGGTCGACACGGTGACCCGCCGGGCCGCCGGGCGGCGCTCCGCCTCGTAGGTGTCGAGCAGTCCGTCCGGGGCCCGGCCGCGCACCTCGGCGGCCAGCTTCCAGCCGAGGTTCACCGCGTCCTGCAGACCCAGGTTGAGCCCCGGGCCGCCGATCGCGGAGTGCACGTGGGCGGCGTCGCCGAGCAGCAGCACCCGGCCGTCGCGGTAGCGCTCGGCCAGCCGGGTGTTGCCGCCGACCAGGCGACGCAGCACGTGCGGCCCGGTGCCGGCGGGCGGGTCGAGCGGCACCTCGACGCCGAGCACCCGGGCCACGCTGGCCCGCATCTCGGCGAGCGTCATCGGCGCGTCCGGCCCCGGCGCGTCCGGCCACTCGGTGGTGCTGACCAGCGGCGGTCGGTCCGGGAACGGCGCCCAGACGATCAGCCCGCGCTCGGTGCGGGTGTGCCGGAACGGGCCGACGACCCGGTGGCCGGGAACGGCGAGGCCGCCGGTGACCGGGTCGATCGCCTCCGCCGGCACAGCGACCTGGGCGGTACGCGAGACGGACCGGTCGGTGGTCACGCCGGGGAAGGCGATCCCGGCGAGCTTGCGGACCGTGCTGCGCCCGCCGTCCGCGCCGACCAGGTACCGGCAGGTGACAGTGGTCCCGTCGGCGAAACGGACCTCCACCGCGTCGGCGCGCTGCCGCAGCCCGGTCACCTCGCATCCCCGGCGGATCGGTACGCCCAACTCGGCGGCGCGGTCGGCGAGCACCCGTTCGATCTGCCGTTGCGGGACCGGCAGGCCGTGCAGCGGATTGTCCGCGACGCCGCGCAGGTCCAGCGGCAGCGCACCGAAGACGAATTCGGGTGCCGGCCGCGGCGGCGCGGTGTCGCCGGTGAGGCGCTGGTGCAGGCCGCGCCGGTCGAGCATCCGGACCACCTGGCCGACCAGCCCGTTGGCCCGGTTCTCGGTGGTCGGCGCGGCCAGCCGGTCGCAGACCACCGGCCGGACCCCGGCGAGCGCCAGCTCGGCGGCGAGCATCAGCCCGTTCGGGCCGGCCCCGACAATCAGCACGTCGATCACAACATCCTCCAGGACCGAAGGCGGGGCCCCTTGTCAACGCCTCGGGTAGAGAAGGGGCCCCTTCTCACGGTGGGTCACGTCAGCGCGGCGGCGGCAGGCCGGCGGCGAGTTGGGTCAGCGCGTCGGAGAGCATCCGGTGCACCGGCTCCGGCCGGTCGGCGCGGAGGAAGTGTCGCGTCGCCGCGCCGGCGGCCGCGCCGACCGCGGCGGCCACCAGGTGCGGGTAGAGGTCGTGGGCGGGGTCGGTGCCGGTGCGTGCGGCGACCGCCTCGGCCAGCTCGGCCTCGGCGAGCGCGCCGGCCCGCAACATCTCGCCCTGCAGGGCCGGTTCGGCGAGCATCACCCGCAGCCCGGCGACCCACTCGTCGTGGGCGTCCGGGGGTGACTGCTCGACCTCGGGGCCCGGCGCCCACGCGAAGAGGACCGCCGCCTCGACCGCGGTCCAGAGCGGCTCACCGGCCGGGCGGGCCCGCAGCGCGTCCGCCACCCGGCGGCTGCGGTCCAGGTGCCTTGCCGCGATCGCCTCGGCCTTGCTGGCGAAGTAGTTGTTGAACGTGCGGGGAGACACCCCGGCGGCCCGGGCGATGTCCTCCACCAGCACCGCGTCGTAGCCGCGGGCCACGGTCAGCCGGATGGCGGCCCAGCTCAGTGCCGCCCGGGTCGCGGCCTTCTTGCGCTCCCGCAGTCCGCTCACCTCCCCACCGTAGCGAAAAATGCGTGGCACGCAAAGATGCGTGCCACGCAGTTTTCTGGTGACCTCAGTGTGTACACAGGATTCAGGCACGCGCCGGCGGGGCACAGAGGGGCCACGCCGACCGGATCTGCCGGCCGGCGAGTCGGCCATTGGCCGACCCGGATCGGGCCCGAGGGAGAGAACCGCTCGTGCAGAGCTACTGGAGCCAGTTGGCCCTGGTCGGTGTGCTGGTGATCGTCAACGCGGCCTTCGCCGGCAGCGAGATGGCCCTGGTCTCGCTGCGGGACAGCCAACTGCAACGGCTGGAACGCAGCAGCCGCGCCGGCCGGACCCTGGCCCGCCTGGCCAAGGACCCGAACCGCTTCCTGGCCACCATCCAGATCGGCATCACCCTCGCCGGCTTCCTCGCCTCCGCCGCGGCGGCGGTGTCCCTGGCCCGCCCGCTCGTACCGCTGCTCGGGGTGTTCGGCAACGCCGCCGAGACGGTCGCCATCGTCGCCGTCACCCTGGTGCTCACGTTCGTCACGCTGGTCTTCGGCGAGCTGGCGCCCAAGCGCATCGCCATGCAGTCCGCCGAGCGGTGGGCGCTGCTCGTGGCCCGGCCGCTCGACGTGCTGGCCAGCGTGACCCGCCCGGCGGTCTGGCTGCTCGGCGCCACCAGCGACATGGTGGTCCGCCTCTTCGGCCTCGACCCGAAGCACGAGCCGGACGAGATCGGCCCCGACGAACTGCGCGACATCGTGGCCGGGAACCACGGCTTCACCAAGGAACAGCGCACGATCATCGCCGGCGCGGTGGAGATCGCCGACCGGCAGTTGCGTGCGGTCCTCGTACCCCGGTTGCAGGTCTTCACGCTCGACAGCGGCACCACCGCGGACGCCGCGCGGCTCGTCCTCGCGGCGACCGGCCACTCCCGGGCGCCCGTGGTCCGCCACGGCGGCCTGGACGACGCCGTCGGCGTCATCCACCTGCGCGACCTGGTCGGCGTCCCCGACGACCGGCCGGTCGACGAGATCGCCCGCCCACCCATGCTGCTGCCCGACTCGCTGCCCGTGGTCGACGCGCTGCGCCAGTTCAAGGCCGAGCGGCAGCACATCGCCCTGGTGGTGGACGAGCGCGGCGCGGTCGACGGGATCGTGACGCTGGAGGACATCCTCGAGGAGATCGTCGGCGAGATCTACGACGAGACCGACCGGGACCTGCAGGCGGTCCGCACCGAGGCGGACGGCACCCTGGTGCTGCCCGGCACCTTCCCGGTGCACGACCTCACCGACCTCGGGGTGGAGCTGCCCAACCGGCCGGCCGGCGACTACACCACTGTCGCCGGGCTGGTGCTGATCTGCCTCGGGCACATCCCGACCGTGGCGGGGGAGCAGGTCACCGTCGACGGCTGGGAGCTGTCGGTCGCCGGCGTCGACCAGCGCGCGATCACCGAGGTGCACATCCGGCGGCGCCCCCGCCGCGAGCGGACCGACGGCGACGACGACGCGGCCGACGTCGATCCCGCCGACTCGGCGGACACCCCGGAACTCGACGACGCGCGCCGCTGACGACAGCGCGCCGAAACGGTCGTCGCCCGACCGTTCGGCGACGCCTGGCGCGGGCGCGAAGGGTGAGCCGGGCCGAGCGGACTCAACGCCGGCCGGCGGGCGGCCCGAACGGGAAGCCGGGCACCGGCGGGTGCAGCCGCACCGCGTCGGCGGGCACCTGGTGGGTGCTGCGCCCGATCAGCCGGGCGACCGCCCGCAGCAGCCATGGCCCGGCCGGGTGCAGCTCCGGCCCGATCAACCGGCTGGTCACCCGGGTCCACCAGTGACCGGCCACGATCACGTCGGTGACCCGCAGCCGCTCCGGCGGCCAGCCACCGCGCACGACCACGTCCACCACCCGGCCCAACCGCCGCCCGTGCAGGTCGTACGCGGTGCGTCCGAGCAGCTCACCCGCTCGCACGGTACGACCCCGGGATCCGCTCGATCAGGTGCCGGCGCAACCACGTCTCCACCGGTGACGGCGGCAGGTCCGCCGCCCGGCACCGCAGCCGCACCGCGCTGTCCACCCGGGCCACGGCCGCCAGCGGCACGCGCAACGGCGGCACCGGCGGATCGTCGGTGAACCGGTCGGCGACCGCCACCAGCAGCCGCCCGATCCGCCCGCCGATCCGCTGCCCGAGCGCGCCCTGACCGGTGAGCAGCCCGTCCACGTACGGGTAGCCCTCGTCGTCCACCGCGAACGCGACGTCGTCGACCCGCCCGACGAGCCGACCCTCGACGTCGACGATCTGCCGGTCGAGCAGCTGCCTGGCGAGCTGGACCCTCATCGCCCCATCCCCGTCACGATCGCCAGCGGGATCGCCGCCACCGAGGCGGCGACGATGAGCAGCAGGAACACCGCGCCGAGCAGGTTGTTCCACCACCCGTTGACCCGGTCACCGAGGTAGGTGCGGTCGTTCGCCACCACCAGGATCGGCAGGTAGGTCAGCGGCAGCACCACCGCGCTCAGCACCAGCATGTACTCGGTCAACCGCACCGGGTCAACGGTCGTCATCAGCATCACCACACCGAGCAGCAACCCGACCAGCAGGACGCTGTGGAACCGGGCGGCCTCGCGGGGGCTGACCCGCTTACCCCACTGCCAACCGAAGTACTGCGCCGCCGCGTACGCCGCGGACAGCCCGGTCTCCAGCGCCGCGCCGAACGTCACCGCGAAGAACGCCAGCACGGCGGCGGCCAGGCCGGCACCGCCGAGCGCGGTCGCCACCGGCCGGGCCACCTCGCCGAGCGAGCCCAGGGACGCGTCGGACGGGTGGTAGGCCACCGTCGCCACGGCGATCAGCGACAGCGCCAGGAACCCACCGACCGGAAAGCCGATCAACACGTTCGACCGGGCCCGCGCCAGGTCCGCCGCGCCCCAGCGCTCCTCCACCCCACCGGAGGAGAAGAAGAAGACCTCGTACGGGCTGACCGTGGAGGCGAACAGGGCGACCGCCACGAACCAGTACAGCGGCCACCCGTGCCCGGCGGAGCTGACCTGCCAGGCGCCCTGCCCGAGTTCCGCCCAGTCGGTCGGCAACGCCACCAGCGCGACCGCGAAGACCAGCAGCGCCAGCCCGGCCAGGCCGAAGACGCGCTCCATCAGCTCGAACCGCATCCGCCACAGCACCAGCCAGACCGCCAGCGCGGCCAGCGGCACCCAGAGCAGGTGGCTCACCCCGGTGGCCAGGTGCAGCGCCAGCGCCACCCCGCCCAGCTCCGCGGCCAGCGTGACCACCGTGACCAGCCACGACGCGACCAGGTTGAGCAGCGCCACCCGCGGGCCCAGCCGCTCCCGGACCAGGTCGAACACCGCCCGGCCGCTCACCGCCGCGATCCGGCCGGCCATGTCGGCGTACGCGCAGATGCCCACCACGCCGACCAGCAGCACCCAGGCGTGGGCCATGCCGAACAGCGCGCCGGCCTGACTGGCCGCCACCAGGTCGCCGATGTCGACGAACCCGCCGATGGCCGACAGCACGCCCAGGGTGGCGGCGAGGAGCTTCCTCACGTCGGGTCGGGAACGGGTGGCCTCATCGACGCGACGATATCGGCGTCAGCGCCCGGTTTCGGGCGAATGCCTCAGCCGGCGGTGAGGTTCTGCAACCGCACCTGCCCGCGGGCCACCAGCCGGGCGTCGCCGTCGGTGATCTCCACCAGCCACAACTGCTGGCTGCGGCCCCGGTGCACCGGCGTGCCGACCGCGGTCAGCTCGCCGTCGCGCACCGCACGCAGGAAGTCGGTCTGGTTCGACACCCCGACCACGGTGCCCCGGTCGCCCAGCCAGAGCGCGCCGCCGACACTGGCCACCGTCTCCACCACCGAGCAGTAGACCCCGCCGTGCTGGATCCCGTACGGCTGCAGCAGCTCCGGGCGGACCTGCCAGCGGATCACCACCCGGTCACCGCCGACCTCGTCGAACGTCAGCCCCAGCAGGGCCGCGAAGCCCCCGGTCAGGTCCGGCATCTCCACCGTCGTTCCTCCTCGCGCTCGGCGGAGCCGCCAGCCTAGTCGGCGGGCGGTGCCGGCAAACCCGGTACGGCCCCGGGCCGGGGATGGGGGAGAATGGGTGACCGTGACCGACAGCAACCTCCCGCAGGGGCGGGACTCCCTGACCGAAGACCTGCTGTGGCGGGGCCTGATCCAGGACTCGACCGGCCCCGACGAGCTGCGCGCGCTGCTCGACGGCCCGAGCGCCACGTTCTATGTGGGCTTCGACCCGACCGCCCCCAGCCTGCACGTCGGCAACCTCATGCAGGTCGTCATGGCCCGCCGGCTCCAGCTCGCCGGGCACCGGCCGCTCCTGCTGGTCGGCGGTGCCACCGGCCAGATCGGTGACCCGAAGGAGAGCGCCGAGCGGACGCTCAACCCGCCGGAGGTCATCGCCGGCTGGGTCCGGCGCATCCGGGACCAGCTCTCGCCGTTCGTCACCTACACCGGCGACAACGCGGCGCAGATGGTCAACAACCTGGACTGGACCGGCGAGATGTCGGTGGTGGAGTTCCTCCGGGACGTGGGCAAGCATTTCCCGGTGAACAAGATGCTGGCCCGCGAGGTGGTCAAGGCCCGGCTGGAGAGCGGCATCAGCTACACCGAGTTCAGCTACCAGCTGCTCCAGGCCAACGACTTCTTCGAGCTGCACCGCCGGCACGGCTGCCAGCTCCAGTACGGCGGCTCCGACCAGTGGGGCAACATCACCGCCGGGGTGGACTACGTGCGCCGGCGCGGCGCCGGACCGGTGCAGGCGTTCACCACCCCCCTGGTCACCAAGTCGGACGGCACCAAGTTCGGCAAGAGCGAGACCGGCGCGGTCTGGCTCGACCCGGAGATGACCAGCCCGTACGCCTTTTACCAGTTCTGGCTCAACGCGGACGACCGCGACGTCACCCGCTACCTGCGCTACTTCAGCTTCCGCTCCCGCGAGGAGCTGGAGGAGCTGGAGAAGGCCACCGCGGAACGCCCCCAGGCGCGCACCGCCCAGCGGGCCCTGGCGGAGGAGCTGACCGCGCTGGTGCACGGCGAGCGCGAGACGGCGCAGGCGGTGGCGGCCAGTCAGGCGCTGTTCGGCCGGGGAGCGCTCGACGACCTCGCGCCGGAGACGCTGCGGGCGGCGCTCACCGAGGCCGGGCTGGTCCGCGTCGGCGAGCTGCCGGACGTCGCCGGCCTGCTCAAGGAGTCGGGCCTGGTGCCGAGCATGAAGGAGGCCCGGCGGGTGATCGCCGAGGGTGGCGCCTACGTCAACAACACCCGCGTCACCGAGGTGGACGCGACGGTCTCCGCGGTGGACCTGCTGCACGGGCGCTATCTCGTGCTGCGCCGGGGCAAGCGGTCGTTCGCGGGCGTTGAGCTGGGCGAATAGTCGACTGTCGACGATGTGATGCGGGACGCGCCCGGCGGATTTGACGATCAATCCGCCGGGCGCGTAACTTTCTCTCTGCCAGCGCGGAACGGACGAACAGGGCGAAAGACCTGAGCGGCCGGAGCGCAGGACCTGGGACGCGGGCGGTGCCCCCGGATCCGCCGGGAGGCGGATTTGGAGAGGCGGAACCGACCGGGTAAGGTTATCGGCCGGCAGGGAAACGGACGGGCCAGCGGGAAACCGCGATCGGCCGTCCTGCCGAAATCCTCGAAGCTACCGGCGCGAGTCGGATGCTGCGCGGTGTGCCCGGCAAAAGGGTGATGCACGACAAACCGGGAAACACCGGTTTGACACGGCAGAAACCAGCGGGTAACGTAGTAAAAGTGCCCGGCGCGAGAGCGGCGGGGATGTGGACGAGATACCCCGGGTCGGGGGCCTCCTGGTGGGGTTTCCGGTGTGGTGTGTGGTTGTTCTTTGAGAACTCAACAGGGTGCTTGATAAGCCAGTGCCAATTGTTTTATACCCCGGACTGGTCAGGCTTTGGTCTGTCTGGTTGGGATTCCTTTGGCAACACTTTTGTTGCCAGGACATTGTGTCCGACAAAGTTTTTGTTGGAGAGTTTGATCCTGGCTCAGGACGAACGCTGGCGGCGTGCTTAACACATGCAAGTCGAGCGGAAAGGCCCTTCGGGGTACTCGAGCGGCGAACGGGTGAGTAACACGTGAGCAACCTGCCCTAGGCTTTGGGATAACCCCGGGAAACCGGGGCTAATACCGAATATGACCACATGTCGCATGGTGTGTGGTG
>NZ_FMDM01000002.1:236994-604752 GCF_900090105.1 Micromonospora humi | reverse complement strand
GCCGTGGCCGCCCTTGCGGTCGGCGACGACGGTGGCCTTCTGGGTCGGGGCGGCGTGGGCGGCGATGGCGGGGCCGGCGATGCCACCGGTGGTGGCGGCGATACCGGCGGCGGTGAGCACGGTCTTACGCAGCAGGGTGGTAGCCATGATGGTGCCTCCCAAGGGGGGTTGGGGGATCACGCGGGGGAAGTCTGGGGGTGGGCCCGGCGGCGTGTGGCCTGCTCGGGGGCCCGGGGGTGCCGGCGGGTACTCCGGCGGCTCGGGGGTGTAACGACGGCCGGGGGCCGGTCATTCCCACGCCGGCCGGCGGCCCGTGGCCGGTCATGCCGACCGGGCGGCCCGGCGGCTCGACGGGCCGGGCTCCACGCGGTCTGCCAGGTATAACGCCCCGCCCCCCGCACCGATTCCGCCGCCACGATGACGCCGACCACTCCACACCGCCCCGCGCCCCGCCGCCCAAACCGGTCGATCATGAAGTTGACGGTGTCGGAAAGCGCTCTCCGGGCAGTGAACTTCATGATCGACCATGAATCGGGCGTTCGGGCGTTCGGGGGGCGTGGGTGGGGTTGGGCGGGGGCCCGGGTGTGGGTGGGCGGTGGGGGATGGGCCAGAGTGGTGCGTCGTGAGGTATCTGCGCAGCGACGGGCGCGTCGCGATCCGCCGTCCCCGGGGCGCCGACTGGGCGGAGTTCGTGGCCGCCGCCCGGCGCAGCCGGGACCTGCACCACCCGTGGCTGTCCGCGCCGGACGACGCCGAGGGCTACGCGGCGTACCTGCGCCGGATCCGGCGACGGGACACCTCCGGGTTCCTGTTCTGCGACCGGGCCAGCGGCGAGATCGCCGGCTACGCGAACATCGGCGGCATCGTGCTCGGCGCGCTGCGGGGCGGCTACCTCGGTTATGCCGCATTCCGCCCGTACGCGGGGACCGGTCACGCCTCGGCCGGCGTGCGGCTGGTGGTCGCGCACGCGTTCGAGGCACTCGGGCTGCACCGGCTGGAGGCGAACATCCAGCCGGGCAACGAGCCGTCGAAGAAGTTGGCCCGCCGACTCGGCTTCCGGCTGGAGGGCTTCTCCCCGGACTACCTGTTCGTGGACGGCGCCTGGCGGGACCACGAGCGCTGGGCGATCACGGCCCCGCCGACGCCCTGACCGGCGACCGCCTCAGCTGCCGGGCTTCGGGAACGCGACCGGGCTGCGGTGCCCGGCCCGGTCCACCGCCCGCACGCCGAAGAACACGTTGTCCTTGGACAGGTCGATCGTCACCTCGGTGACGTCACCGACCGCCAGCACCTTCTGCCACCGGTCGGCAGTGGTCTCCCGCCACACCACCTCGTAGCCGGCCAGGTCCGGTTCGGCGCCGCGCTGCCAGCGCAGCGTGGTGTCGTTGGTCAGGTTCGTGGTCACCACGATCACGCCCTTCGGCGTGCCCGGGGCCTGGGCGAGCGACCACAGCGTCGCGGCGTTCACCCGGGCCACCCGGGTGATGTAGTCGAAGTCGCAGAACTGCGGCAGGTCGCCGTACTGCACGCCGTCGACGACCCGGACGTCCTGGTGCTGGTGGGCGAAGTCCTCCGCCGGCTCGGTGAACCGGCCCGCCGGCCAGCCCTCGCGCAGGAACGAGATGTGGTCGCTGCCGCGCAGGTAGCGGTCCCGCCGGTAGATCACCCGGACGTCCATCCCGGTCGCGCCGTTGTCCGCCACGTCACCGACGAACCGGGCGAGCTGCCGCGACGGGGAGTCGTTCTCGCCGCCGACGGACTGCCGCACGCTCGCCTCGGCCGGTGTCTCCGCGGTCGGTACGCCCTCGGCGAAGAGCCGCACGGTGCGCGGGTCGCGGGTGCCGTCGTCGGCGGTGCTGCTGCCGACGATGTCGTTGCTGAACATGCCCTGCACGTCCACGCCGGCGGCCTTCAACCGGCCGGCCAGGTACGCCGAGCCGTACAGCCCCTGCTCCTCGCCGGCGACGGCGGCGAGCACGATCGTCGCCTCGCTGCGCCGGGTGGCCAGCACCCGGGCCAGCTCCAGCACCACGGCCACCCCGGAGGCGTCGTCGTCGGCGCCCGGCGCGTCGCTGACCGCGTCCATCACGTCGGTGGCGCGGGAGTCGTAGTGGCCGGTGATCACGTAGACCCGCTCGGGGGTGACGTCGCCGCGCAGCGTGGCCACCACGTTGGTGATGGTGGTGGCGGTCGGGATCCGGGCGGCCGGTTCCTGCACGTAGGACTGGAGTTCCACGGTCATCCGGCCGCCGGAGGCGGCGGCGTACCCGGACAGCTGCGCGTGGATCCAGTCGCGGGCGGCGCCGATGCCGCGTACCGGATCGTCCTGGCGGGAGAGCGTGTGCCGGGTGCCGAACGCGGCGAGTCGCCGGACGCTGGCCTCGATCCGCCTCCGGTCGATCTCGCGCAGCAGCGCGGTCAGCTCGCGGCCGGGCGGCTGCGGCCGGGCCGGCCGGCCCGGGCCGGCCGGGACGGCGGCGGCGGACGCGGGGTCCGCGGCGAGCGGGGTGGCGACGGCGGCGGCGGTGGCCGCGGCGGAGGCGGTGAGGAAGGTACGCCGGGTCGACCTCGTGGGTCGGCCCTCGGCGGTCTCGTGGTTTCCCATCCCGGCATCCTCGCGCCGATCACGAGGAATGTCCATATCGGCCCGGGTGGATGGATTGTCGAGACGTTTGTCGGTGGTCAGCCCGGGAACGGCAGCGGACATGACGAAACCACGGGTGGTGATCGTGGGGGCCGGGTTCGCCGGATACCACGCGGCCAAGACGTTGCGCCGACTGGCCCGCGACCGGGCCGAGATCGTCCTGCTGAACACGACCGACTACTTCCTCTACCTGCCGCTGCTGCCCGAGGTGGCGGCCGGCGTGGTCGAACCCACCCGGATCTCGGTGCCGCTCGCCGGCACGCTCGACGGTGTCCGGGTGGTGGTCGGCGAGGCCGACCGGGTCGACCTGCAGAACCGCTGGGTCGGCTACCGCTCCGCCGAGGGCGACCACGGCCAGCTCGCGTACGACCGGCTGATCCTCTCCGTCGGCAGCGTCAACAAGCTGCTGCCCATCCCCGGCGTGACCGAGTACGCGCACGGCTTCCGCGGCCTGCCCGAGGCGCTCTACCTGCACGACCACGTGGTCCGGCAGGTGGAGCTGGCCGAGCTGACCGACGACCCGGCCGAGCAGCGGGCCCGCACCACGTTCGTGGTGGTCGGCGCCGGCTACACCGGCACCGAGGTCGCCGCGCACGGGCAGCTCTTCACCGACCGGCTGCTCGCCCAGCGTCCGCACCTCAAGGTCCGGCCCCGCTGGATGCTGCTGGACGTCGCGCCCCGCGTACTGCCCGAACTCGATCGGCGGATGTCCGTCACCGCCGACCGGGTGCTGCGCCGCCGCGGCGTCGACGTGCGGATGGGCACCTCGGTGGGCGAGGCCACCCCGGACGGGGTGATGCTCACCGACGGCGAGTACGTACCCACGTGCAGCCTGATCTGGTGCGTCGGGGTGCGCCCCGACCCGTTCGTGGCCGAGCTGGGACTGCGTACCGAGAAGGGTCGGCTGGTGGTCGACGAGTACCTCAACGTGCCCGGCTATCCCGAGGTGTTCGCCTGCGGCGACGCGGCGGCGGTGCCCGACCCGACCCGCCCCGGGCAGGTGTGCGCGATGACCGCGCAGCACGCCCAGCGGCAGGGCAAGCTGGCCGCGCACAACATCGCCGCCTCGTACGGGCGGGGCGCCCGCAAGTCCTACAAGCACCACGACCTGGGCTGGGTGGTGGACCTCGGCGGTAAGGACGCGGCGGCCAACCCGCTGCACGTGCCGCTGTCCGGCCTGCCGGCCAAGGCGGTCACCCGGGGCTACCACCTGTTGGCCATGCCCGGCAACCGGCCCCGCGTCGCCGCCGACTGGGCGCTCGACGCGGCGCTGCCCCGCCCGGCGGTGCAGCTCGGCCTCGTCCCGGCCAACGCCGTGCCGCTGGAGAGCGAGTCGCCGGAGCTGGTCCGCCGGGGCACCTGACTGAGCACGTGGTCACCCGCCGGCCGGCGGACCGTCCACGGAACCGGCGTCGTGTTCCCCGTCGGCCGGTGCGGCCAGGGCCGACCGGCCGGCGGGGACGAACTCGCGCAGCAGCACCTGCACGATGCCGGCCGCCGGGATCGCCAGCAACGCGCCGACCAGACCCGCCAGCTCGGCCGCCAGCAGCACGCTGAACAACACGGTCAGCGGGTTCAGCCGGACCGCGCGGGCCATGATGACCGGCTGCAGCAGATGGTTCTCCACCTGCTGGTAGACCACGAAGAAGACCAGCACCACGATGCCCGCGGTGGGGGAGCGGGCGAACCCCGCGCCGGCCGCGACGATCGCCCCCAGCGTGGCGCCGACCAGCGGGATCAGATCCACCACGGCGACCACCAGGGCGATCACCGCGGCGAACGGCACCCCGAGCAGGAGCAGCACGGCGAACGTCAGTCCGCCGCAGATCAGGCTGATCACCAGGTTGCCGCTCAGGTAACCGGTGACGATCCGGGACGAGTCGCGGCCGATGCGTCGCAACCGCTCCGCCGGGCCGTCACCGACCAGCCGGAGCGTGGCTCGCACGATCCGGGGCGCCTCCAACACCATCAGGTACGCCAACACCACCACCGTGACCAGCGCGGCGACCGCCTGCGCCACGCCCCGGACCAGCCCGACGGTCGGCTCGCCGAGGCGGGAGCCGTACCGGCGCAGCTGACCCGGCTCGGCGTACCGGAGCAGGTGCAGGCGGTCCAGCAGCTCGCCGATCGGCCCCCGTCCGGCCTGCGCCTCGTGCACCACGTGCGGCGCCCGGTCGGCGAGCCGGCCCAACTCGTCCACCAACGGCAGGACGATCAGCGTGCCCAACGCCGCGAGCAGCACGAACGTGGCCAGGAAGACCAGCAGGGTGGCGAGCGCCCGCCGGCGTACCCGGCGCTCCAGACGATCGACGAGCGGCTTGAGGGCGACGGCGAGGAACGCCGCGACCAGCCCCCAGACGAGCACCCGCCGGGTGGCCCAGATCAGCGCCAACCCGACCACGCTGGCCAGCACGAGGCCGATCACGATCAGCGTCCGGCGGGCGGTGGACCGGTCGTCGGCGACGCTCATCCGGCGCGGCTACCCGCCCTGCCGGGCGGAAAACCCGGGCTCGGTGGGGTCGTGGCCCGGCCGGCGCCCCCGGAACCCCTCGGGTGGGGCCGTCGCCCGGGCGGGAGCCCGGCCCGGTCGCCGGCCCGGGCCGGCTCAGGTCAGGTCGGCGTCGGTGACCGGCCGGGCGTCGGCGGCGAACGTGTCGAGCGCCGCGCCGTGCAGCACGGTCCCGGGCACCGGGTCGGCGGCGACCCGGGCGGCGAGGCGGCGCACCGGCAGCCGTCCCGGGCGGAGGGTGCCGGCGAGCACCACGTTGCCGTAGCGCCGGCCGCGCAGCATCCGCCGGTCGCTGACCAGGCAGACCTCGGCGAAGACCGCGCGTAGCGTGGCCACCTGGGCGCGGGTGTGCGCCAGCGGCGGCAGGTCGGTGAGGTTGACCAGATAGACACCGTCCGGGTGGAGCACCCGGGCCACCTGCGCGACGAACTCCACGGCGGCCACCCGCCCGGGCATCCGGGCCGCCCGGTAGACGTCGCCCACCACCACGTCGTACGCACCGGCCGGCGCCTCGGTGACCGCGTCGCGGGCGTCGCCGAGCGCGACCACCACCTCCGGCGGCACCGGCGGCAGCCGCCGGCGGACCAGGTCGACCACGGCGGGATCGCGCTCGACGACCCGCTGCGCCGAGCCGGGGCGGCCGGCGGCCAGCCAGCGTGGCAGGGTGAGCGCGCCGCCGCCCAGGTGCAGGGCGGCCAGCGGGTGCCCGGGCGGCGCGGCCAGGTCGATCACCGCGGCGATCCGCCGCACGTACTCGAAGTGCAGATGGCGAGCGTCGACCACGTCCACGTAGGACTGCTCGACGCCGTCGGCGAGCAGCGTACGCCCGGTGGGGCGGGCCGGGTCCACGACGATCTCCAGGACCTCGGTGTCGCTCTCCACGCCCGGAACGCTACCGGGCGGTTCAGGTGTCGAGCGGGGGCCCCGCCTGTGCCCGAGGCGTCGAGCGGGGCCCCGCCTTGCACGTCAGCCGGCGGCCATGCCGGCGCCGGCCTCGTCGATCGCGGCGTCGACCCGGTGCGCCAGGTCGACGTCCGCCGCGGTCACGCCGTCGACCTGCTGGGTCCGGACGGTGAGCACGGCGTTGTCCGGATCCGGCCGGCCGATCTGCGGCCCGCGCCCGCCGGCGTCCTTGAGCCGGTCCAGCCGGTCGAGCACCCGGTCCAGGTTCCCCCCGGGCAACTCGATGGTGCGCACCAACGACCGCCGGTCACTGGACCAGTAGGGGAGCGCGTCCAGCGCCTCCCGCAGTTCCGGCTCGCTCAGCGGCGCGGTGGCCGAGGACGCGCCCACCAGGCCGCCGCCGTAGTCGGCCGGTGCGAGCAGGTCCCGCAACCCGTGGGGTACGCGCAGCGAACCGACCAGGTCGGCGTCGGCGTCGGCCAGCGCGGCCAGGGTCGCCTCGGCCTGGTAGCGCGCCCGCTCCGGGGTGAGCCGGCTGCGCCGCCCGACCTCGGCCAGGAAGCCCGGCAGGTCCTGTCGCCGCTCGATGCCGTCCACCGGCACCACGTCGTGCAGCTTCACCGGCACGGCGTCGAGCAGCCGGTCCCGTTCGGTCTCGTCCAGCGCCCAGGCCAGGGCGAGCACCGTGGCCTCCGCCGCGATCTTCGCCTCGGCGAAGTCGACGCCGGCCCGCCGGCTCACCGCGTCCACCAGATCCCGGTAGCGCATTCCGACCGCCGCGTCCGGCCGCGGGTCCGGCAGCGGGCGCGGTCGCTCCGCCACGCCCACCGCCGGCGGGGCGGGACCGCCGCGCGTGCTGTCCGGCTTGTGCCGGCCGGCCGGCGGCGGGCCGGACCGGTCGTGCTGGTCCAGCGAGGTGACCTGCTTGGACGCGCTCAGGCTGGCACCGATCTGGCTCGGCCGTCGCCCCTGCTCCCGGGCCTGCCGGGCGAGGGCCCGACGGCGCTGGTTGTCGCCCTCCATCTGCTTGCGCATGTCCTCGCACCTCGTTCCTGGTCGGTGGCGCTTGCACCGGACGCCTTCCCGCCGCTGCCGGGAAGCTAACGGGTGCTCGCGGGGCGGCAGGCTTCATTCGCTGCGGGTGAGGGGCGCTCACCCGCCGGGGCCGCAGGATCGCAGGGACCGGACAACTTCCGACGCACGCGGAAGGGCAGGTCGTCATGAAACGGATCGTGGAGATCGTCCCCGCCCGTCCCGGCTGGTACGCCCGCTGGCGCCTCGGCCCGGACGCCACCCGGTGCTACCCGGTGACGCTGTGGGCGCTGCTCGAGGAGAACGACGGCGGCGGGCGCGAGGTGGTCGGCGTCGACTGCGTCGGTCAGTGGCCGGGCGCGGACGACGACGCGGACGCGGACTTCGTCCGCTATCTGTTCCAGACGCCCGATTCCGGCGCGCCGGAGGACGCCGAACCGCCGTCGGCGGCGGAAGAGCCGGACAGCGGGCCGCGTCGCGCGGCAGTGCCCGCCGCCTGAGCCAACCTCCCCGGCCCCCGACCCCTGGTCCCAGGGTCGGGGGCCACCCCCCGCCCGTGGACCCGTTACGGGTCGCTCAGCCCACGTCGCGGGCGTCGGTGGCCGCCGATCGGGGCGGTGCGGGGAGCAGTTCGGCCAGGCCGGTGCGGTCCAGCAGTTGCCGGACCTGCGGGTTCATCCCGGTCACGTGCACCCCGCCGGTGCCGGACCGGTGGATCACCACCAGCGCGCTCAGACCGGACGAGTCGCAGAGCGTCACCCCGGCGAAGTCGAGCCACAGCTCCTGGTGGCCGTCGCGGCGCAGGTCGGCGGCGGCCTCGACGAGCTCCGGGGCGGTGTCGAAGTCGAGCTCACCGGCCAGCCGCAGCCGGGCGGACCCGGCGTCGAGCCGATCCACCTCGATGGTCAACAGCGGGGAGAGCATGCGTCCATGTTCCCAGTCGACGGTGCTCCGGAAACCCCCGGGGTCACGCGGACGCGGCCGACCCGGACGCCGGCTGCCCGTCGACCGGCGGGCGGTCCAGCAGACCGGTGACGCCGGTCATGTCGAGGATGGTCTCCAGGAAGCGCGGAACCGCCCGGAGTTCGATCGTCGTACCGATCTGCTGCCCCTCGCGCCAGGCGTGCACGATCACGGACAGGCCGGTGCTGTCGAGGAAGTTCAGACCACCGAAGTCGAACACCAGCGCCGCGGGACGGTCGGCGAGCAGCCGGTCGACCTCGGCGCGCAGCGGCGCCGAGGTGGCGTAGGCCAGGTCGCCGCCGACGCCGACCACCGGGGCCGCGGGGTCGGAACGATCCACGGAGATGCTCACCGGTGTGGCTTCGGGCTTTCTCCGTTGGGGAACCACCATCACGCCTTTCCGCAGGCTGCCGGTCGGGCAGGGACGATCGGATCGTAACAATGCCGGAACCGGCCCGCTCGGCGCGTGCCGGCCGCGACGGGCGTCGCCGAGTGGCGATCGGGGCGTACCGGCGTAGGGTGGGGCGACGGGATGTGACCACAGGCGCCGCTCTCGGCGCCTCGCGGATGTCGACGAGGAGAGTGGGGCTCAGCTGGTGACTGCTGCCGACGTCAGGGGTTCCGACCCGGGCGACGGACGGATCTCCACGCCGGGTGCCGCACGGGCTCGGGTGCGGTCCGCCGCCGCCCCGACGGCGTCCGCCCTCCCGCGGCTGGCCCCCGACCACGACGTCACCACCGTCCCGGACTGGTCCGAGGTGGTGGAGCACTTCCGCGAGGGGCTGATCGTCTGCGACCCCGAGGGTGTGGTGCGCCACGTGAGTCCGGTCGCGGAGCGGCTCGTCCCCGAGGTGGTGCCCGGCGAGGTGCTGGCCGCCACCGGTGTGACAGCGCTCGCCGGCGACGGCCCGGCCGAGTTCACCCACCACGGGCGGCGGCTGCGCCTTCGTCCGGTTCCGCTCTCCGCGGCCCGCCGGTGCTGGTACGTCGAGGACGTCACCGAGAGCGTGAGCCGGGCCGACGCCCTGCTCGCCGAGCGGGCCCGCTCGCTCTTCCTCGCCGTGGTCGGCGAGAAGCTCGGCAACCCGCTGCACCCCGATCGTGCCGCGGCCGCCGTGGCCCGGCTCGCCGTGCCCACGCTCGCCGACGTGGCGGTGCTGGTGCTGGCGCCCCGGTCCGGCCGGGCCCGCTGGTGGCGGGCGGTGCGCGCGGACGACGAGGCCCCCGCCGTCGACAGTGGCGTACTGCCGGCCGCGGCGCTGCCCGCGGCGATCGAGACCGGCCTCGCCGGCACCGAACCGCACGCGCTGGACTGGCTCGTCGAGCAGGCCGCCGAGGCGGGCTGGCTGCCCGGCCTCGACGTGGCCGGCGCGACCGCCCGGGTGGTTCCGCTGCCCGGTCGGGAGGCGCCGGCCGGTGTGCTGCTGGTGGCCCGCCGCGCCGGCCGCTGGTACGACGAGGCCGACGTCGACCTGGTCCGCGCGTTCGCGGCCCGGGCCGGGGCGGCGCTGACCACCGCCATGCTCTACCGCGACCAGGCCGAGGTCGCCGACACCCTGCAGGCGAGCCTGCTGCCGGTCGAGCCGGCGGCGGCCTCGGGCGTGCAGTGGGGGACGGCCTACCGGCCGGCGCAGGCCGGGCTGCGCATCGGCGGCGACTTCTACGGTTCGCACCGGCTCGCCGACGGCGGTTCGGTCTTCTTCCTGGGCGACGTCTCCGGCAAGGGCGTGGAGGCGGCGGTCTTCACCGGCCAGCTCCGCCAGTGCCTGCACGCCCTGCACCGGGTCGAGGCGCAGCCGGGGCGGCTGCTGAAGCTGCTCAACGACGCGCTGCTGGAGACCACCCAGGCCAACGGGCAGGGCCGCTTCGCCACCATGGTGCTCGGCGTGACCCGCCCGCACCGCGACGGCGGGCTGACCCTGACCATGGCCGGCGGCGGCCACCTGCCGCCGCTGGTGCTGCGGGAATCCGGCGAGGTCGAGGTGGTGCCGTTGAGCGGCATGCTGATCGGCGTGGTGCCGGACCCGCGGATCGGCGAGACCACCGTGCACCTGGCACCCGGGGAGACCTGCCTGCTCTACAGCGACGGGGTGACCGAGGCGCGCGGCGGGTGGCGCGGCGACGAGCAGTTCGGCGCCGATCGGCTGCTCAACGCGCTGAGCGGTTGTCACCGGATGCCCGCGCCGGCGCTGGCCGAGCGGGTGGAGCAGGTGACCTGCGACTGGCTCGCGCACGGCGACCACGACGACATCGCGGTGCTCGCGCTGCGGGCCTCCGGTCCGGCCGGCCGGGCGTCCCGTCACCTGCACGCGGTGCCGGAACCCAGGAACGCCGTCCGATCGAGGGAGCTGCCCGCGTGAGCGCGACCACCACCGGGGCCGGACCGGCCCAGGCCTTCCCCGGCTACCTGGAGTGCCTGGCCGAGGCCGACGAGCAGGCCGCCGTGGCGGTGGCCCGGGGGCTGCTGGAGGCGGGCGTGCCGGCCGAGCGGGTGCTGCTCGACCTGGTCGCCCCCGCCCAGGCCGAGGTGGGCGAGCGGTGGGCGCGCAACGAGTGGAGCGTCGCCCAGGAGCACGCCGCCACCCACATCAGCGAGCGGGTGGTGGCCGCGGTGGCCGCGTACGCCGATCCCCGCCCGACCCGCGGCCGGATCGTGATGGCCTGCATGGACGGTGAGTGGCACGCGCTGCCGGCCCGGTTGGTCGCCGAGGTGCTGCGGCTGCGCGGCTGGCAGGTCGTCTTCCTCGGCGCCAGCGTTCCCGCCGCGCACCTGGTGTCCTACCTGCACCGTTACGACGCCGACGCGGTGGCGCTGGCGTGCGCGCTGCCGATGCGGTTGCCGCACGCCCACCGGATGATCGAGGCGTGTCGCCGTTCCGACGTGCCGGTGGTGGTGGGCGGGCGGGGCTTCGGCGCGGACGGCCGCTGGGCCCGGGCGCTCGGCGTGTCGTGGGCGCCGGACGCGCCGGCCGCGGCCGACCTGGTCGCCGACGACCGGGCGCTGCGCGCGGCGCCGGTCGCGCGGCTGGACCACCTGGCCGACGACGAGTACGCCAGCCTGGTCAAGCGCCGCGGTGAGCTGATCGACAGCGCGCTGGCCGACCTGCGCGAGCGGGTGCCGGCGGTGGCCGACTACACGCCGGCGCAGCTCGACTCCACGGTCGGCGATCTCGGCTACATCGTCGACTTCCTGGCCGCCGCGCTCTACGTCGACGACCAGACCCTGTTCGCCGAGTTCGTCGAGTGGCTGGTGGAGATCCTGGTCAGCCGCGGCGTGCCGGCGGGTGCGGTCGGCCTGACGCTCGACCACTACGGACACGAGCTGCGGGACTTCCCCCGCGCGGCCGGATTCCTCGAGCGGGGGCGTGCCGTGGTCGGCGGGCTGTCGGCGGCGACCGCGGGCCGCTGACTCGCGAACGCGGCGACGGCCCCTATACTTGCTGCACTGCAAGGGTTCGCCTGCGGTGGGAGCGAGAGGGGCCACGGTGACGTTCACCGTCACATACGCCCAGCGGGGCGAGATCGGCGCCGGTCTGCGGCTCGCCGGTGAACTCGACCTGAGCACGGCCGGCGAGTTGAACGCGGCGATCGACAGGCTGGTCGCCGACGGCCGCCGCGAGCTTCTGCTGGACCTCACCGAGCTGACGTTCTGCGACTCGACCGGCATCGCCGCCTTCGTCCGCGGGGACAACCTCGTCGCCGCCGACGGTGGCTGGTTGCGGCTGACCGGGGCGGGTGGCCGGGTGGCCCGGGTGCTCCAGGTGACCGGCCTCGCCGAGGTGCTCGCACACCGCCGTGACGCGGCCGACCCGACGGCGTCGGCCAGCTCCTGATCGGATAGATTTCCCCGCCAGCGGCCGGCCGCGGGGCCGGCGCCCTCCTCGACACGAAGCAGGTAGCCCCATGGGTCAGCCCAGCCCCAACCCCGTTCGCATCCTGGTGGTGGACGACGACCCGGGCGACGTCCTGATGATCGAGGAGGCGCTCGAGGAGTCGGACGTCGAGAAGGTCATCGACGTGGTCGCCGACGGCGAGGAGGCGATGGAGTTCCTCCGTCGGGAGGGCCGGCACACCGAGGCGCAGCGGCCCGACGTCATCCTGCTCGACCTGAACATGCCGCGGATGGACGGACGGCAGGTGCTCGGCGAGGTCAAGCGGGACGAGAACCTGCGGACCATCCCGATCGTGGTGCTGACCACCTCCAACGCCGACACCGACGTGGTCAGCAGCTACACGCTCCAGGCCAACGCGTACGTGACCAAGCCGATCGACCTGGACGACTTCAACGACGTCGTGCGCCGCATCGACGAGTTCTTCGGCCGGGTGGTCGTGCTGCCGAAGCACGCCTGACGGTCCGGAGCCCCTGGCCTGGCGGATGCTGAACATTTTCCGCGAACGGCCGCTCCCGGCCTCGCCCGCCGGAGCAGGATCGTCGGTGGGGGACGTACACGGCTGCCTGGGGGGCGACAATGAGGTTCTCGGTGGTGGAGTCCGGCTACGACCGGCGTCAGGTGGATTCCTGCCTCGACGAGCTGGATCTCCAACTGGGCCGGCTGGCGGCGCGCGTGGAGGGCGCCGCGGGCGCGGGCCGGGAGTGGGACCAGATCCGCCTGGACGCCCGGCACCTCGGTGACTTCCTCCGGCGCCGCGCCGCACCGGCCGAGGACGCGGCCGGCGCCGACCTGTCCGCCGCCGAGCGGGAGGCCGCCGCCCTGCTGGCTCGGGCCCGCGCCGCGTTGGAGGCGGCCCGGGACGAGGCCTGCCGGGTGCGGGAGGAGGCGTACGCCGAGGCGGTGCGGGCGCGCCGCGAGTTCGAGGCCGCGTTGCTGGCCCGCCGCCGCCGTGAGGCCCGCGTCGACGACATCCTCTCCGGCGTGCGGTGAGCAGGCGCCCCGTCGCACGCACCCGGTAGGGGCGGGGTTTCGCCTGCCACGTGCCGCCGCCGGCTCAGGTCAGCGCGGCCACCACCGTGGCGGCCCGGTCCTCGTGCTTGGCGTAGGCGTCGGGGAACGCGGAGACCTGCACCGCCTGGGCCGCGCCGGTCACGCTCATGTCCTCCCAGCCGGGCACCTCGGCCAGCGCGGTGAAGAACGCCCGGGCCGCGTACGCGGGACGCATGAGTTGGGCGACAGTGCCCCAGCCGCTGCTCGGGCGCTGCTGGAACAGCCCGACCGAGTCGTGGTCGGAGCCGCTGCCCTGGTGCGGGTGGTCGAACGACTCCGGCAGCACGTCGCTGGCCAGGTTGTGCAGGTCGCTCTCCTGCATCGCGGTGGCCACCGCCACCACCAGCGCCCGGCGGGGCAGTCGCATGTCCCGGCCGACGTCGACGATGGCCTTCGCGTTGTCCATCTGCCGTTGGTCGAGGCCGGCGACGGGTCGCGGGTGGGCGGGGCGGACGGCCTTCCGGGGCGCCTTCTTCCGGGCCGGCGCGGGGCTGGGCGTGGCGGCCGGGGCCGGCGCGGCGACCGGCGGCGCGACGCGGGCGAAGTCCCGGGAGACCCGCTGCTCGGTTGCGGCCCGGTCGGCGAGCGCCTCGCGGACCTTCAGGTTCGGCGGGGCGGCCTCGCCGACACCGACCACGCCGACCAGACCCAGGCAGCAGGTCACGCCGGTGGCGACCGCGATCCGGCCGGGGACGGAGCGTCCCGGGCCGCGCCGGGGCGGTTCCGGGGCCCGGTGCCGGCCCACCCTCCGTTCGGCTGATGCCGGGTCGATCGTTCGGCGAACCGGGTACTGCGCGGACAGGGGCTGGGGATCGGAGTGGTCGGGGTGCACCCGCCGAGGCTAAAGATCTTCCCGCCGCTTGCCATCGGGCTACTTGGTGGGATGCGCCACACTTTGCCGGATTCCGCCCCGGCATTACCCTCGGTGGATCATGAACCGCGCTAACCTCTCGTCTCCGAAACAACCGTCATATCGGTTTGAGGAGTAGGAAACGGGCGCGTCGCAGATCGCCGCAGCTCCGCCGGTGGCCTCCTCCGTTCGGCCGATGGTGCGCCGTTCACCTGGTCCGCCGCCCCCGCCGGCCCGCCGATGCCGTCGCCCCGGCCCGCGTACCCGGATCGGCACCCGGGAAGCGCTGACCGCTCGATACGATGCTGACGGTGACGGGGCAGATGGTCGACGAACGGGCCGCCGGAGAGCCCGCCGGCCGCCGAGGCCGGCGGGGGACGGTCGTCATCGCGTGCGCGGTGCTGCTCACCGTGCTCCTCGTCGGGCACCGCGCGGTGCCCAACGTGCAGGGCCTGGGCAGCCTGGTGGACAGCGTCACGCCGCTGCTCGGCCTCGGCGTACCCCTGCTCGGGCTGGCGGCGCTGCTGCGCCGCTCCCGCCGGGCGCTGCTCGCGGTGCTGCTGCCGGCGCTGGCCTGGGCCGCGCTCTACGGCCGGGCGTGGCTGCCCCCGGCCGCCGGCGCCGACGGCACCTCGGTGCGGGTGGCCAGCCAGAACCTGCGCGCCGGCAACCCCGACCCGGCCGCCACCGTCGGCGCGCTGACCGTCGGCGCCCCCGACCTGATCGGCCTCCAGGAGGTCGACGACGACGCGCGGGTGGCGCCCGCGCTGGCCGGTCACTACCCGCACCGGGCGGCGGTCTCCACCGTCGCGCTCTGGAGCCGCTGGCCGATCCGGGAGGCCCACGGCGTGGACACCGGGCTGGGCTGGGACCGGGCCCTGCGCGCCGTGGTGGCCGCCCCGCAGGGCGACCTGACGGTGTACGTCGTGCACCTGGGCTCGGCCCGCGCCGGGCACACCGCCACCCGCGACGAGACGGTGTCGGCGCTGGCCCGCACGGTCCGCGCCGATCCGGCCGAGCGACTGGTGGTGCTGGGCGACCTGAACACGGCCACCACCGACCGGGCCTTCGCGCCGCTGACCCGGCTGCTCGGTGACGCCCAGGCCGAGGCCGGGCAGGGCTTCGGCTTCACCTGGCCGGCGGAGGTCCCGCTGACCCGCCCGGACCACGTGCTCTATCGGGGAATCACCCCGACCACGGCCGGCGTGGTGCACACCCCGGACACCGACCACCGGGCGGTGACCGCCGGCTTCCGCTGGTGAGACCGCGGCTCAGTGTCGGCCGTTCTCGGCCGGGGTGACCGTGAGCCGGTGGCGGCTCGGGTCGCCGCTGGAGAACGGCCAGAGCCGGTCGGCGTACGCGACCAGGTCGGACAACTGCTCCCGGGTGAGCCCGGCCGAGGAGATCTCGGCGTGCACGTCCGCCCGGTAGCGGCCGTCGTCGTCGCGGCCCAGCTTCGCCTCCGCCGTCACCTGCACGGTGTGCGCCTCGTCGGTGATCTCGCCGGCCGCCTCCACCGCCGCGTGGTGCAGGCACGAGGCGAACGCGGCGGCCAGGAGCTGCTCCGGCGTCAGGCCGGTGCAGTGCGGCGCCAACGGGGACGCCAGGGCGGAGGAGAGACCGCCGTCGTCGGTGCGTACGTGACCACCCGCCGCGGTCGCCGTGGCCGACTCGGCCAGCCAGGAACTCGGATCCGGCATCGCGTTCCTCCCGTCACTCACCGGCAGGCGTTCCCGGCCCCCGACCGGCGAAACCGCCGCCGGGCCGGGAGTGCGTTCAGCGGATCCGGCCGCTCGTCGCGGCGTCCACGGCCATCGCCTCGGTCGCCTCGCTGGCGGCCCGGCCGGTCCACGGCGACACCTCCGGCATGCGCTGGCGGGGCAGCACCACGGTCATCGGCACGTAGATGCGCGCGTCCACGGCCTCGGCCAGCAGCAGCGCGGCCATCGGGCTGGTCGGGCGTGCGGCCGGATCGGCGTCGAGGCAGCGCTCGCACAGCTCCGCCACCTCGGCCGGCAGCCCGGGGACCTCCGGCAACGGTCGGGGCGGCAGGCGGCGGCGTACGCCGAGCAACTGGGTGGTGCTGGCGGCCTCGTAGGGCAGCCGGCCGGTCAGGCAGTAGTAGAGCAGCACGCCGAGCGCGTACATGTCGGCGGCCGGGGTGGCCGGTTGCCGGTCGAGCTGCTCCGGAGCCAGATAGGCCGGAGTGCCCACCACCATCCCCTCCGGCGTGCGGTCGGGCTCGCCGGCCGGGGTGGCGATGCCGAAGTCGAGCACCTTCACCCCGGACGGGGTGAGGATCACGTTCGCCGGCTTCACGTCCCGGTGCACGATGCCGTGCCCGTGCGCGGCGGCCAGCGCGGCGCACACCTCGGCACAGACCCGCACCGCGATGCGCCAGTCCAGCGGGCCGGCGCGCAGGTGCGCGGCGAGCGTCTCGCCCTCGGCCAGCTCCATCACGATGTACGGGACGGGTCGCCCGTCCGGCAGGGTGGCGGTGCCGAAGTCGTGCACGCTCGCGACGTTCGGGTGCACCAGCCGGGCCGCCGACCGGGCCTCGGCCTGGATGCGTTCCACCGAGCCGGCGTCGCCGTCGAGCCCGGGCGAGATCACCTTGATCGCGACGGTCCGGTCCAGCACGCGGTCGTGGGCCCGCCAGACCTCGGACATGCCACCCAGCGCGGCTCGCTGTTCGAGCTCGTACCGCCCGCCCAGCGTCCTCATCGACCACTCCTCGCCGTCATCCGGTTCCCCGGGGTTCCGCTACCCTGCGCCCGAGCTGTGCAAACCGCCGGGACCCGGCGGGTGGCCGGGGTAGCTTCGCGAGCGGGAGTGTCGACACCGCGACGGAGGGTGAGCGATGGCGCTGGTGCGGGTGCGGTTCGTCGGCGGGCCGGCCGACGACGTGGTCCGGGACCTGCCGGCCGAGTCGGACGGCGCGCCACCGGCCCGCTGGATCCTGCGCCACCCCGACCGGCCGGCCGGCGACGTGGCGGACCACCTGTACGAGCGCGGCGTACGGGCCGGGCCCGACGGCTGGACCATGCGCTTCGTGCGTACGGACCCGTTCGGCGCAACCGAGTGACCCGGCTCAGGCCGGGCCCGGCCCGGTGGTGTCGAGGATGACCGAGGCGACCAGCTCCGGGTCGTCGTGCATCGGCACGTGCCCGCAGCCGGGCAGGTCCAGGTGCCGGGCGGCGGGCAGCCGGGTGCGCGCCAGCGCCGCCTGGCGGTAGGGCAGGATCCGGTCCCGGGTGCCCCAGGCGACAGTCACCGGGACGGTGGGCGCGCCGGCGAACGCGTAGCCCCGGCCGGCCCGGGCTACGGCACGGAACGCGCGCGCCTCGCGCAACGCACGGGCGTCGGCGAGCGCCACGTCGAGCGCCATCCGGTTCGGCCGGGCCAGGAGCATGCCCATGGCCAGGGCGCGCAGCGCCGGCGCGGCGAACAGGTGCCGCAGCACCGGCTCGGGCAGCCGCGCCGCGTTGCG
The DNA here is from genome assembly GCF_900090105.1 of Micromonospora humi. Taxonomy (GTDB): domain Bacteria; phylum Actinomycetota; class Actinomycetes; order Mycobacteriales; family Micromonosporaceae; genus Micromonospora; species Micromonospora humi. The sequence goes on along the minus strand of NZ_FMDM01000002.1, from coordinate 587,418 downwards.
GTGCAGGGCGAGCACGGTGAGCGCCCAGCGCAGCTCGCGCGGGGTGCAGAAGCCGGCCGGTGACAGCGCGGTGGCCGAGGAGACCGCGCCGGCCGCGGCCAGTTCCAACGCGATGGCCCCGCCGAGGCTGTTGCCGGCCACGTGCGGCCGGTCCAACCCGAGCGCGGCGAACAGCTCGACCATGCCGGTCACCAGCGCGGGCATGTCGGCGGGCAGGCCGGTCGCGGGCACCGGGGACCGGCCGAAGCCGGGCAGGTCGACGGCGATCACGTCGTGGTTCTCGGCGAGCCGGTCGAGCACCGGCAGCCAGGCGCCCCAGTGGTGGCCGATGCCGTGCAGCAGCACCAGCGCCGGCCCGGCGCCGCGCCGCTCGAAGACCACCTCCACCGGCGCGCTCATCGGCGCGACTCCGGGGTGCTCACCCCGAAACCGCGGCCCAGCGCCCGGGCCTGCTCCTCGATCAGCGGCACGGTGACCCGGGCGGTGCGTCCGACCAGGCGGTCCGCCAGCGGGCTGACCAGCACCGACCGGACCGCCTGCACCGCGCCGACGGCGCGCGGCACGTAGACGCGGCGGCTGCGGCGCTCGATCGCCCGCACGAACGCCTCGGCGCACTCGGTGACCGTGGTGGTGCGCCGCATCGGCCAGGGCAGCCGCGCCAGCGCCGACTCGAACGCCGGCAGGTCGGCCCGGGCCTCCCGGACCAGGTCGGTGTCCACCCAGGACGGGTGCGCGGTGCCCACCGCCACCCCGCGGTGCGCCAGCTCCAGCCGGATCGCGGTGCCGAAGTGCTCGACGCCGGCCTTGGAGGCGCAGTAGGCGGCCATGCCGGGCAGCGCGGCGAACGCCGCTGCGGAGGAGACGATCAGCAGGTAGCCGCCGCGGTCGATCAGCGCCGGCACGGTGGCCGCCGCGGTGCGCATCACCCCGATCAGGTTGACCTCCACGGTGCGCGCCAGCGCCTCGACGTCGCCCACGGCGATGGTGCCCCGGTTGGCGACCCCGGCGTTGGCCACCACCGCGTCGATGCCGCCGAGCGCGGCGACCGTGCCGTCGACCGCCGCGCCCAGCGCGGCCTGGTCGGTCACGTCGGCGGCGAACCAGACGTGCCCGGGACCCAGCTCGGCGGCGAGGGCGGCGAGTCGGTCGGGCTCCAGCCCGACCAGCGAGAGTCGCGCGCCCCGGGCGGCGGCGAGCCGGGCGGTGTGCGCGCCGATGCCCCGGGCCGCCCCGGTCACCAGCACCACCCTGCCGGCCAACCGGCCGGCGGGACGACCGTCGATGGACATGCCGGCAAGTTACCACCGGGTAGCTGTTCGGGAAAGACCCGTCCGCGCCGCCGCGCCCGCGCACAGCTGGTACACAGGATCGGGACAGCACCGGTTCAGCGGGTGCGCCCACGATGGGGAGCATGGTCATGAACGGGCAGGCCGCGCAGGGCCGCATCGAGCTGCGCCGACCGGACGGCGAACCGGTGCGGGTGCTGGTGGTCGACGACGAGCCGACCCTCACCGACCTGCTCTCGATGGCCCTGCGGTACGAGGGCTGGCAGGTGACCACCGCCGGCAACGGGATGGCGGCGATCAGCACGGCCCGGCAGTTCCGCCCGGACGCGGTGGTGCTCGACGTGATGCTGCCCGATCTGGACGGCTTCCAGGTGCTGCGCCGCCTGCGCGAGCAGTCGCCCGAGGTGCCGGTGCTCTTCCTGACCGCGCGCGACGCGGTGGAGGAGCGGATCGCCGGGCTCACCGTCGGCGGCGACGACTACGTCACCAAGCCGTTCAGCCTGGAGGAGGTGATCGCCCGGCTGCGCGCCCTGCTGCGCCGCTCCGGGTTCGCGGTGGCCGCCCGGGAGGAGGCGGTCCTCACCGTCGGTGACCTGAGCCTCGACGAGGACAGCCACGAGGTCCGCCGCGGCGACGACCTGATCACGCTCACCGCCACCGAGTTCGAGCTGCTGCGCTACCTGATGCGCAACCCGCGCCGGGTGCTCAGCAAGGCGCAGATCCTGGACCGGGTCTGGAACTACGACTTCGGCGGCCAGGCCAACGTGGTCGAGCTGTACATCTCGTACCTGCGCAAGAAGATCGACGCCGGTCGGGCGCCCATGATCCACACGCTGCGTGGGGCGGGCTATGTCCTCAAGCCCGCCGCGTGACGCCGGTGGGCGGCTGACACGCCGGCTGGCCGGCTGGTCACTGCGCCGCCGCCTGGTGCTCTCCGTGGTGGCGCTGCTCGCGCTGGTCAGCGTCGGCGTCGGCGGGCTGACCACGATTGCCCTGCGACACTTCCTGATCACGCGGATCGACGAACAGCTCACCGGGGGCGAATCGCGCCGGCACGTGCGGCAGCCCTCACCGTTCGAGCTGCCGGAGAGCCGGCCGGACAGTTTTCGCCCAGGGTTTCCACCCGGCTACCCGGCCGAGTCGGTGGCGGCGCGGGTGGTCGACGGGAAGGTCGACCTGGCGTTCCGGCAGACGGCCGCGCAGCCCGCCACGGTCCCGGTGGACGAGGTGGCCGCGCTGGCCCGGCTCCGCCCCGGCGACGGGCCGCGGACGGTCGGGCTGGACGGGCGCGGCGGCTACCGGGCCGTGGCCCGGCAGATGCCTGACGGCGACATCCTCGTCTTCGCCATCCCGCTCGCCGAGGTCGACGAGACGGTCATGTGGATGGTGGTGGCGCAGGCCGGCGTGATCGGCGCCGGCCTGGTCGTCGCCGGTGGCCTCGGCGCGCTGATCGTGCGCGGCACGCTCCGTCCGCTGAACCGGGTCGCCGCCACCGCCGCCCGGGTCACCGAGCTGCCGCTGGACCGGGGCGAGGTGGCCCTGTCGGTCCGGGTGCCGGCCGCCGACACCGACCCCCGCACCGAGGTCGGGCAGGTCGGCGGCGCGCTCAACCGGATGCTCGGCCACGTCGCCGCCGCGCTCGCCGCCCGGCAGGCCAGCGAGACCCGGGTACGCCAGTTCGTCGCCGACGCCAGCCACGAGCTGCGCACGCCGCTCGCCGCCATCCGGGGATACGCCGAGGTGGCCCGGCGCGGCCGGCAGGAGGTGCCGCCGGACGTGGCCCACGCGCTGCGCCGGGTCGAGTCGGAGAGCACCCGGATGACCAGCCTCGTCGACGACCTGCTGCTGCTGGCCCGCCTGGACTCCGGTCGCCCGCTCACCGCCGAGCCGGTCGACCTCACCGCGATGGCGGTGAACGCGGTCAGCGACGCGCACGTGGCCGGCCCGGAGCACCGCTGGCAGCTCGACCTGCCGGACGAGCCGCTCAGCGTCACCGGCGACCCGCACCGGCTGCACCAGGTGCTGGCGAACCTGCTCGCCAACGCGCGGGTGCACACCCCGCCCGGCACCACGGTGACCACCCGACTGGCGGTGGTGGCGGACGGGGTCGAACTCCGCGTCACCGACGACGGGACGGGCGTCCCGGCGGAGCTGCAACCGGAGGTGTTCGAGCGGTTCGCCCGCGGCGACAGCTCCCGCTCCCGGGCGCACGGCAGCACCGGCCTGGGGCTGGCCATCGTCGCCGCCGTGGTGGAGGCGCACCACGGCCGGGTCGAGGTGGCCAGCCGGCCGGGTCGCACCGCGTTCACGGTGTGGCTGCCGGGATCCACAGCGGAGGCATAGGCCGCTCACGGGAGCGCGTCAGCGGGCCTGGCGAGGCTTGCCGGCATGGACAGAACCGAGAGGCTGCTGACCGCGTCGACGAACGGCCGGCCCGAGCCGGCAACCGTCGGCCAGCCCGCGCCTGCCGCAGCCGCCGGCCAGCCCGAGCCGGCCGCAGCCGCCGACCAGCCCGAGCCGGCCGCAGCCGCCGGCCCGCCCGCGCCCGCCGCAGCCGCCGACCCGCCCGTCGCCGGGCCGGCCGCCGCGCCCGTACCCGAACCGACGTCGACCCCGGCGGACCGGCCGGCGGACGACCCGCGCTGGGCCCGCCCGGCCCTGCTGGGCCTGCTGGTGGCGACCGGGGTGCTCTACCTGTGGGGCCTGGGCGCCTCCGGGTGGGGCAACGCGTTCTACTCGGCGGCCGCCCAGGCCGGGTCGGAGAGCTGGACGGCGTTCTTCTACGGCTCCTCGGACGCGGCCAACTCGATCACCGTGGACAAGACGCCCGCCTCGCTCTGGCTGATGGCGCTCTCGGTGCGCCTCTTCGGGCTGAGCAGCTGGTCGGTCCTGGTGCCGCAGGCGCTGCTCGGCGTCGCGTCGGTCGGTGTGCTGTACGCGACGGTGCGCCGCTGGTACGGCCCGGCGGCCGGCCTGCTCGCCGGCGCGGTCCTGGCGCTGACCCCGGTGGCCACGCTGATGTTCCGGTTCAACAATCCCGACGCGCTGCTGGTGTTCCTGCTGCTGGCCGCCGCGTACGCCACGGTGCGGGCCGTGGAGACCGCGAGCACCCGGTGGATCGCGCTGGCCGGCGCGCTGGTCGGCTTCGGCTTCCTCACCAAGATGCTCCAGGCGTTCCTGGTGGTCCCGGTGTTCGCCGGCGTCTACCTGCTGGCCGCGCCGACCGGTCTCGGGCGGCGGATCCGCCAGCTCCTGCTGGCCGGGCTGGCGGTGCTGGTCTCCGCCGGCTGGTGGGTGGCGATCGTGGAGCTGGTGCCGGCGAGCGCCCGCCCGTACATCGGGGGATCCCAGGGCAACAGCATCCTGGAGCTGACCCTCGGCTACAACGGCCTGGGTCGGATCACCGGCGACGAGGTGGGCAGCGTCGGCGGGGGCGGTCGGCCGGGCGGCGGTGGGCCGTTCTCCGGGCAGACCGGCCCGCTGCGGATGTTCGACACCGAGGTCGGTGGGCAGATCTCCTGGCTGCTGCCGGCGGCGCTGATCCTGCTGGTGGCGGGCCTGTGGCTGGCCGGGCGGTCGGCGCGTACCGACCGGCGCCGGGCCGGCCTGCTGCTCTGGGGCGGCTGGCTGCTGGTCACCGGGCTGATCTTCAGCTTCATGTCCGGCATCTTCCACGCCTACTACACGGTCGCCCTGGCCCCGGCCGTCGGCGCGCTGGTCGGCATCGGGGTCACCCAGCTCGGGCGGGCCCGGACCGGCCCCGGCCGGTGGCGCGGGTACGCCGCGACGCTGACCCTGGCCGGCACGCTGGCGGTCACCGCCTGGTGGTCGTGGCGCCTGCTCGGCCGCAGCCCCGACTGGTACCCCTGGCTGCGCCCGCTCGTGCTGGCCACCGGCCTGACCACCGCCGTCCTCCTGGCGCTCCTCGACGCCCCGGTGACCAAGGGGTTCGCGTCGTGCCGGGCGGCCCGCGGTGACGCGAACCCCTTGATCGACCTGTCGCGGGGCCCACGGTGGGCGCGGTGGGCGTCGGCGGGGGTGCTGGCGCTCGGGCTCGGCGCGGGGCTGGGCGGGCCGGCGGCGTACGCGGTGCAGACGGCGGCCACCCCGCACACCGGCTCGATCCCGAGCGCCGGTCCGTTCGTCGCGGGCGGTTTCGGGCGGGGTGGCTTCCCGGGTGGGCGGGTGCCGGGCGGCGCGGAGTTCCCCGGGGGCGGGTTCCCGGGCTTCCCGGGCGGTGCCGGCCCGGTCCCGGGCGGTACGAACGCCGGCCGGAACGGCGCGTTCCCGGGCTTCCCGGGCGGCCAGCCGCCGGGACTTCCGGACGGCGGCACCGGGCAGGACGGCGGCACCGGGCAGGACGGCGGCACCGGGCAGGACGGCGGCACCGGGCAGGACGGCGGCACCGGGCAGGACGGCGGCACCGGGCGGGACGGCGGTGCCGGGCGCGGGCAGCGCGGTGGCGGCATGGGCGGTCTGCTCGACGCCCGCGAGCCGAGCGCCGAGATGACCGCGCTGCTCAAGGCCGACGCGGACGACTACACCTGGGTCGCGGCCACGGTCGGCTCGAACAACGCCTCCAGCTACCAGCTCGCCACCGGCGAGCCGGTGATGCCGATCGGCGGCTTCAACGGCAGCGACCCGTCGCCGACGCTCGCGCAGTTCCAGCGGTACGTGGCCGACGGGCGAATCCACTGGTTCCTCGGCGGAGGTGGGTTCCGGGCGAACGGTGGCAGCAGCGCCTCGACCGAGATCAGCGCCTGGGTCGCCGAGACCTTCACCGCGACCACCGTCGACGGGGTGACCGTGTACGACCTGAGCAGCGGAAAGCAGGGCTGAGTGATGACGCTGACGCCGGAGCCCCGGGCCGCGGTGCGGGCCCGGCCCACCGCCGAGGGCGCCGTGCTGGACGTGGTGGTCCCCGTCTACAACGAGGAGGTCGATCTCGGCCCCTGCGTCCGGCGGCTGCACGCGTACCTGGGCGCGCAGTTCCCGTACCCGTTCCGGATCACGGTGGCCGACAACGCCAGCACCGACGGCACCCTGGCGGTGGCCGAGACGCTCGCCGCGGAGCTGCCCGAGGTGGCGGTGCTGCACCTGGCGGAGAAGGGACGCGGACGGGCGCTGCGGGCCGCCTGGTCCGCCTCGCCGGCGCCGGTGCTCGCCTACCTGGACGTGGACCTCTCCACCGACCTGGCGGCGCTGCCCCCGCTGGTCGCGCCGCTGCTGTCCGGGCACTCCGACCTGGCCATCGGCACCCGGCTGGCGCGCACCAGCCGGGTGGTCCGCGGCGCCAAGCGGGAAGTGATCTCCCGGGGTTACAACCTGCTGCTGCGCGGCACGCTCGCGGTGCGTTTCTCCGATGCGCAGTGCGGGTTCAAGGCGATCCGCGCCGACGTGGCGGCCGAACTGCTGCCGCTGGTGCAGGACACCGGCTGGTTCTTCGACACCGAGCTGCTGGTGCTGGCCCAGCGGGCCGGGCTGCGGATCCACGAGGTGCCGGTGGACTGGGTGGACGACCCGGACAGCCGGGTCGACGTGCTCGCCACCGCCCTGGCCGACCTGCGCGGCATCGGGCGGCTGGGCCGGGCGCTGGTCACCGGCGCGCTGCCGCTGGCCCGGCTGCGCGCCCAGCTCGGCCGGGGACCGCTGCCGGTGCCGCCGGCGCAGGTGCCGGTCGGGCTGCCCCGCCAACTCGTCCGCTTCGCCGCGGTGGGGGTGGCCAGCACGCTCGCGTACCTGCTGCTCTTCCTGGCGGCCCGCGGGCCGCTCGGCGCGCAACCGGCGAACCTGCTGGCGCTGCTGCTGACCGCGGTGGCCAACACGGCGGCGAACCGGCGGCTCACGTTCGGGGTGACCGGCCGGCGGCACGCCGGGCGGCACCACCTGCAGGGGCTGCTCGCGTTCGCCCTCGGCCTGGCCCTGACCAGCGGCTCACTGGCGGTGCTGCACGCGCTCACCGCCCCGGCGCGCGCGGTCGAGCTGGCCGTCCTGGTGGCGGCCAACCTCGCCGCCACCGCGCTGCGCTTCCTGCTGCTCCGCCTGGCCATGCACCACCGCCCCTAGCCCGCCCCCGTCGATCATGAGGTTGGCGGTCGTGACCCGCCGTGGCGGGTGCCGCCAACCTCATGATCGACGGGGAGATGGCAGGGTGGGTGGGGTGTACCGGGAGCGGGAGTCGGTGGGGATCCGCGGGGGCGTGCGGTGGGAGAGCGTCTCGGCGGGCGACGGGGTGGTGCGGGTGCTGCCGGACGGGTGCCTGGATCTGCTCTGGTCCAGCCGGGCCGGGTTGCTGGTCGCCGGGCCGGACCGCGTCGCTCAGGTGGGCCGGTCGGTGCCGGGGGAGCGGTGGATCGGGCTGCGCCTGCCGCCGGGCGTCGGGCCGGCCGTGTTCGGGGTGCCGGCCGAGGAGCTGCGGGACCGGCGCGTGCCGCTCGCCGACCTCTGGGGCCGCGCCGCCGCCGACCTGGCCGAGCGGGTCGAGGCGGTGGCCGGACCGGCCGGGTCGCCGACCGACTGGTCGGCCGCCGGCGCGACCGTCCTGGAGGAGGTGGCGCGGGCACGGCTGCGGGCCGCCGGTGGGCCCGACCCGCTCGGCGCGCGGGTGGCCGCCCGGCTGGCCGCCGGGGCGACGGTCGCCGCGACCGCCGCCGAGGTCGGCCTCGGCGCGCGGGCCCTGCACCGGCGCAGCCGGCTGCTCTTCGGGTACGGGCCGAAGACGCTCGCCCGCATCCTGCGCATGCGCCGCGCGCTCGACCTGGCCCGGGGCGGCGCGCCGCTCGCCGAGGTCGCGGTGCGGGCCGGGTACGCCGACCAGGCCCACCTCACCCGCGACGTGCGCGAGCTGGCCGGGGTGCCGCCGACCCGGCTGCTCACCCCGTCCGCCGGCTGACCGGCCCGCGCACCGGATCACCCGGCGGGCAGCGGCGCGAACAGGTCCACGCCGTTGCCGTCCGGGTCGTGCAGCACCGCGTACCGCTGCCCCCAGAAGGCGTCCCACGGGGGCAGTTCCCCGTGGTGACCGGCGGCGGTCAACTCGGCGTACCAGCGGTCCACCTCGGCCGGGTCGGCGCAGCGGAAGGCGAGGCTCATCCGCGAGTTGCCGCCGCTCGGGTCGAAACCGGGGTGGAAGCTGCGGATGGTCTCCACGGTGTCCCAGGCCAGCCGGACGCCGCCGGGCAGGGCGACCTCCACGTGCGGCTCCGTCTCGGCGCCGGGTGGGATCGGCAGCCCCAGGCGGCGGTAGAAGTCGAGGGTGCGGGCCATGTCGGTGACGACCGTCCCGACGAGATCGAACTGCGGTGTCATGCCGGCCACGGTAGGCGCGTCCGGACCGGTCCGTCTTGAACGGATCGGACGGAGGGGAGTGCCCGGTGTGCCCGCGCGGTGTCCGGTCGACAGCGTACGGTAGGGGACGAGTCCGGCTTTGAGGAGCAAAGCTCGCATACCGGGCCGCACTTCGATGACCGGCGAAGGAAGGGAAAGCAGCCGTGACGCACCTGGCCTACCTGGACGCGGGATCCGGCAGTCTCATCGTGCAGGCGGTGGTCGGCGGGGTGGCCGGAGTGGCGGTGGCCGCCAAGCTCTACTGGCGCCGACTGGTGAGCCGGTTCCGTCGCCAGCCCACCGACCAGGGCTGACGGCGTGACGGTCCCCGACACCGGCGTCCGCGTCGAACCCGGCTCCTTCCGCGATCCCGGCAACCGGGTCTTCCACCGCGGCCGGGAGGTGCTGCGCGGGCTCGACGAACGCGCCGCCCGCGACTGGCGGGCGCTGGCCGCCAGCGACCTCTTCCGCGACCTCACCGCCGCCGGGCACCTGGTCGGCACCGAGGAGCTGACCCCGACGCCGGTCGACGCGCCCTGGGCCGCGGTGCTGCGACACGACCGCATCCCGTTCGTCTCGCACCCCTACGAGTGGTCGTACGCGATGCTGCGCGACGCCGCGTTGCTGCACCTGGACCTGCTGCGCGCCGCGCTGGAGGCCGGCTTCACCACCAAGGACGGCTCCGCCTACAACGTGCAGTGGCACGGCGCCCGGCCGGTGTTCATCGACGTCGGCTCGTTCGAGGCGCTGCGCGACGGCGAACCCTGGGCCGGCTACCGGCAGTTCTGCCAGACGTTCCTCTATCCGCTGCTGATCCAGGCCCACCTCGGGCTGGACTTCCAGCCGTTCCTGCGGGCCCGCGTCGACGGCGTCGAGGCGGACCAGATGCGGCGGCTCTTCGCCGGCACCCGCCGCTGGCACGCCGGTGTGCCCACCCACGTGCACCTGCACGGCGCCATGCAGGCCCGCAACTCCGCCGCCAGCACCACCGACGTCCGCGCCCAGCTGCGTGCCGCCGGGTTCTCCCGCGAACTGGCGCTGGCGACCGTACGCGGGCTGACCCGGCTGGTGCGCCGCCTCGACCACCGGCCCGGCGACAGCCACTGGTCGGACTACCAGCGCACCTGCGCCTACTCGGTGCCGGACCGGCAGGCCAAGGAGGCCTTCGTCGACCGGGCGGCGGCCGCCGTCGGCCCCGGCGCGGCGCTGGACCTGGGCGCCAACGACGGCCGGTACGCCCGCATCGCGGCCCGGCACGCCGCGCACGTGGTCGCCGTCGAGCAGGACCCGGCCGTTGTCGACACGCTCTACCGCACCCTGCGCGACGAGGGGGAGCGGCGGATCCTGCCGCTGGTGATGGACCTGGCCGACCCGTCGCCCGGCGGCGGCTGGCGGGGCGTCGAACGGGCCGCGTTCGCCGACCGGGCGCGCGCCGACGTGGTGCTCGCCCTGGCCGTCGTGCACCACCTGGCGATCGGCCGGAACGTGCCGCTGCCCGAGGTGCTCGACCAGCTCGCCGCGTTCACCGAGCCCGGCGGCAGCCTGGTGGTGGAGTTCGTCCACCCGGACGACCCGATGGCCCGCCGGTTGCTCGCCAACAAGCCCGACGGCCTCTTCCCGGACTACCGGCGGGACGCGTTCGAGGCGCTGCTGGCCCGGCGCGGCCCGGTGGTGGCCCGCGCCGAGCTGCCGTCCGGCACCCGCACGCTCTACCAGGTGGTGGTGGGTGGCTGAGGGCACCCTCGCCCCGCCCCGGGAGCGCCCGGCCGACGCCGACCGGCCCGCTCGCCGGAGCTCCTGGCGGGCCGAGGCGGCCCGGCTGGCGGAGGTGGTGGCGCTGGTCGGCCTGGTGGTCACCCAGCCGCTGCTGGACGTGCTCGGCCGCAGCCCCGACTTCTTCCTGTTCCACCGGGCCTCCCGGGGTGACGTGCTGCTGCTGGTCGCCCTGATCGCGCTGGCCCCCACGCTGCCGTTCGCGGCGCTCGGCGCGCTGGCCCTGCTCGGCGGCCGGACCACCCGCAGCGCGGTGCACACCGTGCTGGTCGGGCTGCTGCTCGCCGCGCTGGCGGTCCAGGTCGGCCGGCACCTCACGCCGCTTCGAGGCGTACCGCTGCTGCTGGCGGCCGGCGTGGCGGGCGCCGGCGCGGCGGCCGCGCACCGGCGGTGGCGGGCACCGCGCCGGGTGCTGCGGGTCGCGGCGGTCGGCCCGGCGGTCTTCGTCGGGCTGTTCCTGTTCGCGTCGCCGGCCTCGGCGGTGGTGCTGCCCCGCGGCGACGGCGGCGCGACCGGCGTGGCCGGGGCGGGCGCGCACCCGCCCGTGGTCATGATCGTGCTGGACGAGCTGCCGCTGGTGTCCCTGCTCGGCCCGGACGGGCGGATCGACGCCACCCGCTACCCGAACTTCGCCGCGCTGGCCGCCGGCTCGACCTGGTACCGCAACGCCACCGGCGTCAGCGGCTGGACACCCTACGCGCTGCCGGCCATGCTCAGCGGCCGCTACCCGGAACGGGCCGTGGCGCCGCACTACTCGCAGTACCCGGACAACCTGTTCACCGCGCTCGGCGGCCTCTACCAGATCAAGGCCGAGGAGAGCATCACCCGGCTCTGCCCGCCCAGCCGCTGCGAGCAGGCGGCCAGCCCGCAGCAGGGCATCGGGGTGCTGGCCCGGGAGAGCGGCAAGCTGCTGCGACAGCTCACCGCGCCGGTGGACAGCCGGGTCGACCCGGAGGACTCCTACCGCGAGCAGACCGCCGCCGAGGCCGGGCTGGACGCCGCCGAGCCGGTGCCCGACGACCCCAAGTTCCGTTGGGACACCCTCGACGACAACCAGCCCGCCCGGTTCACCTCGTTCCTCGCCGGGCTGCGTCCCGCCGCCCGGCCCACGCTGCACTTCCTGCACCTGCTGATGCCGCACTCGCCCTGGGCCTACCTGCCGTCCGGGGCGCACTACGACGCGCCGGAGGACCTGCCCAACGACGGCGCCGGTTGGGTGGACCTGGCCCGGGCCCGGCACCTGGCCCAGCTCGGCTACACCGACCGGCTGATCGGCGAGACGCTGCGCACGCTGCGCGCCACCGGTCTCTACGACAAGGCGTTGGTGCTGGTGACCGCCGATCACGGGGTGAGCTTCCGCCAGGACTGGCAGGGCCGGGGGATGGGTGCCATCGACCACGCCGCCGACCAGGTGGCCTGGGTGCCGATGTTCGTCAAGGAGCCGGGCCAGCGCGCCGGTCGGGTCGACGACCGCAACTGGGAGCACGTCGACCTGCTGCCCACCATCGCCGACGAGACCCACGTGCGGGTGCCGTGGCGGATGGACGGCGTCTCGGCCAAGGCCGCCCCGCGCGGGCGGACCGACAAGCGCTTCTACGACCGGCCCGGGCAGCCGGTGACGATCACCGGCGGGGTGCCCGCGCCGGTGCCGCTGCCCGCCGCCGACCGGCTGATCGGCACCCGGGTCGGCGCGGCGCCGTCCGGCGGCACCGCCACCGTGGCGAACCGGTCCGCGTTCGACGCGGTCGACCCGAGGCGCGGGCTGCCCGCGCTGGTCTGGGGGACCGTGCCCGCCTCGGTGCCGGACGGCACCCGGCTCGCCGTCGCGGTCAACGGCACGGTCGGCGCGGTGGTGCCGGTCGTGCCGCCGGACGCCGGCGGGCGGCGGTTCGCCGCGTTCCTCCCCGACGACCGGCTCTTCGCCGCCGGGGCCAACCGCCTCGACGTCTACCGGGTCGACGCCGGCGGGGCGCTGCGGCGCCTCACCCTGTCCTGATCTGCGCTCCCACCCGGTTTCCGACCCAGCAAGTCGGGAATGAGGTGACGCATACCTCACCCCCAAACCATGCCGAGCGTTGTCCACCGCACCGTGATTACGGTAGAAGCGAAGGCAATTCAACGAAGATCTTGCCGGCGAAGCGAGGAACAGATGACGGAAGTCAAGCTCGACCACCCCGGTGGACAGCTGTCGATGCCGGTGCAGTCCGCGGTCGAGGGCCCCGCCGGGATCGGCGTGAGCAAGCTGCTCAAGGAAACCGGGATGACCACGTACGACCCCGGTTTCGTCAACACCGCGTCCTGCTCGTCCGCGATCACCTACATCGACGGTGACGCGGGCATCCTGCGGTACCGCGGCTACCCCATCGACCAGCTGGCCGAGAAGTCCTCCTTCCTGGAGGTCTCCTACCTGCTGATCTACGGCGAGCTGCCGAGCCAGACGCAGCTCACCGAGTTCAGCGAGCGGATCCGGCGGCACTCGCTGCTGCACGAGGAGATGCGCCGCTTCTTCGACGGCTTCCCCCGTGAGGCGCACCCGATGGCCGTGCTCTCCTCGGCCGTCAGCGCCATCTCGACCTTCTACCAGGACAGCCTGGACCCGTTCGACTCCGAGCACGTGGAGATGTCCACGGTGCGGCTGATGGCGAAGGTCCCCACCATCGCCTCGTACGCGTACAAGAAGTCGATCGGCCAGCCGCTGCTCTACCCGGACAACTCGCTCGGCTACGTCGAGAACTTCCTGCGGATGACCTTCGGCGTGCCCGCCGAGCAGTACGAGGTCGACCCGGTCGTCGCCCGGGTGCTGGACATGCTGTTCATCCTGCACGCCGACCACGAGCAGAACTGCTCCACCTCGACCGTGCGGCTGGTCGGCTCCAGCAACGCCAACCTGTTCGCCTCGGTCTCGGCCGGCGTGAACGCGCTGTTCGGCCCGCTGCACGGCGGCGCCAACCAGGCCGTGCTGGAGATGCTCCAGAAGATCCAGGCCGACGGCGGCGACGTCCGCACCTTCGTGCGGAAGGTGAAGGACAAGCAGGACGGCGTGAAGCTGATGGGCTTCGGCCACCGGGTCTACAAGAACTACGACCCGCGCGCCGCGATCGTGAAGAAGGCCGCCCAGGACGTGCTCGGCCGGATGGCCAAGCCGGACCCGCTGCTGGACCTCGCGATGCAGCTCGAGGAGATCGCGCTGGCCGACGACTTCTTCGTCTCCCGGCGGCTCTACCCGAACGTGGACTTCTACACCGGCCTGATCTACAAGGCCATGGGCTTCCCGACCAAGATGTTCACGGTGCTGTTCGCGCTGGGCCGGCTTCCGGGCTGGATCGCCCAGTGGCGCGAGATGATCAACGACCCGGAGACGAAGATCGGCCGCCCGCGGCAGATCTACACCGGCGCCCCCGAGCGCGACTACGTCCCCGCCGCCAACCGCTGAGGTGTAAGGAGGGGGCCCCTGTTAACGCCTCAGGCATAGGCGGGGCCCCTTCTTAACAACGGCGTACGCGAAGGCCGCCGACCCGAACTCGGGTCGGCGGCCTTCGCGTACGCCCGGGGGCGGGGTGTTAAGCGGGGGCCCTGCTATACCGCAGGCGTTAACAGGGGGCCCCTCCTTTCACCTCAGGCCGGCGGCGGCCAGGAGGTTGCCCGGGGGCAGGGCGGGCCGGGTGTGGCCGGTGGCCATCCGCTGCTCGGCGCGGGCGGCGGTGAACGCCGGGTCGCCGGCGATGGCGGCGGCGTACGCGGCGGCCGTGCGGGACGCGATCGCCGACCAGCCGTACTTCTCGTGCACCAAGGCGCGGGCCCGGCGGGCCATGGCGCGGGCCCGGTCGGTGTCGGCGAGCACCGCGTGCACCGCCTCGGCGAGCCCGTCCGGGTCGTGCGGGGCGAACGTCATCCCGGTCACGCCCGGCTCGACGATCTCGGCCAGCCCGCCGGTACGCGACACGGCCAGCGGCGCGCCCGCGGCGGCCCCCTCCAGCGCGACCATGCCGAACGGCTCGTAGATGCTGGGCACCGCGAAGCAGTCCGAGGCGGCCATCACGGCGGGCAGGTCGGTGCCGCCGAGGAACCCGGGCATGCTGACCGTGTCGCCCAGCCCGAGCCGGTGCGCCTCGGCCTCCAGCTCGCCCCGGTACGGCCCGTCGCCGACGATCACCGCGCGCAGCCCGGGGTGCCGCTCGCGCAGCCGGGGCAGGGCGGCCAGCAGGTGCTGCACGCCCTTCTCGTAGACCAGTCGGCCGGCGAACGTGACGAGCGGGCCGCCGGCGGCGAAGCGGGTCCGGGCGGCGGCGACCGCCGAGGCGGGCACCCGCCAGCGGTGCGGCTCGACGCCGTTGGGGACCACGTCGACCCGGGACCGGTCCACGCCGAACAGCGCGCCGACCTCGTCGCGCATGTAGCCGGAGCAGACGATCACCCGGCCGGACTCGCCGGCCAGCCAGTGCTCGACGCCGTGGATGGTGCGGTTCATCTCCTCCGGCAGCCAGCCCTGGTGCCGGCCGGCCTCGGTGGCGTGGACGGTGGTCACCAGCGGCACGTCCAGGTGCTCGCGCAGCGTCATCGCGGTGTGCGCGACGAGCCAGTCGTGGGCGTGGACGACGTCGTACGAACCGGTCTGGGCGGC
Source organism: Micromonospora humi (assembly GCF_900090105.1). Lineage (GTDB taxonomy): Bacteria > Actinomycetota > Actinomycetes > Mycobacteriales > Micromonosporaceae > Micromonospora > Micromonospora humi. The sequence goes on along the minus strand of NZ_FMDM01000002.1, from coordinate 572,412 downwards.
GCGCAGCGCGGCCCGGGTGAGCGTGTGGTTGAACGCCATGGTCCAGGCCAGCAGCGAGCCGGTGGCGAGCGGGAAGGTGACCGGGTCCTCGGCGGCGCGGACGATCCGCACGCCGTCGGCGTACTCCTCCAGCGGCGCGCCCTCGGCGTGCCGGGTGACGACGGTGACCTCGTGCCCGGCGGCGGCCAGCGCGACGGAGAGCGCGTGCACGTGGCGGCCCAGGCCACCGACGAGCACCGGCGGGTACTCCCACGACAGCATCAGGATGCGCCGGCTGCGGGGCGCGACGCCGGGCTGCGCCGGCGGGATCGGGCGGGAGGTGAGGGTGGGCCGGTGGAGCCGGTCCGTCGCGGTGGCGGTCTGCGCGCCGACCCGCAGAGAGGTCACGTCGATCTCCGTCCATGCATGGGGGGACACGCCGGCATCGGTGGCGGCGGGAAGCAGCGGTGAGGATGGCCGAACGGCCGGGGCGGACCCGCGCGGGCGCGCGTCCGCGCTCCAGGAAAGTGCATCCGGCGCTCCGGCGCACCCTGAAAAGGACGATCGTGACGGACGACACCCGTGCTTTCGGGTTACCGTCCGAACGAGTGGATTGGTGGCCGGTACGGCGGGGCATGAACCGCGTGCGCGCCGGCCGCCCGTCCGGTGCGCTCATGATCATGGGCCGAAGGAGCGACATGCAGGTCTGGCCGGGCGACAGCTACCCCCTCGGCGCCACCTACGACGGGATGGGCACCAACTTCGCGATCTTCTCCGAGGTGGCGGAGAAGGTCGAGCTCTGCCTCTTCGACGAGTGGGACATCGGCACCGAGCGCCGGGTGGAGCTGCGCGAGGTCGACGCGTACGTCTGGCACGCCTACATCCCCGGTGTCGAGCCGGGCCAGCGCTACGGCTTCCGGGTGCACGGGCCGTGGGACCCCGCCAACGGGGTGCGCTGCAACCCGCACAAGCTGCTGCTCGACCCGTACGCGAAGGCGGTCGACGGCGAGGTCTCCTGGGACCCGGCGGTCTACGACTACGAGGTGGGCGGCGACCCGGACCGGATGAACACCGCCGACTCGGCACCGCACATGCCGAAGTCGGTGGTGGTGAACCCGTACTTCGACTGGGGCAACGACAAGCCCCCGCGCACGCCCTACCACCACTCGGTGATCTACGAGGCGCACGTGCGCGGCCTGACCATGCGGCACCCGGACATCCCGGAGGAGCTGCGCGGCACGTACGCGGGGATCGCCTCGCCGGTGATGATCGAGCACTTCCAGCGGCTCGGGGTGACGGCTGTCGAGTTGATGCCGGTGCACGAGTTCGTGCACGACCACCGCCTGGTCGACCTGGGCCTGCGCAACTACTGGGGCTACAACACGATCGGCTTCTTCGCCCCGCACCACGGCTACTCGGCGCTGGGCCGCCTCGGCCAGCAGGTGCAGGAGTTCCGGGGCATGGTCAAGGCGCTGCACGCCGCCGGCATCGAGGTCATCCTCGACGTGGTCTACAACCACACCGCCGAGGGCAACCACCTCGGCCCGTCGTTGAGCTTCAAGGGCATCGACACGCCGAGCTACTACCGGTTGTCGGAGGAGGATCGGCGTTACTTCGTCGACTACACCGGCACCGGCAACAGCCTCAACGTGCGCAGCCCGCACTCGCTGCAACTGATCATGGATTCGCTGCGCTACTGGGTCACCGAGATGCACGTCGACGGCTTCCGTTTCGACCTGGCCGCCACGCTCGCCCGGGAGTTCTACGAGGTGGACCGCCTCTCCACGTTCTTCGAGGTGGTGCAGCAGGACCCGGTGGTCGGCCGGGTCAAGCTGATCGCCGAGCCGTGGGACATCGGCCCCGGCGGCTACCAGGTGGGCAACTTCCCGCCCCAGTGGACCGAGTGGAACGGGAAATACCGCGACACCGTCCGCGACTTCTGGCGCGGCGAGCCCGCCACGCTCGCCGAGTTCGCGTCCCGCATCTCCGGCTCCGCCGACCTCTACCAGGACGACGGCCGTCGCCCGTTCCACAGCATCAACTTCGTCACCTGCCACGACGGCTTCACGCTCGCCGACCTGGTCTCCTACAACGACAAGCACAACGAGGCCAACGGCGAGGAGAACCGGGACGGGGAGAGCCACAACCGCTCCTGGAACTGCGGCGTCGAGGGCGACACCGACGACGCGGGCGTGCGGGCGATGCGGGCCCGGCAGCGGCGCAACTTCCTGGCCACGCTGATCCTGTCCCAGGGTGTGCCGATGCTCGGGCACGGCGACGAGCTGGGCCGCACCCAGCGCGGCAACAACAACGCCTACTGCCAGGACAGCGAGCTGGCCTGGGTGGACTGGGAAAGCGCCGACGACGAGCTGCTCGCCTTCGTGCGGCGGCTCACCGACTTCCGCAACCGGCACCAGGTGTTCCGCCGCCGGCGGTTCTTCACCGGGCTGCCGGTCGGCGGTCGGGCCGCCGGCTCCGGCCTGCCCGACCTGGCCTGGTACACCCCGGACGGCCGGGAGATGACCGGCGAGGACTGGGGCAACGACTTCGGCCGCTCGGTGGCCCTGTTCGTCAACGGCGACGGCATCCCGGAGCGCGGCCAGTACGGCCAGCGCCACCGGGACAGCTCCTTCCTGCTGCTGTTCAACGCGCACGACGCACCGCTGGACTTCGCGCTGCCCGGCGAGGAGTTCGGCCCGCAGTGGGAGCTGGTGATCAGCACCGCGGAACCGGATCCGGAGAAGACGACAGTGGTGGAGGCGGGTGGCACGGTCTGCGTGCCGGACCGCTCGCTGCTGGTCCTGGAGAGGACGCCCTGATGCCCGACACCCCTCGCTCGACCTACCGCGTGCAGGTGCGGCCCGGCTTCGACCTGGACGCCACCGCCGACCTGACCGACTACCTCGCCGCGCTCGGCGTCACCCACCTCTACACCGCGCCGCTGCTCACCGCCACCCCCGGCTCACCGCACGGCTACGACGTGGTCGACCACCGCGCGGTCAACCCGGAGCTGGGCGGCGAGGCCGGCCGGCAGCGACTCGTCCGGGCGCTGCGCGCGGCCGGGCTGGGCCTGGTCGTGGACATCGTGCCCAACCACGCCGGGGTGGCCCGGCCGGCGGCCAACCCGGCCTGGTGGGACGTGCTGCGCCGGGGGCGCGACTCGGCGTACGCGGGCTGGTTCGACATCGACTGGGACCGCGGCCGGCTGCTGCTGCCGGTGCTCGCCGACGCTCCCGACGCGCTCGACGACCTCAAGCTGGTCGACGGCGAGCTGCGCTACCACGAGCACCGCTTCCCGGTCGCCGACGGCACCGGCGACGGGACGCCGCGGCAGGTGCACGACCGGCAGCACTACGAGCTGGTGAACTGGCGGCGCGGCGACACCGAGCTGACGTACCGTCGGTTCTTCGCCGTCTCCGACCTGGCCGGGCTGCGGGTGGAGGACCCGGGCGTCTTCGACGCCACCCACGCGGAGATCCTGCGCTGGGTCGACGCCGGGGACGTCGACGGCATCCGGGTGGACCACCCGGACGGGCTGCGCGACCCGGCCGGCTACCTGGCCCGGTTGCGCGCCGCCGCCCCCGAGCGCTGGCTGGTGGTGGAGAAGATCCTGGAGTACGGCGAGGACCTGCCGGACTGGCCGGTCGACGGCACCACCGGCTACGACGCCCTCGCCGCGGTGTGCGGGCTCTTCGTCGACCCGGACGCCGAGGCGGACTTCACCGCGCTCGACGGCCGGGTGACCGGGCGGCACACCTCCTGGGAGGACCTGACCCACGCCACCAAGCTGGAAGCCGCCACCCGGCTGCTCGCCGCCGAGCTGACCCGCCTCGCCGCGCTCGTGCCCGAACTGCCCGGCGAGCAGGTCCGCGCCGCCCTCGCGGAGCTGGCCGCGTGCTTCCCGGTCTACCGCGGCTACCCGCCGGAGGGGGCCCGGCACCTGGCCGCCGCGCGCAGCGAGGCCGGCCGGCGGCGCCCCGACCTGACCGGCGTGCTCGACCAGGTCACCGCCCGCCTGCGCGACCCCGGCCACGAGCTGGCCGCCCGGTTCCCGCAGTTGACCGGCGCGGTGATGGCCAAGGGCGTCGAGGACACCGCCTACTACCGGTGGAGCCGGTTCGTCGCGCTCAACGAGGTGGGCGGCAGCCCGGCCCACTTCGGCGTGCCGCCGGCCGAGCTGCACCGCTTCGCCACCGCCCGGCACGTGCGCTGGCCGGCGAGCATGACCGCGCTCTCCACCCACGACACCAAACGCGGCGAGGACGTCCGGGCCCGGCTCGCGGTGCTCAGCGAGCTGCCCGGGCGCTGGGCCGAGCGGGTCACCGACTGGATGTCCCGCGTGCCGCTGGCCGACCCCGCGCTGGCGCACCTGCTCTGGCAGACCGCCGTCGGGGCCTGGCCGGTCGAGCGGGACCGGCTGCACGGGTACGCCGAGAAGGCCGCCCGGGAGGCCTCGGTGAGCACCAGCTGGGCCGACCCCCACCCGGGCTTCGAGCACGAGCTGCACGCCCTGGTCGACCGGATGTACGACGACCCGGAGCTGCACGCCCAGATCACCGCGTTCGCCGACGAGATCACCCCGGCCGGCTGGTCCAACGCGCTCGGGCAGAAGCTGGTCCAGCTCGCCATGCCCGGGGTGCCGGACACCTACCAGGGCACCGAGCTGTGGGAGAACTCGCTCGTCGACCCGGACAACCGCCGCCCGGTCGACTTCGCCGTACGCCGGGACGTGCTGGCCCGCCTCGATGCCGGCTGGCAGCCGGCGGTGGCCGCGGACGGCGCGGCCAAGCTGCTCGTGGTCTCCCGCACGCTGCGGCTGCGCCGCGACCACCCGGAGCTGTTCGACGGCTACCGGCCGGCGCCGGCGCACGGCCCGGCCGGCGCGCACGCGGTGGCCTTCGACCGGGGCGGCGCGGTCGCGGTGGCGACCCGGTTGCCGCTGCGGCTGGCCCGCGAGGGTGGCTGGCGGGACACGACCCTGTCACTTCCCGTTCATCGGATGACCGACCTGTTCACCGGTCGGGTCTACAGTGGTGCCGAGCTGCTCCTGGATGATCTGCTGAGCACCTATCCCGTCGCCCTCCTCGCACCCACCGACCCTGTGGAGGCCGCCGCATGACCGAGTTCACGGTGTGGGCGCCCGAGGCCGCCCGGGTGCGGCTGCGCCTGCCCGGCGCGGCCGACCACGAACTGCGTCCCGGCCGGGACGGCTGGTGGCGGGTGGAGGCGCCCGACGCCGGGCCGGGCACCGACTACGCGTTCCTGCTCGACGACGACGAGCAGGCACTGCCCGACCCCCGCTCGGCCTGGCAGCCGGCCGGCGTGCACGGCCCCAGCCGGGTGTACGACCACGCGGCGTTCGCCTGGACGGACACCGCCTGGACCGGGCGGCAACTGCCCGGCAGCGTCCTCTACGAGCTGCACGTCGGCACGTTCACCCCGCAGGGCACGTTCGACGCGGCGATCGCCAGGCTCGACCACCTGGTCGACCTGGGCGTCGACCTGGTCGAGCTGCTGCCGGTCAACGCGTTCAACGGCGAACACAACTGGGGCTACGACGGGGTCTGCTGGTACGCCCCGCACGAGCCCTACGGCGGGCCGGACGGGCTGAAACGGTTCGTGGACGCCGCCCACGCCAGGGGCCTGGGGGTGATCCTCGACGTCGTCTACAACCATTTCGGGCCCTCCGGGGCCTACGCGCCGCGGTTCGCGCCCTACCTGACCGAGCAGAGCAACACCTGGGGCCGCACGGTCAACCTCGACGGCCCGCACTCCGACGGCGTCCGCCGCTACATCGTCGACAGCGTGCTCATGTGGCTGCGCGACTACCACGTCGACGGGCTGCGGCTGGACGCGGTGCACGCGATGCCGGACGGCCGGGCCACCCACTGGCTGGAGGAGGTGGCCGTCGAGGTGGAGTCGCTGTCGACGGCGCTGGGCCGGCCGCTGTCGCTGATCGCCGAGTCCGACCTGAACGACCCGACGCTGATCACCGCCCGGGAGGCCGGCGGCTACGGCCTGCACGCGCAGTGGAACGACGACGCCCACCACGCGCTGCACACGCTGCTCACCGGCGAGCGGCAGGGCTACTACGGCGACTTCGGCTCGCTGGAGTGCCTCACCGACGTGCTCACCGGCGCGTTCTTCCACGCCGGCACCTGGTCCAGCTTCCGTAACCGCAGCCACGGTCGACCGGTCGACCGGCAGCGCACCCCCGGCCACCGGTTCGTCGCCTACCTGCAGAACCACGACCAGATCGGCAACCGGGCCACCGGCGACCGGATCTCCGCCACGCTGTCGGCCTGGATGCTGCGGGTCGGCGCCACGCTGCTGATGACCGCGCCGTTCACCCCGATGCTGTTCATGGGGGAGGAGTGGGCCGCGACCACGCCGTGGCAGTTCTTCACCAGCCACCCGGAGCCGGAGTTGGCCGTCGCGGTCGCCACCGGCCGGCGGCGCGAGTTCGCCGCGCACGGCTGGGCCACCGACGACGTGCCCGACCCGCAGGACCCGCAGACCTTCCTGCGGTCCCGGCTCGACTGGGCGGAGCTGGACAAACCCGAACACCGCGAGATGTACGAGTTCCACCGCCGGCTGATCGCGCTGCGCAGGTCGCGCCCCGACCTGTCCGACCCGCGCCTGCACCGGGTCGAGGTGCGCCACGGCGACCAGTTCCTGGTGGTGCGGCGCGGCGACACGCTGGTGGTGGCCAACCTGGCCGACCGGCCGCAGCGGGTCAACCTGCCCGGGGTGGTGCGCCGGGTGCTGCTGGCCACCGCCGAGGGGGTCTCGGTGATGCGCGACGGCCTCCAACTGCCGGCGGAGAGCGCGGCGATCGTCTCGCTCTGACCCGAGGCTCCGACCGCGCCACGACGGGTTCCTGACGTCGATCACGCGCCGGTGCGACCGGTGAACTGAGCGCCGCCCCGTCTCGCCGTCAGCCTCGCCCCGCTGTTCGACCAGTGGACCCGAGGCGTCGGCGAGGGGGTGCTGGTCCTCGACGAGGGCGGCTGGCTCCGGATCGAGGAGGACGAGGTGCCCTGGGCCACCGGTCTCGACCCGGTGGCGTTCCCGATCGACCTGGACGAGGATCTGCTGCGGCAGCGGCAACGCGACTGCGGCGTGGACCTCGCCGCCGTCGACGCGGGTTTCGAGCGGTACGAGCAGATGATCCGCACCGTCGACGCCGTCAAGGCATCGCTCACGTAGATGGGCCGGATCGCACGACGATCGCCCCGCCACCACTCCGGTCGCGGGGCGATCGTCGTCATGCGGTCGGTGGCTCGATCGTGAAGTCGGTGGCCCGTCAGCCGACCCGCTGACCGCCGCGCCGATGAGTCCGGGGCCGGAGCGCGGTCCTCACGGGGACAGCTCGACCCCTTGGAGGCTTCCGTGTCCGACACGCTTTCCCGCGCAGACCTGTGGGCGCTCGCGCACGCCGAGCGGGCCGCTCTCGCCGACGACCTGGCCGGGCTCGACGCGGCGCAGTGGGCGCGGCGTTCGTTGTGCGGCAGGTGGACGGTGGAGGAGGTGGTCGCGCACCTGACCGCGGCGGCCAGCCTCGGCCGGGTCCGCTGGCTGGCCAGCGTGCTGGGCGCCCGGTTCGACTTCGACCTGCACAACGACCGCCGCCTGGCCGAGCACCGGGGCGCCGACCCGGGGGAGACCCTGGCCCGGTTCCGCCGGATCGTGCGCAGCACCACGTCGACGTTCGGCCCGACCGAGGCGTGGCTCGGCGAGGTGGTCGTGCACGCCCAGGACATCCGGCGGCCGCTCGGCCTCGACCGGACGCCGGCGGTCGAGGCCGTCACGCCGGTCGCCCGCTTCTTCGCGGCGCGGGACTTCACGGTGTCCGGGCGCACCGCTGTGGCGGGACTGCGGGCGGCGGCGACCGACGGGCCGTTCGCCGTCGGGGGCGGCCCGCTGGTCAGCGGCACCACGCTTGCCCTGACCATGGCGATGGCGGGGCGCGCGTCCTTCTGCGACGACCTGACCGGGCCCGGCGTGCCCACGCTGCGGGAGCGCTGCGCGCCGGCCTGACCGCACCGGCAGGGGCCGGCCGGCCACGCGAGATGCATACCGAGTATGCTCGCCGCCATGCCACCCGCACGCCGCATGCTGGCGCTCGTCACCCCCGTCGCCGGCTTCCTGCTCGGCTTCCTCGACTTCGTCTGGATCAAGTGGGTGCCCTACCCGCTCGCCGAACTCGGCAACTCCACCGCCACCTGGGCGGTCGCCGCGTTCGCGCTCGGCTTGTGGGTCCGGACGGGCGTGTGGCGGGCGGCGGTGGCGGGCGTGGTCCTGCTGGTCGTCGCCGTGCCCAGCTACTACCTGGCGGCGGCGCTGCTCCAGGGCGACGACCTGGCCGTGATCACCGCGCCCACGTCGTTGCTCTGGATGGCGTCCGGTGTGCTCGCGGGCGTGGTGTTCGGCGCGGCCGGCGTCTGGGCGCGTACGTCCGGGTGGCGGCGAGTGGTGGCGGTCGCGCTGCCCGCGGCCGTGTTCGTCGAGGAGGCGCTGCGCTTCGTCGGCAGGGCCCGGGCCGGCTACCCGGGCGCGTGGTGGAACGTGGTCATCGACCTCGGGCTCGCCGCGCTGCTGCTGGAACTGGTCGGCCGCACCCTGCGGGTGCGACTGCTCGCCGCGGTCGTGGCGCTCCCGCTGGCCGTCCTCGGCACGTTCACGTTCACCGCTGTCGCCGGCTGACGGCGTCCGGGTGCGCGGGGCGGCGCAGCCAGGGCGCGACCGTCGGCGCCACCGCGACCAGACCGACCGCGAGCAGCGTGATGACGGCCTGTCCGATGCGGCCCGGCGTGATCCCCGGCGTCGTGTCCAGCGCGTAGTTGGCGTACCCGTTGGCGACCGCGTCGCTGGCGAGCACCACGCAGCCCAGCGTCAGGCCCTCGATCCGGCGCAGCGCCAGCAGCGCCGCCGCGACCGGATCGAGGACCGTCAGCGAGGTGAAGGAGAGCAACAGCCAGGCGGGTGTGGACGGGCCAGGGCCACCCGGCCGGACACCGAGCAGGTCGCCCAGGTGCACGACGCCCCCGTACGCGAAGACGCAGGCGGCAGCGACCACGACGGCCCGGACCCACCGCGGTGCGTCGGCCCACCGGCCGGGCGGTGGCCGTTCCGCCGTGCCCATCGGCCCCCCGTTCCGGCCGGGCCACGCCCCGGCCGTGCGAGATCGATGCTAGTGCGCCGCAGCAGGTCACCCGGGCGCGGGACGGGCGATGGTAGGCCGGTTGCCTCGGCCACGGAAGGTAACTGTCGATTACCCAGCGTGGTCAGATCTTGGGTAACGCCTGGTCGCGTGGTTACTTAACGTATGTGGCCCATACCGAAAGTCACCGGCCCGGCGTCTGTGCGCCCGGCCGGGCGTGCACAAGGAGCAAACCCATGTCAGAGCACCACGGACCGTGGCGCCGTGCCACGGTCGCCCTCGCCCTCTGCGGCGCCACCGCGGTCGTGGCGGTCGCCCCCGCCATGCCGGCCTCCGCCGCCGTCCCCGGTCTGGTGCGGATCTCCGCGGTCAGCGCCACCAACTCGAACGACTTCCGGACCGTCACCGCGACCTGCCCGGCCGGCAAGGTGCTCACCGGCACCGGCTACGAACTCACCGGCGCCGCCGGTGAGGCGATCGTGGACGACCTGCGGCCCAACGGCGGCGTGGCCACCGCCCCCACCGCGGTCACGGTCGGGGCGTACGAGGCCGACCCGTTCGCCGGCAACTGGAGCCTCACCGCGTACGCGATCTGCGCCAACCCGGTCCCCGGGCTGGTCCGGGCCACCGTGACCAGCGCGAGCAACTCGAACGACTTCCGCAGCGCCATCCTGTCCTGCCCGGCCGGCAAGGTGCTCACCGGCACCGGATACGAACTCAACGGCGCGACCGGTGAGGCGGTGGTGGACGACCTGCGGCCCAACGGCGGACCAGCCACCGCACCCACCGCGCTCACCGTGGACGCGTACGAGGCCGACCCGTTCGCCGGCAACTGGAGCCTCACCGGGTACGCGATCTGCGCCAACCCGGTCCCCGGGCTGGTCCGGGCCACCGTGACCAGCGCGACCAGCTCCAGCGACTTCCGCAGCGCCGTCGCGCCCTGCCCGGCGGGCAAGGTGCTCACCGGGGCCGGCTACGCGCTCAACGGCGCCACCGGAGAGGCGGTCGTGGACGACTTCCGGCCCAACGGCAGCACCGTCACCGCGCCCACCTCGATCACCTCGGGCGCCTACGAGGAGGACGCCTTCGCCGGCAACTGGAACCTGACGTCGTACGCGATCTGCGCGACCGCGTAGACCGCACCAGGGCCGTCCCCCGGGTGACGGGGGACGGCCCCGAACCCGTTCAGGGGATCGGCCACTCGTGGACGGGGCGGTTGCTGTGCATGAGGTCGACGTAGTGGCGGACCACCTCGCGCAGCGCGGCCGGCCGGTCCAGGTGGTCGGCGGACTCCAGCCGGTGCAGCGTCTCCACCTGCCACGTCGCGCCGTTGCGGCCGGTCAGGCAGCGCTGCTCGATGATGCCCAGCAGCCGGTCCCGCTCGGCCGGGTCCAGCCCCCACCGGTCCAGCCCGTGGTGGGCCATCGGCAGCAGTCGGCGCAGCACCAACTCGGTCACCGGCAGGTAACCGAGCCCGGGCCAGAACACCTGGGCGTCGATACCGTGCCGGGAACACGCGTTGAAGTTCTCCTCCGCGGCGCTGAACGACATCTGCGACCACAGCGGACGGTCCGACTCGGCCAGCGCCCGGACCAGGCCGAAGTAGAACGCGCCGTTGGCGACAGTGTCCAGCACGGTCGGGCCGGCCGGCAGCACCCGGTTCTCCACCCGCAGGTGCGGCCGCCCGCGCAGCACGTCGTAGACCGGCCGGTTCCAGCGGTAGATGGTGCCGTTGTGCAGTCGCAGCTCGGCCAGCTTCGGCACGCCGCCGCTGGCCAGCGTCGCCGCCGGGTCCTCCGGGTCGCAGACCGGCAGCAGTGCCGGGAAGTAGCGCACGTTCTCCTCGAACAGGTCGAACACCGAGGTGATCCAGCGTTCCCCGAACCACACCCGCGGGCGTACCCCCTGGGCCTTGATCTCCTCCGCCCGGGTGTCGGTGGCCTGCTGGAACAGCGGCACGCGGGTCTCCCGCCACAGCTCCCGGCCGAAGAACAGCGGCGAGTTCGCGCCGAGCGCCACCTGGATGCCGGCGACCGCCTGGGCCGCGTTCCAGTAGTCGGCGAACTGCGCCGGGCTGACCTGGAGGTGGAACTGGGTGCTGGTGCAGGCCGCCTCCGGCGTGATGCTGTCGGCGGTGGTGGCCAGCCGCTCCACCCCGCTGATCGAGATCGGCAGATCCTCGCCCCGGGCGGCGAGGATCTGCTCGTTGAGCAGCGCGTAACGCGGGTTGGTGGAGAGCGTCTCGGCGGTCAGGTGCTCCGGGCGCAACGTCGGCAGCACACCGATCATCACCATGTGCGCGCCGACCGTGCGAGCCTTCTGCTCGGCCGCGTTCAGGCTGGCTCGCACGTGCTCCTCGAACTGGGCGGTGCCGGTGCCGGCGAGCCGGCGCGGCGCCACGTTGATCTCCACGTTGAACCGGCCCAGCTCGGTCTGGAAATCCTCGTCGGCGATCGCCTCCAGCGCGTCCGCGTTGCGCATGGCCGGGTCGAAGGCGTCGTCGACCAGGTTCAGCTCGATCTCCAGCCCGGTCATCGGCCGCTCCACGTCGAACCGGGACTCGCGCAGCATCTCCGCGAAGACGTCCAGGCACCGCCGGACCTTCTCCCGGTAGCGGGCCCGATCCTCCCGGCTGAAGGTGCGCGCGCCGACGTCCTCGCCCATGGTCACCGCCTTGTCACCGTTGGTTCTCCCAACCTGGCACGGAGCGGCCGGTCAGGAAAGGCCCGAAGGACCTTTCCTGTACCCAAAAACGCCCTCCCTCACCCGCTGTGCGGGTAAGGAGGGGCCCCCGCTTAACGCCTTCTGCATAGGCGGGGGCCCCTTTTAACACCTGGTCACAGCTGGGGCGGCTACGATGGCCGCCGGTTCGGAGGGGGAGTGGCGATGCGCGACGGGTGGATCCGGGCGTTCGTGGTGGCGGCGATCGCCGAGGCGTGCTCGTGGGCGGCGCTGCTGGCCGGCATGGCGGTCAAGTACGGACCGCCGCGCAACGAGATCGGCGTGCAGGTGTTCGGCCCGATCCACGGCGCGCTCTTCGTGGCGTACGGGCTGCTGGTCCTCGTGGTGGCCCGGCGCCGCCGCTGGTCCCTGGTGCGGACCGGGCTGGCGCTGGCCAGCGCCGTCCCCCCGTTCGCCACCGTGCTGTTCGAGCGGTGGGCGCGCCGGCGCGGCCTTCTCGACGCCCCCGCAGCCGCACCTGCCGAGCGCACCCTCACCGGCGTCGGTGGTTAAGAAGGGCCCCCGCCTCTACCGAAAACGTTAAGAGGGGCCCCGCCTTTCACGTCAGCGCGGAGCAGGCGGCGACGGCGAGCACGAGGAACGCGCCGAGCAGCGCCTGGAGCAGCAGCGCCGGGCCCAGGTGGGACCAGAGCGTCGCGGTACGCGGGGTGAGCAGCTGCCCGGTGGTCAGGTTGACGATCCGCTCGATCCGGGGCGGCAGGTCGGGGTCGCGCTGCGCGCGCAGCGTGAGCTGGACGTGGTCGCCGGGGTGCAGCGCGCTCTGCGGCAGGTGGCCGTGCAGCTCCACCTCGACCAGCCGGTCCGTGGTGTCGCGGACCCGCACCGGGGTGACCAGGAACTCGGGCCCCTTCTTCAGGTCCTTGAAGCTGCGTCTGGCACCCCCGCCGCCGTTGCTGAGCAGCGCGCGGACCACCCGTAGCAGCAGCCCCATCACCCCGGCGGCGGTCAGCACCGCGACCAGCACCGGCTGGCCCACGCGTACCTCGCGGGCGTAGCCCTCCATCAGCCGGACCAGGCGTCCGGTGACGACGCGTTCGGTCGGATGTGCCGGGCGTCGGGTGTGCAGGTCCGTGTCCATGTTCACCACCGAGAGTTCCGTTGCGTGCACAGATGGTATCGATCCTTCGGGTTGAACGACGTGAATGAACGGCGGTCACGGCCCGGTCCGGGTGCAGTGGGTGCAGGTGACATCGGCCGGGGTGCGGGTATGCGTGCGGCCGAGCTGGAAAGGGGTCGAGCATGCAGCTGTCCTTCCTGCGCCCGCTCTACGACCGTCCCGGGCCGTGGTGCTCGGTCTACCTGGACGCCTCCCGGGACACCCACGACTCCCGCCCGCAGGTCGACCTGCGCTGGCGGGCGCTCAAGGGCGACCTGCTGGCCCAGGGCGCCGACCAGGTCACCGTGGAGGCGGTGGAGGAGGTGGTGCGCCGGCACGAGCCGATGCCCGGCGACTACGGCATCGCGGTCTTCGCCAGCCGGGGTCGGGTGGTGCTCACCGAGTACCTCTCCGCGCCGCCGCTGCGCGACCTGGCCACCTGGGCCGCGTTGCCGCACACCATGCCGCTGGTCGCCCAACGCGGCGAGCAGGTCGCCTGGGTACGCGTGCTGGCCGACCGGAGCGGCGCGGACGCGATGGCGGTCAGCGCCGGCGGCGTGCCCCGGCGGGCCCACGTGACCGGCCGGCAGAGCCGGCAGCTGCGCCGCGTGCAGCCGGGCGGCTGGTCGCAGTCCCGCTACCAGCGCGCCGCCGTGGAGGCCTGGCACCACAACGCCGGCGACGCGGCGGCCGCCACCGCCGACCTGGCCGAGCGCGTCGGCGCCGACGTGGTCGTGGTGGCCGGGGACATCCGGGCCACCGGCATGATCGCCGCCCAGCTGCCGGAGCGCTGGCAGGACGTGCTGGTCCGCACGGACGCCGGCGCGCGTACCGGCGGCGCCGACGACACGCTGATGGACGACCTCACCGTGCAGACCGTCGCCGAGGTCGCCGACCGGCGGGTCGCCGCCGCGCTGGACCGCTTCGGCGTGCAGGAGGACGTCGGCGCCGGGCTCGACGCGGTGGTCGCCGCGCTGCAACGCAACCAGGTCGACACCATGCTGATCGTCGACGACGCGTCCGCCGACGGCGAGCTGTGGGTCGGCCCGGAGCCGACCGAGATCGCCACCGACCCGGCGCAGCTGGCGGACATGTCGGTGGCCGACCCGCAGAAGGTACGCGCCGACGCCGCGCTGCTGCGCGCGCTGATCGGCACCGACGCGGACCTGACCGTGCTCGCGCCGGAGGAGGCGCCGGAGCTGACCGACGGGGTCGGTGCGGTGCTGCGCTACGTCGACGCCGGCACCCCGGGGCGGGGCGATGGCTGACCGTACCGTCGCCGACCTGGTGGTCGAGCGCCTGCGGGCCTGGCGGGTGCCGCGGGCCTTCGGCTACCCCGGCGCGGCGCTCGCCCCGCTGCTGACCGCGCTCGACGACGCCGGCGGCGACCCGGCGTTCGTGCCGGCCCGGCACGAGGAGACCGCCGCCTACATGGCCACCGGCCACGCCAAGTTCACCGGCGGCATCGGGGTGTGCCTGGCCACCCAGGGTCCCAGCGCGGTGCACCTGCTCAACGGCCTCTACGACGCCAAGCTGGACAGCAAGCCGGTGGTGGCGATCATCGGTGAGGACGTCAGCGGCCCGCTCGGCGGGGCGCACGAGGAGATCGGGCTGAGCCGGCTCTTCGGCGACGTGTGCAACCAGTTCGTCCGCTACGGCCGCCGCCCGGAACAGGTGCCGGCGCTGCTGGACCAGGCCTTCCGCACCGCGGCGGCGACCCGCAGCCCGACCTGCGTGGTGCTGCCCCGGGCATTGCAGGTGACCGCCGTGCCGGACCTGCTGCCGCAGACCGCCGGCGTGGTCACCGCCACGCCCGGCGAGCCGCTGGCCCGGGTGCTGCCGCACGACGCCGACCTGGACGCCGCCGCGTCGCTGCTCGGCGCCGGGCAGCGGGTGGCGCTGCTGGTCGGCCAGGGGGCGCACGGCGCGGCCGAGGAGGTCGTCGCGCTCGCCGACCGGCTCGGCGCGGGCGTGGCCACGTCGCTGCTCGGCAAGCCGGTGCTGGACGAGCGGCTGCCGTTCCACACCGGCGTGCTCGGCGAGGTCGGCACCACGGCGGCCGCCCAGCTCATGGGCGGCTGCGACACGCTGGTGATGATCGGCACGAACGACCCGTGGACCGACTGGTTCCCGCTGCCGGGGCAGGTGCGGACCATCCAGATCGACATCGACGGCCGGCGGATCGGCACCCGCTACCCGGTCGACGTGCCGCTGGTCGGCGACGCCGCCGACACGCTGCGGGCGCTGCTGGCCCGGGTGCCGGACCGGCCCAACCCGCAGTGGCGCGGCGTGGTGGAGAGCGCGGTGGACCGCTGGCGGGCCGACGCCGCCGACCGGGCGGCCGTCCCGGCCGAGCCGGTCAACCCGCAGCTGGTGCTCCGCGAGCTGTCCGCGCGGCTGCCCCGGGAGGCCTCGGTCGCCGTCGACGTGGGCTCGGTCGTCTACTGGTACGCCCGGCACCTGGACCTGCCGCCCGGCGTGCAGGCCCGGCTCTGCGGCACGCTCGGCTCGATGGGCTGCGCCCTGCCGTACGCGGTCGCGGCCAAGCTGGCCCGACCGGACCAGCCGGTGCTGGCGCTGCTCGGCGACGGGGCGATGCAGCTCAACGGCCTGGCCGAGCTGATCACCGTGGCGCACCACTGGACCGAGTGGCCGGATCCCCGGCTGGTCGTGCTGGTGCTGAACAACCGGGACCAGTCCGGCGTGGGTGGCGGGCGCCCGCCGGGCGCGTCCGTCGACCGGCGGCCCGACGTGCCGTACGCCGGTTGGGCGAGGCTGCTCGGCCTGCACGGGGTCCGGGTGGACCGGCCGGACCTGGTCGGTGCGGCGTGGGACGAGGTGCTCGCGGCGGACCGCCCCAGCGTGCTGGAGGCGGTGGTGGACCCGGCCGTGCCGCTGGACGTGCCCGAGCCGGCGCTGGCGGACCTGCGCGGCCTGGTGGCCGAGGGCGACGCGGCGCGGCGGGTGCGGGAGCGGGTGATCCAGACCGAGGCCATCGCCGCGGAGGACCTCGTTTAGCCGGATCCGGGTGGGGCACTGCGAACAGGCGTTCGACGGCCCCGGGAGGTCCCGCTTGTCCACCAGCACCGATCGTCGTTACGGCCCCGCCCCGCTGCCGGCGGCGCGCGGGCCGGTCTCCGCCGCGCTGCTCACCGCGTTGCGCGGCTCGCCCGGCGAGCTGCCGTCCGGGCTGGGCGACGGGTTCGCCACGGTGGCCGCGCCGCTGACCGACGAGGATCTCCAGCTCACCCTCTTCCTCTGCTATGAGCTGCACTACCAAGGCTGGCGGGACGTGGCCGAGGAGTGGGAGTGGGAACCGTCGCTGCTGGCGCTGCGCGCCCGCGCCGAGCGGCCGTTCGAGGCGGCGCTGCGCCGGCTCGCCGGCCCGCTGCCGGCGGTGCTGCCCGCCGCGCTGCCGGCGACGCTGACCGACCTGGTGGCCGCGGACGACGGCCCCCCGCTCGCCGGCACCCTGCAACGCCGGGCCGACCTGGCGCAGTTCCGCGAGTTCGTCACCCACCGCTCGATCTACCACCTGCGCGAGGCCGACCCGCACAGCTGGGCGCTGCCCCGCCTCGGTGGGCCGGCGAAGGCGGCGCTGGTGGAGATCCAGATGGACGAGTACGGCAACGGCCGGCTGGACCTCATGCACGCCGAGCTGTTCCGCGCCACGATGGACCGGCTCGGCCTGGACACCGGGTACGCCGCCCACCTGGACCGGGTGCCGGCGGTGACGCTGGCGATCAACAACCTGATGTCGCTGTTCGGGCTGCACCGGCGGCTGCGTGGGGCGTTGCTGGGGCACCTGGCCGGGTACGAGATGACCTCGTCGTTGCCGAACCGCCGTTACGGCAACGGGTTGCGCCGGTTGGGGTTCGACGCGGTCGCCACCCGGTTCTACGACGAGCACGTGGAGGCGGACGCGGTGCACGAGCAGATCGCCGCGTACGACCTGTGTGGCGGGCTGGTACGGGCGGAGCCGGCGCTCGCCGGAGACGTGCTGTTCGGGGCGGCCGCCGGGCTGGCGGTGGACCGCGTCTTCGCCGAGCACGTGCTGTCCGCCTGGTCCGCCGGCGAGTCCTCGCTGCGTGTGTCCGAGCGGGCCCTCGCCGCCGCCTGACGGGGTGTTGAGCGGGGCCCCCGCCTATGCCTGAAGCGTTAAGAAGGGGCCCCTCCTTAACTGCGGAAGCGGGCGACCTTGTGGGTGCCGTCGCAGAACGGCTTGATGGCGCTCTTGCCGCAGCGGCACAACGCCACCGTGCCCCGGCGTCGCTCGATCGGCTCGCCCTCCGGTGTGACCAGCGCGAAGTCGCCGCGCACCAGCAGCGGTCCGTCCCGGTACGGGGTGATGGTCGCCGCCGGGGTGCTCTCGTCGTCGGGCATGCGCCGTGCAGTGCCCGTCCCGCCCCGGCCCAAACCCGCACCGCCGCGCCGTTGCGCCCGCGACGGCGGTTCGGCGGCGCGACGGCACCCGACCGGGCGTTGGTCCGCGCCGTGGGGAGATGCCCCGTTTAGACCCAAGCGGGACGGGAAGCCCGGCCGCGTGGTGAGCGAACGAGTCAGGCGGGGACCGGCGGGGGACGCCGGGCTGCCCGGTGCGCGGGTGGTGGCGGCGGCCAGCGCCGCCCGTACCCTGGTCGCCGCGACGGCCCGGGCGCTGCGCGGCGACGACTGCGGCGACCTGGGCCACCCGGGTCCACTGGCCCGGCTCACCGGGACGCCCGAGCCGGTACGTCGCGCCGCCGCGAGCCGCGCCGCCGGGCGGGCCGCGCTCACCGCCGCCCAGGTCGCCCGCGTCGACGCCGAACGGGTGGCCGGCTGGTTCGTCGACCAGTACCCGGAGCGGCGGTGGCCGGGTGCGGTGCTCGGTTCGCCGCACGGGTCGGCGGCCCACCTCGCGGTGGCCCTCGGCGTGCCCTGGCTGCCCGCCGGCTTCGAACTGAGCGCCCAGTGGGGCCGGGGCGCGGTGGACCGGCCGGACGCCGCGCTCGACCACGGCGCGGCGCTGGCCGCTCGGCTGCTCGCCGGCAACCCCCGGGTGCACGTGCGGCAGGTGCACTGCCCGGCCAGCCGGGGCGTACCGGCCGGCGCCACGGTGACGCTCACCGTCCGCTGGCAGACGCTGCCCGGGGCGTACGCGAGCTTCCTGGCCGACCGGCTGGAGCCGGCGGCGCCGGTGCTGCTGTTGCACGACGCGCGCACGTGGCCGCTGCGTGACACCGGTGACGGGCACAGCTTCCAGGCCGGTTGCCCGGGCAGCGGCCTCGACCCGGTCGACTTCCACCCGGACGCCCGGACGCTGCGGCACGTGCTGCGCGCGGCCGGTGGCGACGAGACGCGCTGGCGCGCCCCCGAGGTCACGGTGTCGGCGGCGTTCGCCGAAAACGGCGTCGAGTCCGGTTTCGAGCACGGCGCGCGGGAGTGGGGCGACCGGCACGGGCACCCGTTGCACCGGGTGGTCGTGCCGCAGCCGGACGCGCTGAGCGCGGCCACCGCCGACCTGTACCGGCGCTGGCTGCGCCGGGCCGGCAAGACCGGGGACCGGCTGGTGGTGGAGTGCGGCCGGCTGCTCGACCCGGGGCAGGTGCTGCGCGCCGGCCTGGTGCCCTACTGGTGCGAGAACGCCACCCGCCGCCGGGTGGAGGGCGCCGAGTGGTGGCTCGCCGGCAGCGAGCCGTTCAGCTCGGTGGACGTGCTGCCGGAACCGCCCGGGCTGCGCTCGCCCGCGCTCGCCGGGCTGCCCCAGTGGCTGGCGGTGGCCGGGTTCGGACGCCGGCGGCGGGCCCTGGACCGGGGCGCGGCACGCGGCTACCCGGTCACCTCGGTACCGACCCGACGCGCCACGGAGGTGTTGCGCAACCAGCCCTGTGACCTGCCCGCGCCGCCGCCGCTCGCGATGGCCGAGGCCCTCGCCGCGCTCCGGGACGCCGGCGCCCACCAGGGCCTGCTGGTCTGCTGACCGGCAACCTGGCGAAACATCCTCGCGATCCTGCGGTCCGTGATTGAGTACCTACGGAGCGGGAAGACCGCTCGCCGCGGAACGGCCCACGACGCCGCGCGGCGAGCAGCCTCCGCCTTCGACGTAATCCGTCACGTAACCCAACTTCCTCACCCGGTGCGTGGCCCGACCACGCGCACGACCGGTTTCCGACCGGGCGGGGGACCCTTCGGCGAGGGAGGCGCGGATGTTCGGACAGACCGCCACACCCACACCACCGACCACCGATCGGGGCCTGGAGGACCTCGACGCGGCGGCGCTCGCGTACGCGGCCCGGATCGAGGGGCTGCCACCCGAGCGGCGGCAGGAGGCGCGCGACGATCTGGTCCGCTTCGCGCTGCCGTTCGCCGGCCGGCTGGCCCGCCGCTACCGGGGCCGCGGGGAGCCGCTGGAGGATCTGGAGCAGGTGGCCCGCCTCGGCCTGGTCAACGCCGTCGACCGGTACGACCCGGAGCGCGGGTCGTTCACCGCGTACGCGGCGATCACCATCGTCGGTGAGATCAAACGGCACTTCCGGGACCGCACCTGGGGTGTGCACGTGCCGCGCCGGCTGCGCGACCTGATCCTCGAGGTGGGGCAGGCGACGGCGACGCTGACCAGCGAGCTGTCCCGGGCCCCCTCGGTGGCCGAGCTGGCCGAGCGGCTGGAGACGCCGGAGGAGGAGATCCTCGCCGCGCTGGAGTCGGCCGCCGGCTACAGCCCGGCGTCGCTGAACGCCCCGGTCGGCGGCGAGAGTTCGGCCGAGTTCGGCGACCTGGTGGGCGAGTCCGACAACGCGCTGGAGTCGGTCGACGACCGGGTCACGGTCAGTGGCCTGCTGCACCGGCTGCCCTGGCGGGAGCGGCGGATCCTGGCCATGCGGTTCTACGGCAACCAGACCCAGGCGGAGATCGCCGCCCGGTTCGGCATCTCGCAGATGCACGTGTCCCGGCTGCTGTCGCGCGCCCTGACCTGGCTGCGTCAGGCGATGCTCGCCGAGGCGCCGCCGCCGTGGCAGAACGGGGCCGCCGAGACCGAGCCGGCCAAGGCCCGGATCTCGGTGCGGCAGAACGGCGACCGGGTGGTCGTGGAGGTCGGTGGCGAGGTCGACCGGGCCGGCGCGGACCAGTTGCGCCGGGCCGTGCTGGAGGCGGTCACCGGGCAACCCCGCGAGGTGGTGGTCGACCTGGTCGGCGCCGGTGGCTTCGACGCCGGGGGGATCGCCGCGCTGATGGCCGGTCGGGACGCCGCCGCCCGGACCGGGGTGCCGCTGCGGCTGACCCGGGTGCAGCCGGCGGTACGCCGCTCGCTCACCGCCGCCGGCCTGCCCGCCGCCGACTGACCATCCGCACACCGCCCGCCGCCACCGCACGACGTGTGGCGGGCGGTGTGCAGCGCGCGGTGTTAAGCGGGGCCCCCTGCTATGCCGGAAGCGTTGACAGGGGGCCCCGCCTTTCAGTTCTCCGGGGTGTCGCCGTGGCCGCGGGGGTGCCGCCAGCGGTCGTTCGGCTGCTCCTCGCGCTCGGCGCCGAGGATCGTCCCCTCCGGTTCGTCGGTCTCCTCGAAGCTGGGCCGGCGCACCTCCTCCGGCTCCGGCACGTCCACCGGGCGGGCGCCGGACTGCGGCGCCGGCTGGTACTCCACCGCCTCGCGGGCGCCGTGCGCGCCCTCGGCCGCCGGTGACTCCGGCGCCTGGGTGACGTGGTGGAACTCCTCACTGAGGCGCTGCGGCGGCTTGGTGGTGCGCTGCGGCAGGTCGCGGCCGAGGTCGGAGACGAGCGGGCCGTACTTGGCGTCGAACGCCGGGCGCTCGGAGCGGATCCGGGGCATCCGGTCGAAGTTGCGCAGCGGCGGCGGGCAGGTGGTGGCCCACTCCAGCGAGTTGCCGAAGCCCCACGGGTCGTCCACGGTGACCATCGCGCCGTACCGCCAGGACTTCCAGACGTTGTAGATGAAGAAGAGGGTGGACGCGCCGAGCACGAACGACCCGATGCTGGAGATCTCGTTCAGCCCGGTGAAGCCGTCGCCGGGCAGGTAGTCGGCGTACCGGCGGGGCATGCCCTCGGCGCCGAGCCAGTGCTGCACCAGGAAGGTGGCGTGGAAGCCGATGAACATGGTCCAGAAGTGCATCTTGCCCAGCCGCTCGTCGAGCAGCCGGCCGGTCATCTTCGGGAACCAGAAGTAGATCCCGCCGAACGCGGCGAACACGATGGTGCCGAAGAGCACGTAGTGGAAGTGCGCCACCACGAAGTACGAGTCGGTGACGTGGAAGTCCACCGGCGGGCTGGCCAGCAGCACGCCGGTCAGGCCGCCGAGCAGGAAGGTGACCAGGAAGCCGACCGCGAACAGCATCGGCGTCTCGAACGTCAGCTGCCCCTTCCACATGGTGCCGATCCAGTTGAAGAACTTCACCCCGGTCGGCACCGCGATCAGATAGCTGAGGATGCTGAAGAACGGCAGCAGCACCTGCCCGGTGGCGAACATGTGATGCGCCCAGACCGCCATCGACAGCACCGTGATGGCGAGCGTGGCCAGCACCAGCCCGGTGTAGCCGAAGATCGGCTTGCGGGAGAAGACCGGGATGATCTCGGTGATGATGCCGAAGAACGGCAGCGCGATGATGTAGACCTCGGGATGGCCGAAGAACCAGAACAGGTGCTGCCAGAGCATCGGCCCGCCGGTGGTCGGGTCGTAGACGTGCGAGTGCAGGATCCGATCCGAGGCGAGCGCGAACAGCGCGGCGGCCAGCAGCGGGAACACGAAGATCACCAGCAGGCTGGTGAGCAGCAGGTTCCAGGTGAAGATCGGCATCCGGAACAGCGTCATGCCCGGCGCGCGCAGGGTCAGCACCGTGGTGATCATGTTGACCGCGCCGAGGATGGTGCCCAGGCCGGAGATGGCCAGGCCGACCACCCACATGTTGGCGCCGACGCCGGGGGAGTGCTGCGCGGTGCTCAGCGGCGTGTACGCGGTCCAGCCGAAGTCCGCCGACCCCTGCGGCGTGAAGAAGCCGCCCACGGTGATCGCGGCACCGAAGAAGTACAACCAGTAGGCGAACGCGTTGAGCCGGGGGAAGGCCACATCCGGCGCGCCGATCTGCAACGGCACCAGGTAGTTGCCGAACCCGAAGACCATCGGCGTGGCGAACAGCAGCAGCATGATCGTGCCGTGCATGGTGAACATCTGGTTGTACTGCTCCGGCGAGAGCAGTTGCATCCCGGGGCGCGCCAGCTCCGCCCGGATGAGCATCGCCATGAACCCGCCGATGATGAAGTACGCGAACGACGTGCCCAGATAGAGCAGGCCGATCAGCTTCGCGTCGGTGGTCCGCAGCAGGCGCCACAGCGAGTTGCCGTGCACCTGCTCCCGTACCGGGCCGGGAAAACCGCCGAACCGGGCCGGCGCGAGGATCGCGGGCCCCCGGTCGTGTGCCGGATCCGTGACTACCCGCTTGGGCATGGCATCTCACCCCGTGTGACGACAGACAGGACGGGCGCGCGTACCCGTCCCCTCTGCCCATGAAACCAGGCGAGAGCGGAGAATTCGGTCAGTTCGCCGGGAGCATGGCCCAGACGACCTTGCCGGCGCCGACCGGCGTGCTGCCCCACCGCTGGGTCAGCTCGCGCACCAGCATCAGCCCGCGGCCCCCCTCGGACCGCAGGTCGCGGCCGGTCGCGGCGCGCGCGTCGGCCGGGCTGCCGTCCATCACGGCCACCCGCAGGTACGGCCGGCGCAACGTCAGCGTGACCTGCATGGGCGTTCCGGCGTGCCGGACCACGTTGCCGACCAGCTCGCTGAGCACCAGCGAGGCCGGGCCGACCAGCTCCGGCACGTTCCACCTGCCGCACGCCTCGGTGACCAGCTCCCGGGCCCGGCGGCAGGCCCCCGCCACCGGCTCCAACCGGGCCCGCAGCCGCGGCGCGGCCTCGGCCCCGGCCAGCGCGGTGGCCTCGGCGCAGTCCTGGCGCACCGGTACCACCCGGCAGGCGGTGGTCTCGTTCAGCCAGGCCGCCGCCTCCCGCGGCGGCGCGGAGAGCACCAGCGGCACCGCCGGCCAGTCGTCCGCCCGCCGGCAGGCCGCGGCGAAGACGGAGAGCGCCAGCGGCTCGACGACGTGGACGTCCTCCAGGTCGACCACGAGCGCGTCCGGCTGCGCGGAAAGGCACCGGTCCAGCACCTCGTGCACCGCGCGCGTGGTTCCCAGGTCGAGCGCACCGGCCAGCCGTACGACGGTGACCGGGGACTCGTCGCGGACCTCGCACCTGATCCGGGTCGACATCGGGTCCTCGTTTCCAACTCGTCGGGAGGACTACCGACGTACCCGGGCCCCGGGCCACCGAAACCGGGCACCCCGCACGTCACGTCGCCGCCGCGCGTCGGGAGTGCGCGCAGGTCAGCGGCGGTGCTCGCGCCGGCCGGCGAACAGCCCCAGGGCCAGCATGGTGGCGCCCAGCAGCAGGTGCAGCCAGGTGTCGGCCCGGTCGAGCGCCAGCACGTTCGCCTCGCTGCGCCGGTCGACGGCCAGGCCGTAGAGCCAGAGGACCAGGTAGACCGCGCCACCGCCGAGCAGGAACGCGCGGGCGCCGGCGACGGTGCGGGCCAGCGCCAGGCCGGCCGCGCCGGACACCAGGTGGACGAGGTTCTGCAGCGCGGAGACCTGGAACACTCCGAGCAGGTGGGCGCCGGAGCCGGGCCCGGCGAACCGCAGCTCCGCGTACGCGCTGGTGACCCCGGGCACGAAGCCCAGCACGCCGAGCAGCAGCAGGAGCACGGCGAACCCCGAGGCGACCCGGCGTACCGGCGCGCGGCCGTCGGCCGGGTTGCGCCGCGCCCGGGAGTGCGCCATCGAGTTCGTCACGCCGACCTCCTCGCCGCCGCCGGTTTCCCCGGGCCGCCTGCGGCAAACCGGCGAGCGGAGCGGCAGCGCCCCGTGCCGGCGGGCCGAGTGGATGCCGAACGAGCGGTCGGGTCGATCCGGACGTGCCAGGGCGACGGCCGGGCCCGGACGAGCGCCGGCCCGACCGCGCGGGGCGGCCGGGCCGGTGGACGTGCTGCCGAACTCAGGCGAGCTGCAGCGGCTTCGCGGCGCCCTGGCGGACCCGGTCGTACAGCTCGACGTAGCGCTGCGCCATCCGGGCCGGGGTGAACCGCTCGGCCGCAACCCGCCGGCACTCGTCGGCCGCCAGCCCTCCGGCGGCGAGCACCAGCTCGCCCAGTTCCTCCTCGTCGGTGGTGAGCAGGCCGGTGCGGCCGTGCTCGATCAGTTCCGGCAGGCAGCCGCGGGCGGTCGCCACCACCGGCGTGCCGAGCGACAGCGACTCCACCACCGCGGTGCCGCCCGGCTCCTCCCAGCGCAGCGGGAACAGCGAGGCGCGCGCCGAGGCGACCAGGTCGTCGCGCTCCTGCCCGGCCACCGTGCCCACCCAGCGCACCAGGTCACCGTCGACGTACGGGGCGACGTGCTCGTGGAAGAACCGCACGTCCGGATTCTGTCGGGCCTCGTCGCCGGCCGCGGCCAGGTCCTCCGGCCGGTGGTACGGCCCGACCGGGCCGGCCAGCACCAGCGGGAAGCCGACCTCCCGGGCCAACCGGGCGCCCAGGTCCTGCCCCTTGCCCGGGTTGATCCGGCCGAGGATCACCACGTGCTCGCCCTTCGCCACCGCCGGGCGGCGGTCCGCGTCGACCGCGAGCGGGGTGGACAGGTGCACGTGGCCGACCGAGTGGTCCCGCAGCGCGCGCGGCGCCCGGGCCAGCTGCGAGGCGGACACCCCGTTGACCCGGACCCGGTCGCCGCCGTCCAGGTTGCCGTACAGCTCCGGGTGCTTGGCCAGGTCCCAGTGCAGGGTGTGCAGCACCGGCGGCGCGTCCGGCCCCATCGCGGCCAGCGTGGCCAGCCCGACGGCCTCCACGTGGTCGTGCACCAGGTCGACGTCGTCCCGGCGGTGCAGCTCGCGCACCACGCCGGCCAGGTGCGCCTGCGACACGCCGCAGACCTGGTTGTACGGCCGCTGCAACGCGTGGAACTGCCCGTCCGGGTAGACCGCGATCCGCTCGTCGACCGGCAGCGTGCTGCTCTCCACCGAGGCCAGCACCACCCGTACGCCGAGCCGGCGCAACTCCGGCACCAGCGTGGCGATCACGTTCTCGATCCCGCCGTAGCCCGGCGGCGGCACGGACAGCCACGGACCGGCGTTCATCAGCACGGTGAGCGTCATGCGCCGCCCTCTCTCTCACTTGTCGTTGTCACGCGGGCACCCGCCGGCGGGGGACGCGGTGGCGCAGCTCGGCCAGCGGCGGCCGTTCCTCGACCGAGACGTCGTTGACCACGATCTCCCGGTCCAGGTTGGGCAACGCCTCCGAGCCGCCGCGACGGAACTGGGTCAGCAGCGGCGTCGGGACCGTTCCCGGCGCGGCCCACCCTCGCCGTTGCAGCCGGGACCAGGCGGTCAGCATGATCTGCGCCGACATCCGGCCCAGCGCGGCGGTGTCCTGGTGCCGGTGCTTGCGCTCGCCCAGGTCGACCTGGGCCAGCGCGTCCAGCCCGACCAGGTCCAGCAGGTCGATGAGCATCGCCGTCTCGACGCCGTACCCGGTGACGAACGGCACCCGCTCCAGCACCTCCCGGCGGCCGGCGTACTCGCCGGCCAGCGGCTGCACGAAGCCGGCCAGCTCCGGCCAGAACAGGTTGAGCAGCGGCCGGGCCATCAGCTCCGTCACCCGGCCGCCGCCGTCGGGCTCCACGCTCGTCGCGCCGACCAGCGGGCGGTGGTAGAAGCCCTTGACGAACTCCACCCCCGGGTCGGTGAGCAGCGGCCCGAGCAGACCGGTGACGAAGTGCGGCCGGAACTCACGCAGGTCGGCGTCGATGAACGCCACCACGTCCCCCTCGGCGGCGGCCAGCCCGGCCCAGAGCGCGTCGCCCTTGCCGGCCAGCCGCGGCAGCCCACGCGTCATCGCGTCCTGCCCCACCACCTCGGCGCCGGCCGCGCGCGCCACCTGCGCGGTCCGGTCGGTGGACCGCGAGTCCACCACGATCAGCTCGTCGACCAGCGGCACCCGGTCCATCAGGTGCTCGCGGATGGTCGACACGATCGCGCCGACCGTGGCCTCCTCGTTCCGGGCCGGCAGCACCACGCTGACCCGGCTGGCTCCCTTGGCACCCAGCAGCCGCCCCGCCGGCCAGTCGTCGGCCGTGCTGGTGCGGTACGTGGCCCACGCCTCCACCACCGGTGAGACGGTCGAATCTGATTCCCGCACGGGCACCCCCCATTAGTGGCGGAATCGCGGACTCTTGTTTCCCAGTGGCGAGCCCGCGCTAACCGGATAATGCTCAACTACTTGATCACTAGGTGCGTACCGGTCGGTTCCCGGCAGATGAACGTCACGTTGCGGGCCGCGCCGGTTTGCCGCGGAGCCGGCCGGGGGAGTGCTTTCCGCAGCTTGTCAGTCACGGTGAGAGGGCGGTCGGATGCGGGTGGGACTGGTCGGGGCCGGCGGGGTGGCGCAACGCCACGCCCGCGTGCTCACGGGCTTCGAGGACGTGGAACTGCTCGGCGTGACGGACGTGGCGCCCCAGGCGGCGGAGGCGCTCGCCGGCACGTACGGCGGGCGGGTCTTCCCGGACGTGGCCGAGCTGCTCGCCGCCGGCCCGGACGCGGTGTACGTGTGCGTGCCGCCGTTCGCGCACGGCCCGGCCGAGGAGGCGGTGATCGCCGCCGGCGTGCCGATGTTCGTGGAGAAGCCGGTGGCGGTCGACCTGGAGACGGCCGAGCGGATCGCCGGCCTGGTACAGCGGGCCGGGCTGCGCACCGGCGTCGGGCACCACTGGCGCTACCTGCACGTGGTGGAGGAGGCGCGGCGGCTGCTCGCCGACCGGCCGGTGCGGATGGTCAACGGCGCCTGGCTCGACAAGGTGCCGCCGGTGGCCTGGTGGGCGCGGCGGGACCGCTCCGGCGGGCCGGTGGTGGAGCAGGCCGCGCACGTGCTCGACCTGGTCCGGCTGCTGGTCGGCGAGGTCACCGAGGTGACCGCGTACGGCGACGGCACCCCGCCGCCGGTCGAGGGCGCCGACATCGACTCGGTGACCGCCGCCACGCTGCGGTTCGCCTCCGGGGCGGTCGGCACGCTCGCCGCGGCCTGCGTGCTCACCTGGAAGCACCGGGCCGGCCTGGAGATCCTCGCCGACGGGCTGGCGTTGTCGCTGGCCGAGGACGGCCTGACGATCCGCGACGCCGACGGCGAGCGGCACCTGCCCGCCGACCCGGACGCCGCCCGGGTAGCGGTCGACCGGGCCTTCGTCGACGCGGTACGCGGCGTCGGCGACGACGTGCGGGTCCCGTACGCCGAGGCGCTGCGCACCCAGCGGCTCGCGCTCGCGGTGGCCGAGTCGGCGCGGACCGGCCGGCCGGTGGCGCTGCCGACCGGCCCGGCGGCCCGGCTCACCGCCGCGGTGGCGGACGCGGACGCGGGGGTGACGGTCGATGCGTGACCGGGTGGTGGTGGTCAGCGGACCCGGCCGGGTCGAGCTGGTCGAACGGGACGCGCCCGAGCTGCGCGACGGCATGTTCCGGGTGGAGACGCTCTACAGCGGCGTGTCCGCCGGCACCGAGCTGAGCTTCGTCAAGGGCACCAACCCCTACCTGCACGTCACCTGGGACGCCGGCCTCGGGCTGTTCCGGCCGGGCTCGGCGAGCACGCCGTACCCGGTCGAGCGCCTCGGCTACATGCAGGTCGGCCGGGTGGTGGAGAGCCGCACCCCGGCGATCGCGGTGGGCACGGTCGGCGCGATGACGTACGGGCACCGCAGCGGCTGGGTCGCCGACCCGGTCGCCGAGCGGTTCGTGCCGCTGCCCGACGACCTCGATCCGCTGCTCGGCGTCTACGTCGCGCACATGGGTCCGATCTGCGCCAACGGCCTGCTGCACGCCGCGGCGGACCTGTGCGGCGCCGACGTGCGTACCCTCGGCGACGGCGTCCGGGGACGGCGGGTGGCGGTGGTCGGCAGCGGCGTGGTCGCGCTGCTCACCGCGCTGTTCGCCCGCCGGCACGGCGCCGCCTCGGTGGTCGTGGTGGACCCGACCCCGGCCCGCCGGCAGGTGGCCGAGTCGCTCGGCCTGGAGACGCTCGACCCGGAGGCGGACGACCCGGCCGTGGTGCTCAAGACCCGCTGGAACCACGCCGCCGGTGACCGGGGCGCGGACGTGGTCTTCCAGTGCCGGGGCCAGGACTGGGCGTTGCAGCTCGCGCTGCGCCTGCTGCGGCCCCAGGGCACGGTGATCGACCTGGCCTTCTACCAGGGCGGCGCGGACGCGGTCCGGCTCGGCGAGGAGTTCCACCACAACGGCCTGTCGCTGCGCTGCGCGCAGATCGGGCGGGTGCCGCGCGGGCTCGCCCCGACCTGGGACCGGGAGCGGCTCTCCGCCGAGACGGTGGAGCTGCTGCGCCAGTACGGCGACCAGATCCGCAAGCACCTGGTCTCCGCGGTGGTGCCGCTGGACGAGGCGCCGGCCCTGCTCACCGACCTGGCGGAGCGCCGCCGCTCGGAGCTTCAGGTGGTCCTGACCGGCTGACCCCGGAGCGGCGACCGGCCGGCCCGGTGCGGGGTCCGGATACGGTTCGGTCATGACCGCCGAAGCCGGCCCGACGCCGGGGCTCGCCGCTCTGCTGCCCTACCTGCGCGCCCACCGCGGCACCCTGGCCGCGGTGGGCGCGCTGTCGCTCACCGGGTCCGTCGCCGCGCTCGCCCAGCCGCTGCTCACCCGCACCGTGCTGGACCGGATCACCGCCGACCGCCCGGCCGCCGCGCTGGTGGTCGCGTTGGTCGCCCTGGTGGTGGCCGGGGCGCTGCTCGGCGGGCTCCGCGACTTCCTGCTGCAACGCACCGCCGAGGGGCTCGTCCTGGGTGTCCGCCGGCGGCTGGCCGGGCACCTGCTGCGGCTGCCGATCGTGGAGTACGACCGGCGGCGCACCGGCGACCTGCTGTCCCGGGTGGGCGCCGACACCACCCTGTTGCGGGCGGTGGTCACGTCCGGTCTCTTCGAGACCGTCACCGGGGCGGTGATGGTGGTCGGCGCCGGCACCGCGATGCTGCTGCTGGACCCGCTGCTGTTCGGGGTGACGCTGGGCGCGGTCGCGGTCGGTGTGGTGTTCGCGGTCACCGTCGCGCGCCGGGTGCGGGGGCTGGCCCGGCGTGCGCAGGAACGCGTCGGCGAGATGACCTCGGCCGTCGAGCGGGCGATCTCCGCCGCGCGGACCATCCGGGCCAGCCGCGCCGAGGGTCGGGAGACCGGCACGGTGGTGGCGAGCGCGACCGCGGCGTACCGGGCCGGGCTCGGGGTGGCCCGGGCCGAGGCGGTGGTGGGCCCGGTCAGCGCGGTCACCGTGCAGGGCGCGTTCCTGCTGGTGCTGGCCGTGGGCGGGGCCCGGGTGGCGGCGGGGGCGATCAGCGTGGGCGACCTGGTCGCGTTCGTGATGTTCCTGTTCTTCCTGGTGCTGCCGCTGGGCCAGGCGGTGCACGCGTACACCCAGTTGCAGAGCGGCCTGGGCGCACTGGCCCGGATCGAGGAGATCCTCGCCGTGCCGGACGAGGGGGGCGACGACCGCCCCTCCGCGACTGTCGCACCGTCCGCCGGCGTACCGGCCCGGGTCGAGTTCGACCGGGTCGGATTCGGCTACCCGGGCGGCCCGCCGGTGCTGCGCGAGGTGAGCTTCACCGTGCCGGCCGGCACCCGGACCGCCCTGGTCGGTCCGTCCGGCGCCGGCAAGTCCACGCTGCTGGCCCTGGTCGAGCGCTTCTACGAGGTGGACGAGGGCGCCGTGCGCCTGGACGGCGTGGACGTGCGGGAGCTGCCCCGGGACGCGCTGCGCGCCCGGCTCGGCTACGTCGAGCAGGAGGCGCCGGTGCTCGCCGGCACGCTGCGCGACAACCTCCTCATCACCGCGCCCGACGCCACCGACGACCGGCTGCGCGCGGTGCTCGACGAGGTGAACCTGGGCCACCTGGCCGACCGGACCGCCGACGGGCTGGACGTGCAGGTGGGGGAGGGCGGCGTGCTGCTCTCCGGCGGGGAACGGCAGCGGCTGGCCATCGCCCGGGCGCTGCTGGCCGGGCCGCCGGTGCTGCTGCTCGACGAGCCCACCAGCAACCTCGACGCGCGCAACGAGGCGGCGTTGCGCCGGGCCATCGACGCGGTCGCGGTGCGCCGCACCCTGGTGATCGTGGCGCACCGCCTCTCCACCGTGGTGGACGCCGACCAGATCGTGGTGCTCGACGGCGGCCGGGTGGTCGCGGTCGGCACGCATGACGAGCTGACCACCACCAGCCCGCTCTACCGGGAGTTGGCCACGCACCAACTGCTCGTGGCCTGATCCGTCCGGGGCGGGGGTCACAATCGGCTCCGGTTCGCGTACCGTTGCGGCTCATGGGTGTGTCGCAACGGATGAAGACCAGGTTCCGCCGCTTCCTCCAGCGCCCGGGGACGACTGTCGACCTGGCTCCGCTGGAGAAGCTGCTGCCGGCGATCGAGGCCCGGGAGGCCGAGCTGGAGCAGCTCTCCGACGCCGAGCTGACCGAGGCCGCCGGCCGGGCCGAGAAGTACGAGGAGATCTGCGCCGTCGGGCGTGAGGCGGCCCGTCGCGGGCTCGACCAGCGCCCCTACGACGTGCAGCTGCTCGGCGCCATGGCGCTGCTCTCCGGCAAGGTCGCGGAGATGGCCACCGGTGAGGGCAAGACGCTCACCGCGACCGTCGCCGCCTACGGGCACGTGCGGCTGGGCAACGGCCCGGTTCACGTGCTCACCGTCAACGACTACCTGGCCCGCCGCGACGCGGAGTGGATGGAGCCGGTCTACACCCTGCTCGGGCTCACCGTCGGGTGGGTCAACGAGGCCTCCACGCCGCAGGAGCGGCGCGCCGCGTACGGCTGCGACGTCACCTACGTCGCGGTCAGCGAGGCCGGCTTCGACTACCTGCGCGACCAGCTCGCCACCGACCTGGCCGACCGGGTGCAGCCGCCGCTGAAGACCGCGATCGTCGACGAGGCCGACTCGATCCTCATCGACGAGGCGCGGGTGCCGATGGTGCTCGCCGGCGCGGTGCCGGGCGAGCAGGATCCGGTGCACGCCGCCGCCGCGCTGGTGCGCGGCCTGCGCAAGGGCAAGCACTACACCGTCGCCGAGGACGGCCGCAGCGTCGCCTTCACCTCGCTGGGCCTGGCCACCGTCGAGGCCAAGCTGGGCGGCATCGACCTCTACGACGCCGAGCACGTCGGGCAGCTCTCCGCGGTGAACGTGGCGCTGCACGCGCACGCCCTGCTGCACCGCGACGTCGACTACATCGTCCGGGACGACTCGGTCGAGCTGATCGACGAGATGCGCGGCCGGGTCGCCCAGCGCCGCCGCTGGCCGGACGGCCTGCAGGCCGCGGTCGAGGCGAAGGAGGGGCTGGACGCCACCGCCGAGGGCGAGGTGCTGGGCACGGTCACCGTCCAGGCCTTCATCGCGCTCTACCCGACGGTCTGCGGGATGACCGCGACCGCGGTGCTCGTCGGCGACCAGCTCCGCGAGTTCTTCGGCCTCGAGGTGGCGGTGATCCCGCCGAACACCCCGTGCGTACGGGAGGACGAGCCGGACCGCATCTACGCCACCCGCGCCGAGAAGGAGGAGGCGCTGGTCGACGAGATCAGTCGCTGCCACGAGGCGGGGCGTCCGGTGCTGGTCGGCACGCTCGACGTCAAGGAGTCCGAGGCGCTGGCCGCCGCGCTGGGCGCCGCCGGGGTGCCGAGCGTGGTGCTCAACGCCAAGAACGACGACGAGGAGGCGGGGATCATCGCCGAGGCCGGCGCGTACGGCGCGGTGACGGTCTCCACCCAGATGGCCGGCCGGGGCGTGGACATCCGGCTCGGCGGCAGCGACCAGTCCGACCGGGAGCGGGTGGCCGAGCTGGGTGGCCTCTACGTGATCGGCAGCGGCCGGCACGACAGCCGCCGGGTCGACGACCAGCTGCGGGGCCGGGCGGGCCGGCAGGGTGACCCGGGCGGGTCGGTCTTCTTCGTCAGCCTGGAGGACGACCTGGTCGTCCGGCACGCCGGCGACACGGTGCCGGCCTCGCCCCGGATGAACGCCGACGGGCTGGTCACCGACGCGCAGGTCGACTACGCGGTGGAGCACGCCCAGCGGGTCGCCGAGGGCGTCAACCACGAGATCCACCGCAACACCTGGCGCTACAGCCACGTGATCGAGCAGCAGCGCAAGGCCCTGGCGGAGCGGCGGGAGCGGCTGCTGACCACCGACATCGCCGCGCTCATGCTCATGGAGCGGGTGCCGGAGAAGGCCAACGAGATGGACGAGGACCTGCTCGCCGACGTGGCCCGCAAGATCGCTCTCTACCACCTGGACCGGCTCTGGGCCGAGCACCTGGCCGAGCTGTCCGAGGTGCGCGAGGGCGTGCACCTGCGGGCCCTCGGGCGCCTCGACCCGTTGGACGAGTTCCACCGCAGCGCGGTGCCGGCGTTCAACGCGCTGATGCCCGAGATCGAGACGCGGACCATCGCCACGTTCGAGGAGACGGAGTTCGACGAGGGCTGGGAGCCGGACGCGTCGAAGCTGGTGCGGCCGACCGCCACCTGGACCTACCTGGTGCACGACAACCCGTTCGGTTCGGAACTGGACCGGCTGATCGCGTCGGTGGGCCGGCGGCTGATCTCCGGGTCCCGCTGACCCGCGTCGCGGCGGCCCCTCCGGCCGGTACGGCCGGAGGGGCCCCTTTTGCGCGGTTTCGACGCCGGTCCGGTCGGGTAGTAGGCCGAGGCTCGGCCAGAGAGAGGACGGACATGGGACAGGCAACGGCGCCGGACGGGGACACCGCGTGGACGGACGCGGGGGCGGTGGAGGCCTCGTCGCGGTGAACCTCGACGCCTGCCAGCCGATGACCGACGACCTGGGCGTGCTGGAGACCGCCGCGCTGCTGCGTGAACTGACCGCAGGCCTGATCGCCGTGGCCGACTTCGACCAGGCGCTGGACCGCCTGGTCCGCATCGCCCGCGACGCGGTGCCCGGTGTCGACTGCTGCGGCTTCACCGCGCTGCGCGCCGGCGAGCCGGCCGGGGTGGCCGCGTCCGACCCGCACCGGGCCGAGTTGGACGACCTGCGGCACGGCCCGGACACGCCGGCCCTGACCGCCATCCGCCGCCGCGAGATGATCATCGCGGGCGGGCTGGTGGACGAGACCCGCTGGCCGGTGTGGAGCGCGCGTGCCCGTGCGCTCGGCGTGCGCGGGGTGATCTCCGCGCCGGTGGACGTGGACGAGCAGGTCATCGGCGCGATCAACCTCTACGCGCAGTCGCCGGAGGCGCTCACCCCGAGCCACCAGCTCACCGCGATGCTGTTGGCCGAGCACGCCGGGCTGCTGCTCGCCGCGGTGCGTGACCGGGAACGGGCGAGCGCCCACGCCGACCAGCTCGACAACGCGCTGCTCGCCGAGGGCGTGGTCGGCCAGGCGGTCGGGGTGATCATGACGCAGCGGGGCTGCCCGGCGCCGGAGGCCCTGGGCGTGTTGCGCAGTGCCGCCGCCTCGTTGGCCATTCCGTTGCGCGAGGTGGCCGAGCGGCTCGTGCTCACCGTGTCCCGGCCCCGGGACAACTGACCGACAGTCGTTTCGCGTCGCGGGGCGTCGGGTAGCACCCTGGACTGGTGATCTGCGCCGACGTGGGGAGAACGCGATGGAGAGCCGACTTCGGGTGCAGGGGCACCCCATTCAACCGATGCTGGTGACGTTCCCGTTCGGGCTCTTCGTCAGCGCCGCCGTCTTCGACCTGGCCGACGTCGCCGGCGGCCCGGCCTTCCTCGGTGAGGTGGGCTACTGGACGGCGGTCGCCGCGCTGGTCGCGGCCGGGCTCGCGACGGTCGCCGGGCTGGTCGACCTGTGGGACGTGCGGATCGGCCGGGCCAACCGGACCGCTGTCACGTTCAACCTGGTCAATGCCGTGATGGCGGCGATGTTCCTGCTCACCTGCCTGATCCGGGCGCACGCGCCGCAGCGCGGCGCGACCGGCGGCCAGCTCGCCACCGAGCTGGTCGCGCTGGCGGTGGGCGCGGTCGGCGTGGCCCTGGGCGCACGGCTGATGCAGCAGTCCGACCGGGGTCGTGCCGCGGAGCCGGCCGGGCTGGAGACCGTTGACGGGCTTCCCGGCGCGACGGTCGAGATCGCCCGGCCCCGGCCGTTCTGACCCGCCCGCTGCGCGGCCACGCCCGGCGGTAGGGGCACCGGGCGCGCTGGCGGTGGGGGCACCGGGCGTGTCGCGGCGAAAACAGGGTCACGTGCCAACCGGTATGCCTCCTGGTCATAATTATGACCAGGAGGCATACCGCACTTCGGCCGAGCATTTCTCCGAGCGGTCACGCCGAGTAACGGGCCACCTCGCCATCACGGGCTGCCACGCGGGGGCCCGGCCGGGCCGGCGCACGGGCGGGCCCGGCCGGGCCGTCGCCACCCAGGCCGGCGGACAGCGCGGGCGCGAGCGCGTGCGCCCGTGCCGGGGCGCCGAAATCGCGTTGCCGGCCGCCGCCACCTGGCGGCACGCTCGGCCGATGGTCACCGATCGTGGATTCGACGAACTGGTCGCCGAGGCCGAGGCCGCGCCGGTCGAGGGATGGGGCTTCTCCTGGCTGGCCGGGCGGGCCACCGAGGAGCGTCCGCCGTGGGGCTACGCGGGTCTGGTCGGGGCCCGGCTGGCGACCGTCGACGCCGCCTTGGACATCGACACCGGCGGCGGCGAGGTGCTGGCCGAGGCGCCGGCGCCGCCACCGCTGCTGGTCGCCACCGAGGCCTGGCCGCCGAACGTGCCGGTGGCCCGGCGCACCCTGCGCCGGGTCGGTGGGCACGTGGTCCGCGTCGGCGAGCGCCCGCCGCTGCCGTTCCGCGATGCCGCGTTCGACCTGGTGGTCAGCCGGCATCCGGTGCACACCTGGTGGGACGAGGTGGCCCGGGTGCTGCGGCCGGGCGGCAGCTACCTCTCGCAGCAGATCGGCCCGGGCACCGTGCGGGAGCTCAGTGAGGCGATCCTCGGGCCGCTGCCGCCACCGGAGCACCGCCACCCGGAGCACGCGGTCGCCGCCGCCGAGGCCGCCGGGCTGACCGTGGTGGACCTGCGGACCGCCACCCTGCGTACCGTCTTCCACGACATCGGCGCGGTGGTCTGGTTCCTGCGCAAGGTGGTCTGGACCGTGCCCGGTTTCACGGTCGACGGGCACCGCGCCGCGCTGCGCCGGCTGGACGAGCGGATCCGGGCCGAGGGCCGGTTCGTGGCCCACGCCCGGCGGTTCCTCATCGAGGCGCGCCGCCGGTGACCGGGGGGTGCGCGGCGGCGTGGTGCGCGGCCAGCACGTCGGCGCCGAAGTCGCCGGCCGGGCGGCGCAGCACGGTGTGCGCGTGATTGCCGTCGTCGCTGGTGTTGTCGTACTCGATCAGCAGGTCGTCGCCCTGCACCCGGTAGTAGTGCCGCCGGCCCGGCTCGACCGGGCCGGCCCAGGCGAAGTGCAGCTCGCCGCCGTCGAGCCGGTCGGCCTCCCGGGCGGCCAGCTCGGCGGGGAGCCGGTCGAGGTAGAGCGCGACGAGGCGGTCGAGAAGCGCGCGGCCGGTCGGCCCGAGCCGGCCGCGCGCCACGCCGAGCGGGTCGAGCCGGCCGGGCGCGGTGGGCCGGGTGGCGCTGATGATGTCGGCGGGCGCCTCCGCGGTGATGATCGCGGCGGATCGCCCGCCCGGTCCGAGCGCGTCCAGCAGTTCGCGGGCCAGGTCCTCCTCCGGCCCCAGCGGCCGGGAGACCGGCCGGCCGGCGTGCCGGACCGTGGCCGGGTTGGCGCCGAGGAAGATCGGGGCGGGGGAGACCCGGTCGTCGGCGACGGTCATGCTCACCGACAGGTGGTGGCCCTCGAACCGCCACGCCCAGCGGTCGTCGCGCGCCGGGTCGCCGAAGACCGCCACCCGGTAGTCGCCGCTGTGCCGGCCGCGCCGCCAGCCCTCCGCCCGGTCGAGCACCTCCTCCAGCGCCACCACGGCCATCGCCTGCGCGTAGGCGGCCGGGCTCAGCGCGGTGGCGAGCAGCCGGTGCGCGGCCTTGCGGGCGGTGACGTCGAGGTCGGCGACCGCGACGCCGGGGCGGGGCCGGGGCCGGTACTCCAGCCACCGCCGGGCCGGCTCGTCGTCGAAGTCGTGCCGGGCGCGCCGGCTGGCCGGGGCGTCGAGCGCCGCCAGCAGCGCGGTGGCCGCCGTGCGCATCTGCTCGGGTACGAGATCCTCCACCGACCCTGTATACCCGCGCGCGGCCGTCAGTCGCGGCCGAGCAGCGCCAGCATCTCGGGCAGCGCGAAGAACCGGGCGGTCTCGACCGCCGACGGGCCCCCGTGGTCCGGGTCGGCGCCGGCGTCGAGCAGCGCTCGTACCGCCGTCGTGTCCTGCCGGAACACGGCCGCCGCCAGGGCGGTCTGCCCCCGGTCGTTGACCCGGGCCGGGTCGGCGCCACGGGCGAGCAACGCGGCCACGGTCTCCGGGTGGGCGTGGTAGGCGGCCAGGATCAGCAGCGTGTCGCCCTTGCCGTTGGTGAGGTTGACCGGTAGGCCGGCGTCCACGTTGGCCGCCAGTTCCTCGGTCGCGCCGGCCCGGGCCAGGTCGAACATCCGGTGGGCGAAGTCGATCGTCGCGGCGTCCAGTTCGTCGGGCATCCGCCCAGGTTAGGGCGTGCGGGCCGGCCGTGCCTGGTAGCTTGCGCAGCCGGGCACGGGAGGCGGGCATGGACGATCGGGTGTACGTGGGCAACGCGGCGGTGGACGGTGCGACCGACGCGGGCTGGTTGCTGGGTCACTTCAAGCCGCCCGGCGACGTGCGGCACAGCGCCGAGGTCGAGGTGAAGTGGGGCGTGCACCCGGCGGGGGAGGCCCGGTCGCGGTGGGCCACCGGCGAGCGGCGTACCGCGCTGCTGGTGCTGGTCAGCGGCGCGTTCCGGGTCGAGCTGCCGGACCGCACGGTGGTGCTGCGCGCGGCCGGCGACTACGTGGTGTGGGGCCGGGGCGTGGACCACTCCTGGTACGCCGAGCGCGAGTCCACAGTGCTCACCGTCCGCTGGCCGTCGGTGCCGGGTTACCGGGTGGACCCGCCGGTCGTGCGCTGACCGCGTCCCAGTATTCGGTATTACCTACTAAACCTATAGGGTTTGCCGTCTAGAGTGTGGGGGCACGCGCCGCTCCGCACCGTGAGGACGTCCCGCCGATGACCAGGACCGACCCGACCGATCTGCTCACCGTCGCCACCCACTGGGCCGACCCGACCGGCTGGCCGGTGCCGCTGAGCTTCGACCGGTCCGAACGCTGGTACGCGCGGCTGCACGCCGACGACGAGCGCGAGGTGTGGGCGCTGAGTTGGCTGCCCGGGCAGGGCACCGACCTGCACGACCACGGCGGCTCCTCCGGTGCCTTCCTGGTCGTCGCCGGCGTCCTCACCGAGGAGACGGTCAGCGGCGGCCGGCTTCGCCCGCACCGCCTCGCCGCGGGCGCCGGCCGGCGTTTCGGCGCCCGGCACGTGCACCAGGTCACCAACCGGGGCGACCAGCCGGCGGTCAGCGTCCACGTCTACCGGCCCGCGTTGCGCCGGATGACCCGCTACCGGCTCGACGCCGGGCGGCTGCGGGTCGCCGAGGTCGCCGAGGCCGGTGTCGCGTGGTGAGCCGATCGGCCACCCCGCCCCCGGTTCCCGCCGAACGGAAGGACGCCACCATGGCGCTGACCCCCGCCCCCGCCGAGAGCTGTCCGGTCCCGCCACCCGGCTCGCGGGGCATCGACGAGATCCTCGCCGCCGCCCGTGCCCGGCTGCGTCGCCTCGACCCCGAGCAGGCGCACCTCGCCTGTCGGGCCGGCGCGCTGCTGGTCGACATCCGCCCGGCCGGCCAGCGGGCCGCGCACGGCACCGTGCCCGGCGCGCTCACCGTCGAGCGCAACGTCCTGGAATGGCGCTTCGATCCGCGCTGCGCGGCCCGGCTGCCGCAGGCGGTCGACTACGACGTGCCGGTGGTCGTCCTCTGCCAGGAGGGCTACACCTCGTCGCTGGCCGCCGCCGCGCTCCAGGACATCGGCCTGGGCCGGGCCACCGACGTGATCGGCGGCTTCGCCGCCTGGCGCATCGCCGGCCTGCCCACCCTCGGCCCCACCCCGCCGCCCCGACCCTCGTCCACCGCGCCCCCGGTCACCGCCGGCCGGGCGCTCCGCTGACCGTCCCGCCGCACCCGGCGGGGCGGGGCGACCGCCCGCACAGGAGGCTCCCATGTCCGTCGTCGCCCTCAACACCCGTCCGGCCCGACCGGGCCGCCCCGACCGGGCGCTGCCGCCCCGGCCGCGCACCGCGCCGACCCTGACCATCACGCTCGACCTGGGCGCCGGCCCGCTGACGCCCGGCCTGGCCCGGCTGGTCGACCTGCTGGACGAGCTCGCCGCCTCCGGTGAGGGCCTGGTCCGCGCCGACGACCACCGGGCCGCCCGGGCCGTGCTCGACCTGCGCCGCCCCGCCGCGCCGCCGGCCGAGGCCCGGCCGGCGGCCACGCCCGGCGGCGTGCGCCTGCTCACCGGCACCCGCCGGGTCCGGCACGGCGACGTCGAGGTCGGCCTGACCCGCATCGAGTACGACCTGCTGCTGTTCCTCGCCGAGCACCCCCGCCGGGTGTTCACCAGGCTGCAACTGCTCGCCAACGTGTGGGGCTACGAGCACGCGGTGGCCCGGACCGTGGACGTGCACGTCCGCCGGCTGCGGGCCAAGTTCGGGCCGGACACGCCGCTGGTGACCACCGTGTACGGCGTCGGCTACCGGCTCGCCGACGACGCCCCGATCGAGGTGGACCGCGACGCGTGAACCGGCTCCGGCCGACCCGCGGCGTGCCCGGTTCCCGGGCACGCCGCGTTCACGTTCGTGTCGCACCCGCCATTGTGAACCGGTCGGGGACCCCCCGTAACGCCTCGTCCGGCCGCTCTGCTGTAATCAACGGGCCTCGTACGCAGAGCGAGCACCCGGCTCCGATGCGTTCGTCAATTGTCACATTCATGCAACGCAGTGGCCCCTTGACCCTCACGCGAGCGCCGGGAAGCATCGATGAAGCGGCGTCCCGGGCCGTGGGGAGATACCCGGACCAGCCAAGGAGGACCATGTCGGTCAGCCCCGCCTCGTCGCGCGCCGGATGGCATACGTCCCAACCCGCGGTCCCCGGCCGTCCACCCGGTGGCCAGCGTCGTCCCGCCAACACCGCCACCCCGGTGCTCACGGTGACCCTGAACATTCCGCTGGCCTGCGAGGAGTCGCTCACCCCGGCCGCCCGACGGCTCCTCGACGCCGCTCGTGAGCTGCTCGAACGCGGCGACGCGGTGATCAGCACGGGCACCGTCGCGCCGGAGCGCCGCCCCGAGGTGCCGGCCGGCCGCACCCCGGCGCGCCCGCTCACCTCGACCATCCCGGCCCTGCACATCCTGGCCTCGTCCCGGTCGGTGCTGCGCGACGGCGAGCCGCTGCCGCTGACCCGCCTGGAGTTCGACCTGCTGTTGCACCTGGTCGCCCACCCGCGCCGGGTGTTCACCCGGCTGCAACTGCTCAACGCGGTCTGGGGGTACGAACACGCCGGCGTCCGCACCGTCGACGTGCACGTCCGCCGGCTGCGCGGCAAGGTCGGCGTGGACGTCCCGCTGGTCACCACCGTCTACGGCGTCGGCTACCGGCTCGCCGACGACGCCCGGGTGACCATCGACCGCACCGGCTGACCGCCCGCCACCCGTCGACCGCCCGCCGGACGGAGCCCCGACCGCCCGGACGCGAGCACGAGGTGAGCCACCGCCGCCGGCCGGGCAGGATGGTCGGATGCGCGTCCGCCCGATCAGCCCCGACCGGCTCGTCGCCGAGCTGGCCGAGCGCCTCACCCACGCCGAGGCGCCCGGCCGGCTGCGGGTGGCCGTCGACGGCCCGCCGGCCGCCGAGCCGGACACCCTCGCCGCCGCCCTCGTCGACCCGCTGCGCGCCGCCGGCCGGGCGGCGCTGCACGTCCGGGCCGCCGACTTCCTGCGACCCGCCTCGACCCGTCTGGAGCAGGGCCGCACCAACCCGGACGCCTACTACGAGGGCTGGCTCGACGAACCCGGACTGCGCCGCGAGGTGCTCGACCCGGCCGGCCCGGACGGCAGCGG
Source organism: Micromonospora humi (assembly GCF_900090105.1). Classification (GTDB taxonomy): domain Bacteria; phylum Actinomycetota; class Actinomycetes; order Mycobacteriales; family Micromonosporaceae; genus Micromonospora; species Micromonospora humi. The sequence goes on along the minus strand of NZ_FMDM01000002.1, from coordinate 532,252 downwards.
CCGACTGCTGCCGTCGCTCTGGGACGCCGACGCCGACCGGGCCAGCCGGGCCGCGTACCAGGATCTGCCGCCCGGCGGGGTGGTCCTGGTCAGCGGTGCGCTCCTGCTCGGCGGCACGCTCCCGTTCGACGTCACCGTCCACCTGGTGCTCTCCCCGGCGGCGCTGGAGCGGCGCACCGACCCGCAGTGGCGCTGGACCCTGCCGGCCTTCGCCCGCTACGCCGACGAGGTCGACCCGGCCTCCTTCGCCGACGTGGTGGTCCGCGCCGACGACCCTCGCCGTCCGGCCCTGGTGGAACCGGCCTGACCAGGCCAGACAAACTCTCCGGAAAGTGCCAGGAAATCTCCGGTTTGGCCCGCCGGGGGCAGGGGTATTCGCCCGGCTCACAGAGCACGGGTGATCTCACCCGGGCACCCGACGTTCTCCACCGGGTCCTCCGGCGCTCGTCGCCGCAGGGGGACCCGTCACGAGGCCGCAGGAAAGGCAGGCAGCGATGCTCGTCCACGACACGACAGCCACGGGCCGCTCCCAGGCGGAGGTCGACCAGATCCGGCAGTCCCTGCGGTCCCGGTACGACGAGCTGACCGCGGAGTACGACCACGCCGTCATGCAGAGCCAGGTGCTGCGACTCGTCGAGGTCGGCGACACCGCCGGCGACGACCAGGCCGACAGCGGCACCAAGACCGCCGAGCGGGACACCGCGCAGTCCCTGCTGCGCACCATCCTGGACCGGCGGGCCCAGTTCGAGCGCGCGCTGGCCCGCCTCGACGAGGGCACCTACGGCTTCTGCGAGGGCTGCACCGCGCCGATCCCGGTGGAGCGGCTGGAAATCTTCCCGTCCGCCACGTCCTGCGTGGCCTGCAAGCAGACCCGGGAGCGGCGGGCGGCCTGAACCGTCCCGCCCGCCGCGCCGGTCGGTCCCCATGGGTGAGATCAAGGTAGGCACCGCGTCCTGGACCGACCGGACCCTGCTCGACTCCGGCTGGTATCCGGCGGACGCCGACACCCCGGAACGGCGGCTGTCCTACTACGCCCGGCGGTTCCCGCTGGTCGAGGTGGACGCCACCTACTACTCGCCGCCGGCCGAGCGCACCGCCCGGCTGTGGGCGGAGCGCACCCCACCCGGGTTCACCTTCAACGTCAAGGCGTTCAGCCTGCTGACCGGCCACCCGACCCGGGTGTCCGCGCTCTACAAGGACCTGCGACCGGAGACGGACAAGCGGAACGTCTACCCGGACGACCTGCCGGCGCAGGCGTACGAGGAGGTGTGGACCCGCTTCCTGTCCGCCCTGGACCCGCTGGTCTCCGCCGGTAAGCTCGGCGCGCTGCTGTTCCAGTTCCCGCCCTGGTTCACCATCAGGCGGGACAACAAGCAGTACCTGATCGAGGTGGCCCGACGGTGCGCCCCGCTGCGCCCGGTCTTCGAACTCCGGCACGCCTCCTGGTTCGACGGCGACAACGCCGAGGAGACGCTGGACTTCCTACGCGCGCACGAGCTGCCGTTCGTCTGCGTGGACATGCCGCAGGGCCACAAATCGTCCGTACCCCCGGTGCTGGCCGCCACCGCGGACCTCGCGGTGGTCCGGTTCCACGGACACAGCGAGAAGTGGACCAGCAAGGACATCCACGAGAAGTTCGGCTACGACTACTCCGACCGGGAGCTGGGCGACTGGGCGCCGAAGCTGCGCGAGCTGGCCGGGCAGGCCGAGCAGACCCACGTGCTGATGAACAACTGCTACCGCGACAACGCGCAGCGCAACGCCACCACGCTCGTCGACCTGCTGGAACGGTGAGCGCCCCTCACCCGCACCGGGTGAGGCCGGCTCACCCCGTCGCCGCGCAGCATGGAACCAGCGCGCGGACCCACCGGTCCGCGCGTGGCGACGAGGAGGTGGGTCATGACGGTACGGGTGGTGGCGGACCGACGCCGCGGTGGCGTCCTGCACGTGGTCGGCAACTCCGAGGCGCCGCGGGAACGCGGCGCGCGGCCCGGACGGTTCAGCCCGACCCGGCTGTGGCGGGGACCCAGCGGTCCGCCGCGCCGCGCCGACGACCGACGCTGGGAGACCGACGCCCGGGGGTGAGCGGGATGGCTGAACAGTTGATGTCCGCGTTCGAGTCCTCACTGGACAAGACGAACGTGATCCTCAAGGAGATCGAGTCGGAATACGGCTGGCCGCCCGAGCGGCGCAACCAGTCGTACGCGGCGCTGCGGACGGTGCTGCACCTGCTGCGCGACCGGATGCCGGTGGGCGAGAGCGCCGAGTTCGCCCAACAGTTGCCGGTGCTGCTGCGCGGCATCTACTTCGACGGCTGGCAGCCGGAGAACGTGCCGATCACACTCAACCGCGACGACTTCCTCTACGAGGTCCGCCAGGGCTTCCCGTACGACGTCGAGGGCGGCCCGCAGCGGGTGACGCAGGTCGTGCTGGACACCCTGCGCCGACACGTCTCGCAGGGTGAGTGGCAGGACGTGAAGGCGAACATGCCGCAGGACCTGGCTCGGCTCATTCCCTGACCGGCCGCGCCCCGGCCCGTCCCGCCCCCTCGGCGGGGCGGGCCGTCGCCTCAGGCCAGATCGATGCGGAACACCTCGAACGCGGCGCCGTAGCGGACGCCGAGCCGGGCGCCGGCGGGCCGCGCCATCCCCTCCAGGAACTCCTCGGCGTCGAAACTGCCGTCGCCGAGGCCGCTCAGGTAGGCGCCGTGCGCCCGCAACGACGCCACCCCGGCGTCGAAGCTGGCCGTCACGTCCACCCCGTGCCGGGCTGCCGGCGAACCGGCCGCCCACACCTCGCGGACCCGGGACCACGGCTCGGTGCCGTCAGTCAGCTGCTCCGGGAAGATCCACCGGTTGCCGGCGTCGCGGACCGCGTCCAGCGTGGCCCGACCGCAGGCGATGTGGTCGGCCTGGTTCAGCGCGTACTCGCCGTCCCAGGTCTCCCGGACGTTGTTCGTGAGCACCACGTCCGGCCGGTGCCGACGGACCACCCCGGCGATCGCCCGGCGCAGCGGCACGCCGTATTCCAGCAGCCCGTCGGGCAGGCCGAGGAACTCGACGGCGGACACCCCGACCACGGCCGCGGAGGCCCGCTGCTCCTCCTCGCGCAGCACCCGGCTGCGCTCCGGGGGCATCCCGTCGATGCCCGCCTCACCGCTGGTGAGCAGGCAGTAGACGACCTCCTTGCCCTGCCGCGTCCAGCGGGCCACCGCGGCCGCGGCGCCGAACTCCAGGTCGTCCGGGTGGGCCACCACGGCCAGCGCCCGTTGCCAGTCCTCGGTCAGCGGGGTGAGCGGTTCCGGCTGCGCCACCTGCGTACCTCCTCGCGCGTCTCCTCCGGCCATCCTGGCACCGACCGGGCCCGGCCGCCGTCCCGCCGGGAACCGTCGGTGCGCGCCGGCCCCGGCGTCTACCGTGTGGTTAGAGAAGATCGGGCGTGGGGTACCCCCCGCTGAAGACGGACCCCGGGAACACGCGGGGCGGCACACCGAGGGAGCACCCATGGCATTGAACGACGACGACATCCAGACCAACGGCGGCGGCGGCCTGGAGGGCCCGGCCGACGGCGGTGCGACCCCGGGTCAGCACGACGGTGGCGCGGACGGCGGCGCGGAGGGCCCGGCCGACGGCGGCGCCACTCCGGGTCAGCACGACGGCGGCGCCGACGGCAGCGCCTGACACATGACCGTGACGCACGTCGACCCGCCGGGTGGCCACGGCCACCCGGCGGTTCCGTCTGCCGCCGCGACGGCGCTGGCCCGGTGCGTGGCCGTCGAGCCGGCCAACTTCGCCGCCGACCACTGGGGGCGCAGCCCGCTGCTGTCCCGGGCCGCCGAACTGCCCAACCCGCACGGCTTCACCGACCTGCTCAGCCCCGCCGACGCCGACGAGTTGCTCAGCCGGCGCGGCCTGCGTACCCCGTTCCTGCGGGTGGCCAAGGACGGCCAGCTCGTGCCGGCGGCGCGGTACACCGGCGGCGGTGGCGCCGGCGCCGAGATCGGCGACCAGGTGCTCGACGAGAAGGTCCTGGCGCTCTACGCCGACGGCGCCACCCTGGTGCTGCAGGGCCTGCACCGCACCTGGCCGGCGATCGTCGACCTGGCCCGCGACCTGGGCGCGGCGCTGGCCCAGCCGCTGCAGGTCAACGCCTACCTGACGCCGGCCGGCAGCCAGGGCTTCGCCACCCACTACGACACCCACGACGTGTTCGTGCTCCAGGTCGACGGCCGCAAGCGCTGGCGCATCCACCCGCCGGTGCTCAGCGACCCGCTGGAGCGCCAGCCGTGGGGCGGCCGGGCCGACGAGGTCTCCGCCACCGCCGAGGGTCGGCCCGCGCTGGACGTGGTGCTCGAACCCGGCGACGCGCTCTACCTGCCGCGCGGCTGGCTGCACAGCGCCCAGGCCCAGGAATCCTCCTCGCTGCACCTGACCGTCGGAATCCGGGCGCTCACCCGCTACGCCCTGGTCGAGGAGTTGGCGGCGCTCGCCGCCGAGGACGCCCGGCTGCGCGCCGGCCTGCCGTTCGGCCTGGACCTGGCCGACCCGGAGGCGATCGAGCCGGAACTCACCGAGACCGTCGAGGCGCTGCGCGACTGGCTGCTGCGCGCCGACCCGGCGGCGGTGGCCGCGCGGCTGCGGGCCCGGGCGTGGCCGGCCGCCCGACCCGCGCCGATCCGCCCCCTCGCGCAGGCCGAGGCGCTGGCCCGGCTCGACCCGGACAGCCGGGTGGCGCCGCGCGGCGGCCTGCGCTGGCAACTCGACCCGACCGGCGACGGCCGCGTCGCGCTGCGCCTGGTCGACCGCACGCTCACCCTGCCCGGCACCTGCGAGCCGGCGCTGCGCGCGCTGCTCGCCGGCGAGGTGACCCGGGTCGGCGACCTGCCCGGCCTCGACGACGACGCCGACCGCCTGGTCCTCACCCGCCGCCTGCTCCGCGAGGCCGTCCTGGTCCCCGCCTGACAGCCCGGCCGCCGGCCCCGGCACGTCGGGGCCGGCGCCCGTCAGCGGGTGTAGGTGACCGTCAGCAGGAGCAGGGTCGTCGCCAGGCCGCTGGCGGCCACCAGGATCATCGGGCGCGGGGTCAGTACCGCGTGCCGGCGGTCGGCCAGCAGCCGGGCCGGCGCCAGGCCGACCAGCGGGCCGAGCAGCGTGATCACCAGCGCCAGCACCGGCAGGCCGACCGCCAGGTCGCCGCCCGAGCCGGCGCCCAGCGCCCGCGCGCCGATCCCCAGCAGGAACGCCACCAGCGCGCCGCCCACCCCGCACGCGATCAGCAGCGGGTTCACCGAGCCGGGCAGCTCGCCCGGCTGCCCGGTGCGCTCCAGCAGCTCACGCACGCCGTGCAGCAGCGGCACCGGGTCGCCGGCGGCACCGCGTACCGGGCCCGGCGGGTCGCCGAGGCGTCGGGTGCCGCCGCCGAGCCGGGCCCGCAGCTGCGCCCACAGGTGGGTGACCTCACCGTCCACCCGCTCCACCATCCGCTGCGCCTCGTCCACCTCCGCCTCGGCGCGGCGTACCTGCTCGGCCGCCTCGGCCACGGCCCGCTCGGCGGCGGCCACCTGCTGGGCGTGCCAGGTATGCGCCTCGGACCGCTGGGCGGACACCCGGGCGGTCAGCTCGGCGAGGCGGCGGATCTGGGCGCTGTACGTCTCACTGGAGACCGGTTCGTTCATCGCGAAGGACCATAAGGGATGATCACCTGCCCGGTGCGGTGCACCGCGCGGTCGAAGTAGAGACCGCGCCAGGGCCGGGGATACCAGTCCGGGCCGCCACTGCCCGGATAGAGCGACGAGCCCAGCTCACCGCCCTGCACGTCGAGCGCCACCCAGGCCCCGATCTGGTCCGTGCGGGCGCCGGCGCCACCCAGATCGGCGCGCATCCGGGCCACGCCCCGCCACCAGGCCAGCACGTGGGTGCGCCGCTCCGGCCCGTCGTGCAGGATCCGGCGCAGCTGCTCCACCCCGCTGCGGGTGCCCGCCTTGCCGGCCAGCGCCCCGGCCGCCGCGTCCACCGCGTACAGCAGCAGGAAGTGCGGTGTGCGCGGGGTGCCCGGCGCGGCCAGCCCGTCACCCACCTCGGCCATCAGCTCGGACACCGTCTCCTCGTCGTACCAGGAGGAGTCGTCGGGCAGGTCCTCGTAGAGCGCGCGGGCGGCCGGGTCGGCGTCCGGGTCGAGGCAGGCGATGGAGAAGCGGGCGGCGCCCGGGGCGTACTGGCGGGCCAGCGAGCGGGCGGCGGCGTCGAGCACCGCGCACGCCTCGTCCACCCGGGTGCCCAGCACGGCCAGGTTCCGCCCCGGCGCCCGGGGCAGCCGCAGCGACGCCGAGCGGGACTGCACGTCGATGATCTCGCCGAGCAGTGCCACCGGGTTGCGGGGCACGCCCTGCTCGGGGGCGGTCAGGGCACGGAAGTCCGGCGCCTCGGCCAGCCGGGGGATCGCGTCGCCGTCGAAGAGCCGGGCCGGCGCGGCGTCCTGCGGTCGCATCCGCCACAGCCGGTGCTGCAACTCGCTCCAGGTCTCCCAGTCGCTGGCCGACGGGATACGGGCCACCTCGTTCCCCTCGGCCAGGCCGGACTCGGCGTTGACCACGGCGTGGTGGCGGGGCAGCGACTGCGCGGCGTCGTTGCGCTCGGCCAGGATCCGCAGCGCCTTGGGCAGCGCGATGCGCAGGGTGAACTGGGCGACCAGGGCGGGCCGGCCCCACAGCGCCTCGATGCCGCGCACGTCCTGGGACGCGAGCACCAGGTGGATGCCCTGCGAGCGGCCCCGCCGGGCCAGGTCCTCCAGCAGGTCGGCGGCCTCCCGGGCGACCACGTCCCGGCCGGCGAGCAGTGCCTGGAACTCGTCGACCACCGCGACGATGCGTGGCCAGTGCCCGGTCGGGTCCACCGCGCGCAGCTCGGCCAGCTTGGTGACCTCGTGCTTCTTGGCCGCGTCGGCCCGCCGGCGCAGCTCCTCGGCGAGGAACCGCAGCAGGGCCAGGCCGAACTCGCGGTCGGTGTTGACGTTGATCCCGACCAGCCGCATGTGCGGCAGCCAACTCGGGTCGCGGCGGCCCTTGGCGAACCGGGCGAAGGACACTCCCTCCTTGAAGTCGAGCAGGTAGAACTCCAGCTCGGCGGGGGAGTAGCGGGCGGCGAGCGCGCCGATCCAGGCGAAGATCAGGTTGGTCTTGCCGGTGCCGGACGGGCCGCCGATCAACGCGTGCGGCGGATAGTCGCCGAGGGTGAGCAGCACCGGCCGCCCGTGCGGGCCCTCGCCGATCGGGGCGCTCAGACCGTGCGCCGAGTCCTCCCGCCAGTATTCGTCGGGTGGCGGAAGCAGGTCGGTGAAGGGCGTCGGCGGCGGCCCGGCGGCGACCCGGGAGGCGACCGCGCGGCAGGTCTCGGTGACCAGGGCGGCCGGCGGCGGGTCGTCGAGCACCACCGGCAGTCCGGCGATCCGGGCGTCGTCCTCCTCGACCACGATCCGGGTCACGGTCCGGTCCTCGGGCAGGTCGATGCCGCGGACCACCAGGTGCACGCCGCAGGCGGCCCCGGTGCGGACCACCCGGTCGAGCTGGCCGCGCTCGTGCCGGGACAGCTCGTCGCCGCCGAGCAGCACCGCCACCCGCCACGGCTCGGGCCGGCGCCCGGTGGCGGCGGCCAGCTCGCGCAGCGACGCGTACTCGCCGGCCAGCACGGTGGCGTTGATCCGGCGGATCTGCTCGACCAGGTCGTCCAGCAGCCGGCCCAGGCCGCCCGGGCCGACGGAGGTGAGCAGGCCGGCGGTGCCGAGCGGGGCGAACCCGGCCAGCCCGCCGCCCAGGTGCTCCGGGTCGTAGCCGTAGAGCCGCACCGCGCCGGGATCGGCCCGGCCGACGGAGCGCAGCAGCAGCGCGGGCACCACCGAGGCCAGGCCGTCCCGGTCGCCGCCGGCCAGGTGCGCGTGCCCGGCGTCGAGGAGCGGGACCAGCGCCGGCACCGGTTCGGCGCCGGTGATGCGTACCGTGCCGATCCGGACCGCGCCGGGCGGCTCGGCCCGGCCCGCGGGCGTCGCCTGCCAGCGGCCCCAGGGCTCGGACGCCGCTCCCGGCGCCTCCCGCCGCGCCGCGTCCGCGGCCCGTCGCGCCAGCTCGGCGAGGCGGGCGGTGTGCCGGGCGTCGATCTCGGCGAGCCGCCGGTCACGCGCCGCGCCGACCCGGGCCGGCACCGCCGCGGCGGCGCGGCGGGTGCGGTCCAGCCGTGCCCGGCCGGCGACCAGCTCCGCGTCGGCGGCGGCCAGCCGGGTACGGGTGGCCCCCAGGGCCTCGGAGAGCATCCCCCGGACCCGCGTCACCAGTTGGGCGCGGACGTCAGCCACGCTGCGGCTCCCGTTCCTCGGTGTCCTTCGGCAGGTCCCGGCCGAGCCGGTCGAGCAGCACGCCGGTGAGCACCCCGGCGGTGACCGCCGGGTCGGCGGCGTGCGGCTGTTCCGGCCCGCCGTCGCGGCGCGGCGGGGGCATCCGGCAGACCCGGGTGAGCAACGTGTCCAGCACCGGCGGCGGCAGCCCGGGCAGCAGGTCCCGGACCCGTCCGTCCAGCTCGCGACGCAGCCGGGTCAGGTCGTCCGCGCGGGGCGGGTGGCCGAGCAGCTCCCCGGCCAGGTCGCGCAGCATCGGCGGGGCGATCGCGGCCAGCCCCAGCCCGACGTCGGCGTGCGCCCGGCGCAGCTCGGCGTGCAGCCGGTCCCGGTCGCCGGAGCGGATCCCGACCACCACCCGGCGCAGCAGCTCCCGGGAGTTCGCCACCCGCTCGTCGGGCTCGTCCGGCGCGCCCTCCCGCCCGCCGGTCAGCTCCGCCACCCGGACCGCCCACCAGCGGCGTACCGCGGGCGGCTCGTCCGGCGCGGCGGCCGCGCCCGGCGTGGGCGGCGCCTCGCCGCGCGGCGCGTCGTGCCGCGGCCGGCGCTCGCCAGGTGGGGCCGTGGACGCGCCGTCGGCGGCCAGCCCGATCGCCGCCAGGTACGCGGTGAGCTGCTCCTGCGCCACCCGTAGCGCGTAGCCGGCGGTCTCGGCGTGCTCGGTGGCCGCGGTCAGCTCCGGCACGCCCAGCGGGTCGGCCGACTCCTGGCGCACCCAGCGCAGCCGTTCCTCGGCCTGGCCGAGCTTCTCCAGCGCGGCGGCGAGCTGCGCCAGCGGCAGCTCCTCGGCGGCGGCGCGGACCTGCGCGCCGATGTCCTCGACGATGGACACGGCCGGCCCTTCAGAGCGTCGCGACGTAGAGCTGTGCCTGCTCCACCGCCACCAGCGTCGCGGCGAGGCACTCCTCCAGCTCCTGGCTGGCCTGGGTCAGCGAGGCCTGCGCCGCCTCGACCGTCTCGTGGCCGCTGCCCTCCAGCGCGCCGGCCAGGGTCTGCTGCGCCTCGGCCAGCTTCTCGCCGGCGGCCTGCACCGCTGTCTGGCCGTCACCGATCTGCTGGAGAGCGACATCGATGGCGGCCTTCAGCTCGGCGACGCTCGCCACGGGGACCTCCTGGGGGCAGGGGAGATCTCCATTACAACCCATCCCGACGGGTGGGCGAACATCCACCCTCGCGTCGTTCCTGCCCGGGTGTCCGATGAGGGCCCTGACGTGCGCGAAGACGCCGCGTGACGGATCCGCCGGTCCCGTCCGCGGGCACGTCGGTCCCGCTCACGGCACCGCGTTCAGCGGCCCAGCCAGCGCGGGCCGCGTACCTCCGCGCCGAGCGCGGTCACCCGGGCCCGCAGCTCCCGGTCGGCGGTGACCACCACCCGCCGCCGGTCCGGCGCGGCGGCGACCAGCTCGACCACCGTGTCGTCGCCGGAGCCGGCGGCGGACACCACGTCCACGTCGGGCACCGGCGCGACGTGCCGGGCCGCGCCCTCCACCACCAGCACCACCTGCACCGGCGGCGGCAGCTCCGGCGGCACCCCGGCCCCGGCCAGCGACGCCAGCGCGTCGCGCAGCCGGACCGCCGCGCCGGCCCGGTCCCGCCACCAGCCGTCCGGCCGCGACCCGACCACGTTCGCGCCGTCGACCACCAGCAGCGCTCTGCTCTCCATACCCCCAGCCTGCCATCGGTGTCGCGTTTGTCGGTCACCCCGCCGGGTAGCCACCGCCGACCGCGCCGCGCCCCGTCGCGTCCCGGTCGTGCCGACCGACTGCGGAGGACGAAGATGATGGGACCCGGTGACTTCGGCAACGACCCGTGGGACGAGTTCCTGGCCCGCTACTTCGGCCGGGGCGAGGGGGGACGCCGGCCGGCCCACCGGGTGGACATCACCCGCCTGATGACCGCCGACGCCCGGGAGATGCTGGCCGACGCGGCCCGCCGGGCCGCCCAGAAGCACAGCAACGACCTGGACACCGACCACCTGCTCTGGGCGGCGCTGCAACGCGAGCCGCTGCGGGACCTGGTCCGCCGCGCCGGCGCCGACCCGGACGCGCTGGTCAACGCGCTCGGCGGACGCGCCGAGGGTGCGCCCGGCGGGGAGGTGCCGCCGAACCTGTCGCTCACCCCGGCCGCGAAGCGGGCGCTGCTGGACGCGCACCAGCTGTCCCGGGCCATGGGCGCCAACTACATCGGGCCCGAGCACATCCTGATGGCGCTGCCGCTGAACCCGGAGTCACCGGCCGGCCGGATGCTCGCCGCCGGACGGATCCAACCGGAGTCGTTGCAGGCCGCCAGCGCCGAGCGCGGCGCGGCGAACGGACCGCGCCCGGACCGCGGCACGCCCACCCTCGACCAGTACGGGCAGGACCTCACCGAGTTGGCCCGGATGGACCAGATCGACCCGGTGATCGGCCGGGCCGACGAGATCGAGCAGGCGGTGGAGATCCTGTCCCGGCGCACCAAGAACAACCCGGTGCTGATCGGTGAGGCCGGTGTCGGCAAGACCGCCATCGTGGAGGGGCTGGCCGAGCGGATCTGCGACGGTGACGTGCCGCAGACCCTGATCGGCAAGCGCGTCGTCCAGCTCGACCTGTCCGGCCTGGTCGCCGGCACCCGCTACCGGGGCGATTTCGAGGAACGCCTGAAGAAGGTGATCGACGAGATCCGCGCCCACCGCGACGAGCTGATCGTCTTCCTGGACGAGATCCACACCCTGGTCGGGGCCGGCGGCGCCGGCAGCGAGGGTGGGATGGACGCGTCCAACATGCTCAAGCCGGCGCTCGCCCGGGGCGAGTTGCGGGTGATCGGCGCGACCACGCTGGACGAGTACCGGCGCAGCATCGAGAAGGACGCCGCGCTGGCCCGCCGGTTCCAGCCGGTGCTGGTGCCCGAGCCGACCGTCGAGGACACCGTCGCCATCCTGCGCGGCCTGCGCGACCGCTACGAGGCGCACCACCAGGTCCGGTTCACCGACGAGGCGCTGGTCGCCGCCACCGAACTGTCCGACCGGTACGTCACCGACCGGTTCCTGCCGGACAAGGCGATCGACCTGATCGACCAGGCCGGGGCGCGGGTGCGGCTGCGCACCCGCACCCCCGCCTCCGACGTGCGCGACCTGGAGCAGCAGCTCGACGAGGTACGCCGGGACAAGGAGCAGGCGGTCTCCGACGAGCAGTACGAGCGGGCCTCCTCGCTGCGCGACAAGCTCGCCGAGCTGGAGGACCAGATCCGCCGTGCCCGCGGCGACGAGGGACCCAACCACGTGCCCGAGGTGGGGCCGAAGGAGATCGCCGAGGTGGTGTCCCGGGCCACCGGCATCCCGGTCACCCAGCTCACCGAGGAGGAGCGCGACCGCCTGCTGCGCCTGGAGGGGCACCTGCACGAGAAGGTGATCGGGCAGGACGACGCGGTCGGCGCGGTGTCCGAGGCGGTGCGCCGCTCGCGGACCGGGCTGGCCGACCCGGACCGGCCGATGGGCAGCTTCCTGTTCCTCGGCCCCACCGGCGTCGGCAAGACCGAGCTGGCCCGCGCCCTCGCCGAGGCGTTGTTCGGCGAGGCGGACCGGATGGTCCGGGTGGACATGAGCGAGTTCCAGGAGCGGCACACGGTCAGCCGGCTGGTCGGCGCCCCGCCCGGCTACGTCGGCTACGAGGAGGCCGGCCAGCTCACCGAGGCGGTCCGCCGCCGCCCGTACGCGGTGGTGCTGCTGGACGAGATCGAGAAGGCGCACCCCGATGTGTTCAACATCCTGCTCCAGGTGCTCGACGACGGCCGGCTCACCGACAGCCAGGGCCGGACGGTGAACTTCAAGAACACCGTGCTGATCATGACCAGCAACCTCGGCTCGGAGCTGATCACCGGCGCCCAGCGCACCGTCGGGTTCGCCACCGGCGAGCCGGGCCAGCAGGAGTCCACCGAGCTGCGGGAACGGCTGATGCGCCGGTTGCAGGAGAACTTCCGCCCCGAGTTCCTGAACCGGGTCGACGAGATCATCATCTTCCAGCGCCTGGAAGCCGAGCAGCTGCGCGAGATCACCGGCCTGCTGCTGGAGGAGACCCGCCGCCGGCTGCACGCCCAGGACATCCAGGTCGAGATCAGCACCGCCGGCGTCGACTGGCTCGCCGAGCACGGCTACCAGCCGGAGTTCGGCGCCCGCCCGCTGCGCCGGGTGATCCAGCGGGAGATCGACAACCGGCTGTCGAGGATGCTGCTGGAGAACGAGATCTCACCGGGGCAGAAGGTCACCGTGGACGCCCGCGACGACCAGCTCGTCTTCGACGTGTCCGCCGGTGAGCGCGGATACACGGCCGCCACCACGTCCCATCCCCGGTGAGGCCGGCGGCCACCCTCGGCGGGCCGGCCCGGCCCGTCGCGCACGGATCGGAGGGCGGACATGACCGAACCCGAGGAGACCCGGGAGGACATCGCGGCCGGCGAACCGATCGAGGCGGCGCCGACGGCGAACCCGTCCCGGGTCCGGGTGCCGCCGGAAGGCCTGACCCAGCAGACACCGCACGGCGAGGGCGATCCGGAGGAGTCCGGGCCGCCGCCGGGAGAGGAGGCGTGATGGTACGCGAGGCGCGACTCGACAGTGAGGTCGAGGTGATCTGGGACGACTTCCACGCCGAGGTGAACGTGCCCTCCGAGCAGCTACGACAGTGGCTGCTGACCCGCGGGTCGGGGGAGGAGGCGTTCGGCCCCGACCCCGACCTGGACCTGCCCGAGCCCGGCCGGCAGATCCTCGCCGTGCTGCGCAAGCGCAAGGTCGACCTCACCCCGGAGGACATCGAGGTGATGCGGGAGGCGATCACCCGGATCCGGGAGCTGACCGCCGAGAAACCGGGCCGGGGCAACGCCGACGACGAGTGGCGGCACGCGCTGCTCGACCTCGGTCACGACGTGCTCGTCGAACGCTGAGCCGGGGCGCGGCGCCGGGCGGACACCTGCCCGGGCGGACGGGCGGCGTCGTCGGACCGGCCCCGCGTCGGCAGCCGCCGGCCGTCGTCACGGCGGGTGACGACGGCCGAAAGTGGATGCGGTCGGGAGCGGTATACCTCCCAGGCATAATTATGCCTCTGCGGTATACCGCTCGCGACCGGACTCTCCGTCCGGACGCGACACGCCCGGGTCATCGACGGTGGTGCGTTCGCCCGTGCCGGGCACCGTCGGCTACTCGGACTCCATGCTGGGCAGTCGCAGCCCGGCGGCGTCGGCGGCGGCCTGCCGGTCCGTCCGGGCCCGCTCCTCCCGGCTGAGCAGGTCGGCGTACTCGGTGACGTCCGCCGGGTCGGGCACCTCCGGCAGGCGGCGCAGGAACGCCTCCACGTCGGCGGCGGCGGCGGTGTGCGCGGTGGCCGCCCGACGCAGCAGCTCCCGGTCGTCGGCGGCCGGATACAGATCAGTCATGCCGGCGTGATACCCGCGTTCAGGCGGTTCGCACCCCGCCCACGCGGTGCGGCTGCACCCCGAAGTCCGGGTGGGCCAGCAGCCAGGCCAGATAGTCCGGATGGTTGGCCAGCGCGTCGGTGTACGCCGCCACCGCCGTCTCCAGCACCGGCTCCGCCACCGCTGCGGCCGGCGCCTCCGGGTGCCAGCCGAACAGCAGCCGCCAGCGCAGCGGTGTGCCGGCCAGCCGGCGGGTGACCAGCCCGGCGACCGGGCGGAAGGTGGCCTGGCACAGCGCCACCGCCGTGCCCGCGTCGACCAGGTCCAGGGCGGCGCGCACGTCTGCCTCGTACACCTTGCGGGGGGTGAAGCCGGCGCGTGCGCAGGCGGCGGCGAAGCAGTCGCCGAAGCAGCCGTCGCCCGGCGCCGCCACCCACTGCTCACGCCGCAGGTCGACCAGGTCGATCTCGTCCCGGCCGGCCAGCGGGTGGGCCTGCGGCAGCAGCACGAAGACCGGGTCGACGGCCACCTCCCGCCAGCTCAACCCGAACACCGGCGACGGCGCCGCGTCCCCGCACACACCGGTGAGCGCGAAGTCGAGCCGGCCGCCGGCCACCATCTGCGCCAACTCGTCCACCGACCAGGACGCGAACGTGGAGATCTGCGCGTCGGCGCGCTCGGCGGCGAGCCGGTGCACCAGCCGGCCCAGGATCGGGCTGTTCACCCCGCCGAAGCGGTAGCGGCGCAGCGGGTCGCCCGCGCCGGCCAGCCGGGCCGCCTCGTCCTGCAGGCCCTTCATCGCCGGCAGCAGCACCCGGGCCCGGTCCAGCACCAGCTCACCCAGGGCGGTGGGCCGGGCGCCGCGACGGTCCCGCTCGAACAGCGGCCCGCCGAGCACCCGTTCGATCCGCTGGAGCTGGGCGGTCAGCGCCGGCTGGGCCAGGCCGAGCGTGGAGGCCGCCTTGGTGACGCTCCCCGTCTCGGCGATCGCGCAGACCACCCGCAGGTGTCGCAGCTCCAGATTCATACGGTGACGGTAGGACCACGAACGGGTGTCCGGGAAGGGGCGGTTCGGCTCAGGCGTCCCGGCGGTGCTCCAGGTCGGCCAGGCGGGTGCGCCGCCCGGTGACCGCGTCGCGGACCTTGTCCAGCACGCCCACCGCCGGCTCGACGATCTTGTTCCACGGCGGGGTGGCCGGGGTGCCCGGGTGCGGGCGGGTCGGCGCGGCCTCCTCCGCGATCTCCCACCGGTTGCCCAGCCGGATCAGCTCGGCGTCGCTGGCCACCTCGCGCAGCGGCGTGACCAGCGCGGCCACCCGGCTCACGTGCCGACGGACCCGCTCGGCCACGTCGGCGACCACCGCGTCGTCCGGACCGGACAGGTGCTTCAACGCGGTCAACAGGGCGGCGTCCGCCTCGATCTCCCGGGCGACCAGGTCGGCGCTCTCCGGCACCGCGGCGCGGGCGGCCGGGAACAGGTACTGCTCCTCGGCGGACAGGTGCCGCGACACCGCGGCGGTCAGCACGTCGAGCACCCGGCGCCGGCCCGCCGGGTCCAGCCCCGGCTCGGTCACCCGGTCGGCCAACTCGAGCAGGGTGCGGTGCTCGGCGTCCACGAGGTCGGCCAGGCTCCGCCCACCCGGCCGGTACGCGTCGTCGGCGGCGGGCGGCAGCGGCGGCAGGGGGACGGTCATGGTGCCCTCCTCGTGGTGGCCGGCAGTGGTGGCCGGAATCGATGTTCGGCGTTACCCGCCCGCGCGTCGCGCGAAACCGCACCGCACCGCGCCGGCCGTCGCGGCCCGCCCGGCTGGTATAAGGAAGCGATGACGACCTCCGCCTCACCCCAGCCCACCGACGAGGTCGTGGACCTCTGCCGGGACCTGCTGCGCATCGACACCACCAACACCGGGGACAACGACACCAGCGCGGGGGAGCGGCGCGCCGCGGAGTACGTCGCGGAGAAGCTCGCCGAGGTCGGCGTCGACGCCGAGATCCACGAGTCGGCGCCCGGGCGGGCCAACCTGGTGGCCCGGATCCCCGGCACCGAGCCGGGCCGGGACGCGCTGCTCGTGCACGGTCACCTCGACGTGGTGCCCGCCGACCCCGACGAGTGGTCGGTGCACCCGTTCTCCGGCGAGATCCGCGACGGCTACCTGTGGGGCCGCGGCGCGATCGACATGAAGGACTTCGACGCCATGGTGCTGGCCGTGGTGCGCGACTGGCAGCGCACCGGCGTCCGGCCCCGACGCGACGTCGTGCTCGCCTTCACCGCCGACGAGGAGGCCGGCAGCGACTACGGCGCGCACTTCCTGGCCCGCAACCACCGAGGGCTGTTCGACGGCTGCACCGAGGCGATCGGGGAGGTGGGCGGCTTCTCCTACTCCGTCGACGACGCCCGCCGGCTCTATCTGATCGAGACCGCGGAGAAGGGCATCGACTGGCTGCGCCTGCACGCCCGGGGGCGGCCCGGGCACGGCTCGATGGTGCACGACGACAACGCGGTGACCGCGCTCGCCGAGGCGGTCGCCCGGATCGGCCGGCACCGGTTCCCGGTGGTCATGACCGACACCGTGCGGGCGTTCCTGGCCGAGGTCGGCGACGTGCTGGGCATCGAGATCGACCCGGAGGACCCGGAGACCGCGATCGCCAAGCTCGGCCCGATCGCCAACATCATCGGTGCCACGATCCGCAACACCGCCAACCCCACCCGGCTGGCCGCCGGCTACAAGGACAACGTCATCCCCGGCCGGGCCACCGCCACCATCGACTGCCGCAGCCTGCCCGGGCAGAGCGAGGAACTGGAGCGGCAGCTGCGCGAGCTGGTCGGCCCGGACATCGCCATCGAGTACGTCCAGCGCCAGCCGGCCCTGGAGACCACGTTCGACGGCGACCTGGTCGAGCAGATGTCGGCCGCGCTGCGCGCCGAGGACCCGGGCGCGCACCCGGTGCCGTACATGCTCTCCGGCGGCACCGACGCCAAGGCGTTCTCCCAGCTCGGCATCCGCTGCTTCGGCTTCGCGCCGCTGCGGCTGCCCGCCGACCTCAATTTCTCCGGCCTGTTCCACGGCATCGACGAGCGCGTCCCGCTGGACGGACTACAGTTCGGCGTGCGGGTTCTCGACCGCTTCCTCCGCAACTGCTGACCGCGCCCGCCGCGGCGCCGCCGCCGCGGACCTCCCCCATCGCGAAGGGACTGCCTCATATGACCGACCAGCACGCTGAGCTGGACGCCGCCCTCGAGCAGGTGATCGACGCCGCCCGCACCCACCTGGCCGCCGTCCGGGCCGCGCAGGGCCGGATCGACGACGACGCCGTCTGGCAGGCGTACGTCGCGTTGAACAACGCCTCGTTCGCCTACGACGAGCAGTTGCTCGACGCGTTCGGCGAGGTGACGCCCTGGGACGTCGAGTCGATCGACCCGGACGAGGCGGACGAGCGCTTCGGCGCGGTCGAGGGCGGCGAGCCCACCGACCCGCACCCGCGGGTGATCTCGGTGCGGCAGCGGCGCGACTACCGGGTGCCCAGCGTCGCCGCGCTGCTGCGGGTCGCCGAGGCGGCCCGCCGGGAGGGCACCCCGGAGGAGGACGAGCCGGCGCCGGTGGAAGGCGTCGGCGAGGCGGTGCTGGAGCTGCTGCAGAGCGGCGACGGCTCGCTCTCCGCGCTCGACGTGCCCGAGCTGGAGCCGCTCGACGGCGTGGTCATGGTCAGCGAGGTCGGCACGCCGGTCGACCTGGAGTCGTTCGACGACGACGACCCGGTCGGCCCGTTCCAGCCGGCCGTCGACGACCGGCTGGTCGGCCGGCTCGACGAGCACCCGTTCCTGGAGCTCGACGACGAGCACGACCACGCCCACTAGGCAGTGCTCGCCCGGGGCCGCACCGCGCGCGGCGCGGCCCCGGGGCGGGACCCGTCAGTAGGACAGGCCCGGCTGCGGCTTGCTCACCACGCGACGGCGCAGCATCACCTGCCGCGTGCCGTCCCGGTAGAGCCGCACCCGGGCCAACTCCCAGCCGGAGAACTCCGCCTGGATCGCCAGCTGCGCCGCGGCGGTCAACCGATCGACGTTCGAAGGCAACCGCAGCGGCGCGTATTCGTAGTCCATGGGCTCTATGCTGCCCAGCTCGCGGGCCCTTCGCCACCCCCTGGGCGTGACCCGGATCGCTCCCGGGTCAGCCGTCGCGCTCCGGGTAGCCGACCGGCACCGCGGAGACGTCGTCCAACGCCGTGACGATCTCGTCCGGCAGCGTCATCCGCTCCACCTGGAGCGCGCCCAGCAGCTGCCCGACGGTGCGGGCGCCGAGGATCGGCGCGGTCACCCCGGGCCGGTCCCGCACCCAGGCCAGCGCCACCTCCGTCGGCGACACACCGAGCCCGCCGGCGGCGATGGCCACCGCCTCCACGATGCTGGAGCAGCGGGGCTCCAGGTAGGTGCCGACGAAGCGCTCGAAGTGCGGCGACACCGCACGCGAGTCGGCCGGGCGGCCGTTGCGGTACTTGCCGGTGAGCACGCCCCGGCCCAGCGGCGACCAGGGCAGCACGCCCAGCCCCATCCCGGCGCAGGCCGGCAGCACCTCACGCTCGATGCCGCGCTCCAGCAGCGAGTACTCCACCTGGGCGGCGACCACCGGCGCCCGCCCCGGCCAGGCGGCCTGCCAGGCGGCGGCCCGGGCGGTCTGCCAGCCGGAGAAGTTCGAGACGCCCACGTAGCGCGCCTTGCCGCTGGACACCGCGTGGTCCAGGGCGGTGAGCGTCTCCTCCAGCGGCGTGTCCGGGTCGTAGCCGTGCACCTGCCAGAGGTCGACGTGGTCGGTGCCGAGCCGGCGCAGCGAGGCGTCCAGCGTGCGCAGCAGGTGCCCGCGGGAGCCGTCACGGCGGCGCCCGCTGCCCGGCCGCAGCCCCGCCTTGGTGGCGATGAGCAGCTCGTCGCGGTCGACCAGGCTGCCCAGCAGCGAGCCGATCACCGACTCCGCGTCGCCGTCGGCGTACACGTCGGCGGTGTCGACGAGGTTGCCGCCCGCGTCGAGGTAGCTCTTCAGCTGGGCGGCCGCGTCGTCGGCATCGGTGTCCCGTCCCCAGGTCATGGTGCCGAGCGCGAGCCGCGAAACCGCCAGCCCGCTTCGGCCGAGCGGTCGCTGTTGCATGGGTGAACCTTATTTCGATCCCGGCGTCACGGATATCCTCGCCGTAGTCAACTTCCCGCGCGACCGCAGGGCGGTGTGACGTGTTCGGGGCGAGCCGGTCGTCGGCGGTGGCACCGGCATTGCGTAACCTGATGCGACCTGTGGTGCGGACGGTGGGAGGACCAGTGCGACTCGGGCTCAACCTCGGATACCAGACGGCCTGGAGCACGCCGGCCGACCACCTGGCGTTCGCCCAGGAGGCGGACCGGCTCGGCTACTCGGTGGTGTGGGCCGCGGAGGCGTACGGCTCCGACTCGCCGAGCATGCTCGCCTGGATGGCCGGGCAGACGCAGCGGATCGACCTCGGCTCCGCCGTCATGCAGATTCCCGCGCGCACCCCGGCGATGACCGCGATGACCGCCGCGACCATCGACGCGCTCTCCGGCGGCCGGTTCCGGCTCGGCCTCGGCGTCTCCGGCCCGCAGGTCTCCGAGGGCTGGCACGGCGTCCGGTTCGCCAAGCCGCTGTCGCGGACCCGGGAGTACGTCGACATCGTCAAGCTCGCGGTGGCCCGCAAGGAGGTCGCGTACGACGGCGAGCACCACACACTGCCGCTGCCAAACGGCCCGGGCAAGGCCCTGCGCCTGAGCTTCCACCCGCCGCGCGAGCACATCCCGATCTACCTGGCCGCCGTCGGCCCGAAGAACCTGGAGCTGGCCGGCGAGATCGCCGACGGCTGGCTGGCCGTCTTCTTCGCCCCGGAGTTCGCCGAGGAGCACCTCGCCGCGATCCGGGCCGGGCGAGCCACCGCCGGCAAGGAGCTGGCCGGCTTCGACGTGGTCCCGTCGGTGCCGGTGGTGGTCGGCGACGACGTCGCCACCTGCGCCGAGCTGGTCCGCTGGTACGCCGCGCTCTACGTCGGCGGGATGGGCAGCCGGAAGCAGAACTTCTACAACCAGCTCGCCACCCGGATGGGCTACGGCGACGCGGCCCGCGAGGTCCAGGAGCTCTACCTGGCCAAGCGGCAGCGCGACGCGGCCGCCGCGGTGCCGATGGAGTTCATCGACCGCACCTCGCTGCTCGGCCCGAAGGAGCGCATCGCCGAGCGGATGCGGGAGTACGCCGCCGCGGGCGTGACCACCCTGTCGGTGACGTTGTTCGTGGCCGACCGGGACAGCGGCGTCAACACGCTGCGCACCGTCGCCGAGGCGCTGGAGCTGTCCGGGGTCGGCGAGTGACCTGGGTCGAGGCCATCGTCCTGGGCGTCGTCCAGGGGCTGACGGAGTTCCTGCCGGTGTCGTCGTCCGGCCACCTGCGGATCACCTCGGCGATCTTCTTCGGCCGGGACGCGGGCGCGTCGTTCACCGCGGTCACCCAGCTCGGCACCGAGGCCGCCGTGCTGATCTACTTCTTCAAGGACATCTGGCGGATCGTCCGCACCTGGTGCCTGGGCCTGGTCGACCGCTCGGTGCGCTCCAGCCTCGACTACCGGATGGGCTGGTACGTCATCGTCGGCACCATCCCGATCGGGATCCTCGGGCTGCTCTTCAAGGACCAGATCCGCACCGCCGGACGGAACCTCTACCTCATCTCGTTCACGTTGATCTTCTTCGCGCTGGTGCTCGCGTTCGCCGAGTACTGGGGGCGGCAGACCCGCACGCTGGAGAACTTCCGGATGCGCGACGGCGTGGCGATGGGGCTGGGGCAGGCCATGGCGCTCATCCCCGGGGTCTCCCGCTCGGGTGGCACGCTCACCGTCGGGCTGTTCCTCAACCTCACCCGGGAGACGGCGGCGCGTTACTCGTTCCTGCTGGCCATCCCCGCCGTGGTGATCTCCGGCGTGTTCAGCCTGCCGGACGTCTTCGAGCCGTCCGCGCCCGGCACCGCCGCGCCGAGCGTGGCGCAGATGGTGGTGGCCACGCTGATCGCGTTCGCCATCGGCTACGCGGCCATCGCCTGGCTGCTGCGCTACGTCGCGCACCACACGCTCTACCTGTTCGTGCTCTACCGGGTGGCGCTCGGCACGCTGGTGCTCTGCCTGCTGCTCACCGGCACGATCAGCGCCACCTGATCCAGGCGACACGACGAAGGCCGGCACCCCGTCACGGGGTGCCGGCCTTCTCGTTCGTCAGCTGTTCCAGTGCTGGGCGACCAGGTCGGCGGCCTGGTGCTCCCACTGCGCGTACGCGTCGGGGTAGGCGCTGACCTGCACGGTCTGCGCCGCCTGAGTCAGCGGCATGTCCTGCCAGCCGTCGACCTGCTTGAGGCCCTTGAGGAAGGCGAGCGTCGAGTACTCGGGGTCGGTGATCTGCTCCGGCGTGCCCCAACCACTGGACGGGCGCTGCTGGAACAGGCCCAGCGAGTCGTGGTCGTTGCGGTCGCCGAGGTGGCCGAGGTTCTCCAGCTTCGACTCCTGCAGGCTGGTGGCGATCGAGACGACCGCGGCGCGCTCGTCCATGCCGGCCTTCTTGGTGGCGGCGATGATCGCCTTGACGTTGGCGGTCTGCTCGTCGTTCAGGTCGACGCGGGACTGCGCGCCCTGCACGCCGTGCGGGACGAGCGCGGCCGGGTCGGCCTGCGCGGTGACCGCCACGTCGCGGGCGGTCGGGGTGCTGTCGTGGTGGTTGAGCGGGCCGGCGGCCAGGCCACCGGCGACGGTCAGACCGGCGATGCCGAGGATGCTCTTGCGCAGCATGGTGTTCATGGGGGCTCCATTCGGGGGTCGACACCCGGGGGTGGGTGTGCGAGCACCGTCAGGCGCTCTCGCGGGGGACTCCGCCGGGCTCACGGGGCGGGGGGCCTCGTCGTGGCGGCGGAACCGTGTGCAACGACCGGCGCCCCGCCGTCATTCCCCGGACCCAGGATCCGTTGGCAGGTGTTTCCGCTGCTCAGCCGTGCACCGGGTATAACGCCCCCGCCCCCGCACCCATTCCACCCGCCAGGTGTCCCCGACCACCCCCGCACCGGACATACCGCCCACCCGCCCGCGCCCCGCGCCCCGCGCCCCACGCCTCCGTCGATCTTGCACTTACGGCCCCGCCAGCGCCGGAATCATCCCGGTATGGGCGGGCCCAAAGTGCAAGATCGGTGGGTGGGTGTTGGTCCCTGCCGCGCGCGGAGGGGAGGGCCTGTCGGGTTCCCGGGGGCGTCCGGTGCGGGGCGCGCCCGGCACTGGCGGGCCGGACTCGGTCGATCATGAAGTTGGCGGTGGGTGGTGTCCGGTTTGTGGCGGCCAACTTCATGGTCAACCGCTTCGGGCGGCCGCGGCTGGTCGAGCGGCCGGCCGGGTTGGGGGCGGTGGGGGAGTGTGGGTGGCGCTGCGGTGGTGGGGGGACGGTTGCCGAGGTGGCACCGCCTAGGGTGGTGGGCGTGGCGACCCTTCTGCTTCTGCGACACGGCCGGACCACCGCGAACGCCGACGGTGGCCTGGCCGGCCGGCAACCGGTCGAGTTGGACGACACCGGGCGGGCCCAGGCCACGGCGGTGGGCGGCCGGCTCGCCGGGCTGCCGCTCGCGGCGGTGGTGACCAGCCCGCTGATCCGCTGCCGGCAGACCCTGGAGCTGGCGTTGCCGCAGGCCGAGCCGGTGGTCGAGGACGGGCTGATCGAGTGCGGCTACGGCGCCTGGGAGGGGCAGTCGCTGAAGAAGTTGGCGAAGGAGCCGCTCTGGCCCGTGGTGCAGCAGCACCCGAGTGCCGCCGCCTTCCCGGAGGGCGAGTCGATGGCGGCGATGTCCGCGCGAGCGGTCGCGGCGGTGCGGGCGTGGGACGCGCGGGTCACCGCCGAGCACGGGCCCGAGGCGGTCTGGCTGGCGTGCAGCCACGGCGACGTGATCAAGGCCATCGTGGCGGACGCGCTCGGCGTACACCTGGATCTTTTTCAGCGGATCGTGGCCGACCCGGCGTCGGTGACGGCGATCCGCTACACGCCGCTGCGGCCGTTCCTGGTCCGGCTCAACGACACCGGTGGCGACCTGTCGGCGCTGGTCCCGCCGCCGGGCAAGCGGCGCCGGCGGGCGGTCCGCGCCGCCGAGTCGGACGCGACGGTCGGCGGTGGCGCGGGCGCGGCACGGTGAGCCGGCGGTCGGCGCGCCGCGTTGCGCTCTGGGCGGATTCGGCGTCGGTGGGCTGCGCGGTGCTTCCACGCGCCGGATAGGGTCGTGGGTATGACGCACCAGGTGCACGCGTTCGAGCCGCCGGAGCGGTTCGTCGCCGGAACGGTCGGCCCGCCGGGGGAGCGCACGTTCTTCCTCCAGGCGCGCGGCGGCGGCCGGCTGGTCAGCGTCGCCCTGGAGAAGGTCCAGGTGTCGCTGCTCGCCGAGAAGCTGGAGGAGTTGCTCACCGAGGCGCAACGCCGGTTCGGGGTGAAGCTGCCGGAGTCGGCGCCGATCGCGGTGGGCGACAACGAGCCGCTCGACACCCCGGTCGACGAGGAGTTCCGGGTCGGCACGCTGGGTCTGGCCTTCGACGTGGACACCGCCACCGTGGTGATCGAGGCGATCGCCGTGGGCGAGGCGGAGGTCGAGGTCGAGCTGGGCGACGCGGACGACGACGAGGTCGAGATCGACGAGGAGCCGGACGAGCCGGACGACGACCTCGACCGGCTCCGGGTGCGGCTGACCCCCGAGGCGACCCGCGAGTTCATCGAGCGCGCCAAGCGGGTGGTCAACGCCGGCCGGCCGCCCTGCCCGCTCTGCGGCCAGCCGCTCGACCCGGCCGGCCACCTCTGCCCCCGGCACAACGGCTATCACCGGTGACCTCGTCGGAACTGCAGCCCCGACAGGGCGGCGCCGAGGCGCTGCGGTTGCTCACCGACGGTGAGCTGACCCTGGAGGGGCGGCTGGTCGACGCCTCCAACGCCACGCTGCGTGCCGAGATCGTCCTCGGCGACGCACGCGCGCACTGCGTCTACAAGCCGGTGCGGGGCGAGCGTCCGCTCTGGGACTTCCCGGACGGCACGCTCGCCGGCCGGGAGGTGGCCGCCTACCTGGTCTCCCGGGCCACCGGGTGGGACCTGGTGCCGCCGACCGTGCTGCGCGACGGCCCGTTCGGCCCCGGCTCCTGCCAGCTCTGGATCGACGAGCCGGCCGACGCCGAGCCGCTGGTCGGCTTCGTACCCGCCGAGTCGGTGCCGCCGCGCTGGTTCCCGATCGCCGCCGCGCGCGACGACGACGGCGCGGCGTACGCGCTGGCGCACGCCGACGACCCCCGGCTGGCCCGGTTGGCCGTCCTCGACGCCGTGATCAACAACGCCGACCGCAAGGGCGGCCACGTGCTGGTCGGCGCGGACGACCGCATCTACGGCGTGGACCACGGCGTCAGCTTCCACGTGGAGGAGAAACTGCGCACGGTGCTCTGGGGCTGGGCCGGCCGCCTGCTCCCGCCGGACGCGGTGGAGATGCTCGACGCGCTGGCCGCCCGGCTCGACGGCGCGCTCGGCGAGGAGTTGGCCGAGCACCTCACCCTCGGTGAGGTCAGGGCGGTGGCGGCCCGGGTGGCCCGGCTGCGCGACACCGGCCGGTTCCCGCAGCCCCCGGAGGAGTGGCCGGCCATGCCCTGGCCACCCATGTGAGCCGCTGTCGCGTTGATCACCCGTGGGGCGGCACCCGCGTGCCTGACGGATCGTTAGGCTGGCGGTCATGGAGTCTTGGGCGGGACACGAGGTGCCACGGCTGCCGGGTGAGGGCGCGCCACTGAGGTTGTACGACTCGGCGCGGCAGGGCCCGCACCCGTCCCGGCCCGACGGTGTCGCCTCGATGTACGTCTGCGGCATCACCCCGTACGACGCCACCCACCTCGGGCACGCCGCCACCATGATCACCTTCGACCTGGTGCAGCGGATGTGGCGCGACGCCGGCCTGACCGTGCGCTACGTGCAGAACGTCACCGACATCGACGACCCGTTGCTGGAGCGCGCCGAGCGCGACGGCGAGGACTGGAAGGTCCTGGCCATGCGGGAGACCGCGCTGTTCCGCGAGGACATGGAGGCGCTGCGGATGATCCCGCCGGCGCACTACGTCGGCGCGGTCGAGTCGATCCCGGACATCGCCGACAAGGTGCTCGTGCTGCTCAAGGACGGCGCGGCGTACCGGCTCGACGACGGCACCGGCGACGTCTACTTCGACGTCTCCGCCGCCCCCGCGTTCGGCTACGAGTCCAACCTGTCCCGCACCGAGATGCTGGAGATCTTCCCGGAGCGCGGCGGCGACCCCGACCGCGCCGGCAAGCGGGACCCGCTCGACCCACTGCTGTGGCGCGGCGCCCGCGAGGGCGAGCCGTCCTGGCCCGGCGGTGAGCTGGGCCCCGGCCGACCCGGCTGGCACATCGAGTGCACGGTCATCGCGCTGAACCTGCTCGGCGACCGGATCTCCGTGCAGGGCGGCGGCAACGACCTGATCTTCCCGCACCACGAGTGCTCGGCGGCGCACGCCGAGCGGCTGACCGGCGCGACGCCGTTCGCCGACCACTACGTGCACGCCGGCATGATCGGCCTGGACGGCGAGAAGATGTCGAAGTCCAAGGGGAACCTGGTCTTCGTCTCCCGGCTGCGCGCCGACCGGGTCGACCCGATGGCGGTGCGGCTGGCGCTGCTCGCCGGCCACTACCGCAGCGACCGGGCCTGGACCGACGAACTGCTCGCCGAGGCGCTCCAGCGGCTGGACCGCTGGCGGCGGGCCGCCGCCGCGCCCGCCGGCCCGTCCGGCGAGGCACTGCTGGCCGGGGTGCGCGACCGCCTCGCCGACGACCTCGACACGCCGGGCGCGCTGGCGGTGGCCGACGCCTGGGCCGACCGCGCGTCGGCCGGCGCCGGCGCCGACGCGGCCGCCCCGGCGCTGTTCGCCGACACCGTGGACGCGCTGCTGGGCATCCGGCTGTAAGGCGGGGGCCCCGCTTAACGCATTTGGTAGAGGCGGGGGCCCCGCTTAACACCTGCCGGTCAAGCGGGGCCCCCGCCTAACCCGGCCAGGCCGGGCCGGCCGGTCCAGGTGCGCCGGGCCGGCTCGCGTGGTGCCGGAGAGGCGCTCAGCCGAGGACGAGGCCGGGGTCCGGGTCCTGCTCGGGAGCCGGCGCGGGGATCTTGTACTCCTCGGTCAGGGTGGTCATCGGGCCCGGCCAGGTGGCCTGGGCGACCTCGATCGGCTTGTGCCGCTCGTCGTACGCCACGTGCAGCAGGTGCAGCACCGGGGTGTCCGGCCGGATCTGCAGGATCTCCGCCTCCTCCCGGCTGGGCTGGCGGGCGCTGATGGTGTCCGTCGCGGTGGCGTACCGCCGGCCGATCGCCTCCTCGGCCTCCTGGTAGAGCGGCTGGCCGAACGCCTCGGCCCGTTCGAGGGAGGTCCCGGCGGTGTCGGCGGGCAGGAACCAGGAGGCGCCGACCTCGACCGGGGAGTCGTCGGTGCGGACCAGGTGCCGCCGGCAGAGCAACTCGGTGCCGTCGGTGACGCCGAACGCGTCGGCGACCTCGGGCGGTGCGGCGGCACGGCCGACCGAGACGAGCTGCTGGCGGTACCGGGCGGCGAGGTCGGTGTGGTAGCCGCGGAAGCCGCCGTACCGGCCCCGGGAGAGGCGGTTCAGCCGGCGACGGGTGCCCCGGACGTACGTACCGGAGCCGGGTTTGGTGATCAGGATGCCCTCGACCCGCAGCTGGTCGACGGCGCGTTGCACGGTCTGCTTGGCGACGCCGAACATCTCGGCGATGGCCGGGATGGACGGCAGCCGTTCGCCCGGGCCCCAGTCGCCGCGGCGCACCTGGGTCTTGAGCTGCGTGGCGATCTGCCGGTGCGGGAACTCGGCCGCGCCCGGATTGATCTGCATGCCCGCCTCCTCATGACAGCTAGGTTCCTAGGATGCCTTAGCGGGCGTGACCGCGCCACCCCGGACACGAAGAAGCCGGGCCCCGACCACGGAGCCCGGCTTCGACGGAGAAGAGCTACCAGGAACCGGCGGTCGGGCCGGCGGAACCGCCCCGACGGCGCAGGTACTTCTCGAACTCCTGGGCGATCTCGTCCCCGGTCAACGGGGTGATGCCCGCGTCGCCGACGCGTTCCTCCAGCTCACGCACGTACTCACCGAGTTCGGCGTCCTGCTCGGCGGCGCTGCGTACCCGCTGCTCCCACTCGGCGGCCTCCTCGGCCAGGTCGGCCATCGGCACCGGCAGGTCGAGCACCTCCTCGACCCGGTGCAGCAGGGCGAGGGTGGCCTTCGGGCACGGCGGGTTGTTGGCGTAGTGCGGCACGTGCACCCAGAACGACACCGCGTCCACCTCGGCCCGGGTGCACGCGTCGTGCAGCACCCCGACGATGCCGGTCGGGCCGTCGTAGCGGGTGGGGGTGAGCTGGTAGCGCTTGGCCGCGTCGGCGTCCGAGGCGCTGCCGCTGATCGGCAGCGGCCGGGTGTAGGGGACGTCGGCCAGCAACGCGCCGAGCAGCACCACCCGCTCGACCTCCAGGCTGTGGCAGATCTCCAGCACCTGCTCGCAGAAGGTGCGCCAGCGCATGCTCGGTTCGATGCCGCGGATCAGCACCACGTCGCGTTCGGTGCCCTCCGGGCTGGCCACCATGAAGCGGGTGGTGGGCCACTCGACCCGCCGGGTCTCCCCGTCGGCCATGGTGATGGTCGGCCGGCTCACCTGGAAGTCATAGAAGTCCTCCGGGTCCAGCTCGGTCACCTGCCGGGACTGCCAGACCTGCTCCAGATGCTCCACGGCGGCGGTGGAGGCGTCCGCGGCGTCGTTCCAGCCCTCGAAGGCCGCGATGGCGACCGGTGAGCGCAGGACCGGCAGCCCGTCGAACTCGGTCACGCCGTCACCTCACCCTGCTCGTCGGGAGCGGTGCCGCCCCGTCGCACGGTCGCGTCCCTGATGTCCTTCACGTCCGCCAGCCTACGTGCCGCCGCTGGAGCCGGCCCGTCGGCCGCGCCGGTCGCCCGGCCCGACCACCCGGTCGAACCGGATGAAAGGTACGCGGTGATCCGGCCGACACTATGTGGGAAGGCCCGATTGGGGTGACCGCTCCGTACCGGGGCGCACTAACCTGGCCGTGTGGCTACTTCGTTGCGCGACCTCCTGGCGGACCGGATCCTCATCGCCGACGGGGCGATGGGAACGATGCTCCACGCGGCCGACCTCACCCTGGACGACTTCGACGGTCTCGAGGGCTGCAACGAGATCCTCAACGTCACCCGGCCGGACGTGGTCCGTGGCGTGCACGACGCCTACCTGGCCGCCGGCGCCGACTGCGTGGAGACCAACACGTTCGGCGCGAACCTGCCCAACCTCGCGGAATACGGCATCGCCGAGCGCATCCGGGAGCTGTCCGAGGCGGCCGCACGGATCGCCCGGGAGGCCACCGACGCCCACGCGACGCCGGAGCGCCCGCGCTTCGTGCTCGGCTCGATGGGGCCGGGCACGAAGCTGCCCACCCTGGGCCACGCGAGCTACGCCTCGCTGCGCGACGCGTACCAGGAGAACGCCGCCGGCATGATCGCCGGCGGCGCGGACGCGTTGATCATCGAGACCTGTCAGGACCTGCTCCAGGTCAAGGCCGCGGTGGTCGGCGCGAAGCGG
The DNA here is from genome assembly GCF_900090105.1 of Micromonospora humi. GTDB lineage: Bacteria > Actinomycetota > Actinomycetes > Mycobacteriales > Micromonosporaceae > Micromonospora > Micromonospora humi. The sequence continues at coordinate 503,808 of NZ_FMDM01000002.1, read as the reverse complement.
GCCCGCGAGGCCGCCGGCCGGGACGTCCCGATCATCTGCCAGGTGGCCATGGAGACCACCGGCACCATGCTGCTGGGCAGCGAGATCGGCGCGGCGCTGACCGCGATCGAGCCGCTCGGGGTCGACCTGATCGGGCTCAACTGCTCCACCGGCCCGGCCGAGATGGGCGAGCACCTGCGCTACCTGTCCCGGCACTCACGCCTCCCGGTGTCGGTGATGCCGAACGCGGGCCTGCCGGTGCTGACCGCCGACGGGGCCTACTTCCCGCTCGGTCCGGAGGAGATGGCCGACGCGCTGGAGCAGTTCGTCGACGACTACGGCGTCGGGCTGATCGGCGGCTGCTGCGGCACCACGCCGGAGCACATCCGGGTGCTGGTGGAGCGGCTCGGCGGGCGGCGTCCGGCGCCCCGGGAACCCCAGCCGGACGCCGGCGTCTCCTCGATCTACCACCACGTGCCGTTCGCGCAGGACGCCAGCGTCCTGATGGTGGGGGAGCGGACCAACGCCAACGGCTCGAAGGCGTTCCGCGAGGCGATGCTGGCCGCCGACTGGCAGGCCTGCGTCGAGACCGCGCGTAGTCAGACCCGGGACGGCTCACACCTGCTGGACCTGTGCGTGGACTACGTGGGCCGCGACGGCGCGGTCGACATGCGCGAGCTGGCCGGTCGGTTCGCCACCGCCTCCACCCTGCCGGTCATGCTCGACTCGACCGAGCCGGCGGTGATCGAGGCCGGGCTGGAGATGCTCGGCGGCCGGTGCGTGGTCAACTCGGTCAACTTCGAGGACGGCGACGGCCCGGATTCCCGCTACGGCCGGGTGATGCCGGTGATCGCCGAGCACGGCGCCGCCGTGGTCGCGATGCTGATCGACGAGGAGGGTCAGGCGCGCACGGCGGACTGGAAGGTCCGCATCGCCGGGCGGCTGATCGAGGACCTGACCGGCCGGTGGGGGCTGCGCCGGGAGGACATCCTCATCGACGCGCTGACCTTCCCGATCGCCACCGGGCAGGAGGAGACGCGCCGCGACGGCATCGAGACGATCGAGGCGATCCGCGAGATCACCGCCCGCTGGCCGGGGGTCAACTTCACACTCGGCATCTCCAACGTGTCCTTCGGGCTCAACCCGGCGGCCCGGCAGGTGCTCAACTCGGTGTTCCTGCACGAGTGCGTGCAGGCCGGCCTGACCTCGGCGATCGTGCACGCCAGCAAGATCCTCCCGATGTCGAAGATCCCGGACGAGCAGCGCGAGATCGCGCTCGACCTGGTCTACGACCGCCGCCGTGAGGGCTACGACCCGGTGCAGCGCTTCATCGAGGTGTTCGAGGGCGTCGACGCGGCGTCGGCGCGCGCCACCCGGGCCGAGGAGTTGGCCGCGCTGCCGCTGGAGGAGCGGCTCAAGCGGCGCATCATCGACGGGGAGCGCAACGGCCTGGAGGCCGACCTGGACACCGCGATGGCCGAGGGGCGCACCCCGCTGTCCATCATCAACGACCTGCTGCTCGACGGCATGAAGGTGGTCGGCGAGCTGTTCGGCTCGGGGCAGATGCAGCTGCCGTTCGTGCTCCAGTCCGCCGAGGTGATGAAGACGGCGGTGGCCTACCTGGAACCGCACATGGAGCGGGCCGACGACGACGGCAAGGGCCGGATCGTGCTCGCCACGGTCAAGGGCGACGTGCACGACATCGGCAAGAACCTGGTCGACATCATCCTGTCCAACAACGGCTACGACGTGGTCAACATCGGCATCAAGCAGCCGATCACCGCGATCCTCGACGCGGCCGAGGAGCACCGGGCCGACGCCATCGGCATGTCCGGGCTGCTGGTCAAGAGCACTGTCATCATGAAGGAGAACCTGGCCGAGATGGCCACGCGGGGCGTCGCCGAACGCTGGCCGGTGCTGCTCGGCGGTGCGGCGCTGACCCGGGCGTACGTGGAGGACGACCTGCGTTCCATCTACCCCGGTCAGGTGCACTACGCCCGCGACGCGTTCGAGGGGCTGTCCCTGATGGACCGGGTGATGGCCGCCAAGCGCGGCGGCGCGCCGGTGGTCGATCCGGACCGGGAGGCCGCGCTGGCCGCCCGCCGGGAACGCCGGGAGCGGCAACGGGCGCAGGTCCGTGAGGCGCTGCCCGAGCTGGACGACGCCTCGGTCCGCTCCGACGTGGCCGTGGAGGTGGGCGTGCCCACTCCGCCGTTCTTCGGCACCCGGGTGGTCAAGGGCGTGCCGCTGGCCGACTACGCGGCGCTGCTCGACGAGCGGGCCACGTTCCTGGGTCAGTGGGGGCTGCGCGGCGCCCGCGGCGGCAAGGGCCCGTCGTACGAGGAGCTGGTGGAGACCGAAGGCCGGCCCCGGCTGCGGTACTGGCTGGACCGCCTCATCTCCGAGCAGGTGCTGGAGGCGGCCGTGGTGTACGGCTACTTCCCGGCGTACTCCGAGGGCAACGACCTGGTGGTGCTGGACGAGAACGGGCACAGCGAGCGGGCCCGGTTCTCCTTCCCCCGGCAGCGGCAGGAGCGCCGGTTGTGCCTCGCCGACTTCTTCCGGCCCAAGGGTGACCAGCTCGACGTGGTGGCGCTGCAACTGGTCACCGTGGGGCAGCCGGTCAGCGAATACACGGCGAAGATGTTCGCGGCCAACGAGTACCGCGACTACCTGGAGGTGCACGGCCTGTCCGTGCAGCTCACCGAGGCGTTGGCGGAGTACTGGCACCGGCGGATCCGGTCCGAGCTGGTGCTGCCGGACGGCCGTACCGTCGCCGCCGACGACCCGACCGACCTGGCCGGCCTGCTGCGCACCGACTACCGGGGCTGCCGGTACGCGTTCGGCTATCCGGCCTGCCCCGACCTGGAGGACCGGGCGAAGATCGTCGGGTTGCTCGGCGCGGAGCGCATCGGGGTGCAGTTGTCGGAGGAGTTCCAGCTCGTGCCGGAGCAGGCCACCGACGCGATCGTGGTGCACCACCCGGAGGCGAACTACTTCAACGCCAAGTGACGCCGTCACCCTGCTGGGCCCTCGTCCTCGTCGTCGCGCAGCAGGCGGTCGAGATCGTCCGGACGCATTCGACGTATTCGTTCGCGACGGTCCGGCATGGGGCGAACTCTAGGAGCCCGCGTTCGCCGGGGCCCTCGATCTTCTGAGTAGGTGCCGTGGCGCGGCCGCCCTCCGCGTAGCGGGCGACTATGAGCGAGCATGCGGGTTGGGAAGCAGCGCCACCGCGGCCTGTTGGGCGTCGCCGTACCGCCTGAATTCCACCCACTGACGGCTGACGTCCGCCCAGATCTGTTGCTGATCCGCGAAGAACCGATCCATGTGCTCACGGGTGATCTTGTCCGGCGAGGTGGTCACAAGGAGGTAGTCGATCTCGTCGCGCAGACGGTTGAGGCGGTAGCGCGTCTCCTCCATCGAGATCCACCGCGATCGCCAGTTGTGGAACAGTTCGAGCGATCCCAGCAGCGTCACCACTGCGACCATCGGCAGCGCGATCGATGCGTTGGCGGGGATCTGCGGGATCCCCAGGACCACCGTCGACAAGGCCGTCAGCGCGAGCGACAGGCCCTTCGACCACGTCGATCGACGGCGGAACCGCGTCTTCCGCGAGTCCGCCCATTCCATGTCGGCGGATACCAGCTCTCGGAAGGCTAACAGCGCCTCTGGGATGGACAGGGGAGTCCGCTGGCTGGCCAGGGCCAGGAGCCCTTGCTCGGAAATCGTCACCGGGGACGCCGTCGGCTGTTCCTTACCGCGCTCGCTCTGCTGGGTCACCCCTCAATTCAGGGGGAGGTGCGGCGCCCGAACGGGTCGGCTGCCCGATACCCGATAGTCGAGCAGCGGACAGGGGCTGGCCGGAACGCGCCCGCCTGGCCGAGGCACCGACGTCTGGCGCGTCCTCGCGCGTCCGGCCTGGGCACCTGACCGGGTCGGTCACTCGGACGGGTTTCGGCCTTCTCTTTCGCTTATGTGAAGAAGTGTCCGGTCTTAGCGTGAGGATCGCACGCCGGCGAGCTCCGACGTCCGTCCGAGCCCGGTGTGACCCGACCGAGAGGCGACGACCATGCCCGACATCTCCCGACGCACCCTGCTGCAGGCCACGGCGGCCGTCGGCGCCGGGGCGGTCGTCGCGCCGGCGGTGCTCGCCGGGGCCGCCCAGGCCGCCACCGGCACCGACGGCTCGGGGGCACCGATCTGGGCCGAGTGCCCGCCGGCGGAGCTGACCGGCCGGATCGTGCGTTTCGGTGATCCCGACTATCCGTCCGCGAGTCTCGGCTGGGACGAGCTGTTCGTCCGCAACCCGCTGGTCATCGTGTTCGCGCAGAACACCCAGGACGTGGTGAACGCGCTCGCCTGGTCCCGGCAGAACGACGTCGCGCTGCGGGTGCGCAGCGGCCGGCACAGCCTGGAGGGCTGGTCGAACGTGGACAACGGGATCGTCATCGACGTCAGCGAGCTGAAGTCGGCCGACATCGACCGGGCCGCGCTCACCGCGCGGGTCGGCGCCGGGCTCAACCAGCTGGAGGCGGTCACCGCGCTCGCCCAGCAGGGCCTCGCGGTGACGACCGGTACGGAGGGAAGCGTGGGCCTGTCCGGCGCGACGCTCGGGGGTGGCTTCGGGTTCCTCACCCGCTGGCTCGGGATGGCCTGCGACAACCTGATCGGCGCGGAGGTCGTCGTCGCGTCCGGGGCGAACGGCGCCAAGGCGGTCCAGGTGGACCTGCGGAACCGTCGGGACCTGCTCTGGGCGTTGCGTGGCGCGGGCAACGGCAACTTCGGCATCGTCACCTCGCTGACCTACCGGGTGGCGCCGCTGCGCGGTGTGGCCTATCTGCAGGCGACCTGGTCGGGCCTGGGCGACCTGCGGGAGGTGTTCGACAGTTGGCAGCGCACCGCGCCGTTCACCGACGTGCGCCTCGGCTCCCAGCTGGAGATCCACAAGTCGCAGATCCTGCTGTTCGGCGTGCTCGCCGAGGGCACCGAGGCGGAGGCGCGGAGGCTGCTGGCACCGGTCCTGGCGGTCGGCAGCCCGCAGGTCACCGTGCAGATCGGCGGCTGGGGGGAGATCTACGCCGGGTTCCAGGTCCCGACCCAGGACGAGCCCGCGAACTGGAAGTTCTTCTCGCAGTTCGCCCGCCGGCCGTTCCCGCCCGAGGCGATCGAGATCATCCGCTCGTTCATGGCGGTCGCGCCCACCGACGCCAGCAACTTCTTCACCCAGGCCTTCGGCGTCGGCGCGCAGGCGAGGCAGCCGGTCGGCGGCTCGGCGTTCCCGCACCGCGACGCGATCTTCTACTCCGAGCCGGGCGCCGGCTGGGGGACCCGGGGCGTGCCGGACAGCGGCGACGCCCTCACCCCGGCCGCCCAGGCGTGGATCGCCGAGTTCAGCCAGGCGCTGCGCCCTTACGTGGACGGTGCCTACGTCAACGTGCCCAACATCGGCATGCAGGAGTGGGAGACCGCCTACTGGGGGCCGAACGTCGAGCGTCTCCGCCGGATCAAGGCCGTCTACGACCCGCACAACGTCTTCCAGTACGAGCAGAGCGTCCCGCCCGCCTCGTGCTGACCTACGCCCCGGCGGGGGAGGGGCGGCCGTCCGGCCCGGCGCCGAGCCGACCGGTGCCGGATCGGCGTGCGCATCTCACGGACCTTCGGGCCGGGGCGGCGCGGACAGTCGGCGCTGGAGCCAGGTCACCACCAGTTCGTCGAAGCCGGGCGCCCGCACGCTCCGCACCCGGATGCCGTGGTCGGCCTCCGGAAACACCACGATCGTGTGGTCGGGGTGCCCGGCGCCGCCGAGGATCCGGTCCAGGGCGCGCACGCTGGCCTCGACCGGGACCTGCACGTCCTCGGCGCCGAAGATCGCCAGCAACGGGCAGCGCAGGGTGGCGAGCGCCGGCTCCGGGTCGTGGTCGGCGATGCCGGCGAGGAAGGCGATCGACGCGGGTGAGGTGCCCGCGAGCAGCGGGTACCAGGGCGCTGCGTGCCATCGGGCCTGCGCGGCGTGCACCGCGGCCGGGGTGTCGCCGGCCCGCACCCGGTCGATCTGCTCGTGCAGCAGCGCCAGCGCCTGTTCGGCGTCGCCGTCGGTGAAGCCCGACTCGGGGAGTTGGCGCCGCAGCCGGTACTCCTCCTGGCCCATCACCCCGACGCCCGGGCCGGACACGGTGACCACGGCGGCGACGGCGGCGGGGGAGAGGGAGGCGGCGAGTGGCGCCACCCAGCCGCCCTGGCTGTGGCCGATCAACGCGGCCGGACGTGACCCGATGGCCGGCCGTGCCCGCAGGGCACCCACCGCGGCCAGCGTCTCGCCGGCCCGATCGGTCAGGCTCTGCCGGGTCCAGTCGCCGGTGGAGGCCCCGGAACCGGGCTTGTCGTAGGCGAGGCTGGCGAAGCCGGCGGCGGCGAGCCGGGTCTGCCAGTCCCGCTGGTCACGCCCGCCGGGGCCGGAGCCCTCGACGAAGACCACCGCCGGGTACGGCCCCGGCCAGGGCGGCCGGACCAGGTCGCCGACCAGCACGTCGTCGCCGTGACGGAACGACAGCTCCTCGCTCTCCGGAAGGAACAGCACCGTGGTCAGCTCGCGCGCGGCGCGTACATGATGACCGCGACGCCGACCAGGCAGATGGCCGCGCCGACGAGGTCGTAGCGGTCGGGCCGGAACTTGTCGACGAGCATGCCCCAGGCCAGCGACCCGGCGACGAAGATGCCGCCGTAGGCGGCGAGGATGCGCCCGAAGTTCGGGTCGGGCTGGAACGTGGCCACGAAGCCGTAGACGCCCAGCGCGATGATCCCGCCCGCGACCCAGAGCAGGCCACGGTTCTCGCGCCAGCCCTGCCAGACCAGCCAGGCGCCGCCGATCTCGGCCAGCGCGGCGACCAGGAACAGCAGGATCGAGCGGGCGACCGTCATGCGTCCGACCGTACCGTGACGATCTTGTCGGCGGTGCGGCCGACGCGGTCGCCGCCCGCGCGGCCGGCGCGGTGGCCGCGCCGCGCGGCCCACCGGGACGGGCCGGTGAGCGCGGCCGGGCCGGTGGGCAACCGGCGGCGCTGCCGGTCAGCGAGGTGCGGCACGGTCGGTCCACCCGGCGAGTTCGGCGAACGGCAGCGGGCAGCGGGAACTGTCCGCGCAGGAGATCAGGTCGTCGCAGCCGGCCGAGATCGCGGTCCGCAGCGTGTCGCGGATGACGGTGAGGTCGGCCAGCCGCTGCTCCACCTCGGCGAGCTTCTCCCGGGCGCGGGCCCGCAGGCCGGTGCCGCGGCGGTGCCGGTGCCGGCCGGCGTCGAGCAGTTCGGCGACCTCGGCGAGGGTGAACCCGAGGCGTTGCGCGGTCTTGACCACCCGCAGCAGCGTGACGGCCTCGGCCGGGTAGAGCCGGTGCCCGCCCGGGGAGCGCCGCGGCGCGTCGAGCAGCCCTCGGCGTTCGTAGTAGCGCAGTGTCTGCACGTTCACCCCGGCCGCGTCGGCGAGCTGGCCGGTGCGCAGACTGGTCACGGTCGGGGCGCGGGCGCGGCCCGCTCGGCGAGGGCGTCGAGCACGTCGACGTGGGCGGGCGGCACCCGGACGTCGAGCGTCAGCGTGGCGCCGTCCGGTCGGGCGAGGTCGAACGTGAAGAAGGAGCAGCACGCCGACTCCCGGGCGATCAGGTCCCGGGCGAGCGGTTCGGCGGCGCCGTCGAGGCGCAGCCGCAGGTGTCGGGCCGACACCCGGTCGGTGTGGTGGACGGCGTCGTGGAACAGCCGGTCGAACTCGGCGAGTCGCCGCGGCCGTTCGGTGGTCGGCAGGGTGCAGGCCTCGGGCACCCAGTCACGTTCGGTCATGCCTCGACGGTAGGGCTGTACCGGGGTACCGGATGCAAGGCGCGCGCGTCCTGCTGCCGGTCGAGCCACGCGTCCAGGTGCGACAGCGTCGCGGTCGGGTTCTCCACGTGCGGCAGGTGCCCGGCCTCCGGCACGAGCGTCAGCCGGCCGTCGCCGAGCGCCGCCGCGTACGCCGCGCCGTAGGCGGGGGTGACGATGCGGTCGCTCTCGCCCCAGAGCAGCAGGGCGGGCACGCGTACCCGGGCCAGGCGGCGGCGCAGCTTCGGGTCGTGCATGTAGGGGTCGCCGACGAGCACCCGCATGGTCTCGCGGTTGGCCGCCTGCCGGGCCTGCTGCTCCGGTGCGACGGCCGCCGGGTCGACGCGGAACCGGTCGGGGTCGTGCCAGGTGTGCTCGGCCAGGCTGTTCGGGTCGAGGGCGAAGAAGTCCTGGATGGGTTCGCCGGGCACGTCGATGCCGACCGCGTCGACGAGGACCAGGCCGGTGATCAGGCCGGCGGTGTCCCGCACGGCCATCTCGGCGGCGATCCAGCCACCGAGGGAGGAGCCGACGACCAGCACGTCACGCAGCCCGCGATCGTGCAGCAGGTGCAGGTAGGTCAGGGCGAGGTCGTCGATGCCGGTGAGCCAGGCGGGCCGGTCGGTGCCGTCCCAGCCGGGGTGCACCGGGGTGAGGGTGTGTGCGCGCCGGGCCAGGTGCTGGCCGAGGACGCCCACCGTGGCCGGTCCGCCGCCGCCGTGCAGGAGCAGGACGGGGCGGCCGTGGCCGGTCTCGGAGACGGTCAGGGTGAGGTCGGGGTGGCCCGCGAGGAACGTCATGCCATCACCCTAACTAAGGAACCTTATTTAAGCTAGTTGAGTTGACGGGTTAGGATGGGTGGGTGCACGAACTGCAACAGCTCGCCCGGACGGTCAAGCAGGTCCAGTACCGGCAGCACCGGGCGCTGGAGACCGGCCTGATCGCGGTCGGCACGACGCTCGCCCGGTGGGACGCCCTGCGGGCGGTCGACCGGGCGCCCGGCGCGTCGGCGCGCGAACTCGCCGCCGCGACGTTCCAGACCGAGCAGGCCTTCGGCGCGCTCGCCGGGCGGCTCGTCGCCCAGGGGCTGGTGGAGCGGCGCGCCGGGCGCGGCCGGCGCATCCCGCACCACCTGACGCCCGCTGGGCGGCGCGTGCTGGAGGCTGGTCACCGGGTGGCCGACGAGGTGCTGGAGCACTGCTACGCCGGGCTGCCCGCGGCCGACCGCGCCGACCTGCTCGCCCTGCTGCGCCGCGTGCTCGCCGTGGCGGACGCCTGAGCCCCGGTCCGGGGCTCAGGCATCGGGGGCTCAGTAGGCGTAGGTGACCGAGACGGTGGCGGCCGGGCAGTTGTTCGCCCAACTGGTCAGCGCGTTCTTCTCCGCGTTGTCGACGGTCAGCCGCCAGCGGATCTTCACCGCCACCCACTCGCCGACGTAGCGGCAGCGGGCGGAGGCGTAGGGCGGCAGCCAGGTCGCCGGGTCCTGGTCGCCCTTGGCCTGGTTGACGTTGTCAGTCACCGCGGCCAGGGCGCGCGCGTCGCCCAGGTCGTTCGCGTACGCCTGGCGGCGGCTGGTGGACCAGGTCCGCGCGCCGGAGTCCCAGGCCTCGGCGAGCGGGACCATGTGGTCGATGTCCACGTCACCGGTGGCGGTCCAGGTGGCGTTGTCGTAGTAGGAGTACCAGCGGCCGCCGGAGAGGGTGCAGGTGCCGGTGATCGTCGGCTTCGTGGTGGCCTCGGCGTAGAGCACCTCGTTACGGGTGTTGCAGCCGTCGCCGTCCGCGTCGATCCAGTGCGGGAACAGGTCCCGGCTGTAGCCGGTGCGGACCTCGGTGGCGACGGACAGGCCGGCGACCGCGGTGGTGAGTGGGGCGGAGTAGCCGGCGGCGGGGGCGGGCTGGGCGAGGCCGAGGGTGCCGGCCACGATCGCGGCGAGGCTGGTGGCCGTGACGCGCAGGGTGCGGGACATGGGACTCCATCCGAACGGGATTGGCGCTTACCTGGCCTCCATATAGACAGACTTGGAAGTAATGGTCCAGTTCGACTTGCGTGAACATCTGCTGACCATCCCTCCACTACCTGCTACGGGGTCCGGAATAAGGGGTGTGTCGCCCGGCCCGGCGGGCTACCGTCCGGAGTACGGCCGACGCCGGCACACCGAGCGCCGCGTCCCCACCCGCGCCGTCCCGTTGACGCGGCGGAGACGCCCCAGGGCGAGCATGGGTACGACGAAAGGGGCGGGAGATGGCCGACCAGGTGACGACGAAGGTGCCGCCCGAGCGGACGCCCGTGCTGACCGCGCCGCCCCGGCCCGCGTCGGTCGGGCCGCCGAGCAGCCTGGACCTGTGGGCCCGCGCCCAGGTGCTGCACCGCTGCTTCGGTGACGACGACGGTGAGCCGCACATCATGCGCGGGCTGGACTAGCCCCCGGGCGGATCACGGCACCGTGGCGGCGCCCAGAAGCGCGGCGGTGGGCAGCGCCAACATCCCGTCGGTGGTACGGCAACCGGCGGTCAGCCGGTCGTACTCCTGACGGATGCGGGCCCGCACGGCAGGCGCCTGCCGCTGCACGACCAGCCCGACCGCGCCGATCCCGGCAGCCGGACCGGCCCACCAGTCCGCCGGGTCGGCGCGGTGGGTCCAGCTCACGGTGGCGCACCCGGCGTCGCTCAGCCCGGCGGCGCTCAGCAGCCCGGTCACGCCCTCCTCGGTGCGCGGGAAGTCCCGTTCGGGCGCCAACCGGGGCAGGTCCGTCGGTGGCACCACGTCGGCGGCGTCGATCGCCTCCCGCCACAGCCGCTGCAACGGCGGATGCGGGAACGGCCAGAGCGTCACCGCCACCCGCCCACCAGGCCGTACCAGGCGGCGCAGCTCGGCGAGCGCGGCCGCCGGGTCACCCACATGGTTGAGCACGAAGTTGGCCACCGCGGCGTCGAACCGGGCGTCCGGGAACGGCAGTCGCGGCAGCGCGCCGCCGACCAACCCGGCACCCGTCGCGGTGCGCCGCGCCGCCGCGAGCATGCCCGGCTCGGCGTCGACCGCCACCACCCGCGCGCCGCGGGCCAGCGCCGCGGCCGCGACGGTCCCCGGCCCGGTGCCGACGTCGATCACCCGCCGTCCGGCCCGCACCGCCGCCGCGTCCAGCAGCGCCCCGGTGGGGTACGCGCAGAGCCGGCCGAAGCTGCGCCGGTACGCCCGCGCGCGACCGGTCCAGCGGGACCGCTCGTGGGCGTCGAAGTCCACCTCGATCATGAGCGGCAGCGTACGGGTCCCACGTGCCGGCCGGCGCCCTGTCGTGGCGGGTCCGGCTTCACCGGTTGACGGCGCGGTTCAGCGCACCGATGCGCCCGCGCGGGCCAGTGCGTCCCGCCAGGACCGGGTGTGGAACGCCGCGCCGTCGTTGACGACCAGGTCGAGGAAGCCGGGCCGGTCACCGGTCGGCGGGGCGCGGTGGGCCCAGAACTCGTCGAGCGCGCGCCGCTGCTCCGGGCTGGGCGACGGCGAGATGTCGGAGCCGCGCCCGACGATCGGGTAGCGCCGGCCGCCGGCGGTCAGCAGCAGCGTGCCCAGCCGGGTCAACCGGCCCTCGACCTGACCGGCGGGCACGGCGAACACCTCGGCGCCCTGCCGGTCACGGGCCCGCAGCCAGCCCTGGTCGAGGGTCATCAGCACCGGCACGCAGCGCCTGCCGTTCCACAGGCTGCGTCGCCAGTGGACGATGCTGGCGAGGGCCACGTCGACAGTCACGGCGGGCACTGTACCGGGCCCGCTCCACGGTGGCCGGCGGCGGCTACCCTGCCGACGTGACCCGCCGATCATTGCTCCTGCCCGTGGCCGCCGTGCTCGCAGTCGTCCTGCTGGCCGCCTGCGGCGGCGTGTTCTGGCTGGTCCGGGACGGCGACACCGGCGAGAACGACTGCGCGGCGCGGGTCGCCGCGGAGGAGGCGAAGGTCCGCACCGACCGGCGGTGGACCGAGCGGGACGTGCCCGGGATCGGCGCGTACCCCGAGATCCACTGGCAGGTCGACTACCCGAGCTCCGCCTGCTCCCGCGCGCCCGGCCCGACCGACCTGCGCTACCAGGGCGTGGTGCGGCTCGCGCCGGCCGACGCCCGCGCGCTGGCCGCCACGTACACCTGGACGCCGGTGGCCGGCGCGGCGCCCGAGGTCTGGCCGGCGCTGGCCGGTTACGTGCCGGACGGTGTGCGCTGGGAACGCGGCGCCGGTCACGGCGTGGGCGTGGTCGAGGTGTTCCTCGACCCCGGTCGGGCGCTGCTGCTGTTCACCGCCGTCGACATCTGATGAACGATTGCCGCCGCCGGTGCGTGAGAGCCGGTGGGCGTCGGGGTACTGCGCGGGGCACAGGGTTCGACAACGGAGGTGGTCGTGGGGGACAGGGCGGGGCGACGGCGGCTCGGACCGCTCGCCGGGCTGCTGGTGGCCGCGGTGGTGGCGGCCGGGTGCATGGGCGGCGGGCTGGACCAGGGCGAGCCGCAGCAGCCCGCCCCGCGCCCCAGCGGGCAACCGGCGTCACCGGGCGCGGAGACCACCCGGGCGGACGGGACCACGAGCGTCGCCGAGTTCAAGCAGGACTTCGCCGACGCCGTCGCCGGCGCCGAGCAGTACTGGACCGCGCAGTTCCGCGCCTCGGGGGAGCAGTTCCGGCCGATCCGGCGGGTGGTGGCCTACACCCGGGCCGGCGAGGTGTCCTGCGGTGGGCAGGGTCTGCCGCGCAACAACGCGGTCTACTGCTCCGCCGGCGACTTCATCGCCTACGACGTCAACTGGTCGGTGTCGGCGTTCCGGCAGATCGGCGACGCGTTCCTGTTCTACCTGCTGGGCCACGAGTACGCCCACGGCGTGCAGACCCGCCTCGGCATCCGCTACAACTTCACCATCCAGCAGGAGTTGCAGGCCGACTGCATGGCCGGGGCGTACCTCGGCGACAGCGTGCGCGCCGGGACGCTGAAGCTGGAGGACGGCGACCTGGACGAGTTCCGGGAAGGGTTGCTGGCGGTCGGCGACGACCCGGACCAGCCCTGGTTCGCCGAGGGCGCGCACGGCACCGCCGAACAGCGCTCCGACAAGTTCTTCGCCGGCTACGAGAACTCGCTGGACGCCTGCGGCCTGCGGTGATGCCGCAGGTCACCCCGCTCGGGGGACGGTGGCGGCCCGGTGCCTGGGGGCTGGCAGGATCGGCGGGGTACGCCTACCGAAGGAGGCCCCGCTGAGCAGCCCACACCCCGCCGCCGTGCTCTTCGACATGGACGGCACCCTGGTCGACAGCGAGAAGCTGTGGGACGTCGCGTTGCAGGAGTTGGCCGCCGTCTACGGCGGCGCCCTGTCCGAGGCGGCCCGGCAGGCGATCATCGGTACCTCGATGGCCGACGCCATGCGCATCGTGCACGACGACCTGGGCCAGCCGCAGCGGGACCCGCAGGCCAGCGCCGATTGGATCAGCGCGCGGATCCTGGACCTGTTCCGCACCGGGCTGCGCTGGCGGCCGGGCGCGCTGGCGCTGCTGCGCGCGGTCCGCGCCGCCGGCATCCCGACCGCGCTGGTCACCTCCAGCGGCCGGCCGCTGGTGGAGGTCGCCCTGGACACGCTGGGGCGCGACAGCTTCGACGCGGTGGTCTGCGGCGACGAGGTGGGCGAGGCCAAGCCGCACCCGGAGCCCTACCTGACCGCCGCGAAGCTGCTCGGCGTGCCGGTCGAGCGGTGCGTGGCGATCGAGGACTCGCCGACCGGGGTGGCGAGCGCGCTGGCCGCCGGGGCGGCGGTGCTGGCCGTGCCGGCCGAGGTGCCGCTTCCGCCGACCGACGGCGTGCACCAGGTGGAGAGCCTCACCACGGCGGACCTGGAGCTGCTCGCCGCGCTGCTCGACCGTTAGGAAGGGGCCCCTGTTATCGCCTGGGCGATAACAAGGGGCCCCTTCCTCACACCTCAGTCGTGGGCGATGGCGCCGAGGACGTTGATCCGCGCGGCGCGGATGGCCGGCAGTACCGCCGCCACCACGCCGATGATCGCGGCCAGGACCAGGAACGTCACCATCTGCCCCCAGGGCAGGACCAGGTCGGTGATGCCCTCGTCCTTCAGGGCCCGGACCACGGCCGCGCCGAGACCGGTGCCGACCACCACGCCGAGCAGCGCGCCGAAGATCGAGATCACCACCGCCTCGACGGTGATCATGCGCATGGTCTGCGCCCGGCGCAGGCCGATCGCCCGCAGCAGGCCCAGCTCGCGGGTCCGCTCCAGCACCGACAGCGCGAGGGTGTTGATGATGCCCAGCACCGCGATCACGATGGCCAACGCCAACAGGATCTGGATCATGGTGATGAGCGTGTCCGTCTGGCTGGTCTGCTGCTCGATGAACGCCGCCCGGTCCGCCACCGACACCTCGGGACTGTCCGCCAGCAGCCGCTCGACCTGCGGCTGCACCGCGGCCACCGAGGTGCCCGGGTCGAGCTGCACGAAGCCCTGGATCGGCTGCGGGATGGCGAAGTCCGCCGCCGCCTGCGGCGGCAGCACCACCGGGTTGGTCAGCTGCGAGCTCTCGTAGATACCGCTGACCGTGTAGGTGCGGGCGTCGCCGCGCGACAGCTGCACCGGCACCGTCGAGCCGACGCTCAGGTTGCGGGACTTCGCGGTGTCCGAGCTGAGCAGCATCTGGTCGGGGGCCAGCCGGCCGATGTCGCCGGCGGTGGCCTTCGCCCCGAAGATCTGCTGGAGCGCGGCCACGTCGCTGGACGCCGCCACCCAGGTCCGCTTGCCGCCGACGGTGGCCATGTCGCCGTACTCGCCGTCGACCAGCCGTACCCCCGGGATCGCGGCGGTCTTCTCCAGCACCGCCGCGTCGAAGCTCGCCGGGCGCGGCCCGGACGAGGCGCCGGAGATCACCAGCTCGGCCTTGATGGTGTCCTCGGCCAGCGAGCTGATGCTGCTCTTGGCCGAGTCCAGGATCACCGTCACGCCGGTCACCAGCGCGATGCCGACCATCAACGCGGCGGCCGTGATCGCCGTCCGACGCGGATTGCGGCCGGAGTTGAGCCGGCCCAGCTTGCCCGGCACCGACCAGGCGAAGATCGCCCCGAGCAGCGACACCACCGGGCGACTGATCACCGGGGTCAGCAGCGCCACCCCGATGAACGCGAACAGCACGCCGCCGAGGATGGTGGCGAGGGTGTTGTCGCCGGCGTTGCCGCTGAGGCCGAGGAAGAGCAGCACCGCGCCGATCGTGGTGACCACCGCGCCGCCGACGGTCACCTTGGTCAACGGCCGGTCCGGGGTGGCGACGTCCTGCATGGCGGCGATCGGCGGGATCCGCGCCGCCCGCAACGCCGGCAGCAGCGCCGCCACCACCGTGATCACCATCCCGACGCCGAAGGCGCCGATCACGGCCGCGGCCGGCACACCGAGCCCGGCCAGGGCGAGACCGCCGGCCAGCTTCCCGAACAGGTACGCCAGCAGCGCGCCCACCCCGATGCCGGCGGCCAGACCCACCGCCGAGGCGATCAGGCCTACCGCCACCGCCTCCAGCACCACCGAGCCGATGACCTGCCGGCCGCTGGCGCCGATGGCCCGCATCAGGGCCAGCTCGCGGGTGCGCTGGGCCACGATGATCGAGAAGGTGTTGAGGATCAGGAACGTGCCCACCAGCAGCGCCACCGCGGCGAAGCCGAGCAGGATCTTGTTGAAGAAGGACAGTCCTTCCTTCAGGCCGGCCGAGGCGCTGTCGGCGAGCTGCTCGCCGGTCTTCACGTCGTAGGCGCCGCCGAGCGCGCGGGACACCTCGTCGCGCAGCGCCTCCGGTGTGGTGCCGTCGCCGGCCCGGGCCGTGACGTTGGAGAACACGTCCGGCTTGCCGAGCATCAGCTGCTGCGCGACCGGCGTGGTGAAGGCGACCTCGTTCGCGCCGCCGACGGAGTCCCGGCCACCGCTGTAGCCGAACACGCCGACCAGGGTGAACTCCTTCTTCGGCGACAGCGTCAGCACACCGACCCGGTCGCCCACCTTCACGTTCGCCGCCTTCGCCAGCGCGGCGTTGACCACGATCTCGTCGTCGGCCTGCGGGCCGCGCCCCTCGCGCAGCTTCACCAGGTCGCCCTCGCCGAGCCAGTTCTCGCCCAGCTGCGGCGGCCCGAACGAGGTGACCACCTTGCCGTTGCTGCCGATCAGCCGCGCGCCGTCGGCGGCGACCACGCCGCGCACGTCCGCCGCGCCCGGCACCGCCTTCACCCGGTCGACGAGCGACGCCGGCACCGGGGCGGCCACCTGCTCGCCCTCGGCCTCGGAGAGCTCGACCTTCGGCTTCGCGGCCACGTTCACGTCGACGTCGGCGTAGGCGTCGGCGAAGACCGCGTCGAACGAGCGCCCGAGCGTGTCGGTGAGCACGAACGCGCCCGAGACGAACATGACGCCGAGCACCACCGCCAGGCCGGACAGCAGCAGGCGCAGCTTGCGCGCCAGCAGGCTCTTCAGCGTTGCCCGCAACATCAGTTGCCCACCTCGACCGGGGTGTCCAGCTTCTTCATGGTGTCCAGCACCGTCTCGGCGGTCGGCTCGATCAGCTCCGAGACGATCTGCCCGTCGGCGAGGAAGACCACCCGGTCGGCGTACGCGGCGGCGGTCGGGTCGTGGGTGACCATGACGATGGTCTGGCCGTGCTCGCGCACCGAGTCGCGCAGGAAGGTCAGCACCTCGGCACCGGAGCGGGAGTCCAGGTTGCCGGTCGGCTCGTCCGCGAAGATCACCTCGGGGCGGGCGACCAGCGCCCGGGCGCACGCCACCCGCTGCTGCTGACCGCCGGAGAGCTGGGCCGGGCGGTGCCCGAGCCGGTCCCGCAGCCCGACCGTGTCGATCACCGTGTCGTACCAGGCCGGGTCGGGCTTGCGCCCGGCGATCGACAGCGGCAGCACGATGTTCTCGTGCGCGGTGAGCGTGGGCAGCAGGTTGAACTGCTGGAAGATGAAACCCACCTTGTCGCGGCGCAGCTTCGTCAGGCCCGAGTCGTTGAGCCCGGTCACCGTCGTCTCGCCGATCGTCACGGTGCCCCTGGTCACCGAGTCCAGGCCGGCGAGGCAGTGCATCAGCGTCGACTTGCCGGAGCCGGACGGCCCCATGATCGCGGTGAACCGGCCGCGTTCGAACTCGGCGCTCACCCCTCGTAGCGCGATCACCTGCGCCTCGCCGCTGCCGTACACCTTCCACACGTCGTTCGCCCGGGCCGCGGCCTGCGCCTGCCGGCCTACCGTCGCGGTCACGTCATCTACCTCTTCCGTCTGGCTAGGGATCCGCACCGCCCCCGCTGGCCGGTGCGGCAGTTCCATCCTCGGTGCCGCCGGGCGCGGATCCCTCCGACCCCGGGCGGAATCCGTGCCGAACTTCTGGTGGGGGCCGCCCCCCAGACCGGCTCAGGGTGATCCCTGAGCGGCCGACGACGCCGACGGTAGGACCTCACGTCGCGTCATGGTCAACCACCGACCGCCGCCGTTGGTCACGGTACGTGAGCGCCGCCACCTATTTCCCGGGCCGGACCAGCCCGGTCTCGTACGCCAGCACCACGGCCTGCACCCGGTCGCGCAGCCGCAGCTTGGTCAACATGTGTCCGACGTGGGTCTTGACGGTGGTCTCGCTGACCGACAGCGCGCGGGCGATCTCGGCGTTGGACAGCCCGCGCGCCACCTGGACCAGCACCTCCCGCTCCCGTTCGGTCAGCGGGTCCAGCACCGGCGGCGGAACGGCCGCCGGATCCGGCAGCACGTCGGCGAAGCGGTCCAGCAGCCGGCGCAGGATCCGTGGCGCCACCACCGCCTCCCCGGCCGCCACCGTGCGGATCGCGGTGACCAGGTCCTCGGCCGGCACGTCCTTGGCCAGGAACCCGCTCGCCCCGGCGCGCAGCGCCCCGACCACGTACTCGTCCAGCTCGAACGTGGTCAGCACCAGCACCCGCACCGGCAGCCGGGCGTCCACGATCGCCCGGGTGGCGGCCACCCCGTCCATCCGCGGCATCCGGATGTCCATCAGCACCACGTCGGGCAGCAGCCGCCGGGCCAGCTCCACCGCCTCCACCCCGTCGCCGGCCTCGCCCACGATGTCCAGGTCGTCCTCGACGCCGAGGACCATCCGGAACCCGGTTCGCAGCAGTGGCTGGTCGTCGGCGAGCAGCACCCGCACCGGTCGGGGCGCGGCGGCCTCGGTCATGGGTTTCCCCTCGTCGTGCCGGCGGTCAGTCCCGGACCGCGCCGGCCGGGTCCAGCGGGATCCGGGCGTACACCCGGAAACCGCCGCCCGGTGCCGGTCCGGTCCGCAGGATCCCACCGTAGAGGGCGACCCGCTCCCGCATGCCGACCAGTCCGTGCCCGATGCGGTCGGGTGGCGCCGGGCCGCGCCCGGTGTCGGTGACCTCCACGGTCAGCGCGCCGCCGGCGGCGGCGAGCCGGACCAGCGCGGCAGCCGGGCCGGCGTGCCGCAGCACGTTGCCCAGCGCCTCCTGCACGACCCGGTACGCGGCCAGCGCCACCCCGTCCGGCACCGCCCCGAGCGGACCCGACGTGCGCACGGTGACCGGTAGCCCGGCGTCGCGGGCCGCGCGCGCCAGCGTCGCGATGCCGGACAGGCCGGGCTGCGGCGCCAGTTCGGCCGCCGGGCCGGCGGGGCGCAGCGCCCGCAGCAGGCGGTGCAGCTCCCGCAGGGCCGCCCGGCCGGTGTCCTCGACCGCGGCCATCGCCCGGTCGGCCGCGCCCGGATCCCGGTGCAGGGCCCGCCGGGCGCCGGTGGCCAGCACCTGCATCGCGGCGACCTGGTGGGCCACCAGGTCGTGCAACTCCCCGGCGATCCGGCGGCGCTCGTCGGCGGCCACCGCCTGCCCGGCGGCCACCGCCTGCCCGGCGGCCACCGCCTGCCCGGCGGCCACCGCCTGCCCGGCGGCGCCCGCCTGCCCGGCGGCGCGCGGCACCGGCACGCCCGCCCGGGCCGGCTCCCGACCGGCCCCGGCGGCCCCGCCGTTGCGGATCCCCGCCCGGCGCTCGCCGGCGGCCCGGCGGCGCGCCCGGGCTTCCCGCCGCGCCTGCGTGACGCGGCCCAGCGCATACGCCACCGCGGCGGTGAGCACCGTGTCGCGCACGCGGCGGGCCGGCAGCCGGTCGGTCATGCCTGCGACGCTAGGCCGCCGCAGGGCGAGCCTCGTCGTCGCCGCAGCCGAACCCGGTCTCCTCCCCGAGGAGGAGGATCACTCGTCGGCACCCGGGGTGGCCGGGCGGGAACGGGCGTCCACGAGCGGGTCGGGCGCGGCGGCGGCCACCGGGAACGGCGGCGGGGTGCCGCCGAAGCTCGGGCACCGTGACTGGTGGCTGCACCAGTCACAGAGCCGGCTCGGCCGGGGCCGGAAGTCCTGCCGGGCGGTGGCCTGCTCGATCGCCCGCCACAACGCCACCACCGTGCGCTCGAAGCGGACCAGCTCCTCGGCGTCGGGGGCGTAGTCGCAGACCTCGGCGTCCTTGAGGTAGAGCAGGCGCAGCACCCGCGGCACCACGCCCCGGGTGCGCCACAGCACCAGGGCGTAGAACTTGAGCTGGAACAGCGCCCGCGCCTCGAACGCCTCGCGCGGCGCGCCGCCGGTCTTGTAGTCGACCACCCGCAGCGCGCCGTCCGGCGCCACGTCGAGGCGGTCGAGGTAGCCCCGGATGAGCAGCTCGTCGTCGACCACCGCGGAGATCAACGCCTCGCGTTCGGCCGGCTCCAGCCGGCGCGGGTCCTCCACCGCGAAGTAGCCCTCCAGCAGCGCGGCAGCCGAGCGGAGGAACCCCTCGACACCGGCGGCGTCGTCACCGGCGAACAGCTCCGCCAGCTCCGGCTCCTCGGTGACCAGCCGGTCCCACTGCGGGGCGACCAGGTCGCCGGCGGACTCCGGGGTGCGCGTCGGTGCCGGCAGGTCGAACAGCCGCTCCAGCACGGCGTGCACCAGGGTGCCCCGGGCCTGCTCGATCGTCGGGCGCTCGGGCAGTCGGTCGATGCTGCGGAACCGGTAGAGCAACGGGCAGGTCTTGAAGTCGGCCGCCCGCGACGGCGACAGCGACGCCCGCACCGTGACCGGCGTCCGCGCCGCCGTCTGGTCGCCCTGGGTGTCGATCACCGATTCCGCCGTCATGTCCGGAAGGTTAGGCCACCGGTGTGACACGGCCGCGAGCGCCGCACCGGTCCATGATCCGTCCCGCGTAGCATCGCCGGGGTGCGGCAGCGGACCCGACCACCGCGCCGGCGCGGGCTCAGCCTGGGCCGGGTCTTCGGGGTGCCGTTGCGCGCCGACGCCTCGATGTTGCTGCTCACCGTCGTGGTCACCGTGCTCTACGCGGCCCTGGCCCGCCGCCAGCTCGACCTCGGGCAGCTCGGCGGCTACCTGGTCGGCCTCGGCTTCGTGGTCTCGCTGCTCGGCTCGGTGCTGCTGCACGAGCTGGGTCACGCGCTCACCGCCCGCCGCTTCGGCATCGGTGTGCGGGGGATCACGCTGGAACTTCTCGGCGGCTACACCGAGATGGACGCCGACGCCCCGACCCCGCGCATCGAGCTGCTGATCTCGCTGGCCGGGCCGGCGGTGTCCGCGGTGCTCGGCGCCGGCGCGGTCGGCGCCACGCTCGCGCTGCCCGCCGGCACGCTCGGCCACCAGCTCGCCTTCCAGCTCGCGGTCAGCAACGTGGTGGTGGCGATCTTCAACAGCCTGCCCGGCCTGCCGCTGGACGGCGGGCGCGCACTGCGCGCGGCGGTCTGGGCGCTCACCCGCGACCGGCACCGGGGCACCGAGGTGGCCGGCTGGGTCGGCCGGGCGGTCGCCGTCGCCACGCTCGCCCTGGTGGTGGTGCTCACCCTGCGCCGGGCGCTCGCCCCGCTGGCCCTGCCGCTGCTCCTGCTGGTCGCGCTGACGCTGTGGCGCGGCGCCGGGCAGTCCGTCCGGCTGGCCCGCATCGGCCGCCGGCTGCACCTGGTCGACCTGTCCCGGCTGGCCCGCCCGTTGCTGCCGGTGCCCACCGGCACCCCGCTGGCCGAGGCGTACCGCCGCCGCGACGCCGCCGGCACGCCGGCCGCGGCGCTGGCCGTGGTCGACTCCGCCGGCCGTACGGTGGCGCTGGTCGACCCGGCGCTCGCCGCCGCCGTACCCCCGGCCCGGCGGCCGTGGCTCGCGGTGGACGAGGTGGCCCGCGGCCTGGCCGACCTGCCCGCCCTGCCGGTCGGCGCGGACGGCGAGCGGGTGCTGGAGACCGTCCGCACCCACCCGGGCGCGCAGTACCTGGTGACGGCAGGCGAAGATGTGGTGGGCGTGCTGCACGTCGCAGATCTCGCCCAGCTCCTCGAACCGAAACGGAAGACGAACACGTGACCGCAGAGCTCTCCACCGTCCCGGCGCTGCCTCCGGTGCACCGCGGGCCGTTCCGGCCCGGCGACCGGGTCCAGCTGACCGACCCGAAGGGCCGGATGCACACCGTGACGCTGGAGCCCGGCAAGGAGTTCCACACCCACCGGGGCATCCTCGCGCACGACACCCTGATCGGCCTGCCCGACGGCAGCGTCGTCACCACCGCCGGCGGCGGCACCGCGTTCCTGGCGCTGCGGCCGCTGCTGTCGGACTACGTGCTCTCCATGCCGCGCGGCGCCCAGGTGATCTACCCGAAGGACTCGGCGCAGATCGTCGCCATGGGCGACGTCTTCCCCGGCGCCAAGGTGCTGGAGGCGGGCGCCGGCTCCGGTGCGCTGTCCTGCTCCCTGCTGCGCGCCGTCGGCACCGAGGGTGAGCTGCACTCCTTCGAGGTGCGTGACGACTTCGCCCAGATCGCCCGACGCAACGTCGAGGCGTTCTTCAACGGGCCGCACCCGGCCTGGCGACTGCACGTCGGCGACGTCGCCGAGTGCGCCGAGACCGGCTTCGACCGGATCATCCTCGACATGCTCACCCCGTGGGAGATGCTCGACATGGTCGAGCGGGCGCTCGTCCCCGGCGGTGTGCTGATCGGCTACGTGGCCACCACACCGCAGCTGTCCGAGCTGGTCGAGGCGCTGCGCGAGCGCGGCGGCTGGACCGAGCCGCGCGCCTGGGAGTCGATGGTCCGCGACTGGCACGCCGAAGGGCTGGCGGTGCGCCCGGACCACCGGATGATCGCGCACACCGCCTTCCTGGTGTCCGCGCGCAAGCTCGCCCCCGGGGTCACCGCCCCGCCGCGTCGGCGCAAGCCCAGCAAGGGCGCGGAGGCGTACGCGCAGCGCCGCGACGCGCTGCGCGCCGCCGCGGCGGCCCGGGCGGCGGAGGAACCCGAGCAGTCCTGACCCCCGGCGCGCGGACCGGTGCGGGCGGGGGAATCATGTGTGCCCGTGGGGACGACGACACCGGAGACGGTAAGCATGAGGGAGCGGGCCGGCGCGCGGGACGGGCGGGGCGCCCGTGGCGGCGACGGCGGCACGGGCCGACGGGAGGTGGCGTGAGCAGTCCCGGCTACGGCAACGGCGAGATGCCCGCCGTCTTCCCCGACTGGTCGCCCTACGCCGACCTGGAGTCGGCCGCCCGGGCCTACCTGCGAGACCCCGACATCGCGCTGGAGGCGCTCGGCGGGGTGCTGCGCGGCGCGTCGGTGCTCGGGTTCACGCTGGAACGCTTCGTCAACGAGGTGAACGGGGTGTGGCAGGAGGTCGTCGTCTGCGACGGCAGCCGGCTGGTGCTCTGGCACGGCGAGGACGTCCCGCCCGGGGAGGGGCCACCCGGCGCGATGACCTCGTCGCTGCGTGTGGTGCCGGTCTCCACGGTCACCGAGGTCGGTTGCCGGCGGCGGCTCACCCGCGCCGACGACGGCACGGTCCGGGTCGACAGCATCGACGTCTACCTGCTGCTCAGCTCGCTGGACGAGGCGCCGCCGAGCGACGACGCGTCGGGCACGCCGCGGCACGACGCCCTGCGCTTCGGCAAGACGCTCGACGACGGCGGCGCCGGACAGATCACCCGGCTGGAGGAGTTCGCCCGGCTGGTCGCCTCGGTCGTCGGGCGTCCCATGCTCTGAGACGACGGCGCGGGCCGGGGACGCCGTCCCCGGCCCGCCGTGATCGTCGTCCGCCTCAGTCGTCGGCCTCCGGGCCGGCCACCTCGACGCCGTCGCTGCCGCGCACCACGTGGATGCACTCGCCCGGGCACTCCTTCGCCGAGTCGATCACCTCGAGGCGCAGGTGCTCCGGCACGTCCACCCGGGCGCCCGGGGCCTGCCGCAGCTCGCCGTCGGCGCCCTTGACGTACGCCAGGCCGTCGACGTCGAACTCGAAGACCTCCGGCGCGTACTGCACGCACAGGCCGTCACCCGTGCAGAGTTCCTGGTCCACCCAGACCTGCAACTGGTCCGTCGCGACGTCGGTCACGAAGCACCCCCCATGTTCTCCCGTCCCGGACTCCGACGGTACCCGAACGCCCGTACCCGCCCGTCGACCAGCCCTTGGCGATCAAGCTTCGGTGACGAGCGCGTTGCGGAGGACCGAATCGGGCTCATAGCGGCTAGTGTTAGCTCAGAACGTTCAAGCCCCCCGGGGAGGTGGGACGTGGCACGCAGCGACGACGCGGACTCGCGCGCCGCACGGTGGGAGAAGGAAGCCCACGATCTCTCCACGCAGGTCGCGTTCCTGCAAGAGGAACTCGCTCTGGTGCGACGCAAGTTGACCGAAAGCCCCCGACACGTCCGGCAGCTCGAAGAGCGGCTGGCCGCCACCCAGGCGCAGTTGGCACGGCTGAACGAGAACAACGAGCGGCTCGTGAGCACCCTCAAGGAGGCTCGCGCGCAGATCGTGACGCTCAAGGAGGAGATCGACCGACTCGCCCAGCCGCCCAGCGGCTACGGCGTCTTCCTGGCGAAGCACGAGGACGGCACGGTGGACGTGTTCACCGGCGGGCGCAAGCTCCGCGTCGCCGTCTCGCCCTCGCTGGAGGTCGACGAGCTGAGCCGCGGCCAGGAGGTGCTGCTCAACGACGCGCTCAACATCGTCGACGCGTTCGGGTTCGAACGGGTCGGCGAGGTGGTGATGCTCAAGGAGATCCTCGCGGGTCCCGACGGCGCTCCGGGCGACCGGGCGCTGGTGGTGTCCCACTCCGACGAGGAGCGGATCGTGCACCTCGCCGAGACCCTGATCGGCAGTGCGATCCGGGCCGGCGACTCGCTCATGATCGAGCCCCGCTCGGCGTACGCCTACGAGCGGATCCCGAAGAGTGAGGTCGAGGAGCTGGTCCTGGAGGAGGTGCCCGACGTCGACTACGGCGACATCGGTGGCCTCCAGTCGCAGATCGAGCAGATCCGCGACGCGGTGGAGCTGCCCTTCCTGCACGCCGACCTGTTCCGCGAGCACCAGCTCCGGCCGCCGAAGGGCATCCTGCTCTACGGTCCGCCCGGTTGCGGTAAGACGCTGATCGCCAAGGCGGTGGCGAACTCGCTGGCCAAGAAGATCGCCGAGCGCGAGGGGAAGGAGCGGCACACCAGCTTCTTCCTCAACATCAAGGGTCCCGAGCTGCTCAACAAGTACGTCGGCGAGACCGAGCGGCACATCCGGCTGATCTTCCAGCGGGCCCGGGAGAAGGCCGGCGAGGGCACCCCGGTGATCGTGTTCTTCGACGAGATGGACTCCGTCTTCCGCACCCGCGGCTCCGGCGTCTCCTCCGACGTGGAGAACACCATCGTCCCGCAGCTGCTCAGCGAGATCGACGGCGTGGAGGGCCTGGAGAACGTCATCGTCATCGGCGCCTCCAACCGGGAAGACATGATCGACCCGGCGATCCTGCGCCCGGGCCGGCTCGACGTGAAGATCAAGATCGAGCGGCCGGACGCCGAGGCGGCCAAGGACATCTTCTCCAAGTACATCCTCGCCGGCCTGCCCCTGCACGCCGACGACCTGGCCGAACACGGCAGCGACCCGCAGGCCACCGTGGCCGCGATGATCGACGCCGTGGTCCTGCGGATGTACTCGGAGACCGAGGAGAACCGCTTCCTCGAGGTCACTTACGCCAACGGCGACAAGGAAGTCCTCTACTTCAAGGACTTCAACTCCGGCGCGATGATCCAGAACATCGTCGACCGGGGCAAGAAGATGGCCATCAAGGAGTTCCTCACCTCCGGGCGCAAGGGGCTGCGTCTGCAGCACCTGCTCGACGCTTGCGTCGACGAGTTCCGGGAGAACGAGGACCTGCCCAACACCACCAACCCCGACGACTGGGCGCGCATCTCCGGCAAGAAGGGCGAGCGGATCGTCTACATCCGCACGCTCGTCTCCGGCGGGAAGGGCGCCGAGGCCGGCCGGTCCATCGAGACCGCCAGCAACACCGGCCAGTACCTCTGAGATCGGCCCACCGGGGCGGCGCCGCGCAGGCGTCGTCCCGGTCGGTCGTCTCCAGGGCCACGAAAGGGAGTCAATCTCGCTAGAGTCTGCCGGTGCGTAGATCACTTGCCCCGGCCCTGGCCGTCTGCCTCACCGCCCTGCTCACCGCCTGCGGCCCCACCACCGACAACGATTCCACGCCGGCCGACTCCGGCTCGGCGTCGGCGTCGGCATCCACCGCCGCCGACCCGGTCGCCGCGATCCGGCAGGGCCTCGGCCGCAGCCTGGAGAAGACGGCCAGGATGGACGTCACCATCAAGGCGGGGGAACAGACCATCACCATGCGCTCCGCCATCGAACCCGCCACCGGTGCGATGACGCTGGACATGAAGACCCCCGACCCGGTGAGCATGGTCGTCACCGCCGACGCCCTCTACGTCAAGCAGGACGAGCCGGACCGTAAGCCCTGGGTGAAGCTGGACCGCAAGCGCCTCCGGCCGGACGGGCCGTTGGCCCAGGGCCTCGACGTCCGGTCGCAGGCCGGCATCCTCGGCGGCGTGGAGTCCGCCCAGTCGGCCGGCGACGGCCGCTACACCGGTGTCGCCGACGCCGAGAAGGCCGTCGCTGCCGCTTCCACCGAAGGCGAGCGCAAGACCCTGCGGAACGCGTTCAAGGTGCTGAAGAACAAGTCCGTGCCGTTCCAGGCCACGCTGGACCCCGAGGGTCGGCTCACCCTGCTCACCTACACGTTCGACACGGCCGCCGGGACCATCGAGAACGAGATGAAGATGCACGGCTTCGGCGAGCCGGTCCGCATCGACCCGCCGAAAGCGTCGGACACCGAGGCGGCATCGGCCGAGATGTACCGCTTCTTCTGACCGGTCACACGGGGGCGCCCGGAGCGGAAGGCGCTGCTCCGGGCGCCCCCGCCTGCCACGCCGCCCGCCCACCCGGGGCCCGGCGCGTCACCTATCGGCGACGCGCCGACTACGCTCGACCTGACGGGGAATCCGACGGCGAGCGGAGCGGGCAGGTCGATGAGCGTCAGACGGATCATGGGCACCGAGGTCGAGTACGGCATCTCCGTGCCCGGCCAGGCCGGAGCCAACCCGATGGTCACCTCGTCCCAGGTGGTCAACGCCTACGGAGCACGACCGGAACTCAACCGGGGCGGACGGGCACGCTGGGACTACGAGGAGGAGTCGCCGCTGCGCGACGCCCGCGGGTTCACCTACTCCGGGGCGGCGTACGACCCGGCCGAGGCGCTCGCCGACGAGGATCTCGGGCTGGCCAACGTGATACTCACCAACGGCGCCCGGCTCTACGTCGACCACGCCCACCCCGAATACTCCACCCCCGAGGTGACCACGCCGCTCGACGTGGTGCGCTGGGACAAGGCGGGGGAGCGGGTGATGGCCGAGGCGTCCCGGCGGGCCGCCACCATCCCGGGCACCCACCCCATCCACCTCTACAAGAACAACACCGACAACAAGGGCGCCAGCTACGGCTCCCACGAGAACTACCTGATGCGCCGGCAGACGCCGTTCGCCGACATCGTGGCGTACCTGACGCCGTTCTTCGTCACCCGGCAGATCGTCTGCGGCGCGGGCCGCGTCGGCATCGGCCAGGACGGCGGCCAGAGCGGCTTCCAGATCTCCCAGCGCGCCGACTTCTTCGAGGTCGAGGTCGGGCTGGAGACCACCCTCAAGCGGCCCATCATCAACACCCGCGACGAGCCGCACGCGGACGCCGACAAGTACCGGCGCCTGCACGTCATCATCGGTGACGCCAACCTCTCCGAGATCTCCACCTTCCTCAAGGTCGGCACCACCTCGCTGATCCTCGCCATGATCGAGGAGAAGGCGCTCGGCGCCGACCTGGGCATCGCCGACCCGGTCGGCGAGCTGCGCGCGGTCAGCCACGACCCGTCGTTGAAGCACCTCATGCGGATGCGCGACGGCCGCCGGCTGACCGCGCTGGACGTGCAGTGGGCCTACCTGGACCGGGTCCGTTCCTTCGTGGACGACCGCTACGGCGCCGACGTGGACGCGCAGACCGCCGACGTCCTCGACCGCTGGGAGAGCGTGCTGGACCGGCTCGGCCGCGACGCCTTCGAGTGCGCCGACGAGCTGGACTGGGTGGCCAAGCTGCGGCTGCTGGAGGGCTACCGGGAGCGGGAGAAGCTCGGCTGGGGCTCGCACAAGCTGCAACTGGTCGACCTGCAGTATTCCGACGTGCGGCCGGAGAAGGGCCTCTACCACCGGCTGGTCCAGCGCGGGTCGATGAAGACGCTGCTCACCGACGAGCAGACCCGGACCGCGATGACCGAGCCGCCGGAGGACACCCGGGCCTACTTCCGCGGCCGCTGCCTGGCGCAGTACGCCTCCGAGGTGGTCGCCGCGAGCTGGGACTCGGTCATCTTCGACGTGGGTCGGGAGTCGCTGGTGCGGGTGCCGATGATGGAGCCGGAGCGGGGCACCCGGGCGCACGTCGGGCAGCTCTTCGACAGGTGCGAGAGCGCCAAGGACCTGCTGGAGATGCTCACCGGCGGCTGACCAGGATGCCGGAAGGCCCGCCGAGTGCCGGAACCCGGCGCGCGGCGGGCCTTTCGTCGTCCGCGCGAGGTAAGTTGATCGCAGGCGATCGTGGAGGAGGCACCACCATGGCGGCACAAGAGGGTGGGCAGACCCAGTCCGGCAAGTCCCACGAGGAGGTCGAGGAGGTCACCGCTCAGGCCAACCCCGAGGTTGCCGAGCGGCACGCCGAGATCACCGAGGACGTCGACGACCTGCTCGACGAGATCGACTCCGTCCTGGAGGAGAACGCCGAGGAATTTGTGAGAGGCTATGTACAAAAGGGGGGTGAATAGGGCTTAACCGGGTAAATCGGACATGCCTCGAGCGCTCAATGACCGAGACGGACGGCGTCGTTGCCGAGACTGCAGCGAGTGGAAGCCGCTCGACGAGTCCTGTGCGAACAGCCGGCGGCCCGACGGGCGCGGCAGCTACTGCAAGCCGTGCTTCAACCTTCGTTCCAAGGCGAGCTACGCCAAGCGCCTGAAAGAGAAGCACGGACGAGAGGTCCGAGAGTTGCCGGCGGTGCCGGACGGCCATCGTCGCTGCCCCACCTGTGGCGAGACGAAGATTCTGGACGACTTCCCGCGTAATCGGTCAGGCCGAGGAGGCTACGGCCGATGCTGCAAGCCTTGCCACAACGACAAGGGCAAGGAGACGAGGCTGCGCCTGTACGGCGGCAGCCGCGAGTATCACCTGCGCCGCCGCTACGGGGTCGGTGAGAAGGAGTTCCAGGAGCTCCTGGCGGAGCACGGCGGCGTGTGCGCGATCTGCCGGCGCCCCGATCCGGAACATCTGGACCACGATCATCGCACCGGCTGGGTGCGCGGGATACTCTGCTTCAACTGCAACGGCGGTCTCGGCCAGTTCAAGGACGACCTCGACAACCTGGCCGGGGCGATCACATACCTGAGAGGAACCACGTGGCAGCGGGTTTTGATCCATCCGGGCGTCTTCCAGATGTGTTCACCAACGCGGGGACGTCCTCCTTCACCACGTTCCTGAGCAAGGCGGCCCCCGAGATGCTGCCCGGCCGTCGGCCGCTGCCGCCCGGCATGGCCGCCGACCTGGCGCCGCACGCCACCACGATCGTGGCCATCTCCGCCGCGGGCGGCGTGGTCATGGCCGGCGACCGGCGGGCCACCATGGGCAACCTGATCGCCCAGCGCGACATCGAGAAGGTGCACCCGGCCGACGCCTACTCGCTGGTCGGCATCGCCGGCACCGCGGGCATCGGCATCGAGCTGATGCGACTGTTCCAGGTGGAGCTGGAGCACTACGAGAAGATCGAGGGCGCGATGCTCTCGCTCGACGGCAAGGCCAACCGGCTGGCCTCGATGATCCGCGGCAACCTGGGCGCGGCCATGCAGGGCCTGGCCGTGGTTCCGCTGTTCGCCGGCTTCGACCTGGCCGCGAGCGACCCGGCGCGGGCCGGCCGGATCTTCAGCTTCGACGTGACCGGCGGCCCCTACGAGGAGACCGGCTACGACGCGATCGGCTCCGGCTCGCTGTTCGCCAAGTCCGCGCTGAAGAAGCGCTTCCGGGCCGGCCTGTCGGTCGACGACGCGACGCGGCTGGCCGTCGAGGCGCTCTACGACGCGGCGGACGACGACACCGCCACCGGCGGCCCCGACCTGACCCGGCGGATCTACCCGGTCGTGATGACCGCGACGGCCGACGGCACCCACCGGCTCACCGACGCCGAGACGGCGGCGATCGCCGAGGGCGTGGTGTCCGGCCGGATGGAGAACCCGGGCGGCTGACCCCGCTTCCGACGCCCACCGAGTCAGCAGTCCCGCACCACAGGCACGAAGGAGAACCGCCGCCGTGGCCATGCAGTTCTACGCCTCGCCCGAGCAGATCATGCGCGACCGCTCCGAGCTGGCCCGCAAGGGCATCGCCCGGGGCCGCAGCGCGGTGGTCCTGAGCTATGCCGGCGGCGTGCTCTTCGTCGCCGAGAACCTGTCCAGCACGCTGCACAAGGTCAGCGAGATCTACGACCGGATCGGCTTCGCCGCGGTCGGCCGCTACAACGAGTTCGAGAACCTGCGCCGCGCGGGCGTGCGGATGGCCGACCTCAACGGCCTCAGCTACGACCGGCGGGACGTGAACGGCCTGGCGCTGGCGAACGCGTACGCGCAGACGCTGGGCGCCATCTTCACCGAGCAGTCGAAGCCGTTCGAGGTGGAGATCTGCGTGGCCGAGGTGGGCGCCACGGCCGAGGACGACTCGCTCTACCGGGTGACCTACGACGGTTCGGTCAACGACGAGCCGGGCCGGATGGCGATGGGCGGGCAGTCCGAGGCGATCGCCGGTGTGCTGAAGAACGAGCACCGCCCGGAGATGTCGCTGTCCGAGGCGGTCCGCGCCGCGATGAAGGCGCTGAGCAGCGTCGGCGGTGACGGTGGGGCGGCCCGCACGATCGCCGCGAACCAGCTGGAGGTGGCGGTCCTGGACCGGGCCCGGGTGGGCCGGACGTTCCGGCGGATCACCGGGGCGGCGCTGTCGGCGTTGCTCGACGGCGACGCGGAGGGCGACGTCGCACCGGCGCCGGGGCGGGCGAAGACCCCGACGGTGCCGACCGAGGAGGCGAAGAAGCCGACCACCTCGGCCGGCTCCGCCGACCTGGAGGGCCAGCACGAGCAACCGGAGGAGTGACGGTCGGGCCGCCGCCGGCCGGGGGCGACGCCTCAGACCGGCGGCGGCTCGATCTGTTCCGGTTCGGCCTGGGCCGTCACGGCGGTGGCCAGGTGGCGGCCCAGCGCCTGCGCGGCGGGGGTGAGCCGCCGGTCACGTCGGTGCAGCAGCCCGATCGGCGGGTGCGACAGCGGGCGCCGCGTCGCAAGGGTGCCGATCGCCGGGCCGGGCGCTCGGGCGGCCGAGCGGGCCAGCAGCGCTACGCCCAGGCCCCCACCGACGAGTTCCCGGACGCTGCTGGGGCTGTGTGTCTCGAACTGCACCCGCGGAGCGAAGCCCTCCTCGGCGCAGGCCCGGTCGAGCAGCGCGCGCAGGCCGCTGCCGACAGGAAGGCATACGAAAGGCTCGTCGCGTAGCGCTCGCAACGACACCGCTGTCCGCTGCGCCAGTCGGTGGCCGGGTGGGGTGACCAGCACGAGGTCCTCCTCGGCCAGCACCCGGGTGACGTAGCGGTCGGGCAGGTCGTCGTGCAGCGGACCGACGACCAGGTCGAGCCGGCCGTCCTCGAGCTCGGCCAGCAGAGGGGTCAGCAGGTCGCCGCGCAGCGTGACCGAGATCCCGGGGTGCCGCTGGTGCAGCCGGAACAGCGCCCCGGGCAGGTCGACGCAGCCGAGCAGCGGGGTGGCGCCCACGCTCACCCTTCCCCGCAACGCGCCGGAGATCTCCGCGATGTCGTCGTGCGCGGCCCGGACCTCGGCGAGGATTCGCTCGGCCCGGGCCAGGAACACCTCGCCGGCCGTGGTGAGGTGGACCCGGCGGGTGCTGCGGGCCAGCAGAGCCACGCCCAGTTCCCGCTCCAGCCGGCGGATCTGCGCGGACACGGCGGGCTGGGCGATGTGCAGCTCGGCGGCGGCCCGGGTGAAACCGCCGCAGCGGACGACGGCGGTGAAGTACCGGAGTTGGCGCAGTTCCACGGCATTCAGAATCAAGCGTGATGAATCCGAGCGCAACTGTGTCTTGGACATGTCGTCGGCCGGCGTCCGAGGCTGTCAGTATGCAACGACGACAACTGCGAGACCTGACCTGCTCGGCGATCGGCCTGGGCTGCATGGGCCTGTCCCAGGGCTACGGTGCGAGCGGGGCGGACGAGTCGGTCGCGACCATCGGGCGTGCGCTCGACCTCGGCGTCACCATGATCGATACGGCGCAGAGCTACGGGTCCGGTCACAACGAGGAACTGGTCGGCCGGGCGATCGCGGGCCGACGTGACGACGTCGTGCTGGCCACCAAGGTCGGCATCGTGCGGGAGCCGGACGGCGTGCGGTTGGACGCCCACCCGGACCGGCTGCCGGCCTACTGCGGCGCCTCGCTGCGGCGCCTGGGGGTGGACGTGATCGACCTCTACTACCTGCATCGGGTGGACCCGCGGGTGCCGCTGGCCGAATCCGTCGGGGCGCTGGCCGGGTTGGTCGCCGCGGGCAAGGTGCGCGAGCTGGGTGTCTGCGAACTCGGCGCGGACCAACTCCGGCAGGCGGTCGCCGTCCACCCGATCGCCGCCGTGCAGTGCGAGTGGTCGCTGCTGTGGCGGGAGCCGGAGGACGACGTGCTCCCGGCGGCCCGGGAACTGGGCGTCGGCGTGGTGCCGTACAGCCCGCTGGGGCGGGGGATGCTCACCGGTGCGCTGCCGGCCGGGGACTTCGTCCCGGGCGACTTCCGGCACGGCGATCCTCGGTTCGCCGGCCCGGCCCTCGACCACAACCTGGTCCGGGCCGGGGCCCTGCGGCGGTGGGCCGAGGAGCGAGGGCTCACCGCCGGCCAACTGGCTCTGGCCTGGCTGCTGGCGCAGGGGCCGGACGTGGTGCCGATTCCCGGCACCCGGTCGCCCCTGCGGGTCGCGGAGAACGCCGCCGCGGCGGCGGTGACCCTGTCGGCCGAGGACCTGGCGTGGCTCGACCGGGAGGTGCCGCGGGACGCCTGGGCGGGGGACCGGCGCTCCTTCGCCGCCCACGGGCTGCGCCGGGGCGGCGCCGGGTGACCCCGGACGCGGGCGGTGGGCGACGGCGGCCCGGAGGCGGCGTCGCGAGACCACCGGGTCGAGCGCTGCCCATCTGGTGCCTCGGGCGGCTAATGTCTCATCATGGAACGGCGAATCTTCGGCATCGAGACCGAGTACGGCGTCACCTGCACCTATCGCGGGCAGCGCCGGCTGTCCCCCGACGAGGTCGCGCGGTACCTGTTCCGGCGGGTGGTGTCGTGGGGCCGGTCGAGCAACGTGTTCCTCCGCAACGGCGCCCGCCTCTACCTGGACGTCGGCTCGCACCCGGAGTACGCGACACCCGAGTGCGACTCGGTGACCGACCTGGTGGCTCACGACCGGGCCGGTGAGCGGATCCTGGAGGGCCTGCTCGTCGACGCGGAGAAGCGGCTGCACGACGAGGGCATCGCGGGCGAGATCTACCTGTTCAAGAACAACACCGACTCGGCCGGCAACTCGTACGGCTGCCACGAGAACTACCTGGTGTCCCGGCACGGCGAGTTCGGCCGGCTGGCCGACGTGCTGATCCCGTTCCTGGTCACCCGGCAGTTGATCTGCGGCGCCGGCAAGGTGTTGCAGACCCCGCGTGGCGCGGTCTACTGCCTGTCGCAGCGGGCGGAGCACATCTGGGAGGGCGTCTCCTCGGCGACCACCCGCAGCCGACCGATCATCAACACCCGCGACGAGCCGCACGCCGACGCGGAGCGCTACCGCCGGCTGCACGTGATCGTCGGCGACTCGAACATGAACGAGGTCACCACGCTGCTGAAGGTCGGCACGGCCGACATCGTGCTGCGGATGATCGAGGCCGGCGTGGTCATGCGGGACCTGACGCTGGAGAACCCGATCCGGGCGATCCGCGAGGTGTCGCACGACATCACCGGCCGGCGCAAGGTCCGCCTGGCCTCCGGCAAGGAGGTCTCGGCGCTGGAGATCCAGCAGGAATACCTGGCCAAAGCGACGGAGTTCGTGGAGCGCCGCGGCGGTGACCAGACCGCCAAGCGGGTGGTGGACCTGTGGGCGCGGGTGCTGCGCGCGGTGGAGACCGGCGACCTGGACCCGGTCGCGCGGGAGATCGACTGGGTCAGCAAGCTGAAGCTGATCGAGCGTTACCAGCGCAAGCACGACCTGCCGTTGTCGCACCCGCGGGTGGCGCAGATGGATCTGGCCTATCACGACCTGCGGCGCGGCCGGGGCCTGTACGGGCTGCTGGAGCGCCGCGGCGAGGTGGACCGGGTGGCGAACGACCCGGAGATCTTCGAGGCGAAGGAGACACCGCCGCAGACCACCCGGGCGCGGCTGCGCGGCGAGTTCATCCGGCACGCGCAGGAGAAGCGGCGTGACTTCACCGTCGACTGGGTGCACCTGAAGCTGAACGACCAGGCGCAGCGCACGGTGCTCTGCAAGGACCCGTTCCGGGCCTACGACGAGCGGGTGGAACGGCTGATCGCGAGCATGTGACGCCGGCGGGCGGCCGGTGCCCGGCACCGGCCGCCCGGGCACCGGTACGCTGGCGTCGCCATGGACACTTCCGAACCGCAGGGCCGCGAGCGCGGCCAGACCTCCGGCCGCGAGCGGGACGGCGGCACCGAGAAGCTCAACTGGATCGACCGGCGGCGGGAGAAGATCCGCGCCGAGCTCGAGCGCAACCGTCGCGGCGACCACAAGGTGCCCACCTGGGCGCTGGCGGCCGCGCTGGTGCTGATCGTGGTGGCCTGGGTCGGGCTGATCCTCTGGTTCGGCTGAGCCGGCGCCCGGCGCGTGCCGGTCAGTCGAGCAGGCCGGCGGCGTACCGACCGGCGGCGGCGGCGGTCAGGAAGTAGGCGTGGTCGGCGTCCAGGCCGCGACCCATCGTCGACAGTCCGACCGGGCTGGCCCGCAGCGCCGCGTCGAGGCCGTCGGTGGGCACGGTGACGATCCGGTGCCGGTCGGCCAGGGGCGCCAGCGCCGCCGTGACGGCCGCAGTGAGGTCCGGGTCGAGGCCGTCCGGCACGACCAGCTCCGCGGGGGCCAGTGCGACCCGGCCGTACGCGGTGAGGCTGTGGTGGGAGACGCCGCGGTGCCGGGGCCGGGGGTCGGCGTCGGAGACGCGCAGCGAGCCGACCGGGCGGCCGCCGAGCGTGGCGACGGCGTTGACGGCCTCGCCGACGGCCACCCCGGAGAAGCCCCAGCGGGTGCCGGTGCCGAGGTTGCCCGGGCCCTGGGCGACGATCGCCAGGTCGGCGTCGAGCACGTGCCGGGCGGCGAGCAGGCCGCTGTGCAGGGTGGTCGCCTCCAGGTCGCCGCCGAACGCCTGTCCGACGGTGACCGTGCCGGCGAGGTGGCCGGCGAGCCCGGCCAGGGTGCGGGAGAACCAGGCGGGCAGCGCCCCGCCGTCGGTGAGCAGGTAGGCGACCCGGGCCCGGGGGGCGTCGGCGTGCACGCCGGCCAGGACCGCCGGCAGGGCGGAGTGCAGGTCGGCGGTGACCACCGGCATCCCGTCGATCGACTCGGCGGTGGCCAGCCGCGCGTGGTGCGGGGAGGCCTCCTCGTCGACGCCGAGCAGGATCGGTTGCAGCGGGGTGTAGCGGGCCTTGACCAGGTGACCGGCGTCGCGGTTGTCGACTGCCTGCGGCGGGTCGGCGGGGAGCCGGTCGGGCAGCGCGACGACGAGCGCGTACCCGCCGGTGCCGAGGCCCATCAGCAGGGCGCCGGCGTTGAGCAGCACGCGGTCGCCGGGTTCGGGGTCGCCGACCAGCGCGGGGTAGGCCAGGGCCCGCATCCGGGCGCCGTCGGGCAGCTCGACGTCGAGTTCGACGGCGCCGGCCCACCGCCGCCGTACCGTCGTGACCGTCCCGGACCGCCATCGCACCATGCGGGCACGCTATCGGCCGGTTGCCCGGCGGCCGGCGGCCGGGTCAGGCCTCCTGGTCGACCGACCGGCCCGGCTCGTCCTGGGTGGTGCGCGCGCGGCGGCCGGTGCCGCGCGGCCGGGTCGGGTCGAGGAAGACGTACGCGATCTCCGGGAACCGCCCGGTGAGCCGCCGTTCGGCCTCGTCGGAGGCGGCCTCGATCTCGGCGCCGGTGGCGTCGTCCCGAAAGTCGACCTTGGCGGCGACCAGGATGTCCTCCGGGCCCAGGACCATGGTCATCAGCGTGTCGATCCGGTCGACGGTCGGCACCTGCGCCAGCTCCTGCTCGATCTGCCGGTGGGTCCGTTCGGAGACGGCGCGGCCGACCAGCAGCGAGATGTTGCTGCGGGCCAGGACGGCGGCGACCACCAGCAGCAGCACGCCGATGAGGATCGAGGCGACCCCGTCGTAGAGCTCGTCGCCGGTGAGGTGGGACAGGGTGAGCCCGGCGGCGGCGATCAGCAGGCCGATCAGCGCGGCGCTGTCCTCCAGGAAGACCGCCTTGACCGTGGTGTCGGCGGTGAGCCGCAGGTAGCGGCGGGGGGTGGTGCGCCAGCGCCGCGACTCGCCGCGCACCTGCCGCACGGCCCGGGCCAGCGACACCGACTCGATGGCGAACGAGATCGCCAGCACGACGTACGCGACCAGGTAGCTGCCGGTGTGCTCGTGCACCAGGATCGTGGTGACGCCGTGGGTGATGGCGAAGCCGGCGCCGGCCACGAACGTGAACAGCGCGGCGAGGAACGCCCAGACGTAGCTCTCCTTGCCGTACCCGAAGGGGTGTCGGGGGTCGGCGGGCCGTGCGCCGCGGCGCAGCGCGAGGTAGAGCAGCAGTTCGGTGGTGGTGTCGGCGACCGAGTGGGCGGCCTCGGAGAGCATCGCCGCGGAGCCGGAGAGCAGGCCCGCGACCAGCTTGGCGATCGCGATGGCGAGGTTCGCCGCGCCGGCCACCACCACGGTGCCGACGCTCTCGGTCTTGACTTCCGCTTCCGCCATGCGCCCACCCTATGACCGGCGCCGGTGGGTCGCCCGGCCAGCCGGACCCGCGCCGCGCCCGCGCGGGTGCCCGCGTCGGACGCGCGGGCTGCTAGCGTTCGGTACGTGTCCCGGACCCGTACCGAACGCCTGGTCAACCTGGTGATCTGCCTGCTGTCCACGCGGCGTTTCCTGACCGCCGCCCAGATCGCCGCGACCGTGCCCGGCTACGAGCACGACCCGGACGACGCCAAGGACCACGAGGCGTTCCAGCGCAAGTTCGAGCGCGACAAGGCCGAGCTGCGGGAGCTGGGCGTGCCGCTGGAGACCGGGACGGCGAGCGTCTTCGACGCCGAGCCGGGCTACCGGATCGCCCACCGGGAATACGCGCTGCCCGACATTCCGCTGGAGCCGGACGAGGCCGCCGCGGTGGGCATCGCGGCACGGCTGTGGCAGCACGCCGGTCTGGCCGCCGCCGCGTCGTCCGGGCTGGCGAAGCTGCGCGCCGCCGGCATCGACGTGGACCCGCAGGCCACCCTGGGCCTGGAGCCGATGGTGACGGTCGACCCGGCGTTCGCGCCGCTGACCGCCGCCGCGCGGGACCGGCGGGAGGTCAGCTTCGACTACCGGGTGCCGGACCGGGACGCGCCGACGCGCCGCCGGGTGCAGCCGTGGGGAGTGGTCTGCTGGCGCGGCCGGTGGTATGTCGTGGGTCACGACCTGGACCGGGCGGCGACCCGCTGCTTCCGGCTCTCCCGGGTGGTGGGCGCGGTCCGGTCGACCGGTGAGCCGGGGGCCTACGAGCCGCCCGCCGGGGTGGACCTGATCAGCCACGTGGCCCGCTGGTCGGGGCCGGTGGAACGCACCGGCCGGGCGACCGTGCTGGTGACGCCGGGGCGCGCCGCGGGGCTTCGTCGCTGGGCCGTGGAGAACCACGCCGGCCCGGACGGTGACCGGCTGGTGCTGCCGTACGCCGACGCCGACTTCCTGGCCGGGCAGATCGTCGGCTACGGCCCGGACGTGCGGGTGCTGGAGCCGCCGGAGGTGCGCGAGGCGGTCATCCAGCGGTTGAAGGAGGTCGCCGCCCGGCACGACGAGCTGGCGGTCGCCGGGGGTGCCCGGTGACCCGGCCGGCGGCCCGCGCCGGCCGCACCTCGGCCGACCGGCTGGCCCGGCTGCTCAACCTGGTGCCCTACCTGCTGGCCCGTCCCGGCATAGAGATCGCCGAGGCGGCGCACGACCTCGGGGTGACCGAGAAGCAGCTCCGGGAGGATCTGGAGCTGCTCTGGGTGTGCGGGCTGCCCGGCTACGGCCCGGGTGACCTGATCGACATGGCGTTCGACGGCGATCGGGTGACCATCACCTACGACGCCGGCATCGACCGGCCGTTGCGGCTCACCCCGGACGAGGCGCTGGCCCTGGTGGTGGCGCTGCGGATGCTCGCCGAGACGCCCGGGGTGGCCAACCGGGAGGCGGTCGAGCGGGCCCTCGCGAAGATCGAGAGCGCGGCCGGCGACCTGGCCGGCGCGCCGGTCGAGGTGCGGCTGCCCGGCGACAACGCGCGGGTGCGTGAGCTGCGGGCCGCGGTCGAGCGGGGCCGGGCGCTGCGGATCACCTACTACACGCCGGCCCGCGACGAGACCACCGAACGCACCATCGACCCGCTGCGGATGCTGATGGTCGGCGGCCGGGCGTACGTGGAGGCGTGGTGCCGCCGCGCCGAGGCGGTCCGGCTGTTCCGCGCCGACCGGATCGACGCGGTCACCGAACTGCCGGAGCGGGCCGTGGTGCCGCCGCAGGCCCGCCCGCACGACCTGAGCGACGGCGTGTTCCGGCCCTCGGCCGACCTGCCGTTGATCACGCTGCGGATCGGTCGGGGTGAGCGGTGGATCACCGAATACTATCCGTGCGAGCGGGTCGAGGCCGACGGCGAGCAGTGGCTGGTGTCGCTGCGGGTCACCGACCTGGGCTGGGCCCGCCGGTTCGTGCTGGGGCTGGGCCCGGAGGCGACCGTGGTGGCCCCGGCCGAGCTGGCCGAGCAGGTCCGCGCCCAGGCGGTCGCCGCGCTCGACGCGTACGCGGTCCCGACCGGCACCGCCGATCCGGCGGCGACCGGCGTCACCCGATAGGCTGACCGCCGTGGTGATCTGGATCGTGCTCGGGGTCGTGCTGTTCGCGCTGGTCATGCTGGCCCTGGCGGTCCGTCCGGTGGTGGCGCGGCTGCCCCGGTTGCGCCGGTCGGCGATGGCGCTGCAGCGCCGGGCGGCCGAGGCCGAGTCGCTGCGCTCGGCCGCCGAGGACCTGCAGGCGCGGGCCGAGGCGCTGCAGGAGCGGGCGGCCGTCGCGCAGCAGCGCGTCACGTTGATCAAGGCCAAGCGCGGAGAGTGATCGACGCGGGTCATTTTCCGCCCGAATGCTCCGCGACGGGTGGTTGACGGGACACTTCGGGTTGGTCGAGACTTCACCGACCGGGCCGGCACCAGCAGACCCGGCGGGGGTGGCAAGCCGCTGCGACGCACGTACGATGGGCGGCGACCCACCACACACCGACACAGAGCGACTGGAGCTTCCCATGGGTGCCCTCAAGCCGTGGCACATCGCCGTACTCGTGGTCGTGCTGATCCTGCTCTTCGGCGCGAAGCGGCTCCCCGACGCGGCCCGCTCGCTGGGCCGCTCGCTGCGGATCATCAAGGCCGAGACCAAGAGCCTGCAGGACGACGACCGTGACCTGGCCGAGAAGGCCGACGCGCAGGCCGGCTACCAGCCGCTCCCGCCGCAGCAGCCGGTCCAGGGTCACCCGCAGTACGCGCAGCCGCAGCAGCAGTTCGCGCAGCCCCAGCAGCAGCAGCAGTACGCCCCGCAGCCGCAGCAGCCGGTCGCCCCGCCGGTCGACCCGGTGCACCGCGTCCGCGAGAACTGATCCGAAAGGGCCCCCACCACCGTGGCCTTCGGGTTGAAGAAGCGCGGGCCGAGTTCGTTCGCGCGCGCGTCCGACGGCTCGATGACGCTCATCGAGCACATCCGCGAGCTGCGGAACCGCCTGTTCCGGGCGTCGCTGGCGATCCTGGTCGGCTTCGGCGTCGGCATCTGGCTGGCCGAGCCGGTGCGGGTGTTGCTGTCGCAGCCCTACTGTGACCTGCCGCAGTCGATCGATCCGCTGACGGGCAAGTGCAAGTTCGTGCAGCTCGGCGTCGCCGACGTCTTCCTGCTGAACCTGAAGATCGGTCTCTGGGTCGGCCTGATCATCGCCGCGCCGATCTGGCTCTACCAGCTCTGGGCGTTCATCGCGCCCGGCCTGCACCGGCACGAGCGGCGCTATGCGTACATCTTCACCGCGCTGGCGGCTCCGCTCTTCGCGGCCGGCGCGGTGTTGGCGTTCTTCGTCACCACCAAGGGCCTGGAGTTTCTGCTCAACGTCTCCGGCGACGACATCGCGACCAACCTCGAGGTGACCCGCTACATCTCCTTCGTCACCAACCTGATCCTGCTGTTCGGGGTGGCGTTCGAGTTCCCGCTGATCGTGCTGATGCTCAACTTCGTCGGCCTGGCCAGCGCCAAGCGGCTGCTGAGCTGGTGGCGGGTGGCGATCTTCGTGTTCTTCGCGTTCTCCGCGGTGGTCACGCCGACGCCGGACCCGTTCGGCATGACGGCGTTGGCGGTCTGCCTCTCCGCGCTCTACTTCGCCGCGGTAGGGGTGGCGTTCCTCAACGACCGGCGGCGCGGGCGTAACCGGGAGGTCTACGCCGGCATCGCCGACGACGAGGTGTCGCCGCTGGACCTGTCGAACGAGCCGGTGCCGACCGGCGCCCGGATCGAGGCGTCCGCCCCGGTCGAGGCGCCCGCCCCGATCACCGCTCCCGCCCCGATCGAACGCCGCTACGACGACATGACCTGACCCACCCCCACCGCACCCGCTCCACCCGACCGCCGTCCCCGCCCCCGAGGGGACGGCGGTCGCGTCTTCACGCCATATCCCCCGTCGATCGTGGACGTGTGGCGCCTCGGATGCCCTTCATGCGCCTTTTGTCAACGACCACAAGTCCAAGATCGGCGGGGCGAGTGGCGGGGCGAGTGGGGCGGGGCGAGGGTGCGGCGGTCAGGGCAGGCGGCGGGCGGCGGTGGGGGAGAGGGGCGGGACGGCGTCGGGGTGCAGGATCGCGGCGATCGCCTCGACGCCGTCGACCAGGCGTGGGCCGGCGCGCACGATCAGCGCGTCCGCGTCCAGCGCCCAGACCTCCGCGCCGGGGAAGTGCCCGGCCACCTCGGCGGCCTGGCCGGCGGCGCCGTCCAGGCGGAAGCCGCACGGCGCGACGAGCACCACCTCCGGGTCGGCCGCGCGCAGGTCCGACCAGGTGGTCGGCGTGGACCGGGCACCGGGGTGGGTGGCCACCGGCGTGCCGCCGGCGACGTCGACGAGATCCGGGATCCAGTGCCCGGCGCCGAACGGTGGATCCACCCACTCGACGACGGCGACCCGTCGCCGGGGCCGGCCGGCCACCGCCGCGCCGATCGCCGCCAGCCGGGCGCACAGGCCGTCCACCAGCGCCTCGGCGCGCTCCGGCACCCGGGCCGCCGCGCCCACCGCGCGGATCGTGCCCAGCACGTCGTCGAGGGTGTACGGGTCGAGCGACAGCACCTCGGCCCGCGCGCCGAGATGGTCGACGGCGTCGGCCACCCGGCCGGACGGCAGCGCGCAGACGCGGCACAGGTCCTGGGTGAGGATCAGCTCCGGGTCCAGCCCGGCCAGCGCGCCGGCGTGCAGCGTGTAGAGGTCCGCCCCGGCGGCGAGCCGGTCGCGGACGTAGGCGTCGATCTCGCCAGGGCTCATGCCGTGGGTGTCCCGGCCACCCACCACCACCGTGACGGCGGCCCGGTGGGAGGCCGGCACCTCGCACTCGAACGTCACCCCGACCAGATCGTCGCTGAGACCCAGGGCGTAGACGATCTCGGTGGCGGAGGGGAGCAGGGAGACCAGTCGCATGCCGCCATCATGCCGACCGCCCGGACGGCCGATCCGCCCGGCCGCCCGGAGCCGGACATTCGAGCCGCCCTCGG
This sequence comes from Micromonospora humi, assembly GCF_900090105.1. Taxonomy (GTDB): domain Bacteria; phylum Actinomycetota; class Actinomycetes; order Mycobacteriales; family Micromonosporaceae; genus Micromonospora; species Micromonospora humi. Next base: position 462,492 of record NZ_FMDM01000002.1, on the reverse strand, counting down.
GCCTTGCCGGGACAGCCGGCACGCTTAGACTCTGCTGACTCCCGCCGAGTCCCCCGGGCGGTGTGCCGGGGCGGTGTCGGCGCCCCCGTCCCGGTCAGCGCGCTGACCTCCGCTCCGGAGAGCCCGATGAAAAGCCGTACCGCCGCCGTCCTGACCCTCCTCTGCGCCGCCACCGCGCTCACCGCCTGCGGCGACGACGAGCCCGCGCCGAAGGGCGAGCAGGTGCCGGTGACCGCCACCGACACCAGCTGCGAGGTCACCACCACGCTGTTCACCCCGGGCACCGTCACCTTCACCGTGACCAACCGGGGGCAGCAGGCCACCGGGGTCTACGTCTACGGCCGGGAGGGCGACCACTTCACCAAGGTGGTCGCCGAGGTGGCCGACGTGCCGGCGGGCCGCACCGGCGACCTGCGCGCCACGCTCGCCACCGGCTCCTACGAGGTGGCCTGCAAGCCGGGCCGGCAGGGCGACGGGGTGCGGACCCGGATCACCGTCTCCGACGACGGCAACGTGGCCAGCGCCGCGGCCGAGACGGCGTACGACCGGGCGGTGGCCATCGAGCTGACCGGTGACACGCTCACCGGCGCCGACGGGTTGATCGCCGAGCCCGGCGAGAAGCTCTCGCTCAAGGTGACGAACAAGACCGCCGGGGCCCGGACGCTGTACGTGCTCAACCCCGACGGCAAGCGGATGGCCGAGTTGAAGGCCGAGCCGAACGGCACCGCCGAGACGGTGGTGGCGCTGGGCGCCGCCGGCAACTGGACGCTCAAGGTCAAGGGCGACGGGGTGGCCGCGGTGAGCCGGCGGCTGGTGGTGCGCTGACCTGGTGAGGCGCACCACCCGGGTGGGACGGCGGGGCGGGGCGCGTGGTCGCTCGGTCTAGTGTTCGCCGAGCCGACCATCCGCCCGCGACCGGAGGAACCGATGCGCGCCACCGTCATTCACGGCCCGAACGACGTGCGGGTCGAGGAGGTGCCCGACGCCGCCGTCCGCGAACCGGGCGACGCCGTGGTGCGCACGGTGTTGGCCTGCATCTGCGGCAGCGACCTGTGGGCGTACCGGGGGGTGGCGCAGCGCCGGCCCGGGCAGCGCATCGGGCACGAGTTCCTCGGCGTGGTGGAGGAGGTCGGCGCGGATGTCACCTCGGTGCGGGTCGGCGACCTGGTGGTGGCGCCGTTCGTCTGGTCCGACGGCACCTGCGAGTTCTGCCGCGAGGGCCTGCACACCTCCTGCCCGAACGGCGGCTTCTGGGGCACGCCGGGCTCCGACGGCGGTCAGGGCGAGGCGGTGCGGGTGCCCTACGCCGACGGCACGCTGGTGCGGCTGCCCGCCGAGGCGGTCGGGGACGACCGGCTGCTGACCGCGTTGCTGGCGCTGTCGGACGTGATGGCCACCGGTCACCACGCGGCGCTGGCGGCCCGGGTGCGGCCCGGCGCGACGGTGGCGGTGGTGGGCGACGGCGCGGTCGGGTTGTGCGGCGTGCTGGCCGCCCGCCGGCTGGGCGCGGAGCGGATCGTGGCGCTGGGCCGGCACACCGCCCGCACCGACATCGCCCGGCGCTTCGGGGCCACCGACGTGGTGGCGCAGCGCGGCGAGGAGGCGATCGAGGCGGTACGCGAGCTGACCGGCGGCCACGGCGCGCACGCCGTGCTGGAGGCGGTCGGCACCGAGGAGTCGATGCGTACCGCGATCTCGATCGCCCGCGACGGCGGCGCGGTCGGCTACGTCGGGGTGCCGCACGGCGGCAGCGCGGGCGTCGACATCGGGCAGATGTTTAACCGCAACGTGGCCGTCGCCGGCGGGGTCGCGCCGGCCCGGGCGTACCTGCCGGAGCTGCTGGCCGACGTGCTGGCCGGCACCATCGACCCGTCCCCGGTGTTCGACCGGTCGGTGCCGCTGGACGGCGTCCCGGACGGCTACCGGGCGATGGACGACCGCAGCGCGCTGAAGGTCCGCGTCACGTTCTGAATCCGGTGCATCCACCGGGGACGGTCCGGGCGAAGCAAGGGTCGTGACGACAGTCACGGACCCGTTCGCTCGACGAAAGGCTCCCCGATGAACATCGCTCGTCTCGCCGCCCGGCTGGCCGTGGGCGCCACCGCCGCGGCGGTGGCCACCACCGCCGTCGCCGCTCCCGCCCAGGCCGGCGCGAAGCAGCCCGGCACCCGGTCGCTGGCCGCGGTGCTGACCGCCGACAAGAGCGGCTTCGACCGCAACGCGCGGGACTTCGACGTGCTCACCAAGGCGGTCCTGACGGTGCTCCAGGCCAAGCCGGACTCGCCGGTGAAGGTGCTCACCGACGGCACGGTCGCGCTCACCGCGTTCGTGCCGAACGACTACGCCTTCCGCGAGCTGGTCCGCGACATCACCCACGCCCGGAAGCTCCCCGGCGAGAAGGCCGCGTTCGACGCGGTCGCCGGCCTCGGCGTGGACACCGTGGAGGACGTGCTGCTCTACCACGTGGTGCCGGGCGCCACGATCGACCGCAGGGCGGCGCTCAAGGCCGACGGCGCGGAGCTGTCCACCGCGCTCGGCGCCACCGTCGAGGTCGACGTGCGCAAGTGCTGGTACGGCAAGCAGGTGCGCCTGGTCGACGCGGACACCGACGACCGCGACGCACGGGTGGTCCGCTACGACATCAACAAGGGCAACAAGCAGATCGCGCACGCGGTGGACCGGGTGCTGCGCCCGATCGACCTGCCCTGATCCGCTTCCGTCGACGGCGCCCGGCACCCCCTGCCGGGCGCCGTCACCGTTCGCGGTGTCCGAACTGCTCGCTGAGCGCCAACCCGGCGGAGCAGCTCAGTTCACCGGGGGCGAGCTGCACGTGCGACGGCCGCCACGTCTCGGCGCCCCTCGGGCCGACGCGGGCCAGCAGGCAGTCGTACTGGCTGGCGCGCAGCGCCACGCCGACCCTGGCGCCCTCGACCGCGATCTCCTGGCGTACCGCCGGGTCGAGCTTCAGGCCGGCCACGGCGGCGCGGACCTTGCTCTCGTGCGGGCCGGCGCCGGTGAGGGCCCGCCGGAGGCGGTCGTCGAGGCCGGCCAGCGACGGGTCCTTCGCGACCGGTAACGGTTCCCCGGCCGGGCAGTCGACGTCGTCGTCGCGGTCGTCGTCCTTCGGGCCGAGGCGCAGCCGGAAGCAGACCTCCTCGGTGCCCTCGACCCGCGCGCCCCAGTCGTCGACGCCGCTGCCGTGCCCGGTCACCCGCAGCACCAACGTCACCCCGGTCTGCCAGTGCGTCTCGCCGTCGACCCGGAGCACCGCGACGGACTCCTCCTGCCCGGCGGTGTGCGCGTAGTCCTCGGCCTTGTAGAGGTGGTCGCGGTCGAACCGCGCCTCGATCCGGTCGACCGTCTCCGTTGCGTCGGCGACGGCGTCGTCGTGCCAGGGCGCCTCGTCCGGCCGGTGGGCCCACCACGCGGCCAGCAGGAACGGGGCCAGCGCGACCGGGACGAGGACGGCGACCAGGGTGCGGGAACGCATGCCGGGCAGTATTTCGCACGGCCGCCCCCGTCGTGACCCCGCCGATGCCCGGTGCGGGCGTCGCCCCTGGTGGGCGGTGCGAGGTGTGCCGTACGGTGCTCGCCGTGACCGCGCACGATCATGTCCCGCCCGGCCCCGTCGCCGTGCTCGCGAACCCGACCGCCGGCCGGGGACGGCACCGGGGCCTGCTGCCGGAGCTCCTGGCCCGCCTCGGCCGGGCCGGCCGCCCGGTCGAGCTGCTGCGCGCCCGTACCCCGCAGGAGGCGGAGGCGGCGTGCCACGCCGCGGTGGCCGGCGGCGCCGGGGCGCTGGTCGCGGTCGGCGGCGACGGCACGGTGCACCGCGCGATGCAGGCGGTGGCCGGCACGGCCGTGCCGTTCGGGCCGGTGCCGGCGGGCACCGGCAACGACTTCGCGGTGGAGACCGGGTTCCCGGCCGACCCGCGCGCGGCCGTCGAGGTGATCGCCGACGCGCTGGCCGCCGGCCGCAGCCGCCCGGTCGACCTGGCCCGGCTGTCCGGTCCGGACGGCGTCGACAGGTGGTACGGCGCGGTGCTCGCCGCCGGATTCGACGCGATCGTCAACGAGCGGGCCAACCGGATGCGCTGGCCGCGCGGCCCCCGCCGGTACGACCTGGCGATCCTGGTGGAGCTGGCCCGGCTGCGGCCACGTCGCTACCGGCTGACCCTCGACGGGGTCCCGCAGGAGGTGGACGCGGTGCTGGTGGCGGTCGGCAACGCGGCCAGCTATGGCGGGGGCATGCGGATCTGCCCGGACGCCGACCCCACCGACGGCCTGCTGGACGTGGTGGTGGGCGGCCGGTTCGACAGGCGCACGCTGATGCGGGTCAAGCCGCGCATCTACCGGGGCACCCACGTGACGCACCCGCTGGTGCGCGCCTACCGGGCCCGGACCGTGGAGCTGGCCGCCGAGGGCATCACCACGTACGCCGACGGCGAGCGCGCGGTCGACCTGCCGGTGACCGTCACCGCCGTGCCGGCGGCGCTGCGGCTGCTCCGCTGAGCGCCGACGGCGGCCCGGTCGGCGGTGGGGGCGCGGCGGCCCGGACCGCGCCGACGCTCGCGGCCACCACCAGCCCGATGGCGAGCACCTCGACCGGGCGCAGCGCCTGGCCGAGCACCAGCCAGCCGGCCAGCGCGGCGACCGCCGGGCCGAGGCTCATCAGCACCGCGAACGTCGCGGTGGGCAGCCGCCGCAGGGCCGCCAACTCCAGGCTGTAGGGCAGCACCGAGGCGAGCAGCGCCAGCGCGGCGCCGAGCCCCAGCACCGCCGGGTCGGCCAGCCGGCCGCCGGCGTCGACCAGCCCGATCGGCAGGGTGACCAGGGCGGCCACGGCGAGCGCCAGGGCCAGCCCGTCGGCCCGGGGGAACCGCGCGCCGACCCGGGCCGAGCAGACGATGTACGCCGCCCACATGGCGCCCGCGGCCAGCGCCAGCGCGGCGCCGAGCGGGTCGAGCCGGTCGAACCCGCCCTGCCCGAGCAGGGCCACCCCGGCCAGCGCCAGAGCGGCCCAGCACCAGGCCGCGAACCGGCGCGCGCCGAGCACCGACAGGGCCAGCGGGCCGAGCACCTCCAGGGTGACGGCCGGACCGAGCGGGATGCGCTCGATCGCCTGGTAGAAGATCGAGTTCATGCCGGCCAGGGCCAGCCCGAACGCGACCACCGCCGTCCAGTCGTCGCGCCCGTGCCCGCGCAGCCGGGGCCGGCACGCCGCGAGCATCAGCAGCGCGCCGAGGGTCAGGCGCAGCGTGACCGCGCCGGCCACCCCGGTGCGCGGGAACAGCAGCGCGGCCAGCGCGGAACCGAACTGCACCGACAGCGCCCCACCGAGCACCAGCGCGACCCCGCCGAGCCGGCCCGGCGCCCGGGGCGGAAAGGGGTGGGCTGCGGTCACGCCCCTGACCCTAGTCGGGACCGCAGGTCACCCGACCCCGGCCAGGTCGAGCACCGCGCCCAGCCCGTTGGGCCGGCCGGCGTCGGCGGCGGGCAGCACCAGCACCCCGCAGCCGGCCGACACCGCGCCGGCGTCGGCCGGGGTGTCGCCCACCATCAGGGTGTGCTCCGGGTCGACGCCGAGCATTCCGCAGGCGCGCAGGAAGATGCCCGGATCGGGCTTGCACCGCCCCACCTCGTACGACAGCGCGTACGCGTCGACCAGCCCGTCGAGGCCCCAGGCGGCGAAGAGGGGCCGCAGGTCGAAGCCGATGTTGCTGACCACCGCCACCTTCACCCCACCGGCGGCGAGCGCGCCGAGCACCGGGGCGGTGTCCGGGTACGGCAGCCAGCCCTCGGGGACCAGCACCCGTTCGTAGAGCGCGTCGGCGAACCCGTCGATGCCGGTGTCGACGGTCTCGGCCAGCCCGGTGTAGGCCCCCCGGTGGGCGTGCGGGTAGAGGTCGCGGTCGGCCCACAGCTCGGCCAGCCGGGGCGGAACCCGGGCCGGCAGCGGGCCGCCCGCCCGGCCGGCGGTGAGCAGTCGGTCGGCGAGCGAGGTGGCCCGGATCCGGTCCAGCTCGACCCCGCAGGCGGCCGCCGCGGCGTGCACCCAGGCCAGCGGTTCCTCCACCTGGGCGAGCGTGCCGTGGAAGTCGAAGAGCACCGCCTCCACGGGCCGGCGGGACGGGCTCGGGCGGACGGCGTCGTCGGCGCCGCGCGAGGCGTGGGGCAGTTCGGTACGGTCCGGCACGTCGTGCACCCTACCGACCCGCTCGGACCGCCCTGCCGGACGGCCTTGACCGGTGGTCGTCGGCGGTACCGATTAATCTTGGATGCATGTCGAGCCCCGCCGAGCGGTACGCCGCGGCGCGCCGCCGGGCCGCGCAGGCCTCCGCCTTCCCGGCCCTGGACGAATTCTCCCGTGATCTCGGGTTCGACCTGGACGACTTCCAGCGTGCGGCGTGTGAGGCCCTGGAGCGGGGCAGCGGGGTGCTGGTCTGCGCGCCCACCGGCGCCGGCAAGACGGTGGTGGGCGAGTTCGCGGTGCACCTGGCGCTGCGCGAGGCGCCCGCGGGCGACGGGCCGGCCGTGCGTCGCAAGTGCTTCTACACCACGCCGATCAAGGCGCTGTCCAACCAGAAGTACCACGACCTGGTCGACCGCTACGGCGCCGAGCAGGTCGGCCTGCTCACCGGCGACAACGCGATCAACGGCGACGCGCCAGTGGTGGTGATGACCACCGAGGTGCTGCGCAACATGCTCTACGCCGGTTCGGCGACCCTCGAGGGCCTGGCCTACGTGGTGATGGACGAGGTGCACTACCTGGCCGACCGCTTCCGCGGCGGGGTCTGGGAAGAAGTGATCATCCACCTGCCGGAGTCGGTGACGTTGGTGTCGCTGTCGGCGACCGTGTCTAACGCCGAGGAGTTCGCCGACTGGCTGGTCACGGTGCGTGGGGAGACCACGGTGGTGGTCTCCGAGCACCGGCCGGTGCCGCTCTGGCAGCACATGCTGGTCGGCAAGCGGATGTTCGACCTCTTCCACGACGCCGACGCGGCTCGCAAGCACGACGTGCACCCGGAGCTGCTGCGCTACACCCGGGACACGACGCGCCGGCTGGAGCTGGGCGAGGGGCGCAGCGCCGGCCCCGGTGGCGGTCGGCGCGGCCCCCGGTGGCGTGGTCCGATGCGCCCCGACATCGTCGACCGGCTGGACCGGGAGGGGCTGCTCCCGGCGATCCTGTTCATCTTCAGCCGCGCCGGCTGCCAGGCCGCCGTCCAGCAGTGCCTCGCCGCCGGGCTGCGGCTGACCTCCCCGGAGGAGCGCGCCGAGATCCGCGAGGTGGTCGAGTCCAGGATCACCGCGATCCCCGGCGAGGACCTGACCGTGCTGGGCTACTGGGAGTGGCTCGACGGCCTGGAGCGCGGGCTGGCCGCCCACCACGCCGGCATGCTCCCCGCGTTCAAGGAGGTCGTCGAGGAGCTGTTCGTCCGGGGCCTGGTCAAGGCGGTCTTCGCCACCGAGACGCTGGCCCTGGGCATCAACATGCCGGCCCGCTGCGTGGTGCTGGAGCGGCTGGTCAAGTTCAACGGCGAGGCCCACGTCGACCTCACCCCGGGCGAATACACCCAGCTCACCGGCCGGGCCGGCCGCCGCGGCATCGACGTCGAGGGCCACGCGGTGGTGGTCTGGTCACCGGAGACCGACCCCCGGCACGTGGCCGGCCTCGCCTCCACCCGCACCTACCCGCTGCGGTCCAGCTTCCGGCCGTCCTACAACATGGCCGTCAACCTGGTCGGCAGCGTCGGCGCCGAGCCGGCCCGGGCGCTGCTGGAGTCCTCCTTCGCGCAGTTCCAGGCCGACCGGTCGGTGGTCGGCCTGGCCCGGCAGGTGCAGCGCAACACCGAGACGATCGAGGCGTACGGCGCGGAGGCCGCCTGCCACCAGGGCGACTTCGACGAGTACTTCGCGCTGCGGGTGGCGATCGCCGACCGGGAGCGGGCCATCGCCCGGCAGGGGCAGACCCAGCGCAAGGCGGCGGCCGTCGCCTCGCTGGAGCGGCTGCGGGTCGGCGACGTGATCCGGGTGCCGTCGGGGCGGCGCGCCGGCCTGGCCGTGGTGCTCGACCCGGCGACCGGCGGGTTCGGTGAGCCCCGCCCGCTGGTGCTCACCCAGGACCGGTGGGCCGGCCGGGTCAGCCCGGGCGACTTCACCACCCCCGCCGAGGTGCTCACCCGGATCCGGGTGCCGAAGCACTTCAACCACCGCTCGCCGGCGGCCCGGCGCGACCTGGCCGCCGCGGTCAGCGGCACCGGGCTGGACCGGCACAGCGGCCGGCGCGGCGGGCGCTCCCGCCAGGCGGTGGGGGAGGACCACCGGCTCAGTCAGCTCCGCGTCGAGCTGCGCGGGCATCCCTGCCACGCCTGCCCGGAGCGGGAGGAGCACGCCCGGTGGGCGGAGCGCCGCCGCCGGCTGGAGCGCGACACCGAGGAGCTGCGCGAGCGGGTGAGCGGGCGGACCGGCTCGCTGGCCCGCACGTTCGACCGGATCGTCGCGCTGCTGACCGCGCGCGGCTACCTGGCCGCCGACGGCGAGGTGACCGACGCGGGTCGGATGCTGGCGCGGATCTGGACGGAGGCCGACCTGCTGGTCGCCGAGTGCCTGCGCCGCCAGGTGTGGGACGGTCTCTCCCCGGCCGAGCTGGCCGCCGCCGTCTCGGTGGTGGTCTTCGAGGCGCGGCGCGACCTGGACGAGCGGGCGTCGCTGCCCCGTGGCGCGGTCGGGGACGCGGTCGACGAGACGCTCAAGCTGTGGGGCGACATCGAGGCGGACGAGGCGGCGCGCGGGCTGACCGTCACCCGCGAGCCGGATCTCGGCTTCGCGTGGCCGATCTACCGCTGGGCGCGCGGTGAGGCGCTCGCCAAGGTGCTCGCCAGCGGGCACCAGATCGACGGCGAGATGCCGGCCGGCGACTTCGTCAGGTGGGCGCGGCAGGTGGTCGACCTGCTGGGCCAGATCGCCGACTCGGGCGGCGCCTCGACGGAGCTGCGGGCCACCGCCCGGCAGGCGATCTCGGCCGTCAACCGGGGCGTGCTGGCCTACCACGCCTCCGCCTGACGATCACTTCCGGTCACCAACGCCCCGAGAATCGACGCATCGCTGCGTCATCACGACACCACCCCCCGAACACTCGGGGGGTGCTGTCGTGCCTGGTCAGGCATTGCCGGATCATTGCGGGGCGCGAGGGTTACGCGTCGGTAGCGGATCGGGGGATGGTCACCGTGGGCGAGATCAATCACTTTGAGTACGGGTGGATCACACCCGCGCTCAGCTACGCGCTGTCCGTGCTCGGCTCGGCGCTCGGCCTGGTCTGCGCCGGCCGCATCCGGACCGCCGCCGGTGCCGGCCAGCGCGCCTGGTGGGGTCTGCTCGCGGCCTGGGCGCTCGGCGGCACCGCCATCTGGGCGATGCACTTCATGGCCATGCTCGGCTTCGCCGTCAGCGGCACCCGGATCCGCTACGACGTGCCGCTGACCGCGGCCAGCACGGTGATCGCCATGGTCGGCGTCGGCATCGGCCTGGCGATCGTGGGCACCGGCCGGCTCACCGCGGTCCGGTTGCTCGCCGGCGGTGTGTTCACCGGCGCCGGGGTGGCCGCCATGCACTACACCGGAATGGCGGCCATGCGGCTGGACGGCACGCTCGGCTACGACCCGCTGCGGGTGACGCTCTCCGTCGTCATCGCGCTGGTGGCCGCCACGGTGGCGCTCTGGCTGGCGATGACCGTCCGGCGCGGCGTCGCGATCATCGCCTCCGCGCTGGTCATGGGCGTCGCCGTGAACGGCATGCACTTCACCGGCATGAGCGCGCTGTCGGTGCACCTGCACGAGGGTCGCGGCGCCACCACCGGCACCGAGGTCAGCGGTCTGTTGGTGCCGATCGTGCTCGCCGTGATCTTCGGCGTGGTGGGGCTGGTCTACGCGCTGCTCGCCGCGCCGTCCGACGACGACCGGGCCGGGGCCGCGTACGTGGCCGCCCGGCTCGACGGCGCCACGCCGGTGCCCGAGGCGGCGCCGGATCCGGTGGGCCTGCGCGCCCCCCGCGTGGCGCCGGAGCAGCCCGCGCCGGACCCGGTGGGGCTGCGCGCCCCCCGCGTGGCGCCGGAGCAGCCCGCGCCGGACCCGGTGGGGCTGCGCGCCCCCCGCGTGGCGCCGGAGCAGCCCGCGCCGGATCCGGTCGGTTTGCGGGCCCGCTCCACGCTGGCCCAGCCCGGCGCCCAGTTCCCGTCCCGCCGCAAGTCCGACCCGCGCACCTGACCCGGCGGCGAGACCGCTGCCGCCGTCCGGCCCTCCACGGGGTGGGCTCGGCCGGGGCAGAGCCTCGGCGGGGGTGAGCCGCGGCGCTGCCGCCGGGTGGGTCCGCGCTCAGGTGCGGGGGGCGGCGAGCGCGTCGACCAGGCGTCGGCAGGAGCCGGCCAGGTTCCAGCGCTGGGCCAGCTCCAGCAACCGGTCCGGGTCGGCGGGGGACGTCGGCAGCGTCGCGTCCAGCTCGGGCAGCGGAACGTCGGTGGCGACCCGGACCACCTTCGGCGCCACCGCCAGGTAGTCGCGGGCGCCGTCGAGCTTGCCGCGCAGCCCGGGTGCGAAGCCGGAACCGGGGTCGTCCAGCGCGGCCAGGATGCCGTCGAGCCCGCCGTAGCGGTCGATCAGGCGGGCGGCGGTCTTCTCGCCCACGCCGGGCACGCCGGGCAGGCCGTCGCTCGGGTCGCCGCGCAGCGCGGCGAAGTCGGCGTACCGGTCGGCGGGCACGCCGTAGCGGGCGCGGACCGCGGCGTCGTCGCAGTCGTCCAGCTTGGCCACGCCCCGACCGACGTAGAGCAGGCGCGTCGGGTGGGCGTCGTCGACGAGCTGGAACAGGTCGCGGTCACCGGAGACCACCTCGACCGGGCCGGGCTGGGTCACCGAGAGCGTGCCCAGCACGTCGTCGGCCTCGTAGCCGGTGGCGCCGACCACCGGGACGCCCAGCGCGTCGAGGACCTCCAGGATCATCGGCACCTGCGGGGACAGCGTGTCCGGCACGACCTCGCCGCCCTCCGGCGCGACCCGGTGCGCCTTGTACGACGGCAGCAGCTCCACCCGCCACGCCGGCCGCCAGTCGTGGTCCATGGCGCAGATCATCCGGTCGGGCCGCCGGGTGCGGACCAGCTGGGCGAGCATGTCGAGGAAGCCGCGCACCGCGTTGACCGGCTGGCCGTCGTCGGTCCTCGCGGCCGACTCCGGGATGCCGAAGTAGGCGCGGAAGTAGAGGCTGGGGGAGTCGATCAGCAGGATCGGGGGTCGGTGTGCCACGCGCAACAGGGTGGCACACCCCTGGGACGAGATGGGGGACGGCGGTTGCGCAGACTGGTCGGGTGACGTTCGTACCCGGTCTGATCCTGGCCCGCCGGTTCCACGACGAGGTGGTGGCCCCGCTGCTGGCCCGGCGGTTGCCCGGCCTGCCGTACTCCGCCGGTCTGCTCGACGGCGGCTCGGAGCTGTTCGGTCTCGACACGCCCCGCTCCACCGACCACGACTGGGGTCCGCGTACCCAGCTCTTCGTGGCGGACGCGACGCGGATCGCGGCGGTGCGGGCGGCGCTCGACGCGGAGCTGCCGGCGGAGTTCCTCGGCTGGCCGGCCCGGTTCGCCGGTGGCCCGACGGTCCGGCTCGGCGTGGTCCGCGCGGACGGCGACCGGCACGGGGTGAGCGTCGACGAGCTGGGGTCGTGGCTGCGGGACCGGTTGGGCGTCGACCCGCGCGCCGGCCTGTCGACGGCGGACTGGCTGGCCACACCGACGCAGCGGCTGGCGGAGCTGACCGCGGGCGCGGTGTTCCACGACGGGCTGGGCGGCGCGCTCACGGCCGTCCGGGCCCGGCTGGCGTGGTACCCGGACGACGTCTGGCGTCACGTGTTGGCAGCGTGTTGGCAGCGGGTGGCGCAGGCCGAGCACCTGGCCGGTCGCTGCGCCGAGGTCGGCGACGAGCTGGGCAGCCGGGTGGTCACGGCCGGGCTGGCCCGCGACCTGATGCGCCTCGGCCTGCTGCTGCACCGCCGCTGGCCCCCGTACCCGAAGTGGCTGGGCACGGTCTTCGCCGGCCTGCCGGCGGCGGGGCCGGTGGTGGACGCGTTGGCCGTCGCGCTCGGCGGCGGTGACTGGGCGGCCCGGCAGGCCGGCCTGGTGCGGGCGCTGGAGACGCTGGCCGGCTGGACCAACGACGTCGGCCTGGCCGCGCCCGTGGACCCGGCGGCGCGGCCGTTCCACGACCGGCCGTTCCTGGTGCTGCACGCGGGGCGGCTCGTCGAGGCGCTGCGCGCCGCGATCGTCGACCCGGAGCTGCGCGGGCGCCCGCCGGTCGGCGCGGTGGACCAGTACGTCGACAACGTCGACGTGCTCACCGCGCCGGGCCGGGCGCGTCGGGTGGCGGCGGCGGTGCTGCCGGACTGACCGCGGTGTCTCAGGGCGCGGCGACCGGCTCCGGTGCGCCCGGCGCGTCGACGCGCAGGTCGGTCAGGTCGCGCAGCCGCCGGATCGGGGAGAGGAGCAGGGTGAGCGGGGCCAGCGCGGTGGCCGCGGCGAAGCAGAACAGGGTGGCCCGGGCGCCGGCGGGCCCGGCGAGGGCGCCGGCGAGCAGCCCGCCGACCGGGATGGCGCCCCAGGACACGAAGCGGACCGTGGCCATCACCCGGGAGAGCAGGCCGGGCGGGCTGGCGGTCTGCCGGTAGGTGCGGGTGGTCACGCTGAGCACCACCACACCGCCGGCGAAGAGCACGTTCCCGGCGGCGAAGGCCAGGTACGCCGGTGCGCCCGCGCCCACCGGCACCAGGGCCGCGCCGCCGACCGACACCAGGCAGGCGACCACCAGCGAGCGCGCCGTGCCCCACCGTCCGGTGATCCACGGGGTCAGGGCCGCGCCGACGAGCGAGCCGACGCCCTCGACGGCGAGCAGCACGCCGACCAGCGCGGGTGGCGCGTGCAGCTCGCGGACCAGGTAGAGCGGGTAGACGGCGAGTTGGGCGCCGCAGACGAAGTTCACCGCGGTGGCGGTCCACATGGTCGGTCCCAGCACCGGGTGCCGCGTGACGTACCGCCAGCCTTCGCCGATCATCGCCCGCACCGGGGGCCACCGGTCGGGCGCGTCGGTGCGGCGGGCCGGCAGCGAGCCGAGCAGCGCGGCGGAGACGAGGTAGCTGACCGCGTCGACGAGCGCGGCCGGCACCGCGCCGAGCGCCTGCACCGCGACCCCACCCAGGGACGGGCCGCCGAGCTGGGTGGCGGCGTGCGTGGCGGAGGTGAGGCTGTTGCGGGCGTGCAGTTGCTCGCGGGGGACCACGGTGGGCAGGAACGTCGAGTTGGCGACGTCGAACAGCACGTTGGCGAAGCTGACCACGAGTGCCACGACGACCAGTTGCGCGACCGTGAGCCAACCCCACCACCAGGCCAGCGGCACCGACGCCACCGCCACGGCGCGAGCCAGGTCGGCGCCCACCTGCGCGCCGCGCAGCGGGAGCCGTTGCACGATCACGCCGGCCGGCAGGCCGATCACCAGCCAGGCGACGTAGCCGGCGGCGGCGACCAGACCCATCTCGAACGCCGACGCGTCCAGCACGGTCAGCGCGGTGAGCGGCAACGCCACCGCACCGACCGCCGACCCCAGATAGCTGGTGGTGCCGGCGGCCCACCAGCGCCAGAACACCCCGGCCCGATGCTCGACGGACATGCCGCCAACCCCCGATCCGAGCCAGTGAGTTCCAATCTGGAACGGACTATAGTCGTCCCGGGGGTGACAGGTGAAGCGGGCCGGACTCGAGGATGCGGACTGCGGCATCGCGCAGGCGCTCGGCGTGCTCGGCGACTGGTGGGCGGTGCTGATCGTCCGCGAGATCGCCGGCGGCACGACCCGGTTCGACGCCGTGCAGCGCGAGCTGGGGGTCAGCCGGCGCGCGCTCACCGAACGGCTCGGCGGCCTGGTCGACCAGGGCGTGCTGCGGCGCGAGCCCTACTCGCTGCACCCTCCGCGCCACGACTACCTGCTGACCGCCAAGGGCGAGGGCCTGCTGCCGGTGCTGGTGGCGCTCCAGGACTGGGGCACCCGGCACGTGATGGGCGACGGCACGGTGACCGGCGCCGCGGACGCCGGCTCGGCCGAGGCACGTCGGATGCACCGGCTCGTCGGCCGGCGGCTGCCCCCGCTGGAGCTGACCCGGCACGACGGCGCCGTGGAGGCGCCCGCCGTGCCCGGCCGGTGGACCGTGCTCTACCTGTTCCCGGGCGCCTTCGCGCCGGGCGCGCCCGGCCTGCCGCCGGCCTGGGCGGACATCCCCGGCGCCGTCGGGTGCACGCTGGAGTCCCGCACGTACGCCGACCGCCACCCGTCGTTCCGGGCCGCCGGGGCGGAGGTGCGCGGCGTCAGCACCCAGCGCCCCGACCAGCTGGCCGCGTTCGTCACGCACGCCCGGCTGCCGTATCCGCTTCTCGCCGACGAGGACGCCCGCCTCGCCGCCGGCCTGCTGCTGCCCACCTTCCGCGCCGGCGGGGTGGTCCGGTTCAAGCGGCTCACCCTGCTGGTCGACCCGTCGGCCGTGGTGCGGGCGGTGCAGTTCCCGATCACCGATCCGGCCGGCTCGGTCGACGAGATGCTGGCCGAGGTGCGCCGGCGCGCCCTCCCCGACAGTTAGTTCCGGACTTTTCACAAGGCGCGAAAAAAGGTCCGGAGCGGCGCTGCGGGAATTGACATACGCCACTGCGTACCGGGAGGGTCCTGCGCACGGGCAGGCACCACGCCACGCCCGGAATCCCCGACCCGCACTCCACCCGTCCCGGAGATGCCCATGTCACCCGTACCGTCCAGACGCCGCCGGCCGTTCCTCGCCGCGCTGACCGCCCTGCTCGCCGCCGTGGCGCTGGTCGCGCCGCCCGGCCCGGCCCGGGCCGCCGATCCGCTGCTGTCGCAGGGCCGGCCCACCACCGCCTCCTCCACCGAGAACGCCGGCACGCCGGCGTCCAACGCCACCGACGGCAACGCCGGCACCCGCTGGTCGAGCGCGTTCGCCGATCCCCAGTGGATCCAGGTCGACCTCGGCGCCACCGCCACCGTCTCCCGGGTCAGCCTGGCCTGGGAGGGCGCGTACGCGCGGGCGTACCAGGTGCAGACCTCGACCGACGGCGCCACCTGGACCACCGTGTTCAGCACCTCGAGCGGCGACGGCGGCACCGACGACCTGACGGTCAGCGGCACCGGACGCTACGTGCGGGTGTACGGCACCGCGCGGGCCACCGCGTACGGCTACTCGCTCTGGGAGTTCCAGGTCTACGGCACGACCGGCGGCGGCAGCGGCTGCGACACCGCGACCAACGCCGCGCAGGGCCGGCCGGCCACCGCCTCGTCCACCGAGAACGCCGGCACCCCCGCCTCCGCCGCTGTCGACGGCGACCCGGGCACCCGCTGGGCCAGCGCCGCCGCCGACCCGCAGTGGCTCCGGGTCGACCTCGGTAGCGTCCGCACCCTCTGCCGGGTGGTGCTGAGTTGGGAGGCGGCGTACGCGCGGGCGTACCAGATCCAGACCTCGACCGACGGCGCCACCTGGACCACCGTGTACGGCACCACCACCGGCGACGGCGGCACCGACACGGTGACCGTCACCGGGTCCGGCCGCTACCTGCGGGTGTACGGCACCGCGCGGGCCACCGGCTACGGCTACTCGCTGTGGGAGGTCGCGGTCAACACCACCGGCGGCGGCACCATCCCGGGCGGCGGCTCGCTCGGGCCCAACGTGCTCACCTTCGACCCGTCGATGTCCGCCGCCACCATCCAGGGCCAGCTCGACACCGTCTTCCGCACCCAGGAGTCCAACCAGTTCGGCACCCAGCGGTACGCGCTGATGTTCAAGCCGGGCGACTACTCCGGCATCAACGCGCAGATCGGCTTCTACACCTCGATCATGGGCCTCGGCCGGAACCCCGGCGACGTGCGGATCCACGGCGACGTCACGGTGGACGCCGGCTGGTTCAACGGCAACGCCACCCAGAACTTCTGGCGCTCCGCGGCGAACATGCGGGTCTACCCGTCCGCCGGGTTCACCCGCTGGGCGGTGTCGCAGGCCGCGCCGTTCCGCCGGATGGACATCCAGGGCGACCTCAACCTGGCCCCGAACGGCTACGGCTGGGCCAGCGGCGGCTACATAGCGGACAGCCGGGTGACCGGCGTCGTCCAGCCCTACTCGCAGCAGCAGTGGTACACCCGCGACAGCAACGTGGGCGGCTACCTCAACGCGGTCTGGAACGTGACCAACTCCGGCGTCGTCGGCGCGCCGGCCACCAGCTTCCCCAACCCGCCGTACACCACGCTGGCGCAGACCCCGGTCAGCCGGGACGTGCCCTACCTCTACCTCGACGCCGCCGGCGCCTACCAGGTGTTCGTGCCGTCCACCCGGACCAACGCCAGCGGGGCGTCCTGGCTGGGCGGGGCGACGGCCGGCACCTCGATCCCGCTGAGCCAGTTCTACGTCGCCAAGCCCGGCGACTCGGCCTCGACCATCAACGCCGCCCTGGCCCAGGGGCTCAACCTGCTGTTCACCCCCGGCGTCTACTCCGTCGACCAGACCGTCGCGGTCAACCGGGCCGGCACTGTGGTGCTCGGCCTCGGCTACCCGACGCTGGTGCCGCAGAACGGCGTGGTGCCGATGACCGTCGCCGACGTCGACGGCGTGCGCCTGGCCGGGCTGCTGTTCGACGCCGGCGCGGTCAACTCGCCGGTGCTGCTCCAGGTCGGCCCGGCCGGGTCGGCGGCGCGACACACCGCCGACCCCACCTCGATCCAGGACGTGTTCTTCCGGATCGGCGGCGCGCACGCCGGCAAGGCCACCACCAGCCTGGTGGTCAATCAGGACGACGCGCTGATCGACCACATCTGGGCCTGGCGCGGCGACCACGGCACCGGCATCGGCTGGACCGTGAACACCGCCGACACCGGCCTGATCGTCAACGGCGACAACGTCACCGCGCTCGGCCTCTTCGTCGAGCACTACCAGAAGCACGAGGTGATCTGGAACGGCGAGAACGGACGGACCATCTTCTTCCAGAACGAGCTGCCGTACGACCCGCCGAACGCGGCCGCCTGGACCAACGGCTCACGGGTCGGGTACGCGGCGTTCAAGGTCGCCGACAGCGTCACCTCGTTCGAGGGCTGGGGGATGGGCAGCTACTGCTACTTCAACGTCGACCCGACCATCGCCGCCTACCACGCCTTCGAGGCGCCGGCCCGCTCCGGCGTGCGGTTCCACGACCTGCTCACCGTGTCACTGGGCGGCAACGGGTCGATCACCCACGTCATCAACGACACCGGCGCCACCGCGCAGGGCACCGCCACCGTCCCGGTCAACCTGGTCAGCTATCCCTGACCCGGCCCGCCGCCGCCCGGGGGAGAGCACCCGGGCGGCGGCGTAGCCGACCAGCGGCCGGTAGATCCGCACGGAGTCGGCGAGCGCCGAGAAGTGCGAGCCGGAGTTGCCGGCGTGGTAGCGGGTGGCGATGTCGACCTGCTCGATCGGCAACCCGGCCCGCGCCGACTCCAGCAGCACGTTCATCTCGTACTCGAACCGGTCGCCGGGGATCGTGGCGAGCCAGCCCAGCAGCCCGGCCGGGTAGGCGCGCAGACCGGTCTGGGTGTCCCGCACGTCGCGGCCGGTGGCCAGCCGGAACGCCGCCCGGGTCGCCGCGTTGCCGAACCGGCTGCGGGCCGGCACCTCGCCGTCGAAGCGGCGCACACCCAGCGTCTGCGCCCCGGTGTCCCGCATCCGCTCGGCCACCCGAACCACGTCGGACACCTCGTGCTGGCCGTCCGCGTCCACGCACACCACGCCGTCGCCCGGGCGGTGCGTCGTGGCGTACCGGAAACCGGTGCGCAGCACCACGCCCTTGCCCCGGTTGACCCGGCGACGCAGCACGGTGGCGCCCCGGGCGCGGGCCGCGTCGAGCACCGCGGTGGCGGACGGGCCGCTGCCGTCGTCGACGACCAGCACGGACGCCCCGGGCACCGCGGCGGCGAGGTCGGTGACGAGCGGCGGCAGCCGGTCACCCGGCCGGTACACCGGCACCAGCACGATCACGGAACCTCCCGAGGTGGTGTCGCCCGCCGGCACGGCCCGCCGGGTCGATCGCGGACCGTCGTACCCCCGGGGCCGGTCCGCGAATCCACCATGGTCAGCGACCGCCGAGAAGCCGCTCGACCCGGAGCGCGGCGCGGGCCAGCCCGCGCTCGCGCCGCAACAGCGCCTCCGGGGTACGCAGGCCGAGGTAACCGAGCCGGCAGGCGACCCGGGCCGCCCGCTCCCGCCGGGCCGGCACCGGATCCGGGCCGGTCACCGGCACGTCCACCAGGTCGGCGCCGCGTAGCCCGAGAGCGCGGCGGGCGAGCAGCCGGATCCGGGGCAGGTGCCACGGGTGGGAGACCAGCCCGAGCGGGTGCGTGGGGGTGAACCGGGCCGCGTCGAGCAGTCCGTCCTGGACGGTGAGCGCGAGGTTCTGCAGCGTGGTGCGGGAGCGGGTCTCGGCGTCCAGCCGGGCGTACCCGTCGAGGCCGGCGTCGCGGGCGAGGGCCCGCATCAGCTCGCCCTCGCGGTGCTGCGCCGGCGGGTCGGGCGCGCCGGCCGGACCGTGCGGCCAGCCGCCGGTGAAGACCACGCGCGCGTCGGGCGCGGCCCGGAACTCGGCCGCGTGGGCGCGGACGTACCCGATCGCGGCCCGGGTGCGGGCGACGCTCTCGGCGGTGAGCCGGTAGTCGCCGCCGTCGGCCACCACCCCGCGACCGAAGACGAGCAGCACGGTGGCGATCATGATCCAAGTGTAAGGAGGGGCCCCCTTTTAACACCCGTCTGTTAAAAGGGGGCCCCTCCTCACACCCACGGGGGCGGGCCGACGCCGGTGATCCGCACCCCGCCCCACGGGTCGACCTCGGTGAGCCGGGCGGGGGCGACCCGGTCGCCGATCCGGACCTCGACGTCGCGCCGGCCGGCGCGCAGCAGCCGCGCCACCCGGGGCTCCGGCTCGATCCGCCCGGCCCAGTGGTAGCGGCCGTCGACCGGCTCCCACCGGCCGGCGGCGTGCAGCCGCACCGGGGTGCCGGCCACCTCGGCCGGTCCCTGCCAGCTCACGGCTCGATCCGCTCGTGCGCGCGGGTCAGCTCCGGCGGCAGGTCCGCGCCGCGCCGGACCCCCTCGATGCCGCTCCACAGCAGCGTGGTCAGGTAGTCGGTGAGGGCCGCCCGGCGGATCGGCTGCCCGTGCGTGGTCCACCAGTCGCCGACCGCCTGCACGAAACCCACCAGCCCGTACGCCCACGGCTCGGCCGGGCCGGCGTCGAGGCCGAGCGACCGCAGCCGGTCGCCGATCACCCGGGCCAGCCCGGTGGCGACCTGCCGACTGGTGCCGGTGACCACCTGCTGGATGCCGGGGTGGCCGGCCTCGTGTACGAGGAACCGGTAGAGCGTCGGCTCGGACTCGATCACGCTCAGGTAGGCGTCGATGGTCGCCTCGACCAGCGCCCGTTCCTCGCGTACCTGTGCCACGGCGGGGGCGATGGCGTCCACCACGCGGGCCGCGACCACCTCGCTGACCGCGAGCCAGAGTTGCGCCTTGTCGGCGAAGTAGCGGTAGAGCACCGGTTTGCTCACCCCGGCGGTGGCCGCCACCTGGTCCATGTCGACGGCCGGGCCGAACCGCAGCAGCGCCTGCACGGCCGCGCCGATCAACTCGTGCCGGCGCTGCTCGCGATGGTCCGCCCAGCGGTCACGCCGGCCGCTGCGCGGTGGCTCCGTCGGGCCGTCGGAGCCATTGACATCGGTGGAGGTGCGTCGCATGCTACCACTCGTAACAGTTACCCGAAGTTACGTCAACCTGGAGGGGTCATGGAGCGGACGCCGGCCGGATTCCCCCGCGAGGCGGTCGCCGACCGCCTGCTCACCGCCTCGGTGCGGACCAGCTACGACCCGCTGGTCGACCTCGACTGGTCGGCGCCCCCGGTGCCGGGCGCCTACTGGATGCCGCCGGCACGCAGCAGCCTCTACGGCACGTCGCTGTGGGAGGCGATGACCGAGGACCAGCGGATCGAGCTGACCAGGCACGAGGTGGCCGGCGCGGCCAGCGCCGGCCTGTGGTTCGAGACGATCCTCATGCAGATGCTGATCCGGCACTACTACGACGCGGACCCGACCAGCCGGCACGCCCAGTACGCGCTCACCGAGGTCGCCGACGAGTGCCGGCACTCCATCATGTTCGGTCGGCTCATCGAGGCGATGGGGTGCCCGGTCTACCGCGCCGACCCGGTCGACCACCTGCTCGGCCGCTGGCTCAAGGCCACCGCCACCGGCCCGCAGATGTACGCGTCCATCCTGATCGCCGAGGAGATCCTCGACTCGTTCCAGCGCGAGGCGATGGCCGACGAGTCGGTGCAGCCGCTGATCCGCATGGTGTCCCGGATCCACGTGGTGGAGGAGGCCCGGCACGTCCGCTTCGCCCGCGACGAGCTGGCCCGCCAGGTCGAGGCCGCCGGCCCGGTCGCGCTGGCGTACGCGCGGCTGGTGATCGGCCGGGCCGCGCACTCGATCAGCCGGCGGCTGGTCAACCCGCGGGCGTACGCGGCGGTCGGCATCGCGCCGGCGGTCGGCCTGGCCGCGGCCCGGAGCAACCCGCACTGGCAGGCCACGCTGCGCTGGTCCGCCCAGCGGATCGCCGAGCACCTGGACGACCTCGGGCTGATCGCCGGCCCCGGCCGCGCGCTGTGGCGGCGCTCCGGCCTGATCGCCTCCTGAGCGGGGGCGGGCCGGCGGCGACCCGAAGGGGGGGAGGGTCGCCGCCGGCCGCCCGGTCAGGAGGTGGGGAAGTTGTCCGGGGTGCGGATCCGGTCGCGCATGTACGTGCCGGACTCGGTGAGCACCGAGGGGCCGGTGAACGTGCCCGCCGCGCAGGTGCCCGGGCGCAGCGCCGCGCTGCCCTCGGCCGCGTCGGAGAACGTCCAGTTCGCGTAGCTGATCTTCAGCCGGTCGAGCAGGTCGAGCCAGGCGTTGCTGCTGGCGGTGTCGACCGCGCCGTCACCGGTGTAGGTGACCGTGCCGAACTCGGTGACGAACAGCGGCAGCCGGGAGGCGGCCCGCTGCACCTCGTTGCGGTAGTTGTCCTTGTGCGACGCGGCGTAGAAGTGGAATGTGTACATGATGTTCTCCGCCCGGACCGGGTTGTTGACGATCTCGTCGGAGTTGCCGCCCTCGGAGACGCCCAGCGAGGACCAGCCCCGGGTGCCGACGATGACCACCGCGTCCGGGTCGGCGGCCCGGATCACCGGGATCACCTGCTCGGCGTAGCTGCGGATGGTCGACCAGCTCACCCCGTTGGGCTCGTTGGTGATCTCGTAGATCACGTTCTTCTTGGCGGCGTTGCGCGCGGCCACGTTCGCGAAGAACGTCTTGGCCCGCTCCAGGTTGTACATCGGGTCGCCGGGCGTCAGCGTGTGGAAGTCGATCAGCGCGTACATGCCCCGCGCCTCGGCCTTGTCGACGAGCGTGTTCACCTGGTTGGTGAAGGCGGTCGGGTTGGTCTCGTAGCCCTTCTCCTGCACGTACATCGAGATGCGCAGCAGGTCGGCCTGCCAGTCGTCAGCCAGCGCGGTGAGTGAGGTGTCGGTGTAGCAGTTCGCGAACCACTGCAACCCGTGGGTGCTCATGCCGCGCAGTTGGATCGGCCGGCCGTACTGGTTGCAGAGGTTGACGCCGCAGACCCGCAGCTGCCCGTTGACCGCCACCGGCGTGGTGCCGGTCGGTGGCGGGGGCGTCGTCGGCGGGGGAGTGGTGGTCGGTGGCGTGCCGGGCGTCGTCGGCGTGGTGGTGCCGCCGGTGCAGACCGTGCCGTTGAGCGTGAACGAGGTCGGGCTCGGGTTCGACCCGGTCCACGACCCGTTGAAGCCGACGGTGGTGCTGGCCCCGGTGCCGAGCGACCCGTTGTAGTCCAGGCTGCGCCCGGTGACCGCCGAACCGCTCTGCTGCCAGGTGGCCGACCAGCCCTGCACCAGCCGCTGGCCCCCGTCCGGGAAGGTGAAGCCCAGCGTCCAGGCGCTCACCGGGTCGCCGAGGTTCTTGATCGTCAGGTTGGCGGTGAAGCCGCCCTGCCAGGAGTTGGTGGTGTAGGTGACGGCGCAACCGGTCGCCGCCATCGCGTTCGTCGACGGCAGGACGGCCGTCGCCGCGAGGGCGAGCGCGCCGACGGCGCCGCCGACGAGCAGGTGCCGCCGGGACGGGCGGGGAATGAAGAACATGCGGGAAGGTCCCATCTGGTGGGCGATGATCGGACGGTGCCCGTCGTCAACCTGCCCGGAAAGCCCGACGTGGCGTACAGGGGAGCGCTCCCACGCCGAGGGTAGAGGCGGAGGCCGATACGTGCAACCGCCGTCGACAGGCTCAGCGCCGGCCGCGCCGGCCCCCGTACAGCCGCACCGCGTTGCACACGTCGAACACGCCCGGCACGTCCCAGGCCAGCTCCGCGGCGACCCGGCGGGTCTCCGGATCGGCCACCAGCCCGGCGAGGATCACCACCCGGTTCTGCACGGTCACCGTGATCTGTTGCCGCCGGGTGGTCCAGTCGGCACTCAGCCGCTGGGCGACCAGCGAGGAGAGCCGCACGTCCGCGTCGTCGGGCTCCGGCCCGCCGGTGAACGGGAACTCGGGGTACGGCCAGGGCATCATCACGGGGGAGGCTCCTTCTTCTACGGTCATGACCGCCCGCCGGGCGCGACGCCCGACGCCGGGGCGCGGTCGTCGACGACGCCGAAGACGCCGTCGAGACGCATGGTGTGCAGCACGGTGAGCACGAAGCGCGACGGTGCCACCAGGCAGAGCTGCCGGCCGTCGCGTCGCGCCTCCTGGTGCGCGCGGACCAGCAGGCCGAGGCCGGCGGAGTCGATCACCTCCAGCTCGGCGAGGTCGACCAGCACCCGGTCGTCCCGGACGAGCCGGTCGGCCAGCGCCCGGCGTACCGCCTCGGCGGAGGCCTCCTCCGGGGCGGCCCGCGGGCCGCCGACCTGCTCCAGGTCGTCCATTCCCAGGCCGTCGTCGGCGACCGCCGCGCGGACGCTGCACCGGGGGCAGTGGTGCGGCCCGGCGGCGAAGGGCGAGCCGACCCAGTCGTGCTCGAAGACCAGCGTCCACACCACCTCGGCGTCGGGGAGGGTGGTGCCCGGGCCGGTGACACTGTCGCCGCAGCCGTCGCAGATGAGCATCATCAGGTGTTCCGCCGGTACGACCGTCACACCTCCTCCTTCCGTCGGGCGCCCGGGTCCTGGGGCGCCTGCCGGTCCGCCGACCGCCCGGCGGCGAGCACCGCCAGGATGACCGCCACGGCGGCGAAGCCCGACTGCACCAGCAGGGGCAGCAGCGGTGAACCGGTCGGGCGGCGGTCGACCTGCCCGGTCACGATCGCGCCGAGCAGCGCGGCGGCCACGCCGAGCGCCAGGGTCAGCCAGATCGGGGCCGCCTTGCGGCCCGGGATCACGAGGCGACCCACCGCGCCGATCGCGAGCCCGACGACCAGCGCCCCGACGAGCGTGCTGACGGTCACCACTCCTCCTCAGCGCGGGCCGGACGCGACCCGGGCCCGGCCGCGGACGGGCGTGCGGGGCGAGTCGACGACGGGCACTGTCGCGCCGACCCCGGCGGTGTCGAGGATGCGCCGGATCCGGGGGTGCGGGTTGCTCAGGGTGAGAGTCCCGTCACGTCGGCTCAGGCGACGGTGCACGTCCAGCAGCAGCGCGATCGCGGCGGCGTCCACGTGGCGGCACCCGGCGAGGTCGATCGTCACCTCCCGGGGGCGTAGCGCGAGGACCTGGTCGAGCACGTGCGCGACCTCGGGCAGCCCGTCGAGGTCCAGCTCATCGGTGATTTCCACGCGCACGTGCGGCACGGTGGAGTCCGGCGGGGAGGACGGCAGGGTGCTGGTCATCGGGGTCGCTTCCGGGACGGGTGCGGAGGGCGCTTCCCACCTTGTGCGCCGACCTTGGAGGTCACCGGACGGTTGGATGACGGTTCGATGACAAAAACCGTGAGTGGCCGGCGCGATTGGGCGACCCGTGTTCGGCCGGTCATGATGCCCATATGACGGCCGTACTGGTGATCGAGGACGACGACCGTATCCGGCTCGCGCTGCAGCTCGCCCTGGAGGAGGAGGGCTACGACGCCGGCGGGGCGGCGACTGCGGAGGAGGGGCTGCGCCAGCAGCGGGAGAACCCGGCCGACTACGTGCTGGTCGACCTGATGCTGCCCGGCATGAACGGCTTCGACTGCATCCGTCAGCTGCGACGCGACGACGACGTGCCGGTCGTGGTGATCAGCGCCCGCGACGACACCCACGACATCGTCGCCGCGCTGGAGGCCGGCGCCGACGACTACGTGGTCAAGCCGGTCGCGATCAAGGAACTCTCGGCCCGGCTACGGGCCCTGCGCCGACGGGTTCGCACCGTCGCCGGCCCCGCGCCCGCCCAGTTCTTCGGCGATCTGGAGATCAGCGCCGAGGCCGGCGAGGTACGCCGCTCGGGCCAGCCGGTGCCGGTGACCCGCACCGAGTTCCGGCTGCTCTGCGAGCTGGCCGAGCACGCCGGCCGGGTGCTGTCCCGCCAGCAGTTGCTGAGCCGGGTGTGGGGGTACGAGACCGGCGACGAGCGGCTGGTCGACGTGCACGTGGGCCGGCTGCGACAGAAGATCGAGTCGGATCCGGCCAATCCCCGCCACCTGGTCACGCTCCGTGGCCTCGGATACAAGCTGCAGCGATGAGCCGACCGGGACTGCGCGCCAGGGTCACCGCCGCGTTCGCCGTCGGGGCCCTGCTGCTCGCCGCGCTGATGGCCCTCTTCTCGTACGACCTGACCCGCCGCTCACTGCTCGACGAGCGTGAGCGCGCCGCGGTCCGGGCCGCGTACTACGACGCCGCGGTGGTCCGTTCCGGCCTGGACACCGGCACCCCGGACGTGGTGGCCGTGCTGCGCTCGCTGGACACCGGCAGCGCCCGGCGGCCGTTGCTGCACCTGCGCACCGGCTGGTACGCCCGCACCGCCGACGTGGGTGCCAGCTCGGTGCCGGCGGAGCTGCAGCGCGTGGTCGCCGAGGGCCAGCCGGCCGTGCAGCGGATCCGCCTCGACGGTCAGCCGACGCTGCTGGTCGGCGTCCCGCTCCCGGGTGAGCTGGGCTACTACGAGCTGACCTCGCTGCGCGAGGTGGAGGACACGTTCCAGGTGGTCGGGCTGGCGCTGACCGCGGTCGCCATCATGGTCGCCGGAGCCGGCGCGGCGCTGGGCTGGTACGCCACCCGTAACAGTCTGCGGCCGCTCACCGCGGTCGCCGACGCCGCGGAGCGGATCGCGGCCGGCGACTTCGCGACCCGGCTCGACCCGACCACCGACCCGGACCTCACCCGGCTGTCCAGCTCGTTCAACGAGATGGTGGACAAGCTCGTGCAGCGCATCGACCGGGACCGGCGCTTCGCCGCCGACGTCAGCCACGAGCTGCGCTCCCCGTTGCAGACGCTGGCCGCGGCGGCCAGCGTGCTGAACCGTCGCAAGGAGCACCAGGACGAGCGCACCGCGACCGCGGCCGGCCTGGTCGCCGACGAGGTGGCCCGCTTCCAGCGCCTGGTCGACGACCTGATCCAGCTCGCCCGCACCGAGCAGCCGGCGCACCGCGAGACGGTCGACGTGGCCGAGCTGGCGCGGGCCGCCTGCCGGGAGCGGTCGTTGCCGGAGGACCTGGTGCGGGTCGGCGGCGGGGTGCCGCACCAGTGGTGGGTCGACCGGCGCCGGCTCGCCCAGGTCCTGTTGAACCTGCTGGAGAACGCCGAGCGCTACGGCGGCGGGCCGGTCGCCGTCCGCCTGGACGCGGTGGACGGAGTGGGCGTGGTGGAGGTCGACGACGACGGGCCGGGTGTGCCGGCGGCGGACCGGGAAGCCATCTTCGACCGGTTCGTCCGGGGCCGGGCGGCGCACGCCCGGGCCGGCACCGACGGCACCGGCCTGGGCCTGGCCCTGGTGGCCCAGCACGCCGCGGCGCACGGCGGGACGGCCGCGGTGCGGGACCGGCACCCGGGCGCGCGGTTCCGGGTGGAACTGCCGGGGGCGGTCCGATGAACCGGCGACTGGTTCCGGCGCTGCTCGCGGTCGTCCTGTCGGCTGGCTGCGGCGTCCCGGTCGACGACGAGCCCCGGCTGGTGCGGGAGCCGCCCGGCCGCTTCCCGACGCCGGCGGGCACGTCCACCGCCGATCCGGACGGGCGGGTGGGTGAGCCGTTCTGCTTCGTGCGGGACGAGGGGCTGGCGGTGGTCAACCGCCGGGTCGACGGCCTGCCCGGGGTGGACGCCCACCTGCAGCACCTGCTGGCCGGGCCGGACAGCGCGGAGCGCCGTAGCGGGCTGGCCACCGCGTTGCCGGGCACCGTGGTGGTGGCCGGTGCGACGATGACCGGCAACGTCGCCACCATCGACGTGCGCCAGGCCGGGCAGGACGCCCGCCGCAACGACGAGGTGCTGGCCTATGGCCAGATCGTGTGCAGCCTCACCCAGCGGCCGGACGTGGACAGCGTGGCGTTCCGGCGCGACGGGCAGCCGTTGGAGGTGCCCCGTGCGGACGGGAGCGTCTCGGCGCTGCCGCTCACCGCCGCCGACTATCGGCCGTTGATGCCCCGCTGACCGCGATTTCCGAACTCCGTCGCGGTTATGTCCACTTTTAAGGCTAAACATCCATCGGCCGTTCGGTTGATTTGCCGGTGACCTTTGGTCTACTGTTGCCCCCACGACCGGTGTGGGAGTCCACCCCGTTCTCCGAGGACAGGAAGGGCAGCATGACCACGATGACCATGGCACCGTCCGTCACCGAGGTGCACCGCGCGCCGCAGACCGGTGAGGAGAACCGCGCCAGCGAGCTGATCGCGGCGCTCGCCGAACTGCCGGCGGACCACCCCCGGCGGGCCGTCCTGCGCAACCAGGTCATCGAGGCGTGGCTGCCGCTGGCCAACCACCTGGCCGCCCGCTACAGCGGTCGCGGCGAGCCGGCCGGCGACCTCGCGCAGACCGCGGCGCTGGGCCTGATCAAGGCGGTGGACCGGTTCGACGCCTCGCGCGGCGTCGACTTCGCCGGCTTCGCCATCCCGACCATCCTCGGGGAGATCAAGCGGCACTTCCGCGACCGCACCTGGAACATCCGGGTGCCGCGCCGCCTCCAGGAGCTGCGGCTGCGCATCTCGGAGGCGAACAGCTCGCTGACCCAGACGCTCAACCGGGCCCCGACCGTCGCCGACATCGCCACCCACCTCGACGTCACCGAGGAAGAGGTGCTGGAGGGTCTGGAGGGCGCCCGCGCCTACAACGCGGTCTCGCTCTCCACCCCGATCGGCGACGGCGACAGCGCCACCGAGCTGGGCGACACCCTCGGCACCGAGGACAACGAGTACGAGCTGGCCGACCTGCGCGCCTCGCTGGGCCCGGCGCTGGCCACGCTCGACGAGCGCGAGCAGAAGATCCTCACGCTCCGCTTCTACGGCAACCTGACCCAGAGCGAGATCGCCACCCGGGTCGGTGTCTCCCAGATGCACGTGTCGCGACTGCTCGCCCGCGCGCTCACCAAGCTGCGCGGCCAGCTCGCCGAGGCCTGAGAAGGAAGAAGGGGCCCCGCCTGCGATGCAGGCGGGGCCCCTTCTTCACATGCCCGTCCCGACCGCCACCGGCCCCGCCGGTGGCGGTCGCGTCTTTCCATCCGCTCGGGCCGCTCCCGGCCGACATCGCCTGCCCCCGGCTCGGCGGAGACGCCATCCCGCGCCGTCGGCCGAGTGACGAACGAGGCGAACGACGCTGGAACGTCGATGGACGCCTGGCCGGCCGACGGTGGTCCGGGAACTGGGACCGCCGACGGATCATCGACGCGCACCACCACGTCGGGGACCGCGCCGCTCCGGCCGCGGCCCGGGATCACCGGTGCGGCCCTCGCCCCGCTCGCTCGCGCCCTCTCGGCTGCCGGGCTCGCCGCCGAGGCCCGGGCGGCGGGAGTGGCCGGCACGCCCCCCGACGATGCCGACACGATCGCCGCGCTGCGCGGTGGACAGCGGCTGGCCGGCCCCGCCGCCAGGTCCGGGAGGAGCCGGACCCGCGACGGCTGCGGCGTCCGGAGGTCCTGCACGGGCCGGCCGATCTTTTCCGGAAAACTTCCGGAAAATCATTGACGTGTTCGAAACGCCGCTGACATACTCCGAGCGCTGTGGCATCTATTTGTGTCGATTGACCCACGTGTCGTCAGGTGTCACCCGTCCCAAGGAGGACCTGCTCATGTACGCCAGCATCGGCGGCCGCCGCCCGTCCGCTCCCCGAACATCGCGCCTCACCGTCCGGATGGCCGTGCTCGCCTCCACCGTGGCGCTCAGTGCCGCCGGTCTCGCGGTCGCCGCCACTCCGTCCAGCGCCGCCACCTGCAACGGGTACGTCGGCCTCACCTTCGACGACGGGCCGACCGGCAGCACCAGCGCACTGCTGTCCGTGCTGCGCGCGAACGGCGTACGGGCGACCATGTTCAACGTCGGGCAGAACGTGCAGAGCAACCAGTCCGCCGCGCGGGCGCAGGTCGACGCGGGCATGTGGGTGGCCAACCACAGTTGGAACCACGCGCACATGACCTCGATGAGCCAGAGCCAGATGCAGTCGGACCTCTCCCAGACCAACTCGGCGATCCAGTCGGCGACCGGCGTCCGGCCGCAGCTGTTCCGCCCGCCCTACGGGGAGACCAACTCGACCCTGCAGTCGGTCGCCGCGTCGCTCGGCCTGCGCCAGGTGATCTGGGACGTCGACTCCCAGGACTGGAACGGCGCCAGCGTCAGCCAGATCGTCTCCAACGCCGGCCGTCTCCAGGACGGCCAGGTGATCCTGATGCACGACGGCATTCAGAACACCCGCGACGCGATTCCGCAGATCATGGCCAACCTGAGCAGTCGTAACCTCTGCCCGGGCATGATTTCACCGAGCACCGGCCGAGCGGTGGCCCCGGACGGCACTCCGCCGCCGACCACTCCGCCGCCGACCGGGACGCCGACCACGCCGCCTCCCACCGGCGGGTGCACCGCGACGGCGACGACCCCCAACGTCTGGGGTGACCGGTACAACACCTCGGTGACGGTTCAGGGAGCCAGCAACTGGACCGTGGTCGTGGCGGTGACCGCGCCGCAGCGGATCGTCACCACCTGGAACGGCTCGCCCAGTTGGGACAACACCGGTTACGTCATGACGATGCGGTCCAACGGCAGCGGCAACACCTTCGGCTTCACCACGATGATGAACGGCAACAGCGGCGCCAGAGCCCAGATCCGTTCCTGCACCACGGGCTGATCCCGGTGACCTGTCGGGGAGGTGGCGGCATCAGGGTCGATCCGATCCCGCCACCTCCCCGACGCGGTGTCGCGCAGGCGCGGCCGCGCCCAGGTCACCAGGGGGCGGGCGGGGGCGGCGGCACCACCGGCGGTCGGTCGTCGCAGGTGATGGTGTTGGGCAGCAGCCAGGGCGCCAGCCAACCGCCGTCGTTGCCGCCGAGGTCGGTCAGCCGGAACTCCGAACCGGCCGGCGTGAAGTGGAACGAGCCGCAGTTGTTGACCCCGACCGCTCCCACGTGGCGCGCGTCGACGTCGGCGAAGCTCGCCCCGCCGGCCGATCGGGCGCTGACGACCGAGGTGCCGGTCCCGTCCACCCGGATGCCGCGGAAGGCGACGCCGTCGATGCGGACGCTGTCCTTCACCGGCCAGTCGCTGACCAACATGATCGCGTTGTAGGTGCTGTCCAGATAGGCGTCGCCGACGACCTGGACGTCGGCGTCGATGCTGCGGTCCAGCGCGTAGAACCAGATCGCGCCGAGGCCGATGTTCCAGTTGAGGTCGTAGGTGCCGGCCCGGACCGTGGTGTTGCCGGTGATCCGGATCCGGCCGGCGAACGGTTCCGCGCCGAAGCGGGCGCCGACGTGGATGGCGCTGCCCTCGCGGACCGGGTCGGCGATCAGGTTGTGCGCGACGGTCAGGTCGGCGCCGCCGTAGAGCGCGATGCCGTTGGCCAGCACCGGTGACTGCACCGTGTTGTACGCGAACGTGTTCGACGCGTTCGCGGTGCCCTCCGACCACATCGCCAGGGCGTCGTCGCCGCTGTTGCGGACCACCGTGTCGGTGACCGAGGAGTGCGTGACGCCGGTGTGGAAGTTGAGCCCGTCGGCGATCTGGTCGGCGATCACCGTGTTCGTGACCCGCAGGTCGGTCATCGGCCCGTCGAACCACATGCCGACCTTGGTGTGGTGCAGGTAGAGGCCGTCGATCGTGCTGTGGCTGAGCGCGCCGCCGACGCCGTTGACCTGGTCGGTGTCGATCCGCTCACGGACGTCGCCCTCGACCGCGAAGCCGGAGAGGTGCACGTCGCGGCTGCCGCCGTCGGCGGCGTCGCGGCCGTAGAAGCCGACCCCGGTGTGCCGGGAGCCGTCGGGCGCGGGGGTGTCCAGGGCGACCTCGCGCCCCTTCACCACGGTGTACCAGCTGCCGGCGCCGATGATCGTCACGTCGTCCACGACGACGTGCCGGTCGACCTGGAAGGTGCCCGGCGGCAGGTAGAGCGGGCGGTGCACCCGGCGGGCGTGGGCGACGGCCCGGTCGAACGCATCGGCGGACTGCCGCCGGCCGGTCGGGTCGGCGCCGAAGGCCAGCACGTTCACCGCGTGCGGGAGCACCCGGGGCGGCACGATCAGGTGCGTGTCCAGCAGGTCGATCACGGTCCAGGCGGCGGCCGTCCCGGCGGGGGCGGTCAGCCGCACCACCTCGCCGGCCCGGTGCGTCCGGCCGAGCAGCATCCGCTGCTCGTCGTAGAAGTGGTGCGGCCGGAACGGCTTGCTGATCGTCGGTGCCGGCGTGGTGGCCGCCGGCACGCAGGAGCACTCGGTGATCCACCAGTCCGGGTGCAGCAGGTCGGCGTCGGGGTCGTTGGTGAACGGGTACTGGTTGTAGAGCCAGGCGTACCGCGAGGTGAGCGTCATGGTGCGCGCGGGCGCGTGGCCGACGGCGACCCGCAGCGGCGCGGTGATGCCACCGCCGCCCGGCGCGTCCGGGATGCTGTACCGCACGGTGAGCGCGTTGGCGGCGCGGGGCAGCGTGAACTCGACGTACTGGCCGGGGAGCAGGCGCACGGCACGACGGCCGGAGGCCTCGCCGGCCAGGGTGTAGGCGGAGCGGTCGGGGCCGATGACCGTGCCGGTGGTCCGGGCGTGCTCGGCCTCCTGCTCCAGGTAGTCGACCCGGGCGCCGCGACCGGCGACCAGCGCCGGGTCGAGCGCGGCCCGCGTCGTCACCACGGCGGGGCCGGCCGGTGCGGGCGACGCCGTGGCGGCGCCGGGCGGGACGACAAGGGCGGCGGCCGTGGCCACGACGGCGAGGAGTTTCGGTACGGACGGACGGCCCGCCGGGCCGGGAACGCTCCGCTGCATCGGAGCACCCACTTTCTCGGGGGAGGGAACGGTGGCGGCCATGTTATTCCTGAACTCTGTCGTCATTCAAGCATCAATATGCCCAGATCTTTCGAGCAGCAGGCGCGCCGACATGACTGATTCCGGACCGACCCGCTGTTCATTTCTTGCAAGAATCTGACGTACGATTGCCGCCGTGACGAAGCGCTTGACGGAGGTGGCCCGCAAGGCGGGTGTCAGCGAGGCGACCGTGAGTCGGGTGCTCAACGGTCGGGTCGGCGTGTCCGAGGCGACCCGGACGGCGGTGCTGACCGCGCTGGACGTGCTCGGCTACGAGCGCCCGACGAAGCTGCGGGGTGAGCGCGCCCGGCTGGTCGGGTTGGTCCTGCCGGAGTTGCAGAACCCGATCTTCCCGGCGCTGGCCGAGGTGGTCACCGGCTCCCTCGCCCAACGGGGCTTCACCCCGGCGCTCTGCGCCCGCACCATCGGCGGCGTGCCGGAGTCCGGCTACGTGGAGATGCTGCTGGACCACCAGGTCAGTGGCGTCATCTTCGCCGGCGGGTCGTACGCGCTGGCCGACGCCTCGCACGAGCACTACCGGCGCCTGATCGACCGGGGCCTGCCCGTCGTGCTGGTCAACGCCGGCGTCGAGGAGCTGGGCTTCCCGCGGGTGTCCACCGACGACGCGGTCGCCGTCGAGCAGGCGTACGGGCACCTGCGCTCGCTCGGGCACGAGACGATCGGCCTGGTGCTCGGCCCGGAGGACCACGTGCCGTCGCGGCGCAAGCTGGACGCCATGGTCCGGGCCGCCGGCTGGGGCGAGGACCGCCGCTACGTCGAGCGCTCCAGCTTCTCCATGGAGGGCGCCCGGGTCGCCGCGACCAAGCTGGTCGAACGCGGCGTGACCGGCATCGTCTGCGCCAGCGACGTGCTGGCGTTGGGCACCATCCGGGCCGCCCGGCGGCTCGGTCGCACGGTGCCCGCCGACGTGTCGGTGGTGGGCTTCGACGACTCCGCGTTCATGACCTGCACCGACCCGCCGCTGACCACGGTGCGGCAGCCGATCGAGACGATGGGCCAGGCCGCGGTCGACCTGCTGGTCACCCAGATCGAGGGGGCCGGCGTGCTGCGCGACGAGCTGCTCTTCGAACCCGAGCTGGTGGTCCGCGGCTCCACCGCACCCGCTCCCCGTACCTGATCCCGCGCGCCACCGGCCACCGGCCACCGGCCGCCGACCGCCACCAGCGGTCGGCGGCCTTTTCGTGCGCCCCCATGACCCACGGTCGCGATCAGCCGTTGCAAAGTCGTGTTCTTTCGTCATCAGGTTGAAACCTTGCCGTGAAGAGTCGTCATCGCTACATTGACTCCACTCACCAGCGGTTCCCGCACATCACTGAACGTCATCGATACTCCCGTTCCCGAAGGGATGGACAGATGTCCGTACCGCAGTACCGGAAGGTCGCGGCGGCGGCGCTCGCGGCCGGCCTCGGGCTCAGCCTCGCGGCGTGTTCCACCAAGAGCGACGACTCCGCCGACGCCGGCGGCAAGGTCACCATCACTGTCGACTGCCAGCCGGTCGGCGCGCAGAAGGAGTTGCTGAAGAACTGGAACGACGACGTCGCCGAGTTCCAGCGGCAGAACCCCACCATCGTGGTGAAGAGCGTCAGCGTCGGCGAGCAGTGCAACAACCCGCCGGACTTCACCGCCCGGCTCGCCGGCGGCACCGTCACCGACGTCTTCTACGGCTACATGACCGACCTGCAGCAGGTGCTGGACTCCGGGCAGGCGATGGACATCACCGAGTACGCCAGCAAGGACACCATCGGCACCTGGGACAGCGTCGACCCCGCGCTCAAGGAGGTCTTCACCGACGGCGGCAAGCTCTACGGGATCCCGGTGAAGAACTACTCGATGGGCCTGGTCTACAACAAGGCGCTGTTCCAGCGCGCCGGGCTCGACGTGAACAACCCGCCGAAGACGTGGCCCGAGGTGCGCGCCGCGGCCAAGAAGATCTCCGCGCTCGGCGGTGGCGTCGCGGGCTACTCCGAGTACAGCGCCGGCAACACCGGCGGCTGGCACTTCACCTCGCTGCTCTACTCGCAGGGCGGCCAGGTGCTCAGCGCCGACGGCAAGAAGGCCGACTTCAACAACGCCACCGGCAAGCAGGTCCTGCAGAACCTCAAGGACATGCGCTACGGCGACAACAGCATGGGCAGCCGACAGCTCCTGCAGTGGGGTGACCTGCTGACCAACGCCGGCGCCGGCAAGGTCGGCATGTTCATCGGCGCGCCCGACGCCACCCAGGCGATCGTCACGCAGTTCCAGGGCACGTACCAGGACTGGGCGATGGGCCCGCTGCCCGGCCAGGGCGGGCCGGCGAAGGCGACGCTCGGCGGTGGCGAGGGCTACTTCTTCAAGAAGGGCCTGTCGCCCGAGCAGGTCAGGGCCGGCCTGAAGTGGATCGCCTACCAGAAGCTCACCCCGGGCAAGGGCCAGTTCGACTACGCCCGGGCCAAGCCGCAGAACTACCCGGTGGGCCTGCCCCAGCCGCTGCTGTTCACGAACGGCAGCGACGCGCAGAAGCAGGAACTGGAGCTGCGCAAGGCCAACGCCAACGTGGACACCACCAATTTCGCGGTCTTCGAGGCGAACCCGGTGCCGATCAAGGGTGAGCCGCGCAACGCCCAGGCCATCTACGCGGTGCTCGACGCCGCGATGTCCGGGGTGCTGACCAACCCGGACGCGAACATCGACGCCCTGCTCAAGACCGCCGAGGACAAGGTCAACCAGCTCCTCGCCGCCGGTAGCTGACCCGACCGGTGTGGGGGCCGGTCAGCACCGGCCCCCACCCACTACCGCAGGAGTCGTCTTGGCGCTCACCACCGCCCCGGGTGCCACCCGCCGGCCCGGCCGTCCCGCACCGCCGCCGCGGCAGCTCGCCGCGCGTCGGGCCGGGCTCGGCCGGAAGGTACGGGACAACCTCACCGGGCACACGTTCCTGATCGGCGCGGTCGCGTGCTTCGCCGTCTTCTCCTGGTATCCGATGGTCCGCGGCGTGGTGATGAGCTTCCAGCGCACCCGGCGCGGCGAGACCACCTGGGTCGGCTGGGACAACTACGTCCGGATCATCGCCGACCCGAGCTTCTGGACGGCCTGGAAGAACACGTTCGTCTTCACCGGCCTGGCGCTCGTGCTCGGCTACGCGGTGCCGTTCTTCGTGGCGATCCTGCTCAACGAGCTGCGCCACGCCAAGGGCTACCTGCGGGTGCTGGTCTACCTGCCGGTGATGCTGCCGCCGGCGTCCGCGCTGTTCCTGTTCAAGTTCTACGCGTACGACCCGAGCGAGGCGGGGCTGTTCAACGCGGTGCTCACCGCGCTCGGACTGCCCACGTCGGAGTGGATGCAGTCGCCGACCATGACGATGCCGGCCATGGTGCTGGCGTCGACCTGGATGAACATGGGCGGCGCCGTGCTGATCTACCTGGCCGCGTTGCAGACCATCCCCGGCGAGCTGTACGAGGCCGCCGAGATCGACGGCGCCGGCGTGTGGCGGCGGATCGTGCACGTGACGATCCCGCAGACCCGGCTGATCCTGGCGCTGCTGGCGATGCTCCAGATCGTGGCCACCATGCAGGTGTTCACCGAGCCGCTGATCCTCGCCAACGGCGCCGGCACGCAGGACTCGGCGACCTCGGTGGCGTACCTGATCTACCAGCACGGCTTCTTCCAGAACGACCTCAACGGCGCCGCCGCGCTCGGCGTGATCATGCTGGTGGTGCTGGCCGGGTTCTCCGCCGTCTACGTGCGACTGACCGCTAGGCAGGACTAGGACATGGCAGCCGATCTCACCACCCGTACCCTGATCTCCCCGGCGCAACTGCGGCGCGGTCGCGGCCGGATCCTCTACTGGGCCGTGCTCGTCGTCGTGGTGGCCGCGTTCACGCTGGTCTTCCTCGGCCCGCTCTACTGGATGGTCACTGGCGCGCTCAAGAGCGGCCAGGAGATCGCGCAGACGCCGCCGTCGCTGTTCCCGCGTGACCCGCAGCCGCAGAACTACGTCGACGCCTGGACCAACCTCGCCCTGGCGAAGCTGCTGTTCAACACGTTCTACTACGCGATGGGCGCGGTGCTGTTCCAGTTGGTGTTCGACACCGCCGCCGCGTACGCGCTGTCGAAGCTGCGCCCGGTGCTGGGCGGGCTGATCCTCGGCATGATGCTGGCGACGTTGATGATCCCGGCCATGGTGCTGATCGTCCCGCAGTACGTGACCGTGCTCGACCTGCCGATCGTGCACGTCAACCTGCTCGACTCGCCGTTCGCGATCTGGCTGCCGCTGGTCGCCAACGCGTTCAACATCTTCCTGCTCAAGCGGTTCTTCGACTCGATTCCCGAGGACCTGATGTCGGCGGCGGTGATGGACGGCGCCTCGCCGCTGCGCACGCTCTGGTCGATCGTGCTGCCGATGTCCCGTCCGATCCTCGGGGTGGTGGCGATCTTCGCGGTGACCGCGGTCTGGAAGGACTTCCTCTGGCCGAAGCTGGTCATGCCGTCACCGGAGACGCGGACGGTCAGCGTCGGCATCTACACCTTCGCCGGCGGCACCCCGATGAACGTGGTGATCGCCGCCTCGGTCATCGCCGCCATCCCCACCGTCGTGCTGTTCCTGATCTTCCAACGGAACATCATGTCCGGCCTGACCACCGGCGGCCTCAAGGGTTGACCGGGCGCCGCCGCCCGCCGCATCAGAACCGACCCGCAGAAAGCAGGTGCCCGTGTCCATCGTCGACAGCAGCCCGTGGTGGCGCTCAGCGGTGATCTACCAGGTCTACCCGCGCAGCTTCGCCGACGGCAACGGCGACGGGGTCGGCGACGTCGCCGGCATCCGGTCCCGCCTGGACCACCTCGCCGCGCTCGGCGTCGACGCGATCTGGTACAGCCCCTGGTACCCGTCGCCGATGGCCGACGCCGGCTACGACGTGTCCGACTACCGCGACATCGACCCGGTCTTCGGCACGCTCACCGAGGTCGAGGCGCTGATCACCGAGGCGCACGCGCTGGGCATCCGGACCATCGTCGACGTGGTGCCCAACCACTGCTCGGACGCGCACCCGTGGTTCCGGGCGGCACTGGCCGGCGGCCCGGACGCGCCGGAGCGGGAGCTGTTCTGGTTCCGCGCCGGGCGCGGCCCCGGCGGCGACCTCCCGCCCACCGACTGGACCGGCGAGTTCGGCGGGCCCACCTGGACCCGCACCACCGACCCGGACGGCACCCCGGGCGACTGGTACCTGCACCTGTTCGCCCCGCAGCAGCCCGACTTCAACTGGGACCACCCCCGGGTTCGCGCCGAGTTCGAGGCCATCCTGCGGTTCTGGTTCGACCGGGGCGTGGACGGCATCCGGATCGACTCGGCCGGCCTGCTGGTCAAGGACGGCACGCTGCCCGAGGTCCACCCGGACCGGCCGCACCCGTTCCGCGACCAGGACGGCGTGCACGACGTCTACCGCGCCTGGCGGCGGATCGCCGACAGCTACCCCGGCGAGCGGGCGCTGGTCGGCGAGGTCTGGCTGCCGGACCGGCAGCGCTTCGCCCACTACCTGCGCCCGGACGAACTGCACACCGCGTTCAACTTCGACTTCCTCGGCTGCGCGTGGGACGCCACGGCGCTGCGGGAGAGCATCGACGGCACGCTCGCCGCGCACGCCCCGGTCGGCGCGCCTGCCACCTGGGTGCTGTCCAACCACGACGTCACCCGGCACGTCACCCGCTACGGCCGGGCGGACACCACGTTCAGCTTCGCGGCCAAGCGCGAGGGCATCCCCACCGACCTGGAACTGGGCACCCGCCGCGCCCGCGCCGCCGCGCTGCTCTCCCTGGCGCTGCCCGGCGCCGCCTACGTCTACCAGGGCGAGGAGCTGGGGCTCTGGGAGGTCGAGGACATCCCGTACGCGCTGCGGCAGGACCCGATGTGGGAACGCTCCGGGCGGGTCGACCCGGGCCGCGACGGCTGCCGGGTGCCGTTGCCCTGGCAGGGCGACGACCCGCCGTTCGGCTTCAGCCCCGAGGGCGCGTCCGCCGCGCCGTGGTTGCCGCAGCCGGCGGAGTGGAAGGACCGCACGGTCCGCGTCCAGACCGGCGACCCGCACTCGATGCTGGAGCTGTACCGGGCCGCGCTGGCGCGCCGCCGGGCCGAGCCGGCGCTCGGTGACGGCGCGTTGACCTGGCTGCCGGCCGCCGACCGGGTCCTCGCGTTCGCCCGCGAACCCGGGTTCACCTGCCTGGTCAACCTCGGCCACGAGGCCGTGCCGCTGCCCGCGCACGAGGAGTTGCTGCTGGCCAGCGGCCCGCTCGACGACGACCGGCTACCCCCGGACACCGCGGTCTGGCTGCGTACCCGATCGGCCTGAACCGCGGTGGCGCCGGCGGCACCGTCCCGCCGCCGGCGTCACCGCGCCGCACCACGCGACCGGCGGCCCGTCCCGGCCGCCACCACCGGAGCACCTGGGGAGGAAAGGAGACCGGAGCACCGCCACGAACGGGGGACCTGGCCACCGACGAAAGGGAGCACACCCCGCATGGCCGAGCACCGCACCGCGCACCGCCACCGTAGAACCGGGCTGGCGGCCCTGGCCGCCGCCACGCTCGCCGCCTCGACACTCACCGTCGTGGCGTTGACCTCCACCGCCACCCCGGCCTCCGCCGCCGGGTTGTCCCCGTTCGACATCGCCGGCCGCGGCGCCACCGTGCCGTTCCGGGAGCAGGAGGCGGAGCAGGCCGCGCACAACGGCACGAAGATCGGCCCGGACCGGCGCTACGGCACGCTGCCGTCCGAGGCGTCCGGCCGGGAGGCGGTCACCCTCGACGCGGTCGGGGAGTACGTCGAGTTCACGCTCGTCGCCCCGGCCAACGCGATCACGTTTCGCTACAGCCTGCCGGACAGCGCCGCCGGCACCGGCCGGGACGCCAGCATCGACCTGCGCGCCAACGGCACGCTGGTCAAGGCCGTCCCGGTCACCTCCCGGTACGGCTGGTACTACGGCGGTTACCCGTTCAACAACAACCCGGGCGACACCAACCCGCACCACTTCTACGACGAGACCCGGACCATGTTCGGCACCACCTATCCGGCCGGTACGAAGGTCCGCCTCCAGGTCTCCTCGACCGCCCAGTCGCCCACGTTCACCATCGACCTGGCCGATTTCGAGCTGGTCGGCGCGCCCATCGCCAAGCCCTCCGGCGCGTTGGACGTGGTCACCGACTTCGGCGCGGACCCGACCGGCGCCACCGACTCCACGGCGAAGTTCCAGGCCGCGGTGGACGCCGGCAAGGCGCAGGGCAGGGCGGTGTGGATCCCGTCGGGCACGTTCACGCTCTGGGACCACGTGGTGGTCGACGGCGTGACGCTGCGCGGCGCCGGGCCGTGGTATTCGGTGCTCGGCGGCCGGCACCCCACCGACCGCAAGCGCGCCGCCGGCATCTACGGCAAGTACGTGCCGGGCGGCGGCTACTCCGGCGAGATCCGCTCGCACGAGGCCGGCGGGCCCAGCCGCAACGTCACGCTGCGGGACTTCGCCATCATCGGCGACATCCGCGAGCGCGTCGACGAGGACCAGGTCAACGCGCTCGGCGGTGCGATGACCGACTCGGTGGTGGACAACCTGTGGTTGCAGCACACCAAGGTCGGTGCCTGGATGGACGGTCCGATGGACAACTTCACCATCCGCAACAGCCGCATCCTCGACCAGACCGCCGACGGGGTGAACTTCCACTGGGGCGTCACCAACTCCACGGTGACCAACACGTTCGTCCGCAACACCGGCGACGACGCGCTGGCCATGTGGGCGCAGAGCGTGCCGAACGTCGGCAACTCCTTCACCCACAACACCATCGGCGTGACGATCCTGGCGAACCACCTGGTCACGTACGGCGGGCGCAACATCACCATCGCGGACAACGTGACCGCCGACTCGGTGACCAACGGCGGCGGCATCCACGTGGCGAACCGCTATCCGGGCGTCACCGGGTCGACGGCCGTGGCGGGAACCATCACGGTGGCCCGCAACACGTTGATCCGCAACGGCAACTCCGACTACAACTGGCAGTTCGGGGTGGGTGCGATCTGGTTCTCCGCGCTCAACGAGCCGATCCAGGGCGCGGCCATCACCGTCACCGACACCGACATCCTGGACAGCTCCTACGCGGCGCTGCACTGGATCGAGGGGCAGACCAGCGGCATCTCGTTCACCAACGTCCGGATCGACGGCGCGGGCACGTACGCGCTCCAGGTGCAGGCGCCCAGCCAGGTCAGCTTCACAGGAGTGCGGGCCACCAACATCGCCCAGGCCAACCCGATCCACAACTGCGTCGGCAGCGGCTTCCAGATCACCCAGGGCGCCGGCAACTCCGGCTGGTACACGGCCACCCCGTACTGCGGGCCGTGGCCGCAGCCGCAGTGGGGCAACGGGCCGTCCAGCCCGCCGCCCACCAGCCCGCCGCCGACCACGACCCCGCCGACCACCCCGCCGCCGACCACGCCGCCCCCGACCACCCCGCCGCCGACCGGCGGAAACCTGGCCCTGGGCCGACCGGCGACCGCCACCAGCGTCAACCAGGTGTACGCGGCCGGCAACGCGGTCGACGGCAACGCGGCCAGCTACTGGGAGAGCGCCAACAACGCGTTCCCGCAGTCGCTCACCGTCGACCTCGGCGCCGCCCGCACTGTCGACCGGGTGGTGCTGAAGCTCCCGGCCGGCTGGGAACGTCGCACCGAGACGCTCTCCGTGCTCGGCTCCACCGACGGCTCGTCGTTCAGCACGCTCGCCTCCTCGGCGGGCCGGGTGTTCGACCCGGCGGCCGGCAACAGCGTGTCGATCGCGCTGCCGTCGGGCGCCCGCCGGTACGTCCGGGTCACCGTCACCGGCAACACCGGCTGGCCGGCGGCCCAGCTCAGCGAGCTGGAGGTGTACGGCGACGGCAGCACCACCCCGCCGCCGACCACGACCCCGCCCCCCACCACCCCGCCGCCCACCACCGCGCCGCCGACCGGCAACCTGGCCGCCGGCCGCCCGGTCGCGGAGACCAGCCACGCCGACGTGTACGGCGCCGGCAACACCGTCGACGGCAACGCCACCACCTACTGGGAGAGCGCCAACAACGCGTTCCCGCAGTCGGTCACCGTCGACCTGGGCAGCGCCCGCCCGGTGGCCCGGGTGGTGCTCAAGCTGCCGCCGTCGGCGGCCTGGCAGACCCGCACCCAGACGGTGGCGGTGCTCGGCTCCACCGACGGTTCGTCGTTCACCACGCTCAAGTCGGCGGCGGGCTACACGTTCGACCCGTCGGGCGGCAACAGCGTGTCGATCGCGGTGCCTTCCGGTGACCGCCGATTCGTGCGGCTGACGTTCACCGGCAACACCGGCTGGCCCGCCGGCCAGCTCTCCGAATTCGAGGTCTACGCCTCCTGACCCGGCGCGGCGGGGACCCGCCCGGGTCCCCGCCGCACCACACCCCCCACCCCCGTCAACGCCTCTCCACCTCCCCCGGGAAGAAGGTGTCCGTCCACCATGTCCAGAATCCGTACCAGAATGGTCGCGGTGCTCGCCGCGGTCGGCCTGGCCGTCACCGCGGCCCCCGCCCCGCCGGCCCTGGCCGCCGGCGGCCCGAACCTCGCCGCCGGCCGGCCCGCCACCGCCAGCAGCGTCAACGGCCCCTACGTCACCGCCAACCTGACCGACGGCAGCCAGGGCAGCTACTGGGAGAGCAGCGGCGCGCTGCCCCAGTGGGCCCAGGTCGACCTCGGCACCAGCCGCGCCGTCGACCAGGTGGTGCTCAAGCTCCCCGCCGCCTGGGAAGCGCGCAACCAGACGCTGTCCGTGCAGGCCAGCGCCGACGGCAGCGGCTTCACCACCGTCGTCGCCTCCGCCGCCCGCTCGTTCAGCCCGGCCGCCGGCAACACGGTGACGCTCGGCTTTCCCGCCGCCGACGCCCGCTACCTGCGCGTCGTGATCACCGCGAACACCGGCTGGGCCGCCGCGCAGCTCGCCGAGCTGGAGGTCTACGGCACCGCCAGCTCCTCGACCAACCTGGCGCTCGGCAAGACCATGACCGAGAGCGGCCACTCCGACGTGTACGCCGCCGGCAACGCCAACGACGGCAACGCGGCCACCTACTGGGAGAGCCCGAACAACGCCTTCCCGCAGTGGATCCAGGCCGACCTGGGCGCCGCCACCAGCGTCAACCGGCTGGTGCTGCGGCTGCCCACCGGCTGGGGCGCGCGCAACCAGACGCTCACCGTGCAGGGCAGCACCAACGGCTCCACGTTCGGCACGCTCGTCGCGTCCGCGTCGTACGCGTTCGACCCGGCCGGCGGCAACACGGTGACCGTCACCGTGCCCACCGCGTCCACCCGCTACCTGCGGCTGCTGTTCACCGCGAACAGCGCCTGGCCCGCCGGGCAGCTCTCCGAGCTGGAGATCTACGGCGCGGCCACCGGGGACACCCAGGCGCCGAGCGCGCCGGGCAACCTGGCGTTCACCGAGCCGGCCACCGACCAGGTCCGGCTGACCTGGACCGCGTCCACCGACAACGTCGGCGTCACCGGCTACGACGTCTACGCCAACGGCGTGCTGCGCACCAGCGTTGGTGGCAACACGCTGACCTGGACCGACACCCAGCCGGCGGGGTCCACCGTGTCGTACTACGTGCGGGCCCGCGACGCCGCCGGGAACGTGTCGACCAACAGCAACACGGTGACCCGCACCGGCAACACCGGCGACACCACCGCGCCGACCGCGCCCGGCAACCTGGCCTGGACCCAGCCGGCCAGCGGGCAGATCCGGCTGACCTGGACCGCGTCCACCGACAACGTCGGCGTCACCGGCTACGAGGTGTTCGCCAACGGCTCGCTGCGCACCACCGTCGGCGGCTCCACGCTCACCTTCACCGACAGCCAGCCGGACAGCGCGACCGTCTCCTACCAGGTGCGGGCCCGCGACGCGGCCGGCAACGTGTCCGCCAACAGCAACACCGTCACCCGCACCGGCAGCACCGGCGGCGGCACCAACCTGGCCGTCGGCAAGCCGGCCACCGCCTCGTCCGTGGTGCACGTGTTCAACGCCGCCAACGCGGTCGACAACGACGTCACCACCTACTGGGAGGGCGCGCCGGGCGCGTACCCGAGCACGCTCACCGTCGCGCTCGGCGCCAACGCCAGCATCAGCGCGGTCGTGGTGAAGCTCAACCCGGACCCGGCGTGGGGTGCGCGCACCCAGACGTTCCAGGTGCTCGGACGGGAGCAGTCCGCCGCCGGGTTCACCAGCCTGGTCGGCTCCGCGACGTACTCCTTCAACCCGAACACCAGCAACACGGTGACCGTCCCGGTCTCCGCGACCGCCGCGGACGTCCGGTTGCAGTTCACCGCGAACTCCGGCTCGTCCAACGGGCAGGTCGCCGAACTCCAGGTGATCGGGGTGCCGGCGCCCAACCCGGACCTCACCGTCACCGCCCTGACCGCCTCACCCGCCGCGCCGGTGGAGACCGACGCGATCACCCTGTCCGCCACCGTGCGCAACGCCGGCACCGCCGCGTCCGCCGCCACGAACGTCAACCTCTACCTGGGTACGACGAAGGTCGGCACCGCCGCCGTCGGCGCGCTCGCCGCCGGCGCGTCGAGCACCGTCTCGGCGAGCATCGGCGCGCGCGACGCCGGCAGCTACCAGCTCACCGCGAAGGTCGACGAGTCGAACACGGTGATCGAGCAGAACGAGGCGAACAACTCCTACACCAACCCGACCGCGTTGACGGTCAGCCCGGTGGCCAGCAGTGACCTGGTGGCCTCCGCGGTGACCTGGTCGCCGGGCACGCCCGCAGCCGGCGCCACGGTCAGCTTCGCGGTGACACTGCGCAACCAGGGCACGATCGCCTCGGCGAGCGGGTCGCACGGCATCACGCTCACCGTGCTCAACGACTCCGGTTCCGTGGTCCGCACGCTGACCGGCGCGTACACCGGCACGATCGCCGCCGGCGCCACCGGCGGCCCGGTGTCGCTCGGCACCTGGACCGCCGCCAACGGCCGCTACACGGTGCGGGTGGTGCTCGCCGACGACGCCAACGAGCTGCCGGTGAAGCGGCAGAACAACTCCAGTGACCGGCCGCTGTTCGTCGGGCGTGGGGCCAACCTGGGCTACGACGCGTACGAGGCCGAGGACGGCTCGGTCGGCGGCGGCGCGCAGGTGATCGGCCCGAACCGCACCATCGGCGACCTGGCCGGCGAGGCGTCCGGCCGGCGCGCGGTCACCCTCAACACCACCGGCGCGTACGTCGAGTGGACCACCAAGTCGGCCGCGAACGCCCTGGTCACCCGCTTCTCCATCCCGGACGCGCCGGGCGGCGGCGGGATCGACTCGACGCTCGACGTCTACGTCAACGGGGTGCTGCACAAGCCGATCAGCCTCACCTCGAAGCACATCTGGCTCTACGGCGCCGAGGCCGCCCCGAGCGACTCGCCGAGCGCGGGCGCGCCCCGGCACCTCTACGACGAGGCGAACGTGCTGCTCAACTCCACCGTCCCGGCGGGCAGCCGGATCCGGCTCCAGAAGGACCCGGCCAACGCCACCACGTACGCGATCGACTTCGTCAACACCGAGCTGGTGTCGCCGCGGGCCAACCCGGACCCGGCCCGCTACAAGGTGC
Source organism: Micromonospora humi (assembly GCF_900090105.1). GTDB lineage: Bacteria > Actinomycetota > Actinomycetes > Mycobacteriales > Micromonosporaceae > Micromonospora > Micromonospora humi. Next base: position 418,334 of record NZ_FMDM01000002.1, on the reverse strand, counting down.
CGACCGGCTTCAGCCACCAGGACGTGCAGAACGCGCTGGACGCCGTACGGATGGACACCACCAACACCCTGGTCGGCGTCTACCTGCCGGCCGGCACCTACGAGACCGCGCAGAAGCTCCAGGTGTACGGCAAAGCGGTGAAGGTCGTCGGCGCGGGCATGTGGTACACCCGCTTCCAGACGCCGACGAACCAGCAGAACACCGACGCCGGTTTCCGGGTGGAGTCCTCGGCCAGCGGGTCGACCTTCGCCCACCTGGCGTTCTTCGGCAACTACACCAACCGGATCGACGGCCCGGGCAAGGTGTGGGGCGAGCTGAAGGACGTGGACAACCTGACGCTGGACAGCGTCTGGGTCGAGCACACCGTCTGCGCCTACTGGGGGGTGAGCGTGGACGGGCTGACCATCCGGGACAGCCGGTTCCGCGACACCTTCGCCGACGGCGTGAACATGACCAACGGCAGCACCAACGCGCTGGTCACCAACACGGAGGGCCGCTCGAACGGCGACGACGCGTTCGCGTTGTTCTCCGCGACCGACCAGGGCGGCTCCGGCGGCAACCACGGCAACGTGTTCGAGAACCTGACCGCCACGCTGACCTGGCGGGCCGCTGGCATCGCCGTGTACGGCGGCTACGACAACATCTTCCGCAACCTCTCCATCGCCGACCAGTTGACGTACTCGGGCATCACCATCAGCTCGCTGGACTTCGGCTACCCGTTCGTCGGGTTCGGCGCGAGCCCGCCCACCCGGTTCGAGAACATCTCGCTGGTCCGCTCCGGCGGGCACTTCTGGGGCGCGCAGACGTTCCCGGCGATGTGGTTGTTCTCCGCGTCCAAGGAGTTCCGGGGCATCCGGGTCAGCGACGTGGACATCGTCGACCCGACCTACTCCGGGATCATGTTCCAGACCAAGTACACCGGCGGCCAGCCGGAGAACCCGATCACCGACACGGTCCTGACGAACGTGTCGATCTCCGGGGCGCGGCGCAGCGGCGATGCGTTCGACGCGAAGTCCGGCATCGGCATCTGGGTCAACGAGATGCCGGAGGCGGGGCAGGGGCCGGCGGTCGGCTCGGCGACGTTCACCAACCTGCGCCTGACCGACAACGCGCAGGACATCCGCAACACCACCACCACCTTCACCATCACCCGCAACTGATGTAAGGCGGGGCCCCTTCTTAACGCTTTGGGTAGAGGAGGGGCCCCCGCTTAACACACCTACGCCTGGCCACTGGCGTAACGCTCGAACTCCCACGGGTCGTGCGCCGGCACCACCCGTACCTCGGTGGGGTGGTCCCGGAGGACCCGGCGCAACCGGTCCAGGTTGGCCAGCCGGAGGCCGCGGTCGGTTTCGACGGCAGCTTGGAGCTGGTCCATCGCCGGCGGGAGCGGCCCGGGCTCGGGCCGGATCTCGTTCTGGTGGAAGTACGCGTCGCCGGCGTGCACCAGCCAGCCGCCGTCGGCGCGCACCGCCACGGCAGTGTGGCCGGGGGTGTGACCGGCGAACGGAATCAGCAGGATGTCCGCAGCCAGGCCGGCCGCCCGGCGCACACCCGCGAAGTCGTACCAGTGCTCGCCGCCCGTGCTGGGATAGGTGACCCAGTCCGGCCGATGGGCGAGGTGAGCCGCCGGATAATGGCCACCGTCCGGTGCGGTCGCCAGTTCGTCCGCCGAGATGTGGACCCGGGCGTGCGGGAAGTCGGACAACCCGCCCGTGTGGTCCTGGTGCAGGTGGGTGAGGACCACGTGCCGTACGTCGGCGGGCGCGAAGCCGAGTGCGACGACCTGACTGATCGCGGTCTCCGCGGGGTCGAGCGCCGGTCGGGCCCACCTCAGGAAGTTCGGGTCGAGGGTCCGCTCCGGCGCCTCGACGTCGGCTCGGCCGAACCCGGTCTCCACCAGCACGAGCCCGTCGGTGTCGGTCTCGACGAGCAGGCAGTGACAGACGGCGGGCAGCGGCGTCGGGTCACCGCCGCCCGGCTGCCCAGGGCCCGGGCCGGCGACCGGCTCGACGGCGACCATCGAGCCGCAGTTGAGATGATGCACACGCATGATGGAACCTCCGTTATCTGGTGTGATGTGTTGTCATCGAGACGGTTGCGGTGGCGTCCGGGGTGGAGTCGCCACTGCGAACGCCGCGTTCCGGGCTGACGCTAGGAGGGGGCTTTGTGGCTCACCAAACAGTTGGTCACGGTGGGGTCGGAGTGCTGGGCGGGTGCCCCCCGGCGGCCGCCGAGCCGGATCCGTCCTGCCCGATCGAGATCACGCTGGCCGTGTTGAAGGGACGATGGACGCCGTTGGTGTTCGGGGAGTTCCTGCGCGGCGGGCGCAGCTACTCCGAGTTGGCCCGCGCCCTGCCCACCCTGTCCGACAAGGTGCTCTCGGAGCGGCTGGCCCAGTTGACGTCGGCAGGCGTACTCGAACGACGCCGTACACCCGGTTGGCCGCCCCGGGTCAGCTATGAGTTGACCGAACGTGGTCGAAACTTGATCCCCGTGCTCGCGGCGCTGCGGCACTGGGGTGCCGCAGCGCCTCCGAGCTGACGCCGTGTTCAGCAGTCAACCCGGCAGAAACTCGCCGGCTATCGACAACCGGCGGTGCCCCGTAGGGTCGGCGCATGATCGCTGACCTGCAGTGTGTGGTGTTGGACTGCACGCACCCGGCCGAGCTTGCCGCGTTCTACCAGACACTTCTCGGCGGTTCCGTCAATCAGCCGGATCAGCGTTGGGCACTCAGCGACGGTTGGGCGACCCTGCACACACCGTCTGGCCCCGTCCTGGCCTTCCAACGGGTGACGGACCACCAGCCACCGGTCTGGCCCGATCCGGGCCGGCCCCAGCAGTTCCACCTGGACTTCGGCGTTACGGATCTGGACCGCGCCCACGAGCGGGTGCTGACCCTGGGCGCGACGGTGTTGGACGATGGAGCGGACGGGCGCGGATGGCGTATCTATGCCGATCCCGAAGGGCATCCGTTCTGCCTGGTCCGCCACTGACGAGACACGTTTCAGTGCCCGCTTCCGGCTCTGACCATCATGAGCGCGCGGTGAAGCTCTATGTGAGTGGCAGAGCGGGTGAGTGACGTCGGTCGGAGCCGGTCGGCATCAGCCTGAGCTTGCTCGCCTTGTCGAATCAGTCCGAGTCTGGCGTAGAGCATGGATCGGAAGGGCGCCACGCCGGCGCGCCGGCGTCGGAGATCTCGACGTCGGGCGAAGCGTGAGGTCGAAGACTCGTTGGGCATCCTCATCGGCGGCGATGGCTGCGGCGACGTCGCCTCGTCCGGAGGCGACATGTGCTCGGGCCATCAGCGCCTGAAGCCGGCCGAGTGAAGGTCGGTCGGAGAGGGCGACGGCTTCGTCCGGGAAGCGCAGCGCCTTCGTGGGCCAGCGCTATGGCGGCCCGGCCGCGTACCACCTGGTGGGTGATGCCGAGCGCGCGACGGCGGCCCTGGCCCGGGCGCACCGCTTGGCCCTGCCGAGACCCGCCACTGCCCCACTGACCGCGCCCTGGCCGCCCGCCTGCCGAACGTTCCGTCGATCATGGAGTTGTGGCGCGCCTCCGATAAGCGGGTGACGTGGACATGTTCTGGCACCGCAAGTCCAAGATCGACGAGATGCCCGCCCGGTTCAGGAGAGGGCACGGGTCAGGGTCGGGATCATCACGGCGGCGGGGATCAGGTGCAGGGCGAGCAGGGTCAGCGCGGTGGTGGGGGCGGCGCCGACCAGGAACGGCGGGACGAGCGAGATCGCGGTCAGCGTCACCGACGTCCAGAGGAACCGCCGGGCGGGGTGGGCGCTCCACCGCAGCAGGGCGGCGGCGATCACCACGCCCACGAGCGAGAAGACGCCGGTCAGCACGGCGAACCCGGACAGCGGGATCGTCTCGCCGCCGTCCGGGATCGCGAAGTCGACGCCCGCGGCGCGTGCGAGCGCGGCGGCCAGGGTGGTCACCACCACCGCGACGAGCGTGGCGAGCAGTCCGGTGCCGGCGAGTCGGCGGAACCGGCCGGTACGGTTGGACGCCGTGCCGGCAAGGTCAGTGGTGCTGGTCATGTCGTGCCTTCCTGGGGTGAGGTTGCGGGCAGGCGCTCCGGCAGCCCGAGGCCGGCGAAGCGGTCGGCGTCGAAGGTGAAGATCTCGGTGATCGCCCCGCCGGTGACGCGCAGGACGTCGAGCGTCAACGGCAGGTACGAGCCCTCCCGCAGGTGATAGAAGGCGACCGCCGGCTGCCGGTTCACCGCGGTGGGGACGCCGCGCAGGCCGGTCATGCCCTCGAAGCCGTCGTCGATCCAGTCCTTCACCACCGCGTCGCGGCCGACGCGCAGGCCCGGGGTGGGCGGCATCGCGCACCGGACGTCGTCGCGCAGCAGCGCGGTGAGCGCGGGGATGTCGGTGGCCACGCTGGCGTCGGTGAAACGGCGGACCAGGTCGCGGGTACCGGCGTCGCCCTCGCCGCCGGTCCAGTCCTGCCGCTCGGCGGGCAGGTGCTCGCGCATGCCCGCGCGGGCCCGTTGCAGCGCGCTGTTCACCGAGTTGACGGAGTCGCCGAGCAGCTCGGCGACGTCCTTCGCCGGCCAGCCGAGCACGTCGCGCAGGATCAGCACGGCCCGGGGGCGAGGCGCGAGGTGTTGCACCGCCACCACGTACGCCAGCTCGATCGTCTCCCGCGCCACCGCGAGCGTCTCCGGCTCGTCCGCGCCGGCGGCGGGCAGTTCGTCGAGCAGCCGGTCCGGGTACGGCTGGAGCCAGCGCACCTCGCCACCGGCCGCCGGTTCCGGCCGGCTCCTGGCCAGCCGGTCCAGGCAGGCGTTGGTGGCGATGCGGTAGAGCCAGGCCCGGAACGTGGACCGCCCCTGGTAGGTCTCCCGCCGCCGCCAGGCCCGCAGGTACGTCTCCTGCACCGTGTCCTCGGCGTCCTCGAACGAGCCGAGCATCCGGTAGCAGTGCACGTGCAGCTCCCGCCGGTGGCGCTCGGCCAGCCCCGAGAACGCCGACTCGTCGATCTCGCCCATCCGGTCGTCCTTCCGCCTCGTGGTGTCCCGTCGTAGGTATGACTGCCGTGGGCCGGAGAACTCATCACTGACCTCTCCACGACAGGTCAACCGCTGTTCGCGAATTCAAACTCCGCTCTTGTCACGACTTCGCAGTGCGGAACTCACCGCCGCGTCATGACTCATCGCACTGGGCCCGCGCCTCCGCCATCCGCAGGATTGACGTCAACCGATCAGCCGGTGGAGGCACCCGACATGGACGAACGCTACGACTCGTACTGCGCGGTCGATCCGCTCTTCTACGACTCGCTGGCCAGCGCCACCGTCGAGACCGGCGGCTACTCGACCGGTCCGGTGCCGGAGGGCTGGGAGTGCGAGGTCAAGGACGACTGGCTGATCCACGGCCCGGTCGACGGTTCCCTTCCCGCGCAGGGCTGGAAGATCCACGTGTCGGCCCGGCTCGACAACGCGGAGCGCGTGCTCGCCCGGGTCGTGGACTACTGCCGGCCCCGGGGCATCCCGTTCAAGCACCTGCGCGGCCCGCGCCTGCTGCTCATGCGCAACAGCAAGTACGCGCGGCGCGGCGCCAGCGGAAAGTTCGTCACCGTCTACCCGCGGGACGACGCCGAGCTGGAGCTGACCGCCAAGGAGCTCGCCGGCCTCCTCGACGGCGAGCAGGGGCCGTACGTCCTCAGCGACCTGCGCTACGGCGACGGCCCGGTGTACCTGCGCTACGGCGGTTTCGCCGCCCGCTACTGCGTCTCCGCCGACGGGCAGACCGTGCCGGCGATCGAGGACGCGGACGGCGTGCTGGTGCCCGACCGGCGGGACCCGGTGTTCCACGTGCCGGAGTGGGTGACGCTGCCGGACTTCCTCGCCCCGCACCTGGCCGCCCGCAACGCCGCGACGACGACCGACCTGCCGTACCGGATCGAGAAGGTCATCCACTTCTCCAACGGCGGCGGCCTGTACGAGGCCCGCGACACCCGCACCGACCAGCGGGTGGTGCTCAAGGAGGCGCGCCCGCACGCCGGCCTGGACGCCACCGGCGCCGACGCGGTGACCCGGCTGCGCCGCGAGGCGGAGACGCTCCGACGGCTGGCCGACGTGCCGCACCTGGTGCGGGTGCACGACGAGTTCAGCTTCGGCGGGCACGAGTTCCTCGCGTTGGCGTTCGTCGAGGGCCGCCCGCTCAACCAGCTGGTCGTGGAGCGGTACCCGCTGGTCAACGCCGACGCCGACCGGGCCGACTACACCCGCTGGGCGCTGGACGTGCACCGCCAGGTCGCCGAGGCCGTCGCCGCCATCCACGCGCACGGCGTCGTCTACGGCGACCTGCACATGTTCAACGTCATGGTCGGCGACGACGGCGCGGTGACCCTGATCGACTTCGAGGTCGCCGCCGACGTCGCCGAGGCGACCCGGCCCGCGCTGCGCAACCAGGCGTTCGCCGCGCCGCGCGACCGCGTCGGCGCCGAGGTCGACCGGTACGCGCTGGCCTGCCTGCGCCTGGCCCTGTTCCTGCCGCTGACCGCGATGCTGCGGCTGGCCCCGGCCAAGGCGGCGCACCTGGCCGACGTGGTCGCCGAGAACTTCCCGGTGCCGCGCGAGCTGCTGGACGAGGCGGTCGAGGTGATCGTGGGCGGACGGCGGGCGGACCTGCGCCACGTCGTCACGATCGACCCGGACGACTGGCCGGGCCTGCGCGACCGGCTCGCCCAGGCGATCACCGCGAGCGCCACGCCGGAGCGCGACGACCGGCTCTTCCCCGGCGACATCCGCCAGTTCGCCGGCGCCGACGGCGGGCTCAACCTGGCGTACGGCGCGGCCGGGGTGCTCTGGGCGCTGCACGCCGGCGGCGCCGGCACCGACCCCGCGCACGAGCGGTGGCTGATCGACCGGGTACGCGAGCCCGCCTCCGGCAGCCGCCTCGGCCTCTACGACGGGCTGCACGGCATCGCGTACGCGCTGGACCTGCTCGGCCACACCGACGAGGCGCTGCGCCTGCTCGACCTCTGCCTCGACCAGCCCTGGACCGAGCTGCGCGACGACCTGACCGGCGGGCTGCCCGGCATCGCGCTGAACCTGGCGCACTTCGCCGGCCGCACCGGTGAGCGGCGGTACGCCGACGCCGCCCGGCGGGCCGTCGACGTGGTGGTCGGCCGCCTCGGTGACGTCGACTCGGTCGCCGAGATCAGCGGCGGGCGGCACCCGTACGCCGGGCTGATGCGGGGTGGGGCCGGCGTGGCGCTGATGCTGCTGCGGATGTACGAGCGGTACGGCGATGCCGACCTGCTCGACCACGCGCGCACCGCGCTCCGCCAGGACCTGCGTCGCTGCGTCCGCCGCGACGCCGGGCACCTGGAGGTCAACGAGGGCTGGCGGACCATGCCCTACCTGGCCGAGGGGAGCGTCGGCATCGGGTTGGTCCTCGACCAGTATCTGCGGCACCGGCCCGACGACGAGCTGCGCGACGACGCGACCGCGATCCGCCGCTGCGCCGACTCCCCGTTCTACGCGCAGTCCGGCCTCTTCGCCGGCCGCGCCGGGATCGTCGCCTACCTCGCCGAGCGCGGTGACCGGGACACGGCTCGGCGGCAGGCCCGGCTGCTCGGCTGGCACGCGCTGCCGTACGCCGACCGGCCCGCCTTCCCCGGCGACCAGCTCCTGCGGCTCTCCATGGACCTGGCCACCGGCACCGCCGGGGTGCTCGCCGCGCTCGCCGCGACCCGGCCGGACGACCCGCTCCACCTGCCGTTCCTGACCCCGCTGCCCGGCGCGACGACCGTCGCGGGCGCGGGCCGGGCGGCCACCGACCCCCCGGCTTCCCCGGGGCGACCCCGCACCGACGTGACCGGAAGGAGGTGAATCGACATGGCTCTGCTCGACCTCCAGGGGATGGAGCTGCCGGCCGCCGAGCGTACCGGCGGTGGCAGCCAGGCCAGCCTGTTGCTCTGCGGCGACAGCTCGCTGAGCGTCACCACCTGCAAGTGATCCGTCCGACGACCGACGTCAACGTCACACGAGAGAAGTGAGGAACCGACATGGCTCTGCTCGACCTCCAGGGGATGGAACTGCCGGCCGCCGAGCGTACCGGCGGTGGCAGCCGCGCCAGCCTGCTGCTCTGCGGCGACAGCTCGCTGAGCGTCACCACCTGCAACTGACGATCAGTCGCTTGGCCCCGGACCGGCGTGCGCCGGCCCGGGGCCCGCGCCCGTGGGAGGCCCGATGACCCCCGCCGACCGGCTCGCCCTGCGCGCCGTTGCCTTCGCCGGCTGGTGGACACCGACGCTGGCGGTGCTCGCCGTGGTCGAGACGGCGGCCGAGCTGGCCCTGCCCGCCGTGCTGGGCCGCGCGGTGGACGCCGTGGTCGGTGCGGCGCCGCAGTCCTCGTCCGGCCGGTGGATCGTCGTGGTCACCGTGCTGGTGCTGGTGCTGATCGGCACCCGGGCCGCCCAGGACTACGGCGGCGGTGTGGCCGGGGCCCGCTCGGTGGCCACGTTGCGGCACGCCCTGGTCCGGCACCTCTTCGCGCTCGATCCGCGCACGGCGGCCCGCCGACCGGTGGGTGATCTGGTCGGGCGGCTGGTCGGGCAGGTCGCCGACGCCGGGCAGGCCGCCCCGACGGTCGTGCTGGCCGGCAGCGTGCTGCTGCCACCGGTGGGCAGCCTGGTCGCGCTCACCCTGATCGACCCGTGGCTCGGCCTGACCTTCGTGGTCGGGCTCCTGCTGCTGGCCGTGCTGCTGCGGCGGTTCGTCGGCGAGGCGTCCGACGCGGTCGCCGGCTACCAGCGGGCCCAGGGAGATCTGGCCGGCCGGCTCGTCGAGGCGCTCGCCGGCGCACGGACCATCGCCGCCGCCGGCACCGCCGAGCGGGAGGTCGACCGGGTGCTCACCCCGCTGCCGGAGCTGCACCGACACGGCGTACGCACCTGGCGGGTGCTCGCCGGGGCGTCCGCCCGGGGAGCGCTGCTGAACCCGCTGCTGCAACTGGCGGTCGTGGCGGTCGGCGGTTGGTCGCTGTCGGCCGGGCGGCTGACCCCGGGGGAACTGCTCGCCGCCCTGCAGTACGCGGCGATCGGCGCCGGCCTGGGCGCCGCGATCGCCGCCGTCAACACCGCCGTGCGGGTACGCGCCGGCTGCGCCCGCGCCGCCGAGATCCTCGACGAACCGGCCCGTCGCCACGGCGCCCGGGACCTGCCGCCCGGACCGGGCCGGCTGGACCTGTGCGGGGTGCAGGTCCGGGACGACGACGGTCGGCCGCTGCTCGACCGGGTGGACCTGCGGGTGCCGGGCGGGACGCTGCTCGCCGTGGTCGGCCCGTCCGGGGCCGGCAAGTCCCTGCTCGCGGCCGTGGCCGGCCGGCTGCGTGACCCCGACGCCGGCGAGGTACGCCTGGACGGCGTGCCACTGCGCGAGTTGTCGCCGGCGGCGCTCGGCCGGGTGGTCGGCTACGGTTTCGAGCGGCCGGTGCTGGTGGGCGACACGGTCGGCGCGGCCGTCGGCTGCGGCGCCGACCCGGCGCCGTTGGCCCGCGCGGCGCAGGTGCACGACGTGGTGCGGCTGCTGCCCGAGGGTTACCGCACCCCGCTGGCCGGGTTGGCCCTCTCCGGCGGGGAGCGGCAGCGCCTCGGCCTGGCCCGCGCGCTGCGGGCCGAGCGGCTGCTGATCCTCGACGACGCCACGTCCAGCCTGGACACCGTCACCGAGCACAAGGTGGTGGACGCGCTGACCGGCCCGCACGACAGCCGTACCCGGGTGGTGGTGAGCCACCGGGTCGGCACCGCGGCCCGCGCGGACCTGGTGGCCTGGGTGGACGGTGGCCGGGTGCGGGCGGTGGCCCCGCACCGGACGCTCTGGGCCGATCCGGCCTACCGGGCGGTGTTCCGGTCGTGACCACGGTGGGCGCGACCGTCCGCGCGGCGCTGTCGGCGCGGCGTGGCCCGCTGCTGCGCCTGGCCGGCTGGTCGCTGGCCGAGGCGCTGCCGGCGGCCTTGACCGGCCTGCTGACGGCCCGTGCCGTGGACGACGGGTTCCTGGCCGGCCGGCCGGGCGTCGGGCTGCTCTGGCTGGGCCTGCTGGCGGTTGCCGTGCTGGTCGGCGCGCTCGGCACCCGGCAGGCGTACGGGCTGCTCGGTGCGGTGGTGGAGCCGTTCCGCGACGACCTGTTGCGACGGGTGGTGGCGGGGGCGCTGGCCGGCGCGAGCGACGGTCGGGTCGACGACGCGGCGGTGACGCGGCTGACCCACCAGGTGGAGATGGTCCGGGACACCTGGGCCGGCCTGCTGATGGTGGTCCGGGGTTTCGTGTTCGCCGCCGGCGCCGCCGTGGTCGGCCTCGTCTCCCTGGCCGCTCCGGTCGCGCTGCTGGTCTCCGTGCCGGTGCTCGTCGGTCTGCTGCTCTTCGCCGCGGCCCTGCCGGCGATGGTGGCCCGGCAACGCGAGTACGTCCTGGCCGGCGAGCGGCTCGGCCGGGACGCGGTGGTGGCGGTGGCCGGGCACCGCGACGCGACGGTCAGCGGGGCCGGGGACCGGGTCGTCGGTTGGCTCGGCGGCCACGTCGACGCGCAGGCCCGGGTGGAGCGGCGTCTGGCCGTCATGGCCGCCGCGCGCAGCCTCAGCCTGGCCGTCGGTGGCTGGCTCCCGGTGCCCCTGCTGCTGCTGGCCGGACCGTGGCTGCTGCGGCAGGGACTGGGGCCGGGTGCGCTGCTCGGGGCCCTGGTCTACGTCGTCCGCGGCATCCAGCCGGCGCTGTACACGCTGTTCCAGGGGGTGGCCGCCGGCGGTCTCCGCTTCGTGGTCACCCTCGACCGGCTGCTGAGCACCTGCGTACCCCCGGAAGCGTCCGGTGGCGCGGCGACCGCGCCGGCACCGGATCCGACCGCGCCCGCGCTGTCGCTGCGGGCGGTGACCTTCCGGTACGGGCCGCACGCCGAGCCGGTGCTGGACGGCTTCGACCTGACCGTGCCGCCCGGCGACCACCTGGCGATCGTCGGCGCGAGCGGGATCGGCAAGTCCACCCTCGCCGGGTTGATGGCCGGGGTGCTGCGGCCGTCGGCCGGCACGGTCCACGTGGCGGGGACGCCGACCGCCGGGGTGGGCGCGGCCGAGCTGGCCACCCACCGGGTGCTGATTCCGCAGGAGGCGTACGTGTTCACCGGCACGGTCCGGGACAACCTTCGCTACCTGCGGCCCGGCCTCGACGACGCGGCCGTCCTCCGGGCGGCCGACCGGCTGGGCCTGGCGGACCTGGTGGCGCGGCTCGGCGGTCTCGACGCGACGCTGCGGCCGGGCGGCCTCTCGGCCGGGGAGCGCCAGCAGGTGGCCCTGCTCCGCGCCTGGCTGTCACCGGCGCCGTTGGTCATCCTCGACGAGGCGACCTGCCACCTGGACCCGGCCGCCGAGGCGCGCCTGGAGGCGGCCTTCGCGGCCCGGCCCGGCACCCTCGTGGTGATCGCGCACCGGATCAGCTCGGCGGCCCGCGCCCGCCGGGTGCTGCTGCTCGACGGCGGGGACGCCCACCTGGACAGTCACCGGGGGCTGCTGGCCGTCTCGACGGCCTACCGGGAACTGGTGGGCCACTGGTCGGGCGGTGGGTCAGATCCAGCAGGACTCCCGGGCGATCCGCACGGCTTCCAGGCGGGTTCGCGCCCCGGTCTTCGCCATGACGTGGGACAGGTGGTTGCGGACCGTTCCCGGTGAGACGCCCAGCTTCTGGGCGATCTCCCGGACCGGCATGCCGTCGGCGGCCACGTCGAGCACCTCCCGCTCGCGGGCGGTGAGCGGATTGTCGGCGACGTCGAGCGCGGCGACGACCAGGTCCGGGTCGAGCACCGGTTGGCCGTCGGCGACCTGTCGGACCCCGTCGGCGATCCGTTCCGGCGGCACGTCGCGGTCGAGGAAGCCGATCCACCCGTGATGCTCGGCGAGCACCGCCCGGAGGCGTCCGGCTCGACGTCGGTCCACGAGCACCAGCACCCGGCCGCCGTGGTTGTCGTCGGCCGCGGCGGCCAGCCGGGCGAGCTGCTCCACCGGTACGACGTCGACGTCGATGACGGCGACGTCCGGGCGGGCGGTCAGGAGCGCGGCGTGGACGGTGTCCGCGGTGTCCGCCTCAGCGACGACATCGATGTCCTCCTGGGCGGCGAGCACCTGGGCGAGGGCGCCCCGAACCAGCCGTCCCTCGATCGCGAGCAGCGTGCGGACCATGTCGACTCCCAGCCATGACCCCCGCCTTCCTGACATAATGTGAACAACCGATAACCAGCCGTCAGGAATCTTATTTGCATCGCTGTCTCGGCGACACCCGAGTGCGCGTGTCGACAATCAGATCCAGCCGGCGTCCCGGGCGCGCCGCACCGCCTCCCACCGGTTCCGGCCGCCGGCCTTGCGCAGCAGGCTGGACAGGAGGTTGCGGACCGTACCCGGGGCGAGGTGCAGCAGCGCGGCGATCTCCCGGCTCGGCAGGCCCTTCGCCGCGGCGGTGGCCACCTCACGCTCGCTGTCGCTGAGTGGGTTGTCCGCGGTGCCGAGCGCGGCGAGCGCGGTGACCGGGTCGACGGTGCAGCGCCCCTCGGCGACCGCCCGCAACCGGGCGATCATCTCCTCGGGTGGCACCTCCTTGGCGACGACCCCGCGGGCCCGCAGCCGCAGCGCCGACCGCAGCACCCGGGCGGTCGGCCGACCGGTCAGCACCACGATCGCGCAGTCCGGCACCGCGGCGCGTAACGCCGCCACCACCGTCCACGGCTCCTGCTCCGGGTCCTCGTCCTCCGGGTTCTCGCGCTCCAGATCGAGGTCGACCAACGCGAGGTCGGGGCGGGCCCGGGCGAGGCGGCTCAGGTCGGCGGCGGTGCCGTCGCACTCCCGCACCACCTCGAAGTCGGGTGCCGCCGCCACCACTCCGGCCACGAGTGTCCGGCACAGGCCGGGCTCACCGAGCACGGCGACGCGGACCGTCGACGTCGGACCGGCGGAGGGTTCGGAGGGAGTATCACTCACGGGACCACTGTGCCCCATGGAGCAGCACCGATAACCCCCGTCGGCGGGACATTCCCGGCCTTCCCGAAATGTGGTCGGCGCACCCGTCCTCAGTGGTCGAGCGCGGCGGCCAGCCGCCGCACCGCCTCGTCCATCTGCTTCGGCGCGGCGGCGGCGTAGGTGAGGCGGAGGTGCGGCGCCGGCGGCTCGGCGGCGTACCAGGGCCGGCCGGGGAAGACGGTGACCCCCTCGGCGGCGGCCGCCGCGGTCACCGCGACGTCGTCCGCGCCGTCCGGCAGCCGCACCCACAGGTGCAGGCCACCACGGGGCACGTGGCGTGGGACGAGCGCCGGCAGATGCCGCTCCAGCGCCGCGAGCAGCGCCTCGCGGCGGGCCCGAAGCTCCCGGCGGAGCGTACGGCGGTGCCGGTCCCAGGCCGGCGCGGTGAGGAACTCCAGCGCGGCCTGTTGCAGCGGACCGGCGACGAAGAGGTCGTCGAGCAGCCGGGCGGCGCGTAGCCGCGCCCCGGCCGGCCCTCGGGCGCCGAGCGCGGCGATGCGCAGGCCGGGCGCGGCCGCCTTGGTCAGCGAGCGTAGGTAGACGACGTGCCCGTCCGGGTCGTCGGCGGCCAGCGGCGGCGGCGCCTCGCCGTCGACGGTCAGGTCGCGGGCGTAGTCGTCCTCGACCAGGAACGCGCCCGCGTCGCGGACCGCCGCGGCGACCTCGGCGCGCCGCGCGGGGGAGAGGGTGGCGCCGTGCGGGTTGGCGTGCAGCGGCTGGCAGTAGTACAGCCGGGCACGGGAGCGGGCGAACGCGGCGGCGAGCTGGTCGGGGCGGACGCCGTCGGCGTCGGCGGGCACCGGCACCACCCGCAGCCCGGCCGCCCGCGCGGCGGCCAGCGCGCCCAGGTAGGTGGGCGACTCGACCAGCAGCGTGTCGCCCGGCGTGCTGAGCGCCCGCAGCGTGGAGGAGAGCGCGGCCTGCCCGCCCGGGCAGATCACCATGTCCTCGGCGCGCAGGCCGCCGCCGGCCGCGCGGGCGAACCAGGCCCGCAGGTCCGCGCGCCCCTCCACCGGGCCGCGGTGCCAGCTGGCGGGTTGCCGGGCCGCGCGGGCGAGCGCGGCGCCGAGCGCGGCGGCCGGCTGGAGGTCGGGATCCAGGTAACCGCCGGAAAGCGGAATGGCACCGGATGGCGGTAGCGCCAGTAGCGCCTGCATCTCCTCCTCGCCGTCGCGCCGGGGGCCCAGCGCCACGGTCTGCCAGGACAGGTCCCGGGCGGGCCGCTCGTCCCGGCGGGCCGCCACGAACGCTCCGCGACCGGACCTGGTCTCGACCAGACCCTGGGCGACGAGCCGGCGGGTCGCCTCGGCGACGGTCACCGGGGAGACCCGATGGCGGGCGGTCAGCTCGCGCACCGACGGCAGGCGCGTCCCCGGCGGCGCGGCCGCCACCAGGGCCCCCAGGTGGTGAACGACCTGGTCCACGGCGCTACCATCATTCATGAAGCCAGAGAGTAGCGCTACTCATCCCAGAGCGGTAACGGCCGTCGTCCTCGGTGCGCTGGGCGTGCTCGCCTTCAGCATGTCGCTGCCGATGACCCGCGTCGCGGTGCAGGCGTTGGACCCGTGGCTCGTCGCGTTCGGACGGTCCGTCGGCGCGGCGCTGCTCGCCGGGGCGTACCTGTGGCTGACCGCCGGGCCGCGGCCCACCCGGGAGCAGTGGCGGCGACTGGCCGTCGTCGCGCTCGGCGTCGTGGTCGGCTTCCCGCTGTTCACCTCGCTCGCCCTCACCACGCAGACGTCCGCGCACGGCGCGGTCGTGGTCACCGTGCTGCCGGCCATGACGGCGGTGTTCGCGGTGCTGCGCGCCGGCGAGCGACCGCCGCCGCTGTTCTGGCTCGCCAGCGCCGCCGGCCTGGCGCTGGTGCTGGCGTTCCTCGCCGCCGGTGGCGCGCTGCGCGGCGCGCTGTCGCCGGCCGACATGTTCCTGCTGGCCGCCGTGACGCTGTGCGGGCTGGGCTACGCCGAGGGCGGTGTGCTGGCCCGGGAACTCGGCGGCGCCCGCACGATCTGCTGGGCGCTGCTGCTCTCGCTGCCGGTCACCGTGCCGATCACGACGGTGGCCGCCGTCGCCGACCCACCGAGCGCCGGCGTCGCCGCCTGGTCCGCGTTCGGCTACCTCACCGTGGTCTCGATGTTCCTCGGCTTCTTCGCCTGGTACGCCGGCCTGGCCCGGGGCGGCATCGCGAAGGTGGGCCAGATCCAGCTCGCCCAGCCGGTGCTCACGCTCCTCTGGTCGGCCCTGCTGCTCGGCGAGGCGGTCACCCCGGCCGCCGTCGCGGTGGCGGCGGCGGTGCTGGCCTGCGTCGTGCTCATCCAGCGCACCCGCGGCGGTGGCGCCCGACCAGCGGGGTACGCCCAGGCCCACCCCGAACAGGCCGCCCAGCGGTAGTGAACCCACCGTGCGCGCGATGATCAGCTCGGGGCATGTCACTTCGGGTACGCGGAATCGTCGTCTTCCTGGTGGTCGCGTTCGGCGGGACGTGGCCGTACCTCTTCCTCGCCCGGTGGGTGATGGGCTGGTCGTTGGTGAATCCGCTGGTCCAACTGCCGGTGGCGATGATGCCCGCGCTCGGCGCGGTGGTGGTGCGGCGGTGGGTGACCCGGGAGGGGTTCGCCGACGCGGGCCTGCGGCTTCGGCTGCGCGGCGCGTGGCCGCACTGGCTGCTCGCCTGGTTCGCGCCGCTCGCGGTCACCTTCCTGGCCCTGGGCTGCGCCGCCGCGCTCGGCTGGTGGCGACCGGACCTGTCCCCGGCCGGCGGGCCCGGCGGCGTCGCGTTCCTGCTGGTCCTGCAACTGGTGTCGACGCCGCTCTACTGGGGCGAGGAGTTCGGCTGGACCAGCTTCCTCTGGCCGCGCCTGGTGCCCGGTCGCCCCCGCGCCTCGGTGGTCGCGACCGGGCTCGTCTGGGCGGTGTGGCACTACCCGCTGGCCTTCCTCGGCTACGCCGAGTTCGACGACCACACCGTGAGCATGGCGCTGTGGACCGTGATGTTCGTGCTCTTCCAGGTGATGCTGTGCTGGCTCTACGCCCGGACCGGCTCGGTGTGGGTGACCAGCCTGGCGCACGCCGGCAACAACATGGTGATGGGGCTGCTCACCGAGCAGTTGTTCGGTGAGCTGTCGACGGTGCGCAACCTGATCTGCGTCGACGTGGCGCTGGCGCTGGTCTGCGTGCCGCTGCTCCGATCGAGCGTGTTCCGTTCCCCGGGAGGGACGGCCGCGCGCTGAGGGCCGGTCGTCGCGTCGTCGTCCTTCTCGGACCTGGCTGTTCTGATCGATCGACGCGGTGGCCGGCCCTCATCCGTGCGCAACCCCAACCTGCGGCGGCATCCGCGCTCGGTGCCACCCCCCGTTGAACACCAACTCTAGCTAGCTAGCGGAGCCGTGTCTACCTAGCTAGAGGCAGTTCACTGCCGGAGGCGGAACATGATCGCCAGGGACACCAAGGCCCGCAGGCACTGCACCAGCTCGTCGGCCCACCGGCGGCGAGACCCCTGCTCGCGGAGGACCGCCTGGAGGCCGTCCCGCCATTCCTCCACATATCGGTGCCGCGCATGCGGCGGGAGTAGCGCCGCCGCGCAGCCGAGGCCTCGCTCGCCCCATCTGATGGCGGCGAGGCTCCGATCGGGAGCGGTGTACCGACCGAAGATGGCGCTGTGCCCCATCTCCAACCGCCGTTCCCGCAGCGACCGTGGATCCTCGTCCACGATGGCGAGACTGATCTGGACCGCGGTGCGATACGGCACGTCGTGCTCGGAACGGGTTCGGCGCATTGCGGTGCTCCTACCACTGATAGCCGGGCTGCGTCCTGAGGTTCGTGGCCGGCGTCCGGGCGCTCTGACGGGCGGTGTCCGCGAGAGCCGCGCGAGCGGCCCGTTCGCCGTCGTCGGTCAGCCGGTAGTACCGGCGTCGCGGCCGTCCCTGGTCCTCGTGCTCGGCCGGGTCCTCCCAGAAGCTGTCGATCCACCCCGCCAGCTCCAGTCGGGCCAGGATCGGATGCACGGTGCCCGTCTTGAGCCCGGTCTCGCGGGCGAGGTCGCGACCGTACCGGGGCTCCGTCGGAGTGGCGAGCAGAAGCGCGAGCAGCTGCGTCGTCTGCGGGGTGAGGCGGGGAGCGTTCGCCGGCATGTACGCAGTCTAGCTAGGTAGCCCACGATGTCGACATCGATCGCTGCGCCCGTCGGGCGGGACGGTTATTGACCTAATCCCATAGGTCAAGTAGGAAATAGCGAAACCGCTCTTTCCTGGAGTGATCCTGTGACCACGACGCTGTCCGCACCGCCGGCCGTAGCCCCCGGCGCCGCGACGTCCCGCACGGCCCTCGCGCCGCGCGGCGGCCGACGCCGACGGCTCGCGCTGCGTCTGGTGGCGCTGCTCGTGCTGTACGCGCTGTGGGAGATCGCCGCGCGCGTCACCCGCAACCCCACGTTCATCCCGCCGCCTGAGGCCGTCTGGCGCCAACTCGTCCTCACCTCCACCACCCACGACGGCCTCCGTGGCTACAGCGGACACCTGCTGATCGAACACCTCGGCGTGAGCCTGCGGCGCATCCTCATCGGCTCGGCGATCGGCGTGGCGGGTGGCCTCGTCGTCGGCGTCGTGATGGGCACCGTCGGCTGGATCCGGGTGGTCACCGAGCCGGTGGTGACGTTCGTCCGGGCGTTGCCGCCGCTGGCCTACTTCAGCCTGTTCATCATCTGGTTCGGCATCGACGAGACACCCAAGCTGTGGCTGCTGTCGATCGCCGCGCTGCCGCCGGTGGCGGTGGCGACCGCCACCGCCGTGCACGCCGCGCCCGCCGGGTTGGTCGAGGCCGCCCGGGCGCTCGGCGCCGGCCGGTGGGCGGTGGTCCGCGACGTGGTGCTGCCGAACGCGTTGCCGGAGATCTTCACCGGCGTCCGGATCGCGGTCGGCGTCGCGTACTCCTCGGTGGTCGCCGCCGAGACCATCAACGGCGTACCGGGCATCGGCGGCATGGTCCGCGACGCCCAGCGCTACTCCCAGACCGACGTGGTCGTGCTCGGACTGTTCGCCATCGGCCTCTCCGGCCTGCTCATCGACGCCCTGCTGCGGACCGCCGAACACCGGCTGATCCCGTGGCGCGGCCGCGCCTAGACAAAGGACAACCGCCCGTGAAGAAGCTCCTGACCGGCCTCACCGTGCTCCTCCTCGCCGCCGTCGCGGGTTGCGGCGACGGCGCCGCGAGCGGCGGCGCGAACCCGGAGAGGAAAGCCATCCGGATCGCCTACCAGGCGTTCCCCAGCGGCGACCTGATCGTCAAGAACCAGGGCCTGTTGGAGAAGGCGCTGCCGGACTACCGGATCACCTGGACGAAGTTCGACTCCGGCGCCGACATCAACACCGCGTTCGTGGCGAGGAGCGTGGACATCGCCGCGATCGGCTCCAGCCCGGTGGCCCGCGGGCTCTCCGCGCCGCTGAACATCCCCTACCGGGTCGCGTTCGTGCTCGACGTGGCCGGCGACAACGAGGCGCTGGTGGCCCGCAACGGCACCGGCATCACCGGGGTGGCGGGGCTGCGCGGCAGGAAGGTCGCCACCCCGTTCGCCTCCACCTCGCACTACAGCCTGCTCGCCGCGCTCGCCCAGGCCGGGGTGAAGGAGTCCGAGGTGACCGTCGTCGACCTGGAGCCGCAGGACATCCAGGCGGCCTGGGGCCGCGGTGACATCGACGCCGCGTACACCTGGCTGCCCTCGCTCGCCGAGATCAAGAAGACCGGCCGGGTGCTGATCAGCAGCCGCCAGCTCGCCACCGCCGGCAAGCCCACGCTGGACCTGGGCGTCGTCTCCGGCGCGTTCGCCGACGCGCACCCCGACGCGGTCGACGCCTGGCGCAAGGCCGAGGCCCAGGCGCTCGACCTCATCGCCTCCGACCCCGCGTCGGCGGCGAGGTCGGTCGGCGCCGAGCTCAACCTCAGCCCGCGGGAGGCGCAGTTCCAGCTGTCGCAGGGTGTCTTCCTCAAGCCGGCCGACCTCGCCTCGCCGGAGTGGCTCGGCACCGAGGGCAAGGTCGGCAAGCTCGCCGACAACCTGGTCGGCGCCGCGCAGTTCCTCAAGGACCAGCAGAAGATCGACGCGGTGCCGGCGCTCACCGACGTGCAGAAGGCCATCTACGTCAAGGGCCTGCCCGATGTCCTCGGCTGACGCCGTGGTGCTCGACGGGGTCGAGCACCACTACGGCGACGTGCCGGCGGTGGGGCCGGTCAGCCTCACCGTGCCGGCGGGGGAGTTCCTCGTGCTGGTCGGCGCGTCCGGCTGCGGCAAGACCACGCTGCTGCGGCTGATCGCCGGCTTCGAGCATCCGTCCGCCGGCACCGTCCACACCGCCGGAGGCACTCCCGTCCCCGGCCGCGGCGCCGGCCTGGTGTTCCAACAACCTCGCCTCTTCCCGTGGAAGACCGTCGGCGGCAACGTCGCGCTGGCCCTGCGGTACGCCGGCGTGCCGGCAACCGCCGACCGGGTCGAGGAACTGCTCGCACGTGTCGGCCTGCGCGACGTCGCCCGGCGCCGCATCTGGCAGATCTCCGGTGGCCAGCAGCAGCGCGTCGCGATCGCCCGCGCCCTCGCCGTCGACAACCCGCTGTTGCTGCTCGACGAGCCGTTCGCCGCCCTGGACGCGCTCACCCGGGAGCGGCTCCAGGAGGACCTGCGCCGGGTCAGCGCCGAGTCCGGGCGTACCTGTGTCTTCGTCACCCACAGCGTCGACGAGGCCGTCTTCCTCGGCAGCCGCGTCGTGGTGCTCACCCCGCGGCCCGGCCGCATCGCCCTCGACCTGCCCATCGACCTGCCGCGCGCCGGGGTCGCCCCGGACGAGCTGCGCGGCCGGCCCGAGTTCGCCGCGCTGCGTGCCCAGCTCGGCGCCGCCGTCCGCACCCCGGAGGTAGTCCGATGAAGGAACTGGAACCGCTCGGCCCGCACTTCGGCGCCGTCGTGCACGGCGTCGACCTGGCCACCGTCACCGACGAGGAGATCGTCGAGATCCGCGCCGCGCTCGTCGACCGCAAGGTGCTGTTCTTCCGCGACCAGATCCTCGACGACGACGGCCAGGTGGCGCTCGGCCGCCGCATCGGTGAACTCACCGTCTCGCACCCGGTCGTCGCCGGCGTCGACGACGCCCACCCCGAGGTGTACGAGCTGGACAGCGCCGACAACGGCTTCGCCGACGTGTGGCACACCGACGTGACGTTCATGAAGCGGCCACCGCTCGGCTCGATCCTGCGCGCGGTGACGCTGCCACCCACCGGCGGCGACACCAACTGGGCCGACGCCCAACTGGCCTACGACTCGCTGGCCGCGCCGGTGCGCCGGCTCGCCGACGAGCTGGTGGCGGTGCACGACGGCAACCGCGAGTTCGGCTACTACCTGGCCCAGCGGCGCGGCGGCCGGGGCAACGCGTGGGACGGCGAGGTGGTGACCCGGCTGACCCCGGTGGAGCACCCGGTGGTGCGGGTGCACCCGGAGACCGGTCGCAAGGGCATCTTCGTCAACCCCGGCTTCACCTCGCACATCGTCGGCGTGTCCGACCATGAGAGCCGGGCCGTCCTGGACCTGCTCTACGCGCACCTGACGAAGCCGGAGCACCTCGTGCGGCACCGGTGGCGCCCCGGTGACGTGGCGATGTGGGACAACCGGAGCACCGCGCACTACGCGAACCGCGACTACGGCGACGCGCGCCGGGTGATGCACAGGATCACGCTGCGCGGCGACCTGCCGGTCGGGCCGACGGGTGCCCGGTCGGAGGGCTGAGACCCGCCGCCGGCCGGCCCGCCGCACCGGGAATGGGTGATCAGCCGGCCGCCTGCCTGGTGGGCCGCCCGTGCTTGACCCGACTTGCGCCGGAATCTAAACTAACCAGCTGTTAGCGCTAACAGCGGCGTCAGTCGATGAGGGCCGACGGGTCATTGACGCCGGGGTCGCGGGCAGTCCCCAGGGCGACGCTGGAGGGGCGGTGCCGACCGGTCCGGACCGGACCGGGGCACGCGCGTATCACCACCACCAGCCAGGAGGACGCAGAATGACGCACGACCAGAACGGGCCGGTCAGCGGCCGGCGGCGATTGCTGAGCCGGAGAACCGTCCTGATGACGATGGGAGCCGTGCCGGTCTCGGCGGCGGCGACCACGCTGCTGGGAGCCACGGGAGCCTCGGCCGCGCCGGCGACCGTCAACCTTTCGGCGCAGCGGCAGACGATCAAGGGCTACGGCGCCATGACCCACGCGGCCTGGATCGGCGACCTGACGGCCGCCCAGCGGGAGACGGCGTTCGGCACCGGCGAGGGTCGGCTGGGCTTCTCCATCCTGCGGATTCCCGTCGGCGAGAGCTCGGCTGACTTCGGCCGTGACCTCGCGACGGCGAAGCGCGCGGCCGAGCTCGGGGTGACCGTCTTCGCCTCGCCGTGGAACCCGCCCGCCAGCATGATCGAGACCTTCACCCGCGGCAGCCAGACCAACGCGAAGCGGCTCCGCTACAGCTCGTACGCCGCCTATGCGCAGCACCTCAACGACTTCACCACGTACCTGCGTAACAACGGCGTGTCCCTGTACAGCATCTCCGTGCAGAACGAGCCCGACTACGCACACGACTGGACGTGGTGGACCTCCGCCGAGATGGTCAGGTTCCTGCGGGAGAACGCCGGCTCGATCAGCACCCGGGTCATGGCGCCCGAGTCGTTCCAGTACGTGAAGTCCATGTCCGACCCGATTCTCAACGACCCCACGGCGCTGGCCAACGTGGACATCATCGGGGCCCACCTCTACGGGACGTCGTACGCGAACTTCCCGTACCCCCTCTTCAAGCAGAAGGGTGCGGGCAAAGAGCTGTGGATGACCGAGGTCTACTACCCGAACAGCAACACCAACTCGGGCGATGCCTGGCCCGAGGCGCTCGACGTGGGCGAGCACATCCACCGCGCCATGGTGGACGCCGAGTTCCAGGCGTACGTCTGGTGGTATCTGCGGCGCAGTTACGGCCCCATGCGGGAGGACGGCCAGGTCAGCAAGCGTGGTGCCATGATGGCGCACTTCGCCCGGTTCGTCCGGCCGGGCTACACCCGGATCGACGCGACGGCGAACCCGGCGTCGAACGTCTACGTCTCGGCGTACCGGGGCGGCGACACCGTCGTCATCGTCGCCGTCAACAAGAACACCTCCTCGGTCAGCCAGCAGTTCACCCTGTCCGGCGCCACCGCTTCCGGCAGCGTCGCGAACTGGCTGACCGACGCGAGCCGGACGGTCGCGCCCCAGGGCGCGCTCACCATGTCGAACGGCTCCCTCACCGTCACCCTGCCGGCCCGAAGCATCATGACCTTCGTGACAAGCGTGAACGGCGCCCCGCCGCCCAGCCCGACCCCGACGCCGACCCCCACGCCCACCGTCACCCCGACCCCGGGTGGAGGCACGGGTCCCCGGGTCGCCTACACGATGAACTCCTGGGGCTCCGGCTTCACGGCGAGCATCGACATCACCAACACCGGCACCTCGGCGATCAACGGCTGGACGTTGGCCTTCAACCTGCCCTCGGGCCAGTCGATCACCTCGGGCTGGGGCGCCACCTACTCGCCGTCCAGCGGCCAGGTGAACGCCCGCAACGTCGACTACAACGCCGCGATCGCCCCCGGGGCCACCATCAACATCGGCTTCCAGGCCAACACCAGCGGCAGCACCGCTGAGCCGACGGCCTTCACCCTGAACGGCGTCGCCTGCACGGTGGTCTGACCGTTACGACGCAGGCCCACTCCACGGTGGAGATCGACCAGAGCAGGGTGCGGCCCTTCCGGTGACGGAGGGGCCGCACCCTGCTCGGTGTCCACCGGTTGCAAAAAACCTGCAAACGCCAGCTCTTGCCCCGGGCGAAAGCGCTTTCTTACGATTGCGTCACATCGATGTTTCGTTTGCGGTCCGGGCACCGCGAATGGATGAACGCCGCCGGCGGCGCGCCTGATCGCGTCGCGGCACTTCACTTTTTCCCGTTCGGCGACGGCCGGTGATCCGGCGTGCGCGAAAACGAATCGAGGCGTCAATGAGACGACCAGTCGCACTGCGACTTCAGGCCACGGTGGCCACGGCGGTGGTGGGGGTCGCGGTCGCCGTGGCCATGCCGACCCCGCAGGCGTCGGCGGCGGCCGGGACCGCCACCGGCTACGCGAGCCAGAACGGCGGGACCACCGGCGGCGCGGGCGGGCAGACGGTACGCGCCACCACCGGCACCGCGATCCACACCGCGCTGTGCAACCGGGCCAGCAGCAGCACCCCGATCACCATCGAGGTCTCCGGAACCATCAACCACGGCAACACCGCCAAGGTGTCCGGGCCGAGCTGCAACACCGCTGCCGGCGTGATCGAGCTGAAGCAGATCAGCAACGTCACCATCGTCGGGGTGGGCGGCGGCGCGGTCTTCGACCAGCTCGGCATCCACATCCGCGACTCGCGCAACATCATCGTCCAGAACGTGACCGTGCGGAACGTGAAGAAGTCGGGCTCGCCCACCTCCAACGGCGGCGACGCCATCGGCATGGAGAGCACGGTCCGCAACATCTGGGTGGACCACGTCACGCTGGAGGCGTCGGGCGGGGAGGCGGAGGGCTTCGACGGCCTGTTCGACATGAAGGACGACACGCAGTACGTGACGTTGTCCTACAGCATCCTGCGCAACTCCGGTCGTGGCGGTCTGATCGGCTCCAGTGAGAGCGACCGGTCGAACAGCTTCATCACGTTCGACCACAACCTCTACGAGAACATCGACTCCCGCACGCCGTTGCTGCGCGGCGGCGTCGCCCACATGTACAACAACCACTACTCGGGTCTGCACGAGTCCGGCATCAACTCCCGCGCCGGCGCCCGGGCCAAGGTGGAGAACAACTACTTCCGCAACTCCAAGGACGTGCTCGGCACGTTCTACACCAACGAGCGCGGCACCTGGCAGGTCGGCGGCAACATCTTCGACAATGTGACCTGGTCGGCCCCGGGCAACGAGAACTACCCGGCCGGGCCGAACCCGACGTCCACCACCACGGTCGGCATCCCCTACTCCTACCGGCTGGACGGGGCGAGCTGCGTGCCGGACATCGTCCGGCAGACGGCCGGCGCCAACACCGGCCTGAAGGTGTCGAACGGCAACTGCACGCCGCAGTCACCGGCGCCCACCACGCCGGCGCCGACCACGCCCGCACCGACCACCCCGCCGCCGACGACCACCAGCCCGCCGCCGCCGAGCGGGAGCAACCTGAGCCTCGCCGCCGGCGCCGGCGCCGACGGCACCAGCAAGGCCGACGGCACCAGCTACGGCAACGTGCGCGACGGCAGCCTGGGCACCTGGTGGTCACCGTCCGGGTCCACCGGCACCATCTCGATCAAGTGGGGCTCGGCCACCACCGTGTCGCGGGTGGTCATCCGCGAGCCGTCCGGCACCCAGGGCTCGATCGGGTCCTGGCAGCTCATCGACAACGACACCGGGGCGGTGCTGGCCTCCGGGAGCGGCGCGGGCTCCACCAGCTTCGCCGCCACGTCCCTGAAGAAGATCAACTTCAAGATCAACAGCTCGAACGGTACGCCGAAGGTGGGCGAGTTCGAGACGTACGCCGGCTGATCGGCGAAGAAGGGGGCGGGGGCGGCCGTTTCGGCCGCCCCCGCCCTCGCGCGTCCCTGCGTCAGAGGGTGAGCGCGCCGGTGACGATGTGCTCGGACCTGCTGACGTTCTGCGGCTGCGCCGTCAGCGTTGAAGGGTGAGCAGGCCGGGGCGGTAGGGCAGCAGGCCGTAGTCGCCGCCGGAGTTGGGAGAGCGGCCCTGGTAGAGCAGCTGGAGGTTGCAGGGGTCGACGGTGAAGGTCTGGTCGGCGGTGGTGCGGATGAGCTCGCCGTGGCTGATGTCGTTGGTCCAGGTGGCGCCGCTGTTGGCCTTGCCGGCGAACGGGTTGCTCTCGGTGGCGGCGTTGGGGGTCCAGGTGCCGCCGAGGCTGGTGGCGGTGAAGGAGCGGAAGTAGCGGCCCTGGGCGCCGATGGCCTCGACGATCATGAGGTAGCGGGTCTGGCCCTGGAGCTTGTAGACCTGCACGGCCTCGAAGAGGTTGTTCGTGCTGTCGCTCATGATGGTGGTGTAGTTCGAGCCGAAGCTGCCGGGGAAGTTCCCGATCGGCATGCTGGCCCGGTAGATCTTGCCGTTGTCACCGGCGAAGAAGAGGTACATGTTCTGGTCGTCGGCGATGACGGTCTGGTCGATCGGGCCGGTGCCGGAGCCGGAGATGCTGCCGGTGAACAGCGGCTGCGCGGACGACCAGCCGTTGGGGTTGGTCGGGTCGGTGGAGGTCTTGTAGGAGAACGCGGTGGCGCCCCACTGGTAGGTGAGGACCCAGATGTTGCGCGGGGCGAAGTAGAACAGCGTGGGCGCGACGGTGCCCTGGTTCATGGTGTTCTGGCTGGCCGAGGCCATCTCCGACCAGTTGGTGAACGGGCTGAAGTTCATCGAGCCCCAGGACGTGCCGGTGTTGTGCGTGGTGGCGTAGACCAGGTGCTTGCCGTTGTAGGGCGCGACGGTGAAGTCCTTCAGCGACACCCAGCCCGACTTCGGCTGCGCCAGCGCGCCGGTCGACGACCACCGGTAGGACGACGGCAGGCTGCACGTGCCGGTCGGCGGGGGCGTGGTCGTCGGTGGCGGGGTGGGCGAGTTCGTCGGTGACGTGGTGGGCGAGCTGGTCGGCGGCGTGGTCGGGGTGGTGCCGCCGGTGCAGGTGACCCCGTTGAGGGTGAAGCTGGTGGGGGCGGGGTTGCTGCTGGTCCAGGCGCCGTTGAAGCCGAACGAGGTGGTGCCGTTGGTGGGGATCGACCCGTTGTAGCTGACGTTCTTGGCGGTGACGGCGGCGCCGCTCTGGGTGACGGTGGCGTTCCAGGCCTGGGTGACGGTCTGGCCGGCGCCGTAGTTCCAGGTCAGGGTCCAGCTCGACAGGGCGTCGCCGAGGTTGGTGATGGCGACCTCGGCGCCGAAGCCGCCGCCCCACTGCGACGAGACGGTGTATTTCACCGAACAGCCGGCCGCCGCGGCGCCGGCCGGCAGCGCGGCGACGACTCCCGTGGTGGCCAGCAGCACCGCGCCGGCCGATGCCAGACCGACATTGGCGGCCCTAGATCTAGGCATAACGCTTCCTCCTGTGGTGGTGGCGGCTCACGCATTCGCTGAAGTGATTGTGTTGTGAGCGTTAACAGCCGCATCAGGCATGTTACGGGAGCGCTCCCACCCACTCAACAAGAGAAATCCCCAACCCTCGCTCGCCTGCGCCGATCATGAAGTTGTCGGTGGACGAAAGCGACAGCGGGTACCGCCAACTTCATGATCGATGAGGTGGGGGTGGGACGGGGGTGGGTCAGGAAGTGGCGCAGGGGGTGCCGTCGGCGCTGCACGACTCCGGAGCGTCGTGCAGAGGGTCCGGGTCGCGGACGTCGAACCGGATGGTGGCCGACCCGTTGGCGGGCAGCGCGTCGCCGGTGAACGTGAGCACCGAGCCGTCCTGCGCCGCCTCGGCCCCGTTGACCGAGCTCATGGTCGCGCCGTCGCCGATCGTCACGGTAACCGTCCACCCCGGACGGGCCGTCGGGCCGGGGTTGCGCAGCAGCACCTCGCCCCGGTAGCCGAACACCCGGTCGGTGACCGTCCGGTAGGTCGCGGTCAGCGGCACGGCGGCCGGTGACGGCGGCGGGCTCGGCGTACGGCTGGGGGAGCGGGACGGTGACGGCGAGGGTGAGGCGCTGCGCCGGCTGGGGCTCGGCGTCGGCCGGGCGGTCGTGGGCCGCGGTGACGCGGCGGAGGTGGCGGGCATGACCAGCGGCGGCGCGGACGGTGGCGGCCCGGCCGGGCCCGGCGACGTGTCCCGGGTCGCCCACAGCGTCGCGCCGGTGGCGACCCCGAGCACCGTCACCGCGCCGACCGCCAGCAGGATCCGGCGGCGGGACCGGCCGCGTCCGGGCCCGCGCGGGCCGACCACCGGCAGTTCCGCGGTCAGGCTGCCCTCGGCGCGGCGCAGGTCCACCTCCTGGAAGGCCAGCCAGTCGAGGATCGCCGGCAGCCGTCCGGTCAGCGCCCGTTCCTGCTGCTCGGCGCGGGCGTCCGCGTCCCAGTCGCCCTCCTCCAGGACCTCACGCACGGAGAGCCGTGCGCCGTGCGCCGTGGGGATCAGATCGCAGGCCAGCCGGGTGGCCCGGCCGGCTTCCCGGCACCGCACCACCAGTCGCCGCGGGGCGCGCAGCTCGACCACCTCGACCTCGGTGTCGGCGTCGTAGCCGGGCAGCGCCGCGGTCGCCAGCACCCAACGGTCGTCCTGCGGCGTGCTGTCGACGAACCACTTGGCCAGCAGCGCCCGCTCGGTCAACGCCTGCCAGATGCGGGCGGGCGGATGGAACAGGTCGACCTCGGTGGCGATCTCGATCACGCGGAGACTCTAAGGGTCGCGTCGCCCGGCCGGCCGTCGTGGGCGGGTCACTCCGACTCGCCGTCGTGCCACCGCGCCCGCCAGGCGGCCTCGCTCTCCTCGGCGCTGACCCGCTCCTGGTGCACCACCCGTCGCAGCGCGGCGCGCGAGTCCGCGAAGACCACCAGCTCGACCGCGACCAGCGTCACGCAGATGACGGTGACCAGAGCGAGCGCGCCGAGCGCCGGCAGGTGCCGGCCGAACGGCAGCGCCACCGCCAGCGCGAGCAGGGTGCCGACCCGGGTCCACGAGAGCGTCCGCAGGGTGCGCCACTGGAACGCCATGTTGGCGGCCAGGTAGACCATCACGCCGACGAACAGCAACGGCACCGCCGGCCCGTGGCCCCGCTCCAGCGCGCCGCCCACCGGGTCGGTGACGGTGCGGATCAGCTCCTCGGCCCCGATCGCGAACAGGATCACCCCGGCGATCATCGGCAGGTAGAGATAGGCGTACGCGTCGCGGGCCATGGCCACCCGCGGGTGGCCCTTCGCGGCGTGCAGCGCGATCCGGGCGGCCGGTCCGATCATGTCGAAGTGCGCCCACCAGAGCGCGGCGGTGAACAGGATCCCGCAGACCGCCGCCGGGATGGCCGGCCAGGTCACCGGCTTGCCGAGCAGGTTGCCGCCGACACCCACCGAGATGACCGACTCGCCGAGCGCGATGATCAGGATCAGGTCGTAGCGTTCGGTCCAGTGTTCGGCGGAGGTGATCTTCCAACCGTCGGTGCCGGCCAGCACGCCGCTGCTGTACTGGATCGCCACCACGGCGATCCACAGCCCGTCGCGCAGCCACGGCCCGGTGTCCGGGTCGACGTGCGACGGCAGCAGCGCGGCCACCAGCAGCAGGCAGGTCGAGAGCAGCACCTCGGGCAGGAACAACCACACCTTGCGCCGGGCCGGCGGGTCGCCCCGGGTGGCGTACCAGTAGAGCAGCGTGTGCACGATCCGGATCACCACGTAGCTGACCGTGACCAGGATCGGGCCGGCCGTGCCCTTGTCCAGGTCGCCGAAGGTCTGCGGCAGGGCCAGCGCGAACGTGAACAGCGCGATCATGCCGACCACCATGAGGATCGGCACGAAGCCCTCGCCCAGCCGCAGCCTCGCCGCCACCGCGCTGTGCACCACCCAGCACCACCACAGCACCGCGAGCACCAGCAGCGCGTGCAGCAGCTCCCGCACGGTCACGTCGGCCGCGGTGGCCCGGGTGATGATGAAGAAGGACACCACGAAGACGAGGTCGAAGAAGATCTCGAACTTGTCCACCCGCGTGGCGGGGGCGACCTCCGTCGCGGGCCCGAGCCCCCTGCGCCACCGGTCGCCGCCCACCGAAAGAGTGTGTCAGCCCAGCTCAGAGGCCGGGTCGGAATCGGTGGGCCCGGCCACCCATCCGCGGCCGGCGCGGCACCGAATCACCTGTGTGACGGACCATCTCGAGCGTGTGGGGCGCTACCGGCTGGTGCGCTGCGTCGGCCAGGGCGGCATGGGGCGGGTGTGGCTCGCCCGCGACGAGTTGCTCGACCGCGACGTCGCGGTCAAGGAGGTGCTGCCCCGGGCCGGCGCCTCGCCGCGGGAGACCACCGAACTGCACGACAGCACGCTGCGCGAGGCGCGGGCCGCCGCCCGCCTGGACCACCCCAACGTGGTACGCGTGCACGACGTCATCACCGCCGACGGCCGGCCCTGGATCGTCATGCAGTACGTCCCGTCCCGGTCGCTGCACCGGATCGTCACCGACGACGGCCCGCTGCCGCCCCGGGTGGTGGCCCGCATCGGCGTCGAGCTGGTGGAGGCGCTGCGCGCGGCGCACCGGGTCGGCGTCCTGCACCGCGACGTGACCCCGCGCAACGTGCTGGTCACCGCCGACGGCCAGGCGCTGCTCGGCGACTTCGGCGTGGCGGCGGTGGAGGGTGCGGCGGCACTGAGCCGGTCGTGGGGGATCACGGCCACCCCGCAGTACGTGGCGCCGGAGCGGGTCCGCCGGGGCGTCTCCTCGCCCGGCACCGACCTGTGGGCGCTGGGCGCCACGCTCTACACCGCGGTCGAGGGACGGCCGCCCTACCGGCGCGACGGCACGATGGCGACGCTGTCGGCCATGGCGACCGAGCCACCCGACCGGATGCGCCGCGCCGGCCCGCTCGCGCCGGTCGTCGCCGGACTGCTCGCCCGCGACGAGCGGCAGCGGCTGACCGCGGGGGAGGCGGCCCGGATGCTGCGCCGGGTCGCCGGCCTGGACGGTCGCCGTGGCCTCGGCCGGCTGCGCCCGCTGTCCCGGCCCGTCCAGGGGGCGGACCGGACGCCGGGCGTCGAGCCGTCGCGGTCGCCCGAGTTCGACGCGGGCGAGCCAGGGCCGGTGCCGGCCGGAGAGGTCACCCAGTCGCTGCCGGTCGCAGAGGTGACGCAGGCGCTGCCGGTCGCAGAGGTGACGCAGGCGCTGCCGGTCGCAGAGGTGACGCAGTCGCTGCCGGTCGGAGGCGTGACGCAGGCGCTGCCGGCGGCGGAGGACGATCGGTCGCTGCCGTCCGGCGCGGAGGTCACCCAGGCGCTACTGGCCGCGGACGTCACGCAGGCGCTGGCGGCAGCGGACGTCATGCGGTCGCTGCCGCCGGAATCGGAGGTCACCCAGGTGCTGCGGGGCGGGGCGGTGACGCCGGCTCCGGCGGGCGGCGACGTGACGCAGGTGCTGCCGGGCGGGGGGCCCGAGGTCCGCCGGCCGTCCGCACCCGAGCTCGACGTCCTGCCGCTGCGCGTGTCGGCCGGCGGGCCGGACCGGCGTACCGGATGGCGGTCGGCGGCCACCCTGGCCACGGTGGTGGTGGCGCTGGCGGCGGCCGGCGGGGTGGCGGTCGCGGGCGTGCGGACCGCGCTCGGTGAGTGGCGCGACGGCACCGGGGGCGGCCCGGCCTCGACGGTGGCCGGGCCCACCCCGACCTCGACCGCGAGCGGGTCCGCACCGCAAGTCCCGACGCCCGTCGCCGTGAGTCCGACGCCGACCGGGGGCGGGGCGGGCGTGGCGACGGGGGCGGCGGGCGCGCCCTGCCTGACCCGGCCGTCCGCGTCGGTGCCGGTGACCGCCGGCCGCGCGCCCACCGGCGGCCTCCGGTTGCCGGCCGGGTGGGTGTGGCACCGGGACCGGGCCGGGTTCGCCGTGGCCCTGCCGGCCGGTTGGACCCGTGACGTCGACGGCGCGGTCGTCTGCCTGCGTGACCCGAGCGGTACGCGGGTGCTGGGGGTGCGGGTCGGGGGTGGCCGGGCGGCGGACCCGAGCGGGCTGTGGCGACGCGAGGCCGAGCGGCTGCGCGCGGCCGGCGGACTGCCCGGTTACCAGCGGCTCAGCATCGGCCCGGTGATCCGGCCCGGCGGCGCGGCCGAGTGGGAGTACACCTGGGACGGTCCCGACGGCCGGCTGCACGCCCGCCGCCTGCTCGCCAACGGCGCCGGGGCGGCCAGCCGGCACCGGTTGGTCTGGGTGACCGCCGACGACCGCTGGCCGGCGGAGCAGGAGGCCTACCGGGTGGTGCTGGCGAGCTTCCGCCGCCCCGGGTGAGCCGCCACCCATCCGGTCGCCGCGCCGCTCCGAATGCCTGACACGTCCCGGCGCCGGTGCCGGGACCGGCGACGAGGAGAAACCGTGAAACTGTCCCGAACCCTGCTGGCGCTGCCGGCGGCGGCGCTCGTACTCGGCTTCCCCGGCGTGGCGCACGCCGACGAGAGCGTCCGGGTGGCCCTGCTGGACCTGAACGAGACCGGGGCCACGGGCACGGCCACCTTGACCGCGACCGACGGCGGGGACCTGCGCGTGCGGATCACCTCCACCGGGATGACGCCGAACTCCCCGCACGCGCAGCACATCCACGGCGCCGTCAACGGCATGGACTTCCACTGCCCGGACAAGTCCGCCGACGCCGACGGCGACGGCTACGTCAGCACCGAGGAGGGCCTGAAGATGTACGGCGACATCTTCATCTCACTCACCACGAACGGCGACACCACCCGGGCCAGTGGACTGGCGGTGGACCG
Organism: Micromonospora humi; assembly: GCF_900090105.1. GTDB lineage: Bacteria > Actinomycetota > Actinomycetes > Mycobacteriales > Micromonosporaceae > Micromonospora > Micromonospora humi. The sequence goes on along the minus strand of NZ_FMDM01000002.1, from coordinate 386,819 downwards.
GATGCCCAAGGCGGACGCCCAGGGCAAGCTGAGCTACGACCGGGTCATCCCGGCCGCCGACCTGCCGGCCGGCACGATCGCCCACCTCAAGGACCTGCACCTGGTGCAGCACGGCATCGACGCCAACCGCAACGGCAGGTACGACATGGACGCGCTCGGCGAGTCCACGTTCGCCAAGTCGGTCGGCGTGAACGGCATCCCGGAGGAGGCCACCGACCCGGCCACCTGCGGCATGGTCAGCGGCGCCGCGGCGGGTTCCGTGCCGGCCGGCGGGGTGGCCACCGGGGACGGCAGCACCGGGGCCACCCCGGTCGCCGGATACGTCGCGGGTGGGTTGGCGTTGCTCGGCGCGTTCGGCCTGGTCGCCGCCCGGCGTCGCCTCGGCCGTCAGGGCTGAGCCGTGGACGACCCGCAGGACCGTACGGCCACCGCCCCCCGCCGCCGGCGCGCCGCGCTCGCGGCGGGGGCCGGCCTGCTCACCCTCGCCGCCGCGGTCGTCGTCGGCCTGGCGGTGTCCCGCGCGGACGACGGCCCGCCCGAGGTGGCGCGCCCGGCGGCGTCCGGCCAGGCGCCGGCGCCGCGCCCCGTCGGGCGGGCCGGGGAACTGACCAGCGGGCCGTTGATGGCCTCGTCCCCGCCGGTGCGCATCCGCATCGCGAGCCTGCGGGTGGACGCGCCGATCGTCCCGCTCGGACTGCGCCCCGACGGCGCGATGCAGGTGCCGGACAGCGCGACCGACGTCGGCTGGTTCACCCGGGCGCCGACGCCGGGCTCGCTCGGGCCGGCGGTGCTGGCCGGGCACGTGAACTGGAAGGGCCGCGAGGGTTCCTTCTTCGACCTGGCCCGGCTGCGTCCGGACACGCCGCTGAGCGTGGAGCGGCGCGACGGCAGCACCGCCACGTTCGTGGTCACCCGGGTCGAGCAGCACCCGAAGGACCGGTTCCCCAGCGACGACGTCTACGGCCCGACCGACCACGCGGCGCTGCGCCTGATCACCTGCGGCGGCGAGTTCGACCGGAAGCGGGACAGCTACCGGGACAACGTCATCGTGTACGCGCGGCTGGCTCGGGCGGAGCCGGCCCGGTAGCCGGCGTCAGGCGGCGTGGGCGGAGGCGGTCGGGGTGGCGTGCGCCAGGACGTCGCGCAGCACGTCGCGCAGCGGCGCGTCCGGGTGTTCGATCCACTGTTGGGCGGCGACGCGGAGCGTGGCCAGGAACGTGGCCGCCAGCACCCGGGAGCGCACCGGCACGTCGCGTCCGGTGAGCCGGCGGGCGATCTCCGCGGCCAGGTCCCGCTCGATGGCCGCGTACGCGCCGACCTGGTGGGCGACCAGGCTCGGATGGCCGTGCAGCCGGCGGCGGCGGTTCAGCCAGGGCTCGGCCGGGTCGTCGTAGCTCTCGTCGGCCTGGAGCACGGCGGCCCGGGTCAGCGCGGTCCAGGGCGGCAGCTCGGTGGGCTGCTCCGCGATCAGCTCCAGGAGCCGGCGCAACCGCATGGTGTCGCCGTGGAAGAGCGCCTCCTCCTTGCCGGAGAAGTAGTTGGAGAACGTGCGCCGGGAGACGTTGGCGGCATCGGCGATGGCCTCGACGGTGACCCGGTCGGGGCCGTGCTCGACGGCCAGGCGCAGGGCGGCCTCGTGCAGCGCCAGGCGGGTGGCCGCCTTCTTCCGCTCCCGCAGGCCGGTGCACTCGTCCATGCCGGCCAGCGTACGTGATCCTTTTCTCAGTGGGCAAACTTGCCTGTTGGGCAAGATTTGTTGATGATTGCTTGAGGCAACCAAGCTGGCCGCCCTATCCGACACACCTGGAGGACGCGCGATGAGCGCACCCACCGCGACGGCCGAGGCCGCGCCCATGAGCCGGCGGCAGACGCTGGAGGCACTCAGCGGGCTGCTGCTCGTGCTCTTCGTGGCCATGCTGAGCAGCACCGTCGTCTCCACCGCCCTGCCGAAGATCATCGGGTCGCTCAACGGCTCACAGACGCAGTACACCTGGGTGGTCACCGCCACCCTGCTCACCGCCACGGCGACCACCCCGATCTGGGGCAAGCTCGCCGACCTGTTCAGCAAGAAGCTGCTGATCCAGGCGGCCATCGTGGTCTTCCTGGTCGGCTCCGTCGCGGCCGGCTTCGCGCAGAGCGCCGGCCAGCTCATCGCCGCCCGGGCCTTCCAGGGCATCGGCGTCGGCGGCCTGCAGGCACTGGTCCAGGTCGCCATCGCGGCCATGATCCCGCCCCGGGAGCGGGGCCGCTACAACGGCTACCTGGGCGGCGTCATGGCACTCGCCACGGTCGGCGGCCCGCTGCTCGGCGGCCTCATCGTCGACACCTCCTGGCTCGGCTGGCGCTGGTGCTTCTTCGTCGGCGTGCCGGTCGCGATCATCGCGCTCTTCCTGCTCCAGCTCACGCTGAACCTGCCCACCGTGCGCCGGCAGAACGTCAGGATCGACTACCTGGGCGCCGCGCTGATCGCCGCCGGGGTCAGCGTGCTGCTGATCTGGATCTCCTTCGTCGACGACTCGTTCGCCTGGCTCTCCTGGCAGACCGCCGCCATGGTCGGTGGCGCGGTGCTGCTGCTCGCGCTGGCCGTCCGGGTCGAGTCGCGGGCCGCCGAGCCGGTGGTCCCGCTGGAGATCGTCCGCCAGCGCACCACCGCGCTGGCCATCCTGGGCAGCCTCGCGGTCGGCATGGCCATGTTCGGCGGTGCGGTCTTCCTCGGCCAGTACTTCCAGATCGGCCGCGGCTACAGCCCGACCGAGGCCGGCCTGCTCACCATCCCGATGATGGCCGGCGTGCTGATCTCCTCGATCGTCGCCGGCCGGATGATCACCGCCAGCGGAAGGATCAAGCCGTACATCGTGTTCGGCTCGATCGTGCTGGTCGCCGGCTTCGCCCTGCTCGGCACCATCGACCACGAGACCTCCCTGGTCATCGTCGGGGTGGCCATGTTCGTCGTCGGGGTGGGCGTCGGCATGACCATGCAGAACCTGGTGCTCGCAGTGCAGAACACGGTCGCGCTCAAGGACATCGGCGCCGCCAGCGCCAGCGTCGCGTTCTTCCGCTCGCTCGGCGGCACCATCGGCGTGTCGGTGCTCGGCGCGGTCCTGGCCCGCCGGGTCACCGACCGGATCACCACCGACCTCGCCGCGGCCGGCATCCCCACCTCCGGCAGCGGCGGCAGCAGCACGTTGAACCTCGACGCGCTCCCCGAGCCGGTGCGGCAGATCGTCCGGGCCGCCTACGGGGACGCGACCGGGCACATCTTCCTCATCTCGGCCGCCATCGCGGTGGTCGGCGTCGTCGCGGCACTCTTGCTGCGCCCGGTTACCCTTCGCTCCAGCCTCGATCTTCCGGACACCGGTCGCTCGGTGGCGGTGGGCGCCGACGCGGTCGACGGGGCGCCCGCGTTCGACGGGGTGAGTGCCGACCAGGCCGGCCGGGAGGAACACGCCCGCCGCTGAGGCCGTACCCCAGGGCCGTCGCCGACCACGGCGGCGGCCCTGGTCCGTGCCGGAAGGCACCGAAGGAGGAGCCGTGCAGCTCACCAAGACCGCGTCGACGCGGACCGGCGCGCTGCGCCGGGCGGCCCGCGAACTGGCGCTGGTCGCCGTGCTCTTCCTCGCCTACAAGGCGGGCCGGCAGCTGATCGCCGGGCGGGCCGGCACCGCGCTGGCCAACGGCGAGCGGATCTGGTGGTGGGAACGGCTGCTGCACCTGCCCGACGAGGCGCTGCTGCAGGCGCCCCTGCTCGCGCACGAGTTGCCGGTGCGGCTGGCCAACAGCTACTACGCCTACGTGCACTTCCCGGCCACCGTGCTCTGCCTGGTCTGGCTCTACCTGCGCCGGCCGGAGGACTACCTGCGGCTGCGGCGGGCGCTGGCGGTGCTGACCGCCGCGGCGCTGGTGCTGCACGTCTGCGTCCCGCTCGCACCGCCGCGCCTGACCGCGCTCACCGGCATGGTGGACACCGGCCGCCGGTTCGGCCCCAGCGTCTACGGGCCGCCGGAGGCCGACCAGCTCAGCAACCAGTACGCGGCCATGCCGTCGCTGCACGTCGGTTGGGCCCTGGCGGTGGCGCTGGCCCTGGTGGCGGTCACCGCCGGGCGGTGGCGCTGGCTCTGGCTGGCGCACCCGCTGGTCACCGCCGTGGTGGTGGTCGCCACCGGCAACCACTACTGGCTCGACGGAGTGGTCGCCGCGGTCCTGCTCGCGGTGATCCTCGCCGCGCTGCCCCGACCCGTACCCCCGGTCCGGACGCCGCCGCCACCGGTGGTCTGTCCGCCGCGCCCGCACGTGGTGCCGCCGCCGCGCCGCGCCGGCCGCCGCCGGACCGCGAAGGTGCCGGCGGCGGCCGACGCCCGGCTCCGGCCGCCCGGCCGGGGCTAGGTCCGGCTCAGGAACGGACGGTGCAGACCGTGCCGTTGAGCCGGAACACCCCCGGTGGCACGTTCGGCCCGCTGTACGCGCCGACGAAGCCGACGCTGGTGCTCCCGCCGTCGGCCGCGAGCCGGCGGTTGTCCGCGGTCGGGGTCACCCGGACCTCCCTGCCGGTCTGCGTCCAGGTGGCGTTCCAGCCGCTGCTCACCTGCTGCCAGCCGGTCGGCCAGGTCCAGGTGAGCGTCCAGCCGTCCACCACGTCCGGGCCGGTGTTCACCACGTCGACGGTCGCCACGTACCCGTTGCCCCAGTCGGTGTCGTCGTGGAAGCGGACCGCGCAGCCGGCGTCGGCCGGGCTGCCGGTGGCGAACGTCAGCGGCGGCGACGACCAGGACACCCGGCCGGCGGTGTCGCGGGCGATCACGTTGACCGTGTAGCGGGTGCCCGGTTCCAGGTTGCGCACCGTGAACGAGGTGCCGGCGGTCTCACCGAGCTGCTCGCTGACCGCGCCGAACTGCCGGTACACCTCGTACTTGGCGATCGGCGCGGCGCCCGCGGTCGCCGCCGGCCAGGAGATGGTCGCCGCGCGGTCGGTCACCGCGCTCGCGGTCGGCCGCCCCGGCGCGGTCGGCCGTCCGGCGGAGCTGCCGGCCGGTCGCAGCACCAGCGTGGTCAACGAGTACGGCGGCAGCGTCCGGGTGGTCGCGCTGCCGGCGCGGCCGGTGCTCACGCCGCTCGCGCCGTTGGTCAGCGTGTGCACGGTCGGCGCCTCGTCCGCCGGGGTGAAGCCGGCGTAGTCGACGGTCACCGGGTAGGCGGTGTCCGGGTCCTTGTTGAGCAGCTGGACCGCGAGGCCGCCGTCCGGCCGGCGCACCGCGTGCGCGGTGACCAGCGGCTGGTCGGTGCCGGCCCGGACGAACTGGTCGCCGGGGCGGGCGAACAGGTTCATCATGGACAGTGCGTGGTAGGGCGCGAACGGCGTGTTGAACGCCGGCTCGCAGACGTCACCGTCGCTGGTGCAGCCGCCGCTGGAGAGCAGCCCGAAGTCGCCGTAGTCGGTCTGCCCGGCCACCTCGGAGACCGTGCCGATGCCGTTGTGGACGTTCCACCACTGCACCGTGAAGACGCCCTGTTCCAGCAGGCCGCTGTAGGCGTCGGCGAGGAACAGCGCGCCGGGCTGGGTGGTGCGGCCGGCGTCGACGTTCAGCTCGGTGAGGCTGATCCCGATCCGGTCGGCGTCCGGGCCGGCGTACCGGGAGATCTGCTGGCGCAGCAGCCAGGCGGCGTCGGGCAGCTGGTCGGTACGGGTCAGCGACTCGGCCGCGCTGCCGCCCGGGTACCAGTGCACGTCCACGAAGTCGATCTTCGGCCCGGCCAGGGAGAGCACCGTCTGGTTCCACGGGCCGGGGTCGGCGCCGGCGGTGATCCCGTCGGGCCAGTTGCCGGGCATGGTCAGCACCGCGCCGACCTTGACGTTCGGGTCGACCGCCTTCATCGCGTCGGCGTACTCGACGACCAGCTTGGCGTACTGGGTGGCGCTCTTGTCCGGGTGGTCGTCGGCCTCCCAGGCCGATCCGTAGTGGCCGTTGCCGTAGTTCTCGTTGCCGACGGTCCACCACTTCGCGCCGTAGCCCTTGGTGACGTTGGCGTAGCGCACCCAGTCGGCGGCCTCGGCGGGCGTCCCGGTGCCGTAGTTCGCGATGATCATCGGTTGGGCGCCGACCCGGCGGGCGGCGGACATGAACGTGTCGAAGTCGGTGTCCGGCGCGACGTAGCCGCCGGGCGCGGTGTGCGTCTTCCAGTGGTAGATGTCGGCGTAGGAGCCGCCGGGGTAGCGCAGCATCCGCACGCCGGCGGCCTTGAGCAGGTCGGACGTCTCGGGGCTGCCGAGCTTGGCGTCCCAGATGGCGTGGTTGACGCCGAGCGCGGTGTCCGGCACGGTGGCCAGCCCGGCGCGGGCGTTCACGGTCACCGTGACCGGGTCGACGGCGGCGGCGCCGGCGGCGGTCGGTTCGACGGTGGCGAGCGCGGTGGTGACGAGCAGCAGGCTTGCCGCGTACGCGGTCCAGCGGCGCGCGCGGGGCAGGGATCTCCTCATGGGGGTTCCTTCGAGAGGCGGGGTTCCCGGGTCTGTGCCGCCGTCCTCCCGGATGCCTGCCGGCCCCGGTGCCCTGGGACGACGATCGGCTCCGCGTGCTGATCAGAATTCCACGCGGGACGCGGCCGGCTCAAGGCTTAATTTATAGATAGGAGTCTTTACTGTTAACAAGGTTTAATTTATGTTCGTGGCACCTTCCGTTCCCCCTGAAGGAGTTGCCACCATGCGTCGAAGAATCACCCTGCCCCTGCTCACCACCGGCGCGGTCGGCGCCACCCTCGCGCTCGCCGCGCCCGCGCAGGCCCACGGCTACGTCTCCTCGCCCCCCAGCCGCCAGGCGCTCTGCGCGCAGAACCGGGTGCCCGACTGCGGGCAGATCAGGTACGAGCCGCAGAGCGTCGAGGGACCCAAGGGGCTGAAGACCTGCAACGCCAACATCGCCCAGTTCGCGGTGCTCAACGACGACAGCCGCACCTGGCCGGCCACCTCGGTCGGCAGCACGGTGACGTTCACCTGGGTCAACACCGCCCGGCACGCCACCGCCAACTGGGAGTACTGGATCGGCGCCACCCGGGTCGCGGTCGTCGACGGCGGCGGCCGCCAGCCCGACGCCACCGTCTCGCACACGGTCGACCTGGGCGGCTTCTCCGGCCGGCAGAAGCTGCTCGCGGTCTGGAACATCTCCGACACCGCGAACGCGTTCTACTCCTGCGTGGACCTGCAGATCGGCGGCGGGGGCGGCAACCCGACCCCCACTCCGACGCCGACCCCGTCGCCCACGCGCACCGCCACGCCGTCGCCCAGCCCGACCGGCTCGTCCACCCCGCCCGGCACGCCCGCGCCGGGTGGCACCTGGACCGCCGGCCGGTCGTACCAGGTGGGCGACACGGTGACCTACGCCGGTCGCAGCTACCGCTGCCGCCAGGCGCACACCGCGATCGCCGGGTGGGAGCCGCCGAACGTGCCGGCACTCTGGCAGCAGCTCTGACCGCTCCCCGGCGGCGGGAACACCACCGCCATCCACCCGGCCCACCGGGACACCCGTGGGGTTCCCGCCGCCGGACCAGGCGCGTCGCGCGGCCGGTCGGTCCCGCCGGCCGCGCGCCGCCCGTCCGCCCGTTCCCGATCGGAGGTCCCGCATGCGCCGCCCGTCCGCCGCCGTGCCGTCCGTGCTGCTCGTCGCCCTGCTGCTCGTCACCGCCGGCTGCGGCGGCGGATCGCCGGCACCCACCGCGCCCCGCCCCGCCCCGGCCGTCGCCGACCCGACCAGCGGCATCGACGCGCTCTTCCTCGCCATGATGGTGGCGCACACCGCGCAGACGCTGGAGATCGTCGGCGTCGGGCTCGACCGGGCCACCGACCCCGAGGTCCGCACCCTGATCGCCGCCGTCCGCGCCACCGAGACCGACGAGCTGGCCACCATGCGCGGCTGGCTGCGCGAGGCCGGCCCGTCGGCGGCGGCCGCCGCCGCGCGGCACGACCACACCGGGCACAGCGACGCCGCCGCCGGCCTGGCCCGGCTGCGGTCCGCCCCGGCCGCCGACGCGGACCGGGTGCTGCTCGACGTGCTCGCCGCGCACCAGCGCACCGCCGCCCAGCTCGCCCGCGCCCAGGTCACCGCCGGCACCAGCGAGCGGGTACGCGACCTCGCCGCCCGCATCGACCGCTCCCGTACCGCCGAGGTGGCCCTGATGGCGAAGCTGCGCGCGGCACCCCGGCGCTGATCTCGTCGATCGTGGACTTGTGGCGCCTCGGATGTCGTTGATGCGCCCTTCGTCAACGACCAGACATCCACGATCGACGAGGCGGGCGGGCGGCGGGGCATGACGTTCGTCACGAGTGTGGGGTGGGTGGGGGAGGGGTGAAAGGGGGCGGATCGGGGTCTTTCTCTCGAGGAATCGGCTCGGTGAGGGTCGGCGCCGGGGTGCGGCGGGCGGGGGACGGGGGTGTGCGGCCCTTCGCCTCGGCAAAACCGGCCGCGCGATGTCGCAGGCCGTGACTAGGCTTTCGCCGGGCCTCGTCCCGCCGCGCGCCCCGCGTGCGTGCGGCGCCGCCACCCCTCGGACCGGACCGGAACCAGGAGACTGTCTGTGACCCAGCAACCCGTCGCGACATCGAACAAACTCGACGCCGCGGTGCTCAAGGTGGCCGGCGTCGTCGTGCTCGGTGCGATCATGTCGATCCTCGACGTGACCGTCGTCAGCGTGGCCATCCCGACGTTCCAGAGCGAGTTCGACGCGTCCTACGCGCGGGTCGCCTGGACCATGACCGGCTACACCCTCGCACTGGCCACGGTGATCCCGCTCAGCGGCTGGGCCGCGGACCGGTTCGGCACGAAACGCCTCTACATGGTGGCGCTGGCGCTGTTCACCATCGGCTCCGGGCTGTGCGCCACGGCCGACTCGATCGGCGAGCTGATCGCCTGGCGGGTGGTCCAGGGGCTCGGCGGCGGCATGCTCATGCCGCTCGGCATGACCATCATGACCCGGGCCGCCGGCCCGCACCGGATCGGCCGGCTGATGGCCGTGCTCGGCATCCCGATGCTGCTCGGCCCGATCGGCGGCCCGATCCTCGGCGGCTGGCTGATCGACACCGCGAGCTGGCACTGGATCTTCCTGATCAACCTGCCGATCGGCGTGGTCGCGCTGATCTACGCCCAGCTGGCGCTGCCGAAGGACGCCCCCGAGCCGTCCGAGTCGTTCGACTTCCTCGGCATGCTGATGCTCTCGCCGGGCCTGGCGCTGTTCCTCTACGGCGTGTCCTCGCTGCCGGAGGCCGGCACCGTCACCGACACCGAGGTCTGGCTGCCGATGGCGGCCGGCGCGGCGCTGGTGGTGGCGTTCGTCCGCTACTCGTTCCGGCCCCGGCACCCGCTGCTCGACCTGCGGCTGTTCCGCAACCGCAACCTCACCCTCGCCTCGCTGACCCTGTTCGTCTTCATCATCGCGTTCATGGGCGCGGGCCTGCTGTTCCCGAGCTACTTCCTGCAGATCCGGGGCGAGACGACGCTGACCGCCGGGCTGCTGATGGCACCGCAGGGCATCGGTGCGATGCTCACCATGCCGATCGCCGGCATGCTCGCCGACCGGGTGCCGGTCGGCCGGACGGTGCCGTTCGCGCTGGTGCTCATCGCGGCCGGGTTCTTCACCTTCACCCAGCTCGGCACCGACACGTCCTACCTGCTGCTCTGCGGCTCGCTGTTCGTGATGGGCCTCGGCATGGGCGGCACCATGATGCCGATCATGACGTCGGCGCTGAAGACGCTGCAGGCCGCGGAGGTGGCCCGCGGCTCCACGCTGGTCAACATCCTCCAGCAGATCGGCGGGTCGGTCGGCGCGGCGGTGATGTCGGTGATCCTCACCAGCGAGCTGAACGGCTCGCGGGTGATCCCCGGCGTGACCGACCCGGGCACCGGCGCGCCGGTCACCGAGGCCCAGCTCGCCATCGGCGTGCAGCAGCAGCCCGAGCTGGCCCAGCAGCTCCCGGTGCCGCCGTCGCTGATCGAGCGGGGGCTCGACTTCGCGGCCAACTCGTTCGCCACCACGTTCTGGGTGGCGTTCGGTCTGGTGCTACTCACCTTCATCCCGGCCGCCTTCCTGCCCCGCCGCCGCGAGCCGTCGCACCTGCTCGACGGCGAGCCGGGGGAGGAGCAGCGGCCGATGCCGGTGCCGATCCACTGATCCCGCCCGTCGCCGTGGGGCCGACCGCCGCCGGTGGTCGGCCCCACGCCGTCCCGGCCGCCCCCGCGGCGCCGGCGGCAGGACCGGTGCTGGCCGGCCGGGCGGGAGGCGGGATGCCGGCCGTATCCACCACCGGCGGGCCGGGCTGCGCCTAGGCTCGACGGAGGTGGCGGGCGAGAGGCGGGCACGGTGAGCGCAGGCGGCGAGGACCGGTCGGCGCGGCGGCGCAAGCGGCTGCTGCTGGCGGGCCTGCTGGCCGTGGTCGGGCTGATCCTGCTGCTGCTCGGCCTCACCGTCGCCAACGGCGCGGTCGCCGGTGTCGAGGTGGTGCTCGCCCTGCTGCTCCTGGTGGCCAGCTACGCGATCCAGCGGGTGGCCCGCCGGGAGACCGTCTACCGTGACGAGGGGCGGCGGTGACCGGCGCGACGGTCCGGCCCGGCTAGGCTGACCGGCGTGGATCAGGAAGACCGGATCGCGCTGTTCCTCGACTACGAGAACCTGGCGCTGGGTGTGCGGGACCATCACGGTGGTCGGCCGTTCGACTTCCGTCCGATCGCCGACGCCCTCGCCGAACGCGGCCGGGTGGTGGTGCGCCGGGCGTACGCGGACTGGTCGTACTTCGACGAGGACCGGCGGATGCTGACCCGCTCGCACGTGGAACTCATCGAGATCCCGCAGCGGATGGGCTTCTCGCGCAAGAACGCGGCCGACATCAAGATGGCCGTGGACGCGGTCGAGTTGGCGTTCGAGCGGGGCTACATCTCGACGTTCGTGATCTGCACCGGCGACAGCGACTTCACCCCGCTCGTGCACAAGCTGCGCGAGCTGAACAAGCGGGTGATCGGTGTCGGGGTGGAGAAGTCGACCTCGGCGCTGCTGCCACCGGCCTGCGACGAGTTCCTCTACTACGACCGCCTCGAAGGGGTCGACGTGCCGCCGCCCGCGGCCCGCCGCCCGCGCCCGGCCCGCTCGACCGGGCCGTCGCCGGTGGAGCCGGCGCCCGAGCCGGCGGTGGAGGAGACCGGTCCGGTCGAGGAGGAGCCGTCGCGGGACGTGGACACCCTCGCCGTCCTGCTGGTGCAGACCGTGGCCGGCATGCAGGGCAGTGGCGGCGGTGAGGTGACCGCGTCCGGCCTGAAGCGGGCCCTGCTCCGCAAGGACCCGACGTTCAGCGAGTCGAACTACGGCTTCCGTACCTTCGGGGAACTGCTGCGGCACCTGGCCGCCTCCAACGTGGTGGAGTTGGCCGCCGGCCCGGCCAAGGGCGACCCCGAGGTGTCGCTGCCCGAGCGCGGTGACCGGGAGGTCGCGTTCGGGCTGCTGCGGTCCGTGGTGGTGGATCTGGCGGGAGAGGGCGGCGCGGTGGCGCTGTCCGGGCTGAAGGACCAGCTCCGGCGCGCCCGGCCGGATTTCAGCGAGAAGAAGCTCGGCTACCGCAGCTTCCTGCAGTTCTGCAAGGCCGCCGCCACCGACGGGGCGGTGGACCTGCGCTGGAGCGCCGACGACGGCGACTACCTGCTCAGTCCGCAGCCGTCCTGACCGAACCGGCGTCGCCGGCCACGGCGGGTGACCCGTCGCGGCTACCCGGTCCGGCCGGGGGCTGCGGTCGGGCTCGGGTCGGCCGGCGGGCTCGGCGCGCCGGTCGGGCTGGTGACGACGGTGGGGCTGGTGACGACGGTGGGGCTGGGAGTCGCCGGGGAGGGCGGAACCTGACTCGGGACCGGGTCGGTCGGTGTGGCCGGTGGCGGCGTCGGCGCCGACGACCGGCCGGGAACGGCCGTCGAGCCCGGGGCGACGACCCGCGTACCGTTCCGGCCTGCCGCGGTGGCCGGCGACGGCCGGGTGGGCGGGCGATCCGGCCGGGGCGGCGTGCGGGGAGCCCCGGGACCACCGGTCGCCCGCGGATCGACCGGGGGCACGACCGGCGTCGGCGTGTCCGGGGCCGTGCCGACCCGGCCGCTCCCGACCGGCGCGGGCGCCGCGGAGCGGGCCGACGACTGGTTCGGCCCGGCGGTCGCCGGCCAGGTGCCGGCCGAGGTGACCCCGAGCAGGACGGCCACCACCGCGATGCCGGCCGCCACCAGTCGTCCCGGCGGCATCCGGTCGGGTGGGGCGTCGGCGGGGCCCAGCGGGCGGGGCGGCCGTGGCCGGGCGGCCCGGTGGGCGGCGCGCAACGCCTCGACGTCCTGCGCGACCGCGCTTCTCGCCCCGGTCGCGTCGGCGTGGGCGAGCGTCAGGTAGAACCGGGTGTTCGCGGCGCCGGGCGCCGGCACCCGCAACCCGCACGGGGGTGCGCCGTCGGCGCGGTGCAGCAGCGTCACCGGGCGGTCGGGGTGGTGCCCGGCGCCCCGCAGCTCCCGCAGGGGCCAGTCCTGGCGGCCGTCCCGGCCGGCGAAGACCACCCGCCGGTCGGTCACCACGGCGGCGCCGGTGTCGACCACGCGCAGCCCGGCCGGCAGCGGGCCGTCGACCGGGTCGAGGCGTCCGACCAGCGTCCCGGCGGGTGCGGGCAGGCCGGCCAGGTGCCGGGCGGTGGCCTCCACCAGCTCGACGACGGGCAGGATGCGGTAGACGACCTCGCCGTCGTCCAGCGGCACGGGCAGCGGCGTGCCGGGCAGCGCGCATCCGTGGAACCCGTCCGCCTCGATCCGCAGCCGGTCGAGGTGGTCCGCCCGGCGGCGCCAGCCGCGCGCCGCCGTCTCGTACGCCCGACGCCGGAGTTCGTTCTCGCGCCGCGCCCAGGCCAGCCGTCGCGCCGGATGGGACCCGAGCGGGTCGGGTCGTCTCGCCGTCACGCCCGGTACAACGCCGGCCACCGGTACGCGGACACGTGAGCGTGGCTATCATCCGCATTGGTGGCGTTATGCCCGCGCCTAGACTCGGGCCATGCCGCGGATCGTCCAGTTGCTGGCCTCGCCGGTGCACCGCTACGTCGGCCGGCCGGCGGACGGTCCCGCCCCGGCACCCCCCGACGAGCTGGTCGGCGAGGTGCGACTCCGGGCCGGCCTGGGCGTCGTCGGTGACCGCTACTTCGGCCGGCCGGCGCACCGCACGGCGAGCGTCACCCTGATCGCGCAGGAGTCGCTGCCCGCCGGCGCCGACCTCACCCAGCTCCGGCGCAATGTGCTGACCCGCGGCATCGCGGTCGACGAGCTGGTCGGCCGGGTGCTCACCCTGGACTCCGGCGACGGTCCGGTCCGCCTGCGCGTGCACCGGGCCGCACCGCCCTGCGCCTGGCTGGACGTGGTGGTCGCGCCCGGCACCTGGACGGCGATGCGCCGCCGCGCCGGCGTACGCGCCGAGCCGCTCACCGACGGCGTCCTGCGGGTCGGGCCGGTCACGGTCGCCGTCGGCGACTGACCCCGTCCGGGAACTTTCCCGGCCCGCCGGCCGACCAACCTCGGGGTCACCGATCGCCGGATCGGCGGCGAGGTGACGGAGAGGACGCCAGGGATGAACCGAGCGACGCCCGCATCCGTACCGTCCGGCATGACGGTGCCGGACCGGCGGGCGGGCCGCGGATGAGCCCGGACGCCGACGACGAGCAGGTGACCCGGTGGGCGCACCAGGCCGGCCGGGGCGACCAGGTGGCCGCCGCCGCGTTCGTCCGGGCGCTCCAGGGCCCGGTGTGGCGGTTCCTCGCCCACCTGGCCGGTCCCGCCGAGGCCGACGACCTGGCCCAGGAGACGTTCCTGCGCGCGCTGCGCAGCCTGCCCGGATTCGCCGGGCGGTCCTCGGCCCGCACCTGGATCTTCACCATCGCCCGCCGGGTCGCCGTGGACCACGTCCGCGCCGCGACCGTCCGCCCCCGGGTGGCCGCGCTGCCGGACTGGCAGACCGCCGCCGAGGCGGCCGGGGCGGTCACCGTAGGCGGAGACGACGGCGTCGCGCTGCGTGGGCTCATCGCCGGGCTCGCCCCGGACCGGCGGGAGGCGTTCGTCGCCACCCAGGTGCTCGGCCTCTCCTACGCCGAGGCCGCCGAGGTGTGCGGCTGCCCGGTCGGCACCATCCGGTCGCGGGTCGCCCGCGCCCGCGAGGACCTGGTCGCGGCCTGGTCCGGCGACCTCCGGGACCGCCGGGCCCGCTGAGCCGCCCCCACCGCCGGCCGGCAGGCGCGCGTCGCCCGCCCGCCCGGCCCGCAGCGTCCGTCGACGGTCGCGGCCGGTGCGGGCGTCAGGCGGCGCGCCGGTCGCGGGCCTGCGCGGTGTACGGGCCGGGCGGCACCAGCCGCAGCGGCGCCGGGGCGGCCGGCTCGTCGGTACGCAGCGCCCAGCGCGAGCCGGCCGACCGGCGCCGGCCGGGCGGCGTGTCCCCGGGACGCAGCCCGGGCCGGGACAGCAGCAGCATCACCGCCCAGCCGACCAGCAGGAAACCGTGGCTGACCAGCCGGGTCATCGCCACCTGCCCGGTGATCAGGTCGTTCACCGACAGCAGCACCAGCGTGGCGACGAACGCGCTGAGCATCGGCAGCAGCCCGGACGGGGTGGACCGGCGCAGCGCGACGTAGAGGAAACCGGCGCCGACCGCCACGTTCCACGCCGCCGACTCGTGCCACAGGTGCTGGCCGGAGGTGTGCGCGTGCGCGACCACCGCCTCCCGGCCGATCTGCGCCAGGCCGAGCACCAGCTGCACCGCGCCGAGCAGGCCGAGCGCCGCGCGCAGCCCCCACACCACCCGCTGGCGCCGGCTCGGCCGGGGCGGCGGCGCGGCGGCCAGCACGGACGCCACCAGGTCGGGCACCTGCGGGGCGAGCTGCGTGCGGGCGCGCCGGGTGACCGCCGCGGCCGAGTCGAACCAGCCCCGGCACCCGGCGCAGCCGCTCAGGTGCGCCTCGGCCGCCTCGGTCTCGGCCCGGGACGCCTCACCGTCCAGCTCGGCCGACAGGATCTCCCGCCACTGCTCACACGCCATGTAGGGATAGTCGTCCGGACCCCCCGCCTGGTTCCCGGCGGGGTGCCGATCACGCCGGTGACTAGCCCGGACGGGCGCGGGTAAGCGGGCCGGACCGCCGGGTCGGGGAGGGGAGTGCGGTGACACGGGCGTTCGTGAACTGGTCCGGCAGCCTCTCCTTCACCCCGGCGCAGTGGGCCGAACCCGCCGACGAGGACGAGGTGTGCGCGCTGGTGCGCCGGGCCCGCGACAGCGGCGTCCCGATCCGCCCGGTCGGCTCGGGGCACTCGTCCAGCCCGCTGGTGCGTACCGACGGGATCCTGCTCGGCCTGGACCGGCTCGCCGGCGTGATCTCCGACGACGGCCGGCTCGCCACCGCCTGGGCCGGCACCAGGCTGAAGGCGCTCGGCGAGGGTCTCTACGACGCCGGGCTGGCCATGGACAACCTGGGCGACGTCGACTACCAGTCGATCGCCGGGGCGACCGCCACCGGCACCCACGGCACCGGGCTGGGCTTCGGCAACCTGAGCACCCAGCTCACCGGCGTACGCCTGGTCGCCGGGACCGGCGAGGTGCTGGAGATCGACGCGGAGCGCAATCCGGAGCTGCTGCCGGCCGCCCGGCTCTCGCTCGGCGCGCTCGGCGTCGTCACCCGGGTCACCCTCCACGTGCAGCCGCGCTACGAGCTGCACCGGCGGTCCTGGTGCGCCCGCCTGGACTGGACGCTGGACCACCTCGCCGAACTTCAGCATACCAACCGCAACATGGACTTCTACTGGTATCCCCGCAGCGACCGGACGCAGATCCGGGTGATCAACCGGGTCGACGAGGCGGACCGCCGACCGGCGTGGCCCGGGTCGCGGGCGCCGGGTGGCGAACCTCGGCAGAATCAGGTCGGGCCGACCCACCGCACCATCCCCCGGCGCCGGGAGCTGCGGTTCGAGGAGATCGAGTACATGCTGCCCTCGGAGGCGTTCCCGGCCTGCTTCGCCGAGGTGCGTCGCCGGGTGCGGGAGCGGCACCGGCGGGTGGCCGGCTGGCGGGTGCTGGTGCGCACCGTCGCGCCGGACGACATCTGGCTCAGCAACGCCCACGGCCGTCCCACCACCACGATCGCCTGCCTGCAGAACACCTCCCTGCCCTACGACGACTACTTCCGCGACATGGAGTCCGTGTTCCGGCACTACGGCGGCCGGCCGCACTGGGGCAAGAAGCACTGGCTCGGCGCGCGGGAGCTGCGTCCCCTCTATCCCCGCTGGGACGACTTCCAGGCGGTCCGGCGCCGGCTCGACCCGGACGGGGTGTTCCTCACCCCCGACCTGGCCCGGCTGCTGGAGGACTCGTGACCGCGCCGGTCGGCGCCCGGGTGTGGGTGGTCCCCGGCGGGCACGTGCCGTTCCCGGCGCACGGGACGGAGCCCGAGTTCACCGGTTTCGACCAGCTCTGCGTGCTCAACGCCGGCGGCGACGACGCCGCGCTGACGCTCGACCTCTACTACGAGGACGCCGAGCCGGTCGGGCCGTACCGGATCCTCGTGGCCGCCCGCCGGATCCGGCACGTGCGGGTCAACGACCTGATCGACCCGGAGGCGGTACGGCTCGACCGCCCGTACGGCTGCGTGCTGCGGTCCCCGGTGCCGGTGGTGGTGCAGTTCCTGCGCCAGGACACCCGGCTGCCGGGCGTGGTGGCGCTGACCGGCACGATGGCGTACCCGGGGTGAGGTTCGACAGCGCGGCGGCGGGTACCCCGGCGCATGCGGGGAGCCGGCGACCGGATACGCGAGGCGGGACGGGCCGGCCGGGACCGGCTGCGCACGTACGTCATCGTGGCGGTCCAGGCGGGCCTGGCCGCGGCGCTGGCCTGGCTTGTCGCCCGTGAGGTGCTCGGCAACCCCGACCCGACGTTCGCGCCCGCCGCGTCCGTCGGTGTCATCGCCGCGTCACTCGGCAACCGCACCCGGCGCACCGTCGAGCTGATCGTCGGCGTGGTCCTCGGCATCGTGGTCGGTGACGCGCTGATCCGCCTGCTGGGCACCGGTCCGTGGCAGACCGGCGTGATCGTCTTCCTGGCGGTCACCGCGGCGGTGCTGGTGCGCGGCACCGGCGCGCTCGTCACCCAGGCCGGCGGTACGGCGGTGCTGGTCGCCACGCTCACCCCGGTCTCGCCGGACCTGGAGCTGCCCCGGACCATCAACGCGCTGGTCGGCGGCGCGGTCGGCCTGCTGGTGGTGCTGGTCATCGCGCCGCTCAACCCACTGCGCACCGTGCGTCGGGTCGCCGACCCGGCGCTGGACACCTTCGCCCAGGAGCTGACCGCCTCGGCGGAGGCGCTGGCCCGCGGTGACGTGCGGGCCGCCGACGCGGTGTTGACCCGGATGCGCGCCGCCGAGCCGGACCTCGACCGGATCGACGAGTTGGTGAGCGCCGCCGACGAGGTGGTCCGCTTCTCCCCGGTGCGCCGGCGGCGACGGCGCGCGTTGGACGCGTACCGGCGCGGCGCCGAGCACCTGGACCGGGCGTTCCGCAACAGTCGCGCGCTGGTCCGCCGGGTCGGCACCGCGCTGCGCGACGACGAGCCGGTGCCGCCGGACCTGCCGGCCGCGCTGGAGCACTTCGGCGCGGCGATCCGGCTGCTGCACCGGGAGTTCCTCGCCGCCCGGGAGCCGGTCGCGGCCCGGGAGCGGGTGTTGCGGGCGGTGCGCGACGCGGGCGCGGCGTGCCGGCAGGACATCGGCTTCTCCGGCACCATCGTGGTCTCGCAGTTGCGGACGGCCGCGAACGACGTGCTGCGCGCCACCGGGGTCCCGGCCGACGAGGCGCGCCGCCTGGTCCGCCGGGCCGCGGCGGCCCGCTGACAGCGGGTCGGTCAGAAGGCTGCCTTGCCGGCACACGTCACCGTGAACGTGCTCGCTGCGCGGTCAGGTGCCGACGCGGCGTGTCTCGTAGGCCCACATCACGATCTCGACGCGGTTGCGGGCGTTGAGCTTACGCATCAGGGCGGCGATGTGGGTCTTGACGGTGCTGAGGCTGATGGACAGCTCATCGCCGATCTCGCTGTTGGTCCGCCCGCGGGCGGCAGCCCGCAGGACCTGTTCCTCGCGGGCGGTCAGCGGCTCGACCGGCTCGGGTGGCATCGCGCGCGAGCGGCTGTTCGCGAAGGAGGACAGGAGCCGCGCGGTGATGTTCGGTGCGATCAGGGCGTCGCCGCGGGCGGCGGCTCGGATGGCCTGGGTGAGCATCTCGGCGCCGGCGTCCTTGAGGAGGAAACCTCGGGCGCCCGCCTTCAGCGCGCCGTAGACGTACTCGTCGAGGTCGAACGTGGTGATGACGACGACGGCGAGAGGATCGGCGACGTCGGCCCCGGCGAGCTGGCGGGTGGCTTCGATCCCGTCGACCCCGGGCATGCGGATGTCCAGCAGGCACACATCGGGACGCAGCGCGCGGGCCATGGCGATCGCCCGGCGGCCGTCGGCGGCCTCGCCGACGACGGCGATGCCCGGTTGTGCGCCCAAGATCATGCAGAGCCCCGCCCTGACGATGTCCTGGTCGTCGGCGATCAGCACGCGGATGGTCATGACGCCCGCACCGTGCGAGGCAGCGAGGCGTCGACGCTCCAGCCGCCGTCCGGATCAGGTCCCGCCCGGAGGGTGCCGCCGAGCAGGCTGGCCCGCTCGGCCATGCCGCGCAGCCCGTAGCCGGCATGCCGGGTGCCGGCCGTGCTCGCCTCACCGTCATCCCGCACTCGCAGGTGCACCTGGCTGCGGGAGGTGGTGACGTCGACGGTGACCCCGGTGGCGCCGCAGGCGTGGCGGGTCGCGTTGGTGACCGCCTCGGCGGCGATCAGGTAGACGGCAGTGCCGACCGCGGGCTCAACGTTCTCCACGTCACCGGAGACCCGCACGCGGACGCCCAACACCTCCCCGCCGGGACGAGCTAGTCGTTCGAGGTCCACCACTCCTCGCCGGGGGGCGAGATCGGCGTCCGTTCCGTCGCGCAGCAGGCCCACGAGGGCTCGCATCTCCGTGAGCGTCCGGGACGCCTCCTCCTCGATGGTGACCAGGGTGGCCAGCGCGCGCTGGGGATCCATGGCGGACAGCGCGCGACCTGCCTGTGCCTGGACCGCGATGGCCGAGACGCGGTGGCCGACCGTGTCGTGCAGCTCGCGGGCGAGTTCGTTGCGCTGATGGAGCCGCACCTGCTCGATGTCGCGGTCGTGGCTTCTGGTGCGGTAGCGGATGGCCGCGCCGAGCGCGGCCGAGAAGAGGAAGAAGCCGTAACCGGCGACCTTCTCCGCGGGTGAGGTCGGGCTCGCGATGAGGGTGACGGGCAGCCAGACGAGGATGATGCCGAGCCCGAGGGCGGCCTCGCGTCCCGCCCCCCAGCGCAGCAGGGCGTAGGGCAGCACCAGCAGCCCGGCGATGCCCAGCAGGCCGGTGGTGTCGATGACCAGGATCCTCGCGACGTCGAACGCGAGAACGGCGCCGAAGGCGACGGTGACGGCGGCCAGCGGCCGCGTGCGTCGCCACAGCAGGCATACCGCGACCACGACGCTGACACCGACCAGCAACGGCGCCCATGCCCTGTCGTCGCGCAGCAGTATCTCGACGACCGAGATCGCGACAAGAGCCGAGGACAGCACCCAGTCCCGCCAGACCCGCACCGGCGCACGTGTGGGGCGAGGCTCAGCCCAGATCCCAGCAAGCATGCTTCCCCCTCCCGCACAACGTAAGGGGGCCGCCGCTCGGGCGGATCAGTCGAAAGTACGGCGGATGTGCCGTGCCTGCGGCCGGGACAGCTCGAGCCCGCGAACGGAGGTGGCGCCCGTCGACGCTTGCCATGGTTCAAGGCATCGAGTGAGCCGCCCGGGCTGACGCCAGCACACAGGAGACCTCATGACCAGAACCGACCGCCCAGCCGGTGTGCTCCAGGAAGCGCACATCCCGGTCCAGGCGAAGCTCGCCGCAGCCTGGGCCAGCTTCATGTTCCTCTACATCTACGTCGACTACCTCGCCCTGTACAAGCCCGGCTTCATCGACGACATCCTGGCCGGCACCGTCCACGAGTTCGACACCGGCCCGACCTTCGTCGCCCTGGCGCTCACGCTCATGGCCGTCCCGATCCTCATGATCCTGCTCTCCACGACACTCCCCGCCCGTGTCGCCCGCGCCACCAACCTCGTCGTGGCAACGCTCTACATCCCCGTCTCGGTGTACAACGCAGCCGGCGAGTCCTGGACCTACCTCTCCTTCTACGGCCTCTCCATCGGCCTCGAGCTGTTGCTCCTGGCCTTCATCCTGCGCGCCGCATGGACCTGGCCCCGGATCGCTCGAACCACCGCCGGCCGTGACCTCGCCCAGGACCGGGTGTGACGTTCGAGGCAGGCCGGGAGAGGGACGGCGCCGACGGCGCGCAGCACCCTCGCCGAAGTGTGCACGGGCCTCGGTACGCCGGATCGACGTAGGTGATGGCTGCGGGCACTCATGTGAGCCGATGCGATGACGCCCCGGGTCCCCCGGGGCGTCATCGCCCCGTCGGCCGGCGCGTGGTCGACCGGACTCGGACCGTGTCATGCTGCACGGGCGCGGCAGGAGGACGAGATGGCAACCGGTGAGGCCGTACAGGTACGCCCGAGGCGACGGTCGCTGCGACCGCTGGCGTCGGGGGCGACGCTGGTCGCGATCCTTCTGCTGCTCTTCGGGGTGCCGTGGTGGACGCTGACGGTGGCGGCGCGCTGGCCGACCCCGCTGGCGGCCGCCGGCTCGGCGGTGTTCGCCGCCGCGCTGTGCGCGTTCCCGGCCCTGATGTATCTCGGGCACGGCCGGAGGCGGTCCGACGCGGCGGCCCGCGCCGGGGACGTTCTCCTCGGTCTGGTGTGGATCCTGTTCGTCTGGGCGGTGCTCGGCAACGTGGTCCGTCTCGCCTTGGCCGTGGCGGGCGTCGCCGACCCGGTCCGGTCGCGGGCCGTGGCGGTCGGCGTCGCGGTGGTCGCGGTCGCGCTGGCGGGCTGGGGGTACGTCGAGGCGATGCGGGTGCCCCGGGTCCGGCGGGTCGACGTCACCGTCGACCGCCTCGGTGCCGGTCTCGACGGGGTCCGGGTGGTGCTGCTGACCGACACCCACTACGGCCCGATCGACCGGGCCCGCTGGTCGGCCCGCACCGTCGAGGTCGTCAACGGCCTGGGCGCCGACATCGTCTGCCACACCGGCGACATCGCCGACGGCACGGTCGAGCAGCGCCGGGCGCAGGCCGCGCCGCTCGGTGCCGTCCGGGCCGGGCTTCTGCGGGCGTACGTGACGGGCAACCACGAGTACTACGGCGAGGCGCAGGGCTGGGTGGAGCACATGCGTGCCCTCGGCTGGGAACCCCTGCACAACCGGCACCTCGTGGTGGAGCGGGGCGGCGCGCGGCTCGTCGTCGCCGGGGTGGACGACGTGACCGCCGGGTCGTCCGGCGTCGCCGGTCACCGGGCCGACCACGCCGCGGCGCTCGCCGGCGCCGACTCGCAGCTACCGGTGCTGCTGCTGGCTCATCAGCCGAAGCAGATCGGTGAGGCGGTGGCGGCCGGCGTGGATCTGCAGCTGTCCGGGCACACCCACGGCGGCCAGATGTGGCCGTTCCACTATCTGGTCCGACTCGACCAGCCGGTGGTGCAGGGCCTGAGCCGGCACGGTCGGACCCAGCTCTACACGAGTCGGGGCACCGGGTTCTGGGGACCGCCGTTCCGGATCTTCGCGCCGAGCGAGATCACTCTGCTCACTCTGCGGGCGGGACAGCGCCGACCGGACCGGCCGTCCTGAGATCTTCGCGGCCCGCCATGCCGTCGGCCGGGGTCAGTCCGCGGTCGCCGAGTGCCGTCACGCCGCGGGCGGTATGGGCGCCACCGGCGAGCACCGGCGTTCTCGCGGACTGGTAGCGGCAGCGCCGAACGCGTCGGCCGTGGCGAGCAGCGCCCGCTGGTCGCCGGCGAGCAGGGCTTCGGCTCGTCGCACGACGGCCTCGGCGAGGGCGTTGCCCGCTACCACGGTCCGGGCCTCCACGAGCTTCGGCCGCCGGGACGTCGAGTTCGCCGCCTCGACCATCACGGTGGCGTGGTACGGCCGTCGGCCGACACGTCGGTGGTGGCGGCGGCCAGGAGGGTGAGCGCGGCGCGGCGGGCGTGCCCGTCCGTGCTGGCCGCGCCACGGTGCTCGGCGACGATCGTCGCCCCCTCGACCAGCATGAGCAACTGCCGTCCCAGCGCGTCCGGATCCGCGGCGCCGGCGCGGGTGGCGATGCCGGTGAGGAGTTCGAGGTGGCGGTCCAGATGGCGGCCGGTGATCGAGCGTACCGCCTCGACGTGGTGCTGGGCGGCCGCGTTGACCATTGCGCAGCCGCGGAAGACAGGCTCGTAGTACCACTGCTGAAGGGCGTCGAAGACGGCAGCGAGCTGGGCTGCGGGGTCGTCCCCGGCGGCCGAGGCGGCGTCGGCCAGCCAGCGCGACACCCGTTCGCTGCGGGCTTCCAGGACTTCTCGCACGAGCCCGTCCTTCGTGCCGAAGTGCCGGTAGAGCGTCTCCTTGGACACTCCGACGCTGCTGCACAGCTCGGCGACGCCGACACCGTCGAGCCCGCGCGCGTAGAGCAGGACCGTGGCCGCTTCGAGGATGGTGGCGCGGGTGCGCGCCGGATCAAGCGTCGAGCCCTTGGTGACCGGCATGGCGAAGATGATACCGCTCGGTTCGATCTGCTGTTAGCATCCCAGATCGAACCGATCGGTTCGTACTTGGAGGCGCGTCATGTCAGCCCTACTCCTCGACCCGCCGTCATCGGCTCGGCGCGTCCGTCGGGAGCCCCCGGCAGCCCAGCGCCGATGAGGACCTCGGCGCGGCTCGCCCTCGGCACCGCCTCGGCTCTCGGGCTCGCCCGCTTCGCCTACGGGCTGCTGCTTCCCGCCATGAGCGCCGACCTGGGCTGGAGCCTCACCGAAGCCGGCACGGTGAGTGCCGCCAACGGGCTCGGCTACCTCCTCGGCGCACTGGCGACCGGCCCCGTCGTACGCCGGCTGGGCACCGCGACCGCCTTCCGGCTGGGAATGATCCTCACCGCGACGGCCCTGGCCGCCGCCGCGACCAGCAGCGCCTACCCGGTGCTGCTGATCGCCCGGGCCGCCGCCGGGGCGGCCGGGGCGGTGGTGTTCATCGCCGGCGGTGTGATCGCGTCACGCCTCGCCGTCCGCACCGCGTCGGCCGCGCCCATCACGATCTACTTCGCCGGCACCGGACTGGGCATCGTCGTCAGCGCCGCGGCGGTGCCGCCACTGGGGCAGCACTGGCGCGTGGCCTGGGTAGTCCTGGGCCTGGCGGCCGGCCTGGCCACCCTGGTCAGCTGGACCGCGGCGCGCACGGACGAAGACGCCGCGGTGGTCCCCGGCGGTCGCGCGCGGGTACGGCCACTGGCCCGGACCGCGGTGGCATACCTGCTGTTCGCCGCCGGTTACATCACCTACATCACCTTCCTGTCCGCGCACCTCGCCGACCAGCACGCGCCGGTCGCGCAGGTCGTGCTCATCTGGACAGCGCTGGGGCTGGCCGTCGTGGCCGCACCCGTGCTGTGGAGCCGACCCATCACCGACTGGCCCGGCACCCGAGCCCTCGCCGCGCTGCTGGGCGCTCTGAGCGTCGGAGCGGCACTGGCCCTGGCGGCGCCATGGCCGCCGGTCATCCTCGCCTCCGCGATCATCTACGGGGCCACGTTCATGGGCGTCCCCGCCGCCGTCACCGCGCTCATCAAGGGCGGCACCCCGCCGGCCGACTGGACCCGCACACTCTCGGTCTTCACCATGCTCTTCGCTGCCGGCCAGACGGTCGGCCCCTGGGTCGCCGGCGTCCTCGCCGACGGCACCTCGGCCGCGGCCACCCTGGCGTGGACCGCGATCCTCTGCGGCACAGCCGCCGTGGTGGCCGCGACCGCGCGTCCCCGACGTCGCGCGCGAGCGACCCCAGCAGGCGCCCCGGCGCTCCGGGACGGAACGCTCGACGCCACGCCCCGGTGACACCGCTCCGGCACCCCGCCGGCCACCTCCCCGGCACCTCGACGACCAGTCCACCCGACAGAAGGAGCACGGCAATGGTCACCTTCATCCTCGTTCCCGGTATGTGTCACGGCGGTTGGTGCTTCGCGGAGCTTGCCGAGCAGCTCCGCCGCCGGGGGCACCGGGCCTACCCGTTGACGTTGACGGGACTCAGCGAGCGCAGTCATCTGCTCCACGGCGGGGTTAACCTCGACACCCACATCCAGGACGTGACGGGCGTTCTCGACGCGGAGAACATCGAGGACGCGGTACTGGTCGGCCACAGCTACGGAGGGATGGTGACCACCGGCGTCGCCGACCGGATGCCCGAACGCGTGCGGGCCCTGGTGTACCTGGACGCCGTGGTGCCGCAGCACGACGACTCCTGCTGGAACCTCGTCACCGACCAGGAGCGCCGGTGGTACGCCGACGTGGTGGAAAGCGGCTACGCGGTACGGCCCCTACCGTTCTTCGACGCACGGGCCACTCCTCATCCGATCGCCTCCCTGCTGCAACCGCTCCGGCTCACCGCGGACCCCGCACGGATCCGGCACCGGGTCTACGTGTACGCGGCAGGATGGGACGGACCTTCCCCGTTCACCCCCACCTATCAGCGGCTTCGCGACGATCCCGCGTGGACGACGCACGCCGTGGACGGCGGCCACAACCTGATGCGTGACGCGCCGCACGAGCTGCTGAACATCCTGCTGCAGACCGGTGAGTCGGCTGATCGACGCCGGGCCGGTGCCGGGCGGCCAGCGAGCACCGCCTGACGGCGGGGCTCCGGACCGCCGTCGCGCCGACTCGAACAGCACGGGCCCTGACCGTCGGACGTCGCCGAGTTCGAGCGCGATCGAGCCGTCCCGACGCGTCGCGGCGGCCCAGCGATGAGTCGGAAGCGCGTTGCCGGTCTACCTTCCGACCGGCAACCAACTCAACGGGAGTACGACATGGGCGTCATCCAGATCGAGCTGTTCACCACCCTGGACTTCGTGGCGCAGTCGCCCGGCAGCCCGGACGAGGACCCGGATGGGTTCGCGTTCGGCGGCTGGCAGGCGCCGCTGCTGGACGAGGTCTCCGGCGCGCAGGTGATGAAGGCCTACCAGGGCACCGACGCCCTGCTGCTCGGCCGGCGGACCTACGACATCTTCGCCGCCTACTGGCCGCACCAGGAGGGCGGCGAGGACAACGAGATCGCCTCGCTCTTCAACCGCATCCCGAAGTACGTGGCCTCCCGCGGCCGGCCCGACCTGTCCTGGAAGGGTTCCACGCAGCTCGGCCCGGACCTGGTGACGGCGGTGCGCGAGGTGCGGGACCGGCACGAGAACGTCAAGGTCGTCGGGAGTGTGAACCTGGTGCAGACGCTGCTGCGGGAGAAGCTCTTCGACCGCATCGACCTCTGGGTGCACCCGATCGTGCTCGGCGTGGGCAAGAAGGTGTTCGACGGCGGCGCGGTGCCCACGAACGTCACCCTCCTCGAACCGCCGGTCGCCAACCCGAAGGGCACCGTCTACCTGCGCTACGGGCTCGCCGACGGCACGCCCGCGACCGGCGACATGAGCGCGCCCGACCGGGGTGTCTGAGGCCGTCAGCCCTCGGTCAGCCGGCTCTTCTGCACCTTGCCCATGGCGTTGCGGGGCAGCGCGTCGACCAGCCGCACCTGCCGGGGACGCTTGTGCACGGACAACTGCCGGGCCACGAAGTCGATCAGCTCGGCCTCACCCAGGCCGTCACCGACCACGTACGCGGTGATCTGCTGGCCCAGGTCGGGGTGCGGGGTGCCGACGACGGCGGCCTCCCGCACGCCCGGGTGGGCCAGCAGCGCGTCCTCCACCTCGCCGGCGCCGATCCGGTAGCCGCCGCTCTTGATCAGGTCGGTGGCGGCCCGGCCGACGATGCGGTGCCAGCCGTCCGGTCCGACGGTGGCCACGTCGCCGGTGCGAAACCAGCCGTCCGCCGTCCGGGTCGCCGCGTCCGCGTCCGGCCGGTCGAGGTAGCCGTCGAAGAGCGTGTCGCCGCGCACCTGCAGCTCGCCCATGGCGTCGCCGTCGGCGGGCAGCGCGGCGCCACGCTCGTCCACCACCCGCGTGCGCACGCCGGGCAGCGGCACGCCGACCGTGCCCGGTCGCCGCGGCCCGTCGGCCCGGGCGCTCACCGTGATCAGGGTCTCGGTCATCCCGTACCGCTCGACCGGCCGATGGCCGGTCAGGTCCGCGAGCGCGGCGAAGACCGGTTCGGGCAGCGCGGCGCTGCCCGACACCAGCAGCCGGGCGCCGCGCAGCTCCCGCGCCGCCGCCGGCTCCGCCGCGATCCGCGACCAGATCGTGGGTACGCCGAAGTAGAGCGTGCCGTCGGCGGCCGCGTACCGGTCGGGGCGGGGTCGGCCGACGTGGTGCAGTCGGCTGCCCAGGCGCAGCGGACCGAGCACCCCGAGGACGAGCCCGTGCACGTGGAACAGCGGCAGCCCGTGCGCCAGCACGTCGTCCGGCGTCCAGGCCCAGGCGTCGGCGAGCCCGTCCAGGCAGGCGGCGATCGCGCGGCGGGACAGCACCGCGCCCTTCGGTGCGCCGGTGGTGCCGCTGGTGTAGAGGATCAGCGCGGTGGCCGCCGGGTCCGGCTCGGCATGGCGGCCGTCCGAGCGCCGGGCCAGGTCGACCGGCACCACGGGCGGGTCGGCGACGCCGTCCGGGCCGGGCGGCCCCAGCAGCACCTCGGCCCCGGAGTCGCGCAGGATGTGGTCGCGTTCCACCGGCCCGGCGTCCGGCGGCACCGGCACCACCGCCGCACCGGCGAGCAGCCCGCCGACCACCCCGACCACGGTCTCCAGGCTGGCCGTGGCGGACACCGCCACCCGGCGTACGCCGCGCAGGTCGTCGGCGACCGCGCCGGCCGCCCGACGCAGCTCCACCCAGGACAGCGACCGGTCGTCGACGCGGACCGCGCCCGGGCGCTCGTCGGTGGACTCGTCCAGCCAGGTCAGCAGCGGCACGGCGTCCCCTCTCGGGTCGGGCCGGCGCCGACCTCGGACGCCCCGACCGTAACGGCGTCCCCGAGCGGGCAGCCACCCCTACGGCGTGTCCGACCCCTAGCGCCCGGTGTCGCGCCGGCGCCGGCGCGCCCGGTCCGGCCTCGGCGAACAGTTCGCGTTAGGGGGTGCCTAAGGGTTCTTTCGGAATTGTGACCCCGATTACGGTCGAATGGCACAGGAGATCGCCACCGGCCACCGGTGCAGGGCCATTCCTTCCGTCTCGGCGGAATGCGGCGGCGATCCGCTCGACAGATGCGTTCGGCGACTGCGCGCGCATGGCGAGGCTGAACGACGAGCGACGGAGGTCGTGTCATGACAGCTTCTATCAATCCCGCTCCGGCCGTCCGGGGCTCCTTCGTCGACGGCGACGACCGGAGCGCCTGGTCGGCCCAGGTGGGCGCCGACGCCGCAGGCGTCGTCGAGGCGGTGCTGGAGGGCGGACCGGCGATGCTGCCGGCCGAGCTGCGCAACCAGCGGGTGTCCACGGTGGAATCCAAGATCAAGGTGCGCTACTACGGGGGCTACGAGCACTTCGAGCGGGACCCCGCGGTCACCCTCGACGGCGTGCCCGCGGTGTTCCGCTGGACCGGCCGTACCCGGATCGCGGAGTGAGTGAGAGGCGGTAGGGCGATGGGCGTCGGGGAACTGCGCAACGATGCGCACCTGGCGGTGACCGACGTGGCCACGGTGACCGCGTTCTACGCGGAGGTCTTCGAGGCCGTGCCGGTGCAGCGGGAATGTCTGCTGGACGGGCGGGTCGTGCACGCCGAGCTGGTGGTCGGCGACCACCGGTTGACGGTGAGCGAGTGGTCCGACCGGACGGCCGAGCAGGGCGGGGACGTCCCGATGTCGCTCACCCCGGCCGACCCGCACCTGCTCGTGCAGCGCGCGCTGGCCGCCGGCGCGACGCTGGAGGCGACGAACGGCGGCCCCCCGGTGGGCGTGGTGCTGCGGGACCCGGCCGGCCTGCGCTGGGCGGTGCCCGGAGCGAACACGACCTAGTCCGCCGTCATCGACGGACGCCCCGCCGCCGGCGACGGCGGCGGGGCCGTCACGGCCGGTGCGGTGACGCGACCGGCGGGAGGAACAAGAACACATGTCGGGACCGTTGCGCGGGATGCTCATCGCCGACTTCTCCCGGATCCTCGCCGGGCCGTACGCGACCATGCTCCTGGCCGACCTCGGCGCGGACGTGGTCAAGGTGGAGGCGCCGGGCGGCGACGACACCCGCGACTGGCGGCCACCGGTCCGCGACGGCGTCTCCACCTACTATCTCGCGGTCAACCGCAACAAGTGGTCGGTGGTCCTCGACCTCGCCGACGCCGACGACCTGGTGCTGGCCCACCGACTGGCGGACCGGGCCGACGTGCTGATCCAGAACTTCCGCCCCGGCGCGCTGCGCCGCTTCGCGCTCGACCACGACACGCTCACCGCCCGCAACCCGGCCCTGGTGTACGCGTCGATTAGCGGCTTCGGCACCGCCGCCGGCGCGGACCTGCCCGGCTACGACCTCATGGTGCAGGCCGCCGCCGGCCTGATGAGCCTCACCGGGGACGCCGACGGCCCGCCCTACAAGGCCGGCGTGGCCGTCCTCGACGTGATCGCCGGGCTGCACACCGCGATCGGGATCCTGGCCGCGCTGCACCACCGCGGGCGGACCGGCCGCGGGCAGCACGTCACCGTGGACCTGCTCTCGTCGGCGCTGTCCGGGCTGGTCAACCACGCCGCCGCGTACGTCTCCGGGGGAGTGACGCCGCAGCGGACGGGCAACGCCCACCCGAGCATCGTGCCGTACGAGCCGCTGCCCACCGCCGACGGCGAACTGGTGGTGATCGCCGGCAACGACGCCCAGTTCCGTACCCTCTGCCGGGTCCTCGGGGTGCCGGAACTGGCGGACGACGCCCGGTTCCGCCGCAACACCGACCGCACCGCGCACCGCGACGCCCTGCGGCCGCTGCTGGTCGCGGCGCTGGCCCGGCGCGGCAGCGCGGAGTGGTTCCGCGAGCTGCGCGCGGCCGGCGTGCCGTGCAGCCCGATCAACTCGGTCGCCGAGGGGGTGGCGCTGGCGCAGCGGCTCGGGCTCGACCCGGTGGTGACCGTCGGCGGGGTGCCGGGCGTCCGACATCCGATCGGCCTGTCGGCCAGCCCGCCCCGCTACGACCTGCCCCCGCCGGACCTGGACGAGCACGGCACCGAGTTGCGCGCCTGGCTCGCGGGGGAGTGAGACGCGGCGCGGTCCACTACGATCGTCGCCATGTCCGTCGATGCCCTGCCGGCCCGGCCGCCGTTGGCGCGCACCGTCGCCGCGGCCCAACTCGCGCTGGTGCTGGCGTTCCTCGCCGTCGCCGCCCTCTGGCTGGCCCGGATGACGGCGGCCGACGTGGGCCCGGCCGAGATGCGCAGCGGCGCCTACGACCCCAAGGACCTCGTGCCGTTGGGCATGCACGGCTGGAACCCGTTCATGTGGCTCTACGGCCTCACCGCGATGCTCTTCCTCGCCGGCCTGGCGAGCCCGCTGCTCGCCGGCTACGGCGCGCTGCTGCTGGCCCGGGACCGCCGGGCGCTGTCCGGCGCGCTGCGGGCGCTGCTACTGGTCGGCGTCGTCGCCGGCCTCGTGGTCACCGTGCTGCGCTTCACGCCGGTCGGGGCGGACATGCAAGCCTGGTGGCTCGACTGACCGGCGCTCCACCCGACCCGGCCGCATTCACCGACGCCGAGAACTGGACCGGCGGCTTCTACGAGCTGGCGATCGAGGTCGGCGACGCCGACGACGAGCGACTGGACCGTGCGCTGGGCGCGCTGTGGCGGGCGGCCGGCATCCGGGGCTGCCACCTCGACCCGGACCGGGAACCGGACGAGACCATCGTGGTCCCGCCCGCCTGGTCGTCGATGGTCGGGTCGGACCACCTGTACGGCCGGGTCGACCTGCCCGGCGGCGCCCGGATCGTCTGCGGCGTCTTCGTCACCCGCGAGGATCAGGGCACCGACTGGGTCGACTTCTACGTGCCGACCACCGCGCTGGCCCGGGTCGACGCGCGGGTGGGCGGCTTCCCGTTCTCCGACGACGGCGGGTCGCGGTCGCTGGACTGGCGCCGGCCGATCGACGACTGGCTGGCCGCGGTCGGTGCCGAGATGTACGACGACGTCGGCTTCCGGCTCGGGCTGATCGGCTTCGAGGTCTTCGGCGACCCGGATGTCGAGGAACCGTTCGACCGCGCGGACCCGCCGCCGTGCTTCGGCTACCTGTTCCCGGAGCCTGCGGGTGTGCGCTACGTCCCCGCGACGCGATGACGCGGCTTGCGTCCGGACGCGGGCGCGGGGCGGAATCTGGGGCGGCCCGCGGGTAGCCTGCCCGGCATGATCGAAAGCGTGAAGGTCGCCGTCGTGGGCGTCGGGAACAACACCTCGGCGCTGGTGCAGGGCATCGACCTGCACCGGCGGACGGGCAGCCTGACCGGCGTCCGCCATCCTGAGGTCGCCGGGCTGGGCGTGGACGCGGTCGAGGTCGTCGCGGCGTTCGCCACCTCGCCGGTCCGGGTGGGCCGGGACCTGCACGATGCGATCTTCCTGCCCCCCAACAACGTCCCCCGCCTGGGCGCGGACCTGGCGCCGTCCGGTGTGCTCGTCCAGCGAGGCCTCGTCGACTCGGCGGAGGTCGAACGGGTGGCCGCCGCGCTGACGGGCGCCGAGGTCCTGCTCTACTCCGCGCCGAGCGGCCGGCCGGACACCGCACGCGCCTACGCCGAGGCGGCACTCCTGGCCGGGGTGGGATTCGTCAACACCACGTCCGACCCGCTCGCCCGGGACCCGGCACTGCTCGGGCGGTTCACCGAGGCCCGCCTACCCCTGATCGGGGACGATCTGGCCAGTCAGTTCGGCACGTCCGTCGTCCACCACGCGCTACTGCGCCTGCTGGCCGAGCGCGGCCTCACCCTGACCAGTTCCTACCAGGTCAACCTCGGTGGCACGGAGGACTTCCGCAACCTGGCGGAGCACCCGGACACGAAACACCGGTCCAAGCTGAACGCGTTGGGCTCCGAGCGGGTGCACCTGGCGCCCCTGGGCTATCTGCCGCACCTCGGGTCGCAGAAGGTCGCGCACGTCAACATCGAGGCGCAGGGCTGGGGCGGGACGGCGGTCAGCCTGGACCTGCGGTTGACGGTGCACGACCCGAGCGGCGCGGCCGGCGTGAACATCGACCTCGTCCGGATGGCCGCAGCCGCCCTGCGCGCGGGCCGAGGTGGGCACCTTCCCGAGGCGGAGTCCCTGCTGAAGTCGCCTCCGGGCACGGCGGTCTGAGCGAGTTCGCGTCCGCTCCGAACGCCTCGGTCAGAGCGTCTCGACGAGCCGGAACCGCTCCAGCACGGCCGGCGTGTCGTCGTCGATCGTGAACGCGGGGTCCCCGAGCCAGCCACGGTAGTCAACGCCGTGCCAGTAGTTCTCGTGGCCGGCACGCCAGTCGGCCACCGACGCGTAGCCCTCGCCCTCGTCGCGGGCGTGGTCGAGATCGACGTCGCCGATCCGGGCGACGCGGACCTCGACCAGCTCGATGACGGCCACCGGCCGGCCGGCGGAGTCGACCACCGCGAAGCGGGCGCCGACCTCCGGCATGGCCTCGCCCTCGATCTCGAGATCCTGGAGCAAGCCGGTGGTGCTGGTCTTCGTCCCGTCGAGCACGGCGGCGACCAGTTGGTCGCGCAGCGGCCCGGGGAAGGCGAACTCGTAGGTCGGCAGCTCGGCGGCGGTCATGGCAGGCAGCGTAGCCGCGGCTCCGGCTGCCGGCGATCGGACTGCCGCGGGAGCTGCCGGTCGAGCCAGTCGAGCAGGACGGCCTCGTACTGCGTGCTGACGCCGGCCAGGTCCTCGCGCTCGTCGAGCGTGGGCGCGTGGTCGCAGCCGGCCAGCCGGGCCACGGTCAGCTCGGCGTCGCGGGCCGCCCGCCGCCACACCGCGAGGCTGTCGTCGATCGGGGTCCACGCGTCGGTCTCGCCGTAGCAGAGCAGCACCGGGCCGGTCAGCCGGGCGAGGATCGGCGCCGGGTCGAAATCCATGTCGGCCCAGGTGCCGGGCGCCTCGGGCAGCACGCGGGGCAGGAACGCCAGCGGGAACCACGGCCGCCGCACCGCGGCGTCCAGCTCCGCCTGCGCCGTCGACCGGGGCACGTCGCCGCGCAGGAACCCCTCGGCGACCTCGCGCAGCCGGGCCAGCTCGGCCAGCTCGGCCGGCCCGTAGCCGTGCCGGCGCAGCTGCTCGGCGGTGCCGTAGCGCATCTGGACCGCCGGGCTCACCCCGCTGGACCCGACCAGGATCAGGAAGTCGACCGGATTCCGGGTCGCGGTGAGCGCCGCCGCCCACGAGCCCTGGCTGAAACCCCACAGCCCGACCGGCGCCGATCCGACGTGCCGGCGCAGCTCGGTGAGCGCGGCGGCCGCGTCGTCGGCCTGGTCGCTCAGCGGCACGTCGTGACCGTCGACGCGAGGGCGGCGGTCGAAGCGCAGCACCGCGACGCCGGCCGGCGGCAGCAGCCGGGCGAGGTGCTCGTAGAGGAAGGAGGACCGCTGGTCGGCGTGCGAGCCGTGCAACACCACCAGACCGCCGCGGGCCGGCCCGGCCGGCAGGTCGAGCGTGGCCGGTAGGCCCGGCGCTCCGATGGTCGCCTCCATGCCGGGCAGTCAACCACGCCCGCGCCGGTCCCGCCGGGTCCGCGCCAGGCCGGGGCGGCGGCCTGCGTACGCTGGCCCGGTACGCCGCCTCGACCGTGGAGAACACGATGCACACCCGCACCGCTCGACCCGCCGACGTGCCCGCCCTGGTCGACCTGATTCAGTCGGCGTACCGGGGGGACCGCGCCCGAGCCGGCTGGACCCACGAGGCGGACCTCCTCGACGGGCAGCGCACCGACCCGGAGATGGTGGCCGCGGCGGTGACCGGCCCGGGTGGCGTGGTGCTGGTGGCGGAGCGCGACGGCGGGCTCATCGCCTGCTGCCAGGTGGAGCGGCGCGACGACCACGCCTACTTCGGCATGTTCGCGGTCGACCCGCGGCACCAGGGCGGCGGGCTGGGCCGCGAGTTGCTGGCCGAGGCCGAGCGGTACGCCCGCGAGAGCTGGCACGCCGGCGAGCTGCGGATGACCGTGATCGTCCAGCGCGACGACCTGATCGCCTGGTACGAGCGGCGCGGCTACGTGCGTACCGGCGAGCTCAGCCCGTTCCCGTACGGCGATGAGCGTTTCGGCGTGCCCCGCCGCCCGGACCTGGCGTTCGAGACGCTGCGGAAGAAGCTGGGCTGACTCAGGCCCGGATGCCTGCGCCGCCGTCCGGCGTCGCGCCGGTCGACTCCGCCGCCTCACCGTCGGGCGCGGTCGGTGGCGTCGTCGGCGGGTCGGGGTCGGTCGTTTCGGTCGGGTCGGCGGTCGGCAGGGGCGGTGTCGGCGACTCCGACGGTTCGGCGGGCTTCGACGGGCTGGTGGACGGCGACGGCGTGGCCGACCGCGACGGGTCGGCGCCGCTCGCCGAGCCGGACGGCCGGGGATCGGCCGTGGGCGGTTCGGAGCGGCCTCCCGGCGCGCCGCCGGCCGGCGGTCCCTCGTCCCGTACCGGCTCGGTGGGCGGGGGTGCCCAGGGTCGGTCCGGGCCGGTCGCGGAGCGAGAGTCGTCGATGGTGACCACCGTGGATCGCCGGCACGGCACGCCGCCGATCGCGAACGAGTCGGCGACGGTCCCGGCGCGATCCGTCCAGGTGCCCCGCAGCGGGAGTCGCGTCGTGCCGGCCGGGTCCACCACCACCGGCAGGCGCACCTGGCGCCCCGACTGCCAGCGGTCGAGCGGCGCGGTGAGCTGCTGACCGGGCGGGAGTCGGAAGGACAACACCGGCCCGGTCGGTCGCGGCCCGGTCACTTCGACGCTGACGTCGGCGCCGAAGGTGCCGTCCGTCGCCCGGTCGGCGGACCAGGCGACGGCGCAACCGAACGGCGCGGCCGACGGTGGCTCCGCCGCGCCCTCGGCGGCGTCGCCGGTCGAGGAGAGCCCGGGCAGTTGGGCGGCGAGCACCGCGCCCGCCAGCACGACCGGCAGGCCGCCCACCAGCAGCGCCCGGCGACGTCGTGAGCGCGCGGACCCGGTGACCGCCGTCGTCGGGAAAGCCGGCGGGCCGGCCACGGCGGGTCGCATCCGCGCCGGTGGGATCGCGACGGTCAGGCCGAGCCGGTGGGCCACCTCTTCGGCCGTCGGCCGGTCCTCGACCTCGGGCGTCAGGCAGGCGCGACGCAACTCGTCGACCGCCTCCGGTACGCCGTCGACCGGGAGCGCGGCCAGGTGGTCCTGGCGCTCGGGCTGGTCGGGGCGCACCGGCGGGTGTCCGGTCAGGCACTCGGTGAGCAGCAGGCCGAGGGCGTAGACGTCGCTGGCCGGCACCGCGACCTCGCCGAGCAGTTGCTCCGGCGCCATGTAGCGGGGTGTCCCACGGATCTCGCCCCGGCCGTTGACGGTGTCGGCGCCGACCGCGAGCGCGATACCGAGGTCCACCAGCTTCGGCCCCGAGGGCGGGAGTAGCACGTTGCCCGGCTTGAGGTCGCGGTGCACCAGCCCGGCGGCGTGCACGGCGGCGACCCCGGCCGCGACCTCCGCGCAGATCCGGACCGCCTGAGACCAGTCCAGCGCACCGTCGCGGCGCAGCGCGTCGGCGAGCGTCTCGCCCTCGACGTACTCCAGCACCAGGAACGGCAGCCGGCGCAGCCCGGCGACTCGGGCCTCGCCGTAGTCGTAGACCATGGCCACGTTCGAATGGTTCAGCCGGGCGGCCGCCCGTGCCTCTTCCCGCACCGCGGCCCGCCACCAGCGGTCGTCGGCGGCGTCGGAGTCGAGCAGCTTCACCGCGACGGTCCGGCCGAGCAGTTCGTCGACGGCACGCCAGACGGTCGCCGTTCCGCCCCGACCGATCTGATCGACCAGCCGGTAACGCCCCGCCAGAACCCGCACGCTCACCCCCCCGGGCGGTCTCGTGGCCGCGTCGGTCCCTGCCCCCGGGACCACCGCGGCGACCGGCCCGGGATGCGGGCAGTGCTACCCCGCACACGGTAGCCGGAAACGGAGGTGCGCCGCATCCCCCCGGTGGGTCGGTCAGCCCGGGGGATGCGGGCGCGCGACCAGCGTGACCAGCTTCTTCGGCGCGAGCACGCAGTAGCTCTCGGTGAGCAGCTCGGCGACCTCGGCCCAGTCGGTGTCGTCGTCGAGCGCCATGCCGACCACGTCGGGGCCCCAGTCCGGCTTGAAGAACGGCGGGCCGGCGGCGACCAGCCCGGCGATCTCGTCGCCGGGGGAGCGGAACGTCAGCACGCAGATCGGCTCGTCGGTCCCCGCGGCGCGCGCGTACGCCGCCTGGTGGTCGGGGTCGACGGTGCACACGTGGGCGAACGTGCGTTTGCGGATCCGCCAGCGGGTGCCCACCCAGGCCGGCTCCTCGTAGGTCTCGGGCAGGCCGAGGCAGACCGGCCGCAGCCGGTCGAGGTAGGCGGGTGGGACGTCTCCGGGCCCGGTCATGCGCGCAGGTTAACGGCCCCCACCGACAACCTTCGACGGCCGGCGCGGCGGCCTTGCCGCCACCGGCGCGGCCGCCGATTGTCGTACCCGGGGAGTACGACAGCGATGAGTTTCGGCGTGGCGCACGGTCGGACCTGGTGAACGGTCGAACGGAGGACGAGACGTGACATCAACACGAGTACTTGTCGGCACGCGCAAGGGCGCGTTCATCCTGACGTCGGACGGCCGGCGCGCCGACTGGACGGTCGACGGGCCGCACTTCGGTGGCTGGGAGGTCTACCACCTGACCGGCTCCCCGGTCGATCCGGACCGGCTCTACGCGTCGCAGTCCGGTGGCTGGTTCGGGCAGCTCATCCAGCGCTCGGACGACGGCGGCAAGAACTGGACGACGGTGGGCAACGACTTCGCCTACACCGGTGAGGTCGGCGACCACCTCTGGTACGACGGCACGCCCCGGCCGTGGGAGTTCAAGCGGATCTGGCACCTCGAGCCGTCCCGGCACGACGTGGACACGGTCTACGCCGGCGGGGAGGACGCCGCCCTCTACCTCTCCACCGACGGCGGCCAGAAGTGGTCCGAGCTGACCGCGTTGCGCCAGCACCCGACCGGCCCGAGCTGGCAGCCCGGCGCCGGCGGGATGTGCCTGCACACGATCATCCTGGACCCGGCGGACCGCGACCGGATCTACGTGGCGATCTCGGCGGCGGGAGCGTTCCGCAGTGACGACGGCGGCGCGAGCTGGCTGCCGATCAACAAGGGGCTGCGCTCGGGCGAGATCCCCGACCAGGATTCCGAGGTCGGGCACTGCGTGCACCGCCTCGCCCAGCACCCGTCCCGGCCGGACACGTTGTTCATGCAGAAGCACTGGGACGTGATGCGCACCGACGACGCCGGCGCGAACTGGCGCGAGGTCAGCGGCAACCTCCCGACCGACTTCGGCTTCCCGATCGCGGTGCACGCGCACGAGCCGGAGACGATCTACGTGGTGCCGATCACCAGCGACTCGCTGCACTACCCGCCGGACGGCAAGCTGCGCGTCTACCGCAGCCGCACCGGCGGCGAGCACTGGGAGCCGCTGACCAACGGGCTGCCGCAGGAGCACTGCTACGTCAACGTGCTGCGCGACGCGATGGCCGTCGACACGCACGAGGAGTGCGGGGTCTACTTCGGCACCACCGGCGGGCAGGTCTACCACTCGGCGGACGGCGGCGACAACTGGGCGCCGATCGTGCGCGACCTGCCGGCGGTGCTGTCGGTCGAGGTCCAGGTGCTGCCGTGATCCGGGTCGTGCTGCCGGCGCACCTGAAGAACCTGGCGCACGTCAGCGGCGAGGTCCGCGTCGAGGTCGCCGGGCCGCCCACCCAGCGTGAGGTGCTCGACGCGCTGGAGACCGCGTACCCGATGCTGCTGGGCACGATCCGCGACCGGCACAGCGGCGAGCGCCGCGCGTTCGTCCGCTTCTACGCCTGTGAGCTGGACCTGTCCAACGAGTCGCCGGATTCGCCGCTGCCCGAGGAGGTGGTCGCCGGCAAGGAGCCGTTCATCGTGCTCGGCGCGATGGCCGGCGGCTGACCGCCGGGGGAACCGGGGCGGCGGCGGCCACGTCTGACGGTTCATGACTGGTGGCAGATCCCGGACCGTCGGATGGGCGACGGTCGCCGTGTTGACCCTGGCCGGCTGCACCGCGCACGCACCCGCCGCGCCGCCGCCCCACGATCGGGGGATGCCGGCCGGCGGCCTGCGGCTGGTCGCGTTCGACTCCTGCGACGAGGCGCTGCGGCAGCTCAGGTCCGCCGCGAAGGCGGCAGTGGGTCCGTGGGGCCTCGGCGCCGACGCCGGGATCCTGCCGTATGCGGCGGCCGAGCGGGCCGGCGCGGTCGGTGGGGCGGTGAAGGACGCGGCGGGCGCGCCGTCGGCGGGCTTCTCCGGCACCACCGTGCACGAGGCCGGGGTGGACGAGCCGGATCTGGTGAAGACCGACGGCCGGCGGATCGTCACGGTCTCCCGCGGCACGCTGTCCGTGGTGGACCCGGCGAGCCGCCGGCTGACCGGCCGGCTGGTGCTCGACCCGCGGTCCGAGCAGCAGCGGTACGCCGGCGGCGAGGCCAACCTGCTGCTGCACGGCGACCGGGCGCTGGTGTTGCTGCCCGACCGGTGGGTCACCGCGCCGGTCGCGGCGAGGCGCCGGCCGGCGCCGGGCGCCGCCCAGGCCCGGCTGGTGCTGGTCGACCTCGCTGGCGCGCCGAGGATCGTCGGCGACTACCAGGTCGACGGGCACCTCGTCGACGCCCGGCAGGTCGGCGCGACCACCCGGGTGGTGGTCCGCTCCACGCCGCGGATGGCGTTCCCGCAACCGGCGAAGGGCACGGAGGCGCAGCGGATCGCCGCCAACCGGGCGGTGATCGACAAGGTGACGCTCGACGACTGGCTGCCCCGCTACCAGGTCCGCGAGGGCGGTCGCACCTCCTCCGGGCGGGTCGGTTGCGACCGGCTCAGCCGGCCGGCCGGGTTCTCCGGCGCGTCGCTGGTCACCGTGCTCAGCTTCGACCTCGGCGCGGCCGCTCTCGGCACGGGTGACCCGGTGACCGTGGCGGCCGACGGGGACACC
Source organism: Micromonospora humi (assembly GCF_900090105.1). Lineage (GTDB taxonomy): Bacteria > Actinomycetota > Actinomycetes > Mycobacteriales > Micromonosporaceae > Micromonospora > Micromonospora humi. Next base: position 348,556 of record NZ_FMDM01000002.1, on the reverse strand, counting down.
GTCTACAGCAGCGGCCCGCGGCTCTACCTCACCAACGACAACCGCTGGCGGCTTCCGCTCCGGCCGGCGACCCGGGCGGACGACTCCACCGAGATCTACCAGTTCGACGTCGGCTCAGGCACGCCGCGCTACGTCGCCGCCGGCACCGTGCCGGGCCGGCTGATCAACCAGTACGCGCTGTCGGAGTGGGACGGTCACCTGCGGGTGGCCACCACCACGGGCGGCGACCGGTGGGGTGGCGGCGACGACTCCGTCTCGGGCGTGCACGTGCTGCGGGCCGACGGCGCGCGGCTCACCGAGGTCGGCAAGGTCACCGGTCTGGGCAAGGGGGAGCGGATCTACGCGGTGCGGTTCCTCGGCCCCACCGGCTATGTGGTGACGTTCCGGCAGACCGACCCGCTCTACACGGTGGACCTGCGTGATCCGGTCGCGCCGCGGCTGACCGGTGAGTTGAAGGTCAACGGCTACTCGTCGTACCTGCATCCGGCCGGCGACGGCCGCCTGCTCGGGGTCGGGCAGGAGGCGACCGACCGGGGGCGGATCCAGGGCCTGCAGGTGTCGTTGTTCGACGTCGCCGACCCGGCCCGACCGACCCGGGTCGCCCAGCACCACGTGGCGCAGGGCTGGTCCGACGCGGAGTTCGACCCGCACGCGTTCCTCTGGTGGGCGCCGGAGCGCCTGGTGGTGCTCCCGGTGATGCGGCCCGGCGTGACCACCGACCGGGCCGGCGGCGAGGGCGCCCGGGGCGCGCCGGGCGCCGAGGTGCTGGCGTTGCGCGTCGGCGCCGACGGGTTCACCGCGGTCGGCACGATCGCGCATCCGCCGTCCCTGGCCGACGGCGCGCAGTGGAGCATGCGGATCCGCCGCTCGCTGGTGGTCGACGGCGTGCTCTGGACCGTCTCCGACGCCGGCCTGAAGGCGACCGGACTGACGGGCCTGACCACACTGGCCTGGGTGCCCATGACCTGACCCGCCCGGTCCCCGACCCGACGGGCCGGCTCTGGTCGCCGGCTCGGCGATGTGGCGGCATCCCGGCGGGGTGGACCCGGCGACCTCCCCGAGCTGGTGTCGATCACGCCGGGGCCGGGGCCGGGCCGGTGGAGTCGCGGACGATCAGCGTGTGGCCGGTGGAGCGTCGGCGCGGTCGGGTGGCGCGGGGCTTCAACGCGAGTTGCAGCGCCATCCGGCCCATCTCGGTCATCGGCAGGCGCACGGTGGTGAGGCTCGGTGCCAGGTCGGCGGCGACCGACACGTCGTCGAAGCCGACCACGGAGATCCGGTCCGGCACCGGGATGCGCCGGGACCGCAGCACGGAGAGCACCCCGATCGCCATCGCGTCGTTGAGCGCGACGATCGCGGTGCTGTCCGGGTACGCGCCGAGGATCCGCTCGGCCGCCACCCGGCCGCCGTCGCGGGTGAAGTCGGAGTGCACCACCGACAGCGCGTCGGGGGAGTGCCCGGCGGCGGCCAGCGCGGCGGCCACGCCGGCGAGCCGGTCGGCCACCGTGGTCAGGCCGGGCGTGCCGGCCGCCACCGCGATCCGCCGGTGCCCGAGGCTGAGCAGGTGCGCGCCGAGGGCGCGGCCGCCGGCCTCGTTGTCCGGCACCACGGCGTCCACGCCGAGCGCGTGCCGCCCGACCACGGCCACCCGGCCGCCGCCGCGCTGGAACCCGGCCAGCTCGTCGCGGGCCTGCGCCTCGACCGCCGGGTCGTCGTAGCCGGAGCCGGCGATCAGGATGATGCCGACCCGCTGGGCGATGAGGTGCCGCAACTGGCGCAGCTCGTTCTCCGGGTCGCGGCCGGAGTGCGCGATCTGGACGAGCAGGCCCTGCGCGGCGGCGATCTCGATGACGCCGCTGGCGATCTCGGAGAAGTAGGGGTCGTCGATCTGGTGCACGATCAGCCCGACCGTGGAGGTGGCGCCGCCGGCCAGCGTCCGGGCGTAGGGGTTGGCGACGTAGCCCAGCTCCCGGGAGACCTCCCGGACGTGCCGGGCCAGTTCCTCGCTGACGCCGTCGCGGCCGGCCAGCGCGCGGGAGGCGGTGGCGAGGGAGACGCCGGCTCGCGCGGCGACGTCGGCGAGGCGCAGCCGTGGACCGGGTCGGGGCATCGACGAACTCCTGCTGAGGGCATTGATCCGCGCCGCGCTCTTGCCTGGGCGTGGGGACAAGCATAGGGTACGAAAGCGCTTACGTAAGCGCTTTCGCATCCCGGTGATCCACCTTCGACACCACCTCACACCGACGAAGGGAGCACCACCACCGTGAGAAGACCTCGACGCCTCGCCGCCGCGGCCACCGTCGCGCTCGCGACGGCCCTGGTCGCCGCCGCCGGCCCGGCCAACGCCGACCGGCCCGCCTCGGGCGACGTCCACCCCACCCTCCGACCGCACCTGGTCGCCTACTACGACTTCGACCACCCGGTGCCGGGCGACCCGGCGCTGGAGCGCGACCAGGGTCGCTCCGGCACCGAGATCGAGCTGGTCAACGGCGGCGCGGCCATGCGGGTGCCGGACCGCGCGTACCCGGGCAGCGGCCGGGCGCTGCAGACCCGGCAGGTCGCGCCGGACACCGCCGGCAACGACGACTGGAAGGCCGGCACCTGGTCCGCCAGCGGCGTGCGCACGCTGCGCCCGTTCGCCGCCACCGGCGGCACCACCGTGATGGGCTGGTTCAAGCGCGAGATGGACGGCCCGGCGCTCAACTCCACCACCGCCGACCCGACGGACCGCTACAACGCCATCGGCCTGGCCGGCGTGCTCACCGGCGACTCCGACGGGCACGGCGTCCGGGCGCTGCTCGAACTCATCGACGTCAACGGCGAGCTGCGCCTGGTGGCGCTCGGCCGGCGGGTCGACGGCGGTGCCTCGCAGACGTTCGCCGCCCGCGCGGACTGGCGCACGCTGCTGCCCAAGGGGGAGTGGGTGCACCTGGCCGCCACGTACGACTTCACCCGCGGCACCATGGCCCTCTACCGCGACGGCCGTCCGGTCGACGGCTTCTACACCACCGCCGGCGACCCCTGGCAGCTGAGCGGGCCCGGCCCGCACCTCACCAGCGCCACCGACCCGCGCGGCATCAAGATCGGCGGGAGCTTCCCGCAGGACACCCTGGAACGCAATCCGTGCGACTGCCGGATGGACGGCCTGATGTTCCTCGACACCGTGGTGCCGGCCCGCGACATCGCCGCGCAGTACCGCCGCATGGCCCGATGACCCGTCCACCCGAGAAGGAGAACCGCGTGTCACACCACCGTGGCAGCGCCGGCCGGCTCCGCAGAGCCGTGTTCACCGCCGGCGTCACCGCCGCCACCCTCGTCCTGTCCACAATGGTTGGCGCGCCCGCGCGGGCCGCCGGTGCGGTCTACGACCCGATCCCGCAGACGCCCACCCAGTCCCGCCTCGGCCTGGTGCTCGAGGAGTACGCCAGCTTCCCGCAGTCCACCCCGAACCCGGTCCCGGTCGACAACCGTCTGGTCCGCAAGGCGCGGATCAACACCATCAGCGAGCTTCCGGACCGCTCCGGCCGCCGCGCGGTGCCCGACCTCAACGGCAACCTCTACCTGGTACGGAACGGGGTGCCGCACGTCTACCTGGACGTGGCCGCCACCTTCGCGCCGCAGTTCTTCTCCGGCCGCGGCCTCGGCCAGGGCTTCGGATACGTCGCGTTCCACCCCGAGTTCGGCCGCAACGGTCGCTTCTACACCATCCACACCGAGCAGGCGTCGCTCGCCACCCGGACGCCGGACTACGCCCAGCCGAAGACGATCTACCAGGCCGTCATCACCGAGTGGACGGCCACCGATCCGGCCGCCGACACGTTCGCCGGCACCCACCGGGAGATGCTGCGCATCGGCTTCGCCGGCCAGATCCACGGCGTCCAGGAGATCAACTTCAATTCGACCGCGAAGCCGCGCGACCGCGACTACGGGATGCTGTACCTCGCCGTCGGCGACGGCGGTCAGGGCGCCGGCAACGGCGACCCGCAGAACATGGGTCTGCCGCACGGCAAGCTGCTGCGCATCGACCCGCGCGGCACCAACGCCCCCAACGGGCGGTACGGCATCCCCGCCGACAACCCGTTCGTCAAGCGGGCCGGGGCGCTCGGCGAGATCTACGCGGTGGGCTTCCGCGACCCGCACCGGTTCTCCTGGGACAAGGCCACCGGAAAGATGTACCTGGGCCACATCGGCGAGCACGCCGTCGAGTCGATCTACGAGGTGCGCGCCGGCGACAACTTCGGCTGGAGCGAGCGGGAGGGCAACTGGGTCTTCGACAAGACCGCCACGAACCCGTGCGACAAGCTCTACCCGCTGCCCGCCGACGACGCGAAGTACGGCTACACCTACCCGGTCGCCGCGTACGACCATGACCCGCCCGCGGACTGGAACTGCACCTCGGACGTCGGGGTCGCGGTGGCCGGCGGGTTCGTCTATCGTGGCCGCACCCTGCCGGCGCTGACCGGCAAGTACGTCTTCGGTGACCTGGTCGACGGTCGCGTCCTCTACACCGAGGCCAAGGAGATGCGGCGCGGCCGAGGGCTCGCCGAGATCCACCAGCTCGCGCTCTACACCCCGGCCGGTGACCTGGTCCGCATGCGGGACCTCTCCGCGCCCGGCGCGCCCGGCGACCCGAACCGCGTCGACCTGCGTTTCGGCACCGACGCGGCCGGGGAGATCTACCTGGTGGCCAAGGCCAACGGCACGATCTGGAAGGTGGTCCGCACGAAGAAGGTGGCCGACGGCGACGTGGGCCGCACCCGGGTGAACAATACCGCGGGCGAGCGCAACTGGGCGCCGCGGACGCCGTCGAAGTGGCGGTTCGAGGGCAACCAGGTGATCCTCGCCGAGGCCGGTGACGCGCCCGTGGGCCCGCGGCGTCCCTTCGAGTACGCGGTGCTGACCAAGGGCCCGGCCTGGACGTCGGTCCGGATCGACGCGAAGGTACGCCTGGACACGCCGGTCGAGGTGACCAACCGCGACGTGATCGTGGTGTTCGGCTGGCAGTCGGACACGCAGTACTACTACGCGCACCTCTCCACCGACAACACGATCTATCCGCACAACGGCATCTTCAAGGTGGACAACGCCGACCGCGAGCGCATCGACCACCAGTGGAACGGCCGCTCCCGGGGCGCCGACCCGGCGGTCACGGACGCGAAGTGGCACGACGTGCGGGTGGTGCACCTGCCCGCCACCGGCGAGATCGCCGTCTACGTCGACGGTCACGCCGATCCGTTGATGACCGCGAAGGACACCACGTTCACCTCGGGTCGGGTGGGCTTCGGCTCGTTCGACAACGTCGGTCGTACCCGGAACTTCACGGTGACCGGCAGGCCGGCCTGACGGACGTCGACGGTGGGGGCGGTGGCCGGACGGTCACCGCCCCCACCGGTCAGGACAACCAGGCGTAGCGGCGTTCCGGCCGGCCGGCGGCGCCGTAGCGCAGCGTCACCTCGGCGCGGCCGCTGCCGGAGAAGTGCTCCAGGTAGCGGCGGGCGCTGACCCGGGAGATGCCGACCCGGTCGGCGCACTCGCTCGCCGACAACGTCCCGTCGTGCCCGCGCAGCGCGCGTTCCACCAGGTCGGCGGTCTCCGCGCTCAGGCCGCGCGGAAGCGTCGGGACGGCGGCGACCGCTCCGCCTCGTGACAACACCCGGTCGACGTCGGCCTGGTCGGCGACGACCGCCGCGCGCAGCGCGCTCCGGCGCGCGGCGTACTGCTCCAGGCGGACCCGCAGCTCGTCGAAGCCGAACGGTTTGAGCAGGTAGTTGACCGCGCCGTAGCGGACCGCGCGGCGCACCGCCTCGGCCTCCCGGGCGGCGCTGATCACCAGCACGTCGCAGTCGTGCCGGGCGGCCCGGATCCGGGTGACCACGTCCAGGCCGAACATGTCGGGCAGGTAGAGGTCGAGCAGGATCAGGCCCGGGCGCAGCCGGTCGATCTCGGAGACCGCCTCCTCGCCGGTGCTGGCGGTGCCGACCACCCGGAAGCCGGGGATCCGCTCGACGAAGCCGCGGTGGATCCGGGCCACCATGAAGTCGTCGTCGACCACGAGTACGTCGATCATCGGGCCCCCTGCGGCGCGGTCGGAAACGTCGACATCCGGGCGGTGAACATGGCGCCCTCGTCGGTGTTGGTCACCGCCACCTCCCCGGCGCGGCGGTGGCACACCAGCCGGGTGAGCGCCAGGCCGATGCCGCGTTCCCCGCCCTCGGCGGCCTTGGTGGTGAAGCCGTGGGTGAAGACCTCGGTGGCGAGTTCGGGTGCGACGCCGGGGCCGCTGTCGCGGACCACGATCTCCACCGAGGCGGTGTCCTGGCGCAACTCGACCTCGACCCAGGCCGGGCCGGTGGCGGCGTCACCGGCCACCGCCTCGACCGCGTTGTCCAGCAGGTTGCCCAGCACGGTGGCCACGTCGGCGGCCACCTCGGGCGGCAGCCGGTCCAGCCCGGTGCGTTCGGAGACGCGCAGCTCGACCCGGCGCTCGGCGGCCGCCGCCGACTTGGCCATCAGCAACGCCGCCACCGCCGTGTCGTGGATGCGGCTGGTGATGGTCAGGTCGAGTGAGGCGCGGTGCCGGCTGAGCGTGTCGACGTAGCGGACCACCTCGTCGTGCTCGCCGATCTGGATCAGCCCGGAGATGGTGTGCAGCTGGTTGGCGAACTCGTGGGTCTGCGCGCGCAGCAGCTCGGTGGTGCTGCGGAACGAGCCCAACTCCTGCTCCAGGCGGGCCAGCTCGGTGCGGTCGCGCAGGGTGGTGACGGAACCGAGCCGGCGACCGTCCTTGGTGACCGTCGTCCGGTTCATCACCAGCACCCGGCCACCCCGGACCACCACCTGATCCGGCGTCGCGCCGCCGCCGGCCCCGGCCAGCACGTCCCGGAGCCGGCCGTTGATCCGCAGCTCGGCGAGGCTGCGGCCGAGGCAGTGCTCGGGCAGGTCGAGCAGGCGGCGGCCGACCGCGTTGACCAGGGTGACCCGGTGCTGCGGGTCCAGCGCGATCACCCCCTCGGCGATGCCGTGCAGCAGCGCCTCCCGGTGCTCGGCCAGGCCGGCGATCTCCCGCGGCTCCAACCCGAGGGTCTGCCGTTTGATCCGGCGGGCCAGCAGCCAGGACCCGGCCACACCGAGCGCGCTGGCGATACCCAGGTAGGTGAAGAGGTACGACGAGGCTCCGACCAGCCGCTGCCACCAGCTCGGCGACGCCTCGCCGATGACCACGACGCCGAGGTGCCGGCCCAGGTTCTCCTCCCGGGCGCCGAGCACCGGCACCTGGGCGACCAGTTCCCGTGACCGGCCCAACTCCAGCTCGCCGAACCAGCTCCGGCCCCGGGTCACCCCCGGGTCGCCGAGCACCAGTTGACCGCCCACCAGCGTCGGGTCGGTCGAGCTGACCACCCGGCCCCGGGCGTCGGCCACCGTCACCGAGGTGACGCCGGACTGGGTGAGCGTGTGCTGCACCAGCGGGGCGATCGCCTCGCCCGGTGCGGGCCGGTTGAGCCGGTCGCGCAGCAGCGCGTTGCCGGCGAGCTGTTCGCCGAGGGCGGCCACCCGGCGGCCCTCGACCCGGTTGAACGTCGCCGCCGACTGGGCCAGGGACACGGCGGCGACCGCCACCAGCACCACCAGGATGATGGCGAGCTGGAGGATCAGGAGCTGCCCGGCGAGCGTACGACGCCGGGACGTGACCGCGACCACAAAGACCTCAACTTCCGCTGGTGACACAACGCAGACGGGCGACCCGACCGGGAGCCATCATCTTGCCGCCGGACTCATTCGAAACGGAAGAGAAACATGATGGCAACCAGGAACAGTGTGCTGGTCATGGGCGTCGCGATGGCGACGGCTCTCGCGCTGGGCGGGTGCGGTGCCACCGCCGGGCAGGACGAGCCCGGCGAGGACGGCAAGCCGGTCGCCGGCTTGCGAATCATGGTGCCGAACAGCCCCGGCGGCGGTTACGACACCACGGCCCGGACCGCGGCCAAGGTGATGGAGGACGCCAAGATCGCCACCGGCGTGCAGGTGTTCAACCTGCCCGGCGCGGGCGGCACGGTGGGCCTCCAGCGGACCGTGAACGAGAAGGGCAACGGCAAGCTCGCCATGCAGATGGGGCTGGGCGTGGTCGGCGCCTCGTACACCTCGAAGTCGGCGGCGACGCTCACCCAGACCACCCCGCTGGCCAAGATGATCGAGGAGGCCGGTGCCGTGGTGGTGCCGAAGGACTCCCCGTACCGGACGATCAACGACCTGGTGGCGGCGTGGAAGGCCGACCCGAAGAAGGTCGCGGTCGGCGGCGGCTCCTCGCCCGGCGGCCCGGACCACCTGCTGCCGATGCAACTCGCCAAGACCGTCGGGATCGACCCGCGCCAGGTGAACTACGTGTCCTACGACGGCGGCGGCGAACTGCTGCCGGCGGTGCTCGGCGGCAAGGTCGCCTTCGGCGCGAGCGGCTTCGGTGAGTTCCTCGACCAGGTGGAGGCCGGTCAACTCCGCGTCCTCGCGGTCACCAGCGAGGCGCCGATCGACGCGCTGAAGGACGTCCCCACGCTCAAGTCCGCCGGGATCGACCTGGTGTTCACCAACTGGCGCGGGATCGTCGCCCCGCCCGGGATCAGCGACGCCGACAAGAAGGTCTGGATCGACGCGCTGACGAAGATGCACGAGTCCGCGGAGTGGAAGGCCGAGCTGGCCAAGCGCGGCTGGACCGACGCGTTCGTCACCGGCGACGAGTTCGGCGCGTTCCTCACCGCCCAGGACACCTCGGTGGCCGACCTGCTCAAGCAGCTCGGACTGGCATGACCGGCGCGTCGACCCGACCGGACCGGGACGGCGACCCGCCGTCCCGGCCTCCGGGCGTACCCGAGATCCCGGCACAACCCGGTCCGACGCCCGCCGGTGAACCGCTCGACGCCGTACCCCCGGGCGCCGGGCCGTCCGCCGGCGAAGCGCGGCCGGACCGCGCGCAGTACGCGGTGTGCGTTTTCCTCGCCGTGCTCGGCGCGCTCGTGCTGGTGGACGCCGGCCGGATCGGCCAGGCCCTCAACGCCGCCGACCCGATCGGACCGAAACCGGTGCCGATGCTGCTCGGCGCGCTGCTGCTGGTGGTCGCGGCGGTCTACGCGGTGGACGTGTACCGCGGCGGCGCCGGCGAGCCGGAGGGCGGCGAGGACGTCGACCTGAGCAGCCCGATCGACTGGCGCACGGTGCTGCTGCTGATCGCGGCGTTCGTGGTGAACGCGGTGCTGATCGAGCCGCTGGGCTGGGTGATCAGCGGCGCGCTGCTGTTCTGGGGCTCCGCGTTCGCGCTCGGCAACCGGCACCACGTGCGCAACCTGGTGATCGCGGTCGCGCTGTCGCTGATCACCTTCTACGCCTTCGCCATCGGGCTCGGCGTCAACCTGCCCGCCGGTGTGCTGCAAGGGATCCTCTAGATGGACAGCCTCTCCGCCCTGCTCGACGGGTTCGGCCACGTGCTGACCCCGATGAACCTGCTGATCGCGTTGCTCGGCGTCACGATCGGCACCGCCGTCGGCGTGCTGCCCGGCATCGGCCCGGCGATGACCGTGGCGCTGCTGCTGCCGGTCACCCACGGCATGGAACCGGCCCAGGCGTTGATCCTGTTCGCCGGCATCTTCTACGGCGGCATGTACGGCGGCTCGACCACCTCGATCCTGCTGAACACTCCCGGCGAGTCGTCGTCGGTGGTCACCGCGATCGAGGGCAACAAGATGGCCAAGGCGGGCCGGGCCGCGCAGGCGCTGGCCACCGCCGCGATCGGTTCGTTCGTCGCCGGCACCATCGCGACGCTGCTGTTGGTGCTGGTCGCGCCGCCGGTGGTGTCGTTCGCGGTCAGCCTGGGCGCGCCCGACTACTTCGCGGTGATGCTGCTGGCGTTCGTGGCGGTCACCGCGGTGCTCGGCGCCTCCCGGATCCGCGGCTTCGCCTCGCTGCTGCTCGGCCTGGTGATCGGTGTGATCGGCATCGACCAGACCGGTCAGCAGCGGCTCACCCTCGGCCTGCCGCAACTCGCCGACGGCATCGACGTGGTCGTGGTGGCGGTCGGCATCTTCGCCGTCGGTGAGGCGCTCTGGATCGCCGCGCGCCTGCGGCGACGCGCCGGCGAGGTGATCCCCGTGGGCCAGCCGTGGATGGGCCGGCAGGACTGGCGGCGGTCCTGGAAACCGTGGCTGCGCGGCACCGCGCTCGGCTTCCCGTTCGGCGCGGTGCCGGCCGGCGGCGCCGAGATCCCCACCTTCCTGTCGTACGTGACGGAGAAGAAGCTCAGCCGGCATCCGGAGGAGTTCGGGCGGGGCGCGATCGAGGGCGTGGCCGGACCGGAGGCGGCCAACAACGCCTCCGCCGCCGGCACGCTGGTGCCGATGCTCGCGCTGGGACTGCCCACCAACGCCACCGCCGCGGTGATGCTGGCCGGCTTCCAGCAGTACGGCATCCAGCCCGGCCCACTGCTGTTCACGCGCGAGTCCGCGCTGGTCTGGACGCTGATCGCCAGCCTCTTCGTGGGCAACCTGATGCTGCTCGTGCTCAACCTGCCGCTCGCGCCGGCCTGGGCGCGGCTGCTGCGGATTCCCCGCCCCTACCTGTACGCCGGCATCGTCTTCTTCGCCTCGATGGGCGCGTACGCGGTCAACGCCCAGCCGTTCGACCTGTTCCTGCTGCTCACCCTCGGCCTGCTCGGGTTCGGCATGCGGCGCTTCGGGCTGCCGATCCTGCCGCTGGTGGTCGGCGTGATCCTCGGCCCGCGCGCCGAGTTGCAGGGCCGGCGGGCGTTGCAGCTCTCCGGCGGCGAACTGCACGGCCTCGTCGGCGGCTGGGTGTCCTGGCTGGTGTACGCGGTCATCGTGGTGGTGCTCGCCTGGCCGCTGCTGGCGCGTTTCGTGGTGCGACCGCTTCGGGAAAGGTCGGTGACGGCATGACGATCCTGGTGGGCTACGTCCCCTCGCCGCTGGGGGAGGCGGCGCTGCGGGCCGCGATCGAACAGGCCCGCCTCCGCGGCGAGGAGGTGCTGGTGCTGAACACGTCCCGCGGCGATGCCTACGTCGACCCGAGGCTGGCCGGCGAGCCGGACCTGGACCGGGTGGTCCGGGAGCTGGTCGCGGCCGGGGTGCCGCACGAGATCCGGCAGTTGGTCCGCGGCCGGGACGCGGCCGAGGAGATCGTCGAGCTCGCCACCACCACGGACGTGTCGTTGGTGGTGATCGGCGTGCGGCACCGCACCCCGGTCGGCAAGCTGATCATGGGGTCGACCGCGCAGGAGATCCTGCTCCGGGCGCCCTGCCCGGTCCTCGCGGTGAAAGCCGACTGAGTGGCGGACCCGGCCGCGTCTGCCGCCACCCGGCGGCACCGCTCGCGCGGGTGGACGGCCGTGCGCCACGACGGTGGCGACCGGCCGTCCATCCGTACGGCGGGCCGCGGTGCTCAGGCGGTCGAGCAGACGGCACCGTTCAGGCTGAACGACGCCGGTTTGCCGGTGTTGCCGGTGTGGGTGGCCTGGAAGCCGATGTCGATCGAGCCGTTCGGGGCGATGGCGCCGTTGTAGGAGACGTTGCGCGCGGTGACCGCGCCGCTCGTCGGCGCGTAGGTGGCGTTCCAGCCGCTGGTGATCGTCTGTCCGCCCGGCAGGGTGAACGCCAGCGCCCAGCCGTTGACGGTCGAGCCGCCGGTGTTGGTGATCGTCACGGCGGTGGTGAGGCCGTTGTTCCAGGCGTTGACCGTGTAGGCGACCCGGCATCCGCCGGCCGGCGGCGGGGTGGTGGGCGGGGGAGTCGTGGGCGGGGGAGTCGTCGGCGGGGTGGTGGTGGGCGGCGCGCTGGTGGGCGGGGTGCCGTCGCTGATGCTGCCGGGCACCGACCGCAGCGCGGTGTACCAGGCCGCGGCCATCTTGTTGTAGCCGCCGGCGTTGGGGTGCACCCCGTCGGCCAGGTCGCTGAGGGTGAGGGCCGCGTACATGTCCACCAGGTGCACCCGCCGCCCGGCGTCGGCGCGGCTCTTCACGATGCCGGGGATCGCCGCGTTGTAGGCGCGGACCTGACTGTCCGCGCCGGACTTGGGGACGATCGTCGCGACGAAGACCTCGGTGGTGGGCGCCGTCGTGGTGATGCGGTCGATCAGGGTGGCCAGCCGGGACGGCGCGCCGCTGGTGTCGCCGTACATGTCGTTGGTGCCGATGTGCAGCAGCACGGTGCGGGGGTTCGTCGCCCGCAGCCAGTTCACCACGTTGGCGTCGACCTGGGCGATGGTCCACCCGGAGTGGCCTTCGTGGTCGTGATCGCCGAGGCTGCTCGGGCCGTTGAACTGTGAGCCGACGAAGTCGATCCGGTAGTTGTCCGCCGCCAACCTGCGCCACAGTTCGATCCGGTAGCCGCCGGGGACGTTGAAACCGTCCGTGATGGAGTCGCCGAGCGGCATCACCCGTACGCCGCCGTTGGATTCGGCGCTCGCCGGGCCGGTGGTCATGGTCGCCGCGGCGACCAGGACGGCGACGGCGGCGGCTGCCGCGCTGAACAGTCGAAGTCTTCGGGTCATCGGGTCCTCCGGATGGGGGTCGGTGGGTGGCGTGCTGCGCGCGGCGCGACGGCGTGGACCGGCCGGCGGCGAGGTCGTGCGGAAAGGGGTGGGCGCGATGTGGAACAGCCCGCCGGGGACCCGGACACCGACGGACGGCTCGTGCTGTGTTGCGGCGCGGGACGGCACCCGGCTTCCGGCGGGGCACCTGCCCTCCGCTCCCGCCGACCTCACGCTACTGCGCCTTCGAAAACGATGTCAATAAACGATCTTCGATTGACGCCTCGCCCGGCGGGCGGCGCGCCGGGGGAGCGCGTGGTACGCAGGGCGGTGACCGCACACGCGAGGAGAGGACCGAACCATGCCGACGTTCATCACCATCGGGTACGGCGACCAGGCGGGCTACGACCGCACCGATCCGGCCGTACGCGACGCCGCCCACGCACACGACGAACGGCTGCGGGCGGCCGGGGTGCGGATGGGTGTGGCCGGCCCGCCGGCGCAGGTGCGCAACCACGACGGCGCGGGCACCGAGGTGCGCGACGGCGCGTTCCTCACCTCGGCGCTCCCGATCGGCGGCTTCGCCGTCATCGAGGCGGCGTCGATGGAGGAGGCGATCGAGATGGTGTCCGGCACGCCGTGCGCGGTGGCCCACGGCGTGGTCGAGGTGTGGCCGCTGGGGGACACGCCCTAGCCGAGCCGGCGCAGCGCCGCGTCCACGGTGTCCTCCGGCGTGCTGTTGAAGGCGATCGCCGCGCCGGGAGCGTGCCGGTGCACCAGGTTGACCACCTGTTCGAAGAACTCCAGCAACGGTTCGTGCTTGCGGATGCCGCCGCCGACGACCACGCAGGCGTACTCCCGGCGGGTCAGCGCCGCCGTGATCTGCTCCTCGGCGGCCGTGTCGGCCGCCGTGAGGCACAGGTCGGCCTCGATCCCGTACTCGGCGAACCGGGCGTGTCCGCGCGCGATCGCGGACACGACCGGATCCGGGTCCCAGCCCGGGATCCGGGCCGGGTCGAGTCCGATGACCAGCACGGGGCCATGTGCCATGTGTCCTCCTCGGGGTGCCTGAGCCATCACACGCCAGTCGGTTTCGTTTTTCGTTGCCTTGGGCAATCAGGTCGGCGACGACAACCACCCCGTGGAAGGGCGACCATCATGCACGTCGGCGGCATCATCTCCGGCATCATCATCGGTCTGATCATCGGCGCCCTGGGTCGCCTGGTCGTGCCGGGCAAGCAGAACATCCCGATCTGGCTCACCCTGGTCATCGGCGTGGTGGCGGCCCTCCTGGGCACGGCCGTCGCCGGCGCGCTGAACGTGGCCGACACCAACGGCATCGACTGGATCGAGCTGCTGATCCAGGTCGTCTTCGCGGCCATCGGCGTGGCCATCGTCGCCGGCACGTACGGCCGCCGACGGATCTGACGCTGGGGGAGCCGCCAGCCGGGCGTGACGACCCGTCACAGCGGTGACGGGTCGTCACGCAGCCGGCTGTAGAGCCACCCGTCGCGCCAGGCGCCGGCCCGGAACTCGCAGGCCCGCACGACCCCCTCCAGATGGAACCCGGCCTTCTCCAGTGAGCGCTGCTCCGCGGTGTTCTCGGCATGCGTGCCGGCCTGGATGCGCTGCGCCGGGGTGTGGCTGAACAGGTAGTCGCAGAGCAGCGCCTGGGCCCGCCAGCCGATGCCCCGGCCGCGCCACTCGGGCAGCAGCACGATCCCGATCTCCCAGTAGGGCGCCCGGCCGCCGTACTGCCCCTGCAGATAGCTGAGGTAGCCGGCCGGGCCGTCCTCCGCCGGGTCGACCTGCACGACCAGGCCGCCGGTGCGCTCGCCGAGATAACCGTCCTCGGCGAACCGGCGGGCCGGTGCGGCGGCGTCCCGGAAGCCGGCCCAGTCGAGCCCGATCAACCCCGGTTCGACAGCGAACCGGCGCAACATCGCCAGATCGCCCTCGGCCACCGGACGCAGTCGGACGGTCGAGCCGGGCGCGTGGTGCACGATGCCCGCCACCGGCGGGTGGGACCTGTCCACTCTCCGCACCGTACTGGCGGGCCGCACCGCCCGCTGCCCCGCGCGGCGGTTCCCGCCGGGACCTACCGCCCGTGGCGTCGACCACGCGCGCGTTCGAACTCGGCGACGTCCGACATCCAGGGACCGTGCCGGTCGAGTGCGGCGCAGCCGCCGCGGACGAAGGCGCGCACCAGGTCGCGGTATCCGCCCATGCCGTCGACCAGGCGGTACTCGACCCGGTACTGCGGATCCGACCCGGCCTCCCCGGGGCGGGCCGTGGTGATCCGGGCGATGGAGTCCGCGTAGAAGTGCAGCTGGATCCCCTCGCCCATCTCCTCGTCCTCGATGGTGAACACCTCGTTGTCCGCCGCGGAGCGGTCGGCGACGAACGCCCAGAACTCGGCGGAGGCGGTGCGCGGACCGTCCCGCAACCACGTCACCTCGCCGCCCTTGTCGTCGGTGAAGGACAGGGCCGTCTTACCGGCACTCCCACCGACGTCGGCGGCCTCGTCGTCGTCCTCCACCGGGGTGCTCCTGGAGCGTTCCGCCACCTCCGAGCACATCAGAAAGCTCACCGTCCGCACCGCGTCGGCGGCGAGTCCCGGGTACGCGCGCCGCACGGCCGCGTCGACCGCCGCCGCCGTCCGATCCCAGTCGCCCTTGTCCGTGGCCCGGTTTCCCCGCCGTGGATCGAGGCCGATCCGCATCCCGGCGCACGCCTGCTCCGCGGTGGCGATCACCCGCATGACCTGCGGCAGCAGCGCGGGATCGACGTCGTCGGGCAGTCGCCTCGGAATCGTCGCGCCGTGCCGGTACTGACCCGTGTACCGCAGAATCTGCGCGTCGAGCGGCCCGAGGACCACTCCGCGCTCGGCGCGACGGCGGTCCGCGGCGTGCTCCTGGGCGCGCTTCTCGTCCGCCCCCTCCGTCGCCGCGCGCATCGCCTCGCAGACCCGACCGCGTTCGAGCAGGTCGAGGTCGGCGCCGTGGGCGACGAGCCGGCTCCGGTCCCACCGGATGCGCCGGAAGAGCGCGTCGACCTCCGCGGGCGGGGAGAGCAGGACCGGGTCCAGGAGCGCGGCGGCGGCGTTCTCGTCGAGCTGCCCCCGGCTTCCGGCGGCGTCGCACAGCGGCAGGACCGCGCTCCACAGCAGCAGGTGTCGGGCCAGGTCCTCCCGGATCACCGCGAGGTGGGCCTCGGAGATCGGGACCGTGAACACGCGAGGCTCGTGGTTGGCGTCGGCGCCGGCGGCGAGCATCAGCTTCAGCCCACCGTCGGAGCGGACCACGTCCGGGATCCAGCCGTTGCCGAGGCGCGTGAAGACGACGTCTCTCACCGCCTGCTCACGACCATCGCTCGCATTCGGCGTCGAGTCGCGGATCGCTGCGTACCCAGACCTCGCCCCCGGCGGCCCCGACCGGGGGGTCGACCCGTTCCAGACCGAGGAATGCGATCAGCTGGAGCAGTTCGGCGCGTTCGGCCCGGTCGTGGTCGAGATCGTCCGATTCGAAGAAGACGTAGTACTGGTCGCTCGGGTCGACGATGCCGGAGTCCGCCCAGATCCGGCCGACCTCGGCGACGGCCGCCGCTTCCGTCGTGAACATGGCGGCGCGGGTGGCGCCGCGGGTCTCCGGTGCCGCGTCGAGGTCGGAGAGGTCGGCGAGCCACTGGCCGAAGTGGTCGAGGCCGGCGTATCCGTTCTCGAAGAACAGCATCGCGCCGGGAAGGTAGCGGTTGCCCCGGTCGACCTTGAGGTGCTCCGACCGGGGCTGGTCCGCGTCCCGGAATCGGGAGATCAGCCCTCGGCGGGGCATGAGCACCAGACTCTGCCCCGCCGGTTCGTCCCTGATGGTGTAGGTGTCGGACTCTCGCGCCCGCAGGAACGCGGCGAACACCTCGTAGGCCTCCTGCGGATCACGCACCGAGACCCGTTGGTCGTCGCCGTCGTCGGCGGCGAAGACGAACTGCTTCGGTCCGGGACCGTAGGGGCGGGCCATGTGCGTCCTTCGTTCGGGTGGGACAGTCCGGCGAGTGTAGTGGATCGGAGCGGAACCCTCCGCGGCGTCGGCGGAGCCGGGATCGCCCGCGCGCTCAGCCGGCGAACGGACCGCCCGGGCCGAACGCCAGCGCCGCGAACCGCTCGCCGATCCGGCGGTCCGCCACCGGGTCGGGGTGCAGCGCGTCGGGCAGCGGCAGCTCGGCGAAGTCCGCCTCGCCGTAGAGCGCCAGCCCGTCGAGGTAGTGCAGGTTCGGGTCCTCGGTGGCCCGCTCCGCGACGATCCGGGCCAGCTCGCTGCGGATGACCCGCAGGGTGAGCTTGCCGGCGGCCTGCTCGGCCGGGTCGCCGGTGGCGACGAACCGCAGCGTGCCGGTGCTGAGGTCGGCGGCGCCCGGCCCGGGCGTGTCCTCCTGGATCGGGCACAGGATCGACGACACCACCAGCAGCGGGGTGTCCGGGTGCCCGTCGCGCAGCGTGTCGAGGAAGCCGTGCACCGCCGGGGTGAACGCCCGCAGCCGCATCGCGTCGCTGTTCACCAGGTTGATGCCGATCTTGACGCTGATCAGGTCGGCCGGGGCGTCGCGCATGGCCCGTGCGGTGAACGGGTCGAGCAGCGCGCTGCCGCTGAAGCCGAGGTTGACCAGATCCACGCCGGCGAGCCCGGCGGCGATCGCCGGCCAGGTGCCGGTGGGGCTCTCCGCGTCCGAGCCGTGGCTGATCGAGCTGCCGTGGTGCAGCCACACCCGCCGGCCGCGGTCGCCGACGGTCTCCACCGGCGCGTCGGTGCGCAGCGCCACCAGCTCGGTGATCTCGCGCTGCGGCAGCCAGATCTCCACCTCCTTGTCGGTGGCGGGCAGGCCGGCGAAGCGGACCGCGGCGACCGGGCCCGGCTCGGTGCTCACCGCGCCGGTGCTCAGGTCGATGGCGAGCACCTTGCCGCCGCCGGCCGTGGCCTGGCCGGTCAGCCGCCCGTCGACGAGCAGGTCGTAGCGGCCGTCCGGGCGCGGCGGCGTGCCCCGGTAGACCATCTTGGTGGCGAGCACGTCCAGCTCGACGACGGTGGCGCGGGTGCGGAACACCAGCCGGACGCCCGACGGCATCGCCTCCGCCATCGCCACCTGCGGGTCGGCGTTCTGCGCCCGGGCCCGCGCGGGCAGCCGGTGCGGCAGCACCCCCTGGGCGGTGCGTTCCAGGTCGAGCGCGCCGCGCAGCAGGTCGGCGGTGATCGGCGTGGTGATCGAGGGGGGCGCGGAGGTCATGACCCGATCTTGCCCGCGAGCGGCGACGACGGCCACGTGTTCTGTCCGACAGGCCCGACTCGCGCGGCGAGCCGGCCGCCGGCCGCGCGCAACCACCGGCCCGGCTCGGCCAGCGCCGACTCCACCGACCCGGCCAGCTCGACCAACGACACCGCCGCCGTCACCGCGTCCGGGGGCGTCGCGCCGAGCTGACCGGCGACGACCTGCACGGGTACGCCGGCGGCGGCGGCCGTGTCGAGCAGCGTGCCCACCACCTTGCCGCCCAGCGACGTCTCGTCGAACCGGCCCTCGCCGGTGAGGACCAGGTCGGCGTCGGCCAGCGCGTCGGCGAGTCCGGCCAGGTCGGCGACGGCCGCCGCGCCGGGCACGATCCGCGCGCCCCAGAGCGCGGCGAGGCCGTAGCCGGTGCCGCCGGCCGCGCCGGCGCCCGGCTGGCCGGGGTCGCCGCCGGCGTGCGCGGCGAGGTGGCGCAGCGCGGCGTCGAGCGCCGCCACGTCGTGAGGGCCGGCGCCCTTCTGCGGGCCGAAGACGGCGGCGGCGCCGGTCGGTCCGGTCAGCGGCGCGGTCACGTCGACCAGCAGCCGCACCCCGCCGGGCGGGGCGGGCCGCAGGCCGCTGCGGTCCAGGTCGGCCAGGTCGGCCAGCGCGGCGCCGCCGAGCGGCAGGTCCCGGCCCCGGCGGTCGCGCAGGCGCAGCCCGAGGGCGCGGAGCGCGCCGGTGCCGCCGTCGGTGCTCGCCGACCCGCCGAGACCGATCACCAGGTCGGTGGCCCCGGTGTCGAGCGCGGCGGCGGCGACCGCGCCCAGGCCGCAGGTGTGCGCGTGCCGGGGATCGGGCGCGCGCAGCAGCGGCAGGCCGCTGGAGCGGGCCAGCTCCAGCACCGCGCTGCCCTCCGGCAGCAGCAGCCAGCCGGCGTCGACCGGCCGGCCGTCCGGCCCGGGCACGGTGGTGGTGTGCCACACCCCGTCGGGCCGGGCGGCGGCGAAGGCGTCGAGCGTGCCCTCGCCGCCGTCGGCCAGCGGAAGCAGCCGTACGTCGTCGTCGGGCCGGCGGGCCCGCCAGCCGTCCGCGACGGCGCGGGCCACGTCGCGGGCGGCCAGCGAGCCCTTGAACGAGTCCGGCGCGACGACGACCCGCATCAGTCGGCCAGCACCAGCTCGACGTAGCGCTCGGCCATGGTGGCGAGCACCCGGTCCGGGTCGGTGGCCCACACCTCGGCGTTGAAGATCTCCACCTCGGTGTCCCCGGTGTAGCCGGCCGCCTGCACGGCGCGGCGCAGCGGCGGGAAGTCGATGTGCCCGTCGCCCATCATCCCGCGGCCGAGCAGCACGTCGGCCGGGAGCGGGGTGAGGAAGTCGCAGACCTGGAAGCTGGCGATCCGCGCCCCGGCGCGGGCGATCTGCCGCCACACGTCCGGGTCCCACCAGACGTGGAACGTGTCCACCACGACGCCGACCTGCTGCACCGGGAACGCCTCGGCCAGGTCGAGGGCCTGCCCGAGCGTGGACAGCACCGCCCGGTCGGCGCAGTACATCGGGTGCAGCGGCTCCAGCGCCAGGCGCACGCCGCGCTCGCCCGCGTACGGGGCCAGTTCGGCGAGCGCGTCGGCGACGCGCTGCCGCGCGCCGGCCAGGTCGCGGGAGCCGGGTGGCAGCCCGCCGACGACCAGCACCAGGCACTCGGTGCCCAGCCCGGCGGCCTCGTCGATCGCCCGGCGGTTGTCGGCCAACGCCTCGGCCCGCGCGCGCTCGTCGGCGGCGGTGAGGAACCCGCCCCGGCACAGCGACGACACCCGCAGCCCGGCGTCGGCGACGAGCTTCGCCGCGGCCGGTACGCCGATCTCGGCGACCGGTTCGCGCCACAGCCCGATCGCGCCGATGCCGGCGCGTACGCAGCCGTCGACCGCCTCCCGGACCGACCAGCGTTGCGTGGTGCGCTGGTTGAGCGACAGCTTCGCCAGCCGCGGGTCGGTGGTCATCCGGTCACCCCGGCCACGGTCAGGTATCCGCGCATCCGGGCGGCGGCCAGGTCCGGGTCGAGCAGCAGCCCGGCGGCGTCGGCCAGCCGGAACGCCTCGACCAGGTGCGGGACGCTGCGCCCGCCGTGCAGGCCGCCGACCATGGTGAAGCCCAGTTGCCGGCCGTTGAGCCAGGCCAGGAACGCGATGCCGGTCTTGTAGTAGCGGGTGGGTGGGGCGAAGACGTGCCGGGACAGCGGCACGGTCGGGTCGAGGATGGCCCGGAAGCCGGCCGGGTCGCCGGCGTCGAGACGGTGCAGCGCCGCCGACGCGGCCGGTGCGATCGCCGCGAACGCGCCGAGCAGGGCGTGGCTGGACCGTTCGCCGTCGCCGGCGATCAGCTCAGGGTAGTGGTAGTCGTCGCCGGTGTAGACCTTCACGGTGGGCGGCAGCAGCTCCCGCAACCGCACCTCGCGGCCGGCGTCCAGCAGCGACACCTTCACCCCGTCGATGACGTCGGCGTGCGCGTGCACCAGCGCGACGAACGTCTTGGTGGCGTCGTCCAGGTCGGTCGAGCCCCAGTAGCCGGCGAGAGCCGGGTCGAACATGTCGCCGAGCCAGTGCAGCACCACCGGCGCGCCGGCCGAGCCCAGCACCCGCTCGTAGACGCGCCGGTAGTCGTCCGGGCCGGTGGCGAGCGCGGCCAGGTGCCGGCTGGCCATCAGCACCGCGACCGCGCCGCACTCCTGCACGAACGCGACCTGCTCGGCGTACGCGGCGACGACGTCGTCGAGCGAGTCGGGCACGCCGGTGAGCTGGTCGGTGGCCGCCCCGGCGACGATGCGCCCACCGCAGGCGGCGGCCTCGGCGGCACTGCGCCGGATCAGCTCCCGGGTGGCCGCCCAGTCCAGCCCCATGCCGCGCTGCGCGGTGTCCATCGCCTCGGCCACGCCGAGCCCCCAGGACCAGAGGTCGCGCCGCACCGCGAGCGTGGCGTCCCAGTCCAGCCGGGCCGGGGCGTCCGGCGCGTTGTCGGCGTACGGGTCGGCGACCACGTGCGCCGCCGCGTACGCGATCCGGCTGGTCGGCGGCGCGGCCGGCCGCTGCCAGCCGGCCGGCTCGCGCAGGGTCAGCGTCTCGACGCCGCCGCCCGCGACGGGCAGGGTGATCCGTGCGGTCACCTGTCGATCTCCTCGATCTCGATCCGCCGGCCCTCGCGGGCGGAGCGCAGGCCGGCCTCGGCGAGCTGCACGCCGCGCACGCCGGCCAGGAAGTCCCACGGGAACGGCTCGCCGTCGACGACGTGGCGCAGGAACGCCTCCCACTGCACCTTGAACCCGTTGTCGTAGTCGGCGTTGTCCGGCACCGTCTGCCACTGCGCCCGGAACGGCTCGGTGACCGGCAGGTCCGGGTTCCACACCGGCATCGGGGTGGCGCCGCGGTGCTGGATGCGGCAGTCGCGCAGCCCGGCGACCGCGCTGCCATGGGTGCCGTCGACCTGGAACTCGACCAGTTCGTCCCGGTAGACCCGGACCGCCCAGGACGAGTTGATCTGGGCGATGACGCCGCCAGCCAGCTCGAAGATGCCGTACGCGGCGTCGTCGGCGGTGGCCGGGTAGGTGGCGCCGTTCTCGTCGACGCGTTCGGGGATGTGCGTGGCGGTGACCGCGGTGACGGCGGTGACCGTGCCGAAGATCTGCTCCAGCACGTAGTGCCAGTGCGGGAACATGTCGACGGTGATGCCGCCGCCGTCCTCGGCGCGGTAGTTCCAGCTCGGCCGTTGCGCGTCCTGCCAGTCGCCCTCGAACACCCAGTAGCCGAACTCGCCGCGCACCGACAGGATCCGGCCGAAGAACCCGCCGTCGACAAGGCGCTTGAGCTTGCGCAGGCCGGGCAGGAACAGCTTGTCCTGCACCACGCCGTTCTTCACGCCCTTGGCGGCGGCGAGGCGGGCCAGCTCCAGCGACCCGGCCAGCCCTTCGGCGAGCGGCTTCTCGGTGTAGATGTGCTTGCCGGCCTCGATCGCCGCCCGGATCGCCTTCTCCCGCTGGGCGGTGACCTGCGCGTCGAAGTAGATCTGGTGGGCGTCGTCGGCGAGCGCCGCCTCCAGGTCGGTGGTCCAGGAGGTCAGCCCGTGCCGGGCGGCGATCTCGGCGAGTCGGGCCTCGTTGCGGCCCACCAGGGTCAGCTCCGGCCAGATGCGGCTGCCGTCGCGGGCGGGCAGTCCGCCCTGCTCACGGATCGCGAGCAGGGACCGGACGAGATGCTGCCGGTAGCCCATCCGTCCGGTCACGCCGTTGAGGATGATCCCGATAGACGTGCGCTCCACGTGTGTGTCCTTCCCAGTGCTCAGTCGGCGGACGTCGTCGCGCCCAGCAGGTCGCGGATGCGGCCCGTGACGCGGGCGAAGACCGGGTCGGACATGGTCCGGCCGTAGTCGCGCTCCGCGGGCAGGTCGACGTCGATGACCTCGGCGACGGTGCCGGGTCGAGGGGTCATGACGATCACCCGGTCGGCGAGGTAGACGGCCTCGGCGATGGAGTGGGTGACGAGCAGGACGGTGGTGCCGGTCTCCCGCCAGATGCGCCGCAGCTCGACGTTCATCTGTTCCCGGGTGAGCGCGTCGAGCGCCCCGAACGGCTCGTCCATCAACAGCACCGGGGGCCGGTGCAGCAGCGCGCGGCACAGCGCCACGCGCTGCTGCATCCCACCGGACAGCTCGTTGGGGTACGCGTCCTCGAAGCCGGTCAGCCCGGTCATCGCGATCAGCTCGTCGACCCGGGCCCGGGCCTGCGCCTTGGGCAGGCGCCGCATCTCCGCCTGGAGCAGGATGTTGCGTCGGGCGCTGCGCCACTCCAGCAGCGCGGCGCGCTGGAAGACGTACCCGATGTCGCGGCGCGGCCCGCGGACGTCCTCGCCGTCCAGGCGGACCTGGCCCGACGACGGGCGCAGCAGCCCGGACACCAGCTTCAGCAGCGTCGACTTGCCGCAGCCGGACGCGCCGACGATGGCCACGAACTCGCCGGGGGCGATGCGCAGCGTCACGTCGCGCAGCGCGGTGGTGTCCTTCTTCTTGGTGCGGAAGCGCACCGCCACCTGGTCGATCTCGACCGCGGCGCCGGTCGCCGTGGCGCCCGGGGCGGCGTCGGTGGTGGGGTTGCCGACCGTCATCGCGCTCATCCCTTCGGGGCGAAGCTCGCGTCCCAGTAGGACGCGGGCGGCTCCGCCTTGGTGATCACGCCGGAGTCGGCGAAGACGGTGATGGTCTTCTGCCAGTCGGCCTCGTCGTTGACGCCCGGCGCCATGGACTTCGTGGCGTCGGTGTGCAGCAGTTGCAGGGTGGCGGTGAACTGGTCGGTGAGCACCTTCGCCGAGGGCAGCTGCTGGGACGCGCCGGCCATCGCCGCGACCGCGGCGGCCGGGTCGGACTGGGCGGCGGCCCATGCTTCGCTGCTGGCGGCGACCATCCGCTTCACCAGGTCCTGCTTGTTCCTGATGGTGTCGGTGGAGGCGATCAGGCCGTTGCTGTAGAAGTTGAGCCCGTGCTCGGCGAACTTCAGGTACGACACCTGCTTGCCGGCCTTCTCCTGCATGGTCGGGCCCTGGTCGCTGGCGAAGCCGAGCAGCGCGTCGGTCTTGCCCGACATGACCGCGGCCATCTTGCCGGCCGGGTCGGTGTTCTGCAGCGTGACGTCGCCGGCGGCGAGCCCGTTGGCCTTGAGGAACGCCGGGAACGTCTTGCTCAGCGCGTCGCCGGCGGTGGAGGCGATGGTCTTGCCCTTGAGGTCGGCCGGGGCGTTGATGTTCTTGTCGCTGAAGAACTGCACCGACGACGGGGTGGTCTGCAGGAAGACGCCGACGCTCTTGACGTCCATGCCCTGGCCGACGGCGGAGAGCAGCGCCGGGGTGTCGGCCCAGCCGAAGTCGGTCTGCCCGGCGGCGGTGGCCTGGACGGTCTTCTGCGAGCCCTGCCCGGCGTTGATGGTCAGGTCGATGCCGTGCTTGGCGAAGATGTCCTTCTTCTGGCCCAGGTAGAACGGGGCGTGCTCGCCGTACGGGTACCAGTTGAGCGTCAGGGTGACCTTGTCCTTGCCGTCGGCGGACTTGGCCTGCTCGCCCCCGCCCGACGAGCCGCAGGCGGTGACGGAGATGAGGAACGCCGGCAGCAGCGCGGCGGTGAGGAAACGCTTCTTCATCTGCGGATGACTCCGTTTCACATCGTTGTGGTGGTGGCGTCGGTGCGGCGGCTGGCGTGCCACGGCAGCAGGAGGTGTTCGAGCAGCTCGACGACGACGAACAGGACGACGCCGAGCAGCGACATGACGACCAGCCCGGCGAACAGCGTCGGGGTGTCGAGGTTGCCGTTGGCCTGCAGGATCACGTAGCCGAGGCCCTCGTTGGCGCCGACGAACTCGCCGACCACGGCGCCGGTGACGGCCATCGTGGCGGCGACCTTGAGGCCGGCGAACAGGTGCGGCAGGGCGGCCGGGAAGCGGATCTTCCGGAACGTCTGCGCCGGCCCGGCGCCCATGGTGGCGCTCAGTTGCAGCATCTCCGGGTCGATCGACTTCAGGCCGGTGACGGTGGAGATGACGATCGGGAAGAACGCCATCAGGACCGCGACGACCACCTTGGGCGACAGCCCGAAGCCGAGCCACACGACGAACAGCGGCGCGATGGCGATCTTCGGGATGACCTGGGCGAACAGCAGCAGCGGGTAGAGGCTCTTCTCGACCGTGGGGGAGTAGACCATCACCACCGCCGACAGCACGCCGACGGCGATCGCGATGACGAAGCCGAGCACTGTCTCGTAGGTGGTGATCCAGGTGTGGTGGGCGAAGTAGCCCGGCTGGGCCCGTACCACGTCGAACGTGGCCGACGGCGACGGAACCAGGTACGGCTTGACCAGTTCGGCGGCGGTGACCACCCACCAGAGCACGAGGATCGCCGCGAGGACCGCGGCCGGTCGCCAGGTGCGGGAGGCGAACCGGAGCGCGGCGGCGCCGGGCCGGGCCGGTCGGCGGGCGGCCGGCGTGGGGCGGTCGGGCGGACTGGTCCGTCCGGGCTGCTCGATGGTGCTCTGCGCGGCCATGACCCTCCGTTCTCCGCAGGGCCGACGATCCCCGGTGAGGTCGGGGATGCAGCCCTGAATGCGCTTTCAGTAAGCGCTTTCAGGGTGCTACGGTAACCACGCAGAAACAAGCCGGTCAAGACGTACCGCAGGGGGAAAACCGATGCAGCCACGGACGCACGTGACCCTGGAAGACGTGGCCAGAGCCGCCGACGTCTCGCTGGCCACGGCCTCCCGCGCGCTCAACGGCATGCGCGTCACCCCACACCTGCGCGACCGCGTCCTCGCCGCCGCCGCCCAACTCGCCTACACCCCGAACGCGCACGCCCGCGCGCTGGCCGGCGCCTCGCACCGCACCGTCGGCGTCATCTGCCACGACGTCACCGACCCCTACTTCGCCGCCATCGCCGGCGGCGTCATGCGCGTCGCCGGCGCCAACGACCTGCTGGTCATGCTCGCCAGCACGTTCCGCGACCCGGAACGCGAGATCGCGTACGTGTCGATGCTGCGCGCCGAACGCGCGCCGGCCATCCTGCTCATCGGCTCCGGCTTCGAGGACACCCGCTGGGAGCGGGCCATGGAGGCCGAGCTGAAGCCCTACCTCGACGGCGGCGGGAAGGTCGCCGTGGTCAGCCGGCACCGCAGCCTCAAGGTCGACAGCGTGCTGCCGGAGAACCGCGCCGGCGCCGCCGCCATGGCCCGCGCCCTGCTGGAGCTCGGCCACCGCCGCTTCGCGGTGCTCTCCGGCCCCCGCGCGCTCACCACCGTCATCGACCGCCTCGGCGGCTTCCGCGACGAACTCACCGCCGCCGGCGTCCCGCTCGACGCGGCGCACGTCGTCGAGGGGCCGTTCACCCGTGACGGCGGCTACCAGGCGATGACCGAGCTGCTCGACCGCGGCCTCGACGCCACCTGCGTGTTCGCGCTGACCGACGTGATGGCCATCGGCGCGTACGCGGCGCTGCGCGACCGCGGGCTCTGCGTGCCCGGTGACGTCTCCGTCGCCGGCTTCGACGACATCCCGATCGTCCGCGACCTCACGCCGCCGCTGACCACCGTGGCGCTGCCGCTGCGCGAGATCGGCGAGAAGGTGATGGAGCTGGCGCTCACCGAGAACACCGGCAGCCGGCGGCGGATCGTGCGACTGACCGGCGAGGTCGTCCTACGCGCCAGCACCGCCAAGGTGGGCTCGTGACCACGCTCGCCGGCCTCACCGTCGACCGCGTCGAGACGTACGCGGTCGCGCTGCCCACCATCCGCTCGTTCGGCGTCTCCGGCGGCGCGGTCGCCGTCGCCGGCACCCCGAGCATCCGGGTGCTGGCCAAGGTGAGCGCGGACGGGATCACCGGCTGGGGCGAGGCCACCCCGATCCCCGCCTGGACCTACGAGACCGCCGAGTCCATCGTCACCACCATCGACCGCTATCTCGCCCCGGCCATCCTCGGCCGCCCCGCCTGGGACCTCGACGGCGTCACCACCGCCTTCGACCGGGCCATCAACCGGGGCTTCACCATCGGCGCGCCGCTGGCCAAGGCCGCCGTCGACATCGCGCTGCACGACCTGCTCGGCCGCGCCCTCGGCGTCTCCGTCGGCGTGCTCTGGGGGCAACGCCGCCGCGACACCGTCGACCTGGGCTGGATCGTCGCCGGGCAGAGCGCCGCCGAGGTCGCCGACGCGGTCGCCGAGGGACGCGCGCTCGGCTACCGGGCGTTCAAGGTCAAGATCGGCCTGCACACGGAGGCCGAGGACGCCGCCGTGGTCCGCGCGGTGCGCGACGCCGCCGGAGACGCCGCGCTCTGGGTCGACGCCAACCAGGCGTACACCGGCGACGCCGCGCTGCGGATGGCCCGCCGCCTGGCCGACCTCGACGTCACCGCGTTCGAGCAGCCGCTGCCGGCCAACGACGTCGCCGGGCTGCGCCGGCTGCGCGCCGCGTCGCCGGTGCCGGTCGCGCTCGACGAGAGCCTGCGCCACCCCGGTGACCTGGCCACCTTCGTCAAGCTCGACGCCGTCGACGTGGCCATCGCCAAGGTGCAACGCAGCGGCGGGCTGACCCTGTCGCGGCGGCTGTGCGCGCTCGCCGAGGACGCCGGGGTGCGGCTGATGGGCTCCGGGCTCACCGACTCCGACCTGGGCCTGGCCGCCTCGCTGCACCTGTTCGCCGCGTACGGCATCGACACCCCGGTCGACCTCAACGGCCGGCAGTTCCTCACCTCGTCCTACGCCACCGGCGAGACGGTGCGGATCCACGACGGGGTGGCGACCGTGCCCACCGGCCCGGGCCTCGGCGTCGACGTGGACGAGTCGGTGGTGCGCGAGCTGGCCGTGGACGTGCTCGCCCGACCCTGACCCCGGGCGTACGCTCGATTCGTGCCCCGACTGGCCTGGCCCGACCTGCGCAACGCGCGCGATGTGGGCGGCGCTCGGACCGCCGACGGCGGCCGGATCCGCCAGCGGGCGCTGGTCCGCACCGACAACCACCGCCGGCTCGGCGCCGCCGGACTCGCCGCCCTCCGCGCGTACGGCGTGAGCCGGGTGCTCGACCTGCGGTGGCGGGCGGAGGCGGAGGCCGACCCCAGCCCGCTGGCCGCCGACCCCCGCTACCGACTCGTGCCGGCCTGCTTCGACCCGACCGGCGACGAGGACATCCCGCCGGACAGCTACCGGTTGCTCGTCGACGCCAGCCGCGACCGCCTGGCCGCCGCGTTCACCGCGATCGCGCAGGCGCCACCCGGCGCGGTGGTGGTGCACTGCCACGGCGGCCGGGACCGTACCGGCGTGCTGGTGGCGCTCGCGTTGCACGTCGCCGGTGTGCCGGTGGACGCGATCGCCGCCGACTACGCGCTCACCGAGGGCGCCCCGGCCTCCATGATCACCAATACCTGGGTCCACCTGCACGGCCGCTACGGCGGCGTCACCGACTACCTGCTCGGTTCCGGCGTGACGCCGGCGCAGATCTCCGCCGTCCGTGCCCGGCTCACCGAGGGGTCACCGGCCCGGTAGGGTGCCGCCATGATCGAGGACGCCGCGTGCCGTTGACGAATCCGTGGCTGGCCGGGCCGACGCCGACGAAGAAGCTCGATCGGGAACGCCTCGAGGAGCGCATCCTCAACCTGCTGTCCTCGCAGAACATGTGCGTCCTCGCCACCGCCGGCCCGGACGGGCCGCTGGCCACCCCGGTGCGCTACTACCCGCTCGACTTCACGCTGATGTTCACCGCCGCGCCGCGCTCACCGAAGATGCGCAACATCGCCGCCGACCCACGGGTTTCCGTCGGCGTCTTCGCGCCGCTGGTCGGGCTGGCCAGCAGCCGCGGCGCCCAGGTGTTCGGCACCGCCCGGGTGCTCGCCCCGGACCACCCGGACCACGCCCACCACTGGTCGGCGTTCCGCTGGCAGAACGAGCACGCCGAGCGGGGCCGGTCGCTGACCGAGCCGCCCCAGGAGACGCTCGTGCTCGTCGAGGCGCAGCGCGTCGTCTACACCGAACACTGGCTACGCCGCGAGGGCTACGCCCCACGCCAACACTGGCGCCGCTGACCCCCCCGGGCCCGCCGCCCGCCGCTCCGTCTCGTCGATCTTGGACTTGTGGTGCCAGGGTTTGCGGTGTGCGCGCCTTTCGCGAGGTGCCACAACTCCTAGATCGACGGGCGCGCTCGTACCTGGCGCTGGGTGGCTCGGGCTGGGCGGCCGTTCATGGTCCGCACCGGGGGACGCACGCTCGAGGGTCGACGCCGTCCAGCCACGAGGCGTCGATCGGGTGACCGAACGTCTTCGTGGTTCCCGTGGAGTTCCACTACGCCGCCAGATCCGTCACGAGATCAGGGAGCGCGTAGTCCGTAGCAGGTGGCCGGGCAGGTGGAGATCCTCGGTGTCGACCCGGGCCAGCACGGTGATCGGCTCGACAAGGGTGTCCGTCCAGGTCGGCTCGGGGAACGCCGACCGCAGCGCGTCGGCGTCCAGGCCCCAGCCTCCGCCCGCCTCCGGCGACACGGCCAGCACGCACACGGTCCCGCCCGGCGCGGTCAGGCGCGGCAGCAGCGCCAGGTAGTCGCCGACCGCGGCTCCGCGCCGGTCCAGCGTGTGCAGCAGCCCGGAGTCGAACACCGAGTCGTACGGCGTGGGCGGCACCGGCAGGCGGGTGGCGTCGTGCACCTCGAAGCGCACGGTCAGGCCGGTCGCGGCGGCCTTGGCCCGGGCCAGCGCGATCGCCACCGGCGACAGGTCGACGCCGGTCACGTCGTGGCCGAGGCGGGCCAGCGCCAGGGCCAGCTCACCGGTGCCGCAGCCGACGTCGAGCACGCGCGGGCCGCGTACCCCGGTGTCGAGCACCGCGGCGAGCGCCGGCTGCGGGCCGCCGATCTCCCACGGCGGGCGCCCGGTGTCGCTGGTGTCGCGGTAGAGGCGGTCGTAGTGGACGACGTCCGGCTCGTCGGTCATCGCGTACCTCCTCGGTCGGTGCGTGACCACGACCCGAGCCTGCCACGTCCGACGGCGGCCCGTGGGGGCGTCAGTAGGTCAGGCGGCGCAGGTAGCGGTAGCCGACCTCGGCGGTCCGCTGCGGGGTCACGTCCGGGGTGTCGTTCTCCACGATGTACTCCAGCACCGGGTGCCGGCGGAAGATCCGGGCGAAGTCGATCATGCCGGTGCCCAGGTCGGCCATGTCGCCGGTGGCCGGGTCGCGGTCCTTGACGTGGTATTGCAGCACCCGCTGCGGCGCGGAGCGGATCACGTCGAGCGTGAAGCCCTCCGGGTCCCGCACGCCGTCGCCGGAGTTGATGCCGCCGGTGACCGCCCAGTAGATGTCGATCTCCAGGTGCACGAGCCGGGGGTCCAGCTCCTCGGTGAGCACGTCCCACGGGCGCCGACCGTTGCCGAAGTCGATGGTGAACTCGTGCGCGTGGTTGTGGTAGCCGTAGCGCAGGCCGGCCCGGCGCGCGGCGGCGGCCTCGACGTTCATCTGCTCCGCCCAGCGCTTCCAGTCGTCCTCGCGGTCGGAGTTCAGGTAGGGCACCACCATGAACCGCTGGCCCAGCGTGCGGGCGTCGGCGATCTTCTGCGCCAGGCCGGCCGCGTCGGCGGCGATCCCGTCGTGACTGGAGCTGGCCCTGATGCCGATGCCGTCGAGGAACCGGCGCAACTGCGCGGCGGTGCGGCCGAAGTAGCCCAGCGCCAGCTCCACCCGGGGGTAGCCGATCCGGGCCAGGTGGGTCAGCGTCGCGTCGTAGCCGGGTGAACCGTTGAGCGCGTCGCGGACGGTCCAGAGCTGGAGGCTGATCAGCTCCTTCGGCACGTGCCGCCGGCCGTGGTGGTGCACGCCGCCCGCCTGGGCCGCGGACGCGCCGAGCCCGCCGGCCAGTCCGACGCCGGCCAGCGCCGCCAGCGAGCCGCGCAGGAGGTCGCGCCGGTCGAGCGAGCGCCGCAGCGCGCCCTCCCCGTCGAATCCGTAACACATGACGGTTCTCCTCTCGGCCGGCCTGCGTCCGACGCTACAAAAGACCTGTCGATGTGTCCATGGCTTTCGCTGTTCCCGTCTCGACTTCTGTCCTGTCGAGACAAAAGGTGTGGTGTGGCATGCTCGGGCGGTGGCCTTCTACGACGTAGCCCTCGTCCTGCTCGTCGACCGGGCCGGCGCGGTCCTCCTGCAGCACCGCGACGGCCACGCGCCCGTCTCACCGCACCAGTGGAGCCTGCCCGGCGGCAGCATCGAGCCCGGTGAGACGCCCGAGCAGGCCGCCCGCCGCGAGCTGCTCGAGGAGACCGGCCTGACCGCCGGCGAGCTGCACCTGTTCTGGAGCGGCCCGCGCCCGCACGAGGAGGGCTTCCCGCACACCGTCACCGTCCACGTCTTCCGCGGCGACACCGACGCCCGGCAGGGGGACGTGGTGCTCGGCGAAGGCCAGGCGATGGTCTTCGTGCCCCGCGACGAGGTGCTCAACCGGGAGTTGGCGGTCAGCGCGGCGAAGGTGCTGCCGATGCACCTGGCCGAGGTTCAGCCCGCCGCCAACGCTCCGGCCAGCTCCCGCACGAACCGGGGAAGCACCTCGCCGTCCGGCAGGTGATCCGGGTTGATCTCGGTGACCGACAGCCCGGCGAACCGCGGGCTCGCCACCAGCTCCGCCAGCGTCGCGGCCGCCTCGGCGAGACCCAGCCCGAACGGCTCCGGCACGTCGGCCAACGGCGCGTCCACGAAGCGCAGCACGTCCACGTCGAAGTGCACCACGAACGTCTCCGCGGCGGCCTCCGCGACGACCCGCGCCCGGCGCGCCGCCGCGACCGGGTCGGCGTGCACCTCGTCGGCCGGCACGTAGGCGAGCCCCAGCTCCGCGACCAGATCCCGCTCGTGGTCACCCCGGGGCAGCGAATCGCCGTACACCACCACCCGCTCCGGGGTCAGCAGCGGCACCGCCGGCCCGACACCCGCCACCTCGGGCAGCGTCCCGGGTAACCCGAGCAGGTGCGCCAACCCGGTGGCGTCCAGGTTGCCGTTCGGCCGGGTCAGCGGCGTGTAGAGATCCGGACCGCCGTCCACGTAGACCAGCGCGGGGGACCGGCCGGCCCGCGCGTGCCCGGCGACCAGGCCGATCGTGACGGTGCAGTCGCCGCCGAGCACCAGCGGCGTGCGCCCGCCGGCCACCGCCGCCGTCACGCGCGCCGCCACCTCCGACGCCACCGCGGCCACCGCGCCCGCGTTCTGACCCCGGGGGTACGCCGGATCCGGCCGCCACCGGAACTCCCGGGTGTCACCGGAATCCTCGACGTGCGCGTGCCGGCCGAGCAGGTCGAGCAACCCGGCGGCGCGCAGGGCGGCCGGCGCGCGCTCGACACCGGGAGTGTGGGCGCCGGCGCTCGACGGCGCACCGATCACGGTCCACATGCGAGGGCCCATGACCCACCCTAACCAGCGCGACGGCAGGCCCGCCTTTTGCGTGCCGGCCGGGTTCGGGGCGGCATCGTTCGGCGCCGCCTTTCGAGCTGACGTCGGCAACGACTCAGCCGCCCCGGTCGATTCGCGTGGCGGGTGCCGGCACGCTGTCGATCAGCGCAGGACGAGCAGGTCCAGCGCGTCGACCACCGGGCCGGTGCGCACCCGTGCGGCCTCGCGGAGGCGCGCGACGCCCGCCGCGTACTCCTCATCGGTGATCAGTTGGAGCGGGGTGTGCGCCTCCCGGCGCAGCGTGGCCGCCGCCTCCCGCAGCGACGGAGCGGTGACCTGCGGCACCGGCTCGACCGCGGCGGTGGCGAAACCGGCGGCGGCGAACGTCGACTCGACGTCGGCGATCGAGGGATAGGTGTCCAGCACCCGGACCGCCTCCAGGAAGTAGCGGAACAACGTGATCCCCTCGTGCCGGCCGGCGAACGCGGACCGGATGAGCACGGGCGCACCGGGGCGCAGCACCCGCCGCAGCTCGCGAGCCGCGGCGGCCAGGTCGGGGACGTGGTGGATGACGGTGGAGAGCCATACGCCGTCCACCCTCGCGTCGTCGAGCGGGAGGTGCGCGGCGTCACCGGCGAGGACGGGCCGGAACGGGCAGTGGGCGCGCATGGCCGCCGACGGCTCCACCGCGACGACCTCCAGGCCCGGGAACCAGGCGGTGAACGCCTGGGCCCAGCTGCCGGTGCCGGCGCCCAGGTCGAGCAGGCGCATGCCCGGCTCCGGGGCGAGGTGCCGCGCCACGGCCTGCCGCCAGGCGGCGCGCCCGTCGTCGCTCAGGTGACGCGTCGCCGCGAAGGCCTCCGCGTCGGAGTCGTCGTACGCGATGCGAGCCATGCCGTCGAGCCAACTCCCCGGCCGGGGCGCAGGGCAAGCGATGTGACGAACCGCGCACGCACCGTGGGCTGCTGCGCGCCTAGGGTCGGAACCATGAGCAGCGACATCGAGGTGTGTGCGTGGCTGCGCGACCGGGGAGCCGAGACGATCGCGCATCCGGGCGGCACCCTCTACGCCCACCTGCGCCGGGTGGGGCGACGCCTCGCCGAGCTGGGCCAGAGCTCGGACGTGCAGATGGCCGGGCTGACGCACGCGGCCTACGGCACCGACGGCTTCGACGTCGTGCTGCTCGACCACACCGACCGGGGCCCGCTGCGCGACCTGATCGGGGCCGAGGCCGAGGACCTCGTCCACCTCTACGGCGCGTGCGACCGGAAGCGTTCCTGGCCGCGGCTCGCCACCACCGGCACGGTGCACGACCGCTTCGCCGGGCGGACGGTGAGTGTCCGCACCGACCGGTTGACCTCGCTGGTCGATCTGAGCATCGTCAACGAATTGGACGTGGTGGAGCAGCTGGCGTCGGTGTCCGACGCGCATGTGGCGTACCTGCGGGAGTTGTTCGCCGCGTGGTCGCCGGCGGCGTCGGCAGCCGTGCGCGGCGAGGTGGGAAGGGTGCTCGGTGGGTAGCCGCGTCGGCCGGTTAGGGCGATGCTCACTCGTAGATCGTTTCCAGGCCACGTTCGACCCGGACGAGTGACCCCAGCCACTCCCGGGTCTCCGCGTCCGTCGAGTAGAGGACGGTGCCGCGCATGCCACGGGTCATCAGCACCTTGTAGGTGTTCCGGATCAGGCGGTCAGCCTCGGTATCGGTGAGTGCCTTCCGGCTGCGGAACGCCGGATCCT
Organism: Micromonospora humi; assembly: GCF_900090105.1. Lineage (GTDB taxonomy): Bacteria > Actinomycetota > Actinomycetes > Mycobacteriales > Micromonosporaceae > Micromonospora > Micromonospora humi. The sequence continues at coordinate 315,119 of NZ_FMDM01000002.1, read as the reverse complement.
TCGACTCCGCCCGCTGGGTGACCAGTTTCCCGTCCCGTACGACGAGGTCGGGGTCCGATGATGACACCGGACCACCCGTACTCGAATCCCTGCGCGGTGTAGACGCAACCCACCTGCCCGAAGCCGTGGGGGTCGGTGGCCCAGAACGCGCTGCCCGGTGCCTCTCCGACACTGCGGTCACTCATGACGTTCCACGGACGCGCCCGGTCACCGACCTGGACATCGGGCACCAGGGACCCGTCCGACCACGGGTCACTCCACGGCCAGCAGTACCCGGCCGACATGCGCGCCGTCTCGCCGGCAGCCTGCTGCTCTGACAGAAATGTCTCCATCTCCTGGGGCGACTCCGCCCCCCGCAGGTCGAAGCGTCCGTCGCCGACCCACATCGACGGTTCCCCACCGTCGAGGCCGAGCAGGTCGAGGACCCACCCCTCGTACGCCTCACTGCCGCCGCAGCGGAACTGGTCGTGCAGCGACACCACTGCCGGGTCCGCCGGACACGACCACGACCGACTTGCGGTCCGCGCTGCGCGCCCGCTGCACATCGTGCAACACGAGTTCGTACGCCAGACGTTGCTCGTCGAGCAGCGTGAAATGCGCCCGATCCTTCAGCTCCGCCTTCGCGTACGAGAGCAGGTGCCTGCTCGGGCGCACGGAGCGGGTGAGGAAGCGGTCGGCGGCGGCCGCGCCTGGCGCGGGGGCTAGGTGGCTGCGAAGGTAGTCGAGGAACTGTCCGCGGCGCTGGCCGGTGAAGATTCGGCTCAGCGCGGTGGGCTGCCGCTGGTACAGGTCTACGACATCGCGATCGACGGCGTTGTGCAGATAGGCGGCGCCGGCGACCGGGAGGCGGCCGTGTGACAGCACACCGAGGAAGTCGGTGAGGTATTCGCAGTAGTCCTGGACCTGCACTCCGGGGTGCAGGCGGGGTCCGGACGCGTGCTCGACCAGAACGAGCCGCTCGGATCCCTCGTAGGACTCGACCCGACGTCGACCCGCTTGCTGGTCAACGGGAGTTGGTACTCCACCAGCATCTCGACCTGCCCGAGACCGGCATCGACCAGGTCCTGCCCGAGCGCGGTCAGGCTCCGGTTCCAGGACCGTCGTTCGGCAGGGCCCGCATTGTGCCCGATGTGCGCCGCGATGCGATCGGTCAGGTCGCCGGCGGTCACGTAGCGCAGCAGACCGTCGGCGGACGTGCGGAACGCTGACAACACTTGCCCCCGGGCAGCACGAATTGATCGTGCGCATGGGGGGCCTGTCCGGCCACGGCCGGAAGCCCGTCGTTACGCGCCTGTACGCGTGGACTGTAGCGAAGAGATCATCTCCTCGCACGCTCCGCTACCGCTTGTGTGCGGAGCCCCTGACTTGCTCGGCGGGATAGCGGACCGCGACCTCGGCCAACTTGGCGACGGCGGCATCCTTCAGATCGATCCCGAGGACGTCCGCCAACCGGGTCAGGTAGATCACGACGTCGCCGATCTCCGCCCGGACCCGGGCGCCCGCGTCGGCGTCGTCCATCACCGCGGCTGCCTGCTCAGGTGTCAGCCACTGGAATTCGGCCACCAACTCACCGACTTCACCGGCCAGCGCCATGGCGAGGTTCTTCGGAGTGTGGAACTGTTGCCAGTCACGCTCCTCGGCGAAGGCCCGTATGCGAGCCGTCAGGTCGTCCACCTCAGCAGTCTGGCACGGCCGAGAGGACGACCTGACGGTCGACGCCGTGTCACAGCGTGACGACGGCATCCTCGGCCAGCGTGAAATTGCCAGCGTCGAAGGTGATGGTCTTCAGTTTCGTGCCCTACGGAACGTCGAAGAAGACGTTCGCGCTCACCGAATTGCCCGGGTTGATCTCATCGAGGAAACCTCTGCCGTCCCTGTTGCCGTAGATGCCGGCCTCCCCGTCGGCGTCATACTCGCGGCCGGCTGAGTCCTGTGCCGTGACCGTCCCGTCGGCGTGGAGAAGGTGAGCCGACTTCGTCACGTTCTTCACCGTGATGGTGATCCGGCAGAAGCTGCCCTGCGCCTTCTGATTCAGGAACGAGTCGCCCACCTGGCTGATGCCGCACTTCATTCCCCTGACCGTGAATTCGAAGTCACCACCGCGAACCTTGTCGCCGATCCGGTACGCCTTCGGACCGGCTGCGGGAGGTTCCGACTGGACCGCCTTCGGAGGAGCGGCCGCAGTGGTCTTCGGGGCGACTGCCTCAGGCGAGTCGTTCGGGCCGGCTGACCTGCTCGCCGCCGCGTCGACTACCCGGCCGGACGACACGCCGGTGGGTTCCGAGTCACCCAGGACGGCGCCGACAATGCCTACCCCACAGCAGAGGGCGACCATGGCGCCGACGCCGACGAGGATCGGAACCAGCCATCTCGGTCGTCGCCGGACTGCCGGCGGAGTCATCGGCGGAGCACCGAAAGGCGGTGGTGGTCCGCCGGGTGCGACTCCGTATGGCTGATCCTGGCTCGGCGGCCCAGGAAAAGTCATGTAGTCCTCACAGGTCAAAGCGGCATCCCGTCGCAAGTCCCGTTGACGGTACTGTGCTCGCAAGGGAGCGCTCGGCCCCTGTCGAGTTGGAGACAAGTAACCGCGAGGCAAATGCCTTCATGGCATGTCGTTGTCCGCGAAGGGGCCCCAAGCTCACGGCCGAACGGCCGATGGACTCGTCTATTTGGCTCGTCCTTGCTGCTGTCGCGACGCGTTCATGAAAGCGCAGGTGGAGGTTTCGAGAATGGCGGCCGACGCAGATGGTTGCCAGTGGCGGCGGAAGTGCCCGTAACGCCGACTGCCCGAGTCTCACCTGGAGGCTGCCGCATGAGCGACCGACCGCCGTGCCTCGTCGAGCGCGACTCCGCCTATGTCGAGTACCAGCTGCTGATTTCGGTGAAGCTGGTCGTCGACCACCACGGCCGGGTGCCGCTGCTGAAGAACGAGCACGGCGAGTGGGAGCTGCCCGGAGGCAGAGCTGGAGGTCGGCGAGACACCCGAGGACGGGGTGCGTCGCGAGATCGGTGAGGAACTCGGCCTGACCGTCATGGGCGTCGACATCATCGACGCGTGGGTCTACGAGATCACGCCGCAGCGGCACGTGTTCATCGTGAGCTTCGGCGCTGTGTAGACGGGCGACGAAGAACTCGTCTACACCGCGGAGCACAAAGAGTTGGGCGTGTTCACGTATGACGAGGTGCCGGAGCTGCACATGCCTCAGCCCTACAAGCGGACCATCGCCCGGTGGCGTGAGCGGGTGGCCTCGACGTCGTGATCAGCGACGCCCGTCGCGCACCGGACCGTCGAGGAAAACGGGCCAGGTTTGCGAGGTGGCGGCGGGACTGTGACACGCCGACCACGACGGCCCCCTGCTTCCGCCGTCTCCTGCCCCGCCCGACGACCGCCGTGCGGCCGCGCCCGGAATCAGGGCGGCCCGTCGGCTAGCAGCTCGTAGACAGCACGATCCCTACCCGGCCCTTTGAAATCGGTGATCACCTGCACGCCCTCGACGTCCCGGTCGCCGGGGACGTTGCGGAACCCGAGCGCCCGCCACGCCCGGTGCGCCCCGAAATTCCCAGGTTCCGACGTCAGGTAGAGCCGGTGGCAGCCCCAGTCGGCCGCGCGGGCCCGCACCGAGTCGAGCAGCGTCCGCGCCACTCCGCGTCGGCGGAAGTCCGGATGAGTCAGCACATCCTGCACGTAGACGTCGGCCGGGTCGTCCTGGCTGCGGAAGGCGATCACCGCGCCGGCCATCGCGCCATCCTCGAACGCCACCGGGCAGGTCGACGAGAAGAGCCGCGCGTACAGCCAGTAGTCCGACGAGGTGCGTGGCCGCAGGTGGGGTCCGCCCAGCGCCATCAACCGTTCCAGGTCGCCGGTCAACTCCGGTCGTAACGGGCTGACGATCACCGCTCCTCCTCGTGCGAGCGGCGTGCCGCCGCCACCAACGGTCGTTGCGACCAACTCTGAACAAGTTCTTCGGTGATGGCGTCGGATGCGCCGCCCTCAGCTGGCCAGCGCGCCGAGGCCCCTGCCGTCGAGCAGGTTGACCAGGTCGTCGTCGCGGGTCACCTGGTAGCCACGCCCGCGCAGCTCCGCCACCAGCTCGTCCTCGCGGTCGAGCGGGATCTCCAGGTAGTCGCCGTCGTGCACGGTCAGCTCGCGCCGGCCGTACGTCTCCCGCAGGTCCTGCGGCAGCGCGTCGAACGCGCGGGTGGTGACCATCCGCGGCCACCGCCCGTCCACCACCGCACCCACCTCGGTCAGGTCGAAGGGTTCGTCGTCGGCGTCGACGAAGGCGAGGCAGTCGTGATGCGTGGCGTGGCCGTAAACCTGGTGGTGCGTCGTCACGGCGTCATCCTGCCCGAGCGGTACGACGATCAAGATCGGCCGGGGGCGGCTCCACCGAACGGCCGACCGCTAGGCTGGGCGCTTCCTGGCCTCGCCACCTGGAGTAACGCCCATGTCCGACAGCGTCTTCGCGCAATTCACCGCCGACGACGACCAGCTCGCCGTCGCGTTGCTCGTGCAGCCGGCGATCAACGCCGCCCTGGTGCACAACCGGGTGCCGCTGGTCCGGCACCTCACGCTGACCAACCGGGGCGCCGAGCCGCTGGCGGACGTGACCCTCACGCTGGAGCTGCTCGGCCCGGACGGCGCCCTCGCCGAGTCGTGGAGGCGGACCCTCACCCGACCGCTGCGGCCCGGCGCCGGCACCGGCTGGGACGACTTCCGGGACCTCACCCCCGACCGCGCGCTGCTCTACCGCACCGACGAGGCGTTCCCCGTCGACTACCGCCTGACCGTCGAGGCGAACGGCAGGCCGCTGAGCCTGGTCGCCCCGTCGCGCGTGCTCGCGCACAACGAGTGGTTCAACAGTCCCGTCCTCTACGACAGCCTGGCCGCGTTCGTGCAGCCGAACACCCGCGCGGTGGACGCGGTGCTGCGGTCGGCGGCGCGGCTGCTGTTGGCGCGTACCGGTTCCGGGTCGTTGCAGGGCTATCAGGAGGGGTCGGAGCGGGCGGCGCTGATCGCCGGCGCCGTCTACGAGGCGCTGCGCCGGTTGGAAATCACCTACCAGACGTTGCCGGCGTCGTTCGAGAACACCGGCCAGAAGGTACGGACCACGGCGGCGGTGCTGGACGGGCGGCTCGGCAACTGCCTCGACCTGTCCGTCACGTACGCCGCCTGCCTGGAGGCGGCCGGGCTGCACCCGCTGGTCTTCGTCAGCGAGGGGCACGCGTTCGGTGGTTTCCTGCTGGAGGAGGAGCGGCTCAGCGCGGCGGCGGTGACCGAGACGAACATGCTCGCCTCGATGGTCGACTCGGGCCGGGCGGTGCCGGTCGAGCTGACCCGGGTCGGACCGGGTGCCCAGAGCGCGACGTTCACCGAGGCGGTACGCGTCGGACTCGGTCACTTCCGCGGCGACGGCCACCGGCTGCTGGGGGTGGTCGACGTCCACCTGGCCCACCGCTCCGGCATCCGGCCACTGCCGTCCGCCGACGAGCTGGTCGCGCCGGTTGACGCCGCGCCGTCCGACGGCGCCACCGTCGAGGCGTCGCTGGATCTGCCGGCCGGGGTGGCTGCGGCCAAGCTGCGCCGGCTCGCCGACGAGGGCGAGGAGGTGCCGCAGCCCGCCGACGGGTCACCGGCGCGTATCCAGCAGTGGCGCAAGTCGCTGCTCGACCTGAGCCTGCGCAACCCGCTGCTCAACCTGCCGAAGCGGGGCCGCGGCCTGGAGCTGCACGTGCCGGCCGGCGCGCTGGCCCTGCTCGACGACCTCATCCATGACGGCCGTCAGGTGCAGGTCATTCCGCAGGACGACATCAGCCGTGTCCACGAGTTGGCCGGCGCGCGTCGGGCCCAGGACCTCGACGCCGACATCCTCACCCGGGACCTGCGTACCGACCGTCGGGTCTACGGTGCGGTCACCGAGGCTCGCTACAAGACCGTAATGCGGGCGTTGCAGCGTGAGGCGCGCACGATGGAGCAGGAGACCGGCAGCAACTACCTCTATCTGACCATCGGCACGCTGGTGCATCCCCGGGCGACCGGGGGAGAGGCGTACGCGCCGCTGTTCCTGCTGCCGGTGCGCATCGAGGGCGGCACCGGTCGCCGCCCGTACGCGATGGTCATCGACGGCGCCGAGGTGGCCAGCCCGAATCACTGCCTGGTCGAGTGGCTGCGGGTCAAGCACGGCGTCCGCATCCCGGAGCTGGAACAGCCGGTCCGCGACGAGCACGGCATCGACGTGGCGAAGACGCTCGCCGCGATCAACACCGGGTTGGTCGACAACCGGCTCAATTACCGCATCGACGAGTCCGCCAGCCTGCGGCTGTTGCAGTTCTCCACCTTCCAGATGTGGCGGGACCTCGGCGAGCACTGGCCGCGTTTCCTGGAGAACCCGGTGGTGCGGCACCTGGTGGAGTCCTCCGGCGCCACGTTCGACGACCCGGCGCGACCGGAGGACCAGGCGGAGGCGACCGTCGACGAGGCGGAGCTGCACCTGCCCATCCCCGCCGACGGCTCGCAGATGCAGGCCATCGTGATGGCCGAGCGCGGCCAGTCGTTCGTCCTCGAAGGACCTCCGGGCACCGGCAAGTCGCAGACCATCACCAACATGATCGCCCGGGCGGTCGCCGCCGGCCGGTCCGTGCTCTTCGTCGCCGAGAAGCAGGCCGCGCTGGAGGTGGTGAAGCGGCGGCTGAAGCAGATCGGTCTCGGGCCGTTCGCGCTCGACCTGCACGGGCGCAAGCAGTCCCTCAACGCGATCCGCCAGCAGTTGCGCGACGCCCTGGACCAGTACGATTCGGGCGGCGACGGCACCTGGACGGCCGTCGAGACCGCCTACCGGACCCGGCTCGCGCCGCTGGTCGAGTATCCGGAGCAGGTCCACACCGCCAACCCGGTCGGGATGTCTCTCTGGTCGGCCTACGAGCAGGTCCTCGCGTACGGCGACGGGCCGGTCGCCGTCATCCCGGTGAGCTATCTGCACGCGCCGGACGAGACGCGGGCCGCGGTGCAGCGCACGCTGCGTGAGTTCCCGGCCGCCGCCCGCTCGGCGCGAATCCGGCCGGCGCACCCGTGGGCGTTGAGCGGGTGCCGCGCGCTCGACGGGCTGCACGCCGCGGCACTCGCCGAGATCGCCGTCGACCTGGAACGCGTCCGGACCGACCTGGCCACCCGCCCGCACCTGGTCGAGCTGCTGCGGACGCTGCCGGCCCCGGAGGCGGTCGGCGAGCTGCTGGCCGGCGCCTGGCTGGCCGTACGCGGCATGCTGCCGGACCGGGAGACCACCGCGCGGGCCGGCGATCGGCGCTGGGACGAGGCGGTGGCTCGCCTCCAGGCGGAGGTGGCCGGCTTCCACCAGGCCTTCGCCGGTGAGCTGGCCACGTTCCGACCCGATGTGTACGCGCGCCCGGAGCTGGCCGCCTGGCACGCCGAGGCGCAGGAGGTGGCGAAGAAGGTCTTCGGTAAGCGCAAACGCCGGCAGGCCGTGGTGGACAGGCTGGCCGTGCACCTGGTGGCCGGGGCGACGCTCGACGCCGAGCAGGTCGAGGTGAGCACCGGCCGTCTGGTCGCCGCCCAGGCCCAGGCCGCGGCGCTGCACCGGCAGATGGCCGCGCTGGGTGGGCTGCACCTGCCCGGGTGGCTGCCCACCGACCCGGACGCGCCGCGGCGGCTCGCCGCCGCGGTCGAGGCGACCCGAGCCGGTCGGGTGCTGCTGGCCCGGCACCCGCAGGCCTGGGAGCTGTTCCGGCGCGGCGTCGCCGACACCGACGCCGCGCTTCTCGACCGGGTCGCCTCCCGCTGGCGGGCCTGGCGTGGGGTGCTGCGCTCCGGGGAGCAGGAGCTGGCGCTGTGGGCCGCCGGCGGGCACTGGCTCGACGCCTGGGAACGCGACGGCGCGACCTGGCCGCACGAGCTGCGCGCCGAGGAACTGTTCCCGCTGCGCCGGTGGGCCACCGTGCTCGGCCACGCCGACGTGCTCGCCACTGCCGGCCTCACCGACTACCGCGACCGGTTGCTGCGCGGCGAGGTGACCGGGCAGTTCGCCGAGGAGACCTACCGGCGGGGCGTCGCCGAGGCCTCCCTCGCCGAGCGGGTCCGGGCCGGCGGCCTGCAGTACTTCGACCCGGAGCTGCACGACGACGAGATCGCCCAGTTCGAGACCGCCGCCGGTGAGCTTCGTGCGGCGCTGCCCGAACACCTGCCGTCGGTGCTGGTTCGCCGCCGCCCGTTCAGCCCGACCGACCGGCGGGGACGCTTCGCCGACTTCGCGGCGGAACTGCGTCGCAAGCGCGGCGGCCGGTCCTTCCGGGAGCTGTTCGAGCGCTACCCGGACGCGGTCCTGGCCCTGACGCCGTGCGTGCTGGTCAGCCCCGCCTCCGCGGCGAACTTCCTCGCCCCCGGTAGCCAGCGGTTCGACCTGGTGATCTTCGACGAGGCGTCGCAGATCCGGGTCGCCGAGTCGGTCGGCGCGATGGGACGCGGCCGGGCGGTGGTCGTCGTCGGTGACTCCCGGCAGATGCCGCCCAGCAGCTTCATGCAGGCCAGCCACACCGTCGACGACGCCGACGACGGCGAGGAGCCGGTGCTGGAGGACCTGGAGAGCATCCTCAGCGAGGCCGTCGAGTCCGGGTTACCGCAGCGGTGGCTGTCCTGGCACTACCGCAGCCACGACGAGTCCCTGATCGCCTTCTCCAACCGGTACTACTACGACAACAAGCTCTCCAGCCTCCCGTCGCCAGGCGTCAGCGGCTCCGCCGGCGTCACCTGGCGACGGGTCGACGGCCGCTACGACCGGGGTGGCTCGCGGACCAACGAGGTAGAGGCGCGGGCCGTCCTCGCCGACATCACCCGCCGCCTGCACGACCCGGGCACCGCCGGGCAGTCGATCGGCGTGGTCACCTTCAACATCCAGCAGCGCGACCTCATCCTCAACCTGCTGGAGGAGACCGCCGACCCGCTCGTTCGGGAACAACTCACCGACGGGGTCGCCGAACCGATCTTCGTCAAGAACCTGGAGAACGTGCAGGGCGACGAGCGCGACGTCGTCCTGTTCTCGCTGGCCTTCTCCACCAACCCCGAGACCGGGCGGCTGCCGCTGAACTTCGGCCCGCTCAGCCAGGCCGGCGGCGAGCGTCGGCTCAACGTGGCGATCACCCGGGCCCGCCGGCAGGTGGTGCTGTTCTCGTCCTTCGACCCGTCCGACATCGACCTGTCCCGCACCTCGGCCGTGGGTACCCAGCACCTGCGGGCGTACTGCGAGATGGCCGCCGCCGGCCCCGACCGGCTCGGTGACCTGGCCACCGACCGGACCGAGCGGCGCAGCCGCGTCCGCGACGAGGTGGCCGCCGCGCTGCGCGAACGCGGCCACGAGGTACGCGTCGCCCACGGCCTGTCCGACTTCACCGTGGACCTCGCCGTGCGGCGGCCCGGTTCGGCGCGGTGGCAGGTCGCGGTCATGCTCGACGGTCCCGACTGGAGCGCCCGCCCGACGGTGGCCGACCGGGACTCGGCCCCGGCGCTGCTGCGGCACATCATGGGCTGGCCCGAGGTGGTGCGGTTCTGGCTGCCGGCGTGGATCCACGACCGGGCCGCGCTGCTCGACCGCGTCGACGAGGCGGTCACCCGCGCCGACGAGCCGGTCACCCGGGTCGACGAACCGGTGGCGCCTCCCGGCGAGGTCGAGGTGCCATCGCCTCGCGAGCCCGTTGCGGCCGAGGTGTCCCTCGGGGACCCCGGGCCGCTGCCGGTGACGAGCCTCGTCGCCGCACCGGCCACGGTCGAGTCGCTGCCGGCCGCGCCGGCCCCGGTGTCGGTCGCGTCGTCGGCGGCCGCCGGCACCGTCGAGGTCCGGCCGTTCGTCCCGTACGCCCCGACGCCGCTCGGCGACCAGGCCGACCTCGACCTGCTCGCCACCGACCAGCGGACACGCAGCCTGGTGCGGGAGGCGCTGCGGGAGATCATCGAGGTCGAGGGGCCGATCGAGCAGCACCGGCTGGCCCGCCTGGCACTCGCCCGCTTCGGCTTCCTGCGCACCCGGGAGGACCGGCGGCTCGCCGTGCTCTCGCTGGTCGACGCCCGCCGGCTCCACGACCACCCGACGGTCGGGCGGTACGCCTGGCCCGAGGGGACGGACCCGCAGGGCTGGCACGCGTACCGGGTCACGCAGGTGAGCAACGACCGGGCCTTCGAGGAGGTGCCGCCGGAGGAGGTGGCGAACGCGTTCGTGCACGTGCTTCAGGGCTACCCGAGCATGGACGAGGACCGGCTGGTGCGTGCGGGACTGGAGCGCCTGGGCTACCGGCGGCGCACCGAGAAGATCGACCGGTTGTTGCGCTACGGCCTGCACGTCGCGGTGACCAGCGGACGGATCCGCTTGGACCCAGAGCGACGCCTCACGCTCGGCTGACGCTTCCCGCTCGCCCTGCCCACAATGCCGGAAGAGGCCTCGCTCGCCCTCAAGCATCCTCCCGGTCCACCCCGATGCGGGTCATCCCAGGGCTGGCGTTGCCGGGCTCGGGCAGTGCGACGGTCGCCGGCCCGACCGTGGTCATGGCACGTCGATGGTCCGGGTCAGGAACGCGCGGAGCACGTCGATGTTCCCCGCCTCGGCGTGCGCGGTTCCGTCGATCCGGTGGTACTCGACGAGATCCGGGCGGCGCCAGCAAGCCCCGGACGAAGTCACGCACCCGACGGCGAGGCTCGGGTGGTTCGATGATCAGCGTGTGGAACAGCCGTCGGGTTGGTCGGCTCCAGCTCGCCGGTGAGGTCCGTGATCACCTTACGGACCATCGCCCTGATCGGTGCGAGATCGATGACAAGCCCAGTTCGGCTTCAGACGTAGGGCAGGCGTCGGGCGCTGAGGATTCGCTGATCCCCAGCGCCCTACCCGCCAGATGTCGGGCGATCCGGGACGGCTACTCGCAGCCAAGCGCCGCTTGGTACTCGGCCGGCGGGTTTCCGGCGGCCACCTTGTCGGCGGTCTCCCAGAACACCTCCGGCCAGTCACCCTCCTCGTTCATCTGGTGCAGCACCGTCCACTTGTGGCTGCTGCGCAACGCCTCAGCGGCCCGTTGGCGGGCGGCGTCGTCTCCGGCCTTGTTCGCGCGCAGCCATTCGGCGATCCACGCGCAGCCAACTCGGCTGGTCACCTTGGCACCGAACTGGTAGGCATCGTTGGTGCCGACATCGCTCAGCATGCTGGTGTCGAAGCCGGGAGGCAGCGGCACGTCGGCGAGCACCTTGGCCGCCTGCGCGTCCACCCGCTTCGGCGTGACGACCTCCGCCGGGAGCGCGGCCAGCCACGTACGCGCGTCGACGCGCACCACGTCGGCGAGAACCCGATCGAACTCGCTGCGCGTCCAGGTGCCCCCGGTACGCAGTTCGACGAAGGAACCGTCGCGGGGCCGGAGCATGACCGCGAAGTCGCTGGCGCTGTATCGGAACAGGTCCGCCGGCCAGCCGTCGACCTTCACCGGCTCCGGCTTGCTGACGTGCAGCCGATCCTGGTGGTAGCCGTCGTACTGGTCGGCCGGGTACCAGTTCATCTCCACCTGCCGTGCGCCGTTGCTGAACCCGATGGTGCCCGTCTTTTCGGCGAAACCGTAGACCGTGGTCGCCTTCCAACCGGGTTGGTCGATCAACAGCCGGGGGTTCTCCTCGGCAGCTTTCAGCACCATCGCCGAACGCGTGACCGGGTCCGTCGCGGCGGAGGTGACCGCCGGGTTGGCCGGTCGCCCTTCCGGCTGGTCGGACTTCATGATCGAGACGGTCAGGACACCGGCGAGAAGGGTGGCCGCGACGCTTGCGCCGGCGAGGCCACCCATAACGCTGCGGCGCGCCCGGAATCGCTTGCCCGGCGGTTCGGCGACGGGGTCGAGGGTCGGCACGGACATGATGTCCTCCAGGAGGTTCTGCGCGGCCCCGTCGAGGTGCCTGATGACACCGGGTCGGTACGGGTCGGCGTCTCGGACCATCCGGTCGAGGTGCTCGTCGGTCATCTGCCCTCCTCGGCGGTGCGTACGGCCATGACGTCGAGTACATGTCCGGGCGGGCCGAGGTCGTCACCGATGAGTTCGCGCAACCGGGCCCGGGCCCGCGACAGCCGGGTACGGACGGCAGCCGCCTTCACGTCAAGGACCGCCGCGGCCTCCCGCGGCTCCAAGCCCTCCCAGAAGGTCAGCATCAACACCTCCCGGTCCAACTCACCCAGCCGGGCCAGCGCGGCCTGGACCGTGAGCCGCTCGGGTACCTCGCTGCCCGGGTCGACGGCGACGGCGACCCTGAGCCGTTGCCGCAACCGTTCACCCAGCCGTTCCCGGCGCATTCCGCCCCGGTGGTGGTTGGCCAGCACCCGCCGGGCCACGCCGTACAACCACAGTCGGGCCTCGCTCTCGGGCGGCATGTCACGGCTGCGCCGCCAGGCGACGAGGAAGGTCTCGGCGACCACGTCGGCGGCGTCATCGGGCTGCCCGACGCGCCGCATCGCGTACGCCAGCAGCGGCTCGAAGTTGACCGCGTAGACGCGTCGGAAGCGATCCTCGTGCTCAGTCCCGGGGCTCACGTCTACTCCATGTCCGGTCGAGCGCCCATCGTGACAAGCCCGAACCAGGATTCGCGCAGTTCGCCAGGCCGGCTCCGACCATCAGGGAGCAGATGGGAGCGCTGAAATGCGGGATGACAGCGACCGGGACAGCGCTCGAAGGGCCTGGAACCCCAGGTCGGGGCGGTCGTTTCCGCCAGGAATCACGCGTGACCTCCTCGATGACACCGAATAGGCCACTGGCTCGATCTCAGTATCGCCCACGCAGGTCAAAGGCCATTTCCCGCTCCGGGGGGCCTGTCTGCTCGTCGATTCCCGAAGCGGAGGCCGCCGGCTCGACCCAGCCTCCACTGTGCCGAAGCGGGCCGGGCGGTTGAGCCGCCCGGCCCACTGACCGGATCGCCTAGCCGGCCGCCCGACGCAGCAGGGTGAACGCCTTCGCCGCGTCGCCGGTCTGCGCCGCTTGGTCCGCGTCGGCGATCAACGACTGCCAACCCTGCGGTGCCGTGCCGGCCACCACGGCCGCCTGTGCCCGGTCCCGCACGACCGCCAGGATGGCATCGACAAGCGCACCGGTGTCCCGGTGCGACCGACCCAGCGACGCCAGCGCGGCGCTCAGCGCCCCGTGGACCCGCCCGGCGTCGCGCACCGAACCGTCCGGATTCCAGTTCCGCCCGGTCAGCGCCGCGTCGAGGTGCTCGACCGCGGCGCGGAGGTCGCGGTCCCGGTGGTCGTCGCCGAGGCCGCGCAGCGCCGCCCGCAGCCGGTCCCGCGCCGAGCCGGTGCGCAACCCCCAGCCGTACGGGTAGAGCGGCCGGTAGTTCGCGTCGCCCACGTTGATCGGCACCTGGGACTCGGCGGCCGGCCAGCTCACCGGCAGCCGGCCGGTGAACGGCCGCTTACCGAACAGCACGTCGGCGACGCCGGTGCCCTCGCTGCCGGGCAGCCAGGAGGCGACCAGGCCGTCGATCTCACCGAGCTGGTCGGTGAGCACCTGCGGGCGGCCGGAGACGACCAGCACGAGACACTTGCTGATCGCGGCGCACACCTTGTCGATGGTCGCCTTGTCGGACGCTTGGAGTGACAGCGACTTCTCCTCCTGCTGCGGCGTGGCGCAGAAACCGCACTCGGGTCCACCCACGTCGCCGTAGCCCTCGGCGTACGGGGTCTCGCCGACCACCACGACACCCACGTCGGCGCCGTTCGTCGGGGCGGACGCGTCGGCGCTGTAGGTGACCTGGGCGCCCGGGGCGACCTGCTTGATGCCGTCCAGGATGGTGCTGCCCGGGATGATGTCGCCGGACTGGCCCTGCCAGGTGATGGTCCAGCCACCGGCCTGGTTGCCGATGTCGTCGGCGTTGCGGCCGGCCACGTACAGCTTGGCGTTCTTGCGCAGCGGCAGCACTTTGCCGCTGTTCTTCAGCAGCACCTGCGACTCGGCCGCCGCGGTGCGGGCCAGCGCCCGGTGCTGGGCGCTGCCGACCTGGTCGATGTTGTCGGCCGAGGCGTAGGGGTGCTCGAAGAGGCCGAGCTTGAACTTCGCGGTGAGGATCCGGGCGACCGCGTCGTCGATCCGAGCCCGGCTGACCCGACCGGCGGTGACCTCGGCGAGCAGCAGGTCCTCGAACTGCTTGGCCGTGTTGGGCTCCATGAACATGTCGGTGCCCGCGTTCACCCCGGCGCGTACCTTGTACGCGGTCAGGCCGCCGTTGGTCGGGTCGGCCGGGTCGGGGATCTGGTGGATGCCCTCCCAATCGGAGATGAGGAACCCGTCGAAGCCGAGCTGTCCCTTCAGGGTGCCGGTGATGAGGTCCTTGTCGGCGTGCATCTTGATCGGGTTTCCGACGCCGTCTTCGGTCCAGTCCACGCTGGAGAACGATGGCATGACGCTGCCGACGTTGTGGCGCTTGACGGCGGTGACGTAGGACGCCAGGTCGATCCGGTTGAAGTCCTGCCGGTTGGTGGCCGTGATGCCCTGGTCGATCGGGTACTTCTGGTCGTACCAGGGCTTGGTCTTGTTGGCCTCGGCGACGGTCGTGTCGTATTGGGTGTCGCCGTCACCGGCGAAGTGCTTGGCGGTGGCCAGGACATGGTCGTCGGAGGCGAGCCGGCGCGGCGAGCGGCCCTGGAGGCCGTCGATGACGGTTTCCATCCGGCCCACCAGCGCCGGGTCCTCGCCGAAGCTCTCGTAGCTGCGACCCCAGCGCTCGTCGCGGCTCACGCAGACGCACGGCGCGAAGTCCCACGGGATGCCGGTGGCCCGTACCTCGGCGGCGGTGGCGGCGCCGACCTTCTCGGCCAGCGCCGGGTCGCGGGTGGCGCCGAGGCCGACGTTGTGCGGGAAAATCGTGGCACCCAGCACGTTGCCGTGCCCGTGCACGGCGTCGATGCCGTAGATCATCGGGATCTGGAGCCGGGTGCTCAGCGCTTGGGCCTGGTACTTGTTGACCATCTCCACCCAGGCGGCGGGCGTGTTCGGGGTCGGCGTGGACCCGCCGCCGGAGAGCACCGAGCCGAGCTGCCACTGGGCGACGAGGGTGGGGTCGGCGTCGACCGCGGCGCGCTCGGCCTGGGTCATCTGGCCGATCTTCTCGGTCAGCGTCATCCGGCCGAGCAGATCGGCCACCCGACGTTCGATCGGTAGCCGGGCGTCCATGTAGGGCAGGCCGTGGACGCTCCGGTCGGTGGTGACGGTGGCGGTCGGGCCGGTGGCGGCACCGGCCGCCTGCGCCGGCAACAACGACGTGACCAGGGCGCCGACCCCGATCAGAGCGGTACGCACGCGATGACCCCGCACGCGGGAGCGTGATCGCATCTCGTCCTTCCCGCGGGACGAACGGTCCCTGGCAGCCCTCGTGGCCGCCCGAACTCCACCCCGCTACCGCTTGATCCTCACCATGCCAATCAGTCTCGTCAATATCTTTGGCCGATTTCTTGGGAGCGCTCTCAGGTGGATGAGCCGTACCCCCCGAGGTAGTGCTCTCCGATCCCGGCGGGCACCCTTCCCGGAGGGCGCAGCGCGTGGTCGATCCAGCCCGGACCGTGCCATGCTGCACGGACCCAATGGGAGGACGCCGATGGCAGCTGGCGACGCCGCACACGTGCGACCGGCCCGACGGTCGCTGCGACCGCTGGCGTCGGGGGCGGCGCTGGTCACGATCCTCGCGCTGCTGTTCGGGCTACCGAGGTGGACGTTGACGGTGGCGGCACGGTGGCCCGGGCCGGTGGTGGCCGCCGGCACGGCGGTGTTCGTGACCGCGCTGGTCGCGTTTCCCGCCCTGATGTACCTCGGGCACGGCCGCCGCCGGCTGGACGCGGCGGCCCGCGCCGACGACACACTCCTCGGCCTGGTCTGGATCCTCTTCGTCTGGGCGCGCTCAGTGCGGCGTCCGCGACGCGTAGCCGCTCACGTCCTGGGTAGACGGCTGTCAGCTCGCGAAGAGCATCCTCTGTGGGAACTCACCAGCGCTGCGCCACGCATTGACGATCTTCGCAGCAATGGCGCTGGCGGCCGCGTTGAACTCACCGTCCTCGACGACGGCCTCGAGGGTCTGCGGGTCGATGATGAGAACGCGGTCGAACCTGTCCTCGAAACCGAACTCGTATCGCACCTCGTGCGCCGGGGCGTCAACCCGACGCGCGACCACCATCATGCCCATGTCGCTATTCTCCGTACCTTGAGTAGTCCCCGAATGGTGTTGATGGGGTGACTCGCGATGCGGTAGCACTCGACCTCGACGGCCGCCCAGCGGCGTCAGTACCGCTGAACCCTCGGGTCAGCGCTACGCCCGCATGCCCTGAGCAGAACGGCTCGCCGATACCGCCAACGGCGGGCAGGCTTCCGCCATGACAAGCGGCTTCAGCGGTGAGGTGGCCACCTACTACGCCCGGCATCGACGAGGCTATCCACCCGAGGTGCTCGACGCGCTCACCGCGACATTCCACCTCGGTGTCGAGGACACGGTGATCGACCTAGGCTGCGGCACCGGCCAGCTGAGCATCCCGCTCGCCGCCCGGATCGGTGCGGTCCTCGGCGTGGACCCGGAGCCGGACATGCTTGCCCTTGCCCGCAGCGCCGGTGTGGAAGCCGGAACGACGAACGCCACCTGGATCCTTGGCGGTGACCGGGACCTGCCCGCCCTGTCCCGGCCGCTGGGTGGTCGGACGGTCGGCGCGTTGACTGTCGCCGTCGCCATCCATTTCATGGACCGCGACACTCTGTTCGAGGCCGTGCGGCCGTTGCTGCGTCCCGGTGGCGGCATCGCCGTGGTCACCAACGGTGCGCCGTTGTGGCTGCAGAACACCGCATGGTCGGAGACGCTGCGCGGATGCCTGGAGCGGTTGTTCGGCCATCCCGTCACCGGGAGCTGCCAGACCGACGAGGCGGGCCGCCGTCGCAACCGGGAGGCGCTCGTCCGGGCCGGCTACCGGTACGCGGAGACGTGCGTGGAGTACGACGCCCCGCTTACTGTCGACGACATGGTCGGCGGTGTCTTCTCCGCCATGTCGGCCGACTCGCTGCCCTCCGTGCAGCAGCGGGCCGAGTTCGCCGCGGAGGTTCGCGAGGCTCTCGGCGGGACGGATGAGGTCACGGAGCGGGTGCGGGTCTGGCTGCAGTACGGCGTCCGCAACGCGTAGCCGTACGGCCGGCCCGGGCTTGGCGATCGTGCAGAGTCATGGTGAGCGATGACAGTAAGGCCGCGCGGATGTTGATCAAGGAGTTCTGGTCGGGATCGACGCGGAAGCTGACGCAAGGTCCTTGGTCAACATGGGCGTCGAGTGACTCCTTGTAGTACCGGACTAGGTCACCAGGCGATAGTTGGGGATTCCCCTGTTACGCTCCTCTGCCGGTGCGTCGATGGAGCGCGCTATCACGCCGGCCGGGACCGGTGCCCGGGACAGGTGGATGCCCTCCAGGCAGGTGTCACACCAGAACGAGACGTAACCGTAGTCCGCACCGGTGGGACCGGTGAACACCACACGTAGCGTTCGGTGGCCGCAGTTCGGGCATTGGAGGTCCGATGTGGCCGGCAGGGTGCGATAGACGGCCTCGTACGCGCCCAGCCAGCTTTCGAACGTAGCCATCAATCCACTCCTTCCGGTTTGACCGGTTGACTCTGCCACCACTCATCCTCGCGAGCATAGGCGCGGTCCTCGAAGGCGTCCGCCTCTTCACGAGTCTTGGGATAGGGATGGCCCTCGCGGAGCTCCGAGACGTGGAACCGCTCATGTTCGAGTGTCCGCGCCAGGTCCTCCTCACTTCGGAATGCCTCTCGGCACAGCATGACGGACTGATCGGCCCTGGTGACTCCGCACAACCCGGACATCCGATTATTGATCGTGATCTGGATGTCGGAGACATCCACACCGTACTTGGCGGCGATGCGCTGCACCGCCTCCATGTTCATCGGCATTCGAGGGCCGCGTCCCCTGCCGCGTACTCTGCTGAGATCGCCAGGAGGATCAGGTTCGGCTCGGCGCAACCTGCTCAGTGCCTGCTTCAGCTTCTTGATCAGCTCGCCGAGCCGCCGCACCTCCGGCATCAGCCGCCGCAGGCTCGCCATCAATCCCCGCAACAACCGCGCGATCCGCGCCGCCCAGGACGCCACCGTCGTGGTGACCTGCTCCACGACCAGCGGCGTCGCCAGCCCGGCGCTGGCGACCAGTTCCGTGGCGTACACGATCAGGCGGGAGACGCAGGCGGCGATGGCGTCGCGGACCAGCAGCCGGACGGCGGCGACCAGGCCGGCGGCGCCCTCGGTGATCGCGGCCAGTGCCTCGGCGCCCTGCGCCAGCCCGGTGATGGCCTGCTGCTGCTCGTGGGCCCAGGTGCGGTATCCGGCGCCGGCGGTGCCGGTCCAGCCGGCGACCTCGGTGCGGACCGCGTGGGCCAGGTCGGCGGCGTCCTCGCGCAGCGAGGCGGCGACGTTGCGCCAGGTCTGGGCGTGCGCGGTGATCTCGGCGGGGTCACCGGCGAGCCAGTCGAGGGCCTCGCTGAGCGGCTTGACGTGTTCGATGAGCCAGGCGATGCCGTACTGCAGCAGGGCGCTGGCCGGGTCGGACACGATCGCGAGGGCGTCCAGACCGGCGCTGACCACGCCGAGGCTGCCGTCGATCCAGCTGCCGGTGCGGACGCCCTGGGCGATGAGTTCGATGTCCTCGCAGATCCAGATGCCCGCCCAGGCGCTGGGGCCGCCTTCCGCCGCGCCGGCGACCAGCGGGTTGGTGGTCACCGGCCGTTCCGCACCTGGTCGAGCAGGTGTGCGGCGTGGGTGTCGGAGGCGCGGTAGCGCTCGGCGCCGGTGCGGACCTTGCCGGCGGTGTCCCGGACCGACGTCGCCGCGGCGGCGACGCCGTCGACCAGGGTGCGCTGGAGGCCGTCGAGCAGCACCGGCATGATCTGGCAGAGCTGCCCGTACGCGTCGGCGCCGAGCCGGACGTGCTGCCCGGCCTGGCGTGCCGTGTCGATGCTGTCGGCGCAGCGATCCAGGTGGGCGGCGTGGGCGGTCAGGTCGTCCGGGTCGACCTGGAGGATCTCACCGCCGGGCATCCGGCGGGCCCTGGTCGGGGTCGAGCCGCCGCCGGTGGGAATCGACGATCGCCCGCGCGGCCGGGTCGTCCGCGCCGAGCGTCTCGGCGGTCGCCTCGGTGAGCCGGCGCAGCAGGTCGGCGCGCGCGGCCCGGGCGGTGGCCACGACCTGCCGGGCGGTGTGGGCGGCGGAGTGCCGCCGGGTGCGTTCGTCGAGCCGCAGATCGGCCAGCAGCCCGGCGGCGTCGACGGTCACCTCGACCAGGCCGTCGTCACTGCGGGCGATGCCGGTCAGGGCCTGCGTGCGGGCGGCGAGGTCGCGCGCCCGGGCGGCCTGCGCGGCGAGGCCCGACTCCCACTCGTCGAGGCGGCGACCCGCCGCGTCCAGTGCGGCCTCGTCCGCCCACATCGCCACCCTCCCCAGGGGACATCGGTGACCGCTACGCTACCAACCGGTGGCGCTGGGTGTATGTCCCGTCCTGCGGCGATCTCGGACGGCGGGAGGGGGCGGCGGTCAGCCCTGGAGCCGCCGTGCCCAGTAGACCTGGTGGTCGGGTCCCAGGTAGGCGAGCGCCAGCAGCAGGTCGGGCAGCGTCACCGGCGCGGTGGCGATCGGAAACTCCTGCCGGTTGCTCTCCAGGCGCGGAAAGAGTGCCACGAACGTCACCGGTGAAGCCCCGGCGTCCCCGATCGCCAGCCGGCTTCCCCCGTTCCGCCACTCATGCTCGCCGACCTGCACATCGCCCGCGCCGCGCAACCAGGGGTAGCGATCCGAGATCCCGTTCTCCACCCCGGCGCTGCCCGTGCTGATGCTCTCCTGCGGCGCGGACACCGCGAACACCGGCGGTTTGAGGTCGGTGCGCTTGTCGATGAGGAAGAGCGCGAAGTATCCGGCGTCCATCGGTACCGGCGGCGTCTGCCAGGACACCCGCCCCAGCACCAGTTGGTCACCGCCGGACGCCACCGGCGCCTGGTACGCCGAACCGAGCGCGGCCTGCGCCTCGTCGTAGGTGACGAATTCCAACGACGAGCGGAGATGGAGTGCCTCCGGCCCGTAGGGCGGGTGCTGGTGCCACCAGCGCCATCCGCCGACCGCCGCCACGATCACCACCAACGCCACCGCCGCGGAGGCTGCCCGTCGCCACGTCACGACCGTGAGTGAAGCATGCCCTCGCTCGTCCGGCGGGCCAGCCGGCGGATCGCGGCCACCGAGCGGTCCACGTCCGCGTCCGTGGTGGTCGCGTTCGACACCGAGATCCGCATCAGCCGCCGCCCCCGCCACGTCGTGCCCCCCACCCAGCACGTCCCGTCGGTCTGCACGGCGGCCACCACCCGGTCGGTGGCCGCGTCGTCGCCGAAGCCGACCAGCACCTGGTTGAGGACCACGTCGTTGACCACCTCGAACCCGGCCGCGGTCAGCCCGTCGGCGAACCGGCGGGCCAGCGCGCAGCAGCGCTCCACCAGCACGGCCACGCCGTCGCGGCCCAGCTCCCGCAGGCCCGCCCAGGCCGCGAAGCCACGGGCACGCCGCGAGGACTCCGCGGTCAGGTCGGCGCCCGCCGGCACCCCACCGGAGCCCACGAGGTAAGCGGCCGCGTACGACATGGCCGCCGCGTGCACGTCGGGTCGGGCGCAGAACGCGAACGCGGTGTCGTACGGCAGGTTCAGCCACTTGTGACCGTCGCAGGCCCACGAGTCGGCCGCCTCGACGCCGTCCACCAGGTGCCGGGTGGACGGGGCGGCGGCGGCCCACAGCCCGAACGCGCCGTCCACGTGCACCCAGCCGCCGTGCCGGTGCACCAGGTCGCACGTCGTACGCAGCTCGTCGAATGCGCCGGTGTTCACGTTGCCGGCCTGCAGGCAGACGACGGTCGGGCCGGTGCCGCCGTCGCGCAACGCCGCCGCCAGCGCCTCCGGGTCGATCGTGCCCTGCGGCCCGGCGGCCACCTGCGTCACCGCGTCCGTGCCGAGGCCGAGCAGGCGCAGGGACCGGTCCACGGTGGCGTGCCGTTCGGCGCCGGCGAGCACCCGCACCGGCGGCGCGCCGAGCAGCCCACGCCGTTCCACGTCCCAGCCGGCGTCGGCGAGCACCTGGTGGCGGGCGGCGGCGAGCCCGGCGGTGTTGGCGGCCTGGCCCCCGGTGACGAAGCCGACCGACGCGGTCGCCGGGATGCCGAGCAGGTCCTTGAGCCAGGTACCGGCGGCGGCCTCGGCGGCCACCGCGGCGGGTGAGGTGACCGCGTTGAACGCGATCTGGTCCCAGCCGGCGGCGAGCATGTCGGCGGCGGTGGCGGCCGGGGACGCGCCGCCCACCACGAAGCCGAAGTAGCGCGGCCCGGCGGTGGCGACCAGGCCCGGCTCGGCGGCGGCCACCAGTTCCGCCAGCACCTGCTCAGGCGGGGTGGGCGCGGCCGGTAGCCCGACGGCGAACGCCTCGTTCAGCGCGGCCTGGTCGACCGGCACCCCGACCGGCCGTTCGACAAGTGTTCGCCGGTAGTCGGCGGCGTGGTCGGCGGCCCGCCGGAACAGCTCCCGCAGCTCGTCCATCGCCGCACCCTAACCGGAGGTTGCGGGGCCGGACGCGCCGACGGCAGCCGGGTGTACTCGGAGTGAGTGCTGAGTGACCCCCGTGACCGCTGGCTCACCCACGGACTCCTGGGTTTCCGTGGATGGATCGGACCGTCGGTGGCTTTCCCGCCGACGAGATGGCACACCCGGGGGAGGGCCGATGGGTCTGCGGAGACTGCTGGACAGCACACCGGCGCGCCTCGCCGGGCAGGGTTCGGACCTGCTTCAACTGGTCGTACTCGCCGGGACGGCCCTCGCCGCGCTGTCCGGTGTCGGCACCACCTGGGCGGTGGCGCTGCACGTCCCTCCCGCGACGCTCGTCGGCGTGGCGGCGTTTCTCCTGGCCGGCTCGGTCCTGACGTACTACGTCAGGTGCGTCTACCGCCCGCCGGACTTCCTGATCGAGGAACTCGACGGGTCGCTGGTCGTCACGCGCGTCAAGGGAGCCGACGGTCGTTCCCACCACCGCTACGCCTACACGCGACAGCAACGAGTCCGGGCGACGCGGCAGATCCGCCTGGTCGGCATCCGCTCACACTGGAGCGGCCAGAACCGCACGGTCGAGGAGGCGACGTCGCTGTTTCCGGAACACCGGCTGCTCGACGGCGCGGTGGCCGAGGAGGACGGGCGGGTCTACCGGTGGTTGTACCTGCTCGGCCCGCTGGCCCGCGGCCGGCGGGTGAGCGTCGGCATCAGGCAGGTGTTCGAGGATGCCTACGCGCCGATGAAGCCGTACTACCGGGAGAGCTGCGAGGAACGCCCGGTCGGGAAGCTGTCGGTACGGGTGCAGTTCGACCACGCGGACGCGCCGGCCGAGGCGTGGCACGTGGTGTGGCGGAGAACGCGGTCGGGGTCGAGTCGTCAGGAGGTCGCTCGCACCCGATGCCGGCCCAGCGCCGACCAGGCGGCGGGAAGGGTCGTCTACGCGTTGACCCTGCGGCGGCCGGACCCCGAGTGCGCCTACGGCATCTGGTGGCGGTGGTCGGAGGAAACGTCCCGGCGACTCGCGAGCGCGCCGGCGCGGCCGGCACGCGACGAGGACGTCAGTCGGACGCTTCCCCGAGGGCGGCGGTGAGCCGGTCGAGGTGCGCGGCGACCGGGCCGGCGGTGAGCATCCCGCTGCCGGCGCCGGCCACCTCGTGCGCGGCCGGTGCCAACGCGTCGCGGGCCCGGCGCGTCGCGACCCGGTCGCCGAGTGCCACCGCGGCCCGGCCGGTGAGCGCCCACAGCGCTTCCAGCAGCAGGTCGCGCGGCGGTGGCGGGGTCCGGCGCAGCGCGGCGGCGGCGTCGGCGCGCCGGCCGGCGGCGAGCAGCACCAGCGGGCGGGCCCACGGCGCGTACGGACCCCAGTCGGTGTCGTCGGGGAAGTCGGCCGGCAGGTCGTGCCACACCCGCAGGCAGAGCAACGCCAGCGGGAGCAGGCCCCGCTCGACGCCGGGCATGCCGCAGCCGGCCAGGCGATCGGCGGCCGCCCGGTAGGCGGCTTCCGCCTCCGGGTACGACGCGCCGGTCGCCGCGGTGCGCACGGCCCGGTACCAGGTGGTGAACACGCCGGTGAGCGGGGACTCGTGGCGGGCGGCGAGCCGGTCCGCGGCCTCGGCGTGCGCGTCGGCGGCGGTGAAGTCGGCGAGCGCGCCGCGCGCCTGCATCCGGATCAGGTGTCCGAGGATCTCGACCGGGGCCAGGCCGTGCCGGGCGGCCAGCGCGACCAGCTCCGCGCCGACGGCGTCCCGGTCGGCGGCCAGCCCGGCGCGGTGGAACGTCTGCATGAACACGCCGTTGAGCGCCTGGGCCAGCAGGGCCGGGTCGGCGAGGCGGCGGGCGATCGCCTCGGCGTGGCGGGCCGCCTCGGGCCCGCGCGTCGACGGCAGGCCGCGGGACTCGACCGCGACGGTGGCGAGCAGCCGCGCGCGGGTCGCCTCCGGCGCGTCCGGGCCGAGGCCGGTCAGCGCCCGTTCCGCCGCCGCCACCACGCGGGCCGCCTGCTCCGGGTCGTCGGCGCGGGTCCAGATCGCCGGCACGTCGTAGCCGCCGATCACCCGCGCGGTGAGGTCCGGGTCGCCGAACTGCTCGGCGGCGTCGATGGCGGCGACCCGCTGGTCGCGGGCCGCCGCCAGGCCGCCCGGACCGGTCACCGCGAGGCTGCGCAGCAGCCCGACGGTGGATTCCAGCCGGGCCCGCGCGCCGGGGACCACGCTGCGTTCGTACGCCGCGGCGGCCTCCGCCCACACCCGGGCCGGGCCGGCCGGTTCCGGGTCGCTCTGGCGCAGGAGGTCGGTCTCCAGCCGGCGCAGTCGCGGGCCGGGGTCCAGGCCGAGCTGGTCGCGCAGCCGCTCGCGGGCGCGGCGCAGCACGGCCAGCGCGTCGGCCTGCCGCCCGGCGCGGTAGAGGGCAAGCGCCAGCAGCCGCCACCCGTCCTCGCGCCACGGGTGGTCGGCCACGTGGGCGTCCAGATCGGGTACGGCGTCGGCGGCGCGTCCCAGCGCGAGCAGCGCCTCGGCGCGCCGTTCCACCGCGGTCAGCCGCAGCTGGTCGAGGCGGGCGCGTTCGGCGCGCGCCCACGGCTGGTCGAGGCCGGCGTAGCCGGGGCCGCGCCACCAGCTCAGCGCGGCGTCGAGGTGGTCGAGCGTCGGCCGGGGGAGCGCGTCGGCGGAGGCGGTGACGGCGTCGGCGAACCGCCAGGCGTCGACCGTGTCGCCGGCGGCGCGCAGCGCGTACCCCGGTCCGTCGGTGACCAGCAGCCGGGCCGGCTCACGCGGCGCGCGCCGCGGTTCCAGGCGGCGGCGCAGCGCCGCCACGAAGGTGCGGACCGCACCGACCGCGCCGGCCGGCGGGTCGTCCCACAGGTCCTCGACGAGGTGGTCGACCGGCACCACCCGGCCCCGGGCCACGATCAGCCGGGCCAGCACCGCGCGGTGCCGGGGGCCCTTCAGGTCGACCGGCGCGCCGGCGTCGTCCCAGGCCGTCACCGGGCCGAGCACACCGAAGCTGACCTGCACCGACCCCTCCTCGACCCGGGGGCCACCGTACCGCGCTCATCGGTTGCTCATCCGGCGCCGCGACGCTTCACCGGTAGGACGAGAGAGAGGCACCGAGATGACCATCAGCATTCCAGGATTCGACTACCGGCGCGTCACCGTCGCCGACGGCGTGGCGCTGAACGTGGCGGTGGGCGGTTCCGGCCGCCCGGTCGTGCTGCTGCACGGCTTCCCGCAGACCCACCTGATGTGGCGGCACGTCGCCGCCGACCTGGCCTCCGACCACACCGTGATCTGCCCGGACCTGCGCGGGTACGGCGCCAGCGACAAGCCGCCCGCGCACGGCGAGGACACGTACGCGAAGCGGGCCATGGCCGCCGACGTGGTGGCGCTGGCCCGGGCGCTGGGTCACGAGCGCTTCGCGCTGGCCGGGCACGACCGGGGCGCGCTGGTCGCGGTGCGCGCCGGCCTGGACCACCCGGACACGGTGACCCACCTGGCGTCGCTGGACGTGCTGCCCACCCTCGACATGTGGGACGTGCTGCACGGGGCGTCGGCGGCGGTGGCGTTCCACCTCTACCTGATGGCGCAGCCGCCCGGCCTGCCGGAGCGGATGATCTCCGCCAGCGCGGACGCGTTCTTCGGCTACTTCCTCGACGCCTGGGGCACCGACCCGGCGGCCATTCCGGCGGAGGTGCGTGCCGAGTACCTGCGGGCCTCCCGGGAGGCGGTCGACTCGATCGTCGCCGACTACCGGGCCTCGGCCGGCATCGACGTGGCGCACGACCGGGCGGACCGGGACGCGGGTCGGCGGCTGGCCATGCCGGTGACCGTGATCCAGCAGGACTGGGGCGCGGCGCTCGGCTACGACGCGCAGGCGGTGTGGCGGGCGTGGGCCCCGGACCTGGAGCACCGCACCACCACCGCCGGGCACTTCATGGCCGAGGCGGCGCCGGCCGAGATCAGCGAGGCGCTGCGGGCGCTCCTGAAGCGGTAGCGTACGGCCTATCGTACGTTGTACGGTGAGCCGACGACACCACGGAGGAGGCGACCCGGTGGAACACGCGATCATCGCGGAAGGGCTGCGCAAGCGGTACGGGGACACGGCCGCGCTGGACGGATTCGACCTGCGGGTACCGCCCGGCACGGTCTGCGGGCTGCTCGGCCCGAACGGCGCCGGCAAGACCACAGCGGTACGGATCCTGGCGACGCTGTTGCGCTTCGACGCCGGCCGGGCCGAGGTGGCCGGTTTCGACGTGGCCCGCCAGGCCGACCGGGTGCGCTACCGGATCGGCCTGGTCGGGCAGCGACCGGCCCTCGACGAGGCGCTCAGCGGTCGGGAGAACCTGGTCATCCTCGGCCGGCTGTTCCACCTCGGCCGGTCGCAGGCCCGGGCGCGCGCCGGAGAGCTGCTGGAGCGGTTCGGGCTCGCCGACGCCGGCGGCGCGCCGGTGCGGACGTACTCGGGCGGCATGCGCCGACGGCTCGACCTGGCCGCCGGGATGATCCGCACGCCGTCGGTGCTCTTCCTCGACGAGCCCACCACGGCACTGGACCCGCGCGGGCGCAACGAGGTGTGGGAGTCGGTCCGGGACCTGGTCCGGGCCGGCACCACCGTGCTGCTCACCACGCAGTACCTCGACGAGGCCGACCAGCTCGCCGACCGCATCTGCGTGCTCGACGCCGGTCGGGTCATCGCCGAGGGCACCCCGGACGCGCTCAAGTCCCGCCTCGGCGGCGACCGGATCGACCTGGTCGTCCGCGACGCCCGCGACCTCGCCACGGCGGCCGAGCGGCTGCGCCGGGTGGCCACCGCCGAGCCGGTCGTCGACCCGGACCGCCGCGCGGTCAGCGCCCAGGTCGACGACCGGGCCGGCGCGCTGACCGCGGTGCTGCGCGCGCTCGACGCCGACGGGGTGACAGTGGCGGACGTGGCGCTGCGCCGGCCCACCCTCGACGAGGTGTTCCTCCGGCTCACCGGCCGACCCACCGAGCGGGTCGACGCCACCGTGGAGGTGCCCGCGTGAGCGCCGCCACCGTCGCCTCGCCGCCGGGCCGCCCGTCCCTGGCCGGCGACAGCCTCACCCTCACCTACCGGGCGCTCGCGCACTGGCGTCGCGACCCCGGCCCGCTGGCCGGCGCGCTGGCCTTCAACATCCTGATCGTGCTGATGTTCGCCTACCTGTTCGGCGGCGCGCTCCAGGTGCCCGGCGGTGGCAGCTACCGGGAGTTCCTGATGCCCGGCATGTTCGCCATGACCATGCTCTTCGGCATCAGCCAGACCACCATGGCGGTCTCCGCCGACGCCGAACGCGGCGTCACCGACCGGCTCCGGTCGATGCCGGTGTCCCGGCTCGCCCCGCTGCTCGGCCGGGCGCTGGCCGACATGCTGTTCGCGGTGGTGACGCTCGCGGTCATGCTGCTCGCCGGCCTGGCCGTGGGCTGGCGGGCGCACGGCGGCCCCGGCGACACGCTCGCCGCGCTCGGGCTGATCCTGCTGCTGCGCCTCGCGCTGACCTGGGTGGGCATCTACCTCGGCCTGGTGACCAAGGGCGCCGGCGCGGTGACCGCCGTGCAGACGCTGGAGTTCCCGCTCGGCTTCCTGTCCAGCGCGTTCGTCGCGCCGTCGACCATGCCCGCCTGGCTGGGCGCGGTCGCCGAGTGGAATCCGCTGTCGGCGACCGTCGGCGCCACCAGGGAGCTGTTCGGCAACCCCGGGTGGGGCGGCGAGGGCTGGGTGGCCGCGCACCACCCGCTGCTGGCCGTGCTCTGGCCGCTGGCCCTGGTCGCCGTGTTCGTGCCGCTGTCGCTGCGCCGCTACCGAGCGCTGGGCGGGTGACTCCCGTGCCGTGCCTCCACACTCGTGCGGCCATTCGCGTCGCATCTACGGTACGTCGTACGGTAGGTGGGGGACGGCCGGTGGCCGACAGCGCCCATGCCGCCGAGCGGGGAGGTGCCGGGGTGCGACTCGGTCGGTTCGCTGTCGTCTTCGAGCCGGGCGACCCGCCGCGGGCCGGCGTGGTGAGCTTCTACCACCCGACCGGTGACGCCGTCGCGGATGAGCCGGACCCGCCGGGTGAGGACCGCGAGCTGGAGCTGGCCCTGCCGCTCGACGGCCCGGTGGCCGCGTGGCGGGTGCCGGTCCGCGCGGTGCCGGTCGCCGACGCGGTGCCCCTGCTCATCGCTCTGCGCGACGTCGAGGACGCCACGCCCGCCGCCGCGTTCTGGTCGGCGGTGACGCTCACCGGCCTGCACCTGGTCGCCCGTGGCCGGCTGCTGCCCGGTGTCAGCCCGGACGGGCACGACGCCTGGCGGGCGGGGCCGTTCGACGTCGCCGACGTGCGGCGGGTCCGCGCGCTGGCGGCGGCGATGCCGGCCGGGGCCCGCGCCGTACCGGTCGACCCGTTCGCCGAGCCCGTCCTGCTGCCGGACGCCGAGGGCCTGGTCCGGGCGTTCCTGGACGCGGTGGCCGACACGCTGCCGCGGACCCCGGCCGCGCCCTGGCTGACCGGCGACCCCCGGTTCGCCGGCCGGGACCCGCGCCCGGCGCCGGAGCTGCGCGACTGGGCGCGGGACGTCGCCGTCGGCGTGGACACCGGCCTGCGGCTGGCGCTTCGGCTGGTCGCGCGCCCGGACGTCGGCGCCGGGGGCCTGACCGCCGTCGTGCGGATGCGCAGCCTCGCCGATCCCACCCTGGTCAGCGACGCGGCGGCGCTGTGGCGCGGCGACGCGCACGGCCTCGGCGACACCGCGACGTTCGAGGCGATGCGCGCGGTACGCCGGGCCGCGCCGGTGTGGCGGCCGCTGGAACGACTGCTCGACGACGCCGCGCCGGTCGAGCTGAAGCTGCTCGACGAGGATCTGGCCGACCTGCTCGACGGCGCCGAACGACGGCTCGCCGCGACCGGTGTCGACGTCGAGTGGCCGCCCGACATCTCCCGTGAGCTGGGCGCCCGGCTCCTGATCGGCTCGCCACCGGAGCAGCCGGCGGAGGTGGCCGCCTTCTTCCGCTCCGCCGCCCCGATGCCGGTGAGCTGGCAACTCACGCTCGCCGGGGAGGCGCTCACCGACGCCGAGACGGACCGGGTCGCCACGTCCCGGCCCCTCGTCGAGCTGCGCGGGCGGTGGGTGGCGGTCGAGCCGGAGCTGGCCCGCCGCGCCCGGGAGCGGCGGCTGCCCCCGCTGCCCGCGTACGAGGCTCTGGCCGCCACGCTGATCGGCAGCACCGAGGTGGCGGACGAGCGCGTCGAGGTGGTGGCCGACGGATGGCTGGCCGCCCTGTGCGCGCGGATCGCCGAGCCGGAGCACGGCCCCGAGCCGCTCGCCCCGCCGGCCGGGCTGGACGGTACGCTGCGCGACTACCAGCTTCGCGGGCTGCGCTGGCTGGACCGGATGACCGCGCTCGGATTCGGCGGCTGCCTCGCCGACGACATGGGCCTGGGCAAGACGGTCACGGTGATCGCCCTGCAGCTGCGCCGCCGCGCCGGCGCGACGCTCGTCGTCTGCCCGGCCTCGGTGCTCGGCAACTGGGAACGCGAACTCCACCGGTTCGCCCCCGGCGTGCCGGTGCGCCGCTTCCACGGCGCCGCCCGCTCGCTGCACGGCGTGGCCGACGGGTTCGTCCTGACCAGCTACGGCACCATGCGACGCGACGCGGCGACGCTCGGCGGTCACCGGTGGGCGACGGTCGTCGCGGACGAGGCGCAGTACGTGAAGAACCGGCTCAGCGGCGCCGCACGGGCGCTGCGCGAGATCCCCGCCGACGCCCGGGTCGCGCTCACCGGCACACCCGTGGAGAACAACCTCTCCGAGCTGTGGGCCGTGCTCGACTGGACCACGCCGGGGCTGCTGGACAGCGTCGGCGCGTTCCGCGCCGGTTGGGCCCGCCCGATCGAGGTGGACCGCGACACCGCCGCCGTGCGGCGGCTGTCCCGCCTGATCCGACCGTTCCTCGTGCGACGCCGCAAGTCCGATCCCGGCATCGCCCCGGAGCTGCCGCCCCGGACCGTCACCGACCACCTCGTCCCGCTCACCGACGAGCAGGCGGTGCTCTACCGCCGGGTGGTCGACGAGGTGATGGCGGAGATCCGCGCCAGTCCGACCGGCATCGCCCGTCGCGGGCTGGTGCTGAAGCTCCTGGTCGGGCTGAAGCAGGTGTGCAACCACCCGGCGCACTACCTCCGCGAGCCGCACGGCCGGCTCACCGGCCGCTCGCAGAAGTTGCGGCTGCTCGACGACCTGCTGGAGACCGTCCTGGCCGGGGACGGCGGCGTCCTGGTCTTCACCCAGTACGTGCGGATGGCCCGACTGCTCGAACGGCACCTGGCCGAGCGGGGCGTACCGGCGCAACTGCTGCACGGTGGGACGCCGGTGCACCGGCGCGAGGAGATGGTCCGCCGGTTCCAGGCCGGCGCCACGCCGGTGTTCCTGCTCTCCCTCAAGGCGGCCGGCACCGGGCTCAACCTGACCCGCGCCGACCATGTCGTGCACTACGACCGGTGGTGGAACCCGGCGGTCGAGGACCAGGCCACCGACCGTGCCCACCGGATCGGGCAGACCAGGCCGGTGCAGGTGCACCGGATGATCGTCCAGGGCACGCTGGAGGAGCGGATCGCCGCGCTGCTGGAGTCCAAACGGGACCTGGCCGACGCGGTGCTCGCCGGCGGCGAGCGCGCCCTGACCGAACTGTCCGACGCCGAGCTGCTGCGGCTCGTGCGGCTCGACGAGGGATGAGGGACGTGGACGGCGACGACGACTGGGACGACGAGCCGGCCGGCGCGCCCGCGCACGACGGGCGGGCGCGCAGCTTCCCGGCGTTCGGGCCGGGCCGGCGGATCGGCCGGACGTTCGCCGACACCTGGTGGGGCAACGCCTGGATCGAGTCCATGGAGCACACCGCGCTCGACCCGGAGCAACTCCGCAGGGGCCGGCGGTACGCCTTCGCCGGGCAGGTCGGCCCGATCACCGTCAGTCCGGGCCGGATCTCCGCGCCGGTGCACGACGGCGACCCGGACACCCCGCACGACACCGTGGTCCGGGTCGGGACGCTCTCCGACGCCGAGTGGGACCGGCTGCTCGACCGCGTGGCCGCCCGGGCCGGGCACATCGCGGCGTTGCTCGACCGGGACATGCCGCACGAGCTGGCGCACACCGCCGAGGACGCCGGCGTGCGGCTGCTACCCGGCTACGGCGACCTGGAGCCGGAGTGCGACTGCCCGTCCTGGGACCATCCCTGCCGGCACGCCGCCGCCCTGTCCTACCAGGCGTCCTGGCTGCTCGACCGGGATCCGTTCGTGCTGCTGCTGATGCGCGGTCGGGCGGAGGCGGAGCTGGTCGAGGAGCTGCGGGCCCGCAATCGCGGTCGCGCCGCCGTCGGCGGTGAGGAGGTCGCCCGCGGCGTCCGCGCCGACGAGGCGTACGCGGTCGCCCCGGCCGTGCTGCCCGACCCGCCGGCGGCGGTGCGCGGCGAGCCGATGGCGCTCGCCCCGCTGCTGGCCCGGCACGACGCGCCCGGCCTCGACGGGGAGGCGCTGGGGATGCTCGCCGCGGACGCCGCGGACCGCGCCCGGCACCTGCTCGACGCCGGCGGGGACGGGGCATCGGCGTCCGAGCCCGACGTCTGGCCGGACGCCGTCCGGCTGGCGGCGCGGCGCCCGCGCTCGCCGGCCGCGCGGCGCCTCGGCGAGGCCAGCGGCCGGGCCGACGACCTGCCCCGGGCGATCACGGCCTGGGAGTACGGCGGCGCCGGCGGCCTGGACGCGCTCGACGCGGTGTTCAGCCCGCCCCGGGAGCTGGTGTCCCGGACCACCGACGCGCTGCGCGCGGCCGGGCGGGCCGGCGACACGACGCATGTGCGGCACTGGCGCAACCGCTGGACCGTCGGGGACGACGCGCAGGTGCGCCACGGCCGCGACGGCCGCTGGTATCCGTTCCGCCGCCGCGCCGGCCGGTGGTGGCCGGCGGGCCCACCCGGCCCTGATCCGGTGGACGCGCTGCTGGACCTGCCGCCGGACTGAACCGGTCGCCACCGTACGCGATACGGTGGCGACCGGTAGGAAGGATCACCCATGTCGAAGCAGCGCGGGGGCAAGGTCGACCCCGCACGCAGCCTGGCCATCCTCTGGCGCACGCGGGAGCCGACGAGCCGGGGCGCCGGACCGGGGCTCAGCGTGGACCGGATCGTGCGGGCGGCGATCGAGATCGCCGACGCGGAGGGCATCGACGCGCTCACCATGCGGCGGGTCAGCGAGGCGCTCGGCGCCGGCACCATGTCCGTCTACACCTACGTGCCCGGCAAGTCCGAACTGCTCGACGTGATGGTCGACGCGGTCTACGGCGACCTGCCCCGCCCGACCGACCCGCCCGGCGACTGGCGCGCGCGGCTGGAGCGCATCGCCCGGGACAACCTGGCGCTCTACCGGGCCCACCCGTGGCTGCTGCGCGCCGAGACCACCCGGCCCGTGCTCGGCCCCCACACGCTCGCCAAGTACGACCACGAGCTGCACGCCGTCGCCGACATCGGGCTCGACGACGTGGAGATGGACGCCGTGCTCACCCTCGTGCTCGGGCACGCCAAGAGCGCCGCCCGCGCCGCCCTCGACGTGGTCGAGCTGGAGCGGGAGACCGGGATGACCGACGACCAGTGGTGGCAGACGCACGCGCCCTGGCTGGAGAAGTTCATGACGACCGGCAGCTACCCGCTCGCCGCCCGGGTCGGCACCGCCGCCGGCATGGCGCACGGCGCGGCGTACGGGCCGGACCACGCGTTCGAGTTCGGCCTCCAGCGGGTCCTCGACGGCATCTCGGTGGTGGTCGCCGAGCGCGCGGCGGAGCGCGGCTGACCGTCGGCGGTCAGCCGGCCGGGCGCCAGCCGAGCAGCGGGCCGAGCCTTGTCACCATGTCGGTGAGGATCTGCACGTAGTCGTCGTGGCCGAAGGTGAACGGCAGCGCGAAGGCCACCTCGTCGACCTCGCGGAAGGACGCCAGCGCGGTCAGCTCCTCGGCGATCCGGTCGGCCGGGCCGACCAGGTCGCGGGCGAACATCATCCGGGCCGGCCCCTGCGGCGACGTGGTACGCGGGGTGCGCCGTTCGACGTATGCCGTGTAGCGGGCGCGCTGCTCGGCGGTGGCGCCGTCGGTGGGGATCACGACCAGCCCCTGGGACACCCGGGCGGTGGCGCCGTCCCGGTGGTGGGCGCGGAACGCGCGAATGTGGGAGAGCTGGATCGCGTCGAAGTCGGTGCCGTCCTCGGCCTTCACCACGCTGCTGGTCAGCAGGTTCATCCCGTGCTCACCGGCCCAGCGGGCGGAGCGCAGGCTACCGGTGCCGTACCACATCCGGCGGATCAGGCCGGGGGAGTGCGGCTGCACCCGCCGGGAGAACACCTCGAACCCCTCGATGCCCTCGACGTCGCCGGCCGGCTCGCCGCGTACCAGGTCGAGCAGGCGCCGCACCCGCTCGTGGCCGAAGTCCTCGGCGTCGCCGGTGTCCGGGTAGAGCGCGTCGCGGATCCGGTCGTAGTGCATCGGTGGCCCCACGCTGACGCCCGGGTTGAGCCGGCCACCGCTGAGGACGTCCACGGTGGCCAGATCCTCGGCGAGCCGCAGCGGGTTCTCCCAGCCCAGCGGCGTCACCGCGGTGCCCAGCTCGATGCGCCGGGTCCGCTGCGTCGCGGCGGCCAGTACCGCGACCGGCGAGGAGATGCCGAACTGCAGGTGCCGGTGGCGCACCCAGGCGCTGTCGAAGCCCAGGCGTTCCCCCAGCTCGATGAGGGCCAGGGTGGACTCGTGGCCGGCACGCGGCTCCGCCTCGTCGAACAGGCCGATGGTGAGGAAGCCGAGTCTGCGCAGGGGCACCGGTGTCTCCAGGGCTGGGGGGCTCCCACGATAACCCTCCTGACCGACGGGAAATGTATGTGAGTGCGGTCACGTAGACGCTGACCGGGCGGTGGCCCGCGGGTTACCGTCCTGGCATGAACCGGAGCCCGCGTCTGACCCGGCGCCGCTTCGTCGACTTTCTCCGGGTGTGCAGCTGCGCCTGTTGACGCCGACGGCGCCCACGTCGCCCTCGATCGTCCCGCAGGACCCTCCCCTTCGACGCGCCACCCGACCGGTGGGCGTCGGTCCCGTCGCGCCCCGACGCCACCACCCCCGGCGTCGGCTCCCCCCCACCGCCCACTCCGCTGCGGTGTCGGTGATCAAGGAGTTCGTGTCACCCCGGTTGCGGTTCGGTGACGCGAACTCCTTGATCACCGGAGGGGTGGGCTTGAAATCCTACTTGAGTGGTAGGAAAATGGATTCATGCCGGTGGTTCCGCTGCTCACCACCCGCCGGGTCGTCGACCTGATGCGGGTCGCCTCGCAGCGGTGTCGCGGGTCGCGCCCCGCGGCCTGACCGGGTCGCCTCCCCCCACGCACCTGGCACCGAATCGTGCCCGCGAACTCTCCTTTCCCCCTCCGCACCGGAAGGAACGCCGATGAGCAACGCGTCCGCGCCACCCGAACCACCGCCCACCGCCGGCAGCTCCCGACTCGCGCTCAACGAGGACTGGGCCGCCACCATCCTCGGGCTGGCCCTGCTGCTTCTGGTGCTGGTCGGCGCCATTCCCGCCGGGCTGGTGCCGTGATGAGCGCCGTTCCCGAACCCGACGCGACCACCGACCGGGTCGACGCCACCGGGGCCGCGACCCGGACCACCGGCGGCTCGCCGACCGGCGGGCCCGGGTCCGGCAGCGCACGAGCCGATGCCGGTCCCGCCGACGGCCGGGTCACCGATCGGGCTGACGCGGTGGCCATCGCCGACCCGCCCGGCGAGCCGGTCGACGACCGGGACGATGCCCCGACCGCCGACGCCCCGCCCCCGGTCGACAGGCGTTCCGGCGCGTTCTGGGCCTGGACCGCCCTGGGGCTGGTGGTGGTGCTCGGCCTCGCCGCGCTCACCCGGTTCCTGGAGCAGAACGTGCCGTCCTGGGCCGAGGGCAGCGCGGTCGAGGACCTGGCCGCCGCGATCGAGTATCCGGTCTACGCGATCCTGCTCGGGCTGCTCGGCAACGTCCTGGTCACCGTCTCCGGCCTGCGCGACCGGATCGCCGCCGCGTTCCGCACCGAGTTCTTCATCAAGACCGGCCTGGTGCTGCTCGGTGCCTCGATCAACCTGGCCGTCATCGCCGGCGCCGCCGGGCCGGCGATCGCCCAAGCGCTGCTGCTGATCAGCGGCGTCTTCCTGTTCACCTGGTGGCTCGCCGGGCGGTTCGGCCTCGACGACAAGCTCCGCGCGCTGCTCGCCTCCGCGGTGTCGATCTGCGGGGTCAGCGCCGCGATCGCCGCCGCCGGTGCGGTGCGCGCGCGTCGCGAACAGCTCGCCTACACCGCCAGCCTGGTGATCGCGTTCGCGCTGCCGTCGATCTTCCTGCTGCCCTGGCTGGCCGACGTGTTCGGGCTGCCCGACGCGGTCGCCGGTGCCTGGATCGGCGGCAACATCGACACCACCGCCGCGGTGACCGCCGCCGGCGCGCTGGCCGGCGAGGACGCGTTGCAGATCGCCAGCATCGTCAAGGTCACCCAGAACGCGCTGATGGGCGTGGTCGCGGTGGCGCTCACCGCGTACTTCGCCTTCCGGGTGGAACGCCGCGCGGACGCCGCGCGGCCCGGGCTCGGCGAGCTGTGGCGGCGGTTTCCGAAGTTCGTCCTCGGGTTCGTGGCCGCGTCGGTGATCGCCACCTGGTACCTCGACTCCGCCGGCACGGACGGCAAGGCCACCATCGCGATCGTCAACGACCTGCGGGTCTGGTTCCTGATCCTGGCCTTCGTCAGCATCGGCCTGGAGGTGCGGGTGTCGTCGCTGCGGGAGGCCGGCTGGCGGCCGGTGACCGTCTTCGCCGGGGCCACGCTGTTCAACCTGGCGCTCGCCCTCGGGCTGGCGTCGCTGCTCTTCCGCGACTTCGCGGTCTGACCCGGAAGGATCCGAATGACCAGCAGCACCGCGACCGTCGACGCCTTCGTCGCCGAGTGGCAGGAGTGGCACCGGCGGCACGAGGAGCAGCGCGCCGACCCGCACGGCTTCCTGGCCGTGACCGGCCTGCACTGGCTGGACGGGCAGCCGCGGCGTTACCCGCACGCGCCGGGGCGCTGGCGCACCGGCCCCGAGGGCGTGGTGGTCGTGCTCGACGACGGCGAGCGGCTCGTCGTCGACGGCCGGGAGGTGACCGGGGAGCACGCCTTCGGACCGATCGCCGAACGTGACGGCGTCGTCGTCGGCGTCGGCGACGGGGTGGTCGAGGTGGCGCGCCGGGGTGGGCGCGACATCCTCCGTCCGCGCCGGCCGGACCATCCGTTGCTCGTCGACTATCGCGGCACCGCGGCGTACCCGCCGAGCCCGCGCTGGGTGCTGCCCGGTCGGTTCGTGGCCTTCGCCCAGCCGCAGCCGACCACCGTGGACGCCGCGGTCGACGTCATCCGGCACGTCTACGACGCGCCCAGACGGATCGAGTTCGAGGTGGACGGCCTGCCGCTGAGCCTCACCGCGTTTCCCGGACACGTGCCGGGCACACTGTCGGTGCTCTTCGCCGACGCCACCTCCGGGGTCACCACCCATCCGGCGGTCCGGTCCGTGGCCGTCGCCGAGCCGGACGCGCGGGGGCGGGTGACGCTCGACTTCAACCGGGCCACCAACCTGCCGTGCGCGTACACCGACTACGCCACCTGCCCGCTGCCGCCGGCCGGCAACCGCCTGCCGATTCCGGTGGAGGCGGGCGAGAAACTGCCGCACGAGCGGTGGGACGCGACGTCCTGACCGATCCCGCACCGTCCAGGGGAGGACCGCCATGACCGAGCCCGCCGACACCCCGATCGAAGCCGACGCCGACGCGCTGCGGACGCTGCTGCGGCACCAGGCCAGCACCGTCACCGTGGTCACCGCGCCGGGGCCGCCCCCGGCCGGGTTCACCGCCACCTCGTTCACGTCGGTGTCGTTGCGCCCGCCTGTCGTCTCGTTCTGCCTGAACCTGGGCTCGTCGAGCTGGCCCACCGTGTCCCGGGCCCGACACGTCGGGGTGCACCTGCTCGGGCACGGGCAGCACGAGCTCGCCAGGACGTTCGCCACCAGCGGCATCGACCGGTTCGCCGGCCCGACCCGTTGGCGGCCCGGCCCGGAAGGGGTGCCGGTGCTCGACGACACACTGGCGTGGCTGCTCTGCCGGGTGGTCGAGCGGGTGGTCGTCGGCGACCACGCCATCGTCCTCGCCGAGCCGGAGCTGTTGCGGCACGCCGACGTCGGTTCGCCGTTGCTCTACCACCGTGGCCGGTACGCCGGCCTCGCCGACGCGGCCGAGCACGCGGGCCGGCGCGCCGCCTGACCGGTCGGCCGCAACCTGACCGGCCCCCGCGCCCTTTGCGGGGGCCGGTCAGGTTGCGGCCCCCGGTGTCCAAACTCGCGTGGGCCGCACTGCCGTCCGGATGCGGGCCGGACCGGCTCAGTCGTGTGGCGGGGTGCGCACCGCCCGGAACGTGGTGCGGCGGCGCAAGGTGAAGCCGATCGACTCGTACAGCCGGATGGCCGGGATGTTGTCGGCTGCGGCGTGCAGGAAGACCTGCTCGTCCCGGGCGCGGATACCCGCGGCGACGGCGCGCACCAACCGGGTCGCCAGGCCCTGCCCGCGGAACTCCGGGGCGGTGCAGACCGCGCTGATCTCCGTCCATCCGGGCGGGTGCAGGCGTTCCCCGGCCATCGCCACCAGCGCCCCCGACCGTCGGATGCCGAGGTAGGTGCCGAGTTCGACGGTGCGGGGCAGGAACGGGCCCGGCCGGGTGCGGGCCACCAGGTTGAGCATCTCGGGTACGTCGGCGGCGGTGAGCCGGACCGCCTCGGGATCGGCGGCCACCTCCAGCGCGACATCGACCAGTTGCACGCCACCGCCCTGCGCCACCACCTGCCAGCGGGGTGGTGGCGCCACCGTGCCGGCCACCATGAACTCGCGGTCCGGGCCGACCAGCTCGGCGAGGTCGGCCCAGCCGGCCGGGTCGGCTGGGTCTTCCAGGGTGATGAACGGGGCGACGTCGGGCTGGTAGCGGACGGCCCGTCCGTGGCGCCGGGCGAACCGCCGGTGCGGGCCGCCGAGCGCGGCCCATACCGGATCGTCGAGCACGTTTCGCAGGTCGGTGTCGGTCACTTGCCCTCGATCGGTAGGCCGGGTGGGTTGATCTCGGAGCGCGAGGTGGCCTCGTTGGCGAGGTTCCAGCGGGCCAGGATCCGACCGTAGTCGCCGGAGCGGATCAGCTCGTCGACGGCCGCCGCAAGCGCGCGTACCAGGCCGTTGTCTTTCTTGGTGGTCAGCGCGATCTTGCCCTGCAGGGCCGCCCCGGCGCCGGAGTAGGTGCCGATGATCTCGGTCTGGCCGGCGACGGCGACGTGGTAGGCGGCGGTCGGGTTCGGCCCGAGGTAGGCATCGATCTGCCCGGAGCCGAGCGCCAGGTAGGTGGCCTGGTTGGTCTGGTAGTAGCGGATGTCCACCGGCGCGAGCCCCAGCCGCTGCGCCTCCCTGCTCCACTCGACCAGGATCTTCTCCTGGTTGGTGCCGGAGCCCACCGCGATCCGTTTACCGGCCACGTCCTTCGGGCCGGTGACCTGCCAGCCGATGCCCTTCTTCGCCTCGAACGCCAGGTTGTCCAGCCGGTAGGTGGCGAAGTCGTACTTGCGCTTGCGCTCCTCGGTGACGGTGATGTTCGAGGCGCCGACCGCGTACTTGCCGCTGTCCAGCCCGATGAACAGGTTCTCCCAGGAGGTGTTCTCCAGGACCGGCTCAAGGCCGAGGATGCCGGCGATCGCCACCGCGACGTCCGGCTCGCTGCCGATCAGGGTCCGGTTGTCGCTGGCGGTGAACGCCAGCGGAGGGAAGCCGGCGCCGGCGGCACCGACTCCGATGGTCAGTTTGCCGCCCGCCCGGATGTCGGCCGGAACCAGAGCGGCGACGGCGTCCACCCTCGCCGGGACGATGCGCCGCTGATCCGGCTTGTCGTTGATCACCGGGGCGGCGCTCGCCCCGGCGGCGGCGGGTCGTGGGGTCTCGTCCGGCGCCGCGCAGCCGGCGAGCGCCAGGCCGAGCGCGACGGTGAGCAGCAGAGGTCGGATCCGCATGGGCTGTTCTCCTCAGGTGAGGACCTTCGACAGGAAGGCCTTGGTGCGTTCGTGGCGGGGATGGTCGAGCACCTGCTCCGGTGGGCCCTGCTCGACGATCCGGCCGGCGTCCAGGAACACCACCGTGTCGGCGACCTCCCGGGCGAACCCGATCTCGTGGGTGACGACGATCATGGTGGTGCCGGCTGCGGCGAGGGCGCGCAGCACGTCGAGCACCTCGCCGACCAGTTCGGGATCGAGCGCGGAGGTCGGCTCGTCGAAGAGGATGAGCGCGGGATCCAGGGCCAGCGCCCGAGCGATCGCGACCCGCTGCTGCTGGCCGCCGGAGAGCTGACGCGGATAGGCGTCCGCGCGGTCGGCCAGGCCGACCCGCCCCAGCAGGGTGCGGGCGTACGCCCGGGCGTCGGCGCGTCCACGCCGGCCGGTCGCCACCGGCGCCTCGGCGACGTTGTCCAGTGCGGTGAGGTGCGGGAAGAGGTTGAAGCTCTGAAACACGAAGCCGATCCGGGCCCGTTGCCGCAGGATGTGTCGTTCCCCGAGCTCGTTTAGCCGGTCACCGACCCGCCGGTAGCCGATCAGCTCACCATCCACCGTGATCGTCCCGCGGTCGACCTTCTCCAGGTGGTTGATGGCGCGCAGCAGCGTCGACTTGCCGGAGCCGGACGGCCCGAGCACGACTGTCACGCTGCCGCCCGGCACGGTCAGGTCGACGCCGTGCAGCACCTCGTGCGCGCCGAAGCTCTTGTGCACGTCCCGGATCTCCACCATGGCGGTCATCGGGCCGCCCCGCGGCTCAAAGCGGTACGCAGCCGCTGCACCGGGGTCGGCGGCAGGGTGCGCAGCGCGCCCCGGGCGAAGCGCCGCTCGACGTAGAACTGGAGGATCGACAGCAGCGCGGTGAGCAGCACGTACCAGACGGTGGCCACCATGAGCAGCGGCACCACCCGCCCGTTGCGGCCGTAGACCACCTGCACCTGGTAGAACAGCTCGCCGATGGCGAGCACGTAGACCACCGAGGTGCTCTTCAGCAGGTTGATCAGTTCGTTCGCGGCGCTGGGCAGGATCGCCCGCATCGCCTGCGGCAGGACGATCCGACGGAACTGGCGGGGTCGGGGGATGCCCAGCGCGGCGGCGGCCTCGAGTTGCCCCTGATCGACCGAGAGCAAACCGGCGCGCACGATCTCGCCGGCGTAGGCCGCCTCGTGCAGGGCGAGCCCGAGCAGCGCGGCGCCGAACGGCCCGACCAGCCGGGCGGTGGAGAGCTCGTGGAAACCCGGGCCGAACGGCACACCGATCTGGAGCGTGTCGTAGAGGTAGCCGAGGTTCGCCCAGAACAACAGTTGCACGATGAGCGGCACGGAGCGGA
Organism: Micromonospora humi; assembly: GCF_900090105.1. GTDB lineage: Bacteria > Actinomycetota > Actinomycetes > Mycobacteriales > Micromonosporaceae > Micromonospora > Micromonospora humi. The sequence goes on along the minus strand of NZ_FMDM01000002.1, from coordinate 275,012 downwards.
ACACCCAGACGTAGGTCCAACTGAGCGCCTGCAGGATCGGGCTGCGCGACATCCGCATCGCGGCGAGCAGGACGCCGCCGAGGAAGCCCAGCACCGCGCCGGCGAGGGTCAGTTCCAGCGTGACGGCCAGCGCCCGCAGCACCGAACGCTCAAAGAAGTAGCCGGTGAAGGTGGGCCAGTCCCAGCCGGGGTTGGTGGCGAGCCCGTGCGCGAACTGTGCGGCGAGGACCAGCACGACCGCCGAGGCGATCCAGCGGCCAGGGTGCCGGGCGGGCACCACCGTCAGGGTTGCGGGTGGGGTGGGCGTGATGGGGGTGGGCGTGGACACGAGACTCACGGGCGCCTCCGGTCGATCAGTGGGGACGACCGTAGGAGCGGAAGATTAATCCCCCATCTCTATCTGTATAGTAGGTTATTACGATCCTCGATCCCCGGAGGTTGCCGTGCGCGCCATCGTCGCCGCTCCCGACGTCGAGCCGGGGCACCGGCTGACCGACGTGCCCGAGCCCGAGCCCGGCCCGGACGAGGTGCTGGTCGAGGTCGAGCACGTCGGGGTGAACCACGGCGAGGTGCGGCACGTACGCGCCTGGCCGGCGGGCACCGTCCTCGGCCACGACGCGGTGGGTCGGGTGGTACGCGCCGCTGACGGGGGGCCGCGCGTCGGCGACCGGGTGGTGGCGCTCGGCGTCGGCGCGTGGGCGCAGCGCGCGGTGTTCCGGTCGGACGCGGTGGCGACGGTGCCGCCGGAGGGGGACGTGGCGCGCTTCGCCGCGCTGCCCACGGTGGGCCTGACCGCGCTGCGGGCCCTGCGCGACGCCGGGCCGCTGTCCGGTCGTCGGGTGCTGGTCACCGGGGCGTCCGGGGGAGTGGGCCGGATCGCCGTGCAGCTGGCCCGGGCCGGTGGCGCCCGGGTGGTCGCCGTGGTGGGCGCCGCCGGACGCGGCGCCGGGCTGGCCGAGCTGGGCGCGGACGAGGTCGTGGTCGGCCTGGGGTCGGTGGCCGGGCCGGTCGACGTGGTGGTGGAGACGGTGGGCGGCGCGCACCTGGTGGACGCCTGGCGGCTGCTCGCGCCCGGTGGGACGCTGCTCAGCGTCGGCTGGGCCTCCGGCGAGCCGGCTACCTTCCCGGTCAACTCCACGTTCGCCCCCGGTGCGTCGCGCTCGCTGCGCTCGGTGGGCGACGTCTCCGCGCCGGCGGCCGACCTCGCCGACCTGGTGGCCCGGGTTCGCGCGGGCGCGCTGGAGATCCCGGTGGGGTGGCGGGGTTCCTGGCGGCGGCTCGACGAGGCGGCCACGGCCCTGCTGGGCCGCCGGGTCGCGGGCAAGGTCCTGCTCGACGTGGACTGACCGCGTCCCGGGCCGGTCCCGGCCGTGGGGTGGTCCGCGCCGACCCGGGCGCAATACCTGCAAATCCTATAGCCTTAGTAGGTTATCGGTCAACGGAATCGTCGGCCGACGTGCGATAACCGACATCCGCTCACGCTTTCGTTGACATCACCCGGCCCGCCGGGTGGACTCGACGACATGTCCAGCGAGCTGCGGTTGACGATCCGCGGCCACATCGACTTCGGTCGGGTGTGGTCGAGCTCCTGTCCGACCTGACCCGGCACCCGCACCCGCGCCGGGCCCGCCGAGCCGGCCCGCCCAGGTGGGGCTCACCGCCGAGCCGACCGCCGCTTCCCACCCCGTGAACCCGCCACCGACCCGCGCCCACCGGCCGGCTCGGGGTTCCGGCGTACCCGCTTCCGCCTGCCTGGACAGGAGAGTCCACCATGCCCGCGCACCCCCTGCGCACCCGCGCCGCCGTCGCGCTCACCGCCCTGCTCGTCACGCTCGCCGGCTGCTCCACCGGCCCCGCGCCGGCCGCCGGCACCGCCGGCGCGCCACGCTCCGGCGGCACCGTCACCTGGGCCGTCGAGACCGAGCCGATCACCCTCAACCCGCACCAGTACGCCCAGGCGAAGGTCCGACTGCTGGTCTGGAACACGTTCGAGTCGCTGCTCACCTACGACCAGCAGGGCCGGCTCGTGCCCTGGCTGGCCACCGCGTGGCAGGCCGCGCCGGACGGCCTCTCGTACACCCTCACGCTGCGCGACAAGGTGACCTTCTCCGACGGCGCCGCGTTCGACGCGGCGGCCGTCAAGGCCAACATCGACAAGCTCCGCGAGCCCGGGTACGCCCCGACGGTCGCCGCCGTGCAGCTGCACAACCTCAAGGAGGTGCAGGTGCTCGACCCGCGCCGGGTGCGCCTGCTGCTGACCGCACCCGACGTGCTCATCCTCGACTTCCTCGCCTCCCCGCAGGGCGCCCAGGTGTCACCCCGGTCGCTGCGCGAGGCGAAGAACCTCAAGGCCGGCGGCGTCGACCTGGCCGGCACCGGCCCGTTCGTGCTGGACCGCTACGTGCCCGGGCAGGAGCTGCACTACAAGCGCAACCCGGCCTACGACTGGGCGCCGCCCACCGCCGGCCACACCGGACCGGCGCACCTCGACGGCATCACCTACCGGTTCCTCAAGGAGTCCGCGGTCCGGGTCGGGGCCCTCACCTCCGGCCAGGTGCAGCTCATCGAGGGCGTGCCGGCCACCGATCAGCCGACCGTCACCGCCAACCCCACGCTGCGCCTGAGCCGGCAGCTCAACTCCGGCTCGGCCTACTCGTACTACCTCAACACCTCGCACGCCCCCTTCGACGACAAGCGGGTCCGGCAGGCGTTCCGGGAGGCCGTCGACGTGGACGCGGTGCTCAAGGCGGTCTACCGCGACACCGCCACCCGGGCCTGGAGCGTCGTCAGCCCGTCCAGCCCGCTCTACGACAAGCGCCTGGAGGGCACCTACGGCGGCGACACCGCCAAGGCCAACGCCCTGCTGGACCAGGCCGGCTGGACCGGACGCGACGCCGACGGCTACCGCACCCGCGCCGGCAAGCGGCTCACCGTCCGGCTGGTGCAGGCCGCCCCGTACGTGCGGGACCGCCGCGACATCCTCGCCCAGGCCGTGCAGGCCGCGGTCAAGCAGAGCGCCGGCATCGACCTGAAGATCACCCTCGTCGACCAGGGCACCGCCCAGCAGGCGTTCGAGACCAACCAGTACGAGGTGTTCGACAACTCCCGCGCCGACACCGACGCCGGCGCCGCGCTCAACCTGCTGCTGCACAGCAAGGGCGGGATCAACCGCACCCGCACCGACGACAGGCGCACCGACGCGCTCCTCGAGGCCGGGCAGGCCACCGCCGACCCGGGCAGGCGCGCCGCCGTCTACGCCGACCTGCAGCAGCGGGTGGTCACCGAGCAGGCACTGGTGCTGCCGCTGTACGCCCCGGCCGACCAGATCGCCGCCAGCACCGCCGTCGGTGGTGTCCGCTTCGAACCCACCGCCGGGGTGCCCGCGAGCGCGTACGACCTGTGGATCGGCAACTGATGGCCGGCTCACCGCTACGGCCCGTGCTGCGTCGGGTCGGCTCCGGACTGGTCGTGCTCTGGGCCGCGGCGACCGCCGCGTACCTGGCCCTGCTCGCCGCGCCCGGCGACACCGTCGACGCGATCGTCGGGGAAGGGGCGGACACCCCGCAGATCCGCGCCGACATCGTCGCCGAGTGGGGCCTGGACCGGCCCGCCGTGGTGCAGTACCTCGACTACCTCGGCCGGCTCGTCACCGGCGACCTCGGCCGCTCGTACCTGCTGCAACGCCCGGTGGCCGAGGTGATCGGCGAACAGCTCGCCCCGACCCTCGCCCTGGCGCTCGCCGCGGCCGGCCTCGGCGTGCTGCTGGCCGTCACCGTCGCGATCGGCACCGCCGGCGACCGGCGGCCCTGGCTGCGCCGGGCCAGCTCCGGCGCGGAACTGCTGCTGGTCTCCACCCCGTCGTTCCTCATCGGCATCGTGCTGCTCAGCGTGCTGTCGTTCCGGTTCGGACTCTTCCCGGTCGCCGGCGCGCACGGCTTCGGATCGCTGGTGCTGCCGGCGGTCACGCTCGCGCTGCCCATCGCCGGGCTGCTCGCCCAGGTGCTGCGCGACGGCCTGGACCGGGCCCTGGACGAGCCGTTCGTGCTCACCGCCCGCGCCCGCGGCGTACGGGAACGGGTGGTGCTGCTGCGCCACGCGCTGCGGCACGCCTCGCTGCCGGCGGTCACGCTCGCCGGCTGGCTGTTCGGCATCCTGCTCGGCGGCGCGGTCATCGTCGAGCAGGTCTTCGGCCGGCCCGGCCTCGGCCAGGTCACCCTCGCCGCGGTCACCGCCAAGGACATGCCGGTGGTGCTCGCCGTGGTGACCCTCTCCGCCGCCGTCTACGTGGCGGTCAACACCGCCGCCGACCTGACGTACCTGCTCGTCGACCCGCGGCTGCGAAGGAGCTGACCATGACCGTGACCCTGACCGACGTCTCCACCGGTGTCGGCGCGCCCGCCGACGTGGCCGGCGTGGGGCCGGCTCTCCGGCGGCGTCGTCCGCCCCGGCCCGGGGTGGTGGTCGCCGGGGCGTACCTGGCCGCCCTGGCCGTCGCGGCGGTCGCGCCCCGGCTGCTGGCCCCCGGCGACCCGCTCGCCGCCGACCCGCGGGTCGTGCTCACCCCGCCCGGCGCGGCGCACTGGTTCGGCACCGACCACCTGGGCCGCGACGTGTGGACCCGGGTGGTGCACGGCGCCGCGCACTCGCTCACCATCGGCATCGCGGCCACCGCCGTCGCGGTCACCGCCGGGGTGCTGCTCGGCCTGCTCGCCGGCCTGGCCCACCGGTTCGCCGACGAGGCGCTCAGCCGCTCCTTCGACGCGCTGTCGGCGTTCCCGATGCTGCTGCTGGCGCTGCTGTTCATCACGGTGGCCGGGCCGGGCACGATCAGCCTGATCGTGGCCATCGGGGTGGCCACGCTGCCCCACTACGCGCGGGTGGTCCGCGGCCAGACGCTGCTGGTGCGCCGCTCCGGCTACGTGGAGCAGGCGATCACCTTCGGGTCGTCCCGGCCCCGCCTGGTGGTGCGGCACATCCTGCCCAACGTGGTCGGTCCGGTGCCGGTGCTCGCCGTGATCGGCCTCGGCGAGGCGATCCTGGCCGCCGCCGGGCTCAGCTTCCTCGGCATGGGCCCGCAGCCGCCCTCCCCGGAGTGGGGGGCGATGCTCTCCGAGGGGCGCAACTACCTCCAGGTCGCCTGGTGGATCAGCGTCCTGCCCGGACTGGCGGTCACGCTCACCGTGGCCGCGCTGACCGTGCTGGGCCGGCACTGGCAGGCCCGCTTCGACGGGCGGTGGTCGTGATGGCGCCGCTGGTCGAGGTCGAGGACCTGCACGTCGACTTCGCCACCCCGACCGGGCCGGTCGCCGCGGTGCGCGGCGTCAGCCTGACCGTCGAGGCCGGCGAGTGCGTGGCCGTGGTGGGCGAGTCCGGCTCCGGCAAGAGCGTCACCGCCCGCACCCTCGTCGGTCTCGCCGGTCCGACCGCCCGGGTCCGCGCCGCCCGCCTGGCGCTGGGCGGGCGCGACGTGCGCGGTCTTCGCCCCCGGCAGTGGCGGCGGGTCCGCGGCCGGCTGGCCGGGCTGGTGGTCCAGGACGCGCTGGGCTCGCTCGACCCGCTGCGCACCGTCGGCGCGGAGATCGGCGAGGTGCTCGCCACCCACGGCATCGTCGGTCGCGCCGAGCGGGCCGGCCGGGCCGTGCGCCTGCTCGACCAGGTGCACGTGCCGGAGCCGGCGCGGCGAGCCCGCCAGCACCCGCACCAGCTCTCCGGCGGCCTGCGGCAACGGGCGCTGATCGCCACGGCGATCGCCGCCGAACCCGCCCTGCTGATCGCGGACGAGCCCACCACCGCGCTGGACGTCACGGTGCAGGCACAGATCCTCGCGCTGCTGGCCGAACGGCGCGACGCCGGGCAGAGCCTGCTGCTGATCAGCCACGACCTGGCCGTGGTCGGCCGGCTCGCCGACCGGGTGCTGGTGATGCGCGACGGCGAGATCGTCGAGCAGGGACCGACCGCGCGGCTGCTCAGCGCGCCGGCCCACCCGTACACCCGGCAGTTGCTCGCCGCGGTGCCCTCCGCGTCGTCGCGCGGGCGGCGGCTCGCCGAGCCGCCGCGACTGCGGGAGCACTGCGGCGTGCCGGTGCTGAGCCGCCCGCCGCTGCCCGCCCGCCCACCGGTCGACCCGGGCGACGCCGTGCTCGTCGCGGCCGGCCTCACCAAGCGGTACGGGACGCACACCGTGGTCCGGGACGTCTCCCTCACCGTCGCCCGGGGCGAGACCCTCGGCCTGGTGGGGGAGTCCGGCTCCGGCAAGAGCACCGTCGCCCGGATCGTGGCCGGCCTGCTCGCCCCGGACGGCGGCGAGGTCACCTTCGAGCGGGCGCCGTGGACCGGCGTCGCCGAGCGGGCGCGCCGCCCCCGCCGTCGCCGGCTCCAGGTGATCTCCCAGGACCCGCTCAGCTCCTTCGACCCGCGCTACCCCGTCGGCCGGGTCGTCGCGGAGAACCTCGAACCGGGCGGCGACCGCGCCGACCGGCGGGAGCGGGTGGTCGAGCTGCTGCGCCGCGTCGGCCTCGGCCCGGACCTGCTGGACCGGCACCCGCGGGGCCTCTCCGGCGGGCAGCGGCAACGCCTCGCCATCGCCCGGGCGCTCGCCCCACGGCCCAGCCTGATCGTCTGCGACGAGCCGGTGTCCGCCCTCGACGTCTCCGTCCAGGCCCAGATCCTCGACCTGCTCGCCGAGCTGCGCGCCGCCGACGGCACCGCGCTGCTGTTCATCTCCCACGACCTGGGCGTGGTGCACCACCTCGCCGACCGGGTGCTGGTGATGCGCGACGGCGCGGTGGTCGAGCAGGGACCGGTCGGCGACGTCTTCAGCTATCCCCGACACGAGTACACCCGCGCCCTGGTGGACGCGCTGCCGGCGCTGGTCACCGCCGGCCGACCGTAGGAGGCCCCCGATGCCCGAACCCACTCTGCACCTGGCCGTCGCGCTCGACGGGCTCGGCTGGCACCCCGCCGCCTGGCGGCTGTCCCGCGCCCCGGTCGAGGCGCCGTTCACCTCCCGCTGGTGGGCGAGCCTCGCCGGCGAGGCCGAGCGCGCCGCGCTGGACCTGGTCACCCTGGAGGACAGCCTCGATCTGCAGTCCGTGCTCCCGGACCGCCCGGACGGCCGCGTCGACCAGGTCCGGGGCCGGCTGGACGCGCTGCTGGTCGCCGCCCGGATCGCGCCGCTGACCCGGCACATCGGCCTGGTGCCGACCACCAGCGTCACCCACACCGAGCCGTTCCACGTCTCCACCGCGGTGGCCACCCTCGACCATGTCAGCGGCGGCCGGGCCGGCTGGCGGCCGCGCGTCTCCGCCCGCAGCGCCGAGGCCGCCCACTTCGGCCGGCGCGAGCTGCCCCCGCTGGACCCGGCCCGACCGGACGACCCGGCGACCGTACGCCTCGTCGGCGACCTCTTCGCCGAGGCGGCCGACGCGGTGGAGGTGGTCCGGGGGCTCTGGGACAGCTGGCAGGACGACGCGGAGATCCGGGACGTCGCCACCGGCCGGTTCGTCGACCGGGAGCGGCTGCACTACACCGACTTCACCGGTCGCTGGTTCTCGGTCAAGGGACCGTCCATCGTGCCGCGCCCGCCGCAGGGTCAGCCGGTGGTGGCGGCGCTGGCCCACGCCCCGGTGCCGTACGCGTTCGCCGCCCGGCACGCCGACGTCGTGTTCGTCACCCCGACCGACGCCGGCCACGCCGCCGCGATCGTGGCCGAGATCCGGGCCGCCGAGGAGACCGTCGGGCGGATCGACCCGCCGCTGCGCGTCCTGGCCGACCTGGTGGTGCTGCTCGACGACACCCCCGGCGCCGCCCGCCGCCGCCGCGACCACCTCGACGAGCTGGCCGGCGCGGCGTTCACCTCCGACGCCGCCGCGTTCACCGGCACCCCGGGCCAGCTGGCCGACCTGCTCGCCGAGTGGCGCCGGGCCGGGCTGGACGGCTTCCGGCTGCGCCCGGCGGTGCTGCCGGACGACCTGACCGCGATCACCCGGGCGCTGGCGCCGGCGCTGCGGGACCGGGGGCTGTTCCGCGCCGGCTATCCGGGCGGGACGCTGCGCGACCTGCTCGGCCTGCCCCGCCCGGCCAACCGGTACGCCGCCCCGGCGACCGCCTGACCCTGGAGACCGCCGTGCCCAAGCAGATCATCCTCGCCGCGCACTTCCCGGGCGTGAACAACACGACCGTGTGGAGCGACCCGGCCTCCGGCAGCCACATCGACTTCGCCTCCTTCGTCCACCTGGCCCGCACCGCCGAGCGGGGACTGTTCGACTTCTTCTTCCTCGCCGAGGGGCTGCGCCTGCGCGAGCAACGCGGACGCATCCACGACCTCGACGTGGTCGGCCGGCCGGACACGCTGACCGTGCTGGCCGCCCTCGCCGCGGTCACCACCCACCTGGGTCTCGCCGGCACGCTGAACACCACGTTCCGCGAGCCGTACGAGCTGGCCCGGCAGCTCGCGACGCTGGACCACCTCTCCGGCGGCCGGGCCGCCTGGAACGTGGTCACCACCTCCGACGCGTTCACCGGGGAGAACTTCCGTCGGGGCGGCTATCTGGACCGGTCGCTGCGCTACGAGCGGGCCGCCGAGTTCGTGCGTACCGCGCGGGAGCTGTGGGAGTCGTGGCCTGCGGATCCGTTCGTGGGTGACCGCGACGGCGGCCGGTACCTCGACGTCGCCGACCCGGGCGGGTTCGCCCACCACGGTGAGCAGTTCGACATCGCCGGGCACTTCACCGTGCCCCGCACCCCGCAGGTGCACCCGGTGATCCTGCAGGCCGGCGACTCACCCGACGGGCGCGAGTTCGCCGCCGCCGGCGCCGACGCGATCTTCTCCCGGCACGGCACCCTCGCCGACGGGCAGGAGTTCTATCGGGACGTGAAGGCGCGCCTGGCCCGCCACGGCCGTCACCCCGACGATTTGAAGATCATTCCGGGGGTGACGTTCGTCCTCGGCGACACCGACGCCGAGGCGCAGGAACGTGCCCACCACATCCGCCGCCAGCAGGTGAGCCCGCAGACCGCGATCCTGCTGCTGGAGCAGCTGTGGAACCGGGACCTGTCCGGCCTGGACCCGGACGGCCCGCTGCCCGCCGTCGACCCGGACGTCTCCGCCGACGCGATCAGCCGGGGCCGCGCCGGCATGTACGCCGACCCGGTGGCCACCGCACGGCAGTGGCGGGCCCTGGCCGAGGAGAAAGGATTGGGTGTCCGCGACCTGGTCATCGAGGTCACCGGCCGGCAGTCCTTCGTGGGCACCCCGGGCCGGGTCGCCGAGCAGATGAACCACTTCGTGCAGTCCGACGCCGCCGACGGCTTCATCCTGGTGCCGCACCTGACCCCCGGTGGGCTCGACGAGTTCGTCGACCGGGTCGTCCCGCTGCTCCAGGAACGCGGCGTGTTCCGGACCCGCTACACCGGCACGACGCTGCGCGAGCACCTCGGGCTCCGGCCGGCCCGGACGCGGGAAGCGGCGGTGGCCGGGTGAAGGTCCTGCTGATCACGCTGATCACCCATCTGCCGGACCCGGTGACCGGCCAACGACGGAGCACCACGGCGCGGCTGCGCGAGGTGGTCGACACCGCCGTGCTCGCCGAGCAGCTCGGCTTCGACGGGTTCGGCGTCGGCGAGCGGCACGAGCGGCCGTTCATCTCCTCGGCGCCGCCGGTCGTGCTCAGCCACATCGCCGCACGCACCGCCGCCATCCGGCTGTTCACCGCGGTCACCACGCTGAGCCTGCTCGACCCGGTCCGCGCCTACGAGGACTACGCCACCCTCGACCACCTCTCCGGCGGTCGGCTCGAACTGATCATCGGCAAGGGCAACGGCGCCGCGCAGGCGCAGCTGTTCCACGTCACGGCCGAAGACCAGTGGGACCGCAACCGGGAAGGCTACGAGCTGTTCCGCCGGCTGTGGCGGGAGGAGAAGGTCACCTGGTCCGGCCGGTACCGGCCACCGCTGGTCGACGCCGAGACCTGGCCGCGGCCGTTGCAGCAGCCGGTCCGGGTCTGGCACGGCAGCGCCACCAGCCGCGAGTCCGTCGACCTCGCCGCCCGGTGGGGCGATCCGATCTTCTCCGCCAACGTCACCAACCCGATCGAGCCGTACGCCGAGCTGATCCGCTACTACCGCGAGCGGTGGGTCCACCACGGACACGACCCCGCCGACGCGCTCGTCGGCGCGGGCACCGCGGGCTTCCACGTCGCCCGCACCTCCCAGGAGGCCCGCGAGACGTACCGGCCGATCTTCGAGGCGCGGGTCGCCGCGTTCCGGCGTCTCGGCGTCGAGCCGGTCTTCCCGACCCTGTCCGACGCCATCGAGCGCAGCTCGATCCTGGTCGGCAGTCCGCAGCAGATCGTCGACAAGGTGCTGCGCTACCACGAGCGGTTCGGTCACGAGGTGATGCACCTCTCCGCCGACGCCGACGGGCTGACCGAGAAGCAGCACCGGGCGAGCCTGGAGTTGTTCCAGGCCGAAGTGGCCCCGGTGCTGCGCCGGGAGATCCCCAGCCGTCCCTTCCCGCCGTCCGTCACCCCGACGGCCTGACCTCGAACGGGGAACCCATGACCGCCATCCCGCTCTCCGTGCTCGACCTGGCTCCGGTGCCCGCCGGCGCGCAGGTGGGCGACGCGTTGCGCAACACCGTGGACCTGGCCCGCCGGGTGGAGCAGTTCGGCTACCACCGCTACTGGCTGGCCGAGCACCACCTCGCCGCCGGGGTCGCCAGCTCCGCGCCCGCGGTCCTGATCGGGGCGGTGGCGGCCGCGACCGACACCATCCGGGTCGGCTCCGGCGCGGTCCAGGTCGGCCACCGCACCGCCCTCGCGGTGGTCGAGGAGTTCGGCACCCTCGCGGCGCTGCACCCGGGCCGGATCGACCTCGGCCTCGGCCGCTCCGGGCAGCGCCGGGTGGAGGCGACGGCCGACGACCCGCCGCCGCCGGCCGCCGCGCGGGTGGTCGACGGGCTGCTCCTCCCCCCACCGTTCTCCTTCGCCCACCTGCTCACCTCGCCGCGGTTCGCGCTGGCCGGCGCGTTGCTGCACCAGCCCGGCGCGCAGCCGCCGCCGTTCGCCGAGCAACTCGCCGACGTCCTGGCGCTGCTGCGCGGCGACTACCGCGACGCCACCGGCCTGGACGCGCACGCGGTGCCCGGCGAGAGCGCCGACCTGGAGGTCTGGCTGCTCGGCAGCAGCGGCGGGGAGAGCGCCCGGCTGGCCGGTGCCCGGGGGTTGCCGTTCGCCGCCAACTACCACGTCAGCCCGGCGACCGTGCTGGAGGCGGTCGCCGCCTACCGGGAGGCGTTCCGGCCGTCGGCGACGCTGGCCCGGCCGTACGTACTGGTGTCGGCCGACGTCGTGGTGGCGCCCACCGACGCGCAGGCCCGCCGGCTGGCCGCGCCCTACGGCATCTGGGTACGCAGCATCCGCGCCGGGGGCGGCGCGGCGCCCTTCCCCAGCCCGGAGCAGGCCGCCGCGCAGCCGTGGACGGACGAGGACCGGGCGCTGGTCGCCGACCGGGTGGACACCCAGTTCGTCGGCGCGCCGGAGACGGTCGCCGAACGGCTGCGGGTGCTGCGCGACGCCACCGGCGCCGACGAGCTGCTGGTCACCACCATCACCCACGACCACACCGACCGGGTCGCCTCCTACGAGCTGCTCGCCAAGGAGTGGCTGCGCTGACCACGCCGCTATGGTGTTCGCATGATCACCTGCGTGGTGCACTACACCATCGATCCCGGTCAGATCGAGGCGTTCGAGCGGTTCGCCCGCGCCTGGATGCGGCTGGTGCGGCGGCACGGCGGCGTGCACCACGGCTACTTCCTGCCCGCCGAGGGCGCCAGCGACCGGGCCGAGGCGCTGTTCAGCTTCGAGAGCCTGGCGGCGTACGAGCGCTACCGCACGCGGTTCGGCACGGACCCGGAGTTCCTCGCCGCCGACCGGATCCGCGACGAGTCGGGCTGCGTCCTGCGCTACGAGCGCACGTTCATGCGCCCGCTGTTGCCGGCGGACTGAGTTCGGGGCGTCGCGGGTGCGGGTGGCCGCCCTAGACTGGCGGCGATGACGAGTTGGCCTCGCTTGGACGAATGGGCGGAGGTCGACCCCGCCCGGCACCCGTTCGACGCCGCCGAGGCGGCCGATGTCATACGGCGGCTCGCGCCGCCGGTGCCGCCCGCCGCTCCCGTGCCGCGCCCACGCCAACATCTCGACGAGGCCGCCTGGGCCGCGTCCCGCGAGGCGGACCGTCTGGCCTCCGACTGGAACGCGGCCATGACCGACGCCCTGATGGGCCACTACGGCCGCTGGGCCTACGGCTGGCACTGGGGTCCGCGTTCGCTCTGGCACTACTTCTCGCAGATCGTCACCTCCGGACCGGAGACGCTGACCCGGGTCGCCGCGGCACTCGTGGACTGGCGACAGTGGCTGGAGGAGGTGGCCGAACGGTTCGACCGGCTGCTGCCGGCGCTGGCCGACGCGGCGCTCGCCGGGCCGGACGCGGCCCTCGCGGCGTGGGAGGCGGCGTTCGCCGAGCTGCTGACCGCCGGGTCGGCCTGGGCCGAGGACGCGGACTACTGGTACGGCCCGTGCCGTCGGTTGCTGACCTGGCTGCTCACCGCGGCCGGGCTGCCGACGGACCGCGGTGTGGCGCTGGTCGACCAGGTGTTGGCGCCGTGGTTGACCCGCTGGGCGTACCTGTCCGCGGCGGATGTCGCCGACGTCGCCGAGCGTCTCGCCCGGGACGTGGTCGGGCGCGATCCCGGCGCGCTGGCCGGACCCGGCCAGAGCGGCGACGACTGGCCCGACACCTGGCCGCACGGCTGGCCGTCGTTCCGCGCCACGAACCGCCTCCCCCGTCCCTAGCCCCTCGCCCCCCCGCCCCCCGCCCCCCGCCCCACCCCGCGATCTTGCACATTCGGCCCCGTGTATGCGGGGAAAGTCCTGTATGTCGGGGCAGGAAGTGCAAGATCGCGGGGAGGGGGAGGGGAGGGGGTTACGGCTGGGCGGCGGCGGTGTAGCGGCGGGCCAGGTGGGCGAAGGCTTCTCGCAGCTCGGGTGGGCCGACCACCTCGATGTCGGCGTCGTAGCGGCCGAGCACGGCGGCCAGGCCCGGCCAGGACCAGGCGCCCAGCACCAGCCGGCACCGGTCCGGACCGAGTTCCTCGACGACGCCGTCGCGGGTCCACGCGGACACCGTCCGGGCGGGCAGGTCGAGGATCACCTCACCCCGGCACGGCCAGTCGCCGGGGCCGGTCGCCCCGGTGAACCGGCCGGCCACGTAGGCGGCCACGTCCCCGCCGGGCAGCTCGCGGGGCGTGAACCGGGGGCCGGTGGGCGTCCGCGGGCGGATCCGGTCGACGCGGAAGGTGCGCCAGTCGGCCCGGTCCAGGTCCCACGCGACCAGATACCAGCGCCCACCCCAGGTGACCAGGTGGTGCGGCTGCGTCCGGCGCGGCGGCGGCACCCCGTCGGCCGGGGCCGCCGTCGGCGCGGGCGGATAGTCGAAGCGCAGCTCCTCGCGGGCGTGCACGGCGGCGCTGAGCGCCATCAGCAGAGCCGGCTCGACCCGGGGCTTCGTGGCGGCGCCGGCCCGCTGCACGGCGACGACCCGCAGGGCGTCGACGCGGTGCCGCAGCCGGGCCGGCATCACCTGCCGCACCGTGGTCAGCGCCCGCGCGGCGGCCTCCTCGATGCCGGTGACGCTGGTGGCGGCGGTCTGCAACGCCACCGTGAGCGCGACGGCCTGCTCGTCGTCGAAGAGCAGCGGCGGCAGCGCCGAGCCGGCCCCCAACCGGTAGCCACCGTCCGGCCCCTTGGCGCTCGCGACCGGGTAGCCCAGCTCGCGCAGCCGGTCCACGTCGCGGCGCACGGTGCGCGGGCTGACGCCGAGGCGCTCGGCCAGCACCGCGCCCGGCCAGTCGCGGCGGGCCTGCAACAGGGACAGCAGGGCGAGCAGTCGCGATGAGGCCGTCGGCATGACACGCATTCTGCCGGCAGTAGCGGACACAAACTGACCGCTACGGCTGCGAGTGTGGAGCCGTACCCGAAGAAGGACCGGAAGGAACCGATGACCATGACCGTCCCCAACGCGACCGCCACCACCCTCGACGCCGAGCGGGCCGACCTGCTCAAGGCGCTCGCCGGCGCCCGGGCCGCGCTGACCGCCACCGTGCGCGACCTCACCGACGCCCAGGCCGGCGAACGCCCCACCGCCAGCGCGCTCTGCCTGGGCGGCGTGCTCAAGCATGTGGCCTCCGGCGAGAAGGCCTGGCTGCGGTTCGTGGTCGAGGGCCCGGCGACGATGACGTTCACCCTGCCCGACGGCGTCGCCTGGGCCGACATCATGGCCGGCACGGCGCGTGAGCTGCCACAGTGGTTGGTCGACCGGGAGCGCACCTTCCAGATGCTGCCCGAGGACACGCTGCCCGCCATCCTCGACCGGTACGCCCGGGTGGCCGCCCGGACCGTGGAGATCGTGGCCGGCGTCGACGACCTGTCGGCGGCGCAGCCGGTGCCGGAGGCGCCGTGGAACGAGCCCGGCACGGTGCTGAGCGTGCGCGCCGTGCTGATGCACGTCCTCGCCGAGACCCGCCAGCACACCGGGCACGCGGAGATCCTGCGCGAGACCCTCGACCGGCGGACCACCGCCTGAACCGGCCGACGACGGCGGAAGGGACGGACCGACCGGATGACCGTGCTCGACAACCGGGCGCTCAACCGGGCCACCTTGGCCCGACAACTGCTGCTCGACCGCGCCGACCTGCCGGCCGTCAACGCCGTGGCGCACCTCTGCGGGCTCCAGGCCCAGGAGCCGCAGGAGCCGTACGTCGGGCTCTGGTCGCGGCTGCGCGACGTCGACCCGGCGGACGTGTCCGACCTGCTGGTGCGCCGCCGGCTGGTGCGTACCCACCTGATGCGCCGCACCGTGCACCTGCTCACCGCGGACGACGTGCTGGCCTGGCGGTCCCGCCACGGCGGCATGCTGCGCCAGCGGGTGCTCGGCGTGTACCGCGGCGAGTTCGACGGGGTGGACCTCGACGAACTCGCCGCGGCCGGCCGGGCGGTGTTGGCCGACGGCGAACCGCGCACCACGGCCGAGATCGTGCGGGTGCTCGCCGCCCGCTGGCCGGCATCCGACCGACGGGCGCTGGGCGAGATGACGATCGCCCTCGTGCCGACCGCGCAGGCGCCACCGCGTGGGTTGTGGCGGACCAGCGCCGGCGTCCGCGCTGTCGCACTCGCGACGTGGCTGGGCCGGGAGGTCGACCCACCCGCCCCGGACGGCGCCGACCCGGTCGGGCGGGAACTGGTCCGGCGCTACCTGGCCGCGTACGGGCCGGCGGCCTCGGCGGACCTGCGCGCCTGGTGCGGGCTGGCCGGACTGTCGGCCGCGGTGGCCGCGGTCCGCGACGAGCTGGTGGCGTTCCGCGACGAGCGCGGCCGGGTGTTGCTCGACCTGCCGGACGCGCCGCGTCCGGACTCCGACACCCCCGCGCCGGTCCGATTCCTGCCCGCCTTCGACAACGCCGTGCTCGGCTACCACGACCGCGGCCGGATCATCGACGACGCCCACCGCAACCTCTCCGTCGCCGGGACGCGGGTGGTGCTGGTGGACGGCCGGGTGTCGGCGACCTGGACCGTCGAGGCCGGCGACGTGCTGGTCACCCCGCTGCGCGCGCTCACCCGGGCCGAACGGGCAGCGACCGCCGAGGAGGGCGCGGCGCTGGCGTCGTTCCTCTCCGACGGGGACAGCGACCGGGTTCGCGTCGCCGCGTCACCCGGCTGACCTGCCAGCGGCGGCACCGACAACCGGCGCAGCCCCGCGTCCTTCCACAGCGTGAGCACCGCGTCGGGCACCGGCCCACCCCGGCCGGACCCACCAGCACCGCGCCACCGGCCCGGACCAGCGCCGCGCGGGCCTCGGTGAGCAGCCCGTCACGTCCCGTCAGCATTCCCGCAGTACCGGCCGGCCGGCGGACGCCGGCCATCAGCCATTCGACAGCTGTCGGCCTGCCGGCAGTGCGCCACGCCCCATCAGCCCGGCGTCACCCGCGCGTAGTCCGGCCCATCCGGGTCACCGCCTCGGTCAGCACGGCCGGTGAGGTGGCGAAGTTGAGGCGGACGAAGCCGACGCCGCCGGCGCCGAAGACGTGCCCGGAGCTGAGCGCCACCCGGGCGTCGTCGAGGAACATCCGCGCCGGGCCGGCCAGGTCGCTGGCCACCCCCGGCCCGTCACCGGGCGCCTCGGTGGGCACGCCGAGGCGGGTGCAGTCCAGCCAGGCGAGGTACGTCCCCTCGGGCGGGTGCCACGACACGTCGGGCAGGTGCTCGGCCAGCAGCGACCCGAGCAACGCGCGGTTGGCGTCGAGGCCGTCGAGCAGCAGGTCGAGCCAGGGCCCGCCGTCGCGGAACGCGGCGGTGTGCGCGAGCACCCCGAGGTGGCTGGGGCCGTGGCTGACCTCCTCCGGCATCCGGGCCAGGTCGGCCGCGGCCGCCGGCCCGGCGACCGCCAGCGCCGCCTTCAGGCCGGCCAGGTTCCACGCCTTCGACGCCGAGACCAGGGCGAACGCGTCCTCCGCGCCGGGCACCGTGAGGTACGGGGTGAACCGCGCGCCGGCCAGCACCAGCGGGGCGTGGATCTCGTCGGAGACCACCCGCACGCCGTGCCGCGCGGCCAGCTCGGCGACGGCCGCCAACTCGTCATCCCGAGGCACCACCCCGGTCGGGTTGTGCGGGTTGCAGAGCAGGAACGCCGGCCGGTCGCCGACCGCGCGCGCCCGGCGGAACGCCTCGTCCAGCGCGGCGAGGTCCAGCCGCCGGTCCGGCCCGAGCGGGGCCTCGAGCACCCGCCGGTCGGCGTGTGTGAGGAACGCGTAGAACGGCGGGTAGACCGGGGGACACACCACCACCGCGTCGCCCGGGCCGGTGACCAGCCGCAGTACCTCGACCACGCCCATCATCACGTCGGGCACCAGCGTGCTGCGCCCGACCGGGAAGTCCGCCCAGCCCCACCGCTGCGCGGCGAATCCACCGAGCGCCTCCGCGTACGCCGTCCCGAACGAGTAGCCGGTGTCGCCCAGCTCGACGGCGCGGCGCAGCGCGTCGGCCACCGGCGGCGCCAGCGGCACGTCCTGCTCCGCCACCCACAGCGGCAGCACGTCCGGCGGGTACAGCCGCCACTTCACGCTGGTGCGCCGGCGGAGCTGGTCGAGCGTGAGCCGGGTCAGCGGATTGCGGTCGTCGGCGGAAACGCTCATGGGGTACACGGTAGGTGGCCCTACCATCGCCCGATGGCCCACCCGAGCTACCCGCTGCGTACGGCCCGGCTGCTCCTGCGGCCGGTCACCCTCGACGACCTCGACGACGTGCACGCCTGGCAACGCCGCCCCGACGTGGTCCGCTGGATGCTCGGCGCCGAGCCGCGTACCCGGGAACAGTCCCGGGCGTCGGTGGCCGCGATGGCCGGCGAGGACGCGCTGCGCGCCGAGGGCGACTGCCTGACGCTGGCCGCGGTGGCCGGCACCCGGGTGGTCGGCGCGGTGGAGCTGGTCTGGCGCAGCCGGACCGACCGCACCGCCGAACTCGGCTACGTCTTCCACCCCGACCACGCCGGCCGTGGCCTGGCCACCGAGGCGACCACGGCGGTGCTGGACTGGGGTTTCGGGGAGTTCGGGCTGCACCGGGTGATCGCCCGGTGCCACGCCGGTAACGAGGCGTCCGCGCGGCTGGCGGTTCGGCTCGGCATGCGGCGCGAGGCCCGGCACGTGCGCAGCTACCGGTTCCGTGGTGAGTGGGCCGACCAGCTCGTCTTCGCCGTGCTGGCCGAGGAGTGGCGGTCGCGTCGGGACGCGTTGGTAGATTCCAGCGGTGCCAGCCCTCGCAGATGACCCGACCAGCGGGCCGGCCGACGGCGAGCTCTCCTTCCGCGTGCTCGGGCCGCTCACCGTCGAACGTCGCGGCGAGCCGATCGCGCTGGGTGGGCCGCAGCACGCGGTGGCGTTGGCGCTGCTGCTGTGCCACGCCGACCAGCCGGTCCCGATCGACGGCTTCGTGGCGGAGCTGTGGCGGGACCGGCCGCCGCGCTCCTACCGGGTGCAGGTGCAGGGCATCATCTCCGAGCTGCGCCGCCGGCTGGCGCCCGGTGGCCGGGCCGCCGCCCCGATCGTCACCCGGCCGTCGGCCTACCTGCTGCACACCGCGCCCGGCGGCTTCGACCTGCGGCAGTTCTCCGACGAGGTGGCCGCGGCGGCGGCCGCGCGGGCGACCGGCGACAACGCGGCCGCGCTGCGCCTGCTGGAGGTGGCGCTGGGGCGCTGGCGCGGGCCGGCGTTCAGCGGCCTGACCGGCCGATCGATCGAGTCCACCGCCGCGACGTTGCACGAGGCGCGCCTCGACGCCGCCGCCGAGCTGGTCGACGCGCGCCTCGCCGACGGGCGGCTCACCGGCCTGGTCGCCGAGCTGGGCGCGCTGATCGGCGAGCGTCCGCTGGACGAGCGGCTCCACCGGCAGCTGATGACGGTGCACGACCGGCTCGGCCGGCCGGCCGACGCGCTGTCCGCCTACCGGGAGCTGCGCGGGCGGCTGGTGCGGGAGCTGGGCATCGAGCCGGCCGTGCCGACCCAGGACCTGCACCGGCGGATCCTGTCCGGCGAGCCCGGTCCGGCCGGCCCGGCGACCACCCCGGCGCCGGCGAGCGCCGTGCGGCAGCTCCCGCCGGACATCGCCGACTTCGTCGGCCGGGAGCGGGAACTCCGGGCGCTGCGCGGCCAGCTCGCGCGCAGCGCATCGGCCGGCGCGGTGCCGATCGTCGCCGTCGAGGGCATGGCCGGCGTGGGCAAGACCCGGTTCGCGGTGCACGCCGCGCACCGGCTCGCGGCCAGCTACCCGGACGGGCAGTTCTATCTGGACCTGCACGGGTTCAGCGCCGAGTCGACGCCGGTCGCTCCCGGCGCGGTGCTGGAGTCGTTGCTGCGCCGGCTCGGGGTGCCGGCCCCGGCGATCCCCGAGTCCGTCGACGACCGGTCGGCGCTGCTGCGCGACCGGCTGGCCGACCGGCGGGTGGTGCTCGTGCTGGACAACGCCGCGGACGAGGCCCAGGTGTCGCCGCTGCTGCCCGCCACCTCGGGATGCCTGGTGATCGTCACCAGCCGGCGCGCCCTGGCCCTGGACGGCGCGGGTGTGATCCTGCTGGACGTGTTCAGTCCCGGCGAGGCGCGGGAGCTGCTGACCGGGATGCTCGGGCGGGACCGGGTCGCCGCCGAGCCGGCCTCGGTCGAGGAACTCGCGGGTCGGTGCGGGCACCTGCCGCTGGCCGTCGCGGTCGCCGGGCGGCGGCTGCGCGGGCGACCGGCGTGGCGGGTCGAGCACCTGCTGGCGCGGCTCAGCGACACCGACCGGGGGCTGGCCGAGTTCGACGCCGGCGCCCGCGGCGTCGAGGACGTTTTCGCCCTGTCGTACCGGGCGCTGCCGGCCGGCCGGCAGCGGCTGTTCCGGCTGCTCGGCGTGCACCTCGGCGACGACGTGACCGCGGCGTCGACGGCGGCGCTGGCCGGCGGCGACCCGGCGGACGCGGAGCGGGACCTGGAGGCGTTGCTCGACGAGCACCTGGTGCAGCAGGTCCGGCCCGGCCGCTACGAGCTGCACGACCTGCTCCGCCGATATGCCGCCCGGCAGGCGGCGGCGACACCGGACGAGGCCGCCACCGCGCGGCGCCGGCTCGTCGACTGGTACGTCGCGGCGGCCGATCGGGCCACCCGGCTGATCCGCCGCTTCCCGCTGCCCCCGGTCGGGCGCCCGCCGGAGCCCGCCGCGCCGGTACCGGGCTTCGGGGACGGGGAGGCGGCGTTGCGCTGGCTCGACGCGGAGTTCACGAACCTGCGGGCGGCGATCCACGGCGCGGCGGACCTGCCGTCGTGGCGCAACGCGGTGGTGCTGGTGCACGTCCTCCAGCCGTACCTGGTGCGGCGCGGTCAGGTCGATGACGCGCTGGTGACGCTGCGCGCCGCCGCGGCGGCGGCCCGCCGCCTCGACGACCCGGTCGCCGAGGCGCACACGCTGACCGCGCTGGGGCAGGCCTACGACACCGCGGGCCGCACGGACCGGGCGCTGGAACTGCTCCGCGACGCGCTGGACCGCCACGTCCGGCTCGGCCAGCCCGTCGGCGAGGCGACCACCCGCCACCACCTCGCGACGGTCTTCCGCCGGCTCGGCCGGCACGAGGACGCGATCGCCGAGTACCGGCGGGCCGTGGTGCTGTTCCACTCGGCCGGCGACGGTCAGTGGGAGGCGTCGGCGCTGAGCAGCCTGAGCGTCGACCTGCACCTCGCCGGCCGGGACGAGGAGGCGCTGGAGCAGGCGCTGCGGGCGCTGTCGCTGCAACGCGTCGTCGGCGGGCCCGGGCTGGCGAGTGTGGAGAACAACGTCGGCCTGCTGCACGCCCGGTTGGGTCGGCACGCCGAGGCGATTCCGTATGCGCTGCGCGCCCTGGCGTTCCAACGGCGCACCGGGAGCCGCCCCGGGCAGGCCAACGCGTTGGCGAACCTGGCGTTCAGCTACTCCCGTACCGGCCGGCACGACGACGCGGTGCGGGCCGCCGTCGAGGCGGTGGAACTCGCCCGCGATCTCGGCCCGGACCTGCGGGCGAACGCGTTGAACACGCTGGGGGAGGCGCACCGGTTCGCCGGCGACCACCGGGCGTCGTTGCGCTGCCACCGCGAGGCGCTCGACATCGCCACCCGGGTCGGGGAGGCCGACGAGCAAGCCCGGGCGCGGTCCGGGATCGACCTCGCGACGGCGTCCGCGCGCTTAGCGACTTCTTAGCGGCTGTCGGTAGCGTCACCGTCATCGGGGGTGACCCGGCGATCCCCATTCGCCGCCCGGCGCCGATCATGCGTGCCGGAAGGACCGATTGTCCTGGTCAGCAGCGCTGCACCAATGCACCGTCCGTCTTTGCGCATCGTGCGCGGAAGGAGTCTGCCCATGCTCGACCTGACCTCGCTCACGCTCGTACCGATCACCGCGGCCGCCCTGACGGTGGCGACCGCAGCGACGCCGGCCGCCGCTGCCGCCGTCGCTCCGGCCGCTGCCAACTGCAGCAGTCAGCAGGTCGCGAACTACGACGACGGTTATGCGATCATGAGGATCGGGGCCAACCTCAAGAAGGCGCCGGAGGCGGCCTGCGGGACCGTCCAGTACGTCGGTGCCGGAACGAAGTTGTGGCTCTGGTGCTTCACGGTCAACCAGTACGACAACGTCTGGTTCTGGGGTCGGATCGACGGCACCAGCACCTACGGCTGGATGGCCAACGCCAACACCACCACCTACTCGGACGCGACCAGCCACCTCGGCTGGTGCCCGGGCGAGCCGAAGCGCTGAGCGTCGGCGGCGGCGCGTCGAGGGGGCCGTGCCGCCGCCGTCAGCCGGCGACGACCGGGTCGCCGACGGAGATCCCGCCGGTGGTCACCGGAATCAACCGGACCCCGAACCAGGTCTTCCCGTCCTGCCGCCGGTGCCGCGCCAACGTGCGGATCGGTTCCTTGCCCCGGGTGAGCGTCTCCGGGTCGATCAGGGTGAGCTGGCAACGGTCGCAGCGTTCGGCGACCCGGAAGTCGACCGCGCCGATCCGGACCCGGGCCCAGCCGTCCTCGGCGAACGGCTCGACCGGCCCGTCGAGGACGACTGTGGGGCGGAACCGCGCCATCGGCAACGGGTCCGGGGCCGGCTCGCCCCGCTCCAGCGCGCCCTCGACGATCCAGTCACGCAGGCGGCGCAGCGACGGCAGCGTGGCGAGCAGCAGCGGGCCGGCGTCGGACAGGTTCAGCGGGTCGCCCGGCCGGCCGCCGTGCGTGGCGGAGACCGGCCGGCGTCGCGGGTCGTCCAGCCAGGCCAGCCGCACCCGCCGGCCCAGCCGCTCGGAGAGCCAGTCGTGCGCCTCGGCGGCGGCCAGCCGCAGCGTGTCCAGCCGGGACAGCGTGGTGCCGGCCGGTGACCCGTCCACCGGCTCGGCGACCGTCAGGGACGCGGCGTGCCGGTCGGTGAGCGTGATCGACCCGGGCCCGGGCGTGGCGGTCAGGCCGAGTGTCCCGGGCGTGGTGCGGGCGGTCAGCACCGCGCCGTCGGGTTGCAGGAGCACCCAGCGCCGGTCGTGGCGCAGCCCCCACGGCTCGACAGTGGCGTGGTCGACGTCCACCCCGGCGAGGGACTTCACCGGGTGGACGTGCGTCGAGACGAGTCGCACGCTCAGCCGACCTTCGGGGTGGCCCGGTCGATGATCGCGGCCAGGTCGACCCCGGCGGGCAGCGTCCCGTACGCCTGGCCGTGGTCGCCGTCGAGGCGCGACGCGCAGAACGCGTCGGCGACGGCGGGATGGCCGTGGCGGACCAGCAGCGCGCCCTGCAGCACCAGCGCGAGACGCTCCACCACGCGTCGGGCCCGCAACTCCAGGTCGGTGTGGTCGGCCAACTCGTCGCGCACCCGCCGGACCGCGGCGTCCAGACGCCGGTCCGCGCCGGCCGCGGCGGCCACCTCCGCCTCGTACGCGGCCAGCACCTGCGGCTCGCGGGTGAGCGCGCGCAGCACGTCCAGCGCGGCGACGTTGCCGGAGCCCTCCCAGATCGAGTTCAGCGGCGACTCGCGGAACAGCCGCGGCATGCCGGACTCCTCGACGTAGCCGTTGCCGCCCAGGCACTCCAGGGCCTCGGCGGCGTGCCCGGGCCAGCGCTTGCACACCCAGTACTTGCCGACGGCGAGGGCGAGCCGCTTGAACGCGGTCTCGCCGGCGTCGCCGCGCGCCGACCGGTCGGTCGCGCCGGCCAGCCGCATCATCAGGACGGTGGCGGCCTCGGACTCCACCGCCAGGTCGGCCAGGACGTTGCGCATCAGGGGCTGGTCGGCCAGGTGGCGGCCGAACGCCTGCCGGTGGGTGGTGTGGTGCACGGCCGTGGTGACGCCCTGGCGCATGCCGGCCGCGGCGCCGATCACGCAGTCCAGCCGGGTCAGGTTGACCATGTCGATGATGGTGCGGACGCCCCGGCCCTCGTCGCCGACGCGCCACGCCACCGCGTGCTCGTACTCGATCTCGGCGGAGGCGTTGGAGCGGTTGCCGAGTTTGTCCTTGAGCCGCATCAGCCGCATCGGGTTGCGGGTGCCGTCGGGCAGGACGCGGGGGACCAGGAAGCAGGTGAGGCCGCCGGGCGCCTGGGCGAGGGTGAGGAACAGGTCGCACATCGGCGCCGAGGTGAACCACTTGTGCCCGACCAGCCGGTAACTGCCGTCGGGCTCCGGCCGGGCGGTGGTGGTGTTGGCGCGCACGTCCGAGCCGCCCTGCTTCTCGGTCATCGACATGCCGGCCAGCAGGCCGCGCTTGCCGGTCGGCGGGCGCAGCCCGAAGTCGTACTCGGTGCTGGTGAGCAGCGGTTCGTAGCGCGCGGCCAGCTCCGGGCTGTGCCGCAGCGCGGGCACCGCCGCGTAGGTCATCGAGATCGGGCAGCCGTGCCCGGCGTCCGGCCGCCACACGTAGAAGCCGGCGGCGCGCGCGACGTGCGTGCCGGGCCGGGCATCGGCCCACGGCGCCGCGTGCAGGCCGTGCCCGACCGCGGTGCGCATCAGCTCGTGCCAGGACGGGTGGAACTCCACCTCGTCGACGCGGTGGCCGAACCGGTCGTGGGTGCGCAGCACGGGCGGGTGCTCGTTGGCCAGCCGGCCGTGCTCGGTGGCCGCCTCGCCGCCGGCCAGCCGGCCCAGGTCGTGCAGCCCGGCGGTGGCCCAGCCGGCGCCCTCGCGGGCCAGGCCGTCGAGCAGCGCCGGGTCGTCGGCGGTGTCGTGGCCGACCAGCGGCGGGACCTGGTTGACGACCTCGTGTGTGGGCACGGCGGCACTCCCTGCGCGCGGTGGCGGAAGGTGGATTGAACCACCGTTCAGCGACGGCCGGCAACCGCGCGCCGACCAGTCGATTCGGCTCGATTCGTTTGACATCATCCCGCTCGGCGAGAAGAGTGGCCGAAACTTTCTTTTGTTCGGAAAGCGGCAGGGGGGCCAATGTCCAGGAACAAGCTCGGCGTGATCGGCGCGGCACTCACCCTCGCGGTCGGTGTCCTGTCCGGATGCACCGGCGGCGAGGCCGTCGACGTCGGCGACGGCGGCGGGAGCGCCGGGGGCGCGGGGGGCGTTCTCAACGCGGCCATCGGCGGCGAGCCGGACCAGCTCGACCCGCACAAGACCTCGGCCTACTACAGCTTCGAGGTCCTGGAGAACGTCTACGACACGCTCGTCGAGCCGGACGCCGACCTGAAGATGGTGCCCGCGCTGGCCACCAAGTGGACCACCAGCGAAGACCAGCTCACCTGGACGTTCACCCTGCGCGACGGGGCGAAGTTCTCCGACGGCTCGCCGCTGACCTCGGAGGACGTCGTCTACTCCTACGAGCGGATCATCAAGCAGAAGCTGAACACCGCCTACAAGTTCGCCACCGTCAAGTCGGTGACCGGCCCCGACCCGGCCACCGTCGTGGTGACGCTGAGCGCGCCCACGCCGAACCTGCTGGCCAACCTCGGCGGCTTCAAGGGCGTGGCGATCGTCGAGAAGACCAACGTGGAATCCGGCAAGGTGAAGACCGCCCCGGTCGGCAGCGGCCCGTTCAAGGTCGCCGGCTACACCTCGGGCGACAGCATCAAGCTGGTCCGCAACGACGCCTACTGGGGTGACAAGCCGAAGCTCGACGGCGTCACGTTCACCTTCGTCAAGGACCCCACCGTCGCGTTGCAGAACCTGCGCAGCGGCCAGGTGCAGTGGACCGACAACCTGCCGCCGCAGCAGGTGAAGTCGTTGCGCGACGGCGACGACCCGGTGGTCGAGTCGGCGCCGTCGACCGACTACTGGTACGTGGCGCTCAACGAGGCCCGCAAGCCGTTCGACAACCCCGAGGTCCGGCGCGCGATCGGGTACGCCCTGGACCGCGAGGCGATCACCAAGGCGGCCAAGTTCGGCCTCGCCACCGTCAACCAGACCGCCATCCCGAAGAGCAGCGCGTTCTTCTACGACTACGCGCCCTACTCGCACGACCCGGACAAGGCGAAGCAGATGCTCGACCAGGCCGGCGTCGCCAACCTCACCCTGGACCTGATGGTCACCAGTGAGTACCCGGAGACGGTCACCGCCGCCCAGGTCATCGCCGCGCAGCTCAAGGACGTCGGGATCACCGTGAAGATCCGTACGCTGGACTTCGCCCAGTGGCTCGACGAGCAGGCCAAGGGCAACTTCGGCGGGTTCATGCTCGGCTGGCTCGGCAACGTCGACCCGGACGAGTTCTACTACGCCCAGCACCACAGCGGCGGCACGTTCAACTTCCACAAGTACGCCAACCCGGCGGTGGACAAGCTGCTCGACCAGGCGCGGACCGAGACCGACCAGGGCGCCCGCAAGCAGGCGTACGAGCAGGCCGCGAAGCTGATCGTCGACGACGCCAGCTACCTCTACCTCTACAACCCGGACGTGGTGCAGGGCTGGTCGAAGAAGGTCTCCGGCTACGACGTCCGCAGCGACCGGGCGATCCGGTTCCGCTCGGTCGCCCTCGGCAAGTGACCCGCTTCGTCCTGCGGCGGGTCCTGCAGTCGGCGATCGTGCTGCTCGGGGTGACCCTGGTGGTCTTCCTGCTGCTGCAACTGGTGCCGGGCGACCCGGTGCGGGTGGCGCTCGGCACCCGCTTCGACCCGCAGACGTACGAGGCGCTGCGCTCGCGCGCCGGCCTGGACCAGCCGCTGCCGGTGCAGTACGCCAGCTACCTCGGCCACGCGCTGACCGGTGACCTCGGGGTCAGCTTCCGCACCGGCCAGCCGGTCAGCTGGATCGTGGCCGAGCGGCTGCCGGCGACGCTGTCGCTGGCCGTCACCGCGGTGGTGTTCGCCCTGCTGGTGGCGTTCCCGCTGGGCATCGTCGCGGCGGTGCGCAGCGGCTCGGCGGTCGACCACGCGGCCCGCGTGTTCAGCCAGTTCGGCGTCTCGGTGCCGGACTTCTGGATGGGCATCATGGGCATCATCCTCTTCGCCGGCGTGCTGGGCTGGCTGCCGCCGTCGGGCTACGTGGCGCTGACCGAGGACCCGGGCCGGTGGGCCAGCCACGTGGCCCTGCCGGCGGTCACCGTCGGCCTGGTCACCGCGTCGATCCTCACCCGGTTCATCCGCTCCTCGGTGCTGGAGGTCCTCTCCGCCGACTACGTGCGGACCGCCGAGGCGAAGGGGCTGCGCAATCGGGTGGTGATCCTGCGGCACGTGCTGCGCAACGCGCTGATCCCGGTGGTCACCGTGGTCGCGGTGCAACTGGCCAGCCTGCTCGGCGGCGTGATCGTGATCGAGGTGCTGTTCGCCTGGCCGGGCATCGGCCGGCTCACCTTCGACGCCGTGCAGGCCCGTGACTATCCCGTCCTGCAGGGCGCGGTGCTGCTCGTCGCGGCGCTGTTCCTGCTGGTCAACCTGCTGGTGGACATTCTCTACGCCCGCCTCGACCCGAGGATCACGGTCAAGTGAGCGGCGGACGTGAGAGCACCGGACGCCGCGTGCTGGACGCGCTGCGCCGCGACCCGCTCGCGGTCGGCGGCACGTTCGTCCTGCTGCTGCTGATCGTGGTGGGCGTCGCCGGCCCGTGGCTCGCCCCGGCCGGGGTCAACGACGTCGACGTGGACGCGATGCTGCGACCGCCGAGCGGGGCGCACCTGTTCGGCACCGACGAACTGGGTCGGGACGTGCTCAGCCGGGTGCTGGTCGCGGCCCGCGTGTCGCTGGAGGTCGGCGTGGTGAGCGTCGGCATCGCGCTGGTGGCCGGCGTGACGCTCGGGCTGTTCGCCGGCTACTACCGGGGTTGGCTGGACAGCGTGCTGATGCGCTGCATGGACGTGTTGTTCGCATTCCCCGTGCTGTTGCTGGCGGTGGCCATCGTGGCGGTGCTCGGCCCCGGCCTGCTCACCGCCATGGTCGCCATCGGCGTGGTCTACACGCCGATCTTCGCCCGGATCACCCGTGCCGGCGTCCTCTCCGTACGCGAGCAGGTCTTCGTCCGGGCGGCCGTCTCCATCGGCGCGTCCGACCTGCGGATCATGCGCCGGCACGTGCTGCCCAACATCGCCGCGCCGCTGATCGTGCAGACGTCGCTGTCGCTGGCGTTCGCGATCCTCTCCGAGGCGGCGCTCTCCTTCCTCGGCCTGGGCATCCAACCGCCGGCGCCGGCCTGGGGGCGGATGCTGTTCGACGGGCGCGGCTTCGTCACCGACGCCTGGTGGCTGGGCGTGTTCCCGGGCGCGGCGATCTTCCTGACCGTGCTCGCCTTCAACCTGGTCGGCGACGCGCTGCGCGACGTGCTCGACCCGCGCCAGCTCACCGTCAGCGAGGCCCGCAGGAGCACCCCATGAGCGAGCAGATCAGCAGGCTCGACGCCGGCACGAGCGAGAAGACCGTGTTCTCGGTCGAGGACCTCACCGTCACCGTGGGCACCAGGCGCGGGCCGGCCCGCGCGGTGGCCGGCGTGTCCTGGCAGGTCCGGGCCGGTGAGACGTTCGCGCTGGTCGGCGAGTCCGGCAGCGGCAAGAGCATGACGCTGCTCGCGGCCACCGGGCTGGCGCCGCGCGCCGCGACGGTCACCGGCCGGGTGCGGCTGCTCGACTCCGAGCTGACCGCGCTGCCCGACGACCGCCGCCGAAAGCTGCGCGGCCGGCACGTCGGGTTCGTGTTCCAGGACCCGATGACCTCGCTCAACCCGGTGCTGCCGGTGGGCCGGCAGGTCACCGAGGCGGCCGAGGAGCACCTCGGGCTGACCCGGCGGGCCGCCCGCGACCGGGCGGTGGAGCTGCTGGAGCTGGTCGGCATCCCGTCCGCCGCCCAGCGGGTCGACGCGTTCCCGCACCAGTTCTCCGGCGGCATGCGCCAGCGCGTCGTGATCGCGATGGCGCTGGCCTGCGAGCCGGACCTGCTGATCGCCGACGAGCCCACCACCGCGCTCGACGTCACCACCCAGGCGCAGATCGTCGAGCTGGTCGCCGACCTGCAACAGCGGCTCGGCACGGCGGTCGTCTGGGTCACCCACGACCTGGGCGTGGTCGCCGGCATCGCGGACACCGTCGCGGTGATGTACGGCGGCCGGATCGTCGAGCAGGGCCCGGTCGACGCGGTGTTCGACACGCCGACGCACCCGTACACCCGGGCGTTGCTCGCGGCCCGGCCGGACCCGGCGCGGCGGGGCGAGGATCTGGTGGCCATCCCGGGCGCCCCGCCGAGCCCGCTCGACCTGCCGCCGGGCTGCGCGTTCTGGCCGCGCTGCCCGGTGCGCGCCGACCCCCGGTGCGAGCACGAGCTGCCCCCGCTGACGCCGGTCGGCCCCGGGCACACGGTGCGCACCTTCTATCCGGGAGAGACCTCATGACAGCCGCGGACCTGGTCGCCGAACTGGACGAGCTGGCGGTGCACTTCCCGACCCCGGCCGGCCTGGTCCGCGCCGTGGACGGCGTCTCCCTCGCGGTGCGTCGCGGGGAGACGCTCGGCCTGGTCGGTGAGTCGGGCAGCGGCAAGTCGACCGCCGGCCTGGCGCTGCTGCGGCTGGTCGACCCGACGGCGGGCCGGGTCCGGGTGGCCGGCGCGGACGTGACCGGCCTGTCCCGGCGCCGCCTGCGCGGGATGCGCCGGCACGTGGCGATGGTCTTCCAGGACCCGCAGGCGTCGCTCGACCCGCGCCGCACGGTGGGCGACAGCATCGCCGAGCCGCTGACCGTGCATCGGCTGGCCGGGTCCGCGGTCGCCCGCCGGGCGCGGGTGGCCGAGCTGCTGGACCTGGTCGGCCTGCGCGCCGACACCGCCGACCGGCATCCGCACGAGCTGTCCGGCGGCCAGCGGCAGCGGGTGGGGGTGGCCCGCGCGCTGGCCGGCGAGCCCGATCTGATCGTCCTGGACGAGCCGATCGCCTCGCTGGACCTGAGCGTGCAGGCGCAGATCATGAACCTGCTGCGGCACCTGCAAAGCGACCTCGGGCTGACCTACCTGTTCATCGCGCACGACCTGGCCGCGGTCGAGCACATGAGCGACCGGATCGCGGTGATGTACCTGGGCCGTATCGTGGAGACCGGGCCGCCGGAGCGGATCTACCGGCGCCCCGCCCACCCCTACACGGCGGCGCTGCTGTCGGCGGTGCCGGTGGCCGATCCCCCCGTCGAGCGGGAACGCCGCCGCACCATGCTCTCCGGCGACATCCCCAGCCCGGTGGACCCGCCCAGCGGCTGCCGGTTCCGGACCCGCTGCCCGCAGGCCCGCGCCGCGTGCGCGGAGACCGACCCGGCGTTGGTCGAGGTCGGCCCCGACCAGCACGCCGCCTGCCTGTTCCCGCTCGACGGCGGGGCCGCCGAGCCCGCGTAGGATCGACGGCGATGACGTTCACCACCCGCCCGACGCTGCGCGGCACGTTCGGCATGGTCTCCTCGACGCACTGGCTGGCCAGCCAGTCCGCGATGGGCGTGCTGGAGCGCGGCGGCAACGCCTTCGACGCCGCGGTCGCCGCCGGCTTCGTGCTGCACGTGGTCGAGCCGCACCTCAACGGCCCGGCCGGCGAGGTGCCCGCGATCGTGGCCACGGCCGGCGACCCCACCCCGCGGGTGCTCTGCGGGCAGGGTCCGGCCCCGGCCGGCGCCACGATCGCGCACTTCCGCTCGCTCGGGCTGGACCTGGTGCCCGGCTCCGGCCCGCTCGCCGCGGTGGTGCCCGGCGCGGTGGACGCCTGGCTGCTCCTGCTGCGCGACCACGGCACCCGGTCGCTCGCCGAGGTGCTGGAGCCGGCGATCGGCTACGCCGCCGCCGGCCACCCGCTGGTCGGCGCCGCCGGGGAGACCATCGACCGGGTCCGGTCGCTGTTCACCGAGCACTGGCCGACCTCCGCGCAGCTCTGGCTGCGCCACGGCCGCCCGCCCGCGCCGGGCGAGATGGTCACCAATCCGGCGTACGCGCGAACGCTGCGCCGACTCGTCGACGCCGGTCGAGCGGCCGGGGCGGACCGGGTGGCGCAGATCGAGGCGGCCCGGCGCGCCTGGCGGGAGGGTTTCGTCGCCGAGGCGGTCGAGGCGTTCAGCCGTCTGCCGTTCCGCGACTCCAGCGGTCGCGCGCACGCCGGGCTGCTCACCGGCGACGACCTGGCCGGCTGGTCCGCGGGCTGGGAGGAGCCGGTCACGCTCGACTGGCGCGGGCACACGGTGGCGAAGACCGGGTTCTGGGGCCAGGGCCCGATGCTGCTGCAGACGCTGGCGACGCTCGACGCGCTCGACGACCTCCGGGTGCTCGACCCGTCCACGGCCGACGGCATCCATGCCCAGGCCGAGGCGCTCAAGCTGGCCTTCGCCGACCGGGAGGCGTGGTATGGCGACACCGACGTCCCGGGCGACGCGCTGCTGTCGTCGGCGTACGCGCGAGCGCGGGCCGCGCTGGTCGGCGACCAGGCCTCGACCGAGCTGCGCCCGGGCAGCCCGGCGGGCACGCCGCCCCGGCTCCCGGCGCACCTGCGCGCGCACGACGCCCGGCGGGCCGGCCCGCAGGACCCGACCACGGGCGAGCCCACGGTGCGGGCCGACGGGGTGACCCGCGGCGACACCTGCCACGTGGACGTGGTCGACCGGTGGGGCAACATCATCTCCGCCACCCCGAGCGGCGGCTGGCTGCAGAGTTCCCCGGCCATTCCGGAGCTGGGCTTTGCACTGGGCAGCCGGCTGCAGATGTGCTGGCTGGAGGAGGGGCTCGCGTCGTCGCTGCGGCCGGGCCGCCGGCCGCGAACGACGTTGAGCCCGACGCTGGTGCTGCGCGACGGCGAGCCGGTGCTGGCCTGCGGCACCCCCGGCGGCGACCAGCAGGACCAGTGGCAGCTGCTGTTCCTGCTGCGCCACCTGGCCGGCGGGCAGGAGTTGCAGGCGGCGATCGACGCGCCGGCGTGGCACACCACCAGCCTGCCGGCGTCGTTCTACCCGCGCGAGGTGGAGCCGGGCGTGCTGGTGGTGGAGGACCGCCTCGACCCGCAGGTGCTGGCCGGGCTGCGCGCGAAGGGCCACACCGTCCGCCGCGCCGACCCGTGGAGCCTGGGCCGCCTCTGCGCGGTCACCCGCGACCCGCGCACCGGCGTCCTCTCCGCCGCCGCCAACCCCCGCGGCGCCCAGGGCTACGCCGCCGGCCGCTGACCCCACCCCCGCCCGTCGATCTTGGAGTTGTGGCGCCTCGGACGGGCTGGATGTCCACTTTGTCAACGACCGCAACTCCAAGATCGACGGATCGGCGCACGGCGGTTACGATCTCGCGGTCGAGTCATGGGGGAGGAGAGTGTCGTGGGGTTGTTTCGGCGGCTTCGGGGGCGCGCGCAGGAGCGGGTGGGCGGGCCGGTGATGGATCCGGCGTTCGGGGATCCGGTGGCGCGGGCGCTCGTCGACGCGCTGGAGACGCGGGACTGGCGGGCCGCCCGGGACGTGCTGACCCCGGTCACCGACCCGGACGACCGCGCCTACCTGATGGAGGCCGCCGGCCGGGTCGACGGCGTGCAGGACTGGATCGGCGAGTGGGTCGCCGCGGAGCCGGATTCGACGCTGCCGGTGCTGGTGCGCGGCTGCCACGCGTTCTACTGGGCGTGGGAGGCGCGCGGCAACAAGCGCGCCCAGCACACCGGCCAGGACCAGTTCCGGGAGTTCCACAAGCGGCTGCTGGTCGCGGAGAACCTGCTCGACGAGGTGGCGGACCGGGATCCCGACGACGTGACCTCCCGGGCCTGGCTGGTCGCCACGTCCCGGGCCCGCCAGGTCGACCCGGACGAGGCGGCGGCCCGCTTCGACGCGGTGGTCACCCGGCATCCCGGCCACCAGGTGGCGCACGAGCACCGGTTGCAGTACCTCTGCCCGAAGTGGTTCGGCACCGAGGAGGCCATGTTCTCCCTGGCCCGGGCGGCGACCGCGAGCGCGCCGGAGGGCAGCATGCTGCCGGCGCTGATCGCCGCCGCGCACATCGAGAAGTGGCTGGAGCTGCCGGCCGAGGAGGACGACGCGTACATGCGGTCCGACGAGGTCGGCGCCGAGCTGGTGGCCGCCGCCGAGAAGTCGATCCTGCACCCCACGTTCCGGCCCGGCCCGGGGCTGGCCCCCAGGGCCGGCCTGTTCGCGCTCGCCCTGGAGCTGGCACACGAGTTCGAGGCCGCCGCCCGGGTCTTCGACCTGCTCGGTGACCAGGTCAGCGAGTGGCCCTGGGGGTACGTGGGGGAGCCGGTGGCGGCGTTCGTCCGCTCCCGGGACTGGGTGCGCGAGAACCTGTCCTGAGCGGTCAGCCGTCGATCCGGGTGATGTTGCGGATCTTGTTGGCGGCGTCCAGCGCCGCCACCTTGTACGCTTCGGCCAGCGTCGGGTAGTTGAACACCGCGTCGAGCAGGTAGTCGACGGTGCCGCCGCAGCCCATCACGGCCTGCCCGATGTGGATGATCTCGGTGGCCCCGGTGCCGAAGACGTGCACCCCGAGCAGGCGACCGTCGCCCGGCGAGACGAGCAGCTTCAACATGCCGTACGAGTCGCCGACGATCTGCCCCCGGGCCAGTTCGCGGTAGCGGGCGATGCCCACCTCGAACGGGGTGGAGCTGTCGGTCAGCTCGTCCTCGGTCTTCCCGACGAAGCTGATCTCCGGGATGGTGTAGATGCCGATCGGTTGCAGGTCCGGCATGGCACGCGCCGGTTCGCCGCAGGCGTGCTGCGCGGCGAGGCGGCCCTGTTCCATCGAGGTGGAGGCCAGTGCCGGGAAGCCGATCACGTCGCCGACGGCGTAGATGTTCTCGACCGAGGTGCGGTAGTCGGCGTCGACCTGGATCCGGCCCCGGTGGTCGGCGGTGAGGCCGGCCGCCTCCAGCGCGAGGTCGTCGGTCTGGCCCTGCCGGCCGGCGGAGTACATCACCGTGTCGGCGACGATCTTCTTGCCGCCGCGCAGCACGCAGAGCGCGGCGGTGCGGTGTTTCTCCACCGACGCCACCTCCTCGCCGAAGCGGAAGGTGACCGACAGGTCCCGCAGGTGGTACTTGAGCGACTCGACGATCTCCTCGTCGCAGAAGTCGAGCATCCGCTCGCGGCGCTCGACCACCGTCACCTTGGTGCCGAGCGCGGCGAACATGGACGCGTACTCCATGCCGATCACGCCGGCGCCGACCACCACCATGCTGCGTGGTACGTCCTGCAGGTTGATGACGCCGTCGGAGTCGACGATGGTCCGGTCGTCGAAGTCGACGCTGTCCGGGCGGGCCGGGCGGGTGCCGGCGGCGATGACCGCCTTGTCGAAGGTGATCCGCTCCTCACGACCGGAGCCGGCGTCGACCCAGACGGCGTGTGGGTCGGCGAACCGGCCGGTGCCGGTGATCATCGCGATCCGGTTGCGGGCGAGCTGGTTGCGGATGACGTCGGTCTGCCGGTTGATCACGTGCTGGGTACGGGCCGCCAGGTCGGCGACCGTGATGTCCTCCTTGACCCGGTAGCTGCTGCCGTAGAGGTCACGTTGGCTGAGCCCGGTCAGGTAGAGGACGGCCTCGCGCAGCGTCTTGGACGGCACGGTCCCGGTGTTGATGCACACTCCGCCGAGCATGTCGCGACGGTCCACGATGGCCACCCGCCGCCCCAGTTTGGCCGCGGCGACGGCCGCCTTCTGTCCACTCGGCCCGGATCCCAGCACTAGCAGGTCGTAGTCATACACGACCGACAGCCTGGCAGCATGTCCGGCCGCGCGCCAGCGGAGGGGCATCCAGAAGTGGATCATTGCCGTAGGGTGCGCTGATGCGTCGCCGCGTACCTCTGATCCTGCTTCTCGGGCCGCTGCTCGCCGCCGGGTGCACCACCGACCCCGCCGCGCCGGCCGCCGACCCGTCCGCTCCCACGACCACGCCCACCCCGACCGCGCCCGCCGTCGACTACACCGCCTGGCAGGCGGGCCGCTCCACGCCGGTGGCCGACAAGGTCTACCCGGCACGGGGCACCGACGCGGTGGACGTCCTGCACTACGACCTGGCGGTGCAGTGGGCGCCGCCGACCCGGACCCTCACCGGCACCGCCACGCTGCGGATCCGCCCGGTCCGGGACGCGCCGGATCTCACCCTGGACTTCATGCCCTACCAGCTCGACGGCGTGACGCTGGACGGCGCGACGGTCACCGCCGCGGTGGCCCGGGAGAAGCTCACGGTGTCCGCGCCGGTGGTCGCCGACCGACCGGTGACGCTCGTGGTCAGGTACCACGGCCGGCCACGGAGCACGCCGATGCCGTCGCACCGCAAGGACGTGGAGGACCTGGGCCTCACCGTCACCAAGGAGGGCGGCCTCTGGACGATGCAGGAGCCGTTCGGCGCGTTCACCTGGTACCCGGCGAACGACCAGCCCGCCGACGAGGCGCTCTACGACATCCGGGTGACCGTCCCGGCGGGTTGGACCGCGATCGCCGGGGGCACCCCGGCGGGAGTGTCCGGCACCACGTTCACCTACCGCAGCACCGACCCGGTCGCGACGTACCTGACCACGCTCGCGGTCGGGAAGTACCAGAAGCTGACCGCCAAGGGGCCGCGCGGCGTGCCGCTGACCTACTGGTACCGCAAGGGCGTCGACGACAAGCTGGTGCCCTACCTGAAGAAGTCCCCGCAGTACCTGGCCTGGCTGGAGAAGAAGTTCGGCCCGTACCCGTTCCCCTCCGGCGGCGTCGTGGTGGTGGACTCCGCCTCGGGCATGGAGACCCAGCAGATGATCACCATGGGCGGGAAGATCGAGAACACCCGGGACCGCCGGGACCGCTGGGGCAGCGACCTGCTGCACGAGTACGCCCACCAGTGGTTCGGCAACTCCGTCACGCCCACCAGCTGGACCGACCTGTGGTTGAACGAGGGCTGGGCGAAGTACGCCCAGGACCTGCACACCCAGGAGACGCTCAAGCTGAGCGCGGCCAGCCTGGACCGCTACCTGCGCGAGGGCGACGCCGTCCTGCGCAAGAAGCTGGGCCCGCCCGGCCGGCCCGACCCGAAGCGGTTCGCCGAGGGCAACGTCTACCTCTGCCCGGCGGCCATGCTCCGCGAGATCCACCGGCAGGTCGGCGACAAGACGTTCTTCGCGCTGGCCCGGGCGTGGGTGCAGGAGCAGCGCAACACCCAGCAGGACCGGGCGTCGTTCATCGCGTTCCTCAACGAGCGCACCGGCCGTGACTTCACCAAGCTGGTCAACGCCTGGCTGGACTCGAAGACCACGCCCAAGCAGATCACGGTCGCCTGACCGGCTCCGGGGCCCCGCCGACGCGCGGGGCCCCGGACCGGCTCAGCGACCCTGGAGCGCCTTCACGGTGTCGCCGAACGTCCAGCCCTTCGACCCGTCCCAGTTGATCGACCAGGTCATCAGCCCCTTGAGGCCCGGTACTCCGTGCCAGGCCTGGCCGACCAGCGACGGGTCCAGGTACCCGCCGCCCGCGCCGGGCTGCGCCGGCAGGCCGGGGACCTGCTTGTCGTAGGGGACGCGGATCGTGACGCCCTGCACGGTGAGCCCGTTGTTCAGGCACTGGGTCTGCACCGTGAAGCCCTGCACCGTGCCGGCCGGGTACGAGTCGCCGGCGCAGCCGTACATCGAGCCGTTGTAGTACTGCATGTTCAGCCACCAGAGCCGGCCGTCGTCCGCGTACTTCTTGACGATCGGCAGGTAGGCGCCCCAGATCGAGCCGTAGGTGACGCTGCCCCCGGTGACGTACGCGGTCTCCGGCGCCATGGTGAGCCCGAACCCGGCGGGCATCTGGGCCAGCACCCCGTCGATGATCCGGATCAGGTTGGCCTGCGACGGCGAGAGCTGGTTGATGTTCCCGCTGCCGGTCAGCCCGGTCTCGATGTCGATGTCGATGCCGTCGAAGTTGTGCCGCTTGAGGATCGGCACGACGGTGGCGACGAACCGGTCGGCGACGGCGGCGGAGCCGAGGTCGATGCCGGCGGCGGCGCCGCCGATGGAGAGCAGCACGGTCAGCCCGGCGGCCTTGGCCTGGCACACCTGCGCCGGGGTGGGCACCTTGACGCCGGCGTCCATGCCGTCCTCCCAGAGCACGGTGCCGTCGGCGCGGATGACCGGGAACGCGGCGGTGACCACGTTGTAGCCGTGGCCGGTGATCCGGGTGTCGGCGATCGGGATCCAGCCGAGCCCGGGGTGCACGCCGTTGGCCGCGCCGTCCCAGTTCTCCCAGTAGCCCTGCAGGACCTTGCCGGCGGGCCGGGACCTGAGCGCGCAGGTGTCGCCGCCGGGCGTGGTCGGGCTGGGGGTCGCGGTCGGCGTCGGGGTGGGCGTCCGGGTGGGGGAAGGGCTGGGCGTGGGTGACGGTGGCCGGGTGGTCGGGCTCGGCGAGGGCGTGCCGCCGGTGCAGGCGCCGAGGTCGGTCCAGAGCGCCGGTACGGCGGCCGGTGTCCAGCCCGCGCCGGCCGGCGGGGTGTGCGTCACCAACGCCTGGTAGAGCCGGCCGGCGTAACCGGCCCGGCTGCCGGCGGTCCAGGTGACGCCCTCGGCCCAGGTCGGCGCGTCGCAGGCCACCAGCGCGGTGGTGCCGCCCGCGAGGGTGGTGGCGGCGGTGGCCGGGAGGGCGGTGGCGAGCAGCGCGACCCCACCGAGCAGAGCGGTCATCCCGCGTCGGAGTCCCATGACATACCTCCTCATCGATGCGGCGGAGGCTATCAGTTAACTTTGTTAAATGTAAATGGGCAGTAGTCTGTCAGCACTTCGTTCAGGGCGTGAAAATGCGGGAAGGACGGCGGCGGACGTGGACGCCAGACGCACCACGGTGCGCGACATGCGCCGGGCCAACCGGTCGGTCCTGCTCACCCGGATCTGGCTGGACGGGCCGCTCAGCCGGCACGAGCTGGGCCAGTCCACCGCGTTGAGCCTGGCCAGCGTGAGCAACCTGGTCGGCGAGATGATCACGGAGGGGTTGGTCGAGGAGGCCGGCTCCGT
Source organism: Micromonospora humi (assembly GCF_900090105.1). Taxonomy (GTDB): domain Bacteria; phylum Actinomycetota; class Actinomycetes; order Mycobacteriales; family Micromonosporaceae; genus Micromonospora; species Micromonospora humi. Next base: position 238,055 of record NZ_FMDM01000002.1, on the reverse strand, counting down.
CGAGTCCGACGGCGGCCGCCCCCGGGTGCTGCTGCGCGTGGCGCCCGGCTACGGCTACCTGGTCGGCGCAGACGTCGGCGAGACCCGGGTCCAGGTCGAGCTGTTCGACCTGAGCATGACCGCGCTGGCCAAGGCGGAATACCCGATCTCCGCCGCCGAACCCGACCCGGCGCGCGTCGCCGACCACCTCCGCCACGGCCTCGCGGCGGTGACCGAACAGGCCGGCGTCGACCCGGCGGCGGTGCTCGGTTTCGGGGTCGCCGTCTCCGGCACCGTCGAACGCACCGCCGACGCCGTGGTGCACGCCCAGACGCTCGGCTGGGACGGCGTGCCGCTGGGCGCGATGCTGCGTGCCGGCACCGACGTCCCGGTGCACGTCGACAACGGCGCCAAGACGCTCGGGCAGGCCGAGATGTGGTTCGGCGCCGGTCGCGGCGTCCGGCACGCGGTGGTCGCGCTGGTCGGCTCCGGCGTGGGCGCGTCCGTGGTCGCCGACGGCGTCGGCTACCGCGGCGCGCACAGCAGCGCCGGCGAGTGGGGCCACACCACCATCGTGTACGAGGGCCGGCGCTGCCGCTGCGGCAACCACGGCTGCCTCGAGGCGTACGTCGGGGCGGAGGGCGTGCTCGACCGGTACCGGCAGGCCAACCGGGGACGCCCGGCGGCCGGCGGGGACGAGGAGACCGCCTTCGGCGAGTTGCTGCGCGGCACCGGCCGCACCGCCACGAAGGTGATCGACGAGACGGTCGGCTACCTGGGCGCCGGGGTGGCGAACCTGGTGAACCTGTTCAACCCGGAGCGGGTGGTGCTCGGTGGCTGGGCCGGGCTGGCCCTGGGCGAGCGGCACCTGCCGGCGATCCGCGAGGCCACCGCGCGGCACGCGCTGCGCCAGCCGTACGCCCAGACCTCGATCGAGCTGTGCCGGCTCGGACCGGACGCGGTCGCGATGGGCGCGGCCACCCTGCCGATGACCCGGCTGCTGCGCGACGGCGGCGTGCCGCGCGAACCGGCGGTTCGAATCGCGCCCGCGCGACGGCCGCGTGGCCGGTGACCGTCGCCGA
>NZ_FMDM01000002.1:0-236959 GCF_900090105.1 Micromonospora humi | reverse complement strand
ATCGCGCCCGCGCGACGGCCGCGTGGCCGGTGACCGTCGCCGAGCCGGCGGTCCGGGCCGCGCAGGCGCACCGGCCGCGTGGCCGGTGACCGGTCGGGCCGGCGCGGCGGCCGGCCCGACCGGTCGGCTCAGGACGGCAGCGTCCACTTCTGGTTGGCGCCGCCGGTGCAGCTCCACACCTGGGTCTTCGTCCCGTCGGCGGAGGTGTTGCCGGTGACGTCGAGGCACTTGTTCGCCTGCGGGTTCACCAGGTCCCGCCCGGCGGTCCAGGTCCACTGCTGGGCGGCGCTGCCGTTGCAGGTCCACAGCTGCACCCGGGTGCCGTCGGCGGTGCCCCCGCCGGCCACGTCCAGGCACTTGCCGAGCGCGCGCAGCGTGCCGTCGGCGGCCCGGGTCCAGCGCTGGTTGGCCCCGCCCGTGCAGCTCCAGATCTGCGCCGGCGTGCCGTCGGCGGTGGCGTTGTCGGTGACGTCGAGGCACGTGCCGCCGATGCCGGTGACCGGGCCGGTCGGCGCGGTGCCGCCGCCGGACGGGGTGCCGGACCAGGTGAACGTGGCGGTGGTGCGGGCCGGCAGCGAGTAGGTGAAGGACTGCCCGCCCCACACCACCTTCACCGACTGCGCCGACGAGCCGCCGTTGTGCGCGAGCAGGGCCTTGGAGCCGTCCGGGTTGCGGTAGGCGACGTTCGGCACGGTGGCGTCGGCGGTGGAGTCGATCCGGGTCGCGCCGGGCCGGACGAACCTGGTCAGGTGCCCGGTGGTGTAGTACTCGACGGTGTAGTCGACCTGGCCGGCCCGGGCGCCGCCCTCCTGCACGGTGATCAGGCCGGTGCAGGTGCCGCAGCCGCCGTTGTGCGGGCCCATGTTCTGGTTGACCGCGAGGCTCCACTTCACCACGCTGCGACTCCAGTTCCGGGCGTAGGTGACGATGTCGGCCATGTCCTCGTTGTGCTGGTTGGTGATCCAGGTGCCACCGGAGTGCTCGGTGCTGAACTGCGGCACCGCCGGATACTGGCCGCGCACCTGGCTGCCGACCGCCGGGTCACCGAAGTAGCCGTGCCAGGCGATGCCGCCGAAGAGCGGGTCGGTGCGGACGGCCGCGTCGCCGAGCACCCCGGAGCCCAGGGTCGCGTAGTCGCCGTAGTTCCAGTCGTGCACCAGCACCTTGGTGGTGATGCCGGCGGCCCGGAACGCCGGGTAGACGAAGTTCTTGGTCAGCTCGGCCAGGCCGGAGGAGTTCCAGCTCATGCCCGGGTAGTCCATCGCGGTGGGGTTGCCGGACTGGCAGCAGTTCGGCTCGTTCTGCACCGACAGGTAGTCGACGTGCACGCCGCGAGCCGCGTACGCCTGGATGGTCTTGACGAAGTACTGGGCGTAGGTGGCGTAGTACTCCCACTTCAGCCAGCCCATCTGGTCCATCCGGCCGTTGTCCTTCATCCAGGCGGGCGCGCTCCACGGCACCACCATCACCCGCAGCGCCGGGTTGAGCTGGCGGGCCTGCGCGGTGAGCAGTTCGACGTTCGTGTCGTAGCCGTTGGCGCCGAAGTCGTTCAGGTCGCAGCAGGTGTCGTCGAGGGACACGTTTCCGGGGCGGGACAGGTCGGACGCGCCGATCGGGTTGCGCACGAACGACAGCCCGATGCCGTCGGTCGGGCTGAACAGCTTGCGCATCACCGCGTCCCGGGTGGCCGCGCTGACTGCGCCGCCGCGCAGCAGGTGGGCGGTGGTGTCGGTGATGGACGCGCCGGCGCCCTCGAACGGCTGGTAGCGGGTGTTCTCGTCGACGGTGATGGTGCGGGTGGCGCCGGGGCTGGTGGTGGCGAAGCTCAGCGGGCTCTGCTGTTGCAGTCCGCGGGTGACGGTCCGGCCGCCGCCGGCGTCGGAGGTGGTGGTGAGCCAGACGTCGACGGTCTCGCCGGCGGCGTGGGCGGTGGTGGTGGGGACGAGGGCGCCGGCGGTGAGGCAGAGCGTCAGGGCGACGCGGCCGGCGTGGCGGGCAACGGTGGTGGGGGACACGGATGCTCCTTCCAATGAATTGACATCCACGAATGAGCGAACCGTTGTTCCGCCCTTATGTCAAGATGTGAAAAAAAGGGGCGGCCGCCCGGGAGAACTCCCGCGCGGCCGCCCGGACCGTCGACTCAGCGCTGCCCGCGCACCCGACGCACCGTGTCGCGGTACCACAGCGCGCTGCGCTTCGGCGTGCGGCGCTGCGAGTCGTAGTCCACCCGCACGATGCCGAACCGCTTGTCGTAGCCGTACGCCCACTCGAAGTTGTCCAGCAGCGACCAGGCGAAGTAGCCGCGGATGTCCGCGCCCGCCTGCCGGGCCCGGGCCACCGCCCGCAGGTGCTCGGTCAGGTAGGAGACCCGGTCGTCGTCGGCCACGAACCCGTCGGCGTCCGCCTCGTCGTCGAACGCCGCGCCGTTCTCGGTGATCACCATGGGCACGCCCGGGTAGTCCCGGTGCAGGCGCACCAGCAGGTCGGTGAAGGACTCCGGCACGATCTCCCAGTCCATCGCGGTGCGCGGCAGGTCCCGGCGGACCACCCGGCGCACCGGCTTGCCGTCGGCGTCGCGCTCGCGGCCCTGCTCGTCCACCCCGGAGTGCAGCTGCCCGAAGTAGTAGTTCACCCCGAGCACGTCGATCGGCGTGGCGATGACCTCCAGGTCACCGTCCCGCACCGGGATCTCCACGCCCTCCGCGGCCAGGTCCGCGATCACGTCCTGCGGGTAGGAACCACGCAGCACCGGGTCCAGGTAGAGCCGGTTGCCCAGCCCGTCCGCGGCCCGCGCGGCGTCCCGGTCCGCCGCGCTGTCGGTGGCCGGGTCGGCGGTGGCCAGGTTCACGGTCAGGCCCAGCTCGATCGGCGCCTGCGCCGCCGCGCGCAGCCGCTGGGTGGCCAGCCCGTGCCCGAGCAACAGGTGGTGGGCGGCGGCGATGCCGTCGCCCAGGTTCCGCCGGCCCGGGGCGTGGTCGCCGTACGCGTATCCGAGCATCGCCGAGCACCACGGCTCGTTCAGCGTGGTCCAGGTGCGGACCCGGTCGCCGAGCCCGGCGAAGACCAGCTCCGCGTAGTCGGCGAAGCGGTAGGCGGTGTCCCGGTTCGGCCAGCCGCCGGCGTCCTCCAGCTCCTGCGGCAGGTCCCAGTGGTAGAGCGTCACCCACGGGTCGACGCCCCGGTCGAGCAGCTCGTCCACCAGCCGGTCGTAGAAGGCCAGCCCGGCGGCGTTCGCCGGCCCGCGCCCGCCCGGCTGCACCCGCGGCCACGCCACCGAGAAGCGGTAGGTGTCCAGCCCCAGGTCGGCGATGAGCGCCACGTCCTGCGGCATCCGGTGGTAGTGGTCGCAGGCCACGTCGCCGTGGTCGCCGTTCGCCACCGCCCCGGGGACCCGGCAGAAGGTGTCCCAGATCGACGGGGTGCGGCCGTCCTCGGCCACCGCGCCCTCGATCTGGTACGACGACGTCGCCACCCCCCACCGGAAGGTCGGCGGCAGCGTGTCGATCGGGTCGGCCTGATCGACACTCGGGCGGTTGAGGTCGGTGTCCATGGTTCTCCTCGCGGTAGCGGTGGGCTCGGACTCTTCAGCGGGGCAGGGGGGCGACGGCCGGGTGCAGCCAGCACGCGACCGCCCGCGTCGGATCGTCGACGCCGGGCGGGCCCAGCACCGGCACCCGCTCGTCGCACGGCTCGAACGCCTTCGGGCAGCGCGGGTGGAACACGCAGCCGGCCGGCATGGCGCGCAGGTCCGGCGGGGAGCCGGGGATGCCGGTCAGCTCGCGGCGTGGCCCGCGCAGCGCCGGGAACGAGTGCAGCAACCCCTCGGTGTACGGGTGCAGCGGCTCGGCGTACAGCCGGGCGGCGGGTGCCTCCTCCACGATCCGGCCGCCGTACATGATGGCGATCCGGTCGGAGAACTCCACCAGCAGCGACAGGTCGTGGGTGATGAACAGCACCGCGAAGCCGAGGCGTTCGCGCAGCTCGGCGAGTTGGCCGAGGATCTGCCGCTGCATCACCACGTCCAGCGCGGTGGTCGGCTCGTCCATGATGACCAGTTGGGGCTCCAGCGCCAGCGCCATGGCGATCATGACGCGTTGGCGCATGCCGCCGGAGAGCTGGTGCGGATAGCTGTCCAGCCGGTCGGCGGCGATGCCGACCAGGCGCAGCAGGTCCTTGGCGCGGGCCAGCCGGCTTGCGGCGGTGCTCGTCGGCTCGTGCGCCCTGATCACGTCGAGGAGTTGGGTGGAGACCTTGTGCACCGGGTTGAGCGAGTTCATCGCGCCCTGGAACACGATCGAGGTCTCCGCCCAACGGAACTCCCGCAGCCGGGCCGGGCTGAGCGTCAGCACGTCGACCGGCGGGCCCTCGGCCGGGTGGTAGATCACCTGGCCGCCGCTGACCACGCCGGGCGGTGGCAGCAGCCGGGTCAGCCCGTACGCCAGGGTGGACTTGCCGCTGCCGCTCTCCCCGGCCAGGCCGAGCACCTCGCCGCGGTGCAGCGTCAGGTCGACGTCGCGGACCGCCCGCACCGCGTCCGCGCCGATGCCGTAGTCGACGCACAGCCCACGAATCTCCAGCACCTTGCCGTTCATGAGGTCCGGTCCTCTCGGGTGTCCTGCATCGGCACGGGGGCCGCTCTCGGGGCCAGCACCGGGGTGAAGCCGACCCGCATCCGCACGGTGCGGCCGTCGGCGGTGCGGATCCGGGTCCGGCCGCCGGTGCGCAACCGGGGGCTGACGAACTCGTCGATGCCGAAGTTGATCAGGGCGAGCGCGGTGCCGAGCAGCGCGATGGCCAGCCCGGCCGGCACGAACCACCACCACGCGCCCTGCGCGAGCGCCTGCTGGCCCTGCGCCCAGAACAGGATGGTTCCCCAGTTCCAGGAGCTGACCGAGGAGATGCCGATGAACGCCAGGGTGATCTCCGACATTACCGCGAAGATCACCGTGCCGACGAAGCCGGAGGCGATGATCGCGGTCAGGTTCGGCAGGATCTCGAACCCGATGATCCGCCAGGTCCGCTCGCCGGTGGCCCGGGCCGCCTCCACGTAGTCCCGGCGACGCAGCGACAGGGTCTGCGCCCGCAGCACCCGGGCCCCCCACGCCCACGAGGTGAGCCCGATGATCAGCGCGACCAGCAGGTCACCGGCCTGGTCGACGAGCGACGCCACGATGATGATCAGCGGCAGCGCCGGGATCACCAGGAACACGTTGGACAGCGCGGACAGGCTCTCGTCGGCCGCGCCGCCCAGGTAGCCGGCGGTCACCCCGATCAGGATGGACAGGACGGTGGCCAGCACGCCGGCGATCAGCCCCACCACCATCACGCTGCGCGCGCCGACCAGGATCTGGCTGAAGATGTCCTGCCCGAGGTGGGTGGTGCCGAACCAGTGCCGGGTCGACGGCGCCTGGAGCACGTCGGCGCTCCGCGCGTCCGGGTCGTACGGCGCGATCCACGGCCCGATCACCGCCAGCAGCGCGTACACGCCGAGGACGACCAGCCCGGTGGCGGCCTTGGCGTTGGCCACGAAGCGGAACCGGCGTCGCCGCGCCCGGGCCGACGGCTGCGCCATCGCGCCCTGCCCGGGGATGACCTGCTCGATGCTCGACGGGGAGATTGTCATCGGCTCAGCTCTTTCGGGTCCGCGGGTCGAGAAGCAGGTACGCGACGTCGGCCAGCAGGTTCGCCACCAGCACCGAGATCGTGATGATCAGGAAGATGCCCTGCATGAGCGGGTAGTCCTTGCTGCCGACGGCCTGGAAGAGCTGGAACCCCAGGCCCGGGTAGGAGAAGACGATCTCCACCAGCAGGGTGCCGCCGACGATGAAGCCCAGCGACAGCGCGAAACCGGAGACGTTGGGCAGCAGCGCGTTGCGGGCGGCGTAGCTGAGCGCCACCCGGCGCTCGGAGAGCCCCTTGGCGTGCGCGACGGTGATGTAGTCCTCGCTGGAGACGGTGACCATCATGTTGCGCATGCTGAGGATCCAGCCGCTCATCGACGACACCAGGATGGTCGCCGCCGGCAGGATGCTGTGCTGCAACGCGCTCGGGATGAAGTACGCGTCGAATGCCGGCACCAGCCCCGGCTCGTAGCCGCCGGAGGACGGGAAGAAGCTGCCCGGCCCGGCGAACAACGCGATCGCCACCAGACCCAGCCAGAAGTAGGGGATCGAGGAGAGGAACGTGGTGGCCGGCAGCAGCCCGTCGATCCACGACCCGCGCCGCCAGCCCGCGCCGACGCCGAGGGCGGTGCCGAGCAGGAAGCTGACGATCGTGGTGACGCCGACCAGCCCGACCGTCCACGGCAGGCTGCTCCCGATCACCTCGGACACCGGCGCCGGGAAGAACGTGAACGACAACCCCAGGTCGCCGTGCAGGAGCTGGCCCCAGTAGGCCACGTACTGCTCCCACAGGTTGCGGTCGGAGTCCAGCCCGAACAGCACCCGCAGCGACGCGATCGCGTCGGCGCTGATCCGGCCCTGGTTGCGGGAGATCAGCGACTGCACCGGGTCACCCGGCACGATCCGCGGAATGAAGAAGTTGAGGGTGATCGCCGCCCACGCGGTGAACAGGTAGAACGCCACCCGTTGCAGCAGGAACCTCATCGGGCCGCCTCCTGCCCGGCGGTGGCGCCGGCTGTCGGGGTCGCGGCGGCGGTCCCGGTCTTCTCGGCCGCGACGGTGGCCGGGTCGAACAGCCAGCACGCCGCCCAGTGCCCGGGCCGGTCGTCGACCGGGATCGGCGGCGGCAGCTCGGTGGTGCACCGGGGCATGGCGTGCGGGCAGCGCGGGTGGAACCGGCAGCCGGCCGGCGGGCGGATCAGGCTCGGCGGTTCCCCGTGCCCGCGCTCGGTCGCCGCGTCGGCGTCGCCGCCCGCGCCGGTGATCCGTTCCGGATCCGGCGCCGAGTCGGTCAACAACCGGGTGTACGGGTGCGCCGGCCGCTGGGTGACCGTCTCGCTGTCGCCGCCCTCGACCATCCGGCCGGCGTACATCACGATGGTGTCGTCGGCGAAGTAGCGGGCCGACGCGATGTCGTGGGTGATGTAGAGGATCGCCAGGTTGAGCCGGTCCTTCAGGTCCTGGAGCAGGTTGAGCACGCCGAGGCGGATCGAGACGTCCAGCATGGAGACCGGCTCGTCGGCCAGCAGTACCTCGGGGTCGGCGCCGAGCGCCCGCGCGATCGCGATGCGCTGGCGCTGGCCGCCGGACAGCTCGTGCGGGAACGCGTCCAGATAGCGCTCCGGCGGGGTGAGGCTGACCCGGGTGAGCAGGTCGGCGAGCGCCTTCTCCAGCCCGTCCGGGCCGGTCCCGGCGTTGCCGTGGATGCGCAGCGACCGGGTCAGGTGGTAGCGGACGGTGTGCACCGGGTTCAGCGAGGCGAACGGGTCCTGCAGGATCAGCTGCACCCGGCGCACGTACGCCCGGAAGCGGCGGCCGCCGCGTACCCGGATCGACGCGCCGTGCAGCCGGATGTCGCCGCCGGTACGCGGGTAGAGCTGGGCCAGCAGCCGGGCCACCGTGGACTTGCCGGAGCCGGACTCGCCGACCAGCGCGGTCACCCGGCCGCGGCGCAGCGCGATCGAGACGTCGTCGACGGCGTGCACCACCGTCGGGGTCCGGGAGAGGAGGTCGCGCAGCCGCCGGCGGACCGGGAAGTGCTTGGTCAGGCCGACGGCCTCCAGCACCACCTCGTCGGCCGGCGCCGGGGCGCTCTCGGTCGTCGTCATGCCGAATTCCTGTCTGGGGTTGCCGGGGCGAGGGCGGGGTCCGCCTCCCCGGCCGGCGGGCGCGCCGGCCGGGGAGGCGGCACCGGGTCAGCCGGCGGTCGGCTTGAGGTGCAGCACCACGTCCACCGCGTTGGGCTGGGTGGGCTGCAGCGCGCCGTACGGGTTCGAGTCGTCCGGCCAGCCGGTCCAGTTCTTCGCGCTGTACGCGCCGCCGATGTTGTCCGCGCCGACCGGGATCATCGGCGTCTGCTCGACGAAGATCTTCTGCAGCGTGGCGAGCGCCGTGGTGCGGGTGGCGTCGTCGGTCGCGTTGGCGTAGGAGACCAGGGCGTCGGTCGCCGCCTTGTCGTCGAACCGGCCGAAGTTGCCGGCGGGCGACGCGGTGCCGATCGGCTTGAGCACCCGGCCGTCCATGATCGTCCGGTAGATGTCGTACGGCGTGGCGCCGCTCTCGGTCCAGCGGAAGGTGGCCTCGAAGTTGCCCTGCTCCACGTTGCGGAACCAGGCGTCCTGGTTGGCCTTGTCGATGGTCGCCGCGATGCCGATCTTCGACAGGTTGTCCTTCACGATCTCCAGGCTGGTCTGGTAGTCGGACCAGCCTGCCGGGTCGGTCAGCTTGATCGTGACCGGCTTGCCGGTCTTGTCCTTGAGCGTGGTGCCGTCGAGCTTGTAGCCGGCGCCGGTGAGCAGCGCCTTGGCGCCCTCGACGTCGACCTTGTGCTCCTGCCCCTTGTACTCGGGCGCGATGAACGAGTCACCGGCCGGGCTGGGCAGGCCGGTCACGCTCTTGACCTCGGGGTGGAAGTACGCCGCCTCGGCGGTGGTGAAGATGTCGGCCCGGTCGACGACCATGTTCATCGCCTTGCGCAGCGTCGGGTCGTCGAACGGCTTCTTCGTGGTGTTCAGGTAGAGGCCGTGGATGCCCAGCACCGGCGGCGCCCACACCTTGTGGTTCTTCTGGTCCTTGGCCACGAACACGGTCTGGTAGTTGGGGATGAAGACGAAGCTCCACTCCGACTCGCCGTTGGCCAGCGCCGTGGTCTGCGCGCTGTTGTCGGTGTACGAGGTGAAGCGCAGTTCCTTCACCTTCGGCGCGTCCTGCCAGTAGCCCTTGTCGCGCACGGTCAGCGTGGTGGTGGCCGGGGTGAACGACTTGAGCGTGTAGGGGCCGCTGCCGACCGGCTGCTTCACCGGGTCGGTGGTCGGGTCGGCGATCTTCTCCCACAGGTGCTTGGGCACGATCGGCACCCGCCACAGCACCTTCTGCTGGTTGACGAACTGCGGGCTGGACATGGTGATGGTGACGTCGTTGCCGCTCGCGGTCGCGTCGGTGTACGGCACGCCCTGGTCGTTGAGCGCCGGGAACTTCTTCACCAGGTTGTAGGTGAACGCCACGTCCTCGGCGGTGACCTTCTGCCCGTCGGACCAGGTGGCGTTGTCGCGGACGGTCACCTTGACCGACTTGTAGTCCGCGGACCACTCGGCCTTGGTGGCCAGCCACGGCTTGAACGGCTCGGCCGGCTTGACCGGGTTCCACATCATCAGCGGCTCGTAGATCTGCCAGCGGTAGCCGAGCGACGCGGCGGCCGAGGTGGTGAGGAACGGGTTGTTGTTCTCCGCCTGCGGGCCGTTGGGCATGCCGACGTTCAGCACGGTCGCGGCCTGGCCGCTCTTCTTGTTCGCGTTCGGGCTGTCGCCGCAGGCGGCGACCGTGGTGGTGACCATCGCGCCGGCCAGCGCGACGGCGAGGAGTTGCCGTCTTCTCATGGAGGTCTCCCTCGGTGGTCCCGCGTGTCCTCGGGCGGGATGTGGTGGATGGAGGGTGTGCGGTGGTGCACCGGCGGGCTGGCTGCCCGCCGGCGGGTCGCCGGGTGCGGCGGGGTGGCGCTCAGGTGACGCGGGTGGAGGCGCGGGCGGCGAAGCCGGTCGGGATGACGGTCGGGGTGTCGGGCAGCGGTGTGCCGGTGAGGTGGGCGATGAGGAGTCGGGCCGCGGCCGTGCCCATCTCCCGCAGCGGCTGGTGCACCGAGCTCAGCGGGGGATGGGTGTGCCCGGCGAGCGGCAGGTCGTCGAAGCCGACCACCGCCACGTCCTGCGGGACGCGCCGGCCGGCGTCGCGCAGCGCCTGCAACGCGCCGGCGGCGGAGAGGTCGTTGTGCGCGAAGACCGCGTCGAACGGCACGCCGTCGGCGAGCAGCCGGCGCACCGCCGCGCGCCCGCACTCGAAGGTGAAGTCGCCCTCCACGACCCGTTCCGGCGCGATGGGTACGCCGGCGTCGGCGAACCCGCCGGCGAAGCCGGCGAGCCGTTCCCGGGTGCAGCCGAACCGGCGCAGGCCGGTGATGACCAGCGGCCGTCGGCGGCCCAGGGACAGCAGGTGCGCGGCGGCGGCCCGGGCGCCGTCCTCGTTGGTGGTCCGCACCGACGGGAAGCCGGGCTGGTGACCGCGGTCGTCGATGAGGATCACCGGCAGGCCGCGCCGGTGCAGGCCGGTGATGTAGTCGAGGGTGCCCTCGGGTTCGACCACGAGCAGGCCGTCGAAGGACTTGGCGGAGACCTGGGAGGCGAACCGCCGCATCGACTCGTCGCCGTGGGTGCAGGTGAACAACAGCATGCCGTAGCCCTCGGCCTCGACCGCGTCGGCCGCGCCCTGCAGCACCTCGCCCATCCAGGGCCAGGTCAGCGCCGGCACCAGCATGCCGACCACCCGGGTGCGCCCGCGGGCCAGCCCGACCGCGCGGGCGCTCGGCACGTAGCCGAGGTCGCTGATCACCGCACGGACCCGGTCGGCGGTGCGGATGTGCACCTCGCCCTTGCCGTTGAGCACCCGCGAGACGGTCGTCTTGCTCACCCCGGCCCGGGTGGCGACGTCGGCGATGGTGATCGGCACGTGACGCTCCCGGGTCGCAGGGATGAGGAGGGTGTTTCGGAACCGGTTGCGGTAGCGGTTCCGTGGCAGTCAACCGAAGTGGCGCCGGTCACGTCAATAACGAGCCGGTAACGAAACATGACTAAGTTCGACCCTTGAAAAAAGCGGCCGGGCAGCGGATGTGTCGATCAAGCCGGTGAGCAGCGTCAATACGGCCGGACGACGGTCATCCGATGTGGACGGACGTCAGCTCCGCGCGTACACGTCGCCGGCGTTCGCCTCGTGCGGCAGCGCGTCCAGGTAAGCCGCCACCTCCGTCGCCGGCCGCCAGCTCGGCAGCGCGAACGTCATCTCGTCGCCGAGCGCCACGGTGAACGCGGTGAAACCGAGCGCGGTGAGCCGGTCCAGGCAGCGTCCGGCCAACTCCCGGGCGATCGTGGTGAACTCGAACGACAGCGCCGGTACCGGCCGGTTCAGACCGGCCAGCACGGCGTCCTCGAAGCCCTCCACGTCGATCTTCACGAACGCCGGCACGCCGTACGTGTCGATCAGCGCGTCCAGTGTGGTGCCGGCGACCTCGATCTCGCCGTCCCAGGTCTCGCCCTCCCAGCCGGCGGCGTGCCCGGCCGCCCGGACGAAACTCCGGGAAGCGGTGGAGACGGTCGGGTTGACGGAGTTCACGTGCAGCCGGACCGGTGCGGCGGTCGGTCCGCAGGCCGCCTCCAGCACCGTCACGGTGTCGTCGCCGTCGTGCAGCGCGCGCAGCACCCGGGCGCACAGCGGTTGCGGCTCCACCGCCACCACCCGCGCGCCGAGCCGGCGGAAGCTGGCCAGCCGGTCGCCCACGTGCGCGCCGACGTCGAGGACCAGGTCGCCGGCGCGGACCAGCGGCGCGTAGAACGCGTCGAGTGCCGCCTCGCGCGCCGGATCGCCGTGGTAGAAGTCCAGCGAACGGCGCAGGCCGGACATCGCCGGATCCGCCTTCAGCTCCTCGATCACCCCGTCCCGACCCACCACCCCACCGACGGTAGTCACCCGTCGCCGAACGCGAGTCGCATTCGCCCGCCCCGGCACCACACTATCCTCCTAGGATGCTTGAGAGGATGTGACCGCGTTGGGGATCGACCCCCTCGGGCGACCCGAGTCGTTGCTGACGTCAGCTCGGCAGGCGCCAGAAGGAGGGTGGCTGACGGTCGGATGCGGCCGGGTCAGGGAGTCTCGACGACCTCCTGGCCGAGTGGCCAGAGCGCGGCCGGGACCAGCTTGAAGTTGGCCACCCCGAACGGGATGCCGATGATCGTCACGCAGAGCGCGACCCCGGCGAGGATGTGCGACAGGGCCAGCCACCAGCCGGCCAGCAGCACCCAGAGCACGTTCGCCAGGCCGGACGGGACGCCGGCGCCCGGCTTCGGCACCAGCGTGCGGCCGAACGGCCAGAGCGCGTACAGGGCGAGGCGCAGCGAGGCGACGCCGAACGGGATGGTGACGACGAGGACGAAGCAGATCAGGGCGGCCACGCCGTAGCCCAGGGCCAGGACGAAACCGCCACCGAAGACGAGCCACAACAGGTTCAGCAGGAAGCGGATCACCACTCCATGGTGCCTGCCGCCGGCAAGTGCCCAGAAGGCCCGGCCGTTCCCGGATACCGTCGAAGCCGTTACCCGGCCCGCCGCCCGGAGAGGAGCACGCCGTCATGGGACCGTCGACCGAAGGCGTCGTCCGCACCGAGTTGCAGCGTGCCCACGCCGAGGTGCCGGGCCGGCTGATCGTGCAGACCCTGTTCCGGATCCCGGTCGGCCACGAGTCGGGGCGGCACAGCCACCCCGGCGAGGAGGTCGGCTACCTGATCCAGGGCGACATCGTGATGGAATTCGACGACCGGCCTTCGCTCACCGTCGGCGCCGGAGAGCCGTTCCTGATCCCGCCGGACGTCGTGCACAACGCCCGCAACGTCGGCGACGTCGAGACCCGGATGCTCTCCTCCTACTTCGTGGACAACAGCCGGCCCCTGGTCACCCCGCACTGAGCTCGGGCCGACCCGGCGGTGCCAGCAGGGCCGCCACGGCGTGGGCGGTGTCCGGGTGCGCGGCCACCAGCGGCGAGCCTCCGCCGCCACCGGGCGGGCCGGGCGCGGCGGGGGAGTGCCACGGCGCGTCGCAGCCGAGCAACGCGGCCACCGCGTCGACCGCCTCCGGGTGCGCGACGAGCAGCCCGTGCGCCGGCCCGGGGCCGGCGGCCGGCGACCCGGTCGGGGGCGAGACCGACGCGGCGGGCTGGGCGGCCCACGGGGGCGTCCAGCCGTCCAGCGCGGGCAACGTGGCGGGGAAGGTGCGTTCCGCCTCGCGGACCAGCAGCGGCACCAGTTCCGGGCCGTGTTCGCGCAGCGTGGTGATCAGGGTGGGCAGCCAGGGCAGCAGCACCGGGTCGGGCAGCCGGGCGAACGCGGCGGACATGGTCTCGACCACGAACGGCGCCAGCCCCGGCACCGGGTCGAGGGCGTGCACGAACCCGGAGAGGTAGTGCGGGAACGCCGGTACGACCAGCGGGTTGGCCAGCAGGTCGGCGCAGCGCTCGCGCAGGTGCGCCAGCGGCAGCAGGCCGAGGTGGTGGCGTGCGGCCCAGAGCAGCGCGAGCTTGGCCGGCGCCTCGGGGTGGGCCTGGGCGACGGCCAGTTCGAGCTGCGACCGGTCACAGCCCAGCGACAGCGCGAGGCTCTCCAGGTGAAACAGGAAGCCGAGCATCGCGCCGACCTGGCGGACACCTGTCGTCTCGTCGACGAACGCGGTGGGCAACAGGGTGCAGTAGTGGGCGTAGCCGGTGGTGACGAACGCCCGGCACCAGGCGGGCAGCGCCGGTGCGGTGGTGCGGTGGTGGGCGAGCAGCCGGCGGATGCGACGCAGCACCTCCGGCGCGTCGTCGACGGTGCGTTCGGTGGCGAGCAGTTCCACCGCCCGCGCGCCGAGTTCGTCGACCAGGCGCGGGCTGTCCAGCAGGCGGATGGCGTCCTCGACGGCGGCGAGCGCGCGGGCGGCGGTGGCGTCCGGGCCACGCACCGCGCGCCGCAGCCGCTGCTCCAGCACCTGCTCGACGGTGACGCCCTCGTAGCCCAGCTCGATCAGGGCGCGCTGGTTGCGGCCGAGGGCGAGGTCCCAGCTCTCCTGGGTGGAGCGGTGGCCGAGGCGGCGTTCGCCCATGATCGGCCGTACCGCGTCGGCGGGCAGCAGGTGTCGCAGCATCCAGAGCAGGTCGGAGCAGGCTTCCCGCGCCGGGTCGCCGCGCAGGTCGAGCAGCGCGCGTTGCACGGTGCGCCGTTCCAGGTCGAGGCCGAGTGGGCGGAGCCGGTCGAGGACGTCGCGGGCCAGCGGTGGCAGGGAGTCGTAGCCGACCTGGCCGATCCGGTCGCCGCCGAGCAGGATCTCGCAGAGCCGGCGGACGTCGCGCCGGCCGGGCACCACGTCCTTCTCGATGCAGGTGACCGCGGCGTCGGCGAAGTCGTACGGCGTGGGTCGGGCCCGGTTGCGCAGGTTGGCCAGCAGGATCGAGGTCTCGAACACGGCGATCGCGTCGGCGGTGCTGGCCAGGTAGCCGTTGCGTCGGGCGAGCCGGACGATGTCGACGCACCAGCCGCGCAGCTCGGCCTCGTCCAGCTCGTCGAGCGTGGGCGGCGCGGCGAGGAAGCCGGTGAGCCGGTCGGTGGTCACGTCGGACGGGGCGGGCGCGGTGACGGCGCGGGATCGGCGCCCCTTCTTCCCGGTCTGCTGCCCGGCCAGCCGGAACGGCGTGACCCGGGTGCGGCCGAGCGCGGCGGTCCAGTTGGCGGCGGCGATGGAGACGGTGCCGGGAGCGAGCCCGAACTGCGCCTCGATGGCGGAGTGGCTGGACGGGATGAGGCCGTAGCGCCAGCGGGTGCCGGTGCGAGGGCTGATCGGGAAGTCCGGCGCGGTGGAGTCGAGGCCGAACTGTTCGACGCGGCTGGCGGCGTGGAAGGCGCCGCAGACGTAGAGGCAGTCGGCGGGGTCGGCGCCGGTGGCGGCGAGGTGCTGGCGCATCCGGGTCCACATGTGGCGCTCGCGGTCCTCGTCGCGGTCGTCGCGGGCGGACCGGCTCGGGCGCAGCCGGCGGAACAGGCTGCCGATCAGCACCATGACCTGCCGGTAGGTGTCGTGGTCGGCGTCGGCGAGGGGGCGTTCGACATACTGCTCCCACCACTCCGACCAGTGCCGGACCTTGCCGTGGTGCAGCAGGTAGGACTCGAGTTCGGCGAAGCGGGGGCGCAGGTCGCCGATCTCCACGCCGACCGCGTCGCCGTGCAGGGCGGCGTCCTCGTCGGCGGTCGGGGCCGGGTGGGGGCCGGCCGGCTGGTCGTCGCGGGGGGCCCACTGGTAGACGTGGTCGGTGGAGCGGTCCACCAGCACCAGCTCGACGCCCGGGGTGTCCAGCGCGTACGCGATGGCCTGGTATTCCGCGGAGGCCTCGGTGACGGGCGCGATGACGCTCAGCGGGCTCCACTCGGCGGGGAAGCCGTCGAGTTCGGTGGCGAACGCCTGCACGGCCACCGGCAGGCGGCAGTTGCGCAGCTCGTCGAGGAGGGGCCGCAGGTCCTCGCAGAGTTCGAGGTAGATGACCCGGGGTGGGCGGGCGCGCAGCCGTCGGGCCATGGCCAGCGCGGACGCGGGGGAGTGGTGGCAGACGGGGAAGATCTCGAGGCGTTCGCCGAGTGCCCGGTCGACGTCGTCGACCATGCCGGCGAGGATCCCGGCGAACGCGTCGGGTGAGCCGGCGAACGCGGCGGCGGCGTCGGTGAGCTGCTCGCGCAGCGCGCCGAAGACGCCGGTCGGGGCGGGCGCGGTCATGCCAGCGACGCGATCGCCTGGCGACCGCCGTCGAGGAAGCCGTCCCAGTCGCCGCCGTCGGCCTTGGCGCGGGGCTCGACGACGCCGTGCAGGTATTTGTTGAGGATGGCCAGGTCTTCCGGGCTGCGGCGGGCCAGCGAGCTGACCAGCGAGCCGGCGAGGGTCGCCGCGCGCAGCGTGCGGTCGCCGAAGAACTGGCTGTGCAGCACGGCGTCCTCCAGCACGCCGATCTGTTCGGCGGTGGACAGCGCCGACTCCAGCTTCTCGTCGTCGCTGGTGGCGGCGGACGCGGCGGCGCGCAGGTCGGCGAAGCTCTGCAGCAGGATGTCGAGCAGGGTGGGGGGCACCTCCAGCTCGATGCGGTGCCGGCGCAGCAGCTCCTCGGTGCGGAAGCGGACGATCTCGGCCTCGCTGCGCTTGTTGGTCACCACCGGGATGCGGACGAAGTTGAACCGCCGTTTGAGCGCGGAGGACAGGTCGTTGACGCCCCGGTCGCGGCTGTTGGCGGTGGCGATGATCGAGAAGCCGGGCTGGGCGAAGACGATGTTGTCGTGGTCCAGCTCCGGGATGGAGACGTACTTCTCGGACAGGATCGAGATGAGCGCGTCCTGCACGTCGCTGGTGGAGCGGGTCAGCTCCTCGAAGCGGCCGATCACGCCCTGTTCCATGGCGGTCATGATCGGCGAGGGGATCATCGACTCGCGGGACTGGCCGCGGGCGATGACCATGGAGACGTTCCAGGAGTATTTGATGTGGTCCTCGGTGGTGCCGGCGGTGCCCTGCACGACGAGGGTGGAATTGCGGCAGATCGCGGCGGAGAGCAGCTCGGCGAGCCAGCTCTTGCCGGTGCCGGGGTCGCCGATGAGCAGCAGGCCGCGGTCGGAGGCGAGGGTGACGATGCTGCGTTCGACGAAGCTGCGGTCGCCGAACCACTTCTGCGGGATCTCCCGGTCGAGGCCGTCGGCGCGTTCGGAGCCGAGCACGAACAGCCGGACCATGCGCGGGCTCAGTCGCCAGGAGAACGGCTTCGGCCCGGTGTCGACGGATTCCAGGTAGGCCAGTTCGTCGGCGTACTTGACCTCGGCGGGGGCGCGGAGCATGTCGGACATCAGGGGTGCTCTCCTAGGTGAGGAAGTTCTTGAGCTCGGTGACGAGCTTGCGGATGTGGCCGGAGATGACGGGCGTGCCGAGGTCCTTGAAGCGCTGCCGGAACCAGGGGTTGACGCTCTGGTGTCCGGAGCTGTTGACCGAGCCGACCGGGATGAACCTCACCCCGGAGCGGTGCACGGCCTCGATGCCGTCGAACAGCGGTTGCGAGCGGTCGAACTCGTAGAAGTCGGAGATCCAGACCAACACGGTGTTGCGCGGTTCGACGATCTTCGGGCGGGCCAGGGCCATGGCGACCGGGCCGTCGTTGCCGCCGCCGAGGTTGGTGCGCAGCAGCACCTCGAACGGGTCGTGCACCCAGGGGGTGAGGTCGAGCGCCCGGGTGTCGTACGCGATCAGGTGCACGTCGACCTTGGGCAGCCCGGCGAAGATCGAGGCCAGGATGGTGCAGTTGACCATCGAGTCGACCATGGAGCCGGACTGGTCGACGACCACGATGAGCCGGGCCGGGGTGGTGCGGCGGGCGGTCTGCCGGTAGTAGAGCCGGTCGACGTAGAGGCGTTCGTCGTCCGGGCTCCAGTTGGTGAGGTTCTGCCAGATCGTGCGGTCCAGGTCGAGGTTGCGGAAGACCCGCTTGGGCGGCACCGACCGGTCGACCGCGCCGACGGTGGCCTGGGCCACCTGGGTGCGCAGCACCTCGGCGACCTGGTCGACGTAGCGGCGGATCAGCGACTTGGCGTTGGCCAGCGCCACCCCGGACAGGTTCGCCTTGTCGCGCAGGAGCTGCTCGATCAGGGACATGCTCGGGGTGAGCCGGGCGGCCAGTGCCGGGTCGGCGAGCACCTCCCGCAGCCGCATCCGGCGGACCAGGTCGCCCTCGAGGCCGGCGAGGGTGGCGCCCAGGCCGGTGCCGTCGCGGCGCAGCTCGCCGGGGGCGACGCCGCACGCCTGCTCGAACCAGCCGGCGTCGGCCTGCCAGCGGGCCAGTTGCCCGGCGCTGACCTCGCCGGTGCCGGTGGCGAACACGTTGAGCAGCAGTTTGGACGCCAGCGCGGCGCGGCGGACCTCGGCCTCGGCCGGGTGGAACGGCTCGGCGCCGGTCGGGGTCTCCCGGTCGGCGGCGAGCAGGTCGCGCAGCTCGTCGGCGAGCGCCGGGAAGCGCTGGACGACGGTGTCGACGGAGACGGTCGGGTCGAGCAGCGCGGCGGGCAGGCCGAGGTCGTCGACCACGGCGACGCTGGCGGACTCCAGGGCGGGCTGCTCGTCCGGGCTGAACAGGCGGGCGAGGAGGCGCCAGTAGAGCACCTGGCGGCGGTTGGCGTGGGCGCGGTCGTCGTCGGTCATCGGCGCAGCAGCCGTCCCGCGCGCTCGCGCAGCACGGCCACCGCGTCGCCCGCTCTGGCCTCGGCCTTGGCGGCCTTCGTGTCGGTGACGCCGCACGCCCAGTCGCCGTTGTGCGCCTCGACGGCCTGCCGCTTGACGGTGGCCCGCACGGCGAGCGGTTGCAGCAGCCAGCGGTCGTCGTCCCAGCGCAGCAGGCCGAGGCAGGCGGTGGCGGCGGCGAGCAGCGTCGGGGTGAGCGGACCGGCCGCCGGCAGCCGGTCGGCGGCCAGCGGGATCACCGCGCCGTCGAGGTCGACCACCAGGTCACCGGCGGCGTCACGGACGACCCGGCCCTCGACGAGGACCGGCTCGGCGATCGCGGCGGGGTGCCGCTGCAGCGGCGGCGTCGCGGCGGCGGTCGCGCCGGCGAGCAGCACCCGGGCCGTGGCGAACGGGTCGGCCGGCTCGGCCAGCTCCGCGCGTGCGTCGACCCAGTGCAGGTCGCCGCCGTACGCCGGCAGGTCGGTGACGGTCATGCTCCGCCGCTCGGCCAGCGCCTTGAGCAGCACCGGACAGGCCTCCAGCAGCCGCCAGCCGGCCGGGCCGACGATGGTGGCCACCTTCGCCGCGCCCACGGTGACCCGGACCAGCCGGGGCGTGCCGCCGCCGGCCGGTTCGAGCAGCGCGTGCAGCTGCGCCTGGAACGCGGTGTCGTGTTCGTGCACGTCGACGCCGAGCGGCAGCAGCCGGCCGGACACCTGCTCGGGCGCCGTGGCCTCGGCGGCGGCGCCGGCGGCGAGCAGCACGCCCCGGGTCCACAGGTCGGCCCAGCGGCGGGCGGGCAGCCGCGCCGGGTCGGTCACCGGCAGGCCGGCGCGCAGCTCGGCGGCGAGACCGTCGAGCAGCACCGCGAGGCGGCGCAGCGCCGGCGCGGCGAGCGCGGCCTCCACCGGCGCGGCGGCGCCGGAGAGCAGCTCGTGGTCGGCGCCGCGCCAGCCGGTGAGCGTCAGCTCGTGCAGCCAGGCCCGGGCGCCGGCGCGGGCGGGCGCGGCGTCCGCCGGCCTGCCCGTGGCGGTGCCGATCGGCGGGCCCGGGGCCGTGGCGACCGCCGCCGCGCCCGGGATGGCGTCCGCCGCCGTGCCCGTGGCGGTGCCGGTGGGCGCGCCCGGGGCCGTGGCCCCGGTCGGCGCGCCTGCGTCGGTGGTGTCCGGCGGGGTGCCGGTGGCGGCGGCCCACGGGACACGGGACCGGTGCAGGGTGGTGTCGAGCCGGTCCAGCAGCGCGTCGTGGACGGCGCCGAGCAGCGCGGCACGGGCGCCGGCGAGCACGGTCAGGTGCTCCTCGGTGAGCGCGCCGGTGGTGGCGGCGCGCACCGCCTCGCCGGCCCGCGCGGCCATGGGCGTGCCGCCGACCGCCTCGGCCAGCGCCGCCCAGGCGGCCGCGTCCGGTTCGGCGACGCGGGCCAGGCCGCGGGTGAGCGTGTCGTCGACGCCGTCGACGACGGCGAGCGCCTGGGCCAGCCCGGCCGGCGCGTCGTCGTGGAGCTGGGTGAGCTGTGCGGCGAGCATCAGCGCACCCCCGCCGTGGCCGGGAACCAGTGCAGCTCGGGCACCGGCGTGGCGCTCGGCGGGACCTCCAGGTAGGCCAGGTGGCGCAGGAAGCGGCTGAACACCACCGCCGCCGGGCCGGGCTCGTGCCTCGCCTCGGTGCGCGCCAGCAGGTCGGCGCCGCTGTCGACGCCGTCGCCGACGTCGACGCGCAGGTAGCGGGCGACCTGGTCGACGCCGTACTGCAGCACGGCCTCGTCGGCCAGCGCGTGCAGGTGCTTGCAGAGCAGGCTGCCGCGCAGGCCGCCGCAGGGCCGGTTGTTGTTGGTGCTGCAGTTGACCGCGTGGCTGCCGGCGGTCACCGAGGAGACGTAGACGCGCTCCACGTCGGACCCGCTGGACACCACCCCCTGCAGCCGCCCGTCGGCCAACTCCACGAAGGGCACCTTGGCCAGCTTGCGGGCGCGCGCCGGGGGTGCGACCCGCAGCACGCTCCGCCGTCGCCAGGAGGCGTCCGTCGGCTCCGTCATCGTTTCGACCTCCCCGCCGACGGCCGGCACCGGGCACGCCGGAACGCCGTCGCCGGCCCGTGATCCGTGCCGCTGTGACGACAAGGATCATGGACCACGGGTACGACAGGAGCGCGTCGGCCTCACCCGGCGTCGAGCGCCACCAGCCGGGTTCGCAGCTCGACCACGACCGGGTGCTCCGGCACCAGGGCCGCCAGGGCGTCGGCGAGCGCCCGGCCCGGTGCCAGGTGCCGGTGGTCGCGCAGCGTGTCGAGCGCGGCGAGCAGCTCCAAGCGGGCCGGGCCGGGCCGGGTCAGCTGCTCGCGGACGCGCATCGGCAGCCGCGCGTACGCCTGGGCGCGGAACGCCGGGTCGGTCATCCCCGGCACCGCGAGCAGCAGGTCCACCAGCTCGGCGTCGGCGCCAAGCGACGGCGCGTCCCCGCCGGCGCGCGGTCGGGGGAGCGGGGTCGCCGGCGGTCGGTCGTCGGCGCGGGCCAGGCGCCGCAGCTCCTGGCGCAGCACGACGTAGGACCGGTGCGCCGGCGAGTCGGGCTGGACGATCGTGAAGTGGTCGCCGGGCAGCACGCCGGCGTCGGGGAACACGCTGCGGGCCGACGCCGGTGGCACCACGGCGTCGCTCTCGCCCGCGAACGCCAGCACCCGCGTCGACGGCTCGGCCGTGTGCACGATCCGGTGCAGCACGGCGCGCTGGGCGTCGAGGACGGCGGCGTTCAGCGGCCGCAACTGCCGCTCCTGCGGGTTGGCGCGCAGCAACGCCCGGCGCGCGGAGAGCCCGAGGTCCGATCCGGCGGTCGGGCAGGCGTACATCAGCAGCAGGCGGATCCGGGCCAGGTCGGCGTCGTCGTCGGTGAGCATCCGGGCCAGCGCCCGCTGCGCCACCAGGCCGCCCTGGCTGTGCGTGACGAGCGCCAGCCGGGACCGGTCGGCCAGATCGTGCCGCAGGAACGTGCGCAGCCCGTCGGCGACCTCGTCGAACGTCGGCACCTGCCGCAGCGGGTGCCAGGACAGCAGCGAGGTGGCGTACCGGAAGGCGTGTGTCTCGACGTCGTCGAGCGCGGGATCGGCACGGATCAGGTCGCGGAACGCGGTCCACACCCGATCCGAGGACAGGAAGCCGTGGACGAACACCACGGTGGTTCTGGCCACGACGTCACGCTAGCATCGCGCCGCACGGTGGCGGGGCGGCGCGAGTCGCCGCGCCACGCGGCGATTCTTCGGCCCACCGACCGTCCCGGAGGCCCGCCACTATGGATAATGACTCCCCGTGAATCAACCGTACGCTGTCGACGTCGACTCGGAACTGATCGATCTCAACCCCGTCGATCTCGCCCGGCTTCCCGAGCTTGACCAGGAGATTCTCGGCCCCGTGATGGGCCGGTTGCTGCGCCGTGTCGACGATCCCGAGAGCATCACCAGTGGTTACAATCCGCAACGACTCGACTGATCTCGCCCACCCGGGTGGAGGAAGCATGACCGTCACGCAGCCGACGGATGAGCTGGTCCGGCACCGGCTCGCCCGCCACCACTTCGGGGTCCTGGCGGCCGGCGGCGGCGACGCCGACACCGTCGAGGAACTGCTCGCCGCCGAGCACAGTTGGCGGCTGCTGCAGTTGCGCGCCGTGCTCGACGCGGTGGCCGGCACCCCGGAGGTGGCGGGTCCGCTGCCGCCGGTGGCCGAGGCGTGGGCGCTGCTGGTGGCGGCGCAACGCCGCGCCCCGGCCGAGGTCGACCGGCTGATCGCGCATCCGCACGTCGGCACCTGGGCCGGTTACGTGCTGCGCCGGCTACGCGGCTCCACGGTCACCGCCGACGGCCCGCTCTGGGCGGACCTCGGCTATCTGCACGCCCTCGCGGCCGTGGCCGGCCTGCGCGCCGGCCTGTCGTTCGCGGTGCGGGTGCCGGTCCGCGACGGCTTCGCCGCGCTGCCCACACTGGGCGGTGCGGTGCTGCCGGCCACGTCGCGGTGGACGGTGGCCGAGGTGGCCGGCGCCGACGGCGCGGCGACCGTCTCGCTGGAGGGTCACCGGGTCGCCGTCGACGCCGCCGGCGGCGGCGCCGACGGCTGGTTCGCGCTGCCCACCGTCCGGGCCGAGGCCGGCGGCCAGACGCTGACGGTCGGCCTGGACTTCCTCGACCCGTACCGCAACCTGCGCAGCCCGACCCCGCCGGACCTGGACACGGTCGCGACCGTCGACCGCTGGCGGACGCTGCTCACCCAGGCGTGGGAGCTGCTCGTGCGGGTCTGCCCGGAGCGTGCGGCGCCCATCGGCCGCGGCCTGTTCTCGGTGGTGCCGCAACGCCCGGCGGAGCGGTTCCGCACCATGAGCGCGTCGGCCGGGGACGCCTTCGGCAGCATGCTCATCTCGGAGCCGGAGGACGCGCCGGAGCTGGCGGTGACGCTGGTGCACGAGTTCCAGCACATCAAGCTCGGTGGCCTGCTGCACCTGACGCCGTTGCTGACCGCCGAGCCGCCGCACCGGCTCTACGCGCCGTGGCGGGACGACCCGCGCCCGCTGGGCGGCCTGCTGCAGGGCGTGTACGCGTTCGTCGGCATCACCGAGTTCTGGCGGGCGTACCGCCCGGTGGCCACCGGCGTCGGGGGGCCGGTGGCGCACTTCGAGTTCGCCAGGTGGCGGCGGCAGGTCGCCGCGACGCTGGAGATGCTGCGTGCCCGGCCCGAGCTGACCGACGTCGGCCGGCACCTGCTCGACGGGCTGGCCGGCACCGCAGCCACCTGGTGGTCCGAGCCGGTGCCGGCGGAGGTGCTCGCCGCGGCCGACGCGGCGGTCGACGACCACCGGGCCCAGTGGCGGCTGCACCACCGACACCCCGACCCGGCGGTGGTGCGGGTGTTCGCCGAGGCCTGGCAGGCCGGCGCGGCGCGACCCGCCGTGGACTACCCCGATCCGCCGGTCGTGGCGGACGCCGCCGCGCGGCGGCTCGACACCCGGGCGGTCCTGCTGCTGTGGCGGCTCACCGACCCGGAGGGCTTCGAACGGCTGCGCAAGGACCCGTCGGCGGTCGGTGAACGGGTCACCGGGGCGGGACCGGCCGACCTCGCCTACGCCGCCGGTGACACCGCGCACGCGCACCAGCTGCTGCTCGGGGAGCTGACCGGCGGCTCGGACACCCCGTCGGCGTGGGCCGGGCTGGCGTTGACCAGCGCCGCCCTGGGGCTCGACGAGGCGGCGACAGCGCTGCGGAGCCGGCCCGAACTGGTCCGCGCCGTGCACCGCCGCCTCGCCGCCGCGACGCCGACCGACCCGGTGGACCTGGCGGCCTGGATCGGGCCGGCGCCGACCGTCGGGTGACCCGCCCGCCTCGGTGGCGGTACGCGAGCCGCCACCGAGGCCGGGCCGGCTACAACGGCATCGGGTCGAGGTCGCAGTCGCCCCGCACCGCCGGGTCGAGGCCGGCGCGGGTGGCCGGGTGGGCGTCGCCGAGCGTCCGGTGGAACGTCGGGCCGATCTCGTCGAGCAGCGCCCGCCCCTCCGCCACCCGCTCCAACGCGATCAGGTCCATCGCCAGGTTGCCCAGCGCGATCAGCGTGGTCGGGTGCTCCGGCCCGAACACCTCCCGCGCCCGGTCCACTGTCGCCCGGTCCAGCTCGTACGCGGCTCCGTGGTCCTGGAG
This sequence comes from Micromonospora humi, assembly GCF_900090105.1. GTDB lineage: Bacteria > Actinomycetota > Actinomycetes > Mycobacteriales > Micromonosporaceae > Micromonospora > Micromonospora humi. Next base: position 213,366 of record NZ_FMDM01000002.1, on the reverse strand, counting down.
CACGTAGAGGTCGTTGCCGAGGTTGATCGAGGCGGCCAGCACCAGCGGGTGGTCCGGGCCGAGGCGGCGGGTGAGCACGGCCAGACCGGACTCGTTGACCGACCGGGCGAGCCCCGCGTCGCCGCGCAGCCGGTGCACGATCGCGGCGTTCGCCCGGGCCGCCACGGTGTAGGGGTGGTCGTCGCCGAAGAGCCGCTGGTAGCTCTCGCCGATCTCCTCGCTGAGCCGGGCCGCGGCCGCCAGGTCACCGGTGGCGCGCAGGTCGACGGCGAGACCGAACGCGGCGAGCAGGGTGTCCGGGTGGCCCGCGCCGTAGCGGGCGGCGAAGCCGTCGCGTACCTCCTGGGAGAGGGCGCGGGCGGTGACGTGGTCACCGGCCTTGCGCACCGCGGAGGCCAACCGGCGCCGCGCCAGCAGCGTCTGGGTCTGCGCGCTGCCCCAGACCAGCGGCAGCCGGTCCACCACGTTCTGCATCTCCGCCCGGGCGGGCAGGTATTCGCCCAGCTCGCGCCGGTCGATGATGAGGTTGAGGTGGGACTCCAGGGTCTGCGCGTGGTCCTCGCCGAACAGCAGGACCCGGTGCGCGTAGGTGGCCCGGTCGACCGCGAACGCCCGTCGCATGTCGCCGGTCAGGCGCAGGCTGACCGCGAGATTGTGGGCCGCGTTGAGGGTGCTCGGGTCGTCCTCGCCGAGCAGCACCACGTGCCGGCGGTAGACGTCCTCGTCGATCTCGAGCGCCTGCGCGAAGTCGCCGGCGACGCGCAGGTCGGCGGCGACCGCGCCGAGCGCGCTGAGCAACTCCTCGGTGTCCTCGTGGGTGGCGCTCTCGTGGGCCCGCAGGATCCGGGTGTTCAGCTCGGCGGCCTCGGAGTGCCGGCCGAGGCGGTAGAGCATGAAGCCGAGCCACTGGCCGATCCGCAGGGTGGTCGGATCGGTCTCCCCGAGCCGCTGCCGCCAGGTGTCGTAGGCGTGCCGGGACAACTCCAGCGACGCCTCCATGTCGCCCCACCAGTAGAGGTAGCGGGCCTCGTTGTAGATGAGCTGGTGCACCCAGCCCTGGGCGGACTCGACCGCCCCGGAGACCAGCACGTGCGGGTAGAGGTCGGCGTAGCTGGGCCAGTTGGCCGGCGTGTCCGGGTCGTTGCGGTCACCGGTGGCGAGCAGCCGGTGGGCGCTGGCCCGCATGGCGTCGCGCTCGGCGGTGTTCATCCGGTCCAGCAGCACCGCCTGGATCAGGCGGTGCATCTGGATCGAGTTGGTCCGGTGGATCACCCGGGCCAGCGCGTACCTGTTGATGTCGCGGATCGCCCGGCCGAGCCGCATCGGGTCGCGCAGCGCGCCGTTGAGCTCGGGGTGGATGTCGGCGTTCTGCGCGCCGCTGAACAGGGTGCGGGGGATGGGCTCGGGGGCCAGGAAGGAGCACACCTGAAGCAGCCGGAAGGCGGCCGGGTTGGCGACGACCAGCCGGTCCAGCGAGACGTTCCAGGCGGCGGCCACCGGGAGCTGGTAGTCCATCGGCGGGGCCTGTTCGAGCAGCTCGACGCGCTTCTCCTCGAACACCCGCAGGTATTCCTCGGCCGGCATGCCGGTCTCGGCACGCCAGGCGGCCGCCTGTTCCAGGGCCAGCGGCAGGTCGCCGAGCGCGTCGGCCAGCCGGTCGGCCTGCTCGTCGGTGAGTTCCGGGCCGCGCCGGCGCAGCAGTTCGACGCTCTCGGCGCGGGTGAAGACGTCCACCTCGAGGGTGCGGGCCATGGTGGCCCACTGCGGATTACGGGAGGTGATCATGATGCTGCCGGATCCGCCGGTCGGCAGGTAGGGCAGCAGCACCTCCGGGCTCTCCGCGTTGTCGAAGATCAACAGCCAGCGTGGGTAGGGCCGGCCCGTCCGCAGCGCCTCCTGCACCGCCAGCCGGGCGCTGCCGATGTCCGGGCCGGCGGTCAGGTTCATCCGGTGGGCCAGCTCGACCAGCGAGGCGCCGATCTGGGTGGCGCGTTCGGCCGGGATCCACCAGATCAGGTCGTACTCGCCCTGGTGCTGGTAGACGTATTCCACGGCGAGGTGCGACTTGCCGACGCCGCCCATGCCGTGCAGGGCGTGCGGCAGCACCGCCGTGGCGCCGCCCTGGATCTGGCGGTGCAGCATGGCCAGATGGTCGGCGCGGCCGGTGAAGTTCGGGTTGCGCGGCGGGACGTTGCCCCAGACGGCGGGAGTCCGGCCGGGGGTGCTGGCGTCCACTGGGGTCGTCGACAATCCGGCTCCTTCAGCGGGGACGCTACGGGGGACGTCGGCTTCTTCGCCTCCGTCCATGATGACATTCGTGCCCCGCGATGCGGGAGTGTCGCGGACGTCGCGTTCGTCCGGCGTGTCCCGCTCCAGCGCGCTCCGCAGCCGCCGGGCCCGCCCCAGGTAGCGGCCGGAGAGCGCGCCCAGCACCGCCACCTCGACCTCCGCGGCCGGGCCGGGCCGGTCCAGTGGCGTGCCGTCCGGGTCGGACAGCACCGGCCCCCACGCCGCCAGCTCCGGCCGGTCCGGGCCGAGACGCGCGGCGAGGGCGCGCAGGATCCGTACCGTCTCCGCCCGCCGGCCGATCGCCAGCAGCTCCTCGCGCACCCCGGGCCGGAAGTCGAGGCCGAGCTGCCGCGGCCCCGGCCCGACCAGCGGGCCGGTGAGCAGCTCGGCGAGGTGCACGTCGCCGGCCTCCGGCACCGCCTCGTCGCGGACCGCCGCGATGGCCGCCGCGTCCAGCGGAGCGGCGGCCAGGCCGGTGGCCAGCCGCAGCGCCGCCGGGGACGCCCAGGAGACGAACTCGCGCACCGCCGCCGCCGGATCCCACCGCTCGGGGGTACGCCGGTCGGCGGGGTGCGGCGGCCGGGCGTACGCCAGGACGGCGGGCAGATCGACCCAGCGCGGGTGCCGGCCGGCGACCAGGTCCACCCACGCGGCCAGCCAGCGGGGCCGCAGCTCCACCACCGGCACCGGCACCGCGTCGGGGTCGGCCGGCCGCCCGACGTCGGTCCACGCCCGCAGCGGGTCCGGCTGCCGCCACCACAGGCGGGAGTTCGGCGCGCCGGCCCGGGGCGCCCGCAGGCCCAGACGCTGCGCGGCGAGCCCGCCGCGGTGCCACATCTGCTGCGGCAGCAGGTGCACCACCGCCACCGGCTGGCGGCGCGCCCACGCGTGCAGGTGCGGCAGGGCCGCGCCGCTGCGCCAGGCCGGGGCGGCCCCGTCGGAGAGCACCAGCACGATCCGGTGCCGGCGCACCGCGGGCAGTCCCGCCGCGGCGGGCACGGCCGGGCCGCGCCGGCCGCGGCGCAGCAGGACCTCCTCGGGGCTCGTCCCGCCGGTGGCGAGGTGGCACACCCGCACGTCCTGGAAGGCCATGTGCCGGCGCAGCAGGGTGGTGAACGTCCGTACCCGGGTCGACCAGACCGTCATCGAGGGGTGCTCGTCCACGACCAGCACCACGTCCCAGCGGGCCCGGACCGCCCGCCGCAGCACCGGCCGGACCAGCCCCGCCTCGGCCTGCGCGGCGGTGGCCTCCTCGTCGTACACGAACAGCTCCCGCGGCGAGACCAGCCGCCGGAACGGACGCAGCACGTCGGCGAGCGACTCCTCGCCGGTGGCAGCGGCACCGGATTCGGCCGGGCCGGCGGGGGGCCAACCCGGCAGGATCATTCCGGGTCCGCCGTCGGCCCGCCGCGCCACAGCACCTCGGCGAGGCGGTCCCAGTCCGGGGCGTCGTCGGCGTCGGCGGCGGCGAGCTGGACCGCGTCGAGCAGCTGGTCGAGGGTGGGCGCGTCGGGGCCGTGTCGCCGGTCCAGGTACGCCCGGACCAGCCCGGCGGCGCCCGCGGGTCGCTCGGCGAAGTGCGCGTCCACCATCCGCAGCAGGGCGGCCTCGTCCGGGTCGGCCAACCGCAGCCGCAGGCAGTGGCGCAGGAACGCGGGTGGGAACACCCGGTCCTCGGTGCAGGTCATCACCACCAGCGGGAACTCGTGGCAGCGGACACGCCCGCCGCGCACCGTGGCCCGGCCGCCCGGGTCGGCGGTGTGCACGGTGACCTCGGGGCTGCGCCCCGCGGCCCGGACCAGCTCGGGGATGTCGAACCCGCCGTCGTCGAAGACGGTACGCAGTTGCTGGGGCAGGTCGATGTCGCTCTGGTCCAGCTCGTCGACGAGCAGCACCCGGGGGGCGCGGTAGGGCAGCAGCGCGGTGCCCAGCGGCCCGAGGCTGAGGTGCTCGCCCAGCTCGTCGCCGACCGAGCGGTCGTCACCGCGGCCGGCGCGTACCCGCCCGAGCGGGTCGTGCTGGTAGAGGCCGGCGCGGACGGTGTCGTGGGCGGACACCGGCCAGTGCAGCACCCGGCCCAGGCCGAGTTCCCGGGCGATCCGGTAGGCCAGGCTGGACCGGCCCGACCCGGCGCGGCCGGTGACCAGCAGCGGCCGGCGCAGCAGCAGCGCGGCGTTCACCACGTCCACCTCGCGGGGGTCCGGGCCGGCCGGTGCGGTCGCGGTGCCGAGCCGCCGTCGGAGGTCCGGGTCCTCGGAGGGCGCCGGTGGCTCGTCCGGCCCGCCGTCGAAGGCACGCCAGCGTGGCGGCGCCGGCCAGCGCCGGTCGCGCTCCGCCGGGTCGAGCGGCTCCCCGGTGCCCCGGTAGACGCGCCACCCGGCGACCTGCGGGGCGCTCACGCCGGCCGTCCCGGTCGGTCGTCGGGCCGGTGCAGCTCGGGGGTGCGTTCCGGGTCGTCCCAGAGCACCACCAGGTGGCGGCCGTTGTGTCGGTCGGCGTGCGGCTCCAGGGCGAGCGCGTCCAACCGCGCCCGCCGGGCGTGCACCGGGAGGCGCGCGATGCGTCCGTCGGCGGTCATGTCCCGGATCTCCTCCCAGAACTCGGTGTCGGACGGGCGGGTGCGGTGCCAGACGATCACCGGCAGTCCCGCCCGCAGGGCGGTCATCACTTCCTTGAAGCCGAGCGGGTTCGCCGGCGTCGGCGGCGCGCTGAGCAGCAGGGTCGACCAGCGCGGATCGGTGGTCAGCTCGGCCTCCAGGCGGGTCAGGTACGCCGGGCCGTGCGGCCGGCTGCGGAACAGCCGGCTGTGCGCCGGCTCGGCCTGCAGGTGCTCCCACCGTCGCCGCCAGGCCCGGTGCCACTCGGGTTGCCGCAGCCGGTTGAGGCTGCGCACGACCACCGGGTAGTCCATCGCCAGCACCTTCTGTTCCAGGTGGACACTGGCCGCCTCCTTGCGCCACCAGGCGACGTCCTCGTTGAGCAGCTCCACCGGCAGCACCAGTTCGACGGCGACGTCGGCGCGACGGTCGGACCACTCGATCTCCATCTGCTGGACGATCCGCTCGACGGTCGCCTCCAGTTCGGCGTGCGCGACGTCGGTGAGCTGGCCGTGCCGTCGGGAGTGCCACCCCTGCGCGCCCTGCCACTGGCGGTAGTGCGAGACGGTGTAGCCGGCGCTGCCGGGGGCCAGGTCCGGCTCGACCTGGACGACCAGGTAGACGTACGGCTCGGGGGTCTGGTCGCCGGCGTTGACCTGGGCCCGGCGGCGGTCCAGGTCGGCGGTCAGCTCCAGCAGGCTGGCCTGGCGCCGGTTGCGGTGCCGGATCACCTGGGCCGTCTCGGTGTCCACCTCGTGCTCCAGCAGCACCAGGAAGAGCATGCTCGGGGGCAGCCCGCGCGGCGGCGCGTTCTGCCCGCTGAGGTAGACGAAGACGTCCCAGGCGCTGACGCACCAGGACGGGGGTGTGGCCGTCTTGTGGTCGGTGGCCCGCTGGTACAGCCAGCCGAGCGACTCCGGGCGGTGGGCGGTGAGCGCCGGTCGCAGGTCGGTCCAGTCCTCGGCGGCCAGCAGCTCGAACGCGTCGACCTCGTGCCGCAGCCGGTGCAGCGGGCCGAGTTGGGCCGCGGCCGGCTCGAAGAGCGCCACCACGTCGACCAGGGCGGCCAGGTCGCCGAGGCAGACGCGGGCCACCTCGATGCTCTGGTCGCGGGGGTTGGCGTAGTCGTTGACGCCGTGGTCGGCGAGCCGCTCGCGCAGCCTGCCGACCATGAGCCGGCGGCTGTCCGGCTCCTGCAGCAGGCGCATGCCGGAGAGCAGGTCGACCAGTTCTTCCTCGATGCGGTGTCGCTGGGCGGCGCCGGGGGACGGAGGGTGCGTCATGGGCCATCCGGTTCGTCGCACGGCGGGTGTCGGAGGTCGGCCGGTGCGGCCACGCCGGCGCGGCGGCGGGCGGCGGCGGACGTCCATGATCGCAGTGGGGGGAACGGTCTCACGTCGACTGTCCGGTCCCCGACACCGTTTGCATCGGTACCCTCCGATTCGTCGTGGCGGAGCACGCACCATTCTGACGCTGCGGTCAAGCGCCGGCCACGGGCCGTGGGCGCGGGTGGACTCCCGCCGACGCCCAAACGACCGTTAAGCTGCAGGGGTCCACACCCGGACGCCGCACCGGCTCACCCACCCCCACGGAGCTCATCGCGCTATGGACGTCGACCGGATCCTCCCCACCGACGAGGCCCACGACCTGCTGGACCTCGCCACCGAGCTCGCCGACCGGGAGCTGGCCCCGCGGGCCGCCGGCTTCGAGGAGCGCGCCGAGTTCCCCCGCGACGTGCTGCGCACCCTGGGCCGCGCCGGCCTGCTCGGCCTGCCGTACGCCGAGGAACACGGCGGCGCCGCCCAGCCGTACGAGGTCTACCTGCAGGTGCTGGAGATCCTCGCCAGCCGGTGGCTGGCCGTGGCCGAGGCGGTCAGCGTGCACACGCTGTCCTGCTACCCGCTGGCGCAGTTCGGCACCGACGCGCAACGCAAGCTGCTGCCCGACATGATCGGCGGGGAACTGCTCGGGGCGTACTGCCTCTCCGAGCCGCAGGGCGGCTCGGACGCGGCGTCGCTGACCACCCGGGCGGTGCGCGACGGCGACGACTACGTGGTGACCGGCACCAAGGCGTGGATCACCCACGCCCGGGTCGCCGACTTCTACAACATCTTCTGCCGCACCGGCGGGCCCGGCCCGAAGGGCATCTCCTGCCTGCTGGCCGACCGGGGCACGGCCGGAATCCACCCGCAGGCCGCCGAGCGCACCATGGGCCTGCACGCCTCACCGGTGGCGCAGGTCGCCTTCGACGACGCCCGGGTGCCGGCCGAGCGGTTGCTCGGCGGCGAGGGCGCCGGCTTCACCATCGCCATGGCCGCGCTGGACTCCGGGCGCCTCGGCATCGCCGCCTGCGCGGTGGGGTTGGCGCAGGCGGCGCTGGACTACGCGGTCGGCTACGCCCGGGAACGCCGGCAGTTCGGCCGGGCGATCATCGACTTCCAGGGCCTCGGGTTCAACCTGGCCGACCACGCCACCGGCATCTCGGCGGCCCGCGCGCTCATGCTGGCCGCCGCGCGGCTGCGCGACGCCGGCCGACCGTACTCGATCGAGGCGGCGAAGGCGAAGCTGTTCGCCACCGACCTGGCGATGCGGGTGACCACCGACGCGGTGCAGGTGCTCGGCGGCGCCGGTTACGTCGCCGACCACCCGGTCGAGCGGTACATGCGCGAGGCGAAGGTGCTGCAGATCGTCGAGGGCACCAACCAGATCCAGCGCCTGGTCATCTCCCGCGCGCTCGCCAGGGACTAACCTGTCGCGGTGACCTTCCCCCGGATCACCGTCGACCCCGACGTCATGGGTGGTGCGCCCTGCGTGCGGCAGTCGCGCATCCCCGTGGCCACGCTGCTGGCCATGATGGCCGAGGGCATGTCCGTCACGGACATCCTCACCGACCTGCCGTTCCTCGACGAGGAGGACATGGCCGAGGTGCTGAACTACGCCGCGGACGCGGTCCGCGACCGCACGGCCCGCTGAGCGTCACGACGGCGGGGCGGGTACGCCGTGGGAGCGCTATCTCCGGTAGGTTGCACCGCGTGGAGGACATCGACCGCGCCATCGTCGCCGCGCTGACCGGCGACGGTCGGCTGTCGTACACGGACCTGGCCGAACGGGTGGGCCTGTCGGTGTCCGCCGTGCACCAGCGGGTCCGCCGGCTGGAGCAGCGCGGTGTGATCAAGGGCTACTCCGCACGCGTCTCGTTCGAGGCGCTGGAGCTGCCGCTGACCGCGTTCGTGGCGATCCGGCCGTTCGACCCGTCGCAGCCCGACGACGCGCCGGAGCGGCTGGCCCACCTGCCCGAGATCGACTCCTGCTACTCGGTGGCGGGGGAGGACTTCTACCTCCTGCTGGTGCGGGTCGCCGGCCCGGCCGACCTGGAGCGGCTGCTGCAGGAGATCCGCACCTCCGCCAACGTCACCACCCGCACCACAGTGGTGCTCTCCACGCCCTACGAGAACCGCCCGCCGAAGATCAGTGCCGAGCTGTCCGGTCGGGGTCGTTCCCGTTCGGCGGCGGAGCCGGCAGGTTCCACCGCTGGATGACCCGCCGGCCGTGTTCGTGGCCGAGCACGCTGAGCGTGGCGGTGTCCAGGCGCAGCAGCCCGCCCGCCGACGGCGGCAGTCCGATCCAGCGGGCGCCGAGCACCCGCAGGCTGTGCCCGTGCCCGACCAGCGCGACGCTGCCGCGCTCGAGCAGCGGGGTGACCCGGTCGAGGACCCGGTCGAGGCGCGCGGCCACCTGCTCCGGTGACTCGCCGCCGGGGCCGCCGTCGGTCCAGATCGTCCAGTCCGGCCGTTCCTCGGTGATGGCCGCGGTGGTGCGTCCCTCGTAGTCGCCGTAGTTCCACTCGGCCAGGTCGGGGTCGGTGGCGTCGACGGTGAGCCCGGCCAGGTGGGCGGTGCGGGTGGCGCGCTGCCGGGGGCTGGACAGCACCCGCACGAAGCGCCGGCCGGTGAGCAGGGGAGCGAGCGCCCGGGCCTGCCGCTCGCCGTCGGCGGTCAGCTCGAGATCGGTGTACGAGGTGTGCCGGTGGCTGGCGCTCCAGGTGGTCTCGCCGTGCCGGACCAGCAGTATCTCGTTCACCGACCCAGTCAACCACGCCCTCGGTGCGACCGCCGGTGCAAGCTTCAACCTATCATCCTAGGATGCCTTAGAGGTGGTGCGTATCCGCACCACGTTTCACCAGCACGGCACCGGGGACGCAACCGGAGCAACGCTCAGCCGGACGAGGAGGGCGACATGAGCTTCACCGACAAGGCGAAGAACAAGGCCCAGGAGATGAGCGGCATGGCGAAGGAGCGCATCGGCGACGTGACCGACAACGAGCGGTTGCGGGCCGAGGGCGCCAGCGAGCAGAGCACGGCGCGCGCCAAGCAGGCCGGGGAGAACGTCAAGCAGGCCGGCCGCGACGTCAAGGACGCGTTCGAGAAGTGACCACGAACGAGGGCGGGCCACCGGTACTCCGGTGGCCCGCCCTCGGATGGCAGAGAGCGCGGGTCAGTCGTCGCGGTGGGCGTGCCACCAGGCCTGACCGGCCTCGGGCAGGGTGTCGATCGGGTCGTAGTAGGCGTAGCGCTTGTTCAGCGCCTCCAGGTCGGCCGACTCGATCGAGGTGCGGTAGTTCTTGGTCCAGTAGGAGATGCCGCGCTCGCGGTCGTAGTCGGTGAGCATGTGCACCCAGCGCTTGCCGACGAACGGGACGTCGCAGACGATGCGCGGGGTGGCGTAGCCGGGCAGGTAGCCCATGATGTCGTGCTGGAGCTGCTGGGCGTGCCAGACCGGGACGCGCCAGTGCTCGGCGTTGGGGATCATGTCGCACATGTAGAAGTAGTACGGCAGGATGCCCGCCTCGCCCTGGAGCGCGAAGCACAGGTCGAGCAGGTCGGCGTTGGTGGCGTTGACGCCGCGCATGAGCACGCCCTGGTTACGCACGTCGCGCACGCCGACGTCGAGGGCGGTCTGGGCGGCCTTGGCGACCAGGGGGGTCAGCGACTGGGCGTGGTTGACGTGGGTGTGGATGGCGAGGTTGACGCCGCGGCGGGCGGCGGTGCGGGCGACCCGCTCCAGGCCCTCGACCACGTCCGGCTGGAGCCAGTGCTGGGGCAGGCCCATGAGGGCCTTGGTGGCGAGGCGGATGTCGCGGATGGTCTCGATCTCGAGCAGGCGCATGAGGTAGGACTCGAGGTTCTTCCACGGCACGTTTGCCACGTCGCCGCCGGAGACGACCACGTCGCGGACGCCGGGGTGGGCCTTGAGGTAGGCGATGTGGGCGTCGTAGCGGTCGACCGGCTTGAGGGTGAGCTTGAGCTTGTCGACGGCGGGGGTGGAGTTGCCGACCAGGTCCATCCGGGTGCAGTGGCCGCAGTACTGCGGGCAGGTGGAGAGCAGCTCGGCGAGGACCTTGGTGGGGTAGCGGTGGGTGAGGCCCTCGGCGACCCACATGTCGTGCTCGTGGAGGCTGTCGCGGCTGGCGTAGGGGTGCGACGGCCAGTCGGTGCGCCGGTCGGAGGCGACGGGGATCATGTAGCGGCGGATCGGGTCGGCGAGCAGCGCCTCGGTGGTCATCGGCGCGAACGGCACCATGGTGTTGATCATCTGGGGCGGCACCAGCATGGACATGGTGGCCAGGGCCTTCTGGTCGGCCTCCAGGTCGGCGTAGAAGGTCTCGTCGACGAGGTCACCGAGCACGGCGCGGAGCTGCTTGATGTTCTTGACGCAGTTGACCCGCTGCCACTGGGCGCTCTCCCACTGTTCGCGGGTGACGTGGCGCCAGCCGGGGAAGCGGGTCCAGTCGGGTTCGACCAGCGGGGTGCGCCGGTATTCGTAGGGTTGTCCGGCGGTGGGGACGGCGACCGGCGTGGAGCGGGGCGTCGGGATGGTCTCCACCGGTTGGGTCTGGGTCACGGCCCCTCCTCGTCAGCGGTGCGGGTTGATCAACCTTGCGAAGGCTACTGGAAAATCTGCGGTGAAGAAATTAGTCTGCCGTAAGTTTTCCCGCGACGCGAACCCTGGCCGGGGGTTCGGGCGGCTGAACATAGGGGGTCGGCGTGACGTCACCGGTGGGTCTGCACCGAGTCGTGGAACCGGCGGGGGTGCTGCCGCAGGCGGCCTGGCGCCTGGACGCCGATCCGCGGATCGCGGCGAACGAGGTGCGGATCCGGGTGGAGCGGCTGAACCTGGACGCGGCGAGTTTCCGGCAGCTGGCCGAGAAGCACGGCGGGGACGGCGAGAAGGTCCGCGCCGAGGTGTTGGAGATCATCTCGACGCGGGGCAAGATGCAGAACCCGGTGACCGGCTCCGGCGGCATGCTGATCGGCACGGTGGAGGAGGCGGGGCGCCGCTCACCGCTGGGGCTGCGCGCGGGGGACCGGGTGGCCACGCTGGTGTCGCTGACGCTGACGCCGCTGAGCATCTCCGACGGGCTGGCCCGCTGGGACGGGCGCAGCGAGCAGGTGCCGTGCGACGGGTACGCGATCCTGTTCGCCCGCTCGATCGCCGCGGTGCTGCCGGCGGACCTGCACCCGGAGTTGTCGCTCGCGGTGCTGGACGTGTGCGGGGCGCCGGCGTTGACCGCGCGGGTGGTGGCCGAGCAGGTGGCGCGGCGGGGCCGCGAGGGTGATCCGCGTCCGGTGTCGGTGGCGGTGATCGGTGGGGCCGGTAAGAGCGGCTCGCTGTCCCTCGCGGCGGCGCGGCGGGCGGGCGCCGGTCGTACGGTCGGGGTGGTGCCGGTGGCGGCGGAGCGTGACGCGCTGGTGGCGGCCGGGGTGGCCGACGCGGTGGCGCTCGCCGACGCGCGGGATCCGGTGGGGTTGTCCACGGCGGTGACGACGGCGCTGAGCGCGCCGGCGGACGTGACGGTGGTGTGCGTGGACGTGCCGGGGTGCGAGCACGGCGCGGTGCTGGCCACGGCGGACGGCGGTACGGTGATCTTCTTCTCGATGGCGACGAGTTTCGCGGCGGCGGCGTTGGGTGCGGAGGGCCTGGCGGCGGACGTGACGATGCTGGTGGGGAACGGGTTCGTGCCGGGGCACGCGGAGCTGGCGTTGGAGTTGTTGCGCTCCGAGCCGGGGGTGCGCGGCCTGTTCGAGGCGCGGCTGGCGGCAGACTGAGGCCATGACGAACCCCTCGACGCTGTATCGCGGTGGAGTGCTGCACTGTCCGGCCGAGCCGAGCGCGACGGCGCTGTTGGTGCGCGACGGGCGGATCGCCTGGTTGGGTACGGACGCGGACGCGCCGGCTGCCGACCGGGTGGTGGAGTGGGGCGGTGCGCTGGTGACGCCGGCGTTCGTGGACGCGCATGTGCATGCGACGGACACCGGCCTGGCGTTGTCGGGGCTGGACCTGTCGGCGGTGCGGTCGGCCGGTGAGCTGGTGGCGGCGGTGTCGGCGTTCGCGGGCGGGTTGCCGGGTGACGCGGTGGTGCTGGGGCACGGGTGGGACGAGTCGTGCTGGGCGGAGCCGGTGTTGCCGGACGCGGCGGCGTTGGACCGGGCGGCCGGGGGTCGCCGGGTGTACCTGTCGCAGGCGTCGATCCATTCGGCGTTGGTGTCGTCGGCGTTGCTGGCGGCGTGTCCGGACGCGGCGGGGGCGGCGGGGTTCGACGGGTCGGGGTGGTTGCGGCGGGACGCGCACCATGTGGTGCGGGCGGCGGCGTTCGCGTCGGTGACGCGGGCGCAGCGGGTGGCGGCGCAGCGTCGGGCGTTGGCGCATGCGGCGTCGTTGGGCATCGCGGCGGTGCACGAGTGCGGTGGTCCGGAGATCTCCGACGAGGAGGACTTCACCGGGCTGTTGGCGGTGTCCGGCGACGGGGTGCCGGAGGTGTACGGGTACTGGGGTGAGTTGCTGGGCGCGGCGCGGGCCCGGGACCTGGGTGCGGTGGGTGCCGGTGGTGACCTGTTCGCGGACGGTGCGTTGGGGTCGCGGACGGCGCACGTGTCGGCGGCTTACCTGGATGGTGAGCCGGGGGCGTGTGGGCACGGGTACGTGTCGGCGGAGCAGGTTCGTGATCATCTGTTGGACTGTGCGGCGCACGGGATGCAGGGCGGTTTCCACGCGATCGGTGACGCGGCGATCGGGACGGTGCTGGCGGGGTTCGCGGAGGCGGCGCGGAAGCTGGGCACGGAGCGGTTGCGGGCGGCGCGGCACCGGGTGGAGCACGCGGAGATCATGAGCAAGCGGTTGATCGCCGGGTTCGTGGAGTACGGGATCGTGGCGTCGATGCAGCCGGCTTTCGACCGGTTGTGGGGCGGTTCGGGGCGGATGTACGAGTCGCGGTTGGGCCTGTCCCGGGCGTGGGAGTCGAATCCGATGGGTGCGATGCACGGGGTGGGTGTGGCGTTGGCGTTCGGGTCGGATTCGCCGGTGACGCCGTTGGATCCGTGGGGGTCGGTGCGGGCGGCGGCGGCGCATCACAACCCGTCGCAGCGGATGAGTGTGCGGGCGGCGTTCGCGGCGCACACCCGTGGCGGGTGGCGGGCGGTGCACCTGGACAACGAGGGGGTCCTGGCGTTGGGTGCGCCGGCGACGTTCGCGGTGTGGGACTCCCCGGCGGGGGTGGAGCGGGGTCTGCCGGTGTTGCAGGCCGAGGATCCGGAGGTGCGGGGTGCGGATGATCCGACTCCGCTGCCGGTGTGCCGGGCCACGGTGTTGCGCGGTGACGTGATCTATCAGGAAGGTTCTTCGTGACGGGCAAGCTTGGGTTGGATCCGGCGCTGGTGGCGCGGGCGCGGGAGTTGGCGCGCCGGGCGGGGCAGCCGGTGGTGGATCTGGCGCGCAGCCACACCACGGTGTCGGTGGAGCGGGCGGTGTTGCGGCTGGCGGGGGTGTCGGGCGCCGACCCGGACGGCATTCCGTGGGTGAACCGCCTGGTGGACGCGGTGGTGGCCGATGTGGGGCTGGGGCGCGGGGTGGCGTTGCCGGTGTTCGACGCGTTGGCGCGGGAGGGCATCGCGGATGTGACGTTGCTGGCGCAGAAGGCGGCGGCCGGGTCGGTGCGGTTCGACCAGCCGGCCGGGAAGGCGGCGACGGCGGCGCGGCGGTCGTCGCGGCGGGCGGTGGCGGCGGGGATCCGGCAGATCGACAGGCGGCGTGCGGAGCGGGACCGGCTGGTGAAGCGGTTCGGGGATCCGAAGCAGCGGCCGTGGATCTATCTGATCGTGGCGACCGGGGACATCTACGAGGACATTCCGCAGGCGCAGGCGGCGGCGCGGGCCGGCGCGGACGTGATCGCGGTGATCCGGTCGACGGGGCAGTCGTTGTTGGACTACGTGCCGGAGGGGGCGACCCGGGAGGGGTTCGCCGGCACGTACGCGACGCAGGAGAATTTCCGGTTGATGCGGGCGGCGTTGGACGAGTCGTCGAGGGAGTTGGGCCGGTACGTGCGGCTGACGAACTACGCGTCGGGGCTGTGCATGCCGGAGATGGCGACGTTGGCCGGCCTGGAGCGGCTGGACATGATGCTCAACGACTCGATGTACGGGATCCTGTTCCGGGACATCAACCCGATCCGCACGTTCGTGGACCAGCGGTTCTCCCGGCAGGTGCACGCGCGGGCGGGGATCATCATCAACACCGGTGAGGACAACTACCTGACCACCGCGGACGCGGTGGACGAGGCGCACACGGTGACGGTGTCGCAGTTGTTGAACGAGTTCTTCGCGCACGAGGCGGGGTTGGCGGACCGGCTGTTGGGGTTGGGGCACGCGTTCGAGATCAACCCGGATGTGCCGGAGTCGCTGCGGTTGGAGTTGGCGCACGCGTTGTTGGCGCGGGAGTTGTTCCCGGACGCGCCGTTGAAGTGGATGCCGCCGACGAAGCACATGACCGGTGACGTGTTCCGGGGCAATCTGCTCGACGGGTTCTTCAACCTGGTCGGGGCCATGACCGGGCAGGGCATCCTGCTGGTGGGGATGATGACCGAGGCGGTGGTGACGCCGTGGTTGTCGGACCGGGACATCGCGTTGCAGAACGTGCGGTACGTGTTGGGCGCGGCGGGTGGTCTGCACGAGGACTTCGTGCCGGCGTCGGGCGGGTTCATCCAGCAGCGGGCGCACCGGGTGCTCGGTGAGGCGGTGGAGTTGCTGGAGCGCATCGGGGAGCAGTCGTTGTTGACGGCGATCGCCGAGGGCACGTTCGGGATCATGAAGCGGCCGGCGGACCGGGGCAAGGGCCTGGACGGGGTGGCGCGGCACGCCGACGACTACTTCAACCCGGCGACGGAGATCCTGGAGCGGCAGCCCTGATGAGCGAGCGGAAGACGGTCGTGCGGCCGTACGGGGACACCACCGGTGACGGCATGGTGCAGGTGTCGTTCACGTTGCCGGTGCCGCACGACAAGCGGGCCGAGGGCGCGGCGGTGCAGTTGGCCAACCGGATGGGCATGGACCCGGCGATGCTGGTGCACGCCAAGCCGATCGGTGACGGGTTCACCTTCTTCGTGGTGTACGGGCGGGTGAACCATCTGGTGGACCTGGACCAGGTGCAGGTGGTGGAGCGGGACTTCCCGCTGCTGTCGGCCAAGGAGGTCAACGCGGTGGTGAAGCAGAAGATGCGCCGCAAGTTGTCGGTGGTGGGGGCGTGCATCGGCACCGACGCGCACACGGTGGGCATCGACGCGATCCTGAACGTCAAGGGCATCGCCGGGGAGAAGGGCCTGGAGTACTACCGGGAGTTGAAGGTCAGCAACCTGGGCGCGCAGGTGAGCGTGCCGGAGCTGGTCGAGGCGGCCCGGCAGGAGAAGGCCGACGCGGTGCTGGTGTCGCAGGTGGTGACGCAGCGCGACGCGCACCTGCACAACACGCGGGAGATGTCGGCGGCGTTCCGGGAGGCGATGCCGGCCGGGAAGCGGCCGCTGCTGATCGTGGGTGGGCCGCGCTTCGACGAGACGATGACCGGTGAGTTGGGCGTGGACCGGATCTTCGGGCGTGGCACCACCCCGGGTGAGGTGGCCAGCTACCTCGTGCACGCGTTGATCACTTCCAGGAAGGCGAGCAGTTGAGCGAGCAGGATCCCCGGCTGGGGTTGACCGTGGTGCACCGCCGGTACGTGCCGTACGCGCACGCGCACTACGCGGGGAATCTGGTCGACGGGGCGTACGCGTTGGGGTTGTTCGGTGACGTGGCCACCGAGGTGTGCATCCGCACCGACGGCGACGAGGGTCTGTTCGCCGGCTATGCGGATGTGCGGTTCACCGCGCCGATCCGGGCCGGTGACGTGGTGGAGGTGACGGCGCAGGTCGCCCGGGTGGGTTCGCGCAGCCGGACGCTGGAGTTGAGCTGCGTGGTGGTGTGCCGGGGCCGTCCGGAGCGGGGCGAGTCGGCGGCGGAGGTGCTGGATCCCCCGATCGTGGCGGTCACCGCGACCGGCACGGTGGTCGTGCCGGCGGCGTGAGCGGCGAGCCGATGCCGCGGCGGTCGCGACCGACCGGCGGCGCCGCGTGAGGGCCGTGGTCTGCGCCGACGTCGGGTCGACGTACACGAAGGCGGCGGTGGTCGACCTCGACGGCGGGCGGCTGGTCGGCGCGGCGTCGGCGCCGACGACGGTGGGCACGGACGTGCTGCACGGCCTGGACGCCGCGGTCGGCGCGGCCACCGCGTCGGCGGGCGTCGGTGAGGTGCCGTGGTACGTGTGCTCGTCGGCCGGCGGTGGGTTGCGGCTGGCCGTGATCGGCTACGAGCCGCTGGTCACCGCGCCTGCGGGTCGGCGGGTGGGCCTGTCGGCGGGGGCGAACGTGGTGCACGTGGCCGCCGGGCGTCTCGGCGCGGCGGAGCTGGCGGCGTTGCGGTCGGCCCGCCCGGACGTGGTGTTGCTGGTCGGCGGCACCGACGGCGGTGACGCGGACACGTTGACGCACAACGCGACGCGGCTGGCGCGGGCCCGCTGGCGGGTGCCGGTGGTCCTGGCGGGCAACGTCGACGCCCGCGCCGGGCTGTACGCGTTGCTCACCGACGCGAAGGTGCCGGTGACCGTGGCGGACAACGTGCTGCCGCGCATCGGGGTGCTGGCGCCGGCGTCGGCGCGCGCGGCGATCCGGGAGGTGTTCCTGCGGCACGTCATCGGCGGCAAGAAACTGTCCCGCGGGGTGCGCTTCGCGCGGCTGGTGCGCGCCGCCACCCCCGACGCGGTGCTCACCGGCGTGGAGGTCCTCGCCGACACGCTCGGCGGTGACCTGGCGGTGGTGGACGTGGGCGGCGCCACCACCGACGTGTACTCGGTGCTCACCCCCGACGAGCGGGCCGACGGCCCGGGTCGGGAGGTCACCGGCACCCTGTGGCGGGCCCGCACCGTGGAGGGGGACCTGGGGATGCGGTGGTCCGCGCCGGGGGTGGTGCGGGCCGCCGCCGAGGAGCGGCTGCTCGCTCCCGGGGAACAGGAGACCCTGGCCGCGGCGGCCGCCGTGCGGGCCGCCGACCCGGGGTTCCTGCCCGGCGGGGACGACGAGCGGGCCGCGGACCGGCGGATCGCGGCGCTGGCCGCGACCGTGGCGGTGCGCCGGCACGCCCGCGGCGCGGCGACCGGGGAACGCGCCGGCCGGGACCTGCGGGAGGTGCGGCTGCTCGTCGGCTCCGGTGGGGTGCTGCGCCACGGCGACCCGGGTGACGCCGGCGCGGTGCTCGACGCGGTGCTCACCGACCACGCCGGCGGGTGGCCGCTGCCGCGCGCCGCCCGCCCGGTCGTCGACGTCGACTACGTGCTGGCCGCCGCCGGGCTGCTCGCCGCCGAGCACCCGGGCGCGGCCGTCGCGGTGCTGCGCCGGCACCTCGGCGCCTGAGCGAGGCGTCCACCCATCGAGACGCGCCGACGCGACACGCCGTGGCGCAACACACGACAGGCCGGGGTGGGTTGACAGCGGCGGGGGTGCACGCCGTACCGTCTTTGAGTCCTACCACGGGAAGCGGCTGTTGTTCGTTTCGTCCTCTCGTCCGCTGGCCGAGCGACCGGAAGGTTGCGGCGGCCAGGTCCAGCGGGCGGGGGTCGGCGGGACGGCGCGAACCGGTCGCGGTTACCGGTGTACGGGCAGGGTGTGAGGAACGGCCAGTAGACAACGGCCAGGCGGGGGCAGCCAGTCCACGTCCGGTCGGTCCGAAGGTCGGCGCCGATCACTCTCGCCCCACCGGCCGGGGAGGGCCTGGGAGCATCGGGGCGCGGCTTAGGCCGCGCCCCGATTTCCGTCCCGGAGCCGGTCAGCGGCCGAGGCGCTGGTAGCGGCGCACCGCCGCCGGAGCGGCCACCGCCATCAACGCCAGCGGCCAGGCGATCGCCAGCAGCAGCGCGTGCCGCGCCGGCCACGAGTCCGCGCCGACACCCGGGTTGCCGAACAGGTCCCGGACCGCCGCCACGGTCGCCGACAGCGGGTTCCACGCCGCGACCGCGCCCAACCACTCGGGCATCAGCTCCGGCGCCACGAACACGTTCGACAGTGCGGTCAGCGGGAACGCCAGCGGGAACACCACCACCCCGACCGTGTCCGGGTTCGGCACCAGCAACCCCAGCAGCACCCCCACCCACGTCAACGCGACCCGCAGCAGCAGGAGCAACGCCACCGCCGCCAGCGCCGCGACCACGCCCTCACGCCACCGCCACCCCACCAGCAGCCCGCACACCACCAGCGTGGCCATCTCCAGGCACGCCCGGACCAGGTCCGCGCCGGCGCGACCGGACAGCAACGCCGAGCGGGCCATCGGCAGCGACCGGAACCGGTCCACCACGCCGCGCCCCGCGTCGACCGCGATCGCCGACGCGGTGGCCCCGAGGCCGTAGAGCATCGTCATCACGAACACCCCGGGCAGCAGGAACTCCCGGTAGCTGCCGTGGCCCGGCACCGCCATGCCGCTGCCGAACACGTAACCGAACACCAACACGAACATGATCGGCAAGCTGAAGTACAGGACGATCTCCTCGGGGGAGCGGACCACGTGCCGCAGGTTCCGCCCGGCCATCAGCCACCCGTCGGTCAGCGCCGTCACACCGCCACCCCCGCACGGTCGTCGCTCTCCGCCCGGTGGCCGGTCAGCAGCAGGAACGCCTCGTCCAGCGTGGGCCGGCGCACCAGGACGTCCTCCACCGCGATCCCGGCGTCGGACAGCGCCCGCAGCACCGCGGTGAGCACGGCGATCCGGTCGGTCACCGGCGCCTGCACCCGGCGCAGTTCCCCGTCCACCCGCACGGCCGCGCCGGTGATCCGCTCGAGCACCGCCGCCGCCACCGGCACGTCCGCGCTCCGGCGGACCACCAGCTCGACCCGGTCGGCGCCGATGCGCGCCTTGAGCTGGTCCGGGGTGCCCTCGGCCACCACCCGGCCGGCGTCGACCACGCACACCCGGTCGGCGAGCTGGTCGGCCTCCTGCAGGTACTGGGTGGTCAGCAACACCGTGGTGCCGTCGGCGACCAGGTCCCGCACCGCCGTCCACAACCCGTTGCGGCTGCGCGGGTCCAACCCGGTGGTCGGCTCGTCGAGGAACAGCACCCGCGGCGGGACGACCAGGCTGGCCGCCAGGTCCAGCCGGCGGCGCATCCCGCCGGAGTAGGTGCCGGCCGACCGGTCCGCCACCGGCGCCAACCCGAACCGGTCCAGCAGCTCGTCGGCGCGGCGGCGAGCCGCACGCGCCGGCAGGCGCCGCAGCCGGCCGAACAGCACCAGGTTCTGCCGGCCGCTGAGCACCTCGTCGACCGCCGCGTACTGCCCGGTCAGGCCGATCGCCTCGCGTACCCGCTGCGGCCGGGTGGCCACGTCGTGCCCGGCGACGCGGGCCCGCCCGCCGTCGAAGCGCAGCAGCGTGGTCAGGATCCGCACCGCCGTGGTCTTGCCCGCCCCGTTCGGGCCCAACACCCCGCACACCGTGCCGGCCGGCACCACCAGGTCGAACCCGTCGAGGGCGGTGGTCGGGCCGTACCGTTTGCGCAACCCGTCGGCCAGCACGGCCGTCGTCTCATCCGTCATGCCGCCCAGCGTCACCGCCACCGCTGACCGACCACGCACCGCCGGCTGACCGGCACCGGGAGGCCGCGGTCAGCCGGCGTTCAGCAGCGCCACCGCCCGCGGGCGGGTCAGGCCCGCGCCGCGGCTGAACGCCGCCGCGAACGCCGCCGCGCCCAGGTGCGCGCGCAGCGCGTCGGCGACCGGCGCGCGCCCCGGCGCGTCGGCCGCGCCGGTGCCGGCCAGCAGCGCCGAGGTCGCACCCAGCAGCCGCGCGGCCCGTTCGTGCCCGCCGGCGTCCAGCAGCGGCCGCAGCAGCCCGTCCACCGCGGCGAGCACCGTCGGGACGTCCCACACCCCGACGGTCGCGGTGAGGACCCGCAGGTAGTGGGCGCGGGCCGCCGCCGCGTCGCCGGCGGCGGCGGCGAGCCGACCGAGCGTCACCTGCGCCGCCAACCGGACCATCTCCGCGCCGAACCAGCCCGACGGGCACCGCGTGAGGGCCCGCTCGCACAGCGCCCGGGCGCGGTCCGTGTCGCCGTCGCGGCGGGCGATCTCCCCGAGCCCCAGGTCGGCGGCGGCGACCAGCTCCGGCGCGCCGGCCGGCCCGGCGATGCGGCGCACCCGCCGGTAGTCGTCGCCCGCCCCGGCCAGGTCGCCGACGAGCAGCCGCCCGTCGGCGCGGGTGCGCAGCAGCTCCGCCAGGTCGAGGGTGGAGCCGAGTTGCTCGGCCAGGCGCAACGCCTCCGCCATCGGCGCGGCAGCGGTGTCGGCGTCACCCTCCCGGTAGGCGGTCTCGGCGAGGGTGCTCAGTGCCAGGATCATGCCCCACCGTTCACCCAGTGCCCGGAACCCGGCGAGCGCGTCGGTCAGGTCGGCGCGGGCCCGTTCATGCCGGCCGTGCAGCAGGTGCACGGTCGCGGTGCCGAGCGCGCCCAGCGCCCGGCTCCACGGGTCGGCGCCGAGCAGCCACTCCCGGCCGGCCCGGTCGGTCAGCAGGGCCAGCCGGTGCGGCGGCGGCGGGCCGCTGGCCATTCCGGACAGGTAGAGCAGGAACGGGTGTCGGGGCGGCCGGTCGCGGTCCCAGAGGATCCGCCCGGCGGTGGCGACCGCCGAGGCGTCGCCGGCGCCCGCGAGGGTGGCGACCAGCAGGCACATCGCGTATTCCTCGTCGAGGTCGGCCGGCGCCCCGTCGAGCCGGTCGACCAGCCGGGCGGCCAGCGCGGCGCCCTCGCCGCGCAGCCCTCGCAGCCACCAGTAGAACGCCGACGCCGCCACCAGCCGCAACGCGGTGGCGGTGTCACCGTCGTCCACCGCCCGGCGCAGCGCCGCGTGCAGGTCGTCGCGGGCGGCGTCCAACCGCCGCAGCCACCGGTCCTGGCCGACACCGCGCAGGCCGGCGTCGCCGGCGCGGGCCAGGTCCAGGAAGTACGCGGTGTGCGCCGCCCGCACCCGCGCGGCGTCACCGGCGTCGTGCAGCCGCGCTACCGCGTACGCGCGGATCGTCTCCAACATCCGGAACCGCCCGCCGGCGGCCTCCACCAGCGACTTGTCCACCAGCCCGGTCAGCGCGTCGGTCACGTCGTCGTCCGCCGGGGCGCACACGGCCTGCACCGCCGCCAGGTCGACGGCGCCGGCGAACACACCCATGCGGGCGGCCAGGCGCCGCTGCGGGGCGTCCAGCAGCTCCCAGCTCCAGCCCACCACCGCCTCCAGCGTCCGGTGCCGGGCCGGCGCCGCGCGGTCGCCGCGGCTGAGCAACCGGAACCGGTCGTGCAGGCGCGCGGCGACCTCCGCCACGGGCAGCGCGCGCAGCCGCGCCGCCGCCAACTCCAGTGCCAGCGGCAGACCGTCGAGGGTGCGGCAGATCCGCAGCACCGCCGCCACCGTGTCGGCGTCCAGGGTGAAGCCCGGCGCGACGTCGACGGCCCGCTCGGTGAACAGCCGCACCCCGGCGTAGCCGGTGGCCGCCGCCGGTGGCACCGGGCCGGCCGGCACCGGCAGCCCGCCCACCGGGCAGCACGCCTCGCCGGTGAGGCCCAGCGGCTCCCGGCTGGTGGCCAGCACCCGCAGGCCCGGGGCGGCGGACAGCAGCCGGGCGGTCAACCGGGCGGCGTCGTCGACGACGTGCTCGCAGTTGTCCAGCACCAGCAGCAGCCGCCGGTCGGTCAACGCCGCCACCAGCCGGTCGGTGAGGTCCCGGGGGCGGCCCGCGGCGCGCAGCCCCGAATCCCGCAGGTCCAGCGCGGCCAGCACCGCCGGCGCGACGGCCGACCCGGGTGGCACCGACGCCAGCTCCACCAGGCACACCGGGGTGTCGTGGCGGCTCGCGGCGGCGACGGCCAGGCGGGTCTTGCCGGCGCCGCCCGGGCCGAGCAGGGTGACCAGCCGCGCCGAGGCGAGCAGCGCACCCACTCGGGCCAGCTCCCGGTCCCGGCCCACGAAACTGGTCAGCGGCGTCGGCAGGCGCGCGACACCGGAGGGTGGGGCGGCGTCGTCGCGCAGCAGCGTGGTGTGCAGCGCGACCAGCTGCGCCGACGGGTCGGCGCCCAACTCCTCGGCGAGGACCTCCCGCGCCCGGGCGAACACCGCCAACGCCTCGGCACGGTCACCGGCGCCGTGCAACGCGCGCATCAACTGCCCGTGCAGCCGCTCCCGCAGCGGGTGCGCGGCCACCAGCGCCCGCAGCTCCGCCACCAGCGGCGCGCCGGGCGGCCCCGACGCCAGCTCCGCCTCGACGCGGTCCTCCACCGCGGCCAGGCGCAGCTGGCGCAGCCTGGCCGCCTCGACGGCGGCGAACGGCGCGGCGGCCACGTCGGCCAGCGGCTCGCCGCGCCACAGGCCCAGCGCCTCGCGCAGCAGCCTGGCCCCGTCCGCCGGGTCACCGGCGGCCAGCGCGGCCCGCCCGGCCCCGGCCAGCGCGGTGAACCGGTGCACGTCGACGCGCTGCGGATCCACGTCGAGGCGGTAGCCGGCCGGCCCGAATTCGATGTGCGCCGCGGGCAGCAGCCGGCGCAGCCGCGACACCTGAGACTGCAGGGCGTTCGCCGCCCCCTGCGGCGGCCGGGCGCCGTAGACGCCGTCGACGAGCCGTTGCGGCGACACCGTGCGTCCCGCGTCGAGCAGCAGCAGCACCAGCAGCGCGCGTAGCCGCCCGCCACCCACCGGCAGTGCGGTGCCGTCGGCGGCGTACGCCTGGGTGGGACCGAGGACACCGAAGTGCATGCGCCCGATTCTCGCCCCCGCCGGGTACGCCCGGCCGCCCGGCCCCGGCCGGTGGCGTCCGTGGCCCGGCGCACACCGGCGAGGCCGGTCGACGTCGCGGCCGGGTAGCCTTCGGCCCGTGATCGTGGTGAGGTGCCGGTGACGACGCTCGAGCAGGACCAGCCGCGTGCCGCCGACGGGGCAGGCCCGCACGCCGGTGGGCGCGCGTTGCCGCTGACGGTGGCCGTGCCGGCGGCCGTAGCGGCCGGGTTGGCGCTGCTGGCGGCGTTCCCGCCGTACGGTTTGTGGCCGCTCGCGCCGGTCGGGGTGGCGTTGCTGGCTGCCGCGGCGCACCGGCGGCGGTTGCGCGCCGGGACCGGGCTGGGGTTCCTGGCCGGGGTGGCGCTGTTCGCGCCGCTGCTGGAGTGGACGAACCTGCACACCGGCTGGTTGCCGTGGGCGCTGCTGTCGCTGCTGCAGGCCGGCTATCTGGCGCTGCTCGGCGCCGCCACCGCCTGGGTGTCGCCGCTGGTCGACCGGTGGCGGGCGGCGTGGCCGCTGCTGACCGGTGTGCTGTGGGTGGGGCAGGAGGCGCTGCGCGACCGCACCCCGTTCGGCGGGTTCCCGTGGGGGCGGCTGGCGTTCAGCCAGGACACGTCGCCGCTGCTGCGCCTCGCCGCGCTCGGCGGCGCGCCGCTGGTCACGTTCGCCGTCGCGCTCGCCGGTGGGATTGTGCTCACCGCCGCCTGGCGGGACTGGCGCCGGCCGGCCGGGCAGTGGCGGCCGATCGCCGGGCTGGCCGCCGCCGGAGCGCTGCTGCTCGCCGCCGGGCCGGCCGTCCCGGCGGGGGTACGCGGCGCCGGCGACACCGTCACCGTGGCGATCGTGCAGGGCAACGTGCCGCGCCTCGGCCTGGACTTCAACGCCCAGCGTCAGGCGGTGCTCAACAACCACGTCGACGCCACCCTGGAACTGGCCGAACGGGTCACCCGGGGCGCGCAGGAACGCCCCGACCTGGTGGTGTGGCCGGAGAACTCCAGCGACATCGACCCGCTGCGCAACCCCGGCGCCGGCTACCGCATCTCCCAGGCCGCCGACGCGATCGGCGCGCCGATCCTCGTCGGCGCGGTGCTGCTCGGCCCCGGCCAGGGGCAGGTCCGCAACGCCGGCCTGCTGTGGCGCCCCGGCAGCGGCGCCGACCTGAGCCAGGTCTACACCAAGCGGCACCCGGTGCCGTTCGCCGAGTACGTGCCGCTGCGCTCCATCGCCCGCAAGGTCAGCGCCGAGGTCGACCGGGTCCGCTCCGACTTCGTCCCCGGGGACCGCCCCGGCGTGCTGGACGCCGGCGCGGCCACCCTCGGCGACGTGATCTGCTTCGAGGTCGCCTACGACGGCATCGTCCGCGACACCGTCACCGGCGGCGCGCAGCTGCTGGTGGTGCAGACCAACAACGCCACCTTCGACGTGGCCGAGGCCCGCCAGCAGTTGGCCATGGTGCGGCTGCGCGCCGTCGAGCACGGCCGCGCGGCGTTGATGTCCTCCACGGTCGGGGTGTCCGGGTTCGTTTCCCCCGACGGGCGGGTAGACGGTGCCACCGGGTTCAACACCGCCGAGACGGTGGTGCGGCAGATGCGACTCGGTGACGGGCGTACCCCGGCCACGACGGTCGGGGTGTGGCCGGAGGTGGCGCTCGCGGCCCTCGCGGTCGCGGCCCTGGCCGGCTCGGCCGTGGCACGCCGCCGCCGGGAGGTCACGCCCGGCTGAGGCGACGGAAGGGCGGTGCGACGGTGGGTGCGGCAGCCGGCCATCCCGGGGTGGGGCGGGTCCTCGTGGTCATCCCCACCTACAACGAGGCGGACAACGTGCGCCACGTCGTGGCCCGGGTCCGCGCCGCGGCGCCCGCGGTGGACGTGCTCGTCGCCGACGACAACAGCCCCGACGGCACCGGCGGCATCGCCGACGCGCTGGCCGGCGTCGACACGCAGGTGCACGTGCTGCACCGCCCGGGCAAGGACGGCCTGGGCGCGGCGTACCTGGCCGGGTTCGCGTGGGCGCGTGAGCGCGGCTACGACGCGGTGGTGGAGATGGACGCCGACGGTTCGCACGCCCCGGAGGACCTGCCGGCGCTGCTGCACGCCGCCCGCGACGCCGACGTGGTGATCGGCTCGCGGTGGACGCGCGGCGCGCGGGTGCTGAACTGGCCGTGGCGGCGGCTGCTGCTGTCGCGGGTGGGCAACCTGTACGCGCGGGTGGCGTTGGGCATGCCGGTCAGCGACGCCACCGGCGGCTACCGGGTGTACCGGTCGGCGGCGTTGGACGCCATCGACCTGGGTTCGGTGCGGTCGCAGGGCTACGCGTTCCAGGTGGAGCTGTCGCGGTTGGCGCACCGGGCCGGGGTGCGCATCGTCGAGGTGCCGATCACGTTCGCCGAACGGGAGCACGGTGACAGCAAGATGAGCCCGCTGATCGTGGCGGAGGCGCTGTGGCGGGTCACCCGGTGGGGGGTGCGGGACCGCCGGGCGGCGGTGCGGGGTCGGCCGCGGGCGTTGGCCCGGTGGCCGTGAGCGCGGTCGTGTCATGCTGGAGGGGCGTGAGGACACACCGGGCGGATGGGGTGAGATGCGCCGAGGACTCAGATTCGTACCACCGGCTCTGCTGCTGTTGACGCTGCTGGAGCTGGCCGTTTTCGTGCTGGTCGGGCGGGCCGTCGGGTTCGGCGCGGCGCTGCTGCTGGTGTTCGCCGCGTCGCTGCTGGGGCTGGTGCTGCTGCGCCGCGAGGGGATGCGGGCGTGGCGCGGGTTCCGGGCCGCCGCGCAGGCCGGCCAGCCGCCGGGTGCGCAGGTCACCGACGGTCTGGTCGGGTTGGCCGGTGCGCTGCTGCTGGCGCTGCCCGGCCTGGTCAGCGGTGTGGTGGGCCTGCTGCTGCTGGTGCCGCCGCTGCGCCGCCTCGCTGGCGGCGGGGTGCGCCGGGCCACCGAGCGGCGGGTGTCGTCGATGGTCGCCGGTGACCTGTTCGGTCCGCGCCGGGTGCGGGTCTATCCCGGCGCGCCGCAACCGGCGCCCACCACCCCCACCACCCCCACCAACACCGTGCAGCCGCCGGCCGGGCCGCAGCAGCAGCCCGGCCCGGCGATCGAAGGGGAGATCGTGGACCGCTGAGGCGGAACCGCCCAGACGTGACGAAGCGCCCCCGGGATGATCCAGGGGGCGCTTCGACGCATCAGGTGCTCAGGCGCGACCGCGGCGGGTGCGGACCTCCTGCAGCCGCTCGGCGAGGATGTCCTCCAGCTCGGCGATCGAACGCCGCTCCAGCAGCATGTCCCAGTGGGTGCGCGGCGGCTTGGCCTTCTTCTGCTCCGGCTCGCTGCCGTCGACCAGCCGGGCGACGCTGCCGTCGAACTTGCACTCCCAGGTCGTGGGGACCTCGGCGTCGACGGCGAACGGCACCTCGAACTGGTGGCCCTTGGCGCACAGGTACTCGCGGGTCTGACGCGGCGCGAGCTCCGTGTTGCGGTCGGATTCGTAGCTGACCGCGCCCAGCCGGCTACCGCGCAGCATACGCTCGCCCATGATCGACTTCCCCTCGTTCGTGGTGCTGGTCCTCAGGTGTAACGGCCGGTCACCGTCCGCCCATTCCCCACCCACGCCGGCCGGGCCGTACGCGGGTCGGGAAGCTCAAGGGTAACCGGCCGCGACAGCCGACCGAATCGGTGGAGTGTTTCGCCCGTCACCGGGGATGTTACCCACCACGCGTGCCGGAGGTGACGATGAGCAGTGACGCGCCGGTCGGGGCCCGACCGCCCGCAGGGAAGACGTTCTTCGGTCACCCGCGGGCGCTGTCCACCCTCTTCCTCACCGAGATGTGGGAGCGGTTCAGCTTCTACGGCATGCGGGCCATCCTGGTGCTGTACCTGACCGCGGCGGTCGCCGACGGCGGCCTCGGCATCGGCGAGTCCACCGCCAACGCCGTCTACGGCACCTACAACGCCATGGTCTACCTGATGGCGCTGCCCGGCGGCTGGGTCGCCGACCGGCTGATCGGGGCGCGGCGCAGCGTGCTGTGGGGCGGCGTGGTCATCGCCGCCGGGCACTACGTGATGGCGATCCCCACCGGGTGGAGCGTGTTCGCCGGCATGACGCTGATCGTGCTCGGCACCGGCCTGCTCAAACCCAACATCTCCACCATGGTCGGCGACCTGTACGAGCGGGACTCGCCGCGCCGCGACGCCGGGTTCTCCATCTTCTACATGGGCATCAACCTGGGCGCGTTCATCGCCCCGCTGATCACCGGCTTCCTCGGCGAGAAGATCAACTGGCATCTGGGGTTCGGCGCGGCCGCCGTCGGCATGACCTTCGGCGTGCTGCAGTACGTGGCCGGGCGGCGCAACCTCGGCGACGCCGGCGCCCGCCCGGCCGACCCGCTGCTGGGCGCCGACCGCCGCCGGGCGTTGACCCGCGCCGGCATCGCCGTCGGCGTGCTGCTGCTGGCGCTGCTCGTGCTCCTGGTGGCCGGCTGGTTCACCGTCGACACGGTGGTCAACCTGCTCGCCGTGCTCACCGTGCTGGTGACCGTCGGCTACTTCACGCGGATCCTCACCGACCGGGAGATCAGCGACACCGAACGCAGCCGGATGAAGGCGTACGTGTGGTTGTTCGTCTTCGCCGCCGCGTTCTGGCTGATCTACGACCAGGCCGGGTCGGTGCTGAACATCTTCGCCGCCGACCGCACCGACCGGAACGTGGGCGGGTTCACCTTCCCGGCGTCCTGGCTGCAGTCGGTCAACCCGATCCTGATCATCATCGGCGCGCCGCTGGCCGCGTGGCTGTGGCTCAAACTCGGCCACCGGGTGTCCACGCCGACGAAGTTCGCCGTCGGCCTGGTGCTCAACGGCCTGTCGTTCGTGCTGATGGCCGCCGCGGCGCGCGCCGCCGTCGGCGGCGACCTGGTCTCACCGTGGTGGCTCGTCGCGGTCTACGCGATCCAGGTCGCCGGCGAGCTGTCGCTGAGCCCGGTGGGCCTGTCCGCCACCACGAAACTCGCCCCGGTGAAGTACGCCAGCCAGATGCTCGGCCTGTGGTTCCTCGCCACCGCCGTCGGCGACGCGATCGGTGGCCAGGTGGCCCGGCTGGCGCAGAGCTGGTCGCAGTCGACCTATTTCCTCACCTTCGGGCTGGCGTCGGTGGTGCTGGGCCTGGCGGCGGTGATGTTCACCCGCCAGATCCGCGGCCTGATGGCCGGCATCCACTGACCGGTGGGCTCAGCGCGCCGGCGTGGGAGGCAGCGGCAACGGCAGGCCGGGCAGCCCGTCGATGCTGCGCGCGACGTGCTCCTTGCCGGCGAAGTAGGCCGACAGCGACGTGTCGTCCTCCCGGGCGAAACGACGCCCGTGCAGGTCGCGATCGGCGTCGTAGCTCATCAGCGGCACCGCGTAGCCGCAGGTGTCGCGGACCAGCTGGGCGCGCACCACGATCACCGCCCGCAACCCGTGCGGCGTCGGGTCGACGTCGAAGTGTCGCAGCAGGTCGGGCCAGCGCGGATCGTCGCGGAACACCGGCTCACCGCGCCCGTGCACCCGCACGATGTTCGGCGGGCCGTCGAACGCGCACCACATCAGCGTGACCCGGCCGTTCTCCCGCAGGTGGGCGATGGTCTCGGCGTTGCTGCCGGCGAAGTCGAGGTAGGCCACGGTGTGCTCGTCGAGCACCGCCAGCGTGCCCCGCAGGCCCTTGGGGGACAGGTTGACCGTGCCGTCGCCGGCAAGCGGGGCGGTGGCCACGAAGAACATCGGCTGCGCCTCGATGAACTCCCGCAGCCGGCCGTCGATGCGCTCGTACGTCTTTCCCATGCCGTCGATCCTCGCCCGGCACGCCGACGTCGCGCTGCCCCGTCCCGGTCCGTGGCCGCTCAGCCGGCGCGCGACCCGAGCGACGCCAACGCGCCCGCCAGGTCGCTGACCTGGTCGGCGAGCTGCCCGGCGCGGCGCGTCGCGGCATCCCGGTCGGTCTCGGCGGCGGCCAGGCGCGCCGCCAGGTCGCTCCCGCGCGCCTGCGCCGCGGCGGCGGCACGCCGGGCCTCGGCCAGCTCGCCGCGCAACGCCTCCCGCTCGGCGGCCCGGGCCGCCACCGCCTCGGTTGCCTCGGCGCGGGCCGCGTCGGCCGCCGCCACCGCGTCGACGCGGGCGGCCTCGGCGCGGTCACGCTCCGCGGCGGCCTGCCGGGCGGCGGCGGCCTCGGCGGCGGAGTGTTCGGCGGCGGCCTGCGCCGCGCGGCGGTCCTCGGCGGCCTGCGCCCGGGCGGCCTGCGCGTCGGCGCGGGCCTCGTCGGCCTCGGCGCGCAGGCGGTGCGCCCGGTCCAAGGCCTCGGCGGCGGAGCGGGTGGCGCGTTCGGCGTCGGCGCGCGCGGCGTCGCGTTCGGCGGTCAACTCGGCGACCCGCTGCCGCTCGGCGTCGCGTTCGGCGCGCACGGCGCGCAGCTCGACGCGCGCGGCGTCGCGGTCACGTTCGGCCTGCACCCGCAACGCCTGGGCGGCGCCCGCCTCGGCACGGGCGGCGTCGCGGGTGGTCTCGGCGGCGGCGGCCCGTTCGGCGGCTGTGGCGGCCGCCGCGTGCGCCCGCTCGGCCCGCTGACCGGCGGTGTCGCGCTCGGCCAGCGCGGCGCGGGTTGCGTGCCGGTCGCGGGCGGCCGCGGCGGCGGCGTCCTCGGCGTCGCGGCGGGCCTCGTCGCGCTCGGCGTGCGCGGCGGCGACCTGCGCGGCCGTCTCGGCGCGCAGCTCGGCGAGCTGTCGTTCCACACCGGCCGGGGACAGCTCGGCGTGCAGCGCCTCGGTGAGCGTCTCCACCACCTGGTCGAGCCGGTCCACCGCCTCCCAGGTCCGCGCCACCTGCCCGGGCAGGCCGGGGGAGTTGCGGTGGCGCATCCGCGAGTTGCGGGCGGCCCGCTGGCAGGCGCCGTCGTTGTCCCGGCAGTAGCGGAACGGGCGGCCGGCGCCGGCGCGCTGCGGCACCTCCCGGCCACAGTGGGCGCAGGGGCGGGTCTCGGTGGCGGGCTCGGCGTCCATCGGGGGCGAAGTCTAGTGCTCGTCGCGGGCGGCGCCGTCCAGGGTGTAGCGGCGCTGCACCAGCAGCGCGAGCACCATCACGGCGGCCGGCAGCAGGCCGAAGCCGTAGCGCAGCGCCGCGAGGGCGCCCGGCGACTGCACCACCGTCTGCCCGGCGCCCGACGCCACGAACCCGCCGGCGGCCAGACACAACGCGTACGCGTAGGGGCCCAGCGCGGCGCCGGTGGCCTCGGTGGCGGTCCACACCCCGGTGTAGGTGCCGGCCCGTGGCGCGCCGGCGGCGCGGATCACGTCGGGCAGCATCGAGAACGGCAGCAGCTGCATGCCGGCGAACGCCACGCCGAGCACCGCCACCGCGGCGACCAGCACCGGCAGCCCGGCCGGCCGGCCGATCGCCAGCACCAGCGACCCGGCGGCGAACGCGGCCTGCGCGCCGAGCAGGGCCCGCTGCTTGCCGACGCGCCGGGCCAGCACCAGCCACCCGGGGGTGACCAGCAGCGCCGGGGCGACGAACGCGGCGACCAGCACCGTGGTCAGCCCGGCGCGGCCCAGCTCGTACTCGGCGTAGTAGGGCACCCCGGCCAGCACCAGGTGAGTGGTGGTCGACATGGCCAGGTACGCCCCGGCGAGGCGGCGGAACTGCCGGTCGCGCAGGCTCGCCGCCAGCGCCCGCCACCCGCCCGCACCGTGCCCGGCCGCCGGGGCGGGCGCCGCGCGGCGCAGCCGGCCGATTCCGGCCACCCCGACCGCCATCGCGGCGAGCATCCCGGCGGCCAGCAGCACCGCCATCCGCAGGTAGCCGGCCCGGGTGGCGTCGTCGCCGCCGGCCAGCAGCGGCGCGAGCAGCCCGGAGACCAGGATGCCGAGGGTCAGCACCACCATCCGGAAGGCCATCAGCCGGGTCCGCTCGTGGTAGCCGATCCGCAGGTCCGCCGGCGTCGCCAGGTAGGGCACCTGGTAGGCGGCGAACAACAGGTTGCCGGCCACGAAGAACACCGCCACCCAGGCCGCCGCGCCCGCCCCGGTCAGGCCGCCGGGCACCGCGAACAACGCGGCGAACGCCGGCGGCAACGCGCAGCCGGCAAGCAGCAGCCGCCGCCGGTGGCCCCGGCGGGCCTGCTCGACGTCGCAGCGGTGCCCGATCCACGGGTGCAGCAGCACGTCGGCGACCTTCGGCAGCAGCAGGGTCAGCCCGGCCAGCCACGGCGCGACGGCGAGCACGTCGGTGAGGAAGTAGAGCAGCAGCAGGCCGGGCACGGTGACCCAGACGCCCATGCCCAGCGAGCCGGCGGCGAACCCGACCAGCGGGCCACGCGGCAGGGCGACGGCCTCGCGTCGCGGCGCCACAGCGGTCATCGCCACTCCAATCCAACGGTTGCTGGATTGTAGGGGGAACAATGGCCGGATGACCATGCCCCGCCGCCGACCGGGTCGGCCCCGCCGCGACGACCAGCGACCGACCCGCGACCTGGTGCTCGCCGCCGCCACCGCGCTCTTCGCCGAGCGGGGCTTCGACGCGGTGAGCGTGCGGGACGTCGCCGCCGCGGCCGGCGTGGACGTGGCGACCGTCGCGCACCACACCGGCGCCAAGGCGCAGCTCTACGACGCCTGTTTCGCCCGGGTGTTCAGCGCCGAACGGCAGGCCCTGGAGGCCGCCGGGGAACGCGCGCGCGCCGCCCTGGCGGCCGGGCCGGCCGACGCGCTGCGCGCCCTGCACGACCTGGTCGACGTGTTCGTCGACTTCCTGGAGGACCGGCCGGAGACCACCGCGCTGTGGCTGCGCCGCTGGTTGGAGCCGCAGCGCCACGCCGAACTGGACCAGCGGTACGCCGCCCCGCTGTACGCGCTGGTCGAGGGGCTGCTCGCCGCCGCCGCCGACGCCGGGGCGCTCGTCGAGCCGGCGCCGCACGTCACCGTGCGCAGCCTGGTCTGGGCGGTGCACGGGCACGTGGTGGCGCTGGCCGCGCGCACCGGCTCGGCGGCCCGCGAGCGGCGGGAGTTCCGCGCGTTCGTGCACCGGCTGCTCGACGGGCTCTACCCGCCCTCGCGGTAGCCCGACGCGCGGTGGGTCACGTCGTGCCGCCCTGCCGCCCGGTGCGCATGTTGGCGGTGGCGGCGGTGATGACCCGGTCCAGCCTCTCGTGGGTGTCGGTGAGGTCGGCGATCCGGCGCTCGACGCGGTCCCGTTCGGCCGCGAGTCGCTCCAGCAGTTGCGGGGTGGCCCGGCCGTCCACCACGCACGGCAGCAGGTCCACGATGGACCGGCTGGACAGGCCGGCGGCGTACAACTGCTGGATGAGCCGGACCCGCTCGACCGCGTCGTCGGGGTAGTGGCGCTGCCCGCTCGCGCTGCGGGTGGAGTCGAGCAGCTCCTGCTGCTCGTAGTAGCGCAGGGCCCGAACGCTGACGCCGGCCCTGGTGGCGAGCTCGCCGATGCGCATCCCGCTGCCTCCCGGGTGAGTCGGACCACCTGACTTGCCGCTGACGTCAACGTCAGCTCTTAGCGTACCGGGGACAGCTCGCCCGGCTACCGAAGGAAGCCCACCCATGAGCGCATTCGTCCCGTCCGTCCCCGCCGCGCCCGTCGTCTCGGTGCAACCGGTCCTGCTGGCGGCTCCGGGCCGCGGCCTGGACCTGTCGGTGCGGGTCACCGCCCCGGTGACCGGGAGCGGCCTGCCGGTCGTCGTCTTCTCCCACGGTTTCGGTTCGTCGCTTCAGGGCTACGGGCCGCTGGTCGACTTCTGGGCCGCCCACGGGTTCGCGGTGGTGCAGCCGACCCACCTCGACTCGCGCACGGTGGGCCTGGCCGCGGATGATCCCCGCCGGCCGCAGCTCTGGCGCACCCGGGTGCGGGACCTGACGCTCGTGCTCGACCGGCTCGACGTGCTGGAGGCCGCCGTGCCCGGCCTGGCCGGACGCCTCGACCCGGGCCGCGTCGCGGTGGCCGGGCACTCCTTCGGCGGGCAGACGGCGGGCAACCTGCTCGGCCTGCGCGTCCTGGATCCGGTCACCGGGGCCGAGGAGGACCTGTCCGACCCGCGGGTCACCGCCGGGGTGCTGCTGGCCACCGCCGGCGCCGGCGGAGCGGACCTCACGCCGTACGCGGCCGAGCACTTCCCGTTCATGAACCCGAACTTCTCCACCATGACCTCACCGGCCCTCGTGGTCGCCGGGGACCGGGACGACTCCCCGCTGTCGGTGCGGGGACCGGACTGGCTCACCGACCCGTACGTCCTGAGCCCGGGGGAGAAGAGCCTGCTGACGCTGTTCGGCGGCGAACACTCGCTGGGCGGGATCGCCGGCTACGAGGTCCGCGAGACCACCGATGAGCACCCCGATCGCGTCGCGCTGGTCCAGCGGGCCACCTGGGCCTACCTGCGCCACGCGCTCGGCGTCGAGGACGCCGATTGGGCCGCGCTGCGCCGTCGGCTGACGGACGGCTCCGACCCGATGGGGCGGGTCGAGTCCCGCCCGGCGCCCTGAGGCACCACGCGGGCTCTTGACCGCGCGACACCTCGCCGGGGATTATCCAGCGGTCGTTGGATTAAGGGGGCGGGGATGGCAGCACCACCGAGGGTCGCGGTCGTCGGCGCGGGCGCCGCCGGCCTGGCCACGCTCAAGGCGCTCGCCGACGCCGGGGTGCCGGCGGTCGCGTTCGAGACCGCCGGCACGCTCGGCGGGCTCTGGGTCTACGGCTCGCCCGGCTCGCCCGCCTACCGGACACTGCACCTCAACACCAGCAAGGGGCGCACCGAGTTCGCCGACCACCCGATGCCGGCCGACTGGCCCGACTACCCCGACCACACCCGCGTCGCCGGCTACCTCGCCGCCTACGCCGACCGGTTCGCGCTGCGCGAGGCGGTACGGCTGCGGCACACCGTCGACCGGGTCGCCCGCGCCGGCGACCGCTGGCGGGTGCACGCCACCGGCCCCGACGGGCCGGTCCAGGTCGACGTCGAGGCCGTGGTGGTCGCCAACGGGCACAACCGGGTGCCGAACCGACCCGAGCCCTACCCGGGCGAGTGCGCCGCCGCGCAGATGCACAGCCACGACTACCGGGGGCCGGAACAGCTCGCCGGCCGGCGGGTGCTGGTCGTGGGCGGCGGCAACTCGGCCATGGACATCGCCGTCGACGCGTCGCACGCCGCCGACCGGACGCTGCTGTCGCTGCGCCGCGGCGTCTGGGTGGTGCCCAAGTATCTGCTCGGGCGCCCGTCGGACACCCTCAACGGGGCGCTGGCCCGCCGGTTGCCGTGGCGGCTGCGGCAGCGGATCAGCCAGCGGATGCTCACCGCCACCGTCGGACCGCCCACCCGCTACGGCCTACCGGCGCCGGCGCACGGCTTCCTGCAGGACCACCCGACGCTCTCCGACGCGCTGCTGTCCCGGCTCACCCACGGCGACATCCAGCCCCGCCCCGGCATCACCCGCCTCGACGGGCACCGGGTCGAGTTCACCAACGGCCACGCCGACGAGGTCGACCTGGTCATCTGGTGCACCGGCTACCGGGTGCGGGTGCCGTTCCTCGACCCGGGCCTGCTCGGTGACGGCGCCGACCGGCTGCCGCTGTACCGGCACGTGTTCCACCTGGACGCCCCCGGGCTGGCGTTCGTCGGGCTCATGCAGTCCACCGGGGCGGCGTTCCCGCTGCTGGAGGCGCAGGCCCGACTGGTCGCCGCGCGCCTGGCCGGCGACTGGGCGCCACCGGAGCCGGCCCGGCAGGCCGCCGCCTGCGCCGCCGAGCTGCGCGCCGCCACCGCCCGCTGGGGGCACCGCCGCCCGCACATGCGGGTCGACTTCGACGCCTACCTGGCCGAGCTGCACCGGGAGCTGGCCGCCGGCCGGCGGCGCGCCGGAGCGACGCGGTGAGCGCGCTGGCCGGCCGGCGGGTGCTGGTCACCGGCGCGCGCGGCACCTTCGGCCGGCGCCTCGGTGACGCGCTGACCGCCGCCGGCGCGCACGTGGTCGGGCTGGACCTGCACGCCGACCCCGACGGCACACCGCCGGTGCTCGGGGTGGACCTGACCGACCCGGCGGCCACGCCGGCGGCCGTGACCGCCGCCGTCGGCCGGCTCGGCGGGCTGGACCTGCTGGTCAACAACGCCGGCGTCGGCGGGCCCGCGCCGGCCGAGCTGGCCCCCGACGAGGTGGTACGCCGGCAACTGGAGGTGAACCTGCTCGCCGCCTGGCGGACCACGGCCGCGGCGCTGCCCGCCCTGGAGGCCGCCCGCGGCCGGGTGATCTTCGTGGCCAGCCGGATGGCCGTGCTGCCACTGCCGCTGGCCGCCGCGTACGGGGTGAGCAAACGCGCCCTGGTCGCGTACGCCGACGCGCTGCGCCACGAGGTCGGCACGCACGTCGGGGTCAGCGTCGTCTACCCCAGCATGGTCGACTCGCCGATCCACGACAGCACGGTGGCGGCCGGGCTGTCGCTGAGCGGGGTGTCCCGGCCGGAGCCGGTCGACGGGGTGGTGGCGGCGATCCTGCGCACCGCCGCCGCCCGGCGGGCGCCCCGCGACGTGGCCACCACCCGGCGCGGGCGCGTCGAGCTGGCGCTGGCCCGGCACGCGCCGGCGCTGGCCGACCGGCTGGTGCGCCGTACCGTCGCCGGGCGCGTCGCCGCCGGTGACCTGGACCGTGCGGCGCTGGCCGCCGGGATGCTGCGGCGGCACCGCGAGGGCCGGCGGTAGCCTGCTCGCCATGCCCGTGTCGCCGTACATCGCCCGGCTGCGCCAGCACGTCGGCCAGGACCTGCTCATGCTCTACGGGATCAGCGCGGTGGTGACCGACGACGCGGGGCGGGTGCTGCTGGCCCGCCGCGGCGACAACGGGCGCTGGTCGGTGCCGGCCGGCACCGTCGACCCGGGCGAGCAACCCGCCGACGCGCTGGTGCGTGAGGTGCGCGAGGAGACCGGCGTCGACGTGGTCGTCGAACGGTTGGCCGGCGTCGCCACCCACCCGGTGGTCTACCCCAACGGCGACGCCTGCGAATACCTCAACGTCTGGTTCCGCTGCCGGGCCGTCGGCGGGGTGCCCACCCCCGACGGCGACGAGTCGCTCGCGGTGGCCTGGTTCACCCCCGACGCGCTGCCCGACCTGGACGACTGGGCGCGGCTGCGGATCGACACCGCACTGGCCGAGGGCCCGCCCTGGTACGCCGCGCCGGGCGAGCGGCACGCCGCGTTGCGCCGGCCCGACAGCCTCTGACCGCCCCGGGGCGGCCTCCTTCATCTCGTCGCCGCAGTCCATCCGGCTGCCACGGAAGGGCTGTAGTACCGGGTGAAACCGCAGCCCCACGCGATCGGGTCGGCGAGCGGCGCGCCGCCCCAGCGGGGCGTGCCGGACACGAGCAACCGGGTGCCGATCCGATAGGCAGGGACATGCTCGGACGTGGCATCGCCCGTCCCGGCCCTCGCGGCGGGCGGCGACATGTCCACCACGGCGGTGCCCGCCGAGCCACCCCTGAACCAGGTGTGCACCTGGAAGGTCACCGATCGCAGGTCCCGGGGCGGCTGCGTGCCGCGCCCGGTTCGTGCCGGTCCGATGCCGGTCACGGTGCCGTCGAAGGCGAAGGCCTGCTCGGCGAGCGCCCGCGGTGAGTACGTCTTGACGCACTGCGCCTCGCCGACGGCGAGCGGATCGCCCGGCTTCACCCCGGCCGGCAGATCGGCCGCCGGCGCCGAAGCGACGGGTGCGAGCGAGGACGTGACCGGCGGTCGCGCCTGCGGCGTCGCGGCCGGCCGGTGAACGCCGTACACGCCCGCCGCGACGATCACCGCGGTCGTGGCCGCCGCCACCACCAGGGTTCGGCGCCTGCGGTGGACCCTGCGTACCGCCGCCGCGGCCACGGCCGACTCGTCGGGGGCGTCGGCGGCGTCGGCGGCGAACAGCTCGCGCAGCTCGCGCTCGGTCGACTGGTTCATCAGGTCTCCCTCTGTGCGTCGATGGCCGCGGGCACGCGCAGGCTCGCCAGGGCACGCGAGGCGGTGGCCCGCACCGAGCTCTCGCTGACCCCCATCGCCGCGGCGATCGCCGCGTCGTCCAGGTCGGCGTAGTAGCGCAGGACGAGCACCGTGCGCGCGCGGGGGGCAAGCCTGCTCAACAGCACCCGCATCTGGTCCCGGGCGGCGACCGCGTCGGCCGGGTCGGCCACCGTGGCGCCGGTCTCCTGGCTCAGGTCGGCGGGCCGCTCCGTCGTCCAGCGCCGGCGACGCCAGCTCAGATGCGCGTTGACCAGCATGCGGCGTACGTAGGCCTCGGGGTCCGCCGCCGCGCGTACCCGCTTCCAGTGCCGGTACGCATCGGCCAGCACGGTCTGGGCGAGATCCTCCGCCAGCTGCCGGTCGCCGCTCAGCACGAACGCCAGTCGCACCAGCGACCGGCCGTACCCCGCCACGAAACTCTCGAACGACACGCCCGCTCCCGTCAGTGCTCCTCACCAGGAAGACGCATCGGCTGCCGCCCCGCGCTGCACGCCCGCCGCTCCTAGCTCAAAGCCGAACGTTTGTCAGCCCGCTGCCGACCGCTGTCGGCAATCGAACTCATTCGATTGCGATGTGCTCCCGTGCCATAACCTGACGATCGGCAGTCATCCATACCTGCCGCTGCGGCACCTTCGCCGCGCCGACAAATCGGGGGAAACATGCAGGTCAATCATCGCTCACGGTGGCTGTTCGCCACCGCGACGGCCATCGCGCTGACAGTGGCCATCCTGCCGGGCGCCGCCCACGCGTCCACCACGCACGCGTCCGCCGCGACGTTCATCGACCCGGACGAGCAGTACGCCGCCTTCCTGGCGGAGAAGAAGGCGGACGGCAGCTGGGCGGGCTCCGCCGACCCGGGCGCCAAGGCCAAGGCCCCGGCCACCGACCTCGCCGCCTACCCCAAGCTCACCGACCAGCAGCTCGCCGCGATGAGGGCATCGGCGACCGCCGCCGCGCCGGTCGGCGCGGCGGAGCCGGTGACCGTGCAGAGCGTGCAGGTCACGCCGACCGGCATCAGCGTGACCACCTACGACCCGGCGCCGGGGTTCACCCCGGAGAGGTTGGCGGACAAGCTCCGGGCACAGGGCAAGACGTCCGTGCGCGTCGTCCGGCCGGCGCCGACCGACGGCATCTCAGCGATGGCGGCCAGCGACTGCGCGTACGGCTCGGCCAGGAGCTGGAGCTGCCCGGTGTCGTTCTGGCGCAACCAGGGGTGGGAGGACCCGTACGTGCGGTTCAACGACCACTCCGGCTCGTCGTGGCCGGTGTCCTCGGTGGTGCCCAAGTGGAACACCGTGAAGAACATCGACAGTGAATACCGTTGGAACAGCTGCCCGGCGGTGTCCGGCTCCCGGTGCGTCGACGTCTTCTCCGGCAACTACGGCGCCGGCTGGACCGGGCTGACCACGCTGTTCTACGCGTCGGGTTCGCCCGGCGCGTTCTCCAACACGGGCGCGAAGGTCCAGCTCAACGACTACTACGACTCGGTTGCGATCGGTGGCACCCGTAACAACACCACCACCCACGAGTTGGGCCACGCCCTGGGGCTCGGCCACAACACCTACAGCAACGACGTCATGTACTACGCCATCAACAAGCGTGAGGACCTCGGCGGCGAGAACCCGGTGCTGCTGGCCAGCATCTACTCGGTGACCCGCTGACCTTCGCCCCACACCGGAGCCGGCCCGTCACGTCGCGGGCCGGCTCCGCACCGGTGCCCCTCCCGGTCCTGTCGACGGTGACCTGGCGCCGGCGTCACCGGCTGGTGTCGCGCACGGTCAGTCGGGGCTCCAGCAGGGTCACCTCCGGCACCGGCTCGTCGCGCAGGCGCCGCATCAGCAGCGTCACCGCCTGCCGGCCGACCTCCTCGGCGGGCACCGGCACGCAGGTCAGCGCGGACGGTTCGGCCAGTTCGTCGGGGCAGACCGCGACCACGGAGACGTCCTGCGGCACCCGACGGCCCAGCGTCGGCAGCGTGGACAGCACCGGCTCGACGGCCGACTCGTTCTGCACCACCAGGCCGGTGATGTCGGGATGGTCGGCCAACAGCGCGGTCAGGTCCCGGCGTACCGCCGCCGGGTTCTCCTCGCAGGGCCGGGTCACCGCCTCGACGCCGAGCCGGCCGGCCGCGGCCAGCACGCCGCGGCGGGTGCGGTGGGCGAAGCCGGTGCCCCGGTCGTAGACGGCGGCCGGGGCGCCGAGCAGCGCGATCCGCCGGTGCCCGGCGCCGGCCAGGTGCTCCACGCACAGCTCGCCGGCGCGCCGGAAGTCGAGGTCCACGCAGGCCAGACCGG
The DNA here is from genome assembly GCF_900090105.1 of Micromonospora humi. Lineage (GTDB taxonomy): Bacteria > Actinomycetota > Actinomycetes > Mycobacteriales > Micromonosporaceae > Micromonospora > Micromonospora humi. Next base: position 174,031 of record NZ_FMDM01000002.1, on the reverse strand, counting down.
TGCTGTCGGCCGGGTGCCCGATCAGCACACCGGGCAGCGACAGCTCCCGCAGCAGCGGCACCCGGGAGTCCTCGAGTTCCACGTCCATCAGCAGCACCCCGTCGACCAGCGCGCTGCCGGCGATGCGGTGCAGCCCGGACGGGCCCTCGTCGGCGGTGACCAGCAGCACGTCGTGGTCGTAGCGGCGGGCGGTGGTGACCACCGCGGTGGCGAAGCGCATCACCACCGGCACCTGCATGCCGGTGCGCAGCGGCAGCACCAGCGCGATCACGTTGGCCTTGCGGCTGGCCAGGGCGCGCGCGCCGGCGTTCGGGTGGTAACCCAGGGCGCGCACGCTGGCCAGCACCCGGCTGCGGGTGGTGGCGGAGATGGCGCGCTTGCCGCTGAGCACGTACGACACGGTGCTCGCGGCCACCCCGGCGTGTCGGGCCACGTCCGCGATGGTGACCTGCTCGCCGGCGGCCCGGCCGCTCACCGGCCGGCCCCGGAGCGCCGCGCCGCGGGCGTGCTCACCCCGCCGGCGCCGGTCACGGTGACCGCGCCGACCAGCCGGATGTCGCGGGCGGAGCGGCCGACCAGCACCGAGTGGGTGGCGTCCTCCACCACCGGGGCGGCGCGGGTCTCGTCCCACCAGGCCAGTTCCGCGGTACGCAGCCGCAGGGTGACCCGGGCCGCGCAGCCGGGTTCGAGGGTGACCCGGGCGAAGTCGCGCAACTGGCGCAGCGGCTGCTTGGCCCGGGAGCGCCGCTGCCGGGTGTAGAGCTGCACCACCTCGGTGCCCGGGCGGCGGCCCGTGTTGGTGACCTCGACGCTCACCTCCACCTCCTCGCCGGCGTGCGCCGCGGCGGTGCTCAACCGGAGGTCAGCGTAGTCGAACTCGGCGTAGCTGAGCCCGTGGCCGAACGGGTACAGCGGCTCGCCCCGGTGGTAGAGGTAGGTGGCGTCCGCGCCGATGACGTCGTAGTCGAGCAGGTCGGGCAGCTCCGCGGTGTCGGCGTACCAGGTCTGGGTGAGCCGGCCGCCCGGGTCCTCCGCGCCGAGCAGCACGTCGGCCAGCGCGTTGCCGTGCTCCTGCCCGCCGTGGGCGCTCCACAGCACCGCCGGCAGGTGCTCCCGGGCCCACCCCACCGCGTACGGGTAGCTGCTGGTCAGCGCCAGCACGGTGCGCGGGTTCGCGGCGTGCACGGCGCGCAGCAGGTCGAGCTGACCGGCGGGCAGCGCCAGGTCGACGCGGTCCTCGGTCTCGCGGCCGTTGACCATCGGGTGGTTGCCGAGCACCACCACGGCCACGTCGGCGGCGGCGGCCAGCGCGGCGGCCTCGGCCGCGCCGTCGACGCGCAGCCGCACGGTGAACGCGGCGGGGGCGTCGGTGGCGACGCTGAGGCGGCCGCCGCCGTCGACGCCGACGTGCCGGCCGGTGGCGAGGTGGTGCAGCAGCGCCGTGCCGTCGGGCCGGTGGTGCAGGCGGAACGTCTCGCGGACCACCCAGCCGCCCGGGCCCGGACGGTCGGCGACGAGCGCGCCGGAGTCGTCGGCGCCGACGTAGCGGCCGGTGTGGACCGTGCACAGCGCCAGCACCCCGTCGCCCCAGTCGACCACGTCGAACTCGGCCGGCGTCGCGTCGGTGAGGGTCAGCGGCCCGTCGTCGGTGCGGCCCACCGCGCGACTGTCGACGTGCAGCGTGATCCGGTCCGCGCCGGCGTGGGTGGTGACCTCGCGTACCCGTCCGAGCAACCCGTCGTACACGCTGACCGCGTACGGCAGCGTGCCGCTGTACCAGTCGGTGAGCACGGTGTCGGCGAGCGGGCCGAGCACGGCGACCCGCAGGTCGGCCGCGAGCGGCAGCAGCCCGTCGTTGCCCAGCAGCACGATCGACTGGCGGGCGGCCTCGCGGGCGAGTTCCCGGTGGGCCGGACAGTTCACCACGTCGGCCGGCACGTCGGCGTACGGGTCGTGGCCGGGCGGGTCCAGGTCGCCCAGGCGCAGCCGCACCGACAGGATCCGCCGGACCGCCCGGTCCACGTCGGACTCGGTGATCAGGCCACGGGCCAGTGCCTCGGTGAGCCGTGCGACGGTGGGGCCCGGATCCTCGTCGTCCTCGGTGAAGCTGTCCACCCCGGCGCGCAGCGCGGCGGCGAACCCGGCGACGTGGTCGGGCAGGTGCCGCTGCACGCCGGCGATGTTGCCGACCGCGCCGGCGTCGCCGACCACCATCACCTCGTCGTCGGCCCAGCCGCGCAGCTCGCCGTCGATCAGCGGGCTCAGGTGCGCCGGCACGCCGTCGACCAGGTTGTACGACGCCATCACGGCGACCGCCGCGCCGGCGGCCAGCGGGGCACGGAACGCGGGCAGCTCGTACTCGTGCAGCACGCGCGGCGGCAGGTTGCTGGAGGTGACCGCCCGGTCGGTCTCGTTGTTGTAGCCGAGGAAGTGCTTGAGCGTCGGCGCGGTCCGCAGCCGGGTGGGGTGCTCGCCGCGCAGCCCGGACGCGTACGCGGTGCCGAGCCGACCGGTGAGCCAGGGGTCCTCGGACCAGCCTTCCTCGTTGCGGCCCCACCGGGGGTCGCGCAGCGGGTTGACCACCGGCGCCCACACGTTGAGCCCGACGCGCCGCGGGTCGGCCCGGTGCTTGGCCCGTACCTCGTCACCGACGGCGGCGCCGACCGCCCGGATGAGCTGCGGGTTCCAGCTGGCCGCGAGGCCGAGCGCCTGCGGGAAGACGGTGGCCTCGCCGAGCCAGGCGACGCCGTGCAGCGCCTCGGTGCCGGTGCGGAACGCGGGCAGGTCGAGTCGGGGGACCGGCGCCTGCCACTGGTGCAGCAGGCCGAGCTTCTCCGCCACGGTGAGGCGGGCCAGCAGGTCGTCGGGGCGGTGGGGGGTGCGGTCGGTCATGGCGGGCGCCTCCGGTGGGCGTGCGCCCGCCCGCCGGGGCGTCGAAGCGCTTCGACGACCGACCGGTGGACGGCGGCGCGCACGCGTGCAGAAAAGGGGGGTGGTCGGCCGGCGGCGGTCGGCCCGGAGCGTTGGTGAAGCGCTTCGACAACCACCGGAAAACAGGCCGCCCACGGGTTGCCCGGCCCGGTAGCGGCGCTACCGAGGTTGGCACCCGGGGGCGGTGCGGTCAAGGGTCAGGCGGCGGGCAGTTGCCCGGCCTCCACCGCGGCCAGTGCGGCGGTGGCGCCGCCCACCGCGCTGGCCACCGAACCCAACGCGCTGGCCTCCAGCCGGACCGTGGCCGGCGGCCCCGACGTGCGGGCGGAAACCTCGGCGCGGGCGGCCGGCAGCAGCCACGGCGCGAGCGCCGCCAGGTGACCGCCGACCACCACCACCTCCGGGTCGAGCAGGTCGACCAGGACGGAGATCGCGTACCCGAGCTGCCGGCCGACCTCGGCGAGCCCGTCGCGCACCGGGACGTCCCCGGCGCGGGCGAGGGCCTGGATCCGTTCGATCTCCGGCAGGTAGTCGGTGACCGGGCCGTCCGAGGCGGCGTCCGGCAGGAGGCGACGCACCACGGCGTCCACCCCGGCCACCGCCGCGAGACAGCCGTGCCGGCCGCAGTGGCAGGCCGGCGCCTCGGTCCCGGTCGGCGGCGGACCCGCCGCCACCGGCAGGTGGCCGATCGCGCCGGCGAAGCCGCGGCCGCCGCGCAGCAGCCGGCCGCCGCTGACCAGGCCGGCGCCGACGGCCAGCCCGCCGGTCACGTGCACCAGGTCGGCCGTGCCGGCGTACGGGCCGTGGCGCAGCTCGGCCGAGACGGCGAGGTTGGCGTCGGTGTCGACGCCGACGGGGAAGCCCGGGTCGCGCAGCGCGCGGCGCAGGGCGGCGGCGAGCGGCACGCCGCGCCAGCCCAGCGCGGGCGCGGCCGGCACGACGCCGTCGGCGTCGACCAGCCCGGGTACGCCCACGGTGAGGCCGAGTACCGTGCGGCCCGCGCCGGTGACCCGGGTGACCGCGCGGCGGGTGAGCGTGGCGAGCGCGCGTACCGTCTCCTCGGGCCCGGCGGTCGCGGCGGCGAACGCGCGTCGCCAGGTGAGCAGCGGCTCGCCGGCGAGGTCGGCGGCGACCACGACCAGCTCGTCGGCGCCGATCTGCAGGCCGAGACCGACGTGGCGGGAACCGTCCAGGACCAGCATGGTGGCCGGCCGGCCGACCCGGTTCTCGGTCAGCCCGGTCTCGCGCAGCAGACCGTGTTCGATCAGCTCGCCGACCAGGCTGGAGACGGTGGCCTTGTTGAGCCCGGTGCGCGCGGCGACGTCGGCGCGCGAGCAGGGGGCGTGCAACCGGACGTGCCGCAGCACGACGGCCCGGTTGGCCACCCGCACGTCACCCAGGTCGGCCGTCTGGAACGACCGGTCGATGCTGATCACGTGGTGCCCGCCTCCTGCGCCGCGGCCGTCGGGTTCGGCTACAGCTTAAACTAAATCGGCCACAGCCCCGGCCGGCGGCCTCAGCCGCCGAACCAGGGCTCGAACGGGGTCACCGGCGCCGGCTGGCCGTCGAGCACCACCCGCCGCGGCGGGTCGTCGCCGACCACGCTGACCCGGCGGACGTCCAGCGGTCCGTCCACCCGTACCCGCAGCGTGTCGCCGTCGCGGGCGGCGGTGACAGTGGTGTCGCCGTCGGGGTCGCGGATCACCGTCACCCCGTCGGTCCCACCCCAGGCGACGAGCGTGACGTCACGGAACGGGCCGTCGGCGACGGTCGACGCGGGCGCCACCACCGGCACCAGTGCCCCGTGTCGTACATACAGCGGCAGCCGGTCGATCGGCGCGTGCACCCGCAGGTGCCGGCCGCCGGCGTGGCGCTGCCCGGTGGCCGCGTCCAGCCAGTCGTCGCCGACGGGCAGGTAGACGGCGCGGCGCCCGGACTTGTCGAGCACCGGCGCCACCAGCAGGTCGGCGCCGAGACGGTACTGCAGGTCGGTGGCCCAGGCGGTCGGGTCGTCGGGCGTGTCGAGCAGCAGCGCCCGCATCATCGGGCTGCCGGTGCGGGAGGCCTCCACGGCCGCCGACCAGAGGTACGGCAGCAGCCGGTAGCGCAGCCGCAGCGCGGCCACCGCGTGGCGTTCCGCCTCCGGCGGGAAGTCCCACGGCAGCCGGCTGGTGGTGCCGTGCAGCCGCACCAGCGGTGACAGGGCGCCGAACTGGGTCCAGCGCACGTACAGGTCGGGCTCCGGCGTGCCGTGGAAGCCGCCGGTGTCGTGGCTCCAGAACGGCACCCCGGACAACCCGTGCGACAGCCCGCCGCGCAGCGTGCTCGCCATGCCCGGCCAGGTGGCGTTGACGTCGCCGCTCCACTGCGCGCTGTGCCGCTGCCCGCCCAGGTAGGACGAGCGCGCCCACACCGTGCGGTGCCCGGCCACCTCCTCGGTGACGTCGGCGACCACGTCGTTGAACAGCAGCGCGTAGACGTTGTGCAGCTCGACGCCGGTCATGCCGTTGTGCGCCACCGCGTCGGCGGGCACCGCCTCGGCGAAGTCGGTCTTGAACACCGCGACGCCCTGGGCGAGCAGCGGCCGCAGCAGGCCCTGGAACCAGCGCACCGCCGCCGGGTTGGTGAGGTCCACGATGGCGCAGACCGGATAGCTGCCGTGCCAGGTGTCCGCGACGTACGTGCCGCCGTCCGGGCGGCGCAGGAAGTAGCCGGCGGCGTCGGCCTCGGCGTAGAGCGGGCTGTCGGTCATCAGGTAGGGGTTCATCCACAGGCACACCCGGAAGCCCTGCTCGGTGAGGTCCTTGAGCATGCCGGGCGGGTCGGGGAACGCCTGCTCGTCCCAGCGCATCTCCGACCAGCGGCCGGCGACCTGCCAGTAGCAGTCCAGGTGCAGCACGTCGCAGGGGATGTCGCGCTCGCGGATCAGCCGGGCCCGCTCCCGTACCCGCTGCTCGCTGTCGGGGAAGAATCCGGAGGAGATCCAGGCGCCGAACGCCCACCTCGGCGGCAGGTACGGCCGGCCGGTCAGCGCGTCGAGCCGGTCCAGGATCTCGGCCGGGGTGGGGCCGGCCAGCACGTAGTAGTCGAGCAGGTCGTCCGGGACCAGCAGTTGCACGCTGCTGTGGGTGCTGGCGCAGACGTCGAACTGCACCGGCAGTCCGCTGTCCACGAGCACGCCGTAGCCGCGGTCGGACAGGTAGAACGGCACGTTCTTGTGCGACCGGTCGGACTCGCCACCGAACGCGTCGAAGTTCCACATCAGCGGGCGTTGGCCGCGCTTGTCGAGCGGGGTGAACTTCTCGCCGAAGCCGACGAACCGCTCGTCGCCGGGCGCCACGAAGCTCTCGTGCCAGGCGACCGGCTCGCCGTCCACGGTCGAGCGGCCCAGCGGCAGGGTACGCCGCCGGCCGCTGATGTCGCGGGTGCCGCCGTCGGTGGCCACCAGCAGCCGGCCGTCGGAGTCGAGGAACCGCAGCCCCCACGGGTCGAGGCGGATCTCGGCCACGGCGCCGCCCGCGTCCACCCGGGCGTACGCGTCGTCGACGGTGACCTCGGCCGGGTGCGGCGCGGGCCGGGTCAGGGTGGTGGCGGGCGCGGAGCGGCTGCGCACCGAGAGGTCGTCGGTGAGGCGTACCCGCAGGATCCCGTCCCCGGCGGCCTCGACCCGCGCGACGAGCGTGCGACCGGAGGCGCAGGTGGCGCTGAGCGTGACCCCGTGCGGGTCGGTCGCGACCACCTCGGCCCGCAGCACGTCGTCGGCGCCCTCCTCACCGGGGCAGCGGACCGGCAGGTCGGGCGGGTCGGCCACGAACGTCTCGTACGGGACCAAGGGCGGGCGGTACGGCATGGGCGTCTCCTCGCGGCGACCCGGGCGGCGGCACCGCCAGTTTCTTTGGAACCACAACTAACTGTCAATGATCGGCCGCATTGACTTTCCGCCTCACCTGTTCTTACTTTGGCCGGGATGACAACTAAAGCGCTGTGGTACGGCGGGGACTGGAACCCGGAGCAGTGGCGTCCCGAGGTGTGGCACGAGGACGTCGCCCTGATGCGCGCCGCCGGCGTCAACCTGGTCACGGTCGGCGTGTTCGCCTGGTCCCGCCTGGAACCAGCCCCCGCCCGCTACACGTTCGACTGGCTCGACGAGGTGCTGGACCTGCTGCACGCCGGCGGCGTACGGGCCGCCCTGGCCACCCCCACCGCCTCACCGCCGCCCTGGTTCACCCACGCCCACCCGGACGCGATGCCGGTCACCGCCGACGGCACCCGCCTGCACCACGGCAGCCGGGACACCTACTGCGCCGCCGCGCCCGCCTACCGCGCCGCGGCCCGCCGCATCGCCGCGACGCTCGCCGCCCGCTACGCCCACCACCCGGCGCTGGCACTGTGGCACGTGCACAACGAGTACGGCACCACCTGCCACTGCCCGCACGCCGAGACGGCGTTCCGCCGCTGGCTGGTCGACCGGCACGGTGACCTCGACACGCTCAACGACGCCTGGGCCACCAGCTTCTGGGGTCAGCACTACGCGGACTGGGCGCACGTCGGCGCGCCCCGCGCCACCCAGTACCTGGGCAACCCCGGCCAACTGCTCGACTTCCGTCGCTTCTGGTCGGACGAGCTGCTGTCGGCGTACACCGAGCAGCGCGACGTGCTGCGGGCGGCGAACCCGGCGGTGCCGGTCACCACCAACTACGTGCTCGGCGACTGGGTGCCGGTCGACCACGCCCGGTGGGCGCGCGAGGTCGACCTGGTGGCCGTCGACCACTACCCGGACCGGGTCGACGGCGGCGCCGAGGAGCAGACCGCGCTCGCCGCCGACCTCGCCCGCGGCTGGGCCCGCCACGGCGCCGGCCGGCCCGCGCCGTGGCTGCTGATGGAGAGCGCCCCCGACCGGATCCACACCGCCGGGCGGATGCACACCAAGGAGCCGGGACGGATGACCCGGCACAGCCTCGCGCACGTCGCCCGCGGCTCCGCCGGGGTGATGTTCTTCCAGTGGCGCGCCCCGGCCGGCGGCGCGGAACACTTCCACTCGGCCGTGGTGTCGCACGCCGGCCCGGAGACCCGGGTGTTCCGCGAGGCCACCGACCTCGGCACGACGCTCGGGCGACTCGGCGCGGTCCAGACGGGCCGGATCGAGGCGCGGGTGGCCATCGCCTACGACGCGGCCAGCGGCTGGGCGCTGCGCCACCCCGGGATGCCCCGCACCGGCCTCGACCATCCGGGCGAGGTGGCCGCCGCGCACCGGGCGCTGTGGCAGGCGGGCGTCACCACCGACCTGGTGGTGCCCGGCGACCCGCTCGACGGGCACCGGCTGCTCGTGCTGCCCGCGCTCTACCTGGCCTCCGACGCCACCGCCGAGTGGGTACGCCGGCACGTCCACGCCGGCGGGCACCTGCTGGTCACCTGGCTCAGCGGGGTCGCCGACGAACACGCCCGGGTCCGCCTCGGCGGCTACCCGGGCGCGTACCGGGATCTGCTCGGGGTGCGGGTGGAGGAGTTCCACCCGCTCGCCGACGACGAACGGGTACCGCTGACCAGCGGCGGGTTCGGCCGAATCTGGTCCGAGACGGTGCACCTGGCCGGCGCGGAACAGGTCACCGCCTACATCGGCGGGGTGCTCGACGGCCGGCCCGCGGTCACCCGGCACCGCATCGGCGACGCCCGCGCCTGGTACGTCTCCACCCGGCCCGACGATGACAGCTACCGCCGGCTGCTCACCGACGCGGCCCGGCTCGCCGGCGTCGTCCCGACCTGCCCGGCGGCGCCCCCCGGCGTCGAGGCGGTACGCCGGCGCGACGGCGACCGCAGCTGGCTGTTCCTGCTCAACCACACCGACCGGCCGCAGCGGGTGCCGGCCGCGGGGCACGAGCTGCTCACCGGCGAGCCGGTCGACGACCGGGTCACCGTGCCGCCCGGCGGCGTGGCGGTGCTGCGCGAACCGCCGTGCTGAGGCACGCGTACCGGATCAGGGGGTGGCGACGGCGGCGCGGGAGCGGTCCGCGGCGATGCGCACCGCGAGCCCGGCCAGCACGGTGCCCATCACGTAGCGCTGGAGGCGGGCCCAGCCCGGCCGGCGGGTGAGGAACGCCGACACCGCGCCGGCGCTGAGCACGATCAGCGCGTTGACGGTCAGCGCGATGCCGATCTGGGTCAGCCCGAGCAGCAGGCTCTGCACCGCCACGTGCCCGCGCGCCGGGTCGACGAACTGCGGCAGCAGCGACACGTAGAGGATCGCGATCTTCGGGTTGAGCAGGTTGGTGACCAGACCCATGGTGAACAGCCGCCGGGGCCGGTCCGGCGGCAGCGGCGCCGGCGTGAACGCCGACCGGCCGCCCGGGCGCAGCGTGCGCCAGGCCAACCAGAGCAGGTAGGCCGCGCCGGCCAGCTTCACGGCCGTGTAGAGCGGCGGGACCAGCACGAAGACGGTGGCGATGCCGGCCACCGCGGCGGCCAGGTAGACCAGGAAGCCGACCGCCACCCCGAGCAGCGACACCAGCCCGGCGCGGCGCCCCTGGGTGACCGACCGGGACACCAGGTAGACCATGTTCGGCCCGGGCGTGAGCACCAGACCGAGCGCCACCAGGGCGATGCCCACCACCGCGCCGAGCGTGACCATGCCGCCTCCCGCCGTCGACCCTGCCCGGACCCTACGCCGCCGGGCCCGCCCACGGGTGCGGGGTCGCGGCCGAGGCGCGTGACGCGCGACACTGTCGCAATGTCCGTCGTGCTGTCCGCCGCCGCCACTCCCGCCGCGCCCGGCCTGACGCTGCGACCGTGGTGCGACGGTGACGCCGACGACCTGCTGGAGATCTACCAGGATCCGGTGCTGCGTGCCTGGACCCGCCACCCGGTGACCAGCCGGGGCGAGGCGCGGGCGTTCGTGCGCCGCAGCCGGCAGGGCTGGGCGGCCGACCGCCGGTTCAGCTTCGCCGTGCTGGAGCAGGCGCCGGCGGGGGAGCGGCTGGTCGCCTGCGTCGTGCTCAAGGAGGTCCGCCCGGGCCACCCGGCAGCCGAGGTCGGCTACTGGACCGCCGCGCCGGCGCGGGGGCGGGGCGTCGCGCCCCGGGCCGTCGACGCGGTCACCGGCTGGGCGTTCACCCGCTTCGCCGCCGCCGGGCTGACCCGCATGGAGCTGTTCCACCAGATCGACAACCCGGCCTCCTGCCGGGTGGCGGAGAAGAGCGGGTACGCGTTCGCCGAGGTGATGCCGGCCCGCCCGCCGTTCCCCCGCGACGGCCACCGGCACGTACGCCTGCGGCCCTGAGCCGTCACGGCGCGCCGAGCAGGCGCAGCAGCAGCCGCGGTTCACCCGGCCACGCCTCCAGCAGCACCTGGCGGGGCACCTGCCGCCCGGCGTAGCGCAACGCGAGCGCCACCACGACGATGTCGTCCAGCGGGCCGATCACCGGCAGGAACTCGGGGATCAGGTCGATCGGGCTGGCCAGCCAGACGCCCGCGACCACGATCGCGATCCGGGCCCGGCGCGGCACCCGGGGATCGCGGCGCAGCCGCCGCACCACGGTCAGACAATCGGGTAGGAACGCGGCCAGATCGCGCAGGATCCCCGGCGGCAGCCGACGGGCCGACAGCACCAGCAGCGCCCAACTCCCCACCAGGCAGACCACCGCCGCCCCGAGGCCGACCAGCCAGTCCCGCACGCCGCTCCCTTTCTCACGGGCGCCCGGGAACACCCCGGCGCCGCCCGGCGCTGACCATAGGCGAAAACCGGCGGATACGGTGGACTCGGGAGGTGACGGCGATGACGTACGGCTGGGAGGCCGCGGTCGAGGCGCAGATCCGCTCCGCCCAGGAGCGCGGCGAGTTCGACAACCTGCCGGGCGCCGGCAAACCGATCCCGGGCCGCAACGAGCCCTACGACGAGGGCTGGTGGATCCGCGGCTTCATGGAACGGGAGCAGATCCCGTCCGATCTGATGCTGCCCACCCCGCTGCAGTTGCGCCGCCGCATCGAGCAGCTCCCCGGCGAGCTGCGTGACCTGCCCACCGAGGAGGCCGTCCGGTCGTACCTGGCGGTGCTCAACGCCGAGGTGGTGGCCTGGCTGCGCACCCCGACCGGGCCGCGCGTGGTGGTCCGTCCGGTCGACGTCGAGCAGGCGGTGCTGCGGTGGCGCGCCGACCGCCGTGGTGCCGCGACTTCCTCGCCGGCCCCGATGTCACCGCCGCCGGCCGCGCGATCCCGCCGCCGGTGGCGCTGGTGGCGTCGCTGAGCCCGACAGCACGTCAACCGGGTTATTCTCGATTCCATGGACCCGACCGGCTCCGTCCGAGGTGCGAGTGCACCACACGCGGCCCGTCCGGGGCGCCGTGTGGTCGTGGCGGACGATCTCCGCGAGCTGCGCGGTCCCACCGCCGGTGTCGTCGAGCTGCCCCACCGGCTGTTCTGGCAGTCCGACCGGCATGTCGACCTCGACCGCCCGGGGCTGTTGCCCTGGATGTACGAGACGGTGCTGACTGAAGCCGTCCGCGCCGATGAGCTGCGCACGTGGCTGCACGGGCCGACGTTGATCCGACTCTGGTCGACGCTGTATCTGCCTCGCGGCGTCCGCCGTGCCTGGGAGCAGCGCCACCCGATGCTCCGCGCCCGGGACATCGCGGCCTGATGCCGCTCATCCCCGACCCGTTTCAGTGCGATGTCGCCCGGATCGCACTCACCGCGGCCGCCGACCACGGCTTCGCCCTCGCCGGCGGGCAGGCGCTCGTCGTCCACGGCGTCGTCAACCGTCCGACCGAGGACGTCGACCTGTTCACCGACATCGACGGTGGGGTAACTGCGGGCGCCGAGCTGGTCCGCGAGGCACTCCACGACGCCGGCTACCAGGTCGAGAGCGTCGCAGATCCCACCGAGTTGGATGAGGTTTTCTACGGGTTCGACCAGGACATGGTCGAGTTCGAGGTTCGCCACGACGCCGAGGCGGTCCGGGTGCAGCTCGTCCGCTTCGCCCGGACCAACACTCCCGTCGTGCTCGACATCGGACCTGTCCTGCACCTCGACGATCTCATCGGCACCAAGATGGCTGCCATGATCACTCGGGCTCAGCCTCGTGACTACATCGACGTCGCGGCGGTCCTCGACCGCTACGACCGATCCGACCTGATCGCGCTCGGCCAGCGCGCCGACCCCGATCTCACCGAAGACGAGGCCCACGACGCCCTCCGACGGCTCGACCGCCTTCCCGACGCCGTCTTCACCCTCTACCGCCTCGCGCCCTCGGAGATCGACCGGCTGCGCAAGGCCTTCGCGGATTGGCCGCGGACGTGACGACGGTCTTGGCGCACCTGCGCGGCTCGGCGTGCCGGTGACGTCGTACCTCGGTCCTATCCTCGGGGCGTGACGATTCACCGGATGGACAACGTCGGCATCGTGGTCGACGACCTCGACGCCGCGGTCGCCTTCTTCACCGCGCTCGGCATGGAGCTGGAAGGCCGGATGCCGATCGAGGGTGACTGGGCGGGCCGGGTCGTCGGGCTGTCCGACATGCGCAGCGAGATCGCGATGATGAGGATCCCGGACGCGCCGGGCCGGCTCGAACTCGCGACCTACCACGCCCCGACGTCGATCACCCCCGAGCCGGCGGTCACCCCGGCCAACACGCGGGGCCTGCACCGCGTCATGTTCGCCGTCGACGACATCGAGGCCACGCTCGCTCGGCTGCGGCCCCTCGGTGGTGAACTCGTCGGCGAGGTGACCCGCTTCGAGGACAGCTTCCTGCTCTGCTACCTGCGCGGGCCGAGCGGGATCATCCTCGCCCTGGCCGAGCAACTGACCTGAGAACCACGCCCAGCGGCAGCGGCGGGCTGCGCCTGCGTACCCTCTGGCCATGACTCGACGGGGATGGTGCCTGGTCGTCGTCGCCGCGAGTGTGCTGGCGTTGGTGTCGCTGGCCTCGAACGTGACGACCGCTGGCGAACTCGAAGGCCGGGCGGACACCCTGCTGGCCGGCCGGTTGGCCCTGAGCCAGATGGTCAACGCCGGAACGGTCTGGGCCGGGTTGGCAGTGGTGTCCGGGTGGCTCGTCCGCCGTCCCGCGCAGGCCGTCGCTGCCGGAGTCGTCGCCCTGCTCACCGCCTGTGTCGTCCACTACGGCGTGGGAACGGCGTTCGGGATGTTCGACCGGGGCGTCTGGGCGGCCAACCTCTTCTGGCTTGCGGGGGCCGTGGTGGTGGGCGGACCGCTCGGCCTGGTGGGCGCGATCGCCCACCGGGCGGATCCGTGGGGGGTGGCCGCCCGCCTCGTCGTCCCGCTCGGCGCGGTGCTCGAACCGTTCGTCGTCGGTCGGTTCACCACCCCCGCGATCCTGCCCTGGCCGAACCGGGTCGCCGACGTCGTCAGTGGGCTGGTGCTGTTGGTGGCCGGCGTGGTGGGCTGCGCGCGGATCCTCACCGTCGGCAGGCGGCGGACAGCAATGCCCGGGCAAAGGCCGACCGTCGACGTCTGAGCACCGTCGCCACAGGCCAGGAGCACGGGCGGGCCGGGCCGCGCTCAGCCGCGCGCCGCGCGCCAGGTCCAGGCGCTCCGGCGCGGTCGGCCGCCCAGCGGGGCGCGGCCGGTCAGCCAGAGCAGCACCGGCGCGGGGTCACCGGCGGGCGCGTCGGGGAACAGCCGCCGCACCACAGCCGCGCACAGCTCGGCCGGCGGTGACCAGGCCAGGTCGAGACCGCGGGTCACGTCGTGGGTGTGCAGCAGAATCTCCGCCACGCCCATCGCGGCGAACCCGTCCGCGTCGCACGGACCCCAGTGCCAGCCCCGGCCGGCCGGGTCGGCGGCGTCCACCACGGCCGCGAGCATCCCGGCGGCGGCCACCGCCACGGCCAGCACCTCGGCGGGCGGCGCGTCCGGACGGACCCGCAGGTCGAACGGGAGGTAGCCGTCGGTGGGACGGCCGGCCACCTGGCCGGCGTATCCGACCAGGTCGTGCGCGACGTGCGCGGCGGTGGTCCAGCAGGACCAGTCCAGGTCGCCCGCGCGTACCGTCCAGTCCCGGCCGGTGCCCGGCGACAGCGCGGCGGTCATCGCCGTGGCGGCCGAGCGGACGTCCGCGCCGTTCACCGCCGTCGCACGCGCAGCACGCAGGTCAGCATGGGCAGCGTGAACTCGCCGTGCGCGGTCTCCGGGCGGCTCGCCAGGAACGCGCGGATCCGGTCGAGCGCGGCCGCCCGCTCCGGCTCCGGCATGACCAGCATTCCCGCCCGGGTGGCCAGCGTCGCCACCAGGGAGTCGGCGGTGCGGCGCTGCCCGTGCGGAAACTCGGCCTGCTCCGGGTCGTCGAAGCGGGCCGGCGCGCCGTTGCCCGGCAGGTGCATCCGCGCCGTCTCGACCCGCCAACCGGCGGGCGTGTCCCGGGGGCCGACGGCCGCGCTCCCGCTGACCTCGGCCAGCCCGGCGACCCAGTCGACCCGGTCGTCCAGCACGTTCCACAGCCCGGCCAGCACACCGCCGGGGGCGAGGACCCGGGCGATCTCCGGGCCCGCCACCGCCATGTCGAACCAGTGCATGGCGTTGCCGGCCAGCACGGCGTCGACGGCGGCGTCCGGCAGCGGGATCGCCTCGGCGCTGCCCGGCAGCGCCCGCGCGTCGGGCAGGGCGCGGCGCAGCTCGCCCAGCATGGCCGGGTCCGGTTCGACGGCGGTGACGTCGGCGCCGACCGCGCCGATCGTGGCCGTCAGCTTGCCGGTGCCGGCGCCGAGGTCGAGCACCCGCCGGCCGGGCGCGGCCCGCAACGCCCACCGGACCGCGGCCTGCGCGTAGTCCGGGCGGTGCTCGGCGTACGCGGTGGCCGCCGCGCCGAACGAGGACGAGTGCCGGTCGCGCCCGTCGGTCTCCATCAGATGTCTCCCTCGTCGAGAGCGGCGAGCAGGGCCAGCGGGTTGATGTAGTCGCGGTAGGACACGATCCGGCCGTCCCGGACCCGGAACACCGCGATCACGGTCTGCTCGAACGGCGCGTCGGTCGCGACCACGCTGCCGCGGGCCTCGTATTCCACGACGACCACCTCCGGATCGGTGGTCTCGTGAAGCACCAGGTCGCGGTGCTCGTCGATCGTGACCAGGGCGTTGGCCGCCTCGGTCAGGTGCCGGCGGATCTGGGCGTGCCCCTGCACGCGGCCGGGCACACCCGCCGGCCGGAACGGCCACTCGATGTACCCCTCCGGGGCCATCAGGGCCACGAACGCCTCGACATCCTGCTCCCGGCCGGCGCGCAGCACCCGCTCGACGACCTCACGCGACGACACCGGCACCGTTGCCTCCAGAGTGGATCGGCGTTGTTGCTGCCACCGTAGTGGAGGTCCCGGTCGTCAGGTGCGCCCGCGCGCGGTTCTGCCAGCGGCGAAAGCCGTTCTGACCGGGCTCGAGCGTCACTACGCTCAGTGCGATGACGGCGATCACCACACGTACGGTCGAGTACCCGGCCGACGGCCTGACGATGATCGGGCACCTCGCGCTCCCGGCCGGTGTCGACCGGCGACCAGCGGTGTTGCTCGGGCCCGAGGGCACGGGGCTCAGCGACGTCGAGCGCCGCCGGGCCGATGCGCTCGCCGAGCGGGGCTACGTGGCGCTCGCCTTCGACCTGCACGGCGGGCGCTATCTGGGCGACCCGGAGGAGATGCTGGCCCGGTGCCTGCCGCTGCTCGCCGACCCCGAGCGGATGCGGGAGATCGGCCACGCGGCGCTCGCCGTGTTGCGCGCCGAACCGCGGACCGATCCCGAGCGGATCGCCGCCGTCGGCTACGGCACCGGGGGCGCCATCGGGCTGGAACTCGGGCGCGACGGCGTCGACCTGCGGGTGATCGGGACAGTCAACGCACTGACCACGGGCCGACCGGGCGAGGCGGCGCGCATCCGCTGCCCGGTGGGCCGGGGTCGGATCGGAGGATCCGATCATGCCGCCCGCGCAACGGGACGCGTTCGTCGACGAGATGCGGGCCGCGGGCGTCGACTGGCGCCTGGTGGTCTACGGCGGCGCCTTGCACGCCTTCCACCACCCGCCCGTCGACCACCCGGTGGTCCCCGGCGTCGGCTACCACCCACAGCACGCGCGGCGGGCCTGGCGCGACGTCGTCGCTCTGCTCGACGAATGCCTGCCCATGCCGGGGTGATCTCCCGGACCCGCCCCGGGTGATCCTGGGTTGATCCGGTCGCGGCGGGTTGGGTGCCCGCCGCGACCGGATGCCCGCTACCGCACCGACATCAGCGTGAAGGTGAAGCCGGCGATCCTGGACCGCCGCATCGGCACGTCGCACTTGACCCGCCGCTGGACCTCGGGCCTGCTGAGGCCGAGCCCGCGCGCGACGAGCCGGTCCGGACGCACCGGCACCGGATCGCGGAAGGCCACCTCCACCCGGACCGGCCACGCCTCGTCGAGCGGCGTCGGCGGGGCGTCCAACCGCCAGGCGTCCGTCCAGTCGAGGGCGAAGCGGTTGCGCCGGGCCAGCGCCGGATCCAGCAGCGTGGACGCCACCAGCCGGCTGTCGTTGACGTGGTAGCCGTGCAGTTCGACCGGATCGAACGAGCTGACCGGCGTGCGCTCGTACACGGTGAGTTTGCTCGTCCGGTCGCAGCGCACGCAGCGGACCAGCAGCCACACGTCCAGCAGCTTGCCGTTGGCGTTGACGCGGAACCGTCCGGCGCCGGTGGTGGCGGACTCCGACGGGCAGTCCACGCACCGCCACGACAGCAGCGGCAGCCGGGTTCGGTGAACGACCCAGGGCAGCACGATATGAGGTTGTGAGGACATGAGTTTCGAGACCTGATCTCTCTAGACCTGACACGAGGCCGATTACGCGCGACCTCGAACGCCGCATGACCGGGGTGCGCGGGGCAGCCCGGCGGAGCCGACGCGGGGCGTCGGCTACCGGTGAGCGGTGGAACGTGTCAGATCCGGAGAGCAGGCGGGGTCATGCTGCTCGTGTCCTCTCTCTTCGGCGTCGCAGGCAACCTACGAGAGACAGGGAAGCGGCTCAACCCGTTATCGACGCGGTTTAACGGATTACCGTTAATGAAAATCCGCTAAACCGTGCGAACAAAAGCCGTGAATCGGCCACACATCATAATGACAGTTCTTGTGCGTAATGCTTCAGCCTGGTGTTCGACGCCCGCTAACCTCCAGCGGTGAGCGTCATCGACAAGGTCACGTGGCTGCGGGTGGAGAACGGGGCGATCCTCAGCACCCGGTCCCACGGCAAGAACGTCTACTACCTGCCAGGCGGCAAACGGGAAGATGGTGAGAGCGACCTCGACACGCTCGTCCGCGAGGTCCAGGAGGAACTCAGCGTCGACGTGGACCCCGACAGCGCCGTGTTCACCGGCGTCTTCGAGGCCCAGGCGCACGGCCACGCGGACGGCGTCATGGTGCGGATGCGCTGCTACACCGCCGACTACCGGGGGACCCTCCGGCCGGCGGCCGAGATCGCCGAGCTGGCCTGGCTCACCTACGCCGACCGTCACCGGGTCTCCCCGGTGGATCAGATCATCTTCGACCAGCTACGTCGCGAGGCCGAGCTGCGGTGAGCGGGCTCAGGGCCGGTAGCCGGCCCGGGCCGCGGCCACCTCGGCGGCGCGCCGCTCGCGCCATCGCCGCTGGGCGTCGTTGTTGCAGCGCCGGCACACCTTCCGGAACCGCCCGGTGGTGGGGTCGGACTCCCGGTCGTGCCCGTTGCGGCAGGTCGGCCGCTGCTGACGCTCGCGGCAGTTGTCGGCGTGGCTGAGCTGCCGGAGGTGGGTCGGCTCGATGCAGTCGGGGACGCCGCAGTCGTGGCGTACCTCGAGGTCCGGCCGGTAGCCGCCGACGAAGACCGCGTACGCGGCGACGTGCGCCCAGGCCCGGCCGGCGAGCTTCTGGTGGACCCCGCGCCGGCCGCCGTAGCCGCGCACGACCAGGCAGCCGGTGGGCAGGCGGGTGGATCGCGCCATCAGGTAGGCGCGCAGCGACTCCTCGGTGAAGTGCCGGGACAGCCCGATCACCTGGGACAGCATGCCGCGAGCATAGGCAGGCGTCTGGACCGGACGCCGCGCGAGGGCCACGGTGGAACCCGAGATATCCGCCTTCCGGCCCCCGCCGCCGAGGTCGCGCCTCCGTACGCTCTGTGTTCCTCGGTCATCCGCTCTCTTCCCGACGAACGGCGAAGGCGCCCGCGGCTGCCGCCAGGACCGCCGCCTGCGCGGCCCGGCTCGGGAGTTGCGGGTCCGGCTCGGCGCGCAGGAGCACCAGTTGGTGGTAGAGCGGTGCGGTGGCGGCGATGAGCAGGCTTCGAGCGTCGGTGTGCTGGGCGGGGAGATCGCCCCGCTCGATGGCACGTTCAACGAGGATCTCGCATTGGTCGTACCGGTCCGCCCACAGCTGCGTCTGGGCCCGCGCCGCCTGTTCGGAGTGGAACGAGGCGGCCATCAGGGCGACGGCGAACGACGGCTGTGCGACCAGGGACTCCTGGATCTCCTGGTTGAGGGCCGTCAGATCGCCGCGCAGGGAACCGGTGTCCGGCGGCTGCCAGTTGATCTCGCCGGCGGCGTCGATGACGTCGACGAGCAGGCCGCCGACGTCGCGCCACCGCCGGTAGACCGTGGCGCGGTGCACTCCGGCCCGCGTGGCGACACCTTCCATCGTGAGTCCTTCGTGACCGCCTTCAGCAAGCTCGGCGCGCACGGCGTCGAGAACCTGGGCGCGGATGCGGGCGGTGCGACCGCCTGGGCGGCGGTCTGGCGTCGTGGCAGTCGGGTGCGTCATCGGAATCCGGTTGGTCAAGGTGACGGGGTTGTGCCAGCATCTTAACGCGACACTTGTCGCCTTGGCCCACCAGAGAGGAACTGCCTCCCCGATGCTTCCCGTCCCCGCCGACCCCACCGCGGTTCACCCCATGCGCGAGCATCCGCGCGTAGTCCTGCTCAAGCCGTTGGTGAGGTCATCGCTGGTCGAGGTCGGCGACTTCACCTACTACGACGATCCGGACGATCCGACCGCGTTCGAGGCGCGCAACGTGCTTTACCACTACGGTCCCGAGCGGCTTGTCATCGGCAAGTTCTGTGCGCTGGGGACCGGCACCCGCTTCATCATGAACGGCGCCAACCACCGCATGGACGGTCCTTCCACCTTCCCGTTCCCGATCATGGGTGGCTCCTGGACGGACCACGTCGACCTGATAACCGACCTGCCCGGCCGGGGCGACACGGTGGTCGGTAACGACGTGTGGTTCGGCCACGGCGCCACGATCATGCCCGGTGTGCGCGTCGGTCACGGCGCGATCGTCGCCGCCGGCGCCGTGGTGACCAGCGATGTCCCCGACTACGGCATCGTCGGCGGCAATCCCGCCCAGCTCATCCGCACCCGCTACGGCGCCTCGGACGTCGCCCGGCTCCTCGCCGTCGGATGGTGGGACTGGCCCGTGGAGCACATCACCAGGCACGTGCGGACGATCATGTCGGGGACCGTCGCCGACCTTGAGGATGCCGCCGCGCAGGCCGACCAGAGCGATCGCTGATGTCCCGTCGTCGTGCCCACATCGCGATGGTCGGCGTCCCTGTCGTCAGCCATGTCCTGCCCAGTCTCGCGCTCATCGGTGAACTGGTGGCCCGCGGGCACCGGGTCACCTACGCCAACGACCCGTTGATGGCCGACCGGATCGCGTCCGCCGGTGCGGCGTTGGTGCCCTGCACCTCCACACTGCCCGTCGTCGACAACGACTGGCCCGCCGATCCGATCGCCGCGGCGAGCCTGTTCCTCGATGACGCCGTCCAGGCGCTCCCGCAACTGCGCGCCGGCTACGGCGACGACCCCGCCGACCTGTACCTCTACGACATCGGCGCCTATGCCGCGCGCGCCCTCGCCGAAGCGCAGGGCCGACCCCTCGTGCAGCTCTCACCGACGTTCGTCGGCTGGGACGGCTACCAGGAGGAAGTCGCGGCGCATCTCTGGACGCTGCCGGGCGCCGACGCGTACCGAGGCAGGTTCGCGCGTTGGCTCGCCGACTGCGGGGCGACCACGACGGACATGGACGCGTTCTCCGGGCCGCCCGCGCGGGCCCTCGCCCTGATCCCGCGAGCGATGCAGCCGCACGCCGACCGCGTCGACACCCGGACGGTGACCTTCGTCGGCCCCTGTCTCGACATCCGGGCAGACCCGACGAAGGGCTGGACCCGCCCGGCAGACGCCGACAACGTGTTGCTGATCTCGCTCGGCTCGGCGTACACGCGCCGAACCGCGTTCTACCGCCGGTGCATCGCCGCCTTCGGCGACCTGCCTGGCTGGCATGTCGTACTCCAGATCGGCAAGCACACCGACCCCGACGCACTCGGTGCCATCCCGCCCACCGTCGAAGTGCATTCCTGGGTCCCTCAGCGGGGGGTCCTGGAACAGGCCGACGCCTTCGTCACCCACGCCGGCATGGGCGGCTGCGGCGAAGGCCTCCTCGCCGGTGTTCCCATGATCGCCGTGCCCCAGGGAGCCGAGCAGTTCATGAACGCCGACCGGCTCGTGGAACTCGGTGTCGCCTGCCGTGTGGACTCCGCCGACGCCACTGCCGAAACCCTTCGTGTGGCGCTGCACGACCTGGTCACGGATCCGGAACGCGTCGAACGGTCCAAAGAGTTGCAGGCCGCCGTCCGGGCCGAGGGCGGCACTCCGCGCGCCGCTGATCTGATCGAGAACATGCTGGACGCCGCGGTCGGCGGCCCTGCGCGGTGAGCACACCCGCACCCCTCACCCGACGGAAGCGGGCCGCCTCCGTCTCCGGTGGCGGCCCGCCGGTGCGGTCAGCGTCGGGTGCGGTCGTCGATCTCGGTGCCGGACTCCCCGGGCCGGGCGCCGATCGCCTCCTCGGCGGCGCGGCCGCCGGTGCTCTCATCGCCCTGCCGAAGCGAGCTGCGGGGCAGCCCGGCCAGGTGCGCCGGGTCCTCGATCGGCTGGTCCGGCCAGTCGTCCTGGGTGCCGTCGGCCAGCCCGGCGCGGCGCAACACCTCGACCAGGTCGTCGTGCGACAGGCGCTCGGCATCCGGAATGCCGGCCCCGCGCGCCATCGACTGCAGCGTCTTCAGGTCTTCGCTCACGAATGTCTCGGCCATGCCGGAGCCTTCCCGGCGCTCAGGACAAGGAAACCGGCGTGGTCCCGGACGACTGACATACCTCCGAGTCATAATTATGACCAGGAGTCATATCGCTCCTTGCTCTGCGGTTCGCACGACGGCGACACGCCCGAGGGAGCGACCGATGACGCGTGGATCCGCCCGAGACCGCGGCCGAGCGGCCCGCCGGCCCGACCGGTGCGGACCGCGATCACCTCGGCGGCGATGCTGACCGCGGTCTCGGCCGGCGTGCTCGCGCCCAGGTCCAGGCCGGCCGGACCAGCCAACCGCGCCAGCGCGCTGTCATCGACGCCGGCCGCGCGCAGCCGGGTGAGGCGCTCGGCGTGCGCGCGGCGGGACCCGACCGCGCCGACGTAGGCCGCCGGGCCGGCGAGGGCGACCTCCAGCAGCGGCAGCTCGAACTTCGGGTCGTGGGTCATGGCGATCAGCACGGCCCGCTCGTCCACCCGGGCGCCGGCGACCTCGGCGGCGAGGTAGCGGTGCGGCCAGTCGACGACCACCTCGTCGGCCGAGGGGAACCGGCGGCGGGTGGCGAAGGCGGGCCGGGCGTCGCAGACGGTCACCCGGTAGCCGAGCTGGGAGCCGACCGCGGCCAGCGCCGCGACGTGGTCGGTCGCCCCGAACAGGATCATCCGCGGCGGCGGCGGGTACGCGGTCACCAGCACCGCGAGGTCACCGGGGTGCCGGCGCACCTCGGTGCGGGCGGCGGCCAGCGCCGCCCGCGCGTCCCGGACGGCCGCCGCGTCGAACCGCGCGTCGCCGAGCGAGCCGTGCACCCCCCAGGGGCCGAGCAGCATCCGCCGACCCAGCCGGTGCCGGGGCCCGGCGACACAGGTCAGCACGGCCACCGGCGCGCCGGCGGTCACGGCGGTGACCACGTCGTCCAGCCGGGGAAATGTGTAGCGGTCGAGGCGTTCGACGAAGACGTCGATCGTGCCGCCGCAGGTGAGGCCGACGCCGGTCGCCGCCTCCCGGCCGGCGCCGTAGCGCAGCGCCCGGGCGGGCCCGGTCTCGCGTACCCGCTCGGCCTCGGCGTGCACCGCCGCCTCCACGCAGCCACCCGAGACGCTGCCCAGGACCGTGCCGTCCGGCCCGACCAGCATGGTGGCGCCGACCGGGCGCGGCGCGCTGCCGGTGGTGCCGGTGACGGTCGCGGCGGCCACCGGCCGGCCCGCCAGCCACCACCGCAGCAGGTCGGCGAGGTGCTCACGCATCGAGCAGCCCCGCCTGCTCGGGCCGGTCCACGTCGGTCCCGTCGGCGACGTCGGCGCAGGGCACGACCCGCAGCCGGTCGCGGTGGGTCCGCAGGTAGTCGCGCGCGCCCCGGTCGCCGACCGCCGTCCGGGCAACTCCCGTCCAGTGGTCGCGGCCGAGCAGCACCGGATGTCCGTGGCGACCGTCGCGGTGGGCGGCCACGGCGAGCGAGCCGGCGGTGGCGTCCCGGGCCACCCGGCGTACCGCGGCGGGGGTGAGGCCGGGCATGTCGACCAGGGTGACCACCGCCGCGACGGCAGGGGTGGGCCGGAGCGCGGCCAGCCCGGCACGCAGGGACGAGCCCATGCCGGTCGGCCACGCGTCGTTGCGGACCACCTGGGGCAGCCGGGCCCGGGCTCGCACCTCGTCGGCGGCCGCACCGAGCACCACCACGACCGGATCGCAGCCGGCCGACGTGAGGATCCCGGCGGCGTGCTCGACCAGCAGGCTGCCCCGGTAGGCCAGGAGTGCCTTCGGGGTGCCGAACCGGCGGCCGGCGCCGGCGGCGAGGAGCAGTCCAGCCGTGGCCATGGGCCGAGCGTAGGCGGGAGAACCGAGATCCGGTATCCCTCGCTTGTTGGTTTCTCGCCTAGCATGTATCTCGTATTTGTCGACGGGATGGCGGTGAGGTGCCGGGTGACACCAGACGAAGCGCCCGCGTGGCGGCGGCTCAGCCCGCTGCCCCTGGACCGGCTGGCGCCGCTGCCGGCCCTGGCCGACCACCTGGACCGGCCCGACGTCGTCCGGCGACTGGCCGACGCCGACGCCGCCCGCACGCCCCCCGACCAGGTGCTGGCCGAGGTGCGGTCCCTCGGTGTCGCGGCCGTGTACGACCCGGCCACGGCCACCGCCGTGCACGTCAACGCGCTCAACGCCGTCCTCGCGCGGCACAGCGGAAGCCTCGCGATCACCCTCGGTGTCAACGCGTTGGCCCTGCTGCCGCTCTACATCGCCGGCACGCCGCAGCAACGCGACCGGGCCGGCGCCGTGCTGCGGGCCGGCGGCTCGGCCGCCATGCTGCTCACCGAACTGGAGCACGGCAGCAACCTGGCCCGGATCGCGACCCGGGCGGTGCCCGACGGCGACGGCTGGCGGCTGGCCGGCGAGAAGGACCTGATCAACGGCGGCCGACGGCACGAGCTGCTGGTGGTCCTGGCGCGCGTCGATTCCGGCGCGGATCTGGGGATGTTCCTCGCCGAACGCGACGGCTCGGTGGACGCCCTGCCCGCCTGGCGCACACTGCCCACGGCCGCGGCCGACATCTCCGGCGTACGCCTCGAAGGCACCGTGGCGCAGCCGATCGGCGCGCCGGGGGACGGCGCGGGCGTCCTGCGGCTGACGCTCGCCCTGTCCCGGGGCGGCATCGGATCGCTGGCCTCGGGCGCTGCCAGCGGGGCGCTGGCCCAGGCGGTCGCCTACGCCCGGGAGCGGGACGTCTACGGCGAACCGATCGTCCACCTGGGTGCGATCGCGGAGCACCTGTTCCGGGCCGCTGCCCTCGACGTGCTGGTGGCGGCCGCCGCCGTCAAGGCCACCTTCCTGATCAACACGCTCGGGCCGGCCGCCGCGCACGCCACGGCGGTGGCCAAGTACGCCTGCTGCCTGCTCGCCGAGGAGGCCGTCGCCGAGGGCCGGGCCGTGCTGGGCTCGCGGGCCCTGGTCGAGGAGTTCGGCTACGCCGCCCGGGTGCGCGACGTGCTGCTCTACGGCGTCTTCGACGGCACCAGCCACATCCTGCTCGACCAGTTGCAGTGGCGGCTGGAACGCTTCGCGGCCGGCCCCGGCCGGGGCGAGGACGGTTACCGGACGCTCGCCGAGGCGTACGCCACCGGGCCGCAACCCCTGGTCCACGTCGCCCGGTTGCGGGTGCGGCCGTTCGCGCCGAACCCGGCGGTGCGCGCCGCGACGCTGGCCGCGGCCGGCGCCCGGCCGGCGGTGGGCGCGCTGGCGACGCTGCTACGGCACCTGCTCGACCTGGTGGGCCGGGCCCGGCGCAGTGGACGCTGGGCCACCGACCAGGCCTGGCGGTTCGCCGCCGCCGGGGTCCTCGCGGAGGTGGAGGCGCTGCTGGCCGCCGTCGAGCTGGTCGATCCGCACGGTCGGGTCACGGCCGGCCTGCCCGGCCGCGCCGGGGAGGTCGACGAGGCCGCGCTCGGCTACGCGCTCGGCTGGCGGGGCGCCGTGCTCGCGGCCCGGGTCGACGACCTCGCCGCCGACCTGGCGGCCGACGATCCACCCGGACCTGGGCCGGCGCGGACCGACGACCTGATCGCCGCATTCGCGGGCGAACGCGCGCCGGCGCGTGCCGCGCTGCGACGCTGGCTGACCGCCCCGGCCGGGGACCGGTCGCGGCCCGGTCCGTCGGCTGGCGCGCCGGACGGGTCCGCGGAACGACCGGCCGAACCGGCGAGGCGGCCGGGACCCGCGCCGGACGGGCCCGAGGAACGGCCGGGAACCGCACCGGTCCGCGCCGTTCCGGCGGACCGGTCGGCCGCCGGGGCGTCCCGGTGAGCGGCGTCGACCGCCGACCGCGGGTGGCCGTCGACGTGGCCGGCGCGGACCTCGGGCCGGAGCCGGTGGTCGCCGGCGCGCTGGCCGCCGCGGCGACCACGGACGTGGTGCTGGTCGGCCCGCGCGAGCGCATCCGGCCGCTGCTGCCGGGCGGCGTGCCACCACCGGGGGTACGGCTGCTCGACGCCCCGGACGTGGTGGGCATGGCCGACGACCCGGTGGCCGCCACGTACGCCAAGCGGCGCTCCTCGCTGCTGCTCGCCGCCGCGGAGGTGGCGGCGGGCCGGGCGGACGCGATGGTGACGCCCGGCAACACCGGCGCCGCGGTGCTGGCGGCGGCGGCCCGGCTGGGCCGGGTGCCGGGGGTGACCAATCCCGCGCTGGCGACGGTGCTGCCGGTGCCGGACGCCGGGCCGACCGTGCTGCTCGACATCGGCGCGACCGCCACCGCGCAGCCGGAGTGGCTGGTCGAGTTCGCGGTGCTCGGCGCCGAGTACGCCCGCTGCCGCCTCGGCGTCGAGCAGCCCCGGATCGGGTTGCTCTCCAACGGCCACGAGTCGGTCAAGGGCGGCCCGGTACGCCGCGACGCGCACCTGCTGCTGGCCGCGACGCCCGGCTACGTGGGTCAGATCGAGGCGTACGACGTGCTGGGTGGCCGGGTGGACGTGGCGGTGACCGACGGGTTCACCGGTGACGTGGCGTTGAAGATGTACGAGCGCACGCTGGACGCCACCGTGGGTCTGGCCCTGGCGGCGGTGCGGGCGTTCTCGCCGATCGGCGCGCTGGCGCGCGACCGTGAGCGGCGGGTGACCGCGACGGTCCGCCGGGGGTTGGCCGCCGAGGCCGGTGGCGCGCTGCTGGGGGTACGCGGGGTGTGCGTGGTCTGCCACGGCGCGGCCGGCGCGGCCGACGTGGCGGCCGGCGTGGACATCGCGGTCGAGTGCGTGCGCTCCGGGGTGGTGACGCGGACCGGGGTGGCCTTCGCCGCGTCGTCGCGTCGCCGGCGGGTGGTGCGTCGGGTCGCCGTCGACGGATGACTCAGTCGTTCTTGTATCTGGTTTTCCACATACGAGCGTTGATATGGTGCCGGGGTCTCCTGGGGTGAGGGTGGTGCGATGTCAGAGCAGATGATCCAGGTCCACGAGCTGCGCCGGTCGTTCGGCGCGACGACGGCGCTCGACGGGGTCGGATTCTCCGTCGCCGCCGGTGAGGTGGTCGGCCTGCTCGGCCCGAACGGCGCCGGCAAGACCACCACGATCCACTGTCTCACCACACTGCTCAGGCCGGATTCGGGCAGCGCCCGCGTGGCCGGGTTCGACGTGGTCGACCAGGCCGCGCAGGTGCGCCGCAGCATCGCCGTCACCGGCCAGTTCGCCGCGCTCGACGAGATGCTCACCGGCCGGGAGAACCTGGTGCTGTTCGGCCGGCTGCTCGGCCTCGACCGGCGGGCCGCCGCCGCGCGCGCCGACGAGCTGGTGGAGCGTTTCGACCTGGGGGAGGTCGCCGGCAAGCCGGTCCGCACCTACTCCGGCGGCCTGCGCCGCCGCGCCGATCTGGCCGCGAGCCTGGTGGTCGACCGGCCGGTGCTGTTCCTCGACGAGCCGACCACCGGTCTCGACCCGCGCAGCCGGCGGGCGTTGTGGGAGGTGGTGCGGCAGCTGCGCGCCGACGGCACCACGGTGCTGTTGACCACGCAGTACCTGGAGGAGGCGGACCAGTTGGCCGACCGGGTGCTGCTGATCGACCACGGGCGGGTCGTCGCCGAGGGCACGCCGGACGAGCTGAAGGGGCGCCTCGGCGGCACGGTCTGCGAGGTGCGGGTGGAGGACCCGCGGGCCCGGGAGACGGCCGCCGCGCGGCTGCGCGAGGCGTTCCCGGACCTCACCGAGGACGACGACGTGCTGCGCGTCGCCGCGGGCGCGGGCACGCTGACCGAGGTGGTGCGCCGGTTGGAGTCCGCCGGCGTCGAGGCCGACGACGTGACGGTCCGCCGGCCGACCCTGGACGAGGTGTTCCTGTCGCTGACCGGGTCGGCGGCCGGTGTGCCCGACGTGGCGGGGGCCGGGCGGTGACCGTCGCGAGCCCGCCGGCCGCCGGGCCGGCGCGGCAGTTCGCCGTACTGGCCGCGCGCAACCTGCGCCAAGCGCGGGTCGGCCGGTCGATCGGGCTGACCGTGGTGTTCCCGCTGACGTTCTTCGCCGGCTTCATGGTGGTGTTCCACCGGCTGATGGCGGACTACGGGATCGCCTACGAGCAGTTCCTGCCGCCGGCGATCGTCGTGCAGACCACCGTCCTGGTGGCCATGTCGGCGTGCTACATGGTCGCCGGTGACGCGCGCAGCGGGTTGATCTCGCGCTACCGGACGCTGCCGATGGGCGCGGCCGTGGTGCCCGCCGCCCGGCTGGTGGTGGACGCGGCGCGGGCCGCCGTCGCGGTGGCGGTGATCCTGGTCGCGGCCGTGGTGGTCGGCTTCCGGTTCACCGCGGGCGCGGCCGGCGCGGTGGGTTTCGTGCTGCTGGCGATCGGTTTCGCGGTCGTGCTGGCGGCCGGTTGCGCCGCGCTGGGCCTGGGCGCTCGCGACCCGGAGCAGGCCTACTCGGCGCTCACCCTGCCGTATCTGGTGTTGACCACGGTGTCCACCGCCTTCGTGCCGGTCGACGCGTTCCCGGGCTGGTTGCAGCCGGTGGTCCGGGTGTCGCCGTTCTCCGCCCAGGTCGACGCGCTGCGGGCGCTGTCCACCGAGGGCGCCGACCAGCGGGTGTGGCCGGCGCTGGTCTGGTTGCTGGTGCTGGGTCTGCTGTTCGGCTTCGCCGCCGCCCGTTCGTTCCGGAGGACCCGATGAGCACTGTCACCCAGGCGTCGCTGTTCGCCGGGCGCAACCTGCGCCGGTTCTTCCGGGCCCCGCCGGCGCTGATCTACTCGTTCGCGTTCCCGGTCCTGCTCCTGCTCACCCAGTACGCGGTCTTCGGGCGCATCGTCGGCGACGGCGACCGCCAGCACTACCTGGAGCGGCTCGCGCCGCTGGTGGTGCTCTCGACCGCCGCGTTCGGCTCGCCGTCGAGCGCGGTCGGTTTCCTGCGGGACCTCACGGGTGGGTTGGTCGACCGGCTGCGGGTCATGCCGGTGCGGCCGGGGGCGCTGCTGGTCGGCCGGCTCACCGGCGACGTGCTGCGCATCGTGCTCATCGGGGTGCTCACCACCGCGGTGGCGATGCTGCTCGGGTTCCGGTTCCGGCAGGGCGCCGCCGCCGTGGTGGGTTTCTTCGCGGTGCTCGCGCTGTTCGGGGCGATGTGGGCGGCGATCGCGTTGTGGCGCGGCTCGGGGCCCGGCGACGAGGAGTCGCTGCCGCCGTCGCTGACCGGCCCGGCGACGCTGCTGTTCATCTTCTCCTCGGGGTTCGTGCCGGTGTCGGCGTTCCCGTCGGTGGTGCAGCCGCTGGTGCGGGCCAACCCGTTCTCGACGGCCACCGAGGCGCTGGTCGGGCTCTCCTCGGGCGGGCCGGTCCTGGCGCCGGTGCTGCAGACGCTCGCCTGGGTGCTCGGGCTGGGCGGGGTCTGCCTGCTGGTGGCGGTGCGCCGGTTCGCGCGGCGCACCGCCCGCTGACGGCGCGGGCCGGTCAGACCGGGCTGGCCATCCGGTAGAGCATCTGCTGGCCGCCGGTGGCCAGCAGATGCCCGCCGTCGGACCAGACCCGGGCGCGGGCGCCCAGGGTGCCGCCGTTGGCCGAGGCGGCCTCGCCCTCGACCAGCAGCCACTCGCCGGCGTCGCCGCCGGCCTGGAAACCCACGTACAGGTCCATGCTCGGGGCCATGAACGTGGTCTGCTCGAACGCCTGCACGATGGCCGGGAACTGCACCACGTCGACGGCGAACACCAGCCGGGCGGCGGCCAGCCACGGATCCGCATCGGTCGGCAGCGGCTCGTGCAGCCGCAGCCAGCCCCGCACCGTGGGCACGCCGTCGCGCTGCGGCGACCAGCCGCCGGCGGGCCAGCCGGACAGCCGTACCTCGTAGCAGCGTTCCCAGATCGGCAGCACCGGCAGGCCGTCGCGGCGCATCAGGTCGACCAGCGCCGGCAGCTCGTCGGGCCCGGGGAGCTCGGGCGCCGGCATCCAGCGGCGTTCCGGGCCGACCAGCCCGTCCGCGACCGTCCACACGTGCGCCGCGAGCACGGTGCGGTTGCGCTGGCGCAGCGTGACGTGGAACGCGGCGGCGCGCCGGGTGCCGTGCACCCGCTCCACCGTCAGTTCGGCCTCGCCGTAGCGGGCCGGGGCGAGGAACTGGCAGCTCAGGCTCACCGGCAGCAGCCCGCCGGCGGCGTCGCCGGCGGCGCGCAGGGCCACCGCGGCCAGGTAGCCGCCGTTGGGGCCCCACACCGACCAGTCCTCGGACAGGTCGGCCCGGTAGTGGCCGGGCGCGGTCCGCTCGACCGCGGCGTCGTCCGCGAGACTGGCCATCTCGACCTCCCCCTCCACGCATCGTCCGTCGACACAAGATACTGCACAACAAAAGCAGATACGAGTACGATGCGGCGCATGGATCTGCGTGACAGCGCCGAGGAGGCCGCGTTCCGATCGGGGCTGCGCGACTGGCTCACCCGGTCGGTCCCGGTGACCGCCGGCGCGGACGGCGCCCCGGCGCGGGGACGGTGGGACGACGTCGACGCCGTCCGGTCCTTCAGCGCCGCGCTGCACGAGGCCGGCTACGCCGGGCTCACCTGGCCGGTGGAGTACGGCGGACGCGGGCTGTCCCCGGTGCACCAGGCGATCTACCTGGAGGAGAGCGCCCGCGCCGAGGCCGGTGAGCACATCGGGGTGATCGGCCTGGGCATGGTCGGTCCCACCGTCATCGCGTGCGGATCACCCGCGCAGCGGGCCTGGTACCTGCCCCGCATCCTCACCGGCGAGATCATCTTCTGTCAGGGCTTCTCCGAGCCGGAGGCGGGCAGCGACCTGTCCGCCGTGCGGACGCTCGCCCGCCGCGACGGCGACACCCTGGTGGTGACCGGGCGCAAGGTCTGGTCCTCCTACGCGCACCTGGCCGACCACTGCCTGCTGCTCGCCCGCACCGACCCGGGGGCGACCCGCCATCGTGGCCTGTCGTGCCTGCTGGTGGACCTGCGGACGCCGGGGGTGACGGTGCGGCCGATCCGGCAGATGACCGGCGAGGCCGAGTTCGCCGAGATCGAGTTCGACGAGGCGCGGGTGCCGCTCGACGCGGTGGTCGGCGACGTCGGTGACGGCTGGCGGGTGGCGATGACCACGCTGGCCCACGAGCGCGGCACCTTCGGGTTCACGCTCACCGCCCGGCTGGAGGTGGCGTTCCGCCGGCTGGTCGCGACCGCCCGGGCCCGGGGTCGCGACACCGACCCGCTGGTCCGCGACCAGATCGCCGCCCGCTACGTCGAGCTGGAGGGGCTGCGCTGGACCAACCGGCGCGCCCTGGCCGAGCTGCGCCGCACCGGCACGCCGGGTCCGGAGACCTCGGTGGTGAAGCTGCGTTGGTCGCAGGCGCACCAGCGGCTGACCGCGCTGGGGGTGCGGCTCACCGCCGGTGGCCGGCCGGACGGGTGGGACCGCTACTGGCGGCGCGAG
Organism: Micromonospora humi; assembly: GCF_900090105.1. Taxonomy (GTDB): domain Bacteria; phylum Actinomycetota; class Actinomycetes; order Mycobacteriales; family Micromonosporaceae; genus Micromonospora; species Micromonospora humi. Next base: position 143,644 of record NZ_FMDM01000002.1, on the reverse strand, counting down.
ATGCTGCGCAGCCGCGCCAACACCATCGAGGGCGGCACCTCGGAGGTGCTGCGCAACGTAATCGCCGAGCGGGTGCTCGGCCTGCCCCGGTCCTACTGACGCGCCGCCCCGCCCGTGGAGGAGGAGACAGCAGCATGGACTTCGCACTGACCGGCGAGCAGGAGGCGTTGCGCGACACCGCGGCGAAGTATCTCGCCGACGAACGCGCCCACGCCGACGCCGACCGGGCGTGGACCGACGTCACCGGGCTCGGCTGGCTCGACCCGGAGCTGGGCACCGTCGAGCTGGCCCTGCTCGCCGAGCAGCTCGGCCACGCACGCAGCCCGTCGCCCTGGTGGGCGACCGTGGGCCTGGCCGGGCCGGCGCTGCGCGCCGGCGGTCGTACCCTGCGCCGGCCGGCCACGCTGGCCTGGGCCGAGGAGTCCGGCCCCGGCACGCTCGCCGCCCTGCTGCCGCCGGCCCGCTCCGACGGCGACGTGAGTTGTACGGTCGCTGCCGACGGCACCCTCGACGGGCGCAAGGTCGCGGTCCCGCACGCCGGGGAGGCGGTGGACCTGGTGGTGGCCGTCGCCGGCCCGGACGGCGTGGAGCTGCGCCTGGTCGACGCATCCGCGCTGCACCCGGCACCGAGCGACGCCGGGCCGGCGGCCCTGGACCCGACCCGGCCGGCGGCCACGGTGGACCTGTCGGGTGCGGCGTCGACGCCGCTGGTCGCGGCGCACGCGAGCGGGGACGTGCTCGCGATGACCCGGCGGCGCACGCTGACCCTGCTCGCCGCGGAGGCCGTCGGCGTGGCGACGCGCGCGCTGGCCTGGGCCACCGGGTACGCCACCGCCCGTACCCAGTTCGGCCGGCCGATCGGCGCCAACCAGGCGGTGGCGCACCCGCTCGCGGAGCTCTACGGCCAGGTCGAGACCGCCCGGTCGCTGGCCTACCGGGCCGCCTGGTCGGTCGACGCGGAGCCCGGCCCGGTCGCGGACCGGGCGGTCGCCACCGCTGCGGTGGCCGGGCGCGAGGCCGCGACCACCGCCTGCGAGGCCGCCATCCAGACGTACGGGGGCAGCGGGTTCACCTGGGAACAGCCGCTGCACCACTGGTATCGGCGGGCGTGGTGGCTGGCCACGTTCGACGGCACGGTGAGCGACCTGCGCGCCGAGCTGGCCGCGCTGCTGTTGGACGGGACGACCGGTCAGGACGCCCCGGGCCGGTAGGAGCCGAAGCTCCAGATGTTGCCCTCGGAGTCACGCACCGAGTAACCCTGGCCGCCGTAGTCCTCGTCGCGCAGCTTCTGCACGATCTCGGCTCCGGCCGCGACGAGCCGGTCGTAGTGCGCGGCCACGTCGTCGAGGACCACGTAGGTCGCGCCGGGGCCGGTCTCCAGCACCAGGCGCCCGTCGCTGCCGTCGGTCTCGGAGGCGAGCATGACCATGCCGTTGCCCCAGGTCAGTTGGGCGTGGCTGATGGTGCCGTCCGGACCGGGGACGACCAGGGCCTCGCGGAAGCCGACGACGTCCACCAGCCAGCGGACGGCGGCCGGCGCGTCGCGGTAGCGAAGCGTGGGGATGATTTCCGGGCCTGCGCTCATGCCGAAGAGTCTAATGAAGAATCGCGGATAGCACATGCGCTGCGCATGGCATGTCGGATCTTCGGCTACGCTGTGCCCATGCTTCGCTACGACTACGTCATCGTCGGCGCGGGAGCGGCCGGCGCGGTGCTGGCCGCGCGGTTGAGCGAGGAGCCCGGGCGTTCGGTGCTGCTGCTGGAGGCCGGGCCGGACCTGGTCGGCGACGCCGGCCCGGAGGCGTTGCGCACCGGCTCGGTGGAGGCGGAGGACGGCTTCGACTGGGACCTGCGCGCCACCGTCGTCGCCGGACGCGAGGCGCCGCTGCGACGCGGCCGGGTGGTCGGCGGCTCGACCCGGATCAACGACCGGGGCGCGATGCGCGCGCCGGCGGCCGACTTCGTCGCCTGGGGCCGGGCCCTGCCGGAGTGGGACTGGCCGGCGGTGCTGCCCGCCTTCCGCCGGCTGGAGAGCGACAAGCAGTTCGGCGACCGCGACCACCACGGCGCGGACGGTCCGGTGCCGATCACCCGCTGGTCGCGCGGTCAGCTGACCCCGGCGATGGACGGCTTCCTGGAGGCGGTGCTCGCGCTCGGGCACGACTACCAGGAGGACATGAACGCCCCCGACGCGGTCGGCATCGGGATGTATCCGCAGAACCGGCGCGACCGGCTGCGCATGTCGACCGCGCTCACCCACCTCGACCCCGCCCGGTCCCGGCCCAACCTGACGGTCCGGGGCGACGCGGAGGTCGAGCGGGTGGTGCTGGCCGACGGCCGGGCGGTGGGGGTGCGCGTCGTCGGCGGCGAGACGATCGGCGCCGGCGAGGTGGTGCTCTGCGCCGGCAGCCCCTACAGCCCCGCGTTGCTGCTGCGCTCGGGCATCGGCCCCGCCGACGAGTTGCGGGCCGCCGGCGTCGACCCGCTGGTCGACCTGCCGGGCGTGGGCGCCGACGTGATCGACCAGCCGGGCGCGATCATCCTGGTGGTGCCCGAGCCGGAGGCGGTCGGCGGCGACTGGCCGCGCACCCAGCTCATCGGACGGCTCGCCGGCATTCCGGGGCACGCCGCCGACCAGGCCTTCTACCTGAGCCTGTTCACCGGGATGAGCACCACGCGCGGCGCCGGCGCGGGCCTGGACCGGATGGTCGGCACCGACCTCATCAACACGGTGATGATCGGCGACATGGCGATGGCCTCGCGCGGCCGGATCGGGTTGCGTTCCGCCGACGCGGGCACGCCGCCGGTGGTCGACCTCGACTTCTACTCCGCCGACGGCGACCTCGCCCGGATGCGCGACGCCTACCGCCACGCGTGGGAGATCGCCAACCAGGCGGCGTTCACCAAGACCGTGGCCCGCTTCGCGCTCGTGGACGACGCGGTGGTGGGCGACGACGAGCAGCTCGACCACGTGCTGCGCAACACCACCTACAGCCGGCTCAACCTGGTCGGCGGCGCGCGGATGGGCCCCTCGGGCGACCCGGGCGCGGTGGTCGACGGGCACTGCCGGGTGCACGGCGTGCCCGGCCTGCGGGTGGTGGACGCCTCCGTGGTGCCGGTGCCGCTGCGGGCGCCGGCGGCGCTGACCAGCATCATGATCGGGGAGCGCGGCGCCGAGCTGATCCGGGGCTGAGCTACCCGGGCGACCCGCCCGGGTAGCGGCGGGACGCACGCCGACGTGGGCTGAGGCCGGATGGTGGGCGGCGCGCCCGGGGTCAGCGGCGCAGCAGGCTCGACAGCGGCGTCCGCGGGTCGGCGACCACGGTGCGCGCGACGGCGACGTAGCCGTCGAGCAGCCGCTCCGCGTCGGCGGGCGCCAGCCGAGGGGTGTGGAACAGCACCACCCGCAGGCCGGGCCCGCGCGGCGCGAGCGCCAGTTCGGTGCCGAACCGGCTGCCGATCGACTCGGGCAGGAGCAACTCGAAGTCGGCGTCGGCGACCGGGACCCGGTGGTCGAGCTCGGCCATCATCTGGAACACCACGTCGTCGACCCGGCCGCCCAGGTTGGCGCTGCCGGTCGAGACCGCCTGGTACGGCTGCTCCTGGTTGGCGAAGGCGGCGGCGGTGGTCGCGTGGGTGGCGCCCAGCAGCGCCTGGAAGGTGGCGAACGGTGGCAGCCGGGTGCGCAGCACCACCATGTTGGCGCAGAAGCCCACGGTGCGTTGGCTGTCCGGGTGGCTGCGGTTGGCGAACAGCGAGGCGACGGCGAGGTCGCCCTGACCGGTGATCCGGTGCAGCACCGCGTAGTAGACCGCCAGCGTGACGGTGAACAGCGTGGTGCGGTGCTGCCGGGCAAGTTCCCGCAGCCCGCCGGCCACGGCGGCGTCCAGGTCGCGCCCCAGCACGCCCGGCGTGGCCCCCGGCGGTGGTTCGCGGTAGGGCAGTCGGGGCAGCCGCAGCCCGGTGAGCTGGGTGCGCCAGAACTCCCGCTGCCGGTCCAGCTCGGTGCCGGCGAGCCGGGCCTCCTGCCAGGCGACGAACCGGCCGTACTGCCACGGCACCGGGGGCAGCTCGGCGGGCCGGCCCAGGTGCCGGGCGTAGAGCGCGCGCAGTTCCTCGAAGAGCAGCCCGCACGACCAGGCGTCGGTGACCAGGTGGTGCATGGTGAAGCAGAGGACCACTTCGTCCTCGGCCACCCGCCAGGCGGTCGCCCGGGTGGGCCACGCGCCGACGTCCACCCGGGTGGACAGTTCGGTGGCGACGGCCGCCTGCGCCGCGGCGCGCGGGTCGGGGTGGTCGCGCAGCTCGACCACGGGCAGCGGCACCGGTCGCGGGTCCTGCACGAGCTGGGTCAGGCGGGGGCCGCGGCCGGTGAACGTGGTCCGCAGCGCCTCGTGTCGGGCGGTCAGCGCGGTCAGCGCCGCCGCCAGCGCGTCGACGTCGACCTTTCCGGTCACCCGGCACAGCAGCGGGCAGTTCAGCGCCCCGTGGTCGGCGCGGTAGTGGTCGATGATGCCGAGCAGTCGCTGACCGACGGAGGCCGGTAGTTCTCGGGGCGCCACGCTGCGACGGTACCCGCCCGCTCGCGTATCTGTCATCGAGGGTCTGGCATCTTGTGTTGTTCGTCGGTACCTTGGGCGCATGTCTGGTCTGTCGGTCACCACGCCCGTGCCGGCTCGGCTGACGTGGCGGTACGAGTCCGAGATGCCTCGGGTGCTCGCCCTCTACGAGCGGGCCAAGAGCGCGCAGTGGAACGCCACCACGGACGTGGACTGGTCGATCCCGGTGCCGTTCGGCGAGCCGTTGCCCGACGACTCGGCGTTCGCCATGGCGTCCTTCGAGGCGTCCCCACTGGCCGCGCGCGGGCGCCCGATGTGGGACACGTTCCGCTGGGAGCTGCAGTCCTGGATGGTCAGCCAGTTCCTGCACGGCGAGCAGGGCGCGCTGGTGGTCGCCGCCCGCCTGGTCGAGGTGGTGCCCGACCTGGACAGCAAGTACTACGCGGCCAGTCAGGCCGCCGACGAGGCACGGCACGTCGAGGCGTTCTCGCGCTATCTGCGGGAGAAGGTACCGGACCCGTACCCGATCAACCCGGCGTTGGCCGAGCTGCTGGAGGACCTGCTGTCCGACGCGCGCTGGGACATCACCGCGCTGGGCATGCAGATCATCGTCGAGGCGCTGGCGATGGCCGCGTTCCGGTTGGCCAACAGCACCTTCCACGACCGCCTCATCTGTGACATCACCCGGCTGGTGGCCCGCGACGAGGCCCGGCACGTCTCCTTCGGGGTGCTGTCGCTGGAGGGCATCTACGCGCAGATGACGAGCGCCGAGCGGGCCGACCGGGAGGAGATGGTGCTGGAGTCGGCGAGCCTGATGCGCCGCCGCTTCCTGCTCGAGGACGTGTGGGAGCGCATCGAGGTCGACCGCGACGAGGGCGTCGACTTCGCCGCGCACAACGAGCTGATGATCAAGTATCGGCAGGCCATCTTCGCCCGGGTGGTCACCGCCCTGGCCAACATCGGCCTGCTGACCCCCCGGGTCCGCTCGGGGCTGGAACGCCTCGACCTCATCGGGTTCGCCGACCGCTCGATCCGCCTACCTCGCGCCTGACCGGAGTGGACATGCCAGTGCTGACCACGCTGACCCTCGACGGCATGTGCGACGACGTCGCCGAGCTGCTCGACGAGCCGGTGTCGCCCGACGACGACCTGCTCGAACGCGGTCTCGACTCGATCGGCCTGATGCGGCTGGCGGCGCGGTGGTCGACCGCCGGCGCGGACCTCACGTTCGGCCGGCTCATCGAGCACCGCAGCGTACGGCAGTGGCACGCCCTGGCGCACGCGGCCGGCGGCGACGCGACGCCCGCGCCGGCCGACGACGAGCAGGTCGACCCGACCGCGCCGTTCGCGCTGGCGACCATGCAGCACGCGTACTGGGTCGGACGCGCCGGGGACCAGGCCCTCGGCGGGGTGGGCGCGCACTTCTACAACGAGTTCGACGGACGGCACGTGGACGCGGCGCGGCTGGAGCGCGCGGTGCGGGCGCTGGTGCGCCGGCACGACATGCTCCGGGCGCGGTTCCTCGACGACGGTCGCCAGCAGATCACCCCGGACGGCGGGTGGGCCGGCCTGACCGTGCACGACCTGCGCGACCTCACCCCGGCCGACCGGGACCGGCGCCTCGCCGAGCTGCGTGACACGCTGTCGCACCGCAGCCTGCGGGTGGACCGGGGCGAGGTGTTCGACATCCGGCTCTCCCTGCTGCCCGAGGGCCGCACGCGGATCCACGTCGAGATCGAGATGCTGGTCGCCGACGCGCACAGCTTCCGGGTGCTCCTGGCCGACCTGGCCGCCCTCTACGACCGCCCGGACTCACCGCTGCCCCCGATCGACTACAGCTACCCGCGTTACCTCGCCGTGCACGCCCGCCGCCGGGAGGCCGCGCGGGAGGCCGCGTCCGCCTACTGGCGGGAACGGCTGCCGGACCTGCCCGGCGGGCCCGAGTTGCCGGTCGCGGTGGCGCCCGAGCGGGTGAGCGGGCACCGGGTGACCCGCCACCACCACTGGTTGTCCGGCACCGACCGGGACCGTCTCGCCGCACGCGCCCGGGAGCACGGCGTCACCCTGCCGATGGTGTTCCTGACCGCGTTCGCCGAGGTGCTGGCCGCCTGGAGCAGCCGGCAGCGTTTCCTGCTCAACCTGCCGTTGTACGACCGCACGCCGTACCACCCGGACGTGCCGCTGCTCAGTGGTGACTTCACCAACCTGCTGCTGCTGGAGGTCGACGCTACCGACGAGGTGCCGTTCGTCGACCGCGCCCGCCGGTTGCACGAGCAGTTCACCCGCGACGTCGCGCACGGCGCGTACTCCGGGGTGGACGTGCTGCGCGACCTGGCGCGGCACCGCGCGGACCGGGCGGTGCTCGCGCCGGTGGTCTTCACCAGCGCGCTGAGCCTCGGTGAGCTGTTCGGCGCGGACGTGCGGACGTGCTTCGGCGAACCGGTGTGGACCAGCTCGCAGACCCCGCAGGTGTGGCTGGACAACCAGGTCACCGAGCGCGAGGGCGGCCTGTACCTGAACTGGGACGTGGTGGCGGAGCTGTTCCCGCCCGGTGTCTCGGAGGCGATGTTCGACGCGTACGTCGGGTTGTTGCGTGCCCTGGTGGACGGGGACTGGTCGGCGTCGGTGGGGTTGCCGGCGGCGCAGCGGGCGGTGCGGGTGCGGGTGAACGACACCGCCGCCGAGTTGCCGGTGGGTCTGTTGCACGAGGGGTTCTTCGGGTGGGCGGCGCGGGAGCCGGGCCGGACGGCCGTGCTGGGTGACGGCGTGTTGGTGTCCTACGGGGAGCTGGCCGAGCGGTCGTTGCGGCTGGCCGGTGCGCTGGTCCGGGCCGGGGTCGGTGTCGGTGACGCGGTCGGGGTGTGCCTGCCCAAGGGCGTGGACCAGATCGCCGCGGTCCTCGCGGTGCTGGCCGCGGGCGGCGTGTACGTGCCGGTGGGCGTGGACCAGCCGGCCGCCCGCCGGGACCGCATCCTGAGCCGGGCCGGCGCCAAGGTGCTGATCCGGGCCCACCACGACGGCCCGGGCGGCAGCGGCTCGCCCGCGCCGGTCGGACCGGTGGCGGGCGGGGTGCGGCCCGACGGCGACAGCGTGCCCCCTGCCGTCGGACCGGTGGCAGGGGACACCGGACCCGACGGTGGGCCGGCGGCCGGGGGCACGGGACCCGACGGTGGGCCGGCGGCCGGGGGCACGGGACCCGACGGTGAGCTGGGGCCCGGCGGGGACGGTGGGCCGGCGCTGGAGCGGCCGGTGCGGGTCGACCCGGCGGCACTGGCGTATGTGATCTTCACGTCGGGGTCGACGGGGGAACCCAAGGGCGTCGAGGTGTCGCACGCCGCCGCGATGAACACCATCGAGGCGATCCGCCGGCGCTACGACGTCGACGCCGACGACCGGGTGCTCGCGGTGTCCGCACTGGACTTCGACCTGTCGGTGTTCGACCTCTTCGGCCTGCTCGGCGCCGGCGGCGCGCTGGTCGTCGTGACCGAGGAACAACGCCGCGACGCCCGCGCCTGGCTACGCCTCGCGAACGAACATCAGGTCACCGTCTGGCAGTCGGTGCCGGCGTTGCTGGACATGCTGCTCACCGCCGCCGAGGCCGACGGCGCGACCACCCACCTGCGGCTCGCGCTGCTCGGCGGCGACTGGGTGGGGTTGGACCTGGCGGCCCGGCTGACCGCGCTGCGCCCGCACGCTCGGCTGGTCGCCCTGGGCGGCACGACCGAGACGGCGATCCACTCCACCGTCGTCGAGGTGGGCGAGGTGCCGGCGCACTGGCGGTCGATCCCGTACGGCCGTCCGCTGCCGAACCAGCGCTGCCGGGTGGTGGACGGGCGGGGCCGGGACTGCCCGGACTGGGTGCCGGGCGAGCTGTGGATCGGCGGGGCCGGAGTGGCCGCCGGCTACCGGGGCGACCCGCAACGCACCGCCGAACGCTTCGTCACCCACGACGGCACCCGCTGGTACCGCACCGGCGACCTCGGCCGCTACTGGCCCGACGGCACCCTGGAATTCCTCGGCCGCACCGACCACCAGGTCAAGATCCGCGGCCACCGCATCGAACTCGGCGAGATCGACACCGCCCTGCACCAGCACCCCGCCGTCCGCGACGCGGTCACCGTGGCGGTCGGCGCGAGCACCCGCCGGCTCGCCGCCGCCGTCACCGTCCACCACCACGTCGACGTCGACGACCTGCGTGCCTTCCTCGCCGACCGGCTGCCCGCGTACATGGTCCCGGAGCACATCGCGGTCCTCGACGAACTGCCGCTGAGCGGCAATGGCAAGATCGACCGGCGGACGCTGGCCGAGCGGCTGGCCGACCGCGCCGACCGGCCCACCGAACTCCAACCGCCGGTCGGCCCGGTGGAGACGGCCCTGGCCGCGGTCTGGGCCGAACTGCTCGACGTGCCGGCCGTCGGTCGTACGGACAGCTTCTTCGCCCTGGGCGGAGACAGCCTGCTCGCCACCCGCCTGCTCGGCCGGATGCGGGCGGCCGGTCTGGCCGGCGGGCAGCTGCGGCAGCTCTTCGCCGCGCCGACACTGAGCGGGTTCGCCGCCGGCCTGCGGCTGGAGCGCGGCGCCGACGCGACCGCCACGCTCACCGCGGACCTCGCCCACCGGCACGATCCGTTCCCGCTCACCGACGTGCAGCGGGCGTACTGGATCGGGCGCACCGGCGACTTCGCGCTCGGCGAGGTGGGCTCGCACTGGTACTGGGAGTTCGACGGCGCGGACGTCGACCTCGACCGGCTCGCCACGGCGTGGAACCGGCTGGTGCGCCGGCACGAGATGCTGCGCGCGGTCATCGACCCGGACGGGCGACAACGCATCCAGGCCGAGGTGCCCGAGGTCAGGATCCCGGTCACCGAGGGCGGCGCGGCGCTCGCCGACCTGCGTGACCGGCTGTCGCACCGCGTCGCCGATCCGACCCGCTGGCCGCTGGTGGCCGTCGAGGCGGTCCGGTACGGCGAGAACCGGGTCCGGCTGGCGTTCAGCTTCGACTACATCGTGCTCGACGCGCTGAGCATCGTCACCGTCTTCGCCGAGCTGTCCGCCCTCTACGCCGACCTGGACGCGCCGCTGCACCCGATCGGGGTGTCCTTCCGGGACTACGTGCTGCACGCCCAGCCCGACGAGGCCACCGTCGCGGAGGACCGGCGCTACTGGTCGACGCAGGCGGCCGAGCTGCCGCCCGCGCCGCAGTTGCCGCTGGCGGTCGACCCGGACCGGGTCCGCGCGCCCCGGTTCGTCCGGCACGAGGGACGCCTCGACCCCGCCCGGTGGAGCGCACTGGTGGCCACCGCCCGTACCCACGGCGTGAGCCCGGCCGCGGTCCTCGCCACCGCGTACGCCGAGGTGCTCTCGGCGTGGAGCGGCCGGGGAGACCTCACGCTCAACCTGACCCTGTTCGACCGCCGTGAGGTCCACCCGGACATCGACCACGTGTTGGGCGACTTCACGTCGCTGCTGCTCGTGCCGCACCGGCCCACTGCCGGCGACGACTTCCTGACCCTGGTCCGCCGCCTGCAGGAGCGGATGTGGGACGGCATGGAGCACCACGGCGTGTCCGCTCTCTGGGTGCTGCGGGAGATCGCCCGCCGCACCGGGGCCTCCGCGGCGACCATGCCGGTGGTCTTCACCAGCGCGCTCGGCATCAGCGACGAGCTGGTCAGCATGGACCTGCCGTTCGGCGAGCAGATCTGGGGTGCCTCGCAGACCCCGCAGGTGTGGCTGGACAACCAGGTCATGGAGCGCGACGGCGGCCTGCTCGTGAACTGGGACCTGGTGGCGGAGCTGTTCCCGCCCGGTGTCTCGGAGGCGATGTTCGACGCCTATCTGGAGGTGCTGCGCGCTCTGGCGCGGGGGGACTGGTCGCGGGCGGTGCCGGTGGGGTTGCCCGCGGCGCAGCGGGCGGTGCGGGAGCGGGTGAACGACACCGCCTGCGAGTTGCCGATGGGCGTGTTGCACGAGGGGTTCTTCGGGTGGGCGGCGCGGGAGCCGGGCCGGACGGCGGTGTGCGGCGACGGCGTCGCGGTGTCCTACGGGGAGCTGGCCGAGCGGTCGTTGCGGCTGGCCGGTGCGCTGGTCCGGGCCGGGGTCGGGGTCGGTGACGCGGTCGGGGTGTGCCTGCCCAAGGGCGTGGACCAGATCGCCGCGGTCCTCGCGGTGCTGGCCGCCGGGGGCGTGTACGTGCCGGTGGGTGTGGACCAGCCGGCCGCCCGCCGGGACCGCATCCTGAGCCGGGCCGGCGCCAAGATGCTGATCCGCCACGGTAGCGGCGCGCCCGCGCTGGTCGGACCGGTGGCCGGGGGCACGGGACCCGACGGCGGACCGGTGGCCGGGGGGATGGAACCCGACGGCGGACCGGTGGCAGGAGACACCGGACCCGACGGTGGGCCGGCGGCCGGTGAGCTGGGGCCGGACGGGGACGGTGGGCCGGCGCTGGAGCGGCCGGTGCGGGTCGACCCGACGTCGCCGGCGTATGTGATCTTCACGTCGGGGTCGACGGGGGAGCCCAAGGGCGTCGAGGTGTCGCACGCCGCCGCGGTCAACACCATCGAGGCGATCCGCCGACGCTACGACATCGACGCCGACGACCGCGTGCTCGCGGTGTCCGCACTGGACTTCGACCTGTCGGTGTTCGACCTCTTCGGCCTGCTCGGCGCCGGCGGCGCGCTGGTCGTCGTGACCGAGGAACAACGCCGCGACGCCCGCGTCTGGCTGCGCCTGGCCACCGACCACCACGTCACACTCTGGAACACCGTGCCGGCGCTGCTCGACATGCTGCTCACCGCCGCCGGCGACGAACCCCTGACGGCGCTGCGGCTCGCGCTCGTCTCCGGCGACTGGGTGGGGCTGGACCTGCGGGACCGGTTGACCGCCTGCCGGCCCGGCGCGCGGCTCGTCGCGCTCGGCGGGGCCACCGAGGCGGCGATCTGGTCGAACGCGTGCGAGGTGCACGAGGTGCCGGCGCACTGGCGGTCCGTCCCGTACGGGCACCCGCTGCCCAACCAGCGCTACCGGGTGGTGGACGGGCGGGGCCGGGACTGCCCGGACTGGGTGCCGGGCGAGCTGTGGATCGGCGGGGCCGGAGTAGCCGCCGGCTACCGGGGCGACCCGCAACGCACCGCCGAACGCTTCGTCACCCACGACGGCACCCGCTGGTACCGCACCGGCGACCTCGGCCGCTACTGGCCCGACGGCACCCTGGAATTCCTCGGCCGCACCGACCACCAGGTCAAGATCCGCGGCCACCGCATCGAACTCGGCGAGATCGAGGCCGCGTTGCTGCACCACCCCGCCGTGCGGGAGACCGTCGCCGTCGCGGTCGGCGGCACCACCCGCCGCCTCGCCGCAGCCGTCACCGTCCACCAGGCCCTGGACCTCGACGACCTGCACACCCACCTCGCCGACCGGCTGCCCGCGTACATGATCCCCGAGCACGTCACGGTCCTCGACGAGTTGCCGCTGACCGCCAACGGCAAGGTCGACCGTGGCGCGGTGGCCCGGCTGATCGCCACCGGCGACGGCGCCCCGCCCGACGAGCCGCCCCGGCCCGGGCTGGAGACCGAACTCGGCGCGCTCTGGGCCGAGCTGCTGGGCTGCCCGACGCCCGGCCGCAACCGCAACTTCTTCGGCCTCGGCGGGGACAGCCTGCTCGCCACCCGCCTGCTGGCGGTGCTGCGCGACCGCTACGGCGTCGACCTGCCGATGCGCGGGCTGTTCGACCGACCCACCATCGCGGACCTGGCCAGCGCCGTGCAGGACGCCGCCGGCGCGTACGAGGAAGGGGCGATATGACCGGGCAGGACCTTCTCGCCGAACTGGCCGAACTCGGTGTCCGACTCTGGGAGGAGGACGGCCAGCTCCGCTTCCGCGCCCCGGCCGGCGTCCTGACCGAGCAGCGGCGGGCCGCGCTGCGCCGGCACCGGGAGGAGGTGCTGGCCGCGGTGCGCGACGCCGCCGTCCCCGCCGCCGTGCCGCACCCCGAGCAGCGGTACGAGCCGTTCCCGCTCACCGACGTGCAGAGCGCCTACCTGCTCGGGCGCGGTGACACGTTCGCCTACGGCGGGGTCGGCTGCCACGGCTACGGCGAGCTGGGCTTCGCCGACCTCGACGTGGACCGGCTGGCACACGCCTGGCGGGAGGTGGTCGCCCGGCACGACATGCTCCGCGCCGTGGTCGACCGCGACGGCTCCCAGCAGGTCCGCCCGGACGTCCCGCCGTACCGGATCGAGGTCCGCGACGCGGACGCGGACGGCTTCGCCGACGCGGTCGCCGCCACCCGGGCCGAGCTGGACCACATGCGCTACGACCCGCAACGGTGGCCGCTGTTCACGCTGCGGGTGACCCGGAGCCCTCAGCGCAGCGTGCTGCACTTCTCGATCGACTTCCTGGTCTGCGACTTCGTCAGCATCAACCTGCTCCTCGACGAGCTGGGCCGCCGCTACGCCGGTGACCCGCCCGCCGAGGACCTGGAACTGACCTTCCGGGACCACCTGCTGGCCACCGCGCCGCTGCGCGACGGACCCCGCCGCGACGCCGACCGGGACTGGTGGCTGGCCCGCCTCGACGACCTGCCGCCCGCGCCGGAGCTGCCGCTGCGCCCCGACGCGCTCGCCGCAGCGCCCCGGTTCCGCCGCCTCGACCTGCGCCTCGACGCGGCCGAGTGGGCCGGGCTGCGGCAGCGCGCCGGCCGGCACGGCGTCACCCCGTCCGGCGCGGTGCTCGCCGCGTACGCCGAGGTGATCGCCGCCTGGAGCACCCACCCGCGCTTCTGCGTCGACGTCACCCTGCTCGACCGCACGCCGACACACCCGCAGGTGGACCGGATCGTCGGCGACTTCACCTCGGTCAGCCTGCTCGCCGTCGAACAGGAACCGGACGCACCGGTGCAGGAGCGGGCCAAGCGTCTGCAGGCGCAGCTCTGGTCCGACCTGGACCACCGCCGGTTCTCCGGCGTGGACGTGCTGCGCGAGGTGGCCCGGCGGCGGGGACCCGACGCCGCGCTCATGCCGGTGGTGTTCACCAGCGCGATCGGGCTCGGCGGCGACACCGGGGTGGAGGGATTCGGCGAGCTGGGCTACGGCATCAGCCAGACGCCGCAGGTCTGGATCGACTGCCAGAACATCGAACGCGCGGGCGGGCTCGCCACCAACTGGGACGTGCGCGACGGCGTCTTCCCCGACGGCGTCGTCGACGAGATGTTCGCCGCGTACACGGCGCTGCTGCGCCGGCTGGCCGGCACCGACGAGGCGTGGGAGGAGATCGCCCCGGTCGCGCTGCCGGCCGCGAGCGCCCGCCGGCGGGCCGAGGTCAACGACACCGCCGCGCCGCTGCCCGACGGCCTGCTGCACGAGGGCGTAATCGCGCAGACGTTGCGCACCCCGGACCGGGTCGCCGTGGTGGCGCCGGACGCGACACTGACCTATCGGCAGCTCACCGGGCGGGCGAGCGCGGTGGCCGCCCGGCTGACCGGGGCCGGCTGCCGCCCCGGCGACCTGGTCGCGGTGGTCGCCGACAAGGGCTGGCGTCAGGTCGTCGCGGTGTTCGGCGCGCTGCTCGCCGGCGCGGCGTACGTGCCGATCGACACCAACCAGCCGCCGGCGCGCCGCGACCTGATCCTCGGCGGCGCGGGCGTGCGCCTCGTGCTCACCGAGACCGGCCGCGCGGACGGCGGCTGGCCGGAGCGCGTCGAGGTGATCACCGTGGACGACTGCGACGGTCCCGCGCCGGCCGCCCTGCCGGCACGCCTGGTCGGGCCCGACGACCTCGCGTACGTCATCCACACGTCCGGCTCCACCGGCACCCCGAAAGGCGTGATGATCACGCACCGGGCGGCGTTGAACACGGTCGTCGACATCAACACCCGCTTCGACGTGACAGCCGACGACCGGGTCCTCGGCCTGGCCGGTCTCGGCTTCGACCTGTCCGTCTACGACCTGTTCGGGCCGCCGGCCCTCGGCGCCGCCCTGGTGCTGCCCGCCCCCGATCGGCGCGGCGACCCCACCCACTGGGCGGACCTGGTGACCGGCCACGAGGTGACGCTCTGGAACTCGGTGCCGGCGCAGTTGCAGATGCTCGCCGACTACCTCGCCGCCGCGCCGACGGTGCGCACACCGTCGCTGCGCCTGGCGCTGCTCAGCGGCGACTGGATCCCGGTGACCCTGCCGGAGCAGATCCGCGGCCTGGTGCCCGGCCTGGCCGTGGTCAGCCTGGGCGGCGCGACCGAGGCGGCGATCTGGTCGATCATCCACCCGGTCGGCGCGGTCGACCCGACCTGGCGCAGCATCCCGTACGGCGTGCCGCTGGCCAACCAGAGCTGGCACGTACGCGACTCCGGACTGCGGGACCGCCCCGACTGGGTCACCGGCGAGCTCTACATCGGCGGCGCCGGGCTGGCGTCGGGCTACCTCGGCGACGCCGAGCGCACCGCCGAACGGTTCGTCACCGACCCGGCCACCGGGCAACTGCTGTACCGCACCGGCGACCTGGGCCGCTACCGGCCCGACGGGGTGATCGAGTTCCTCGGCCGGGAGGACCACCAGGTCAAGATCCGGGGCCACCGGATCGAGCTGGCCGAGGTGGAGTCCGCGCTGCTCGCCCATCCCGCCGTGGGCGCGGCGGTCGCCGTGGTGGACGGGGACCGTCCGTTGGAGCGCCGGCTGGCCGCCGTCGTCCAGCCGGCCGCCGTGGCGCCCGGCCCGGCCTCGGCCGTCGACCCGGCCGGACCCGCCACCGCCGGCACCGCCGTGGTCGCCGGCACCGACCTGGACGGGTACGCGGCGTACCTGCACGACCTGGACCGCCTCGGCCTGGCCGCCATGCTGGACACGCTGCGCGCCGCCGGCCTGTTCCTCGACGACCGCCCGCACCCGCTCACCGAGGTGTACGCGGCCACCGGTGTCGCGCCCCGGCACCGCCGGCTGCTGCGACGCTGGCTGCGGGCACTCACCGACTCCGACGTGCTGCGGCGCGACGACGACGCGTACCGGCTGGTGGAGACGCTGTCGCCGACGGGGCGCGGGTGGGACGCGGCGGCGCGACGGGCGGCGGAGGTGGGGGAGGCACCGGAGCTGGTGCGCTACTTCCAGGGCAGCGCCGCGGCGCTGCCGGCGCTGCTGCGCGACGACGAGGACCCGCTGGCGCTGCTCTTCCCCGCCGGGGAGCTGGCCGTGTCGGACAACCTCTACGCCGGCGCGCTGTTCAACAGGTGGGCCAACGCGGTCGCCGCGGCGACCGTGCGGGCGCTCGTCGAACGGTTGCCCGGCCCGGTGCGGATCGTCGAGGTCGGCGCCGGGTCCGGCGGCACCACGGCGGCCGTCCTCGACGCGCTCGACGGGCTGGACGTCGACTACCTCTACACCGACCTGTCCGGGTTCTTCGTCGAGGCCGGCCGGCAGCGCTTCGGCGACCGGCCGGGCCTGCGCTTCGCCGCGCTGGACCTCGACGCCGACCCGGCCGGGCAGGGCCTCGCGCCCAACAGCGCCGACCTGGTGATCGCCGGTGACGTGCTGCACGCCACCCGGGACGTGCCCGCGACACTGGCCCGGCTGCGGGGGATCCTCGCTCCGGGCGGGCATCTGGTGCTGCTGGAGATGACCCGCGAGCACTACCAGATCATGACGTCGCTGGAGCTGCTGGTGCGCCTCGACGACGAACTGGGGGACTTCGCCGACCTGCGCCGCGGCACCGACCGGACGTTCCTCGACGCCGACGAGTGGCGGGGCCTGCTCACCGGGGCGGGCGCCGCGCCGGTGCTGGACCTGCCCGCGCCCGACGACCCGATGGCCGGGCTCGGGATGCGGATCATCGCGGCCCGGGTCAAGGCGGACCGGCTTCGGGTGGTGCCGGACGAGCTGCGGGCGCACCTGGCCGACCGGCTGCCCGACTACATGGTGCCGACCGTGGTGCAGGTGCTCGACGAGTTGCCCCGCACCGCCAACGGCAAGCTGGACCGCGCCGCCGTACGCCAGGTGGTGGCGGCCTCGACGGCCGGTCCGGAGACCGGCGGCGCCGCGCCGAGCGCCGGGCTGGAGGAGGAGATCGCGGCCGTCTGGGCGGACGTGCTGCGGGTCGACCGGGTCGGCCGGGACGCCGACTTCTTCGCGCTGGGCGGTGACTCGCTGCTCGCCGCGAAGCTCGCCGGCCAGCTCGCCGAGCGGGTGCCGGCCGCGGCCGGGGTCTTCTTCGACGAGCTGCTGCGGACCATCCTCGAACACCCGACCGTCGGCGCGCTGGCCGGACGGCTGGCGGCCACGGCCGGGCCCGCCGCACCGGAGGACGAGCCGGACGACGGCGCGGTGGAGACGACCCGGCTCGCCGGTGACGGCCCGCCCCGGTACGTGCTGGTGCACGACGGCAGCGGCCGGCTCGACGGGTACGCCGGTCTGCCCGCCCCGCTGGCCGCCGGCGGCCCGGTGTGGGGCGTGACCGACGGCGCCCTGCACCGCTACGCCGGCCTGGACCCGGCGCCGCTGGTGCAGCGGCTCGCCGCCGACTACGCCGCCGACCTGACCGGGCACCTGGCGGGGGAGCCGCTGACCGTGGTGGGCCGGGGCGAGGCCGGCGTGCTGGCGCTGGAGCTGGCCCGCCAGCTCACCGAGTCCGGGGTGGACGTGACCGGGCTGGCGGTCGTCGACCCGGTGCCCGGCGACGCGTACGCCAGCTCGCCGTACGCCGGGGACGTGACGCTGCTCTGTGCGGGCGAGCCGGACCCGGACGGCGTGGCGTGGTGGCGCGAGGTGTGTCTCGGCGAGCTGACCGTGGCCCGGGTGCCGGACGACCCGTCCGGGTGGGCCGACGCGATCGCCGGGGAGGGCTGACGTGTCCGGCACGATCGCGCTGGTGGGCGCGAGCGGTGGGGTGGGCCGGCACGCGCTGGCGCACCTGCTGGCCTGGACCGTGGACACCGTCCGCGCGGGCAGCCGCGACCCCCGGCGGGTGCCGGCCGGTGACCCGCGGGTCCAGGCCCGCCCGGTGGACCTCACCGATCGGGGCAGCCTGGATGCGTTCTGCGCGGGCTGCCACACGGTGGTCAACTGCGCCGGTCCCGCGGTCACGGTCGGCGACACGGTCGGCCGCGCCGCGGCCCGCGCCGGCGCCGCCTACGTGGACGCCGCCGGCGACGACGGGCTGTACCGGGCCGTCGCCGCGCTGCCCGGCGCCGCCGGCCGGGTCGCGGTCATCTCCGCCGGCATGATGCCGGGGCTGTCCGGGCTGCTCCCGGCGTACCTGGCCGGGCGCCTGCCGGGCGCCCGGCGGCTGACGGGCTGGGTCGGCGGGCGCGACGGTTTCAGCCCGGGCGCCGCGTGGGACTTCCTCGCGGTGGGCGAGGGCGGCTACGGCGAGCCGCTGGCCGCCTGGCGCGACGGTGCGCGACGCAGCCGGGTGCTCGCCGCGCAGGTCGGCGTGGCGGTGCCGTTCTTCGACGAACCGGTGCTGTTGCAGCCGTACCTGAGTACCGAGACCGAGCGGCTGGCCGGCCGGCTCGGCCTCACCGACGTGGACTGGTGGTCGGCGTTCGCCGGCAGCCGGGTGCCGGCCGCGCTCGCCGACGGCGCCCGGCGCGCGTCGGCCTCCCGGGCCGGGCCGGTCGGCGCGGCCGGGCTGGCCGGGCCGGCGGACCTGGCCGACGCGGTGGACGCGCTGTGCCGGGCGGCCGAGCTGGACGCGTTCGGCCGGCCCCGATACCAGGTGCTGCTCGTGGAGCTGACCGGGCCGACCGGCAGCCGGGTGCTGGCCTGCCGGGGCACCGGCGCGAACGCGCTCACCGGCGCCGCGGTGGCGCTCGGCGCGGTGGCGGCCGCCGCCGGTGACCTGCCGCCCGGCGTGCACCACCTGGCCGAGGTGGTCGACCCGACGTGGGCGGTGGACCGGCTGCGGAGCAGCCCGGCGGTCACCGCGCTGCACGTCGAGGACGGCCCGCTGGCCCGCTACGAACCGATCGAGGAGGGGGTGGCGTGAGACCGAGGGTGCTCGTCGCCGGTACCAAGTTCGGCCAGGTCTACCTGCAGGCCTTCCGGCAGCCCGACTTCCCGTTCGAGCTGGCCGGGATCCTGGCCGGCGGCAGCGCCCGCTCGGTGGCGTGCGCCCGGCACTACGGGGTGCCGCTGTTCACCGACGTGACGCAGGTGCCCGAGGACGTGCGGCTGGCCTGCGTGGTGATCCGCGGCGGCCTGCTCGGCGGGCCCGGCGGCGAGGTGGCCCGCGC
This sequence comes from Micromonospora humi, assembly GCF_900090105.1. Lineage (GTDB taxonomy): Bacteria > Actinomycetota > Actinomycetes > Mycobacteriales > Micromonosporaceae > Micromonospora > Micromonospora humi. The sequence continues at coordinate 124,873 of NZ_FMDM01000002.1, read as the reverse complement.
GTTGATGGAACGCGGCCTGCACGTGTTGCAGGAACATCCGCTGCACCACGACGAGCTGGTCGAGTGCCTGCGCACCGCCGGCCGGGCCGGGGTGGTCTACCACCTCAACTCGTTCTACGTGCACACCGCGCCGGTGCGCCGGTTCGTCGCCGCGGCCCGCGCCCTGCTGGCCCGCCGCCCGGCCCGCTACGTCGACGCGGCGTGCGGCTTCCAGGTCGCGTACGCGCTGCTGGACATCCTCGGCCAGGCGCTCGGCGGGGTCCGCCCGTGGGGCCTGGCCGCTCCGGCGGAGCTGCCCGAGCAGGTACGCCGGCTGTCCCCGGTGGACGTGCCGTTCCGCAGCGTCGACGGGGTGCTCGCCGGGGTGCCGCTGACCCTGCGGGTGCAGAACCAGATGGACCCGGCGGACCCGGACAACTACGCGCACCTGCTGCACCGGGTGACCATCGGCACCGAGGCCGGCAACCTGACCCTGCTCGGCACGCACGGGCCGACAGTGTGGAGTCCTCGGCCCGACTTCCCGCAGCAGGTGCAGGACCGGGCGGTGGGCCGCCCACACTTCGCCGGCTCCGGCGGTGACGATCCGGACCACCTGGACGTGCCGAGCGCACAGCCGCTGGACGACCCGACCGCGCCCAGCTACCGCGACGTGTTCGAGCGGGTCTGGCCGGCCGGCGTGGGGCACGCGCTGGGCGAGCTGCACCGCGCCGCGCAGGCCGGGGAGAAGCCGGTGCGGCACGGCCAGTACCACCTCACCCTGTGCCGGCTGTGGCAGGACGTCACGGCGCGGCTCGGGCCGCCCGAGCTGCTGCACTCCACGCCGCCGCGGATGCTGCTGCCCGCCGACGTCGCGGAGCTCGCCGACGCCGCCGCCCGGGCGGTCGAGCCGGAGCCGATCGGGGCGCGCCGGTGACCGCCGCGCGGACCTGGCTGCGCTGCCCCCGGCCGCTGCGCTGGCCGGCGCTGCGCCTGGTCTGCTTCCCGCACGCCGGCGGCAACGCCGCGTTCTACCGGCCCTGGGCGGGGCACCTGCCCGACGACGTCGAACTGCACGGCGTGCAGTACCCGGGCCGGATGGACCGCACCGGGGAACCGTTCGCCGCCGACCTGCCGAGCCTGGCCGCCGGGGTGGTGTCGGCGCTGCGCGCGCTGCCGGGTGACGTCCCGGTGGTCCTGTTCGGGCACAGCCTCGGCGCGTCGGTGGCGTACGAGACGGCACGCCGGCTGGACGGCCCGGGCGGCGGGCTGCGGGCACTGGTGGTCTCCGGCCGCCCGGCGCCGGACCGGCTGCGTGACACCAGCGTGCACCTGGCCGACGACGACACGCTCTGGGCCGAGACCGGCCGTCTCGGCGGGACCGGTCGGGAGACGCTGGAGCACGACGGGGTGAAGGCGGTGGCCCTGCCGGTGCTGCGCGCCGACTACCGGATCGCCGAGACGTGGCGGCCGGAGCCACCGCTGCCGTTGCGCGCGCCGGTGCTGGCCTGCATCGGCGCGGACGACAGCGAGGTGACCGCGGACGAGGCGACCGCCTGGGCCGGCCGGACCCGGGGCCGGTTCACCCTGCACACCTTCGGAGGCGGGCACTTCTACCTGCTCGCCCACCGCCACCAACTGGTCGAGACGATCCTGCGCGCCACGCACCGCAGCCCGGTGCCCACCTGGTCGGCGGCGGGCCCGTGATCCCGGCGCACCTGCGCTACCACCGCGCCGGCGACCTCACCGAGGCGCTGCGGCTGCGGCGCGAGCACGGCGACCTGCTGCGGCCGCTGGCCGGCGGGCAGTCCCTGCTGCCGGCGCTGAAGCTGCGCCGCGACGCCGTCGACACGCTGCTGGACCTGGGCCGGCTCACCGAGCTGTCCTACGTGGCCGCGCGGGGCGACCACCTCGCGATCGGCGCGCTGACCCGCTACCACCTGCTGCTCGCCGACCCGCTCGTCGCGCGGCACGCGCCGATCCTGGCGACGGCCGCCGCGTCGGTCGGCGACCCGCAGGTCCGCCACGCCGGCACGGTCGGCGGCGCGCTGGCCCAGGCCGACCCGGCCGCGGACCTGCCGACCGCCCTGGTCGCGCTGGCCGCGACCGCGGTCCTGACCAGCGTGGACGGTGCCCGGCTGGTGCCCGTCGCCGAGCTGGCCGTCGCGCCGGGCGTCACCGTGTGCCGGCCCGACGAACTGCTCACCGAGGTGCGGGTGCCGCTGCCCGGCCCACGCCGATGGAGCTACCGCACGTTCGCCCGACCGGCGCTGGAGTGGTCCCTGGTGGCCGTCGCGGTGGCCGACGGCCGGGTCGCGCTGGCCGGCATGGACCGGACGATCCGGCGCGCCACGGCCGTCGAGACGGCGCTCGCCGAGGGCGCGTCGGCGACGGCCGCGGCGGCGTACGCGGACCGCGACTGCGAACCGGCCGACGACGTGCGCGGCTCCGCCGACTACCGCCGGCACCTGAGCCGGGTGCTGGTCGCCCGGGCCCTCGCCGACGCCGTGGAGGAGCGACGATGACCATCGACACCCGACCCGGCGCCGCGACGGTCACGGTCACGGTCACCGTCAACGGCCGCCCGCAACGCCGGGAGGTGCCGGCCCGCACCCTGCTGGTCCACCTGATCCGGGAGGAGCTGGCGCTGACCGGCGCCACCGTCGGCTGCGACACCTCCTCCTGCGGCGCCTGCACCGTCCTGCTGGACGGGCGGTCGGCCAAGTCGTGCACGCTGCTCGCCGCGCAGGCCGACGGCGCCGAGATCGGCACCGTCGAGGGGCTGGCCGACGGCGACCGGCTGCACCCGGTGCAGGAGGCGTTCCGCGAGCACCACGCGTTGCAGTGCGGCTTCTGCACACCCGGCATGGTGCTCGCGGCGGTGAGCCTGCTCGCCGAGCACCCGGGCCCGCTGACCGAGCAGGAGGTGCGGCACGGGCTGAAGGGCAACCTGTGCCGCTGCACCGGCTACCACAACATCGTCCGCGCCGTGCTCGCCGTCGACGCGGCCCGCCACGCCGGGTGAACGGCAGAAACCGGAAGGGAGGCCGACGATGTCGGCACGCTACGTACTCGGGGTGAACATCGGCTTCCACGACTCCAGCGCGGCGCTGCTGCGCGACGGCGCGCTCTGCTCGCTCGTCGAGCAGGAGCGCGTCAGCCGGCGCAAGCACGCGGTGGGGCAGCCGCCCGCCGAGGCGGTCGCCGCCTGCCTGGCGATGGCCGGCATCGGCCCGGCGGAGGTGGACACCGTGGCGATCGGCTGGGACTTCCGGCAGATCCCGCTGGGCCGCAACCGCCGGTTCACCACCGAAGGGCTGCGGGCGATGCTCTTTCCCGACCAGGAGGACCTGGTCATGCCGGCGGTGCGCTGGGTGCCGCACCACGTGGCGCACGCGGCCAGCGCGGCGTTCAGCTGCGACGCCGACGAGGCCGCGGTGCTCGTCGTCGACGGCGCCGGCGAGACCCAGTCGACGTCGATCGGCCGCTTCGCCGACGGCGAGGTGGAGATCCTGCGGGAGTGGCCGGTCGAGGAGTCGCTGGGCTTCTACTACAACGCCGCCGCCGAGTGGGCCGGGCTGGGCTACTGGGGCACCGGAAAGCTGATGGGCCTCGCCGCGTACGGGCGGCCCGCGCCGGGCGCGCCGGTACGCGCCGTGCCGGGCGGGTACGAGCTGGTCCGGGCGCCCGCCGCGCAGGTGCCGGCCCGGCGCATCGCGTCGCTCGGCCCGCTGATGGCCTACTACCCGGCGGTGGCCGAGTCGCTGCGCCCGGGCTTCGGCGCGTTCTTCCCGTACGCACCGCGCGAGGCCGAGGAGCCGATCGCGTACGCCGACTTCGCCGCCACCGTGCAGCAGGGGCTGGAGGAGGCGGTGCTGTCGCTGGCCACCGAGCTGCGCCGGCGGGTGGACACGCCGGTGCTGGCGCTGGCCGGCGGCGTGGCGATGAACTGCACCATGGTCGGGGTGCTGGTGCGCAGCGGCCTGTTCGACCGGGTCTACGTGCCGCCGGTGCCCACCGACGCCGGGGTGTCGCTGGGCGCCGCGCTGGTCTCCGCGCGCGAGTGCGGGTCGTTCACCCCCACCCGCATCGACCACGCGTACTGGGGGCGGCCGGTCACCACCCAGGCGGGGGAGGCGGCCGCCGCCCACGCCGGCCTGCCGTACCGCCGCCTCGGCGACGAGGCGCTGGCCCGGTTCGTGGCCGGCGAGATCGCCCGGGGGCGCATCGTCGGCTGGGCCAGAGGACGCGGTGAGATCGGGCAGCGCGCGTTGGGCGCCCGCAGCCTGCTCGCCGACCCGCGCGACCGGCGCAGCCTGGAGCGGCTCAACGTGGTGAAGGGCCGGGAGATGTGGCGGCCGGTGGCGCCGAGCATGCTCGCCGAGCACGCGCACGAGCTGATCGAGGGCCGGCTCGACGACCCGTCGAGGTTCATGCTGGCCGCCGCGTCGGTGCGCCCGGACGCCCGCCGGCGGATTCCGGCGGTGACGCACGTGGACGGCTCGGCGCGCCCGCAGACGGTGCACCGCGACACCAACCCCGGCTACTGGGCGCTGATCGAGCAGTTCCGGCAGCTCACCGGCGTGCCAGCGGTGGTCAACACGTCGTTCAACCTGGCCGGAGACCCGATCGTCGACTCGGCCGCCGACGCGGTGGACACGTTCACCCGGGCCAAGGAGATCGACCTGCTGGTGCTCGGCGACACGGTGGTGACCCGCGGCGAGGACGAGCTGCCGGCCTGACCGGGCGGGGCGGGCCGGGAGACCCGGCCCGCCGGTCAGGCACCGGTGCGCCGCCGCTCGCGTCGCCACACCTGCCGCAGCCGGTCGACGAAGAAGTCACGGTTGACCCAGTAGAACTCCAGCCAGATGTGGTCCGGGTCGCGCAGCCAGATCTGCGAGCCCGCCTCGTGCCTGGAGGTGGTGACGCCGGAGTGCGGCACGCCGAGGCCGTCCAGGTGGGCGGCCCAGTCGTCGAGGTCGCCCCGCTCCGGCACGTGGTAGGCGAGATGGTGCAGGCCGGGGCGGCGCTCGTCGAAGCGGTCCGGCACGGCCGGGTCGCCGGGCGGTTCGGCCCGGCCGAGCACCACCGAGGCGAACGAACCGGGGTGCACCAGGGTGCGGAACCGGAACCCGGACTCGGGCGGGGTGACGTCGTTGACCACCACCATCTCGAAGACCGCCTGGTAGAACTCCGTGCTGCGGTCGAGGTCGACGACGGTGAGGTTGATGTGGTTGCGGCCGTCCAGGCGGGGCATCGGATCCTCCTCATCCGGCCCGACCGGCGGAGCCGGCGGCGACCGGGGCGTCGTCGACGGGCGGGCCGGCCGGCACCGCCTCCAGGACGGACATCGACGACGTCGGGGTGATCCGGGCGAGCCGGAAGCCGGCGTCGGCGAGCAGCGCGCGGAACTCGTCAGCGGTGCGGGTGTGCCCGCCGAAGAGCGCCAGCGCCTTGACGTCCATCACCTTGCCGGTGTCGTCGTGGTTGCCGTAGCGGCTGACGGACTCCACGATGACCACCCGGCTGTCCGGCCGGACGGCGGCACGCACGGAGCGCAGGATCGCGGCGGCCTGCGCGTCGGGCCAGTCGTGGATGATGGTCTTGAGCAGGTAGACGTCGGCGCCGTCGGGCAGCGGGTCGAAGAAGGAACCGCCGCGGATCTCGGCCCGGTCCGCGACGCCGGCACGGGCCAGGACGGCCGGCGCCTCGGCCACCACGTGCGGCAGGTCGACCAGGACCGCGCGCAGCCCCCGGTGGCGGGCGAGCAGCCCGGCGGCGAAGGTGCCGTGCCCGCTGCCCACGTCCACGAGGGTGGCGTCGTCGGCGAGGTCGAGCACGGGCGCCACGGTGCGCAGCACGAACGGGTTGACGCTCTCCGCCGAGCGCTCGAACCGGACGCACTCGTAGGGGTGGTCGGCGAAGTGGTCGTAGTAGCGGGCGCCGTCGTGGACGTGACCGAATGCGGTCTCGCCGGTGCGGATGCTGTGGGTCAGCCGCGCCCACGAGTAGATGTCCGGCGGCATGAGCGGGAAGCACTCCCGCACCGAGAAGGGGTGGTCGCTGCGCAGCGGCTCGGCGAGCGGGGTGAGCCCGAAGACCTCGGGCTCGGTCTCGGTGAAGATGCCGCGCCCGGCCAGGGCGCGCAGCCCCCGGGTCAGCGCGCCGGGGTCCGCGCCGACGCGGTCGGCCAGCTCGGCGACCGGCAGCGGGCCGGCGATGAGCTGGTCGGCGACGGCGAGGTCGCACATGACCCGGATGGTGAACGGGACGATGTAGTCGGCCAGCTCGGTGAGCCGGGTGACCGAGGCGAGGTCGATGCGGGGCGTCACGGGCATGACGACACCGTATCCGCTCGGCCGTTGCCATACCAGATACGATGCGAGATGCTTGATACGTGCATCTGAATCTGTTCACCCAGTGCTCGCCGTCCCCGCAGTTCAAGGGCTTCTGGCGGCATCCCGCCGACCGCAGCGCCACCGGCTACCGCGACCTCGGCTACTGGGTGGACCTCGGCCGCAGGCTGGAGGCCGCCTGCCTGGACGCGCTCTTCTTCGCCGACGTGCACGGCGTCTACGACGTCTACCGGGGCGACTGGCGGGCGGCGGTACGGCACGCGGTGCAGATCCCCTCGATCGACCCGCTGCTGGTGTTGCCCGCCATCGCGGCCACCACCTCCCGGCTCGGCCTGGCAGTCACCTACTCGACCACCTACCACGCCCCGTACGAGTGCGCGCGGGTGTTCAGCTCGCTGGACCACCTCACCGGCGGTCGGGTCGCCTGGAACATCGTCACCTCGTACCTCCGCTCGGCCTCGGCCAACGGGCTGGGCGAGCACCTCGACCACGACGAGCGCTACGACCGGGCCGACGAGTACGTCGAGGTCGCCCGCCGGCTGTGGGAGGAGAGCTGGGACGACGGCGCGGTGGTGCGCGACGCCGCCGCGAACGTGTTCACCGACCCGGACCGGGTGCGCCAGATCGACCACCGGGGACCGTGGTTCGACGTGCGCGGGCCGCACCAGTGCGAGCCGTCGCCGCAGCGCACGCCGGTGCTCTACCAGGCCGGCGCGTCCGGCCGAGGGCTGACGTTCGCCGCCCGGCACGCCGAGGTGGTGTTCCTGACCATGGCCGAGCCGGCCGACGGCGCGCCGCAGGTGGCGAAGCTGCGCTCGACGGTCGCCGCGCACGGGCGCGACCCGCGCTCGGTCAAGGCGTTGCAGGGCAGCATGGTGATGGTGGCGCCGACCCGGCAGGAGGCCCGCCGCCGCGCCGAGGAGTACGTGGCGCTGTGGAGCGGGGAGGGCCAGCTGGCCAAGTGGTGCGGCTGGATGGACGTCGACCTGGGCGCGTACCCGGACGAGACGCCGGTGGGCGAGATCGCCGGGCAGGGCAGCCACAGCTTCCTGGGCTTCCTGCGCCGGCTCGGCCCGGAGCGCGACTGGACCGTCGGCGACGTGCGCTACCTGGTGGCGACCGCGCGCCGGCCGCGCACCAACGCGCCGGTCACCCTGTTCGGCACCGTGGAGCAGGTGGCCGACCGGATGGAGCAGTGGCTGGAGGTCGCCGACGTGGACGGCTTCAACCTCATTCCCTGCCCGACCACCCAGGGCATCGCCGACATCTGCGACCTGCTGGTGCCGGAGCTGCAGCGTCGCGGGCTGTTCCGCACCGCGTACGACCCGGCGGAGCGGACCCTGCGGGAGCGGTACTTCGGCGCGGGCGCGCCGGTGCCGCCGCGGGTGCCGGCGTCGGCGCCCGCGGCGGTCCGAGGCGCTCAGAACATCGTGGTGTCGACCGGCGCGCCGGCCAGCAACGCGCCGACCGTGGCGTAGCTGTCGCGGCCGTTGACGAAGTGCTGGGTGGCGGTGTTGATGTCGCGCAGCCGGCGTTGCAGCGGCGAGCCGTCGAACACCGTCGACGCGCCGGCCAGCGCGTACGCCGCCTGCACGGCCTGGTGGGCGACGGCGGTGACCTGCGCGGCGGTGGCCCGCAGGCAGGCCCGGTCGAGCGGGCTGAGCACCTCGCCCCGGCGGGCGGTCTCCCAGGCGGTCTCGGCCTCGGCGTGCAGCAGCGCGCGGGCCGCGCGCAGCGCCACGTGGGCCTCGCCGAGCCGGTCGTGGAAGACGGGGGAGTCGGCGAGCGAGCGGGTGCTGAACGTGCGCCGGCGGCCGGCGGCGGCCTGGGCGGCGGCGTCGCCCACCGCGCCCTGGGCGATGCCGAGGTCGACAGCGGCGATGAGCAGCCCGGCCTGGGCGATCCGGAACACCGTGCGGTGCACCTCGTCGCCGCCGCCGACCAGGCTGAAGCCGCGGTGCTCCGGACACGTCCGGGCGGCGGCCCGGACGTCCAGGCTGGCGGTGCCGCGCAGGCCGAGCACCTGCCAGGTGTCGACCAGCTCCAGCTCGGCGGCGGGGAAGAGCACCATCCGGGTCAGCGGCGCGCCGTTGGGCAGGGTGCGCGGGGTGCGCCCGTCGAGCACGAGGCAGTTCAGGTAGATCCAGCTGGCCTGCGGCGCGCCGGTGACGAACGGCCACCTGCCGTTGACCTGCCAGCCGCCCGCGCCGTCCGGCGCGGCCCGACCCTTGGGCGCGACCGCGCCGGCGCCGAGCACGTCCGGACCGTCGGCGTAGATCTCCCGCCGGGCGGCCTCGGGGAAGCAGGCGAACAGCAGGTGCGCCAGCCCGACCTGGCCGACCAGCCAGCCGGTGGACGAGTCGGCGACGGAGAGCTGTTCGACCACCCGCAACGCCTCGACCAGCGGCAGGTCGGCGCCGCCGTGCGCGGCGGGCACCAGCATGCGCAGGCAGCCGGCCGCGGCGAGGCCGCTGATGACGTCGTCCGGGATCCGGCCGGTGCGGTCGATCTCCGGCGCCCGTTCCGCCAGGTCGGGGAGCAGGCCGTCGACCCGGGGCAGCGTACTGGTCACGAACGCACTCTATCGGCTCACTCGTATCTTGTTTAGCCTTGTATCTGCTATCAATCTCAGATACATGTACTGAGGGAGGAGGTGACGGGTCGATGACCGCAGGCACCACGACGGGCTCACCGTTGCTGAGCTGGCTGGAGCACCCCCGCGCGGACCGGGGGGTGCACTTCGCCGCCACCGGCGACGACTGGGACTTCCGCTCCTACGCCGAACTCGCCGACCGCACCCGGGCCGTCCTCGCCGGCCTGCGCGCCTCCGGGGTGGGTCCGGGCGACGTGGTCTCCGTCGTCGAGCCGGCCGGGCCGGACTTCGTGGCCACGCTGTTCGCCGCGATGGCCGCCGGGGCGGCGCCCTCGCCGATCGCCCCGCCACTGACCTTTCAGGACCGCGACGTCTACCGCGAGCACGTGCTCGGGCTGCTGCGCGCCGCCGCGCCCAAGGTGCTGGTCTGCGCCCAGCGGCTCACCGCGACGATCGGGCCGCTGGCCGCGACCGCCGGCGTGCCCCGGGTGCTCACCGCCGAGGAGCTGGTCTCCGCCGGCGGCGACGCCCGGGGCGCGGTCACCGAGGCCGGGCCGCTGGCCTTGCTCCAGTTCACCTCCGGCTCCAGCGGTCGCGCCCGCGGCGTCCGGGTACCGCACGCCGCGCTCGCCGCCAACGTCGCGGCGATCCGGACGTGGCTGGCCATGACCCCCGACGACCCGACCGCCTCGTGGCTGCCGGTGCACCACGACATGGGCCTGATCGGCTGCCTGGTGACCCCGGTGGTCAACACCAGCGACCTGTGGTTGATGCCGTCCGAGGAGTTCGTCCGCGACCCGGCCCGCTACCTGCGCTGCTTCGGCCGGCACGGCGCGCGGCTGACCTCGATGCCGAACTTCGGGCTGGAGTACGTCGCCCGGCGGGTCCGTCCGGCCGCGCTGGACGGCATGGACTTCTCCGCCTGGCGGGCGGTGATCGTCGGCGCCGAGCGCATCGACGTCGACGCGCTGCGCCGCTTCTGCGACCTGCTCGCACCGCACGGCTTCGACCCGCGGGCGCTGCTGCCCGCGTACGGTCTGGCCGAGGCGACCCTCGCGGTGACCGGGCTGCCGCTGGACGAGCTGCACACCGCCGTCGGCCTGCGCACCGACCGGCTGCGCCCGGGCGCGCGGGTGGTGGCGGGTCCCGACGAGCCCACCGGCGACGAGCCGACGCAGCCGGTGGTCGGCTGCGGCCGGCCGCTGGCCGGGGTCCAGGTGCGCATCCTGGACGGCGACGGGACGCCGGTGCCCGAGGGCGTGGTCGGCGAGATCGAGGTGCGCGGCCCGTCGGTCGCCCAGGGGTACGTCACCGACGGCGAGTCGGCGTCGCAGACCGCGCTGGCCGACGGCGTGCTGCGCACCGCCGACGCCGGTTTCCTGCACGAGGGCCAACTGCACGTGCTCGGCCGCCTCGGCGACAGCATGAAGGTGCGCGGCCGGGCGGTCTTCGCCGAGGACCTCGAATGGGCGGTCTGCCGCCCGGGGGTGCCGGCGCAGCGGATGGCCGCCCTGCTGGGGCACCGGGCCGGCGCGGCGACCGTGGTCGCCGTCTTCGAGCAGGCACGCCCCGAGTGGCTGGCGCAGGCGTCGCAGGAGCTGCGCCGGCGGGCGGAGGGCGCGCAGGTGGTCATCGTGGACGCCCCGCGCGGCACGATCGCCCGCACCTCCAGCGGCAAACCCCGGCGACGCCAGATGTGGCAGGCGTTCGTCGACGACCGGTTGCCCGGCACCGTGGTCACCCCGACCGCCGGGCAGCGGCAGCAGACCACCGAACACACGACGGCGTCCTGAGGGATGTCCGGACAGGAGGCGGCAATGACCGAGGCGACCAGGTCGACCCCGACCGAGGTGCGTACCGAGGAGGACGTCCGTGAGTCGGTGACGGCGATCGTCACCGAACTGGCACCGAACCCGGAGCAGATCGAGGGCGCCGGCGACTCGCGGCTGGTCGAGGATCTCGGCTTCCACTCGCTGGCCCTGCTGGAGCTGGCGTTCACGCTGGAGGACGAGTTCGAGCTGCCGCCGATCGACGAGACGACGGCCCGCAAGATCGTCACGATCGACGCGGTCGTCGAGCACGTCACCGGGATCCTGCGCGAGCGCGGCGAGATGGCCAGTTGACCATCCGCACCGGGCCCGCCCCGGGGCCGGCGGCGCCCGGTGCGCCGGCCGACGGGCCGCAGCGCCGCGCCCGGGCGTTGTCGCTGCGGCTGTTCCTGGCCATGTTGCACACCCAGGAGCTGCTCGCCGGCTATCTGGGCACCAAGCTGGGACTCTACGAGGCGTTGCACCGGGGCCCGGCCGACGTGACCGAGCTGTGCGCGCGTGCCGGGATCGCCCCCCGGTACGCGCGGGAGTGGCTGGAGCAGCAGGCGGTGGCCGGCTTCCTCGACGTGGACGACGTGACCGCGCCACCGGAGCGGCGGGTCTACCGGCTGCCGGAGGGGCACGCCGAGGTGCTGCTCGCCTCGGACAGCCCGCTGTCGCTGGTGTCGCTGACCATGCTGCCGCTGGGCGGGGTGGCCGGCGCGCTGCCGGCGCTGCTGGAGGCGTACCGCACCGGGGCGGGCGTGCCGGACGAGGTGTTCGGCGACGACTGGCGCCACGGGCACTCCGGTGCCAACCGGGCCCTGTTCACCCACGCGCTGCCCGGCTGGCTCGCCGCGTTCCTGCCGGAACTCCACGACCGGCTCACCGCCGGGCCGAGCCGGATCGCCGACGTCGGCTGCGGGGCGGGTTGGGCGGGCGTCGCGCTGGCCCGCGCGTACCCGCTCGCCGAGGTCGACGGCTTCGACCTGGACGCGCCGACGCTGGCCGCGGCGGCGGAGCACGCCGCGGCGGCCCAGGTGGCCGACCGGGTCCGGTTCCATCGCCGCGACGCCGCCGAGGCGGAGCCGGCCGGCGGCTACGACCTGGTCTGCGTCTTCGACGCGTTGCACGAGATGAGCCGGCCGGTGCCGGTGCTGCGGGCCTGCCGCCGGCTGCGCGGGCCGGACGGCGCGGTGCTGGTGCTCGACGCCAAGGTGGCACACCGGTTCGTCGCGCCCGGCGACGAGGTGGAGCGGTTCCAGTACGCCACCAGCGTGCTGCACTGCCTGCCGGCCGGTCTGGCCGGGCCGGACTCGTCGGCCACCGGGACCGCGCTGCGCCCGGCCCAGGTGCGACGGTTCGCCACCGACGCCGGGTTCGCCGACATGCAGATCGTGCCGGTGGACGACCGCTTCCACCGGCTCTACCACCTCACCGGCTGAGCGCCGCGGGGCCGCCGGACGCGCCGGTGGCCCCGCGGTTCAGGCCGTCAGCTCCGCGGCGAGCGCGCGCTTGTCCACCTTGCCCACCCCGGTGTACGGCAGCGCCGCGCGCACCTGCAGCCGGTCGGGCAGCTTGTAGCCGGCCAGGCCGCGTCCGGTGAGGAACTCCCGCAGCTCGGCCAGCGTCGGCGCGCCCTCGTGCGGCACCACCACCGCGCAGGTCTTCTCGCCGAGCACCCGGTCGGGCACGGGGAGCACCGCCACCTCGCGCACGCCCGGGTGGGCGAGCAGGTGCTCCTCCACCTCGCCGGCCGGGACCTTCTCCCCGCCCCGGTTCACCACCTCCTTGATCCGGCCGACCACGACCAGCTCGCCGGTCGGCGTCCACCGGACCAGGTCGCCGGTGCGCAGCAGGCCGTCCGGGGTGAACGCGTGGGCGTTGTAGTCGGCGGCCCGGTAGTAGCCGCGCAGCGTGGTGGGTCCGCCGACGACCAGCTCGCCCACCTCGCCGGCGGGGACCGGCTCGCCGGTGTCGTCGACCACCCGGAACTCGTCGGCGGCCGACAGCGGCCGGCCCTGGGTGTGCGCGGCCCGCTCCGGCGGGTCGTCGGGACGGGTGCAGGCGATCGGGCCCTCGGCCATGCCGAAGAAGTGGGTCAGCCGGATGCCCAGCTCGGCCACCGCCCGGTCGGCGACCTCGGGGCTCAGGTTGGCGCCGCCGACCTCGACCACCAGGCCGGAGAGGTCGGCGCCCAGCACGGGCGCGAGGTCGGTCCAGAGCGGCAGGAACGCCGGCATCAGCGTGGTCAACGTGACCTTCTCGCGGGCGACCAGCCGGAACGCCTCGTCGGGGCTGGGACTGCCGGCCAGCACCGCGGTGCCGCCGGCGCGCAACGCGCCGAGCACGCCCGGGCAGCCGAACGCCGCGTTGTGCGCGGCCGGCAGCGCCGCCAGGTAGACGCCGTCGGCGCCGAAACCCATCGCCGCCGCGGTCGCCCGCAACTGGTACGCGTAGTCGTCGTGGGTGCGCGGGATCAGCTTCGGCACGCCCGTCGACCCGCCGGAGAGCAGGAAGAACGCCACGTCGCCCGGGTCCGGGCGGGGCAGCGGCACCGGGTCGGCGTCCACCTGCGCCAGCGCGGTGAACTCGCCGGGGTCGCCGACGACGAACACCTCCCGCAGCGACGGCGTCTCGGCGCGCACGTCGGCGGCCAGCTTGCGCAGGTCGAAGCCCTGCGTCTGGTCGACGGTCAGGTAGGCCACCGCCTCGGTGTGCGCGCACAGGTGGCCGATCTCGGCGCGCCGGTGCGCGGGCAGCGCCAGCACCGGCAGCGCGCCGAGGCGGAACAGCGCCAGGCACACCACCACGAACTCGACCGAGTTCGGCAGCTGGACGACCACCCGGTCGTGCCGGCCGATGCCGCGCTCGCGCAGGCCGGCGGCGAGCCGGTCGGCCCGCCGGTCCAGCTCGCCGTAGCCGACCCGCCGCTCGCCGGCGACCAGCGCGGTCCGCTGCGGATCGGAGCGGGCCAGGTCCCGGCCCAGGTCGCCGAGGACCTCGCCACGCCAGTAGCCCTCGGCGCGGTAGCGCGCGGCGAGGTCCTCGGGCCAGCCCACACAACCGTCGAGCATCGAAGCCTCCCGGGACGACGGTGACAGCGATCCCTCCACAAGCTAGTGTGCACATACACGAGATACAAGACACGCGATAGGGGAGGCGGTTGATGCTGGTGGCCCGGCCCCGCGCCGATCTCGGTGCCCTCACCCGGCTCACCGAACTGGCCGACTACATCGTGCCGTTCACCGTGCGCGCCGTCGCCGACCTCGGCATCGCCGACCAGCTCGCCGACGGCCCCCGCCCGGTGACCGAGCTGGCCGCGGCGACCGGGGCGCACGCGCCGTCCCTGCTGCGGGCGCTGCGCGCCCTGGCCGGGCGGGGCGTCTTCACCGAGGTCGAACCCGAGGTGTTCGGTCTCACCCCGCTCGCCGAACCACTGCGCACCGACCACCCGCTGTCGCTCCGCGACGCCTACCCGCTGCTCGCCGCCGACGTGCGGGCCTGGGCCGGGCTCGGCCGCTGCCTGCGTACCGGCGAGGCCGCCTTCCCGCGCGTGCACGGCACCGACTACTGGTCGCACCTGGCACGGCACCCCGCCGACAGCCTGGCCGTGGACCGGTGGATGTCCAGCCTGACCAAGCTGCACCTGCGCACCGTCCTGCCCGCCTGGCCGTGGGACCGGGCGCGCGAGGTGGTCGACGTCGGCGGCGGCGACGGCGCGTTCCTCGCCGGGCTGCTGACCCGCTACCGGCAGCTGCGCGGCGTCCTGCTCGACCTGCCGCACGTGGTGGCCGCCGCGCCGGCGCTGCTCGACCGTGCGGCGGTGACCGACCGCTGCCGGATCGTGCCCGGCAGCTTCTTCGACCCGGTCCCGGCCGGCGCCGACCTCTACGTGCTCAAGACGATCCTGCCCGGGTTCGACGACGACCGGGCCACCGCGATCCTGCGCCGCGTCGCCGAGGCGATGCGGCCGGAGAGCCGGCTCCTGCTGCTGGAGGCGATCATCCCGGCCGGCGACGCCTTCGACGTGGCGAAGCTCGTCGACGTGCACACCCTGGTCCTCACCGCCGGCCGGCACCGCACCGAGGCGGAACTGGTCGGCCTGCTCTCCGACGCCGGCCTGCGGCTCGACCGCGTCGTCGGCACCCCCACGCTCACCGTGATCGCCGCCGGTCCCGCCGGGGCGCGGCCGACCACCCCCTAGGAGGTAATCGATGGCCCCGAGCCGACCCCGGATCGACATCGAATCGGTGTTCCGACTGACCGAACTGGCCGACTACATCGTGCCGTTCACCGTGCGCGCCGTCGCCGACCTCGGCATCGCCGACCAGCTCGCCGACGGCCCCCGCCCGGTCGACGACCTCGCCGAAGCCACCGGCGCGCACGCGCCCGCACTGCTGCGGGCGCTGCGCGCGCTGGCCGGCAAGGGCATCTTCACCGAGGTCGAACCCGAGGTGTTCGGCCTCACCCCGCTCGCCGAACCACTGCGCACCGACCACCCGCTGTCCCTGCGCGACGCCTACCCGCTGCTGGAACCCGACATCGAAGCGTGGGCGCACTTCGACCACAGCATCCGCACCGGCAGGGCCGCCTTCGACGAGGTGCACCCGGAGGGCTACTGGTCCTACATGGCCGCGCACCCGCGCGACAGCGCCCGCTTCGACGCCTCCCAACAGGCCGCCACCCGGCTGGAGCTGCGCGCCGCGCTGCCCGCGTACCCGTGGGGCGACCTGGCCACCATGGTCGACGTCGGCGGCGGCAACGGCGCGTTCCTCGGCGGCATCATGGCCCGGTTCCCGAACCTGCGCGGCACCCTGTTCGACCTGCCGCACGTGGTCGCCGAGGCCGAGCCGGTGCTGCAGAAGCTCGACGTCGCGCAGCGCTGCACCGTCACCGGCGGCAGCTTCTTCGAGACGGTCCCGGCCGGCGCGGACGCCTACATGCTCAAGCGCATCCTCTACGGCTGGGACGACGACAACGCCGTACGGCTGCTCAGCGCCGTGCGCGCGGCGATGCGGCCGGACAGCCGGCTGCTGGTGCTGGAGCCGGTGGTCGAGCCCGGCGACCGGTTCGACGTCGGTCGCCTCTACGACCTGCTGCTGCTGGCCATGGTCGGCGGCGGCGCCCGCTCCCGCGAGCACATCGAACGGCTGCTGGACGTCGCCGGCCTGCGGCTGGCCCGCAGCCTGCCGACCATGATGTTCCCCATCCTCGAGATCGTGCCGAAGACGGAGGCGTGAGCGATGCGACTGGTCGTGGACTACTCCCGCTGTGAGAGCAACGCCGTGTGCGTGGGGCAGGCGCCCGAGGTGTTCGACGTCGGTGAGGACGACCTGCTGCACGTCACCGAACAGCCGCTGGAGGGCGCCCTGGGCAAGCGGGTCCGCGAGGCCGCCCGCCGCTGCCCGAAGCAGGCACTCTCCGTCGTCGACGACTGAGCCGACAGTGTGCGGTCGCCGCCCGTCGGGCCCGGTCGGGCATCTTCCGGCCGGGCCCGGGTCCTGCTCGCTCGCCTAGATGGCGCTGTGGGTCGGGGGCAGCGCGTAGCCGAACCTGCCCGCCAGGGCGCGCACGTCGACAAGATCCTTCGGGGCCGGGTCGTAGGCGGTCTTGAATCGGAACATCCACTCCGGTGCGACGCAGTGCACATCGAGTCCGCCGAGAGTGGCGCGCCCGGTCAGCGACTCCGCCGGGTACGCGATGCCGTAGACGTTCTTCCCCTGCCCGTCGAACTCGAACACGTGCACGTCGACCTCCCGCCCCCGGGCGTCACCGAGCACGAAGTTCCACGCCGACTCGCCGGCCCTCGGCCGGTGCTCGTAACCCCGCCCGCCGAACCAGCCGCGCAGAGCCTCCTCGTCCGCGCGACTCACGGCGACGTCGAGGTCGGCGTGCTCGCGCAGCTCGCGCCCGACAAGGGCGTCCACGCACCAGCCGCCGTCGACCCACACGGTGATCCCGTCGGCGGCGAGGCCACCGACGATCTCGGTCACGTCCCGCACGGTCATCTTCGGCATGGCGCCACGGTATCGGCACCCTCGCCGCCGGCGGATCAGGCGGTCGCGGCCCGGATCGCCGACCAGACCCGCTCCGCGGTCAGCGGCATGTCGACGTGCCGCACGCCCAGGTGGCGTACGGCGTCGACCACCGCGTTCTGCACCGCCGGCGGCAGCCCCACCGCGCCCGACTCGCCCAGGCCCTTGGCGCCCAGCGGGTTCACCGGCGTCGGCGTCTGCATCGCCACCGTGTCGAACGAGGGCAGCTCCGCCGCACCGACCATCGCGTAGCGGTGCAGGTCGCCGTGCAGCGGCGTGCCGTCGGGGGCGAAGCGGACCTCCTCCACCAGCGCCTGCCCGGCGCCCTGCGCCAGCCCGCCGTGCACCTGCCCCTCGGCCAGCAGCGGGTTGAGCAGCACCCCCGCGTCGTCCACGGCCACCACCCGCAACAGCGTCACCCGGCCGGTCTCCACGTCCACCTCGACCACCGCCAGGTGCGCCCCGTACGGGCAGGTGGCGGCCGACGGCTGGAACGTCGCCTCGGCGGACAGGCCGTCGCCGCCGGCCAGGTCGGCCCAGCCGACGTCGACCCCGGAGGCGGCCCGGAACCGCCCGCCGGTGAACTCGACCGTCCCGGCCGGCACGCCCAGCCGGGCGGCGGCCGCGTCCCGGCCCCGCTCGACGAGCGCGAGTGCCGCCTCGCGGACCGCCATCCCCCCGGTCTGCAACGAGCGGGACCCGCCGGTGCCGCCGCCGGCCGGGACCGCGCCGGTGTCGGAGAACACCACGTCGACGCGCTCCACCGGCACGCCCAGCACGTCGGCGGCGAGCATCGCCCAGGCGGTGCCGTGCCCCTGACCGTGCGGGCAGGTGCCGGAGTGGACCGTCACCCGACCGTCCGGCTGGATCCGCGCCGAGGCGTACTCGCTGCGGGTGTCCGCGCCGGTCAGCTCGACGAAGGTGGACAGTCCGACGCCGAGCTGGCACACGTCGCCGCGAGCCCGGCGGGCCGACTGCTCGGCGCGCAGCGCCGGATAGTCGGCCTCGGCGAGCACCCGCTCCAGGGCGGCCGGGTAGTCGCCGTTGTCGTAGCGCGCGCGGGTGAGGGTGGTGACCGGGAAGCTCTCCGGCGGCAGCAGGTTGCGCCGGCGCACCTCGGCCGGGTCCAGGCCGATCTCGGCGGCGTACCGGTCGATCATGCGTTCCAGCGCGGCCACCGCCTCGGGCTGCCCGGCGCCCCGGTAGGAGACCACCGGGGTGGTGGTCGTGGTGACGCTGGCCGAGGAGAACCGGGCCCGGTCGATCCGGTACGGGCCGGTCAGCATGGTCCGGGTCCAGAACGGCAGGATCGACCCGATGCGCGGATAGGCGCCGGCGTCCTGCACCACGTCCAGCGCGTACGACACGATCCGCCCGTCGCGGGTGCCGCCCAGCTCGGCGCTCTGCTGCTGCGCCCGCCCGTGCCCGGCGGCGACCATGCTCTCGCTGCGGGTCTCCGCCCAGCGCACCGGCCGGTCCAGCCGCCGGGCCGCCCAGGCGAGCAGCACGTCCTCGCGGCTGGCGAACGCCTTGGAGCCGAACGCGCCGCCGACGTCGCCGTTGACCACCCGGACCCGGTCCTCCGGCTCGCCCAGCGCCGCCGCCAGCTGCGCCCGCCACAGGTGCACCGCCTGGCTGCCGGCCCGGTAGCGCAGCCCGTCCGGCCCCCACTCGGCAAGCCCGGCGCGCGCCTCCAGCGGACCGGGCGCGACCCGCTGGTTGGTCATCCGTTGCCGGATCACCACCTCGGCCCCCTCGTGCAGCTCGGCCCGGCCGGCCGGACGGCGGAAGCCGAGCTTGAGCACCATGTTGGTGCCGGCGTCGGGGTGCAGCACCAGCGCGTCGGTGAGCGCCTCGTGCGGGTCGACCAGCGGCGGCAGCGGGTCCACGTCGACGGTGACGAGCGCGGCGGCGTCGACCGCCTCGGCCCGGCCGGTCGCCACCACCGCGGCGACCGGTTCACCGACGAACCGGACCACGTCGTCGGCCAGCAGCGGCGTGGTCATCTTCTGGTTGAGCACCCCGGCCTCGGGGGGCAGCGGCGGCAGGTCGACGTCGGCGGCGGTGAACACGGCGACCACGCCGGGCGCCCGGCGGGCGGCCGCGGTGTCGACGCCGCGCAGCCGGCCGTGCGCCACCGTGGACCGGACGAAGACCAGTTCCAGGGCGCCGGGCACGACGACGTCGTCGACGTACGTGCCGCCGGTGGTGAGCAGGACACGGTCCTCGGTACGCCGGACCGGGCGGCCGATCAGGGACATCTGGTGACTCCTCGCGCTGCCGGCTCAGGCCGGGGTGACGGCGAGCGGGATCGACGCGTAGGACCGGAACAGGGCGCTGGGCTCCCGCTCCGGCGGCGCGGCCAGCTCCAGGCCGGCGAGCCGCCGGGCGAGCCGGTCGAAGATCACCGCTCCTTCGATGCGGGCCAGCGCCGCGCCGAGGCAGCCCCGGACGCCGCCGCCGAACCCGACGTGCGGATTGGGCCGGCGTCCGATGTCCACCCGGCCGGGGTCGGCGAACACCTCCTCGTCGTGGTTGGCGCAGCCGAGCAGCAGGAACACCGAGCGGCCGGGGCGGATCACCCGCTCGCCGACGGTGATCGGCTCCAGCGCCAGCCGGGCGGTGTACTGGATCGGCGCGTCGAACCGGACGAACTCCTCGGCGGCGGTGCCGGCCAGCGACGGGTCGGCGCGCAGCCGCCGCCACTCGTCCGGCTGTCGCGCCAGCGCCACGGTGCCGGTGCAGACCATGTTCATGGTGGTCTCGTAGCCGGTGAAGCAGAGGAAGACGACGTTGTCGACGACCTCCTCGACGCCCTCGGCCGGGTCGGCCACGGCGAGCATCCGGTCGAGCAGGTCGCCGTCGGGGTCCGCGCGCCGCTCGGCGAGCACCTCGCGCACGTAGCCGCGCAGCCAGCTCAGCGCGGCGTCGGCGGCCGGCCGGTCGGCCGCCGGCAGGAACGGGGTGAACGCCCGGCCGAGCGCCGCGGCGCGCGGCCACACCTCCGCCCGGGTACGCGCCACGGGCAGCCCGATCAGCTCGCAGACCACGCTCGCGGCGACCGGGAACGCCAGGTCGGCCACCGCGTCCAGGCGGCCGGTGTCGCACCCGGGCGTGAGCAGTTCGTCCACCAGCGCGCCGATGCGCTGGGCGCTGCGCCGGGCCACACCGGGGCTGAAGGCGCGCACCATCTGCTGGTGCAGCCGGCTGTGGTCGTCCGGGTCACGGGTCGGGATGATCCGCCGGAACACGTCGCGGGACAGGTCCGGCGCCATCCGGAACTGCGGGTCCTCCTCGGGGAAGGTGTTGCTCAGCCGGCGGTCGCGCAGCAGGGCGGCCACGTCGCGGTGGCGGGTGACGCCCCAGCTCGCCGGGCCGAAGCGGCACAGCGGGCCGGCGGCGCGCACCCGCGCGTACGTGGGGTAGGGGTCGGCGACGACCTCGGGGGAGAGCGGGTCCATCCGCGCCGGCAGGACCCGGCCGGCGGGCGTCACGGTCCGACCGCCACTGGCACGCTCGCGTACGAGCGCAGCGTCCCGTCGGTCTGCCGGCGCGCCGGGCCGGCGGCGGTGAGCGTGGGGAAGCGGCGCAGCAGCGTCTCGAACGTCACCTGTGCCTCGACGCGGGCCAGGTAGCCGCCGAGGCAGTGGTGGATGCCGCCGCCGAAGGACAGGTGCGGGTTGTCCTCGCGGGTGACGTCCAGCCGGTCCGGGTCGGGGAACTGCTCCGGGTCGCGGTTGGCGCTGCCCAGCAGCAGGATCAGCACCCGTCCCGCCCGGATGGTCCGGTCACCGACCACGACGTCCTCGCGGGCCAGCCGGGCCACACCCTGGATCGGCCCGTCGTAGCGGAGGAACTCCTCGACCGCCCGGGGTGCCAGCGCCGGGTCGGTCCGCAGCAGGGCCTGCTGGTCGGGGTGCTCCAGCAGCGCGGCGACGCCGGTGGCGATGAGGTTGGTGGTGGTCTCGAAGCCGGCGAAGAACGCGAACACCGCGTTGTCCACGATCTCGTCGGCGGCGAGCACCGCGCCGTCGTCGTCGGTGGCCGCGAGCATCCGGGACAGCAGGTCGTCGCCGGGTTCGGCGCGGCGCCGGTCGAGGATCTCGCCGAGGTAGCCGCGCAGCCACTCCACCGCCCGGTCGGCGGCCGGCCGGTCGGACTCGGGCACGATCGCGGCGAACGCCTTGCTGAGGTCCAGGGCGTAGGGCCGGATCTTCTCGTGGTCGGCCGGCGGGATGCCCATCAGCGCGCAGACCACCATCACCGGCAGCGGAAAGGCGAGATCCGAGACCGCGTCGAACCGGCCGGTGCGCGCCGCCGGGTCGAGCAGCTCGGTGACCATGGCCTCGATGGTGGGGCGCAGTCGGCGGACCAGGGCGGGGTTGAACGCCCGGGCCATCAGCCGGCGCAGCCGGCCGTGCTCGGGCGGGTCGCGGTAGAGGATGATGCTGCCGAAGAACGACCCGGCGGGGCCGTCGCCGGCCGACATCCGGTGGTAGTCGGGTGGGAACTCGCTGCCCAGGCGGGGGTCTCGGACCAGCCGGGCGACGTCGGCGTAGCGGGTGACGCCCCAGCTTCCGGGTCCCATCCGGCACAGCGGCCCGGCCGCGCGCAGCGCGGCGTAGGTGGGGTAGGGGTCGGCGACCACGGCCGGGTCGCGCGCGTCGAATCTCGGCGGCATGCGGGTACGGGCCGTCGTCATGCCCGCCAGTATGCGGAACCAAAGATACGAGAAACAAGTGCTTCCGAGATACGGGAAACGCGATTAGGCTCCGGTGTCATGACCGAGACCGTGGCGAGCGCTGATCCGTCGATCATCGCGATGGAGTTGCTGATGAAGGCCCCGGCCACCGTCAGCAGCCCCTACCCGCACTACCACGCGCTGCGTACCGCGGCGTCGAAGTACCGGATGGAACAGCCCGGCCAGGGAGTCGGCTGGGTGCTCACCGGCTACGACGAGTGCCGCGCCCAACTGCGCAACCCGGCGCTGGACAAGTCGGCGCAACGCCCCCGCATGGGCGACTCCCGTGGCCGCCAGGGCGCCCGTACGCTGCTCTTCCTCGACGGGCCGGAGCACACCCGGCTGCGCGGGCTGGTCAGCCGGGTGTTCACCCCCCGCCGGGTGGAGACGCTGCGTCCCCGGCTCGCCGGCTTCGTCGACGGGTTGCTCGACGACGTCGCCCGCCAGGTCGGCCCGGGCGGCGGCGAGGTCGACATCGTCGGCTCGTTCGGCTTCCCGCTGCCGGTGATGGTGATCGGTGAGCTGGTCGGCGTGCCGCCGGAGGACTGGCCGCTGCTGCGCCGGCTCACCCGCGCCGCCTCCGCCGGGCTGGAGATCTTCGCCCCGGAAGAGGTGCTCAAGGCCTCCGACCAGGCGCTCGGTGAGATGGAGGAATACTTCACCGACCTGGTCCGCAAGCGCCGCGAGAACCCCCGCGACGACCTCGCCTCCGCACTGGGGCAGGTCGAGATCGACGGCGACCGGCTCGGGCTCGACGAACTGATCCAGGTCATCGTGCTGCTCTTCGGCGCCGGTTTCCAGACCATGACCGACCTGATCGGCCTCGGCACCCACGCCCTGTGCCGCAACCCCGACCAGCTCGACCGGCTGCGCGCCGAGCCGGACCTGACCCGCTCGGCGATCGAGGAGCTGCTGCGCTACGACTCCCCGGTGCACGTGCTGGGCCGGGCCGCGGTCGAGGACACCACGTTCCTCGACGGCACCCCGCTGCACGCCGGCGAACACGTCATCACGCTGATCGGCGCGGCCAACCGGGACCCGGCCCGCTACGCCGACCCGGACACCCTCGACATCGCCCGCTTCGCCGGCGCCGAACCGCCGGAGACGCCACTGTCGTTCGCCTGGGGCCCGCACCACTGCCTCGGCGCCCAGCTCGCCCGCGCCGAGGGCCAGATCGCGTTCCGCCGCCTGGTCGACCGGTTCGCCGTGGTCGAACTGGCCGACCCGGACATCGACGAGATCGACCTGGAGTGGCGGCACAGCAGCACCTTCCGCGGGCTGGAGGAGCTGCGGGTGCGGCTCGTGCCCGCCTGAGCAGCCACACCACCACACGCCGACAGCCGAGAAGGGGGACCGATGCCGGACGCGGTGATCGTCGAGGCGGTCCGCACCCCGATCGGCAGACGCGACGGGGCGCTGTCCGGCCTGAAGGCCGTGGAGCTGCTGCGGCACGTCCAGGTCGAGGTGCTGCGCCGCGCCGCTGTGCAACCCGGCGACGTCGACCAGATCATCGGCGGCTGCGTCACCCAGGTCGGCGAGCAGAGCCTCAACGTCACCCGCAACGCGTGGCTCAACAGCGGCCTCGACTTCGAGGTCGCGGCGAGCACGGTGGACGCCTCGTGCGGCTCGGCGCAGCAGGCCAACCACCTGATCGCCGCGCTGGTCACCGCCGGCGCGATCGACGTCGGCATCGCCTGCGGCGTGGAGTCGATGAGCCGGGTCCCGGTCGGCACCAACCTCTACCAGGGGCCTGGCCACTACAAGACGCCCGACTACCCGTACGACGATCCGCCGCGGGCGCAGTTCGGCGGCGCCGAACGCATCGCCGCCCGCCAGGGGCTGACCCGCGCGGACCTGGACGCCTACGGCCTGCGCTCGCAGCGCCTCGCCGCCCGGGCCCGCGACGAGGGCCGCTTCGACCGGGAGACCAGCGCGGTGCCGCTGCCCGACGGCACACTCGTCACCACCGACGAGGGCATCCGCGACAGCACCGCCGAGGGCCTGGCCGCGCTGCGCCCGGTGGTCCCCGACGGCCGGCACACCGCCGCCACCATCTCCCAGATCTCCGACGGCGCGGCGGCGATCCTGTGGATGTCGCGGGAGCGCGCCACCGCCCTCGGGCTGCGGCCCCGCGCCCGGCTCGCCCACCAGGTGGTCACCGGCGCCGACCCCTACTACCTGCTCGACGGACCCGTCGTCGCCACCCGCAAGCTGCTCAAACGCGCCGGGATGAGCCTGTCCGACATCGATCTGGTCGAGGTCAACGAGGCGTTCGCGTCGGTCGTGCTGTCGTGGGCCGCGCACCACGACGCCGACCTGGACCGGGTCAACGTCAACGGCGGCGCGATCTCGCTCGGGCACCCGCTCGGCAGCAGCGGCACCCGGCTGCTGGTCACCGCGCTGCACGAGCTGGAACGCCGCGACCGGCACAGCGCCCTGGTCACCATGTGCTGCGGCGGCTCGCTGGGCACCGCCTCGCTGCTGGTGCGGGAGTAGGCGGGCATGGACACCGACACGAGCGCCACCACCGACGCCGCCGCGTTCTACGCCGACGCGCGCGCCGACCTGCCCGGACCGCTGCACGGCGTACGGGTGCTCGACGTGACGAAGGTCTGGTCCGGCCCGGTCGCCAGTTGCGTGCTCGCCGACCTCGGCGCCGACGTGCTGCGGGTGGAGATGCCCGGCAACCGGGAAGGGCTGATGCCGCCGCACATCCCCGGCACCGGGCTGTCCTGGTTCCGGCAGAGCGTGCACCGCAACAAGCGCAGCATCGGGCTGGACCTGCGGCGCCCCGGCGCCGCCGAGGTGTTCCTGCGGCTCGTCGCCACCGCCGACGTCGTGGTGGAGAACTACAAGCCCGGCACCCTGGACGCCTGGGGCGTCGGCTACCGGGCCTGCCGCGAGGTGCGCCCCGACGTCGTGCTGGTCTCCATCTCCGGCTACGGGCAGTACGGCCCGGACGCCGGGCGCCCCGGCTACGACCCGACCACCCAGGCCGCCGCCGGCTGGATGTCGCTCAACGGCGAACCCGACGGCGCCCCGCTCAAGGCGCCCACGTTCCTCGCCGACGACATCGCCGGCCTGCACGCGGTGATCGGCGCGCTCGCCGCCCTGCGCCACCGCGACCGCACCGGCGAGGGCCAGCACGTCGACGTGAGCATGCTGGACGCGCTGCTCTTCTCCAGCAACGGCTACCTGACCCTCGGCGCGACCGGCGTGCCGCTGCGCCGCTGGGGCGACCAGGCCGACTTCGTGGTGCCGGCCGGCTGCTTCCGCTGCGCCGACGGGCACGTCTACGTCGCCGTCGCGCTGGACCGCTCCTGGCGCGGCCTCGCCGAGGTGATCGGCCGGCCCGAGCTGGCCCGGGCGCCCGGCTACGCCACGAACGAGGAACGCCGGGACAACCGCGCCGAGGTCAACGCCGTGCTCGCCGGCTGGTGCGCGCAGCGCACCTGCGCCGAGGTGGTCGCCGCGCTCGACGGCGCGGGGATCACCGCCGAGCGGGTCCGCACCTTCGCCGACGCGGCCGCCGACCCGCAGGTGCGGGCCCGGGCCATGGTGCAGCAGACCGTGCTGGCCAACGGCAGCACCGCGCCGCTGACCGGGCCCGCGGTCAAGTTCTCCCGCACGCCGACGGCGGTGCGCGCCGGCGCCCCCGAACCGGGCGCCGACACCGAGCGGATCCTCGACGAACTGAAGGTGGACCCGGCCACCCGGGCGCGGCTGCGGGCGGAACGGGCGATCGGATGACCGGAGGTGGCATGGACACGGCGGGTGACACGGCGCGCTGCGCGCTGGTGACCGGCGCGTCGCGCGGCATCGGGCGGGCGGTCGCGCTGCGGCTGGCGGCCGAGGGCTACGCGGTCGCCGGATGCTTCAACACCGCCGGCGAGGCGGCCGAGAAGACCCGGGCGGAGGTCGAGGCGTACGGGGTGCCGAGCTGGTTCGCCCCGTGCGACGTCACCGACCGCGCGGCCGTCGACGAGTTCGTTGCCGCCGCCGAGAAGCGCCTCGGCCCGCTCACCGCGCTGGTCAACAACGCCGGCATCACCCGGGACCGGCCGCTGGTGCTGATGGGCCCGGACGACTGGCACGACGTCATCGACATCAACCTGACCGGCACCTGGAACGTCTGCCGCACTGTCGCGTTCCGCTTCCTCAAGCGCCGACGCGGCGCCGTGGTCAACCTCTCCTCGGTCGCCGGCGTCACCGGCAACACCGGGCAGAGCAACTACGCCGCCAGCAAGGCCGGCATCATCGGGCTCAGCCGCTCGCTGGCCAAGGAGGTCGCCGGGCACGGCGTCCGGGTCAACGTCGTGGCGCCCGGCTTCATCGAGACCGACATGACCGCGGCGCTGGCCGGCAAGCTGCGCGAGCAGGCGCTCAAGCAGATCCCGATGGGCCGCTTCGGCACCCCGGAGGACGTCGCCGAGCTGGTCGAGTTCCTGCTGTCCGACCGGGCCGCGTACCTCACCGGCCAGGTCGTGCGGGTCGACGGGGGGATCGTGCTGTGACCGTCGCCGCGCCCGCGTTCGCCCCGGACCGCACCCCCGCCCAGACGTACGCCGAGGCGGCCGCGCCGCTGCCGGCCGTCGCGTGGGTCGAGGTCGCCGCCGGCCCGCGCGGCGGGATCACCCTGCGCGCCGGCACCACCGTCGACCCGGACGACGTCTACCTGACCGGGCACTTCCCCGAGCTGACCGTCTACCCGGGGGTGTTCACCCTGGAGACGCTGCGGCAGGCGGTCACCGCGGCGGTCGGCCACTGCGCCGGCCGGCCGCCGGAGCTGCACCGGCTGCGCTCGGCCCGGTTCCTCGCCCCGCTGCTGGCCGGCGACACGCTGACCGTCGAGGCGTCCGTCGGCCCGGTCGCCCAGGACCAGTCCTTCGAGGTCACCGCCCGCTGCGTACGCGGGGACGGGGTGCGGACCGCGACCGTGCGGGCGGTGTTCCGCTGGCCGGTCGAGGACGGGGACGACGGCCGATGAGACTGGAGCACGCCGCGCTGCGCGCGCTGCTGCCGCACCGGTACCCGATGCTGCTGCTCGACCGGGTCGAGGACGTGACGCCGGGGGAGAGCCTGACCGGCGTCAAGGCGGTGAGCGGCTGCGAGCCCTGCTACCGGGGCATCGCCGAGGGACAGCCCGCCGACCGGTACGCCTACCCGGCGTCGCTGCTGATCGAGTCGTTCGGTCAGGGCGCGGCGGTGCTCTGGCTGCTGTCGCGGCGGGCCGGCACGGCGGGCCTGCCGATGTTCACCGCGGCCCGCGACGTCGCCCTGCTGCGCCCGGTGCACCCGGGCGACGTGATCCGCCACCGGGTCCGGCTGGAGCAGGTCGTCGACGGCGCCGCGTTCGCCTCCGGATCCAGCTGGGTCGGGGAGCGACGGGTGGCCGAGTTCGACTCGATGATGGCCGTCGTCCGGGCGGTCGACGCCATCGTCGAGCCGCGAGATGAGAGGGAGGAACCGCGATGAGTGAACGCGACAAGCACCTGGAGCAGCTGCGGGAGATCGTCGCCGAGGTGCTCGAGATGGAGCCGGAGGAGGTCGCCGACACGGCCGACTTCGTCGAGGAGTACGAGGCGGACTCGCTGCGGGCGATCGAGATCCTGGCCCGGATCGAGAAGACCTACAAGGTGGAGATCCCGCAGGCCGAGCTGAACGAGATGCGCAGCCTGAAGGCCGTGCACGAGGTGGTGGCGCGGTACGCCGGCTGGCAGGACTGAGGTGCACCGGGTCGTCGTCACCGGGCTCGGCCCGGTGTCGGGCATCGGCATCGGCGTCGACGAGTTCACCGACGGGCTGCGCCGGGGCCGCTCCGCCGCCGCGCCGATCACCAGCTTCGACGCGTCCGGCTTCCCGCACCGGTACGCCGGCGAGGTGCCCGCGTTCCGGCCGGCGGAGCTGCTGCGGCGGGTGCGGGTCGCGGAGTGGGGCCGCTCGGCGCTGCTGGCCGCGGCCGCCGCCCGGCTGGCCGCGACCGACGCGGACCTGCCGCTGCCGCTGGCCGACCCGGGGCGCGCGGGCGCGGTGATCGGCACCACCAGCGGCGAGTCGACGGTGGTGGAGCAACTCGTCGCGGACCTCGTCGCCGGCGGCTACCCGAGCATGTCGGCGCGCTCGCTGCGCCAGGCGCCCGCCGAGCGGCTGGCCTACGCGGTCAGCGCCGAGCTGGGCCTGGCCGGTGAGTCGGTCACGCTCACCACCGCGTGTTCGGCCAGCAACTACGCCATCGGCTACGCCTACGACCTGCTGCACACCGGCGAGGCGGACGTGATGGTGGCCGGCGGGGCGGACTCGGTGTGCCGGTGGGCGCACGCCGGCTTCTACCGGCTGGGCGCGCTGACCGAGCGGCAGTGCCGCCCGTTCGACCGGGACCGCTCCGGGATCCTCACCGGTGAGGGCGGCGCGGCGCTGGTGCTGGAGACGCTGGAGCACGCCCGGGCCCGGGGCGCCCGGATCTACGCCGAGGTGCTCGGCCACGGCCTGAACTGCGACGCCCACCACATGGTGGCGCCGAACGAGGACAGCGTCGCCGCCTGCATGCGGCTGGCCCTGGACAACGCCGGGATCAAGCCGGTGGACGTCGACTACGTGAGCACCCACGGCACCGGGACGCCGGCGAACGACCTGTGCGAGGCGCGGGCGATCCGGGCGGTCTTCGGCGACCGGGTGCCGCCGGTCAGCTCGATCAAGTCGATGCTCGGGCACACCATGGGGGCGGCCAGCGGCTTCGGCGCGATCGCCACCACCCTCGCCATCCGGCACGGGTTCCTGCCCCCGACCATCAACTGGGCGAATCCGGACCCCGAGCTGCCGTGGATCGACCCGGTGCCGAACGTCGCCCGGCCGGCGACGGTCCGGGTGGCGCAGAACAACGGGTTCGCCTTCGGCGGCAACAACGCCATCACGATCTTCGGGGCGATCCGGTGAGCGGCGTGGTGACCGGCTGCGGGGTGGTGTCCGCCGCCGGGGACTCCGTCGCCGAGGTGCTCGCCGCGATCCGCGCCGGCACGGCCGTCCGCACCGACGTGCACGACCGGTTCGCCGAGCCGCTGCCGGAGGCCGAGGCACCGGCGATCGCCGGCTTCGACGTACGCGGCCTGCTCGGCCGCAAGGGCACCAGCTTCCTGGACCGGGCCACCGCGCTGGCGATGGTGGCCTGCGGACGCGCGCTCACCGACGGGGAGTTGACGCCCGACGACGACAACCGGCACCGCATCGGGGTGGTGCTGGGCACCACCACCGGCAGCCTCAGGTCGACCATGGACTTCTCCCGCGAGACGCTCGTGCAGGACAAGCCCTACCTGGTCAACCCGGTGCTGTTCCCCAACACGGTGATGAACTGCGCCGCCGGCCAGGCGGCCATCCGCTACGGCCTGCGCGGCGTCAACGCCACCGTCGCCGGTGGACCGCTGGCCTTCCTCTACGCGCTGCGCTACGCGCTCAACGCCATCCGTCGCGGCTACGCCGACGCGCTGCTGGTCGGTGGCGTGGAGGAGTACACCCCGAACACGGCCTGGGCGGCGCGGCTGACCGACGCCGGACCGGCCGGCGAGGCGTCGGCGGTCTACCTGCTGCGCCGTCGCGGCGCCGAGGCGGGCGGCGCCCGCGCCGAGGTGCTCTCGGTGGCCACCGGTTTCGCGCCCGACGACGCCGACGCCGGGCTCGCCGGCTGCGCCGGCCGGGCGCTGGCGGCGGCCGACGTCCGGACGGCCGACGTCTGGGCGCTCGCCGGCGACGACGCCGACGGCCTGCGGAATGTGGTGCCCACCACCGTGGAACGGCTGCCGGTGCGTCCGGCGCTCGGCGACTGCCAGGCCGCAGCCGGTGCCCTGGCCTTCGGCGCGCTGCTCGCCCGGTGCGCCGAAGAGCCCGAACAGGCCGGACGCCCGGCGCTGCTCACCGCGCGTTCGCGCGACGGCGGGGTAGCGGCGGCCGTGGTGAGGGGGTGGGCCGGTGGCGGCGACGATCACCGCTAGCGCGGTGCGCACCTGCTTCGGCGACGGGCCGGCCACCTGGGACGCGCTGCGGCGCGGCGAGTGCGGCGTCGCGCTGCTGCGGCGGGTGGACCCGCGACGCGTCGGGGTGGCGCACGGCTACCCGATCGCCGACGACAGGCCGTTCGGGCCCGGTCGCTGGCTCGCCGACTGCGTCACCGAGGCGCTCGCCGCGGCCGGCGTGGATCCGCGGCGTCGCCGGGTGGTCAGCCTGGTCGGCACCGGGCTGCGCGAGTCGGCGGAGGTGGAACGCGCGGCGCTGGCCGGCGCGGTCGACTTTCCCGCCGAGCGGCTGCACTTCGGCCCGGCCGTCGCCGGCGCGGCGCCCGGCGTGGGTCCGGTGGTCACGCTCGCCAACGCGTGCAGCGCCGGCGGGCACGCCCTCGCGCTGGCCCAGGACCTGGTGGAGACCGGCGAGGCGGACGCGGTGCTGGTCGGCGGCGCCGACGGCAGCAGCGCGTCGATGCTGGCCATGATCGGTCGGGTGGCCGCCCGGCCGACCGGGCGGGTGCGGCCGTTCGACACCGACCGCACCGGGGTGCTGCTCGGCGACGGCGCGGTCGTGCTGGTCGTCGAGGCGGACCGGCCGGGCGCGGGGCTGGCCCGCCTGCTGGGCACCGGGCTGTCCTGCGACGCCGGGCACGAAACGGCCCCCGACCGGCACGGCATCCTGCGGGCCGTGCACGACGCGTACCGCCGGGCCGACCGCCGACCCGAGCAGGTCGACCTGGTGCTGGCGCACGGCACCGGCACCGCGCTCAACGACGAGACCGAGGCCGGAGTGCTCGCCGAGGTCTTCGCCGGCTGCGAGCCCGGACCGCTGGTGACCGCGCTCAAGGGCGCGGTGGGGCACACCTCGGGCGGGTCGGCGCTGCTCAGCGTCGCCGTCGCGATCGAGGCGCTGCGCACCGGGCTGGTCCCGCCGGTGGTCGGGCTGAGCCGGCCCACGCCCGAGGCGGCCGGGCTGCGCCTGGTGCGCGACCGGGCGGTGGCGGCGGCCCCGCGGGTCGCCCAGGTCGACGCGTTCGGCTTCGGCGGCCTCAACGCGGTCACCCTCCTGGAGACGACATGACCACCGTCCACGCCGTGCCGTCCCCGGCGACGGCCGGCTTCCGGCCGGTGGCCGCGGTGCTGAGCGTCGCGCTGAACGTGCCCGGGCTCGACCTGCCGACCCTGCTCGCGGGCGCCGGCCGGCTCGCACCGGACGCGGCTCTCGGCACACGTGGCGCGGATCCCGACCCGGCCGGCGGGCCCACGGTCCCCACCGACCCCGGCGCGGGACCCGGCGGAGCCGGTGCACCGGGCGACGCCGCCGACGGGCCGGGCTGGCCGGCGGAGCGGGCCGCCGAACTGCTCGGCCGCAAGGGCCTGCTGGCCAAGGAGCCGGCCACCCGGTTCGCGCTGTGCGCCGTGCACCGGGCGTTGGGCCTGCCGCCGAAGGCACCACGGCGCACCGGGCCGGCCGACCCGCGTACCGCCGTGGTGGTCAGCTCCAACCTGGGCAACGTCGCCACGGTGGGCGACCTCGCCGGACGACTGCGCGACGGCGGACCGCGGGAGGTCGGACCACTGGAGGCCCCGAACGCCTCCAGCAACGTCATCGCCGGGGCGATCGCGATCTGGTTCCGCTTCGGCGGCCCCAACCTCACCGTCTGCTCCGGCGCCACCGCGGGCCTCGACGCGATCTGGCTCGCCGGCCTGCTGCTGCGCGTCGGCCGCGCCGACCGGGTGGTGGTGGTCGGCGTCGAACCGGACGACCCGCAGGCCCGGGCCCTGCACGCCGCACGGCGCGGCGCCACGCCCGGTCGGCCGCTGCGCGCCGGCGCCGCCTGCCTGCTGCTCGGCCCGCCCGACCCGTCGGAGCGGCCGCTGCCGCCGCGCGACCCGGCCGACGTGGCGGGGCGAGAGCCGGCGTTACCCGACCCCACCGAGACGCCGGAGCGTCCACTGGCGCTGCTCGGGCCGGTGCGCGACGGCACGTCCTTCGGCGGTGCGCCGGTCGACGAGGCCCGGCTGGGCGCCGACCACTACGGCGCCGCCGGGGTCGTGCACACCGCGCTCGCCGTGCGGCTGACCGCCGGCACGCCGGCCGTCGCCGTGCGCTGCGGCGACCCGGTCGACGGCGTACGCGAGACGACCGTGCGGGCGGTGCCGCGATGACCCGGACCGCACCCGCCGCACCCGTGCACCCGGTAGCGGGCCCGGACTCCGGCGCGCCGACCGTGCTGCTGGTGCACGGCATGTCCGACACCTGGCAGAGCTGGCGGCACCTGGCGGCACGGCTGCCGGGCACCTGGCGGCTGCTCGCGGCCGAGCTGCCGTGGAAGGCCGGCACCGACCACCACTGGCGGCGGCGGGGCACCCCGGGCGCCTGGCTCGCCGGGACCGTCGAGGCCATGCCCGCGCCGCCCGACATCGTGGTCGGCCACTCGCTCGGCGCCAACGCGGTGCTGGAGATGCTGGCCACCGAGACGGCGGTGCGGCCGCGCGGCGCGATGCTCATCGCGCCCTTCTACTGCCCGCCGGACCTGCCGATCACCTGGGCGGTGCACGAACGGGCCCAGGCCAACTTCGTCCGGATCATCGACGAGGGACTGCGCAACCGGCTCGGCGCGCGTCTGGCCACGCTGGACGCCGCCACGCTGGCGTCGATGCGCGACATCATGGTGGACCGGATCGGCCCGGTCGGGTTCACCGCGCTGTTCGACCACTTCACCGCCACCGCCGGCCTGCCGCTGCATGCGGTGACGGTGCCGACCAAGGTGCTCACCGGCGGCCGGGACCCCAGTCTGGACGGCCCCCGCGCGAGCGCCCTGCGCGCCCGGCTGCCCGGCGCCGAGGTCATCGTCGAGCCGGAGTTCCACCACTTCTGCCACCTCGACCGCGCCGCCGAGGTGGCCCGGCACATCGCGGTCTTCGTCGCGCAGGTGTGCCCCGATCCCGCGATCCGAGGAGGTACGCCGTGACCACGGCGGTCCAGCACGAGCCCGTGACCCTGTCCGCCCGGCCCGGGTTCGAGGGCGCCAACATCCGCACCTGGATCGGGTTCAAGCACTTCGCGTACCTGGTGGAGCAGGGTGTCCTGCAGTGGTTCCGGGAGCGTGGCCACGGCCCGGGCCGGCTCTACCTGGAGCACGGCGTGGGGCTGTCGGTGCGGGAGTGCTCGCTGCTGCTCCCGGCCGTGCTGGAGGTCGACGACGAGGTCGACGTGACGGCCACCCCCGGTGCGGGCGGCCGGTTCGCGGTGCGGATCGCGCGCGCGGGCGGCACGGCCGGGGCCGAGACGGTCACCGCCTGCCGGGCCCGGGTCCGGGTCGCGCTGGTCCGCGAGCCGGACGCGCCGGCCTCGGCGCCGCTGCCGGCGGACCTGGCCGGCCTGCTGGAGGAGCCGGGCGCCGGGGAGCCCGGCCCGGCCGCCGGTGCCGACCCGGCCGCCACCCTGCGCGCCGCCGGCGCCGGCTTCGTCTGGGCCTGGCGGGTGCCCTACTTCTACTGCCAGTACTCGCAGCGCATGCAGCACGCCGGCTACGTCCGGCTGCTGGAGGAGGTGGTGGACCGCTACCTCGCCGACCGGGGCGTCTCGGTCGGGCGGATGCTGCGCGAGCGGGGCTGGATCCCGGTGGTGTCCCGGGCCCGGGTGGAGGTGCGCGGCGACGCGCGCGTCGAGGAACCGATGTGGATCACCTTCACGGTGACCGACGTGCTCAAGGACGTCACCTACGACGCCCGGATGACCTGCCACGTGGTGCGCGACGGCCGGTTGGTGCAGGTGGCGACCGCCACCATCCTGCACGGCTACGCGGCCAGCCGCGGGCCGGACGCGGGCAGCCTGGCCACCCTCGACCCGGAGACCGTGGCCGCGCTGACCGCGGGGAGCCGGTGATGGCGCCCCGGCCGCCCCGGTTGTACTTCTCCTTCCGCAGCCCGTACAGCTGGCTGGCGGTGGAGCGGCTGACCCGGGCGCTGCACCGCCCGCAGGAGGTGCTGGAGTTCATCCCCTACTGGGACCCGGACCCGCGTACCGAGGCGGCGCTGACCGCGGCCGGCGGCACGTTCCACTACGTGCAGATGAGCAAGCCGAAGCACCTCTACCTGTTGCAGGACGCCAAGCGCCAGGCCCGACGACTGGACCTGCCGATGCGCTGGCCGATCGACGTCGACCCGTGGTGGGAGCGGCCGCACCTGGGCTTCCTCGCGGCCCGGGAGCGGGGCGCGGGGGAGGCGTTCTACCGGGAGGTGATCGCGGCGCGCTGGCAGCGCGGCGAGGACGTCTGCACGCCGGAGGTCCTCGCCGGGGTCGCCGAGCGGGCCGGCGTCGACCCGCAGGTGGTGCTCGGCGCCGTCGACGACGACGCGGTCCGGGCCGCCGGGGTGGACTGCCTGATGCGCGCCTACGACGACGACATCTTCGGCATCCCCTACCTGCGGCTCGGCCCGCACCGGTTCTGGGGCGTGGACCGGGTCGACGACTTCCTCGCCGCCTACGCCGACCGGCCGGGCGCCCCGGCGGAGCCCGTGCCGGCCGGCGCCGGCGGGTACGACACCGACACCGGAGGCGGCTGTGGCTGAGCGACGCACCCCCGAGCAGGAGCGGGCGTACCGGCGTCGGCAACTGGTGCTGACCGTGCGCGCCTTCGCGCTGGCCGGCTTCGACGAGGGTGCCGGCGGGCACGTGACCGCCCGGGACCCGATCGAGCCGGACACGTTCTGGATCAACCCGTTCGGCCGGCACTTCGGCCACGTCCGCGACGACGACCTGCTGCGGGTCGACCACGCCGGCGAGGTGGTCGACGGCACGGGTCGGGTCAACCCCGCCGGGTACGCCATCCACTCCGCGATCCACAAGGCGCGGCCGGACGTGGTGGCCGCCGCGCACACCCATTCGATCCACGGCCGGGCGTTCGCCGCGCTGGGCCGGCCGCTCGCGCCGATCACCCAGGACGCCTGCGCGTTCTTCGAGGACCACGAGGTCCACGACGAGTACGGCGGGGTGGTGCTCGACGGCGCGGAGGGCGACCGGATCGCCGCGACGCTGGGCGCCGGCAAGGCGGTCGTGTTGCGCAACCACGGCCTGCTCACGGTCGGCGGCTCGGTCGCCGAGGCGGCCTGGTGGTTCCTCGCCATGGACCGCTGCTGCCAGGTGCAGCTGCTCGCCCAGGCCGCGGGCGAGCTGGTCCTGATCCCCGACGAGGCGGCCCGGGCGGCGCGCGCGGACATCGGCGCCCCCGGGATCGCCCGGCTCAACTTCCGGCCGGTGGCCGAGCACGTCCTGGCGGTCAGCCCGGACCTGACGGCCTGAACCACGCACAGACAGGAGGTTCGGATGGCCGAGCTGCTGGAGAACATGGTGCGCGACGCCGGCGCCGACACCGCGCTGGTCGACGAGGACGGCACCCGGACGTGGGCGGAGCTGGACCGGGCGGTCGACAGGTGGATCGGGGTGCTGCGCGGCGCCGGCCTGACCGGCGGCGACCGGGTGGCGTTCGTGCTCGGCAACCGGCACGAGACCTTCGAGGCGCTGCTCGCCTGCGTGCACGCCGGCCTGGTGGCGGTGCCGGTCAACTGGCACCTGACCGCGCCGGAGATCGCGCACATCCTGGCCGACTCCGGCGCCCGCGCGGTGCTCACCGAGGCCGCCTACGCCCCGACCGTACGCGCCGCCGTGGACCGGGTGCCGGACACGCCGGCCGTGCTGGTCACCGTGGACGGCGGGGACGGCTTCACCCCGCTCGCCGAGCTGCCCGTCGCGGACGCCGCCCCGGCGGTCTCCGGCGGCGTGCTGCTGTACACCTCGGGCACCAGCGGCCGCCCCAAGGGCGTGGTCAACCCGTTGCTCACCGTCGGCGCGCCGATCGAGCGGGTGGCCGCCACCACGGCCGCGCTCGGTGGCGGGCTGGGCATCCCGACCAGCGGGCGGGCCCTGCTGGTGGGCCCCTGGTACCACTCGGCGCAGCTGTTCTTCGCCCAGTTCCCGCTGCTGCGCGGCTGCGCCCTGGTGATGCGCCGACGGTTCGACCCGGTCGAGGTGCTGCGCGTGATCGACGACGAGAAGATCACCATCAGTCATCTGGTGCCGACGCAGTTCATCCGCCTGCTGCGCGTCGACGACGCCACCCGCGCCGCGTTCTCCGGCGCCGGCCTCACCCGCATCTGGCACGGCGGCGGTCCGTGCCCGCCGGAGACCAAGCGCGCGATGATCGACTGGTGGGGTCCGGTGTTCGTCGAGTACTACGCCGCGACCGAGGCCGGCATCGTCACCCTCGCCGACTCGCACACCTGGCTGGCCCGGCCCGGCACGGTGGGCCGGCCGGCGCCGCCGACCGAGGTCCTGGTGGTCGACGACGCGGGCCAAACGGTCCCGAGCGGGCAGGAGGGTCGGGTCGCGGTCCGGCGTCCCCCGGGCCGCGGTTTCCACTACCACAACGCCCCGGAGCAGACCGAGAGGGCGCACGTCGCCCCGCACACCTTCACCCTCGGCGACCTCGGCCGCCTCGACGACGACGGCTATCTCTACCTGACCGGCCGCTCGGCGGAACTGATCGTCTCCGGCGGGGTCAACGTGTACCCGGCCGAGGTGGAGGCGGTGCTGCTGACCCACCCGGCGGTGGCCGACGGGGTGGTCGTCGGGGTGCCGGACGCCGAGTTCGGCGAGCAGGTCAAGGCGCTGGTGCAGCTCGACCCGGCGTGGCCGGCCGAGGGCGTCGAGGCGGTCCTGGACGCGCACTGCCGGGCCGGCCTGGCCGGCTTCAAGGTGCCGCGCTCCTACGAGCTGGTCGACCGGATCCCCCGGGAGCCCACCGGCAAGGTGCCGCGCGCCGCGCTGCGCGAGCGCCACCGGCACGCGCCGGCCCCGCCGGGCCTGCTCGCCGACCCGGGTACGTATCTGACCGGCGTGCCGCACGCCGAGTTCGCCCGACGACGCCGGGAGGCACCCGTCGCCCGGGTCGACGAGGTCGCGCTGACCCGCACCGACCGGGACGGCGAGAGCACGACGCGCGGGCGGGGCTTCTGGGCGGTCACCCGCTACGCCGCCGTGTCGGCGGTCTCTCGGGACCCGGCGCTGTTCTCCTCGGCCGCCTGCGGCGCGTTCCTCGCCGACCCGCGTACCCCGGCGGACCTGGACCGCAACCGGCAACTTCTGATCAACATGGACGCGCCGGAGCACACCTGGGTACGCCGGCTGGTGGCCGGCGCGTTCACCCCGCGCGCCGTCGGGCGCCTGCGTGAGCTGGTCACCCGGCACGCCGAGGAGGTGGTGTCCCGGGCGGTGGCCGCCGGGGACGTCGACGTGGTGGCGGACCTGGCGGCCGAGCTGCCGCTGCTGGTCCTCACCGACCTGCTGGGCATGCCGGCCACCGACCGCAAGCTGCTGTTCGAGTGGAGCAACAACCTGGTCGGCTTCGACGACCCGGAGCACGGCGGCGGCAGCGTGGCGCGCTACCGGGACACCTTCGCCGCCGCCTTCGCCTACGTCCGGCAGCTCGCCGAGCAGCGGCGGGCCCGACCGGGCGACGACCTGATGAGCCTGCTGGTGCACGCCGAGTCCGACGGCCGGGGGCTGACCGACGCGCAGTTGTGCCAGCTGTGGCTGCTGCTGGTCATCGCCGGTAACGAGACCACCCGACACCTGATCTCCGGGGGCGTGCAGGCCCTGGTGGAGCACCCGGAGCAGCGCGACCGCCTGATCGCCGAGCCGGACCTGACCGGGGCGGCGGTGGAGGAGCTGCTGCGCTGGGTCACCCCGATCATGCAGTTCCGGCGGACCGCCACCCGCGACACCGTGCTCGACGGCGCCCGGATCGCCGCCGGCGACAAGGTCGTCGTCTACTACAGCTCGGCCAACCGGGACCCGGAGGCGTTCACCGACCCGGACCGGCTGGACCTGGGCCGCGACCCGAACCCGCACCTGGCGTTCGGCATCGGACCGCACTTCTGCCTCGGCGCGCACCTGGCCCGGCTGGAGATGGCGGCCTTCCTCACCGCGGTCCGACCGCACCTGGCCGGCCTGCGGCTGACCGGACCGGTCCGCCGGATGCGGACCAACTTCATGAACGCGATCACCGCGATGCCCGCGCGCTTCGACACCGCGCCGAGGGGGGAGTGACCCGATGCCACTGGAACTGCACTGGTTCCTGCCCTCGCACGGCGACGGCCGGGACCTGGCCGAGCCCACGCGGGGCGGCGCCCGGCCGGCGCGGATCACCCGCCGCGCACCGGACGTCGGCTATCTCGCCCAGGTGGCCCAGGCCGCCGACCGGCTCGGCTTCGCCAGCGTGCTCACCCCGGCCGGGCTGTTCTGCGAGGACCCGTGGATCGTGGCGTCCGCGCTGGCCGCGCAGACCGAACGGCTCAAGTTCATGATCGCGCTGCGGCCGGGGCTCGTCTCGCCCACCCTGGTCGCCCAGATGGCCGCGACCCTGCACCGGGTCACCGGTGGGCGGGTGCTGCTCAACATCGTCGCCGGCAGCGACCCGGACGAACAGCACCGCTACGGCGACTGGCTGGACCACGACGACCGCTACGCCAGGGCCGAGGAGTTCCTGGCCATCCTCAACCGGCTCTGGTCCGGTCGGCCGGTGGACCACACCGGCGCGCACTACCGGGTGCGGGGCGCGCTGCTGGCCCGGCCGCCGGAGGCCCCGCCGACGGTGTTCCTCGGCGGCTCGTCACCCGCGGCCCAGCAGGCGGCGGCCCGGCACGCGGACGTCTACCTCGCCTGGGGCGAGACTCCCGCCCTCCTCGGCGAGCTGCTGAACCGGGCCCGCGACCGGGCGGCGGAGGAGGGGCGGACGCTGCGCACCGGCAGTCGGCTGCACGTGATCAGCCGGGACACCGCCCGGGAGGCCTGGGCCGAGGCGGAGCGGCTGCTCGCGGGCGTGGACCAGGCGCGCATCGACGCGGCGCGCAAGCGGTTCTCGCGTACCGAGTCGGAGGGGCAGCGGCGGGCAGCGGCGCTGCACGCCGGCGGCAACGCCCGGATGGAGGTCCACCCGAACGTCTGGGCCGGCTACTCGCTGGTCCGGCCGGGCGCCGGCGCGGCG
Source organism: Micromonospora humi (assembly GCF_900090105.1). Taxonomy (GTDB): domain Bacteria; phylum Actinomycetota; class Actinomycetes; order Mycobacteriales; family Micromonosporaceae; genus Micromonospora; species Micromonospora humi. Next base: position 86,320 of record NZ_FMDM01000002.1, on the reverse strand, counting down.
CTGGTGGGCAGCCACGAGGAGGTCGCCGAACGGATCGCCGAGTACCACGCCGCCGGCGTCGACCACCTGATCCTCTCCGGACAGCCGCACCTGGAGGAGGCGTACTGGGTCGGTGAGGGGGTGCTGCCGTTGCTCCGGCACGACGGCCTGCTCGCCGCCGACGCCGGCCGGGCGCCCGAGCCGGTGGCGCGGTGATGGCGGCGCCGGCGCGGCACCTGCCGCTGACCGTGGTGATCGGCAATCCGAAGCCGCACTCCCGGACCCGGACCGTGGCGCTGAGCACCGCGGCGGCGCTGCACGAGCGGCTGGCCGACGGCCGCACCCCGGTCGGACGACCCGGTGTGATCGACCTGTCCGAGCTGGCCGCCGAGCTGGTCGGTCAGGGCAGCCGCCCGGAGGCGCTGGACGAGGCACTGGAGTCCGTCCGCCGTCCCGGGCTGCTGCTGGTGGCCAGCCCCACCTTCAAGGCGGCGTACAGCGGCCTGCTGAAGCTCTTCGTGGACGTGCTTCCCCGCGGCGCGCTGGCCGGCGTGGTGGCGGTGCCGCTGATGACCGCGGCCCGGTCCGGGCACCGCCGCGTCGTCGACACCCACCTGGGTGCGCTGCTGGCCGAGGTGGGCGCCTGCGTCCCGGTGCCCGGGCTGTGCGTGCTCGAACGCGAGCTCGACACCGCCGAGGTGGGCATCGGGCGGTGGCTGGACGGCGCGGCGCCGGCGGTCACCGAGGCGTTGGCCGGCACGGTCGGACCGGGTTGAGCCGGTACGCCCTCCGGCCCGCGGGCTGGTCAGCCCGCGCTCACCTCGGTGCCGTGCTTGCGTCGCAGCCGGCTGATCCAGCCCTGCGCGGTGTGCACCGGCACGTCGAAGTGCTCAGCGACCCGGCTGATGGTGCCGACCTGCTCGTAGATCGCCTCGAGGTCGGCCGCGTCGGGCGCCCGCCGGTAGGCCCGCCCGCTCTTGAGTCGGCTGAGGCGCTCCGGCTCGGCCGGTCGGCGGGCGGGGCGCGGCGGCGCCGGCGGCGCGGCGGCGGGGGTGACGGCGGTGGCCGCGGGGACCGGTCCGACACCCTGTTCCGGGCGACCGCCGGAGCCGGCGCTGCGGCCGCGCTCGCGGTCCTGCGGCGGGACGAAGGCGCGCAGCAGGGCGTCGAAGTCGACGTACGGCAACTCGCCGGTGAGGCCGGCGCTCTGCGGAGCGCGGACGGTGAGCTCGCGGACGACCGGGTGACCGTCACCGGTGTCCAGACGCACGACGGTCTGGGCCACCGGACCGGTGATCTGCTCGCCGTCGTCCTCCACCGGGACGATGGTGATGATGTATTGGCTCACGGCGATGCCTTCCTGCGCATGTCCGGTGGGGCAGCGAGGCCGTCCGATCTGCTTGAACGGGGGTGCTCGACGGTGGGAGACAAGATATCGGATCTCAGTATGACAGGAGGCTAGATGTCCGACACCATCCTGCGGTCGCCTATCCTTCATCTCTCTTCGGGCCACCGGGGTGAACAGGGGTGCTAGGCGGGACCCCGATAGTTGACAGCGCCGGTGGCCAGCAGCGCCGCCAACGCCGCCCGGGAGGACACCCCGGTCTTGCGGAAGATCCGGGTCAGGTGGGCCTCCACCGTCTTCACTGTCACGTACACCTGCTCCGCGGCCTCGGCGTTGCTCGCTCCCGCCGCGACCAGCCGGGCGATGTCCCACTCCCGCCGGGTCAGCGTCAGCTCGCCCCGGGCCGCGCTGTCCGGGCGACGCCCCGCCGCGCCGGCCGCCCGGCTCTGCACACCGGCGACCGCGCGCCGCAACGGCGGCGAGCCGACCAGGTCGGCGATCCGGCGGGCCTCGGCCAACTCCACCTCCGCGGCCGCCCACTCCCGCACGTCGCACAGCGCCCGCGCCCGGACCAGCCGGGCCGACGCCTCGTCCAACCGCCAGCCGATGTCGGCGAAGCTGTCGGCGGCGGCGCCGGCGAGTTCCGCCGCGCCACGCGGATCGGCGTCGAGGGTCAACCGGGCCCGGCTGATGCGCACCATGGCGCTCTGCCCGCGCAGCCGCAGCCGCTGGGCGTGCCGCCCGGCCACCGCCAGCCAGTGCAGCGCCTCGTCCCGCCGGCCGGCGCGGTGGGTCATCTCGGCCAGCGACGAGGCCCAGCAGGCCCGGCCGGCAGCCTCCACCTGCCCGAGTTCGACGCCGCCGCAGGCGCGCAGCAACGCCGGCGCCGCGCCGACCCGGTCGCCGGCCAGGAACCGCAGTCGCACGGCCACCCGCTGGCTGACCCCGTCGTACCAGTTGGGCCGGCGGGTGGCGGCGTCCAGCACGGCGGTCTCGGCCAACTGGCGGGCCGCGGCCGGGCCACGCCGCCAGGCCACCGCGATGGCGCGATGCGCCCGGGCCAGCCCGACCAGCGGTTCCACCCCCATCGCCACGGCCACCTCCTCGGCGTCCTCGCCCTCGCTCAGCGCCCGGTCGAGGCTGCCCAGCCGGCAGGTCACCGCGCAGCGACCGATCAGCAGCCACGGGGTCAACGCGACCAGGCCGGCCCGGCAGCAGATCTCCAGCGCCCGGTCGAGGTGGTGCAACGCCGACCGGTCCCGTTCGAGCAGATGTTCGGCCCAGGCCAGCAGCGCCAGCAGATCGGGGTGTCGGGCGAGCTCGTCGTCGGCGAGCGCGTCCACCTCGGACGACGCACGGCTCAGCGCCTCCTCGGCCGGGAAGCCGCAGTCGACGTGCGCCGCGACGAAGCAGCGGACCACGGCGGCGGTGGTGCCGCACCCCGGTTCGTCGAGCTTGTCGGCGAGCCGGCCCAGTTCGCACGCGTGCTGCCCGGCGCCGGCCGCGCCGCACAGCGCGCCCGCCACGGCGGCCTCCACGGTCAGGTCGAACCGGGCCCGCGCCCCGGCCGGCGCGTCCAGGTGCGGCAGCAGCAGGGCGTACGCGTCGAACGGGCGCCCCAGCAGGCGCTCGACGCGGGCCCGGGCGACGAGCGCGCGTACCCGCTGGTCCTCGCCCGGCAACGCCCGGCGGCTGAGGTCCTGCAACAGGGTGCGGGCCTGGCGCAGCCGTCCCGCGCCGACCAGGGCGTCGGCGGTGGCGAAGTCCAGGCGGACCCGGCGCGGGTCGGTCGACCCGGCGTCCGGCAGCAGCCGGCGCACACCGGTCAGCCAGCGGATGGCGTCCGGGCGTGGCGTCCGCGGGCTCTCCGCCGCCTCGATCAGCGCGTCGGCCGCCGCCGGGTCGGTGCCCTGCCCACCGGCCGACAGGTGCTCGGCGTAGCGCGTCACCGGGTGGCCGAGGTCGCGCAGGATGTCGGCGGCGACGGCGTGCAGGCGGCGGCGCCGCCCGGGGGACAGCGAGCGGTAGACCACCGCCCGGTCGACCTCGTGGCGGAACCGCAGGGTGGGCGCCAGCGCCGGGTCGGTGCGCAGCAGGTCGGCGGCGACCAGCCCGTCCAGCAGGTCGCTGGTGGCGGCGGGATCCCGGTGGGCGAGCGCGCCCGCGAGCGTCGGCTCGAACCCCTCCGCGCACACCGAGACCGCCTCCAGCATCTGCCGCTGGTCGACCTCGAGCGCGTCCACGTCGAGCTGGACCGCGGCGGTGACCTCGAACGGCAACTCCGCGGGCAGGCCACGCAGCGCGGCCACCGCGCCGTCCAACGCCTCGGGCCGGTAGGCGAGCACGTAGCGGGGCACGCCGCCGGAGAGGCGGTGCACCCGCTGCCCGGCGCGGCCGTCCGGCAGTCCGAGCAGCGCGGCCACGCCGGCCGGGTCCAGCGGCGACAGGGTGAACGTGCGACGGTTCAGCTGGACGACGCCGCCGAGCGCGGCCGTCGCCCAGCCGGGCATCTGTCGCGGCCGGTACGCGACGACCAGCAGCAGCCCGGCCGGCGGCGCCTGCGCGAGGCGGGCCAACAGTGCCGCCACCGCCGGCGGTGCCAGGTGCAGGTCGTCCAGGAGCAGCACCGAGGCGCCGGTGACCGGTTCGGCCCGGTGCGCCGCCGGACCGACCAGCGAGGTGAGCAGTCGTCGCATGCGGTCGCCGTCGCGGCCGGCGGCGGCGAGCACCGGCACGGCCGCCTGCCCGGCCCGAACCGCCAGCTCCCGCAGCAGGCGGGTCTTGCCGCAGCCCGGGTCGGCGGCGAACTCCAGCATCGACGGCTGCCCGGCCCGCGCCGCGCACAGCGCCCGGTCGAACAGGTCGAGGGCGCAGTTGCGGCCGACCAGCGGCTCGAGGGGGCCGCCGGACGAGGCCGGCTCGACGCCGGTCACCGGCGCACCGCTGGCGGGTCCGCCTCGACGCGATCAGGTCGGGCGGGGCCAGGTGACATGGTCCGGTCCAGCATCAGCCGCCCCCCAGTTCCGCCCCTTGTGGACCGCGTGGCGCTCCCGAACCGGTGGATCGTCGCCGGCGTCGGGGCGAGCGCCCGGTGCCACTCTACGAGCGCGAAACAACTGTGACGATCGCGAGAGTGGCTGAATCTGACCGTCTGGGAAGAGGAATCGTGCGTGGTCGACCGACCACGTTCGGTTTCCCGAGCCGCGACTCAGCGCGCCGCCGCGCTCGCGCTCAGTTCACCCCAGTGTCGGGTTTTCCCTACTGTCGCATCGGTGGGCTTGGCCTACCGTCGACTGCGGCGGGTGCGACGCCTACGTTGGGGGAACCGTTCATGACGATGCAGGGCCCATCCTGTCTGGACAGTCCACCGGAGGTCCGGGCCGAGGGGAGACCGTCCGACCGCTGGCACGTGTTTCGATGCCTGCTGCCCGCGCGCGCGGCGGTGGCCGACGCGTTCGTGACACGGGGGGTCGGCCCGCTCCTGCGCGAGTTGCAGGCGGTCGGGGAGCTGTCCGGCTGGTCCTTCACCCGCCAGTCGCCGCGGGTGGTCGACATCCACCTGCTCGGTGGCGCGCCGGGGCTGCTGGCGGCCCGGCTGGCCGGGCTCTGCGCGGCGGTCGGCGCGCACGGGCCGGCGCGCCTGCCGCAGCTCGCCGGGCCGCCGACGCCCGACCTGCGGCTGGTCGACGTGGCGGTGGAGCTGATCGGCATGACGCCGAACCGACCGGCCCGCCTCGGCGCCGCCGTCGACCTGACCATGGTGGCGGCCGTGCGCACCTGTCCCGCGTTGCGGGTCGCCGACGCGCCCGTCGTGGCCGGCGCCCGGGACGTCGCGGTGGTGTCGCCGACACGGTGGCGCCGGATCGCCGCCGCGCTGGCCACCGAGCAGCACCCGCTGACCTGCTGGTCGCGGCTGCTGGAGACGCACCGGCGCGCACCCGGTTACGACGGCGCCGCGGCGTTCGGCATGGTGCACCTGCTGCACAACCAGCTCGGGCTGACCGAACGCGACGAACAGCGGGTGCACGCCGGGTTGATCCGGTCGATGTCCCGGCGGTCCGGCGGCCCGCGCCGCTCCCCGCGCTGGCACCAGGGCGTCGTACCGCCGGGGGCGGTCGGCCGGCGCGGCTGAGGAGCCCGGCGGGCCCCTCAGCGGCGGGCGGGCCGGCGCTCGGGGCGTGGGCGGTCGCGCTCCGGGTCGACGCCGACCTGCACGGCGAAGGCCGGGTCGACGGCGAGCAGCGGCCGGGGGCCGAACAGCGCCATGGCGGTCAGCAACGCGTCGGTGTCGCGCCCCTGCCAGACCGGGCGGCGCTCCGGATCGAGCTCGGCGTGCTCGCGGCGCAGCCGGCGCAGCAGCCGGCGGGCGGCGGCGCCGGTCTCGGGCACCTCGGTCAGCCACCAGCCGCCCAGCGCGGTGGCCAGGCAGCACAGCAGCAGACCGGCGACGGACGCCGGGCCGCCGGCGGTGCGCCCCTCGACCGCGCTCTCCACGAGCCGGGTCACGCCGACGGCGGCGACCGCGAACAGGGGCAGGGTGCCCAGGGCCACCCGCCGCCGTTGCCCGGGGGTGAGCAGCCAACCGTCGCGGGCCAGCCGGGCGACGCTGCGGCGCAGCGCCCGGCCGACGTCCGGGTCGGCGAGGACCGCGGCCCAGGTCTGCGGGCGGCGCAGCGCGGTGTGCAGGGCGCGGACCAGCCCGGGTGCGCGGGGCGGCGGCGGGCCCTCGGCCTGCAGGGTGGCGAGTTCACCGACGGTCACCCCGCCGGCGCGGCGCAGCGCGGCCACGCCGACCTGGCAGGCCAGCAGCGCCCGGTCGGTGAGGTACGCCAGTTCGACCCGGTCGGGCGTCGCGCCGCGGGCCCGGCGCCCGGTCAGCTCCCGCACCGCCAGGGCGACCGCGACGGCCACGGCCACCGCGCCCAGGTAGTCGAGGAGGAAGAGCGGCCCGCTGACACCCCAGAGCATGGCGACAAGTATGGCCGTCGCCGCTCAGGAGGCGTGCCGGACCTCGCCGTCCCAGATGTCGGCCCACGGCCGACGCAGGCCCCGACCGAGGAAGATCGGTTCGCCGTTCTCCTCGTTGTCGACGTCGACCCGCTGGTCGACCCGGCCGACCTCGGTGACCTCGGTGAACCAACGGCGCAGCTGGTCGGGGCGGGACCAGCCGACGGCGATCACCACGTCGGCGTCGGCCGGCGGCCGGCCGAACGCAGCCATGCTGTTGTGCCCGGAATAGGCGCGGGGCAGGCCGCGCGCCGGACCGTAGCGGGCCAGCGCCCCGGCCTCGCCGTAGTTGCCGGTGAGCACGACCGCCCGGTCCCGCTCCGGCGCCGGCAGGCCGCGGTGCACGGCGGCGACGGAGTCGGCGAACGCCGGCCAGCCGATGGTCTCGCCGGCGTCGTAGTTCACGTCGACCACGAAGCCGGGCAGCCGGTCCGCCGGCAGGACGGGCAGCATCAGCACCGCGCCGCCGGCCACCATCGGCACGGCGGCGACGGCGAGCAGCGCCTGCCGGGCCCGGGCCGGGCCGCGCCGCGCCCACCCGACCGTCGGCACCGCGCCGGCCGCGGTGAGCACCAGCAGCAGCGGGGCGGCGTAGTAGCCCTTGCCGCCGGCCAGCACCACGATCGCGACCACCACCGGCCAGGCCCAGGCGAGCGCCCGGAACGCCGCCCAGGCCGGGCGGCGCAGCAGGGCGACCAGCCCGGCCACCCACACCGGCACCGCGAACGGGCTGATGATCTCCAGCTGCAGCACGACCGCGTCGAGCCGGCCGCTGTAGGAGCTGTCGCCCCCGGCGATGGCGGAGGCGACGGAGAGCTGCGGAAAGCCGTGCGCGGCCTGCCACGCGACGTAGGGCGCGGCGAACAGCACGGCGACCGCCGCGCCGGCGAGGACCCACCGGTCGCGCACCAGCGGACGCGGCCCGGCGATCAGCACGCCGGCGACCAGGCCGACGCCGAGCAGGGCGGGCAGCGGTTTGTTGAGCAACCCCACGCCCAGGGCCAGCCCGGCGCCGAGCGCCCATCGGGTGTCGCCGGTGCGCAGCATCCGGGTCACGCAGAGCGCCGCGACCAGCCACACCAGCAGGTCGACGGTGGTGGTGCTGAGCAGGTGGCCGCCGGCCAGGACGATGCCGGAGGCGGCGGCGAGCACGGCCGCGGTCGACTGGGCGGCGCGGCCGGCGCCGAGCTCCCGGGCGATCGCGCCGACCAGCACCACCGCGGCGCCGCCGATCAACGCCGAGGGGGTACGCAGCAGCACCAGGTTGCCCGGCGCGATCGTGTCGGCGGCGCGGGCCAGGGCGGGCACGAGCGGCCCCTGGTCGACGAAGCCCCAGTCGAGGTGCCGCCCGCACAGCAGGAAGTAGAGCTCGTCACGGTGGTAGCCGTAGCGGCCGGCGAGCAGGAGCAACACGGCGGTGAGGGCGGCGCCGACCAGCCAGGGCGCCACCGTGCGCGGCCCGGCGGGCGGCGGCTCGGGCGTGGCGACGTCGCGACGGGCGACGTCGGTGACGGATTCGGCCACCCGTCCATGATGGCCCGCCGTCGCGCGTCGGCGCTGCCCCGCCGGTCCGGGACGGACGCAGAGCGGTACGGGGACGCCCCGGGCGGACGCAAAGCGGTGGCGGGACGCCCCGGGCGGCGCTACCGTGCCGGCGATGCGTATCCGTGACTGCACCGAGGCCGACTGGCGTCAGGTCTGGCCGATCGTCGAGGACGTCGTCACCGCCGCCGACACGTTCGTCTACGACCCGGCCTGGCCGGCCGAGGTGGCGCGCGAGGTGTGGCTGGAGCGGCCGCCGGGGCGTACCTCGGTGGCGGTGGACCACGACGGCGCGGTGCTCGGCACCGCGAAGATGGGCGCCAACCGGCCCGGGCCGGGCTCGCACGTGGCGACGGCGAGCTTCATGGTCGCCGCGGCCGCCCGCGGCCGGGGCGTCGGTCGGGCGCTGTGCACCGACGCGCTGGACTGGGCGCGCCGGCGCGGGTTCGCCGCGATGCAGTTCAACGCCGTGGTGGAGACCAACACCGCGGCGGTGGCGCTCTACCGGCAGTTGGGCTTCGCGGTGGTCGGCACCGTGCCGCAGGCGTTCGCCCACCCGCGCGCGGGTCGGGTGGGCCTGCACGTCATGCACCGGTTCCTGTGACCGTCCACGGTGCGCGAGGATGGCCGGATGAGCGCTGAACCGATCGAGCTGGCCGCCGCCCTGGCGCGTTTCGACCAGCTGTGGAGTCCCCGGATCGTCACCACTGTCAACGACTACGACGTGCGGATCGCGAAGGTGGCCGGCGAGCACGTCTGGCACAGCCACGACCACACCGACGAGTTCTTCCTGGTGCTCGACGGCGAGCTGCGCATCGCGCTGCGCGACGGCGCCGACGGTGGGCAGCGCGAGGTCACGCTGCCGCGCGGCGCGGTGTTCGTGGTGCCGCGCGGGGTGCAGCACCGGCCGTACGCGCCGGACGGCGCGTCGATCCTGATGTTCGAGCCGTCCGGCACGTCCAGCGTCGGGGACCGGCACGACGCGGTGCCCGGGCACGTGGACGCCACCACCGGGCACCGCCTCTGAACCGGCCCGGAAGTGTCGGGGGCCACGGTTAGGTTCGTCGCGACGACAGCCGCCGAGGGAGTCCCGCCATGACCACGCTCACCGACCGCCCGCGCACCGCCCTGCTCGTCATCGACGTGCAGAACGGCGTGGTGGGCGACGCCCACGACCGCGACCGGGTGGTCGCCACCATCGCCGACCTGGTCGAGCGGGCCCGCGCCGCCGGTGTGCCGGTCGTCTGGGTGCAGCACCACGCCGACGACCTGCCCACCGGCAGCGAGCCCTGGCAGATCGTGCCGGAGCTGACGCGCCGCGACGACGAGGCGCTGGTGCACAAGGCCTACGGCGACTCGTTCGAGGACACCGACCTGGAGCGGGTGCTCGCCGACGCCCGGGTGGGCCGGCTGGTCGTGACCGGCGCGCAGACCGACGCCTGCGTCCGCTCGACGTTGCACGGCGGGTTCACCCGCGGCTACGACGCCGTCCTGGTCGCCGACGCGCACACCACCGAGGACCTGTCCGGCTACGGCGCGCCCCCGCCGGCGCAGGTCATCGCGCACACCAACCTCTACTGGCGGTTCCAGAGCGCCCCGGGCCGCACCGCCGGCACCGTCGACGCCGCCGACGTCGACTTCGCCGCCACCGTCGTGGCCTGACCGCCGCGCCCCGACGTCGTCGCGACGCGGCCGGCATCCACGCCCCGTGGTCGCCGGCAACCACGCCCGGTCCGCCGCCTGCCGGTGACCCGGCCGGGAAAACGCCTCGCTGTGCGGCCGGGCCGCTGGCAGGCTGCCGGCCATGACCGCACAAGCTCTCGCGGGGGCGCTCGCCGACGAGCGTCGCCGTGTCGTGTTCGCCGCGATCGTGCTCGGCGCGCGGGACGTGCCCGCCGTGGTGGCCCGCACCGGCCTGCCCGCCCGCGACGCCGCCACCGCCGTGCGTCGGCTGACCGACGCGGGCGTGCTGACCGACGACGACAACGCCGGGCTGCGGGTCGACGCCGACCGGCTGCGCGAGTTCGCCCGGGCCGCCGCGGTGGCCCCGGCGGCGCCGACGGCCGACCCGCGCCAGACGATCCTGCGCACCTTCCTGCGCGACGGGGCGCTGACCCGGCTGCCGGCGCAGCGCGGCCGACGTCGGGTGCTGCTGGAGCACATCACCGAGCGCACCTTCGAGCCGGGGCTGCGCTACCCGGAGCGGGCGGTGGACGAGGCCCTGCGCCCGTGGTGCGAGGGCGGCGAGGCCGACCACGTCACGCTGCGCCGCTATCTGATCGACGACATGCTGCTCACCCGCGAGCACGGCGTCTACTGGCGGACCGGCCCGTGACCGGCTGGACGACCGGCCTCGCCCGGCCGGACGACCCCGACGCGGGCGTGCTGCTGCACGAGTACATGGCGGAGATGGTCCGCCGCTGGTACGGCCGGCCGGAGCGCCCCGGCGAGGTGGACGCCGCGCTGGCCGAGATGCCCAGCGACGACCTGGCCCCGCCGACCGGGCTGCTGGTGCTGGCCCACCGTGGCGGTCGGCCGGCCGGCTGCGCCGGGTTGCGGTGGCAGCCGGGTTGGGCGGAGCTGACCCGCGTCTACGTGCGTCCGGCGCACCGGGGATCCGGTGGTGGCGCCGCCCTGCTCGCCGCCGTCGAGACGTACGCGGGCGACGCCGGCGCGGACCGGATCCGGCTGGACACCCGCGCCGACCTGCTGGAGGCGCGCGCCCTCTACGCCCGGCACGGCTACCGGGAGATCCCGGCGTTCACCGCCGGCCCGTACGCGCAGCACTGGTTCGAGAAGTCACTGCCGGCGCGAGTTGACGAGACATCGGTGTCGCGCTAAAACAGAAACCGGAAGTTGAGTCACCCCGACTCAACAGGAGACCTTGGGCCAGGAGAACCGAGGAGGCAAGGGCCATGCTGATGCGTACCGACCCGTTCCGCGAGATCGACCGGATCGCCGAGCAGTTCTTCGGCACCACCGCCCGGCCGGCGGTGATGCACCTGGACGCCTACCGCGATGGCGACCACTTCTACGCCGCGTTCGACCTGCCCGGCGTCGATCCGGACAGCATCGACTGCACGGTCGAGCGCAACGTGCTGACCGTCCGTGCCGAGCGCCGCCGGCCCACCGGCGAGCACATCGAGCTGGTCGCCGCCGAGCGGCCGATGGGCACGTTCACCCGGCAGCTGTTCCTGGGCGACACGCTCGACACCGACCGGCTGGAGGCCGGCTACGACAACGGCGTGCTGACGCTGCGCATCCCGATCGCCGAGCGCGCCAAGCCGCGCCGCATCGCGGTCACCGCGACCGAGGGCAACGGCCACCGGCAGCTCACCACCGCCTGAGCGCGCCTCACGACGACGCGGGGGAGGCCGGCGCGCCGCCGCCCCCCGCGTCGTCGGGATAGAGCCGGGTCAGCGCGTGCGCGGTCGCGGTGAACCGGTCGCGCAGCTCGACCGGCGCCAGCACCTCCACCTCCGCGCCGAGCTTGAGCAGCTCACCGTGGGCGTGCCGCACCGACTCGATCGGCACGGTGGTCTCCAGCCAGCCGTCCGGGCCGGGTTCGCCGGCCGCCGCCCGGGCGCCCCGGCTCATCTCCGGCGGGAAGACGTACGGCATGAACTCCAGCGCGGCGACGGTGAGCCGGATCCGCGCCTGCTCGCGGTAGACGTCCCGCTCGTAGCGGGCGGTCCACTCCCGCCAGTAGCCGGCCAGGTCGAACCCGTCGGGCCGCTCGAAGCACTCGTCGGTGACGGTCGCGTCGAGCACCGCGCCGACCCGGTAGGTGCGCACCTCGTCGTCACAGCCGGCGACCAGGTACCACCGGCCGGCCTTGAGCACCACGCCCAGCGGAGCGACCAGCCGGGTGACCTCGCGCGGGGCGCGCCAGCGCCGGTAGCGCAGCCGCACCAGCCGGTCGGCCCACACCGCACCGGCCAGCGTCTCCAGGTGCGGCACCGGTTCCGGGTGGCGGAACCAGCCGGGCGCGTCGAGGTGGAACCGTTGCCGGATGCGACCGCTGCGGTCGGCCAGCTCGTCGGGCAGGGCCGCGCGCACCTTCAGCTCGGCGGCGGCCACCGCGGAGGCCAGCCCCAGCTCGGCGGCCGGCCCGGGCAGGCCGGCGAGGAACAACGCGTCGGCCTCCGGCCCGGTCAGGCCGGTGAGCCGGGTACGCCAGCCGGCCAGCAGCCGGTAGCCGCCGGCCGGGCCCCGGTCGGCGTACACCGGGACGCCGGCGGCGCCGAGCGACTCGACGTCGCGGTAGACGGTGCGCACCGACACCTCCAGGGCGTCGGCGAGTTCCCCGGCGGTCATCCGCCCCCGGGTCTGCAGGAGCAGCAACAGGGAGACCAGCCGGCTGGCGCGCACCCGCTGACGGTAACCCGGGCCGGAAAACCGGTCGGGCGCGCCTCGTCGCGAAACGCCTCACCGGCTGAGAACCTTTCTCACATGCTGCGTCCCGAGGTGCTGCCCCGCGCGCGTCCCGCCCTGCCCGGCGGCCCGGCCGACTTCACCGAGGCGTGGCTGCGCAACCGGCGCCTGTCCGAGCACACCCGCGACGCCTACCGCCGCGACGTCACCGGCTGGCTGCGCTGGTGCGCCGAGCACGGGGTGGAGCCGCTGCGGGTCACCTTCCTCGACGTCAACGCGTACGGCCGGGACCTGGAGTCCACCCCACGCGGGCGCGACGGGCGTCCACTGACCCCGGCCACCGTCGCTCGCCGGCTGTCCGCGCTGTCGTCCTGGTACGACTTCCTGGTCAAGCTGGGCGCGGTGCCGGCCAATCCGGTCGCCGCGGCGGACCGGCCCCGGGTCGACCGGGACCACTCCGCGACCGTCGGCCTGAGCCCCGAGGAGGTCGACGCGCTGCTGGCCGCCGCCGAGGCCGACACCGGACCCACCGCCGCCCGCAACCGGGCCGCGCTGGCGCTCCTGGCCGACCTGGGGCTGCGCGTCGGCGAGCTGGTCTCGCTGAACCTGGCCGACCTGGGCGCGGAGCGCGGGCACCGCAGCGTCCGCTTCGTCGGCAAGGGCGGCAAGGTACGCCGCCGCGCGCTCACCCCGGGCACCGCGTACGCGCTGGACGCCTACCTGGCCGAGCGGGCCGCCGCCCAGGGGGTGACGGTGCCGGAGTTGACCGGCCCGCTGCTGGTCACCGCCACCGGTGGGCGACTGGACCGGCACGCGGTGTTCCGGCTGGTGCGTCGCCTCGCGCAGAGCGCCGGGATCGCCGCCTGGGCGCGGCTGTCGCCGCACTCGCTGCGGCACTCGTTCGCCACCACGGCCCGCTCGGAGGGGGTGCCGCTGGAGGACGTGCAGGACGCGATGGGGCACGCCGATCCGCGCACCACCCGCCGCTACGACCGGGACCGGCACAACCTGGACCGCGACCCGGCGTACGCGATCTGGGCGGCCCGCGCCCGCCGGCGCGGCTGAGCGTCGCACCCCGACCGTAGGGTGCCGGCATGCGACACGGCTTGGAGATCCCCTGCGGCGGCGCCTCGGTGGCGGACCTGGTGGCCCTCGGCGAGCTGGCCGAGCGTTCCGGCTGGGACGGCGTGTTCCTGGAGGACTATCTCATCCACCACGCCGGTGACGACCCGCCGACCTGGGATCCCTGGCTGGTGCTGGCGGCGGTGGCCGGGCGCACCGCGCACGTCCGGCTGGGCACCACGGTGACCGCGCTGCCGCGGCGTCGCCCGGCGAAGCTGGCCCGGGAGGTGCTCACCCTCGACCACCTCTCCGGGGGCCGGGCGGGCGTCGCGGTCGGCGTCGGCGACCCGGCCGACCGGGGGCTTGCCGCGTTCGGCGAGCCGACCGACGTGAAGACCCGCGCGGCGATGCTCGACGAGGGCCTCGACCTGCTGGTCGCGCTGCTCGGCGGCGAACGGGTCGACCATCGGGGCGCCCACTACCGCGCCGAGGACGTCGCGCTGCGCCCGGCGCCGGTGCAGTCGCCCCGGGTGCCGGTCTGGGTCGGCGGCAGCACCCAGGCCAAGGCGGTGCTGCGGCGGGCGGCTCGGGCCGACGGGATCGTGCCCTACAAGCTCACCGACACCGACGGCTGGTCCGACTTCACCGCCGACGAGGTGGCCGCCCTGGTCGCCGCGCTGCCGGCCACCCGCGCCGACGGCCAGCCGTTCGACGTGGCCGTCGGTGGCCGGCGGCGGCGTGCCGACGAGCGCGCCGAGCGGGCCTACCTGGCCGAGGTGGCGGCGGCGGGCGCCACCTGGTGGCTGGAGTACGTGCCGGCCGGTGACCCGGCCGCGATGCGGGCCGCGGTCGCCCGCGGCCCGCTGCGCTGAGTCAGTCCTTGCGGCGCGGGCAGAGGCAGAACGGTTGCCCGATCGGGTCGAGCAGCACGGTCCAGCCCTCCCCGCCGGGCTGGAACTCGGGGCGGGTCGCGCCGGCGGCCAGCAGGTCCTTCTCCGCGAGCGCCACGTCGTCGACGACCAGGTCGAGGTGGTAGCGCTTGGCGCCGGTCTCGTCCGGCCAGGCCGGCGGCGCGTAGCCGGGCACCAGGCCGAAGCCGATCGACGTGCCACCGGAGACGATCATGGCGTATTCGGGCTGGCTGTGGGTGATCTCCCCGCCGAGGGCGTGGGCGTAGAAGGCCGCGTGGGCGGCCGGGTCGGAGCTGTCCAGGTTGACCATCGCGAGGTCGGCGTGCGTCGTCATGTCGGGGAGTCTGCCGACCGTACCTGCCACCTGCTGTCAGGTACCGCCGGCGGGTCGCAGGGTCAATCGGCCGTCGGGGCCCCGGCAGGCCAACGCGTCGGCGACCAGATGGCAGTCGCGGGTGCCGGCGGGCAGCGTGCCGCCCGGGCGGGGGCCGTCGGGTCCGACGTCGACGAGCGAGGCGCGGCCGCCGCCGGCGCGCAGCAGCACCTGCCGGGTCGGGTCGGACCCGCCGGGCACCGGCTGCCAGCCGGCGCCTCCCGGCCACCGCCACAGTGGCGCGCCGCTGCCCGCGTCGAGCGCGCGCCACTCGGTCATCCCGGCCAGGCAGAGCACCCGGGGGCAGCCGGGCGCGGGTGTCTCCCCGACCGGCAGCAGCCGCTGCCAGCGCGGGGTGAGTGACGGCAGGTCGTATCCGCTGAGCGTGGTGCCGCCGGGCGCGGGGTGCCGCAGCACCAGGTGGTCGCCGACGACGAGCGGGTTGTCCGGCGCGTACCCGGCCGGTGGCAGGCGGGTCTCGGCGATCGTCGCGCCGTATCGGGTGTCGTGCACCCGGGCCAGTCCGCTGTCGTGCACCACGACGACGCGCCCCGGTGACGTCGCGAGCACGGCGGTCGACGGCACCGGCACCGACCAGCGGTTCGCGCCGGTAGCCAGGTCGACGCCGCGCACCGCGCCCTGGATCCGTTGGCCGGGGTCGGCGACGCTGCGCACCTCGGTGACGGCCACCGCGGCGGCGCCGGCCACGTCGACCCGGTCGGGGCGGCGCCAGCGCAGCCGCCCGGTGTCGGCCGCGTAGGCCGAGGTGCCGGTCACCTGGCGGGCGGAGTCGCGGGTGGTGACCAGCACCAGGTCGCCGACGGATGCGGCGGACCGTGCGCCGGCGGGCGCCGGGACGCGCCACGTCACCCGGCCGGTCGGGGTGTAGCCGGTCAGCGTGGTCGGGTCGGCGACCAGCAGCAGGGCGCCGGCGGGCAGCAGGAGGGCCCGCGCCGGCAGCGGCGGCCCGCTGATCGCCGGTCGGGCCGGCGCGGCGGCGGCGCCCAGCAGCAGGCAGCCGGCGAGCACCGGCGCGACCAGCCACCGTCGGGTCGACGCCGGTCGTGGCGTCGGCGCGGCGGCCGGCCGGTCCAGCTCGATCACCGGTCCGGGGCGGTCGGGTGTCATCCGGGCTCCTCGCGAGGGGTGGCCCGACGGTAGACGATCCGTGGTCGCGGGGGCGACTGCGGCGCAACCGGCTGCGGGCCGGTCGCGGTTTGCCTACCGTCGGTGGTGATGGGCAGGGAGCAGGTGTGGCACCGGCCGGCCCGGCGTCGCCGGCCGATGCGCGCGGGTGTGCTCGCCGCCGGGCTGGGGCTGGGCACCTGCCTGATCGGGGTGGCCGGGTTGGCGGTGTGGAACGCCCAGGTGGTGCTGCAGGCCGGCGGGCCGGTGCGGGAGACCACCGACGGGTTCTTCCGCGAGGTGGCCGCCGGCGACACCGACCGGGCGTACGGGCGGCTGTGCGCCGAGGCGCGCAGCCGGTGGAGTCAGGCCGGGTTCGGCAGTTGGGTGCGCACGCCGCCGCTGGTCAGCGGCTACGAGATCGTCGACGTGTCGGTGACCACCCGGGCCGGGCGTCCGCGCGCCACGGTGGTGGTGCGGCTCAACCGCGACGGCGGTGGCAGTGAGGAACGTGAGCTGCCGGTGGTGCCGGAGGACGGCGGCTGGCGGGTGTGCGGGGATCCGTTCTGAGGCTCAGGCGCGCGGGCCGAGGTCGCCGGAGCGGTAGTGCCGCCGGCACAGCACCTGGTAGCGCACGTCGGCGGTGTCGACGGTGTCGCCGATGACGACCTGCGCGCCCTCGCGGACCACCCGGCCCTGCACCACCCGGGCGTTGAGCAGCCCCTCGCGGCCGCACCAGCACAGCACCTCGACCTGGATGCGGGCCACCTCGTCGGCCAGTTCGAACAGCCGCTGCGCGGCCGGGAAGAGGCAGGAGCGGAAGTCGGTGGCCAGGCCGAAGGCGTAGACGTCGACGTCGAACTTGTCGACCAGCTCGGCCATCTGCTCGACGTGTTCCAGGTCGTAGAAGGACGCCTCGTCGCAGATCAGGTAGTCCACCCGTACCCCTTCGGCCCAGGCGGAGCGGACCAGGTCGCGCAGGTCGAGGCCGTCGGTGACCTCGATGGCCTCGTGGGCCAGGCCGATGCGGGTGGTGACCTGCGGGCCCAGCGAGCGGTCGATGCGGGTGGTGACCAGGCCGCGGCGGCCCTGCCGGGCGTGGTTGTAGTTCATCTGCAACGCCATGGTGGACTTGCCGCAGTCCATCGGGCCCCAGAAGAACTTCAGCGCGGCGGCGTGCAGGGGTCGGCCGTCGACGCCACGGGCGGCGGCGCAGCCGCCGGCGCGGTCGTCGCCGGGCCCCGGCAGGGGGCGGGCCAGGCAGGTCGGGGCAGCGGCGTCGTCGGTCACGTCGGGGCAGCCTAGTCGATCGACGCCGCCGCATACCGGCCGCGATGATCGACCGGCCCGGGTCAGAGCACCCGGGGTGGGGTGTTGCCGGCGGCGAGGATGGCCCGGCGCATCGGCACGGCGGCCAGCAGCGCGAAGCCGACCACGAAGAAGATCAGCAGGGAGACCAGGCCGACCCGGTAGGACGAGGTCAGCTGGAAGACCAGGCCGAAGGCGAGCGGGCCGAGCCAGCTGGTGCCCTTGTCGCTGATCTCGTAGAAGCCGTAGTACTCGCCCTCCTTGCCGGCGGGGATGAGCTGGCTGAACAGCGACCGGCTCAGCGCCTGGCTGCCGCCGAGGACCAGGCCGATGCAGCCGCCGAGGATCATGAACGGCACGGGCGCCTCGGCGGGCAGCCGGAACGCCGCGATGATCACGCCGGTCCAGAGCACCAGCGACAGCAGCACGGTCTTCCAGGCGCCGATGCGCTTGGCCAGGGCGCCCAGGGTGAGCGCGCCGCCGAAGGCGAGGAACTGCACCAGCAGGATGGTCACGATCAGCGTGCTCTGCTCCAGGCGCAGTTCCTCGGTGCCGTACTGGCTGGCGAGGGTGATGACGGTCTGGATGCCGTCGTTGAAGACCAGGAAGGCGAGCAGGAAGAACAGCGTCAGCGGGTACGCCTTGATCTCGCGCAGGGTGCGCCCGAGCTGCCGGAACCCGTCGGTGAGCACGTTCGCGCCGCCGTGCAGCGCGGCGGCGGTGGGGTGTTCGCGCAGCCAGCGCAGCGGGATCAGGGTGAACGCCGCCCACCACACGCCGGCCGAGACGATCGACCAGCGGGCCAGGTCGAGGGTGCGCTGGGCGTTGCCCTCCTCGCTGAGCATCGTGACCGCGACCAGGTTGAGCGCGAGCAGCAGCCCGCCGCCGAGGTAGCCGATGGCCCAGCCTCGGCTGGAGATGCCGTCGCGGTCGTCGGGGCCGCCGAGCTGCGGCAGGAACGAGTTGTAGACCACCACGGCGGCGCCGAAGGAGATGTTCGCGATCAGGAACAGCGCGCCGCCGAGCAGGTAGCGCTCGCCGGTGACGAACGCGAAGGCGATGGTCGCCCCGGCGCCGGTGAACGCGGCGGCGGCGAGCAGCCGCTTCTTGTGCGCCGACCGGTCGGCGATCGCGCCGACCACCGGCAGCACGAACACGGTGAGGAAGACCGACAGCGAGATCAGGTACGGGTAGTAGGAGCCGGCGGCGACGCGGATGCCCAGCGGGTGCACCACGCCGTCGCAGCTGTCGGCGCCCAGTTCGCAGCCGGCGGCCAGTTCGGTGACGGTGGTCAGGAACGGGCCGAGGAAGACCGTGATGACGGTGGTCTGGAACGCGGAGTTCGCCCAGTCGTAGAAGTACCAGCCGGTGCGTTCGCGTCGGGTGCTGCCCGGGCGTGCGGGCTCGGCGACGGCGGGGGTGACCGTATCGGCCATCGGGCGGTCCTCGAGTGGCTCAGGCGGCCCAGTGGCCGCGGCTGCGGTAGACGTCGCGGAGCACGCCGACGTGATCGGTCATGATGCCATCCACACCAAGATCAAGTAAGTGGTGCATCTGGGCGGGTTCGTCGATCGTCCAGACGTGCACCTGCAACCCGATCCGGTGGCAGTAGGCGAGGAACCGCCGGTCGACCACCGGGATCCGCCCGTAGGAGACCGGCACCTGCGCGGCGACCACGGACGGCGGCAGCCGCAGCGACCGCCCGTGCAGGGAGGCCATCCGCAGTCGGGCCACGCCGCGCATGCCGAGGCTGGTGGCGACCTTCGGGCCGGCCAGGGCGCGCAGCCGGGTCAGCCGCGCGTCGCTGAAGGAGGCCAGCAGCACCCGGTCGGCGGCGCCGGCCCGGCCGACCGCGGCGACGGCGGGCTCCACCCCGCCGTCGGCCTTGACGTCGACGTTGAACCGGACCTCCGGCCAGGCGGCGAGCACGTCGTCCAGGCGGGGCACCACGGCGGCGCCGCCGACGCGCACCGAGGCGAGGTCGGCCCAGCGCAGGTCGGCGATGCGCCCGAGCTCGCCGGTGACGCGGCGCAGCGTCGGGTCGTGGAAGACCACCGGCACGCCGTCGGCGGTGGCGTGCACGTCGGTCTCCACGTACCGGTAGCCCATGGCCACCGCGCGGGCGAACGCGGCGGCGGTGTTCTCGTCGCCGTCGGCCGCGCCGCCGCGGTGGGCGAAGGCCAGCGGCGCGGGCGCGTCGAGGTAGCCGTGACGGGGCTGCACGCCGGCAGTATGCCGGGCGCGGATGGCGCGCGGACGTCCGGCGGGCAAAATTCCCTATCCTTCCCTCAATTCGCTAGCATAGGGTGCGATGAGTAACGACATGTATTCGGTGGAGCAGGTGGCGGAGCTGCTCGGGCTGCACGTGCGCACCGTGCGCGGCTACATCCGCGCCGGCCGGCTGCGCGCGACCCGGATCGGCAAGCAGTACCGCATCACCCGCGTCGACCTCGACGCGTTCACCGGGCGTCCGGCCCCACCGCCGGGCGCGGCGGCGGAGGTGTCGAGCATCGTGGCGCTCGACGGCGTCGACCGGGCCGGCGCCGACCGGCTCGCCACGCTGGTGCTCGCCGGCGTCAACACCCACCACGACCCGGACCGTCCGCTGCGGGTGCGCACGGTCCACGACGAGGAACGGCACCGCATGACGATCGTGATCCTGGGCGACCTGGCCGCCACCGCCGAGCTGCTGCGGCTGCTCGACGCGGTGCTCGACGGCGACAACGGCCTGCGGGTCGACCATGGCTGACGAGCTTCGGGAGCTGGCCGGAGCCACCGTGCTGCTGTGCGATCCGGCCGGTCCGCCGATCGCCACCGAGGCCGACGCGCTGGACCTGATCGGCGCGGCGTTCGCCGGCGCCAGCGTGGTCGCGGTGCCCGCCGGGCGGCTCGACCCGAGCTTCTTCGCGCTGGGCACCCGCTTCGCCGGGGAGGTCATGCAGAAGTTCGTCAACTACCGGCTGCGCCTGGCGGTGGTCGGCGACATCTCCGCGCACCTGGCCGCCAGCGGCGCGCTGCGCGCGCTGGTCGCCGAGTCCAACCGCCACGACCAGGTGTGGTTCGTCCCCGACCTGGCCGCCCTCGACGCCCGCCTGGCCGCCACCCGCTAACCTCCGCCGATCTTGCGCTTCCGGCCCTCGTTCGGGGCGGTTCTGCCCGTTACGTCCGGGCAGCAAGTGCAAGATCGGCGGGGGAGGCGCTCAGCGCAGCCAGCCCGCGGTCAGGGCGGTCACCCCGAGTCCGTCGGTGTCGGCCAGCTTGACCGCGACGAACTGCCGGGCGGCCGCCGAGGTCTGCACCCGGGGCGCGGGTTCCGGGTCGGTCAGCGTCGCCACCACCACCGCGGCGGCCTCGGTCGGGGACTGCGCGGCCGCGAACGCGCCGGCGCTGCGATCGAGGTACGCCCGCAGCGCCGGCCCGTACGGCCCGGCGGCGGTGACGGCGGTGTCCGGGTCGACGCCGACGTTGGCGACGAACTCGCTGGCCACCGCGCCGGGCTCGACCACGCACACGCTCACGCCCACGGTGGCCGCGACCGGGGCGAGGGACTCCATGAACCCCTCGACGGCGAACTTCGCCGCGCAGTACGCCTCGTTGAACGGCTGCCCCACCACCCCGCCGACGCTGGTGACGGTGATCAGGCGGCCGTTCGCGGCCCGCAGGTGCGGCAGGGCGGCGCGGGTGACGTGCAGGACGCCGAAGAAGTTGACCTCCAGCACCGCCCGCACGTCGTCGACGGTCTCCCGCTCGAGGGTGCCGACGTGCCCGGCGCCGGCGTTGTTGACCACCGCGTCGAGCCGGCCGTGACGGGCCACCACGTCGGCGACGCAGGCGGCGACCGAGGCCTCGTCGACGACGTCGAGCCGGCGTACCTCCAGCAGGTCGCCGACCCCGGCGGCGTCGGCGGCCTCGCGCAGCGCGCCGGAGCGCCCCGGATCGCGCAGCGTGGCGACGGTGCGCCAGCCGGCGCGGGCCGCGCCCACGGCGGTGGCCAGGCCGATGCCGGTGGACGTGCCGGTGATCAGGACGACGGGTGCGCTCACACCTGTCACGGTCCCACCCCGGCGCCGCCGGCGCGCCGGGTTCAGCCGGTTCGGTGCCGCCGGTGCGCGCGGCTGAGGTCGACCGGGCGGCCCGGGTCGACGTGGCGCGGGCGGTCCGGCTCGTGCGGGCGCAGCGGGGCCAGGGTGTCGGTGATCGCGTCGATGATCCGGTCGGTGGCGTGCCGGGCCGCGCCGGGGACGCCGGGGCGCAGGTCACGCAGGGCCACCGGGGCGCCGAAGTGGACCCGGATCACCGGGCGCCGGCGCAGCGCCCGGGCCAGGCCGCGCAGCATCCCTTTGGGGGCGCGGTAGGGCAGCACCTCGTGCGAGCCCCACTGGGCGACCGGGACGACGGCGGCGCCGCTGGCGAAGGCGAGCCGGGCCGCGCCGGTCTTGCCCCGCTCGGGCCACATGCCGGGGTCGAGGCCGATGCGGCCCTCGGGGTAGACCAGCACCACCGACCCGCCGGCCACGGCCTCGGCGGCGATCTCCAGCGACCGGTGCACGGCGGTGGTGCCCCGGTCGACGCGGATGTGCCCGGCGCGGCGCATCAGCGCGCCGAGCACCGGGGCGCGGAACAGGCCGCCGGTGGCCATGATCCGGGGGGCGACCCGCCGGGCCCGGCAGGCGGCGGCGAGCACCACCGGGTCGAACGGGCTGATGTGGTTGGCCGCCAGGATCAGCGGCCCACGGCGCAGGTCGGCCGGCACGTCGCCGGTGACCTCGAGGCGGCCGATCAGCGCCACGACGGCGCGGGCGAGCGTCTGCGCGCCGCGCCACAGCAGCGGCGCGCGCCAGGGGGAGGTGTCCATCAGTGGTGGATGGTCGCACGCCCCGGCGTGATCAGGGTCATTGGTCCCGGGTCGGTTCGGGACCTGCGGCCCTCACTTTTTCACTACGACGCCGAGTAGTATTTACTACGTCTCGTAGTACGAAGGCTGGGGGTCTCAAGGTGGACGCGTTGGACGTCGCCCGCTGGCAGTTCGGTGTCACCACCGTCTACCACTTCTTGTTCGTGCCGCTGACCATCGGCCTGTCCGTGCTGGTCGCCATCCTGCAGACGATGTGGCACCGCACCGGCAACGAGCGCTACCTCAAGCTCACCAAGTTCTACGGCAAGCTCTTCCTCATCAACTTCGCGATGGGGGTGGTCACCGGCATCGTGCAGGAGTTCCAGTTCGGCATGAACTGGAGCGACTACTCCCGCTTCGTCGGCGACATCTTCGGCGCGCCGCTGGCGATCGAGGCGCTCGTCGCGTTCTTCCTGGAGTCCACGTTCATCGGCCTGTGGATCTTCGGCTGGGACCGGCTGCCCAAGCGGCTGCACCTGGCCGCGATCTGGGCCGCCGCGATCGGCACCAACCTGTCGGCCTACTTCATCCTCGCCGCGAACTCGTTCATGCAGAACCCGGTCGGCTTCCGGATCAACCCGGACAGCGGCCGCGCCGAGCTGACCGACTTCGTCGCCGTGCTCACCAACAAGGTCGCCCTGGTCACCTTCCCGCACACCCTCGCCGGGTCGTTCCTGGTCGCCGGGTCCCTGGTGGTCACCGTCGGGCTGTGGCACGTGATGCGCAACCGCGGCAGCGCCGACACCGGCGCCTACCGCTTCGCCACGAAATTCGGCTCCTGGGTGGTGCTGGTCTCCTCGGCGCTCGTGGTGCTCACCGGCGACATCCAAGGCAAGATCATGACCGAGGTGCAGCCGATGAAGATGGCCGCCGCCGAGGGCCTCTACACCACCGAGAGCCCCGCCTCGTTCTCCGTGCTCACCGTCGGCAGCCTCGACGGCAGCCGCGAGGTCTTCGCCCTCAAGATCCCGTACCTGCTGTCGTTCCTCGGCACCGGCGACCCCCACGGCACCGTGCAGGGCATCAACGACCTGCAGGCCCAGTACGCCAGCCAGTACGGCCCCGGCAACTACGCCCCGATCATCCCGGTCACCTACTGGAGCTTCCGCTTCATGATCGGCTTCGGGTTGGCCGCCGCCGCGATCGCCCTGCTCGTGCTGTGGAGCCAGCGCAAGGGCCGCACCCCGAGCAGCAAGTGGCTGCTGCGCGCCGGCCTGGTCATGCCGGTGCTGCCGCTGCTGGCCAACTCCTTCGGCTGGATCTTCACCGAGATGGGCCGCCAGCCCTGGATCGTCTTCGGCGAGATGCTCACCCGCAACGGCGTCTCCCGCAGCGTCTCCCTGACCGAGGTGCTCACCTCGTTCACCGCCTTCACCCTCATCTACGCCACCCTCGCGGTGATCGAGTTCAAGCTGCTGGTCCGCTACGCCCGCGCCGGCGTACCCGACGTCAGCGACGAACCCGCCGACGACGACACCGACGACGCCGAGCGCCCGCTCGCGTTCGCCTACTGACCCGGAGCCCACCGTGGAACTGACGACCGTCTGGTTTCTCCTCGTCGCCGTGCTCTTCACCGGCTACTTCATCCTCGAAGGCTTCGACTTCGGCGTCGGCATGCTGCTGCCCGTGCTCGGCCGCGACGACCGGCAACGCCGCGTCCTGATCAACACCATCGGCCCGGTGTGGGACGGCAACGAGGTGTGGCTGATCACCGCCGGCGGCGCCATGTTCGCCGCGTTCCCCGAGTGGTACGCCACCCTGTTCTCCGGCTTCTACCTGCCGCTGCTGCTCATCCTGCTCGCCCTGATCGCCCGCGGGGTGGCCTTCGAATACCGGCACAAGCGCCCCGAGGCGTCCTGGAAACGCCGCTGGGACCAGGCGATCTTCTGGGGTTCGGCGGTGCCGGCCGTGCTGTGGGGCGTGGCGTTCGCCAACATCTTCCGGGGCGTGCCGCTGGACGCCGACCACGAGTACGTCGGCGGCCTGCTCGACCTGCTGCACCCGTACGCGCTGCTCGGCGGCCTGACCACGCTCGGGCTGTTCCTCACCCACGGCGCGGTGTTCCTCGCGCTCAAGACCACCGGCGACATCCGCGAGCGTGCCGGCGCCCTCGCCGTCAAGCTCGGCGCCGGCACCGCCGTGGCCGCGGTGGCGTTCCTCGGCTGGTCGCTGACCATCCGCTCCAGCGCCGCCGCCGTCGTGCTCGCCGTCGGCGCCGCGCTCGCCCTGCTCGGCGGCCTCGCCGCGGCCCGGGTACGCCGCGAGGGTTGGGCGTTCACCGGCACCGCGGTGGCCATCGCCCTGGCCGTGGCGACCCTGTTCGCCGCGCTGTTCCCGAACGTGCTGCCGTCCACCCTCGACGCGGCCGGCACGCTCACCGCCACCAACGCCGCGTCCACCCCGTACACCCTGAAGATCATGACCTGGGTGGCGGTGGTGTTCACCCCGATCGTGCTCGCCTACCAAGGTTGGACCTACTGGGTGTTCCGCCGCCGAATCGGGGTACAGAACATTCCGCAACACTGATGGACCTGTGGGCGCAGGGGTACGCGGGGCCGGTGCGAGGGGGTCGCACCGGCCCCGCGGGGCGTCCGGGACCCGCTCAGCGCGCCTCGCGCAGCTCCGCCAGCCGCGCCTCGATCTCGGCCAGCTCGGCGCGCAGCTTCTCCGCCTGCTGCTCCGCCTCGGCCCGCTCGGCGGCCAGGATCTGCTCCACCGCCTCCTGCACCCCGGGCACGTCCACCAGCGCCACCATCCGCAGCGCCTCCGCCGGCTTCACCACGTACGGCCGGGCCAGCGCCTTCGTGCCCTGCTGCGCGGCGACCGTCCACTCACCCTCGGCGTAGGCGAGCGTCACCGTCAGCCCGGCCGGGCTCTTCGGCTTCGCCGCCTTCACCGCCCGCTTCGCCGGCTTCGCCTCCACCGCCTGCTGCTGCTCCACCTTCGGCTCCTCCCGCCGCGGCGCCGGCACCCGCGGCGTGTCCAGCACGAACTCCGGCTCCGCGACCGCCGGCGCGCTCGGCGGCGCCGGCTCCGACTTCGCCTCGGCGGCCGGCTTACGCCCGGCGCCCTTGGGGGCGATCGCCACGTCGGCGGGGGAGAAGGGCAACTCGTCGCGGCCGAAACGCACCACCACGAACTCCTCCGACGCCGCCGGGTCGGTCAGCTCCACCACCTGCCCGAGCTGCCCGGCCATCTGCCCGGCCGCCTCGGTGAACACCACCCGCGGTTTACGGCCCGCCGCCAACGACTCACGGATCTGCTGGACCTCGTCAGTGGACAAACCCTGGACCGCCATCACGCCACGCCCTCTTCCGTACACCTGTTTGATGCAGCCTTGATACCAGTCGGGGGCGACAGCGCCACGCTCAGCCCCCGAGCGCGCGCAACGCCGCGTCGGCGTGCTCGTTCATGCTCAGCTCGCTGTGCACCACCGCCAGCACCCGCCGGTCCGCGCCGATCACGAACGTCATCCGCCGGGTGCTCAACGCGCCCAGCGGCAGCCGCCGCCGCACCCCGAACGCGTCCGCGACCACGCCGTCGACGTCCGACAGCAGCGGATAGTCGAAGTCGTGCCGGCGGGCGAACTCCGCCTGCCGGTCCACCGGGTCCCGGCTGATCCCCACCCGGGTCGCGCCCACCGCCGTGAACTCCGCCGCCAGGTCCCGGAAGTGGCAGCTCTCCGCCGTGCACCCGCGGGTCATCGCCGCCGGGTAGAAGAACAGCACCACCGGACCGGCGGCCAGGAACTCCGACAGCCGCCGCGGCGTGCCCGTCTGGTCCGGCAACGTGAAATCCTCGACCAGGTCACCGACGCTCAACCCTTTACTCATGGCACGAGGATAGGTAGACATCGCCGAGGCGGCTCCGACGTACCCGGCGAGCGACGGAGACGCCGCCGCCCGAGACGAGGGCACGACAGTGAAGTACGTCATCATGAGCGCTGGCGCTGATGCTGCTCACCCACGCCCGGTCACCGACGCCGCCGGCGACCTCGTACCGCTCGCCGAGCAGGACCGCTCGCGCTGGCGCGGCGACCTCATCGCGGAAGGGGTCACGCTGCTCGGCCAGGCCCTGCCCCACGGCCCGGTGGGCCGCTACCAACTCCAGGCGGCCATCGCCGCCGTGCACGCCGAGGCACCCACGGTCGAGGCCACCGACTGGCTCCAGATCAGCATCCTCTACGACATGCTCAACCGGGTCGCCCCCACCCCGTTCGTCACGCTCAACCAGGCCGTCGCCGTGGCCATGGCGCACGGCCCGGACCTCGGCCTGGCCCTGCTCCACCCGCTGCTCGCCGACCCGGCGATGCGCCGCCACCACCGGTTGCACGCGGTGCGCGCCCACCTGCTGGAGTTGGTCGGCGACCCGGCGGCGGCCGCCGCGCACTACCGCACCGCCGCCCGCCTGACCGACAGCCTCCCCGAACAGCGCTATCTCAACCGGCGGCTCGCGCGCCTGCGCCAGCAGCACCCGGGGTCGTGACCCGACGACCGCGCACCCGCCGTCGGCGCTGCCGGCCACCCGTCACGCCCAGACGGCCGCCACCTCATCGGCCACCGCCGCGGCCTGCGCGAACCCGGCCCGCGCCGACGCCGCCCGCCGCGCCGGGTCCAGCACGTTACGGCCGATCGCCGTGCGGGCCGCGCGGTCCGGCGACACCACGGCCACCCGCGCCCCCGCCTCCCGCAGCGCCGCGACCTGCGCCGGCAGCCGCGGTGCGGGTCCCACCGCCGCGACCGTCGGCGCCAGCACCACCACCTGCCCGTACCCGGCGGCCAGGTCGGCGTTCACCGGTGAGCGGACCCCGCCGTCGACGTAGCGGCGCGCACCGATCGTCACCGGCGGCCAGACGCCGGGCACCGCGCAACTGGCACCGACCGCGTCCACCAGCGGCACCCCGGCGTCGGCGTCGAACACCACGAACTCGCCGGAGGCCGCGTCCACGGCGGTCACCAACAGCCGCGCCGCAGGCCACTGCGACGACGGCAACCGCGCCGCGATCACCGCGCGCCGTGACTGCTCCGACGGGGTACGCGCCGACAACGCCATCGCGCCGACCCGCGCCCTGGCCCGCGCCGCGTCCCGACCCCAACTGCCGGCCCACGCCCAGCGCGCCAGCACCCCCAGGCCGAGCCGCGCCGGCAGCTCGTCGCGCGGCGGCCGCAGCTGCGCCTCGTACAGCTCGGCCAGCGGCGTGCCCGAACGCACCTGCGCCCCGACCACCGACCCGGCCGACGTCCCCACCACCAGGTCCGCCTCGTCCAGCGGCAACCCGCGTGCGGCCAGCCCGGCCAGCACGCCCAGCTCCCAGGCCACCCCGGTGACCCCGCCGCCGCCCAGCACCAACGCCCGCCCCATGTGACCGTCCTCTCCGTCCCCGGTGGTCCCGCCCACGGTAACGTCGCCTCCACCACCGGGGCAGGGGAGAACACATTGACCTGGGTCACCATCGTCACCGGCGGCGGGCGCGGCATCGGCGCGGCCACCGCCCGCCGGCTCGCCGCCGACGGGCACGACCTCGTCCTCGGCTACCGCACCGACCACGCCGCCGCCACGGCCGTCGCCGCCGACGTGCGCGCCGCCGGCCGCCGCGCCGTCACCGTCGCCGCCGACACCTGCGACCCCGAGCAGGTCCACCGGCTCTTCGCCGCCGCCGACCAGCTCGGCCCACTCACCGGCCTGGTCAACAACGCCGGCGTCACCAGCCCGATCGGCCCCTTCACCGACCTGCGCGCCGAGGACCTGCGCGAGGTCGTCGACGTCAACCTCGTCGGCTACGTGCTCTGCGCCCAGCAGGCCGCCCGCCGGATGGGCGCCGGGGGCGCGATCGTCAACGTCTCCTCCGCCGCCGCGACCCTCGGCAGCCCCGGCGAGTACATCCACTACGCCGCCGTCAAGGCCGCCACCGACACCCTCACCGTCGGCCTGGCCAAGGAACTCGCGCCGCGCGGCATCCGGGTCAACGCGGTCGCCCCCGGCATCATCCGCACCGACATCCACGCCCGATCCGGCGTGCCGGACCGCCCCGACCGCGCCGCCGGCCGGATCCCGCTGGGCCGCGCCGGTGAACCCGACGAGGTCGCCGGCGCGATCGCGCACCTGCTCGGCCCGGACGCCTCCTACACCACCGGCGCGGTCCTGCGCGTCGCCGGCGGCCTGTAGAGACGGCGGCGGCCCGGGGGAGGACCCCCGGACCGCCACCACCGTCGTCAGTTCGTGAACAGCTTCGCCGCCGTGATCAGCGTCTGCACCACGCCGTACCCCAACAGGACGGCCACCACCAGCCACGACACCACCAGGCGGACCTGCTGCCCGCCGCCGCTGCGCTCCTCGTTCACGATCCGCTCCTGTCCGCCGTCACCGGCTGTCCGTCCGCCATCTCGTCCCGGCCCGACGCCGGCTCGTGGAACCGCTGCGGCACCGGCCGGATCAGCAGGTTCGCCAACAGCCCCACCGCCAGCACCCCGACCATCGTGAACAGCGCCGGCCGGTACGCCGACGCGGTCAGCGAACCCGGCTCGCCCTGCGCGTCGAGGAACGCGTTGACGATCAGCGGCCCGGCCACCCCCGCCGCCGACCACGCGGTCAGCAGCCGGCCGTGGATCGCGCCCACCTCGAACGTGCCGAACAGGTCCCGCAGGTACGCCGGCGCGGTCGCGAACCCGCCGCCGTAGAACGACAGGATCACGCAGGCCAGCAGCACGAACAGCGCCGTCGCGCTCTGCCCGAACAAGGCCAGCAGCAGGTACAGCACCAGCCCGACACCCAGGTACACCACGTAGATCGGCTTACGGCCGATCACGTCCGACGTCGAGGACCAGACGAACCGGCCGGCCATGTTGAACAGCGACAGCAACCCGACGAAACCGCCGGCCGCCGCCACCGACACCGCCGAGGTGCCGTTGTCCCGGAAGAAGTCCTGGATCATCGGGCTGGCCTGCTCCAGGATGCCGATGCCCGCGGTCACGTTGCAGAACAGCACCACCCACAGCAGCCAGAACGAGCGCGTCTTCACCGCGTTGGCCGCCGACACGTTCGCGGTGGTCACCAGCGGCTTCTTCGCCACCGTCGACGGGTCGAACCCGGCCGGGCGCCAGTCCGGCGCCGGCACCCGCACGTTGAACACCCCGAACATCATGATCGCGAAGTAGCCGACACCGAGCGTGACGAACAGCCACACCAGTGCCGAACCCGACGCCGTCGACCCGCTGTTCGACGGGTCGTACCCGGAGTCGAAGAACGACAGCAGCTGCCGGGACAGGGGAGAGGCCACCATCGCCCCGCCACCGAAGCCCATGATCGCCAAGCCGGTGGCCAGGCCCGGCCGGTCCGGGAACCACTTGATCAACGTGGAGACGGGGGAGATGTACCCGATCCCCAGCCCGATGCCGCCCAACACCCCGTACCCCAGGTACAGCAGCCACAGCTGCGAGGTCGCGATACCCAGCGCACCCACCAGGAACCCGGCCGCCCAGAAACACGCCGAGACGAACATCGCCTTACGCGGCCCGTTCGCCTCCACCCAGGTCCCGGCCACCGCGGCCGACAACCCCAACATCACGATCGCGATGCTGAAGATCACGCCGATCGCCGTCTGCCCGGTGTCGAAGTGCGCGATCAGGGAGTTCTTGTACACGCTGGTCGCGTAGACCTGCCCGATGCAGAGATGGATCGCCAGCGCCGCCGGCGGGATCAGCCAGCGGCTGTACCCCGGCGGAGCGATGGTCTTCCGACGATCGAGTGCGGAAAGCATCAGTGCTTCCTCCGTCCAGATGGCGAGAACCCCTCGCTTCATGCCCCCAGCGCACGCTGCGCCCAAACCCGCGACGCGCCCGGCGGTCGAAACCCTGAGCCGAGCGGTCGACGCTACCCCCGCCCGTCGCCCGACGACCACTGAGCGTGACCACCCGCCGGGATGCGACGATGGGCCGGTGAAGATCCTGTCCATCCAGTCCTCGGTCGCCTACGGCCACGTCGGCAACTCCGCCGCCGTGTTCCCGCTGCAACGCCTGCGGCACGAGGTGTGGCCGGTGCTGACCGTGCACTTCTCCAACCACACCGGCTACGGCGCATGGCGCGGCCCGCTGCTCGCCCCCACCGACGTCGCCGAGGTCATCGCCGGCATCGCCGACCGCGGCGTGCTCGGCACCGCCGACGCCGTGCTCTCCGGCTACCAGGGCGACCCCGCCGTCGGCGCGGTGATCCTCGACACCGTCACCCAGGTCAAGAACGCCAACCCCGCCGCGCTCTACTGCTGCGACCCGGTCATGGGTGACGTCGGGCGCGGCATGTTCGTCCGCCCCGGCATCCCCGAATACCTGCGCGACACCGTCGTCCCACGCGCCGACATCGTCACGCCCAACCAGTTCGAGCTGGAATTCCTCGCCGGCCGCCGCACCGACACCCTCGACGACCTGCTCGCCGCCGTCGACACCGTGCGCGCCACCGGCCCCGAACACGTCCTGGTCACCAGCGTCCTGCACGGCGACCTGCCCGCCGACCACCTCGAGGTCGTCGCCGTCTCCTCCCACGGCGCCTGGGCCGTCACCACCCCACTGCTGCCCATCAGCCCCAACGGCGGCGGCGACGTCACCGCCGCCCTCTACCTGGCCCACCTCGCCACCACCGGCTCACCGCAGACCGCACTCGAACACACCACCAACTCGATCTTCGCGGTGCTGGAGGCCACCCTCGCCGCCGGCACCCGCGAACTGCAACTCGTCGCCGCCCAGGACGCCATCGCCGACCCACCCACCCGCTTCACCGCCCGCCGCCTGCGCTGACCCACCCCGACCGGGTGCGGGGGCCCACCCACCCCGCACCCGCCGACCACCGTCGAAACGCCGGCCCAGAAGGTGGCCGACGACCCGACCCAGCAGCGAAGATGCACCCGTGCACCCCGACGACCCCGCGTTCGCCCAACGCCTGCGCGACCTCACCCGGCTGCGCCGCGTGCGCGACCGCATCGACCGCGAGTACGCCCGACCCCTCGACGTCGAAGCACTCGCCCGCGGCGAACACATGTCCGCCGGCCACCTCAGCCGCCAGTTCCGCCAGACCTACGGCGAATCCCCGTACGCGTACCTCATGACCCGCCGCATCGAACGCGCCATGGCCCTGCTGCGCCGCGGCGACCTCACCGTCACCGACGTCTGCTTCGCCGTCGGCTGCCAGTCCCTGGGCACCTTCAGCACCCGCTTCACCGAACTCGTCGGCGAACCACCCAGCGCCTACCGCGCCCGCCACGCACCCGGCACCCCCGAACCACCCACCTGCCTCACCAAACAGGCCACCAGACCGGTCAGGAATCGAGAAGCCCGACCCACGCCACCCCCACTAGCGTGACCACCATGACGATCACCATCCACTACGCGTTCCTGCCCCACACCGACGCCGACGCCGCCATCGCCTTCTACCGCGACACCCTCGGCTTCGACCTGCGCAACGACGTCGGCCAGGGCGACACCATGCGCTGGCTCACCGTCGGCCCACCCGAGCAGCCCGAGACCGGCATCGTCCTGCACCCCCCGGCCGTCGACCCCGGCATCACCGACGACGAACGCCGCACCATCCACGAACTCATCGCCAAGGGCAGCTACGGCGCGCTCACCCTCGCCACCGACGACCTCGACGCCCTGTTCGACCGCCTCCAGGCCAGCGGCGCCGACGTCGTCCAGGAACCCACCGACCAGCCCTACGGCGTACGCGACTGCGCCTTCCGCGACCCCACCGGCAACCTCATCCGCATCAACCAGCGCCCCTGAAACCCGTCCACGGTGACCGACACCCCCCGCACCCGCGGCCAACGCCGCCACGACACCACCCACCGCCTCGAACACGACATCGACTGCTGGGTCGCCAGCGCAGACACCGACGGCACCCCCCACCTCGTACCGCTGTCCTTCCACTGGGACGGCCACACCCTGCTGCTCGCCACCGAGGCCGACAGCCCCACCGGCCGCAACCTCGCCGGCGGTCGCGCCCGCATCGCCCTCGGCCACACCCGCGACGTCGTCATGATCGACGGCCACGTCGAAACCCTCGACCTCGACGCACTGCCCGACGAACGAGGGGAGCGGTTCGCCACCCGCACCGGCTTCGACCCCCGTACCCTGACGCCCTACCGCTGGTACCGCATCCGACCCCACCGCGTCCAAGCCTGGCGCGAGGTCGACGAGATGCCCGGCCGCACGCTCATGCGCCACGGCCGCTGGCTGGACTGAACCCCACCGGACGGAGAACCCATGACCACGGCCCACGCCGACAGCCACGACGTCATCCGCGTCCACGGCGCCCGCGAGAACAACCTGCGCGACGTCGACGTCGAACTGCCCAAACGCCGCCTCACCGTGTTCACCGGCGTCTCCGGCTCCGGCAAGAGCTCACTGGTCTTCGGCACCATCGCCGCCGAGTCGCAACGCCTCATCAACGAGACCTACAGCGCGTTCGTCCAGGGCTTCATGCCCACCCTGTCCCGACCCGAGGTCGACATCCTCGAAGGCCTCACCACCGCCATCATCGTCGACCAGGAACGCATGGGCGCCGACCCCCGCTCCACCGTCGGCACCGCCACCGACGCCAACGCCATGCTGCGCATCCTCTTCAGCCGCCTCGGCCGACCCCACATCGGCCCACCCAACGCCTACTCGTTCAACGTCCCCTCCGTCCGCGCCGCCGGCGCCATCACCGTCGACCGCGGCCCCGGCAAGACCCAGACCAGGAAAGGCACCTTCAACCGCCTCGGCGGCATGTGCCCCCGCTGCGAGGGCCGCGGCAACGTCAACGACATCGACCTCACCGTCCTCTACGACGCCGACCGCAGCCTCAACGACAGCGCCATCACCATCCCCGGCTACAGCATGGACGGCTGGTACGGCCGCATCTTCCGGGCCAGCGGCATGTTCGACCCCGACAAACCCATCCGCGACTACACCGAACGGGAACTGCACGACCTCCTGCACAAGGAACCCACCAAGATCAAGGTCGAGGGCATCAACGTCACCTACACCGGCCTCATCCCCGCCCTCCAGAAATCCATGCTGGCCAAGGACGTCGACGCCATGCAGCCGCACATCCGCGCCTTCGTCGAACGCGCCGTCACCTTCACCACCTGCCCCGACTGCGACGGCACCCGACTGGCCCCCGAAGCCCGCTCCTCGAAGATCAACGGCATCTCCATCGCCGACGCCTGCGCCATGCAGATCAGCGACCTCGCCACCTGGCTCCGCGACCTCGACGAACCCTCCGTCGCCCCCCTGCTCACCGCGCTGGGGGACACCCTCGACTCCTTCGTCGAGATCGGCCTCGGCTACCTCAGCCTCGACCGACCCGCCGGCACCCTCTCCGGCGGCGAGGCCCAACGCACCAAGATGGTCCGCCACCTCGGCTCGTCGCTCACCGACGTCACCTACGTCTTCGACGAACCCACCATCGGCCTGCACCCGCACGACATCACCCGGATGAACAACCTCCTGCTGCGCCTGCGCGACAAGGGCAACACCGTCCTGGTCGTCGAACACAAACCGGAGACCATCGCCATCGCCGACCACGTCGTCGACCTCGGCCCCGGCGCCGGCACCGACGGCGGCGCCATCTGCTACCAGGGCACCGTCGCCGGCCTGCGCGCCAGCGACACCACCACCGGCCGCCACCTCGACGACCGCGCCACCCTCAAGGACACCCCGCGCACACCCACCGGCACCCTGCCCGTGCGCGGCGCCCGCACCCACAACCTGCGCGACGTCGACGTCGACATCCCCCTCGGCGTCCTCGTCGTCGTCACCGGCGTCGCCGGCTCCGGCAAGAGCTCCCTCATCCACGGCTCCCTGGCCACCCGCGACGACGTCGTCAGCGTCGACCAGAGCCCCATCCGCGGCTCCCGCCGCAGCAACCCGGCCACCTACACCGGCCTGCTCGACCCCATCCGCAAGGCCTTCGCCAAGGCCAACGGCGTCAAACCCGCCCTGTTCAGCGCCAACTCCGAGGGCGCCTGCCCCACCTGCAACGGCGCCGGCGTCATCTACACCGACCTGGGCATCATGGCCGGCGTCGCCAGCACCTGCGAGGACTGCGAGGGCAAACGGTTCCAGGCCGCCGTGCTCGACTACCACCTCGGTGGCCGCGACATCAGCGAGGTCCTCGCCATGCCGGTCAACGAGGCCGAGAAGTTCTTCGGCGCCGGGGACGCCCGCACCCCGGCCGCCCACACCATCCTGGACCGCCTCGCCGACGTCGGACTCGGCTACCTCACCCTCGGTCAGCCGCTGACCACGCTGTCCGGAGGGGAGCGGCAACGACTCAAGCTCGCCACCCGGATGGGGGACAAGGGCGGCATCCACGTCCTCGACGAGCCGACCACCGGCCTGCACCTGGCCGACGTCGCCCAACTGCTCGGCCTGCTCGACCGGCTGGTGGAATCCGGCAAGTCGGTCATCGTCATCGAACACCACCAGGCCGTCATGGCGCACGCCGACTGGATCATCGACCTCGGCCCGGGCGCCGGACACGACGGCGGCCGGATCGTCTTCGAGGGCACCCCGGCCGACCTGGTGGCCGCCCGGTCCACGCTCACCGGCGAGCACCTCGCCGACTACGTCGGGGCCTGACCCCGCGAGGCCCGGGGCGGCGGCGTCCGGCACCGACGCCGCCGCCCCGACCAGCCCGCCATCCGAGATTCGATAATCTACATTATGTCAAGTAAACCGGATCGGGGCCTCCCCGGACCTCACTCCGCCACCGGATCGTCGAGCACCGCGGCCAACGCGCGCGCCTGCTCGACGTGCGGCCCCCGCGCGAGCGACACCAGCGCCTTCCACAACGCCCAGCCGCGCGCCCGCCGCCACGTGTCCGCCGGCAACCCGACGGCGCCGGAGAACACCGCGCGCTCGGCGCCCACGCACCACGTCCACGCCGGCACCAGATCGCAGGCGGGGTCGCCGACACCGCACTGCCCGAAGTCGATCACCGCGGTGAGCCGCCCGTCCGCGACGAGCAGGTTGCCGGCGGAGACGTCGCCGTGGAACCACACCGGCGCGTGCGGCCAGGCCGACGTCAGCGCCCGCGCCCACACCGCCCGGCAGGCGGCGGTGTCCACCCGGTCACCCAGCACCGCCAGGGCCTGCTCGACCTCGTCGCCGTAGACGCTCGGGTGGCAGCCCCGGAACGCGGAGTGCCGGCCGGCGGCGGGTCCGCCCACGGACGGGACCCGACGCAGCGCGGCCAGCAGGCCGCCCAGG
Organism: Micromonospora humi; assembly: GCF_900090105.1. GTDB lineage: Bacteria > Actinomycetota > Actinomycetes > Mycobacteriales > Micromonosporaceae > Micromonospora > Micromonospora humi. Next base: position 51,162 of record NZ_FMDM01000002.1, on the reverse strand, counting down.
TCGCGCGCCACCGCGGCGCGGTCGAGGTCGCGGGTGGCGGCCAGGGTGTCGCCGGGCAGCCACCGTCGCACCGACCAGGGGTACGGGTAGCCGGCGCCGGGCGCGCCGGTGGCGACCGGTTCGGGTACGGGCAGCGGCAGGTGGCGGGCCAGGATCGGCAGGCAGTGGTCCTCCTTGGCGATGCCGGGCACGTAGCCCTCGGCGCTGGGCAGTCGGACCAGCAGCTCGTCGCCGAGGTGGAAGGTCCGGTTGTCCCATCCCTGCCGGGCCACGGCGGTCACCGGCAGGTGCGCCCAGCGCGGGAACTGTTCGGCGACGAGGGTGCGGACGAGCGTCTCGTCGATCTCCACCATGGGGCCCAGTCTGCGGGGCGCGGCAAGCGCTTTTCGGCCGCTCTCCCCCGCAGCGATCACTGGCGGGAACGCGAGAATCATGCATAATATCTCTTATGCATGACAAACCGGACGAAATGGTAGTAACGTTGATCGAGGAGTTCCTGACCGCCCGGGCCACCCGCAAGCCCTCCCCCCACACCCTCGCCGCGTACCGGCGGGACCTCAACGCGGTGGCGGCGCTGGTCGCGGCGGACGGCGACGACGCCACTCCCCTCCCCCCGGACCGGCTGCCGGTGGGCGACCTGTCCCCCCGGGTGATGCGCGCGGCGTTCGCCCGCTTCGCCGCCCCCCGCGCCGCAGCCTCCGTCCACCGCGCCTGGTCCACCTGGAACAGCTTCTTCACGTTCCTGGTGGCCGAGGGCGTCGTACCCGGAAATCCGATGCCGGCGGTGGGGCGGCCCCGCACGCCGCTCCCCCGGCCCAAGCCGCTGCGCGGCGAGGACACCCCGGAGGAGTTGCTGGCGGCGGTGGCGCGGGCCGAGGGCCGGCAGCGTGACCCGTGGCCGGAGCGGGACCTGGCGGTGCTGGCGCTGGCGCTGTGTGCCGGGTTGCGCCTGTCGGAGCTGCTGGCGTTGCGGGTGTCGTCGGTGGCCGGGCGCGACGGTGAGCGGCGCGTCGACGTGGCGGGCAAGGGCGGTCGGCCGCGGACGGTGCCGATCGAGGTGGGCGTGGACCGGGTGTTGACCGGTTATCTGCAGAGCCGGCGGTTGCGGTTCGGGCGGCGCAGCGTGCGGCCGGACGGGCCGTTCCTGGTGGACCGGGCGGGTGAGCCGTTGCGTCGCGGTGGCCTGCAGTATCTGGTGGAGTCGTGTTACCGGCGGGCGGGCGTCGGTGACCGGGTGCCTCGGGGGGCGCGGTTGCACGCGTTGCGGCACACGTTCGCGACCCGGTTGGCGGAGGACGGGGCGGGCGCGGCGGAGATCATGCGGTTGCTGGGGCACGCGTCGTTGGCGTCGTCGCAGACGTACATCGAGGTGACGGCGGGTCAGCAGCGGGCGGCGGTGGCGGCGAACCGCACGAATCGCGCGTTGTCGGGGCTGTCCGGTCTCTAGCGTGGCGTCGGCGGGGTGGTCGGGAAGTCGGCGGCGCGGGAGAGGCGCTCGTTGGCCCGGATGTCGGCTGCCCTCTCGGTGAGGGTGGCGGTGACCGCGTCGAACGCGGCGCCGCCGAGGACGAGCCGGTGTGGTGGTGGGTCCTGGTTCATCGCCTCGACGACGGCGCGGGCGCCGCGCCGGGGGTCGCCGGGTTGGGCGCCGTGTTGGTCGATCATCGCGGTGCGGACCTGCTGGAGCATCGGCTGGTAGTCGTCGATGGTGTCGCGCGTCGGCTCGTCGGCGAAGCCGGCGTAGGCCTGGGTGCGGAAGGCTCCGGGTTCAACGGTCAGGACGCGGATGCCGAGGGGGGCCACTTCGTCGCGCAGCGCGTCGGTGAGTCCCTCGATCGCGTGTTTGGCGGCGCTGTAGTAGCCGAATCCGGTGACCGCGCGCAGGCCGGCGGCGGAGGACATGGTGACGATCCAGCCGGTGCCGCGGGCGCGCATGCCGGGCAGGGCTGCGCGGGTGACCGTCAGGACGGCGAAGAAGTTCAGTTCGAACATGTGTCGTACGTCGGAGTCGGGGGTGCCCTCGACGGATCCGTACCAGCCGCGTCCGGCGTTGTTGACCAGCACGTCGATGCCGCCGAATCGCGCCTCGGCGGTGGCGACGGCCTGTCGCGCCTGGGCGGGGTCGGTCACGTCCAGCGGCAGGACGAGGGTCCGGTCCGGCTGGGTGTCCGCCCAGTCGCGCAGCGGTTCGGTGCGTCGGGCGGTGAGCACCACCCGGTCGCCGGCGTCGAGGGCGGCTTCGGCGTAGGCCATTCCGAATCCGCCAGGGCTGCCGCCGGTGATGAACCAGGTCCTCGCCGTCGGGGCGGTCACGGCTCGATCACCAGGCGGGCGATCAGCCCGTTGCGGAGGGTGAATCGGAAGTGCAGGTCGGCAGTGCCGCCGGGGAAGTCGCCTTCGAGGTGGTGCACGGCGTCGTAGTGCTGGTCGTCGGTCTTGGCGGCGGCGGTGAGTGCGGTGGTGTAGGTGTATTCGCCTGTCGATCGGGACAGCCAGGCGCGGATCTGCTCGGGTCCCTGGTGGGTGCGGCCTTCGTCGGTGACCGCCGCGTCGGGCGTGAGGAGCGCGACGGCGGCGTCGAGGTCGCGCGCCTGGTGCGCGGTGAGGTATCGGGTGATCGTGGCCGGTAGTTCGTCGGGTGCGATCGGGCTTGCCTGGTTCCAGTCGGTTGCGTTCATGTGCCCACGGTGAGGTTTCTCGTCGGGAGAGGGTCAAGTCGTCGACTCTCTCGTGGGGGGAGGGTGCAGAGTGAGGGGCATGCGCAGGGGCCTGACGATCGGTGAGTTCGCGACGCTCACCCACCTGAGTGTGCGGACGTTGCGTCGTTACCACGAGGCCGGTCTGTTGGAGCCGGAGACAGTGGATCCGTTCACCGGTTACCGCTACTACGCTACGGAGCAGATCCCGGCGGCGCAGGTGATCCACCGACTGCGTGAGTTGGATGTGCCGTTGGTCGAGGTGAAGGCGATCCTGGCGACGAACGACCCGGATCGGCGGTCCGCCTTGATCGCGGGGCATCTGCGTCGGCTGGAGGAGGCGTTGGAGCGCACCCGCGGGGCGGTCGCCGCGCTGCGTCGGCTGTTGGGGCCGGAGGACCGTGAGTCGCCGGTCGAGGTGCGTTCGGTGCCCGGGGGTGCGGTCGCCGGTGTGCGGGGGGACGTGGAGTTGGCGCGGGCCGGTGCCTGGTACGACGGTGCGATGGCCGAGTTGGACGCGGCGTGTCCGGTGGGCGAGCGGACCGGGCCGCCGGGCGGGCAGTACGCGAACGAGTTGTTCACCGGTGGCGTCGGTGCGGTGGTGGTGTACCGGCCGGTGCGTGACCCGCGTCCGTCGGGGCGGGTCGAGGTGGTCGACCTGCCGGCGGCGGAGTTCGCGGTTGCCGTGCACCGCGGGCCGCACGATGACATCGACGTGACGTACGGGCGGCTCGGGGCGTGGGTGGTCGGGCACGCGCTGGCCGTCGACGGGCCGGTCCGGGAGACGTACCTGGTGGGGCCGCGGGACACCGACGTGCCGGCGGATTGGCGTACCGAGATCGGTTGGCCGGTCTTCCGCCTCTCCCCCGCCTGACCCTGCCGCGTGGATGTCGGGCTGGCAGGATCGCCCGGATGCGGGTGGGTGCGGCGCGGGCGGTGGCGGTGGACTGGGTGCGGGAGCGGATGCGGGTCGATCCGTCGATCGAGGGGGCGGTGTTCAGCGGGTCGACGGTGGGGTTGCCGGACGATGCGGTGTTGCCGGTGTCGTCGGACGTGGACGTGCTGCTGGTGCGCGACTCCCCCGGCGTGAAGGTGGGCAAGTTCGTCCGCGGTGGGGTGCTGCTGGAGGTCAGCACGGTGACCTGGGCGCAGTTGGGCAGCCCGGAGGACGTGTTGGGGTCGTGGGTGTTCGCGCCGATGTTCCGTACCGACGGGGTGATCGCGGATCCGTCGGGGCGCTTGGCCGCGGTGCGGCGGCGGGTGGCGGCGGGGTTCGCGGATCCGGTCTGGGTGCGGCGGCGGTGCGCGGGCGTGCGGCGGCGGGTGGAGGACGGGTTGCGGGCGCTGGACGCCCGGGCGCCGTTGGCGGATCAGGTGTTGGCGTGGGTGTTTCCGACGTCGCTGGTGGCGGTGTGGCCGGCGGTGGCGGGGTTGGTGGATCCGACGGTGCGGCGGCGGTACGTCCGGGCGTCGGAGGTGTTGGCGGGTCACGGGTGGGGTGGGCGGTATCCGGAGTTGTTGGCGACGTTGGACGGCGGTGGCGTGGACGCGGGGCGGGTGCGGGAGCATCTGGCCGGGTTGGCGGTGGTGTTCGAGGAGGTGGCGCGGCTGCCGCGGGAGGGTTTCGCGTTCGGGGCGGATCTGGGTGCGGCGGGGCGGCCGGTGGTGGTCGACGGCGGCGCGGAGTTGGTGGCGGCGGGGCGGCACCGGGAGGCGATGTTCTGGGTGCTGGTGACGTACGCGCGGTGTGACGCGGTGGTGGCGGCGGTGGCGCCGGAGCGGGCGCGGGTGGTGCGGCCGGGGTTCGAAGCGGTGTTGGCGGATCTGCGGGTGGTGTCGGCGGTGGACCGGCGGCGTCGGGCGGATGCGGTGTTGGCGTCGTTGCCGGCGTGGCAGGCCGTGGTGGATGCGGTGTCGCGGCGGGTTGTGGCAGGCTGAGGGGGACGCGACTGGCGGCACGGGGATGGGTGAACCATCGGGGAGCTCGTCGTGGGGGTCGACCGCCTGGGCCTCCGCGGGCGAGGTGTCGCATGTCTTCTTCTTCGTCGGTTTCCGTGGTGTCCGGTGCGACCGCGCGGCTGTTGCCGGGTGGGCCGGTGGCGGATGAGGTGTTGGCCGAGGTGGCCGCGTCGGTGGCGCGGCTGCGGGCGGCGGGGGTGACGCCGGCGTTGGCGACGGTGCTGGTGGGTGACGACGACGCGAGCGCGGGTTACATCCGGATCAAGCAGCGGCAGGCGGCGGAGTTGGGGTTCGCGTCGCCGCACGTGCATCTGCCGGCGTCGGCGTCGCAGGCGGATCTGCACGCGGTGGTGGCGGACTTCAACGCCGATTCCGGGGTGCACGGGGTGTTGGTGCAGCATCCGATTCCGGGGGGCCTGGACTACGACCGGGCGTTGGCCGAGGTGGATCCGGACAAGGACGTCGACGGGATGCATCCGGTGAACATGGGTCGGTTGGCGTTGGGGTTGCCGGGGCCGTTGCCGTGTACGCCGGCGGGGATCGAGGCGTTGTTGGCGTTCCACCGGGTGCCGGTGTCGGGCCGGGAGGTGGTGGTGCTGGGTCGGGGTGCGACGTTGGGTCGACCGTTGGCGATGTTGTTGGCGCAGAAGCGGCCGACGGCGAACGCGGCGGTGACGGTGGTGCACACCGGGGTCGCGGACTGGCCCCGGTACACGCGGCGGGCGGAGATCCTGGTCGCGGCGGCGGGGGTGCCGGGGATCGTGCGGCCGGAGCATGTGCGTCCGGGTGCGGTGGTGGTCGGTGGCGGGGTGCGCTACGAGGGACGGCGGTTGCTGCCGGACGTGGACGAGTCGTGTGCCCGGGTGGCGGGGGCGATCACGCCACGGGTCGGTGGGGTGGGTCCGACGACGGTGGCGATGTTGTTCCGTAACGCGGTGCGGGCGGCGCAGCGGCAGACCGGGTTGGGGTGAGGTCTCAGCCGAGGTCGACGACGAGGGGCCGGTGGTCGGAGATGGTGGCCAGCGGCGTGTCGACGGCGGTGACGGGTGGGAGCCGGTCGAGGTGGTGGGGGTCGGCGAGGACGTGGTCGAGTTGGACGCGGGGTTGTCCGGCCGGGTAGGTGGCGCGGCGGGCGAGGGGCCGCCAGCGGGTGAGCGCGGCGGCGGGGCCGGCGGGGAGGTTGAGGTCGCCGAGCAGGATCCGGGGGGCGGGCAGCGCGCGCAGGGCGCGCACGACGCGGCGCAGTTGCCAGATGTTCCAGCCGGGGACGAAGGACAGGTGGGTGGCGGCGACGGTGAGGGGGCCGTGGGGGGTGTCGAGGACGGCGGCGAGCACGACGCGGGGTTCGTCGCGGAGCAGGACGAGTCCGCCGCCGGGGCCGGGGACGTAGATGGGTGAGCGTACGGGTGCGGCGCGCAGGCGGGTGACGTGCCAGGTGCGCACGGGGTGGCGGCTGATGAGTCCGACGCCGTAGAGGGGTTCGCCGTGGCCGTCGTCGTCGTGGGTGAGGGGGCGGAACTGTTCGCCGGGGGTGCCGACGACGGCGGCGGCGAAGCGGTGGTGTTCGGCGTCGAGGGCGCGGGCGGCGAGGGCGGTGAGGTCGAGTTTGCCGCTGCGGGTCTGGTCGCGGTCGACTTCCTGCAGGGCGAGGACGTCGGCGTCGAGGGCGGTGACGGCGGCGGTGAGCCGGTCGGGGTCGACGAGCCCGTCGGTGAGGGAGCGGCCGTGCAGCAGGTTGAAGGTGGCCAGGCGCACCTGCACACCCTACGTCGCTCTGGCAGGCTGGCCGGGTGCTGAAGCTGCTGTGCTGTTCGATGCTGGTGTTCGTGGCGGTGGCGTGCGTGGGGATGTGGTTGCGGCGGCGTCGGGGCCGGTGAGGCTGGCCACAGCCGTTCTTCCCGGTGGCGGCGGGGTGGGCAGAATGCGCGGCGTGGATGCGTGGGCGTTGACGACGTTGCTGTGCGTGGCCGCGTTGGCGGGCTGGGTGGACGCGGTGGTGGGCGGCGGCGGCCTGGTGTTGTTGCCGGCGTTGTTGGTGGCGGCGCCGGGGGTGCCGGTGGCGACGGCGTTGGGGACGAACAAGTTGGCGGCGATCTTCGGCACGTCGACGGCGGCGGTGACGTATGCCCGGCGTACGAAGCTGGACTGGGCGGTGGCGGGTCCGGCGGCCGGGTTGGCGGTGGTGACGGCGGGTGTGGGTGCGGCGTTGGCGGGGGCGGTGCCGGCGGGGGCGTACCGGCCGGTGGTGTTGGTGGTGTTGGTGTCGGTGGCGGTGTTCGTGGTGACCCGGCCGCGGTTGGGCACGGTGTCGGTGCCGTCGCGGCGGACCCGGTCGCGGGTGGTGGCGGCGGTGCTGGTGGCCGGGTTGGGCATCGCGTTGTACGACGGGTTGATCGGTCCGGGCACCGGGACGTTCCTGGTGTTGGCGTTCACCGCGTCGGTGGGTGCGGATTTCGTGCACGCCTCGGCGATGGCGAAGGTGGTGAACGCGGGGACGAACCTCGGCGCGTTGGTGGTGTTCGGGGTGAGCGGGCACGTGTGGTGGTGGTTGGGCGCGGCGATGGCGGTGTGCAACGTGGCGGGGGCGGCGGTGGGCGCGCGGATGGCGTTGCGTCGGGGCGCGGGGTTCGTGCGGGTGGTGTTGCTGGTGGTGGTGCTGGCGTTGGTGGCGCGGTTGGGCTACGACCAGTGGGTGGTGGGCTGAGGTGGCGGTGCGGGCGGAGCACGACCGGGCGGTGCTGGCCGGGCTGTTGGGGCGGGATCCGGTGTTGCACGCCTACCAGTTGGGTGATCTGGACGATTTCTTCTGGCCGTTCACGTCGTGGTTTCGCGCCGGCGACGAGGTGGTGTTGCTGTATCACGGGGTGCAGTTGCCGACGGTGTTGGCGTTCGCGGCGCCGGGTCGGGTGGCGGCGTTGGCGGCGTTGCTGAGGCGGGTGGCGCCGGTGTTGCCGGCGCGGTTGTACGCGCACCTGTCCCCGGGGCTGATCGGGGCGCTGGCCGGGTCGTTCGGCCACGTCCCGGGTGGGCGGCACCATCGGATGGCGTTGACGGATCCGGGGCGGCTGGCGGGGGTGCCGCCGGCGGGCGAGGTGTTGGGGGCGGCGGATCTGCCGGAGTTGCTGCGGTTCTACGAGCGGGCGTATCCGGGGAACTGGTTCGACGCGCGGATGGTGGAGACGGGGCAGTACGTGGGGGTGCGCGACGGCGGTGAGCTGGTCGCGGTGGCGGGGGTGCACGTGTTCTCGCCGGCGTACGGGGTGGCGGCGTTGGGCAATGTGGCGACGGTGCCGCGGTGTCGGGGGCGGGGTCTGGGCGCGGCGGTGGTGGCGGCGTTGTGCGGGCGGTTGCGCGAGCGCGTGGGGCACGTCGTGTTGAACGTGAAGGCGGACAACACGGCGGCGGTGCGGTTGTACGAGCGGGTGGGGTTCACCCGGGTCGCCGACTACGACGAGTTCTCGCTGGTGTCCCGGGTGGGGTCAGCGGCCGCGGCTGGGTGAGTCGAAGCGCCCGGCGCGGATCTCGCGCAGTGCCTGGCGGCGGGTGTCGCCGCGCAGGGTGTCGACGTAGAGGCGGCCGCGCAGGTGGTCGGTCTCGTGTTGCAGGGCGCGGGCGAGGAAGCCGCTGCCGGTGATGGTGAGCGGTTCGCCGTGCTGGTCGTGGCCGTGGGCGGTGGCGTGCAGGGCGCGGGGGGTCGGGAAGTAGAGCCCGGGGATGGACAGGCAGCCCTCGTCGTCGTCCTGGAGTTCTTCGGACAGCTCCAGGGTGGGGTTGACGAGGTGGCCGCGGTGGCCGTCGGCGTCGTAGACGAACACCTGGGTGTTGACGCCGATCTGGGGTGCGGCGACGCCGGCGCGGCCGGGCGCGCCGAGCAGGGTGTCCATCAGGTCCTGCACGAGGGCGCGTAGTTCGGCGTCGAAGGTGGTGACGGGTTCGCTGGGGGTGCGCAGGACGGGGTCGCCGATGATCCGGATCGGGCGCATAGTCATGCCCGGAAGGGTATCCGTCGCTTACCGGGCGCGGGTGTCACCGGGCGGGTGGGAGCAGTCCGGTGTCGGCGATGCGGTCGCGTAGCGGGCGGCGGCGCAGCGCGTCGAGCACGGCGTACAGCTCGTCGGCCAGGGGCACGGGCAGTTCGGTGTCGAGCCGGCGTACGGCGGCGGTGGTGGCGGCCCATTCGGCTTCGACGGCGGGTAGCAGGGTGCGGGCCCGGTCGGTGAGGGTGACGATGCGGTGCCGGGCGTCGGCGCCGGGGGTGAGGGTGACCAGGCCGGCGTGGCGCATGCCGGCGACGGTCTGGCTGGCGGCGGAGTGGGTGACGCCGACGCGGGTGGCCAGGTCGCGGATGGGTAGCGGCCCGTCGGCGACGAGCACGCGCAGCACGGGTGAGTAGCGGGGCCGGTAGTCGGTGAGGCCGAGGCGGGCGTGCACGGCGGCGACGTCGGCGTCGAGGGTGTCCAGGACGTGGCGCAGCAGGGTGCCGAGGGCGTCGCGGTCGGGGGCGGTCACGTCCGCTAATGTAACAGCGCTGTTGTATCCGGTGTCGGGGAGGACCGCGGACATGTATCCACCGATCGAGCCGTACGCGTCGGGTCACCTGGACGTCGGTGACGGCCAGCGCGTGTACTGGGAGACCTGCGGCAACCCCGACGGGCGGCCGGCGCTGGTGGTGCACGGCGGCCCCGGCTCCGGCGCCGGCGCGGGGTGGCGCCACCTGTTCGACCCGGACGCCTACCGGATCGTGCTGTTCGACCAGCGCGGCTGCGGGCGCAGCACCCCGTCGGCGGCCGACCCGGCCACCGACCTGTCGACGAACACCACCGGGCACCTGGTGGCCGACATGGAGGCGCTGCGCGCGCACCTGGGCGTCGAGCGGTGGTTGCTGTGCGGCGCGTCGTGGGGTTCGGCGTTGTCGCTGGCGTACGCCCAGGCCCACCCGGGCCGGGTCACCGCGCTGGTGCTGTTCAGCGTGGTGGCCAACACCCGCCGGGAGATCGAGTGGGTGACCCGGGACATGGGCCGGGTGTTCCCGCAGGAGTGGGCGCGTTTCCGCGACGGGGTGCCCGAGGCCGAGCGCGACGGTGACCTGGCCGCCGCGTACGCCCGGCTGCTCGACGACCCGGACCCGGCGGTGCGGGACCGGGCGGCGCGCGACTGGTGCGCCTGGGAGGACGTGCACGTCTCCCTCGCCGGCGGCCACACGCCCAGCCCCCGCTACGCCGACCCGGTGTTCCGCTACGGGTTCGCCCGGCTGGTCACCCACCACTTCGCGAACCTGGGTTTCCTGGCCGACGGTCAGCTCCTGCGCGACGCCGGGCGCCTCGCCGGCATCCCCGGGGTGCTGGTCCAGGGCCGCCTCGACGTCAGCGGGCCGCCGGACATCGCCTGGCGGTTGACCCAGGACTGGCCGGACGCCCGGCTGGAGATCGTCGAGACCGGCGGCCACGGCGGCGGGCACGGCATCGGCGAGCGGGTGGTCGCCGCGCTGGACGCGTTCGCCGCCGCCTGAGCCGGCGCGCTCAGCCGGCGGCGAGCAGCGCCCGCACCGGGGCGGCCTTGGCGGCGGCCTCCGCGACCTCGGCGGCCGGGTCGCTGCCCCAGGTGATGCCGCCGCCGGCCCACAGGTGCAGCCGGTCGGCGTCGGCCGCGGCGGTGCGGATGGTCAGGCCCAGGTCGAGCCGGTCCGGCGCGACCCAGCCGAGGGCGCCCATGCCGGCGCCGCGCCCGACCGGCTCGAGCGCGGCGACCTGGGCCAGGGCGGCGTGCTTGGGCGCGCCGGTCACCGACCCGCCGGGGCACACCGCGCGCAGCAGGTCGGCCAGGCCCAGCCCGTCGGCGGGCGCCGCGGACACGGTCGACTCGGCCTGCCACAGGTCGCACCAGCGGCGTACGGCGAACAGCTCGTCGACGCGCACCGAGCCGGTGCGGGCCACCCGGGCCAGGTCGTTGCGCTCCAGGTCGACGATCATCACGTGTTCGGCGCGTTCCTTGGCCGAGGTGAGCAGCTCGCGGCGCCCGGCGGCGGTGGCCGGTCGGGTGCCCTTGATCGGGCGGGTGACCAGCCGGCCGCCCGACACGGCGACGAGTGTCTCCGGGGAGGCGCAGCCCAGCGCCCAGCCGGGCCCGGTCAGGGTGCCGCCGTAGCGGGCGCCGGGCAGCGCGGCGAGTCGCGCCAGCGCCGGGCGTGGGTCGCCGGCGTACCCGGCGGTGGCGTGCCCGACGAGGTTGACCTGGTAGACGTCGCCGCGGGCGATGGCGGCGCGGACCGCCTCGACGGCGTCGGCGTGCGCGCGGGGGGTCCAGCTGTCGCGCCAGTCCCCCAGCCACCAGCCGCCCGTGGTCGGCGGCGGCGGCGTCGTCTCGGCGTGCCGGTAGACGACCACGACCAGGTCGGGCAGCGCGGGCACCGGGGTGGGCGCGCCGGTCGGCGCGCCGATGGCGTACGCGCCGGCGGCGGCGGACAGGAACAGCGCCGCCCCGCACACCCCGTCGGGCGCGTGCCGGCCGGGTCGGGTCAGGTCGTCGACGGGTACGCCGTGTGCGCCCAGGAAGCGTTGGGCCAGGTCGGCGGGGTCGCCGCCGTCGCCGAGGCGCCACTGCAGCCGGGCGGTCTCGACCAGTCGGGACCGGCAGGACCGCGGTGCGCCGGGCACATCGACCGGTACCTGTGGGAGCGCTTCCACGACGTCCGGTCGGTTCCGGATCATCCGTTCAGCCGATTCTGGGTGAACAAGACGCATCCTTGCTCGATGCCGCGCGGTTTCGCTTGGTACTGTGCGTCACTGGTCATGTGAACCATGACACAGTGCCCCCACAGTCCGGAGAACCCGATGTGTCAGCACCAGCCCACCTGCCCCTCCGCCGACGCGACCGACCGCGAAGCCGCCCGCGTCCTCGCCTGCTTCCCTGAGCAGGGCTGGAGCCTGCTCTGCAACGGCGTCATCGTCTTCGAGGACACCGGTGAGCTGCTCCCCGACGGGCGGACCATCGCCCCGCACCGGGGACCGGCCCGCCACGCCCTCGTCGCCTGAGCGATCACGCAGCGTCAGTGAGCGTACGCGCCGGCGGTGACCGTCGGCGCGCCGGCCGGGGCGGCGATCCACCCACCGCCCCGGCGCGATGCGCTCAGTCCTCCTCGAACGCCTCCGGCGCGGGGCACGAGCAGACCAGGTTCCGGTCGCCGTACGCGCCGTCGACCCGCCGCACCGGCGGCCAGTACTTCCCCGCCCGGTCCACCCCGGCCGGGTAGGCGCCCACCGACCGCGGGTACGGGTGCGGCCACTCGTCGGCGGACACCATCGCCGCGGTGTGCGGCGCGTTCGCCAGGGGGTTGTCCCCCGCCGGCCACCGCCCCGACGCCACCTCGTCGATCTCGGCACGGATGGCGATCATCGCGTCGCAGAACCGGTCCAACTCGGCCAGGTCCTCGCTCTCGGTCGGCTCCACCATCAGCGTGCCGGCCACCGGGAACGACATCGTCGGGGCGTGGAAGCCGTAGTCGATCAGCCGCTTCGCCACGTCGTCGACGCTGACGCCGGTGGCCTTCGTCAACGGCCGCAGGTCCAGGATGCACTCGTGCGCCACCAGGCCCTTGTTGCCGGCGTACAGCACCGGGAAGTGCTGCCGCAGCCGCGCCGCCACGTAGTTCGCCGCCAGCACCGCCACCGCGGTGGCGCGGGCCAGCCCGTCCGCGCCCATCATCCGCAGGTACGCCCACGGGATCGGCAGGATCCCCGCCGACCCGTAGCGGGCCGCCGAGATCGCCGGCCGCCCGTCGACGTGCCCGCCGACCGGGTCACCGGGCAGGAACGGCGCCAGGTGCGCGCGCACCGCCACCGGCCCCACGCCCGGGCCGCCGCCGCCGTGCGGAATGCAGAATGTCTTGTGCAGGTTCAGGTGCGACACGTCCGCCCCGAACTTCCCCGGCTTGGCGAACCCGACCAGCGCGTTGAGGTTCGCCCCGTCGACGTACACCTGACCGCCGGCGTCGTGGACCTTCGCGCACAACTGGGCGATGCCGGTCTCGTACACCCCGTGCGTCGACGGGTACGTCACCATGATCGCGGCCAGGGCGTCCCGATGCTTGTCGATCTTGGCGTCGAGGTCGACCAGGTCGACGTTTCCGTCGGCGTCGCAGCCGACCACCACCACCCGCATGCCGGCCATCACCGCCGACGCGGCGTTGGTGCCGTGCGCCGACGACGGGATCAGGCACACGTCGCGGTGCCCCTCACCCCGGTCCCGGTGGTAGGCGCGGATCGCCAGCAGCCCCGCCAGCTCGCCCTGCGACCCGGCGTTGGGCTGCACGCTGACCGCGTCGTAGCCGGTCACCTCCGCCAGCCACCCCTCCAACTGGGCGATCAGCCGCCGGTAACCGGCGGTCTGCGCCTCGGGCGCGAACGGGTGCAGGTGCGCGAACTGCGGCCACGTCACCGGTTCCATCTCGGTGGTGGCGTTGAGCTTCATCGTGCACGACCCCAGCGGGATCATGCCCCGGTCCAGCGCGTAGTCGAAGTCGGCCAACCGCCGCAGGTAGCGCAGCATCGCCGTCTCCGAGTGGTGGGAGCCGAACACCGGGTGGGTGAGGAAGTCCGACGTGCGCGCCAGCGAGGCCGGCACCGCCGCGTCGACGTCGCCGTCGACGCCGTCGACGCCGAACGCCGCCCACACCGCCGCGACGTGCGCCGCCGTGGTCGTCTCGTCGCAGGACACCCCGACCCGGTCCGCGTCGACCAGCCGCAGGTTCACGTTGCGCTGCGCCGCGGCGGCCACCACCTGCGCGGCCCGCCCCGGCACCGTCGCGGTGACGGTGTCGAAGAACGCCACGTCGGCCACCTCGACGCCGCCGGCACGCAACCCGGCCGCGAGCCGCGCCGCCGCCTCGTGGGTACGCCGGGCGATGGCGCGCAGCCCGTCCGGGCCGTGGTAGACCGCGTACATGCCGGCCATCACCGCCAGCAGCACCTGCGCGGTGCAGATGTTGCTGGTCGCCTTCTCCCGCCGGATGTGCTGCTCGCGGGTCTGCAACGCCAACCGGTAGGCCGGGTTGCCGTCGGCGTCCCGCGACACCCCGACGAGGCGGCCCGGCAACATCCGCTCCAGCCCGGCGCGCACCGCCAGATAGCCGGCGTGCGGGCCACCGAAGCCCATCGGCACGCCGAAACGCTGCGTGGTGCCGGCGGCGATGTCCGCGCCGATCTCCCCCGGCGGGCGCAGCAGCGTCAACGCCAGCAGGTCCGCCGCCACGGTCACCAGCGCCCCGGCGTCGTGCGCGGCGGCGACCAGTCCGGCGTGCTCACGCACCGCGCCGGACGCGCCCGGGTACTGCAGGTGCAGGCCGAAGAACTCCGCCGGCAGCGCCTCGACGTCCAGGTCGAGCACCCGCACCTCGATGCCCAGCGGCTCGGCGCGTCCGGCGATCACCGCGATCGTCTGCGGCAGCGCGTCGGCGTCCACCACGTACACCGGGCTCTTGACCTTGCTCGCGCGGCGCGCGAGGGTCATCGCCTCGGCCGCGGCGGTGCCCTCGTCGAGCATCGACGCGTTCGCCGTCGCCAACCCCGTCAGGTCGGTGACCATCGTCTGGAAGTTCAGCAGCGCCTCCAGCCGGCCCTGGCTGATCTCCGGCTGGTACGGCGTGTACGCGGTGTACCAGGCCGGGTTCTCCAGCACGTTGCGGCGGATCACCGCCGGGGTGTGCGTGCCGTGGTAACCCAGGCCGATCATCGACACCGCGACGGTGTTGTCGGCCGCGAGGGCGCGCAGTTCGGCGATCGCCTCCCGCTCGCCGGCCGGCGCCGGCAGGTCCAGGGTGCCGTGCCAGCGGATCACCTCGGGGATCGCCGCGTCCATCAACTCGTCGACGGAGCCGTAGCCGACGGCCTCCAGCATCCGGCGCTCGTCGTCCGGGCCGGGGCCGATGTGCCGGTCGGCGAACTGCTCTGCGGTCATGCGCGGCGCTCCTTGCGGGGGCGAGGTCGACGGGTCGGCCTCCCCCTGAGTCGCGCTGACGCGCTCCACAGCGCCTGCCCACGTGGTCCTTTTGCCTGAGAGGTTCCGGGGAGAATCTGCCCCTTCGGCGCCGTCTGCTCGACGGTCTCTCCCACGTGGGTGGTACCGGCACCCTCCACGCTACCAGCGGCCGTGTTTCCGGCTCATGTCCCGGGGGTGATCACACCGGCGCGGGCGCCGACGCCGCGAACCGGGCCGCCACCGCGGTCAGGGTGGCGCCCAACGGCGCGTCCAGGCGCAGCGTGGCGTATCCGTCGCCGCGGGTCGCCCCCTGGTTGACGATGCCCACCGGGATGCCGTGCTTCGCCGCGCGCAGCACGAACCGCCGACCCGACATGACCGTCAACGACGAGCCGAGCACCAGCAGCGCCCGGGCCCGCTCGACCAGGGCGAAACAGTCCGCCACCCGGGCGGCGGGCACCGTCTCGCCGAAGAACACCACGTCCGGTTTCAGCATGCCCGCGCCGCACACCGCGCAGTCGACGGTGCGGAACCCGGCGACCGCGTCGTCGGGCAGGTCCACGTCGCCGTCGGGGTTGACGTGCGCCACGGCCGCGTCGAACCCCGGGTTGGCCTCGCTGAGGCGCCGGTGCAGCTCCGCCCGGCCGGTGGCGTTGCCGCAGTCCAGGCACGTCACCTCGTCGAGGCGCCCGTGCAACTCGATCACCCGAGTCGCGCCGGCCGCGGTGTGCAGCCCGTCGACGTTCTGGGTGATGATCCCGCCGAGCAGCCCGGCGTGCTGCAACCGGGCCACCGCCCGGTGCCCGTCGTTGGGCGTCGCCCCGGCGATGGTGCGCCACCCCAGGTGGCTGCGCGCCCAGTAGCGCCGCCGCGCGTCCGGATCCCGGGTGAACGCCTGGTAGGTCATCGGGGTGTGCCGGCGCGCCGCGCCGCTGGGCCCCCGATAGTCCGGGATGCCCGACTCGGTGGACAGCCCCGCACCGCTGAGCACCACCACGTCCCCGGCGGCCACCAGCCGCGTCAAGGCCTCGAACGCATCTCCACTCACCCGTCCATGCTCCCTCGCCCACCCCCAAACCCCCACCCCGCGCCCACCTACCCTCGTCGATCTTGGACTTGCGGCGCCCAGGAACGTCGGTTTCGGCCGGAAACCGGAGGCGCCACAAGACCAAGATCGGCGCGACAACCCGCCGGCCCGGAGGTTGCCGGGCGGCTACGGTGGGTCCATGCGCGTCGTCATCGCCGGAGGGCACGGGAAGATCGCCAAACTGCTGGAACGGGAACTCGCCGGGCGCGGGGACACCGCCGTCGGGCTGATCCGCAACCCCGAACACGCCGCCGCCCTGCGCGCCGCCGGCGCCGAACCGGTCGTCTGCGACCTGGAACACACCGACGTCGACGCCCTCGCCGCCCACCTCGACGGCGCCGACGCGGTCGTGTTCGCCGCCGGCGCCGGCCCCGGCAGCGGCGCCGACCGCAAGGACACCGTCGACCGCGGCGCCGCCGTGCTGCTCGCCGACGCCGCCGTACGCGCCGGCGTCCGCCGCTACCTGCTGGTCTCCTCGATGGGCGTGGACAACCCGCCGGCACCCGACACCGACGACGTGTGGGCGGCCTACCTGCGCGCCAAGAAAGCCGCCGAGGACGACGTCACCGGCCGGGACCTCGACGTCACCGTGCTGCGCCCCGGCCGGCTCACCGACGACGAACCCGCCGGCCGGATCACCCTGGCCCGGCCCGTCACACCCGGCGCGGTCAGCCGCGCCGACGTCGCCCGGGTGCTGCTGGCCCTGCTGGACGCACCCGACACCGCCGGGCACACCGTCGAACTCGTCGCCGGCGACACCCCCATCGCCGAGGCCGTCGCCCGCATGTGAGGAAGGGCCCCCTCGCAACGCCTGACGTCGAGAAGGGGCCCCCTCTCACCTCAACGCTGGTGACGCGGCAACGCCGGCTGCGCCTCGCCGGCGCCCACCGGCGGGGCCTCCCGGGCGATGCGCTCCATGGTGCGCGCCAACTGCTCACTGCCGTCGTCCAGGTGCCGCGCCGCCGCCCGCATGTGCGACATCATCATCTCCCCGAAGATCCGCAACGCCTCCCGCGTGGCCACCGAATCGTCCGCGTTGCCACCGGCCGCGCTGCGGTACTCCATCACCGCCCGCTCGGCCTCCTGCTTCGCCTCCTCCGCCGCCGCCCGCAGGTAACTCTCGTACTGCGTGCGGGCGTACTCGGCGACCCGCCGGGCGTAGTCGTGGGCCTGCGCGATGATCTGCTCGGCCTCCCGCTGCGCCGCCGACAACAGGTTGACCTCCTTCGCCGCCGGCATCACCGGCTTGTCGGCGCTCGGGATCACCCCGTGCCGGTGCAGCTCCAGATGGTCGTTGAGCCGCTCGTTCTCCGCCCGCAGGTTCGCCACCTGCGCGGCCAACAGATCCAACTCGTCGGCCACCTGCAACCGGAACCGGTCCACGTCGGCCTGCTCGTAGCCGCGACGGGTGAACGCCGCCGACCCGAACTCCCACCGCCGCACCCGATCCGGGGTCAGCCGCACCTGCACCGGCCCGGACACCTGCTGCGCGTCGTAACCGCTGATCGGAGTCGCACTCACCGGAAACCTCCGTCAGGGGTGGTCACGGTACGCCACGTCGGCCCGTACCAATGCTTACCGAAACCCTCGTGGTGCAGCTGACCCGGCTGGTAGCCGGCACCCGTCAACGCCGCCACCGAATGGCCCACCATCTCGTCCGACCCGCACACGTACACATGCCGCGACCGCCAGTCCCCGTCGGCCAGCACCCGGTCGACCACCCGCGCCACCTCACCCGGGCGCCGCGGATCCGACCCCGTCACGTACGACACCCGCAGCCACGGATGCGACGCCGCCACCTTGTCGATCGCCTCGCTGTCATAGAACTCCGTACGCGAGCGGGCCCCCACGTACAGGTCCACCTGCCGCCCCGAACCCTCCGCCGCGACCTGCTCCACCAGCGCCTTCACCGGCGCCCAGCCGGTACCCCCGGCCAACAGCAGCAGATCCGACGAACCGGCCGGCCGCAACGTCAACCGGTCCCCCACCGGCGCCGCCAGATGGATCTGGTCACCCGCCGCGCACCCGTACACCAACCGCGACGACACCGCGCCACCCGGCGCCGCCCGCACGTGCAACTCCACCGTGCCGTCCGGACGCGGCGCGTTCGCCGGCGAGTAGTACCGCCACGACCGCACCGCCGGATGCGACACCCCGATCGACTGCCCCGGCGTGAACGGCAACAGGTACTGCGGCCGCACCGTCACCACCGCCACGTCGAAGGTGCGCCGCTCGTGCGCCAGCACCTCCGCCACCCACCACGGCGGGGAATGCGCCTCCGCCGCCTGCGCGGCCTCCGTCATCACCTGCGCGACCAGCCCGTACGCCGCCGCCCAGTCCGCCGCCAACTCCTCGGACCACGCCGCGCCGCTGAAGTGCCGCAACGTCTCCAGCAGCGCCCCACCCACCGCCGGATAGTGCTCGGCGCGCACCGCGAACTTGCGGTGGTCGGCGCCGAGCTGCTGCAGGAACCCCACCAACCGGTCCACCTGGTCCACGTGCGACACGATGTGCCCCAACGCGGACACCAACCGGTCCCGCTGCCCGGCCATGTTGGTGCCGAACATCTGCCGGGTCTCCGGATGCGCCAGGAACAACGTCGAATAGAAGTAGAGCGGCACCTGGTCGCCGTGCCCGGCCACCAGCGACCAGCTCTGCTTGAGCCGTGCCGCGTCCACGCTCAGGCGTTCCCCGCCGACACGACCTGGTCCCGCACCTGACCGAGCACGACCTGCACGTCGGCGATCACGTCCGCCGGCACACCCAACTCCACCAACGTCGCCGTCAGGTGCTCGCCGACCTTCGCGTAGTGCGCGCCCGCAATGTCCAACGGCTGGTGCGCCTCCGCCAGCCCCCGCCCCGCGTACTCGTTCGGGCCGCCCAACACCACCGCCAGCATCAACGCCAGGTGCCGCCGCTGCTCGGCCATGTCCACCCCGGTGAAGTAGCCGGCCAGGTCCGGGTCCGCCAACACCTTGTCGTAGAACAGCTCCACCGCGGCCTTCACCGCCGCCGCGCCGCCGATGCGCTCGTAGTGGGAGATCGGGGTGGTCTCGCTCGTCACCGTCATGCTCGGTCCTTCCGCCAGGGGGCCGCGGCAGCGCCGCGGCAGGGGCATCGCCAGCCGACGCGGCGTCACCCACCGTGACGTCGACGCGCCGACGACCGAGACGGACCATAGCGCCTCCGCCGCCACAGTTCACGCGTGCCCTATCGGCGTCCCGACAACCCTCAACTACGGACGGTCAACAATCCGGCCCCATCCGATGGACGCGGCGCACGCAGCCCACCACAGCCGGTCAACCCGGCCCCCGTACCGTCTCTTTCGGACACTGCGCAGACACCCACCGCCACCTGCGCACACCCGCCCCACCACGCACACCGGTCGCGCCGACACCCCGAACCGGCCCCGGACACCCCACCACGCTCACCGTCGGTCACCGAAACGACGAATCGCGCCGGGCCGAAAGGCCACGACGCGATCCCGTGCACGAGACGCCGATCGATCAACCGGCCCGACGCCGCGCCCGACGCGCCGCCAACTCGTCCCCCACCGACTCCACCTCCGGCTCCACCGCCGGGGAACCCCGCTCCGGACCCCCCGCCGGCTCCGCCGGAAGATGCGACAACGAACCCTGGATCTCCTTGAACGCGCCACCGATCGCGATGCCGAACACCCCCTGGCCGCCCTGCAACAGGTCGACCACCTCCTCCGGCGACCGGCACTCGTACACCGTCGTCCCGTCGGAGATCAACGTGATGCCCGCCAGATCATCCACGCCACGCGACCGCAACGCGTCGATCGCCTTGCGGATGTTCTGCAACGACACCCCGGCGTCCAACAACCGCTTCACGACCTTCAACACCACCAGGTCGCGGAACGAGTACAACCGGGACGTCCCCGAACCCGACGCGTCACGCACACTCGGCACCACCAGAGACGTCCGCGCCCAGTAGTCCAGCTGCCGGTAACTGATGCCCACCGCCGAACACGCGGTCACACCCCGGTAGCCCACCTCACCGTCACCGGCCAGCGGTTCCCCACTCGGACCAGGATCCTGCGGCTCGTGCATCGGACCAACCTCCCCGCCCGTGCGGCGCCACGTCGACTTCCCCGTACGCGCACCCCTCGACACGGCCACCCTAACGCCGCCGAGCCGACGACACCGGCAGGAGACACCCGACACGCCGCGCCACCGACAGCACACACGGCGGCAAGCCGCCACCACCGTGACAACCACCGCCGCGCACCCCGACCCACCGGCCGGCCACCGCTCAGCCCGCGAAATCCTCCGGACGCACCTGGTCCAGGAACTCCCGGAACTTCTCCACCTCGTCCTCCTGCTCGTCCGGGATCACGATCCCCGCCTCGCTGAGGACCTGCTCCGCACAACGAATCGGCGCACCCACCCGCAACGCCAACGCGATCGAGTCACTCGGCCGCGCCGACACCCGCACCCCGTCACCCAGCAGCAGATCCGCGTAGAAGACGTTCTCCTTCAACTCGGTGATCTCCACCGCCCGCAACGGCGCCTGCACCGCCGCCAACACGTCCCGCAGAAGATCGTGCGTCAACGGCCGAGCCGGCTTGACACCCTGCTGCTCGTAAGCGATCGCCGTCGCCTCGACCGCGCCGATCCAGATCGGCAGATAGCGGTCCCCCTCGACCTCCCGCAGCAGGACGATCGGCTGGTTGCTGGGCAACTCCACCCGAACTCCGACCACGCTCAGCTCGCGCACCGCCGCCTCCGTGTCGTCGTCACCTTCGCACCGCGCCCTTCCCTGCACGGTACACGGACCAGGACACGCAAGTCCCACGCGCTACGTGCACCACGCCTCGACAGACGGGCTTACCCCGGCAAGCCTACGACACGCCCACTCCGGCCGAACGGCGCGCGCCCACCCACGACGAAGGGCCGGACACCCCACGGCGCCCGACCCCTCACCGACCCAACGTCGACCGCAGCCCCACCCGCACCAACGCCGCGTGCAACTGCTGCGACAACGCCATCAACTCCCGCGCCGTCTCCGCCGCCCGGGCCCGCGCCGCCGGATCACTCTGCCGCGCCAACGGCGCCACCAACTGCGCGAACAGACCGACCTCCCGATCCGCCGCCGACCGGTACGCCCGCAGATGCCGCGGCTGGAACCCGTACGCCGCCAACCCCGCCACCGCACTCGCGATGATCAACGCATCCGCGTCGTACCAGCCCGGCGGATCCGACACGAGCACACCGAGCCGCTCCAACTCCACCAACGTCGACTCGTCGACGCCGCTGCGCGACAGCAGCTCCGACCGGCCCAACCGCACCTCGGACGACTCGACCGGCTCCACCGACTCCCGACCCGGCACCTCACCACCCGGACCGACCGCCACCAGATTCGGCCGCGACCGCCCCGACGGCGCACCCGACGAATCCCACTCCGCCAACTGCTCCCGGATCACCCGCAACGGCAGATACTGATCCCGCTGCGCGGTCAGCACGAACCGCAGCCGCGCCACGTCGTCCCAGCCGTACTTCCGGTAACCCGCCGGCGTCCGCTGCGGCTCCACCAGGCCCTCGGCCTCCAGGAACCGCAACTTCGAAATCGTCACGTCCGGAAACTCCGCCCGTAACTGCGCCAACACCTCGCCGATGCTCATCAGCCCAGGCGAGCGCGCCGCACCGGACGGCGTCGAAGCCGCAGGCTCGTTCACCCCCGGCCGGCCTCCTCCTCCGGGCGCGGACCGGCGATGAACACCACCCGAAACTTGCCGATCTGCACCTCGTCACCGTTGCTCAACGTCGCCGCCTCGACCCGCTCACGGTTCACGTACGTGCCGTTCAGGCTGCCCACGTCCCGCACCGTGAACGTGCCACCGTCGCGGTGGAACTCCGCGTGCCGCCGCGACACCGTCACGTCGTCGAGGAAGATGTCACTGTCCGGGTGCCGTCCACTCGTCGTCACATCGTGGTCCAACAGGAACCGGGCACCCGCATTCGGGCCCCGGCGAACCACCAGCAACGCCATTCCCGGCGGCAACGAACCGGACATGCGGCTCGGCACCACATCGGTGTCCGGCCCCTCCAGCACTTCGTCGAGCGAACCGAGATTGAGCGTCGAAGTGACGTCGAGCGGGGGGAACTCGTCGTCTGGGCGCGTCATGGGACCACCTCACGGATCTGTTCGGTCGGCGTCGGGGAATGGCGGGTCTGGCCGCCGGGCAAACCCACACCCGGCGGCTGGCTCCCCGTGCCCGGGAAGGCGCATTCCGCAACGCTCAAACTATTGGTTCTCGGTCGACTGGGCGAGCCTAGCCAGCGCCGAAATGCAGGGCAACCGGACGCGCGGAACCAACCCCGCCGCCCGGAACGACACGAACTCAGCTCTCGGTGAGCTCGCGGTACGCACCAGCGGTCAACAGACCCTCGACCGCCGCCGGATCATCCGGAGTGATCTCCACCAACCAACCCGCACCGTACGGGTCCGTGTTGATCACCTCCGGCGTGTCGGCCAACGCCTCGTTGCGCGCCGACACCGTGCCACTCAACGGCGCGTAGATCTCCGACACGCTCTTCGTCGACTCGATCTCCCCCAGCGACTCACCGGCCGCCACCACCGCACCGGCGTCCGGCAGTTGCACGAACACGATGTCACCCAGGGCGTCCTGCGCGAAGTGCGTGATACCGACGCGGACGACACCACCGTCACCACCGACCACCCACTCGTGCTCGGCGGTGTACCGCAGATTCTCAGGAATCACCAACTGCGTCCTTCGTCATCGGCGCACCGGGAGGAACCGGCGCGGCCGCGACCGGTCAGGAGACCGGCCGGGCGTGGTCCAGCTTGATCGGCGCGTGCAGCTGCGAAACCTCCACAACCTCACGATCCTCGGACGTCACGTTACCGCCGTTGTTCCGCACCGTTGAGACCACCCCGCCCGGAATGTTCAAAGCCGTACGCATCGTCGCCGGGTCACCGATCACCAGGATCGTGAACGGGCCACCCAACCGACGCCCGTCCACCACCAGACCACCACCGGAGGCGTCCACGAAATACGTCGACGCGATGACCCGCACCGCGGTGCCGTCCGCACCCTGGATCTGCATCGCCTCCGCCCCCGCGCCCCGCAACTCCTGCACCGCGTCCAGGATCCGCGTCGACGACATCGCCTTGCCCGACCCCGAGAACCGCACCTCCAGGCCCGGCCCCACCGCCGGCAGCGTCCCCGCCAGGATGCCCAGCTCGTCCGCGCGCCGCGTCGCCTCCTGCAACGCCGCCTGCCGACCCTGCGCACCCGAACGCAACTGCCGCTGGCTCTCCTCCAACGCCTCGATGTCCTGACGCAGCCGCCGCTCCCGCGAATCCAGATCCGACGAGATCCGCACCAGGTCCTCCTCCCGCGTCGCCGCGAGCGTCGGATCCGTCGACGTCGTCTTGAGCTGCACCACCAGCGTGAAACCCAACAACGCCAGCAACACGCCGATCATCGCGCCCGCCGAGGTGAACCGCCGCGCCACCGGCACCCGCCCACGCTCCGACCCGGCCGCACCCGGCTCGTCCTTCGGCGCCGCCGACTCCTCGGGCTCCACCGGCAGCGCCGGCTCGACCGGGTCGGGCTCCGGGCCCTCGGGCACCACCGGCTCCACCGGGGCCAACGGGCTCAACTCGTCCGGATCCGGCGCGTCCGGACGCGGATCCGGCTCACCCGCCGGACCCGACGACCGCCCCGGCACCGCCGGCTGCGGCCACCCCGTGCCCGTCTCCCTGTGCTCCTCGCTCATCGCCACCAACCTACGCCCGGAACAGGTGCCGGCGGATCGCCGCCACGTTCCCGAAGATGCGCACCCCGAGCACGACCACCACGCCGGTGGACAACTGACCACCCACACCCAACTGGTCACCCAGATACACGATCAGACCCGCCACCAGCACGTTCGAGATGAACGACACCACGAACTGCTTGTCGTCGAAGATCCGGTCCAGCTTCGCCCGCACCCCGCCGAACACCGCGTCCAACGCGGCCACCACCGCGATCGGCAGATACGGCTGCAACGCCGCCGGCACCGTGGGATCCAGGTACACCCCCAGCACCACACCGGCGAGCAACGCCAGCACCGCGATCATCGGCCACCTCCGGAGGGACTGGGGGAAACACCCGAGCCGGACGGCCCGGGGCTGGACGAACCCACGACTGGCGAACCCGACGGACTCGGACTCACCGAGGGCTCGGCGTAGCGTAGCCGTGGCTCGGGAGCGGCCGGGAGGGTGAGGTCGTCGACCTCCTTCACCCCGAACGACAACCCCTCCGTCCGCGCCACCTCCCGCATCAACGCCGCCGCCCGGCCGTCGTCGAACCTGTCCCGCATCGACCCCGGCCCGATCGCCTGCACCTCGTACGGGCTCGTCACCGGCCGGTAGTCCACCAGGATCGCCTCACCGGCCTGCCGGATCGTCGTCGTCGCCGTCAACCGCTGCCCGTTGATCGACACGGCCTCCGCGCCCGCCGCCCACAGATCGTTCGCCACCTTCTGCAGATCCGAATACAACACCTGCGACTCCGCCACGTCCTCGCCCGTCACCGCGTCCTGGTCGCGCGGGGCGTCGGCCAACCGCACCACCACACCGTCGCCCCGCACCCGGCCCAGGCCGGTGCCCGCCTCCAGATCGCGCAACCGGGACGCCTGCGAGCCGCCCAGCGCCGCGTCCCGCTGCCGGCCGACCTCCTCGCGCAACTGCTCCGCCCGGGAGGTCAACCGATCGGTCTCCGCCTCCCGCTGCTTGATCTCGGCGATCAGCCCGGCCCGCGCCGTCGCCCGGCTCGGCTCCGCGGCCATCGTCTCCTGGTACGCCACCGCGAACAGGAAGCCGATGACCGCCAACACCGCCAGGCTCACCGGCCGCCCCAGCACCTGCCGCGCCCGCGACACCGGACCCGTCGCACGTCGCGCCGCCGCGTCGCGGTAACCCGGATCCAGCGGATTGCGGAACAGCTCGGTCAGGAAGTCCGGCGCGTACACCCGCGCCGACGGGTCGCGCTCGGCGTCGCGCGGCGGCGCCGTCATGCCGTCGCTCCCGCGCGCCGGGCCCGCATCTCCCGGACCAGCCGGCGGGCCTGCACCACGTACATCGCGCCGGCGACCCAGTAGAGCACCAGACCCCACCACGCCAGCCCCCACCCGATCGCCCCGGCGGCGGTGGCCGCACCCGGCGCGGCGTCGGCCAGCAGCAGGAGCGGGAACGCGGCCAGCAGCAGGAACGTCGCGGTCTTGCCCACGTAGTGGACCGGCGGCGGGCCGTAGCCGTGGCGGCGCAGCACCCCCAGCGAGCCGAGCAGCAGCAGCTCACGGGCCAGCAGCGCGGCGGTGAACTGCCAGGGCACCACCTCGCGGGCGGTGAACGCGAGCAGCGTCGCCAGGATGTAGAGCCGGTCGGCCAGCGGGTCCAGCAGCTCGCCCAGCCGGCTCACCTGGCGCATCCGTCGCGCGATCCAGCCGTCCACCCAGTCGCTGGTGCCGCCCACGGCCAGCACCGCAACGGCGATCACGTCGGCCCGGACGACGAGGAAGAGCCAGAGGAAGAGCGGCACACCCAGCAGCCGCACGAAGCTGATCAGGTTGGGCAGGGTGAGGACGCGATCGGCCGCGGCCGTCGAACCATCCCCCGGGTGCTCCGCCGGAGCCGGCCCACGCGACACCCCAACCCCCCTTCGCAGCACGGTCCGGCAGCCGTACGAGCGGCCGCCGGAAGAACGTGCGCGTTGTCGGCCGGTCAGATGCCGGCGCCCTCCCCGATGCGGCCCACCATCGAATCGATCATGCGCCGGCCAGTTGCGCTGCCACTATATCGGGCTCCCCCACGTGCTCCGCCCGCTGCGCTGCGTGGCTGCTCAGTGTCGTGACGGTGGTGACCGTCACAGCGGCTAAGGCATCCTAGGACACTAGCTGAATGCGGGAGCCGGTGCGGCGGACCGGACATCAGGCGGTGCGCGCGGTCGAGTCGGAGCCGGTCTGCGGCGCGTTCATGGTGGCCGCCTGGCCGAACGCGAGCAGCGCCAGCAGCAGCTCGTGCTGCACCCGGTTGGGCATCCGGTCGAGCACGGCCTGCACCGCCCGGTGCCGTCGCTCCTGCAGTTCCCGCAGCAGCGACTCGGCGGCGTTCGTCGGCAGCAGGCGCACCTCGCGGCGGTCGCGCGGATCGGCCACCCGACGCAACAGGCCCACCGCCTCCAGCCGGTCGCAGAGCCGGCTGGCCGACGACGGCACCACGTCCAGCAGCTCGGCCAGCCGGTTCACGTTGGTGTCCGGGTGCGACATGATCAGCGACAGCACCCGCAACT
The DNA here is from genome assembly GCF_900090105.1 of Micromonospora humi. GTDB lineage: Bacteria > Actinomycetota > Actinomycetes > Mycobacteriales > Micromonosporaceae > Micromonospora > Micromonospora humi. Next base: position 25,127 of record NZ_FMDM01000002.1, on the reverse strand, counting down.
GGGTGGGCGAGACGCTGACGGTGTCCCGCGAGACGGCGGAGTCGAGCACACCGATGAGCGCCCCGGCAGCCGCCTCGACGGCCGCGGCAAGATTCGGAGGTCGCTCCACCCGCTGTCCCCTGCGATCGTCTCGCTCGTGTTCGCTCCGCCGCTCCGGTCACTGCCCGGTGACGTCGTCCGACCGGCTGGAACCGCGCCAGTCCAGGCAGACGACGACCGCGTCGTCGCGGAGATCCGCGTCGGCATGATACGCGTGCAGTTCGCGCATCACCGTACCAACTGCCTCGGTCGCCGGCTGCAGCCGAGTGGACCGCATCGCCCGCGCCATCGCTCGATTCCCGTAGGGCTCCTGCTCGTCCGGCTCCGCCGCGTACACCCCGTCGCTGACCACGAACAGCCGGTCCCCCGGCTCCAGGCCGAACTCCTGCACCGCGTAGCGGGTCTCGGCGAACATGCCCAACGGAAGCTGCTGCTCCAGCGTGACCCGGGTGACCCGGCCGCCGCGCAGCCGCAACACGTGCGGGGAACCGGCGTCCACCGCCCGCACCACGCCGCGCCGGTCGTCCAGCTCCAGCAGCAGCGTGGCCACGTGCCGCTCCCCGCGGTGCTGGTAGAAGATCGTGTCGGAGGCCAGCTCCGCCTGCTCGACCAGGCTGCCGCCGGAGCGGCGCGCGTTGCGCATGGCGTTCACGGTCACCGCGGTGAGCAAGGACGCGGACAACCCGTTGCCGGCGCCGTTGAGCACCGTGACGGTGAGCCGATCACCGTCGACCGACCAGTCGAAGTGGTCGCCGCCCACCGTGTAGGCCGGTTCGAGCTGCCCGGCCAGCAACACGTCGCCGTGCCGGACGCTGCGCCCGGGCAGCAGGTCCCACTGCATCTCCGCGGCCATGCTGAGCCGTTCCCGGCGGCGCGCCCGGCGGTAGCGGTCGGTCTCCCGGTCGGCCGCCCGGATCGCCACCGCCAGGTCGCCGGCCGCCTCCCGCGCGGCGGCGACGGTCTCCGCGTCCGGCGTGGCCGGCAGCTCCACCATCAGCACGCCGAGCCGCTCCCCCCACACCGACAGCGGCAGGTAGGCGCGGCAGCGGCCGTCGTCAGCCGTGTCCAACACCGGCTGCTGACTGCTGAAACAGCGCTGGGCCACGCCGTGGGAGCGGAGCGGGCCGCCGTCGGGCCGATCCGGGTCCAGCACCGGCCAGAGGCCGCTGGACCGGTAGTCGGCGACGAACACCTCCGCCCGCACCGCGCCGAACGTCTGACGGAGCACCGCTTCCGCGGCCTCCGCCAGCTGGTCGGGTGGCGCCGTGCGCAGGGCACGCGACACCGGTCCGGACGCCTCCGGCATGTGCTCATCCTCCGATGACGACTATTGCTACAGGGCAAACATCATACGGAGGGCCACCGACACCGGGCCGGGGGTGCCGGTCAGCCGGCCGGACGCTGCGCCAACGCGCCGTAGAACGCGTCCGGCACCGGCTCCGGCTCGCCCACCGGCCGCCACCGGGCGACCGGCACGACGCCCTCGACCGTGGGTCGCCACCGACCGAGCAGCGGCGCGAACCGCTCGGGCGCGCGCATCCGGAACGCCGGACCCATCATGGCCAACGCCTCCGGGTGCCCGGCCAGCTCCTCGCCGTCGACGTCGATCGCCAGCCAACTGCCCGGCGCCACCGCCTCGTACAGCTCGTCGAGGGTGCGGGCGAGCGTGTCGTCGTCCAGGAACGCGGCCAGCCCGAGGAAGACCACCCCGACCGGCCGACGCCCCCACCCCGGCACGAAGCGGCGCAGCAGGGCCGGGTCGAGGGTACCGATGTCGGTGGCGTCACCGTGGCCGTAGCCCACCCGGTCGCTGCCGGCCAGCAGACGCCGGCCGAGCCGGACCGTCTCCGGGTCGACATCGGTGTAGAGGACTGTGGCATCCGGCACCACCTCGTGCACGTTGCCGCAGGTCGGGACGCCGGCGCCGAACACCAGGAAGCCGTCGACACCCTCGGCGGCGATCGCCCGCACCGCCCGGCCCAGGAAGCCCCGCAACGAGCGGAAGATCGCCGCACACGGCCCGTACGCCGCCTCGAACGCGGATGCCGCCGCCACGTCCACCGGGCGGTGGTGCCGGCCGCCGAGCCAGTGGTCGATCATGCGGGCGGTGCTCGGTGCCTCCGGTGCGGCCATCGACGAGGCTCCCTCCCCTGGGCGCTGACCGCCAGCGTACCGAGCGGTCCACTCACGCGGTATCGGCCCGGCGGGGCCACGCCGGCCGCGATACTGACGCCAGGGCGGCCGGCGACGGGAGGCACGGGGTGAACTCGGCGAACGGCGCGGCAGTGGTGGTGGGCGTGGACGGCTCGGAGCCGGCGGCCCGGGCGGTACGCCTGGCGGCCCGGGAGGCCGACCGCCGCAACCGCCCGCTGCGGGTGGTGCACGCCTTCATCTGGCCCCTGCTGCGCGTGCCGGTGTCCGCGCCCGCGCAGTCGCCGCCCGGGGCCGGCCTGCGCCACCAGGCCGAGCAACTGGTCACCGACGCGGTCGCGGTGGCCCGGGCGGAGTGCCCCGGGCTGCGGATCACCGGCGAGATCATCGACGGGGAGGCGGCCGCCGTGCTGCTCGGTGAGTCCCCCGCCGCCGCGCTGGTGGTGCTCGGCGACCGGGGTCTCGGCGGCTTCGCCGCGCTGGTGGTCGGCTCCGTCGCGGTGCAGGTCGCCTCGCACGCCGACTGCCCGGTGCTGATCGCCCGCGGCACGGACCGCGCCGCCGGCCCGGTGGTGGTCGGCGTGGACGGCTCGCCGCTGTCCCGCGACGCGGTCGAGTTCGCCGCCGGCACCGCGTCCGCGCGCGGCGCCCGCCTGCACGCCGTGCACGCCTGGACCCATCCGACCTCGCGGGGGCCGGGCGACATGCAACCCCTGGTGTACGACGAGGACCAGGTACGCGACGAGGAGGAACGGGCGCTGACCGAGACACTGGCCGGCATCGACGAGCGCTGGCCGGATCTGCCGGTGACCCGCGAGGTCGTGCACGCCCGCCCGGTCGCGGCGCTCACCGCGGCCTCGCGCGACGCCCAGCTGGTCGTGGTCGGCCGGCAGGGGCGCGGCGAGCTGACCGGGCTGCTGCTCGGCTCGGTGAGCCAGGCGGTGCTGCACCGCGCCGACTGTCCGGTCGCGGTGGTGCGCGCCCCCGACTGAACGGTTGTCCGCGCCCCGGGCGGGTAGACGGTGCCGTCAGCCGAAGCGACCGGAGGAGGCGGCGATGCCAGGACCACGGCCGGGCAGCAACGCGTACGACAAGCAGCGGGCACGCCTGCGCGACCGCGTCGAGCAGTCCGGACGGGCCGCCGACCAGGAGGCGAACCAGGTGGCCAACCGGATCCTGCAGGACGACCGGGGTCAGCGGGGCGTCGTGCGGGGCGAACGGACCTACGGACCCAAGGGTGAGCGCGAACCGGGCGACCCGAAGTGAGGGCGGCACCGCTGGTCGACGGCGCCATCGCGGGCGCCGTCGGCAGCGCCGTGCTCAACGTGGTCAGCTATCTCGACATGACGGTACGGGCCCGCCCGGCGAGCACCACCCCGGAGACGACCGCCGGCCGACTCGCCGACGTGGCGCACGTCGACCTGGGGCCGGTGGAGGAGGCCGCGAACCGCCGGGCCGGCCTGGGGCCGGTGCTCGGATACGTCACCGGGATCGCGGCCGGGGCGGCCTTCGGTCTGCTCGCCGCCCACCGGCGGGTGCCGCTGCCGGTGGCCGTGCCGCTGCTCGGCGGCGGGGTGATGGCCGTCTCGGACAGCTCGATGACGCTGCTCGGTGTCACCGACCCGCGCACCTGGCGCCGGATCGACTGGCTCTCCGACCTGGTGCCGCACCTGGCGTACGGGTTGACGGCCGCGGCCACCTGGCGGAGGCTGCGGCCGTCGTCGTGACCCGCTCAGCGGTCGCTGGCGTCGTCGGCCACCGGCTCACCGGCCGGGCCGTACGGCGACGTCTGCCCCTTCGGCACCGGCCGCCCCGCGTCGGCGTTCGACGTGCCACCGCCACGCGAGCGGTCCCCGCCGCCGACGGCGGACTTCCGGCTGTCCTGGCTGGTCGCGCCGAGGTCGTTGCGGCGAAGTTCCTCCTGCTGCGGCTTGACCACAGGTCTCTCCCTCCGGTGGGTGCGCACGGCCGTCGACCGGGCACGTGAGCGGGGTACCCGCCGCCGCCCGGCGCATTCCGCCACCGCGTCGGGGTCTGGTCCGGCTCCCGGTGGGTAACCGGGACGAATGGCGGACGATCGGAACGTGGCGCGAGCCCTGCTGGACCGGCAGTCCCGCACGTACGCGGAGGAGGCCGGGATCACCCTCGCGGACCGGCCCGGCCCGCTCTACCAGCTGCTGGTGCTCACCACGCTGCTGAGCACCCGGATCCGGGCGAGCGTGGCGGTGGCCGCGGCGCGGGAGTTGTTCACCGCCGGTTGGCGCACCCCGCAGGCGATGGAGGCGGCGAGCTGGCAGCAACGGGTGGACGCGCTGGGTCGGGGTCACTACCGGCGCTACGACGAGCGGACCGCCACCATGCTCGGCACCGGCGCCCGGCTCTGCCTGGACCGGTGGCACGGCGACCTGCGCCGGCTGCACCGGGAGGCCGGCGCGGACCGGACGGTGCTGCGCCGGTTCCTCACCGAGTTCCCCGGCATCGGCCCGACCGGCGCGGACATCTTCCTGCGCGAGGCGCAGGCGGTCTGGCCCGACGTGCGCCCGTACGCCGACCGGCGGACCCTGGCCGGGGCCCGGCGCCTCGGCCTGCCGGCGAACCCGGGCAGCCTGGTCGGGCTGGTCGGGGAGGCGGACTTCGGGCGGCTGGCGTCGGCGCTGGTGCGGGTGGCGCTCGGCGAGGAGTCGGCCGGCGAGGTGAGCCGCACCGCCGCGGCGTCCGGTTGAGCCGACGCGGCTACTTGGCCGGCCCGGGCCGGGTCAGGTGCCAGGCCAGCAGCGAGGCGAGCAGCGCGAGCAGCACCACGCCGCCGGAGATGCCGCCGCCCTCGCCGCCGCTGGCACGGTGCCCGGTGGCGCCGAAGTAGATCACCGCCAGCCCGGCGAGCACGGTGACGAACGTCCGCAGTCCTCGGTCCTTCACGCCCCGCACGGTATGGCCGGCGGTGGCACCGGGCCCGCGGTTCGCCCCGGATGTCCCCCGTTCGGGTCAGTCGGTCTCCAGGTCGTCGAGGGAGACCGCGTGCGTCATCAGCCAGCGGGCCAGCGCGGCCATCCCGAACAGCCACAGCGGCGCCGACTCGGTGGTGCCGTTGGTGGCGAAGATGGCGAACCGCAGGTCCGGGGCCCGATACGCCTCGATGCGCCATCTGTGGTTCTTGTCCCGCCAGATCGCGGAGGGGTCCATGGCGTCACGGTAGGTGACCGGGCCGGGCCGCCGTCGCCGGTTGGCTCACCAGCTCGGCACCAGGTCGTCGCCGAGGACCACGCCGAGCCCCACCACCACGAGCGACACCCCGATGCCACCGACGATCCACCAGCCCAGCCCGCTCCAGCCGGAGCGGCGCGACCCGGTGGCGGGCGCGTCCGCGCGCCAGCACTCCCGGTACGCCCAGGCGAGCACGCCGACGCCGAGCGGCAGCAGCCCGATCCAGAACCAGTACCACCGCGTGCCGAGCACCGGCGGTGGGCCGGCGAGCAGGGTGAGCAGCCAGGCGGCACCGATCACGAGTGCGATCACGGTGGCGGCGTCGGCGAGCGCGTCGGCCCGGGTGTCGCCGAAGTGGGTGGTGGCGTCGAGGGCGCGGGGGTCGGCCAGCGGGTCGGTCCACGGGTCCCGGAACCGACCGCTGTCCGGGTCCGGCGACGCGCCGGTCGCCGCCGGGGACGGGGAGCCGGGATCGGCGCCCGGCTGCGGATCCGGGTCGGCGCCGTCCTCGCCGTCGGTCACCGGCGCAGGCACGTACGCGTAGTGGAAACGGCCGTCGGGGCGGGCCCAGACCACCGTCGAGCCGCCCTCCGCGAACCGGGGTTCCGGGCGGCGGGCCCAGGGGCCGGAGTCGTCCCATCCCTCGGCACGGGTGATCGTCAGCACCCGGCCGGCGGCGAGGTCACGCTGCAGGCCGGCCTCGTCGTCGGCGCGCGGCGCGGTCCACCAGGCCAGCGCCGCCCAGACCAGCCAGCACGCCAGCAGCGCCGCCGGCAGCGCCCGCCGGCGCAGCCAAGCCCGGTCGAGACGACGCGTGTCGATCATGCCGATACTCTGACATCCGCGCGCAACCGGTCAGCCGGGCGGGCGGACCACCTCGCGGGCGTCGTCGGGCAGCCGCCGGGTGACACCGCGCCGGTCCAGCAGTTCCAGCAGCGGCACCGCCACCCGGCGGGTGGTGCCCAGCGCCTGCCGGGCGGCGCTGAGCGTGAACGGCTGCGGCAGGCCGGCGAGGACCCGCGCCGCGTCGTCCGGCGCGCCCGGCAGCAGCACCACGTTCTCCGCCAGCTTCAGCAGCGCGCCGGCCCGCACCGCCGCGCCGATCTCCCGCGGCCCCAGGCCGAGACCGGCGAGGTGGTGGGTCTCGGGGGCCTGGAACGGCCGGTCGCCGTACTCGGCGCGGACCCGCGCCACCGCCCGGGCCACCGGTTCGGGCAGGGTCCCGGCGGTCGCGGCGGTGACCAGGCCGTCGCGCAGCCGCAGCGGCGGACGCAGCAGCGCGGTCACCAGCACCCGGTCGGGCAGGCCGAGGCGGTGGCGCAGCACGTCGACCGGCACGCCGGCGGCGAGCGGGTGCTCGCCGGCGTGGCGGGTGACCTCCTCGGCGAGCCGGCGACCCAGGTCCCGCCAGTGCTCCGGGTCGGCGAGCCAGTCACCGACCACCGGGCTCGCGGTGGCTGGCACGCCCATCCGTCTGAGCTGCCCGGCCCGCACCAGTCGCCGGCGGCGCAGCTCACCGGCGAGGTCGGGTCGCCCGTCCAGCCCGGCCAGCACGCCGGCCCGGGCGGCGGCCGCGCCGCGGCGGCGCAGCGGCGGCGGGTCCACGTCCAGCACGGTCACCCCGCCGGCCACGTGGTGCCGGCCGGGGTCGCGCAGCAGCGCCCGGTCGCCGATCAGCAGCGGCAGCGGCCGGGCCAGGCGCAGCCGGACCGTGTCCGGGCCGAGCGGCCGGACCCGGGCCGGCACCGCCGCGGAACCCACGTGCAGCATGAGCGTCGCCGGCAGGTCGGCGGCCGGGTCGCCGGTCAGGCGCACGTCGAGCAGGTCGGTGCGGCCGAAGCGGCCGGGGCTGAGCAGGGCGTCGCCGCGTCCCACCCGGTCCCGGGCCAGGCCGCGCAGGTTCACCGCCACCCGCGCCACCGCGTCGACCTCGGTGCGGGCGACGCCCAGCGAGTGCAGGCCGCGTACCCGCACCGGCTCGTCGGTGGCGGCCAGTTCGAGTTCGTCGCCGACGCGCAGCCGGCCGCCGCCGAGGGTGCCGGTGACCACGGTCCCGCTGCCGCGCACGGTGAACGCCCGGTCCACCCAGAGCCGAAGCGGGGCGTCCCGGGCCGGGTCCGGCAGCCGGGCGACCAGGCGGTCCAGGGCGGCGCGCAGCTCGGGCAGGCCGGCGCCGGTGACCGCGGAGACCGCCACCGCCTCCACCTCGCCGAGCGACGTGCCGGCGATCTCCTGCCGGGCGCGGGTCATGGCCGGCGCCGGGTCGGCCAGGTCGGCGCGGGTCACCGCCAGCAGCCCGTGCGACACCCCCAGCGCATCCAGCGCGGCCAGGTGCTCGGCGGACTGCGGCATCCAGCCCTCGTCGGCGCCGACGACGATCAGCGCGGCCGGCACCGGACCGACCCCGGCCAGCATGTTCGGCACGAACCGTTCGTGCCCGGGCACGTCGACGAACGCCAGGGTGCCGCCGGAGGGCAGCGTGGTCCAGGCGAAGCCCAGGTCGATGGTCATGCCCCGGCGGCGCTCCTCGGCCCACCGGTCCGGCTCCATTCCGGTCAGCGCCCGGACCAGCGTGGACTTGCCGTGGTCGACGTGCCCGGCGGTGGCGACGACCCACACCGCGCTCAGCCCGCCACGCGCAGGATCGCGGCGCGCACGTGCCCGTCGGCGCTCTCCGGCACCGCGCGCAGGTCGAGCAGGAGCCGGCCGTGCAGGACCCGGCCGAGGATCGCCGGCTCACCGGTGCGCAGCGGCACGGCGTAGCGCTCGGGCAGGCTCAGCGCCCAGGAGTCCAGCTCCACGCCGGGCGCGCCGCCGCCGCCGACGACCGCCGCCGCCGGCACCACCTCGGCCTTGCAGCCGTCGGCGCCGAGCAGGTCCCGCAGCCGTTCGGTGCGCTCGCGCAGCCGGCCCGGGTCGGCGCGCAGCGCGTCCCCGGTCGGCGTGGCCGGGGCGTGCAGCGTGGCGGCGAGCGCGGCGAGGGTGAGCTTGTCCACCCGCAGCGCCCGGGCCAGGGGGTGCCGACGCAGCCGCTCGACCAGGTCGGCGTCGCCGAGCAGCAGGCCGGCCTGCGGCCCGCCGAGCAGCTTGTCGCCGCTGGCGGTGACCAGGTGCGCCCCGGCGCGCAGCGTGCTCGCCGCGTCCGGCTCGTCGGGCAGCAGCGGATCCGGCGCGAGCAGCCCGGAGCCGATGTCGACGACCACCGGCACGCCGAGCGTGGCCAACTCCCCCACCGGGACGGCCGAGGTGAAGCCGGTGACCACGAAGTTCGACGGGTGCACCTTGAGCACGAAGCCGGTGTCCGGGCCGATCGCGGCGGCGTAGTCGGCCCGGGTGGTGCGGTTGGTGGTGCCCACCTCGCGCAGCCGGGCGCCGGTGCTGGCCAGCAGGTCGGGCAGGCGGAACCCGTCGCCGATCTCGACCAGCTCGCCGCGACTGACCACGATCTCCCGGCCGGCGGCGAGCGCGGTGGCGGCCAGCACCAGCGCGGCGGCGCCGTTGTTGACCACGTGCACGGCGGCCGCGTCGGGCACGGCGACGGCGAGCGCGTCCAGCGCCTCCCGGCCGCGCCGGGCCCGCCGGCCGGTGGCCAGGTCGAGTTCCACGTCGGTGTGCCCGGCGGCGGCGACCAGGGCGTCCACGGCGGCCGGCGCGAGCGGGGCCCGACCGAGGTTGGTGTGCAGCACCACGCCGGTGGCGTTCAGCACCGGCCGGGGCGTGCGCCCGGGCAGCGCGGCCAGCGCGGCGTCGCGTACCCGCTCGGGGGTGATCTCGCCGCGGCGGGCGCGGTGCTGGGCCGCGACGATCGCGGCCTTGACCCGGTCGCGGCCGAGCGTGCCGGCGGCGGCCGCCAGCGCCGGGTCCGCGAGCAGCGCGTCGGTGCGCGGCACCCGCCGCCGCGGGTCCACCTCACGCATCAACGCTCCCCCGGACGGTTTGGCGGAGACGGACGGGAATCGAACCCGCCTGGCCCGGGTCCCGGACCACACCGGTTTTGAAGACCGGGAGGGGCACCAGCCGCCTGAACGCCTCCACGCAGCAGTCAACCACAGCGGCCCGCCGGCCGCCCGGCAAGGTGCTCAGGCCCCCCGGTCGGCGCGTTCCCGCTGCGGGACCACGGTGTACTTCGGGTCGCGCGCCGACGCGACGCCGCCGTGGAAGATGCCGAACCGGGTGCAGACGGAGGCGGCGAGCAGCGCGCCGCCGGAGGCCGCGGAGAGCAGCCGGCTGCGGCGGCCGAGCCACGCGCCGGCCACCCCGGCGGCGGTGAGCGCCCGGCCGGCGCGCAGCAGCCGCCCGGGGGTGCCCGCCGCGTAGGGCTCGCTGAGCAGGCCGAGACGGTTCTCCACCCGGTGCGCGCCCCACAGCTCCAACGCCGCGCCGGCGACCGCGAGGCGTCGCGCCGGCCCGGCCTGCCCGGGCGGCGCGGCCAGCAGCCCGACGCCGGCGCCGCTGGCCAGCGCGCTGCCCGCGAAGATGACCGGCAGCTCCGGGTACGCCTCGTGCCAGGACGGCACCGCCGTGTCGGCCAGCAGCACCCCGGTGTACGTGGCCAGCGCCGGCGCGGTGACGGCGGCGACCAGCCCGGCCGCGTGCCCGGTCGGCGGCAGCAGCCGGCGGACCGGCCCGAGCACACCGTGCGGGGGCAGGCGGGGCGCGACCTCGGCGACCGCGGCGATCCCGGCGGCCGGGCCGAACGCGCTGAGGATCCAGGTGCCCACGGACATCGGCGAGGTCAGCTTCGCCACCCGCAGCATGTGGTGGAAGCGGCTCGGCCGGCCCAGGTCGTTGATGAGGAAGTACGCGCTGGCGCTGACCGCCGCCAGGGAGGTGGCCCGGCCGGCGCGGCGCAGTGCCGGGCGGCCGGTGAGCTGCCCGCCGGCGGCCAGCAGCGAGGAGCCGGCGGCGAGCCCGCCGGTGAACAGGTAGGCGGCGATGTCCCACTTCCACACCGGCGGCTTGAGCACCGGCCGGCCGTAGTAGGAGGTGAACTCCGCCGGCGGCACGGTGAGCTGCTCGCCACCCCTGCCACCCTTGCCGCCGCGCCGGCGACCCACGGTCGGCGCGGCGTCGCGGGGCGGGTGCGGGGTCAGCCCCGCGTCCCGGGCGCCGGCGTCGGTGCGTCCCACCCCGGCGCCGGTGCCGGTGGCCCGGCTGCCGCTGTCGGCGCGGCCCACCCCACGGGCGGTCGGCGAGCCGGGCTCCCCGCCGGTCCGGTTCGCGACGGCGGTCCGCTCGGCGGCCAGGCGCTCCCGGAAGCGACGGAACAGGGCACCCACCGGACGGTCCGGGCTCACGACGATCCTCCGACGAACGCGGCGACGGTCGCCGCCGCCATGGCCAGCGCGGCCAGGCCGGCCCGCTTCCACATCTGCGGCAGGTCCCGGGTGGTGACCACCGGGTCCGGCGGCAGACCGTACACCTCGGGTTCGTCCAGCAGCAGGAAGAACGCGCCGTCCCCGCCGACGCCGTCGGTCGGGTCGTGGCCGTAGAGCCGGGCCTCCGGCACGCCGCGCTCGTGCAGCGTGGCGACCCGCTGGGCGGCCCGGTCGCGCAGCTCGTCGAGCGGACCGTACTGGATCGACTCGGTGGGGCAGGCCTGCGCGCAGGCCGGGGTCATGCCGGCGCCCAGCCGGTCGTAGCAGAGCGTGCACTTCCACGCCCGGCCGTCGTCCTTGCGCTGGTCGATGACGCCGTACGGGCAGGCGGAGATGCAGTAGCCGCAGCCGTTGCAGATGTCCTCCTGCACCACCACGGTGCCGAACTCGGTGCGGAACAGCGAACCGGTCGGGCAGACGTCCAGGCAGGCCGCGTGCGTGCAGTGCTTGCACACGTCGGACATCATCAGCCAGCGGAAGTCGCTGCGACTCTCCGCGCCGGCGCCCCGCCCGGGCGGCTGCGCGCCGGGCATGCCGAGGAACTCCGGCCCGGTGGACATCCGCGCCGCCGACTCCGGTCGGCCCGGCGGCAGGCCCGGGTTCGTGCCGGTGTCGGTGGCCGTGCCGGCGCCGACCGCCGCCGACGCCGGGCTGCCGGCCGCCGGCCCGGTCGGGTCACCGGCGAACGGCGGCGTGCGGTGCCCCGCCGGGCGGGGCTGCTCGATGAACGCCACGTGCCGCCAGGAGTTCGCGGTCAGCGCGCCGGTGTTGTCGTAGGACATGCCGAGCAGGTCGAAGCCCGAGTCCGGGACGCCGTTCCACTCCTTGCAGGCGACCTCGCACGCCTTGCAGCCGATGCAGACGCTGGTGTCGGTGAAGAAGCCCATCCGGGGCGGCGCGGCCTCCCAGCCGGCGTCGGGCGCCGGGTCGAGCGGTCCGTACAGGCTGTTGGCGTCAGGCATGGTCTTCTCCGTCGCGCGCCGCGGCCTCGGGCGTCTGCTCGTCGGTGCTGCCGGCCGCGTTCTCGCCGCCCAGCACGTCGGTGGTCACGATCGGCACCTTGCGGTCCGGGGGCATGCCGGCGCGCCGCTGGTAGTCGCCGACCAGGTCGAGCAGGGCCGGCCCGGTCGGTCGACGCCCGGACCGGATGTCGCAGGTGCCGACCTTGCTCTCCTGGATGAGCACGTTCGGGTCCAGGGTGATGCCGAACAGGTCGTTCGCCGAGTCGCCGGTGACCAGCCCCTCGCTGCCGAAGTGGTAGGGCAGCCAGACCTGGTGGATGATCCGCCCGTCCACCCGCAGCGGGGTGAGCCGGTCGGTGACCAGCACCCGCGCCTCGATCACCGCGCGCCCGCTGATCAGGTGCGCCCAGCCAAGATGCGCCAGCCCGACCTCAGCGGCCAGCTCCGGGGACACCTCGACGAACATCTCCGGTTGCAGCTCGGCCAGGCGCGGCACGGTACGGCTCATCCCGCCGGCCGTGTGGTGCTCGGTGAGCCGGCTGACCGTGAACACGTACGGGAAGACCTCGCTGTGCGGCTCCGGCGGGCTCGGGTTGATCCGGTTGATCGGGTGCTCGTAGATCTTGCGGGTCGGGTTGGCCTGCTGCCCGTAGAGCGGGTTGCGCATCGGCGACTCGGCCGGCTCGTAGTGCGTCGGCATCGGGCCGTCGAGCACGCCGCTCGGCGCGTACAGCCAGGCCTTGCCGTCGCCCTGCATGACGAACGGGTCGTCACCGGCGAGCGCCGCCGGCCCGGAGGCATCCTCCGGCGGCCGGTACGACGGCGGCTTCGTCTTCTCGAAGTCCGGCACGTCGTAGCCGGTCCACTCGCCGGCGTCCGGGTCCCACCAGACGTACTTCTTGCGCTCGCTCCACGGCCGCCCCTCCGGGTCGGCGGAGGCCCGGTTGTAGAGCGTGCGCCGGTTCGCCGGCCACGCCCAGCCCCACTCGGCGGCCACCCAGTCCTGCTCGTGCCGGGACTTGCGGCGGGCCGCCTGGTTCACCCCGTCGGCGTAGACGCCGGTGTAGATCCAGCAGCCGATCGCGGTGGAGCCGTCGTCCTTCGCCTCGGCGAACGCGTTCAGCGGGCGGCCGGTCGCCACGTCGAAGCCGTTGATCTCCCGGAGCACCGCCTCGGCGCTCGGCTCGGCGTGCGCGCCGTGCGTCGGGTAGTCCCAGGCCAGGTCCAGCAGCGCCCGGTCGCGGGGCTTGGTGGAGGCGGCCAGCTTCTCCCGCAGGACCCGGCCCAGGTGGTAGAAGAACCACAGCTCGGAACGGGCGTCGCCGGGCGGGTTGACCGCCTTCTCCCGCCACTGCAGCATCCGCTGCGTCTGGGTGAAGGTGCCCTCCTTCTCCACGTGCGAGGCCGCCGGCAGGAAGAACACCTCGGTGCGGCACTCCTCCGGGACGATCTCCCCGGTGGCGATCTCCGGGCTGTTCTTCCAGAACGTGGCGCTCTCGATCAGGAACAGGTCGCGCACGACCAGCCAGTCCAGGTTGGCCATGCCCAGGCGCTGGGCCCGGCCGTGCGCCGAGCCGACCGCCGGGTTCTGCCCGAGCAGGAAGTAGCCCTTCACCTTGCCGTCGATCATGTTGAGGACCTGCTGGTAGGTCCCGTGGTCGCCGGTCATCCGGGGCAGCCAGCCGTAGCCGAAGTCGTTCTCCGGCGTCGCCGCGTCACCCCAGTACGCCTTGAGCAGGCTCGCCGCGAACGCCCGCGAGTTGCCCCAGAAGCCCTTCTGACCGGGGTGCCGGATGCTGTCCACCCACTTGTCGAACGTCGGGTGGTCGGCGTGGTGCGGCATCGGCAGGTAGCCGGGCAGCAGGTTGAACAGCGTCGGGATGTCGGTGGAGCCCTGGATGCTGGCGTGCCCGCGCAGCGCCAGGATGCCGCCGCCCGGCCGGCCCATGTTGCCCAGCAACGTCTGGATGATCGAGCCGGTGCGGATGTACTGCACGCCGACGCTGTGCTGGGTCCAGCCGACCGAGTAGACGAGCGCACCGGTGCGCTCCCGGCCGGAGTTCTCCGTCCAGGCGCGGGCCAGCTCCAGGAACTTCTCCTCCGGGATGCCGCAGACCCGGGCCACCATCTCCGGGGTGTAGCGGGCGAAGTGCCGCTTGAGGATCTGGTAGACGCAGCGCGGGTGCCGCAACGTCTCGTCCCGCCGGGTCTGCGCCGGCACCGGCTCGCCGTGCGACTCGTGCTCCAGCCCGGAGGCCGAGTCGCGCTCCTTGCCGGTGCCCCGGACCGTGGTGTTGCCCTCCTGCCCCTCGTACTGCCAGCTGGCGTGGTCGTAGGAGCCGGTCTCCGGGTTGTAGCCGGAGAAGAGGCCGTCCAGGTCCTCGGTGTCGGCGAACTTCTCGCTGACGATCGTGGCCGCGTTGGTGTACGCCAGCACGTACTCCCGGAAGTCCAGCTCGTTGTCCAGGATGTAGCGCACCACGCCGCCGAGCAGCGCGATGTCCGTGCCCGCCCGGATCGGCAGATAGGTGTCGGCGAGCGCGCTGGTGCGGGTGAACCGCGGGTCGACGTGGAAGACCTTCGCGCCGCGCTTCTTCGCCTCCATCACCCACTGGAAGCCCACCGGGTGGGCCTCGGCCATGTTGGAGCCCTGGATGACGATGACGTCAGCGTTGGCGAGATCCTGCTGGAAGTCCGTCGCGCCGCCGCGACCGAAGCTGGTCCCCAGACCGGGGACGGTGGCGGAGTGTCAAATCCGGGCCTGGTTCTCGATCTGGAGTGCCCCCATCGCCGTGAACAGCTTCTTGATGAGGTAGTTCTCCTCGTTGTCCAGCGTCGCGCCGCCCAGGCTGGAGATGCCGAGGGTCCGGTTGAGCGGGCGGCCCTCGTCGTCGACGTCCTCCCAGGTCTCGTCGCGGGCGGCGAGGATCCGGTCGGCGATCATGTCGAGCGCGACGTCGAGGTCCAGGTCCTCCCACTCGGTCGCGTACGGCCGGCGGTAGCGGACCTTGGTCTGACGCAGCGGGCTGGTCACCAGGCTCTTGCTGGCCGAGCCCTTCGGGCAGAGCCGGCCGCGGGAGATCGGGCTGTCCGGGTCGCCCTCGATCTGGGTGACCCGGCCGTCCTTGTGGAAGACGCGCTGCCCGCAGCCGACCGCGCAGTAGGGGCAGACCGAGCGGGCCACACCGTCCGCGGTCTCGGTGCGGGCGGTCAGCTCGGCGGAGCGCGCCGACTGGGCGGCGGCGCCGCGACCCAGCGGGTCGGTGCCGGTGAGTTGCCGGTAGACCGGCCAACCCTGGATGAACGTCTTCAGACCCACCCGGGCACCCCCTCCACGCGAAGATCGGCTGGCCCTTTGCACACTAGGCCAGCCGAACGACGCTCGCGAGTCGAGCGGAAAACAGCGCCGCCCCGACCGGAACGGCCGGGGCGGCGCTGGGCGTCGGTGTGCAGGTCGCCTCTCGGCGAGTGGCGCGACGCGGCTCCAGCCGAACGGTATTCCGCGAAGGCAATTTAGGTGAGGCCCGGGGACACTGGTCACACCGACGCTCTGCACAACGGTACCGGCACGGACCTTCTTCCGCCGGGCGTCGTGACCCCGGTCACCGACCGCGGCACCCCGCACCCCGGGCAGGGGTTACCCTGATGCCATGTCGGCCACCGTCAGCGCGTACCTCGCCCGGCCCGGGCGTCCCGCGGTGGTGGCGCGCACCCTGGCCGAGCTGGCCGGCCCCACCGCCGGCATCGTCGAGCTGCCGGTACGCCTGATGTGGAGCAGCGAGCGCGCCTTCGACCTGGCCGACCCGGACGAACTGCTCTGGATGTACGAGAACGTGCTGCGCGAGACCAGCCGGGTGGAGGACCTGCGGGAGTTGATCCACGCGGGCACGCTGCGCCGGGTGTGGTCGCTGCTCAACCTCCCGCGGGGCGTGCGCCTGGCCTGGGAGAGCCGGCACCGGAGCCTGCGCAGCGCGTGACGCACCCGCACGACTTCTACCGCGAGGTGGCCCGGGTGGCGCTGGCCGCCGCCGGCCCGCACCGCTTCGTGCTCGGCGGCGGCGTGGCCTGGGCGGCGCACGGCCTGGTCACCCGCCCCACCGAGGACGTCGACCTGTTCGCCGACGTGGAGGGCGCCGCCGCCGCGGCGGCCGCCGACGTACGCGACGCGCTGCGCCGGGCCGGCTACCGGGTGGAGGAGGCGGACCCGGGCGGGCTCGGCGAGGTGTTCGACGGCTTCGACCGCGACCTGCGCGACTTCGTGGTGAGCCGGGACGGGCGCGAGATCCGCCTCAGCCTGGCCCGCCTGGACAGGCACCGCAGCCCGGTGGTGATGGACCTCGGCCCGGTGATGGACGTGCGGGACCTGATCGCCAACAAGACCGCCGCACTGGTCAACCGGCGGGAGGTCCGCGACTACATCGACGTCGCCGCCGCCCTGGACCGGTACGCGGTGGCCGAACTGCTGGAGCTGGCCCGCCAGGTGGACCCGGCGCTCGACGACGCCGACGTGCGCGCGGCCGGCCGCTACCTCGACGCCCTGGCCGACCGCCGGTTCACCCGCTACGGCCTGGACGCGGCTCGGATCGCCGAGGTGCGCCGCCGGATGGCCGTCTGGCCCCGCTGACCCGGACGGCCGTCCGGTAAAAGACGTACGCCGGGGCCAGCTCGGCCGGCTGCCCGGGGCGGCCCACCGACACGTCGGTGCCGAACTGCTCCACCTTCTCCGCCGGCATGGTGGCCGGGATCAGCGGCGTCCAGATCGGTCCGGGAGCGACCGCGTTCACCCGGATGCCCCGGTCGGCCGGGGAGGAGACGAGCATGTCGGCCCCACCCCGGGCGATCGGCGGAAAACAGCAGCCGGTGACGACGGGGCGAACATCTCGGGGCGATGTGGCGCTCGTGACAGCTGGTGGTTATGGTGCGCAACGGCGCCCACGAGGCGCGTACCCCCTCCGAAAGGCACCGCATTGACCTCCTCCTCCGGCGCCTCGCGGCGTCAGGTGCTGGCCGTCGCCGCCGCCGCGGCGACCGCTCCCCTGCTCGCCGGCGCCCCCGCCGAGGCGAAGCCGAAGCAGCCGAAGACCTGGGACCTGACCGTCCTGGGCACCTCGGACACCCACGGCAACGTCTACAACTGGGACTACTACAAGGACGCCGAGTTCGACGACAGCAAGCACAACGACGTCGGCGTCGCGAAGCTGGCCACCCTGGTCAACCAGATCCGGGCCGAGCGCAAGGGCCGGGCCACCCTGGTCCTGGACGCCGGCGACACCATCCAGGGCACGCCGCTGGCCACCTACTACGCCAAGCAGGAGCCGATCACCAGCACCGGTGAGACGCACCCGATGGCCAACGCGATGAACGTGCTCAAGTACGACGCCGTCACGCTGGGCAACCACGAGTTCAACTACGGCCTGCCGCTGCTCGCCACCTGGATCAAGCAGCTCGGCTTCCCGGCGCTCGCCGCGAACGCGATCAACGAGAAGACCGGCAAGCCGGCCTTCCTCCCGTACGTGATCAAGGAGGTCCGGCTCGGCGGGCACGGCGCGCCGAAGCTGCGCGTCGGCATCCTCGGCCTGACCAACCCCGGCGTGGCCATCTGGGACAAGGCCAACGTCGAGGGCCGCCTGGTCTTCGCCGACATGGTCGCCACCGCCGCCAAGTGGGTGCCGGAGATGCGCCGGCGCGGCGCCGACGTGGTCATCATCTCCGCGCACGGCGGCGACAGCGGCACCTCCAGCTACGGCCCGGAGCTGCCGAACGAGAACCCGACCGCGCTGATCGCCGAGCAGGTGCCCGGCATCGACGCGATCCTCTTCGGGCACGCCCACAACGAGGTGCCGGAGAAGTTCGTCACCAACCTGAAGACCGGCAGGGCGGTGCTGACCTCCGAGCCGTCGAAGTGGGGCCAGCGGCTGACCCGGATGGACTTCACGCTCGCCCGGGAGAAGGGCTGCTGGAAGGTGGTCGACTCGTCGGCCACCACGCTGAACACCAACACGGTGGTCGAGGACCCGGCGGTGCTCGCGGCCGTGCGCGGCCAGCACGCCAAGACCGTCGACTACGTCAACAAGGTCGTCGCGCGGTCGAGCGTGGAGCTGTCCGCCGCCGAGTCGCGCTACAAGGACACCCCGATCCTGGACTTCATCAACCACGTGCAGACCGAGGTGGTCACCGCGGCGCTGGCCGGCGGCGCGTACGCGGGCCTGCCGGTGCTGTCGATCGCCGCGCCGTTCAGCCGCACCGCGGTCTTCCCGCAGGGCGACGTGCGCATCCGCGACGTGGCCGGCCTCTACGTGTACGACAACACCCTGGAGGCGGTCGTGCTGACCGGCGCCGAGGTGAAGGCGTACCTGGAGTACTCGGCGAAGTACTTCGTCACGGTGCCGGTGGGCGCCGCGGTCGACCCGGAGACGATCAGCGACCCGGCCGTGCCGGACTACAACTACGACGTGTTCTCCGGCGTCGACTACGACATCGACATCTCCAAGCCGGTCGGGCAGCGGATCACCCGGCTGGTGCTGGCCGGCACCGACACCCCGGTGGCGGCGGACGCGCAGTTCGTGGTGGCGGTGAACAACTACCGGCGCAGCGGCGGCGGCAACTTCCCCGGCATCGTGAAGACCCAGGTCTACAACGCGCAGCAGGAGATCCGCCAACTGCTCATCGACTGGGCGCAGGCCAAGGGCGTCATCGACCCGGCCGACTTCTTCGTGCCGAACTGGAAGCTGGTCCGCGAGGGCGTGCCGGTCTTCTGAGGCGTCCACGAGGGGCTCCGGCGTCGCGCCGGGGCCCCTCGCCGCATCTCACGCGGCCGTCACCGATGGCCCCGATGTTCCACCCGCAGCCCCTTCGATTGCACGAAGACGCGTCGCCGCCTGAGTGTTAGCCGCCAGCGCGCAGGTGCCACTCGGACTCGCCGCCGGCCGGATCAGGGCGGTCCGGGCGGCTGTCCGTCTCGGTGCTCTCCGCGCGTTCCTCGGGGCTGACCCGGGGCGGCAGCTCGCCGTAGCGGACATGCCGCAGGAACGCGTACTCCTCGTCGGTGAACGACGCGGCCGGCTCGCTCATGCCCACATTGTGCGCCCCCGCGAGACACCCATGCTGTTCCACTCGCGGGCCGGGTGGAACACGAGTGGAACAGCATGGGTGTCTCCGGCGGCAGGGACCGACCACCGCGGACGGGTGCGCTCCGCCGGTCACGCGTCGGTATCAACTGCGGTGGCGGGGGTATGCCGCCGCGACGGCCGACGAGGTGGAGGGCGAGATGCGCGCGGTACGGATGACCGCTCCCGGGGTGCTGGAGCTGACCGAGGTGCCCACCCCGCAGCCCGGGCCCGGCGAGGTGCTGCTGCGCGTCGGCGCGGTCGGCGCCTGCCACTCGGACCTGCACATCCTCGACGCGGCGGCGGGGACGTTCCCCACCCCGATGACGCTCGGCCACGAGATCGCCGGCACGGTGGAGACCCCCGGGCCGGGCGTGGACGGCTGGTCACCCGGGGACCGGGCGGCGGTCTACGGGATCATCGGCTGCGGCCGGTGCCGGGCCTGCCTGCGCGGTGAGGAAAACCGCTGCCGGGTCGTCCCGCTGGGCGGCATCGGGCTCAGCCGCGACGGCGGGCTCGCCGAGTACGTGGTGGTGCCGGCGTCCCGGCTGCTGCACGTGGGCGACCTGGACCCGACCCAGGCCGCCCCGCTGACCGACGCCGGGCTGACCCCGTACCACGCGGTGGAGCTGGCCCGGCCCCGGCTGCGTCCCGGCACCACCTGCGTGGTGATCGGCATCGGCGGGCTGGGGCACATGGCGCTGCAGATCCTGGTCGCCACCACCGCGGTGCGGATCGTCGCGGTGGACACCAGCGTCGCCGCGCTGGACCTGGCCGGCCGCCTCGGCGCGCACCACGTGGTGCAGGCCGGCCCGGACGCCGTCGACAAGATCCGCGAACTGGTCGGCCCGCCGCCGGACGGCGCCGACGTGGTGCTCGACTTCGTCGGCGCGCAGCCCACCCTGGACACCGCCCGGCAGGTCGTCGCCACCGGCGGTCAGCTGCTGCTGGTCGGCCTGGCCGGCGGCACGCTGCCGGTCCGGCCGGTCGCCGACGAACCGCCCACGGTGCCGCTGGAGACGAGCGTGGTGGTGCCGTTCTGGGGCACCCGGGCCGAACTCCAGGAGGTGATCGCGTTGGGCCGCGCCGGCCGGCTGCACGCCGACGTGCAGACGTTCCCGCTGGCCGAGGCGCCCGAGGCGTACGAGGCGTTGCGCCGGGGCGACATCCACGGCCGGGCGGTCATCGTCCCCTGACCGGGGGCAGCCGGTCGAGCAAGGCCAGCCCGGCCCGCACCGGCCGCCGCTCGAGCGCCTCGGCGAAGCTGACCCGGCCCTGGCAGAACCGGACGAACATCCGCCACCCGGGCGGGCTGGCCAGCATCGCGTGGAACACGTCGGGCCGCCGCTCGAACACGTCCAGCAGCCGGTGCCCGGCGCGCATCTCCGGCGCCAGCCGCCGCCCGACCTCCCGCCCGTACGCGTCGAGGTCGCCGCCGGCGACCGCCTCGCCGGCCAGGCGGCCGGAGCGCAGCGCGTAGCTGATCCCCTCCCGGCTCCACGGCTCCAGCAGGCCGGCCGCGTCGCCGGCGACCAGCACCCGGCCGTGGCGCAGCGGGGCGTCCTCGGCCCGGCAGCGGGTCAGGTGCCCGGAGTCGTGCTCCGGGACGATCCCGGCCAACCCCAGCCGGGCCACGAAGTTTCGCAGGTAGGCGCGGGTCCGCTCGCCCTCACCACGCGCGGAGATGACGCCGACGGTGAGCCGGTCGCCCTTCGGGAAGACCCAGGCGTACGAGCCGGGCACCGGCCCCCAGTCGAGCAGCACCCGCCCCCGCCACCGCTCCCGTTCGGCGGCGGGCACCGGCAACTCCAGTTCCAGACCCAGGTCGACCTGGTCGAAGCGCACCCCGACGTGGCGGGCGGTCACCCCGGAGGAGCCGTCCGCGCCGACCACCGCCCGGGCGCGCACCACCTCGCCGTCGGCCAGCCGCAGGCGTACCTCGTCGGGGTCCTGCTCGACGGCGCGCACCGCGACGCCCTCGCGGACCTCGGCGCCCGCGGCGACCGCGGCGGCGCGCAGCCGGTCGTCGAACTCCTCCCGGCGGATCATGGTCACCAGCGGTGTGCGGTGGCGGCGGGTGAACGCGCGCCGCCCGTCGCGGGTGAACGTCACCCGGTCGACGCGGTCGTGCGCGGGCACCTCGGCCCGGCCGTCGACCTCGGCCAGGGAGGTGCCGATCAGGCCGCCGCCGCACGTCTTGTACCGGGGGTGGGTGGCCCGCTCGACCACCAGCGTGCGGACGCCGGCCCGGGCCGCCGCGTGCGCGGCGGAGAGTCCGGCGGGCCCGCCACCGACCACGACCAGGTCCCAGACGATCACGGGTGCAGCCTAGGGCACCGCCGGACCGGGCCGCCCACCACGACCCTCGAACGGGTGGGCATCATCGCCGGCCCGCCGGGTAACCGCCGGTCGCCGGCTGTCCGCGGGTCGGGCGGCCCACGCCGAGGAGGAGCGATGCCTCAGGTCCAGCTGTCCGCGGTCGAGGAACGGGTCTACCAGGCGGTGACCGCGCTGGAGGTACGCGGCCACGTCCCCTACCCGGACATGATCGCCGAGGAGACCGGATTGAGCGAGGAGGAGGTGCACGAGCCGCTGCACTCGCTCACCGAGCGAGGGCTGTTGCACCGGGAGGACTCGCCGATGTCGGGCCTGGACTTCGGGCCCCGGTGGTGCGCACGCCAGACTGCCTGATCGCGCCGTTTGCCCCGCCGGGGTCCGGGTAGCGATCGGGGATGCGTGATCAACGGTCTGCGGGGGGCACGATGAGCGGTGGCCGGGCACCGGCGCCGGACGCGGGACCCGACGACAGGCGCCGCTGGCAGGCGCTCAGCGTCGGCCTGGTCGCGGCGTTCATGACGCTGCTGGACGTCAGCATCGTCAACGTCGCCGTCCCGTCGATCGACCGGGCGCTGGACGCCACCCCGAGCGATCTGCAGTGGGTGCTGTCCGGGTACGCGCTGACGTTCGGCCTGGTGCTGGTGCCCGCCGGGCGGTTCGGCGACGCGCGCGGGCGGCGTACCGCGTTCGTGGTCGGGGTGGGACTGTTCACGCTGACCAGCGCGCTGGCCGGGCTGGCCACCTCGTCGACCTGGCTGATCGTCGCCCGACTCGTCCAGGGCGCCGCCGCCGGCGTGGTGAACCCACAGGTCAGTGGCATGATCCAGCAACTGTTCCGAGGCGCCGACCGGGGTCGTGCGTTCGGGCTGCTCGGCGCCACCATCGGCATCTCCACCGCGGTCGGACCGCTGCTCGGCGGGCTGCTCATCCAGGTCGGCGGCGAGGAGCACGGATGGCGCTGGGTGTTCTTCGTGAACATCCCGGTCGGCATCGTGGCGATGGTCCTCGGCTGGCGGCTGATGCCGGCCCGGCCCGAGGGCCAGCCCCGCCGGCACCGGCTCGACCCGGTGGGCGTGCTGCTGCTCGGGGCCGGGGTCACCGTGATCCTGCTGCCGCTGGTGCAGCGGGAACAGTGGCAGGGCTCGGCCAAGTGGCTGCTCATCCCGCTCGGCCTGCTGCTGCTGGCCGGCTTCGCGCTGTGGGAACGCCGATTCGCCCGGCATGCCACACCCCTGTTCGACCTGCGGTTGTTCGGGCTGCGCTCGTACACCCTCGGTTCGCTGATCGGGCTGATCTACTTCGCCGGCTTCACCGCGATCTTCTTCATCTTCACCCTCTACCTCCAGATCGGCCTGGGCTACAGCGCGCTGGTCGCCGGCCTGGCGATCACCCCGTTCGCGCTCGGCTCGGCGCTCGCCTCCGCGCTCGGCGGCCGGGTGGTCACCCGCTACGGCCGGCCGCTGGTCGCGATCGGACTGCTCGCCGTGGTGGTCGGCCTGGTCGCGACCGACCTGGTGCTGACCGGCGGGCCGCACCAGAACGTGCCGCTGCGGACCGCGTTGCCGCTGCTCGTCGCCGGGCTGGGCAGCGGCCTGGTGATCGCGCCCAACCAGACGCTCACCCTCTCCGAGGTGCCGGTGCCGATGGCCGGCAGCGGCGCCGGCATGCTCCAGACCGGGCAGCGGATCGGCACCGCCGCCGGCATCGCCGCGGTCGGCGCGCTGTTCTTCTCGACGCTGGCGCAGCACCAGAACGACTGGGCGCTGGCGTTTCGGCACTCGCTGCTGCTGGCCGCCGGCATCATCGTGCTGGCGCTGGGCGTGGCCGTGGCCGACATCGTCGCCGGCCGGCGCCGGTCCTGAGCGACCCGTCCCGGCCAACCCGGACGGAAGTCCCGGAGAACTCTGCGTGACCGGGGCAGCGCGCGACACGTCGACATTGATAGATACGAGGGCATGACGAACACCCTCGACCGTCGTGCCCTGCTGCGCCTCGCCGGCGCCACCGCCGGCACCGCCGTCCTCGCCGGCGCCACAGTGGCCGGCGCCTCCCCCGCCGGCGCGGCCACCGCCGCCTTCCGGCACGGCGTCGCCTCCGGCGACCCCCTGCCCGACGGGATCCTGCTCTGGACCCGGGTCACCCCCACCCCCGACGCGCTGCCCGGCTCCGGCGCCGGCCCGGACGTCGAGGTGCGCTGGCAGGTCGCCGCCGACCCGGACTTCACCACGCCGGTCGCCGTCGGCACGATCGCCACCGGCGCGGCCCGCGACCACACCGTGAAGATCCCGGTCACCGGCCTCGCCCCGGCCACCACCTACTGGTACCGATTCGGGTACGCCGACGCCTGGTCGCCGACCGGCCGCACCACCACCGCCCCGCCGGCCGACGCGTCCGTCGACCGGCTGCGGCTGGGCGTGGTGTCCTGCGCGAACTGGGAGGCCGGCTACTTCGCGGCGTACCGGCGGCTCGCCGACCGCGACGACCTGAACCTGATCGTCCACCTCGGCGACTACCTCTACGAGTACGGGACCGGCGAGTTCACCGCCGCCGGCCGGGTGGTCCGGCCCACCCAGCCGGCGCACGAGGTGCTCACGCTGGCCGACTACCGGATCCGGCACGCGCTCTACAAGACCGACCCGCACCTGCAGGCGCTGCACGCGGCGGTGCCGTGGGTGATCACCTGGGACGACCACGAGGTGGCCAACGACGAGTGGTCCGGTGGCGCGGAGAACCACACGCCCGGCACCGAGGGGCCGTTCGCCGACCGGCTGGCCGCCGCCCGGCAGGCGTACCTGGAGTGGATGCCGGTGCGCATCGGTGTGGACGGGGCGATCTACCGACGGTTCCGCTTCGGCCGGCTGGCCGAGCTGTCCATGCTGGACCTGAGGTCGTACCGCTCGGCGCAGGCGTCCGGCACGGCCGTCGACGACCCGGCCCGCACCATCACCGGCGACGCGCAGATGGCCTGGCTGAAGGCGGGCCTGGCCGGCTCGACCGCCCGCTGGAAGCTGGTCGGCAACCCGGTGATGATCGCCCGGGTGGACGTGGGCGCGCTGCCCGCGTGGTTGCTCGGTCCACTCGGGAAGCTGCTCGGCATCCCGGAGAACGGCGCGGTGCTCAACGCCGACCAGTGGGACGGCTACAACGCCGACCGCAACGAGCTGGTCGACCACCTCCGGGCCACCGGCACCCGCGACGTGGTGTTCCTGACCGGCGACATCCACACCTCGTGGGCCAACGAGGTGACCACCCGGGCGACCGGGTCGGCCAACCCGGCCGCTGTCGAGTTCGTCGTACCGTCGGTGACCAGCGACAACGTCAACGACTTCCTGAAGTTGCCGGCCGGCAACGCGCTGAGCCAGCTCGGCGCGGGCCTGATCCGTGCCACCAACCCGCACGTGCGCTGGACCGAGCTGGACGGGCACGGGTACGGGGTGTTCGAGGTGACGCCGCAGCGCTGCCGGATGGACTGGTACCACCTCGCGGACCGGACCAGCAGCACCAGCGGCAGCCGCTGGGTGGCCGGCTGGTCGGTGGCCGCCGGGTCGTCCACGCTGCGGTCCGAGGGCGTACCCCTGTCCTGACACGCGCGAAGGCCGGCACCCGTGGTTCGGGTGCCGGCCTTCACGTGTGTGCTTACTTGGTCCAGTGCTGGTTGACGAGGTCGGTGGCCTGCTTCTCCCACTGGGCGTAGGCGTCGGGGTAGGCCGAGACCTGTACGGTCTGGGCGGCCTTGGTCAGCGGCATGTCCTGCCAGCCGTCGACCTGCTTGAGGCCCTTGAGGAACGCCAGGGTGGAGTATTCGGGGTCGGTGATCTGCTCCGGGCTGCCCCAACCGCTGGAGGGGCGCTGCTGGAACAGGCCCAGCGAGTCGTGGTCATTCTTGTCGCCGAGGTGGCCGAGGTTCTCCAGCTTCGACTCCTGCAGGGCGGTGGCGATCGAGACGATCG
>NZ_FMDM01000015.1 GCF_900090105.1 Micromonospora humi | reverse complement strand
CGAACTACGACCGGATGAAGCAGAAGGTCAACGACGAGCTCAAGCAGCACTTCCGGCCCGAGTTCCTCAACCGTATCGATGACACGATCGTGTTCCACCAGCTGCGGGAGAACGAGATCCTGCAGATCGTGGACATCATGATCCAGCGGATCGAGGGTCAGCTGCGCAACAAGGACATGGGTCTGGAGTTGACCGACAACGCCAAGAAGTACCTGGCGAAGAAGGGCTTCGACCCGGTGCTCGGCGCCCGTCCGCTGCGTCGCACGATCCAGCGTGACATCGAGGACAACCTGTCCGAGCGGATCCTGTTCAACGAACTGACCCCCGGCCAGATCGTCGTCGTCGACTGCGAAGGCGACCCCGAGAACATCGACAAGTCCAAGCTCGTCTTCCGGGGCACGGACCAGCCGGCTGCCGTGCCGGACGCGGTCCCGGCGGACCTCGGCGCCGCCGCCACCGGCGCGGACGACACCGCCGCGTAAGTTCGGGCGAGACTGGTTCCAGGGCGACGGCCCCGGTAGGCGAGAGCCACCGGGGCCGTCGCCTTTCCGCGCCCGGGAGCGCCGTCAGGGAAGGGGGACGGGTGGGCCGTCCCCGGCCAGCCGGAAGGACTCCGGGCCCACCGGCTCCACCAGTCCGTCGGTGACCAGGCCGGCCAGCGCCCGAGCCCGCTGCACGTCGTCGTGCCAGACCTGGTCCAGTCGCTGGTGCGGCACCGGTCCGGCGGTCTCCCGGAGCACGGCCAGGAGCAGGCCGCGTACCTGCCGGTCGGTGCCCGCGTAGCGCTGCGGGCGGCGGCTGGGGCCTTCCGGCGCGGCCTGACCGGAGGCCCGCCACGCGCAAGTGGCCTCGACCGGGCACACCGCGCAGCGAGGTGCCCGTGCGGTGCAGACGACCGCGCCGAGTTCCATGAACGCCGCGCTGGCCAGGGCCGCCGCGGCCGGTTCGACCGGCAGCAACTCCTCGGTGGCGACCAGGTCGGCGGGGCGGGTGGTCGGTCCGGCGTCCGGTTCCCCGGCGACGGCGCGGCACACCACCCGGCGAACGTTCGTGTCGACCACCGGATGCCGCTGCCCGTACGCGAACGCGGCCACCGCCCGGGCCGTGTACGTGCCGACCCCGGGCAACGCCAGCAACTGTTCCAGCCGGTCGGGCACCACGCCGCCGTGCCGCTCCACGATCGCCACCGCGCACTCGCGCAGGCGTACCGCCCGGCGGGGGTAGCCGAGCCGTCCCCACATCCGGATCGCCTCGGCCGGGGTGTCCTCGGCCAGTGCGCGCGGCTCCGGCCAGCGGGCCAGCCATGCCTCCCAGGCGGGTACCACCCGGACCACGGGCGTCTGCTGGAGCATGACCTCGCTGACCAGGATCGCCCAGGCGCCGATGCCGGGCTTGCGCCACGGCAGGTCGCGGGCGTTGCGCTCGTACCACCGGCTGACCTGGGTGGCGAATGTGGGTTCAGTCATGGCGGTGCCGATGATGTCACGGTCGGTTTTCCCGCAGGGTGGGCGGGCCGGGTAGGCCCGGTGAGGTGGATCTTCGGCGGCGGGGCAGAATGTCCGAATGAACGAGCTCGCGATCACCGTCATCGGCCGGGACCGACCGGGCATCGTCGCCGACGTCGCGGAGGTCCTCGCCGGGCTCGGCGCGAACCTCACCGACTCGACGATGACCCGGCTGCGGGGGCACTTCGCCATGACCCTGATCTGCGTGGGGCCGGCCGCCGCCGACGTCGAGGCCGCATTCGCCCCGCTCGCCGCCGACGGGCACCTGCTGGCCACCGTACGCGCGGTCACCCCGGACGGCGCCAGCGAGCCGGCCGGCGAGCCGTACGTGCTGGCGGTGCACGGCGCCGACCGGATGGGCATCGTGGCGGCGATGACCCGGGTGCTGGCCGACGCCGGTGGCAACGTCACCGACCTGAGTACCCGGCTGACTGGCTCGCTCTACGTGGTGGTCGCCGAGGTGGAGTTGCCGCCGGGCAGCTCGGACGAGGTGGCCGGCCGGCTCACCCGCGTCGCGGCGGAACTGGGCGTCGGCGTCAGCCTCCGCCCGGCGGACACGGACCTGCTGTGACCGGCCCGGAGTACGCCGGCCTGGGTGGCTGGACGCCGGCGAAGCTCGGTGTCCCGGGCGAGGTGCGTGCGGTGGTGGCCGCGCCGGAGCCGGTGCTGAGCCGGCCCGGTCCGGAGGTCGACCCGACCTCGGCCGAGGTGGTGCGGCTGGCCGCCGACCTGGTGGCCACCATGCGGGTCTCGCCGGGCTGTGTGGGTCTGGCGGCCCCGCAGATCGGGGTGAGCGCGCAGGTGTTCGCGGTGGACGTGACCGGGCACCCGAAGGCGGTCACCGTGCACGGCACGTTCGTGCTCTGCAATGCCCGGGTGGTGGAGGCGAGCCGGTGGAAGGCCGGCCGGGAGGGCTGCATGTCGGTGCCGGACCTGACCGGTGACGTGAAGCGGGCCAGCCGCCTGGTGGTGGAGGGCGTGCTGCCGGGGAGCGGCGAGCCGGTCCGGCTGGTTACCGACGGTTTCGAGGCGCGCGCGCTCCAGCACGAGATCGACCATTGCGCGGGTCTGCTCTTCCTCGACCAGGTTGCCGGCGCGCACGCCGTCTACCAGCGCAAGGTCTATCTCTGACGGCGACCGTGGGCATCCACTGTGGACTTTCGGGTGGGTGTTGCACGCGGTTACCGGCGCGTCGGACCGGCGCGCCGAGCGCCACGCGGCTACGGTAGGCGCATCATGCGTCTGACGGTCGGCCCCCTGTCCCCCGCTGTCTACTGGCGGCGTCGTGCCGTCGTGCTCGGCGCGGGGCTGCTCTTCCTGATTGTCCTGCTCTATTCCTGCACCGGCACGAACAAGAACACCGGCGCACCGGGCGGCGACCCGTCGCCGGGTGGCTCCGCCGGGGCCGCCCCGGGCCCGTCCGGTTCGGTGCTGGCCCCGCAGTCGACCGCTCCGTCGCCCTCGCCGGGCGCCTCCGGTGACACCGGCGGCGGGACCGACTCCGGCGGTGGCACGAGCACCGGCGGTGGCACGGGCACCGACGGCGGCACGAGCACGGGCGGCGGGTCGGGCACGGGTGACGGCGGCGCGTCCGGTGAACCGGTCTCCGCCGACGGCGCCTGCACCGACTCGGAGATCCGGGTGACGCCGGTGGCGGTGCCGGCCAACGCCCAGCGGGGCACCGTGGTCACGCTGCACCTCAAGATCAAGAACGTCTCGAACCGGACGTGCAGCCGTGACGTCGGCGCCGACCTCCAGGAGCTCTACGTCAAGGCCGGCGCGGAGAAGGTCTGGTCCTCCGACACCTGCGGCACCGGCAAGGGCTCGGACGTGCAGTCGTTCACGCCGAACTTCGAGCGCGCCTACGAACTGGGCTGGAACGGGCGGGACACCAGCCGCTGCGCCGACGGGCTGGCCGCCGGGCCGTACGCCCCGATCGGCACGTACCAGGTCTTCGCCCGGGTCGGCACCAAGATCAGCGAGCCGGTGAAGCTGACCGTCACCGGCTGAGGCGGATCAGACGTACCGCTCCAGGATGGACGCCTCGGCGAGCCGCGACAGGCCCTCGCGGACCCCACGGGCACGGGCGTCGCCCACTCCCTCGACCGCCTGGAGATCCTCGACGGTCGCGCCGAGCAGCCGCTGCAGGCTGCCGAAGTGCACCACCAGCCGGTCGACCACGGCCGCCGGCAGCCGGGGCACCTTGGCCAGCAGGCGGAACCCGCGCGGGCTGACCGCCGCGTCGAGCGCGTCGGAGGCGGACGGGTAGCCGATGGCCTTGGCCACCGCCACCAGGTCGATCAGCTCGGTGGCGCTGAGCAGGTCCAGCTCGACCAGCCCCTCGTCGAGCGTGCGCGACTTGCGGCCCACCGGCAGGTAGTCGCGGATGACCAGGGTGCGGTCGGCGTCCACGCCGGCCATCAGCTCGTCGAGCTGAAGGGCCAGCAGGCGGCCGTCGGTGCCCAGCTCCACCACGTAGCCGGCGATCTCGTCGGCGATCCGCCGGACCATCTCCAGCCGCTGCACCACCGCCACCGCGTCGCGGACGGTGACCAGGTCTTCGATCTCCAGCGCGGAGAGCGTGCCGGAGACCTCGTCCAGCCGGAGCTTGTAGCGCTCCAGCGTCGCCAGGGCCTGGTTGGCGCGGGACAGGATGGCCGCCGAGTCGTCCAGCACGTGCCGCTGGCCGTTGACGTAGAGGCTGATGATCCGCATCGACTGGCTCACCGAGATGACCGGGTAGCCGGTCTGCCGGGCCACCCGCTCGGCGGTGCGGTGCCGGGTGCCGGACTCCTCGGTGGGGATGGACGGGTCGGGCATCAGGTGCGCGCCGGCCTGGACGATCCGGGTGCCGTCGCTGGAGAGCACCACCGCGCCGTCCATCTTGCACAGCTCGCGGACCCGGGTGGCGGAGAACTCCACGTCCATCGGGAAGCCGCCGGTGCAGATCTGCTCGACCACCTTGTCGTAGCCGAGCACGATCAGCGCGCCGGTGCGACCGCGCAGGATCCGCTCCAGGCCGTCGCGGAGCGCGGTGCCGGGCGCCATGAGGGCGAGGTTGGCGCGCAGCGGGTCGGCGCCGGCGCCGCCGACGCTCCCGGCCACGCTCACGCTGATGGCGCGGGTGGGGTTGCCGCTCACGGCACCGGTGCGGG
The DNA here is from genome assembly GCF_900090105.1 of Micromonospora humi. Lineage (GTDB taxonomy): Bacteria > Actinomycetota > Actinomycetes > Mycobacteriales > Micromonosporaceae > Micromonospora > Micromonospora humi. Next base: position 181,025 of record NZ_FMDM01000015.1, on the reverse strand, counting down.
CGTGCGGCGTCGCCGTTGCGGGCTTGGTGGCATCGCGGTCGATCGGCACGGGCACAGTCTACGGACTGCGGTGCGGTGGGTGCTCTCGTGGTTACTGTGATGTGTCACGATGCCGGGCTCGTCCGGCCCTCGGTGGACCGCGTGGCCTGTCCGGAATCGTCCGGCCGCAGCCGCCGCGCGCGTGCACTCACGGTCACTCGGCGGATGCGCGGGCGGCAGCCTGGAGCGCGGCACGCACATCCGTGACCTCGATCACGCGCATGTTCTCCGGGGCTACGCCGCTGCTGCCGGGGCCGCAACCGGGTGGGACCAGGGCGAGCCGGAAGCCCAACCGGGCGGCCTCGGCCAGCCGGCGGGGCACCGCGCCGACCCGCCGCACCTCGCCGGTGAGCCCGACCTCGCCGATGGCGACCAGGTGCGGGTTGAGCGCCAGGTTGAGCCCGCCGGAGGCCACCGCGAGCGCCACCGCGAGGTCGGCCGCCGGCTCGACCACCCGGATGCCGCCGACGGTGGCGGCGAAGACCTCCCGGTCGTGCAGCGTCAGCCGCTCGGTGCGGCGCTGGAGCACCGCGAGGACCATGGCCAGCCGGGCGCTGTCGAGGCCGGAGACGGTGCGCCGGGGCGAGCCGGCGACCGTCGCGCCGATCAGCGCCTGCACCTCGGTGACCAGCGCCCGCCGGCCCTCCATGGCCACTGTCACGCAGGTGCCCGGCACCGGCTCGGAGTAGCGGGTCAGGAACAGGCCGGACGGGTCGGCCAGGCTGCTGATGCCACCCTCGTGCATCTCGAAGCACCCCACCTCGTCGGCCGCGCCGAACCGGTTCTTCACGCCGCGCACCATGCGCAGCGAGGAGTGCTTGTCGCCCTCGAAGTGCAACACCACGTCGACCAGGTGCTCCAGCACCCGGGGGCCGGCCACCTGACCGTCCTTGGTGACGTGCCCGACCAGCACGGTGGCGACGCCACGCTCCTTGGCGACCGCGACGAGCGCGGCGGTGACCGCGCGCACCTGGGTCACGCCGCCCGGCACGCCCTCGGTGCCGGTGGTCGAGATGGTCTGCACCGAGTCGAGCACCAGCAGGCCCGGCTTGACCGCGTCGAGGTGACCGAGCACCGCAGCCAGGTCGCTCTCGGCGGCCAGGTAGAGCTGGTCGTGCAGGGTGCCCATCCGCTCCGCGCGCAGCCGGACCTGGCTGACCGACTCCTCACCGCTGACCACCAGCGACGGGCTGCCCGCACCGGCGGCCCACTGCTGGGCCACGTCGAGCAGCAGGGTCGACTTGCCGACGCCAGGCTCGCCGGCGAGCAGCACCACCGCGCCGGGGACCAGGCCGCCGCCGAGCACCCGGTCGAGCTCGCTCACCCCGGTCGGCCGGGCCCGGGCCGGCGCGGCGCTGATGGTGGCGATCGGACGGGCCGGCTCGGCCGGCATCCGGGAGCTGACCACCCGGCCGGAGACCAGCGGGCCGGTGACCGTCGACTCGACCACCGAGCCCCACTCGCCGCACTCGGGGCACCGGCCCATCCACTTGGGCGGCTGGTGACCGCAGGCGTCGCACTCGTAGGCCGGGCGGGGTTCGCGGGCGGCGGCGCGGCCACGGCCGGCACCGGCGCGGGAGGAGGTCGATCGGGGCGTGGTCACCACCGGACGCTAACCGGGCGGTGCGACGAAAGCCCACCGGAGAAACGACGACACCGCCGGTGTGGCGCAGGCCACCGCGGCGGTGTCGACGGAGACGGTACGGCGTCAGCCGTGGCTGCCGCCCTCGGAGCCACCCTCTTCGGCGGAGTGCTCACGCGGGTTGACGACCGGCGACGGCGGCGCCTCCGGGGTGAGCGGGACACCGATCGGCGCCGGGGTCTTGATCACGTTGCCGTTGCCGAAGTCGAACGTCAGGTTGACCTGCTGGCCGACGAGCAGCTTCTGGTTCAGGCCGACGAGCTGGAGGAACCGCGGGTTGCCGCTGTTCAGCTGGGCGTAGCCGAGCGCCGGGATCTCGATCCGGGCCGGCTGGCCGGCGGGCGCCGACGCGCTCTCCGACGGCGACGCGCTCTCCGACGGCGACGGGCTGGCCGAGCCGGACTCGCCGGCCGACGGGGAGGCGGGCACCTCGAGCGACTGGCTGGGCGAGGCGCTCGGGTCGGCGGCGGTGGGCGAGGCGGAGGCCGGCTCGGTCGGCGACCCGGTCGGGGTGGCCGCGCCACTGGACCCGGCGCCGCCGGTGAGCACGATCTCGCGCGCGCTGTCGGTGGTGACGGTCACCGTCACCGGCGCCTTGCTGTCGTTGTAGATCACCACGTTGAGCGGCGCGTCGGCGCCCGCCTCGTAGCCCTTCGGCCCCGGGAACTGCACGTACAGCCCGCGCACCTGGTAGAGGTTGTCGGAGGTCTGGACGTTCACGCCCTGTACCGACGGGATCTTGTTGGCGGTCTCGGCGATCTGCCCGGCGCCGCACCCGGACAGCAGCAGGCTCGCCGCCGCCGCCGTGCCGGCCAGCAGCAGGGCCGGCCCCCGGGAACCCCTGATCGAGCGCGTCACGTCGGTCCTCCTCGTCACGATCCCCGCCCGGTCGATCCCCGGGCACGGGGTGGCCATACCCGCGCAGACCGCGCTCCAGGGTAGTTGGAGCTGATCGAGGCCCGCACGCGGACCCGGCAATGCCACCTCGGCAGGGGACTCGTCAGACCACCCGGCCGTTCGCCACCAGCAGCACCACATCGATGAGCGCGACCACCAGCACCGCCCGGAAGGCGGTCACCGGACGGCCGCCGGCCTTGGCGGTGGCGCGTCCGGCGTACCACCCGAGGACCGGCACCGCGACGGCCGCGGCGACCGCCGACAGGCCGGTCCACGACGGCGGCCCGGGTGGGCCGAACACCAGGGCGACGGTGGCCGCGAGGAGCAGCCCGGCGGCGGCCAGCCGGCTGCCCGCCGGCCCCAGCCGGTGCGGCAGCCCGCGCACCCCGGTGCGGGCGTCGTCGGCCAGGTCGGGCAGGACGTTGGCGAAGTGCGCCCCGGCGCCGAGCAGCGCGGCGGCGGCCACCAGCCAGGCCGGCGGAGCGGGCGCCCCGGGCAGGGCCAGCACCACGAACGCGGGCAGCGCGCCGAACGAGACCGCGTAGGGGAGCACCGACACCGGCGTCGACTTCAGCGGTTTGTTGTAGAGCAGCGCGGAGACCAGCCCCACTGTGGCGCACGCCGCCGCGGCCGGACCGGCGGCCAGCGCGAGCAGCGGGGTGGCGACGGCGGCCACCGCGGTGGCCCGGGCCAGCGTCGGCCGGGCGACCGCGCCGGTGGTCACCGGCTTGTCGGTACGCCCCACCGCGGCGTCCCGCTCGGCGTCGATCAGGTCGTTGCTCCACCCGACGGCGAGTTGGCTGGCGAGCACCGTCAGTGCCACCGTCACGACTCCGGCGGCGGTGTGCCCGACGGCGGCGGCGAGCAGCGCGGCGACCACGACGACCGCCGCCGCCGGCTCCGGATGGCTCGCCCTGACCAGCCCTAACACCCGCGTCGACATAAGGGAAGTCTGGTCGTTACCGGGGAGTCGTGCCACGCTCGGTCCATGCCAGAAGCGTCCCCGGTGGTCGGTCCGCGCCGGGCGCTGCCCCCGAACGACCCCCGGCAGTACGACGACCTGGCCGGCGAGTGGTGGCGGCCGGACGGCGCCTTCGCCATGCTGCACTGGCTGGCCCGCGCCCGCGCGGCCCTGGTGCCCCCGGCGTCCACCCAGGACGCGCTGCTGGTCGACCTCGGCTGCGGTGCCGGGCTGCTCGCGCCGCACCTGGCCGGCAAGGGCTACCGGCACGTGGGGGTGGACCTGACCCGCTCCGCGCTCGACCAGGCCGCCGCGCACGGCGTGACAGTGCTCCAGGGTGACGCCACCGCGGTGCCGCTGGCCGACGGCTGCGCCGCCGTGGTCTCCGCCGGTGAGCTGCTGGAGCACGTGCCGGACTGGCGACGGGCGGTGGCCGAGGCGTGCCGGCTGCTGCGCCCCGGCGGCCTGCTGGTGCTGGACACCCTCAACGACACGCTGCTGGCCCGGCTGGTCGCGGTGGAGCTGGGCGAACGGCTGCCCACGGTGCCACGCGGCATCCACGACCACCGGCTGTTCGTGGACGCCCGCGCACTGGTGGCCGAGTGCGCCCGGCACGGCGTGGCGTTGCGGCTGCGCGGGGTCCGGCCGGAGCTGGGCGGCACGCTGGCGTGGTTGCTGCGTCGGTGGCGGGGCGCCGACCGTCCGGTCCGGACGGAGCCGCGCATCGTGCCGACCCGGTCGACCGCGGTCCTCTACCAGGGCAGCGGGCGTCGGGAAGGGTAGCCGGGACCACCCGGGGTAAGGGACGTCGAGAAGGGGGCGGACATGACTGTGCACGCGCTGGAGGCGGCCCGCCGGTTGGCGCCGCGACTGGCCGCCCGCGCGGCCGCGCACGACCGGGACGGCTCGTTCCCCGTGGAGGACTTCGCCGACCTGCGCGAGGCCGGCCTGTTCGGGCTGATGGTCCCGCGCGAGCTGGGCGGGTCGGGCGCGACGTTCGCCGAGTACGCCGCCGTCGCGACCGAACTGGCCCGGGGCAACGGCGCCACCGCGCTGGTGTTCAACATGCACGCCTCGGTGACCGGGGCGTTGGGCGCGGTCACCGAGGAACTGGCCGAGGCGCTCGGCGTACCGGACGAGGCGCTGGCCGCCCGGGACCGGCTGCTGCGCGCCGCGGCCGACGGCGCCTGGTACGCGGTGGCGATGAGCGAGCGCGGCGCCGGCGCCCGGTTGTCCCAGCTCAGCACCGTCTACCAGCCGGTGGACGGCGGCTGGCACGTCAAGGGCAGCAAGACCTTCTGCTCCGGCGCCGGCCACCCGGACGGCTATCTGGTGGCCGCGCGCAGCGCCACCGACCCGTCCGTGGTCTCCCAGTTCCTGGTCCCGGCCGGGGAGGGGATCACGGTCGAGCCGACCTGGGACTCGCTCGGCATGCGCGCCACCTCCTCGCACGACCTGCACCTGGACGTGACCGTCCCGGCCGACCGGCTGCTCGGTGGGGTGGAGGGGCTGGCCCTGGTGGTGGCCCAGCTCATGCCGCACTGGCTGGTGGCCAGTTACGCCGCGGTCTACGTCGGGGTGGCCCGGGCCGCCGTCGACGCCGCGGCCGAGCACCTGAACTCCCGGAACCTGGCCGGCCTGCCGGCGGTCCGGGCCCGGCTGGGGCGGGCCGACGCGGCCACCGCCTCCGCCGAGCTGGTGGTCGCCGAGGCGGCGCGCCGGGTCGACGAGGAGCCCGGTTCCGCCGAGACGAACCGCTGGGTGTGGCGGGCCAAGCTGCTGGCCGGCACCACGGCCGCGGAGGTGGCGGCGTCCGTGCTGGAGGCGGCGGGCACCTCGGCGACCCGCCGGGGCCATCCGCTGGAGCGGCTCTACCGGGACGCCCGGTGCGGCTCGCTGCACCCGGCCACCTCCGACGTGTGCGCCGACTGGCTCGGCATCGCCGCGCTCGGCGGCGACCCGGACCGGGACGGCACGGTCCCTCGTTGGTGAGCGCGAGGAGTGAGCCGGTTCGAGCCGGAGTTCCATGGCCGCAGGACTGACCGAAGCTGAGGTGGGGGACGTGGGCGTACCGGTGATCGCGGGTCTGGGCATGGCGCAACCGCCGGGCGCCGCGCAGGACGAGCTGTGGACGGGGTTCTTCGAGAAGCACTTCTCGGGCACCACCCGTGCGCTGGCCGAGAGGATCTTCGCCAACTCCGGGGTGACCCGCCGGCAGGCGGCGGTGAACCCGCTGCTGGAGGACGTCTCGGAGTGGCCGACCGAGCGTCGGATGCGCCGCTACCAGGTGGAGGCGCTGCCGCTGGGCAAGGAGGCGGTCAGCCGCGCGCTCACCGCCGCCGGCCTGGACGCCGGCGACATCGGCCTGTTCGTGGTCTGTTCCTGCACCGGGTACGCCACCCCGGGCCTGGACATCCTGCTCGCCCGGGACCTCGGCATGGCCCCGGACACCCAGCGCATGTTCGTCGGCCACATGGGCTGCTACGCGGCCCTGCCGGGGCTGGGCGCGGCGGGCGACTTCGTCACCGCCCGGCAGCGGCCCGCGTTGCTGCTCTGCGCGGAGTTGACCAGCCTGCACATCCAGCCGGCCGGCACCCGGGTGGACACCCAGCAGATCGTCTCGCACGCGCTCTTCTCGGACGCCGCGGTCGCCGCCGTGGTCGTGCCCGGCGGCCGGGGGTACGCGGTACGCGAGGTCACCTCCGTCACGGACACCTCCACGGCCGACCACATGACCTGGGACGTCACCGACAGCGGCTTCCGGATGGGACTGTCGCCGAAGGTGCCGAAGGTGCTCTCCCGGTTCGTCGGCGACCTGGTGGACGGCCTGCTGGCCCGGCACGGGTGCGACCGGTCCGGGGTGGACGGCTGGGCGGTGCATCCGGGCGGGCCGCGCATCCTCACCGTGGTGGAGCGTGAGCTGGCCCTGCCGCCGACGGCGCTGGCGGCGTCCCGGGAGACGCTGGCCGAGCACGGCAACTGCTCGTCCCCGACGGTGCTGCTGATCCTGGACCGGTTGGCCCGTACGCCGTCGCCGCCACGTCGGGTGGTGATGCTCGCGTTCGGGCCGGGGCTGACGCTCTACGCGGCGTTGTTGGAGCGCACGGGCTGACCGGCCCGCCGTTACCCTGACGGGCATGGCCTCCGAGGAGCGGATCCGGTCGGCGATGCTGGTCGGCCTGACCGTGCTGGCGTTGACGCTCGGCGCATGGTGGTGGCGGTCGACGGCGCCCTGGCTCGGCGCGACCGGGGGCTCGACGACCGAGGACCTCGTCCGGTCCCGGGTCGAGGTCGAGGGCGCGGTCGGTGAGGCCCCGCCGGCCGGCCGGGACCCGGCGGTGGTCGCCGTCGACCCCGACACCGGCGAGGTGGGTCCGGGGCCGGACCGCTCGGTGATCATCCACGTCGACCCGGACGGGTCGACGCGTCCGCTCGAGGTCTCGCACGTGGTGTGGCGAGAGACGTCCCGGCTGACGCCTGGCGCGCCGGCGGTGGTCCGCCAGGCGAACCCCTCGTCGGGCGACACGTACCGGTTGTCGGTGCGGTGCTCCGGTGCCGGGGCGGCTGTCGCGTTGCGCGTCGCCGGGGCCGGGGCCGGCGATACGGAGCGGGTGCTGAGCTGCGGTTCCCGGCTGGACATTCCGCTGCTGGAGGGCTCCGGCGCCCCGGTGCTGGTGCGGTTCGAGCCGCTGCGGGGCGAGGCCGAGCTGGACGCCCGCCTGGAGGCGCTCTACTGAGCCCGGGTCAGCCGGCCAGGCGGACCAGGTCGTCCCGGTAGTCGGTCGCGGGGCCGAGCTCGGGAACCACCCGCACCAGCCTGCCCTGGCGGTCCACCAGCAGCGCGACGCCGGTGCCCGGCTGGGCCGCGAGGTGCAGGTAGGAGCGCAGGCCGCCGGCCGGGTCGCCGAGCGGGCGTACGCCGGTGGCGGTGGCGGGCCCGGCGCGGCGGCCCTCGGTCACGGTGACCACGGTGACTCCGGCGGGCGCGGTGGCCGCCGCGGTGCCGACCTCGTCGGCGCAGGCGCAGGCGTCGACCAGGATGATCATGGCGGGCAGCAGGCTGCGCAGCGGGACCGGGGTGTCGTCGGCGCCGACCAGGTCCAGCGCGGGCAGCGGGCCGACCGCGGACGGCGCCGCCGTGGTGGCCCGGGGCAGCACGGTCGGTGCGTCACCGGAGCGCTGCGGACGCGGCCAGGTGACCGCGGCCAGCCCGGCGAGCGTGGCCAGCATCGAGACCAGCAGCACCAGCAGGGGGAGCCCGAGCCGGACCCGGGCCGGCCGGTGGGTGTGCCGGGGGCCGCGGCGCAACTCGCGGCGCACCTGCCGGGCCTCCTCGGCGAGCGCCGAGGCGTCGTCGGGGACGACCACCCGGCCCCACTCCGGGGGCAGCCCGGGGAGGCCGTCCGGCGGACCCTGGCCGTCCGCGTCAGGCACGCCCATCGGACCCCCAGAACGTCTCGGTGAGCGGACGTCACGTCCACCACCAGCGTCCCGCACCGGGGGCCGTACCGCCACACCTGGGCGCGGACGGAGTTGCGGAGCTACCATGGAAGGAGCGCATTGCCCTAGATCCCGACCGCTCCGGCCGCCCGCACCCGGTTGTCATGTCTTCGTCACGGAGCGTGTCTGAACCATCGACTTGACCTCCTGTCAAGCCGAAGAAATACCTCTCACAGGGCCCCTGAGCTGCGCCAACGGTCAGGACAGCGGTGAGACATCGGTGCCTGAGCGTGTTACCCTAGACACAGCGAAAGGGGTTTCGAACCTATGGTTTTCAGTGTCGGCGAGACCGTTGTTTACCCCCACCACGGGGCCGCACTCATCGAGGCAATCGAGACTCGGGTCATCAAGGGCGAGCCCAGGGAATACCTCGTCCTGAGGGTCGCACAGGGTGACCTGACGGTCCGGGTGCCTGCCGAGAACGCCGAGATCGTGGGTGTGCGCGAGGTGGTCGGCGAAGAGGGCCTGGGCAAGGTCTTCGACGTGCTCCGTGCACCGCACACCGAGGAGCCGACCAACTGGTCGCGGCGTTACAAGGCAAATCTGGAGAAGCTGGCCTCCGGCAACCCGCTGAAGGTGGCCGAGGTCGTCCGCGACCTGTGGCGCCGGGAGCGGGAGCGGGGCCTGTCGGCGGGCGAGAAGCGCATGCTCGCCAAGGCCCGTGACATCCTCGTGGGCGAGGTCGCGCTGGCCGAGAAGAGCACCAAGGACGAGGCGGAGACGCTGCTCGACAAGGTGCTGACCGAGGCCTGATCCGCAACTCTGCCTCTACCCGCACCACAGCGAACGAAACCGAGGACCGCGACGTGACCGCGCAGCTCAACCCGCGCGGTGACGTCGCGGTCCTCGTTCCTGCGGCCGGTGCCGGCGTACGCCTCGGGCCGGGCGCCCCCAAGGCGCTCCGACCGCTCGCCGGCGAGCCCCTGCTGGTGCACGCCGTCCGGCGCGTCGCCGCCGCGCCCTCGGTGCACACGATCGTGGTGGCCGCACCGGCCGCCGACGTCGAGTCGGTGCGGGCACTGCTCGCGCCGGTGGCGCCGGTGACGGTGGTGCCGGGCGGCGCCGAGCGCCAGGCGTCCGTGGCCGCCGCCCTCGCCGCCGTGCCCGCCGGGCCGGAGATCGTCCTGGTGCACGACGCCGCTCGGGCGCTCACCCCACCCGAGCTGGTCGAGTCGGTGGCCGCGGCGATCCGCGACGGGCGCGACGCGGTGATCCCGGTGCTGCCGGTGGTCGACACGGTCAAGGAGGTCGACGCCACCGAGCGGGTGCTCGGCACGGTCGACCGGTCGGCGTTGCGGGCGGTGCAGACGCCCCAGGGCTTCCGCCGGCCGGTGCTGACCGCCGCGCACCGGGCGGCCGGTGACCCGCTCACCGACGACGCCGGCCTGGTGGAGAAGCAGGGCGTGGCGGTGTTCTGCGTACCCGGCTCCGAACTGGCCTTGAAGATCACCCGCCCGTTCGACCTGGCCCTGGCCGAACACCTCCTGACCACCGGCGCCTGACCGCGCGCCCCGCGTACCCTCTGGTCATGATCGTTCCTCGGGTGGCTGTCGGCACCGACGTGCACGCGTTCGCGGCCGGGCGGCCCTGCTGGGTCGCCGGCCTGCACTGGCCCGACCAGGACGGCCTGGCCGGCCACTCGGACGCCGACGTGGCCGCGCACGCCGCCTGCAACGCGCTGCTCTCCGCCGCCGGCCTCGGCGACCTGGGCGCGAACTTCGGGGTGGACCAGCCGGAGTGGGCCGGCGCCTCCGGGGTGGCGTTGCTGACCGAGTCCGCCCGCCGGGTGCGGGCGGCGGGCTTCGCCATCGGCAACGTGTCCGTGCAGGTGGTCGGCAACCGGCCCAAGATCGGGCCGCGTCGGGACGAGGCGCAGCGGGTGCTCTCCGAGGCGGTGGGTGCACCGGTCACGGTGTCCGCGGCGACCACCGACGGTCTCGGCTTCACCGGGCGCGGCGAGGGTCTGGCCGGTATCGCGGTGGCGCTGGTGTACGAGGCGCCGGCGGACTGACGCGGTGACCGGGGGCCCCGGTCACCGCGCCCGGATCAGTCGACGTCGGTGCAGACGTTGTGGGTCGTGCCGTGGAGCATCGTGATGGTCTTGTCGAAGCTCGGGGTGAACTCCACCCGGAACTGGCCGTCGACGATCCACAGGCCCTTCGGCAGCGTGCCCGCGTCCTCCCGGAAGCCGAGCAGCACCGGACCGGTGACGTACCAGGTCATCGAGCCGTCGGTGCCGTAGACGACGAGCGAGGTGCCGCTCGCGTCCGCCGTGGAGGTGGCTCCGGTCTCCAGGTTGGTCACCCGGTCGACGAGGGCGCCGGTGAACAGTTCCCGCTTCGGTGAGCCGTCCGGGTAGGTCGCCAGGGTCAGCTTCCGCACCTCGTCGACGATCGGCTCGACCCGTACCGCGAACTCGCACCGGGCGCCGGCCGGCATCTCGAACGCCTCCTGCGGCGCCGGCACCCAGGCGCCGGACGTGCGTTCACCCCCGCTGGCGGACGCCGATCCGGGCAGGGCCGCGACCACGGCCGCCACGACCGACGCCACCGCGATACTCATCCCGCTGAAACGCATGCTCACTCCATCCGTGTTGCTGGTCAGGGCGGGTCCCAGCGTCCTCGGGGCGGATCACCACCGGCTCACCGCGCACGGGCGGTGACGGGGGCGTCCGACCCGGCTCCGTGTCGGTCGGCGGGGGCGCCCGACCGTGCGCTCACCGCCGGATGACAACCGCCCGGGCCGGCCGGACCGTCCTGTTCGACATGGAATTCCGCCTGCTCGGGCCGTTCGAGGCCCGCCACGACGGCCGGCCCGTCGAGATCGGCAGCCGGCGGCAGGAACGCTGCCTGCTCGGGATGCTGCTGCTCGACACCGGTCGGGTGGTGCCCACGGACCGCCTCATCGACCTGCTGTGGAACGGCCGGCCGCCGGCTGCCGCGCGCGGCGCGGTGCAGACGTACGTCGGCCGGTTACGGGGTGCGTTGAAGCCGTACGGGGTGCGGATCAGCACCCGGGGTGAGGGCTACGCCGTCGAGGGGGAGGGGATCAGCGTCGACGTCGACGAGTTCGGCGCGCTGGTCCGGGCGGCCGGTGTGGCCGCCGACCCCGCCGAGCGGGCGCGGTTGCTCGACCGAGGGCTCGCCCTCTGGCGTGGGCCGCTGCTCGCCGACGCCGCGGACGGCGAACTGCGTGACCGGTTGCACGGCACGGTCGAGGAACTGCGGCTGGTCGCCGTGGAGCTACGGGCCGAGGCGCAGCTCGCGCTGGGCCAGCACGCGCACGTCATCGCGGAGCTGATGCCGTTGGCCGACCGGTATCCCGTTCGGGAACAGCTGGTGGCGGTGCTGATGACCGCCCTCTACCGGGGGAACCGCCGGGCCGAGGCGTCGCGGCTGTACCGCACCACCCGGGAGCTGCTGAGGGCGGACTTCGGCGTCGAGCCGGGGCCGCGGCTGCGCGAGGTGCACCGCCGCGTGCTGGACGGGGACGACCGGCTCGACCGGACCGGTCGGCCGGTGTACGAGGTACGGGTCCGCGACGAGAACCTCCCCTGGAGCGTCGGCGGGCATCCGGCGCTGGACTTCTGCAACACCCTGGCCGGGTGGGGCAGGGAATCCCCACTGCCCGGCGCCGAGTGGCTGCGCGGCTACCGGACCCTCGCCGTCTGGAGCGGTCATGCCGGGCTCGCCGACGAGGTCGCCGTCAACCGCCTGCTGCACCTCGCCCGACGGGACCCGGCCACGGCCGAGGCGGTGCTCGCCGAGGCCCGTGCGTTCCGCGCCGCCCTCTACGCCAGCCTCGTCGATCCGGCCGACCACCGGGCCTTCGACGCGGTCGCCCGGGCTGCCGAGGCGGCCGCCCGGACGATGGTGTTCCGCCGTGCGGCGGACGGGCGCGGTCGCTGGCGGGCCGACCTGACGGCCGGGCTGCGGCTGCCGCTGCACGCCGTCGCGTTCAGTGGCGCGCACCTGCTCGCCGACCCGGGCCGACTCACCGTCCGGGCCTGCCCGGACGAGCGCTGCGGGTGGCTGTTCCTCGACGGGAGCGGCCTGCGGCGGTGGTGCAGCCTCGGCACCTGCGGGGGCCGGGCGGACGCGCCCTGCCGCAGCGCCTGACCGCGCCGGCCGGTACGGGACGGACCCGGGCGGCTAGGCTCGCCGGGATGCCCAGTGACGCCGCCGAAGACCAGTCCGCCGCCGACGGTTTCCTGCAACGCGCCCACCTCCTCGCCGAGCTGGGCCGCTACGACGAGGGGATCGGCGAGCTCACCGCGTTGATCGCCACGGAGCCCGCGCATCTTGAGGCGCTGACCATGCTGGCCCGGATGCAGCTCGCCGCCGACCGTCCCGCCGAGGCGCTCACCGTGGCCGAGGCGGCCGTCTCGGCTGCTCCGGGCACCGTGCCGGCGCTGGTGACACGCGGGCTCGCGCTGCTCGACCTGGAGCGCTGGAAGGCCGCCGCCGGCACCGCCGAGGAGATCCTGGCACTCGGCCCCGCCGACGCGTACGCGCAGCGCAGCGCCGCCGCGATCCTCTCCGCCGCGCGCAACGGGCAGCCGGCGCTGGACGCGGCCTGGCGGGGTGTCGAGCTGGCCCCGGACGAGCCGGAGGCGCACCTCGTGCTCGGCCTGGTCTCGGTACGGCTGGAGCTGTTCGACCTGGCCGAGCGGGCCTACCGGGAGGCGTTGCGACTGGGTCCGGAGCTGGCCGGGGCGGGGCAGGACCCGGGGGTGGCGCGGCTGGAGCGGCGTCGCTACGCGGAGGCGCTGGAGCACCTCACCGCGGTGGCCGACATCTCCCCGACCGGCCCCGACCCGGTGCGGACCGCCGACACCGGCCTGCGCCGGCTGGTGCTGTCCGCCGCCGGCTGGTCGCTGGTGCTCACCGTGCTGGTCGCCGCGCTGGCCCCGGCCGCGCCGGGCGCGTCCCGGCTGCTCGCCGCGCTGGCGGCGGTCGGGGTCGGGCTGCTGGCGGGCCTGCCCGCGTCCCGGTTGCCCGGGGTGCGCGACGCGATGTCGCGCGGGCTGTCGACGGCCGTCTACGCGGTGGCCGCGGCACCGGTGCTGTTGGCGCTGTACGCCCTGGTCGGCGGCCCGTGGCCGCTTGTGGGTGCGATCACCGCCACGGTGGTCGCCGGGTTCGCCGCGTTCCGCCGGGGGTAGGAAATTCGGATGCTCACCGTCAACGCCTACGCGGCCACCTCCGCGACCGACCCGCTCACGCCGACCACGATCGAGCGGCGGGACCTCGCACCGGACGACGTCCTCATCGACATCAAGTTCGCCGGCATCTGCCACTCCGACATCCACACCGCGCGCAGCGAGTGGGGCCCGACCACCTACCCGATCGTCGTCGGCCACGAGATCGCCGGCGTGGTGCGCGAGGTCGGCTCCGCGGTGACGAAGTTCGCCGTCGGCGACCGGGTGGGCGTCGGCTGCATGGTCGACTCCTGCCGGGAGTGCGACAACTGCCGCAAGGGCCTGGAGCAGTACTGCCTCAAGGGCAACATCGGCACGTACGGGGCGGTCGGCCGGGACGGCAAGCCGACCCAGGGCGGCTACGCGCAGGCCATCGTGGTGACCGAGGGCTTCGTGCTGCGGATCCCGGACGGCATCGAGCTGGACGCCGCCGCGCCGCTGCTCTGCGCCGGCATCACCACCTACTCGCCGCTGCGGCACTGGAACGCCGGCCCGGGCAAGCGGGTGGCCGTGGTCGGCATGGGCGGCCTCGGCCACATGGCCGTGAAGCTGGCCCACGCCATGGGTGCCGAGGTGACGGTGCTGTCCCAGTCGCTGAAGAAGCGGGAGGACGGGCTCCGGCTCGGCGCCGACCACTACTTCGCCACCTCCGACGAGTCGACCTTCACCGACCTGGCCGGCTCGTTCGACCTGATCGTCAACACCGTCAGCGCGTCCATCGACCTGGACGCCTACCTGGGGCTGCTGGCCGTGGACGGCACGCTGGTGAACGTGGGCGCCCCGGAGGACCCGCTGTCGGTGCGCGCGTTCTCGCTGATCCCGGCCCGGCGGTCGTTCGCCGGCTCGATGATCGGCGGCATCGCCGAGACCCAGGAGATGCTCGACTTCTGCGCCGAGCACGGGCTGGGTGCCGAGATCGAGGTGATCGGAGCCGAGAAGATCAACGAGGCGTACGAGCGGGTGCTCGCGTCCGACGTGCGCTACCGCTTCGTCATCGACGCCTCGACGTTCTGACGATCGACACACGACAAGGGGCCGCGTCCGCGCGGCCCCTTTCGTCGTACGTCAGGGCTGGCGCGCCCAGGTCCAGGCGTAGCCGTCGTCCTCGCAGGCGGTGCCCGCGTCGCAGAGGTCCAGCGGGCGGAACGTGTCCACCATGACCGCCAGCTCGTCGAAGAAGTCCGCCCCGATGGACCGCTCGGCGGCGCCCGGCTGTGGGCCGTGGGTGAAGCCGGACGGGTGCAGCGAGATCGAGCCCTGCTCGATGCCGGAGCCGCGCCGGGCCTCGTAGTTGCCGCCGGTGTAGAAGAGCATCTCGTCGGAGTCGACGTTGTGGTGGTTGTACGGCACCGGGATCGCGGCCGGGTGGTAGTCGACCTTGCGCGGCACGAACGAGCAGATCACGAAGTTCGGGCCCTGGAACGTCTGGTGCACCGGCGGCGGCTGGTGGATCCGCCCGGTGATCGGCTCGAAGTCGTGGATGGAGAACGCCCACGGGTACAGGTGCCCGTCCCAGCCGACCACGTCGAACGGGTGGTGGGCGTAGACGTACCTCGTCCATCCGCGCCGGTGCTTGACCAGCACCTCGACCTCCTCGCCGTCGACGAGCAGCGGGGTGTCCGGCCCGCGGACGTCGCGCTCGCAGTAGGGCGAGTGCTCCAGGAACTGCCCGCGGACGGAGAGGTAGCGCTTGGGCGGGCCGATGTGGCCGGCCGCCTCGACCGCGAGCAGCCGGGTCGGCTCGTCGCCGGTCGGGACCAGGCGGTGGATGGTCGAGGTGGGGATGACCACGTAGTCGCCGGCCACCGCGTCGAGCACGCCGAACGGCGACTCCACCCGCATCGAGCCGGACTCCAGGTAGAGGCAGTGGTCGCCGGTGGCGTCGCGGAACAGCGGCGAGGGCCGGTCGGCGAGCACGTACGCGATCCGGACGTCGTCGTTGGCGAGCAGGTACTGCCGGCCGAGCACCGGGTCCGCGCCGGTGCCGTCGAGCTTGTGGGTGCGCAGGTGGCGCGGCTTGAGCGGCAGGTTCGGCACCCGCGTGACGGTGGGCGGGGCGAACTCCTCGGCGGCGAGGATCGCGGTCGGCGCGTGGCGGTGGTAGAGCAGCGACGAGTCGGAGGAGAAGCCCTCCTGGCCGACCAGCTCCTCCGCGTAGAGCGTGCCGTCGGGCTGCCGGAACTGGGTGTGGCGTTTGCGGGGCACCTCGCCCACGCTGCGGTAGTAGGGCATTTCGCCTCCCGTTATGTCCCGTCTCCGGCCGGTGGCGTCCGATAATCGGACGCGGTTGTCCGTTCCTCGTAGCGTCCCGTACATTCTTGTCTCGTGTCAACGCAGGTGCCCCGCCTCCTCGCCGGCCTGGTGGACGACGCCGCGGTCTTCCCCCCGGGCAACGCCGCACTGCCCGACGCGGTGGCCGCGCACCGCCGGTACCGCGACGCCTGGTACGCCGACCTGGTCGGCCCGCTGCTGCTGCCCGCCTCGGAGATCCAGCGCGGCGCGCTCAGCGGCCTGGTCGAGCCGGGCCTCGTCATCGGGCTGATCGGTGACACCGGCCTCGACCAGCTGCCCGCCGCGCTGTCGGCACTGACGCCCGACGGCGTCACCGCCCGGCAGGTCGAGGCGCCGGTCGCCAAACGCGGCGAGGACCCGCAGCCCGGCCTGGCCGAGCTGATCGCGCTCGCCGGCCGGCTCGACGGCACCGCCGTCTACGCGGAGATCCCGCTGACCTTCGGGCTGATGGGCGCGCTGGACTCGCTCGCGCGGGCACGCGCCGACGGGCTGCCGGTGGCGGCCAAGTTCCGCACCGGCGGGCTGGCCGCCGAGCTGTTCCCGACGCCGGTCGAGCTGGCCGCCGTGATCTGCGCCTGCCGCGAGCGGGACCTGCCGTTCAAGCTCACCGCCGGGCTGCACCACGCGATCCGGCACCGCGACCCGGAGACCGGCTTCACCCACCACGGCTTCGTCAACGTGCTGGCCGCCACGCTGGCCGCCGTCGACGGCACCGAGGTGGACGGGGTGGCCGAGCTGCTGGCCGCCACCGATCCGCTGCGGGTGGTCGAGTCGGCCCGGGCCCGGCGCGAGGCTCCGCGCCCGCTCTGGGTCGGGTACGGCTCGTGCAGCATCTCCGAGCCACTGACCGATCTGATCCGGCTGGGGCTGGTGAACGGAGGCTACGACGCATGACGTGGGTTGCAGGGGTGGCGGGGTCGCCGTACGGGGTGACGAACCTGCCGTACGGCGTGTTCCGGCACGGCGACCGCGAGCCGCGGATCGGCGTCCGGATCGGTGACCTCGTGCTCGACCTGGCCGGCGCCGAGGCGGCCGGTCTGGTGCTCGCCGGCGGGGCGCTGGGTCACCACACGCTGAACGCCTTCCTGGCGCTCGGCCGGCCGCAGTGGACCGCCGTCCGGGCGCGGGTCACCGAGCTGCTCACCGACCAGGCGCACCAGCCGGCGGTGGAGCCGCTGCTGGTGCCGGTCGTCGAGGTCGAGCTGCTGCTCCCGTTCGAGGTGGCCGACTACGTCGACTTCTACTCCTCCGAGCACCACGCCGGGAACGTCGGGCAGATCTTCCGGCCCGGCCAGCCGCCGCTGCTGCCGAACTGGAAGCACGTGCCGATCGGCTACCACGGCCGGGCCGGGACGGTGGTCGTCTCCGGCACCCCGGTGGTCCGTCCCACCGGCCAGCGGGCCAGCGCGCAGGGCCCCACCACCGGCGCCTCGGTCCGCCTCGACATCGAGGCCGAGGTCGGCTTCGTGGTCGGTGTGCCGAGCCGGCTCGGCGACCGCGTGCCCGCGACCGACTTCGCCGACCACGTCTTCGGCGTGGTGCTGGTCAACGACTGGTCGGCCCGGGACATCCAGGCCTGGGAGTACCAGCCGCTCGGCCCGTTCCTCGGCAAGTCGTTCGCCACCTCCGTGTCGGGCTGGGTCACGCCGCTGGAGGCGCTCGCCGACGCGTTCGTGCCCGCGCCCGACCAGGATCCGCCGGTGCAGGACTACCTCCGCGACACCCCGCACCTCGGGCTGGACCTCACCCTGGCGGTGGAGTGGAACGGCGAACGGGTGGCCGAGCCGCCGTTCGCCACCATGTACTGGACCCCGGCCCAGCAGCTCGCCCACCTCACCGTCAACGGGGCGTCCCTGCGCACCGGCGACCTCTACGCCTCCGGCACCGTCTCCGGCCCGGAACGCGGCCAGGTCGGCTCGTTCCTGGAACTCACCTGGGGCGGAGCCGAGCCGGTGAAGTTCGCCGACGGCAGCCAGCGGACCTTCCTGGAGGACGGCGACACGGTGACGATCACCGCCACCGCGCCCGGTCCGGACGGCACCACGATCGCGCTCGGCGAGGTCACCGGGACGGTCCTCCCGGCCCGCTAGCTTCGCCTTCCGTATCGACGGCCCCGGATCGCACCCGCTGTGCGACCGGGGCCGTTTCGTTGTGCGTTGATCGACGCGGGTCGCGTGCACCCCGGGCGGTGCCGGTCCGGGGGCGCACGCGAGGAGTGCACACAGGAAGGACCGAGCATGACCGAGTTGACCGGCGCCGTCTGGCGCACCAGCAGCCGCTCGAACGATCAGGGCCTCTGCGTCGAGGTGGCCACCAACGTGGTCACCGCGCACGGCGTGGTGGGGGTACGCGACTCGAAGGACCAGGACGGACCGACGCTCGCGGTGAGCCCGCCGGGCTGGACCGCGTTCGTCGAGGCGTTGCGCGGCGACGCCTTCCACGGCTGACCGATCCCGCCGGACCCCGGCGCCCCGTCCGGGGCGCCGGTGGTGGAAATGTCACTCTGGGGCTCCCCTCGGCCGGTGACGGCCCGTACCGTGGACGACACGGGAGGTGCCATGTCGACGGTGACCGTTTCCGCCTTCATCGAAGCGCAGGATGCCGATCTGTGGCGCCTGCTCACCGATCTCCCGGCCCGCGCCGACTGGCTCTCCGCGGTGGGCGCGGTCGAGGTGCTCACCGGCGGCGGATTCGGGCCCGGCACCTCGTGGCGGGAGTCCCGGGTCCGGCCGGACGGCGGGTCCGAAGCGGAGGAGTTCGAGGTGGTCGAGGCGACCGCACCGCGCCAGGTGGTGCTCTGCTCGCGCGGCGCCGGCGTCGACTACCGGATCACCTGGACGCTGCGCACTGTCGAGCGGCGGCGACGCGGCTGCACCGAGGTCACCGTCCAGCAGGAGGCGGTGCCGACCCGGCCGTACGGCCGGGTGCTGGCCCTGATCCTCGGCGGCCTGGCCGCCCGGGCGGTGGAGGGTGCGCTCCGGCGTGACCTGGCGGACCTGGCCCTGGCCGCCGGCTCCGCCCGCTCCGCCGAGGCCGCCTGAGCCGCCCCACCGCCTGCCGCCGTGGCGCGTCGCTCTGCCACGCCGCCGTCCGTGCCGTGCCGGCACCCGGAAACGCACCCGAAGCTTGCGGGAGACAGCAGTGGGGAGCCGCCGGCCCGTGGCGGTAACCGGGCGATCGGCTCGCGCTCCAGCCCCGGCCGGTAGGGTGCCGGGGCGGAGGTGGCGGATGGCGAAGACCGGCAGGCGGCGGGCCGTGGTGGCGCTGGTGGCGGTGCTGGCCGTCGCGGCGTCGGTCGCCGTGGTCGCCCGGGTGCTCGCGCCGGCCGAGGTCGAGACCGTGGCCCGCGACCCCTACCCGGCGGCGCCCGCGCCGACCGCCGGGGTGATCGGGCGGCTGCCGGTGGCCCCGCTGGTCGTGGACGGCCGGCTCCGCGTCTACGCCGGCGCCCGCCAGGTGTACGCCGACCAGCCGGTCACCGGCCGGCACCGGGTCACCCCGTTCTGGTCCTACCGTCGCTGGCCGGCGAAGCTGGTCGGGGTGCTCGCGGAGGGCACCACGGTGGTCAGCCGCTGGTCCGACGGGAGGCTGGTGGCGCTGGACGCGCGTACCGGCCGGGTGTCCTGGCGGGCCGACGGGCCGGCGCCGGGGTCGGTGCCGAAGCCCCGCCGCACGTTCGCCGCCACGGTCTGGGACCCGGCCGGCCTGCACCTGGCGCGCACCGTCGACGGCGTCGACGTGCTGCTCGCCGCCGGTCCGGGCGCGGTCGGCGGGTACGCCCTGACCGACGGCCGCCGGCTCTGGCGCGCGGACGTGGGCCGGGGCTGCCGGGTCGACGTGGGCAGCACCGCGAGCGGCGAGATGGTCGGGGTGGACACCTGCGCGGGGCCGCCCTCGGTCGAGCTGCGGGACGCGGCGACCGGCGTGGTCCGCACCCGTTGGCGGCCGCCGGACGCGCCGGACCGACTCGTGGTCACCCCGGTCGGCTGCCGCGACGGGCACTCCGGCTGCCGTGGCCTGCGTACCGCCGGACCGGACGGTGGGGGCAGCCGGGGCTGGCTGGTGACCGATCCGGGTGAGCCGACGGCCGCGCCGGGCCTGGACCGTCCGGAGTCGGCGCTGGACGGTGAGCGGGTGGTGGACACCTCCGGCGGTGTGGTGACCGGGCGGTCCCCGCGAACCGGGGAGGAACTGTGGCGCCGGGCGGACATCCACCCGGCCCGGGTGCTCGCCACCGAGCCGGGCCGGGTGCACCTGCTGACCGACCGGCGGGAACTGGTCACGATCGACCCGCTCACCGGTGCGACGCGGTCGGAGTTCGTGTTCACCGCCGGCCGGGACGGGATCGGCTGGCAGCCGGGACGGGCGTACGCGGTGGGCGGCTACGTCGCCGTGGAGCGGGTCCGTGAGGACGCCACCGCCACGGACGACGACCAGGGCTACTTCCTGATGGCCGAGCCCGTCCTCCTGGCCGCCACCTGAGCACCCGGCGCTCGGCCGAGCCGGCAGGTGAGAAGGGGCCCCTTCTCGACGCCAGGCGTCAAGAAGGGGCCCTTCCTTACGCCAGGGCGGCTTCGGCGGCGGCGAGGAACGCGTCGTTCTCGGCCGGGGTGCCGATGGTGACCCGCACCCCGTCCCCGGGGAACGGCCGCACGATCACCCCACGCGCCTCGCACGCCTTGCCGAACGCCACCGCCCGCTCGCCCAGCGGCAGCCAGACGAAGTTGGCCTGGCTCTCCGGCAGGTCCGGCACGAACTTGCGCAGCGCCTCGGTGACCCGGTCCCGCTCGGCCACCACCAGCGCGCAGCGCCGCTCCACCTCGTCGGCCTGGGCCAGCGCGGCCAGCGCGCCGGCCTGGGCGGCCATGCTGGTGGAGAACGGGGTGACCACCTTGCGCACGGCGGCGGCCACCGCCGGCGCGGCGACCAGCCAGCCGATCCGCAGGCCGGCCAGGCCCCACGCCTTGGACAGCGTGCGCAGCACCGCCACGTTCGGCCGGTCCAGGTAGCCGAGGCCGTCGGGCACCTCGGCGTCGGTGACGAACTCCCGGTACGCCTCGTCGATCACCACGAGCACGTCGTCCGGCACCGCGTCGAGGAACCGGTCCAGATCGGCCCTGCGGATCGCCGTGCCGGTGGGATTGTTCGGGTTGCAGACCAGGATCATCCGGGTCCGGTCGGTCACCGCCGCCGCCATGGCCGCGAGGTCGTGCCCGTGGCCGGCGTCGTTCGGCACCCGCACGCTGGTCGCGCCGCTGGTCGCCGCGATGATCGGGTACGCCTCGAAGGAGCGCCACGAGTAGATCAGCTCGTCGCCGGGCAGGCAGGTGGCCCGCACCAGATGCTCGGCCAGCGCCACCGAGCCGCAGCCGGTGGCGATCCGTTCCGCGTCCACGCCGTAGCGCTCGGCGAGGGCCTGACGCAGCGCCACCACGCCCATGTCCGGGTAGCGGTGCGAACCGGCGACCGCCTCGGCGACCGCCTCCACCACGCCGGGCAGCGGGCCGTACGGCACCTCGTTGCTGGCCAGCTTGATCGCCTCGGGCAGGCCCAGCTCGCGGGCCAGGTCGGCCGGGCTGCGGCCGGGCACGTAGTTGGGCAGCGCGTCCAGGTCGGCGCGGGTGAGCCGCAGCGGAGGCTGGTGACGTCCGGTGTCGGTCATGGGGTGTCTCCCGGGGGGTCGGCGCGGTCGTGCGGGGCGGTACGGGGATCGGGGCGGTTGCGGGGGAGTTGGACCACCACGGTCTGCGCCCGCTTGTCGTGCAGCGCCTGGCGCAGCGGTTGGTCGAACAGCGGCGAGACGGCGTCGACGAACTGGAGCACCAGGCCCAGCCCGCAGCAGTACCAGAGCAGCGTGGGCATTCCGAGGGTGCTCCAGCGCCGGAAGGCCCGGCCGAAGCCGAGCGGCTGGTCCGCCTCGACCGGCAGCGCGCGTACGCCGGCCACCCGCTTGCCGAAGGTCTGCCCACGCGCCGCCATCGACGGCACCTCGTAGGCGAACCAGAGCGCGGTGGCGATCAGCAGGATGACGACCTGCAACCCACCGGCTTGGTCGTCGATCTGGGGCAGCCCCTCGGTGGAGGTGTCGCCGTTGACCGCCCGGCGCATCGTCTCCCGCAGGTAGGGCGAGATCGCCTCGACGTACTTCCAGACGAACCAGCCGTTGACCAGCGCGTTGAGCAGGAACACCACGCCCAGGTCGATCAGGCGGGCGACCAGCCGGGCCCCGTACGAGGCGAGCGGGAGCCCGTGCGGGCGCGGGATCGGCGGTCGGCCCGGCCACTGCGGGTAGGGCCAGCCCGGCGGCGGCCCCTGCTGCCCCGGCTGACCGAGCTGCCCCGGCCACGATCCGGGCTGGCCCGGCTGGCCCGGCTGGCCCGGCCACGGTCCGGGCTGGCCCGACTGGCCCGGCCACGATCCCGGCTGGCCCGGCTGCCCCGGCGGTCCGGGCTGGCCCGGCTGCCCGGGCGCGCCGGACGTCGGGACCGCGCCGGGCGCGCCGGGAGCCGACCGGTCGACGGTCGCGCCGGGGGCCGGCGTCGCGGCCGGCTCGGGTTCGGCGGGCGGGGGACCGTCGGGCGGGGTGACGTCGACCGGGATCGGCGCGCCGATCCACCCCTCCCCGTCCCACCAGCGGCGGGTCTCCGGTTCGGCGGGGTCGACGTACCAGCCGGGTTCCAAACTCACGGTCCAACCTTAACGACGACCGTGTTCGCGAACTTGTCGTGGAGGCACTGCTGCCAGGGCTTGTCCCAGAGTTGCCAGAAACCGTCGAGGTAGCTGAGGAACGGCACCAGCGACGCGGCGACGAACTCGACCAGGTAGCGCTTGCCGAGCATGCCCCGGGTGAGGGTGGCGCCGGGCTGCGCCGGCACGATCCGCAGCTTCATCACCTTCTTGCCCAGCGTCTGCCCGCTCCGGCGGGCGTACTCGACGTGGTAGAGCCAGTAGAAGACCAACACCACCAGGAAGAGCCCCAGCTCGGCGGCGAGCAGGGGGAAGAAGATCTCCGTCCAGACCGTGGCCGGATCGGGCCCCTCCGGGCCGGCCGCCCCCAGGTCGTCGACCACCCGAAAGACGATCCACAGGAAGACCGGCAGGAACAGCGCCATCGCCACCGCCGAGGCCACCGCGGTGTCGATCAGCCAGGCCAGCAGCCGGTCGCCGAAGCTGGCCAGCGGCCGGCCGTCCGGCGCCACCGCGGGCGGGGCGAGCGGCGGGTGCGGCACGTACCCGGGTGGGGGTGGCGGGTAGCCGGGCAGGCCCGCGTACGCCGGCGGGGTGTGCTGCGTCGGCGGCGCGAAGCCGCCGCCCACGGGCGGGGGCCCGGCGGGCGGCGGCGTCGTGTTCGGGGGAGGCTGGGTCACGCGGACAGTGTCACAGATTGCCGCGCTTCTCCTGCTCCCGCTCGATCGCCTCGAACAGGGCCTTGAAGTTGCCCTTGCCGAAGCCGAGGGAGCCGTGCCGCTCGATCAGCTCGAAGAAGACGGTCGGGCGGTCCTGGACCGGCTTGGTGAAGATCTGGAGCAGGTAGCCGTCCTCGTCCCGATCCACCAGGATCTTGCGGGACTGAAGCTCCTCGATCGGCACCCGCACGTTGCCGATCCGGGCGCGCAGCTCCGGGTCCTGGTAGTAGGAGTCCGGGGTGTCCAGGAACTCGACGCCGGCCGCCCGCATGGCGTCGACGCTGGCCAGGATGTCGTTGGTGGCCACCGCGACGTGCTGGGCGCCGGGGCCCCGGTAGAACTCCAGGTACTCGTCGATCTGCGACTTCTTGCGGGCCACCGCCGGCTCGTTGAGCGGGAACTTCACCTTGCGGGTGCCGCTGGCGACCACCTTGCTCATCAGCGCGGAGTAGTCGGTGGCGATGTCGTCGCCGACGAACTCGGCCATGTTGGTGAAGCCCATGACCCGCTTGTAGAACTCGACCCACTCGTCCATCCGGCCCAGCTCCACGTTGCCGACCACGTGGTCGACGGCCTGGAAGAAGCGCTTCGGCTGGAGGCCGGCGTCGATCATCGGCTGCCGGTCCACGATCGGTCCGCGGGCGACGAAGCCGGGCAGGAACACGCCGGTGTAGCGGGAGCGGTCGACGAGCGTGTGCCGGGTGTCCCCGTACGCGCCGATGGACGCCATCCGGACGGTGCCGTGCTCGTCGGTGACGTCGTGCGGCTCCAGCAGGCCGGTGGCGCCCTGGGCGGTGGCGTGCGCGTACGCGGCGTCCACGTCCGGCACCTCCAGCGCGATGTCGGAGATGCCGTCGCTGTGCTTGGCCACGTGCTCCGCGCCGTCGGCGTCCGGGCGGACCACGCCGGTCAGCACGAACCGGGCCGAACCGCTGGTCAGCACGTACTGCGCGTGGTCCCGGTAACCCTGCTCGGGGCCCCGGTAGGCCACGCAGGTCATGCCGTAGGCGGTGGAGTAGTAGTGCGCCGCCTGCTTGGCGTTGCCGACCAGGAAGTGCAGGTGGTCGAGGCCCTTCACCGGGAACGGGTCCCGGCTGATGTCGTGGTCGACGGCGCCGACGAGAACGTCGGCGTCGGCCTCGTCGGTCGACTGGGGTCGGTCGATCGCCTGGGTCATGGTGGCCTCCCTCGCGTACCGGCCGGCCTCGTGGGCCGCCGTGGATGTGCTTCCGGCGAGCATCGCCGGGCCGCCTCGGGTTGGGCAATAGTTGGTGAAATTCCTGGTCAGGTTGCGCATTCGGTACGGTGGATCACCATGAACACTGGTCAGGATGCACAGCTCGATGAGTTGGACGCCCGCTTGATCGAACTGCTCGCGGAGGAGCCCCGGATCGGGGTGCTGGAGTGCTCGCGGCGGCTCGGGGTGGCCCGGGGCACCGTCCAGGCCCGGCTGGACAAGCTCGTCGGGCGGGGCGTGGTGGGCGGGTTCGGGCCGGAGATCTCGCCGGCCGCGATCGGCTTCGGGGTGACCAGCTTCGTCACCCTGGAGATCAGCCAGCGACACGGCCACGACCAGGTCACCGCGCATCTGGCGGCCATCCCGGAGGTGCTGGAGGCGCACACCATCACCGGCTCCAGCGACCTGCTCTGCCGCATCGTGGCCCGCTCGAACACCGACCTGCAACGGGTCATCGACCAGATCGTCGCCTCGGAGGGCATCCGGCGCGCCTCGACGATCATCGCGCTGGCCGAGCAGATCCCCTACCGCACGCTCCCGCTGGTCCGCTCCGCGGCCCGGGGGTAAGGAGGGGCCCCCGCTTAACGCATTCGGTAGAGGAAGGGGCCCCTCTTAACATCCGGGGCCGAGCAAGAAGCGGCGCGACACGCCCCCTGCGGGGCCCGGGAGAACGGTGATCGTCGCTACGGTGTCCGTGTGAAGGGCCTAGGCGTACGCGGCTGGTTGCTGCTCGGGCTCATCACCGTGGTCGTGCTCGCCGCCACCGGCGTGTGGAACCCGTTCCCCCGCCTGTGGGACTGGGTCGACCGGAGCGAGCCGATCTCCGAGCCGGACGTGGTCTGGCAGCAGCGCGTCGGCGGCACCCCGCGCAGCGTCACCATCGCCGGCGACACCGTGGTCGTGGAGCAGCGCACCCGGATCGAGGCGCGCAAGCTCGCCGACGGCAGCCAGCTCTGGGAGCGCAAGGCCGACTGGTCGGCGGTGGCCGGCAGCGGCCGGGAGTCGGTCGTCGCCGTGGGCAAGCTGCTGGACAAGGGGTACGAGGTCCTCGACCCGTCCTCCGGCGTGACCCGTCGCCGCGACGATCGCGCGATCGCGGTCTGGACCTACCGCAACCTGCTGCTCGACGCCTACTGCGTGCAACCCACCGACTGCACCCTGCGGGCCTGGGAGCCGCGCGGCACCGCTCCGCTGTGGAGCGCGTTCCTGCCCGGCGTGCACAGCGGCGTCCTCGCCGACAACCCGGAGCTGCTCGGCACCCGGCGGCTGGGCGCGACCCGGATCGACGGCGGGGTGGCCGGGCCGGAGTCGGTCCCGCCGCTGCTCGGCTTCCCGGTCGACGGCCGGGTGCACGTGGTGGACACCGCGACCGGCCGGGTGCTGCAGAACGTCCAACCCGGCCGGGACGAGCGGCTCGCCGTGGTCGGCGGCCGACTGCTCCGGATCGCGGCCACCTCCCGCGACGGGAGCTGCTACTTCGTCATCACCGCCGTCGACCCGGCCACCGGGCAGCAGGTGTGGCGGCGGACCGGCATCAACCTGCGCACCGCGGACTCGGCCGGGTGCGTCCAGCGGGAGGATCCGCAGGGCGCCCGGAACGTGCTGATCGGCGTCGCCCCGGACGGCCGCGAGGCGGTGCTCGACGGCTACGACGGGCGGCTGCTCCAGGTCGGCGCGGAGGGGGAGAAGCTGCTCGCCGTCGACGACCGCTACGCGGTGGTGCGCAGCGCCGACAAGGATTCCCTGCTCGGCCGCGAGCTGTCCGCCGACCGGACCCGGTGGACCCGCCCGGCCGGGCAGAAGAGCGGCGCGGCGCTCACCCCCTACGCGGCGGTGATCGCCGAGGACAAGCCGTCCCGGTTGAGCGCGGTCGAGCCGCGCGGAGGCCGGGTCCTGGTCGAACTGCGTACCTCGGCGAACGCGCTGGCGGTCGGCCCGAACGGCATGATCGTCGGAGAGGGCCGCGAGATCGGGTACGTCCGCTGGGGCGCCGGCACCGCCGGCGTGCCGGCACCGGATCAGGGCGCCGTGCCGGCGCCGGACCCGGCCGACACCTGGCGTCCCCCGAACGACCAGGGCAGCTGCGGGCCGAAGAGGGAACTCTGCGCCGACGGGAAGTGACGCCCGGTGAGATCGGCGTCCCACGACCCACCTGCGGGTGTCACCGATCGACCGCTCTGCCCTAGGCTTTTCGGTCATGAGCAGTGCCGCCGCCTTCTCGTACGCACCCCTGCTGCCGACCGGTCCCGACCAGACGGAATATCGCCTGGTCACCGACGAGGGCGTGGACGTCGTCAACGGCCCGGGTGGCCGCCGGTTCCTCACCGTGGAACCGGCCGCGCTGACCGCGTTGACCGCCGAGGCCATGCACGACATCGCCCACTTCCTCCGCCCGGCCCACCTGGCCCAGCTCCGGTCGATCATCGACGATCCGGCGGCCTCGCCGAACGACCGGTTCGTCGCGCTCGACCTGCTGCGCAACGCCAACATCGCGGCCGGTGGGGTGCTGCCGATGTGCCAGGACACCGGCACTGCGATCGTGATGGGCAAGCGCGGCCGGCACGTGCTCACCGACGGCGCCGACGCGGAGGCGATCTCGCGCGGTGTCTACCAGGCGTACACGAAGCTCAATCTGCGTTACTCGCAGCTCGCGCCGCTGACCATGTGGGACGAGCGGAACACCGGCAGCAACCTGCCGGCCCAGGTGGAGCTCTACGCCGAGGATCCGGACGGCCACCCCGACGCCTACAAGTTCCTGTTCATGGCGAAGGGCGGGGGGTCGGCCAACAAGTCCTACCTCTACCAGGAGACCAAGGCGCTGTTGAATCCGACGCGGATGATGCAGTTCCTGGAGGAGAAGCTGCGGCTGATCGGCACCGCGGCCTGCCCGCCCTACCACCTGGCGATCGTCATCGGCGGCACCTCCGCGGAATACGCGTTGAAGACCGCCAAGTACGCCTCCGCGAAGTATCTGGACGCGTTGCCGACGCAGGGCTCGATGAGCGCGCACGGATTCCGTGACCTGGAGTTGGAGGCCGAGGTGCTGGAGCTGACCCGCAACTTCGGCATCGGCGCGCAGTTCGGCGGGCGCTACTTCTGCCACGACGTGCGGGTGGTCCGGCTGCCCCGGCACGGCGCCTCCTGCCCGGTCGCGATCGCGGTGTCCTGCTCGGCCGACCGGCAGGCGGTCGCCAAGATCACGCCGTCGGGGGTCTGGCTGGAGCGACTCGAGACCGACCCGGCGCGGTTCCTGCCCGACGTCACCGACGAGACGCTGGACGCCGAGGAGGTGGTCCGCGTCGACCTCAACCGGCCGATGGCCGAGATCCGCGCGGAGCTGTCGAAATACCCGGTGAAGACGCGCCTGTCGCTGACCGGTCCGCTCGTCGTCGCGCGCGACATCGCGCACGCGAAGATCGCCGAGCGGCTGGACGCCGGTGAGCCGATGCCGCAATACCTGCGCGACCACGCCGTCTACTACGCCGGCCCGGCGAAGACCCCCGAGGGTTACGCGTCCGGCTCGTTCGGCCCCACCACGGCCGGCCGGATGGACGCCTATGTGGAGAAGTTCCAGGCCGCCGGCGGCTCGCTGGTGATGCTGGCCAAGGGCAACCGGTCCGCCCAGGTCACCCGTTCCTGCGGCGCCCACGGCGGGTTCTACCTCGGCTCGATCGGCGGCCCGGCGGCCCGGCTCGCCCAGGACTGCATCAAGCACGTCGAGGTGCTCGAATATCCCGAGCTGGGGATGGAGGCGGTCTGGAAGATCCAGGTGGAGGACTTCCCGGCCTTCATCGTGGTCGACGACAAGGGCGACGACTTCTTCGCCGAGGTCACCAAGCCGGTGCTGACGGTCGGCCGCCGCTGAGCGACATCGGTGCGCTCGCCCGACCCTTCGGCCCGGCGAGCGCACCGCCCCCGTCGGATGCCGTCACCGACAGCAACCCGGGATGAGTGTGGACGCCGCCGCTCTCGAACGTCTATCAGATCTCTATCACCTCCACGCGGCGTTCGGTGACCACCGCGTTACGCTCCAGGAAGTGCACAAAGGGCGTACGGGGGCGCGCATGCGGTTCGGGATCCTGGGACCACTGCGGGTGGGCGGCGGCGAAGCCACCGTCACCGCAGGTCGGGACCGGACCGTGCTCGCCCTGTTGCTGCTGCGCGCCGGCCGGGTGGTGCCGTTCGACGAGCTGATCGACGCGGTCTGGGAGGAACGCCCGCCGGCCACGGCCCGGGCCCAGTTGCACATCTGCGTCTCGCGGTTGCGGCACCGGTTCGTGGTGCTGGGGCTGCCCGCCGAGACCATCGTCACCGATCCGGCCGGCTACGGCATCCGGGTCGAGCCGGACGACCTGGACGCCGAGGTGTTCGCCCGGACCGTGGAGGCCGCCCGCGCTCAGGTGGTCGCCGGCCAGGTGGGTGAGGCGTGCCGGCACTACCGGTCCGCGTTGGCGCTGTGGCGCGGCCCCGCGCTGGCCGGCATCCCCGCCCGGAGCGTGCGGCGGCGGGCGCAGATCCTCGACGAGCAACGGTTGGCGGTGCTGGAGGAGCGCGTCGACGTCGAGCTGCGGTTGCGCCGGGCGGCCGAGTTGATCGACGAGCTCACCGAGGCGGTTGAACGCAACCCGCTGCGTGAACGGCTGCGGGGGCAGCTGATGCTGGCCCTGTCCGCGGTCGGCCGCCAGGCCGACGCGCTCGCCGTCTACCGCGAGGGCCGGCGCATCTACGCCGACGAGTTGGGCATCGAACCGGGTACGGCGTTGCAGGAGCTGCACCAGCGGGTGCTCGCCGGTGACCTGGCGCTGGGCGGGACGGAGAGCCGGGCCACCGGCCCGGTGCGGGCGCTGCCCCGGGCGATCAGCGACTTCACCGGGCGGCAGCAGACCGTGGCCCGGCTGGTCAAGGAGATCGAGCAGGACGGGGTCCGGGTCCAGTTGGTCGACGGCATGGCGGGCAGCGGCAAGACCACGCTCGCCGTCCAGGTGGCGACCGCCCTGGCGGACCGGTTCCCGGACGCACAGCTCTTCGTCGACCTGCACGGGCACAGCGAGCGCAGCCCGCTGACCACCGCCGCCGCGGCGGCGACGCTGCTGCGGCAGCTCGGCGTGCCGGCCGAACGGGTGCCTGTCGACCCCGCTGACCGGCTGGCGATGTGGCGTTCCGAGCTGGCCGAACGACGGGCGGTCGTGGTGCTGGACAACGCGGCGGATGCGGCGCAGGTCGCGCCGCTGCTGCCGAACGGTCCGGACTGCCTGGTGCTGATCACCAGCCGCCGCCGCCTGATCGGTCTGGACGAGGGGCGGCCGTCGTCGCTGCCGGTGCTGGACCTCGACGAGGCGGTCGAGTTGCTGGCCCGGGTGGCCGGCGTGGAGCGGGTCGCGGCCGAGCCGGCTGCCGCCGCGGAGGTGGCCCGCCGCTGCGGGCTCCTCCCGCTCGCGTTGCGGCTGGCCGGGGCGCGGCTCGCACACCGACCGCGGTGGCGGGTGGCCGACCTGGCCGAGCGGCTGACCACCGCCGCCGACCCGCTGGCCGAACTGGCCGCCGGGGAGCGGTCGGTGGCCCAGGCCTTCGCCCTGTCGTACGAGCAGGTGTCGCCGGCCGCCCAGCGGGTGTTCGGGCTGCTCGGACTGCACCCGGGCGCCCGCGCCGACAACCGGGTGGCGGCCGTGCTCACGGATCTCCCGCTCGCCGACGCGCAGGACGCGCTCGACGAGCTTGTCGACGCGCACCTGGTCGAGGAGGTGGAACCGGGCCGTTACGGCCTGCACGACCTGATCCGGGAGTACGCGCGTACCCTCGGCGCGGAGCGCGAGACGGCGGAGGAGCGGCGGGCGGCGCTCGCCCGGCTCCTCGACCATCACCTGCAGGTCGCCGCGACCATCGCGTTGTCGCTGGAACTCGCCGTGCCGCGCGACCTGTTCGCGATGGCGGAGCCGATGCGCCCCGACCTGGTGGCGGCCACGGTCGGGTTGGGTCGCACCTGGATCGAGGAGAACCGGGCGACGCTGGCCGCGCTGGTGCGGTTGGCCGAGGCCGAGGGCTTCCTCCAGCAGAGCTGGCAGCTCGCCCGCGCCGGGTGGGCGGTCAACTTCGACGGCGGTCACCTGGACGACCTGATCGAGACGCACCGGGTCGGCCTGCGGGCCGCCGAGCGGCTGGGTGACGACAAGGCCGTCGCGACCATGTACAACTATCTGGCCTCGGCCAACTACCGGCGGGCGCGGTTCGCCGAGGCGATCCGGCAGATGGAGGTGGCGGTCGGGATCTACCGGCGGCTCGGCCTGACGGGGGAGCTGCGGGGCGCGGTGGCCAACCTCGGCACGGCGTACGCGGTGGGTCTCCAGTTCCGGCGGGCGATCGAGACGATGGAGGCGTCGCGGGCGTTCTTCCGGGAGTCGGACGGCCCGGCGCCCCTGGCCAATCTGCTCAACAACCTCTCGCTCACGCTGCTGTGGAGCGGGCGCACCGACGAGGCCGTGCGGATGTGCCGCCACCACCTGGGCGTCGCCCGGCAGAGCGGCGACCTGCGCCAGATCGGCAACGCCATCGGCCATCTCGGCATGGCCCGGCGCCAGCGCGGGGAACGGGAGGCGGCGCGGCGGCTGCTGCGGGCCGGGTTGACCGTGAAGCGCCGCACCGGCAACCGGTTCGGCGAGGGTGAGCTGCTCAACGAGCTGGGCGTGATCGAGCGCGAGGCGGGCCGGCCCGACCTGGCCGCGGCCCTGCACCGGCAGGCGCTGGTCGCCATCAACGACGCCGGTGACCTGGTCGGGCAGTGCGCCTCCCGCAACCTGCTCGCCCGGGCGATCCTCGACCAGGGCGACGAGGCGAGCGCGCTGGACCTGCACCGCCGGGTGCTCACCGACGCCACCCGGCTCGGCGCCCGCTACGAGCAGGCCCGGGCGCTGGACGGCATGGCCCGGTGCCTGCGGTGGACGGACCCGGAGCAGGCGCACCGGTACGCCAGCCGGGCGCTGGCGCTGTTCGTCCAGATCGAGTCGCCGGACCGGAGGCTCACCGAGGAGTTCCTGGCCGGGCTGGGCTGAGGCCGGCGGGCGTTCCCCTGCACGTCGGCGGGCGGCGCGGCAGGATGGGATGCGTGACGACTCCAGAGGCGACCGGCTACCGGATCGAACGCGACTCGATGGGTGAGGTGGAGGTGCCCGCCGAGGCGCTGTGGCGGGCGCAGACGCAGCGCGCGGTGCAGAACTTCCCGATCTCCGGGCGCGGGCTCGAACCGGCCCAGATCAAGGCGCTGGCGCAGATCAAGGGTGCTGCCGCCCAGGTCAACGGCGAGCTGGGGGTGATCGACGCGGACGTGGCCGAGGCGATCGCCGCCGCGGCCGCGCACGTCGTCGCCGGCGGCTACGACGACCAGTTCCCGGTGGACGTGTTCCAGACCGGGTCCGGCACGTCGTCCAACATGAACACCAACGAGGTGATCGCCTCCCTGGCGAGCCGTGAGCTGGGCCGGGACGTCCACCCGAACGACCACGTCAACGCGTCGCAATCCAGCAACGACGTGTTCCCCACCTCGATCCACCTGGCCGCGACCCAGTTCGTGGTGGAGGATCTGCTGCCCTCGTTGACGCAGCTCGCCATGGCCCTGGAGGCGAAGGCGGCCGAGCTCGAGACCGTCGTCAAGGCCGGCCGGACGCACCTGATGGACGCCACCCCGGTGACGCTGGGGCAGGAGTTCGGCGGCTACGCCGCGCAGGTCCGCTACGGCGTGGAGCGGCTGGAGATGGCGTTGCCCCGGCTGGCCGAGCTGCCGCTGGGCGGCACCGCGGTGGGCACCGGCATCAACACGCCGCTGGGCTTCGCGGGCAAGGTGATCGGGCGGCTGCGGGACTCGACCGGCCTGCCGCTGTCCGAGGCGCGCAACCACTTCGAGGCGCAGGGCGCGCGGGACGCGCTGGTGGAGACGTCGGGTCAGCTCCGCACCGTCGCGGTCGGCCTCTACAAGATCGCCAACGACGTGCGCTGGATGGGTTCCGGGCCCCGCGCGGGCCTGCGCGAGCTGCGCATCCCCGATCTCCAGCCCGGTTCGTCGATCATGCCCGGCAAGGTCAACCCGGTGGTGGCCGAGGCGATGCGCCAGGTCTGCGCCCAGGTGATCGGCAACGACGCGGCGGTGGCCTTCGCCGGCTCGCAGGGCGACTTCGAGCTGAACGTGATGCTCCCGGTCATGGGTCGCAACCTGCTGGAGTCGATCAAGCTGATCGCCGCGTCCAGCCGGCTCTTCGCCGAGCGCCTGGTGGCCGGCCTGGTCGCGGACGCCGAGGTCTGCCTGGCGTACGCGGAAGGGTCGCCGTCGATCGTCACCCCGCTCAACCGCCACCTCGGCTACGACGAGGCCGCCTCGATCGCCAAGGAGGCGCTGGCCAAGCAGGTCTCTATCCGCGAGGTGGTGATCTCCCGCGGCCACGTCGACTCGGGCAAGCTCACCGAGACCCAGTTGGACGAGGCGCTGGACCTGCTCCGGATGACGCACCCCTGAGTCAGGGTGTCGCCCGCCGCCGGGCCCACCCGAGGAACCGGTCGAACAACGCCGCCGGGTCGAGCCGGTGGTCGGGGTGGAGCCGGTGCAGGTCGGCGGTCGCCTCGTGGAGTACGCCGCAGAGGTAGACGCTCAGCCCGACGGGGTCGGTGGCGTACTCGCCGACCAGGGTGAGGCGCGCCTCCGGGCATGGCCAAGGGGTGCCGCAGGTCCGGCAGAGCCAGTGTGGGCGTAACGCCAGGTGCGGCCGGTCGGGTGGGGGCATGCCAGTCCCTTTCGAGCTGAGTCGTTGGTGATGTCGCCGCCCCGGCGAGTGTGGGACCGCCCCGCCGGGGGAGCGGGCGGTCCCACCGCGACACCGTGCTCGGGGGCCTCGTGCCTGCTTTCCCGGACGGCTGCGTGGCTCGGTTTGTCGCTTGCCGAACGAAGGAACCTCGCCACGGCTAGCAGCCTAGAGACCTTTAGTACCTAAGACAATGTTGGTCTTGAAGGCGGGTATTGCTCATGATCCGATGGAGGGTGCCGAACGAAGGAACCTCCATGCCCATACCGAGCGGCGGCTACCGAGAGGTGGCCGAGGACCTGACCACCCGGATCAGAAGTGGTGAATACCCGCCGGGCGAGCGACTGCCGACCTACAAGGAGCTTGCCGACCTCTACAGCGTGAGCGTCACGACCGTGCAGCGGGCAATCATCATCCTTCAGGACCGGGGCCTGGTCGTCGGCCTGCAGGGTCGTGGCCTGTGGGTCGCGGAGGAGCTTCCGAGCTAGCGCGGTGACCACGGCCTCGGCCGGGTGGCGTCTCCGGGCAGGAGTCGGCACGCTGTCCCTCATGGCCCGACGTGACGACCGGGAGCGCGATGTTCGACGGCTCCTCGACGAACTCTGCGTCAAGCTGGGCATCTGCCTGCCGCCAGCGGAGAACCGACGGCTCCGCGAGTCTCCTCCGGCCGGCGTGGACACCTTCACTGATGCTGTCCTGGAGGCCGAGGGGATGGGCGACATGGGGCACCCGGGCCTCCGCCGGCAGGTGCGAGAGGTCATCGACCTGCACATGAGTGGATGGATCGGGGTCGGCGACAGGTAAATGCCTCGCCCGGGCCTGGCGGGCGGCGGGATGATCCGGGCGTGGCTGACGACGGGGTGTTGCTGGAAACCGCGCGGCTGACGCTGCGCCGGTTCACCGTGGACGACGCGGACCGGCTGGTCGAGCTGGACGCCGACCCGGAGGTCATGCGGTTCCTGACCGGCGGCGAGCCGACGCCGGCCGCGACGGTTCGAGGCGAGGTGCTGCCCCGGCTGTTGGCGCGGTACGACAGTCATCCCGGGCTCGGCCGCTGGGCGACGCTCGACCGGTTCACCGGCGAGTTCCTCGGCTGGCACGCGCTCGACCCGTCCGAGGACGGCGCCGAGGCGGAACTGGGCTACCGGCTGCGTCGCGCGGCCTGGGGGCACGGGCTGGCCACCGAGGGGGCGCGGGCGCTGGTGCGGCACGCGTTCGACACGGTCGGCGTGCGGCGGGTGTGGGCGCAGACGATGGCGGTGAACGACAGGTCCCGCGCGGTGATGGCCCGGGCCGGGTTGCGCTACGTGCGCACGTTCCACCTGACGTTCGACGACCCGATCCCGGGTACGGAGCACGGCGAGGTGGAGTACGAGCTGGCCCGGTCGGACTGGCCGGGGGTGCGTCAGGAGTGGGATGCGGCCCTGCGTGCCCGGTAGGCGCTGACCGCGGCCCGGTTGCCGCAGCCACCGTCGCAGAACCGGCGGGACCGGTTCTTCGACAGGTCGACCAGCACGTCGTCGCAGTCGGGATGGTCGCAGTGGCGTAACCGGGTCAGCTCACCGGACCGGACCAGGTCGGCCATGGCCATCGCGGCCTCGACCGCCATCCGGGTGGCCAGCGGCGCGTCCCGGGGCACGGCGTGCAGATGGTACGGCTCGTCGTCGTGCCGGATGAGCTGCGGCAGCGCGTGGGACTCGCGGAGCAACGCGTTGACGATCTCCACCACCTCGTCGGCGTCGGCGTCCCAGATCCGGCGCAGCCGTGGTCGCAGCGCGCGGACCTGGCGCAGCTCGGCGTCGGTGTGCTCGTGCCGGCCGCTCCACCCGTACGCGGTGAAGAACCTGTCGAGCGCGGCCACGTCGGGTAGGCCCTCCCGGCCCGGGCCGGCGGTGTTCACCAGCGCGGCGGCGGCGACCAGCCCGCACTCGGTGTCATGAGCGAAAAGCAACTTGACTCCTGTCGGACGGTGCCCCTAGCGTCATCAGCGTAACGCTTATTCACCCATGACCAGGAGTTGCCGATGCGTGAACGGTCCGGTGTCGGGCTCGGCCTGGCCCTGCTCTCCGCGCTCACGTTCGCCACCTCGGGCACGTTCGCCCGACCGTTGATCACGGGAGAGTGGTCGGCCGTGGCGGTGGTGATCGCCCGGGTCGGCATCGCCGCCCTGGTGCTGGCCGTGCCCGCCCTGCTGGCGCTGCGCGGCCGGTGGCCGGTGCTGCGCCGCAACGCGCTCACGGTGACGCTGTTCGGGCTGCTCGGCGTGGCCATGGCCCAGGCGTGCTTCTTCAACGCCGTCCGCTACCTGCCGGTCGGCGTCGCGCTGCTGCTGGAATACCTCGGCATCGTGCTGGTCGTCGGGTGGATGTGGCTGGTCCACGGCCAGCGCCCGCGGCGGCTGACGGTGGCCGGCTCGCTGACCGCCCTGGTGGGCCTGGTGTTCGTCCTCGACCTCACCGGCGCCGGCCGCCTCGACCCGGTGGGCGTGCTCTGGGGGCTCGGTGCCGGGGTGGGGCTGGCCGGCTACTTCGTCATCGCCGGCCGCCTCGACGACGATCTGCCGTCAGTCGTGATGGCGAGCGGCGGCATGGCCGTCGGCGCCCTGGTGCTGCTGCTGCTCGGCGCGCTCGGGGCGCTCCCGTTGGCCGCCGGCACCGCCGACGTCGGCTTCGCCGGTCACCGGGTGAGCTGGCTGGTGCCGATCGCCGGGCTGTCGCTGATCGCCGCCGTCGTGGCCTACCTGACCGGGGTGGCGGGCACGCGGTTGCTCGGCGCCCGGCTCTCCTCGTTCGTGGGGCTGACCGAGGTGATGTTCGCCGTGCTGATCGCCTGGCTGGTGCTGGACGAGCTGCCGACGGTGGTCCAGCTTGCCGGCGGGGCGCTGATCGTCGGCGGCGTCGCCCTGGTCCGGGTGGACGAACTGCGGTCCGCCGCCGGGGCGGTCACGCCCACCCCCGTCGAGCCGGCGCTGAGCGGCGACCGATGAGCGGCCACCGCACCGCCGTCGTCTTCGACGCCGACGAGACCCTCGTCGACCTGCGCCCGGCGGTCACCGGCGCGCTGGCGGCCGTACTCGAGGAGATGCGGCGGCGGACCCCGGCGGCGGCCGAGGTCTCGCTCGCGGACCTGGAGGACGACTGGGGTGCGGTCTTCGGGGCGCTCAGCGCGGCCCCGGTGCAGGAGATCCGGCGGGCCGCGCTGGCCCGGTCGCTGGATCGGGCCGGGCTCGGCGCCCACCTCGACGAGTTCGCCACGCTCTTCTTCGCCCGCCGGTACGCCCTCAGCCGGCCGTTCCCGGACGCTCTGCCGGCGCTGGCCGCCCTGCGCCCGCGCCACCTGTTGGGCTTCGCGACCAACGGCAACAGCCGCGCCGAACGCTGCGGCCTCGCCGGCCAGTTCGCCTTCGCGTTGTACGCCCACGAGGGCGGCCTGCCCAAGAAGCCGGCACCGGATTTCTTCGCCGCCGTGGTGGCCGCCGCCGGGCTGCCCGCCGCCCGGGTCGTGCACGTGGGCGACTCGCCGGAACACGACGTGATCGGCGCCCAGCGGGCCGGCCTGCGGGCGGTCTGGCTCAACCGGGCCGGGCTGCCGCGCCCGCCCGGCCTCCGACCCGACGCCGAGGTGTCCACGTTGACCGACCTGCCCGGCGTGCTCATCGATATGACGAGCGCGAATGCCTGATTGAGGGCTATTCCGGACGGGCCCCTGGCGAAACCCGCGTCCATGTTGTGGGATGACTGCCACGTCCCTCAACGAGAGGATCTGATGTGGTGAGCAAGCGCTTCACCGCCGGTGCGGTCGCGGTCGCGGCCTCGCTGGCACTCACGGTGACCGGCCTGGGTGTCCCGGCGACCGCCGCGCCGTCGGACACCCGGACCTTCACCGTGCTGGCGGAGAACGGCGTCTCCACGGACGCCGCGATCGCCGCGATCAAGGCGGCCGGCGGCACTGTCGTCTCCCGCACCGACGACGTCGGCCTCTTCCAGGTGACCAGCGAGCGGGCGGACTTCGCCAGCCGCGCCACCGCCGCCGGCGCGCTGGTCGGCGCGGCCGAGGAGAAGGCGATCGGCCGCAAGCCGAAGCTGGACCGGGTCGAGCAGGAACACCTGCTGGCCGCCGCCGCGGCCAAGGGCAAGGCCGCCAAGGGCAAGGCCAAGAAGATGGACCCGCTGGACGACAAGCTCTGGGGTCTGGACATGATCCGGGCCGACCAGGCCCGCAAGATCGAGCCGGGCGACCGCCGGGTGACCGTCGGCGTGCTGGACACCGGCGTCGACGCCAGCCAGCCCGACCTCGCCCCGAACTTCAACTGGGCGCTGTCGCGCAACTTCGCGCCGGACCTCCCCGACGTCGACGGCCCGTGCGAGGTGGCGAGCTGCCTCGACCCGGTCGGCACCGACGACGGCGGCCACGGCACGCACGTCGCCGGCACGATCGGCGCCGCCGCCAACGGCTTCGGCCTCTCCGGCGTGGCCCCGAAGATCTCCCTGGTCGAGCTGAAGGGTGGTCAGGACAGCGGCTACTTCTTCCTCAACCCGGTGGTGAACGCGCTGGTGCACGCCGGCCGCTCCGGGCTGGACGTGGTCAACATGTCCTTTTACGTCGACCCGTGGCTCTACAACTGCGCCGCCAACCCGGCCGACTCGCCGGAGGCGCAGGCAGAGCAGCGGACCATCATCGAGGCGATGAAGCGGGCGCTGACCTTCGCCCACCGCAAGGGCGTCACGCTGGTCGGCGCGCTCGGCAACAACCACGAGGACCTGGGCGACCCGCGCACCGACGTGAGCAGCCCCGACTACGGCGCCGACCCGTACCCGCGGCCGATCGACAACGCGAGCTGCTGGGACCTGCCCACCGAGGGCCCGCACGTGATCAGCGTGTCGGCGGTCGGCCCGTCCGGCAAGAAGGCCGACTACTCGAACTACGGCACCGAGCAGACCTCGGTGGCGGCCCCGGGTGGCTGGTTCCGGGACGGCTTCGGCACCGACACCTACCGCGCCGACGCCAACATGATCCTCTCCACGTACCCGAAGAAGGTGCTGCAGGAGGAGGGGTCGGTCGACGAGAACGGCAACATCGTGGCCGGCTTCGAGAACTCGGTGTTCAAGCAGTGCACCGCCAAGGGTGAGTGTGGCTGGTAC
This sequence comes from Micromonospora humi, assembly GCF_900090105.1. Lineage (GTDB taxonomy): Bacteria > Actinomycetota > Actinomycetes > Mycobacteriales > Micromonosporaceae > Micromonospora > Micromonospora humi. The sequence continues at coordinate 142,927 of NZ_FMDM01000015.1, read as the reverse complement.
ACCTACCTCCAGGGCACCTCGATGGCGTCCCCGCACGCCGCCGGCGTGGCCGCGCTGATCGTCAGCAAGTGGGGCAAGAAGCAGGGCCGGGACGGCTACGGCATGGCACCGGACCAGGTCGAGCAGCACCTCTACCGGACGGCGGCCGAGCACGCCTGCCCGGAGCCGCGGCTGCAGACCTACACCAACGAGGGTCGGAGCGACGAGTTCAACGCGTACTGCGCGGGCTCGCTGAACTTCAACGGCTTCTACGGCTACGGCATCGTCGACGCCTACGCGGCGGTGAAGACCCCGCTGAAGCCCAACGCGCGGCCGTAACACCCCGCACCACCGAGAGGCCCGGGCGACGCACGTCGCCCGGGCCTTTTCGTGTGCTGAATGCGTACGGTGTTCTTCCTTCGAGGGCTGTCCGGTTGGGGCGTTATGGCATTTATGCAGCTCAGGCCCACTCCATAGGCCAAAGGACCCTTTCCTTCGTGACGCCGATCAGCTTCTCTTGTTACTGAGAGTGACAGCTGGGTCGGCGGCATCGATGCCAGTCCGGCCCTCGGGGAGGAGGAGCTCCATGTCCGAGGAGAAAACCGTCCGCGAGGTGGCCATCCCGAAGCAGACCGCGGTCGAGGAGCCGGCGCTCGGCCCCAACGACCCGCCGGACTACTTCGGATTCACGCCCAACTACGCCAACAGCCCGCTCCCGACGGTCGTCGGCGGGGTGGTGCAACCGGGCACCGGTGTCCGCAAGTTCGTCGACACGCTGCCGGGCGTCGGCCCGGCCAACGCCAACAACCTGAACCACTACATCCCGGTCGCGACGCCCGACACCATCACCTACCCCGGATCCGACTACTACGAGATCTGCCTCCAGGACTACGGCAAGCAGTTCAGCCGGGACATTTTGCCCCCCGCCCGCGTCCGCGGGTATCGACAGATCAACAACGGCACCGACCCCAGCGGACACAACACCATCCCGCCACCGGTCCGCCCCTACTACTGCGGGCCGCTGATCTACGCGCGGCGGGACCGCCCGGTGCGGATCAAGTTCCTGAACCTGCTGCCCACCGGGTCGGCCGGCAAGCTCTTCCTGCCGGTCGACATCACCCTCACCGGTAACGGCACCGGCCCGCTGAACAGCACCGAGCTCTACACCCAGAACCGGGCCGTCGTACACCTGCACGGATCGGAGACGCCCTGGATCAGCGACGGCACGCCGTTGCAGTGGCTCACCCCGCCGGGTGAGGTGACCTCCTACCCACGCGGCGCCAGCTACGCCAACGTGCCGGACATGCCCGACCCCGGCCCGGGTGGGGTCACGCTCTACTTCCCGATGCAACAGAGCGCCCGAATGATGTGGTACCACGACCACACGGAGGGGATGACCCACCTGACCCCGTACAGCGGGCAGTTCGGGACGCTCATCCTCCAGGACCCGGTGGAGCAGCAGATGGTGGCCGACGGGGTCATCCCCGCCGGCGACCTCCCGCTGGTCATTCAGGACAAGACCTTCGTGCCGCCGACGGCGCAGCTCGCCCGGCAGGACCCGACCTGGGACACCGTCAACTGGGGCGGCCCGGGCAACCTGTGGATGCCGCACGTCTACATGCCCAACCAGAACCCCTACAACGCCGAGGGCGCCAACCCGATGGGCCGCTGGGACTACGGGCCGTGGTTCTGGCCGCCGTTCACCGGTATCGAGCAGGGTCCGGTGCCCAACCCGTACTACGACCCGGTCAACCGGCCCTGGGAGCCGCCGGTGCAGCCGGGGACACCGTTGCCCACCATCACGCCCGAGGCGTTCCTGGACACCCCGATCGTGAACGGCTGCGCCTACCCGACGTTCCAGGTCGAGCCCAAGGCGTACCGGTTCCGCATCCTCAACGCGAGCAACGACCGGGCGCTCAACCTGCAGCTCTACCACGCCGCCTCGAACGGCACCATGTGGAAGCCGGACGGCACGTTGAACGACGGGGGCGCGGGCGAGGTGCCGATGGTCGAGGCATGTCCGGGCGAGGGCCTGCCGCCGACCTGGCCCACCGACGGCCGCGAGGGCGGCGTGCCCGACCCGGCCGCGGTCGGCCCGAGCTGGATCCAGATCGGCAACGAGGGCGGATTCCTGCCGGAGGTCGCCGTCATCCCGCCCCAGCCGATCAACTACGAGTACGACCGCCGCTCGATCACCGTGCTCAACGTCTCGGACCACTCGCTGCTGCTCGGCCCGGCCGAACGGGCCGACGTGATCGTCGACTTCTCCACCGTCGCACCCGGGTCGACGCTCATCCTCTACAACGACGCCCCGGCCCCGATGCCCGCCTACGACACCCGGTACGACTACTACACCGGCGACCCGGACCAGACCGACAGCGGCGGTGCGCCCACCACCCAGCCCGGCTACGGCCCGAACACCCGGACCCTCATGCAGATCCGCGTCGTGGGCACGCCTGCCGCGCCGTTCGACCTCACCCGGCTGCGGGCCCGACTGCCCCAGGCGTACGCGCAGAGTCAGCCGAAGCCGATCGTGCCCGAGAAGGCGTACAACGCGGCGTACGGAACCAACTACACGAACCACTACGTGCCGATCCAGGCCACCACCATCACCTACGTCCCGGTGGGCGGCACCACCCCGGTGACCCTCGACCTTCAGCCGAAGGCGATCGTCGAGGAGTTCGACCCGGTGTACGGCCGGATGATGCCGACTCTCGGCGTCGAACTGCCCAAGACCAGCGCGTTCATCCAGACCACGATCCCGCTGGGCTACATCGACCCGCCGACCGAGACGCTCTACATGTCCGACCTGGCCACTCCGGTCGGCTCGGCCGGTGACGGCACCCAGATCTGGAAGGTCACCCACAACGGGGTGGACACCCACTTCATCCACTTCCACTACTTCAACGTGCAGCTGATCAACCGGGTCGGCTGGGACGGCGCCTACAAGCCGCCGGACGCCAACGAGGTGGGCTGGAAGGAAACCGTGCGGATGAACCCGCTCGAGGACTGCATCGTGGCCATGCGGCCCGCGCTGCCGGTCAACCTGCCCTTCAAGACCGGTGACAGCATCCGGATGCTCGATCCCACGCAGGTCGCCGGCACCACCAACGGCTTCGCCCAGATCGACCCGCAGACCGGCGACCCGGCCACCGTCACCAACCAGCCCTACAACTTCGGTTGGGAGTACGTCTGGCACTGTCACATGGTCGATCACGAGGACTTCGACATGATGCGGCCGATCGTCATCCGGGTGTCGCCGGCCCCACCCACCAACCTGACCGCCACCGTGAATGCCGGGTCGGCCACCGTCCCGCCGGCGATCGTGCTGAATTGGACCAATCCCACCGGGCTGCCGGCCGCCACCCAGGTCGTCGTGCAGCGGTCGACCAACTCCACCTTCACCGCCGGCCTGACCACCTTCACCCTGGCGGCCGGTGCGACGACCTACGCCGACTCGACCGCGGTGCCCGGCGTCACCTACTTCTACCGGGTCCGCCGCGAGAACAGCGCCAGCTATTCCGGCTGGTCGAACAGCGCCTCCGGGGTGATCAGCCTGACCGCCCCGACGAACCTGACCGCCACCCAACCGAGCGGCAGCCCGGTGCGGGTCAACCTGAGCTGGGTCAACCGGTCGTACTCCACCTCGGTCGAACTCCAGCGCGCCACCAACGCCGCCTTCACCACCGGCCTGACCACGGTCACCCTGGCCGCGAACGCGACCAGTTACACCGACAGCACGGTCGTCGGCGGCACCACCTACTACTACCGGGTGCGCACCGTCTATCTCGGCGTCGGCTCGCCGTGGTCGAACACCGCCACGATCGCCGTGAGCGGCCCGCCGGCCGCCCCGACGAACCTCGCCGGCACCGCCGTCGCCGCCGGCGGCGGCACCGCGACGGTGAACCTCACCTGGCAGGAGAGCGCCGCCAGCGTGGTCACCAGCTTCGTGCTCCAGCGGGCCACGAACGTGTCGTTCACCGCCAACCTGGCTACCTTCACCCCCGCCGGAACCGCCCGTGCCTTCAGCGACACCGGACGGGCCCGGTCGACCACCTACTACTACCGGATCCAGGCCGTGAACTCGTACGGCAGCTCGGCATTCAGCAGCATCATTGCCGTGACCACGCCGGCCTGACCGGAACCGGGGCGACGGCGTCCGGGTTCTCCCGGGCGTCGTCGCCCCGCCGGTTCCCGCTCGCTTCGGCGGCTTCTCCGTCGCGGTGGCGGCGGCCGGGTGGGAGCGGTTCACGGGCGCCAGCCGCGCGCTACCAGCGCGGCCCGGATCTTCCGGACCAGGGCGGGGAACTCCCCACGCAGGTGTTCACCGGTCACATGCAGCACCAGCCAGCCCGCCTCAGCGAGTTCATCGAGCCGGTGCCGGTCGGGAGGCGGGTCGGGGTCGGCGTGGCGCCGGCGGTCGTACTCGACGGCGACCCGGAAGTCCGGCCAGGCCAGTGCGGGGTGCCGGACGAGTCCGGCCGGCACCCGCACCGGGTGCCGCGCCACCGGGCGTGGGAGACCGGCGAGCACGAGTCGCACCCGCAGGTGGGACTCGTGCGCGGACCGGGCGCAGCCGTCGGTCAGGCCGAACACCCAGGCCGCCCGGCGCCCGCCCGGCCGCCCGGCATTCCGGGCCGCCTCGGTGGCCAGCGCGGCCTGGTTGACCGCCGCGATGCGCAGCAGCCCGTCGATGATCCTGACGGCCCGCACCGGGTCACCCCAGACCGCCGTCTCCCAGGCGCAGGCCGCGGGTGCGGTGCGCGGCGGCCCGGTCGCGCCGGTCAGGTGCGGTGATCCGGTCAGGTGCGGTCGCCCGGCCGGTCCGGGCGGCCCGATGAGCGACCCCGGCCTGGTCGCGGTGGCGGTGCTGGTGGCCGTGGGGGTGTGGAGTCGGATGGGAGTGGCAGTGACGAGTCCCCTCCGGCTGGGGCCGAGGTCGCCCGGTCCGCCGACCTCGGCGGGGACGTGCCGGCCGCTCCGGGGCAGGCCGCGGTCGACCGCCAGGCCGCCGTGCCCGCCGACGATCGGGGCGTGGTGCACCCGGACCCCTGGCTGGGAGTCGGCCCGGACCGTGGCTGGCAGCAGGACGTGCACGTCGTCGGTGAAGGCGGCGGCGTGCTCGACGCCGTGCAGGTAGGCCGCCGACGGCCCCGCGATCAGGGCGTCGGGCGGCATGCGGAGCAGCACCGCGCGACAGGCCAGCTCGTGGTCGCGGTCGAGGCGGGCGTCGGCGTAGACGTCCTGCCGGAGGCGGACCCAGGACGCGCCCCGGAGGTGGTGCCGCGAGAGCAGCCCGCGGCGGACCGCGTCCGAGCCACGGAAGACCTGCCCGGCCAGCTCGGGCGGTCGATGAGGGTGAGGTGGCATGGAACGAGCGTGATGGCCCGGCGGCGCCTGCCGACACCCCTGTGGACAACCGCCGCCGGTGCCCGACGGGCACCCTGTGGACAACGCTCGCGACAGGCCCGCGATGTGCTAGAGGCCCACGCCGGCCCAGCCCGTGTCGGCGGCGAACGGGTCAGGAGAGCGCGGCGGTGACCGCCTCGGCGGCGGCGGTGACCTGGGCACCCACCTCGGCCACGTCCAGCGGGGTCAGCGACACCACGCCGACGCTCCCCTCCAGCCCGGGCACCCCGAGCACCGGCGCGGCCACCCCGTACGCGCCGGACTGGAGTTCGCCGCTGGTGCTGACCGGCCCGGCATCGCCGGCGCGTCCGGCCAGCACGGCCCGGCCCGCCGCGCCCCGCTCCAACGGATGCCGGGAGCCGGTCCGGTACGCCACGTGGAAGGCCGTCCAGCTGGGCTCGACCACCGCCAGCGCGACGCCCTCGCCGCCCTCGACCACGGTCAGGTGCGCGGTCGCCCCGGTCCGCTCGGCGAGGCGGCGCAGCGCGGGCATCGCCCCCTCGGCGAGCAGCGGTTGGGCGCGGCGGGCCAGGTGCAGCACGCCGACCCCGATCCGCAGCCGGCCCTCGCCGTCACGCCGGAGCATCCCGTGCGCGGCCAGCGCACCCACCAGCCGGTAGACGGCCGCGCGGCCGACGCCCAGCCGGTGCGCCGCCTCGGTGACGGTCAGCCCGCCCGGGGCGTCCGCGACGAGGTGCAGCAGGCGCAGCCCCCGATCCAGGGTCTGCGCGGTCTCCGGGGGGCGTGCCGCCGTGTCCACAGCACGCAGCGTACGACCCGGCTCCGGCCAACCTCGAAATGTGCGGACGGCTACCCTTGTGAGGTGACGCTACGCCTGTATGACACCGCCACCCGATCGGTGCGGGACTTCGTCCCGCGGGAAGCCGGCAAGGTGGGGGTCTACCTGTGTGGTCTCACGCTCCAGGCACCCCCGCACATCGGCCACCTTCGCTCCGGCGTCAACTACGACGTGCTGCGCCGCTGGCTGGTCCGCCACGGGTTCGAGGTCACGTTCATCCGCAACCTGACCGACATCGACGACAAGGTCCTCGCCAAGGCCATGGAGCAGGGCCGGCCGTTCTGGTCGATCGCGTACGCCAACGAGCAGATCCTCACCGCCTCCTACCACGCGCTGAACGTGCTCCCGCCGACCTACGAGCCGCGGGCCACCGGGCACGTCCCGGAGATGCACGAGCTGATCGCCCGCCTGATCGAGACCGGGCACGCCTACCCGGCCGGCGACGACTCCGGCGACGTCTACTTCGACGTGGCCTCCTGGCCGGCCTACGGCTCGCTGTCCGGGCAGGCCCCGGCCGACATGCAGCCCGCCGGGGACGCCCCCGACCGGGGCAAGAAGGACCCGCGTGACTTCGCGCTCTGGAAGGGCGCCAAGCCGGACGAACCGGCCGACGCTTCCTGGCCGTCGCCGTGGGGTCGCGGCCGACCCGGCTGGCACATCGAGTGCTCCGCGATGTGCTGGCGTTACCTGGGCGCCGAGTTCGACATCCACGGCGGCGGGCTCGACCTGACGTTCCCGCACCACGAGAACGAGATCGCCCAGTCGCAGGCCGCCGACCTGCCGTTCGCCCGCTACTGGGTGCACCACGGCCTGCTCGGCATCGGCGGCACCAAGATGGGCAAGTCGCTGGGCAACACGCTCGACCTCGACTACGTGGCCTCGCTCGGGGTGCGCCCGGTGGAGCTGCGTTACTACTACGCCGCCGCGCACTACCGGTCCCGCATCGACTACTCCGAGGACGCGCTGCGCGAGGCCGCGGTCGCGTACCGGAGGATCGAAGGCTTCGTGCAGCGGGCGGCCGAGCGGGTCGGCGCGGGTCGACCCGACGGGCTGCCGGACGCCTTCGCGGCGGCGATGGACGACGACCTCAACACCTCGGCGGCGCTCGCCGTGCTGCACGAGGTGGTCCGGGACGGCAACACGGCGCTGACCGGCGGGGACGATGTGACCGTCCGCACGACGCTCGCCGCCGCCCGGGCGATGCTGGATATCCTCGGCGTCGACCCCCTGGATCCGGCCTGGACCGGCGGCGACCGCGCGGGCGACCTGCGCGGCGTGGTGGACTCCCTGGTCGCGCTGGCCCTGGAGCAGCGCGCGCAGGCCCGCGGCCGCAAGGACTGGGCCGCCGCCGACGCCGTACGCGACCAGCTCAAGCAGGCCGGCGTGGTCGTCGAGGACACCCCCCAGGGCCCGCGTTGGACTATTGGAGAGCAGGACTGATGGCCGGCAACTCGCAGCGCCGTGGCCGGCGACTGACGCCGAAGGCGGGCGCCCCCAAGGGCACCGGTGGCAAGAACAAGGACTCCCTCGCCGGCCGGGGGCGTACCCTGCCCGCGGACGAGCGTCCCTGGCACAAGGCCTACTCGGGCACCGAGAAGCTGCCCCAGCGGACCGCCTGGAAGCAGGACAAGGAGCGCCGTGCCGCCGCCGAGGAGGGCCGCGCGCCCAAGATCGGCCAGCCGGGCAGCAAGGACACCACCTGGGGCAAGGGCGGCGGCCGGGGCGTACCCACCGCCACCAAGGGGCGAGGTGGCAAGCCCACCGGCCGCTCCGGCGGGCCCCGGGTCTCCCCGGGCCGCAAGTCGAACCCGTCGAAGGACAGCCCCGAGCTGCTCGTCGGGCGGAACCCGGTGCTGGAGTCGCTGCGCACGCAGGTGCCGGCGACCGCGCTCTACACCGCGCAGGGCATCGACGTCGACGACCGGGTCAAGGAGATCGTCCGCACCGCCGCCGACCGGGGCATCGCGATCCTCGAGGTCAGCCGCGCCGAGCTGGACCGGATGACCGGCGGCGTGCTGCACCAGGGCGTCGGCCTCCAGGTGCCGCCGTTCGCCTACGAACCGTTCGAGGACCTGGTCACCGCCGCGCTGGAGCAGGCCGCCCCGTTGCTGGTCGCGCTGGACGGGGTCACCGACCCGCGCAACCTCGGCGCGGTGATCCGGTCGGCCGCCGCGTTCGGCGCACAGGGTGTCTTCGTACCCGAGCGGCGTGCCGCCGGGATCACCGCGACCGCCTGGCGGACCAGCGCCGGCGCGGCCGCGCGCGTCCCGGTCGCCCAGGTCACCAACCTGACCCGGTCGCTCAAGGCGTGCAAGGAGGCCGGCTTCGTGGTGGTCGGCCTGGACGCCGACGGGCAGACCGACCTCTACGACCTCGAGGCCGCGGTCGGTCCGCTGGTCGTGGTGGTCGGCTCGGAGGGGCGGGGCCTGTCCCGCCTGGTCGGCGAGACCTGCGACCTGACCGTCAGCATCCCGATGGTCTCCGACGTCGAGTCGCTCAACGCCAGCGTCGCCGCCGCGGTCACGCTCGCCGAGGTCGCCCGCCGCCGCGCCGTCGAGGCCTGACACCGCACACGAAAAGGGGCGGTCCGCCGTGGCGGGCCGCCCCTTTCTTCGCGTACGTCAGATCCGGCGCCCGGTCGAGGCGTGGAAGACGTGGCTGCGGCCGGTGCGCGGCTTGACGAACACGGTGTCGCCCATGTTCGGCATGGTGCGCCGGTCGGTGCGGACCACGAACCGCTCGTTGTGGCCCTCGAGCGCGGCGTGGCCGTAGACGTTGGCGTCGGAGCCCAGGTCCTCGACCAGCTCGACCACGACCGGCATGCCGCCCTCGGACGGGCCGACCAGGTCGCAGTCCTCCGGGCGGAAGCCGACGGTGACCTTGCCGTCGCCGCCCTCGGCGCGGGCCGCCTCGATCTGCTCCCGGGTCAGCGGGACCATCAGCTCGGCGAACGCGCCGCCCTGATCGGTCAGCTTCACCGTCTTGATGTTCATGGCGGGGGAGCCCATGAAGCCGGCGACGAAGACGTTGGCGGGGGTGTCGTAGAGCGCCCGCGGGGTGTCCACCTGCTGGAGCACGCCGTCCAGCATGACCGCCACCCGGTGACCCATGGTCATGGCCTCGACCTGGTCGTGGGTGACGTAGACCGTGGTGACACCGAGCTTCGCCTGGAGCGAGGCGATCTGCGTACGGGTCTGCACACGGAGCTTGGCGTCGAGGTTCGACAGCGGCTCGTCCATGAGGAAGACCTGCGGCTCGCGGACGATCGCGCGGCCCATGGCGACCCGCTGGCGCTGACCGCCGGAGAGCGCCTTCGGCTTGCGGCTGAGGAACTCCTCCAGCTGGAGGAGGTTCGCCGCCTCCTTGACCCGCCGGTCGATCTCCGACTTCGAGGTCTTGCGCAGCTTGAGGGCGAACGCCATGTTCTCGTACACCGTCATGTGCGGGTAGAGGGCGTAGTTCTGGAAGACCATCGCGATGTCGCGGGCCTTCGGCGGGAGGTGGGTGACGTCCCGGTCGTCGATGTAGATCGCGCCGTCGTCGACGTCCTCCAGGCCGGCGAGCATCCGCAGGCTGGTGGACTTGCCGCAGCCGGACGGGCCGACCAGGACGAGGAACTCCCCGTCACCGATCTGGAGGTCGAGCTGGTTGACGGCGGGGCGCTCGGTGCCCGGATAGATCCGGGATGCCTTCGCGTAGGTGACCGTAGCCATGATGGAGCGCTTCCTTTCACCGGCAGGAACGTGCCGGACGATCCGAGTGAAGGAGCGACCGGCACCCAAGGTGCCGGCCAACACCGACGCCACCCGGGCAGCCGAGGCCGCTCGGAGTGTCATCCGTGTCACTGCACCGTAAACGTCTTTCACGATCGTGCCAAGGCGAGGAGCAACGGGTGGGACGGACGGCATACACATTTCGGTCACCCGGGCACGGCGAGGCATCAATCTCCCGGCCCGGAGGGCCATCTGGCGACGATCCGTCGGTCAGGCCGGTCGGGAAACTGACGTTTTCCGTGGTCGGGAGCGCTGCCAGGCGGGAATTCCGGGACCCAGTCGCTATGCTGAGCGCGTCACATGCGCCCCTGTAGCTCAGCTGGCCAGAGCACTCGCCTTGTAAGCGAGATGTCGCCGGTTCGATCCCGGCCGGGGGCTCCAATTCCACAAGGCGATCCCGGCCGGTGGCCGTCGTGATCCCCGGTTGACAGCAACGCTGACAGCAACGTGGGTCATGACAGCCCCCGCGCCTGGCGCATCGCATCGAGGTTGGCGTGAGCGTAGACCTTTGACGTCGGCGTGCCGGGCGAGGGCCTGGACGATGTGCGGGGGCACGCCCAACTCCATCAGCGGTGATACAACCGTGTGCCGCAGGTCGTGCACCGGACATCGGGCAACCCGGCGGACTCCCGGAGACGGACGCGCCGGCGTCGAGGTCGACGTCCGACCAGCGAAGCGCGACCAATTCCCGCGGGAGGGGCCCTAGCTCGTCAGGAACATGCCGGTCACGCCCACCACCGCCAGGACGACAGCAACGACGAGCACGTACCGCCGCGGACGCGACCGCCGAACGAAGTGGGTGGCCAATCCGAACGCGCCGCCGAGGATCGCCACCGCGAACCACGGGAAGGTCGTTGGCGTCGCCTGGCCGATGAAGAGCATCCACGTAGAGACGACCGCGACGAAGATCGTGGCGAAGGCGACCGTCTGCCGCATGTTCCGGTAGGCGGTGTGCCGCAACCGGCCGACCGACTCACGGTAGTCCTCCACCGCAGCAGCGCGTTCCCGCTCTGCGACCTGCCGCCGGTTGCTGCGGTTGTCAGCACCCCGGCCCCGACTCATGCCGCAGAAAATATCAATGACAGTCACGCTACCGCCGCCCTCGGTCACCAGGTGCCGTCGACCGGTACGTCACTGGCAGGTACAACGGTCTGCTCTACCGGGCGCGCGGGATACGCAGGGCTGACCAGGCCACCGCCTGACATGCCGACACCCGGCGTTCCACCGCCATCGCGCACACGACCGCCCCCGCCGAGTGGGGGCGCTCGGCGAGGGTGGCCATCGGACTGGCCGTGCGATCAGGGCGCCTCGGCCGTGGTGACGGTGAACGTGATGCGGTCGTCCGTCGGATCGACGTCCGGTGCGATGGCCCGGATCAGCGAGAACTGGATGTCGACCTGTCCCAACTCCCCGATCGGGGCGTCCGCGGCCGCGTTGACGATCAACGTCAGCCGGCGCTCCTCACCGTCCATGAGTGCCCCGCCTTCGACCGAGTTGAGGCCGCTGCCCTCGGTCCACGGCTCCCCGACCTGAGCCGGAAGGCGGTCGACGGTGTACCAGACGAAGCTGTGCGGGGCGTCGCCCACGTACCGCAGGGTCACCGGCAACCGACCCTCGAACCTGCCGTCGGGCTGCCGCACCAGCGTGACCGCGCTGGCGGCGCTCACTCGCAGGTCCGGCTGCGCGTCCTGCACGTAGGGCCGCGGGTTGGCGAGCGAGCCGGTGGTGGAGCGGAAGCGGGTCGAGAACGTCTCGTCGGTGATCACCGTGTCGCCCACCTTGACGACGATCCGGCCCGCACGGGCCTTCATGGCGTACGCCTGGGTCGGCGTCAACACCGCGAAGTCGAGAGTGAAGGTGCGCCGTTCACCCGGCTCGAGCTGGAAGCCGGCGAACTGGCACTCCACGCGGGTGCGCCCGTCCGACAAGATCTGGCCACTGTCGTTGCACTGGGCACCCCACTCGGGGTTCTGGAAGGAGACAGGAATGGGCTCGGTCATGACGTACGAGATGAAGCTCGGCTCGCTGCCCTGGTAGGACACATCGATCTCCAGTGAGCCGCGGTAGCCGCGCTCGGTCGGCTCGAGCACGAGCCGGTCCGACACGGTGGCGGTGGAGCCGGCGGTGGCGGCCTGTGCCGGCACCCCGACGAGCGCCAGGGACGCGGTCATCCCGAGCACGGCGGCCAGCATCGTGGACAGTTTGGTGCGCATGGCCCTCCCCGTGAACCCCGTTTCGTGGCGGACGGTTTGCCACCCGCCACGGAGGGTGGCGGTCGCGCCCATGGTGGCAGAGGCGGCCGGCTCACCGCTGCCCCGTTTCCCGCAGGCGGTGGCCGGACCGGCGCTCAGACGGCGATTCCGCGCGCCGGTCGGAGGCCCTCGACGATCAGATAGACACCCAGCGAGAACTCCCAGAAGGCGATGGGGAGAGCCCCGACCGCGGTCACCGGCGACAGCCGGTCCCAGAGGTCGAAGAGCACGCCGACGTCGGACGCGACGAGCAGCGGCGCGCCGACCAGCCCGAGCAGCGGGAGTACGCGCGGGACGAGGCGGAACTGGTACAGCAGGGAGCCCAGCAGCAGCGCGTTCACGGCCGGGACGAGGCTCTGGCTGAGCAGGAACATCGAGTCGTAGAGGCCGACCAGCGCCTGCCCGGTGACCAGCGCATCCGAGCCGGCTGCGGCCCGCCGCAGCCCGACGATCGTCAGGATGGCCGCGACGCCGACGAGGATGCCGGTGGCCTCCACCACCCGAGCGGCGACGAACCCCAGCGCCCGGGACTCGCCCTGCCGTCTGAGCACCGGGAACAGCGCGACGGCGGTGCCCACGCAGGCGAGGGCGACGACCACCTCGAGGGCGCCGCCGACGACGACCGGGGTCTCCGATCCGGTGCCCACCAGGTAGTCCGCGTCGCGTACCGGGCGGTACAGGGCGACGGTCGGGATCGAGACGAAGGTGAGCAGGTAGAACCCGCCGGCGACAAGCGAGGTCTTCCGCAGTGCGTCCGTCGGTGCCCCTTTCGCCGCCGCCATGCCATCGATGATGGCCACTCCACTGCCGGCTGCGAATCGGCCGCTCGGGCATCCTCGCCGCGGCGCGTCTCCTGGCGGGTGTTAAGCGGGGCCCCTTCCTATACCGAATGCGTTAACGGGGGGCCCCGCCTTGCAGGCGGTAGCCTGCTGGCGATGAGTCGGGCGGTGGAGGAGTCCAACCGGGCCATGCTGCGGGCCCGGGACGCGATGGACCGGGCGTACGCGCAGCCGCTGGACATCCCCGCGCTGGCCAGGATCGCGCACGTGTCCGAGGCGCACTTCATCCGCACCTTCCGCGCCACGTTCGGCGAGACACCGCACCGCTACCTGCAGCGCCGCCGCGTGGAGCGGGCCATGTCGATGCTGCGGGAGACCGACCGGGACGTCACCGACGTCTGCCTGGCCGTCGGCTTCGCCAGCCTCGGCACGTTCAGTCGGACCTTCCGGGAGATCGTCGGCATGTCCCCGAGCGACTTCCGGCGCCGTCGGAGCGCCGCCGCGAACGTGCCGAGCTGCTTCGCCAAATCCTGGACCAGACCGAGCAGTTTCGGATAAGCACCAGGTCAGGGCGTTGCTCTAGCGTCTGTGGCATGACGATGACTTCGATCTCCCGCTCCCAGATCTACGTCCTGGACCAGGACGAGGCGCTCGACTTCTACGTCGGCAAGTTGGGCATGGAGGTGAACACCGACCAGGATCTCGGCTTCATGCGCTGGCTCACGGTCAACGTGCCGGGCGACGTCGAGCGGGAGATCCTGCTGGAGAAGCCCGGCCCGCCCGCGTTGGACCCGAAGACCGCGGAGCAGGTCCGGGAGTTGCTCACCAAGGGCGCCGCCGGTGGCTTCCTGTTCCTCACCACCGACGACGCGCACAAGACGTACGCGGACCTGGTCGCCAAGGGCGTGGAGGTCACCGACGAGCCGACCGACCGGCCGTACGGGATCGACTTCGGCATCCGCGACCCGTTCGGCAACCGGATCCGGATCGGCCAGATGCACCCGCGTGAGCAGTGGGCGAACGGCTGACCGCGGGGCTGCGCGGATCGGGGGCGGCGGCTAGGGTCGGCCGTTCCCGATCTGGTGAGGTGACCGGTGGCGACCCGACTGCTGTTCCTGGCCCGACACGGCGAGCAGGAGGAGACCGGCACGGAGGCCCCGGAGGTGGGTCTCTCCGCCCGGGGCCGCCGGCAGGCGACGCTGCTCGGCGAGCGGCTGCGCGGGGCGCGGATCGACGCGGTGCACCACGGGCCGTTGGCCCGGGCGGCGGAGACCGCCGCGCTCGTGGCCGCCGCGCTGCCCGGTGTCCCGGTCCACGCGGACGACCGGGCCGGCGACCACATGCCGCACGACACCGACCCGACCGGCCTGCCGGAGCGGCACGCCGCGTTTCTCGGCCAGTTCACCGACGAGGAGCGGCGGGAGGGCCCGCGCGTGACGGCGGAGGCGGTGGCCCGATTCGCCACCGCTCCCGCCTCCGGCGACGTCCGTGAGCTGGTGGTCACCCACAACTTCCTGGTCGCCTGGCTGGTACGCCACGCGTTGGAGGCGCCGGAGCGCCGCTGGATCGGGCTGAACCACGCCAACTGCGCGCTGACCGTGATCCGCTACAGCGACGCCGCCCCACCCACGCTGATCACCCTGAACGACGCCGCCCACCTCCCACCCGCCCTACGAACCACCGGCCTCCCCGCCGACTACCACTTCTGACACCCAAGCCCCCCAAGTCCGCTCGCGTCGATCTTGGAGTTGTGGCACCTCTGACACCGGATGAAAGGTGCATTCGAGGCGCCACAACTCCAAGATCGCGGAAAAAGGCGGGGTGGGGGTCAGGGGCGGAGCTTTACCACGGCCTCGGCGACGGCGCGCGCGGACTGCGGGTTCTGGCCGGTGACCAGGTTGCCGTCGACCACCACGTGCTCGGTGAAGTTCGGCGCGGGGACGTGCTGCGCACCGGCCTCGGTGAGCTTGTCGGCGAGCAGGAACGGCACCACGTCGGTGAGGCCGACGGCGGCCTCCTCGTCGTTGGTGAAGCCGGCCACCCGCTTGCCGGCGATCAGCCTGGAGCCGTCGGTGAGGGTGAGGTTCACCAGCGCCGACGGGCCGTGGCAGACGGCGGCGACCACGCCGCCGCGCTCGTGGACCGAGCGGGCGATGCGGGCCAGGTCCTCGTCGTCGGGGAAGTCCCACATGGTGCCGTGGCCGCCGGCGAAGACGATCACGTCGTACCGGGACGGGTCGACGTCCGAGGCCTTCGGGGTGTCCGTCACGCCGGCGGTGGCCAGGAAGTCGTTCTGGGTCTTGTCGTCGGCGTCCCGGCCGTCGGTGGGCGGTTCGCCGCCGGCCACCGACACCAGGTCGACGTCGTACCCGGCGGCCCGGAAGACCTCCCACGGCTCGGCGGCCTCGCCGACGTAGTAGCCGGTCTTGCGGCCGGTGTCGCCGAGCTCGGAATGGCTGGTCAGGGCGATGAGTGCACGAGTCATACCACCCATGCTGGCGCGTCGAGCCATAGCTGACCAATAGGTAAGAGTCACGTCGGCGATAGGTTTGCTGATGTGAAGGCGTCCCTCGACCTGCTCCGCAGCTTCCTCGCCGTGCACCGCGCCGGTTCGATCACCGGCGCGGCCGAGCAGCTCGGTGTGGCGCAGCCCACGGTGACCGCGCAGCTCCGGGCGCTGGAGGAGGCGGTCGGGCGGCCGCTCTTCGACCGGCTGCCCCGCGGCGTCACCCCGACCGTCGCCGGGGACGAGCTGGCCCGCCGGGTGGCCGAGCCGCTGGACCGGCTCGCCGCCGTGCTGACCGGGGCGCCGGACACGGCGTACGCCCGGACGGTCTTCCTCGGCGGACCCGCCGAGTTGCTCGCCGAGCGGGTGCTGCCGGCGCTGGCCGGTCCGGTCGCCGACGGCCTGGAGCTGCGGGCGGTGGCCGGGATGCCGGAGGGGCTGCTGGACGACCTGGTCGCCGGCCGGCTCGACCTGGCGGTGACCAGCGTGCGGCCGCGCCGGCGGGGAGTGGTCGTCGAGCCGCTCTACGACGAGGAGTTCGTGCTGGTGGCCGCGCCGTCCTGGGCCGAGCGGCTGGCCGGGCCGGTGACCCCGGCGGCGCTGCGGGACGTGCCGCTGGTCGCCTGGGGCGAGGAGGCGCCGATCCTGCGGCGGTACTGGCGGACCGTCTTCGACACCCGGCTCACCCGCACGCCCAGCCTGGTCGTGGCGGACCTGCGGGCGGTCCGGGCGGCGGTGGCGGCGGGCGCCGGGGTGAGCGTGCTGCCCGCGTACCTCTGCCGGAGTGAGCTGGCCTCCGGCGCGTTGCGGGCGCTGCTCGCGCCGCCGGTGCCGCCGCTCAACACGCTCTTCCTCGCCGCCCGGCCGGGCGCGGCCGGGCGGCGCGAGGTGCAGGCCGTGCGGCGGACCCTGCTCGCGGCCGCGCCCGGTTGGTGAGCGGCGCCGGTCAGCCGGTGGCGCGGGTGAGCAGGCCGACCACCTCGGCGGTGGCGGCCGGCGGGGTGGCCTGCGGCGGGCAGTCCACGTAGCCGACGCTCGTCGGGCCGACGGTGAGGCGGTAGCTGAACGCGTCGGCGCACATGGTCGCCGGCACGGTGACCGCCGCCTCGGCGGCCAGCCGCGGGTCGGCGGCGAGCTGCCGCAGCCGGTCGAGGTCCGGTGCGGCGAGCCGGCCGTCGTGGGCGGCGCCGGCCCGGTCGGTCTTCGTCCAGCTGCCGTCGGGCCGCACGGTGACGGTGTCGGTCAGGCCGGCGATGCCGCCCGACTTCACGAGCGTCACCTCGACGCCGGGCAGTGCGGTGACGGCCGGGCCGACCGGCGGCGGGGTGTCGGCGCGGGCGCAGCCCGCGAGCGGGGTGAGGACGGCGGCGACGGCGATCGCCACGGCGGGGGCTGCTCTCATGCCGATCGGACGCGCGACGGGGCCACCCGGTTCCGGACCACCGCGCCTCCTCATCCGTTCGGTCAGTGTCTGGGACGGGAAACCGTCGCCCTCTTTCACGCCTGTCGATGTCTCAGCTATATCTACATCAGTGACTACCCCCGTCACAACTTCTCCTTGCAGGAGGGCACGTGAAAAGAACCGTCGCCGCCGTCAGCGCAGCGCTGCTCACCAGCGGCGTGCTGGCCTGCGTCACCACCACGGCGCAAGCGGCCGCGCCCAGCGCCCCGAGCCCCGAGTCCGCCGCGGCCCGGGCCGACAGCCTGATCCGTACCAACCCGGGTGCCGTCCAGGGCGCCGGCGGGGAGGCCTACCGGGCCGTCCGCACCAAGGTCGACCCCTCCGGGGCGGCGCACACCCGCTACACCCGGACCTACCAGGGCCTGCGGGTCTACGGCGGTGACTTCGTCGTCCACACCGCACCGAACGGCACCATGACCGGCACCTCGGTCGGCCTGTCCGCCCCGCTGACCCTGGGCACCACCGCCAAGGTCGGCGCGGCCGCCGCCAAGGCCAGCGCGCGCAAGGCGTTCACCGGCAGCCTCACCTCCGTCGGCGCGCCCGAACTGTTCGTCGACGCCAGCAGCGGCAAGGGCCGGTTGGCCTGGGAGACCGTCGCCAGCGGGTGGAAGGCGGACAAGCAGACGCCGTCGAAGCTGCACGTCGTCACCGACGCCACCACCGGAAAGGTGATCGGCTCGTACGACGAGATCGAGTCGGTGGTCGGCAGTGGCCAGGGCATCTACACCGGCACGGTCAGCATCGACACGACGCTCTCCGGCAGCACCTACCAGATGATCGACCCGTCGCACGGCAACGGCCGTACCTGCGACATGAACAACGGCACCTCCACCTGCACCACCTTCACCGACGCGGACAACGCGTGGGGCAACGGCGCCACCTCCAACCGGCAGTCCGCCGCGGTGGACGCCCACTTCGGCGCCGCCAAGACGTTCGACTACTACAAGAACGTGCACGGCCGCAACGGCATCTTCGGCAACGGCCAGGGCGTGCCGAGCCGGGTGCACTACGGCAACAACTACGTCAACGCCTTCTGGGACGGGTCCCAGATGACCTACGGCGACGGGTCGAGCAACTCCCGCCCGCTGGTCTCGCTGGACGTGGCCGGGCACGAGATGAGCCACGGCGTCACCGAGGCGCTGTCCGGCCTGGTCTACTCCGGTGAGTCCGGCGGCCTCAACGAGGCCACCAGCGACATCTTCGGCAACATGGTGGAGTTCTACGCCGCCGCGCCGAGCGACCCGGGCGACTACCAGGTCGGCGAGAAGATCAACATCAACGGCAACGGTACGCCGCTGCGCTACATGTACAACCCGTCGCTGGACGGCTCGTCCGACTCCTGCTGGTCCACCAGCACCAAGAACAAGGACGTGCACTACTCGTCCGGCGTCGGCAACCACTTCTTCTTCAACCTCGCCGAGGGCACCGGCGCCACCTCGTACGGCACCTCGCCGGTCTGCGGTTCGGCTCCGGCGGTCACCGGCATCGGCCGGGCCAAGGCGGAGAAGATCTGGTACCGGGCGCTCGACGTGTACTTCACCTCGAACACCTCGTACGTCAACACCACCACGCCGTCGAACACCGCCCGGGCGTACACCCTGCGGGCGGCGACCGACCTGTACGGCAACTGCTCCACCGAGTACAAGACCGTCCAGGCGGCGTGGACCGCGGTGAACGTGGCCGGCAACGACGCCCCGTGCAGCTCCACCGGCAACGACTTCTCCGTCTCCCTGTCGCCGACCGCCGGGTCGGTGACCCAGGGCGGATCCGCCTCCACCACCGTCGCCACCGCCACCACCAGCGGGACCGCGCAGACCGTGACGTTCTCCGCGTCCGGCCTGCCGACCGGCGCCACCGCGTCGTTCAGCCCCGCCTCGGTGACCTCGGGCGCCTCGTCCACGCTCACCATCGCCACCAGCGCGAGCACCCCGACCGGCACCTACTCGGTGACGGTCACCGGCAGCGCCACCTCGGGCACCAAGACCGCCACGTACTCGCTGACGGTCACCGGCACCGGCGGCGGCTGCACCGGCGCCGGCCAGAAGCTCGGCAACCCGGGCTTCGAGTCCGGCAACACCGGCTGGACCACCACCTCCGGCGTGATCGGGCAGTACGGCTCGCAGGGCCAGCCCACCCACGGCGGCACCTGGAACGCGTGGCTCAACGGCTACGGCAGCACCCGCACCGACACGCTGGCGCAGTCGGTGAGCCTGCCGTCGGGCTGCTCGACCTACAACTTCAGCTTCTGGCTGCACATCGACTCGGCGGAGAGCACGTCGACGGTGCAGTACGACAAGCTGAACGTGCAGGTGCTCAACTCGTCCGGCACCGTGCTGGCGACGCTGGCGACCTACTCGAACCTGAACAAGGCCACCGGCTACACCCAGCGGTCGTTCTCCCTGGCCGCGTACGCCGGGCAGACCGTCACCCTGAAGTTCACCGGCACCGAGGACGCCTCGCTGCAGACCTCGTTCGTCGTCGACGACACCGCGGTCAACGTCTCCTGACCTGACCGCCCGACCCCGGGGCCCGGCGGCCACCCCACGTGGGTGGTCACCGGGCCCCGCCCGTTACGGTCGGGCCCATGTCCGACGCGGAGTTGACCGTCACGGTGACCGGCCCGGTGGCGACCGTGGTGATCCACAATCCGGCCCGCCGCAACGCCATGACCCCGGCCATGTGGCGCCGGCTCCCGGTGCTGCTCGACGGCCTGGAGGCCGACCCGGCGGTGCGGGTGCTGGTGCTCACCGGCGCCGGCGGCACCTTCTGCGCCGGCGCCGACCTCGGTGACCTGGACGAGCTGCTGGCCGCCGGTGACGGCAGCATCGCGGTGGCCGCCGAGGAGCGGCTCGCCGCGTTCGGCCGCCCCACCGTGGCCGCGATCGAGGGCGCCTGCGTGGGCGGCGGCTGCCAGCTCGCCGTCGCCTGCGACCTGCGCCTCGCCGCGGTGGACGCCCGGTTCGGCGTACCCCCGGCCCGGCTCGGCCTGGTCTATCCGGTGCCGACCACGCGGCGGCTGGCCGGGCTGGTCGGGCCGTCCGCCGCGAAGCACCTGCTCTTCACCGGCGACCTGGTCGACGCCGACCGGGCGCTGCGGATCGGCCTGGTCGACGAGGTGCTCCCGGCCGCCGCGCTCGCCGACCGGGTGGCGGCGCTGACCGCCACCATCGCCGAGCGCTCCCGGCTCACCGTCACCGCCGCCAAGGAGATCGTCGACGGGCGCGTCGACGCCGACCGGATCGCCTGGTGGCACGCCCAGGTGCGGGACAGCGGCGAGGCCCGCGAGGGGGTGGCGGCCGCGAACGAGCGCCGGCCGCCGCGCTTCGACTGGTCGCCGCCGGCGCCTCGCTGACCGCCGTTTGCCCGCCACACCCCAGGGGTACGCCCCGAGCAGCGAACGGGGGGCCACGATGGACGGTCGAGACGACGACGCACGCCTGATCCGGCGGGGCAGGCGCCGGACCCGTGGGCTCATGCTCGGCGTGGGGCTGGTGTCCGGTGTGCTCGGACTCCTGCTCGCCCGCACCCTGCTCGGCGCGGGCTGGTCGAGCTGGTGGGAGGGAGACGCCCCGGAGTCGGCCCAGATCGCCGGCGCGGTGCTCGTCGTCCTCGGCCTGGTCGTCGAGGTGGGTGCGATCGTGTGGGCTGTCCGCAGCGGGCGCTACCGGTCCAACCGGGAGTCCCCCATGTGGGCCATGCCGATGCGCCGGCGATCCCGGCTGGTCAAGCAGGTGCGCCGCGGCGACGTCGGCCCCGACGCCGACCTGGCGACGCTCACTCTCGTCGCGCGCCAGATGGTGGACGGCGGGTGGGCGGCCGTGCCCGTCGCCGGGCTGGTGCTGGTGAACCTCGGTCAGGCGCTGATCCGCGTGACCTCACCGGCTTTCGTGGCCACCTTCGGGCTGATCGCGGTGACGTTCGCGCTGGTCGGCTGGCAGGTCCACCACAATGCTCGCCGGGCGGCCGAGTTCCTCCGTCACCACCCGGCCGAGTCGCCCGCTCTGCGCTAGATCGGGGAAGATTTCGGCCCCGCTGAGAGCCATCTCCTTCCCAGATCTCAGCTGGTCGGGGCCGGCGGGCGCCGCGCCGGGGTTTACCCCCGACACCGCCCCCTGTGCCCGCCGGCCGTCCCGTCACCGCGCCAGCGTCACCCAGCTCGGGGTGGCCGGCTCCCGCCGCAGCGGCATGCCCGCCTCGGCCGGGGTCCGGTCGCCCTTGCGCTGGTTGCACGCGTAGCAGGAGGCGGTGGTGTTCCCCCAGGTGTTCCGGCCACCGCGCGAGCGGGGCAGCACGTGGTCGATGGTGCCGGCCGGGCCGTCGCAGTAGGCGCACCGCCGGGCGTCACGCGCCAGCACCCCGGCCCGGGACCAGCCGGGGCCGGCGCGGAACCGCCAGCGCGTCACCACGTACCGGACGAGGCGGACCACCCGCGGCAGCGGGAAGACGCCGATCAGCCGGTCCGGCTCGGCCTCGTGGATCTCGGCGACCCGGCGGCAGAGCATCCGGATCGCGTGCTGGACGGTGACCCGGTGCAGCGGGCCGAGGTCGGCGTTGACGACGAGGACGGCGTCCACCGGGTTCTCCCTTCCGATCGGTGGTACGAGAAAGCCGCCCGGTCCACGGGGACCGGGCGGCGACGACGGGGGCGCGCGACGCGCGTCAGTCGAGCCTTCCGGGCCCCGGGCAGCCGTCGCCGAGCAGCCACGACGTCATCGTGGTGGCGGGTCGGTACGACATGGACGGCTCCTGGAACGGTGGTTGACCTTGCGCGTTCACGGTAGGTCCACCCCGGAAAGGCGGGCAACGTATTTCGATCCGCCGTCGGACGGTGGTCGCTGCCGGCCGGCGCTTCCGGCCCGGCGGGCGGCGGCGAGCGGGCGGTCGATCCGGGCGCTCATCTGCGCCACCAGTTCGCTCTCCAGCAGCGGCCGGTTCACCTCGGCGGCCACCGACAGCGTCGGGGTGGAGATGGACCGCCAGATGGCGGTGAGCCCGGCGCCGAGGCCGACCAGTGCGACCGCGGCGCGCGTGGTGGGGGAGCCGGCCGCCGCCGCGGCGCTCACCCCGACCACCGCCAGGAGCACCACCAGCAGCGGCGCCAGCACCGGCCAGAAGATGCCCCGGGCCGCCTGCGCCACCAGCTTCCGGTCCCGGATGACGACGTTGCGGGCCACCACCGCCCAGTTCTCCTCGTCCAGCAGGTCGCGCGGGTGCAGGCCGCCGGTGAGCACGTCCTGCCAGAGGTCGCCCTGGTTGCGCAGCTCGCGGGCCAGCTCCGCGAGCCCGGCCTCGCCGGGGTCACCGACCGTGGCCCGGCCGACCGCGTCGGCCCAGGCGGACAGCGAGCGACGCACCACCGCCGCCGAGTACGGGGGCAGCACGCTCGCCAGCTCGTCCAGCCACCGGCTGAGCTGGATCTGCCGGCCGCCGAAGCGTTGGACCAGCTCGGCGGCGTCGCCGCGCCGGACGGTGTCGGCGAGCGAACGGCCGAGCCGGTACGCCACGCCCACCCGGTGGTTGGTGGCCATGGTCCAGCGCAACACCTCGACGTTCAACTCGTCGAGGGCGAGCAGGAGCGGCTCCCGGTCCGCGCCGGCCACCCGCCGGGCGGCCTCGGTCGACGGCACGGCACGGCCGGGCGGGGTCAGCGGGGCGATCTGGGCGAGTGCCACGTCGACGCCGTCGAGGTACATGCCGAGCCGGTGCCGCCCGGGCATCTCGGTGAGGTTGGACAGTTTCCCCGGGGCGGTCGCCGGCCGGTCCGCGTCCTCGGCCAGGTCGGCGGTCCGCGCGTGGTGGTAGGCGTCCGCCATGGACCAGCCGAGGCGCAGCGCGGTGACCACCGCGGTCCGCTCGTCCTGCCGGTCCTCCGTCCGCGTCGCGGTGCCCACCGCTAAACCTTATGCGTTTTATGACCGTTTATCGGCGGTTCGCGCCAGCAGCCCCCGAGGCCGGATCGAGCGGACCGGCTCGGCCGCCGCGCCCTCGGCCCGCAGGATGTGGTTCGCCGCGATGATCCCGGTGGCCGCCGAACGCTCCATCAACGCGCTCGGGAACTCGGTCCGGATCCCGTCCCCGGCCAGGTAGAGCCCCTCGGCGTCGGTGCGTACCCCGGGCCGGCCGGCGTGGCTGCCCGGCGTGAACGCCGGGGCTTGCGCCTCCACCCGGGCCCGCACCTCGCGGACCCGCAGCTCGGCCACCTCCGGCCAGAGCGCGGTCAGCTCCCGCAGCATCCGCGCGGCAAGCTCGTCCGCCGGCACGTCCGGCTCGCAGGCGTACGCGTGCAGCTCCACCACCGAGCCGCCGGTGCGCTCGGCCCAGCGGCGCGGCTCGGCCTCCAGCCGGTGGTAGAGCGTCACCGAGTCCAGCGTCGGCTGACGGGAGACGCCGCTGAACACCGCCCGGTCCGGACGGACGTCCCCGTCCATCCAGTAGCGCGCCACCGCGTACGGCGGACCGGGCTTGCCGAACGCGGGCATCCGCGCCACCAGCTCGGGCGCCACCGCGACCAGGCCGGGCGAGGCCGCGACCAGCGCGGCGAGTGCCGGCGGGTCGACGGCGAGCACCACGTGCCCGGCCGCCCAGGTATCGCCGTTCGCGCCGGTCACCCGCCAACCCTCGGGGGTACGGTCCAGCCGGGCCGCCGGAGCGCCGGTCACCACCCGGCCGCCGTGCTTCTCCACGTGCCGGGTGAGCGGCTCCCAGATCGCCGTCGCATAATCCTGGTCCGGGCAGTCGAAGGCCAACCCCTCCGGGTTGCCGAGCAGATAGAAGTGGAACTGCGCGATCATCTCGGCGGCCGACATCTCCGCCTCGTGGTTGAAGAACGAGTGCGAGAAGACCTCGAACAGCATCGCCCGGGCCCGGTCCGGCAGCCGCAGCGAGGTGAGCAGCTCGTCGGCGGTGCGCTCGTCGAACTCGTCGTAGGTGCGCACCGGGTCGTAGGTGAGCAGCGGCAGCGCGGCGTCCCGGTCCATCGACCGCAGGTCGGCCAGGCGCAGGCTCGGGCTGCGCAGCAACAGCGCCAGCAGGTTGGCCGGCGGGGCCGGCGGCAGCTTGCCGAACTCCTCGGTCGGCCACTGCGCGGACAGGATCGGATAACCCGGGATCGGCTTGAGGAAGCCCAGCGTCGGGTCGACCCGACGCAGGATCGAGCGCCAGTTCCAGTACTGCCGGAAGAACGCGTGGAACCCGTGCTCGTTCTGCTGGGCGCCGTCGGGCAGCGCCTCCGGCCAGGCGCCGAGCCGGCCGCCGAGATGCGGCGCGGCCTCCAGCACGGTCACCGCCACCCCGCGCTCGGCCAGCACCACCGCCGCCGACATGCCGGCGATGCCGCCCCCCACCACCAGCGCCGACGCCGGCTGCGGCACGCGGGGCGCGCCACCGCCGCCCGGGTCCACCACGTGCTCACGTACGCCGATGAGCCGACCAACCACTTGCGACAGCCCCACGCCACCCTCCGCTCCCAAGTCCCCCCATCCTGCCCGAGGTGTAAGGCGGGGGCCCCTTTTAACGCATTCGGATGTGGCGGGGCCCCCGCTTAACACCGCCGGGACCCTGCGCGGGCGGCGGGTGTTAAGCGGGGCCCCTTCCTCTACCGAATCCGTTAAAAGGGGCCCCCGCCTTTCATCCGAGGCAGCGGCGGGGGCGGTCGGAGGGGGGCCAGACGTACTCCAGGTCGAGCGGGGTGTCGGCGGGGAGGAGCGGGGCGTAGTGGGTGGGGTCCTTGCGCAGCAGCGAGGAACGGTGGCTGCGGTGCAGGTCCTCGCGGCCCAGCCAGGGCGGGACGTCCCCGGTGGCGGCCAACTCGTCCTGGGTCCGGACGGTGGTGATGCCGCAGGCGGCGGCGAGGTCGGTGGCGAGCGTGGCGGCGCAGGTGTCCGCCCGGCCGGGCTCGCACCACACCGCGCACATGTCGAGCCCGTAGCGGGTCAGCGCCTCCTCGTACCCGGCCCACATCTTCACCGCGGGATGGTTGCGCCAGCCGTAGTCGGGTCGGGTCAACCCGCGCAACACCTGGATGGCCTCCACGCGCTGCTTGCCCAGCCGCTTCTGGTCCAGGGTCCGGGCGCTGGCCAGGAAGTCCGGATACGGCAGGAACGTCTGCATGCCGGTGCTCTACCCGCCGCCGGCGACGCCATGCGTTCAAGATCGATGGGGGCTGCGCCCACCGCGAGCGGCTGACTACGATCCGGGCATGGCCGAGCCTCTGCGCGATCGAGCGCGCCGCGCGACCGGGTGGCGGTTCCGGCCGAACGGGGACGAACGCCCCCACTACGTGGTCTGTGGCTCGGACCCGTTGGCCTACTGGGTGGTCCGGGCGATGCTCGCCACCGACCCGGCCGCCGGTCAGGTCCGGGTCACGCTCGTGGTGCCGGAGCGCCGTCGGTCCGACGGCCCGGACGGGCGGGACGTGCCCGGCGTACGCGTGGTCCTGGCGGACCGGCTCGACGAGGCCGCGTTCCGCCGGGCCGGGCTGGCCGACGCGGCCGGGTTGGCACTGCTGCACCAGGACGACGTGGGCAACATGCACGCGGCGCTCTGCGCGCAGGAGGTCGAGCCCCGGCTGCGCCTGGTGGTGCGGATGTTCAACACCAATCTGGCCGACGGGCTGCGGCAGCTCTTCCCCGACTCGGCGATCATCTCGGACGCCTCGATGGCCGCCCCCGCCTTCGTCGCCGCCGCGCTGGGCGAGCTGGCGCCGACCCACTTCCGGCACGCCGGCCGCACGCTCTACGTGGCCCGCCGCACCGACGTACGCCCGCAGGACGTGGTGTGCGGCCTGGCCGTCACCGCCGACCCGGAGCTGGTCCGGGTGCTGCCCGCCGACGAGGCGGCGGCCGACGTGGTGCTGGCCGAGGCGACCGGCCAGCCGCCCGGCACCGAGCTGGCCGCCCGCCGGCTGGTACGGGCCCGGCGGCGTCGGCAGCCGGTGGAGGTGCTGCTGCGCGCGGTCCGCAGCTTCGCCACCCGCAAGATCGGCATCGCGGTGCTGGTGCTGCTCGGCGTGATCGCGGTGCTGGGCTGGCTGAACGCCCGGGCCGCCGGCGTCGACTGGGGCGAGGCGCTCTACCTCACCCTGGTCACCACGCTCAGCGGCCAGGACCCGGACGTCAACAAGCCGGCCGCCGCCCAGGTGATGCAGGTGGTGCTCAACCTGGCCGGGTTGGCGTTGATCCCGCTGATCACGGCCGCGGTGGTCGACGGCATCGTCAACGCCCGGCTGGCCCTGCACGCCGGCCGGATCCAACCCGACCGTTCGGGCCACGTGGTGGTGGTCGGGTTGGGCAACATCGGCACCCGGGTGATGGCTCAACTGCACGACTTCGGCGTCGAGGTGGTGGCCATCGACAAGAATCCCGACGCGCGGGGCGCCGCGTTGGCGCACCGGCTGGGCGTGCCGGTGATCGTCGGGGACGCCGGCCTAGAGGAGACGCTCCGGTCCGCCTCGGTCGACACCAGCCAGGCGCTGGTGGTGGTCTCGACGGACGACGGGGCGAACCTGCGCGCCGCGCTGATCGCCCGTTCGCTCGACCCCGACCTGCGGGTGGTGCTGCGGCTGTTCGACGGCGACTTCGCCGAGCGGATCCAGCAGGCGTTCGGCATCGGCATCTCGCGCAGCGTCTCCTACCTGGCCGCGCCGTCGTTCGCGGCGGCCCTGCTGGACCGCGCGGTGATCGCCACCATCCCGGTGGACCGGCACGCGCTGCTGGTCACCGAGGTGCCCGTGGTGGCCGGCTCCCCGTTGGACGGGCGTCCGCTCGGCGCGGTGGCCCGCCCCGGCGAGGTGCGCCTGCTGGCGCACACCCGCACCGGGCACAAGGCCGACTGGTCGGTCGACCCGCGCGTGGTGCTGAACGCCGGTGACCGGCTGACCGTGGTGGCCCGGCGGGCCGGGTTGACCGCCCTGCTGCGGGAGACCACGCCCGCGCCGGCCGCGCCCCCCACCCCGCGCGAGCCGGCGGAGTGACGCCGCTCAGCGGTGGCGGACGGCGTACCAGAGCGCGCCGAGGGCGAGCACGCCGAACCCGGCGAGCACGCTGACGAGCGGCAGGCTGACCGCGAGCACCAGGCAGCCGACCAACCCCAGCGCGGCGAGCAGCGACGGGCCCAGCGTCAGCGCCGCCGCGTTGGTGATCGCGTAGTAGACCAGCACGGTGCAGCTGGAGAAGCCGATCGCGCCCCGGACGTCGCCGAACGCCACCACCACGATCACCACGGCGGCCACGACCAGCTCGGCGCGGTGCGGCACCCGGTGGCGCGGGTGCACGGCGGCCAGCGCGCCCGGCAGGTCGCGGCGGCGGGCCATCGCCAGCGTGGTGCGGCCGACGCCGGCGAGCAGGGAGAGCAGCACCCCGGTCACCGCCACGGCGGCCCCGGCGCGCACCAGCCAGGCCAGCCCGGGCCGGCCCGCCGCGGTCACCACGTCGACCAGCGGCGCGGCCGAGGCGGCCAGCCGGTCGGCGCCGAGCACGCCGAGCGCGACCACGGCCAGCGTCAGGTAGATCGCGAGCACCGCGCCGAGCGCCAGCGGCACCGCGCGGGGAATGGTGCGTTCCGGGTCCCTGACCTCCTCGCCGAGGGTGGCGATCCGCGCGTACCCGGCGAAGGCGAAGAAGAGCAGGCCGGCGGCGGTGAGCACGCCGTGTGTGCCGACGTCGGCGAAGCCGGTGAACCGGTCGCCGGCCACCCGCGGCGCGCCGGTCACCGCCACCACGGCCAGCACGGTGAGCACCACCGCGACCAGCACCCGGGTGGCCGCCGCCGTCTTGCCGATCCCGCGCAGGTTCACCGCGGTCACCGCCACCACCGCGAGGACCGCGACGAGACGCGCCCGCCCCGGCCACAGGTAGGCCCCGACCGTCAGCGCCATCGCCGCGCAGCTCGCCGTCTTGCCGACCACGAACCCCCACCCGGCGACGAAGCCGGCGAACGGGTGCAGCCGCTCGCGGCCGTAGACGTAGGTGCCGCCGGACTCCGGGTAGCGGGCGGCCAGCCGGGCCGAGCTGGTGGCGTTGCAGAACGCGATGAAGCCGGCCAGCGCGAGCGCGACCAGCAGCCCGGCGCCGCCGGCCGCCGACGCGGCCGGGGCGAAGACCACGAAGACGCCCGCGCCGAGCATCGAGCCCAGACCGATGACGACCGCATCGGGTACGCCGAGTCGCCGCGCCAGCCGTTCCACGCCCGCAGCCTAGGGTGCCGGGGTTGATGGCGGGTGCCGCGCACGGGATCGCGTCGTCGGCGCCGGATCGAGATTCAGCCGGCCACCGCCGGGGCTGCGGTCGGCAGACCGGCGGCGGGCGCTCAGTCGAGCCCGTCGGCCGGCCGCCCCCAGGCGCCGAGCCGCGCCGGCAGGGGCAGGGCGTTCCAGGGCACCCGCCGCAGCAGCCGGTCCAGCAGCAGGCCGAGCAGCAGCCCGGCGACCGAGTCGGTGATCCAGTGCCAGCCCAGGTAGACGGTGGTGCAGAAGACGATCGCCGGGGGCGCCACCCGGACCACGGTGATCAACCGGGCCGGCACGGCCCGGCCGACCGTGCGCAGCAGCGGGGCCAACAGCAGGGCGAGCACGCCGTACCAGACGATCGCGTTGGCCACGTGCCCGGACGGGTACGACTGGGCGAACCGCACCGGCAGGTCGTGCTGGAACAGCGGCAGCGTCTGCTCGGGCGGCAGGAACGGCTCCTTCACGCTCGCGCTCGGCGCCGGGCGGGCGGTCCACACCTTCAGCGGGCCGATCGTGAAGAACGTCAGCACGAACGCGGTCACCGGCGGCAGCACCGCCCGCACCGAGCGCACCCGCAGCGCCAGCAGCACGCCCAGCCCGGCCGCCAGCAACGTCAGCGGGGTGCCCTGACCGAGCAGGTTGAGCGCCATGGCGATCCACCGGACGGCGGTCGGCCGGTGCGCGGCCGACCAGTCGGCGACCGCCCGGTCGAGCCCGAACAGGTGGCCCGAGGCGAGCGCCACGGTCAGCGCCACCAGCGCGGCGAGCAGCAGCCCGTCCCACCACCATCCGGCCGGTCGGACGGGCCGCAGCCGCAGGTCGCGGCGTACCCCTGAGGTCTGGCGCACGCGACCACGCTACCGGGCCGCGGGCGGCGGCCCGGCCTCGCGGGCGGCGGCGGCCTGTGTGCCGAACCACGAAGGGAAGCGCTCCGGGGAGCCAGCGGTCACACTGGTTGCCGTGCGGATCACCTCGGCCCTCGTCGACCCGGCGCTGCTCGACCTCCCCTGGTCGACCCCGCTGGAGCAGTGGCCTGCCGAGCACCTGGTGGCGCTGCCGCAGGGCATCTCCCGGCACGTCGTGCGCTTCGTCCGGCTCGGCGGCTTCGTCTACGCGGTGAAGGAGACCGGTGAGCGGGTCGCCGAGCGCGAGTACGACCTGCTGCGGGCGCTGGAACGGATCGACTTCCCGTCGGTCGAGGCGATCGCGATCGTGGCCGACCGGCAGACCGACGACGGTGAACCGCTCGACCCGGTGCTGATCACCCGGCACCTCCAGTTCTCGCTGCCCTACCGCGCGCTGTTCTCCAACACGTTGCGCCCGGAGACGATGAACCGGCTGCTGGACGCGCTGGCCGCGCTGATCGTGCGGATGCATCTGACCGGTTTCTTCTGGGGCGACTGCTCGCTGTCGAACACGCTGTTCCGGCGGGACGCGGGCGCGTTCGCCGCCTACCTGGTGGACGCCGAGACCGGGGCGCTGCACCCGTCGCTCTCCAACGGCCAGCGCGGGGAGGACCTGGAGATCGCCCGGGTGAACATCTTCGGTGAGGCGCTCGACCTGCAGGCCGCCGGGCTGCTGCACGAGTCGATCGACCCGGAGGTGGTCTGCGAGGAGGTCGTGCGGCGCTACGAGCGGCTCTGGCACGAGATCACCTACGAGCAGCAGGTCGAGCGCGCCGCCCGGCACGACATCGAGGGACGCATCCGCCGCCTCAACGAGCTGGGCTTCGACGTCGCCGAGGTGGCCATGTCGACGGTCGACAACGGGCGTTACCTGGTGCGACCCAAGGTGGTCGACGCCGGCTACCACACCCGGCGGCTGCTGCGGCTCACCGGCCTGGACGCCGAGGAGAACCAGGCCCGCAAGCTCCTCAACGACCTGGACGCCTACCGGGTGGAGAGCGACCTGACCGACGAGCAGCAGGCGGCGCACCGCTGGCTCACCGAGGTCTTCGAGCCGGTGGTCCGGGCGGTGCCGGGGCACCTGCGGCGCAAGCTTGAGCCGCAGGAGCTGTTCGCCCAGATCATCGAGCACAAGTGGCTGCTCTCCGAGCAGGCGGGCCGCGACGTCGGGATGCGCCGGGCCGTGCACTCCTACCTGGCCGACGTGCTGGTGCACCGCCCGGACGAGCAGGCGGTGCTCGGCGTCGAGGTGCCCACCGCCTGACCGTCCGCCCCGACATGGCGACCAGGCACAGTGGTCGACCATGTCCGGCGTGACAAGGCGGTCAGCTGGGGCGCAGTGCTCGGTCGAGGAAGGCTCGGGTGAGTTCGGTGACCTCGTCGAGATTGCTCTCCAGCAGGAAGTGCCCCCCGTCCAGGAGGTGCACCTCGGCGTCGGGCAGGTCCTCGCCGAAGGCTCTCGCCCCTCCCGGTGCGAAGATCTGGTCGTTGCCACCCCACACCGCCAGTACGGGGATCCGGTTGATCCGCAGGTGCTCCTGGATCCGGGGGTACAGAGCGCGGTTCGTCCGGTAGTCGTGGAACAGGCGCAGCTGGACCTCGTCGTTGCCCGGGCGCTGCAGCAGAGCGTGGTCCAGCGTCCAGGTGTCGGGGCTGACCACGCTCGGGTCCGGCACGCCGTGGGTGTACTGCCAGACGATGGCGTCACGTGCCAGAGCTGGGCGCAGGGCCGCCTCGGTCTGCGGGTTGCGGTCCTCCCCGTACGCCCAGATCGGCTCCCAGAAGTCGGGGACGAAGCCGGCCTCGTAGGCGTTGCCGTTCTGGCTGACGACGGCGCTGACCGGGCTGTGGGGCTGCAGGGCGAGCCGCCACCCGACCGGCGCGCCGTAGTCCTGCACGTAGATGGCGTACCGCTGCAGGCCGAGTTGGTCGAGCAGGCCGGCGGTGAGCCGGGCGAGCGAGTCGAAGCGGTAATCGAATTCCTCGACCGTGGGACTGTCCGACTGACCGA
Source organism: Micromonospora humi (assembly GCF_900090105.1). Classification (GTDB taxonomy): domain Bacteria; phylum Actinomycetota; class Actinomycetes; order Mycobacteriales; family Micromonosporaceae; genus Micromonospora; species Micromonospora humi. The sequence continues at coordinate 111,828 of NZ_FMDM01000015.1, read as the reverse complement.
AGCCGAGGTGATCGGGGGCGATCACGTGGTATCTGTCGGCCAGCCTCGGGATCAGCTCGCGGAACATGAACGAACTGCTGGGGTAGCCGTGCAGCAGCACCACGGTGGGAGCGTCGGACGGACCTGCCTCGCGGTAGAAGAGCCGATGCCCCTCCACGACGGCGTATCGGTGGAACGCTCGCATGTCTAACCTCCATTGCCGGTTTCAGTGGTTACGAAGCTAGTGGTAAGCTTCTAACCATGCAAGCCGAGAATGGAGGTTAGTTCGGTGACGGTGATCTCCACCGACGAGGAGCTCCTGCTGTTCGTCCTCAACAGCACCCCGGTGCTCGACGGTGCGGTGAGGGACCTCCTCGCCGACCCGGCCGAGGCGCGATCGAGGCTGCGCGGCCTCGGCGGCACCGGCACCCGGGAGGAACTGGACGCCGTACGCTCCGCCCGTCCTCTGTTGCAAGAGGTGGCCCGCGGCGATCGCCCCGCCGACTCCCTCGCACCACTGCTGGTCGGTGTGCATCAGGCACCCCAGCTGACGGCGACGCGGCTCGACTGGTCGCTGATCGCCCCGCCGGATCACCGCAGCGTCGCGCGGGCGGTGCTCAGCTGGGCCGCCTTGCGCGAGAGCGCACCCGGCCGCCTCCGCCCCTGCGCGAACGACGAGTGCCGCCTCTTTCTGGTCGACCGGAGTCGCTCGAACACCGCCCGCTGGTGCTCGATGGCAACCTGCGGCAACCGATTGAAGGCCCGCCGGCACTACAGCAGGATGCGGACGGAACCCTGAGAAAACGCCGCCCGGCTCACTCCACCCAGTCGCCGCCGCGCATCACCCGGACCACGTTCAGGTCGTCGTCCAGGACCACCAGGTCGGCGCGTAGGCCGGTCCGCAGCGCGCCCACCCGGTCGCCCAGGCCGAGGGCGCGGGCCGGGGTGGTGGCGACCATCCGAACGGCGTCCGGCATCGCCACGCCCGCGCCGACCGCGTGCCGCAGGGCCGCGTCCATGGTGAGCGTGCTGCCGGCGATCGCGCCGCCGGCGCTGAGCCGGGCCACGCCGTCGGCCACGGTGACCGCCTGGCCGCCCAGCTCGTAGTCGCCGTCGGGCATGCCGGCGGCGGCCATCGCGTCGGTGATCAGCGCGGCCCGCTCCGGGCCGGCCACCGAGGTGGCGAAGCCGAGCATGCCGTCGTGCAGATGTACGCCGTCGGCGACCAGCTCGCAGACCACGTTCGGGGCCTCCAGCAGCGCCACCACCGGCCCGGGTTCGCGGTGGTGCACCGAACGCATCCCGTTGAACAGGTGGGTGCCGACGCTGGCGCCGGCGGCCACCGCCGCGCGGGTCTGCGCCCAGGTGGCGTCCGTGTGCCCGACGGCCGCCACCACGCCGTGCGCCACCAGCAGTTCGATCGCCGCGGTCGCGCCGGCCCGCTCGGGGGCGAGTGTGACCATCCGCACCGCGCCGCCGCCCAGCTCGATCAGCTCGGTCAGCTCCTCGGTGGACGGGTCGCGCAGGAACTCCGGGTTCTGCGCGCCGCAGCGGTCGGCGGACAGGTAGGGGCCCTCGAAGTGCAGGCCGGCGAGCACGCCCGACTCGACCAGCGGGCGGAACGCGGCGGTGGCGTCGCGCATCAGCGCGAACGGCGAGCTGACCAGGCTGGCCAGCAGCGTGGTGGTGCCGTGGCCGAGGTGGAACCCGGCGGCCCGCCGGGCGGACTCCGGGTCGCCGGTGGTGAACGTGTGCCCGCCGCCGCCGTGGGTGTGCATGTCCACGAAGCCGGGCACGATCCAGTGGCCGTCCCGTACCGACGGGTAGTCGGCGACCGCACTGATCCGGTCGTCCCGGATCTCCACGCAGCCCTGCCGGATGACACCGGTCGGGGCCACCACCTTGCCGGTCACGCGCCGGGTCATCGACTCTCCTTCGCCAGGGTGTCCAGGGCCAGCAGGGCGGCGCCGAGGCAGCCGGCCTCGTCGCCGAGGGCGGCCGCGACCAGGCGCGGCTCGCGGTGGAAGGTCAGCCGCTCGCGCAACGCCTCCCGCAACGGGTCGAACAGCAGGGGGCCGGCCTGGGCCAGGCCGCCGCCGAGCACCACGGTCGCCACGTCGAACAGCGCCTGCCCGGTGGCGAGACCGTCGGCGAGCGCCTCGACCGCCGCCCGCCAGACGTCGCCGGCGAGCTGCTCGCCGGCCGCCGCCCGATCCGCCACCTCGGCGGCGGTGGCCGGCGCGCCGGCCAGCTCCGTGAACCGGCGGCCGATCGCCGAGGCCGAGGCGACCGCCTCCAGGCATCCGTCGCGGCCGCAGCCGCAGCGCGGGCCGCCGGGGCGTACCAGAATGTGGCCGATCTCCCCGGCGGCGCCGTGCGCGCCGGTGGCGGCCGACCCGCCGACCACGTGCGCGGCGGCGATGCCGGTGCCGATCGCGACGAAGAGCACGTGGCCGGCGTCCCGGCCGGCGCCGAGCCGGGCCTCGGCCAGGCCGCCCACCCGCACGTCGTGGCCGAGCGCCGCGGGCAGGCCCAGGCGCGTGGTCGCCAGCTCGCGCAGGGGTACGTCGCGGAAGCCCACGTTCGCCGACCAGACCGCCACCCCGCGCGTCTCGTCGACCACCCCGGGCACGGCGATGCCGCAGGCCACCGGCGTGCGGCCGGCGGCGCGCGCCTTGCCGGCCAGCCCGTCGGCCACCTCCAGGATCGTGTCGACCACGGCGTCCGGCCCGCGCTGCGCATCGGTGGCGTGCCGTTCGGTGTGCACGGTCGTGCCGTCCGGGCGGACCAGGGCGCACTTCATCCCGGTGCCGCCCACGTCCAGCGCGACGACGACCTCGTCGCCTGCGCTCACGCCAGAACCACGGACCGGGTGAGGTGCCGGGGCGCGTCCGGGTCGAGGCCGCGGCTGGTGGCCAGCGCGACGGCGAACCGCTGGGCCAGGATCAGGTCGGCCATCGGGTCGACCGGGGTACGCCCGGCCGCCCAACTGGTCAGCACCGTGCGGCAGCCGTGCGTGCGGCTGTGCGCGAACGCCGCGCCGGTGGCCGCCACGTCCTCCGCCAGCCCGTCCGGGATCCCCCCGAACGCCCAGACCAGCCGGCCCGGCGCGGCGATCGAGATGGGGCCGTGCCGGTAGTCCATGGCCGGGTACGCCTCGGCCCAGAACGTGGCGGCCTCGCGGCACTTCAGCGCGGCCTCCTGGGCCAACCCGACGGTCCAGCCGCGACCGAGGAACGTGACCTGCTCGATGCGGGCCGGGTCGATCGGCAGCGGGGCCCGGACGGCCACCTCCGCGTCGGCGGCCAGCCGGCCGAGGTCCTCGCCGAGGTGGGCGCGGAGCAGCGCGAGCGCGGTGGTGGCGAAGCGGGTCTGCACGACCGAGCGCTCGTCGGCGAAGGGCAACGCGACGGCGGCGTCGGCCAGCGCGACGGCGGGCGAGCCCGGGTCGCCCACCAGGACCGTGGTGGGGATCCGCCCGCGTAGCGCGGCGAGCAGGTCGAGCACCTCGGTGGTGGTGCCGGAGCGGGTGATCGCGATGAGGCGGTCGTAGCGGCGGCCGGTGGGGAACTCGCTGGCCTGGAAGGCGTCGGTCTCACCCTGGCCGGCGCCCTCGCGGAGCCCGGCGTACGCCGCCGCCATGAACCACGACGTGCCGCAGCCGACGACGGCGACCCGCTCGCCGGGGCGCGGCAGATGCTCGGCGACGGTCGGCGCGAGCCGGGCCGCCTCACGCCAGCAGTCGGGCTGGCTCGCGATCTCCGCGTGCACGTACGCCATGACAACTCCTCGCCAGGGGAGACCTTGCGCAATACGGCGCGATAGGGCCTTCTTTCGCGCGTCATTCTGCGCGAAGCGGGGTGGGCGTGGCAACCATCTCCCGGTTCGCGCAGAACAGGGTTTTGCGCAGACCCAGTTTCGCGCACTACTGTGCACGCAATCAATCACCGTACGTGCACAGTCAGGGGAGGCCCCCGCGGTGGACCGCTACGCGCGTTGGAACGCGCTGCTCGAGATGCTGACCGACAGCGGCCGGGTCAGCGTCGAGGAGGCGGCCGAGCGGCTGGAGGTCTCCCAGGCCACCATCCGGCGGGACTTCGACCAGCTCGCCCAGCAGCAGATGATCACGCGGACCCGGGGTGGCGCGGTCGCCAACGGCGTCTCCTACGACCTGCCGCTGCGCTACAAGACCGCCAAGCACTCGGCGGAGAAGCAGCGGATCGGCGCGGCCGCCGCCGCGCTGGTCTCTCCGGGCACCGTGGTCGGCCTGAACGGCGGCACCACGAGCACCGAGGTGGCCCGGGCCCTGGCGGTCCGCCCGGATCTCAACACCAGCGCCGAGGGCGCCCAGCTCACCGTGGTCACCAACGCGCTGAACATCGCCAACGAGCTGCTGGTGCGCTCGCGGATGAAGGTGGTGGTGGCCGGCGGCGTGGTCCGGCCGAAGTCGTTCGAACTGGTCGGGCCGCTGGGCGGGGCGCTGCTGCGGGAGGTGACGCTCGACGTGGCGCTGCTCGGCGTGGACGCGATAGACCCGCAGCTGGGCGCCGCTGCGCACCACGAGGGTGAGGCGGCCATGAACAGCCTGATGGTGGCGCGGGCGAAGCGGGTCGTGGTCATCGCCGACTCGTCCAAGCTGGGTGGTCACGCGTTCGCCCGGATCTGCCCGGTCGACCGGATCGAGACGCTGGTGACGGACTCGGGGGCCGCCCCCGCCCTGGTGCAGGCGTTCCGGGACGCCGGCGTGCACGTCGTCTGCGCCTGAGCGGGACACGCCGATACTGCATACCCGGTATTGCCTTCCCGTGCATACCGCGTATGGTGTCGCTGTCACCTAACTCATCGGGGGAGGTCAGCTGTGTCGGCTGTCCTGGAGATCGAAGGTCTCCGCAAGACGTACCGGAGCCGGAAACGCGGGGTCCGCCACGCGCTCGACGGCTTCGACATGCGGGTCGAGGCCGGCCAGGTGCACGGCTTCCTCGGCCCCAACGGTTCCGGCAAGACCACCACGCTGCGTACGCTGCTCGGGCTGATCCGGCCCAACGGCGGCCGGATGGCCATCCTCGGCCAGGAGTTGCCGCGGGCGTTGCCGGCGGTCGCCGGTCAGGTCGGCGCCATCGTGGAGAGCCCACAGTTCTTCCCGCACTTCACCGCGCGGGACACCCTCGGCCTGCTCGCCCAAGCCGGCGAGCTGCCGCGCCGGCGGGTCGACGAGGTGCTGGAGCAGGTCGGGCTGCGCGACCGGGCGGGGGAGCGGGTGAAGACCTACTCGCTCGGCATGAAGCAGCGGCTCGCGGTCGCGTCCGCGCTGCTCAAGGACCCGAAGCTGCTGATCCTGGACGAGCCGGCCAACGGCCTCGACCCGGGCGGCATCCGGGAGATGCGCCGGCTCATGCGCGAGCTGGCCGAATCCGGGATGACCGTGGTGCTCTCCAGCCACATCCTCGGCGAGATCCAGCTCATCTGCGACTCGGTCACCATCATCTCGCTCGGCCGGCGGGTCGCGTTCGGACCGGTCGACCAGGTGCTCGCGGCGCACTCCCAGAACAGCGTGCGGGTCCGACTGGAGGCGGTCACCGACCTGCCCCACGCGGCGGAGACGCTGACCCGCTCCGGGATCCGCGTCGCCGCCGCCGAGCCCGACCACCTGATGCTCGCCGACGTCGACAAGCCGGCCGAGGTCAGCCGGATCCTCGCCGAGCAGGGCCTCTACGTCAGCGAGCTCACCCCGGTCGCGGTCGACCTGGAGAGCGTGTTCCTCGAACTGACCGCCACCGCGCCGGTCCCCGGCCAGAACCGTCAGGTCGATCAGTCCGCCAAGGTCGACCAGACCGGCACCGCAGGAGGTTGGGGCGCATGAGCCTGTTCGTCACCGAGCTGCGCCGGCTCACCAAGCGCCGGCTCACCCGGCTCATGCTGGTCCTGCTGGTGCTCGGGCTCGCCACCGTGGCCACCGCGTTCAGCTTCTCCAGCCACAAGCTCTCACCCGAGGTGGTGGCCGCCGCGCAGGCCGAGTCCGACGCGCAGTACAAGCGGTCGGTCCAGGAGTGGCAGCGCACGGTCACCGAGTGCGAGGCCGCCCAGGCCAAGGGCGAGCAGACCGAGGAACGGTACGGCCAGAACTGCGGCAAGGACTACCAGCCGCAGCCGGAGATGTTCGACCCGAAGTGGAACCTGCCCTACCAGTTCGACTTCCGGGCCGAGTTTCCCATGTTCATCGCCGTGTTCGCCGGCGCGGTGGCGCTCTTCGCGTTCATCGTCGGCGCGTCCTTCGTGGGCGCCGAGTGGAACACCGGCGGGATGATGAACCTGCTGCTCTGGCGACCGAAGCGGCTGGCCGTGCTGGGCACCAAGCTGGCCGCGCTGCTCACCACCGTGCTCGGGCTGAGCGTGGTGCTGGGCGCGTTGTGGACGGCGGCGTTCTGGCTGATCGGCACGTCCCGGGGCACCACCGCGAAGATGACCGCCGGGGCGTGGCGCTCGATCGGGCTGGACGGGCTGCGCGCGGTGGCGCTGATCCTGGTCGTCGGCGCGGTCGCCTACGCGCTCGCCTCGCTGGGCCGGCACACCGCGATGGCGCTCGGTGCGGCGGTGGCGCTCTTCGCGATCAGCGAGATCGGCATCCGGATCGCGGTCGGCGTGCTGGGGGTGTCCTTCGGCGAACGCTACGTGCTCTCCACGTACGCCCAGTCGTGGTTCATGAAGCAGGCGGAGCTGTTCGACTACGACACCTGCCAGTTCGCCAAGGGCGCCTGCGAGCCGGCCAAGTACGTGGTCACCTGGGAGCAGTCGGCAGTGGTGTTCGGCATCGGCGCGGTGGCGGCCCTGGTCGCCGCGTTCTGGGCGATGCGCCGGCGGGACATCGCCTGACCGTGGTCCGCGCCGCCGGCCGACGCCGGCGGCGCGGACCACGCGGCCGGTGCGTCCGGTGGCGGCCCTGGTTACGCTGGGGTTCCCCCGACCGGCGCGTCTCCCGCGCCGGTCATTCGCCGTCGGAGAGGAGCGCCATGTCCGCCGACGCCACCGACCGGGCCGCCGTCGACGAGTCGGCCACGACCAGGGGTACGCGCCGGAGCGCCGGCCTCTCCGTGCCGCCGCCCCGCCCCGCCCCGCCGGTCGAGTCCGCGCCTCCGGTCGAGGCCGAGCCCCGGTCGACGGCCGAAGCCGCGGCGCTCGCCGAGCCGGCCACCGCTGCCGACGAGGCTCGGCGCGATGCCGACGAGCCCGGACCTGCTGCCGGACCGGCCGGTGGGCTCACCGAGCGGGAGCGGCGGATCCTCGACTTCGAGGCGCAGTGGTGGAAGCACGCCGGCGCCAAGGAGCAGGCCATCCGGGACACGTTCGGCCTCTCCGCGACGCGCTACTACCAGTTGCTCAACGCGCTGCTGGACCATCCGGCCGCGCTGGCCGCCGAGCCGCTGCTGATCGGCCGGCTGCGCCGGCTCCGCTCGTCACGGGCGCGCAGCCGGCGACGCTGACCGGCCTCACTTCTCGTACGAGCGCAGCCCGTTGCCGATGGCGAAGAACGTCGGCGCCCACTCGCCGATGAAGATGCCCCAGCGGTCGGCCCGGTCCACGCCGGCGCGTTCCAGGCTCTTGGAGAGAAACCAACTGGTGAACGAGAGCCCGATGCTGACGAACCCGGCCAGGTAGGCGTGTTCCGCGCGGATTCCCGACTCGTGCAGCCGCTCCAACATGGTGATCCCCCTGTCACGGTCCGAGCAGGTCGAGACCGACGCTACCGGCTGCGTCAGGGTCGTGACGTCGAGTTGACCGGATGTGCGGCATGGCCGCGCACCCTCCGGGTAAGGCGGCGGGCGGCGACGGAGGGAGTGGATCGATGGGGGCACCGGACCGCCGGTACGCGACCGGCAGCGCGACGACCCGACCGGTCGGTGCGGCACCGATGATGCGCGTCCGTACCGCCTCCGACCCGGCACCGGGTCGGCCGGAGAACGAGGACCTGGTGTTCCGGTTCGGTCCGCTCGTCGGCATCCTGGACGGGGCGACCGTGCCGGCGGGCTTCGACACCGGCTGCGTGCACGGCCCGGCCTGGTACGTGCGGCATCTGGCCGCCCGGATCGCCCTGGCGGTCGCCGCGCGCCCGGCGGCGACGCTGATGAGCAGCCTGGCGGCGGCGATCCTGGCGGTGCGGGCGGACCACGGCGGCGCCTGCGACCTCGACCACCCGGGCACCCCGTCGTCCACCGTCTGCCTGCTGCGCGAGGGCGGTGACCGCGTCGACCACCTGGTGCTCTGCGACAGCCCGCTGGTGCTGGACACCGGCGACGGGATCGAGGTGGTCTCCGACGACCGGTTGGAGACCGCGCTTGCCGACCTGCGCCGGACCGCCGCCGCGCTGCCCGACGGCGAGGCCGACCCGTCGACCCGGTTCCGGCGGGCCGTGACGGTGCAGCGGACCCGGATGAACCGAACGCACGGCTACTGGGCGGCGGCCGCCGACCCGGACGCGGCGTACCACGCGGTGACCGGGTCGGTGCCGCTGCGCGGGCCGGGGGCGCTGCGTCGGGCGGTGCTGCTCAGCGACGGCGCGTCCTGCGCGGTCGAGCAGTTCGGTCTCTTCGACTGGGCCGGGCTGCTGGAGGTGGTGGCGGTGGAGGGTCCGGAGGGTCTGATCCACCGGGTCCGGGTGGCCGAGCGGGACCACTCCGACCGGCTGCGCCGGCGCAAGCGCACCGACGACGCGTCGGTGGCGCTCTGTGAGTTCGGCCCTCCGGCGTGAGCACCCTCACGCTCGGATCGGACCGGTCGGATGACAACGCAGCGTGAGGCGGAACACCCCGGGGGTACGACCGGCCGCCCCGTTCCGCCGTACCGGCAATGAGTCGGCAAAGGGGTGGACGGGCGCTGCACCGGCCGGCAGACTCCGGCTCGTGACTGGTGCGGTGAAGCTGGAGCCGGTGGACGAGCGGAACCTGGAGCCGTTGCTCTCCGTAGCGGCGGCGGAGGCGGAGCCGGAGGACGTGATGCCTCCGGTGGACGCTCCGGCCGGTTGGTCGCTGGCCCGCCGGGACGCGTTCCGTGAGTTCCACCGGGCCAGCTTCGGCGGGCTGGACGGCCCGACCGGCACCCTGATGTTCGCGATCGTCTCCGGCGGCGAGGTGGTCGGCATGGTGCGGATGGCCCGTCGCGACGAGCCGGGGACGGTGGAGACCGGGATGTGGCTCGGCCGGTCCGCCCGGGGTCGTGGCCTGGGCGCCGCCGCACTGCGCGAACTGCTGCACGCCGCTGCGGCGGCCGGGATGCACACGGTCGTGGCCGACACCACGCCGGACAATGCCGGTGCCATTTCGGTGCTCCGCAAATGTGGCGCGGAATTGCGCGAAGAAGGCGGAAAGACGTTCGCCAGAATGTGTCTGGATTCGGCCCTCCCGACCCACTGAGTCATCGCTTGTCGTTCGGCAACTTTCGCGCGTTCTACCTGCTCGTTGGCGTCCTGATGTGAGGTTTCCACCCCGCTGCGACGCCTATCTGGTTCCACCGAGCAAATGTTTCGCCCATTCTCTGACGGGTACTGCCGGCCGGGTCCGCTGATGCGGGACACCGGTTCGCAGGCCCTTTTCGCTGATCCCCGGCAGTTGTCGTCCGGGCCTGCTCCATCCATCGGGTGTCCCTTTTGCCGGGGAGCGAAGGAGAACTCATGAAGAGCGGAGCTCGGATCGCACTCGCGGTCGGTTTCGGATATGTCCTCGGCCGCCGCCGGAAGCTGCGGACCGCACTCACCCTGGCCGCCGCCGTGGCCGCCGGCCGGGCCAGCCAGAACCCCGGCGGCCTGAAGCAGATGGCCACCGGCCTGCTCGGGGCGAACCCACAACTGGGCAACCTGAGCAAGCTCGGCGCGCCGCTGGTCACCGCCGGCCGGGCCGCGGCGACCGCCGCCGCCGGCAGCGGTATCGACGCGGTCAGCGGTCGGCTGCGCGGCGGCGCGGACGCGTTGCGCCGCCGCTCCGGCGCGCCGGCGGAGGACGGGCAGCGGTCCGCTCCGGACGAGGAGCAGGAACTCGACGACCAGCCCGACGCCGACTACGACGACGACGCGGCCGACGACGAGGACCGCGGCGAGCAGCCGGCCCCCGTGCGCCGACGTCGGGGGCGGTGACCATGCCCACCACCAGCCTCACCGACCGGGCGCGCGACCAGATCGGCGGCGAACTGCGCAACCTCGCCACCGCGATCGGCGAACGCGCCGTGCAGGTGGTGACCGAGCGGGTCACCGGCGCCACCGGGCGGCTCAGCGAGTACGCGAAGCAGGGTGGCGGCCCCGGCCTGGTCGCCGCGGCCACCGGCGCGCAGAAGCTCGCCGACGGCCACTCCCCGCTGAAGGCCATGTTCCATGCCGGCCTGGCCGGCGGTAAGGAGAAGCTGATGTCGGCGTTCGGCGGCGGCAAGGGTGGCAAGGGCGGCGGCAAGAAGCTCAAGGTCACCAACATCGTCGAGACCATCGAGGTCGGCGTGCCGGTCCGGGTGGCCTACAACCAGTGGACCACCTTCGGCGACTTCCCGAGCTTCATGAAGAAGGTCGAGCAGGCCGACAACGACGAGGACGAGAAGATGACCTGGAAGGCCCAGGTCCTCTGGTCGCACCGCACCTGGGAGTCGACGATCGTCCGGCAGATCCCGGACCGGCTCATCCACTGGCGGTCCAAGGGCGACAAGGGTTCGGTCGACGGCACGGTCAGCTTCCACGAGGTCGGCCCCGAACTGACCCGCATCCTGGTCGTGCTGGAGTACCACCCGCAGGGCCTCTTCGAGCACACCGGCAACCTCTGGCGGGCCCAGGGCCGCCGGGTCCGGTTGGAGCTGAAGCACTTCGTCCGGCACGTGATGACCGAGACCGTGCTCGACCCGGACTCGGTCGAGGGCTGGCGGGGCGAGATCCGGGACTCCGAGGTGGTCAAGGACCACGAGACCGCGCTCCGTGAGGAGCAGGAGGGCAGCGGGCGGGAGCCGGGCCACGACGAGGAGCCGGCGGAGGAGCAGCCGCCGCGTCGCCGGCAGCCCGAGCGCGCCCGCCGCCCGCAGCGCGAGGAGCGGGCGCCCCGCGAGGAACGGGCCCGCCGCGCACCCGACGCGCCCCGCCGGCCGGTGGTCCGGCGGCGCCGTGAGGAGCGTGGCGAATGAGCGTGGCGACGGCCGGGCAGCCGGGCGGCGCGCTGGAACGCACCGGCGGCGGCGGTGCGGGCGGCGCGCTCGCCGACGTGGTGGAGACCGTGCTGGACAAGGGCGTGGTGATCGACGCCCAGGTGTCGATCGCCGTGGTCGGGATCCAGCTCCTGGAGATCAACGCACGAGTGGTGATCTCCAGCATCGAGACGTACCTGCGGTACGCCGAGGCGGTCGACCGGATGAGCATCGTGCCGAAGGACCAGAAGACGCTGCCCGACCTGATCGACGGCGCCGCGGGCGCGGCCGCGAAGGGCACGGCGGTGGCCGGGCTGGGCAAGGCGGCGCAGGAGATCAGCGGCGCGGTGGCGGACTCGGTGCGCGATCGTGGCGCCAGGCGCGAACGGTCGCGCCGGCGGGACGGGGAGGACTGAGATGGCCCAGGACAGCGGGCTGTTCATCTACGGCATCGTGCCGTCCGACGTGGAGCCGACCCCCGACGCGGAGGGGGTCGGCTCCCCGCCGGGCGAGGTGAGCGCGGTCCGGCACGGCGAGCTGGCCGCGCTGGTCAGTGAGGTGGTGTTGGAGGAGCCGCTGGGCCGGCCGGCCGACCTGACCGCGTACGAGCGGCTGCTGGACGGCACCGCGGAGGTCGCGCCGGTCCTGCCGGTGCGGTTCGGCACGGTGGTGACCGGCGAGGACGCGGTCGCCGACCTGCTCGACGCGCACCACGACCGGTTCGCCGCCGCCCTGGACGAGTTCGAGGGCCGGGTGCAGTACACCGTGCACGGCCGCTTCGACGAGCAGGAGTTCATCGGCGAGCTGCTCGCCGCCAGCCGGGACGCCGCCGCGCTCGCCGAGCAGGTGCGCGGCCGGCCGGAGGGGCAGAGCCGGGAGCAGCGCATCCGACTCGGCGAGATGATCAGCCAGTCGGTGGAACTGCGCCGGGAGTCCGAGAACCGCGAGTTGATCGACGCGGTGGGCCGGTACGCGGTGGCGGACGCGGCCCGCGCCCCGAGCCACGAGATGGACGCCGTGCACGTCGCGTTCCTGATCGCGGAGGAGGACGAGGACGAGTTCATCGGAGCGGTGGAGGACTTCGCCGAGCAGCGGCGGAAGCTGATCCGGATGCGCCTGATCGGGCCGCTGGCGCCGTACGACTTCGTCAGCGCGCACCAACTGGTGGAGTGAGCATGGACATCCTCTGGACGCTGCTGACCCTGCCCTACGCGCCGGTGCGCGGGCTGACCGCGATCGTCAAGGTGGTCGCCCGGGAGGCGGAGTCGCAGCAGCACAGCCCGGTCAACATCCGGCGGGAGCTGGAGGAGCTGGACCGGGCCGCGACCGCCGGGGAGATCACGCCGGAGGAGCGGGACCGCGGGCAGCAGCAGGTCCTGGAACGGTTGACCGGGCCGGCCGCCGGCCGTACCCCGTCGGACCGGAACGGGGCGGCGCGGCGGCCGGCGGCCGCGCGGCGGGAGACCACCGACCGCCGGGGCGGGCCGCGCCGGCCACGAGGGGGGCGACGATGACATCCGCGCGGACCCGGGACGACCGCGAGCGGTATGACGAGGACGAGATCAGCGCGGCCCAGGCGGCCCGCGAGGGGCAGCGTCAGGTGGTGGCGCTGACCGGCCGGGACGCGCTCGGCATCACCTCGATCCAACCCACCGACGACGGCTGGCTGGTCGGGGTGGAGGTGGTCGAGGACCACCGCATCCCGGCCTCGACCGACCTGCTCGGGCTCTACGAGGTCGAGCTGGACATGACCGGCAGCCTGCTCGGCTACCGGCGGACCCGCCGCTACCAACGCGGCAAGGGCGACGGGGGCTGACATGAGCCAAGCGTCGACGCCACCCGTGGTGCAGAACTCGGGCCAGGTGCTGCCGGCCGGCAACGAGCCGGCGAACCTCGGCGACATCCTGGAACGGGTCCTGGACCGGGGCATCGTCATCGCCGGTGACATCCGGGTCAGCCTGCTCGACATCGAACTGCTGACGCTCAAGCTGCGGCTGGTCATCGCCTCGGTGGACACCGCACGGCAGATCGGCATCGACTGGTGGGAACACGACCCGTGGCTCAGCTCCCGGGCCCGCCCGCCGGTGGAGCCGGGTCCGCGCGACCCGGAGGAGGTCGAGGCGTCGCGCCGGCCGCGGGTCGCCGCCCGGGCCGCGAGGAGGGACCGGGATGAACGGTACGACCGCTGAGCCCGTCCCGGTCGCGCCGACGCTCGGGACCGGCGTCTGGCTGCACGCGGTGGTGGCCGAGGTGGACCCGGCGTCCCTGGTCGGGATCGCCGGGATCGCCGGCACCCCGGTGCGTGCAGTCGCGGGCGCCGGCCTGGTCGCCGTGGTGGCCGACGTCCCGCTGACCGAGTACGGCGAGGAGGCGTTGCGCCGCAACCTGGAGGACCTGGGTTGGTTGGAGCGGGCCGCCCGGGCGCACCACGCGGTGGTGGACGCGCTCGCCCGCACCGTCGCCGTGGTGCCGGCCCGGCTCGCCACCGTCCACCGCGACGACGACCGGGTGGTGCGGGCGCTGGCCGAACGGCACGACGCCCTGGCCGACACGTTGGCCCGGCTCACCGGCCGCGAGGAGTGGGGCGTCAAGGGGTACGTGGTGCCCGGCGCCACCCCGCGCGTCGAGGAACCCGCCGGCGGGGGTGGGGCGGGCGCCGCGTACCTGCGGCGACGGCGGGCGCAGCTCACCGCGCGGGAGGAGGGGCAGCGGATCGCCGCCGACGCGGCGGCCACCGTGCACGCCGCGCTGGCCGGGCACGCGGTCGCCGCCCGGCGGCACCCGCCGCAGGACCGGCGGCTGTCCGGCGCGGCCACCGCCATGGTGCTCAACGGCGCCTACCTGGTGGAGCGCACCCGGGTGGACGCGTTCGCCGCGCTCGCGGGGGAGCTGGCCGAGCGGCATCCGGAACTCCGGTTCGAGCTGACCGGGCCGTGGCCGCCGTACTCCTTCGTGGCCGAACCGGCGGCGGAGCCGGCATGGGAGTGACGGCGCTGGCGCCGAGCAGCGCCGACGACCCGGCGGCCTACCAGCAGGTCGCGCTGGTCGACCTGCTCGACCGGGTCCTCGCCACCGGCGTGGTGATCACCGGGGACATCACGTTGGCGATCGCGGACGTGGACCTGGTCCGGATCTCGCTGCGCGCGCTCGTCGCGTCCGTCGGCGCGCTCGTGCCACCCGGATCGGCGACCGGCCCGCTCGTCCTGCCGGGTCCGGCGGTCGGACCGCTCGCCCCGGCCGATTCCGTCGGCGGCCCGCCCGCCCCGGCGGTGCTGCCGTGACCGGCCACGCGGCGGAAGCCCCGCGCGGGCACGCCGTGACCGGCCGGGACGAGGCGGCCGAGCTGGCGGCGGCGCTCGGCGAGCCGCAGTGGCAGGCGCCCCGGGTGCGGCCGCTGGACCGTCGGCTGGCGGTCGACGAGAACTCGGTCGAGCGTGGACTGGCCAGCCTGGTGCTCACCGTCATCGAGCTGCTCCGCCAGCTCATGGAACGGCAGGCGCTGCGCCGGGTCGACCTCGGCGACCTCACCGACGACCAGATCGAGCGGATCGGCGCCACGCTGATGGCGCTGGAGGAGCAGATGTCCCAGCTCCGCGACTACTTCGGCCTGGCCGCCGAGGACCTCAACCTGGACCTGGGCCCGCTGGGCCCCCTCCTCCCCACCGACTGACCGCCCGCCGCACGCCCGAGGCGGCGTCGATCATGAAGTTGGCGGCACCGACGGAGATCCGGATCGCGGTCAACCTCATGATCGACCGAGGGTCGGGGTCCGGGGGTCGGGTCAGCGGTGGCGGTCCGCGTAGGACCTCAGGCGGGCCAGTTGCGCCGGGTCCAGGGACGGGCGGACCCGGGCGCGGGCCGCCTCGACGTGCGTCGCCGTGACCGTGCTCGCGGTGAGGGACTCGCGCATCGCGGCCAGGGCCGCCTCCCGGACCAGCGCCGTGCAGTCGGCGGCGGAGAAGCCGTCCAGCTCGGCGCCGAGCGCGTCCAGGTCGACGTCCGGCGCGAGCGGGACGTGCCGGGCCGCGGCCCGAAGGATCTCCGCGCGGGCCGGCCCGTCCGGCGGCGGCACGTAGACCGGGCGTTCCAGCCGGCCGGGGCGCAGCAGCGCCGGGTCGACCAGCTCCGGCCGGTTCGTCGCGCCGACCACCACCACGTTGCGCAGCGCCTCCACCCCGTCCAGCTCGGTGAGCAGCGCGGCGACCACCCGGTCGGTGGTGCCCCCGTCAGTGGCCTGGCCGCGCACCGGCGCCAGCGCGTCCACCTCGTCCAGGAAGACCAGCGTGGGCGCCGCCTCGCGGGCCCGGCGGAACAGCTCGCGGACCGCGCGTTCGCTCTCACCCACCCACTTGGAGAGCAGCTCGGCGCCCTTCACCGACAGCACGTTCGCCCGGCCGGCGCCCGCCAGCGCGGTGACCAGGTAGGTCTTGCCGCAGCCGGGCGGACCGTAGAGCAGCACACCGCGCGGCGGCGTCACGCCCAGCCGGGCGAACGTGTCCGGATAGGTCAGCGGCCAGAGCACCGACTCGGTCAGGGTCTGCTTCACCTCGTGCAGGCCACCGACGTCGTCGAGCGTCACCGAGGCCAGCTCCAGGGTGGAGGCGGCCATCGTGGTCGCGCGGACCACTTCCCGCGCGGCGGTGAAGTCGGCCATCGCCACGGTCGGCGTCTCCGCCGTCTTCTGCCGCAGCGCCGCCCGCACCCCGGCCTCCCGCACCAGCGCGGCCAGGTCCGCGGCGACGAAACCAGGGGTACGCGCCGCCACCTCGTCCAGCCGGACGTCGCCGGCCAGCGGCACCTGCCGGGTGAGCACGGTCAACTGCTCCCGGCGCAGCGCCGGGTCGGGCAGCCCGACGGTGATCCGCAGCGCCAGCAGGTCCGGGCCGCGCAACGCCGCGTCCACCGCCTCCGGCCGCCCGGTGGTGCAGACCACCGCCGCCCCGGCGCGCAGGACCTCGTCGACCAGCTGCCGGAACACGGTGGCCAGCGGACCCGGGTCGTCGGCCGGAGCGAGCGCCTCCACGTCGGTGACCAGCAGCACGGCGGGTCCGTCGGCGCGTACCGCCGCGGCCGCCTCCCGCAGCCGGCGGGCCGCCGCGTCGGTGGCCAGCGCGGCCAGCTCCGGTGCCCAGAGCGGGCGGATCGACGCGCCCACCCGGGCGGCGACGGCCCGGACCAGCGACGACTTGCCCGAGCCGGCCGGACCCTCGACCAGCACACCGAGCGAGACCGTGGTGGCCAGGCGGCCCAGCACCTCCCGGTGGTGGAAGCCCAGGTCCAGCAGTTCGGTCAGCTCCTCGGCCTGCGCCCGCAGGCCCGGCAGCTCGTCCACGTCGGGCGCGTCCTCCGGCCCGAGCAGCCCGCCGGCCGGGAGCCGACCGCCCGCGGCGGCCGTGCCGGTCGGCGACGGCGAGCCGGGGGTCGGGCGGGCGGTGGCCCCGTTCCGAGGGCCGGAGCCGTGGGTCTCGGCGCCGTGCTCCCAGCCCACCACCGTGTCCATGGTGACCAGCGCACCGCCGGCCGGCTCGGCCGCCACCACGTCGAGCAGGGTGCTGGTCCAGGCGTACCCGACGGAACTGGCGAGGCTGCGCCGCGCGGCCTCGACCAGGCCGCGCACGGCGGCGTCCGGGAGCACGTCCTGCGGCAGCAGCGAGACGTCGTCACCGGCGGTGACCACCTTGCCCAGCAGCGCGAGCCGCAGCATCTCCGGGGGCACCGCGGCGGTCACCGCCACCGGGCCGGTCAGGGTGACCCGGGTCGCCGGGGTGCAGGGCAGCGGGCTCACCGTGACCTGGCCGCCGGCCCGCAGGCCGAGGTTGCCGAGCAGCAGGTCGTCGGCGTGGAGCAGGAGACTGCTCGTGCCCGGGTCGGCGGCTGCCGCGATGCCGGCGGTCACCCGCCGGCCGGTCAGCCGCACCGGGTCGCCCGGACGCAGCGCCAGCGCGGTCAGCACCTCGGGGTGCAGACGCACGACGCCGCGGCGGGCGTCCAGCGCGGCCGGCCGCAGGCTCGCGGTCAGGGTCAGGTCGGGTTCCGCCACCCGCCGACAGTAGCTGCCGGCCCGGGACCACCGCGCGGCTCAGCGTGCGCCCGGGTCCTCCAGCAGTGAGGGGTCGCGCCGGATCATCTCGGCGAGCCGGGCCGCCGGATCGGCCTCCAGCGGGTCGTTGCCGGGGGCGACCACCGTCTTCACCGACATCGGCCAGGCCGGCGGCGGCGTCGGTGCGGGCACCGGACCCACCGTCACCGCCGGGCCCGCCCAGGAGACCCGCAGCGGGTACGCCTGCTCGCCCACCTCCACCCGCAGCGTCACGGCGAGCCCGGGGTGCTCGGCGACCACCCGTCGCACCGCCTCGGCGACCTCCTCGACCGGGTCCCGGCGCGGCGGCGTCTCGCCACCCCGCAGCGCCACGCCGCCCCGCAGCCGGTACGCACCGTGCCCGGCCCGGCGCTCCGCCGGCTCCACCGGTTCCGGGACGGGCGTCCCCCGGTCGATCCCCCCGGCCGGTTCGTCCGGCAGCGGCACGCGGCGGCGCTGCGCCTCCTCCCGCCGCGCCAGCCGGGCCAGTGTCTCGTCCAGATCACCTCTCATCGCGTCCACCCCTTCGCAGATCACGGACCGCACCGACGGGCGGTTCAGCGTTCCCGGGCTCGGGTCGCCCGGTCCAGCGCCCGATCGAGGACGACCAGCAGGGCGTCCCGTACGGAGAGCCGGTCCCGGGCGTCGAACTGCACCAGCGGCACGTGCTCGGCGATCGCCAGCGCCCAGCGGATCGACGGCAGGTCCAGGGCCAGCCGCCCGTCGAAGGCGTTGACGCCCACGGCGAACGGCAGCCCGGCCCGCTCGAAGAAGTCGATCGCCGGGTAGCAGTCGTCGAGCCGGGCGCTGTCCACCACCACCAGCGCGCCGAGCGCGCCCCGGGCCAGGTCGTCCCACATGAAGCCGAACCGGGCCTGGCCGGGCGTGCCGAAGAGGTAGAGCTTCAGGCTGCGGTCGATGGTGACGCAGCCGAAATCCATGGCCACCGTGGTGGTGGTCTTGCCGGCCACCCCGCCCGGGTCGTCGACGCCGATCCCGGCGGTGGTCATCTCCGCCTCGGTGGTCAGCGGCGCGATCTCGGAGATCGCGCCGACCGTGGTGGTCTTGCCGACGCCGAAACCGCCGGCGATCAGGATCTTCACCGGGATCGGCGGTCGGGGCGCGGGCACCCGGCTGACGATCGGGGTCGGCTCCCCGGGCCCGCTCGGTGGCCGGTACGGCAGCGGTGGCCCGGCCGGTGGGGGCGGCGTGGCCCGGCCGATCAGCGGGGCCGGGTTGCCGTAGCGGGCGGGGGCGCTGTTCGCGGCCGGCCCGCCCTGGCCGGCCGCCCGCCATTCAGGAGATCGCACGAAGTCCATCAATCACTCGCAGGATGAGGTCGGGATCGAGGGCGTCGTCGACGTCCGCGACGTGCACGTCGAGGTGCCCGGCGGCGCGCAGGTCGCCGACCAGCACCCGGGTCACCCCGAACTGCAACCGGGTCCGGGCGGAGATCTCGGCGACCGACACCGGCTCGGCGCAGATCGCGACGATCGTGGCCAGCTCCGGGGCCAGTCGAGCGGTCACCGCCCACGAACTGCTGCCCGGGCGGGCGGTCACCTGGGTCTCCAGGCCGATCGACGGGTCGCCGTCCACCCGGCCGGCGGTCAGCACGAACGGGCGTGGGCCGGGTGGCTCCCCGTCGCCGTCGTCCGCTGCCGGAGCCGGAGCCGGGGTGGACGCGCGCAGGAAGGGGCGGATCCGGACGCCGGGCTCCGGCTCCGGGTCCCCACCGGCGGCCCCCGGGATCATTGCTGGACGGCGTTCTTCAGTTCGGCTATCAGGCGGGGGCTCAGGGCGCCACCGGCGCGGCCGGCGAAGAGCGTCATCTCGTACGCCACGGTGCCCAGGTTGGCCGTGCGGTCGGCGACCACGCCGAGGACCGAGCCACTGCTGATCGAGCTGATGAGCAGGTAGCCCTCGGCCATGTCGACGATCACCCGGTTGAGCCCGCCCAGCGCGTACCAGCTCGCGGCGCCGCCGGCCAGACTGGTCATGCCGGAGACCACGGCGGCGAGGCGTTCCGCGTTGGACCGGTCCTTGATCGCGGACATGGCCATCAGCAGCCCGTCCGAGGAGACTGCGATCGCCTCCATCACCCCGGCCGTGCTCGAGGTGAACGAGTCGAGCAGCCAGTTGAAGGTGCGCGCCTCGGGGCTGAGGTCGCCGGTGCTCTGTTCGACGTTGTCGTGCAGGAACGGGCTGGTCACCGTGATGGATCCTCTTCGTAGCGGCGGTCGGGACTGACTTCGCGCAGCGCGCGGGCGACGCCCGCCTCGAACTCGGTGACGAGGTTGCGGACCTCGACGGGGTCACCGGGATCGGAGCTGGTGGGGGGTGCGGGCGGCACCGGGGAGACGGACAGGTTCGCCCCGGGCACCCGGCGGCTGAGCCGGGGTCGTTCCGGCTCGGGCTCGGGCGGCGTGACGTCGTCCTCCGCCCGGCGTACCCCGTCCTGGAACGCCTCCACCAGGGCGCGGACCGTGGCCGGGTCGTCGGGGACGCCGATCAGCGGTCCGATCACCGGCCCGGCCGGCGCGGCCGGGGGGCCGGCCGGCAGGTTCGCCCCGGGTACCCGCTTGCGGATCGGCCGGGTCCCGGCCGGCCCGGCCGGCGCGCCGACGGGGCCGGGGGAGGACGGGGCGGCGGCCGGCCGGTCGGCCGGCGCGGGGGGTGACCCGGGCGGCGGGTAACCGGCGGGCGGTGTCGGGCGGCGCGGCGCGGCGGGTGGCGCGGAACGGGCCGGACCGGTGGGTGGCGCGGCGTGGGCCGGACCGGAGGGTGGCGCGGAACGGGCCGGGCCGGTGGGTGGCGCGGCGTGGGCCGGACCGGTGGGTGGCACCGGGCGGGTGGGAAGGGGTGCGGGGCCGGTCGTCGGCCCGGCGGCCGGGGGAGCGGCCGGTGCCGGGCCGACGACCGGTGTCGGCGGGGTGGTGCTCGCGGGACGCGCCGACGGGCCGACGGGCAGCGTGGTGGGCGAGCCGGCCGCGGGCGGCCAGGCGGGCGGCGGGCCGCCGGTGGGGAAGCGGAAGTCCGCGACCGGTGGTTCGTCGGCGGCCGGCGTCACCGGAGCGGACGGCGCCAGGTCCTGCGTGTCGCCCGGCTCCGGCTCGTCGGCCTGGCTGCCGAAGGCGTTCCACGAGTCACCGTGGGAGATGCTGCGGGTCGCCCGGCTCAGCAGTTCGGCGTCGAAGCCGACGGGTTCGCCGGACGTTGGCGGGGCGGCGATCGCGTGCTCCGCGGGCCCCGGTTCCCGCAGCCGCTCGACCGCCGGCACGGTGGCCCGCGCCATGGTCGCGCCCACCGGCTCCGGCCGGCGGATCACCAGCGAGCCGGCCGGGATCTCCACGCCGGCAGTGACGCCGCCGCCGAGCGTCGCCGACAGCCGGACGTGCCAGCCGTGCCGGCGGGCCAACCGGCCCACCACGAAGAGCCCCAGCACCTCGGTCGGGGCGAGGTCGAGCCGCTCCCGGCGGGTGAGCCGGGCGTTCTCCTCGGCGAGCCGCTCCTCGGTGAGTCCGATGCCGTGGTCCACCACGCTCAGCCGGGCACCGCCCTCGGTCAGCTCGCCGGCCACCACCACGCGGGTGTGCGGCGGCGAGAAGGCGGTGGCGTTCTCCATCAGCTCGGCCAACGCCAGCACCAGGTCACCGGCGATCGCGGGCGCCGCCGAGACGCCGGGTGGGACCTGCACGTCGACCCGGGTGTAGTCCTCGATCTCGCCGAGCGCGAGCCGGACCACGTCGGCCAGCGGGATCGGCGCCACGTGGCCGTCCGAGCCGGTGGCGCCGGAGAGCACCACCAGGCTGCCCGCGTTGCGGCGCAGCCGGCTGGAGATGTGGTCCAGCCGGTAGAGGTGCTCCAGCCGGCCCGGGTCGGCCTCCTGCCGCTCCAGCCGGTCGATCAGCGCGATCTGGCGGCCGACCAGGTTCTGCGTACGCCGGCCGACGTGGCCGAACATCTGCGCCACGTTGCGCCGGCCGGCCACCTGCCGCTCGACCAGCCGGGCGGCGGTGTGCTGCACCCGGTCGAAGGCGCGGGCCAGGTCACCGATCTCGTCCCGGGCGCCGACGTCCACCGGGTCGAGACGCACCGGCGGCACCGACTCGGTCTCGTCGTCGGCCACCCGGGTCAGCTCCGCCTCGGTCACCCGGGCGACGCGCTCGGCGGAGCGGGTGAGCCGGCTCAGCGGGCGGGACACCGTACGGGCCACCGTCATGCTGAGCAGCACGACCAGGAGCAGGATCACGGCCGCCGCGCCGGCGACCAGCCAGGCGGTGGTGAGCGCGTTCCGCTCCTCGGTCCGGGTCTCCGCGATCACGTCCGCGACGACCTTCTTCTCCACGAACTGGCCCAGCGTGATCATCGAGCGGACCGAGGGGAAGAGCGCGTCCAACGGCACCGGGGCGATCGCCCCCACCGGGTCCCGGACGCTGTCCACCAGGAAGGTCGGGCTGGTCCGGGCGGCCACCGCCGCGTCGTCCAGCAGGGCCAGCTTGAGCTGCTCGGGCGTGATCAGCCGGCGGAAGCGCCGGTTGTCCACGTTGAGCGCGGCGATGCAGGCGATGTACGAGGCGGACACCCTCGGGTCGCCGGTCGCCCGGACCAGCACGATCTGGGTGGCGCAGGAGCTCAGCGCCTCGTCGGTGCGCAGCAGCGCGTCCAGCGCGAGCACCTGCCGTCCGGCCGAGGTCTCGGTGTCCACCTGGAACGGCAGCCGCAGCGAGTCGATCAGGGCGGTGTCGACCGCGGCGAACGTGGTGATGATCTGCTCCGGCGTGGCCCGGCCGGCGAGTGTCGCGGTGCGGACGTCGGCCAGTCGGCGTACCCCGTCGAGGGACTCGCGGACCGGCGTCGGCAGCGTGTCGGCACGCAGGTCGGCGACCCGGTCGTCGACGGTGGCGGACTTCTGGATGAGTTCGGTGCGGGTCACCCGGCCGAGCATCAGCCCGATCGAGAGCAGCCGTTCCTGCTGGAGGTCCTGGACGAGGCTGCCGAGCCGGCTGGCGACGCGGACCGTCTCGGCGGTGTCGGCGGCCCGCTGCGCGGCGGCGACCCGGTCGATGATCACCGGCACGGCCAGCCCGACCATGCTGAGCAGCGGGATGATGACCAGCAGGGCGAGTTTGCCCCGGATCCGCAACCTAGCGAGCAGCATCGAACGGCCTCCACCGCTCGGCCTCGGCACCGGCGCCGACCGCGACGGGCAGACGGTCGGAGTCCCGGGTGGCGGCCGCCGGGTCCGGGCGGGCCGCCGGCGGCAGCGCGATCTCGGGCGGCGCCGGTCGGGTCTCGCCGGCCGGTCGCCGGAAGAGCGTCCCGGCCAGCCCGATCAGCAGCGCGATCGCCACCCCGGCCGCGACCCGGGCCAGCAGCCGGTCCCGGTCGACGGTGTCCAGCCGCTCCTCCAGCAGCGTGTCGAGCTGGTCGAGGATGACGGTGCGGAGCTGCTTGGCGGCCGCCTGCGCGGTGAGGCCGGCGGCGGTGAGCTGGTCGGGGTTCGGCGCGGCACGACCGCCGCCCGCGGCGGTGAACGCCTCCAGCGAGCGTTGGTAGGCGTCCAGCGGGGTGAGCACGTTCCCGCCCAGGTCCGTGCTCTCCGAGCTGTCCACCGCCGCCCGCAGGTCGGCGACCAGGTCGTTGGCCGGGCCGAACGCGGCCACCCGCAGCTCGGCGAGTTCGAGACCGGTCTTCGCGCGCTCGGCGGCGGGCCGGGCGGGGGCCAGCCGGACCAGGTCGGCGAGCCGGCCGGCCAGCGCTATCGCGGTGGGCAGGTCCCCGCCGATCCCGTCCTGGAGGAAGAACGAGTCGGCCTTGGGGTCGCGGATCAGTCCGGAACTCTCCCGTACCTTGCGGTAGAGGGCGAGCAGCAGGTCGTTGGCCTCGCCGTACGCCACGTAGGCGGCCTCCGGGTCGGCGAGCCCGCGGTCCGGCAGCCCTTCCAGCTTGGCCCGCAGCCCGGCCCAGCGTTCGTGGGTGCGCAACTCGTCGCCGACCGCGCTGTCGACGCCGGCCACCTGCTCGATCGCGGCGTTGAGCGCGGTGCGGGAGACCGGCGCCCCGGCGACGGCGGTGGACTGGGCCTCGACCAGCGCGTCGGTGACCGGCCCGAGGGCGCGCAGATAGCGGACGCCGAGCCGTTCCCGGGCGGCCAGGTCGTGGTCGTCCGAGGTGGTTCCCTCGGCCAGCGCGAAGAGCAGGCCGAGCGGGGCGACCAACGCCAGCGCCAGCAGCAGGGGCAGGACGCGGCCGGGTACGGAGGGCCGCCGACGGACCCGCGGCGCGGGAACTGTCATGGTCTGTCTCCTCCGGCGACGGCGGGGCGGTCGGTGCGCGGAAGGTCGCCGTACGCAGTCCCGTGCACCGGACCGGAAAATTAGTCGAACCGGGCGCGGGTGGAGCCGTGGTCGTGGAGTCGGCTTCACGTCAGTTCGTCCGGGGTGACGGAAAGTCGATAAAGGGGACACTCAGCGTCCGATTGAACCGGCGAGACGCGGCATCGGCACTGATTTGCGGCTGTAGATGTGAATTCACGTGATCCGAATACATCCCGCTGGGATGCTCTGGACCTTCTGCGGACGACGGGCGGTACACGCCGAACGGTGCAACCGGACGGCCGTACGGCGGATCTCAGGGAACGCTCAGCCGGCGGGCCGTACCGTGTGCCGCATGAGATCACCGCTGTCCGTCGCGCGGGTCCGGCGCGCCCTGTCCGGCCACCCGCGCCGGATCGTCGCCGCCGTGGTGGTGGTCGTCCTGGTCGCCGCCGCGCTGGTCTGGGTGGTCCGGCCGCAGGGCCCGGACTTCCGGACCGAGTCGGCGCTGGTGAGCGTCCGTTCCGGGCCGGGCGGCGACGAGCCGGTCGACCTGGACACCACGCTCTACCTGCCGGCCGACGCCTCGGAGGCCGACCGGGTGCCGGCGGTGCTGTTGGCGCACGGCTTCGGCGGCACCAAGGAGTCGGTGCGCTCCGACGCGGAGGACCTGGTCGCCCGCGGCTACGCGGTGCTCACCTGGACCGCCCGCGGCTTCGGTCGCAGCGGCGGGCAGATCCACCTGGACAGCCCGGACTACGAGGTGCGCGACGCGCAGCGCCTGCTGGACCGGCTCGCCGCCCGCCCGGAGGTGCGCCTCGACTCGGCCGGCGACCCGCGGGTCGGCGTGGTCGGCGGCTCGTACGGCGGCGGCCTGGCCCTGCTGCTGGCCGCGCAGGACCCCCGCGTCGACGCGATCGTCCCGATGATCACCTGGAACGACCTGTCCCGCGCGTTCCTGCCGGAGAGCACCGGCAAGGCGCCGACCGAGGGCGTGTTCAAGAAGGGCTGGGCCGGGATCTTCTTCGGCGGTGGCGGCAACGCCGGCTCCGGCCCGGCCGGGCTGTCCGGCGCCACCGCCGCCGCGCCGGAGGGCGCGCCCGCCTCGGCCGGGCCGGCGAGCCCGCAGCCGGGCGCCGGCCCGGGCAGCGGTTCCGGCCGGGCACCCGGTGGCGCCGCCGACCCGTCCTGCGGCCGGTTCGCCGCCGACGTCTGCGCCGCGTACCTGCGCATCGCCACCACCGGCCGGGCCGACGCCGCCGCGGTGGAGCTGCTGCGCCGTTCGTCGCCGGCCGGCGTGCTCGATCGGGTCACGGCGCCCACCCTGCTGGTGCAGGGCGAGGCGGACACGCTCTTCCCGCTCGCCGAGGCGGACGCCAACGCCCGCGGCATCGCCGCCGCCGGTACCCCGGTGCGGGTCGCCTGGTTCACCGGCGGCCACGACGGCGGCGCCGGGCCGACCTCCGACTCGGACCGGGTGAAGTTCCTGACCGCGCAGTGGCTCGACCACTACGTCAGGGGGGACGGCCCGGCACCGGGCGACACCTTCACGTTCTCCCGGATCGCCGGGTTCGACGCGCTCGACCGGGGACTGGTGGCCACCGGCTACCGCACCGACGACTACCCGGGCGTGACCGGGCAGGAGCGCCGCGACGTCGCGCTGACCGGCCCGGCCCAGCCGGTCGCGGTGCCGCCGAACGGCAACCCGGCGGCGATCTCCGCGATCCCGTTCGCCGGGGCGCTCGGCTCGCTGCTGGACGGCGTGGCGGGCGACATTCCCGGCCAGCACGCCCGCTTCGAGTCGGCGCCGTTGGACGACCCGGTCGACGTGGTGGGTGCGCCGAGCGTGCGGATCCGGGCCGCCTCGGCGACCGGCGAGGCGGTGCTCTTCGTCAAGCTCTACGACGTCGACCCGCAGGGCGCGGCCACGCTGCCCGACGGCCTGGTCGCGCCGGTGCGGCTGACCGGCCTGCCGGCCGACCTCGACGCCGCGACGCCGGTGACGGTGACGCTGCCGGCGATCGTGCGGCGGGTCGAGGCCGGGCACCGGCTGCGGCTCGTGGTGGCGACGTCGGACCAGGCGTACGCCTCGCCGGCCGAACCGGCGGTGCACACCGTGGCGCTCGGCGACGGCCCGCTGGTGCTGCCCACCGTGGACGCCGCGCCGATCCCCACCTCGGCCGCGGTCTGGCGCTGGGTGCTGGCCGGCCTGCTCGCCGCGATCGTCGTCGGGCTCGTCGTGGTCGTGCTGCTCACCCGCCGCCGGCACCGCCGCCAGGACCGCTCGATCCACCCGGAGTACGCGGGCGTCCCGCTCGCCGTGCGCAACCTGCGCAAGGAGTACGCGGACGGGTTCGTCGCCGTCTCCGACGTCGACTTCGAGGTGCACCCCGGCCAGGTGGTGGGCCTGCTCGGGCCGAACGGCGCGGGCAAGACCACCACGCTGCGCGTGCTGATGGGGTTGACCCAGCCGACCGCGGGCGAGATCTACGTGTTCGGGCACCGGCTGGTGCCCGGCTCGCCGGTGCTCTCCCGGATCGGCGCGCTGGTCGAGGGGCCCGGCTTCCTGCCGCACCTGTCCGGGCTGGACAACCTGAAGGCGTACTGGCGGGCCACCGGCCGGCCGTGGGAGGACGCGCACTTCGACGAGGCGCTGGAGATCGCCGGGCTCGGTGACTCGGTGCACCGGCGGACGAAGAAGTACAGCCACGGCATGCGGCAGCGGCTCGCCATCGCCCAGGCCATGCTCGGCCTGCCCGAGCTGCTGGTGCTCGACGAGCCGACGGACGGGTTGGACCCGCCGCAGATCGCCGAGATGCGCCGGGTGCTCCAGCGCTACGCCACGGACGGTCGGGCGGTGCTGGTCTCCAGCCACCTGCTCGCCGAGGTGGAGCAGACCTGCACGCACGCGGTGGTGGTGAACAAGGGACGGATCGTCGCGTCCGGCCCGGTCGAGGAGATCGTCGGCGAGTCGCCGAGCGTGCTGTTCGAGGTGAGCGACCCGGACGCCGCGCGGTCGGTGCTCGACCGGCTCGGCGGTGTGCGGGTGCTGCCCGACGACGACGGCGCGCTGGTGGTCGACACCAACGGCACCGCCCGCAGCGAGGTGGTGGCCGAACTGGTCCGGGCCGGCATCGGGGTGGACCGGGTGGTGCCCCGGCGCCGTCTGGAGGACGCGTTCCTCGCCCTGGTCGGCGAGAACTCTCGGGGAAGCGGTGACCGGTGATGGTGGGTTCTCAGGTGGCGCCGACGGGCAGTGGCGGGGCGGCGGCCGGCTACCGGCCGTCGGCCACGATGCCGTTCGGCGCGGAGTTCCGGCGGCAGGCGTCGCGCCGGCGTACCCAGTTGGCGCTGGGGTTCATGGTGCTGCTGCCGCTGATCATCCTGGTGGCGTTCCAGTTCGACTCCGGCGACGACGACGGCGGCGGGCGGGGCGAGTTCGCCAGCCTGGCCGACCTGGCCACCTCGGGCGGGCTCAACTTCACCCTGTTCTCGATCCTGGTGTCGGCGTCGTTCCTGCTGGTCGTGGTGGTGGCGCTGTTCTGCGGTGACACGGTGGCCAGCGAGGCGAGCTGGGGCAGCCTGCGCTACCTGCTGGCCGTGCCGGTGCCCCGGGCCCGGCTGCTGGCGGTGAAGCTGGTGGTCGCGCTGGCGTACTCCGGGTTGGCGTTGCTGCTGCTGGCCGGCACCGCGCTGGTCGCCGGCACGCTGCGCTACGGCTGGAAGCCGCTGAGCAGCCAGGTCTCCGCCGAGCTGGCGCCGGGCGACGGGTTGCTCCGGCTGCTCGGGGTGCTCGGTTACCTGGCGGTGGTGCTGCTGGTGGTGGCCGGGCTGGCGTTCCTGCTCTCGGTGACCACTGATGCCGCCCTGGGCGCGGTCGGCGGGGCGGTGCTGCTCTGGATCCTGTCCAGCATCCTCGACCAGATCACCGCGCTGGGCGGGCTGCGCAACCTGCTGCCGACCCACTACAGCAGCGCCTGGCTGGGACTGCTGTCGTCGCCGATGCAGACCGACGACGTGGTCAAGGGCGCGATCTCGGCCGTCGTCTACGCCACGCTCTTCTGGTCGCTGGCGTTCTGGCGCTTCACCCGCAAGGACATCACGAGTTAAGGCGGGGGCCCCGCTTAACGCCTCCGGTAGAGGAAGGGGCCCCGCTTAACACCTCGCGCCCATATCATGGGAGCGTTCCCACGTAATTGTCCCGCCAACAAGGAATTGATTAACTTCAATCTCTTGGCCCACCATCCTGGACGTCGTCCCCACCGTCCCAGGAGGTTTTCCATGGTCCCCGCGCAGTTGAAG
The DNA here is from genome assembly GCF_900090105.1 of Micromonospora humi. GTDB lineage: Bacteria > Actinomycetota > Actinomycetes > Mycobacteriales > Micromonosporaceae > Micromonospora > Micromonospora humi. The sequence continues at coordinate 84,012 of NZ_FMDM01000015.1, read as the reverse complement.
GGCCCCGTGCTCTCCCTGTTCCGCATCGTCGTCGGCCTACTCTTCCTGCTCCACGGCGCAGCGTCGATCTTCGGGATACTCGGCGGCAACCCGGTCACCGGCAAGGCGGTCCCGGTCGGCACCTGGCCCGGGTGGTGGGCCGCGCTGATCCAGCTGGTCTGCGGCGCGCTGGTCCTCGTCGGCCTGTTCACCCGGCCGGCCGCGCTGCTCGCCTCCGGCTCGATGGCGTACGCGTACTTCGTGGTGCACCAGCCGCACGGCCTGCTGCCGATCAGCAACGGCGGCGAGGCGGCGGCGATGTTCTGCTGGTCGTTCCTGCTGGTCGCGGTGCTCGGCCCCGGCACCTGGGCGCTCGACGCGCTGCTGTCCCGCCGCCGCTCCGCAGCCCCCGCCGACACCCCGTCGGCCCCCCGCGCGTCCGTCCCCGCCTGAACCCCGCGATCTTGGTGCGGAACCGTCCCCCGAAGGGCGGTTCCGCACCAAGGTCTTCAGCGACACGAGCCGGGATGGGTGGGTCGTCGAGCCGGAAGCGATCCCCTCAGAGGCTTCGCATTCGGTGATCGTGCCACTCGGCCGGTTCCGGCAGACGGGCGAGCGGACGCACCCCTACCGTTCCACTCATCGCCCGATGATGGCGCGAGTGGAACGCCATGGGTGTCTACCGCAGCAGGAGACACCCACACGGTTCCACTCGCGCCTCGATCAGCACGCGAGTGGAACGGTGTGGGTGTCTCGGAGGAGGGTGCGCCCGTCTGCCACGTCGCGCAGTGGGCGGCTCGGGCCTGCGGCCGGGCGTTCGGCGGTGTCACCCCCATGGCCCGCCCGGCACGCCGCAGGCCCGCCCGGTCCGGGCCTGCGGTGATCAGGCGACCCGGTCGGGCGCGGCGAGGACCGCGTGGAGCAGCCCCGGGTAGAGCCGGTCCAGTTCGTCGCGGCGCAACCGCACGTAGCGACTGGTGCCGGCGACCCGGGTGCGGGTGAGGCCGGCTTCGCGCAGCACCTTGAGGTGGTGGCTGCGGGTGGCCTTGGAGACGCCGAACTCGAACGTGCCGCAGGCGTACTCGCCGCCCTCGGCGAGCGCGCGCACGATCTGCAGCCGGACGTCGTCGGCGAGTGCCGCCAGCACGGCGGTGACCGGCACCTCGCGCAGTTCGGGTTCGTGCAGCTCCATGTGACCAGCCTAACCCATGTTCGACTTTCATCGAACAAGCTCCTAGAGTCAGCTCCGTTGGTTCGACAATACTCGAACATTGGAGCTGCGATGCGTACGCGAAACACCGCCTTCCCGCTCTTCGCGGTGCTCGGCTGGGGCGTCATGTTCCCGGTGCTGGCCAGCGCGCTCACCCGGGTCGACGCGCTCAACCTGACCACCGCCCGGTACGTGCTCGCCACCGCCGTGCTGCTCGCCCTGCTGCTGGCCCGCGAGGGGGTCGCCGCGCTCGGCACCGGGCGACGCGGCGTCGAGGTGCTGCTGCTCGGCGGGCTCGGCTTCGCCGGCTTCAACACGCTGACGAACCTCGCTCTCGGATACGCCGCCCCGCAGCAGATCGCCCTCTTCGCGTCCACCGTGCCGGTGGTCACCCAGCTGGTCCGCTGGGCGCGCGACGGCGTACGCCCCCGCCCGGCGCTGTTCGGCCTCTCCCTGGTCGCCCTCGTCGGCGTGGGCCTGGTCATCACCCGCGGCCGGCTCGACGGGCTCGGCCAGTTCGGCGTGGGTGGGCTGTTGATGATCGGCGCGGTGCTCGGCTGGGCGTTCTACACCCACGGGGCGAGCCGGTTCCCCGAGTGGTCCGCGCTGCGCTACACCACGCTGACCGCCGTCGCCGGCACGCTCGCCATGCTCGCCGCCAGCGCCGTGGCCGACCTCACCGGGCTCCAGCACGCGCCGGCCGCCGCCGACCTCGTCGCGGTCGCCCCGCAATTGGCGTACGCGGTGCTGGTCGCCGCCGTCCTGGCGGTGCTGGCCTGGAACACCGGCGTACGCCGGCTCGGCCCGGCCGACGCCGCGCTGTTCATGAACCTGGTGCCGGTGACCACGTTCGCGGTGCAGACCGTGCGCGGCTACCGGCCCGGCGCGGTGGAGCTGGTCGGCGCCGCGCTGACCATCGCCGCCCTGGTGGCCGCGAACCTGGTCACCCGTACCCGGGCCCGGTCGGCGACGGTGACCGCCCCGGCGCCCGACGCGGTCGTCGACCGCCCGGCGGTGGTGGAGCCGGTCGCGGTGGTCGGCCGTTGAGCCGGCCCACTGCGTGGGAACCCCGGGTGGCAACGTCGTGAGCGGCGCCTAGACTCGACGGCACAACTGCATACCTCATCCAGAGGGGCTGAGGGATACGGCCCGACGACGCCCCGGCAACCACCCGCACGCTCGACGCCGAGCGCCCTGCGGGCAGGTGCCAATTCCGTCCCCGCCGCACCCGGCGATGCGGGGAAAGATGAGAGGAACCCCTCGACATGACGTCGACGCTTCCCGCCGTCTCCGGCATCGACACCACCCGCAGCCCGGCCCGCGCCCTGGTCTGTCGTGCCTGTTCCGCGCGCTACCCGCTGGCCGCCCAGCACGCCTGTTACGAGTGTTTCGGCCCGCTGGAGGTCGACTACGACACCGCCGCGCTGGCCACCGTCACCCGGGAACAGATCGAGGCCGGCCCGAACAGCATCTGGCGCTACGCCGCCCTGCTGCCGGCCGGCCAGGACCCGGCCACCCGGGTCACCCTCGACCCCGGGCTGACCCCGCTGGTCGCCGCCGGGAACCTCGCCGCCGAGCTGGGCCTCACCGGCCCGCTCTGGGTCAAGGACGACAGCGCCAACCCCACCCACTCGTTCAAGGACCGGGTGGTGTCGGTGGCGCTGACCGCCGCCCGGGCGCTCGGGTTCACCCGCTACGCCTGCGCGTCCACCGGCAACCTGGCCAACTCCGTCGCCGCGCACGCCGCTCGCGCGGGCGTGCCGTCGGTGGTCTTCATCCCCGGTGACCTGGAGCAGGGCAAGGTCGTCACCACCGCGGTCTACGGCGGCGACCTGGTCGCCATCGACGGCTCCTACGACGACGTGAACCGGCTCTGCGGCGAGCTGGTGGAGACCGACGAGTTCGAGGACACCGCGTTCGTCAACGTCAACGTCCGTCCGTTCTACGCCGAGGGCTCCAAGACGCTCGGCTACGAGGTGGCCGAGCAGTTGGGCTGGCGGATCCCGGCCCAGGTGGTGATCCCGATGGCCAGCGGCGAGCTGCTCACCAAGATCGACAAGGCGTTCACCGAGCTGGTCGAGATCGGGCTGGTGGAGGCGCCGGCCGGTGGCTGGAAGGTGTTCGGCGCGCAGTCCGCCGGCTGCAACCCGATCGCCACCGCGCTGCACGACGACCGCGACACCATCGTCCCGGTCAAGCCGACCGGCATCGCCAAGTCGTTGAACATCGGCGACCCGGCGGCCGGCGTCTACGCGCTGGAGGCGGTCCGCCGCACCGGCGGCTGGATGGAGTACGCCGACGACGACGAGATCCGCGCGGCCATCCGGCTGCTCGCCCGCACCACAGGTGTGTTCGCCGAGACCGCGGGCGGCGTGACGGTGGCGGTGCTGCGCAAGCTGGTGGAGTCCGGCCGGCTCGATCCCGCCGCGGAGACGGTGGTCTTCAACACCGGCGAGGGCCTCAAGACGCTCGACGCGGTGGCCGCCGAGTCCGGCCCCACCCACCACATCAAGCCCAACCTCCGCGCCGCCCGAGACGCCGGCCTCCTCTCCTGACCGCCCCGTCGATCAAGGAGTTTGCGTCGGCCGGCGGGCCGACACCCGACGCAAACTCCTTGATCAACTCGCGGGGGGTGACGGTGGGACTGCGAGGAGTGGCAGAAAACCACCGGCGAGGACTTGACGGCAGGAACCGGACGGCGCAAGATGCTCCGTGCGGGAGGGCATCCGCCGGAGACTTTTCTAAGTTTTGCGACCCAACGCCGGAGGCGTTGTGCGGACGTCCCTCCCGACCAACCTCGCGCAGGGCCAGCGGAAAACCGCTGGCCCTGTCGCCGTTCCCGGCCCAGGATCACCGTCATGGGCCTGACCGTCGCGCCGCTCGATCCCGCCGACCTGCCGACGCTCGACGCGGCGTACCGGATCGCCTGCGCGGCCCAGGCGGTGGACGAACCGGACCTGCCCCCGACCTGCCGGCGGCGGTTCGAGGCGCTGCTGCGGCATCCGATGCCCGGCATCGACGGACGCATGGTCGTCGCCCGCCTCGACGGGGCGCCGGTCGGCTGGCTCCGGCTGCACCTGCACACGCTGGAGAACACCGAGAACGCCACCGTCGAGCTGGCGGTGGACCCGGCGCACCGGCGGCGCGGGATCGGGCGGGCGCTGCACGAGCACGGCCTGCGGCTGCTCCGGGAGCACGGCGGCAAGCGGCTGGTCGGTTCCACGGCCGTCGCGCTGCCCGGCGAGGAGGGCCGGGAGTTCCCGGGCGCCGCGTTCGCCGCCGCGATGGGCGCGACGGCGGCCAACGCCGACGTGCGCCGCCGGCTCGACGTGGCCGCGCTGGACCGGACCAGGCTGGCCGCGCTGCTCGCCGACGCCCGCGCGGCGGCCACCGGCTACCGGACCGTGCGCTGGCGCGACCGCGTGCCCGACGACCACGTTTCGGACGTCGCCCACCTGGAGGGCCGGCTGTTGCTCGACGCGCCCATCGGCGAGCTGGCGTGGGAGCAGGAGAAGATGGACGCGCGGCGGAAGCGGGCCGTCGAGCGGGCGCTCGACGCCCGGGGCGTACGCCGCTACAACACCGGGGCGGTGCACGAGGCGTCCGGCCGGTTGGTCGGCTGGAGCCAGCTCAGCCTCGCCGCGAGCAGCACCGACCACGCCTGGCAGCAGATCACCATCGTCGACCCCGGCCACCGCGGCCACCGGCTCGGCCTGCTCTGCAAGGCCGCCAACCTGGGGTACGCGCTGGCACACGAACCGGCGCTGCGGACCGTCGACACCTGGAACGCCGCCGCCAACGCCCCGATGATCGCGATCAACGAGCAGCTCGGCTTCCGCCCGGCCGCCGGCTCGGTCGACTGGCAGTTGGCGATCTGAGTTGTGACACGCCCCTACTGATCTGGTGCCTTCCTGTTGCATGATGGCGGGCATGACGGAGACCCCGCACCCCCTGTACGACAGGCACGCCGAGACCCTCGACCGGGCGCTGACCGCGATCACGGAGCGCGGGTACTGGTCCGCCTATCCCGAGTCGCCCAGCCCCCGGGTGTACGGCGAGACCGCCGCCGCCGACGGCAAGGCCGCCTTCGAGGCGTACCTGGGTGGCGACTTCCCGCTCGACCAGGCCGGTGACGGCACCACGGTGACCACCGAGGCCAGCCCGTTCGGCGTGCCGCTCGACGTGCGCTATCCGCACGCCGGCGCCGACCAGCTCGTGGACGCCGCCACCGCCGCGCTGCCGGCCTGGCGTGACGCCGGCCCGAAGGCCCGCGCCGGAGTGTGCCTGGAGATCCTCGACCGCCTCCACCGGAACATCTTCGAGCTGGCCAACGCGGTGCAGTTCACCAGCGGCCAGGCGTTCGTGATGGCGTTCCAGGCCGGTGGCGCGCACGCGCTGGACCGGGCGCTGGAGGCGGTCGCCTACGCGTACGCGGAGATGAGCCGCCACCCGGGGACGGCCGGCTGGGAGAAGGCCGCCGGCAAGGGCGACCCGCTGCGGATGACCAAGACGTTCCACGTGGTGCCGCGCGGGGTGGCCCTGGTCATCGGCTGCAACACGTTCCCGACCTGGAACTCGTACCCCGGGTTGTTCGCCTCGCTGGTCACCGGCAACCCGGTGGTGGTGAAGCCGCACCCGCGCGCGGTGCTGCCGCTGGCGATCACCGTGAGGTACGCCCGCCAGGTGCTCGCCGAGGCCGGCTTCGACCCGAACCTGGTGCAGCTCGCCCCGGAGGCGGCGGGCGAGAAGCTCGCCTCGACCCTGGCCCTGCACCCGGCCGTGAGGATCGTCGACTTCACCGGCTCCACCGAGTACGGCGACTGGCTGGAGTCCAACGCCCGGCAGGCCGCCGTCTACACCGAGAAGGCCGGCCTGAACACGGTGGTGATCGACTCCACCGACGACTTCGCCGGGCTCTGCCGCAACCTGGGCTTCACGCTCACGCTCTACAGCGGCCAGATGTGCACCACCTCGCAGAACCTGCTGATCCCGCGCGACGGCATCGAGACCGACCAGGGGCACAAGACCTTCGACGAGGTGGCCGCCGGGATCGCCGGCGCGGTCGCCAAGCTGACCGCCGACCCGGCCCGGGGCGTGGAGCTGACCGGCGCCATCGTCAACGACGGCGTGCTGGAGCGCCTCGACGAGGTGACCAAGGTCGGTGAGCCGGTGCTGGAGTCCCGCACCGTCGAGCACCCGTCCTTCCCGGGCGCCGTGGTGCGTACGCCGACGGTGGTGAAGCTGGACGCCGGCGACACCGCGACCTACGCGCGGGAGTGGTTCGGGCCGATCTCGTTCGCCATCGCGACCGACTCGACCGCGCACAGCCTGCGCGTGCTCCGCGAGACGGTGGGGGAGAAGGGCGCGCTGACCGCCGCCGTCTACTCCACCGACGAGGCGGTGCTGGACGCGGCCGAGGCGGCGGCGGTCGACGCCGGGGTGCACCTGTCCTGCAACCTGACCGGTGGCGTGTTCGTCAACCAGTCGGCGGCGTTCTCCGACTTCCACGGCTCGGGCGCGAACCCGGCGGCGAACTCCGCGCTGACCGACGGCGCGTACGTCGCGAATCGCTTCCGCATCGTCCAGTCACGCCGCCACGCGTGAAAGGCGGGGCCCCTTCTTAACGCATTCGGTAGAGGAGGGGCCCCTTTTAACAACCCGGGTCAGGCCGGGCGGCGCATCTGGAGTTCGCGCAGGGCGGGGATCCGCGGGTGCCGGACGCGTACGCCGGTGTCGGTGAAGCCCAGCTTGCGGTAGGCCCGGCAGGCCCGGTCGTTGCCGACCACCACCTCCATCATCAGTTCCGGCCGCCCGCAGGCGCGCGACCAGGCCGCCACCTCGTCCACCAGCGCGGCGAGCAACCCGCTGCCCCGCCGGGCGGGCGTCACGTAGACCGCGTAGACCAGCGTCAGGCCCGGCTCGTCCGGTGCGACGGTGCCCCCGGCGTGGCCGACCAGGCGACCGCCCGGGTCGGCGACGAACTGGGCGGTGTGGTCGCCCCGGGAGACGGCCGCCACCCGGGCTGCGAAGTCGGCGTGCGGCCGGGCGGCGGCCTCGGCGACGGTCTCCAGGAAGGCCAGCGGGGCGTCGGCCAGCATCTCCAGCCGGAGCGCCCGCATCCGGGCGGCGTCCTCCGGCCGGATCCGGCGGACCGTGGTCGGGGTGGGCGCGCTGGTCATGCCGCATGCATACCGGATCGGTCCGGAATCGTGCTCCGGCGGGGCCCCGCACGGCCGAATTATGCCCGATTTGTGGTCGTGCGCGGTCGTCACGCCTCGTGTAGCGTGCGATTTCGGTCACCGAATTCAGCGGCCGTCGCCGATGGCTCGAACCGGTGCGCCGCCGGTGCCGGTCCGCCGGTTCCCGGGTCTTGGAACGCCGCGCAGAGTGAGGAAGTGCACCGTGGCACAGGGCACCGTGAAGTGGTTCAACGCCGAGAAGGGCTACGGCTTCATCGCCGTCGACGGCGGGCAGGACGTCTTCGTCCACTTCTCCGCGATCGAGATGGACGGATACAAGGCACTGGACGACGGCCAGCGGGTCGAGTTCGAGATCGCCCAGGGCCAGAAGGGTCCGCAGGCCGAGCACGTCCGCGTCATCGCCTGATCCCTCGGCGGCCGCCGCACGCGGCCGGACCACCCCGACCGGTGCAGCGCCACGCCACCGCACCATGGAAGATCATGAGCCGTTCCAGCCGTTGCCGCTGAGGAGGGCCCATGTCCGAGCTGCCCCCGTCGGGATCCGACCAACCGGTGCCGCCGACCGACCCGACCCGGCCCGCATCGCCGGCCGCCGGGCCGGTGCCGGCGCAGGCGGGCCCGTCCGATCCGCCGACGCCCACCTCCGGTCCGCCGGCCGCCGACCCGTGGGCCGCCCCGGCCACCGCCGGGCCGTCCGGCTCCGACCCGGGCCTCTCCACCCCGCACGGGTACGGCCCCCCGCGCGGCTCCACTCCGGACGGCCCGCCGCCACCCGGTGGGCCTGCGCAGCAGCACGGCACCCCGCCGGGCTGGCCGGCCCAGCACGACACTCCGCCGGGCTGGCCGGCCCAGCAGGGCAACCCGCCGGGCTGGCCGGCGCAGCCCGGTTGGCCCGCGCAGCACGGCGCGCCGTCCGGCTGGAGCGCGCCGGACGCCGTACCGGCCTCCGGCTGGAACTGGCCCGGCGGCCCGGCGTACCCCGGTCATCCGATGCCCGGCGCGGCCTTCCCCGCGCAGCCGGCGCCCGGCGGTCCGCACAGCTGGTATCCGGGTCTCGACCCGAACGATCCGCTTGTCACCCCGCCGCACGCGGGCGTCGGCGGCTGGTTCGCCCGGTGCGTGGGCGCGGTGCGGCGGGGGTGGCGGCAGCTCCTGCCGATCATGCTGCTCACCCAGGGCGTCCCGGCGGCGGTGATCTCCGTCCTCTCGCTCTTCCTGGTGCCCACCGATCAGATGGTGACCGGCTCGGACGGCGCGCCGGTGCTGCCGGACGGCTACCTGGAACGGTTCTTCGTGTTCTACGGCGCGGTGCTGCTCGCCGCCCTGCTCCTGGGTCCGCTCCAGGCCGTGGGCTGGGCCGCGGGCACCTGGGTGGTGGCCCGGCAGGCGGCCGGCGAGCCGGTGGGTGTCGGCGCCGCGCTGCGGTACGGGCTGCGCCGGGCGCTCGGCCTGTGGGGCTGGACGATCGTGGTCTCGCTGCTGGTCACCGTCGGCGCCTGCTTCTGCCTGCTGCCCGGCGTCTACGCCGGGTTCGCGGTCGCGCTGTTCGGGCCGGTGTACCTGTTCGAGCGGCAGGATCCGATCGGGCGGGCCTGGCGGATGTTCCACCAGCGCTTCGGCATGATGCTGGGCCGGGTGGCGCTGGTGGTGTGCGCGCTGGTCGCGGCGAGCGTGCTGGACGTCGTGGTGAGCGCGGTGAGCGGCGCGCTGTTCGGCGCCGACCCGACGGCGGCGGCGGGCACCACTGTCGGCGCGGTGACGCTGGCGGTGATCGGCGCCGCCCTGGCCGTGCCGGCCTACCTCGCGCAGCTCGTCGGGCTGGTCGCCGCGTACGCCGAACAGCGGGCCCACGAAGGCCCGGTGAACGCGGCCCGACTGGCCGCGGAACTCGGCTGAGCGGCGCTGTCGTGCTTGCACTCGGCTAGGGAGAGTGCTAAACAAGTCATTGGCACTCGCGTACGGTGAGTGCCAATGGTCGGGGCGGTAGGGCCACGGCCGCGCAGGTGCCTTCAAGGGCGTCGGCGTGGCACGGGGCCGGTCGTCGCGGGCTGTCCGGCCCGACCGAGGAGGACGTCGTCGTCGCCAGGTGGCGACGTCCCCAAGGTGCGTACACCAGACGGCCCATCCGGGCATCCCGGGTGGCCCGTGAGTGTCCAGGAGGACAACGCCGTATGGCCAAGATGATCGCGTTCGACGAAGAGGCGCGCCGCGGCCTCGAGCGGGGCATGAACCAGCTCGCCGACGCCGTGAAGGTGACGCTCGGCCCGAGGGGCCGCAACGTCGTGCTCGAGAAGAAGTGGGGTGCCCCCACCATCACCAACGATGGTGTGAGCATCGCCAAGGAGATCGAGCTCGAGGACCCGTACGAGAAGATCGGCGCCGAGCTGGTCAAGGAGGTCGCGAAGAAGACCGACGACGTCGCCGGTGACGGCACGACGACGGCGACCGTCCTGGCCCAGGCCCTGGTTCGCGAGGGCCTGCGCAACGTGGCCGCCGGTGCCAACCCGATGGCCCTGAAGCGGGGCATCGAGGCCGCCGTCGCCAACGTCTCGGAGGAGCTGCTCAAGCTCGCCAAGGACGTGGAGACCAAGGAGCAGATCGCCTCCACCGCCTCCATCTCCGCCGGTGACAGCACCGTCGGTGAGATCATCGCCGAGGCGATGGACAAGGTGGGCAAGGAAGGCGTCATCACCGTCGAGGAGAGCAACACCTTCGGCCTCGAGCTCGAGCTCACCGAGGGCATGCGCTTCGACAAGGGCTACATCTCCGCCTACTTCATGACCGACCCGGAGCGTATGGAGGCCGTCTTCGACGACCCCTACATCCTGATCGTCAACAGCAAGATCTCGTCGGTGAAGGACCTGCTCCCGATCCTGGAGAAGGTCATGCAGTCGGGCAAGCCGCTGCTGATCATCGCCGAGGACCTGGAGGGCGAGGCCCTGGCCACCCTGGTGGTCAACAAGGTCCGTGGCACCTTCAAGTCGGTCGCCGTCAAGGCGCCGGGCTTCGGTGACCGCCGCAAGGCCATGCTGACCGACATCGCCATCCTCGCGGGTGGCCAGGTCATCAGCGAGGAGGTCGGCCTCAAGCTGGACGCCGTCAACCTCGACATGCTGGGCCGCGCCCGCAAGGTCGTGGTGACCAAGGACGAGACCACCATCGTCGACGGCGCCGGCGACGCCGACCAGATCCAGGGCCGGGTCAACCAGATCCGGGCCGAGATCGACAAGAGCGACTCCGACTACGACCGGGAGAAGCTGCAGGAGCGTCTGGCCAAGCTGGCCGGCGGTGTTGCGGTGATCAAGGTCGGCGCGGCCACCGAGGTCGAGCTGAAGGAGCGCAAGCACCGCATCGAGGACGCCGTCCGCAACGCGAAGGCCGCCGTCGAGGAGGGCATCGTCCCGGGTGGTGGCGTCGCGCTGGTGCAGGCCGGCAAGACCGCCTTCGACAAGCTGGACCTGGCCGGCGACGAGGCGACCGGCGCGCAGATCGTCAAGATCGCGCTGGACGCCCCGCTGCGGCAGATCGCCGTCAACGCCGGCCTCGAGGGTGGCGTCGTCGTCGAGCGGGTGCGCAACCTCGACCCGGGTCACGGCCTCAACGCCGCGACCGGCGAGTACGTGGACCTGCTGGCCGCCGGCATCATCGACCCGGCCAAGGTGACGCGTTCCGCGCTGCAGAACGCCGCCTCGATCGCCGCGCTGTTCCTCACCACCGAGGCCGTCGTGGCGGACAAGCCGGAGAAGACCCCGGCCGCCCCGGCTGGCCCGGGTGGCGGGGAGATGGACTTCTGAGTCCAGCTTCACCAGTACGCCGCAAGGGGCGGGCCGCGTTCAGCGGTCCGCCCCTTCCGCGTGTCGCCTCAGGTGGGCAGCGGGCGTTGGTTGCGCCGCTTGTGCGCCCGGTCGTACGGCGGGACCAGCCGCCTCGGCTCGTCGACCGGTTGGCGTGGCTCCTCCGTGGGTGGCTGGTCGGCGGCGTCCTGCTCGGCGTCGCCGAGGTCGAGCCGATCGGCGGCCAGTTCACCGGCCGGCTCGTGGGTCCGTTCGTCATCCGTGGGCATGCGCCGCCTCCTCCGTGCCTCGACCGTAGGGGGCGGCCGATCATCGCGGAGGGCGAACGGCGTTATGCGCCTTTGATGGCTTTCCGATAGAGGAAGAAGACGCGCTCGATCCGGGCGCCGGCCGCGCCGGAGTAGAACGGCACCGGCCCCACCCAGCCGATCTGCGCCGCGGCGATCCCGGCCGCCGCCTGGTCCCGGAGGCAGCGGCGCAGCAGCACCCCGCCGATCCCGGAGCCCTCGGCCGCCGGGGCGGTGCCCATCGGCCCGAACCAGCTCGGCCGCGCCGAACCGTACGCGGCGAAGCCGAGGATCTCGCCGTCCCGCTCGGCCAGGTGCGTGCCCGCGTCCGGGCGGCCCACCGAGCCGGCCAGCTCACCGTCCCAGGTGCCGCCGAAGACCGCGTGGGCGAAGGCGCTCAGCGCCGGCAGGTCCGCCGGCCCGGCCCGGCGTACCGTCACGCCCCGCTCGGCCAGCCGTCGCTCGGCGGCCTCGGTCGGGCGCAGCGCCGGCGACCCCTCGGTCAGCGCGGCGGTCATGTTCCAGGCCGTCCGGTCCTGCCGGAAGCCGAGCCGCGACGCGGCACAGACCGCCGGGGTGTACCGGACGTCGATGCCCGGCCAGGCGTAGTGCGGCGGGTTGCCGGCGAGCAGCAGCTCGGACGCGCCGAGCGCGGCCAGCCGCGCCTCCGCCCCGGTCAGCAGCGCCGTGCCGACGCCCCGGCGGCGCTCCGTCGGCGCCACCGCGACCAGGTCGACGTGGCCGCGCTCCGGAGCGGTCGCCGACAACGACCCGAGCAGGACCCCGACCAGCGTGCCGTCGCGGACCGCGCCGAGGCGCAGCACCGGGCGGTCGGCCGCCGCCCGCTCGGCGAGCGTGGCCACCACGGCCGGCGCCTCGGCCGCGTCCTCCGGCAGGTCCAGCGCCCGCCGGCACAGGTCGACGACGTCGGGCAGCCGATCCGGCCCCAGCTCGATGATCTCCACGTCCATGGACGCCGACGCTAGGCCATCCGGGCAGGTTTGTTAACCGGCCCGGGCGGCCCGCACCGCCGCGTACGCGTCGACCAGGCCGGCGCCGACCAGGTCCCGGGTGCCGCCACAGGTCGAGCCGGTCGGGACGGTGGCCGGGGTGGCGGTCTCGGTGAGGATCCGCCGGGTCCGGTCCAGGTCACCCACCAGCGCCGGGTTCGCCGACCACATCAACGCCACCACGCCCGCCACCTGCGGGGTGGCCATCGAGGTGCCGTCCAGGGTGGCGTACCCGCCGCCGGGGAACGCCGACGGCACGGCCGCGCCGGGAGCCACCAGATCGGGCTTCGCGGCCGTCCCGGTCGGGCCCCGGCTGGAGAACTCGGTGAGCCGGCGGGACCGGTCGACCGCGCCGACCGTGAGCACGTCCGGATACGGCGCCGGCGGGTCGGCGATGGAACCGCAGTGGGGGCCCTCGTTGCCGGCGGCGGCCACCACCAGGATGCCGGCGGCGGCCAGCGCGGCGGTCGCCGGGCGCAACGCCCCCGGGTCACACCCCTCCAGCGGTGGGCAGCCCCACGAGTTGGTCAGCACGTCCGGCGCGCGTCGCGGCCGGCCGTCGGTCAGCGGGTTCCCGCCCGGCGGGAACGGCGCCAGCATGAACTGGAGACAGTCGAGGTAGCGGGCCGGGCTGCCCAGGTTGCGGTCCAGGTTCACGCAGCCGACCCAGCTCGCGCCCGGCGCCACGCCGATCCCGTCCCGGCCCACCGCGCTGCCGAGCGTGTGCGTGCCGTGGCCGCCCCGGTCGGCCGGCGCGCGACGGTGCTCCCACGGGTCGTACCAGGAGTCGTCGCCGCCCCGGAAGCCGCCGGCCAGCGCCGGGTGCTGTCCGTCCACGCCGGAGTCCGAGCTGCCCACCACCACGCCGGCGCCGGTGACGCCCAGCTCCGACCAGACCCGGTCCGCGCCGATCAGCGACACGTTCCAGGTCGGGCCGGTCGGCGCCGGCGTGTCACCCCGGGCCGGCGGCGCCGCGGCGGGCAGCGGGCGCGGTCGCTGGTCGACGAGCACCCGGGCCACCTCGGGGCGGCCGGACAGCCAGGCCCGTACCGCCGGGCCGCCGTCCGTGGAGATCGCGTTGACCAGGTAGTAGGGCGTCGGGTCGAGGCGCAGCCGGGTCAGCGTGCGGCGCAGGTCGCCCTGGGTGCGGTCGGCGGTGGCGACCAGTCGCCGATACACCTCGGCGGCCCGGGCGTCCCGACCGGCCCGGCCCGGCGCGCCGGCCGGCAGGCCGCTCAGGTCGGCCTGTTCGCGCAGCACCACCAGCAGCCGCTCGCCGTACAGGCCCGGCTGGCCGGGCACCACGTACACCACCGTCACGGCGGCCAGCAGCGCCCCGGCGACCAGCCCGGCCACGCCCCGGCGGGGCGCGCCGGCGCGCGGGCGGGCCAGCAGCACGCCGTACCCGACGGCGAGCAGGACCGCGACGGCGAACGCGGCGCCGGTGCCGACCGCGACCCAGAACGGCACGTCGCGGGTGCTGGCCAGCAGCAGCGTGATCTCCTCCGGATCGGTGAGGGCCAGCGGCCCGACCAGCGCCAGGCCGACCAGCCAGCGCACCGGCGCCGGCCCGGCCGGCCGGCCGGCGTGCCGGGCCGCCACCTCCAGCGCGCCCAGCACGAAACCGAGCGGCGGCAGCAGGACCAGGCCCGGCAACTGGGCGCCCGACTGGCCGGCGCCGGCGGCCAGCAGCGTCAGCGTGACGCCGGCGACCAGGCCGCCGACCAGCACCAGCCGGGCCGGCCGGACCTCGGTGCCGGGCGCGAGGCCGGCCCAGAACGCGGGGCCGAGCAGGATCCCGGCCAGCACGCCGAACGCGGCGGCGGCCAGCCCGGCGAGCACCGTCTCCAGCAGCCCGCCCAGCGCGCCCACCCAGAGCCAGGGCAGCAGGACCGCCAGCCCGGCGGCGACCGCCAGCAGCGTCACCGCGCCGGGCCGTCGCCCGCCGCCCGCCGGAACCGCGGGCGCTTCGTCGCCCCCACCCGGTCCCGGCACCGCGTCCGGCGGCCGGGGAACGGCAGGGCCGGACGACGCCGTCACGGTGGGGCGGCCGGGCAACCGGGCCACGGCGAGCGCGAGCAGTGCGGCGGTCAGCGCCAGCGCGGCCAGGTAGGCCTCGTGGTGCACCGGCGGCAGCGCCCGGAGCAGCGTCGCCGCGCCGAGCGCGACCGCGCCGCCGGTCCACGCCCGCCCGGCCGCCCGCACCGCCGGGGACCGGGGCAGCAGCGCCAGCGCCAGCGCCGGTCCGCCGACCAGCAGCATGGTGACCACCGCCACCACCGGCCAGACCGCCACCGCCCGGTCCAGCCCGGTGACCAGCACCACCTGGTCGACCAGCCAGCCGGTGACCTGGCCGGGCACGGTGACCAGCACCGCCCAGACGCCGGTCGCCACCGCCGCGACGACCGGCCACGGCCCGGTCTCGCGCGGCGGCAGGGGTACGGGAGCAGCGGGCGGGCCGGTCAGCATGGTCATCACGGTACGGCCGGGGCGTGTCGCCGTGGCGCGGGGACGGCTACCGTGGACGGGTGCGCGACCCCAACGTGTCCCGATCCGCGGCCGGTCAGCTCTCCGCCGAGCGCCGCGCCGACGACCTGCGCCGGCTGCGCGCCGAGCGGTTCGACGTGCTGATCATCGGTGGCGGGGTGACCGGCGCGGGCGCCGCGCTCGACGCGGCGTCCCGGGGGCTGAAGGTCGCCCTGGTGGAGGCGCGCGACTACGCCGCCGGCACGTCCAGCCGGTCCAGCAAGCTGATCCACGGTGGCCTCCGCTACCTGGAGCAGTTGGAGTTCCACCTGGTCCACGAGGCGCTGACCGAACGCGGGCTGCTCGCCACCCGACTCGCCCCGCACCTGGTCCGCCCGGTGCCGATCCTGGTGCCGCTGCCGGCCGAGGGCGGCGTGCGCGACCTGCCCCGGCGGTTCCTCCGCCGCTCCTACTACGGCCTCGGCGTGGCCGCTTACGACGCGTTCGCCGGGGTGTTCGGCGGCGGGCGCGGCATGCCGCTGCACCGGCACCTGACCCGCGAGGGCGCCCGCCGGGTCTTCCCGAGCCTGCGGCCCGACACGCTGGCCGGCGCGATCCGCTACTACGACGGCCAGGTCGACGACGCCCGGCTGGTGGTGACGCTGGCCCGCACCGCGGCCAGCCTCGGCGCGACCGTGGTCAACAGCGCCCGGGCGGTCGGCCTGGTCCGGCAGGCCCGCGAGGTGACCGGCGTCCGGGTGCGTGACCTGGAGGCGCCGGCCGGCTCGCCGGACGCCGAGTTCGAGGTCCGCGCCCGCACCGTGATCGCGGCGACCGGCGTGTGGAGCGACGACATGTCGCGGATGCTCAACGACGTCGGGCTGCGCCCCGGCCTGCGCGTGCGGGCCTCGAAGGGCGTGCACCTCGTGGTGCCCCGGTCGGCGATCGTCGGCGAGACCGGCCTGATCCTGCGCACCGCGACGAGCGTCCTCTTCGTCATCCCCTGGGGCGGGCACTGGATCATCGGCACCACCGACACCGACTGGCAGCTCGACCGCTCCCACCCGGCCGCCACCGCGCGCGACATCGCATACCTGCTGGAACAGGTCAACACCGTGCTGGACCGGCCGTTGACCACCGCCGACATCGAGGGCGTCTACGCCGGGCTGCGCCCGCTGCTCTCCGGCGAGGCGGATTCCACCTCCAAGCTCTCCCGGGAGCACGCCGTGGTCGAGCCGATGCTCGGCCTGCTGCTGGTGGCCGGCGGCAAATACACCACCTACCGGGTGATGGCCGCCGACGTCGTCGACCACGCGGCGCACCGGCTGGGTCGGGCCCGCCCGTCGCGCACCGCCGACCTGCCGCTGCTGGGCGCCGACGGGTACGCCGCGATGTGGCGGGACCGGGCCGACCTGGCCCGCCGGCACGGGGTGCCGGTCGGGGTGGTCGAGCACCTGCTGGAGCGCTACGGCAACCTCACCCTCGACGTGCTCGCCCTGGTCGACGCCGACCCGCTGCTCGGCTCGCCGCTGGCCGGCGCGCCGGAATACCTCGCCGCCGAGGTGACGTACGCGGCGCGGGCCGAGGGCGCGCTGCACGTGGAGGACGTGCTCACCCGGCGTACCCGGATCTCCATCGAGACCAGCCACCGCGGCCTGGAGTCGGCGGAGCACGTCGCGGAGCTGATGGGCGCGGTGCTCGGCTGGGACGCGGCGACCCGGGCCCGCGAGGTCGCCCACTACCGGGCGCGGGTGGAGGCCGAGCGGGAGTCACAGCTCATGCCGGACGACATCGCGGCCGACGCGGCGCGGCTCGGCGCCCCCGACGTGCGCGGCTTCGCCGCCGACCGGGGCACCGAGCTGCCGAGCTCGCCCCGCTGAGCAGACCGGAACCCTTACCGGCCGCTCGGTGGGTAGTGCACGCAACCTACGGAAGTGTAGGTTTCCCGCGTGGTTCGTCCATCCTCGACGCGCGTCCCCGCAGTGTCCGTCGCCGTCCTGCTGGCAACCGCCCTGACCGGCTGCTCGCTCCTCGGCCGCGCCGAGAGCGCCACACCCCCCGGTGAGCAGCTCTCGGCCACCCCGACGCCGGTCGGGAAGCGGGTCACCCTGCTGCAACGGCTCGGTTCGGACGGCAAGGTCCGCACGCTGGACGTCGACCCGGCCGGGCGGTGGCAGTGCCGCGACTGCGCCGGCGACGGCGTCGACGCGACAGGCGCGCTCAACCCCGAGCAGACCCAGCGGTTGCAGCGGATGCTCGCCGACCCGGCGCTGGCGAAGGAGACCGACGAGGCCCGGCGCTACCGGCAGCTGTGCATCGGTGCGCTGACCTCGTCGCTGCTCATCCCGCCGGAGCTGACCATCACTATCCAGGACTGCCCGGGCGAGCCGGCGCCCCCGGTGGCGTACGACGTGCTGCTGCTGCTCACCCAGGCCACCCCGGCCGAGGACAAGGGCTGAGTCAGATCACCTTGCCGGGGTTGAGCAGCCCCGCCGGGTCCAGCGCGGCCTTGACCGCCCGGTGCACCCGGACGCCCACCGGGCCGATCTCCCGCGCCAGCCAGTCCCGCTTGAGCAGCCCGACGCCGTGCTCGCCGGTGCAGGTGCCGCCGAGTTCCAGACCGAGCCGCATGATCTCGTCGAAGGCCCGCCGGCCCCGCTCCAGACTCGCCGGGTCGGCCCGGTCGACGACGATGTTGGGGTGCATGTTGCCGTCGCCGGCGTGCCCGACCACGCCGATCGGCACGTCGCACGACTCGGCGATCCGGGCCACCCCGTCCAGCAGCTCCGCGAGCCGGCCGCGCGGCACCGCCACGTCGTCGATGACCAGGCCGCCGTTGCCGCCGGGGAACGTCTGCGCGGCGAACCGTTCCATCGCCGGGTGGGCCAGCCGCCGGGCCTGGAGCAGCGCGGCGGCCTCGGTCGCGTCGGTGGCGGTCCAGACCTCGTCGGCGCCGGCCGCGGTGCACACCTCGGCGATCCGGGCCAGGTCGCCGGCCGCCCGGTCGCCGGTGTCCACCGCCGCCAGCAGCAGCGCCTCCGCGTCGGTCCGCAACCCCATCGGCCGGTACGCCTCGATGGCCCGCAGGTGCGTCCGGTCCAGCAGTTCGAGCAGGCTCGGGGTGAGCCCCCGTTCGGCGATCCCGGCGACCGCGCCGCCGGCCGCCGCAGTGGTCGGGAAGACCGCGACCAGGGTCAGCGACGCCTCGGGCGCCGGCCGCAGCGCCACGGTCACCTCGGTGATCACCCCGAGGGTGCCCTCCGAGCCGACGAAGAGCCGGGTCAGGTCGTACCCGGCGACGCCCTTGGCGGTGCGCCGGCCGGTGCGCAGCACCTCGCCGGAGGCGAGCACCACCTCCAGGCCGAGCACGTACTCGCTGGTCACGCCGTACTTCACGCAGCACATGCCGCCGGCGTTGGTGGCCACGTTGCCGCCGATGGTGGACGACTCCCAGGAGCCGGGGTCCGGCGGATACCAGAGCCCGCGCGCCCGCACCGCCTGAGCCAGCGCCGCGTTGACCACGCCGGGCTGCACCACGGCGATCCGGCCGACCGGGTCGACCTCCACGATCCGGTCCATCGCCACGGTGCTCAGCACCAGCGCGCCGGCCACCGCGTTCGCCGCGCCGGCCAGCCCGGTCCGCGCCCCCTGCGGCACCACCGGTACGCCGTGCCGGCCGGCCGCGCGCACGGTCGCCACCACCTGGGCGGTGTCGCGGGGGCGGACCACCACCAGCGGGGTGCCCGAGGCGCACAGGTCCGCCTCGTCCCGCTCGTGGCCGGCCAGCAGGTCCGGGTCGGTCAGCACGGCGGTGTCGCCGAGTTCGGCCCGCAGGTCGTCGAGGAGGGGATGGGCGGCCATGCCGGGAAGGCTACGCGTAGCCTCGGTCGCCATGCTCCTCCTGGACCCGCCCGCGGTGCCCTGGCGCGGCCGGCTCTGGTCGCACCTGATCAGCGACGTCTCGTACGCGGAGCTGCACGCCTTCGCCGAACTGCTCGGCGTGCCCCGGCGCGGCTTCGACCGGGACCACTACGACCTGCCCGCCGAACGGTTCGCGGTGGCGGTCTGGCTGGGCGCCACGGTGGTTCCGTCCCGGGAGATCGTCCGCCGGCTGCACGCCGCCGGACTGCGCCGCCCGAAGCACCGGGCGGCCCGGGCCTCAGGCGAGGCCGTCCAGCTCCCGGGTCAGGTTGGCGCGGGCCCGGTCCGCCCAGCGGGCGTGCGGCTCGGGTAGCCGGTAGAGCGCCGGCAGGTCGAGCAGCTGCCGCAGCACCGCGGCCCGGCCGGCGCGGAAGTCCGGCTCCGGGACGTGGGCGTACTCACGGCGGATCGCCTCGGCGTACCTGTCGTAGTCGGCCGGCTCGGCCGCCAGCACCGCCAGGTCGGCGTCGCAGAGCAGCGCGCCGTCCGGATCGTCCGGCGAGACCACGTGGCCGGTGGTGAGCAGCACCAGCCGGCGTACCTCGTCGACCGCCGCGGCCGGCAGCCCGGCGGCGGTGAGCAGACCCCCGGCCAGGTCGGCGCTGGCCCGCTCGTTGGCGTCGCCGCCCGCGCGCGGGTCGTAGACCGCGTCGTGGCACCACGCCGCGAGCCGGACCAGGTCCGGGCGGCGGGCCCGACCGTCGTACGCGTCGACGACGTCGAGCACCGTCCGCAGGTGATCCACCGTGTGGTGGTGTCGGTGCGGCTCCCGCCAGCCGGCCAGCAGCCGCGCCCCGGCCCGATCCACGGCGGCCCGGTCGGTGGCCCCGGCCGCCCACGCCGTCTCCCGCCACCGTGCCGTCAGCTCGTCCATCCGGTGCAGTCTGCCCGATCGGGGCCGTGTGGTTCTGCCCGATCGGGGCCGTGGAGTTCTGCCCGACCGGGCCGTGGGGCGAGGATTCAGCCGGGGTGGGACGGGTAGTACCCGCCATGGCCCGGGACCCACGACCGCCGCTGCTGCGGCGGATGACGTCGCGCGAGGGGCTGGCCGACCTGGACGGGCCGCGGATCTCCGCCGCCATGGACGAGCTGCGCGACAAGGGCAAGGCCACCCTGCACGACCGGCTGCACCGGGTGCGCACCGCGTTCGGCCTGGCGTTGCAGGCCGGGCTCGCGGCCGGGTTGGCGTACCTCGTCTCGCACCGGCTGCTGCACAACCCGCAGCCGGTCTTCGCGCCGATCTCCGCGGTGGGCACGCTGGCCGCCTCGGTCGGCCAGCGGTTCCGGCGCACCGTCGAGCTGATCATCGGGGTGGCGGTCGGTGTCCTCGTCGGCGACGTGCTGATCTACTTCCTCGGCACCGGCGCCTGGCAGCTCGCGCTGGTGGTGACGTCGGCGATCCTGCTGACCATCTTCGCCGGGGCGAGCGTGGCCATCGTGATCCAGGCAGCGGCGACCGCGGTGCTGATCGTGACGCTCAGCCCGTCCACCCAGAACATCGAGTTCCCGCGCTTCGTCGACGCGTTCATCGGCGGCACCATCGCGCTCGTGGTCACCGCCGTCCTACTCCCGCTCAATCCGCTCCGGGTGATCAACCGGGCCGCGCGCCCGGCGCTGGACCTGCTCGCCGAGCAGCTCGACGTGTGCGCCGAGGCGCTGCGCAACCGGGACCGGGGCGCGGCCCAGCGGGCGCTGTTCCGGCTCCGGGAGAACAAGGAGGAGCTGGCCGCGCTCAGCGAGGCGATCGAGGGCGCCAAGGAGACCATCACCATCTCGCCGGCCCGCTGGCACCGGCGCAGCGAGCTGACCCACTACGCGGAGGCGGCCGAGCCGATCGACCGGGCGATGCGCAACAGCGGCACGCTGATCCGTCGCTCGGTCACCATGATCGAGGACGAGGAGGCGATCCCCGAGCCGATGCCGGACGCCATCGCCCACCTCGCCGAGTCGGTACGCCTGCTGCGGCACGAGTTCGCCGTCGGGGAGGAGCCGCAGCAGGCCCGGGAGCGGACGCTGCGCGCGGTCAGCGAGGCCGGCCGGGCCTACGGCGTGGGGGTGGGCTTCTCCGGCAGCGTGGTGATCGCGCAGATACGTACCGCCGCCAGCGACCTGATGGTGGCCTCCGGCATCGAGCAGGAGGAGGCGAACCGCCTGGTCCGCGAGGCGTTCCACGGCAGCGACCAGCAGGCCGACGAGGCGCCCCGGCCTCCCACCGCCCCGCCGGTCGGCTGACCGTCGACGGTCACCGGGAGAGGGTGGCCAGGGCCCCCAGGAGGGTGTCGATCTCGTGGGCCGTGGTGCCCAGGCCGAGGCTGGCGCGCAGGGCGGTGGGGGGAAGGTCGGTGCGGCCGGACCGGGTGGCGGCCTCGGCCAGCAGGCGGCGGGTCAGCGGATGGGCGCAGAACAGGCCGTCCCGGACGCCGATCCGGTGCCGGGCCGCCAGGTGCGCGGCCACCTCGGCGGAGTCCCGGCCGGCGACCACGAAGCTGACGATGCCCACCCGGGGCGCCGTCGGGCCGAACGTGCGCAGCTCCACCACGTCCGGCAGCGCGGCCAGGCCGGCGCGCAGCCGGGTCAGCAAGGCCTGCTCCCGGGCGTGCAGCGCGGCCCGGTCCGCCGCCGTGAACGCCGCGCAGACCGCCGCCAGCGCCGCCGCGCCGAGCAGGTTCGGGGTGCCGCCCTCGTGCCGCGCCGGGCCGGTCGTCCACCGGACGTCGTGGGTGGCCGCGCCGACGTGGCTGGTCGCCCCGCCGCCGGGCAGGTACGGCGGGGCGGCGTCCAGCCAGTCCGCGCGCCCGACCAGCACGCCCGCGCCGAACGGGGCGTACAGCTTGTGGCCGGAGAGCGCCACGTAGTCCAGGTCCGACGCGGTCACGTCGACCGGGGCGTGCGGGGCGAGCTGCGCGGCGTCCACCAGGATGCGCGCGCCGTACCGGTGGGCCACCCGGGCCAGCTCGGCGACCGGCCAGCACTCGCCGGTCACGTTGCTCGCGCCGGTGACCGAGACCAGCACCGGCAGGCCGGGCCGGGCGTCGCGGGCCAGCTCGCCCAGCGCCGCGTCGAGGGACCGGACCGCGCCGGCCGGGCTGTCCGGCACCGGCAGCCGCACCGAGCCGCGCGGCCAGGGAAGCAGGTTGGCGTGGTGCTCGCCGCCGAAGGTGACCACTGTGGTGCCGGCGGGCAGCGCCCGGGCCAGCAGGTTCACCGCGTCGGTGGTGTTCCGGGTGAAGATCACGTGGTCGGTGGGGCGGGCGCCGAGGAAGTCCGCCACGGTCTGCCGGGCCCGCTCGTAGGCCAGCGTGCAGCGCCGGGACAGCGCGCCCGCGCCGCGGTGCACGCTCGCGTACCAGGGCAGCAGCTCGGCCACCGCGTCGGCCGCGGCCCGCGCGCACGGCGCGCTGGCGGCGTGGTCCAGGTTGATCTCTCCCGGTACGCCGAGCACGCCGAGCGGGTCCGGCCGGACCGGCCCGGGCAACGTGGGCAGGGCGGGAACGAGGGTGACGGTCATGGCGGAGCCTCCCGGGCCACCGGGGACCCCCGGGTGTCGCCGAAGGGGTCCGCGCTTGCCCAGCACGCGTGTCGGCGCTGGGCCCGGTCATCACCCGGGGCACCCCACCGCGAACTGACGAGGGTTGCCGGCCAGCAAGCCGGGGCTTGACGCTGGCGCTCGTGACCTGTTGCGGAGCATAGCCGTCGTGATGCGGCCGGAACAGTGGGGCGCGGGTGACTACGCTGACCGCATGGCCGTCACCCCGCCCGGCGGAGCACTGCCGCCGCCGTCCGCGCCCGCCGTCCCGCCGCCCGGGGCGCCGACGCCGCGGATGCCGCTGCGCCGGCTCGGCTGGCGCCGCTTCCTGGCGCTGGCCGGGGTGGTGCTGCTGATCGCGGCCGGCGCGCTGTTCATGGTGTTCACGCTGGGCGAGAGCCTGGGCGCCGAGGCGCTGCTGATCGGCGTGATCGCGGCGATCCTGCCGGTGCCGGTGCTGGTGTCCTGCTTCCTCTGGCTCGACCGCTACGAACCCGAGCCGCTGAAATACCTGATCTTCTGCTTCGCCTGGGGCGCGTTCGTCTCCACCGCCATCTCGCTGCTGGTCAACGAGACGGGCGCGCGGCTGTTCAAGGACTGGGGGCTACCCGCCGCGCTGACCGCGGTGCTGGTCGCGCCGTTCATCGAGGAGCTGACCAAGGCGGCCGGCCCGATCCTGCTGCTGATCTTCCGGCGACGGGAGTTCTCCGGGGTGACCGACGGCCTGGTCTACTGCGGGCTCTCCGCGGTCGGCTTCGCCATGGTGGAGAACATCCTCTACCTGGGCGGGTACGGCTACCGCACCGGCGTCGAGGAATACGGCCCGGCCACCGGCGCCCAGCAGGTCATCGCGATCTTCATCGTGCGGATCCTGCTGTTCGGCTTCGCCCACCCGCTGTTCACCTCGATGACCGGCGTCGGGCTGGGCGTGGCCGCGCGTACCGCCGACCGGCGGGTCCGGATCCTCGCCCCGCTCGCCGGCCTGCTGCTGGCCATGATGCTGCACGGCACCTGGAACCTGATCCCCTCACTGGCCCAGGCCACCGGGCAGACGGTGATCGTGCTCTACGGCTACATCGGCGTGATGGTGCCGATCTTCTTCGGCATGGTGGGGCTGGCCGTCGGCCTGCGCGCCTGGGAGGGGCGGCTCACCGAGCGCACCCTGCCCGACTACGTCCGGGCCGGCTGGCTCACCCCGCCCGAGGTGGCGGCGCTGGGCAGCCTCGGCCGGCGGCACGCCGCCCGCGCCTGGGCCCGGCGGGTGGCCGGCGACGGCGGGGTGAAGGCGATGCGCGGCTACCAGTTCGCCGCGACCCGGTTGGCGTTGCTGCGCGACGGCATGCGTCGAGGGCTGGACCGCAAACCCGCCGAGCGGGACCGGACGGCGCGGGAGGAACGGGAGCTGCTGGACTCGATCGCCGCGTACCGGTCGTTCTTCGTCGGCCGCGACCCACAGGCGCCGGTCGGGGTCTGGGACGGTCAGCGCTACCACCTGCGGTTCCCGGACGGCTCCCAGCGTGCGGTGGAGGCGCCGGACGAGCCGGTGGTGCCGATCCCGGTGGTGCTGGCCCCGCCGCCGCCGATCGGGCCCGGCCCGCACCCGTGGCACCCGCGCGGCTGAGCGCTCAGGCCATCAGGCCGGTGAGGAAGTCGCCCAGCCCCTGGGCGATGGCCATCAGCGCGACCCCGATGCCCCGGAACAGCTGCGCCGCCCCGTCCGGTCGGAACGCCATGAAGTAGATCAGGAACGCGAGGAACCCCCAGGCGAGAATCCTTTTGATCACGATCGGCATGGTCCCTCCCCAGGGCGCGCTGAGGTGCCTGGGCTTCCCGCCGGGCAGCGCCGCAAACGGCGCTGGTGCGGGGCGGCCGTCAGAGGTAGAGCCCGGTCGACCCGGTCTCGGCGCTCTCCACCCGCTCCGCCGCCACCGCGTGCACGTCACGCTCGCGCAGCAGCACGTACGCCCGGCCGTGCAGCTCGACCTCGGAGCGGTCGTCCGGGTCGAAGAGCACCCGGTCCCCGGCGACGATCGAGCGCACGTGCGGCCCGACGCCCACCGCGGTGGCCCAGGCCAGCCGCTTGCCGACCGCCGCGGTCGCCGGGATCACGATGCCGGCGGTGGAGCGGCGTTCCCCCTCACCGCCCTCGGTACGCACCAGCACGCGATCGTGCAGCAGGCGGATGGGCAGCCCGGCGTCGAGACTCTGGTCGGCGGTCACGCGAAGACGCTACCGCGCGCCCCACGGGCGGTCCCGTCGTGGTTGCCGGTGGCCGCGACGGGGCAATGTGTGGCGGGACCGCCCTACGGTGGGCCGGTCGGACGTATCCTGTCCCACCTGTGACGTGGGTGGACCATTCTTGCGGGAGGTGCGCTTGAGCCGCTTCGAGCGGATGCGCGGACGGCTCCGCCGCGCGTACGAGTCGGGTCGTGAGGCGGCTGCGGCCGGCCGGTCCGACGCGGACCCCACTCCCGGCGAGGCGGGCGGTGTGGCTTCCCCCGGTTCACCCGGTCCGGCGGCGTCGCCGGCGGCGACCGTGGTGGGCGCCGAGCCGCCGGCCGCGATGCACAACTCGACGGTGAGCCGCGACGACACCGAGGTGCCGCACGCGCTGCGCATCGCCGCCGCGTGGTGCTGGCGGCTGATCGTGATCGGGATCGTCACCTGGGCCCTCCTCAAGATCGTCGGCACCATCAGCATCGTGATCATCCCGCTGACCGTCGCGTTGCTGCTCTCGGCGCTGCTCGCCCCGGCGGTCGGCTGGCTGCTCAAGGCCCGTTTCCCGCGCTCGCTGGCGACCGGCGTGGTGCTGGTCGGCGGTCTGGCCGCGGTGGTCGGCACGCTGACGCTGGTGGTCAACGAGTTCATCCAGGGCGTGCCCGAGCTGAGCGAGAAGTCCTCCCAGGGCGTCCGGCAGATCCAGGACTGGCTCAAGACCGGCCCGCTGCACCTCTCCGACAGCCAGCTCACCCGCTACATCGACGAGGCCCAGAACTGGATCAACGGCAACACCGAGCGGTTCACCAGCGGCGCGCTCAGCACCGCCGCCACGCTCGCCGAGGTGCTCACCGGCACCGTCCTGGTGCTCTTCGCGACGTTCTTCTTCCTCCGTGACGGCAACAACATCTGGCGGTTCCTGGTCCGGCTGCTGCCGGTCGCCGCGCGCTGGAAGGTCGACGACGCCGGTCGCGCGTCCTGGGCGACGCTCGGCGCGTACGTCCGCGCCACCGTGCTCGTCGCGTTCATCGACGCCCTGGGCATCGGCATCTTCCTGGTCATCTTCGACATTCCGTTCGCGTTCCCGCTGGCCGCGCTGGTCTTCCTGGGCGCGTTCATCCCGATCGTCGGAGCGTTCCTGTCCGGCGTGGTGGCCGTGCTGGTGGCGCTGGTCGACAGCGGCCCGGTCACCGCCCTGATCATCCTCGGCGCGGTGATCGGTGTGCAGCAGGTCGAGGGGCACGTGCTCCAGCCACTGATCATGGGCCGCGCGGTCGCCATCCACCCGCTCGCCGTGATCATCGGGATCGCCGCCGGCGTGGTGCTCGCCGGCATCGCCGGCGCGCTCGTCGCGGTGCCGCTGATCGCCGTGCTCAACACGGCCGTCCGGCGGCTCGCCGCGCGTACCGTCCCGGACACCCCGCCGGACGCGGTGGTGGTCGCCTCCCAGGCGCCCTGATCCGGACCGACCCGCCGACGCCCGCGTCACCCCGCCCGGGGAGGCGCGGGCGTCAGCTCTTGGCCAGCCGTTCCAGCGCGCCCCGGGCCACCTCGGGGCGGGTGGTGTACCAGAACGGGGGCAGCGAGCGGCGCAGGAACGGGCCGTAGCCACGCGCCGTCTCCAACCGTGAGTCGAGCACCGCCACCACACCCCGGTCGCCGGTGGCCCGGATCAGCCGACCGACGCCCTGCGCCAGCCGGACCGCGGCGATCGGCACACTCACCGCCGCGAAACCGGACCCGCCGCCCGCGTCCACCGCCGCCGCCCGGGCCGCGGCGAGCGGCTCGTCGGGCCGGGGGAAGGGCAGCCGGTCGATCACCACGAGCTGGCAGGCGTCGCCCGGCACATCCACCCCCTGCCAGAGCGACATCACCCCGAACAGGCAGCTCTCCCGCTCCTGCCGGAACCGGCGCACCAGCAGCGGCAACGCCTCCTCACCCTGGAGCAGCACGGGCAGGTCGGTCCGCGCGCGGAGCAGCTCCGCCGCCTGCTGCGCGGCCCGCCGCGACGAGAAGAGCCCGAGGGTACGCCCACCGAGCGCGCCGACCAGGGCCAGCAGCTCCTCGCCGGCCGCCGTGGGCAGCCCGGAGACGCTGGGGCGGGGCAGGTGCGCGGCGACGTAGAGGATGCCCTGCCGGGCGTAGTCGAACGGCGAGCCGACGTCGAGCGACCGCCAGCCGGGACCCTCGGTGGCCGGCACCGTGCCGACCGCCGCCCGGCTGCCCTCGGTGCTCGCCACCGGGGCCGGACCGGTGCCGCGACCGGAGGCCGCGGCGGCGGCCATCGCCGCGGCGGCCGGCGTCGGCGGGGCGGGTGGCGGCGCCTCCAACCCGAGCGCCCGGGCCACCGTGTCGAAGCGCCCGCCCAGCGCCAGCGTGGCCGAGGTGGCGACCACGGTGCGCTCGTCGTAGAGGTGGGTGGCGAGCGTGCCCGCCACCGACAACGGCGCCACCACCAGCGCCCGGCGGGTGCCGTTCTCCGGTTTCTCCACCCAGGCCACGTCGTGGTCACCCTCCTCCAGCAGGCGCTGGGCGGTGGTGGAGAGCTCGTCCAGCACGGCCTTGGCCTGCTGCTTGCGGACCGGGTCGGGGTCGTCGGCCTTGACGTCGCCGATCGTCTCCAGCGCGGCCCGGGTCGCCGAGTCGAGCAGCGTGCACGCCTCGCGCAGCGGCGGCGGCAGGCCGGCGGTGAGCCGCCCGGCCGGCGCCTCGGCCAACCCCACGGCCAGCGCGTCACCGGCCTCGGTGAGCCGGTCGGCCAGGTCGGGTCGGAGCAGCGGCCGGGCCCGCCGGGTGGACCTGTCGATCAGCTCCGGCACCAGCTCGGCCTGGGCCGCCGAGGAGACCCGGTCGGCCAGCTCGTGCGCCTCGTCCACGACCAGGAGCCGGTGCGGCGGCACGATGTGCCGGCCGGCGAGCATGTCCACGGCGAGCAGGCTGTGGTTGGTCACCACCAGGTCGGCCTCCCGGGCCCGGGCGCGGGACGCCTCCGCGAAGCACTCCTGCCCGAACGGGCAGCGGGACGCGCCGACGCACTCCCGGGCCGGCATGGAGACGCTCCGCCAGACCTGGTCGTCGACGCCCGGGTCCAGCTCGTCGCGGTCACCGGTGGCGGTCTCCTCGGCCCAGTCACGCAGCCGCTGCACCTGCTTGCCCAGCCGGCCCGCCTCGCCGAGCCACTTCGTGCCGCCGCCGGCGGAGGGCGTGTCGAAGAGCGTGTCGTCCGGCTCGTCCTCCACGGAGCTGTCCAGCCGGGCCAGGCACAGGTAGTGGTGGCGGCCCTTGAGCACGGCGAAGGTGGGACGGCGGCCCAGCACCGGCTCGACCGCGTCGGCCAGCCGGGGCAGATCGTGGTCGACGAGCTGGGACTGCAGCGCCAGGGTGGCGGTGGAGACCACCACCGGGCCGTCCACGGTCAGCGCCGGGGCCAGGTAGGCGAGGGACTTGCCGGTGCCGGTGCCGGCCTGCACCAGCAGGTGCTCGCCGGAGGCGATGCTGCGCTCGATCGCCTCGGCCATCTGCTGCTGGCCGGGCCGGGTCGCGCCGCCCGGGACCGCGCCCACCGCGGCCGCCAGCAGCTCCCCGCCGCTCGGGCGGCCGCTCCGGCGCTTCTTCGGGACGGCGGTGCCGGTGGCGGTGCGGGACGGGCTCACCGTGCGACCGTACCCGCCGGCACCGACGCCGGTCCGGCCGCTCCGGCGGCGTGGCGAACGGCAGGTCGCGTCCGGTTACCTGCCGATCGCGTGGCGTGGCCGGAATCGGTTAGGGTGCCAGGCATGCCGAGCGACGTGGTCCGCGTGATCTACCGCAAGTACGACGGCAGCGCCCACCGCGACTACCCGGCCCGCCGCCTCGCCGAGGACGACCTCGGTGTCTGGCTCGGCGTGCCGGCCGGCACCGAGTCGGTCTACCACGGCCGGCCCTCGGTCGAGCAGATCCCGTTCGTCCTGCTGGTGCCCCGGCACGGCTGGTGGACGGGCATGTTCAACCCGCCGCCCCGCACCAGCGAGGTCTACTGCGACATCGCCACCCCGGCCCGGTGGGACGGCGACGAGACGGTCCACCTGGTCGACCTCGACCTGGACGTGGTGCGCCGCCGCGAGACCGGCCTCGTCGAGCTGCGCGACGAGGACGAGTTCGCCGAGCACCGGGCCCGGTGGAGCTACCCGGACGACCTGGTCGCCGAGGCCGAGGCGGCGGCCCGCTGGCTGCTCGGCGCGCTCGGCGACGGCAGCGAGCCGTTCGCCACCTCGTACCGGAAGTGGTTGGCCCTGGTGGTCTGAGCCGCGCTCACCAGCGCGGCGGCCAGGCGGCGTCCGGGCCCAGTGGCGGCAGCTCGGCCACCTTCTCCGGGTTGAGCTGGTTGAACACGCCGGTCACCCGTCCCTCGTGCACGGCGAACGAGGTGACCATGCGCATCGTCCGTCCCTCACTCCAGGGCAGCTCCGCGTACCAGCCCAGCGTGCCGTCGACCAGCACCGGCCGCGCCCGCAGGCCGCCGCGCCGGCGGGCCTGGTCGAACAGGCCGAGGAGCAGGCGCGCGGCGGCCTCGGCGCCGACCACCGGCCGGCGGGCCGCCGGGAAGTGGCCGCCGGCGTCTCCGATCGACACCGCGTCCGGCGCGAGCACCCGGACGAGCTGCGCCAACTCGCCGGACTCCACCGCGGCCACGAACGCGGTGAGCACCCGTCGCTGCTCGGCGAGGTCGGCGCTGTGCCGGGGCGCGTCCGGCCCGTGCACCGCCCGGCGGGCCCGGGACGCGAGCTGCCGGGCCGCCTCCGGCGTCCCGCCGAGCACCTCGGCGACGTCGCCGAACGGCACCGCGAACACGTCGTGCAGCACGAACGCCACCCGCTGCTCCGGCGTCAGCCGCTCCAGCACCACCAGCAGGGCGGTGCCGAGCTGGTCGGCGCGGACCGCCCGCTCCGCCGGGTCGGGGGCGAACCCGTCCGCCGTCGGCAGACCGGTCACCACCGGCTCCGGAAGCCACTGACCGGGGTACGCCTCCCGACGCACCCGGGCCGAGCGGAGCACGTCCAGGCAGAGCCGGGAGCAGGTGGTGGTCAGCCAGCCGCGCAGGTCGCGGATGCGGGCGCGGTCGGCCGGGTCGGCGAGCGCGCCGGCACACCGCAGCCAGGTCTCCTGCACGGCGTCCTCGGCCTCGCTCCGGCTGCCCAGCATCCGCTGCGCCACCGCCAGGAGATGCCCCCGCTCCGCCTCGAACTCCTCCGCCAGCTCGTCCACCCTCCCACCCTCCCACCCTCCCCGCCCCCGCCCCGCCCCACCCCGCGCCCCTCGCGGCCCGCCCCGCCCCGCCCCGCCGATCATGGAGTTGTGGCGCCCAATTTGTGGCTTTGGGAAGCTTCGTGAGGTGCCACAACTCCATGATCGCCGAGATCTCCGCGTCTCCCCGCGCGGGGACCGCCTGCGGCGAGTGCGGCTGGCCGGGTTGGGAACCGGACCCCTATTAACAAAGCGCATGTATCGGGTGTAGCGGATGCTCCGTACCCATGATCGGGGTTGTGGGGTGAGGATCGGGGGATGAGTGGCGTGGTCAGGCCCGAGGACGGGTCGATGCGGGAGTTGTTGCGGGTGGGGCCGGGGCCGGTGGACCTGGGGGCGGTGGACCCCCGCGCGATGCCGGGGCTGCCGAAGGCGGCCGGGCGCGGGTCGGCGCGCAAGGAGTGGGCCCGTGGCCAGGTCGAGCTGATCGGCGCGGAACTGGGCCGGCAGCAGGAGATGCTGTACGCCGCCGCACAGGTCGCCGCCGGCCCGGGCGGTGCCACCAGCGCGCCCACCCGGGCCGGCGCGGGCCTGGCGGGGGGACGACCGCGCCGGGTGCTGCTGGTGCTCCAGGCGATGGACTGCGGCGGCAAGGACGGCACGGTCAAGCGGGTGGCCGGCGCGATGAACCCGCTCGGGCTGCACATCCGCTCCTTCGGCCCGCCGACGAAGCAGGAGTTGCGGCACGACTTCCTGTGGCGGATCCGGCGGGCGCTGCCGCCTCCCGGCTATGTCGGGGTGTTCAACCGCTCGCACTACGAGGACGTGCTCATCGCCCGGGTGGAGGAGTTGGTGGACGAGACCACCTGGCGGTCCCGCTACGAGATCATCAACGACTTCGAGCGGGAGCTGGCCGAGCAGGCGGTGACCGTGGTGAAGGTCATGCTGCACATCTCTTACGCCGAGCAGGGCGAGCGGCTGACGGAACGGCTCACCGACCCGACGAAGCACTGGAAGTACAACCCGAGCGATCTGGACACCCGGGCCCGCTGGGACGAATACCAGGCCGCGTACGCCGAGGCTCTCCAGCGGTGCGGCACGGACGCCGCGCCCTGGTTCGTGGTGCCGGCGGACCGCAAGTGGTTCCGCGACTGGGCGGTGGCCCACCTGCTGCGGGAGACGTTCGACGACGTGGATCTGGGGTATCCGGCTCCCGATTTCGACGTAGAACGGGAGCGTGCCCGGTTGCGCGACCAGGGTGGCGAGCCCTCAGGTGAACAACAGGTGAACGAGCGGTGAATCGGGCCTGACCAGGGGTGGGCCGGTCGATGCCCGGTTCCACCGGGTCCCTAGCATGCCCAGAGCAGGCGCCTTCCGGAGGCGACGGCCCCCCTTCCACCGACACGACGAGGTCCGTGCTGTGAAGTTTTCCTTCCGTCCCACCGAGGGCGCCTTCTACGAGCTCTTCACCAGGGCCGCGCAGAACCTGGTGAAGGGGACCGACCTGCTCAACGAGTTGGCCCTGCCCGGTTCCGACGTGCAGTCGATCAGCGAGCGGCTGACCGACATCGAGCACGACAGCGACCAGATCACCCACGATCTCTACAAGAAGATCAACTCCACCTTCATCACGCCGTTCGACCGGGAGGACATCTACCGGCTGGGCTCGCTGCTCGACGACGTGATGGACCACCTGGAGGCGGTCGGCAACCTGCTCTACCTGTACGGCCTGACCAAGCTCCCGTCGCTGCCGCGCGAGCTGCACGAGCTGGTCAACGTGCTCGACCTGCAGGCCAAGCTCACCGCCGAGGCGATGCCCCGGCTGAAGTCGATGAAGGACCTCGAGGACTACTGGATCGAGTGCAACCGACTGGAGAACGACGGCGACCAGGCGTACCGGATGCTGCTCGTCCGCCTCTTCTCCGGTGAGTACGACGCGCTCACCGTGCTCAAGATGAAGGAGGTGGCCGACGAGCTGGAGGCCGCCTGCGACGCCTTCGAGCACGTCGCCAACACCGTCGAGACCATCGCGGTCAAGGAGTCCTGATCCAGTGAGCCCCGAACTCATCGCCGTGCTGGCGGTGATCGCGGTCGCCATGGCGTTCGACTACACGAACGGCTTCCATGACGCGGCCAACGCGATCGCCACCAGCATCTCGACCCGGGCGTTGACCCCCCGGATCGCGCTCGGCCTGGCCGCCGTCGGCAACTTCGTCGGTGCGCACTTCGGCGCCGGGGTCGCCAAGACCGTCGGCGACGGACTGGTCACGCTCCCGACCGGGGTGGAGAGCCTCGGCGTGGTCTTCGCCGGTGTGCTCGGCGCGATCGCCTGGAACCTGATCACCTGGTACTTCGGCCTGCCCTCCTCCTCCTCGCACGCTCTCTTCGGCGGGCTGGTCGGCGCGACCCTGTTCGCCGCCGACGGCATCGTCCAGTGGGGCAACATCGTGGAGAAGGTCCTCCTCCCGATGGTGCTCTCCCCGGTGGTCGGCCTGGTCCTCGGCTTCCTGGTGATGCTGGCGATCATGTGGCTGTTCCGGAAGGGGCAGCCGGGCAAGCTGAGCCGCGGCTTCCGCTGGGCGCAGACCGTGTCCGCCGCCGCGATGTCCGTCGGCCACGGCATGCAGGACGCCGCCAAGACCATGGGCATCATCGTGCTGGCGCTCTACACCGGCGGTTTCCAGGACAGCAAGACGCACATCCCGAGCTGGGTGTTCTGGACCTCCGCGACGATGCTGGCGCTCGGCACGTACGCGGGCGGCTGGCGGATCATCCGGACGCTGGGCCGGAAGATCATCGACCTCGGCCCGGCGGAGGGCTTCGCGGCCGAGACCGTGGCCAGCGCGGTGCTCTACTTCAACGCCCTGGTGCTCAAGGCGCCGATCTCCACCACCCACACGATCACCTCGGCGATCATGGGCGTGGGCGCGACCAAGCGGCTCTCCGCGGTCCGCTGGAACGTGGCCGGCAACATCGTGATCGCCTGGATCATCACGTTCCCGGCGGCGGCGGCCATCGCCTGCCTCGCGTACCTGTTGGTCCGGCCCTTGTTCTGAGCGCGGCCACGTCGAGGGGTTCCCGCCGTGGCGGGAACCCCTCACGCGTAGGAGACGCCGATCCGGGCCTTGATGTCGTCGATCAGCGTCATGATCTCCAGGGTGGCGGCGTGCGGCACCAAC
The DNA here is from genome assembly GCF_900090105.1 of Micromonospora humi. Classification (GTDB taxonomy): domain Bacteria; phylum Actinomycetota; class Actinomycetes; order Mycobacteriales; family Micromonosporaceae; genus Micromonospora; species Micromonospora humi. The sequence goes on along the minus strand of NZ_FMDM01000015.1, from coordinate 51,000 downwards.
GGGCTCTCGGTCAGCCCGGCAGCCAGGCAGCGCCCCACCTCGATCGCCTCGTACTGGTAGCCGCCGCCGGTCAGGTCCGCCGGGATGGTCTCCGGCTCGGCGCCGAGCCGGTGCAGCACCGCGGACCCGGGCCGGAAGAACGGCTCGGGCAGGTCGATCCGGCCGGTGGTGCCGGTGATCGACGCGGTGATCGCGGTGGCGCCGACCATGCCGCAGCTCAGCGTCGCCACCGCGCCGGAGTCCCAGCCGAGGACCATGCCGGTGTTCTCGTCCACACCTTCCGGGCTCAGCTTCGCCCACGCCTGCACGTGCTGCGGCGCGCCGAGCACCAGGTGGGCCACGCTCAGCGGATAGACGCCGAGGTCGAGCAGCGCGCCGCCGCCCAGCGCGGGATTGCGCATCCGGTGCTCGGGCGGGAACGGCCCGGCCGCCCCGAAGTCGGCCCGGACGTGGGTGACCTCACCGATCGCCCCGTCGGAGATCAGCTCCAGTACCCGCAGGATCAGCGGGTTCGTCCGCATCCACATGGCCTCCATGAGGAAGAGCCCGCGGGCGCGCGCCGTCTCGACCAGCGCGGTGGTGGTGGGCAGGTCCAGGGTGCAGGGCTTCTCCACCAGCACGGCCTTGCCGCCGGCCAGGCAGGTCAGCGCCGCCTCGTGGTGCGCGGCGTGCGGCGTCGCCACGTAGATCGCGTCCAGGTCGGGGTCCGCGGCCAGTTCCGCCCAGGAGGCGTACGCCCGGGGCGCGTCGTGCCGGCGCGCGAACTCCTCCGCGCTCTCCCGGGTACGCGACCCGACCGCCACCAGTTCCGCGCCCGGCGCCAGCCGCAGGTCGGCGGCGAAGGCGGCGGCGATGTTTCCGGTGGCCAGGATTCCCCAACGCGTCATGCCTGGAACGCTATCCCGGTCGGTCGTCCGGTCGGCGAGATGATCCACCCGTCGGGACGTCTCGTTCGGCGCGTGGCGCGGAGCGTCGGCCGGTTAACGTCGATCACGGAGTGTCAAGCTTGCGGAGCGTAGCCAGCGATGGCGGGCTTGACCGTGGACGATAGGCGCGAAAATCCTCTATCGGACATAACTGCTCCCCTGAGCCCTGGGACGAGTGCGACCCACGGCCGCCTTTGCTCTGCAGCCGCCGACGCAGCGGCAACTGTTGGTTGCTGATGCGCGATTGGCTGCAGAGCAAAGGCGGTGAGAGGTGGGACGGGCGTGGGGGCGAACCGTCACGCAGCGCGACGGCATTGCCGGGAACCGACGCGGTCGAGCCGCCGGGGCGGGAACTAGGCTCGGCGCATGACGATCGACGGCTTCGCCGCACCCCCCGCCCTGGTGGAGCACGCCCGCCGGTTCCACGCCGAAGGCGGCGTGCCCGCGGCGGCCCGGGTCGCCGCCACCGTGCTGCTGTTGCGCCCGGCCGGCGACGACTTCGAGGTCTACCTGATCCGGCGGGTGGCGGCGATGACGTTCGGCGGCATGTACGCCTTTCCCGGCGGCGGGGTGGACCGGTCCGACTCGGAGGCGCACCTGGGCTGGGCCGGGCCGGAGCCGGCGGCCTGGGGTGAGCGGTTCCGGCTCGATCCGGCGGACGCGCAGGCGGTGGTCTGCGCCGCCGCGCGCGAGGTCTTCGAGGAGGCGGGCGTGCTGCTCGCCGGCCCGGACGGCGACACCGTGGTCGGCGACGTGAGCGGCGACGACTGGGAGACCGCCCGGCAGGACCTGGTGGGCCGACGTACCGGCTTCGCCGACCTGCTGGCCGGGCGCGGGCTCACGCTCCGGTCGGACCTGCTGCTGCCCTGGACCAGGTGGATCACACCGGAGTTCGAGCCGCGCCGCTTCGACACGTACTTCTTCGTCGCCCTGCTGCCTGCGGGGCAGCGGACCCGTGACGTCTCCGGCGAGGCCGACCACACGCTGTGGATGCGGCCGGCGGACGCGCTGGCCCGGGCGGAGGCGGGCGAGCTGACCATGCTGCCGCCGACCATGGTCACGCTCGCCGAGATCGCCGCCGCCGGCGACCTCCCGGGCGTGGCCCGCGCCGCGGCGGACCGAGACCCGGGTACGCCGATCCTGCCCCGCATCGAGGGCCTCGACTCCGCCGCGCCGCGCTTCGTGTTGCGCTGACGCCTCAGCCGAAGCGGCCGGTGATGTAGTCCTCGGTCTTCTTCTGGGCGGGGTTGCTGAAGATTTTCTGGGTGTTGTCGTACTCGATCAGCCGGCCCGGGTCGCCGGTCTTCTCGATCGAGAAGAAGGCGGTACGGTCGGACACCCGCGCGGCCTGCTGCATGTTGTGCGTGACGATGATGATGGTGAACTTGTCCTTGAGCTGGAACATCAGGTCCTCGATCGCCAGCGTCGAGATCGGGTCCAGCGCCGAGCACGGCTCGTCCATCAGCACCACCTGCGGCTCGACCGCGATGGTGCGGGCGATGCAGAGCCGCTGCTGCTGACCGCCCGAGAGGCCGGCTCCGGGCTTGCCCAGCCGGTCCTTCACCTCGTCCCACAGGTTCGCCGAGCGGAGCGCCTTCTCGGCCGACTCCTCCAGGATCGACTTGCGCCGCACGCCGTTGAGCCGCAGCCCGGCCACCACGTTCTCGAAGATGCTCATGGTGGGGAACGGGTTGGGCCGCTGGAAGACCATGCCGATCATCCGGCGGACCGCGGTGACGTCGACGTCCCGGTCGTAGATGTCCTGCCCGTCGATGGTCAGGTTGCCCTCGACCCGGGCGCCGGGCAGCACCTCGTGCATCCGGTTGATCGACCGCAGGAACGTCGACTTGCCGCAGCCGGACGGGCCGATCAGGGCGGTCACGGTCTTCGGCTCGACGGTCAGGTTGATGTTCTCGATCGCCTTGAAACCGCCGTAGTAGGCGGTCACGTTTGCGGCTTCGACACGCTTGGCCATGGTGGCGGTACCTCCGGGATTCATCGGCCGAGCTGGTTTCGACGGGCCAGCAGCTTGGCCGCGACGGTCAGGACGAGGACGAGCGCGACCAGGGTCAGTGCCGCCGTCCAGGCCCGCGCCGGCGAGTACTTCGACGCCTCGCCGGCCTGCTGGTAGACGAAGAGCGCCAGCGACGACTGGTTGTTCTCGAACGGGTTGACGTTGATCGCCGCGCCGCCGCCGGCGACGAGCAGCACCGGCGCCGTCTCACCGGCGGCCCGCGCGATGGCGAGCATGATGCCGGTGACGATGCCGGGCAGCGCGGTCGGCAGCACGACCCGCAGGATGGTCTTCCACTTCGGTACGCCGAGCGCGTACGCGCCCTCGCGCAGCGGCGCCGGCACCAGCCGGAGCATCTCCTCGGTGGACCGCACCACGGTGGGCAGCATGAGCACGCTCAACGCCAGCGCGGCGGCGAAGCCGGAGAAGCTCGGCCGGCCGTCGTTGAACCAGGGTGAGACGATCAGCACCCAGAAGGCCAGCACGAACAGGCCGGTGACGATGGACGGGATGCCGGTCATCACGTCCACGAAGAAGCGGATGGTGAACGCGAACCGGCCCCGGCCGTACTCGACCACGTAGATCGCGCAGAGCACGCCGAGCGGCACGGTGATCAGCGCGGCGATGCCGACCTGCTCCAGCGTGCCGACGATCGCGTGGTAGGCGCCGCCGTTGGCGTCCCGCGCCCCGATGTTGTTCATCGAGGTGCCGAAGAAGTTGCCGTCCAGCCGCTCGGAACCCTTGCTGACGAGTGTCCAGACCACCGAGGCCAGCGGCAGCACGGCCAGCACGAAGGCGGAGTGGATCAGTGCGCTCCAGGTCCGGTTGCGGGCGGACCGTCGGCCCTCCACCGCGTTTGTGGCGACGAAGAGGCCGACCAGGTAGAGCAGCGCGCCGAGCACCACGACCAGGACCGGACCGCCGATGCCGGCGCCGTACACGAGGCCGGTCGCGAGCAGCAGCGCCGCGACGGCGATGGCGGGCGCGGCGTACGCGGGAAGCCGCCGGGCGCGCAGCGTGGCCGGCTGGGCCGGCGGGCGCGGGCGGCGGGGGGTGAGGGTGGAGGTCATGCCGCGGACTCCGTGAACTCGCGCCGCCGGTAGATGATCGCCCGCGCGGTGATGTTGACGATCAGCGTGATGGCGAAGAGCACCAGACCGGAGGCGATCAGCGCGCCCCGGCCGGTGTCGTTCGCCTCGGCGAACCGGTTGGCGATGTTGGCGGCGATCGAGTTGCCGCCGCTGGCCAGGATGTTGAACGAGATGGCGTACGTCGAGCCGAGGGTCAGCGCGAGCGCGATGGTCTCGCCGAGCGCCCGGCCCAGGCCCAGCATCACCGCGGCGATGACGCCGGGCCGGCCGTACGGCAGGACCGCGGTGCGGATCATCTCCCAGCGGGTGGCGCCGAGCGCGAGCGCGGCCTCCTCGTTGGCGGTCGGGGTCTGCCGGAACACCTCGCGGGAGAGCGAGGTGACGATCGGCAGCACCATGATCGCCAACACCACGGAGCCGAGCAGGATCGAGCTGCCGTACGGGCCGTCGCCGAAGATCGGGATCCAGCCGAAGTAGGTGTGCAGCCAGGCGGAGAGGTCGGCGACCGGGCCGGCGAAGTAGTCGCGGCCCCAGAGGCCGAAGACCACGCTCGGTACGGCGGCCAGCAGGTCGATCAGGAAGCCCAGGCCGTTGCCGAGCCGGCGCGGGGCGTAGTGCGTCAGGTAGAGGGCGATGCCCAGGGCGACCGGCACCGCCATGAACAGCGCCAGCAGCGAGCTGAGGACCGTGCCGAAGGCGAGCGCGCCGATGCCGAACTTCGGCGGGTCGTCGTTGGGGAACCAGCCTTCGAAGGTCCAGAACGACTCGGTGTTGGCCCGCAGCGCCGGCACGGCCTTGGCGATCAGGAAGATCGCGATGGCCGCGATGATCACCAGCACGGTGGTGCCGGCGGCCATGGTCAGGCCGCGGAACGCCCGTTCCGCGCCGAAGGCGCGGGCGCGGGGCAGGCCGCCGCCCCCGCCGAGGTCGCCGCCGGGGCGGCCGGGGTTGCCGAAGCGCTCGGCCGCACGCGCCGAGGCACCGGCGGGCTGCTCGTGGCTCGTGGCCACTCCGGTCCCGCCGGTGCCGGCGTGCGCCGAGCGCTGAGGGGTGTCACCCATCTGCTCGCTCGCTTCGCGTTGAGGAGGTGTCGTTCAGGGCGTCAGGCGAGGCTCTTGACGGCGGCCTCGACCTTGGTGCGGACGGCGTCCGGCAGCGGGGCGTAGCCCAGCTCGGCCAGCTCCTGCTGGCCCTCGGCGCTGGCGGCGTGGCCGAGCAGGCCCTTGACCAGCGGCAGCTTGTCGGCGGCGAGGCCCTTGCTGCAGACGATCTCGTAGGTCGCCAGGACGATCGGGTAGGCCCCGGCCTCCTTGGTGTTGTAGTCGATCGACATCTTGAGGTCGTTGCCCTGGCCCTCGAACGTGGCCCCGGCGATGGTCTTGCCGGCCGAGTCGCCGGTCAGCTCGACGAACTCGCCGGCGCCGTTCTTGATCTTCGCCATCTTCAGGCCCGAGTTCTCGGCGTACGACAGCTCGACGTAGCTGATGGTGCCCTCGGTGCTCTTGACCTTGCTGGCCACACCGTCGGACTTGGCCGCGCCGACGCCGCCCGGAGCCTTCCACGCCTTGGCGTTGCCGAAGGTCCAGTCCGCCTCGGCGGTCTTGGAGAGGTACTTGGTGAAGTTGTCGGTGGTGCCCGACTCGTCGGAGCGGTGCACCGCCTGGATCGCGGCCGACGGCAGCTTGGCGTCCGGGTTGTCGGCCTTGATCGCCGCGTCGTCCCACTTGGTCACCTTGCCGGCGAAGATCTTCGCCAGGGTGGCCGGGCTGAACTGGAGGTTGTCCGCGCCGCCGACGTTGTAGACGACCGCGACCGGGCCGATCACCATCGGCAGGTTGAGGGCCTGGCCACCGGCGCACTTGGCGTCGGCCTGCGGCTGCTCCTCCGGCTTGAGCGCGGAGTCGGAGCCGGCGAAGTCGGCGGTGCCGGCGATGAACGCCTGGATGCCGGCGCCGGAGCCGCTCGGCTCGTAGTTGATCGTGGTGCCGGAGCACTTCTGCTGGTAGGCCTTGATCCACTCGGCCATGGCGTTCTTCTGCGCGGAGGAGCCCTGCGCGTTCAGCGTGCCCTTGCCGCAGTCGACGGCGGCGGCGGAGCCCGAGGCGGAACCGCCGGCCGGCTCGTTGTTGTCCGAGCCGCAGGCGCTGAGACCGAGAACCGCGGTAAGAGCGAGACAGGCGATGGCGCCGTGCCGCTGGAGCTTCACTTGAGGGGTTTCCCTTCACGTCTTTGGTCAGGTCGCCCGGGGTTGCCGGGGGCCGGCGCTGACCGGCTTGACGTGAAAGTTAGGAGGGCCAGGTGGACGGTTTGCCGGTCGGAAGTGAACGCGGGATGAACACGTCCGTCCGACCAGGTGGCCGTACGCTGAGGTGGGCCTGTCCATTTCGTGAACTGGCGACCCGTCGGCGCCGCCGAGGGCGATTTCTGCCCCGCCGGCGCTCAGTCGCGCTGGTAGTTGACGTGCGCGGACCAGCGGGCGAAGCCGAGCCGCTCGTAGAGCGCGACCGCCCCGGTGTTGCTCTCGTCGACGTAGAGCATCACCCGGTCCAGCCCGCGCCGGTCGCGCAGGTGGGCCAGGCCGGCGGCGGTGAGCGCCCGGCCGAGCCCGCCGCGGTGGACGGACGGGTCGACACCGAGCACGTAGACCTCGCCGATCCGGGCCGACCCCTGCCGCTCGTGCACCTTGGTCCAGTGGAAACCGAGCAGCCGACCGGTGGCGGCGTCCACCGCGAGCAGGAAGCCGGCCCTGTCGAACCACGGCTCGGCGAACCGTACGCGCAGGTCGTCGAGGGTCCACCGGCCCTGCTCGGGGTGCTGGGCGAACGCGGCGTTGTTGACCGCCAGCCAGGCCTCGTCGTCCTCGCCGGGCCGGAACGCCCGCAGCTCGACGCCCTCGGGCAGGGCCGGTGCGGGCACCGCCTCGGTCAGCGGCCGGCGCAGCTGGAAGAGCACCCGGGCGCGGGTGAAGCCCAGGTCGACCGCGAGCGCGGCGGCCGACGGGTGGTCGCCGTGCGCCCAGGCGCGCAGCGGCCCCGGCGTGGCGGCGAGCACACCCCGGGCCAGCGCCCGCCCGGTGCCCCGCCGCCGGTGGCCCGGATGTACCGCCAGTTCCACGCCGACCCCCTCGGCAGGGGCGGTGGTGTCGAGGTGCGCGTACCCGGTCAGGGTCCCGTCGGCCGCGCGGGCGGTGAGGTGCACGGCCGGCGCCTCGGGGTCGCGCATCCGCAGCAGCACGTGCTCGTCGAGCGGGTCGGCGCCGTCGGCGTCGCCGGCGGCCCGGGCCAGCGCCAGCACCTCGGCGACCTCGGGCGCCGTCAGCCGGCCGGCGGAGTCCACCCGGTCGCCCGGGGCCGCCGTGTCGGGTCCGCCACCACTCGTCGGCTCGGTGCTGCTCATCTGAGTCACGGTAGCGGCCGGCAGGCCGCCGTTGACGGTGGAGCGACGAGGCGGGTGGTGGTGCGCGTCACGCGGCGCCGGTGGGCAGTGGCTCCAGCTCGAACCGGGCCAGCAACTCGGGCAGCAGCCGCTGCAACGCGGTGACCGTGCCGGAGCGGTCCCCACCCGCGTCGTGCATCAGCACGATCGAGCCCGGCCCGGTCTGGGTACGGACCGTGGTCTCGATGGCGGTGGCGCCCGGCGTCTTCCAGTCCGACGGGTCGACGCTCCAGTGCAGCGGGGTGAGACCCAGCCGCGCGCAGGCCGACATCACCTGCGGTGTCCAGACCCCGCCCGGCTGGCGGTAGTAGGCGACGTGGGCGTTCGGGACGGCGGCCAGGATGGCGTCGTTGGTGCGCACCAGGTCCGTCCGGATCGTCTCCGGGGTGCGTCTGCCGAGGTTGACGTCGTGCTTCCAGGAGTGGTTGCACAGGGTGTGCCCCTCGGCCGCGATCGACCGGACCAGGTCCGGGTAGCTCTCGGCGTTCTCGCCGACGACGCAGAACGTGGCCTTCACGCCGTACTGGCTCAGCAGGGCGAGCACCTGGGGCGTCCACCGGGGGTCGGGGCCGTCGTCGAAGGTCAGTGCGACCCGGGCGGAGCCGGTGCTGACGTGCGCGCCGTACGGGCCGGTGCCGTCGGCCGCGTCCGGGGCCGGGTCCGGGCTCGGCGTGCCGGGGTCGCCGCTGGGCGGCTGGTCGGCGTAGCGCGGGCCGTAGGCCGAGGTGGACGCGCCCGCCGTCGACGGGTGCGGCTCGGCGACCAGGCTGCGGCCCAGCGCGTACGCGGAGGCCAGCAGCCCGGCGAGCACCGCGGTGACGACCGCCACCGCCTTCAGCGTCGAGCCGGGCATCAGTGGTACCGGCCGTTCGCCGCCCCCGTGGTCACCGCGCGCACCGTTGGCCCCCCTCAGCCTGACGAATCCGGCAGTCAGGATATGGGGCGGCTTGGCGCGCAAATAGGGCATATGGGAAAAGTGCCCCCCAGTGGGGGTGGCGGTCAGACCGGCAGCGGGGCCGGCTCCGACTCCGGCAGCGAGCGCGACGGCGGCACCACGAACTTGTAGCCGACCTGGCGGACCGTGCCGATCATCGACTCGTACTCCGAGCCGAGCTTGGCGCGCAGCCGCCGGACGTGCACGTCGACCGTGCGGGTGCCGCCGAAGTAGTCGTAGCCCCAGACCTCACGCAGCAACTGGTCCCGGGTGAACACCCGCCCCGGGTGCTGGGCGAGGAACTTCAGCAGCTCGAACTCCTTGTAGGTCAGGTCGAGCGGCCGACCCTTCAGCTTCGCGGCGTAGGTGTCCGGGTCGATGTTCAGCTCGCCGGCCCGGATCGAGCCGCCGGCGCCGGCCACCGCGTTGCTCAGCCGGCCGACCGCCAGCCGCAGCCGGGCCTCCACCTCGGCCGGGCCGGCCGCGGCGAGGATGACGTCGTCCACGCCCCAGTCGGCGTTCAACGCGATCAGACCGGCCTCGGTGACCACCGCGACCAGCGGCACGCCGAGCCCGGTGGCGTGCAGCATCCGGCAGGTGGCCCGCGCCTCGCTCAACTCGGAGCGGGCGTCCACCAGGACGGCGTCCGGGGTCGGACCGGAAACCAGGGTGCGCACGTCACGGGGTGCGGTGCGCACCGAGTGCGGCAGCAGGTCGAGTGCCGGCAGCACCGCCGACGGCTCACCAGCACGTGCGGTCACGAGCAGCAGGAGCTCCACGATCACCTCCGTCCCGGCGGCCCTTCGGCCGCGCGCGACCAGCGGCACACCCGGGTGGGGCGGCGCTGTGAACTTGCGTGGGTCCCGGCGTCGCTGACGGGCGGGGTAACGGGGTGAGCCTAACCGATGGTCCGGCCGTCACCTTCACGCCTTTTCCTGTTTGCCCTTTCTGCCCTCGATCGCGGCTCAGGTTTTAACGTTGCCGAAACCGTGACCTCCGCCGAGCCGCCCGGGTCTGGCACGATCGGGGCGTGTTTCCCTCCACCTCGCGCGACGCCGGTCGTGAACCGTGGGCCGACGACCCGTCCTCCGGGCCGTCCGGCCCCGCCCGTGGCTACCCGCCCGCCCCGCGCACCGGGCCGGACGGGGAGGAGGCGGAGCCGCGCGCGCGGAAGGGCCCGCGCCGGCTTCGCAAGGGCGGCCCCGGCCGCCGCCCCGACGACGCCTCGGAGGCCGCGCCCGAGGAAGAGGTGCCGCCGGTGGAGTTCCGCCGGCCGCTGGCGCTGACCGTCGCCGGCTTCGCCGCGCTGCTCGGCGTCGGCCTGGTGCTCGGGGCGCAGACCGCGGGGCCGGGGCACCGGCTGCCGTTCGCCGCCATCATCTTCGGCGTCCAACTGCTCTACGTGCTCGCCTGGACCATGGCCATGCGGCCGCCCGCGCTGCTGGTCGTCGCGCTGGTCAGCGCCGGCACCGCGGCGATCGCCGACGTCGCCGCCGTGCAGTCGGACATCGCCGGCCTGGCCCCGCTCGGCTACGCCGCGGTCGCCGGCCTCGTGCTCGGCGTGCTCGGGCAGCTCGTCCGCCGGGTGGACCGGGTCCGGGTCACCGACTCGCTGGGCGGCACCCTGCTCATCGTGGTCGGGGTGGTCGCGTTCGCCTCGCTGATCGTGCTCAGCCGGATCCCCAAGGGCACCCAGGCGATCACCGTCTGCCTCACCGCCGCCGGGGTGGCCCTGCTGGTGGCGCGGCTGACCGACGCGGTGGCGCCGTGGCCCCGACTCGCCCCGCAGGTGCCCCGTGGCGCGGCCGGCGTCGTCGCGGGCGCCATGCTCGGCACGCTGACCAGCGCCGTGCTCGGCAGTTACCTGGTCGGCTTCACCCCGACGAGCGCCGCGCTGGTCGGGGTGGTCACCGCGGCCACCGCCGTGCTGGCCGACCTCGCGGTGGGGTACGCCGAGGCGGGCCGGCTGATGGCCGGCGAGCCGCCCACCATGTGGGTGGCCCGGCACATGCAGGGGCCGCTGGGCGGCTTCGCGCTCGCCGCTCCCGCCGCGTACGCCATGTGCGTGCTCTTCCTCTGAGCGCCCGGTTGGAGAAGTCTCGCCCCGGGTAAGTACGGTTGCGCCGCGAGACGCGGTGACGGCGGCGAGGCTTGGAGGCGGCGTGGCAGAGGCGTACCCGGCGGAGGGCCGGCCCCGTCGCCGGGGCCGGAAGGTGCTGATCGGTTTCGTCGTCCTGCTGCTGGTACTGGGCGGGCTACTGGTCGTCGCCGACCGGGTGGCGGCCGGGGTCGCCGAGCGGGCCATCGCCGACCAGGTGCGGCAGGAGCTCAGCAAGCAGGACGCGCAGTCCGCCGCGCCCACGGTCGAGGTGGGTGGATTTCCGTTCCTCAACCAGGTGTTGGCCGGGAAGTACGAGCGCATCTCGATCCAGCTGACCGACGTGAAGGGCAATGTGCAGGGCGGCGCGGTCGACGTGCCCCGGCTGGACGTGGACGCCCGCAACGTGACCGCGTCGCTGGACACGCTCCGCTCCGGTCAGGGCGACGTGGTGGCCCAGACCGTCGACGGGCGGGGCACCGTCACCTACGACAGCCTGGCCAAGCTGATCAAGCGGCCCGGCCTGACGCTCGGCGAGCGGGACGGCAAGCTGGCGGTGACCGCGCCGGTGGACATCCTGGGCGTCAAGCTGACCGTCAACGGCATCGCCGACGTGACAGTGGCCGACGGCAAGGTGGCGCTGCGGTTCAACGACCTCACCGCCGAGGGCCTGCCGAACGTGGCGCTGGCCCGGACGCTGCTGGCCAACTACGCCAAGAGCATCTCGATCGACGTGCCGCTGCCGGAGCTGCCGTTCCAGCTCAACCTCCGCAAGGTCCAGCCGACGCCGGAGGGCCTGGTGGTCGACGCGGACGCCAAGAACGTCCCGATCAACTCCGCCGGCTGAGAGCCGGCCTGCATCAACTCAGCCGGCTGTCGCTCCTCGATCTCGCATGCTGGTCGGGCCGGTGCCACCTGCCGGTCCGGCTGGTAGTGTCCCTGCCCATGGGGACCCACCTCACCAAACGGCGCGCGGTCGACCTGTGCCGCGTGGCCACCTGCCTGTGTCGCCCCGTCATCTGACGGCGGGGCTGTCTCCGGCCGCCTGAGCGGCCATCGGCACCAAGGGTCCACAACACCCCCCTCAACGCCCGGCAGCGGCGCCGTCGCACGTACCCGTGATCCGTTCCTAGCTCTGGGTCCCGCGCGTGGTGCGACAACCACCGACTTCGATCTCCGCGCGCAGGCTCACCACCCATCCTCACCAGGGAGTGATCTGATGAGTCGCGACACCGCACTCGTCTCGGCCGAGTGGGCCGAGAAGAACCTCGACGCCCCGGGCGTCGTCTTCGTCGAGGTCGACGAGGACACCTCGGCCTACGACACCGGCCACATCGCCGGCGCGATCAAGCTCGACTGGAAGACCGACCTGCAGGACCAGATCCGCCGGGACTTCGTCAACCAGGAGCAGTTCGCCGCGTTGCTCTCCGAGCGGGGCATCGCCAACGACGACACCGTCATCCTCTACGGCGGCAACAACAACTGGTTCGCCGCGTACGCGTACTGGTACTTCAAGCTCTACGGCCACCGCGACGTCAAGCTGCTCGACGGCGGCCGCAAGAAGTGGGAGCTGGACGCCCGCCCGCTCGTGCAGGACGCGGTGACCCGCCCGGCCACGCAGTATGTCGCGCAGGCGCCGGACACCTCGATCCGCGCGTTCCGCGACGAGGTGGTCGACGCGATCGGCACCAAGAACCTGGTCGACGTGCGCAGCCCCGACGAGTACGCCGGCCGGCTGCTCGCCCCGGCCCACCTCCCGCAGGAGCAGGCGCAGCGGGCCGGGCACGTGCCGACCGCGATCAGCGTGCCATGGTCCAAGGCGGCCAACGAGGACGGCACGTTCAAGTCCGACGACGAGCTGCGCAAGATCTACGCCGCCGCCGGGCTGGACGACGGCAAGGAGACCATCGCCTACTGCCGGATCGGCGAGCGCTCGTCGCACACCTGGTTCGTGCTCCAGGAGCTGCTCGGGCACCGGAACGTGAAGAACTACGACGGATCCTGGACCGAGTACGGCTCGCTGGTCGGTGTGCCGGTGGCCCTCGGCGACGAGCCCGGGGAGGCGTGACCATGACCGCTCCGACCGCTGCCGGCTGCGCCGCGCCGGACCAGGCCGCCCCCCTGCCGGCGAGCCTGGACCTGGAGAAGGAAACCGTGATCACCGGTCAGGTGCTGGCCGAGTCCGGCGAGGCCGTGCCGGGCGCGTACGTCCGGCTGCTCGACTCGACGGGTGAGTTCACCGCCGAGGTGGTGACGTCCCCGGCCGGTCAGTTCCGGTTCTTCGCCGCGCCGGGCTCGTGGACGCTGCGGGCGCTCTCCCGCCACGGCAACGGCGACACCGCCGTCACGGCCGCCCGCGGCATCAACGAGGTCACCGTCACCGTGAAGGTGTAAGGAGGGGCCCCCTGTTAACGCTTCCGGTAGAGGAAGGGCCCCTTCTTAACGCCCGCGCCGCCTGACCCACACGCTGAGATCGTGGCCCGCCGCCCCCGTCCGGGGTGGCGGGCCACGGGCGTCCACGGCTCTCCTTGCCCGGGGGTGGCACGCTGGGCGCCGGCCTTCCGCCGCGCCGAGAGGGGACCGAGGTGCCTGACGACGTCGCCGGCTACGCCCGTCGCTACCTGCAGGCCGCCGGCGCCGCGGTGGCGACCGTCGCGGCGAGCTGCGTCAGCGCCCCTTCTACCTGTTGTGGCTGCTGTCCCGGCGGTCCGTCCCGGCCTGACCGGGGTGCCCAGCCGCGGGCGGGCGGTTCGCCGACGCGTGACACCATGACCCGGTGAGTGCCGTCCAGCCGGGCTACGCCCCGCCCACCCGTCCCGACCAGGTCGGTTCCGGCCGGCGCCGGCAGCGCTGGTTGGTGGTCGCCGCGGTGGTGTGGGCGGTGCTGCTCGCCGGGTTGACCTGGTGGTCCGTACGCAACGATCCGCCCACCGTCAAGGAGCAGCGCTCCCTGGACCAGGCCGGCCCGGTGGTGGACCGGGCGATCGGCGAGCTGAGTGCCGCGGTCGGTGCGGCGGGGGTGCCGGCGCTCCTGCCCGACCGGCTGGAGCGGGACTGCCGGGTGACCCCGCTGGAACGGGGCACGGCCCTGGAGCGCGGCATCGAGGTGGCGACCGCCGGCGGCGACGCCCGCGACGTGCTGCGTCGGGTGGCCGACCGGTTGCCGTCGGAATGGCGGGCGGGCGTCTCGTCGTTCGACGGCGAGCCGCTGCTGCGCGCCGACGCCGGCGACTTCGTGGCGGTCGAGGGCCGGCCCGGTGGGCCCGGGCGGGTGCTGCTGACCGCCGCCACCGGCTGCCGTCCGGTCGGCGCGGGCTACCGCGCCCCGGCCGCCGACGCCGCCGGGGAGTCCGCCGCGCTGGCCCGCGCGTTGGGCCGCTGGGGCGGCGCGACCGGGGCGGTCCAGGTGCTGACCGCGCCCTGCCCCGGCGGTGGCACCGCCCGGACCGCCCGCGCCGAGGCGGCCGCGCCGGCGGACCAGCGGCTGGCCGCCGCGTTCGGCGCCGGCGCCGCGCCGGTGGTGGACTCCGTCGACCGGTACGCCCGACCGGGTGATCCGGCGGTGCTGGCGGAGCGGGTCGACGAGCGGGTCCGGGTGGCGGTGACCACCTCCTGCCCGTCCTGAACCCCGGCCGGGCTCAGTGCCGGTGGTTCTCGTCGTCGTGCGGGGCGCGGCTGCGGCCCAACGCGTCCACCCGTCCCCACCGGCCGGGGATGTCGAGCAGTTCCACCCGGCCCATCCCCGGCGGCACCGCCGGATCGATGATCAGGTGCTCGCCCTGCGGCTCCAGCCCCAGCATCACCCGGAGCAGCAGCAGGGGGGTGCCGGCGGACCAGGCCTGCGGGCTGCACGCGGTCGGATACTGCACCGGGTAGTCGGTGAGGCCGCGTTCGTAGCCGGCGAACGCCTCGGGGAGCCGCCCGTTGAAGTAGCGGGACGCGCTGAGCATCGCGTCGCAGATCTGGCCCGCCTCGTCCCGGAAGCCGTACTTCCACAGGCCCCAGGCGATGATCGAGTTGTCGAACGGCCACACCGTGCCGACGTGGTAGCCGATCGGGTTGTAGCGGCCCTGGTCGTCGGCGAGCGTGCGGACGCCCCAGCCGGAGAAGAGGCGCGGGCCGAGCAGGTGCGCGGCGACCGCCGGCGCGCGGGCTTCGTCGACGATGCCGCTCCACAGCAGGTGGCCGATGTTGGAGGTGAGCGCGTCCACGTGCCGGCCCTGCGGGTCGAGGGCCAGCGCGTAGTACTCCCGTTCCGGGATCCAGAAGTCGCGGTTGAACCGCTCCTTGAGCGCCGCCGCCTCGCGTTCCAGCCGGTCCGCGTACGCCGGGTCGCCCCACAGCTCGCGGGCCATCCGGGCGCCGCGCCGCTTGGCGTCGTAGGCGTACCCCTGTAGTTCGCAGGTGGCGCGGGGGAACGGCGGCAGCCGGCCGTCGGAGTAGGAGATGGCGTCCGGGGAGTCCTTCCAGCACTGGTTGGGCAGTCCGCTCTCCGGGTTGCGGGTCATGTACCAGACGTAGCCCGTGCCGAGCAGGTCCCCGTACGTGTCGAGCCAGGCCAGCGCCGCCCGGGTCTCCTGTTCCAGTTGGCGCACCAGCTTCGTGTCCCCGGTCCACCGCTCGTACTCGTCGAGCAGGATCACGAAGAGCGCGGTGGTGTCGGCCGCGCCGTAGTACGGGGAGTGCGGCTGCTCCTGGAAGCCGGCGGTCTCGCCGTACCGCAGTTCGTGCAGGATCTTGCCGGGCTCCTCGTCCCGGAAGTCGTCGATCCGCACGCCCTGCAACCCGGCCAGCATGAGGATGGTCGGCTGGATCATCTCGGGCAGGAAGGGCAGGATCTGCAGCGAGGTGAAGATGCTGTCCCGGCCGAACAGCGTCATGAACCAGGGCAGGCCGGCGGCGACCAGCCGCACGCCGAGCGTGATCGACTCGTACCGGAGGGCGGCCAGGTCGGTGAGGCTGCGCCGGTACGCCCCGGCCAGCGGCTCACAGTCGCAGCCCAGCGTGGGCGCGCGTTCGATGAGCGCGTTCTGCTCGGCCTCGATGGCCGCCACCGAGCGGTGGCCGCCGAGTGGCAGGGTGGCCCGGATGTCCTCGCCCCGCGCCCCGTAGATCACGGTGGCGACGTGCAGCCGGGTGGTCCACTCGCCGTGCGCCGCGATGCGGATCCGGAACGTCATCCCGTCCCGGTCGACCTCGGCCGGGGCGGTACTGCTGATCATGGCCTCCCGGTGGAATCCCTGCCGGCGGTAGGTGAGCCGCAGGCCGTTCTCCTCCACCGTCGGCGTGGTGCTGCCCTTCTTCTCCCGCTGGTGCTTGATCTCGAAGAGGTCGGCGAAGTCGGAGCCGATGTCGAGCCGGAGACGGAACTCCTTCTCCTGCTCGGAGTGGTTGAGCAGGGTCAGTTCCTCGTCGAAGCTGCCGCCGATGGAGCGGCTGCGGATCACCGACACGTCCGCGTCCAGGTAGTGCGTCGGTTCGCCGGGGACCATGAAGAACCGGGTCTTGTAGGAGAGCGAGTCGTCGATGGAGAGCGCGTGCAGCAGTTGGCCGTCGAGGGAGAGGATCCAGGTCGAGATGAACCGGGTGTCGAAGGAGAACAGCCCGGTGGGGAAGTCGTACGACGGTTCGATGTTGCCGCGTCGGTCGCTGACCAGGAACGTGTTGCCGTCGAGGATGCTGACCCGTTCCTTCACGCCGACCGCCGGACGTGTTCGCGGGCGGTCTCCCGGGGGTCCCGGACGTCGGGCGGGTCGGGCAGGAAGCGGCGGAGCGCCAGGAACAGCACGACGTGCCCGCCGAACGTGGCCTCGTTGCGCAGCACCACCGACAGCGCGGCCTCCCGGCCGGTGACCAGGCCTTCGAAGAGCGGGGTGCCGATGGTGAGGACGGCGTCCGCCGGGTGTTCCTCCTGCCGGCTGACCCGGGCCGAGCCGGGCGCCAGCGTCACGTACCAATGTTCGGTGTGGTTGCCGTCGGTCAGGTCGATCTGGAGGGTGCCGCCGATCGGGCTGCGCAACAGGGCGGGGGCGCGCGCCGGCAGGGACGCGAAGAATCGTTCGATCGCCTCACTCACATTCGAATGGTAGGCGCGAATGGGGCATAACGGGTCAGGATCGGCGCACCGGTCAGAATGGACAACCCGGCGGGCCGGTTCAGTAGACCAGGGCCTGCACGCCCTCGGCCATCGCCTCCTCGACGAAGACCGCCGCCCCGGCGATCCGGACGCCCGGCAGCACGTCGTCCGGGCCGATGTCCCGGCGGGCGGCGCACTGGGTGCAGGCGGTCACCCGGCCGGTGGTGAGGATCACGTGCAGCAGCTCGCCCAGCGGCGCCGAGTGCGGCAGCTCGAACGACTCCGCCCGACCGGGCAACGCGAACCAGGTCGACTCGCCGGTCAGCCAGAGCGACACGTCCACCCCGGCCGCGGCCGCGGTGGCGGCGACGGTGAACGCCTGGGCGCAGCGTTCCGGGGCGTCCGCCCCGGCGGTGGCCTTGACGACGAGAGTGCGCGTCATGCCGCCCAGCATAGGATGGCCCGGATGGTTACCGAGATCGGGTTCGTCAGCCTGCTGGTCGCCGGCCTCGGCGCGCTCGCCGGTGGCCTGGTCTATGTCGCGGTCCGGATAGCAAGAGGTAGATGGTGAGCGTGAGGAGTGAGCCGGGTTTGCGAGCCCCGCAGGCGCGAACGAAGGTGGCCCGGTGAGTGAGAATCCGCTTCAGCCGCCGTGGCTGAACGCGCCCCCGGTCGAGGAGTACCCGTACGAGGAGAGCCACGACCTGCGCGTCGGCCCGAAGCTGCACCCCAGCCTGGACGGGCTGCTGCCGTACATCGGGGTGTGGCGCGGCCGGGGTCGGGGCGGCTTCCCGACGATCGAGGACTTCGACTTCGCCCAGGAGATCCGGATCAGCCACGACGGCCGGCCGTTCCTGCTCTACGAGTCGCGGGCCTGGATCCTCGACGAGCAGAGCCGACCGGTCCGCCCGGCCGGTCGCGAGGTCGGCTGGTGGCGTCCGGTGCTGGACGGCGAGCGGGTCACCGACGAGATCGAGGCGCTGATGAGCGTGCCGACCGGCGTGATGGAGCTGCACATCGGCAAGCGCAAGGGCACCCAGATCGAGTTCTCCACCGACGCGGTCGTCCGCACCGCGACGGCGAAGGAGGTCACGGCCGGCGCCCGCCTGTTCGGCATCGTCGAGGGCGCCCTGCTCTACGCGCAGGAGATGGCCGCGATGGGTCACCCGCTCAGCCCGCACCTCTCCGCCCGCCTGATCCGGGTGGCCGGCTGACCGGAGCGGCGCGACGGCCGAACTATGATCGGAGGGTGTCCGAATCCTCCCTCGCGGAACTGCTCCGCTCGCGCGGGCTGCGGCTGACGGCGCAGCGGCAGCTGGTCCTGCGGGCCGTCCTGGAGTTGGGGCACGCCACCCCGGAGCAGGTCCACACGGCGGTCCGTGAGGTCGCGGCCGGGGTCAACATCACCACCATCTACCGCACGCTGGAGCTGCTGGAACGGCTCGGCCTGGTCACCCACACCCACCTCTCGCACGGCTCGCCGACCTACCACGCGGCCGGCGAGCACCAGCACGTGCACCTGGTGTGCCGGGAGTGCGGGGCGATCGACGAGATCTCCCCGGAGATGCTCCGGCCGCTCGCCGACCAGCTGGCCGCGCAGCGCGGCTTCCAGGTCGACATCGGGCACGTGGCGCTCTTCGGGGTCTGCGGTCGGTGCGCACAGAACGGGGAACCCACATGATCGACATTGCCGGCGCGGTGATCACCGACGCCATCGACGAGCAGACCCGGGACCAGCCCGAGGCGGCCCACCGGGCGGCCGGCGTGGCTCCGGTGGCCGCGCACTACGGCGACCCGATGCGCGAGCAGCGCGTCCTGGCCACCGGCGTGGGTCTGGTCGACCGGTCGCACCGGGGCGTCGTCGCGGTGCCGGGCGAGGAGCGGATCGGCTGGCTGCACACCCTGACCAGCCAGCACCTGTCCGGCCTGGCCCCGTGGCAGGGCACCGAGTTGCTGGTGCTCTCCCCGAACGGCCACGTCGAGCAGCACGCCCTGGTCGCCGAGGACGGCGAGACCACCTGGCTGGACACCGAGCCGGGGATGACCGGCGGGCTGCTGTCGTACCTGGAGCGGATGCGGTTCTTCAGCAAGGTCGACCCGCGCGACGCCACCGCCGAGCACGCGCTGCTGTCCCTGGTCGGCCCGGAGGCCACCGACGCGGTCGCCACGCTCGGCGTCGCCGAGCTGGCCGCACCCGACCTGGTCGGGGTGCCGGGCCCGAAGTTCCGCTCCGGCGAGGTGCCCGCGCGGCCCTCCGTGCGGTACGACGTCAAGCCGTTGCCGACCGGCGGCTGGGCCCGGCGGGTGGCGCTCGGCGTCGACCTGCTGGTGCCCCGCCCGGCGATGGCCGCTGTGGTGGACCGGCTGCGCGGCGCGGGTGTGCCGGTGGCCGGGCTGTGGGCGTACGAGGCGATCCGGGTGGCGGCCCGCCGGGCCCGGGTGGGCGTGGACACCGACCACCGGACGATCCCCGCCGAGGTGGACCTGATCGCCCCGGCCGTGCACCTGGACAAGGGCTGCTACCGGGGGCAGGAGACGGTGGCCCGGGTGCACAACCTGGGCCGGCCGCCGCGCCGGCTCGCGCTGCTGCACCTGGACGGCGTCGCGAGCGACCAGCCGCCGGCCGCCGGCACGCCGGTGACGCTGGACGGCCGGACCGTCGGGTTCGTCGGCACCGCGGTGCACCACTACGAGCTGGGTCAGATCGCGCTCGCCGTCGTCAAGCGCAACACCCCCGACGACGCGCGCCTGATGGTGGGCGACAGCGCCGCCGCCATCGATGTGTAAGGAAGGGCCCCTTATTAACGCCTCCGGTAGAGGAAGGGCCCCCGCTTAACACCCCTCACGCGGGAAGACTTGCGGTCGGGGAGCGGTCTAGGATCCGGGGCATGACGACAGGGACGTTGATCACGGTTGCCCCCACCGGCGCGGAGTCGGCCAAGGCGGAGGTGCCGGCGCTGCCGGTGACGCTCGACGAACTGCTGCTGACCGCCAAGGAGTGCGAGGCGCTCGGCGCGGCCGTGATCCACGTCCACATCCGCGACGACGAGGCGCGGCCCACGCTCGACCAGGGCCGGCTGCGGGAGACCGTGACGGCGCTGCGGGAGAGCACCGACCTGATCGTGCAGCTCTCCTCCGGCGGCGCGGTGACCGACCCGGAGGCACACCGGCTGGCCGTCGTCGACGCCGCGCCGGACATGGCCTCCTGCACCATGGGCACTGTCAACTTCGGCGACGACGTGTTCCTCAACCGCTGGGAGTTCATCGTCGACCTGCACACCCGGATGCAGGAACGGGGCGTCGTCCCCGAGTACGAGATCTTCGAGCTGGGCCACCTCACCGCGTTGCAGCGGCTGCTCGGCAAGTACGGGCTGCCGCACGGCGGGCACGTGCACGTCGACTTCGTGATGGGCGTGCCGGGTGGCATGCCGGGCACCACGGCCACCCTGGTGGCCGCCCAGCAGATGCTGCGGGACCTGCCGGAGGGCACCACGTTCTCGGCCACCGGCATCGGGCGCAGCACCATCCCGGTGATGCTGGCCTCGCTGTCGGCCGGCGGTCACCTGCGGGTGGGCATGGAGGACACGGTCACCTACGCCAAGGGCCGCCCGGTGGAGTCCAACATGCAGCTCGTCGCGCGGGCGGTCGGCTTCGCCCAGCTCGCCCAGCGCCCGCCGCTGACCACCGCCCAGGCCCGTACGCTGCTCGGCGTGTAAGCGGCGCGCGCGCATCCACCCTTGTACGGCCGAGGTCGACGTCGCAGGTCACCCCGCTGCGGACCCGCAGCATCCCGTCGGTACCGTCCATCTCGTGGGAAAGACGTACGAGGGCGGCGTGCCGCTCGCCGAGGTGGTCCGGTCCGGGTTCGTGGAGGGCCTCCACCGGGGCTCCGTGGTGGTGCTCGACGCCGCCGGCTCGCCTGTCGCCGGGGCGGGTGACGTCGCCTCGCCGATCTTTCCCCGCTCGTCGAACAAGCCGATGCAGGCGATCGGCATGCTCCGGGCCGGGCTGCCGCTGACCGACCCGGCCGACGTGGCGCTGGTCGCCGCGAGCCACGCGGGCGAGGAGTTCCACGTCGAGCGGGTGGTCGCGGTGCTGCGCGGCGCCGGGCTGGGCGAGGACGCGCTGCACTGCCCGGCGGACCTGCCGTTCGGCGAGGCGGCCCGGGAGGCGGTGCTGCGGGCCGGCGGTGGCCCGTCCCGGGTCCTGATGAACTGCTCGGGCAAGCACGCCGGCATGCTGCTCACCTGCCTGGCCGCCGGCTGGCCGCTGGACGGCTACTGGCGGCCGGAGCATCCGCTCCAGCAGCGACTGACCGCGACCGTCGAGGAGTTCACCGGCGAGCGGGCGACGGCGATCGGGGTGGACGGCTGCGGCGCGCCGGTGCACGCCGTCTCGTTGACCGGGCTGGCGCGCGCCTTCCTGCGGCTGGTCACCGCCGAGCCGGGCACCGCCGAGCGGACCGTGGCGGACGCGATGCGGGCGTACCCGGAGATGGTCGGCGGCACCCTGGCCGACGACACCCGGCTGATGCGCGGCGTACCCGGGCTCCTGGCCAAGATCGGCGCGGAGGGTGTGATGGCGGCGGCGGTCCCGGACGTCGGCGCGGTCGCTCTGAAGATCGACGACGGCGCGACCCGCGCCCGGATGCCGGTCCTGGCCTCCGCCCTGTCCCGCCTGGAGGTGCGCGCCCCGATCCTCACCGAGTACGCCGAACTGCCGCTCCTCGGCGGCGGCCTCCCGGTCGGGGCGGTCCGCCCCCTCTGGTGACACCGCCGTCGATCTTGCACTTTCGGCCCCCGATCCGCCCGTTACGGCCGGTTCGCCGGGGCGGTAAGTGCAAGATCGACGAGGGGGGTGGGCGTCAGGGGAGGAAGTCGAGCAGGGCCGCGTTCACCTCGGTGGGGCGCTCCAGGGGGAGCAGGTGGGCGGCGGCGGGGATGTCGGGGAGGCGTCGGCCCTGCGGGGCCTCGGCGGCGATGCGGTCGGCCAGGCGGCGGATGTCGGGCAGGTCGTCGGCGCCGGCGGCGGTGAGCACCGGCATCCGCAGCTCGTGCAGCCGGTCGATCGCCGGTGGGTCCAGCTCGCCCACCTCGATCGCGCTCAGCGCCTGCTCGGCCGCGAGTGCCCGGCGGTCCATCTCCTCGGCGAACCGGATCAGCTCCGGGTCGACGTCGGCCGGCTGCCGGGTCGGCCCGACCACCCAGAAGCGCACCTCGCCGGCGGCGGTGGCCGCGAAGTCCTCCGGGTCCACGTCGCCGACCAGGTCCTCCCAGAGCTGCTCGGTCTCCTCGGACCACTCGTTTCCGGAGACCGGGGCGCCGAACAGCGCCAGCGCGCTCACCCGATCCGGGTGGGCCAGCGCGGTGTCCACCGCGACCCGCCCGCCGAACGAGCAGCCGACCAGCGCGGCCCGCTCGACGCCGAGCGCGTCGAGCAGCCCGAGCACGTCGTCGTGGTGGGTGAACGGGGTGGTCGGCAGCTCCGAGTCGCCGTAGCCGCGCAGGTCCGGGACGATCACCCGGTGCCGGGCGGCGAGCGCCGGCACCTGCGCGTGCCACATCCGCCGGTCCGCGATGCCGGCGTGCAACAGCACCACGACGCTACCGGCGCCGGCCTCGTCGTACGCGAGCGAGGCGCCGTTGATCTCGATCTTGGTCACGGTGGGACGGTACGGAACCGGACGCCGGGCCCGCAACCGGCTTGTGGTGACCTCGCTAACTCTGGCTAGCGCTTTGCTTGCAGCAGCTAGCAGGCCGCGTTACGGTGGAACCATGGCCACCAGCAAGGACCTTCCCGATGTCGGCGGGTTCATTCGCGACCTGCGACGCAACGCGAAGATCTCGCTGCGTCAGCTCGCCGAGCAGGCGGGCGTCAGCAATCCCTACCTGAGCCAGATCGAACGCGGGCTGCGCAAGCCGAGCGCCGAGGTGCTCCAACAGCTCGCCAGCGCGCTGCGCGTCTCCACCCCGGCCATGTACCTGCGGGCCGGGCTGCTGGACGACAAGGAGGGCCAGGGCGTGCTCGCGGCCATCGCGGTCGACGGCGAGCTGACCATGGCCCAGAAGCAGTCGCTCACCCAGATCTACGAGACGTTCCGCCGCGAGAACGCGCGCCTCGCCGAGGCGACCGGCACCGCCACCGCCACTCCGGCCGAGCAGGCCGAGCCGGCCGCCGCGGCCGAGGCCCCGGCCACCGTCGCGCCGGCCGCGACCGGCCCCGTGACGCCCGACGGCACCCCGACCGAGGCGGTCCTCGAGTCGGTCGCCGTCACCGAGGCGGGCGCCGCGCCCGCACCGACCACCGCCGCCCGTGAACGCACGACCGCCCGCCGGGCGGCCCGGAAGGCCGCCGGAGCGGCCGAAGAGGAGCAGTCATGACCCAGCCGAAGACCAACCGCATCCCCGCCCCCCTCTACGCCGCCGCCGGCGCCGGTGAGCTGGCCCTGGAGCAGCTCCGCAAGCTGCCCACCGTGGTCAGCGGTCTCGGCACCCGGGTCGTCACCGACCTCGGCGGCAAGGCCGTCGGCACCGGCTACGAGCTGCGCCAGAAGGCCACCGACACGCTGCGGACGACCGACCTCGACCAGCTCCGCCAGGCGGCCAACCTGGACCGGCTCCGCGAGACCGCCACCCGCAACGCCGCCGCCGTGGTGTCCGGCGCCTACGCGGCGCAGGAGCGCGCCCTGGCCGCGTACGCCGAGCTGGTCGCCCGCGGTGAGCGGGTCGTCGGCGCCGGCGTGCTGGAGGCCGCCGACACGGTGAACGCCGACATCGAGGCCACCGAGCAGACCGCCCCGACGACCGTGGCCCCGAAGACCGAGGCGCCCAGCCCGGCCGAGGTGGCCGAGGCGGTGGCCGCCAAGCCGGCCGCCGTGAAGCGGACCCGGGCCACCAAGGCGACCGCCACCAAGGCCGCCGCCACGCCGTCGGCCAAGCTGCCGAAGACCACGAAGCGGACCCGCCCGGCCGCCGAGTGACAGGACTCTCCACCGAGACCCCGGACAGCGTCCTGTCGGACGTTTCCGGGGTCTCGGCATAAGCTTGCCGACATGGCCTACGCCGCGCCGATCTTCGCGTTCGAAGTACGCTCCGTGATTCAGCTGATCCTGCTCGTCTTCGCCCTGGTCATCCAGGGCGTGGCCCTGGTGCACGCGGTCACCCAGCGCGGCGACGGGTTCGCCGCGATCGGCACCCTCCCCAAGGGGGGCTGGGTCGCCATCCTGGCGGTCTGCATGCTGCTGACCCTGCTCGGCTTCGGCCCGATCAGCCTGTTCGGACTGGTCGGCATCGCCGCCGGTCTCATCTACCTGCTCGACGTGCGGCCCGGCCTGCGGGACCTGCACGACGGTCGAGGGTCCTGGTGAGAGGTTTCCGCTGGCCCCCGCCGCCGGACGGCGGTCCCCGCACCTGGGGGCCCGGTCCCGGCGGGCCGCGGACCGGCCGGCCGGCGCTGCCCGAGCCGGAGACGGAGCTGGTCGCCACCCCGCACGGCGTGAGCCTGGAACGCCTGGTCACCGGGGTCGGTGACCCGGTCACCGTGTTCGCGCACGGGCTCGGCAACGGCATCGCCACCACCCGGCCGTTCGGCAGCGGCGTCACCGGCCGCCGCATCTTCTTCCAGTTCCGCGGGCACGGCCGGTCCGACTCCCCACCCGGCCCGTGGACCTACCTCGACCTCGCCCGTGACCTGCGCGCGGTCGCCGACCTGGGCGGCGCCACCCGGGCGTTCGGCGCCAGCCTCGGCGCGGGCGCGCTGTGCCGGCTGCTGGCCGAGAGCCCGGAACGCTTCGAGAAGCTCGTCTTCTTCCTGCCCGCCGTGCTGGACACGCCGCGCGGCGAGGTGGCCCGGGCCCGCCTCACCGGCCTGCTCGACGCGGTGGCCGACGGCGACGCGCACGCGCTCGCCGAGGCGGTGTCGCTGGAACTGCCGCCGTCGGTCCGCAACACCCCGGCCGGCTGGGCCTACCTGCGGCAGCGGCTCGACCAGCTGCTGCGCGACGGGCTCGCGCCCGGCCTGGCCGGCCTGCCCGAGCAGGCCGCCCTGGACGACGCCGCCGCGCTCGCCGCGGTCACCGCCCCGGCCCTGGTGATCGCCTGCGCCGACGACGACCTGCACCCGGTCGCCGTCGCCGAGCAGCTTGCGGCCGCGCTGCCGGCGGCCACCCTGCACGTGTACGACAGGCCCGGCGTCCTCTGGACCGAACGCGCCGACCTGCGAGGGCGCATCTCGACGTTCCTGAACGGGTAACGTCGCCCGACATGGGCGTCACACACCACGGCCGTACGCACCGCCTCGACCTCGCCGACCCCACGCTGCGTGAGTGGACCTGCCGGGTGCTGGCGGCCGACCCCGAGCAGGGCATCGTGCTGGACCGGTCCGCGTTCTACCCGGGCGGCGGCGGGCAGCCGCCGGACCACGGCGTGCTGCTCTGGCAGGGCGTGCAGACCCGGATCGCGGGCACCCGCAAGGCCGACGACCTCTGGTTGATCCCGGTCGACGGCGACCCGCTGCCGCCGGTCGGCACCGAGGTCACCGGCGCGGTCGAGGACGCTCGCCGGACCATGCTGATGCGCACCCACTCCGGGCTGCACGTGCTCTGCGGCGTGGTGTTCCGGGACTTCGGGGCGCTCGTCACGGGTGGAAATATGGATGTCGGGGAAGCGCGGATGGACTTCAACCTTCCCGAGGTGCCGCCCGACTTCAAGGCCCGCATCGAGGAACTGGTCAACGCCGAGGTGGCCGCCGACCGCTCGGTCGCCGTCCGGGTGCTGCCGCGCGCGGAGGCGCTGGCCCTGCCGGACATCATCCGCACCCAGTCCAACCTGATCCCGCCGAGCGAGCAGGAGGTGCGGATCGTCGACATCGTCGGGCTGGACGTGCAGGCCGACGGCGGCACCCACGTCGCGTCCACCGCCCAGATCGGCAAGGTCCAGGTGGTCAAGGTGGAGAGCAAGGGCCGGGCCAACCGCCGGGTACGGGTCCGGCTCGCGGACTGAGTCAGCGCGGCAGGTACGCCGCCCGGACGTCGAGCAGCCACCGTTCCACTGTCGCCTCGTCCGGGCGCTCCGGCAGCGGCGAGCGGGTCCGGTCGAACTCCGCCTCGGCGTCCGCCACCAGCGCCTGCGCCTCGTCCAGCGCGCCGGCGGCCACCCGCTCGCCGAACGCGCGGAACCACTCCGGGTCGGCCAGCCGGATCTCCAGCACCCCGGTCGCGTGGAGCACCCGGCCCTGGTGCAGCAGCCGGGCCAGGTGTCGGGCGTGCTTCGCCGAGCGCCGCCGGCCGCCGGTGTCCGCCGGCGCGGCGGCGAGCCTGCGGAACTGCTGCGCCGCGTACCCGAGGTAGGCGTCGCGGACCCGGGGCGCGCTGAGGAACGCCGATCGGATGTCGATCAGCCGCTCGCCGAACGCGGTGCGTGTCTCGTAGCAGTCCTCCGGCAGCCACATCAGCTCGGTGGCGGTCGGGTTGCCGCTCAGCGCCAGGAGCGCGTACTTCCGCGCCTCGTGCCGCGTGACGTCCGGGTCGGTGGTGACCACCGACTCCCGGGGCGGGCGCAGGCCGTGGAACGCGACGGTCGGCGCGGCGAAGACGCCGAGCCGGTCGGTGTCCGAGCCGGGCCCGGCCAGCCCGTAAGCGACCGAGCCGACGATGCCGGAGAGCAGCAGGTGCATGCCGCCATGATCGCGGATCCGACTCCCTCGGGAAACCAGACTTCGGTTGTCAGGTATCGGTGACACGGTGGAGCCCATGAACCCACCACTGACCGGAACTGTCGCCCTCGTCGCGGGCGCGACCCGCGGCGCCGGCCGGCAGATCGCCGTCCAGCTCGGCGCCGCCGGCGCCACCGTCTACGCCACCGGCCGCACCACCCGGGACCGCCGCTCCGAGATGGGCCGGCCGGAGACCATCGAGGAGACCGCCGAACTGGTCACCGCCGCCGGCGGCACCGGCATCGCGGTCGCCGTCGACCACCTCGACCCCGAGCAGGTACGCGCGCTGGTCGAGCGGATCGACGCCGAGCAGGGCCGCCTCGACGTGCTGGTCAACGACATCTGGGGCGCCGACCCGCTGATCACCTGGGAGAAGCCGGTCTGGGAACAGCCGCTCGACGCCGGCTTCCGGACGCTGCGGCTGGCCGTCGACACCCACATCATCACCAGCCACTTCGCGCTGCCGCTGCTGATCCGCAGGCCGGGCGGGCTGGTCGTCGAGATCGGCGACGGCACCAAGGCGTACAACGACGCGACCTACCGGCTGTCCGTCTTCTACGACCTGGCGAAGGTCTCGGTGAACCGGCTCGGCTTCACCCAGGCGCACGAGCTGGCCCCGCACGGCGGCACCGCCGTCGCGCTCACCCCCGGCTGGCTGCGCTCCGAGGCGATGCTGGAGCACTTCGGCGTCACCGAGGCGAACTGGCGCGACGGCGCGAGGACCGACCCGCACTTCGTCATGTCCGAGACGCCGGCGTTCGTCGGGCGAGCGGTGGTCGCGCTGGCCGCCGACCCGGACCGGCACCGCTGGAACGGCCAGTCGTTGGACAGCGGCGGCCTGGCCCAGGAGTACGGCTTCACCGACCTCGACGGCACCCGCCCGCA
Source organism: Micromonospora humi (assembly GCF_900090105.1). Taxonomy (GTDB): domain Bacteria; phylum Actinomycetota; class Actinomycetes; order Mycobacteriales; family Micromonosporaceae; genus Micromonospora; species Micromonospora humi. The sequence continues at coordinate 23,830 of NZ_FMDM01000015.1, read as the reverse complement.
CTGGGCCCGCTACCACGACGAGGTGGTCGCGCCGGGCAAGCCGGCCGACGACTCCGGTTACCGCTGACCGGTGTCGGGCGGCGGGACATCGGTCAACGCCGACCGGTGTCGTCGGCGTAGAGCGCCGCCGCGCGGCGGGCCGCCTCGGCGAACCGCGCCCGTAGCTCCGGCGGGTCCAGCACCTCCGCCTCGGGGCCGAGCGCCAGCAGCTGGGCGTACGCCACGTCGACCGACTCGACGGGCAGCCGGAGCACCAGCCGGCCCTGCCCGTCGGGTCGGCCGGCGGCGGCGACCGCCTCGGTGTAGACGAACGCCGCGTCCACCGCGTGCCGCAGCAGCCGCAGGCCGACCGGGCCGAGCCGCACGGTGACCCGCTCCCGCAACAGCTCGCGCAGGAACGCGCCGGCCTGCTCCCGCCAGTACGCCCCGAGGTCGAAGCGCTCGTCCCGGTCGAACCCGTCCGCGCCCTCCTCGACGTCGACCACCCGGTCCACCCGGTACGTCCGCCACGCCTCACCGACCCGGCCGACCAGATACCAGACCCCGTTCTTCAGCACCAACCCGTACGGCGCGACGGTGCGACCCACCTCCCGATCGCCGCGCCGGTAACGCAGCTCCACCATCCGGTCCCGCCACACCGCCCGGGCCAGCTCGGCCAGCAGAGGTGGTGGCGCGGACTCCCGGAACCAGCCCGGCACGTCCAGGTGGAACCGCTGGCCGGTACGCGCCGGCGCGTCCCGCAGGCTCGGCGGCAGCGCGGCCAGCACCTTCAACTCGGCGGCGGCCACCGCGTCGGCCAGTCCCATGTCGCCGGCCGGTCCCGGCAACCCGGCCAGGAACAGCGCCTCCGCCTCGTCGCGGCTCAACCCGGTCAGCCGGGTCCGGTAGCCGCCGAGCAGCCGGTAGCCGCCGGCCCGGCCCCGGTCGGCGTAGACCGGCACCCCGGCGGCGGAGAGCGCCAGCACGTCCCGGTAGACGGTGCGCTCGGACACCTCCAGCTCGCGGGCCAGTTCGCCGGCGGTCATCGTCTCCCGGGACTGGAGCAGAAGCACCAACGAGATCAGCCGCGACGCACGCACCCCCCCATTGTGCGTGCGTGGGCCCACTAGGCTGTGCCGTCGTGAACGCCTCCCGTACCGTCGCGCCCGTCACCGGCGCGGTCGGCCGCTTCCTCGGCGGCGCCGGCCTGCTGCTGCGCGGCTTCGGCATGTACGTCCGCAGCCCGAAACTGATGCTGCTCGGCGTGGTGCCGGCGCTGATCTCCGGCGCGCTCTACCTGGCGCTGTTCGCCACGCTGATCTACTTCGTGGACGACCTGGCCGCCTGGCTCACCCCGTTCGCCGACGACTGGTCGACGACCCCGCGCGGCCTGCTGCGGGTCGCCGCCGGGCTGGCCGTCGTCGGGGTGGCCGCGCTGGTCGGGGTGCTCACCTTCACCGCCGTGACGCTCGCCGTCGGCGACCCGTTCTACGAGGCCATCTCCGAGCGGGTCGAGGACCGCCTCGGCGGCACCCCGGGCAAGGTGGACGTGCCGTTCTGGGCCTCGCTGCGGCGCAGCATCGTCGACTCGTTGCGCCTGGTGGCCATCTCCGCGCTGATCGGCGTACCCCTCTTCGCGGCCGGTTTCATCCCGCTGGTGGGCCAGACGGTGGTGCCGGTGGTCGGTGCCGCAGTGGGTGGCTGGTTCCTGGCCCTGGAACTGGTCGGCGCGCCGTTCTACCGGCGCGGGATGCGGCTGCCGGACCGGCGGGCCCGGCTGCGGGCCGACCGGCCGACCGCCCTCGGGTTCGGGGTGGCGGTCTTCCTGTGCTTCCTGATCCCGCTCGGCGCGGTGCTGGTCATGCCGGCCGCCGTCGCCGGGGCCGCCCTGCTGGCCCGCCGGTCGCTGGGCCAGCACGTCGAGGAGCGATGAGATGGACACCGTGCTGATCGAGGGCGACATCACCGCCCAGCAGGTCGACGCGATCGTCAACGCGGCGAACTCGTCGCTGCTCGGCGGCGGGGGAGTGGACGGCGCGATCCACCGCCGGGGCGGCCCGGCGATCCTGGCGGAGTGCCGGGCGCTGCGCGCCTCCCGCTACGGGCGGGGGCTGCCGACCGGGCAGGCGGTCGCCACCACGGCCGGCGACCTGCCGGCGCGCTGGGTGGTGCACACCGTCGGGCCGGTCTTCTCGCCCCGCGAGGACCGGTCCGCGCTGCTGCGCGACTGCTACGCCACCAGCCTGCGGATCGCCGACGAGCTGGGCGCGCCCCGGATCGCGTTCCCGCTGATCTCGGCCGGGATCTACGGCTGGCCGGTCGAGGACGCGGTGGCGCAGGCGTTGACCGTGCTGCACGCCGCCACCCCGACGCACCTGGTCGAGGCGCGGCTGGTGCTGTTCGGCGCGGACACCTACGCGACGGCGGTGCGGGTCGCCGCCGGGCGGCTCAGCTGAGCGTGCGCCGGCACGACCACTGGCTGTCCACCGGCCGGTAGCCGAGGGCCGCGTTGATCGCCAGCATCGGCGCGTTCGCCTCGTCGTTCGAGGTGTACGCGGTGCGTACCCCACGCGCCGCCGCGAGGTGCAGCGCGGCCTGCTTGGTCAGCCGCCCCAACCCCCGCCCCCGGTGGGCGGCGAGCGTGCCGGTGAAGTCCGACCACATCCGGTCGCCGTCCCGCTTCACCAGGCTCAGCGAGACCAGCTCGCCGTCGATCTCGGCGACGGTGCTGGCGTCCCGGTCCAGCCCCAGGTTCTCCCAGCACTCGTGCAGCCAGAGGTCGTAGCCGAGGGCGTCGACCGGCACGTCGCCCGGCTCGTCCCGGGCCGACTCGGAGTCCACCCGGTAGACCCGGTGCGGGTCGAGCCCGGCGATCGGCAGCAGCCGTACGCCCGGGGGCGGCTCCGGCATCGGCGGGGCCGGGTCCAGGTCGAGCGCGGAGTAGCGCAGCTCGCGGCTGGGCGTGAAGCCGTGCCGCTGCGCGAACGGCAGCGACTCGGTGCGGGCATGGGTGAGGACCCGCGTCGACCCGAGCGTGCGCAGGTGGTCGAGCGCGGTGTCGAGCAGCGCGGTGCCGACGCCCCGACCGCGATGGTCGGGGTGGACGTGCAGGGTGGCGAGCTCGCCCACCCCGGGCGTCGAGGTCTGCGTGTTGCGGTACGCCGACACCCAGCCGACCACCTGCCCGTCCGCCTCGGCGACCCAGGCCGCCCAGTCCTCGCCGGGCGGCGGCTGGCCGATCATCCGGCGGGTCGACTCGACGCCCCGGACCAGGTAGGGAAAGACCACCGCGCGCAGCGCCACCACGGCGGGCGCGTCGTCGGGGCGGGCGCGACGGATCTCGGCTTCACTCATCGGCGCGACCCTAGCCACTCCGGTGCCGGCCGCGCGAGCGGTTAAGCGGGGCCCCCGCCTATGCAGAATGCGTTAAGCGGGGGCCCCGCCTTACGCCGAATCGCGGAGGACGAGCTCGGTGGGGAGCATCAGGGCCTGCTCGACGTGCTCGCCGGCGGTGATCCGCAGCAGTTGGCGGGTCATCGCCCGGCCCAGTTCCACTATCGGCTGCCGCACGGTGGTCAGCGGCGGCTCGGTGTAGGCGGCGGTCTCGATGTCGTCGAACCCGATCACCGCGACGTCCTCGGGCACCCGCCGCCCGGCCTCGCGCAGCGCCCGCAGGGCGGCGTGCGCCATCAGGTCGGAGGCGGCGAACACCGCGTCCAGCTCCGGGTCGGCGGCGAGCAGTTCGCGGATCGCGGCGGTGCCGGACTCCCGGGTGAAGTCGCCGTACGCGACCAGTTCCGGCAGCCCGGCGCCGGTGAGCGCGGTGCGGTAGCCGATCAGCCGCTCGATGCCGGCCACCATGTCCTGCGGCCCGGCGATGGTGGCGATGCGCCGCCGCCCGGCGGCGATCAGGTGCTGCACCGCCGTGGTCACGCCGCCGGTGTGGTCGACGTCGACGTACGGCACCTCGGCGCCGTCCAGCGGCCGGCCGCTGCACACCACCGGGATGCCGAGCCGGGCCAGCCGGCCGGGCAGCGGGTCCTCGCCGTGCAGCGAGGCGAAGAGCACGCCGTCGACGTGCCGTCCGGTGGTGTACCGCTCGACCCGTTCGTGCCCGGCCGGGGAGCCGGCCAGCATCAGCACGAGCTGCTTGTCGGCCGCCTCCAGTTCCTGGGCGGCGCCGCGGATGATGCCGGGGAACACCTGGTCGTCGGAGAAGACCCGGGTGGCCGCCTCGGGCAGGACCAGCGCGACCGAGTCGGTGCGCTGGGTGACCAGGCTACGGGCGGCGAGGTTCGGGACGTACCCGAGTTCCTCGACCGCCCGGCGGACCGCCTGCTGGATCGACTCGGCGACCGTGGTCGAGCCGTTGACCACCCGGGAGACCGTGGCCCGGGAGACGCCGGCCCGCCGGGCCACCGCCTCCAGGGTCGGTCGATGTGCCGTCGTCATCCCCGTAACCACCACCTCGTCACAGCCCGTTCCGGGCGATCACCTCCTGGTACCAGCGGGCGCTCTGCTTGGGCGTGCGCCGCTGGGTCAGGTAGTCGACGTGGACGATCCCGAACCGCTTCCGGTATCCCTCGGCCCATTCGAAGTTGTCCAGCAACGACCATACGAGATAACCACGTAGGTCGACCCCGCGGGCGATGGCCTCGTGCGCGGCGCGCAGGTGGCCGTCGAGGTAGGCGGTCCGGTCGGCGTCGGCCACCCGGCCCGTGGAGTCCCGGCCGGCGTCCGGGAAGGCGCCGCCGTTCTCGGTGATGAACAACGGCAGGCCGGGGTGGTCGGCGGCCACCCGCTCCAGCAGCCGGGTCAGCCCGGCCGGCTCGATCGTCCAGCCCATGTCGGTGACCGGCTCGGTCGCCGGCAGGAACTCGACCGCGCCCTCGGTGCCCGGGTAGGCGCTGCCGCCCGCGCCGTCCGCCCGCCCGGCGACGTAGGTGGGCGAGTAGTAGTTCAGCCCGAGCAGGTCCAGCGGCGCGGCGATGACCTTCTCGTCGCCGTCCCGGACGAAGTCGGTCGCCACCATCCGCTCGACGTGCGCCAGCACGTCCGCCGGGTAGCCGGCGCCGGTCAGCGGGTCCAGGAAGATCCGGTTGTGCAGGCCGTCGACCAGGCGCACCGCCTCGGCGTCCGCGGCGCTGCCGGCGTCCGCCGGCTGCACGTCGGCCAGGTTGAGCGTGATCCCCAGCGTCTCCGCGCCGGCCGCGCGCAGCGCCCGCGCCGCGAGGCCGTGGCCGAGCAGCAGATGGTGTACGGCCCGGAACGCGTCCCCGGCGTCGCGCCGGCCGGGCGCGTGCACCCCGTTGCCGTAGCCGAGGTAGGCCGAGCACCACGGCTCGTTGAGCGTGGTCCAGGTGCGGACCCGGTCGCCGAGGCAGCGGTGCACCGCCACCGCGTAGTCGGCGAAGTGTTCGGCGGTGTCCCGGACGGTCCAGCCGCCCCGGTCCTCCAGCGCCTGCGGCAGGTCCCAGTGGTAGAGCGTGACGATCGGGTCGATGCCGTGCTCCAGCAGCGCGTCGGTCAGCCGGTCGTAGAAGTCCAGCCCGCGCGGCTCGACCGGGCCGGTGCCGTCCGGCCGGATCCGGGGCCAGGCCACCGAGAACCGGTAGGCCCGCAACCCCAGTTCGGCCATCAGCGCGACGTCCTCGGCGTACCGGTGGTAGTGGTCGCAGGCGACGTCGCCGCTGTGGCCCTGGAACACCGCACCCGGCGTACGGCTGAAGGTGTCCCAGACCGACGGGCCGCGACCGTCCTCGCGGGCGGCGCCCTCGATCTGGTACGCGGCGGTGGCCGCCCCCCAGACGAAGCCCTCGGGGAAACGGAGATCCGTCATGCCTTCACCGCACCTTCCATGATCCCGCCGATGATCTGGCGGCCGAACAGGACGAACACCAGCAGCAGCGGCAGCGTGGCGATGGCCGTTCCGGTGAACACCTGGGACATGTCCTGGTAGTACCCGTCGGAGAGGGCCCGCAGCGAGAGCTGCACGGTCGGGTTCTCCGGATCGTTGAGCACCGCGTACGGCCAGAGGAAGTCGTTCCAGGTGGTCATGAACGTGAGCAGGCCGAGCACGGCGGCGGCCGGGCGCAGCGCGGGCAGCACCACGTTCCAGTAGATCCGGGCGGTGTTGCAGCCGTCCATCCGGGCCGCCTCGATCAGTTCGGTGCTGACCGCCTGGCCGGCGTACTGGCGCATCATGAACACGCCGAAACCGGTGACCAGCGCCGGCACGATCACGGCGGGCAGCCGGTCGTTCCAGTTCAGCTTCGTCATCAGCAGGTAGAGCGGGATGACGCCGAGCTGGGTGGGGACCATCATGGTGGCGACGATCGCCAGCAGCAGCCCGTTGCGGCCGCGGAAGCGCAGTTTGGCGAACGCGAACCCGGCGAGGGTGGAGAAGAAGACCACCGAGAACGTCACGGTGACGGCCACGATCGCCGAGTTGATCAGCCCGGTGAGGAAGTAGGCGTCGGTGTTGTCGAACAGCCGGGCGATGTTGGCGCCCAGGTTGCCGCCGGGGGTGAGCGGCGGCGGGACCTGACCCATGGCGTCGCTGGTGCGGCTGGCCACCACGAACATCCAGTAGATCGGGAAGACCGACAGCAGCGCGGAGATGGCCAGGGCCAGGTAGGTGAGCCGGCTGGCGGACCAGACGCGGGTCATCGGGAGACCTCCTTGTGGGCGCCGCCGCCGAGCCGGCGCAGGAGCAGGACGTTTATCGCCGCGACCACCGCGATCAGTGCGAAGAGCAGCCAGGCGATGGCCGAGCCGTAGCCGAAGTTGTAGTGCGGCGCGAACGCGTTCTCGAACATGTACATGGTCACCGTCTGCGACTCGCGCAGTGGTCCGCCCCGGATCGCGTTGGTGCCGGAGTTGAACATCCGTGGCTCGGTGAAGAGCTGGAGGCCGCCGATGGTGGAGATGATGACCGCGAAGATGATCGTCGGCTTGAGCAGCGGCACGGTGATGGACCAGAACTGCCGGGACCGGCCGGCGCCGTCGATCGACGCCGACTCGTACAGGTCGCGGGGGATGGCCTGCATGGCGGCCAGGAAGATCAGCGCGTTGTAGCCGGTCCACCGCCAGTCGACCATGGTGGAGATGGCCGTCCAGGCGGCGAACCTGTTCGCCTTCCAGTCGATCGCGCTCACCCCGACGTGGTCGAGCAGCCAGTTGATCATGCCGAAGTCGCGGCCGAACAGCACCGCGAACACGATCGCCACGGCGGCGGTGGAGGTGACGTTCGGGACCAGCACGGCCATCCGCCAGGTGGTGCGGGCGCGCAGCTGGCGGTTGAGCAGGTTGGCCAGCCAGAGCGCGGCCAGGAGCTGCGGAATCGTGGAGATGACGAAGATGCCGAGGGTGTTGACCACGGAGTGCCAGAAGTCCGGGTCGGCGAGCAGTTGGCTGTAGTTGTCGAGGCCGATGAACGGGTGCTCGGCGCCGAGCAGGTCCCAGTCGTGCAGCGACACCCAGAACGTGTACGCCAGCGGGTAGGCCCCGAAGACGCCGAACAGCAGGAAGAACGGGGCGATGTAGAGGTAGGGCGAGTACTTCGTGTCGAACCGGCTGAGCCGGGCGCCCGGGACGGGGCGGCTGTGCCGGGGGGCCGGTGCGACCGGCGGGCGGGCGTCGAGCTGGACGGCCATGACCTGAGAACTCCTTTCCGCCGTGCGGGCGGCGCCCGTCGCCGGGCCCGCCCGCACGCGCTGCTCGGGTTACTTGGCGGCGGCCTTCTCGGCGTTGGACACCGCGTCGGTCCAGCCCTGCTGCGGGGAGCGCTTGCCCAGCTCCACGGTGCGTACGGCGTTCTCCACCTCGGTGCGGACGGCCTGGTTCTTCGGGCCCATGTAGACCGGCTTCAGGTTCTTGGCGCCCTCGGCGAAGATCTTGCCGACCGGGGCCTCGGAGAAGTAGGCGTTCTTCGAGTCGACGATCGCCGGGTCGGCCAGCGCCTGCGGGGACGAGGGCAGCGGGCCCTTGAGCTTGAACGCGCCGATCTGGCCCTTGGCACTGGTCAGGAACTTGGCCAGCTCGATCGCCTCGGCCTGGTGCTTGCTCTGCTTCGGCACGGCGAGGAAGGAGCCGCCCCAGTTTCCGCCGTCGCCGGGGATCTGGGCGATGTCCCACTTGCCCTTGGCGCCGGGGCCGGCGTTGCCCTCGATCACCCCGGTCATCCAGGCCGGGCAGGCGATGGTCGCGAACTTCGACTGCTTGAACGCGGAGACCCACTCCTCGGACCAGGAGCCGTACTTGCCGGAGAGGCCGGAGTCGATGATGTCCATGGTGGTGTCGTACGCCTGCCGTACCGCCGGGTTGCTGCCCACGACCAGGTTGTTGTCGGTGTCGTAGTAGCTGTAGCCGCTGGTGTTGCCGGCGGTCTGGAGCAGGATGGTGTTGAACGTGTTGGTCGCGGCGTCCAGGAACGCGGCGCCGGTCTTCTTCGCGGTGAACTGCTCGCCGACCTTGACGTAGTCGGTCCAGGTGGGCCAGAGCTTGGACACGGCCTCCCGGTCGGTGGGCAGGCCGGCCTTGGCGAACAGGTCCTTGCGGTAGCACATCGCCATGCCACCGACATCGGTGCCGAGGCCGATGAGCTGCTTGCCGTCGGCGGTGAGGCCCTGGTTCCACTTCCAGTCGAGGAAGTTGCCCTTGAGGTCGGCCGCGCCGTGGTCGAGCAGGTTGACGAAGTTCTGCGGGTTGGCCTTGTACTCGACCAGCAGCCCCTCCTCGATGGCGACCACGTCGCCGGCGCCCTTGCCGGCGGCGAGCCACTGGGTGAGCTTCGGCGAGTACTCGTCGAGGTTGCTGCCGGTGCCCCGCTCGACGATCTTCACGCCGGGGTGGCTGGCCATGTACTCCTGGTAGAGATCCGCGTAACCGAACTGACCGAAGACGTCGACGGTGAGCGTGACCGGCCCGTCGGCGGCGGCCTCGTCGTCGCCGCCGCCGCAGCCGGTGGTGCCGAGCAGTGCGGTGGCGGCGACCAGGGCCACCGCCGCGAGTCGACGGCGCGTGAAGGTGAGCATGCTGTCCTGACCTCTCGGGGTCGTAACGGGTGGTGGAAGGCGGTTCCGGTACTTAGAGAGCGCTCTCTCGACAGCCTGCTGGGTGGCCCGGGACCGTGTCAAGAGAGCGCTCTCAGAGCGTCCGAAAAAAGCGGAGAGGGGCGATCAACGCCCCTCTCCGCCCGGTATCGGGTGCTGTGTCAGCCCACCCGCAGCCCGTTCAGCAGGCTCCGGTCACCGGCCACACCCAGCGCGTCGAAGCTGATCCGGCCCATCAACGACAGCAGCAGGTCGCTGGCCGTACCGGTCACCTGCGCCCGGGCCCGGTGGTCGTCGTGGTCCAGGATCGTCGCGGTGTCCAGCAACGCCACCCCCTCGCCCCGCAGCCGCAGATACCACTCCTGGGCGGCGTCGGTCGCGGTCAACTGGACCACCCCGTGCCACGGGCCGGAGTTGACCCGCCGGCCCGCGGGCAGCCAGGTGTCCAGCACCTCGCTCACCCCGTCGGCCGCGAGCTTGGACTCGATCGGGTCGCCCGCGCCGATGGCGAGCTGAGCGTCCCAGCGGTGCACCGCGGTCTCGTGCGCCACCCGGCGCGGCCAGAAACCGGCCTTCTTCGGCTGCGGGGCGAAGTTCCAGGCCGGCGTCTCCGGGTCCAGGCCGTCCAGGAGCGCGGTGAGCCGCTCGTACTCCTGCGCGTACCACTGGGCCGGGGTGAGACCGGCCGGCGGCTCCGGGTCGTGCCGCTCCGGGCGGGTGGTGGCGCCGGCGGTCAGCACGGTGCCCACCCAGACGTAGGTCCGGGTCAGGTGATGGGCCAGGTCGGTGACCGTCCAGCCGGGACAGGACAGCACCGGTGTCTCCGGAGGCGCCTCCGTCACGGCCGCGGCGAACGCCGGACCCTCCGTCCGCAACGCGCCGATCCAGAAGTCCTTCGTGTGGTGCAGTCTGCTCATCGCCATCCTCCCGGGGGTGACCGGGCCACCAGTGGGTGCCGCGGCTAGCCCTCAGCCTAGGGTGAAAGGCGTGTCAGACGTCTACGCCGAACCGACGACCGCCACCGGACCGACCGACCCGGGCACCCTGGCGCGCTACACCACCCTACGCCTCGGCGGCCCGGCCGGCCGGCTGGAGATCGCCGACGACGCCGCCGGGATCGTCCGCAAGGTGCAGGAGGCGGAGGCCCGCGAACAGGCCGTGCTGGTGCTGGCCGGCGGCAGCAACGTGGTGATCGGTGACCAGGGCTTCCCGGGCACCGTCGTGCTCGTCCGCTCGCGGGGCTTCGAGGTCGTCGCCACCGACGGCGACACCCTGACGGTACGGGTGGCCGCCGGCGAGCCGTGGGACGAGCTGGTCGCCGCCACCGTCGAACGCGGCTGGGCGGGGCTGGAATGTCTCTCCGGCATCCCCGGCTCGGCCGGCGCGACGCCGATCCAGAACGTCGGCGCGTACGGCCAGGAGGTCGCCGAGACGATCGTCGCGGTCGAGGCGTACGACCGCACGCACCGCGAGGTGGTCCGGATCCCGGCCGCGGACTGCGGGTTCGCCTACCGGGGCAGCGTCTTCAAGTACAGCGACCGCTGGGTGGTGCTCTCGGTCGACTTCCGGCTCACCCGCTCGCCGCTCTCCGGCCCGGTCCGCTACGCCGAACTGGCCCGCGCGCTCGGCGTCGAGGTCGGTGACCGGGTGCCGCTCGCCGACGCCCGGGCCACCGTGCGCAAGCTGCGCGCCGGCAAGGGCATGGTGCTCGACGCGGCCGACCCGGACACCTGGTCGGTGGGCTCGTTCTTCACCAACCCGGTGCTCGACCGCGAGGCGTACGAGCTGCTCCGGGAGCGCGCCGCCGACCTCGGCGAGCCGCCGCACTGGCCGGGCGCCGGCGACGTGGTGAAGGTCAGCGCGGCCTGGCTGATCGACAAGGCCGGCTTCGGCAAGGGCTACGCCGGCCCGGAGGGCGTGGCCATCTCCACCAAGCACACGCTCGCGCTCACCAACCGGTCCGGCACCGCCAGCACCGCCGCCCTGGTGACCCTGGCCCGGGAGATCCGCGACGGCGTGCACGCCCGCTTCGGCGTTCCCCTCCACCCCGAACCCGTCCTGGTCAACTGCACCATCTGACCCCCACCCCACCCCACCCCGCCCCCGCCCCCGCAACGCGTCGATCTTGCACTTTCGGCCCCGACAATCCTCGCCAATGCCGCATGTCAGGGGCCGCAACTGCAAGATCGCCGGGCCGGGGCGGGCCGGGGCGGGCCGGGCCGGGGCTGGGCGGGGTGGGCCGGGCCGGGGCTGGGCGGGGTGGGCCGGGCCGGGGCAGGGCGGGGGTCAGGTGGGGGCTACGGCGGGCCAGGGGAGGGTCAGGTAGCCGTGGCGCCAGGCGCTCGGGCGGTCGAGGACCGGCCAGCCCGACTCCTTGAGCGCCGTCACCGCGTGCAGCCAGCGCTGGCGGGGGCCGAACGGGGCGTAGCCGGCGGCGGAGCGCCAGGCGTGCGCCAGCGCGTCGAGCAGCTCGTGCACGCGCTCACCGGGGACGTTGCGGTGGATCAGCGCCTTCGGCAGCCGCTCGGCGAGCGCGGCCGGGCTCTCCAGCGTGGTCAGCTTCGCGGCCAGGGTGAGCGTGCGCGGGCCGGCGGCGTCCACCAGCACCCAGGCGCCGAGCCGACCCAGCTCGTCGCAGGTGCCCTCGACCAGCAGTCCGCCGGGCGCCAGCCGGCCGGTGATGGTGCGCCAGGCGTCGGCGACCTCGCCCTCGTCGTACTGGCGCAGCACGTTGCACGCCCGGACCAGGGCGGGACGCAGCCCGGCCAGCTCGAAGCCGCCCCGGGCGAACGTCAACCCGGGCGGGTCGGCGGCCGGCTGGGCGGCGGCCACGCGTACCGGATCGATCTCCAGCCCGACCACCCGCACGTCGGCGCGGACCCCGGCCACGAGCCGGCTCCGCAGCTCGACCGGGGTGACCGGGCTGGCGCCGTAACCCAGGTCCACCACGAGCGGGTCGGCGGCGGCGCGCAGCGCGCCGCCGCAGGCCGTGACGATCCAGTTGTCCACCCGCCGGAGCCGGTTGGGGTTCGTCGTGCCGCGGGTGACGACGCCCTGGGGCTTCATCAGCTCTGCCGGTGCACCTTGTGCTGGGCGGCCTGGGCCAGCGGCCGGACCACGAGCTGGTCCACGTTGACGTGGTGCGGGCGGGTGGCGCACCAGGCGACGCAGTCGGCCACGTCGTCGGCGACCAGCGGTTCGGCCACCCCGGCGTAGACCGCCTCGGCCCGGTCCGCGTCGCCGCCGAAGCGGACCAGCCCGAACTCCTCGGTCTTCACCATGCCCGGGTCGATCTCGACCACCCGGACCGGCCGGCCGGACAGCTCCAGGCGGAGCGTGCCGGCGATCGCGGTCTGCGCGTGCTTGGCCGCCGTGTAACCACCGCCGCCCTCGTAGACGACGTGCCCGGCGGTCGAGCTGACGATCACCACGGTGCCGGCCCCGGAACGCTCCAGCGCGGGCAGCAGCGCCTTGGTGACCCGCAGCGTGCCGAGCACGTTGACGTCGTACATCCACTGCCAGTCGCCGACGTCGGCCGACTCGACGGGGTCCAGGCCGCGCGCGCCGCCGGCGTTGTTCACCAGCAGGGTGACCGGGCCGGGCGCGGCGTCCGCCGCGGCGGCCAGGGCGGCGACCGACTCCTCCGAGGTCACGTCGCAGGCCACTGCGGTGGCCGCGCCGCCGGCCGCCTCGATCTCGGCGACCAGCGCGGCCAACCGGTCGGTACGCCGCGCCGCGGCGAGCACGTGGAAACCCTCGGCGGCCAGCCGGCGGGCGGTGGCCGCGCCGATCCCGCTGGACGCTCCGGTGACGATGGCGACTGAGGTCATCCGGACATTCTGCCCCGCCGTCCCGCGTCCCGCCGCGATGAGGTCCGTCACGCCGGGGAACCCGCCGCAGGCATTTCCGAACCCCGATGGGGAAGATGACACCCGGCGTGCGGGTTGACCCGAGAGGCGCCGGTCGTGCGGGACGGCATCAACCGTGACAGAGGGAGCGGACGTGGCGGATGTGCACACCGGTGTCGGTCGTCAGCGAGGTGCCCTGCCGTGGCCCCGGCCGCGCCGTATCGCCACCCTCTCGGTGCACACCTCGCCGCTGCACCAGCCCGGCACCGGCGACGCGGGTGGCATGAACGTCTACATCCTGGAGGTCGCCCGGCGACTGGCCGAGGCCGACGTCGAGGTGGAGATCTTCACCCGGGCCACCTCCGGTGACCTGCCCCCGGTGGTCGAGATGGCGCCCGGGGTGACCGTCCGGCACGTCACGGCCGGCCCGCTGGAGGGCCTGACGAAGGAGGAGCTGCCCGGTCAGCTCTGCGCCTTCACCGCCGGCGTGCTGCGCGCCGAGGCGGCCCGCCCGCCCGGCCACTACGACCTGATCCACTCGCACTACTGGCTCTCCGGCCAGGTCGGCTGGCTGGCCAAGGAGCGCTGGGGCGTGCCGCTGGTGCACACCGCGCACACCCTGGCCAAGGTCAAGAACGCCCGGCTCGCCGCCGGCGACCGGCCCGAGCCGAAGGCCCGGGTGATCGGCGAGGAGCAGGTGGTCGCCGAGGCCGACCGGCTGGTCGCCAACACCCGGGTGGAGGCCCGCGACCTGCTCGACCGGTACGCGGCCGACCCCGGCCGGGTCGCCGTGGTGGAGCCCGGCGTGGACCTGGACCGGTTCCGCCCCGCGCGCGGTGACCGGGAGTCGGCGATGCGCGCCGCCCGTCGCCGCCTCGGCCTGCCGGCGCGCGGCTACGTGGTCGCGTTCGTCGGCCGGATCCAGCCGCTCAAGGCCCCGGACGTGCTGGTCCGCGCCGTCGCCGCGCTGCGGCAACAGGACCCCGCGCTCGCCGACGAGTTGACCGTGGTGATCTGCGGCGGCCCGAGCGGCAGCGGGCTGGACCGGCCCACCGCGCTGATGGAACTGGCCCACTCGCTCGGCGTGGCCGACCGGATCCGCTTCCTCCCGCCGCAGACCGGCGCGGACCTGCCCGCCCTCTACCGCGCCGCCGACCTGGTCGCCGTGCCCTCGCACAACGAGTCGTTCGGGCTGGTCGCGCTGGAGGCGCAGGCCTGCGGCACGCCGGTGCTGGCTGCCGCCGTGGGCGGCCTGGTCACCGCCGTCCGCGACGGCGTCAGCGGGATGCTCATCGACGGGCACGACCCGGTCGACTGGGCCCGGGCACTGGCCGGCCTGCTTCCCGAGCGGAGGCGTCGGGCCGCCCTGGCCGTCGGCGCCGAGCGGCACGCCCGCGACTTCTCCTGGCACCGGACCGTGTCCGGGCTGCTGGCGGTCTACGGCAACGCGATCACCGAGCATCGGGCCCGGCTGGCCGGCCGGCTCGGCGACCCGGCGCTCGCCTGTTCCTGGTGACACACCGCCGCCCGGCAGCCCGCGTGGGGCGACCGTAGAGTGGGTGCGATGAGCCGTACGAGTGAGGTCGCCGCGCTGATCGAGGCCGTCTGCGCGGAGCGCGAGCTTCAGTGGGAGTCCACCGGCGAGGCGTCGTACGCGGTGACCCTGCCGGGCACGCACAAGCTCAAGACGATCTGCAACCTGATCGTCGGGGAGCACGCGTTGCGGATCGAGGCGTTCGTGATGCGCCAGCCTGACGAGCGTCGCGAGGAGCTGTGGACCTGGCTGCTCCAACGCAACGCGCGGATGTACGGCGTCTCGTTCTCCATCGACGCGGCCGGCGACGTCTACCTGACCGGCCGGGTCAACCTGGCCGGGCTCGACGCCGACGAGTTGGACCGCCTCTTCGGTTCCGTGCTCACCTACGCCGACGAGTCGTTCGACAGCATGCTGGAGATCGGCTTCGGCACCGCGATCCGGCGGGAGTGGGAGTGGCGGGTGAAGCGGGGCGAGTCGACCGCCAACCTGGCCGCGTTCGCGCACCTCTTCGAGCCCTCGGCGCCGGCCGGCTCGACCGCCGGAGGTTCGGAGCCCTCCTGACGGGTATGCCGCACCGCGCGGTGCGGAGCACTGGGACCCACCGCGGGCCGAGGACGGACTGTCGAGGAGCGTGTCCCATGGCTCAGCGCAACAGCTCAGGTCGCGGCACGACTGCGACCCGGACGAAGCGGCAAACCGGTAACCAGACCCCGAACACCCCGACGGTGTCGGAGTCCCAGATCTCCCGGATGAAGGTCGACGACATCCGGGGCCAGCTCCGCCGGCGCGGGGTCTCCGGGACCTCCGCGCTGCGGAAGCCGGAGCTGGTGAAGACGCTCGCGCGCACCATGCGCGCGGAGGGGCGCGGCGGCGCGGCGCGGCGGAGCACCGGCCCGGCCGGCCGGCCGTCCGCCACCCGCCGGTCCACCGCCGCGAAGAAGACCACGGCGGCGCGGAAGAGCACCGCGGCGAAGCGGGCCGCGTCGCCGCCGGCCAAGTCCGCGCCGGCCGCGCGGGCCACCGGGGCCAGGGCCAAGGCGACGGGTACGCGCAAGGCGGCCCCCGCGCGGGCGAAGGCCACGTCGTCGCGGGCCAGGGCGATCCCGGCGCGGGCGAAGGCCGCCCCGGCTCGCGCCAAGGCGGCGCCCGCACGGGCGAAGGCCACTCGCGCCAAGGCTTCGCCCGCGCGCGCGAGGAGCGCACCCGCGCGGGCGAAGGCCGCTCCGGCTCGGGCGAAGGCGGCGCCTGCGCGGGCGAAGGCCACATCGGCTCGGGCGAAGGCGGCACCGGCTCGCGCCAAGGCCGTGCGGGCGACGGCGACGGCGGCACCGAGCAGGGCGTCCGCTCGCGCGCAGGCGGCGCCGACGCGCGGGCCCGCGTCCAGCCGGTCCATCGGGTCGTCCCAGCTCATCACGTCACTCGCGGATCGCCCGGAGCGTCCGGGTCGCAGTCTGGTGACCCGCAACCACGAGGTGATCCAGCGCTGGGCCCGGGCCCGGGGCGCGAAGCCGGCCACCATCGCCGGCACCGAGCGGGGCGACCGGCCCGGGGTGCTGACCTTCAACATGCCGGGTTACCGGGAGAGCAGCCGGATCCGCGAGGTCACCTGGGACGACTGGTTCCGCACGTTCGACTCGCGTCGGCTGAACCTGATCTACCAGGAGCAGCTGCGCGACGGCCGGCAGAGCAACTTCTTCCGGACCGAGAACCCGAATCGCGAGGACGGCTGAGGTTTACGGGAATGGTCGCCGGGAACCCGACGTTGGCCATCGCGGAGACCGCAGCAGGGACAGCCGGATTCCCGACACGGATGCTGTGACGGGTAAGACAGCGATCTGGGTTGAATCCGGAATCCGGGCGAACTAACTTTATTGCACCGCGTCACGCTTGTTTACGTTCGGGGGAGCGGCGGATCGATCAGATCCGCGCAAGCGAGACGCGAGGATCGGGTGGAGCACACCGTTGGGGGACGGTGCCGCCCGTGGTAACCGGCGGCGCGAGCGGGCGACGCTTACGGGGGTGAGTGTCGCCCGCCGCCGCCGGGCGTACGGTACGAGCGCCCATCTCGACGGGGGTCGAGGTGGGCGCTCTGCCGTTCTCACCGGCGGACCTCCTCCGGCCGCCGGGCCGCGGCCCGCAACGCGGCGACCCGGCGTTCCCGTGGCCCGCCGGCGAGCAGGTGCCCGGCCGCGGCGCACAGGCCCAGCCCACCCACCACCAGCCAGTGCCGCTCGCCGAGGTGCTCCAGACTGAGCCCGCCGAGCGCGGGCGCCACGAAGGACGCCGCCGGGAACGTCAGGTAGAACACCGACTGGTAGCGGGCCCGCAGTTCCGGCGGGGCCAGATCCGCGTTGATCTGGGCGTTCGGCGGGGCGGCGAGCATCTGCCCGACCGTCCAGACCACCGCCGCGCCGAGATAGAGCGGCAACCCGTCGGCGACGGTCAGCGTGCCGAACCCGAGCGCCATCAGCCCGGTGGAGACGGCCAGCACCGTCGACTTCCGGTACGGCTCGATCAGCTTCGGCACGAAGAGCTGCCCGGCCACGATCAGTGCCCCGCCGAGCGCCACCACCAGCCCGTACGCGGTCGGGCGCAGGCCGTCCGCGCGCATCGCCAGCGGCATGATCGTCGACGTCTGCATGGTCAGCACGGCGAGCAGGAAGGTCAGCCCGACGAAGGCGAGGAAGGTGCGATCGGTCAGCGCCGTGTGCAGCCCGGGCCGCCGGCCCAGCACCGCCCGTGGGGTCACCGCCCGGCGGTCGAGCGTCTCCGGCACCTTGAGCGCGATGACCACGGCCGCGGTCAGGGTGGCCCCGGCGTCGACCAGGAACAGCGCCAGGAAGCTGGCCTCGGCGAGCACCCCGGCCAGTAGCGAGGCGACGGCCATGCCCAGGTTGAACGCCCAGAACTGGAGGTTGAACGCGCGGGACCGGCGGGCCTCCGGCACCACGTCCACGATGGCCGCCACGAACGCCGGGCCGGGCATCGAGTGCGCCACCCCGACCAGCGCCGCCAGCGCGGCGATCACCGCGAGGTGTCGGCTGAACGCCAGCGCCGCCATCAGCCCGGCCGCCGCGAGGTGGGCGGCGAGCAACGTGGACCGCCGGCCCCACCGGTCGGCGAGCACGCCGCCGAGCAGCGTGCCACCGGCACCGCCGATCCCGTACGCGCCGACGACCAGGCCGGCCAGCGACGGCGAGGCGCCCCGCGCGGAGGTCAGGTAGAGCGACAGGAACAGCAGCGCGAACGCGCCGGCCCGGTTGACCAGCAGCCCCGACCAGAGGTACCAGAAGGTGGCGGGCAGTCCGCCGGCCGTGTCGTCCCACCAGCGCCGCAGGCCGCGCACCCGTCCTCCAGGAAGGTTTCCTTACCGATAGGCCCCCGGTACCGTACCCAGCCGGTCGGCGTACTCAGGAACCGACCCGGACCTGCTCGGCGGGTGACGCGGCCGCGGCCTCGGCCGCCTCGGGCGCCGGGGTGCGGGCCAGGGTGACCGGCGCGATCGGGGCGCCGGCGGCGCGGAGCTGGGTGGCGCGCCGCTCCCGGGCCGGGCCGGAGACCAGGTGCGCCACCGCCGTCACGGCGCCGATCCCCGCGCAGGCCAGCCACAGCTCGGTGTTGCCGCCGTGCTCGCGGAGCAGGCCGCCGAGGATCGGCGCGGAGGCGCCGGCGAGCTGCCAGGACAGCGAGAACACGCCCTGGTAGCGGCCGCGCAGTGCGGCCGGCGACAACTCGGCGATCAGGGTGGCGTTGGAGGGCGAGTTGAGCATCTCGCCGACCGTCCAGATCAGCACGGTGAGGCCGTAGAGCCAGATCGTGTCGGCGAACGCGGTGAGGCCGAACCCGACCCCCATGATCAGCGCGGCGAGCGCCAGCACGTGCGACCGGCTCCGGCCACGGATGAGCCGGGGTACGAAGAGCTGCCCGATCACGATGAGCACGCCGTTGAGCGCGATCACCGAGCCGTAGGTGGCCGGGCTGAGCCCGGAGTCGACCATGGCGATCGGCAGCATCGAGATGTGCTGGAGGAAGACCAGCGCGGCGAACAGGTTGAGCGCCACGAAGCCGAGGAACACCCGGTCGCGCAGGATGGTGCGCAGCGCTCCGGCCGGTGCCGCCGCGCCCTTGTCGGCCGGTGCGGCCGGCCGGTTCAGGGTCTCCCGGACCCGGGTGAAGATGATCAGCGCGGTGACCAGCGTGGTGGCCGCGTCCACCAGGAACAGCAGCAGGTAGCCGGCCTCGGCGGCGAGGCCGGCCAGCACGGCGGCGCAGGCGAAGCCGAGGTTGATCGCCCAGTAGTTGAGCGAGAACGCGCGGAGCCGGTCCTTCTCCGGCACCACGTCGATCATCATCGCGCCGAAGGCCGGGCGGGCCGCCTCGGCGAACATGCCGAGCAGCAGCGCGCCCGCCGCCACCGCCCAGAGCGGCCGGGCCAGGCCGAGCGCGACCATCATGGTGGCCGCGCCGAGGTGCGCGGTGAGCAGCGTGGGTCGCCGGCCCCAGCGGTCGGTGAGGGTGCCGCCGACCGTGGTGCCGACCGCGCCGCCGACCCCCCAGAGCCCGATCACCAGGCCGGCCTGCGCGGCCGAGAAGCCCCGTTCCCGGGTCAGATAGATGGCGAGGAAGATCAGGACGAACGAGCCGAGCCGGTTGATCAGCGTGCCGGTCCAGAGGTACCAGAAGGAACGCGGCAGCCCGCCCGCCGTGTCCCGGAGCCAACCCCGCACCGTCCGCATCCCGACGCCCCCCGTTCGGTAATGACCGATCAATCTCGGACGCCTTACAACCTAGTGCCGGGTCGGAGTGCCGGTCATCCGCATTTCCACGTGGTGGTCGTCACCACAGGTCCCCGCGTGTCCGCCCGGCCGGTACGGCAGGATGATCCGCATGACTGCGAGCGAAGGACCCACCGTCGGGACGCTGGTCCTGCTGCGGCACGGCGAGAGCGACTGGAACGCCAAGAACCTCTTCACCGGCTGGGTCGACGTCGACCTGACCGCCAAGGGCGAGACCGAGGCGCGGCGCGGCGGCGGGCTGCTCCGCGAGCACGGCCTGCTGCCGGACGTGGTGCACACCAGCGTGATGCGCCGGGCGATCCGCACCGCCGAGCTGGCGCTGAACGCCGCCGACCGGCACTGGATCGCGGTGCGCCGGTCCTGGCGGCTCAACGAGCGCCACTACGGCGCCCTCCAGGGCAAGAACAAGAAGCAGACCCTCGACGAGTACGGCGAGGAGCAGTTCATGCTCTGGCGCCGGTCGTACGACACGCCGCCGCCGCCGATCGACGACAACGACGAGTGGTCGCAGGTCGGCGACCCCCGGTACGCGCTGCTGCCGACCGAGCTGATGCCGCGCACCGAGTGCCTCAAGGACGTCGTCGAGCGGATGCTGCCCTACTGGTACGACTCGATCGTGCCGGACATCCTGGCCGGCCGGACGGTGCTGGTGGCGGCGCACGGCAACTCGCTGCGCGCGCTGGTCAAGCACCTCGACCAGATCTCCGACGAGGCGATCGCCAAGCTGAACATCCCGACCGGCATCCCGCTGCGCTACGACCTGGACGCCGACCTGCGCCCCCAGGTCCTGGGCGGCACCTACCTCGACCCCGAGGCGGCCAAGGCGGCTGCCGCCGCCGTCGCCAACCAGGGCCGCTGATGTAAGGCGGGGCCCCTTTTTAACGCCTCCGGTAGAGGAGGGGCCCCTTCTTAACACTCCCCTGTTAAGAAGGGGCCCCTCCTTCCCCCCGGTGGGTCAGGCCGACGGGGCGCCGGTGATCAGGTAGACCACGTGCTCGCCGGCATTCACCGCGTGGTCGGCGAAACGCTCGTAGAAGCGGCCCAGCAGGGTGGCGTCGATCGCGGTCTCCACCCCGTACGGCCAGTCGTCGCCGAGCAGCACGCCGAAGAGGCTCTTGTGCAGGTCGTCCATCGCGTCGTCGTCCCGGTCCAGCTCGGCGGCGACGTCGGCGTCGGGCTTGGCCAGCACCGCGCCGATCTTCTCCGCCATCCGGTCGGCGATGCCGGCCATGTCGGTGAAGACCGGCCGCAGTTCGGCCGGCACCGCCGGCGAGGGGTGCCGGCGCAACGCCGTCTTCGCCACGTGGTCGGCCAGGTCGCCCATCCGCTCCAGGTCGGCGGCGACGTGCAGGGCCGTGATCATGGCGCGCAGGTCGGAGGCGACCGGTGCCTGCCGGGCCAGCAGGTCGCAGACCCGCTCCTCCACGTGCTTGTACAGCTCGTCGATCTCGGCGTCCCGCGCGATCACCGTCTCGGCCGCCGCGCGGTCGGCGGTGAGCAGCCCTCTGGTGGCCTGCCGCATGGCCGCGCGCACCGCCTCGGCCATGTCCACCAGCAGTTGGCTGACAATCTGCAGGTCGGCCCGGAACTCGTCGCGCATCGTCACTTCCTGGGGTCGGTGGCCGTTGCCCGGTACGGGGTACGGCGTGAGCAGGTGCGCGCCCCACGGTAGGCCGGACGGCCGGCACCAGGGTGAACGCGGATGAACGACGCGGGACCCGTGGGTGAACATTCCCGGAAGCGAGAGTGGTTCGTCCCTTTGTGACCGATCCCTGGGTTAACAATGACCCTACGATCGCCGGGTGGAATGGGCGGTGGCCATCGCGGTGGCCGTGGCGCTGGTGACCGGACTGGTCGCCGGGTCGATGCTGTCCGGGCCGGTAGGGGAGTGGCGGCGCCGCCGGGCGTCGCGGGGCGGCGGGACCTCCCGTCGTGACGCAGGGAGGCCGACGATTCCGGACGAAGCGCAGGGGGGCCTATCCGGGCTCGGCCGCAAGACGATCGACTCGTTGCGCGCCGGCGTGGTGGTGCTCGACTCCGACGACGTGCCCGTGCTGGTGAACCCGGCCGCCCGGGCGATGGGCCTGCTCCGGGCCGGGGCGGCGCCGGGCGCGATCGCGGCGCACCCGCTGATCCGTACCCTCGCCGGTCAGGTCCGCCGCACGGGCGTGCGTCGCGAGATCGAGCTCGACCTGCCCCGGGGTCGCGACAGCGCCGGTGACAACCCGCTCGGCGTGCACCTGCGGGCCATGGGGCTGGGTGCCGGCTATGTCTCGATCGAGGCGGTCGACGTCACCGAGTCGCACCGCCTGGCCCGGGTGCGCCGGGACTTCGTGGCCAACGTCAGCCACGAGCTGAAGACCCCGATCGGCGCCCTGCAACTGCTCGCCGAGGCGCTGGTGGACGCCACCGAACCGACCGGTGACGGCGCGCCCGACCTGTCCGAGGACCTGGTCGCCGCACGGCGCTTCGCCGAGCGGATCCAGCACGAGTCGACCCGGCTCGGGCGGCTGGTGCAGGAACTGCTGGAACTCACCCGGCTCCAGGGCGCCGAGCCGCAGCCCGCACCCGAACCCGTCTCCGTGGACTGGGTGCTCGCCGAGGTGGTCGACCGGACCCGCACCGCGGCCACCGCCCGCCGGGTGGAGATCGTCGTGGGCGGGCAGCGGGGCCTGACCGTGTACGGCAGTGACAGTCAACTCGCCACCGCGGTGGCGAACCTGGTGGAGAACGCGGTCACCTACTCGGCCGAGGACACCACGGTCCGGGTGACCGTGCGGGGCGCCGACGAGCACGTCGAGATCGCGGTGGCCGACCAGGGCATCGGCATCGCCCCGAACGAGGTCGACCGGATCTTCGAGCGCTTCTACCGCGCCGACCAGGCCCGCTCGCGCTCGACCGGCGGCACCGGCCTGGGGCTGGCCATCGTCAAACACATCGCCAGCAACCATGGCGGCCGGGTGGATGTGTCGAGCACTCTTGGTGGTGGGTCGACGTTCACCCTCCGGCTGCCTGCCCGCCCCCCGGACGACCTGGAGGCGACACTCGCCTCCGCTGGGATCGAGGCCGGCCCGGCCGAGCTCCGGCAGGTCTGACCACAGGAAAGGAAACACCCGTTGAGCCGCGTACTGGTGGTCGAGGACGAGGAGTCGTTCTCCGACGCCCTGTCCTACATGCTCCGCAAGGAGGGGTTCGAGGTCTCCGTCGCCGCGACCGGCACCTCCGCCCTCACCGAGTTCGACCGGACCGGCGCGGACATCGTGCTGCTCGACCTGATGCTGCCGGAGATGTCGGGCACCGAGGTGTGCCGACAGCTCCGCCAGCGGTCGCACGTCCCGATCATCATGGTCACCGCCCGGGACAGCGAGATCGACAAGGTGGTCGGCCTGGAGATCGGGGCCGACGACTACGTGACGAAGCCGTACTCCCCGCGTGAGCTGGTCGCCCGGATCCGGGCGGTGCTGCGCCGGCAGACCAGCGAGGCGAACGAGACGGGCGCGCCGACCCTGGCCGCCGGCCCGGTCCGGATGGACATCGAACGGCACGTGGTGACCGTCGACGGCGCCGGGGTCCAGCTCCCGCTCAAGGAGTTCGAGCTGCTGGAGCTGCTGCTGCGCAACGCCGGCCGGGTGCTCACCCGGGGCCAGCTCATCGACCGGGTCTGGGGCGCCGACTACGTGGGCGACACCAAGACGCTGGACGTGCACGTGAAGCGGCTGCGCTCGAAGATCGAGCCGGAGCCGTCCGCGCCGCGCTACATCGTCACGGTGCGAGGCCTGGGCTACAAGTTCGAGCCGTGACCGCCCCGCGCGTCAGGAGGGGCCCCTTGTTAACGCTTTCTGCATAGGGGCCCCCTCCTGGCCGGGCCGTCATCGATCTTGGACTTGTGGCACTTCCGATAATGGTCGAAATCTGACATATCTTGGCACCGCAACTTCAAGATCGACGAAGTTACGGGGTTGGGCGGGGCACGGGATGCGCCGACTGGGCCCGGTGTCCGGTTCGGCGGTGGTGGGCGGCACGCTGACGGCGGAATCGTCGGCGGGGGCGGGGCGTTGTAACCCGGTGAACGACCGAGGAAGGCAAGCCCCGCGTCCCCGGCCCCCGAGGGAATGACGGTGGCCGCCCGGTCGTTACACCCACTCCCGGCGCCGCGACGCGAGCAGCCGGATCCCCAGTCTTCTGAGCGCCTGACGGTGCCCCCGCACCCCGTCCCCCCGACGGGGGTGCGTCGACCCCCGAATGGAGCCCTCACCATGAACGCGATCCTGCGTAAGAGCATTCTCGGTGTTGCTGGTCTGGCCTTCACCGGTGGTGTGTTCGCCGGTCCGATCGCCGCGCACGCCGACACCCCCGCCCACACCGCCACCAAGCCCGTCGCGGTGGCGAGCGTGCAGGGTGAGCAGTCCACCATCGCGCTCAACGACGAGCAGACCGCCAACGTCAAGGCGATCATCGCCGCGACGAAGAAGGCCGGCCTGCCCGAGCGCGCCGCGATCGTCTCGATCGCCACCGCCCTGCAGGAGTCGAAGCTGGAGAACCTGGGCCACCTCGGCGACCGCAATGACCACGACTCGCTGGGCCTGTTCCAGCAGCGCCCCTCCAGCGGTTGGGGCA
>NZ_FMDM01000020.1 GCF_900090105.1 Micromonospora humi | reverse complement strand
GCGCTCGTTCTTGCCGAGATCCTTGGTCGCAAGCAGGGCTTGCTTCACAGCTACACTCATCGCGGGCGGACCTCCGTTGTCCGTCAAGGCCCCGGGTAACAGGTGTTCCAGCACCTGCCGGGGCCGTTCTTCTCTTGTCGACTCACCTCCCTAACTCACGTTCACTGGTTCCAACGTCGCGATCATCGTGGGCGCGGTGCTGCTGCTGGCCCGCTGGGCGCGCGCCGGTCCGCGTACCGCGGTGGCGCTCTGCGGCCTCGCCCTGGTCGGCTTCGTCATCCTGGTCCGGCCCTCGCCGAGCGTGGTACGGGCCGCGGCGATGGGCGCGATCGGGCTCGCCGCGCTGGCCGCCGGGCGGTCCCGCGCGGCGCTGCCCGCGCTGGCCGCCGCCGTCGCCGGGTTGGTGCTGCTGGACCCGGACCTGGCCGGGGACCCGGGCTTCGCGCTGTCGGTCTGCGCCACCGGCGGGTTGCTGCTGCTCGCGCCCGGGTGGCGGGACGCGTTACGCCGTCGGGGCGTACCGCCGGGGTTGGCGGAGGCGCTGGCGGTGCCGGCCGCCGCGCAGCTCGCGTGCGGCCCGGTGATCGCCGGGCTGTCCGCGACCGTCAGTCTGGTGGCGGTGCCGGCGAACCTGCTGGTCGTGCCCGCCGTCGCGCCGGCCACGGTGCTGGGCGTGCTCGCCGCCGTGCTGTCTCCGGTGTGGCCGGCGGGCGCCGAGTTCCTCGCCTGGCTGGCGAGCTGGCCGGCACGGTGGCTGGTGGCGGTGGCGTCGCACGGGGCGGCGCTGCCGGCCGGGAACGTGCCCTGGGTGGGCGGGGTGGCCGGCGCGCTGCTGCTGGCCGCCGTGAGCGGGGCGCTGCTGCTCGCCGCCCGGCGGCGTCGGGCCCGACGGCTGGTCGCGGTCGTGGTGGTGGCGGTGGTGCTGGGTGCGGTGCCGATCCGGCTGCTGGCCTCCGGGTGGCCGCCGCGCGGTTGGGTGGTGGTGGCGTGCGCGGTGGGGCAGGGCGACGCGGTGGTGCTGCCGGTCGCCGCCGGGCGGGCCGTGGTGGTCGACGCCGGCCCGGAGCCGTCCGGCGTGGACGGCTGCCTGCGGCGGCTCCGCGTGCGCGAGGTGTCGCTGCTGGTGGTCAGCCACTTCCACGCCGACCACGTGGGTGGGGTGGCCGGGGTGTTCCGGGGGCGACGGGTCGGTGCGGTGGTCGGTCCGCCCTGGTCCGAGCCGCCCTACGGGGTCGCCCAGGTACGCGAGGCGGCCCGCCGCGGTGGCGCCCGCCTCGACCCGGTGCCGGCCGGCTGGCGCTGGCGGGCCGGCGTGGTCGAGCTGGCCGCGATCGGGCCGCCGTACCCGCTTCGCGGCAGCCGCTCCGACCCGAACAACAACTCCCTGGTGCTGACCGCCACCGTGGCCGGGGTGCGGATCCTCTTGGCCGGCGACGCCGAGACCGAGGAGCAGCGGGCGCTGGTGGAGACGGTGCCGCCCGCCGCGGTCCGGGCGGACGTGTTGAAGGTGGCGCACCACGGGTCGGCGTACCAGGATCCGGAGTTCCTCGCCGCGGTCCGTCCGGCGGTCGCGCTGGTCTGCGTCGGCGTCGACAACGACTACGGGCATCCCAATCCCGGTCTGATGGACCGGTTGACCAGGGGAGGGGCGCGGGTGATGCGCACCGACACCGACGGCGACGTGGCCGCGATCCGGGCCGGCGGCGGGCTGGCGGTGGTCGCGCGGGGTGTAGCGCGGGGGCGGTCGCGGTGAGGGTGCCGAACCGAGTCGAGGATCTTGTTGGCATAGGTGGTACATCAAGGCAAATGTCTGGATTTGCGTTGAGTGCGGGCTGCGCCGTCACAGTCCCCGACGAGCAGGCACGCACCGGTCGGGGTGCGTGCGAGTATGGGCGACGTGACCCCGGCCAGCCTGCCTCCCATTCTGCTCGTCCTCGGCGACGAGGAGCTGCTCGCCACGCGCGCGGTCTCCGAAGCCGTTGCCCGGGCCCGGGCGGTGGACCCCGACGTGGACGTGCGGGAATACCAGGCCGGCTCGGTGGCGGTCGGCGAGATCGGCGAGATGCTGAGCCCGTCGTTGTTCGGCGGTCGCCGGGTGCTGGTGCTCCGCTCCGGGCAGGACACCCGCAAGGATCTGTCCGCCGCGCTGCTGGCGTACGCGAAGAATCCCGACCCGGACGTGCAGCTCGTGGTGTTGCACCTGGGTGGCGGGAAGGGCAAGGCGTTCGCCGACGGGCTGCGGGCGGCGGGCGCCACCGTGGTGCCGGCGGCGAAGCTGAAGGGTCACCGCGAGCGGGTCGCCTTCGTCCGGGACGAGATCCGCCGCAACGGCGGGAAGTGTGCCGACGACGCGGCCGAGGCCCTGATCGCGGCGGTCGGCAACGACCTGCGCGAGTTGGCCGCAGCCTGTTCCCAGCTCGTCGCCGACACCGACGGGCGGATCGACGCCGAGACGGTCTCCCGCTACTACCGGGGTCGGGTCGAGGTCACCGGCTTCACCGTGGCCGACGCGACGATGGTCGGTGACATCCCCGGCGCGCTGGAGGCGCTGCGCTGGGCGCTGCACGTCGGGGTGGACCCGGTGCCCATCGCCGACGCGCTCGCCGACGGCGTCCGGACGGTGGCGCGTGTGGCTTCCGCCGGTCGGGGCAGCGCCTATCAGCTCGCCAGCACCCTGGGCATGCCGCCCTGGAAGATCGAACGGGCCCAGCGTCAGGGCCGTGGCTGGACGCCGGAAGGCCTGGTCGTGGCGATGCGGGCGGCGGCCGAGTGCAACGCGGCGGTCAAGGGCGGCGCCGACGACCGTGCCTACGCGCTGGAGCGGGCCGTCTTCTCGGTGGCGGCGGCCCGGCAGGGGGGCGCCCGGTGACCCGAGCGTGGTCGACCGTGCCGACGGAGGAGGAGCGGTACCGCCCGCTCTACTCCCGGGTGCTCGGGCTGCGCTTCGTCAACCCGGGCGGGGTGCTCTGCTTCCTCTTCTTCGAGGGCGCGGCGGCGCTGGCCGTGCTGCTCGCGCTCGCCGAACTGGTGAACTGGTGGGCGGTGCTGGTGTTGCCGACCGCCGTGGCCGCGATGGTCAAACTGAACGACGTGGTCGCCGAGATGGTGTTCCGCACCGCGGCCCAGGTGCCCGAGCAGGAGCGGGACCGCTTCCGCCGGCAGGTCGAGCCGGTCGTCGGCCGGGCGCGGGTGCCGACCCGGGCCCGACCGCTGCCCGGCGGCCTGAGCCTGGCCGCCGACCCGAGGGCGACCGGCCCGGCCGTTCCCTACCGCCAGTCGGGCCGCTCGGTGCTGCCGTTCGACCGGGCCGGGGAGGGTGAACGCCGGACGGAGTCCGAGATCACCTGGCCCGATTCCTTCCGCTGACCGCCGCCCGGTCCGCCCGGTGCCCGACCGGGAGCTTGATTGGATAGGGATCTGTCAATAGATTGAGGGTGGGCACCGCCGAGGTCCCGGGTGACCGGGCCGTCGGCGACGGACAGCTCCACCCCGAGCCGGGCACGCCGACCAGTCGCCGTGGCGCATCGCCGCGCCACATCAAGGGCACGTCGTCGCGCCGCATCCGGGCAGGATGCGCGTCGCCTCCGCCCCGCTCGATCCGAAGGATCCTTCATGACGCTTCTCCGCGCCCGCACCGCACCCACCCTGGCGGTGGTCGCCGCGCTGGCGGCCACCGTGGCCGCGACCGGAACGGCCCTGCTCGCCGGCCCGGCCGCGGCCGCCCAGGGCTGCCGGGTCGACTACACGCCGAACCAGTGGCCCGGCGGCTTCACCGCCGCCGTCAAGGTCTCACCCGGCGACACCGCCGTCTCCAGTTGGACCGTCACCTGGACGTACGCCGGGGACCAGCGTGTCACGAACGGCTGGAACGCCACGGTCACCCAGTCCGGCGCGACGGTGACCGCCCGCAACGTGTCGTACAACGGCGGCATCCCGGCCGGTGGCTCCACCGAGTTCGGCGTGCAGGGCACGTTCGCCGCCGGCGGCGGCGCGCCGACCGGGTTCACCCTCAACGGTGTGCCGTGCAACGGCGCCGGACCGACCGGCGGGCCCACCACGACGGTGCCGACCACCGCCCCGCCCACCACCGCCCCGCCGACCAGCGCGCCGCCCACCACGGCACCCCCGACCAGCGCGCCGCCCACCACGGCACCGCCGACCAGCCCGCCGCCCACCACGAACCCGCCCGTCGGGTGCGCCGGGGCGGTGCTCTGCGACGGCTTCGAGAACCAGGCCGGCTCGACGCCGTCCGGTGACTGGACCGTGGTGAACCCGGACTGCGCCGGCGCCGGCACGGCCACCATCGACACGGCCACCACCCACAGCGGCAGCCGGGCGGTCCGGATCAACGGCGCGGCCGGCTACTGCAACCACGTGTTCATCAGGTCCACGAAGAACCTCGCCGGCGTGGGCAGTGTCCGGTACGGCCGGATCTGGGTGCGGCACACCACCGCCCAGCCCACCGACCACACCACGATGATCGCGATGGCCGACTCCGCCGACGGCAACAAGGATCTGCGGATGGGCGGTCAGAACGGCGCCATGCAGTGGAACCGCGCCTCGGACGACGCGACGCTGCCCGAGCAGAGCCCGGCCGGCGTGGCGCAGAGCGTGCCGTTGCCCACCAACCGGTGGGCCTGCCTGGAGTTCATGGTCGACGGCTCGGCCGGTCAACTCCGCACCTGGCTGGACGGCGCCGCCGTCGCCGGGCTCACCGCCGACGGCGTACCGACGCACGACATCGACGGCCAGTGGTACAACCGCACCTGGCGGCCGCAGCTCACCGACCTGAAACTGGGCTGGGAGAGCTACGGCGGCGGCGCCGACACCCTCTGGTACGACGACGTGGCGGTCGGGTCCAGCCGGATCGGCTGCTGACCGGGTCCTGCCACGGCGGGGCCGGGTCCGGATACGCGGACAGCCGAAAGCCCCGGGACGACGTCGTCCCGGGGCTTCCGGTCGGGTCTACGGTCTCGTCAGGCCGAGAACGAGGCGACGCGCTTGGCGATCGCCGACTTCCGGTTGGCCGCCTGGTTGGCGTGGATGACACCCTTGCTGGCAGCCTTGTCCAGCTTGCGGGTGGCCTCCTGCATGAGAACGGTGGCCTTCTCGGCGTCGCCGGCCTCAGCAGCCTCGTGGAACTTCCGGATGGCGGTCTTCAGCGACGACTTGACCGACTTGTTCCGCAGCCGGCGCTTCTCGTTCTGCCGGTTGCGCTTGATCTGGGACTTGATGTTCGCCACGCGACAGCCTCGTCTTGATAGCTCGGGTTGGTCAGCTTCCGCGCACGACGAGCAGCCGTCATCGCCGCGCGAATGGCCAGGCTACCAGGTCGCCCCGGGCCGAGCCAAAACGAGGGTAAGGCGGGGGCCCCCTTTAACGCTTTCGGTAGAGGCGGGGGCCCCGCTTAACCAGCGTTGTTAAGCGGGGCCCCCGCCTAACCGCGCAGCCCGGCGAGCGGGCGGCCGGGAGAGCGGGCGGCCGGGAGAGCGGGCGGCAGGGAGGGGCGGGCGGCCGGGAGGGGCGGGCGGCCGGGAGGGGCGGGACGGCGCGGGCGGGTCAGGTCCAGCCCTGGCGGGCGGTCAGCCAGGCGAGCGCCTGCGCACCGCTCCACCGCTGGTGCGACCGCAGGTGCGGGGAGGAGGCGGTCGACGGTCCGGCGGCGGCGCCGGTCAGGAAGTAGCCGGCGAGCGCGGCGAGGCTCACGTCCAGCGCGTCGGCCGGCGCTCCGGCGGCTGCCGGGTGGCCGGCGAAGGCGGTATCCGCGTCCAGGCCGGTGGCGTACCCGGTGATCAGCAGTCCGGCCAGGTCGAACCAGGCCGGCCCGTGGCAGAGCCAGGTCCAGTCGCAGAGCCAGGCGCGACCGGCGGCGTCCAGCAGGAGGTTGTCCACCCGCAGGTCGCCGTGGGCCAGCCCGGGGGCGGCGTCGGCGTAGCCGGGCAGGCGGGACTCCAGCGCGACCAGCTCCGCCAGCGGGGCCCGGACCGCCGGCTCGGGCAGCGGCTCGCGGCCGGCGGCCACCTCGCCCCACCAGAGGATGTCGTCCCGGGCCAGGTCCGCGAGGCGGGGCAGGCCGAGCGCGACGAGGTCCGCGGGCGGGTCGCCGAGCGCGGCGGCCACCTCGGCGTACGTGGTGAGGGCCGCCGCCAGCTCGGCCGGGTCCCAGGGCAGCCGGGGGGTGTGCCCGTCGATCGCGTCCAGCGCGAGGGCGTACCAGCCGGAGTCGGTCAGCGCCCACCGCGGCCGGGGCACCGGCAGGCCGGCGGGGAGCCGGGCCAGGATCGCGGCCTCGTGGGCGTACCAGTCGACCAGGTGCCGTTGCCCGTCCAGCGCGGCCGCCTTGACGAACACCCGTTCGCCGGTCGGGCCGGTGAGCACGGCGGCGAAGCCGCTGGTGAAGCCGCCGCCGGCCACCTCGACCGCGGCCGGTGGGCCACCGAGCCGGGACGCCAGCGCGTCGCGCAGCCCGGCCGGCAGGTCTTCCCAGTCGGGCCGGACGGCAGTCGCCCCGTACGGCACGGGCGGTAGCGAGATCGGATGCACCGCACCATGCTGCCGCACCGGCGGCGCGTCGGTGGGCTCTGCCAGACTGCCGACCATGAGGACCGAGGAGTTCTGGCAGTTGATCGACCAGGCCCGGGCCGGGGCCGGGGGAGAGGCCGACGCGGTCGCCGCCCGGGCGGTCGCGCTGCTGGCCGAGCGCGACCCCGAGGAGATCGTCGGGTACGCCCACCATCAGCGGCGGGTGATCGCCGCCTCCTACCGGGTCGACCTGTGGGGCGCGGCCTACCTGATCAACGGCGGCGCCTCGGACGACGGCTTCGAATACTTCCGGGGCTGGCTGATGACGCAGGGTCGGGCCGTCTTCGCGCGGGCGGTCGGCGAGCCGGACTCGCTGGCCGAGCTGCCCGGGGTGCGGGCCGCCGCGCTCAGCGGTGAGGAGTTCGAGTGCGAGCGGATGCTGTCGGTGCCGTGGGAGGCCTACCGGAAGGCCACCGCGGCCGAGTTGCCCGCCGAGCGTGATCCGGTGCCGGTGCCCGACCTGAACGACTTCTGGGACTTCGACGACGAGGAGGAGGCCCGTCGGCGGCTGCCGAGGCTGGCCGCGCTCTTCGTCGAGCCGCCGGCGGAGTGACGGGGGAGCCCGGGCGCGGCCCGGACGGCGTGGGAGCATAGAGGGGGGCCGGCGCCACGCCGGCCCGCTCACGTCAGCCGACCAGAACGGACCGCTGTGCCACCGACGCTCGATCCCGGCGCGAACGCTCCCGGTGCCACCGACCCGGCGCGCATCCGGAACTTCTGCATCATCGCCCACATCGACCACGGGAAGTCGACCCTGGCCGACCGGATGTTGCAGCTCACCGGTGTGGTCGACCCGCGGCAGATGCGCGCGCAGTACCTGGACCGGATGGACATCGAGCGCGAGCGCGGCATCACCATCAAGAGCCAGGCCGTCCGGATGCCGTGGACGATCCGGGAGGGCGACCGGGCCGGCGAGACCGCCGTGCTCAACATGATCGACACCCCCGGTCACGTCGACTTCACCTACGAGGTGTCCCGGTCGCTGGCCGCCTGCGAGGGCGCGATCCTGCTTGTCGACGCCGCGCAGGGCATCGAGGCGCAGACGCTCGCCAACCTCTATCTGGCGCTCGAGAACGACCTGCACATCATCCCGGTGCTCAACAAGATCGACCTGCCGGCCGCCCAGCCGGAGAAGTACGCCGAGGAGCTGGCCCACCTGATCGGCGGTGACCCGGCGGACTGCATCCGGGTCTCCGGCAAGACCGGTGCGGGCGTGCCCTACCTGCTCGACGAGATCGTCCGGCAGTTCGTGCCGCCGGTCGGCGCGGCCGACGACCCTGCCCGCGCGATGATCTTCGACTCGGTCTACGACGTCTACCGCGGCGTGGTGACGTACGTCCGGGTGATCGACGGCCGGATCTCGGCCCGGGACCGGATCAAGATGATGTCCACCGGCGCGGTCCACGAGCTGCTGGAGATCGGCGTCATCTCGCCGGAGATGGTGAAGGCCGACGCGCTCGGCGTCGGCGAGGTGGGCTACCTGATCACCGGCGTGAAGGACGTGCGCCAGTCCCGGGTCGGTGACACCGTCACCATCAACGGCAACCAGGCCAAGGAGGCGCTCGGGGGCTACAAGGACCCGAAGCCGATGGTCTACTCGGGCCTCTATCCGATCGACGGCTCGGACTACCCCAACCTGCGTGAGGCGCTCGACAAGCTCAAGCTCAACGACGCCGCGCTGGTCTACGAGCCGGAGACCTCGGGCGCGCTGGGCTTCGGCTTCCGCTGCGGCTTCCTCGGCCTGCTGCACCTGGAGATCATCCGGGAGCGGCTGGAGCGGGAGTTCAACCTCGACCTCATCTCCACCGCGCCCAACGTGGTCTACCGGGCCATCACGGAGGACGGCGAGGAGATCGTCGTCACCAACCCCAGCGAGTACCCGACCGGCAAGATCGCCGAGGTGTACGAGCCGACGGTGCGGGCCACCGTGCTCACCCCGAACGACTACGTGGGCGCCGTGATGGAGCTGTGCCAGGGGCGTCGGGGCACCCTGCTCGGCATGGACTACCTCTCCGCCGACCGGGTGGAGCTGCGCTACACGCTGCCGCTGGCCGAGATCATCTTCGACTTCTTCGACCAGCTCAAGAGCCGCACCAAGGGTTACGCCTCGCTGGACTACGAGACCTCCGGCGAACAGGCGTCCGACCTGGTGAAGGTCGACATCCTGCTGCACGGTGAGCCGGTGGACGCGTTCAGCGCCATCGTGCACAAGGACAAGGCCTACAACTACGGCACGACGATCGCGGCGAAGTTGCGCTCGCTGATCCCGCGCCAGCAGTTCGAGGTGCCGATCCAGGCGGCCATCGGCAGCCGGGTGATCGCCCGGGAGACGATCCGCGCGATCCGCAAGGACGTGCTCGCCAAGTGCTACGGCGGTGACATCAGCCGTAAGCGCAAGCTGCTGGAGAAGCAGAAGGAGGGCAAGAAGCGGATGAAGATGGTGGGCCGGGTGGAGGTCCCCCAGGAGGCCTTCATCGCCGCGCTCTCCTCGGACTCCGGCGACGGCAAGACCGCCGGCAAGAAGTAGCCACCGGGGCCTCTCGACCGGCCGGTACCCCTGCGCGGGGTGCCGGCCGGTTCGCGTACTCAGGAATTTTTCAGCTTCTGACAGCGCTCCCACCTGCGGATTCGTTCGGCGGGGCGGTCGACGGCCGGATCGGCGGGGTTGGGGGCGGTTTCGATTTTCGGCCGGTCGGGCACTTAGCGGTCACGACAGCAACCGCACAGAACGTGCGAAACCGCTTATTTGGAGGACCGATCGTGGAGCTCACCGTCTGGGGCATCATCACCGCGCTGATCGTCGGCCTGATCGTCGGCGCGCTGGGCCGGCTGGTCGTGCCGGGCCGGCAGAACATGCCGATCTGGCTGCACATGGTCATCGGCGTCGGCGCCGCGCTGCTCGGCACCATCGTCGCCCGGGCCTCCGGCTTCGCCGAGACCGCCGGCATCGACTGGCGTGAGCTGCTGCTGCAGGTCCTCTTCGCCGCCATCGGTGTGGCCCTGGTGGCCGGTGTCGGCCGCCGGCGCGGCGTCACCCACCACTGATCGCGCAGCACGCGCCTCGACGGGCGCCCGGCCCACCGGCCGGGCGCCCGTCGGCGTTTGCGCATTGAAGCCCGTTAGTCCGCGCGATGCCGCGCCCAGCGGGCTTTTGCGGACTAAGCAGCAGCTCAGGGCCGGTTCGAACAATTCGTCACCGGAGTCGGTTTGGGATTTTGACGGGTCGGGAACTTAGCGGTCACGACAGAAACCACACGAACTCGTGTGACAAGATCCGAAGGAGGAGGGCGACCATGGAGCTCACCGTTTGGGGCATCATCACCGCGCTGGTCGTTGGTCTGATCGTCGGCGCGCTGGGCCGGCTGGTCGTGCCGGGCCGGCAGAACATGCCGATGTGGCTGCACATGCTGATCGGCGTCGGCGCCGCGCTGCTGGGCACGATCGTCGCCCGGGCCTCCGGCTTCGCCGAGACCGCCGGCATCGACTGGCGTGAGCTGATGCTGCAGGTGCTCTTCGCCGCCATCGGTGTGGCCCTGGTGGCCGGTGTCGGCCGCCGGCGCGGCGTCTCGCGCTACTGACCCCCGCACCACAGCTCGACGGGCGCCCGGCCGACGGCCGGGCGCCCGTCTGCGTACCCCCGCTCTGACCTGCCCGGACGGCACCCCTGCCGCCCGGGCCTTCGGCTGCGATACGGTCGCCTCGGCCGCCCGCCGCGAACTCCCCCTGTTGTAAAGGAAATTTTCCTACTAAGGTGCGGCGGAGAAGGTTAGTGCCAAACGGCCCTGAGGGAGATATGGCGTGAACAGGTGGAAGCGGCTGGCTCCGGTCACCGCCATCGTGGCGTCGGCCGCGCTGGTGCTGACCGGTTGCGGTGGCTCCGGCGACGACGACAAGGCCGCCGACAACAGCAAGCTGACGGTCTGGATGATGGGCGAGGGCGGCGACGCCCAGACCGCGTTCCTCGACACGGTCGAGGCGGAGTTCAAGAAGAAGCACCCCGAGACCGACGTCGTGGTGCAGTACATTCCCTGGCTCGAGGCGCCGAAGAAGTTCCAGGCCGCGCTGGCCGGTGGAGAGGGCCCGGACGTCACCGAGCTGGGCAACACCGAGACCCAGGGCTGGGCGGCCCAGGAGGCGCTCGCCGACGTCACGGACAAGTTCAACGGCTGGTCCGAGGGCAAGGACATCCTGCCCGACCTGGTGAAGAACGCCCAGCTCGACGGCAAGCAGTACGGCGTGCCGTGGTACGCCGGCGTGCGCGCCGTCTACTACCGCACCGACTGGTTCGCCGAGGCCGGCGTGAAGCCGCCGACGAACTGGGACGAGATGGTCGCCGCCGCCAAGACCGTCCAGGCCAAGAAGCCCGGCACCTACGGCATCGCCCTCCCCGGCAACTCGGAGCTGCCGTTCTACTCCTTCCTCTGGGGCGCCGGCGGCGAGATCGCCACCAAGGACGGCGACAGCTGGAAGTCCGGCTACAACACGCCCGAGGCGCAGAAGGCGGTCAAGTTCTGGACCGACCTGGTGACCGTGCACAAGGTCGCCCCGCCCGCCTCGGCCGGCTGGAACGAGGTCGATGCCCGCACCCAGTTCGCCACCGGCAAGGCCGCCATGGCGTTCGCCGGTAGCTGGCAGGGCGGCGCGATGAAGAAGGACAACCCCGACATCGAGAAGGTCTGGGGCACGTTCCCGATCCCCGGCCCGGACGGCAAGGCCGCCCCGGCGTTCGCCGGTGGCTCCGACATCGCGGTCTGGAAGGACAGCGAGCGGCAGGCCCTGGCCTGGGACTACACGACCGTGCTGCTGAGCAAGCAGAAGGACCAGGAGTTCGCCTCCAGCCTCGGCTTCTTCCCGGTCTACAAGGACCTGGTCAGCGGCGGCAACTACGCCGACGACAAGGTGATGGCCGCGTTCGCCACCGCCATCCAGAACACCAAGCTGACCCCGCTCACCCCCAAGTGGGTCGAGGTCAGCCGCACCAAGACGGTGACCCAGGCGATGAACAGCTCGGTCATCAAGGGCCAGAAGTCGGTCGAGAAGGCAACCGCCGACGCGGCCACCGAAATGGAAAGCATCCTCAACGCCAAGTGACCACGCTGACCAAGGCCACCGACGAGGCCGCCGCGCGGGAGAACCCCGCGCGGCGGCCCCGCCGAAAGGTGGACCGCCTCCCGTACCTGCTGCTCCTGCCCTGCCTGGCGATCATCGCCGTGCTCCTGCTCTGGCCGCTCGGCCAGGTCGTGATGATGTCCTTCTACAAGCTGGACAGCGTCCGACAGCTCCGGGGGGACCGCGAGTGGCCGTGGGTCGGCCTGGCCAACTACGCGCAGATCCTCGGCGACCCGTTCTTCCGTACGGTGTTGCGCAACACCGTGCTCTTCGCGGTCGCCAACGTGGCGCTGACCATGGTGCTCGGCACCCTGGTCGGGCTGCTGCTCAACCGGCTCGGCAAGAAGATGGCCACGTTCGTGGCGAGCTGCGTGATGCTCGCCTGGGCCACCCCGGCGCTCACCGGCACCATCGTCTGGAAATGGATCTTCGACGACACGAGCGGCCTGGTCACCTGGCTGTTCAACAAGCTCCCCGACGGCCTCTCCACCACCCTGTTCGGGCGCAGCGACTGGACCGGCTACGGCTGGTTCAACGACCCGCTGCTGTTCTTCGGCATCCTGACGCTGGTGGTGGTCTGGCACTCGTTCCCGTTCATCGCGGTGAGCGTGCTGGCCGGGCTCAAGAGCGTGCCGAGCGAGTTGCAGGAGGCGGCCCGGGTCGACGGCGCCGGCCCGTGGCGGGTCTTCTGGTCGGTCACGTTCCCGATGCTGCGGCCGGTCTTCGGGATCCTCGTGGTGCTCTCCACGATCTGGGACTTCAAGGTCTTCACCCAGCAGTTCGTGCTGGCCGGTGGCACCCAGGACCGGTCGACGTTCATGCTGTCGATCTACTCGTACGCGGAGGCGTTCTCGCCGCCGCCCAAGTACGGCCTCGGCTCCGCGATCGCCGTCATCCTCACCGTGATCCTGCTCGTGGTCACCGCCCTGTACGTCCGCATGGTGCTCCGGCAGGAGGACGAGTCGTGAAGAAGCTCGCGCTCAACGGGGCCGGCCTGCTGGTCGCGCTCTTCGCCGCGTTCCCCGTCTACTGGATGATCGCGACCTCGCTCAAGCCCAACCGGGAGATCTTCTCCGCCACGCCGCGCCCGGTGCCGGCGGAGCCCACCCTGGAGCACTACCGGGAGATCCTCACCGGCAACCTGATCCCGGGCGTGACGTTCCTCGACTTCTTCCTCAACAGCGTGCTGGTCGCGGTGGCCACCGTGCTGCTGAGCGGGTTGGTCGCGCTGCTCGCCGCGACCGCGGTGGCCCGGTTCCGGTTCACACTGCGCACCAGCTTCCTGATCCTGCTCCTGGTGGTGCAGATGATCCCGCTGGAGGCGCTGGTCATCCCGCTGTTCCTGATGATCCAGCGGCTGGGGCTCTACAACACGCTGCCCAGCCTGATCCTCACCTACCTGGGCTTCTCGCTGCCGTTCGCGGTCTGGATGCTGCGCGGCTTCGTGGCGGCGGTGCCGAAGGAGCTGGAGGAGGCCGCGGCGATCGACGGGGCCAGCCGGGCGCAGACCTTCCGCAAGGTGCTCTTCCCGCTCGTCGCGCCGGGCCTGGTGGCCACCAGCATCTTCTCCTTCATCACCGCCTGGAACGAGCTGATCTTCGCGCTGACCTTCATCAACGACCAGCAGAAGTACACGCTGCCGGTGGCGATGACGTTCTTCTTCGGGCGGGACGACACCGCCTGGGGTTCGGTGATGGCCGCGTCCACCCTGTTCACCCTGCCGGTGATCGTGTTCTTCCTGCTGGTCCAGCGCCGGATGGTCTCCGGGCTCGTGGCGGGCGCGGTGAAGGGCTGACCGCGGGCCGATCAGGTGTCGGCGAAGACCTCGGCCAGCACCTGTGTCGTCGGGTCGCCCTTCACCCGGGCCCAGGTGCCCTGCTCGGCCGTCCACTCCAGGCTGCCGAAGCGGACCGACTTCACGCCGTGGTCGTCGGCGTGTGAGACCAGCCAGTGTGCGTACCGCCAGCCGTTGCGGTCGTCGCTGGCCGGCACCGTCAGCCCGGTCAGGTTCGCCGCCGCGGTCAGCCGGGGCAGCCCCCAGTCGAGCGTCAGGCCCTCCAGCGCCGCGCTGGCCGCGGCCGGCCCGCGCATGGTCGGCGTCGACCCGACCGTGCAGGCCACCGCGCCGGTCGCCGAGCCGAGCAGCGCGCGGCTGAGGACCTCCGACTCGTCCGCCCACTTCTCGTACGCCTCGGGGTAGGCCGACCGCTGCACCCGCTGCGCGGCCTCGGTGACCCGCATGTCCTGCCAGCCCTTGACCTTCTTCAGCGCGGCGTAGAACTTCCGCGCCGCGTAGCGCGGGTCGCGGATCTCCTCCGGGGTGCCCCAGCCCTGGCTGGGGCGCTGCTGGAACAGGCCGAGCGAGTCGCGGTCGCCGTGGGCGATGTTGCGCAGGTGCGACTCCTGGTAGGCGGTGGCCAGCGCCACCACCACGGCCCGTTCGGGCATTCCGCGCTGCATGCCGATGGCCGCGATGGTGGCCGCGTTGGCCATCTGGTCGGCGCCGAGCACCACCTCACCGTCGGCCTGCACGGTGCAGGTCCGGCTGGCCAGCGGCAGCCGCAGGTGGTGACCGAACTGCTTGGTCACGAACCAGATCGCGAGCAGGGCCAGTACACACACCACCACACCAGATGCCACGATCGACGCTCGCGTCCGCACCAGCACCCCCAGTCCCGACAGTCCGACCAGCGTACGTCGCCGGCACCGCTTCCCGACTCGGCCGACCGGCCTGCTCGCCGCCGCGTCACCGCCCCGTGACGGGTCGCTGTTAAAAGGGGCCCCCGCCTATACCGAATACGTTAAGAAGGGGCCCCGCCTTTCATTCTCCGGCGGGCACCCACGCGGCGGGGCGCTTCTCGCGGAACGCGAGCACCCCCTCCCGCCCCTCGGCGGAGAGGAAGTACCCGGTGGAGAGCGCCGCCAACTCGGCGATCTCCGCCCGCAGATCGGTCGCGGCCGGCCGGCGCAGCAGTTCCTTCGCCCCGGCCAGCGCGGTCGGCGCCCCCTTCACCAGCGAGGCGCAGAGGCGCGCCACGGCGTCGTCCAGCCCCTCCGCCGGCACCGCGGCGGTGACCAGGCCGATCTCGGCGGCCCGACGCCCGTCGAAGGTGTCGCCGGTCAGGTAGAGCTCGGCGGCGGCCCGCGGGCTCAGCCGGGGCAGCACGGTCGCCGAGATGACCGCCGGGATCACGCCGATCCGCACCTCGGTGAACGCGAACGTGGCCGCCTCGGCGCAGACCGCCAGGTCGGCGGCGGCGATCAGGCCCAGCCCGCCGGCCCGGGCCGGCCCGGCCACCTTCGCCAGCACCGGCTTCGGGCACTCCCGCACGGCGACCAGCACGTCGCCGAGCATCCCGGCCGGCACCGACCCGCCGGCGTACGCGGCGGCGGTCTCCTTCAGGTCGGCGCCGGAGCAGAACACCGGGCCGGTGTGGTCCAGCACTATCGCCCGGACCGCGTCGTCGGCGACCGCCGCGGCCAGCCCGGCCAGCAGCTGGGTCATCAGCGGGGTGGAGAGCGCGTTGCGGTTGTGCGGGCTGTCCAGGGTGAGGGTGGTCACCCCACGGGCCGTGGCGACCCGCACGAGAGCGTCCGGAGAGGTCATGCCGGGCACACTAGTGGCCATGCCCGGCGTCCTTCCAGAAGGTGAACCCGTCCCGCGCGACGGGTCGCTGCCCGCTGCCGCCCGCCGCGCCGTCGGCGCCCGCGGCTTCGGGGTGTACGTGCACGTCCCGTTCTGCGCCAGCCGGTGCGGTTACTGCGACTTCAACACGTACACCGCCGCCGAGCTGGGCGGCGGGGTGAGCCGGGAGACGTACGCCGACAGCGTGCTGGCCGAGCTGGCGCTCGCCGCCCGGGTGCTGGGCGACTCCCCGCCGCCGCGGGTGGACACGGTCTTCGTCGGCGGTGGCACCCCCACCCTGCTGCCCGCCGACGACCTGGCCCGGATTCTCGACGGCATCGACCGCACCTGGGGGCTGGCGGCGGACGTCGAGGTGACCACCGAGGCCAACCCCGAGTCGGTGACCCCGGAGTCGCTGAAGACGC
This sequence comes from Micromonospora humi, assembly GCF_900090105.1. Classification (GTDB taxonomy): domain Bacteria; phylum Actinomycetota; class Actinomycetes; order Mycobacteriales; family Micromonosporaceae; genus Micromonospora; species Micromonospora humi. Next base: position 85,350 of record NZ_FMDM01000020.1, on the reverse strand, counting down.
TGCGCGCGGCCGGCTACACCCGGATCTCGCTGGGCATGCAGTCGGCCGCGCCGGGGGTGCTCGCGGTGCTCGACCGGCGGCACAGCGCCGGCCGGGCGGTCGCCGCCGCGCGGGAGGCGCGGGACGCCGGCTTCGAGCACGTGAACCTGGACCTGATCTACGGCACGCCGGGGGAGACGGCGGACGACTTCGCCGCCTCGCTGGCCCAGGTGGTCGAGGCGGGGGTGGACCACGTCAGCGCGTACGCCCTGATCGTGGAGGACGGCACCCGGCTGGCCGCGCGGATGCGCCGGGGCGAGCTGCCGTACCCGTCCGACGACGTGGCGGCGGACCGCTACCTGGCCGCGGAGGCGGCGCTGCACGCGGCCGGTTTCTCCTGGTACGAGGTGTCCAACTGGGCCCGGTCCGAGGCGGCGGCGTGCCGGCACAACCTGCTCTACTGGACCGGCGCCGACTGGTGGGGCCTGGGCCCGGGGGCGCACAGCCACGTCGGCGGCGTGCGCTGGTGGAACGTCAAGCACCCGGCGGCGTACGCGGAGCGGCTGGCGGCCGGCGCGTCGCCCGCGCTGGCCCGGGAGCGGCTCACCGGCGACGAGCAGCACACGGAGGACGTGATGCTGCGGCTGCGGCTCGCCTCCGGGCTGCCGCTGGACGTGCTGGACACCGCCGGCCGCGCCGGCGCCGAGCGGGCCCGCGCGGGCGGGCTGCTCGACGCCGGGGCGTACGCCGAGGGTCGGGCCGTGCTCACGCTGCGCGGCCGGCTGCTGGCCGACGCGGTGGTGCGTGACCTGCTGCCCTGACCGGCCGGTCGGCCGAAGACCTCGGCCGACCGGACCGGGTCACTTGGTGAAGCTGTAGCTCATCGGGTAGCGGTAGAGCACGCCGTCGTTCGCCTTGACGCCGCCGATGATCCCGAAGATCAGCGGCACGAGCCAGACGAGCATCGGGACGAAGAACAGGATCCCGCAGGTGACCAGCGTGAGCACCCAGGCCAGCACGCCGGCGACGGCCCAGGTGATCTGGAAGTTCAGCGCCGCCACCGCGTGCGCGCGGACGGTCGGCGACTGCTGCCCACGGGTCATCAGCGCGACGAGCGGGGCGACCCAGCCGAGGAGGCCGCCACCGATGATCACGCCGGCGGCGCCGCCGAAGTGCGCGACCAGGGCCCAGGTCTTCTCGTCGTTGTTGGCGTAGGCGGCCGGGCCGTAGCCGGCGCCGGCGGGGTAACCGGCCCCGTAGCCCGGGGCGCCGCCACCCGGCGGCGGATAGCCACCCGCCGGAGGCTGGCCGCCCGGGGGCGGATAGCCACCGGGCGGGGGATAGCCGCCTCCGCCCGGAGGCCCGGACAGTGGTGCGGTGGGTGGCTCGTCGGTCGGCGACGAGCCGTAGGGGGCCGACGGCGCGGTCGGGTCGGGCTGGGGGTTGGGGTCCCCCGCTCCGGGCGGGCGAGGAGGTTCAGTCATGCACGTCACGGTAGGTCCCGGGAGCAAGCGGCACCAGGGCTGTTCGGCCCCGGCGCGGCGGGCCGTACCGGCGGGCCGGACCGGGGGTGCGTCACTGATCATCGCGTCCGCGGGGGTGCCGACGTAGACTGGCACTCGCTACAGTCGAGTGCCAGCCGCCCGGCGGATGCCGCGCGTCGTCCGGCCGAGGTGCGTCAGGAGGTGGGGGAGATGGGTCTCGACGACCGCAAGCTCGCCGTGCTGCGCGCCATCGTCGAGGACTACGTGGCCACGCAGGAGCCGGTGGGCAGCAAGGCCCTGGTCGAACGGCACCAGCTCGGCGTCTCGCCGGCGACGGTGCGCAACGACATGGCGGTGCTGGAGGAGGAGGGCTACATCCGGCAGCCGCACACCAGCGCCGGCCGGGTGCCCACCGACCGCGGCTACCGCCTCTTCGTCGACCGGCTCTCCCGGGTCAAGCCGCTCAGCCCGGCCGAGCGCCGGGCGATCGAGCGTTTCCTGGTCGGCGCGGTCGACCTCGACGACGTGGTGCACCGCACGGTCCGGCTGCTGGCCCAGCTCACCCGGCAGGTCGCGGTGGTGCAATACCCCAGCCTGGCCCGGTCCAAGGTGCGCCACCTGGAGCTGGTGCCGATCTCCACCACCCGGCTGATGGTCGTCATGATCGCCGACACCGGGCGGGTCGAGCAGCGGCTGGTCGAGCTGCCCGCCCCGGTCCCCGCCGAGGACGTGACCGACCTGCGCCGGCTGGTCAACGAGAAGCTGGTCGGCAGCCAGCTCGCCGAGACGCCGCCGCTGGTGCAGGCGCTGGTCGAGGAGTCCGCGACGCACCTGCGCCCGGCCATGACCACGCTCTCCACGGTGCTGCTGGAGACGCTCGTCGAACGGCACGAGGAGCGGATCGCGCTGGCCGGCACCGCCAACCTGACCCGGGGCGGCCTGCTCGACTTCCAGGGTTCGCTGCGGCCCATCCTCGAGGCGCTCGAGGAGGAGGTCGTGCTGCTCAAGCTGATCGGCGAGACGGAACCGAGCAACGCCACCCGGGTGCTCATCGGCGACGAGAACGAGATCGACAACCTGCGGGCCGCCTCGGTGGTCAGCACCGGATACGGCCCGGGCGCCACCATCGTCGGCGGGCTCGGCGTGCTCGGACCGACCCGGATGGACTACCCCGGCAATATCGCCATGGTAAGGGCCGTGGCACGCTACGTGGGCGAGCTGCTGGCCCAGAACTGACCAGTCAGGGCCGACGGTCGGCTGCGGCCGACGACCGGCGAGACGCGAGACGAACATGAGGACACCGAACCCAGTGGCCAGGGACTACTACGGCATTCTCGGCGTGAGCCGGGACGCCTCCGACGACGACATCAAGCGTGCCTACCGCAAGCTGGCGCGGCAGTACCACCCGGACGTGAATCCGGACCCGGAGGCACAGGAGAAGTTCAAGGACATCAACGCCGCGTACGAGGTCCTCTCGGACGACCGGAAGCGGCAGATCGTCGACCTGGGTGGCGACCCGCTCGCCCCGGGCGGCGGTGGCGCGGGCCCGGGCGGCCCGGGCGGGGCCGGCCCGTTCGTCGGCTTCCAGGACATCATGGACGCGTTCTTCGGCGGCGCCGCGGGCGGCAGCCGGGGACCCCGGCCGCGCACCCGGCCGGGCGCCGACGCGATCCTGCGCCTGGAGCTGGACCTCAACGAGACCGCGTTCGGCGTCGAGGCGCCGATCACCGTCGACACCGCGGTGCTCTGCACCACCTGCTCCGGTGCCGGCACCGCCGCCGGCACCCACCTGGCCACCTGCGAGGCGTGCGGCGGCCGGGGTGAGGTGCAGTCGGTGCAGCGGACGTTCCTCGGCCAGGTGGTCTCCGCCCGGCCGTGCACCGTCTGCCAGGGCTACGGCACCACGATCCCGCACCCCTGCCCGACCTGCGCCGGCGACGGCCGGGTGCGTACCCGCCGGTCGCTGACCGTCAAGATCCCGGCCGGCGTCGAGGACGGCATGCGGATCCGGCTGGCCCAGCAGGGCGAGGTCGGCCCGGGCGGTGGCACCGCCGGCGACCTCTACGTCGAGATCCACGAGCGGACCCACGACGTCTACTCCCGCAAGGGCGACGACCTGCACTGCCGGGTGACCGTGCCGATGACCGCCGCCGCGCTCGGCACCCGGCTGACCATCAAGACGCTCGACAGCGAGGAGGTCGTCGACGTCAAGCCGGGCACCCAGCCCGGCAGCACGCTGCGGCTGCGCGCCCGCGGCGTGCCGCACCTGCGCGGCACCGGCCGGGGCGACCTCTACGTCCACCTGGACGTGCGCACCCCGACCAAGCTCGACGCCGACCAGGAGCGGATGCTGCGCGACTTCGCCAAGACCCGGGGCGAGGAGGTCGCCGAGCTGACCAAGCAGGGCGGCTTCTTCTCCCGGATGCGCGACGCGTTCAACGGGCACGCCTGAGGTGTCGGCGCCGCTGTTCCTGGTCGAGGCGCTGCCCACCGGTGACACGGTGACGCTGGACGGCCCGGAGGGCCACCACGCGGCCACCGTGCAACGGCTGCGCGTCGGCCAGGAGCTGCTGCTCGCCGACGGCCGGGGCGGCACCGCCGCCGCGGTGGTCACCGCCGTCGGCCGGGGCGCCCTCGACCTGCGGATCACCGACCGGGGGTACGCCGACGCGTGCGTCCCCCGGCTGGTCGTGGTGCAGGGGATCGCCAAGGGCGACCGGGGTGAGCTGGCCGTGCAGGCGATGACCGAGGTCGGGGTGGACGAGATCGTGCCCTGGGCCGCGTCCCGCTCGGTGGCCCAGTGGCGCGGCGACCGGGGCGTACGGGCCCGGGAGAAGTGGGCCGCCACCGCCCGGGAGGCGGCCAAGCAGGCCCGCCGCCCGTGGCTGCCGGTGGTGGCCGGTTCCCCGGACGAGTCCACCGCCACCGTGGCGCGACGGATCGGCGGCGCCGCCGCGACCTTCGTGCTGCACGAGGAGGCCGACGAGCGGCTCACCACCGCCGAGCTGCCGTCGACCGGCGAGATCGTCCTGGTGGTCGGCCCCGAGGGCGGCATCGCCGAGCCGGAGCTGGCCGCGTTCCGCGAGGCCGGCGCCCGCACCGTCCGCCTGGGCCCGTCAGTGCTGCGCACCTCCACCGCCGGGGTCGCCGCGCTCAGCGTGCTCGCCACCCGCCTGGGCCGCTGGTAGGCCCTCGGCTCAGGGGCGCGGGAAGATCGGCACCGGCTGGTCCTCGGGGCCCAGGTCCAGGCCCGCCGGGCCGATGATCAGCGGGTCGGGCGTGCCGACCACGTCGACGTCCTTGCCGTCGTAGTCGAACCGGTGCAGCACGTGCCGCATCGCCTCCAGCCGGGCCCGCTTCTTGTCGTTGCTCTTCACCACCGTCCACGGCGCGTCAGCGGTGTCGGTCCAGAAGAACATCGCCTCCTTGGCCTCGGTGTACTCGTCCCAGCGGTCGAGTGAGGCCAGGTCCATCGGAGACAGCTTCCACTGCCGCACCGGATCCACCTTGCGCACCACGAACCGGGTGCGCTGCTCGTTGCGGGACACCGAGAACCAGAACTTGACCAGCCGGATCCCGGAGCGGACCAGCATCCGTTCCAGGTCGGGGGCCTGCCGCAGGAACTCCAGGTACTCGTTGCGGGAGCAGAAGCCCATCACCCGTTCCACGCCGGCCCGGTTGTACCAGGACCGGTCGAAGAGCACGATCTCGCCGGCGGTCGGCAGGTGGGCCAGCCAGCGCTGGAAATACCACTGGCCGGCCTCCCGCTCGTCCGGCTTGACCAGGGCGACGACGCTCGCGCCGCGGGGGTTGAGGTGCTCCATGAAGCGCTTGATGGTGCCGCCCTTGCCGGCGGCGTCGCGACCCTCGAAGAGGATCACCAGCCGCTCGCCGGAGTCCTTGATCCAGTCCTGGAGCTTGAGCAGTTCGATCTGCAGCAGCCGCTTCTGGTGGTCGTACTCGTCCCGGTCGAGGCGCTGCTCGTACGGGTAGTCGTCACGCCACGTCTGGACCGGGCTGCCGTCCGGCCGCAGCAGCACGGGGTCGTCGTCGTGCCCGTCGACCACGCGGTAGTCGGCGGAGATGTCCAGCAGCTCGGTGTCGGCCATACCCGGGGTACCTACCCCGCCACCCGGTTTCGACGCGTCAGCTCCGCAGGTAGGACGCGCCGTTCAGGTCGACGATGGTGCCGGCGGCCCACTCGGCCTCCGGGCTGGCCAGCCAGTGCACCGCCGCCGCGATCTCCTCCGGGCGGGCCACCCGACGGAACGGCGACTGCGCCCGCACCGCCTCGCCGCGCTCGCTCTTGAGGTGCTCGTTGGTCATGTCGGTCGCCACGAAGCCCGGCGCGACGCAGGCCACCCCGATGCCGTACGGCGCCAGGGCCACCGCCAGCGACTGCGCCATCGCGTTCATCCCCGCCTTGCTGGCCCCGTACGCCGGGTTGGCCGGCTCGCCCCGGAACGCGCCCCGGGAGGAGACGTTGACGATCCGTCCGCCTCGCTCCCGCATGTGTTGGGCGGCGCACCAGGACGCGTTCGCGGCGCCGACCAGGTTGGTGTCGAGCACCTCCCGCCAGCGCGCCCGCCACTGCTCGTAGCTGCTCTCGAAGACCGGGTGCGGCGGGTCGGCCGGCCCGAACACGCCGGCGTTGTTGACGAGCACGTCGAGCCCGCCGAGCAGCCCGGCGGCGGCGTCCACCATGGTCCGGACCGCGTCCGGGTCGGCCAGGTCGGCGCGGACCACCACGTGCCCGTCGCCGGGCAGCTCGGCGCGGAGCGCCTCGGCCAGGTCGGCGGAGTCCCGGTGGTGGACCGCGACCCGGTCCCCGCCGGCCGCGAACGCCCGCGCCACCGCCCGCCCGATGCCCCGCGAGGCCCCCGTCACCAGCACCGCCCGTCCCGCCATGCCGGCCATCCTGCCGTACGTTCCTTACACTGCTGCGATGGGAGTCGACTGCCTGTTCTGCCGGATCGTCGCCGGGGAGATCCCGGCCACCATCGTCCGTGAGACCGCCACCACCCTGGCCTTCCGGGACATCGACCCGAAGGCGCCCACCCACGTGCTGGTGATCCCCAAGGAGCACTACGTGGACGTGGCCACGCTGGCGCAGGGCGACCCGACGCTCGCCGGTGAGCTGCTCAACACCGCCGCGCTGGTGGCCGAGGAGGAGGGCCTGACGGTGGACGGGTTCCGGCTCATGTTCAACACCGGCCCGTACGGCGGCCAGGAGGTCTTCCACGTGCACGCCCACCTGCTCGGCGGGGCGCCGCTGGGCCCGATGCTCTGCCGCTGACCGGTGCCCCCGATCTCCGACCGGCTCGGCCGGATGGTGCGCCGGGCCCAGGCCAAGGGGCGCATCCCGGCCGTGTCGGCGGCCCTGCACCGGGCGGACCGGCCGCTCTGGACCTGCGCGGTGGGCGGCACCGGCAACGACACCCCGCTCGACCCGGAGACCGTCTTCCGGATCGGCTCGGTCACCAAGACGTTCACCGCGGTGCTGGTCATGCAGTGCCGCGACGACGGCCTGCTCGACCTGGACGACCCGGTCGGGCGGCACCTCGACCTGCCCGCGCACGGCGAACTGACCGTGCGTCGGTTGCTGTCACACACCGCCGGCCTGCAACGCGAGCCGCACGGCGACGTGTGGGACAGCCTGCGCGCGCCGGGCGTCGACGAGTTGCTGGCCGACCTGGCCCGGGCGGAGCGGGTGCTGCCCACCGGCCGTCGCTTCCACTACTCCAACCTGGGCATGGCGCTGCTCGGCGAGCTGGTCGCCCGGCGGCGCGGCGGCAGCTGGGCCGAGGTGCTCGCCGAGCGGGTGCTCGTCCCGCTCGGGCTGACCGCCACCGCCACCGGGCCGGGGGAGCGGGCGGCCACCGGGCATCTGGTCGACGCCTACTCCGACGAGGCGCACCCGGAGCCGCCCACCGACTTCGGCGCGGTGGCGCCGGCCGCCCAGCTCTGGAGCACCGCGCCGGACATGGCCCGCTGGGCGGCCTTCCTGGCCGACCCGACCGCGCTCGACCCGGCCGGCGCGGTGCTCGCCCCGGCGACCGTCGAGGAGATGCGCTGGCCGCTCACCACGACCGACGAGTCGCTCTGGTCGGCCGGCTTCGGCCTCGGGCTGATCCTGGTGCCGCAGCCGGACCGGGTGACCCACGTGGGGCACGACGGCGCGATGCCCGGTTTCCTGGCCGCCGTATACGGCCGGCGCGGCGGGGAGGGCACGGCCGGCGCCATGGGCTGCGCGGTGCTCGGCTCGTCCGGCGCCGGGGTGGAGGTGCTCGACCTGCCCCACGCGCTGCTCGCCGCCGCCGCCGAGCACGACCCGGCCGAGATCGAGCCGTGGCGTCCCGGCCCGCCCGGGCCCGCGCACCTGCGCGGCATGCTGGGCCGCTGGTGGGGCGAGGGCTTCGAGTACGTCTTCTCCTGGCACGACGGGGCGCTGCGGGCCCGGGGTGCGGACGACCCGGCTGGGAAGTCGCCGGCGGTGTTCGCGCCGCTGCCGGAGCGGCCGGACGTGTTCCGCACGGTCTCCGGGCGGGAGGTGGGCGAGCTGCTCCGGCTCACCCGGGACGAGCGCGGGGTGGTGGTCCGGATGCACTGGGCGACCTACCGTTTCACCCGGCGGCAGGAGACGTTCGACGGCTACGACTTCCGGGCCGGCGGCTGACCGCCGGGCACCGGAAATGGGCGCGGTGCGTGCGGTGTCGACCCGATACGATGGGAGCTACCGCACGCCGCGCCAGCAGGGCCCGGCGCCGAGATCGGAGAGCAGGTGGCGCAGGGCCCCCCGGCCCGACCTATGACCGGCACCCCACCTCCCGGCCCGCCCCGGGCGCAGACCAGGATCACGGTCTCCGACCCGAAGATCATGGTGAACCTGCTCGGCGCGGGCGACGAGATCCTGCGACTCGTCGAACGTTCGGTCACCAGCGACGTCCACGTGCGCGGCAACGAGATCACCATCACCGGTGCGCCCGCCGACAACGCTCTCGCCGAGCGCCTCTTCAGTGAGCTCCTCGAGTTGATCGAGAAAGGCGAGACCCTGACCACAGACGCCGTCCGGCGTACCGTCGGCATGCTCGAGCAGGGCAGCGCCGAGCGGCCCGCCGAGGTCCTGACGCTCAACATCCTCTCCCGCCGCGGCCGCACCATCCGTCCCAAGACGCTCGGGCAGAAGCGCTACGTCGACGCGATCGACTCGCACACCATCGTCTTCGGGATCGGTCCGGCCGGCACCGGCAAGACCTACCTGGCCATGGCGAAGGCCGTCCAGGCGCTCCAGGCCAAGCAGGTCAACCGGATCATCCTGACCCGGCCGGCGGTCGAGGCGGGCGAGCGGCTCGGCTTCCTGCCCGGCACCCTGAACGAGAAGATCGACCCCTACCTGCGCCCGCTCTACGACGCGCTGCACGACATGCTCGACCCGGAGTCCATCCCGAAGCTGATGGCCGCCGGCACGATCGAGGTCGCGCCGCTGGCATACATGCGGGGCCGGGCGCAGCCGTACGACGCCCGGGTGCTGACCCCGGAAGGGTTCACGCCGTTCGGGTCGCTCCAGGTCGGTGACCTGGTCATCGGCTCGAACGGGACGCCCACGCCGGTGATCGGCATCTACCCGCAGGGCCCGAAGCAGGTCTACCGGGTCACCACCCAGGACGGGGCGTCCACGCTCTGCTGCGGCGAGCACCTGTGGACCGTCGCCACGCCTGACGACAAGCGGCGTGGCCGGCGGCGAACGATCGAGACGCAGGAGATGATCGGCAAGGAGTGGCGGGGTCACACCCGCCGCTACGAACTGCCGCTCGTCGCGCCGGTGCAGATGGAGCCGAGGCCGGTTTCGCTCGACCCGTACGCGCTCGGGCTGCTGCTGGGTGACGGCTCGATCTCGTGCCGCACCACGCCGGCCTTCTCCACCGCCGACCCGGAGCTGGCGACCGCGCTGGAGGAGGCGCTGGTCGACATCCAGCTGGTCCGCAAGAACGACTACGACTACGTCCTCCGGCACGTCAACGGGCACCGCGGCGGCGTGATCGTGGTCAACCCGGTGACGGCGGCCCTCCGCGAGTTGGGCTTGGCCGGAGCGAAGTCGGGCACGAAGTTCGTCCCCGAGGTCTACAAGAACAACAGCGTCGGCGTCCGGCTCGCGGTCCTGCAAGGGCTGCTGGACACCGACGGCGGGCCGGTCACCCAGGCCGGACGCACCTGCCGCGTGCAGTACACGAGCACGTCGGCTCGACTGTGCGACGACGTGGTCCATCTGGTCGAGTCGCTCGGCGGGGTGGCCACGGCGCGGGTCCGCCCGGCCGAGGGCCGCAAGCCCGGCCTGGCGAAGGGCCGTCCGGTTCCGTACCGTTCCGACGCCTACGTCGTGGAGATTCGTCTTCCGGCCGGTGTCGCGCCGTTCCGCCTGTCGCGCAAGCGCCGGCTCTACGACGAGCACGGCGGTGGCCGACCCATGCGGTTCATCGACTCGATCGTCCCGGCCGGGGTGCAGGAGACGATGTGCATCCAGGTCGCGGCGGAGGACTCGCTCTACGTCACCGACGACTTCCTGGTCACCCACAACACGCTCAACGACGCGTTCATCATCCTGGACGAGGCGCAGAACACCACGCCCGAGCAGATGAAGATGTTCCTCACCCGGCTCGGCTTCAACTCGAAGATCGTGGTCACCGGCGACATCACCCAGGTGGACCTTCCCGGCGGGACGAGCAGCGGCCTGCGGGTGGTCCGGGAGATCCTGAACAACGTCGAGGACGTGCACTTCGCCCAGCTCTCCAGCTCGGACGTGGTTCGCCACAAGCTGGTGGGCGAGATCGTCGACGCGTACGCCCGCTGGGACGCCGAGCGGGAGAACCAGCAGGCGCAGAGCGTGCACGCCGTGCCGGGGCGCACCGCCCAGGGCGGCCGGGCCGGCCGGCGCCGCTAACCCACCAGAGGAAGACAGTTGTCCATCGAGATCGCCAACGAGTCCGGCGCCGACGTCGACACCGACGCCGTGCTCGCCGTCGCCCGGCACGCCCTCGACGAGATGGGGGTCAACCCCCTCGCCGAGCTGTCCGTGCTGCTGGTCGACATCGAATACATGTCGGAGCTGAACCACCGCTGGATGGGTGGGGACGGCCCGACCGACGTGCTCGCCTTCCCCATGGACGAGGGCAGCGTCGACCACGGGCCGGGCGAGAGCGCCCCGGCCGGCGGCGAGCCGGCCCTGCTCGGCGACATCGTGCTCTGCCCGGAGGTGGCGGCCAAGCAGGCGGCCACCGCCGGGCACTCCGCCGCCGACGAGTTGCACCTGCTCACCGTGCACGGCGTGCTGCACCTGCTCGGCTACGACCACGCCGAGCCGGAGGAGGAGCGGGAGATGTTCGGTCTCCAGGCCCGGCTGCTGGCCAGCTGGCGGTCGACCCGGTCGCGGTGATGGTTCCTCTCGCGGCCGGCGCCCCGGCCGGTCTGCCCGATCTCCAGCTCCTGTTCTTCGGCGCCGGGCTGGTGGTGCTCGCCGGCCTGATCGCGATGACGGAGGCGGCGCTGGCCGCGGTCTCCCCGGCGCGTGCCGCCGAGTTGGCCCGGGACGGGGCCCGGGGTGCGCGCGCCCTCCAGGCGGTCGCCGGTGACGTGGTGCGCCACCTCAACCTGCTGCTCCTGCTCCGCCTGCTGGCCGAGCTGACCGCGACCACGCTCGTCGCGCTGGTGGCGGTCGACACGTTCGGCGCCGGCTGGCGGGCGGCGTTGGTGACCGCCGGGGCGATGACGGTGGTGAGCTTCGTGGTGGTCGGTGTCGCGCCGCGCACGTTGGGCCGGCAGCACGCGTACGCGGTCGGCCGGGCGGTCGCGCCGCTGGTGCGCTGGCTGGGTCGGGCGCTCAACCCGCTGGCGTCGCTGCTGATCCTGATCGGCAACGCGGTCACGCCGGGCAAGGGATTCCGCGAGGGGCCGTTCGCCACCCAGGTGGAGCTGCGAGAGCTGGTGGACCTGGCCGAGCAGCGCGGTGTGGTGGAGCACGGCGAACGCCAGATGATCCACTCGGTTTTCGCGCTCGGCGACACCATCGCCCGGGAGGTGATGGTGCCGCGCACCGAGATGGTGTGGATCGAGGAGCGCAAGTCGCTGGCCCAGGCGCTGGCGTTGTTCCTGCGCTCCGGGTTCTCCCGCATCCCGGTGATCGGCGAGAACGTCGACGACGTGCTCGGGGTGCTCTACCTCAAGGATCTGATCCGGCGCACCCAGGGCGATCGGGGGGCGCGGCAGATGCCGGTGGCCGAGCTGATGCGTCCGGCGACGTTCGTGCCGGAGTCCAAGCCGGTGGACGATCTGCTCTCCGAGATGCAGGCGGCCCGCAACCACCTGGTCATCGTGGTCGACGAGTACGGCGGCACCGGCGGCCTGGTCACCATCGAGGACATCCTGGAGGAGATCGTCGGTGAGATCACCGACGAGTACGATGTCGAACGCCCACCGGTGGAGCACCTGCCGGACGGGGCCGTGCGGGTGACCGCCCGGCTGCCGGTGGAGAATCTGGGCGAGCTGTTCGACACCGAGCTGCCCACCGACGAGGTGGAGACGGTCGGTGGCCTGCTCGCCCAGGCGCTCGGCCGGGTGCCCATCCCGGGCTCCGGGGCCGAGGTGGCCGGCCTGAGCCTGGTCGCCGAGGGCACCACCGGCCGGCGCAACCGGATCGACACCGTCCTGGTGAGCCGGGCCGGGCCGGGTTCCGCGCCGGAGGGCGTGGGGCCGGCCGAGTCCCGTGGCAGTCCCAACCGTTCCGAGGAGAGGCAACCCGCCGATGCCTGAGTCAGCCGCCGTGCCGGCCGCACTGCCCACCCCCGCCGATCCGGCCGAGCTGAGCGCGGAGGACGGCAAGCTCGTCGTCCTGGCCCGGGGCGCGCGCGGCCGGGTGGGGGCCGTGGAGGGCGCGGCGGTCCGTGACCAGGACGGCCGGACATACGCGGCGGCGAGCGTCGCGCTGCCGTCGTTGACCCTGACCGCGCTCCAGTTGGCGGTCGCCTCGGCGGTGGCTGCCGGCGCGAGCCGGCTGGAGGCGGCGGTGGTGGTGACGGAGGCGTCGACGCTCGACGGGGCCGGGCACGCCGCGGTGCGTGACCTCTCCGCCGACGCGCCGATCCACGTGGCCGCGCCGGACGGCGCCGTCCTCGGCACGGTGGTCGAGTGACCTCGCCGGAGATGCGCCCCTATCGTGCCGGTTTCGCCTGTTTCGTCGGTAGGCCGAACGCCGGTAAGTCGACGTTGACCAACGCGATCGTCGGCACCAAGATCGCGATCACGTCGAGCAAGCCGCAGACCACCCGGCACATCATCCGGGCGGTGCTGCACCGGCCGGAGTCGCAGCTCGTGCTGGTCGACACGCCGGGTCTGCACCGTCCCCGCACGCTGCTCGGCGAGCGCCTGAACGACCTGGTCCGGGAGACCTGGAGCGAGGTCGACGTGATCGGGCTCTGCGTCCCGGCGAACGAGCCGGTCGGCCGGGGCGACCGGTTCATCACCGGCGAGCTGTCCAGCCTGAAGGCGACCGTGCTCGCCGTGGTCACCAAGACCGACCTGGTGGACAAGAAGCGACTGGCCGAGCAGTTGCTCGCGGTCAGCGAGCTGGCCGACTTCGCGGCCGTGGTGCCGGTGAGCGCGGTCTCCGGGCACCAGGTCGACACGCTCGTCGACGTGATGACCGACTACCTGCCGGAGTCGCCGCAGCTCTACCCGGACGACATGCTCACCGACGACCCGGAGCAGGTGCTCGTCGCCGAGCTGGTCCGGGAGGCCGCGCTGGAGGGGGTACGGGACGAGCTGCCGCACTCCATCGCGGTGGTGGTGGAGGAGATGATCCCGGAGGGTAACCTCACGAAGATCTACGCGGATCTCTACGTGGAGCGGTCCAGTCAGAAGGCGATCGTGATCGGTCACCGGGGCAGTCGGCTCAAGCACGTGGGGAGCACGGCGCGCCGGCAGATCGAGGAGCTGCTGGGCACCCGGGTCTATCTGGATCTGCACGTGCGGGTGGCGAAGGACTGGCAGCGCGACCCGAAGCAGCTGCGCAAGCTCGGCTTCTGACGCCGGGGCGGCGGGCCGGTGGTCAGGTTCAGCCAGGCCTATGGGGCATCTCACCTTGACCGGGCGTCTTTACACGTTTCACAGCTCGCCGGAGCAGGGTAGGAGCTTGTTCCTCTGCCCCCGAGCCCTGCCGCGAGCTGATGCGAAACCGCTACCTCGACCTGCTTCGCTTCCTGGCCATCCTGCGCGTCGTCACCTACCACGTCACCGGTTACGCCTCGCTCACGCTGGTGTTCCCGGCGATGGCGGTGATGTTCGCGTTGGCCGGGTCGCTGATGGCCGCGTCGCTGGACCGCAGCGGGGTGCGTGCGGTCGGGCGCCGGCTGCGGCGCCTGCTGCCCTCGCTCTGGGTGCTCGCCGCGGTCTTCGTGCCGGCGATGCTGTTCACCGGGCTGCCGTTCAGCCCGAAGGTGCTGCTCTGGCTCTTCCCGATCAGTGACCCGCCGGCCAACTACTGGGGTGGGCTGGCGCTCAGCCCGATCTGGTACCTGCGGGACTACCTGTGGTTCGTGCTCGCCTCGCCGCTGGCGCTCTGGCTGTTCCGGCGGGCACCGCTGCCCACGCTCGCCGCCCCGTACGCGCTGCTCGCCGCGATCGAGTTCGGGATCCTGCCGAACCCGCCGACCGTGCTGCGCGAGTTCGGTCTCTACTTCGGTGCCTGGCTGCTCGGTTTCGCCCACCACGACGGGCTGCTGCGGCGGACGCGCAACCGGGTGCTGCTGCCGCTCGCCGCGGTGGTGGGCGCGGCCGGGCTGGCCTGGATCGTCACCCACCCCGGCCCGCGGGGGTACGACATCAACGACATCCCGCTCGGCAACGCGCTCTGGGCGACCGCGTTCATCCTGGTGGCGATCGGCCGGGCGCCGACCGGCGCGGCCTGGGTCGACCGCGTCCCGGTGCTCGGCCGGGCGGTGACCGTGGTGAACCGGCGGGCGCTGACGATCTATCTGTGGCACATGCCGTTCGTGGTGGCGCTCACCCCGCTGGTGGGCCTGGTGGGTTGGTCGACCACCGACCCGGTCGGCCTGTGGCTGCGGGTGGTCCTGGTCTTCGCGCTGGTCGGGGTGGTGACGTTGCTGGTCGGCTGGGTCGAGGACGTGGCCGCCCGGCGTACCCCCGAGCTCGTGCCGGGCAAGCCACGGCGGTCCGTGGCCGATCGGGCGGCCGACGCGCCGGCGAGCCCGGCCCCGGCCGGCGCGGCGGGCGGGCTGGTCGGCGCCGGGGTCCGGGCGCCGGCGCCGCGCCGGAGCCCCGAGTCCGCCGACCGGGTCGCCTGGCCGGAGCGCGCCCGGCGGGGGAGCGGCGGCTCGCTCAGCGACCCGTGACGGTGACGTTGCCGCTGGTGGCGGAGACGTCGAGCAGCAGGGACGCGCCCGGGTCGTTCGTCACCTGCACGTCGGTGTCGCCCGACCTGGCGTCGGCCCGCACCCGGTAGCGGCCGTCCGGCACGGCCAGGTCGACGTTGCCGCTGGTGGCGTGCAGCCGGGCCGGGGCCGGCTGGTCCAGCTCGACCGTGAGGTTGCCCGAGGTGGCCTCCGCGTCGACCGTGGAGGCGAGCCGGCGGGCCTCGATGTCGCCCGACTTGGCCCGCAGCCGGACCGGTCCGCCCACCTCGACCAGCCGGATGTTGCCCGACGTGGTGTCGGCGCGCACCTCACCGGTCGCCCCGCTGATGGTGAGGTCGCCGGAGCTGAGCGTGAACTCCACGGCCCCGACGTCGGTGAGGTCGACGTTGCCGGAGCCGGTGCCACCGCGCACCGCCACGCCCTTCGGCGCGGTCACCTCCCAGGAGATGCTGCACCGGTGGCCGCAGTCGGTGGGCAGCACCAACTCGTCGCCCTTGAGCTCGTAGCGGCTCTCCGGCTCGCCGCCCTGGTAACGCACCGTGCGCTTGATCTTCACCTGGTCGGCGGGACCGTTGCCCCGGATCGTCACGTCGCCCGAGCCGCCGTCGTCCACGGTGATCCGGGTGACCTTCGCGCGTTCGGTCTGGTCGTAGTCGAGCCGGCGGAACGACAGGGTGTCACACCCGGCGAGCACGATGAGTGTGGCGGCGGCGGTCGCGGCCATCACCGCACGACCCGTTCGGAGCGAAGCCATGGCCAGAACCCTAGGTCCGGCGGGGCGGCCGGCACATCGGGGATGGGCCACCGGTCCACCCCGATCCGACCCTGAGATCACACCCCGAGAGAGAATGGACCGATGGCCGGATACCGCCGACAGCTCTACCGCGACGACGCGGTGGTGCTGCGCGTGCAGAAGCTGGGCGAGTCCGACCGGATCATCACCCTGTTCACCCGCCGGCACGGTCGGCTGCGCGCGGTGGCCCGGGGCGTCCGCCGCACCACCAGCAGGTTCGGCGCCCGGCTGGAGCCGTTCGGGCACGTCGACCTCCAACTCGCCGGTGACCCCAAGGGCAACCAGGGCAGCTCCCTGCACACCGTCAGCCAGGTCGAGGCGATCGAGCTGTACGGCAAGCGGTTCCTCGGCGACTACCCCCGCTACACGGCGGCCAGCGCGATCGCCGAGACCGCCGAGCGACTGACCCCGGTCGAGCGGGAGCCGTCGCTGCGGCTGTTCCAGCTCACCCTCGGCGCGATGAAGTCGCTGGCCCGCGGCGACCACGCCACCACGCTGGTGCTCGACGCCTACCTGTTGCGCGGCATGTCGTTCGCCGGCTGGGCGCCGGCGCTGACCGCGTGCGCGGTCTGCGGCGAGCCGGGTGCGCACCGCGCGTTCTCGGTGCCGGCCGGCGGCGCCGTCTGCCCGGACTGCCGGCCCCCCGGCGCGGCCCACCCGGCGCCGGCCACGCTCACGCTGATGTCCGCGCTGACCACCGGCGACTGGGCGTACGCCGACGCCGCCGACACCGCCGTACGCCGGGAGTGCAGCGGCCTGGTCGCGGCGCACCTCCAGTGGCATCTGGAGCGCGCGCTACGCTCGCTGCCGCTGGTCGACCGGGGTGTCCCGGCGCCCGGCGTGGTCCCGCCGCGCGCCGGTGGACCGGCCGCCGCTGGTGTCAACAGGGAGATGACCGAGTGATCCGATCGACGAGGACGACCCGTCGCGAGCCGTCGCCGCCGACCCCGCACCCGTCCGGCGCCCGGCCACCGGCGCTGCCGGCCGCCGCGCTGCCCCGGCACATCGCGATCGTGATGGACGGCAACGGCCGCTGGGCCAAGGAGCGCGGGCTGCCCCGCACCAAGGGGCACGAGCAGGGCGAGCACAGCCTCTTCGACGCCGTCGAGGGGGCGATCGAGCTGGGCGTGCCCTACCTGTCGGCGTACGCGTTCTCCACCGAGAACTGGCGGCGCTCGCCGGACGAGGTCCGTTTCCTGATGGGCTTCAACCGCGACGTCATCCGCCGCCGCCGCGACCAGCTCGTCGACCTGGGCGTGCGGGTGGTCTGGTCGGGCCGGGCCGGGCGGCTGTGGAAGAGCGTCATCTCCGAGCTGCAGACCGCCGAGGAGATGTCGCGTGACAACTCGACGTTGACGCTGCAGTTCTGCGTCAACTACGGCGGCCAGGCGGAGATCGCCGACGCCGCGGCGGCGATCGCCCGGGACGTCGCCGCCGGCCGGCTGCACCCGGACAAGGTCACCGAGAAGACGGTGGCGCGCTACCTCTACCACCCCGAGGTGCCCGAGGTCGACCTGTTCCTGCGTCCCTCCGGCGAGCAGCGCATCTCCAACTTCCTGCTCTGGCAGACCGCGTACGCGGAACTGGTCTACCTGGACACGCTCTGGCCCGACTTCGACCGCCGCCACCTCTGGTACGCCTGCGAGCTGTACGCCCAGCGGGACCGCCGTTTCGGCGGCGCGCTGCCCAACCCGGTCGCCCCGGGAGTCTGAGCTCACGCTTACCGACGCGGCGCGCGGGGTACCGGTAGGGCCAACAGCACACGCGGAGGTGAACCACATGATTCAGAAGCGGATCGGGCAGTGGGCGGTCATGGCGGTCGCCGTGCCGCTGGCGGCGGCCGGCGCGCGCCGGCTCAGCCACTCGCTGGAGGCCCGTCGCGGGCCGACCGGGGTGAGCCGCCTGCTGACCAAGGGCGCGGACCTGCTGCGGCCGCAGAAGGCCAAGCGGCGTCGGTTCTTCTGACCTGCCGGCCGGCGTCGACCGGCCATCCACGGAACGCCCCGCATCCGCGGGGCGTTCCGCTTTACCATCGGCGCAGGGCGCGCCGCCGGGACGCGCCGCCACGGGGGTGGAGGATGCGCGATCTCCGGTACGAGATGACGGCCGCCCTGGCCGCCGCCGACCTGGTGGAGCCGACCCGTCGGGAGGCGGTGGCCGAGCTGTGCGCCGGGGTGGCCGAGCGGCACTGTGCCGACCTCGGCCACACCCCGGCGGTCCGCTCCGGCGAGATCGGTGAGCTGGCCGCCGGCGAGCCGGCCGCCGGCTGGGCCCCCGACCCGCCCGAGCGCACGTGGTGAGGCTCAGCCCTCCACTTCGGAGCGGTCGCCCGCCCAGAGCGTGTGGAACGAGCCGGCCCGGTCCACCCGGTGGTAGGTGTGCGCGCCGAAGTTGTCCCGCAGCCCCTGGATCAGCGCGGCCGGCAGCCGCGCGGCGCGCAGCGCGTCGAAGTAGGCCAGCGACGACGCGAAGGCCGGGGCCGGCACGCCCGCCCGGGCCGCGTCGGCCACCACCCGCCGCCAGGCCGGCACGCCGGCGCTGACCCGCTCGGCGAACCAGGGCGCCACCAGCAGCGTCGACAGGTCCGGCTCGCCGTCGTACGCCTCCTTGATCCGGTCCAGGAAGCGGGCCCGGATGATGCAACCGCCCCGCCAGATGGTGGCCGTGCCACCCAGGTCGATGTTCCAGTCGTACTCCCGGCTGCCGGCACGGATGTGGTCGAAGCCCTGCGCGTACGCGACGATCTTGCTGGCCAGCAGCGCGCGGCGCACGTCCTCGACGAACGTGTCCCGGTCGTCCACCTGCCACTTCTCGCCGGCGTCGGGGAACACCCGGCGGGCCGCCTCGCGCTGGTCGGCGTGCCCGGACAGCGACCGCGCGAACGTGGCCTCGGCGATGCCGGTGATCGGGATGCCCAGGTCCAGCGCGCTCTGCACGGTCCAGCGGCCGGTGCCCTTCTGCTCGGCCTGGTCGAGGACCACGTCCACGAACGCCTTGCCGGTCGCCGCGTCCGTGTGGCCGAGCACGTCGGCGGTGATCTCGATGAGGAACGACTCCAGCTCGCCGCCGTTCCACTCCCGGAAGATCTCCGCGATCTCCGCCGGGGTCGCGGACAGGCCGGCCCGCAACAGGTCGTACGCCTCGGCGATGAGCTGCATGTCGGCGTACTCGATGCCGTTGTGCACCATCTTCACGAAGTGACCCGCGCCGTCCGGCCCGACGTGCCGGCAGCACGACTCGCCCTCGACCTGCGCGGCGATCTTCTCGAAGATCGGCCCGAGCTTCTGGTAGGACTCCGCCGAGCCGCCCGGCATGATGCTCGGCCCGCGCAGTGCGCCCTCCTCGCCGCCGGAGACCCCGGTGCCGACGAAGTGCAGCCCGTGCGCGCGCAGCGCCTCCTCCCGGCGGCGGGTGTCGGCGAAGTGCGCGTTGCCGCAGTCGACGACGATGTCCCCCTCCTCCAGCAGCGGGATCAGCTCGTCGATCACGGCGTCGGTGGGCGCGCCGGCCTTGACCATCACGATCACCGCGCGCGGCCGCTCCAGCGAGCCGACGAAGTCGGCGAGCGACTCGGACGGCACGAAGGTGCCCTCGTCGCCGTGCTCGGCGACCAGGCTGCGGGTGCGGGCAGGCGTTCGGTTGTGCACCGCCACGGAGAAGCCGTTGCGGGCCAGGTTCCGGGCCAGGTTGCGACCCATCACCGCCAGACCGGTGACCCCGATCTGCGCCGTCGCCTGTTCTGCCATGCGTACCGCCACCTCTCGTCCTCGTTGCCGTCCTGCGACCGTATCGCGGTCGCGGCATGAGCGGACCACACCTCGACCGTGGGTGAGGAGGCGGTGGCGCCGTGTCTCACCCCTCGGCGAGACGCGCCTCGACGTGCGCCACCTTCGCGGTCAACGCGTCGGTCACCCCGGGACGTAGGTCGGCCTTGAGTACCAGGCTGACCCGGGGCGACTGGGCCGCGACGGTGTCGACGGCCCGCTTCACCACCGCCATCACCTCGTCCCACTCGCCCTCGACGGTGGTGAACATGGCGTCGGTCCGGTTCGGCAGGCCGGACTCGCGGACCACCCGGACGGCGTCGGCGACCAGGTCACCCACGGATTCACCCACGCCGAGCGGGGTGATCGAGAACGCGATCAGCATGCCGACGATGGTGCCAGTAATTCGGGTGCGGCAGCGGTCCGCGTCGGGCTAGCGTGTCGGCATGCGTAAGTGACGCCCTTCCTCCGAGCCCGGTCCACCGCCGCAGATGCCGTGGACCCGTCCCGCTCCGGGCGTCCGCATCCTCTTCCCGCCGCCGTCGTGCGCGGTGTCTGTCGTGGTCGGATCGCACCGGGGCACCCGCTCGGCGCGTCGCCGGTCGGCGCGCCCGACAGACAGGAGGCCCGCGGATGCCCGCGAAGCGCAACCCGAAGAAGTCCCGCAAGCCGTCGCCGTCCCGGCGGCGGTCCGCCCCGCCGGATCTCGACGCGCTCGGCGTGGCGCCGCCCACCCCGGCGGCGCTGCTCCCGGATGTCGCGTCGACCGCTCCGGTCCTGCCCGGCGCGGCATCGCCGGGTGGTGCGTCGTCCGGCGCGGCGTTGTCCGGCGCGGCGTTGTCCGGTGCGGCATCGCCGGGTGGTGCGGTGCCCGGGGCCGACCCGGTTCCGTCCGGTGAGTTGCCGGGCGGCGCGTTGGCCGAGCCGGTGCTGCCCGACGACG
The DNA here is from genome assembly GCF_900090105.1 of Micromonospora humi. Lineage (GTDB taxonomy): Bacteria > Actinomycetota > Actinomycetes > Mycobacteriales > Micromonosporaceae > Micromonospora > Micromonospora humi. The sequence goes on along the minus strand of NZ_FMDM01000020.1, from coordinate 64,966 downwards.
CACTGCCCGACACGATTTCGGTCGAGCCCGCGTCGACCCGTCCGGCGCCGCCGAAGTCCGGGCCGCCCGGAAGCCGCGGTGGCAGGCTCAAGGGGCGCAGCCAGCCCGCCGGCCAGACCCGGTTCTACGCCTTCCGGCGCAGCTGACCGTCGCGGAGCTGCCGGCCCCCGGGGTGGGCCGGCAGCGCGGGACCGCGCTCACCTTCCGGGAGTGCACCCGCCGCGCACCGCCGCCGAACGCACCCCACCCGCTCCCCGGGAACCCCCCATTTCCCGAGCACCCATGCCGTTCCACCCACCGCCCACCGAGGCGGCGAGTGGAACGGCATGGGTGTCCCGGGCGCGCGCAGACACCCACCGCGTTCCACCCACCGCTCACCGAGGCGGCGAGTGGAACGGCATGGGTGCCTCGGGGCGCGAGGCAGACACCCGCGTTCGGCCGAAGGATGCGGCGCGCTCGCGGTGGGCGGGCCCCTGATCGCGCGCCGACGAGGCTCCCATCGACCGACCGCCTTCCTCTCCAAGCCCCCAGGGCGGGGGCGAGGGGGGTCAGCCGATCAGGGGGCGGAAGGTGCCCAGGAGGATGCTCGTGGTCAGGGCGGCGGCGGCCAGCAGGGCGGCGGTGACCACGAGCAGCGCGTCGGCTCTCGTGAAGCGCTGCCGGCGGGCGACCGTACGCGGGGTGCCCGCGTCGAAGCCGCGGGCGTCCATCGCCACCGCCAGTCGGGTGCCGCGCCGGATCGCGCCGACCAGCAGGGTGAACGCGATGGACGCGAAGAGTCGCAGTTTGGCGATCGGGTTGCGGCCGGCGTCCACGCCCCGGGCCCGCCGGGCCATGCTGATCATCCGCCACTCCTGTTCGAGGAGCGGCACCAGCCGGAACGCGGCCAGCGCGCCGATGGCGAACCGGGCCGGTGCCTTCGCGTTCTGGATCAGCGCGTCGGCCAGGTCGGTCGGGTCGGTGGTGGCGAAGACGATGATCCCGGGCAGCGCCACCGCGAGCATCCGCAGCACCAGCCCGAGCGCGGTGACCAGCACGCCCTCGGTGACCACCACCGGGCCGGCCTCGACGAACACCCGGCCGGACCGATCGGCGGCGAAGAGCACCAGCGTGACCAGGATGCCGCCGGCGGCGGCCAGCAGCGGCCACGCCCGGCGGGCCAGCACCCGGTAGCGGACGCCGAACAGCGGCAGCACGGCCAGCTCGACCGCGATGGCGATGGCCGGCGCGACCGGGTCCAGCGTCGCCACCAGCACGATGGTGAACACCATCGCGGCGGCCAGCTTCGCCACCGGGTTGCGTCGCGCCAGCGGGGCGCCGGGCGTGGCCACCGGCTCCAGGTCGATCACGGGTCCACCCCGCCCGGGTCGGCGGGGCGGTGCAGGGTGAGCGTCCGGTCGGCCAGCGCGGCCACGAAGTCGGCGTCGTGGGTCACCGTGACCACGCCGTGGCCGGCGTCGCGCAGCTCGGCCAGCAGGTCGACCAGCTCCCGCCAGGTGCGCCGGTCCTGGCCGAACGTGGGCTCGTCGCAGATCAGCAGGCGGGGCGCGGTGGCCAGGGCGGTCGCCACGCTCAGCCGCCGCGCCTCGCCACCGGAGAGGGTGTACGGGTTGGCGCCGGCGAGCCGGTCCAGCCGCAGCCGTTCCAGCAGCGCGTCGACGGTGGCGGTGGTCTCCGCCTCGGACCGGCCGGTGCGGCGCGGCCCGAGCGCCAGCTCGTCGCGGACCGTGGCGGTGACGAACTGGTGCTCCGGGTCCTGGAAGACCGAACCGATCCGGCCGGCCAGTGCGGGCGCCCGCCACCGGTGCGGGGGCGTACGCGCGTCCCGGCCGGCCAGGTCGGCCGAGGCGGTGACCGTGCCGGTGCCGGGGCGCGTCAGGCCGCCGAGGAGCAGCGCCAGGGTGGACTTGCCGGCGCCGTTCGGGCCGAGCACGGCGAGCGCCTCGCCGGTGCGTACCCGCAGGTCGGTGGGGGCCAGCCGGGGCGGCAGGCCGAGCCGGTCGGCGGTGAGCAGCACGTCGCCGGCCGGCGTGCCGGCGTGCCGGGGCGGCACGGTGTGGCCGGGCACCCAGACCCCGGCGGCGGCCAGCGCCTCCCCGTGGGCGGCGAAGACCGCCTCGGGTGGGCCGTCGGCGCGCACCCCGCCGCCGGGTTCCAGCACCACCACCCGGTCGACGAGCGGCAACGCCTCGGCGACCCGGTGCTCGACCAGGATCAGCGTGGTGTCGGCGTCGAGCGCGTCCGCGACGGCCCGGCGGACGAGCGTGGCGCCGGTCGGGTCGAGGTTGGCGGTGGGTTCGTCGAGCAGCAGCAGCCCCGGCCGCAGCGCGAGCGTCCCGGCGAGGGCGAGCCGCTGCTGCTCGCCGCCGCTGAGCGCGGCGGTGGGGCGGTCCCGGTGATAGGGGAAGCCGACCCGGCGCAGCGCCTCGTCCACCCGGGGCCAGATCTCCTCGGCCGGCACGCCCCGGTTCTCCAGCCCGAACGCGACGTCGTCGCCGGAGCGGGCCATCACGAGTTGGGTCTCCGGGTCCTGGAAGAGCACGCCGACGCGCTCGCGGGCCTTGCGCGGGTCGAGCCCGTCGATCTCGACGGTGCCCTCCTGCTCGCCGGAGTCCTCGGGCAGCAGCCCGGCCAGCGCCGCCAGCAGCGTGCTCTTGCCCGCCCCCGACGCCCCCAGCAGCAGCACCCGCTCCCCGCTCTCGACGCGCAGGTCCACCCCGCGCACCGCCCAGCGTCTTCGCCCCCCGTGCCGCCACCCGAACCCCCGCAGCACCACCCCGCTCACGGTCCCACCCCCTCCCCAGCCTCGGTGATCAAGGAGTTCACGTCAGGAGAACCGCCCACCGTCGACGCGAACTCCTTGATCGACGGGAGTCAGACCAGGGCCCGGTCGCGGCCGGCGGGGAAGCGGTCCAGGACGCCGGTGTTGGCCAGGGCGCGGGTGAGCACCCACGCGCCGAAGCCGGCGACGACGGTGGCGCTGACGATGGTGATCAGCGCGTACGGGATGCGGTAGGAGGTCAGGTCGTAGGCCTTGTTCCAGTAGACGAAGTCGAAGATCGCCGCGCCGAGGCCGGTCAGTGCGCCGGCCAGCACCGCCACCGGCAGCTTGAACGAGCGGTAGCGGAACGCGGCGAACGCCAGCTCGGCGCCGATGCCCTGCATCAGGCCCTGGAGGATCACGATGCCCGCCCACTGGCTGCCCAGCAGCGCGGAGACGATCGCGGCCACCGTCTCGCAGTAGAGCGCGGCACCCGGCTTGCGGATGATCAGGCCGGCGAGCACCGCCGGGATCAGCCAGACGCCGTAGAGCACCGCCTGCGCCGGCGGGAAGAACGCGAACGCCGCGTCGGTGGCGCTCCAGAGCAGGCCCCAGGCCCAGAAGACGACGCCGAAGGCGACGGCGATCACCGAGGCGACGACGATGTCGACGGTACGCCAGCGGTTGCTGTCGGTGTGGTTCATGACGGACTCCCAGTTCGTGGTGCGGAACCAGGAGAAGACGCACGCCGCACCCGGAAAACGCCCGGACTGCGGCGCGGCTGGAGGTCGACCGAACTCCCTGCGCTGGCATTACCCAGATCAGGTTCGAGGGTCTGCGGGCACCGGCCCGCACTCTCAGCGCTGTGCGCTCCCCTGTCGGATGTGAAGTTGTCTCGTCGCAGACGCTAGCACCGACCATGGCCCCGGGCCCAGCAGGGCGTCTGTCGGCTACGGTGGCGATCATGCGGATCGAGGCGCGGGGTCTGATGTTCGACGTACGCACCGGCGGCCCCGAGGACGGCGAGCCCGTCCTGCTGCTGCACGGCTTCCCGCAGCACGCCGGTGAGTGGGACGCGGTGACGCCCGCGCTGCACGCCGCCGGGCTGCGCACCTACGCGCTCGACCAGCGCGGCTACTCGCCCGGCGCGCGGCCGGAGGCGGTCGAGGCGTACCGGATTCCGGAGCTGGTGGCCGACGCGGCGGCCGTGCTGGACGCGCTCGGGGTGACCACCGCCCACCTGGTCGGCCACGACTGGGGCGCGATCGTGGCCTGGGGCCTGGCGGCGGCGCACCCGGAGCGGGTGCGGACGCTCACCGCGGTGTCCGTGCCGCACCCGGCCGCGATGGGGCACGCGCTCGCCACCGACCCGAGGCAGAAGGCGAAGTCCGCCTACATGGCGCTGTTCCGGATGCCGGGCAAGGCGGAGAAGGTGCTGCTGGCGATGCGCGGGGCCGCGCTGCGGCGGCTGCTGCGCGGCGTCGGCGACGCGGCCACCGTCGACCGCTACGCCGAGCCGATGCGCGAGCCGGGCGCGCTCACCGCCGCGCTCAACTGGTACCGCGCGATGAGCGGCTCGGACATGAAGGCGGTCGGGCCGGTGGCGGTGCCGACCACCTACGTGTGGAGCGAGAAGGACGTGGCGATCGGCCGGACCGCCGCCGAGGCGTGCGCGGCGCACGTCACCGGGGACTACCGCTTCGTGGTGCTGCCCGGTGTCAGCCACTGGATCCCCGACGAGGCCCCCGGCCCGCTGGCCGAGGCGATCCTCGCCCGCGTCCGTCCATGAGCGCGGGCACCCGACCGCACACCCGGGCGTCGCTCGCCGCCCAGCTCCGCGACCTCGGCGTACGCCCCGGCGGGACCGTGCTGGTCCACGCCGGCCTGCGCGGCCTCGGGTTCCTCTGCGGCGGGCCGGAGGCCGTCCTGCTGGCCCTGCGCGACGTGCTCGGCCCGGCCGGCACGGTCGTGGTGCCCACCCACACCCCGGAGAACAGCGATCCGGCGGGCTGGACCAACCCGCCGGTGCCGGCGGACTGGTGGCCGGTCATCCGGGACGGGCTGCCCGGCTTCGACCCGGCGGTCACCCCGAGCCGGTTCATGGGTGCCTTCGCCGAGCTGGTCCGGACGTCTCCCGGGGCACGGCGCAGCGACCATCCGCACGTCTCCTTCGCGGCGATCGGACCGGCCGCCGAGCGGATCCTGACCGGGCACCGGCTGGACGACATGCTCGGCGAGACCTCCCCGCTGGGCCGCCTCCACGACCTGGACGCCGACGTGCTGCTGCTCGGTGTCGGGCACGGCAGCAACACGTCGTTGCACCTGGCCGAGTACCGGCAACCGGCGGTGCCCCGGCAGCGGCTCGGCGCCGCCCGGCTGATCGCGGACGGCGGGCGCGAGTGGGTGTGGTGGGACGACGTCCGGCTGGACGACGGCGGGTTCGAACCGCTCGGCGTCGACCTGGACGCGAGCGGCGCGGTCCGGCTCGGGCCGGTGGGGGACGGGACGGGCCGGCTGATGAGGCAGCGGGCGGCGGTGGACTTCGCGGTGCGGTGGCTGGCCCGGAACCGAGGGACGGAGACGACATGACGGTGAGTGCCGAGGCGTACCTGGCGACGGTGACGTCGACGATGGAGCGGGTGGCCGCGGAGCAGCGGGAGAACGTGGCCGCGGCGGCCGACCTGATCGCCGCGGCGGTCCGCGCCGACGGGGTGGTGCACGCGTTCGGGACCGGGCACTCCGAGGCGCTCGCCATGGAGATCGCCGGCCGGGCCGGCGGGCTGGTGCCGACCAACCGGATCGCGCTGCGCGACCTGGTCCTGGTCGGCGGCGAGCCGGCCGACGTGCTCGGCCCGAAGCTGGAACGCGAGCCGGCGGTGGCGCACCGCCTCTACGAGCTGGCCCCGGTCCGGCCGTCCGACGTGTTCGTGCTCGCCTCCAACTCGGGGGTGAACGGGGCGATGGTGGAGTTCGCGTCAGTGGTCAAGGAGCACGGGCATCCCCTGGTGGCGATCACCTCGGCGCGCCACTCGGCGCGGATGACCTCGCGGCACCCGTCCGGCCGCAAGCTCGCCGACTTCGCCGACGTGGTGCTGGACAACGGCGCCCCGTACGGCGACGCCACGCTGCCGCTGCCCGGCGGCGGCGCGGTCGGCGCGGTCTCCTCGATCACCGCGGCGCTGCTGGCGCAGCAGATCACCGTCGAGGTGGTGGCCCGGCTGGTCGCGGCGGGGGACCGGCCACCGGTCTACCTGTCCGCCAACATCGCCGGCGGAGACGAGCACAACGCCGAACTGGAGGCGCGGTACGCGGGGCGGATCCGACGCGGATCCTGAGCGGGTTTCGTGATCATCTGAAGCGGGCAAGGCGCTGCTGCCGGCGGGCGTTCACCCGCCGGCGGTGCCGTCTTCACCGGAGGTTCACGAGTGTCCAAGGAATCCGAGAAGCAGCGTTGGCAGCGCAACTTCGCCGACCTGCTCCAGGAGCTGCGCGTCGCGCAGACCGGCGTACAGATCCTCTTCGCGTTCCTGCTGACGCTGCCGTTCAGCAACGGGTTCACCCGGACCACCGAGTTCCAGCGTGACGTCTACATCCTGGCGCTGCTGACCGCCGCCGCGTCCGCCGCGATGATCATTTCACCGGTCGCGTTCCACCGGGCGCTGTTCCGCCAGGGCCGCAAGCCGGAGCTGGTCCGCTTCGCGCACCGGATGGCCACCGGTGGCCTGTTCTTCATGCTGATCGCGATGGTCAGCTCGGTGCTGCTGGTCAGCGACTTCGTGCTGGACCGGCCGATCGCGTTCCTGCTCAGCGCGCTGACCGGCGTCTGGTTCCTGCTCTTCTGGGCCGTCCTGCCGTTCAGCCGGCGCAACTGGGGCGACGACGACATCGACGACGATGACGACGACCCGCAGATGCTGACCGGCGACTGACCTCCGCCAAATCGGGCGTGCACGCGACGCTACCCCTGGGTAACACCCGGGGGTAGCGTCGTTTTCGTCGCATCCGGACCGACCATCCAGGAGGCTCCCGTGACCACGACACAGAACAACGCCGACGGGGTGGGGCCGCTGCCCACCGAGGCCGGTCAGGTCTCGGAGAAGGAGGCCCGCCAGGTCGCCGAGGCGGCCCGCGAGGCCGCCTGGGACCGGCCCAGCTTCGGCAAGGAGCTGTTCCTCGGCCGCTTCCGGCTCGACCTGATCGACCCCTGGCCCCGGTCCGACCCGGCCGACGAGGCCCGCGCCGAGGAGTTCCTGGGCGCTCTCGGGGCGTACCTGGGCAGCGAGGTGGACGGCGCGGCGATCGAGCGCGACGCGCACATCCCGGACGAGGTGTTCCACGGGCTGGCCCGGCTCGGCGCGTTCGGCATGAAGATCGACCGGAGGTACGGCGGCCTCGGGCTGAGCAACCTGCACTACTGCCGGGCGCTGATGCTCGTCGGCTCGGTGAACCCGGCGATCAGCGCGCTGCTCTCCGCGCACCAGTCGATCGGCGTGCCGCAGCCGCTGAAGATGTTCGGCACGCCCGAGCAGAAGGAGCGGTTCCTGCCCCGGCTGGCCGCCGGCGAGGTGTCCGCGTTCCTGCTCACCGAGCCGGACGTCGGCTCCGACCCGGCCCGGCTGGCCACCATCGCCGAACCGACCGAAGACGGCACGGGCTACCGCCTCAACGGCGTGAAGCTCTGGGCCACCAACGGCACGGTGGCCACCCTGCTGGTGGTGATGGCCCGGGTGCCGGCCACCGAGGGTCGGCGCGGCGGCATCACCGCGTTCGTGGTGGAGGGCGACAGCGACGGCATCACGGTGGAGCGGCGCAACGCCTTCGTCGGGCTGCGCGGCCTGGAGAACAGCCTCACCCGGTTCCATGACGTCTTCGTGCCGATCCAGAACGTGATCGGCGGCGAGGGCAAGGGCCTGAAGATCGCGTTGACCACGCTGAACACCGGCCGGCTGTCGTTGCCGGCGATGTGCGTGGGCGCCGGCAAGTGGGCGCTCAACGTGGCCCGGGAGTGGGCCGGCGACCGGGTGCAGTGGGGCCGGCCGGTCGGCGAGCACGAGGCGGTGGCGAAGAAGCTGGCGTTCATCGCGGCCACCACCTACGGCATGGAGTCCATGCTGGACCTGTCCTGCCTGCTCGCCGACGACGACCGCAACGACATCCGGATCGAGGCGGCGCTGGTGAAGCTCTACGCCAGCGAGATGGCCTGGCGGATCGCCGACGAGCTGATCCAGATCCGGGGCGGGCGGGGCTACGAGACGGCCGACTCGCTCGAGGCCCGGGGCGAGCGCCCGGCCGCGGTCGAGCAGCTCCTGCGCGACCTGCGGATCAACCGGATCTTCGAGGGCTCCACCGAGATCATGCACCTGTTGATCGCCCGGGAGGCGGTCGACGCGCACCTGTCGGTGGCCGGCGACATCATCGACCCGGACGCCGGGCTGGGTCGCAAGGCGAAGGCGGGCGCGAGGGCGGGCGCCTTCTACGCGAGGTGGCTGCCCACGCTCGCCGTCGGCAAGGGGCAGGCACCCGGGGCCTACCAGGAGTACGGGCCGCTGGCCGGGCACCTGCGGCACGTCGAGCGGACCTCGCGGAAGCTGGCCCGCTCCACCTTCTACGCGATGTCCCGCTGGCAGGGGAAGATGGAGCGCAAGCAGGCGTTCCTGGGCCGGGTGGTGGACATCGGCGCGGAGCTGTTCGCGATGTCGGCGGTCTGCGTCCGGGCCCACGCCGAGCTGGGCGAGCACCCGGAGAACGTCGAGCTGGCCGACCTGTTCTGCCGGCAGGCGCGGCTGCGTGTCGACGAGCTGTTCACCGGCCTCTGGTCGAACACCGACTCGGTCGACGTGGCCGCCGCGAAGCGGATCGTCGCCGGCCGGTACGCCTCGGTGGAGGCCGGCGTGGTCACCCCGGCCGCCGACCTCCCCTGGGTGGCCCGCTGGCAACCGGGCCCGTCCACCGCCGACGACGTCCGCCGCCGGCTGAGATGAAAGGAGGGGCCCCTTCTTAACGCTTTCGGTAGAGGCGGGGGCCCCCTTTAACACCGCTCACCCGCGGGCGACCGCCCAGGCGATCACCGCGGCGAGGATCAGGCCGTTGAGGGCGGCCAGCACCAGGTACGCCGACGGCGGGATCTTGCGGCCCTTGCGGACGAAGCTCACCAGCACGCCCGCGTAGACCAGCAGCAGCACGGCGACGACGATCAGGAAGTACAGCACCGGCACACCCTACCGGCCGCCGCGCAGCCCCAGTCCGCGCAGCTCCAGCGCGGCGAGCGCGTCGACGGTGGCGTCGTCGCCGCGCCGCCACGCCTCGGCCACGTCCGGCGCGATCCTGGTGAGCTTCGACAGCGGCTGGCCGGCGAGCGCGCGCAGCGCCAGCAGGTCCCGGCCGGCCGGCGCGGCGGCCATCGCCTTCGCCGCGCCGGCGCGGCGCATCCAGCGCACCCGCAGCGGCAACCAGCCGAACAGCACCAGGCCGAGCGGGAACACCAGCGCCGCGACGGCCAGCGCGAGCGCCAGTTGCCCGACCAGCTCCTGCTGGTCGCGGCCGGCGTCGGCCATCGCGCGGGCGGCGTCGGCGGCCCGGGTGAAGGGGGCGGTCAGCTCGTCGCCGACCAGCGGCACCCGGCCCACCTTGCCGCCGGCGTCGGCCAGGTTGTCGGCCAGGCCGCCGCCCGCGCCCTCCAGCTTCTGCCCGGGTACGGCGAGCTTCTCCACCAGGTCGTGCAGCCAGAGCGCGAAGCGGATCGCCGCGTACACCCAGACGACCACGAGCAGGTCGGTCAGGAGCTGGCGGAGGGCGGTCGGAAAACGGTCGGCGTAGATCTTCACGCCGGACAGCCTGCCACGGCTCAGCCGTGCCGGCACCGGTCGGATTTACCGGCCGGCGCAGGCCGGGCAGGTGCCGAAGATCTCGAAGGTGTGGCTGACCTCGGTGAAGCCGTGCTCGGCGGAGATCCGGTCCGCCCACTTCTCCACCGCCGGCCCGGCCACCTCGACGGTACGGCCGCAGGCCCGGCAGACCAGGTGGTGGTGGTGACCGCCGCTGCACCGCCGGTAGAGGTGCTCGCCACCCGGCGGGCGCATCACGTCGATCTCGTCGGCGTCGGCCAGCACCTGGAGCGTCCGGTAGACCGTGGTCAGCCCGATCCGGTCGCCGCGGCGGCGCAGCATGGCGTGCAGGTCCTGGGCGCTGTGGAAGCCCTCGACCTCGTCCAGCAGCGCGCTCACCGCGCTGCGCTGCCGGGTGGTGCGTGGGGTGCCGGTGGTCATGACGGTCCCTCCCCGGCGTGGCTGACCGCGTCCGCCACGATGTGCGCGACGTGCTCGTCGACCAGCGCGTACGCGATCTCCCGGCCGCGCCGCGAGCCGCGCACCACGCCGGCCCCGCGCAGCACCCGCAGGTGCTGGGAGACCAGCGGCTGTGGCGCGCCGAGCGTCTCGACCAGCTCGTGCACGCAGCGCTCGCCCTCGGCCAGCTCGCTCACGATGGCGAGCCGGATCGGGGCGGAGAGGGCGCGCAGCAGCTCGCCCGCGCCCTCGAAGGCGTCGTACCCGTTGGTGCCGGTCACCCCGTAACGATAACCACTGCCGGTTGCGCCGGCCTCATCCGAGCAGCACCTCGTGCTCGGCCGGCTCGACCGGGTGCGCGGCCGGCGTGGACCGGCCCCGCCGCCGCAGCAGCGCCCGGGCGCCCGCCGCCAGCAACGCCACCGCCAGGAACGAGCCGATCGCCACCAGCACCACCGAGGCGCCGGGCGCGGTGTCGGCGGTGGCCGCCACCCAGACCCCGGCCCCGGCGGCGAACAGGCCCAGCGCCATGGCCGCGGTCATGGTGGACCGGAACCCGCGGGTCACCTGCTGGGCGGTGGCCACCGGCACCACCATCAGCGCGCTGATCAGCAGCACCCCGACCGCCCGCATGGCGATGGTCACGGTCACCGCGGTGCCGACCGCGATGAGCAGGTTCAGCGCCCGCACCGGCAGGCCGGAGACCCGCGCGTACTCCTCGTCGTGGCAGACCGCGAACAGCGCCGGACGCAGCACCAGCATGGTCACCAGCAGCACCGCGCCGAGCACGCCGATGGTGACCAGGTCGGCCGGCGACGTCGTGGTCAGCGACCCGAAGAGGTACGCGTTGAGCGACCCGCTGCTGGCGTCGGAGAGCCCGACCAGCATCACGCCGCCGGCGATCCCGCCGTAGAAGAGCAGCGCCAGCGCCAGGTCCCCGGAGGTACGCCCGTACGCGCGGACCAGCTCGATGACCACCGCGCCGAGCGTGGCGGCGAGCACCGCCACCAGTACGGGGGAGCGGTTGAGCAGCAGCCCGGCGCCGACGCCGGTGAGCGCCACGTGGCCGATGCCGTCACCGATCAGCGCCAGCCGGCGCTGCACCAGGTAGATGCCGAGCGCCGGCGCGGCGAGCCCGATGACCAGCGCGCCGACCAGGGCGCGGAGCATGAAGTCGTACTGGAAGAGGTCCATCTCAGATGCTCCTCCAGAGCCCGGCGGGCTCCTCGTCGCAGTGCGGGTGCACGTGCTCGTGGTCCGGGTCGGCGTGGTGGCCGGCCGGCTCGGGCACCGCGCCGTCGTGGGCGATCCCGCCCTGGTGCACCACCACGGCCCGGCTGATCAGCGGGCGCAGCGGCCCCAGCTCGTGGGCGACCAGCAGCACCGTGCCCCCGCCGTCGCGGAACGCGCGCAGCGCCCCGGCGAACGCCTCCTGGCTGGCCGCGTCCACCCCGGCGGTCGGCTCGTCGAGCACCAGCAGCTCCGGCCCGCCGGCCAGCGCCCGGGCGATCAGCACGCGCTGCTGCTGGCCCCCGGAGAGGGTGGCCACCGGGTCGCCGGCCCGGTCGGCCAGCCCGACCGCGCGCAGCGCCGCCGCCACCGCCGCCCGGTCGGCCCGCCCGGCCGGCCGGAGCACGCCCCGGCGGGCCAGCCGCCCGGACGCCACCACCTCGGTCACCGTGGCGGGCACCCCGCCGCCGGCGCCGAGCCGCTGCGGGACGTACCCGATGCGGTGCCACTGCCGGAAGCGGCGCTGCGGCGTGCCGAAGAGGGCGACCGACCCGGCGCCGATCGGCACCAGCCCGAGCGCGGCGCGGACCAGCGTCGACTTGCCGGAGCCGTTGGCGCCGAGCACGGCGACCACCTCGCCGGCGGTCAGGGTCAGCGAGACGTCGCGCAGCACCGGCCGGCCGTCGTAGCCGACGGTGGCGTGCGCGATCTCGAGCACCGGTGAGGTCATGAGCAGTCCAGGGCGGTTCGCAGGGTCTGGAGGTTGGCGCGCATCGCGGTGAGGTAGTCGCCCTCGGCCGGCGGGCCCTCGATCGGGTCCAGGACCGCGGTCCTCGCCCCGACCTCCCGGGCGATCGTCTCGGCCACCTTCGGGCTCACCAGCGTCTCGAAGAAGATCGTGCCGGCCCGGTGCTCCCGGGCCTCCTTCGCCACCTCGGCGAGGCGCTGCGGCGACGGCTCGGACTCCGGGGTGAGCCCGGTGAGGCCGATCTGTTCCAGCTCGTAGTGCGCGGCCAGGTAGCCGAAGGCGGTGTGGCTGGTCACGATCTCCCGGCGCTGGCAGGTGCGCAGGCCCTCGGCGTACTCGGTGTCGAGCGTCGCCAGTTCGGCGCGCAGCGCGCCGGCGCGGGCGGTGTAGTCGGCGGCGTGGTCCGGATCGACCACGCCGAGGCGCTCGGCGAGCTTGTCGCCGACGGCGGCCAGCCGGGTCGGGTCGAGCCAGAGGTGCGGGTCCTTGCCGCCGCTCTCCTCCTCGTGGCCGGCCTCGCCCTCGTGCTCGTGACCGCCGGCGGCGGCGTCGCGCAGCGGCGCCACGCCTGCCACGTCGAACGCCCGGTCGCCGCCGTTCTGCTCGACCGCCTCGTCCACGGCCGGCTGGAAACCGGTCAGGTAGACGATCAGCTCGGCGTCGACCACCTGGCCGACCTGGCGGGGGTTCAGCTCCAGGTCGTGCGGCTCCGCGCCCGGCTTGGTGAGGTTGTCCACCGTCACCCGGTCGCCGCCGATCCGCTCGGTGAGGAACTGGAGCGGATAGAACGCGGCCACCACGTCGACCTTGTCCGGGTCGGCGCCCCCGCCGGCGTCCGAGCAGGCGGCGACGCCGCCCAGGGTGAGCAGGGCGACGGTGGCGGCGGCCAGGGCGCGGGGGGTGGCACGAACGGTCATGGGACCAACTGTCCGCGACAACGAAAATTATTGTCAAAAACGCATGCTTGCATGTCGGCCCAGGTCAGCTCCGCGGCGCGGCTCAACCGACCATCAGCTTGGCCAGCGCCACCGCGATCAGCAGGGTGAGCATCAGCAGCCGGAGCACCCGGGTCGCCGGGGCCTGCACCGGCCAGGTGACCGACATCAACCAGACCAGCCCGGCGGCCAGCACCAGCAACAGGACGCCGCCGGCCGGACCGGGCGCGAAGAGGCCGACCAGCACCAGGACCAGCGCGGCGAGGAACACCGTCGTCGGGTTGAGCCGGGCCAACCGGGACAGCACGGGACTCTGCGTACGCTGCATGCCACAAACTCTACGAGGAGGAACGCCGTGCTGGTCACCAACCGGTTCGTGGTGGACGCCGAAACGGCTGACGAGTTCACCCGGGAGGCGCACGCGGCGCTCGCCGCGCTCGCCGCCCGCCCCGGCTACCTGCGCGGTGAGCTGCTGCGGGCGCTCGACGACCCGGACCACTGGTGCCTGCTCACCGAGTGGGAGTCGGTCGGGGCCTACCGGCGGGCGCTCGGCGGCTTCGACGTCAAGGTCACCGCCGTGCCGCTGCTCGCCCGATCGGTGGACGAGCCGTCGGCGTACGAGACGCTCGCGTCCGCCGCCCCGCAGGGCGAGATCGTCGTCGCCGCCAGCGATCGGGCCGCAGGCCCGTACCGCTGAGACCCGGGGCACTACCCTGGCGCGTATGACCGCTCCCGGACCGGCCGCACCGCCCCCGCCACCCGTGCCGCCCGGCGCGCCACCGGCGGACCCGGGCGTCCCCGCGCCGCCGGCCGGTCCCGGCGTCGCGCCGCCGTTCGCCGCCCCGCCCACCGAGGGCGGGCGGTCCCGGCTCTGGCTCGCCCTCGGCGTCGGCGCGCTGGCCGTGCTGCTCTGCTGCGGCGGAGGCGGCGCGGCGATCATCGGCCTGGCCGTGAGCAACGTGCAGGCGGTCGGCGAGCAGGGCCGGGCGGTCACCGACGACTACTACCAGGCGTTGGTCGCCCGGGAGTGGTCCAAGGCGTACGACCGGCTCTGCGACGACGCCCGGCGGCGCGAGTCCCGGTCGGATTTCGCGCAGCGGGCCGCCACCGAGCCGCAGATCTCCGGCTACCGGGTCGGTCAGGTCGACACCGCCTCGCTGACCGTGCCGGTGGACGTCACGCTGGCCGGCGGCCGGCGGGAGGCGCAGACCGTGACGCTGGCCCCCGACCGGCAGACGGGCGGCATGGAGGTCTGCGGGGTGCGCTGACCGGCCCCCGGTATTCTGCTGGGCTCGGGGCCGACGCGGTCGTACCGTTGTCCCGAACAGCCCGGAATCATCCATCTCAACCGCGCCGACCGCCAGCCGGCGTAGGAGGAAACATGCCAGCCGACCGTATCGACGCCGTCGTCAGCCTCGCCAAGCGCCGGGGCTTCGTCTTCCCCTCCAGCGAGATCTACGGGGGCACCCGGTCGGCGTGGGACTACGGTCCGCTCGGCGTCGAGCTGAAGGAGAACGTCCGCCGGCAGTGGTGGCGGACCATGGTCCAGCAGCGCGACGACGTCGTCGGCCTCGACTCGGCGGTCATCCTGGCCCGCAAGGTCTGGGAGGCCAGCGGCCACATCGCCGAGTTCGTCGACCCGCTGACCGAGTGCCAGTCCTGCCACAAGCGGTTCCGCGCCGACCACCTGGAAGAGGCGTACGAGGCCAAGCACGGCAAGCCGCTGACCTCGCTGACGGAGCTGAACTGCCCCAACTGCGGCAACAAGGGCACCTTCACCGAGCCGAAGATGTTCAACGGCCTGATGAAGACCTACCTGGGCCCGGTGGAGAGCGACGAGGGCCTGCACTACCTGCGCCCGGAGACCGCCCAGGGCATCTTCGTCAACTACAAGAACGTGGAGACGGTCGCCCGCAAGAAGCCGCCGTTCGGCATCGCGCAGACCGGCAAGTCGTTCCGCAACGAGATCACCCCGGGCAACTTCATCTTCCGGACCCGCGAGTTCGAGCAGATGGAGATGGAGTTCTTCGTCGAGCCGGGCACCGACGAGCAGTGGCACGAATACTGGCTTCAGGAGCGCTGGAACTGGTATCTCGACCTGGGCCTGTCCGAGGAGAACCTGCGCTTCTACGAGCACCCCAAGGAGAAGCTCTCCCACTACTCGAAGCGCACCGTCGACATCGAGTACAAGTTCCAGTTCGGCGGCACCGAGTTCGCCGAGCTGGAGGGCATCGCCAACCGCACCGACTTCGACCTGTCCACGCACAGCAAGCACTCCGGCGTCGACCTGTCGTACTTCGACCAGGCCAAGGGCGAGCGCTGGATGCCGTACGTGATCGAGCCGGCCGCCGGCCTCACCCGTGCGGTGCTGGCGTTCCTGCTGGAGGCGTACGACGAGGACGAGGCGCCGAACACCAAGGGCGGCGTGGACAAGCGCACGGTGATGCGCTTCGACCCGCGGCTGGCCCCGGTCAAGGTGGCGGTGCTGCCGCTGTCCCGCAACGAGGCGCTCTCGCCCAAGGCCAAGCAGCTCGCCGCCGACCTGCGCAAGCGCTGGGTGGTCGAGTTCGACGACTCGCAGGCCATCGGTCGCCGCTACCGCCGGCAGGACGAGATCGGCACCCCGTTCTGCGTCACCGTCGACTTCGACACGCTCGACGACGACGCGGTGACGGTGCGCAACCGGGACACCATGGCCCAGGAGCGCGTCGCCCTGGACCAGGTCGAGCGCTACCTGATCGAGCGCCTCCCCGGCTGCTGAGGTGTAAGGCGGGGGCCCCTCTTAACGCATTCGGTAGAGGAAGGGCCCCCGCTTAACACCCCGCCGCCGGGGCGGCATGCACGGCGACGGCGGCGGCCAGACCCTGGCGGGAGGCGTGCGCCTGCTCCACCGTCCGGCGCACCCGCTCGGGCTCGCGTCGGACCTGCGCCGGGGTGAAGTGCAGGATCATCACCCCGAGCCGGCTCAGCTCGTTGTGGCGGTCGAGCGTGCGCGCCCAACCGTCCGGGCTGAAGTGGTACTCCCGCGAGTCGACCTCCAGCGCCAGCGCCGACTCGGCAAGGTAGCCGTCGGGGGTCGGCAGCGTGTGCCCGTCAGCGGTGGTCAGTCGCGGGTTCCAGAGGATCTCCGGGAGCAGCCGGCTCCCGGCGAGGCAGTCCCGCAGCTCGGCCTCCGGCGCGGAGCGGGTGCCGGCGGTCACCTCGTGGAACGCCTTCCGGACCAGCGCCGTACGGCTGCGCCGGGCCCGGACGATCTCCTCGTCCAGGGCGGCCAGGTCGGTGAAGCTCCGTTGCACGGCCTCGGCCACGATCGCCCGTACCGTCCGTAGGTCGCGCAGGTCACGGGCGGCGTCGACGACGGCCCGCGCGGGCGAGCAGACCGGGTAGTGGGCGGTCGGCCGCGCCCTGGGGTCGAGCGACAGGGCCCGGGACACCAGCACGTGACCTGTCGACTTGCGGCTCGTCGAGTGCGGGACGAGCAGGTGTACGTCGGTGGTCCGCGGACTGTATCGGAAGCCGTACCAGGAGAGCGCGGACAGCCCGGTGAGCTGGGCCCCCCGGCCGGCGTACAGGGCCGCGGAGATCCGCCGCTGCTCGTCGGTCAGCACGCCGGTGACCAGGGCGTACGTCGCCGGCAGCACGCGTTGCCAGCGGCCCCGGCGGGTCTGCCGGTAGATGAACATGTCGTCGTACCCGGCTTGCAGCAGTTGGACGCGCGTGACCAGGTCCTGCTGGCGGTGCGCGACGTCCGCCAGCCGGGGCGGGTGATCGACCATCCGGCAAGCGTGGGCGAGAGGCGGGTGTCCGTGCTGCCCGTCGCCCCCGTCCTGTGGACAACCGTCCGCCTGTGGAAACCCCGCACCTCCCACAGGCGCTGTGATATGCGCCGTGTTAAGCGGGGCCCCCGCCTATGCAGAAAGCGTTAAGCGGGGCCCCCTCCTTACACTTGGGCGGTGAGTGAGTTGAAGATCGGGCCGTACGAGGTGTGGCCGCCGGTGGTGCTCGCGCCGATGGCCGGGATCACCAACGTCGGCTTCCGGCGACTCTGCCGGGAGCAGGGCGGCGGCATCTACGTCTGCGAGATGATCACCACGCGGGCGCTCGTCGAGCGGAACCCGAAGACGCTGCGCATGATCGCGTTCGGCGCCGAGGAGCACCCCCGCAGCCTCCAGCTCTACGGCACCGACCCGGAGATCACCGCCGCCGCCGTGCGGATCGTGGTCGAGCGGGACCTCGCCGACCACATCGACCTCAACTTCGGCTGCCCGGTCCCCAAGGTCACCCGCCGGGGCGGCGGCTCCGCGCTGCCGTGGCGGCGCCGGCTCTTCGCCCGGCTGGTCAGGGCCGCGGTGGACGCCGCGTCGCCCGCCGGGGTGCCGGTCACGGTCAAGATGCGCAAGGGCATCGACGACGACCACCTGACGTACGTCGAGGCCGGGCTCGCCGCCCAGGACGCCGGCGTCGCGGCGGTCGCCCTGCACGGGCGTACGGCGGCGCAGCGTTACTCGGGCACGGCCGACTGGGACGCCATCGCCACCCTCAAGGCGGCGCTCGACGTGCCGGTGCTCGGCAACGGCGACATCTGGGAGGGCGAGGACGCGCTGCGGATGGTCGCCCACACCGGGGTGGACGGCGTGGTGGTGGGGCGTGGCTGCCTGGGCCGGCCGTGGCTCTTCGCCGACCTGGAGGCCGCGTTCGACGGCCGTACCGACCGGCGCCTGCCGACCCTCGGCGAGGTGGCGGTGACCATGCGGCGGCACGCCGAGTTGCTGGTGGAGCAGTTCGTGGCCGGGGCCCGCAACCCGGCCCGGGGCGAGCGGGACGGCTGCACCGACTTCCGCAAGCACGTGGCCTGGTATCTGAAGGGTTTCCCGATCGGCAGCGAACTGCGCCGCTCGCTCGCCATGATCGACAGCCTGGCCCAGCTCGACGACCTGCTCGGCAAGCTCGACCCGGAGGTGCCGTTCCCGGTCGAGACGCTGGGCCAGCCGCGTGGCCGCACCAACTCGCCGGGCAAGGTCGCCCTGCCCGACGGCTGGCTGGACAGCCGCGACGACGACACCCCGCCGGAGGGCGCCGAGCTGGACGACTCGGGCGGCTGAGCCGGGTACGCGGAAGGGCCCGACCCCCGCGGGGGTCGGGCCCTTCGACGTTCGGTCAGGAGCTGTAGCCGCGGCTGGCGATCCAGTGCGCCAGGGCGTCCACGTCCATCCGGTAGGAGGCCTGGTCCGGGTTCGCCGAGTCGGCGATCGTCACGACCTTCCCACCGTCGCGGTAGCCCACCACGCTGATGTAGTGGCCACCCTCGAAGGAGTGGGTGGTGCCGTCGGTGTCGGTCGCGGTGCCGGCGATGTTGGCCACCACAGCCCGCCCGTCGTCCACCGCGCGCACCACGTCGGCGCGCAGCTTGTCGGCCTTGTCGCGGGCCTTGTCCACCGGGATCTCGGTGGACTTGTAGACGTCCTTGCCGGTCTCCTTGTTCAGCACCGGGGTGATGTCGTTGATCGAGTTGGTGCCGGACTCGGTGGTGCCCATCTCCTTGGCCATGGCGTCCACGTCGATGTTCTTGCCCTGCACGGACAGGGCGTTGCGGGCCGCGGCCGGGCCGCAGAAGTAGAAGTTGGGCTGCGCCTCGTAGCGCACGTCGAGCTCCCGCTCGCCGTGGCCCTTGCGGTCCACGACGACCTGGGCGGCGCGCTCGGCCGGGGTGGCCTGGGCGGCGATGGCGGGGCCGGCGATGCCACCGGCGGTGGCGGCGATCCCGGCGACGGTCAGGGCGGTCTTGCGGATCAGATCGGTACGCATGATGCGACTCCTCTGCGTTCGGGGGTGTGCGGCACGGGGGTGCCGCGGGGGGAGGTCTGCGCCGCGCGGCGGTCAGCGGTGGCGACCTGCTCGGGGCGGCTCGGGGGTGTAACCACCGGGCGGGGTCCGGCATTCCGGGGCCGGCGCGCGGCGCTTCGCGGCGGGCTCCCGGGGGTGAGCCATGTTCAACGCCCAGGGCCGGGGAGGCATTCCGGCCGGGCGGCCTCGGCTGGCCGACCGACCCGGGCCGCACCGGACATCCCGCGCATCCGAGCCCACGCGCCACCTTCGACCGCCCGGCGAGTCCGGGTGCCCTCCCCAGTTCGACGCGGTCACCGTGCCGGACGGTCCCGGACGTCACCGATGTCCGAACGGACGGGCCGCCGCCGCGCGCCGCCCATCGACTCGCGCGTCTCATCCCCGATGTCCGGTTCCGACCCCGTCGATCATGAAGTTGACGGCAGTTGCGGTCCGATTCGTCGCCGCCAACTTCATGATCGACCGGGTCGGTGGGGTGGGGGTGGGGGGGGTGGTGCGTCAGGCTGTGGCGGGGGTCTTGTCCAGGAAGCCGAGCACCGCGCGCACCCGGCCCTCGGTGTCCCGGACCGCCACGTCGAAGCCGACCGCGACGGACTCGCCGCCGGTGGCGGGCACCAGCTCCCAGCCGAACCGGACCACGTCGTGGTGACCGTCGGCCGGGCCGTGCGGGCGCAGCACGTGGCCCGGGAAGGTCTGCTGGACGCCGGCGATGGCCGCCGCGATCTGCTCGTGGCCGCGCACGTCGGCCAGCGGGTCGACGTAGATGGCGTCGGGGGTGAAGAGGGCGCCGACGGCCGCCGCGCGGGCGTCGGCGTCCGTCTCGTTCCACACGGCGAGGTAGCGGTCGACCAGGTCGGAGTACGCGTTCATCGGTGTCGTCCCTTCGTCGTTCGGTGACGCCGGGAACTCTGGCACCGGCCGTGCGGGCGTGTCGATTACCCGGCAGGTAAGGGCGCGGACCCGGCGATCCGTGGCCGTCGCCGTTACCCGGGGGGTAATCGACACGGTGGCGCGGTACCGGGCAGGGTGGTGCCGACGACCCACCACAGGACCTTCACGGGAGACGGGGAACCGATGTCCACGTACCGTGCTCCGGCGTCGCCGGAGCTGCCGTGACCGCCGCGACGCACCCGGCCGGCGCCGCCTCCGCGGGGGAGGCGCTGCGGCGGTGGCGGGAGCTGCGCCGGCTCAGCCAACTGGAGCTGTCCATCCGGGCGGAGGTCTCGACCCGGCACCTGAGCTTCGTGGAGACCGGGCGCTCCCGGCCGAGCCGGGAGATGGTGCTGCGGCTCGCCGATCCGCTGGACCTGCCGCTGCGCGAACGCAACCGGCTGTTGCTGGCGGCCGGCTACGCCCCGGCGTACCCGGAGACGGCGCTGGCCGCGCCGCGCCTGGCCGCGGTCCGCGCGGCGGTCCGCCGGGTGCTGGCCGGCCACGAGCCCTACCCGGCGGCCGTGATCGACCGGGGGTGGCACCTGGTGGACGCCAACGACAGCCTGACGGTGCTCACCGAGCGGGTGGCGCCCGACCTGCTGGCCGGCCGGGTGAACGTGCTGCGGGTCAGCCTGCACCCGGACGGCTTGGCCCCGCACATCGCCAACCTCGCCGAGTGGCGGGGGCACCTGTTGCACCGGTTGGCCCGGCAGGTGGAGCTGACCGGCGACGAGGAGCTCGCGGCGTTGGAGGAGGAGCTGCGTGGCTATCCGGGCGCCGGGCGGGACCGGTCCGCGGAGGTGCCCGGCCCGGACGGGATCGTGGTGCCGCTCCGGCTCCGGCACGACGGCGGGGAGCTGTGCTTCCTCAGCACCGTCGCGACCTTCGGTACGCCGCTGGACGTCACGGTGGCCGAGCTGTCCATCGAGTCGTTCTATCCGGCCGACGAGCGCACGGCTGCCGTGCTCCGTAAGCGCGCCGGGAGCTGACCGGTCACGCCGCGGCCTCCGCCCGCCCTTCGGCGTGCCGCGGGAACCGGGCCGGCCAGGGGATCTCGGGGGCGGGGTGGAAGGCGATCCCGGCGGCGGTCCAGCGCGGCCCGTGGCCGGCGAGCCGCTCCCGGAAGCCGGCCCAGTCGTAGGTGGCACGGGGCGACCAACCCAGCTCGGCGATCGCGGGCAGGCGCGGGAACATCATGAACTCGATCTCGGCGCGGGTGGTCACCGTCTCGGTCCACAGCGGCGCCTCCACGCCCAGCACGGCGGCTTCGGGTACGCCGACGACGTGCGCGCCGGGGTCCCAGTCGTACGCCCGGCGCACGTCGATCAGGCCGGCCCAGTCGTGCCCGATCGGGGTGTCGGGGGCGTACTTCATGTCCAGGTAGGCGCGGTTGCCGGGGGAGAGGATGAGCCGGGCGCCCCGGCGTACCGCGTCGGCCGTCTCGGGGTCGTCGCCGTTGGTGCCCCACCACTGCAGGACGCGCCCGTCGACGTGCCCGGCCGGGGCGAGCTGGTGCCAGCCGACGACCGTCTTGCCGGTGGCCGCGACCAGTTCCTGGGCCCGTGCCACGAAGGCGCGGTAGCTCGCGGCCGGCACCTTGAACGCCTCGTCGCCGCCGAGGTGCAGCCACGGGCCGGGGGTCAGCGCGGCCACCTCGCCGAACACGTCGGCGACGAAGGCGTACGTCCGCTCGTCGGCCGGGTCGACGTAGCTGAACCCGACCTCGGTGCCGGTGTACGGCGGCGGCGCGGTCTTGCCGGGCGCCAGCTCGGGGTAGGCGACCAGCGCCGCGTTGGTGTGCCCGGGCAGGTCGATCTCGGGCACCACTGTCACGTGGCGACGGGCGGCGTACCCGACGATCCGCCGGTAGTCGTCCCGGGTGTACCGGCCGCCCGGCGCGTCGCCGACCGCGGTGGCGCCGCCGACCTCGGCGAGCCGGGGCCAGGAGTCGACAGCGATCCGCCAGCCCTGGTCGTCGGTGAGGTGCAGGTGCAGGTGGTTGAGCTTGTAGCGGGCCAGGTGGTCGACCACCCGCAGCACGTCGTCCACGCCGAAGAAGTGCCGGGCGACGTCGAGCATGGCGCCCCGGTAGGCGAAGCGCGGCCGGTCGACGACGGTGCCGCCGGGCACCGCCCAGCGCGTCGTGACCGGGGTGGCGCTCTCGATCGCCGCCGGCAGGAGCTGCCGCAACGTCTGCGCGCCGTGGAACAGCCCGGCCGGGGTGGTGGCGGTGATCCGGATGCCGGCGGCGGTGACGTCGAGTCGGTAGCCCTCGTCGCCGAGCGCCACGTCGTCGCCGTCCGCGTCGGCCCGGGCCGTGCCGGCGGAGGCCGCGTCGGGCCGGGCTGCCCCGGCGGAGGCCGGGTGGTCGGCCGGCGGGCGCGGGGTCGGCGTACCCGGGGCGGGTGCGCCCTCCGGTCGCGCCGGCGCGGTGGCGCCGGTCGCCGCGACGGTGAGCGTCAGCGGGCCGCCCGGCCCCGGGGCGGCCGCGTCGGTCACCGGGAGCGGGTAGCCGGTGGCCGGGCGCAGCCAGCCGGCGAGTTGCTCGGCCACGTCGAGGCCGGCGACGCCGACCCGGATCGCCGCGTCCGGCGGCAGCGTGAAGTCACCGGCCGGGTCGGGGAGCACCCGCTCGGGCGCCGGCACCACGTCGCCGAGGCGGACCGGCGCGGGCGGGGCGAGCTGCCCGACGGCCCGGTCGGCGGCGACGCGGGCCAGCTCGCCGGCGGCGGCCGGGGCCGCGGGCAACTCGGCGCCGGCGCCGGGCGGCAGGCCGGGCGCGTCGCCGGCCGGCGACGGGACGGTGGGGTGGGTCTCGGTCGGCTGCGGCCCGGTTTCGGGGGCGGCGGGGTTGGTCGGCACGGCGACGGCTCCGAGGGGTGTATTCGTGCGGGATATGGCAAAGGTCAGGTTCGGCGATATCCGGTGCCGTCAAGGGTACGAGGGGAATCGGTAATTGCGTGATCGTGCGCGTGGAAGCGTTCCCAGAAACCCGTACGGACGCGGGCGGTGGTGACTGTTGTGCCGATTGTCACCGAACGCTCCCGGGCCTCGCGAAGTTCGCTTAACCTTCGCCCACCGATCGCTGACGAGCCGGGATTACCGGTGGTCGCTCCCGGGGTATGTCCGAACTGAACCTTCGTTAAGTGTCAATGGCGCGCGTGGGAGGCTCTGGTGGCAGCGAAAGAGGAAACGGTCGACGGTAAGTACGTCTACGACTTCGCCGAGGGCAACAAGGACCTCAAGGACCTGCTCGGTGGCAAGGGGGCCAACCTGGCCGAGATGACCAACCTCGGCCTCCCCGTCCCGCCCGGCTTCACCATCACCACCGAGGCCTGCCAGGCGTACCTGACGACCGGGCGCGAGCCGGACGGCCTCGCCGGGCAGATCGAGGCGCACCTGGAGTCCCTGGAGCGCGAGATGGGCCGCCGGCTCGGTGACCCGGACGACCCGCTGCTGGTCTCGGTGCGCTCCGGCGCCAAGTTCTCCATGCCCGGCATGATGGAGACGGTCCTCAACGTCGGCCTCAACGACCGCAGCGTCATCGGCCTGAGCAAGCAGGCCGGGCAGAACGACAGGTTCGCCTGGGACTCCTACCGCCGGCTCATCCAGATGTTCGGCAAGACCGTCTGCGAGGTGCCCGGCGAGGAGTTCGAGCACGCGCTCGACGAGGCCAAGCACGCCAAGGGCACCCACGACGACCTCGACCTGGACGCCGGTGACCTGCGCGCGCTGGTCGACGCGTACAAGAAGATCTTCGCCAAGCACACCGGGCGCGAGTTCCCGCAGGAGCCGCGGGAGCAGCTCGACCTGGCCATCCGCGCGGTCTTCGAGTCGTGGAACGCGGAGCGGGCGGTGCTCTACCGCCGGCAGGAGCGCATCCCGGCCGACCTGGGCACCGCGGTCAACGTGGTCACCATGGTCTTCGGCAACCTCGGGCCCGACTCCGGCACCGGCGTCGCGTTCACCCGCGACCCGGGCAGCGGCGCGCAGGGCATCTACGGCGACTACCTGGCCAACGCCCAGGGCGAGGACGTCGTGGCCGGCATCCGCAACACCGTGCCGTTGCAGGAGCTGGAGCAGCTCGACAAGCCCTCCTACGACGAGCTGCTCGGCATCATGGCCCGGCTGGAGGAGCACTACAAGGACCTCTGCGACATCGAGTTCACCATCGAGCGCGGCAAGCTCTGGATGCTCCAGACCCGGGTCGGCAAGCGCACCGCCGCCGCCGCGTTCGTCATCGCCGGCCAGCTCGTCGACGAGGGCCTGATCGACCTGGACGAGGCGCTGCACCGGGTCAACGGCGCGCAGCTCGCCCAGCTGATGTTCCCCCGCTTCCAACTCGACCACGACTTCCAGCCGGTGGCCAGGGGCATCGGCGCGTCCCCGGGCGCGGCCTCCGGCAAGGTGGTCTTCACCTCGGCCCGCGCCGTCGAGCTGGCCGCCGAGGGCGAGTCGGTGATCCTGGTCCGTCGGGAGACCAACCCGGACGACCTGACCGGCATGATCGCCGCCAAGGGCATCCTCACCTCGCGCGGCGGCAAGACCAGCCACGCCGCCGTGGTGGCCCGCGGCATGGGCAAGACCTGTGTCTCCGGCGCCGACGCGCTGGAGGTGAACGTCCCGGCGAAGAAGTTCACCGTCGGCGACCACACCGTCGTCGAGGGCGACGTGGTCTCGATCGACGGCACCACCGGCAAGGTCTACCTCGGTGAGGTGCCGGTCATGCCGTCCGAGGTGGTGCAGTACTTCGAGGGCAGCCTGGACCCCGAGCACATCGACAACGCGCTGGTCCGGGCCGTACACCGGATCATGACGCACGCCGACGCGGCGCGGCGGCTGCGGGTCCGGACGAACGCCGACACCGGCGCGGACGCGGCGCGGGCCCGGCGCTTCGGCGCCGAGGGCATCGGCCTGTGCCGCACCGAGCACATGTTCCTCGGCGACCGCCGGGAGCTGGTCGAGCGGCTCATCCTCGCCGGCGGTGGGCGGGAGCGGGACGAGGCGCTCGCCGCGCTGCTGCCGTTGCAGCGGGCCGACTTCGTGGAGATCTTCCGGGAGATGGACGGGCTGCCGGTCACCGTGCGGCTGATCGACCCGCCGCTGCACGAGTTCCTGCCCCCGCTGGAGCAGCTCGCGGTCAACGTCGCGGTCGCCCAGGAGCGCGGCGAGGACGTGGCCAAGGAGGAGGCGCTGCTCTCCGCCGTGCGCCGGATGCACGAGGAGAACCCGATGCTGGGCCTGCGCGGGGTCCGGCTCGGCCTGGTCATCCCGGGCCTGTTCGCCATGCAGGTCCGCGCCATCGCCGAGGCCGCCGTCGCGGTCGCCCGCGACGGCGGGGCGGCCTGCCCGGAGATCATGGTGCCGCTGGTCGGCGCCGTGCAGGAGCTGGAGACGGTACGTGCCGAGGCCGAGAAGATCATCGCCGAGGTGGTCGGGGACAGCGGCGTCGACGTGCTGATCGGCACGATGATCGAGGTGCCCCGCGCGGCGCTGACCGCCGGGCAGATCGCCGAGGCGGCCGAGTTCTTCTCCTTCGGCACCAACGACCTGACCCAGATGGGCTGGGGCTTCTCCCGCGACGACGTGGAGGGCGCGTTCTTCTGGCGCTACCTGGAACTGGGCATCTTCGGCATCTCGCCGTTCGAGTCGATCGACGCCGACGGCGTCGGCCGGCTGGTCCGGATCGCCGCCGAGGAGGGCCGGGCGGCCCGGCCCGGGCTGAAGCTCGGTGTCTGCGGCGAGCACGGCGGCGACCCGGACTCGGTGCACTTCTTCCACGAGGTCGGTCTGGACTACGTCTCCTGCTCGCCGTTCCGGGTGCCGGTGGCCCGGCTGGAGGCCGGCCGCGCGGCGATCAGCACGACCGGCTCCGACTCCCGCTGAGCGTTCCCCGGGCGGGCCGCCGGTGACGTCCGGCGGCCCGCCTGGCGCGCCGTTCCGGTCACCCCGGCGTAACCTGAGCTTCCGCCACGTGTTGATCGGGAGGGATGGCCGCATGACCGCCGTCTGGGAGAACCTGGTTGTCGACGCCCGGGACCCGTCCCGGCTCGCCCGCTGGTGGGCCGAGGCGCTGGGCTACCAGGTGATCACCGACAAGCCCGACGAGGTGGAGATCCGCCGGACCCCCGACACGCTCCCGGGCCTGGTCTTCGTCCCGGTCTCCGGGCCGAAGCAGGGGAAGAACCGGCTGCACGTCGACCTGCGCCCGACCGACCAGGAGGCCGAGGTGGAACGGCTGGTCGACATGGGCGCGCGGCACGTCGACATCGGCCAGGGGGACGTGGCGTGGACCGTGCTGGCCGACCCGGAGGGCAACGAGTTCTGCGTGCTGCATGCACGCTGACGACGCGGCGCGGCTGGTCGCCGAGGCGCCCAAGGACACCGGGTACGGCCGGTCGCCGTTCGAACGCGACCGGGCCCGGGTGCTGCACTCGGCGGCGTTCCGCCGGCTCGCCGCGAAGACCCAGGTGCACGCCGCCGGCACCGACGACTTCCTGCGTACCCGGCTGACCCACTCGCTGGAGGTGGCGCAGATCGCCCGCGAGATGGGCGCCCGGCTCGGGTGCGACCCCGACGTGGTGGACACCGCCGGGCTCGCCCACGACCTGGGCCACCCGCCGTTCGGCCACAACGGCGAGTACGCCCTGGACGAGCTGGCCGCCGCCACCGGCGGCTTCGAGGGCAACGCGCAGACGCTGCGGGTGCTGACCCGGCTGGAGGCGAAGGTGTTCACCCCGGACGGACGGTCCGCCGGGCTGAACCTGACCCGGGCCGCGCTCGACGCGATCGGCAAGTATCCGTGGCCGCGCCGGCCCGGCCAGCGCAAGTTCGGCGTGTACGCCGACGACCGGCCGGTCTTCGACTGGCTGCGCGCCGGCGCCCCGCCCGGCGACCGGCGCTGCCTGGAGGCCCAGGTGATGGACTGGGCGGACGACGTGGCGTACTCGGTGCACGACGTCGAGGACGGCATCCACGGCGGGTACGTCGACCTGCGCCCGCTGCTGGCCGAGGAGGACGAGCGGCGGGCGCTCTGCGCCGACGTGGCGTCCGCCTACTCCGGCGAGGCGCCGGAGGACCTGGGCGAGGTGCTGGGCGAACTGCTCGCCGACCCGGTGCTCGCCCCGCTCGCCGCGTACGACGGCAGCCACCGGTCGCTGGCCGCCCTGAAGGCCACCACGAGCGTGCTGACCGGCCGGTTCGTGTCGACGGTGGTGGCCGCCACCGAGGCGCGCCACGGCGCCGGCCCGCACCGCCGCTACGCCGCCGACCTGGTGGTGCCGCGCCGGATCCGGGCGCAGTGCGCGCTGCTCAAGGGCATCGCCCTGCGCTACGTGATGCGCCGCCCCGGTGCCAGTGGCCGCTACGACCGGCAGCGGGAACTCCTCGCCGAGCTGGTCGCCGCGCTGCTCGACCGCGCCCCGGACGCGCTCGACGAGGTCTTCGCGCCGCTCTGGCGGGACGCCTCGGACGACGCCGCACGGCTGCGCGTGGCGATCGACCAGGTGGCCTCGCTCACCGACCCGGCCGCGCTGGCCTGGCACGCCCGGCTGGTGTCGCCGAGCTGACCACCCGCCCGGCGGGTACGGCCGGCAACTGAGGGTAGCCTAAGCCGCATGACGGAACGCCCGAAGAAGCTCACCGCCGCCACGGTCGTCCGGACCTCGCGGCCCACCCCGCACCTGATCCGGCTCGTGCTGGGCGGCGCGGAGCTGACCGGCCTGCCGGTGGGCGCCTACACCGACCACTACGTGAAGATCGTCTTCCCGCCGGCCGGGGTGACCTATCCGCACCCGACCGACCTGGCCACCGTCAAGCGGGAGTTCCCCGCCGAGCAGTGGCCGCGGCTGCGGGCGTACACGGTGCGGGCCTGGGACGCCGCGGCGGGTGAGCTGACCGTCGAGGTGGTGCACCACGGCGAGGAGGGGCTGGCCGGCCCGTGGGCGGCGGCGCTGCGCCCCGGCGACCGGGTGCTGTTCACCGGCCCCGGCGGCGCGTACGCCCCGGACCCGACCGCCGACTGGCACCTGCTGGCCGGCGACGAGAGCGCGTTGCCGGCGATCGCCGCCGCGCTGGAACGGCTGCCGGCCGGCGCGCCGGCCCGGGTCTTCGTCGAGGTGGCGGGTCCCGCCGACGAGCTGCCGCTGAACGGAGCCGGCGCGGTCGAGCTGCGCTGGCTGCACCGGGCCGGTCGCCCGGCCGGTGCGGCGCTGGTCGAGGCGGTCCGGGCGCTGGAGTTCCCGCCCGGCCGGGTGCACGCGTTCGTGCACGGTGAGGCCGGTGCGGTCAAGGAGCTGCGTCGCCTGCTGCGGGTGGAGCGTGGTGTGCCGGCGGGCGACCTGTCCATCTCCGGCTACTGGCGGCGCGGCCTGGACGACGAGGGCTGGCGTTCCACCAAGCGGGCCTGGAACGCCGAGGTCGAGGCCGAGGAGGCCGCCGCCACCCCCGCCTGACCCGGTCGCCTTCCCTCGATCTTGGACTTGTGGCACCTCTGATACCGGCGTTGAACCGGCATCCTGGGCGCCACAACTCCAAGATCGACGGGACCGGGTAGGGCGTTTCGTCCCGCGCCGGGCGGGGGGCCGCTCAGGATGGGGCCATGGCGGAACAGGTGGGGGAGCGCCCCGCGGCGCAGCCGGCGGACCGGGTGGTGCTCGGGCTCGGCGTGGCCGGGGTGCTGGCGGTGGTGGCCTGGGGCGTGTTCGCGCGCGGCTCGCTGGCGTCGTTCGGCGCGGCCGGGCTGGACTGGACGATCACCACGTTCGGTTGGTTCTTCGTGGTCGCGGCTGACGCCTTCCTGGTGCTGGCGGTGGTGCTCGCCGCCTCCCGGTTCGGCCGGATCCGGCTGGGCGCCGACGACGACGAGCCGGAGTTCGACGGGCTGGCCTGGATCGCCATGATGTTCAGCGCCGGCATGGGCATCGGCCTGGTCTTCTTCGCCGTCGCCGAGCCGATCCAGCACTACGCCGCGCCGCCACCCGCCTCCGGCGTCGAGCCGCAGACCGGCGCCGCCGCCGCCACGGCCATGCAGTACACGCTGTTCCACTGGACGCTGCACCCGTGGGGCATCTACGCGATCGCGGCGTTGGCGCTGGCCTACTCGACGTTCCGCAAGGGGCGGGGCAACCGGATCTCGTCCGCGTTCGCGCCGCTGCTGGGCGCGCGGACGGACGGTCCGATCGGCCGTGCGATCGACCTGCTGGCGGTGTTCGCCACCGTGTTCGGCTCGGCGACCAGCCTCGGCCTCGGCGCGCTCCAGGTGGCGGCCGGGCTGGACCTGGTGACCGGCGTGCGGGACAGTCGGGGCGTCGAGCTGGTGATCATCGGCGCGCTCACCCTGGCGTTCGTGGTGTCGGCCTTCTCCGGCCTGCACCGCGGGGTGAAGTGGCTGTCCACCACCAACGTGCTGATCGCCGTGGTGCTGATGCTGTTCGTGTTCGTGGTCGGCCCCACGGTCTACACGCTGGAGGTGCTGCCAGCCTCGGTCGGTGACTACCTCAGCGGCCTGGTGCGCATGTCGACCCGCACCGGGGCGTTCTCCGACCCGGCCTGGCTGGGCTCGTGGACGATCTTCTACTGGGCGTGGTGGATCTCCTGGGCGCCGTTCGTGGGCACGTTCATCGCCCGCATCTCACGGGGGCGTACGGTCCGGCAGTTCCTGGTCGGGGTGCTGCTGATCCCCAGCGGCGCGAGCGCGGTGTGGTTCGCGGTGATGGGCGGCACCGCGCTGCGGACCCAGTCCACCGGCACCCGGGACCTGGTGGCCGACGTGGGCGCCGGCTCGGAGCAGGCGCTGTTCGGGCTGCTGGACGCGCTGCCGCTGGGCACGGTGACCAGCGTGCTCGCCATGGTGCTGATCGCGCTCTACTTCGTCACCAGTGCCGACTCCGCGTCGCTGGTGCTCGGCTCGTTGAGTTCCCGGGGCGCGTTGCGGCCGCACCGGGGCGTGGTGGTGCTCTGGGGTGTGCTCATCGGCGCGGTCGCGGCGGCGCTGTTGCTCGCCGGCGGCCTGGACGCGCTGCAGCAGGCCACCATCCTGGTCGCGCTGCCGTTCGTGGTGGTGATGCTGGGCCTGGCGGTCTCCCTGGTCCGGGAGATGGCCGCCGACCCGATCCTGCGCGCGGGGACCCGGCCGCGCCGGTCCGGCCTGGCCGCGGCCGTGCGGGCGGCCCGATCGTACGAGGAGGAGGAACCGCCTCCGGTCACCCGCTGGCTGCATCGCCCCCGACGCTGAGCGGGTGTACCTCGGAATGTAGTAGAGGTGCTACATTCCGGGGCATGACTGCGACCGACTCCCTGGATGCCGTCGCGCCGACCGGACCACCCGACGAGGGCCTGGTCCTCGACGTCCGCGACCTGCGCATGCGCTACGGCAGCACCGACGTGCTGCACGGTGTCGACCTCACCGCCCGGCGGGGCGAGGTGGTCGCGCTGCTCGGCCCGAACGGCGCCGGCAAGACCACCACCATCGAGATCCTGGAGGGCTTCCGGCTGCCCTCGGCCGGCACGGTCCGGGTGCTCGGCGTCGACCCGGCGCGCGGCGACGAGCGGTGGCGCGCCCGGCTCGGCGTCGTGCTCCAGTCCTGGCGCGACCACGGCAAGTGGCGGGTGGGGGAGCTGCTCGCCCACCTCGGCGACTTCTACGCGCCGTACGCCACCGACCGGGTCCGGCGCCCCTGGCCGGTCGACGACCTGCTGGCCACCGTGGGGCTGACCGCGCACGCCGGCACCCGGGTGGCCCGGCTCTCCGGCGGGCAGCGCCGCCGCCTCGACGTGGCGGTCGGCATCGTGGGCCGACCGGAGCTGCTCTTCCTGGACGAGCCGACGGTCGGCTTCGACCCGGCGGCCCGGCGCGAGTTCCACGAGCTGGTGCACCGCCTCACCGACACCGACGCGACCACCATCGTGCTGACCACCCACGACCTGGCCGAGGCGGAGAAGCTGGCCGACCGCATCCTCATCCTGGCCGGCGGCCGGATCGTCGCCGAGGGCTCGCCCGACCAGTTGGCCCGCCGCGTCGCCTCCGACGCCGAGGTGCGCTGGACCCGCGACGGCGAGCGTTACGTGCACGCCACCGCCGACGCCACCGGCTTCCTGCGCGACCTGCTCCGCGAGCACGGCGACCGGGTCCGGGAGCTGGAGGTGCGCCGGGCCAGCCTGGAGGACGCCTACCTGGCGCTGGTGCACGAGGAGGAGACCGGGATCCGCACCGGCCGGGCCGAGCGGGTGTGGCAGCAGCAGGAGGAGGCGACGCGATGAACCCGACCACCAACGCGCTCCGGGCCGGCGTGCGGCGCGGCCTGATCGAGCTGCGCGCCACGTTCACCAACGGACAGGACCTGTGGAACTACTTCTTCCCCACGGTGGTCCTGCTGGTCGCCGTGTTCTGGATGCGCGGCTCGACAGTGCCCGGCACCGACTTCTCCCTCGGCGCCCGCACGCTACCGAGCGCGCTCGGCATGGGCCTGCTCTTCGGCGGGCTGCTCGGGCTGGCCCAGCAGCTCATCGTCGACCGGGAGGACGGCACGCTGCTGCGCGCCAAGGCGATCCCGGACGGCATGCTCGGCTACCTGGTCGGCAAGCTGGTGCTGGTCTCGGCGATCTCGCTGATCGGCGTGACCATCCAGCTCACGCCCGGCCTGTTCTTCCTGGACGGGCTGCGGCTCGGCGACCCGGGCGCCTGGCTCACGCTGGCCTGGGTGGTGCCGCTCGGGCTGGTGGCGACGCTGCCGCTGGGCGCGGTGATCGGCTCGGTGATCGAGAACCCGCGGAACATGGGCCTGGTGGTCCTGCCGATCTTCGGCCTGATCGCGCTCTCCGGGATCTTCTACCCGATCAACGGCCTGCCCGGCTGGGTGCAGGGCGTCGCCCAGGTCTTCCCGCTCTACTGGCTAGGCTTGGGCATGCGCTCGGCGCTGCTCCCGGCCGACCTGGCGGCGGTCGAGCTGGGCGGCTCCTGGCGGCACCTGGAGACGCTCGGCGTGCTCGGCGCCTGGGCGGTGCTCGGGCTGGTGCTGGCCCCGGTGGTGCTGCGTCGGATGGCCCGCCGGGAGTCCGGCTCGCGGGTCGCGGCCCGGCGGGAGCGGGCCATGCAGCGGGTCGGATGAGAGGGCGTCGATGAGCGAGACCGTGCACAACCGGATCGCGGTGCTGCGCGCCGAACGGGGCGTCTCCCGCCGGCAGCTCGCCGACGCGCTCGGGGTGCACTACCAGACCGTCGGCTACCTGGAACGCGGTGAGTTCCGGCCCAGCCTGCACCTGGCGCTGCGCATCGCGGCCTACTTCGAGGTGCCGGTCGAGGTGGTCTTCTCCATCGAGCCGTTCCCCCGCATCGGCGACGCCGCGGCCGGGGCGGGCCGCTCGGCGTGAGCCGGGGGAGACGGGCGGCGTCCGCCACACGCCCGTCCCCCCGGCCACCGGATCGTCGGTCCGGCAGGGCAGGATGTACGCCGAGGAGGTGGCGGCCATGGCGGGGCGGATCCGGGACGAGGACATCGCGCTGGTCCGCGAGCGCACCTCCATCGCGGACGTCATCTCCGAGGTGGTGACGCTCAAGTCGGCCGGTGGCGGCAACCTCAAGGGGCTCTGCCCGTTCCACGACGAGAAGAGCCCCTCGTTCAACGTCTCGCCGGCCCGCAACGTCTTCTACTGCTTCGGCTGCGGGGTCGGCGGCGACGCGATCAAGTTCCTGATGGACGCCGAGCACCTCGGGTTCGTCGAGTCCGTCGAGAGTCTCGCCGCCCGCGCCGGCATCCAACTCCGCTACGTCGAGGACGACCGGTCCACCCCGCGCGCCCGGCCGCAGCAGGGCCAGCGGCAGCGGCTGGTGGCCGCGCACGCCGCCGCCGTCGAGTTCTACCGCGCCCAGCTCACCACCGCCGGCGCCCGGCCGGCCCGGGAGTTCCTCGCCCGGCGCGGCTTCGACCGGGCCGCCGCCGAGCGGTACGGCTGCGGCTTCGCCCCCGACGGCTGGGACCTGCTCACCAAGCACCTGCGCCAGCAGGGTTTCAGTCACGACGAGCTGGTCACCGGCGGCCTGTCCCGCCCGGCCCGGTCCGGCTCGCTGATCGACCGGTTCCGCCGCCGGCTGATGTGGCCCATCCGGGACATCACCGGTGACGTGATCGGCTTCGGCGCCCGCAAGCTCTTCGACGACGACGACGGCCCGAAATACCTGAACACCCCCGAGACGCCGATCTACAAGAAGTCGCACGTCCTCTACGGCATCGACCAGGCCAAGCGGGAGATCGCCAAGCAGGGCAAGGTGGTCGTGGTCGAGGGCTACACCGACGTGATGGCCTGCCACCTCGCCGACGTGCCGACCGCGGTGGCGACCTGCGGCACCGCGTTCGGCTCGGACCACATCTCGGTGCTGCGCCGGGTGCTCTTCGACAGCGACGAGCGGGCCGGGGAGATCATCTTCACGTTCGACGGCGACGCCGCCGGCCAGAAGGCCGCGCTGCGCGCCTTCGAGGACGACCAGCGCTTCGTCGGGCGCACGTTCATCGCGGTCAGCCCCGACAACATGGACCCGTGCGACCTGCGGCTGGCCAAGGGCGACCTGGCCGTGCGCGACCTGGTGGCCCGGCGCGAGCCGCTCGTCGACTTCGCGCTCCGCCACATGATCAACCGGTTCGACCTGGACACCGTCGACGGCCGGGTCGAGGCGATGCGCCGCGCCGCGCCGCTGGTCGCGAAGATCAAGGACCGGGAGAAACGCCCGGAGTACGTCCGCAAGCTCGCCGGTGACCTCGGCATGGAAATCGAGCCGGTGCAGCGGGCCGTGCTGGGCGCCGCGAACGGCCAGCCGGCCGCCGGCCGACCCGCGCCGACGCGCCCGGGTCCCGCCACGCCGGCCGTGGACAGTCCGCGGTCCATGGTGGAGCGCGAGGCGTTGAAGCTGGCGCTGCAGGAGCCGGTGCTGGCCGGCCCGATGTTCGACGCCGTCGAGGCCGGCGACTACCAGCACCCGGTGCACGCCGCGGTGCGCGTGGCCGTCGCCGCCGCCGGCGGGGCGGCCGGCGCCACCGGCGGTGCGGTCTGGATCGAGCGGGTCCGGGACGCCTGCGACGACCTCGCCGGCCAGGCGCTGGTCGGCGAGCTGGCGGTGGAGCCGCTGCGCATCGACGGCGAGGTCGACCCGAGGTACGTCTCGGTCACCATGGCCCGGCTCCAGTGGAGTTCGGTCACCGGCCGGATCCGGGACCTCAAGTCGAAGATCCAGCGGATCAACCCGGTGAGCCACAAGGACGAATACTTCGCCCTGTTCGGGGAGTTGCTCTCGCTGGAACAACACGCGCGGGCCCTGCGCGAGCAGGCCGCCGGAGGACTGTGATGGGTCTTTTCCGCCGCCGCCCGAAGCTGCCCCCGGCCGACCGGCCGCCGCTGGCCGCCGACGAGCGGGTGCTCGCCTGGGCCGCCGCCGGCAACGGCGAGGGCGACGGCGTGCTGGTCGCGAGCAACCGCGGGCTCTGGCTGCCCGGCCGAGGTGAGCGCCTCGGGTGGCACGACGTCCTCAAGGCGGTCTGGTCCGGTCGTGAGCTCACCGTGACCCCCGCCGAGCAGGTCGCCGAGCGCGACGGCTACCTCGTGGTCGCCGACGCCCCGGCCGAGTCCTACCTGCTGCTCGACCCGGGCGACCTGCCGCACCAGGTGCGGGCCCGGGTCACCGCCTCGGTGGCGTACACCGCGCACCACCCGGTGCCCGGCGGCGCCGGCCGGGTCGCGGCCCGGCGGGTGTCCGGGGTCGACGGTCTGACCTGGACGGTGCGCTACGACCCGGGCACACCGGTCGACGACGAGGCGGTGGCCGCCGAGACCGACCGCCTGGTCGCCGAGGCCCGCGCCGCCACCACGCCCGCCGACGCCTGACAGCGACCGGACCGGCGTAGTGGGGGCGGAGCATCGGTAATCCGATCGTCGGGGGTCCGTGCCGACTGTTAGCGTCGCGGGATGTTCGCCACCGAACGGGTCCGGTTGCGCCCGCCCACGCCCGACGACGCGCCGAACATCTTCCGACTCGACGGTGACCCCGAGCTGCACCTGCTCGCGGACGACGAGCCGTTCCTGCCGCGCCACGTCGGCCAGGTCCGGGCCCGGCTGGAGAAGCAGGTCACCGACCCGCCCGACGGCGGCAGCTCGGTGTCGCTGCTGGCCGAGACCGTGGCCGACGGCACGTTCCTCGGCGGCTGCTCGCTGTGGGGGATCAGCGCGTTCGAGCGGTACGCCCATCTCGGCATCTCGCTGCTCCCCGAGGCACGTGGCCGAGGCTACGGGGCCGAGGTGATCCGACTGCTCTGCCGGTACGGCTTCCGCAACCGCAACCTGCGCCGGCTGGAGATCGAGACGCTGGCCGGCAACGTGGCGATGCGGCGGACCGCCGAGACGTGCGGTTTCACCCACGAGGGCACCCAGCGGGAGCGCGCGTACGACGGGGACGGCTTCGCGGACATGGCGATCTACGGCCTGCTGCGGCGCGACTGGACGCCGTAGGTGTGAGAGCCCGGCCCGCCGACGTCCGAGTTCCGGGCGGACCTCTCTCCGGGCTCGGTGGGATGGTCACAGGAACTCGCTGCGGTAGGTCGAGGCCAGTTCGGCGGCGCGGCGGCGGCGTTCGGCGAGTTCGTCCGGTGCGAGCTGCGGCGGCGGTGCGTCCCGGCCCGCGACGACGTCGCCGATGCGGCTGAAGTACTCGTCCTGCCCGGCCGGGGTGCACATGCAGAGCATCCGGGCCGGTGCGCCGGAGACGTTGCGGAAGTGGTGCGGTGCGTTGGCCGGGATGTTGACGGTCGACCCGGCCCGCACGAGGTGCTTCTCGCCCCGGAAGGTGAACTCGATCTCGCCCTCGAGGATCGTGAACATCTCCTCGAAGTCGTGCCGGTGCGGCGGCGGGCCGCCACCGTCGGGGACGCGCATGTCGATCAGGCAGTACGCGCCGTTGGTCTGCTCACCCGTGATCACCATGCCGTAGGTGTTGCCCACCAGGGAGATGTAGGTCGTGTCGGGATCGTCGGGGTCCGCCACGGTCAGCGAGCGAGCGGGATCGTCGTCGGGAATCATCGTGATCGTCTCCTGGGAGTGGGTCAGGCGGTGGGGGCGAGGACGACGGTCTTGCCGGCCAGCTCGCCCGCGCCGGCCCGGGCGTGGAGCGCGGGCAGGTCGGCCAGCGCCACCCGCTCGGCGACGTCGACCCGCAACTCGCCGGTGCCGATCCGGGCGGCCAGGTCGGCGAGCTGGTCGGCGTCGCTGCGGACGAACAGGTCGACACCTCGTACGCCGCGCTCCTGGTCGGCGGGCGCGGGCATCCAGACGGTGGTGTTGACCAGGGCGCCGCCGTCCCGGATCAGCGTGACCAGCGCGGCCAGCTGTTCCGGGGTGACGGGCGCGAGGTTGAGTGCGAGGTCGACCGGCTCGGTCACCGCCGCGGTCACGTCGGTGGTGGTGTGGTCGATCACCTCGTCGGCGCCGGCCGCCCGGACGCGATCGGCGCTGCGCGGGCCGGCCGTGGCGATCACGTGGGCGCCGACCTCCTTGGCCAACTGCACCGCGTACCCGCCGACCGCTCCGCCGGCGCCGTTGACCAGCACCCGCTGGCCGGCGGTCAGCTTGCCGTGGTCGAACAGCGCCTGCCACGCGGTGAGGCCCACCAGCGGGAACGCCGCCGCGTCGGCCAACGGGATGTTCCGGGGCGCCCCGGTCAGGATCTCCGACGGCGCGATCACGTACTCCGCCGCCGCCCCGGTCCCGGTCATCGGCAGGAAGCCGACGACCTGGTCGCCGACCGCGACGTCGTCCACGCCGGCGCCGAGCGCGTCGACAGTGCCGGCGACGTCGAGGCCGGGGGTGTGCGGCAGCTCGACCGGGATCGGGCCCTGCATGAAGCCCGCGCGGATGTTGCCGTCGACGCCGTTGAACGACGTCGCGGCGACGCGGATGCGGACCTGACCGGCGCCCGGGGTGGGCTGCTCCACGTCCTCGTAACGCAGGACCTCGGGGCCGCCGAACTCGTGGAAACGCACTGCCTTCATCGCTGAACCCTGCCTTCGTGAGTGCCGTTCGTGTGCACACCCAATCTGGCAGGATCCGGCGCGGTCAGCCTGGGCCGGACTGGCCCACCTTGACGATGGCCGGTTCCCCGCCGGCGCCGATGATCTCCGCCAGGCGCGCCGCGTCGGCCGAGCCGGGCGCCGCGGTGAGCATCAGGGCGGTCAGATCGTCGCCCGGGATGGCGAGCAGGCTGCCGACCAGCGTGACGGCACCGGCATCGGGATGGATGAACGCGGCACTGCTCTCGTAGGCCGCCACCGGTCGCGGCGTACGCCAGAGAGCGTCGAACAAGCGGCTCCGGCTTCGCATCTCGTCCACCAGCGCGGCGAGCGACGCGTCGGCGGGGTAACGCAACAGCGTGCTCCTCAGCTGGGCGGCGAGGATCGCCTCGTGATCGGTGGCGTCGTCCACTGACTGCTTGAAGCCGGTGAAGGGATCGCAGAACGTACGCCAGGCGATGTTCCACTCCCAGGGGTCCCCGGTGAGATCCCAGTGCCTCAGGGCCAGGAACGCGCTGTTCACGGCGACCAGGTTCATCGCCGCGTCGGAGACGAACATCGGGGTGTCCGTGAACCGCTCCAGCAGTCGCATCGCACCCGGGCCGAGGTCGGTCGGCACCTGGCCGTCCGCGGCGGCGTACCCGGCCAGCGCGCAGAGCCGCTCGTAGTCCGCCCGCCCGATCCGTAACGCCCGGGCGATGGCGTTCACCACGCCGGCCGACGGGTGGCTGCGCCCCTGCTCCAACCGGCGTACGTAGTCCGCGGACATGCCCGCGAGCTCGCCGAGTTCCTCCCGCCGCAGCCCCTGCGTACGACGGCGGCCGACCGGCAGCCCGACGGCGGCGGGCGGCGTGTTCTCCCGCAACTGGCGCACCGCGACACCGAACTCGTGACGTTCCACGGCCCAATTGTGCCCGGTCGGCGTGCCGACGGGTTGTCTGCCGCCGGCCGCTCAGCGGTCTTCGGCGGCCGTCCCCTGCCAGGGATCGACGACCTCGATGCCGGTGTCGGCGAAGTCTTTGGTGTTCCGGGTGGCGAGTGCGGCGACCTGAGTGCGGCAGATGGCTGCGATCTGGGCGTCGAACCCGTCGATCGGACGACCGATCCGGTCCCGGCCGGCCACCACGTCGGCGTAGGCGCCGGC
The DNA here is from genome assembly GCF_900090105.1 of Micromonospora humi. Lineage (GTDB taxonomy): Bacteria > Actinomycetota > Actinomycetes > Mycobacteriales > Micromonosporaceae > Micromonospora > Micromonospora humi. The sequence continues at coordinate 27,043 of NZ_FMDM01000020.1, read as the reverse complement.
TGCCGCGAGGTCGAAGGGCAGCACCTGGCGAGGAAAGGCGGCGAAGATCTCGTTGGCGGCTTGTTGCAGGGAATCACGGCGCTGGCCGTCCGGTAGCCGTGCGATCCCGTAGCGGATCTCGGCGACCGTGACGGCTGTGGTGTACAGGTCGGTGGTTGAACTCCGCGGGAGTCACGCCAGCACCACCGGCGCGGGCTCGGATCGCATGAGTTCGGAGACGACGTCGGTGTCGAGAACGATCATCACTCGGGCAGGCTCGCCGCGCGGGGTCGAGTGGAACGGGCGGGTAGATCCAACTCGACGCCACCGAGCCCGGTGAACCGGGCGGTGAGTGCGCTGAACAGGTCGGCTCCCGCTACGTCCTCGGCAACGGCCGCGGTGAGGATGTCCCGGATCTCGGATTCCATGGACTTGCCGTGTCGCGCGGCGCGGATTCGCAGCTTTTCGCGGACCGCGTCATCAAGATCTCTGATGCTGAGGGCTGCCACCGTTTACTCCCGTCGGAGCTGATGAGAGCAATGCTAGCGCTTCGTGGCGCGCGGTTGGCCGGCTGTTCAGGAACAGAAAAGGCAGGGAGTCACGCTCCCTGCCACTCTCAACGTATATCGCACCCCGGGTCTTGCGGCAAGACCCCGGTGTTGCTGAAGAATCCCCCTCCGACGCCGTGACCTGGCGAAATCGAACGGGGGATCCCATGATCGACGTGATCATCGTGGGCGGCGGGCCGACCGGCCTGATGCTGGCCGCCGAGTTGCGGCTGCACGGCGTGCGGGTGGCCCTGCTGGAGCGGGACGAGGAGCCGACCAGCGTGGTCCGCTCGCTCGGCATGCACGTGCGCAGCATCGAGGTGCTGGCCCAGCGCGGCCTGCTGGAGCGCTTCCTCGCGGCAGGGAAGACGTTCCGACTCGGCGGCTACTTCGCCGGCATCGCGAAGGAGTGGCCGCCACGGATGGACACCGCGCACGGCTACATCCTGGGCATCCCGCAGCCGGTCACCGAGCGTCTGCTGACCGAGCACGCCGTCGAGGCCGGCGCCGAGATCCGGCGGGGCAGTGACCTCGTCGGGCTGAGCCAGGACGAGGACGGGGTGACCGCCGAGTTGGCCGACGGCACCCGGTTGCGGTCGCGGTGGCTGGTCGGGTGCGACGGCGGTCGCAGCACCGTGCGCAAGCTGGTGGGCGTCGGTTTTCCGGGCGAGCCCAGCCGATCCGAGACGCTGCTGGGCGTGATGGAGCTGACCGCGCCGGCGGACGAGGTGATGGCCGTGATGACGGAGGTACGCAAGACGCAGCTGCGCTTCGGCGCCGGGCCGGTCGGGGACGGCGAGGGGTTGTACCGCGTGGTCGTGCCCGCGGCCGGGGTGGCGGAGGACCGCACCGCCCCGCCGACCATCGAGGAGTTCCGGCAGCAGTTGCGGGCCACCGCCGGCACCGATTTCGGTGTGCACTCGCCGCGCTGGCTGTCCCGCTTCGGGGATGCCACCCGCCTCGCCGAGCGCTACCGGGTCGGCCGGGTGCTGCTGGCCGGCGACGCGGCGCACGTCCACCCGCCGCTGGGCGGGCAGGGGCTCAACCTGGGACTCCAGGACGCGTTCAACCTGGGCTGGAAGCTTGCCGCGCAGGTCGACGGGTGGGCGCCGGCGGACCTGCTGGACACCTACGAGGCCGAGCGGCGGCCGGTGGCGGCGGACGTGCTGGACAACACCCGCGCGCAGACGGAGCTGATGTCCCTGGACCCGGGACCGCAGGCGGTGCGACGGCTGCTGGCGGAGCTGATGGACTTCGAGGACGTGAACCGGTACCTGATCGAGAAGATCACCGCGGTCTCGGTCCGGTACGACCTCGGCGCGGGCCACGAGCTGCTCGGCCGGCGGTTGCGCGATGTGCGGTTGACGCGGGGGAGCCTGTACGGGCTGATGCACGCCGGGCGGGGGCTGCTGCTGGACCGGACCGGCGGGCTCTCGGTGGCGGGCTGGGCGGACCGGGTCGACCACGTCGTCGACGCCGGCGCGGAGCTGGACGTGCCCGCCCTGCTGCTGCGGCCGGACGGCCACGTGGCGTGGGCCGGCGACGACCAGCAGGAGCTGCTCGACCAACTGCCCCGCTGGTTCGGTCCCGCCAGCTGACCCCCCACCCACCCCACCCCAGCGGCTCGTCCGCGTGGGTGGAACGCCATGGGTGTCAAAACGAGCCGGAGAGACTCGTGGCGTTCCACTCGTGGGCTGGCTGGAGTGCGAGTGGAACAGCATGGGTGTCTGAGGCGCGCGGAGGCACCCATGCTGTTGACACGGCCGCTCGGCGTCAGGTCGGGGTGGTCACCCGCACCGGCACCTGCATCTCGGTGACCCACCGGTCGAGGTCGTCCGGGCAGTCCAGGTAGACCTCGCGGGCGAAGCCCGGCTCGACCGCGCGGTGGCCGTTGTCGTCGATCCAGGTGGCGAGCTTCTGTCCGGTCCGGAACGCCTCCGACATCGGGCCGTGGTGCAGCGCGGTCGCCGCGTACTCCATGGGCGGGAGCGTGACCACCTCGAACCCGGCGGCGGCGGGCACCTCGGCCGATCCGACCGGGACCGCCGCGTGCACCCGGATCGTCTCGTCGCCCGGCGCGACCGGCGCCGGTTCGTACCAGGCGATCGGTGCGCCGGTGACGGCCACCCGGTGCCGTTCCAGCAGTTCCATCAGCCGGGGGTAGAGCGGGCTGAGGTTCTCGGTGATCGACGTCGGGTGGTCGTAGCCGGCGGCGGTGCCCGACAACTGCGCCACCCGGATCGCCGGGATGCTCTTCAGGACGACGTCTCCGGTGTCCATGTGTCCCTCGCTCTCGATCATGCGGAGTCGCGCGTCGACCTGGGCCAGGCGTGCGGTGTCCTGCCGCATCCGCGCGGCCAGCTCGGCCCGCCGCAGGCGCAGCATGCCGCGCAGCTCGGCGGGGTCCACCTTCTCGTCGATCAGTGTCTGCACCTCGTGCAGGCTGAAGCCCAGGTCCTTGAGGGCGGTCACCCGGTTGAGCAGGCGTAGTTGCACCGCGGTGTAGAAGCGGTAGCCGCTGTGCGGATCGACGTGGGCGGGACGCAACAGGCCGATGGCGTCGTAGTGGCGCAGCATGCGCACCGACACCCGGCCCAGGCCGGCGAACTCTCCGATACTGAACATGGTCCCCCCAGCCTCGGCCCTGACACCGTGTGAGGGTCAAGCATCGCGGTCAGGTGATGTCGCGGCGCAGCGGAAGGAGCACCGCGAGCGCCGAGGCGGTCACCGCGTACCCGGCGAGGACGAGGGCGCCGGCCGCCGGTGGGAGGAGGGGGACGGCGGCGGTGCCGAGCTGATCGGACATGGCGTCGGTGAGGTAGGTGAAGCCGGTCAGCGCGGCGGTCGCGCCGCCGGGCAGGACCGGGTAGAGCAGGTTGACGCCGGGGATCATCATGAGCATCGGCTCGCCCAGGTACAGGTAGCCGACCACGACGCCCAGCGCGGCGACCTGGTGGCGGACCAGGGCGCCCACGCCGACGCCGATCAGCAGGTACACCGCCATCGCGACGCCGATCCGGGCGAGCAGCGCCAGCACGCTGGTGGTGGGCAGCCCGAGCGGGACGTCGCGGGCGGCGGCGACGGCGAACAGCGCCGCCGCGGCGGTGCCGGCGAGCACGAGCCCGTACGCCAGGCCGACGACCGCGTACGCGGCGAGTTTGGCGGCCAGCACCCGGCCCCGGCGTGGTGCGAACAGGAAGGTGACGGCGGCGGTGCCGTGCCGGTACTCGGAGGTGACGGTGAGCGTACCGGCGGCGGCCGGCACGAACGCGGTGTAGCCGAGGATGCCGAGCACGGCGCGGAGGCCGGCCTCGGTGTCCAACCCGGGCAGTGGCGGGTCGAAGCTCTCCGGGCCCACCAGCGCCATGGCACCGAGCATGCCGCCGCCCAGCAGGGCGGCGGTGAGCAGCAGCCCGCCCCACATCCGGGTGGCCAGCAGCCGGCGGAACTCCGCGGTGATCAGCAGACTCATCGGGTGGTCACCTCGTCGGTGGTCAGGCGCAGGAAGAGTTGTTCGAGTCCGGTGTGCTCGGTGACCAGCTCGTGGACCCGCAGCCGGTGGGCGGCGGCGTGGTCGGCGACGCCCGGGGCGTCCCACCCGTGCACCCGGAGCCGGCCGGCTCCGACGGTCTCCACCCGGGGGACCGGGCCGGGGCCGACGGTCAGGGTGGCGGCGAGGGCCTCGGCGTCGGGGGAGGTGACCAGGACCGCCGGCGGGCCGGCGAGCCGGGACAACGGCCCGGCGGTGACGAGTTCGCCGCGTCGGATCACCACCACGTCGTCCACCAGCTGCTGGATCTCGCTGAGCACGTGGCTGGAGACCAGCACGGTGCGACCGTCGTCGGCGAGTCGGCGCAGCAGGGTGCGCAGAAACGCCATGCCTTCCGGGTCCAGCCCGTTGCCGGGCTCGTCCAGCAGCAGGACGCGGGGGTCGCCGAGCAGGGCGGTGGCGAGGTTCAGCCGTTGTCGCATGCCGGTGGAGAACCCGCGGGTCCGGCGGTCGGCGGCCTCGGCCAGGCCGAGCAGGTCGAGCACCTCGGCGACCCGGCCGTCCGGGTGGCCGCCCAGCGCGGCGTAGACGCGCAGGTGGTCCCGGGCGGTGTGGCCGGGGTGGAACGCGTTGCCGCCGAAGACCGCGCCGACGGTCCGCGACGGGTGGGTCAGCCGGCCGTACGGCTGCCCGCCGATGGTGGCCGTGCCGCCGGTGGGTGACACCAGCCCGGTCACCATGCGCATCGTCGTGGTCTTGCCGGCGCCGTTGGGCCCGAGGAATCCGGTGACCGCGCCGGGCTCCACGGTGAAGCTCAGGTCGCGTACGGCGGTGATGTCGCCGTAGCGTTTGGTCAGGTGCGACACCTCGATCGCGAGGCGGTCGCCGGTCATGCGCCGGCCGCCGTCGCCCGCCCGATCGCCTCCGCGAGCGCCGGCCCGGCGGGCGTGGAGAGCACCACCTCGTCGAACTCGCCGCCGGCCGCCGCCCGGTCGAGCACCAGGTGCAGCCCGGGTTCGCCCCGGCGGGCCGCGACGAGTTGGCGGGGACCACCGAACAGGCCCCAGACGCCGATCTTGGCGAACCCGGAGACGGCGTATCCCCGGCGGGCGCCGCGGGCCAGCCGGAGCGGGTCGGGAACTCCGGCGGCGTGCCGGACCGCGCCGGTGGGCAGCGCGAATCTCTCCCGTCCGGTCCAGAGCCGCTCCCAGCCGCTGAACCGGATGTCGATCAGGTCGCCGGTCACCGTCACCGTTGCCATCAGTTCTCCCCCGTCGTCGTGGAGCCGTCGGTCGGCCCCGGTTGCCGTTCGTCGTGCCCGGTGGGCGTCGGCCGGTCGGCCGGCATCAGGACGGTCGCCAGCAGGCGTGGTGTCCGACCGTCGCCGGGCTCGTTGCTCAGCAGCGGCCCGACCAGCGCGTTGAAGCCGGCCGCGAACTCGGCCAGCTCGGCGTCGGTCAGGTGCAGCACGAGTTGCTGGTAGCCGACGCCGTCGGCGACGAGGTCGATCCGCTCCCGGCTGAGATAGCGGGAGAACTCGGACAGCAGGCTCGACACGAACGACGTGAAGTAGCGCGCGTGGTCCTCCGGGGTGGCCGTGGCCAGCGCCGAGGCGTCAAGCGTCGCGCTGTGGGCGGGCAGCGCGTACACCCGTTCGGCCGTGCCGCGGACCCGGCGCTGTTCCACGACGTCGAGCAGCCCGGTCCGGACCAGCAGCGCCAGGTGCCGGTAGAGCGTGGCCTGGGGGATGTCGGGCAGCAGTTCGACCAGGTCGTGCGTGGTCAGCCGGGAGCCGGCGACCGCGCGCAGGATCCGGATCCGCACCGGATGCAGCGCCGTCTCGGCCCAACGCTCGCGCGACATCTCCATGACCGCACGTTATCACTATCGAGAATGATAATGGAGGCGAGGTGGTCAGCCGCTGCGGTAGAACCGTTGCGCGCCCGGGTGCAGCGGGATCGGCTCGGTCAGCGAGGCGCTGGCCCGGGAGAAGTTCGCCGCCTCCGGATGCACCCGCACCAGCTCGCCCTGCCAGGTGAACAACACCCGGGTCAGGTCGTACGCGAGCTGGTCCGGCATGTCCGCCGCCACCAGGATCACGTTCGCCACCGTGATGGTCGGGGTCGGCGCCGGCAGGCCGTACGCCTCCTTCGGCAGCAACGCGGTGGTGTAGACCGAGCCGTAGCGCGCGCCCAGCGGCTCGATCAGCTCGGTCAGCGGCAGCAGCCGGAACGTGCCGGGCGCCGCCGAGAGCAGGTCCTTGATGCCCGGCGTGGGCAGCCCGCCGGAGAAGAACATGGCGTCCAGCGTGTTCGCCCGCATCCGCTTGACGGTCTCCGGCAGCGACAGGTTGAGCCGCTGGATCCCCCGGTTCGGGTCGATGCCGCCGGCGGTGAGCAGGCGACCGGCGATGATGTCCGTGCCGGACTTCGGTGAACCGGTGGAGACCCGCTTGCCGCGCAGGTCGGCGAAGCTGTCGATCTTGCCGTCGGCCCGGACGATCACGTGGGTGTAGTTGCTGTAGACGCGGGCCAGCGCCCGCACCGGCTGCGGCTGCTTGTCGAAGACACCCCGCCCGTTGACCGCGTCCGCGGCGGTGTCGGCCAGGCTGAACGCGATCTCCATGTCGCCGCTCGCCACCCGGGTGATGTTCTCCACCGACGCGCCGGTCGGCTCCGCCCGTGCCTCGTAGCCGGGCAGGTGCCGGCTGATCAGGTCGGCGTAGCCGCCGCCGAGCTGGTAATAGACGCCGGTGGTGTTGCCGGTGGCCAGGAAGATCCGCCCGCCGTGCCACGCCGGCGCGTCGGCGTCGCCACCGCCGCAGCCGGCCACCAGCACGGCCGACAGCAGCGCGGCCACCAGCCGCGCCGGGCGGCGGATCACTGCCGGACCGCCGGTTCCAGCGCCTCCGCCACCCGCTGCACCAGCGTCGCCGTCTCGTAGCCGATCTGGCCCAGGTCGCAGCCCGGCGCGGCGAGCACGCCGAGCAACGCCCGCTCGCCGACGGCCATCACCAGCATCACCCCGCCGTCCATGTCCACGATCTGCTGGCGCACCCGACCGGCCGACATCAGCCGGGCCGCGCCGACGGTCAGGCTGGCCAGCCCGCTGATCACGGCGGCGAGCTGGTCGACCTGGTCGGCGGAGAGGTCGGGGGAGGAGGCCAGCCGCAGCCCGTCCTCGGAGACCGCGAGCGCGTGCGAGACGTCCGGGACCTGCTCGGCGAAGTTCGCCAGCAGCCAGTCGAGTCCGGCGGTGACGGGTGTGGTCATGACGTTCTCCCGGTGGGTGTGGTGGGGTTCGGGGCACGGCGCGTCGCGCTGGCCACCCCCTCGGCGAGGGCGGACAGGCGGGCGCGTACCACCTCGGGGTCGAGCAGGTCCGCCGCCGGTGGCGGCGTGGTGGTGTCGGGCAGCGGCGCGGGCAGGTGCCCGCCCCGGGTGCGGCGCGGCAGCCCCGCGCCGGTGGTCGACACCGGTGCGGGTGGCGCGCTCGTCGGGCGGATGCGCGCCACGCTCGGTGCCAGCAGGGCGTTGCCCGGCGGGCGTACCGCGGCGACGCCGCGCGCTCCCGGCGGCCGGCCGGCGACCGGCGCTGCGGTGAGCAGGCCGTGCGGGCCGGCCGGTCCCGGCGCGGCGCCGGGCTTGAACCACGGCGCGGCCGGCGGATGCGGCGACCGGCGGTCGGCGACCGGCCGGCGGGTCACCGACTCGACCCGGGTCAGCGCCGACTCGGGCACCTCCACCTGCGCCACCGTCCCGCTGCCGGCGTGGTGCAACTGCACCCGGATCCCGTGCCGGGCGGCCAGGTGCGCCACCACGTGCAGGCCCATGCTGCCGGCCGCGGCGCTGGACAGCATGGCCGGCGCGGCGAGCCGTTGGTTGATCTCGGCCAGCCGGTTGTCGCTGATGCCGATGCCCTGGTCGTGCACGCGCAGCACCAGCCCGTCGACGGTCCGTCGCCCGTCCACCAGCACCCGGGAGTCCGGCGGCGAGTAGACGGTGGCGTTCTCCAGCAGCTCGGCCAGCAGGTGCACCAGGTTGCCGGCCGCCGCGCCGTGCACCGCGGCGGCCGGCACGTCGATCTCCACCCGCGGGTAGTCCTCGATCTCCGAGGCCGCCGCCCGCGCCACGTCGTCCAGGAGCAGCGCGCCCTCGTGCCCCCGGCCGGGCTCACCGCCGGCGAGGACCAGCAGGTTCTCCCCGTTGCGGCGCAGCCGGGCGGCGAGGTGGTCCAGCGCGAACAGCCGGGCCAGCGCGTCCGGGTCGGTCTCCTCGCGCTCGAAGTCGTCGAGCAGCCGGAGCTGCCGGGTGATCAGCGTCCGGATGCGCCGGGCCAGCGCCTCGGCCATCCGGGTGACGTCCAGCCGCAGCTCGGCCTGCTGGCCGGCGAGTCGCAGCGCCGCCCGGTTGACCGTGTCGAACGCCTCGGCCACCTGCGCCACCTCGTCCTGGCCGCGGCGGATCCCGTCGGTCATCCGGGTCGCCGGGCCCTCCACCGGCCCGCCCTCGCCCGACGCGATCGCGGTGATCCGTTCCGGCAGCTCCCGGTTCGCCATGGTGAGCGCCGCGACCCGCAGCCGGCGCAGCCGGCGGCTGGTGCGGACCGCCAGCAGCACGGCGGTCACCAGCGAGCCGAGCGCCACGGCGCTCGTCGCCCCGGCGGTCGCCAGCGCGCGCAGCCGGGCCGAGCCGGCCAGCTCGGCGGCGTCGCGGTCCAGGTCGTCGGAGAGTTCCCGGCCCAGCAGGTTGTACCGGCGGATGGTGCCGCTCTGCGCCACGTACCAGGCGTCGCCGTCGGTGCGCAGCGACTCCGGGCCGCCGTCGGTGTCGAGCACCGCGTCGCGCATCCGCCGGGCCGCCGTCACGTCGGTGCCGTCGACCACCCGGTACCAGGCGTCGTTGGCGGCGCCGGAGGCGATCCGGAGGAACTCGGCCTGGCGCTGCTCCCGGGCGCCCCGGAGCCGGCCCAGCCGGGCCAGTTCGCCGCGCTCCAGCGCGCCCCGGACGAAGACCGCGCGCAGCAGGTCGCGTTCCAGCGCGGACAGGTGCTCCTGGGCGGCCACCGCGGCGACCTCGCGGGCCTCGTTGGCCAGGCCCGCGTCGCGGAGCTGGCTGGGCAGCGCGTCCGCGACCGCGAGCAGCGACTCGACCAGGGACCCGTACGCCGGGTCGCCGCGCTCCCCGGTCACCGCGAGCGCGCGGGCCGGGGCGAGCTGGTCGAGGTGGCCGTTCGCGTCGTCGAGCACCCGGGCCAGGTCCGGCGCGGCGCGGCGGGCGTCGCCGCCGGCCGAGCGGTACCTGTCGACGGCGGCGTCCACCCGGAGCCGCTGGGCGTCGACGAGCGGCCGGCCGGCGTTGCCGCCGCGCTGGCGCAACGCCGCCGTCTCACCGAGTTCGCGTTCCAGCTCGTGCACCAGCCGCACGGTCGCGGTGGCGGTGCCGGCCAGCACCCGGGCCCGGTCGGCGTCCGCGGACGCGTCGAGCGCGGCGCCGGCCTGTGCCGCGCCGAGCACCACCAGGCCGGCGGTGGCCACCAGGATCGGCGCGAGCAGCTGCACCCGGACCGACCGGAGTTGCCCGGCGCGGTCCGCGGAACGGTGGTGCCGGCGTACGCGGGTGGGGTGGGGCAGCGGCACGGGGTTCTCCGGGTCGGGTGTCGGTGGGCCGGGCCCGGACGGGGAGGTCCGGGCCCGGCCGGTCGGGTCAGCTCGCGCCGAGGTCGGTGAGCGCCCGGTCCGCGCCCCGGTGCAGCGGCACCGGGTCGGTCTTGCGGGCGTTGCCCAGCTCGATGCCCTTGGCTGCCGGGTTCGCCTGGGCCAGCGCGTCCCTGCGGTCGAAGACGGTCCGGGTGATCGCGCAGGCCACGTCCGCGTCGAGGTTGTCGCGCACCAGCAGCACGTTGGGCACCACGATGGTGGGCACGTCGGCGGGCGTGGAGTAGACGTCCTTGCCGATGGTGCCGGCCTGGTACGCCGGGTTCAGCTCGGCCATCTTCGGCAGCAGTGGGCTGAGATCGAGGAACGTCACCTTGCCGCCGGCGGTGGTGAGCAGGTCGGTGACCCCGCCGGTCGGGATGCCCCCGGACCAGAAGAACCCGTCGATGCTGCCGTCCTTCATGCCGTCGACGGTCTTGGTGAGGTCGAGGCGCTGCGCCTGGATGTCCGTGGCCGGGTCCAGCCCGGCGGCGGTGAGCAGCCGGTTGGCGATGACCTCGGTGCCGGACTTGGGCGAGCCGGTGGAGATCTTCTTGCCCTTCATGCCGGCGACCGAGGTGATCCCGGAGTCGGCCCGCACCACCACCTGGGTGTAGTTGTCGTAGATCCGGGCCAGCGCCTTGACCGGCTGCGGCGAGCTGAAGCTGCCCTTGCCCTGCACCGCGTTGACCGCGGTGTCGAACAGCGAGAACGCCACGTCGTACTGGCCGGCGACGAGCTGCTCGACGTTCTGCACGGAGGCGCCGGTCTCGGCGGCGGTCCCGGTGAGCTTGCCGTCGGTGGCCTTGCTCAGCTCACCGGCGAGCGCGTTGCCGACCACGTAGTAGACGCCGGTGGCGTTGCCGGTGGCGATGCCGACCCGGGTGTCAGTGGTGACCTTGCAGGTGATGTCCTTGGCGGCGTCGTCGGTCGCCGCGCCGTCCTGTCGGCCCCCGCATCCGCCGGCGCCGGCGGCGACCAGGGCCAGCGCCCCGACGCCGGCGGCTATTCGCGTGTCGATCCTTCTCACTCTCGGTCCTCCCCAGGGTTGACGGACTCCACCACCGACGGGCGGCCGGCGCCGCGTCGGACGTACACGCCCGCGACGGCCAGCGCGGCCAGCGCCGCGCCGATCGCCATGGGCAGCGGTTCCAGCCAGAGCAGCACCAGCCCGGCGACCGCGCCGAGCAGCCGTTCCGGCACTCCGGCCGGGCCGACGCCGGGCAGCCATCCGCCGGCCGCGACGGCGAGCACGGCGACGCCGAGCGCGGAGACCAGCCCGGCCAGCGCGATCCGTCCCGGCCCGCCGATGCCGAGCAGGCCGAGGCCGGTCGGTGTGACCACGAAGGCGAGCGGGATGAGGTACGCCGGCAGCGCGTACCGCAGGGTCTGCCACATGGTCGGCACCAGCCGGCCGCCGGTGACCGCGGCGGCGGCGACCGCGGCCAGCGCGGTCGGCGGCGAGACCTCGGACAGCACCGCGAAGTAGAAGACGAACATGGCCGCGGCGGGGGCGGCGACGCCCAGGTGCAGCAGCGCCGGCCCGATGATCACCCAGCCGATCACGAACGACGCGGTGACCGGCACCGCGAGGCCGAGCAGGCTGAGCGCGACGGCGGCGAGCACGGCGGTGAGCGCCAGCACCACGGCCGGCTCGGAGCTGACCGCCTGCGCGCCGCTCACCAGCAGCGCCGCCGCCTGCGGGCCGAGGCCGGTCTTGGTGGTGGTGGCGGTGATGATGCCGGCGGCGGCGCACACCGCGCTGACCGCCAGCACCCCGCGTACCCCGTCACGCAGCGCCGCCACCAGCCGGGCCGGGGTGAGCCGGTGCCGCCGGTCCAGGAAGGACAGCGCGGCGGCGAGCACGGTGGCGATCACCACCGCCCGCATGGCCGAGGCGCCCAGCGCCAGCACCACCACGATCACGAACAGGGACAGGAAGTGGTAGCCGAAGCGGGCCAGCAGTCGCCAGGCCGAGCCGGTGTCGACCACCACCGGGCGCACGCCCGAGCGCCGGGCGTCGATCTCGACGGAGAGCAGGATGCCCAGGTAGTAGAGGACGGTCGGCACGGTGGCCCAGCCGAGCACCTGGAGGTAGGACACGCCCAGGTATTCCGCGATGATGAAGGCCGCGGCGCCGAGCGTCGGCGGGGAGAGGATCGCGCCGACCCCGGCGGCGGCGAGCATGCCGCCGGCCCGCTCGGCCGGGTAGCCGGCGCGCCGCAGGATCGGCCAGGTCACCGCGCCGATGCTGACCGTGGTGGCGGCGCCGGACCCGGAGACGGTGCCGAGCAGGAAGCCGGAGGCGACGGCGGTGCGGCCGGCGGCGGTGCGCGAGCGGCGGAACGCGGCGGCGGAGAGTTCCACGAAGAACCGGCCGGCGCCGGAGAGGTCGAGCACCGCGCCGTAGACGGTGAACAGCACGATGTAGGTGGCGGCCACGTCGAGCGGGGTGCCGTAGAAGCCGCTGTCGGAGTTGTAGAACGCGTCGACAAGCTGCCCGAAGTCCAGGCCGGCGTGCGCCACCGGCCACGACTGCGGGAGCAGCCCGCCGTAGTAGCCGTAGCCGAGGAAGAGCAGGCACACGGCGGGCAGGATCCAGCCGGTGGCGCGCCGGCACGCCTCCAGCAGCAGGAGCAGCAGCCCGGTGCCGAACGCCACGTCCAGCGGGTCGAGCAGGCCCTGCCGGTCGAGGAACGCGTCGTAACCGCCGCCGCCCGCGCCGAGCGCGAACGGCAGCACCGGGTAGAGGCAGACGACGAGCGCGGCGGCGGCCAGCACCCAGTCGAGCACCGTCGGCCCGGCCCGCTCCGTCGACCGTCGCACCCCCGAGGGGTACGCCAGGAAGAGCACCGGCAGCACGCCGGCGAGGAAGATGATGAGGTAGTACTTGCTGCCCTGCGGCAACGGGAAGAACACCTGCCGCAGCGCCAGCAGCGCGACCGCGACGGTGATTCCGGTGAAGAGCGTTCCGACCGGCCCGGAGAGCACCCGACCCGGTTTCTCCTCCTCGAAACGCGCGGCGAGGTCCCGGGTGTCGGGGTGCGCCGGGTCCCGCATGTGGTGGTGCGTCTCGCCGGGTCCGTCGTCCGCCCACGCCGGGTCGGTGCCGTCGCCCTCGTCCGGCGGGAGCGGCACCGCGTCGGTGTCCACATCGGACCCGGCCGGCTCGCCGGCGGACGGCCGGGGTGACGGGGGAGTGGCGTCGGAGGGGCGAACGGGTGGCACGAGGGGGCACGATACGCGAATGGTGGACACGTTGGGAACATTGCCAATCGTGATTGCAATGAGTGACGGAATGGCCTTTCGTTCACTCACTGCACACCTTTCTCGAATCAATTTCGCAATTACCCGGCCACAAGACCGAACCGCTCTTCGCTCGTCGCTCCACTATGGTGAGTTAGGCCCGCTTCCAACGATGGAATGAGTCGGTCACGGAACGTAGTGGCGATCACGCACCGTGCAGGCCCGCAGGGGTGTCGGACGCTGCGGCTAGGGTCGGCGGGTGACCATCGGGCAACCACTCATCCAGGCGCGCGGGCTGGTGAAGCGGTTCGGCGACTTCACCGCCGTCGACGGCATCGACGTGGAGGTGCGCCGGGGGGAGGCGTTCGGGTTCCTCGGCCCCAACGGCGCGGGCAAGTCCTCCACCATGCGCATGATCGGCTGCATCTCCCCGCCGTCCGGCGGCGAGCTGCGCATCCTCGGGCTCGACCCGGTGCGCGACGGCCCGGCCGTGCGGGCCCGGCTCGGCGTCTGCCCGCAGCTCGACAGCCTCGACCCGGAGCTGACCGTCCGGGAGAACCTGACCACCTACGCGCGTTACTTCGGCATCCCGCGTCGGGTGGCCCGGGAGCGCGCCGCCGAGCTGCTCGACTTCGTCCAGCTCGCCGAGCGGGCCGACAGCAAGGTCGACCCGCTCTCCGGCGGCATGAAGCGGCGGCTCACCATCGCCCGCGCGCTGGTCAACGAGCCGGAGATCGTGCTGCTCGACGAGCCCACCACCGGCCTCGACCCGCAGGCCCGGCACCTGGTCTGGGAGCGGCTGTTCCGGCTCAAGCGGCAGGGCGTCACGCTGGTCCTGACCACCCACTACATGGACGAGGCGGAGCAGCTCTGCGACCGCCTGGTGGTGATGGACGGCGGCCGGATCGTCGCCGAGGGCTCGCCCCGGGCGCTGATCGAGCGGCACGCCACCCGCGAGGTGGTCGAGCTGCGCTTCGCCGGCGACTCGCAGGAGGCGTTCGCCGGCAAGCTCGACGGGCTGGGCGAGCGGGTCGAGGTGCTGCCCGACCGCATCCTGCTCTACGTCTCCGACGGCGACGCCGCCGTGGCGCAGGTGTCCGCGCGCGGCCTGGACCCGGCCGGCGTGCTGGTCCGGCGGGGCAGCCTGGAGGACGTCTTCCTGCACCTCACCGGCCGCACCCTCGTCGACTGAGGCACTCGCCGCCCGGCCCGCCGGTCAACGGGTCCGGGCCCAGAGGACGAAGCGTTCGGCCAGGTGCGGCGGCGCGGTGTCCGGCCGTCCGGCGGTCAGGTCGGCGGTGGCCTCGCACAGCAGCGTCCCGAGATGGATCAGCAACGCGGTCCGGTCCTCGCGAAACTCACCGAGCAACGCCAGCCGGGCCGGCGAGCACGGCCACGCGGCGCCGCAGACCCGGCAGCGCCAGGACGGGCGCGCCGCGACGTGGGGGCGATACCGGGGCATCAGCGCGTGCCCTCCTGGTCCGGGGTCTGTCGGGGGAGCGTTGCCATGGGTGAGCCTCCGTGGTGGCGGGGATGGGGGCGTCGGCGGACCTCGTCGTGCGCCGACGCCCCTGGCCTGGTTCCGCCCGCCGTCCGATCCCGGGAGCGGTTCCGCTGCGTGACAGTCTGGTGACGCCACGACTACGGTGGGAGGTCCGGCGCGGCGACGACCAGCGCGTCCGGCGACCGGCTCGCGGGTGTACCGAGGACGTACGGAGGCTGTCCGTGGAACTGTCGTCCATGCTGGAGCACTTCGCGGAGGAGTTGCGGCTGGCCCGCGCCGCCGGCGGCATGTCGCAGACCGCGCTGGCCGAGGCGCTCACCTACTCGGGCGCACTGGTGGCCAAGGTGGAGACCTGCGAGCGCCGCCCGAGCCTGGACTTCGCCCGCCGCTGCGACGCGGTGTTCGGCGCCGACGGCCGCTTCGAGCGCATCCAGCGGCGGATCGGCCGGGAGGCCATGGTGCCGTGGTTCCGCGACTGGCCCGGCATCGAGGCGGAGGCCACCGCGCTGCGCTGGTTCGAGCCGATCTGCGTGCCGGGGCTGCTCCAGACCGAGGGCTACGCCCGCGCGCTGCTCCGCGGCGGCCGGCTGTTCGCGCCGGACGAGGTGGAGCAGCAGGTGGCGACCCGGCTGGACCGCCAACCGGTGCTGACCCGGGACCGGCCCCCGCTGCTCACGTTCGTCGTCGACGAGCACGTGCTGCGCCGGAGCGTCGGCGGGCCGGAGGTGATGCGGGAGCAGGTGCGTCACCTGGTGAAGGTGGGCTCGGGGCTGCCCCGAGTGCGGATCCACGTTGTGCCGCTCACCGCCGGTGCCTACGCTGGCGTCAGCGGCCCGTTCGTGATCGCCACCCCGCCGCACGGCGAGGACGTCGTCTTCCAGGAGGGGCAGCTCCACGGCCAGGTGATCGACCGCGCTGACCACGTGCGGCGGATGGTCGAGGTGTGGGAGTCGATCCGTGGTGAGGCGCTGTCGCACCAGCAGTCCCTCGAATTCGTGACGGAGGTGGCGGAGGCATGGACCTGAGCAATGCCCGGTGGCGCAAGAGCAGCCGCAGCAACGCCGCAGGCGGAGCCTGCGTGGAGGTGGCGGACGGCCGGCCCGACGTGGTCGCCGTGCGCGACTCCAAGGACCCGGCCGGCCCGGTGCTGGCCTTCGCCCCCGACGCCTGGCGCGCGTTCGTCACCCAGGTCGCCCCGCGCTGACCGGCGTGACCGGCCCGAGGTGGCGGCCCCCCTCCCGCCACCTCGTCGGGCCGGCGTGGAGCATGCTCGCGCCTGTCGTACCCGAGGAGTAGGAAGGTCGGCGGGGGGTGGTGCGGGTGACGACGGTGACGGGCCGGGCCGCGACGGGTCTGCCGCGGGTGCCGGCGGCGGCGGTGTTCGCGCACTACCTGGTCGGCTACCGGCGCACCTGGCGGGCGGGTGTCTTCTCGTCGTTCCTGCTGCCGGTGCTCACCGTGGTCGGGTTCGGCTTCGGCGTCGGGGCCTACGTCGACCAGGGCGTCGACGGCGTGCGCTACCTGTGGTGGCTGGTGCCCGGCCTGATCGCCTCGACCGCGTTCCAGGTCGCCGTCGCCGAGTCGACCTGGCCGGTGCACAGCAACTTCAAGTGGATCCGCACCTACCACGCCCAGGTGGCCGCGCCGCTGCGCACCGGTGACATCGTGGCCGGTCACCTGGCCTTCGTGCTGTTCCGGGTGGTCACCAGCACGGTGGCGTTCCTGCTGGTGACCGCGCTGTTCGGGGCGCTGCGGTCGCCCTGGGCGGTGGCGGTGGCGCCGATCGCCCTGCTGCTCGGCCTGGCGGTCGCCGCGCCGGTCTTCGCGTTCAGCGCCCGGGTGCCCAGCGACAGCTACCTCGCCCTGCTGTTCCGGTTCGCGGTGATCCCGATGACGCTCTTCTCCGGGGTGTTCTTCCCGGTCGAGTCGATGCCGGCCGGGCTGCGGCCGGTCGCCTGGGCGACGCCGCTCTGGCACGGCGTCGACCTGTGCCGGGCCGCCACGCTGGGCGTGGCGCCGCAGTGGTCGGTCGCCGGTCACGTGCTCTACCTGGCCGCCTGGGCCGGCGTCGGCTGGTGGCTGGCGCTGCGGGCGTTCCGTCGTCAGCTCGTCGTCTAGGGAAGGGATGTCGTGGTCGCTCTTCTGCTGCCCCGGCTGGCCGGCGTCACCGGGGCGCGGCGCTCGGCGGCGGTGGCCGAGCGCAACCTCACCGCGCTGCGCAGCGCCTACTGGCTGGTGCTGGTCTCCGGCTTCGTGGAGCCGGTGCTCTACCTGCTGTCGATCGGCATCGGGGTGGGCGCGCTGGTCGGCGACCTGACGCTGCCCGGCGGCCGGGTGGTGTCCTACGCGGCGTTCGTCGCCCCGGCCATGCTCGCCTCGTCGGCGATGAGCGGCGCGCTGTCCGAGACCACCTTCAACTTCTTCGGCAAGATGAAATACATGAAGCTGTACGACGGGGTGATCGCCACCCCGGTACGGCCGTTCGAGATCGCCCTGGGCGAGCTGGGCTGGGCGATGGCCCGCGGGTCGCTCTACTCGGCCGCGTTCCTGCTGATCATGGTGGCGCTGGACCTGACCACCGTGGCCCGGGCGCTCGTCGCGTTCCCGGCGGCGGTGCTCGTCGGGTTCGCGTTCGGCGCGCTCGGCATGACCGTCGCCACGCTGCTGCGCAGTTGGCAGGATTTCGACCTGATGGGCTCGGCCCAGTTCACGCTCTTCCTCTTCTCCGGCACCTTCGTGCCGGCCGAGGCCTACCCGGCGGTGCTGCGCTGGCTGGTCGAGCTGACCCCGCTCTACCGCTCGGTGCACCTGCTCCGGGGCGTCTGCGTGGGCGGGTCCGGCTGGTCCTGGCTGCTCGACGTAACCTACCTGCTGGCGCTCACCGGCATCATGCTGGCGCTGGCGTCCCGGCGGATGGCCAGGTTGCTCTACCCCTAGCGGGGTTACCCGGCCCGACCTCGGGGCAAGTCGTGCAGTGACGACACGACGACGAGGGAGGTGCGATGGCCGGCGACGAGTCTCCCGTCCGGGAGGAGCGCGACCGCACCGAGCCGGTGGGGCCGGACGACGGGCCGGACAGCCCGACCGACCTGCCGGGTCCGGGCTGGGTGGCCACGCTGAAGCGGACCGTCCGGGAGTTCCAGGACGACAGCCTGACCGACTGGGCCGCCGCGCTCACCTACTACGGCGTGCTCTCCATCTTCCCCGGCGTGCTGGTGCTGATCTCCCTGCTCGGCCTGCTCGGCAAGCGGGCCACCCAGGGGGTGCAGGACACGGTCAACCAGGTGGTGCCGGAGCCGAACATCCGGGAGGTCATCGAGACCGCGATCACCCAGGCCGGCGGGTCCGGCGGGCTGGCCAGCATCGCGGCGGTGATCGGTCTGGTCGCCGCGTTCTGGTCCGCCTCCGGTTACATCGCGGCGTTCATGCGCGCCTCGAACAGCATCTACGACGTGCCGGAGGGCCGGCCGATCTGGAAGACCCTGCCGATCCGGCTCGGCGTGACCGCGGTGATCGGCGTGCTGCTGCTGGTCAGCGCCGTGATCGTGGTGTTCACCGGCGGGCTGGCCGAGCAGGCCGGCAACGCGATCGGGCTCGGCTCGACCGCGGTCACGGTGTGGAACATCGCCAAGTGGCCGGTGCTGCTGGTGATCGTCAGCCTGATGTTCGCGATCCTCTACTGGGCCTCGCCCAACGCCCGGCACGGCGGCTTCCGCTGGGTCAGCCCGGGTGGCGTGCTCGCGGTGGTGCTCTGGCTGGTGGTGTCCGGCCTGTTCGCGCTCTACGTCAGCAACTTCGGGTCCTACAACAAGACGTACGGCGCGGTGGCCGGCGTGATCATCTTCCTGGTCTGGCTCTGGCTGAGCAACATCGCCATCCTGCTCGGCGCGGAGTTCGACGCCGAGCTGGAGCGCAGCCGGGCGATCGCCGCCGGGCTCCCCGAGGACAAGGAGCCCTACGTCGAGCTGCGCGACGACCGCAAGCTGCGCAAGAAGCGCAACGCCCCCAGCCCTCGCTGACCCGACCCGCGCCGCCCCGTCCGGAAACCCGGGCGGGGCGGCGCGTTTTCATGATCCGGAACTCGCTTTTGTTCGTATGGACAAAAGTTTCCATCAGATGTGCCGAAGCTATGGACACGTGACCCGGAAGGCTCCTACTGTGTCGGACACAACACATCGCCATTGCGTCGATGTGAACGACTTCGATGCGGAGGTGACTGCCGGTGCGGACGGTCGACCCCCTGCACGTGCGGCTCCTGCGGCTGCTCCGGGACGAGGGCGCGGTCTCCCGCGCCGAGTTGGGTGACCGGCTCCAGATGCCCCGCCCCCGGTTGCTCGCCGAGCTGGAGCGACTGGTCGCGCTCGGCTACGTGGCCGAGGCCGGGCTGGCCGCCTCCCGGGGCGGGCGCCGCTCCACCCTCGTCGAGTTGAGCCCGCACCTGCGCTTCGCCTCGGTCGACCTGGGCGCCAGCTCGATAGACGTCGAGGTGGTCGACGGCCGCCTGGAGCCGGTGACCGCGTACACCGAGCCGGCCGACATCCGCTCCGGCCCCAAGGTGACCCTGCAACGGGTCAACGACCTGCTGCACAAGGCCAAGGTCGACGGCGCGTACGAGCGGCTCGACGCGATCGGCATCGGCGTCCCCGGGCCGGTGAGCTTCCGCGACGGGGTGCCGGTCTCCCCGCCGATCATGCCGGGCTGGGACCGCTTCCCGGTGCGCGAGCTGCTGACCCGCGAGCACGGCTGCCCGGCCGTGGTCGACAACGACGTCAACATCATGGCGATCGGCGAGCGGCACGGCGGCGTCGCCCACTCGGTCGACGACTTCCTCTTCATCAAGATCGGCACCGGCATCGGCTGCGGCATCTACCTGCACGGCGAGGTCTACCGGGGCACCGACGGGTGCGCCGGCGACATCGGCCACATCCAGGTCGACCCGAGCGGTCCGATGTGCTCCTGCGGCAACGTCGGCTGCCTGGAGGCGGTGTTCAGCGGCGCGGCGCTGGCCCGGGAGGCGACCGCCGCGGCGCGCGCCGAGGTGTCGCCGGCCCTGGTCGAGCGGCTCGCCGCGCGCGGCGCGGTCACCGCGCTGGACGTGGCGCAGGGCGCGATCGAGGGCGACGTCACCTGCATCCAGCTCATCCGCGACGGCGGCCGGCGGGTCGGCAGCGTGCTGGCCGGGCTGGTCAGCTTCACCAACCCGTCGATGATCGTGATCGGCGGCGGCCTGGCGCAGCTCGGCCACATCCTGCTCGCCGAGATCCGCAGCGTGGTCTACCGCCGGTCGCTGCCGCTGGCCACCGGCAACCTGCCGGTCGTCCTCTCCGAGCTGGGCCCACGCGCCGGCGTCGCCGGCGCGGCCGTGCTCGCCAGCGACGTCGCATTCGGGGAAGCCGCATGACCGAACGCACCGAGCGCAGCGAGGGCCGTGAGGGCATGCCAATCCGGCACAGCATGACCGAACGCACCGAGCGCAGCGAGGGCCGTGAGGGCATGCCCGACCAGCCCCGCATGACTGAACGCACCGAGCGCAGCGAGGGCATGCCCAGCATGCAACCCGAGGAGGTCGAGGTGAGCACGGAGGAGGAACCGCTGGTCGAGGCGCCCGCCGACGCCGTCGCGGGCGAGGTGGTGCTGCGCCTCACCGACGTCGTGAAGACGTTCCCCGGCGTACGCGCGCTAGACGGCGTGCAACTGGAGGTGCGGGCCGGCGAGGTGCACTGCCTGCTGGGGCAGAACGGCGCCGGCAAGTCCACCCTGATCAAGGTGCTGGCCGGCGTGCACCGGCCGGACTCCGGCGAGGTGGTGTGGCGGGGCGAACCGGCCGCGTTCGCCGACCCGCAGGCCGCCATGCGCGCCGGCATCGCCACCATCTACCAGGAACTCGACCTGGTCGACGACCTGTCGGTGGCGGAGAACGCGTTCCTCGGCCACGAGCCGCGCCGGCTCGGCTTCGTCCGGCGCGGGCAGATGGCCCGCCGTACCCGGCAGATCCTGGCCCGGCTCGGCCACCCGGAGATCCCGCCGGGGCGGTTGGTGCGGCACCTGCCGGCGGCCGGGAAGCAGATCGTCAGCATGGCCCGGGCGCTGTCCCACGAGGCCCGCCTGATCATCATGGACGAGCCGAGCGCGGTGCTGGCCCACGACGAGGTGGGCAACCTGTTCCGGATCATCCGGGAACTCACCGCGCAGGGCATCGCGGTCATCTACATCTCGCACCGGATGGAGGAGATCCGCGAGATCGGCGACCGGGTCACCGTACTCAAGGACGGCCGGACCACGGCGGCGAGCCTGCCGGCGCGCGACACCCCGACCCGCGACCTGGTCGCCCGGATGACCGGGCGGACCATCGAGTACGTCTTCCCGCGGCGCCCGGCCGACGACGGCGCCGGCGCGGAGCTGCTGCGGGTGGACGGGCTGACCCGGCACGGCGAGTTCGCCGACGTGTCGCTCGGCGTGCGGGCCGGCGAGATCGTCGGCATCGCCGGGCTGGTCGGCTCCGGCCGCTCGGAGCTGCTGGAGACGATCTTCGGGGCCCGCCGGGCGCACGCCGGGACGGTGCGGCTGGACGGGAAGGCGTTGCGACCGGGCAGCGTGGGCGCGGCGGTGCGGGCCGGCATGGGCATGGCGCCCGAGGAGCGTAAGAGTCAGGCGTTGCTGCTCGGCGAGCCGATCTACCGCAACGTCACGCTCGCCACCTTCGGCCGGTACGCCCGTCTCGGCTTCACCGACACCGGCCGGGAGCGGGCCGAGGCGGACCGGGTCGCCGCCTCGCTGGAGCTGCGGCCCCGCGACGTACGCCGACCGGTGCGCACCCTCTCCGGCGGCAACCAGCAGAAGGTGGTGGTCGGCCGGTGGCTGCTCGGGGACACCCGGCTGCTGCTGCTCGACGAGCCGACCCGGGGCGTGGACGTGGGCGCCCGCGCCGAGCTCTACCAGGTCATCCGCGACCTGGCCGCCCGGGGCGTCGGGGTGCTGCTGGTCTCCAGCGAGGTGCCCGAGGTGCTCGGCCTGGCCGACCGGGTGCTGGTGATGCGGGAGGGCCGGGTGGTCCGGGAGGCCCCGGCCGGCGAACTCGACGAGAACACCGTGCTCGACCTCGTCATGGCGGGGTCCCTCATGGAAGGCGCACCGGCATGAGCGATACCGACACCGCCCTGCCCGCACAGTCGCCGCCGGTCGACCGGGCGGAGACCGCCAAGGCCGACGCGGCGGCCCGGCTCTCCTGGTGGCGCGGCGACGGCGGGGAGGGCGCCAAGCGTAACCTCGGCCTGCTGGCCACGCTGGTGGTGCTGGTGGTCATCGGCGTCCTGACCCGGCCCGACCTCTACGGCGACCCGAACTGGGTGTGGGGCAACACGCTCACCATCCTCAAGCTCGCCTCGGTGGTCGGCGTGGTCACCGTCGGCATGACCTTCGTGATCATCGGCGGCGGCATCGACCTGTCGGTCGGCGCGATCGTGGCGCTGGCCGGGGTCTGGTCCACCACGCTCGCCACCCAGAGCTACGGCGCCGGCGGCATGATCTTCAGCGCGCTCACCGTCGGGCTGGCCGTCGGCGTGGTCAACGGGCTGCTCGTCTCGTACGGGCGGCTGGTGCCGTTCATCGCCACGCTGGCCATGCTGGTCGCCGCCCGGGGGCTGGCCGCCGAGATCTCCGACAAGCAGACCCAGGTCTCCACCAGCTCGTTCATCAACGGCATCGCCACCACGAAGGTGCTCGGCATCCCGCTGCTGGTCTACATCCTCGTCGCGGTGGTCGCGGCCGGCTGGGTGCTGCTCAACCGGACCACGTTCGGCCGCCGCACGGTGGCGGTCGGCGGCAACCCGGAGGCGGCCCGGCTCGCCGGCATCAACGTCCGCCGGCACACCGTGCTGCTCTACGCGCTCTCCGGCCTCTGCTGCGGCATCGCCGCGGTCATGCTCACCGCGCAGGCCACCTCCGCCCAGGCGGCGATGGCCAACCTCTACGAGCTGGACGCGATCGCCGCCGCGATCATCGGCGGCACGCTGCTCAGCGGCGGGCGGGGCACCATCGTCGGCTCCCTGCTCGGGGTGATCATCTTCTCCACGATCACCAACCTGTTCGCCATCAACAACCTCTCCGCCGAGGCCCAGAACATGGTCAAGGGCGGCATCATCGTCGCCGCCGTCCTGGTCCAGCAGGTGCAGTTCCGCAGCCTGACTCAGTTCCTCGCCCGCAACCGGGCCACCACCACCTGATCCCACCGCGCCACCAGGCCGCCGTCGATCCGACGCCGGCCCGGCCCACCGCACCCGAAACCACCCCACCACCTCATTCAGGAGGCCGTCATGACAAGTGACCTGTCACGCCGCCGGCTGCTCTTCGGCGGGGCCGCGGTCTCGGCCGGGGTGTTGCTCGCCGGCTGCACGAGCAACGAGCAGTCCCCGACCGAGGCGCAGACCAAGGCCGCCGCGAACGACGCCAACACCGAGCCGGGCAAGAAGGTGACCATCGGCTTCTCCGCCCCGGCCGCCGACCACGGCTGGATCGCCGCCATCACCAACAACGCCAAGGCGCAGGCCGGCGCGTACGGCGACGTGGAGCTCAAGTCGGTGGAGGCCGGCGCGGACGCGGCGGCCCAGCGGGCGGCGCTGTCCACGCTGATCTCCCAGAAGCCGGACGTGATCGTGCTGCTGCCGCACGACGGGAAGGAACTCAACGCGTTCGGCCTGGAGGCGATGAAGGCCGGCATCCCGGTGGTGAACCTGGACCGGGCGTTCCCGGACGCGCGCGCCTACCGGTTGCAGATCAAGGGCGACAACTACGGCATGGGGGTGGCCGCCGCCACCTACATCGCAGAGCAGCTCAAGGCCAAGGGCGTGAGCAACCCGGTGATCGGCGAGATCCCCGGCATCGAGTCGCTGGAGCTGACCCAGGAACGCTCCAAGGGCTTCGCCGACACGCTCGCCTCGTACGGGCTGAAGGTGGCCAACCGGCGGCCGGCGGAGTTCACCGTGGACTCCGGCCAGCAGGCCGCGACCGGGCTGTTCCAGGCCCTGCCGAAGATCGACGCGGTCTGGAACCACGACGACGACCAGGGCATCGGCGTGCTGGCCGCGGTCAACCAGGCCAACCGCAAGGAGTTCTTCATGGTCGGCGGCGCCGGCTCGAAGAAGGCCATGGAGGACATCGCGGCCGACAACACGGTGCTCAAGGCCACCGTCACCTACAGCCCGTCGATGGCCTCCTCGGCCATCTCCCTGGCCCGGCTGATCGGGCAGGGCAAGGGCATGTCCGACCTGGTGGAACTCCAGGTGCCGAAGGAGATCGTGCTCTCCTCCGAGACGATCACCAAGCAGAACTCGGGCGACTACCTGAAGCTCGGGTTCTGACACACGGGGGGAGACCCAGCTTGTCCAGTCACGACAGCATCCTGCGGGTCGGCATGGTCGGCTACGCGTTCATGGGCGCCGCGCACTCACAGGCGTGGCGCACCGTGAACCGGGTGTTCGACCTGCCGGCGAAGGTGCGGATGTCGCTCGTCTGCGGCCGGGACGAGTCGAAGGTGGCCGAGGCCGCCGACCGGCTCGGCTGGGACGGGCACACCACCGACTGGCGGCGGCTCGTCGAGTCCGACGAGATCGACGTGGTCGACATCTGCACGCCGGGGGACAGCCACCGCGAGATCGCCCTCGCCGCGTTGGCCGCGGGCAAGCACGTGCTGTGCGAGAAGCCGCTTGCCAACACCGTCGCCGAGGCGCGGGAGATGACCGCCGCCGCCGCGCGGGCCCGCGAGTCCGGGGCCCGCGCGATGTGCGGCTTCAACTACCGGCGGGTGCCGGCGGTGGCCCTGATGCGGCAACTCGTCGCCGACGGGCGGCTCGGCGAGATCCGGCACGTCCGGGCGGTCTACCTCCAGGACTGGATCGTCGACCCGCAGTTCCCGCTGGTCTGGCGGTTGCAGAAGGACCGGGCGGGCTCGGGCGCGCTGGGCGACATCGGCGCGCACATCATCGACCTCACCCAGTACGTCACCGGGCAGTCGATCAGCGGGGTCAGCGCGCTGACCGAGACGTTCGTGAAGCAGCGGCCGTTGCCCGCCGGATCGAGCGGCCTGGCCGCGCAGGCCGGCGGCAACGGCCGGGGCGCCGGCGAGGTCACCGTGGACGACGCGGCGGTCTTCGTGGCCCGGCTCGACGGCGGTGGGCTCGCCACCTACGAGGCGACCCGGTTCGCCACCGGGCGCAAGAACGCCCTGCGGGTCGAGATCAACGGCTCGCGCGGCAGCGTCGTGTTCGACCTGGAACGCCTCAACGAACTGGAGTTCCTGGACGCCACCCGGCCCACCGCCGAGCAGGGCTTCAACCGGATCCTGGTGACCGAGCCGGAGCACCCGTACCTGGACGCGTGGTGGCCGCCGGGCCACATCATCGGCTACGAGCACTCCTTCACCCACCAGATGCGCGACTTCGTCGAGGCGATCGCCACCGGCACCGACCCGAGGCCGTCGTTCGCCGACGCGTTGCAGGTGCAGTTGGTGCTGGACGCGGTCTCCCGGTCGGCGGCCGACTCCGCCTGGGTCGAGGTGGAGAAGGAGGGGGCCCCGCTTAACGCCTCCGGTAGAGGAGGGGGCCCCGCTTAACAACCCGCCAACCCGTGCGGCGTGCGAGCGCCGCCGACACCCTTCCGGCGCCGGCCGGCGAGGGCCCGCCGCGGTTGCGCCCCGCGGCGGGGACGAGGCCGGCGTCGGGGAGCGTGCCGCCGGGATCCTCCGGCCGGCACGACCAGCACGGCCCTCCGGTGCGGCCGGACCGGGATTCCCCGGCCGCACCGGCGGGGCCGGCACCGACCTGGGGAGGTAACGCGATGCGTACGGGTGTCTGGCTGGTCGGAGCACGCGGCTCGGTCGCCACCACGAGCGTGGTCGGGGCGCTGGCCCTGCGGGCCGGGCTCACCCCGCCGACCGGGTGCGTGACCGAGCTGCCCGAGCTGCGCGGACCCGCGCTGCCGGGCCTCGCCGATCTGGTCTTCGGCGGTCACGACGTGGTCGCCACCCCGCTGACCAAACGCGCCGAGGCGCTCGCCGCCGCCGGGGTGCTGCCCGGCCGGTTGGCCGACGCCGTCGCGCCGGAACTGGCCGACGTCGAGGCGGCGCTCCGACCCGCGCCGACCGAGGGCACCCCGGCGGACCGGATCGCCGCCGTGGTCGACGACCTGACCGCATTCCGCCGCCGGCACGACCTGGACCGGGTGGTGGTGGTCAACGTCGCCGCCACCGAGCCGGCGCCCGAACCGCATCCGGCCCACCACGACCTGCCCGCGCTGCGGGCCGCGCTGACCGGCCTCGCCGACGTGCTGCCGCCCAGCTCCCGCTACGCGTTCGCGGCGTTCACCGCCGGCTGCCCGTACGTCGACTTCACCCCGTCGACCGGGGCCCGGCTGCCGGCGCTGGCCGCACTCGCCGACGAGCGTGGCCTCCCGTACGCCGGGCACGACGGCAAGACCGGCGAGACGCTGCTCAAGTCGGTGCTCGCGCCGATGTTCGCGATGCGGCACCTGGCCGTACGGTCCTGGTCCGGGACGAACCTGCTCGGCGGCGGCGACGGCGCCACGCTGGCCGAGCCGGCCGCCAACGCCGCCAAGGTGGGCAGCAAGCAGCGGGTGCTCGCCGAGACGCTCGGCTACCTGCCGCAGGGCAGCACCCGGATCGACTACGTCGAGGAGCTGGGCGACTTCAAGACCGCCTGGGACCTGGTCACCTTCGCCGGCTTCCTGGGCACCGGGATGCGGATGGAGTTCACCTGGCACGGCTGCGACTCCGCGCTGGCCGCTCCGCTGGTGCTCGACCTGGCTCGGCTGACCGCCGCCGCGCACGCCGCCGGCCGTCGGGGCCCGCTCGCCGAGCTGGCGTTCTTCTTCAAGGACCCGCTCGGCGACACCGGCCACGCGCTCGGCGAGCAGTGGGCGGTGCTGCGCGACTTCGTCGCCGGCCTGCACGCCGGGGTGGCCCGGTGACCCGGCTGGCCGACCTGGCCGAGCTGGTCCGCGCGCCCGCCGCGCTGTCCGTGCCCGGTGACGTGCTGGCCGGCGCGGCGGCGGCCGGCACGCTCGGCCGGCGTACCCCCGCCCTGGCCGCCGCGTCGGTGCTGCTCTACTGGGCCGGGATGGCCGCCAACGACTGGGCGGACCGGCGGCTCGACGCGACCGAGCGGCCGGAGCGGCCGATCCCGTCCGGCCGGGTCCGGCCCGCCGTCGCGCTCGGCCTGGCCGGCGGCCTGACCGCCGCCGGGCTGGCGGTCGCCACCGCCGCCGGGGGCCGGCACGCGGCGACCGTCGCGCTCCCGCTCGCCGCCACCATCTGGGGGTACGACCTGAGCGCGAAGAACACCGCCGCCGGTCCCGCCGTGATGGCGGCGTGCCGAGGGCTGGACGTGTTGCTCGGCGCGACCACGACCCCGGCCGCCCGTGCCTGCGCCGCTGGCGGCGATCGGTGGCCCGGCGGCGGACCGTCCGGCACCGGGTGCGGCCGGGGTGCGGGCGGGTCGGGCGGGGGGCGGTCTGGCGTCGGCCGCGGCCGGGGTGCGGGCGGGTCGGGCGGGGGGCGGTCTGGCGTCGGC
>NZ_FMDM01000009.1 GCF_900090105.1 Micromonospora humi | reverse complement strand
TACGGCGAGACCCGGATGTAGTTCTGGGCTTCGCTGATCATGATGCCCCAGGAGACCACCGGGCTCTTCAGGCCGATGCCCAGGAACGACAGCGTGGCCTCGGCGCCGATGAACGAGCCGACCATGATGGTGCCGTAGACCAGCAGCGGGGCCAGGCAGTTGGGCAGCAGGTGCTTGAGGATGATCCGGCCGGTGCCGGCGCCCAGGGCGCGGGCGGCGACGATGTAGTCGGCCTCCTTGGTGGCGAGCACCGAGGAGCGCATCAGCCGCATCACCACCGGCCAGCTCAGCACGCTCAGGGACAGGATGACCAGCCCCATGATCGTCCACTCGCCGTTGTCGGTGCCGGAGCCGTTGAACGTGGTCAGGATGACGATCGCGCCGAGCACGAACGGCAGGCCGAAGAAGATGTCCGCGACGCGGGAGAGCAGCGCGTCGACCCAGCCGCCGCGGTAGCCGGCGATGATGCCCATCGCGCCGCCGACGAGCAGGGTGAGCAGGGTGGACACGACGGCCACCACGATCGAGGCGCGGGCGCCGTAGATGGTGCGGGCGTAGACGTCGCGGCCCTGCACGTCGTAGCCGAACCAGGCCGACGACGACGGCTCGACCCGGCTGCGCTCCAGCGCGCCGTTGACCGCGTCGCCGGAGGTGAACAGCGACGGGAACGCGGCCATCACCAGGAAGAACACGATGAACGCCGCGGAGATCCAGAACAGCGGCTTGCGCCGCAGGTCGATCCACGCGTCACCGAGCAGGCCACGGGGCTTCTGCTGCTTGGCACTCTCCGGCAGGCCGGCGTTGGTGGGCGCGCCGGACCCGGCCTCGGTGGGCATGGTCGCGGGCGGCGTCGACACGATCGACGCGGTACTCGGGTCACTCATGCCCGCACCTCGCTGCGCTCGGCGCGGGCGTGGTTACCCGCGCAGACTGCTGGGACGATTCGTTCGCTGCGGCGGTCACTCATAGCGGATCCTCGGGTCGAGGGCGGCGTAGAGCAGGTCCACCAGCAGGTTCATCACGAGGTAGACGACCACCAGCACCACCACGATGCCGACAACGGTAGCGCTCTCCTTGGTGACGATCGAGCGGAGCACCTGGCGGCCGATGCCGTTGATGCCGAAGATGCCCTCGGTGACGATCGCGCCGCCCATCAGCGCGCCGAGGTCGGTGCCGAGCAGCGTGACCACCGGGATGAGCGAGTTGCGCAGCAGGTGCACGCCGACCACCCGGCGCATCGGGAGGCCCTTGGCGATCGCGGTGCGCACGTAGTCGGCCCGCCGGTTCTCGGCGATGCTCGTTCGCGCCACCCGGGCGATGTACGCCATCGAGGCGCTGCCGAGCACGAATCCGGGCACGATCAACTCGCTGAACCGCATCTCGTTGGAGACGGTCGGGTTGATGATGCCCCACTTGACGCCCAGCACCCACTGGAGCACGAAGCCGATGACGAAGACCGGCAGGGCGATCAGGAAGAGGGTGGAGACCAGGACCAGGTTGTCCAGGAAGCCGTTGCGTCGCAGACCGGTCAGGATGCCCGCGCCGAGACCGATCACGGCCTCGATGGCGAGGGCGACCACCGCCAGCTTCAGGGTGTTCGGGTACGACGTGGCGATGATGTCGCTGATCTCGCGACCGCCGAACGTGATACCGAAGTCACCCTGGAAAAGGTTCTTCATGTAGCTGGCGTACTGCACCCAGATCGAGTCGTCGAGATGATATTTCTCGGTCATCTGCGCCCGGAAGTTCGGCGGGCAGCCACGGTCGCCGCACTTGCCGGCGAAGGGGTCACCGGGCACCGACCAGACGAGCCAGTAGATCAGGAACGTCGTGCCGATGAACACCGGCACGAGTTGCAGCAGCCGTCTCAAGAGATAACGGCCCATGGGGTGGTCCTCCAGACAGGGAGCGCCGGGCACCCGACGCGGTGACGACAACGTGCGAGGGGTTTGTTGTACACCCCCTCGCGGAACGGCCCCGGGCCGGGCTCACCGGTGAGGCGAGCCCGACCCGGGGTCAGACCGTTCGGATCAGAGCTCGACCGAGGTGATGTCGAGCTCGCCGACGTTGGTCAGCTCCAGCTTCTTGATCTTCTCCGAGTGGCCGGACTGCTCGCCGCTGAAGTAGATCGGGATCGCCGGGACGTCCTGGTCGATCAGCTTGGTGGCCTCGGCGAACTTCTTGTGCGCCTCCTCGATGCTGGGGGCCGCGGAGGCCTCCTTGGCGAGGGCGTCCACCTGCGGGTTGCTGTACTTGCCGTCGTTCGAGGAACCACCGGTGACGTAGAGCGGGTTGATCCAGTTCTCGACGTCCGGGTAGTCCTGCTGCCAACCGGCGCGGTACATGCCGGTCATCTTGTAGTTGTTGATGTTGGCGCGGAAGACCGCGAAGGTCGGCACGCCGACCGCGACCGCGTCGATGCCCAGGTTGGTCTTGATCTGCTGCGCGACGGCCTCCATCCACTCCTTGTGGCTGGCGTCCGCGTTGTACGACAGGGTCAGCTTGCCCTGGAAGCCACCGGCCTCCTGGAGGAGCTGCTTGGCCTGGGCCGGGTCGAACTTGCAGGCGGTGCAGTCGCCCGGCGTGGCACCCGGGGTCAGCGGGTTGGCCCAGCTGTCGGCCGGCTTGCGGTTACCGAAGAAGATCTTGTCGGTGACGGCCTGCCGGTCGATGGAGAGCGAGATCGCCTTGCGCAGCTTCGCGTTGGTGAAGCGCTTGTCGTAGATCGGGAAGGCGATGATGCCGTTCGACGGGACGGTCGTCTGGATCGCCCGCTCGCCCAGGTCGGTCTTCCACTTGTCGCCGGCCAGCGACGAGACCGGGACCTGCTGCTGGAAGTCCAGGCTGCCGGAGAGCAGGTCGTTGTAGGCCGCCGTGTCGTCCTGGTAGATCTTGACGGTGACGTCCTTGATCTTCATCTTGTCGCGCAGGCTGTAGTCGTCGAAGCGGGTGAGCTTCAGCTCGACGTCGTCCTGCCAGGCGGTCAGCTTGGCCGGGCCGTTACCGATCGGCTTCTTGCCGAACTCCGCCGGGGTGGAGGAGAAGAACGCGTCCGGCAGCGGCATGAAGGCGCTGTAGCCGAGCTTGGTCGGGAACACGGCGGTCGGCGCGGCGAGGGTGACCTCGAAGTTCCAGTCGTCGACGACCTTGAGGCCGGACATCTCCTTGGCCTTCGGCTCCGGAGCCTTCTTCGGGCCGTCCGGGCCGTCCGGGTCCTCGGTGTAGACGTCGCCGAAGCCCTGGATGTCGGAGAAGAAGGAGGCGTTCTGCGCGCCGTTCGGCCCGTAGGCCGCCCAGTTCCAGGCCTTGACGAAGCTCTCGGCCTTGACGGTGGTGCCGTCGTGGAACTTGGTGTTCTGCTTGATCTTGATCTTGAAGACCTTCGAGTCGCTCGTGTCGATCGACTCGGCGAGCAGGTTCTGCGGCGCCCCACCGTTGTTGGGGTACTCGACCAGGCCGCTCCACACCCAGTCGATGATCTTTCCGCCACCGGTCTCGGTGGTGTTCGCCGGAATCAGGGGGTTCTCCGGCTGGGTGCCGTCGATGACGATGGCGCCGTCCGCGCTGGCGCCGGTGTCGCCACCGTCGTCGTTCCCGCTGGAGCAGCCGGATGCGATGAGCGCGAACGCCGCGCCCACCGCGAGCGCGCCGCTCGCCCGCTTCGAGACTCTCATTCCGAGGGGCCTCCTCTTTCTTAACCTGGTTCCGTCGTGGGTTTCACGCACGTGGGGGGTGACACCGCCGACGACCCGAACCACAGGACGCCGGTTTACCGCAGAGGAAATCGGGACACCCCAGGGGTACCGATCCGCCGGGCGCCACACCCTTCGACGAGGACACCGCGCAGGGTCGACGGCCACGAGGCGACGTGGGTAACGGCGTCACGTGATCGGCGGGCCCGACGAGATGCCTCACACCGGGGGGTGAGGTGCTGCCACTGTGACACCCACCGGCCCTTTCCGTGAAGGTGCCGTTATCAAGCCGTTAGTTGCTCGCCACGTTGCCGATACTTGAGAAAAGATCACAAACAGCGTGGATCGTACGGCTCTGAACAGGTAAGACGTGCCCACACCGATCGACACCGCCCAGCACCCCCGCCCCGGGGAGCGTGCCCAGGCCGGCGACGACACCGGCCGGGCGAGGACCCGACACGCATAGTTTTGTCCGTCCGGCCGATGGCACCTTCGGCTGTGCGGACATGGGTGCCGCCCGGGTGGACGAGGGGGTCGAGGACGCCGCGGCTCGTGGGCCTAGACCAGCCGGCGGTCGGCGGCCCACCGGGACAGCTCGTACCGGTTCGACATCTGGAGCTTGCGCAGCACGTTGGAGACGTGCGTCTCGACCGTCTTGATCGAGATGAACAGCTCCTTGGCGATCTCCTTGTACGCGTATCCCCGGGCGAGCAGCCGGAGCACCTCGCGCTCCCGGTTGGTGAGCTGGTCCAGCTCGGGGTCGGCGACCGGCGCATCGGGCCGGGACGCGAACGCGTCCAGCACGAACCCGGCCAGCCGCGGGCTGAACACGGCGTCGCCGTCGGCCACCCGCCGGATCGCGTCGGTCAGCTCCTCCGGCGAGATGGTCTTGGTGACGTAACCCCGGGCACCCGCCCGGATCAGACCGATCACGTCCTCGGCCGCGTCGGACACGCTCAGCGCCAGGAACTTCACCTGCGGGTGGGTCCGCCGCATCGCCTCCAGCACGGCGCGACCGCCACCGTCGGGCATGTGCACGTCGAGCAGCACCACGTCCGGCTGGACGGCGGCGATCCGGGTCACCGCCTCGGCCACCGAGCTCGCCTCGCCCACGACCTCGACCCGGGTGCCCAGCTCGGCGCGGACGCCGGCCCGGAACATGGCGTGGTCGTCGACGAGGAACACCCGCAGCGGCCCGCGCGGCGCCGCGCCCTCGACCGGTTCCTGCTCGGACATGGTCATCTGTCCCTTTCCGCCGTGGAGCCGGAGCCGCTGATCGGCAGGATCAGCCGGACCTCGGTCCCCTCTCCCGGCTCGGACCGGATCTCCGCCCGGCCGCCGTGTCGTTTCATCCGTCCGATGATCGAGCCCCGGACGCCGTGCCGGTGATTCTCCACCGTATCGGGGTCGAAGCCCTTGCCCCGGTCCCGGACGAAGACGCTGACCTGCTCCGGTTCCACCTCCGCGTAGAGCGACACGGTCCGCACCCCGGCGTGCCGGGCCGCGTTGACCAGCGCCTCGCGAGCGGCGGCGACCAGCGCGCCGACCCGCTCGTCGGTCTCCCGGTCGCCGACCACCACCGCCTCGACGGTGATCGCGAACGTGTCCTCCACCTCGGCGGCGGCCTGTTCGAGGGCGGCCGCGAAGCGCTCGGTCGGCGAGGCGGTCGGCTTGTAGAGCCAGTTGCGCAGCGAGCGCTCCTGGCCCCGGGCCAGCCGCTGCACCGTCTTGACGTCGCTGGCGTTGCGCTGGATCAGGGCGAGCGTGTGCAGCACCTGGTCGTGCACCATGGCGGCCAGCTCGGCCCGCTCCTGCTCGCGGATCCGCCCCTCCCGTTCCGAGCGGAGCTGATTCCAGGTGCGCCAGAGCACCGGGCCGGTCACCACGCCCACGCCGGCCAGCCCGACCAGCGCGAAGATGACGC
Organism: Micromonospora humi; assembly: GCF_900090105.1. Lineage (GTDB taxonomy): Bacteria > Actinomycetota > Actinomycetes > Mycobacteriales > Micromonosporaceae > Micromonospora > Micromonospora humi. Next base: position 274,149 of record NZ_FMDM01000009.1, on the reverse strand, counting down.
CGTTGAGCACCGCGTCGAAGTTCTGCGCCGGCGAGTAGACAGCGGCCACGCCGATGATGCCGACCGCGACCAGCACCCCGCCGCCGATGAACCGGAGCACGAACGCCCGCCGGTCGCTCTCCTCCACCACCGCGCCCAACCAGGGCACCGCGGAGTCGCCCCACTGCCGGCGGCGCTCCGGCCCGGACTGGTGCCAGATCACGCCGGCGCCCACCGCGATGATCGCCACCAGCCACCCGGCGGTGCCGGCCGCGCCGACCGAGTCGAACGCGACCACCTGGAGCAGCAGCACGCCCAGCCCGATCGCCACGAACGGCAGCAGCTGGCTGAGGTCGCGGCGCGGCGGGGCGGCGGTGTCGCCGGGCCGGGGCGGGACCACCGCCCAGAAGGCGGCGTAGAGCAGCAGGCCGAGACCACTCAACCCGAGCAGCACCATGAACGCCACCCGGACCCGGAGCACCGGGATGCCCAGGTGCTCGGCGATGCCGGCGGCCACCCCGGCGCCCAACCGGTGCCCGGTGGCGCGGTAGAGACGCGGGGGATGCGGCGTGACGGTGCTGGTGATTTTCGGGCTCCCGGGTCGGCGCGGAGGTGCCGGCGACGGCCGACGACCCGATCGTCACACGGCGGGAGCGCCCCGGACCACGGGGACGCCCCGGACATTCACCATCGGCGGATCTCAGGGTGGGGTCAGGGTCGGTTCCTGAGGCCGTCCGGGCGGCCGGGGCAGCAGTATCGGAGGCATGACCGACGACGCTGCCCGTCCGCCCCGCCCCTGGGCGGCAGCACCTGACGACCCGCCACCGCCCCCGCCGGGGTCGGCATCCGCCGCCGACGAGAGGCCTCCGCCGCCTGGCGGCGCGCCGTTCGCCGATCCACCGCCCGGTGGGTACGCCCCACCGCCCGGCGCCGCCGGTTTCACCACCCGCTACGGGCTGGTCCGCCCGCGGGAGGGCCGCTACCTGGCCGGGGTGTGCGCGGCGGTCGGCCGGGCCACGAACACCGACCCGGTGCTCTGGCGCGTCCTGCTGGCCGTGCTCGGCTTCTTCGGCGGCATCGGGCTGCTGGTCTACCTCGCCGCGTGGCTGATCATCCCGGGCGAGGGGGACACCGCCTCGCCGGTGGAGTCGATGCTCGGGCGGGGCCGCTCCAGCATGTCCCCGATCACCGTCATCGTGCTCGGCATCGTGGTCGCGGTCGGTTTCGCGTACGTCGTCACCGACGGCTTCCGGGCCATCCTGCTGGGCGCGGTGATCCTGATCGGCGGCGCGCTGATGCTCAACCGCGAGCAGCGCGGCCTCGCGTCCCGGGCCGGGGCGGCACCGGGTCCGGTGCCGCCGGCCGCGCCCTGGGGCGGGCCGGCCGGCGCGTCCTGGCCCGGCGGGTACGCGACGGCGCCCGGAGCCGCCGCCTCCCCCCGTCCCGGCGAACCGGTCGAGGTCACACCGCCGGTGTGGCCCGCCGCCGCGCCCGGGGCGGGTTCACCGACCGACGTCCGGGGCGAGCCCGGCTACCCACCCGCGGCACCCACCCCGCACGAGCCCGGCTACCCGCCCATGCCACCCGGCACGACCGAGCCCGGCTACCCGCCCATGCCGTCCACCCTGCACGAGCCCGGCTATCCGGCGACGCCGCTGCCGGCCCCCGGCTGGCCCGCCGCAGCCGGTATCCGGCCGGTCCGGTCCGAGTCGGCGACCGGCGCGATGCCCGGGGTGACGTCGCCGGCCCGTGACACCGCCGCGTGGCCGACCTCCGGTCCCGCACCGGCCTGGCCCGCCGCGCCGACCACCGGCGCCCCGGTCGGCGAGCCGGCCGCCGTGCCGCCGCCCGCGCCGGTCGGCGCCCCGCTACCACCGGGCGGTTACCGTCCGCCGTTCGCCCCGCACGGCCCGTACGCCGGCCCGCCCCCGGCCCCGGCGCCCGCCCGGCCACCCCGTCCGCCGAAGCGACCGAAGGAGCGCTCCCCGCTCGGTGCGATCACCTTCTCGCTGATCTTCCTGGCGCTGGGCCTGGTGGCGATGCTCGACCTGCTGGACGTGTTCCCGGTCGGCGCCGCCGGCTACTTCGCCGCGGCGCTGGCCACCATCGGCCTCGGGCTGCTCGTGGGCACCTGGTTCGGCCGGGCGCGTTGGCTGATCGCTCTCGGTCTGGTGACCGCGGCGGCGCTCGGCGTCGCCACCGTCGCCGAGTCCTACGACCGGGTCCGGGGCATCGACGGCAACGTCACCTGGGCCCCGACCGACCGCCGCGACCTGGCCGACCGGTACGAGAACAACTTCGGTGACGCGGTGCTCGACCTACGCGGCATCGACTTCGACAAACAGGACATCCAGGTGACCGTCGACGTGAACCTCGGCAACGCGACAGTGGTCGTGCCGCCGAACGTGGACGTGACCACGGTGGCCGACGTCAACGCCGGCGAGGCGTCCGTCTTCGGCCGGCGCACCGGCGGGCTCAACGGCCGCCACTGGGAGAGCACCGATGCCGGCGCGGACGGCCCCGGCGGGGGCAGCCTGCGCCTCTACGTCCACCTGAACGCCGGAAATCTGGAGGTGACCCGGTGAAGGCCCACCGGACGGACATCGTGTCGTTCGCCTTCGGTCTCGTCTTCCTGGGGCTCGCGCTCTGGTGGCTGCTGGCCCGGATCCTCGGGCTGGCCGTGCCCCCGGTGGGCTGGTTCCTGGCCGGCGGGCTGGTCGTGATCGGCCTGCTCGGCCTGGTCGGCGCGCTGCGCTCGGTGCGCGGCCCGAACCAGCCCGCCCAGCCGGACGGGCCAGGCGAGCCGGGCCAGCCGGACCAGCCGGAGGCGACCGTGGCAGCGCCCTGGCGCGACGGCAGCCCGGCCGAGACCGCGACCCCCGTCGGGCCGGACGAGCCCCGGCGCGACGGCAGCCCTACCGGTGCCGCCACCCCCGTCGGGGCCGACGAGTGGCCCACCGACGCCATGGGCGACGTGTCCGTCCAGGCGCGCGAGGACGGGCCCGTCGACGGGCAACCGCGCTGGTCGCCGGCCGAGGAGCGACCGGTCCTCGAACCCGAGGACCGATCCGACCCGGTCACCCGCGAGCTGCCGCCGGTCGACGCGGAGACCGACGAACCACCCACCGGGCGGCGTACCTCCGGGGAGCCGCCGGTCTGACCGCGCCGGTGCGGCGGCTCAGCGACGCGGCCTATGCTGGTCGCGGGAGATCTCGCCGCTGCCGTCCGGTCCGTGCCACCCCGACCGGGCCCGGAGCTCCCGGTCCCGCCCTTTCCGGCCGGTCGGTCGCGACAGGCGGAGCGGTCCCCGTCCGTCTCTACCTCGTCAGGAGTTCATCCGACATGACCCAGTCCCCCGCCGTGCGCGTCACCGGTCCGTCCGGTGCGGTCCGCCTCGGCGAGCGCGCCGCCCGTACGCTCGTCGCCGAGTTCGCCCGGCGTAACGACTCGAAGGCCGGCCTGCTGGTCGGCGCGACGCCGGAGTCCGCGGTGCTGGCCGCCGCGATCGAGGCACTGCTCCCGGGCGACCGGCTGATCGTCGTGCCGGCGGAGGGAGCCGCCGCGGCGGCGCTACGCGAGCACGTGACCGCCCAGGGGCGCTGGGTCGCCGACCGGGTCCAGGTGATCGACACGCTCGCCGAGGCGGACGCCGCCGCGGTGGTGGTCGTCGCCGAGCCGTTCACCGGCACCGCCGACGAGGCCCGCGCCGCGGTGGAGGGGCTGTCCAAGTACCTCGCCGAGGGCGCGGTGCTGAGCGTCGCCGCGCCGCTGTTCCGCACCGAGGGGGCCGGCGCCGAGCTGGACCGGCAGGGCGTGCTGCACGGCGTCCGCACCGACGTGGTGCTGCGCAACTCCCCGCCGGTACGCGTGCACCACCTGCGCTTCACCCCGGCGCCCGCCGCGCTGGCCGCCTCGCTCTCGCCGGCGTACCGGCCGTCGAGCGTGCCGCTCAGCCGGCGGATGCACATCGACTCCAACGGGGTGGCCGCCGCCGGCATCACGCTCGGCCTGGCCGCGCTGGCCCGGGCCGCCCGGCCGAAGTCCAAGCTGTGGCTGCTGCCGGCGGTGGCGGCCGGCCCGGTGGCCGCGTTCTTCCGGGACCCGGAGCGGGACGTCCCGGAGGACCCGTCGGCAGTGGTCGCCTCGGCGGACGGCCAGGTGCTGTCCGTCCAGCGGCTGACCGACGAGCGCTTCGGCGACGGCGAGTGGCTGCGGATCGCGGTCTTCCTGTCGGTGCTGGACGTGCACGTCAACCGTGCGCCGGTGGCCGGCAAGGTGGTCGACTACTTCGTCGCCGACGGCGGGTTCGTCAACGCCATGAAGCCGGACGCCGAGCACAACGTGGCGGCGTACACGGTGCTGGACACCGACCGGGGCACGGTGGTCGTGGCCCAGCGCACCGGGCTGATCGCCCGCCGGATCGTGCAGCGCGCGCCGGTCGGCTCGCTGCTGGCGAAGGGCGAGCGGTTCGGTCTGATCCGGTTCGGCTCGCGCACCGACGTCTACCTGCCGGCCGACACCGCGGATCCGCTGGTCGGCCCCGGCGACAAGGTGGTCGGCGGGTCCACCGTCATCGCCCGCTGGCGCTGACGCCGGAGGCACACGACGAAGGGCGCCGCTCGCGAGCGGCGCCCTTCGTGTCGTACGTGTCGTCGGCTCAGGCGGCGCGACGCTGGTGCAGCCAGAGCAGCGGGCCGCTGACCAGGTAGCCCACCACCACGAGGGCGAAGGTGAGCCGGATGTCGACGAGCGCGCCGACCACCGGGACGAACCAGAGCCACGGCGGCAGCTTCAGCAGCCGGGCGAGCTTGGCGTAGGGGAAGCTCGACACCATGGCGAAGGCGAGCAGCGCCACGCCGGCGACCATGACCAGGCCGGGGACCGGCACGCCGATCGCCACGGTCAGGGCGAGCACCATGGCCGCCATGGTGGTGGGCACGCCGCAGAAGAAGCGGCCGTCCTTCGGCGAGACGTTGAACCGGGCGAGCCGGATGGCCGCGCACGCCGCGACCAGCGCGCAGGCGACCGCGGCGGCCGCCGGCGGCACCGAACCGGCCAGGGAGGCGTAGACCACCACCGGCGCGGCGAGGCCGAACGAGCACATGTCGGCGAGCGAGTCCATCTGCGCGCCGAACGGGCTGGCCACGCCGAGCTTGCGGGCAAGCGCGCCGTCGAGGCCGTCGAACGCGACGCACGCGATCAGGCAGACCGCGGCCAGCCGCACCTCGCCCTGCATGGCCAGGAAGATGGCCAGCATGCCGAGCATGAGGCTGCTCAGGGTGCACGCGTTGACCAGCGCGAACTTGGCGCGCCGGGCGGCGGTGCGCTCACCCGGCAGGAGCGGGATCGACATCGCCGGGGACTCGTCGACCGGCGCGGTCATGGGGAGCGCCGGGCTGATCGGGCGCACGGCTTCCACGTCGGCGTCGAAGCGGCCGTAGCGGATGCGCTGGCGGTCGGCGTAGCCCTGGCCGGGGGTGACCAGGTCGGACCCGGAACCGGCCAGGCCGTCGCGGCGGCCCACCCGGACCAGAAGCACCTGGCGGGCGAACGTGCTGCTGCGGCGCAACCGGCCCGCCCAGCGACGCCCTGCGGGGCGCGGACTGTCAGTCGTACGACGCCGGCGCCATGGGGCTCTCGGCACGTTTCCTCCATCACCGGATCGACTGGCCGCCCACGTCGGGGCGGGTGTCCGGCTGTCTCGTGCCGGACCTTTCGGGCCCGGCAGCCCATTTGCGGAGTACACCATTGCACAGGGGACAAGGGCTTGGGTATAGCTGCCGGCGGTACTTATAACTCCCTTAACCGCGCGAACCGCTCAATCATTCCCATCTCGGGCCTGAACGCCCACTTTCATCGGCCTGTCCCAACTCCTGACTGTACCGGAGGTGGCCCAGGGCGGCTCGGCGAGCGGTTCAGCTCACCCGCCGCCGGGTGGCCCGGACGGCCACGTCGGTCATCGACAGGCCGGCCACCTGGTCCCGGGTGAACCAGCCGGCCCGGGCGGTGGAGCCACCGGCCAGCTCGGTCACCACCGCCTCGGTCGGCACGTCCACCCGCACCCGGTAGATCACCCGGATGCCGTGCCAGTCCAGCGGTCGACCCTCCGGACCGAGCGCGGCCGGCGTGTGTCGGCTGTCCACGGCCAGCAGATCCACCACCCGACCCAGTTGACCGGCCTCCTCGACCAGCTCGCGGAGCAGCCCGGCGGCCGGCTGCTCGCCGTGGTCGGTCCCGCCTCCCGGCAGGTGCCAGCGGCCCGCGCCCGGATAGCCGTCGGCGATCATCGTGAGCAGCACCCGGTCGTCCGGATCGGTGACCAGCCCGTACGCGGCGAAGCGCACGCGGCGGTCGGCGGGCGGGCCGGCCGGGGCCGAGGGCAGGGGCCGGGGCAGGTCGGCCGGCAGCGGCGACACCGGCAGGCCGAGCAGTTCGGCGGTGAACGGCATCAGCGGGCGGGCCGCGGCCTCCTCGGCGCTGAACCAGCCGACCTCGTCGCTGCCGCCGGCCTCCTCGGGCCGCAGCCGCCCGCCCCGGGCCTCGACCTCGAAGATCAGCCGGTCGGTGTGCACCGCCACGCCGTCGGGCGGATGGACGGACACGTCGGCGACCGCGTCGGCGAGCCTGCCGACCGCCACCGTCAGCCCGGTCTCCTCGGCGAACTCGCGTACCACCGCGTCGGCCGGGTGCTCGGCGTGCTCGACCCCGCCCCCCGGAAGCTGCCACACCCCCGGATAGGGGCACCTAGGCCCGCCCCGCGCCAGCAGCACCCGCCCCTGCCCGTCGCGCAGAACCCCGAACGCCCCCACCCGCCGCCACTGCTCCACCCGCGCCTCCCCGCCCGTCGCTGCGTCGATCATGAGGTTAGCGGCCCCGGGGCGGACATCTCGTCCCGTCAACCTCATGATCACCGGGGAAGGGCCGGGCGGACGGTCAGAGCAGGTGGGCGGCCTGGACGGCCTCGGCGGTCACCTCGGTGAGGCGGTCGGTGGGGAGGGCGCCGAGTTCCTCGCGGCGGAACCAGCGGGCCTCGCAGGTGGAGCCGCCGACGTCCGCCACCGTGCACGGGGCGGGCTGGTCGACGACCACCCGGTAGAAGGCGCGCACGCCGTGCCAGTCGATCGGGTAGCCCTCCGGGCCGAGCGAGGCGGCGTCGCGGTGGCTCGCCACCCCGAGCAGCTCGACCAGACGGCCGGTCTGCCCGGTCTCCTCGACCAGTTCCCGGATCAGCGCCGCGGCGGGCTGCTCACCGTAGTCGGTGCCGCCGCCGGGCAGGTGCCAGCAACCGGCGCCCGGGTAGCCGTCGGAGACGCGGGTCAGCAGCACCCGCTCCTCCGGGTCGGTCACCACCGCGTAGGCGGCGAAGCGCTGCGCCCGGTGCAGCCCGTCCGGGCCGGGGACCGCGTAGAACGACGGGAACTCGGGGACCTCTTCCGGCACGACGTCGTCGGTCGAGGTGGGCAGGCCCAGGGCACGTGCGGTGAACGACCGCAGCGGCAGCTCCCGGGCCTCGTCGAGGGTGAACCAGCGGGCCAGGTCGGTGGGGCGGTCGACCCGTTCGGTGAGCGTCCCACCGCGCACCGACACGGTGTAGAGCAGGCGATCGGTGTGGATCGTGATGCGTCGCTCGGGCAGCGCCCGCATGTCGGCGAGCACGTCCTGCAGGCCGGCGACGGCGACCGAGAGCCCGGTCTCGGCCGCGGTCTCCCGGACGACGGTGTGCTTGGGGTCCTCACCATGGTCGACCGCCCCTCCCGGGAGGGACCAGGTGCCGGGGGTGCCGGAGCGCTCCGATGCGCGGACCAGCAACACTCGGCCGTTTGAATCAGCACAAACTGCGTATGCCGCGATCCTGCGCAGCGGCTCCAGCGAGGTGGTCACGGGAGCAAATTCTCCCCGGGCCGGGTTACCTCCATCGAAAAGAGTCAGATTCCTGACTCTTCGCTGGCGCCTCAGGGATGGATCAGGGTAGGCGTCCGGGCGGTCACCGAGGTCGCCCGGCGGACGGCGCGGGACCGTGGACACATGACCTCCACGAACCCCTCCCAGGCCCCGTACAAGCAGCTCCGCCGCCCGGTCAGCGACCGCATGATCGCCGGGGTGGCCAGCGGGCTCGGACGCTACTTCGCCCTCGACCCCACGCTGGTCCGGGTGGTCTTCGCGACCGCCACCGTGCTCACCGGCGGGCTGGCCGCGCTCGCGTACCCGATCATGTGGTTCCTGATGCCCGAGGAGCCGGCCGGCGCACCCGCCTGGCCGCACCCGCCGGGCACCGCGCCCGGGTGGCCGCCGGTCCCGCCGGCCGGGCCCGGCACTCAGGCCGGGCCGCCGCCGGCCGCGTGACCCGGCGTCACTCCCACTCGATGGTGCCCGGCGGCTTGCTGGTCACGTCCAGGACCACCCGGTTGACCTCGGCGACCTCGTTGGTGATCCGGGTGGAGATCCGGGCCACCACGTCGTAGGGCAGCCGGGACCAGTCGGCGGTCATCGCGTCCTCGCTGGAGACCGGGCGCAACACCACCGGGTGGCCGTAGGTGCGCCCGTCGCCCTGCACGCCGACGCTGCGGACATCGGCCAGCAGCACCACCGGGAACTGCCAGACCCCCCGGTCCAGGCCCGCCGCGGTCAGCTCCTCCCGGGCGATCAGGTCGGCCTTGCGGAGCACGGCGAGGCGCTCCTCGTCGACCGCGCCGATGATCCGGATGGCCAGGCCCGGGCCGGGGAACGGGTGCCGCCACACCATCGCCTCGGGCAGCCCCAGCTCCAGACCGATCGTGCGGACCTCGTCCTTGAACAGCGTGCGCAGCGGCTCGACCAGGGAGAACTTCAGATCCTCGGGCAGACCGCCGACATTGTGGTGGCTCTTGATGTTGGCGGTGCCGGTGCCGCCACCGGACTCCACCACGTCCGGGTAGAGCGTGCCCTGCACCAGGAACTCGACGTCGCCGTGCGCGGCGATCTCCCGGGCGGCGGCCTCGAAGACCCGGATGAACTCCCGCCCGATGATCTTGCGCTTCTGTTCCGGATCGGTCACCCCGGCGAGCGCGCCGAGGAACCGCTCCCGGGCGTCGACCACCTTGAGCGTGATGCCGGTCGCCGCCACGTAGTCCTTCTCCACCTGCTCGGCCTCGCCGGCCCGCAGCAGACCGTGGTCGACGAAGACGCAGGTGAGCTGGTCGCCCACCGCCCGGTGCACCAACGCCGCCGCGACCGCCGAGTCGACGCCGCCGGAGAGGCCGCAGATGACCTCCTTGTCGCCGACCTGCTCACGGATCCTGGCGACCTGCTCGTCGATGATGCCCTCGGGCGTCCAGGTCGGCGCGACGCCCGCGATGTCGTAGAGGAAGCGGGTCAGCATCTCCTGCCCGTGCGCGGTGTGCCCCACCTCCGGGTGGAACTGCACGCCGGCCCGCCGGCCGGCCAGGTCCTCGAACGCGGCCACCGGAGCGCCCGCCGACTCGGCGGTCACCGTGAAGCCGGCCGGCGCCTCGGTCACGCAGTCGCCGTGGCTCATCCAGACCGGCAGGTCGGCCGGCAGGTCGCGGAGCAGCACGCCGGGCTCGGTCAGGCGCGGACGCAGCGGGGTGCCGCCGTACTCGCGGTTGCCGGTGCGCGACACCGTGCCGCCGAGCGCCTGGGCCATCGCCTGGAAGCCGTAGCAGATGCCGAAGACCGGCACGTCGGCGTCGAACACGCCGGCGTCGATCTGCGGCGCCTCCGGGGCGTAGACGCTGGCCGGACCGCCGGACAGGATGATCGCGGCCGGGTTCTTCGCCAGCATCTCGGACACCGGCATGGAATGCGGGACGATCTCCGAGTAGACCTTGGCCTCGCGGACGCGGCGCGCGATGAGCTGGGCGTACTGGGCTCCGAAGTCCACCACGAGGACGGGGCGAGGCGTGCTCATGTGCGCAAAGCCTACCGACAGTCACCGGCCGCGCGGACGCGCCCCGGCGGTGTCGTGGCTCGAATGTGTTAACAAGGGGCCCCGCCTCTACCGGAGGCGTTAAGAAGGGCCCCTTCCTTTCACCTCAGCGCGGCGGGGGCGTGCGGGGGGACGGCGGGATTGCGCGGCGGCACCGGCGCCACCCGGGTGTACGGGGAGCCGGGCGCCGGGCGTGGGTCGGCCTCGCCCCTGTTGGGCCAGAACGACATGGCGCGCTCGGCCTGCGCGGTGATCGTCAGCGACGGGTTGACGCCCAGGTTCGCCGAGACCGCCGCGCCGTCCACCACGTGCAGCCCCGGGTGGCCGTACACCCGGTGCCACGGGTCGACCACGCCGTCGGCGGGGGTGGCGCCGATCACCGCCCCGCCGAGGATGTGCGCGGTCATCGGGATGTTGAACGGCTCGGTCACGGCGCCACCAGGGGTGCCGTCGATCTCCTCGGCGAGCAGCCGGACCGCCTCGTTGCCGGCCGGGATCCAGGTCGGGTTGGGCGCGCCGTGACCGGGGCCGGAGACCAGGCGACGACCCCGCCAGCGGGTGGTCAGCGAGTTGTCGACCGACTGCATGACCAGCGCGATGACGGTGCGCTCGGACCAGCCGCGCACGGACAGCATCCGCGCGGCCAGCCCCGGCTGCCGGACGATGCTGCCCAGCCAGCGCCGGACCCGGTGCGGCCCGCCGTCGACGAGCAGCGACTGGAGCAGGCCCATCGCGTTGGAGCCCTTGCCGTAGCGGACCGGCTCGATGTGGGTCTGCGGGTCGGGATGGAACGAGCTGGTGATCGCCACCCCCTCGGAGAAGTCCAGGCCACGCCGCCGGGCCGCCCCGGATCCCACCGACGCGCCGAGGATCGCCTCCGAGTTGGTCCGGGTCAGCTCGCCCAGCTTCGGCGAGAGCGCCGGCAGCGCGCCGGTCGCCTTCATCTCGTGCAGCAGCCGCTGGGTGCCGAGCGCGCCGGCCGCGAAGACCACCTGGTCGGCGTGGATCACCGCGCGGCGCTTGCGCAGCCACGCCCCGGTGCGCTCGGTGTGCACCGCGTAGCCGCCGGCCTCCGCCGGCCGCACGGCGGTGACGGTGGTCAGCGGGTGCACCTGCGCGCCGAGCCGCTCGGCGAGCCAGAGGTAGTTCTTGACCAGCGTGTTCTTGGCGCCGTGCCGGCAGCCGGTCATGCACGAGCCGCAGTGGCTGCACCCGGTGCGGTCGGGCCCGACGCCGCCGAAGTAGGGGTCCGCCACCCGCTGCCCGGGCCGGCCGATGTGCACGCCGACCGGGGTCGGGTGGAAGGTGTGCGCCACCCCCATCCGCTCGGCCACCGCCCGCATCGCCCGGTCCGCGCCGGTGTCGATCGGGTACGTGGTGACGCCGAGCATCCGCTTCGCCTGGTCGTAGTGGCGGGCCAGCTCGTCGCGCCAGTCGGTGATGTCCCGCCACTGCGGGTCGGCGTAGAACGCGTCCAGCGGCTCGTAGAGCGTGTTCGCGTAGACCAGCGACCCGCCGCCGACCCCGGCGCCGGAGAGCACCATCACCCCGCCGCCGGCCTTCCGGTCGGCGGAGCGGAGCAGGGTGATCCGTTGCAGCCCGAAGCAGCCGAGCTTCGGCGCCCAGAGGAACCGCCGCGCCTGCCAGGACGTCTTCGGGAACTCGTCGTCGGCGAAGCGCCGGCCGGCCTCCAGGACGCCCACCGAGTAGCCCTTCTCGGCCAGCCGGAGCGCGGTGACGCTGCCGCCGAAGCCCGAACCGATGACGACCACGTCGTAGCGCATGAACGCATCATTACCGACGGGTAGCTATGGCGCCAGCACGACTTTTTCGCAGATCATGCAGAGCGCTCCGACCGCCGGTGCAACCTTCGGCGGCACCGGACGCGTCGAATCCCACGGGAGAGGAAAGAACGCGTGACGAGACGACGCCTGCTCGGCCTGGCCGCCCTGGTGGCGGCGCTGCTGGTCGCCGGCGGCACGGTGGTGACCACCCGACTGGTCGGCCACCACGCGCCGACCCGGGCCGCCGCGCCGGCCACCTCGTCACCCGGCTCCCCCACGCCGGCGCCGACCACGGCCAGCCCGACGCCGCCGCCCGGCGCCGACCTGACCGGCCCGCTCAACCTGATGCTCGTCGGCGTCGACACCCGGGTCAGCATCCCCGGGTGGGAGCCGCACGCCGACGCCGTGCTGGTGCTGCACGTCCCCGCCGGGCTGGACCGGGCGTACCTGTTCTCCCTCCCCCGCGACCTGGTGGTCGACATCCCGGCCTTCCCGAAGGCCCGCTACCCCGGCGGGAAGACGAAACTCACCCACGCGATGAGCTACGGCAGCCGGGTGCCGGGCGACAAGGCCCACCCCAGCGCCGCCCAGGGCTACGAGCTGCTGCGCACCACCGTCTCCCGCTACACCGGGCTGCGCATCGACGCCGGCGCGGTGATCACCTTCGGCGGCTTCGACAAGCTCGTGGACACGCTCGGCGGCGTCGACCTCTACGTCGACCAGAAGGTCGCCTCCAAGCACCGCCGGCCGGACGGGAAGATGCGCCCGCTGGGCGGGGGCGGCTACACCGGGCCGCAGATGGTCTACCAGAAGGGCGACCGGCACCTGGTCGGCTGGCAGGCGCTGGACTACGCCCGGCAGCGCTACACCGCCGGCGGCGACTACACCCGGCAGCGGCACCAGCAGCAACTGCTCCGCGCGCTCGCCCGCAAGCTGCTCGACCAGGGCGCGCCCCGCGACCCGCAGCGGGTCGAGCAGGTGGTCGCCGCGCTCGGCAAGACCCTGGTGTACGTCGGCGGCGGGCGGAAGCTCGTCGACTTCGGGTACGCCCTGGGTGGCCTGCCGGCGGACCGGATCACCCTGGTCGGGCTGCCCGGCACCGGGGTGGGCAGCGGTGGGGCGTACCGGGGCGAGCAGCTCCAGAAGCCGGGCCGCGACTTCCTCACCGCGCTGCGCGGCGGCAAGGCCGACGCGTTCCTGGCCGCCCACCCGTCCCTGCGCGTGAAGACCTGAGGTGTCGAGCGGGGCCCGCCCTACTTCACTTTCGGTGCGGGGGGTCGTTCGGTGCCGAACAGCCAGGCGTCGAAGAGCTTGTCCAGCTTCTTGCCGGACACCCGCTCCGCCACCGCCACGAAGTCCGCGGTGGTGGCGTTGCCGTTCTTCCGCTCCGCCGCCCAGGTCTTCAGGACGGTGAAGAACGCGGTGTCGCCCACCGCCAGCCGCAACGCGTGCACGGTCATCGCACCGCGCTCGTAGACGGACCGGCCGAACAGGTTCTCCACCCCCGGCTTGCCCGGCGGCGTCCGCCACACCAGGCCCGACGCCGCGGCGTACGTCTGCTCGAACGTACGCTGGACGGTCGACGACCCGCTGTGCTCGGCCCACAGCCACTCCGCGTACGTGGCCAGCCCTTCGTTGAGCCAGATGTCCTGCCAGCGCTGGATCGAGACGCTGTCGCCGTACCACTGGTGGGCCAGCTCGTGCGCCACCACGTCGGTGTTGTCGCCCCGCCGGAAGAAGCTGGCGGCGTAGACCGGCCGGGCCTGCGTCTCCAGCGCGTACCGGATCCGGTCGTCGGCCACCACCACGCCGCCGTACGCGTCGAACGGGTACGGCCCGAAGATGCTCTCCAGGTAGTCGGCGACCTCGACGGTGCGGGCGATCGAACGGTCCGGCGCGCCGCCCTCGGGCAGCTGCGCGGCGACCGCGCTGAAGACCGGCCGTCCCTTGTGCTCGGCGGTGGTGACCCGGAACTTGCCGATCGCCACCATGCTCAGGTAGCTGGCCATCGGCGAGCCCTCCGCCCAGCGCCAGGTGGTCCAGTCACCGGCCGTCGACTTCCCCTTCGGCACCCCGTTGGAGACCGCCGTGAGCCCCTTCGGCACGGTGACCTCGACGTCGTAGGTGGCCTTGTCCGACGGGTGGTCGTTGACCGGGAACCAGGTGCTCGCCGACTCCGGCTGGCCGAGCGCGATCGCCCCGTCGGTGGTGTGCAGCCAGCCGCCCTCGCCGAGCGCCTCGGTGCGCAGGGCCGCCGGCCTGCCGTCGTACCGGATCTCGGTGACGAAGCCGTTGCCGGAGGTGAGGCCGGTGGCGGGCGTGACGACCAGCTCGTCGTCGGTGCGGGCGTGCCGGGCCGCGGCGCCGTCCACGGTGACCGAGCGGACCGTCAGCCCGGCCAGGTCCAGGTTGAAGGCGGACAGGTCGGCGGTCGCGGTGGCCCGTACCGTGGTGGTGCCGGTCAGCTTGTCGGTCTCCGGGTCGTAGCGCACCTTGATCGTGTAGTTCGCGACGTCGTAGCCGCCGTTGCCGTAGCTCGGGAAGTAGCTGTCGCCGACGCCGGCCGCCCCGGGCGCGAAGCTTCGGGTGGCGGTCGGGCCGGGCTCGGTGGGCGCCGCCGCGCTCCGGTCCGGCTCGGCCGATCCGCAGCCGGCCAGCAGCAGCGTCCCGCAGGCCAGCAGCCCGAGCCGTCGTCGTCCGCCGCGCCGCGCCATCGCCTCGATCCCTCCCGGGGCCCGAACGGCGGCCCTGCCCGCGGGCCGTTCCGCCCGCGGCAGCCTACCGAGTGTCGATCACGTCCGCGTCACGGCAGGCCCGGCGGCGTCGCCCCGATCAGCCAGGTGTCCAGGAGCGCGCGCAGCGGCCGGCCGGCGGCCCGTTCCGCGTACCCGATGAAGTCCGCGGTGGTGGCGTTGCCGTCGCGGCGCTGCGCCAGCCACCCACGCAGGACGCGGTAGAACGTCTCGTCGCCGAGCGCGCGGCGCAGCGCGTGCACCGCGAGCGCGCCCCGCTGGTAGACCGCGTCGCCGAACATCCCGGCCCGGCCCGGGTCGACCGACGGCTTCGACCAGTCGGTGGCGGCGTAGCGGTCGGCGACGGTCCGCGCCACGCTCCGCCCGCCGTCGTGTTCGGCCCAGAGCCATTCGGCGTACGTGGCGAAGCCCTCGTTGAGCCAGATGTCGCCCCACCGGGCCACCGACACGCTGTCGCCGAACCACTGGTGGGCCAGCTCGTGCGCGACCACCTCGGTGTTCGGCCGACCGCTGCGGAAGAAGCCCGGCCCGTAGACCGGGCGGGTCTGGGTCTCCAGCGCGTACCGGATCCGGTCGTCGGCGACCGCCACCCCGCCGTACGCGTCGAACGGGTACGGCCCGAAGCGGGCGGCCAGGAAGTCGGCGACCTCGCCGGTGCGGGCGATCGACGCGGCTGCCGGCCCGTCCGCGGGCAGCGCCGCGGCGACGGCGGTGACCAGCGGCTTGCCGGCGTGCGTGCCGGTGGCGACCCGGTAGTCGCCGATCACCAGCGTGGTCAGGTAGCTGGCCATCGGCGAGCGCTCGGACCAGCGCCAGGTGGTCCGGCCGCCAGCGCTCGACCGGCCCTTCGGTACCCCGTTGGAGAGCGCGGCGAGCCCGTCCGGCACGGTGACCGCGACGTCGTAGGTGGCCTTGTCCGACGGGTGGTCGTTGACCGGGAACCAGGTGCTGGCCGACTCCGGCTGGCCGAGCGCGATCGCCCCGTCCGGCGTGTGGTGGAACCCGCCGTCGCCCAGCTCGGCGGCGGGCAGCGGCCGGGGCACCCCGCCGTACGCCACCTCGACGGTGAACCGCTTCCCGGCCGGCAGCCCACGCGCCGGCGTCACGACCAGCTCCGCGCCGTCGTGCCGGTGCTTCGCCGGCTCACCGTCGACCCGGACCCGGTCCACGGTGAGGCCGGCCAGGTCGAGCTGGAACCGCGACAACGCCTGGGTGGCGGTGACGGTCAGCGTGGCCGTGCCGGTGAGCCGGTCGTCCGCCGGCTCGTAGCGGACGTCCAGCGCGTAGTGCCCGACGTCGTAGCCGCCGTTGCCGGCCCCCGGCACGTACGGGTCACCGGCGTCCGCGGCACCGGGCCGGAACCCGTCGCCGTCGTCGCCGCCCGTGCACCCGCCGACGGCGAGCGCCGCCGCCGCCACGACCGCCGTCCACACCCGCCTGTGCGCCATCCCCCGACCCTAGGTGACCGGCGGCGCCGGCCGGTGGAGTCGGGGTGAAGCGGCGGCGCGTCAGGGGCGGTCCAGGACCAGGCCGACCTTCTGGAACTCCTTGAGGTCGCGGTAGCCGCACTTGGCCATCGCCCGGCGCAGGCCGCCGAAGAGGTTGAGCTGGCCGTCCGGCTCGTCGGCGGGGCCGAACAGCAGCCGCTCCATCGAGCCGATCGGCTCGCCGGCCACCTCGAACGCGCCCCGGGGCAGCGACGGGTGGCTGGCGGCGGAGTGCCACCAGGCGCCGCCGGCCGGGGCCTCCTCGCAGAGCGAGAGCGGCTCGCCGAGCATCACCGCGTCCGCGCCGCAGCCGAGCGCCTTGGCGATGTCGCCGGAGGTCTGCATGTCGCCGTCGGCGATCAGGTGCACGTACCGGCCGCCGGTCTCGTCGAGGTAGTCGCGACGGGCCGCGGCGGCGTCGGCGATGGCGGTGGCCATCGGCACCCGGATGCCGAGCACCGACTCGGTGGTCGACCAGTCGTCGCCGCCGATGCCCACGATCACGCCGGCCGCGCCGGTGCGCATCAGGTGCAGCGCGGTCTTGTAGTCGGTGCAGCCGCCGACGATGACCGGCAGGTCGAGGTCGGCGATGAACTCCTTGAGGTTCAGCGGCTCGTCGGTGGTGGAGACGTGCTCGGCGGAGACGAGGGTGCCCTGGATGACCAGGATGTCCACGCCGGCGTCGAGGATCACCGGGGCCAGCGCCAGGGTGTGCTGCGGCGAGACCCGGACGGCCACCGTGCCGCCGCCGTCCCGCAGCTCACGGACCCGCTCGGCGATCAGGTCGGGGCGGATCGGCTCGGCGTAGACCTCCTGGAGGCGCTTGGTGGCCCGGGCGTCCTCGCCGAGGCCGGCCAGCTCCTCCAGGATCTTGGTGGGGTTCTCGTAGCGGGTCCAGAGGCCCTCGACGTTGAGCACGCCGAGGCCGCCCAGCTCACCCAGGCGCACCGCGGAGGCGGGGCTCATGGTCGCGTCCGAGGGGTGCGCGACGCAGGGGATGCCGAACGGGTAGGCGTCGAGCTGCCACGCGGTGGAGACGTCGTCGACGTCCCGGGTGCGGCGGCTCGGCACGATGGCGATGTCGTCCAGGTGGTAACCGCGCTGCGCGGTCTTGCCCAGCCCGATCTCGACCACGTCACGCATGGGGACTCCAGATGTGTTCGGGGGTGGAGGGAGAGGTCAGCGGGTGTGGTAGTTGGGCGCCTCGACGGTCATCTGGATGTCGTGCGGGTGGCTCTCCTTGAGCCCGGCCGCGGTGATCCGGATGAGCTGCCCACGCTCGTGCAGCTCGGCGATGCTCTCCGCGCCCGCGTAGCCCATCGCGAGTCGCAGACCGCCGGTGAGCTGGTGCGCGACCTGGGCGAGCGGGCCACGGTAGGGCACCTGACCCTCGACACCCTCGGGGACCAGCTTCTCGTCGTTGGTGACGTCCTGCTGGAAGTAGCGGTCCTTGGAGTAGGACTTGACCTGGCCGCGGGACTGCATCGCACCGAGCGAGCCCATCCCCCGGTACGCCTTGTACTGCTTGCCGTTGACGAAGATCAGCTCGCCGGGGCTCTCCTCGCAGCCGGCCAGCAGGCTGCCGAGCATCACCGTGTCGGCGCCGGCCACCAGCGCCTTGGCGATGTCGCCGGAGTATTGGATGCCGCCGTCACCGATCACCGGCACGCCGGCCGGGCGGGCGGCCCGGGCCGCCTCCATGATCGCGGTGATCTGCGGCACGCCCACCCCGGCCACGATCCGGGTGGTGCAGATGGCGCCGGGGCCGACGCCCACCTTGATGCCGTCGGCGCCCGCGTCGACCAGGGCCTTCGCGCCCGCGTAGGTGGCGATGTTGCCGCCCACGATGTCGATGGTCACGTCCCGCTTGAGCCGGGCGACCATCTCCAGCACGGCCCGCTGGTGACCGTGGGCGGTGTCCACGATCAGCACGTCGACGCCGGCGTCGACGAGCGTGCGCGCCCGCTTGTAGGAGTCCTCGCCGACGCCGATCGCGGCGGCGACCCGGAGCCGGCCCGCCTCGTCCTTGGTGGCGTCCGGGTACTGCTCGCTCTTGGTGAAGTCCTTGACCGTGATCAGGCCGCGCAGCTTGCCGGACTCGTCCACGATTGGCAGCTTCTCGACCTTGTGCCGGCGCAGCAGGGCGAGCGCGTCGTCCTTGCTCACCCCGACCGGCGCGGTGATCAGCGGGGTCCGGGTCATGATGTCGCGGACCGGCGTGGCCGGGTCGGAGACGAAGCGCATGTCGCGGTTGGTGACGATGCCGACCAACTGCCCCTGGCCGTCGACGAGCGGGACGCCGGAGATGCGGTAGCGGCCGCAGAGCGCGTCGACGTCGCGGAGCGTGTCGTCCGGGCTGGCCGTCACCGGGTTGGTGATCATGCCGGACTCGGAGCGCTTGACCAGGTCGACCTGGAGCGCCTGGTCGTCCACGGAGAGGTTGCGGTGCAGCACGCCGATGCCGCCCTGGCGGGCCATGGCGATCGCCATCCGCCCCTCGGTGACGGTGTCCATCGCGCTGGAGAGCAGCGGCACGGTCAGCTCGATGTTGCGGGTGAGCCGGGTGCGGGTGTTGACCCGGCTGGGCACGACGTCCGACTCGCCGGGCTGGAGGAGCACGTCGTCGAAGGTCAGCCCGAGCGGCACCACCCGGGCGGAGCCGGCCGGCAGCTCGGGCAGATGGCCGCCCAGCTCGCCGCCGTCGGGGCCGGTCGGGATCTCGGTGCTGGGCGAATTCTCCACGATTGCTCCCCTGAGCTGGTCGAACGGGCTGCAGCGAGGTGGCGCGCGCGGGCAGGGGCGCGCACCGGGGTGACGGCGCGTCGCCTCATCGTACCCACTGGCCCGGTCGGTCCCGGGCAGCGGCGGGCCCGGGGTAGGCCGGGCCACAGCGCGGCCGGGGGCGGGCTTTCCGGCGGCGCGGGGTCTACGGTGAGAGGGTGCACGACGAGCCCATCGACCCGTTCAACGGCGACCCGGCCGATCCGGCTGCCGGCCTGCACGACTCCGGCGAGGAGGAGACACTCGACCCGCTGACCGAGGTCGAGCGGCAGGACGTCCTGGAGGATCTCGCCGATCTGGAGATCTACCAGGCCCTGCTCCAGCCGATCGGGGTGCGCGGCCTGGTGATCGAGTGCGAGGACTGCCGCGAGCCGCACTACTTCGACTGGGACCTGCTCCGGGGCAACCTGCGTCACCTGCTCAACTCGGGGCGTCCCCGGGTGCACGAGCCGGCCTACGACCCCGATCCCGACCACTACGTCAGCTGGGACTACGCCCGCGGCTACGCGGACGGCGTGCACGACACGCTCACCGAGGGCACGGACGACACCGCCCCGGAGTGATCCGGCCGCCGCTCAGGCGACCAGACCGGCCCGGAAACCGGCGGCCACCGCGTGCGCGCGGTCCCGCGCGCCGAGCTTGCGGAACAGCCGCCGGGCGTGCGTCTTGACGGTGTCCTCGGAGACGAACAGCTCCCGCCCGATCTCCGCGTTGCTCTTGCCCTCCGCCATGCCGAGCAGCACCTGAAGCTCACGCTCGGTGAGCCCGATCGCGCTGCGCGGCGTCCGCGCCGGGCGCTGGCCCGGGCTCGGCTGGGGTGTCTCCGAACCCTCCGCCGCCGGGTCGGCGGCGTCCTCGCCCCGCTGCACCGGCACCATCGTGGGCAGGCCCGCGGCATCCACCGGCGCCGCCGCCGGCCAGCCCGGCCCGCCGGGGGTACGCCCCGGCGCGGTCGCCCGGGTCGGCCCGCCGACCGCCGCCGCGTCCCGGGCGGCGTCGGCCACCCGGTGCCGGTTGGCCCGCCCGGGGGCGGAGAGCAGCAGCAGCGCCTTGGCCACGGCGCTGGTCAGATCGTGGTCGGCGTTCTGGATCAGGCCGCGCGCGCCGGCGCTGATGGTGGCCGCCGCCGACTCCGACTCCTCGGCGCCGAGCAGCAGCACCGCGGCCTGCGGCGCGCGGGCGAGCACCCGGCGCACGAAGCCGGCGCTGTCCGGCCGGGTCAGGGCGGTGTCGGCGAGCACCACGTCGACCGGGCGCTCGGCCAGCCGCAACATCACCTCGGGATCGGAGACGGCCGTCCGGACGACGCCGGACAGCCCGAGCCGCGCCGCCGCGGAGGTCAGATGCTGGGCCGCCAATGGTGTCCGTACGCATACAAGAACGCTACGCACTGTGGTCTCCTCTCCGACTCAGAGCAGACCACGAGCGGGTGGGGTCGGGTGGGGGTTCCGAGCAATCATCCGAACTTTTCCGACAGATGGGGCATATGCCACGGAGTGTCCGAGGTTTTCGATCACAGATGTGTGAGGCGGGGACGGCTCGGGTACCGAGTCGTTCATCCGGAACCGGCATCCCGCGCGGACCGCCGCCCGGTAGCTGGCCACGAACATTCTCCGCGGTGCCGCGCGGGAGGAGGGGTGCTGATGTCGAACGTACGTAGGCTGCCTGGACCCATCGTCGACCTCTGGGACTGGCAGCGGCTCGGCGCTTGCCGGGGCCGCGACAGCGCCCAGTTCTTCCACCCGGACGGCGAGCGCGGCTCGTCCCGACTGCGCCGCGAGACCGGCGCGAAGACGGTCTGCGGCGCCTGCCCGGTGCGCGCCGAGTGCGCCGCCCACGCCCTCGCCGTCCGTGAGCCGTACGGCGTCTGGGGCGGGTTCAGCGAGTCCGAGCGGCTGCGGCTGCTCGCCCTCGGCTGGGAGGACGCCGCCGACCGCCGGCAGTCCCGGGTGGACGTCGCCCGGCTCGAGGCCCGCCTCGGCCGGTCGCACAAGACCGTTCCCGACCAGCGCAAGGTCGCCTGACCTCCGGCACGTCCCGACGCCGCGCCCCGGACTCCGGGGCGCGGCGTCGCGTCGTCCGCTTCCCGGCACGTTCATCGGGCTGCCCGGCCGGGGCAGGATCCCGGTGCGGCGCCTGCAAACGTGATGGCGGAAACGACTCAGGCGATGAGGACCGCCGGCGCCCCAGCCCGGTTCGACCAGCCCGCCGTCCGCCCCGGCACTGTCCGGCGGGGCAGCAGGCCAACGGCTCGGCGGGTCAGGCCACGGTCACCGTCACGGTGTGCCGACCGGTCGCGCCGTCCGGGGCCACCGGGCTGCGCCGCTCCGGCTGCGTCTCGCCGGCCGCGTCGGTGGCGCGTACCTGGAGGCGGTGCTCGCCGGGGGTGGCGTCCCAGCGCCACGACCACTGCACCCAGGTGTCCGACGACACCGCCGGGGCGAGCGTCGCCTCCCGCCACGGGCCGTCGTCGACGCGCACCTCGACGCGGCGGACGCCGAGGTGCTGCGCCCACGCCACCCCGGCGACCGTCACCGGGCCGGCGGACGGGCGGCTGCGGGCCCGGGGCGTGTCGATCCGGGACTGCGTCTTGATCGGGCCCTGGGCGGACCAGCCGCGGGGCACCCAGTACGCGTCGAAGTCGGCGAAGCTGGTCAGCTCCAGCTCGGTCAACCACTTGCACGCCGAGACGTACCCGTAGAGGCCGGGCACCACCATCCGCACCGGGAAGCCGTGCTCGACCGGCAGCGGCTCGCCGTTCATCCCCACCGCGAGCAGCGCGTCCCGCCCGTCACGCAGCACCGAGGTGGGCGTGCCGCAGGTCCAGCCGTCGGCCGACCGCCCGACCACCTGGTCCGCGCCCTCCTCCGGGCCGGCCTCGTCCAGCAGTTCCTTGATCGGCACGCCGAGCCAGCGAGCGTTGCCGATCAGGTCGCCGCCCACCTCGTTGGAGACGCAGGCCAGCGTCACGTAGCGCTCGACCATCGGCCGGGCCAGCAGCTCGTCGAAGCTCAGTTCGATCGGGTTGCGGACCCGGCCGTGGATGCGCAACGTCCAGGTGACCGGGTCCACCTGCGGCACCACCAGAGCGGTGTCGATCCGGTAGAACTCCCGGTTCGGGGTGACGTAGGGGGCGAGCCGGGGCAGGGACAGGTCCGCGCCGGCCGGCACCGGCGGGGCGGGCGCCGCCGGGGCGGGCAACGTCACCGCCTCCCGGGCCGCCGAGACGCCACGCCGACCGGCAAGCCAGTGCCCACCGAGGCCGGCGACCGCCGCCGCGCCGGTCAACAGGCCGGCGCCACGCAGGAACCGGCGCCGCGACTCCTGGTCACCGCCGCTCTCCGACGGCTCCCAACCATCCGGGTCCTCCCCCTCGCGGGCGAGCGCGGCGACCATCGGCGGCGGCGTCGGCCCGGGAGGCGCCACCGGCTCCGGGACGCCCGGGTGCGTCGCGGGCCCGGCCGGGCCACCGTCCGCACGCAGCGGACCGGCCGCGAACGCCCAGAGCGTCAGCCCGCCGAGACCGGCACCGACCAGCGAGGGCAGCGCGTCGAACCCGTCCGCGCCGGGCCGGGTCAGCGCGGCGGTCACGCCGAGCGCGGCGAACGCGGCGATGCCGGCCAGGCCGAACGCCAGCCGTCGGGCCGCGGCCAGGCCGAGCAGTGCCGCGAAACCGGCCAGCAGCAGCGCCGTGCCGACCAGCAGCGCGATCTTGTCGTACCTGCCGAAGACGTCGATGGCGAACTGCTTGAGCGGCTCGGGCACCAGGTCGACCACGAGGCCGCCGACGGCGATCAGGGGGGCGGACCGGGGACCGGTCAGGACGGCCACCGGCTCGGCGACACCGAGCGCCACCACGGCGGCGACGACACCGGACAGGGCCGCGTGGCGGCGGGAGATCGGGCTCACCCGGCCCAGTGTGGTCGACCGGTCGGGCCGGTTGCCAATCTCGTCAGCGTTCCGTAAGCGGATGGGCGTCGGGGCACACCGCCGGCTCGGCGATGTGCCCCGACGTCGGGCCGTACTCCTCGGGTCAGAAGCCCGGGCCGTGCTGGTGGCCGTGGCCGTGCGAGTGGCCGTGCCCGCCGGCGGCGGCCGGCTCCGCCTCGGCCGGCTTCTCCACCACGAGGCTCTCGGTGGTGAGCAGCAGGCCGGCGATCGAGGCGGCGTTGGAGACCGCGTTGCGGGTCACCTTCACCGGGTCGAGGATGCCGGCCTTGGCCAGGTCGACGTACTCGCCGGTGGCGGCGTCGAGGCCGGTGCCCCACTCCTGGCCGACGACCTTCTGCACCACCACGTAACCGTCGTGGCCGGCGTTCTGGGCGATCCAGCGCAGCGGCTCGACCAGCGCCTTGCGCACGATCGAGACACCCACCTTCTCGTCACCGGTGAAGCCCAGGTCGTCGTCGAGCACCGGCAGGATCTGGGCCAGGGCGGCGCCGCCGCCCGGGACCGTACCCTCCTCGACCGCGGCCTTGGTCGCGGCGATGGCGTCCTCGATGCGGTGCTTGCGCTCCTTCATCTCGACCTCGGTGGCCGCGCCGACCTTGATCACCGCGATGCCGCCGGAGAGCTTCGCCAGCCGCTCGGACAGCTTCTCCCGGTCCCACTCGGAGTCCGAGGCCTCGATCTCCTTGCGGATCTGGGCGACCCGGTCGGCGACCTCGGTGGACTGGCCGCCGCCGTCGACGACCGTGGTGTTCTCCTTGTCGACCACGACGCGACGGGCGGTGCCGAGCACCTCCAGGCCGACCTGGTCGAGCTTGTAGCCCAGCTCCGGGGCGACCAGCTCGGCGCCGGTCAGGACCGCCATGTCCTGCAGCATCGCCTTGCGGCGGTCGCCGAAGCCGGGCGCCTTCACCGCGCAGACCTTGACGGTCTTGCGGATGGCGTTGACCACCAGCGTGGACAGGGCCTGGCCCTCCACGTCCTCGGCGATGATGAGCAGCGGCTTGTTGTTCTGGAGGACCTTCTCCAGCAGCGGCAGCAGCTCCTCGATCGCCGAGATCTTCTGCGTGGTGATCAGGATGTACGGGTCCTCCAGGACCGACTCCTGCCCCTCCACGTCGGTGACGAAGTTCGGCGAGATGAAGCCCTTGTCGAACTGGAGACCCTCGGTCACGTCCAGCTCGGTGGTGAGCGCCGAGCCCTCCTCGACGGTGATCACACCGTCGCGGCCGACCCGCTCCATCGCCTCGGCGATCAGCTCGCCGATCGTGGCGTCCTGCGCGGAGACGGTCGCCACGTGCGCGATCGACTCCTTGCTGGCGACCTCGACGGCCTTGCCGAGCAGCGCCTCGGAGACCTTGGCGGCCGCCGCGTCGATGCCCCGCTTCAGGCCGGTCGGGTTGGTGCCGGCGGCCACGTTGCGCAGGCCCTCGCGGACCATGGCCTGGGCCAGCACGGTCGCGGTGGTGGTCCCGTCGCCGGCGACGTCGTTGGTCTTGGTCGCCACCTCCTTGACCAGCTGCGCGCCCAGGTTCTCGTACGGGTTGGTGAGCTCGATCTCCTTGGCGATCGTCACGCCGTCGTTGGTGATCGTGGGCACACCGAACTTCTTGTCCAGGACGACGTTGCGCCCGCGGGGGCCGAGGGTGACCTTGACCGCGTCCGCGAGGGCGTTGACACCGTGCTCGAGCAGGTGCCGGGCGTCATCCGAGAAGCTCAGGATCTTTGCCATCAGTATCCCTTCGAAGCGACGTTGCCCCGGCCCGGCGAGCCGGACCGGGGCAACGACACTGATCGGTTGCTTACTTCTCGATGACCGCGAGGACGTCGCGGGCGGAGAGCACCAGGTACTCCTCGCCGGCGTACTTGACCTCGGTGCCGCCGTACTTCGAGTAGAGAACGGTGTCGCCGACCTTCACGTCGACCGGCACGCGGTTGCCCTTGTCGTCGATCCGGCCCGGGCCGACAGCGAGGACGGTGCCCTCCTGCGGCTTCTCCTTGGCGGTGTCGGGGATCACGATGCCCGAGGCGGTGGTGGTCTCGGCCTCGTTCGCCTGCACCACGATGCGGTCCTCGAGCGGCTTGATCGCAACCTTGGTCGCGGTAGTCACGGGCATACCCTCCTGGGGTACTGGGTGTCGTTACCGGTCGGCGTGCCGACCAGCGTCAATCTGCCACATGCCACCGGGCGGGGCCGTCGTCGCGGGTGCCGGTCCGCCTGGCGTTCAACCGCCGGACACCAGGGCCCGGAGGTTGGCACCCTCAGGGTGAGAGTGCTAATCGCAGGTTATTCCTCGGCTAGCACTCCGTCAAGGAGAGTGCCAGCGTCACGCCCACCGTGTCGCCGCCGGACCGGGTCGGGAGAATGGTCGGGTGGATCTCGACCAGCTCACCGCGTTGCGTACCCCCGAGGGGTCGGCCGCGCTCGCCGCCGCGGCGGAGGTGGCCGGCGGCGACCCGCTGGCGGCGGCGGCCGCGCTGCGCTCGGCCGGGATCCCGGGTGGACTCGCGGCGGCGGCGCTGACCCAGGCGGAGCTGCGCCGCCGGGCCGCCGGCAAGTTCGGCGCGGCGGCGGCCGGGATGTTCCTCACCCGGGCCGGGCTGGAGCAGGCCACCCGTCGGGTGGTCGCCGACCGGCGGGCCGCCCGGTTGCGCGCCGCGGGCGTGACCAGCCTCGCGGACCTGGGCTGCGGGCTGGGCGCCGACGCGCTCGCCGCGGCCCGCGCCGGCATCCGGGTGTACGGGGTGGAGGCCGACCCGGTGACCGCCGCGATGGCGGCCGCGAACGCCGAGGCGGCCGGGCTGGCGGAGCTGGTCACGATCGAGTGCGGCGACGCCACCGCGTTCGACGTGCGCCGGGTCGACGGCGTGTTCTGCGACCCGGCGCGCCGGCGGGCCGGAACCGGCCGCCGCGTCTTCGACCCGAACGCCTACTCCCCGCCGTGGGACTTCGTCACCGGGCTGGCCGCGCGGGTGCCGCACACCGTGGTCAAGGTGGCGCCCGGGCTGGACCACGCGCTGATCCCGGCCGGCGCCGAGGCCGAGTGGGTGAGCGTCGACGGCGACCTGGTCGAGGCCGCGCTCTGGTGCGGCCCCCTCGCCGGCACCCCCCGCCGCGCCACAGTGCTCCGGTGCAAGGAGGGGCCCCCTGTTAACGCCTCCGGTAGAGAAGGGCCCCCCTCTCACCACCTGACGGGCACCGGCACGGCCGAGGCGGCGGTGGGCGCGGTACGGCGGTTCCTGTTCGACCCGGACCCGGCGGTGGTGCGCGCGCACCTGGTCGCGGAGTTGGCCGCCGACCTCGGCGCGACGCTCGCCGACCCGACGATCGCCTACCTGTACGCGGACGCGGCGCACGCCACCCCGTTCGCCCGCTGTCTGGAGATCACCGACGTGCTGCCGTTCTCGCTGAAGCGGCTGCGCGCCCTGCTGCGGGAGCGCCGGGTCGGCCGGGTGGAGATCCGCAAGCGGGGGTCGGCGCTGGAGCCGGAGAAGCTGCGTCGCGACCTGCGGTTGACCGGCGACGAGCCGGCCAGTCTGGTGCTGACCCGGGTGGCCGGCGCGCCCACCGTGCTGATCTGCCGCCCGGTGCCGACCGCCGGCTGACCGGCGGCGCCCGCCGCCGCGACACCGGCCGCCGAGTCGCCCCGACCCGGTGGCCGGGTTAGCTTGACGGTCATGGCGGGACAGGGCACTCCGGCGACCGCGCTGCTGACCAGGCGGAAGGTCGCGCACACCACGCACCCGTACGACGTGTCGCCGGACGCGCCGAACTACGGCGCGCTGGTCGCCGCCGCGCTCGGGGTGCCACCGGAGCGGGTGTTCAAGTCGCTTGTCACCGAGGTCGACGGTGGGCTGACCGTGGCGGTGGTGCCGGTGACCGGGGAACTGGACCTGAAGGCGCTGGCCGCGGCGGTCGGGGGTAAGCGGGCCGTGCTGGCCGACCGGGCGGTGGCCGAGCGGACGACCGGCTACGTGCGGGGCGGGATCAGCCCGCTCGGGCAGCGCAGGGCGCTGCCGACCGTGGTCGACGCGTCCGCACTGGATCACCCGACCGTCTATGTCTCGGCCGGCCGCCGGGGTCTCCAGGTGCAGCTCGCGCCGGCCGATCTGGTGACGCTGACCGGGGCCGTGAGCGCCCCGATCGCGGCCGGCTGAACCGGACGTCTGGGAGCGTTTCCGCAGCCGGTGTCGGTGCGGTGACAACCGCGTTGCTGAATTGTTACCGCCGCCAACAAACTTCTGACCTCGGCACTCTTGCGGAGCGCGGGAAGCGCGGAATACGTTGCCGGACACAACAAAACACCGAACGCAACTCCCCCCACCCCCCGAAAGGACCCGTGCACATGCGCAAGGGCTTCCTCACCTTCGCGGCCGTCGGTCTCCTCGCGACCGGCAGCATGGCCGCCTGTGGTGACAACGGCGGTTCTTCCGACCAGGCCGGCGGTTCGAACGACAAGAAGCCGAAGATCGGCGTGATCCTGCCGGACAGCAAGTCCTCCGCCCGCTGGGAGGGCGCGGACCGCAAGTTCCTCAAGGAGGCGTTCGACGCCGCCGGGGTCGAGTCCGACATCCAGAACGCGCAGAACGACAAGACCGCGTTCCAGACCATCGCCGACCAGATGATCACCAACGGCGTGAACGTGCTGATGATCGTCAACCTGGACTCCGGCACCGGCAAGGCCGTGCTCGACAAGGCCAAGTCGCAGGGCGTCGCCACCATCGACTACGACCGGCTGACCCTGGGCGGCTCCGCCCAGTACTACGTCAGCTTCGACAACGAGGCCGTCGGCAAGCTCCAGGGCGAGGGCCTGAGCAAGTGCCTGACGGACAAGGGCGTCAAGAACCCGGCGATCTCCTACCTGAACGGCTCGCCGACCGACAACAACGCCACCCTGTTCAAGAACGGGTACGACTCGGTGCTCAAGCCGAAGTTCGACTCGAAGGAATACACCAAGGTCGCCGACGACCCGGTGCCGGCGTGGGACAACGCGCAGGCCGCCACCATCTTCGAGCAGCAGCTGACCAAGGCCGGCGGCAAGATCGACGGCGTGCTGGCCGCCAACGACGGCCTCGGCAACGCGGCCATCTCGGTGCTGAAGAAGAACAAGCTCAACGGCAAGGTCCCGGTGACCGGGCAGGACGCCACCAAGGAGGGCCTGCAGAACATCCTCGCCGGTGACCAGTGCATGACCGTCTACAAGGCGGTCAAGAAGGAGGCGGACGCCGCCTCCGAGCTGGCCATCGCGCTCGCCAAGGGCGAGAAGAAGGACACCGGCCAGACCGTCAAGGACCCGGAGGGCAACCGGGACGTGCCGGCCGTGCTGCTGGAGCCGAAGGCCATCTACAAGGACAACGTCAAGGACGTCGTGGCCGACGGTTACGTCACCAAGGAAGAGCTCTGCACCGGCGCGTTCGCCAAGCTCTGCACCGACGCCGGCGTGAGCTGAACCACCCCGCCTCAGGCGGCGCCGCCCGGCACGGGGACCACTCCCGTGCCGGGCGGCGCCCACGCCGGACGGGATCCGAGACCTCCCTCCGCCCAAAGGAGACCCCCGTGTCCGCAACCCCCCTGCTGGAGCTACGCGGGATCGACAAGAGCTTCGGTCCCGTCCAGGTGCTGCGTGACGTCGCCTTCGCCGCGCACCCCGGCGAGGTGACCGCGCTTGTCGGCGACAACGGCGCCGGCAAGTCGACCCTGGTCAAGTGCATCAGCGGCATCTACCCCACCGAGGCCGGCGAGTTCATCTTCGACGGCCGGCCGGTGAGCATCAACAGCCCCCGGGACGCCGCCGCGCTCGGGATCGAGGTCGTCTACCAGGACCTGGCGCTCTGCGACAACCTCGACATCGTGCAGAACATGTTCCTCGGCCGGGAGAAGCGCAGCGGCCTCGTGCTCGACGAGCCGACCATGGAGCAGATGGCCGCCGAGACCCTGGCCGGCCTGAGCGTGCGCACCGTGAAGTCGTTGCGCCAGCACGTCTCCAGCCTCTCCGGCGGGCAGCGGCAGACGGTGGCCATCGCCAAGGCGGTGCTCTGGAACAGCAAGCTGGTCATCCTGGACGAGCCGACCGCCGCGCTCGGTGTCGCGCAGACCGCCCAGGTGCTGGAGCTGGTCCGCCGGCTCGCGGACAAGGGTCTGGCCGTGGTGCTCATCTCACACAACATGAACGACGTCTTCGCCGTCTCCGACCGGATCGCCGCGCTCTACCTCGGCCAGATGGTCGCCCAGGTGAAGACCACCGACATCACCCACTCGCAGGTGGTCGAGCTGATCACCGCCGGTCGCTCCGGCGACCTCGGCCTCACCGGCGAGCCGGGCAGCAACGGCACCGGCGCCGCGCCCGCCGACATCACCCCAGGAGCCGTCCGATGACCGCGACCGCCGTCAAGAAGGAAGGCCCGGCCAGCGTCACGCCGGCGCCGACCGTGGGCAGCCACGTGAGCAACTACTGGCGCCGGGTACGCGGTGGCGACATCGGCGCCCTGCCCGCCGTGATCATGCTGCTCGTGCTCGCGGTGGGCTTCTCGATCGCCCGCCCGTCGTTCTTCACCGCCGGCAACCTGGCGAACCTGTTCACCCAGGGCGCGGCGGTCACGCTGATCGCGATGGGCCTGGTCTTCGTCCTGCTGCTCGGCGAGATCGACCTCTCCGCCGGCTTCGCCAGCGGCGTCTGCGCGGCGATCCTGGCCAACGTGGTCACCGTGCTCGGCTACCCCTGGTACGTCGCGGTGCTCGCCGCCGTCGTCACCGGCGTGGTGATCGGCACCGTGCTCGGCCTGCTGGTCGCGAAGGTCGGCATCCCCTCCTTCGTGGTGACGCTCGCCGGCTTCCTCGCCTTCCAGGGCGTGGTGCTGACGCTGATGGACGAGGGCGCCAACATCGCGGTCCGGGACGACGTGCTGGTCGCGATCGCCAACCGCAACCTCTCCCCCGTGCTGGGCTGGACGCTCGCCGCGCTCGCCGTCGGCGGGTACGCGGCCGTGCAGCTGCTGCGCCACCGCAACCGGTCCGCGCGCGGCCTGCTCACCGACCCGATCGCGGTGGTCGCCGCGCGGATCGGCGGGCTCGCCGTGATCCTCGGCGTCGCGGTCTACGTGCTCAACCTGGAGCGCAGCCGCAACGTCCTGGTGGTCTCGCTCAAGGGCGTGCCGATCGTGGTGCCGATCATCGCGCTGCTGCTGGTCGTCTGGACGTTCGTGCTCCAGCGCACCAGCTACGGCCGGCACATCTACGCGGTCGGCGGCAACGCCGAGGCGGCCCGCCGGGCCGGCATCAACGTCGACAAGATCCGTATCTCGGTCTTCGTCATCTGCTCCGGGATGGCCGCCATCGGCGGCATCGTGGCGGCCAGCCGGGCCAACTCGGTCGACCCCAACACCGGTGGCAGTAACGTGCTGCTCTACGCCGTCGGCGCGGCGGTGATCGGCGGCACCAGCCTCTTCGGCGGCAAGGGCCGGGTCCTCGACGCCGTGCTCGGTGGCGCGGTGATCGCGGTGATCGACAACGGTATGGGACTGATGGGATACAGCTCGGGCGTCAAGTACGTGGTCACCGGCGTGGTGCTGCTCGCCGCCGCCACCATCGACGCGCTGTCGCGGCGGCGCGCCGCCGCCACCGGCGTGCGCTGACCCCGAGGTACGGACACACCATGGCAGTGGCAATGCGCGCGGGTCCCAGCCAGGACGAGATCCGACGGCAGAACCTGGGCGCATTGCTCCGCTACGTGCACGTGCACGGGGCCACCAGCCGCGCGGAGCTGACCACCGCGCTCGGGCTCAACCGCAGCACCATCGGCGCGCTGACCGCCGACCTGGCCGGCGCCGGTCTGGTCAGCGAGGGGACGCCGAAGGAGACCGGCCGGGCCGGACGACCGTCACTGGTCGTCCGGCCCGAGTCGGGACGGGTCTACGCGTACGCGTACAGCGTCGAGGTGGACCGGCTGCGGGCCGCGCGGGTCGGGCTCGGCGGCGAGGTGCTCGACCGCCGGGAACTGGACCGGCCGCGCAACCTGGTCGCCGGGGAGGCCGCCCCGCTGCTGGCCGGCGCGGTCAAGGAGATGCACCAGACGGTGCCGCCGGAGTCGTTCTGCGTCGGCGCCGGGGTCGCGGTCTGCGGCATGGTCCGCCGCGACGACGGGCTGGTGCGGCTCAGCCCCACCACCGGGTGGGTGGACGAGCCGATCGGCGCGGCGCTCGCCGACGAACTCGGCATCGACGTGCCGATCACGGTGGGCAACGTGGCCGACGTGGCGGCCTTCGCCGAACACGCCCGCGGCGCGGCCACCGGCTGCGACAACGTCATCTATCTGTACGGGGACGTCGGCGTCGGCGCCGGCATCATCGCCGGCGGGCGACGGCTGACCGGGCACGGCGGCTACGGCGGCGAGGTCGGCCACATGGTGGTGGTCCGCGACGGCGCGCGCTGCGACTGCGGGCGGCGCGGCTGCTGGGAGACCGAGATCGGCGAGTACGGGCTGCTGCGCGCCGCCGGTCACGCCGAGGCGCGCGGCCGGGACGCCCTGCTGGGCGTCTTCGACGCCGCCGACCGCGGGGACGCCCGGGCGCAGAGCGCGGTCCGGCAGGCCGGCGACTGGCTCGGCTTCGGCGTGGCCAACCTGGTCAACATCTTCAACCCGGAGATGGTCATCTTCGGCGGCACCATGCGCGACCTCTACCTGGCCGCCGCCGCCCAGGTGCGCAGCCGGCTCAACCGCAACGGGCTGCCCGCCTGCCTGGAGCACGTGCGGCTGCGTACCCCGGAACTCGGCGACGACGCGGCGCTGATCGGCGCCGCCGAGCTGGCCTTCGAACGTCTCCTGGCCGACCCGCTGAACTGATCGGCCCGGTGATCCGTACCAAGGTGCGGATGGCCGGTCGGCTCGGCCGTCCGCGTGACCCCGCGTAGCGGTCCGGACCGAGGAGGCAACC
The DNA here is from genome assembly GCF_900090105.1 of Micromonospora humi. Taxonomy (GTDB): domain Bacteria; phylum Actinomycetota; class Actinomycetes; order Mycobacteriales; family Micromonosporaceae; genus Micromonospora; species Micromonospora humi. Next base: position 242,561 of record NZ_FMDM01000009.1, on the reverse strand, counting down.
CAACCATGGCATCGCTGGAATCCGCACGTCGCCGGCTGGCGCACCGGGTGACCCTGCTGCTCGTCGTGATCGGCGCGGGGATCGGCGTCCTTCCGGGCGCGGCGCTTGCCGCGCCCAATCCCGGCGTGCAGATGAACGCCGCCGACATGACGCTGCTCAACGGCGTCCGGCTGGCCGGGCTCTGGGAGATGCCGGCCGGGACGATGGCCGCCGAGAAGGGCCAGTCCCCGCGGGTACGGGAGGTCGGCGCGGAGATCGCCCGCCAGCACGGCGTGCTGGACCAGTTGGTGGTCGAGGCGGCCAACAAGCTGGGCGCGGTGCTGCCGGCGGAGCCGACCACCCAGCAGAAGGGGTGGCTGACCGAGATGCAGAACGCCAACGGCGCCCAGTTCGACCAGATCTTCGTCACCCGGCTCCGGGTCGCCCACGGCAACATCTTCCCGGTGATCGGGGCGGTCCGGGCCAGCACCAAGGACCCGGTCGTGCGCAAGCTCGCCGAGGACGCCAACAAGTTCGTCAACGACCACATGACCATGCTGGAGAGCACCGGACTGGTCCGCTGGCAGCAGCTGCCGCCGCCCGCGATCCCGGCGGCGCAGAGCGACTCGCTGGTCGCCGCCGCCCAGGCCAACGCGGCCAGCGGCGGCGGGATCCAGGTGGGCACCGGGATCGTGTGGGCGGTGTTCCTGATCGCGCTGGGCACCGGCGGGTACACCACCTGGCGGTTGATGCGCCGCTCCTGACGGGTGTCAAGCGGGGCCCCTTCCTATACGCCAGGCGTTAGGAAGGGGCCCCTCCTTACACCTCAGCCGTGCCAGGAGCGCCAGAGGGCCGCGTACGAGCCGTTGGCGGCGACCAGCTCGTCGTGCGAGCCCAGCTCGACGATCCGGCCGTCGGCGACCACCGCCACCCGGTCCGCGTCGTGCGCGGAGAAGAGCCGGTGCGCGATCGCGATGACGGTCCGCCCGTGCAGCACCGCCGCCAGCGAGCGCTCCAGGGCCCGGGCGGCCCGCGGGTCGATCAGCGAGGTGGCCTCGTCCAGGACCAGCGTGTGCGGGTCGGCCAGCACCAGCCGGGCCAGCGCGAGCTGCTGCGCCTGCGCCGGCGTCAGCGGGTGCCCGCCCGCGCCGACGACCGTGCCCAGCCCGTCCGGAAGCGCCCGCGCCCAGTCCAGCGCGTCGACGGCCGACAACGCGGCCCGCACCTCGGTCGGATCGGCGGCCGGGCGGACCATCGCCACGTTGTCGGCGAGCGTGCCGATGAACACGTGGTGTTCCTGGCTGACCAGCGCGACGTGGGTGCGCAGCTCGTCCAGGGGCAGGTCGGTGAGGGGTCGACCGTCGACGGTGACCGCCCCGGCGCTCGGGGTGTGCACGCCGGCCAGCAGCCGGCCCAGCGTCGACTTGCCGGCGCCGGACGGACCCACCATGGCCAGCCGCTCCCCCGGCCGGGGCACCAGCGTCACCCCGTGCAGCACGTCGTGGCCGGGGCGGTACGCGTACCGGACGTCGTGCGCGGCCAGCCGGCCGTCGCCGTCGCGCCGGTGAGAACCGGCCGGCGAAGCGGGTCGGTCGTCCTCCTCGACGGCCACGCCGAGCAGCCGGGCCAGCGAGGCGCCGCCCACCTGGAACTCGTCCAGCCAGCCGAGCAGCCGCTCGATCGGGTCGGTGAGCTGCTGGGCGTAGAGCGTGGCGGCGGTGACCTGGCCGAGGCTGGCCCAGCCCTTCAGGTGGAACCAGCCGCCGATGAGCAGGGTGGCCACCATCGGCACCAGGTAGCCGAACTCGGCCACCGGCCAGAACACGGTGCGCAGGTGGAGCGTGTAGCGCTCGGCCGCGTACGACCGCTCGATGTCGGCGTCGCCGCGGGCCCGGCGGCGGGCCGCCTGGCGCAGCGCCTCGGTGGTCCGCGCCCCCTCGACCGTCTCGCTGATCCCGTCGGTGATGTCCGAGTAGGCGGCGTTCTCCCGCAGGTAGCCCTGCGGCGCGCGGCGCAGGTACCACCGGGTGCCGGCAACGAGCACCGGCACCGCGAGCAGGCTGGGCAGCACCAGCAGCGGCCCGGTCAGCACCAGCGCGCCGAGGATCAGCAGCACGGTCAGCGCCGCGATCAGCGTCTCCGGCCCGGCGAAGCGGACCGTCCGGGACAGCGCGGAGACGTCCCGCGAGGTGCGGGTGAGCAGGTCACCGGTGCCGGCGCGTTCCACGGTGGACAGCGGCAGCGCGAGCACCCGGTCGACGAACTCCTCGCGCAGCTCGGCCAGGATCCGCTCGCCGAGCCGGGCCGAGGCCAGGTGCGCGAAGCGGACCAGCACCGACTGCACCACCACGAACGCGGCGATCGCCGCCACCACCCGGTCGACGGTCGTCGCGCCGACGCCTCGCGAGATGCCCTCGACCAGGTCGCCGAGGAGACGCGGGGTGACCAGCCCGGCCGCCGCGGCCAGCGCGTGCAGGCCGAGCACGGCGGCCAGGCCGCGCGGGTGCCGGCGGATCAGCTCCCGCACGTACCGGCGGACCCGCGCGCCGTCCGCGACGGGCAGCGCGTTGCTCATCGGTCCTCCTCCCGGCTCACCGTGGCCGCGTACCGGGGCTCGGCGGCGAGCAACTCCTCGTGCCGGCCCTCCGCGACGACCTTGCCGTCCTCCACGAAGACCACGTGCTCGGCCCGGCCGAGCATCAGCGGGCTGGTGGTGCAGACCAGCGTGGTGCGACCGGGCCGGGCCGCGCCCAGCCGCTCGGCGATCTGCGCCTCGGTGTGCGCGTCCACCGCGCTGGTCGGTTCCACCAGGATCAACGTCTCCGGGTCGGCGACCAGCGCGCGGGCCAGCCGCAGCCGCTGCCGCTGCCCGCCGGAGAACTCCCGGCCGCGCTCGGCGACCGCGCCGTCCAGGCCGCCGGGCAGCGCCTCGACGACGTCCGTCGCGCTCGCCGCCGCCAGCGCCGCCTCGACCGAGGTCCGGTCGGCCCGGTCGTGCGGGTCCAGCTCCGCGCGGAGCACGCCGCTGAACAGCTGCGCGTCGTTGTCGGCCACCAGGATCCGCTCCCGCACCGTCGCCAGCGCCACGTCCCGCAGCGGTACGCCGTGCAGCGTCACGTCCCCGTCGACGTACCGGCCGAGCCGGTCGGCGATCTCGGCGGCGTCCTGCGGCGCGGTGGCGGCCAGCGCGGTGAGCCGGCCCGGCCGCAGCACCAGCCCGGAGCGCACGTCCACCAGCTCCCCCGGCCCGTTCGGCACCGGCACCGGGCGGGCCGGGTCGGTGAACTCCGGCGCGAGCCGGAGCAGCCGGACCACCCGGCGGGCCGCGACGTGCCCCCGGGTCAGCTTGTCGGCCGCCTCGGTGAGGTTGCGCAGCGGGCTGACCAGGAACGCGGTGTAGCCGTAGAAGGAGACCAACTGGCCCGCGGTGATCTCGCCGCGCAGCGCGAACCGGGCGCCGAGCCAGGTCACCAGCACCACGAAGACGCCCGGCAGCAGGATCTGCGCGGCCTGGAGCAACGACTCCACCCGGGCCACCCGCAGGCCGTCGGCGCGCAGCGCCTGCGACCGTTCCCGGTAGCGGGCGGCCAGCATCGGCTCCCCGCCCACCCCGCGCAGGACCCGCAGGCCGGAGACGATGTCGGCGGCCCGGGCGGTGAGCCGGCCGGTGGACTCCCGGTAGGCCGCCTGCTGGTGGTGCAGCGGCCGGATCAGCAGCGCGACCAGCCCCATCAGCAGCGGCACGCCGAGCACCACCACGAGACCGAGCGGTCGGGAGGCGTCGAGCAGGATCACCGCGACCGTGACGATGCCGACCACCGCCCCGGCGCCCCGGGCGGTGATGTCCACCGCGCCGCCGATGTGCTCGATGTCCGAGGTGCCGATGCTCACCACCTCGCCGGCCGCGACCCGGCGGGGCAGCGCCGCGCCGAGCCGGTTGGTGGCATCCACGGTGACCTGGACCGTGCGGTAGGCGGCGCCGAGCCAGTTGTGCACCGCGCAGCGGTGCCGCAGGATGCCGGCACCGGCCTGGACCAGGCCCAGCCCGAGCAGCGCGAGGGCCCAGCGCAGCAGCGCGTCCGGATCGCGGTTGGCCAGCCCGGCCTCCACCGCCCGCCCGATCGCGGCCGGCACCAGCGCCTGGGCCAGCATCCAGATCACGCCCAGCGTGATACCGCCGCCGAAGTAGACGGGATGTCGCCCGGCGAGCCACACCAGGTAACGGGTGGCCGACCGCGCGTCGGGGGTGCCGGGATCGCCGGCCGGTGAGAAGCGCCGCACCCACCGACGCTAGGTGCCGGAGCCGAACGGACGCCAACCAATTCCGGGCTAGCGGTCCACCTCGGTGAAGTCCCAGCTGTGCGGCGGGCGGGCAACCAGCCGCATGGGCGGCTCGGGGAGGTCGCGCGGGTTGTTCCGCCACTTGGAGATGACCACCAGCCGGTGGTCGGTGGAGGAGAACACCTCGCTGGCCACGTGCATCGGGTCGTGCTCGAACTCGGGCAGCGCGGTGTCGCAGACCCAGGTGATCAGGTCGGCGAAGCCGTACGGCTCGGCCTTCGCCTCCCACATCCGGACGATCATGTCGGTTTCCTCCCCGGTCAGACGCTGACCACGGTCAGCGGCATCGCGGAGTCGGCCGGCAGGTCCAGCCGGCTCGGGGCGACGCCCGCGGCGACCAGGTGCGAACCGAGCGCCGCCACCATCGCGCCGTTGTCCGTGCAGAGCTTCGGCCGGGGCGTACGCACCCGGACGCCGTGCTTCTCGGCCCGCTGCTCGGCCATCGCCCGCAGCCGGGAGTTGGCCGCGACCCCGCCGCCGATCACCAGCGTGTCGATCCCGCTGCTGCGGCAGGCGTCCAGCGCCTTGCCGACCAGCACGTCACAGACCGCCTCCTGGAAGGACGCCGCCACGTCGGCCACCGGCACCGGCTCGCCGGCCCGCTGCCGGGCCTCGACCCAGCGGGCCACCGCCGTCTTCAGGCCGGAGAAGGAGAAGTCGTAGCGGTGCGCGGCCAGGTCCTTCGCGGCGGTCAGCCCGCGCGGGAAAGCGATCGAGACCGGGTCGCCGGCCCGGGCCTCCCGGTCGATGTACGGCCCGCCGGGGAACGGCAGCCCGAGCAGCCGGGCCACCTTGTCGAACGCCTCCCCGGCCGCGTCGTCGATGGTGGCGCCGAGCGGGACGACGCCCCGGGCCAGGTCGTCGACGCGCAGCAGCGAGGAGTGCCCGCCGGAGACCAGCAGCGCGATCGCCGGCTCGGGCAGCGGGCCGTGCTCCAGCGTGTCCACGGCGACGTGCGCGGCGAGGTGGTTCACCCCGTACACCGGCTTCTCCGCGGCCACCGCGTACCCCTTGGCGGCGGCGACGCCGACGAGCAGCGCGCCGGCCAGGCCCGGCCCGGAGGTCACCGCGATGGCGTCGACGTCGGCGATGGTGACGCCGGCCTCGCGCAACGCCCGGTCCATGGTCGGCACGATCGCCTCCAGGTGGGCGCGGCTCGCCACCTCGGGCACCACGCCACCGAACCGGGCGTGTTCCTCGACGCTGGAGGCCAGCGCGTCGGCGAGCAGCGTGTGCCCGCGCACGATGCCCACCCCGGTCTCGTCGCAGGAGGTCTCGATGCCGAGGACCAGTGGTTCGTCAGCCATGCCCGTCAGTCCTCGTTGCGCTGCATGACCAGCGCGTCGGTGTTGCTCGGTTGGTAGTAGCCACGCCGCACGCCGATCGGCTCGAAGCCGTAGGTGGCGTAGAGCCGCTGCGCCGGGGCGTTGTCCGCGGCGACCTCCAGCAGCGTGCTGCGGACGCCCCGCCGGGCCGCCTCGGCGAGCAGCGCCTCCAGCAGCAGCCGGCCGGCACCTCGGCGCTGCGCGTCCCGGCGGACCGCGATGTTCTGCACCCACGCCTCGTCGGGCGGGGACACGGCCAGCCCGGCGTAGCCCGCCACGCTGCCGTCGTCGTCGGTGGCGACCAGGTAGAAGTGCCCGTTGGCGAGTTCGTTCCAGAACATCCCCGGGGTCCACTGCTCGGCGCCGAACAGGTCCGCCTCGATGGGCAGCACCTCGTCCACGTGCCACCAGCGGAACCGGCCCAGCCTCATCGCAGGACCGGCTTGTGGCCGGTGGCCGCCACCGCGTCCGGCCGGCGCAGGTAGAGCGGGGTGAGCGGTTCACCCGGCTCGCCCGCGCGGATCCGCGCCGCGGCGAGGCCGGCCAGCGCCAGCGGGTCCGGGTAGCGCGGCTCGTCCCGCACCGGCAGCCCGAGCACGTCGGCGTACCGGTGCGCGCCGTCGCCCACCGCCACGGTGACCGCCAGGTCGCGGGCGCGCTCGGCGGCGACCGCCGGGGCGGTCACGTCCGGCCCGGCCACGCGCCGGCCGGCGCCGTCGTAGACGGCCCAGTAGACCTCGCGCCGCCGCGCGTCGCTCGCCACCAGCACCGTCCCGTCCTCGCCCGACGGCCCGCCCGGCGCCGACAGCCGGCCCGCAACCGACGGCTGGCCCGCAACCGACGGCTGGCCCGCAGCCGGCGGCTGGCCCGCAGCCGGCGGCTGGCCCGCAGCCGGCGGCTGGGCGAGGCCGTCCAGGGAGCAGACGCCGTAGGTGGGGATGCCGAGCACCTGGCCCATGGTCGCGGCGGTGACCAGGCCGACCCGCAGCCCGGTGAACGGGCCGGGGCCGAGCCCGGTGACGATCGCGGCCAGGTCCGCGGGGCGCGCGCCGACGTCGGCGAGCACGGCGTCGACCTGCGGCGCGAGCAGCTCGCCGTGGGCCCGCGCGTCGACCGTGCACCGGGACGCGCGGAGCGCGACGCCGTCCGCCGAGACGTCGACGAGCGCCGCGGTCACCGCGGGCGTCGAGGAGTCCACCACCAGTACGAGCACGGTGAACCAGCCTAGCCGTCTCCTGACGGGCCCCGCCCATCCCCATGCCATCGCCCTGCGTAGCGCCCGGACGGAAGACACTACTTTTCCACGGTATACCTGTGAGTCATAAATATTCCCCAGAGGTATACCGCTCGACAGGGGACTGCCATCCTGTGGGCATGACGGAGAGTCGCCTGGTCCGGGAGATCGCCCACGCCCTGCGCCACGAACGCGAACGGGCCGGGCTCACCCAGCAGGCGTTGGCCGCCCGCGCCGGGCTGAGCCAGGCGGCCATCGCCCGGATCGAACGAGGCGACCGGCTGCCCAGCCTGACCACCGCGGAGCGCCTGCTCACCGCGCTCGACCGCCAGTTGCGGATCGAGGTCGAGCCGCTGGACAGCCACCTGGACGCGGCGCTCGACGAGATGTCCGGAGCCGACCTGGTCCAGCGGCTGGCGGATCTCGGGCTGGACCGGCTGGTCGCCGCGCTCGGCGACCTGCCGTACGTGCTGGCCGGCAGCACGGCGGCGGTGCTGCAGGGCGCGCCGATACCGGTGGACGCCGTCGAGATCGCGGTGCGGTGGCGTGATTCCCCCGCGTTCACCGCGTTCCTGGAGCGGGCCTACGCACAGCGTTGGAACGCCCGCTGGGAGGAGTGGGGCGGAGTGCGCCACGAACCCGAGGAGCCGGGCGAGCACCACTGGCGAACCCGCCACGGCGAGCTGCGGGCCCGGATGGTCGACGAGCTGCCCGAGCCGATCGAGGTGCGGTTCGGCGAGCGGACCTATCCGGTCGAGCCGCTGGTGCAGGTGGAGGTGACCGACCGGCGCGCGGCCGACCTGCTGCGCCGGCACCGGCAACGCCTGACGGCCGAGGCCGGCGGGTCAGCCGGCTGAGCGGGCCCAGTCGACGGTGGGCAGGCCGGCGTCGGCCAGTGCCTTGTCGGCCGCGCTGAACGGCCGGCTGCCGAGGAAGCCCTTCGGGTTCATCGGGCTGGGATGACCGGCCTCCAACACCACGTGCCGCGGGTTGGTGACCAGCGCCGCCTTCTTGCGTGCGTAGCCGCCCCAGAGCAGGAAGACCACCCGCTGGTCGAGCGCGTCGAGCGCCCGGATGGTGGCGTCGGTGAACTCCTCCCAGCCCCGGTTGGCGTGCGAGCCGGGGCTGGCCTGCCGGACCGTGAGCACCGAGTTGAGCAGCAGCACGCCCTGGGCCGCCCAGCCGTCCAAGTTGCCGCTGCGTGGCTTCGGCACACCCAGATCCGCCTCCAACTCCTTGAAGACGTTGCGCAGCGACGGTGGCACCGGCACGCCCTCGCGCACGCTGAAGCTCAGGCCGTGCGCCTGCCCGGCCTTGTGATAGGGGTCCTGGCCGAGGATGAGCACCCGGGTCTCGTCCGGGCCGCACAGCCGGTAGGCGGAGAACAGGTCCTCCGGCGGCGGGAAGACCGTGGCGGTCGCATATTCCCCGGCGACGAACTCGGCCAGCGCCGCGGTGCGGGCCGGGTCGAGGTGCGGGGTGAGCGCCGCACGCCACGGCTCGGGCAGGAGCGCCAACAGGTCGAGGGCGGGGGCGTCGTCGGGCATCGGCAACCTTTCGCAGTCGTCCCCGGGACTCTAGGCAGCGGGTACGACAGCGCTCAGTCGAGGGTGGCCAGCCGGGCCGCCCAGTCACCGCCGACCGGCTCCAGCGTGACCACCCGGGTGTCGTCGTCGCGCCGGTCGATGCGGACCCGCAGGTGCGCGTCGACCAACTGCTCGACCATCCCCTCGCCCCACTCCACCAAGGTCACCGCGTCGTCCACCGAGGCGTCCAGGTCGAGGTCGTCGATCTCGGCCCGCGGGTCGGCGGCCTCACCCAGGCGGTACGCGTCGGCGTGCACCAACGTCACCCGGCCGCCCCGCGCCGGGTCCGGCCGGTGCACCCGGGCGATGACGAAGGTCGGCGAGGTGATGTCGCCGCGTACGCCGAGACCGGCGCCGACGCCCTGGGTCAGCGCGGTCTTGCCGGCCCCCAGCGGCCCGCTGAGCAGCAGCAGGTCCCCGGCGCGCAGCACCCCGGCCAGCCGCCGGCCGAACTCGTGGGTGTCGTCGACGGTCTTCAGCTCCACCAGCACGCTCACAGCGACTCCAGGAACCTCTCCACGGCCGCGTTGACCTCGTCGGCGTGCTCCAGCATCACCACGTGCCCACTGTCGTGGATCTTCACGAACTCGGCGTCCGGCAGCCGCCGGACGATCTCCTCCGAGTGGGTCACCGGTGTGATCATGTCCTTGTCCCCCACGATCACCAGCACCGGCGTGCCGGCCAGCGCGGCCAGCGCCGGGAACCGCGAGTGGGTGGCCAGCGTCCGCAGATAGCGGGTGACCGTGTCGGCCGAGGTGCGGGAGTTCATCGTCTCCACGTACGACACCAGGGTCGGGCTGGGCTTCGGGGTGCCGAAGCCGTACCTGCGGGTGAGCAGCCAGGCCACGTTCGAGGTCGACCTGCGGGCCTTGTCGATCACGGTGCCGCCGTACCGGGTGGCGTTGCTCATCATGTAGAGCACCGGCGCGCCGACGCGGCCCAGCAGCGCCGGGGCCACCAGCTTGGTCTCCGCGGCCAGGCCGCCCGAGGTGGCCATCAGCACGGTGCCGACCACCCGGTCGCCGAACAGCTCCGGGTAGAGCTCGGCCAACGCCATGATCGTCATGCCGCCCATGGAGTGCCCGACCAGCACCAGCGGGCCGTCCGGGGCCACCTCGTCGAGCACCCGGCGCAACGTGCGGCCCAGCGCGGTCAGGTCGTACTCGCCGGTCTCCAGCCGCCCGGACCGGCCGTGCCCGGGCTGGTCGTACGCCACCACGCGGTAGTCGCCCCGTTCGGCGAGCATCGCGCGCTGGAAGTGGAACGTCCCCATGTCCAGGCAGAAGCCGTGCACCAGCACGACGGTCGGGTGCCCGGCCACCGGCCGGGTCGGCTCGACCACCTCCACGTGGATGTCGGTGCCGTCCGGCATCTCCAGCCGGTACGCCTCGTCGTAGCGCTGCTGGCCGAAGACCTCGTGGGCGTACCGGTCGGCGGGGTCCTTCTTCAGCCGGCGGACCAGCACCCGCTCGCTGACCACGCCCGCCGCGAGCCCGGCGGCGGCCACCCCGACGGCGGCGCCGACCAGCCCGGCGACCTTGCCGGCGGCGCCGCGCGGACGTGGCACCCTCACGGCTTCTCGCCGTCGTAGACCCGGGGCACCCGCACGCCGCCGAACCGGGTGACGATCTCGTAGTTGATGGTGCCGACCGCCTCGGCCCAGTCGTCCGCGGTGGGTTCGCCGTCCGCGCCGCTGCCGAACAGCGTCACCACGTCACCGGCGGCCACCTCGTCGTCGCCGCAGTCGACCACAAACTGGTCCATGCAGACCCGGCCGGAGATGGTCCGCCGCTCGCCGCCGAGCAGCACCGGCCCGGTGTTCGAGGCGTGCCGGGGCACCCCGTCGGCGTAGCCGAGCGGCACCACCGCCAGGTTGCTCTCGGCGTCGGTGAGGTAGGTGTGGCCGTAGGAGACCCCGGTGCCGGCCGGGACCCGCTTGGTCAGCATCACCCGGGCCCGGGCCGTCATCGCCGGGCGCAGCCCGAACCGCTCACCCGCGATCGGCGACAGGCCGTAGACGGCGATGCCGGGCCGAACCAGGTCGAAGTGGGTGTCCGGCCGGGTCAGGGTGGCCGCCGAGTTGGCCAGGTGCCGGTAGCGGGGCCGCAGGCCGGCCCGCGTCACCATCTCCAGCCCCTCGTGGAAGACCGCGAGCTGACGGTCCGTCGTGGGGTGGCCGGGCAGGTCCGCGTACACGAAGTGGCTCCACACACCGACCACCTCGACCACGCCGTCGGCCTGGGCCTTCGCGGCGGCCTCCAGCAACGCCGGCCAGTCGGCGACGGTGGCGCCGCCCCGGGACAACCCAGTGTCGATCTTCAGGTGGAGCCGGGCCGGACGGCCCGCCCGGCGGCTCGCCTCGATCATCTCGTCGAGCTGGGTCAGGCTGGCGCAGCCGAGGTCGACCCCGACCGCGACGCCGTCGTGCAGCGGCAGGCCCGGGTCGAGCAGCCAGGCCAGCACCGGCGCGGTGATCCCCTCCTGACGCAGCCGGAGCGCCTCGTCGAGGGTGCAGACACCGAGCTGGTCCGCGCCGGCGTCCAGCGCCGCGCGGGCCGCCGGCACCATGCCGTGCCCGTAACCGTCGGCCTTCACCACCGCCATCAGCTCGGCGCTGGTGCCGGCCTTGAGCCGGGCCACGTTCTCCCGGATCGCGTCGAGATCGACGCGCACCTCCGACTGCCACATACCCCCAGCCTACTTCCGCCGGTGATCATCGTGGCCGTGAGCCGCCCGGCCGGCGCTCCCGGCCGGCCCCGGATCAGCCCAGACGGGCCAGCACCGGACGCAACGCGGCGGCCACGTCGGGCGCGGTCACCGGACCGCCGCGCGCCGCCTCCCGGCCGGCCAGCCCGTGCAGGTACGCCGCCGCGGCGGCGGCCCGCTCGGGCGCCAGCCCGGCGGCGAGCAGCGAGCCGAGCAGCCCGGCCAGCACGTCGCCGGTGCCACCGGTGGCCAGCGCCGGGGTGCCGGTCGGGTTGACGTACGCCCGCCCGTCGGGCGTGCCGACGATCGTCCGATCGCCCTTGAGCAGCACCACCGCGTTCATCCAGGCGGCCAGCCGCAGCGCCGAGGCGACCCGGTCCTCGCCCGGCATCTCGCCGCAGAGACGGGCGAACTCCCGGTCGTGCGGGGTCACCACGATCGGGGCGTCCCGCCCGCGCAGCCGGTCGGCGAGCTTGCAGTCGACCAGCAGGGTCAGCGCGTCGGCGTCCAGCACCACCGGCACCGGCGCGGCCAGCACGGCGCGCAGCTCGGCGGCGGACTCCTCCCCGGTGCCGAGCCCCGAGCCGCAGACCCAGGCCTGCACCCGGCCGGCCTCCGCGACCCGGGCGGTGGCGATCACCGACGGGTGCTGGTGCACCACCTCGGCCCGGGCGCCGCCGGCGTAGCGAACCAGGCCGGTGGGACCGGCCAACGCGCCGCCGACGGAGAGCACCGCCGCGCCCGGGTAGGTGGCCGAGCCGGTGGCCACCCCGACCACGCCCCGCGAGTATTTCTCCGACGAGGCGCCGAGCGCCGGCCACCAGTCGACCAGGTCGGACCACTCGGTCACGCGCAGCGCCGGCGCGCCGCGCAGCCACGGCGTGAGCCCGATGTCGACCAGGTCGACCTGCCCGGCCAACTCGGCGGCCGGACCGACGACCAGGGCCGGCTTGAGTGCGCCGAAGGCCACTGTCACGTCGGCCCGCACCGCGCAGGGCCGCCCGTCGTCGGTCAGCGGGACGTGGCCGGTGTCGACCGCGACGCCGCTCGGCACGTCCACCGCGACCACCGTGGCCCGGGCGTCGTCGCGGCCGAGACGCCCGGTCAGGCCGGCGGCGAGCTGGTCGGCGGTCTCCCGCAGGCCGCCCGCGCCACCGATGCCCACGATGCCGTCGAGCACCAGGTCGACCACGTCGGCCGGCCGGTCGACCACCCGCCCACCGGCGGCGCGCAGCGCGCCCAGGCCCTCGGCGTGCGCCCGGCCGGGGGTGAGCAGCAGGGCGTCGACAGCCGCGCCCCGGGCGGCCAGGCGAGCCCCCGCGTAGAGGGCGTCGCCGCCGTTGTCGCCGGAGCCGACCAGCACCAGCACCCGGGCGCCGTAGACCCCGCCCCGCTCGGCCAGCAGCAGCGCGCAGCGGCGGGCCAGCCCGGCCGCGGCCCGTTGCATCAACGCCCCGGCCGGAAGGGTGGCCATCAGCCCCGCCTCCGCCGCCCGAACGTCCGCGACCCGCCACACCGGTCTCATGCCATCGCCCCGTTCGTTCCGCCGGCCGGATCGGCCACGATCAGGACCCTCACCCTACCGGCGCCCCGGTTCCGGGGCCGGTTCGCCGGAAGGGCCTGTGGAAAACCCGGAGCCGTGTCCACAGGGCCGACGCGGGCGGTCCCGCTGCCCCTAGCGTTCCCGCTGTCCGGGACCGGCCGGTGGGGCCGGCGGGGTGGGGAGGTCGTCGTGGTCGAGGAGCCGTTCGCCGTCGATCCGGAGCTGCTGCGCGTGGTGGCCCGGGGGTTGGCCGACGACGCGTACCGGCTGGCCCACGGGCCGGGCGGGATCCCGGGTCCGGTCCCGCCGCCGCCGGACGGATGGCGGGCCGACGCGGCCCTCGACGAGCTGGACACCGCGGTGCGGCGCTGGTCCGGCATGCTCGCGGCCCGGGTGGCCGGCACCGCCGAGGCGTTGCGCGGCGGCGCGGACGGCTACGAGGCGGCGGACGACCGGGCCGCCCACCGCCTCACCGGGACCACGCGATGAGCGGCCACGACGCGCGCACCGTGGCCACCGGTCCGACGGCGGGCGGACACGCCGCCCGGGTCGGTCCGACCACTCCGGTTCCGACCGGCGGCGCGCGGTCCCGCACTCCGGATCCGGACGGCGGCGCACGGTCCCGGCCGGCCACCGAAGTCGGGCCGACCACTCCGGACCCGGCCGGCGACGCCCGGTCCCGGGCGACCACCGCGGGAACCGTCGGCTACGCGCAGCTCTGGCGGGCCGATCCGGGGGCCTGGCTGGCCGCCGGCGCGGCCTGGCGCGGGCTCGCCGGCCCGGTGCGCGGGCGGGCCGCCGGGCTGGCCGCCCACGCCGGCGTGCTCCGGCCGGGCTGGGCCGGTAGCGCCTCGGCCGCCGCCCAGCGGCGGATCGGTGAGCTGCGCACCACGCTCACCGATGTGTTGCCCGTCCTGTTCGAGGTCGACCAGGCGTTGGCCGAGTTCGCCGCCCGGATGAGCGTGGCGAAGGCCCGGCTCGGTGCCGAGGTGGCCCGGGCCGAGAGCGGCGGCCTGGCGGTGGACCGCACCGGCGCGGTCCGGGCCGACCCCACCCGCCCGTCCGACCGGGTCGGCCCGGCGGTGGTCGGGGCCCGGGCCGGGATCCACGGCGCGCTGGCGCTGGCGGGCGCGGCGGACCGCGAGGCGGCCGGTCGGCTGGACGCGCTCGCCACGGCGGCGGTGACCGGGTGGGTCAGTGTGCCGCCCGCCCGGCGGCCGGGGCCGGGGGCCGGGCCGGCCGAGGTGAGCCGCTGGTGGGCCGGGCTGAGCCCGGCGGAGCGGCGGTGGCTGGTCGGGCGCGAGCCGGGCCGGATCGGCCGGCTCGACGGGGTGCCGGCGGGCGCCCGCGACCAGGCCAACCGGGTGCTGCTCACCGACCGGCGGGAGGAGTTCCTCGCCCGCCGCCGCGCGCTGCTGCGCCCGCTGCCGGCCGGCCCGCTCGAGGTGACCCGGCGCGCCCGGTTGGCCAGGGTGGAGGCGGCGCTGGGCGGCCTGGACGGGCTCGGCGAGCGGCTGGCGACGCCGGGCGCGCCGCGGGCGTACCTGCTGGGGTTCGACCCGGCCGGGGACGGGCGGGCGGTGCTGGCGCTGGGCAACCCGGACCGGGCCGGCGCGGTGCTGACGTACGTTCCCGGCATGACCACGGATCTCGCCGACGCGCCGGCCGAGCTGGGTCGGGCCGCCCGGGTGCTGGAGCGGTGCGCGGCGGTCGGGCCGGGCGAGGAGACGGCCGCGGTGCTCTGGCTCGACTACGACGCGCCGGACTTCCTGCCCGAGGCGTCCTCCGCCCGGCAGGCCGAGGATGCCGGGCCGGCCCTGCACCGGTTCCAGGAAGGGCTGCGGGCCACGCACGAGGGGCCGCCGGCCCGGCAGACGGTGCTCGGGCACAGCTACGGCTCGCTGGTGGTGGGCGCCGCCGCCCGCGACCACGGGCTGGCCGCCGACGCGCTGGTCTTCGTCGGCTCGCCCGGGGTCGGCGTCGACCACGCCGCCGAGCTGCGGATGCCGGCCGGGCGGGTCTGGGCGTCGACCGCGCCGGACGACGTGATCCGGTTGGTCCGCGAGCCCGACGAGCTGGCCCGCCGCGCCGTGCTGGCCGGTACGCCGCTCGGCCCGGTGCTGGCCGTGCTGGACCCGCACGCCGAACGGCTCTGGTTCGGCGCCGACCCGAGCGCGCCGGGCTTCGGCGGCCGGCGCTTCCCGAGCGCGCGGCACGGCCACACCGGTTACTGGGATCCCGACAATCCGGCGCTGGACGGAATGGCCCGGATCGTGCTGGGCCGGTGAGCGGTCGGAGGACGGCACCGGCCCCCTCCGCCGTGGGCTGAGGGGGCCGGCGCGTCGGTCCGGGCTACTCGACCGTGACCGACTTGGCGAGGTTCCGCGGCTGGTCGACGTCGTGCCCCCGGGCGGCGGCGATCTCGGCGGCGAGCACCTGGAGCGGCACGGTGGTCATCAACGGCGCCAGCAGCGTCGGCGTACGCGGCACGTAGATCAGGTGGTCGGCGTAGCGGACCACCGCCTCGTCGCCCTCCTCCGCGATCACGATGGTGCGGGCGCCCCGGGCGCGCACCTCCTGGATGTTGGAGACGACCTTGTCGTGCAGCATGCCCCGGCCGATCGGCGACGGCACGATGCAGATCACCGGCGTGCCCTTGTCGATCAGCGCGATCGGGCCGTGCTTCAGCTCGCCGGCGGCGAAGCCCTCGGCGTGCATGTACGCCAACTCCTTGAGCTTCAGCGCGCCCTCCAGGGCGACCGGATAGCCCACGTGCCGGCCGATGAACAGCACGGTCGGCTCGGCCTTCAGCTCACGGGCCAGCTCGCGGACCGGCTCGATCCGGTCCAGCAGCTCGCGCAGCTTGGCCGGCATCTCCTGGAGCTGGGACACCACGGCGCCCACCTCGTCGGCGAACTTGATGCCGCGCACCTGGGCCAGGTGCAGGCCGATCAGATAGCAGGCGACGACCTGGGTGAGGAACGCCTTGGTCGAGGCGACAGCGATCTCCGGGCCGCCGTGGGTGTAGAGCACCGCGTCGGACTCGCGCGGGATGGTGGAGCCGTTGGTGTTGCAGACGGCCAGCACCCGGGCCTTCTGCTCCTTGGCGTGGCGCAGCGCCATCAGCGTGTCCATGGTCTCGCCGGACTGCGAGATCACCACGATCAGCGTGGAACGGTCGAGCACCGGGTCTCGGTAGCGGAACTCGCTGGCCAGCTCCACCTCGCAGGGGATCCGGGTCCAGTGCTCGATGGCGTACTTGGCGACCAGGCCGGCGTGGTAGGCGGTGCCGCAGGCGACGATGAAGATCTTGTCGACGTCGCGCAGGTCCTGCTCGCTGAGGCGGACCTCGTCGAGCGCGATCTCGCCGCTCTCGGTCAGCCGGCCGAGAAGCGTGTCCGCGATGGCCTGCGGCTGCTCCTCGATCTCCTTGAGCATGAACCAGTCGTAGCCACCCTTCTCGGCGGCGGACGAGTCCCAGTCGATGTGGAAGTCCTTGCCGGTGGCGGGCCGGCCGGCGAAGTCGGTGATCTCGATGCTGTCGCCGGTGATCAGGACGATCTGGTCCTGCCCCAGCTCGACCGCCTCCCGGGTGTGCTCGATGAACGCGGCCACGTCGCTGGCGAGGTAGTTCTCGCCGTCGCCCCGGCCCACCACGAGCGGCGAGTTGCGCCGGGCGCCGACCACCGCGCCGGGGATGGCGGCGTCCACGGCGAGCAGCGTGAACGCCCCTTCGAGCCGCTCGCAGACGACCCGCATGGCCGAGGCGAGCAACTGCGGGCCGTCGGCCTCGCCGGCGGCCCGCAGGTCGGCCAGCGCGCGGGCGATCAGGTGCGCGGCGCACTCGGTGTCGGTGTCGCTGGTGAACTCGACGCCCTCGTTCTCCAGCTCGGTGCGCAGCTTCGCGAAGTTCTCGATGATGCCGTTGTGGATCACCGCGACCCGGCCGTCCGGGGAGAGATGCGGGTGGGCGTTGCGGTCGGTCGGCCCGCCGTGCGTGGCCCACCGGGTGTGGCCGATGCCGGTGGTGCCGTCGCCGATGCCGATCGGGCTGGCGGCGCAGTCCTCGGGGTTGTCGGCGGCCCGCTCGGAGAGCACCTTCTCCAGGTTCGCCAGCTTGCCGGCCTTCTTCTCGGTCAGCAGCTCGTCGTCGCAGACGACGGCGACGCCGGCCGAGTCGTAGCCGCGGTATTCCAGCCGCCGAAGTCCGTCGAGCACGATGCCGAGCGCCGGGCGCGCACCGGCGTAACCCACGATTCCACACATGGTCCGCAGCCTAACCCAGTTTCGCTCACCACGCGTGCGCGGAAGGCGGGTTAACGATCACTGACCATGAGTGAACCGGTCAGCGAAGCGCATCCAGCGGACAAACCACGCATCCCCCGCGCACGACCTCCGCAGACCTTGGAAGATTTCGGTCCTCCTGGGGGCCGTTTCCTTCCAAGATCTCGGACGGACGGAGGAAGAGGAGCGAACGGCGGGACCGCGAGGATGGCCGGAACCCCCTACATTGAGGACCCGCTCCACCCCCCTCCGCGGTCGTCCGCGCCGTACCCCTGTGAGCTGAGCCGATGTCCGAGACGACCCCCTCCCCCGAGCCGACCTCCGGCCCGACGGACCCGACCGCGGCGCCGGCCGCCGGGGAGCCCGCCGCCTGGACACCCCCGGACCCGCTGGCCGCGCCGCAGCCCTGGACACCGCCCGCGCCCTGGTCGCCGTCGGAGCCGAGCCCCTGGGCACCACCCGGCAACGGCCCGAGCGACCGGCCCACCTCACCGGGAGCGGCGGACCCGGCCAGCACGGAGGCATCGGCGGACCCGGTCAGCTCGACAGCCCCGGCAACCACCCCCGCCGCGCCGGACGCGCCGGGCCGGCCGCCGGCCGCTGACCCGGCCGGACCGTACCCGCCCGCGTCGCAGCCGGCCGGCCCGTACCCGCCCGCGTCGCAGGCGGCCGGGTCGCACCTGGGCGGACCGTACCCGCCGGGGGCGTATCCGTCCGGGCCCTATCCGCCGGGGCAGTACCCACCCGGCCCGTACCCGGCCGGGTCCTATCCGCCCGGGCCGTACCCGCCGCCGTACGCGTATCCCGGCGGGGCGCCCCGCCGGTCAAGCGGGGGTTGGGTGATCGGGCTGGTGATCACCGTCGTCGTCGCGGTGGTGCTGGCCTTCTGCGGCTGCGTCGGGCTGGGTGCGCTCGGCGGCTTCGCCGACTCGATGACCTCGTCCGACGGTTCCTACGACGAGCCCTACATCTACGGGCCCGACGAGCCGGCCCCGGCTCCGACCGAGCCGGTGACCACCCCGTCCGGCGGGCCCGGCCGGTTCACCGTCGTCTACGAGGTGACCGGAGCCGACCAGGTCTACCTGCAGTTCTACGACGCGGACGCCAACTTCCTCCAGATCGAGGACGTGGACGCACCGTGGCGACTGCGGTTCACCGCGAACGACCGCGAGCGGGTGCAGATCATCGCGAGCCCGTCCGGGTCGGGGGAGGTGACCTGCCGGATCACCATCGACGGCAAGGTCGTCTCGCGGGACTCGGGGGAATACGGCGCGACCTGCTTCGGCTGGTGACGGCCCGAAGGTGGGCCGTAGGCTGGCCGCCGTGACGACGACCGATCCGCTGGTGGCCCGGATGCGGCCGTTCGGCACCACCATCTTCGCCGAGATGTCGGCGCTGGCCGTGCGCACCGGCGCGGTCAACCTGGGGCAGGGCTTCCCGGACACGGACGGCCCGCCGGAGATGCTGGCCGCCGCCGCCGAGGCGCTGCGCACCGGCCACAACCAGTACCCGCCGGGTCCGGGAATCCCCGCGTTGCGCGCGGCCGTGGCGGCCCACCAGCGCCGGTTCTGGGATCTGGAGTACGACCCGGACGGCGAGATCGTGGTGACCGCCGGCGCCACCGAGGCGGTGGCGGCCAGCATCCTCGCGCTCTGCGAGCCGGGTGACGAGGTGGTCTGCTTCGAGCCGTACTACGACTCGTACGCCGCCTCGATCGCGTTGGCCGGCGCGGTGCGCCGCCCGGTGACGCTGCGCCCCGGCGGCGACGGCCGGTACGCCTTCGACCCGGCCGAGCTGCGTGCGGCGTTCGGGCCGCGGACCCGGCTGGTGCTGCTGAACTCGCCGCACAATCCGACCGGGAAGGTGTTCACCGCCGCCGAGCTGGCGCTGGTCGCCGAGTTGTGCGACGAGTACGGCGCGTACGCGGTCACCGACGAGGTCTACGAGCACCTGGTCTTCACCGACGCCGCCGCGCCGCACGTGCCGCTGGCCACCCTGCCCGGCATGCGGGAGCGGACGCTACGCGTCTCCTCGGCCGGCAAGACGTTCTCCTGCACCGGCTGGAAGGTCGGCTGGGTGAGCGGCCCGGCGCCCCTGGTCGCCGCCGTGCTGCGGGTGAAGCAGTTCCTGACGTTCGTCAACGCGGGCCCGCTGCAACCGGCGGTGGCGGTGGCGCTCGCGCTGCCGGACGCGTACTTCACCGGTTTCGCCGACGACCTGCAACGCCGGCGGGACCAGTTGGTGGCCGGGCTCGCCGACGCCGGGTTCGGCGTGCTCGTGCCGGAGGGGACCTACTTCGTCACCGCCGACATCTCCCCGCTCGGCGGCCGGGACGGGGTGGAGTTCTGCCGGGCCCTGCCGGAGCGGTGCGGGGTGGTGGCGGTGCCGACGCAGGTCTTCTACGACGACGTGGCGGCCGGCCGCCGGCTGGTCCGGTTCGCGTTCTGCAAGCGGCCGGAGGTGCTCGCCGAGGCGGTGGCCCGGCTGGGCCGGCTCCGGGAGGACGGATGAGCGACGGGTACGCCGAGCGGCTGCGCCGGCTCGCCGCCCAGCGCGGCTGCGACACGATGCTCTCCGGCGTACGCCCGGCCACGGCGCGGGAGCAGTTGGCCGCGCTCGACGCGATGGCCGGCGACGACCTGCCGGACTTCTACGGTGAGGGCGGCGCGGTGGCGGAGCTGGAGGCCCGGGTCGCCGAGCTGCTCGGCGCGGAGGCGGCCGCGCTGTTCCCCTCCGGCACCATGGCCCAGCAGGTCGCGGTGCGCTACGGCGCGGAGCTGACCGGCCGGCCCGGCGTCGGCCTGCACCCGCTCAGCCACCCGCTGCTGCACGAACGCGACGCGTACACCCTGCTCGCCGGCGTGCGGGCGGTGCGCACCACGACCGCGCCGCGTAATCCGACGGCCGACGAGGTGGCCGCGCTCGACGAGCCGGTCGGCACGCTCTGCCTGGAGCTTCCGCTGCGCGACGCCGGCTTCGTGCTGCCGACCTGGGACGAGCTGGTCGCGGTCGTCGCGGCGGCGCGGTCCCGGGGTGCCCGGGTGCACTTCGACGGCGCCCGGCTCTGGGAGTCGACCGTCCACCTCGGCTTCTCGACGGCCGAGATCGCGGCGTTGGCCGACAGCACGTACGTCTCGCTCTACAAGTCCCTCGGCGGCCACTCCGGTGCGGTGCTGGTCGGCGACGCGGAGCTGGTCCGGTACGCCCGCGCCTGGCGGCACCGGTACGGCGGCACGCTGTTCCAGCAGTGGCCGGTGGCGCTCGCCGCGCTGGCCGGGCTGGAGCGGGAGCTGCCCCGGCTGGCCGGCTACGTGGGGCACGCGAAGGTGGTGGCCGAGGCGCTGGCGGGCCTGCCCGGCGCCCGGGTCCACCCGACGCCGCCGCACACCCACCAGTTCCGGTTCTGGCTGCCGTACCCGGCGGCGGTGCTCGACGCGGCGAACGTCGCGCTCGCCGAGCAGGAGCGGGCCTGGTTCGTCGGCGGCTGGCGGGACAGCGAGGTGCCGGGGCTGGCGCTGGCCGAGGTGACGATCGCCGGGCCGGCCCTGGAGCTGGACGCCGACGCGGTCACCGACCTGGCCGCCCGCTTCCTGCGCCGCCTCCCGACGAACTGACCGGCAGGTGGCGGGAGCGGGCGGCCGGACCGGTCAGGCGACCGGGCTGGCGGTGCGCACGTGCCCGGCGATGCGCTCGGCGACCTCGCGCGCGGTGGCCTCGGTGGCGGCCTCGACCATGACCCGCACCAGCGGCTCGGTGCCGGACGGGCGCAGCAGCACCCGGCCGGTCTCGCCCAGCTCGGCCTCGGCCCGCTCGACCTCGGCGCGCACGGCCGGTGCCGCGGCGCCGACGGTACGGTCGCCGACCGGCACGTTGATCAGCACCTGGGGCAGCTTGGTGACCACGGCGGCCAGTTCGGCCAGGGAGGTGCCGGTGGCGGCCATCCGGGCCATCAGGTGCAGGCCGGTGAGTACGCCGTCGCCGGTGGTGGCGTACGCGGGCAGCACGATGTGGCCGCTCTGCTCGCCGCCCAGCGCCAGGCCGGAGGCGCGCAGCTCCTCCAGCACGTACCGGTCGCCGACCTTGGTCTCGACCAGCCGGATGCCGTGCGCGGACATGGCCAGCCGCAGGCCGAGGTTGCTCATCACGGTGGCGACCAGGGTGTCCTGGGTCAGCTCGCCGGCCTCGCGCATGGCCAGGGCGAGGATCGCCATGACCTGGTCGCCGTCGACCTCCTCGCCGTCGGCGGTGACCGCGACGCACCGGTCGGCGTCGCCGTCGTGGGCGAGGCCGAGGTGCGCGCCGTGCTCGACCACGGCGGCGCGCAGCGCGTCGATGTGGTTGGAGCCGCACTCGTCGTTGATGTTGAGCCCGTCCGGCTCGGCGTGGATGGCGATCACCTCGGCGCCGGCCTCCCGGTAGGTGACCGGGGCGACGTCGGCGGCCGCGCCGTTGGCGCAGTCGACCACCACCTTGATCCCGTCGAGGCGGTGCGGCACGGTGCCGACCAGGTGCTGCACGTAGTGGTCGGCGCCGTCGAGCAGGTCGTTGACCCGGCCCACGCCGGCGCCGATCGGGCGCTCCCAGGCGGTGGTGGCGTTCGCCTCGACGGCCGCCTCGATCCGCATCTCGATCTCGTCGGGCAGCTTGTGCCCGCCGGCGGCGAAGAGCTTGATGCCGTTGTCGGGCATCGGGTTGTGCGACGCGGAGAGCATCACGCCGAGGTCGGCCTTGATCTCGGCGGTGAGGAACGCCACGGCCGGGGTGGGCAGCACGCCGACCCGGACCACGTTCGCGCCGGCGCTGGTCAGGCCGGCGACGACGGCCGCCTCCAGCATCTCGCCGCTGGCCCGGGTGTCCCGGCCCACCACCGCGAGCGGCGGATGGCTCCGGTCCGTCTCGGCCAGTGTGTGGGCCGCGGCCACCGCGACCGCGAGCGCCAACTCCGGGGTGAGATCCGCGTTCGCCCGCCCGCGTACGCCGTCCGTGCCGAACAACCGGCCCATACCCGCCAACCTCCGTGGAACTGCCGTTGAGGAGAGAAACACGGAACGGCCGGGCCGCCCCCGCAGAAGGGAGGCGGACCCGGCCGTCCGTCAGAAGTACAAGACGCTGTCGGTGATCAGCGCTTCGAGTACTGGGGAGCCTTACGGGCCTTCTTGAGGCCGTACTTCTTGCTCTCCTTGACCCGGGCGTCACGGGTCAGGAAGCCGGCCTTCTTCAGGGCCGGGCGGTCGTCGGGCTCGTTGACGATCAGCGCCCGGGCGATGGCGAGCCGCAGCGCGCCGGCCTGACCGGTGGTGCCGCCGCCCCGCAGGTTGGCGATCACGTCGAAGGCTTCCGGCTTCTCGGCGGTGACCAGCGGGTCCTTGATGAGCTGCTGGTGCACCTTGCTCGGGAAGTAGGCCTCGAGGTCGCGGCCGTTGCAGGTGATCTTGCCGCTGCCCGGGATGATCCGGACCCGGACGATGGCTTCCTTGCGACGGCCCACGGTCTGGATCGGGCGGTCACCGCGGGGCGCGCGCGCGACGGGCGCCGGCGCCTCGGTGGCCTCGGGGGCGACCTCGGTCTCGGTGATGTCGGTCATGCTGCTTCCTTCGCCCGCGCTCACTGCGCGATCTGCTTGATCTCGAACGGCGCCGGCTGCTGCGCGCCGTGCGGGTGCTCGGCACCGGCGTAGACCTTCAGCTTCTTGAGAATCTGACGGCCCAGCTTGTTGTGCGGGAGCATGCCCTTCACGGCCAGCTCGACGGCCCGCTCGGGCCGCTTGGTGAGCAGCTCGTCGTAGCCGACCCGCTTCAGACCACCCGGGTAGCCGGAGTGGCGGTAAGCGACCTTGGTCTGGCGCTTGTTGCCGGTCAGCGCGACCTTGCCCGCGTTCACGATGACGACGAAGTCGCCCGTGTCGACGTGCGGCGCGAAAGTCGGCTTGTGCTTGCCACGCAGCAGCGTGGCGGCGTGGGTCGCGAGGCGGCCCAGCACGACGTCAGAGGCGTCGATGACGTGCCACTGACGCTCGATCTCACCCGGCTTCGGGCTGTACGTACGCACAGGTCTACCTTGTCTCGTCGTCGGTCTGGGGTCGCGCGCCGAGGTAACCGGGGCTTCCCAGTCGAACCAGCGCGCACGAACGACCAAGCGTACCTGATGCGGCACGCCTAAGAATGTCGTACAACAGCAGGCAACGATACCGGGCCGTCGGGTGGCAGGTCAAAACGGGGTCACCCCGCGCGCGGCCTGCGCCTTCGCATGACGCCTGTCACACGCCGTCCGGTCCACCCGGCTGCCCGGTCACAGCTCCTGGAGGATCCGCAGCGCGCGGCCGACCCGCTGCATGGTCTCGGTGTCCGCCACGTCCACGCACTCGGTGAACCACTTCTTCATCGGCGCGGAGAGCCGGTCGGGCATCACCACGAAGCCGCCCATCCGCACGGCGAGCGGCGAGTCGCGCAACAGCGACTCCTCGACCACCTCGGCCACGATCACGATCGGCACGTCGGTGGAGTTGTAGACGTCGGAGCTGATGACCAGGCCGAACCGCTCCCGGGCGCCGGAGATGCGCCAGACCTCTCCCCTACGCAGCACGCGGGCGTCCGCCGCCGAACAGGGCGTCGTGGACCATGCCGACTTCCTGGGCGTCAGCGAGGGCGGCGGATTCCAGGTCCAGCCCGGCGCGGCCGACCGCCTCGGCGTGCGCGGTGAACACCTCGCGCAGCGCCTTCTCCCGGGCGGCCCGGTCCATCCAGGCGGAGAGGGAGAGCCCCTCCCGCTTGGCGAACCGGCGCGCCTCCTCGATCGTCTCGTCGGAGAACGACAGTGTCACCTTGGCGGTCATGCCGAGCAGATTACCCAGTGGTATGACCGCCAGTCATCCCCGCTCGCGCCGGTCGCGGAACCGGACACCCGGGCTCACTCGGGGGGACGACGGCCGCCGAAGACGGCGAAGCGCCACTCCTTGAAGAAGCAGTCCACGTCGACCAAGCCGGCCTCGCCCAGCCAGCGGCACTGGTCGGCGACCGTGGCCGGCCGGTCGTAGCGCATCCGCCCACGGGAGGCGGCGATCTCCTCGGCGTCCGAGCCCAGCTCGGCGATCCGCGCCATCCACACCTCGTCGTAGCGCCGCTCCAACGCCGGGGTCGGGCCGGCCACCTGCTCGGCGTTGACGAACACGCCGCCGGGTGCCAGCGCGTCGGCCGCCCGCCGGTAGAGCCCCCGCTTGCCGTCGTCGTCCAGATGGTGGATGGCGAGCGCGGAGACCACCGCGTCGTAGCGGCCCTCGGGCAGCGGGTCGGCCAGGTCGGCGTGGACGGTGTGGTGCGACACCCCGCGGGCCGCCAGGTGGCCGGCGGCCACCGCCAGCATGCTGGGCGCGCCGTCGACGAGGGTCAGCCGGGCGCCCGGGACGGCCGCGGACAACAGCAGGGAGAGCAGGCCGGTGCCCGCACCCAGGTCCAGCACATCGGGGGTACGCCCGGCAGCCAGCGCCGCCCGCAGTGGCGGCACGGCGACTTCGACGGCTGCTCCGTAGAAGGCGTCGAAGCAGGGCACCAGCCGGCGTCGGGCCTCGTCGTAGGTGCCGGCCACGGCGTCGAACACGTCCGTCACACTCATGCGCGTCTCCCATTAAATGAGACAGTTTTCTCACATTCTAGATCCCCTGGCGGGTTCCGTCACGCCCGTGCGGTGTGAGGCGCTCTTGACAGGACCGAAACAGGGGGGACCCGGACCGGAAACCGCCCGACGGCACGCTTTCGTGGCATGACGGACGGTGCACGCGTGACCACGCAACCGGGGACACGTCCCCGAGTGGAGGTGACGCTTGCCTCTCCCCTGCACAAGCAGGTCCACGACCTCACCACCGGCCGCCGCCCCGGCCCGCCAGGCGGGCGGTACGGCCCGGTCGAGGTACGGCTGCGGCAGGAGGAGTGAATGCGGGACGAACTGGCGGGCTTCACCATCGGGGTCACCGCGGACCGGCGGCGCGACGAACTGGCCGCGCTGTTCCAGCGCCGGGGCGCCCGGGTGGTGCTCGCCCCGGCGCTGCGGATCGTGCCGCTGGCCGACGACAGCGATCTACGCGAGGCCACCCGGGCCTGCCTGGAGCACCCGCCGGACGTGTTGATGGCCAACACCGGCATCGGGATGCGGGGCTGGCTGGAGGCGGCCGAGGGCTGGGGGCTGGCCGACCCGCTGCACGCCATGCTCGCCCGCGCGTACGTGGTGTCGCGCGGGCCGAAGGCGACCGGGGCGATCCGCGCCGCCGGCCTGCGCGAGCACTGGTCGCCCGCCTCGGAGAGCTGCGACGAGGTGGTCGAGCACCTGGTCCGGCGCGGGGTGGCCGGTCAGGTGGTGGCGTTGCAGTTGCCCGGTGACCGGCAGCCCGAGTGCACCGAGGCGCTGGTCGCGGCCGGGGCCACGGTGATCGAGGTGCCGGTCTACCGCTGGGCGCCGCCGGCCGACCCGGCGCCGCTGCACCGGCTCATCGACCTGGTCGCCGGGCGGCTGGTCGACGCGGTCACGTTCACCTCCGCGCCGGCGGCCGAGGCGCTGCTGCGGGCGGCCGGGGACCGTACCGAGACGGTGCTGGCGGCGCTGCGTGGCGACGTGCTGGCCGGGTGCGTGGGCACGGTCACCGCCGAGCCGCTGGTACGGCGTGGGGTGCCGGTGAGCGCGCCGAGCCGGGCCCGGCTCGGCGCGCTGGTCCGGACGATCGTCGAGGAACTGCCCCGCCGTACCGTTTCGGTGAAGGCGGCCGGGCACGTGCTCACGTTGCGCGGTCACGCCGCCGTGGTCGACGGCGAGCTGCGCCAGTTGGCGCCGGCCCCGATGGCCGTGCTGCGGGCGCTGGCGGCGGCGCCGGGAAAGGTGCTCTCCCGCACCGCGCTGCTGCGGACGCTGCCGCGCGGTGCGGACGAGCACGCCGTGGAGATGGCGGTGGCCCGGCTGCGGGTGGGGTTGAAGGCGCCCCGGGTGGTGCAGACCGTGGTGAAGCGCGGCTACCGCCTGCGGGTGGACTGACGCCGGCTCAGTGCCGCCGGGCCGCGCCGACCTGGAGGTCGACCAGGGCGAGCAGGAACGCCGACGCGTGGCCGGCCTCGTCGTGCGCGATCTCGGCGAACAGGTCCGCCGCCTCGTCCTCACCCACCGAGGCCGCCTGCCGGGAGAAGGCCGGATACATGGTGCCCGCCTCGTAGACCTCACCGTCGATCGCGTCGCGCAGGTTGTCGGCGTCGCCGCGGACCAGGCCGGCGAGCGTGGCCGCCTCGGCGAAGTGCTCGCCGAGCTCCTGACTGGCGGTGTTGTCCCAGAGCCGGGCCAGGCGCGGCTGGCCGCCGTCGCGGGCGTGCCGGGCGTAGAGGGTGTACTTGGCGTACGCGAACGCCTCGCCGCGCACCGTCGCCTCCAGGTTGTCCTGGGTGGCGCCCGAGCAGACCGGGCGACCGGCGGTGACGGGGACCGGTGGGACCGCCTCGCCGACCGGGATGCCCACGCCGGAGCCGGGGTGGGTGATCGCGTACCGGGCGAGGCGGAAGCGGGCGGCGTGCCGGGCCTCGTCGCCGGCCAGTTCCTGGAACAGTCGCGCGGCCCGCGGGCAGCGGTCCCGGCGGGCCTGCCGGGCGTAGCCCGGGTAGACCACGGTGGCCTCGTGCCACTCGCCGTTGATCGAGTCGCTCAGGTTCGCCTCGTCCGAACCGACGAAGCCGATCAGCGCGGCCTCCTCGGTGAAGTGCTCGGTCAGCTCGGTGGCGCCGGTGGTCCGGAACAGGTCGGCGATCCCGTCGTGGCCGGTGCGTGCCGCCGCCGCCCCGTACGCCAGGTACTTGGCGTGCGCGAAGGCCTCTCCCTTCATCGCCGTCAGCGTGTTGGCGCGGGTCCTGGCGTCGGTCACCGCGGCCTGCGCGGGCGCCGCCGTCAGGCCCACACCGAGCAGGGCGCCGACGACCAGCGCGGTGATGCCTCTGACTGTCCGCATCGGGATTCCCCTCTCACTTGCGCCCACTGTGAAAGACTCTTCACACAGCGTGACGATGCTCGGGGGAATCCTAAGTTTGCGCAGGTCAGGAGCGGAAGAACCGCAATCCGGCGGGTCGCCCTCAGCCCACCGACGCCGGGTAGCCGTGCTCGGCCTGGAGCCGGAGCATGGCGTGCTCCACCACGGTCACCAGCACCTGCTTGACCGAGTCCCGCCGCCGGGCGTCACACATCACCAGCGGCACGTCCGGTGAGATGGCCAGCGCCTCCCGGATCTCCTCCAGCTCGTAGTGCGGCGCGTCGTCGAACCGGTTCAACGCCACCACGTACGGCAGCTTGCGGTTCTCGAAGTAGTCCAGCGGCGCGAACGCGTCGGTGATCCGGCGCGTGTCCACCAGCACCGCCGCGCCCACCGCGCCCCGGATGATCTCGTCCCACATGAACCAGAAACGCGTCTGGCCCGGCGTCCCGAAGAGATAGAGGATCAGGTCCTCGGCCATGGTGATCCGGCCGAAGTCCATGGCGACCGTGGTGGTCTCCTTGCCCGGCACCTTCGACGGGTCGTCGATGCCCACCCCGGCCGCGGTCATCAACGCCTCGGTGGTCAGCGGCTGGATCTCGGAGATCGCCCCGACCAGGGTGGTCTTGCCCACCCCGAAGCCACCCGCGATCACGATCTTCGCGGAGATGATCTCCCGGCCGCGGCTCGCCCCGTCGGGGTCATAGTTCGCGAAGTCCACTTAGCACCCTTCCAAGCAGGTTCATCCGCGCCGCGAAACCCGTCGCGGGAGCGGCACTGTGTAGCGTCAGCAGGCCCTCGGCCACCATGTCGGCGACCAGCACCCGGGTGACGCCCAGCGGCATCCGGGTGTAAGCGGCGATTTCCGCCAGCGACTGTGCCCGGCCTTCACAGACCGAGGAGATGCGGTACTTGTCGTGCCCGGCGAAGCGCGCCTCGGCGGACTGGGTGGCCGTGCTCGACAGCACCGCCTCGAGCGCGATGTTCTGCAACGGCTCGGTGCGGCCGCGGGTGACCGCGTACGGTCGCACCAGCGCGCCACGCGGATCACGTCGCGGTTCCATCTCGCGATCACCTCCCCTCGTACGGAGCCGGAGCGGCCCCGGATCACCAGGTCAACAGCCGGTCAGGACCGGACGGCGTCCCTGGGCAGCGGCACCAGCGCCTGGCCGACCCGCTCCACCAGCAGCGCCATCTCGTAACCCACCTGGCCGACGTCGCAGCTGCGCGCCGCGAGCACGGCCATCGAGGAGCCGTCGCTGATGGACATCAGGAAGAGGTACCCGCTGTCCATCTCGATCACGGTCTGCAGCACCCCGCCGGCGCTGAACATCCGCGCCGCGCCCTCGGTGAGGCTGACCACGCCGGAGGTGATCGCGGCGAGCTGGTCGGCCCGGTCACCGGGCAGGTCCCGGGAGGAGGCGAGGAGCAACCCGTCCGCGGACACCGCCACCACGTGGGCGATACCCGCCACGCTGTCGGCGAAGTTGGTGAGCAACCAACCCATGTCCTGCATGGCCGCAGGCCTGTTCATCGGTTCGTCTCCTTGGTCGAGGTGCTGTTCAGGTCGGTGCCGGCCGTACGACCCCGCTGGACGCCACGGTGGTAGGCGGAGAGCAGACCCCGTACCTCGTCCGGCGTGCGCCGGCTGCGGTCCCGGCCGCTCTTCGGTTCGATGCCGCCGGGCACGAGCTGCGCCTGCGGCACCCGCTTGGGCAGGCCGGAGCGGGTGGTGCCACCGGTGGTGGGCTCCGAGGCCTGGCTGGCCCGGCTCCACCCGTCGTCGGCCGCCGTCCGCCAGGCCTCCGGGTCGATCGCCGGGGCCGCGGCGGGCTCCGGCGCGGGCGTCACCGGGCTCGCGGGTGCGGGGGCTGCCGGCGCGGCGGCCGCCGCGGCGGGCGGGGCGGTCGGAACCGCCGGCGGGCTGTACGCGGGTGGGGTGGACAGCCCGGACGCCTGGGCGCCCGGGGTACGGGTGGGCAGCGGTGGCCGCGCGGCCGCGGCGGGTTGCGCCGGGGCGGGCGGCGGCTCGTCGAACCGGGGCCGGGTGAAGATGGTGGTCTCGTCCTCTCCGTGCGAGCGGAACCAGACCGCCTCCATCTCCCGGAATATCGGCGCCTCGGCCGGTCGGGCCGGTCGGGCCACCACCGGTGCGGCCGGGGTGGACTCGACCGCCGGTGCGGCGGCGAGCGGCTGGTAGGCCGGCGGGGCCGGCGCGGCGGCCGGTTCGGCCTCACCGCCCGGCGTCCGCTTGGGCAGCGGGTCGAGGGCGGGGTACGCGACCGTCGGCCCACCCGCCGACCAACCGGCCCCCGAGGCCGGCGCGGCGGCCGGCGCCGGGGCCGGGGCCGGCATCCCGCCGAGCTGGACGGCCGGCGTGGTGTCCCGCACCTCGGCGGGCGTCTGCCACCGCGCGGGCGGCGGGGTGGTCGTGTTGCGCCACTGGTCGGCCAGGGTGGCGGTGCCGCCCCGGCCGGCACCGGCCAGCGCGTCGGCGGCGCCGACCTGGCTGAGCGGCGACGGCTCCACGGCCAGCGGCTGACGCGGCCGGGTCAGCGGCGCCTGGCCCCGGTTGGCCGGCAGCACCACTGTGGAGTTCGGCAGGGTCACCTGGGCGACAGTGCCGCCCTCGACGTTGCGGCGCAGCTCCACCCGGATCCCGTAGCGGGAGGCGAGCCGGCTGACCACGGCCAGACCCATCAGCCGGAACGCGGCCACGTCGACG
This sequence comes from Micromonospora humi, assembly GCF_900090105.1. GTDB lineage: Bacteria > Actinomycetota > Actinomycetes > Mycobacteriales > Micromonosporaceae > Micromonospora > Micromonospora humi. The sequence continues at coordinate 212,850 of NZ_FMDM01000009.1, read as the reverse complement.
GTCGGCGGCGCGGCCAGGCGGCGGTTGAGCGAGTCGAGCTGGTCGTCGGTGAGGCCGAGGCCCCGGTCCTCGACCTGGATCAGCACGTAGTCCCGGATCCGCCGGCCGTCGGCCACCACCACCGTGTTCGGCGGCGAGAACCGGCTGGCGTTGTCGAGCAGCTCCGCCACCAGCCGGACCACGTCGTTGACGGCGTGCGCGGCGACCGAGATGTCGGTGTCCACGGTGCCGAACTCGATCCGGTTGTAGAGCTCCACCTCGGACTGGGCGGCGCGCAGCACGTCGACCAGGAGCGCGTCGTCGCGGCGCGGCACGGCCGAGTCGGCACCGGCCAGGACCAGCAGGTTCTCGTCGTTGCGGCGCATCCGGGTGGCCAGGTGGTCCAGCTCGAAGAGCTGGGCGAGACGCTTCGGATCCTCCTCGCCGCGCTCGATCGCGTCCAGCTCGCCGATCATCCGGTCGACCAGGCTCTGCGAACGGCGGGCCAGGTTGAGGAACATCGCCGAGACGCTGGTCCGCAGCGCGGCCTGCTCGGCCGCGACCCGGACCGCCTCCCGGTGGACCACGTTGAACGCCACCGCCACCTGACCGACCTCGTCGCGGTTGGTCAGCTTGATCGGGTCCCGCACCTGCTGGACGATCTCGTCCACGCCACCGTCGCCGATGGCGTTGACGTTCTGCAGCCGGCTCACCGCGTCCGGCAGGTCGTGGTTGGCCACCGAGAGCGCGCCCTCACGCAGCCGCCGCAGCGAGTCGTTGAGCGAGCGGGCGAGCACCACGGCGAGCGTCACGGCGACGGCCAGGGTGAGCAGCACGAGCAGGCTCTCCACGAAGGCCTGCCGGATCACGTCGGTACGCACCGCGTCGGCGTCGGCGAGCAGCTCGTCCAGAAGCTGGGTCTCCGCCCACCGCATCAGGTCGTCGACCGCGCCGACGGCGGCGGACGCGTCGAGCGCGGTCACCAGCGCGGGCCTGCCGACCGACCGGGACAGGTCGCCGGCGACCCGGTCGGCGAGCTGGACGGCGTCGCCGGAGACGGTGCGGTCCACCAGGGCCCGCTGCTCCGGGGTGGCGGCCCGGGAGAAGGCGAGCAACGCCTCCTGCTGACCGGTGAGCGTGGCCACGAAGGAGGAGAACTGCTCCTCGTCGATCCGGCCGCCGGCGGTGAGCGCGGTGAAGGCGACCGCCTCCTCCTCCTGCACCTCGGCCTTGGCGTGGGCGAACGCGGCAACCGCCCGGCGGGCGTCGGCGAGACCCTCCGCGCCGGGCTGCTGAGCCAGCGTGTCGCCGTACGCGACCAGGTCGTCGAGGACGATGCCGTAGCGCAGGCTCGCCTCGGCCACCGGCATCTGCGCGCGGTCGAGCACCTCCTGGCGGGTGCCGTTCAGCGTCTCCAGGTGGTCGTCGATCACCTTGAGCCGGTCCCTGACCGAGGTCGACACGTCGCCGAGGGTGCCGCGTTCCTCCTTGTAGGCCGCGATCCGCTCGTCGGTCCGGCGCACCCGCAGGTTGTAGGCGTCGGGCGTCACCGCCGGGTTGGCCAGGAAGATGGCCGCCGCCATCCGCTCCTTGTGCAGGTCCTGGGCGAGCGCCGAGACGTCGACCGAGACCGCGGTCAGCGCGCGCACCTGGTCCGCCTCGTACGCACCCTGGCCCACCGAAATGAGTCGGATAGTTGCCAGTGCAATGACAGCGGCCACCGGGACGACCAGGATGAGGGCGAGCTTGGAGCGGATCCGCGCGTCACGCAGCCGGGGCAGGCGCCGTCGGCGGCTCCGCTGATCGGCGTGGGGGCTCCCGGGCAGGGTCGTAGGTCCGGTGCTCACGACATCGCCTCCGTCGTTTCTTCCACGCGTGACCCGCTGACCCGTGCCTGGTGCAGCGGCCAGCGCCACGCGCGGCACGGCCGCGATTTCATCAGACGAGATCCTTTTTGGGAAGCCGCGGTGAGGTAGGAAACGGTCGGTGTCGACGCAAGCCGCGATCCGGTCACCTAATACCTTCTTTTCTCCGACGCCCTGAACTGGGGATGTCACTCCAGAGTGGCCGCGCGCATCTGGGCAGTAATTGTCAGTTAACGTTTCGTGTCCCCAACATGTGGGATGAGCGTCCCGAAACGGCATCCGGCCGCCGCGCTTGACCACGGGGCCCGGCATTGGCAAGGTTTTGCAGGCTTCGCGCACACCGTACGGCACACCAATCCCGTTCTTCCACTGAGGACGGACAAGCGGCGGTGGTCGGGCGCCGGCCCGCGCCGCACCCTGGAGGACTGAGTTGAGCCCCATCCGCTCCGCGCGCATCGCGGCGCTCGCATCGGCCGTGCTGGCCACCACGCTCACCGGCTGCGGGATCGGCGGGGAACCGCAGGACACCAGCCCGATCGTGATCGCCGCCGACCTCGAACTCTCCGGCGCTTCCGCGCCCATCGGCAAGGTCTACCAACGGGCCCTGGAACTGAAGGTCGACCAGATGAACACCTCCGGCGCGCTCGGCGGCCGGAAGATCGAACTGAAGGTCAAGGACAACCGCTCCGACGCGGCCGAGTCGTTGCGCAACATCAATGATTTCAGCGCCGACTCGAAGGTGGGCGCCGTCATCATGGGCGGCTGCAACGAATGCGCCGTCGGCGCCGCCCGCACCATCAACGACAAGCGCATTCCGACCATCGCACTCGCCTCCGCCGGCGCGGTCACCGAACCGGTCGACCAGCGTCGCTACGTCTTCAAGCTGGCCCCGAACGCGGTCGACAGCGCGGCGGCGCTCACCACCGAACTCACCCGCCGCGACATCCGCAAGGTGGCGGTGCTGCACAGCGCCGACGGGTACGGCCAGGAAGGGCTCACCGCGCTGCGCCGCGAGTTCGACAAGACCTCGCTGCGGCTGGTCGCCGACGAGTCCGTGCGCACCACCGACACCGAGGTGAGCACGCAGATCGGCGACCTGGTCAAGAAGAAGCCGCAGGCGCTGATCCTGTGGACGCCGCCGGAGCAGGCGACGCTGGCCGCCACCACGGCACGGCAGCAGAAGTTCGGCGGGGCGCTCTTCTTCGACGCCTCCGCCGCCGGTGACCTGTTCCTCGGCCCGTCGGCACGCTCCACCGAGGAAGCCACGCTGATCTTCACCCAGACCATGGTGATCGACGACGTGATCGCCACCACCCCGGCCAAGGCCGCCCGGCGGCAGTGGTTCCAGGACTACACCGCCCGGTGGGGCGGCTACAACGGCTTCTCCTCGTTCGCGGCGGACGCCGTCCAGCTGATCGCCGACGCCGAGCAGCGCGCCGGCGGCGAGCCGGGCGAGGTCGACCGGGACGCCCTGCGCGAGGTCCTGGAGACGTCGCAGCTCGACGGCCTCTCCGGGCCGATCCGGATGACGCCGGACAACCACTCGGGGTTGATGCCGCAGGCTCTGACGACGCTTGTCGCGCGGGGCGGTCGTTGGCGGTTGGCCGGCTGAGTCTGTCGTTGCGCTGGGGGTGTGGCCCCACCGCAACCGGCTTCGGGCGGTCAGGCTTGATCCCTACGCCGGTTGCGGTGGGGCCACACCTGTCGTGGTCGGGCGCCGTCCGGCCGTCACCGGGGTGGGCTTGTGTGTCCCCGGTCGACCTGGTGTTCTCGGTCGGCGGGGTGGGTTGGCCCGTCTCGGTCCGGGACGCGTTCTCGGGGGCGGGTCAGCGGGCGGAGGTGGTGGCGCGGACCCAGGGCAGGGCGAACCGCTCGATCGCGCTCAGGGCCGCATAGAGCACGATGCTCATCAGCGCCACCAGCACGATGGCCGCCCAGGCGGTCGCCGTGTCGCCGACGCCGTTGTACTGCAGGATCTGGTAGCCCAGGCCGGGCCGGTCCGAGTAGAACTCGCCGATCACCGCGCCGATCGCGGCCAGCGGCATGGCCACCTTGAGACCGACGAAGATCTGCGGCAGCGCGGCCGGCAGGCGCACCTTGCGGAACGACTGCCACCAGGAGGCGTTGAGCGACCGCCCCAGCTCCGCCAGGTCGGCCGGGGTGGTGGTCAACCCGGTGGCGGTGGACAGCACGATCGGGAAGAAGCAGAGCAGGAAGACCATGGTCAGGATGGGCTTCTGACCGAAGCCCACGGCCACCACGAGCAGCGGACCGAAGGCGATCTTCGGAACCGCGTTCACCGCCACCAGCAGCGGCGCGAACATCCGCTCCACCCGGCCGGAAGCCGCCAACGCCATCCCGATCAGCACACCGACGACCGCCGAGAGCAGGAAGCCGGAAAGGGTCATCCAGGTGGTGATCCCCAGCGCGGGCAGCAGCACGTCGGTGGTGTCGGCCAGCGAGCGGGCCACCGCCTGCGGCGGCGGCAACGCGACCGGGTGCACCAGGTGCAGCCCCGACGTGACCAGCCACCAGGCGGCCACCGCGATGACCAGGCCGAGCACCGGCAACCCGACCGCGGCCGGAGATACGCCCCGGCGACGCCGGGCGACCGCCGGGGGCGGTTCCGCCGGCGCTCCCGGCGGGGCCTCGGTCAACTGCGTCAACGTGTCCTCCTTCTCCGGCCGGTCGCGACGACCGGCACGCGAAGGGGGTACGACCCACCGGGTGTCCGGCGGGTCGCACCCCCGTGGCCCGAGCCGACCGGTCAGGCCTTCGGCGCCAGGTCGAAGTCGATGATCTGGTCGGGGGTGAGGTTCTGCTTGAGCGCGCCCGCGCCCTGCAACAGCGCGATGCTCTTGGCGACCCGGCCGCTGTCCAGCGTGCCGATGGCGGTGCCGGAGTTGCTCGACCGGACGTACGCGGCCATCAGCTGAAGCTCGGCGGCGGACGCGGCCGGGTTCGCGGCCGGCACGTTCTTCTTCAGGATCTCGCCGGCCTCGTCCGGGTGCTCCAGCGAGTACTCCAGGCCCTTGAGCAGCGCGGCGGTGAACTTCTTCACCATCTCCGGCTTCTCCTTGGCGATCTTGCTGGAGGTGATCAGCGCGTTGCCGTAGAGGTCCTGCATCACGTTGCTGTAGGGCAGCACGACCGGCTTCTTCTTGGTCACCACCTCGACGGTGGGCTGGCCGACGACGAACTGGCCGATGCCGTCCACCGCACCCGAGCCGAGCATGCCGATCAGGCCCTGGGCCTCACCGTTGACCCAGGTCACCTTGCTGTTGTCGATGCCGGCCAGCCGGGCGTACGTGGGGAAGAGGTTGCGCACGACGGAGGTCGGGGTGTCGGCGAGCTTCTTGCCCTCGAGGTCCTTCGGGGTGGCGATGTTCTTGCCCTCGACCGTGACGATGGCGGCCATGGTGCGCTGCTGGATCGCGGCCACCGCGACGAAGTCCTTGGCCTGGCCGTTGCCGAGCTGCAGGATGCCGCCGGTCAGGTCGATCGGGCCGAAGTCGGCCTGGCCACCGGTGATGGTCTGGATCACGGAACCGGTGCCCTGGCCGGGCTTGATGTCGACGTCGAAGCCGGCCTCCTTGAAGAAGCCCTTGTCCTTCGCCACCCAGGCGTAGGAGTCACGGCCGAAGTTGCCGAACGAGGTGAGGTAGGTCACCTTCTCCAGCGCCGCTCCGTTGCCGCCGCTGCCGCCCTCGGACTTGTCCGAGTCGCTGCTGCAGCCGCCCACGAGGGCGAGGGCGGTCGCCAGCGCCGCGGCGGCGACCGTACGGGTCAACCTTCTCATCAGTGCACCATGTCCTTTCCGACCAGGAGATCTTCGCCGGTCGGGTCGTGGGTCCGACGGGGTCGGCAGGAGGTGCGGCCGACTGGACCGTCGCGAGGGGACTCTTCGCGCGCAACAGCGTACGAGAAGGCTGATGACGCGCCGCAACCGTCCGGGTTGCGGAAAGGAAACGAAGTGGGGTGACGGAAAGCGGACTGACGTCCACCCCGGACGGTGCTATAAGCACCGGCCCGTTACGCTAGCCCGGCTCGCGTTCGCGACGACGATGGAAGGGAGCCGGCGGGAGATGATCCGACTGTCCGGGGTGTCCCGCACCTTCGACGGCCGCTCGGGGCGGGTGGAGGCGCTGCGCGGCATCGACCTCGACGTCGCCGAGGGCGAGTTCGTCGCCGTCCTCGGCCGATCCGGCTGCGGCAAGTCCACGCTGTTGCGCATGATCGCCGGGCTGCTGCCGGTCACCGCCGGTGAGATCACCGTCGCCGGCACGCCGATCACGAAGCCGCGCCAGGACGTCGCCATGCTGTTCCAGCGCCCGGCGCTGCTGCCCTGGCGCTCGGTGCTCGACAACGTCCTGCTCCCGGTGGAGATCTTCGGCTGGAGCCGGGCCAAGCACCGCGACCGCGCCCGCGAGCTGCTGGAGATGGCCGGGCTGGGCGGCTTCGAGAAGCGCCTCCCGCACGAGCTGTCCGGCGGCATGCAGCAGCGGGTCTCGCTGTGCCGCTCGCTGATCGGCTCGCCGCGGGTGATGCTCATGGACGAGCCGTTCTCGGCGCTCGACGCGCTCACCCGGGAGGAGCTCTCCGGCGAGCTACAGCGGGTGCACATGGACACGAAGGCGACCATCGTCTTCGTCACCCACTCGATCGACGAGGCGGTACTGCTGGCCGACCGGGTCGTCGTGCTCAGCCCGCGCCCCGGCCGGATCCGCGAGGTGGTCGAGGTGGCCGTCCCCCGGCCCCGCACCCTGGGCCGGCACGCGCACCTCGCCGACGTCGCCCGGATCAGCGCCGAGCTGCACGAACTGCTGATGGAGCGGGACGCCCCCGGCGTGGCCGCGGCGGGAGGACGGTGAGCATGCGGGTCTCGGTCTTCACCGAACCCCACCGCGGCGCGGACTACGACGACCAGCTCCGGTTCGCCCGGCTGGTCGAGGACGCCGGCTTCGAGGGCTTCTTCCGCGCCGACCACTACCGGTCGATGGGGGACGAGCCGGCTCTGCCGGGGCCCACCGACGCCTGGCTGACGCTCGCCGCGCTGGCCCGGGAGACGTCCCGGATCCGGCTCGGCACACTCGTCACCTCCGCCACCTTCCGGCTTCCCGGCCCGCTGGCCGTCATGGTCGCCCAGGTCGACCGGATGAGCGGCGGCCGGGTGGAGCTGGGCATCGGCGCCGGCTGGTTCGAGCGCGAGCACACCGCGTACGGCATCCCGTTCCCGCCGGTCAGCGAGCGCTTCGACCGGCTGGCCGAGCAGTTGGAGATCGTCACCGGGCTGTGGCGCACCCCGGACGGGGAGACCTACAGCTACAGCGGCGAGCACTACCGGCTGGTCGACGCGCCCGCGCTGCCCAAGCCGGTGCAGCGCCCCGGCCCGCCGGTGATCGTCGGCGGCAAGGGCCCGAAGCGCACCCCCGAGCTGGCCGCCCGGTACGCCGACGAGTTCAACATGCCGTTCAAGAACGTCGCCGAGACGGCCGCCGCGTACGAGCGGGTCCGCGAGGCGTGCGACCGCACCGGGCGGGACGCGTCCGGGCGCGCGCCGCTGACCCTCTCCGCCGGGATCGTGGTGGCGATCGGGCGCACCGACGCCGAGGCGCAGCGGCGGGCCGCCCCGCTGCACGTCGCCAGCGCGCTCCCGCCGGAGGACCCGGTGGTCGGCTCCCCGGCCCAGCTCGTCGACCGGCTCGGCGAGTTCGCCGCGGTCGGCACCACCCGGGCGCACCTGCGACTGATCGACTTCGACGACCTCGACCACGTGGAGCTCATCGCCGCCGAGGTGCTCCCCCAACTGGACGGAACGCGATGAGCGAACTCTCCACCGACCTCGAACTCGGCCCGGTGGGCCAGGAGATCGTCTACGAGAACGACCGGGTCCGCGTCTGGCACATCCGGCTGGAGCCGGGTGAGCGGCAGCCGCTGCACCGGCACGACCACCCGTACCTGGTGGTGGCGGTCCAGGGCGCGAAGAACGTGGTGCAGACCGTCGACGGCGTCACGATCGACGCCGACGAGCCCACCGGCGGGGTGGTCTACCGCGACCCGGGCGCGGTGCACATGCTGACCAACGTCGGCGACACCACCTACCTCGCCCGTCTGGTCGAGTTGAAGTAGCCACGTCGGCGCGGTTCGCCGCGCCGCGCGGTGGCAAGGTGGCGAAGCATCCCACCGGGCCGTAACGTGCCCGACATGGCCTTTCGGACGTGGGGCAGGCTGCTGCTCACGGCGCTCGGGGTGAGTGTGTTGGCCGGCGCCGGCCAGCTGGGCATCGCGTACGGCTTCGGAGTCGTCCGCCTCGACGGCGCGTTCGTCGACGGCTCGGTGAACCGGTGGCCGGCCCAGCTCGTCTGGGTCGCCTGGTTCGCCGCGGTCGCCGCCGTCGCTGGCGCTGTCCTCACCGAGCGCCTCGCCCGCCGCGACGACCGTCCCGGCGGCACCACCGAACTGCTCTCCATCGCCGGCGTGAGCGCGCTGGGCGCGATCGTGGTCGCCCCGCTCTGCATGCAACCGGCCCGCGCCGCCGAGCTGGGTGGCTCCGTCGACCCGGTGTGGGCGGCCGGCATCTGCGCCGTCCTGGGCGCGGTGGTGGGCGCGGGCGCGGCGATCGCCGTGCTGCTGAAACCACCGTTCGGCTGGGGCGTCGCGGCCACCGCCGCGATCGTCTGGCTGCTGGCCCTGCTCTCCGTGGCACCGGGGATCGTCACCAACCGGCCGCTGGCCACCGTGCGGCTCGGCGTTCTCGAACCGTCCTGGCTCGACGCCGGGACGGCGCAACGCCTGGCGATGCTGCTGCTGCCCACGCTGGCTCTGCTCGCGGGCGGCGCGCTCGGCGTGCTGGCCCGCCGCGCCGGTCACCCGCCGCTCGTCGGCGGCGCGGCGGGGGCGGCCGGGCCGGTGCTGGTGGCCTTCGCCTACCTGACCGCGGGCCCGGGCACCGCGACCGACCGCTACCAGGTGGCGCCCTACTACGGCGCGTTGATCGCGATCGTCGCCGGGGCGCTCGGCTCGACCGCCACCACGGTGCTTCCCCGGCCCGTCACCGGGACCGACGCCGTCGACCCCACCGACATCCTCGCGCCGCTGCCGACCGGCGCCCCACTGCCGACCGGCGCGTCCGCCCCGGCAACGGCGACCCTGGCCACGACCGGCGCGCCGGCACCCGCGCACTGGGACTGGCCCGACGCAGGTGGGCCGACCGCACCACGGCGCGTCGCCGCCGTGCGGACCGACCAGCCGACCGACGCCGGGCGGGCCGACCGACAGGCGTCGCCGGACGACGAGGACGCGACCCGTGGTCTGCCGATGCCCGGCCTGTTGCCGCCGGGCCGGCGGACCTCGGCGATCGACGTCCTGGCCGCCGGCCGCCCCGGTCCGCAGCCGCCGGCCGGGCCGGATCCGCTCGGCACCGGCACCCGGGCACCGACGGGTGGACCGGCCGAGGCCGCGCAACCGCCGACCGCCGCACCGCTCCAGGCCGGGGCCGAACCACGCACGGTCCCGACCGACGCCGAACCACGCACGGTCCAGGCCGGGGCCGAACCACGCACGGTCCAGGCCGGGGCCGAACCACGCACGGTCCCGACCGACGCCGAACCACGCACGGTCCCGACCGACGCCGAACCGCGCACGACCCCGGCGACTGCCGATGCCGCGACGGCCGATGCCGCGCCCACCGACGCGGCCACGCCGGAAGCGACGCCGCGGACCGCCCGGCCGCGCCGTGGTCGCACCGCCGCCGGGTCCACGCCAACGGCGGACGGACCGACGCCGACGGACCGTTCCGCTGAGCCGTCGGTGGGCGCGGCCACGAGGGCCGGCGGCCCTGCCCCGGCACCCGTCGGGAACGACGCCGCTCCGGCCGCTGTCCCCCGGCGGCGCGCCGCACGCCGCCCCGCGGCCCCGCAGCCCGTGACCGCACCGGCCACCGCCCCGCAGCCGGTGGCCCCGCCACCCGCCGCCCCGCAGCCGGTGACCCAGCCGGCCGTGACCCCGCAGCCCGTGGCCCAGCCGGCCGTGACCCCGCAGCCCGTGGCCCAGCCGGCCGTGACCCGGTCGGACGACCCCGTCGCGCCGGCCGAGCCGCCGGTCGCCGCGCCGGCGCCGGCCCGTCGCCCGCGCAGCTTCTTCTTCGCCCCCGAGCCGGCCGACAGCTCCGAACCGTCCACGTCGCCCCGACCGCGGTACCCCATCTTCGACGACGTGACCGAACGGCCGGGAGACGTGCGGCCGGCCTGGCCGATCCCCCCGGCGGCGAGCCGCCCGACCGACACCACCGGCACGGGAGAGCCATCGACCGGCCCCGGGAAGCCGCCGGGCGAGCCGGCCGTGACGGGTGAGACCGCCGCGACGGGTGCGCCGGTCAGCGCACCGGGCCGGGCCGTGACCGACCGGGACGGCGATGACGCGAGGGTCCGGGCCGAGACGGCACCTCGCCCGCGCCATCAGGGTCTCCCCGAGCCGGGCCGGAGCACGGGATGGGACGCCCTCGCCACCAACGCCCGCCGCGCCGGCCGGACCGGATCCGGCGTGACCGTGCCGGCCCAGGGCGACGACGCGGGACCGGATCCGACCGGATCGGCCGGTCCGGGTGCGGAGGCTTCCGACCGGGAGACGACCCCGGGCCGGCACGCCGGGGCGGACGACGCCGAAGCCGCCGGTGGGAAGTCGAAGGGCCGGCGCGGCCTGTTCCGACGCAACCGGGACCGGAGCGGGTCGGCACCGGCCGACGACGCGGCCGAGCCGAGCGCCACCCCGGACGAGGAGTACGTCGACTGGGTCGCCGGTCTCGCCTCCGACGACAATGCCGACGACGCCCACTCCCTGCGTACCGGCCGGCACCACCGCGACTGATCCTGGGCCGGCGCGCGTGCTCGCCCGCCGGCCACCAGATCTCCCCGCATCTGGACGAGCGGGCGGGGTGCTCAGGCCAGCGGCAGGTAGACCCGGGAACCTCCGGCGACGAACTCCTCGGACTTGTCGCGCATGCCCCGCGCCGCGTAGTCCTTCAGCTCCTGGGTGATCTTCATGGAGCAGAACTTCGGCCCGCACATCGAGCAGAAGTGTGCCGTCTTCGCCGGCTCGGCCGGCAGCGTCGCGTCGTGGTACGCCCGCGCCGTCTCCGGGTCCAGCGCCAGGTTGAACTGGTCCTCCCAGCGAAACTCGAACCGGGCCTTGGAGAGCGCGTCGTCCCAGGCCTGCGCGCCGGGGTGCCCCTTGGCCAGGTCGGCCGCGTGCGCGGCGATCTTGTAAGCGATCACGCCCGCCTTCACGTCGTCCCGGTCCGGCAGCCCGAGGTGCTCCTTCGGCGTCACGTAGCAGAGCATCGCGGTGCCGAACATGCCGATCATCGCGGCCCCGATCGCGGACGTGATGTGGTCGTACGCGGGCGCGACGTCGGTGGTCAACGGACCGAGCGTGTAGAACGGCGCCTCGTGGCACCACTCCTGCTGGAGGTCCACGTTCTCCTTGATCTTGTGCATCGGCACGTGCCCCGGCCCCTCGATCATCACCTGGACGTCGTGTTCCCAGGCCACCGTCGTCAGCTCACCCAGCGTGCGCAGCTCGGCGAACTGGGCCTCGTCGTTGGCATCCGCGATCGAGCCCGGGCGCAGCCCGTCACCGAGGGAGAAGGTGACGTCGTACGTCGCGAGCAACGAGCACAGCTCGGCGAAGTGGGTGTAGAGGAAGTTCTCCTCGTGGTGCGCCAGGCACCAGGCCGCCATGATCGAGCCACCCCGGGACACGATGCCGGTGACCCGGTCCACGGCCAGCGGCACGTACGGCAGCAGCACCCCGGCGTGCACCGTCATGTAGTCGACGCCCTGCTCGGCCTGCTCGATCACCGTCTCGCGGAACACCTCCCAGCTCAACCTCACCGGATCGCCGCCGACCTTCTCCAACGCCTGGTAGATCGGCACGGTGCCGATCGGCACCGGCGAGTTCCGCACGATCGCCTCGCGGGTCTCGTGGATCCGCTTCCCGGTGGACAGGTCCATCACGGTGTCCGCGCCCCACCGGGTGGCCCAGGTCAGCTTCTCCACCTCGTCGGCCACCGACGACGTCACCGCCGAGGTGCCGATGTTGGCGTTCACCTTCACCAGGAACGCCCTGCCGATGATCGCCGGCTCGCACTCCGGGTGGTTGACGTTGAGCGGCAGCACCGCCCGCCCGGCCGCGATCTCGTCCCGGACGAACTCCGGCGTCACCCGCTCCCGGATCGCCACGAACTCCATCTCCGGCGTGACGGTCCCGGCCCGGGCGTACGCGAGCTGGGTCGGCCGGGTTCCCGCCAGCGGGCTGCCGGCGCCCCGGACCGGCGCGACATCGCCCCGCTCGGCGATCCACGGCCCGCGCAGCGCGGGCAGCCCCACCTCCGGGTCGGAACCCGGGCCGGAGGTGTCGTAGAGCCGCACCGGCGGGTTGTCCCCGGTCAGCGTCACCTCGGCGAACGGCACCCGGACGCCCGGCCGGGTCCCCTCCACGTACACCTTGCGACGTGCCTGCATGACAGCCTCCCTGTCGCTCAAGCGGACCAGCCGAAGTGGTCCAGCGGGCCGTGTCCCGCGCCCAACGCCCAGCTCCGCGCGCCGGTCAGCGCGCGGGTCACGTACTCCTTGGCGGCGGCCACCGCGACCGGCGGCGGATCGCCGGCGGCCAGCCGGACCGCGACGGCCGCCGCGAACGAACAGCCGGTGCCGTGGTTGTGCCGCGTCGCCACCCGCGGCGCGCGCAGCAGCCGCGTCGTCCCGCCTCCGGCCAGCACGTCCACCGACTCGCCGGCCGCGTCGACGTCACCGCCGGTGACCACCACGAACGCCGGTCCGCGCGCGGCCAGCGTCTCGGCCGCGGCGACCATCTCCTCGACCGTGCCCACCTCGCGTCCGGTGAGGGCCGCGGCCTCCGCGCAGTTCGGCGTCGCCACCTCGGCGTACGGGAGCAGCCGCTCGACCGCCTCCACCACACCGAGCCGGTGCCCGCTGGTGGCGACCAGGACCGGGTCGACGACCAGGTGCGGCAACCGGCCGCCCCGGGCCACCTCGGCCACCGCGTCGGCGACCGCCGGGATGCCGAGCATCCCGGTCTTCACCGCGCGGACGGCGAAGTCGCCGAGCACGCTGTCGAGCTGGTCGCGCACGGTCTGCGGGGGCAGCGGCAGGACCGCGTCCACGCCCCGGGTGTTCTGCGCGGTGACGGCCGTGAGCACGCTGGTCCCGTACGCGCCGAGCGCGGCGAACGTCTTGAGGTCGGCCTGGATGCCGGCGCCCGCGCCGGAGTCGGAGCCGGCGATGGTGAGAACTGTCTGCGGCGTCACTGCGTTCCTCTGGTGGTTGCGGTGGGGGGTGGCGGGGTGAGGGCGTCGTGGAAGGCGCTGGTCAGGGTGGTGGCGGTGTCGGTGGGGTCGGTGGCGCGCATGAGCGCGCCGAGGACGGCGACGCCTGTGGCGCCCGCGTCGACGCAGGCCGTCACCTGGTCCGGGGTTTCGATGCCACCGAGGGCGAGCACCGGCACGGGGCTCACCTGCACCAGTTCGCGGAGGCCGTCCGGGCCGAGCGGCGGGCCGTAGCCGGGTTTCGTGCGGGTGAGGTGGACCGGGGAGAGGGTCGCGTAGTCCTCGGTGGTGAGTCGGGCCAGTTCGGCGGCGTCGTGGCAGGAGCGGCCGACCAGCCCGAGGCGCGGCGGCGGGTACGGGCCGGCGGCGGGCAGGTGCACGGCGTCCCCGTCGAGCGGGTCGGGGCCGGCCACGATCAGGGTCCCACCGGCGTCGGTGAGCACCGCCCGCAGCGCGACGGCGAGGGCGAGGCGTTCGGCGCGGGGCAGGTCCTTCTCCCGCAGCACCACCCACCGCACTCCCCCGGCGACGGCCGCCGCGACGGCCCCCACCAGCGGCCGTCGAGCCACCCGCCGGTCCGTCAGCAGCACGACGCCGCGCGGGCCACGTCCGGACGCCTGTCCCGCCGGGGCAGGGCGCGGCGTGCCGGTGCCGGCGCGCACGTCGGTCACAGGTCCGGTCGACCTTCGTCGGGAGTGGACGGGAGGGCGTGGTCGCGGCGGGGGATGCGTCCCGCGCCGTACGCCAGGTGGCCGGCCTCGACCGCGTAGCGCATCGCGGTGGCCATCGCCACCGGGTCGGCGGCCCGGGTGACGGCGCTGGCCAGCAGCACCGCGTCGCAGCCCAGCTCCATGGCGAGCGCCGCGTCGGAGGCGGTGCCGACGCCGGCGTCGAGGATCACCGGCACGTCCACCGCCTGCCGCACCAGCCGGATGTGGTGCGGGTTGCCGATGCCCAGGCCGGAGCCGATCGGCGAGCCGGCCGGCATCACCGCCGCGCATCCCACGTCGGCCAACCGGCGCGCGAGCACCGGATCGTCCGAGGTGTACGGCAGCACGGTGAACCCGTCGGCGACCAGGTCCTCGGCGGCGCGCAGCAGCTCCACCCCGTCGGGCAGCAGGGTGCGCTCGTCGCCGATCACCTCCAGCTTCACCCAGTCGGTGTCGAACGCCTCCCGGGCCAGGTGCGCCGTCTTCACCGCCTCCACCGCGGTCCGGCAGCCGGCCGTGTTCGGCAGCAGCCGTACGCCGCAGCGCGCCAACAGGTCGAGCAGCCCGCCCGGCCCGCCCGGCGTGGTGTCCACCCGGCGCAGCGCCAGCGTCACCAGCTCGGTGCCGGAGGCGCGGATCGCCGCCTCCAGCACGTGCAGGTTGGCCGCGCCGCCGGTGCCGAGCACCAGCCGGGAACCGAACGCGACGCCGCCGATCTCCAGGGACATCCCGCTCACCCGCCCTGCGCGGCGCTGAGCACCTCGACCCGGTCGCCGTCGCGCAGCACGCTCGCCGGCCAGCCGCCGCGCGGCACCACCTCGCCGTTGACCGCGACCGCGACGCCGCGCTGCTGCCCGGTGACCGTGCGGACCACCTCGGCCACCGTGACGCCGTCGGGCAGCGTCCGTCCCGTGCCGTTGACGATCAGTTCCACCGGGGCTCCTTCGCAAACCGGTCCGGGGTGAAGGGGGCGAGCGCCGGATCCGGCTCGCCGGTGACGATCAGTTCGGTGACCAGGTCGGCGGTGACCGGGGTGAGGACGATGCCGTGCCGGTGGTGCCCGGTCGCGGCGAGCACGTCGGGTCGGCCGGGCAGCGCACCGATCACCGGCGCGTTGTCGGGGGTGCCCGGGCGCAGCCCGGCGACCGCCTCCACCAGCTCGTACTCGGTCAGCTCCGGGACCAGCTCGGCGGCGGCGCGGAGCAGCCGCAGCACGCCGCCGGCGGTGACCTCGGTGTCCGCGCGTTCCTCGACGGTCGCGCCGACCACCACCTCGCCACTGCCCCGGGGCACCAGGTAGACCGGCTCGCCGTCGGCGTACCCCCGGATCACGTGCCGGAAGCCCGGCGGACCGCCACCGGGCGCGCGGAGCCGGAGCACCTGCCCCTTCACCGGCCGCACCGGCAGCCCGGTCAGCGGGGCCGTGCCGCAGCCGGCCGCCACCACGGTGACCCGCGCGTCCACCTCGGACAGCACGCCGACCCGCGCCGGCCGGAACTCCACGCCGGCCCGCTCCGCCGCGACGCGCAGCGCGGCGACCAGCCGGCGCGGATCGACCTGGTGGTCGCCGGGCGCGACCGCGCCGCCGCGCACCCGGGTGGCCAGCGCCGGCTCGCGGTCGCGCAGCGCCGACGGGCGCAACGGCGTGATCGGCAGTCCCAGCCCCTGCTGGTACGCCCACAGCCGCCCCGCCTCGGCCAGGTCGTCGGCGGTGAGCCCGACCACCAGCGTGCCCTCGGTGCGATACCCCAGGTCGACGCCACTCGCCCCGGCCAGCTCGGCGGCGAAGTCCGGCCAGCGGGCCGCCGACTCGACGAGCAGCGCGGTCAGCTCGTGCTCACCGAAGTACGCCTCGGCGACCGGGGAGAGCATGCCGGCGGCGACGTGCGACGCGCCGGACCCGGGACGGTCGTCGTACACACTCACCCGCAGCCCCCGCTGCGCGCACCGCCACGCGATCGCCAGCCCCACCGGCCCCGCCCCCACCACCCCCACCTGAGTAAGGAGGGGGCCCCTGTTAACGCTTTCGGTAGAGGAGGGGGCCCCGCTTAACACGTCAGCGCCCCGAGCAGCTCCGCGGTGGCGTGCGCGGGGTCGGCCGCCGCGCTGAGCGCGCCGACCACCGCCACCCCGTACGCCCCGGCGGCCCGCAACGCCGGCACCGACGCGGCGGTCACCCCGCCGATGGCGATCACCGGAACGGTCACCGCCCCGGCGACGGCGCGTACCCCGTCCGGGCCGATCGGCGCGGGCAGGCCCGGCTTCGTGGTGGTGGCGTGGCACGGGCCCACGCCCAGGTAGCCGGCCCCGGCGGCCACCGCGGCCCGGGCGGTGGCCGGTTCCCGGGCGGTCGCGCCGAGCACCGCGTCGCCGCCCAGCACGTGCCGCGCGGCGGCCACCGGCAGGTCGTCCGCCCCGACGTGCCCGCCGGCCGCGCCCACCGCGAGCGCCACGTGCAGCCGGTCGTTGACCAGGCAACACGCCCCGTACGGCCGGCACTCCTCGACCACCCGGCGGGCCAGTTCGTACGCCTCGCGATCGGTGGCGTCGTCCGCCACCCGCACCTGCACGACGAGGTCGGCGCGGGCCACCGGCAGGGCGGCGCGCAGCACGCCGAGCGGATCCCGCCCGGGCCGGGTGTCGGTGATGAGATGCAGTCGTCCCAGGGACGGCACGGCAACGCTCCTCCCTGCGCCGGCATTATCCGGATCAGGTTCGACGGTCGGGGGCTGTCAGCCCCCCTCTCAGCCCGGTCCACACCGGGCTCCCGTGGGTCACTTGCGGCCTACCGTACGACGGTTCCCGGCCGGAACGGAAGACCGGGTGACGTTTTTCCCAGGGAACCGTCCACCCGCCGGATCGGGACGGCGGGTGACCGTCGCATCACGACACGCTGCCCGGATGGCCGTATCCGCGTGCGTCCCGCACCGCCTGTCGTCAGTGCCGTTCCGCGGCAGCCGAGCCGTCTCCGAAGGGCTGCTGACCTGGACGATGCTGCGTGGACCGACCTGGGTTCGCCTGCTGCCGGACGTGTACGTGCACCGGGGCGGCTTCCGGGTCGACGACCACCGGATGTGGTGCGACGCGGTCGCGTTGCTCCTGCCACCGGGCACCGCGCTGGCCGGCCGCAGCGCGGCCTGGCTGTTCGGTGTCGACCTGCTCACCCGGGACGAGCCGGTGACCGTGCTCCTGCCGACGACCGCCCGGCTGCGCCCGCACCCCCGACTGTCGATCGTGCGGTCATCGGCGCCCGACGCGGATCGCACCGGGTTCGCCGGGCTGCCCGTCACCACCCCGCTGCGCACCGCCTTCGACCTCGGCCGTCAGGGTGCTCGGGCGGAAGCCCTGGTCGCCGTGGACGCGCTGCTGCGTCGGCGAGTGGTGAAGCTCCCCGCCCTGCGGGCCTACGCCGCCGACCGACCAGGCTGGCCGGGTTCGCCGCTGCTGCGTGAGGTGTTGGCGCTGGCCGAGCCGCTGAGCGAGTCCCCGATGGAAACCCGCCTGCGGCTGCTCCTCCTCGACGCCGGTCTCGGCCCGCTCACCGCCCAACACGAGGTGCTCGCCGGAGGGCGCTTCGTGGCCCGGGTCGACCTGGCCTGGCCGGCGCTTCGCCTCGCGGTCGAGTACGACGGCGACCACCATCGCGAGGGGGCCCACTTCCGACGGGACGTGGCACGGCTGAACGCGCTCCGCTCGGCCGGCTGGATCCCCGCCCGCCCGCCGGGCAACGCGCTAGCCGGCACACCCGTGGGCGTCGGAGCGCTCGCAGACACCCACTCACCGCAGTCACGGATCGCGGGTGGAACGCCATGGGTGTCTCACCGCCCGTTTGACACCCATGGCGTTCCACTCACCACGAGCACTGACCGTGGGTGGAACGCTATGGGTGTCAATTGGGCCGGCGGCATTCCGCCGGGCGGTGACGCCGCAGCACGCGGGGGCAGCAGCACACGGGGGGACGGTCAGAGGAGGGCGTCGAGGGTGTCCTGGTCCTCGTCGGTGGGCTGCCAGGTGCCCGCCTCGGCGTTGGCGCGTACCTGCTCGGGCGTGGTGGCGCCGGCGATCACCGAGGTCACCGCGGGTCGGGCGGCCAGCCCGCCGATGGCCACCTGGAGCATGCTCACCCCGCGTTCGGCCGCGTACGTCTCGATCGCCTCGATGGTGTCCCAGCGCGCCGCGGCCAGCCGCTCGGCGTACCGGCCGCCGCCGGCGAGCCGGCTGCCCTCCGGGGGCTGCTGACCACGCTTGTACTTGCCGGTGAGCAGCCCGTTGGCGAGCGGGAAGAACGGCAGCATGCCGAGGCCGAACCGCTCGCAGGCGGGGATCACCTCGTCCTCCACTCCGCGTTCCAGCAGCGAGTAGTGGTTCTGCGCCGAGATGAACCGGCTGCGGCCCTGCGACGACGCGGTCCAGTCGGCGTCGGCGATCTGCCAGCCGGCGAAGTTGGAGTTGCCGAGGTAGCGCACCTTGCCGGCGGTCACCAGGTCGTCCAGCGCGGCGAGCGTCTCGTCGATCGGCGTGCCCGGGTCGGGCTCGTGCATCTGGTAGAGGTCGATGTGGTCGGTGCCGAGCCGGCGCAGCGACGCCTCGACCGCGCGGGCGATGTAGCGGCGGGCGCCCCGGGCGCCGTGGTCCGGCCCGTTCGCGCCGTGCATGTCCATGCCGAACTTCGTGGCGACCACCACGTCGTCCCGGCGGCCCTTGAGCGCCTGACCGAGCAGTTCCTCGGAGCCGCCCTGGGGTTCGCCGTAGATGTCGGCGGTGTCGAAGAAGTTGATCCCGGCGTCGAGCGCGGCGTCCACCACCGCCCGGGTGCCGTCGAGGTCGAGCTTGCGGCCGAAGTTGTTGCAGCCGATGCCGACCACGGACACCACGAGCCCGGAGTCGCCCAGCCGGCGATAGGTCATCTCACTCACGGAATCCACCCTATGCCGGTCGCCGCGCACCCACCCGGCCAGCGCCGGCACCGGCACCGGCACCGGCACCACTGCGGGTGACTCATCCGCGCCATCAAGTTCGTCGCCGCCCGCCGGGCCCCACCGGCCGCAAACCCACCGCCCGGCCGCGCCGGGCCGGGCCGCACCGCGCCAGGCCAGGCCCGCACCGGGCCAGGCCACGCCGGGACAGGCCACGCCGGGCCAGGCCAGGCCGCACCGGGCAGGCCGTCAGCCGAGCACGTCGTGCGCCAGCGCCCGGGCGGCATCGACCGTCGCCCCCAGTTCCTCCGGGGTACGCCCCACCGCGCCGAGCAGCGCCTGCGCCCGTTCCGCGAAGTCCGGCGGCGTGCCGGGCAGCCGCCCTGCCGACGCGAGCATGCCCTTCTCGTTGACCAGCCACCGCCCGGCCCGGCCGTGCAGCGCCTGCGCGAGCACGCCGACCACCCGGAACAGGCAGCCGGCCACGTAGCCGGCGTCGCCGCCGGACGCGCCCTTGGCCGCGCCGTCGAGCAGCAGGCCGGTCTCCCAGCCGCCGGCCACCAGCGCGGCGCCGAGCGCGGGCGGGTAGTCGACGGTCTCGGCGCGCAACGCGGTCAGCTCGCCGGTCGGGTCGGCGAGGACCCGGCCGAGCGCCACCTCCCCGGCGTACGCGTGCGAGTAGAACCCGAGCGGGTGGCCGGCCTGCACGGCCACCGTGTAGCGGCCGGCCTGGCAGTCCGCCCAGACCCGGCGCACCCGGTCCAGGTCCCGGTAGATCCAGTCCACCGCCGCCCCGCCGACGCGCAGCCAGCCGCCGCCGTCGACCCAGGGGCCCCAGCCGCCGGGGGCGGTGAGGTCCACCGGGCCGTCGGCGACCGAGGCGGCGACCGCGCGCAGTCCGGCCAGGTCCGGCGTACCCCGGTAGTAGAGGCCGAGGTCCCAGTCGGAGTCGGGCCGGTGCTCGCCGCGGGCCCGGCTGCCGCCGAGCGCCACCCCGACCACGCCGTCGACCGCGCAGAGCCGGTCCGCCAACTCCTGGTCGATCATCCGACGTCCCAGACCGGCTCCGGCGTCTCCACCACGTCCCCGTCGCCGCGGAACAGCACGAACCGGTCGAAGGTGCGGGTGAACCAGCGGTCGTGGGTGACCGCGATCACCGTGCCGTCGAACGCGCCCAGGCCCGCCTCCAGCGCCTCGGCGGAGGCCAGGTCGAGGTTGTCGGTCGGCTCGTCGAGCAGCAGCAGCGTGGCCCCGGACAGCTCCAGCAGCAGCACCAGGAAACGGGCCTGCTGGCCGCCGGAGAGCGTGCCGAACCGCTGGTCGCCCTGGCCGGCCAGCTCGTAGCGGGACAGCACGCCCATGGCCGCGTGCCGGTCCATCCCGGCCCGGTGCTCGTCGCCCCGCCACAGGATCTCGACGAGCGTCCTCTCCACCAGCTCCGGCCGGTCGTGGGTCTGCGAGAAGTGCCCGGGCCGGACCCGTGCGCCGAGCCGGACCACGCCGTCGTGCGCGACCGGGGTGAGCGCGGCCGCGCCGTCGACCGGGGTGTTGCCCGGTTCGGGGTCGGTGCCGCCGCGGGCCAGCAGGCGCAGGAAGTGCGACTTGCCGGTCCCGTTCGCGCCGAGCACCGCGACCCGGTCGCCGTACCAGATCTCCAGGTCGAAGGGGTAGGTCAGGCCGTCCAGCTCGAGCTGCTCGGCGATCACCGCGCGCTTGCCGGTCCGCCCGCCGGTCAGCCGCATCCGGATGTCCTGGTCCTTCGGGGGTACGGGCGGCGGCCCGGCCTCCTCGAACTTGCGCAGCCGGGTCTGCGCGGCCTGGTACCGGGAGGCCAGCCCGTCGTTGTACGCGGCCTTCTGCTTGTACATCAGCATCAGCTCGCGCAGCTTCTGGTGTTCCTCGTCCCAGCGTCGGCGCAGTTCGTCGAGGCGGGCGTGCCGGGCCACCCGCGCCTCGTGCCAGCTCGCGAAGCCACCCGGGTGCACCCAGGCGCTGCCGCCCTCCACGGCCACCACCCGGTCGGCGGTCTGCGCGAGCAGCTCGCGGTCGTGCGAGACGTAGAGCACCGACTTGCCGGACTCGCGCAGCCGCGCCTCCAGCCACCGCTTGCCCGGCACGTCGAGGAAGTTGTCCGGCTCGTCGAGCAGCAGCACCTCGTCCGGGCCGCGCAGCAGCAGCTCCAGGGCGAAGCGTTTCTGCTGGCCCCCGGAGAGGGTGCGGACCGGCCGGTCCCGGGCGCTGTCCCACGGCAGGTCGAGCACGATCGTGGTGACGGTGTCGAAGAGCACCTCGGCGTCGTACCCGCCGCACTCGCCCCAGGCGGCCAGCGCGTCGGCGTACGCGAGCTGGGCCTTGCCGGCGGCGGAGCTGTACTTGCCGCGGACCTCGGCCGTGCGCATCGCCGCCTCGGTCTCGACGAGCCGGCGCCCGGCGTCGCGCAGCGCCGGCGGGGCGAGCGACAGGGCCAGGTCGGCGAGCGTCGACTCGTCGCCGATCATGCCGATGAACTGCCGCATCACGCCCAGCCCGCCGGAGCGGGCGACGGTGCCGGTGCGCACCGGCAGGTCGCCGGCGACCATCCGGAGCAGCGTCGTCTTGCCGGCGCCGTTGGGGCCGACGAGCGCCACCTTGGCGCCCTCACCGACCCGGAACGACACCTCGCCGAACAGCTCCCGCCCGTCCGGGAGGATGTGCCCGACCCCTGCCACGTCCACGTATCCCACGCCGGCATCCTGCCCGAGCCGACGGTGCGGGCGACACCTGATTACCGGGTGACGCGGAGCACCCGGTAGCCCTTCTGGCTGGCGTGCCGCTCGACCTGCCAGCCCTGCTCGACGAGCCAGCGGTGCAGCGAGTCGCCGCCGAGGTGGCGGGCGACGACGAGCCAGGCCACGCCGTCCGGGGTGAGCCGGGGCAGCCAACGCAGCAGCAGGTCGTGCAGTTCGGCCTTGCCGATGTGGATCGGCGGGTTCGACCAGATCTGGGCGAACGTGACGTCCGCCGGCAGGTCGTCCGGCGCGACGGCCCGCACCCGGTCGGCGGCGCCGATCCGGCCGGCGTTGGCGGCGGTGAGGGCGCGGGCGCGTTCGTTGACGTCGACCGCCCAGACGGTGGCGGCCGGCGCGACGGTGGCCAGGACGCAGGTGATCGGGCCGAACCCGCACCCGATGTCGAGCAGCGGGCCGGCGACGTCGACACCCGGCAGGTCGGCCTTGCGCAGCAGCACCGCGGTGCCGGGGTCGAGCCGGTCGGCGGAGAACACTCCGCCGGCCGAGCTGAGCGCGTAGTCGCGCCCGGCGACGGAGAACTCGACCTCGCGCGGCCGGGCCGGGGTCGTGGGTTCAGCGGTGAAGTAGTGGTCGCCGGTCACGTCGGCATTCTCGCACCGCGGGGTGGCGGGCCGGGCGACGGTACGGCGGGCGGGGGCGCACGCCACTCTGCCGGAATTTCCCGATATTGCCCCCGAAAGGGACAATCGGTCTTACTCTATCCCACATGGTGTACCGGTACGAGTCCGATGAGGACGCCTTCCTGGAGTACCCGGAGCCCGGGCCCGCGGCCACGACGCCGCCTCCGGCAGGTCCGTCGCCCTCCCGTTTCCCGACGCCGTCGCTGCCGCCGGCCCGGACCACCCGCCCGGACCTCGACGACGCCCGGGCGCCTGCTCCCGCGCCGCCCGCTCCCGCGCCGACGCCGGGCCCACCCGCGCCGCCCGGGGAACCCTCGCCGGTGCCGCAGCCGCTGCCGCCCATGCCGCAACCCGTGCCCGCCGCGTCGACGCGGCCCACCGTGCCGATACCGGCCAGCCCGACGTTCCGCGCCACCGACGTGTCCGAACTGCCCCGCAGCCGGCGCGCCGACCGTCGCGGCGGCCGGGTCTGGCAGACGCTGATCGGCGGCGCGGCCGTACTGCTCCTGCTCTCCCTCACCGGCCTGGCCGTCGCGGCGCTGCTCGACGAGCGGGCCGCCACGCCCCCGGCGAGCCAGCCCACCGCGCAGCCCACGGCGGCGGAGACGGACCCGCCGGGCCGGTCCGACCTGGACTCCCGGGACACCGACCAGACGTCCCTCACCGTCAAGGAACTCTTCCCCGGCAAGCAGCTGGTGGTCACCGACGGCAAACCCGCCTACCGGGTGCTGAAGACCCAGGCGAGTGCGAACTGCGCGGTCGCGGCCACCGGGGAGATCGCCGACCTGCTGGTCCGGCTCGGGTGCAACCAGGTCGTCCGGGGCACGCTCCGCTCCCCCGACGGCGACCACCTGCTCACCGCCGGTCTGTTCAACCTCACCGACCTGGCCAGCGCCCAACGGGTACGCGACCGGATCCGACCGCTGTTGGACGACCAGCAGGGACGGTTCCGGGGCCTGGCCGCGGGCGACGACGACACCGAGGTGGTGGAGAAGGCCGCCGCCCGGGTCGGCTGGCAGGTACGCGGGCACTACATCGCCTTCTGCCTGGTCACGCGCGCCGACGGGGAGCGGATCCCGACCGACGACGCACGCGCCCGCGAGATCATGTACGACCTGGTCGAGCTGCACCTGAACCGGGGCGTGCTGGACCGTCGCGCATCCTCCGGGACGGCCGGACAACCCAGCGGCGGCCCGAGCGACGACAGCGCCGGCCAGCAGAGCACCGACGACTGACCCGGGCACGGCGACGGCCCGTCACCGCGGCAGGGTGGCGGGCCGTCGCCGTGCCCGGGTACGGCGCGCTCAGCCCTCGACGACCGGCACCCGCAGCCGGCGGGTGAGGTCGGCGCGGCGGGCGTAGTCGGCCGGGTCGACCGGGTAGCCGACCTCGACCAGGGCGAGGCCGTGCGCCGGGGCCACTGTCACCTCACTGGACCGTTCCCGACGGGTCAGCAGGCTCGCCGGCCAGGTCACCGGCCGGCGACCGTCGCCGGCGACCAGCATGGCACCGACCAGGCTGCGCACCATGTTCTGGCAGAACGCGTCGGCCCGCACGGTGGCCACCAGGATCCCGTCCGGGTCGCGGCGCCAGTCCAGCCGGGTCACCTCGCGCAGCGTGGTGGCGTTCTCCTTGCGACGGCAGTACGCGGCGAAGTCGTGCTCGCCGACCAGACCGGCCGCGGCCTCGTTCAACGCGACCAGGTCCAGCGGCTTCGGCCAGGCCAGGGTGTCCCGCCGGCGCAGCGGCTCGGCGCCCCAGGGTGCGTCGGTGACCCGGTACTCGTAGCGGCGGAAGGTGGCCGAGAACCGGGCGTCGAAGTCGGCCGGCACCTCGGTCATCGCGCGTACCCGGACGTCGGTGGGCAGCAGCCGGGCCAGCCGGCGCAGCAGCCGCCCCTCGTACGCGCGCCACACCTCGGTCGGCAGGTCGAGGTGGCAGACCTGCCCGGTGGCGTGCACCCCGGCGTCGGTGCGACCGGCCACGGTCAGGCCGGTGACCGTGCCCGCGCCGAGGACGAGATCCAGCGTCTCCATGAGCACCCCGGCCACCGTGCGCCGGGTGGGCTGGGGGGCCCAGCCGGAGAAGTCGGTGCCGTCGTACGAGACGTCCAGCCGCAACCGGGTCCGCTCGTCGTCCACCTCGTACCTCCCGTTGACGGCGTCGGGCCCGGCACCCCGCGAGGGGATGCCGGGCCCGACGATGCTGCCTGCGATCAGGCCTTGTCGTTCTCGGTGGCCTCGTCGCTGTCCTCACGGGCAGCGGCGGTGTCGCCGGTGGCGGAGACCGGAGCCTCCGCGTCCTGGTCACCGGCGCTCGTCTTCGGGGCCTCCTCGGCCGGGGCCAGGGCCTCGACCTTGTCCTGCTGGGCGGCCTTGCGGGCGGCGGTCTTCTTGTTCGCCTTCGGCTCGGCGACCTGAAGCTCCTCCACCAGCTCGATGATCGCCATCGGAGCGGCGTCACCCTTGCGCGGACCGGTCTTCACGATCCGGGTGTAGCCACCGTTGCGGTTGGCGTACCGGGGCGCGATCTGGTCGAACAGGGAGTAGACCACGTCCTTGTCCTTGACGACGCCCGCCACCCGCCGGCGCGAGGCGAGGTCGCCACGCTTGGCCTTGGTGATGAGCTGCTCGGCCAGCGGGCGGAGCCGCCGGGCCTTCGTCTCGGTGGTCTGGATCTTGCCGTGCTGGAACAGCGCGGTGGCCAGGTTGGCCAGCATCAGCCGCTCGTGCGCGGGGCTGCCGCCGAGGCGGGGGCCCTTGGTGGGCGTGGGCATGCTTGGTGCTCCTCAGGTGTGGCGGCAGCGCGGACTAGAGCTGCTCGGTCTCGCGGTAGTCGTCGGTGTCGTAGTCGGCCTCGCCGAAGGCGTCCACGACGTGCGCCGGGTCGAAGTTCGGAGCCGAGTCCTTCAGCCCCAGGCCCATCCCGGCGAGCTTCATCTTGACCTCGTCGATCGACTTCTGACCGAAGTTGCGGATGTCGAGAAGGTCGGCCTCGGTACGCCCGATCAGCTCACCAACGGAGTTGATGCCCTCGCGCTTGAGGCAGTTGTAGGAGCGGACGGTGAGGTCCAGCTCCTCGATCGGCAGAGCCAGGTCCGCCGCCAGCTGGGCGTCCTGCGGGGACGGCCCGATGTCGATGCCCTCGGCGGTCTCGTCCAGCTCACGGGCGAGGCCGAACAGCTCCACCAGCGTCGAACCGGCGGAGGCCAGCGCGGTACGCGGGCCCATCGACGGCTTGGTCTCGACGTCGATGATCAGCCGGTCGAAGTCGGTCCGCTGCTCGACGCGGGTCGCCTCGACGCGGTACGTCACCTTGAGCACCGGCGAGTAGATCGAGTCGACCGGGATCCGGCCGATCTCGGCGCCCGCCTGCTTGTTCTGCGCGGCGGTGACGTAGCCCCGGCCCCGCTCGACGGTCAGCTCCATGTCGAGCCGGCCCTTGCCGTTGAGGGTGGCGAGCTTCAGGTCCGGGTTGTGCACCGAGACACCGGCCGGGGGCTGGATGTCGCCGGCGGTCACGTCGCCCGGGCCCTGCTTGCGCAGGTACATGCTGACCGGCTCGTCGTGCTCAGAGCTGACGCACAGCTCCTTGATGTTCATGACGAGCTCGACCACGTCCTCCTTGACCCCGGGGATCGTGGTGAACTCGTGCAGGACACCGTCGATCTTGATCGAGGTGACCGCCGCACCGGGGATGGACGACAGCAACGTACGCCGCAGCGAGTTGCCGAGCGTGTAGCCGAAGCCGGGCTCCAGCGGCTCGATGGTGAACCGGGACCGGGTCTCGTTGATCGACTCTTCGGAGAGAGACGGTCGCTGGCTGATGAGCATCTTTTCTCTTCTCTTCCGGGGCGCCCGCTATTTGACGCCCACGACACAACTGTTCCGGTGGCCCGCCCCGGGGGACGGGCCACCGCAACGAGCCCTTACTTGGAGTAGAGCTCGACGATCAGCTGCTCCTGGACCTGGGTGTCGATCACCTGGCGGGCCGGGAGCGAGTGCACGAGGACCTTCATCTGGCTGGGGATGGCCTCGAGCCACGCCGGAACGGTCTTGGAGCCGGCCTCGGCCTGCGCGACGATGAACGGGGTGAGCTCCTTGCTCTTGCCCCGGACCTCGACGATGTCGTGCTCCTTGACGCGGTACGACGGGATGTCGACCTTCTTGCCGTTCACCGTGAAGTGACCGTGCTTGACCAGCTGACGGGCCATGTCCCGGGACTTGGCGTAGCCGGCCCGGTAGACCACGTTGTCCAGCCGCGACTCGAGGATCTGCAGCAGAACCTCACCCGTCTTGGCCTTCTTGCCCACGGCCTCTTCGTAGTAGCCGCGGAACTGCTTCTCCAGCACGCCGTAGACACGGCGGGCCTTCTGCTTCTCACGGAGCTGGAGCAGGTACTCCGTCTCCTTCGTGCGGCCGCGGCCGTGCTGCCCGGGCGGGAACGGCCGGGACTCGAACGGGCACTTCGGGCCATCGCACTTGCTGCCCTTGAGGAACAGCTTCATCTTCTCCCGCCGGCAACGGCGGCAGTCAGCACCGGTGTAACGAGCCATCTCTCTCTAACCTCTCAGACCCGGCGACGCTTCGGCGGACGGCACCCGTTGTGCGGCTGCGGCGTGACGTCGGAGATCTGCCCGACCTCGAGGCCGGCGGCCTGCAGCGAACGGATGGCGGTCTCCCGGCCGGAGCCGGGTCCCTTGACGAACACGTCGACCTTGCGCATGCCGTGTTCCATGGCCCGACGCGCGGCGGCCTCGGCGGCCAGCTGCGCGGCGAACGGGGTCGACTTGCGGGAGCCCTTGAAGCCCACCTGGCCGGAGGAGGCCCAGGAGATGACCGCACCGGTCGGGTCCGTGATGGACACGATGGTGTTGTTGAAGGTGCTCTTGATGTGCGCCTGCCCGTGGGCGACGTTCTTGCGTTCCTTGCGCCGGACCTTCTTGACGGCGGCTCCGGCACGAGCCTTCGGTGGCATAAGTCTGTGCGCTCCTAGTTACTTCTTGCCGGGCTTCTTCTTGCCGGCCACGGTCCGCTTCGGGCCCTTCCGGGTGCGCGCGTTGGTCTTGGTGCGCTGACCACGCACGGGCAGACCACGACGGTGCCGGATACCGGCGTAGCAGCCGATCTCGACCTTGCGGCGGATGTCAGCGGCGACCTCGCGGCGCAGGTCGCCCTCAACCTTGTAGTTGCCCTCGATGTGGTTCCGGAGCTCGACGAGCTCCTCGTCCGTGAGGTCCCGAACGCGCTTGTCCGGCGAGATGCCGGTCGCGGCGAGCGTCTCCAGGGCGCGGGTGCGACCGACCCCGAAGATGTAGGTGAGCGCGATCTCCATCCGCTTCTCGCGGGGGAGATCCACGCCGACTAGACGTGCCATGTGCGGGCGTACTCCTCATGATTGTGGCGGAGGTGTGGACCCGTCCCACCCCGCTGCCCGAGCGGGCCCCGGCCTCCGACCGGGGGTCAACCACGAGGGGTACGCGACACGCGCACCGTCCGCGGCTGGGACGAGCTTGGTGATGTGGGGCGTCAGCCCTGGCGCTGCTTGTGGCGCGGGTCGGTGCAGATGACCATGACCCGGCCGTGCCGGCGGATAACCCGGCACTTGTTGCAGATCCTCTTGACGCTCGGCTTGACCTTCACGGTTGCCTTACTTCCCATCTGGCCCGGAGCGCGCAAGCGCGACCCGGACGTCGAAGACGGACACGGGACGTCCCGGCCGCCGTCAGGCTTACTTGTAGCGGTAGACGATGCGCCCGCGGGTCAGGTCGTACGGCGACAGTTCGACGACGACCCGGTCCTCCGGCAGGATGCGGATGTAGTGCTGCCGCATCTTGCCGCTGATGTGCGCGAGCACCTTGTGGCCGTTCGCGAGCTCCACCCGGAACATGGCGTTCGGCAGGGGCTCGATGACCCGACCCTCGATCTCGATGGCTCCGTCTTTTTTCGGCATGTACTCCGCTGTCCTGACGTCGGTTGCTCCGGACGGCCCACAACGTCTTACACGGGCCACCCGATCAAGATCAGGAAGCCCGCGCCAGCCGCGGCTCCGACTCCCACCGAAGCGCAGGGTGGGCATGGCGGAGTGGACGCTGTGCGCCGATCTGAAAGTGTACGCCCGCCCGCGCACCGCCGCCAAACCGCCCGGCCCGAACGACCGATTTCCGTTCCCGCTGTGACCAGCGGCACAGATCAGCGGCGGCGGTCGGGCCGCTTCCGGCCGTGATCCACCCCGATCAGCCCGACCGACTGCATCAGCACCAGGCCGCCCCACGGCCCCAGCACCCAGAGCGGCCAGACACCGGCCACGTGGCCGGTGGTGATCACGCTGATCAACCAGATCGGCAGCAGCAGCGCGGCGACCCGTAGCCACGGCATCCAGAGGCCGAGCAACCGCGAGCGGGTGTCCGGCGCCTCGGCGGCCACGTCTCCCGCCCCGGGCTCGGCGGTCGCGCCCGGCGCGCCGGCCGGGCCGTGCTCGCCGGGGGCCGCCGGCGCGGGCGGCGGAACCGGCGCGACCGGCACCACGGCAGACCGCTCGGCCGGGGCCGGGCCCGGCAGGTCCGCCACCACCTCGTCCAGCTCGGCGTAGGTACGGGCGCCGTACGCGCGGCCCAGCCGCTCGTCGTACTCGTGCAGGCCGAGCCGGCCCTCCTCCAGCGCCAGCCGGAGCCGCTCCGCCGTGGCCTCCCGGTCCCGGTCGGCCGCCCGCATCTCCCGCTCCCCGTCCATGACGGCAAGGATGCCACCGACCCGCCAGCGGACGGAAACCCGGCCCCACGCGAGCGCTGACCTCGACCGCCACCACGTCGACCCCCGTTGCGGCGCGGTCGGACGACTCGCCACCCGCCCGCGGTGGACAACCATCTTTTCGCCGGTATACCTCTCGGTCATATTTATGACGGAGAGGTATACCGCAGAAAAGGGAAACCCGCCCGGCCGCGGATCCCGCCCTGACGTCGCCGTCGCCATCGGAACCACGGGTCACCGGTGATCCGGCCGGGTGACGGACGGGTCAGCGGGCCGGGGAGTCCGCGGGCTGGCGGGAGGTGACCAGGTCGCCGAGGCGCGCCCGGCCGCCGTCGACCGCGGTCAGCACCCACACGCCGTCGTCCAGCAGCGCCATCGAGTGCTCCACGTGCACCGCCATGGACCGGTCCCGGGTCACCACCGTCCAACCGTCGGCCAGTTCGACGGTACGCGGGGAGCCGGCGGTGATCATCGGCTCGATGGCGAGCGCCAGGCCGGGCACCAGGCGCGGGCCCTTGCCGGGGCGACCGTGGTTGAGCACGTGCGGGTCCTGGTGCATCTCGGTGCCGATGCCGTGGCCGCCGTAGCCGTCCACGATGCCGTACCGGCCGCCCTTGCGGACCGCGGTCTCCACCGCGTGCGAGATGTCGGTGAGGCGGCCCCGACCGGACGCGGCGCCCCGGGCCGCCGCGGCGATCCCGGCCCACATCGCGTCCTCGGCGACCTCGGCCATCCGCAGCAGCGCCGGGTCGACCTCCCCCACCGCCACCGTGACCGCCGCGTCGCCGTGCCAGCCGTTCAGCACCGCGCCGCAGTCGATCGAGATCAGGTCTCCCTCGCGCAGCACCTGCTCCGGCGACGGGATGGCGTGCACCACCTGTTCGTTGACCGAGGAGCAGATCGACGCCGGGAAGCCGTGGTAGCCCTTGAACGACGGAACGGCCCCGGCCTCCCGGATGGTCGTCTCGGCGATCGCGTCCAGGTCGGCCGTGGTCACGCCGGGCGCGACCGCCTCCCGCATCCGAGACAGGGCCCGGGCGACCACCAGACCGGCGGCCCGCATCAGCTCGATCTGCTCGGGGGTCTTCAGCTGGATGTCCAGCTGGGGACGGCGCATGACGGCGTCACCTTTCGTTACACGGAACAGCGGGGCACGTCTCGCGTACCCCGCTGTTCGTACTCTATCCGCCGGTGGGAGGTCAGCCGCCGTACGACCGCAGCGCGTCGATGGCGCGGACGGTGACGTCCTCCACCGGCCCCGCCGCGTCGATGCCGACCAGCTTGCCCTGCGCGCCGTAGTAGTCGACGAGCGGCGCGGTCTTCTCGGAGTATTCCCGGAGCCGGGCGGCGATCGTCTCCGGCTTGTCGTCGTCCCGCTGGAACAGCTCCGCGCCGCAGCGGTCGCAGACGTCCTCCCGGCTGGGGGCGTCGAACTCGACGTGCCAGATCTTGCCGCAGCCGCGGCAGGTGCGCCGGCCGGAGAGCCGCCGGATCACCTCGTCGTCGTCGACCACCAGCTCCAGCACCAGGTCCAACGCGCTGCCCAGGTCGGCGAGGAGCTTGTCCAGCTCGGCGGCCTGCGGCGTGGTCCGCGGGAAGCCGTCGAGCAGGAACCCCTCACCGGCGTCCGGCTCGGCGAGCCGGTCCCGGACCATGTTGATGGTGACGTCGTCCGGGACCAGCTTGCCGGCGTCCATGTAGCGCTTCGCCTCGACCCCCAGCGGCGTGCCCTGGGTGACGTTGGCCCGGAAGATGTCGCCGGTGGAGATCTTCGGCACCGAGAGGTGAGCGGCGATGAACTCCGCCTGTGTGCCCTTGCCCGCGCCCGGCGGGCCAACCAGAACGAGTCGCATCTACCGCAGGAACCCTTCGTAGTTCCGCTGCATGAGTTGGCTCTCGATCTGCTTCACGGTCTCCAGACCGACGCCGACCATGATGAGCACAGCGGTGCCGCCGAACGGGAAGTTCTGGAACTGCTGGTTGTCCAGCCAGATGAAGAAGAAGTTCGGCAGGATCGCGACGATGCCCAGGTAGAGCGCGCCCGGCAGGGTGATCCGGCTGAGGATGAAGTCGAGGTACTCGGCGGTCGGCTTGCCGGGGCGGATGCCCGGCACGAAGCCGCCGTACTTCTTCATGTTGTCCGCGACCTCGGTCGGGTTGAACGTGATCGACACGTAGAAGTACGTGAAGAAGATGATCAGCAGGAAGTAGATCGCGATGTGCTCCGGCGCGCTCGCCTTCACGATGTGGTTCTGGATCCAGGCCTGGGTCTTGCCCGGGTCGTTCTGGTCGAAGAACTGGAGCGCGAGCGTCGGCAGGTAGAGCAGCGACGAGGCGAAGATGACCGGGATGACGCCGGCCTGGTTCACCTTGAGCGGGATGTAGGTCGACGTGCCGCCGTACATCCGCCGGCCGATCATGCGCTTCGCGTACTGGACCGGGATCCGGCGCTGCGCCTGCTCGATGAACGTGACCGCGGTGATCACCAGCAGCACCAGGGCGATGACGAGGAGGAACATCCCCCAGCCCTTGGTGGTCTTGATCTTCCAGCCCTCGCTGGGGAGCCGGGCCGCGATCGAGGTGAAGATCAGCACGGACATGCCGTTGCCGACACCCCGGTCGGTGATCAGCTCGCCGAGCCACATCACCACGCCGGTGCCGGCGGTCATGGTCAGGACCAGGATGGTGAGCGTGAGCCAGTCCGGGATGCCGGTGCCCCTGGGCACGATCGGGAACTGGTCGCACTGGTTGTTGAACAGCTGCCCGGAGCGGGCCAGCGCCACGAACGCCGAGGACTGGAGGATGCCCAGGCCCAGCGTGAGGTAGCGGGTGTACTGGGTGATCTTCGCCTGACCGGCCTGGCCCTCCTTGCGGAGCTGCTCCAGGCGCGGGATCACCACCGTCAGCAGCTGCAGGATGATCGACGCGGTGATGTAGGGCATGATGCCCAGCGCGAAGACCGAGAGCTGGAGCAGCGCGCCACCGGAGAAGAGATCCAGCAGGTTGAGCACGCCGGTGCTGCCCTGGATGGTGTCGAGGCACTTCTGCACGTTGCCGTACGAGACGCCCGGGCTGGGCAGCGTGGCGCCCAGCCGGTAGACCGCGATGATGCCTACTGTGAACAGCAGCTTCTTGCGCAGGTCAGGCGTACGGAACGCACTGAGAAAGGCGGACAGCAACTTCTTCCTCCTGCGCGACGCGGGCCGCCGGTGACGATCCCTGGCGGGGCGGGGTGGATTCCGGGCCCAGTGCCCGGAATCCATGGCTGGCAACGGACTCTAACAGCCCGATCCCGGTCCGGGCAGATGTGCCCGGCTACATAAAACGAATCCGATGTTACCCGGCGCACACGTGGCCGGTAGACCATGACGCCCGCCCAGTTGCGAACAACTGAGCGGGCGCCACGAACATGCCCTTACAGCTCGGTGACCGAGCCGCCGGCCGCGGTGATCTTCTCCTTGGCCGACGCGCTGAACGCGTGCGCCGACACCTGGAGGGAGACACCGCCGAGGTCGCCGGTGCCAAGCACCTTGACCGGGTGGCCCTTGCGGACCGCGCCGGACTCGACCAGCTCGACCGGGCCGACCTGGCCGCCGTTCGGGAAGAGCTCCGCCAGCCGGTCCAGGTTGACCACCTGGAACACGACCTTGAACTTGTTCTTGAAGCCCTTCATCTTCGGCAGGCGCATGTGGATGGGCATCTGCCCACCCTCGAACGCCGCCGAGATGTTCTTCCGGGCCTTCGAACCCTTGGTACCGCGACCGGCGGTCTTGCCCTTCGAGCCCTCACCGCGACCCACACGGGTCTTGTCGGTCTTGGCTCCGGGCGCCGGGCGCAGGTGGTGCACCTTGATCGTCATTACTCGACCTCCTCGACCTTCACGAGGTGGTTGACCGTGAAGATCATGCCGCGGATCTCCGGCCGGTCCTCCTTGACCACCACGTCGTTGATCCGCTTGAGCCCGAGCGAACGCAGCGAGTCACGCTGGTTCTGCTTGCGCCCGATCCCGGACCGGACCTGGGTGACCTTCAGACGTGCCATCAGGACGCCACCCCCGCACGCGACGCCAGCATGGCGGCCGGCGCGACGTCCTCCACCGGCAGGCCACGACGCGCCGCGACCTGCTCGGGGGACTCGAGCCCCTTCAGGGCCGCCACGGTGGCGTGCACGATGTTGATCGGGTTGGACGAGCCGAGGCTCTTGGAGAGCACGTCGTGGATGCCCGCGCACTCCAGCACGGCACGCACCGGACCACCGGCGATGACGCCCGTACCGGCCGAGGCCGGCTTGAGCAGCACCACACCGGCGGCGTCCTCGCCCGTGACCGGGTGCGGGATCGACTGACCGATCCGCGGCACCTTGAAGAAGTGCTTCTTGGCCTCCTCGACACCCTTGGCGATCGCCGCGGGCACCTCCTTGGCCTTTCCGTAGCCCACGCCGACGGTGCCGTCGCCGTCGCCCACGATCACGAGGGCGGTGAAGCTGAAGCGACGACCACCCTTCACGACCTTGGCGACGCGGTTGATCGCGACGACCCGCTCGAGGTGCGGGGTCTTCTCGACGGGCGCGTTTCCGCGGCCGCCCTCACGGCGGTTGTCGCGGCGACCACCCTCGTTGCCACCGGACCCGCCGCCACGGCGCTGTTGACCTGGCATCAGCAGCCTTCCTTCTCTCTCGTGACGGGGTTTCTAGAACTCGAGCCCGGCTTCGCGGGCGGCGTCGGCAAGCGCGGCGACCCGCCCCGCGTACCGGTTGCCACCGCGGTCGAAGACGACCTTCGAGACGCCGGCGGCCTTGGCACGCTCGGCGAGCAGGGCGCCGACCTTGCCGGCCAGGGCGCTCTTGTCGCCCTCGGAGCCGCGCAGCGAGGCGTCCATGGTCGAGGCCGACGCCAGGGTGTGACCCTTGGTGTCGTCGACGACCTGGGCGACCATGTGCCGCAGGGAACGGGTGACGACGAGGCGGGGACGCTCGCCGGTGCCGCTGACGTTCTTGCGGACCCGGAAGTGCCGACGCGCACGCCCGACGGCACGCTTGGCGGCAACGCCGCGGCGGCGCTTGAGCAGCGTGGCGCTCACTTCTTACCTGCCTTTCCAGCCTTGCGGCGGATGACCTCGCCCTGGTACTTCACGCCCTTGCCCTTGTAGGGCTCCGGCGGGCGGATCTTCCGGATGTTGGCGGCGACCTCGCCGACCTGCTGCTTGTCGATGCCGGCCACGTGGAACAGCGTGGGCCGCTCGACCGTGAAGGTGATGCCGTCCGGCGCCTGCACCACGACCGGGTGCGAGAACCCGAGAGCGAACTCCAGGTCCTTGCCCTTGGCGGTCACGCGGTAACCGGTGCCGGCGATCTCCAGGCTCTTGCGGTAGCCCTCGGTCACCCCGACGATCATGTTCGCCACCAGGGTACGGCTCAGGCCGTGCAGTTCCTTGGCCTTGCGCTCGTCGTTGGGCCGGTTGACGAGCAGCTCGCCGTTGTCGCTGCGCTCCGCCGTGATCGGCTCGGCCAGCACGTGGCTCAGCTCGCCCTTGGGGCCCTTGACCTTGACGGTCTGGCCGTCGATCGTGATGTCGACGCCGGATGGCACCGGGATCGACTTACGTCCAATACGCGACATTTCTACCAGTCTCCCGTTACCAGACGAAGGCGAGGACTTCCCCGCCAACACTCCGCTTGCGGGCCTGCCGGTCGGTGAGCAGCCCCTGGGACGTCGAAATGATCGCCACGCCCAGCCCGCCGAGCACCCGCGGGAGCCCGTCCGACTTGGCGTACACCCGGAGACCGGGCTTGGACACGCGCTTGATGCCGGCCAGGCTCCGCTCGCGGCTCTGGCCGTACTTCAGCTCGACGACCAGTCGCTTGCCGACGGCACCCTCCTCGGGGTCCTCGACCGACCAGGCGGCGATGTAACCCTCGGCCTTGAGGACCTCGGCGATGTTCGCCTTGATCTTCGAGTAGGGCATCGTCACCCGGTCGTGGTACGCCTGGTTGGCGTTACGCAGACGCGTGAGCATGTCTGCGATCGGGTCGGTCATCGTCATGAAAACTCGTCAACCTTTCTCGCCGGGGTTCCCCGGGCCAGGCCCGGGGCCTACGGCGAAGAGACAGTTCAGCTGACGCGCCGGAGCGCGCCGGGCTATTACCAGGAAGCCTTGGACACGCCGGGCAGCTCACCGCGGTGGGCCATCTCCCGGATGCACACCCGGCAGAGACCGAACTTGCGGTAGACCGCCTTCGGACGCCCGCACCGCTGGCAGCGGGTGTACGCGCGAACCGAGAACTTCGGCTTCGCGGCCGCCTTGAGGATCAGCGCCTTCTTGGCCATCTCAGTTCTCCTTGAACGGGAAGCCCAGGAGCTTGAGCAGCGCCCGGCCCTCGTCGTCGGTCGTGGCGGTCGTGACCACCGTGATGTCCATGCCCCGCTGGCGATCGATCTTGTCCTGGTCGATCTCGTGGAACACCGACTGCTCGGTCAGACCGAACGTGTAGTTGCCGTGCCCGTCGAGCTTGCGCCCGTCCAGACCGCGGAAGTCGCGGATACGCGGCAGCGCGATGGACAGC
The DNA here is from genome assembly GCF_900090105.1 of Micromonospora humi. Taxonomy (GTDB): domain Bacteria; phylum Actinomycetota; class Actinomycetes; order Mycobacteriales; family Micromonosporaceae; genus Micromonospora; species Micromonospora humi. The sequence goes on along the minus strand of NZ_FMDM01000009.1, from coordinate 177,317 downwards.
AGCCGGTCCAGGAACTCCCACATCCGGTCGCCCCGCAGGGTGACCTTCGCGCCGATCGGCATGCCCTCGCGGAGCTTGAACTGCGCGATGGACTTGGTGGCCCGCCGGACCAGCGGCTTCTGACCGGTGATCGTGGCCAGGTCGCGGACGGCGCCGTCGATCAGCTTGGCGTCCCGAGCGGCCTCGCCGACACCCATGTTGACGACGATCTTGACCAGGCCGGGCACCTGCATGGGGTTGCCGTAGGCGTACTGCTCCTGCAGCTTCGCCACGACCTCGTTGCGGTACCGCTCCTTGAGACGCGGCAGGGTCTTCGTTTCGGTAGCCGTGGTCATCACAGGTCCTTACCGGTGCTACGCGCGATGCGGACCTTCTGGCCGTTGTCGTCGATCCGGTAGCCGACGCGGGTCGGCTTGCCGTCGGAGTCCACGACCATCACGTTCGAGACGTGGATCGGGGCCTCCTGGGTGACGATGCCACCGGTCTTGGCGCCACGCTGGGTGGTGCTGATGCGAGTGTGCTTCTTGACCCGGTTCACGCCCTCGACCAGGACCTTGTCCTGCCGCGGGTAGGCCGCGATGACCTTGCCCTTGGCACCCTTGTCCTTGCCGGCGATGACGACGACCGTGTCGCCCTTCTTGACCTTCACGGTCACAACACCTCCGGCGCGAGAGAGATGATCTTCATGAACCGCTTGTCCCGCAGCTCGCGGCCCACCGGGCCGAAGATGCGGGTGCCGCGCGGGTCCCCGCCGTCCTTGATGATGACGGCGGCGTTCTCGTCGAAGCGGATGTACGACCCGTCCGGCCGCCGCCTCTCCTTGGCGGTCCGAACGACGACGGCCTTGACGACGTCGCCCTTCTTCACGCCGGCACCGGGGATCGCGTCCTTGACCGTGGCCACGATGACGTCGCCGATGCTCGCGTAGCGCCGACCGGAGCCACCGAGAACCCGGATGCACAGGATCTCCCGGGCACCCGTGTTGTCGGCGACGCGCAGTCGCGACTCCTGCTGAATCACGTCTATCTCCTATGTCTGCCGGTTCTCCGGCCGCCGGGGGCGGCCGGAGCCTGGCGGAACCTGCGCCCGACCGATACCGGCCGAGCTCGAGCCTTCGCTACTTGGCCTTCTCGAGGATCTCCACGAGCCGCCACCGCTTGGTGGCGGAGAGCGGCCGGGTCTCCATGATCAGGACCCGGTCACCGGTGCCGGCCGAGTTCTGCTCGTCGTGCACCTTCAGCTTGCTCGTACGGCGCATGATCTTGCCGTACAGCGCGTGCTTGACCCGGTCCTCGACCTCGACCACGACGGTCTTGTCCATCTTGTCGCTCACCACGAGGCCCTCACGGACCTTACGGCGGGCCCGCACGGTGGCGGTGGCGTTCTCGTCACTCATGATGCAGTCACCTCAGTCGGCGCGGTCGAGAGACCCAACTCACGCTCACGCATGATCGTGTAGATCCGGGCGATCTCCCGACGGATGACCTGCAGCCGCCGGTTGTTGTCCAGCTGCCCGGTCGCGCCCTGTACGCGGAGGTTGAACAGCTCCGCCTTCGCCTCGCGCAGCTTCGTGACCAGCTCCTCCTCGGAGAGCTCACGCAGCTCGGAGGCCTTGACGCCCGCTGCCATCAGGATTCACCCACTTCGCGCGTAACAATGCGGCACTTCATCGGGAGCTTGTGGATCGCGCGACGCATCGCCTCTCGCGCGATCTGCTCGTTGGGGAAGGACATCTCGAAGAGGACCCGCCCCGGCTTCACGTTGGCGACCCACCACTCGGGAGAACCCTTACCGGAACCCATCCGGGTCTCGGCCGGCTTCTTGGTGAGGGCCTGGTCCGGGAAGATCGTGATCCAGACCTTGCCGCCACGCTTGATGTGGCGGGTCATCGCGATACGCGCCGACTCGATCTGGCGGTTGGTCACGTACGCCGGCTCGAGAGCCTGGATCCCGAACTCGCCGAACACCACCCGGTTACCACCCTTGGACGCGCCGTGGCGGTCCGGGTGGTGCGGCTTGCGGAAGCCCTTCGGGGGCTTGCGCGGCATCAGCATCTGTCAGCCCTCCTGCTGCTGTTCTGCCGGCTGGTTGGCGGCCGGAGCCGAGGCGGCCGCGGCGACAGCGCTGCTGTCGACCGGGTCACCGGCCGGCGTCTCCGCCTGCTGCGCGATGGTGGTCGCGGCAGCCCGGCCGGCCTCGGTACCGCCGGCGGTCGTACCCGACGAACCCGACCGGCCACGACGCGGCCGGTCCGGCCGGTCGCCACGGTCGCGGCGCGGGCCGCGCGACGGGGCGGTCTCGGCCGGGGTCTCGCGACCCGGGACGGCGTCGCCCTTGTAGATCCAGACCTTCACGCCGATCCGGCCGAAGGTGGTACGGGCCTCGAAGAAGCCGTACTCGATGTTGGCCCGCAGCGTGTGCAGCGGGACGCGGCCCTCACGGTAGAACTCGGTCCGGCTCATCTCGGCGCCGCCGAGACGGCCCGAGACCTGGACCCGGATGCCCTTGCAGGCCGGGTTCTTCATCGCGGACTGCATCGACTTGCGCATGGCCCGACGGAAGCTGACCCGGCTGGACAGCTGCTCGGCGACGCCCTGGGCGACCAGCTGAGCGTCGGCCTCGGGGCTCTTCACCTCGATGATGTTCAGCTGGACCTGCTTGCCGGTGAGCTTCTCCAGCTCGCCGCGGATCCGGTCGGCCTCCGCACCCTTACGGCCGATGACGATGCCCGGCCGGGCGGTGTGGATGTCGACGCGGACCCGGTCCCGGGTGCGCTCGATGTCGACCTTGGAGATGCCGGCGCGCTCGAGGCCCTTGGACATCATCCGGCGGATCTTGACATCCTCGCCGATGTAGTCCTTGTAGAGCTTGTCCGCGAACCAGCGGGACTTCCAGTCGGTCGAGATGCCGAGCCGGAACCCAGTGGGGTGAACCTTCTGACCCATTACTCGGCACCCTCCGTCGTGCTCTGCGCCTGCGCCGGCTCGGCCTGCTTGGCCGGAGCGGCCTTCTTGGCCGACTTCCTCGGCGCGGCCGGAGCCACCGCCTCGACCGCCACGGTGATGTGGCACGTCCGCTTGCGGATCCGGTACGCCCGGCCCTGCGCCCGCGGCCGGAACCGCTTCATCGTCGGGCCCTCGTCGACGAACGCCTCGCTGACGAGCAGCGCGTCGGGGTCCAGCCGCTCGTTGTTCTCCGCGTTGGCGATCGCGCTAGCGAGCACCTTGTACACCTGCTCGCTCGCAGCCTGCGGCGCGAACTGCAGCACCGTGAGCGCCTCCTTCGCGGGCAGGCCGCGGACGAGGTTGACCACCCGGCGCGCCTTCATCGGCGAGATGCGCACGTGCCGCGCAACCGCCCGCGCGCCCGGAAGCACCGGAGCGTCGCCCTTTCCTGGCATCGCTGTAACCCCTTGTTCCTCTATCCGTATGCCCGCGGCGTCAGCGCCGGCGGCTCTTCCGGTCGTCCTTCTCGTGACCCTTGAACGTGCGGGTCAGCGCGAACTCGCCGAGCTTGTGCCCGACCATGGCCTCGGTCACGAAGACCGGGACGTGCTTGCGTCCGTCGTGCACGGCGATCGTGTGACCCAGCATCTCCGGGATGATCGTCGAGCGCCGCGACCAGGTCTTGATCACGTTCTTCGAGCCCTTGTCGTTCTGCGTCTCCACCTTCTTGAGCAGGTGGTCGTCGACGAACGGGCCCTTCTTCAGGCTGCGAGGCATGTCTTATCTCCCTCAGCCGCGCTTACGCGTGGCGTAGCGGCGGCGGACGATCAGCCGGTCGCTCGGCTGGCCCTTACGACGGGTGCGGCCCTCGGGCTTACCCTGCGGGTTGACCGGGTGGCGACCACCGGAGGTCTTACCCTCACCACCACCGTGCGGGTGGTCGACCGGGTTCATGGCGACACCACGGACGGTCGGGCGCTTGCCCTTCCAGCGCATGCGGCCGGCCTTGCCCCAGTTGATGTTCGACTGGTCGGCGTTGCCGATCTCGCCGACGCTGGCGCGGCAGCGCACGTCGACCCGCCGGATCTCGCCGGACGGCATACGCAGGGTCGCGTACGCGCCCTCACGGCCGAGCAGCTGGATGCCGACGCCGGCCGAGCGGGCCAGCTTGGCGCCGCCGCCCGGACGCAGCTCCACGTTGTGGATGGTGGTACCCACCGGGATGTTGCGCAGCGGCAGGTTGTTGCCCGGCTTGATGTCGGCGCCCGGACCGGACTCGACGCGGTCGCCCTGCTTCAGGTCCTTCGGCGCGAGGATGTAGCGCTTCTCGCCGTCGGCGTAGTGCAGCAGCGCGATGCGCGCGGTGCGGTTCGGGTCGTACTCGATGTGGGCGACCTTCGCCGGCACGCCGTCCTTGTCGACCCGCTTGAAGTCGATCAGACGGTACTGCCGCTTGTGACCGCCACCGTGGTGCCGGGTGGTGATCCGGCCGTGGGCGTTGCGTCCGCCCTTCTTCGGCAGCGGAGCCAGCAGCGACTTCTCCGGCGTGGACCGGGTGATCTCGGCGAAGTCGGCGACGCTCGAACCGCGTCGGCCCGGCGTCGTCGGCTTGTACTTACGGATAGCCATTGTCTACACCCCTCAGCTGACCGGGCCGCCGAAGGCCTCGATACGGTCACCGTCAGCCAGCTTCACCATCGCGCGCTTGGTGTCCTTGCGCTTGCCGAACCCGGTGCGGGTCCGCTTGCGCTTGCCCTCGCGGTTGAGCGTGTTGACCGTCAGGACGCGGACGTTGAAGATCTGCTGGATAGCGATCTTGATCTCGGTCTTGTTCGCGTCCGGGTGCACCAGGAAGGTGTACCAGTTCCGGTTCAGCTCGCTGTAGCTCTTCTCCGAGACGACCGGCGCGACGATGACGTCACGCGGATCGGCGATCGTGCTCACTTGCCACCCTCCTCGGTGGTCTCGGCTGGCACGCCCAGGAACTCGTCCAGGGCCTCCTTGGTGAAGACCACGTCGTCGGCCACCAGCACGTCGTAGGTGTTGAGCTGGCCGGCCTCGATCAGGTGCACCCGGCTGTCCCGCGCGTTGCGCAGGTTCCGCAGCGACACCCAGTTCAGCTCGTCGGTGCTGCTCAGCACGATCAGGACCCGACGGGCGCTGGTCAGCTTGGTCAGCGTGGCCAGGGCCGCCTTGGTGGACGGCTGCTCGCCCGAGACGAACGCCTCGACGACGTGCACCTGGCCGGCGCGGGCCCGGTCGGAGAGGGCGCCACGCAGGGCGGCGGCCTTCATCTTCTTCGGGGTCCGCTGGCTGTAGTCGCGCGGCACCGGGCCGTGGACCACGCCACCGCCGGCGAACTGCGGCGCGCGGGTCGAGCCCTGGCGGGCACGACCGGTGCCCTTCTGCTTGTAGGGCTTCCGGCCACCGCCGGAGACCTCGCCGCGGCTCTTGGTCTTGTGCGTACCCTGCCGGGCCGCCGCGAGCTGAGCCACCACGACCTGGTGCATCAGCGCGATGTTCGCCTGCACGTCGAAGATGTCGGCCGGCAGCTCGACGGAGCCGCTCTTGCCGCCTTCGACGTTGAGGACGTCAACGGTGGTCACTTGGCCACACCGCCCTTCTTCACCTTCGCCTTGGCCGCGGTGCGGACCAGGACCAGCGCGCCCTTCGGGCCAGGGATGGCACCGCGGACGAGCAGGAGGTTGTTCTCGGTGTCGACCGCCTGGACGGTCAGGTTCTGGACGGTGTAGCGCACGCCACCCATCCGGCCCGCCATCCGGGTGCCCTTGAAGACGCGACCCGGGGTCGCGCAGGCGCCGATCGAGCCGGGCGAGCGGTGCTTGCGCTCGACACCGTGGCTGGCGCGCAGACCGTGGAAGCCGTGCCGCTTCATCGGGCCGGCGTAGCCCTTGCCCTTGGTCTTGCCGGTCACGTCGATCACGGCGCCGACCGGGAACTCGCCGACCGTGACCTCCTGGCCCGGCGCGTAGTCCGCGGCGTCGGCGGTGCGCAGCTCGACGATGTGCCGGCGCGGCGCGACGTCCGCCTTGGCGTAGTGCCCGGCGACCGGCTTCTTGACCTTGCGCGGGTCGATGGCTCCGTAGGCGAGCTGAACGGCGGAGTAGCCGTCCTTGTCGGCGCTACGGACCTGGCTCACGACGCACGGGCCGGCCTCGACCACGGTCACGGGGACAACCTTGTTGTTGTCCCAGACCTGGGTCATGCCGAGCTTGGCGCCCAGGATCCCCTTGACTTGCCTGTCCATTTGATCGATCCCTACAGCTTGATCTCGATGTCGACGCCAGCCGGCAGGTCGAGGCGCATGAGCGAGTCGACCGTCTTCGGGGTCGGGTCGATGATGTCGATCAGACGCTTGTGCGTGCGCATCTCGAAGTGCTCGCGCGAGTCCTTGTACTTGTGCGGCGAGCGGATGACGCAGAAACGGTTGATCTCCGTGGGCAGCGGCACCGGGCCCGCGACCTGCGCCCCGGTACGCGTCACCGTCTCGACGATCTTCCGAGCCGACGAGTCGACGACCTCGTGGTCATAGGCCTTGAGCCGGATGCGGATCTTCTGTCCCGCCATGGTGGCTTCTGTTCCTTCTCTCGATGCCGCTGTCTTGCGGGCACCCGCACCGGCTGGTGCAGGCCCCACTTCGCCGACCCCCGCGGTCGGGCGTGTCGCGCCCGTGGACCAGGCTCCGCCCCGAGGCTCCGGAGCGATTCTCTGACCGCGCGGTGGGTCATGACGCCGATCGCGGATACCGCGACCCGGACGCCGCGCGAGGGTGGTTGACCGCCGATGGCGATCAACCACCCCACGCGAAACGATCTGACTCCCGGAGGTCCAGCCTCAACCGGACGCAGGTGACCGACCGTCGTTACGCAACCTGACTAGTATGCCGCACGACCGGCGGCAACGCTAATCGGGGTTACCCAGCTCACTTGATGATCTTGGTGACGCGACCCGCGCCGACCGTACGACCACCCTCGCGGATCGCGAACTTCAGGTTGTCCTCCATGGCGATGGGCTGGATCAGCTTCACCGACATCGAGGTGTTGTCGCCCGGCATGACCATCTCGGTGCCCTCGGGCAGCGTGACGACGCCGGTGACGTCCGTGGTCCGGAAGTAGAACTGCGGGCGGTAGTTCTGGAAGAACGGGGTGTGGCGGCCACCCTCCTCCTTGGAGAGGATGTAGACCGTCGCCTCGAACTCCGTGTGCGGGGTCGTGGTGCCCGGCTTGACGACGACCATGCCGCGCTCGACGTCCTCGCGCTTGGTGCCACGCAGCAGCAGGCCGACGTTCTCGCCTGCGCGGGCGTCGTCCAGGGTCTTCCGGAACATCTCGATCGCGGTGACCTTGGTCTTGAAGCCCTTCTCGCGGATGCCGACGACCTCGACGTCCTCGTTCGGGAGCAGCACGCCACGCTCGACACGACCGGTGACGACGGTGCCACGACCGGTGATCGTGAACACGTCCTCGACGGGCATGAGGAACGGCTTCTCGGTCTCGCGCTCCGGCTGCGGGATCGCGGTGTCAACCGCGCTCATCAGCTCCAGCAGCTTCTCGGTCCAGACCGGGTCGCCCTCGAGCGCCTTCAGCGCGGAGACCTGGACGACCGGCAGGTCGTCACCCGGGTACTCCTGCGAGGAGAGCAGCTCGCGGACCTCGAGCTCGACGAGCTCCAGGAGCTCTTCGTCGTCGACCATGTCGCTCTTGTTGAGCGCCACGACGATGTACGGCACACCGACCTGACGGGCCAGCAGCACGTGCTCGCGGGTCTGCGGCATCGGGCCGTCGGTCGCCGCCACCACCAGGATCGCGCCGTCCATCTGCGCGGCACCGGTGATCATGTTCTTGATGTAGTCGGCGTGACCGGGGCAGTCGACGTGCGCGTAGTGACGCGCCTCGGTCTGGTACTCGACGTGCGCGATCGAGATCGTGATGCCGCGGGCCTTCTCCTCCGGCGCCTTGTCGATCTCGTCGAACGGCGTGTACGGGTTCAGGTCCGGGTACTGGTCGTGCAGGACCTTCGTGATGGCCGCCGTCAGCGTCGTCTTACCGTGGTCGATGTGACCAATGGTGCCGATGTTGACGTGCGGCTTAGTCCGCTCGAACTTCGCCTTCGCCACTGGTGTCCTCCTGGTGGACTTTCTTGGTTCGTTCGCCCCGGTGCGCCGGTCGGCGCGTAGGACTCTGTCGACAGCCTTTCCGGCCTGACGGCCGGATAGCCTTTGTGGGTTCTGCGGCGATGAAGCCTACAGGCCCGGATTCACACAACCCGACCGAGGTGGCCGCGGGCGGGAGACCCCTCCCGCGACCGGCCCCGGATCACCGGGTCAGCTACGGGTGAGCGTCACTCACCCGTCGCCTTGGCGATGATCTCCTTCGCCACGCTCTGCGGCACTTCGGCGTAGGAGTCGAACTGCATGCTGTAGCTCGCCCGGCCCTGGGTCTTCGACCGCAGGTCGCCGACGTAGCCGAACATCTCCGACAGCGGCACCAGAGCCCGGACGACGCGAGCGCCGCTGCGCTCCTCCATCGCCTGGATGATGCCCCGCCGGGAGTTGAGGTCGCCGATGACGTCACCCATGTTCTCCTCAGGAGTGGTGACCTCAACAGCCATCATCGGCTCGAGCAGTGCGGGGTCGGCCTTGCGGGCCGCCTCCTTCATCACCATCGAGCCGGCGATCTTGAATGCCATTTCCGACGAGTCGACCTCGTGGTACTGGCCGTCCAGCAGCGTCAGCTTGACACCCACCAGCGGGAAGCCGGCGAGAATGCCGTACTGCATGGCGTCCTGGGCGCCGGCGTCCACCGACGGGATGAACTCCCGGGGGATGCGGCCACCGGTGACGGCGTTCGCGAACTCGTAGGTCGGCGAGTCGTTGCCCATGGGCAGCGGCTCGACGCTCACGATGACGCGGGCGTACTGGCCGGAGCCACCGGTCTGCTTCTTGTGGGTGTACTCGATCTTCTCCACCTTGCGGCGGATGGTCTCGCGGTACGCCACCTGCGGCTTACCGATGTTCGCCTCGACGTTGAACTCGCGGCGCATCCGGTCGACCAGGATGTCCAGGTGCAGCTCGCCCATGCCGGAGATGACCGTCTGACCGGTCTGGTCGTCCAGCTTGACGCGGAAGGTCGGGTCCTCCTCGGCCAGCCGCTGGATGGCGGTGCTGAGCTTCTCCTGGTCGGCCTTGGTCTTCGGCTCGATCGCGACCTCGATGACCGGCTCCGGGAACGTCATCGACTCCAGGATGACCGGGTTCGCCGAGTCGCAGAGCGTGTCGCCGGTGGTGGTCTGCTTCAGACCCTGCACCGCGATGATGTCGCCGGCCTGGGCCGAGCCACGCTCTTCCCGCTTGTTGGCGTGCATCTGGTAGATCTTGCCGATGCGCTCCTTGCGGTCCTTGGTGGAGTTGACCACCTGGGTGCCGGTCTCGACCACACCGGAGTAGACCCGGACGTAGGTGAGCTTGCCGAGGTGCTTGTCGGTCTGGATCTTGAACGCCAGGCCGGAGAACGGCTCCGACTTCGACGGCTTCCGCAGCATCGGCGTCTCGCCGTCGGTGGCCGTACCCTCGATCGCCGGAACGTCCAGCGGCGACGGCAGGAAGTCGATGACGGCGTCGAGCATGGGCTGCACGCCCTTGTTCTTGAACGCCGAACCGCAGAGCACCGGGTTGGCCTTGCCCGCGATGGTGGCACGACGGATGGCGGCCTTGATCTCCTCGACGGAGATCTCCTCGCCCTCCAGGTACTTCTCCATCACCGCGTCGTCGACGTCGGCCAGGGTCTCCATCAGCTTCTCGCGCCACTCGGCCGCGGAGTCGGCCAGCTCGGCCGGGATCTCCTCGATCGCGTAGTCCTCACCCTTCTGGGTCTCCCCGCGCCAGGTGAGGGCGCGCATGCCGATCAGGTCGACGACGCCGATGTGGTCGCCCTCGAGGCCGATCGGGATCTGGAGCACCAGCGGGGTGGCGTTGAGCCGGTCGATCATCATCTGCACGCAGCGGAAGAAGTCGGCGCCGGTCCGGTCGAGCTTGTTGACGAAGCACATCCGGGGGACGTTGTACTTGTCCGCCTGGCGCCAGACGTTCTCCGTCTGGGGCTCCACACCGGCCACGCCGTCGTACACCGCGACCGCACCGTCCAGAACACGCAGCGACCGCTCCACCTCGACCGTGAAGTCGACGTGGCCGGGCGTGTCGATGATCTGGATCGTGTGGCCCTTCCACTCGCACTTCGTGGCGGCGGAAGTGATGGTGATACCGCGCTCCTGCTCCTGCTCCATCCAGTCCATGACGGCGGCGCCCTCGTGGACCTCGCCGATCTTGTACGTGATGCCGGTGTAGAAGAGGATTCGCTCGGTAGTCGTGGTCTTACCGGCATCGATGTGCGCCATGATGCCGATGTTGCGTACGTTGGCGAGCGCGTCTGCGGCGGCCACTTCAATCCCTACTTATCGTCGTCTCGACACAACTGGTGGTGGTTCCGGCGCCTGGTGGGCGCCGGAACCTCAGGTGTTACCAGCGGTAGTGCGCGAAGGCCTTGTTGGACTCGGCCATCTTGTGCGTGTCCTCGCGCCGCTTGACGGCGGCACCGAGGCCGTTGCTCGCGTCCAGCAGCTCGTTCATCAGCCGCTCGATCATGGTCTTCTCGCGGCGCGCCCGGGAGTAGGTCACCAGCCAGCGCAGACCGAGCGTGGTCGCGCGGGCCGGCCGGACCTCGACCGGAACCTGGTAGGTGGCGCCACCGACCCGGCGGCTGCGGACCTCGAGCGTCGGCTTCACGTTGTCCATCGCCCGCTTGAGCGTGACGACGGGGTCGGTGCCGGACTTCTCGCGGCAGCCCTCCAGGGCGGCGTACACGATGCGCTCGGCGAGCTGACGCTTGCCGCGCAGCAGGATCTTGTTCACCAGCTGGGTGACCAGCGGCGAGTTGTACACCGGGTCAGCGACCAGCGGATTCCGCGGAGCGGGTCCCTTACGCGGCATGTCAGCTCTTCTCCTTCTTCGCGCCGTAACGGCTGCGAGCCTGCTTGCGGTTGCGGACACCCTGGGTGTCCAGCGAGCCGCGCACGATCTTGTACCGCACGCCGGGGAGGTCCTTCACACGGCCGCCACGCACGAGCACGATCGAGTGCTCCTGCAGGTTGTGGCCGACGCCCGGGATGTAGGCGGTCACCTCGATCTGGCTGCTGAGCTTGACACGAGCGACCTTGCGCAGCGCCGAGTTCGGCTTCTTCGGGGTGGTGGTGTACACGCGGGTGCACACGCCGCGCCGCTGGGGAGACCCCTTGAGCGCCGGGGTCTTGGTCTTGGTCGTCTTGGCCTGTCGGCCCTTCCGGACCAGCTGCTGAATGGTGGGCACCGGGTTTCTCCGCTCCCTTCGGCCGCTGCGAGGCGACCGCGCCGTCTGCTCTAGCCGGCCTGATGGACGGCTCTCCTACATTCCAGCCGGGGCCACCTGACGGGGGTCCCAGCACCCGCGGTCGGGCGTGTCGCCCGAGTCACGGCCCGGCTGCGTCGCTTGCGCGTCGAACCGGATCTTTGGTCTTCGTGGTGCGACCGCGCGATCACCGGCTGACCGGCTCCAGCGCACGCACGCATTGCCCGGGCTGGCCCGGGCGCAAGGGGAAAGAGTACCTATCACAGCCGCGCCGGTCAAAACGGATCGGCTCGGGAGGACCGCTTCGCAGCCCCGCCGACCGGCTTCCGGATCGCCGGCGCGCCCTCGATGGGCACCTACGTCGTCAAGTGTACCGGCTCGTCCCGGGCCCGACCCGGCGGCCCCGGCCCACCCAGACCCGGTCATTCCGGCCACAACCGGCCATGGACCCGATCGGGCTCAGGTGATCTGCACCACCAGCGCGATCCCCAGGCCGACCACGCTCAACACCAGCCCCACCGCACCGCAGCTGAGCCCGGCCACCGCGAGGCCGGCCCCGGTGAACCGGACCGCCGGCGGCGGCGCCGGACGCCGGATCTGCCGGCGGGCGAACAGCCAGGCCACGATCGCCCCGACGCCGGCGAGCGCGCCGAGCACGGTGAAGGCGCCGGCCGCCCACGCGCCGCCGTAGTCCGGGCCGGCGACGCCGAAGCAGAAGACCAGCAGCGACACCAGGATCGAGCCGATCCCGGTGACCAGCGAACCGATCGCCAGGCCGGAGGTGACCGGCGGCACGTCGAGGTGGACCACCCCGAACGGCGTGCCCGGCACCGCGTCGACCCGCTTCGGCGGCCGGGGCGCCTCCCGCGGGGGCGGCGGGAACGCCGGCCCGGTGGCGGCCGGTCCCCAGCCGCCGGGCGCACCCCACCCGCCGCCGTGGGCCGGCCCGCTTCCCGGGTACGCCCCGAGCGCCGGCCCGGACCCGCCGTGCCCGGCCTGCCCCGAGTGGTACGCCGGGCCGTGCGCGGTCGACGGATACGGCCCACCGGATCCCGGCCCGTGCGCGGTCGACGGATACGGCCCTGCGGACCCCGGATCGTGCCTGCCCGGCGGATACGGACCGCCCGGCCCCGGGCCGTGCATCCCCGGCGGGTACGGTCCCGCCGGCGGCCAGGGTGAGTGCGGAGGCGGCGCCGATCCCGGCGGCGCGGAGTGCGGGGCCGGGTCGGACGCGGAGTGCGGGGCCGGTTCCGGCGCGGAGTGCGGGGCGGCCCACGGGCTGACCGCGTCGGCGGCCGGCGGCGCGGCGGGATCCGGCCCGGCACCTGGGCGGGTCGGGTCGCCTCCCGGCGGGGCCGGTTCCGTCACGGCGTCCTCCTGTCCACATGGCTCACCCGCCACGCGGCGGACACCGGCCAAGGCTACCGTCGCGGGTCACCACCGGGTGGGCGGGCGCGGAGCCGCTCCCCCGCCGGGTCAGTCGACGTTCGGGGCGAAGTCGTGCCCGAACGAGGCGTCGGCGTGCCGGACCACGCCGATGACCACCGCGGCCACCACCGCGACCGCGGTCAGCACCAGGCCGACCCGGGCCAGCCGTTCACCGCGGCGCAGCCAGTCGGTGCCGGTGAGGTAACCCCCGGAGGCGTACGCCTCCCGGCGGGCCTGCCGGGCCAGGGTGAGCGCGAGCGCGGCGGGCACCACCCCGCCGACGAAGAAGCCGGTCAGCGCGCCGATCAGGCCGAGGGCGAAGACGGCGCGGGCCTTCGTGGAGCGGACCGGCTGAGGATCGTGCGGATGGCGTTGCGCCTGCGGCGCGACGGGCACCTGCCCGGGCACGGTCGTCATGCCCCCCATCATGCCTCTGCTCCGCCTTGATCCACACCGGCTCGGTGAGGTGGCGGCATCCGGGGCGTACCGACCACACCACCTCGGCGTACTGGTGCGCGGCAACGGTTCCGGAACGCGACGAGGCCCCCGGCGGGTGCCGGGGGCCTCGTCGTTCGTGCGATTTAGCGGTACGACCCGAAGTCGAAGTCGTCCAGCGGCACCGCCTGGCCGCTGGCCGGCCCGAAGCCGTAGTCGGTCTCCGGGTAGCCGGTCATCGAGTAGACCTTGGCCTTCGCCTCCTCGGTCGGCTCGACCCGGACGTTGCGGTACTTGCTGATGCCCGTACCGGCCGGGATGAGCTTACCGATGATCACGTTCTCCTTGAGGCCGATCAGCGAGTCGCTACGGGCGTGGATCGCCGCGTCCGTCAGCACCCGGGTGGTCTCCTGGAAGGAGGCCGCCGACAGCCAGGAATCCGTGGCCAACGAGGCCTTGGTGATACCCATCAGCACCGGGCGACCGGCGGCGGGCTCGCCACCCTCGCCGACGAGCCGGCGGTTCTCCGACTCGAACAGCGCCCGGTCGACCAGCACGCCCGGCAGGAACTCGGTCGAGCCGGAGTCGATGACCGTCACCCGCTTGAGCATCTGGCGGATGATGATCTCGATGTGCTTGTCGTGGATGAGCACACCCTGCGAGCGGTAGACCTCCTGGACCTCCTGGGTCAGGTGGACCTGGACCGCGCGCGGGCCGAGGATGCGCAGCAGCTCGTGCGGGTCGATGGTGCCCTCGGTGAGCTTCTCGCCGACCTCGACGTGGTCGCCGTCGTGCGCCCGGAGCCGGACCCGCTTCGAGATCTTGTCGTAGACGATCTCGTCGCTGCCGTCGTCCGGGATGACCACGATCTTGCGGGACCGCTCGCCGTCCTCGATCCGGATCCGGCCGGGGGTGTCGGCGATGGGCGCCTTGCCCTTCGGCACCCGGGCCTCGAAGATCTCCTGGACACGGGGCAGACCCTGGGTGATGTCCTCACCCGCGACACCACCGGTGTGGAAGGTACGCATGGTCAGCTGCGTACCCGGCTCACCGATCGACTGGGCGGCGATGATGCCGACCGCCTCGCCGACGTCCACGGTCTTGCCGGTCGGCAGCGAGCGGCCGTAGCACGCACCGCAGACGCCCAGCTTCGACTCGCAGGTGAGCACGCTGCGCACCCGCACCGTCTCCACGCCGGCCGCCACGATCGCGTCGACCCCGATGGAGTTGATGTCCTGGCCGCGGTGGGCCACCACGGTGCCGTCCGGCCCCTTGATGTCGTCGGCCAGCGTCCGGGCGTGCACGCTGGTCTCGGCGTGCTCGTGCACGACCAGCTTGCCGTCCAGGTGCTCACCGATCTGCATCGGGATGGCCCGGTCGGTGCCGCAGTCCTCCTCGCGGATGATGACGTCCTGCGAGACGTCCACCAGACGACGGGTCAGGTAACCCGAGTCGGCGGTCCGCAGGGCGGTGTCCGCGAGACCCTTCCGGGCGCCGTGCGTGGAGATGAAGTACTCCAGCACGGACAGACCCTCCCGGTACGAGGCCTTGATCGGCCGCGGGATGATCTCGCCCTTCGGGTTGGCCACCAGACCACGGATCGCCGCGATCTGCCGGAGCTGGAGCAGGTTACCGCGAGCACCCGAGTTGATCATCTTCCACAGCGGGTTCTCCTGCGGCAGCGCGGTGTCCATCTCCTTGGCGACCTCGTTGGTCGCCTTGGTCCAGATCTCGATGAGCTCGCCGCGACGCTCCTCGGCGGTCATCAGACCACGCTGGTACTGCTTGTCGATCCGGTCGGCTTCCTTCTCGTACCGCTCCAGGATCTCCCGCTTGCGCGGCGGAGCGATGACGTCCTCCATGCCGATGGTGACGCCGGACCAGGTGGCCCAGTGGAAACCGGCCTCCTTGAGCCCGTCCAGGGTGGCCGCCAGGGCCACCTTGGGGAAGCGCTCGGCGAGGTCGTTGACGATCGCGGAGAGCTGGCCCTTGCGGATCTCGTAGTTCACGAAGCGGTAGCCCGGGGGCAGCGTCTCGTTGAACAGGACCCGGCCCAGGGTGGTCTCCACCGTCACCGGCTCGCCCTCGACCCAGCCCTCGGGCGCGGTCCACGGCTCGGCGCCGGCGCCGTTGTCGACACCGACCACGTCGTGCAGCCGGATCTTGACCGGGGTCTGCAGGTGCAGCTCGCCGTTGTCGTACGCCATCCGCGCCTCGGCGTCCGAGCTGAACGCCCGGCCCTCGCCCTGACCACCCGGAGTGAGGTGGGTCAGGTGGTAGAGACCGATGACCATGTCCTGGGTGGGCATGGTGACCGGCTTGCCGTCGGCCGGCTTGAGGATGTTGTTCGACGACAGCATCAGGATCCGCGCCTCGGCCTGGGCCTCGGCGGACAGCGGCACGTGGACCGCCATCTGGTCACCGTCGAAGTCGGCGTTGAACGCGGTGCAGACCAGCGGGTGGATCTGGATGGCCTTGCCCTCGACCAGCTGCGGCTCGAAGGCCTGGATGCCCAGCCGGTGCAGGGTCGGCGCCCGGTTCAGCAGGACCGGGTGCTCGCCGATGACCTCTTCCAGCACGTCCCAGACGACCGGGCGCTGCCGCTCGACCATCCGCTTGGCGGACTTGATGTTCTGCGCGTGGTTGAGGTCGACCAGCCGCTTCATCACGAACGGCTTGAACAGCTCCAGCGCCATCTGCTTGGGCAGGCCGCACTGGTGCAGCTTGAGCTTCGGGCCGACCACGATGACCGAACGGCCGGAGTAGTCGACGCGCTTGCCCAGCAGGTTCTGGCGGAACCGGCCCTGCTTGCCCTTGAGCATGTCGGAGAGCGACTTCAGCGGCCGGTTGCCCGGGCCGGTGACCGGACGACCACGACGGCCGTTGTCGAACAGCGCGTCGACGGCCTCCTGGAGCATCCGCTTCTCGTTGTTGACGATGATCTCGGGCGCGCCGAGGTCGATCAGCCGCTTGAGGCGGTTGTTCCGGTTGATCACACGCCGGTAGAGGTCGTTCAGGTCGGAGGTCGCGAAGCGGCCACCGTCGAGCTGCACCATCGGGCGCAGGTCCGGCGGGATGACCGGGACGCAGTCCAGCACCATGCCGAGCGGCGAGTTCCGGGTGTTCTGGAACGCCGCGACGACCTTCAGCCGCTTGAGCGCACGGATCTTCCGCTGGCCCTTGCCGGAGCGGATGGTCTCGCGCAGGTTCTCCGCCTCGGCGGTGAGGTCCATGTTCTGGACCAGCGCCTTGATGGCCTCGGCGCCCATGCTGCCGGTGAAGTACTCACCGAAGCGGTCGCGCAGCTCGCGGTAGAGCAGCTCGTCGGTGACCAGCTGCTTCGGCTCCAGCTTGCGGAAGGTGTCGAGGACCTCGTCGAGGCGGTCGATCTCGCGCTGGGCCCGGTCGCGGATCTGGCGCATCTCGCGCTCTCCGCCCTCCTTGACCTTGCGCCGGACGTCCGCCTTCGCGCCCTCGGCCTCCAGCTCGGCGAGGTCGCCCTCGAGCTTGGCGGCCCGCTTCTCGATCTCCGAGTCGCGGCTGTTCTCGGCCTGCCGCTTCTCGGCCAGGATCTCGTTCTCGATGGTCGAGAGGTCGCGGTGACGCGCTTCGGCGTCCACGCTCGTCACGACGTACGAGGCGAAGTAGATGATCTTTTCGAGGTCCTTCGGGGCGAGGTCCAGCAGGTAGCCCAGCCGGCTCGGCACGCCCTTGAAGTACCAGATGTGGGTCACCGGAGCGGCCAGCTCGATGTGACCCATCCGCTCCCGGCGAACCTTGGAGCGGGTCACCTCGACGCCGCAGCGCTCGCAGATGATGCCCTTGAAGCGGACCCGCTTGTACTTACCGCAGTAGCACTCCCAGTCCCGCTGCGGACCGAAGATCTTCTCGCAGAAGAGCCCGTCCTTCTCCGGCTTGAGGGTGCGGTAGTTGATGGTCTCGGGCTTCTTGACCTCGCCGTGGGACCACTGACGGATGTCGTCGGCGGTGGCGAGACCGATGCGCAGCTCGTCGAAGAAGTTGACGTCGAGCACTGTGTCCCCTATGTCGTCGTCTGTACTGCTAGCTAACGGGCGGGATCGGGGGCCGGCGAGCCGGCCCCCGAATCACCGCCTCAGACCTCTTCGACCGAGCTCGGCTCGCGCCGGGACAGGTCGATGCCCAGCTCCTCCGCCGCCCGGAACACCTCGTCGTCGGTCTCGCGCATCTCCAGGGCCACACCGTCGCTGGAGAGCACCTCGACGTTGAGGCACAGCGACTGCAGCTCCTTGAGCAGCACCTTGAACGACTCCGGGATGCCCGGCTCGGGGATGTTCTCGCCCTTGACGATCGCCTCGTAGACCTTGACCCGGCCCAGGACGTCGTCGGACTTGATGGTCAGCAGTTCCTGCAGGGCGTAGGCGGCGCCGTACGCCTGCATGGCCCAGCACTCCATCTCACCGAAGCGCTGGCCACCGAACTGCGCCTTACCACCCAGCGGCTGCTGCGTGATCATCGAGTACGGGCCGGTCGACCGGGCGTGGATCTTGTCGTCGACCAGGTGGTTGAGCTTCAGGATGTAGACGTAGCCGACCGCGATCGGGTCGGGCAGCGGCTCGCCGGAACGACCGTCGAACAGCTGCGCCTTGCCGGTGCGCCCGATCAGCTGGTTGCCGTCCCGGTTGGGCAGGGTCGACGCCAGCAGGCCGGAGATCTCCTCCTCGCGGGCACCGTCGAAGACCGGGGTGGCCACGTTGGTGTCCGGCTCGGACTCGTGCGCGTTGATCGACTTGAGCTGGCGCTTCCACTCCTCGTCGTCACCGTCGACGCTCCAGCCGGTCTTGGCCACCCACCCGAGGTGGGTCTCCAGGACCTGGCCGATGTTCATCCGGGACGGCACACCGAGCGGGTTCAGCACGATGTCGACCGGGGTGCCGTCCTCCAGGAACGGCATGTCCTCGATCGGCAGGATCTTGGAGATGACGCCCTTGTTGCCGTGGCGGCCCGCGAGCTTGTCACCGTCCTGGATCTTGCGCTTCTGGGCCACGTAGACCCGCACCAGCTCGTTCACGCCCGGGGGCAGCTCGTCGCCGTCCTCGCGGGAGAAGGTGCGCACGCCGATGACCGTGCCGGTCTCGCCGTGCGGCACCTTCAGCGAGGTGTCACGAACCTCGCGCGCCTTCTCACCGAAGATCGCGCGGAGCAGCCGCTCCTCGGGGGTCAGCTCGGTCTCGCCCTTCGGCGTGACCTTCCCGACCAGGATGTCGCCGGGGACGACCTCGGCGCCGATCCGGATGATGCCGCGCTCGTCGAGGTCGGCGAGCATTTCCTCGCTGACGTTCGGGATGTCGCGGGTGATCTCCTCCGGGCCGAGCTTGGTGTCCCGGGCGTCGACCTCGTGCTCCTCGATGTGGATCGAGGTGAGCACGTCCTGCTGCACGAGGCGCTGCGACAGGATGATCGCGTCCTCGTAGTTGTGGCCCTCCCAGCACATGAACGCGACCAGCAGATTGCGTCCGAGCGCCATCTCGCCCTCGTCGGTGCACGGACCGTCGGCGATGACCTGACCGGCCTCGACGCGGTCACCCTCGAAGACGACCGGCTTCTGGTTGACGCAGGAGCCGGCGTTGGAGCGGCGGAACTTGTGCAGCAGGTACGTCCGGCGGTGGCCGTCGTCCTGATGGACGGTGACGTAGTCGGCGCAGAGGTCCTCGACCACACC
The DNA here is from genome assembly GCF_900090105.1 of Micromonospora humi. Taxonomy (GTDB): domain Bacteria; phylum Actinomycetota; class Actinomycetes; order Mycobacteriales; family Micromonosporaceae; genus Micromonospora; species Micromonospora humi. The sequence goes on along the minus strand of NZ_FMDM01000009.1, from coordinate 158,409 downwards.
GCCGACCTCGGCCACGACCACGTCGCCGGCGTCCACGGCCGCGCGGTACTCCATGCCGGTGCCGACCAGCGGGGCCTCGGCCTTGACCAGCGGCACCGCCTGACGCTGCATGTTCGCGCCCATGAGCGCGCGGTTCGCGTCGTCGTGCTCCAGGAACGGGATCATCGCGGTGGCGACCGAGGTCATCTGCCGCGGCGACACGTCCATGTAGTCCACGGCGCCGGGCGCCACGTCCTCGGTCTCGCCGCCCTTACGGCGCACCAGGACGCGGTCCTCGGCGAACGTGCCGTCCGACTTCAGCGGCGCGTTGGCCTGGGCCTTGACGAACCGGTCCTCCTCGTCCGCGGTCAGGTAGTCGATCTGGTCGGTGACCCGACCGTCGATGACCTTCCGGTACGGCGTCTCGATGAAGCCGAACGGGTTGACCCGGGCGAAGGTGGAGAGCGCGCCGATCAGGCCGATGTTCGGGCCTTCCGGCGTCTCGATCGGGCACATCCGGCCGTAGTGGGACGGGTGCACGTCGCGGACCTCGAAGCCGGCCCGCTCACGGGACAGACCACCCGGGCCGAGCGCGCTCAGCCGGCGCCGGTGGGTCAGACCCGCCAGCGGGTTGGTCTGGTCCATGAACTGGGACAGCTGCGACGTGCCGAAGAACTCCTTGATCGCCGCCACCACCGGGCGGATGTTGATCAGGGTCTGCGGCGTGATCGCCTCGACGTCCTGCGTGGTCATCCGCTCGCGGACGACCCGCTCCATCCGGGAGAGACCCACCCGGACCTGGTTCTGGATCAGCTCGCCCACGGTGCGCAGGCGACGGTTGCCGAAGTGGTCGATGTCGTCGGCCTCGTAGCCCTCCTCACCGGCGTGCAGCCGGCAGAGGTATTCCACGGTGGCGACGATGTCGTCCTCGGTCAGCGTGCCGGTGTTCATCGGCACGTCGACTTCGAGCTTCTTGTTGAACTTGTAGCGCCCGACCTTGGCGACGTCGTACCTCTTCGGGTTGAAGAAGAGGTTGTCGAGCAGGGTCTGGGCGTTCTCGCGGGTCGGCGGCTCGCCAGGGCGGAGCTTCCGGTAGATGTCGAGAAGCGCCTCGTCCTGACCGGCGATGTGGTCCTTCTCGAGCGTGGTCATCATCAGCTCGGACCAGCCGAACTTCTCGCGGATGCGCTCCGCGGACCACCCGATGGCCTTGAGCAGGACGGTGACGGCCTGGCGACGCTTACGGTCGATGCGGACGCCGACCGTGTCGCGCTTGTCGATGTCGAACTCCAGCCAGGCACCCCGACTCGGGATGACCTTGACGCTGGAGAGGTCGCGGTCGGAGGTCTTGTCCGGCTGCTTGTCGAAGTAGACGCCCGGCGAGCGGACGAGCTGGCTGACCACGACGCGCTCGGTGCCGTTGATGATGAAGGTGCCCTTGGGCGTCATCATCGGGAAGTCACCCATGAACACCGTCTGGCTCTTGATCTCGCCGGTGGTGTTGTTGGTGAACTCCGCGGTCACGAACAGTGGCGCGCAGTAGGTCAGGTCCTTCTCCTTGCACTCCTCGATCGAGGCCTTGACCTCGTCGAAGCGCGGAGCGGAGAAGGACAGCGACATGGTGCCGGAGAAGTCCTCAATGGGACTGATCTCGTCGAGGATTTCCGCGAGACCCGAGCGTGCGTGCGGGTCGTCCGCCGACCGGCCCTGCCAAGCCTCGTTGCCGACGAGCCAGTCGAAGGACTCGTTCTGGATGGCGAGGAGGTTGGGGACCTCGAGGTGTTCGGTGATCCGACCGAAAGAAACTCGGCGGGGTGCGAAAGCGCTCGACGTACGACTGGTCTTCGCAGGGCGGGAAGCTGCCAAGATGCGTCCTTCCGAGGACCGGTGCTGCAGAACGGCTGGTACGCGTGCACTCCAATGACCCCACCAGAAATATCCGCAATCGGACATTTCCGAGCAGGGGTCAAGTCGGAAGGCAGCGCAAACTAGCAGTGTAGCCGAGAGGCTAACCGCTGTCCAGCCCACCCCGCAGGTCGTCGCGGAACAAGCCCTGGGACCTCGGAAAACCGGGTCCGCCGGGCCGCTCGGAACGCGACGCTCCTGCCGGTCCGCTCGTGGTGCGGCGGCGGTGGTGCTGCCGTTGCCCTTACCCGAGTGGCGGCCGTTGCAAGCGCGGAAGGTCTTGCTGATGTCAGCGTGCCTGCCCTGCCGGTGCCGCGTCAAGGGCCGGTTACCCCTCGGGGTGTCTTTCCCCCCGACGGACTACCGACCCGGCATCCCTGGGAGGCCGGTGCGAGGACCCTGGACGCCCTGCTCACGCCGCTGCCACCGGGTAGCACCAACACGACGGGCGGTGATCCGCTTCCGGATCACCGCCCGTCGCGACGCGGTTGTGCCCCGGCTCACGTGAGCCGGACGCGCGTCAGGTCAGACCAACGTCACTTGAGGGTGACCTTGGCGCCCTCGCCCTCGAGCTTGGCCTTGGCCTTCTCGGCGGTCTCCTTGTTGGCCTTCTCCAGGACGGCCTTCGGAGCGGCCTCGACCAGGTCCTTGGCCTCCTTGAGGCCCAGGCCGGTCAGCTCGCGCACGACCTTGATGACCTGGATCTTCTTGCCACCGTCGGCGTCGAGGATGACGTCGAACTCGTCCTTCTCCTCCTCGGCCGGGGCAGCGGCGCCACCGGCGCCGCCACCGGCGGCGGCAACCGCGACCGGAGCCGCGGCGGTGACCTCGAAGGTCTCCTCGAACTGCTTCACGAACTCGGAGAGCTCGATCAGCGTCATCTCCTTGAACGCGTCGAGCAGCTCGTCGGTGCTGAGCTTCGCCATGTCTGGCGTCCTTTCCTCAAAAGTTGACTAAGAACGTGGGTACGCCGCGGGGCCTCAGGCCGCCTCGGCGCCCTCCTGCTCGCGCTTCTTGTCCGCCAGGGCGGCCGCCGCGCGGGCGGCCTTGGAGAGCGGAGCCTGGAACAGGGCCGCAGCCTTGCTCAGGTTGCCCTTCATGGCGCCGGCCAGCTTGGCCAGCAGCACCTCGCGGGACTCCAGGTCGGCGAGCTTCGTGACCTCGGCCGCGGAAATGGCCTTGCCCTCGAAGACACCGCCCTTGATGACGAGCTTCGGGTTGGCCTTCGCGAAGTCGCGAAGCCCCTTCGCCGCCTCGACGACGTCGCCCGAAACGAAAGTCAGCGCGGTAGGACCGGTGAACAGCTCGTCGAGGCCGGAGATGCCCGCATCGGCCGCGGCACGCTTGGCCAGCGTGTTCTTCGCGACCGTGTAGCTGGTCTCCTTGCCGAGCGTGCGCCGCAGCTGGGTGAGCTGCGAGACCGTGAGCCCGCGGTACTCGGTCAGCACGGTGGCTCCCGAAGAGCGGAAGCTCTCGGTCAGCTCGGCGACGGCCGTGGCCTTGTCGGCCCGGATCGGCTTGTCCGCCATGTCCCTCCTCTCTCGTTGCTCGGAGCTGGCACGCCGGCGACGAGAGAACTCGCGACGGCGGCGGAGGCGCCACGACAACGAAAAAGCCCCGGCGCGGGGCGCACGGGGCGAGGGCCGGGATCATGGGCACAGTCGGCGGACCGTGGATGACACCGAGTTTCGCTTGCCGCCCTGCGCGGGTCGCCCGTCGTCGCGGGACCTTCGACCGTGCCAGGGGCACGGTGACCAGCGGTCTGTGGGTGGAACTACCGCACCAGGTTACGCGACCGCGCCACGCGCGCCAAATCGCCCCCGGGTGCTCCCCGTCACCCGCCGGTCAGGCACGGGTGCGGCGGCCCCAGGCGTAGCCGGTCAGCGCGACCGCCGACCACAGCGCCGCCCAGCCGGTCAGCAGCAGCCCGGTGCCGAACGCCACCGGCCCGGTGACCGCCCGCGCGGTCGCCATCACCGGCGGGACCAGCCACGGCACCAGCGAACCGGACAGCCCGAGGACCACGAAGCCGACCGCGCCGACCGCGAGCACGGCCACCCCGTAGCCGGCACTGCGGGTGATCGCCCGACTGGCCAACGCGCCGAGAGCCACCGCCGCCGGCAGGGCGAGCAGGTGCGCCCACAGCCCGAGCGCCACGCCGACCAGGGCGGACCGCCCGTCCGGCCCGGCCGCCGGGGTGAGCCCGCCGATCGGCCACGGCAGCACCAGCGCGACCACCACCACGGCGAGCCCGGCCACCAGCGCCGCGAGCAGCCCGGCCGCCCGCTCCCGGGCCGGCCCGACCACCACCCGGGCCAGCCGCCGCTGCACGTCGGGCTCGACGTCGAGCAGGATCTTGGTCTGCCAGGCCAGCACCGGGAAGAGGACCACCGCGGAGACCCCGTAGGCCTCCGCCGGCCGGGCCCGACCGCCGCCGTAGAGGACGCCGAGGGCGAGCAGGCCGGCCAGGACCGGCGCCAGCGCCCGTCCGGTGCGCACGAAGCCGGCCAGTCGCAGCCGCACCAGGGCGATCACCGGCTCACCTCGGCCGCCGGACCGGGCCGCTCGGGCGAGACGCCCTCGGCGGTGGGCGGGCCCGCGACGGGTCGGCCGGGTGGCGTGGCGGTGGCGGGGACGGCGTGGTCGCGTATCCGGAGGATCTGGTGGCCGTCGGCGCGCAGGCGGGCGACGGCGGTGGCGAGGCTCGCGGCCGGCACCGCCAGCTCGACCACCGCGACGGCCGAGCCCTCGGTCGGCGCCGCCTCGGTCAGCGTGCCCTCGGCGACCGACCACTGCCGGGCGCCCGGCAGCCGGACCGTCTCGCCCCGGTGGTCGCTGACCAGCACCGCGCCACCGGCGGCCAGCACCTCGCCGATCAGCTCGGGGACCAGCTCGCGGGCGGCGGCGTCGAGCCCCTCCCAGGGTTCGTCGAGCACCAGCAGGCCGGGCGGGCGCAGCAACGCCTGCGCCAGGCCGACCTTCTGCGCGGTGCCCTTGGAGAGTTGCGGCAGGCGCACGCCGTGGAACCGGGTCAGGCCCAGCCGCTCGACCCAGTGGGCCACCGCCCGGTCGGCGGCGGGCCCGGGCAGGCCGGCGACGCGGCCCATCGCGGCCAGGTAGGCCCCGACGGTGAACGGTTGGTCGGCGGGGAAGCGCTCGGGCACCCAGCCGACCGTCGCCGGCCGGTCGGTCACCCGGCCCCGGCTCGGGCGCAGCACCCCCGCGGCGAGCTGGAGCAGCGTGGACTTGCCCGCCCCGTTGCGGCCGAGCACGACCGCGACCTCACCCGGGCCGATCGCCGCGTCGACCTCCCGCAGCACCCACGGGCCGTGCCGTCGGTAGCGGAGCCAGACCCCGTCGAGCCGCATGCGCCGAGCCTGCCACAACGGACAGACGGACGGGGCCCCGCCACGGCGTGGTGGCGGGGCCCCGTCCGGGGAGTGTGGATGCTCAGGCCTCGGCCGAGCCCTCCCGCAGGTTCTTGACGGCCTTCGGGTCGACCGGGACGCCCGGACCCATGGTGGTGGTCAGGGTGATCTTCCGGAGGAAGGTGCCCTTGGACGCGGACGGCTTGGCCCGGAGCACCTCGTCGAGCACCGCGGCGTAGTTGTCGACCAACTGGGTCTCGGAGAACGAGGCCTTGCCGATGATCAGGTGCAGGTTGGAGTGCTTGTCCACCCGGAAGGTGATCTTGCCGCCCTTGATGTCCGCGACCGCCTTGGTGACGTCCATGGTCACGGTGCCGGTCTTCGGGTTCGGCATCAGGCCGCGCGGGCCCAGGATCCGCGCGATCCGGCCGATCTTGGCCATCTGGTCCGGGGTGGCGATCGCGGCGTCGAAGTCGAGCCAACCACCCTGGATGCGGGCGACCAGCTCGTCGGTGCCCACCTCGTCCGCGCCCGCCGCGACGGCCTCCTCGGCCTTCGCGCCGGCGGCGAAGACGATCACGCGGGCGGTCTTACCGGTGCCGTGCGGCAGGTTGACCGTGCCGCGGACCATCTGGTCCGCCTTGCGGGGGTCGACGCCGAGGCGCATCGCGACCTCGACCGTGGCGTCGAACTTGACGTTGGTGTTCTCCTTGGCCAGCTTGACGGCCTCGGCGGGGGCGTAGAGCTTCGAGCGGTCGATGACCTCGGCGGCCTTGCGGTAGCTCTTGCTGCGCTGCATTTCTGGTGACTCCTGTGGTCTCTGGCGGGCGCGCGGGGTCGCGGCCCTCCCACGAACGGATCGGGTGGAGCGGTGGAGCGAGATCAGTCGGCGACGGTCAGCCCCATCGACCGGGCAGTGCCGGCGATGATCTTCTCGGCCTGGTCGATGTCGTTGGCGTTGAGGTCCGCCATCTTCTTCTCGGCGATCTCGCGCAGCTGGGCGCGGGTCACCGAGCCGACCTTCTCCTTGTGCGGGACGCCCGAGCCCTTCTGCACACCGGCGGCCTTGATCAGCAGCCGGGCGGCGGGCGGGGTCTTCAGCACGAAGGTGAAGGTGCGGTCCTCGTACACGCTGATCTCGGCGGGGACGACGTCGCCCCGCTGGGACTCGGTCTGCGCGTTGTAGGACTTGCAGAACTCCATGATGTTCACGCCGTGCTGGCCGAGCGCGGGGCCGACCGGCGGCGCCGGGGTGGCCTGGCCCGCCGGCAGCTGAAGCGTGAACGTCTTGACGAGCTTCTTCTTCGGAGGCATGTCTCTTCCTGGGGCTTGAAACTGGGATTCTCCGCCGCCCGCGGGCGCGCACGGTCAGCGCGGTGCGGACGGCCGACGTTCAAGAGTAGCGCAGTCTCACGCGACACCGGCGGCCGGCCCGCGAAGGCCGACCGCCGGTGCGGACGTGACGTGCGTCAGATCTTGGCGACCTGGTTGAAGTTCAGCTCGACCGGCGTCTCCCGGCCGAAGATCGACACCAGCACCTTGAGCTTCTGCTGGTCGGCGTTGATCTCGCTGATCGTCGCCGGCAGCGACGCGAACGCGCCGTCGGTGACGGTGACCGAGTCGCCGACCTCGAAGTCGAGGACCTTGACCTCGGGCTTGGCCTTCTTCTGCTCGGTCTCGACCGCCGGCGCGAGCCACTTGAGGACCTCGTCGAGGCTCAGCGGCGCCGGCCGGTCGGCCCGGTCGGTGGCGCCGACGAAGCCGGTGACCCCCGGGGTGTTCCGGACGCAGGAGTAGGACTCGGCGGTCAGCTCCATCCGGACCAGGATGTAGCCCGGGAAGACCTTCGCCTGGACCTGCGACCGCTTGCCGTTCTTGACCTCGACCTCTTCCCGGGTCGGCACCTCGACCTGGTAGATGTAGTCCTCCATGTCGAGGGACGTGATCCGGGTCTCGAGGTTGGTCTTGACCTTGTTCTCGTAGCCGGCGTACGAGTGCACCACGTACCAGTCGCCGGGCGCGTAGCGCAGCTTCTGGCGCAGCTCGGCGACCGGGTCGAAGTCTTCGTCCGGGGCCGGCTCCGTGGTCGGGAACTCCGGCTCGCTGGCGGCCTCGACCGACTCGTTGCTGTCCGCCGTCGCCACCGCGGACTGCTCGTCCGGGGTCTCGGCGGTCTCGTCGTACTCAGGCACGCTCGCTCACTTCCGTCAGTATCGCTGTCCGCAGGTCAGCTGGGGTTGCCGAAGACCCACAGCACCGCCTTGGCGAAGCCGTAGTCCAGGCCGGCCACGATCGCCAGCATCACCGCGACGAAGGTGACCACCACCGCCGTGTAGGTCAGCAGCTCCTTGCGGGTCGGCCAGATGACCTTACGCAGCTCGGCCACGACCTCGCGGAAGAACCGCGCGATGCGGGCGAAGAGCCCGATCCGCTCGGTGTCCTTGCGGGTCTTGCGGCCCTCGGCCGGCTCGGCGTGAGCCCGCTTGCGGGTCGCCGTGCCGCCCCGGGAGACCGGCTCGTCCGCGTCGGCGGCGTCGTCGGCCACATCGTCGTCGGCAACGCCGTCGACGGTCGCGTCGTCGTTCAGACGCTCGTCGCCGTCGTCCTCGCCGCGCCGCTTCTTCTCGGCCACTTCGCCCTCCGTGCGGGTATGGGGTCGCACGCCGGGCGGCGTGCGCGGCGTGTTGGTCACGCCGGCCGGACCAACCGTCCCGCGACGGGCCGCGGCCGGCGGACCGGCCGGGAGAGCCCCGATCGCCTCGGAACCACCCCACCGGTGCCACCACCACGGGCCGGACGCCGCCGCGAACGGCGACGCGACCCACGGGAACGGTCAGGCCTGAGGCGCAGGGGTGACAGGACTTGAACCTGCAGCCTGCGGTTTTGGAGACCGCTGCTCTGCCAATTGAGCTACACCCCTGTGCGGCAACTCACCTCCACCCGGACACGTTGTGCCGAGCGGGGGTCACTTGCCCCACGGCGGACCAGTGTACGGGTAGTCGTACGACTTTCCCAACCGGTCTGCCCCTCGCGCGTCTCCTCGCCCCTCAGCGAGGAGTGCGGATCAGTGCCCGGGCCTGCGACAGCACCTTCTCACCCCGGCAGGTGGCGGTGATGTCGAGCCTGGTCAGCCCGTCCTCGGTGACCTCCTTGACCACCGCGGCCACCTCGACCTCCGTGCCCTCGTCGGTGTCCGGGACGACCACCGGGCGGGTGAAGCGGACGCCGAAGTCGACCACCGCGTCCGGTGCGCCGGCCCAGCCGGTGACCGCGCGACCGACCAGGGCCATGGTGTACATGCCGTGGGCGATGACCCCGGGCAGGCCCACACCGGTGGCGGTCCGGTCACTCCAGTGGATCGGGTTGAAGTCGCCCGAGGCGCCCGCGTAACGGACCAGGTCCGCCCGGGTCACCCGGTAGGTCTGCACCGGCAGGTCCATGCTCACTTCTCCCCGCGTACGACGATCTTGGCCCACACCGTGACCACCGGCTCACCGTCCACCGTGCTCACGTCCGTGCGGGTGGTCAGGAAACCGTGCCCACCCCGGCTGGTCACGTCCTCGATGGTGTTCACGCAGACCAGCTCGTCGCCGGCCACCACCGGCCGGGTGTACGCGAACCGCTGGTCGCCGTGGACCACCCGGCTGTAGTCGACGCCCAGCTCCGGGTCGTTGACGATCTGCCGGCTGGCGGCCATGGTCACGAGCACCGGGAACGTCGGCGGCGCCACCACGTCGGGGTGGCCCAGCGCCCGGGCCGCCTCCGGGTCGTGGTGCGCCGGGTCGGTCGCCCCGACGGCGGTGGCGAACTCGCGGATCTTTTCTCGGCCCACCTGGTAGGGGGCGGTCGGCGGATACGTCCGGCCGACGAAGGACGGGTCCAGGGACATGCCGCGAACCTACACGGAAAACACGAACGCCGATCCGAGCGGTCGGCCGGCTCGGTGGCCGTCGACCGGGCGGATCGGCGTCGGTGAAGCTGCTGCGGGCCGGCGGCGCCGGCCGTGCGTCAGCGGGTCTCGCGGTGGACGGTGTGCTTGCCGTCCCGGGGGCAGAACTTCTTCAGCTCGATGCGGTCCGGGTCGTTACGACGGTTCTTGCGCGTGATGTAGTTGCGCTCCTTGCACTCCACACACGCCAAAGTGATCTTCGGCCGGACATCGGTCGCCTTCGCCACGGCGGAGTGCCTTCCTCGCTCACGGATATCAACTACGGCGTGTCAGCCTACGCGCTGACGACGCGGACATGCAAAGTGGGCGCCTGTGGCGCCCATCCCACCGGCCACCGGGCGGACCCGGAGGACGAGAGTAGCGGTGGCCGGACTTGAACCGGCGACACAGCGATTATGAGCCGCTTGCTCTGCCATCTGAGCTACACCGCCGTGGCGGGTCCAGCCGGACCCTTTGAGCCCCCTTACGGAATCGAACCGTAGACCTTCTCCTTACCATGGAGACGCTCTGCCGACTGAGCTAAGGGGGCCTGCCCGATCACCCTTCGGGTGTCGCGCAGAGGAAACAGTACACGACCTCGTCCCCGAGGTGAAATCGGATCCCCCCGACAGGTGTCGCGCCTGATCAGGGCACCACACGCAGGCGTGGAAGCTCCCCCGCGACGATCGTCTCCGGGTCGACCTGGGCGCCGAACCAGGCCTCCAGACGTTCGTACGGCAGCGGCCGGCTGAACAGGAAGCCCTGGCCGATCTCGCAGCCGATGTCCTGGAGCAGTTCCAGCGTCAGCTCGCTCTCCACGCCCTCGGCGACCACGGTCAGGCCGAACTGCTGGGAGAGCGTCACCACCGCGTTGACGATGGCCAGGTCGCCCGGGTCGGTCGCCATCCCCTGCACGAACGAGCGGTCCACCTTGACCTCGTGCACGGGCAGCCGGCGCAGTTGGGCCAGGGACGAGTTGCCGGTGCCGAAGTCGTCCACCGAGAGCCGGACACCGAGGTCACGGAGGCTGCGCAGGGTCGGGATGGGACGTTCGGTGCCGTCCAGGACGCCCGACTCGGTGATCTCCAGGGTGAGCCGCTGCGGGGGGACGCCGTACTCCGCCAGCAGATCGCGCACGAGCGCCGGGAAGTGCTGGTCGTTGAGCGTACGGGCGGCGAGGTTGACCGAGACGGAGAGCGCCTGCTCCCCGTGGCTCCAGTCGCGGCTGCGCCGCAGGCTCTCCCGGAGCACGAACTCGGTGAGCCGGCCGAGCTGGCCGGTGTGCTCGGCCACCGCCACGAAGTCGTCCGGCTCGACCGCGCCGTGCGCCGGGTGTTCCCAGCGGGCCAGGCACTCCACGCCCACCAGGCGGCGGTCCCGCAGCGTCACCTTGGGCTGGAAGTAGACCTCCAGGTCACCGTCCGCCAACGCCCGCTCGAGGTCGCCGGCGAGGCCGAGCCGGCGCAGCGAGCGGGACTCCAGCGCCGGGCTGTAGAGCTGCACGCTGCCGGGCACCGACTTGGCCGCGGTGGCGGCCAGGTCGACGCGCTGGAGCAGGGCCACCGCGTCGCCGCCGTGGTCGGGGTGAACGGCCACGCCGACGGCGGTGTCCACGTCCAGGGTGAGCGTGTCGAAGACCATCTCGTCGCGGATCTGCTCGCGGAGCTGGGCGGCCAGCTCCAGCGCCGCGTCGGCGCTCTCCAGCCGGAGCGTCACCAGGAACTCGTCGCCGCCGGCGCGGCCCACCAGCGCCGAGGATGGAGCGCAGGCGCGCAGCCGCTCGGCCACCTCGACCAGGACCTTGTCGCCGGCCGCGTGCCCCAGCGACTCGTTGACCTGACGCAACCGGTCGACGTCGAAGAGCAGCAGCGCCACCACCTCGTCCGGCGCCTTGATCTTGATCGCCTCGGCCACCGCCGACGTGAGCCGCCGCCGGTTGGGCAGCTTGGTGAGCGCGTCGTGGTCGGCGTCGTGCCGGAGCCGGTCGACGAGGCGGGAGTTTTCCAGCGCGACCGCGGCGTGCGCGGCGACCGTCTCGAAGACGGGCAGGTCGCGCGGGGTGAAGTGGCCGAGGTCGCTGAGCCGGTTGACCACCTCGAGCGTCCCGATCACCGCCTGGCCGGACCGCAGCGGCACCACGATGGCGTCCTTGACCTGCTTCACGTCGGCCACGCCGCGCAGCGCGGCGTCGGCACCGAGCTGCCGGCCGGTGGTCAGCGTGCGGCCCAGGCTGCGGGCCTGCTCGCGGAACACCGCCGGGGTGGGGGCCACGTCCAGCAGCCCGGGCGCGTCGACGCGGGCGGTGAGCAGCACCTCCGGGTGGCGGCCCTGGGCGGGCAGCCAGAGCGTGGCGTATTCCGCCTGCATCAGGGCGCGGACCCGGTCGAGCAGCACGTCACCGAGCGCGCCCTCGGCGCTGGTGGTGATCAGCCGGGCCAGGTCGTACATGCCGGCCAGCGTGCGGTGCTGCTGGAAGAACTGGGAGTAGGAGCGGTAGACCTGGCCGAGCGCGACGAAGAGCGCGCCGAGCAGCAGCGCCGACCACCAGGTCGTCTCCAACGCGATCAGGATGAGCAGACCGACCGACGCGTTGATGGACGAGGTGAGGAAGACGGACGGGGCGGTGCGCAGCGCCTCGCGGCCGGGCTGCCAACCCTGGAGCAGCACGTGCACGCCGACCACGGAGAGCAGGCTGACCAGCGTGATGGTGTTGACCGCGAGGAAGAGGCTGACCCAGGTGCCCGGCCGGCCGACGTCCTGCGACTGCGGCAGCGCCAGGAGCACCAGGCCGGCCAGCGACGTGGCGCCGGCCGCCTTGGCGACGTTGAACCAGAACTTGGCCGGCGGGAAGCGGTGCCAGACGCACCAGCCGAGCGTGGAGAGCGTGTAGATGACGACCACCGTCAGTGGTGGCAGGTAGAACAGTGCCACCACCAACGGCACCTCGGTCAGCGTCACGGCCACCGACTGGCGCCGGACGATGAAGTTGAGGACCGGGACGCTGACCGCGGTCATCACCACGAGCAGCACGAGAGCCCAGGCCCAGTCCCCGACCGGATGGTCGGAGATGATGCCGATGGCCGTGCTGAAGACCACCGCGATGAGCGTCAGTGGTGCGGTGATGAGCCAGGCCCGCTCCGTCGACCGGCGCCGTTGGTCTCGGCTGGCCATACCACTCCCCTATGCCGCACGAGGCGGTCGGTGGGTCACCGGAGAACGCCGGCACCCCAGACAACGTCGGCCATCTGCGCCCCGGAGTTGATGACGCCAGAACCGACCAGAACGGCAGCGAGCACGAGGAGCGAGCCGAGCAGCCGGCCCAAGCTTCGACCAGACATGATTGCTCCTGTCGGGAGAGTGTCACAGGGATGGTGGAGGTTCCACGATCGTGCCACACCGGTCAGGGGCAGAAAAGGCGAGAACACCCCTGCAGCCCGAGTAGCTGTCAGGTTCCGCCATTCGGCCCAGGCATCGGCCACACGCAGCCAGCTCATCATGTTCGACGGTGCCCCACGGCTTCGTCCACTGCGGATTCCGACGTTCATCACGAAGGGATCAAGGCACCCGAAAACTCCGTCCCACCAGCACTCATGCTCGCGTGGCCCGCGACCCGTCGACAGGACGGGGTCGGCTCCGGCCATAGACCACCATACCTGTATTCGGCATGAGCGCCAGTGGGTGATTCCCTCACTCACGGCGAAATCCACCTGACGTACGCCAACCGTGGCGGGACCGTCAACGCGGGGCACGGGAACCGACCTTCGACAGCAGGACGAGCAGCCCGGCGCCGACGAGCAGACCGATGACGGCGAAGACGAGCGTCTGCGCCAACCAGTGCGCGCCGCCCAGGAACGAGGTGGCCAGCCAGACGCAGAGCAGCCCGGCGAGCGGCCCCGCCACCAGGGCGAGCACGATCGCGGTCAGTCGCTGGCCGGCGCTGGCTTCGAGGTACGTGTTGAACCTGTTGACCGAGCGGCGACCGGAGACTGACATGTATCGCTGGATACCCGCACTCCGTGCCGCCGCAAACCGGTTACCGCCGCACCACTCCGCCGATGGATCATGTGGGGGTGCTCGCCCATGCCGCCCTCGCCCGGCTCCAGGAGACCGCCGCCCTCTGGAGCACCGGCCCGGGCACCGCCGCCCAGGTGATCGAGGCCGCCTGCGACTGCCTGGTGGCGGGCGTGGACGGCCCCACCCTCCGGATCCTCGCCGGCGCCTCCTGCGCCAGGGGCGAGGAGAGCGACGAGCTGCGACGGTGGCTCGAAGGCGCGCTGACGGAACTCTCCCTCACCTATTACCCCCAGGGGAGCCGAGAGGGCGAGGAAGCCGCCGTCCGGATCATGGCCCGGCGGGCGCTCGCCGGGGAGATCACGCCACGCGAACTGACGGTCTGGGCGTACCTGCACATCACCTGGGACGGCACTCCCCTGGCCGCCGAGTTGGTCACCCTGGAGAACACCTACGAGTACGCGGAGGCCGTCGGCGACACGACCTCGGACATCGACGCGGACGTGATCGCCGAAGCCCGACGCGTGGTCGACGAGCGCCGCTGATGCGGAGGCCCCCGGCGTCTCACTCTGCTCGATCGCGGTTCAGGTCGCGACGCTCCCGCAGGGTGCGGCGGCGGATCGCACGGACCTCGGCGAGCATCCGCTCCCTGTGCTCGGCCACCTTGGCCTCGTCGAGGTTCATCCGGGAGCGGGTGTCCTGCCAACTGCGCACCATCAGCGCTGTTCCTTCAACGTCCGCCGGCGGGATCGCCCCCGGGTCTGACTACCCCGAGCAGGTGGGACGGACCCCGGTCTCAACCCCCGTCGCATGACGAAGATCGAGCGACGCGCCACGGCTTCACCCCGCTCGTCGAGCTGGTAGCCGTCCAACCACGTCCAGCCGTCGTAGGTGGTCCAGTCGAGGACCCGGATCAGGCGGAAGTGAAACGGCGTCCCGAACTGCACGCTCGCCGCCCTGCTGATCAGGAGCAGCGCGCCGGACCTCAACTCCGCCACTGCTCGCGGACCCGGCGCCAGGCGCGGATGCGGGCCCGCGCCACCACGACCCGAGGACACCAGCCGTACGGACGGCAGCGGGCGCAGGTGTACGCCAGGTGGTAATCGATGATCGCCCAGGACAGCGCCACCAGTAACGGCGTGTCCAGCCTCCGCTCCGGCGTCACGGCTAGCCGACGAGGTCCTTCAGCCGCATCGTCCGGTCTGGTCATCCCACCTCCCGCCAGTCAATGAGCACGCGGGCACCCCGTCAGCCGTCGCTGGAGACGGGGCACCCACAGCGGGACGACCCGGCCGCCAAGCTGGGAGGCCCCACGAGCAACTTAGGACGTGATGTGCGCAGGGTCAACAGCTACGACACATAGCGTTGTAAGTCGAGCCGGAGGTGTGGTCTGCTTGCACCAGCCGCCAAGCTGGGAGCACCACCTATGTCTGAAGCCGCCTACCTCCAGGTCGCCCGGGATATCCGAGAGCAGGTCAGCTCCGGCCAGTTGAAGCCGGGCGACAAGCTGCCCTCGTTCGCCGCCCTGTGCGAGAGCTACGGCGTCAGCAACACCGTCATCCGGGCGGCCATGCTGCTGCTAAAGGCAGAGGGACTGATCGACGGCCGGCAGGGCAAAGGCGTCTACATCACCAAGACGCCGCCTCGGTAGACGCGTCGCCGTCGGCCCATCAGGCGTTCACTGATCTTGGCCGTCAGCACCCCCAACGCCGGCCACCTCTCCGACCGTCGCAGCTTCGTCGAGCATTACACGGCCCCCGATCAGCATCTCTGCTGGTCAGGAACCGCATCTGCACCTGGTGGCAGGCAGAGGACTCGAACCTCTGAAGCTTTTGCGACGGATCTACAGGGCGCCTGTGATCATGGCCGGATCATCGCCTCCGAGCTGCGGTGTCGCGCCACCACATCGACGCTGGCCGCTCAACCGCCCACCAGGTGCCCACGCCCACGGCACCGGCGTTAGGGCGACGCCCGCTGTTCAAGCTGCGAGCCAATGATCGGTCGCACACCCCACCTCGAAGCTCCACCAGCCCTCCGTTTCGCCCAGTTGCAGAGTCGCCTTGATCTGGCGGAGGTCTGCGCTCGCGGGCACGGTAAAGGCAACGAGAGGCAGGTCCGTGCTGAACGTTTCGCCGCCGAGGCCGAAGGGCGCCAGGCGGTCGTAGACGGCTCGGGCGCTCGGTCCGAGCGGGCCGCGGGGCTTCGGCAGGACTCTCACCGTGCAGTTGCCCGATGCCTCGACCCGTCCGGTTGCCCAGCGAAGTCCATCAGGGCCCGTGGTGAAGCGCACGACATCTCCCTCGGCCACGCCGTCCTGAAGGAACGGAACGTTGCTGAGGCGAGCGGCGTCAGGACCGACAGCGACGCCCCACAGGCCCTCCGTGTCGTAAGGAAGCCAGCCTTCTCGCGGTAGGAACTTGAACCAGATCTTGATGAAGTGCTCTCCGGCAGGTGCGCCCCGGTCCGGTGCGGGTGAAGACATGGCGACATCATTCCCTGCTGGGCGAAGCGCATCATGCCACGGTCACCAGCCAGCGGTTGATGATGATGGCTGGCGCTCTCACGACAGCGCTTCGCCGATCTTGTCGTTGATGGTGTCGTCGCCGCCGTCGATGCAGTTGACGTAGACGCGGAGCAGAACGGCGACGCCGGGTCCGAGGCGGCGGGCGACCTCGGTCGGTGGGACGCCAGCAGTCACCCCAGAGCGATGGCGCCGCGTGCCGCAGGTCGTGGGGCCGGCGGACGAGCGGCGAGGCGGGCCTGCGATTCGGCCAGCGCCTGCTCGCGGGCGAGCTTCCACCCCAGACCAACGACAACGGCCCCCGATCAGCATCGCTGCTGGTCAGGGGCCGCATCTGCACCTGGTGGCGGGTAGAGGATTCGAACCTCTGAAGCTTTCGCGACGGATTTACAGTCCGCTCCCATTGGCCGCTCGGGCAACCCGCCAGGGCACCCCACCGCGTCGCAACGCGGCGGCGGAAGCAAGGATAGCGGTTGCCCCCGGCCTCTCCGCAACGGGGTACCGTCAGGGAGTCCCACGCTGGTCAGTGCGGGACGGATCAGGACACATCGCCGGACAGCAGGAGCATGAGCATGGCAGCGAACCCGTCGTTCGACATCGTGAGCAAGGTCGACCGTCAGGAGGTCGACAACGCCCTCCGCCAGGCGGAGAAGGAGCTGTCGCAGCGGTTCGACTTCCGCGGCACCGGTGCCGAGATCTCCTGGTCGGGCGAGGAGGGCATAAGCCTCCAGGCGGAGACCGAGGAGCGGGTGCGTGCCGCCCTCGACGTCTTCAAGGAGAAGCTGGTCAAGCGCAACATCTCGCTAAAGTCGCTGGACGCGGGCGACCCGAAGGCGTCCGGCAAGATCTTCAAGATCGACGCCAAGGTGATCCAGGGCATCGACACCGACAAGGCGAAGGCGATCAGCAAGAAGATCCGCGACGAGGGCCCGAAGGGCGTGCAGGCGCAGATCCAGGGCGACCAGCTGCGCGTCACCGGCAAGAAGAAGGACGACCTCCAGGCCGTCATCGCGCTGCTCAAGGGCGAGGACTTCGGCGTCGCGCTCCAGTTCAACAACTACCGGTAAGCCCCAGCCGGCCCACGGCCCACCGGGCCTAAGCGGTAGGAGACCGATCGCAGGTGCTGGTGGAGATCGATGGTCGCGAGGTGCGGAGTGAAGCCGATCTTCATCGGCTCCTGGCCCGGGCTCTCGACTTCGGGCCCTGGTACGGCGCCAACCTGGATGCCCTGCGGGACCGGCTGCGGCTCGACGTCCCGCGCCCGGTGCGCGTGACGTGGACGTACTCGCAGGTCAGCAGAAAGAATCTCGGAGCGGCACGCTTCCGGAGGATCTGCGATCTCCTGCGCCTGGTCGAGGACGAGGACCGGGCAAGCGACCACGAGAACCGGTTCGAGGTCGACCTGCGGTGACAGTGCTTCTGCCCTGAGGCAACTTCGTTGAGTTGCGGGCCCCGGGTGCGGTCGGGTGGGGACCATGCCGTTCCTTCCGTACCGCCCGGTCCTCGCCCAACCGGTGTTGCGCCGGCTGCTGCCCGGCCTGGCCGTGTCCGCCCTCGGCGACGGGTTGGCCCTGGTCGCGGTGACCTGGCTGGCGTTGCAACTCGCGCCCGCCGGGCAGCGCGGCACCTGGACCGCGTTCGCGGTGGCCGCGTACACGTTGCCGGGCGCGGCCGGCGCGGTGCTGTTGGGGCGGGTGCTGGGTGCGCGGAGCGGCGCCCAGCTCGCCGGTTGGGACGCGAGCGTGCGGGCGCTCGCGTTGGGGGCGATTCCGGTCGCCCACATGGCCGGCGTGCTGGACGTCGGGCTCTACGTGGTGCTGCTGGCGGTGTCGTCGCTGCTGCACCCGTGGGGGACGGCCGGTCGGTTCACGCTGGTCGCGGAGCTGTTGCCGCAGCGGCACCACCTGGCCGGCAACGCGCTGCTGGGTCTCTTCGGCCAGGCGGCCACCGTGGTCGGGCCGCCGCTGGCCGGGCTGCTCATCGCCGGGGTGGGACCGGTGTGGGTGCTCGCGATCGACGCCGGCACGTTCGCGGTGCTGGCGGTCAGCTACCGGCTCGCGGTGCCGGCGGATCGCCGGCGCGCGGGGCGGGCGGCGGGGGCCGGGCCGTCGCGTACCTCGGGTTTCCGGGTCATCGGCCGGGACCGGGCGTTGCTCGGCCTGCTGGCGCTGACGTGCGTGTTCTTCTTCCTGTTCGGGCCGTTCTACGTGGCCATGCCGGTGCACGTGACCGAGGACCGGCACGCCTCGGCGGCGCTGCTCGGCGCGTTCTACACCGCGTTCGGCGTCGGGTCGCTGCTCGGCGGGCTGCTCACCGGGTTCCTGCGGGACCGGCCGCCGCGCGGTGTGCTGGCCGGCGTCGTGGTGCTGTTCGGCGCGGCGTTGCTGCCGCTCGGTCTGGGCGCGCCGGTCGCCGTGTCGCTGCCGGCGTTCGCGCTGGCCGGGCTGGTCTGGGCGCCCTATCTGCCGACCGCGACGGCGCTGTTCCAGCGTCGGGCCGCTGCGGTGGAGCTGGCCGCCAACGGGGCGGTCACGGTGCTGGCGGTGCCGCTGGGCACCATGCTCGGCGGCCCGGCGACCGCCGCGGTCGGGGCGCGGCCCACGCTGCTGTGGTGCGCGGCGGCGACCGTCGCGGTCGGGCTGGTCGCGGCGGTGTCAGGCCGCCAGGGACTGCTCGGCGCGGACCGCGGCGGCCTCCGCCCGGGCGATCGGGCCGCCGGGCAGCGCGGCGACCAGGGCGCCGACGCCGACCGCCGCGCCGGCGAAGAGGAACGCCCACGGTACGCCGCCGGCGTGGTCGACGATCAGCCCGGCCACCGCGCCGCCGACGGCGCTGGCCGCCACCGACATGGTGACCACCCAGGTGTACGCCTCGTTCAGCATGCCGGCCGGGGCGACCCGCCCGACCAGCGTGTTCTCCAGGGTGAGGGCGGGTGCGATGGCGGCGCCGCCGAGCACCAGGGCGACGCCGAGCGCGACCGGGCCGGGCATCACCGCGAAGACGGCGAAGCTGGCCGCGACCGCGCCGAGCAGCCAGGCGAACTGGCGGGTCATGTTGGCGGCGGGCCGGCGTACGCCGAAGGAGAAGCCACCGACGGCGCTGCCGACGCCCCAGACGGCGAGCAGCACGCCGGCCAGGCTCTCCGGGTCGTCGGCGCCGGTGTTCCCGGCGAAGGCCGGAACGATCACGCCGGAGGCGCCGAAGGCGATGCCGAGGCTCGCCACGCAGAGCAGCAGCGCGGGGAAGCCGCCGACGCGCAGCGGGCCGAGGCCCCGGGCGTGGTGCTCGCGCGGGTGCGGTCGCCAGCCGCGCATCACCCGGCCGAGCGCGACCGAGCCGGTGCCGACGAAGGTGACCACGGCGGCGCCGACCAGCGCGGCGGACGCGTCGGCGGCCAGCACGAAGCCGGCCACCAGCAGCGGGCCGAGCACGAAGACCACCTCGAACAGCGAGGTCTCGGCGGCGAGCGCGGTGTTGCGCAGGTGTCCCCGGCCGGTGGCCGGTGCGGTGAGGTCGTTCCAGGCACCTCGGATGGCGGCGGTCAGCGGCGGGTAGGTGGCACCGGCGACGCCCGCCGCCAGGTAGATCAGTGGGAGGTTGGCGACGTCGGCGCGGCTGGCGCCGAGCAGCCCGAGCAGGGCGAGCGGGTGGGCGAGCGCGGTTGCCAGCAGCACCGGCGCGGGGCCCACCCGGTCGGCGATCCGGCCGGCGACCGGGCTGAGCGCGGCACCGGAGAGCGCGTAGATGCCGCCGGCGACGGCGGCGAGCGAGTAGCGGCCGGTGACCTGCTCGACCACGAGCAGCAGCGCCAGCGGGGTCATGCCGATCCCGAGCCGGCCGACGATGCCGAGGATGAGCAGCATCGGCGCGCCGGGGATCCGCCAGACGCCCAGGTACTGGCGCAGTGCGGCCACGGTCGACCTCCCGGATGTAATGAGTCAGAAGCCCTTCGACCCTAACGCCGGACATGGCCGGGCGGAACGGTCGGCTGCCTCACAGCGCCCCGACCGTGCGCCTTTCCCGCAAATCCGTCCCACGCCGGCGTCCGGCGTCGGAGAGTCGGGACGGGACGTCCGGGCCGAGGAGGAGCGGTTGAGCCACCCGAGGGGCAGGTTGCTCGGACTCGTCGCGCTCGCCGCGACCGTCCCGGTGCTGCAGAACGTGCTGTTCCTGATGCTCGACTTCCAGAGCGCCGAGGGCCTGTCGCCGCAGGGCTCGGCCGTCTGGCCGTACGACTCGTACAACGACATGCGCTGGCTGCTCGTCTACCACAGCACCTGGCAGGCGTACGCGGTCGGCCTGGTGGTCGCCGTCGTGCTGCGCGGGCTGCTCTCCGCGGCCCTGGTGAGTCTCGCCTGGCCGGCCGGGTCACCCCGGCCGGCCCGCCGGCGGATCCTGCTGCGCAACCTGGGGCTCGCGGCGCTCACCGCGGTGATCGTCTCGCCGTTCGCCGCGCTCGCCGTCGCCGCCGGAGTGGTGTCGCTCTCCTGGTTCGTGTTCGCCGCGGTGGCGCCGATGCTGCTGCTCGCGCCGTTCCTGCAACGCGCGGCGGTCGGCCCGGGCTGGTGGCGCGGCCTGCCGTCGGCGGCGCTGGTCGGCTGGTCGCTGCTCGACTTCGTGGTGATCACCATCGCCGGCGCGGTCGTCTGGCGGGTGCCGGGCTGGTGGACGCTGCTGGTCGCGGCGCTCGCCGGGGCCGTCAACGGGCTGCTGTGGAACCGGACGGTGCGGGCGGCGGTGCTGCCGGCCCGGGTCCACTGGGCCCGGGTGCCGGTGGCCCCGTTCGTGGTGGCGCTCGCCCTGGCCATCCCGCTGACCGCCCAGGTGGTGACGTCGAGTCCGGCATACCAGGTGGGCGTGTTCCGGCCGCTGCTGCTCGACCGGCGACTGCCCGCCTCGGTGCCGTACGCGGTGATCGTGCTCGGCCCGCACAACTCGCGGTACGACGGGCGGCCCGCAGTCGACCCGGTGGTGGAGACGTTCTCCTACGCCGGCCGGGACACCGCCGGCCGCCCGAAGCCGTACGTCTCCCGGGACACGCACCGCTCGCTCGACTCCAGCTCCGACCTGCTGGACCAGCAGGTGCGGGCGCTGCACGCCCGGACCGGTCGGCCGGTGGCGCTGCTCGGGGAGAGCGAGGGGGCGATGGTCGGGCGGACCTACCTGCGGGACCACCCGTCGTCGCCGGTGAAGGCGCTGCTGATGTTCAGCCCGCTGGTCCGCGCCGCCCGGGTCTACTACCCGCCGGAGGACGCCGCGGCGGGCTGGGGCATCGCCCCCGGCTGGCAGCTGCGCGGGATCTTCGCGCTGGCGGCCCGGCTCAGCGGGGGCTCGGACAGCCCGGACGAGCCGTTCATCCGCTCGTTGATGGAGAACGCGCCGTTCTACCGGTTCCAGACCATGTGCCCGGTCCCCGGGGTCCGGGTGATCGCCTTCCTGCCCACGGTCAGCGCGACCGAACTCCCGCCCGGCCCGTACACCCGGATCCCGGTCTACGAGGTGCCCGCCCTGCACGGGGGGCTGCTCGGGCAGCAGATGATCACCGACCGGGCGATCGACTTCCTGTCCGGCGACAACCTCCAGTCGAAGCGCCGCGAGTACGGCACGTTCCAGCTGCTCGGCGCGGCCTGGCAGGTCCCGGCGTTGGCGGTCACCATCAACCCGGTCTGGCGAGGCCACGTGTCGCCGGGACCGCCGTTCTCCCGGGGGCGCCTCTGCGGGAAATAGGGGCGCGGTACCGGGGCTGACTGGCTGGCCGGCAAGGGGTAGGTTGCTCATCGAACTGAGTCCATGCCAACGGCGGCGGGGTCGGCCGCCGGCGTGATCGGAGGTCGGATGAGCGGCAGGGCCGTCACGCCGCGGCGTGTCGAGGTCGAGGAAGCGGACCCGTCGCACCGATGACCGACACCGCGACGCCCTCCCCCGGCTACCGCGCGCTCTTCCGGCATCCGGTCGCGGCCCGGCTGCTCACGGCTCGGGCGATCTCCGAGCTGGGTGACTTCATCGGGCTGGCCGCGCTGCTGCTGCTCGCCTACGACGAGACCCGGTCGGTGCTCGGGCCGGCCGCCGTCTACGCCGCCCGGATGCTGCCCGCGCTGCTGGTCGCGACCGTGTTCAGCGGCTGGCTGGACGTGCCGGCCCGGCGCACCATGCTGGTCGCGCTCTCGCTGGCCGGCGCGGCGCTGATCGCCGTACCGGTCGCGGTTCCCCGGCCACTGCCGGCGATCCTGGCCGCCGGCCTGCTCGGCGCGGTCCGGGCCGCCTACTCGAGCGTGCACGTGGCGGTCACCGCCGAGGCCGTGGCGCCGCCGCTGCGGCTGCCGCTGTTCGGGCTGTCCGCGTTCGCCAACCAGAGCGGCCAGGTGGTCGGCCTGCTCGCCGGGGCGAGCATGACGGTGGCGCTCGGCCCCCGGCTGGCACTCGTGATCGACCTGGTGTCGTTCCTGGTCGCGGCCGTGGTCCTCGCCGGGCTGCCGGTGAACCCGCAGGAGGGCGGGCGCCGCCGGCCACCCGCCACCGCGGGCATCCGGATCATCGCCGGTCATCCGGTGCTGCGCGTCGTCGCCCTGCTCACGCTGGCCACGGTCCTGTCCGGAGCGCTGCCGGAGACGCTCGCCCCGGACCTGGCCGGCGGGGGCTGGCGGCCGGTGCTGCTGGCCGCCTCGTCGTTCGGCGGCGCCGTGTTCGTGCTCGTGGTCGGCAGTCGCGGCTGGCTGGCCCGGGTGTCCGGCCAGTTGGTGGTCGTCCGGGCGCTCGGCCTGGCGCTGCTGCTGGCCGGCCTGCTGGTGGCGGTCGGCGCCCCGGTCTGGGCCGTGGCCGTGGCGAACGCGCTGATCGGCGCCGGCGCGGGCTGGCTCATCGGCGCGCAGGCGACGTTCGCGCGGCTGGCGCCTCGGGAACGGATGGGCCAGGTGGAGGCGACCATGATCGCCTCGAACATCATGTTCTCCGGGGTGGGGATCTTCCTGCTCGGTGGCACCGCGGCCCTGTTCGGCCCGGCCGCGGCCTACCTGGCGGCGGGGCTGGTGGTGCTCGTCGTGGTGCTCGCCACCCGGGCGGACCGGCTGGTCGAGCCGGCCTGAACGCGGTTCCGCCCGCGTCCGGGACGGACGCGGGCGGGACCGGACGGTCGGGTCAGCGCTGGAACTGCACCGGCCCGGAGTTGCGAGCCATCTGCTCCAGCCGGGCCACCCGCTGCTCCATCGGCGGGTGGGTGGCGAACATCGCGGCGATGCCGCCGCCCCGCTTGAACGGGTTGTCGATCATCAGGTGGGCGGTGCTGGCGAGCTGGCCCTGCGGCGCCAGCGGGCGGGCCTGGGTCCCCATGTGGATCTTCTTCAGCGCGCTGGCCAGGGCCAGCGGGTCGCGGCTCAGCTCGGCGCCGGACGCGTCGGCCTGGTATTCGCGGCTGCGGCTGATCGCCAACTGGATCACGGTGGCCGCGATCGGGCCGAGGATCAGGGTGAGCAGCAGCACCGCCGGGTTCGGGCCGTCCTCGTCGTCGGAGGAGCCCAACGGGATGAACCAGGCCAGGTTGGCCAGCATGGTGATGATGCCGGCCAGACCGGCCGCCACGCTGGAGATCAGGATGTCCCGGTTGTAGACGTGGGACAGCTCGTGCCCGATCACGCCGCGCAGCTCCCGGTAGTCGAGGATCTCGACGATCCCCTGGGTGACGCAGACCGCCGCGTGCTCCGGGTTACGCCCGGTGGCGAACGCGTTCGGCTGCGACGTGGGGCTCACGTAGAGCCGGGGCATCGGCTTGCCGGCCTGCGTCGACAGCTCCCGCACCATCCGGTAGAGCTCGGGGAACTGTGCCTCGCTGACCGGTTGCGCCTTCATCGAGCGCAACGCGAGCTTGTCGGAGAAGAAGTAGGTGACGCCGTTCATCAGCAACGAGACGACCACGGCGACGACGAGACCACCGCTACCGCCGAACCAGTAGCCGACCGCGAGGATCAGCGAGGTCAACAGGCCGAGCAGCGCTGCGGTCTTGAGACGGTTGTGATGCACGATCGATCGCTCCTTCGGTGCGCGGGCCCGTGCGGGTGTCCCGCTGACCGGTTCAACACACCGGTACCCGTCAACCATCCGGCTCATGGCTGAAAGTTGGCTGGGGAATCCTGAGCGCCCGCTGAACCACCCGCCCAACCGGGCACGAACCGGTCAGCGCGCCGCCACGTCCAGCACGAGCTGCGGTGCGAAACCGATCACCACGGCCACCGCGGTGGCCACCCCGAGCGCGATCGCCACCGTGCGGGCCGGCCGGGCCACCGCGACCCCGCCGGACGGCGCGTAGAGCGTCGCGGCCACCCGCAGGTAGTAGGCCAGGCCGAGCACCGCGTTCAGCGCCACCACCAGGGCCAGCCAGCCGGCGTGCCCGGCCAGCAGCGACCGCACCACCGTCACCTTCGCGAACAGCCCGGCCAGCCCCGGCGGCAGCCCGGCCAACCCGATCAGCGCCAGCGCGAACGCGCCACCCACCCACGGGTGCCGCCGCGCCGCGCCGCGCAGGTCGGCGAGCGTGCCGCCGTCGCCGTCCGCCGGCCGCAAGGCCACCACCGCGGCGAACGCGGCCAGCTCCAGCAGCACGAAGAACACGGCGTACGCGACGGCCGCCGCGTACGCCCCGGCGCGGGCGTCGGCGGTGCGCCCCGCCGCCAGCGCCAACGCGCCCAGCGGGGCCAGGACGTAACCCGCCTGGGCCACCGACGACCAGGCCAGCAACCGGACGGTACGCCGCTGGCGCAGCGCCACCAGGTTGCCCACGGTCATGGTCAGCGCCGCCAGCACTGCCAGCACCGGACCGGTCACGCCGGCCGGCAGCGCCCGCTGCACCACCGCCAGCAACGCCACCACGCCGCCCAGCTTCGAGGCGGTCGACAGGTAGGCCGCCACCGGCAGCGGCGCGCCGTCGTAGGTGGCCGGTGCCCAGGCGTGGAACGGCACCGCAGCCACCTTGAACGCCAGCCCGGCCACCACCAGCGCCACCGCGACCGTGGTCAGCGGCAGGTCGCGCAGATCGTCCCGGGCGGCCAGGGTGCCGCCCAGCCGGTCCAGGTGCAGGCTGCCGGTGACCGCGTAGAGCAGCGCCGCGCCGAGCAGCGTCACCGAGGTGGCGACCACGCTGACCACGAAGAACGTCACCGCCGCCTCGGCCCCGGCCAGGCTGGCCCGGCGCAGCCCGACCAGCACGTAGAGCGGCAGCGTCAGCGTCTCCAACGCCACCAGCAGGGTGATCAGGTCGCCGGCCGCGCCGAGCACCACACCGCCGGTCATCGCGCAGGCCAGCAGGAAGCAGTATTCGCCGGCCGGGGTGCGCCCGGCCCGCAGCAGCGGACCGGAGATCGCCAGCACGCCGAGCGTCAGCAGGGCGATCACCACCGCCACCAGGGCCGCCCGGCCGCCCCACACCCAGGAGCAGTCCGCGCCGACGCAGAACGTGCGCCGCTCACCGGCCGCCCCGACCAGTGCCGCGCCGGCCGCGGTGCCGGCCGCGCCGAGCGCCGCCACCGCCACCGTCACCGCCCGGCGGGCCACCAGCAGGTCGACCAGGAGCACCAGCACCGCCGTGCCGGCGGCCAGGTAACCCGGCAGCAGCGCCACGTTGTCGACAGGCTGCACCAGACTCATGGCACGACCCCCAGCAGGGCCTCCACCGGGCCGGAGGCGTAGGACAGGACCAACGCCGGCGCCAGGCCGACCGCGAGCGCGAGCACCACCAGCGGCGCCCAGGCGGTCAGCTCCGCCCCGGCCAACCCCGGCCCGAGCGGCGCCACCGCCGCGCTGGGCCGGCCGTGGCTGACCCGGCGCAACAACCGCAGGAGGTACGCGGCGGTGAGCGCGCCGCCCAGCGCCGCCAGCGCGGCCAGCGTCAGCCACAGCGGCCCGCCCCGCCGCACGGCGGCCACCACCGCGAACGCCTCGCCCCAGAACCCGGCCAGGCCGGGCAGCCCCAGCGAGGCGACCGCCGCGAAGCCGAGCAGCCCGGCCAGCCGGGGCGCGGTCTCCCGCAACCCGGACAGCTCCGCCAGCGAACCGGTGTGCGTGCGGTCCTTGATCGCCCCGGCCAGGAAGAACAGCAGGCCGGTGATCACCCCGTGGGCGATGTTGCCGATCAGCGCCGCCTGGAGGCCGGTGGCGGTGAGCGTGGCCACCCCGAGCAGCACGAACCCCATGTGCCCGACGCTGGAGTAGGCGATCAGCCGCTTCAGCTCGCTCTGCGCCAGGCAGACCAGGCCGCCGATTCCGATCGCCGCGACGGCGAGCGCGCCGAGCACCGGCGACGCCCAGCGGGCCCCCTCCGGCGCCACCCCCACGGCCACCCGGATCAGCCCGTACGTGCCCATCTTGAGCAGCACCCCGGCGAGGATCACGCTGCCCACGGTGGGCGCCTGGGTGTGCGCGTCGGGCAGCCACGAGTGCAGCGGCCAGAGCGGGCTCTTCACCGCGAACGCCAGCGCCAGCAGCGTGAACGCGGCCAGCTGGGTGTCGCGGGACAGGCCGGCGCCGCCGGTCAACGCGACCAGGTCGGCGGTGCCCGCGGCGGCCACCACCAGGTAGACGCCGACCAGCAGCAGCACCGAGCCGAACAGCGTGTAGAGCGCGAACTTGCGGGCCGCCCGCCGCCGGTCGTCCCCGCCCCAGCCGGCGATGATCGCGTACATCGGCAGCAGCACGACCTCGAAGAAGAGGAAGAACAGCACCAGGTCGAGCGCCAGGAACGTGCCGAGGATGCCCACCTCGACCACCAGCAGCAACGCCACCAGGGCCCGGCCGCTGCCGCCCCCGGCCGGCACCCGCCACAGCGTGTAGCCGCAGCACAGCAGCGTGAGCAGCGCGGTCAGCACCACCAGCGGCCAGGAGATGCCGTCCACCCCGAGGTGGAAGCGCAGGTCCAGCCCCGGCACCCAGGTCAGGTCGAGCTGGTGCCACGGCTGCACCGCCGGCCGGGGACCGTACCCGAACCAGCCGTGCTCGCCGCCGACCAGCGGCAGCGTCGCCAGCAGCGTCAGCGCGGCGGCGGCGGTGCCGACCAGCCGGCCGGCCCGGTCGCCCGGCACGGCGGCCGTCGCGACCGCGCCCACCGCCGGGACCGCGACCACCGCGACCAACAGAACCTGCCCGAACGTCATGAGCCGACTCCGATCAGGGCGACCGCCAGGCCGATCAGCAACGCGCCGGCCAGCACCCCGGCCGCCGCCCGCGGCAACGCCGCCCGGTGCGCCGCCGCCAGCCCGTCGCCCAGCTCCACCGCCGCCCGGCCGACGCCCTCCACCAGGCCGTCCACCCCCAGCTCGTCGCCGGCCCGCACGGCCCGCGCCAGCGCGCCGACCGGGCGTACGACGAGCGCGTGCTGGACGTCGTCGAGCCGGAACGCCCGGGCGAACACCGGCCGCAGCGGACCCAGGAAGCGGGCCGGGTCGGCGGCCGGATCCCGACGCCAGCCGGCCCAGGCCACACCCGCGCCGGCCGCGAGCAGCAGGAACGGCAGGATCAGGTTCGGCGCCAGGTGGACCAGTTCGACCGCCTCGCCGGTGTCGTCGCCCGGCACCCGCAGGCGGTCGGTGAACCAGGGCGCGAACGCGGCCAGCCCGAGCAGCGCGGCCGGGACCGCCAGCAGCAGCACCGGCCAGCGCAGCGACGCGGGCGGGTCGTGCGGCCGGACCAGCGGCGTGCGGGACACGCCGAAGAACGTGCGCAGCAGCAGCCGGGTCGCGTACCAGGCGGTGACCGCGACGCCGAGCAGCCCGGCCAGCCAGACCAGCCAGCCCACCCAGGACGCGGTCGGGCCGGCGCCGTCCAGCGCGGTCGCCTCGGCGGCGGCGAGCACGCCGTCCTTGCTCCAGAACCCGGCCAGCGGCGGCACCCCGGCCAGCGCGCCGAGCCCGACCACCGTGCACCAGAACGTGACAGGCATGCCGGTGCGCAGGCCACCCATCCGGGACATCAGCGTGGTGCCCACCGCGTGGATCACCGCGCCGGCGGCGAGGAACAGCAACGCCTTGAACGCGGCGTGGGTGAGCAGGTGGAACAGCGCGGCGGCGGGCGCGCCCACCGCGAGCGCGCCGGTCATGTAGCCGATCTGGGAGACCGTCGACCAGGCCAGCACCCGCTTGATGTCGTCCTGCGCGGTGGCCGCGAACGCGCCCAGCAGGATGGTGATCGCGGCCAGCACCCCGAGCACCGCGAGCGCGGCCGGGGCCTGCGCGAAGAGCGGGAACAGCCGGGCCACCGCGTAGACCCCGGCGGCCACCATGGTCGCGGCGTGGATCAGCGCGGAGACCGGCGTCGGGCCGGCCATCGCGTCCGGCAGCCAGGTGTGCAGCGGGAACTGGGCGCTCTTGCCCGCCACCCCGGCCAGCAGCAGCAGGCAGGCGGCGGTCAGCGTGCCGGTGGACCAGTCGTGCGCCAGCACGTCGGCGATCCGGAAGCTGCCCGCGCCCACGCCGAGCAACGCGATGCCGAGCAGGAAGCCGACGTCACCCACGCGGGTGACCAGGAACGCCTTCACCGCGGCGCCGGGCGCCTCCGGCAGCCGCCGGTCGTGGGCGATGAGCAGGTACGAGCAGATGCCCATCACCTCCCAGCCGACCAGCAGCATGATCAGGTCACCGGACACCACCACGGTCAGCATGGCGGCGGTGAAGAGGCTGAGCTGCGCGGCGTACGGCGGGTAGCGGTGGTCGACGTCCACGTCGTCGTGCGGGCCGCGACGCAGGTAGCCGGTCGAGTAGACCTGCACGGCCAGCGCCACCACGGTGACCGCGGTGGCCACCAGCACGGCCACGCCGTCCAGCCGCAGGCCCAGCGTGACCCGCAGCCCGCCCATCTCGACCCAGGTGGTGGCCGCCTCCACCGGCGCGTCGACGCGCAGCAGCAACGCCAGCGCGGCCAGCAGCGCCACCACCGCGCCCGCCACACCCAGCCCGACCGCCAGCCGCCGGGCCGGCGCGCGGTCCCCGTGCGACGCGGGCGGCAGCAGCAGCCCGAGCAGGCCGGCCACCAGCGGCGCGCCCGGCAGGACCGCCGCGAGCCAGACCGTTGCCGTGCTCATCGGGTCGCGCCTTCCGGGGCGGGCGACGCGGGCTCACCGGTCGCGGTCGGCCCGTGCTCGGCGAGCGGGACGTCGTCGACAGTCACGCTGGCCCGCAGCCGGTAGAGCTGGAGCACGATGGCCAGCCCCACGCCGATCTCGGCGGCGGCCAACACGATCACGAACAGCGCGAACACCTGGCCCGAGTGCGGCAGCGCGGCCCGGACCGTGGTGTCCGCGGTGACCAGGATCAGGTTGACCGCGTTGAGCATCAGCTCCACCGCCATCAGCACCAGCACCGCGTTGCGGCGGCGCAGCACGCCGTAGACGCCCAGGCCGAACAGCAGCGCGGCGGTGACGTACGGGATGACCGGCCTCACCGGCGCCCGCCCTCGTCGGCGGCGGGCTCGGCCGGGCGGCCGATGTCCGGGCGGGAGAGCACGATCGCGCCGACCAGCGCGGCGAGCAGCAGCACCGAGAGCACCTCGAACGGCAGCACCCAGGAGCGGAACACCTGCTCGCCGAGGCGCTCGGCGGTGCCCGCGGCGGGCAGGTCCACCCGGGACCAGCGGAACGCGTCGACGAGCAGCACGGCCAGGCCGAGGCCGCCGCCGCCGCCGACCAGGGCGGCCGGCCAGCCGGGCCGGTCGAGGTCGTCGGACGGGCCGATCGGGGCCCGGGTCAGCATCACCGCGAACAACAGCAGCACCACCACCGCGCCCACGTAGATCAGCACCTGCACCCAGGCCACCAGCTCGGCGGTGAGCACCAGGTAGTCGCCGGCCAGCGCGCCCAGGCACACCACCAGCCACAGGCCGGCCCGGACCAGGTGACGGGTGGCCACCACCAGCGCGCCCGACCCCACCGCCACCGCGCCGAGCGCGAGCAGCAGCACGTCCGCGCCGGTCATGAGGCCGCGCCTCCGCCCGGTTCGTCGGCGGCCTCGGAGCGTACCCGGGTCGGGGCCGGACGGGCGGCGGGCGCCGCGGCCTTGCGGGCGGCGGTGGTCTCCTCCTTGGAGGGGTCGCCGAGCGGGTCGTGGGCCGGCGGCGGCGGCACGGTGCCCATCCACTCGCCCAGGTGGTCCTTGTCGTGCAGCAGGTCCTTGATGTCGTACTCGGCGTACTCGAACTCGGGCGACCAGTAGAGCGCGTCGAACGGGCAGACCTCGATGCAGATGCCGCAGTACATGCAGAGCGAGAAGTCGATGTCGAACTTGTCGAGCACGTTGCGCTGGCGGGGGCGGGCGGCGCCGGGCACCGCCACCTCCTCCTTGTGCGAGTCGATGTAGATGCACCAGTCCGGGCACTCGCGGGCGCACAGCATGCAGACCGTGCAGTTCTCCTCCAGCAGCGCGATCACGCCACGCGAGCGGGGCGGCAGCTCGGGCGCGACGTCCGGGTACTGCTGGGTGGTCGAGCGGCGGGTCATCGTCTTCAACGTGACCGCGAGGCCCTTCACCAGCCCGCCGCCGGGCACTCCACCGTGCTCGCTCATGCCGCCCATCCTGCCCTGTGCCCCGGGCGCGCGCGACCACCACCCGACTCTTGGCGGCGGTAGCGTGAGCGTGGGGAGAACGACACACCGGGAAGGGCCTACCGATGACCGCCGCTCTGGAGAGCGACCACCCGCAGGAGCGCGAGTGGACGACCGACGATCTGGACGCGCTGCCGGAGGACGGTCGCCGCCGTGAACTGCTCGATGGAGTGCTGCTCACGTCCCACTCCCCCACCCGGATGCACCAGAGCATCGCTGCCCTGCTCATGGTGGCTCTCGATGACGACTGCCCCGATGGGTACGACGTGACCCAGGCGGTCGGGGTGCGGATCAACCGCACCCGCTACTTCATTCCGGACGTGCTGGTCACCACCGCCGCCGCTGCCGCACGTGAGCCATCCCGGTACGAGCCACACGAGGTGGTGCTCGCCGTGGAGATCGTCTCGCCCAGCACGCGGTCCATCGACCGCGTGCTCAAGCCGGCGCTCTACGCCCAGGCCGGGATCCCGTTCTACTGGCGGATCGAGATCGAGGACGAAAGTCTCGTCGTCCACACCTACAAGATCGATCCGGTCCACGAGATCTACGCGGAGACCGGCCGGTGGACCAAGTTCGTCGACACCGGCGAGCCGTTCCCGGTGAACCTGCCGATCAGCCGGATCACGCCTCGCCGGGTGTGAGCGGAGGCAGCATCTGCACGCCGAGCTGCTGGAGCACCTGGAACAGCTCGTTGACGCTCCACACGTCGACGATCCGGCCCGCCTCGTCGAAGCGCAGGAACGACGCCCCGGAATAGCTGACCACCCGCCCGGTCGGCGGCACCGGACCGAACTGCCCGGCCTGGGTGCCGGCGGCCCGCCAGCGCACCGCGACCCGCCCGCCGCCGGCCACCACCTCGACGATCTTGTAGCGCAGGTCGGGGAACGACGCCCGCCGGTCCCGGTGCCAGGCCAGCACCGCATCCGGCCCGACGCCGCCCAGCCCGGGGCACTCCGGGGCCACCAGCTCGTACGCGCTCTCCTCGCGGCCGGCGTTCCACACGTCGGCGACGAAGCGTCGGGCCGCCACCTCCACATCGGTCACGTCCGGCAGCCTATGCCGTTCTCTGTGCCGCTCGCCCTGCCGGGACCGGCCGGAGCGACCATGATGGGAACGGAACCAACTCGGGAGGTGGGCGTGGGCGGCAGCAACGACGAGGTGCTGGACCGGACCGGCGGCAAGTACGTGGAACCCGGTGGTGAGTTCACCCGGGACCAGCGCTACATCGCCACCCGGATCACCGCGGACGCGCGGGACGGCTGGCCGGTGGAGCCGGGCCGCTACCGGCTGGCGGTCAGCCGGGCCTGCCCCTGGGCGAACCGGCTGATCATCGTCCGCCGGCTGCTCGGTCTGGAGGGCGCCATCTCGCAGGCGGTGGCCGGGCCCACCCACGACAAGCGGAGCTGGACGTTCGACCTGGACCCGGGCGGCAAGGACCCGGTGCTGGGCATCGAGCGGCTGGCCGACGCCTACTTCGCCCGCTTCCCCGGCTACGAGCGGGGCATCACCGTGCCGGCGCTCGTCGACGTCCCCACCGGGCAGGTGGTCACCAACGACTACGCGCAGATGAGCCTGGACCTGTCGACCGAGTGGACCGCGCACCACCGGCCGGGCGCGCCGGAGCTCTACCCGGAACGGCTGCGCGGCGAGATCGACGAGGTCAACGCGGTGGTCTTCGCCGACGTCAACAACGGTGTCTACCGGTGCGGCTTCGCCGGCAGCCAGGAGGCGTACGACAAGGCGTACCACCGGCTCTTCGACCGGCTGGACTGGCTGAGCGAGCGGCTGACCGGGCAGCGTTACCTGGTCGGCGACACGATCACCGAGGCGGACGTGCGGCTGTTCACCACGCTCGTCCGCTTCGATCCGGTCTACCACGGGCACTTCAAGTGCAACCGGCAGAAGCTGAGCGAGATGCCGGTGCTCTGGGCCTACGCGCGGGACCTGTTCCAGACGCCGGGCTTCGGCGACACGATCGACTTCGACCACATCAAGCGGCACTACTACGAGGTCCACCGGGACATCAACCCGACCGGGATCGTGCCGCTCGGCCCCGACCTGTCGAACTGGCTCACCGAGCACGGCCGGGAGGAGTTGGGCGGCCGCCCCTTCGGCGACGGCACCCCGCCCCCACCCCCCGCTCCCGAGGAGCGGGTCGACCCTTCCCACACGCCGCTGCGCTGAGACGAGGTGTTAATCGGGGCCCCCTCCTCTACCGGAAACGTTAAGAAGGGGCCCCGCCTTACATCGCGAGGCGGACCGCGACGGTGAGCACCAACTGGGCCAGGGCCAGCGGGACCAGGACCAGCCAGCAGAGGCGCTGGAGCTGGTCCTCGCGCAGCCGGGGGTAGCTCACCCGGAGCCAGATGATCACGAACGCCACGGCGAAGACCTTGAGCAGCGTCCACAGCCAGCCGAGCTGGGCGTCGGCGAACGGCCCCTGCCAGCCACCCAGGAAGAGCACAGTGGTCAGCGCCGCGATCACCACGATGCCGACGTACTCGGCGAGCAGGAAGAACGCGAAGCGCAGGCCGGTGTACTCGGTCATGTAGCCGAAGACCAGCTCGGAGTCGGCGATCGGCATGTCGAACGGCGGGCGGCGGATCTCGGCCAGCCCGGCCACGAAGAAGATCACCATGGCCGGCGCCTGCCAGAGCAGCCACCAGGGCCGCCACGCCTCGACGATGCCGCTCAGGCTGAGCGTGCCCGCCGCCATCGCCACCGAGGCGGCGGCCAGCACCAGCGGCAGCTCGTACCCGAGCAGCTGGGCCGCGCCGCGCAGCCCGCCGAGCAGGCTGTACTTGTTGGCCGACGCCCAGGCGGACATGAGCACCGCCAGCACCCCGACGCCCACCACCGCGAGCACGAAGAACAAGCCGATGTCCAGCGGCTGGGCGACCAGGTCACCCGGCCCGAGCGGGATGACCAGGAGCACCAGGAGATAGGGCACCAGGGCCACGGCCGGGGCCAGCCGGAACACCTGCCGGTCCGCGTCGCGCGGGGTGACGTCCTCCTTCTGCACGAACTTGACGCCGTCGGCCACGAGCTGCGCCCAGCCGTGGAAACCGCCCGCGTACATCGGGCCCAGCCGGCCCTGCATGTGGGCCATCACCTTGTGCTCGGCCTGGCCCACGACCAGCGGCAGGGTGAGGAACGCGACCAGCACTCCGGCCACCCGCAGGACCAGCTCCAACCAGTCCGGCATCAGCCCTCCCCCGCCTCGGGCGCGGCACCGGGCTCCGGCCGGGCCGGGTCGGCGGGCCGGTCGCCCGCCGGCTCCTGCCGCGCGGGGCCGGTGGGCCGCTCCCCGGGCACCGGACGCCCGAGCGGGCCGGGTTCCGCCGGCGGAGGGGCGGGCTCCCGGCGGGACGGACCGGTCGGACGCGCCGGACGCTCGCGGGCCGGGCGGGCCGGCGTACCCCCGCGGGGGCCCTCGCCGACGCCGGCCGCGCCGGCCGGCGTGGGCGTCGTCCCCCACTCCCCCGGCGCGGGCACGCCCGGCGGCCGGATCGGCCGGCGCCCGCCGCCCGCCTCCGACTCACCCGGCTCCTTCGCCCCCGGCCACGGCTTCGCGACCCGGGAGGCCAGCACGAACTCCTTGCGCAGCGGATGCCCCTCGAACTCCGGCGGCAGCAGCAACGGCCGCAGCTCGCCGTGGCCGGCGAAGTCGATGCCGAACATCTCGTGCGTCTCCCGCTCGTGCCACGCGGCGCCCGGGAAGACGTCGACCACCGACGCGACGACGGGGGTGCCCCGGGGCACCCGGGTGCGCAGCAGCAACCCGTGCCGGTGCCGGACGGACCAGAGGTGCGCGACCACGTCGAAGCCGTCGGCCAGCTCGTCCACCGCCGACAGCCAGTCGAGGAAGTCGCACCCCAACTCGGCGTCGTCGCGTGCCGCGCGCACCGCGTCCGCCCAGCTCGCCGGCGGTACGTCGACGGTGGCGCGGGCGTGCCCCTGACCGCCGGAGACCGACGCGGTGGCCTCGACGGGCGCGAGCAGCTCGACCACCCGCCGGCCGACCTCTTCCGGAGTCATGCGCTGATCCTATGGCCGACGGCTTCCGCCCGGGTCGGGCCGTCCGGGCCCGGATCGTCGCTTTGCCGGGCGGGTGGGCGGCCGGCGGGGAAAGATGAGGCTCGTGCGCGCTGTGACTGTGACCCCCGGTGTCCCGGACTCGCTACGCCTCACCGAGGACTGGCCCGAGCCGGCGCCCGAGGAGGGCGCGATCCTGGTCGAGGCGCTCGCGGTGGGCGTCTGCGGCACCGACCAGGAGATCATCGCCGGGGAGTACGGCGAGGCGCCGCCGGGCCAGGAGCGGCTGGTGCTCGGCCACGAGTCGCTGGGCCGGGTGCTGGAGGACCCGACCGGCACGCTGCACCCCGGCGACCTGGTCGCCGGCGTGGTCCGCCGCCCCGACCCGGTGCCCTGCGCCAACTGCGCGGTGGACGAGTGGGACATGTGCCGCAACGGGCAGTACACCGAGCACGGCATCAAGGGGTTGAACGGCTTCGCCCGGGAACGCTGGCGGCTGCAACCCAAGTTCGCCGTCGGCCTGGACCCGGCGCTCGCGTCGGTGGGCATGCTGCTGGAGCCGACCAGCGTGGTGGCGAAGGCCTGGGACCACATCGAGCGGATCGGTCGCCGGGCCGAGTGGATGCCGACGACGGCGCTGATCACCGGCGCCGGGCCGATCGGCCTGCTGGCCGCGCTGCTGGCCAGCCAGCGCGAGATGGCCGTGCACGTGCTGGACCGCAACACCACCGGCCCGAAGCCGGACCTGGTCCGCGCGCTCGGCGCGACCTACCACACCTCGACCGTGGCCGAGCTGGACCTCGAACCGGACGTGGTGGTCGAGTGCACCGGGGCGCCACCGGTGGTGCTGGACGCGATGTGCAAGGCCGCCCCGAACGGCATCGTCTGCCTCACCGGCGTGTCCAGCGGCGGCCGGAGCATCGACTTCGACGCGGGCGCGCTCAACCGGGAGCTGGTGCTGGAGAACAACGTGGTGTTCGGCTCGGTCAACGCCGGCCGGCGGCACTGGGACCTGGCCGGCGAGGCGCTCGCCCGCGCCGACCAGTCCTGGCTGAACGCGCTGATCACCCGCCGGGTGCCGGTCTCCGCCTACCGGGAGGCGTACGCGTCGACCGGCGACGACATCAAGGTGGTG
The DNA here is from genome assembly GCF_900090105.1 of Micromonospora humi. GTDB lineage: Bacteria > Actinomycetota > Actinomycetes > Mycobacteriales > Micromonosporaceae > Micromonospora > Micromonospora humi. The sequence goes on along the minus strand of NZ_FMDM01000009.1, from coordinate 122,955 downwards.
CTGGACTTCGCGCAGTGAGCCGGCCGCCGGCTCAGATGCCCGGCAGCCGGCCGTTGCGGAACAGGTCCACGAAGAGCTGGTGGTCCTCCCGGGCCCGGATGCCGTACCGGTGGGCGAAGTCCACCAGGTAGCCGGTGAACCCGTCGTCGTCGGTGGCCACGGCCGCGACGATCGACTCCTCGGTCGAGTAGTCGACCAGGTCGTGGCTGGACTCGTCGTCGGCCACCGAGTGCATCCGGGCGACCGCCCGGCCCAGGTCGGTGAGCACCCCGGCCAGCTCCTCGGGCTCGTTCACGTCCGCCCAGTCCAGGTCCGCCGCGTACGGGGAGACCTCGGCGACGAGCTGGCCGACGCCGTCCAGCTCGGTGAAGCCCAGCCACGGGTCGGCGTGCGCCTGCAACGCCCGCTGCGACTCGGCGGTCCGGTGCCCCTGGTGCCGGAAGTACGACCGGACCCGCTCGTCGTCGATGTGCCGCGCCACCGCCGGCACCTGCGCCTGCTTCATGTAGATGACGACGTCGTTCTCCAGCGCCTCGGTGTGCCCCTCCAGCAGGAGGTTGTACGACGGCAGCCCGGCCGAGCCGATGCCGACGCCCTTGCGCAGCACCACGTCCTTGATGCCGGCGGCCAGCGGGCGGTGCCGGGTGGTCGACTCGGGCAGCGTGTCGAGGTAGTCGGCGAACGCGGCGCAGACCTGTTCGCGGGTCGCCGCGTCGATCTCGTGCACGCCGTCGCCGAGGGAGAACCGGCGCTCGTAGTTGTCGACGGTGGTCTGCGCGGCGAGCAGGTCCACCCGGGTGTTCAGCCGCGCCTGCTGGAGCACCCGGCGCAGCACGCCGTCGGCGTTCTCCAGCGTGATCGAGCCGATCGCGTCGTCCCCGCCGGCCGCGATCGCCCGCAGCTCGGCCAGATAGGAGCGGGCGAAGCCGGTCACCAGGTCGCCGATCACCCGGTCGGAGAGCGCCTTGGCGTAGCCGAGCAGGGCCACGCTGGCGGCGAGGCGCTTCAGGTCCCAGGTGAACGGACCGACGTACGCCTCGTCGAAGTCGTTGACGTTGAACACCAGCCGGCCGGAGGCGTTCATGTAGGTGCCGAAGTTCTCGGCGTGCAGGTCACCGTGGATCCACACCCGGCTGGTCCGGTCGTCGAGGTACCTGTCGCCGGCGAAGTCGCCGCGCTGGTCGGCGTAGAAGAGCGAGGCGCTGCCCCGGTAGAACGCGAACGGTGAGGCGGCCATCTTGCGGAACTTCCGGCGGAACGCCGCCGGGTCGACCGCCATGGACGCACCGAACTCCTCGGTCAGCACGTCGACGATGAAGGCGGAACGCTTCTCCGGGGAGTCGGTCATGGTCCGCAGGCTAGCGCCGCCCCGCCACCGGCGGGATCAGTCGGCTGGCGGACGCACCGGCGGCGCGGTCAGCGCCTCCACCGGCCGGGGGACCACGTCCGCCGGGGAGGCCAGCCGGTCGGGGCGGGACACGCCACCCGGGCCGGACTGCTCGGCGGCGATCTTCTCCTGGAGGCGGAGGATGCCGTGCAGCAGCGCCTCCGGGCGGGGCGGGCAGCCGGGCACGTAGACGTCGACCGGAATGAGCTGGTCGACGCCCTTGGTCACCGAGTAGGAGTCCCAGTACGGGCCGCCGCAGTTGGAGCAGGCGCCGAACGAGATCACGTACTTCGGTTCGGGCATCTGGTCGTAGAGCCGCTTGACCGCCGGGGCCATCTTGTCGGTGACCGTGCCGCTGACCACCATGAGATCGGCCTGCCGGGGGCCGTGGGCGAACGGGATCACGCCGAGCCGCATGAAGTCGTGCCGGCCCATGCTGGTGGCGATGAACTCGATGGCGCAGCAGGCCAGGCCGAAGTTGAACACCCAGAGGGAGTAGCGGCGGCCCCAGTTCAGCACGAACCGGATCGGCTCGCCGAGCACGGCCGGCAACTGCACCTCGGGCCTCCCCCTGCGCGGGTCTGTGAACCGACAGTCAACCACAGCGTCCGGGAGCGCATCCGGCGCAACCGACGGCGGCGTCAGCACGTGTGACGGAGGGGACCGCGTTGGCGGCGCCGTACGGGGAGGAACGGATGACGGTGACGAGGGAGGCGCGGCGCGACGAGCCGCCACCCGACGAGACGACGGACGGGCCGGACCGACGTCAGGCGGTCGACTTCGACGGGCTCTACCATGCGCACTTCCGGTCGCTGACCGTGCAGCTCGCCGCGTACTGCGGCGACCTGTCCCAGGCGCAGGACCTGGTGCAGGAGGCGTTCTGCCGAGCGTTCGCACGCTGGTCGCGGGTCTCCCGCTACGACGACCCGGTGGCCTGGGTCCGCCGGGTCGCCTGGAACCTGGCCACCAGCCGCTGGCGGCGGCTGCGGACGGCGGAGTCCTGGCTGCACCGGCAGCGCGAGGAGCACGTACCCGGTCCCGGGCCGGACCGGGTGGCGCTGACCGCCGCGCTCGCCCAGTTGCCGCCCACGCAGCGCCGTGCCGTGGTGCTGCACCACCTGGCCGACCTCAGCGTCGGCCAGATCGCGGAGCAGGAGGGCGTGCCGGAGGGCACGGTCAAGTCCTGGCTGCACCGGGGGCGGGCCGCGCTGGCGGCCCAGCTCACCACCACGAACGAGGTGACCGATCATGCCTGAGCCCCGGGAGACGCGCCTGAGCGGCGCGTTCGAGGCGTACCGCACGCTGACGCTCGACGCGGTCGTACCGGCCGGGCCGGACGCGGTGCGGCGCACGGTGCGACGTCGGCAGCGACGCCGGGTGGCCACGGTGGCCGTCGTGGTCGCGGTGGCGGTCGCCGCGCCGGTGGCCGCCTGGGCCGCGCTGGGCCGCCAGAGCACGCCGGCGCCGGTGACGTCGCCGGCGCCGACCGCGTCGCCCGCCCCGACCGGGTCGCCGAGCGCCGGCCCGTCGGCCTCACCGAGCACGCCGGCCGGCCGGATCGAGCGGGCGGAGCTGCTCGCCGCCACCGTCGACCTGCCGGCGTGGCCGGCCGGGGCCGGTTGCCGGACCCGGGGTGTGCGGTTGGTGGAACGGACCGGCGGCGACGTACTGCTCTCGAACGCGGCGTACGCCTACGGCGACGTGGACGGTGACGGCGTACCGGAACCGGTGGCGGTCGTGCGCTGCCTGCGCGGCGGCAGCCCGTACCCGGAGCAGGTGGTGGCGTTCGACAGGGCCGCGGACGGCACGCCGGTGGCGCTCGGGCGGGTCTTCCGCTCCGACCCGCGGCGGCCGGAGTGGCTGGTCGCGTTCGACGCGCGCCCGGACGGCGCGGTCCGGGTCGACGTCACCGACCGGGTCGAGGCCGACGACACGGAGCCGAACGCCGCGCACCGGCAGACGCGGATCTACCGCTGGCGGGACGGCCGGTTCACCCAGACCGGCGGGCCGACCGCCTTCCCGGCCGAGCCGTCGCCGCCGGCGCCCACCACGTCGACGTCCAAGCCGATTCCGGTGTCACCGCTGTTCACGCTCACCACGACCCCGGTGGTTTACGGCCCGCCGGACGCCGACGGGTGGCGACGGGGCATGACTACCGTCACGGTCACCAACGTCGGACCGGATCGGTTGACCGACGTGCGGGTCACGCTGCCGGACAGCGACCCGGACATCCACGAGCACTCGCTCGTCGACGGCTGCCCCACGGCCTCCGGCGGGGGTGGCGCGTTCTACTGCCACCCCGGCCCTCTCGACCCGGGCGAACGGATCACCGTGGGCCTGCACTTCATGCGCCGGACCGCCGGGTCGGACCATCAGATCCCGGTGTCGGTGGAGCGGGGTGACGACAACGCCGCGGTGCCCGGCACCACCACCCGAGGCAGCATCACGGTGACGTTCGAGTGAGCGGCGCCGGTCACCAGGCCGGACGCTGGAGCAGCCCGACGAACTCGGCGAGCAGCCGCTCCCGCACCGCCGGCGGGGCGGCGTCGAGCAGCGTGTTGACCACCGCCATCCGGTCCGGCACGCCGGCGCCGCCGCCCAGGCCGAGCCCCTCGGCCAGCCCGGCGACCAGCTCCGGCGTGAGCGCCTCCGGGGTGAGGCCCTCGGCCAGCGCCAGCAGCTCCGGTGGCAGCACGACCCGGCCGGCGGCCCGCGCCGCCGCGACCGCGTCGGCCAGCGCCGGAGTGAACTCGGCCACCCGGGGCGCCACCGCGGCGGTCACCGTGAGGTGCACGCTTGCCGGCAGGTCGGCGTGGCGGAGCTGGGGCTGGGTGTGCCAGCCCCGCGCGGTCAGCTCGTCGACCAGCACGAACAGGTCCAGCTCCGGGTCGTCGGCGGTGAAGCAGACCACCGTCGACTCGGGTTCGGCCATCAGCCGCAGGCCGTCGGTCACCCGCACCGCGGCGGCCAGCCCGGCGACCGCGTCCCGGGTCGACGCGGCCAGCCGCAGGTAGCCGTCCTCGCCCAGGTGGCGCAGGGTGGCGTAGGCGGCGGCGATCGGCCCGCCGGAGCGGGTCGAGGCGATCACCGGGTTCACCATCGTGTAGCCGGGCCAGTCCGCGTACGCGAAGTACTGCGGGGCGCGCAACGCCGGATCCCGGTGCAGCAGCACCGACACGCCCTTCGGCGCGTACGCGTACTTGTGCAGGTCGACCGAGATCGAGGTGACCCCGGGCACGGCGAAGTCGAACGGCGGCACCGGCGCGCCGAGGCGGCGCAGCCAGGGCAGCGTCCAGCCGCCGAAGCAGGCGTCCACGTGGCAGCGCACCCCGGCGTCCGCCGCGAGGGCGGCGATCCCGGCGACCGGATCGACGACGCCGTGCGCGTAGGACGGGGCGGACGCCACCACCAGCACGGTCTCCGGCCGCATCGCGGCGGCCACGTCGGCCACCGCCGGACGCAGCGTCACCGGGTCGACCGGCACCGGGTCCAGCGTGACCCGCAGGTAGTGGGCGGCCTTGGCGAACGCGGCGTGCCCGCTGGCCGGCACCACGATGCGGGGCTCGGCCAGCTCGGGCCGGGCGTCCCGGGCCGTCTTCACCGCGAGCAGCAGCGACTCGGTGCCGCCGCCGGTGACGCTGCCGACGACGTCCGGCGCGCTCGTGCCGGGGCCGCCGCCGAGCAGCCGGGCGGCGGCCGCGACCAGCGCGTTCTCCATCGCCAGCAGCGACGGGAAGGCGGTCGGGTCGAGGCCGTTGACGTGCGCGCTCTCCGCGTACGCGGCGTGGGCCAGCTCGTCCAGCCCGGCCACGCCGGGGTCGTAGACGTAGGCGAAGAGCCGGCCACCGTGCGTCGGTCGGTCGGCCGCCCGCAGCGACCGGATCTCGTCGAGCACGTCCGCCGCGGGCATCCCCCGTGCGGGCAGCGCGCCTGTCCCTGCCGTTTCGGTCATCGGTTTCGGGTGTTCCTCTCGTGACGGTCCGGGCAGCCGGTGGCCAGGCGGGTGCGGCGACTCATGGCCCCGCGACCGGCGCGGTGGCGTGGGACGCCGGGGCGCCGGGCGCGGCGAGCAGCTGGCCCGGCGTCAGGGTGTAGCCGCGCAGCAGCACCACCGGGGCGGCCACCAGCAGGGCCGGCAGGACGGTGAAGCCGAGCAGCACGCCGAGCCGGGCGGTGTCCGGCTGGGCGGCGGCGGAACCGGTCGACGAGGAGACGTAGCCGGAGAGCTGGAGCACCAGGCCGTAGATGCCCGGGCCCAGGGCCAGGCCGAACGTCTCCCCGGCGGTCCACAGGCCGGTGAACACGCCGGCCTGCCGGCGACCGGTGCGCGCGGTGTCGTGGGCGATGCAGTCGGGCAGCATGGAGAGCGCGAAGACCTGCTGGCCGGCGTATCCGACGCCGATCAGCGCGACCACCGCGTACACCGCGGCGGCCGGCAGCGCGGGCGCGGCGACCAGGGCGAGCGCGCCGGCCGCGAAGAGCAGCGACGCGGCGACCAGCGCGGTGCGCTTGCCCAGCCGGGTGCCGGCCCGGCTCCACAGCGGCATGACCAGCAGGGCCGGCGCGACGAAGCAGGCGAACAGCAGCGTGGGGCCGCTGTCCGGCGCGCGCAACACCTGGTCGGCGAAGTACTTCACGCCGGCCAGCACGGTGGCCACCCCGGCGGACTGGATCACGAAGCAGGCCAGCAGCAGCCGGAACGGCCGGTTGCGGCCGGCGACCGCCAGCTGGGCCCGCAGGCTCGGCTCGCTCTCCGTCACCGTGCCGGCCGGCGCCGACCGGGTGCCGAGGAACACGCCGAGCGTGCCGAGCACGATCAGGGCCGCGACGAACAGGCCCATCCACCGGTGGCCGGGCACGCCGTCGCCGCCGGCGGCCACCACCGCCGGGGCGACCGCGCCGGAGACCAGGATGGCCAGCGCCAGCACCGCGATCCGCCAGGTCATCATCCGGGTACGCTCCGCCGGGTCGGCGGTCAGCTCGGCCGGCATCGCCACGTAGGGCACCTGGAAGAACGCGAACGCGGTGGCGGTGGCCAGGAACGCCAGCGCCACGTACGCCGCGGCGGCCGGACCGCGCGCGAACGGCGCGGCGAAGATCGAGGCGAACAGCGCCGCCAGCGCCAGCCCGCCGCCGAGCAGCCAGGGCCGGCGGGCGCCCCACCGGGAGCGGGTCCGGTCGGAGATCCGCCCGGCGACCGGGTTGACCAGCACGTCCCACGCCTTCGGCAGGAGCACCAGCAGCGCGGCCAGCCCGGCCGCGACGCCGAGCGTGTCGGTGAGGTAGGGCAGCAGGAGCAGCCCGGGCACGGTCCCGAACGCGCCGGTGACCAGGGAGCCCGACGCGTATCCGAGGTGCACCCGGCGGGGCAGGCCCGAAGTGGTCATGGAGCCGAATGCTACTCACGTTATGGCCGCGGTCACATCCCCTGCTCCGGCGACCACGCGGCCGCCGCCAGGTCCACCCGGTCCCCGCGCAACGGGCACCCCTCGGCGCGCAACCGGGCCCGGGCCTCCCGCTCGTGCCCCGGCGGCAGCCGGCCGGCCGCGTTCACCACCCGGTGCCACGGCACCCCGCCGCCGTGCCGCGCCATGATCGAGCCGACCAGCCGGGCCGACGCCCGCCCCGACCGTTCGGCCAGCGCGTCGGCCACCGCCCCGTAGGACATCGCCCGGCCCGGCGGGATCCGCTCGACCAGCGCCAGCACCGCCTCGACGTACTCGTCAGGTGTCACGAGCTGCCACGATATGGGAACGCGCCACGGCCGCGCGGACCGCAACCCGCAGAATGGGCGGGTGCGTGAAGCAGTCACCTCGGCCCGCCGGATCGTGGTCAAGATCGGTTCGTCCTCGCTGACCACCGCGACGGGCGGCCTGGACGACGCCCGGGTCGACGCGCTCGTCGACACGCTCGGCGCGCTCACCGCGCAGGGCCGCGAGGTGGTGCTGGTCTCCTCCGGCGCGATCGCCGCCGGCCTCGCCCCGCTCCGGCTGACCCGACGCCCACGTGACCTGGCCACCCAGCAGGCCGCCGCCAGCGTCGGCCAGGGGCTGCTCATCGGGCGGTACGCGACCGCGTTCGCCCGGCACGGGCGCACCGTCGGGCAGGTGCTGCTCACCGTCGACGACGTGACCCGGCGGGCGCACTACCGCAACGCGTACCGGACCCTGCGCAAGCTGCTCGACCTGCGGGCCGTGCCGATCGTCAACGAGAACGACACGGTGGCCACCGAGGAGATCCGGTTCGGCGACAACGACCGCCTCGCCGCGCTGGTGGCCGCGCTCGTCGACGCCGACCTGCTGGTGCTGCTCTCCGACGTGGACGCGCTGTGGACCGGCGACCCGGCCCGCCCCGGCAGCACCCGGATCGCCGAGGTGCACGGCGAGGGCGACCTGGCCGGCGTGGACGTCGGCGGGGCCGGCCGGGCCGGCGTGGGCACCGGCGGCATGGTGACGAAGGTCGAGGCGGCGCGGATCGCCACCGGCTTCGGCATCCCGGTCGTGCTCACCGCCGCGCCGCTGGCCGGCCCGGCGCTGGCCGGCGACCCGGTCGGCACGTTCTTCCACGCCAGCAGCCGACGCCCGGCCGCCCGACTGTTCTGGCTGGCGCACGCCACCGCGCCACGCGGCCGGCTGCACCTCGACCCGGGCGCGGTGCAGGCCGTGGTGGGCCGGCGCAAGTCGCTGCTGCCGGCCGGGATCACCGCGGTGGACGGCGCGTTCACCGCCGGTGACCCGGTGGACCTGGTCGACACCGCCGGCGCGCCGGTGGCCCGGGGCCTGGTCAACTACGACGCGGTGGAGCTGCCCGGTCTGCTCGGCCGGTCCACCTCGGAACTCGCCGCGGCCCTGGGCCCGGCCTACGAGCGAGAGGTCGTCCACCGAGACGACCTCGTCCTGTTGTAAGGCGGGGGCCCTTCTTAACGCATTCTGCATAAGAAGGGCCCCCGCCTAACACCTGTGAAGGAGGGGAGCACGATGAGCGTCGTCGAGCAGGCCCGGCGGGCCCGGGACGCGGCGGAGGATCTCGCCACGGCCACCCGTACCGCCAAGGACGCCGCGCTGCACGCGATGGCCGACGCGCTGGTGGCGCGTACCCCGGAGATCCTGGCCGGCAACGCGACGGACCTGGCGGCCGGGCGCGACGCCGGGCTGAGCGCGGCCGTGCTGGACCGGCTCGCCCTCGACGAGGGGCGGGTGGCCGCCATCGCCGACGCCCTGCGCCAGATGGCCGCGCTGCCCGACCCGGTCGGCGAGGTGGTACGCGGCTCCACCCTGCCGAACGGGCTGGAGCTGCGGCAGGTGCGGGTGCCGTTCGGGGTGGTCGGCATCGTCTACGAGGGCCGGCCGAACGTGACAGTCGACGCGGCCGGGATCTGCCTGAAGTCCGGCAACGCGGCGCTGCTGCGCGGCTCCTCGTCGGCGGCGCACTCCAACGCGGCCCTGGTCGCGGTGCTCCGTGACGCGGTCGCCGCGACCGGGCTGCCGGCCGACGCGGTGCAGCTGCTCGACTCCTCCTCGCGCGACTCGGTCAAGGAGCTGATGCGGGCCCGGGGTCTGGTCGACGTGCTGATCCCGCGCGGCGGCGCGTCGCTGATCCGCACCGTGGTCGAGGAGTCGACCGTGCCGGTGATCGAGACCGGGGTGGGCAACTGCCACGTGTACGTGGACGCCGCCGCCGACCTCGGCAAGGCGGTGGCGATCACGCTGAACGCCAAGACCCAGCGCCTGTCCACCTGCAACACCGCCGAGTCGCTGCTGGTGCACCGCGACGTGGCGGACGCCTTCCTGCCCCCGGTGCTGGCCGCGTTCGCCGAAGCCGGGGTGACCGTGCACGGCGGCCCGGAGGTCGCCGCGCACTCCCCCGCCGTGGTGCCGGCGACCGAGGAGGACTTCGCCACCGAATACCTCTCCGCCGACATCTCGGTCGCCGTGGTCGACTCGCTGGACGCGGCGGTCGCGCACATCCGGCGCTACGGCACCGGGCACACCGAGGCGATCGTCACCGACTCGCAGCGGGCGGCCCGGGAGTTCGTGGCCCGGGTGGACGCCGCCGCGGTCATGGTCAACGCGTCGACCCGGTTCACCGACGGCGGCGAGTTCGGGTTCGGCGCCGAGATCGGCATCTCCACCCAGAAGCTGCACGCCCGTGGCCCGATGGGCCTGCCGGAGCTGACCAGCACGAAGTACGTGGTGACCGGCGACGGCCACCTCCGCTGAGCGACAGGCCTAAGCCACCTGGAGGGGGCCGCCGGCCGGTGTCGCCGGCGGCTCACCCGAGCGCGGGGCGGGCAGCGTGACGCTGGGCGGCACCACGAACTGCGCGCCGGCGCGCGGTGCCTCGGGGGCGTTCGGGCGGCAGGCCCGGATCGCGCGCAGCGTGGTGTGCACGTCGAACTGGTGGCCGTCGTCGCTGTCCCAGCCGCCGTCGCTGCGCTGCGTCTCGGCGAGCCGCCGCCGCGTCGAGACCAGCAGCCACTGCTCCTCGCCCACCTCCACCCGCCGCAGTGTGGCGGCGAGCCAGGCCACGTCGGCCGGGGACATCTCCGGCAGCCGGTCGGCGAGCACGGCCTGGATGCGGGCCGACTCGTAGAACATCTGCTGCCGGTGCAGCACGGCCGCGGCCAGCCACCCGGCCGGCAGGAACGACGGCCAGGTGCCGTCCGGCGCGAGCTGCGCGGCGAGCGTGTGCGACGCCGCCTGCACCACCCCGGCGTACGCCCCGCCGACGCGGTGGTCGAGCGGCCCGGCGGCGCGGGCGTCCAGCCCGGCCACGGTGAGCCAGAACCCGGCGTCGGCGGTCAGGTAGAACCGGGCCTCGGGATCGCCGGGCGTGGCCCACTCCGGCGCGAGACCGGCCAGCGACCGGTGCTCGTCCCAGCCGCCGTCGGCGAGTTGACCGCTGGCCAGCCAGTCGAGCGCGTGCCGGGCGGCGGGGCGGCCCAGCGCGCCGAGGTCGTCCAGCTCGGACAGGCGGAAGCAGGTCGCGTCGACCGAGGCGACCTCGCCGCCGAGCACGGCGGGCCAGCCGCCGCCGAGGGTCTGGCCGGACTCCGCCGCGTCGAGCAGTTCCGGCGACGCCGGCGCGCCGGAGCGCAGCCGGGACAGGCGGGCGCGGTCCACCGCGTCCCCGTGTGCCACGACGAACCCGATCGCCGCTTCCAGATCGACCACGGCGGTGACGCTACCTGCGCCGACGTGGTTACGCCTCGGTAGCTCGGCCAGGGTTTGGCGCGGACCGCCGAGGACCGGGGACACAAGGCGCGAAAGCCCCATCACTCACGGGCATGAATGTCCACGCGAGTGACGGGGCCGCCGAGCGAGGGGTGGCTCAGTAGGAAGGCAGTGACGGGTCGACCTGCTTGACCCAGGAGAGCACCCCGCCCTGCACGTGCACCGAGTCCTTGAACCCGGCCGCCTTCAGCGCGGCGAGCGCCTCGGCGGACCGCACGCCGGACTTGCAGTGCAGCACGATCTGCCGGTCCTGCGGGAACTTGGCCAGCGCCTCGCCGGAGAGGATCTCGCCCTTGGGGATCAGCGTCGCGCCGGGGATCCGGACGATCTCGTACTCGGCGGGCTCGCGGACGTCGACCAGGAAGATGTCCTTGCCGGCGTCCTGCCACTCCTTGAGCTCCAGCGCGGTGATGGTGGAGTCGACCACCGCCTCCTGCGCCTCCTCGGAGACCGCGCCGCAGAAGTCCTCGTAGTCTTCCAGCAGGTCGGTCACCGTGGGGTTCTCGCCGCAGAGCGCGCAGTTCGGGTCCTTGCGCACCTTGATCTTGCGGTAGCTCATCTCGAGGGCGTCGTAGACCATCAGCCGGCCGACCAGCGGCTCGCCGATGCCGGTGAGCAGCTTGATCGCCTCGTTGACCTGGATCGACCCGATGGACGCGCAGAGCACGCCGAGCACGCCGCCCTCGGCGCAGGACGGCACCATGCCGGGCGGCGGCGGCTCCGGGTAGAGGCAGCGGTAGCAGGGGCCGTGCTCGGCCCAGAAGACCGAGGCCTGGCCGTCGAAGCGGTAGATCGAACCCCAGACGTACGGCTTGCCGAGCAGCACGGCAGCGTCGTTCACCATGTAGCGGGTGGCGAAGTTGTCGGTGCCGTCGACGATCAGGTCGTAGCGGGAGAAGATGTCCTTGACGTTCTCCCGGTCCAGCGCGGTGTTGTGGATCTCCACCTGCACCAGCGGGTTGATCTCGCGGATCGTGGCGGCGGCGGACTCGGCCTTGGACCGGCCGACGTCGGAGACGCCGTGGATGATCTGGCGCTGGAGGTTGGACTCGTCGACGGTGTCGAAGTCGATGATGCCGAGCGTGCCGACACCGGCGGCGGCGAGGTACATCAGGGCGGGCGAGCCGAGACCGCCGGCGCCGACGCAGAGCACCCGGGCGTTCTTCAGCCGCTTCTGCCCCTCCACCCCGACGTCCGGGATGATCAGGTGGCGCGAGTAGCGGCGGATCTCGTCAACGGTCAGCTCGGCGGCGGGCTCGACGAGCGGGGGCAACGACACGGTGGACTCCCCGGGATCGGCGGTGGGACCGCGCCATTGTCGCTCGCCGCACCGACGATCGGCCATGACGAGGGACACCCGGCCCGAACTGCGGGACCGGGAATAACTCAGACGCCGTCGGTCGGCTCCCCTTCGTACCGCACCCCGTCGAGGTACGGCCAGGCGTTCGGCACGCAGCCGTCCAGCCCGTACGTCTGCTGCTGCATCACCGGGGCGGGTGCGCCGGGGCGGGGGCAGGCCTGGTGCAGCTCGCCGAACTCGTGCCCGACCTCGTGGTTGATCACATAGGTCCGGTAGACGTCGAGCGGGGCACCGTAGTCGGGCACCGCCGTCATCCAGCGCGCCAGGTTGAGCACCACCCGGCCGGGCAGCCGGCAGGACGTGTACCGCTCGGTGTGCAGGCCTCCCTCGGCGCACATCCGTTCCGAGGTCACCGGCGTGGCCAGGTAGACGGTGAAGTCGGCGGCGGCCGCCTCGGGCACCCGCTGCACCCGGAGCCGGCCGGAGGCGATCCAGCTGCGCGGGTCCCCGAGCACCGTGTCGACGGTGGCGGCGAACGCGTTGACGTCCGGCCCGGCGCCCTGCTCGACCTCGACCCGGTAGCGGCGCAGCGGGCCGGCGTCACCGCGTACCGGTGACCGGCCCCCGGCCACCGCGAAGGTGCCGGGGCCGGCGGTGGGATAGGCGGTCGGGGGCGCCGCCGGTCCGGTGTCGGCGTCCGGCATCAGCGTCGGCTCGGCGGCGAGCGGCATCCGCGCGGGGCGCGGCGGCTCGCTCAGCCGGGTGATCCCCACCGCGCCACCGGCGGCCGCGACCAGCATGGCCAGCAGCAGGACGGCCCGTCGGCGGCGGCGGCGCATCCGGCGCAGCCCGGGACGTTCGGGCGGGTCGTAGGGGGACGACGACGTCATGCCACCAGCGTGACACGCAATTCGGGCATTTAGCTGCTTTTACCGCTTAAGCCGCGAACATCTTTCGCGATCGGTTCACCGCGACGGGCCGGTGTACCGCTTCCCGCCCAGGTACGGCCACGGGTTCGGCCGGCAACCGTCGAGGAACAGCGTCTGCTGCTGCATCACCGGTGCGGGCCGGCCCGCATTCGGGCACGCCTCGTGGTGGTGCCCGAGCTGGTGCCCGACCTCGTGGTTGACCACGTAGAGCCGGTAGGTGTCCAGCGGCATCCGCGCGGCCACCAGGTGCGGCGCCGAGGTGCGCCACCGATCCAGGTTGATCACGACCTTGCCGGGCACCCGACAGGACGTGTACGGCACGCCGCCCTTGCGGATGTCGATCCCGCCCGCCCCGCACAGCCGACCCGCGGTGTCCCGGGTGGCCAGGTAGATCGTGAAGTCGTACCGGGTGCCCGGCGCGACCCGCTGCAACCGCAGCCGACCGCCGTCCACCCAACTGCCCGGCCCGGCCAGGGCCCGCTGCACCGCGTCGCCGAAGGCACGTGCCTGCTCACCGGAGCCGTCCTCCACCGCCACCCGGAACCGGCGCAGCACCCCGGCCCGGCCCAGCACGCCGCCCGGCCGCTCGTCGTAGGAGAAACCGCCCCTGCCGTGCGCGGGCACCGGACCGGGCAGCGCCAACACCGGCGCCGCCGGCGAGCTGGGCGCGGCCGACGGCGGCGCGGCCGACGACGGCACGGTGGTCGGCGCCGGCGGCTGCGCGGCGAACCCGTCGGCGACCAGCTCCTTCGCGCCGGCCGGCGGCAGCCGCAACGCGACCCCGACGCCCACCCCGGCGGCGGCGAGGAACGCGCAGACCACCACGGCGGTGCGCCACCGGCGAGCCAGGGACGTGGACCGCGCGGCACGCGGACGGCGGGAGCTGGGCATCCGGCTCAGCCTGCCACGTCACGCCCGCTTTCGCTCTCCCCCGTTCCGGTGACCAGGGCCGTGGCCTGCGCTTTCCGCTCCGCCGGGCCCGGCGTGGCGGCGACGTCCGGCGACCCGGCCGGCACCGGGACCGGCACCGGCGCCGCCTCGTCGAGCAACCCCAGCACCGCCCGCGCCACGACCCGGGGCACCTCGAGCTGGGCCACGTGCCCGACGCCGTCGAGCATCAGCAGCCGGCTGTCCGGGATCACCCGGGCGGTCTGCGGGGCGACCCGCACGTCGACCAGGCGGTCCTGCCGCCCGCCCACCACCAGCGTGGGCACCCGCACCGAGGCGGCCTGCCGCCAGAGCGCGCCCTCCCCCGGCAGGTACGACCGCAGGAAGCTGCCCACCAGGCCCCGGAACGTGCGCACGTAGGCGGCGGCGTAGTGGGCCGCCTCGTACCGGATCCGGATCTCGTCGATCGCCTCCTGCCGGCGCTGCTCGCTGATCCGGGTCAGGTCCGCCACGCACGACTCCATCACCTGCTGCGCCATCACCTCCGGTGCGAGCTGCGCCAGCCGCCAGGCGGCCAGCCGCTCGCCCCGGGGGATCACCAGCACCGGCAGCATCCGCCCCTGCAACGAACGCCGGAAGTCCAGGAACGGCAGGGCCGGCGAGATCAACGTGAGCGTGCGGACCAGCTCCGGCCGCAACGCCGCCACCCGGACCGCGACCGCGCCGCCCAGCGAGTTGCCGAACAGGTGCACCGGCCCCCGGTCGCTGTGCTCGATCCAGCGGACCACCCGGTCGGCGAAGGCCGGGATCGTGTAGCGCCGCCCCGGCTCGCTGCGCCCGAAACCGGGCAGGTCGATCGCCTGGCCGTCGAGCCGGCCCGCGAGCAGGCCGGCCAGGTCGGTCCAGTTCTGCGCGGAGCCGCCGAGGCCGTGCACGTACAGCGCCGGCTCCGCGTCGGGCGTGGTGGCCGGGGTGTCCCGGACGTGGACGAGGGTGCCGTCGAGCGGCACGTGCCGGCCGGGCCAGGGCGGCGGGACGTGGTGCGCGGGGAGGAGATGATCCGGCCAGAGTGCGGCACGCTTCATGTCTCCAGTCTTCCCCGCGCCGGCCCCGACCGCACCATCGCTCAGGCGAGCAAGGCCTCCAGGCGGCGGTTCACCGCCGCCAGGGTGGCCCGGACCACGGCCTGCCGCGGATCGCCGGCCACCAGCGCCGAGCCGGCCAGCTGCTCCACCCATCCCTCGCAGACCAGCAGCACCACCACGGTCGCCACCTCGCAGTTGCCGAACGGCACCACCGCGGCGTGCTCGACGAAGCAGCGGCCCCGCTCACCGGCCGGCACGTCCCCACCGCCGAGCAGTTCGTCCACCGCGGCGGCCGCGGCCACCGCGCAGAGCCGCAGCACGTACCCGTCGACCGCCGGGCCGGTGGCGTGACCGTCGGCCGCGCGGTCCCCGGCCAACAGGCGAACCTCGGTGGTGGCGTCCAGCCCGAACGTGCTCACCAGGACGTGGTCGATCACCACCCGGGGCCCCGGCGCGCCGCCCGGGTCCAGCGGTCGCGACGGCGCGGTCTCCGTCGTGGTCATCTGCCCACCGGAGTACGAGGTGCCGAGCGTGACCGGACTGCCGGTGGACATGCCGGTCGGCGCGGCGGCCAACGACGTCTCGTCCACGGTGGCCCGGCCCCGGTGGGTGGACTGGCGACGTCGGCGCGGCGGCTCGACGCCCGGCTCGACGCCCTCGACGGGCGCGTCGGTGGATCGGCCGGTGCGCGACTCCACCCCGCCGAACCGGCCCTCACCGGAGCGGTTCTCGGCCGGCCGGTTCGCCGGACGCACCAGACCGGGCCGGGCGGGGGTGTCGTCACCGGCCGGGCCGGGCGGCACCGCGGTGCGCGCCGGGGCGTCCAGCTCGTCGTCGGCGCGCGACCGGGGCGTACCCGATCGGGGTTCGGTCGGAAGCTCGCCGATGCGGTCGCCGCGCGCCGCGGCGGACCGGCGGCGCACCGGTGGCGGCGGCACGGCCGGCGCGCCGGGCAGGTTCTGCGGCGCGGCGGCCAGGCCCATCCGCTCCTGGAGCAGGCGGGCCACCAGGCGGCTCACGTCGGCCGGATCGGCGCCGTCGGCCAGGTCCAGCCGGAGGCTGTGCGCGCCGGCCGGGGTGCGGCGGAGCGCGGCGTCGCGGACGCCGGCCACCTCCCGGACCGCGTCCAGGATGGCGTTCACGTCGAAGCCCTCCGGCCGTTCGCGCAGCGGCGCGGGTTCGTCGTCCCGGCGCAGGTGGGTGGCGATGCGGGCCAGCTCGGGAGTCTCGGCGGACGGTTCCACCGCCGGTGGCTCCGGCACGACCGGCACGTCCGGCTCGGCGGGGACGCGCTGCGGCAGCACCGGCGCCGGCTCCGCGGACCGGGAGTCGGCGGCCGGTTCGGCGGCGGCCGGCGGCGGCTCGGGGGCGGACCGGCGGGCCGCGTAGGGCGGGGCGCTCGTCGGCCGGGGCGCCCGGTAGCTGTCGAACGGCGCCGGGGCGGCGGAGACCGGCTCGGCGGACGGCTGGTCCGGCGCGCGCGAGGGCTCGTCGGCCGGCTCACCGGCGGCCCGGGCGGCCGGCGCGGGAGCGTACGCCGCCGGCGGCGGACCGGCCGGCGCCTCGCGCGGCGCCGGCGGGACGGCGGTCGGCTCGGGACGCGCGCCGAACGGGGTCACCGGCACCGGCGGGCCGGCCCAGGAGGGGCGCTGGGCGGCCGGCTCATGACCCGGACGCGGCTCGGGGTCCTCGCGGGGCAGCCGGAACGGCCGGGTGGGCTCCGGGTGCGGCGGCTCGTGCCCGGCACCCGACTCCGCCCGCACCGGCTCGTACGGCCGGACCGGCTCGGGCCGGGGTGGCTCGTACCCGGTGGGCGGCTCGACGCGGGCCGGCTCGTACGGCCGCACCGGCTCGGGCGCCCACTCGACGGCGCGGTTCTCCCGGGCGGCGCGGCGACCGGTCGGCTCGTCGTCGCGGGGCGCCCGGTCGACGGGCTCGTCGTCGCGGGCCGCCCGGCGGAGGGCGGGCCCGTCGTCGGGAACCGCCCGGCGCCCGGCCGGCTCGCCGTCGTGACCGGCCCGGCGGCCGGTCGGCTCGTCCGTGCGGGCCCACGGCGGGGCCCAGCCGTCGCCCCAGCTCGGACGGTTCCAGGACGGGCCGGACCAGTCCGGCTCGCCCGGGCCCGCGCCCGGGTCGTCCGCCCCGGCGCCTCGTGGGTCGGCGGCGCGGGCCTCGTCGGACGCGCGAGGGTCGACCGGGTGCGGCGCAGGCGGCTCGGGCGGGGGCTGTTCGGCGCGGGCGGCGGCGGGCTCGACCGGAACCCGGTCGGCCCAGCCACGCGAGAGCGACGGGGCGGAGGGGTCGACGGTCGGCGCGTGGAAACCCGGCGGCATCTCGAAGCCGGAGGCGGCGGCGCCGACCGGCGGCACCTGGAGCGCCGGGGGCGCGGAGGTCGGACCGGTCTCGGCCCAGCGGGGGAGCCGCCCGGCGGCGGTGTCGTCCGAGGCGTGGCGGGAGCCGGTCGCGTCGGGCTGCTGCTCGACCGCGGGCGCGGGTCGCGGGGCCGGCACGGCCAGCCGGTCGCCGTCGGTCTCCCGCGGCGGCTCGCCCACGGGCGGGGCACTCACCGGCGCCTGGCGGGTCACGGGCGACTCCTCCCCGGCGTGACGCACGCCGTTGACGTGGCGGCCGTTGGCGCGGGCCGGCGGCTCCTCGGCCGCGTGACCGGGCAGCGGGGCCGGCAGGTCGCCGTGCCGGGGCGAGGAGGCGGCCCAGCCACCGCCCAGGTCGCCGTAGGGCCAGCCACCGGGCGCCGGGGCGCCGCGGGACCAGCCGTTCGCCGGGGGCGCCCAACCGCCGCCGGTGCGGGCCGGGTCGTCCTGCTGACCCGTCCCGTCGCCGTGCTCTCCCGGGGTGGCGGCTCCGGGTTGCCCTGTTTCACTCACCGCGCGCTCCTTGGTCGCCCCCGCTGAGGCTACCGTGTGGTGACAGTGGCGATAAGTTACAGCGGCGGGCCAATTCCGCGACGGGTTCACGAACCCGGCCCGGTTCGGGCGATACGTGCCGGCTCGACGCAGATACTCGGAGGTTCCCATGACCGCAGTGGGGAACGGTGCTCAGACCGCCGGCCGGCCCACCCGCCTGCCCCGCTCGGCGCGCCGTAAGCAGCTGCTCGCCGCTGCCCAGGAGGTGTTCGTCGCGCACGGCTACCACGCCGCGGCGATGGACGACATCGCCGAGCGGGCCGGCGTCTCCAAGCCGGTTCTCTATCAGCACTTCCCCGGAAAGATGGAGCTCTACCTCGCGCTGCTCGACACGCACTGTGACGCCATCGTCGCGAAGGTGCACGACGCGATGCGCGGCACGCAGGACAACAAGGAACGGGTCGGCGCGGCGGTGCGGGCCTACTTCGACTTCGTCGACCACGAGAGCGAGGCGTTCCGGCTGGTCTTCGAGTCCGACCTGCGCAACGACCCGGCCGTGCGGCAGCGGGTGGAACGGGTCGAGCAGGGCTGCATCGCGGCGATCACCGACACCATCATCTCGGACACCGGGTCCAGCCGGGCGCACGCCGAACTGCTCGCGTCCGGGCTGGTCGGCGCCGCCGAGACGGCCGCCCAGTTCTGGCTGGCCGGCGGTCGGCAGGTGGCCAAGCCGGAGGCGGAGGCGCTGGTGGCGGCGCTGTCCTGGCGGGGCATCGCGAGCTTCCCGCTGCAAGGTGAGTCAGCCTGAACATCGCGCCGTCCGATCGGATAGCCTTCCCACGGTGGCTTTTTCGCCCCAGTTGAGGAGGCACAGTGGAGGTCAAGATCGGCGTGCAGTACGCGCCGCGGGAGCTGGTCCTGGAGAGCGCGCAGTCGCCGGCCGAGATCGAGCAGATCGTGACCGACGCCTTCGCCAGGAGCGAGGGCACGCTCTCCCTGACCGACGAGAAGGGCCGGCGGGTCATCGTGCCGGTCGGCAAGGTCGCCTACGTCGAGATCGCGGAGGCCTCGCCCCGCGCCGTCGGGTTCACCGTCCGCTGATCCGCGTCGCGCCGGTCGCCGTGGCGGGGGCACCCGCCGCGGCGACTCAGTCGTCCCGGCCGGCCCGGTCCTCCGGGCCGGCTCAGTCGTCCCGGCCGGCTCAGTCGTCCCGGCCGGCTCAGTCGTCCCGGCCGGCTCAGTCGTCCCGGCCGGCTCAGTCGTCCCGGCCGGCCCGGTCGTTCCGGCCGGCTCAGCTCAGTTGGTGAGGCCGGCGGCCGACATCCGCGCGGCGTGCGCCTCGGTCAGTTCGCGCAGCAGCGTCGGCACGTCCACGCCGGCCCGGCCGATCAACGCGACGAGCGCGCCCCGGTCGGCGGCGGCGACCCGGCCCGCCTGCGAGAGCGCCTCGCCGAGCAGCCGCCGCGCCCACATCGAGAGCCGGCCGGCCGCACCCGGGTCGGCCGCCAGCGCGGCCCGGATCTCGGCCGCGGCGAACTCGACGTACCGGGTGTCGTGCAGGACGTCGAGCAGCAGCGCGCGATCCGGCCCGGTCAGGCCGGCGGCGAGCCGGCGCAGGAAGTCGTCGGTGATCGCGTCGCCCAGGTACGCCTTGGTCACCGCTTCCGCCCAGTCCCGCGGCTCGGTCGAGTCGTGGTACGCCCGCAACGCGTCGACGTAGGGGGTCATCGCCTCCTCGGGGGCCACGCCCAGCGCGCCGAGACGGTCGGCGAGCCACCGGTAGTGGGCGATCTCGGCCGCGGCCATCTCGCTGAGCGCGGCCCGTCGGCGCAGGTCGGGAGCGAGCCGGGCGTCGGCGGCCAGCCGGTCGAAGGCGAGCAGCTCGCCGTACGCGACGAGGCCGAACAGGTCGACGGCGGCGGGGTCGGAGGCGGACACGAGCGCAGGCTACCGCCCCGGCGTCATGTGGCGCAGGTCACACGAGGCACCCCTGGATGCGCGGTCGCCACCCGGAATCGGGACGGCTGAGAGGCTGTTCAGGTAGGATGAGACAGTTGCCGTGGGCACCGACCAGGTCAGCTTCGCTGATCAGCACCGGTCCCCCGGAGCGCGTGCGGCCCGGTCCGGCTCGGCGAAACCGCCGCCGACCGCGTGGCCCGCGCCAAACCGTTCGCGCCCTGAGGACATGAGGGGCGCACCACGAGAGGGCACCCCCACATCCACATGAGTGAGCAGACTATCGGCCAGCCACTGGCCCCCACAGCTCCGGTCCCGCCGGAGGCACCCACGTTCGCCGCGCTCGGCGCCCGTCAGGAGACCGTCGAGGCGCTCGCCGCCGCAGGCATCACCCGCGCCTTCGCCATCCAGGAATACGCGCTGCCGATCGGCCTGCGCGGCGTCGACCTGATCGGCCAGGCCCCGACCGGCACCGGCAAGACGCTCGGCTTCGGCATCCCCCTGCTCGAGCGCGTCTTCGCCCCGTCCGAGGGGAGCGACGGCGTGCCCCAGGCGCTGGTCGTCGTCCCCACCCGTGAGCTCGGCATCCAGGTCGCCAAGGACCTCGACGCCGCGGGCCGCACCCGGGGCGTCCGGGTGCTGCCGATCTACGGCGGCGTGGCGTACGAGCCGCAGATCGAGGCGCTGCGCAAGGGCGTCGAGATCCTGGTCGGCACGCCCGGCCGCCTGCTCGACCTGCAGAAGCAGAAGCACCTGCGGCTCGACCGGGTGCGCGCGCTCGTCCTCGACGAGGCCGACCGGATGCTCGACCTGGGCTTCCTGGACGACGTCGAGAAGATCCTCGCGATGCTGCCGGAGGACCGGCAGACCATGCTCTTCTCGGCCACCATGCCGGACCCGATCGTCGCGCTGTCCCGACGCTTCCTGCGCCGGCCGGTGACGATCCACGCCGGGCACACGGCCGAGACGGGCCCGTCGCCGCAGACCCAGCAGCTCGCCTACCGCACCCACTCGATGAACAAGATCGAGATCGTGGCGCGGATCCTGCAGGCCGAGGGCCGCGGCTTGACGATGATCTTCACCCGCACCAAGCGGGCCGCCGACCGGGTTGCCGAGGATCTCGACTTCCGCGGCTTCGCGGTGGCGGCGGTGCACGGCGACCTGGGCCAGGGCGCCCGGGAGCGGGCCCTGCGGGCGTTCCGCGCCGGCAAGATCGACACCCTGGTGGCCACCGACGTGGCGGCCCGGGGCATCGACGTCACCGGCGTGACCCACGTGATCAACTACGACTGCCCCGAGGACCAGGACACCTACACCCACCGGATCGGCCGCACCGGCCGGGCCGGGGCGACCGGTGTCGCGGTGACGTTCGTCGACTGGGACGACGTGCCCCGCTGGCGGATCATCGACAAGACCCTCGGGCTAGACATGCCCGAGCCGCCGGAGACCTACCACACCTCCGCGCACCTCTACACCGACCTGGACATCTCCCCGGACATCAGCGGCACCCTGCCGACCGCCGAGCGCACCCGCGCCGGCCTGTCGGCCGAGGTCGAGGAGGACCTGGGCGGCGGCCGTTCGCGTCGTGGCGACAGCCGCGGTCGGGGCGGCGACAGCCGGGGCCGCGGTGGGGACCGCGGGCGCAGTCGCGGCGGCGCGGCCAGCGGCGCACCCGCCGTCGGGAGCGAGCCGACCGAGGCCGGGGCCGACGAGGGCACCCGTACCCCGCGTCGCCGGCGCCGCCGCCGGGCCGGCGAGACGGTGGCCGGCGAGCAGCCGACCAACGTGATCACCGCCGAGGGCGGCGCGGAGCCGACCGTGGCGGCCGCCGGCGAGGGCGAGACCGCCGCCAAGCCGCGCCGTCGCCGGCGTCGTCGTGGCGGCAGCTCCGGCGCGCCGGCCGAGGCCACCACCGACTGACCAGGACCAGACACACACCACGGCCCCCGGACCCACCAGTTCCGGGGGCCGCTCCCTGCCCCCACCCCGGGCACCGGCGACGATCATGACGTTGGCCGCGCCGGTCACCCTCATGGTCGGCCGCCCGGGTGCGGACGGGGACGGCAGGGAAGCGAGGAAAGGGGTACGGCATGGCGGAACCGTTGGACGCGGCACTACGGGAGGTACGGGAGCTGCTGCTCGGCCCGGGCCTGACCCGGGCCGTGGCCGCCGGTCGGCGGCGGGGTCAGCGGCCCTCGGTGGTCCGCGCGGAACTGCGCCCGGTCACCCTCAAGGCCGGCACCCGGCTGCAGATCGCCACCTCGGACGGTGCCCGGCCGCACACCCGCAACGTCGCCCCCGGCGCGGAGTCCGGCGCGGCCGTCGACGAGCTGCTCGCCGAGCCGTTCGGCAACTGGCACGTGGAGACCGCGGACACCACGCTCCAGCTCCGGGTGACCAAGTCCGGCGAGGCGCAGGTGCACCGCGCCACGGCCAGCCGCCCGACCGCCGAGCCGGCCGGGCACGACCGGGCCAAGGACTGGCTGCTCGACCCCGGCGACCCGCTGTTCGACGCGATCGGCGGGTCGGCCGCCAAACGTCGCCAGGTCGACGCGTTCCTCCGCGCGCTCGCCGCCACCCTGCCGGACGACCTCGCCGGTCCGCTGCGCGTGGTGGACCTGGGCTGCGGAAACGCGTACCTGACGTTTGCCGCCCACCGCTATCTGACGCAGCGCGGCCTGGACGTGACGCTGGTCGGCGTGGACGTCCGCGAGGACCAGCGGCGCCGCAACACCGAACTGGCCGAACGGCTGGGCTGGGCCGACCGGGTCAGCTTCGTGGCCGGCACCATCGCCGAGGCACCTGTCGAACCGGCCCCGGACCTGGTGCTGGCACTGCACGCCTGCGACACGGCGACCGACGAGGCGCTGGCCCGGGCGGTGCGCTGGGACGCCCGCTGGGTGCTCGCCGCCCCGTGCTGCCACCACGACCTGGCCGCGCAACTGCGGGCCCGCCCCGCGCCCGGGCCGGACGAGCTGCTCACCCGGCAGGGCATCCTGCGCGAGCGGTTCGCCGACGTGCTCACCGACGCGCTGCGCGCCGGGCTGCTCCGGCTGCACGGCTACCGCGCCGAGGTGGTGGAGTTCGTCGACTCCCGGCACACGCCGCGCAACCTGCTGATCCGTGCGCGGCGGACCGCGGGGCCGCCGACCGACGACAACCGATCCGACTATCGCGAGCTGGTGGACCGGTGGGGCGTCACGCCCCGGCTGGAGACGCTGCTCGCGGACGCGGGCCGGGCACCGCGCTAGCGGCGGCGCTCGCCCCGGTTGCGGTCCCCCCGGTCCAGCACCGAGATCCGCTCGCCCGGGCCACGGTTGGTGGACCGCTCGCTGTCCGGCGATGGGCTCGGGAACGGCACCACCTTCGCCGGCTGGTCGGAGTTGCCGGCGGCGGCGAACGCGTTCCAGGAGATGTCGACCAGGAGTCGCTTCAGCTCGGCGTGGCGGGCGGCGGCGTTGCGCTGGAGCGCCATCCGCGCACCCAGCACCACGCCGACCAGCGTGGTGCAGACCGCGCCGGTCGCGGCGATCAGATGCAGCCCCTCCGCCGGGTCCCCCTGCGCCGCGAGCACCAGCAGCCAGATCCAGAAGCCGAGCGCGAAGACGCCGGCCTTGGCCACGAAGAAGAGGCTCACCGCACCGGGGCGGTGCGGGACGGGACGGTCCGGCTCGGCCATGCTGCTCCTTACGAACTCGCTGCCGGGGGGAGGGTTTCGTCCAGCTTAGTTGACAGTTCGCAAGTGTTCACGCTGTGCCGGTCCCACCCATGGGACCTTCCGACCGATCAGTCAGTTGTTTCCTCGCGCGGGCGTACTAGGCTCGGGGCGCAGAGCCGGGCGCACCGGCGGAAGGGGACGATTCCGGAGGGATGGGCGCCACCGACGTTTCGCCGCAGATGGCCTTCGCACGCTTCGTGCGACGGGCCATCGACGACGCGCGTGAAGAGCGCGGCTGGACGGTGACCGACCTCGCGACCCACACCGGTGTCGGCCGTTCCACCGTGTTCCGCTGGCTGGCCGGCGACTGGCAGGACTATCCCGAACTCGCCAAGGTGCGCGGCTTCTGCGCCGCCCTCGACCTGCCGGTGGCCGCCGCGTTCCGGGCGCTGGGCCTGCCCGACGCCGGGTCGGTGCCCCGCCGCCGAGGCGCCGAGGACGGTCCGGTCGAGGCCGACGTGCGGGTGATCCTGGACCGGCTGGCCGACCCGAACGTCCCCGCCGAGGAGAAGCACCACATCCGCGACCTGCTCCGCTACCTGGCCCGCCGCCCGGTCCGTCGGGCCGGCTGACCGACCGTCCCCGGCCCGGGTCAGGCGACCGTGAGAGTGAACGCGGCGGTGCGCACCACGCCGGCAACCTGGAAGTCCAGGAACATCCGATAGCGACCCGGCCCGGGCGCGGTCAACCAGAACGTGACCGCGTCGCCGTCGCGCACCGGCTCCGGGTGCACGTGCAGGTAGCCGAGGTCACCCTCGCGCAACGCGACCAGGTGCCCGTACGCGCCCAGGTAGGGCTCCAACGGCGCGGCACCGCCGTCGGCGCCGGTCACCCGGAACCGCAGCGGGGCCGCGCGCCCCACCTCGGGCGTGCCGGTGTACGCGGCGGTGAACCCGTCGACCGTGGCCGTCGTGGCCGGGGCGGGCAGCGGGCGGGGCGCGTACCCGCCGGGCACCGCCAGATCGGCGCCGAGCACCGTGGCGACCTGCCGACCGTCGTCGGCGACCGCGGTGAAGTCCGCGTACATCCGCCAGGCGCCCGGGTCGGACGGCGGCAACGGCACCGACCAGGTCCCGTCGGCGGACATCGTCGGGTGCAGGTGCCGGTAGCCGGTGAGGTCGCGGCGCACCACGATCACGTGCATCGGCTTGTCGTGCACGACGGCGAACCGGGTGACCGCCCGGCGCGCGTCGTCGCGGATCTGGAACCGCAGCTCACCGACGCGGCCGGCGGTCGGCTCCGGGCCGGACGGGACGAGCGTGTAGCCGGCCGAACTGATCGACAGGCCGGTCGCGCCGTCGCCACCACCCTGGGTGATCGTGGCGCCGTCGTGGGAGTGCGCGCCGGCCCCCGGCGCGTGGGAGTGGTCGCCGGCGACGGCGGCGGAGGTCGCACCGCCCGGAGCGGCCCCGGCCGGGTTCGCGGGCGGGTTCAGCCGGCCCAGCCCGAAGCCGAGCAGCACGGCCAGCACCAGGCCACCGACCACCAGCGCCAGCCGCAGCGTCTCGCGGTCCACCGCGACCGGGCCGGTGGCACCGGGACCGGCCGCGCGGTCGGTCGAGCCGACCGCCGCACCACCGGCCGCCGGCACGGGACCGTCCGGCCGGGCGCGGTCGGCGGTCGCCGGACCGTCGACCGCGGAGGCAGTGGACTCAGGCAACGCCGCCGACCAGCTCGTAGCCCGCCTCGTCGACGGCGGCGCGGACGGACTCCACCGGCAGCGGGGCCGCGCTGGTGACCGTGGCCGTGCCCCCGGCCAGGTCGATCCGGACCTCGTCGACGCCCGGCAGCGCGGACAGCTCCTCGGTCACCGCACGGACGCAGTGTTCGCAGGTCATCCCGGTCACGGTGTACGTCTGGACGACGGGTCGCTGCTCGGTCATGGCCCCACGGTACCGCCGGCCGGGTGGCCCGCCGACGACGCCCGCGCGGACGGTGGCGCCGCTCGCACCTGCCGGGTGTGCCGCTCGCACCTGCCAGGTGTTAAGCGGGGCCCCTTCCTCTACCGAAAGCGTTAAAAGGGGGCCCCGCCTTACACCGTGGCGAGCGCGAGCGGCAGCACGTCCGGCGCGCCGGCGCGGCGCAGCAGACGCGCCACCATGCCCATCGTCCAGCCCGAGTCGACCAGGTCGTCGACGAGCAGCACCGGCCCGTCCAGGCCGGGCAGCGCGTCGGTCAGCTCCTCGGGCACGTGGAAGGCGTCGTGCAGCGCGCGTACCCGCTGGGCGCTGTTGCCGCGCGGCCCGCCGGCGCCGGCCGGACCGGTCGGGACGACCACGCCGAGCAACGGCAGCCGGCCGACCGCGGCGATCCGCTCGGCCAGCGAACCGACCAGCAGCGGCCGGGTCCGGGAGCCGACCGCGACCACGCCGGCCGGGCGGCGCGGCCAGGGGTCGTCGCCGTGCGCCCACGCCTTCAACACCTCGACCACGGCCGCGGCCACGTCGTCGGGCACCGGACCGTCCGGCGCCTCCGGCCCGACCAGGCCCCGCAGTCGCCCGCCCCACCCCAGGTCGGACAGCCGGCCCACGGCTCGCCCGGGCAGCGCCTGCTCCGCCGGCGCGATCCGGCCCTTCAGGGGTACGCCCACCGCGTCCAACCCGGTCGGCCAGAGCTTCTTCGGCGCGATCTGGACGCCGGGGCGGCCGAGGAAGGTCTGCGCGGCGGTGAGCGCCTCGGCGGACACCTCGGCGGCGAACAGCGGGCCCGCGCAGTTGTCGCACCGGCCGCAGTCCTGGGCACCGGCGTCGTCGAGCCCTTCCCGCAGGTAGCGCATCCGGCAGTCGGAGGTGGCCGCGTACTGGAGCATGGCCCGCTGCTCGGCGGTGCGCGCGTCGGCGACGCGCCGCAGGCGGGCCTCGTCGTAGACCCAGGGCTCGCCGGTGGCGAGCCAGCCGCCGCGGACCCGGCGGACCGCGCCGTCCACGTCGAGCACCTTGAGCATCAGCTCCAGGCGGGCCCGGCGCAGGTCGACGACCGGTTCGAGGGCCTGGGTGGAGATCGGGCGGGTGGTGTCCAGCGCGGCGAGCACGGCGCGGACCTGCTCCTCGGGCGGGAAGGCCAGCGAGGCGAAGTAGCGCCAGATCGCGGCGTCCTCGACGCCGGGCAGGAGCAGCACCTCGGCCTGGTCGACGGCGCGGCCGGCGCGGCCGACCTGCTGGTAGTAGGCGATCGGCGAGGGCGGCGCGCCGAGGTGCACCACGAAGCCGAGGTCGGGCTTGTCGAAGCCCATGCCGAGCGCGCTGGTCGCCACCAGCGCCTTGATCTTGTTGTCCAGCAGGTCCTGCTCGGCGGCGCGGCGGTCGGCGTCCTCGGCCTGCCCGGTGTAGGCCGCCACCGACCAGCCGCGGGCCCGGAGGAACTCGGTCGTCTCGGTGGCCGCGGCCACGGTCAGTGTGTAGACGATGCCGGAGCCGGGCAGCCGGTCCAGGTGGTCGGCCAACCAGGCCAGGCGGTGCGCCGGGCTGGGCAGGTCGAGGACGCCGAGCCGCAGCGACTCCCGGTCCAGCGTGCCGCGCAGCACCAGGGCGTCACCCAACTGCTCCGCCACGTCGCGGGTGACCCGGGCGTTGGCGGTCGCGGTGGTGGCCAGCACCGGCGTGCGCTCGGGCAGGTTGGCCAGGAACGTCCGCAGCCGCCGGTAGTCGGGGCGGAAGTCGTGCCCCCAGTCGGAGACGCAGTGCGCCTCGTCCACCACCAGCAGCCCGGTGGTGGCGGCGAGCTTCGGCAGCACACCGTCGCGGAAGTCCGGGTTGTTGAGGCGCTCCGGGCTGATCAGCAGCACGTCGACGGCCCCGGCGTTGATCTCGGCGGTGATCTCGTCCCACTCGTCGAGGTTGGCCGAGTTGATGGTGCGGGCCCGGATGCCGGCCCTTGCGGCGGAGTCGACCTGGTTGCGCATCAACGCCAGCAGCGGCGAGACGATCACGGTGGGCCCGTGCTCACCGTGCTCGCGCAGCAGCGCGGTGGCCACGAAGTAGACGGCCGACTTGCCCCAGCCGGTGCGCTGCACGCAGAGCACCCGCCGCCGGTCGACGACGAGCGCCTCGATGGCCCGCCACTGGTCCTCGCGCAGCCTCGCGTGGTCCCCGGCCAGCCGCCGCAGCACCGCCTCGGCCCGCTCCCGCACAGCCATCCGATCCTGACTCATCCGCCATGTCTACCAGGGGAGGCGGGCGCGACCGGCGGGCCGGGCGGCGGCTCGGGCGGCAGGAAGAGCAGCAGCTCCCGCAGCGGATCACTGATCGCCGGCGGCAGCAGGCACCGCGCCGCCAGTTCCTCCATCGAGGTGTACGGGCCGCGTACCCGTCGGTCCAGCACCAGGTGCTGGGCCTGGCTCGGGCTGAGGCCGGGCAGCTCGACGACCACGTGCTCCGGCACCGAGTTGATGTCGACCAGCCCTCCGTCGTCGTATCCCCGGGGCAGGTCGGGACGGCCGATCCGCAGCTCGCCGCGGGCCGTCGGATAGTGGTAGAGCAGGTAGCGGGCGTGCTCCCGACGCAGCCGGCCGGCCGGGGCCGGTCCGCGCCGCCGGTAGGTGCCGACCCAGGCGAGGAACCGGCCGTTGAGCAGCGTCACGTGCAGCACACCGGCCGCCCAGGTGATCAGCCAGAGGAAGATCAGCGCGCCCTCCGGGTCGCTCACCTCCTCCGTCTCGCTGGAGCCGATGATGATGACGAACGCCGCCCCGAGGGTCAGGTAGTAGACCGCCGCGAGGGCGTTGCCCCAGCTCCGCCGCCAGATCGCGTATCCGCCCACCACCAGCCAGGTGAGCAGGCCGAAGGAGAGCAGGGCGATCAACGCGCCCAGCGCGGTGGCACCCACGCTGAGCCAGCCCGGGATGCCGCGATGCCCGCGGGGGGTCGCCGGCAGCGGCATCGGCGGTCCTCCGGGCCGGTGCCAGGCTGGCGGGGCCGACGTCGGTCCCGCGGGGCTCGCCGGCGAAGGCTGGACCGGGCTCGCGGGATGCGCCGGGCTGACCGGGGCCGAGGGCTGGGCCGGTACGCCGGCCGGAACCGGGACGACCGGGGTCGAGGGCTGGGCCGAGATCGGGGGCTCCGCCGAGTTCGGGGGCTCCGCCGGGATCGTGAGCTCGACCGGCGCGGTGGGCTCGACCGGCGCGGTGGGCTCGACCGGCGCGGTGGGCTCGACCGGCGCGGTGGGCTCGACCGGCGCGGTGGGCTCGACCGGCGCGGTGGGCCGGATCGGCGGGGCCTGGTGGTTCGGCAGCGGCATGGGTGAGCGATTGCGCTCGTGGCCGGCGCCACCGTGCCCGTGCGCCGGCGCGTCGGAGGCGGCCGGTGCGCCCGAGGTCGGCCGGAGGCCCGGGTCGGAGCGGAGGATGCGCCGGTGCAGGGTCTGGAGCGGCTCACCGGGCTCGATGCCGTACTCGTCGCGCAGCAGGGTGGCGAAGTCCCGGTAGGCGGCCAGCGCCTCGGCCTGCCGGCCGCTGCGGTGCAGCGCCAGCATGAGCTGGAGACGCAGCCGCTCGCGGACCGGGAACTCGGCGATCAGCTCGACCAGCCGGCCGACCGCCTCGTCGTGCCGGCCGGCGGCCAGTTCCAGCTCGGTGCGTGTCTCCAGCGCGACCGCCCGCAGCTCGACCAGCCGGTGCCGGGCGGCGTCGAACCAGGGCCCGGTGAACCCGGTGAACGGCTCGCCCTGCCACAGCTCCAGCACGGCGTCCAGATCGGCCAGTGCCTCCGCCGTACGCCCGGCCGCCTGCGCCTGCCGGGCGCGCTGGACACCCCGCTCGAACCGGGTCGAGTCCACCGCCTCCGGCGCGACCCGCAGCACGTAGCCGGCGTCGGTCAGGGTGAGCACCCGGGCCGGGGTACGCGGTGACCGGTCCGGCTCCAGCACCCGGCGCAGGCCGGCCACGTGCTTCTGCACCACGTTGGCGCCGTTGACCGGCGTCTCCTCCGGCCACACCGCCTCGACGATCTGGCCGGTGTGGACCGGACGGCCGGCGGCGAGCAGCAGCACGGCCAGCACGGCCCGCTGTTTGGCCGGGCCCAGATCGAGCGGACGGTCGGCGTGCCAGGCCCGCTGTGGACCGAGGAGCTCGAAGCGCAGCGCCTCTGACATGCGAGTTTCCGCCCCCGTACCCCCGGCCGTCGTCCGCCGTGGCCGACGGCAGTCGGACGGCAGCATATCGGCAGCGGAGCGGCCGTGGCGGCCTGCGATGCTTCCCGGCGACAACCCGACCCGGGAAAGAGAGTCGAACAAGATGACGCAGCGAAACGGCACCGCCGCGACCGTCCGGCGGATCGTGCTCCGCACGGCCGCCGTGCTGGCCACCACCGCCCTGGCCGCCGGGTGCGGCACCGGGGACTCCTCGGAGGGCGCCGGTCCCGCGCCCTCCGCCTCGCCCGACCCGAAGGCCGCTCTGCTGGCCGCCGTGCCGAACGAGCAGGACCCGGGCTTCCGGTTCCTGCTCCAGGACGGCGCCGACAAGTACACCGGCGTGCTGGACCCGGCCACCGAGGCCATGGACCTCGCCCTCAAGCAGCAGAACGACGACCCGAAGTTCACCATGGCCATGACGTTCCGCTGGATCGACAAGGATCTGTGGATGCGGGTCAAGCTGACCGGCCTGCCCGGCCTGCACGAGATGCTCAAGCTGCCGAAGCGCTGGATGGCGATGGACCGGGACAAGCTCAAGGACGAGGCGAGCATCCCGGCCTACCAGGGCGCCGACCCGGGCAACACGGCCGCGGTCATCCGCACCGCGGACACGGTGACGGACAAGGGCAACGGTACGTACACCGGGCTGGCGGACCTGACCGACAACGCCGACGTGCAGTCCACGTTCGAGAACGTGGACCTGAAGGCGCTGGGCGAGGCGGGCCGGAAGGTGCCGTTCACCGCCGTCGTCGGCCCGGACGGCAACCTGACCTCGCTGACCCTGGACGTGCCGGCGGCCGGCAAGCAGAAGGCGATGAAGCTCGTCACGAAGTACTACGACTACGGCAAGGCGCCGAAGATCGCCGCGCCCACCGGTGACGACGTGCAGAACGCGCCGTCCTCGGCGTACGAGATGCTCAACGGCTGACCCACGACGTGCGCGGACGGGCGGCGGCCACACGGGGGGCCGCCGCCCGTCGCGGCGGGTCAGCGGCCGAGGACGGAGCCGCCGTTGACGCCGAGGACCTGCCCGGTGACGTAGCCGGCCGACGGGCCGACCAGGTAGCGCACCGCGGCGGCGATGTCGTCCGGCACCCCGGCCCGCCCGACCAGGGTGGCCGCCACCCGCTTGGCGTGCCCCTCCGGCGTCATCCGGTCGCCGAAGAACTCGGTCTCGGCGACGTATCCGGGGCTGACCACGTTGACCGTGATCCGGTCCGGGCCGAGCTGCCCGGCCAGGTCGTACGCCCAGCCGTGCAGCGCCGCCTTGGCCGCCGAGTAGGGCCCGCCCCCGCCGCGCTGGGCGGCGATGGAGCTGAGCAGGACCACCCGGCCGCCGGGGCGGCGCAGGGCGGGCAGCAGCGCCTCGGTGAGCAGCACCGCGGTGAGCACGTTGGCGTCGAGGTTGGCGCGCCACCAGGCGGCCACCTCGTCGAGGGTGCCGGTCGGCCCGCCGAGGTAGCCGCCGGCGTTGTTGACGATCGCGTCCACGGCCCGCTCGCCGACCGCGTCGACCACGGCCGGGATCTGCCCCGGATCGGTCAGGTCCGCGACCACCGGGACGACGGCACCCGCCCGTCCACACTCGGCGGAGATCTCCCGAGCCGCCGCGTCCAGCACGTCCCCCCGCCGCCCGACCACGAGCACGTCGAACCCGTCCGCCACGAGCCCCCGCGCCACCGCGGCCCCGATCCCGGTCCCACCCCCGCTGACCACCGCCAGCCGTCGTCCCTGCTCTCCCATGCCAACCCCTCCCCGACTCCCGAACCGCCCGACTCCCGAACCCGTCGATCATGAAGTTAGCGGCACCGTAGACGGCGTGTCGTGCCGATAACTTCATGATCGACGAGGCGGGGGCGGGGCGGGCGGGAGGCGGGCGGGGCGGGCGGGGTCAGCGGCGGGGGCGGAGGGCGGTGCGGAGGGGGGCCAGGCGGGTGCGGAGGCTGGCCAGGCCGCCGGGGAAGAAGTAGACGGCCAGGATGAAGACCGTGCCCAGGACGAACAGGGGCTGGCTCAGCGGGTGGCTCAGGAACGCGGGGAGGCTGTTGACCGCGTCGCTGCTGCCGAACGCGGTGAGCCGGTGGTCCAGGTACATGTAGAGGACGCCGCCCAGCACCGGGCCCCACCGGGTGCCCGGGCCGCCGAGCACCACCATGACCAGCAGCGACAGCGTCAGCTCGGACGACGTGATGTGCGGGCTGGCCCCGCCCACGATCAGCACGTAGACCACGCCGCCGGCGCTCGCCAGGCCGCCCGCCAGGGTGAACGTGACCAGCTTGAACCGGTACGGGTCGAGCCCGAGCACCCCGATCCGCCGCTCGTCGTCGCGCAGCCCGGCCAGCACCCGCCCGGTCGGCGAACCGCTGACCCGGTGCACCACCAGCACCACGAGCGCCAGGTAGGCCAGCGCCAGCCAGTAGAGGTTGACCGTGTTGGTGACGCCCACCAGCGCCGCCGGCAGCCCGGACACGTCCAGTGGCAGCCCCTCCTCCCCGCCGGTCAGCCCGCCGAAGTCCCGGGCCACCAGGATCGCCCCGACCTGCGCGAAGGCGAGCGTCACCATGGCGAACGCGATGCCCACGGTGCGCAGCGCGACCGCGCCGAGCAGCGCGGCCAGCGTGGTCCCACCGATGACGGTCAGCACCGCCGCCTGCCACAGCGGCAGCCCGGCCTTGGTGACCAGCACGTCGGTTCCGTACACGCCGGCGGCGAAGTAGAGCGCGTGCCCGAAGGAGAGCATTCCGGTGCGCCCGAACAGCAGGTCGTAGCCGGCCGCGAGACCGCCGAAGACCAGGCAGATGGCGAGCAGTTGCAGCGTGCCCGGCGAGTTCAGCGGCCCCTCGAAGATGCCGGGCAGGTTCAGCGTCGAGTACGGCAGCACGGCCGCCACCACCAACGCCACCAACGGCAGGTACGGGCGCAGGCCGTGCCAGCGGGAACGTCCGGGGGTCAGTTCGTCGGGCACCTGCGCCGGGGGCGCGTCGACCACCGAGTTGGTCATGCGTGAGCCACCTTTCCGGCCAGGCCCTGCGGACGCAGCAGCAGCACCACGGCGAGCAGCCCGACGACGCACAGGTCACCCAGGCCGGACGTGCCGTAGTAGTTGACGAACTGTTGCAGCAGCCCCACCGCGACCGCCGCGTACGCGGACCCGACCACCGAGCCCATCCCGCCGATCACCACCACGATGAAGGCGAAGATCAGCAGCGAGCCGCCCTGGCCGGGCGAGACGGTGCCGAAGTAGACGCCACCGAGCGCGCCGGCCAGCGCGGCGGCCGCCCCGCCGATCGCGAAGACGAGCGTGAACGCCTTGCGCACGTCGATGCCGAGGGCGGTGACCATCTCCCGGTTCTCCACCCCGGCCCGGATGATCAGGCCGTAGCGGGTCCAGCGCAGGAACGCCAGCAGCGCGCCGAGCACCACCACGGCGGCGACGATCAGCAGCAGCCCGGCGTTCGGCACCTGCGCGCCGAACACCGCTGTCACCTGCCGACTCCAGTCGGGGCGCGGGAACGTCCGCGGGTCCGCGCCCCAGGTGGCCTGGAGCAGCGCCACGCCGGCCAGCGACAGGCCGACGGTGACCAGCACCTGCTCGATGGTGCGGGAGTAGAGCGGCCGGATCAGCACCAGCTCGACCAGCACCGCGACCAGCGAGCCGGCCAGCACCCCGAAGAGCACCGCGACCACGAAGCCGAGGCCGTCCGGCCCGGCGCCGGGCAGGTTGCCCGCCGCCCACCAGGTCGCGTACGCGCCGACGCCGAGGAAGAGGCCGTGCGCGAAGTTGAGCACGTCGGCGAGGCCGAAGACCAGGGACAGGCCGGAGGCGACGAGGAAGTAGAGCGCCGCCAGGCCCAGCCCGGTCAGCGTCAGCAGGACCACAGTGTTCACGCGTGCACCTCCCCCGAACCCACACCCAGCAGCGACTTGGTCAGCGCGGTCTCCAGCAGCAGTTCGTGGGCGTCACCCGTCCAGGCGACCCGGCCGGCGGAGAGCACCACCGCGTCGGACGCCAGCCGCCGCACCACCGCCAGGTTCTGCTCGACGAGCAGCACCGGCACGGATTCCGCGACCCGTTCCAGCACCTCGGCCACCTCGGTCACCACCTTCGGCGCCAACCCCTTGGTCGGCTCGTCGACCAGCAGCAGCCGGTTGTCGTTGAGCAGCACCCGGCCGATGGCGAGCATCTGCTGCTGCCCGCCGGAGAGCGAGCCGGCCCGTTGCCGTCCGCGCCGGTCCAGCTCCGGGAAGAGCGCGAAGACCTTGTCGTACGCCGGGGTGGTGCCCCGTCGTTCGGCGAGCCGCAGGTTCTCCGCGACGGTGAGCCCGGCGAAGACGTCCCGGTCCTCCGGCACGTAGCCGAGGCCGCCGCGGACCAACCGGTGGGTGGGGCGGGCCAGCAGGCTCTGCGCGCCCATCCGCACCGTGCCACGCACCTCGCCGCCCCGCGGGGTGAGCCCGACGATCGCCCGCAACGTGGTGGTCTTGCCGACGCCGTTGCGCCCGAGCAGCACGGTGACGCCGGTCGGCGCCACCTCGAACGACACGCCCTGGAGGATGTGCAGCCCGGCGATCCGCACGGACAGGTCCTCCACCGACAGGACAGGCTCACTCATAGGGACTCCCCCAGGTACGCCTCCTGCACGGTGGCGTTGGCCATCACCGTGTCCGGGGTGTCGCAGGCCAGCAGCGCGCCGTGGTGCATCACGGCGATCCGGTCGGCCAGCTCCAGGATCACGTCCATGTGGTGCTCCACCATGAGCACCGCCCGCCCGCTGTCCCCGGTCAGCGACCTGATCACGCTGACCAGCTCGGGCACGTCCTCGGCGCTCACCCCGGCCATCGGCTCGTCCAGCAGCATCACCCGGGGTTCCCCGGCGAGCAGCAGGGCGATCTCCAGCTTGCGCTTCTCGCCGTGGGCGAGCGTGCCGGCCAGCGCCGTACCCCGGTGGTGCAGGCCGACCCGGTCGAGCGCCGCGTCGGCGGCGGCGGCCACCTCCCGGTCGGCCGCCGCCCGCCGCCACAGCTTCATCGAGCCACCCCGGTGCGCCTGTACGGCGAGCCGGACGTTCTCCCGCACCGTCAGCGAGCCGAAGACCGAGGACGCCTGGAAGGTACGCCCCAGGCCGAGCCGGGCCCGCCGGTGCACCGGGAGCATGGTGACGTCCGCCCCGTCCAGCACGACCCTGCCCTCGGTGGGCCGGCGCAGGCCGGTGATCAGGTTGAACAGTGAGGTCTTGCCGGCGCCGTTGGGCCCGATCACGCCGAGGAACTCCCCCGGCTTAAGGTCGAGGTAGACGGAGTCGACGATGGCGACCTCACCGATCCGCCAGGTCAGACCGCGGGTGGCGAGCACCTCTCAGCCCTTCATCTGCGCGACCGGCGGCGCGCTCTCGTCACCGGTCAGGGTCTTCTGCGCGGTCGCCGTGAACGCGGTGCCGCTGCCGGTCAGCTTGGCCTGGTACATCGGCTGGAGCAGCGCGTGGTCCTCGGCGCGGATCTTCATGGTGCCCTTGACGCCTTCGAACTCCCAGCCCTCCAGCGCCGTGACCATCTTGTCCACGTCGTCGCCGCCCTCCTGCACGGCCCGCACGACCATCTGCGCGGCGGCGAACCCGTCCGGGTGGAACAGGTCCAGCGTGCCGCCGGCGATCTTCGCCTTGGCGGCCTTGGCCGCCTCGGTGTCGCTGGCCCCGTCGAAGTAGTGCGACAGGAAGGAGATCTTGCTGCCGGCCGCGCCGAACGTCGGCCAGGAGGCGCGGATGTCCAGGCCGGTGACGACCGTGGTGGCGGCGAGTACGCCCTGCTGGTCGAGCGTCTGCCACATGGCGCCGGCCGTGGTGCCGGCCCAGGCGACGAAGAGCAGGTCCGGCTTGGCGGCCTTGATCTGGCTGGCGAACGGGGTGAACTCGGTGGCGCTGGCCGGCGCGCGGACGCTACTCACGGTCGCGCCGGCGCCGCCGATGACGGCCTTCACGGCGGCCTCGTTGGCGTCGCCGAACGCGCCGTCCTGGGCGAAGACCACGACCTTCTTGCCGGCCGCGTCGCCGATGAACGACTTGGCGGTCACCACGTCCTGCCAGGACTGCCGGCCGGAGCGGAAGGTGTACTTGTTCGCGCCGGTCACCGCGTCGGTGGCGGCCGGGCCGGAGATGAACAGCACCTTGTTCTGCGCGGCGATCGGGGCCACCTGGAGCGCCACTCCGGAGGAGGTCGACCCGGCGATGATCTTCGTGCCCTTGCCGATCAGGTCCTTGGCGGCGGACACCGCCTTGGCCGGGTCGCCGGCGTCGTCGGCCTCGGTCACCTCGATCGTCCGGTCACCGACCTTGCCGGTGCCCTTGGTGGCGAAGTCGAGGCCGGCCTTGAACCCCTCGATGTACTGCTTGCCGTAGCTGGCCAGCGGCCCGGACTGGGAGTAGACCAGGCCGACCTTGACCGGCGCGGCGTCGCCGCCGCCGGAGGCGGTGTCCTGCGGGCTGCCACAGGCCGTGGCGGCCAGCGCGGCCGCCATCATCGTGGCGGCGGAAAGGAACACCCGTCGCGTGTGCCGGATCGTCATTGCGACTCCAGGTGAGGACAGGGGAATGTCAGTTGTCGGCTCACGCTAGAAGTGACGTCACCCACGGGCTATGTGGTCGGCGCACACAAGTCTCCGGAGCGGGATGGCCGCACGTTACAACGCCGGACATCGCCTGGTAACCCCGCCGACCCGGGATGGCCCGACCCACCACGCGGGACCCGGCCGCAATGTCGGACCGGCCCATCGCGGACGGGCACGCGCGACGGCCCGGCGGGAAAGATCTCCCGCCGGGCCGTCGCCCCGGTCAGCCGTTCACCGGCCGACCCTGGTCGGTCACATCGTCCGGCGTCGGCGCCAGCCCAGGACGGTCAGCACCACGCCGCCGGTCATCGCCAGCGCGCCGCCACCGATCAGTCCGGTCAGCTTCATGCCGGTGACCGGCAGGTGCTTGCCGGGATGGAACGGCGGGAAGGGCTTCTCCGCCATCCGGTTGGTGAAGGTGCAGGTGATGTCCTGCCCCCGCTCCGGGGTGACCACCCCGTCCGCCACCGGAACCGGGGTGTCGGTGCCGGTCAGCACGCACTCCGGCGGTCCGACCTGCTGGTAGCCCTTCGGCCCGCCCGACTCGCCGAGCCGGTAGCCGACCCCGACCTGCACCGGCACCGCCGTCACCTCGGGACTGCCGGACGGCCCGCTGATCGGCGTCGCCGCGTTGTCCGGCGCCGCGGTCAGCGTCCAGTCGGTCGGCGCGGCCTTGCCCCACACCTTCTTGACCAGGGTCAGGTGCGCCCCGTTCGGGTCGAGCTGCCCGTTGCGCCAGGTGCAGGTGTACGCCCGGCCCGCGGCCGGGGTGAGCACGTTGCCCGGGGTGGGCGCCGGCTCACCGGTGTCGTTGAAGACGCAGCGCAGCTCCGTCAGCTCGTACCCGGCCGGACCGCCGCTCTCGCTCAGGCCGTACGGGACACCGGCGGTCACCTCGGCGTCGGTCACCGCGGGCTCACCGCTGCGCCCGCTGACCGGGGTCGCCCCGGAGCCCGGCGGCGGGGTGGCGCTCAGCACCCAGTCGGTCGGCTTGGCGGTGCCGCCGTAGGTGTTCGCCACCTCCTTGACCAGCGTGACCGTGCCGGTGCCCGGCGGCTGCGGCACGTCGGCGTTGACGAACGTGCAGGTGATGTCCTGCCCGAACGTCGGCGTCAGCACGTTGTCCGGCGTCTGGACCGGCGTGGAGGTGCCGGTGAGCACACAGGTGGGCGGGCCGACCTGCTCGTACCCGGCCGGGCCGTCGCTCTCGGCGAGCGTGTAGGCCAGGTTCGGGTTCACCGTCGCCTTCGTCACCGCGGGCTGGCCGCTGCGGCCGGTGACCGGCGTGGCGGAGCCGGCCGGCGGGGTGGCGCCGAGCACCCAGTCGGTCGGCACGGCGGTGCCGCCGTGGGTGTTGCGCACCTCCTTGACCAGGGTCAGCAACGCCGGCTGGGCCTGGTTGACCGCGATGCAGACCACGGTCTGACCGATCTGCACGGCCACCTGGCCGTTCTCGCCGCCGAAGTCGGGGTTGACCCCCGGCCCGGCGCGGTCCCGGACCCCGCAGCTCCAGCTACCGGTGGCCGGCGGCTCGATCACCGCGCCCGGCACCACGGTCTGGGTGAAGCCGGGCACGGTGCTCTCGCCGAGCGAGTAGACGGCGCCGTCGACGACCGGGTGGGCGGGGTCGCCGCTCTTCACGGTGAACCCGTTCGGCCCGTGGGCGGTCAGGTCCCAGGCCGTCGCCGGCGGCTCGGGCACGCCGTACGGGTTCTGCACCGACTTGGCCAGGATCAGCTGCGTCTCGCAGGTCACCGTGTTGGTGATCTGGTAGGTGTTGGCGCCGGCGGCGAGCGTCTGCTCACCGAGGTCACCGGAGGCCGTGTTGCTGCACCCGGGCGGCAGCGCGGTGATCTTCTCGTCGACGACGATCGACTGCCCCGCCTGGAAGGTGCCGTACTCCACCCCCCAGGAGGGCTGGTCGAGGCCGGGTAGCAGCAGTTCGGCCTGGATGGAGACGTCCTGCTGCGGGTCCGGGAAGGTTTCCCCGTTGACCACCCAGGTCTTGTTCACCACCACCGTCGCCGGCTCGGGTTCGGCCTGGTTGATCATCACGCACGTCACCGCGTCGTTGGCGAGCGCGTCCACGTTGAAGCCGGCGTCGCCGTTGTTGGTCACCAGCACGGGCTGGCCGCCGGCCGTGCAGGTGGCGTTGAGACCGTCCTGCTGCACCAGGGCGTACCCGGACTGCGGCGTCTCCGCGATCGCCACCGCCCGACTGGGCTGGGTGCCGAGGTCGACGGCGAGGCTGACCGCGCCGGTGGCGGTGTCGGTGACGGCGCTCGGCGGGGTCACGCCGGTGCTGCTGGACGAGATCGTCCAACCACCGGTCGGCTGCGGGTCACCGCCGCCCTGCGGGATCACCATCTTGACCACGCTGACCGTACCCCGGCAGTTCTCCAGGGCGAGTTCCCGGAATACGGCGGCGAGCCGGTCGTAGTCGGTCTGGTAGTAGTCGGAGTTGGCGGCCGGCCCGGAGATGGCGACCAGGTTGTCCGGCGCGCCGGAGACACCGGCGCCGACGCCGACCGCGACCACCCGCGTGCCCTGCGCCTTCACCGCGTTGGCGGAGAAGATGCCGTTCTCCACCTCCACGAAGCGGGTGAAGCTGCCGGATCCCTGGGCGGGCGGCGGGCCGTACACGGTGGGGTTGCCGTCGGTCAGGACGATCACGGCGTCGTAGTCGTAGGGCGCGTTGGCGATCTGCCACAGGCCCTGGTCCCAGTTGGTGGTGCCGCCGGAGGTGAGACCGTTGATCGCGTTCTTGACCGTGTTCGCGCCGGTCTGGTCGGAGACCGGGATCGGGTTGAGCACCGCGTTGGCGTTGGTCGCGAACGTGTAGAGCCCGATCTCCGACGGGGTGCCGGTCAGGGCGTCGACGAACCCGTTCGCCGCGTTCTTCACCACCGGCAGGTCGGGCGTGATGGACCCGGACACGTCGATCAGCAGCGCGACACGCAGACCGCACGAGGCGGGCAACGCCGGGTTGTCGCGCTCGTCGGCCCAGACCGCGCCGCGCGCGGTCCGGTTGGTGTTCCCGGTGGTCACCGCCGGGAAGGTGTACGTCCGGTTGTTGGCCACCGCACCGGTGAACACGCCGTTGTACGGCGTGGACTGGTAGGGCGCGTTGCCGCCGTTGCCGGTGACCAGGCTGTCGACGATGCGCCAACCGCTCGGCGCGCTGCGCTCGACGATCCAGTAGCCCTGGTTCGTGCCGGTCCGCCCGGGCACGTCGACCGCGCACCTGCCGCTGGCGTCGGTGGTGCAGGACGCGTCCGGCGTGGCGCCCGGGCCGGGCCGTGTCCCGCTGACGCCCGCGTAGAAGTCGAAGGTGGCGCCGGCCAGCGGCCCCACGGTCTGCTCGCCGGTGCGGTCGCCGCCCTTGTTGACGACGAGCGTCGCGTGGGTGGCGTCGGCGGCGCGGGCCGGCGTCGCCGCCTGTGGCCCGATCAGCGGCAGCAGGCCGCCCACCAGGGTGAGGGCGGCGGCCGCGCACCACCGGCGCCGCGCGCGTGTCATCGTAGGAATGGACATTCACAACCCCCGTACAGCGCCTGCCCTTGTTGCAGGACAACCAGGCCAGTATTGGGTGAAATGTCCGTTTCCGTGGAGGCTTTGCCAATCGTGAATGCTCGTCACGCCGCCGGACCGCTCACGCCCAGACCTGCCGACAGGTCACCGAGGCACCCCAACCGAGACGCGTTACTGCGGCCCTCCAAGACACCCATAGCGTTCCACCCACCAGCCGGCGGGGCCGTCACTGGAACGCTATGGGCGTCTCCGGCCCTCCGAGACACCCATAGCGTTCCACCCACCGGCTGGACGGGCCGTGACTGGAACGCCATGGGTGTGTGCGGGCCGATGGGGGCCACGTCGTTCTTCGACTTCGAGCTGATCCGCGCCCGGTTGCTCAGTCGGCCCGGTTGGCCGCCCACCGAGGTGTTGTTGCACTTCGGCGTCGCCGGGCGTGCTCGCCGACGACAAGGAGCAGTGGGGGTCAGCGGCCCGCGCGGGCCGCGACGGCGGTGTCCGGCTGGTCGGCGAACACGCCGTCCAGGCCCAGCCCGAGGAAGAGCTCGTACTCGGACGTGATGTCGCCGCGCGCGTTCGGGTCGGCGCCGAGGCGGAAGTCGAGTGGCAGGAACTGGTTCTCGGCGCGGAACGTCCAGGCGTGCACCACCAGGCCGAGCCGGTGCGCGTCCCGGATCACCGAGGTCGGCGCGAGCAGCCGACCGGCGGCGTCGCGGGGCACGATCAGGTTCTTGTTCAGGCCGACGCCGTCGGCGTACCGGGAGACCCAGGCGAGGCCGGCGGCGGTGGCCAGGTCGGCGTAGGTCCGGTGGTCGCCGGCCGCGGTGAGGTCGTAGGGCGCGCCGGTCGCGTCCATCAGCTGGACCAGCCGCACGTCGATCATCGTGTCGAGTTTGCGCAGGTTGGCGGTCTCGAAGCTCTGCACGAAGACCGGGTCGTCGCGGTGGGTCAGCCGGTTCCGGCGGAGCACCGCGACCAGCGGCTCCTCCAGTGCGCGACCGATCGACGCGAAGTAGGTCGGGTGCTTCGTCTCCGGGTAGACGCCGATGGTCCGACCGCGGGCCTTGGACTCGGTCCGGGCCAGGTCGATGACCTCCTGGAAGGTGGGGATCTCGAACCGCCCGTCGAACACGGTGTTGGTCACCCGCACCTGCGGCAGCCGCTCCTCGGCCCGTAGCGTCTTCAGCTCGGCCAGGGTGAAGTCCTCGGTGAACCACCCGGTCACCGAGACCCCGTCGATGGTCTTCGTGGCCTTGCGGGCGGCGAACTCGGGGTGCGCGGCCACGTCGGTCGTACCCGAGATCTCGTTCTCGTGCCGGGCGACCAGGATGCCGTCCTTCGTCGAGACCAGGTCCGGCTCGATGAAGTCGGCGCCCTGTCGGATGGCCAGCCGGTAGGACTCCAGGGTGTGTTCCGGGCGGTAGCCGCTCGCCCCGCGATGGCCGATCACGAGCGGTCGCAGGGCCGCGCGGGGCCGCTCGGCGCGGGCGTCCGGGCCGGCCTGGGCGGCCACCGCCGGCACCACCACGGCCGCCGCCGCGAGCAGTGCGCCGGCCACGCCGAGGGCGGAAAGGGTACGTCGCAACGCAGTCTCCTGTCGTCGATGGGTACGCACAGCAGACCCGGCGTGGTTGACGTCCAGTTGGTCGGTTCCTGACCTGCCGGTGAATCTCCGGACGGAAGATGACGGGATGCGCCGCCTGCTCCGGAAGCCGGTCCGGCTGGTGCCGCTCGGGTTCCTGGCGGTGATCCTGGTCGGCACCGGGCTGCTCATGCTGCCCTGGGCCACCAGCCAGCAGCGTTGGACGCCGTTCCTGACCGCGCTGTTCACCTCCACCTCGGCGGTCTCGGTGACCGGTATGGCGGTCACCGACACGCCGAACTACTGGAACGACTTCGGGCTCGTGATGATCACCGTGCTGACCCAGCTCGGCGGGCTCGGCATCCTGACCGGCGCGTCCCTGGTGATCCTGGCGGTCTCCCGACAGCTCGGCCTGCGCAACCGGCTGCTCGTGCAGGCCGAGACCGCCG
Organism: Micromonospora humi; assembly: GCF_900090105.1. Taxonomy (GTDB): domain Bacteria; phylum Actinomycetota; class Actinomycetes; order Mycobacteriales; family Micromonosporaceae; genus Micromonospora; species Micromonospora humi. The sequence continues at coordinate 81,306 of NZ_FMDM01000009.1, read as the reverse complement.
AGTTCGGTCTCGGCGACGTACGCCGGCTGCTGCTGCGCATCGCGGCCACCGTCTTCGTCACCGAGGCGCTGATGACCGTCGTGATCAGCGGACGCTTCTGGCTGGTCTACGACTACCCGCCCGGGCGGGCGCTCTGGTCGGCGGTGTTCCACTCGGTCCAGGCGTTCAACAACGGTGGTTTCGCGCTCTACACCGACGGGCTGGTCGCGTTCTCCCGGGACCCGTGGGTGGCGTTGCCGCTCAGCGTCGGCGCGATCATCGGCGGGCTCGGCTTCCCGGCGCTGTTCGAGGCGGTACGCGAGTGGCGGCAGCCCCGCCGGTGGGCGGTCGCCACCAAGCTCACGGTCTGGGGCAGCGTGGTGCTCACCGCCGTCGGTTTCGGCTACCTGCTGCTGGCCGAGTGGCGGAACCCGTACACGCTCGGCACGTTCGACGTGCCGGGCAAGGTGCTCGCCGCGTTCACCCAGATCGCGTTGAGCCGCACCGGCGGCTTCGACGTGATCCACGTCGGACGGCTCACCGAGGAGAGCTACCCGATGCTGATCGGGCTGATGTTCATCGGAGGTGGCAGTGCCAGCACCGCCGGCGGCATCAAGGTCTCCACGTTCTTCCTGCTCGGTTTCGCCATCTGGGCGGAGCTGCGCGGCGAGCCGGACACCACCGTCGGCCGCCGCCGGGTGTCCTCGAACAGCCAACGGCAGGCGCTGACGGTCGCGCTGCTCAGCGTGGCGCTGGTGGCCGGTGGCACGGTCGTGCTGATCGCGATGACCGACGAGGTGCGTTACTACGCCGCGCTGTTCGAGATCACCTCCGCGTTCAGCACCACGGGCCTCACCGTCGGCCTCGCGCAACGACTGCCGGAGCCTGGCCAGTATCTGCTGGTGGCGCTCATGTACATCGGCCGGATCGGACCGCTCACCCTCGGGTCGGCGATCGCGTTGAACACCCGGCGACGCCTGTACCGCTATCCGGAGGAGCAACCCATTGTCGGCTAGACACTCGGACGACGCCGGCGTCGTCGTGATCGGCCTGGGCCGGTTCGGCTACCACCTGGCCGGCGCGCTGGCGCGACTCGACCACGAGGTGCTCGCCATCGACCGGGACCCGGCGCGGGTCCAGCGGTGGTCCGCCGAACTGGACCGGGTGGTGCAGGCCGACGCCACCGAGGAGGTGGCGCTGCGCCAGCTCGGCGTGGCCGACTTCGCCCGGGTGGTGGTCGCCATCGGCGCGTCGGTCGAGGCCAGCGTGCTCACCGTGCTGGCCCTCACCGAGCTGGGCATCCCGCAGATCTGGGCGCGGGCCACCTCGGAGAAGCACGCCAAGATCCTGCACTCGGTCGGCGCGCACCACGTGGTGTTCCCCGAGGCGGAGACCGGCGAGCGGGTGGCGCACCTGATCGTCAGCCGGATGCTCGACTTCATCGAGTTCGGCGACGACTTCGCGATCGCCAAGGTCCGGGTGCCGGCCCCGCTGGTCGGCCGCGCGCTGCGGGAGGTGGCCCCGCGCGACAGGTACGGGGTGATGGTGGTCGGCGCGAAGCTGCCCGGCGAGCCGTTCCGCTACGCCGGGCCGGACACCGTGCTGGCGCCGGAGAGCGTACTCATCGTGGAGGGCAGCATCACCCAGGTGCAGCGCTTCGCGGCGCTGACCTGACCGTCAGCCCTTCGGGCCCTTGCCCTTCTTCCCCTCGGGCTTGCCCGGCCCACCCCCCTTCGGCTGCTCGCCTACCCTTTTCCCTTGCCACCCTCCTTGCCCTTCTTGCCGGGCTTCGGGGGTTCCGCCTTGGGTTTCGGCGCCGGCTTCGCCTTCGCCGGCCCGCTCTTGGCGGCGCTCTTCGTGGTCTTCGCGGGCGGCTTCGCCGGCGCCTTGGTCTTCGGCGCCGTGGTGATCGGCACCGACCCGGCGATGCCCGACACCTGCACCCCGCACGCCCTACCGCCGACCTCGAACTCCACCGGCAGCGTGTTGCTCCCGGTGTAGCGCCCGGCCAGCGTGAGTTTCGTCGACGCGCCCGGCGCCAGCGCCGGGGTGGCCGCCGGGGCCGTCACCGACACGGTCCGCCCCTCCTGACGTGCCGGCGGCTTGGCCGTGGTGACCGCCTGCTTACCGGGGAAGCTGAAGCTCATCGTCCAGTCGCGCAGTTCCCGGGTGCCGGTGTTGGTGAGCGTCAGCTCGGCGGAGAAGTCCCTACCGGTGTCGCGGCGCAGCGAGTAGTCGACCGCGCAGGGCGCCGGCTCGGGCAACCCCATGCTGGCCTCCGTCGGCTCGACCCCGCCGCTGGCCGGACTCCGCGACGTCACCCCCCACATGGCGGCGGTGACCGCGATCAGCCCCGCGGCGGCCACCCCGGCCTCCACCCTGCGCCGCCGCGCCGCCGACCCCCGGGTCCGGGTGCGGATCGCCGAGTACGGCAGCGCGTCGGTCGCCGCCGACCAGGGCAGGATCGTGGTGTCGGCGTTCTCGGTCAGCGCCGGGTCGACGCCACCGAACGCCGGCGACACCGGCACGATCGACGCGATCCCGGCGGCCTCGGCGAGCGTCCGCGCCACCTCCGGGGTGGGCGGGCGGTCCTCCGGACGCTTGGCCAGGCAACGCTGGACCAGGTCGCCGACCTGCCCGGGGAGCCCCGGCACCGGCGGCATCGGGTCCGGGTCCTGGTACATGTGCGCGCGCAGCATCTGGGTGGTGGTGCTGGCCTGCCACGGCAGCCGGCCGGTGAGCATCCGATAGAGCAGCAGGCCGACCGCGTAGACGTCGGTGGCCGGCGAGACGTGACCGTTGTCCAGCCGCTCCGGGGCGAGGTAGGCGGGCGTGCCGAGCAGCGCCCCGTCCGGGCCCTTGTCGCTCTCCCCCACCAGCGCCGAGATGCCGAAGTCGACGACCTTCACGCCGGTCGGGGTGAGCATGACGTTGCCGGGGGTCACGTCCCGGTGCACCACGCCGCGGGCGTGCGCGGTGGCCAGCGCCGAGGCGACCTCCGCGCCGATGGTCAGCGCCTCCCGCCAGGGCAGTTGCCCGTCGCGGCCGAGCCGGCCGCTGAGCGGGCCGCCGTCGACCAGCTCCATGACCACGTACGGCACGGTCAGCCCGACCTGGACCGACTCGCCGTAGTCGTACACGTTGGTGATGTTGGGGTGGCAGAGCCGCGCGGCGGCCTGCGCCTCGACGCGGATCCGGTGTCGGAACGCCTTGTCGGTGGCGAGCCGGGAGGCGAGCACCTTGACCGCCACCTGCCGGCCGAGCACCTCGTCGTAGCCGCGCCACACCACCGACATGCCGCCCGCGCCCAACTGCTCGACCAGGCGGTAGCGCTCACCCAGCAGCTGCACGCCGTTCCTGACCGCTGCACCCATGGTCGGTGCAGTTGCCCGAAGTGGCCCCCGGTACACCTGTCCGGTCGGAATCGGTCAGGAAAGTCACCCGATCAGGCGGTCGCGAGGAGTTGGTCCACCGGGGCGAAGTCGTCGGTGAGCACCCGCGCGTCCCCGACCCAGGCGGCCGTCCTCGCCTCGTCGAGCAGCTCGGCCGGCTCGGCGAAACGCTTCAGGCCGGCGGGGATCCCGGCCAGCGGCAGCGGCACGTCCGAGGCGACGATCACGAAGTTCGCCCCGTGCTCGCCGGCGATCGCGCCCGGTGGCGCGATCAGCGCGACGTGGTCGAACACGGCCGAGACGGTGGCCAGCTCGGCCCGGATGAACCGGTCCGGCGGGTAGTCGATCACGTTCTGCACGTAGATCCCGTCCGGGCGGAGCACCCGCCGGATGTCCGCGGCCATCTCCCGGGTGGCCAGGTGCCAGGGCACCACCAGGTGGCCGAACGCGTCACCGACGACGAAGTCCCGGCTGTCGGTCGGCTCGCCGCCGAGCAGCACCCGCGCGTCGCCGACCTCGGCGCGCAGCTTCGGCCCGGTGCGCAGACCCATCTCCCGCTTGTCCAGCTCGACCAGGCCGCCGTCGACCTCGAAGACCAGATTGTCGGTGCCGGGCCGGGTCGCGGCCAGGTAGCCGGGCACGGTGAAGCCGCCGCCACCCAGGTGCAGCGCCTCCATCGGCTGCCCGGTCGGCCGCGCCAGGTCCGCGACCAGGCCGACCCACTGGGCGTACGAGTACTTCAGGTGGGTCGGATCGGTCAGGTCGACGTAGGAGTGCTCGGCCGAGTTGAGGAAGAGCGTGCGCCCGTCCGGCGCGTCCGCGTCCACCTCCACGCGGGCGCAGTGGTAGGCGGTCTCCACGTCGCACGGGTTCGGCGCGGCAGCGGTCAGCCCGGCGGCGGAGAGGCCGAGCAACGCCAGCGCCGCCTTGGCCCGGCCCGGCGTCGACAGCCCGGAGCCGTCCCGCCGCCGGAGCCAGAACCCGAGCGCCAGCCCGGTCACGCCGAGCACCGCGGCCAGCGCCAGCACGATCACCGAGCTGGGCAGCGCGGCCACCAGGATGAAACCGGTGCCCAGCGTGGCGGTGATCCCGCCGAGCGTGCCGATGCTGGAGAGTTTGCCCACCACCTGGCCGGTGCGGCGCAGGTCGGCGAGCTGGAGCTTCACCACGAGCGGGGTGATGCCGGCCAGCAGCGCCGCGGGCAGCAGCACGGTCAACGCGGTCAGCAGGAGCACCGCGCTGGCCGCGCCGCCGCGCAACGCCTCACCGGCGTACCGGACGATGGGCAGGGTGACCGCGGTGGCGATGCCGGCCAGCACCAGGGCCGGGGCGAGCAGGGCGCGCGGGTCCCGCCGGTCGGCGAGCCACCCGCCCATCCACGCCCCGTACGCGATGGCGGCCAGCGCCATGCCGATGACCGAACTGGTCACCTGGAGGGTCACCCCGACGTACGGGCCGACCAGGCGCAGGGAGACGGTCTCCAGCACCAGCACCGCCCCGCTGGAGAGGAAGACCAGGAAGGCGGCGAGCCCGTTCGGCAGGGCGCGCGGCGCGGCCGGCGCGTCGGTCGCCGGCTCGATGACGATGTCGGACGATGTGCTGCTCACCGTCGCGAGGGTACGCGGCGTTCCTGGTGGTTCGGGTCAGTACATCGAGATGTGAACATGGTTTGTGTGGTCGGCGGCCGGGCTGCCGCCACCGCTGTACGCCCGCCAGCCGGTGTTCGGCATCCAGATCTGCCGATACCAGATCACGTACATGATGCCGAGCCGGTTCGCGTTGCTCTTCGCCCAGCTGGCGAGGCGGTCGCCGTACGACTTGTCGCCGCCGGTCGCGGTGCGGTCCTCGAAGCCGCCGCTGGCGGCGGAGAAGTCGCAGGCCCGGCCCTTGGGGTGTTCCCCGCCGCCGCCGCTGCGGTGGCAGGAGGCGTAACGCGTGAAGCTCGCCGCCTTGGCCTGCTGGAGCATGTGCAGGGTGCGCGGCGTGATGCAGCCGCTGGCCGGCGTCGGGTCGTTCACCGAGCAGGACTCCGACGGCCAGGAGCCGTCCGAGTTGCGGGGGGCGGGCTTGGCCGACGAGGAGCCGCCGCTGAAACCGGAGCCCGAGCCCGAGCTGACCTTCGCCAGCGCCACCTCGGCGTCCTTCTTCTTCCGGGCCAGCACGGCGACCTGCCTGGCCTGCTCCCGCACCTCGGCGTCGAGGGCCAGCTTGGACTCGGCGAGCTGGGCCTTCGCGGCGGCCAGGGCACCGAGGCGCTGACTGTCGCGCTGCGCCATCATGTCCAGCTCGGCGGCCCGGTGCAGGAAGTCGTCCGGCCCGGAGCTGGCCAGCAGCATCGACACCGCTGTCAGCCGGCCCTGCCGGTAGGACTGCACCGCCACCTCACCGGCCTGAGCGGTCAACCCGACCAGCCGCGCCTCGGTGTCCTTGAGCTGGACGGCCAGCTGGGCCTGGCGGCGCTTGGAGTTGTCCAGCTTGTTCTGGGCGTCGATGTGACCCTTCGCCGCGGCCTCCAGCGCCGCCCGGAGCTGCTTGCTGTCGCCCTCGTCGGGGGCGTTCGGGCTGGGCGCGGCGGCGGCCGGGCCGGCCGTGGCGAGGCCGGCGCCGAGCAGCACGGCCGTCGCGGCGAGCAGCGCGAGCAGCGACCGGCGGACCCGCCGGCCGGTGAGCCTGGTCCTGGGCACGTGATGGTCCTTCCGTCAACCGCGGTCACGATACCGGACCAGGCGCGCCGCGCCAGATCCGTGACCGCCGACGAGGCGGATCGTCGACGCAGCGTGTCGCCGGCGTCGCGGAGCGCTGCTCAGCGCGCCAGCAGCGCCGCGTACACGTCGTCCCAGATCTCCGGGCTGGCCGCGACCAGCAGTCCCCGACCCTCGTCGGCCGGGTGGTAGTCGGTGCCGTCGAAGCGGCGGGCCACCCCGCCGGCCTCCCGGACCAGCAGCGTGCCGGGGGTGTGGTCCCACGGCAGCGTGCGCCAGAACAGCACGAACTGCTGCGCGCCGGTGAGCACGTCCAGGTATTCCCGGCCGGCGCAGTGTTGGCCGGGCAGCAGCTCGCCGATCCGGCGCCCGCCGGCCTCGACATCCCGGCGGACGTCGCCGGGCAGGAACTTCGTCATCGCGGTGCCGCGCAACGCGCCCGCCGCCGGCATCGGCCGGTCGGTCCGCACCGGTGCGCCGGCCAGCGTGGTGCCCCCGTCGAGCCGACCGGCGGCCATCGTGCCGTCCAGCGGGTCGTACACCCAGGACGCCACCGGGACGCCGTCGGTGAGCAACGCCGCCATCAGCGCGAACGGTCGCTTGCCGGCGGCGAAGTTGGAGGTGCCGTCGACCGGGTCGACCAGCCAGACGTCACCGCTGCCGCGCAGGTGCCGCAGCAGGTCCGGATCCTCGGCGACGGCTTCCTCGCCGACCACCACCGAGCCGGGGCGCAGCCGCCGCAGACCTTCGGAGATCAGCTTCTCGGCCTCGCGGTCGGCGACGGTGACCACCTCGCCGGGTGCCTTCTCGGAGATGTCGGACGGGTCGAGCCGGCGGAACATCGGCACGACGACGTCGGCCGCCGCCTCCCGTAGCAGCGCGGCGACGTCGTCCAGCAGCGGGTCAGCCACGCGGCGGCAGCTTGACCACGCTGACGAAGAACTCGTCGATCTGGCGGACCACCGAGATGAAGCGCTCGAAGTCCACCGGCTTGGTCACGTAGGCGTTGGCGTGCAACTGGTAGCTGCGCAGGATGTCCTCGTCGGCCTGCGACGTGGTGAGCACCACGACCGGGATCCGGCGCAGGTGCTCGTCGTTCTTGATCTCCTCCAGCACCTCCCGGCCGTCCCGGCGGGGCAGATTCAGGTCGAGGAGGATCAGGTCCGGCGTGACCGCGTCCGCGTACGGGCCCTCGCGGCGCAGGTAGGCCAGCGCCTCGGCGCCGTCGGAGACGACCGTCAGGCGGTTGCGGAGCTTGTGCTCCTCGAACGCCTCCTGGGTCATCAGCACGTCGCCCGGATCGTCCTCGACGAGCAGGACCTCGATCGGGCTCTTGCCGTCCGCCGGCGCGGTCATCCCACCGTCTCCTTCATGCCACCGTTTGTATCCTGTCGGTCCGCCTCCGCGGGCGGCTCTTCCCGTGCCACGCCGTCCGGCTGCGCCGCGTCGTCCGCCGGCGCGTCCTCGGCGGTCGGCTCCGCCTCCTCCGCGTCCCCGGCCGCCTTCGCCGCCTCGACGTCGGCCTCCAGCGCCGGCAGAGTGAACCGGATCGTGGTGCCCTCCTCGGCCTCGGTGTCCACCCAGACCCGGCCGCCGTGGTATTCCACGATCTTCTTGACGATGGCGAGCCCGATGCCGGTGCCCGGGTACGCGTCCTTGGAGTGCAGCCGCTGGAAGATCACGAAGATCTTGTCGGCGAACTCCGGCTCGATCCCGATGCCGTTGTCCCGGCAGCTGATCTCCCACTCGCCGTCGACCAGCCGGGCCGAGACGTGCACCTTCGACGGCACGTCGGGGCGGCGGAACTTCACCGAGTTGCTGACCAGGTTGACCAGCAGGTTGGTCAGCAGCGGCTCCTCGCCGCGGATGGTGGGCATCTCGTCCCAGGTCAGCTCCGCGTCGGCGTACTGCCGGGCCGCCTCGGTCTGCCCGGCCACGTCGCCCATCACCCGGTTCAGGTCGACCTCGGTGAACCCGGTGGTGAGCCGGCCGATCCGGGAGAACGCCAGCAGGTCGTTGATGAGCCGCTGCATCCGCTGCGCGCCGTCCACCGCGAACGCGATGTACTGGTCGGCCCGCTCGTCGAGCTGGCCGGCGTAGCGGCGCTGGAGGAGCTGGCAGAAGCTGGCCACCTTGCGCAGCGGCTCCTGCAGGTCGTGCGAGGCCACGTAGGCGAACTGCTCCAGGTCACGGTTGGAGCGGGTCAGCTCCTCGGCCTGCTTCTGGAGCTGGTCGTTGACCCACTCGATCCGCTCCCGGGCCTGGCGTACCTCGTCCAGCTCCTGGGCGATCTTCTGCCGCATCTGGTCGATGTCGTCGGCGAGCCGGCGGAACTCCGGCGGACCGGACCCGGCGATGCGGTGCTGGTAGTCGCCGTCGGCGACCTCCCGCACCTGGCCGACCAGGCCGGCCAGCGGGCGGATCAGGATCCGGTCGAGCGAGAGCAGCATGACCGCGCCGGCCACCGCCACCACCAGCGCCGCGATGATCAACAGCACGACCAGCGCGTTGCTCGTCGAGTTGACCCGGTCGGCGGTCTCCTGCCGCACGGTGAGGACCTCGTCCTGGAGTGCGGTGATCGAACCCCTTATCCCGTCGAACTGCTGCCGGGTCTGGTCGGTGATCAGCGCCTGCCCGGCCGTCGGACCGCCGCGGTCGGTGGCCGCGATCACCGGCTCGGCCACCTGGGACCGCCACTGCGTGGTCTGCTGCTCGACCCGGGTCAGCTCCCGACGCACGTCGGGGTAGTCGGCGGACAGCCCGCGGATCGAGGCGATCAACGCCTGCTCGCGCCGCACGCCCTCCTGGTAGGGGCCCAGGTCGTTGCGGTCGCCGTTCACCGCGTAGCCACGCACCGCGGTCTCCTGGTCCAGCAGGACGCTCATCAGCTCCTGCGCCTGGACCCGCAGCGGACCGGTCTTGAGCAGCACCGCGTCGATGTTCTGCCGGTTCTTCGCGGCGACCGCCGCCTCCGCGGCGGCCAGCCCGAGCAGCAGCGCCAGGACCACACCGAGCAGCGCGACCACCCGCCGCCGCAGCGTCCACCCCTGCCGATACGCCTTCATCGGCCGCCTCCCCGGGTCACCAGCAACATCGCCACGTCGTCGGCGAGCGGGCCACCGTTGATCTGCTCGGCGCGGCCGACCAGCCAGGCGGGCAGTTCGGACAGCGGCACCGCGCGGTTGGCCGGTTCGGCGAGCAGCCCGGTCAGCCCGGGCACGTCGAGCCGTTCGTCGCCGCCGTCGACCCGACCCTCGATGAGGCCGTCGGTGTACATCAGCAGGGACCAGTCATCGGTGTCGAACTCCAGATCGAAGGCAACGGGGCGGCGGGGCCGGACGCCGAGCAGCAGCCCGCCCTTGGCCGGCACCGGGGCGACCTTACCGCCGCTGAGCAGCAGCGGCGGCGGGTGACCGGCGAGCCGTACGGTGGCCCGGGCGGACGCAAGGTCGAGTCGGGCGGTGGCCACCGTCGCGAAGATCTCCTGGAGCCGGCGCTCGCTCATCAGCACCTGCTCCAGCGCGGGCAGCACCTCGTCGTCGGGCACCCCGGCCAGCACCAGCGCCCGCCAGGCGACACGCAGCTCGACGCCGAGCGCGGCCTCGTCCACGCCGTGACCGCAGACGTCGCCGACGATCAGGTCGATCCGGTCCGGCCGGGTCTGCACCACGTCGTAGAAGTCGCCACCGATCAGCGCGGCGTGCCGGCCGGGCCGGTAGAACGTGTGCACCGACACCTCGTCGGTGGTCATCAGCGGCTGCGGCAGCAGACCGCGTTCCAGGCGGGCCGACTCGGCCTGGCGCAGCTCCACCTCGCGCAGCCGGCGGGCGTTCTCGTCGGCCCGTTTGCGTTCCACCGCGTAGCGCAGCGCCCGGGTCAGCAGGACGCCGTCGACCTGGCCCTTGACCAGGTAGTCCTGCGCGCCCTCGGCGACCGCCACGATGCCGAGGTGCTCGTCGGAGCGGCCGGTGAGCACGCAGACCGCGGCGCCGCTGGCCATCTCCAGCACCCGGCGCAGCCCGTCCAGGCCCTGTGCGTCGGGCAGGCCCAGGTCGAGCAGGACGCAGTCGACTCCCATCACCCGCTGGCGGGCCTCGCTGAGGCTGGTCGCGACCAGCAGGTCGATCATCGAGTTGGTCTCGGCGAGCAGCTCGCCGACCAGGAAGGCGTCGCCTTCGTCGTCCTCGACCAGCAGCACCCGCAGCCGTTCGCCGGGCGGCAGGCCGCCGTGCAGCCCCGAGCCGGCCCTGGGCACGACGGGGGCGCCCGGTGTGTCGGTCCCCCGGTGCGGCCGGGCCACCGCCGCGAGTCGCGGGAGTTCGCTGGTGATGGCGGGCTCCTTCCGAGTGCCCTTGCTGATCCTGGCGGAGACAACGGTCGCACACAACACGAACCCCGCCGTGGGCGCGGGTTGACGACCTCGTCCACCCGGACAGCGACGCGGCCGACCCACGATGTTACGCGGGAGCGCTGCCAGCCCGGCAACGCACCGATGCCGGGAGTGCCGCCGCGCCCGGCGGGGGTGCAGGATGATGCCCACCCCGTTGATCCACCCCGAGGAGTTCCCGTGGGCGCACCCCCCACCCGCCCCGCCGACCGGGCGTTCGCCAAGCCCCGCCGCCGGCTGCTCGCCTCCGTCGCCGCGCTCGTCGCGCTGCTCGCCGTCGGGGCGGGCGTCCTGGTCGGTCTGGCCACCCCGGCGCCGCGCCCGGCGGACGCGCCGGCCGGCGAGTTCAGCGCCGGCCGGGCGTACCGGAACGTCGAGGTGATCGCGGCCCGGCCGCACGTGGCCGGCAGCGAAGCCAACGACCGGGTACGCGAGCACCTGGTCGGCACGCTGCGCGGGCTGGGCCTTCAGACCGAGGTTCAGGACGCGGTGGCGCCCGAGGCCGGTCAGCTGTCCGGCGCGGCCGGCGGGGCGACGCTGGCCCGGGTGCGCAACGTGGTGGCCCGGCTCCCCGGCACCGATCCGACCGGCAAGGTCTTCCTGGTCTCGCACTACGACTCGGTGCAGACCGGGCCGGGCGGCAACGACGACGCGGCGGGCACCGCCACCATCCTGGAGGTGGCCCGGGCGCTGAGCACCGGCCCGCGGCCCCGCAACGACGTGGTCTTCGTGCTCACCGACGCGGAGGAGGCGTGCCTGTGCGGCGCGGCCGGCTTCGCCGCCGACCACCCGTTGGCCGCCGACGGCGGGGTGGTGCTCAACCTGGAGGCGCGCGGCTCGACCGGCCCGGTGATCATGTTCGAGACGTCGCGGAACAACGCGAAGCTGGTGGACGTGTTCGGCCGCGCCGCGCCGCACCCGGTGGGCACCTCGTTCGCGGTGGAGATCTACCGGGCGCTGCCCAACGACACCGACTTCACCGCGTTTCTCGACCAGAAGTTCGTCGGCCTCAACTCGGCCTACATCGACGGCGGCGCGATCTACCACACTCCGCTGGACGTGCCGGCCCGGATGGACCGGGGCAGCCTCCAGATGCACGGCGACAACGCACTCGGCCTGGCCCGCGAGTTCGGCCGCACCGACCTCGGCGACCTGCGCTCCGGCCACGACGACACCTACTTCCCGGTGCTCGGCGGGCTGGTCCGCTATCCCGGGTGGCTGACCCTGCCGCTGGCGGTCGCCGCGCTGCTCGCCGTCGGCGCGCTGGGCTGGCTGCTGCGCCGCCGGGGCCGGGCGTCCGTCGGCACGCTCGCCGCCGGCTTCGGCCTGGCCCTGGCGCCGGTCGTGGTGGCACCGCTGGGCGCGTGGCTGCTCTGGGCCGCGATCACCACGATCCGACCCGGGTACGCCGAGCTGCTCGACCCGTACCGTCCGGTCTGGTACCGCCTCGCCGTGGTGGCGCTCGCCGCCACGGTGCTGCTCTGCTGGTACGCCCTGCTCCGCCGCCGGGTCGGCCCGGCCGCGCTGGCGTTCGGCGGCCTGCTCTGGCTGGCCCTGTTCGGCGTGCTGCTCGCGGTGCTGGTGCCCGGCGGCGCGTACCTCACCACCCTGCCGGCGCTGGTCGGCGCCGCCGCCGGCCTCGCGGCGCTGTCCACCCGGCTGGACGGCCCGTGGCCGGTGGTCGCGGTGACGCTGGCCGGCGCGGTGGCCGTGGTGGTCCTGCTGCCCCCGGTGGTGCTGCTCTTCCCGGCGCTCGGCATGGGCATGGGCGCGGTGGCCGCGCTGGTCGCGGTGCTGCTCGGGCTGGCCCTGCTGCCGGTGGTGGACCTGCTGCACCCGCGCGCCGGCGGCCAGCGCGGCCTGCTGGCGCTGCGCGCCCGCCGCCTCGGCGCGCTGCCGGCCGGCGCGGCGTTCGTCGCGGCGGCGGTGCTCGCCGGGGTCGGCCTCGCCGTCGACCGTTTCGACGCCGACCACCCCGTGCCCACCCACCTGATGTACGCGCTGGACGCCGGCACGAAGAAGGCTGCCTGGCTCAGTCACGAGGAGCGGCCGCAGCCCTGGACCGACCGCTACGTCGACCGGACCATCTCGGTGGCCGACGACTTCCCCGGGATCGGCGACGGCGAGCTGCGGGCCGGCCCCGCGCCGGCGGCGACGCTGCCCGCGCCGAAGCTGGAGACGCTCGACGACTCCCGCGACGGCGACCAGCGGGTGCTGCGGTTGCGGGTCACCCCGCAGCGGCAGGTGCGGCTGCTCACGCTGCACGTGGACACCGGCACCGCCACCGTGCGGGCCGCCTCGGTGGCCGGGCGGAGCGTGCCGGTGAAGGCGCGCACGGGCCGGTGGGGTTTCGGCATCGTGTTCCACGCCCCGCCGCCGGAGGGCGTCGAGGTGACGCTGACGCTGGTGCCGTCCTCCGACTCGGTGCGCCTGCGGGCGATGGACGCCAGCGACGGGCTGGACGCGCTGCCCGGCTTCCGGCCCCGGCCGGCGACCGTGGGCGTGGTCGGCTCGCACAGCTCGGAGATGCTGGCGGTGGCCCAGACGTACTCGCTCTGACCACTGCTTGATCGATACCAGCTCGCCGAAGTGGCGGTATCCCGCGGCGGGATACCGCCACTTCGGCGTACTGGCGCAGGTCTCAAGCCGTCCCGGGGGCGGGCACCGCGTGCTCGGCGGCGCGGCTGACCTGTTCCCAGCTCGCCCAGGTCTCCATCCGCCGGCGGGAGATGTCGAACGCCAGGTCGTAGACCATGCTGCCGAGCAGCAGCCGCAGCGGCGGGTCGTCGCTGTCGACGAGTCGCAGCAGGGCCTCGGCGGCCAGCCGGGGCTCGCTGTCGACCGAGTCGTCCGCCCACTGACGCTCCAACTCGGCGCGGAGCGGCGCGTACGCGTCGGTCGGGGTGGTGGCGCTGATGCTGCGATAGAGGTCGGTCCAGTAGCCGCCGGGCTGCACGATGCTGACCTTGACGTCGAAGGCCGCCGCCTCCGCCGCCAGGGCCTCGCTCATGCCCTCCAGGGCGAACTTGCTCGCGCTGTACATGCCGGTGCTCGGGAAGCCGCCGAGCGCGGCGATGCTGGAGATCTGCACCAGGTGGCCGGACCGTTGGGCGCGCAGGTGCGGCAGCACCGCCTGGCTGACCCACAGCGCGCCGAAGAGGTTGACCTCGAACTGGGCGCGCGCCTCGGCCTCGGTGAACTCCTCGATCATGCCCATCGACAGGGTGCCGGCGTTGTTGACGACGATGTCGAGCCGGCCGAAGTGCTCGACGGCGGTGGCCACGGCGGCGAGGACGGCCGCCCGGTCGGTGACGTCCAAGGGCAGGGCCAGCAGCCGGTCGCCGTGCCGCGCGTCGAAGTCGTCACTGGTGACGGTCCGGGCCGCGGCGACCACCCGGTCACCCCGGTCGAGCGCGGCCTCGGCGAACGCGCGGCCCAGGCCGCGGCTGGCGCCGGTGATGAACCAGGTGCGCATGATCGTGTTCCCCTTCGGTCGACGAGACGAGACGGTCCGTCTCGACTCTGCTCCCTCATTCCCCTTTCGTCAAGACGAGACGGTTCGTCTCGCTGATATGGTGCTCGCATGACGCCGCCGAACACGGCCCGCCGGCGCGAGACCTCCCGCCGCGCCATCCTCACCGCCACCTTCGACCTGCTCCAGGAGGTCGAGTACGCGAAGATCAGCATCGAGGGCATCGCCAGCCGCGCCGGCGTCGGCAAGCAGACCATCTACCGCTGGTGGCCGTCCAAGGGCGCGGTCGTCTTCGACGCGTTCCTCATGCTCAGCGAAGGCGCCGAGGGTGGGCCGGTGCGCCTGCCGGACAGCGGCGACCTGGCCGCCGACCTGACCATGGTGCTCCGCGCCACGGTCGAGGAGCTGACCGATCCCCGGTACGAGCAACCAATGCGCGCGCTGGCCACCGAGATCGCCCACGACAGCGAGCTGGCCGCCGCCTATGCCGAACGACTCGACGGGCCGCTGCGCGAGGCGAAACGCGAACGCCTGCGCAGCGCCCAGCGGGCCGGACAGCTCGCCGACGACCTCGACCTCGACGTCGCGGTGGACCTGATCTGGGGCCCGCTGTTCCAGCGCTGGCTGCACCGAGGCGGACCGCTCACCACCGACTGGACCGACCGCCTCGTCGCCACCGCCCTCGACGGGCTGCGACCCCGCCGCTGAACTTCTTCCGGCGGGGATGTCGAGGACGGGCCGGTCGGCTTCTACCCCCGGGTGAAGGCTGGTTCACGCGACCCGAGGAGCACACGATGAGCAAGGTGACCACCGGCGCGACCATGTCCCTTGACGGGTACATCGCGGACCCGAAGCACGGCGGATTCGAGCACCTCTTCCAGTGGTACGGCAACGGTGACGTCGAGGTGCCGACCGCCCACCCGGACATGACGTTCCGGACGTCGGCGGCCAGCGCCGCGCACATCCGGGCGCTTGTCGAGCGCACCGGGGCGCTGGTGGTCGGCCGCACGCTGTTCGACCTGACCAACGGCTGGGGCGGGCGGCACCCGCTGGACAAGCCGGTGGTCGTGGTGACCCACCGGGTGCCGGAGGGCTGGGACGCCGAGGGCGAGTCGTTCGTCTTCGTCACCGACGGCATCGAGCGGGCGATCGAGCGCGCCCACTCCCTCGCCGGCGGCAAGGAGGTCGGGGTGAACGGCGGGACGATCGCGCGGCAGGTGCTGGAGGCCGGGCTGCTCGACGAGGTGCACGTGGACCTGGTGCCGGTGCTGCTCGGCGACGGGATCCCGTTCTTCTCGGGGCTGGGGATCGCGCCGATGCGGCTGGAGGGGCCGTTCCGGGTGGTCGAGGGTGTCGGCGTCACCCACCTGGCCTACCGGGTGCCGCGCCACCCATGATCCGACCTCTCTGTCGCCCCGGCTTCCCGATCATGGGAGCCGGGGCGATCCGGCCCCGCACGTACTCAGATCGAGCGGCGCGCGATGCGCGGCGGTCGCCTCGGCGGCCGGAGATGCTGCTCCTTGTGCTGCCGGACCATCTCCTCCCACACACCCTGAGGAAACTCAGGGTCTGGCGGTACCCATCTGTGCGAGTTGTCGGAGTAGTGGAACTTCTCGTCACCAGGGTTGATCGTGCTCACGGCAGCCACCCGAGGAATCGCCGATGGAGTGCGCCGGCCGGAGCCCAACTCAGGTCGTGCGTGGCGGACACCAGATGTGCGGCCAGATAGATCGCCAGGGACACCCGCGCCTGGTCGTACTCGGTCAACAACTCCTGGCGACGCGTCGGACAGGGCCAGGGCGAGGCACACCCGGAGCATGTCCAGACAGGCAGAACGGGTCCGTGGTCCGTCATCACCACATCGCATCACAGGCAGTTGCCTACATACAACCCCCAAGGATATTGTCTCACCCCATCCCCCTTCTTGCACTACCCTGGGGCCATACCGTCGGGGCGTGGAATTGCTCGGGCTGGATGAGATCCGCGATCTGCTGGGTGGGGTCAGCAAGCAGCGCGCCACGATCATCGTCGGTCGCAAGGGATTCCCTGATCCGCTCGTCACCTTGAAGATGGGCCGCGTCTGGGACGGCAAGACCGTGCGAGCCTGGATCACCAAGAACCGCCCCGGCCCGGCCGACGAGGACTGACGGCGACAGACGGGCGAGAATGTCGGAGGCATGGCCCGTGAGCCTGGCCGCCTGATGGGCTCGTGCGAGATCGCAGCGATCATGCGCGGCAGGGGCGGACCTCCACGCTGTGCCGCGCGGTCAGGACGCGCCGAGTTCCACCCGCCGTCCCTGGCCGACCTCGTCCGCCTCGTCGTCGGTGACCACGGCGTACGCGCCTCGCGGCACCCGGTCGAGCGCGGCCACCCGGGACGCGGCAGCCAGCAGGACCGCCTCATCGGCACCGCCGACCGCGAAGACGTAGACGTCGCCGCACTCCTCGCCCTCGTCGAGCACGTCGATCGTCTCCTCCAGCTCGGCGAGGAACGCCTCGACGTCGTCGATCCAGGGGAAGGGGTAGGCGTCGGCGGCAAGGCCGGTCGCCGGCACCAACGGGACGTGGATCTCCACGATCAATTCAGCCACCCGCGCATGATCACCCCTGGCGAGGCTTCCGTGGTCGCCGGCTCCCCATCCGCTCGCCAGCTGACGCGGTTCGGCAAGGAGGTCGCCACCCAGCCTCACTCGGTCAACAGGGTGGCCTCCGCTCGCTACGGTCGCCTGCGTGATAGACGCGATCTCGGCCGCCGTGGTTCGGCATCGACGTCCCGTCCTGATGGCGGGTGTGCTGGTGGCGACCGGGAACGCCGCCGCGATGGGGTACGCGCCAAACGTGGCACGGGCGTTGTTCCTCCCGCTTCTCCTCCTCACCCTGGCCGCCCTCGTCCTGTCGGTCATCAGCCTGGGGAGCCGGCCCGCCGCCCTGGTGGTGCTGCCGCAGACTCCGGGCTTCGCCACGCCGGTCCCGGCGCGGCTGCCCCTTCTCACCCTGGGTCTCCTCGGGTCGGCCTCCGCGACCGTCGGCGCATACCTGCGTTCCACCGAGGCGGGCATCGGGACCACGTTCGACGCCGTCGTCGGCGCGCTCTGGGTCGGGGTGATCGCGCTGCTGGTCGCGGCGGCGTGGCGCGGACACGACGTGCTGCTGAGCCCGACCGGCGTGCGCACGATCGGGCTCCTCGGGTCGCGCAGGGTGCCGTGGGAGGCCGGGCCGGGCCTCGTGGTGCCCCGCGACGTCGAGCGGGCGCCGCGTCTCCGCCTGACGATCGCGACGCCCGCACTGGCGCGGCGGCGTGGCCTGGTCGGGCGCGCCACCGTGCCCGTGAACAGCGTCGACCCCCGGTTCCTCGCCGCCGCGGTCGGCCACTACGTCACCCACCCGCAGCACCGGGCCGCCATCGGCACCGCGGACGAGTACCGCCGCCTGCTCACCGAACTGCGCGGCGCGACCGGTTGAACCGAGCGGCCCGGGGTCATGGTGGATGGATGTGGCACCCGCCCGAAGCCGAATGCTGGCTCCACCCCGACGTCGAGGTCCGCCCGTCCGGGATCGCGGGTGAGGGCCTGTTCGCCCGCGCTCCCATCCCGGCCGGGACGGCGGTGTCCCGGCTCGGCGGCCGACTCGTCACCGACGCGGAACTGCGCGAGCTGCTCGCCCGACGGGACCGCCCCTACGTCGACACCATCACCGTGACGGACGATCTGCACCTCGTGCTGCCGCCCGGGCGGCCCAACGGCAAGGGCAATCACGGTTGCGACCCGAACCTGTGGTGGGGCGGCCCGTTCACCCTGGTCACCCGCCGGGACGTCGCGGCCGGCGAGGAGTTGACGAACGACTACGCCACCAGCACCGGAACAGCCGACTTCGCGATGGCGTGCGAATGCGGCTCGGCGCGCTGCCGCCGGGTCGTCACCGGCGCGGACTGGCGGCTGCCGGACCTCCAGCACCGCTACGGCGACCACTGGGTCCCCGCCCTCCTGACCCGGATCAGGACCGGAGATACCCGTTCGCCCAGCCCCTGACCGCTCGCTACGCTGCGCCGCATGCGGCTGGAGAAGGTCACCCCGGACAACTACGAGGCGGCACTCGGCCTGTCGGTACGCCCCGATCAGGACGACCTGGTGGCGCCGGTGGTCAAGTCGCTGGCCGAGGCGTACGTCTTCCCGGAGCACGCCTGGCCGCGGCTGATCTACGACGGGGACCGGCTGGTCGGCTTCCTCATGGCGTTCTTCGACATCCCGTGGAACGACGACCCGGACGACGTGCGGGCCGGCCTCTGGCGGCTGAACATCGCCGCCGACGCGCAGGGCCACGGCTACGGCCGGTTCGCCGTCGAGGCGGTGTGCGCGGAGATCCGGGCCCGGGGCGGCGACCGGGCGTACGTCACCTGGGAGCCCCGGCCGGGCGGCCCGGCGGAGTTCTACCTGAAGCTGGGCTTCCGGCCGACAGGTGAGCTGAGCGGCGGCCAGACGGTCGCCGTCCGGGAGCTGTAGACCTGTCCCCGGTGTCGGCCCCGGCTGGCATGATCCGCGCCGTGGGCATCCTCTGTGACTACTTCTCGGCCCCCACCGACGAGGCGGCGGCCACGGCCGCCGACGTCCCGGGTGGGCCGCGCGCCGCGTCCGATCCCGGTTTCGAGGTCGTCGAGCTGAAGGGGATCGAACCCGTCGTGCAGCTCGGCACGCTGGAGGCGCTCCTGACCGGCGTCGACTACGACGTGGTGGCGGAGAATCCGAGGCAGGGCCATGCCGTCGCGGTCCGCCACGACGGCGAGGTGCTGGTCATCTCGCTGACCGACGAGCTGCACGCCGCCCTGGCCGGTGCCTCGGAGAGCCGGCTCCGCGAGGTGGCGACGCCCTGGTCCGAGACCGAGGAGTTCTGGGGTCAGGGCGAACCGTCAGTCCTGGCCGAGGTCCTGATCGAGCTGGCCGGTCTGGCCCGGCGCGCCGCAGCCCGCGGCGAACGCCTCTACTGCTGGGTCTGCGTCTGACCCGACGAGCGGGCGCTACTTCCAGCGGAAGTGCACGAACAGCCGGCCGAAGTTCTTCGAGTCCTTCTCGACCCGGTGGTAGAGCTGCTTGACGTCCTTCTGGTCGAGGAAGCGCAGCACCTTCTTCTTCAGCGCGCCGGAGCCCTTGCCCGGGATGATCTCCACGAGCGTGGCCTTCTTCGCCACCGCCTCGTCCATGATCCCGCGCAGCGCGCGGTCGATGTCGTGGCCCTTGTTGTAGATGTCGTGGAGGTCGAGCTTGAGCTTCACGAGTCCATCCTAGGTATGCCGAGGGGCAGCCCACCCGGGCTGCCCCTCGACGGAACTACCGACCGACCCGCCCCTCGACCCGCTTCAGGGCCGTGGCGTAGTCGGTGTTGGTGGAGTGCATGGCCGCCGCGATGCGCAGGTGCCGCAGCGCGTCCGCCGGCCGGTTCATCCGCTCCAGCGTGCGACCGAGCACGTGGTGCGCGTAGTGGTCGCTCGGGTCCCGGTCGACCAGCTCACGCAGGTGCTCCTCGGCCCGGTTGAGCTGGGCCGACTGGAAGTAGGCCCGGGCCAGCAGCTGCCGCACCGAGGAGTTGTCGGGCTCCGCCTCGATGATCGGCTCGAGCAGCCGGGCCGCCCCGGTCGGGTCCCCCGAGTCGAAGAACATGGTTGCCCGCCGGTACTCCGCCAGAAGGTCCACTCGACCCACCTCCTCGTGTCGCGTCAGCCCTTTGTCCGACGCTGGCACAACACCGGAGGAACCGCGAGTGTTCCACGGGTAGAGATCAGGGCGTGGGGTCGTACCTGTCGCCCACCAGCTCCCACGCCCGGACACCACCCACGATTCCGGCCGTGTTCGGGACGACCACGACATCGTCCCCCATCCGGGCCACCTGCTCGGAGCGGATCAGGCGCGAGTTGCCGCCGCCGAGGTAGAGCCGGTCCCAGCGGAACACCGGCCGCAGCCCGTCCACCACCTGCCGGATCCGCCGGGACCAGAACGCGTCGCCGAGGCGCCGCCGTTCCGGCTCCCCGACGTACGTGTCGTAGGTGGTGTTCCACCGCACCGGCGCGTGCGACAGCTCCAGGTGCGGGGCGATCGTCCCGCCGTCGAAGAGCGCGCTGCCCAGCCCGGTGCCGAGCGTCAGCACCAGCTCACATCCCGTCCCGGCGACCACGCCGGCACCGTGCACCTCGGCGTCGTTGAGCACCAGCGCGGGCACGCCGAACGCCTCGGCCAGCGCACCGCGCGCGTCGTACCCGGACCACTCCGCGACCAGGTCCGGGTCCACCCGGCTGCGCGGCCCGGCGCGGGTGACGTAGTGCGGGGTGGCCACCACCACGCCGTGCCGGATCATGCCGGGCATGCCGACGGTGAGCCGGTCCGCGGCGGGCAGCCGGGCGCCGAGATCGCGCAGCGTCTCGACGAACAGGGCCGGGGGCAAGGGGTACGGGGTGGGCACGCGCAGCGGACGGGCCCGCATGGTGCCGGCGGCGTCCAGCACGGAGGCCTTGATCCCGCCGCCCCCGCAGTCGATCGCCAGTGTGGTCACCACGGCTGTGAGTCTCCCTCACGGGTGCGCCTGCCCGAGCGCGGGTCACGGTAATCCGGATGCGCGCGCCGGTAGGCTCGGTGACCTGATGAGCGCCACGTTGATCGCCAAGGATCTCACCGCCGGCCACGGTGACCGCCTCCTCTTCGAAGACCTCAGCCTGGTCGTCGCGCCCGGCGACGTGATCGGCCTGGTCGGGGTGAACGGCGCCGGCAAGTCCACGCTGCTGCGGACGCTCGCCGGCCTCCAGCCCCGGGAGCAGGGCACGGTGGCGTTGAACCCGCCCAGTGCCACGGTCGGCTACCTGCCGCAGGAGCCGGAACGCCGGCCGGGCGAGGCGGTCCGCGACTTCCTGGCCCGGCGCACCGGCGTCACCGCCGCGCAGGCCGCGCTGGACGCCGCCACCGAGGCGCTGACCGCCGGGGCGGCCGGCGCCGACGACGCGTACGCCATCGCTCTGGAACGGTGGTTGGACCTGGGCGGCGCGGACCTGGACGAGCGGGCCGAGCAGGTCGCCGCGGAGCTGGGCCTCGACGTGGGCCTGGACCACCCGACGGTCGGGCTGTCCGGTGGGCAGGCGGCCCGCGCCGGGCTGGCCTCGCTGCTGCTCAGCCGCTACGACATCTTCCTGCTCGACGAACCCACCAACGACCTGGACCTGGCCGGGCTGGACCGGCTGGAACGCTTCGTCACCGGGCTGCGCGCCGGCACCGTGCTGGTCAGCCACGACCGCGAGTTCCTCACCCGCACGGTCAACCGGATCGTCGAACTGGACCTGCACCAGCGGCAGGTCAACCACTACGGCGGCGGCTACGCGGCCTACCTGGAAGAGCGCGCCGTGGCGCGCCGGCACGCCCGCGAGGAGTTCGAGGAGTACGCCGACACGAAGGCCGGCCTGGAGGCGCGCGCCCGCACCCAGCGGGCCTGGATGGAGAAGGGCGTGAAGAACGCCCGCCGCAAGGCCACCGACAACGACAAGATCGGCCGCAAGTTCCGGGCCGAGTCGACCGAGAAGCAGGCCGCGAAGGCCAAGCAGACCGCCCGGCTGATCGAGCGGCTGGAGGTGGTCGAGGAGCCGCGCAAGGAGTGGGAGCTGCGGATGGAGATCGCCGCCGCGCCCCGCGCCGGCGCCGTCGTGGCCTCGCTCCGAGGAGCAGTGGTACGCCGGGGCGACTTCACCCTCGGCCCGGTGGACCTCCAGGTCGACTGGGCCGACCGGGTGGCGATCACCGGGGCGAACGGCTCCGGCAAGAGCACCCTGCTGGCCGCGCTGCTGGGCCGGCTGCCGCTGGACGAGGGGCACGCCGCGCTCGGCCCGGGCGTGGTGGTCGGCGAGGTGGACCAGGCCCGCGGGCTGTTCCTCGGCGACCAGCCGCTGCTCGACGCGTTCGCCGCCGCCGTACCCGAACTCAACCCGGCGGACGTGCGGACGCTGCTGGCCAAGTTCGGCCTGCGCGCCGACCACGTGCTGCGCCCGGCGGCGACGCTGTCCCCCGGCGAGCGGACCCGGGCCGCGCTGGCCCTGCTCCAGGGCCGCGGCGTCAACCTGCTGGTGCTCGACGAGCCGACCAACCACCTCGACCTGGCCGCGATCGAGCAGTTGGAGTCGGCGCTGGCGACCTACCCCGGCACGCTGCTGCTGGTGACCCACGACCGGCGGATGCTCGACGCGGTGAGCGTGAACCGGCGGCTGCGGGTGACGGACGGAGGGATCGCCGAGGACTGATCCGTGCCGGCGCGCTCCCCCGGGGTGACAATGACCCCATGCTCAAGTGGGAGTACGCGCTGCTGGTCCGCCGCCGCCAGCCGGCCACCAACGACGCCGGGTGGGAGATCGTCTTCAGCTGGTACGGCCCGGACGGCTCCATGGTCGACGTCACGCCCTACGGCGACACCGCCCTGGCCCACCTGAACCGGGCCGGCGACCAGGGCTGGGAGCTGGTCGCGATGAGCGAGGACCCGTCCCTGGCCGGCAACAACGAGCTGCACCGCTACCACCTCAAGCGCCCGAAGCCGGCCGCTCCGCAGCCCCGCCAGCGCATGCGCCCCTCCCGCCGAACCCTCTCCACCTGACCCCCTCCTTCCCCCTCCCACCTCCACCCCCACCCGCCGCCCCGCCCTGCTCGCGTCGATCATGAAGTTGACGGCAGCGCGTGCCCGATTTGTCGCCGCCAACTTCATGATCGACACCCCCTCGGGCAGGTCGGCCGGCGGCTCCGACCCGTTCGGAGTTGACCAAGGAGTTCGCGTCGGGCATCGACGCGCCCGGCGACACAAGCTCCTTGGTCATCTCGCCGGGCCCGCCACGGCCGCACCAGCCCGAAGCACCGCTGAGGGGGTCAGTCAGATGATCTACGGCCTGGTGAGGGCTCGGGCACACAGGAGCTTGCAGGGGTATACCTCAGGGGCATTTTTATGCCTCTGAGGCATGACGCTCTGGAGTGGCGCCTCTTGGGGGCGGCGACACGCCCGGGGGCCACCGGTCCAGGCGGGCGCGACGCGAGGGCGGGCGCGACGCGAGGGCGGGCGCGACGCGAGGGCGCGGGGCAGGGTGGGCCGGGCGTGTATCGGGGCGGAATGGGGGTAACGCGCGGCCGGAGGTGGCGCATGGTGGCGATGGGGCAGGCCGCGCTCTCGGGTGAGCGGCTCCGGCAGGCCGACGGTTTCCTCGCCGAGGCGTGGGCCGATCTGGCGCGGCACGACGAGCGGCTGCGCGGCACGACCGTGGAGGTGCGCTTCGACCGGGGCGTGGCCCACCTGACCGGGGAGGTCGCCGACCCGGCCGAGCTGCGGCTGGTGCGGGAGCTGATCGGCCGGTTGGACGGGGTGCTCGGGGTGTGGTGCCGGGTCGGGGTGGCCGGCCGGCCACCGGTGGTGGTGGACCTGGGCTGCGGGGCGACCAAGCAGTGGCCGGGCAACCTGGGGCTGGACATCTATCCGGCGCCGGGGGTGGACGCGGTCGCCAACCTCTCCGGTTCGCTGCCGCTGCGGGACGACTCGGTGGACGTGTTCTTCGCCGTGCACATCGTCGAGCACCTGATCGACTTTCTGCCGCTGTTCGACGAGTGCCACCGGGTGTTGCGGCCGGGCGGGGTGCTGCACGTGATGAGTCCCTGGTGGCGGCACGTCAACGCGGTGGCCGACCCGACCCACGTCCGCCTGCTCGACGTACA
Source organism: Micromonospora humi (assembly GCF_900090105.1). GTDB lineage: Bacteria > Actinomycetota > Actinomycetes > Mycobacteriales > Micromonosporaceae > Micromonospora > Micromonospora humi. Next base: position 57,664 of record NZ_FMDM01000009.1, on the reverse strand, counting down.
GACCTTCAAGGGCATCTGCGGTCAACGCCCACCGGGCGCCCCGCGCTGGTATCCGCTGCACGTGGGCTGCGACGGCGCGTCCATCTTCGCCGACCTCACCCCGCTCCCCGCCGACGCCCCCGCCCCACCCCCGTCCCACCTGGCCCGCTTCTTCGACTGACCCGCCGCCCACCTCGCTGATCTTGCACTTTGTGCCCCTCAGGCGAGGCATTCGCCCCGAATGCCGGGGCACCAACTGCAAGATCGCGGAGGAGGAGGGGTCAGGGGCGGGGGGCGGATTCGCGGAGGGAGAGGCGGTACGGGGCGACCAGTTCGCGAGGTGGGGCGTCGCGGTCGGCGGTGAGGCGGCCCGCCAGCAACTCGACCGCCAAGCGGGCGATGCGCTCCTTGTCGGGGGCGACCGTGCTCAGGGTGGGGATCGAGAAGCGGCCGTCCTCGATGTCGTCGAAGCCGGCGACCGCGACGTCATCCGGCACGCGCAGGCCGGCCTCGTGCAGGGCACGCAGCGCGCCCAGGGCAAGCGTGTCGTTGAAACAGAAGACGGCGTCGGGGCGTACCCCGGAGGTGAGCAGGTGCCGCATGGCGGCCGCGCCGTCCGCGCGGTGCCAGGCCGACGCGGGCGCCACCAGGCTGTCGTCGTACCCGATGCCGGCCTCGGCCAGCGCGGCGGCGTAGCCCTCCAGGCGGAGCCGGGCGCTGGCGCCCTCGGGGGTGCGCTGCGAGCCGATGGCGGCGATCCGGCGGCGGCCGAGCCCGACCAGGTGGGCGGTGATCTCCCGGGCGGCGGCCACGTTGTCGATCATGACGTGGTCGGCGGGGCCGTGGTCGACCCGCTCGCCGAGCAGCACCATGGGCAGGCCGTCGAGGCCGGCGAGGTCGTCGGCGGTGAGCGCCAGCGGGCTGAGGATCAGGCCGTCGATCATGTGGTCGCCGATCCCGCTGGCGGCCTTGCGTTCCTGCTCCGGGCCGCCGCTGGTCTGGTCGATCAGCACCGTCCAGCCGTGTTCGGCGGCGGCGGCGACGACGTGGCGGGCCAGCTCGGCGAAGTAGGGGATGTCGAGTTCGGGGACGGCCAGCGCGATCACGCCGGTGCGTCCCTTGCGCAGGTTGCGGGCCGAAAGGTTGGGCCGGTAGTGCAGTTCGGCGATGGCCTCCTCGACCCGGGCCCGGGTGTCGGCGCGCACGTGCTGGTAGCCGTTGACGACGTTCGAGACGGTCTTCACCGACACGCCGGCCCGCTCCGCCACGTCCTTGAGCCTGTGCCGCACTGAACTTCCTCCCGCCGAGCACTCCGGGGCGCACTCTACCGCGTCACGACGTCGTAACGACCTCTTTACAGCACGGGTTACAACGTTGTAGAAACCAGGGACACGGTGATCGTGGTCACCGTTGAAGCGGCCCCGAGGGAAAGGTGGCATCCGTGCCGAACGCGCAGCTCACGGTCGACCCGGCGTTCCGGGTCGGCGAGGCCGACCGGCGGATCTTCGGCTCCTTCGTCGAGCACATGGGGCGATGCGTCTACGGCGGGATCTACGAACCCGGGCACCCCAACGCCGACCCGCGTGGCTTCCGCCGCGACGTGCTGGACCTGACCCGCGAGATGGGTGTCTCGGTGGTCCGCTACCCCGGCGGCAACTTCGTCTCCGGCTACCGCTGGGAGGACGGCGTCGGCCCGGTCGGCGACCGGCCCCGTCGGCTCGACCTGGCCTGGAAGACGATCGAGACCAACGCGTTCGGGCTGGACGAGTTCATGACCTGGGCCGCCGAGGCCGGCGTCGAGCCGATGATGGCGGTCAACCTCGGCACGCGCGGCATGCCCGAGGCCTGCGACCTGCTGGAGTACGCCAACCACCCGGGCGGCACCCGCCTCTCCGACCTGCGTCGCGAGCACGGCGCGAAGGAGCCCTACGGCGTGCGGCTGTGGTGCCTCGGCAACGAGATGGACGGGCCGTGGCAGGTCGGGCACAAGACCGCCGACGAGTACGGCCGGCTGGCCGCCGAGACCGCCCGCGCCATGAAGATGATCGACCCCTCGATCAGCCTGGTCGCCTGCGGCAGCTCCAACCGGGGCATGCCCACGTTCGCCGGGTGGGAGGCGACCGTGCTGGAGCACACCTACGAGCACGTCGACTACATCTCCGCCCACACCTACTACGACCCCTCCGACGGCGACCGGGCCAGCATCCTGGCCTCCGCGGTCGACATGGACGCCTTCATCACCGAGGTGACCGCCACCGCCGATCACGTGGGCGCCAAGCTGCGGCAGAAGCGCAAGCTGAAGGTCTCCTTCGACGAGTGGAACGTCTGGTACCAGTCCCGCCTCCAGGCCGACCTGGACCGGCGCGGCTGGGTCGAGGCGCCGGCGCTGATCGAGGACGACTACACCGCCGACGACGCGGTGGTGGTCGGCGACCTGCTGATCACCCTGCTGCGGCACGCCGACCGGGTCGGGGTGGCCTGCCAGGCGCAGCTCGCCAACGTGATCGCCCCGATCCGCACCCGCAACGGCGGTCCCGCCTGGCGGCAGAGCATCTTCCACCCGTTCGCCCTCACCGCCCGCCACGCGCGCGGCACCGTGCTGCGCACCGAGCCGGTCGGCCCGACGTACCCGACCAAGCGGTACGGCGACGTGCCGGTGCTGGATACCGTCGCCGTGCACGACGAGGAGACCGGCGGCCTCGCCGTCTTCGCGGTCAACCGGGGCCCCGACGACCTCCCGCTCGAGGTGGACCTGCGCGGCCTGCCCGGGCTGCGCGGCGAGGCGCACACCACCATCGCGGCCGGCGCCGACCCGGCCGCCATCAACACCGAGGCCGACCCCGAGCGGGTCACGCCCCGGGAGCTCACCACCCCCACCCTCGACGGCGGCCGCTGCACCGTGGCGCTCCCCGCCACCTCCTGGAACCTGCTGCGTTTCGTGCCTCAGCCGTGACCAGGCAATACTCCAATTCCGTCCCCCAAGGAGTTCGCATGATCCAGAACGAGATGAGCCGGCGACGCCTGCTCGGCCTCGGTGTCGGCCTCGGCGCGGCGGCCTCGATGACCCTGGCCGGGTGCGGTGGCGGCAGCAGCAGCCCCGACAAGGCCGGCTCGGCCGGCAACGGCGGCAAGGACTACACCGGCCCGAAGGTCGACCTGAAGCTGTGGAACGGCTTCACCGGCGGCGACGGCGACATCTTCAAGACGCTGGTGCAGCAGTTCAACAGCGAGCACCAGAACATCGCGGTCAGCGTGGTGACCTACCAGTGGGAGGACTACTACAGCAAGCTCCCCGGCGCGGTCTCCAGCGGCAACGGCCCGGACATCGCGGTCATGCACATGGACCAGCTCGCCACGTTCGCCGCCCGCGGCACGATCAGCGAGCTGGACGACGTGGCCAAGAACCTGGAACTCAGCGAGGGCGACTTCGCCCCCACGGTGTGGAAGGGCGGCCTGTACAACGAGAAGCGGTACGGCATCCCGCTGGACATGCACCCGCTGGGCTTCTACTACAACAAGGCCGTCATGCAGAAGGCCGGCCTGGACCCGAACAAGCCGCCGGCGACGAAGGACGAGTACACCGCCGCCCTGACCGAGCTGAAGAAGTCGGGCGTGCAGGGCTTCTGGGTCAGCCCGTTCCAGTTCACCGGCGGCATGACCTACTACAGCCTGCTGCACCAGTGGGGCGGGAAGCTCTTCGACGACGAGGTGGCGAAGGCAACCTTCAACTCCGACCCGGCGGTCGAGGCGTGCACCTGGCTGGTCGACCTGATCAAGCAGGGCCACTCGCCGGCCAACGTCGGCCAGGACGCCGACTACCTGGCGTTCAAGAGCGGCAAGAACGCCTTCAACTGGAACGGCATCTGGCAGATCAACGACCTGAAGAAGAGCGCGAACGTGGAGTGGGGCGTGGCCCCGCTGCCCCAGATCGGTAGCCAGCAGGCCGCCTGGGCGAACTCGCACAACTTCACCATCGTCAAGCAGCGCTCCGCCAACGAGAACAAGGTCTCCGGCGCGAAGGTCTTCATCAACTGGCTGAGCCAGCACTCGCTGGACTGGGCCAAGGGCGGCCAGGTGCCGGCCCGCAAGGCGGTCCGCGAGGGCGCCGACTTCAAGGCGCTCACCGAGGTCAACGCGCTCGCCCCGGAGCTGGAGTACGCGGCGTTCCCGCCGGCCACCCCGGGTCTCGGCGAGGTCATCCTGACGTTCTACAACGCCTTCAACGAGGCCGCGCTGAACAAGAAGTCGCCGAAGCAGGCGCTGGACGACGGCGTGGCCAAGGCGAACAAGCAGCTCGAGGACAACCGCAAGAAGTACGGGAACTGATCCGTCGTGGCGGACGTGATCGAGGCCGGGGCGGCGCGTGACAGCGCGCCGCCCCCGGCGGGGCCCACCCGTCGCCGGCGCGCGACGGAACGCGGCAACCGGGCGACGCCGTACCTCTTCCTCGCGCCGTACCTGATCCTGTTCGGCGTCTTCGGGCTGGCGCCGATCCTGTTCGGGGTCTGGATCAGCCTGCACCAGTGGGACCTGCAACTGCCCAACCGACCGTTCATCGGGTTCGACAACTACCAGGACCTGTTCTCCAGCGACTCGGCCATCTACGGCGACTGGTGGTCCAGCGTCCGGGCGACAGGCATCTTCACGCTGTTCTCGGTGCCGCTGCTGGTGGTCGTCCCGCTGGGGTTGGCGTTGCTGCTCAACCGTTCGTTCCCCGGCCGCACGTTCTTCCGGGCCGCGTTCTTCGCCCCGTACGTGCTGGGCGTGGCGGTGATCGGCCTGCTCTGGCGGTTCCTGCTGGACGCCAACCTGGGTCTGGTCAACCGGCTGCTCGGCGCGGTCGGCCTCCCCTCGGACACGCCGTGGGTCACCGACGTACCGTGGGCCTGGGTCTCCCTGGTCGGCGTGACCGTGTGGTGGACCTGCGGCTTCAACGCGGTGATCTACCTGGCCGGCCTCCAGGACATCCCGGCCGAGCTGTACGAGGCGGCGAAGGTCGACGGGGCCGGCGGGTGGGACCGGTTCCGCCACGTCACGATCCCCGGCCTGCGCCCGGTCATGCTCTTCGTCTTCACCACCACGATCCTCGCCTCGGCGAACGTCTTCGGGCAGGCCTTCCTGATCACCCAGGGCGCGCCGGGCGAGCAGACCCGGACCGTGGTGTGGCGGATCGTCGACGAGGGCCTGCGCGACTACGACGCCGGTCGGGCCGCCGCGATGAGCGTGTTCTTCGCGCTGATGCTGGCCGTGGTGAGCATCGTCAACTTCCGGCTGTTCCGCTACCGGGAAGACTGAGGGGCCGACCATGTCGAAAGTCCGTCCGGTGCTGCGCTACGGCGTACTGCTCCTGATCACCGCGATCTTCGTGACCCCGCTGGTGTGGATGCTGCTGACGTCGGTGAAGACCTACGACGCCGCGCAACAGGTGCCGCCGAGCTGGTTGCCGAACCCGTTCTCCACCTACGGCTACGACCAGATCCTGAACAGCACCGCCAACCCGGTGCTGCGGTGGTTCCTCAACAGCATGCTGGCGGCCACCCTGCACACGCTGCTGGTGCTGGTCACCGCGTCGATGGCCGCGTACGCCCTGGCCCGGATGCGGTTCCGCGGCCGCACGGTGCTGTTCGCGCTGATCGTGGGCACGCTCTTCCTGCCGCCCACCTCGCTGATCATCCCGAACTTCATCATCGCCGAGCGGATCAACTGGATCGACACGCTGACCGTGGTGATCGTGCCGGGCGCGGCGAGCGCGTTCGGGGTGTTCTTCCTGCGCCAGTTCTTCCTCTCCATCCCGGCGGAGCTGGAGGAGGCCGCGGTGTTGGACGGGGCGAACCAGTGGCAGATCTTCCGCCAGGTGCTGCTGCCGCTGTCCAAGCCGGCCCTGGCCACGCTGGCGGTGCTGTCGTTCCTGACCAACTGGAACGACTTCCTCTGGCCGGTGTACGTGCTGTTCAGCCCGGAGCGGCTGACCCTGCCGGCGGGCCTGGGCCTGCTCCAGGGCGCGTACGTCACCGACTATCCGGTGATCATGGCGGGGGCGATGCTGGCCAGCGTGCCGGTGCTGATCCTGTTCGTGTTCGCCCAGCGCCACGTCATCCAGGGCGTCTCCCGCAGCGGCCTGAAGGGATGACCGGCCGACGGTCCCGGCGCGGCGCGGCGGCCCTGGCCGCCGCGCTGCTCACCGCCGGTTGCGGCGGCGGGCCCACCACCGAATCGAGTACGCCGAAGGACGCGAACGTGTTCACCAACCCGGTCGTCCGGACCGACGCCCCCGACCCCCAGGCGATCCGGGTGGGCGACACCTGGTACCTGTTCCACACCAACGCCGGCGGCCGGAACGTCCCGGTGCTCACCTCGCCCGACCTGGTCGAGTGGACGCCGGCCGGTGACGCGCTGCCGGAGCTGCCGGACTGGGCGGACGCCGGCAAGACGTGGGCGCCGGAGGCGATCCAGCTCGCCCCGGACCGGTTCGTCCTCTACTACACGGTGGCCGACCGGGCCTCCGGCCGGCAGTGCCTGGGCCGGGCGGTGGCGAGCACGCCGTTGGGCCCGTACGCGGACGACTCCGACAAGCCGCTGGTCTGCCAGCCCGACCTGGGCGGCTCGATCGACGCCAGCCCGTTCCGGGACACCGACGGCAGCCTGTGGCTGCTCTGGAAGAACGACGGCAACGCGATCGGGGTGGACACCTGGCTCTGGTCGCAGCGCCTCTCGCCGGACGGGCTGACGCTGACCGGCCCGGCGACGAAGCTGCTCAAGCAGACCGAGCCGTGGGAGGGGACCCTGATCGAGGGGCCGTTCTTCCACCGGCACGACGGGAAGCTGTTCCTGTTCTTCGCCGCGAACGCCTACGACAAGGACACCTACGCCGAGGGCTACGCGGTCTGCGAGGGCCCGACCGGGCCGTGCGTGAAGGCGCCGGAGAACCCGATCCTGAAGAGCAACGACGTGGCCACCGGGCCGGGCCACGCCTCGATCGTCGAGCAGGACGGCCGCACCTGGCTGCTCTACCACGCCTGGCCGCCGGGGCAGGAGGGCACCACCGACCCGGGCCGCCAGGTGTGGCTGAACGAGCTGGTCTGGACCGACGGCGCCCCGTCCGTCCGCGGCCCGCTCCGCGAGGTCCAGCGGTAAGGCGGGGGCCCCGCTTAACGTTTCCGGTATAGGAAGGGGCCCCGCTTAACACCTGAGTGTTAAGCGGGGCCCCCGCCTATCATCTGGCCGGGGTCAGGGGGTGGGGGCGGGCTCGGGGGTGTCCTCGGCGTGCTCGCGGCGGGCCAGCCGGTTCTTGCGGTGCCCGTAGCCGAAGTAGATGATCGCGCCGAGCGCCATCCAGATCAGGAACCGCACCCAGGTCTCCACCGACAGGTTGAGGCTGAGGTAGAGGCAGGCCACCGCGGTGACGATCGGCAGCACCGGCGAGAACGGCACCTTGAACGGCCGCTCCAGGTCGGGGCGCCGCTTGCGCAGGATCGGCACCGCGATCGCGACCAGCATGAACGCGCAGAGCGCGCCGATGCTCACCAGGTCGGCCAGCGCGGACAGCGGCAGGAAGCCGGCGAGCAGCGCGACCGCCACCGTCATGATCGCGGCGATCCGGTAGGGCGTGCCCCAGCGCGGGTGCACCTTGGCGATGGACGGGGGGATGAGCCCGTCCCGGGCGATGGCGAAGCCGATCCGGCCCATCGCCACCAGGTCGACCAGGATCACGCTGGTCAGGCCGGCGACGGCCGCGATGGAGACGAGTGTCGCGGCCCAGCCGGCGCCGACCGCACGGAACGCGGACGCGATCGGCGCGCCCTCGTCGATCTCGGTGTACTTGACCATGCCGACCACGACCAGCGAGACGCCGATGTAGAGCACGGTGGAGATGACGAGCGTGCCGAGCAGGCCCAGCGGCAGGTCGCGCTTGGGCTTGCGGGTCTCCTCGCCCAGGTTCGCCACGGCCTCGAACCCGGTGTACGCGAAGAACACCACCGCGGCGGCGGTGAGCACCCCGACGAAGCCGAAGACGGAGGGCTCCAGGCCGAACAGCGCCTGGGTGACCGGCTGCTTGATGCCGTCGTCGCCGGCGCCGGCCGGCTCGCTGGACGGGATGAACGGGGTGAGGTTGGCCGCCTTCACGAAGAACAGCCCGGCGATGACCACGAAGGCACAGATCGCCACCTTCACCAGCACCAGCACGTTGGTGACCCGGGCGGACTCGCGGATGCCGACGATGGCGACCACGCCGAGCAGCAGCACGATGCCGATCGCGCCGAGGTTGACGATGCTGCCCTCCTCGGCGAACCAGGCGCTGGGCAGGCCGAACAGGTCGGCGAGGTAGCCGGACCAACCCCGGGCCACCACCGCCGCGCCGAGCGCGAACTCCAGCAGCAGGTCCCAGCCGATGATCCAGGCGACGATCTCACCCATGGTGGCGTACGCGTAGGTGTAGGCGCTGCCGGCGGTCGGCACGCTGGAGGCCAGCTCGGCGTAGCAGAGCGCGGCGAGCAGGGCGACCACGCCGGCGATGCCGAAGGAGATCACCACGCCGGGGCCGGCGCTGTTCTTGGCCTCGACGCCGGTCAGCGTGAAGATCCCGGTGCCGATCACGATCCCGATGCCGAAGCCCATCAGGTCGACCGGGCCGAGCCGGCGCCGAAGCCCCGGCTTGCCGTCGTCGCCGTCGGCGTCGCCCTGGGCGAGCACGTCCTTGATCGGCTTGGTCCGCAGGACTGACATGGATCACCTCCCCCAACGGTGTGACCACCGCGTTGGCGGTCCGTGGTCGGCCAAGCTACCCAGCCCCACCCCCACCCAACCCTGTACGGCGGGTGTCGGAATGGTCACGATGCGGGGTGTGGTCCGGGGGTCTTGCGCGGGATCGGGATTGATGAAAGTTTTCTACCGGTGCCATAATCATCGCGGCGAATCTTGCCGCGTCGCGCCACCGCCCGTCCCCCCGGACCCGACGAAGGGACCGCACCGCATGAAGGCAACTCCGCTCAGGGCCGCCACGCTGGCCGTGGCGCTGCTCGGCGCGCTGGTGGCCGGCGTTCCGGCGCAGGCCGCACCGAACGAGACGACAACCACCAACTCCACCGACTGCGTGACGAACCCGGCCACCCCCAAGCGGCAGTTCCGGGCCATGTGGATCGCCTCGGTGACGAACATCGACTGGCCCAGCAAGGACTCCTGGACCGCGCCGGACCAGGTCGCCAAGCAGAAGGCGGAGTACCTGGGCTGGCTCGACCTCGCCCAGAAGCTCAACCACAACGCCGTCGTGGTGCAGGTCCGCCCCACCGCCGACGCGTTCTGGCCCTCGCCGTACGAGCCGTGGTCGGAGTACCTGACCGGCGTGCGCGGCAAGAACCCCGGCTGGGACCCGCTGGCCTTCCTGGTCGCCGAGTCGCACCGGCGGAACCTGGAGTTCCACGCCTGGTTCAACCCGTACCGCGTCTCCATGCCGGCCCCCGGCGGCGCCGGCGCCGACCTGTCGCAGCTCGCGCCGGACAGCCCGGCCCGGGCGCACCCGGACTGGGTCTTCGCCTACCCGCCGGCCGGCGTCGCCGGCAGCCGGCTCTACTACAACCCCGGCATCCCGGCGGTCCGCGAGTTCGTCCAGACCGCGATGATGGACGCGGTCAAGCGGTACGACGTCGACGGCGTGCACTTCGACGACTACTTCTACCCGTACCCGAGCGGCACCTACCAGGTGCCCGACGACGCCACCTTCGCCGAGTACAACCGCGGCTTCACGGACAAGGCCGACTGGCGGCGGGACAACATCAACCTGCTGATGCAGGAGATGAACGCCAAGATCAAGGCGGCCAAGCCGTGGGTGAAGTTCGGGGCCAGCCCGTTCGGGATCTGGCGCAACGCCTCGGCCGACCCGAACGGCTCGGACACCACCGGCTCGCAGTCGTACGACATCATCTCCGCCGACACCCGTAAGTGGATCAAGGAGGAGTGGATCGACTACGTGGTGCCGCAGCTCTACTGGTACATCGGCCAGTACCCGGCCGCCGACTACGCGCGGCTCGTGCCGTGGTGGGCGGAGCAGGTGCGCGGCACGAACGTCCAGCTCTACATCGGCCAGGCCGACTACAAGAGCGGCGACCCGGCGTACGGGTCGTTCTGGATGAACCCGCAGGAGCTGTCGAACCACCTGACGTTGAACCGGTCGTACCCGGAGGTGCGCGGCAACGTGCACTTCTCGGCGGTGCAGGTACGGGCGAACCGGCTCGGCGCCACCGACATCTACGCGGCCGAGCACTACTCACGGCCGGCGCTGGTGCCGACCATGACGCACCTGCCGCACAAGCCGCTGCTCTTCCCGGTGGTCACCAAGGCCCAGCGGGAGGCGGACGGGGTGCGGCTGAGCTGGCGGCAGCCCGCCGACGGCAAGGGCCCGCTCGGCACCGCCACCTCGTACGCGATCTACCGGTTCGACGGCCTCGGCCTGGCCGGTCGCTGCGACTTCGCCGACGCGTCCCACCTGGTCGGCACCGTGCGGGCCACCGACGGCGCCACCCGGTCCTGGGTGGACACCACGGCGGTCGCCGGCAACCGTTACACCTACTACGTGACCGCGCTGGACCGCCTGGCGAACGAGAGCCCGGCGAGCCCGCCGCGCTTCGTCCGCTGACCGGTGACGCCCGGGGCTCCCGCCGTGGAGCCCCGGGCGTTCCCCGGCGATCAGCCGACCCGGGTCAGCCGGACCTCCAGGCCGATCCCCCCGTCCCGGTCCACCTCGGCGCCGCCGAACGCGCTCGCCCCGGCGAGCCGGGCGAAGGTGTCGGCGGTGACCGCCCGCCGGCGCAGCATCCGCAACGCCGAGCGGGTCCAGAGGGCGTCCAGCCGGCCCAGCCCCATCCCGGCCACCTCCCGCGCGATGTCCGCCGCCGAGATGTCGGACCGCAGGTCGTGGATCACCGCCCGGCCGCCCGGCCGCAGCACCCGGTGCATCTCGTCGAGCGCCCGCACCGGACGGACGAAATTCTTGAATGCCGCCTGGCAGACCACCAGGTCGAAAGTGTTCGCCGGGAACGGCAGGTCGTGGACGTCGCCCTGGCGGAAGTCCACCGCCACGCCCGCCCGCCGGGCGGCCTCGCCGGCCAGCGCCACGAACGTCCGGCTGACGTCCAACCCGGTGATCCGGTACGCCCCGAGCCGGGCCAGCTCGATCGCTAGGTAACCGGGGCCGGGCGCGACCTCCAGCACCCCCGCCCCGTCGGGCAGCCCCGCGGCCAGCCGCGCGGCCTGCCGGCGGTACTCCGCCAACTGCTCCGCCGAGCCACGGTTGCGGGCGTACCAGCGGGCGGTCGCCCCCTCCATCTCGGGCACCATCTTGCGCCTGGGCGCGCGCAGGTCCTTCGTACCCATCTCTCTCCTCCGTCTCGATTCGTGCGGACACGAACCGACCCGGGGACGGACGCCCGGTTATCGTTGCGGTTGCCACCTTGCGGCCGGGTTGCCGTCCCCGCGGTATCGGTTCGCAGGTCAGGGCCCCGGCGGCGGTGTTACCGCACCCCGCCGGGGTCCGTGGGTCAGTGCTCCTCGGTCCCCCTCTCCGCCGGTTCCGCCCACTCGGGCGGCATGGCGCCGGTCTCGTGCCAGGCCCGCCAGGCGGCCAGCCCGGGCAACGCGCCGGTGGTCAACTCGTCGAGCAGCCCGCGCACCCAGGTCGCCTCGGCCTCCCGGACGGTCAGGTCGTACTCGGCCTCGACGAGGAAGAGCCGGGGCACCTCGCGGGCGTGCCGGGCCAGCGCCGCCCGCTGCGCGTCGAGCTGCTCGGTCAGCCGGTCGAGGCGCCGCCGCAGCAGCTCGGTCGCCTCGGCCGGGTGGAGCGCGCCGAGCACGGACAGGCCGGCCTCGAAGCGGGGGTGTTCCCGCTCCGGCACGGCGACCAGCTCCCGGGTCCAGTCCACGAGCTCGGCCCGGCCGGCGTCGGTGATCCGGTAGACGGTCCGCTCCGGACGTCGCCCCTGCCGCCCGCTCGCCACGGCGGCGAGCAGGCCGTGCCGTTCCAGGTTCGCCACCACCGTGTAGAGCGAGCCCCACTTGATCGGCATGTCCTGGTCCTTGCCGCGCTCGCGGAGCACGGCGGCGATCTCGTACGGGTGACGCGGGCGCTCGACGAGCACGGAGAGCACGGCGAGCGCCAGCAGGTTGCCGACCCGGCGTCGCTTGGCCACGACCGAACTCCTCGCTGCCGATTACTCGTAGACGAGCATAGAAGGTTCGCTCCCCGAGGCCATTCGTCTGTTTGGGCGAATGTCAACAAGTGTCCGCCCGAGGCATCCCCCGACGTCGCCGCATTGATCGACAATCTTCGAAATCCGGAGATCCCGGAGCGCTCGATCCGACGCCGACCACGCGGAGGTCCCCCCGTGTCCCGACGCCTCGCCACCACCCTCGCCACCGGCCTGATCGCCCTGCTCACTGCGCTCGGCCTGGCCGCACCGGCCGCCGCCGCGGTGAGCACCGCCCAGAAACTGTCGGTGCTGTCCAGTTGGACCCAGACCAGCGCCAGCAGCTACAACGCCTGGAACAGCGCCCGGCTGAACAAGACGCCCTGGGCCGAGTACGGCTTCGACTGGTCCACCGACTACTGCTCGTCCAGCCCGGACAACCCGCTCGGCTTCTCGTTCAACCTCTCCTGCTACCGGCACGACTTCGGCTACCGCAACCACAAGGCCATGGGCATCTTCCCGGCCAACAAGTCCCGACTGGACAGCGCGTTCTACGAGGACCTGAAGCGGGTCTGCGCCACCTACAACGCGGTCGTCCGGCCCGCCTGCTACAGCCTCGCCTGGACCTACTACCAGGCGGTGAGCGTGTTCGGATCGGTCGCCGCGGTCAAGCAGGCCGACATCGACCGCGCCGCGCGGATGAAGGCCGACGCCGAGCGTCGCGCCGCGGCCCGGAGCTGACCGGGCCGCCCGGGGAGCCCGACCGCCGGGCTCCCCGGCACCCCGCCCGGGGACGCTCAGCCCGCCGTGCTGCGCGGCTCGGCCGCCGGCCGCGAGCTGGACGGGCCGAACCAGAACGAGTCGGCGGCCAGGTCCGGATGCTCGATGTGCAACGCCAACGCCGCCGCCTCGTCCAGCCGCAACCCGGCCCCCGCGCCGTACGCGGCGTCGAACGCCTCGTCGCCCAGGGCACGGCGCAGCTCCGCCTGGCGGGCCAGCCAGTACGGCTCGTAGATGCCCGGGGTGGCCCGGAGGCTCGCCCGGGTGGCCTGCGCCGCGCCGAAGAGCCGGGTCGCCGCCACCGCGTCCCCGGCCAGCGCGCAGCGCACCGCGATCGCGTTGATCGTGTCGCAGGCCCGACCCAGGTAGCCGTGGCTCATCCGCGACCGCAACGCCACCAGCAGGTGCTCGTGCGCCGCCACCAGGTCACCGCGGGCCAACGCCACCATGCCCAGCAGCATGTCCACCGACCGGCGCCCCCGCTCCACCGGGCGGGCCGCCTCCACCGGGCGGGCCGCACCGAGCACCTCGGCCGCCTCGTCCAGCGCGCCCCGCCGCCAGAGCAGCTCGGCCAGGTTGTAGACGGCGAGCAGCGCGTCGCCGACCACGTCCTGCGCGTACGCCCAGTCGAGCACCTCCCGGCAGACCCGCTCCGCCTCGGTGAACTGGCCCATGTCGACCAGCGGCGCGGCGCGCCCGGCCAGCACCCGGGCCAGCAGCCCCAGGTCACCGGCCTGCCGGGCGGCCGCCTCGGCCCGCTGCGAGTAGCGCAGCTCCTCGGCGAACTCCCCGTCGGCGCCCGCGTGCAGCGAATGCATGTGGTAGGCGGCGGCCAGCTCGGCCTCCGGGATCTCCTCGCCGGTCTCGGCGATCCGGCCGTAGAGCCGGAACAGCCACAACCGCCCCTCCCGGGCCAGCCCACGCTCGCGCCACCACTGGTCCAGCCCGCCGGCCAGGTAGAGCCCCGACCGGGCGCTGCCGCCGGTGGCGCACCACCGCAACGCGGCCCGCAACTCCCCGGCCAGCGGATCCAACGCGTAGAGGGAGAGCGTCACCGGCCGGCCGTCCGGGCCCAGGTGCGCCCGGTCCAACGCGTGCCGGGACCATGCCACGTGCCGGTCCCGGGCGGTCTGCTCCTCACCCGCGGAGACCAGCCGGCGGGCCGCGTACGCCCGGATCGGGTCCAGCATCCGGTAGGTGCTGCCCGAGGCGTGCGGCTCGGCCAGCACCATCGACTTGTCCACCAGCACCGACAGCGGATCCAGCGGATCCTCGTCGAGCAGCCACTGCACGGTCGGCAGGTCCACCGGGCCGGCGAAGACCGCCATCCAGCGCAGCAACCGCGACGAGCGGGCACCCAGCGTCCGATAGGACCAGGTCACCGTGGCCTGGATGGTCAGGTGCCGCTCACTGGCCGAGCGCTGCACCGCCCGGGTCGCCGGCGTCGGCGGCGCGGACCCGGTCGCGGCGGCCACCAGGTCCACCGTGTCCTGCTGGTTGCCGCTCCAGCCGGCCTCCACCGGCGGCGGCTCCGCGGAGTCCCGCCCCGCGTCCAGGGTGCCCAGCATGTCGTCGAGCCGCTCGGCCAACTGCCCGGCGGAGAGCACCCGCAGCCGCGCCGCGGCCAACTCGATGGCGAGCGGCAGGCCGTCCAGCCGGCGCACCACCCGGCGCAGGTCGTCCTGCTCGGTCTCCTCCGGCGGTCGCCCACCCCGGGCCGCGGCGGTGCGGTCCAGCAGCAGGGCCACCGCGTCGCTCCCGCCGACACCCGGGCCCTCGTCCACCGAGAGCGGCGGGATCCGCCACACCACCTCGCCCGGCACCCCGAACGACTCCCGGCTGGTCGCCAGCACCCGCACCCCCCGGCCACCGGCCAGCAGCCGGGAGATGACCTCGGCCGAGGCGGCCGGCTGGGCGTCGCAGGTGTCCAGCACCACCAGCATCCGGCGCGGCGCCGCGTACTCCACCAGGGTGTCGACCATCGGCCGGCCCGGCTCCGGGCGGAGGCCCAGCACGGCGGCGATCTCGAACGCGACCAGCCCCGGGTCGGTCACCGCGGCGATGTCGACGAACCACACCCCGTCCGGATAGTTCTCGACGATCCCGGAGGCCAGCTCCACGGCCAGCCGGGTCTTACCCGCGCCGCCCGCGCCCAGCACGGTCACCAGCCGGTACGCCTCCACCAGCCGACCCAGCTCGGCCCGCTCGAAGTGCCGCCCGACGAACGAGGTCACCTGGGTGGGCAGGTTGTGCGCCGCCGCGTCGGCGGTACGCGGACGGGGGAACCGTCGTTCCAGGCCGGGCGCGACGAGTTGGAACAGCCGCTCCCGGTCGTCGAAGCCGCGCAGCCGGTGCAGCCCGAGGTCGAGCAGGGAGGCGCCGTCGGGCAGCGGATCGGCGTGCCGCGCGGTGGTGGCCGAGCAGAGCACCTGACCACCGTGCGCCGCGGCCGCCACCCGGGCCGCCCGGTGCACCTCCGGGCTGGCGTACTCGCCGTCGCGCGGCTCGGCGTAACCGGTGTGCAGGCCCATCCGGACCCGGGGCGTCGCGTCGGGGTTCGGCCACTCGTGGGCCGCCAGCGCGCGTTGCGCCGTCAGGCAGGCGTGCACCGCGGCGGCCGCGTCCGGGAAGGCGAGGAAGAACGAGTCGCCCTCGGTCAGCAGCTCCGCCCCGTCGGTGCCGGTGAGCGTGTCGCGCAGCAGCCGGCGATGTTCCGTCAGCACCGGCCGGTAGACCGGGCCGAGCATGCGGGCCAGCCGCGTCGAACCCTCGATGTCGGTGAACACGAAGGTCACCCACCCGCTCGGGAGGTGGATCCGTTGCGACATACGTCGAACCTCCGCCCGCTGACGTCGGGTTCATGCTGCCCTATGATCGCGTCGTCACGCATCGTGAGAACGGTCGGGCAGATTCCGACCAAACGTTCCCACGAGCGACGTGGTCCCCGCCGCCCGGGTCAGCAGCCGCAGGCGCCGCCGCAGCAGCCACCACCGGCCGGGGCGGACGCCCCACCGACCGGCCCGGCGCCGCCGCCCCGACCGGTGAACGCCACCGTGGAGAGCAGCTTCACCGTGTCGGCGTGGCCCTGCGGGCAGGTCGCGGGCCGGCCGGCCTCGGCCATCGGACGGTTGACCTCGAAGGTGTCGCCGCAGGCGCGGCAACGGAACTCGTACCGGGGCATGGTGCCAGCGTACGGCCGGGCCTGACGCCGTCGCACGGATGGGTGATACTCGACGGGTGGTGGACGGCGAACGGCGATCGACGGTCCGGCCCCTGCGACCCGCCGCGCCGCCCGACGGCGGCGCCGGGCCGGTCCCCCGCCCCCGAGGCGGCGCGTCCACGCCCAAGTCCACTCCGGAGGCCGCGACCGCACCGAAGAGCGGGCCCGGAACCGGCGCGACCACCCCCGACGCCAGGCCGATCCCGGACGACCCCACCGCCGAGCCGGGGCCGGACGGCACGGACGGCGCCGCCGCCGAGCCGGGCCCCGCGACGGGCGACCGGGCCGGCGCGAAGCCGGACCCCGAGGCGGGCGACCGGGCCGGCGCGAAGCCGGACCCCGAGGCGGGCGACAGCGCCGGCGCGAAGCCGGACCCCGAGGCGGGCGACCGGGCCGGCGCGAAGCCGGACCCCGAGGCGGGCGACCGGGCCGGCGCGAAGCCGGACCCCGAGGCGGGCGACAGCGCCGGCGCGAAGCCGGACCCCGAGGCGGGCGACCGGGCCGGCGCGAAGCCGGACCCCGAGGCGGGCGACAGCGCCGCCACCGGGCCGGGCGACGACGACGCCGAGCCGAAACCGACGCCGCCCGGTCGGCGGCGGCGGGTGCCGTTCGCGCACGCCGGGCGGGTCCGCCCGCGGCAGCTCGCCGTCGGCGCCGCCCGGGCCACCCGCGCCTGGTCGCGCCGGCCGAGCGGACGCACCACGGTCCCCGCGCTGTTCCTGCTCGTCCTGGTCGGCGCCGCCGTCGCGGCCGGCGCGGTGCTGGTGCCGGCCGCCGTCCGCAAGCCGGAGCCGGTCGCGGTCGAGGCCACCAGCGCCGCGCCGATCCTGGGCGTGCCGCAGACCGGAGCCGTGCCGGGGCTGACCGGGGCGCCCGGCCCGACCGGCCAGCCGGGCCTGCCCGGCACGGTGGGCCCGACCGGCACGCCGCCGGCCGGTGGCGCCACCGCCGCCCCGGTGCCGCCGACCGGCCGCCCGGCCGACGCGCTGAGCGGTTGGGCGCAGCGCGTCGGCGCCACCACCGGGATCCCCGCGGTGGCGGTGCAGGCGTACGGCTACGCCGAGCTGGTGCTCGCGCAGACCCACCGCAGCTGCCAACTGAGCTGGACCACGCTCGCCGCGATCGGCTTCGTGGAGTCCCGGCACGGCTCGTTCGGCGGGGCGACCCTGCTGCCCAGCGGCCTCACCTCGAAGGAGATCCTCGGCTCGCCGCTGGACGGGCAGGGCGGCCGCTCCCGGATCCTCGACACCGACCAGGGCCGCCTCGACGGTGACACGACCTACGACCGGGCGCTCGGGCCGATGCAGTTCATCCCGAGCACCTGGCAGGAGATCGGCGCGGACGCCGACAACGACGGCGTGAAGAACCCGCACGACATCGACGACGCGGCGCTGGCCGCGGGCGAATACCTGTGCAAGGGCGGCCGGAACCTGACCATCCCGGGCGACTGGTGGGGCGCGATCCTCTCCTACAACGATGTGCGGCGCTACGCTCAGGAGGTCTTCACGAAGGCCGACGAGTACGGGCGCTCGAGCGGCACGTGATGTGACGACGCGCGCACATTCGCGGACTCAACCCTTCCCCCGAGCTGCGGTTGACGGCAAGCTAGACGGGTGATGGTGCGCGAGTGGGACCCTCGGACCGCGTCGTCCGCCGAGATCGCGTCGCTGTTGGACACGCTGAACGCGGTCCTGGCGGCTGATCTCCCGCAGGATCCGCCGTGGCGGGCGAACTCCCTTCGGGAATACCTGTCCGAGGTGATGCCCGGCGAACGACGGATCTCCTGGGTCGCCCAGGACGACCCGGCGCCCGACGGCACGCCCGGCGCGATCGTCGGGCACGTGCACGTGCTGCTGCTCGGCGGCATCGGCGTGCTCGAGGTGCTGACGCACCCGGCGCGTCGGCGCACCGGCATCGGCCGCGAGCTGGTGCGGGTGGCCGCCCGCCGGGTCTGGGACGAGGGCTTCCAGTCGATCGGCGTCGAGGTGGTCGGCGACACCCCGGCCGTCGGGTTCTACGAGGCGCTGGGCTTCACCCGCGACTACGTCGAGACCCGCAGCGTGCTCGACCTCGGCGCGGTGGACTGGCCGGCGCTGACCGAGATGGCCACCGAGGTCGGGGCGGGTTACCACGTCGAGTTCTGCCCGGGCGGGCCGCCGGACGAGCTCATCGAGGCGTACGCGCGGGCGAAGGCCGAGGTGCGCGAGGTGGACGACGTCGAGCTTCGCCCCAGCTCCTACGATCCCGACCGGCTCCGCGACAGCCTCGCCACCCTGCACCGGCGGGGCATGAAGCCGTACATCGTGCTGGCCCTGCACGAGCAGACCGGCGAGGTGGCCGGGTTGACCGAGGTGGTGGTGCCGGCGCAGCACCCGACCCGGGCCGACCAGTACGACACCATCGTGGTCCGCGAGCACCGCGGCTACGGCATCGACCGGGCCATCAAGGCGCGGATGCTGCTGGAGCTGCGCTCGGCCGAGCCCGAGGTGGCCGAGGTGCAGACCTGGAACGCGCAGGTCAACGAGTCGATGCTCAAGGTCAACGCCGAGCTGGGCTACCGGCCCGACCGCGACTGGTGCGAATACGGCGTGGACGTCGGCGAGTTGGTGCACCGGCTGGACAGCCATCGTTGACCCCTGTTCACCAAACGGCTGGCCGGGGGATGGACGACGGACGGCCGTGACCCTTAACGTGCGTTAGTTCCCGCCCACCCATCGTGGAGGCTCCATGCGCCCGCGCCGCACACTGGCCGCGCTCGCGACCACCGCCGCCGTCACCGTCACGGCGATCGGCGTCGCACCCCCCGCGGCCAGTGCCGCGCCCACCGACCTGCTCATCTCCGAGTACGTCGAGGGGTCGTCCAACAACAAGGCCGTCGAGCTGTTCAACGGCACCGGCGCCCCGGTCGACCTGGCCGCCGGCGGCTACCAGCTCCAGCTCTTCTTCAACGGCGCCACCACCTCGACCAACGTGGCGCTGAGCGGCACCGTCGCCGCCGGGGACGTGTTCGTCTTCGCCGCCGCGTCGGCCGCGCCGGCGATTCTCGCCCAGGCCGACCAGACGTACGGCGGCGCGCTGTTCAACGGCGACGACGCGATCGTGTTGCGCCGGGGCGAGACGGTGGTCGACTCCATCGGGCAGGTCGGCGTGGACCCGGGCACCGAGTGGGGCAGCGGGCTCACCAGCACGGCCGACAACACGCTGCGCCGGCTGCCCTCGGTGAGCGCCGGCGACACCGACCCGGCGGATGCGTTCGACCCGGCGGCCCAGTGGGCCGGCTTCGCCACCGACACGTTCGACGGGCTGGGCAGCCACACCGTCGACGGTGGCGGGCCGGTCGACCAGCCGCCCACGCTCACCTGCGGCGGCGCGCTGACGCTGGAGGCGGGCGCCACCGCGACCCGCGAGGTGACCGCGACCGACGCCGACGACACGATCACCGGCCTCGCGGTCACCTCGGTCGTCCCGACGCCGGCGAGCGGCTCGATCAGCCGTACCGCGTTCAGCCCGGCGACCGCGGCCGGCGGCACCGCCCGGGCGACGCTGACCGCGACCGGCCTGCCGGCCGGCGGTTACACCGTCACCGTGACCTCGACGGACGCCGACGGCGGCACCGCCACCTGCACGCTCGCCGTGCAGGCGACGAGCGTGCTCTCCGTCGGCGAGGTGCAGGGCCGCACCGGCGACGACGAGAGCGGCCGCACCGACCGGTCGCCGCTCGCGCCGGCGACCGGCAACGGCACCAGTTCGACGCTGTACGACGTGCGCGGTGTGATCACGAGCAAGTCGCTGACCCGCAGCTCCGCCGGAGCCGACCAGTGGGGCTTCTACCTGCAGAGCCGGCTCGGCAGCGAGGACGGCGACCCGCTCACCTCGGACGGCATCTTCGTCTTCACCGGCTCGTTCACCACGCTGATCGGCGGCTACGCCCCGACCGTCGGTGACGAGGTCGTGCTCCGCGGCCGGGTCTCGGAATACTTCAACCAGACCCAGCTCTCCAGCGCCTCGCTGGTCCGCAAGCTCGACTCCGGGCTCGACGTGGACACCGCGGTCCGCACCGACGACGCGGTGCCGCCGGCCGAGGCGGACGCCGCCGACCTGTTCTGGGAGCGGCACGAGGGTGAGCGGATGCGGGTCCGGGCCGGCAGCGGCGTCTCCGCGCCCCGGCACATCTACGCCTCGACGGCGGACTCCGAGATCTACGTGCTGGACCGCGAGGACCCGATCATGAAGCGGTCCGACCCGTACGCCCGCCGGGTGTTCCGGGACGCGCACCCGCTCGACGACATCCCCGGCACACTCTTCGACAACGGCAACAACCAGCGGATCCTGCTGGGGGCCGGCGGCGTGAAGGCGACCGCCGGCGACTCGGGCGCGCTGCTGCCCGAGGCGCGCACGTTCGACACGCTGACCGAGGACGCCTTCGGTTCCGTCTCGTATGCGTTCAGCAAGTACAGCGTGCAGCCCGAGCAGCTGACGCTGACCGGCGGCGCGGACCCGGCGGAGAACCACCCGCCGCTGCCGGCCGACCGCAACGGCGAGGTCGCGGTCGCCACCTACAACGTGGAGAACCTGTACGACTACCGGGACGACCCGTTCGACGGCTGCGACTTCGCCGGCAACAGCGGATGTCCCGGTGTCAGCCCGCCGTTCGACTACGTGCCGGCCAGCCCCGAGGCGTACGCGGCCAAGCTGGCCACGCAGGCGCGGCAGATCGTCAACTCGCTGCACAGCCCGGATCTGATCCTGGTGCAGGAGGCCGAGGACCAGGACATCTGCTCGGTGGTCGACGGCAGCCTCGCCTGCGGCGACACCAACGACGCCGACGGCGCGCCGGACACCGTGCAGGAGCTGGCGCTCGCCGTCGCGGCAGCCGGCGGCCCGGCCTACGCCGCCGCGTACGACCGGACCGGCGCGGACGCCCGGGGCATCGCCTCGGCGTTCCTCTACCGCACCGACCGGTTGACGCTGGCCCAGGCGACCGCCACCGACCCGCTGCTGGGCGCCACGCCGACAGTGGAATACCGCTCGGCCGCGTTGCCGTCCAACGGGGACGTGCAGAACCCGAAGGCGTTCAACGCGGTGCTGCCGGCCGACGTGGACCGGTCGACCGGTGTGGACGGCAGCAACGTCTACACCCGGGCGGCGCAGCTGGCCCGGTTCACCGTCAGGGCGGCCCCCGGATCGAGCGAGCAGTTCACGCTCTGGGCGGTGGCCAACCACTTCTCGTCCGGGCCGGACAGCCGGGTCGGGCAGCGCCGCGAGCAGGCCGCGTACGGTGCCGCGCTGGTGCGGGCGGTCGAGGCGACCGACCCGGACGCGCGGGTGGTCTACGGCGGCGACCTGAACGTCTTCCCGCGCCCCGACGACCCGATCGCCACCGGGCAGAACCCGACCCCGTCGGACCAGCTCGCGCCGCTCTACCAGGCCGGCCTGCACAACCTCTGGGACGACCTGGTCGCGGACGCCCCGGCGGCGGCCTACTCGTACACCTTCAGCGGGCAGGCGCAGACGCTGGACAACATGTTCGTCAACGACCCGATGCACGCGGACCTGGTGCAGGTGCGGACGGCGCACATCAACGCCGACTACCCCACCGACGCCCCGGAGCTGGGTGACCGGGGCGCCAGCGATCACGACCCGACGGTGGCCCGGTTCCGCTCCCGCGCCGCGCTGCGGGTGGCCGACACCTCGGTGACCGAGGGCGACAAGGGGACCACCACGATGACCTTCACGGTCACCGTGTCCCGGCCGCTGTCCGAGCCGGCCCTGCTCTGCGCGGCCACCTACGGCACCACGGCACAGGCCGGCTCCGACTACGACCCGTACGTGGGCTGCCGGGTGCTGGCCGCGGGCCGGACGTCGCTGGCCTTCCCGGTCACCGTGCGCGGAGACCGCAAGCGGGAGGCGGACGAGCGACTCACCCTGTACGTGGCCGGCGTGCCGGGGCTCCGCCTGGCCGACCCGTCCGGCGTCGGGACGATCCTGAACGACGACTGACCGGCGCACCGCCCCGCGGCCCGTCGCTCCGCTCACCAGCGGATCGGCGGGCCGCCGCGGTATCCGTCTCGTTGCGGATCGGGCGGCGGTGGCACGTTGCGATACTTGGCCACCCGGACCTCCCACTGGCTGCGCCGCCGCAGCGCGTCCCGCACGGCCCGGTCCCGGTAGAACGTCTCCGGGGGCCGGGCCAGACCGTAGATGTCGGCCCACCACTCCCCCGGCTGTGGATCGACGACGACGTCGAGGTGCGACGGGTATCGCCGCTCGGCGCCGTCGCGCAGGTCGGCCCGGTCCCGCATCGGCTTGAGCACCGTCCCGGACTCGTCGACGACGACGAGCCGGAAGCCGGCCGTGCCGACGAGGCGGGACAGCATGGTGAGACTGGGCGCCAGGGCGCCGGCCTCGATCCGCCCGACCGTGGTCGGGTGCACCCGGGCGAAGCGGGCCAGTTCCCGCTGGCTGGCATGGGCGCGGCGGCGGACCGCCCGGACGATCCCGGCGGCGGGAAACGGAACGTCGAGGGGCTCGGTGAGCAGCGCGGGCGATTCATCGTCCGCGACAGCGGTGGCACCACCGCACGGAGCGACGGCCTCCGGCGCGCGGGCCGGGGCGGTGGTCGCTTCGATCGCGGTGTCCTCAAAGGGGCCGGTCATCCCGTCACGCTCGCGCTTCCCCGCCTGGCCGGCAACCCCACCCGGCTCGGCTGTGGAAAACCCGGCGGTACGGTGGTCGCCCGCTTTGGCCGATCCGCTCCGCCGCCTCCAGAATCATCACAGAGCGTGACAATCACCATGCGTGATACCCACCGGGCCAACGGCACCCTTCCCCACCTTCCCATTGCTCATTTAATGGACATAACTCCCCCTCTTCCCCGCCGAGCCAGCACACCCGCCAGCGCCTTTGCTCTGCAGCCACGGAGGCATCGATGACGGAGCGTGCCCGCTGCGCCGGTGGCTGCAGAGCAAAGGCGACGAGGGGCGAAGGCGATGGCGAGCCGGAATGTGACGCTGCGCTACGAAGCTATGCCACCAGGTCTCCCGGCGCTGTGGCGTGCGGCCGGATTCCGGGCACGCGGGAGAGGGCCGGATCGAGTCCACGCCGGCCTCGGGCGGCGGGCGAGCGGCGAGGGCGACGAGAGGGCGGCGAGCGGGGGCGGCGAGGACGGCGAGCGGGGGGCGCGAGGGAGGGCGGTGGGCCAGAGTCGCCGGGCGACGGAGCGGACGAGCCGGCCGAGCCTCAGCCGTAGGTCACAGGTCGCAGAGGCGGCGGCCGGAGCGGATGTCTCCCAGCGCGGCGTGCAGTTCGGCGATGCGCCGGTCCGCCTCGGCGGTGAGCCGGTCGTGCAGTCGCTGCCAGTCGGTGAGGGCCGGCTCCGGCGGCAGGTCGGCGAGCAGGTCCCGGATCTCACCGACGCTGAGGCCGATCCGCTGCGCCACCCGGGCGACCCGCACCCGGCATGCCGCGTCCGGACCGAACCGGCGCTGGTTACCGCTGGTCCGGCTGGCCGTGATCAGGCCCTGCCGCTCGTAGAAACGGATCGCGGAGCCGCTGGCCCCCGCCTCCCGCGCCACCTCGCCCACCGTCAGCATGCCTACCCCCGCAACGGCTTGACTTCAACAATTGTTCAAGTCTTAGCGTCCATCCCATGACGACGCAAGAACCACCGCTCGCCCTCGCCGTGCTCGTCGGCAGCGTGCGCCGGCCCCGGATGGGCCGCCTGATCGCCGACTGGTTCGTCGACCACGCCGGCCGCCGCGACGACCTCCGCACCGACCTGGTCGACCTCGCCGAGGTGCCGCTCCCGCTCGCCGACACGCCTCCCGGCGGCAACCCGGCCAGCCCGATCGCCGGCCGGCTCGACGCCGCGGACGCCTTCGTGGTGGTCACGCCGGAGTACAACCACAGCTTCCCGGCGGCCCTGAAGAACGCCATCGACTGGCACCACCGGGAGTGGGTGGCCAAGCCGGTCGGCTTCGTCTCCTACGGCGCGGGCTCGGGCGGGATCCGCGCGGTCGAGCAACTGCGCCTGGTCTTCGCCGAGCTGCACGCCACCACCACCCGCAGCGGCGTGGTGCTCACCGCGCCGTGGGACCGCCTCGACCGGCAGGGCCGGCTGGTCGCCGACGGCCCGCTGGAGCGGGCCGCGGACGCGACGCTCGACGAGCTGAGCTGGTGGGGCGAGGCGCTGCGCGTCGCCCGCGAGCGACGGCCGTACGGTCAGTAGCGCTCGCGGAGCATCTGGGCCGCCTCGACCGCCCAGTAGGTGAGGATGATCTGGGCACCCGCCCGGCGGATCGAGGTGAGCGTCTCCAACATCGTCCGCTCCCGGTCGATCCAGCCGTTGGCGGCGGCGGCCTCGACCATGGCGTACTCCCCGGAGACCTGGTAGGCGGCGACCGGGACGTCCACCGCGGCCCGGACCGCCGACACCACGTCGAGGTAGGGCAGCGCCGGCTTGACCATCACCATGTCGGCGCCCTCGGCGACGTCCAGCTCGACCTCGCGCAGCGACTCCCGCAGGTTCGCCGGGTCCTGCTGGTAGGCGCGCCGGTCACCCTCCAGCGCCGACTCGACCGCGTCGCGGAACGGGCCGAAGAACGCGGAGGCGTACTTGGCGGCGTACGCGAGCACCGAGACGTCCTGGCGCCCGGCGGCGTCCAGCGCCTTGCGGACCACGCCGACCTGGCCGTCCATCATCCCGGACGGCCCGACCACGTGGACCCCGGCGTCGGCCTGGGCGACCGCCATCTGGGCGTACGCGGCGAGCGTGGCGTCGTTGTCCACGCCGCCGTCCGGGGTGAGCAGGCCGCAGTGCCCGTGCGAGGTGAACTCGTCCAGGCAGAGGTCGCTCATCACCACGGTCGCGTCACCGACCTCGGCGATCACGTCCCGGATGGCCACGTTGAGGATGCCGGCCGGGTCGAGGCCGCCGGAGCCGGTCTCGTCCCGTTCGGCCGGCACCCCGAAGAGCATGATCCCGCCGACCCCGGCCTGGACCGCCTCGACGGCCGCCTTGCGCAGCGAGTCCCGGGAGTGCTGGAGCACCCCCGGCAGCGACGCGACGGCCCGCGGCTCGGCCAGCCCCTCCTTGACGAACATCGGCACGACCAGCTCGGCCGGGGCGACGCGGGTCTCGGAGACCAGCCGCCGCACGGCCGCGTTGCGGCGCAGCCGGCGGGGCCGGATCTCGGGGTACGGCATGGGGGTGCCTCCTGTCAGCGGAACCTCAGGGCGGTCGGCCCCTGCACCTTCGAGCCGCGACGCTGCTTCGCCGGCATGGCGGCGAGCTTCTCGCGCAGCTCGACGGCGTAGGCGGCGAGCGCCTCCACCAGGTCGGGCACCGAGGCGTGCGGCGGCTGCACGTCGACCCGCAGGCCGAACTCCGTCGCGGTCTCCGCCGTCTTGGGCCCGATGACGGCAACAACGGTACGCGCGTGCGGCTTCCCGGCGATGCCGACCAGGTTCCGGACCGTGGAGGACGAGGTGAACAGCACCGCGTCGAACCCGCCCGACTTGATCGCGTCGCGGATCTCGGCCGGCGGCGGCGCCGCCCGCACGGTCCGGTAGGCCGTCACGTCGTCGACCTCCCAGCCGCGCTCGGTGAGGCCGGCGGCGAGCGTCTCGGTGGCGATGTCGGCGCGCGGCAGCAGCACCCGGCCGACCGGGTCGAGGATCTCGTCGTGCGGCGAGAACTCGGCGAGCAGGCCCTCCGAGGACTGCTCCCCGGCGGGGACCAGCTCCGGCTGGATACCGAACGCGCGGACCGCGTCCGCGGTCGCCTCGCCGATACAGGCGATCTTGACGCCGCCGAAGTGCCGGGCGTCCAGGCCGTGCTCGGCGAACTTCTCCCAGACCGCGCGGACCGCGTTCACCGAGGTGAAGATCACCCAGGCGTACCGGCCGTCGACCAGGCCCTTGACCGCCCGCTCCATCTGGGCCGGGGTGCGCGGCGGCTCGACCGCGATGGTCGGCACCTCGCACGGGATCGCCCCGTACGCGCGCAGGCGCGCGCTCATCGCGCCGGCCTGCTCCTTGGTGCGGGGAACCAGCACCTTCCAGCCGTACAGCGGGCGGTTCTCCCACCAGCTCAGCTTGTCGCGGTCGGTGACGCCCGCGCCGACGGTGAGCACGACGCGGCCGGTGAAGCCGAGCGCCGCCGCGACGAAGGAGTCCACGCTCGACGTGGTGGTGTACTGCGTCTCGCCGGTGCCGTCGCCGGTCACCCCGACCGCGGTGGTGCCGTCGACCCCGGCGGCCAGCAGCCCGTCCCGGACGGCGGCCAGGTCACCGGCGTCCACGGCGAGCGCCAGCGAGCCCCGGCCCACGGCCGCGGCGAGCGCGTCGAAGTCCAGCGTGGTGACGTCCTCGACGTCGGCGGCGGTGCGTACCCCGGAGAGCGGGACACCGGCGTAGGTGGCGACGCCCTCGGCCTGGCCGACGCCCGGCACCACCTCGAAGTGCGCGGCGGTGCGCGCCACCGCCTGCACCTCCTTGACCACCGAGTCGTGGCCGAACGGGTCGCCGGCCACCAGGTGCACGGCGTTCTGGCCGGAGCGGGCCGCGGAGATCAGCACCTTCGCCACGTCCCCCGGCACGCCCTCGGCGGGGCTGAACTCGGCGTCGGACCTGGCCTGGGCGCGGACGTGGGTGAGCAGCGACTCGGGGACTCCCCGGTCGTATACCACGTGGTCGGCCTCGACCAGGGCGTCGAGCGCCCGGCGGGTCAGCAGGCCCGGGTCGCCGGGGCCGGCCCCGACGAAAGCGATCCGGCCTACGGGCTTACGGGTGCGGGTCATTCTGTGCTCCCAAGTTGCTGGGTCCCCGGGCCGGCGTGTCCTTCTTGGCCGAGGATCGAGTCGGCGCCGAGTTCGAGGAGTTCGGCGGCGAGTGCCTTGCCGATCTCCGCCGCGTCGGCGGGCGTTCCGGTGCGGGACAGCCGGAGGTCACGGGAACCGTCCGGGCTGATCACCGCACCGCGCAGGTAGATCTCCTCACCGGTCTCACCCTCGGCGAGTTCGCCGTAGGCGGCCACCGGTGCGCTGCACCCGGCCTCCAGGGTGGCCAGCAGCGCCCGTTCCGCGGTGACCGCGGCGCGGGACGGTGCGTGATCGAGCCGCGCGAGCAGCTCGACCAGGTCGTGGTCGTCGGCCCGGCACTCGACCGCGAGCGCGCCCTGGGCGGGCGCGGGCAGCATGAGCATCGGGTCGAGCGTCTCGGTGATGACGTCGGCGCGGCCGATCCGGGTGAGCCCGGCCCGGGCCAGCACGACGGCGTCGAGGTCGGCGTCCGCACCGAGCACCCGGCCGAGCCGGGTGTCGATGTTGCCCCGGATCGGCGTGACCTCGAACTGCATGCCCAGCGCGTGCAGCTGGGCGATCCGGCGCAGCGCGCCGGTGCCGATCCGCGCGCCGGGCGGCAGCTCGGCGAGGGTACGGCCGCCGGTGGCGACAAGCGCGTCCCGCGGGTCCTGCCGGGGCGGCACGGCCGCGATGTGCAGGCCGGGCGCCGCCGCGGTCGGCAGGTCCTTGTACGAGTGGACGGCGAAGTCGATCTCACCGGCGGTCAGCGCGTCGCGCAGCGCGGAGACGAAGACACCGACGCCGAGCCGCTGCACCGGAGCGGTGGAGCGGTCGCCGGCGGTCACCACCTCGATCAGCTCGACCGGGCGGCCGGTGGCCGCGGTGAGGGCCTCGGCGACCTGGCCGGACTGGGCCAGCGCCAGGACGCTGCCCCGGGTGCCGAGGCGCAGGGGGGCGGTCATCGCGCACCTCCGGTGGACGGGACGTCGGCGGCGTCGAACGACGGCCGGCCGTCAGTGTCGGTGGCGACCACGTCGGGGACGGTGTCGACCGGGGACGTCTGCGGCACCTCCAGGTCGAACAGCTCGCGCAGCAGGGCCGCGTACTGGTCGCCGCCGGGTTCGGCGGCGAGTTGGCGGACCCGTACGGTCGGCTGGTGCAGCAGTCGCTGCACGACCCGGTGCACGGTGCGGGCGACCTCGGCGCGCTGGTCGTCGCTGAGGTCGGGGCGGCGCTGACCGAGCCGGCGCAGTTCGGCGGTCACCACGTCGTCGGCCCGGCCGCGCAGCGCGGCCACGGTCGGTGCCACGTCGGCGCCGCGCAGCCAGCTCAGGAACGCCTCGACCTCGCCGGCGACGATCCGGCCGACCTCGGCGGCGTCGGCCGCGGCCGGCCCGTCGGCGAGGACGGCGGCCATCCGGTCGATGTCGATCACCTCGACGCCGGGCAGCTCCGCGACGCCCGCCTCGACGTCGCGGGGGACGGCCAGGTCGAGCAGGACCAGCGGGCCCCGGCCGGCGTTCCGGCGGGCCAGCGCCCGGGTCACCACGTCACGGGTGAGCACGGCCTCGGTGGCGGCGGTGGCGGCGACCACGACGTCCACCGTGGAGAGCGCCTCGACCAGGTCGGCCATCGGCACGGCGGTCGCGCCGTACGACTCGGCGAGCCGGACGGCACGGGCGGCGCCCCGGTTGGTGACGGTGAGCGGGCCGGCACCGAGCCGGGACAGCGTCGCCACGCCCAGCGAGCCCATCGCCCCGGCACCGACCACCATGGCGGGTCGGCCGGCCAGGTCGCCGTGGAGCAGGTCGGCGGCGAGGTCGAGCGCGGCGGTGACCACGCTCTGCCCGGCCCGGTCGATGCCGGTCTCGGCGTGGGCGCGCTTGCCGACCCGCAGCGCCTGCTGCATCAGCTCGTGCAGGAGCCGGCCGGCCGAGTCGGCGCCGCCGGCCGAGTGGTAGGCATCACGGAGCTGACCGAGGATCTGCGCCTCGCCGACCACCATGGAGTCCAGCCCGGCGGCGACCCGGAAGACGTGGTCGACGGCGGCGGCGTCGTAGTGCACGTAGAGGTGACCGGCGAGCGCCGACGGCGGGCAGTCGGCCTGCTCGGCCAGGACCGCGCAGATGTCGCCGAGCCCACCGTGGAACCCGGAGACGGCGGCGTAGATCTCCACCCGGTTGCAGGTGGAGACGAGGACGGCCTCGGCGACGTACGGCTGGGCGACGAGCCGGTCCAGCGTGCGGGTCAGGTCCGCGGGCGGGACGGCCAGGCGTTCCAGGGCGGCGACCGGGGCGGTGCGGTAGGACGCGCCGACGACGAGCAGTTTCACGTGCCGATCGCCTCCTGGGTGTCGGGGGTCGCGAGCCCGCCGGGCAGGGCGGTGAGGGCGGACCCGCCGGTGGCGGGCAGCGCGATCAGCGACGCCTTGCGGTGCTCGTGGAAGGACAGGATCTGCAGCTCGATCGCGAGGTCGACCTTGCGCACGTCGACCCCGTCCGGAACCGAGAGTACGCACGGCGCGAAGTTGAGGATGCTCGTCACGCCGACGGCGACGAGCTGGTCGGCGACCGCCTGGGCGGCCGGCGCCGGGGTGGCGATCACGCCGATCGAGATCGACTCCTCGGCGACCACCCGGGGCAGCTCGTCGACGTGCCGGACGACCAGGCCGTGGATCTCCTCGCCGACCCGGGAGGGGTCGGCGTCGAGCAGCGCGGCGATCTGGAAGCCCCGGCTGGCGAAGCCGTCGTAGCCGGCCAGGGCGTGACCGAGATTACCCACGCCGACCAGCGCGACGGCCCGGCACTGGGTGAGCCCGAGCACCGACTCGATCTGGTCGATCAGCAGCGCGACGTCGTAGCCGACGCCCCGGGTCCCGTAGGAACCGAGGTGGGAGAGGTCCTTGCGGAGCTTGGCGGAGTTGACCCCGACGGCGCTGGCCAGGCCCTCGCTGGACACGGTCTCGTGCCCGGCGTCGGCGAGCGCGTGCAGCGCGCGCAGGTATTCCGGGAGCCGGGACACGGTCGCCTCGGGCAGGTCCGGAAGCGCCGGTACGGCACCGGTGCGGCCGGGCGCGCCAGAAGGACGGTGCTGACTCATGAGACTCCGTGCGGTGCGATCCTCGGCCGGCGACGGGGGCCGGCCGTTTCGGGACTCCCGCTGGCGACCGATGTTGCCGGCTGTGCTAGCAGGGCGCGTCGGAACTACAGAGTAGGCGCTTGTGAAGAGGTGCACAAATCGCGATCTTGATGACTCGCGACGCGGCTCCACCTGCCCCTCCATTCCCACAAGATCGATAAACCGCGCTTCTTCGGCGGCGCCTGGCGATTATTGCTCAATCCAGACTTCTCTGACCAATCGCGCGCGCTCGGTGGCGCTCCGTGATCGGCGCGGCGAGGCGCGGCTCACGTCCCGGAGTAGGGAGAACCCCACCCGGGAGAGACCGGCGAGCGGGATGGGCCGGGCGCCGCCGCGCCCATAGCCTCGAACCATGACCGCCGTACCCGCCCCCTCCTCGCCCGCCCGGGGGCTCCTCCGTCAGCTCGCCCGCGACACCGGCTACGTGCTCTTCAGCCTCCCGCTGGCGGTGGTCGGCTTCGTGCTCGCCGTGGCGGGGATCTCACTCACCGCCGGGCTGCTGGTCACCACGCTCGGCCTGCCGGTCCTGGCCGGGGTGCTCTACGCCGCCCGCGGACTGGCCGACCTGGAACGGCTCCGGCTCCCCGCCGTGCTCGGCCGGTCCCGGGTCCGCCCGGTCTACCTGACGCCCGAGCGTGGCGCCCGGTTCTGGCGGCGGGTGTTCACCCCGATGCGCGACCCGCAGTCGTGGCTCGACCTGCTGCACGCCTTCGTCCGGCTCGTGGTGGCGTTGCCCACGTTCGTGCTGATGCTGGTGTGGTGGGCGCTGGCGCTGACCGGCACGCTCTACGGCGTCTACGACGGCGCCATCCCGCGCGGCCCGGACGACCAGGATCTCAGCGAGCTGCTCGGGATGGGCGACGGGACCGGCGCGCGAATCGCGCTGAACACCGCGATCGGGCTGTTCGCCCTGTTCACCCTCCCCCTGGTGGCCCGGGCCCTGGCCCGGGTGCAGGCCGCGCTGGCGTACTCCCTGCTCACCGGCGTGGCCGAGATGCGGCAACGGATCACCACGCTGGAGGAGCAGAAGCGGGCCGCCGCCTCGGCGGAGGCGTCCGCGCTGCGCCGGCTGGAACGGGACATCCACGACGGGCCGCAGCAGCGCCTGGTCCGGCTCGCGATGGACCTGGGTCGGGCCCGCCAGCAGCTCGCCGCCGACCCGGAGGCGGCCCGGCGCACCCTGGACGAGGCGGTCGCCCAGACCCGGGAGACGCTCGACGAGCTGCGCGCCCTGTCCCGGGGCATCGCCCCGCCGATCCTGGTCGACCGGGGGTTGCCCAGCGCGCTCGCCGCGCTCGCCGCCCGGGCCCTGGTGCCGACCGAGCTGGTGGTCGACGACGAGCTGGGCCGCTCCGGCGGCCGGCTCGACCCGGGCCTGGAGAGCGCCGCCTACTTCGTGGTGGCCGAGGCGCTGACCAACGTGGCCAAGCACAGCCGGGCCGCCACCTGCCGGGTGGAGGTGGCCCGGAAGGTGGGCCGGCTGGAGATCACCGTCGGCGACGACGGGATCGGCGGCGCGCACCTGGCCAAGGGACACGGGCTCAGCGGAATCGCCGACCGGGTCCGGGCGGCCGGCGGCACGCTCGAGGTGACCAGCCCGGCCGGCGGGCCGACCCGGGTCCACGCCGAGCTGCCCCGGTGACGACGCCCGCCGGCACGCCGCCGTCCGACGCCGCGGACCGGGCCGGGGACGCCCCGCCCCGCATCGAGGCCGCGCGGTGGGACCCGGACGTGATAGACACCGGACCCATGCGGGTGGTGATCGCGGACGACGCCGTACTGCTCCGGGAGGGGCTGATCCGGCTGCTGACCGAGTCCGGGCACGAGGTGGTGGCGGCCGTCGCCGACGGGGACGCCCTGGTCGAGGCGGTGGTGACGCACCGGCCGGACATCTCGGTGGTGGACGTGCGGATGCCGCCGTCGCACACCGACGAGGGGCTGCGCGCGGCGGTGGAGGCCCGCCGCCGGGTGCCCGGCACGCCGATCCTGGTGCTGTCCCAGTACGTCGAGGTGTCGTACGCCGACGACCTGCTGGACACCGCGGGCGGTGCCGGCGGCGGCATCGGCTACCTGCTCAAGGACCGGGTGGCCGCGATCGACGAATTCCTGGACGGGCTGGCCCGGGTGGCGTCCGGCGGCACCGTGCTCGACCCGGAGGTGATCAGCCAGTTGCTGGTGCGGCGGCGGCGCGACGACCCGCTGGCGGCGCTGACCCCGCGCGAGCGTGAGGTGCTGGCGCTGATGGCCGAGGGCCGGTCCAATACCGCCATCGCCCGCCTGCTCGTGGTGAGCGACGGCGCGGTCGAGAAGCACGTCCGTAACATCTTCACCAAGCTCGACCTGCCGCCGGACGCCACCACCCACCACCGCCGGGTCCTGGCCGTCCTGGCCCACCTCCGCGCCTGAGCGACCGGCTCAGGGCAGGGCGCGGGCCAGGGTCACCGCCTCGGTCAGGGTGTCGGCCACCGGGTGGCCGCTGGCCCGCAGCCGGGCCGGGTCGGAGAGCCCGCCGGTGTAGAGCACGGCGGCGCCACCGACCGAGGTGGCCGCGTCCGCGTCGTCCAGCGAGTCGCCGATCAGCACCACGTCGGGCCCGTCGAGGCCCAGCTCGGCCAGGTGCTTCTCCAGCCACTCCGCCTTCGGGCCGCCGCCGACCGTGGCGCGCAGCCCGTCCACCCGGCGGAAGTGCGGGGTCAACCCGTAGGTGTGCACGGTGGGCACCAGCTCGTCGTGGAACCACATGGACAGCAGCGACTGGCTGCCCGGCCAGGCGGCGATGGCGGCGGTCGCGTCGGCGGCCAGGGCGCAACTCGTCAGCCCGGCCCGGTACGCGTCGTGGAAGATCCGGTCGAGCGCGCCGAACGCGTCGGCGTCGACCGCCCGGCCGAGCATCTCGGCGTAGTAGTCGGCGATCGGCCGGCGGAACCGCACCCGGTGCTCGTCGGCGCTGACCGCCGGGCCGCCGGCGCTGGCGAACGCCACGTTGGTGGCCCGTACCACCAGGTCGAGGTCGTCGAGCAGGGTACCGTTCCAGTCCCACACCAGGTGGCGCCGCGTCTCCGTCACCCGGACACGATAGCTAGAGCTGCGGCGTGGTCAGGTCCCGCAGCAGCCGGTCCTCCTCGACCCGCCAGTAGCCGTGCTCCTTGCCGTCGAGCAGCACCACCGGCAGCCGGTCGCCGTAGTCGCGTTCCAGCTCGACGTCGCCGGTCACGTCCTTCTCCACCCAGCGGTCGCCGGTCACCGCCACCACCCGGTCGAGCGCCGCCTTCGCGTCGTCGCAGAGGTGGCAGCCGGGCCGGGTGATCAGGATGAGCCGCGGGTCACTGGACATCGGATACCTCCGTGCGGTTCTCGGTCGACGGCGACGGCGACGGCACCACGGGCGCCGGGCGCAGCTCGGTCTTGCGGACCTTCCCGATCGCCGAGTACGGCAGGGCGTCGACGAACTCGACGGCGGTCGGGCACTTGAACCGGGCCAGGTTACGCGCGCAGTGGGCGAGCAGTTCCTCCGCCGACACCTCGGCCGCCCGCACCACGTACGCCCGGACAGTCTCGCCGGTCCGCGGGTGCGGCACCCCCAGGACGGCCGACTCGGCCACCCCGGGGTGCGCCTGGAGCACCAGCTCGACCTCGTGCGGGTAGACGTTGAAGCCGTTGACCAGGATCAGCTCGCCGAGCCGGTCGACCAGGAAGAGGTCGCCGTCGCCGTCGGCGTAGGCCACGTCGCCGGTGGCCCACCAGCCGTCCGGTTCCGGCCCGCCCCGCGCGTCCGGCCAGTAGCCGGCGAACAGGTTCGCCCCGCGCACCACGATCTGCCCGGGGTCGGTGCCGGCGGGGTCGTCGGAGAGGTCCATCCCGTCGTCCTCGGCCTCGACGGCGGGCACCCCGTCGCGCCACAGCTCGGCACCGTCGGCCCCGACCAGGCGCAGCTCGACGCCGGGCAGCGGGCGGCCGATCGAGCCGGGTTTCGGTTCGCCGCCGACGAGCGTGGAGGTGAGCACCGGCGCGGTCTCGGTGAGCCCGTAGCCGACGTGCACCGGGTGCCCGGTCAGCTCGGTGAAGCGCGCCCCGGCGGCCGGCGGCAGCGGCGCCGCGCCGCACACCGCGAGGCGCACGCCGGTCAGCGCCGCGGCCGGGTCGCCGTGCGCGCCGGCCCAGGTCAGGAACATCGACGGTACGCCGAGCAGCACGCTGACCCGGTGCCGGGCGATCTCGCCCAGCGCCCCGTCCGGGCCGGGCTCGTCGACCAGCACCCCGGTGGCGCCGTGGTGCACCACGGCCCCGAGCCCGGAGTTCAGCCCGTACGCGTGGAACAGCGGAAGTGCCAGCAGCACGGTGTCGTCGGGGCCGACCACCGGCGGTTCGATCCGGTCGACCTGGTGGTGGTTGGCGGCCAGCGCGCGGTGCGACAGCATGGCGCCCTTGGGCCGCCCCTCGGTGCCCGAGGTGTAGAGCAGGACGGCCAGGTCGTCGCCGCCGCGTTCCGGGAACCGGGTGGGGGCGCCGCCGTCGGCGACCGGCGGGGCGGTGTGCACCGCGCGCAGGGCGGGCAGCGCCGCGGGGTCCACCCGGGCGGTCACCTCGGCGGCGCCGACCAGCAGGGCGGCGCCCGAGTCGGCGAGCACGTGCCCCAGCTCGCGGCCGGTGAGCGTGGGGTTGACCGGCACCGCGACCAGGCCGGCCCGGAGCACGGCCAGGTAGGTGACCACGAAGTCGGGGGTGTTGCCGAACGCGACGGCCACCCGGGGCGGGTGCGGCGTGCCGTCGGGCGGCGGCGCGGCGGCGTGCAGCGCGCGGGCGGTGGCGGTGACCGCGGTGTCCAGGTCGGACCAGGAGAGCGTCCGGTCGCGCCAGTGCAGCGCGGCCCGGTCGCCGTGGTCGGCGGCCGCCCGGCGGAGCCGGTCGGCGAGGTTCGGCGCGGGGCTGTCGGCGGCGTCCTGCACGGTGGCTGAGTCTGGCACAGCCGCGTCCGCCGGACCATGCCCCGACCGGCGGCGCGGGTCCGCCGCACGGGACCGCAATTGGGATAGCGTGGGATTCCCGAGCGTGGGATCCAGATCTTCACCAGCTGGCGGAGGAGCCGCCGGACCGGACCGACCCGGTCGCCGCCGCGACACGCCGAGCGGAAAGAAAATCCGCTCCGACCTGGACTTCCATTCGCACCCAGGTTCCGGCGCGAAAGTCAACCACAGGCGACGGACAACGGGTCCGGCGATAGTGCGATCGCACGGGAAATACTTCCGCTCTGTGTAACGGACTTGCCACGCGCGGGTGACGTTGGGCCTATCATCACTCGGGTCGGCTCACCCCATTTGCCGTGAGTCGACACCCCTCAGCCCGAGGAGGCCCCCGTGCCCGTGAGCGCATTGGACCAGCACCTCAAGGGGATCTGCCGCCCGCCGGCACGTCCCGGACCGGCCGTGCCCGACCGGGTCGTACCCGGCCTCGCGGTCCCGGCGCGGTCGCTGTCCACCTGGATCGGGGAGGCACGGTGACCACCTTCGGTTACGCGGACCGGCCGGCCGGACTGACCGGCCCGACCCAGCGGAACCCGCTCAACGAGCGCGCCGACCCGGCCCCCCGCGCCGACGGCCTGCTCACCGCGCGCAGCGAGGCGGCCCGGCGGACGCGCAGCCGCACGCACCACGGCAACGAGGCGCCACTGCGCCCGGCGCTGCCGGGCACCAACGCGAAGCCGGCCGGCGGACGCCTCGGCGCACCGCCCCGCCTCACCCCACCGACCCAGGTCCGGCGGGGTGAGGCGGCGACCAGCGCGGAGCCGTCCGCCGCCGAGACCGCCGTGCTGCCGGCGGTGACCACCGGCGACACCGCGGTGCTGCCGGCCGTCCCGGCCGCCGCACCGGCCACCGGCTTCCCGAGCCGCCCCGACCCGTCCGACCCGGCCACCGAGGTCTGGGGGCTCGTCGAACGGGCGCAGGCCGGCGAGGCCGAGGCGTTCGGCCTGATCTACGACCGGTACGTCGACACCGTCTTCCGGTTCGTCTACTTCCGGGTCGGCAACCGCCAGCTCGCCGAGGACCTCACCTCCGACACGTTCCTGCGGGCGCTGAAGCGGATCGGCAGCTTCACCTGGCAGGGCCGCGACCTGGGCGCCTGGCTGGTGACCATCGCCCGCAACCTGGTCGCCGACCACTTCAAGTCCGGCCGCTACCGGCTGGAGGTGACCACCGGCGACGTCCTGGACGCCGACCGGGAGGACCGCGGGCCGGAGGGCAGCCCGGAAGCGGCGGTGGTCGAGCACATCACCAACGTGGCCCTGCTCACCGCCGTGAAGCAGCTCAACCCGGAGCAGCAGGAGTGCATCGTGCTGCGGTTCCTGCAGGGCTTCTCGGTGGCCGAGACGGCCCGCGCCATGGGCAAGAACGAGGGTGCCATCAAGGCGCTGCAGTACCGGGCGGTCCGGGCCCTGGCCCGGTTGCTGCCCGACGGCTTCCACGGCTGACCGACCCGACCCGTCCGCACCACCGGCGCAGTCGCCGGTGGTCGGCGTGTGTCCGGCATCCCTCGCGGCACCGATCACACCCGGTGATTTCGCCGCCGATCGGGCCGTAACCGGCGACCGGCGCGAACCGTTTCTCCGGGTGCGACCAGTGGTTGTCCCGGCGTCCCCCGGGCCACCCGGTCCGGCGGGTCAGGTCGGCCGTCCCGGGCGACCCTCGGCCGCACGCTGCCACGGGTCGCTGGTGACGATGACGGCCACCCGGCCGTGACCAGCGGAAGGGGGTGCCCGCGGTGGACAGCGACCTCTTCTCCGGTCGGCGAGCCGAGCGCTTCGCGCAACTCCTCGACGAGGCCAACGGCGGACGCCGACACCACGTCCGGTCCCGGGCCGACCACGAACTCACCGCACTCGTCGAGGTGGGCCGGCGGCTCACCGTCGAACGGCCCACCGTCGACGTCGACAGCGAGTTCCGCACCGGCCTGCGGGCGATGCTCGTGGCCACCGCCGAGCGCGAGGGCGTCACCGCCGCGGCCGGCTCCGGCAGCGGCCTGCGCGGCGCGTTGCTGCCGGCCATCACCGGCCGGCGGGCCCGGGCCCGGGGCGCGATCCTGGTCGGCGTGGCCGCCGGCGCCATCGCGCTCTCCGGCATCTCCGCCGCCAGCGAGAACGCGCTACCGGGTGACGCGCTGTACGGCATGAAGCGCTCCACCGAACGCGCCCAGCTCGCACTCGCCAACTCGGACATCAGCCGGGGTCAGCTCTTCCTCGACTTCGCCCGCACCCGGCTCGACGAGGCCGCCTCGGTCCGCCACGACCGGCTCGGCTTCAGCGCCGTCCTGGACGACATGGACGCGGACACCCGCCAGGGCGTACGCCTGCTGACCACGGTGGCCGCGCAGCGCTCCGACCCGACGGCGCTGGACGCGGTGGACACCTTCCTCGCCGGCCAGCGTCGGGTGGTCAGCGGCCTGCTCGACCGGCCCGACCACGCCGACCGGGACCGCACCCGTCGCTCGCTGGCGCTGCTCGACGCGGCCGGCCGGCGCGCCGACGCGCTGCGCGAGGCGATCGCCTGCGGGCTGCCCGCGCCGGCCGCCAGCGACACGCTCGGCCCCACGCCGAGCACCTGCCCCGGCGACCGCTGAGCCCACGGCCACACTTCTCCCGGCGGACACCCGACCGTCACGGCAGGCCGGATACGCTCGACGCGGAGCCCGTACGCCGCCGTCGAGGGAGGGGGTTGCCGTGACCGAGTCCCACAAGGTGACGGTCAGCACCGACGTCCACGGCCACACGGCCGGCTGGGCGGAGACCCCGGCGTCGCCGGCGACCACTGTCACGCCGGACCCGAACGCCGCCGCGTTCTTCGACGTGGACAACACGATGATGCAGGGCGCGTCGATCTACTGGTTCGCCCGCGGGCTGGCCGCCCGCAACTACTTCACCGCCGGTGACCTCGCCCGGTTCGCCTGGCAGCAGGCCCGGTTCCGGCTGCTCGCCACCGAGCACGTGGGCACCATGTCGCAGGCGAAGGAGGCCGCGCTCGCGTTCGTGCAGGGCTGGCGGGTCGACGACGTGGAACGCCTCACCGAGGAGATCTTCGACGAGCTGATGGCGCCGCGCATCTGGGCCGGCACCCGCCGGCTCGCCCAGCGTCACCTCGACGCGGGCGAGCGGGTCTGGCTGGTCAGCGCCGCCCCGGTGGAGATCGGCCGGGTGATCGCGGCCCGGCTCGGCCTGACCGGCGCGATCGGCACGGTGGCCGAGGTGGTCGACGGCGCCTACACCGGCCGGCTGGTCGGCGACCTGATGCACGGGCCGGCGAAGGCCGAGGCGGTCACCCAGCTCGCCGCGGTGGAGGGGCTGGACCTGGCCCGGTGCGCGGCCTACAGCGACTCCGCCAACGACCTGCCGATGCTGTCGGTCGTGGGCCGCGCGGTGGCGGTCAATCCCGACCCGGCGCTGTTGCGGCAGGCCCGCGAGCGGGGCTGGGACGTCCGTGACTTCCGCACCGGGCGCCGAGCCGTACGCATCGCGGTGCCCTCGACCGCCGCCGTCGGCCTGCTCGCCGGCGCGGTCACCGCCGGCCTGGCCCTGCACCGCCGCCGCCAGCGGGCCTGAGCCGCGCCGGTCAGGGGCCGAACGGGTCCGGACGGCGTTCGAGCAACTTGTGCAACGTCTGCTGGATGGTCTCCCGCACCTGGTCGGCGAGGTTGAACACGACGAGTGGGTCGTCCGCCGAGTCGCGCAGGTGCGCGGTCGGGATCGGCGGGCAGAACTCGATCAACCACTTGCTCGGCAGCGGCACCATGCCGAGCGGCCCCAGCCAGGGGAAGGTCGGCGTCACCGGGAAGTAGGGCAGCTTGAGCAGCCGGGCGAGCGGCTTGATGTCGGCGAGCATCGGGTAGATCTCCTCGCCCCCGACGATCGCCACCGGCACGATCGGGGTGCCGGTGCGCAGCGCGGCGGAGACGAAGCCGCCCCGGCCGAACCGCTGGAGCTTGTAGCGGTCGGCGTAGAGCTTGCCGACCCCCTTGAAGCCCTCCGGGAACACGCCGACCAGCTCGCCGTTGCCGAGCAGCCGTTCCGCGTCCGGGTTGCAGGCGACGGTGCCACCGGTCTTGCGGGCCAGCTCGGAGACGACCGGCATCCGGAAGACCAGGTCGGCGCCGAGCAGACGCAGGTAGCGGTGCGCCGGGTGCCGGTCGTGCACCGCGGTGGAGAGGATCAGCGCGTCCAGCGCCACGGTGCCGGAGTGGTTGCCCACCACCAGGCCGGCGCCGTCGGCCGGCACGTGCTCCAGGCCACCGACCTCGGTGCGGAACCAGTCCCGGTAGAGCAGCCGGACCAGCGGGTGGAAGACGGCGTCGGTGAGGTCGGGGTCGAAGCCGAACTCGTCCACCTCGTAGTCACCGGAGAGCCGGCGCCGCAGGAACGCGAGCCCCTGCGCGACGCGGCGGTCCCAGTGGTCCCCCGGCCGGTCGGCCACGGCCGGCCCGGCCGGCGCGGCGTCGTCGGGCGCGTGCCCGGTCACCGCCGGCCGGGGCGCGGCCTGGTCGACCGCCTTCTTGGCCACCGCCTTCTTGGCCACCGCCTTCTTGGCCACCGCCTTCTTGGCGACGGCCTTCTTCGCGACCGGCCGACCGGTGGTGGTGGCGCCCGAACCGTCGGTCACGCCGGGTGCCGCGTCGGCCGGCGCCGCCTGCTCGTCGGTCCGGGCGACCGGCCCGTGGGTCGAAGTGGCCGGCTCGTCGGTCCGGGCGACCGGCTCGTGGGTCGAAGTGGCGGGCTCGTCGGTCCGGGCGACCGGCTCGTGGGTCGAAGTGGCGGGCTCGTCGGCGGAGGTGTCCGGCTCGTCGGCCGGTGCGGGCGGGCGGGCGGCCGGCGCGGTGACCGGCCGGTGTCCGTTGCGCCGCGCCGGCTCCGCGTCCGGCCCGGGCCCGGCCGGGGGTACGTCGAACCGCGCGTCACGCCGCTCCGGCGAGCTGCTCACGGGCGCTCCCGGACGGTCGAGCGGACCTGGCGGATGCTCTCCAGCACCAGCTGCTCGGCGGCGGCGAGCTGGTCCCGGGTCACCACCACCCCGCCGTGGTGGGCGCGGACGAAGTCGTCGAAGGCGGCGGCGGTCGAGCGGGGGGTGAAGCCGAACTCGCGCTCCAGCCGGCTGGTGTCCACCACCCGACCGTGCACGAAGAGGTCGACCTGGTCCAGGCCGTACCGGCCGAAGCCCAGGGAGCGGGCGATCGCGGCCACCCCGGCGAGGCCCGGCTCCAGCACCGGCACGGCGACCCGGCCGGCGCGGCGGATGGCCTGCGACAGCGACAGCACCCCCGGCCCGGCCACGTTGAACGTGCCCGGGTGCTCCTCGGCGACCGCGCGGTGCAGCACCGTCAACGCGTCGTCGATGTGCAGGAACTGCAGGCGCGGGTCGCGGCCGAAGATGGTGGGCACGACCGGCTGCGCGAAGTAGCGGGTGAGCGTGGTGTCGGCGGTGTAACCGATGAACGGCGCGAAACGCAGCACGGTCGCGGTGACGTCGGGACGGCGGCGGCGGAAACCACGGACGTATCCCTCGATGTCGAGGATGTCGCGGCCGAACCCACCGCGCGGCACCTCGCGCGGCTCGGTCTCCTCGGTGAAGACGGCCGGGTCGCGGAACGACACCCCGTACGCGGCGGTCGAGGAGCGGACCACGAGCCGGCGCAGCCGGGGCGCGCGCTGGCAGGCGGCGAGCAGCTGCATGGTGCCGATGACGTTCTGCTCCTTCATCGCCGCCCGGCCGCCCTGCTGCTGGTCGGGGGCGGTGACGAGCGCCAGGTGCACCACGGCGTCGACGTCGAGGTCGATCAGCAGGCCGCCGAGCGAGTCGAGGTCGAGGCGGACCAGCTCGACGTCGGTGAGCAGGTCGGCCAGCTCGGGGTTGGGCGGGGCCGGGTCGACGCCGATGACGCGTTCGATGCGCGGGTCGGCGGCGAGCCGGGCGGCGACGTTGGCGCCGAGGAACCGGCCGACCCCGGTGACGACGACGACCCCCGGGGCACCTGGGGTGCCACCGGGGGTCATGTCGTGCGCCTTGCGCGGCAGGCACGATCGAGCCGGGACGTCCGCGGCCTGATCACCTGAGCCTCCGAGGGTCGACAGTTGGCAAGTGGTGCCGGTGCCGGGTCAGCGCCCGGCCCCGGTCACTTGCCGAGACGGCGACGCTGGACGCGGGTCTTGCGCAGCAGCTTGCGGTGCTTCTTCTTAGCCATGCGCTTGCGGCGCTTCTTGACCACCGAGCCCATACGACAGCCTTTCGATTGCAACGTGCGGGGCGGACCGGCAGGCACCACCGCACGGTGGCGCCGTGCCCGCTTGCGGACAACGGACCGGACCAGCGAGGTGGGCAGGGCACACCAGGGTGCGATCTCGGTCGGGCTCCAGGGTAGCCGGAGAGCGTCAGCAGGACCAACGCGCCCCCGTCGATGCCCCTTTTCGTCGCACTCGGCGGCGGGCCGCCGGGTGCGTCAGGCGGACTCCTGGAAGGCGCCTCGGAGGTATTCGTGCACGGCGTGCTCGGGCACCCGGAACGAGCGACCGACCCGCACCGCGGTCAGCTCACCGCTGTGCACGAGACGGTAGACCGTCATCTTG
The DNA here is from genome assembly GCF_900090105.1 of Micromonospora humi. Lineage (GTDB taxonomy): Bacteria > Actinomycetota > Actinomycetes > Mycobacteriales > Micromonosporaceae > Micromonospora > Micromonospora humi. The sequence goes on along the minus strand of NZ_FMDM01000009.1, from coordinate 15,970 downwards.
GAGACCCGCATGACCGTGGCCACCTCGGCGACGGTCAGGAACCTGACATCCGACAGCCGTGCGTCGGACTGCGACCCGGCCATGGCTCACCGACCCATTCCCGTGCCCGGCGCGTGCCACCGGGCAGGTGCTTCCGCCTCGACGAGCGACGCGCGTGTAACCAGTACGGTAGCGGGACGGCTGTGACCTGCGCGATCCCTTCCCACCTTTGATCATGGCGGGACACCCGTTCACCCCGTGTCCACCAGGGCTTTTTCGCCCGGACGGGTGGCTCGTCCCGTTCCCGCCGACCGGTACGCCTACTCGGCGCGCAACGCGACCACCGGATCGAGCCGCCCCGCCCGCTGCGCCGGCACCACCCCGAAGACGATGCCGACCGCCGCCGACACACCGAAGGCGAGCGCCAGCGACCACCAGGTGATCGCGGCGGGGATCGGCGAGAACGCGTCGACCAGCAGCGCGGTGCCCACGCCGAGCGCCATCCCGGTCAGGCCGCCGATCGAGGTGAGCAGCACCGCCTCCAGCAGGAACTGCACCCCGATGTCCCGGGGTCGGGCGCCGACCGCCTTGCGTAGGCCGATCTCCCGGGTCCGCTCACGCACCGACACCAGCATGATGTTGGAGACGCCGACACCGCCGACCAGCAGCGAGATGCCGGCGATGGCGGCCAGCACGCCGGTGAGCACACCCAGGATGTCGCCGAGCACGCCGAGGATCTGCTGCTGGGTGACGGCGCTGAACTCGGTGTCCGGGTGCCGGCGGGACAACTCCGCCACGATGCGCTCGCCGAGCTGGTCGATCCGCTCCCGGTCGGGGGCCTTGACCGCGATGCCGTCGATCCGCTGGGTGCCCCACAGCCGCTGCGCGGCGGTCACCGGGACGTGCACCTCGTCGTCCCGGTCCACGCCGAGGCTCTGCCCGAGCGGGGCGAAGACCCCGATCACCCGGAACCGCACCCCGGCCAGCGTGACCTGCTGGCCGAGCGGATCCCGGTCGGGAAAGAGCGCCCGGGCCACCGAGGCGCCGAGCACCGCCACCCGCCGGCTGGTGTCGACGTCGGCCCCGGTCAGGTAGCGGCCGCGTTGCAGCGACCGGGTGAACACCGACGGGGTGGTCTCCAGCACGCCCTGCACGGTGGTGAAGTCGGACCGGTTGCCGGCTCGCGCGGTCGCGCCGGACGCCACCGTCACGGCCACCCGGGAGGGGTCGCCGACCACCCGGGAGACGGCGTCGACGTCCTTGAGGTCCAGCGGGGACACCACCGGCGCGGTGCCCACCTCGATCTTGCCCGGCACCACCAGGAGCAGGTTCGAGCCGAGCCCCTCGACCTGCTGCTCCACCTGCTGCTTGGTGCCGGTGCCGATGGCCACCAGGATGACCACCGAAGCGACCCCGATGATCACGCCGAGCATGGTCAGCACGCTGCGCATCCGGTTGGCCCGCAACGCGTCCAGCGCCACCCGCCAGGCCTCGGCCACCCTCATCCGGCGCCGCCCGCGGCGTGCGGAAGGCGTCCGGTGGCTCCGGTGGCGCCACCGGAGCCACCGGACGGGCGCCCCGGGCCGCTTCCGGACGCGGACCGGGGCTCCGCGCTGGGAGCGGGATCCAGTGTCGCAGGTTCGCCGGCGCCGGCCGACCCCGGTCGATCATGAACGGTGTCGGATCGGATCAGCCCGTCCCGCACCGCGATCCGCCGGCGCGCGCGGGCCGCCACCTCCTGGTCGTGCGTCACCATCACCAACGCCACCCCGGACTCGGCGTTCAGGCGCTCCAGCAGCTCCAGCACCGCCTCGCCGGTGACGCTGTCCAGGTTGCCGGTGGGTTCGTCGGCGAGCAGCACCGCCGGCTCGGTGACCAGCGCCCGGGCGATCGCCACCCGCTGCTGTTCACCGCCGGAGAGCTGGTTGGGCCGGTGGTGCAGGCGGTGCCCCAGCCCGACCCGGCCGAGCATCGCCGCCGCCCGCTCCCGCCGCTGCCGCGCCCCGACGCCGCGATAGACCAGCGGCAACGCGACGTTGTCCACGGCGGACGTGCGGGCCAGCAGGTGGAACGCCTGGAAGACGAAGCCGATGGTCTCGTTGCGCAGCGTCGCCAACTCCGGTGCGGTCAGCGAGGCCACGTCCCGGCCGCCGATCACCAGCCGGCCGCCGCTGGGCCGGTCCAGCCCACCCAGCAGGTGCATCAGCGTGGACTTGCCCGACCCGGAGGGGCCGATCACCGCCACGTACTCACCCTGGTCGATGGTGAGCGACACGCCGCGCAGCGCGGACACCGACACCCCGTCCAGCTCGTACGTGCGGGACACGTCGACCGCCTCGATCGCGGCGACGGTCACGGGAGTTCCTGGCCGTCGGTGACCTGGTCGGCGCCGCGCACCACGACCCGGTCCCCGGCCCGCACCCCGTCGACGATCTGCACCAGGTCCTGCCCCTGCACGCCGACGGTCACCGGGACCCGGTCCGCCCGGCCGTCGCGCGACACCCAGACCGCGTCCCGCCCGTCGGCGGAGAAGACCGCCGACGCCGGTACGGCCACCGCGTCGGACGCCTCCCGCACCCGCAGCCGGACCACCGCGTTCATGCCGGGGCGGGGCGCCGGGGCGGCTTCCCCCTCGCCGAGCCGGCCCGCGCCCAGGTCCAGCCGGACCCGGTAGGTGACGCCGCCCCGCGCCGAGCTGGTGGGCAGCACGTCGACCGAGCGCACCGTGGCGTCGTACGTCGCGCCGGTCACCGCGTCCAGCTCGACCGAGGCGGGCACCCCGGCGCGGACCAGCAGCACGTCGGTCTCGTCGACCTCGGCGAGCAGGCCGAGCCGGCCGGTGTCCACCACGGTGAGCACCGGCGTGCCGGCGGTGACCCGACCACCGGCCGGCACCGCGTCGTCCACCCCGGCCGGCGGGCCGCCCGAACCGGCCCCGCCCAACGCCGACGGGTCGAGCCCGGGCGGCACCTGACCACCGGCCGCGCCGAACAGGCCGGCCAGGTCGGTCGGCGCCGCCGCCCGGGTGCCGCCCGGCTGCACCACACCCGCGATCGGGGCGCGCAACGTCAACGCGTCGACGGTCGCCTTCGCCAGGTCGTACGCCTGCTGCGCCTGGAGGCGTTGCGCGGCCGACAGCGCGCCGACGGCGCTGTTCAGGCCCGCCACGCCGCGCTGCACGGCGGTGACCGCGCGGTCGGCGGCGCGGGCGGCCGACGCGTACTGCTTCTGCGCCGACTCGACTTGGAGCAGCAGCGCGGCGCGCGCCTGCGGATCACCGACCTTGCCGGCGGCGGCCCGGGCGGCGGCGAACGCCTCGTCGGCGGCCCGGTCGGTGCCGCGGCGGTTGCCGCCGAGGTCACCGACGCCGACGCCGCGACCGGCCCGCTTCGCCGCGCGCAGCGCGTCGCGCGCCTGGGCCAGCCGGTCCCGCGCGGACGGCGACTCGACCACCGCGAGCACCTGCCCCTTGGCGACCCGCTGTCCGGGTTGGACACGCAGGGCGGCCAGGGTGCCGTCGGCGGGAGCGGTGAGGGTGGCCGCGGCCCGGGCGGTCACCGTGGCCGGCGCGTCGATGACCTCGCTGACCGGTGCGCGGCCGACCGGGGCGACGGTGACCGACGGGGCGTCGTCGCCGCAGCTGGCGGCCGTGGTGCCGGTCAGCGCGACGGCGGCGAGGAGGGCGGTGAGCAGGCGGGGCCGCGTGGCTGGGCGCAGCCGCGGCGAGGGAGTGCGGGCCACCCGGCCCATGCTACGACCCGTCGACGGGCCTCGACGCCGTCGGCGCGTCGCGGGTGGCGCTCAGCCGACGGCCGACCGGACATAGGCGACGCAGTCGTCGTGCAGCATCGACCACGGGTCGCCGAACACCTCGTCGGCGGCCTCGGCCGGGGACCGCCGCTGGTGCACCACGGCCCGGAAGAAGTCCAGCACCCGCTGCTCTCCGTACCGGTCGACCAGGTGCCGCACGGCCAGGTACCCGACGCCGTAGGCGCCGCCGACCCGGTCGTCGGTGGCGTCGTCGGCCGGCGCCACCGTGTCGAGCCGCCCGGCCCAGTCACCGCGGACCAGCTTGCGCACCTCGGCCAGCCCGTCGTAGCGGTCCACCGGCTGGCCGTCCGTGCCGGCGTACTCGGCCAGCCCCTCCACCAGCCACCAGTCCGCGTGGTCCGCGTAGCCCTGGTCGGGCAGCGAGGAGGCGTGGGTCAGCTCGTGCCGCAGCAGGTCGTCGACGCCGCCCGGGGCGAGGCTCTGCGCGTTGAGCACCACGTCGTGGCGGCCACCACCGACCCCGACCGCGTACCCCGCGGTCCACTTCGGCCGGCCACCGCCGTACCAGCGCTGCCACTCGGCCCGGCCGGCGTAGTAGACCAGGTACCGGTCCGGCGGCGAGCCCACCGCGTACCGGTCGGCGACCCGGGCGGCGGCCTCGGCCTGGGCGAGCAGGCCGGGCAGCTTGGCCCGGTGGGCCGGCGTGGTGGCCACCAGCGCCCGCTTCCCGACCGCCACGGCCAGGTCGTTCACCGCCCAGGGACGGACCCCGGTCGGATCCGTCCGGGACGGCTCCACCGCGAGCAGCAGCGGCTGCTCCCCCACCAGCCGCCAGCGGGTGCCCAGCCCCGTCGTGCTCGGCGCGCAACCTGGTACCACGAAGCAGTAGCCCACCGTCACCGGCAGCCGCCACTCCCCGGGCCGCCCGTCGACCGCCACCGGCACCCCGTCGGCGGCGGGCCGCCAGACGGTGACCCGGAGCGCCCGCAGGGCCGTGTACCGCTTGGTCAGCGCCGGCCGCGCGGCCGGTTCCGCGACCGCGAGGAAGCCGGTCCGGTCGCCGCCGAGGAGCGCGGCGGCCTGCCGGTCGAGCTGCCCGACCATCCGCTCGGCGAGCTGCCGCTCGGCCGCCGTCCCCCGCTCGGCCGCGCCCGCCGCCGGCCGTCCGGCCGCGTCCGGTGCCAGCTCCCGCAGGAGTACGCCGGGAACCGCGCCCACCACCAGGCCGAGCGCGAGCCCGAGCGCGGTCCAGAGTGGCCACCGCCGCTTCCGCGCCGGCGCGACGGGTGCGGGCGCCCACGGTACGCCGGCAACCGGCAGCCCGGTCGGAGCCGGCGGAACGGGCGCCGGCCACGCGGCGGGAGTCGGCGTACCCGGAACGGACGCCCGAGCCACGGCGGGAGTCGGTGACGTGCTCGGGTCCGGGATGGAGGCGGTCGTGCTCGGCTCCGGGTGGGCCGTCGCGCTTCCCTCGCCGCCGTGCGGCAACCGGGTGGGGGTCGCCTCGGCCGACGTGGTTGCCGCCGGGGCCGGGGCGGGACCGTCGGCGTCGACTCCGCCGGCGGCAGTGCTCGTCTCGGCAGCCGGCGCGTCCCGGCGGCGGGAGTGCTCGTCCGTTCCGGAGTCGCCGGACGGAGGCACCTCGGGACGATCGACAGGGCCTGGCTCGGGCGCTGCCGCACGCGGTTCGGCCGGAGGCGCACCCGCTCCGGTCACGACCGAATCCGACTCGGGTACTGCCGCGGCAGGCTCGGGCGCTGCCGCACCTGGCGCGGGGGCGGCCGGATGCGGCTCGGGCTGAGCCGGACCCGGCTCGGGCAGGGTCGGCCCCGGCTCGGGTGCTGCCGCACTCGCCGCAGGGGCGGGCGGGCGCGGCTCGGGCGGGGCGGGGCGGGACTCGGACTCGGACTCGGTCGAACCTGGCTCGGGCGCAAGGATCCCCGGCTCGGGCGCGACCGAAGCCGGCTCAGGTGCCTCGCGGCTCGACTCGGCCGGGCCCGCCTGGTTCGCGGTCGGCGGCCCGTCGGAGGCGGCCGGTCGGGGGGTGACCAGTCCAGGCTTCGGAGACCGGTCACCCGTCGAGGCGGGAGGCGGTGTCACCACGTCGGCACGGGGCTGCTGCCCGTCGCCGTCACTCCCGGTGGATGGCTCGTCGCCGTCGGCTGCCCGGCCGGGAGGCTCCTCGTCGCCGTCGGTCACCGGCGAAGGGTACGACCAATCGGGCGTTCCGGGAAAGAGCCCTGCGAGTAATCCCTTCTGTCCCGCCTCGACATACGCCACCCGCCGATCTTGGACTTGTGGCACCTCCGATAACCGACAAGGCGGGCATCACAGGCGCCACAACTCCAAGATCGGCCAGGCGAGGCGGGGCGGGGCGGGGCGGGAGGGGTCAGGCCGGGTCGCCGGAGTGGAGCAGGAGGGCCTTGTCGGCGGTCCAGGCGATCACCAGGGCCACGCCGGGCAGGGGGTGGCCGGCCAGGGCCAGCAGGACGCCGCCGACCAGAAAACACGCGGCCTGGACGGCGAGCTTGGCCGGGGCGGGCAGCGCCACGGCGGCCCGGGGCGAGCAGAACAGGCCCCAGGCCACGGCGAGCGCCAGCGGCGCGCCCAGGCCGGCGAGCAGCCGCACCGGCCAGCCGGCGTCGAGCGTGAAGCCCCAGAAGCCGGCGGCGGTCAGCAGCGCCAACTCCAGCAGGAAGATGAGTCCCCGCAGCGTGCCCCTCATCGGGAACCCCAGCCGCGGTACGCGACGTCGAGCCCGTCGATCATGCGGTCGAACGAGCGGTCGACGTCGCGGGGCAGCCCGAACCCGCCGGCCGCCTCCAGGGTGACGAAGCCGTGCACGGTGGCCCGGAACATCCGGGTGGCGTCGACGGCGGCGTCGCCCTGGACGCCGTACCCGCGCAGGATGGCGACGATCGCACCGACCGCGCGCTCGGCGGCGGCCAGGTGTTCCGGGTCGGTGGGGTCGGGCGCCCGCTGGGTGGCCGGGTAGCGGCCGGGGTGCCGGTGGGCGTACCCCCGGTAGGCGACGGCGACGGCGCGCAACGCGTCGCCGCCGGCCCGGCCCGCGGCGGCACTGGTCAGCACGTCGGCGATCTCGGCGGTGGCCAGGACGGCGAGCTTCTGGTGCAGCGCGTCCACGCCGCGCACGTGCTTGTAGAGGCTGGGCAGCGCGACGCCGAGCCGGCCGGCGAGCGCGGCCAGGGTCAGCCGGTCGTGCCCGACCTCGTCGGCGAGCACGGCGGCCTCCCGGACCACCGTCACCGGGGTCAGGCCGGCCCTAGGCACGCGCGGTCACCGTCAGGAACTCGACCAGGTCGGCGGCGGTGGCGTCGGGCTGGTCGGCGTGCGGGTAGTGGCCGGAATCGGCGATCATCCGCGCCTCGGCGACGGCGAACTGCCGGCGGGCGGCCCGGGCCTCGGCGCCCGGGTCGGGGAAGTCGGGGTCCTTCGTGCCCATCAGCACCAGCACCGGTTGCCGCACCTGGGCGGCCCGCGCGGTCCAGTGCGGGTCGACCGGCGCGATCACGCCGCGCACCGCGTCCATCCGGCCGCGTAGCTTGGCGACCAGCTCCTTCCGGTACGCGGCGTCGTCGGTCGGCCGCCCGCAGGGAAAGAGTGTGCGGTGGAACTGCCCGAACAGCCGGGGGCTGCGCAGCACGGCGGCCTGGAGCGCCCGCATCACCGGGTTCGGCTTGGGCGGGGTGGTGAACGGGCTGATCTGCACGATGCCGCTGACCAGCTCGGGCGCCTCGGCGGCGGCGAAGACCACGCCCGCCCCGCTGGACGAGCTGCCGACCAGCGTGGCCGGTCCGCCGCCGAGCGCCCGCACCACGGCGAGCAGGTCGCCGCCGACCTCGGCCGGGGCGTAGGTGGGCCAGTGCGGGCTGGAGTCGCCGTGCCCGCGTACGTCGGTCGAGGCGACCCGGTAGCCGGCCGCCACCAGCAGCGGCGTCAGGTGCCGGAAGGCCGCCCGGTTCTCCCCCATGCCGTGCGCGAGCACCACCAGGGGCCCCGAGCCGTGCACCTCGTACGCGATGGTCCCGCCGTCCCGCGCCACCTGGCTAACTGTCATAGCCATTAAGCTAAGCCTATTAGCTTCGACCGTCAAGGGTTGACCTCAACCCGACCTGAGGTCGCACGATCAGCGACATGCCGATCTCCGCCGACACCCACGTACGCCTCGCCCGGCCCAGCCGCGACCTGGCCGCCGCCGAGCGGTTCTACGCCGCCGGCCTGGGCCTGGAGGTGCTCTACCGGGGCGCGCCCGACGGGCCGGGCGAATACGACCTGGTCATGCTCGGCCTCCCCGGCGCCGGCTGGCACCTGGAGCTGTTCGGCGGCGCGGCGCTGACCGTCGACCCGCGGCCCGCCGAGGAGGACCTGTTCGTGCTCTACCTGGACGGGCCGGTCGAGGACGAGTTGGTGACCGGACTCGAACGGGCCGGCGGGACCAGGGTCTCCGCCGGCCCGTACTGGGACAGGTGGGGGATCGCGTTCGCCGACCCGGACGGCTACCGCCTCGTGCTCTCCACCCGGACCTGGTCGAACGACTGACTCACTTCTTCGACATCACCGCGCGGCCGAAGAACGCCAGGTTGGCCGGGCGCTCGGCGAGCCGGCGCATCAGGTAGCCGTACCACTGGTCGCCGTAGGGGACGTAGGTGCGCACGGTGTAGCCCTCGCCGACCAGGCGCGTCTGCTCCTCCGGGCGGATGCCGTAGAGCATCTGGAACTCGAACCGGCCCGGTTCGCGGTCGAACCAGCGCGCCCGGTCCTCGCCGATGGCGATCAGGCGCGGGTCGTGGGTGGCCAGCATCGGGTAGCCGTCGCCAGCCATCAGCACGTTCATGCAGCGCACGTACGACTTGTCCACCTCGCGGGCGGACTGGTAGGCCACCGACTCGGGCTCCTTGTAGGCGCCCTTGCACAGCCGCACCCGCGACCCGGCGGCGGACAGCTCGCGGCAGTCCGACTCGGTGCGCCGCAGGTACGCCTGGAGCACCGCACCGGTCGACGGGTGGTCCTTGCGCAGCTTGGCCAGGATGTCGAGCGTCGAGTCGGTGGTGGTGTGGTCCTCCATGTCCAGGGTGACAGTGGTGCCCACCGCGTCGGCCGCCGCGCAGATCTGCCGCGCGTTGTCGTACGCGAACTGCTCGTCGAACGCCTGGCCGAGCGCGGACAGCTTCACGCTGACCTCGGCGGCCGGGGTGAGCCCGGCGGCGCCGAGCAGGCGCAGCAGTGTGAGGTATTCGTCCCGGGTGGCGGTCGCCTGCTCACCGGTGGTGGTGTCCTCGCCCAGATAGTCGAGGGTGACCGCTTGGCCGTCGGCGACGAGTGCGCGGGTCGCGCGCAGCGCGTCGTCGGTGGCGGCGCCGGCGACGAACCGGCGGACGACGTCCCGGGTGAACGGGGCCGTCGCGACGAGCCGCTCCACCTGGGATGACCGGGAGGCGGCGAGGATGACGGAACGGAGCATGAGCCGAGCGTAACGCCCACCCCCGACCCCCCGCCGGGCAGCCGAAGTAGCGACGATCGGCTACAACGTTCACGTGGAAGGACACCCCCGACGCCGGCTCCGCTCGGCCACCGTGCAGCTCGGCGCGCTCACCGCGCTGGCCCTCGCGCTCTCCGGCTGCAACAACGGCTACGACGACGACGATGACGACTGCGCGCTCGGCCCGGCGGGCGGGGGCGGCGACACCGTCGCGGTGGCCCTGCGGGTCCCCGCGCCGGTCACGGCCGCGCGCGGCGACGCCGCCCCGGCAGCCGCCGCGTTGCCCGAGCGCGGCGGCTTCGGCTCCCACCTCGCCTCCTGCGGCGGCTGACGTGCGCCGCGAGGCGAGCACGCCGCGCCCCGGCTGGGACGACACCATCCGGTCCCAGGGCCTGGTGTACGTCGACACCGAGCTGCCCGACGGCGAGATCATGTCGTACTGGGACGAGACGGCCGCGTACGCCTTCACGCTCGACGAGGTGCTCCGGCTGGAGGAGGCGACCGAGGAGCTGCACCGGATGTCGGTGGCCGCCGCCGAGCACGTGGTGGCCCGCCGCCGCCACGCCGAGTTCGGCATCCCGGAGTGGGCCGCCGAGGCGGTCGCCCGCTCGCTGCGGGAGGGCCCGCCGACGCTCTACGGCCGCTTCGACCTCGCCTACGACGGCAGTTGGCCGCCGAAGATGCTGGAATACAACGCGGACACCCCGACCGCGCTGGTCGAGGCGAGCATCGTGCAGTGGTACTGGCTGGAGCACACCCGCCCGGAGGCGGACCAGTGGAACAGCCTGCACGAGCGGCTGGTCGGCGCGTGGGCCAAGATCGGCGCCGGGCTGCACGAGCCCCGGGCGCACGTGGTCTGGTCGAACGAGGAGGAGTCGGGCGAGGACCAGATCACCGCCGGCTACCTGGCCGAGACGGCCCGCCAGGCCGGGCTCGACGTGACGCTCATGCCGATCCAGCGGGTCGGCTGGGACGGGCGGCGTTTCGTCGACGCCGACGACCGGCCGATCACCACCTGCTTCAAGCTCTACCCGTGGGAGTGGATGCTCGCCGAGCCGTACGGGCCGCCGGCGCTGGACCCGGGCACCCCGACCACCTGGATCGAGCCGGCCTGGAAGTTGCTGCTGTCGAACAAGGCGCTGCTGGCCGTGCTCTGGGAGCTGTATCCCGGGCACGAGTTCCTGCTGCCGGCCTACCTCGACTCGCCGCGCGGGATGACCGAGTACGTGGCCAAGCCGCTGCTCGGCCGCGAGGGCGGGTCGGTACGCATCGTGACCGGCGACTCCGAGATCACCAATCCCGGGATCTATGGCGACGAGGGTTTCTGCTTCCAGGAGTTCCGGGCGTTGCCCCAGTTCGCTGGCAACCACACGGTGCTCGGGAGCTGGATCGTCGATGGCGAGTCGGCCGGTGCCGGCGTCCGCGAGAGCGAGAGCCTCATCACGGACGGTTACGCGCGGTTTCTGCCCCACTACATCGACGCGCCACGCCCGGCCTGAGTCGTCTACCGTTGGTGTCGTGAACTTCGACGCGTACGCCCGGACCGGGGTCGAGCTCGTCAACGCCCGGCTGGACGACCTCGACGGCCTGCGGGCCCTCTTCCCGGACGAGAACGCCTGGATGCGCGACGAGGTCGCGGAACGGGACCTGGGGATCTTCCGTCGGGCGCAGAAGCGCCTGCGGGACGTCTTCGAGTACGGCACCTCGGGCCGGGACGCCGACGCGGTGACCGAGCTGAACGCGCTGTTGGAGGCGTTCCCGGTGCAGCCGCGCATCTCCGGCCACGACTCCTCCGACTGGCACATGCACGTGACCAGCCGGGGCGCCTCCGTCTCCGCCGAATACCTGGCCGGCGCCGTCTGGGGCCTGTCCGTGTGGCTCTGCGAGTACGGCAGCGCCCGGTTCGGCGTGTGCGCGGACGAGCGCTGCGGCAACGTCTACCTGGACACCTCGTCCAACTGCTGCCGGCGGTTCTGCTCGGAGCGCTGCGCCACCCGCTCCCACGTGGCCGCGCACCGGGCCCGTAAGCGGGCCGCGGTCGGCGAGCAGGCCGTCCCGGCCCAGCCGCTGGCCCCGGTGAGCTGACCTTCGGCCGCCGGCCGGGCTCCGGGGCACCCGACGCGGCACGGCATCCGGCGCGGCCACGGCGAGTGCCGGGGCAGTCTCGACCGGTCAGGCGTCGACCGGGGAGGGCGCGGTCAGGTTCGCGCGGGCGAACTCCAGCGACTCGCGCAGGTCCGCCTCGCGGACCGCGCGGCTCTTCGCGCCCCGGGTGGTCACCTCCACCGCGACCGAGCCGGTGAAGCCGCGCCCGGCCAGCGACCGGAGCAGCTCCGCGCAGGGCTGACCGCCCCGACCGGGCACCAGGTGCTCGTCGCGCCCCTCGCCGGTGCCGTCGCCCAGGTGCACGTGCGCCAGCCCGGCGCCCATCCGGTCGGCCATCGCGAGCGCGTCGGTGTGCGAGGCCGCGCAGTGCGACAGGTCGAGCGTGTAGGAGGCGTAGCCGGTGTCGGTCGGGTCCCAGCCCGGCACGTAGGGCACGAACTGCCGGCCGGCCATCCGCACCGGGAACATGTTCTCCACCGCGAAACGCAGACCGCCGAACTGCCCGCCGATGGTGTCCAGCCCGTCGGCGAACGTGCGCGCGTAGTCACGCTGCCAGGTGAACGGCGGATGCACCACCACGGTGGGTGCCTCCAGTGTCTCGGCCAGCTCGGCGGCCCGCCGCAGCCGCTCCCACGGGTCGGGGCTCCACACCCGCTGGGTGACCAGCAGACAGGGCGCGTGCACCGAGAGCACCGGCACGTCGTAGTGCTCGGAGAGCCCGCGCAGCGCGCCCGCGTCCTGGCTCACCGGGTCGGTCCAGACCATCACCTCGACGCCGTCGTACCCGAGCGCGGCGGCGAGCTGGAACGCCGCCGCGGTCCGTTCGGGGAAGACCGAGGACGTGGACAGGAGCACCGGGACGCGGGAAGTCACACCCCTCAGGGTAGCCGCACCCGTGGGGAAGCATCGGGACGAGCAGCCGCAAAGCGCCCAGAGCGGCCGCGTGGATCACATCGGCGCGAGCTGATCCAACCGGCGCAGGATGACCCCCTCGCGCAGCGCCCAGGGGCAGATGTCGAGGCACTCCACGTCCAGCCGGCGCATCACCGCCTCGGCCACCACCGCGCCCGCCAGGAGCTGGTGCGCCCGCTGCGCGCTGACCCCCTCCAGTTCGGGCAGGTGGGCCGGCGGGATGTGCCGGACGAAGCCCAGCACCTGCCGCAGCCCGGTGCGGGTCAGGCTGCGCCGGGCCCACAGACCCGCGCCGGACGGCGCGGCCCCGGCCAGCCGGGCCAGCGTGCGGAACGTCTTCGAGGTCGCCACCGGACGCTCCCAGCCCACCTCGGTCAGCTGCTTCACCACCGGGTCGAGCTGCGCGTCCACGTACTCCCGGAGGTCCTCCACGGCCTCGGCGGGCGGCGGCATCAGGCCGGCCGGGTCGACCGCCAGCCGCTCCCGGCTGAGCCGGCCCGCGCCGAGCGGCAGCGAGACCGCGACGTCCGGATGCTCGTCGATGCCGGCGGCCAGCTCCAGCGAGCCGCCGCCGATGTCGAGCGCCAGCAGCCGGCCCGCGGACCAGCCGAACCACCGCCGCACCGCGAGGAACGTCATCCGCGCCTCGTCCGCGCCGGAGAGCACCTCCAGGCGTACGCCGGTCTCGTCGCGGACCCGGGCCAGCACCTCGGCGGCGTTGGTGGCGTCCCGGACCGCGCTGGTGGCGAACGCCAGCAGGTCCTCGGCGCCCAGCCCGTCGGCCGCCGCCCGGGCCATGCCGACGGCCTTGACCAGCCCGTCCGCGCCGGCGTCGGTCAACGCGCCGTCCGGGCCGATCTGCTCGGCCAGCCGCAGCACCACCTTCTCCGAGTGCGCCGGCCAGGGATGCGCGCCGTGGTGGGCGTCGACCACCAGCAGATGCACCGTGTTGGAACCGACGTCGAGGACACCCAGTCGCATGGCAAGAACCCTAGGCGCAACACGTTTCGTCGGCTCGCCGGCCGGCCGGGGCGACCGCGCGTACGCTGGTCCGGGTGACAGGGCAGATCGAGCTTCACGTGCTGGTGGACGACCCGGCCGACCCGCGCAGCCGCGAGGTCGGGCTGGACTTTCCGCGGGAGTGGATCGAGTTCGCCGACCCGGCCGACCCGAAGCACGTCGTCCGGGCCGACCTGACCTGGCTGCTCTCCCGCTGGACGTGCATCTTCGGCTCGGGTTGCCACGGCATCGTGAAGGGCCGGGCGGCCGACGGGTGCTGCTCGCACGGCGCCTTCTTCACCGACTCCGACGACGAGAAGCGGGTCCGCGCGGCGGTCAAGCGGCTCACGCCGGAGACCTGGCAGCACTTCCGCCGCGGCTTCAAGAACTGGACCGAGAACGACACGGTCGACGGCAAGACGCCGGCCCGGCGCACGGCCACCCGTGACGTGGACGCGCCCTGCGTGTTCCTCAACGACGCCGACTTCCCCGCCGGGGGCGGCTGCGCGCTGCACGCCCAGGCGCTGCGCGACGGGGTGCACCCGCTGGAATACAAGCCCGACGTCTGCTGGCAGCTGCCGGTCCGCCGGGACCAGGAGTGGCACAAGCGGCCGGACAACACCAAGGTGCTGATCTCCACGCTCGCCGAGTTCGACAGGCGCGGCTGGGGCGCCGGCGGTCACGACCTGGACTGGTGGTGCACCTCCTCCACCGACGCGCACGTCGGCGCCGACCCGATGTACGTCTCCTACGGGCCGGAGCTGACCGCGCTGATCGGCGCGCCCGCGTACGCGAAGCTGGCCGAGCTCTGCGCCGCCCGCCAGCGCCAGGGCCAGATCGCCCCCCACCCCGCCAGCGAGTAAGGAAGGGCCCCTTCTTAACGCCTGCGGTAGAGGAGGGGGCCCCGCTTAACGCTTCGGCAACGCCGCGTCGACCAGGGCGCGGGCGGTGCTGCGGGCCGCCTCGGCGATCGCCGGGTCGCCGTCGAGCACCCCGCCGGCCAGGCCACCGTCGAGCAGCAGGGTGAGCTGCCGGGCCAGCAGCTCCGGCTCGGCCGCCCCGGCCTGCCGGGCCAGGTCGGTCACCCAGGCCCGCACCGCGTTCTTGTGCGCGACCGTACGGGTGTGCACCGGGCTGCCGGCGGGCGACTCGGCGGCGGTGTTGATGAACGCGCAGCCGTGGTAACCCTCCCGGCGACACGCGCCGGTGAGCGCGTCGAACATCCCGACGAGCTGCGCACGCGGATCGTCACCGGCGGCCCGCGCGGCGGTGTGCAACGCGCCGGACCAGGCCCGGTCGACCTTGTCCAGGTACGCCAGGACCAGGTCGTCCTTGCTCGGGAAGTGCTTGTAGAGCGTGGCCTTGGCGACGCCCGACTCGGCGATCACCGTGTCGACGCCGACGCCGCGCGGCCCGTACGCGTAGAAGAGCCGGAACGCGGTGTCCAGGATGCGATCCCGGGCGGTGCCGGCGGGGGTACGGGCCATGGGTCCTCCGTGTCGTGGTCCGCCGAAGTCTACAGACAGGTACGTCTTCTTCGGCCTTCTAGTAGACAGACCTGTCTGTTAGTCTCGGCGGTACGACGCGGGCGCACCGGCGCCCCGCGATTCCCGGAGGACGGATCCGACATGCGCATCGCAGTACTGGGCACCGGCATGGTCGGTCGCGCCATCGCCGGCCGCGCCGCCGAACTGGGGCATCAGGTGGTCGTCGGCACCCGCGACGTCGACGCCACCCGCGACGGGGAGTGGGGCGAGTGGGCCGCCGACCACCCCGGCATCACCCTCGCCGGCCACGCCGACGCCACCGCGGAAGCCGACCTGGTGGTGAACGCGACGAACGGCGACGGTTCCCTCCCCGCCCTCGACGCCGCGGGCGCGGAGAACCTGGCCGGCAAGGTCCTGCTCGACATCGCCAACCCGCTCGACTTCAGCCAGGGCTTTCCACCCACCCTGTCGGTGGTCAACGACGACTCGCTCGGCGAGCGGATCCAGCGCGCGTTCCCGCGTACCCGGGTGGTGAAGGCGCTCAACACGCTCACCGCCGACCTGATGGTCCACCCTCGGCAACTCGCCGACGGGGACCACAGCGTCTTCGTGTCCGGCGACGACGCCGACGCGAAGAGGGCGGTCACCGAGCTGCTGACCAGCTTCGGCCACACCGACGTGATCGACCTGGGCGACATCACCACGGCGCGGGGCACCGAGATGCTGCTGCCGATCTGGCTGCGCCTCTACGGCCGGCTGGGCACGGCCCTGTTCAACGTCAAGGTCGTGCGCTGAAGGCCGGCACCCGTTCTCGGGTGCCGGCCCTCGCATGTCTTACTTGGTCCAGTGCTGGTTGACCAGGTCGGTGGCCTGCTTCTCCCACTGGGCGTAGGCGTCCGGGTAGGCCGAGACCTGCACGGTCTGGGCGGCCTTGGTCAGCGGCATGTCCTGCCAGCCGTCGACCTGCTTCAACCCCTTGAGGAACGCCAGCGTGGAGTACTCGGGGTCGGTGATCTGCTCCGGGCTGCCCCAACCGCTGGAGGGGCGCTGCTGGAACAGGCCCAGCGAGTCGTGGTCATTGCGGTCGCCGAGGTGGCCCAGGTTCTCCAGCTTCGACTCCTGCAGGGCGGTGGCGATCGAGACGACCGCGGCGCGCTCGGGCAGGCCGGCCTTCTTCGTCGCGGCGATGATCGCCTTGACGTTGGCGGTCTGCTCG
>NZ_FMDM01000007.1 GCF_900090105.1 Micromonospora humi | reverse complement strand
GACCGCAGGACGGACAGGACACGATCTCCAGGCCACGCTCGCGCAGACCCAGCGACTCCAGGATCTGGTTACCGACCTTGATCTCCTCCACCGGCGGCGCGGACAGCGACACCCGGATCGTGTCGCCGATCCCCTCGGCCAGCAGCGCCCCGAACGCCACCGCCGACTTGATCGTGCCCTGAAACGCCGGACCCGCCTCCGTCACACCCAGGTGCAGCGGATAGTCGCACCGCTCGGCGAGCTGCCGGTAGGCGCGGATCATCACCACCGGGTCGTTGTGCTTCACCGAGATCTTGATGTCGCGGAAACCGTGCTCCTCGAACAACGAGCACTCCCACAACGCCGACTCCACCAACGCCTCAGCCGTGGCCCGCCCGTACTTGGCCAACAGCCGCTTGTCCAACGAACCGGCGTTCACCCCGATCCGGATCGGCACCCCCGCATCCCCGGCGGCCCGCGCGATCTCCTTCACCTTGTCGTCGAACTGCCGGATGTTGCCCGGGTTCACCCGCACCGCCGCGCAACCCGCGTCGATCGCGGCGAACACGTACTTCGGCTGGAAATGAATGTCCGCGATCACCGGGATCTGCGACTTACGCGCGATCGCCGGCAACGCCTCCACATCGTCCTGCGACGGCACCGCCACCCGCACGATCTGGCAACCCGACGCGGTCAACTCCGCGATCTGCTGAAGCGTGGCGTTCACATCGGAAGTCAGGGTCGTGGTCATGGACTGCACCGACACCGGCGCACCACCACCGACCGGCACCGAGCCGACCATGATCTGACGACTCGCCCGACGCGGGGCCAACGGCGGCGGCGGTACGGGGGGCATACCGAGACTGACAGCGGTCACTTCAGGCACTCACCTTGAGAAGAGCGTGATCGGGTTGACCACGTCCGCGGTGACGGTGAGCAGCGTGAACACGCCACCGACCAGGATCACCGCGTACGTGAGGGGCATGAGCTTGAGATAGTCGACGCGCCCCGGGTCGGTGCGGCCGATCTTGGAGTAGAGCCAGGACCGGGCGCGCTCGAACCAGGCGATGGCGATGTGACCGCCGTCCAGGGGCAGCAGCGGCAGCAGGTTGAACACGCCGATGAAGAAGTTGAGCGACACGAAGAGCATGAAGAACACCAGCCAGGCGTTGTTCTCCACGGCCTCGCCGCCGAGCCGGCTGGCGCCGACCACGCTGATCGGGGTGTCCACGTCGCGCTCCGCGCCGGTGATCGCGTTCCACAGCGCCGGCACCTTCTGCGGGATGCGCTGCATGGCGTGCGCCGTCTGCACCGCCATGTTGCCGGTGAAGTCGGCGGTGGCGCCGAACGCGGCGACCGGGCCGTACTCCACCCGGGTCGGGGTGCTGGGCTGGAGCGCCACGCCGAGCGCGGAGACCGCCGAGGTGGCGCCCTTCGGGTCGTCCAGCGGCGGGCGCTGCACCGAGGCCAGGTCGACGGTGGCCGTGGCCGGGGTGCCGTCGCGCAGGTAGGAGACGGTGGCCGGGCCGGGCTTCGTGCCGCGGACCACGTCGAGCATGTCGCCCCAGGTGGAGACCGGCCGGCCGTTCACCGCGGTGATCCGGTCGCCGTCCTTGAGCTGGGCCGTGCCGGCCGGGCTGGCCGGGTCGGAGGAGGTGCAGGCGCGGGCCGCGTTCTCCACCACCACGCACGGGGTGAGCGCGATCACCGCCGGCTCGGCCCGGAAGCCGGCCTCGGTGGTGGGGAACTTCGGGTTCGGCAGGCCGGCGCTGACCGCGATGATCCAGAGCGCCACCAGCGCGATGGCGAAGTGCATCGCGGAGCCGGCGGACATCACGATCGTCCGCTTCCACACCGGGTAGCGCCACATGGCGCGCTTCTCGTCGCCCGGCTCGACGTCGTCGTCCTGCGGGGTCATCCCGACGATCTTGCAGAATCCGCCGAGCGGGATGCCCTTGACGCCGTATTCCGTCTCGCCGCGCTTGAACGACCAGAGCGTCGGGCCGAAGCCGACGAAGTAGCGGGTGACCTTCATCCCGAACGCCTTGGCGGTCATCATGTGCCCCGCCTCGTGCAGGCTCACCGAGATGAGGATCGCCAGGGCGAACAGCACCACCCCGAGCAGATAGCTCATCGAGCTCCTTCCACCGACCCGACGATGATCTCCTGGGCGTGCGCCCGTGCCCACGACTCGGCGGCGAGCACGTCCTCGACGGTACCTGGTTCGTCGAAGTCGGGAGCGTCGTCCAGCACCCGCTGGAGGGTGTCGACGATGCCGAGGAACGGCAGCCGGTCCGCCACGAACGCGGCCACGCACTCCTCGTTCGCCGCGTTGTAGATCGCCGGGCGGCAGCGCCCCGCCTCGCCGGCCGCCTTGGCCAGCGCCACGGCCGGGAACGCGGCGTCGTCGAGCGGCGCGAACTCCCAGGTGTGGGCCGTGGTCCAGTCGACCGCGGCGGCCGCCTCGGGCACCCGGTCCGGCCAGCCGATGCCGAGCGCGATGGGTAGCCGCATGTCCGGCGGGCTGGCCTGGGCGAGGGTGGAGCCGTCGACGAACTCGACCATCGAGTGGATCACCGACTGCGGGTGCACCATCACCTCGATGTCGGCGTAGGGCACGTCGAACAGCTCGTGCGCCTCGATCACCTCCAGCGCCTTGTTGACCATGGTGGCGGAGTTGATCGTGACGACCGGGCCCATGTTCCAGGTCGGGTGGGCGAGGGCCTGCTCCGGTGTGACAGCGGTCAACTCGTCGCGCCGCCGGCCCCGGAACGGGCCGCCGCTGGCGGTGACCACGAGCCGGCGCACCTCGCCCCGGGTGCCCCCGCGCAGGCACTGCGCCAACGCCGAGTGCTCGGAATCAACGGGAACGATCTGCCCCGGTCGGGTCACCGCGGCCTTGACCAACGGGCCGCCGGCCACCAGCGACTCCTTGTTGGCCAGGGCGAGGGTACGCCCGGCGCGCAGCGCGGCCAGCGTCGGCGGCAGGCCCAGCGAGCCGACCACACCGTTGAGCACCACGTCGCACGGCCACTGCGCCAGCTCGGTCATCGCGTCCGGCCCGGCCACGATCCTGGGCAGCTTGAAGTCGCCGGTGGCCCAGCCGCGCCGGCTCGCCTCGGCGTAGAACGCGAGCTGGAGGTCCTGCGCGGCGGACGCCCGGGCCACGCCGACCGCGTCCACGCCCAGCTCCAGCGCCTGCGCGGCGAGCAGCTCCACGTTGCCGCCGCCGGCGCCGAGGGCGACCACCCGGAACCGGTCCGGGTTGCGCTTGACGATGTCGATGGCCTGGGTGCCGATGGAACCTGTCGAGCCGAGCAGCACGAGATCTCGGGGAGTGGTCACCCGCCCATTGTTCCCCAGCCCCGCCCGACGCCTCACCCGGCCTGTTCCGGTGCCTCCTCGCCGAGCAGGTCGCCCGGGTCGACGGTGAACTCGAACGGCTGCCGCATCACGAAGGGAGTGCCCGCCGCCGCCGCGGCCAACGGCCGGTAGTCGCCGTCGACCAGCTCGAACAGGGCGATGGTGGGCACCCGGTTCCGCAGGTCGACCCGGAGGAAGTACGGCACGCCGACGGCGGCGTACTCCCGTGGCCGGTCGATCACGTCCTTCCGACGGTTACCCGGGGAGACGATCTCGCCGAGCAGAACCGCATGACGAATGTCCATCGTCGTTCGTCCGCCCCCGGGAACGTCGAGGATGACGATGTCTGGGATGAACAGGTCATTATCCGAGACGACGTTGCTCTCCAGGTAGAGCCAGAGCTTGGCGCGTCGGGCGGCCTGCTTCAGCAGGTAGGCCAGGTCGAGTTCGGCGTCCTGGTGGTCATAGCCGGCATGTGGTGTCACGATCACGCTTCCGCTCAGGACCTCGACCTTCGGGCCATTGGTCTCCGGTAGGAGATCGAGAGCGAGCTGCGCGGTCCACGGCTCGTCACGCCAGCGGAGCACGTCGAACGACGGCTCGGCGGGCTGCGGTGCCGGCTCGGGCGCGAATGCGGCCTGGGCCATCGGGCTCACCCCCTCAGCGGGTAATCGTGCTACCACCCACCCTAGCGGCGCTGTCCCGCTCAGCCCGGCTCGCACACGTGGTCCGTCGTGGCCTGCTCAGGAGATGACGCCATCGCGCCGCGCGCGGTAGAGATCGGCGAGAAAACGGGCCGACTCGCAGTCGCTGCTCCAGCGGCCGATCGAGCCGGAGGAGATCGCCACCATGGTGACGTACCTCGCCTCCCCGCTCGCCCCCGCGACCACCGGTGCGGCGGTCCGGGTCGACGGCGGCTACGTGGACGCGATCGTCCCGTGGGGCACGGTGAGGTGCTCCAGGTGCGCCAACGGCAGGTGCGGCGGCTGCCACTCCAGGAACAGCGCGGTGGCGTCGTCGTCGAGTTCGTCCTGCTGGTGGGCGAGGACCGCGCGTACCAGCCGGCGCATCGTCTCCGGGCTGGGCAACTGGTCGTTCAGGGCCCGCTCGACGAAGTCGACCAGCCGGTCCAGCCCGAACCGTTCCCCGTCGTCGCTGCGCGCGTCGGTGATGCCGTCGGTGTAGGCGAGGATGCGATCGCCCGGGTGCAGGCCCTCCTCGTGCACCCGCGGACGCCTCGCCGACAGGTTGCCCAACCCGAGCGGCAGCGCGGTCGGCCCCGGCAGCGCCCGGACCGCCCTGCCGTCGCGCAGCAGCATGGCGCCGGGGTGGCCCGCGTTGATGATCCTGAGCAGGCCGGTCCGCCGGTCGAGCTCGGCGAGCAACGCGGTCGCGAACGTGCCGGGGTGCTCGGAGCGCACCCACCTGTCGATGCTGATCGCCGTGTCGACCAGGTCCAGGCCGGTGCGTCGGGCGTTGCGGTAGGCGCTGACCACGAGCGAGGCCAACGCGCTCGCCTTGATGCCGTGCCCACAGGTGTCGAAGAGCCCGACGCTGAGCACGTCGCCGTTGAGCGCGTAGTCGAAGACGTCCCCGCCGACGTCGTAGCAGGGTTCGAGGATCGCGGTGATCACCAGCTCGTCGGTCGCGAACGTCAACGGCGGCAGCAGCCCCCACACGATCTCGGCGGCGACCTGCATCGGAAGGCGGCGGCGGACCCGTTCCACGACGTCGCCGTAGAGCCGGCGGTTCACCAGGAGCTGGGCGACGGCGACCGCCACCTCCCAGGCCGGCCGGTCCAGCGCGGGGTCGCCGGCGGCCGGCGACACGATCTCCAGCACCCCCAACCGTTCACACCCGAGCAGCAGGGGCACCCAGAGCCGATCCGGGTGGTCGGGAGCGCGCTGCACCTGGAGGCTGGTGAACGCCCGGCCGGCCAGGGTCGTCTCGATGGTCAGCTCGGCCCGGGGCGGGCCGGGGCCGACCAGGGGTACGAGTGAAGACTGCGTGTAGTCGGCGAGGTAGATCACGATCTCGGTGGCGCCGACGGCCGGCGCGGCCCGGCTCACCAGGAGCGACAGCTCGTCCGGCCCGCCACGGGGCGCGTTGAGGTGCAGCCAGCGCGCCGCATCGCCGCCGTCGACCAAAGCGCACCTCCCCGTGTCCCCACCACCGTAGGGAGGCCGACGGCAAAGCGCCAACGAGCTAGACGGGGCGATCCAGGACGAACGTCTCCAGCTCGGCGCCGCCGTACCAGTCGGTCCGGACCCCGACGGGGGTCATCCCGAGTCGCCGGGCCACCGCGACGGACGGCTCGTTGCCGGCCATCACCACCGCGAACACCCGGGGAGTCCCGGTGGTGAACTCCCGCTCCAGCACCGCCCGGGCCGCCTCGGTGGCGTAGCCGTGGCCCTGGGCGTCGGGGTGCAGGTGCCAGCCGACCTCGATGTCGTCGGTCGGGGTGACGCCGTCCCGGCCCGGCAACGGCTTCAGCAGCACGCTGCCGGCCGCGCAGACCGCCGCGCGGGGCTCGATCGCCCACAGGCCCCACCGACCGTCGTACGGGGCGTTGCGCTCGCGCCAGGACCGCACCCGCTCCACCGCCTCCGCCGGATCGGTCAGCCGCCCCTTGCCGCCGCCCAGCCAGCGCATGACCTCCTCGCGGGAGTAGATGTCGTAGACCCGGGCGAGGTCGTCGGGTGACTCGGTCCAGTCCCGGACGACGAGCCGCTCGGTCGAGACAATCATCATGACGCCGGATCGTAATGCGTGGCCGGGCAGCGCACAGGGAACGAGGGGGCGATGGGCGACGGCTGGCAACGCACGAAGCGGATCACCTCGGCGGCGTTCCGGCCGGTCCGGGGGCGGGACCTCTCGCTGCACGCCGCCGCGATCACTTTCTACGGAGCGGTCGCCGTGGTGCCGGTGGCGCTGCTGGCGATCTGGCTCACCGGGCTGCTCGCCGGCGCCGACCGGGTGCGCCGGCTCACCTCGTACGCCATCGAGACGCTGCCCACCGAGATCGGCGCGGACCGGGCGGTGGCCGCGCTCGTCGAGGCCGGGTTGGGGCTGACCCCGCTGCTGGCCCTCGCCTCGCTGCTGCCGGCCTCGCTCTACGGCGAGGGACTGCGCCGGGCGTTCGTCTCGGTGGCCGAGCCGCGCGCCGAGTCCGGCGCGCTGGTCGGCTGGCGCGGCCGGCTGCTGCTGCTCCCGCTGCTCGCGCCGGCCCCGGCGCTGCTGCTGTCGATCCTGCTGGCGCTGCCGCTGACCACCCGGCTGGTGCGGCAGGGCGGCTGGATCGGCGCGCTCGGCGTGGTGCTGTCGTTCCTGGCGGTCTGGCTGGTGCTCACGCCGGTGCTGGTGTGGGTGTTCCGGGTGGTCGGCCCGGCCTCCCCGGACTGGCTCGCCACGCTCGGCATGGGCTCGTTCACCGCCGCGAACCTCTCCGGCTTCCTGCACGGCTTCGTGCTGTTCTGCTCGCTGCCGCTGAAGCTGGGCGTGCCGTTCGGCGGGTTCGACGAGATCGGCGGCGGGGTGGCCGTGCTGCTCTGGCTCTACCTGTTCCACGTGATCGTGCTGGCCGGTTACTCGGCCACGCTGGCGCTGGGCCGGTGGCGGGCCGCCCGCCTGGCGGCCCGCCCCGGATAGGGTCAGCGCCGGAACGGGCCGCGAACCTCGTACGTGATGCCGCCGCTGCCGGCCTTGGCGCCGCTGACGCCGCGCTGGGAGGAGAAGTAGAGCCGGCTGCCGTCCGGCGAGAACGCCGGGCCGGTGATCTCCGAGGCCGGCTGCCCGAGCAGCCGCGCGAACGGCGTCACCACCCCGGCCGGCGTGATCATGTTGATCTCCATGTCGCCGCCGTCCTCGGCCACGTAGAGGTCACCGCCCGCGGTGCCGGTGATGTTGTCCACCCCGGTCAACGGCGCCGCGCCGGCCTCCACCAGCGAGTCGTCGTACGCGAGGTCGAGGCGCTGCCCCACCGCGTCGTACGCCCACACCCGGTTGTCGCCCTTGGTGGTGAACCAGCAGGTGTCGTCGGCGTACCAGCAGCCCTCCCCACCGTCGAACGACTGCGCCCCGCGCACCTGGAAACGGGTCGGCACCGGGAAGCCGTCCCGATCGGGCAGGTCCTGCCAGGTCACCGCCCCGGTCACCTGGCCGTCCCGGGCGCAGAGCACCTGCACCCGGCCGGTGCGCAGGTCGCCCCAGGTGTCCGGGACGAAGCGGTAGAAGCAGCCGTCCGGCTCGTCCTCGGTCAGGTAGACCACCTGCCGGACCGGGTCGCAGGCCGCCGCCTCGTGCTTGAAGCGGCCCATCCGGGTCCGCTCCTCGCCGGACCGGCCGCCGGCCGGCCAGGTCTCGAAGACCCGACCCAGCGGCACCTCCTCGCAGGAGAGCCACGTCCCCCACGGGGTGGGCCCGCCGGCGCAGTTGGTGCTGGTGCCGCTCAGGATCCGGTAGGCGGCCGCGACCGAGCCGTCGGCCGCGAAGCGCATCGCCGAGGCGCCGCCGACCAGCGGGACCTCCGAGTTGGAGACGTAGATCCAGCCGTCGCCGGCCGGGAAACAGGCGCCGCCGTCGGGCGCCCAGTGCCAGACGTACGAGGTGCCGGGCACCCGCTGGCCGGACCGGGCGACCACCCGGCCGGTGAAGCCGGCGGGCAACTGGAGGCCGTTGGCGTCGGCGGCCAGCAGGTCACCGTAGGGGCCGGGACCGGGCTGGGCGGGCGCGGCCGGCGCGGCGGCGTCGGCCCAGAGACTGCCGGCGAAGGCGGTGCCCCCGGCGACGGAGACGGCGCGCAGGACGGTACGACGGTCCATCGGTTGACCTCCCGGGGTGGCGGTTGGCGCTGCGTCGACCGTAGCCCTCGTTCGGCATCGACCGCTGCCGCTGCGTGGTGAACGCGCGGTGACGTCAGAGCCGATCCACGTACCGCTTCGCGTCCGCCAGCGACCACCTCGTGTGCTCCCGTACCAGCTTGACCGCGTGGATCTTCTTCCCGGCGCGCACGAGCCGGGTCGCCTCGGCGCGCACCCCGTCGTCGACGCCGGGCGCGGCCAGGTCACCGGATCGGGCCGGCAGTGTGCCGCCTGCCCGCAACGCGTCGACCGCCTGCTTCGCCTCCAGCAGCGGCAGGCCGGTCTGCTCGCGGAGCAGCTTGACCGCCTCGACCGTGCGCCCCGCGCGGGCCAGCCGGAGCACCTCCCCCTGCCCACCGCCGGTGGCCGGGTCCGGGGCGACCAGGTCCCGGGGACGGCCGCCGGCCCGCCGGAGCACGAACACGAGCAGCAGCAGGACGACGAGCACGACCAGGAGCGCGAACTGGACAGCCTCGGGCATGCCGGCCACGGTAGCGGCCCGCCGCGAACCCTCCCGCCACGGTCCGCCCGCCAGTAGGCTGCGCGGGCATGAGCGAATCGAGTGAGCTGCCGGCACGCGCCGACGTCGTCGTGGTCGGCTCCGGGCACAACGGCCTGGTCTCGGCGATCCTGCTGGCCCGCGCCGGCCTCGACGTGCTGGTGCTGGAGGCCGCCGACGTGATCGGCGGGGCGACCCGCACCGAGAACCCGTTCCCGAAGGTGCCCGGGCTGCGCCACTCCACCGGGTCGTACCTGCTCGGGCTGATGCCGCCGGAGCTGCTCGCCACGCTCGACGTGACCATCCCGGTGGTGCGCCGCGACCCGCACTACTTCCTGCCCACGCCGGGCGGGCCCGGCTCGCCGTACCTCCTCTTCGGCCGCGACACCGCAGCCACCCGGCGGCAGCTCACCGACATGTTCTCGGCGGCCGACGTGGCCGCCGACGACGCGCTCCAGGCCGAGCTGGCCCAGCTCCGCGACGACCTGGCGCCGGCCTGGCTGGCCGAGCCGCTGCCGGTGGAGGAGACCGCCGAGCGCTACGTCCGGCCGGCCCTGCGGCAGGTCTTCGTCGACCTGGTGCGCGGCTCGGTCGCCGACCACCTGGCCCGCTTCGACTTCCGCTCCGAGCTGCTGGTCAGCATGTACGCGGTGACCGACGGCCTGTCCGGGCTCAACGCCGGGCCGGACGACCCGGGCACCGGGCACAACTTCCTGGTGCACAACATGTGCCGGCTGCCCGGCGCGGACGGCACCTGGATGATCGCCGAGGGCGGGATGGGCACGGTGTCGCGTACCTTCGCCGACGCCGCCCGGGCCGCCGGCGCCCGCATCGTCACCGGCGCCCCGGTCACCGCGATCACGCTCGACTCCGGCGCCGCGTCGGGCGTGGTGCTGGCCGACGGTCGCGAGGTGGCCGCCCGGGTGGTGTTGGGCGCCTGCGACCCGTACCGGCTGATGGAGCTGCTGCCCGACGGCGCGCTCCCGGCGGAGCTGGGCGCGCGGATGACGGCGGTCCGCCGGCCCGGCACCACACTCAAGCTCAACCTGGCGCTCACCGGGCTGCCCCGCTTCTCCTGCCTGCCGGCCGACGCGCCGAGCCCGTTCGGCTCGACCATCCACCTGCTGCCCGGCTCCGACTCGCTGGTCGGCGCCGGCGGCGCGTCGCCGATGGCCGCGCTGCGCGGCATGTGGGCCGACGTGCGGGCCGGGCGGCTGCCGGACGAGCCGACCGTCGAGTGGTACCTGCACACCACCGTCGACCCGTCGCTGCACGACCCCGCCGGGCACCACTCGTCGGCGCTGTTCGTCCAGTCGGTCCCCTACGAGCTGGCCGGCACCACCTGGGACGCGGCGCTGCCCGGCTACGTGGAGAAGCTGGTCGCGATCTGCGAGCGGTACGCGCCGGGCACCGGCGACCTGATCGCGGACGCGGTGCCGTTGCCCCCGCCCGGCATCGAGGCCCACTTCGGCATCACCGGCGGGCACATCCACCACGTCGACAACACGGTCTCGTTCACCGACCGGATGCCGTACGCCACCGGCGTGGACGGCGTCTACGCCGGCAGCGCCGGCTGCCACCCGGCGGGCAGCGTGATCGGCGCCGCCGGCCACAACGCCGCCCGCCGCATCCTCGCCGAGATGTAAGGAGGGGCCCCCGGTTAACGCCTCCGGTAGAGCAGGGGCCCCCTGTTGACACCTCACGACGAGGCGGCCTCCTGGCCGGCGCGGGGGAGATCGCCGGGGCCGCGGATGACGTAGAGGCCGACCAGCAGCAGGTACGCCAGCAGGCTGAGGACCGGGTCCACGAACACCACCGCGAACGCGACCAGGTAGAGCAGCGGACCGAGCCGGAACCGGCGGGCCACCGCCCGGGCCAGGCGCGGGTCGAGATCCGGGTGCAGCAGGCCGCGCCTGCGCGCCCACCACCAGCTCAGGTTGAAGAAGAGCGCCTCACCGAGCACCGTGCCGACGTAGAGCGCGGCGGTCAACCGCTGGTCGCCGGGCGTGCCGCGCAGGTTGTCCGCGAGCAGGTTCGCGGTGAACGGGATGGCCGCCACGAACATCAGCAGCAGCAGGTTCAGCACCAGCAGCATCTGGTCGACCCGACAGACGTACCGCCACATGTTGTGGTGGGTCAACCAGACCTGACCCACCACCGCGAACGTGATGACGTACGCCAGGTAGGCCCGCCACTCGTGCGCCAGCGCGGCCGGCAGCCCATGGTCGTCCGGCGCGTCCGGGCCGAACTGGAGCAGTTCGACGGCCATCAGCGTGAGCACGATGGCGATCACGGCGTCGCTGAACGCCTCCACCCGGGAGGCGTCCCGCGCCATCTCGCTGCTGCGCCCGAACCGGTACTCCGGCTCCCTGTCCGCACCCGTCACGCCGCCCCCTCACCAGTGATGGTCGCGTGCCGGGGGCGGCGGGCGGGGCGAAAGCGTCAGATGAGTGCGTCCCCGGCCGGCGCCGGAGTCTCCTCGTCGGCCCGGTGGGCGCGGATCTTGTGCCCGACGCTGGTCAGGCAACGGCCGCTGGCCAGGTCGAACTTCCAGCCGTGCAACTGGCAGGTGAGCTGGTCGCCGTCGACGATGCCGAACCGGCTCAGGTCCGCCTTCAGGTGCGGGCAGCGTCGCTGCACCACCCAGCCGTCGAGCGTGATGTCCTCGGCGTCGACCGCCCGCTCGTGCTCGTCGTACCAGCCCTCGGCGTACTGGAGGCGCTCCTCGGAGAGGCACTTGAAGAACGCGTAGACGAACTCGTTGTACTGGCCGATGCGGGCCGCGGAGAACCGGCAGGAGAGGAAGAGCGAGTTGACCCAGTCGACCTCGCCGATGTGCAGCAGGTGCTCGATCAGCGCCCGCTCGGTGCGGAACCGGTAGCGGACCTTCTCGTCCGCGTACGGCCGGACCTCCTTGCCGGGGAAGTCCACCACGATGGATTCGACGTCGACGCCGTCGTAGCCCACCAGGTCGAAGCGGACCGGACCGCCGACGCCCTTGGCCAGGTAGATCGACTCGTCGAGCAGCGGCTCGATCCGCCGCTTCATCTCGCCCAGCACGTCGATCTCGGGGTGCCGCCAGGACGCCTTCTCCGCCTCGATGATCGGGCGCTTGCGCTCGCGCATCTCCTCCAGGTGGGCGACCTTGTTCGCGAAGAACTCCTCGACCGGCACCGGGTGGGTGGTGGTCGTGCCCTCGGTGGTGACCTCGGCGACGCTGCCCGGCAGCAGCACGATGCCGTTGGTGCCGCCGACCTTCGCGTACTCGGACAGGAAGACCGACTGGTCGGGGAAGATGTTGCCCTCGTCGCCGAAGATGTCGTTGAACTGCCACAACTCGTCGTCGAGGAAGCACGGCGGGCCGGCGATCGGGAAGACGTTGTCGGCCTTCAGGTCGTCGATGTAGCGCCAGGTGCGGTCGAACTGCCGGTCCCGCTTCTGCTTGCCGAACGCGGTCTTCGCCGACTGCGGCAGCTCGTAGACCATCGGGTACCAGATCGCGCCGGAGAACTGCAGCATGTGCGCGTGCACGTGGCCCAGCTCGGCGAAGACGGTCAGGTCGGTGGGCCGGGCGTCGTTCTGGTTGAGCAGGCGGACGCCGTCGTACTCCACCCACAGCGACGAGTCGCCGATCGGGCCGTCGGTCGGGCTGGTCAACGCCTGGATCATGATCTTCAGCCCGCCGGGCAGCTCCACGACCTGCTCGTTCGGGGCCTTCAGGAACTTGGTGAAGCCCAGCTCCCGCAGCTCGTCCTCCATCTCGGAGGTGGGGAACTCGGGCAGCAGGACCGTCGCGTCCTTCGAGATCACGTCACGCAGGTGCGCGGCGTCGAAGTGGTCCCGGTGCAGGTGCGACACGTACAGGTAGTCGACCTGACCCAGTGTCGCCCAGTCGAGCTGGGAGTTGTCCGGGAAGGGGAACCAGGACGCGAAGTAGGCGGGGTTGACCCACGGGTCGCACAGGATGCTGCCCGCGGGCGTGTCGATCCGCATGCTGGCGTGGCCCGTACCGGTCACTCGCACCGTAGTCCCCCTCGAAAAAGGCATCAGGCGTACGCCCCGACGCTACCGGAGACAGTGTGGCCGCCGTCCCGCGACGCCCGTAGTGCCCGTCGGCCCGGCCGGGACAGGCCCAACGGCCCGGGCCGGGCTACCCGCTCCGCGCGCCGGCCCGCGTCGCCCGCGCGGGTCATCCACGCCCCCTCCGGCCGGACCCTGCGCCGGGCCCGCCACGGGGCGTGCCAGACTAGCCGGAGATCCGATCGCGAGGGAAGGACCGACAGTGGCAGGAGACGAGCCGGTAACCGCGCCAGATCAGCACAAGCCGGGGCACCGCAAGTCCGGGCGGATCGGTGCGGTGGTGTCGGCGGTGGCCCTGGTGTTGATGGCGCTCTGCGGCACCGAGCAGGGCCGGGTGGAGCACATCTGGCTGTTCGGGATCGCCGCGCTGCTGCTCGCCATCGTCATCGGCGACGCCGTGCTGCGCCGCAACGGCCTGCGGTCCTGACGCACGGCGCCAGCGGTACGCAAAGGGCCCGCCCCCGGCCGGGGGCGGGCCCTTTCGCCGTCGTGGGCGGGTCAGCGGCCGAGCAGGATGTCCTGGACGTCCTTGAGCGCGGCGTCGACCTCCGCCTCGAAGTAGCCGCCGGGCACCAGCCCGAAGCGCAGCGTGTCGAGGTCCTTCGGGTTCACCGGCATCGCGTTGCGCCCCTGCATGCCGCCGAGCAGCGTCTCGAAGAAGCGGTCGACCTGGTCCGGGTCGTACCCGCTGCCGAACCGGCGGACCTGGAAGCTGCGCCGGATCTGGTCGACCCGGTGCAGGTCGCTGCCGGGCGGGCCGGCCATCGGCGGCCCCACCATCGGCGGGCCGGCGGCCGGCGGACCGACGAGCGGCGGACCGGTCATCGACGGGCCACCGCCGTAGCCCTGGTCGGGCGGGCCGTAACCCTGATCCGGCGGGCCGTAACCCTGCTGCGGCAGCGCCGGCGGGCCGGCCGGACCGCGCCCGCGCAGCTCACGCAGCTCACGCTCGGGCATCCGGATCTCCGCGGTCATGTCGGCACGACCGTGCCGGCCGGCCTCGAAGCCGTCGAAGCGGTCGCCCGGGCCGCCGTACCCACCCTGGCCGGGCTCCGGGCCGTAGCCACCGCCCGGGGTCGGGTCCGGCGGGCCGTAACCACCCGGGCCGGCGTCCGGCGGACCGTAACCGCCCGGACCGGGCGGCAGGCTGCGCGGCGGCGGGCCGCCGTGCCCGATCGGGGCACCCGGGCCCATCGGGCCCGGACCGGCCGGGCCGCGAGGCGCGTCGTAGCCGCCGCGCGGACCGTCGTACCCGCCGGCGAACGCGCCGGTCGGCTCGTCGTAGCGGTTGCCGTAGCGGTCGACCGGCGGGCCGGCCTGGGCCGGCATCTGCCGGGGCGGCATCGGCGGCTGGGGCACCGGGGACAGGCCGCGGTCGTCGCGCATCGGCGGGCCGAGCCGGTCGGCCATCCGGGGATCGCCACCCCGCCCGCCGGCCGCGCCGGAGCGCTCCTCCAGCTCGGCGAGCTGCCGCTCGACCCGGTCGAGGTGCAGGTCGACCTGCCACTCGTCGTAGCCGTTGAAGCGGACCCGGAAGACGACGTCGTGGACCTCCTGGGAGGCGACGGGCGCGCCGACCGGCTGGCCGTCGAGGGTCGCCTCGACCCGGTCCAGGAAGGCGTCCACCTCGTCGACCTTGTATCCCCGACGGAGCGCCTTCCGCCGGAAACGCTGACCCTGACTCGCCACTATGTCTCCTGGTCTCGTACCGCTACGCCGTTGCCGCGCGGGGGTCGCTGTCCGTTTCCTCGGCCGCGGCGAGCTGCCCACACGCCCCGTCGATCTCGCGCCCCCGGGTGTCCCGCACCGTGGTGGACACCCCGGCGTCGCGCAACCGCCGGACGAACTCCCGCTCGACCGGCTTCGGGCTGGCGTCCCAGCGGCTGCCCGGGGTCGGGTTGAGCGGGATCAGGTTCACGTGGGCCAGCTTGCCGGCCAGCAGCCGCCCGAGCAGATCGGCTCTCCACGGCTGGTCGTTCACGTCCTTGATCATCGCGTACTCGATGGACACGCGACGCCCCGTCGTGGCCGCGTAGTCCCACGCCGCGTCCAGCACCTCGGACACCTTCCAGCGCTGGTTGACCGGGACGAGTTCGTCGCGCAGCTCATCATCGGGGGCGTGCAGCGACAACGCAAGGGTCACCGAGAGGTCTTCGCTGGCCAGTCGGCGGATGGCCGGGACCAGCCCGACCGTGGAAACGGTGATGTGCCGTTGGGACAGGCCGAGCCCCTCCGGCGCCGGCGCGACCAGCCGGCGGATCGCCGCGATCACCCGGGCGTAGTTGGCCAGCGGCTCCCCCATGCCCATGAACACCACGTGCGACAGCCGCGGCGGTGAGCCGGCCACCGCCCCGGAGGCCGCCACCCCGGCCAGGTAGACCGCCTGGTCGACGATCTCCGCGGTGGAGAGGTTGCGGGTCAGCCCGGCCTGACCGGTGGCGCAGAACGGGCAGGCCATGCCGCAGCCGGCCTGGCTGGAGATGCAGACGGTCACCCGGTCCGGGTAACCCATCAGCACGCTCTCCACCAGCGAGCCGTCGTGCAGCCGCCAGAGCGCCTTGCGGGTCGCGCCGTCGTCGCAGGCCAGCTCGCGCACCGGGTGGAGCAGGGTGGGCAGCAGCGTGCCGGCCAGCTTCTCCCGGGTCGCCGCCGGCAGGTCGGTCATCCGCTCCGGGTCGCGCACCAGCCGGCCGAAGTAGTGGTTGGAGACCTGTTTGGCGCGGAACGCCGGTTCGCCCAGCTCGGTGACGAGTGCCTGCCGACCCGGCAGGTCCAGGTCGGCGAGGTGACGGGGAGGCATCGCGGGTCGACGGCCGCGGCCGTCGGGGTCTACGGAGATCAGTGGGAGGCTCGTCATGGCGCGTCCAGTCTGACACGGGTGCGGCGGGACGCACCGATCCGTGGGGGCCGAATCGCCCCCGACCGGCCGGTTGGCCCCGCTTCGCGCAGGTGATCCATGCCTCAGCCCACCACCGGCACGAACACCGCGAGCAGCAGGTATGCCGTCGGCACCGCGAACAGGATGGAGTCGAGCCGGTCCATCAGGCCACCGTGACCGGGAAGCAGGTTGCTCATGTCCTTGACGCCCAGGTCCCGCTTGATCATCGACTCGGCGAGGTCGCCGAGCACCGCGGCGCAGGAGATCGCCACCCCGAACAACGCACCCCACCACGGGGCCACCTCGAACAGCAGCCACAGCAGCAGGGCGCTGCCCACCGCGGCGGCGGTGACCGAACCGGCGAAGCCCTCCCAGGACTTCTTCGGGCTGATCTTCGGGGCCATCGGGCGCTTGCCGAAGGCCACCCCGGCGGCGTACCCGCCGGTGTCGGAGAGCACCACGGCCACCAGCGTGACCAGCACCCGCAGGTGACCGTCGTCGGGCGCGGCCGCGAGCAGGGCCGCGAAACCGGCGAGGAACGGCACGTAGACGACGATCAGCGTGGCCGCGGTGAGGTCACGCTGGTAGTTGCCGGGGCCGTCGCCCAGCCGCCAGATCATCGTGCCCAGCACGGTCACCAGCAGCCCGAGGCAGAGCGCGTCCGGGCCGGCGAACCAGGCCAGGCCGACCATGATCACCCCGCCGGCCACCAGCGGCACCAGCGGCGGGTGGGCGCCGCTGCGACGGACCGCCCGGGCCATCTCCCAGGTGCCGATCGCCACGGCGGCGGCCAGCACGGCGAGGAACGCCGGCAGGAAGAAGAAGAGCGGCACCACGATCGCCGCGCCGAGACCCAGCCCGACGCCGATCGCCGCGGGCAGGTTGCGCCCCGCCTTCGACGAACGGGGTGCGGTGGTCGGCGGGCGCTCGGCGCTCGCCCGGCGACGCCCCTTCGACCGGCGACCGGACGGCGGCTCGGGCGCCGGCTCGTCGCGTACCGCCGGGAGGTGGTCGGTCGGCTCGTCCCGCACCGGCGCGATCTGCGCGGTGGGGAACTCGTCGTCCGGTCGGTCGTACCCGTCGGGGCGGTCGACGCCGCGCGGGCCGCGACCGCCGGGCGGCGGTCCGTCGTGGGGCCGCGGACCGCCGGGGTAGGGGTCCGTGTCCGGGCGGGCGTACGCCTCCCGGTCAACCGGCCGGGTGTACGCCCCGGCGTCGGCGGGCCAGGCGTCCGGGCCGGGAGCGGGCCGCTGCCACGGGCCGGGCTCCAGGTCGGTCTCCGGCCAGGGCAGGGCCGGGGCCGGACGGTCCCAGCCACGCGGCTCGGTGCTGCCGTAGGGGTCGGGGTGGGACATCACGCACCGGCAGACGGTACGGAAGCCACCACATGACGCAAGACCAAGACCATCCCCTACCGGCGTGAGACTTCCTGTTGAGCGGCCGACGGCCGGGCGACTCCCGCCGTTCACCCGGTGGTGGTCGCCGAATCGTGCCGAGCCTACTGCACCCGGGAGGCGGCGAGGGTGGACGCCGGCCGGGCACGACGACGGCACCGGGCCGCCGCCCGGATGCCGGGCGGCGGCGGCGCGGTGCCGTGTGGAGTACGCGGGCCGCTCAGACCTCGAGCAGCTCGCTCTCCTTGTGCTTGATCATCTCGTCCACGGTGGCGACGAAGCGCTGGGTCAGGTCGTCCAGGTCCTTCTCCGCGCGCCGACCCTCGTCCTCGCCGACCTCGCCGTCCTTGACCAGGCGGTCCAGCTCTTCCTTGGCCTTGCGGCGGATGTTGCGGACGGCGACCTTGGCCTCCTCGCCCTTCTGCCGGGCGACCTTGATCATGTCCCGCCGCCGCTCCTCGGTCATCTGCGGCAGCAGGATGCGCAACTGGTTGCCCTCGTTGTTCGGGTTGACCCCGAGGTCCGAGTCGCGGATCGCCTTCTCCATGGCGTTCAGCTGCGAGTTGTCGTACGGCTTGATGATCACCATGCGCGGCTCGGGCACCGCGATGGACGCCATCTGCGGCAGCGGGGTCGGGCTGCCGTAGTAGTCGATGACGATCCGGGAGAACATGGCGGCGTTGGCGCGACCGGTGCGGATCCCGCCGAATTCCTCCCTGGCGTGCTCGATGGCACGCTCCATCTTCTCCTCCGCCTCGAGGAGGGTGTCGTCGATCACCGGTCTCCTCGCCTCCTTCTGTCGCTCGTCGTGGGCTGTGCTCTCAGGCTGTGGCAGAGGACCGCTGCCGGTCCGGCGGGACCGCGTCAGGCGGTGATCAGCGTGCCGATCTTCTCACCGCCGACGGCCCGGACGATGGTGTCGTCGCCCTGCGCGCCGAAGACCAGCATCGGCAGGCCGTTCTCCATGCAGAGGCTGAACGCGGCGGCGTCGGCCACCCGCAGGTTGCGGCGCAGCACCTCGGAGAAGGTGATCGAGTCGAGCTTGCTCGCGGTCGGGTCGATCCGGGGGTCGGCGGTGTAGACCGCGTCCACGCCGTTCTTGCTCATCAGCACCACGTCCGCGCGGATCTCCAGCGCCCGCTGGGCGGCCACCGTGTCGGTGGAGAAGTAGGGCATCCCGGCGCCCGCGCCGAAGATCACCACACGGCCCTTCTCCAGGTGCCGGATCGCGCGCAGCGGGATGTAGGGCTCGGCGACCTGGGCCATGGTGATGGCGCTCTGCACCCGGGTCTCGATGCCCTCCTTCTCCAGGAAGTCCTGCAACGCCAGGCAGTTCATCACCGTGCCCAGCATGCCCATGTAGTCGGCGCGGGCCCGGTCCATGCCGCGCTTCTGCAGCTCGGCGCCGCGGAAGAAGTTGCCGCCGCCGACCACCACGGAGACCTGCACGCCGCGGCGGACCACGGTGGCGATCTGCCGGGCGATGCCCTGCACGACGTCCGGGTCGACGCCGATCGCGCCGCCGCCGAAGACCTCACCGGAGAGCTTCAGCACCACCCGGCGGGACCGACCGGGCGGAGGGGCGGTCGGGTCGTCCTCCGCCAGGCTCCGGTCACTCACAACCTGCGTCATCCGCCCCGCCCCTTCTCCCCGCGCAACGCGCGGGCATCGCGTAACTGCCCCTGCCGACCCTATGTGACGAGGAGGCCGCGGTGCCTGTCGCGTACACCTGCGGCCTCCTCGTCCACGTTCCCCCTGCGCCCGGGCCCAGCGGCCCGGGCGGCGGCTCAGGCCTGGCCGACCTCGAACCGCACGAAGCGGGTCACCTCGATGCCGGCCTCGGCCAGCACCTGCTTGACGGTCTTCTTGTTGTCGGCGACCGCCGCCTGCTCCAGCAGGACGAAGTCCTTGAAGAAGGAGTTGACCCGACCCTCGACGATCTTCGGCAGCGCCGCCTCGGGCTTGTTCTCCTCGCGGGCGGTCTGCTCGGCGATGCGCCGCTCGGACTCGACCGTCTCGGCGGGCACCTCGTCCCGGGTGAGGTACTTCGGGCGCATGGCGGCGATCTGCATCGCGACGCCACGGGCGTCCGCGTCGGCCGCCTCGTCGGTCTTGCCGGAGAACTGCACCAGCACGCCGACCGCCGGGGGCAGGTCCTGGCTCTTGCGGTGCAGGTAGACGGCGGTGGTGCCGTCGAGCTTGGCGAAGCGGTTGAGCACCAGCTTCTCGCCGATCTTGGCGGACTGCTCCTGGATCAGGTCGGCCACGCTCTTGCCGTCGATGCTGCTGGCGAGCAGCTCCTCGGCGTTGGTGGCGCCGCTGGTCACGCCGTGCTCGACGAGCTGCTGGGCCAGCGCGATGAAGGCGTCGTTCTTGGCGACGAAGTCGGTCTCGCAGTTGAGCTCGAGCAGCGCCTGGCCGGAGTGGGCGACGAGACCGTTGGCCGCGGTGCGGCCGGCCCGCTTGCCGACATCCTTGGCACCCTTGACGCGCAGGATCTCGACGGCCTTGTCGAAGTCGCCCTCGGCCTCGGTCAGCGCCTTCTTGGAGTCCATCATGCCGGCGCCGGTGAGGTCCCGGAGCTTCTTGACGTCCGCGGCGGTGAAGTTGGACATGACTCTCTCTTCGGTGTCAGTGAGGTGGTCTGGGGTGCTGCTTACCCGTTCCGGGCCGGTGCTGCCCGGCGTACCCGTCGCGCCCCACCGCCCGGGAACCCGGACGGTGGGGGCGCGACGGCGAGATCACTCGGCGGCGGCGGTCGCCGGCTGCTCGGTGGCCTTCTTCGGCTCCTCGGCGGCGGCGGGCTGCTCGGCGGCCGGCTGCTCGGCGGCGGCGGGCTGCTCGTCGGCCTTCTTCGGCTCCTCGAGCAGCTCGCGCTCCCACTCGGCCAGCGGCTCGTCGGCGCCGACCTGGCCCGCCTCGGGCTTCTCGTCGCCGCCCCGGTTACGGCCGGAACGGGCGATCAGACCGTCGGCGACGGCGGCGGCGACGACCTTGGTCAGCAGCTCGGCCGAGCGGATGGCGTCGTCGTTGCCCGGGATCGGGAAGTCGACCTCGTCCGGGTCGCAGTTGGTGTCGAGCACCGCGATCACCGGGATGCCCAGCTTGCGGGCCTCGTCGACGGCGATGTGCTCCTTCTTGGTGTCGACGATCCAGACCGCGGCCGGAAGCTTCTGCATGTCCCGCAGGCCACCGAGGGTGCGGGTCAGCTTGATCTTCTCGCGGGAGAGCTGGAGGGTCTCCTTCTTGGTGTAACCGGCGGCGGTGCCGCTCAGGTCACCCAGGGCCTCCAGCTCCTTCATCCGCTGGAGCCGCTTGTACACGGTCTGGAAGTTGGTCAGCATGCCACCGAGCCAGCGGTGGTTGACGTACGGCTGGCCGACCCGGGTCGCCTGCTCGGCGATGGCCTCCTGGGCCTGCTTCTTGGTGCCGACGAACAGGATGCTGCCGCCGCCCGCGACGGTGGTGCGGATGAACTCGTACGCCTTCTCGATGTAGTCGAGGGTCTGGCGCAGGTCGATGATGTAGATACCGTTGCGCTCGGTGAAGATGAAGCGCTTCATCTTCGGGTTCCAGCGCCGGGT
Source organism: Micromonospora humi (assembly GCF_900090105.1). Lineage (GTDB taxonomy): Bacteria > Actinomycetota > Actinomycetes > Mycobacteriales > Micromonosporaceae > Micromonospora > Micromonospora humi. Next base: position 359,554 of record NZ_FMDM01000007.1, on the reverse strand, counting down.
CTGGTGCCCGAAGTGCACACCGCTCTCCAGCAGCTGACGCATGGTCACGACGGCCATGGTGGGTACTCCTACTTTGTCCCTGGTTGTCCGTCCGGCCGGCGGCCGGACGCCTGGCGCCCGGTCGCCGGCCAGGGTGGGCCCGGGTGAAGAACCGGGACCAGGGAGGCCGTCGCCCCACGGAATGATCGTGGAGAGGGCACGCGAGGTCGACCGCGCGAGGCGGTCGCCAGTTGACAAGTGTACGCGCCGTCTCCGCACCTCGGCCCCGGGGTGCACGGTCCCCCTTGATCTACTCCAGGCTCGCCTGGGGGGCGGCTTGATCCACTCCAGCTCGGGGAGGTGACGGCATCACGGCGGCGGGGATGCCGCCACCTCGGCGTACCGGTGTGGATCAAGCGGGCCCGGGGCCGCTTCCGGGTCAGCGGGCCGCGAGGGCGGCGGCGACGAAAAGCACCAGACCGACGGTCAGGTAGGCGGTCGGCGGACGCAGCCAACCCCGGCTGCCGTCGGCGAGCGCCAGCCCGCCGGTGCGCAGCCCGTACAGCCCGGCGCCGAAGATCGGCAGGCCGACCACCAGGAACGTGCCCACCACGACGTGCGACGTCGACACCGGGTCCCCGACCAGCCCGTGCAGCAACACCCGCACCGCCGGCACCTCCAGCACCAGCACCAGCGCCGCCAGCAGCACCGCCAGCGCCGGACGCCGGGTCCGGTAGACGCCGTCACCCGGCGACGGTGTGTCCGGACGGGGAACCAGCGCCGGCATCGGGCCGGTCGGCATCTCCAACGGGTTCACCGGCGCCGCCGGGTCCGCCGGGCCGGTCGGCCGCTCCCCCACCGTCAACGGCGTGGCCGCGCCGGGACCGGTCCGGCCCCCCAGCGAGATCTGCGTCCCACCGGACGTGGCGGGCTCGGCCGACCGGCCGGTGTCCACGATCGGGTAGCCGCCCAGCGGACCGGGGCGGGCCGGATCGGCGCTCCCGGCGAGGGCGTCGGCGCCCCGCGCCCCGAGCCCGTACGGGTCGGTGCCGCCACGGGCACCGGTGAGCGGATCGGCCACGCCGGCCGACGGGTTCGCCGCCCCGCGCGACGCCGTGCCGAGCGCGTCGACGCCGCTGCGGGACACGATGTCCTCACCACCGGCGGCCTCACGGGCCGCCCGGCGACCGGCGCGGCCGGGCAGCTCACCGGAGACCTCCGGGTCGTCCGGGCGCTGCGACCGCCAGCCACTGGTGTCGTCGACGAGCGGGTCGGCCGCGGAGTACGCGCCGTAGCGACTCTCGCCGGCGCGCTGCTCCGGGGCGCGGTAGTCGTCGTCGCGGTAGCGCGGCTCGCCGGTGGCGCGCCAGTCCGACTCGTACCCGCGGTCGCCCCACCGCGGTTCCTGCTGATCCTCAGGGTAGCTGCGTCGTCCGTCCACGACCGGCACGGTATGCGACCGCCACCAGCGACGCCATTCGGGCCAGTCGGGCTGGCAGATCAGCTCGCAGCGGCTGTCGCGCGCTCATTCGATACTTCTCGTGGCGGTGGGGGGCGGTCAGCCGTCGAAGCAGATCGGCGATCACATAGAGGCACACGGTCAGAACCTCGGGCGGCCCACCCATCTACCACCGACACAGGCTTGTCGCTTCGCCGAATGCACGATGGAGCGGTGCCAGCACACTCGGCGATGGCACCGCTCCGCACTACACCAACCACGAGAATTCCACGCGCTCCCGTGAGTTAATTCTTCATGGCCTATTCGTATACCAGCGCCGCGCGGAAGATCGCAGCAATCATGGCCCAATCAGGGAGATCGGGCACCGGCTCTTTCATGACGTTATCGAAGAACCCATCCATCGAATTCGTCCAGCGCCCGGCAGAGTCCAAGAATGCGCTGGTCGTTGAGTTTTCGACAGAGATCCGCCCGTCGTCGATCTTCGCCGCGAGTTGCACCAGGTAATGAGCGAGATCCTCACGGGTCACAATGGAGTTCAATTCCTCATCAGGCCAGTTCATGGAGCCCACTCCACCGGATCGAAATAGTTGATCACGATCGACCGTCCTTCATTTTTGGTGGTGAATTTCCATGCTTCACTCGCCGCCTCTTCTGGTGTAGCCATGCGGAAGGGCATTTGAATGCCTGCCTTCTGGAAGGCCACCAGCCTCCGGTTGTCGAGTGAATAGACCTGGCCGTCTCTTACGGTCAGACGCACGGGCGGGAGATCGGTCGGCTTAGTGTAACCAGAGCGCAGGGCAGCCGCCGTTTGCTCAATAGTCTCTCCAGTGCTGAAGCGCGGGCTGACCGTGTCCTGCGAGAATCGCACCAGACCCGGATTGATCGATCCACCACAGTTGTGCACCAGCACCGGCGTGCCACCGGCCATCACATAGTACGTGTGGACGCCGCGGACGGTGAGGTCGCGCATCGTGCGCTGCCCGCTGAAGTTGTCGACCTTCGCCACCGTGACGGCGACCCCGTCCGGCGACAGCAACTCCTCCGTCGGCTGGAGCTCCACTGCTTCGACCCACCGGTCGCGGCTCTCGCTCCAGAAGGGGTGGTGCTGCGTCGTGTGCAGGGTGACGAACTCGCCGTCACCGTCGCGGACCGAGAGATTGGTCAGCGCCTCGTCCTCGTTGACGTGGACGGCGTCGACGGGCTCCGCGCTGGTGGCACCTGTCTCGGGATCGTGGGCGATGACCTCCTCACCTTCGGCGACCTCCGCTATCGGCTTGCTCTCCCCGTCCGCCATCAGGACGGGGGTGTCGGCGGCGAAGCTGTGCTTGCACGACTTCTCCGGCGGCGCGTCGGTGTTCTTGGTTGCGGGCTTGCCCTTCGTGCCCGGGTCCGGCTTCTTCGCGGGAGCGGGCGGAGCCTTCGGCTTGACCTTCGCGAGGTCCTTGGCCCGTGCCTCGGCCTTGAGCATGGCCATCTCGGCCAACTCCTGGCGCGGGTTGATCTTGGGCGTGAGGCGTTCCAACGCCTCCTTGCTCAAGGTCTGGGCGGCCTTCTTCTCCGCCTTTCTGCCGAGCTGCTCACTGACCCACTTGCAAGCCCGCTTCGCGAACTTGCAGACCGGCGGGCCCGGGGCCATCGTGATGATGGCCGACTTCGTGTCGCCTTCGTGGAGATAGAGAGCGGCATCGGCCGCGTCGGCTCCCGTGCCGAGGACCGGCACCCAGGACACCACCCCCGCCGCGTCGTGAAGCACCTTGTTGTTGACCAGGCCCTTGTCACGACGGGTCGACTGTGGCTTGTACTTTTCGACAACGTCCTGGCAGGCGTATCCGTCGATGGTGCGCGGGCAGAGGCCCTTGGGGGTGTCGATCCCTGCGTACTCGGGGATGATCTCGCCGCTGGGGTCGGCGTAGGTGGTGGGGTTGTTGGAGGCGTAGGCGTACGCCTGCATCTGCTGTGGGTTGCCGGGGTCGTTGATCGGGTCGGCGGAAACGAACCGGCCGATGGACGGGTCGTACTCCCGGGCGCCCAGGTGCGTCAGACCGGTGGGGTCCTGGTAGCCGCCGAGGAACCCCTGTTGGTTCGGCCAGGTGACCGCGGCGCCGCGCGGAGCGCCGTAGGGCGTCTGGCGGCGTTGGGTGATGGTCTGGTTGGTGTCGTTGGTGATGCTGACCTGGGAGGTCCCCTGGTGGTCGCTGGCCAACCAGGTGATGCCGGTGACGGTGCGTTGGGCGATGACCTCGCCGTTGAACCCGTAGTAGCGGATGGCGCTCACCTGGCCGTTGGTGCCGTTCTTGCGCACCTCCTGGTCGCCGAGGAACAGCGTGCTGCCGGTGGGGTCGGTGGCGATGAGCCGGTTGCCGCTGGCGTCGTAGATGTAGGAGTTGCTCCCGGCGCTGTCCGTCACCGAGGTCAGGTGTCCCTCGACGTCCCAGCTCATGGTCTGCTGCCCCGACTTTCCGGGGCGGGTCTTCATGTTGCCGGCTTCGTCATAGGTGTACGAACCGGTGGTCGTGCCGGTGTTGTCGGTCCTGCTCCAACCGTCGAGCCGGTGCGGCTGCGCCGCCTTGGCCGCCGGGTAGGAGTAGGAGGTGGTGACCGTGCCGGTCGGCGTGCCGCGCTCGACCTGGGTCAGGCGGTTACCGACGCGCCCCTGCGGGTGGTCCGCAGCGCCGAACGACCACTGCTGCCAGTACGGTGCCGGCCCGCCCAGTTCCGACTCCGCCTGCGGCTTCGCGCCGCAGTCGTAGGAGGCCGGCGTCCAGGCCTCGGTCAGGCGGCGTTGGTGGTCGTAGGCGAAGCACTGGGTGTCACGCGGTCTTGCGACCGAATTGTCATCGATCTTGAGAAGGTTGCCGCTCGCGTCGTACTCGTAGGAGGTGTTCGCGACCGGAACGGGCCCGGTCGAGCGCTGGAGCGAACTGTTCGTGACCCGGCCGGTGGCCGGATCGAACGTGTCCTGCGTCTTGACGGACTTCGTGCCGGTCAGCTGGGTGGAGCGGGTGATGATGCTCAGTTCGTGCAGGCTCGTGTACTTGGACTCGATCGCGTAGTAGCTGGCATCGCCGTAGTTGGTCGCGAGCTTGTCCAGCAGGGCGTAGGTGCTGTCGTACTGGTAATTGAGGACCTCTTCGCTGAGTCCGCCGGCCGCAGGGAGGGTGCGGGTGTTGGGCGATCCGTCGGCAAGGAAGCTGGCTTTGGAAGTGAAGGTGCAGGTGACCGCGCCGATGCCACAGAAGCCTGCCTGCGAGGAGGGCAGCGTCAGCTTGGTCTGGGTGGGCCGGTCCATCTTGTCGACCGAGACCAGTTCGTTGCGATACTCCTCCGCGCCGATCCAGCGTGAGGACGACTTCATCGCGCCCTTGATCGGCGAGTCGTAGGTGAACTCGGTCCGCTTCGGGCCGGTGAGGCTGCCCTCCCGGGTGGTCAGTGGCCGCCCCATCCTGTCGTAGGTGTACCAGATGTCCGGGGTGTCGGGGCGGGCGTCGGTGGTCCGCTCCAGCTCGCCCAGGTCGTTGTACTTGCTGGTCGAGATGCCGGTGTCCGGGTCGGTGGTGGAGGTGGGCCGGCCCTGGATGTCGTAGGAGTAGGACCAGGTGTTGCCGGACGGGTCCTTGACGGTCGCCAACTGCCCCACCGGGTGGTAGGTGTAGCTGGTTTCGTCGTAGGTCCCGGTCGCGGTGGGACCGTGGTACTGCCAGAGCTTCTCGGTCCGGCCGTACAGGTCCGTCCACACCGTGGTGGCCGCGTCACCCGTCGGCGGCGTCACGGTGGTGTGATCGCCGTGGTAGGTCGTGGAGGTCCGGGCCTTCTCCACCTGCACGCCGGCGTTGGTGCCGAGGAGGAGCGAGTGGATCGGGCGGCCGGCCGTGTCGTACAGGGTCTTGGTCTGGCTGGGCACGTCCTTGTCGTCGCGGAACTTGATGATGGTGGTGTCGATGGCGCCGGCGTCGAAGTAGGCGGCGTTCTCCTTGTAGATGCGGCCGGCGGCGTCGTAGAAGGTGTCGGCCAGGATCCGGCCACTGCCGTACGCCGGCTCCTGTGCCTGCCGGGGGCGGCCCAGACCGTCGAGAAGAAGGTAGGAGGTGTCGGTGCCGCCGCCGGCGTTCAACGCCTTGGTGGTGATGAACGAGGGCTGCGACCTGGACAGGGTGTAGCTGTAGCTGTTCGAGGGCGCCGACCCGTAGATGGCGCGGTCACGGTTGGGCAGCCAGACCGCGGTGGTGCGCCCCGCGGCGTCGTAGGTGACCTCGGTCACCCGATTGTTGGGATCGGTGATCTTCACCGGCACACCGAAGGCGGGGTCGAGATCGACGGTGCTCTTCCACAAGAGCGGGTTCGTGGTGATCACCTGCGTGACCGGCCCGCCGGACGCCGGCACGTAGTCCGTGTCGGTCTTCTCCCCGGCGATGTCGAAGCTCGCGTCGACCCGCCCGTAGGCGTCGTAGGTGGCCGAAGACACCTTCTTGTACGTCCGGGTTCCGCCGCTGAAGCCCGTGATCGTTTCCACCGCGGTCGCCAGACCGCTGGTCGGCGCCGCACCGTACGCCTGCGAGTCGAAGCTGAAGCGGGTGTCCGCGGTGATCTGGTTCTCCGCGGTGGGAGTGGTGCCGCACCCGCCGACCCAGCCGTGCGTCCGCCGCACCGGGTCGAGCAACCACTTCGTGGTGTTACGGCTGTACTCGGTCTTCACGCATGCTTCGTCGCCGGTCTTGCTGTCGTCCCCGCCGTCCTCGACGTCGGTCGGCATGCCGTATTCGTCATAGCTGGTGGTGGTCGTGGTCCGCTGGATACCGCCGTCGGTTGTCCCGCGGGCGTGCGTCGCGCCGATCCGGGCGTACCGGGCCTCCGCGACGGGTGTGCCGGAACGCGTGGCGGTGGGCGGGTCGGAGCGCCACATGTCGGTGACGGTGGCGGCGAGGACGGTGGCGCCGAGCCAGGTGATGGTCTCCCGAGGGCTGCCCGCGAAGTGCTCGTAGTCGTTGGCCGGACCACCCTCCCTGCCCTGCACCTTTGTGGTGCGGGTCCCGCCCGCGGCGAGCTTGTCGCCGTACATGCCGCGGAAGTACAGGGTCTCGGTCTTGGTGCGGTCGACGCCCTCACCGAGGTAGGTGACGACCGTCGGGTATCCCCGCCACTGCGACCAGGTACGGGTGTCGTCCGGAGCGATACCGGTGTCGTCCTCGTAGTGCCACAGCGGTTCGTCGTTGTCGTTGAGATAGTCGTAGGCGGTGCGCACCGGCCGCGCGCCGCCGACCTCGTCGATCTGCTGCACCTCCTTCACCACGTACTTGTGGAAGAAGTCGGTGACCTTGTCGGTGTAACCCGGCGGCGTCCACCTGACCGGGTAGCAGAGCAGCGTATTGCTGTCCAACGCGCTCTTCGACGGCATCTTGCTGCCCTTGACGCACTCCGGGTCGCTGTAGGTGACGAAGATCTTGCCGCCGGTCTCCAGGCTGATCTGCTTGACCCGGTGCCAGTTCATGGCGAGGGCCCAGTCGCTGCCCGCCGCGTCGACCCGGTTCTGCATCTGGACTCGTTCGAAGGTCACCTCCGGCGCGGTGACCGTGCCGCCGTTGAGGCCCTTGTGGGTGATGCCCTCGAGCCACAGGCCGGCGCGGGTGCCGTCACCCGGGTCCGGGAAGGACTGCCGGAACGTCCAGGAATCCACCTTCTGGTATGCGCTCCCCTTCCACACCTTGGTCAGGACCTCGGTGGTCCGCTTGGCCGACCAGAACGTGGGCGACCCGTTCAGGCAGGGCTTGGTGGAGGCCAGGCATTCCTGGTCCCACGGTGTGTCCGGCCAGGTGGTCTCGTTCTTGGTCGTGCAATTGGACAGGCAGCGGTCGATGTTCGTCAGGTCGATGCGAACGGGGACGTTCTCGACGTAGGGCGAGGAGGCGGCGTACTCGTTGTTGTCCCGGTTGTCACTGCCGTAGTCGATGCGGGTCAGGTAGCCGGCCCGGTCGTAGACGACCGGAGTCGAGGTGACCTTGTTCTTGGCGTAGTAGTTGGTCTCCTTGGCCCACCAGTAGGACATGGTGTTGCCGTGGATGTCCTGGACATAGTCCAGGTTCCAGCGCCAGGCCTGCCGTTTGTCGTTGCAGTCAGAGGCGGCGAATGTGGCGGCGTAGCAGGGCTCACCCGGGTTGTTGCCGTAGACCGGGACGGTGAGCACCGAGTTCGTCGTGGGCTTCCCTGTCGTCCATCCGGGCAGTTGGTGGCGGCCGAACCAGTACTGGGTGCCGTCGGTGGTCGTGACCTTCCAGTACTCGTTGTTGTCGTCGCCGTTGCTGTAGGCGGGCGTGGTGGCCAGCTCGATCTTCGAACCGTCCTCGTTGCGCGGGTGCCACTTGCCGTCACTGCCCTTGAGCAGTTCCACGGAGCTGCCGTTGAGCGACATCACGGCGTTGTCCGGCCCCCAACACAGGTCACCGGTCTTGACCGTGTTGTTGGCGTTGCCGCCCATGTCGTCGGAGCAGGCCTTGTAACGGCGTTCGATGAAGCCCGGAGAGTAGTCGAAGCCCTCACCGAAGGCGCCCGGCTGGTTGTTGGACGCGGCGTGCCGGCCATCCACGGACTGGGACGAGTAACCGACGGTGAGCGAGGGCGAAGGCCCACCCGGCCCCGGCGGCGTGCGCATCGGGTAGGACCACTGGAAGCTGCCCGTGGCACCGCTCTGGCTCCACGACGAGGACGGGCTGAGGCTGGACGCGGTGAAGTTACCCGCACCGCCGGAGGGACCGCTGGTCAGCGCGACGAGGGTCCCCGCACTGGCGGCCGCCGGAGCGACACCGAGCCGCTTGGCCTCCGCGGATGACACCGCCCCGCTCACCGGGGCCGCCGAAACGGTCGCCGACACCGTCCGGGTGCGGACGTTGTTGCGCGAGCCCAACGCGACCGGACCGCAGTCCCTGGTAGAGGGCGCGGTCAGCGCGCACTCGGGCAGCCGCTCAAGCCGCAGCCGCGTCGACCAGTCCGCACCGTACGCGGAGGCGAAGGCGGCGTAGTCGACGCCGATCTCGACCTGCCCGGCCGATCGTGTCCCGTCGGAGCGGCCCACCCGCAGGAGCAAACCGTTCACTCCGGCGGCGGCGGTCTCGGTGCGCGACAACACCTCCACCCGCACCTTGCCGGGGACGGATGCGGCCGAGCGGGCCGTCGGCGAGCCGGCGACGGGCCGAACCGTCACCGGAAGGGTGCCGGCGCGTACGGCGGTTGTGGCCGATCGGTCGCCGGCGGCGGTCGCCGGCAGCGCCACCTCGGCGGCGGACGTGCTCGGCCACACCGGGGCGGGTCGCTTCACGTCCGCGGAGCCGGTGTCCTTGCTCGGCTTGGCCCGCTTGACCTCGTGCAGCGGGGCGGACGGATACCGCTGCGGCTCGAGGTGGGGAGCCCCGGCCGGGCGCTGCGCCCGGGCGGGAATCTGCCCGCCGACCGCAGCGGCGAGCAACGCGACCAGGCCGATGGTGACGGCCCGTCGGGTTCCGCTCCTCATGGCGTTGACGGCCGGCATTCGCCCGCGATTGCGGTGCGACCGACCAGCTCTGGCAGTTCTCATCAGGTCCCTTCGAAGGGTCACGGGTGTCCGCCCCCGCACCGGCTCGCGCGGGAGGTTGCTGGGAGGTCCGGGCGCCACGCTCTCCGCGTGGCACCCGAACCGTTCGAGAGATCGACGTATGCGGTGCGGTGTCAGAATCCGGCGGCCACGGCTTGGACCTCGGCGGCGCTGAGCGCCCCCTGCCACACCTGGACGCGGTCGATGTCGCCGTTGAAGTAGTCGGTCGGCGCACCCCACTTGCCCCGACCGACCGACAGGCCGCCCGCGCCGTGCCACGGCGCGAAGGTGGGCGTGCTCTGACTGACCAGCAAGCCGTTGACGTAGAGGCTGATGGTCTTGGTGGTCACGTCCTGCACAGCGGAGAGGTGCGCCCACTGGTTGACCACGCAGTTGCTGCCGTAGACGTAGAACCCGGAGGCGGCCGTCGAGTCACCCGATCGGACCATCACCGACCACCGGGAACCGTTGGCGTCGGTACGACAGCTCAGGAACGAACTGGAGATGTTCGTACCGTCCTGCGCGATCACGGTCCGCGCGCCGGTACCGCCGGTGAAACGTACCCACGCCGAGACCGTGTAGGACTGATCGGTGCGCAACACCGGACCGTCCGACACAGCGCCACCGGACCCATTGAAGGTCAGACCCATGGAGTCGAAGCCGTCCGACGTCCACTGGGCGGAGGGCGAAGCGGTGAGGCTCAGCGGGTGTTGGTAGCCGGACGAGTCACCAGCCTGTCGAGGTTCCTCCTGGTCGTCGTCCTCCATCTCCCACTGGCCCACGCGAACGGGACGCACGAGGCCGACCAGGTCGATGTCCGGATCGATCGCCCGGTTCCAGACGCGCACCTCACTGATCGCCCCCTTGACCCATCCGGTCGGTGCGCCGTTGCGCCCGGCGCCGATCAGCAGCGGACCGGTCGCGGACCACGGAGCGGCACTGGTCGCACCGGTGCCCTTGCGCACGCCGTTGACGTAGAGGGCGAGTTGGCTGCTGGCGCCGGCGTCGTAGACGCCCGTCAGATGCACCCACACTCCCGGCTGCACCGGGTCGGTGGCGCAGGCGGGCGAAGGCGTGGAAGCCGCATAGGCGGTGTCCGAGGCGTAGCTGACGAAACACCAGCGTTGCTTCGTCGGGTAGTACTGCAGCTCGAACGGGCTCTTGTTGGCGCCCACCTGCGCCACGACCACTCCGCCGACGGCGTCGGCCCGCACCCACGCCGCGAAGGAGAAGCTGCGCGTCGTGTCGATCACCGCTCCCGCGGTGGCGGCCTGGTCGTCGACGCCGTCGAGTTCGACCGCCCAGTCCTTGCCGGACTGCTTGTGCGTGCCCAGCACTCGGGAGTCCGCCCACTTCGGCGTGGGGGTCAGCGTCGCCGCGGCCCCACCGTCGATCTTGTTGGCGAGGGTGGTGCCGGTTCCCTCGTCCATCGCCCAGTGGGCGACCGGGGCCGAGGGGTCACCGGCGTAGAAGACGTAGTCGTACGTGGCGGAGGGGTTGCCGGCCTGGTCGCGGCTGCGCACGGTCACCACGTTCTCCAGCCGCACGGTCGGCGTGATCCAGACCGTCGCCGGGCCGCCCAGCTGGCTTGCCCGCACCGTCATCTCCGGGCCTCCGTTGACCTGGTAGACGTAGTCGTAGACGTCCGCCGCGCCGTTGGCCGAGAACGTGAACCGTCCCGAGTAGCCTGGCGATCCGTGCGAATCCAGATCGGTGCCACGCGGTGGCGCCTCCGGGTAGAGCCCGTCGGCGGCCGTGACGGTCGGGGTCGAGGCGGGCGCCGAGTAGTCGATGGAGAACTCGCACCACGGTGACGCGCTCGCCGACACCCCGCCCAGCGTGTCCCTGGTCTGCACCTGCCACCGGTAGAGCTCGCCGTTCACCGTCTTCGTGGTCAACTGCAGCTCCGCCTTGGCCCCGGGCGCGACCCCGGAGTCGGTCTTCGGCCAGCCGGACACGTTCGTCCAGGTGCTGCCCACCAGCTTCTGGAGCGTGAAGACGCCGGCGAGGCTGCCGCCGCCGCTGCCGTCCGGGTCGCTCACCGTCGCCTTCAGCCACGGGAAGTCCGAGCGCACCGCAGGCCGCGACGTGCCTGTCACGCAGGGCTGCGCCGGCGCGGTGTAGCCGGCGTGGGTCGTCAGCTGCGCCGCGGTCGGGGTGTTGGGGTTGGTGTTGTACTCGATCGTCAGCTTGGTCTGCACCGGGTCGAACTTCTTCCACCAGTTGCTCGTCGACTCCGACGTTCCGTCGGACTGCCGGATCGACAGCGCCAGCGTGTAGATGTCCTGGCCCCGGTTGGCGCTGATGTCGTCGATGACGTTCTGGCTCGCGAACTCCATCGGCTTGTCCGGCTGCGGATCGTCGCTGCAGCCGGCACCGCCCGACGGCTTGTGCGCGTGCGCCGAACGCTCCTCCAACCACTTGGAGAAGCTCGGCCCGGACCAGGCCTGCTTGCCGGTGGTCGCCATGTCGGCCGTACGCCACAGGTTCACCGGCGTGTTGCCGCAGTCCCACGAGTGCGTCATCTCGGTCAGGAACTTGGCGTCGCGGATCGTCTTGCCGGACAGCGAGGTGAGCTTGAACGAGAAGTAGGAGCGGTACGTGCCGGATCCCTCAGGGTCCTTGCCGACCCGGGCCACCCCGTCGTTGCGGGTCGCGTCGTTGGTGCTCGAGTAACCCCACCGGGTCTTCTCGATCGTGCTCCACGGGTCGATGACGACCGGGTACACGGTGCTCTTGCCGCGCAGCAGCGACCGGTCCGGCCGGATCACCAGATCCTCGCCCTGGACCCCGGTCGGGATCTCCGCCTTGCGCGCCCGGTCCGGCACCACCCGCAGCGCGTCACGCCGGTCCTGCGCCGCGAACGCAGCCGCCGCCCGGCCCGTGGCGCCCGTCGCCACACCGGCCGAGTCCCACATCAGGGCTCCGCCAGCGGACAGCACGGAACGACCGTTGCCGTCGGCGACCTCGAACCCACCGCCGGACCGGGACCGCTTGGTGAGCGATCCCGTGGTACGCAGCGCGAAGCGCAGCTCGTCCAGCGCCGGGTTCGCCGCCGCCTGCGCGGACCTGACCACCAGAGCCCAGGTGAACCCGTCACGAAGCGCCCGCAGCCGCAGGTCCACGTCCGGCAGCACCGAGGCGTAGACGGCGGTGTCACCGTCGAGCGTCGGTGCCGGCAGGTCAGCGGGCCAGGACAGGGAAACCTGCCCCTCGGCCAGGGGCAGCCGGATCGTCGGGCCGCTGCCGCCGGCGGTGAACGACACGTCCGTCAGCGTCGCCACCGGCGCCACCGATCCGTCGGCCCGCCGTTCGAGCCGCGTGTCGATCTTCCGCCACGGACCACCGTCGCGGCCCTTCGTCCACTGCGGCTCCGCGTAGGTCTCCAGCACGAGGGTGCCCCGCGGGGTCGCCAGCACACGCGAGTGCTCGTTCCTGAGGCTCGTCACCTCCACCGGCGCCTTGAGCTTCCCGGCCTGCGCCAGGGCGTCGACCTCGCTCAGCGCGGGCGCCTCGGGGGCGGCCGCCGGCTCGGGGGCCGCCGGTTCCGCCCCGGCCGGCGACGGCATCGCGGTCGGACCGGCGACGGCCACCAGGGCCAGTGCGACGACCGACGCGGCGAGGCCGCGACGGCGCCGCTCGGGGGCGATTCCACGTCTTGTCACCAAAGCACTCCTCATTGCGCAGGTGTGTGAGCACACCGAAGGACCCGCGCGGTACGCGGGGAAAAGTGAGTGAGGGTCAATCAGGTACGGCAGGGGCGACGACGCCCGACACCGCGCCGACGGTCAGGCCATGTCGACGTGCGTGGATCACCACGGAGGGGCGGTGATCAGTGGCCGCACCGTGGGTTCGTCGAAGGGAGTGCGGCCGTCGTCGTGCCGGCACCGCATCGATATGTCGCTAACGCCTTGCGCAGGTCCACCCGAGCCCCCGTTCAGTACCTGTCGGCGACGTGACAGTAAGGAACGTCAACTTCCGCTGTAAAGAGGCGTCACAACTGGTAGCCACAAACCGCCCATGTGGTCCCGAGAGCGGCGGCGCGATCACCGTCCGCCATCGCACCCGACCTAGCACACCGGCGGCAAGATCGTGGGTCCGTCCACAAGCGGCCGTCGTCCACAAGCCGCCCCCACCAGACACCCACGATCATGCCGGCCGCCGACATCCTCACCGGCATGACGAACCGGAACCAGGCCGTCGGCGCCTACGGCGAACGGTGCGCGCTGCGGCACCTGATCGAGAGCGGGCTGCGCCCGATCGCGCGCAACTGGCGCTGCCCCGACGGGGAGATCGACATCATCGCCTGGGAGGGCCCGGTCCTCGCCTTCTGCGAGGTGAAGACGCGGCGCACCGAGCGGTACGGCTCGCCCGCCGAGGCCGTGGTCCGGTCGAAGGCGCGCCGGCTGCGCGTCCTGGCCGCCCGGTGGCTCGCCGAGACCGGCACCACCGCCGACGAGGTCCGCTTCGACGTGCTCTCGGTGCGGCTGCCGGTCACCGGCCAGGCCCGCGTCGAGCACCTCCGGGGCGCGTTCTGAGATGGGCTACGCCAAGATCCTCAGCGTCGGCCTGGCCGGGGTGGCCGGGCACGTGGTCGAGGTCGAGGCCGACCTCGCACCCGGCCTGCCCGCCGTGGTCATCTCCGGCCTGCCCGACACCGCGCTGCACGAGGCCCGTGACCGGGTCCGCGCCGCCATCGTCAACTCCGGGCAGAAGTGGCCCAACCGGCGGATCACCCTCAACCTGCTCCCGGCCACCCTGCCCAAGTACGGCTCCGCGTTCGACCTCGCCATCGCCGCGGCCGTGCTCGCCGGCTCCGGCGAACTGCCGCCGGTCGCCCTCGACGCCACCGTCATCCTCGGCGAACTCGGCCTCGACGGCACGGTCCGGCCGGTCCGCGGCACCCTGCCCATGGTCGCCGCCGCCGCCCGGGCCGGATACCCGCGCGTGGTGGTGCCCGCCGGCAACGCCGCCGAGGCCGCCGTCATCCCCGGCGTACGGGTGCGCGCCGTCGACACCCTGCACCGGCTCGTCGCCCACGTCCGCGACGGCGTACCCCTGCTCGTCCCGCCCGGGCAGTCCCCGGCCGGCGATCCCGGCGGTCCCGACCTCAGCGACGTCGCCGGGCAGCCCCTGGGCCGCCGAGCCCTCGAGATCGCCGCCGCCGGCGGTCACCACCTCGCGTTGCTCGGCCCGCCCGGCGCCGGCAAGACGATGCTCGCCGAGCGCCTGCCGTCGATCCTGCCGGAGCTGGACGACGGGGCCGCCCTCGAGGTGACCGCGTTGCACTCGATCGCCGGCCTGCTCCCACCCGGCGGCGGCCTGCTGCGCCGTCCCCCGTTCCAGGCACCTCACCACACCGCCACGGTGCCGGCGCTGGTCGGCGGCGGTTCCGGGCTGGCCCGCCCCGGCGCGGTGTCGCTGGCCCACCGGGGCGTGCTCTTCCTCGACGAGGCGCCCGAGTTCGGCAAGGGCGCGCTGGAGGCGCTGCGCCAGCCGCTGGAGAGCGGCCGGGTCCGGGTCGCCCGGACCCGGGGCGCCACCGAATACCCGGCTCGCAGCCAGCTGGTGCTGGCCGCGAACCCGTGCCCCTGCGCCAAGCCGTCCGGCGATGTCGACTGCGAGTGCACCCCGCAGGCCCGGCGGCGCTACCTGGGCCGGCTGTCCGGGCCGCTGCTCGACCGGGTCGACGTGCAGGTGGGTCTGATGCCGGTGCGCGCCGCCGAACTGTTGCAGACGGGCACGCCGCACGAGTCCTCGGCCGCGGTGGCCGCCCGGGTCGTCGAGGCGCGCCGCGCCGCGGCCGACCGCTGGGCCGCCACCGGGCACCGGGTGAACGCGGAGGTCCCCGGCCCGCACCTGCGCCGGCCACCGTGGCACCTGCCGGCGCGGGTCACCCAGGAGCTGCGCCGCCGTCTGGACACCGGATCGCTGTCGGCGCGGGGATACGACCGGGTCCTCCGGCTCTCCTGGACCATCGCCGACCTGGACGGGCGGGACCGGCCCGACCAGCACGACATCGGAGAAGCCATCCAACTCAGGACGGGAGAGGGCACGTGACCGGCGTCGACGACCGCAGACAGGCCCGGGTCGCGCTGACCTGGCTCGCCGAGCCGGGCACCCGGTCGGTTCACCGGCTGGTCCACCAGCTCGGCCCGGTGGCCGCGCTCGACCTGCTCCTGGCCGGGGGCGCACCGGAGCGGGCGCTCCGGGCGGCGGTGGCGGCCCGGACGGCGACCGGCGACGCCCGCGCGGTGGCGGCGGAGGCGCTCGCGCGCGGCGACCGGCTCGGCGCGCGGCTGGTCACCCCGGAGGACGACGAGTGGCCGCCGCAGGTCGCCGCACTCCGCAACCTGGTGCTGCCCGACGCCACCCGCCGGGTCGACGTGGAGACCGACCCGCCGCTCTGCTTCTGGGTACGCGGCGCCTGGCCGCTCGACGACGCGCTGACCCGCTCGGTGGCCGTGGTCGGCGCCCGGGCGGCCACCCCCTACGGCTCGCACGTCGCCACCGAGCTGGGCTACGGCCTGGCCGACCGGGAGTGGACGGTGGTGTCCGGCGGGGCGTTCGGCATCGACTCGGCGGCGCACCGCGGGGCGTTGACCGCGGGCGGGCGCACCGTCGCGGTGCTGGCCTGTGGCCTGGACCGCCCCTACCCGATGGGCAACGCCGCGCTGTTCGACCGGATCGCGGAGACCGGGCTGCTGGTGAGCGAGTGGATGCCGGGCGCCGAGCCGCTGCGGCCACGGTTCCTCATCCGCAACCGGGTCATCGCCGCGGCGACCGGGGGCACGGTGCTGGTCGAGGCCGCCGCGCGCAGCGGCGCCACCCAGACCCTCAACCGGGCGCTCGGCCTCGGGCGGCCGGCGATGGTGGTGCCCGGGCCGGTCACCTCGGCGATGTCCGTGGGCGGGCACGAGGTGCTCCGCGAGAAGCCCCGGTCCCGGCTGGTCGCCGGCGTCGCGCACGTGCTGGAGGAGGTGGGCCGGATCGGGGACGACCTGGCGCCGCTCGCGCGGGCCCCGGAGCGCCCGCGGGACCGGCTCGACGACGACGCCACCCAGGTGCTGGAGGCGCTGCCCCGGCGGCGACCGATCGACCTGGAGAGCGTGGCGGCGCGAGCCGGGGTGGACCTGCGGACCGCGATGCGGAAGCTGTCCATGCTGGAGGAGTTGGCCCTGGTCGTACGCCGCGACGGCGGCTACGCGCTCGCGCCGCCTCCCGGTGACGGCGGATGAGTGCCGCCGGCGTCGGGGGCCGGACCGACCGGGTCGCGTCAGTCGCCTTCGAAGCGCAGCTCGACGTCGCGCCCCTCCCGGCAGCGGTGCGCGAGGCGGGCCAGCCGGCGGATCTGGTCGACCTCCTGCGGCGCCCGGGCCGCCTCCAGCAGGCAACGCAGCTCGGTGAGCAGGTGCGGCACCTGCTCGGCGTCCACGGTCAGCTCGCCGAGGGGTTCGACGCGGTCCAGCATCGGCGTGCGCCCGCCGCCCCGGACCCGGGTGAGCAGGTCGAGCAGCACGTCCTGCCGGTCCGCCACGACCTCGATCGACACGTACGACGATCGGCGGCGGTCGGCGCCGGCGCGCACCCGCCGGTAGAGGACGGCATCGACTCCCACGCCCGGTCCCTCCTCGCATCGGCGCCACCGCCCTGGCGACGCCTCGTCCGAGCGAGGCCGGCGGGGCCGGCCGACGCCGACGCCCGCCTCCTCGCGACACGAGTTTCCCCTGTCCAGCGCTGCTCGGGCCACCCCCGTCCGGCGTGGGCGGGCACCGGCGCGCGTGGCCGTCGGGTTTGGGTGCGTTTCTCGTCGCCCCGGCAGCGACGAACGCACCCGGTCGCCGGGGCTCCAGGACGGCGGCGGGCGCGGCGGGCGGACGACGCCACCGGACGGCCGAACCTCGCGGACCTCACCGGGCCGTCGGCGATCGCGGGCTGGCTGTCCCCCGGCGACCGGCTCCGCCCGTAGTCTGGACCGGTGTCCGACGACAGCGCCCGCCTCCGTCGGCACCCCCGCACGCGTCGGGCTCGGGCGGAGGCGTCCGGTGGCTGAGCGACGGCGCGGCACCCGGGCCGCGCACGAGGAGCTGCCGGCGCCGATGCGTGACGCGGTGGACGACTTCGCCGACCACCTGGTCCGGGTGCGCAGCCGCTCCGCGCACACCGTCCGGGCGTACGTCACCGACCTCGTCTCCCTGCTCGACCACGCGGTGCGGATGGGCTGCGCCGACCTGGCCGGGCTGGATCTCGCGGTCTTGCGCAGCTGGCTGGCGAAGCAGCGGACGATGGGGACCGCCCGGACGACCATGGCCCGGCGGGCCGCCGCCGCGCGCACGTTCAGCGCCTGGGCGCACCGGGCCGGCCTGCTCCCCGCCGACGTGGCCGCGCCGCTGGCCAGCCCGCGGGCCGGGCGGGAGCTGCCCACCGTCCTTCGCGCCGACCAGGCAGCCGCGCTGATGGACGCCCCGGCCGGCCGCGCGACGGGCGCGAGCGCGACGGCAGGCGCGACCGCCACCACCACGCCGGTCGACCACGGGCCGCCGGACGCGGTCCTGCTGCGGGACCGGCTGCTGCTCGAACTGCTCTACGGCACCGGGGTACGGATCAGCGAGGCCTGCGGGCTGGACGTCGGGGACGTCGACCAGGCCCGTCGGGTGGTGCGCGTGCTGGGCAAGGGTGGGCGGGAACGGGCGGTGCCCTTCGGGGTCCCGGCGCAGCGGGCGCTCGACGCGTGGCTCCACACCGGCCGGCCGGCCCTGGTGGCGCCGGGTGCGGGCCGCGCGCTGCTGCTCGGCGCCCGGGGCGGGCGGCTCAACCCGACCACCGCACGACGGATCGTGGCCGGGTGGGCCGGTGCCGCCGGGGTACCGCGGGTGACGCCGCACGGGCTGCGGCACTCCGCCGCCACCCACCTGCTCGAAGGCGGGGCGGACCTACGCGCCGTCCAGGAGCTGCTGGGGCACTCGTCGCTCGCCAGCACCCAGATCTACACGCACGTCTCGGTCGAGCGGCTACGGGCGGCCTACCGGCAGGCGCATCCGCGGGCCTGACCGAAGCGGCCAGGCGATGATCCACGGCGGGCTAGGATCGACGGATGCCGGTGCCGCCGCCGCCCGAGCCGATCCCCGGGGCTCGGCTGCTCTTCTCCCTCGACCCGTCCGTCAGCCATCTCAACCACGGCTCGTTCGGCGCCGTACCCGTCGCCGTGCAGCGCGCCCAGCAGCGCCTGCGCGACGAGATGGAGTCGAACCCGCTGCGGTTCTTCACCCAGGGCCTGGTCGACCGGATCACCCACGCCCGGCGGCACCTGGCCGCCTTCCTCGGCGCCGATCCCGACGGCACCGCCCTCGTCGGCAACGTCACCGCCGGTGCCGCCGTGGTGTTGCAGTCGCTCGCGCTGCGCCCCGGCGACGAGGTGCTCACCACCGACCACGGCTACGGCGCGGTCGCCCTGTCGGTGGCCCGGGAGTGCGAGCGGACCGGGGCGGTGTCCCGCACCGTGACCGTGCCGTTGACGGCCACCGACGAGGAGGTGGTCGAGATCGTCCGGGCCGGGCTGCGCCCGGGGCGGACCCGGCTGCTGATCGTCGACCAGCTCACCTCGCCGACCGCCCGGCTGTTCCCGGCGGCGGCGCTCGTGGCGGTGGCGCGGGAACGGGGCGTGCCGGTGCTGGTGGACGCGGCGCACGCGCCGGGCATGCTGCCGGCCTCGGTGGCCTCGGTGGGCGCCGACTTCTGGGTCGGCAACCTGCACAAGTGGGCGTACGCGCCACGGGGTACCGCCGCGCTTGTGGTGGCGGAGCCGTGGCGGGAGCGGATCCAGCCGCTCGTCGTCTCGTGGGAGCAGGGCAGCGGGTTTCCCACCCGGGTCGAGTGGCAGGCCACCCTCGACTACACCGGCTGGCTGGCCGCCCCGGTCGGCCTGTTCGTCCTGCGCAGCCTCGGCGTGGACCGGGTCCGCGCGCACAACGCGGCGCTGGCCGCGTACGGGCAACGGGTCGTCGGGGACGCGTTGGGGGTGGCGCCGGAGCGGTTGCCGGCGCCCGGCGGACCGGCGGTCGCCATGCGGCTCGTGCCGCTGCCGCCGGGTGTCGCGACGACGTTGGACGCCGCCCGGGCGTTGCGGGCCGAGATCGCCGACCGGCTCGCCGCGGAGGTGTCGGTCGCCGGTTGGAACGGGCGCGGCTACCTGCGGCTGTGCGGCCAGGTCTACAACACCCCGGAAGAGTACGACCGGCTGGCCGTGCGGCTGCCCACGTTGCTCGCCCGACGCTGAGCGACGCGGGTGCCGGTTCAGGAACCGGCCGGGTCGAGCGGGAGCAGACGGATCCGGCCCAGCCCGAGCAGGGCGAGGGGGTCCAGGTAGGCGTCGCCGCGCCGCAGCCCCCAGTGCAGGCACGCCGCGGCGGCGCAGCCGGGATGCCCGGGGAGCAGGTCGCCGATCGGGGTGCCGGCGTCGACCCGGTCGCCGGCCGCCAGCCCGGGCCGGACCGGTTCGTAGGTGGTGCGCAGCCCGTCGCCGTGCCCGACGGTGACCACCGGCCGTCCGGCCACCACGCCGGCGAAGAGGACCGTTCCGGCGCCCGCGGCCCGGACCTCGGCACCCGGCTCGGCCACCAGGTCCACGCCCCGGTGCCCGGGTAGCCAGGGCGCCGCTGGCGGGTCGAACCGCCGCGCCGGCCGGGGCGGGCCGAGCAGCGGCCACCGGAAGCGTGCCGCCGTCCCGGCGGCGGGCGGCAGCGCCCCGTCCGGCGCCGGACCCGCGGACGACGCCGGACCCGCGGACGACGACGGACCCGCGGACGACGAGGAGCCGGCCGGCGGCGCGCCCGGTTCGGCGGACAGGGTCGGCACGACGAGCAGGATCGGGAGCAGAACCGGGCGGGTCGGAAACCTCATGCCGCGCACTCTGCCGGGCACGCCCGAGCCGGGATACCCGCCGGGGAGCGACACTGTGGACAACGGCCGGTTGTGGACCGCCCTCGAAATCGGGACGGATCTGCTAGGGCCGGGCCGCCTATGCTGACCGCGTGGCGAAGGACTGGCTGGACTGGCACCGTGACTACGACCAACCCGACTCCGCGCTGTCCCGGCGGCTCGTCGAGGTGCGGCGGCAGATCGCCGAGGCGTTGGACGCGGCGCCGCCCGGCCCGCTGCGCGCGATCAGCCTCTGCGCGGGTCAGGGCCGCGACCTGATCCCCGTGCTCGCCGCCCATCCGCGCGGTGGCGAGGTGACCGCCCGCCTGGTCGAGCTGGATCCGCGCAACACCGAGCTGGCCCGCCGCGCCGTCGCGGAGGCGGGGCTGACCGGCGTGGAGGTGGTGACCGGCGACGCGGCGGTGACCGATCGGTACGCCGACCTGGCGCCGGCGGACCTGGTGCTCGTGTGCGGCATCTTCGGCAACATCACCGACGACGACATCCGGTCGACGGTGCGGCACTGCGCGTCGCTCTGCGCCACCGGCGGCACCGTGCTGTGGACCCGGCACCGTCGCGAGCCGGACCTGGTGCCCACCATCTGCGACTGGTTCGCCGAGGAGGGCTTCGTGCCGGTCGCGGTGAACAGCCCCGCCGACGGGGTGGGCGTCGGCGCGCACCGGTTCACCGGCCCGCCCCGACCGCTGGCGCCGGGCGCGCGAATGTTCGCGTTCGTCGGTTACGACGTGTTGGAGCAGCGATGACCACGGTGGACGACGTCAGCCGGCCCTCCCGGGTGGCCGGGCCGGACGAGGCGATCAGCGTCGAGGAGCTTCAGCTCGCCGCGCGCAACCACGGCATCCCGCTGGAGGCGTTGCGCTACGACGTGACCCCGGCGGGCCTGCACTACCTGCTCATCCACTACGACATCCCGGACGTCGACCCGGACGCGCACACGCTGACCGTGTCCGGGGCCGTGGCGCGTCCGCTCCGGCTGGACCTGGCGGCGCTGCGGGCGCGGCCCCGGGTCACCCGTCAGGTCACGTTGGAATGTGCCGGCAACGGCCGGGCGTTGCTGCACCCGCGCCCGGTGAGCCAGCCCTGGCTGGTGGAGGCGGTGGGGAACGCCGAGTGGACGGGCACCCCGCTGGCCCCGCTGCTGCGCGAGGCCGGCCTGTCCGACGACGCGGTGGACGTGGTCTTCACCGGCGCGGACCACGGGGTGGAGCGCGGTGTCGAGCAGGACTACCAGCGGGCGCTGCCGGTGGCCGACGCGCTGCGCGAGGAGGTGCTGCTGGCGTACGAGATGAACGGCGCTCCGCTGCTGCCGCAGCACGGCGCCCCGCTGCGGCTGATCGTGCCGGGCTGGTACGGCATGGCGCACGTCAAGTGGTTGCGGGACGTGCACGTGACGACCGAGCCGTTCGAGGGCTACCAGAACGCGGTCGCCTACCGGCTGCGGGCCGACGCCGACGACCCCGGTGTGCCGGTGACCCGGATCGAGCCGCGCGCCCTGGTGCGCCCGCCGGGTTTTCCGGACTTCATGTCCCGCACCCGGGTGCTGCGACCCGGCCCGTGCACGGTGGACGGTCGGGCCTGGTCCGGCTACGGGCCGGTGACGTCGGTCGAGGTGACCTTCGACGGCGGCGGTTCGTGGGTGCCGGCGAGCCTGGACGAGTCGACCGGGGACGGTTGGGGGTGGCGCCGATGGTCGGTGGCGTGGACGGCGAAGCCGGGGCGGTGGGTGCTGGGGGCCCGGGCGACGGACGCCTCGGGGCGAAGCCAGCCGGTCGAGCAGCCGTGGAACCGGGGCGGGTTCGCGAACAACCTGGTGCAGCGCGTCGCGGTGGTGGTGCCGGCGGAGTGATCCGCCGCCGGCGGCGAGCCGTGCGGGCCGGTCGCGCTCAGCCGCCGAAACCGGAATCTGCGGGAAGCGAGATGTCGGGCTTTTCGAGCTCTTCCACATTGACGTCCTTGAACGTCATTACCCGGACGTTCTTGACGAAACGGGCGGGGCGGTACATGTCCCACACCCAGGCATCATGCATCTCGACCTCGAAGTAGACCTCGCCGTCGGAGTTGCGGACGTGCAGGTCCACCTGATTGGCCAGGTAGAAGCGGCGCTCGGTCTCCACCACGTAGGAGAACTGGCGGACAATGTCGCGGTACTCCCGGTAGAGCTGCAGCTCCATCTCGGTCTCGTACTTCTCGAGATCTTCCGCGCTCATCGCACTCCGCCTTTCATGACCACATCTTCCCCCACCGACGCCGGAGGTCGCGGCTGCTCGCCCAACGCCACGCCGACGGTACCCCCTGGCGCGCCGGAGTGCTCCATCGGCTCGTCCGGCCGCCCGAAGAGCGCCGGCTCCGCCCGTCCCACCGGCCTCCGGGCGCGGGGCGGCCGTCCGTCGCGCCCGGAGGCGGCGGCCACGTTCACGTACGAGAAGCGGTGTTCCCGGCAGGGCCCCAGCTCGCGCAGCGCGGCGCTGTGCTCGGCGGTGATGTAGCCCTTGTGCTCGGCGAAGCCGTAGCCCGGGAACCGCCCGTCCAGGTCCACCATGATCCGGTCCCGGGTGACCTTGGCGAGCACGCTCGCGGCCGCGACGCAGGCGGCCACCCGGTCGCCCTTCCAGACCGCCAGCCCCGGCACGTCGAGCCCGTCCACGCCGAAGCCGTCGGTCAGCACGTAGTCGGGGCGGGTGGCGAGCGAGGCGAGCGCCCGGCGCATCGCGGCGAGGTTGCACACGTGCAACCCCCGCGCGTCGACCTCCTCGGCCGGGATGATCACCACGGCGTACGCCAGGGCCCGGGCCACCACCTCGTGGTAGACCCGCTCCCGGGCCGCCGGCGTGAGCAGCTTGGAGTCGGCCAGCTCGTCGATCTCGCCGCGCCGCCCCTCGGGCAGGATCGCGGCGGCGGCCACCAGCGGCCCCGCGCACGCCCCCCGGCCGGCCTCGTCGGCGCCCGCCACCTGGCGGAAGCCCCGGCGTTGCAGGGCCCGTTCCAGCGCGTAGAGGCCGCCGTCGCGGCGCACCACGGTGCGCGGCGGGGTCAGCACGGGCCGCTCCCGGCGAGCGCCCGGTCGAGACGGGCGGGCAGGTCCGGCGGGTAGTAGCGCTCGGCGGTGTCGGCCAACTCGGCCGCCGTCCACCAGCGGTGCCCGTGCACGGTGGCCCGCTCGACCGCGTTGAAGCCGGCGGTGTCGACCTCCCAGCCGGGCACCCGGGCCAGGAAGAACTCCTGCTCCTGGCGGTACCAGACACCGTCGAACGGAAACTCGATCGTCTCGGACCAGACCGGTGCGCCCAACTCGGCCGGAGTCAGCCGCAGGCCGGTCTCCTCGGCCAGCTCCCGCGCCGCGCACTCGGCCGGGCTCTCCCCCGGGTCGAGCCCGCCGCCCGGGGTGAACCAGTATCGGTGCCCCGGCCGGGCCGGATCACTGCCGCGGAACAGCAGCACCCGGCCGGACGCGTCGACCAGCAGCACCCGGGCCGCGCGTCGAGGGGTGTAGACGGTCACCGCACCAGCCTGCCAGACGCCACCGACGAACGACCACGCCGTCCCGACGACTCAGGGATTCGGGATGCCGTCGAACTGCTTGGGCACGGTGAGCCAGGTGGCCCGGTTGAACGGCCAGAAGATGGTGAAGGCCCGGCCGACGACCTCGCCCTCCGGAATGGTCGCCTCGTTGATGTCCTCGCCGGACTGCTGCCAGTGCTCCAGCGAGTCGCCGGAGGCCTCCCGGTGGTCACCCATCACCCACAGCCGGCCCGCCGGCACGGTGACGTCGAAATCCTGGTCGGCCGGCTTGTTGCCGGGGAAGATGAACGGCTCGTCGATCGGCTTGCCGTTGATGATCAGCCGTTCCTGGCCGCCGGCCCGGTCGCAGCAGACCACGTGGTCGCCGCCGACGCCGATCACCCGCTTGATGAAGTCCTCGCCGTTGGGGTTGCCGCTCCACTCGGTGGGCGCCTTGAAGACGATCACCTCGCCGCGGTGCGGCGAGCGGAAGTCGTAGACCAGCTTGTTGACCAGCACCCGATCGTCGATCTTGAGCGTGTTCTCCATGGACGGCGACGGGATGAAGAAGGTCTGCAGCACGAAGGCACGAACCAGCACTGCGACCAGGATCGCCACACCCAGGAGGATGGGCAGTTCCTTCCAGAAGGAGCTGCGCGGCTTTTCGGTCTGCTCGTCAATCACGGGAGGAGCCTACGTCCCCGGGTGCGGCGCGGTCGCCCCGAACCCGCGAGAACAGTCAGCGTAGCCGCGACCGGGAGAATCAGGACGACTCCGCCCACCGGGTCGGGGTCGACCGGGGCCGGTCGGGCCGGCGCGGCGTCCGGGCGGGGCAGGTCCGTGAAGGTCTTCGGTACGGGCAGACTGGTCCACCGCTGCGACGGCCAGACGATCATGAAGGCGCGGCCGATGACGTTGTCGATCGGCACCGGCCCCTGGCACCGGGCGTCCTGTGACACCAGCCGGTGGTCGCCCATCACGAAGATCTGCCCCGGCGGGACCACCACCTCGGTGAACTGCCGGGACCGGCACTCCTTCGGGTTGGGCGGCAACTCGACCGGGGAGTCCTCGGAGACGTACTCCTGCTCCTGCAGCGGCGTGCCGTTCACCACCACCCGGCCCTTGTCGCAGCACCAGACCTTGTCGCCGGGCACCCCGATGACCCGCTTGATGAAGTCCTTCTCGCCGGGGCGCCCGACCCCGACCAGGTCGCCGAGGGTACGGCCGACCTTGCCGGCCATGTTTGTCGGCGGGGCCGGCGCCTCCTGGGCCACCCAGCGGTCGGTGCCCCGGAACACCACGACCTCGCCACGGACCGGGTCGCGCATGTCGTAGACGACCTTGTTGACCAGCACCCGGTCGCCGATGAGCAGGGTGTTCTCCATCGACCCGGAGGGGATGAAGAAGGCCTGGAGCAGGAACGTGCGGATCAGCACCGCCAGGCAGAACGCCACCACGAGCAGCAGCGGCAACTCCTGCCAGAGCGGCATCTGCCGCCGGGAGCGCCGGGCTCGCCGGCGCCAGGGATCGGCGGTGCCGTCCTCGTCAAGCATCTGCACCATGCCACTCTCCGGTCCGCGGAAACGACACTACCGCCCGGGAGTCTCCTCGCGGAGGCCCCACGGGCGGCAGTGGACCGCTTCGTGCCGTCCGGCTGCGCCCGTACCGACCAGGGTAATGCGATCTGGTCGATACGACATCCGCGCAGCCCGGGCGGCGTGGCGAACGAAAGCTCAGTTCGCCGGCTGCTTCTCCCGCAGCTCCTTGATCTTGGCCTTCTTGCCGCGCAGCTCGCGCAGGTAGTAGAGCTTGGCGCGGCGCACGTCACCGCGGGTCACGATCTCGATCCGGTCGATGCCCGGGCTGTTCAGCGGGTAGGTCCGCTCCACGCCGACACCGAAGCTGATCTTGCGGACCGAGAAGGTCTCGCGCAGGCCGTCACCCTGGCGACGGATGACGACGCCCTGGAAGATCTGGACCCGGGACCGGCTGCCCTCGACGACTCGCGCGTGCACCTTGACGGTGTCACCGGCACGGAAGTCGGGCAGGTCGGCACGCTTCGACTGGGCGTCAAGGGCGTCCAGGATGTTCATCGCTGCGTCCTCGTGAGGCTCACGGCGCACCGTCAGTCGGTGCGCGAACGGGTGATTCTGACCCCCGGATGGTGGCCGGCGTCGCCGGCCCCGGGTCGGGAGTCCTCGCAGCCGCCCACGGCGTGGACGGAAGCGGCAACCCCTCTACTTTGCCACATGCTCCGGCGGCGAGGGAAATCCGCCCTGGTCCAGCGCCGCCCGGTCGCGGGAGTCCAGGCTCTCCGGGGACAGCGCGCCGACCATGTCGGGCCGGCGGTCCGCCGTCCGCCGCAGCGCCTCGTCGCGCCGCCAGCGGGCGATCCGGCCGTGGTCGCCCGAGCGGAGCACCTCGGGCACGTCGAGCCCGCGCCAGGTCGCCGGCTTGGTGTAGAGCGGCGCCTCCAGCAGCCCGTGCGCGTGCGACTCCTCGTCCAGCGAGCCGGCGTTGCCCAGCACCCCGGGCAGCAGCCGGGTGACCGCCTCCAGGACGACCAGCACGGCCACCTCGCCGCCGAAGAGCACGTAGTCGCCGAGGGAGACCTCGGTCACCGGCATCCGCGTCGCGGCGTGCTCGAGCACCCGCTGGTCGATGCCCTCGTACCGGCCGCAGGCGAAGAGCAGGTGCGACTCGGCGGCCAGCTCGTGCGCCATCGCCTGGGTGAACGGGACCCCGGCCGGCGACGGCACCAGCAGGCGGGGCAGCGTGTGCCCGTCCGGGCTCAGCTCGTCGGGGGCCAGCGCGTCGAGCGCCTCACCCCACGGCTCCGGCCGCATGACCATCCCCGGGCCGCCGCCGTAGGGCGTGTCGTCGACCGTGCGGTGCACGTCGTGGGTCCAGGTCCGCAGATCGTGTACGGCCAGCCGCAGCAGCCCGTTCGCGCGGGCCTTGCCGATCAGCGACAGGTCCAGCGGGGCGAAGTACTCCGGGAAGATCGACACGATGTCGACGCGCATGCGGGTGGCTCCAGCCGGCTACAGGTCGAGCAGACCGGCGGGCGGGTCGACGACGACGCGACCGCCGGCGAGATCCACCTCGGGCACGATCGCCTTGACGAACGGGACGAGCGCGGTGCGCCCCTCGGGACGCCGCACCACCAGCAGGTCGGAGGCGGGGGCGTGGTCGATGCGGTCCACCTCGCCGATCCGCTCCCCGGCGGGGGTGACCACGGCGAGCCCGACCAACTGGTGGTCGTGGAACTCCTCCGGGTCCTCCGGCGCGTCGACGTCGGCGCTGTCCACGCCGACCAGCGTGTTGCGCAACGCCTCGGCGACGTCGCGACCCCGCACGCCCTCGAACGCGACAAGCAGCCGGCCCTGGTGCCAACGCGCCGACTCCACGGTCAGCGTCGGCGGCACCCGCCAGGCGCCGGGTTCGGCCGGGACCACCCCCGGCTCGGTGACCAGCACCGAACCGGGGGCGAACCGTGCTTCGGGCTCATCGGTGCGCACCTCCACGGTGACCTCACCGCGGATGCCGTGCGGCTTGCCGATCCGGCCGACGACGAGAAGCATCAGTACGAGTCGACGATGTCGACGCGCACTCCACGTCCGCCGATGGAGCCGATCACCTGGCGCAGCGCCTTGGCGGTCCGGCCGGACCGCCCGATCACCGTGCCGAGGTCCTCCGGGTGCACGCGGACCTCGAGCCGCTTGCCCCGGCGGGAATCGACCATCCGCACCCGGACGTCGTCCGGGTGGTCGACGATTCCCTTGACCAGGTGCTCCAGGGCGGGACGCAGTGCCATGTCAGGCCTGCTCACCGGACTCGGCGCCGGTCTGCGCCTCGGCCTTGGGCTCCTCGGCCTTGGGCTCCTCCGCCTTCGGCGCCTCGGCCTCCGCCTTCGGGGCCTCCGCCTTGGCGGCCTTCTTGGCCGGCTTCGCGGGGGTGTCCGCCACGCCGGCCGCGGCCTTCGCCTCGGCCTCGTACGCCGCCTTGCGGTCGGCCCGCTCCGGGGCGACCTTCAGCGGCGGCGGGGCGGGCAGGCCCTTGAACTTCTGCCAGTCACCGGTCAGCTCGAGCAGGCGCTGCACGGCCTCGCTCGGCTGCGCGCCGACCGACAGCCAGTACTGGACCCGCTCCGACTTGACCTCGATCACCGAAGGGTCTTCCTTCGGCTGGTACACACCGACGAACTCGATCGCGCGACCGTCACGCTTGGTGCGCGAGTCGGCGATGACGATGCGGTACTGCGGGTTGCGGATCTTGCCCATCCGCAGGAGCCGGATCTTTACGGCCACAGTTGTTTCGCTCCTGTTGCGATCTCACCGGCCCGTTGCGGGCGGTGTGGCGGGTGAGCGCCGACCGGCACAGTGGGGTTTGGGCCGGAGACTGCTCGGTGAACTGGCGACGCGCCCGGGTTAGAGGGCGCCGGACGCGCGCCGGATACCAGCGGTCCATTCTGCCAGATCCCGACCGGAACGCTCGCACCGGACCCGCACCGCGCGCCCCGGACGGCCGGGAAGGTGACGAACGACACCGCTCAGCGCGCCGACGGCCGGTCCCACCCGGGCGGCAGTTTGTCCGGTACATCCCACTCGTCCGGCGGGGTGAAGTCACACCAGGTCCCGTCGAAGGGGAACGCGCCCGCCTCGGCGATCCGGATCACCCGCTCCCCCTCGGCGCGTACCGCCTTGTCGTCGGTCACCCAGTAGTGCTCCGGGAAGGCGAGCCGCTCGACGAACTCGTCCTCGTCCTTCCACTCCCAGCTCAGGTCCGGGTGGACCACCACGTCGAGATCCTGGTCCACGATGTCGACCCCGGCCACCGCGCCGTCGTCCCACCGGACGCCGGGCTCCTCCAGGTTGACGTACCAGTTCTGGAACCGGCCCTCCTCGTTCCGGAACCACCACACCGAGTGGGCGGCCCCGACGGGCAGGAACTTCAACACCGGCGGCCCGTTCCAGGTGCCGAGCGCGACCGTGTACGACGGGCTGACCCACTCGGCGAACGACACCGCCCGCATGCCGAGCCCGGCCGCGTTCACCTCATGCCCCGCCGGCGCGCCCCGGGCCACCCAGAGCAGCAGCCCGCGCTCGTCGTCGGAGACGACGCGAGCCGACCGGACCCACCCGATCCGCCCGTGCCGCACGTTGCGGTGCAGGACCAGCCGGCCGGGTTCGAAGCGCACGCTCACCATCCCTGGCTCGTTAACAGGGGCCCCCGCCTCTACCGAATGCGTTAAGCGGGGGCCCTTCCTTACACCTCAGTAGGCGCGGGCCAGGATGGCCACGAGGTCGGGCTCGTCCTCGGTGTCCGGCACCGAGCCGTCGGCGCGCAGCAGGCAGCGGACCGTCACGCCCTGCGCGTTCGCCTCGGCCTCACCGGGCACGCCGACCGCCGACCAGGGCACCATCGCCCAGCCGGTGGCGGTCGCCTCGATCGCCTCGGCCAGCGTCGACACCTCGACGGTGCGGGACCGACGGAACTCCAGCGCCTGGTCGTGCAGCGCCCGCTGGTCGGCGTCCAGCGCGGCCAGCACCGCGCCGACCACGTCGGCCACCGGCGTGGGTGCCTTCGAGCCGTCCGTACGCCGGACCACCACCGCGTTGCCGGTGGCCAGGTCGCGCGGGCCGACCTCGACGCGGACCGGGTAGCCGCGCAGCTCGGCGTCGACCGCGCGGCGGCCGAACGCGGTGTCGGTCCGGTCGTCCAGCGCCACCCGGACACCGGCGTCGCGCAGCGCGTCGCGGAGCTTGGCCGCGGCCTCGCTCACGCCCTCGCCGTCCTTGACGACCATCACGTACGCCTGGACCGGCGCCAGCTTCGGCGGCACCCGCAGCCCGTTGTCGTCGCCGTGGCACATGATCAGACCGCCGAGCATCCGGGTCGAGGTGCCCCAGGAGGTGGTCCACGCGTGCTCCCGGCCGCCCTCGGCGGAGGAGTAGCTGATGTCGAACGCCTTGGCGAAGTTCTGGCCCAGCTCGTGGCTGGTGCCCATCTGCAGCGCCTTGCCGTCGCCCATCATGCCCTCGCACGTGTAGGTGGCGGTGGCGCCGGCGAAGCGCTCCCGGGCGGTCTTCAGGCCGACCACCACCGGGATGCCCAGCACGTTGACCATCAGGTCCTCGTACGCCTCGTGCAGGATCCGCCGGGCGTAGGCCCGGGCGTCGTCCCGGGTGGCGTGCGCGGTGTGCCCCTCCTGCCAGAGGAACTCGCTGGTACGCAGGAAGATCCGCGGGCGCAGCTCCCAGCGGACCACGTTCGCCCACTGGTTGAGCAGCAGCGGCAGGTCCCGGTAGGAGTCGATCCACTTGGCCATGAACTCGCCGATCACCGTCTCGCTGGTGGGGCGCACCACCACCGGCTCGGCGAGCTGCTTGCCGCCGCCGTGGGTGACCACGGCCAGCTCCGGCGAGAAGCCCTCGACGTGCTCGGCCTCGCGCTTGAGGTAGCTCTCCGGGATGAACAGCGGGAAGTACGCGTTCTCCGCCCCGGCCGCCTTGATCCGGGCGTCCATCTCGGCCTGCATCCGCTCCCAGATGGCGTAGCCGGCCGGTCGGATGACCATGGTGCCCCGAACCGGGCCGTTGTCGGCCAGCTTCGCCTTGGCGATCAGGTCCTGGTACCAGCGGGGAAAGTCCTCCGCACGGGGAGTGAGCACGCGTGCCATGACCGCACATCCTATGCGCCGCGTGGACCGCCGCTGCGCCGGGGAGCCGGCCCGCGCCGTGTCGCCCCGGTCGGCCGTAGACTTCGACGGCGATGGGTGAGGCACGGGACGCGATCGTCGAGGCCGCCCGGGCGCAGACCGTGGCCGGCGGCTGGGACGGCGTCCGGATGGGTGCGGTGGCCGAGGCCGCCGGGGTGAGCCGGCAGACGCTCTACAACGAGTTCGGCACCAAGGCGGGCCTGGCCGAGGCGCTCGCCCGGCACGAGGTGGACCGGTTCGTCGGCGAGGTCCGCGCCGCGCTGGCCGAGCACGGCGCCGACGTCCACGCCGCCGCGTCCGCGGCGATCCGCCGCACGCTCGCCTCGGCCGCCGACAATCCGCTGGTCAAGGCGATCCTGACCAGCGCCCGGGGCGGCTCGGACGAGCTGCTGCCCTACCTGACCACCCGCGCCGACCTGGTCCTCGCCGAGTCGACAGCCGCGCTGCTGGAGTGGGCGGGGCGCCACCTGCCCGACGCCGACCCGGCGGCGCTGGCCTTCGCGGCGGACAGCATCGTCCGCCTGGTGGTGAGCCACATCGTGCTGCCCGGCGCCCCGGTGGACGAGACCGCCGGCAAGCTGGCCGACCTGGCCGTGCACCTCTTCCTCGCCGCCGCCGCGCCGCGCTGAGGCACCGCGCGGGCGCCCGGCCGCCCCGCACACCGCACCGCGCCGCACGGGCCCACCCGGGGCGGCACCGAGCGACCAGGGCCGCGCCGAGTCACGCCGGACGCCCCGGGTCAGCGGACCACCCGGCCGCGCAGCACGATCCGGCTGGGCGTCCGCACCACCCGCAGGTCCCGGCGCGGGTCGTCGGGATAGACCACCAGGTCGGCGAGGCCCCCCTCGACCAGGCCGGGGAAGCCGAGCCACTCACGGGCCCGCCAGGAGGCGGCGGCGAGCACGTCCTCGGCGGCCATCCCGGCCTGCTCGTGCAGCAGCAGCATCTCCTCGGCCGCGAGCCCGTGGTCGATGCCGCCGCCGGCGTCGGTGCCCACGTAGATCGGCACGCCCGCCTCGTGGGCCGCCCGGACCACCTCGGGGAAGCGGTCGCGCAGGGCCAGCATGTGGTCGGCGTACCCGGGGAACTTCGCCCGGGCCTGCTCCGCGATGTGGCCGAAGGTCCGGATGTTGATCATGGTGGGGACCAGCGCGGTGCCCCGCCGGGCCATCAGGTCGATCAGGTCGAGGCTCAGCCCGGTGCCGTGCTCCACCGAGTCCACCCCGGCCCGCACCATGATCTCCACGGCCGACTCGGAGAACGTGTGCACCGCGGCGCGTACCCCGGCGGCGTGCGCGGCGGCGACCGCCGCGGTCATGGTGTCGGGGTCCCAGGCCGGTGCCAGGTCGCCCACGCCCCGGTCGATCCAGTCGCCGACCAGCTTGACCCAGCCGTTGCCGGCCGCGGCCTGCGCGGCCACCGTCGCGGCCACCTCCGCCGCGCCGACCTCCACGCCGATGTCGCGCAAATAGCGCTTGGGCGGCGCGACGTGCCGGCCCGCGCGGGCCAGTCGCGGCAGGTCCGGCTCGTCCTCCAACTCGGGGTACGGGTAGGGCGAGCCGGCGTCGCGGATCGCCAGCACGCCGGCGTCCCGGTCGATCCGGGCCAGCTCGCGGGCCTGGTCGAGCGAGGTGATCGGGGCGCCACCCCGGGCGATGCCGATGTGGCAGTGCGCGTCGGTCAGGCCGGGCAGCACGAAACCGCCGTCGGCCACCGTCTCGGCGCCCGGCACCGGTTCGAAGGTGACCCGGTCGCCGACCAGCCAGGCGTCCCGGACCTCGTCGTCGGGGAGGAACACACCGCGCACATGCAGAGCCATGTGCACAGTCCTACCCGATCACCCGTCCTCGCCGGCCAGCAGGTCGTTGCGACGCGCGGTCAGCGCCGGCAGGTCGACCGAGACCTTCCACGGCCGCTCCGTGACGAACAGATCCTCGGTGTGGGTCACCTGCTCGTACTCGCGGGTGCCGCCGCCCAGCGTGTATTCGGTGAGCGCGATCCGCTCGTGCTGCGGGTCCACCACCCAGTAGGAGGCGACGCCGGCGCGGGCGTAGACCCTCGCCTTGTCGTAGAGGTCGCGGAAGTGTGACGTCGGCGACACGACCTCGACGGCGAGCAGCGCGTCCTCGACCGGGACCGGCGACCGGCCGGCGTGCTTGCGCCGGATCACCACCACGTCCGGGCGCGGCTCGTTGCGACGGTCGACCCGCATGGACAGGTCGATGCTCACCAGGAACTCCGGCGGGCAGTTGACCTCGAGCGCGAGCAGCAGGCGGACACACAGGTCCTGGTGCAGGGCAGTGGGGGACGGCACGATCAACCTTCCGTTGATCAGTTCGTACGGAAGGTCCTTGGGCAGGTCGCCCAGGTCGTCGACCGTCCACTCGTGCCGCTCCGGCAGGATCGGGGCCGCGGTCATTGACATCTCCTTCCAGGGGGCGACATCACCCTAGGAGAGGATGACGTCGCCCACCGTCACCGACACGCGTCAGCGCGGGCCCTTGTCGCCGCCCTTGCCGAGCTTGTTGAAGTCGATCTTCGGCAGCTTGAAGCCGGGCGGCAGGCCCTGGCCGCCGGCCAGGTCGCCCGGGTCCAGGCCCGGCGGGAGCTGCGGCATGCCGCCGGGGAATCCGCCCGCCGCGCCGGCTCCGGTGCGCGGCCGACCGCCACCCTTGGTGCCCTTGCGCTTGTTCTTCGGCGACTTGGTCGCCTTGCGCCGGCCGCCACCGGGCAGGCCCATCATGCCGCCCATCTGCTTCATCATCTTCTGCGCGTCGGCGAAGCGGTTGAGCAGCTGGTTGACGTCCATCACGGTGACCCCGGAGCCGCTGGCGATGCGGGCCCGGCGGGAGCCGTTGATGATCTTCGGGGTGGTGCGCTCGGCCGGGGTCATCGAGCGGATGATCGCGGTGACCCGGTCGAAGTGCTTGTCGTCCAGCTCGGCGATCTGGTCCTTCATCTGCCCCATGCCGGGCATCATGGCCAGCACGTTGGCGATCGGACCCATCCGCCGGACCGCGATGAGCTGATCGAGGAAGTCCTCCAGCGTGAAGGTCTCCCCGCCCATCAGCTTGGCGGTCATCTTCTCCTTCTGATCGGCGTCGAAGGCCGCCTCGGCCTGCTCGATCAGGGTGAGGACGTCGCCCATGCCGAGGATCCGGCTGGCCATCCGGTCGGGGTGGAAGACGTCGAAGTCCTCCAGCTTCTCGCCGGTGGAGGCGAACAGGATCGGCTGGCCGGTGACCTCGCGGACGGAGAGCGCGGCGCCGCCGCGGGCGTCGCCGTCGAGCTTGGAGAGGACCACGCCGGTGATGCCGACGCCGTCACGGAACGCCTCGGCGGTGCGGACCGCGTCCTGGCCGACCATCGCGTCGATGACGAAGATGACCTCGTCGGGCTGGACCGCGTCGCGGATGTTCGCGGCCTGTTGCATCATCTCGGCGTCGATGCCGAGACGGCCGGCGGTGTCCACGATGACGATGTCGCGGGCGGCCCGCTTGGCGTGCTCGATCGAGTCGCGGGCGACCTGCACCGGGTCGCCGACGCCGTTGCCGGGCGCCGGGGCGTACACCTCGACGCCGGCCCGGCCACCGAGCACCTGGAGCTGCCCGACGGCGTTGGGGCGCTGGAGGTCGGCGGCGACCAGCAGCGGCTGGTGGCCCTGGCCCTTGAGCCAGCGGGCCAGCTTGCCGGCGAGCGTGGTCTTGCCGGAGCCCTGGAGGCCGGCCAGCATGATCACCGTCGGCGGGTTCTTGGCGAACTGGAGCCGCCGGCCCTCGCCACCGAGAACGTTGATCAGCTCGTCGTTGACGATCTTGATGATCTGCTGGGCCGGGTTGAGCGCCTCGGAGACCTCGGAGCCGCGGGCCCGCTCCTTGACGTTCGCGATGAAGCCCTTGACCACCGGCAGGGCGACGTCGGCCTCCAGCAGCGCCATCCGGATCTCGCGCGCGGTGGCGTCGATGTCGGCGTCGGTGAGCCGACCCTTGCCGCGGAGCTTGGTGAAGATCCCGGACAGGCGGTCACTCAAGGTGTCAAACACGCGAACATCCCGTTTGTCGTTATCGGCGGGCACAGCGGCCGGGCCGGCTGTCCAGCCCACCGTTAGGGTAGCCCGCCGCCCGTACCCCCGCTCCGACCCGGCCGGAGCATCAGGAGACGACCAGCCCCGACTGGTAGGCGAAGACCACCAGCTGCGCCCGGTCCCGGGCGCCGAGCTTGACCATGGCCCGGCTGACATGGGTACGCGCGGTCGCCGGGCTGACCACCAACCGCTCGGCGATCTCGGCGTTGCTCAACCCCTCCCCGACCAGGCCCACCACCTCCCGTTCCCGGTCGGTCAGCGCGTCCAGCCGGGGATGCGGGCGCGGCACCCGGGCCGGCCGGGTGGCGAACTCCCGGACCACCCGGCGGGTCACCGACGGGGACAGCAACGCCTCCCCCTCCGCGACCAGTCGGATCGCCCGCAGCAGCTCCACCGGCCGGGTGTCCTTGGTGAGGAAGCCGCTGGCGCCGTGCCGCAGCGCGTCGAAGACGTACTCGTCCAGCTCGAACGTGGTCAGCACCACCACCCGGGTGCCGGCCAGCGCCGGGTCGCCGACGATCCGGCGGGTCGCCTCGATGCCGTCCACACCGGGCATCCGCACGTCCATCAGCACCACGTCCGGGCGTTCCCGGCGGGCCACCGCCACCGCCGCGAGCCCGTCCGCGGCCTCCCCGACGACGGTCAGGTCGTCCTCGCTCTCCACCAGCGCCCGCAGCCCGATCCGGACCAGGTCCTGGTCGTCGGCGAGCAGCACCCGGATCATGTGGCCTCCCCCGTGGGCAGCGTGGCGTGCACCCGGAAACCGCCGGACACGGCCGGGCCGGCGTCGAACGTACCGCCGAGCGCGGTGACCCGTTCGCGCATGCCGGCCAGGCCGGAGCCGGCGGTCCGGTCCGCCGGGGCGGGCCGGCCCCGGCCGGTGTCGGTGACCTCGACGGTGACCTCGCCCGGCGCGTACCCGACGCGGACCGCGGCGGTGGCCGGGCCGGCGTGGCGCAGCACGTTCGTCAGCGCCTCCTGCGCCACCCGGTAGGCGGCCAGGTCCACCGCCACCGGCAGCGGACGCGGTTCCCCGGTGGTCTCGACGGTGACCGGCACCCCGGCGCCGGCCAGCCGTTCGCGCAGGTGCCCGAGCTGCGCCAGCCCCGGCACCGGCGCGCGCCCGTCGGTCGTCTCCTCGCGGCGCACCACGGTGAGCGTGACCCGCAACTCGTCCAGCGCCTCCTTGCTGGTGCGGCTGATCGCGGTGAGCGCCGCCTCGGCCTGCTCGGGCCGGCGGGCCAGCAGGTGCAGCGCGACCTCGGCTTGGAGGTGGATCGCGGCGAGCCCGTGGCCCACCACGTCGTGCACCTCCCGGGCCACCCGCAGCCGCTCCGCGTCGGCCAGCCGGCGCGCCTCGTCGCTCCGGCTCCGGGCGGCGGCCTCCCGGCTCAGCCGCACGGTGACCCCGACCGCGAACGGCACCACCACCCAGGCGGCCACCGGCATGAGACCGACCGCGCCGGGCGGTCGCACGCCGGCGAAGACGTACAGCGCCAGCGCCGCCAGCGCGACCGCGCCGGCCACCGCCGCGGTCCGGACCGGCAGGTGCGCGGCCACCGTGTAGACCGCGACGAAGAACGACAGCAGGATCGGACCGTACGGCTGGCCGAGCATCAGGTACCCGGTGGTCGCCGCGACCACCACCGCCAGGGTGGGCAGCGGCCAGCGCCGGCGTACCGCCAACGCGAGCGCCGCCACCACCACCGGCGGGTAGGCGACCGGCCCGGCGTGCACGCCCTGGTTCAGCCCGGCCGGCGCGGTGCCGGCCAGCCCGATCGCCAGCAGCGCCGTGGCGAACAGCCCGTCGAGGAGCCACCGCCGCCGGTCACCGGGCCCGCGGTCCACGTCCACTCCCCGTCCCCCGACTCAGCCGATGTCCCGCCGGCGCAGCAACGCCGCGCCGACCACCGCGAAACCGACCAGGTACGCGGAGACCACCACCGCCGCCTGCCCCCCGCCGACGGTGGCCGCCACGCCGGGGGTGTCCCCGGGCGCGCCCAGCGCCGCCGCCAGCGCCCCGGCGTTCGGGCCCGGCAGTCCCCGCTGGGCGGTCGCCACCCAGTCGACGAGCGGTGCGGCGATCGCGGCGAGCAGGTTCTGCACCGCGAGCATCCACACCAGACCCAGGCCGACCGGCAGCGCCACCGCGCGCAACGCGACCGCGAGCACGGCACCGAGCATCGCCCACATCGTCGCGATGAGCCACCCCGCGCCCACGCCGACCACCAGGTCACCGGCCGACGGCCAGCGCACCGGCTGCCCCTCGGCGGACGCGATGAGCGCGGCGGCCACCGCGCCGACCGCGAACACGGCGAGCACCACGGCCAGCGCGGCGAGCGCGAGGGCGAGCAGCTTGCCGGCGTACACCTCGAGCCGGGTCGGCCCCTGGGTGAGCACGGTCTTCCAGGTGCCCCAGCCGTACTCGCCGCCCACCGTGAGCACCCCGAGGATCAGCAGGATCGCGCCGAGGAAGACCGGCAGGCCGCCGAGCGAGTTGCCGACCAGGTGGTCGGGGAACATCGCGGGCAGCGCCCGGTCGGTGTTCGGGCCGTCCGCGCCACCGGCCGCACCGGCGTACGGGAAGAGATAGGTGAAGATCAGCGACAGCGCCAGCGTGATGGCGAGCAGCAGCCAGGCGGCCGGCCTGCGGACCAGCTTGACCAGTTCGGCGCGGAGACTACGCGACATCGGCCGTACCCCTCTCCACCAGGTCGAAGAAGATCTGCTCCAGGTCCCGCTCCCGGGGCCGCAGCTCGCGCACGGCGAGCCCGGCGCCGACCAGCTCGGCGTTCAGCCAGGCCGCCCGCTCCGGCGCGATCGTCAGCTCCAACCCGCCGTCGACGACCCGTACCCGGTCCGCGCCGACGAGTTCCCGGGCCCGTGCCACCGCCTGCTCCGGCGGGTCGGCGAGCACCCGCAACCCGGCCGCGCCGCGCAGCTCGTCGACGCTGCCCTCGGCCACCAGCTCGCCGCGGGCGATCACGCCGACCCGGTCGCAGACCTGCTCCACCTCGCCGAGCAGGTGGCTGGAGACCAGCACTGTCGACCCGGCCGCGCCGAGCCGCCGGATCAGGGTCCGCATGTCCGCCATGCCGGCCGGGTCGAGGCCGTTCGTCGGCTCGTCCAGGATCAGCAGGCGCGGGTCCTTCAGCAGCGCGGCGGCCACCCCGAGCCGCTGCTTCATGCCCAACGAGTAGCCGGCGTACCGGTCGCCCGCCCGGTCGGCGAGGTCGACCAGGTCGAGCACCGCCGCGACCCGGTCCGCGCCGACCCCGGCGTAGCGGGCCAGCACCCGCAGGTTGTCCCGGCCGGACAGGTACGGGTAGAACGCCGGCCCCTCGATGAGCGCGCCGACGCCGGTGAGCCGCCCGGCGCCGGGCGTGCGGCCGAGCAGCCGCACCGTGCCGGCGCTGGGCCGGATCAGGCCGAGCAGCATGCGCAGCGTGGTGGTCTTGCCGGCGCCGTTGGGGCCGAGGAAGCCGTACACCTCGCCGGCCCGCACGGTCAGGTCGAGATTCCGCACGGCGGTGAGACCGCCGTACCGTTTGGTGAGCCCTTCGGTCCGCACTGGCAGGTTCATGCCGATGAGCCTCCCGCCGCCGGCCGCCCCGCGCGTCGGCCCGGCGACGGCTCCCCGCGTACGTCGGCGGGCGTAGCCCGGGGGGTGTTAAGCGGGGGCCCCGCCTCTACCGGAAACGTTAAGCGGGGGCCCCGCCTTACACGGCGGCGAGGACGGCGGCCTCGACGCGGGCGCGGTGCTCGTCCGAGGGCGCGCCGCCGACCAGGTAGAACGCGTCGACCACGTCGCCGCCGAGGGTGGAGATCCGGGCGGCGCGCACCTGGGCACCGGCCTCGTCCAGCGCGCAGGTGACCCGGTAGAGCAGGCCGGCCGCGTCGGCGGCCCGCAGTTCCAGCAGCACCGCGTCGGTGGCCGCCTCCCGGTGCCAGACCACCCGAGGGGCCGCCCCCTGGCTCCGCGCCGCCAGCGCCCGGCCGCGCAGGCGCTGGATGACCGAGACGTCGCCGGCGACCGCCCGACGCAGGTCGGCGCCGAGCGCGATCGGGTCGGGGGCCAGCCCGTAGCGCGGCTGCACCCGGCACTCGACCAGGGCCCGGCCGTCGACAGTGGCGGCGTCCGCGGAGATCACCTCCAGCCGGTGCAGGGCCAGGCAGCCGGCCACCGTGGCGAGCAGCCCCCGTCGGTCGGCGGCGGCCACTGCCACCCGGTCCTCCCCCAGGTGTACGACCGGAAGCGGCCCGGCGACCAGCGCCGGGTCGGGGGCCGGCGGGGCGGGCACCACGCCGGTGTCCAGCGTGGTGCGTACCCGGGCGACCAGTTCGGCGACCAGCCGGCCCTTCCAGCCGGACCAGGCGGCCGGGCCGGTGGCGGCGGCGTCGGCCTGGACGAGGGCGTGCAGCAGTTCCAGGGTGCCGGTGTCGCCGACCCGTTCGGCGACACCGGCGACCGTCTTCGGGTCGGACAGGTCGCGCCGGGTGGCCACGTCGGGCAGCAGCAGGTGCAGCCGGACCAGCGTGCCGATCAGCGTCGCCTCGGCCGGGGGCAGCCCGATCCGGGCGGCGACCGCCTCGGCCAGCGGCGCGCCGACGGTGGAGTGGTCGCCGGCGAGTCCCTTGCCGATGTCGTGCAGGAACGCGCCGAGCAGCAGCAGGTCCGGTCGTTCCACCTCGCGGGTGTGCCGACTCGCCTCGTACGCGGTCTGCACCAGGTGCCGGTCGAGGGTGAACCGGTGCACCGGGTTGTGCTGGGGCAGGCTGCGCAGCCGGGTCCACTCGGGCAGCCAGCCGTCGATCAGCCCGTACCGGTCGCAGGTCTCCCAGGCCGGCACCAGGCCCGGCCCGGCGCCGAGCAGCGTGATCAGCGCGGCGCGGGCGGCCGGTGGCCACGGCGCGGGCAGCGGCGGGCAGTAGGCGGCCAGCCACTCGCAGGTGGCCCGGGCGATGGGCAGCCGGGTGGTGGCCGCCGCCGCCGCGATCCGCAGCGACAGGCTCGGGTCGGGGCGGGCCCCGATCGCGGTCCGGGCGAGCACCAGTTCGCCGTCCTGCTCGACGACGTCGCGAGCGACCGGCCGGCGCACCGGCCGGCCGGGGGCGGCGCGGTGCCGGCCGGACCGGAGCCGGTCGGCGGCCCGCCAGGCGTCGTCCAGGGCGTGGCTGACCGTCCGCGCGTCGCCGGCCACCAGCCGCAGCAGCATGTCCCCCTCGGCGACCGGCGGCGGGGCGTCGTCGTCCCGGACGGGCGCGCCGCCGTCGGCCGCGGCGCCGTCGGACGCGGCCCCGACGGGCGCGCCGAGCTGGGGCTGTCGCAGCCCGAGCAGGGCGGCCACGCCGTCGCGTTCCTGGGCGAGCAGCCGGTCGACCCGGCGGCCGACCTGCTGGTGCAGGGCGTCGCGGGTGTCCAGCAGGCGCCGGTGCGCGGCGTGCACGGCCGGGCGGAGCGCGTCGGTGACGCCGGCGGTGGCGATGGCGCGCAGGATGCCGACGTCCCGCAGGCCGCCGGCGGCCTCCTTGAGGTCGCCCTCCAGCAGGAAGGCCAGCTCGCCGTGGGCCTCCCAGCGGGCCGCGGTGATCTCGCGCAGGCCGGGCAGCTGGCGGATGGCGGTGCGCCGCCAGTGGTCGGTGGCGGTGCGGGCGAGCTGCCCGGTCAGGGCCGGGTCGCCGGCCACGTGTCGGGCGTCGAGCAGGCCGAGCGCGACCTTGACGTCGTCCTGGGCCACCGAGAGCGCCTCGGCGACGGTCCGCACCGAGTGGTCGAGCCGCAGCCCGGCGTCCCAGATCGGATACCAGAGCGATGCGGCCAGTTCGTCGATGCCGGCCACACCGGCGTGCAGCAGCACCAGGTCGAGGTCGCCGTAGGGGGCGCACTGGCGGCGGCCGAGTCCGCCCACCGCGACCAGCGCGACCCCGGGCCGCCCCGGGAAGATCCGGCGCAGCCAGGCGTCGAGCGCGTCGGCCCGGGCGGACCGGGCCGGTTCGCCGATCCCACCGGGTACGCCGACGACCTCGTTGACCACGGGCACACCGGACCCGGTGGGGCCGGTGGCCGTGGTCAACGAGGTCACGTCCGCGGGTTCCGTCGTCAGAGGGCGTCGAGCCCGCGCTCGCCGGTACGCACCCGGACGACCTCCTCGACGCCGGTCACCCAGACCTTGCCGTCGCCGATCTTGCCGGTCCGGGCGGCGCCGACGATGGCGTCCACGATCTTGTCGACGTCGATCTCGTCGGTGAGCACCTCGACCCGGATCTTGGGCAGGAACTCGACCGTGTACTCGGCACCCCGGTAGACCTCGGTGTGCCCCTTCTGCCGGCCGTAGCCCTGCACCTCGCTGACGGTCAGCCCGGCCACGCCGAGCGCGTGCAGGGCCTCCTTCACCGCGTCCAACTGGTACGGCTTGATGACCGCGGTCACCAGCTTCATGTCCAACCCCTCCATCCCTGGAACGTTAACCGGCGACCTTCTCGCTGACCGGCGCGGACTCGTCCGCCTCGTCGGCGGGCTCCGGGTTCGGCCTGGTGCCGCCGATCCCGGCCATGGCGAACGCACCGCCGCTGCTGCCCGTGGTGGGCGACAGGTCGTACGCGCTCTCCGCGTGCTCGGCGACGTCGATGCCGTCGACCTCGGCCTCGGCCGACACCCGGAAGCCGATCGTCTTCTGGATCGCGAAGGCGAGCAGCCAGGCGACGCCGCCCGACCAGACGGTGACGATCAGACCGGCCAGCGCCTGCCGGCCGAGCTGGGTCACGCCGCCGCCGTAGAACAGGCCGTCGGACGCGCCGACCACGTCACCGATCGCGCTGTTGACGGAGTTGGTGGCGAACAGGCCGAGCCACAGCGACCCGATCCAGCCGCCGACGAAGTGCACGCCGACCACGTCGAGCGAGTCGTCGTAGCCGAGCTTGTACTTCAGGCTGATGGCGAGCGCGCAGACCGCGCCGGCCACACCGCCGAGCAGGACCGCCGCCCAGGGGGCGATGAAACCGCAGGCCGGGGTGATGGCGACCAGGCCGGCCACCGCGCCGGAGGACGCGCCGACCATGGTCGGGCGGCCGTCCTTGATCCGCTCGACCAGCAGCCAGCCGAGCACCGCCGCGGCGGTGGCGAGCTGGGTGTTGAGGAACGCCAGGCCGGCCACCGAGTCGACGGTCAGCTCGGAGCCGGCGTTGAAGCCGAACCAGCCGAACCAGAGCAGGCCGGCGCCGAGCGCGACCAGCGGGATGTTGTGCGGCTTCATGCCCTCGCGCGGCCAGCCGACCCGCTTGCCGAGCACCAGCGCCACGCCGAGCGCCGCCGCACCGGCGTTGATGTGCACCGCGGTGCCGCCGGCGAAGTCCAGCGCGTGCAGCTTGGCGCCGATGACGCCGCCGCCCCACACCCAGTGCGCGACCGGGAAGTAGACCAGGGTGGCCCAGCCGAACGCGAAGAGCAACCAGCCGGAGAACTTGGCCCGGTCGGAGATGGCGCCGCTGATCAGCGCGACGGTGATCACCGCGAAGACCATCTGGAACGCCATGAACACGTAGAGCGGGATGCCGATGCCGCTGGGGTTCTCCGCCGTGGCGCCCCAGAGGTCGGTCTCGGCGAGGAACGTCTTGGTGCCGAGGTAGGCGCCCGGGTCGCCCCAGAGCCCGTTGACGTCGCTGCCGAACGCGACGCTGAATCCGTAGAACCACCACAGAACAGAGATGAGCCCGATGGCCGAGAAGCTCATCATCATCATGTTGAGCACGCCCTTGGACCTGTTGAGGCCGCCGTAGAACAGCGCCAGGCCGGGGGTCATGAGCAGCACGAGAGCGGTCGAAACCAGCAGCCAAACGGTGTTGCCGCCGTCGATCGTCGGTGCTTCAGGCACGCTGGCCTCCTAAAGGTGAAGTTCCCTCCTTCGCGGCTTCCGGGGCAGCGTCGCCCGTACGCCGGTTGCGCGGAAGCTTGGTCGGCCGCTGTTTCCTGTACCGACACCGCTCGATTTCCGACACGTGACGGGTTGTTTCCGGCGTGTGAAGAACGCCGATCTTGCTCAGCGCAGCGCGTACTCCAGGTGGTGCCGCTCGTAGTCGAGCAGGCGCAGGTCCCGCATCGGCCGGCGGAGGTGGCCCTTGTGCACGATCCGGACGAACGCCGGCTCGCCGGCGGCGGCCATCCGCCGGATGCCCTCGACGTGGTCGACGATGCGCTTGCGGATGGTGCGGATGAGCC
The DNA here is from genome assembly GCF_900090105.1 of Micromonospora humi. Lineage (GTDB taxonomy): Bacteria > Actinomycetota > Actinomycetes > Mycobacteriales > Micromonosporaceae > Micromonospora > Micromonospora humi. The sequence goes on along the minus strand of NZ_FMDM01000007.1, from coordinate 317,102 downwards.
GGTGCCGGTCCCGCGGGATCAGCCCGTACGCGTCGGCGAAGAGCCGCAGCCGGCGCGGCCGGTCGGGGCGCTTCCAGCCGAGCGTGACCGAGTCCCGGTCGGAGAAGATCGGCACCCAGGTCCAAGCCGCGTACGCCACGTCGTAGATGCGGGCGCCCGGCGAGGCGAGGTCGAAGTCGATCAACCCGAGCGTGCCGTCGGGCCGCCAGATCACGTTGTGCGGGGCGGCGTCGTGGTGGCAGATGACCTCGGTGTCCGGCGGGGGCGGGCCGAACGAGCGCCAGACCGCGCCGGGCGGCGGGGTGAAGCCGTACTGGGCGTCGTGGAACATCCGCAGCATGGTGGCCACGGTGACCAGCGCCTCGTCGGTGACCCAGTGCGGGGCGAGCGGGTACTCCCCGCACTCCCCCTCCAGGTACGACAACACCTCCCGGTTGCGCTCGTCCATGCCGAGCGCGCGCGGGGCGCCGGTGAAGCCGACGTATTCCAGGTGGCGCAGCAAGGCGTGGACCGAGGGCGTCCACGGCCCGGCGTTGCGCCGGACCGTGTCGCCCACGCGGACCACGGTGCTCACGTTCCCGCCGTGCAGCGGGATCTCCTGCGAAGTCACGTACGGTCTCCCGAGGCGTGGCGACGGGTGGCTGGGGTCGCGCCACCCCGCGTAGGCGCGATCGTCAGTCGTCACGGGAGAGGCTACGCGTCCCGGCCGAGCGGCTCGGTGCCGAGCAGCGCGTCGACGAACTGCGCCGGGTCGAACGGGGCCAGGTCGTCCTTGCCCTCGCCGAGGCCGACCAGCTTGACCGGGATGCCGAGCTTGCGCTGCACGGCGATCACGATGCCCCCCTTGGCCGTCCCGTCGAGCTTGGTCAGCACCACCCCGGTGACGTTGACCGCCTCGGTGAAGACCCGCGCCTGCTCCAGGCCGTTCTGGCCGGTGGTGGCGTCCAGCACCAGCAGCGTCTCGTCGATCGGGCCGTGCTTCTCCACCACCCGCTTGACCTTGCCCAGCTCGTCCATCAGGCCGACCTTGTTCTGCAGCCGGCCGGCGGTGTCGATCAGCACGGTGTCGACGCCGACCTCGATGCCGCGCTTGACCGCGTCGAACGCGACGCTAGCCGGGTCGGCGGCCTCCGGCCCGCGGACCGTCTCCGCACCCACCCGGCCGCCCCAGGTCTCCAGCTGGTCGGCGGCGGCGGCCCGGAACGTGTCGGCCGCGCCGAGCAGCACGGTGCGGCCGTCCGCCACCAGCACCCGGGCGATCTTGCCGCAGGTGGTGGTCTTGCCGGCGCCGTTGACGCCGACCACCAGCAGCACCGCCGGGACGCCGTCGGTCGACGTGGTCCGCAGCGACCGGTCCAGGCTCGGGTCGAGCGCGTTGACCAGCTCGGTGGCGAGCAGCGTGCGCAGCTCGTCGCCGGTGCGGGTGCCGAGCACCCGGGTCCGCTCGCGCAGCCGGTCGACGATCTCGCGGGTGGAGTCGATGCCGACGTCGGCGGTGATCAGGCTGTCCTCGATCTCCTCCCAGGTGTCCTCGTCGAGGCGGTCCCGGCTGAGCAGGCCGAGCAGGCCCTTGCCGAACGCGTTCTGGGAGCGGGACAGCCGGGAGCGCAGCCGGACCAGCCGGCCGGCGGTGGGCTCGGGCACCTCGATCGGCGGCGCGCCGACCGGCGGCGCCTCGACCACCACGCCGGTGCTCAGCTCCGCCTCGGGGGCCTCCACCGGCGGGCCGGCCAGGTCCTCCTCGGTGCGGGTGTCGACCTCCGTGGTCGGCAGCGGCGGCTCCGGGCGCCGGCGCAGCCGGGGCACCACGAGGCTCAGGCCACCGATGATCAGCACGCCGAGCAGGGCGAGAGCGACGAGGAGGTATTCCTTCATGCCCGAAATCCTGTCAGATGCCGGCGACGGCGTCCCACTCACGGCCTCGGCACGCGAACAACCTGCGGGTACGCTCGCTGCTGGAAGGCGTACCGCAACCGCCGGCCGGGTAGGAAGACCCAATCGATCTTGTCGGAGGTAACGTCGTGCCCGGTTCCCGCCTGCTCATCGGCCCACTGCTGCGCCGGGTCGTCGACACGCGGGCCACCGTCTGGGTGGAGACGAGCGCGCCCGCCGTGGTCACCGTCCGCACGGCCGACGGCGCCACCGGCAGCTCGCCCACCTTCTCGGCGTACGACCACCACTACGCGATCGTGGTCGTGACCGGGCTCACCCCGGACAGCGCCACCGAATACCAGGTGCTGGTCGACGACGAGGTGGCCTGGCCGCTGCCGGACGACGCGTTCCCGCCCAGCGTGATCCGCACCCGCGCGGCCGACGACGGCGACCAGCCGGTGCGCCTGGTCTTCGGCTCCTGCCGGGAGACCACCCAGCACTCCACCGCGCGCAAGCTGCCGCCGGACGCGCTCGACGCGTACGCCCGGCGGGTGATGGCCGCGCCCGACGAGGTCGCGCTCCCCGACCTGCTGGTGCTGCTCGGCGACCAGGTCTACGCCGACGAGACCTCGCCGACCGTGCGCAAGCTGCTCAAGCGCCGCCGTCGGCGGCCGAAGGACGCCCCTGCGACGCAGGTGGTCAGCTTCGACGAGTACACGAAGCTCTACCTGGAGTCCTGGCGGGATCCGGAGATCCGCTGGCTGCTCTCCACCGTGCCGAGCGTGATGATCTTCGACGACCACGAGGTCATCGACGACTGGAACACCTCGCAGTCGTGGCGGGCGGACATGCGCGAGCAGCCGTGGTGGGCCGAGCGGATCCGCAGCGGCCTCGCCTCCTACTGGGTCTACCAGCACCTGGGCAACCTGAGCCCGGACGAGATCGCCGCCGACCCGGTCTACGCCAAGGTGGTGGCCGCCGAGGACGCCACCGGCGTGCTGCACGAGTTCGGCGAGCGGGTGGACACCGAGGCCGACCTGGCCCACGACACCGAGCGCTGGCGGGCCGTGCAATATCAGTGGAGCTACGCGCTGGACCTGGGGCGGACCCGCCTGGTCATGCTGGACAACCGGTCCAGCCGGGTGCTCCTGCCGGGCAGCCGGGCGATGCTGCCGCCGGGCGAGTGGTCGTGGTTCCTCGACCAGGCCCACGGCGCCTACGACCACCTGGTGGTGGGCACCTCGCTGCCCTGGCTGATGCCGCCGGGCATCCACCACGTGGAGGCGTGGAACGAGCGCCTCGCCGACTCCGACCGACCCTGGGTCGCCAAGCTGGCCGAGCGGATGCGCCGGGCCTGGGACCTGGAGCACTGGGCGGCGTTCCGGCGCTCGTTCGACGCGCTCGGCGAGCTGTTCGCCCGGCTGGGCAGCGGCGCCGAGGCGCGCACCGGCGCGCGGGTGGGGGCCGGTCCGGCATACCCGCGCCCCGCGTCGATCAGCGTGCTCTCCGGCGACGTGCACCACTCGTACGTGGCCCGGGCCCGGTTCGCCGACCGCGGGGTGAAGACGCCGGTGCACCAGCTCACCTGCTCGCCGATCCACAACCAGGTGCCGGCCGGGATGCGCCCGTTGATGACGCTGGGCTGGAACCCGGGGCCGACCACGGCGACCCGGGCGCTGGCCCGCTCGGCCGGGGTGCGCCGGCCGCCGGTGCGGTGGCGGAAGCTGGCCGGGCCCTACTTCGGCAACGCGGTGGCCACGCTGACGCACCGGGGCCGGTCCGCCGCCGTGGTGATCGAGGGCACCACCAGCGACGGCGCGCTGCGGCCGGTGGCGCGCCAGCAGCTCAGCGACGAGGCATGACTATCCTCTGACCGTGGACGAGACGCTGCGCGCCGTGGAACACGAGTTGACCGCGCTGCTGCGCCGCGGCCGGGCGCTGTCCTGGGAGATCGCCCGGGAGGTCCACCCGAATCTCGAGCCGAACGCCTACGGGCTGCTGCTCTGGCTGCGCCGCTCGGGCCAGATCCGGCTCACCGACCTGGCCGTCAAGCTCGGCATCGGCAAGGGCACGCTGAGTCGGCAGATCGGCGGCCTGGAGGCGTTGGGCCTGGTCCGTCGCGACCCGGACCCGTCCGACCGGCGGGCCGCGCAGCTCAGCCTCACCGAGGAGGGCACTCGGCGCTTCGACGCGGCCCGGGCCGCCCGACTCGGACAGATCCGACGATCGCTGGAAGACTGGCCGAAAGAGGACGTGGCGGCCTTCGCCCGGCTGATGCACCGGTTCAACGAGACGTTCTGACCCCGCCCCGGGGGAATAGGAGCCGCACCACTCGCGGTTGTTGCTCAAGGCAACCAAGCCATACGGTTGCCCGAGGCAACCCGCAACTCCTCTCCTCTCGGAGGCACTCCACGATGACGCAGGCGACAGCGCCCACCCGGACGGCGACCGCCGTCGACATGTCCCACCGGCAGATCCTGGAGGCGCTCTCCGGCCTGCTGCTGGGCATGTTCGTCGCGATCCTCTCCTCCACGGTCGTCTCCAACGCGCTGCCGCGGATCATCACCGACCTGCACGGCACCCAGTCCGCGTACACCTGGGTGGTCACCTCCACCCTGCTCGCGACCACCGCCACCACCCCGATCTGGGGCAAGCTCGCGGACCTCACCAGCAAGAAGATCCTGGTCCAACTCGCGCTCGTGGTCTTCGTGCTGGGCTCGGTCCTGGCCGGTCAGGCCCAGTCCACCGGCGAGCTGATCGCCTGCCGCGTGGTGCAGGGCGTCGGCGCGGGCGGCCTCACCGCCCTCGCCCAGGTGATCATGGCGACGATGATCGCCCCCCGCGAGCGTGGCCGCTACAGCGGCTACCTCGGCGCGGTGATGGCGGTCGGCACCATCGGCGGCCCGCTGATCGGCGGCGTGATCGTCGACACCGACTGGCTCGGCTGGCGCTGGTGCTTCTACGTCGGCGTGCCGTTCGCCGTGCTCGCCCTGATCGTGCTCCAGAAGACGCTGCACCTGCCCGTGGTCAAGCGCAAGGTGACCATCGACTGGTGGGGCGCCACCCTGATCACCGCCGCCGTCTCCCTGCTGCTCGTCTGGATCACCCTGGCCGGCGACAGGTACGACTGGATCTCCTGGACCAGCGCGGTCATGGTGGCCGGCGCGGTGCTGCTCGGGGCGCTCGCCGTCCGGGTCGAGCAGCGGGCCGCCGAGCCGATGATCCCGCCGCGGCTGTTCCGCAACCGCACCATCACGCTCGCCGTGGTGGCCAGCATCGCGGTCGGCGTCGGCATGTTCGGCGCCTCGGTCTTCCTCGGCCAGTACTTCCAGATCAGCCGCGGCGAGAGCCCCACCATGGCCGGCCTGATGACGCTGCCGATGATCGGCGGCCTGCTGGTCGCCTCCACGGTGGTCGGCCGGATCATCACCAGCACCGGCCGGTGGAAGCGGTGGCTGGTCACTGGCTCGACGCTGCTCACCGCCGGCTTCGCGCTGATGGGCAGCATGCGCGCCGACACCCCGTACTGGCGGCTCGCGATCTTCATGGCGCTGATCGGCCTCGGTCTCGGCATGACCATGCAGAACCTGGTGCTGGCCGTGCAGAACACCGTCGGCACGCACGAGCTGGGCGCGGCCAGCTCGGTGGTGGCCTTCTTCCGCAGCCTCGGCGGCGCGGTCGGCGTGAGCGCGCTCGGCGCGCTGCTCGGCCACCGGGTGACCGGCTACCTGTCCGACGGACTGAGCCGGATCGGCGTCCCGGCCCCCGCCTCCGGTGGCGGCGGCGCGCTGCCGGACGTGCACGCCCTGCCCGCCCCGATCCGCGCCGTGGTGGAGTCCGCGTACGGGCACGGCGCCGGCGACATCTTCCTGGCCGCCGCCCCGTTCGGGCTGCTCGCGCTGATCGCGGTGGTGCTGATCCGGGAGGTGCCGCTGCGCCGCACCACCAGCGAACCGGTCTCCGCCGAGGTCGAGCGGGAGTCGACGGTCGCGGCCGGCAACGACGCGGTGGTGATCCGGACCGGAGGGCGGGACTGACGATGAGCGCACCGGAACGCGAGCGGTACGGCCCGCAGGCCCGGCCGCTGCCCTTCGAGCGGGGCACCGACGGGCCCCGGGTGGTGCTGGTCGGCGTGGACGGCAGCCGCACCTCGATGCGGGCCGCCGCCTACGCGGCCGGGCTCGCCCGTCGGCAGGGCGCCGGACTGGTGGCGGTCTTCGTCAGCTCGCCGGCCCCCTACAGCGGGATCATGTCCGGGGTGGTGGCCGGCGCGGTGCAGCGGACCCACGACGAACTCGCCGACGAGTTGCGGCAGGAGTGCCGGCGCGGGGCCGAGGAGCTGGACCTGCCGGTGACGTTCCTGTGCCGGCGCGGCGACGCGTACACCGAGCTGGGCCGGGCCGCCGACGAGCACCGGGCCGACCTGGTCGTGGTCGGCTCCTCCGAGCAGGCCGGCCACAAGCTGGTCGGCTCGGTCGCCACCCGCCTGGTACGCGCCGGCCGCTGGCCGGTCGTCGTCGTCCCCTGAGGTGCAAGGAAGGGCCCCCGCTTAACGCCTCGCGTGGTAGAGGGGCCCCCGCTTAACATCTGCGATCATGACCTGGAGAGCACCCGACGTCGACCGCCGCGACGAGCCGTTCATCGCCGACGAGCGCGCCATGCTGCAAGGCTGGCTCGACAACCACCGCGACACCCTGCGCCTCAAGTGCGCCGGGCTGACCGCCGAGCAACTGCGCACCCGCAGCGTCGAGCCCTCCGGGCTGACCCTGCTCGGCCTGGTGCGGCACATGGCCGACGTGGAGCGCTGGTGGTTCCGCCACCACGCCGCCGGCCTGGACCTGCCCGACATGTACGACTACAGCGTCGACCCGGACGCCGACCTCAACGACATCGCCGACGCCGACCCGGCCGAGGCGTTGGCCACCCTGACCGCCGAGATCGAGGCGGCCGACCTGGCGGTGGCCGACCTGCCGCTGGAGCACACGTTCCCGCACACCCGGCGCGACGGCGGCACCCGCGAGATCAGCCTGCGGTGGGTGTACGTGCACATGATCGAGGAGTACGCCCGGCACAACGGCCACGCCGACCTGATCCGCGAGCGCATCGACGGCGCCACCGGCTCCTGACCCGGCCACCCACCCGCTCGGCCGAACGGCCGACACCCGACACCTGATCGTCCACAAGTGACCGTTCCCGGCAACGCCGCGCCGACCCGGTACGTCTAGCGGCTGAACGGCCGTGGCCGGTTCCGATCACCCCGGCCCCGCCGGGCCCGCACCCGCGGCACCGGAACCGTCGGGCGCACGGGCGACCAGGTGGACGGGGACCGGGATGGGGCACACTCGACGGCGGGCGCTGGGCATCATCGGCGCGCTCGGGGCGACGGCGCTGGGCACCGGACCGGGTGATCCGAGCGCGCCGGTCCGGGCGACCACGCGCCGCCCGGCCGGCGCTGTCGTGGTCGAGAACACCAGGCCGGGCGCGGCCGACTTCCGACTGACCGGGCTGCGGTTCGCCCAGGACGGGCGCGGCGAGATCGCCGGCTACGCGCACGCCACGAGCGTCGCCCCCGGCGCGGAACTGCGGTTCCACGTCTCGGTCGCCCAACCGCAGAAGTACCGGATCACCGTCTTCCGGCTCGGTCACTACCGGGGCGCGGGCGCGCGGCAGATGGCGGTCAGCCCGTGGCTGGACGGTGCTCCCCAGGGCCCGCCGCGCGTGGATCCGGCGACCGGAGCGGTGCGCTGCGACTGGCGCCCGGGGTGGCGACCGACGGTGCCGCCGGACTGGGTGAGCGGCCTCTACCTCGCGCTGCTCGCCGGCGCCTCCGGCCACCACCAGTGGATCCCGTTCGTGGTGCGCCCGCCGGTGGCCGGCGGCGGGGCGCTGGTCGTGCTGCCGACCAGCACCTGGCAGGCCTACAACCGGTGGCCGGAGGACGGGCGCACCGGCGCCAGCCTCTACTACGGCTTCGACGCCGCCGGGCACCGCAGCGGGGAGCGCCGGGCCCGGGCCGTCAGCCACGACCGCCCGTACTCCGGTTGCGGCCTGCCGGCCCTGGCCGACCACGACATCGGCTTCGTCCGCTGGGTGGAGGGGCTGAGCCTGGACCTGGGGTACGCCACGAGCGAGGACCTGCACACCGGGCGGGTGGATCCGGCCCGGTTCCGCGCGGTCGTCTTCCCCGGCCACGACGAGTACTGGTCGGCGCCGATGCGCCGGGCGGTGGTCGGCGCCCGCGACGCCGGCACCAGCCTGGTCTTCCTGGGCGCGAACAACTGCTACTGGCGGATCCGTTACGGCGCGGACGACAGCGACGACCGCCTGGTCCGGTGCGCCAAGGAGAGCCGGCCGGCGTCCGGGCCGATGCCGCCGACCACGAGGTGGCGCACGGCCGGCCAGGCCGAGCAGCAGTTCATCGGAGCCCAGTACGTCAGCACCGTGGACGGGTACGCCCCGCTCGTGGTGCGGGGCGCCGGGCACTGGTTCTGGGCCGGCGCCGGGGTCCGGGACGGCGACCTGATCCCCGAGGTGGTGTGGGGCGAGGCCGATCAACGCATGGCCCGCTTCGCCGGCCCCGAGGCCACGGAGCAGGCGCTGCTGGCCGAATCCCCCTACCGGCACCAGGGCACGCCGCAGGTGCAGCAGAGCCGGCTCTACCGGGCCGCGTCCGGGGCCTGGGTGTTCGCCGCCGGCTCGCTGGGCTGGACCCGGGCGCTGGCCGACCCGGCGGTGGCCGACGCCCGCCTGGCCCGGGCCACCGCCAACCTGCTGGACCGGGTGGTCGCCGGCGGCGGAGCGGCGGCGCACTGATCCTGACCGGGCCGGGTGACGGCCCCGCCACCGGTCACCCCGGTCCGGCCTCCGCCGGGCCGCCCGCCCGCAACAACTGCTCGCCCAGCGGGGTGAGGCAGTGCCGCACCGACGCGCCCGCCCGCCGGGTGGTGATCAGGCCGGCGGCCCGCAGGGTCGCCGCGTGCTCGCTGGCCGTCGCGGCGGAGACACCGACCCGGCGCGCGAGCTGGGAGGTGCCGGGGGCGTCGGCGGTCGCCGCGAGCACCGCCGCCCGGGTACGCCCGAGCAGGTCCGCCAGGGGCGCGCGGGATCGCAGGTGCTCCGGGCCCGGCCGGATCGGGTAGACCAGCACCAGCGGGCCCGTCGGGTCGGCCAGCAGGAACGGCTGCGGGGCGAGGTGGCACGGCACGAGGGTCAGCCCGCGTCCGCCGGGGGTCAGCTCGATGTCGTCGGCGACCGCGCACCGGTACGACAGCGCGTAGCTCTCCCCCGTCTCGGCCCACGCCAGGTACGGGCTGAGGTCGCGGAGCACCCGGTCGAGGCCACCACCGGCCAGGACGTGGCCGCGTACCGCCCGGTCGGCGCGTACCGCGGTCTCGACCTCCGTCCAGTAGGGAGCGAGCGCCACGCCGTGGAAGGCGAGCATCGCGGCACGCAGTTGGGCTCGGGCGGCGGCCTCCCCGGCGGCCAGCGGCGCCACCCGGGCGGGCAGCGCGCCCGACTCCACCAGCGGGCCGAGCTCGGCGGCGAGCACCTCGTCCGGCGTGCCGGCGACCTGGTCGACCAGGCTGGCGAGGTCGCCGTCGAAGCGGGGCGGGGTGAGGAAGTCCGGCAGCAGGTACGGCGTCCGGCACAGGTCGAGGTAGGGCCGCATGTCGGGGCGCAGCGCCGCCCGGGTGCGGGCCCGCCATGCGGTGAGGTGGGTCGGCACGTCGGCGAGGACCAGCCGCTGCGCGGCCATCGCCAACTCGACCAGGACCGCCGGGCCGGCGTGCAGCACGGTCCGGCTCAGGTCGGTCGCGTTGAGCCGCAGGGTGGTCACCGGCGAACGGTAGCCACCTTTCGGCCCGGCCCGAAAGGGGCTTCCGGTCGGGTCGCCACCGCCGGACGCTCCGTGGGGTGAAGACACTTCTCGCGGCGGCGGCGGTGGTCCTGACGGCGGTGACCGCCGGCGCGCCGGAACCCGCCCCCACCACCGGCCGCCCCGTCGTCTACGTCGTCTCCGCCGAACCGGACGTGTTCCCGGAAGGGCTCACCGTCACCCCGGCCGGAACCATGTACGTCACCAGTTCGGCCACCGGGGCGGTTTACCGGGGCGACACCCGGCGGGCGGCCCTGCGCCCGTTCCTGGCCGCCGGCACCGACGGCCGGACCAGTGCCGCCGGCATCCGGACCGACCGCCAGGGTCGGATCTTCGTCGCCGGCTGGCTCACCGGCACGCTCTTCGTGTACGGCCCGGACGGCACCCTGCTGGCCCGCCGGACGGCGGCCGGCGGCGCGGCCCTGAACGACCTGGTGGTCACCGGCGACGCCGTCTACGTCACCGACTCCGCCACCGGCACGCTGTGGCGCGCCGCGCTCGACGGCGGGCGGGTGGGCGCGCTCGTCCCGTGGGTGCGTCCGGGCGACTTCCCGGCCGCGCCGACGTTCCTCAACGGCGTCGTCAGCGAGCCGTCGGGCCGGGTCGCCCTGGTGGCGGAGCAGGGCGGTGAACGCCTGTTCCGGGTCGACCTGACGGCCCGGGCCGTGACCGAGGTCGAGGTGACCGGTGGCCGGATGGGTGCGGACGGCCTGCTGCTGGAGGGCCGGCGGCTGTACGGGGTGGTCAACCAGACGGACGCCGCCGGCGTGACCCGGTTCGCGGTGAACGTGGCCCGGCTCGACGCGGGGTGGCACACCGCCCGGGTGGTGGGCCGGTCCGGTCCGGTCGGCACCCGACGGTCGCCGACCGCGGTGGCCCGCGACGCCGATCGTCTGCTCTGGGTGGAGAGCCAGCTCTTCGCCGACCCGGCCGCCCCACCGTTCACCGTCGCCGAGGTGCCCGGCCTGCGGTGAGCCGTCGCCCGGTCGGGCGGGACACGGGGCCCGCCCGACCGGGTCGAGCCACCACTGTGTACGGAATGTTACCGGCCGGTTGGCGGAGAGCTGATAACGTTCGATCAATGGACACAGTGGTGGGTCGGTTCGTCACCCTCGATGACGACGCCGACACGACCGAGGAAGCCGCCCACCGCCTGCGCCGGGAGTTGCACCAGCTCGACGCCGTCCGCTCGGTCCGCCAGGCGGAGTCGGCCACGGTCGCGCCGGACGGCTCCCGGGCCGGCGAACTCGCCGAACTGGGCACGCTGCTCGCCGTCCTGGCCGCCCAGGCGGACCTCGTCGCCGGGGTGCTCCGCGTCGTCGGCGAGTGGCAGCGGCGGCGCGGTCGAGGCCGGGTCGAGGTGCGCATCGGCGAGCACGAGCTGATCATCGACGACGCCACCGCCGACGAGCAGCGCCGGCTGATCGAGGCGTTCGTCGACCGGGTGTTCCCACCGGAACGATGAGACGAGCGCTGATCATCGCGAACGAGGCCTACGCGGATCCTCAGTTCGCTTCCCTCCCCGGCACCGTGGCGGACGCGGACTCCCTCCGCGAGGTGCTGGAGAACCCGGCGATCGGCGCCTTCGACGACGTACGCGTGCTGCGCAACCGCACGGTCCACGACGTGGGTCGCGCCGTCGCCGTCTTCTTCCACAACACCGAGCCCGACGACCTGCTGCTCCTGCACATCTCGGCGCACGGGCTGAAGGACGCGGCGGGCGACCTGTTCTTCGCCGCCCGCGACTCCGAGCACGACAGCCACCTGATCCGGGCGACCGCGCTGTCCGCCGCCGACATCCGGCACGAGATGGCCGACAGCCGGGCCAAGCAGATCGTGGTGCTGCTCGACTGCTGCTACAGCGGCGCCTTCGCCCGCGACGAGCGGGCCCGGGGCGCGCACGACGCCGACCTGACCGGCCCGTTCCGCGGGCGCGGGCACGTCGTGATCACCTCCTGCGCCGGCACCGAACTCAGCTTCGAGCGGGACGGTCAGGGCGTCTTCACCCGGGCGGTGGTCGACGGGCTGCGCACCGGGCGGGCGGACCGCAACGGCGACGGGATCGTCGACACCGACGAGCTCTACCGGTATGTCGACGAGCGGGTCCACGAGGTGAGCAGGCGGCAGCGTCCCACCCTCTCGGTCCACCGGAAGCAGGGCGTGATCCGGGTGGCCTGGGCGGGCCGGGAGGCGCCCCCACCGCCGGACGACGGCCCGCTGCACCGGTGGAGGCGCCTGGTCGCCGCCGTGACGTCGCGCCCCGCCACCCGCGGCGCGCTGCCCCGGCGGGTGGTCGTGCCGATCCTCGCGGTCTGGGCGCTGCTGTGTGCCTCCGCCGGCTACTCCGGCCCGGTTGCCGCCGTCGGGGCCGACTGCTTCCAGCCGCCGCAGGTGCGGGTGGCCACCTCCGCCGCCGGGCTGGAGCCGTACCGCGAGGTGGCGGACGCGTTCGAGCGGTGGTCCGCGCGGCAGCACCGGGGCTGCCCGCTGGCCCGGCTCTACCTCTATCCCGCGGCCGCCGACGACGTCCGCGCCGGCATCGGCGCCGACTGGGACTCGTCCGGCGCGCCGGGGCGCCGCTACCTCCAGGACGTCGGGCCGCACCCGGACCTGTGGCTGCCGGAGTCGGCGGTCGACGTGACGCGGCTGGGCCCGGCCGGCGCGGGCGTCGTGGACGAGGTCAACGAGATCGCCGCGTCGCCGCTGGTGCTCGGCGTCCCGCAGGCGCAGGTCGCCGCCGGCGGGGCGGTCGAGGCGGCGCGCCGGATGGGGCGGACGTGGCGGGAGCTGTTCCGAGACGCCGCCGGCGCGACGGCCCAACCGGTGATCTCCGGGGGCGAGGGCGTGGTCCGCGCGGATCCGGCCGTGTCGGCGCCCGCCCGTCTGGCCACCTACGCGCTCTACGGCGACGAGCGGGGGCTGGCGTCCGCGTCGACCGCGCGGCAGGACGTCGAGCGGTGGGTGGACGAGGCGTTGGACGCCGGCTCGTACCCGATCGGCGACGACCTCGCCGTGCTCTGCCGGCAGCGGACGCGCGCCACCGCCCCCACCGGCGGCGCGGGGGTTCGCATACCCGCCGTGGTGCTCACCGAGCAGGCGTTGGTGCGTTACAACCAGGGCCGGCCGCTCGGCGCCGGCTGTCCGGCCCAGCAGCCGCCACCGGCGACGGAACGGCTGCAGGCGTTCTACCCGTCCGACTCTCCGCTGCTCTTCCTCACGGTCGCCCGGCTCCGCTGGCCGGCGGCGGTGCAGAGCCCCGCCGTACGGGCGGCGGCGTCCACCTTCGCCCGCTGGCTGGTCCACGAGGAGGAGGGGCAGCAGGCGTTGCTCCGGGTCGGCCTGCGGCCGCCGGGCGTGACCGCCACCACGCCCGTGGTCCGCGCCAACGGCGCGTTGTTCGACTGGCCGTTCGCCCGGGTCCGCCCCCTGCGTGAGCTGGTCGCCGGGGAGCAGGACCGGGTGCGCGAGGTCTACCGCCGCGCGCACCGGCCGGGGCGGGTCCTGGTGGCGCTGGACGCGTCCGGCTCGATGCGCGAGCCGAGCGAGGATCGACGCCGGAGCCGGTTCGAGGTGGCGGTGGACGGGGTCGGGCGGGCTGTGGAGCGGGTGGGCGGGCGGGACGAGTTCGGCCTCCGCACGTTCTCCACGGTGGCCGCCAACGCCCGACCGATCGTGCCGATCGGTCCGCCCGGCGCGACGGTCGCCGGCAGCCTGCGCGCCGCCGTGGCGCGGATCCGGCCGGCCGGCGACACTCCGTTGCACCAGACCATCCGGCAGGGCGTGGCCCAGCTCCGGGGCGGCGGCGGCGACCCGCTGCGCGCGCTCGTGGTGGTCACCGACGGCCAGGACACCTCCGGGCGGCCACCACCGACCGTGGCCGAGCTGTCCGGCGTACGCCTCTACGTCCTCGCGGTGGGGGACGCGGACTGCGCCGGCTCCCCGCTCGACCGCCTCGCGCAGGGCACCGGGGGCGACTGCTACGACACCCGGACCGACCGCCTCGATCCGACGCTGGACCGGCTGTTCACCGCGCTGTGGAAGGGAGCGGACTGATGCCATCGACTCGGAGGGCCAGGCCGACGCCGGGGAGGGAACGGCGGCGCTGGTGGCGGGCGTTCGGGCTGGGCCTGCTCAGCGGCGTGCTGGTGGCCGCGTCGTGCTCCCTCCTGCTGTGGAAGGTCGCCGGCCCGAAGGGCCTGGAACCGGGTGACCTGGTGGTCCTCACCGGCCGGGACGACAGCGAGGGCCAGCAGCGGCAGGCGCTGCTCAAGCTCTGGAACGCGGCGAACCCGCACAACCAGGCCCGGATGATCAGCCTGAACGAGGCGGCGGACGCCCAGTACGCGGAGATGATCAACCGCGGTGAGCGCGAGAACGACCAGGACATCGACGTGTTCAACCTCGACGTCACCTGGACGGCGGCGTTCGCGGAGAAGAACCTGCTGCGCCCGATCGACGAGCGCCGACTGGCCGATCCCCCGGACGAGGCGTTCCTGGAGAAGCCGCTGCGCACCTGCCGCTACCAGGGCCGGTTGTGGGCGTTGCCGTTCAACACCGACGCCGGGCTGCTCTACTACCGCAGGGACCTCGGGCTGAAGCCGCCGTTCGACTGGCCGAAGATCGAGGCCGAGTCGACCCGGCTGCTCGACGGGCGGGCCTCCGGGCTCAAGGCGGGCTTCACCAGCCAGCTCGCCGGCTACGAGGGGTTGACCGTCAACGCGTTGGAGGCGCTCTGGGCGCACGGCGGCGAGCTGCGCGTCGACGACCGGGGCAGGGTCTCGGTCGACCCGAAGCGGCTGGCCGACGCGCTCCGGTCGCTGACGCCGTCGGCCACCGGGGCGTCCGTGGTGTCGAGCGGCGCCCTCAACCAGAACGAGGACCAGAGCCGGGAGGCCTTCGCGGTGGGCGAGGTCGCGTTCATGCGCAACTGGCCGGTCGCGTACCGCAAGCTGACCGGTGCGGACGCGTCCGCGCCGGCGTCGCCGGCCGCGTCCAGGGTCGGCGTCACGGCGCTGCCCGGGCCGAGCGTGCTGGGCGGGCAGAACCTGGCGGTGGCCCGGCAGAGCAGGCAGCCCCGGGCCGCGCAGGCGCTGATCGAGTACCTGACCGGGGAGGAGAGCCAGCGCACGCTCTTCGAGAAGGGCGGTTTCGCCGCCACCCGGGCCGTCGTCTACAGCGACGCGATCATCAAGGAGAACTACCCCTACCTGCCGCTGTTGCGGGACGCTGTCGACCGCGCCCGGCTCCGGCCGGTCTCGCCGCACTACGTCAACTTCAGCCTGGTGCTGCGCGGCTACGTGATGACGGTGCTCAAGCGGGAGGGCACGCTCCCGGACGACCTGGCGCGGCGGCTCACCGACGCCCTGCGCGGGGCCACACCGGCCAGCCCCGCGCCGGACTGACGCGGGGCGGCCGGCTCAGTAGGCCAGTGCCGCGCGCAGGTAACGCAGGTCGGCCGGCCCGCTCCAGCGGTGCGCGGAGAGCCCGGCGACCCGGGCGCCGGCCACCGCGCGGTCCTGGTCGTCGACGAAGAGCACCCGGGCCGGCGGGGTGTCCAGCGCCGCGCAGGCGGCCTGGAAGTATTCCTTCGCCGGCTTGTGCACGCCGACCACCGAGGAGTTGACCACCACGTCCAGCTCGTCGGTCAGGCCCAGCGCGGCCAGGTCGGCGTCGAGCAGGTCGGTGGCGTTGGTGCCCAGCCCGACCCGGATGCCGGCCGCCCGCACCTCGCGCACGAACGCCAGCACGTCCGGGTCGACCTCGCCGCGGTAGCGCTGCCACTCGTCGACCGCCGCGCGGGCCCGGGCCGGGTCGCCGAGCGAGGGGGTGAGCGCGTCGGCCACGCTCGCCATCCACGCGGCGTGGCTCATCTGTCCGACGAGCACCGGCTGGAGCAGCCCCCAGGACATCGCGATCTCACCGAGGACACCCTCGGTGAGCCCGTACTCCCGCTCGACGCCGGCGGCCACCGCCGGGTCCCAGCGGCGCAGCACGCCGTCGAAGTCCACCAGGAGCGCCGTGGCGCGTTCCCGACTCACTCGTCTGTCTCCTGCCCGTCGTCCTCGGCCCGGTTGAGCCGCTGGCTGATCACCTGGGTCACGCCGCTGCGCATGGTCACGCCGTAGAGCGCGTCGGCGATCTCCATGGTCCGCTTCTGGTGGGTGATCACGATCAGTTGGCTCTTCTCCCGCAACTGTGCCAGCAACGTGATCAGTCGGCCCAGGTTGACGTCGTCGAGCGCCGCCTCCACCTCGTCCATGATGTAGAACGGGCTGGGCCGGGCGCGGAAGATCGCCACCAGCATGGCCACCGCGGTCAACGACCGCTCGCCGCCGGAGAGCAGCGACAGCCGCTTGATCTTCTTGCCCGGCGGCCGGGCCTCCACCTCGACGCCGGTGGTGAGCAGGTCCTCCGGGTCGGTGAGGATGAGCCGCCCCTCGCCGCCGGGGAAGAGCACGGTGAAGACCTGCTCGAACTCCCGCGCCGTGTCCTCGAACGCGCTGGCGAAGACCTCCAGGATCCGCTCGTCCACGTCCTTGACCACGGTGAGCAGGTCACGCCGGGTGGCCTTCAGGTCCTCCAGCTGCTCGGAGAGGAACTTGAAGCGTTCCTCCAGCGCGGCGAACTCCTCCAGCGCGAGCGGGTTCACCTTGCCGAGCAGCGTCAACTCCCGCTCCGCCTTGGCGGCCCGCTTCTCCTGCACCGGCCGCTCGTAGCGGACCGGCTCGGGCACCGGCCGGCCGTCGGACTCGGCGAGCGCGACGTCGGCGTCGGTGGGCGGGACCGGTTGGTCCGGGCCGTACTCGGCGACCAGCGTGGGCACGTCCAGCCCGAAGTCCTCGGCGGCCTTGGCCTCCAACTGCTCGATGCGCAGCCGTTGCTCGGCGCGGGCCACCTCGTCCCGGTGCACCTGGCTGGTGAGTCGCTCCAGCTCGGCGGCGAGGCGCTTGGCCGCGCCGCGTACCTCGGACAGCTCGGCCTCGCGGGCGGCGCGTTCGCGGGCGACGGCGTCGCGGTGCTCCTCGGCCCGGGCGAGGGAGACGGTGAGTCGGGTGAGCGCCTCGCGGGTGCCGCCGACCACGGCCCGCGCGATCTCCGCGCCCCGGGTGCGGGCCGCGCGCCGGGCGGCGGCGCGCTCCCGCGCCGCCCGCTCGGCGGTGGCCTGCCGGGCCAGCGAGTCGGCCCGACCGGCGATCGAGGCGACCCGCTCCTCGGCGGTACGCACCGCGAGCCGGACCTCCATCTCGTTCTGCCGGGCCTGCGGCACCATCGCGGCGAGCTGGTCACGTTCCTCGGTGGACGGTTCGGCGTCGATCGGAGTCGTCTCGGCCAGCCGCAGCCGCTCCTCCAACTCGGCGAGCGTCGTCAGGTCGCGTTCCCGGGCCGCCTCGGCGCGGGACCGCGACTCACCGAGCCGGTCGGTCTCGGCCTTGGCCGAGCGGGCCGCCGCGCCCAGTTCGGCGAGCCGGCGGGCGGCGGCGTTGCGGTGGCTCTCCGCCTCCCGCTTGGCGGCGGCGGCGTGCTGCACCGCCTCCTTGGCGACGGTCACCTCTTCGCGGGCCTGCGTCAACTGGTCGCGCAGCTCGGCGGCGGCGCGTTCGGCGGTGGCCCGGTTGGTCCGGGCCTCCTCGACGGCGGCCTGCACCTCGATGAAGCTGGGCGCCTTGGCGGACCCGCCGGCCGCCGCGTACGCCCCGACCACGTCGCCGTCGGGAGTGACCGCGCGCAGCTCCGGGTTCGCGGCGACCAGGTCGGCCGCGGCGGCGAGGTCGTCGACGAGCGCCACGTCGCGCAGCGCCCGGTGCACGGCGGGGCGGATGCCGGCGGCGCACTCCACCAGGTCGGGCGCCCAGCGGGCGCCGTCGGGCAGCTTCGGGCGCAGCGCGTCGGCGGTGCCGTCCATGCCGGGCCCGGCGGGGCTGCCGACCAGCAGGCCGGCCCGCCCGGCGTCGGAGATCTTGAGCAGCCGCATCGCCTCGACGGCCTCGTCCACGCCGCTGACCGCCACCGCGTCGGCGAGCCCGCCCAACGCGGCGGCGAGCGCCGCCTCGTCGCCGGGGGCGACGGTGAGCAGCCCGGCCAGGCTGCCGAGCAGGCCGGGCACCTGGTCGGCGCGGGCCAGCAGCGCCCCGGCGCCGTCCTTGCGACGCAGGCCGAGCGCGAGCGCCTCCTCGCGGGCCTTCCAGGTCGCGGCGTCCTTCTCGGCGGCACGTTCACCGTCGGTGAGGCTGCGCACCGCCGCCTGGGCCTGCTCGTGCACGGCCACCGCCTCGGCGTGCCGGGCGTCCAGGTCGGCGTTGTCCCGGTCGGCCTCGGTGGACTGCTCGGCGACCGCGTCCAGGTCGGCCTGCGCCTTCTCGGCCCGGCCGAGCGCGTCGGTGTGCGCGGCGGCGAGCCGTTCGATCTCCTCGCCCGCGCTCGTGGTGCGGGCCCGGGCGGAGTTGACCTGACCGGTCAGCCGGGCCAGCCCCTCCCGCCGGTCGGCGATGGCCTTGGCGGCGGTCACCAGTTCCCGTTCGGCGGCGGCGAGCTGCCGTTCCAGCTCCTGCCGGTGCTCGACCGCCTCGGCGAGCCGGATCTGGTCGTCGGTGAGCGCGGCGCGCAGCTCCTCCTCCTGCTCGCGGACCCGCCGCGACTCCGCCTCCAGTTGCTCCGGGTCGCGGCCGGGGCGCTCGTCGTCGCCGGTGGCGCTGAGGTGACGCAGCCGTTCCCGGGCGAGCTGCTCGATGGAGCGGAACCGCTCCTGCAGCGCGGAGAGGCGGTACCAGGTGTCCTGGGCGGCCGCGAGCAGCGGGGCGTCCTCGGCCAGGGCCGCCTCCAGCTCGCCGAGCCGGCCCTGCACCTCGCCGTGCTCGCCCTCGATCTGCTCACGCCGCTCACGCAGCGCGGTCTCGTCGGCGATCTCCCTGTCGAGCGTGGTCCGCAGCGTGTGCAGGTCGTCGGCGAGCAGCCGGAGCCGGGCGTCGCGCAGGTTGGCCTGGATGGCGGCGGCGCGCCGGGCCACCTCGGCCTGCCGGCCCAGCGGCTTGAGCTGGCGGCGCAGCTCGGCGGTGAGGTCGGTCAGCCGGTTGAGGTTCACCTGCATCGCGTCGAGCTTCCGCAGCGCCTTCTCCTTGCGCTTGCGGTGCTTGAGGACGCCGGCCGCCTCCTCGATGAAGGACCGGCGGTCCTCCGGCTTGGCGTGCAGCATGCCGTCGAGCCGGCCCTGCCCGACGATGATGTGCATCTCCCGGCCGATGCCGGAGTCGGAGAGCAGCTCCTGGATGTCGAGCAGGCGGCAGGAGTCACCGTTGATCTCGTACTCGCTCTCGCCGGAGCGGAACATCCGGCGGGTGATGGAGACCTCGGTGTACTCGATCGGCAGCGCGCCGTCGGTGTTGTCGATGGTGAGGGTGACCTCGGCCCGGCCCAGCGGCGCCCGCCCGGCGGTGCCGGCGAAGATGACGTCCTCCATCTTGCCGCCGCGTAGCGCCTTGGCGCCCTGCTCGCCGAGCACCCAGGCGATGGCGTCGACGACGTTGGACTTGCCGGAGCCGTTCGGGCCCACCACGCAGGTGATCCCCGGCTCCAGCTTCAGCGTCGTGGCGGAGGCGAAGGACTTGAAGCCCCGCACCGTCAGGCTCTTGAGATGCACCTTCTCGATCCTCGTCCGGTGGTCGCCGTACCGTCGCCGGCTGCGCGGACCTGGTGAACCCGCAGACTAACCCGCGACCGGGAGCGCACCGGCACGCGACCCACCCGGCGGGGGGCTGTCCGCTTTCCGTATCCGCCGCCCCGGTCGGGCGAAAACCGCAAGATCACAATTACCGGACGCAATTTCCCGGAGCCACCGCAAGATCGAGAATTGCGAACAACGGCGAAAAGGGTACGTACATGGCTGCGCGCCGGCACTGAAGTGTCGGCGCGCTTTTCGGTGTGGTGCGATTCAGTTTTCCGACGACCGGAACTCAGGTCAGCGCGGGCTCGGCGAGCCGGAGGAGGTCGTCCGCCTCCGCCGCCGCCGCCGCGAGCCGATCGTTCTCGGCGCGCAGACGCGTGATCTCGAACTCCAGTGCCTGAACCCTGGCACGCAGTCGGGTGGCCTCGTCGAGCAGACGCCGGTCGGACGCTGCACCTACGTGGCCGTAGAGGGCCTTCGCCATGCTGAACTCCTCGATATGCGCTGCCGGAAAGGCCGGCCAACGCGCGCCCATGATGTTCGCGGCTGCCAATGCTCCGATGTGTCGGGGCATGACTGGGCGCGACTGGCGACACCTACATATTGAGCCGAACCCCCCTCCTTCGTCAAGTTGACGCAGGCCGTAGATCATCTCCACGTCGGCCGGGCCACTCGCCGGGGGGCTGCCACAAGGCGCGGACACGCTCTGTCCGGACGCCTTTACTGTACGCCCTGAGGAATGTGTGAACGCCTCACCCTTGCGGTCGGCTTCGCCTTAACTCTTTCTTAGCCACGTTGCCGCAGCTCGGGCGCACCCGTAGCGTCACCCCGGCCCGCAACCGACCCGTGGAGGGGACAGGCGTGTACCGCTGGACCGACCCGATCGACCCGGATGACGCCTCCCGGCGCCCGGAGCAGCCGACCGACCAGGGTCCGGCGTGGCTCAGCGACCGGCCCGAGCCGCGGTCGTCGTACCTCTT
The DNA here is from genome assembly GCF_900090105.1 of Micromonospora humi. Classification (GTDB taxonomy): domain Bacteria; phylum Actinomycetota; class Actinomycetes; order Mycobacteriales; family Micromonosporaceae; genus Micromonospora; species Micromonospora humi. The sequence continues at coordinate 296,716 of NZ_FMDM01000007.1, read as the reverse complement.
CGGGGACGAACCGGCCCAACCGCCCGCCGGCCACCTGCCGCCCACCCTCGACGCCGGCCGTTACGGCGACGTCGACGGCCCTGGACACGGCCCGGCCGGGTACGACCCCGCCGCGCGGCCCGGATACGTCACCGAGCAGCCCGGGTACGCCACCGAGCAGCCGGGATACGCCGACGAGCGGACCGGGCACCTCGCCGCGCAGCCGGGTTACGCCGCCGCGTCGGACCACGGCCACGGTGCCGCCGAGACCGGATACGGCCCGCCTGCGCCGTTCGCGCCGGCCGGCCCCTATCCGGCGGACCGGGACCGGTGGAACGGCGACGAGCAGCGGGACCGGTGGAACGGCGAGGAGCAGCCGGCCGGCGCCTGGGCACAGCCCACCGCGGCCTGGCAACCGGTGACCGACACCCCGCCCGACGACAACCGGCACCGCCAGCGGCGACGGCTCTCCCGCCCGCTGGTGATCGGCGGCGCCGCCGCCGCCGCGACGCTGGTGGTGAGCCTGGGAGTCGGTGCCGTGCTGCTGCCCGGTGGCGACGGCCCGGCCGAGCGGACCTCCGCCGACGCGCCGGCAATCGTCGCCCCGGACGCGCCGGAGCAGACCGGGAGCGAACCGTCCGCCGACGCGCTGGTCCCCCCGTCCGCCAGCCCGACGGCCGTGCCGACCACCGTGAAGCCCAGCCCGACGAAGAAGGCCACGCCCCGGCCCAGCCGGACCAAGGCCCCGTCGCGGCAGCTGGAGCGCAGCAGCGCACCGAGCAACACCGGCGCCCGGACCACCTCCTCCGGCAGCGGCCTCAGCTCGGAACTCCAGCAGGTCGTCGACATCGTGAACCAGGAGCGGGCGAAGGCCGGCTGCAAGGCGCTGACCGTCAACTCCAAGTTGACGCTCGCCGCCCAGCGGCACAGCCAGGACCAGGCCGACCACAAGAAGATGTCGCACGACGGCAGCGACGGCAGCGACGTGGGCCAGCGGCTCGACCGGGTCGGTTACACGTGGCGGGCGTACGGCGAGAACGTCGCCTGGAACCAGCAGAGCCCGGCCGCCGTGATGGACGCCTGGATGAACTCCGAGGGACACCGGGCGAACATCCTGAACTGCTCGTTCACCCAGATCGGGGTGGGCGTGGCGCGCAGCAACGGGCCGTACTGGACGCAGGACTTCGGCACGCCGCGCTGACCGGCGCGTCGTGACCGGGCCGGCGCTCGTTGACCGGGCGGGGGCGGCGTCGGGTCGCCCGCGTCCGGGGAGCTGTCATTGCGGATCCGGCCGGCGTGTGCCGTGCCGCGCTCCCGGCCGGCCCACGTCCGCCGACGAGGGCCGTGCCGGGGCGTGGCGCTGGCGCTGACCGCGCTGCTGCTCGCGCCCGTCCCGGCGTGCCGGGAGCGGGTCACCGTGCCACCCGGAGCGCCCACCCCCTGGCCGGCCGCGTCGGCCCGCCGTTGGACGTGGCAGTGGCAGCTCGCCGGCCCGGTGGACGTGTCAGTGGACGCGGACGTCTTCCTCCTCGATCCGGTGCGGACCACCTCCGCCGAGACCGCCGCGTTGCGCGCCCGGGGCCGCCGGCTGGTCTGCCAGGTCCGGGTCGGCACGTACGCGGCCGGCGACGCGGACGCCACCCGCTTTCCGGCCGCGCTGCGCGGCGCGGCGGTGCCGGGCCGTCCGGGGAGTCGGTTCCTGGACCTCCGGCGCTGGGACGCGCTGGCGCCGGTGCTGGCCGACCGGTTCCGGCTCTGCCGGGGCAAGGGCTTCGGCGCGGTGGCGCTCGACGACGCGGACGGCTACCGGCACCGCTCCGGCTTCCCGCTGGGCTTCGACGAGCAGTTGCTGTTCAACCGCCGGCTGGCCGGGCTGGCCCGTCGGCTCGACCTCTCCCCCGGCCTGGTGGACGACGTGGCGCAGGTGGCCGCGTTGGCCCCCGACTTCGACTTCGCGGTCAACCAGGAGTGCGTACGCCGCCGCGAGTGCGCCAAGCTGCTGCCGTTCGTCGACGCCGACAAGCCGGTCTTCCACGTCGAGTACACCGGTGACCGGGCCGCGTCCTGCGTCACCGCGACCGGCTACGGCTTCGCCTCGATCCGCAAGGACCGGGCTCTGGACGCCTGGCGGGAGCCCTGCCCGCTGCCGTGACACGACGCGCCGCCCCGGCCCGGAGGACGGGCGGAGGCGGCGCGTCGTCGGAGGGTCAGCCGGCGCTCGCGCCGGTGGTCGAGGTCGAGCTGTCCGCGCCACGTTGCGCCGGCACGCCCGCCTGTTCGGCGCTGAGCGGAGTGGCCAGGTCCTCCAGGGACTTCCCCTCGGCCTTGACGCCGAGCGCCAGCTCCACCAGACCGCCAATGATCATGATGGAGGCGCCGATCACGAATGCGAGCACGGTATCGCCGACCTGGCCGCTGCCGACCAGCTTGGCGAAGAGCAGCGGGCCGGTGATGCCGCCCGCGGCGGTGCCGATCGCGTAGAAGAACGCGATGGCCATGGCCCGGGTCTCCATCGGGAAGATCTCGCTGACCGTCAGGTACGCCGCGCTGGCGCCGGCGGAGGCGAAGAAGAGGACCACGCACCAGCACGCGGTCATGGTCACCGCGGTGAGCACGCCGGCGTGGAAGAGCCAGGCGGTGCCGAGCAGCAGCACGCCCGAGCCGATGTACGAGCCGGCGATCATCGGCACCCGGCCGACCGTGTCGAAGAGCCGGCCGAGCAGCAGCGGGCCGAACAGGTTGCCGACCGCGATGACCGCGAAGAAGTATCCGCTGTTGCCGGGCGGGACGTCGAAGAAGGTCTGCAGGATCTGGGCGAAGCCGAAGGTGATCGCGTTGTAGAGGAACGCCTGGCCGATGAAGAGCGAGAAACCCAGCGTCGCGCGCTTCGGATAGCGGCGGAACAGCGTCTTCGCGATCTCCAGGAAGTTGGTGCTCTTCCGCTGCCGGATCTCGATGTAGTTGTCGGCCTCGGCGAGGTCCTTGCCGGTCTCCCGTTCGACCTCGCTCTCGACCGAGTCGACGAGGCGGTTCGCCTCGTCCGCCCGCCCGTGGATGAACAGCCAGCGTGGACTCTCCGGCACGTGCCGCCGGACCAGCAGGATCACCACGCCGAGCACCGCGCCCAGGCCGAACGCCACCCGCCAGCCGAGGTTGGTCGGCAGGCCGTTGAGCAGCGGCACGGTCAGCAGCGCGCCGATCGCCGCACCGAGCCAGAAGGTGCCGTTGATGATGATGTCGATCCGGCCGCGGTGGCGGGCCGGGATCAGCTCGTCGATGGCCGAGTTGATGGCCGCGTACTCACCGCCGATGCCCATGCCGGTGAGGAACCGGAAGAGGAAGAACCACCAGGTGTCGAACGAGAGCGCGGTCAGCGCGGTGGCCACCAGGTAGAGGCCGAGGGTCAGCAGGAAGAGCTTCTTGCGGCCGAACCGGTCGGTGAGCCAGCCGAAGAAGAGCGCGCCGGTGCAGGCGCCGGCCACGTAGAGCGCGGCGGCCAGGCCGGTGACCTGGCTCTGGGTGATGTCCAGACCGCTGCCCGGCTCGGCCAGCTTGCCGGACAGGTTGCCGACGATGGTCACCTCGAGGCCGTCGAGGATCCAGACCGTGCCGAGACCGATCACGATCATCCAGTGCCAGCGGGACCACGGCAGCCGGTCGAGGCGGGCCGGCACGTTGGTCCGTACGGTGCCGGTCTGCACGTCGGCGCTCATGACGCGCTCCGGCCTGTGGGGAGAGCCGGAGCGGTCGTAAGCGCCTCCGGCGAGAGCTCTTCATCCATGGCGGCCCAGATGCCCCGCCACCAGGCGCGTTAATCCTGCCGGCTTCCGGCCCCGACCACCCCTCGGACGGTCGGCGGTCCCGGTCGCTCCCGTCCCGGCGAGCACACCGGCCGGCGACTACTGTCCGTGACCCGCTCCCGGGACAGATGCCTTCAGCTCGCTATACCTGAGAGGCATAATTATGCCTCTCAGGTATAGCCCGTCTGAGCGGACGTCTCCTCGGCGACCAGCACAGCCAGGCCGGAAAGTCAACCCCGGACCGGCCGAGGCCGAGGGCGAGCCGGGGCCGGGCCGAGGCCCGGCGGTCGGACTACGCCCCGGCCGAAGCGGGCCGGGGCGGTCCGACGCGCCGGGTCAGCGGGCGCCGACCAACTCCGGCGACGGCGCGGGCGGCGGCTCGACCGTCGGGGTGGCCGGTCGACGGCGCAGGAAGCGCGGGGCCCACCAGTTCGCGTCGCCCAGCAGCGTCATCACCGACGGGAGCACCACCGCCCGGATGATGGTGGCGTCCAGCAGGATCGCCGCCGCCAGGCCGATGCCGAGCTGCTTGAAGTCGATCATGCTGAGCGTGGCGAAGATCGAGAAGACCCCGACCATCACGATCGCCGCGCTGGTCACCACGCCGGCCGAGGACGTGATCCCCTCCGCCACCGCCTCCCGGTTGGGCATGCCGCGGTCGACCGCCTCGCGGATCCGGCTGACCACGAACACGTGGTAGTCCATGGAGAGCCCGAACAGCACCACGAACAGGAACAGCGGCAGCCAGGTGACGATCGCGTCCATCGAGGTGAAGCCGAGCAACCCCTCCGCCCAGTGGCTCTGGAAGACCAGCACCAGCAGGCCGTACGCGGCGCCGGCGGAGAGCAGGTTGAGCAGGATGGAGGTGAGCGCCACCACCACCGACCGGAACGTCCAGGCCATCACCAGGAACGTCAACGCCAGCACGAACGCGGCGACCACCGGCAGTTTCGCCCAGATGTGGTCGGCGTAGTCCTCGCTGGCGGCCACCCCGCCGCCGACTGCGTACTCCACACCCGGGATGCCGTCCAGCGCGGCCGGCACCAGGTCCCGGCGCAGCTCGTGCAGGGACCGGGAGGCCTCGTCGGAACGGCTCGCGTACGGGGTGGCCACGTCCAGCACGGACACCCGCCGGTCGGCCGACACCCTGATCTCCGGGCCGTCCCCCTCGGCCGGCGCGAAGAGCGGGTCGGTGGCCGCCCGGCCGGCCAGGCCGGTGAGCGCGGCCCGCACCCGGTCGGCCTGGTCCGCCGGCGCCCGCACGGCCACCGTGTGGTTGGTGCCGTTGCTCGGGAAGGCCGCGGTGAGCCGGTCGTACGCCTGCATGGCCGGCGTGGTGCGCGGCACGTCCTCGGCGCCGGGGAACTTGAGCTTCATGCCCAGCGCGGGCGCGGCCAGCGCGAGCAGCAACGCGACCGAGATCAGCAGCGTGGCCACCGGTGCGCGCAGCGCGGGCCGCAGCACGGCCGGCCAGAACCGGGGCCGCGCCGGCCGCCCGCCGCGCGGGGCGGTGAGCCGCCACAGCAGCGGCACCCGGGGCCGGTCCACCCAGCGGCCCAGCTTGGCGAGCAACGCCGGCAGCACGGTCAGCGAGCCGATCACCGCCACCGCGACCACCAGGATCGAGCCGACGGCCAGCGACGAGAAGATGGCGTCCTGGGCGAGCAGCAGGCCGCCCATCGAGATGATCACGGCGGTGCCGGAGACCACCACGGCGTGCCCGGAGGTCTCCGCCGCGATCTCCACCGCGTCGAGGCCGGAGCGGCCCTTGGCCCGTTCCTCGCGCTCGCGCCGCACGTAGAACAGCGAGTAGTCCACGCCCACCGCCATGCCGATCAGCAGGATGACGCTGGCCGTGGTGTCGGTCGCCGGCACCAGGTGCGAGGCGAGCGTGGAGAGGCCCATCGCGGCCGCCACCGAGGAGAGCGCGAGCAGCACCGGCACGCCGGCCGCGATCAGCGCCCCGAACGCGATGATCAGGATCGCCAGCGTCACCGGGAGGCTGAGCAGCTCGGCCCGCTTGAAGTCCTTGCCGAGCGTGTCGTCCAGCGCCTTGTCGATCGACGGGCCACCGACCTGCTCCACCCGCAGCTCCGGGTGCGCCTCCTGCACCTGGGCGGTGGCGTCCCGCAGCGGCTGCACCCGGTCGGAGGCGGTCTCCGGGTCGCCGGCCATGGTGATCGGCAGCAGCAGCGCCGTCCCGTCCCGCGACGGCATCGGCGTACCCACCGACGCGACGCCCTCGACCTGCCGCAGCCGGCCCGCGGCGTCCTGCGCGACGGCCTTCGCCGCGGCCGGGTCCAGCGCCCCCGACCGCGCGGTGATCAGCACGTTCTCGGTGGCCGGATCGTGGAAGTCACCACCGTCGACGATCAGCTCGGCCCGCCCGAACTCGCCGATCGCCTGATCCGCGTCGGTGGCCTCGTTCAGCCCGGCGGCGTTGCCGCCGACGAAGCACACCGCGACGAACACCACCCACAGCGCGATGGCCCGCCAGGGATGCTCCGCACTCCACCGTGCCAGCCGCACGGTCACCGGTCGCCTGCCCATATCCGGGTTCCCCCTCCAGACGTCGGCCCCGTGCCGACGTCTGCCGACGCTAGGCACCGGACGCGGCCCGGACATCGGGGAACGGCCCCGGCTCCTCCCCGATGAGGCAGGCCCTACCCGGGCGGCCGGAACCGGCCGCACCGATCATCGGAAAAAGGGCATTTCAGGGTACGCTCCGGCGCGCCGCCGGGGACCCTCCGGCGCAGCACACCGGCGCAACCCCGAAGCGGCTCCGGGTCATCCCCGGAGGCTGCCCCGAGGGCGCGGCTGGCAGCGCGGGCAACTGTAGGAGGACCGGTTCATGAACGCCTCGCGCCGGATCGGCGCGCCGCAGCGCGGGCAGGGCTCCCCCTCCCGGCCGTACGCGTTGAGCGACCGGTCGAAGTAGCCGCTCTCGCCGTTGACGTTGACGTACAGCTCGTCGAAGCTGGTGCCGCCCTGCTTGATCGCCTCGCCCAGCACGTCGCGTACGTGGCCGAGCAGCCGCAGCGCCGCCGGACCGGTCAGCGCGTCGGTCGGCCGGGCGCCGTGCAACCGCGCCCGCCAGAGCGCCTCGTCGGCATAGATGTTGCCCACCCCGGAGATCAACGTCTGGTCCAGCAACGCCCGCTTGATCTCGGTACGCCGGCGGCGCAGCGCGGCCACGAACCCGTCGTCGGAGAACTCCGGATCCATCGGGTCCCGGGCGATGTGCGCGATCTCGGCCGGCAGCTCCGCCCCACCGGCGGAGACCGACAACCCGCCGAACGTGCGCTGGTCGACGAAGCGCAGCTCCGGACCGTCGTCGGCGAACCGGAAGCGGACCCGCAGGTGCAGCTCGTCCGCCGCGTCCGCCGGTTGCAGCAGCAGCTGGCCGGACATGCCGAGGTGGCCGATCACCGCGTCCCCGCTGTCCAGCGGCAGCCACAGGTACTTGCCCCGGCGGCGTACGCCGGTGACGGTCCGGCCGGCCAGCACGTCGGCGAAGTGCGCCCCGCCCGGCGCGTGCCGGCGTACCGCCCGCGGGTGGCGCACCTCGACGGTGGTGATCCGCCGGCCGACGACCCACTGGGCCAGCCCCTGCCGGACGGTCTCCACCTCGGGCAGCTCAGGCACGGCCGGCGCCCGCCTCGGCGTCCTCCGGGTCGACCGCCCCGGACTCGGCCCGCGCCTCGGCCTCGGCCTCCGCCCGCGCCTCGGCCTCCGCCCGCGCGGTCGCCTCCGCCTGCTCGGTCAGCATCCGCCAGGCCGACTCGGCGGCCCGTTGCTCGGCCTCCTTCTTGCTGCGCCCCTCCGCGCCGCCGTACCGGTTGCCGGCCACCACCACCCAGGCGGTGAACGTCTTCAGGTGGTCCGGGCCGGTGCCCTCGATCCGGTATTCCGGCACGCCCAGACCCAACGCCGCGGTCAACTCCTGGAGGCTGGTCTTCCAGTCCAGCGCCGCGCCCCGGCCGGCCGACTCCGCCATCAGCGGGTCGAAGAGCCGGTGGATCACGATGGCCGCGGTGTCCAGCCCGTACTGGAGGTAGATGGCGCCGAGCAGCGCCTCCAACGTGTCGGCGAGGATGCTCGCCTTGTCCCGGCCGCCGGTGGCCTCCTCGCCCTTGCCCAGCAGCAGGTAGGCGCCGAGCCCGTCCGGGCCGAGCCCGCGCGCCACGTCGGCCAGCGCGCGCATGTTGACCACGCTGGCCCGCAGCTTCGCGAGCTGCCCCTCGGGCAGGTCGGGGTGGTTGTGGAAGAGCGCGGTGGTGATCACCACGCCGAGCACCGAGTCGCCCAGGAACTCCAGCCGCTCGTTGGTGGGCAGGCCGCCGTTCTCGTACGCGTACGAGCGGTGGGTCAGCGCGCGCTCCAGCAGCTCCGGGTCGAGCGACACGCCGAAGGCCGCCTCCAGGTGGCTGACGGGAGCACGCCGCCGCTTCTCGTTGGTCATGGTGCTACCTCGGTGTCGTTGCGGTCAGGTGCGGGATCGTGCGGGATCTCGGCGAGCAGGGCACGGACCGTACCGGCGGCGTCACGACGCCACAGGTGGGCGGCCAGGGCGATGCCCGAGGCGACGTCGTCCGGGCCGGCGGCGCCGTGGCACACCACCACGGTGCCGGCCACCCCGAGCAGGGCCGCCGCGCGGGGCGCGCCGCCGTTCGCCGGCGGCCCACCGGCCATGGCGTACGCGCCCTCGATGGCCTTCAGCAGGACGTTGCCGGTGAATCCGTCGGTCACCACCACGTCGACCCGGGTGCCGAGGGAGATGTCGTACCCCTCGACCAGGCCGACGTACCGGGCGCCGCAGGGCAGCGGCACGGCGGCGAGGGCGGGGTCGGCGGCCCGGCGCAACCGGTCGCCCTTGCCCGCCTCGTGGCCGACGGAGAGCAGCCCCACCCGGGGCGCGGCGACGGCGTGGGCCACGGCCGCGTAGGCGGCGCCGAGGACGGCGTGCCGGGCCAGCGTGGCCGGGCCGGGCTCCAGGGTGCCGCCGACGTCCAGCAGCACCACCGGCCCGTCGACCGCGGGCAGCGTGGCGACCAGCGCGGGTCGGCGTACCCCGGGCCAGCGGCCCAGGCCGAGCGCGGCGGCGGTGACGGTGGCGCCGGTCGAGCCGGCGGAGACCACGGCGTCGGCGAAGCCGTCCTGGACGGCCTGCACGGCCGTGCGGACCGTGCTCTCGCCGCGGGCGGCGGTCGGATGGTCGGCCATGCCGACGGCGGCCCGCACCGGGCGGACCGTGACCCGGGCACGCTGCGTCGGGTCGAGCGCACCGAGCAGCCCGTCGGCGACCTCGGTCGGACCGACGAGCAGCAGGCGCAGGTCAGGATCGGTGCGCACCGCCCGCAGAGCGCCGTCAACCACGACGGCGGGAGCATCGTCCCCGCCGAGGAGGTCGACGGCGATCCGCGCGGTGCCCGGCTCCGACGGCCGGCCGGCCGGGGAACGGCCGGCGGCGGAGGGAGCCGGGGCACCGGGCTTCAGCCGTGGTGCGCGCGCCACCCGAGAAGTGGTCGGGGGCGTCACTCGGCGTCCAGGTCAGACCTCGAGGACCTGGCGGCCGTTGTACGTGCCGCAGACGGAGCAGGCGGCGTGCGGCAGCTTCGGCGACTTGCACTGCGGGCAGGCAACGGTCGCCACCACCGAGGCCTTCCAGTTCGCCCGGCGGGCGCGGGTGTTGCTGCGCGACATCTTGCGCTTGGGGACGGCCACGGTTCCTACTCCTCTGTACGGTTCAGTTGCGACAGGCCCGCCCAACGCGGGTCGATCTGCTGGTGACTGTGGTCGGCCGGCAGATCGTCCCAGTGCACCCCACACTCGGGGCACAGGCCTGGGCAGTCCTCCCGGCAGAGCGGGTTGGTCGGCAGCGCGAGCACCACCGCGTCCCGCAACGCCGGTTCCAGGTCGATCAGATCGCCCTGCATCCGGCCCACCTCGTCCTCGTCGGTCGTCTCGTCCGTGGTGCTGTCCTCGTACGCGTACAGCTCCTGGACGTTGACGACCACCGAGTCGTCGATCTCGCGCAGGCAACGGCCGCACTCGCCCTTGACGGGACCGGCGACGGTCCCGGAGACGAGCACACCCTCGGACACCGACTGCAACCTCAGGTCGAGGTCGAGGTCCGCGCCCTCCGGCACGCTGATCAACTCCACACCGAGGTCCGCCGGTGCCGTCACGACCCGCCGGAGCTCACGCAACGCGCCAGGGCGACGCGGCAGGTCCCTCGTGTCGAGGACCAGCGGCGCCCTGGGGTCGAGTTGGCGAGGCGAATGTTTGGGCATAGTCAGACTCCGGCCGTGAGAGGCCGACAAAAAAGGTTACCTGGCAGGGGGGCGGACCGTCGAACCGGGGGCGTGCCCGCCCCGGGCCCGGCGGCAGCCGGCTGTCGGCGACCGGCCCGTGCGCCGCTCAGAAGGGTAGCGGGCGCTCGGCCTCGTCCCCAGCGAAGGTGCCGATCTCGCGCAGCGCGTGCATCTTGTCCCGGCCGCGCTCTATCGAGGCCAGCGCCCGGGTCAGGAACTGCTCGAAGTTGGCGAGCGCGGTGTCGACGTAGTCGTCCACCTCCTCGCGGAGGCGCTGCGCCTCGGCGCGCGCCTCGGCGATGATCCGGGCGCCCTCGTGCTCGGCCGAGACGGTGATCTCGTTCACCGAGACCAGCCGGGCGTGTTCCGCCTCACCCTCGCTGATGATCCGGTCGGCCTCGCGCTTGCCGGCCTCCATGATCTTGTCCCGCTCCTCCAGCAGCGCGGCGGCGCGGCGCAGGTCCGCCGGGAGCTCGGCACGCATCTCGTCGAGCGCCGCGATCATCTCGCCGCGGTCGACCATGCAGTTGTTGCGCGACATCGGGACGGAGCGGGCCTGCTCCACCATGGCGATCAGTTCGTCGATGCGATCGAGCGGGTCCACCGGCGCCTCACTCCTGTCTTCGTCGGCCGCCCTCCATGATGCGGCCTGCGCCCATTTTCGGCGCCAACCCCCATCATGTCGCGCCCCGCCCACTCCCGCCCTACCCGCCCCCGCCCGGCGCGTCGCCCCCGCCCCCACCCACTCTCGTCGATCTTGCACTTTCCGCCCCGGCATTCCGGTCGGAACGGACGAACGGCGGGCCGCAAGTGCAAGATCGGCGGGCGGGTCGGGGCGGGTCAGGGGCGGAGGCGGGTGACGAGCTGCTCGCGGACCAGGTCGGGGACGTGGGCGGAGATGTCGCCGCCCCACTTGGCCACGTCCTTGACCAGGCTGGAGGAGAGGAACGAATAGAGCGGGTTGGTCGGCATGAAGAGCGTCTCCACGCCGGCCAGACCGACGTTCATCTGGGCCATCTGCAACTCGTAGTCGAAGTCGCTGACCGCGCGCAGGCCCTTGATCAGCACGCTCGCCTGCTGGTCCCGGCAGAAGTCGACGAGCAGGCCGCGGAACGACTCCACCCGGACGTTGTCGTACGAGGCGGTCACCTCGCGGAGCATCTTGATGCGCTCCTCGACGCTGAACAACCCCTGCTTCGACTGGTTGATCAACACACCGACGATCACCTCGTCGAAGAGTCGGCTCGCCCGGCCGATGATGTCGAGGTGACCGTTGGTGACCGGGTCGAACGAGCCCGGGCAGACCGCACGTCTCATGATCGGCGACCGTACCAAAGCGTGGTCTCGCCGTAGCGCCGACTGCGCTCCCCGGTGACGCCCTCCACCCAGCCGACCGGTCCGGTGCGGCTGGACCGCTCCACGACCACCAGGGCGTCCGGGGCGAGCCAGCCGCCGTCGACCAGCGCGGCCAGCATCGCGGTGATCTCCGCGTCCGGCACCGCGTAGGGCGGATCGGCGAAGACCACGTCGTACGGCCCGCCGTCCGGCCCGGCCGCCAGGACGCTGCCCACCTTGCCGGTGACCAGGCGGGCGGCCGGGGCGGCCCGCAGCGCGGCGATGTTCTCCCGGACCACCCGGGCGGCCCGGGCGTCCGACTCGACCAGCAGCACGTGGGCGGCGCCCCGGGACAGCGCCTCCAGACCGACCGCGCCGGAGCCGGCGTAGAGATCGGCGAAGCGTGCCCCGGCCAGGTCGAGGTCGGCCTGCACGGCGCTGAACAGCGCCTCCCGCACCCGGTCCGAGGTCGGTCGGGTGCCGGCGCCGGGCGGCGCGGCGATCCGCCGCCCACCGAGCGTGCCGGCCACGATCCGGGTCACCGTCGTCCCCTGCGCATGCCCCGACGCTACGCGACCGGAGGAAGCGGTCGGCACACCACCCGCAGCGACGATCGGTGACCGCGCGTACATCAATGATCTCGGATTCATAACGGACCCTTTACGACCCGTAGATCGCGGTAACGCCCGCGGTGTCGATCTCGCTAGGGTCTGCCCGGTTGCCGTGCGGACGCGCGACTCCGGTCCGTCCGCCGCACTCCTCTCCCATCCTCCCCCCTCAGGAGAAGACGTGAACCGTCTCCACCTCCGGCGTGCCGCCGTCCTCACCGCCGGTGCGCTGATCGGCCTCGCCGGCGTGGCCACCGTCGCCGCCCCGGCCGCCGCCCACCACCCCGAGCCCTCCGGCAGCTACTGCGCCACCAAGGACGGCAAGGTCACCGTCACCTGGTCGGTGATCAGCAGCGAGCGCGACATCTCCGGCCGGATCACCAAGCTCGAGTCCACCGTGCCCGGCGACATCACCGGCGGCCTGTCCGTGGGCGCGGAGCTGAAGAAGCAGAGCGAGGGGCCGTTGACCGGCACCCAGACCCACACGTTCACCGGTGAGATCCCCGAGCTGAAGCTGACCGTCGGGGCGCACTGGGAGCGGGGCCGGCAGTCGCACGACGGTGAGCGCACCGTGGTGGCCCAGCCCAGCCGGAACTGCGAGGTCGAGGAGAGCCCGTCGCCGTCGCCGAGTTCCCCGACGCCGACCCCGAGCGCCAGCGCGACGCCCGAGCCGACCGAGCCGCCGGCGCCCACCCCGACGCCGTCCGCGTCCACCCCGCCGAGCCCGTCGGCGACCCCGTCCGCCCCGGCTGAGCCGATCTTCAAGCTGGACCAGGACTGCGAATCGATGACCTTCACCGTGGAGAACCCGGCGAAGGGCGTCCCCTTCACCGCCACGCTGACCACGGAGAAGGGCGTCACCAAGAAGCTGGTCTCCGAGCCGGGCAAGACCACCTCGGTCGAGTTCGACGCCTACCAGGGTCTCAAGGTCACCGTGAAGTACGACGTCGTCGAGGACTCCGAGACCATCCCGTACACCCAGCCGAAGGACTGCTCCGGCCAGGGTGGCGGCCTGCCGGTGACCGGCCCCGCTGCGGGCGCCATCGCCGGTGGTGCCGTGCTGCTGCTGGGCGCCGGCGCGGTGCTCTACGTGGTGGCCCGTCGCCGCCGGATCAGCTTCACCGCCTGATCCGTTCCGATCGCCCGAGGGCGCGTCGACCACCCGGTCGGCGCGCCCTCGCCGCGTGGTCCACTCCCGCACGCCGAGGTGGCGGGGTCACACCACCTGGTGTGGATCACACCCGGTCGGAGTCGAGCACGGACGTGACAGCCACCGGATCGATCTCGGCCTGGTTGGTCAGCAGCACCAGGCGGTGGTCGGTGTCGGGCAGCCAGGCGGCGAACGCCTTGTAGCCGCCGTTGTCCCCGGAGTGGTGCACCGCCCGCCGGCCGGCCAGCGGGCCGACGAAGAACCCGTAGCCGTACGCCTCGCCGGGCTTGCCGGTCGGCGCGTGCGGCGCGGTCATCGCGGCCACCGAAGCCGGGGCGAGCAGCCTCCCCCGGCGCGGTACGTCCAGCCAGGTGAGCAGGTCCGCCCCGGTGCACCAGACGTCACCGGCGCCCATGCTCACGGTCGCCAGGTCCCACGACGGCACCGGTCGGCCGCCCTCGTGCCCGACCGCCACGTCCGGCCGTCCGTCGCCCGACCCGGCGAAGCTGCCGGTCATGCCGAGCGGCGCGAAGACCTCCTCGGCGAGGAACTCGGCGTACGGCCGGCCGGTCGCCCGCTCGACCGTCCGGGCCAGCAGCACGTAGCCGGGACTGCTGTAGTGCCACCCCGCGCCGGGCCGGAACAGCGGCGGCACGTCGGCGAACGCGGCGAGCAGGGCGTCCGGCTCGGTCGGCGCGGCGAGATCGATCGCCGGGTGCTCCTCCCAGTGACCGAGACCCGAGGTGTGGGTGAGCAGGTGGTGCAGCGTGATGCCGGACCACGTCGACGGCGGGTCGGGCAGCCAGCGCACCACCGGGTCGGTCAGGCGCAGGACGCCCCGCTCGGCGAGCAGCAGCACCGCGACGGCCGCCATCTGCTTGCTGATCGAGGCGATCTGGAACCGGGTGGCCGGGGTGCAGGGCGCCCCGGTGGACTCGTCGGCGGCGCCGGTGACCCGGTCCACCAGGACCTCGTCGCCCCGAGCCAGCAGCAGCACCCCGCGATCGTGAGAAAAGATCGACATCTGCCGGAGCCTAGCCGAGCCCGACTCAGCCCTTCTCCAGATATTCGGCGCGCTCCTCGTCGACCAGCGCGGCGACCGAGGCCGCCAGCGCCGGATGGTGGGCCAGCTCCGGATCCTCCTCGACCAGGGTGATCGCCTCGGCCCGGGCGTCCCGGATCAGGTCGGTGTCGCGTCTCAGCGACAGCAGCCGCAGGTGCGAACGCCGGCCGGACTGGCTGGCGCCCAGCACGTCGCCCTCCCGGCGCTGCTCCAGGTCGAGTTCCGCCAGCTTGAACCCGTCGGTGGTGGAGGCCACCGCGTCCAGCCGCTCGCGGGCGGACGAGCCCTCGGCCGCCTCGGTGACCAGCAGGCAGAGGCCGGCTGCCGAACCCCGGCCCACCCGCCCGCGCAACTGGTGCAGCTGGGAGACACCGAACCGGTCGGCGTCCAGCACGATCATCACGGTGGCGTTGGGCACGTTGACGCCCACCTCCACCACGGTGGTCGCCACCAGCACGTCCAGCTCGCCGGCGGCGTAGGCGCGCATCACCGCGTCCTTCTCGTCGGCCGGCAGCCGCCCGTGCAGCACCCCGATCCGCAGCCCGTGCAGCGGCCCCTCGGCGAGCAGCGGGGCCACCTCGGTCACCGCGAGCGGCGGCCGGCGGCCGTTGTCGTCCTCCCGCGGCGGCTCCTCGTCGGACACCGGGCCCTCACCGATCCGCGGGCAGACCACGTACGCCTGGTGGCCCTTGCCGACCTCCTCGCGCAGCCGGCGCCAGGCCCGGTCGAGGAAGGCCGGCTTGTCGGCGGCCGGAACGACGTGCGAGGCGATCGGCGAACGGCCCTGCGGCAACTGGGACAGCGTGGAGGTCTCCAGGTCGCCGTAGACGGTCATGGCGACCGTGCGCGGGATCGGGGTGGCGGTCATCACCAGCACGTGCGGCGGCTGGTCGGCCTTGGCGCGCAAGGCGTCCCGCTGCTCGACGCCGAACCGGTGCTGCTCGTCGACCACGACCAGGCCCAGGTCGGCGAAGTCGACGCCCTCGTAGAGCAGGGCGTGCGTGCCGAGCACGATGCCGGCGCGCCCCTCGGCCACCTCGGCCAGCGCGCGCCGCCGGGCCGCCGCGCCCAGCGAGCCGGTGACCAGCTCCACCCGGGTCGCGTCGTCGGCGGCGCCCAGCTCACCGGCCCGGCCGAGGGGGCCGAGCAGGTCGAGGATGCCGCGGTGGTGCTGGGCGGCGAGCACCTCGGTCGGGGCGAGCAGCGCGGCCTGACCGCCGGCGTCCACCACCTGGAGCATGGCGCGCAGCGCCACGACCGTCTTGCCGGAACCCACCTCGCCCTGCAACAGCCGGTGCATCGGGTGGGCGGTGGCCAGGTCGGCGGCGATCTCCCGCCCCACCACCTGCTGGCCGGACGTCAGCTCGTAGGGCAGTCGGGCGTCGAACGCGTCCAGCAGGCCGCCGGCCTTCGCCGGCCGGGATCGCGCCGGCCACGCCGCCGCCCGGTGCTTGCGCTGCACCAGGGTGAGCTGCACCGCGAACGCCTCGTCCCACTTGAGCCGGCGGCGCGCCCGGTAGAGCGCCTCCTTGCTGGTCGGCCGGTGGATCTCGCGCAACGCGTCGCCGATGCCGGCCAGGTTGCGGGTGGCCCGCACGGCGGCCGGCAGCGGATCGTCCGGCGGGGTGAACGTGTCCAACACCACCCGGACGCAGCGGGCGATCACCCAGGTCGGCACCGCGGCGGCGGCCGGGTAGACCGGGATCAGCGCGCCGGCGAACTCCTCGACCTCCTCGTTGGCCGCCGCCTCGCCGTCGCCACCCTCGCCGAGCAGGACGTATTCCGGGCCGTTGAGCTGCCGCTTGCCCCGGAACTCGGTCACCTTGCCGGCGAACAACCCCCACCGGCCCGGGCGCAGCTCCCGCTCCCGCCACGCCTGGTTGCCGAAGAAGGTGCAGGTGAGCACACCGCCGGAGCCGTCGCCGACGGTGACCTCCAGCAGGTTGCCGCGCCGCTGCCGCATCGGGCGGACGGCGGTGCGCTGCACCTGGGCCAGCACGGTGACCTGCTCCCCCACGTCCAGCGAGCGGATGTCGGTGTGCTCGCCGCGCTCGTCGTAGCGGCGCGGGAAGTGGTAGATCAGATCGCCGGCGGTGTGCAGGTCGAGGTGGCCGGCCAGGGCCTTGGCGGTCTTCTCGCCCACCAGCTTCTTCAGCGGCGTGTCCACCGTCGACGGCTCGCTCGTCATTCGACCCCCAGCAGGAGCGGGTAGTGCGGCTGGCCGCCCTCGTAGGCCTGCACCTCGACGAACGGCCAGGACCGCTCGACGTGGGCACGCACCCGGTCGGCCAGCCCGGCCGGGGCGTCCGCCCCGCAGAGCAACGTGACCAGCTCGCCGCCGCCGCCGAGCATCCGGTCGACCACGGCGGTGCAGGTGTCGGTCAGATCCTGCCCGATCAGGTGCACCTCGCCCTCCACCAGGGCCAGCACGTCACCCGGGCGGCACGGGCCGGCGACGGTGAGCGCCTCCCGACCGGCGTGGCAGACCTCGGCGTAGCGGCAGGCGCCGGCCGCCTCGGCCATCGCGATGACGTCGTCCTCGAAGCGTCGCTTCGGGTCGCGCACGGCCAACGCCGCGAGCGCCTGCACCGGGGATCGGGTGGGCACCACGCTCACCTTCACCCCGAGGCCGTGCGCCTCCTTCGCCGCGGCGCTCGCCACCGACTGCGTGTTCGGGTCGTTCGGCAGCACCACCACCCGGGCCGCGCCGGTGGCCCGGACCGCGTCGAGCAGCTCGCCGGTGGACGGGTTGGCGGGGACCACCACGGCGCCCTCGGCGGCGAACAGCTCGGCGATGCCGGCGCCGGTCGCCACCACCACGGCCGCCCGGCCCTCGGGGCGCGCCGCCCGCTCGGTCGCCGGGGCGGCCTGGTCGGCGAAGCGGGTCACCGCGATCCGGTGCGGCCGGCCGGCGACCACGCCCGCCTCGACGGCCGCGCCGACGTCGTCGACGTGCACGTGCACGTTCCAGGTGCCGGCGCCGTCACCGACCACCGCCAGCGAGTCGCCGAGCGCCGCCAGCTCGTCGCGCAGCCGGGCCACCGCCTCGTCGGTGGCGTCGAGCAGGTATTGCACCTCGTAGGCGTACGCCTCGGAGCCGGTCTCCCGAACGGCGGTCCCGGGCCGGCGGAGCGCGGGCGGCGCGGGCGCCGGCTGCTCCGGGCTCTCCCCGGTGACCACCTCGACCAGCGCGTCGAGCAGCAGGCACAGCCCGCGCCCGCCGGCGTCGACCACCCCGGCGCGGGCCAGCTCGGGAAGTTGCTCCGGGGTGCGGGCCAGCGCCCGGGCGGCCGCCTCGGCGGCGGCCCGGGCCACCGCGCGCAGGTCGTCGCTGTCCGCCCGCCGGGCCGCGCCGGCCGCGGCGGCGACCACGCTGAGCAGGGTGCCCTCGACCGGTCGGGCGACCGCCGCGTAGGCGGCGGTGGTGGCGTCGGTCAGCGCGGCGGCGAGCTGCCGGCCCCGGACGGCCGGCGCGGTGCCGAGCCGGTCGGCGAGGCCGCGCAGGATCTGCGAGAGGATCACGCCGGAGTTGCCCCGCGCGCCGAGCAGCGCGCCCTGGGCCATCAACCGCAGCGCGTGCCCGTGCGGGGTGTGCCCGTCGTCGGGCAGGGTGCCCAGGTCCATCGCCAGGGCCTGCTGCGCCGAGGTGAACGTGAGCACCAGGTTGGTGCCGGTGTCGCCGTCGGGCACCGGATAGACGTTCAGGCCGTCGATCTCGCCCTGGTGCCGCCGGAGGGCGGCCAGCCCGCTCGTGCACCAGCGGCGCACCGCGGCCGCGTCGAGGGTGTCCAGCACGTCGGGAAGCCTACTGGCGCGCGCCGACACGCGCCGGGGTCGTCCGCCTCCGCCCGGCGTGTCCGACCGGCGCGGCGGTCCGGCCCGGCCGGTCGGTACGCTGGGCGGGCTCGGCGCGGGGCCGGTTGGGCGTACGGACCGGCATCGGGTAACCTGACCAGGTTGCCCGGGCTGCGCCTGGCGGCGACCTCATGAACGTTTCAATCCCAGGAGTATCCCGTGGCTAGCGTGTGCGACGTCTGTGGCAAGGGGCCGGGCTTCGGCCACAACGTGCCCTGGTCCAAGAAGAAGACCAACCGCCGCTGGAACCCGAACATCCAGTCGGTGCGTACCCCGGCCGGTGGCGGCACCACCAAGAAGCTCCAGGTCTGCACCTCGTGCATCAAGGCCGGCAAGGTCGCGCGGGCCTGACCCGGCAGCACCACCGGACATCGTCGGTCGCCGGCGGCCCCCTCGGGGCCGCCGGCTTCTGTCGTGTCCACCGACCCGCGTCGACGGCTGACCGACCGTACGGCGACCGGCTGGCGTCCGCCGGTTAGGGTGCTGCTGCGTCGGCCGTCCGGTTCCGGCGCGAGCCGTGGGGAGGAACGACCGGTGCACCTCGATCTGGGTCGCGAGCAACTGGTGGTGGTCGGCGGGTCGTTCGGCTCACTGCGCTGGTTCGACCAGGAGCTGCCGGCCGGCAGCGTGGTGCTGGTCGAGGAGCCGGACGTGATCCGCCGCCGCGAGCTGACCCGGTTCGCCGCCGAGCTGCCGCTGATCGGCCGGCTGGTGGCGGCGGAATACCAGACCGGCCTGGACGTCGACGACCTGGTCGCCCGCGAACCCGGCCTGGCCGGCGCGCGGCTGGTCCTGCCCGGCCTGGAGTACGCGGTGAGCGCCACCGCCCGGCTGGCCGAGCGGCTCGGCCTGCCCGGCGCCGGCGCGACCGCCGCGGACGTCTTCTCCGACAAGCACCGGATGCGCCTGCTCGCCGACGAGATCGGCCTGGCCAACCCCGCCTACGAGCTGGTCGACGACCCGGACCGGGCGGTCGCGTTCGCCCGGGCGCACGGCGGCCGGTGCGTGCTCAAGCCGACCCGACGCTCGGGCAGCCTCGGCGTGCAGCTGATCACCGACCCGGCCGAGCTGCCGGCCCGCTGGGCGGCCAGCGCCACCCCGCCCGAGCCGGCCGAGGCCACCGAGCGCGGCCTGCCCACCGGCGTGCTGGTCGAGGAGCTGCTGGTCGGTTCCGAGCACAGCGTGGAACTGCTGGTCGCCGACGGCGAGGTGCTCTTCGCGAACGTCACCGACAAGCGGGTCGCCGGCGGCCGGTACCCGGTGGAGACCGGGCACACCGTGCCGTCCGCGCTGCCCGCGGCCGAGCACGACGCGTTGCGGTCCGCGGCGGTCCGCCTCGCCGAGGCGGCCGGCTTCCGCAGCGGCATGCTGCACAGCGAGTGGATCCTGGTCGACGGCGTGCCGACGCTCGTGGAGTGCGCGGCCCGGATGCCCGGCGACATGATCACCGCGCTCATCTCGATCGCCTACGAGCGGGACGTCATCGAGGCGTACCTGCGGGTGCTGTGCGGCGAACGCCCGGCGCTGCCGCAGCGGCCGACCGGCGCGGCGGCCATCGAGTTCCTGGTCGCCCCG
Source organism: Micromonospora humi (assembly GCF_900090105.1). Lineage (GTDB taxonomy): Bacteria > Actinomycetota > Actinomycetes > Mycobacteriales > Micromonosporaceae > Micromonospora > Micromonospora humi. The sequence goes on along the minus strand of NZ_FMDM01000007.1, from coordinate 277,037 downwards.
CCCGGCCGGGTCACCGCGGTGGACGGCCGACGGGCCGCGCTGCGGGTGCCGGGGGTGCTCGACGTGCAGGTCGAGACGAAGGTCGGGCAGACCGTGCCGGAGCTGCTCTCCTCGGCGCACCGCAGCGGGCACCTGATGGCCTGGGGCGCCACCCCGGACGAGGCGGCGGTCGCCGCCCGCCGGGCCGCCGGGGAGATCCGCATCACCGTCGGCTGACGGTCAGAGGGTACGACCGAACGACAGGCAGCCCGGCGCGTCCCGGTAGTAGCCGAAGTTTGGGATCCGCTCGTAGCCGGACGTCGTGTACAGGGCGATCGCCTCGGGCTGCTTGTCGCCGCACTCCAGCACGATCCGCTTGCGGCCGGCGTCGCGCGCGGACCGTTCGACAGCGGCGAGCACGGAACGGGCCACGCCCCGGCCCCGGGCGGCCGGGTCGGTGTACATCCGCTTCAGCTCGGCCGCGTCCCCGTCCTCGCCGTGGCTGCGCCAGCCGCCGCAGCCCACCGGCCGCCCGTCCAGGTAGGCGACCAGGAACGCGCCGGCCGGCGGGACGAACTCGGCCGCGTCGACGGGCGTCTCGTCGCCGCTGCCGCCGTACCGCGCGCCCAGGTCGGCGAGCGCCGCCCGGATCAACGCCTGCGACTCCGGGGCGTCGAAGCGCCGCGGGAGGATCTCGATCTCGCTCACCGGCTCAGGTTACGACCGGCCCCGGCGCCGGGCCGTTCCCCGCCCCCGAGGTCGGACGCAGATCACTGCCGCGCACCGGCTACCGGAAGTGGTCCCAGCCGGGCGGGCCGTCGTAGCCGGCGCCGTCGACGGTGACGCCGGCGCCGTCGGTCACCCGCCCGACCGGCCGCCAGCCGTCCGGCAGCGCCGCGCCCGCCGGGAACGTCGCCGCCAGGGCGTGGTCGTCGCCGCCGGCCAGGATCCAGGTGTACGGGTCGACGCCGAGCGCCTGCGCCGCGTCGCGCATCTGCCGGGGCACCTCGAACGCGTCCCGGTGCAGGTCGATCGCCGCCCCGCTGGCCCTCGCCACGTGCCCGAGGTCGGCGAGCAGCCCGTCCGACACGTCGATCATGGCGGTGGCGCCGGCCGCCGCGGCGGCCGGCCCGGCGGCGTACGGCACCTCGGGCCGGCGGAACGCCTCGACCAGCAGGCGGGGCGTGCGGAAGCCCCGAGACAGCACGGTGTAGCCGGCCGCCGCCCAGCCCGTCCGCCCGGCCAGTGCCACCACGTCCCCCGGCCGGGCCCCGGACCGGACCACCGGTGCCCGGCCGGCCAGGTCGCCGAGCGCGGTCACCGCGACGGTCAGCGTCGGGCTGGCCGACATGTCGCCGCCGACCACACTCGCGCCGATCCCGGCCGCCTCCGCGCCCAGCCCGTCGGCCAACTCCTCGGCCCAGGCCGGATCCAGCTCGGCGGGCATGCAGAGCGCGACCAGCAGCGCGGTCGGGGTGGCCCCCATGGCGGCGACGTCGGCCAGGTTGGCCGCCGCCGCCCGGTGACCCACGTCCCGCGCCGACGACCAGTCCCGGCGGAAGTGCCGCCCCTCGACCAGCACGTCGGTGGAGGCGACCACCCGCCGGTCCGGCGCCGCCACCAGCGCGGCGTCGTCGCCGGGGCCGAGCAGGCAGCTCTCCCCGTACGACAGCCGGGCGGTCACCCGGTCGATCAGCCCGAACTCCCCGACACCCGCGACCGTCATGCCGTCCCCTCGTCCCGCTCCGTCGTCCCGCACGTCCCACCCCTGTCCCCGTACCGACGTGTGCTCGCTCACCGCGTCCACCTGGCGACCGATAGGGATCACCCTCGCCCGGTGCGGTAGTTTCACCCTTCGGGCCGCCCCAGGCGGCGACGGACGGAGGTCGAGTCGTGGTACAGGCGTACATCCTCATCCAGACCGAGGTCGGTCGGGCGCGTGACGTGGCCGGTCTGATCGCGGACCTTGCCGGCGTGGTTCGGGTCGACGCCGTCACCGGGCCCTACGACGTGGTCGTGCTCACCGAGGCGAACACCGTCGACGAGCTGGGCAAACTCATCGTCAGCAAGGTGCAGATGGTGCCCGGCATCACCCGCACCCTCACGTGTTCGGTGGTGCGACTGTAAGTGGACGAGACGGACGACACCCCGCGCCGGGACGGCAGCACCCGCCGTGCCGCGCTCTGGGCGACAGTGGTGGCGGTGCCGGTGACCCTGGCGGTGGCCGCCTTCACGTTCGCCAAGCTGGCCCCCGAGTCGCCGGAGGCCACGCAGAACGCCTCGACCAGCCCCCGGGCGCAGTCGAGCGCACCGGTCGAGCTGCCCGCCCCGGCACTGGCCCAGCGGCCGGCCGTCCTCTGCCGCGCGCTGGTGTCGCAGCTGCCCGACAGCGTGCGTGACCTGCGGCAGCGTCCGGTCACCGCGGGCCCCGAGCAGAACGCCGCCTACGGCGACCCGGCGCTCACCGTGGCCTGCGGCGGGAGCGCGCCGCTGGTGCAACCGACCGACGAGGTGTGGACCGTCAACAAGGTCTGCTGGCACTCGGTGCAGGAGGCCGACGCGACGGTGTTGACCACCGTCGACCGGGAGACCCCGGTCCGGGTCCGGGTGCCGAAGGCGTACGAGCAGCCGTTGCAGTGGGTCACCCCGATCTCGGACGCGATCGTCAGCGCGGTGCCCTCGGCGAAGCAGGTCCCCTCGGGCTGCTCCGGGTGAGACCGGCGCCGGCCGTCAGCGGCCGGCGCGGCGCTGCAGGGCGGTGCGGATCAGGCGGTTGACCAGCTTCGGGTATTCCAGCCCGCTCGCCGCCCACATGCGCGGGAACATCGACGTCGGGGTGAAGCCCGGCATCGTGTTGATCTCGTTGAGATAGACGTCCAGCTCCGGGGTGACGAAGAAGTCGACCCGGGCCAGCCCGGAGCAGTCCAGCGCGGTGAAGGCGCGGGTGGCGTAGTCGCGCACCTGCCGGGTCACCGCGTCGGGCAGGCCGGCCGGGACGTCGTACTCGGTCACCTCGTCGGCGAAGATGTACTTGGCCTCGAAGTCGTACCAGTCGCGGTCGCCGATCATCCGCACCTCGGCGAGCACCGACGCCTCGGGCGCGCCGCCGGCCTCGCCCTCCAGCACGCCGCACTCGATCTCGCGGCCCACCACGGCGCCCTCGACCAGCACCTTGCTGTCGATCTCCCGCGCGGTGGCCAGGGCGGCGTCGAGCTGCGCCCAGTCGTCGACCTTGGTGATGCCGAACGACGAGCCGGCCCGGGACGGCTTGACGAAGACCGGCAGCCCGAGGCGCTCCTTGTCCTCCTCGGTGAGCGACATGCCGGCGCGCAGCACCGCGTACGGGCCGACCGGGATGCCCTCGGCCGCGCAGAGCTTCTTGGTGAACTCCTTGTCCATGGCGGCGGCGGACGCGAACACGTTCGCACCGACGTAGGGGATGTCCGCCATCTCCAGCATGCCCTGGATGGTGCCGTCCTCGCCGTACGCGCCGTGCAGCACCGGGAAGACCACGTCCACGTCGGCCAGCGCCACCGGGCCCTGGGCCGGGTCGAGCACCATCAGGCCACCGGCGGCCGGGTCGGCGCGCAGCACCAGTTCGGCGCCGGAGCCGGCGGTGATCTCGGGCAGCTTGCGGTCGGCGATGGCGAGCTGCGCCGGGTCGCCGCTGGCGAGCACCCACTGCCCCTGCCGGGTGATGCCGACCGGGACGACCTCGAACTCGTCCGGGTCGAGGGCGGCCAGCACGCTGCCGGCGCTGACGCAGGAGATGCCGTGTTCGGGGCTGCGGCCGCCGAAGACGATCGCCACACGGGTCTTGCCTGGGGTGGTCATGGTCACCTCATCGTTCGCGGCTGCGGCTGGCCGTGCACGCCGGTGGCGCTCACCCGGTTGACCTTACTGTGCGTCGTCGGGAGCGGTGGCCGATACCCGGGGAGACGCGGTGCCGCATGGCAAACGGTCAAGACAACTTATACGGGGAGTAACGACTCGGTATCGGCCCTCGGCCACCCGGTACGCCGCCGTCCCGACCGCACCCGGGACGGCGGCCCGGGCGACCGGCGGCGGGACCTGCCACCGGCCGCCCGGCTCCCCGACCCCGGTCGCCGCGTCCAGGGGTCGGGCCCGGTGTGGTTCAGGAGGCCGGATGCCGGGGCCGACGGCCGACCGCGATCACCTTGACCCGCTGGCGGCCGGCGCGGACCATGCCCAGCGCCATGAACGCGCCGGCGATCCGCTCGGCCGCCTCTCGGCTGCTCGCGCCGACCACCTGCCGGCGGCGCTCGGGGGTGGTGCGTTCGTCGCGCTCGTGACCGTTGACCGGTCGCACGTCGGTGAGGACCACCAGGAACCGGGTCATCTCCGGCCACCCCCGTCGCCGGGGTGGCAGGCCGTCACCGTCATCGCGTAACCCCTCCCCGCCTGGTGGACCGGTACGGGCACGCGACGATCGGGTCGTGGGGGAGTAAAACCCGATCGCCGCGCGCCCCATCCCCTCCGGTCACTCACCACCACCGTCGCCACGACAACCGGCGGTGAGGACGCTGTCACAGATTGACAGGTGGACAGGCGTGAATGCAACTCTCATCGGCTTTCTCTCATGCCCATTCTCCCACCGGATGTGCGACCATCGATGCATGGCGTCGAAGACCGCGCGGGCCCGACGGCTCGGCATCGCGCTACGGACCCACCGGGAGGCCGCCGGCCTCACCCTGGAGACCGCGGCCGATGAGATCAACAGCACCCGGAGCACCCTGTCCCGCTACGAGAACGCCCAGACGCTGATCAGCCCGGCCACCGTGCGCGCGCTGCTGACCAGCTACGGCGTGGGACCCGACGAGATCGAAGCGGCGGTGCAACTGGCCAAGGACGCCCGCAAGCCCGGCTGGTGGGTGTCCTACTCCTACCTGCTGGACCGCCGCACCATCGACTTCATCGCGCTGGAGGCCGAGGCCACCGGCATTGCCAACTTCGAGCCGTCGGTGGTGCCGGGCCTGCTCCAGACCGCCGACTACATCCGCGGAGTGATGCGCGGTGGCCCGCACACGCTCAGCGACGAACAGGTCGAGCAACGCGTGCAGCTCCGGCTGGACCGTCAGCAACGCATCTCCGGGGAGGACCCGCCGATCCTCGACGCCATCATCGACGAGGGCGCGTTGCTGCGGCCCGTCGGCGGCCACTCGGTGATGGCCGACCAGCTCCACCACCTGCTGAAGATGTCCGAGCTCCCGAACATCACCGTGCAGGTGATCCCGCTGGCCGCCGGCTACCACCGGGGCACCCGGGGATCGCTGCACATCCTGGAGTTCGCCGACCCCGAGGACCCGATCATCGCCTCGGTGGAGACCGTCGCCGGTCAGATGGTGCTGGACCGGCCGGGCGACCTGCGTACCTGCACCAAGATCATGGAGCACCTGCGGACCGTGGCGCTGAGCCCGGCGGCCAGTCGGGACCAGCTCCTCCGTCTGCTGAATGAGAGGTGACCGCATGAACGGCACGAACCGGCCCCACCCCACGCCGACCGGCTGGCGCAAGAGCAGCCACAGCGGCGACGAAGGCGCATGCGTGGAGATGGCGCCGCTGCCGGAGTCGGTCGCGGTGCGCGACTCCAAGGACCCGGCCGGCCCGGTGCTGGTCTTCCCGCCGGCCGCCTGGGCCGCCTTCACCACCGCGCCCCCGCGCGCCTGACGGCACGCGCCGCGCCTGTTAAGCGGGGCCCCCTCCTATGCGAAAGGTGTTAAGCGGGGGTCCCGCCTTTCACCGCCTCCAGGGCGGCGATGGCGACGCCCCGGGCGCCGGCCATGTCACGGTCGGGCACCAGGGCGAACGTCGCCACGGCACGCTGCTCGTCGCGGAGCACCGTGTGCGCGGCGACCGTGGCGAGGAACCAGTCGCGGAACTCCGGCGCCGCCTCCACCACGCCGCCGCCGACGAAGTACGCGTGCGGGTCGGTGAAGTTGGCCGCGATGGTGAACAGCCGCCCCAGCGCCCGGGCCTGCTGGCCGAAAACCTGGCGGGCCAGCGGGTCGCCCCGCTCGCCGTGCTCGCGTAGCAGCTTCGCGGCCCGGGCGGGCTCCTCCGCGGCCAGCGGGTGCTCCGGATACCGGGACAGCCAGTACGGCAGCAGGTTGCGCCGGATCGCGGTGAGCGAGGCGACGCTCTCCGCGTCACCGGTGAAACCGCAGGCGCAGACCGGCGCCGGCTGACCCGGCTCCAGCAGCCCGTCCAGCGGGATGTGCACGTGCCCGAACTCGCCGGCCATGCCGGCCGCACCACCGACCACCCGACCGCTCTGCACCACGCCCCCGCCCAGGCCGGTGCCGACGATCGCGGACACCGACGAGCGGGCCATCGCGTCCGCGCCGAAGTGCACGTGATGGGCGTAGAGGGCGGCGGCGTTGCCGTCGTTGGCGTAGACCACCGGCAGGCCGAGCCGTCGCTCGAGCGCGCCGCGCACGTCGTAGCCGCGCCACGCCGGCTGGGCGAAGTTGGTCGACCCGCGCGACGAGATCACCCCGGTGGCGCTGGCCGGACCGGGCGTGTCCAGCCCGACCGCGCGCACCAGCTCGCGCGGCACCCCGGTGTGCGCCAGCACGCCGTCGAGCGCCCGCGCGAGGGCCTCGATCGCCGCCTCCGGCCCGGCGCCGACCTCGCTCGGGATCTCCAGCAGCCCGTCCACCAGGAAACGGCCGTCGACGGTCAGCACGGTGGCGTTGTTGCTCGTGCCGCCGTTGTCCAGCCCCACCACCACCGGCACCCCTGCGCTGCCCACCGCCACCGCCTCCCCGTCGAGCCTGACCCGAGGTTAGTTCTCGGCGCGGCCACCCGCCACGCCGACGTCAGCCTGGACGGCGCGCGGTCACGGCGGTCGCCTCCCACTCCTCGTCGCGCACCACGCTCGGGTCGAGCCCGACGGCGGTCACCGCCGCGCAGAGCGCCGGGGCCTGCTCGGCGCTCACCTCGACCGCGAGGTGCCCGCCCGGCGCCAGCCACTCGGCCGCGCCGGCGGCGACCCGGCGCAGCACCGCCAGCCCGTCCGCGCCACCGTCCAGCGCCACCGCGGCCTCGTGCACCCGTGCCTCGACCGGCAACGTCGCCACCGCGTCACTCGGCACGTAGGGGGCGTTCGCCACCACCAGGTCCAGCCGGCCACGCCAGCGGGCCGGCACCGGGTCGAACAGATCGCCCTGGTAGACCGGCACGCCCAGCGGGTCGAGGTTGCGCCGGGCGCAGGCCACCGCGACCGGGTCGACGTCGGCGGCGCCCAGCCACCGGGGCGCCAGCCGGTCGTGCAGCACCAGCGCGGCGGCGCCGGAGCCGCAGCACAGGTCGAGCACCGCCGGCGCCGGCCCGGCGACCGCCGCCGCGGCGGCGACCAGCAACGCGGTACGCCCGCGCGGCACGAACACGCCCGGGTGGACGGCGACCCGCCGCCCGCAGAACTCGGCCCAGCCGAGCAGGTGCTCCAGCGGGAGGCCGGCGACGCGGCGGTCGACCAGCCGGGCCAGCGCCCGCGCCGAGTCGGCGGCGGCGATCAGCAGCTCCGCCTCGTCCTCGGCGAAGACACAGCCGGCGGCGCGCAGCCGGTGGACGAGGGCGGAACGGTCGGGAGTGAACACGGTGGATGCCATGGCAAGCCTTTCGGGGAACGCTCGTCGGCGCCCCCGGCGTCGCCTCAGCCCCGGGGCGACACGGACTCGGAGGGAGCGCCGGTCCTCTGCTGGTGGATCGGACTCACCTCCTCGGTGTCGGGGCCGCACGGGCCGTGGCTGCCGTCACGATAGCCCAGCGCCCGGCCCGCCGTCAGCCCGTGGCGGCGTCCAGTGCCGCGGCCACGTCGGCGACCAGGTCGGCGGGGTCCTCGATGCCGCAGGAGAGCCTGACGAAGCCGGGTGCGGTGTCGTCGCCCCACTGGGCCCGCCGGTCGGCAGTGGTGTGCAGGCCGCCGAACGAGGTGGCGGCGGCCACCAGGCGGGACGCGTCGAGGAACCGGGCCACCCGGTCGGCGTCACCCAGGTCGAAGGAGAGCACGCCGGGCATCCGGCGCATCTGCGCCGACGCCACCGGGTACGCCGGGTCCGCCGGCCGCCCGGGCCAGCGCAGGCCCGCGACGTCCGGCCGACCGGCGAGCAGCCCGGCCAGCGCCTCGGCGTTGGCGGCCTGCCGGGCCAGCCGCAGGTCGACGGTGGCCAGCGAACGGTGGGCCAGCCAGCAGTCGAACGCGCCGGGCACCCCGCCGGTGGTGGTCCGCCAACCGGTCACCGCGTCCCGCAGCGCGTCGTCGCGCGTCGCCACGTAGCCGAGCAGCAGGTCCGAGTGGCCGGTGAGCGCCTTCGTCCCGGAGGCGACCACCACGTCCGCGCCGAGGTCCAGCGGACGCTGCCCGAGCGGGGTGGCGGTGGTGTTGTCCACCGCCAACAACGCGCCGGCGGCGTGCGCCGCCGCGGCCAGCGCCGGCACGTCGGCGACGTCGAGGCCCGGGTTCGCCGGCGTCTCCAGCAGCACCAGCCGCACGCCCTCGAACGACGGGTACGGCCCGGCGGTCGGCACCAGACCGACGCGCACCCCGATCCGCTCCAGGGTGTCGGTGGCGAACGCGCGCACCGGGAAGTAGCCGTCGGCGGGGAGCAGCACGGTGTCGCCGGGTCGCAGCACGGTCAGCAGCAGCCCGGTGATGGCCGCCTGGCCGCTGGCGAAGACCCGGCAGTCGCCGCCCTCCAGCTCGCCGATCGCCGCCTCCAGGAGCCGGCGGGTGGGGTTGTCCGGCCGCCCGTACCCGTCGGGCGCCGCCGCCGGGCCGCGCCACGGGTCGAGGTGGTAGGGCGCGGCGAAGACCGGGCCGGGCAGGAACGGCTGCCCGGGTACGGCGTCCGGGAGCCCGGCGCGCACGCTGCGGGTGCCGTCCCCCCAGCCCGCGCTCACTCGTAGGACTCCGGCTTGGCGGTGCGGCTCATCAGCGCGTCCACGGCCAGCCGGGGATCCATCCCCTCGTGGCAGATCCGCTCGATCTGCTCGGTGATCGGCATCTCCACCCCGTGCGCCCGGGCCAGGTCCCGGATGGCCAGGCAACTCTTCACGCCCTCGGCGGTCTGCCGGGTGGCCGCCTGGGCCTGCTCCAGCGTCTCGCCCCGGCCCAGGTGCTCGCCGAACGTGCGGTTGCGGGCCAGCGGCGAGGAGCAGGAGGCGACCAGGTCGCCCATGCCGGCCAGCCCGGCGAAGGTGATCGGGTCGGCGCCCAGCGCCACGCCGAGGCGGGCGGTCTCGGCCAGGCCCCGGGTCATCAGCATGGCCCGGGTGTTGTCGCCGAAGCCCATCGCGGTGGCGATGCCGTACGACAGCGCGATCACGTTCTTGACCGCCCCGCCCAGCTCGCAGCCGATCACGTCGTCGTTGGTGTACGGGCGGAAGTAGGGCGTCCGGATCGACGCCTGGACCAGTGCCGTACGCCGGCTGTCGGTGCCGGCGACCACGGTGGCGGCCGGCTGCTCGGCGGCGATCTCCGGGGCCAGGTTGGGCCCGGAGACGACGACCACCCGGTCGGCCGGCACCCCGGCGGTCTCCATGATCACCTGACTCATCCGCTTGGTGGTGCCCAGCTCGATGCCCTTCATCAGGGACACCAGCGTGGCGTCGGGCGCGAGGTGCGGGGTCCACTCGGCGAGGTTGCCGCGCAGCGTCTGCGAGGGCACCGAGAGCACCACCACCTCGGCGCCCTCGATCGCCTCGGCGGCGTCGCCGGTGGCGGTGACCCGCTCGGGCAGGCGCACGTCCGGCAGGTACTCCGGGTTGTGCCGCCCGTCGCGGATCGCCTCGGCCACCGCGGGCCGGCGGGCCAGGACCGTCACGTCCCGGCCGGCGTCGGCGAGGATCTTGGCGAACGCGGTCCCCCACGACCCGGCGCCCAGCACCGCGACGTGCCCGCTCATTCGGAGACCTCCGGCGCGCCGGTGCGGGCCGGGCGCTGCCAGAGCGGCGGTGGCGTGCCGCCGCGGATCTCCGCGACCAGGTCCCGGATCCGCAGCATGATGGTGTCCGTCATCTCCTCCAGGATCGCCCGGGTCGGCGTGGCGCCGGCCCACCGGCCCAGGTCGACCGGCGGCCCGGCGACCACCGTCACCGGGGTACGCGGGCGCAGCCCGATCCGGGCGGTACGCGGGTCGAACATCCGCTCCGGGCCGATCATGGCCACCGGGATCACCGGGGCGCCGGTGGCCAGCGCCAGCCGGGCCGCGCCGGTCTTGCCCTTCATCGGCCACAGCTCCGGCTCCCGGGTGGTGGTCCCCTCCGGGTAGATCACCACGGCGCCTCCCTCGTCCAGCGCGGCGATCAGCTTGTCCAGCGACTTGACCGCCTCGACGCTGCCCCGCTCGACCGGGATCTGCCGGCACCGGTGCAGGATCCAGCCGATCACCGGCACCTTGAAGACACTGGCCTTGCCGAGGAACTGCGGCCACCGCCCGGCGTCGTAGATGAAGTGCGCGGAGACCAGCGGGTCCGCGTGCGAGATGTGGTTGGGCACGATGATGATGCCGCCGTCGCGCCGCAGGTGCTCCATGCCCCGCCAGGTGCGCCGGGTCCAGACGGTCAACACCGGCTTCACCAGCACCACGGCGAACCGTTGCCAGAATCCCAGCCTCCGCGGTGCCACAGTGCCTCCTCGTTCCGCCCCACGCGCCCCGGGGAAGAATCATGCCTGCTCGCCCCCGGTCCGGCCAGTGAGGGTACCGCCGGGCGCTGGCAGGATGGTCGGTGTGCCTGAGCCCAGCTGGACCGTGGTGATGCCGGTGAAGCGACTCGCGGCGGCGAAGAGCCGCCTGCGGGGCGCGCTGCCCGGCGTACCCCACGAGGAGCTGGCGCTGGCGCTGTCGGCCGACACGGTACGCGCGGCGCTGGCCTGCCCGGCGGTCGGCCGGGTGCTGGTGGTCACCGACGACCCCCGGGTCGCCGCGACGGTGACCGCGGCGGGCGCCGCCGTCACCGCCGACGCGGGCGCCGGCCTCAACGCCGCCTTCCGGCACGGCGCGACGGCGGCCGGGCCGCGCGCCGCGGTGGCCGGCGTCACCGCCGACCTGCCCGCGCTGCGCCCGGGCGAGCTGGCCGCGGCGCTGCGGGCGACCGAGGGGGTACGCGGGTTCGTGGCCGACGCCCCGGGCGGTGGCACGGTGCTGCTGGCCGCGCCGGCCGGGGTGCCGCTGGCGCCGCGCTTCGGCCCCGGCTCGGCCGGCGCGCACGCGGCGAGCGGGGCGCTGCCGCTTTCCGGCGACTGGCCCAGCCTGCGCCGGGACGTGGACACCGCGGCCGACCTGTCCGCCGCCGCCCGGCTCGGGGTGGGCCCGCGCACGGGCGCGCTGCTGGCCTCAACCGGCGACCCGGTCCGGTACGGTGCTGGCATGCAGGGCACGGTGGCCACCTACGACGCGTCGACCCGCAGCGGGGTGCTGCTGCTCGACGACGGCACCGAGCTGGCGTTCCCGGCGCGCGCGTTCGACGCGTCCGGGCTGCGGCTGCTGCGGCTCGGGCAGCGCCTGCGGGTGGAACGGGACGCCGCCGGCGAGGTCGTCCGGGTGACCTTGCCGACGATGGCCTGAACAACCTGGCCGGAGTTCATTTTCCGTTCACCCTCGTCAGGGAATCATGAGGTGGTGAGCACCCCTCGCGAGCACCCCGACGGCCCGCCGCCCCTCCTCGACCCCGGCACGACCCGCAACGGCCGCCCGACCCGCGGCCCGGACGGGCGGTTCCGCCAGGCCCGGCCGCCCGAGGAGCGCCTCGACGCCGATCCGGACGCGGCCGGCGCCAGCGGGCTGGACGAGCCGCTCGACCCGGTCGAGGGGCCCGGCCCGGTCGCCGGCCCCGACGACGAGCCGCCGACCGCCGCGCCGCTGCCGGAGGACCGTTTCCTCAACCGGGAGCTGTCCTGGCTCGACTTCAACGCCCGGGTGCTGGCGCTCGCCGAGGACCCCCGCACGCCGCTGCTGGAACGGGCGAAGTTCCTGGCCATCTTCGCCGGCAACCTGGACGAGTTCTACATGGTCCGGGTGGCCGGGTTGAAGCGCCGGCTCTCCGCCGGCCTGCCGGTGCGCGGCGGTGACCGGCTGCCGCTGCGCACCCAGCTCGAACTGATCACCGAGAAGGCCGCCGACCTGGTCGCCCGGCACGCCGCCTGCTTCGTCGACGACGTGCTCCCCCGGCTCGCCGAGGAAGACGTCCGCATCCTGCGCTGGAGCGAGCTGGACGACGCCGAGCGGGAGCGGCTGCGCACCTGGTTCCGGGAGCACATCTTCCCGGTGCTCACCCCGCTCGCGGTGGACCCGGCGCACCCGTTCCCGTACATCTCCGGCCGGTCGTTGAACCTGGCCGTCTCGGTACGCGACCCGGACGGCGGCTCCGAGCTGTTCGCCCGGGTCAAGGTGCCGAACAACGTGCCCCGGTTCGTGCGGGTCGCCCGCGACCGGCCCGGCGTCCGGTTCCTGCCGGTGGAGGACCTCATCTCGGTCCACCTCGGGCAGCTCTTCTCCGGCATGCAGGTCGTCGAGTGCCACCTGTTCCGGGTCACCCGCAACGCCGAGGTGGAGGTCGACGAGGACCGCGACGAGGACCTGCTCCAGGCGCTGGAGCGGGAGCTGGCCCGGCGACGCTTCGGTCCCCCGGTGCGGCTGGAGGTGGCGGCCTCCATCTCCGACCACATGCTGGAGCTGCTCGTCCGCGAGCTGGACATGGACGACCACGACGTGCTGCGGGTGCGCGGCCTGCTCGACCTCTCCGCGCTCTGGCAGGTCTACGGCGAGGCCGACCGCCCCGACCTCAAGGACCGGCCGTTCGTGCCGGCCACCCACCCGCGCCTGGCCGAGGGCGAGGTGCCGCGCAGCGTCTTCGCCACCCTGCGCGACGGCGACGTGCTGGTGCACCACCCCTACCACTCGTTCGCGACGAGCGTGCAGCGCTTCGTCGAGCAGGCCGCCGCCGACCCGAACGTGCTCGCCATCAAGCAGACGCTCTACCGCACCAGCGGCGACTCCCCGATCGTCGACGCGCTCGTCGACGCGGCCGCCGCCGGCAAGCAGGTGGTGGTGCTCGTCGAGGTGAAGGCGCGCTTCGACGAGGTGGCGAACATCGGTTGGGCACGCACCCTGGAACGGGCCGGCTGTCACGTGGTCTACGGCCTGGTGGGCCTGAAGACGCACTGCAAGACCGCGCTGGTGGTGCGGCAGGAGGGCAACCAGATCCGGCGCTACTGCCACATCGGCACCGGCAACTACCACCCGAAGACGGCCCGGCTCTACGAGGACTTCGGCATGCTCACCGCCGACCCGGAGATCGGCGCCGACCTGACCGACCTGTTCAACGTGCTCACCGGCTACAGCCGGCAGACCGCCTTCCGGCGGCTGCTGGTCGCGCCGCAGGGCATTCGCAGCGGCCTGATCGAGCGGATCGACCGGGAGATCGAGCACGTCCGGCTCGGCATGCCGGGGCTGGTGCAGTTCAAGGTGAACGCGCTGGTCGACGAGGAGATCACCGATGCGCTCTACCGGGCGTCGCGGGCCGGCGTGCACGTCGACCTGCTGATCCGGGGCATGTGCATGCTGCGCCCGGGGGTGCCGGGGCTGTCGGAGAACATCCGGGTGCGGTCGATCCTCGGCCGGTTCCTGGAGCACTCCCGCATCTTCCGGTTCGGCAACAACGGCGACGCCGAGTTCTGGATGGGCTCGGCCGACCTGATGCACCGCAACCTGGACCGCCGGGTGGAGGCGCTGGTGCAGGTGAGCGACCCGGTGGCCCGGGCCGAGCTGGATCACGTGCTGGCCGCCGCGTTCGACAGCGACGTGGACGCGTTCGAGCTGGCCGCCGACGGCACCTGGCACCGGCGTACCGGCGACGGCGACACGCCGCTGACCCACCTGCAGGACCTGCTGTTGCGCCGGGTCGGCGGTCGGGCGGACTGAGCAGGCCGTGCCGAGCGGCGGGCGGGCATACGGTGATCCGATGAGCGACGACGAGCCGGTGCGGATCCGGGCGGCGGGCGGCGTGGTCTGGCGACCGGGCCCGGCCGGCGTCGAGGTGTGCCTGGTGCACCGTCCCCGCTACGGCGACTGGTCGCTGCCCAAGGGCAAGCTGGACGCCGGCGAGCACCCGCTCGCCGCCGCGGTGCGGGAGGTCGCCGAGGAGACCGACGTCCGGGCGGTGCCGCAGGTGCGCCTGCCCACGGTCCGCTACCGCAGCGAGGGCCGGGCCAAGGCGGTCGACTGGTGGTCGATGCGGGCGGTCGGCAGCGGCGGCTTCCAACCCGGCACCGAGGTGGACGAGGTGGCCTGGTTCCCGGTCGACGCCGCGGCCCGCCAGGTCAGCTATCCGCACGACGCCGAGGTGATCGGCGCGTTCGCGGCGCTGCCACCGGTCACCGCGACGGTGCTGCTGGTCCGACACGCGCACGCCGGGAAACGGGGCACCTGGAGCGGGCCGGACACCGGCCGGCCGCTGGACGCCGAGGGCCGGGCCCAGGCGCGGGCGCTGGTCCCGCTGGTGACGCTGGTCCGGCCGGTGCGCCTCCTCTCCGCCTCGGCCCGCCGGTGCGTGCAGACGCTGGATCCGTCGGCGGCCCGGTTGGACCTGCCGATCGAGGTCTGCGGCGACCTGGACGAGCCGAAGCCGGGCCAGCTCGCCGAGGAGTGCGTGCTGGCCACCGCGGCCCGGCTGGCCGCGGTGGCCGCCGCCGCCGAGCCGGTCGCGGTGTGCAGCCAGGGCAAGGTGATCCCGGGTGCGCTGGAGAGGCTCACCGGCGGGCCGGGCGACTTCGTCACCGCCAAGGGCGGCGGCTGGCTGCTCGCCTTCGCCGGCGACCGCCTCCTCCCCCCCGACCGCTTGTAAGGCGGGGGCCCCGCTTAACGCTTTCGGTATAGGCGGGGCCCCCGCTTAACCGGCGCGGTTAAGCGGGGGCCCCGCCTAACGCGAAGGCGGGTCGGGCAGCGCCACGGTCAACCGCACCGGGAGGTGGTCGCTGGCCTCGGTGCGCGGGGCACGCACCTCGGCGGCGGTCAGCCCCGGCGAGACGAAGACGTGGTCGATCTCGGTGCGTGGGTCGTCGGCCGGGCTGGTGCGCAGCGGTCGGGCCGCAGCCAGCGCGTCCACCAGGCCGACGCGGGCGAACTCGGCGAACGCCGGTGCGCCCGGCTCGGTGTTCAGGTCGCCGCCGAGCACCAGCGGCCGGCCGGCCGCGTACCCGGCGGCGAACTCGGCCACCTCGCGGGCCTGCTCCACCGGGTCGCGGCCGGGCGGCGGCTGCAGGTGGGTGGCGACCACGGCCAGGTCCCGGCCGCCGAGGTCGAGCGTGACGCCGAGGGCCTGCGCGCCGGTCGGCGCGCCGTGCGCGGCCAGCGGCCGGGTCCGGCCGGAACGCGCCGGGAACCGGCTGAGCACCGCGTCGCCCCAGACCGGGTCCGCGGCGGGCGCGAAGACGTACGGCATCCGCAACCGCCCGGCCAGCAGCGCCAGCGTGTCGTGGCCACCGTTGAGCCACCAGCCCCGGTCGACCTCGCTGAGCAGCACCACGTCCGACCCGCGCAGCTGCCGGGCCACCGCGTCCAGGTCGAGCCGGCCGTCGAGCCCGAAGCCCATCCGGATGTTGTAGGTGGTGACGCGTACCGCCGACGGCCGGCCGGCGATCGGCGGGGTCGTCGACGGGACATGCGACTGCATGCCGAGCCCGGTCAGCCCCGCCAGGCTGACGAGAAGCCAGTTCCGCACCGGATCGGACAGCGTCGGCGCCGACCAGGACGGCGCGCCGAGCGCCACCAGGACCACGAGGACGGCCGTGGCGACCGGCACCCACCCGTTGGGGTACCCCAGGTCGTAGGCGGCGTAGTAGACGATCGTGGCCACCGCGAACACGAGCATGCCGGCGACGGCCGCGCGACCGCGCCGCGCCGCCGCCCGCCCGTCCACGCCGCCGCGGCCCGGCTCGTCCGTGTCGGTCAGCGCCAGGCAACCACCGAGACCGGCGGCGGTGACGAGGTACGCCGGCCCGAGCCGCCCGGCGGCGAACAGCACCGCCCCGGCGAACAACGCCACCGGCCAGACCACCCGGGCGAGGCGGACCGGCGGCCGGTACAGCGCGCCCCCGAGGAACAACCCGACCGCGTACGCCCCCAGCACCGTCCCGCCGCCGGGGCGGGCGAGCCCGGGGAAGCCGGACGGGCCGACGCCGGCGGCGGCGGACCACACCGCCGGGGCGAGCGCGATCTGGTTCGCCAGCAGCAGTGCCGGGCCGCACAGCAGCCACGCCCGGCGCCCGCCCGCCGATATCGGCGACGGCACCGACCCGGCGACCTCGGCGGACGGCGCCGAGCCGACCGGCGAAACCGGCGCGGCATCCGCCGGCGCGGAATCAACCGGCGCGGAATCAACCGGCGCGGAATCAACCGGCGCGGGATCAGCCGGCGCGGGATCCGTCGAGGGCGCGATCGGCTGTGCGGGCCGGTCCGCCACCGCCGGGGGCGCGGCCGGTCCCCCCGGCCGGTCCGCGACCGCCGCGACCAGGAACGCGGCCACCAGCGCCGCGCTCAGGGTCCAGCCGAGCGTTCCGCCGCGCCAGACCAGGTCCTCGGTGCCCAGCAGCGCGTGCCCGACCGCGTTACCGGCGAGGCCGAGCGCCAGCCCGGGGACCGGCCGGTCGACCGACGCCGCGACGGACGCGAGCCAGACCAGGCCGGCGAGCAGCCCGGCGCAGGCGAGCCAGAGCTGGGTGGGGCCACCGGGTGCGGCGGTCAGCGCCAGCCGGACGGCGGCGAGCACGCCGGCCGCGGCCAGGCCGACCGGGCGGGCGCCGAGGCGGCGCACCAGTGCCGGCGCGCCGAGTGCGAGCACGAACCAGCCGAGCGCGAACGCGCCGAGCAGTTCGGCGGGGGTCTCGGCGGCCCGGCCGAAGAGGGTGATGACCGACGGGAGCCAGACCCGCAGCACGTCCAGCAGAACCGCGACGCCCAGGGCGAGCGTGAGGGTGGAGAGGTGACGGTGCCGCACGGGCGCCTCTTCTCGTGACCGACGGGGGTTTCGGCACGGCGATTCTGCGGGGCGGTGCGGCGGGCGGTCAACGCGTACCCACGAACGAGGGCGCCCACCGCGAACGGTGGGCGCCCTCGTGCGGGCCGTCCGGTCAGCGCCGGCTGGCGGCCTTCTTGGCCGGAGCCTTCTTCGCGGGCGCCTTCTTCGCCGCCGTGGTCTTCTTCGCCGTGGCGGACTTCGCCGCGGTCGTCTTCTTGGCCGCGGTGGTCTTCTTCGCCGTGGCGGACTTCGCCGCGGTCGTCTTCTTCGCCGCCGCGGTCGTCTTGGTCGCGGCGGCCTTCTTGGCCGGCGCGGCCTTCTTGCTCGCCGCGGCGGTCTTGGTGGCCTTCGCCGCCGTGGTCTTCTTGGCGGCCCCGGTGGTCTTCGCCGCCGTGGTCTTCTTCGCCGCCGTGGTCTTGGCGGCGCCTGCGGTCTTCTTCGCGGCGCTGGTGTCCTTCGGAACCTTCCCGCTGGCCACCATCTCCTTGAAGCCCGCACCCGCCCGGAAGGTCGGGACGGAGGTCTTCTTGACCTTCACCGCCTCGCCGGTCCGCGGGTTACGGGCTGTTCGGGCCCCACGGACGCGCTTCTCGAACGCTCCGAAACCGGTGATCGCCACCTTCTCGCCCTTGGTGACCGCCGCCTGGACCTCAGCGAGTACCGCGTCGAGCGCGGCCGTCGCCGTCTTCCGGTCCCCCAGGCGAACGGCGAGCGCCTCGATGAGCTCGGCCTTGTTCACGACTTCCTCCCGATTGTGCAACTGACTCGACGCGAGCCATTCTGCGCGCACCGTATGCCCTGTGCTGCCTGGACACAAACATTCGGTGGAAAAAAGCCCTTGTGTCGTAACGGATTCGCCCCCACCGGTCGGGCCGGTGGGGGCGAAAAGGGCTCTGAGGTCAGGCGATCGAGGGCAGGAAGGCCGGCCGGCCGGCCTCGTACGCGCCGATCTCGGGCTCGTGGCGGAGGGTGAGTCCAATGTCGTCCAAGCCCTCCATCAGCCGCCACCGGCTGTGGTCGTCCAGCGGGAATGCCCAGGTGGCGTCCCCGGCGTGGACCTCACGGGCGGTGAGGTCGACCGTGATGGCGGTGGTCGGCTCGGATTCCACCAGATCCCACAGTTCCTCAACGGCCTTCAATTCCAACTCCACCGGAAGGAGTCCTTCCTTGAGGGCGTTGCCCCGGAAGATGTCACCGAACCGGGGTGAGATCACCGCCCGGAAGCCCCAGTCCCGCAGCGCCCAGACGGCGTGCTCGCGGGACGAGCCGGTGCCGAACTCGGGGCCGGCGACAAGAATCGACGCTCCCGAATAAGCGGGGTTGTTGAGCACGAATGCCGGGTCCTCCCGCCACGCGTTGAAGAGCCCGTCGGCGAAGCCGGTCCGGGTCACCCGCTTGAGGTACACGGCGGGGATGATCTGGTCGGTGTCCACGTTGGACCGGCGCAGCGGCACGGCGGTGCCGGTGTGTGCGGTGAACTTGTCCATCTCTCGGCTGCCCTTCTACAGGTCGGCGGGGGCGGCGAGCCGGCCGACCACGGCGGTGGCGGCGGCGACCGGCGGGGACACCAGGTGGGTGCGCCCGCCCCGGCCCTGGCGGCCCTCGAAGTTGCGGTTGGACGTGGAGGCGGAACGCTCCCCCGGCTTCAGCGTGTCGGGGTTCATCCCGAGGCACATCGAGCAGCCGGCGAACCGCCACTCGGCGCCCGCGTCGGTGAAGACCTGGTCCAGCCCCTCGATCTCGGCCGCCTCCCGGACCGCGGCGGAGCCGGGGACCACGAGCATGCGTACGCCGTCGGCGACCCGGCGCCCGCGCAGCACGTCGGCGGCGGCCCGCAGGTCCTCCAGCCGGCCGTTGGTGCAGGAGCCGACGAAGACCACGTCCACGGCGAGGTCGCGCAGGGGCAGGCCGGGGGTGAGGTCCATGTATTCCAACGCCCGCCGGGCGGCGACCCGCTCCGGCTCGGTGACGAAGTCCTCCGGATCCGGGACGGTCGCGCCCAGCGGCGCGCCCTGACCGGGATTGGTGCCCCAGGTGACGAACGGGGTGATCCGGCTCGCGTCCAGTGTCACCTCGGTGTCGAACGTCGCGCCCTCGTCGGTGGGCAGCGTCCGCCAGTGCTCGAGGGCCGCGTCCCAGTCGGCCCCCTGGGGCGCGTGGGGCCGCCCCTTGAGGTACGCGAACGTGGTCTCGTCCGGGGCGATCATGCCGGCCTTGGCGCCCCACTCGATGGACATGTTCGCGATCGTCATCCGCCCCTCCATGGAGAGTTCGCGGATCGCCTCGCCCCGGTACTCCACGATGTGGCCGCGCCCGCCACCGGTGCCCACCTGGGCGATCAGCGCGAGCACCAGGTCCTTGGCGGTGACGCCGGGCGCCAGTTCGCCGACCACGTTCACCGCCATGGTCCGCGGCCGGGCCTGCGGCAGCGTCTGGGTGGCGAGCACGTGCTCGACCTCGCTGGTGCCGATGCCGAAGGCGAGCGCGCCGAACGCGCCGTGGGTGGCGGTGTGCGAGTCGCCGCAGACGATCGTCATGCCGGGCTGGGTGAGACCGAGCTGCGGGCCGATGACGTGCACGATGCCCTGGTTCTCGTCGCCCAGCGGGTGCAGCCGTACGCCGAACTCGGCGCAGTTGCGGCGCAGCGTCTCGATCTGGGTGCGGGAGGTGGGGTCCGCGATGGTGAGCAGGTCGCCGCGTCGGGCGCGGAAGGCCGGGTCGTCGTACCCGGTCGGGGTGTTGTGGTCCTCGGTCGCGATCGTCAGGTCGGTCCGGCGGACCCCGCGCCCGGCCAGGCGGAGCCCGTCGAACGCCTGCGGGCTGGTCACCTCGTGCAGCAGGTGCAGGTCGATGAAGAGCAGGTCCGGCTCGCCGGCGGCGGAGCGGACCACGTGCGCGTCCCAGACCTTCTCGGCCAGGGTCCTCGGTCGAGTGACTCCCACCATCTGGACATCCTAAATTCTGGGAGGTAAATTTCGGCTTGTGGGACACAGTATGAGCGGTGTCGGCGTTCTCGACAAGGCGGTGGTCATCCTGGCCGCCTGTGTCGACGGCGCCAGCCTGGCCGAACTCGTTGAACGCACCAAGCTGCCCCGGGCCACCGCGCACCGGCTGGCACAGGCGCTGGAGATCCACCGGATGCTCGTCCGGGACACGCAGGGCCGGTGGCGCCCGGGCCCACGCCTGGGCGAGCTGGCCAACGCGGCCCCCGACGTGCTGCTCACCGCGGCCGAGCCGCTGCTCGCCGCGCTGCGCGACGCCACCGGGGAGAGCGCCCAGCTCTACCTGCGCCGCGCCGACGAGCGGATCTGCGTGGCCGCCGCCGAGCGCGCCAGCGGCCTGCGGGACACCGTCCCGGTCGGTTCGGTGCTACCGATGACCGCCGGCTCGGCGGCGCAGATCCTGCTCGCCTGGGAGCCGCCGGAGGCGGTCATGCCGCTGCTGCCGCGCGCCAAATTCACCGGCCGCACCCTGGCCGAGGTGCGCCGGCGTGGCTGGGCGCAGAGCGTGGCCGAGCGGGAGGCCGGTGTGGCGAGCGTCTCGGCGCCGATCCGGGACCGGACGGGCCGGGTGATCGCGGCGGTCAGCATCTCCGGCCCGATCGAGCGGCTCGGCCGCCGCCCCGGCGAACGCCACGCCATGGCCGTCGTCCGCGCCGGCCAACGCCTCTCCGGCCTCTGACCCACCCGGAACGGCGAACGGCCCGTCTCGCTCCGCGAGACGGGCCGTTCGAAACGTAGCCCCGACCGGATTCGAACCGGCGCTACCGCCTTGAGAGGGCGGCGTCCTGGGCCACTAGACGACGGGGCCAGGCACTTTTCCTGCTTCACCACCCGCGCGGGCGGTGCGGCAGTAGTCTAGCGGCACCACGTCCGGCGCCGCCGAGGGGGGTCACCCCCGCACGAGGGCCGAACAGCAGAACAGCCCGCCCCGAGTAACGGGACGGGCTGACGGTGCTGTAGCCCCGACCGGATTCGAACCGGCGCTACCGCCTTGAGAGGGCGGCGTCCTGGGCCACTAGACGACGGGGCCAGAACTTTTCGTGCACTCCGGCAGCGGCAACTGCCGGAATCCAGCGGCCGGGATTCTCGCGAACCCGCGGCTGCGCTGGGGTACCAGGACTCGAACCTAGACTAACTGAACCAGAATCAGTCGGGCTGCCAATTACCCCATACCCCATTGGCCCCTTGCGGCGCCGGGAATGAACTTTACCCTCCCGGTGCCGACAGGCCAAATCCAACCCCCCGAACCGCACGTGAGCTGCGGAAACGAGGCATCGGCGCCGGATCAGGCGACCGGGACCACCGGGTTGCTCAGCTCCCCGATCCCCTCGATCCGCACGGTGACCGTATCCCCCTCGGTGAGCGGACTAACCCCCGCCGGGGTGCCGGTGAGCACCACGTCGCCGGGCAGCAGCGTCATCACGTGCGAGACGTACGACACCAGGCCGGGCACGTCGAACACCATGTCCTTCGTCCGGCCGAGCTGACGCACCTCCATCTCCTCCGGATCACGCCCCACCTCGCAGCGGATCTCCAGGTCGCGGACGTCCAGCCCGGTGGTGATCCACGGACCGATCGGGCAGAACGAGTCGAAGCCCTTGGCCCGGGTCCACTGCCCGTCGGAGCGCTGGAGGTCACGCGCCGTGACGTCGTTGGCGCAGGTGTAGCCGAAGATGGCCCGCTCGGCGGCGGCCCGGTCGGCGCGCCGGGCGCCGGGGGCGCCGATCACCACGGCGAGTTCCGCCTCGTGCTCGACCTGCTTGGAGAAGATCGGCAGGCGGATGGCGTCGCGCGGGCCGATCACCGAGGTGGACGGCTTGAGGAAGAGCAGCGGCTCCTTCGGCACCTCACTGCCGTGTTCGGCGGCGTGCTCGGCGTAGTTGCGGCCGACGCACACCACCTTGCTGGGCAGGATCGGTGACAGCAGCCGGACGTCGGAGAGCGCCCACCGGGCGCCGGAGAACTGGATCTGCCCGAACGGGTGGCCCTCGATCTCGGCGATGGTCAGGCCCTGCGGCCCGGCCTCCATCTCGCCCTCGACGACCCCGAACGACATTCCCTTGGCATGAGCGAAACGAGCGATACGCACCCGGCCAATCTATCCCGGTCCGCCGGACCGTCCGCCGGACACCGGCAGGTGACGCCGCTCGCGGTCGAGCGCGCCAGGGTACGCCGGATCCCGCCGGCCGGGGCGGGAATGCCGCCTTCGTACCCGCCCGACGGCCCCCGGCCCATAGCTTCGGTTCCGGAGGTTCGTTGGTATGCCTGCATCGAGACGACACCACAGGACCCTGGCAGTGCTCGTGAACTGCCTCGGCGTCATCGCCGCCGTGCCCGCGCTGCCCCCGGCGGCGCCCCGGGCGGAGGCTGCGGCCACCCGGCCCGCCCCGCCGCCGGCCGCGGTCGCCGCACCCGCCCGGCCGGCCACGGCGGCCACCCCGATCCCGACCGGCGTGCCGGCGGTGCCCCCGGCGGTGCCGACCACCGGACCGGCGCCGGTCCAGCCGACGATGCCACCGGTCAGCGTGGCCGTCGGCGCGGCCGGCACTCCGGCTCCGGGTTACCGGATCGAGGTCCGCAACGCCGGTACGGCACCGGTCGAGACGATGGTGCGGCAGGAGCTGCCGAGCGGTTCCCGGGCCACCACGGTGACCGGCGGCGGGCAGGCCACCGGCCCGGTCGGGGCGACCGCCGGCGAGGTCACCTGGCGGCTGCGGCTGCCGGCGCGGAGCACCACCGCGCTGCACACCGCGCTCGCGGTGACCGGACCGGGCCGCTCGGTGACCGCACCCACCTGCGTCTACGGCACCGACGGCACCCGGCCGTACGACTGCGCCACGGCGACCTGGGTGGGCACCGCCACCGCCCCGGCGGCGCAGGCGACGGCGGCACCGGCCTGGCGCCGCCCGCCGGTGCTGCTGGCCGCGTTCGCCGCGGTGCTGGTGGTCGCCGGCGGGGTGCTCTGGTGGGCGGCGCGACGCCGCCGGCAGCGCGCCCGCAGCGCGCCGGCGGGTGTGGCCCGGGCCGGCGCGGGTCCGACCGGTCCGACGGGCGCTGCCGGGACCGGCCGGCAAGGTCCGTCGGGTGCCGGCGGGACGCCGGTCGCCGCCGGGGTGGGCGGCCCGGACGACCGGGGCACGATCTACCCGCGGCCGGCACTCCCCACGCCCGCCTCCCGGCGTCGCCGGCCGCCGGTCTGGCTGGCGGTCGGCGTGGCGGCGGCGGTGCTGGCCGGCGTGGTCGGCGCGGCGGCGTGGACCGCCACGCAGCGGGTCGCCGCGATGGACACCACCAAGCAGCCGACCAGCGGCGCGTGGGTGGGCAGCACGGTCAACGGCGGGCTGGGGGTGCCGCTGCGGGAGACCGCGTTCGAGTTCACCGTCTACCGGATGAGCTGCGGCGCGGGTGTGGTGCCGGCGGCCCCGGGCGGCGGGCAGCCCTGCCTGGCCACGGTGGGCGTGCGCAACGTCACCTCGGAGCAGCAGACCTGGCACGGGCAGTTGCAGCGCGCGTACCTGCCCAGCGGCAACTGGGTGGCCGCGGACGAGAACGCCACCCGGGTGGCGAACCTCGGCCGGGACGTGTTCGCCCAACCGGTGGCCGCCGGGCGGCGGGTCCTGCTGCCGCTGGTGTTCACCGTGCACGGGGCGCAGCCGCCGAAGCAGTTGGAGCTGCGCAGCGGCGTGTTCTCCGCCGGCGTGCGGGTGGACGTGGACTGACGAGGGGCCGGGCGGCGGTCGTACCCTGGGTCGGTGACCGCCGCCCTCGCCCCCGCCGCCGTGCTCGACGCGGCCGACTGGCACGCCCGCCGGCGCGACCACGAGGAGCGGGTCGACGCCTGGCTGGCGCCGCACCTGGCCCGCCGTCGCGCCGGGGTGAAGCACCCGGTGGCGGACTTCCTCTTCACCTACTACTCGCACCGCCCGGCCCAGCTGCGCCGCTGGCATCCGGGCGCGGGCGTGGTGTTGCGCGACGCCGACCCGGCCGGTTTCGGCGCGGACTACACCGCGAGCGCCGCCGGGCTCACCCTCGACACCGAGCGGGTACGCGCGCGTCGCGCCGAGTCGATCGCCTGGATCCGTGCGCTGCTGGCGGCGACCGCCGGGCGGCCGGCGCACTTCGGCTGCTTCGGCATGCACGAGTGGGCGATGGTCTACCGGCAGACCCAGGAGCAGGTGCGGCACAACGCCTGGCCGCTGCGGCTGAGCCCGGCGGCGACGGCGGCGGTGGTCGAGGAACGCGGCGTCCGGTGCAGCCACTTCGACGCGTTCCGGTTCTTCACCGCGCCGGCCCGGCCGCTCAACGTGCTGCAGCCGAGCCGGGAGAGCCAGCACGCGCTGGAGCAGCCCGGCTGCCTGCACGCCAACATGGATCTCTACAAGTGGTCCTACAAGCTCTCCCCGCTGGTGCCGTCGGAGCTGGTGGCGGACGCGTTCGCGCTGGCCCGGGAGATCCGCGAGCTGGACATGCGGGCCAGCCCGTACGACCTGGCCGACCTGGGCCACCCGCCGGTGCGGGTGGAGACCCCGGAGGGCCGGGCGGAGTACGCCACCGCCCAGCGCGGTTTCGCCGAGCGGGCCGCCCGCCTGCGGGCCCGTCTGCTCGCCGCGCTGGACCGCGCCGCGCCGGCCTGAGACCGCTCGTCCGGCGGGCGCGGTGCGGCCCGCGCGCCGAGCCGACGTCGAGGTGCCGCCGGGCGTGTCGAGTGGCGGGAGATTCGCGCTCCCGACCCGTATGCCTCCTGGTCATAATTATGACCAGGAGGCATACCGCGGAAAAGTGGTGCCCCTCTTCCCGCCGTCACGCCACGTGACGACCGATGGGCCCGGCCGCCTCCGCCCGCCGGATCGGCGAGCCGGATCGGCGAACCGGAGGCCTGCCCTCAGCCAAGGGCGCAGGCCGGCAGCGGCACCGGATTCGGGACCGCGCCATCGGCCAGGAAGCCGAACGTCGCCTCGGCACCCGGGGCCAGCGCGCCGTTCCAGGTCGCGCTGCGCGCGGTGACCGCGGTTCCGCCCTGCGCGAGCTGGGCGCTCCAGGATTGGGTGATCCGTTGGCCGCCGGTGAGCGAGAACCGGACCACCCAGTACGGGATCGGCACGGCGCCGTTGTTGCGGACCGTGATCTCGGCCTGGAAGCCGCCCGGCCACTGCCCGACGGTGCGCCAGGTGGCGACGCAGCCACCGACGGTCGGCGTCGGCGACGGGCTGTCGGCCGGGTGCGGCGGCCCGGTCGTCGAGCCGGTGGGCGTCGGCGTCGGTGAGCCGGTCGGCGTCGAGGTCGGCGTGGGCGTCGGCGTCGGGCTGGGCGTCGGGGTGGTCCGGCGCAGCGCGGCGGTCAGCGCCGGATACCACCGGTCGGACATCTTCTGGTCGCCGGCGGCGTTCGGGTGCACCCCGTCGTAGGTGTCGGTGGCGGTGTTGAAGCCGGTCCACTGGTCCACCACCACGATCGGCGAGGCGGCGGTGGTCTTCCCGGCCGCCCAGCCGTCGACGGCGGCGTTGAGCGCGATCGTCCGCTGCCCGCACTCCGGGCAGCTGGACGGATTCATCGGGATGATCTTCGCGACCAGCACGGTGGTGGCCGGGTTGGCGGTCCGCATCTGGTCCACCAGCTTCGAGTACGCGGCCAGGATCGTGGCCGGCGCGATGTTGCTCCACACGTCGTTGGTGCCGAGGTGCATCAGCACCACGTCGGGGTGGGTGGCGGCGAGCCAGCCGGGGAGCAGGTTCTGGTTGGCGATGTTCGTCGCCAGGTAGCCGCCGTGGCCCTCGTTGTCGCCGTCGTAGGTGACGCCGCAGCCCTGCGGGCCGAGGGTGCCGACGAAGTCGACGTCGGTGTAGCCGGTGGACTGGAGGCGGTTCCAGAGCACGGCGCGCCAGCAGCCGGGCGAGCCGGTGATGGAGTCACCGAGCGGCATGACGCGGACCGGGGCGGCGGCCGCGACGGCGGGTGGGGCGGTGGAGACGAGAGCCGGGCCGAGGGTGAGCAGGAAAAGCAGTGCGGTGACCGCGGTCAGTGCGGCGCGCAGGCGGTTTCGGGACATGCGTGGGGGACTCCTGTCACGTGACGATCGGTCGGTGACGGCCCTGACGCTCCCGTACGCATTGAAGCGCTTCGAAGCCCTTGGCTCAATCCTCCGGACGGCCCCGATCCCGCTTGCGCTGCGACTGCCGCTTCTTGTCGGCCAGCCGGCGCTCCTTCGCGCCCCGCGACGGGCGGGTCGGTCGACGCGCCTTCGGTGGCGGGGCGACCGCCTCGCGCAGCAGCGCCGCCATCCGCTCCCGGGCGGCCTCCCGGTTGGCCAGTTGCGCGCGGTGCTCGCTGGCCGCCACCGTCAGCACGCCGTCGACCAGCCGGCCGGCGAGCCGACCGAGGGCGCGTTCCCGCAGCGCCTCCGGCACGCTCGGCGAACCGGCCAGGTCGAAGCTCAGCTCCACCCGGGAGTCGGTGGTGTTGACGCCCTGCCCACCGGGCCCGGAGGACCGGGAGAACCGCTCCCGCAGCTCGGCGGCCGGCACCACGAGCCGGTCGGTCACCCGCAGTCCGTCGTCCACGCCCCGAGGCTAGCGCCCCGGGCGGTGGCTCGGGCTCGGGGTCACCGTCGGGGCGGGGCCGGCCCGCTCCTCGTCCGAGCCGGACGCCGCGTACGCGGCGGCGCCGACCAGCAGCAGGGCGATCACGGCGGCCTTGACGGCCACCGCGCGGATCGCCGACCACGCGTTGCGCCGCGCGCCCGGCACGCTGGTCCGGACCGTCTGATAGTCCTTCCAGCCGCGCTGGGCACGGGCGTACGCCGCGCCGACTCCGGCGCCGATGACCAGGCCCACCAGGAGGAGGGCCGCGATGACAGCTTGCTCCACCTCCGCCAGTATTCATACTCAGCGTAATATTTCCATGGTCCGATGCTCCCACGCCGGATATCCGACAGTTTTCGGGCCGTCCGCGCAGCTCAGCCCCCCTTGCCGATGATCGTGTCGGCGGTCTGCTGCACCTGGTCGATCGGAATGGCGAAGCCGATGCCGATCGAGCCGTTCCCGTCGATGGTGGCGATGGCGGTGTTCACCCCGACCACCTCGCCGCGCGCGTTCACCAGCGGCCCGCCGGAATTGCCCGGGTTGATGGAGGCGTCGGTCTGCACCGCGGTGTGCCGGCCGTTGCCGATCCGCACCTGCCGGTTGAGCGCGCTGACGATACCGGCGGTGACCGTGCCGGAGAGCCCGAGCGGCGAGCCGACCGCCAGCACCGGCTCGCCCACCCGGGTCGCGTTCGCCCTGGCCAGCGGCAGCGGTGGCAGCCCGGCCGACGCGGGCACCTTGAGCACCGCCAGGTCGCTGTCCGGCGCCCGACCCACCACCTCGGCGGCGAGGCGGCGCCCGTCCGAGGTCTCCACCGTCACCGGCCCGGAGCCGCCGCGGGCCAGGATGTGGTCGTTGGTGACGATGTGCTGCTCGTTGTCGATGGCGAAGCCGGAGCCGGACGCCCCGGCGCCGGACCTCCCCCCGACCATCACCGAGACCACCCCGGGCACCGTCTTGCCGGCGGCGGTGACCAGCTCGGCCGGCACCGGGGCGGCGGACGCCGCCGACGGGCCCGGCGCGTCCCGGTCGGCCGCCCAGGTGCCGGCCGCCGCGCCGGAGACGGTGGAGAGCGCCACCACCGCCGCCGCGCTCAGCAACCGACCGTGCCAGCTCCGCCGCCCCGCCGGCCCGCCGGATCCGGGTACGTCGGACCAGCCGCCGCGCCCGTCCGGGTCCAGCTCGGGCGAGACGAACCACGGGCCGCGGGGCTCACCGAGTCCGGTCTGCACTGCCATGCCTGGCTCCTCACGTGTCGTGCGTCGTCCGCCTCGCAAAGCGCGGTCAGGGCAGTCGGGAGAACCACCGCAGCGATCCGGCGGCGGCGCCCATGGCCAGGACCAGCCCGAGGCCGATGAAGCGGGCGGAGATGTCCTGCCGTTGCGTGCGGTAGCCCACCGAGGTGCCGATGTCCTCGTACACGTCCTTCAGCTCGCGGCTGGTGGACGCCTCGTGGAAGCCGCCGCCGGTCTCCTCGGCGACCGCTTTGAGCGTCTGCCCGTCCACCGGCACCTGGATCGCCCGGCCGCCCCGGTCCACCGAGCCGCCGGGCGTGCCGAAGGAGATGGTGTGCACCGGGACCTTGGCCGCCACCGCCTGGTCGGCCGCCTCCATCGGGTCCATCCCGGAGGTGTTCGCGCCGTCGGAGAGGATGATGATCCGGGCCGGCGGCGGGTCCTTCGCGGCCGTGGCGTCCAGGCTCTTCACCGCGCCCAGCGAGGTGCTGATCGCCTCGCCGATCGCGGTGCCCTGCACGCCGGTGATCCCCTCGGCGAGCCGCTCGATCCCCTCGTGCAACGCCTCCCGGTCGGTGCTCGGCGGCACCAGCACCGCCGCGCTGCCGGCGAACGCCACCAGCCCCACGTTGAACTCGTCCGGCAGCCCGTCCACGAACTTCCGGCCGGCCTCCTTCGCCGCGGTCAGCCGGTCCGGGTCCACGTCACCGGCGAGCATCGAGGTGGACACGTCCACCGCGACCATCACGGTGGCCCGCTCCCGGGGCACCCGCACCTCGGCCTCGGGCCGGGCGAACCCGACCACCAGCAACGCCAGCATGCCGAGGAAGAGACCCGCCGGGACGTGCCGCCGCCAGGCCGGCCGGCGTGGGGCCACCCGGTCCAGCAGGCGCAGGTTGGTGAAGCGGACCGCGTACCGGCTCTGCCGGCGCTGCACCACCAGATAGCCGGCGACCAGCGCGGCGACCGCGAGCAGCAGCCAGAGCCGGGCGGGCGACTGCCAGCTCACGCGGCACCTCCCCGGGCCGCGGCCGGCGCGGTGGCCAGCCGGCGCTGCTCGTGCACGTGCCGGACGACGTCCGCGCACCAGTCCCGGTCGGTGCGCAGCGCCAGGTGGGTGGCGCCGGCCCGGTGCAGGGTGCGGCGCACCTGGTCGCGTTGGGCGGCGGCGGCCCGCGCGTACCGCTCGCGCAGCGCCGGGTCGCCGGTCCACACCTCGCGGTGCCGCCCGGTCTCCGGGTCGACGAGGGTGACCAGTCCGACGTCCGGCAGCTCCAGCTCGCGCGGGTCGGTCACCTCCACGGCGAGCACCTGGTGCCGTACCGCCAGTCGGCGGAGCGCGGCCGCCCAGGGCGGCGCCGCGTCCGGATCGTCGGGCAGTTCGTCGAGGAAGTCGGAGACCACCACCACCAGCCCTCGCCGGGCGGCCACCCGCTGGAGCCCGGCCAGGCCGTCGACCAGGCCCGAGGCCGGGGGCGCGCCGCGTCCGCCGGCCCGGCCCGGCGCGCGCGGCTCCGGCGGATCGTCGGTACGCGGGGCGTCGAGCAACGCGCGGAGCATCCCGAGCAGATGGATGCGCCCGCTGCGGGCCGGGAACCGGCGCAGCCCGTCGGAGGTGAGCACCTGGGCGCCGAGCCGGTTGCCCACCCCGGCGGTGAGGAAGCCGACGCAGGCCACCGCCGCCACCGCCAGCTCCCGCTTGTCCAGTGTGGAGGTGCCGTACTCCATGCTGGCGCTGGCGTCGACGAGCAGCCAGGTGGTCAGCTCCCGGTCGGCGTCGACCTCCCGCACGTGCGGCACGGTGGTCCGCGCGGTCACCGCCCAGTCCATCCGGCGCACCTCGTCCTCGCCGGGGCGGTACTCCCGGCTGCCGGCCGCCTCGCTGCCGGGACCGGGCAGCAGGCCCCGGTAACGGCCGTGCAGCAGCCCGTCGAGCCGCCGGGTCACGGTCAGCTCCAACCGCCGCAGCCGCTGGTCGGGGGCGAGGTCGGCGATCCCCGGATCGGTGACGCCGAGGCCCGGGCGGGCGGCGGCCGAACCGGGACCGGTCGGCGCGGGGGCGGCCGGGCCGAACCGGGCCGGCGCGGTGGCGGGAGCGGGCCGCCGGGTCACGCCGCCGCCAGGTCCGGCGCCGTCGGCGCGGGTCCGGTCACCAGTCGGGGCGGCGGCACCGCCTCGACCAGGCGACGCACCACGTCCTCGCCGGAGACCCCGTCGGCCACCGCGTCGAAGGAGAGCACCAGCCGGTGCGCCAGCACGTCCACCGCCAACTCGCGCACGTCCTCGGGCAGCACGTAGTCCCGGCCGTGGATCAACGCGTGGGCGCGGGCGGCGGCCACCAGCCCGAGCGTGGCGCGGGGGCTCGCCCCGTACGCCAGCAGCGGCGCGATCTCGGGCAGGCCGAAGCGGCCCGGGTCGCGGGTGGCCAGGATGAGCCGGACCACGTACTCGGCCAGCGCGTGGTGGACGAAGACGTCGGCCGCGCGGCGTTGCAGCTCGCGCAGCCGGACCGGGTCGAGCACCGGGCGGGCGGTGGGCCGTTCCGTGCTCATCCGGTAGAGGATCGCCAGCTCGTCGGCGTCGCTCGGGTAGTCGACCACGACCTTCATGAGGAACCGGTCCCGTTGCGCCTCCGGAAGCTGGTAGACCCCCTCCGACTCGATCGGGTTCTGGGTGGCCAGCACCAGGAACGGGTCGGGCACCGGCCAGCTCCGCCCGGCGATGGAGACCTGCCGCTCGGCCATCGCCTCGAGCAGCGCCGACTGCACCTTGGCCGGGGCCCGGTTGATCTCGTCGGCGAGCACCAGGTTCGCCATGATCGGTCCCAGCTCCACATCGAACGCCTCGGTGGACGCCCGGTAGATCCGGGTGCCGACGATGTCCGACGGGACCAGGTCGGGGGTGAACTGGATCCGGGAGAACGTGCCGCCGACCACTGTGGCGAGCGTCTGCGCGGCGAGCGTCTTGGCCACCCCCGGCACGCCCTCCAGCAGGCAGTGGCCGTCGGCGACGAGCGCGGTGAGCAGGCGGTCGACGAGCCGGTCCTGCCCGACGATCACGCGTTTGACCTCGAAGAGGGTCTGGTCCAGCTCGACGCCGCTCGCGTCCGCATCGACCGGGGTGGGCACGCTGGCCAGGGTGTCCGAGATGTCCGTCACGGTGCTTGCTTCCCGGGGCGGAGCCGCGACAAACGTCGGATTATCAGCCCCAGGACGGCCCGGGGCGGGCCGGACCGGGAGGACCTCCCCGATCCGGCGGCAACGGCGCGAACCGGTGCGGGGCGCACCGGACCGGGACGGACCACGACACCGGCCCCCGTCTCGGCGAGGGCCGGTGCGTGGTGGCGCAGGTCAGCTGGTGACCACGAGGTGGAACGGCCGGGGCGAGAAGGAACCGCCGGAGGTGCGGGTCTGCACGAAGACCGCGTTCGGGATCAGGTAACGCGGCGCGACGGACACCTCGCCGCCGGGCGGGACGTTGTTCGGGTCGTTGGTGCCGACGGTCGCCACGTACGCCTTGTGGCTCACGTCGTAGTCGAGCAGCACCTGGTACTGGCCCGGGGACACGTCCGGCCCGGGCGCGAACCGGAACGCGGACACCACGTTGCCGGAGTGCTGCAGCAGCGTTCCGGTGGACGACACCACCGCCCAGGCGACCTGGCCCGCGGCCGGGGGCGCCAGGGTGGCGCGCATGGCGGACCGGGCCGCCCGCTGCTCGGTCGCGCCGACCGCCGGCTGACCGCCCGCCCGGGCCGGCTGACCCGGCTTCGCCTCGGGCTGGGCGGCGACCGCGATCCCGCCACCGGCCACGGTGAGGGACAGCGCGGCGAGCGCCACCACCGTGGCCTTTCGCTTGAAGAATGTAGCCATGACAGATCTCCCTTTTTTGACCGTGGTGATACGGCGGGCGCGAACAATTGCGGATCATCGAGGACCCGTGTGGGAGCGCACCGCTGCTGAACTGGTCTTACTACGGAGAGTTGAGTGCCTCAACAGGTGGAACCTAACACCGGGAAATGGGGTGGTCAATAGCGCCTAACGCGTGTCAGTGACCGTTTCCGAACGTGCCGGAAATTGTGAGAAGGAAGCGCTCGACCATTCACAAAACCGCTTCGCGGGCCTCGGTAGGGTGACCGGCGTGATCACGGTGAACGCTCGCCCGCGTGCCGGCACCCGCGGCGGCCGGTGGACGACGGCGGCCTGCTGGCTGACGACCGCGCCGGTCGCCGCCTGGGCGCTGCTGCGCCTGACCGGGCTGGAACGAGGCCCGCTGGTGCTGACGACGGCCTTCACGCCGTACGTCGCCGCGGTGGCGCCGGCCGTCGCGGTGCTGGCGCTCGCGCTGCGGCGCCGCGCCGGTGCGGTGGTCGCGGCGCTGGCCGCGCTGGCGCTGGTCGGCGCGGTGGCGCCCCGCGCGTTCGCCGACGACCAGCCGGCCGCGAACGGCCCGGCGCTGCGGCTGCTCACCGCCAACCTCCGGCTGGGCTCGGCCGACGCGGCGGCGCTGGTGGCACTGGTCCGGGCGCACCGGGTGGACGTGCTCACCGTCCAGGAACTCACCCCGCAGCTCGCCGCCGACCTGGACCGGCTGGGCCTGGCCACCCTGCTGCCGTACCGGTCGCTGACCCCGGAGGCGGGCGCCTTCGGCTCCGGCCTGTACGCCCGCCATCCGCTGCGCGATCCCGGCCACCGCCGCCACCGGAGATACTTCCTCACCCAGGCGTACGCGACAGTGACGGTGCCGGGAGCGCCGCCGCTGCGGGTGGAGTCGGCGCACCCGGGCGCGCCGTACGAATTCGACGCGGTGCCGGAGTGGTGGACCGACCAGCGGGCCCAGCCGCCGGCCACCCCGAACGCCGGTCTGAGCGTGCTGGCCGGCGACTTCAACGCCACCCTGGACCACGCCGCGCTGCGCGCGCTGATCGACACCGGCTACACCGACGCCGCCGACGCGGCCGGCGCCGGGCTGGCCGGCACGTGGGGCCCCTACGACGGCGACCCGATCCCGCCGGTCACCATCGACCACGTGCTGGTCGACCGGCGCATCGCGGTGCGCGCCGCCGGCACCTGGCCGGTGCCCGGCAGCGACCACCGGGCACTGCTGACCGAGCTGCGGCTGCCGGCGGCCTGAGCGGCCGGGACGTCAGGCGGGGCCCCTTCCGCTACCGGCGGCGTTGAGCGGGGCCCCCGCCTTGTCGAGGCCGTAGGTGAGCGCGTCGACGAGGGCGTGCCAGCTCGCCTCCACCACGTTGGGGTGCACCCCGACCGTGGTCCAGTCCCGGCCGGCGCCGGCGGTCTCCACAAGCACCCGGGTCACCGCGCCGGTGCCGTGACTGCCTTCCAGGATGCGGACCTTGTAGTCGGCCAGCTCGAACTCGCGCAGTTCCGGGTAGTGCCGGGCCAGCCCGACCCGCAGCGCCTCGTCGAGCGCGTTGACCGGGCCGTTGCCTTCGGCGGTGGCGATCACCCGCTCCCCGCGTACCCGGATCTTGACGGTCGCCTCGGAGACCACCGCGCCGTCCTCGCGGTGCTCGACGAGGACCCGGTACGACTCGAGCGCGAACGGCCGGACCGGCGCCGCGTCCGGCAGCTCCGAGCGGACCAGCAGCTCGAACGACGCGTCGGCGGCCTCGAACGACCAGCCGCCGGCCTCCAACTCCTTGACCCGGCCGGTGACCCGGGACAGCGCGTCCGGATGGCCGGCCAGGTCCAGACCCAGCTCGCGGCTCTTGAGCTCGATGCTGGCCCGGCCGGCCATCTCGGTCACCAGGATCCGCATGTCGTTGCCCACCACGGCGGGGTCCACGTGGTTGTAGAGCAACGGGTCGACCTTGATCGCGCTCGCGTGCAGCCCCGCCTTGTGGGCGAAGGAGGCGGCCCCGACGTAGGCCTGGTGGGTGTCGGGGGCGATGTTGGCGATCTCGGCGATGGCGTGCGAGACCCGCACCATCTGTTCCAGGCAGCCCTCCGGTAGGACGGGCATGCCGAGCTTGAGCTGGAGGTTGGCGACGATCGCGAACAGATCCGCGTTGCCGGGGCGCTCGCCGTACCCGTTGGCGGTGCCCTGCACGTGCCGGACGCCGGCCTCGACCGCGGCGAGGGTGTTGGCCACCGCGCAGGCGGTGTCGTTCTGGGCATGCATGCCGAGCCGCTCCGGCGCGATCCCGGTCCGCGCGACCAGGTCCTCGATCGCGGCGGTGACCTGGGACGGCAGCATGCCGCCGTTGGTGTCGCAGAGCACGAACCGCTCGGCGCCGGCGGCCAGCGCGGCCTGCGCCACGGCTGCGGTGTAGCCGGGATCGTGGCGGAAGCCGTCGAACGTGTGCTCCCCGTCGACGAAGACGCGCCTCCCCTGCGCCACCAGGTACGCCACGGTGTCGCGGACCATCGCCAGGTTCTCCTCGGCGGTGGTGCGCAGCGCCCGCTCGACGTGCCGCAGGTCCGCCTTCGCCACCAGCGCCACGGCCGGGGTCCCCGCGTCGAGCAGCCCGCGCACCTGCGGGTCGTCCTCGACCGCCCGACCCGCCTTACGGGTGGCGCCGAACGCGACCAGGACCGCGTGCCGCAGCGTCAGCTCGGTGCGGGCGCGGCGGAAGAACTCGGTGTCCTTGGGCACCGCGCCCGGCCAGCCGCCCTCGATGAAGCCGACCCCGAGGTCGTCGAGCAGGCGGGCCACCGCCAGCTTGTCGACCACCGAGTAGCTGAGCCCTTCGCGCTGCGCGCCGTCGCGCAGCGTCGTGTCGTACACCTGGAAGGTCATCGGAGTCCTCTTCTCGTGCCTGGGGAGAGCAACAAAAAGACCCCCCGCGGATGCGGGAGGTCTGCGCGCTCGGCGAGGGGAAAGGCCGGCGCGCTAGCTGCTAATGATCAGGACGGAGCTGGTCACGACCGGTACTCTGCCACTTCCGCCGCTGGGTGGGAGCCTCAATCCACATTCCGGGACGCCGGTGCGGGATTGAAAAGTCGGCCAACGGGTATGAACCGACGCAGCAACGACACATTCGCTCCCCACGACGGCACCCGCCGGGACAGGAGTCACCCCTATGGACAGGCTGGACCCGCACACCACGCACGGCACCACCGACCCGGTCGCCGACGGCGGCCAGGGCGCCTACGCGGGCGGCGCGCCCGCCGGCGCGTTCGACCCGTGGCGTTACCGCGACGAGGCCGGCGTGGCCAGCGCGGACCTCACCGGCTACAAGGTCGAGGCCACCGACGGCAGCATCGGCAAGATCGACAAGGCGAGCCACGAGGTCGACGACAGCTACCTGGTCGTCGACACCGGCCCGTGGATCTTCGGCAAGAAGGTCATGCTGCCGGCCGGCACCGTCAACCACGTCGACCACGACGCGCAGAAGGTCTTCGTCGACCGGGACAAGGACCAGATCAAGGCGGCCCCGGAGTACGACGAGGCCAACCACACCGACCCGGCCTACCGGGACAAGCTCGGCGGCTACTACGGCGAGAACCACTCCGCGCTGCCGCCGGACGGCCCGGCCCGGATCTGACACCAGCACCGGCCACGGCCGGCGGGGGCACACCGATGCCGCCGCCGGCCGTTACCGTGTCAGCTGTGGACGCCCCGGAGACTCCCTTTCCCGCGTTGTTCAACTTCCGCGACGTCGGCGGCTACCGCGCCCGCGACGGGCGCGCCGTCCGGCGCCGCCGGCTCTACCGCTCCGACTCGCTGCACCGCATCGACGAGACCGACCGGGCGGCGTTCACCGCGCTCGGCATCCGCACGGTGATCGACCTGCGCCGTCCCACCGAGGTGGAACGCGACGGCCGGGTGCCCGCCTACGACGGGTTGACCTACCGGCACATCCACCCGGAGCACGAGGACTGGGCCGCCCGGCAATACTCGTCGTCCGGGGTCAGCCTGGCCCGCTACCTCGCCGACCGCTACGCCGACCTGGCCCGCACCGGCACGGCCGGGCTGGCCGAGGCGGTCGGCCTGATCGCCGACAGCGCCAACGCGCCGGTGGTGGTGCACTGCGTCGCCGGCAAGGACCGCACCGGCATCGTCTGCGCGCTCACGCTGGCCGTGCTCGGCGTGCCGGACGACGACATCGTCGCCGACTACGCGTTGAGCACCGCCGCGTCCGAGCGGTTCAGCGCCTGGGTGCGGGCCACCCTGCCGGACGCCGAGGAGCCCCCGCCGCCGTTCCTGGCCTCCCCCGCCGAGGCGATGGAGCTGTTCCTCGCGGAGTTGCGCGCCGGCCACGGCTCGGTCGAGGGCTACCTGACCCACGCCGGCGTCACCGCCGAACAGCTCGACGCGCTCCGCGCCCACCTGCTCGAATGAGCGGCGCGGCCGGCCCCCTCCTCGACGGACGGGGCCGGCCGCGCCGGTCGAGCCGGTCAGAGGACGCTGGTCACCCAGCCGTGGCGGTCCTCGGCGCGACCGCGCTGGATGTCGACGAGCTTCTGCCGCAGTGCCATCGTGACGGTGCCCGGCTCGCCGCCGCCGATCAGGAACTCGCCGTCCGGGAACTTCACGCCGCCGATCGGGGTGACCACGGCGGCGGTGCCGCAGGCGAACACCTCACGCAGCCGCCCGCTGGCCGCGTCCGACTGCCAGTCGGCGAAGCTGACCGGCTGCTCCCGCACCTCGTGCCCGGCCTCGGCGGCCAGGGTCAGCACCGCGTCGCGGGTGATGCCCGGCAGGATGGTGCCGCCCAGCGGCGGCGTGACCAGCGTGCCGTCGTCGTAGACGAAGAAGACGTTCATGCCGCCCAACTCGTCGACGTACCGTCGCTCCACCGCGTCCAGGAAGACCACCTGGTCGCAGCCGGCCTCGATCGCCTCGGCCTGGGCCGCCAGCGAGGCGGCGTAGTTGCCGCCGCACTTGGCCGCGCCGGTGCCGCCGGGCGCCGCCCGGGTGTAGTCCGGGGAGACCCAGACCGTCACCGGCTTCACCCCACCGGCGAAGTAGGCGCCGGCCGGCGACGCGATGACGCAGTAGAGGTATTCGTTGGCCGGGCGCACCCCGAGGAAGACCTCGCTGGCGAACATGAACGGACGCAGGTAGAGGCTGGCGTCCTCGTGCTCCGGGATCCACTCCCGGTCGATCTCGACCAGCTTGCGCAGCGAGTCCACGAACGTCTCCGGCGGCAGCTCCGGCATGGCCAGCCGCCGGGCGGACGCCACGAACCGGGCCGCGTTGGCCTCCGGGCGGAACATGGTGACCGACCCGTCGCCGGTGCGGTACGCCTTCAGTCCCTCGAAGATCTCCTGCGCGTAGTGCAACACCGCCGCCGCCGGGTCCATCGGGATCGGCGCGCGCGCCTCGACCCGGGCGTCGTACCAGCCCTTGCCCTCGGCGTAGCGGACGGTGACCATGTGGTCGGTGAACACCCGACCGAAGCCCGGGTTCGCCAGCAGGGCGGCCCGGTCGGCGGCGGATACCGGCGCGGGATTCGGACGGATCTCGAAATCGAGCTTGTCACCACCGCTCATCGCGCTGACCTCCCTGCGGTCCCACGGCATGCGAGATCGCACGCCGACGTCACTGGTGCCAGAAACTTACCCCGAACGGTCGTTCAGCGGATAGCTCCGCCCCCGCGCCGGCGGTGGAGCGGGCCCGGGAACGGGTCTGGCGGCCCGTGACCGGGCCAGGGAAGCCGGCCCGGGTCAGGCTACGGCGTGGGCGGCGAGGCGGTCGCCGACCTCCTCGGTGCGCAACGGCGCCCCGGGCGTACGCCCGGCCAGCTCGGCGGCCACGGCGGCGGTGACCCGCGCGGCGGCCTCGGCGTGGCCGAGCTGGTCGAGCAGCAGCGCGGCGGAGAGCACGGCGGCCACCGGGTCGGCGACGCCCTTGCCGGCGATGTCCGGCGCGGAGCCGTGCACCGGCTCGAACATCGACGGGTAGCGCCCCTCCGGGTTGATGCAACCGCTGGCGGCCAGCCCGATGCCACCGGTCACCGCCGCGGCGATGTCGGTGAGGATGTCGCCGAAGAGGTTGTCGGTGACCACGACGTCGTAGCGGGACGGGTTGGTCACCAGGAACATCGCCGCGGCGTCGACGTGCTGGTATTCCGTGGTCACGTCCGGGTGCTCGGCGGCCACCTCGGCGAAGGCCCGGGACCAGAGCGAGCCGGCGTGGGTGAGCACGTTGGTCTTGTGCACCAGCGTCACCTTGCGCCGCTCCCGGCGGGCGGCCCGGGCGAACGCGTCGCGGATCACCCGCTCCACGCCGTGCCGGGTGTTCAGGCTCTCCTCGGTGGCCACCTCGGCCGGGGTGCCCCGGTGCAGGCTGCCGCCGGCGCCCGCGTACAGCCCCTCGGTGCCCTCGCGGACCACCACGAGGTCCACCTCGCCGGGCTTCACCGCGGCCAGCGGGCCGGTCACGCCGGGCCAGAGCCGGGACGGGCGGAGGTTGACGTACTGGTCGAAGGCGAACCGGAGCTTGAGCAGCAGGCCGCGCTCCAGCACACCCGGCGGCACGGTCGGGTCGCCGACCGCCCCGAGCAGGATGGCGTCGTGGCCGGCCAACTCGTCGAGGACGGAGTCGGGCAGCACCTCGCCGGTGCGGTGCCAGCGCGCCGCGCCCAGGTCGTACCCGGTGGCCTCGATCCCGGGCAGCACCGCGTCGAGGACCTTGCGGGCCTGACCCACCACCTCGGGACCGATGCCGTCGCCGGCCACCACCGCGATGCGTGCCACCTGGCGCTCCTCACCTCGTCGTTCTGCGCAACGGTACGTCGCCGTCCCGTCTCCCGGTACGAGTCTTCCAGAATGCGGGAAGCCCGACGCACAGGAGGCTCCCAGCCGGCATTCATGGTGCGGTCATCTCCACTGCCTATGGTCAGGACGACCGGGTCGACGGGGGCCGGGACCGGCATCGCCGCGACGCGGCGGCGGCCAGCGAGGGGGCGGGTGTCATGCGGATCGACCAGCGGCGGACGCACTGGGCGGACGAGCAACCCCGGACCCGCTGGGTCGACCAGTCCGCGTTCCGCCAGCCCCGCCCCGACCTGCGCCTCGGCGCCCGCAGCCACCGGGTGGAACGGGACGGGACCGCCGCCGGGGACCGGATCAGCGTCCGGCACACGGTGAGCACCACCACCGCGGAATACACGCTGCTGCTCAACGCGCCCGACTGGTTCGGCCACCGGGGCGTCGGCGAGGCGCTCCGCGACGCCGTGGCCGAGCTGCGCGCCGTCGACCTCACCTACGGCCCCAACCAGCCGGGCAGCCTGGTGTCGCGACTGCGCCGCGACGAGATCAGCCCCGACTCGTACCCACCGCTGGCCGACCTGGTCGATCGCTGCGCGGCGATGCGGGCGGCGACCGACGGGTGGTTCGACGCGTGGGCGGTGCCGGGCGGCTTCGACCCGGGCGGCCTGCTCGGCGGCTGGGCGGTGGAGCGGGCCGCGGCGCGGTTGCGCGCCGCCGGCATCCACGACTACGCCGTGCTCAGCGGCGCCGACCTGACGGTACGCGGACACGCCGCGCACGGCGGCCCGTGGCGGGTCGCGGTGCACCACCCCACCGAGGCGCGCCGGGCCCCGCTGGTGCTGGAGATGACCGCCGGTGCGGTGGGCACCTCCGGGGTCACCGGGCGGCGTGGGCACGTCGTCGACCCGCACACCGGCGAGCCGACCGACCGGCTGGTGGCCGCCACCGTGGTCGGCCCGGACCTGGCCGTCGCCGACGCCTACGCCACCGCGCTCTACGCCGCCGGCCCGGCCGGCCTGGCCTGGTTCCGCGACGGATCGGACTACCGCGCGCTCTTCGCGCACCGCCGCCGCTGACGCGCGGCGACGTCCCGCTCTCGCATCCGGGGCGTGGGCCGCGATCGGCCCCCGCGGTCTCGGCAACGACCGTGGGGGCCGGTCAGCGACGAATGCGCGTGGCTCGCGCAATCGAGGGGTGCGGGCCGACAGGTCGGACGCCCGACCACGCCACCCGAAGACGGGCCGGGAAATCGACTCAGCCGTGCACCGCACCGGTACGCTAGCGAATCGACGCAACTCGACGCAAGAGTCTCCACAGCGGACCCATCGTCACCGTGTCAACAATCAGCAGGTGAATCCCCGAGGTGGGGCAGAAGTGACGCGGGCCGGCCGGGATGGCACGCTGTCCGCCGTGAGTTTCGATCTGAGCGTGTGGGCCCTGCCGAACGGGGCGACACCGGAGCAGGTGCGGGCGGCGGTGCGGCAGTGCCGCGAGGGGTGGCACGGCGAGCAGCACCCCGACCCCCGGGTGGTCGGCTTCTACCGGGCGATCACGGCGAGCTATCCCGACCGTCCGGCCCGGCCGGACACCCCGTGGGAGGTGGCGCCGCTGCACGCGGCCGCCGACCACGTCGAGATGAACCTGCATCCCACGTGCCCGGACCAGGTCCTGCTGGACATCGAGCGGCTGGCCGGCGAGCACGACCTGATGCTCTTCGACGCGCAGGACGGCTCGGTCTACCCGCCGCCGGCCCGCGTCCGCGCCTGACCGGCGCGGTCACCGCGGTCCCCCGCCCGGCAGCGCACGACGAAGGGCCCGGCCGTGACCGGCCGGGCCCCGATCGTCCTGTCCGGACTACTCGTCGCGCAGGTCGGCCGCGCTGGCCGCGACCGCGCCGATCGAGTCGGCGGCGGAGGTGAGCAGGTCGGCGCCGAGCGCCTGGTCGACGGTGAGCGTCATCAGCGTCTCACCGCCGGCCTCCCGCCGGGCCACCTGCATGGCGGCGATGTTGACACCGGCCTCGCCGAGCAGCGTGCCGACCGTGCCGACCACGCCGGGCCGGTCGACGTAGCGCAGGAAGACCAGGATGCCCTCCGCGCCGATCTCCACGTCGAAGCCGTCCACCTCGGTCAGCTTGAGCACGTCGCGGGCGCCGGTGTGGGCCACCGTGCCGGAGACCCGGACGGTCCGCCCGTCCGGCAGCGCGCCACGCACCGTCACCAGGTTCGGGTGGTCGACGGTCTCGGCCGGCGTGGCCAGGGTGACCTCGACGCCCCGCTCGGCGGCCAGGTGCGGCGCGTTGACGTAGGTGACCTGCTCCTCCACCACGGAGCTGAACAGGCCCTTGGTGGCGGCGAGCTTCAGCACCGACACGTCGTGGCCGGCGATCTCGCCGCGCACCTCGACGGTCACGCTGGCGGCCACCCCACCGGCGAGGGCGGTGAAGGCCCGGCCCAGCTTCTCGGCCAGCGGCAGCAGCGGGCGGACGTCCTCGGCGACGACGCCGCCGGCCTGCACGTTCACCGCGTCCGGCACGAACTCGCCCTGGAGCGCGAGCTTGACGCTCTTCGCCACCGCGAGGCCCGCCTTGTCCTGCGCCTCGTTCGTGGAGGCGCCCAGGTGCGGGGTGGCCACCACGTTGTCGAACGCGAACAGCGGCGACGAGGTGCACGGCTCCTTCGCGTAGACGTCGATGCCGGCGCCGGCGACCCGGCCCTCGGCGATCGCGTCCGCGAGCGCCTGCTCGTCGACCAGGCCGCCCCGGGCGGCGTTGACGATCCGGACGCCCGGCTTGACGACCGCCAGCTCCTTCTCGCCGATCAGGCCCACCGTCTCCGGCGTCTTCGGCAGGTGGATCGAGATGAAGTCGGCCTCCCGCAGCAGCTCCTCCAGGCCGACCAGGCGTACGCCGAGCTGCGCGGCGCGGGCCGGCTGGATGTACGGGTCGTACGCGATCAGCCGGGTGCCGAACGCGGCGATGCGCTGGGCGAACAGCACGCCGATGCGGCCGAGGCCGACCACGCCGACGGTCTTGCCCTGCAGCTCCACCCCGGTGTACTTGGACCGCTTCCACTCGCCGGCCTTCAGCGCGGCACTGGCGCTGGCGGTGTTGCGGGCCACCGCGAGCAGCAGCGCGACGGCCTGCTCCGCCGCGGACACGATGTTGGAGGTGGGAGCGTTGACCACCATGACACCCCGCGCGGTGGCGGCGGGCACCTCGACGTTGTCCAGGCCGACGCCGGCCCGGGCGACCACCTTCAGCCGGGGCGCCGCGGCGATCGCCTCGGCGTCGATCTGGGTGGCGCTGCGTACGATCACCGCGTCGGCCTCGGAGAGGGCGGAGAGCAGAGCCGGGCGGTCGGTGCCGTCCACGTGGCGCACGTCGAAGTCGTGGGCGAGCACCTCGATGGCGGCGGGGGCGAGTTCTTCGGCGATCAGTACGACAGGATTCATCGGTCCTCGTAGACGCTCGGTGTCGGTTCGGCCTGGGGCGTCGGGACGCCGCGCTGCGCCCTGCGCCGATCCGTGCCATGGCCGTCGGGTGCGCCGGGGCACCACACCAAGGATGGTAGGGGGCGGTCCGCCCTCCGGGTCCCGGACTGCCGGGTGAGCGCCCTCACACAGCACGTCGCACGCCCGACATCCGCCGTTCACGTGCGCGGCGACTGGCGACGCCCCCGTACAACGGAACCAGCACCGGCACGGGGAGGGAGCCGCTGATGTCGCTCGTGGTCCGGATCGCGCTGTTACGACCGTTGGCCCGACTCGGCCCGCAGCGCTGGGGGCCAGGGCTGGCCGAGGTCTTGGTCACCCGGTCCCATCAGGTGAGCGGGTTGCCGGGGTCGGACGCCCGGCGCGCCGCGGCGGCCCGGGAGGCGGTGGTGCTCTGCCGGCGACTGGCCGCCGAGCGGCCGGACCAGCACCGGGTCGCCCTGGCCCGGGCCCTGACGGCCCGGGCCGTCGCCCCCGACGGCGCCCCTGCAACCGAGGCGATCGACCAGCTCCGGGAGGCGATCGGGTACGTCGAGGACACCGACGACCGGTCGGCGCTGGTGGTGCTCGCCACCGCTCGCGGACTCCTCGCGCTCAACCTCCACCTGCGCGGGGAGGTGCGGGAGGCGCTCAGGTTGGCGCTGCGGGCCCGATCGACGTGGCGCGCCTGCGGACCGCTGCGCCCGATGGAGCGGATGCGGCTGGCGCGGGCGCTACTGACGATCGGTGACGTCAAGGAGGCGCTGGGCCGGACGGAGGAGGCGAACACCGTCCGACGGGAGGCGCTGGAACTGCACCGGAGCCTCTCCGCCTACCGGCGGCTCCAGTGGACGTCCCTCGCCGTGTCCGCCGCGACGGACCTCGCCCAGGGACTGTCGGTCACCGGGCCGGTGCGCGAAGCCCTCGACCTGATCGAGGGGTCCCGCGTCGACCGGGAGACCTTGGGCCGGTTCCTGCCGGGGCAGGGGCGACCGCTGCTGGCCCGGGCCGTGCTGATCGAGGCGGAGTGCCGGGCGCAGCTGGGCGATCCGGAGGCGGCCGTGCGGCTGGCGGAGCAGGCGGTCGACGACCGGCGGGCGCTGGTGGCGGCCGGAAGGCCCGGCTCCCGCGCCGAACTGGCCCACGGGCTGCTCGTTCTCGGCGACCTGACCGCCCGGGCTGGCCGGCCGGACCAGGCGACCGCTCATCTGACCGAGGCGGCGTCGCTCGCCCGCAACGGCCACGACGATCTCCTGGCCCGGGCACTGCTCGACCTGCTCGACCTGCGGCTCGCGGCCGAGGAGCGGGCGGCGGTCGGCGTCCTGCTGGCCGAGGCCCTTCCGATCTGCCGGGAGCACGTCGAGCGGCTTCCGGAGGTCTGGCGCCCCCGGCTGGCCCGCGCCCTGCTGATCCGCTGCGCGCTGGCCGTGTCCGAACCACCGGCCGACGCGGACTCCCACGGATCGGCGGCGGAGGCGCCGGCCGACGCGGACTCCGGCGCGTCGACGGCGGAGCTGCCGCTCCGGGACGGGACATCGCCGCCGGACGGACCGGCCGGAAACGTTCCGACGGGGTCCGGCACGGAAGGGGGCGGGGTGGCGGACGGGCGGGAGGCAGTCGAGCTGGCCCGGTTGCTGGCCGGCGCGGACCCGGCGTACCGGGGCCTGCTCGGGGGGTGCCTCTTCGCGCTGGCCCTGGCGGTGAACCTGGCCGGTGATCCGCACGGGTCGGCCGAACTGCTGCGCGAGTGCGTGGCCGTCCGCCGGGAGCTGTTCGCCGACGATCCGGTGGCCTACCGGCTGGGGTTGGCCGAGGCGCTGTGCAACCTGGGCAACCGGGTACACGCCCTTGGTCGGCTGGAGGAGGCGGTGGAGATCTACCGGGAGTGCCTCGACCTGCTGCGGGCCGACCCGGCGCGGATCGAGGCGGCGGAGCTGCTCACGCCGCTGCGCAACCTCGGGGGCACGTTGTGGCGGCTCGACCGGAGGGCCGAGGCCGAGCGGGTGCGGGACGAGATCGCCGCCGTCGAGAAGGCGGTCGGTGGCGAGCGCTCTGGCCCGCCCTGACAGCGCGCGGCCCGACGCCGGGGAGAGCGTCGGGCCGCGCGGCGCGCCGGATCAGGCGGTCTCGGTGATCGGGCGGTCCACCCAGCTCATCATGGCCCGCAGCTTCTGCCCGGTCTCCTCGATCGGGTGCGCCGCGCCCTCGGCCCGCCACTTGGCGAAGTTGGGGCGGCCGGCCTCGTCCTCGGCCACCCACTCGCGGGCGAACTCGCCGGACTGGATCTCGCCGAGGATCTTGCGCATCTCCTCCTTGACCCGGGCGTCCACCACGCGGGGGCCACGGGACAGGTCGCCGTACTCGGCGGTGTCGGAGATGCTGTAGCGCATCCGGGCGATGCCGCCCTCGTACATCAGGTCGACGATGAGCTTCAGCTCGTGCAGGCACTCGAAGTAGGCCACCTCGGGGGCGTAACCGGCCTCGGTGAGCACCTCGAAACCGGTCTGCACCAGCGCCGCCGCGCCGCCGCAGAGCACCGCCTGCTCGCCGAAGAGGTCGGTCTCGGTCTCCTCGGTGAACGTGGTCCGGATCGCGCCGGCCCGGGTGCCGCCGATCGCCTTCGCGTACGCCAGGGCGAGGCCGAACGCGTTGCCGCTGGCGTCCTGCTCGACGGCGACCAGGCAGGGCACGCCCTTGCCGTCGACGTACTGGCGGC
Source organism: Micromonospora humi (assembly GCF_900090105.1). Taxonomy (GTDB): domain Bacteria; phylum Actinomycetota; class Actinomycetes; order Mycobacteriales; family Micromonosporaceae; genus Micromonospora; species Micromonospora humi. Next base: position 232,340 of record NZ_FMDM01000007.1, on the reverse strand, counting down.
GGACCAGGTGACCGGGGCCCTTCGGGGCCACCATCGCCACGTCCACCTCGGCCGGCGGCTTGATCAGGCCGTACCGGATGTTGAAGCCGTGCCCGAAGAAGAGCGCCTTGCCCGGCGCCAGGTTCGGCGCGATGGCGTCGGTGTAGAGGGCGCGCTGGGCGGTGTCCGGCGCCAGGATCATGATGACATCGGCCTCGGCCGCCGCCTCCGCCGGGCTGAGCACCCGCAGGCCCTGCTCCTCGGCCTTGGGTCGGCTCTTCGAGCCGGCGGGCAGGCCGATCACCACGTCGACGCCGGAGTCGCGCAGCGACAGCGCGTGCGCGTGACCCTGGCTGCCGTAACCGATCACGGCGACCGTGCGTCCCTGGATCAGGCCCAGGTCGGCGTCGTCGTCGTAGAAAACCTCAACGCTCATTGACTTCCCTTTCCTACGGCGGTGCCCGTCGGCCCGTCGAAAAACTGGTGGGTACGGATCAGGCGGCGCGCAACGCCGGGCCGGCGGTGATGGCGCGGGAGCCCCGGCCGATGGCCACCGTGCCGGACTGGACCATCTCCTTGATGCCGAACGGCTCCAGGTCACGCAGCAGCGCGTCGAGCTTGTCCGGCGTGCCGGTGGCCTCGATGGTCAGCGTGTCCGGTGCGACGTCGACCACCCGGGCGCGGAACAGCCCGACCGTCTCCAGCACCTGGGCGCGGGCGCTGCGGTCCGCCCGGACCTTGACCAGGAGCAGCTCCCGGGCCACCGAGACCTGCGGGTCCAGCTCGACGATCTTGAGTACGTTGACCAGCTTGTTGAGCTGCTTGGTCACCTGCTCCAGCGGCGAGGACTCGGCGTTGACCACGATGGTGATGCGGGAGACGTCGGGGTTCTCGGTCTCGCCCACGGCGAGGCTGTCGATGTTGAAGCCGCGCCGGGAGAACAGCCCGGACACCCGGGCCAGCACGCCCGGCTTGTTCTCCACCAGCACGGACAGCGTGTGCAGCGTCATTGCTGTGCCTTCCTCGTCATGCCCTCATGGCCCTCGCTGCGCTCGGTGCATTCGTTCATGACTGCACCTTCCTCGTCATGCCCTCATGGCCCTCGCTGCGCTCGGTGCATTCGTTCATGACTGCACCTTCCTCGTCATGCCCTCATGGCCCTCGCTGCGCTCGGTGCATTCGTTCATGACTGCACCTTCCTCGTCATGCCCTCATGGCCCTCGCTGCATTCGTTCATGACCTAGATGTCGTCCTCGTCGAACGCGGGGCGGACGCCCCGGGCGAACATGATCTCGTCGTTGCTGGTGCCGGCGGCCACCATCGGCCAGACCATCGCGTCCTTGCCGACCACGAAGTCGATGACCACCGGGGCATCGGTGATCGCCATGGCCGCCTCGATGGTCTTGTCCACGTCCGCGGCGTTCTCGCAGCGCAGCCCGATGCACCCGAGCGCCTCGGCCAGCTTGACGAAGTCGGGGATGCGGTGCTTGTGCGTGCCCAGTTCGGTGTTGGAGTAGCGCTCCCCGTAGAACAGGGTCTGCCACTGCCGGACCATGCCCAGGTTGCCGTTGTTGATCACGGCGACCTTGATCGGGATGCCCTCCAGCGCGCAGGTGGCCAGCTCCTGGTTGGTCATCTGGAAGCAGCCGTCACCGTCCACCGCCCACACCGTGGTGTCCGGCTTGCCGACCTTCGCGCCCATCGCGGCCGGCACGGCGTAACCCATGGTGCCCAGGCCGCCGGAGTTGAGCCAGGTGTTCGGCTTCTCGTACGAGATGAACTGACTGGCCCACATCTGGTGCTGGCCGACGCCGGCCACGTAGATCGCGTCCGGCCCGGCGATCTCGCCCAGCCGCTTGATCACGTGCTGCGGGGAGAGCGTGCCGTCGGACGGCTCCTCGAAGCCGAGCGGGTACCGCGCGCGCAGGTCGTCGAGCTGCGTCCACCAGTCGGCCAGGTCGGCGGCCGGGTGCGCGGCCTGCTCGGCGGTCACCGCCGCGATCAACTCGTCGATCACGTGCCGCGCGTCGCCCACGATCGGGACGTCAGCGTGCCGGTTCTTGCCGATCTCCGCCGGGTCGATGTCGGCGTGCACCACGGTGGCGTCCGGCGCGAACGAGTCCAGCTTGCCGGTCACCCGGTCGTCGAAGCGGGCGCCGAGCGCCACGATCAGGTCGGCCTTCTGCAGACCGTAGACCGCGGCGACGGTGCCGTGCATGCCGGGCATGCCCAGGTGCTGGCGGTGCGAGTCGGGGAACGCGCCGAGCGCCATCAACGTGGTGACCACCGGGATCCCGGTCTGCTCGGCCAGCCGGCGCAGCCCCTCGGTGGCGCCGGCCTTGAGCACGCCGCCGCCGACGTAGAGCACCGGACGGCGGGCCGCGGTCATCAGCCGCGCCGCCTCGCGGATCTGCTTGCCGTGCGGGTGCAGGGTGGGCCGGTAGCCGGGCAGGTCCAGCGTGGGCGGCCAGGCGAAGGTGGCGGGCGCCTGGAGGACGTCCTTGGGGATGTCGACGAGCACCGGGCCGGGCCGGCCGGTCGAGGCCAGGTGGAACGCCTCGGCCAGCACCCGGGGGATCTCGTCGGCGGTCTGCACCAGGAAGTTGTGCTTGGTGATCGGCAGCGTGATGCCCTGGATGTCGGCCTCCTGGAAGGCGTCCGTGCCGATCGACGGCCGGGCCACCTGGCCGGTGATCGCCACCATCGGGACCGAGTCCATGTAGGCGTCGGCGATCGGGGTGACCAGGTTCGTCGCGCCCGGGCCGGACGTGGCGATGCAGACGCCGACCCGTCCGGTGGCCTGCGCGTAGCCGGTGGCCGCGTGCCCCGCGCCCTGCTCGTGGCGGACCAGGATGTGCCGGACCGTGGAGTCGTAGAGCGGGTCGTACGCGGGCAGGATCGCGCCGCCCGGGATGCCGAAGACCACGTCGACGCCGAGCGCCTCGAGCGACCGCACCAGCGAGCCGGCGCCGGAGACCTGCGCGGTGGCGGACTGCCGTACGGGCGTGGCGGTGGTGTCGGCGCCGGCCGGGACGGCCCGGTTGCCGGCCGGGGCGGCGCCCGGGCGGGGGGCGGGAGCGTGGTCGGCGTCGCCGGCCGCGCCGGCGCCCGGGCGGGCCCGCCGGGCGGAGTGGGCGAGGGTCTCTGGCGTGGGTCTCGTCATGGCGGTTCAGGCCTTCGGCTGTGAGTGGGTGACGCGGGCGACGGCAACAAAAAAGCCCACGTGCAGGATGCACGGGGCCAGCGCACTCTCAGGAGGAGAGTGCGCTCAGGTAAGTACTCGCAGCGACCGGTTCGACGACATGTGGCTAAGCCTGACGCATCTCACGCGATGAGTCAACTGATCCCACATTCTGGTTCACGGACGTGGGCGTGTCGGCCGCCGGCACCACGTCCGCACCCGGCGCGAGCTGCGGCGACGCGTCAATCGGAGGGCGTGGCGCGGGCGGGTTGTTGCGCAGCCGGGGCAGCAGCGGCGACGGGGTGCGCACCGGCGGGGGCGGCGGCGCGGGCGGGAGCGGCGCCGGCCGGTTGCCGGGCGAGGTGGCCGCCTCCAGCATCGCCTCCAGATGCTCGGCCGGCACCCCCCAGCCGAAGAGCGCGCCCTGGCCGAAGCGGCAGCCGGCGGCCACCACGGCGGCCAGCTCGGTGGGGTTGGTGACACCCTCGGCGATCACCTCCAGCCCGAACTGGTGGCCGAGGCGCATGACGATGTCCACCATCGGCGCGAACGCCGGGCCCTCCCTGCCGACCGGCCGCACCGGCTCGTGCTCGGCTACCAGGCCATGATCGATCTTCAGGATGTCGATCGGCAGCCGGCGCAGCTGCCCCAGCGAGGAGTAGCCGGCGCCGAAGTCGTCCAGCGCGATGCGCACCCCGGTCAGCCGCAACGCGGTCAGCCGCCGGATCAGCTCGTCCAGGTCGGTGGCGACCGCGTGCTCGGTCACCTCCAGCACCAGCCGCTGCGGCGGCACGTGGTGCGCGCGCAGCGCGTCGGCGACCTGGACCACGTATTCCGGGGCGTGCAGCTCGCGCGGCGACACGTTCACCGAGACCCAGACGTCGTGCCCGTCGGCCAACCACCGGGAGAGCTGGTAGCAGGCCTGGTGCAGCACCCACGCGCCGAGCTTGGCGATCATCCCGCACTCCTCGGCGAGCGGGATGAACTCGTCCGGCCGGACGTTGCCCAGCTCCGGGTGGTGCCAACGCAGCAGCGCCTCGGCACCGACCGGCCGAACCGAGGGCAGCGAGGCCACCGGCTGGAAGACCAACCGCAGCTCGTCCCGCTCGATCGCGCCGCGCAACTCGTGCTCCAGCCGGGTCCGCCGGCTCAGCAACTGGTCGTACGTGGCGTCGTAGCGCTCGATCCGGTTCTTGCCGCGCTGCTTGGCGTAGCGCAGCGCCAGGTCGGCGTTGCGCAGCAGCAGCTCGACGTCGTGGTTGCCGTGGCTGCCGGCCACCCCGATGCTGACCGAGAGGAAGACCGGCCCGTCCGCCTCCTCGTACGGGCGCCCGAGCACCCCGAGCAGGCGATCGGCCACCGGGCCGGGCTCGGCCGAGGAGTGCATCAGCACCGCGAACTCGTCGCCGCCCAGCCGGGCGGCGAGATCACCCGGGCGCAGGTTGCCGCGCAGTCGCCGGCCCACCTCGGCCAGCACGGCGTCGCCGACGTCGTGCCCGCGCATGTCGTTGACGTTCTTGAAGCCGTCCAGGTCGAGCCCGAGCAGCACGCAGGGCACGCCGGTCTCGGCGCACCGTTGCAGGGCACGCAGCAGGCCGCGCCGGTTGGCCAGGCCGGTGAGCGGGTCGGTGTGCGCCAGCTCGCGGAAGTGCGCCTCCCGCTCGGCCAGCCGGACGGCGTAGCCCCGGACGTCGTTGAGGGCCAGGTATTGCCGGGCCACCAGCGCGAACCCCTCGACGCTGCCGGCCAGGATGCCGTACCCGTCGAACCGGCCACCCTGGGTGAGGTGGTACATCGCGGAGGCGGCGATGGCGAACATCGGCACGAAGGCGTACTCGCCGTCGCGGCGGATGAGGTCGACGTCGAACCGCGTCGTGTCGGCCCGGCGCCCGGCGACGGCGACGGCCAGCAGGCCGGCGGCGGTCACCGCGGCGCCCGCCGCGAGCATGCCGGGGCCGCCCTGGCAGAGCCCGGCGGACACCCCCAGGCCGCCGACGGGCACCGCGATCGCCCCGGCACCCAGCAGGGCCAGCCAGCCGCGCGGCGGGGCGGCCCGCAGCACCAGGATCAGTGTCAGCCCGGCGATGAGCGCCGCGCTGACGGTGGCCAGCAGGATGGGCAGGCAGCCCACCGGGGTGGCCGCGCCGAGCAGGCGGGTCGGCTCGCTGAACGCCACCCAGCCGACGAACCAGAGCGCGGTGGCCATGATGACGCCGTCGAGGAGCAGCCGGGCGGTGGCGGCCCGGGTCGCGGCCGCGCCGGGCAGCCGGAGCAGCGCGGCGCCGAGGCCGAGCCCGGCCACCGTGACGGACGCCGAGACGAGCATGGCCCAGCCGGTGCGCTGGCCCTGCCGGTGCGCCCAGTGGTCGCCGGCGAGCAGCAGGCCACCGAGGCCGAGGAGGAGGCTGACCAGGGCGGCTCCACCGGCGACGGCGAGCAGCACGTGGGCCTGCCGGCGCCGGCAGGGGCCGCGGCGGGCCGACCCGGCGAGCAGCACGACGGCGCCGGCCGCGGCGAGACCGCTCAGCGCCGTGACGGTGACCATCCCCGGGGACGACTGCACGCGTCAACTCTGCCGGATTCGCGCCCTCCGTGGGGCACCGGGTGTGCAACTGTTGGGACACAGGGTGCACGGCCGGGGACGGCCGGTCCGGCGGTGTAAGACTGGTACCCATGCCTGAGCTGCGGTCGAGGACATCCACCCATGGTCGGACGATGGCCGGCGCCCGGGCCCTCTGGCGGGCCACCGGGATGACCGACGACGACTTCGGCAAGCCGATCGTCGCCATCGCGAACAGTTTCACCCAGTTCGTACCCGGTCACGTCCACCTGAAGGACCTCGGCGGCCTGGTCGCCGACGCGGTGGCCGAGGCCGGCGGCGTCGGGCGGGAGTTCAACACGATCGCCGTCGACGACGGCATCGCCATGGGCCACGGCGGCATGCTCTACTCGCTGCCCAGCCGGGAGCTGATCGCCGACGCGGTGGAATACATGGTCAACGCGCACTGCGCGGACGCCCTGGTCTGCATCTCCAACTGCGACAAGATCACCCCCGGCATGCTGCTCGCCGCGCTGCGGCTGAACATCCCGACCGTGTTCGTCTCCGGCGGCCCGATGGAGGCCGGCAAGACGGTGGCGATCGAGGGCGTCGTCCACTCCAAGATCGACCTGATCGACGCCATGATCGCCTCCTCGAACGAGGCGGTCACCGACGACCAGCTCGGCGAGATCGAGCGCTCCGCGTGCCCGACCTGCGGCTCCTGCTCCGGCATGTTCACCGCCAACTCGATGAACTGCCTCACCGAGGCGATCGGCCTGGCGCTGCCCGGCAACGGGTCCACGCTCGCCACCCACGCCGCGCGCCGGTCACTCTTCGTCGAGGCCGGCCGCACCGCCGTGGAGATCGCCAAGCGTTGGTACGACGAGGACGACGCCTCGGTGCTGCCCCGCGCGATCGCCGGCCGGTCGGCGTTCGAGAACGCGGTCGCCCTCGACGTCGCCATGGGCGGCTCGACGAACACGATCCTGCACCTGCTCGCGGCCGCCCGCGAGGCGGAACTGGACTTCGAGGTGGCCGACATCGACGCCATCTCCCGGCGGGTGCCGTGCCTGGCCAAGGTCGCGCCGAACTCGCCGAACTACCACATGGAGGACGTGCACCGGGCCGGCGGCATCCCGGCCATCCTCGGCGAACTGGACCGCGCCGGCCTGCTCCACCGCGACGTGCGCGCGGTGCACTCCCCCGACCTGGACCGGTGGCTCGCCGACTGGGACGTCCGGGGCGGCAAGGCCACCCCGGAGGCGGTCGAGCTGTTCCACGCCGCGCCCGGCGGAGTGCGCACCACCGAACCGTTCTCCACCACCAACCGCTGGTCGTCGCTGGACACCGACGCGGCCGGCGGCTGCATCCGGGACCGGGCACACGCCTACAGCGCCGACGGCGGGCTGGCGATCCTGCACGGCAACCTCGCGCCGGACGGCTGCGTGGTGAAGACCGCCGGGGTGCCCGAGGAGTGCCTCACCTTCCGCGGGCCGGCGAAGGTCTACGAGTCGCAGGACGACGCGGTGACCGCCATCCTCGCCAAGCAGGTCGTCGCCGGCGACGTGGTGGTGATCCGCTACGAGGGCCCCAAGGGCGGCCCCGGCATGCAGGAGATGCTCTACCCCACCTCGTTCCTCAAGGGTCGCGGCCTGGGCCGCTCCTGCGCGCTGCTCACCGACGGCCGGTTCTCCGGCGGCACCTCCGGCCTGTCCATCGGGCACGCCTCACCGGAGGCCGCCGCCGGCGGGCTGATCGCTCTGGTCCGCGACGGCGACGAGATCGTCATCGACATCCCGGGCCGCTCCATCGAGCTGAACGTGCCGGCCGACGAGCTGACCGCACGGCGGGTGGCCGAGGAGAAGCGCGACCGCCCCTACACCCCCACCGACCGGCAGCGCCCGGTCTCGGCCGCCCTGCGCGCGTACGCCTCGATGGCCACCTCCGCCAGCGACGGCGCCTACCGCCGCGTCCCGGAGTAAGGCGGGGCCCCCGCTTAACGCCTCCGGTATAGGCGGGGCCCCCGCTTAACACCCGCCGCCGGTAAGGTCCGGCGACGTGGAGAAGACGGCGAGTTACGCGCGACTGGTCCGACCGGCGATCGACCGGGTGTACGTGGGCGCCCGCTGGGCGGCCCGATCCCGGATGGAGGCGTTCTACGCCGAACGCGGCTGCGACCTCGGCGCCGAGAACAGCTTCTTCTCCGGCGTGCTGGCCCGGCCGATCCCCGCCGAGGCGCTCGTCGACGGCCTGGTCTACACCGACGGTGACATGAGCCGGGAGCTGAAGCAGGGCATCTTCGTCCGCGACGACGAGGGCGCGTGGCACCTGACCGAGCTGGGCCGGGAGTTGACGCTGTTCGCGCAGCGGGCCACCGGCGAGGCCGCCGAGGAGAAGTGGGCGATGCTGCCCGGGGTGCTGCCCGGCCTGGCCATCGTGCCCCGGCTGGCGGACCTGGTCGGCCGGGTCCTGGCGCACGGGCAGGCCAGCGGCGGGCCGGCGTTCCACGCCATGTCCCCGCCGTACGAGCCGGAGGACGCGTCCCCCGCGCTGCTGCTGGTCACCCGGCTGGGCTCGCTGCGGCACCACCGCGCGGACGCGCACCGGGCCGCCTGGCGTGCCGCCGGGCTGACCGCCGACGGGGTCCGCGCGCTGCCCGAGGGGCCGGAGCGCGCCGCGATCGAGGCCGACACCGACCGCCGCGACGAGCCGGCGTACGCGGTGCTCACCGAGGCCGAACGCTGGGAGTTGCTGGCCGGGCTCGCCGCCCTGCCCAACTAGCCGTCGTCGCCCGGCCCGCCGGCCGGGTCCCTGCCGTCGGCGGGCAGGCCTGCCTCCGCCGGCCACGCCTGCGGGGCGTCCGGGTCCTCGGGCGTCACGTGCTCGGGGTCGGCGCCCCCGGCGTGTTCTTCGGAAAGCTCCACCGGATCAGTCATGCCGTAGCTGATACCCGCCCCGTTCCACCCGAACCGGAGTGTTAACAGGGGCCCCCGCCTATGCAGAATGCGTTAAGCGGGGGCCCCGCCTTACATGTTCACGCAGCGGAGCACGGGGCGGCGCGTCAGCGCCGCGGCGTCGAGCGGAGCCGAGGCGTGCACCGTGAACACCGCGCTCTCGCCCGGCAGCAGCGTCACCAGCGCCGCGTCGACCTGCGCGGACGGGTCCAGCCGGTCGGGGAAGAGTGTCAGGTCGCGCAGCACCGTGCGCGCCGTCACCCGCACCCGCTGGCCGCCGTCGGCCGGCTCGACCGTCGCGTCCCACTCCGCCGCCGGCCACTCGATGTCGCGGTCCTCGGCGAAGAACCACAGCGCCCGCTCCGCGGTGTCGCCGGCCTCCGCGACCAGCAGCTCCCGCCGGGCCTCGTCCGGGCGCGCCAGCTCCGCCGGCAGCGCCAGCACCACCGAGGAGTACGCCGGGACGTCGAGGTCGACCGAGGTCTTCGCCCTCGGCTCCCCGGCGAGGGTGAGCCGGGTGACGGTGGACGGCGCGGTCCACGCCTCGGCGGTCTCGTTCACCGCGACCAGCGCCAGCCCACCGTCGCGCGGCTGCACGGTGAGCAGCCGGTCGGCGTAGGCGCGGCGCAGCGCGTACCACAGGGGTTTGCGCCGGCCGTCGCCGTCGACCGCGGCCCAGGAGGTGACCGGCCAGCAGTCGTTGAGCTGCCAGACGATGGTGCCGGTGCAGACCGGCCGGTGCGAGCGGAAGTGCTCGACGCCGAGCTGGATGGCGCGGGCCTGGTTGAGCTGCGTGTAGTAGTGCCAGTCGTCGAAATCGGCGGGTGGCGGCAGGTGGGCGTCGAGCCCGCGCTGGAGTTTGCGGTCCCCGTCCATCGCCTTCTGGTGGTGGGCCATGCCGGGCGAGTCGTGCGCCAGCGGTTCGTCCGAGATGGACCGGCGCAGCGTCGCGTACGCGGGTGGCGCCTGGTAGCCGAACTCGGCGACGAAGCGGGGCACGTACTCCCGGTACTTCGTGTAGTCGTCGTCGTTCCAGACGTCCCAGATGTGCATGGTGCCGTGCGCCGGGTCGTTGGGGTGGAGGTCCTCGCGGCCGGACCACGGGCTGCCCGGCCAGTAGGGCACGGTCGGGTCGAGTTCACCGACGGTCGCGGGCAGCAGGTCCAGGTAGTAGCCGCGCCCCCAGGTGCGGCCGGCGAGCGGCTCCTGCCAGTCCCAGTCGTGCCAGCCCCAGATGTTCTCGTTGTTGCCGGTCCAGAGCACCAGCGACGGGTGGCCGGCGAGGCGGGTCACCTGTTCGCGCGCCTCGGCCTCGACCTCGGTGCGGAACGGCTCCTCCTCCGGGTAGGCCGCGCAGGCGAACAGGAAGTCCTGCTGCACCAGCAGCCCCAGCTCGTCGGCCAGCTCGTAGAAGTCGTCCGACTCGTAGCGGCCGCCGCCCCAGATCCGCAGCAGGTTGATGTTCGCCCCGACCGCCTGGCCGAACCGTTCGGCGAGGCGGGCCCGGGTGACCCGGTTGGGAAACGCGTCGTCGGGGATCCAGTTGACCCCCTTGACGAAGATCGGCACGTCGTTGACGTGCAGCGTGAACGGGGTGCCGTGGGCGTCGGGCGTGGTGTCGAGGCGGACCGAGCGGAACCCGATCCGGCGGGCGGCGGCGTCCAGTTCCCGCCCGTCGGCGGCGTGCAGGGTGACGTCGAGGTCGTGCAGCGGCTGTTCGCCGTAGCCGACCGGCCACCACAGCGCCGGGTCGGGCACGGTGAGCGTGAGCACGGCGGCCCGCTCCCCCGCCGGCACGGTGACGTCGGCGGCGACCCCGGCGACCGTGGCGCGTACGGTCAGCGGCTCGTCGCCGGCCCGCTCCACGGCCACGTGCAGCTCCACCCGGCCGACGCCGTCGGTCGCGGTGACCAGCGGTCGGACCGACGCGAGCCGGGCGGTGGACCAGGCGTGCAGGCCGATCCGCTGCCAGATGCCGGCGGTGACCACCGTCGGTCCCCAGTCCCAGCCGAAGTTGCAGGCGGTCTTGCGGATGAAGTGGAACGGCTCCGGGTACGCGTTGGGCCGGTCGCCGAGCCGGTCCCGGTGCGCCTCCGCGTAGCGGTAGGGCGAGTCGAAGCGTACGGCCAGGGTGTTCTCGCCCGGCAGCAACAGCGACCGGACGTCGAACCGGTACCCCCGGTGCTGGTTCTCGGTGCGGCCCACCTCGACGCCGTTGAGGGTGATGGTGGCGACCGTGTCCAGGCCGGCGCAGGCCAGGTCCACCCGGTCGTCGCCGTCGCCGGGTCGCCAGTCGAACGTGGTCCGGTAGACCCAGTCGGTGCGACCGATCCAGGTGAGCCGGTTCTCGTTGTCGTCGAGGTACGGGTCGGGGATGAGGCCGGCGGCGAGCAGGTCGGTGTGCACGCAACCGGGCACGGTCGCCGGCACCTCGATCCCGGCGATCTCCGGCGGCACCTGCGGGCCGGGCTCGGCCCGCAGCGTCCAACCCTCGTGCAGCAGCGTGGAACGGCTCACGACTTCACCGCGCCTTCCATGATTCCGCGGACGATCTGGCGTCCACCGATGAACAGCATGAGCAGCAGGGGGATGGTGGCGATGAACGCGCCGGCCAGCACCCGCCGGTAGATCACGTAGTTGCCGCTGGCCAGGTCGGAGACCGCGACCATGGAGGTGGGGAAGTCGGTGCCGCTCAGCGTGATCAGCGGCCACTGGAACTCGTTCCAGGTGGACACGAACGTGAGCAGGCCGAGTACCGCGAGGGCCGGGCGGATCGCGGGCAGCACGATGGTGGCGTACACCCGCATGGTCGTGGCGCCGTCGACCCGGGCCGACTCGACCAGCTCGTCCGGGACGGTGTTCACGATGAACTGCCGCATGTAGAACACGCCGAACGCGGTGACCAGGCCGGGTGCGATGACCGCGAGCAGGGTCCCGTTCCAGCCGAGCTTGCCCATCACGATGTAGAGCGCGACGATGCCGAGCTGGTTGGGCACGGTGAGCGTGAGCACCACGAAGACCATCAGCGCGTTGCTGCCCTTGAACCGCAGCTTGGCGAACGCGAAGCCGGCCAGCGAGCAGAAGAACAGCACCGAGGCGGTCACCACTGTCGACACGATCACGCTGTTGACCAGCGAGGCGGCGAAGTAGACGTCCTGGAGGGAGAAGACCTCGTCGACGTTGGTCAGGAACCGGTCGCCCGGGATGATCGCCGGCGGGAGCTTCGCCAGCGCCTCGTCGTTGCTGGTGGCGATGACGAACATCCAGTAGAGCGGGAACGCGGCGAACAGCATGCTGACCGCGAGCAGCAGGTAGGTCCAGAGCCCGGCCGGGGTGTCCTGCGGGGCCCGGGCCATCGGGCGTCGCTTGCGCCGGGCGGGCGGGGCGGCGATGGCGCTCATTTGCGGCCTCCGGACAGTCGGTTCGTCAGCACGTAGTTCAGGCCGGCGACGACCAGGATGATCAGGAACAGGGCCCAGGACATGGCGGCGGCGTAGCCGAGGTTGAGGTCCTTCCAGCCGACCTTGTAGATGAGCTGGGCGATGGTCTGCCACTCGCCGTTCGGTCCGCCGGTGGCGGCCTGGGCGTTGGGGTCGAAGAGCATCGGCTCGGTGAACAGCTGCAACCCGCCGATGGTGGAGAGGATCACGGTGAACAGCACCACCGGCTGGATCATCGGCACGGTGATGCGCCAGAGCTGCTTCCACTGGCCGGCGCCGTCGATCGCGGCCGCCTCGTAGACGTCGCGCGGGATGGACTGCATGGCGGCCAGGTAGAGCAGCGCGTTGTAGCCGATCCACTTCCAGTTGACCATGGTGGCGATGGCGATCCAGGCGTGCATCTTGTCGGCCCGCCAGTCGATCGGGTCGTCCGCGCCGCCGATGCCGAACAGGCCGAGCACCCAGTTGGCCATGCCGAAGTCGCGGGAGAAGAAGACGCTGAACACCATGGTCGAGGCCACGATCGGCGTCACGTAGGGCAGCAGCACGCCGACCCGCCACCAGGTCTGCGCGCGCAGTTGCCGGTTGAGCAGCGAGGCGACCAGCAGGGCGAGCAGCAGCTGCGGCACGGTGGAGAGCAGGAAGATGCCGAAGGTGTTGTAGAGCGCGTTCCAGAAGTCCTCGTCGGCGACGAGCCGGCTGAAGTTCTCGACGCCCGCCCAGTAGGGCAGCGTCGGGTCGTCGAGCCGGTAGTTGCGCAGCGAGACCACCGCGTTGAACAGCAGCGGGAAGAGCCCGAACACGAGGAAGAGCAGGAAGAACGGCGCGATCATGAGGTACGGCATGTAGCGCATGTCGAAGCGGTACAGCCGGTTGCGCCAGGTCAGCCGCCGTTCGTCGGCCCCGGAACGGCCGCGCTCCGGCGCGGGTCGGCGGCTCGGCGGCGCGGGCGCGGCACGGGTGCTGGACATCGGTTCACTCCAGAGCCGAGGAGGGTGGGCGGGTACGGCGGTGCCGGAGCGGTTCGGGTCCCGCTCCGGCACCTGGGGTGCGTCAGGACTTGGCGGCCTTGTCGGCCTCCTTGACCGCCTCGTTCCAGGCGGCGTCCGGCTTCAGCGACTTGTTCTCCACCCGCCGGATCACGTTCTCCACGGCGACGCGGGTGGGGCCGTTCTTCTTGCCCAGGTACTGCGGGGTGAGGCCCTGCGCCATCTTCGGGAAGATCTGGCCGACCGGGGCGTTGTTGAAGAACGGGTTCTTGAAGTCGGCGATGGCCGGGTCGGCGTAGAGCGCCGGCTGGGACGGCAGGTTGCCGACCTTCTTGAAGATCTCGATCTGCTGCTCCGGCGCCACCAGCCACTCCAGCAGCTTGTACGCCTCGTCGACGTTCTTGCCCTGCTTGGGGATGGTCAGGAACGAGCCGCCCCAGTTGCCGCCGCCGCCGGGAACCGCGGCGATGTCCCACTTGCCCTGGGTGCCGGGCGCGGTGTCCTTGATGTGGCCGAGCATCCAGGCCGGGCAGGCGAGCACGGCGAACGCGCCGCTGGTGAAGCCCTTGTCCCAGTCGGCCTGGAAGCTGATCAGGTTGGCGGACAACCCCTCGTCGACGGCCTTGACCGTGTAGTCGAAGGCGACCTTCGGGCCCTGCTGCATCTGGAGCTTTTCCTGGTCGTCGTAGAAGCCGACCTGCTGCTGCCCGAGGATCGGGTTGAACAGGTTGGTGCCGGCGTCGATGAACTTCTTCTTGGTCTTGCCGGTGTACTGCTGGCCGACCTCGAGGAACTTGTCCCAGGTGGGCCAGAGCGCGGAGACCTGGTCGCGCTCGGTGGGCAGGCCGGCGGCCTTGAACAGGTCGGTGCGGTAGCACATGGCCAGGCCACCGACGTCGGTGCCGAGGCCGATCTGCGTCTTGCCGTCGGCCGACAGCGACTGCTTCCACTTCCAGGGCAGGTACTTGCTCTCGTAGGAGCCGGCGCCCTTGTCGAGCAGGTTGACGAACTTGTCGGACTGGCTGCGGAACTGGACCATGAAGCCCTCGTCGATCGCCGCGATGTCCGGCGCGCCGTTGCCGGCGACGAGCTTCTTCTGCAGGTCCTCGTGCTGGGCGTTGTACTCGCCCGAGTTGAGCTGGATCTTGACGTTCTTGTGCTCGGCCTCGTACTTCGTCTTGAGGTCCTGCAGGCCGAAGTCGCCCCAGAAATTGATCTTCAATGTGACCTGACCGTCGGCCGCGTCCGAGCCGCCGGTGGTGCTTCTGCCGCTGCAGGCGGCGATCATGACCAGGCTGACGGCACCGACGGCGGCCGTGCGCGCCCAGTGCGTCCAGGACCGTTTCATGTCATCCTCCGCGCCGAATGGGAACGCTCCCGAGATCGAGAGACGTTGACTGAACCGGATAAGTGAGGCCACCGTACGGTTCACCCCCTGCACTGTCAACGGCCGGTTAACAGCGAGGCCGTCCGGTAACCTCGGAACACCTCTGGGAGCGCGACCATGCGTGGTGGAGCGCTTTCCTGAGCAGAATCGGGAGCGGGCGGGCACTGGACAGGAACCGGGTTCCCCGTACGCTGAACCGCACCAGTGACGAACTGTGCGGTTCAGTTCCTCCGCACCCGCCGCGCCGACCGCGCGGCGGGGCGGGTGCAGTAGCGTCACTCACCGCCGACACCCCGGCGGCCGAGCAGCGCCCGCGAGGGCCGGACACAGTGGAGGAACCCTTCGGTGAAGCGGCCGACCATCGCCGACGTCGCCCGGCGCGCCGGGGTCTCCAAGGGCGCGGTGTCGTACGCGCTGAACGGACAACCCGGCGTCTCCGAGGCGACCCGCCAGCGCATCCTCGCGATCGCCGCCGAGATCGGGTTCAGCCCGAGCAGCGCCGCCCGGGCGCTCTCCGGCGCCACCGCCAAGGCGGTCGGGCTGGCGCTGTGCCGGCCCGCCCGGATACTGGGCATCGAGCCGTTCTTCATGGAGCTGATCAGCGGCGTCGAGTCCGAGCTGTCGGCCCGCTCGTACGCGCTGACCCTCCAGGTGGTCACCGACCAGGAGGCCGAGATCGCGGTCTACCGACGCTGGTGGGCCGAGCGCCGGGTAGACGGCGTCTTCGTCTGCGACCTGCGCACCGACGACCGGCGGGTGCCCGCGCTGGAGGAACTGCAACTGCCCGCGGTGGTCATCGGCGGTCCCGGGCACACCGGCGGCCTGGCCAGCGTCTGGTCCGACGACGCGGCGGCCCTGGTCGAGACGGTGGAGTACCTGGTCGCGCTCGGGCACCGGCGGATCGCCCGGGTCGGCGGGCTGCCCTCGCTGCTGCACACCGAGATCCGCACCGACGCGTTCACCGACGTGTGCCGGCGACTCGGGCTGGACGAGGCGAGCACGGTCTGGTCCGACTACACCGGCGAGGAGGGGGCGCGGGCCACCCGCCGGCTGCTCAGCTCCGCCCGGCGGCCGACCGCGGTGATCTACGACAACGACGTGATGGCGATCGCCGGTCTCTCGGTGGCCCAGGAGATGGGGCTCGCCGTCCCCGGCGACCTGTCCATCGTGGCGTGGGACGACTCGCCGCTCTGCCAGCTCGTGCACCCGCCGCTGACCGCGCTGGGCCGGGACATCCCGGCGTACGGCGCACACGCCGCCCGGCAACTCCTCGCGGTGATCGCCGGCGAGGAGGTGACCGGCGTGCAGGACGAGACCGCCCACCTCACGCCGCGGGGCAGCACCGCCCCGCCACGGGTCAACTGAACCGGTTAAGGCACCGACTCACCTCGACGCCGAGGGGAACTCCTCGAACCACGCCTCGACCCGCTCCGCGGTCGCCGGCCGGGCCAGCGCGAAGCCCTGCCCGTACCGGCAGCCGGCCCGCCGCGCCCCGGCCACCTGACCGTCCGACTCCAGCCCCTCCACCACCACCTCCACGCCCAGCCGGTCGCCCAGGTTCGCCACCACGTCGATCAGCGGGCGTTGCCCGTCGGCGCCGGGCGCCACCAGGTTCGGGCCCACCTTGAGCAGATCGATCGGCAACCGGCGGAGCTGGGCGAGGGAGGCGTGCTCGGCCCGGAAGTCGTCCAGCGCGGTCCGGACGCCGAGCGACCGCAGGCCGGCGAGGCGAGCCACCACGGTGGACAGCTCCGCCCCGACCGCCGGCTCGGCCACCTCCACCACCAGCCGCTCCGGCGGCACGTCGTACGCCGCCAGCGCGGTCGCGGTCCGCGCCACGAAGTCCTTCGCGGTCAGCTCCCGCGGGGTGACGTTGACCGCCATCCACAGCTCGCGGCCCCCTTCCGACCAGGCGGCGAGCTGCCGGCAGGCCCGGTCCACCACCCACCACCCGACCTCCCCCAGCAGATCGAGGTCGGTCGCCACCGGCAGCAGTTCCGCCGGCAGCACCGTGCCCAGCACCGGGCTGCGCCAGCGCAGCAGCGCCTCGGTGCCCGCCGGCATCCGGTCGGCCAGCGCCACCACCGGCTGGTAGACGAGATCCAGCTCGCCGCGCGCCACCGCGCCGGGCAACTCCCGCTCCAGGTCGAGCCGGCGGACCAGTTGCTCCTCCAGGTAGGCGTCGTACCACTCGACCCGGTCCCGGCCGAGCTGCACCGCCCGCCGCCGGGCCAGGTCGGCCTGGCGCAGCACGTCCTCCGGATCACCACCGGTGGTCTCGGCCAGCCCGATGCTCACCCGGAGCCGGGTCACCCCGCCCGGCCGGGGGTACGGCTCGGCCAGCGCCGCCAGCAACCGGATGCCCAGTGCGTACGCGGGCACCGGCCCGACGTCGGTGAGCACCGCGTACCCGGTGTCGTTGAACCGGGCGACCAGGTCGTGCGGCCCGCAGCCGACACGCAGCCGCCGCTGCACCTCGGCCGGCACCGGCCCGTCCGGTGCCGTCGCGTCGTCGCCGTGCAGGTCCACCACGAGCAGCGCGCCGCCGCTGCGCAGGGGCAGCGCCCGGACCAGTTCGGCCCGGGTCAGCGGCGCCGGCTCACCGGTCTCGCCGTCCGCGCCGACGACGCGCCGCAACCACGCCTCGCTGGCGACCAGCCGCTCGACCCGGCGACGCTGGTCGGCGGCGGCGAGCAGCTCCCCCACCATGATCGGCGGGATGACCGACAGCCCGAGGGCCATCGCCGCCGGGCTGAACTCCCCCGCCGTACCCAGATGCACCCCGGCGGCCACGGCGGCGATCCCGGCGGGCGCGGTGAGACGCGGCCAGGCGGCCGGCGCGGCGCCGTGGTGCGGTCGCTCCCCGGCCGAGGTACGCCGCGCGCCGGCCGCGGTGAGCAGCGCACCGGCCAGCACCGGCGGCGCGACGGCCGACAGCGCCCGATCCGGTGCGTGGTAGGACAGCAGCACCACGAGCAACGCCAACCCGCCCAGCGTGAGGCCGGCCCCGGCGTGGCAGCGCGCCGCTCCCGGCCGCCGGTGGCGCTCGGCGAGCGCCGCCATCGTGAGCACGGCCAGCGTCACCGCCCCGCCCACGCTGGCGATCAGCGCGGCCGGTGGCACCGGGCCGGCGGGCAGCAGCATCCAGCCGGCGAAGACCAGGCTGACGCCGAGCGCGAGCACGTCGACGGTGCGGCGCAGCCGCTCCCGCCCGGGCAGCCGGGACCGGCCGGGCAGGCGGAGCAGGGCCGCGGCGTGCAGTGACCCGGCCAGGCCCAGCCCGCCCAGCGCGACCGGCAGCCGGTGCGCCGGATCGCTGAGCGGCAACACCGCGACGGTGAGGCCGGCGACCAGGACTGCGCCGTCGAGGATCGCGGCGACCCGGCGGGACAACGCCACCCGCCGGGCCTGCCGCCCGGTCGCGCCCCCACCCGCCCGGTCGGGCGGCGCGTCCGGCGCACGGCGGCCCGGCCCGGAACCGGCGCGAGGCGTCGGGGAGGGCGCCGGGCGCCCCGAGGGCGGGCGGGGCGTCGACGACGACGCCGGGCGCTCCGGGGCCGCCCCGGCGCACTCCGGGGCCGAGACGGCGTGCGGCGTAGGGGCGGGCGCGGACCGCTCCGCGGCTGGGGCGGCGTGCGGCGTCGGGGCGGACCGCCCCGGGGCCGGGGCGGCGTGCGGCGTCGGGGCGGACCGCCCCGGGGCCGGGGCGGCGTGCGGCGTCGGGGCGGACCGCTCCGCGGCCGGGGCGGCGTGCGGCGTCGGGGCGGACCGCTCCGCGGCCGGGGCGGCGTGCGGCGTCGGGGACGGCGCGGGTGGGACGCCGGCCAGCCAGGCGAGCCGGACGCAGGCGAGGGCGCAGCCACCGGCGACGGCGAGCGCTGCGGCAGCGGGGCCGGGCACGAGCCCGGCGACGCCGGCCAGCAGGAAGAGCGCGCCGGCGAGCGAGACGGCGAGGTCGGGCGGTGCGAGCCACCGGCGGGGACCGGTGGGAGGGGTGACGGGCACGGCGGTCGCCTTCGTGAGGGGGCACGGGGCGTTGCGGTTGCGGCGCGGGGTCGTCGGTGCGTCACGGTCGCATCGGCGGGGATCGCTGCGGCCATGCCTAAGAACGATCCCGGAAGCAACCGGTTACGCAACACGACTAGTGACGTGCGTCACACACCCCTCCCCGGAGACGCCGTCCGGTACCCACGATCTCGGGATTCCGCTGCCCGAGCCCGGCAGCGACGACACGGGCGACCCGACCGGGGTCGCCCGGAGGGGAGCTTGACCAGGCCGGATGCGATCATCGGAGGGTGAGCCGCGCCGACACCGTCCGTTTCCGCCACAACCAGGCCATCCTCGCCGCCGCGATCGTCGCCTTCATCGGCGCGCTACCGCTGGCCACCGCCCGCTGGTGGCTCCTCTGGGTGCTGCTCGTCCCGCTCGCGGTCGGGGTCTGGACCTGGCGGGCCGGCACCGACGCCGATCCCCGGGAACTGCGGCTGCGCGCGCTCGCCGGGCAGCGCCGGGTGCCCTGGACCCGGGTGGTGGAGCTGGGCGGTGATCCCCGCGGCCGGGCGGTCGCCCGGCTCGACGACGGTCAGGTGCTGGCACTGCCGGCGGTACGCGCCACCGACCTGCCCCGGCTGGTCGCCGCCACCGGGCAGGATCTGCCCGGGTACGGCACCGGTCCGGCGCGGCCCGACGAGGGTCAGTAGCCGTCGGTCACCCGGTTCGCCAGCTCCTCGCCGGCCACGAAGCGGCGCAGCTGCTCCCCCACCAGCCGGTACGCGCGCGGCAGCAGGCCGCGTACCGAGCCGGCGACGTGCGGCGTGAGCAGCACGTTCGGCAGCCCCCACAGGGGATGGTCGGCCGGCAGCGGCTCCGGGTCGGTGACGTCCAGCGCGGCTCGCAGCCGCCCCGACTCCAGCTCGGCGACCAGTGCCGGGGTGCGGGCCACCGGCCCCCGCGCGGCGTTCACCAGCAGCGCGCCGTCCGGCATCGCGGCGAGGAAACGCTCGTCGACCAGGCCCCGGGTCTGCTCGGTGAGCGGCACCAGCAGCACCACCACGTCCGCCGCCGGCAGCAGCGCCGGCAGCTCCGCCACCCCGTGCACCCCCTCGCCCGGGCGCGGCGTGCGGGCGACCAGGGTGAAGCTCACCTCGAACGGGGCGAGCCGGGCCCGCACCGCCGCGCCGATCGACCCGGCGCCGACGATCAGCACCCGCTTCCCGGCCAGCTCGTCGGTCGGCGCGACCTCGTCGTACGCCCACTCCCGGCGGGCCTGGGCGCGGGCCAGCGGCGCGAACCCGCGCAGCGCCGACAGGATCGCGGCGACCACCCACTCGGCGGTGGCCGAGTCGTGCACGCCCCGGGCGTCGCAGAGCGTCACGCCCGCCGGGACGCGTCCCGCCCACGCGTCCGCGCCGGCGGAGAGGAGCTGCACCACCTCGATGTCCGGCAGCTCGGCCAGGAGCGCGCCGGCATCCGGGCCGGACAGGAACGGCGGCACCCAGAACCGCACCCCGGTCGGGTCGGACGGGAGCCGGGCCGGGTCCGCCAGCAGCTCCACGGTGACGTCGGGGGGAAGCTCGCCGAGGAGCCGGCGGCCGGCGGAGTGCGGGATCCATGCCTTCACGACCGCCGACGATATCCGTACCCGCAGGTCGGCGGCGCGTCGACCGTGACGAACGCCCCGCCGCGGGTCGGACACACGTGCGACAGGGTTTAATCGGGAGCGGGACGCCGGCCGGCGTCCGCCGGTGCTGAGGACGGGTGGCGATGAGCGAGGACGACCCGGAGCGGAAGGCGGCGCCGATCCCGGCGCTGACCGATCCCGACCGGCTGCGCTCCCTCGACGAGACCCGCCTCGACGCGGTGCCGGACGAGGCGTTCGACCGGTTCGCGCGCCTGGTCAGTGACCTGCTCGACGTGCCGGTCGCGCTGGTCTCCCTGGTCGACGCGGACCGCCAGTTCTTCCCCGGCGAGACCGGGCTGCCGCAGCCCTGGGCGGGCCGCCGGGAGACCCCGCTCAGCCACTCGTTCTGCCAGCACGTCGTCGACATCGAGGCACCGATGGTGCTGCCCGACGCCCGGCTCTACCCCCGGGTGCGGCTGAACCTCGCCATCGAGGACCTGGGCGTGGTGGCGTACGCCGGAATGCCGCTGACCGACCTGGACGGGCGGGTGCTCGGCTCGCTCTGCGCGATCGACAGCAAGCCCCGCGCCTGGACCAGGGAACAGCTGCGGACGCTCGCCGACCTGGCCGCCGCCTGCTCCTCGGAGCTGCGGCTGCGGATCGCGGTACGCAGCGCCGAGCAGGCCCGCCGCCGTGCCGAGGAGGCGCACGACCGGCTCGCCATGCTGGCCGGGATGAGCGAGATGCTCGGCGGCACGCTCGACGTGAGCACCGCTGTCGACCGCCTCGCCCACGCCATGGTGCCGTTGCTCGCCGACTGGTGCCTGATCACGCTGGTCGACCCGGCCGGCCGGCCGCGCGGGGTCTCCGGCGCGCACCGGGACCCCGAACGCGACGCCGACCTGGCGCGCTTCGCCCAACTGCTGGTCACCGGGCTCGGCCCGGAGTCGCTGATCCGGTCGGTGCTGCGCACCGGGCGGCCGGTGATGCGTGGCGCCGCCGGGATCGAGGACGTCGCGCGCGGCACCACCCGCCCGGATCTGGTGCCGCTGGCGGACCGCCTCGGCATCAGCTCCCACCTGACCGTGCCGATCACCGCCGCCGTCGGCGACCGGGTGATCGGCGCGGTCACGCTCGTCAACCGGCCCGGCCGCCGTGGCTTCGACGCGAGCGACCTGCGGACCGCGCAGGACATCGGCGTACGGGCCGGCCAGGCGGTCGGCAACAGCCGGCTCTACGGCGAGCAGCGGCACGTCGCGGAGGTGCTCCAGCACAGCATGCTGCCGGCGCTGCCGGCGGTCCCCGGGATCGAGTTGGCCGCCCGGTACCTGCCGGCCGCGGACCGGGTCGAGGTCGGCGGCGACTGGTACGACGCCTTCGTCCAGCCCGACGGCGAGCTGGTCGCCGCGATCGGTGACGTCGCCGGGCACGACATCGAGGCCGCGGCCACCATGGGCCAGCTGCGCAACCTGGTCCGCGGCAACGCGTACGGGCGGGACGACCCGGTCGAGGAGCTGGTGGCGAACCTCGACCGGGCCATCGGCGGGCTGCGGGTGCCCACGGTCGCCACCGCCGTGCTGGCCCGGGTCCGCCCGGACGACGGCGGGCTGCGGGTGCACTGGTGCAACGCCGGGCACCCACCGCCGTTGCTGCTCCGCGCCGACGGCACGGTGGCGGTGGCGCGGGGACGGGGCCCGCTGCTCGGCCTGACCCGCACGCCCCGGCGCACCGGCCGGACGCTGACCCTCGCCCCGGGCGACACGCTGCTGCTGCACACCGACGGGCTGATCGAACGCCGGGACCAGCCGATCGACGAGGGCCAGGCGGAGCTGCTGGAGCGGATCGCCGCGGCCGGGCCCGCCGTCCCGCTGGCCGCCCTCTGCGACCGGCTGCTCACCGCCGCGGACCGCCGGGAGGACGACGTCGCCGTGCTCGCCCTGCGCGCCGGCTGAACGCGCCGCACCCCGACACATCCGGCTCGCCGCTCCGTCCGGCTGAACGCGCCGCACCGCCGAGCCGGCCGGTTCGCCGTCGTGTCCGGCTAGGCTGGGCCGGGTGAGCCCGCGTCTGTCGTACCCCCGCGCCCGCCGCCTCCGGACGGCGCTGGCGGCGTCCTGCGCGGCGCTGCTGCTGGGCACCGCCGGCTGCGCCCTCGGCGAGCCCGAGCCGGACCCGGCCGGCGAGCCGCCCAACCTGCCGTCGCCGTCGAACACGGCCAGCCCCGGCGGGGCCGGTCAACAGGTGGTGGCCACGGTGCTGGCGAAGGGTCTGGAGGTGCCGTGGGCCATCGCGTTCCTGCCCGACGGCGCGGCACTGGTCACCGAGCGGGACAGCGGGCGGATCCTCCAGGTCGGCCCGGAGTCCGGGGCGGACGGGCTCGCGGTGCGACCGGTGCAGACGGTGCCGGGCGTGGCGTCCGGCGGCGAGGGCGGCCTGCTCGGCATCGCCGTCTCCCCGGCCTACGCGCGCGACCGCACGGTCTTCGTCTACTACACCGCCCAGGACGACAACCGGGTCGCGAAGCTGCGGCTCGGCCAGACTCCGACACCGATCCTGACCGGCATCCCCCGGGCCGGCAACCACGACGGCGGCGGATTGGGCTTCGGCCCGGACGGTTTCCTCTACGTGAGCACCGGCGACGCCGGGCAGACCGCGAACGCGCAGGACCCGAAGAGCCTCGGCGGCAAGATCCTGCGGATCACACCGGACGGCAAGCCGGCACCGGGCAACCCGACCGCCGGTTCCCCGGTGTGGTCGTCGGGGCACCGCAACGTGCAGGGCTTCGCCTGGACGCCGCAGAAGCGGATGTACGCCGTGGAGTTCGGCCAGAACACCTGGGACGAGATCAACCAGATCAACCAGGGCGGCAACTACGGTTGGCCGCAGGTCGAGGGGCGCGGCGACGACAAGCGCTACGTGAACCCGATCGTGCAGTGGCGCACCTCCGACGCCTCCTGCTCCGGTCTGGCGGCGGTGGACCGGCTGCTGGTCACCGCCTGCCTGCGCGGGCAGCGGCTGTGGCTGGTCGAGCTGGCCGGCAACGGGACCGTCCTCGGCCAGCCGCGCGAGCTGCTCACCGGCCGCTACGGTCGGCTGCGCGCCGCCGCCGTGGCGCCGGACGGCTCGATCTGGGTGAGCACCTCGAACCGGGACGGCCGGGGCAAGCCGGCCGCCGAGGACGACCGGATCCTGCGGCTGGTCTTCGCGGACGGCGGCGCCGGCCGGAGCTGATCCACTTCCGGCGGGTTTGCCAAGATCACACACTGGGCAGGTCAGAATCTCAGCATGGACGGCCAGGAGAACGAAGAGCAGCGCGCCGGGGACCCGACGTCCCCGGAGACCGGGCGCGTCCGCCGCGTCGCCGCGTGGCGGCCCGGCCGGCGGCTACGCCGGGTGGGCGTGGTGCTGGCGCTGCTCGCGGTCACGCTGGGCGGCATCGTCGTCGGCACGTACGCCGGCGGGCACGTCGGCACCGACATCGGGCCGTTCCGGGCGGAACTCAAACTCAGCCCGTCGCTGACCGGCGGCACCACCGTCGACATCCCGCCGTTGGGCGCGCTGCTGCTGGACAGCCACGACGGGCCGGCGTACCTGACCGTCGAGGTGGGCTCGCTGGACCAGGGGCGCACCGAGGCGCTGATCGACGACCCGGCGAGCATCAGCCGGGCCAGCCAGTCGGCGGTGGCCGACGTCCGCAGCGGCGTGGTGCGCCTCGGCCTGAAGACGCTCGCCTCGGCGGTGCTGGCCACCCTGCTCCTGGCCGGGCTGGTCTTCCGCGACGTGCGGCGCACCGCCTGGGCGGGTGGCCTGGCGCTGGTGATCACCGCCGGCAGTCTCGGCCTGGCCGCCGCCACCGTGCGCCCGCAGGCGATCGAGGAACCGAGGTACGAGGGCCTGCTGGTCAACGCGCCCGCGATCGTGGGCGACGCGCGGCGGATCGCCAACGACTACACCAAGTACGCCGAGCAGTTGCAGCGGCTGGTCGGCAACGTCAGCAAGCTCTACACCACGGTCTCCGCGCTGCCGGTGGTGCAACCGTCCCCCGGCACCACCCGGGTGCTGCACGTCTCCGACATGCACCTCAACCCGA
The DNA here is from genome assembly GCF_900090105.1 of Micromonospora humi. GTDB lineage: Bacteria > Actinomycetota > Actinomycetes > Mycobacteriales > Micromonosporaceae > Micromonospora > Micromonospora humi. Next base: position 208,161 of record NZ_FMDM01000007.1, on the reverse strand, counting down.
CCGGGTGGCAGTTGATCCGCACGGTGGTCGAGCAGTTCGGCATCGACGTGGTGATCGACACCGGTGACCTCACCGACTGGGGCAGCGAGCCGGAGGCGTCCTACGTCGGCTCGATCGGCCTGCTCAAGAAGCCGTACGTGTACATCCGGGGCAACCACGACTCGCCGCGTACGGCGTCGGTGGTGGCCCAGCAGCCGAACGCCGTGGTGCTGAACAACTCGACCACGACCGTGGCCGGGCTGACCATCGCGGGCATCGGCGACCCCCGGTTCACCCCGGACAAGGAGACCTCACCGGCCGGCAGCGGCCTCACCTCCGCCGTCGCCGACCAGGTGATCGGCGCCGGCGAGCAGTTGGCCGGCACGGTCGAGAAGTCACCGAAGAAGGTCGACATCGCGCTGGTGCACGACCCGGCGTCGGCCGGGCCGCTCTCCGGCACCTGCCCGCTGGTGCTCTCCGGGCACACCCACGCCCGGCAGGTGTCGAAGCTGCCGCAGGTGCCGGGTGAGCAGCCGACGACGTTGATGGTGGAGGGCTCGACCGGCGGGGCCGGGCTGCGCGGGCTGGAGGGCGAGAAACCCACCCCGTTGACCATGACGGTGCTCTACCTCGACCAGCAGAAGCTGCTCCAGGCCTACGACGAGATCACCGTGGGCGGCACCGGCCAGTCGCAGGTCAACCTGGAACGGCACGTGATCCGGGACCCGGCCAAGGGCGACGAGGTGCCGGTCACCCCGACACCGACGCGCGGGGCGCCGGAGTCGCCCTCGACGAGCGCGACCCCGGCGCCGACGCCCAGCTGACTCAGCGCAGGGCGAGCGCGGCCAGCGCGGCGTTGACGATGCTGCCGGGCAGCAGGTCGTGCAGCTCGTACAGCTCCCGGACGGTGCCGGACTGGCCGAACTCGTCCACCCCGAGCGGCACCGCCGGCGCCCCCACCGCCGAACCCAACCAGGCCATCGCGTGCGACGCCGCGTCGTGCACGGTCACCACCGGCACCCGGTCGGCGAAGGCCGACCGCAGCGCGCCGGGCACGCTCGGCACGGTGGCGGTCCGCACGCCCTGGCGCAGCGTCCGCTGCCACGCCCGGTAGAGCCGGTCCAGGCTGGTCACGTCGACCACGTGCGCGGCGACGCCCTCCTCCGCCAGCTCCGCGGCGGCGGCCAGGGCCTCGGGCAGCACCGCGCCGGACGCGGCGAGCTGCACCACCGGGGCGTCCGCCAACTCGGGGTACGCCTGGTGCGCGTCGACCAGCCGGTACGCCCCGGCCACCACCTGCCGGCGCAGCACCGCGTCACCGAGCCGGGCCCGGGCCGCCTCGAACGGCGCCTGGTCGATCGGCCGGGTGCTGAGCCGGAAGTAGTACGCCCCGTCCTCGGCCGGCGCGGCGGTGGCGGCCGGCGCGCCGCCGCCGGCGATCTGCCCGAGCGCGTCGCAGAGCAGCCAGTCGAGGCTGCCGGCGTACGCGGGCTCCAGGAACGTCACGCCGGGCAGCTCCAGGCCGACCGAGGCGGTGATGGTGGACTGGTGCGCGCCGCCCTCGGGCGCCAGCGTGATGCCGGACGGCGTGCCGGCCACCACGAACCGGGAGCCCGAGTAGGTGCCGTAGAGGAACGCGTCCAGCCCCCGCAGCACGAACGGGTCGTAGACCGTGCCGACCGGCAGCAGCGGCTGGCCGGACAGGTCCCACGACAGGCCGAGCTGGCCCAGCAGCAGGAACAGGTTCATCTCCGAGATGCCCAGCTCGATGTGCTGCCCGGCGGGGCTCTCCGTCCAGCGCAGCATCCGGTCCTCGGTCCAGGACCGCTGCTCGGTCGGGGCGAACACGCCGGTCTTGTTGATGAACCCGGCCAGGTTGGTCGAGGTGGCCACGTCCGGCGCGGTGGTCACCAGGTAGGGCGCCACTTGCGGATCCCGGGCCAGGTCGACCAGCACCCGGCCGAAGACCTCCTGGGTGGAGACCGGCTTGTTGGCGCGTACCCGGGTGGTTTCCGGGACGGTGACGCCCAGCGCCCGCTCGCGCGGCGCGCGGGACAGCGCCTCCCGACGCTCGCCGGCCCGGATGCCGGCCGGCGACGCCGGGTCCAGGCGGTCCCACTCGGTCTGCGCGGTCAGGCCGTTCGCCGCCCGCAGCGCGTCCACCTGCTCGGTGCTGAGCAGCGCCGAGTGGTTGCGCGGGTTGCCGGCGATCGGCAGGCCCCAGCCCTTGACCGTGTAGGCGAAGACCACGCTGGGCCGGTCGGTGACCGCGTCGCACTGGGCGTACGCGTCGAGCATCGCCTGCGCGTCGTGCCCGCCCAGATCGGTGACGAGCGGGCCCAGCTCGTCGTCGGCGATGTCGGCGACGAACGCGGCCACCTCGGCCGGCGCGCCGTCCAGGAACTGCTTGCGCAGGGCCGGCCCGGCGAGGCCGAACAGCGACTGGTACTGCTCGTTCGGCATCAGGTCGATCCAGTCGCGCAACGCCGTCCCGCCCGGCCGGGCGTACGCCTCGGCGAGCTTGCGGCCGTACTTGACCTCGACGACGTGCCAACCGGCGGCCTCGAACTGCCCACGCCACTGGTTGATCCGGATGCCGGGGACGACCCGGTCCAGCGACTGCCGGTTGAAGTCGACGAGCCACATCACGTTGCCCAGCCCGGTGGTGGCCGGGTCGGCGACCGCCTCCCAGATGTTGCCCTCGTCCAGCTCGGCGTCGCCGATCAGCGCGACGAACCGGGAGTGCGGCCGCTCGCCGAAGTGCGCGTCGACGTAGCGGCGGGTGACGGCGGCGAACAGCGGCGCGGCGGCGCCCAGACCGACCGAGCCGGTGGAGAAGTCCACCTGGTCCGGGTCCTTGGTGCGCGACGGGTACGACTGGAGGCCGCCGCGGGCCCGCAGCGTCGGCAGGTAGGACCGGTCCAGGTTACCGAGCAGGTACTGGATGGCGTGGAACACCGGGGAGGCGTGCGGCTTCACCGCGACCCGGTCCTCGGCGTCGAGGTGCTGGAACCAGAGCGCGGTCATCGCGGTGACGAGCGAGGCACTGGAGGCCTGGTGGCCGCCGACCTTCACGCCGTCGCCGGTGTCCCGGTCGTGGTTGGCCGCGTCGACGATGCGGGTGGCGAGCCAGAGCACCCGGCGCTGGATCTCGTCGAGGACGTCGTCGTTCACGCTTGCTCCATCCGAGGCGTCGCCGTTGACGCCCTGTAGGGGTGGGGGTAAGGCGGGGCCCCCGCTTAACGCATTCTGCATAGGCGGGGGCCCCTATTAACACATGTCAGGCGGCGCCGAGGCGCTCCAGGATCAGCTCGCGGACGGTCTTCGCGTCCGCCTGGCCGCGGGTGGTCTTCATGACCGCGCCCACCAGCGCGCCGGCCGCCGCGACCTTGCCGCTGCGGATCTTGTCGGCGATGTCGGGGTTGGCGGCGATCGCCTCGTCCACGGCGGCGGTGAGCGCGCCGGTGTCGGAGACGACCTCCAGGTTGCGGTTGGTCATGATCTCGGTCGGCGAGCCCTCACCGGCCACCACGCCCTCCAGCACGGCCCGGGCCAGCTTGTCGTTGAGCTTGCCGGCGTCGACCAGGCCCTGCAGTTCGGCGACCTGCGCCGGGGTGGCGCCCACGTCGGCCAGCTCCACGCCGGTCTCGTTGGCCCGGCGGGACAGCTCGCCCAGCCACCACTTGCGGGCCGCGGCCGGGGTGGCCCCGGCGGCCACGGTCGCCTCGATCAGCTCGACCGCGCCGGCGTTGACCACCGACTCCATGTCCAGGTCGGACAGGCCCCAGTCCTGCTGGATCCGCTTGCGGCGCAGCCGCGGCAGCTCCGGCAGGGCGGCCTTCAGCTCGGCCACCCAGGCGGTGTCCGGCGCGAGCGGCACCAGGTCCGGCTCCGGGAAGTAGCGGTAGTCGGTGGCGGTCTCCTTGGACCGGCCCGAGGTGGTGTCGCCGGTGTCCTCGTGGAAGTGCCGGGTCTCCTGCACGATCCGGCCGCCCGCGTCGAGCACGGACGCCTGGCGCAGCATCTCCGAGCGGACCGCCCGCTCCACCGAGCGCAGCGAGTTGACGTTCTTGGTCTCGGTGCGGGTGCCCCACTCCTCGCCCGGCAGGTTCAGCGAGGTGTTGACGTCGCAGCGCAGCGAGCCCTCCTCCATCCGCACGTCCGAGACGCCCAGCGAGCGGACCACGTCGCGCAGCTCCGCCACGTACGCCCGGGCGATCTCCGGGGCGAGCGCGCCGGTGCCGGGGATCGGCTTGGTGACGATCTCCACCAGCGGGATGCCGGCCCGGTTGTAGTCGACGAGCGACTCGGTGGCGCCGTGGATACGGCCGGTGGCGCCGCCGACGTGCAGCGTCTTGCCGGTGTCCTCCTCCAGGTGCACCCGCTCGATGCCGATGCGCACCAGCTCGCCGTTCACCTCGACGTCCAGGTAGCCGTCGAAGCAGAGCGGCTCGTCGTACTGGCTGATCTGGAAGTTCTTCGGCATGTCCGGGTAGAAGTAGTTCTTCCGGGCGAACCGGCACCACTCGGCGATGGAGCAGTTCAGCGCCAGGCCGATCCGGATCGTCGCCTCGATCGCCGCCTTGTTGGCCACCGGCAGCGAACCGGGCAGGCCCAGGCAGACCGGGCAGACCCGGGTGTTCGGCTCGCCGCCGAAGTCGGTCGGGCAGCCGCACCACATCTTGGTGTTCGTGCCCAGCTCGACGTGGGTCTCCAGGCCGATCACCGGTTCGTAGCGCGCGACGACCTCGTCGTACGCGGGCAGTGTCGTCGTCATCTGAGCTCCAGGCGCGATCCGGACAGAACCGTTCCAGCCTAATCGGGTGCTCCGGCCACCCCGCTGCCGGGCTTCGAGATCGCCGCGCGGAGGCGCGCCGCGCCAGCATGGAAAAAACGACCCGGGGGTACGTGTCGACCATGACGAATACGGGGGACGACTCGACGGTACGGCCGGACGACCCGTCGCGGGCGAAGCGGACCGGTGTCGTGGTGCTGGCGGTCGCGGCGGTGTGGCTGCTGGCCATGCTGCTCAGCTGGGGGTACTGGGTGGCTGGTGACGACCGCGATCCTGACAACCTGGTCGCGATGGCGGTCGGCACCGTGGTGCCCGGCCTGATCGCGATCACCGTCGCCCTGGCGGTGACGCGTCGGTCGCGGAACCGACGGTGAGCCCGATGCACCGAGGCGGAGAGGGGCCGGTGAGCAGTGGGCCGGTGACGACCGGCGTGGTGGTCGTGGCCGGGGCGGTGGCGCTCGGCCTGCCCGCGCTGCTGACCGGGATCTGGGTGGCGGACGGCGGGTACGACTTCCAGGACGTGCTCGCCATGGTCGCCCTCACGGCACTACCCGCCGTCGTCGGCGCCGGGGCGGCGCTGCTGCTCGGCCGGCGGCTGGTGCCGCGGATGCGTACCTCCGCCGGAAGCCCGACCGCCGCGGCGCGGGACGCCCTGCGCGCGGGTCGAGCGACCGATCCGGCCGTCGACGTCGCCGCCCGCCGGGAGGCCCGCCGCCGGCTCGGTCAGCGCTGGTACGTGTGGCTCTACGCGGTGCTGGCGGCATTCCAGGTGTCGGTGGTCGCCGGCGCCGACCGGTGGGCCAGCCGGCTGACCGCCGGCGTGCTCGCCGTGTGCTGGTCGAGCCTGGCGTGGGTTCGGTGGCGCGGCGTCCGGGAGGCCCGCCGCTACCTCGACGCGGCGCCGGTACAGCCGCAGACGCCGACCGGCGCCGACGGAGATCCGTCGACGCCGATCGGTGGTGGACTCAGAGAGCCGGCGGGGTGAACGTGCCGACGCTCGACTCCAGCGCGGCGGCGACCCGGTACATCCGGTCGTCGGCCATGGTCGGGGCCATGATCTGCAGGCCGACCGGGAGCCCCTCGGACAACCCGCACGGCACCGAGATGGCCGGGCCGCCGTAGAGGTTCGTCGGGATGGTGAAGAGGTCCGCCAGGTACATCTGGTAGGGATCCGAGGTGCGCGCGCCGATCGGGAACGCCACGAACGGGGTGGTCGGCGAGATCAGCGCGTCCACCTGCTCGAACGCGCTGGTGAAGTCGCGGGTGATCAGCGTGCGGACCTTCTGCGCCTGGCCGTAGTAGGCGTCGTAGTAGCCCGACGAGAGCGCGTACGTGCCGATCATGATGCGGCGCTTCACCTCGGGGCCGAAGCCGGCCTCGCGGGTCAGCGACATGACCTCCTCCAGTGACCGGTTGCCGTCGTCGCCGACCCGCAGGCCGAACCGGACGCCGTCGAAGCGGGCCAGGTTGGAGGAGCACTCGCTCGGCGCGATCAGGTAGTAGGCCGGCAGCGCGTACTTGAAGTGCGGGCAGGAGATCTCGACGATCTCGGCGCCCAGCTTCGCCAGCGCCTCGACCGACTCCCGGAACGCGGCCATCACGCCCGGCTCGGCGCCCTCGCCGGTGAACTCGGTGACCACACCGAGCTTCACGCCGGTCAGGTCGCCGCTCGCGCCGAGCCTCGCGGCGCCCACCACGTCCGGCACCGGGGCCGGGATCGAGGTGGAGTCGCGCGGGTCGTGGCCACCGATCACCTGGTGCAGCAGCGCGGCGTCCAGCACGTTGCGCGCGCACGGGCCGGGCGTGTCCAGCGACGAGGAGAACGCCACCAGACCGTAGCGGGAGGTGCCGCCGTAGGTGGGCTTCGCGCCGACGGTGCCGGTGACCGCGCCGGGCTGGCGGATCGAGCCGCCGGTGTCCGACCCGATCGACAGCGGCGCCTCGTACGCGGCCAGCGCCGCGGCGCTGCCGCCGCCGGAGCCGCCGGGGATGCGCTCGGTGTCCCACGGGTTGCGGGTCGGCCCGTACGCGGAGTATTCGGTGGAGGAGCCCATCGCGAACTCGTCCATGTTCGTCTTGCCGAGCATCACCGTGCCGGCGGCCCGCAGCCGCTCGACGATCGTCGAGTCGTACGGCGGACGCCAGCCTTCGAGGATCTTCGACCCGACGGTGGTCGGCACGCCCTTGGTGGCGAGCACGTCCTTGACCGCGACCGGCACGCCGGCCAGCGGGCCCAACTCCTCGCCGGCGGCCCGACGCTCGTCCACCGCCTTCGCGGCGGCCAGCGCGCCGTCGGTGTCGACGTGCAGGAACGCGTGCACCCGGTCGTCGACGGCGCCGATCCGGTCGAGGTGGGCGCGGGTGACCTCGACCGCGGAGGCGTCACCGTTGGCGACGAGCCCGGCGATCTCGACGGCGCTGAGCTTTGTCACATCGGTCATGAGGCCACATCCTCGTCCAGGATCCGCGGGACGCGGAACCGCTGCTCCTCGGCGTCGGGCGCACCCGACAGCGCCTCCTGCGGGGTCAGGCTCGGCGTCACCACGTCCTCGCGGAGCACGTTGGTCAACGGCACCGAGTGGGACGTCGGCGGGATGTCCGCCGCGGCGACCTCGCCGACCTGCGCGACCGACTGGAGGATCACGTCCAGCTGACCGGCGAAGGTGTCCAACTCCTCCTCGGTGACGGCGAGCCGCGACAGTCGCGCGAGGTGCGCGACCTCCTCGCGGGAGATGGCGGCCATCGGGTGCCCCCTTCGTGGCTGTCCTGAGACGTCTTCGGCGTGCCGGCCGCGCGCGACGGTGAACGATGACGCGCGGTGACCGGTGCGAGTCTATTGTCCCGCCGTCACGACGACGCCTTCGACTCCCCCTCCGCCGCCGGGGCGTCCCGACCGTCGGCCTCCGCCGCCACCGGGCGGACCGGGCGGTACCGCGACAGCCAGGTGACGAGGTCCTCCGCCGGCATCGGCCGGGCGTGGAACCAGCCCTGTGCCACGTCGCAGCCGGCGGCGTGCAGCAGCCGCCAGGTGCGCTCGTCCTCCACGCCCTCGGCCACCACCCGCAACCCGAGCGCGCCGGCCAGCTCGATCATCGAGCGGACGATCGCCGCGTCGTCCGGGTCGTCCGCCATGCCCAGCACGAACGACCGGTCCACCTTCACCTCGGACAGCGGCAGCCGGCGCAGGTGTTGCAGGGAGGAGTAGCCGGTGCCGAAGTCGTCGAGCGCGATACCCACCCCGATCCGGTGCAACTGGGTGATGCTGGCCAGCACCCGCCTCGGGTCGGCCATCAACGCGCCCTCGGTGATCTCCACCTGGAGCCGCTCCGGCGGCACACCGTACTGGGTCAACCGGTCGGCGATCTGGTCGGCGATCTCACCGGTGTGCAGGTCCCGCACGCTCACGTTGAGCGCGGCGCGCAGCGTCAGGCCGGCCGCCGACCACTTGGCGAGCTGCTCCACCACGTCGTCCACCACCCGGCGGGTGAGCAGCCGCATCACCGCGCTCTGCTCGGCGACCTGGATCAGCTCCCCCGGGTCGACCATGCCCCGGCGCGGGTGCCGCCAGCGCAACAGCGCCTCCACGCCGACCACCTCGCCGGTCGCGATGGCGATCTGCGGCTGGTAGTACATGGTGATCTCGCCCGGGTCGCCGGCCGGGTCGTCCAGGTCGTGCGGGCCGGGTCGGGCGCCGGTCACCGCGGGCACGACGCCGGGTGCGGTCGGCTCGCCGCCCGTCCACCCGCCGGCCTCCGCACCGTCGGCCGCCGGCGCCGCCGTGACCGGCACGGTGTCCACGGGTACGGCCGGCGCGGCCGTAGCAGCGGCCACGGCCGGTGCGGACCGGGCCGGATGGGCAGCCGGCGCGACGACCTCGCTCGGCGCGGTGTCGACGCTTCCCGAGCCGGCCGAGCCGGTGGGCGCGCCGCCGCGGGCGGCCCGGCGACGGATCGGGTCGGCGCCGGTGAGGATCCGCTCGATCAGATCGTCGTCGGGTCGCGCGTCGACACGCTCCCGGCGACGTCGCAGCCGCCACCGGGCCGGCCCGCCACCGGGCCGCACCCCGCCGGGGCCGTCGTCGCGTGCCGGCCGCTCCTCGTGGGCCCGACGCTCGTCGTGGGCCGGCCGGGCGGCGGGCAGGCTCGGCGCCAGCACGGCACCATCGCCCCCGCGTACGCCCGCCGGCTCGCCGGCCGGCGTCGGGTGCGGGGACTCCAGCACCCGACGCAGGTCGGCCAGGAGACTCAGCCGCTCGGCCGAGTTGTGGTCGGACTCCGGCGCGTAGACCGCCACGGTGTCGTTGCGGTGCTTGGCGTCGTACATGGCGACGTCGGCGTGCCGCATCAGGGTGGCGAAGTCCTCGCCGTGGTCGGGGAAGAGCGCGACGCCGATGGACCCGCCGACGTCCAGCGGCAGCCCGTCCAGCGGCACCGGCTCGGCGAGCGCGGCGACGACCCGGTCGGCCCGCTCGCGGGCCTCCTCGACACCGGCCAACCGGGGTACGACGATGGCGAACTCGTCACCGCCGAGCCGCGCCACCAGCTCGCCCTCGTCGGCCACGTCGATCAGCCGGGCGCTCACCTCGACCAGCAGCCGGTCGCCCACCGCGTGCCCGAGCGCGTCGTTGACGTGCTTGAACCGGTCGAGGTCGAGCAACAGCAGGGCCAGGTGGGCGTCCGGCTCGCCCCGGGCGGCCCGCTCGCCGTGCAGGTGCACCTGCTCGGCGACCTCGGTGAGCAGCGCCTTGCGGTTGGGCAGCCCGGTGAGCGGGTCGACGTCGGCGAGCTGCTCCCGTTCGGCGGAGAGCCGGGCCATCCGGTAGACCGCGAAGAGCGGCACCAGCACCAGCGGGATCAGCGCCGCGCTGACCCGGGCGGCGGCCACCAGCACCGGCGCGAGCAACAGCAGCGACCCGGTGGAGAGCAGCTCGTAGGCCAACCCGAGCCGGACGCTGGGCCACCACCGGTCGCCGAACCGCAGCCGGATGGCGGAGTTGACCAGGCCGTAGTTGACCGCGAACCAGGCCACCGTGGCACCGCCCAACGCCGCCACGTCGGTCCAGTGCAACCGGCCGCCGCCGAACAGCTCGCCGGCACCGAGCCGGCTGACCGCGTACGCGGCGGCGAGCGCGCACGCGTACTGGGCGGCGTTGAAGCCGGTGCGCCAGGCGGCGTACCCGAGCCGCCAGCCGGACACGGCCACCGCCACGGCCTGCACCGCCACGGCCGGGCCGAGACCCCAGCCGAGCAGGATGGCGAACGTGAAGCAGGTGGACGGGAAGAGCGCCGAGGTCTGCCGCCGCCCCGGCGGGACGAACGGACGGGCGTCGCAGGCGACGGCGAGCGCCGCCATGGTCCAGAACGCGACCGGCAGCTCGGTCAGTCGGTCCGGGAGCGCGGCCAGCGGCCCGGCCGCGACGAGTACGGCGACCGCACCGACCGCACCGACGAAGCCGAAGAACGGCCGGGCCCGCCCGGGCGGGACGGAGTTGCGTGGGTCGCCGGTCGCCATCGCACCTCCCGGGAGCGGTCGTGGCGCGCGCCGTCACACGCCGTACGCCAATGAAACGCCCTCCCAGCCACTTTCCCCGACACGACAGCCACGAATCGGTCGTAGTCGTAATTAAGTTGGTATACGCCGCGTGCGGCTCTCAGCCCTCCACCCGGGCCACCGCCCGGGCGGCCTCCGGACCGGAATCCAGCAGCACCCGGAACCCGTCCTCGTCGAGGATCGGCAGCTTCAGCGTCGCCGCCTTGTCGGCCTTCGAGCCGGGATTGTCGCCGACCACCACGAAGCCGGTCTTCTTGGAGACCGACCCGGTGACCTTCCCGCCCCGGTTCTGGATCTCCTCGGCGGCCTGGTCACGGCTGAACCCGGCCAGCGTGCCGGTGACCACGACGGTGACCCCGTCGAGCGGCCGGGGCCCCTCGTCGCCGGCCTCCTCGACCATCCGGACGCCCGCCTCGGCCCACTTGCGCACCACGTCGCGGTGCCAGTCGACGGCGAACCACTCCTTGATGCTGGTGGCGATGGTCGGGCCGACGCCGTCCACCGAGGACAGCTCCTCCCCGGTGGCCTCCTCGATCGCGGTGATCGACCGGAAGTGCCGGGCCAGCGCCTGGGCCGCGGTCGGGCCGACGTGCCGGATGGAGAGCGCCACCAGCACCTGCCACAGGTCGCGTTCCTTGGCCACGGCCAGGTTGTCGAGCAGCTTGGTGGCGTTGCTGCCGAGCGTGCCGTCCTTGTTGACGAAGAACGGCGACCGGCTCAACCGCTCGGCGTCGAGGGCGAACAGGTCACCCTCGTCGGTGATGATGCCGGCGTCCAGCAGCGCGGCGGCGCCCTTGTAGCCGAGCACCTCGATGTCGAAGGCGCCCCGGCCGGCCAGGTGGAAGACCCGCTCCCGCAACTGCGCCGGGCAACTGCGCGAGTTGGGGCAGCGGATGTCGACGTCGCTCTCCTTGGCCGGCGCCAGCGGGGTGCCGCAGGCCGGGCAGGTGGACGGCATGACGAACGCCCGGGCGTCGGCCGGCCGCAGCTCCACCACCGGGCCGAGCACCTCGGGGATGACGTCGCCGGCCTTGCGCAGCACCACGGTGTCGCCGATCAACACGCCCTTGCGCTCCACCTCGCGGGCGTTGTGCAGGGTGGCGAGCGCGACGGTGGAACCGGCCACCCGGACCGGCTCCAGGACCGCGAACGGGGTGACCCGGCCGGTGCGCCCGACATTGACGTCGATGTCGAGCAGCTTGGTGTTGACCTCCTCCGGCGGGTATTTGAAGGCGATCGCCCAGCGCGGCGCGCGGCTGGTCGAGCCGAGGCGGCCCTGGATGGAGACCGGGTCCACCTTGACCACCACGCCGTCGATCTCGTGCTCGACGTCGTGACGGTGCTCGCCGTACCAGGCGATGTATTCCGCCACCCCGGCCAGGTCGTCCACCACCCTCCAGCGGTCGCTGGTGGGCAGCCCCCACGCCTTGAGCGCGGCGTAGGCCGCGGACTGCGCGGCCGGCCGGTAGCCCTTGCGGGCGCCGATGCCGTGCACGACCATGCGCAGCGGCCGGGAGGCGGTGACCCGCGGGTCCTTCTGCCGGAGGCTGCCGGCGGCGGCGTTGCGCGGGTTGGCGAACGGCTCCTTGCCCTGCTCGACCAGGCTGGCGTTGAGGTCGGCGAACCCGGCCACCGGGAAGTAGATCTCGCCGCGCACCTCGAGCAGCTCCGGCACGTCGGGGAAGTCGTCGGTCGGGGTGAGTCGCGCCGGCACGCCCCGGATGCTGCGCACGTTGGCGGTGACGTCCTCCCCGGTGCGGCCGTCGCCGCGGGTGGCCGCCCGCACCAGCCGGCCCTTCTCATAGGTCAGGTTGATGGCCAGCCCGTCGACCTTCAGCTCGCACAGGTAGGGCACCGGGCCGCCGGCGTCCCGCTCGACCCGCTCGGCCCAGGCGGCCAACTCCTCGTCGGCGAACGCGTTGTCGAGCGAGAGCATCCGCTCGGCGTGGGTGACCGTGGTGAAGTCGGTGGAGAACGTGCCGCCGACCCGCTGGGTGGGCGAGTCGGGGGTGCGCAGCGCCGGGTATTCCGCCTCCAGTGCCTCCAGCTCACGCAGTTGCCGGTCGAACTCGGCGTCGGCGATCGTCGGCGCGTCCAGCACGTAGTAGCGGTATTGGTGCTCGGTGAGCTCCTGGCTCAACGTGGCGTGCCGCTCCCGGGCTTCGGGGGGCGGCTCGGCGCCGGCCGCCGCCTCCTGGGCGGCGTCGACCGTCTGGGGAACCGCTTCTTCGGACACGCCGCCTTCGGACACCGCTGTCGACCTCCCGTGCTCGCGCTACCCCCGAACCGTAGCGGTCGGCTGTGACACCCGTCCGGCCACCTGCACTGAGCAGCGGCCCGGCGGCGGAGCGGCGCGTCCCGCGCCGGCAGAGCGCGCGAGCCCCGGCCGTGCGACGATCGCGGCGGCGGCGGTGGGCCGAAACGGACGGAAGGCGGGGTACGGATGCGCGACGGGCTGATCTGGGCGCTGGTGATCGTGGCCTGCGTGGCGGCGGGCTGGTTGTGGAGCGAGTGGCGCCGCCGGTCCGCCGACCGATCGTCCGAGGCCGGCCGGCCCGGGCGCGCCGGGGACCGCCGGCGGCCGGGGGCCGGCGGCGACCGACCCGGGAGCGGGCCCCGTGGCGGCCGGACCAGCGGTGGCCGGTCCGCCGGCGGCCGGACCAGCGCCCCGCCCCGGCCGCGCGACGCCGGGCGGCCGGACCGGGACCGCCCGCGACCGGGCGAGATCTGGTGGGCCGACGTGCCCTACGCCGACGGCACCGGCTCGAAGGTGCGTCCCTGCCTGGTGCTGCGGGTCGACGGGGCCGACGCCGAGGTCCTGAAGATCACCAGTCAGGACAAGTCGGACCGGGACGACCATGTGTCCATCCCCACCCGGAGCTGGGACGCCGACGCCGAGCACGACAGCTGGCTGGACGTCAGCGAGCCGATCCCGGTGGCGTTGACCGCGTTCGCGGACAAGGCCGGCGACTGCGACGCCGGCGTGTGGCGCGGCGTGCGCCGCCTGCCCCACCTCACCGCCTAGCGGCGCGGGCGCTCAGTCCAGCGCGGCGGCCAGGGCGGTGAGCTGGTCGGCGTACTCGATCCGGCCGGACCAGGCCGCCGGCCAGGCGGTCATGCCGTGCGCGGCCCCGACGAACGCGCCGGCCAGCGCCGCGATGGAGTCGGAGTCGCCGGCGGTGGTGGCGCCCCGGGCCAGCGCGGCGACCGGGTCGTCCGGGTGCCGCAGCGCGCAGAGCAGCGCGGTCGCGAGCGCCTCCTCGGCGATCCACCCCTCGCCGGTGAGCCGGCACGGGTCGCCGCCGTCGTCCGGGCGGGCCAGTGCGGCGTCGAGCCGGCCGAACACCCGCAGGCAGTCGTCCCAGCCCTCGGCGATGAACTCGGCGGCGGTGGGCACTCCGGGTCGCCGCCACAGGTCACCGAGCCAGTCGCCCCGGTAGACGGTGCGCTGCTCGTGGGCCCGCGCGGTGAGCAGGCCGGGCAGCTCCGGCAGCGCCGCGCCGTCGCGCAACAGCCGGACCGCGTACGCGGTCAGCTCGCTCGCCGCCAGCCCGGTCGGGTGGCCGTGGGTGAGGCCGGCCTGGAGCTGGGCCAGCCCGGCCAGCGTGTCGAGGTCGACGTCGAGCAGCCCGACCGGGGTGACCCGCATGTTCGCGCCGCAGCCCTTCGAGTCGGCGACCGTGGCCTCCTGCCACCGGGCACCCCGGCCCAGCTCGGCGCAGGCGCGCAGGCAGGTCATGCCCGGCGCACGGTTGTTCTCCGGGCTGACCGACCAGTCGACGAAGCGCTGCCGCAGCAGCGGCTCGACCGCCTCCGCCGTGAGCGCGGGCGCGTCGTGCAGCGCCCACGCCACGGCCAGCGCCATCTGGGTGTCGTCGGTGACCTGCGCCGGGTCGCCCTCCAGCTCGCGCGGGCCGCTCGGGCCGTAGCGCCGGACGATCTCGGCGACGGTGAGGAACTCGGTCGGCTTGCCCAGGGCGTCGCCGTAGGCCAGCCCGAAGAGCGAGCCGGCGGCGCGACGGTCGGTCGAGGGGATCACGGTGGTGATCATGCACCCGCCGCGCAACCGGCGCGCGTTCAGTCCCAGCAGAGGCAGAACGGGTGGCCGGCCGGGTCGGCGTAGACCCGCCAGCCGTCGCCTTCACCGGGCAGCCGCCGGGCACCGAGGGCCAGCGCCGCCTTCTCGGCCGCCTCGATGTCGTCCACCGTCACGTCCAGGTGGAACTGCTGCGGCCGTTCCGGGTCGGGCCAGGCGGGCGCGCGCAGGTCGAGCGCCTTCTGGAAGGCCAGCCGCGGCTGGTGCCCCGGCGGACCGCCGAGCACCACCCAGTCGTCGCCCTCGGAACTCTCCTCGATCAGTGGCAGGCCGAGCAGCTCCGCGTAGAAGCCGGCCAGCGCGCGCGGATCGGGGCAGTCGATCACGGTGGAACGCAGTCGTCCGATCATGTGAGTCATCCTGCCCCCGGAGTGCGACAGGAAACGTCACGCCTCGGCGAGCCGCCGGCCGGCATCGCGGCAGGCGGCCAGCACCGCCCGGGCGTACGCCGGGGTGGCCCCGGCCAGGCCGCACGCGGGCGTGACCACCACCTGCTCGGCCAGCCGGCGCCGGGGGAAGCCGAGCCGGTCCCAGACCCGGCTCACCCGGTCGGCGACCTCGGCCGACGTCGGCGCCCGGCCGGACGCCGACGGCTGCGTCGGCGCGGCGCCGGCCAGCAGCCCGAACCCGGCGTCGATCGCCTCGCCGAGCGGGTCCAGGTCGGTGACCAGGGAGAGGTCGAGGGCGACACCGGCGGCGCCGGCGGAGCGGACCAGTTCCAGCGGCACGTCCGGCGCGCAGCAGTGCACGAGCGTGGGGACCCCGGCCGCGTCGAGCACGTCGCGCAGCAGCGCACGGGCCACCTCCGGCTCCACCGCGCGGTGGGTGCCGAAGCCGCTCTCGGTGGGCACCCGGCCGGCCAGCACCGCCGGCAGCGACGGCTCGTCGAGCTGGAGCAGCACCGAGGCGCGGGGCAGCCGTCGGGTCACCGCCGCCACGTGCCCCCGCAACCCTTCGCCGAGCGACCCGGCGAGGTCGCGCACCGCGCCCGGGTCGCGCAGCATCCGGCCACCGATCGGTAGTTCCAGCGTGGCGGCCAGGGTGAACGGACCGGCGGCCTGGACCTTGACCGGGCCGGCGTACTCCTCGGCCTGCTCGGCGAGCTGGTCGAGGTCACGTTCCATGAGGTCGCGCGCGCGGCGCAGGTCCCGCCCGGGACGTGGGGCGATCCGCCACCGGGCCGCGTACAGCTCGACCGGCAGCTCGACCAGCAGGCCGGCGGTGCGACCGACGAGGTCCGCGCCGGGGCCTCGGGCGGGCAGCTCCGGCAGGTGCGGCAGGGCGGGCAGCTCGCCGAGCACGATCCGCTGCGCCTCGGCGATGTCGGTGCCGGGCAGCGAACCGATCCCGGTCGCCGCGCCGGCCGGCCAGGGCCACTGCTGATCAGTCACCGCCGCAGCCTATCCGCCGTGCCGACCCGCCCAGCCGGCACGGCACGGCACGAGCGACGCCCGCGGCACGGGCGGCAACGTCTGCGCGGGCAGCGCGGGCAGCGCGGGCAGCGCGGGCAGCGCGAGGTTTGGGCGGATGACCGACACCGTGGAGGCAGCGGCATCGACCCACCAAGTGCCTACAAACTTGATGGCGTGGATGACTCGGCGGGAAACGGTCCAGGCGCGGGTTCACGGCGACGGAGGTGCGACCGTCGTTCGTCGGGTGAGTCATCCGCGCCATCAAGTTTGTAGGCACTCGCGGGCGGGGTCCGTCTCCGCCGTTTCGGCAGATCGGCCCCGAGCACCTCCGGTAGCGGAACCCTTAGGCGCGGGCACGAAGCGGCGCGGGCACGCGGCGGAGCGTCAGGCGGTGATGGTGGCGGAGCCGAGGACCACGTCGCCGGCCGGGTCCGGCCGGTACGCCACGATCGCCTGACCGGCGGCGACGCCGCGCAGCGGGCGGCGCAGCGCGGCGTGCAGCGCGTCGGCGTCCACCGCGACGGCGGCCGGCACCACGTCGCCGTGCGCCCGCAGCTGGACCTCGCACTCGATCGGCCCGTCCGGTCGCGGCCCGCCGGTCCAGACCGGGCGGGTCGCCCGCACCGAGGAGACCTCCAGCGCCTCGGCCGGACCGACCGTCACGGTGTTGGTCTTCGGCGTGATGGAGAGCACGTAGCGGGGCCGGCCGTCCGCCGCGGGACGGTCCAGGTGCAGCCCGCGCCGCTGCCCGACGGTGTACTGGTAGGCGCCGCTGTGGTTGCCCACGACCGCGCCGGTGAGCGCGTCCACCACCTCACCCGGCGCCTCGCCGAGCCGCTCGGCCAGGAAACCCCGGGTGTCGCCGTCGGCGATGAAGCAGATGTCGTGCGAGTCCGGCTTGTCGGCCACCGCCAGGCCGCGCCGGGCGGCCTCCGCGCGCACCTCGGCCTTGGTGGAGTCACCGAGCGGGAAGATCGACCGGTCGAGCTGGGCGCGGGTCAGCACCGCCAGCACGTACGACTGGTCCTTGGCCGGGTCGACGCTGCGCCGCAACAGGCCGTCGGGGCCGAGCCGGGCGTGGTGGCCGGTCACCACCGCGTCGAAGCCCAGGGCGACCGCGCGGTCCAGCACCGCGGTGAACTTGATCTTCTCGTTGCAGCGCAGGCACGGGTTCGGGGTACGCCCGGCGGCGTACTCGGCGACGAAGTCGTCGACCACGTCGTCGTGGAACCGGTCCGCCATGTCCCACACGTAGAACGGGATGCCCAGCACGTCGGCGGCGCGCCGGGCGTCGCGGGAGTCCTCGAGCGTGCAGCAGCCCCGGGCGCCGGTGCGGTAGGTCTGCGGGTTGCGCGCCAGCGCCAGGTGCACCCCGGTCACGTCGTGCCCGGCCTCCACCGCCCGCGCCGCCGCGACGGCGGAGTCCACCCCGCCCGACATCGCCGCCAGAACCCTCACCAGCCGACTCCCCTCGTCCTCGACACCGAGGGTATCCGGCTCAGCGGGGAGTACGGAGGGCGGCCGCGCGCCGGGCCCGCTCCACGGCGGCCGGCAGCGCGGCGATGAGCGCGTCGACGTCCGCGCCGGTGCTGGTGTGCCCGAGCGTGAAGCGCAGCGAGGAGCGGGCCCGGTCGTCGTCCGCGCCCATCGCCATCAGCACGTGCGAGGGCTGGGCCACACCCGCCGAACAGGCCGACCCGGTCGAGCAGGCGATGCCCTGCGCGTCCAGGAGCAGCAGCAGCGCGTCCCCCTCGCAGCCGGGAAAGGAGAAGTGCGCGTTGCCGGGGAGCCGGTCCGCCGGGTCGCCGTTGAAGACCACCTCGGGCACCGCCCGCCGGACGCGCTCGACCAGTTCGTCGCGGAGCGCGGCGACGCGGGCCGCGTACTCCTGCTGGCCCTTCACCGCGGCCTCGACGGCCACCGCGAACGCGACGATGCCGGCGGTGTCCAGCGTGCCGGAGCGGACGTCGCGCTCCTGGCCGCCGCCGTGCAGCAGCGGCGTCGCGGCGACGTCGCGGGCCAGCAGCAGCGCCCCCACGCCGGTCGGCCCGC
The DNA here is from genome assembly GCF_900090105.1 of Micromonospora humi. Lineage (GTDB taxonomy): Bacteria > Actinomycetota > Actinomycetes > Mycobacteriales > Micromonosporaceae > Micromonospora > Micromonospora humi. Next base: position 190,277 of record NZ_FMDM01000007.1, on the reverse strand, counting down.
CGAGCTTGTGGCCGGTCACGGTGAGCGCGGACACCCCGCTCGCGGCGAAGTCGACGGGCACCTGGCCGACCGCCTGGATCGCGTCGGTGTGGAACGGCACCCCGTGCTCGGCGGCGACCGCCGCCAGCTCGGCCACCGGCTGGACGGTGCCGACCTCGTTGTTGGCCCACATCGCGGTCACCACCGCCACCCGGTCGCCGTCTCCGGCCAGCTCGGCGCGGAGCAGCTCCGGGTCGAGCCGGCCGGTCTCGTCGACCGGCAGCCAGCCGACCTGCGCGCCCTCGTGCTCGACCAGCCAGTCCACCGAGTCCAGCACGGCGTGGTGCTCGACCGCGCTGGAGACCACCCGGACCCGCTCGGCCCGGGCGTCGCGGCGGGCCCAGAAGATGCCCTTCACGGCGAGGTTGTCGCTCTCCGTGCCGCCGCCGGTGAAGATCACTTCGGACGGGCGGGCGCCGAGCGCGGCGGCCACCCGCTCGCGGGACTCCTCCACCCGACGCCGGGCACGGCGACCCGCCGCGTGCAGCGACGACGCGTTGCCCACCTCGCGGGCGGTGGCGACGTACGCCTCGAGTGCCTCGTCCAGCATCGGGGTCGTCGCCGCGTGATCCAGGTATGCCATCACCGTTCAGCCTAACGGCCGCAGGACTGCCCACCGCTGGCCGGACCGCCCGTCCCGCACCGGGGCGGGACGGGCGGTCGAGCACCTCACGCGGGAACCGCGGTGACCACGATGTTGTCCCGGTAGTGCCGGGTCTTCGGGTCGAACGGCCCGCCGCAGGTGATCAAGGTCAGGCGCGGCTTGCCGTCGCGGGCGAAGTACCGCTCCAGCGGGATCTTGGTCTTGGTGTACTCCTCCCGGGCCACCACCCGGTAGCGGCGTTCCATGCCGTCCGAGCCGGTGGCGGTCAGGGTGTCCCCCCGACCCAACTCACGGAGCCGGAAGAACGCCCCCTTGCCCTGCTCGGCGCTGTCCACGTGCCCGGCGATCACCACCGAGCCGGCACCGGCCTCCAGGCCCGGCCCGTAGCGGTACCAGCCGACCTGGTCCACGCTGGGCGGCACCTCGAACTCGTTGGTGCGGTCGTTGATGCCGACCGGGTCGACCGAGGCGGTGACCTTGATCGGCGGGATGCTCAGCCGTACCGGTGGCACGATCGTGGCGTCCGCCGGCAGTGTGCCGGCGTTCACCGGCACCGACGCGTCCCCGGTCGTGGTCGCCGCCGGCGTCGCGCTGGGGGTGGCACTGGCCAGCGCCGCCGCCTCGTCGCCGCCGACGTCCTCCGCGGGCTGGGATCCGCACGCCACCAGCGCCGCCACGGTGAGCGCGGCGGCGCCGGCGGTCATCGCCGCCAGCGCCCCGCGGTTGCGCACCGTCACCGGCGACCGGCCCGGGCGGTGGCCGCCCGCGCCCCGCCGCCGACCAGCAGCAGCACGCCGGCACCGGCCAGCACGTACCACCAGGTGTCCACGCCGGTGCCGGCCTGGCCGCCGGTGCCGCTGGGCACGCCGCCCGGCGCCGAGTGCAGACCGCTGATGGTCTGCGCGACCAGGTCCAGGTTCTTGGCGTCGGCGGAGCCGATCGCGTAGACGATGGTGGCGGTGCCTTCCTTCAGGTTCAGGTCGGCCGGGCCGATCGCGACGGTGTCGGTGCCGGCGAGCACCACGTCCGCCTTCACGGTGCCGGCGGCCACGTCCGCCTTGGCCTCCTTCGGGTTGGTCAGGCCCTCGAAGACCGGCTTGCCACCGGCCCGCACGTCGACGGCCGGCGCGGCGGCGGTGTGCCGCACGATCAGCCGGGCCTTGCCGGCACCCACCTTGGACACGTCGTTGACGAACGGGGTGATCTGCGGCTTGCCGTCGGCGCTCAGGTGGGCGGCGAGGCTGATGTTCGCCCCACCCGGCACCTCGGCGTCGTCGACCTTGAGGATCGCCTTGTCGATCGCCTCACCGGGCTTGGTCAGCGCGATGTCGTACTCGCCCTCGGGGAGGGTGAGCGGGCCGGCCACGTCGCCGGGCTTGAAGTTGTTCAACGTCTTCTTGCCGTTGACGTAGACGTCGACCGGGGTGTCCGGGATGCCGTGGACCACGGAGACCTTCGACGAGGCGGCGTAGGCCGGGCTCATGGTGGCGGCGCCGACGCCGGCGAAGGTGAGGGCGGCCACCGCGCCGCCCGCGGCGACCCGACGGAACATGGCGAGCTGCATTGTCTGCCTCCTGGTGATTGGTGCTGATTCGTCAGGCCTGGCTTGCAGAACGGGTTACGCCGGCCCGGACGCCGCCGGATGCGCTCCGGATCCGTTTTCTTTTTCCGTCGCCGGACGCATCCGGCCGGCCCTCCGGCGACGAAGAGGAGGTGACGGGCGTTGCACGGCACACACCGGGAGAGTGGGGCGGGGGCGGTGGGAGTTACAGTTCGGCATGCCCCACGGATGGCGAGCCGCCCGGTGACGGCGGCGAGGCAGGGACCCGAGCCGCCGAAAGACGACGATCTGGCGATGCGGTTCCGAGCCGGCGACGAGGTCGCCCTGCGAGAGGCGTACGACCGGTTCGGCCGCGCGGTGCTGCACCTGGCCGCCTCGACGCTGGCGAACCGGAGCGACGCGGAGGACGTGACCCAGGCGACGTTCGTCGCCGCCTGGCTCGGTCGGGAGACGTTCGACCCGACGAAGGGCTCACTGATCGGCTGGCTGCTCGGGATCGGGCGGCGCAAGGTGGTCGACCGGATCCGGGCCTCCGCCCGGGAGAACCGGGTGGTCGAGACGGTCAAGCAACTGCCCGAGCCGGTGGACACCGGCCCCGACCCCGACACCGTGGTCGACCGGCTGGTGGTCGCCGACGAGCTGGCCCGGCTGCCCGACGAGCAACGGCGGATGCTGGAGCTGGCGTTCTACGACGACCTGACACACCAACAGATCTCGGCCGTGACAGGTGTGCCGCTCGGCACGGTCAAGAGCCACATCCGACGCGGCATGCAGAGCCTGAAACGCAGATGGGAGGTGGACGGTGCAGCACCTGGACCACGACCGGCTGGTCTTTCTGGCGCTCGGTGAGAGCGAGGCGGCCGACGGGGAATCCACCCACCTCGACACCTGCGCACACTGCCGGGGCGAGCTGGAGACGCTTCAGCACGTCGCCGGGCTCGGCGCCGGCACCCAGGGCCTGACCGAGCTGCCCGATCCGCCGGAGCACCTCTGGCAGGGCATCGTCGCCGAGGTCCGGGCCGCCGAGGAACTGCCCACGTTGAACGGTCGCCGGCCACCGCGCGACGGCGACGTGGTCGGTGAGCCGGCCGTCGCGACCCGTCCGCGCCGCGGCCGCCGGTGGCCCCGCTGGGCGAGCACCGCGGTCACCGCGACCGCCGCCGCGATCATCGGGGTGGTGGGCACCGCCGTGGTGCTCGGCACCGGCGGGGACGAGTCCGCACCACAGCCGACGGTGCTGGCCAGCGCGCCGCTGGCCGCGTTCGGTTCGACCCCGAAGGACGCCTCGGGCGACGCCCGGGTGCTCGGTGACAACCAACTGCATCTGCATGTGGCGAATCTCCCGAGCGTTCCGGGGTACTACGAGGTCTGGCTGATCGACCCGAAGACGATGGAGATGTTCTCGGTGGGCACGTTGAGCAACGGATCGGGGGACGCGTTGCTGCCGATCCCCCGCAACGTGGACCTGAGCACCTTCTCCGTCGTCGACGTCAGCGCCGAGCAGTACGACAACAAGCCCGCCCACTCCGGCGACAGTTTGCTGAGGGGCACCCTGACGGGCTGATCGGCGGGCCGGCTCAGCTCCCCGGCCCGCCGATCAGCTCCCACGTGGAGAGGCCGCCGCCCGGATCACCGGGCGGCGGCCTTTTTCCGCGACCGCTCGTCACTTGCGCTTGCGGATCTCCTCGGCGGCCTGCGGGACGATCTTGAACAGGTCGCCGACCACGCCGTAGTCGGCCAGCTCGAAGATCGGCGCCTCGCCGTCCTTGTTCACCGCGACGATGGTCTTCGAGGTCTGCATGCCGGCCCGGTGCTGGATCGCGCCGGAGATGCCGAGCGCGACGTAGAGCTGCGGGGAGACCGTCTTGCCGGTCTGACCGACCTGGAACTGGTGCGGGTAGAAGCCGGAGTCGACCGCCGCGCGGGACGCGCCGACCGCCCCGCCGAGCAGGTCGGCCAGCTCCTCGACCAGCTTGAAGTTGTCGGCGTTGCCGACACCGCGGCCGCCGGAGACGACGATCGAGGCCTCGGTCAGCTCGGGGCGGGAGCCCTTCTGCTCGGCGACCCGCTCGACGACCTTGGCCAGCTTGTCCGCGTCGGTGACCGACACGGTGAGCTGCTCGACGGCCGGGGTGGCCGCCGCCGGGCTCGGGTTGAGCGAGTTCGGCCGGACGGTGACCAGCGGCAGGCCCTTGGTGACCTTGGACTTGACGATGGTGGAACCGGCGAACGCGACCTGGGTGGCGGTGCCGTCGGCGGCCAGGCCGACCACGTCGGTCAGGATGCCGTTGTCCAGCTTGACCGCCAGGCGGGCGGCGATCTCCTTGCCCTCCTGCGAGGAGGCGAGCAGCACGGCGGCCGGCTGCACCCGCTTGACCAGCTCGGCGACGACGGTGGCCTTCGGGGCCACCAGGTAGCCGTCGATCTCCTCGCCCTCGGCGGCGTAGATCTTCTCCGCGCCGTACTCGCCCAGCTTGGCGCCGAGCGCCTCGGCGGCGCCGGCGCCGCCGAGCACGACCGCGCTGACGGTGCCCAGCTCGCGGGCGAGGGTGAGCATCTCCAGGGTGACCTTCTTGACGCCGAATTCCCGGGTGGCTTCGACGACGACGAGAACCTCAGACATGTCCAGACCTCTCACACGAACTTCTCGGTGGCGAGGAACTCGACCAGCTTGACGCCGCCCTCGCCCTCGTCGGTGATCTTCTCGCCGCCGGAGCGCGGCGGACGCTTGGTGTGCTCCAGCACCGCGCTGGTGGCGCCGTCGACGCCCACCTCGGTCGGGGCCACGCCCAGGTCGCCCAGGGAGAGCGTCTGCACCGGCTTCTTCTTCGCGGCCATGATGCCCTTGAAGGACGGGTAGCGCGGCTCGTTGATGGTGTCCCAGACGGAGACCACGGCCGGGGTCGAGGCGGTGACCACCTCGTAGCCCTCCTCGGTCTGCCGCTCGGCGGTGAGGGTCGCGCCGTCCACGGTGAGCTTGCGCGCGCCGGTCAGCGCGGCCACGCCCAGCCGCTCGGCGATCATGTGCGGCATGACCTGCACCCGACCGTCGGTGGACTCGGCGCCGCAGATGACCAGGTCGGCGTTGAGCTGCCCGAGGGCGGCCGCGAGGACCTTGGAGGTGGCCACCGCACAGGAGCCGTGCAGCGCGTCGTCGACGACGTGGACGGCCTTGTCCGGCCCCATGGAGAGCGCCTTGCGGATCGACTCGGTCGCCCGGTCCGGACCCATGGTCAGGATGGTGACCTCGCCGCCGTGCGCTTCCTTGATCTTCAACGCCTCTTCGATGGCGTACTCGTCCATCTCGTTGATGACGTTGTTCGCCGAGCCGCGGTCGACGGTGTTGTCGTCAGGACGCAGGTTGCGGTCCGCGCCCGAATCGGGCACCTGCTTGACGAGTACGACGATGTTCATCGCGCTTCGACGACCCTCCTGTTTGGTGTAGCGATCACTCGCCCGGTCACGGGCGCAGCCTCCCGCGTGACTTAACGCTCGGTCAACCGCGGGACGCTGTGCACTTGCCCACGGGCCAATGTTACCCGCAAGTAGCATCGACTCCCCGTGGGCCCGGAGTGACGCAACTCACCGTAGCCCGGCGGCGCTCAGGCCGCCTCGGCCAGGGCCACCCGGATCTTGTCGATCGCCGCCGCCTCGGCCGGCTCCATCCCCCGGTGCGCCTGCGCCACCCGGTCCGCCGCCGCCAGCACCACCGACCGGTACGCCTCGACGTCCCCCGGCGACTTGGCCCGCAGGATCTGCACCGCCCGGCCCAGCGCCGGCAGCACCACCGACTCGATCTCCAACGCGGAGTCGCGCGGCAGCTGCGGCAGCGGGCCGGTGGTGAGCGCCTCCTTGACCACGCCGCCGGCGTCGGCCAGCGCCCCGGACGCGGCGATGCTCTCCCGCACCATGCCGAGCACCCCCGGCACCGCGTTGGAGACCAGGAAGACCGCCCCGAACGCGCCGGTCTTGAGGGTGAGCTGCTCGTCCGCCGTCAACCGGTCCATGATCACGGAGTGTAGACGTAGGGCGTGGTGGTGGTGACCGCAACGAGACCGAGCCGCTCCAGGATGGGCCGGCTGTCCGGCGAGCAGTCCACCTGCACCAACGTCTTGCCGCGCTGCTGCGCCAGCCGCGCCCGGTGGCCCACCAACGCCCGGTAGATCCCCTTCTTCCGCCACTGCGGCAGCGTCGACCCGCCCCAGAGGCTGACGAAGCCGGTGTCGCCCTCGAAGCGGACCCAGCCGGCGCTGACCACCGTCCCACCGGCCTCGGCGACCACGATCACGATGGACTGGGGATCGGCCTCGATCTCGCGGGCCAGCCCGGTCACCAGGTGACTCCGGTCGTCGTGCCAGACCTCCTCCTCCATGGCGGCGATCCGCTCCAGGTCGGCCCGGCTGGAGACCTCACGCAGGCGTACCCCCTCGGGGAGCACCGGGACGGCGGCGGCCAGCGGCGCCACCGGGCCGACCACGACGGTCTCCTGGTCCTCCGGGACGAAGCCGGCGGCGCGCAACCGGTCGCCCAGGTCGGCCGGCTCGTCGTGGCCGGCGAGCTTCCACTCGACCGCCTCGCCCCGGGCCCGGAAGACCTCGACCTGCCGGGCGATCAGCGCGTCCAGCTCGGCGCCGGCCAGGCCGTCCAGCGTGCGGTAGGTGAGGAAGCCGCGCTGGTCCAGGCCGAGCACCCGGAACAGCGGGCCGTCCCGCTCGATGGTCACCCCGGCCGGCACCGGGTTCGGCAGCTCCGGGCGGATCTGGCTGTCGTAGGCCTCGCGCAGGGCACGCGCGTCAAGATCGGTCATCCCCCCAGGCTAGGCCGGCAGCCAAGCGGATAATCGGCGCCGTGAGGGAGTCGATCAGGCACTGGTTCGACCAGCGCGACGTACGCTCCGTCGGCACCCCGCCGGACTACCGGTTCTCGCTGGCCAACGAACGGACGTTCCTGGCCTGGCTGCGGACCGGGTTGGCGCTGGTCGCGGGCGGGCTGGCCGCCGCGCAGTTCCTGCCCCCGCTGCCCCTGGCCCATCTGCGCGAGGCGCTCGCCGTCGGGCTGCTGCTGCTCGGCGCCACCGTGTCGATCCGGGCGGTGGACCACTGGGCCCGCACCGAACGCGCGATCCGGCTGGGCGAGGAACTGCCGGCGTCCCGCTTCCCGGCGGTGCTGGCGCTGATCGTCGCGGTCGGCGCGCTGCTGCTGGTGGGCGCCGTGCTGCTCCGGGGTGCCGGGTGACCACGCCGCGAGGTCCGCGGTGAACGCCGACTCCGGGCTGCCCGCGGAACGCACCCGCCTGGCCTGGCGGCGCACCCTGCTCACCCTGACCGTGGTGCTGCTGCTCCAGCTCCGGCCGGCGTTCACCGGTCGCGTCGTCGACGCGGTGCTGGCGGGGCTAGCGGTCGTGGTCTGGCTGGTCGTGCTCGCCGCCGCCTGGCGGCGCGCCACCGGGGCCGGCCCGCGCCGGCTCGGGCGGGCCGCGATGCCGCTCACCGCGCTCGGCGCGACCGCCCTGGCCCTGCTCGGTGTGGCGCACGTGCTCGGGAGGGTGCACTAGGCACGCCCGGTGCGCCATCATGGGGCATGGCCCGCCTCTACGTACTGCTGTTCCTGGTCCAGGTCGTGCTCGCCGTCTGCGCGCTGATCAGCTGCCTCTCCGCCGAGGACGAGCAGGTCAAGGTGCTGCCCCGGCTGGTCTGGGTGCTGGTCATCCTCTTCTTCCCGCTGGTCGGCTCGATCGCCTGGTTCGTGGCCGGGCGGGAGCGCGCCACGGGGCCGGGCGGCGTCGCCGCGTCCGGCGGGCCCGCCGCACCGGCCCGCCGCCCGGTCGCGCCGGACGACGACCCGGACTTCCTCGCCTCGCTCGACAAGCGCTCCCGCGACGAGGACCGGGAGCGCCTCCAGCGCTGGGAGGACGACCTGCGCCGCCGCGAGGAGGAGCTGCGCGACCGACCCGACGACCGGGACCGCCCGGAGGTCTGAGCGCCGCGACGGCCGCCGCCGGTCACCCGGGCGAGCGGCCGTGCGGCGTCGCGGTCAGGCCAGGTTCGACGACCGGGGGTACGCGTCGGTCGGGTCGGTCAGCACGTTGACCAGGTACGGCACGCCGGCGTCGAACGCGCGGCCGAGCGCCGGGCCGAGGTCGGCGGCCTTCTCCACCGTCTCGCCCGCGCCGCCGAGCGCCTCGACCACCCGGTCGTAGCGCAGCCCGGGCTGGAGGTCGGCGGCCACGTCGTAGCCGTACATGGCGCGCATCGGGTGCTTCTCCAGCCCCCAGATGCCGTTGTTGCCGACCACGATCACCACCGGCAGGTTCTGCCGGGCCAGCGACTCCACGTCCATCAGCGAGAAGCCGGCCGCGCCGTCGCCCATCAGCACGCAGATCTGCCGGTCCGGGTGGCTGACCCGGGCGCCCATCGCGTAGCCCATGCCGGTGCCGAGGCAGCCGTACGGGCCGGGGTCGAGCCAGGTGCCGGGCTGGGCCGGTTCGAGGTACTTCCCGGCGTACGAGACGAAGTCGCCGCCGTCGCCGATGGTGATGGCGTCCGGGGCGAGCACCCTGCGCAGCTCGCCGTAGACCCGGGCCGGCCGGATCGGGTCGGTCTCGGCGCCCATCTCCTCGGCGTCGCGGGCCTTCGCGGCGTCCTCGGCGGTGCGCAGCTCGGCGATCCAGTCGGCGTGGTCAGCCCGGTCGCCGCGGTGCTCGGCGAACGCCCCGAGGATCAGGCGCAGGTCGCCGGCGGGCGCGGCGGCCGGCTGCACGTGCCCGGCGCGCTGGCTGGGCGCGTCCACCACGTGCACGACTGTCGCGTCGCCGAAGTCGCCGAAGGAGAGCCGGAAGTCGAGCGGCGTGCCGACCACCACCACCACGTCGGCGCCCTTGAGCCCGACCCGGCGGGCCTTGGCGAACGACAGCGGGTGCGTCGGCGGCAGCGCGCCCCGGCCCATCCCGTTGGTGAACACCGGCACCTGGAGGGACTCGGCGGCGGCGCGCAGCGCGTCGACCGCGTCCCCGGCGTACACGTCGGAGCCGGCGATGATCACCGGCCGGGACGCGCCGGCGATCAGGCCGGCCGCCTTCGCCACCTCGTCCGGGTCGGGCTCGATCGGCGCCGGGGCGGCGACCGCCGGGAGGTCGGCGTCGCCGACGGAGAAGACCGCCTCGAGGGGGAAGTCCAGGAAGACCGGGCCGCGGTGCGGGGTGAGCGCGGTGGTCAGCGCCGCGGAGACCGCCCGTGGGATGTCGTCGGCGCTGAACACCGTCTCGGCGTGCTTGGTCACCGGCGCGACCAGCGGCAGGTGGTCCATCTCCTGGAGGCTGCCCGAGCCCCAGCGGAACTGCGGGGCCCGCCCGCCCATCACCAGCACCGGCGAGGCGTTGAAGAACGCGCTGGTCAGCCCGGAGACGCCGTTGGTGACGCCGGGGCCGGCGGTGAGCACGGCCAGGCCGGGGCGGCGCTGGAGCTTGGCCACCGCCTCGGCGGCGAACACGGCGGACTGCTCGTGCCGCACGTCGTAGAGCGGAAAACCGGCCTTGTGCGCGGCGTCGTAGAGCGGGAAGACGTGCCCGCCGGAGAGCGTGAACATCTCCCGTACGCCGTGCGCGCGCAGCGCCGCCAGCGCCAGCTCGCCGCCGTGCCCCTCGACGTGTTCCGTCATGCCACTCCCCTTCGTCGCGCGACCGGAGTCACACGCTACTGGCCGGTAGACGAGATGTGAACAGCCCTCGCGTCAGCGCCCGGTGAAGCCCGGCTTGCGCTTCTCCACGAACGCGGCCATGCCCTCGCGCCGGTCGTCGGTGGCGAACAGCGCCGCGAAGAGCTGGCTCTCCCAGGCCAGGCCGGAGGTGAGATCCATGTCCAGACCCGCGTCGACGGCCACCTTCGCCGCCCGCAGCGCCTGCACCGGCCCGGTCAGGAACGGCTTCACGTACGCCAGCGCGGCGTCGTAGACCTCGGCGGCCGGAACCACCCGGTCGGCCAGACCGATGCGCAGCGCCTCCTCGGCGTCCACCATCCGGCCCGTCATGATCAGATCCTTGGCGCGGGCCGGACCGACCAGCCGGGCCAACCGCTGGGTGCCGCCGGCGCCCGGGATCACGCCCAGCTTGATCTCCGGCTGGCCGAGCTTCGCGTCGGTGGCCACGATCCGCCAGTCGCAGGCCAGCGCCAGCTCACAGCCGCCGCCGAGCGCGTACCCGGTGATCGCGGCGACGACCGGCTTGGGGATCCGGGCGATCGCGCCCAGCGCGCTGGAGAGGTCGGCGGCCCGCTCCGCCATGTCCACGTAGGACATGTCGGCCATCTCCTTGATGTCCGCGCCGGCCGCGAAGACCTTCTCCCCGCCGTACACGATCACGGCGCGGACCTCGGCGTCGGCGGTGGCCGCCGCCGCGGCGGCGCGCAACTCCTCCTGGACCTGCGTGTTCAGCGCGTTCATCGGCGGTCGCTCCAACCGGATGGTGCCGACGCCGTCCTTCACTTCCAGCCTGACGAACTCGCCCACGCTGCCCTCACTTCCTCGTCGAAGTCGCGTGCCAACCTTACGACCCGCCTCGTTGGGGTAGACAGTGCGGTAGACGCCGGACACCGGGAGTGAGGCCATGACCACCTACTACGACGACCGGTCGGTCCGGGTCACCTCCACCGCCCTGCGGGTCGACGACCGCAGCTGGCCGCTGGCCGAGCTGACCATGGTCTGGCACCGGCGGGGCAGCCGCTCGTGGCGGGTGCTCGCCGGCCGCGGCGCGATCGGCGCGGCACTCGCCGGGCCGCTGGTGGCCGCGCTGCTGGGCATCGCGCTCGCGGTCTGGCTGCACCGCTCGCTCACCGTCACCATCGCCATCGTCGGCGCCTCGGTGCTGGTCGGCCTCGCCGTCGGGCCGCTCGCCGACGTGCTCTTCGAGCACCTGGACCGCTCCTACGTGCGGGGCAGCCGGGAGTGGGAGATGTGGGCGACCTGGCAGGGGCGGCCGGTGCGGCTGCTGAGCACCGGCGACGCGCTGCGCTTCGGCCAGATCTACCGGGCGGTGCAGCGGGCCATGGAGCGGGCGCCCGCCGCCGCGCCGGCTCAGAACTCGATCGGCTCGTCCGGCAGCAGGCCCAGCCCGCGCAGCAGGCCGTAGGTGTCCTGCTCGCCCCAGAACTGCACGATCCGGCCGCCGGCCAGGCGGTACATCTTGCACGCGCTCTGCACCGTGGTCGCCCCGGTCGCGTCCCGCCGGTAGGTCTGCGCCACCGACACCACCACCCGGTCACCGGCCGCGAAGATCTCCACGATCTGCTGGTCGAGCACGGTGAGGCCGGGTGACGAGACGGCCGCCTCCGGGTAGCGGCGGCCGCGCACCGCCGCGCCGGAACCGTAGATCTCCACGTCCTCGTCCACCACCTCGGCCAGCTCGGCGAGGTCCTTCGTGACGAAGGTCCGCAGGTAACGCCGGACCACCTCGATGTTGCGCGCCCGCTCGTCGGAGTCCGCCATACCGGCCACGCTACCGACAGGTTCCGCCCGCGCACGCCGAGTGGGTACGCTGATTTATGACCCTCTATTACCGGGACGACGCGGTACAGGTCACCTCGCAGGCCATCCACGCCGGTGGGCAGGTCGTCCCGCTCGCCGACGTCACCTTCGTCTGGCACGCCCGGGGCCGGACCACGGCGGCGGTACGGGGCCGGGTGCTCGGGCGGGGCGTACTGGTCCTGCTGCTGTCGCTGCCGCCGCTGGTGGCGCTGGTCTGCGTACTGTCGCTGGCCTGGGCGGCGCAGGACCGCGGCGACTGGAAGCTGGCCCTGATCATCGTGGCCGCGTTCGTGGTGGTCGGGCTGGCGCTCACCCCGTTCCTGGAGGTGCCGCTCGGCTGGCTGGACCGCTCCTACGAGCGCGGCAACCGGGTGCATGAGCTGTGGGTGCAGGTGCACGGGCGGGAGACGATGCTGGTCCGCACGCCCGACGCGCTACGGTTCGGGCAGATCTACCGGGCCGTGCAACGCGCCGTCGAACAACAGGGAGACCGACGATGACCCACCGTCGCGGCGAGGCCGTCGCGCTCGCCGGGCTGCTCGCCGCCGCGGGCGTCACCCACGTCGTCCGGCCCGGCTTCTACGACCCGATCGTGCCGCGCGTCCTGCCCGGGCCGGCCCGCTTCTGGACGTACGCCTCCGGGGTGGCCGAGCTGGCCGTGGCCGCGGCGGTGGCGCGTCCGGCGACCCGCCGGTCCGGTGGCCTCGCCGCGGCGGCGCTGTTCGCCGCCGTGCTGCCGGCGAACGCGCAGATGGCCTGGGACTGGCGCCGGCGCCGGCCGGTGAAGCGGGCGATCGCCTACGGCCGGGTGCCGATGCAGGCCCCGCTGATCTGGTGGGCGCTGCGGGTCGCCAGGTCATAACGCCCCCGCGATGGACCAATCGGGTTGTTACCCCGGACGCCCGTCTTTGCTCTCCTGAGTGGACGTTCATGTCCATCGATCAGCAGGAGGGTGACATGTTGCGGAGACTCACCGTCGCGGTCGCGGCGGCGCTCAGCCTGGCGCTGCCGGCGACCGGGGCCCAGGCCGGCGCCACGACCTCGGCCGACCCGTCCGCCCCCGGCCGGTACGCGGCCGGCTACGTCGACGCCACCGTCAGCGCCGCCGGGCGCTCCTTCTCGGCCCGGATCACCTACCCGGCCACCGCCGCCGGCAACGGACAGCCGGTCGCCGCCGGGCGGTTCCCGACGATCGCGTTCGGCCACGGCTTCCTGCAGTCCGTGTCGAAGTACTCCTCGACGCTGTCGCACCTGGCGACCTGGGGCTTCATCGTCGTCGCCCCGACCTCGCAGGGCGGGTTGTCGCCCAACCACAGCGCCTTCGCCGACGACCTCAACGCGGCGCTGACCTGGACCGTGGCGCAGGACACCACGAGCGGTTCCCGGTTCGCCGGGCACGTGGACGTCGCCCGGCTGGGCCTGTCCGGGCACTCCATGGGCGGCGGGGCCAGCATCCTGGCCGCGGCCCGCAACCCGCGCGTGGTGACGGTGGCGAACCTGGCCGCCGCCGAGACCAACCCGTCCGCCGTCGCGGCCGCCGCCACCCTCACCGTCCCGGTGCAGCTGATCTCCGGGGACCGGGACGGCATCGCACCCCCCGCCGATCACCAGCGCCCCATCTACGCCGCCAAGCCCCCGGTCAAGCAGCTCCGGACGATCAGGGGCGGTTCGCACTGCGGCTTCATGGACAGCGGCTCGCTCTTCTGCGACAGCGGCTCGATCAGCCGCCCCGCCCAGCTCCAGCTCACCCGCCGGCTACTCACCGAGTGGTTCCTGCGGCACCTGGCCGGCGACACCGCCTACGACGACGCGGTCTGGGGCGACCCGGCCCGCACCGACCCGCAGGTGGTCTTCGAGGGCGTGCGCTGAGGCCACGGGCCGGGGCGAGGCGCCCGCCCCGGCTCAGGTCAGCGGCAACGTGGTGGCGACCGGCCAGGCGAGCAGCACCGCGCCGACGGCCGCCGGCAGCCACCACGGCGCGCCCCGCCGGCGCAGCACCCCGGCCCAGGCCGCCTGCCAGGCCACCAGCGCCGCGAAGAGCGGCACCACCAGCAGCACGAACCCGGGCGCCAGGCCGGTCACCGCAGCCCCGGCCAGCACCACCACGGCGATCCCGCCGATCGCCGCGTAGCGCCCGCCCCGGCCCTCGGCGACCAGTTCGGCGCCGAGCAGGAAGGCCAGGCAGCAGAGTGCCACCAGGGGCAGCAGCCACCAGCGGGCCCCGACCGGCGCGGCCGAGGTGAACCCGAGGTGCAGCGGCAGCGCGACGGCCGCTGCCGCGTACCCGAGGAGCACCACCGCCGGCACGGCGGCGCGCAACGGCCCGACGGTGTCGCCGGCCGGTGGTCGACCCGGCCGGAACAACAGGTGCGCGCCGGCCAGCAGCACGCCGGTGAGCAGGAGGAACACGGCGACGTGTCCGCCGACCGCGAGCGGCAGCCGGGCGGTCGGCAGTGGGGCGGCCAGCGCCGCGCCGAGCCCGGCCGCCGGCATCGCCACCGCGAGCCACCGCCCAGGCCGGGGACGCTACCCGCCGGTCGGGTCCGCGGGCCCGCCCGCCGTCCTGACCGCCGGGCCGCCCGGCGTCGCGGCGGTCGACGGATCCGGCCGGCGGCGGAGCAGCAGCCCGGCCAGCGGCACGAAGCCGAGCCCCAGCCCGAGCAGCAGCAGTGCCGTGGCGGCCGGGCGGGTCAGCGGGGCCGGCGCCGGACCGCCGGGCCGGCCCGGGAGGGCGGCGACCACCGCGTCGTGGGTACGCGGCGCGAACAGCACCGAGATGTGTTCGGTGCCCGGCGCCACCACCCGCTCCCGCGCCCCCGGTGGCCCGCCGCGCGCCGCCTCCTCGGCAGCCCGCCGGAAGTCGGGGAACTCCAGCCCGCCCACCACGAGCGTCAGGTTCCCGGCCCAGCCGGCCGGCACGTCGCCCGCGTCGGGCAGGGAGACGGCCACCGTCCGGGCGATCTCCGGGTGGGCCACCGCGTAGCGGGTGACCGCGCCGGCGCCCATCGAGTGCCCGACCAGCACGATCCGGTCCGGGTCGACGCCGGGCCGGCTCCGCAGCCAGGCCAGCGCCACGTCCAGGTCGTGCGAGAGGACCGCCCGGGCCCGCTCGTCGTCCCGGCCGGCCCCGGGCAGCCGGGCGGGGTTCGCGCCGTGCCCGGCGAAGTCGAGCAGCACCGCGACCGCGCCGTGCCGGGCCACCGAGTCGGCCAGCGGACGCATCAGCCGGGCGGAGCCGGCGAACCCGTGCGCGATCACCACCCCTGGTCGGAGCTCGCCGCTCTGCCCGGCGTGGCGTACCTCGGTGAGCGGCACCCCGGCGACGGTCGCCCGCCGGGTGTCCAGGCCGGCGTCCGCGCGGACCAGCAGCAGGGCGCCGAGCACGGCGACGAGCAGGGCGACCGCGCCGAACGCGAGGAGTCGCCGCGGGGCCGGGCCGGGGGCGGACATGCCGGCACCCTACGCGGCGCGCCCGTGTCGCGGGAGGCCCGGCGGGACGTGCGCCGCCGGGCACGGCTGGCCGGCACGACGCACACTGGTGGGCATGGCGATCCCACTTCCCCGGCCCGGCGCCGTCGTCGGCCTCACCCGTTCCGCCCTGGACCAGGCGTTCGGTTCGGCCACCGCGCTCGCCGCCGTGCCCGCCCGCGCCTTCGCCGTGCTCGACGAGGTGGAGGCGCTGGTCCGGCGGATCAACGGGGTGGTCGACCGGATCGAGGGCACGCTCGACCGCACCGACCGGGTGCTCACCGACGCGGAGACCGCGGTACGCGAGGTGGGTGTGATCAGCGCCGCCGCCACCACCGCGATCGACACCGCGACCGAGGTGGCCGCCGCGGCCGCGGTGGTGGTCGGCGAGGCGGAACGGGTCTCCGCCGCCGCCGGCACGGTGGTCGGCGAGGCCGACCGGGTGGCCCGGGCGGCGGCCGGCGTGGTCGCCGAGGCGGACACGGTGGCGGTGCGGGCCGCCGGCACGGTGGCCACCGCCGAGGTGGCGGCCGGCACGGCGACCGAGCTGCTGGCGGCGTACGAGGCGACGCTGCGCCGGGCCGCGCCGATGGCGGCCCGCTTCGTCGAGCAGCTCAGCCCGGAGGAGGTGACCGCCGCGATCCGGCTGGTCGACGAGCTGCCGAAGCTGAAGGAGCACCTCACCTCGGACGTGCTGCCGATCCTGGCCACGCTGGACCGGGTCGGCCCGGACCTG
This sequence comes from Micromonospora humi, assembly GCF_900090105.1. Lineage (GTDB taxonomy): Bacteria > Actinomycetota > Actinomycetes > Mycobacteriales > Micromonosporaceae > Micromonospora > Micromonospora humi. The sequence goes on along the minus strand of NZ_FMDM01000007.1, from coordinate 174,353 downwards.
CACGACCTGCTGGACGTCACCCGCGACCTCAAGCTCGCGGTGGCCGGCATCCCCGGCCTCGGCATGCTGCGCCGCCGCGGCGAGCGCGCCGAAGGGGTGTAAGGCGGGGCCCCCTCTTAACGCATTCGGTAGAGGCGGGGCCCCCTGTTAACAGCGAGGGTCGGCTCAACCCCGGGCGAACAGCGCGTCGATCTCGGCGCGGTGCGGCAGCGCCACCGAGGCGCCGAGCCTGCGGACGCAGGCCGCCCCGGCCGCCGAGGCCCAGCGCACCGCGTCGGCCAGGTCCCGCCCCTCACCCCAGGCCACGGCGAGCGCGGCGGTGAAGGCGTCCCCGGCCGCGGTGGAGTCGACCACGTCCACCGGCACGGCGGGCACGTGCATCGGCGCCCGGTCCCGGTCGACGTACCAGGCGCCGTCGCCGCCGAGCGTCAGCACCGCGCGGGGCACCAGGTCGAGCAGCGCCGCCGGCTCGTCCCGGCCACGGCCGGTCAGCGCCTGTGCCTCCGGCTCGTTGACCACCAGCAGGTCGGTCGCGGCCAGCAGCTCGGCCGGCAGCGACCGCGCCGGCGCCGCGTTGAGCACCACCCGGGTGCCCGCCGACCGGGCCGCCAGCGCCGCCTCGGTCACCGTCTCGACCGGCACCTCCAGCTGCGCGACCAGCACGTCCGCCTCGCGTACGGCGGCCAGCTCGTCCTCGGTCAGGCCGGTGAACGCCTCGTTCGCGCCGGGGGTGACCAGGATGGCGTTCTCCCCCGCGCCACCGACCATGATCAGGGCGACGCCCGACGGGCCGTACGCCACCCGGAGGTGGGCGGTGTCCACGCCGGCGGCGGTGATCCGGGCCCGGAGGGTGACGCCGAACGCGTCCGACCCGATCGCGCCGAGGAAGACGCAGGACGCGCCGGCGCGGACCGCGGCGACGGCCTGGTTGGCGCCCTTGCCGCCGGGGAGCATGACGAAGTCGGTGCCGAGCACCGTCTCACCCGGCCGGGGCAGCGCGGTGGCGGTCCCGACCAGGTCCATGTTGGCGCTGCCGACGACGGCGACTCGGGTCTGCGGCACGGTGGGCGTCCCGTCGGCTCAGGCGGCGCGGGCGGTCCAACGGTCGCCGGCGCGGGAGACGAGCAGCGGCAGGCCGAAGGTCTTGGACAGGTTGTCGGCGGTGAGCACGTCGGCGAGCAGACCCTGTGCCACCACGCCACCCTCCCGCAGCAGCAACGCGTGGGTGAAGCCGGGCGGGATCTCCTCCACGTGGTGGGTGACCAGCACCATGGCCGGTGCGTCCGGGTCGTACGCCAGCTCGGCGAGCCGGGCGACCAGGTCCTCCCGCCCGCCCAGGTCGAGCCCGGCGGCGGGCTCGTCGAGCAGCAGCAGCTCCGGGTCGGTCATCAGGGCACGCGCGATCTGCACCCGCTTGCGCTCGCCCTCGGAGAGCGTGCCGTACGCGCGGTCGGCCAGGTGGCCCACGCCGAGCTGGCCGAGCAGCGCGGCGGCACGTGCCTCGTCGGTGCGGTCGTAGCTCTCCCGCCAGCGGCCGACCACCGACCAGGCGGCGGTGACCACCACGTCGGTGACGCGCTCCTCGGCGGGGATCCGCTCGGCGAGGGTGGCGGTGGAGAGGCCGATCCGGGTCCGCAGCTCGTTGACGTCGGTGCGGCCGATGCGCTCGCCGAGCACGTGGGCGACGCCGTGGCTCGGGTGCAGCCGGCCGGCGGCCAGGTTGAGCAGGGTGGTCTTGCCGGCGCCGTTCGGGCCGAGCAGCACCCACCGTTCGTCCAGCTCGACCCGCCAGTCGACGTCGCGCACCAGCGCGGTGCCGGAGCGCGTGACGCCGACCCCGTCGAGGCTGACCACCAGATCCGCGTCCACGGTCGAGGGGGCGGGAGCGCCGGCGGCGCCGGGGATCAGGTCACCAGTCACCGCCCCATCCAACCACGCACCGGCCCGTCGCCCCCCACGGGCGGCGTCGCGGCCATAGGGTGGGGCGCCGTGTCGTTGGTCACCGCTTCGGAAGGACGTCAGATGCCCGACCGCTGCCGGGAGGCGGGCGGATGAGCGCGGTCATCGAGATCGCCGGTCTCCGCAAGACGTTCCACACCCTGCGTCAGGGGCGCCGCGTCGCCGTCGACGGTTTCGACATGCTGGTCGAGGCGGGTCAGGTGCACGGCTTCCTCGGGCCGAACGGCTCGGGTAAGACGACCACGCTGCGGGCCCTGCTCGGGCTGGTGCGCGCCGACTCCGGCCGGATGAGGGTGCTGGGCGCGGATTCCCCGGAGCGGCTGCCCGAGGTCGCCGGGCGGGTCGGCGCGATCGTGGAGAGCCCGCAGTTCTTCGGCAACTTCACCGCCCACCGGACGCTGCGCCTGCTGGCCGTGGCCGGCGGCGTGCCCACCGGCCGGGTGGACGAGGTGCTGGAGCAGGTCGGCCTGCGGGAGCGGGGCGAGGAGCGGGTCAAGGGTTACTCGTTGGGCATGAAGCAGCGGCTGGCGGTGGCCTCGGCCCTGTTGAAGAATCCGGAGCTGCTGATCCTCGACGAGCCGGCGAACGGGCTCGACCCGGCCGGCATCCGGGAGATGCGGGACCTGACCCGGTCGCTCGCCGCGTCCGGGGTGACCGTGCTGCTCTCCAGCCACATCCTCGCCGAGATCCAGCTGATCTGCGACCACGTGACGATCGTCAGCCGCGGCCGGCGGGTCGCGTACGGGCGGGTGGACGAGGTGTTGGCCGGCTTCGACCAGCACCAGTGGCAGGTCCGGGTGGCCGAGCCGGAGCGGGCCGCGCAGTTGCTGGGCCGCGCCGGCCTGTCGGTGACCGGGCAGGCCGAGCACCTGGTGGTGACCGGGGTGGAGAATCCCGAGACGATCAGCCGCACGCTCGGCGAGCAGGGCCTGTGGGTGCGTGAGCTGATCCCGCTCCGGCCCGACCTGGAGAGCGTCTTCCTGGAGTTGACCGGCGGCCACGGGCCGGTGGCGGTGCCGCGCCAGGTGGACGGCGCGCCGGCACACGACGGAGTGATCGATCTGGACGTCTCCGACGGCCGGGAGGTGGACGCGTGAACCTGGTCCGTGCCGAGCTGGAGCGGTTGGCCGCCCGGCGCTTCGTGCAGCTCATGGTGGTGTTGCTGGCGGTCGCCTTCGCGGTGACGGTGGTGACCACGCTCGGTGGTTCACACCGGCCCAGCGCGGTCGAGCTGAGCCGGGCCCAGTCGCAGGCCGCGCAGGAGGTCCAGCGACTGGAGCTGGCGCACGACCGCTGCGTGCAGATCAAGGCGGGGACGGTCACCCCGGACGAGAACGACTACGTGCCGCGTGACTGCGCCCAGATCGACCCGGCCCGGTCGGAGCAGTTGCCGACCGCGTCCGACTATCTGAGCGGCGTCTTCGTCTTCGCGAAGGAGGCCGAGCCGCTGCTCTACTTCCTGATCGCGTTCCTGGCGCTGTTCGGGTTCCTGGTCGGCGCCTCCTACATCGGGGCGGACCTGAACTCGGGCGGGGTGGTCAACCTGCTGCTGTGGCGGCCGCGCCGGCCGACCGTGTTCGCCGCGAAGCTCGGCACGTTGCTGGGCGGCGTGCTCGGGCTCTCCGCGCTGGCGTCGGTGGCCTATCTGGGCGCGTTCTGGTTGATCGGTCAGGCGTCCGGCCTGACCGGCCGGATGGGCGGCGAGTTCTGGGCGTCGCTCGGCGCGGTCTGGGTACGCGGGCTGGTGCTCGTGCTGCTCGCCGCGGCGCTCGGGTTCGCCATGGCCACGCTGGGCCGGCACACCTCGGCGGCGCTGGGCACGGTGGCCGCGTACGTGGTGGTGTGGGAGCTGGGCGCGCGGCTGGTGTTCCAGATCCTCCAGGTCGCCCGGCCGGACCGGTTCATGCTCTCCAGCTATCTGGGGGCGTGGCTCGCCGGCGAGGTGCGGTTCTGGGACGACAGCGCCTGCGGCGCCGGGATCTCCGGGTTCTGTGACGGTTCCTACACGCTCGGCTGGCCGTCGGGGCTGGTGGTCCTGGTCGCGCTGACCGGCGCGCTGGTGGCGGCCGCGTTCGCGGTGTTCCGTCGGCGTGACCTGATCTGAGCGTGCCGGCGCGGCCCGGGCGAGCGGGCCACGCCGGCAACTCCTTGCAGTCCTGTTCGACAGGGTGAAGAATTCCTTCACATGGCGACCGGGTGGACAGGGCACTCAGCCGACCGTCGAGCCGAACACCTCGTCGCGGACCGCGTCGAGCGCGGTGCGCAGCGCGCCGCGCAGGATCGGCTCCTCGGTCAGCCCGGTGCTCACCACCCGCGGCCGGACCAGCGTGATCGCGGCGACCTCCTGCTGCACCCGTTCGGCCAGCGCGGCCCCGCCGGCCCGGCCGACCGCGCCGGCGAGCACCACCAGCGGCGGGTCGAGCACCACGCAGGTGCTCGCCACACCGAGAGCCAGCCGCCGGGCCAACTCGTCGAGCACCGGGCCGCCGGCGTCGCCGGCGGCGATGGCCGCACCGACCGCCTCGGCCGCCCGGGCCGCCGCGACGCCCTGCTCGGCCGAGTCCGGCGTCGCGAATCCGTGCTCCGCGGCCACCGCGCGGACCGCGTCGGCGCCGGCGAGCTGCTGGAACGCCGGCTTGGCGCGCCGGGACACGTCGCGCGGGATGGGCACCCCGGGCACCGGCAGGTAGCCGATCTCGCCGGCCGCGCCGCTGCTGCCGTGGTGCAGCCGGCCGCCCAGCACGATGGCCAGGCCGACGCCCGCGTCCACCCAGACCAGCACGAAGTCGGCGGTGTCCCGGGCCGCGCCCGACTGCGCCTCGGCCACCGCGGCCAGGTTCACGTCGTTCTCGAAGACGACCGGGGTGTCCAGGTCCTCGCGGAGCGCGGCGAGCAGGCCGCTGTGCCAACGCGGCAGGTTGAACGCGAACGTGATGTCGCCGGTCTGCGGGTCGACCAGGCCGGGCGTGCCCAGCACGACGCGCCGGACCGCGGACAGCTCCGCCCCGGCGCTGCTGGCGGCCCGCACCACCGCGTTGTGCACCACGCCCACCGGGTCGTCGGTGTCCCGGGTGGACTGTTCGACCCGGCCGAGGACCGCGCCGGTGATGTCGGCGCAGGCGGCCACCACCCGCTCCGCGCCGACGTCCACGCCGACCACGTACGCGCTGCTCGGGCGCACCGCGTAGAGCTGGGCGTTCGGGCCCCGCCCGCCGGCCTGCTCGCCGACCCGGGCGACCAGGCCGCGTTCCTCCAGCCGCTCGACGAGCTGGGAGGCGGTCACCTTGGACAGCCCGGTCAGCTCGCCGATGCGGGCCCGGGTCAGCGGCCCGCGCTCGAGCAGCAGTTCCAGCGCCGCGCGGTCGTTGAGCGCCCGAAGGAGTCGGGGGGTGCCGGGCAGCCGGGTCGCACTCATGCCAAGGTCCTCGATTTTTCAGTAAGGTTTCTAACCATAAAACGCCTGCCGAAGGGTGGCCGTTAGCGTATCGGCCACCCCGTTCCGAGAGAGGTCGGACGATCCGGCAGGGAAAGGGGCACAAGTGGGGTTGGATCCAGGACTCCGTCGGCTCGCGCTGGGCACGTTGCTGGCCGCGTACGCCGGCCCGGTCCCGCCGGACTGGGCGGTCGACCTGCTCGCCGACGGCCTCGCCGGGCACACCCTGTTCGGCACCAACGTGCACGACCCGGCCCAGCTGGCGGCGTCCACCGCCGCGCTGCGCGCCGGTCGCCCGGACGTGATCCTGGCGATCGACGAGGAGGGCGGGGACGTCACCCGGCTGGCCCACGCCACCGGCAGCCCGTACCCGGGCAACGCCGCGCTCGGCGCGGTCGACGACCCGGACCTCACCCGTGCGGTGTACGCGGCGATCGGCGCCGAACTGGCCGCCGTCGGCATCACCCTCGACCTGGCGCCCACCGTCGACGTGAACACCGCCGACGAGAACCCGGTGATCGGCACCCGCTCGTTCGGCGCGGACCCGAAGCGGGTGGCGGTCCACTCGGCCGCCGCGGTCGCCGGCCTCCAGTCGGTGGGCGTGGCCGCCTGCGCGAAGCACTTCCCCGGGCACGGCGCCACGGTCGCCGACTCGCATCACGAGCTGCCCACCGTCGACGTGCCGCCGGCCGTGCTGCGGGAGCGGGACCTGCCGCCGTTCGCCGCGGTGATCGACGCCGGAGTGCGCGCCGTGATGACCGCGCACATCCGGGTGCCGGCGCTGACCGCCGACGGGCCGGCGACGTTCAGCCGGGCCGTCCTGCACGACCTGCTGCGCGTCGAGTACGGCTTCACCGGCACGGTGATCACCGACGCGCTGGAGATGAAGGGCGCGGCGCTGGCCGCCGGCGGGGTGGGCCCGGCCGCGGTACGCGCGCTGGCCGCCGGCGCCGACCTGCTCTGCATCGGCGCCCAGGTCGACGCCGACCTGGTGGAGCTGGTCGCCGCGGAGATCGTCGGCGCGCTCGGCGACGGCCGGCTGGCGCGCGCCCGGGTGGAGGAGGCCGCCGGCCGGACCGCCGCGCTGGCCGGCTGGAGCGGGCCGGCCGACGCCCCGCCGCCGGCCGCCGACGACCTCGGCTACGCGGCCGCGTTGCGGGCCGTGCACGTCGAGGGCGACCTGCCCGGCCCGGCTCCCGCGCTGGTGGTGCAGGTGCACGCCACCTCCACCGTCGCCGAGGGGCGGGTGCCGTGGGGGCTGGGCCCGCACCTGGCCGCCGGGGTCGAGCAGGCCCGCGCGGTGGCCGGCGAGACCGACCCGGCCGCGTTGCGCCGGCTCGCCGGGCAGCGACCGGTGGTGCTGGTCGGGCGGCACCTGCACCGGCTGCCCGGGGCGCGGGAGCTGGTCGAGGCGCTGGCCGCCACGCACCCGGTGACAGTGGTCGAGATGGGCTGGCCGGGTGACTGGCGGCCGACCGGGGCGCGCGCCTTCGTCGCCACCTACGGGGCCAGCCACGCCAACGGCCACGCGGCGGCGCGGGTGCTCGGCCTGACCGACTGATCCGTCCCGGCCCACCGGCCCGCCGTCACCCGGCGGCGGGCCGGCGCGGTCCGCGATCGCGTCCGGGAGCCGGGATACGGTGACCCCGATGACCGAGCAGAGCACGCCGACCGCCCGGGGTGAGCAGACCCGCCGGCTGATCCTGGACACCGCCATGCGGCTGTTCCGGGAACGGGGGTACGCGCGCACCACGATGCGGGCCGTCGCCGAGGAGGCCGGCGTCTCGGTGGGCAACGCCTACTACTACTTCGGTTCGAAGGAACACCTGATCCAGGAGTTCTACGCGGACACCCAGCGCGAGCACCGTGCCGCCGCCGCGCCGGTGCTCGCCCGGGAGCGGGACTTCGCGGCGCGGCTGGCCGGGGTGCTGCACGCGGGGGTGGACGTGCTGAGCCCCTACCACTCGTTCGCCGGGACGTTCTTCAAGACGGCGGCCGAGCCGACCTCGCCGCTGAGCCCGTTCTCGGCCGAGTCGTCGCCGGCCCGGGAGGCGTCGGTGTCGCTGTTCCGCGAGGTGCTCGCCGGCTCGACCGCGAAGCTCGACGACGAGCTGCGGGAGGCGCTGCCGGAGCTGCTCTGGCTGGGCTACCTGGGCGTGGTGCTCTACTGGGTGCACGACCGCTCCCCCGGGCAGGCCCGGACCCGGCAGCTCGTGGACGGCGTGGTGCCGCTGGTCGACCGGCTCGTGGGGCTGTCCCGACTGCGGGTGCTGCGCCCGGCCACCCGGCAGGCACTCACCCTGATCCACACGTTGCGTCACTGACCGATCGCGCGATCGCAACGGCGATTCCGCAGGTCAAGTCCGTAACCAGACAAGACCAGCATCTTGCCCAGCCCAGCTGCGTTCACCTAGCGTTACGCCATCGGGACCTGGGGGAGAGGCCGCGGACCGTGGATCCGGCCCGGGATCCACGGTCCGCGCCCGCATCGCCGGTCAGTGCGGGAAGACACCGAACGAGGTCCAGCCCCGGTCCGGGAACCCGGCCGCCTCGGCGACCCGGGCGGAGGCGTGGTTGCCCGGGTTGTGCACGTAGGTGGGGATCGCCCCCTCGGCCAGCACCCGCCGGGCCGCCTGCGCCACCAACCGCCGGGCCAGGCCGCGCCCCCGGGCCGCCGGGGACGTGCCCACCGCCAGCTCGTGGCCGTAGGCGTCGTGCCGCTTGATGCCCACCCCGGCCAGGTACGTGCCGTCGGCGTCCCGGACCACCAGCACCTCGCGGAACAGGCCCAGCCAGGGCGGGGCGCCGGGCATCTCCGGTGGCCGCCACTCCCCCACGTCGGGCAGCGGCGCCGGGTCGGTGCACCAGCGGAAGACCCCGCGGTTCGTGGTGAGTTCCGGCGCGCCGACCGTCGTCGGCAGCGCCGGCAGCCATTCCTCGATCGGCCGTCCCCGGACCAGGGCCCGCACCGCCTCGACCCGCTGCGGCGGCACCGAGAGCACCGTGCTGTCGCCCACCGAGACCGCGACGGCCGGGCGCGGCCGCCCGTCCCAGGCCGGGCGGGCGCGGCGCCAGGACCGGACCACGTGCAGCCCGGGACCGGCCGGCCACTGCCCCAACCAGGTCGCCAGGTGCAGGAAGAGCCGCCGGTCGAGCACATGATCATGGTACGCCCCGCGGGCCCGCACCGACCGTAAGAACCTGGCAATGGATCACCTGTTTCCCCGTGGCTACGCTTGCGTCTCGCTACGCGGGAGGTGCGGGGTGGCGCAGCGGGTGCTGGTGGTCGACGACGACCGGACGGTCGCCGACGTGGTCTGCCGCTACCTGGAGCACGCCGGCTACGAGGTCGAACACGTCGGCGACGGTGCCGCCGCGCTGGACACCGTGTCCCGCCGGCCGCCGCACCTGGTGGTGCTGGACCTGATGCTGCCCGTGCTCGACGGGTTGGAGGTGTGCCGGCGGCTGCGGGAGCGGCCGGACGGCGTACCCATCGTCATGCTCACCGCGCGCGGCGACGAGGCCGACCGGATCCTCGGCCTGCAACTGGGCGCGGACGACTACCTGAGCAAGCCGTTCTCCCCGCGCGAGTTGGTGCTGCGGGTCCGCTCGGTGCTGCGGAGGGCCGGCGGCGAGCCGGCCGCCGCGCCGCCGGTGCGCCTCGCCGACGACGGCCTGGAGGTGGAGACCGGCCCCCGGGTGGCCCGCCTGCGGGGCCGGGAGTTGACCCTGACGCTGCGCGAGTTCGACCTGCTGGCGCACCTGATGCGGCATCCGGCGCGGGCGTTCCGCCGGGCCGAGTTGCTGGAACGGGTGTGGGGGTGGAGCTTCGGCGACCAGTCGACGGTGACGGTGCACGTGCGTCGGCTGCGGGAGAAGATCGAGGACGACCCGGCCCGACCTCGCCGCATCGTCACCGTGTGGGGCGTGGGCTACCGCTACGAGCCGGCCGATGGGTGACCTCGCGCTGATCTTCGGCGTGGCGCTGGCCGCCGCGCTCGCGGTCGGGCTGGCCGGCGCGGTCGCGCTGCGGCTGCTGCGCGGCCGGTCGATCACCGTGCACATCTCGGTGCTGCTGGCGATGTCCGTGGCCGCGGTGGCCGCCGGGGTGGCGGGGGTCGCGCAGGCCATGTTCCTCTCGCCGCACGACCTCCAGGTGGTGCTGATCACGGTCTCCGCCGCCGCCGTGGTGAGCCTGGCGGTGGGCTGGCTGTTCGGCCGCCGGCTGGCCGCCGCCGCGGTCTGGGCCGACCAGGCGCGGGCCCGGGAGCGGCGGATCGAGAAGGGCCGCCGGGACCTGGTCGCCTGGGTGTCGCACGACCTGCGTACGCCGCTGGCCGGGCTGCGCGCGATGGCCGAGGCGCTGGAGGACGGGGTGGTCGACGACCCGGCGACGGTGGCCGAGTACCACCGCCGGATCCGGGTGGAGACCGACCGGATGACCCGGCTGGTCGACGACCTGTTCGAGCTGTCCCGGATCAACGCCGGCGCGCTGCGGCTGTCGCTGTCCACGGTGGCGCTCGGCGACGTGGTCTCCGACGCGCTGGCCGGCGCCGCGCCGCTGGCCGCCGCCCGCCGGATCCGGCTGGTCGCGGCCGAGGCGGGCTGGCCGGCGGTGACCGCCAGCGAGCGGGAGTTGTCCCGGGTGGTGGGCAACCTGCTGTTGAACGCGATCCGCTACACCCCGGCCGACGGCACGGTGTCGGTGGACGCCGGGCGGGACGTCGACACCGCCTGGCTGGCCGTGGCGGACACCTGCGGCGGCATCCCGGAGGACGACCTGCCCCGGGTCTTCGACGTGGCGTTCCGCGGCGAGCCGGCCCGCACCCCGGCGGCGGCCGAGCCGGGCGGCTCCGGTGGGCTGGGGCTGGCGATCGTGCGTGGGCTGGTTGAGGCGCACGGCGGACGGGTAGAGGTCCAGAACGTCAGCGACGGATGCCGATTCGTGGTCCGCCTGCCGGCCGCCGGAATCTGACGCGTCCAGGGAACCTGACGCATGGATCCCGCGTCATATTCATTTCCATACATGGACAAGTTTCTCTGGGACGGTAGTGGTCATGCCTCAGAACCCGAATGACCGATTCCAGCAGGACGCCGAGCGGAGCTGGCGAGCGGCCGCCTCCGGCGGGCGCTTCCCTGCCCAGCCGCAGTACCGCGAGGCCCGCCACCGGGGCGCCTCCTGGTCCGAGCTGAACGCGCAGCCCGCCGGCACCTCCGCCTGGCGCGGCCTCACGACCGGATAGGGCGGGCGGCGACACACCGGCCGGCGGGCGCACCGACCTTCGTACGCCTGTGCGGTAGCGTCCTGGGGTCCGATTGTCGGCCTACGACAGGAGAAGCTCCGCGCATGGGCAAGAAGACGATCCACGTCTCCGACTTCACCGGCCAGGTGCTGTCCCCCGACGACGAGGTGGTCCGGGTCGTCGTGCTGGAGCACCCGGACCTGGTCGCCGGGCCCGTGCAACTGGACGCCACCCCGGTCGACGTGGAGAGCATCGACGACGCGGCGCTGGACGTGGCCGTGGTGGAGATCCACGACCGGCACGGCGGCGGTGAGCCGCGCCGGGTGGTGCTCACCGCCAGCGAGTTCGACGCGATGGCCACCGACGTGCCGATGGCGCAACTGCTGCGCACCGCCGAGCGGGTGAAGCCGCCGAAGGCCCGGCGTACCGCCGAAAAGATCGACTACGGCACGATCGAGCACGCCGGTCGGCCGCACCGCGGCCGGGTCACCGAGGAGGAGGCCCGGCTGGTCCGGGACCGCCTCGACGAGGTGAACAAGCGCCTCGCCGACGCCGGCATCCGGCAGGTCGACCCGGCCGACCCGGAGCACGCCGCCCGCTACGGCTTCCCGACCGCCGACTGACCACCCGGCGTCGGGCACGCGCCCCCGTGACGCGTGCCCGGCACCGGTTCAGGCCCGCTTGCGATTGAGTTCGGCGAGCGCGCCCTCCACCGCGGCCTCCAGCGACTCCTTGGTCAGGCCGAGCCCGCCGAGCACGCCGTCGTCGCCCTCCTCCTCCAGCAGGGCGAGCAGGATGTGCTCCGTACCGATGTAGTTGTGGCCCATCCGCAGCGCCTCCCGGAACGTCAGTTCCAGGACCTTCTTGGCCCGCGCGTCGTAGGGGACGAGGTCCGGGACCTGGTCGGCCTTCGCCGGCAGGCTCGCGGTGACGGCCTCCCGGAACATCTCCAGGGGTACGCCCCTGGCCTTGATCAACGCGGCGGCCAGCCCGTCCGGCTCGGCGAGCAGCCCCAGCGCGATGTGGCCGGGGACGATCTCGGCGTGGCCGGCGCCGCGCGCCTCCTCCTGCGAGGCCAGCACCACGTTGCGGGCGCGCGGGGTGAACCGGCCGAACCCGGCGTTCGGGTCGAGCGCGGCGGCGGTCTCCGCCTTGGCCGCGGAGCGCTTCTGGGCGGCCTGCTTGCTCACTCCCATGCTGCGGCCGATCTCCGTCCACGAGGCGCCCGAGCGGCGCGCCTGGTCGACGAAGTGGCCGATCAGGTGGTCGGCGACGTCGCCCAGGTGGTCGGCGACGAGCACCGCGTCGGAGAGTTGGTCGAGTGCGTCGGTGCGCCCCTTCTTGATGCCCTCGATCAGCTCGTCGAGGCGCACCGGTTGGCTCATCTTGAGCGGCTCAATCTCAGTCATGCGTCAACCCTAGGTTGACGCTTCTGCTTCGTCAACCCCAGGTTGACGCGGCACGCCGGCCACCGGACCCACCTCTGCCGGATAGCGGCCGAACCGGCGCAGGCCCAGCCTGCGCACCGCCGTCGGCCACGGCGTCTCGGTCGCCAGCACCGCGAGATGCTCGAAGTTCGACAGGTACGACTCGCCACGCGCCACCCGCTCGGCGAGGATGTACGGCTCCAGCACGGTCCACGCCTCGCGCGCGCGGTACCCGCCGGTGCCGAGCAGCAGCGCCGGCTCGACCACCTTGAAGGCCAGCATCTGGCCCAGCCCGTTGTAGTAGAGCGCGATCCGGTTCACGTGCTTGCGGGCATCGGCCGGCAGTTGACTGACCGGCACGCCCGGCGGGCAGGCGGTCCTCAGCTCGGTGAGCACGAACTGTTGGCTGTCCAGGAACGCGTCGCTCATCCGGTCGCGGGTGAGCAGCTCGATCGCGACCAGGGTGTGGTTCGCGTGCTGCGACAGCCGGAGCTGCCGGAGCGCGAAGAACGCCGAGACGACGACGGTGACCACCGAGATCGCGGCCACGACCGCATTGGTCACGACTGCGACATCCATGACCGTCATCGTAGAAAGGGCGCGCCAACCCGGCTGCGAGCAGAGCGGCCGGGTTGGCGACGGGACACCGGTGGCGGGTCAGCCGCGTACCCACTGTTGGTTGCTGCCACCGTTGCAGGTCCAGATCTGGACGGCGGTGCCGTTGGCGGTGCCGGCGCCGTTGACGTCCAGGCAGAGCCCCGAGCCGACCCCGACGACGGTGCCGTCGGCGTTCAGCCGCCACTGCTGGTTGCTGCCGCCGTTGCAGGTCATGATCCGGGCGCGGCTGCCGGACGCGGTGCCCGGCACGTCGAGGCACTTGTTGCCGTAGACGGTGAGCTGGTTGTTCGTGCCGACCGTCCACTGCTGGTTGGTCCCGCCGTTGCAGTCCCAGATCTGCACCACGGCGCCGTCGGCCTGACTGGCGCCGTTGACGTCCAGGCAGCGGTTGGCGCTCGCGCTGCGCAGCTCTCCGGTCGGGCTGCTGGAACCGTCGCCCGGCGTGATCGAGAGGTTGTCGAACTGGGCGGTGACGCCCTGCCCGGTGCCGTACCCGATCTGGCCGGCGACCCAGGTGGAGTCCGACACCGTGCCGACGGTCGTGCCGTCGACGGCCGCGGTGAGGGTGCTGCCGTTGAGCTTCAACGAGAGGTTGTGCCAGCGCCCGGTGCCCAGCGCCGCGGTGTTGCCGCTGGCCAGGGTGCGCCAGTTGCCGCTGGTGTTGTTGCTCCGGATGGACCAGGCCCCGCCGTCGGTGACCCGGAAGTAGTAGCCGTTCAGGTTCTGCGGCCCCTGGTGGTTGTAGGTGTTGCCGCGCCCGATGAGCTGCACGTAGCCGGGCTTCTCCAGCAGCACGTCCGAGGTGACCGTGTAGTTGCGCCAGGTCAGGTCACCCAGCAGGGTGTACGGCTCGGCCTGGCCGGAGGTCCAGTAGATCGGCGCCTGGTCGGACATCTGGCGGACACACTGCCCCGCCCGGCCGGCGCCGCACCCGGCGATCTCGAACGAGCCCTGCTGGTCCATCAGGTACTTGGCCTCACGACCGGTGGCGTAGCTGTCGAAGGTGTCCGCGTACGGCAGCTTCAGGTTGCCCTGCGCGGGGCTGACCGCCGTCCCCTTGCCCTGCCCGGTCGTGGTGGTGATGCTGTAGACGTAGCCGGGCTGGACGGTGAGCGAGAAGCGCCCACCGTTCGGGGTGATGTCGGCGCCCCGGACGAAGTGGTCGGCGCTGTTGTTGGACCTGAGGTTCGTCGCCCAGACGCGGACGGTGCCGGTGGACAGCCCGCCGGTGACGGTGAAGTCGAGCTGCTGGGCCGAGCCGGCGTCCTGCGTCTCGATGACGGTGCTGTAGTCGCTGTTGTTGGTGGACTTGAGCGAGACGTAGCTGCCGTTGTTGCGGTTGCCGCCGAGGTAGCCGCTGGACGCGTCGAGGTAGCGCCAGCCGGGCGCGGTGAACTGGGTGGTGTGCGCCATCACCCAGGTGCTCTTGCCGATCGAGTACGCGCCGGACCACGGCTGCTGGGCCACCGCCACGCCGGTGGTCGCCCAGGGGATGTTGGGGGTGATGGCGGCGATGGCGGGCCAGTTGATGTAGCCGGTCATCTTGCCGTCGAGGTAGCCGCGGTTGATGCCCCGGGCGAGCGCCGGCGCGCCGGCGTTGTAGTCGTCGGAACCGTTCTCGCTGGCCCAGAGCTGCTTGCCGGTGGACACCGCGTTGGCGGAGCTGGGGCAGCTGGTCTGGGCGCTGCGGTAGCCGCAGACGTAGTGGCTGCCGAAGACCTGCACGGCGTTGGCGAAAGCCGGGTCACGCAGCGATTCGTCGGCGGCGCCCCACCCGAAGTCGTCCGAGGCGACGATCTTCACATTGCCGTAGCCGCGGGAGTTGAGGGTGGAGCGCAGGTTCTTGTACCAGGTGGTGTTGTAGCCCTTCTCGTTCCACCCGCCGAGGTAGTTGATGGTCAGCCCGTGGCTGGCGGCGCAGTCCAGCCAGCCCACCAGGTAGTTGATCGAGTCGGTGGACCAGAAGTTGCCGTTGCCGATCCAGCCGGGCGCGCCCCAGGCCAGGCCGACCAGCGCGATGTTCGGGTTGCGCATCCTGGCCTGCTCCATCAGCCACCACTCGTAGCCCCGGTTGCAGTTCACGCTGCCCCGGGTGTGCTCGTGGCTGGGCTCCGCGCCGGAGGTGGAGTTGGTGTCGCCGCCGATCTCCGCCTTGAGCAGTTGCATGGCGGCGCCGTAGCCCGGCTTGAAGAGGTAGTCGAGCAGGTCGCTGCGCTGCGGCTCCGGATAGTCGATCAGTAGTCTGCTGTTTCCACCGCCACCGCTGACCGCGCCGACACCGTCGAACGCCCGCCCACCGGACCCGCCGTTGATGGTGATGGCGGTGGCGGCCTGCGCCGGGGAGGCGGACGCGGTCAGTACGGCCGCCGCCGCCAGGACCGATGCCGCCGTGGCGGACATCACCGCCCGCCACGATCGCCGTGGACGACTCACTGTGCTGAACATCCGATCCGCCTCCCGAGCGCTTTGATTGATGATTGTCAATCTTAAGACATCACATGTTAACGTTCACACAACATAGCCGTCAACGACTCCACCGCTGGCCCGCCGAACCGGTGCAGTCCCGGATCTGGGTCCGCGTGCCGTTGGCCGTACCGTCACCGACCACGTCCAGGCACCGGCCCGAACCGACGCCGGTGATCGTGCCGTCGGCGTTGAACCGCCACTTCTGGTTGGACTGGCCGTTGCAGTCCCAGATGATCACCGAGCTGCCGTTCGCGGTCGCGGCGCCGTTGACGTCGAGGCACTTGCCGCCGAAGACGCGCAGCTCCTGCGCGGCGGTCGCGGTCCAGGACTGGTTGCTCTGGCCGTGACAGTCCCAGATGATCGCGGCGGCGCCGTTGGTCTGCGCGGCGCCGTTGACGTCCAGGCAGCGGCCGGAGGCGACGTTGCGCAGCGCCGAGGTGCCGCCCGGCGGCGGGGTGGTCGGGCCGGCCGTCGGCGTGGGCGTCGGGTCGGCGCCGTCGAACTGGGTGAAGAACCGCCACACCTCGGTCTTCGTCCAGGTCCGGGCGCCGCTGTCGCCACCGCCGTCCACCGGCCCCGGGGTGTGGCCGCCGTCGAACGCGGCCCAGACGACCGGATAGCCGGACCGGCAGCCGGAGTAGGCGGTGGTGACGTGCGTCAGGCTGCCCGCCCTCGGCTCGGGCGGGCTCTGCGCGGTGCACCCGTTGGCGCGTACGAACGTGTCCCGCAGCGACCGTCCGGCGGAGATGCCGAGCACCGGGTCGCCGATGCCGTGGATGCCCAGGTAGGCGATGGGCTGCGTGCCGCCGGAACACCCGCTGAGCTGACCACCGGAATAGACCGCGACGGCCCGGAAGACGTTGGCCCGAGCGCAGGCCAGGGCGTAGCTCATGCCGCCGCCGTAGCTGAAGCCGAGCGCGAACAGCTGCGTCGTGTCGACGCAGAGGTCCGCCTCGATCAACCGGATCATGTCGTCGACGAAGGTGGTGTCCTGGCCCCCCGGGTTGGCCCAGCCGTTGCCGTTGCCCTGGGGCGCGACGAAGATGGCGCTGTTGTTCGCCTGCTGCCGCAGGCCGTAGTAGGACCAGGCCTCCCGGTCCGCCCCGCCGGAGTCGACGTCACCCGCGGTGCCACCGTTCCAGTGGAATCCGAAGATCAGTCGGTAGCCGTGGTTGCGGTCGTAGTTGTCCGGGATCCGGAGGATGAAGCTGCGGTTCTGGCCGCCGCTCTGGATGGTCCGGGAACCGCTGGTCAACGTGGGCGCCTTGCCGCACCCCGCGGTCACCGCGGCGGCGGCGGGCGCGGCGCCGCCCACGGCGCCGGCCACCGTGGCCCCGGCCGCCACCACCAGGATCGCGGCGGCCGCGAGGGGCCCGAACAGAGTTCTGCGTCTTGCCATGATGCGGCTCCTTCACCAAACGGGGGTGACCGATTCGGGTACGGGGGTGGCACCATGCCGGCGGCGGGACACGGGCACGACGGACGCACGGCATGGTCGACTCGGATGCCCGGACTCGAACCGTCCGACGCCGACGCTGGAACGCCACAGCGACGAGTCGAATCGATTCGGGCCGACCCTAGGCGGGGCAGTGAAATATGTCAATGCCGTGTCCGGCGGGTGAGGTGCCCGCGTCGAACCGAGCCGGTACGGTGTCCCGACCGAGTCCCGCCGGCCGGACCGGGCCGGTGCGAGGGAGGGCCGCGTGGTGTCCAGGGAAGCCGACATCGCCGCCGAGCAGGCATACTTCGACGAAGCGGCGGAGCATCGCGACCGGCGCCGCGACACCCTCGCCCGGCTGCCGTCCGCCGCCGCCCACACCGCGGCCGCCGCCCACCTGCGCCGGTACGCCGACGCCGCCGGGCGGGCGCTCGGCGCGGCGGACGAGGCGGTGGCGTTCGGCCGGATCGACGACGAGGCGGGCGAGACCCGCTACATCGGACGGCACCTGATCCGGGACGCCGGCGGCGAGGTGCTGGTGGTCAACTGGCACGCCCCGGCCGCCGCCGGCTGGTTCGAGGCCAGCGCGGAGAACCCCGCCGGAGTCCGCCGCAAGCGCGCCTTCACCTGCACCGGCAACACCATCGACGACCTCACCGACACCATCCTCGCCGAGATCGCCGAGGCGGTGGACGCGCACCTGCTGGCCGAGCTGAGCCGCGGCCGCACCGGCACCATGCGGGACATCGTGGCCACCATCCAGGCCGCCCAGTTCGCGCTGATCCGCGCCCCGCGCGACCAGGTGCTGGTGATCGAGGGCGGTCCCGGCACCGGCAAGACCGCCGTGGCGCTGCACCGGGTGTCCTGGCTGCTGTTCCAGCACCGCGCCGACTGGTCGGCCGCGGACGTGCTGGTGGTCGGGCCGCACCCGACCTTCGTGCGCTACATCGGCCAGATCCTGCCCGCCCTCGGCGACGACGGGGTGGAGCTGCGCGACGTCGACCGGCTCGCCCCGGACGTGCCGCGCGGTCGCGTCGAGCCGGACGAGGTCGCCCGGATCAAGGGCGAGGCTCGGATGGCCGGCCTGCTGGCCCGTGCGCTGGACGCCCGGATCGGCGTCCCCGACCCGGCCGAGCGGCTGCTGGTCGGTGGCCGGTTCGTCACGCTGCCCGGCGCCGAGGTGGCCGAGGCGCTCGCCGCGGCGCGGGCCGCCGCCCTGCCGTACGCCGGCCGCCGCCGGCTGCTGCGCGACCGGCTCGCCGCCCTGGTGGCGACCCGCACCGGCACCGACCCGGGCCGGGCCGACGAGGTCGGCAACCTCGTCGAACGGCTCTGGCCGCAGCAGACCCCGACCGGTCTGCTGCGCGACCTGCTCGGCTCCACCGCGCGGCTGCGCGCCGCCGCCGGGGACGCGTTCACCCCGGCCGAGGTGGCGGCGCTGCACCGGCGCGGCGCGGACCGGCTGTCCCGGGAGACCTGGTCGGCGGCGGACCTGCCGCTGCTGGACGAGCTGGCGCATCTGGTCGACGGGCCGGGTCGGCAGTACGCGCACGTGGTGGTCGACGAGGCACAGGACCTGTCACCGATGCAGCTGCGCGCGGTCGCCCGGCGCAGCGCCACCGGGTCACTGACCGTGGTCGGCGACCTGGCCCAGTCGACCGGCCGGTGGGCGCGCGACTCGTGGGACGAGGTGCTCACCCACCTGCCGGCCGCGCACCCGGCGAAGATCACCCCGCTGCGGTACGGCTACCGCGTACCCCGGCAGCCCTACGCCACGGCGGCGGCGTTGCTGCCGGTGGCCGCGCCGGGGGTGACGCCGGTGGAGGTGGTCCGGGACGGGCCGGCGGACACCGGCGTGCACCGGGTCGGCCTGTCCGAACTGGCCGCCCGGGCGGTCGCGGTGGCACGGGAGCACGCCGAGGCCGGCCGGTTCGTCGGCATCGTCTGCCCGCCGCGGCAACGACGCCCGGTCGAGGCGGCGTTGGCGTCGAACGGCATCGCCTGGAGCAGCGCCGACCGGGGTGAGCTGGGCGGGTCGGTCAACCTGATCAGCCCGCAGGAGGCCAAGGGCCTGGAATTCGACGCGGTGGTGGTGGTCGAGCCGGTGGAGATCGTGGCCAGCGACGAACGTGGTCACCGCCTGCTCTACGTGGCGCTGACCCGCACCACCGGGCACCTCGACATCGTCTGCACCGGCGACCCGGTGCCGCTGGACGCGCCGGTCCTACCCCGCCCGCGGGTGGACGGCGAGACCGACGCGCCGTTCACCCGACGGGACGCGCACCGGCTGGCCGCGCACCTGGCCGGCCAGCTGCGCGGCGCCGCGCCACCGGCGTCCTGGGCCGACGTGCTCGCCGAGGTGCGGGCGACCCTGCTGCCGGCCGGCGCGGTCAGTCCCGAGCGGCCGGCGGACGGCTGACCGCTGCCGAGTCCAGCCGCCGGCCCACCGTCCACTGCACGATGTCGTGCTCGATGTCGGCCTTCCTGGCCTTGCCGGGCACCGTGATGCCCAGCTCCTTGGCCAGCGCCCGCAGCTTCGCCACGGTGAGCTTCAGGTCGGCGAGATAGCGTGCGCCGGCCGCGCGGTCACCGATCGCGGCGAGGTCGGCGCGGACCCGGTCGGTGTCGACGCCGGCCGAGGCCGGGGCGGCCTTCCGGGCGGCGGGCCGGGTCTTGTCGACCACGGCCAACTTCGCGGTGCCGTCGGCCAGCGCGGCGAGCTGATCGGCGGGCAGCGCGCGGACGAACTCCGCCACCCGCAGCAGGACGGCGTGGGCCAGGTCGGCGGGATCGGACACCGGGTTCTCCTCACTACAGGCGGGTACGGGCCAGGAACTCGCTGGCCAGCTGCCGCAGCTCGTGCTGCACCGTCTCGTTGGCGTTCGGCACCAGCACGGCGGGCAGCCGCCGCTCACCGGCCGTGCCGAACAGGGTCTTGTTCTCCCGGACGGTCTGGCGGAACACCGGGACCTCCAGGCTGTCGGTGAACTTCATGTAGTTGCGGGACGCGTTGATCGGCCCGCCCGCGGCGTACTGGATCATAGTGAACACCACGCCCAGGTACTGCGGGTCGATGGTCGGTCCGGGCGCGGCCACCCGGTTGAAGTCGCGGACCAGCTCGGAGACCTTGCTGCGCAGGTAGTCGATGCCGAGCGTGGACAGGTAGTCCGGCCGGGCCGGGGTCAGGATGTGCTCGCTGGCCACGATGCCGGTCCGGGTGACCATGGTGAAGTTCGGCGCGCAGTCGATCAGGACGTCGTCGTACCCGGCGAACTCCTCGGCCGCGAGCGCGTCGGCCAACGCCCGGTGCAACGGCAGGAAGTGCGGGCTGCCGTGCTGGAAGCGCGACCCGCCGAGCGCCGCGGCGATGTCCAGGTCCACGTCGACCAGGCCCAGGTGGGAGGCGACGAGGTCGAGTCGGCCGCCCTCCGGCAGCAGCGCGTTGGCCGGTTCCGGCGTGAGCACGTACGGGTGCAGTGGGCCGGTGGGCTCGTCGGACAGCACCGACCCGTACCACTGCAGGATGGTCTTCTCGTACGCGAGGTCCTTCTCCCACTCGTCCGCCGGGTAGAACGAGAAGGTGAGGCTGGCCTGCGGATCGAGGTCGATCAGGAGGACCCGGCGGCCACGCGCGGCGAGCTCGGCGCCGAGGTTCGCGGTGACAGTGGTCTTGCCGACCCCACCCTTGTAGTTGATCACCGAGGTGATGCTCATGCCGCTCCCCGCATCGCATGATGATCGCAGGCATGGGTAGGGTCGGTCGAGGTGAGCCTCCACTCGACGTTGTTGTTCGTGCTCGCCGCCGTCGCGGTGATCGTCGCCGTGCGCTGGGTGGCCGCCCGCACCGGGCTGCCCGCGGCCGCGCTCCTGCCGCTCATCGGCATCGCGTACGCGTTGCTCCCCGGCCCCAACGTCGGCCTCGACCCCGACCTGGTCCTCATGGTCGTGCTGCCGCCGCTGCTCTACAGCGCGGCGCTCGACTCCTCGCTGTTGGACCTGCGCCGCAACCTGCGCATCGTGGTCAGCCTGTCGGTGGTGCTGGTGCTCCTCACCGGGCTGGTCGTCGGCCTCGGCTTCCACCTCTTCGTCGCCGGGGCGACCCTGGCCGCCGGCATCGCGGTCGGCGCCGCCGTCGCCCCGCCCGACCCGGTGGCCGCCCTGGCGGTGGGTCGCCGGGTCAACCTGCCGCCGAAGATGGTCACGATCATCCAGGGCGAGGGGCTGCTGAACGACGCCACCGCACTGACCATGCTCAGCGTCGCGGTGGCCGCCGCCGTCGGTGGTCAGTTCTCGTTCCCCTCCGCCGTCGGACAGTTCGTGATCGCGGCGGCCGGCGGCGTCGCGGTGGGCGCGGCCGTCGCCTGGGCGAAGCGGCTGGCCCGGCCGCTCACCGCGGACCCGTTGATGTCCAACGCCATCTCGCTGGCGACGCCGTTCGTGGCCTACCTGCTCGGTGAGGAGCTGGGCGTCTCCGGCGTGCTCGCCGTGGTGGTCGCCGGGCTGATCGTCGGCCACCAGACGCCCCAGTTCGGCTCCGGAGCCGCCCGGTTGCAGACCAACGCGGTGTGGCGGCTGGTCGACTTCCTCCTCGAAGGCTTCGTCTTCCTGCTGATCGGCCAGCAGCTTCCCGAGGTCGTCAAGAACCTGCGGGAGTACGACACGTCGACGATCGTCACCGCCGTCGCGGTCTCCGTCGGCGTGGTGCTGCTCCTGCGCCCCGCCTGGCTGATCCTGACCCAGTCGCTCCCCCGGTCGCTGCACACCCGGCTCGGCGGCGTCAACGAGCCGGACGACGCCGACGAGCCGGGAAGTGCCCGGCACGCCGCGCGCGCCGACCGCAACGCCGACCGGCTGACCTCCCGCGAGGTGGCGGCGCTGAGCTGGTCCGGCACCCGGGGCGTGATCAGCCTGGCCGCGATCTTCACGCTGCCGTTGACCACCGACAGCGGCGCGCCCTTCCCCGACCGCGACCTGCTGCTGTTCTGCACCTTCGTGGTCGTCCTGGTCACGCTGGTCGGGCAGGGCCTGACGTTCGCGCCGCTGGTGCGGCGACTCGGCCTGCGCGCCGACGAGGCCGACCAGGCCCGGGTACGCAACGAGGCCCGCTCGGCGGCGGTGGAGGCCGCCCTGGCCCGCCTCGACGAGGTCGCGGCCGAGGAGCCGGACAGCGCGGTGGCGGTCGACACCACCCGTACCCAGTTGCTGACCCGGCTGGCCCGCTACCGGGGGCGGCTCGACCTGATCCAGCAGAGCGGGTCGTCCGAGCGGCCCACCTCACCCGAGTACGAGACGGCGCTGCGGGTGCGCCGGGCGGCCATCGACGCGCAGCGCGAGGAGATGGTGCGCTGGCGTGACGCCGGCCGGCTGCCCGACGAGGAGCTGCGCGTCCTGGAGCGCGAACTCGACCACGAGGAGCTGCTGCTCCCGAAGCGGTCGAGCTGACCCGCCCGGCCCGGGGCCGGGCCCTCAGGGGCGGGACGCCCGAAGCCCGTCGATCAGGATGGCGAGCAACCTCGGGCCGCGGGCGTCCAGTTCGGCGTCGTCCAGACGGGACAGCCAGCTGATCAGCACGATGACGTCGCGAACCTCCGCGTCGGCCCGGATGGTGCCGGCCGCGCGACCGGCGGCCAGCAGCAGCTCGACCGCCTCACCGATCGGGCCGAGGCTGTGCGCGGCCAGGTCCCTCCAGGTGGCCGCCTCCACGGCGGCGAACACGTCGCGCTTCACCCGGGCGTACGCGGCCACCCGGTCGAACCAGGCGGCGAGCGCGTCCGCCGGCTGGTGCCGGGCCAACAGTCGCGGGGCCGCGGCGACCAGGTCGTCGACCTCCTGGCGGTAGACCTCGACCAGCAGGTCCTCGCGGGTCGGGAAGTGCCGGTAGAGCGTCCCCTGCCCGATCCCGCACGCCTTGGCGACCGCGTTGAGCTTCAGCTCGCCCGGCTCGCGGACCAGAACGCGGGCCGCGGTCAGGATCCGCTCCCGGTTGAGCTGGGCGTCGGCCCGTCGTGGGGTGCCGCTGGGAGCAGAAGCGGACACGTGTCCGCTAGGCTGGTCTGAACAACCGGACATGTGTCCAGTCTAGGGGAGGCCACCATGACCATCCACGGCAAGATCGTCGCCGTCACGGGCGCCAGCAGTGGCATCGGCGAGGCGACCGCCCGGCACCTCGCCGCACACGGAGCGACAGTCGTCCTCGGCGCCCGCCGCACCGACCGGCTGGAGCGGGTGGTCGACGGGATCACGGCCGCCGGCGGCACCGCGACCGCCGTCCGCGTCGACGTCACCGACCCCGCCGACCTCACCGCGCTCGTCGACACCGCCGTCGAGCGGTACGGCCGGCTGGACGTCCTGGTGGGCAACGCCGGAATCGCCAGGCTGGGCCCCGTCGGCGACCTCGACGTGGCGGGCTGGTCGGAGATGATCGAGGTGAACCTCAGGGGCGTCCTGCACGGCATCGCCGCGGCGCTGCCGGCGTTCCGCCGCCAGGGCAGCGGCCACCTGGTCACCGTCGTGTCCACCTCGGGGCTGAAGATCACCCCCAGCCAGGCGGTGTACGCCGGCACGAAAAACGCGGTCCGCACCCTGCTGGAGGCGCTGCGGCAGGAGAACACCGACGGTGTCCTGCGCACCACGTCGATCTCCCCCGGCTACGTGCGTACCGAGCTGATCGACAGCGCCGTGGACGACCCGGCCGCGCGCGACCAGGCGCGGCAGCACATGGCCGACCTCGGCATCGACCCGGCGGCGGTCGCCCGGGCGATAGCGTTCGCGATCGACCAGCCCGACGACGTCGAGATCGGCGACCTGACCATCCGGCCCACCCGGCAGGGCTGACGGTTCGGCGCCTATGGTCGGCCGATGTCCGAACGCTGGTCGTTGACCGTCGACTGTGCCCGCCCGCGCGAGCTGGCGGCGTTCTGGTGCCTCGCGCTGGGCTACGTCCCGGGCACCCCGCCGGAGGGCTTCGCCACCTGGGAGGCGTGGCTGGTCCACTTCCAGGTGCCCGAGGACGAGTGGGACGACGGCGCGCACATCGAGGATCCGAACGGCGTACGACCCGGCATCTCGTTCCTGAAGGTGCCGGAGTCGAAGGTGGTCAAGAACCGGATGCACCTCGACATCCACGTGGGCGGCGGCCGGCAGGAGCCGTTCGAGACGCGCTGGCCCCGGATCCAGGCGGCGGTCGACAAGCTGGTGGCGGCCGGCGGGACCGTGCTGCGGGTCGACGAGATGGACGGTACGCCGGACCACGTGACGATGGCCGACCCGGAGGGCAACGAGTTCGACGTCCTCTGACCGCTCAGTGTCGGCGCTGCGGCAGGACGAGCAGCGTCACGGAGTTCGCCGGGTACGTCGCGCTGACGCCGCCACGGACCACCCGCAGATCCGTGCCCCGGACGATCGAGGTGAGATCGGCCGGGCCGTAGGTGAACCGCTGCGCCTTACCGCCGCCGTGCAGCCCGGTGAGCGCCAGCCGCGACGTCAGGTCCTCGCCGGTCTTGTTGACCACCATGACGGTGAGCGCCCTGTCGGACGAGCGTTGCGCGGCGTAGACGGCGAGCTTCCCCTGGTCGCTGCTGACCGCCGACACGCTCACGTCCCCGAACCGGCTCCGGGCGCCGTCGTAGTTCCGGTACATCCGGAACGCGTACGCCCCGGGGTCGGTCGGTTTCGGTTCACCCCAGATGGTGGCCAGGTCCAGGCCCTCGCGGCCGAAGATGCCGAGCACGTCGGCCTGCGCGAGCGCGCCGTTGATGTCGTCCAACGCGCCCCAGTTGTATTCGGTGACGGCGACCTTCGTGCCGGGGTAGTACTGCGCGACCCACGCCTTCATCTGGCGGATGAACTGCAACGGCGGCGCGTTCACCCCGCCCGCGCCGATCCACGACTCGTCCTGGTAGTTCGGATCCCACAACGACCGGGTGGAGCGCAGCCGCAGCGCGTTGGCGTCCGGGTCCTTGCCGCCGCTGATCTGCGGATAGTAGTGCTGGTCGAAGTAGTCGAGGAAGCGCTTCCCACCGTGGGCGTCGCTGAAGTCCTTCATGTTCTTCAGGTACCACTGGGACAGGTTGAGCCCGCCGTGCGCCGCCGCGTCCGCACCCGGCGCGCATCCGTCGACGCCGGATGCCACCCACTCGCAGTAGCCCCAGCCGGACGGGCCGAGCACCTTCGCGCGCGGGTCGGCCGCCTTGATCGCCGCGGCGGTGGCCGTACCCTTGCCGCCCAGCTCGTCGTAGCTCACCGGATCGGGGTGCACGTCGCGGTGGGTGGAGTTCCACAACACCGGCTCGTTGTCGAGCTCGTAGATCGGCACGCCGCCACGGGACGCCGGGCCGAACTGGTCGACGAGATGGGACACCATCTCGCCGGCGAACGACGCGTCGGCCGGGATCGAGGTGTCCGAGGGGACCGCCCCGGTCAGGTTCGCGTCGGCGTGCCGGCCGTTGCCGCAGTTGGGGTCCCACTGGTCGAACGAGTCCTGCTCCGGAAAACGGGTGGCCGGGAAACCACAGGCGAACGGGTGTGACGAGGGCGAGTCCTTCGCCACCCATCCGATCAACGGCACGGTGACCACCTGCCTGGTCCCGTGGTCCCGGTTGCGCTGGACGAACGCCTCGAGCGTGTTGTCCGGCCCGGCCACGATGTTCTCGAAGTACCAGTCGCTGCCGGTGTTGTAGGTGTGGTTCTTGAAGTTGTAGCGGCTGCTCGAGTTACCGCCCCAGCGGGCCACCGGCGTACCGAGTTCGGCCACCAGGGCCGGGTCGCCGCCGTTCATGCCGTAGATGTCGGGGCTGATCGGGTGCCGGGCCGCGGACACGTTCACGGCCAGGGTCAGCCCGTCGGCGGCCACTGCCGGAGCGGCGACCGCCTGGGTGGTCGACAGCCCCGCCACGAGACAGCCGACCGCCCCGAGCACCGTGGTCGGACGTGGCTTGCGCCGCCTTTGCACACCCATCAGGGACTCCCGCCGCCGATCAGCCCAGGACGGACCGAACCCGCATACATATTACTGACCGTCTATATCAAGTCAATCCATCGACGTTCTGCTATGTCGACCGCCTTCTGCCAGGATCGGCGGATGGCGAACGTCTGGTCCGGTGTCACCATCGACTGTCTCGATCCGGTACGGGTCGCCCGGTTCTGGAGCGCCCTGCTCGGTCGCGAACCCGGCTCGTCCGAGGAGGGCTGGGTCTACCTCGGCGAACGCGGTGACGCCCAGCCCCGCCTGGTGTTCCAGCCGGTCGCCGAGCCCCGGGCCGGGAAGGTCCGGATCCACCTCGACGTCACGGTCGACGACCTCGACGAGGCGATGTCGACCGTCGCGCGCCTGGGTGGCACGTTCACCGGGGAGCGGCACGACTACGACGAGGGGGTGGTCGTGGTGATGGCCGACCCGGAGGGCCACGAGTTCTGCCTCGTGGAATACCGCGGCTGATGGCGGAAGACCACACCACGCCCACGCCGGTGGCCGAGGAGCCGACGAATGCCCACACCCGACGCGCCTACCAGGTTCTCACCCTCTGCTACGCGGCGATCTGCTCCCTGCCGGCCATCCTGGCGGCGCTGGTGAACGCGTCGAAGTCCGGCACCACCCCCGGCTTCCTGCGATCGGACACCACGGGCCGTCTGGAGGGCTGCGCGGGTCACTTCGGATGTCCCACCCCACCGGCGGACATCGGCGTCGTCCTCCTGGAGACGGGCCTGATCCTGGCCCCGAGCCTGCTGGTGGCGGTGCCGCTGTGCCGCTACCTCGCTCGCGCGTGGCAGGAGCCGACCCTGGCCGGAATCGTCGCGGCCGTCCTCGGCTGGACCGCCCTCTGCCTGGGCGGCTGGGCATACCTGAGCCTCTGATTCACCAGCCCCTCAGGCGGCCAACGCCACGGCCAACTGTCCGAGCCCTCGCGAGCCGACCGCCAGCGCCCGACGGTGGAAGGCCCGCCGGTCGCCACGGAAGGAGGACCGGCCCGCCAACCACACCCGCTCGCCGACCTTGTACGTCAGCGCCTGCCCGGGCCGGCCCAGATAACGCGCGAGTTCACCCGACGCGTACGGACCCTGGTGGCAGCGGTCCCGCAGCAGTCGGAGCGCGGTGTCCGGCGTCCACCGCTCGCCGCCGCCGGACGGCACCGGCAGCCGCAGGTGCAGACCCACGTCGAGCACCACCCGGGCCGCCCGCAGCAGTTGCATCAGGAGGTGCCCGAGGCGTGCGCCCGGCCGTTCGTAGTAGCCGATCTCGTCCATGAACCGCTCGGCGTAGAGCGCCCAGCCCTCCCGACAGCCGGAGAGCCCGCCGAGCAGGTTCAGCTCCGGCCCGAGCCCGCCCTGGCAGGCCTCGTGGCCCATCTGGAGGTGATGGCCGGGGACCCCCTCGTGGTAGGCGGTGCTGTAGGCGAACCAGGTGGGAAACGTCTGCTGGCCCTCGGGGAGGAACCACCAGACCCGGCCGGGACGGGACAGGTCACGCGACGGCCCGGTGTAGGAAGTGCCGGCCGACCCGGTCACCCGGGACTCGATGCGCCGGAGCGGTGCGGGGATGTCGAAGTGCACGCCGTGCAGCTGCTCGGTGGTGGCCTGCAACAGCTCCTGCAGCCAGTCGCCGAACGCGGCCCGGCTGGGCAGCGTGCCCGGCGCATCGGGCCGGTCGAGTCGCTCGATCACCTCGGGCACGCTCCCGCCGAGGGCCTTCGCCTCGGCGACCAGCTCCGCCTCGATCGCGGCGAACTCGTCCCACCCCCAGTCGTGCAGCTCGCGTGGATCCGGCTCGTCCGCGAGGAAGGTCCGCACCCAGCGGGCGTACCGCTCCGGCCCGAACGCCTCGTCGCCGCGCGCCCGCGGCCCCAGGTCCGCGGCCAAGGTCGCGCCCAGTTTCCGGTACGCGTCCCGCGCGCCCTGCGCCGCCGCCCGCAACGACGCCCGCTGGGGGCCGTCGCCATACCGCTCCACCAGGGCGATGTCCTCGTCCGCCCAGGCGCGGCAGCGCTGGGTCACGAGTTCCACCTGACGTCGGCTCGGCAGGTGGCCACGCTCGGCGGCGAGCAGGAGGCTGCGGGCGTACCCCTCCAGGGTCGTCGGGATCGCGGCGAGACGCCCGGCCACCCGCGCCCAGCCGTCCTCGTAGGCCGCGCCCTCGACGCCCCGGCCGGGTACCCCGGCCTCGACGGCCTGGCGGATGAGCGCGAGCGGTCCGGTGGCCGCCGCATGCAGCTCGCGCAGATCCTCGCCGGCCTCGTGGAAGGCGATGCGGGCACGAAGCCGCTCGGTGAGATGGATGTGCAACGGACCCTGCCCGGGCAGGGTCTCCAGTTCGCCCAGGGCAGAGGCGGCGAGGTCGGCGCGGGCCTGGTGGCCGTCGGGACCGTAGTCGGTGAGCCCGTCGACGTCCTGCTCGCCGCCCTCGACCACTGCCGCACACGGGTCGAGGCGGGCCAGGTCGCGCAGGAGCCGACCAGCGAACTCCTCGATCATGAAAGGGATGCTACGCCCGGGCCGTCGACCCGCGGAGGCCCCGACGGCCCCCGACAGGCGGCTCGGCGTCGCAAGGACCACCAGGGCGTAAGCGAAAGGCCCCTCGCCGGTGGAGGCACCGGGTCAGGGCCTTGCTCGTTGGTGCGCCGCCAGGGACTCGAACCCCGAACCCGCGGATTAAGAGTCCGCTGCTCTGCCAGTTGAGCTAGCGGCGCTCACCGACAACGGGACGGAACGTTAGCAGCCCCCGCGCCGGCCTCCGCACCCAGGGGGCGACCTCACCGCAGGGCCAGCGTGACCCGCCCGGTCGCCGCCCCCGACGGGTCGACCAGCAGCGTGTACGACCCGGCCGCCGGCAGCGTGGTCGCGGTGATCCCGCCGGCGCCGTTGATCACGCAGCCGGTGGTGAGCGTGCTGCCGTCCGGCGCGCGCAGCACCAGCGCGCCGCACTGGTCGGGCAGCGTCGCGGCGGTGGCGGTCACCGTCACCGACGTGCCGGCGGTGGCGGTGAACCGGTAGCCGGTCACCGCGCCGGGCCGGTCGACGTCCGCGACGACCGGCGGCCCGCCGACGGTGATCGTCGCGTCCCGGTCGCGGCTCGTGACCAGGCGCAGCGTCGCCGTGCCGGTGCCGCGCTCGACCGGGTCGACAAGCACGGTGTACGTCCCGTCGGCGGGCAGGAGCGTGCCGTCGACCTCGCCGACGCCGTTCACCACGCAGCCGCTGCGCAGCAGTTGCCCGGCCGGATCCCGCAACTCCAGCGGGGAGCACTGGTCGGGCAGCGTGCTGTCGGGCACCTCGACGTAGGCCCGCTCCCCGGCCCGGCCGGTGAACCGGTAGCGCGCCCGGGCGCCGGGTTGCGCGATCGACGCGGTCACGGTCGGGCCGTCGGGTTGCAGGGTGCCGCCGCTGTCCCGGGCGGCGTAGACCCGGACGGCGGCGCGGCCGGTGTCGCCGGGGGCGGCGGCGACCCGCAGCGCGTACCGGCCGGTGGCGGTGAGGTCGACGCGGTCGACGTAGCCGATGCCGTTGATGTTGCAGCCGCCGGCGATCTCCCGCCCGTCCGGGTCGACGAGCTGGTAGGGCGAGCAGCGGTCGGCGATGCCGGGGGCGGTGACGTCGACGAAGACGGCGTCGCCGGCGCGGCCGGGGAACGTCAGCGGCTCGCCGCCGGGGGTGAGGCTGGCGGTGGCGACCGGCACGGCGGTGATCGGCGCGCCGGTGGGCGGGGCGACCTGTTCGGTGGTGGCCCCGGCGACGGCGAACTCGGGCCGCCCGCTGACCGCGACGTCGAAGACGCACTCGGCGAGCGGGCCGGGGGCGGTGACGCCGGCCCACCGGCAGATCTGCTCGGCGGCGGCGCGCCGGGCCGGGTCGAGGCCGCCGGCGGTCACCTCCCGCTCGGGGAAGCCGCGGTCGGTGAACGTGCCGGTGTCCTCCCCGTCGTCGTAGTGCAGCAGCGAGCGGTCCGCGGGAATCCGCCAGCTGTCCGCGTACGCCGGGTAGAGCGCCGCGAACGGCACGGGCTGGGTGAGGGCCGGCCCGGCGGCGGGGGCGATGTCGTCGCCGGGGTCGCCGTCGAAGTCGCCGAGCAGGCCGCGTACCTTTCCGGCCCGGTCGTCGGCGAGCCGGACCAGCACCCGGTAGCCGTAGCGGCCGATCTGGTCGACCGCCGCCGCGGAGCCGTCCGGCCACGTCACGTCGTACCCGTCGGTCGCTCCGGTGTCGGAGGGACGGCGGGTGAGGGTGCCGCCGCCGGCCAGGTCGGTGCGCTCCGGCGGCGCGGCCAGCGGCGCACCGTCGACGTGCACCCGGGTGGCGCCGCCGGTGAGGGTGAGCGCGACGCGGTGGGCGCCGATCCGGAACGCGACCGCCGAGTTGACCGAGGCGGTACGGGTGCCGGCCATCGGCGCCTGGCGGACCTGCACCTCCAGCGGGTCGCCGCCGGTGGCGGTGACGAGCGTGAACTCGCCGACGGCCTGGAAGTCGTAGGAGACCCGGTCGAAGGTGACCAGGTGCGGGTCGCCGTTGCTGCCGCCGCAGTCGGCGCCGTTCTCGCAGAGTTTCACCGGCCCCTTGGGCGGGGGCGTCTTCTTCGCCGGTTTCTTGCACTCGTCGAGGCTCTTCGGCAGCGGATGTTCCTTGTACTGGGTGCGCGGCGGCAGGCCCTTCGCGGCCCGGTAGCGGTTCTCCGCGAGCGTCGCCTTCACCTCCGCGGTGGGGATCCCGGTGCTCCCGCACTGGCCGGGCGGGACCGCGCCGCGGGAGATGTCGTCGGCGTGGTTCAGCTCGTGGTAGAGCGCGGCGCAGGGGTCCCGGGCCACCCCGTCGTCGTACGGGTCGGTGGAGGTCGGGTTCCAGGTGACCGAGGACGAGCCCTTGCCGTCGGCGCTCTCCGGCGTCTCGAACGCGCCCGACCCGCCCGGGGTGGGGACGATCCGCACCTTCGGCGTCTTCTTGTCCTTCAGCCGGGGCAGCAGGCCGGCCGGGTCGCCGCCGGGCTCGGCGAACCCCTTGAGGCAGCCGTCGACGGCGGCCTGGAAGTCGACGCCGCTGACCGGCACGCCCCCGGTCGGGTCGATCGAGTAGTCCGCCCGGGCCGGCCGGGAACCGCCACCGACCAGCGCGCCCACCGCCACCAGCAGCAGGGCCACGGCGGCGGCGGTCGGCCGTCGGCGGCGGGCCCGCAGCACGACCACGAGCACGGCCAGCAGCGCCAGCAGCACCAGCGCCCCGGCGACCGGCCAGAGCCAGCGGCGGGCGGCCGTGCCGCCGTCGCCGACCGTGAACGTGGTGGTCCGCAGCGCCGTCGCGCCCGGGCAGAGGTTCGTCGCGCCGGTGACCGGCAGCGTCACGTAGCCGGCGGTGACCTCGTACCGGCCGGGGGCGCCGACCGGCCAGAGCGAGTCCAGGCCGCCACCGTCCGGCGTGGCGGCCACCGAGCGGAACACCACGTCGCCGGGGGCGTCCCCGTCGTGCAGCCGGATGCCGGTCAGCTTCACGGTCGCGGTCGCGCCGGGTTCGACCGTGGTCAGGCCGGCGCCGGCCGCGGCGGCGATGCCGTCGTCGTGGAAGCTGCGGGCCAGCGACGGCGCGAGGTCGCGCCCGTCCCGGCGTACCCCGGTGATCTGGGCGGTGCCGACGGCGGTGGTGGGCAGCGCGCACGCCGACCCGGTGGAGTTCGTGACGGTGAGGTCCAGGCGGACCTGGTCGCCGGCGCGGTAGTCCGCCTGCCCGGGCCGCAGCGCCAGGCCGAGACCGTCGTCGGCGGGTGCCGCGGCGGCGCTCGCCGCCCCGGCCGCCAGAGCCGTCACGAGTACGGCGAGCCCGGTCGCGGATCGCACGGTCCACCTCATGGTGGGGACTGTAGGGGCGCGGCGCCGCGATTCCCCGTGCTCTGTCGGGGACCGGTCGCCCGAGCGCCCCGGCGGGTAGCGTCGGGGCATGTCGTTGGAGGCCATCGCCGCGTTGCGGGAGCCGGTGCGCCGGACGGTCTACGAGTACGTCGCCGCGCGGGCCGAGCCGGTGAGCCGCAACGAGGTGGCCGAGGGGGTCGGCATCGGCCGCACCCTGGCGGCGTTCCACCTGGACAAGCTGACCGACGCGGGGTTGCTGGAGGCGACCAACGCGCCGCGCGCCGGCGGGCCGGGGGCGGGACGGCCGGCCAAGCTGTACCGCCGGTCGGCGGCCGAGCACACGGTGACGGTGCCGCCGCGCGACTACCGGCTGCTGGCCGGGGTGCTGGCGAGCGCGATCGAGCGGGTGGGCGCGGAGCCGGCGGCGTACGCGGCGGCCGCCGCGCAGGGGGCGAAGCTGGCCGGCGGGGACACGCTGGGCCGGTTGGCGGCGCTGGGCTACGAGCCGTACGAGGACGCGGACCGGACGGTCCGGTTGCGCAACTGCCCGTTCGACGCGGTGGCGCACTCGCACCCCGGGCTGGTCTGCGGGTTGAACCTGGCGATGCTCGAGGCGGTGGTCGGCGACGGCGGCCAGGTGGTGCGCCTCGATCCTGGTCCGACCGGCTGCTGCGTGGCGATCCACTCTAAAAACAATGAGCGTTGACATAGACGGTAGTCTGGCTCCATGGCCGACAGTCACCTCGCGCAGCTGAACATCGCCCGGCTGCGCGCCCCGATCGACAGCCCCGTGCTGGCCGACTTCGTCGCCCGGCTGCCCGAGATCCACGACCTCGCCGAACGCTCCCCCGGCTACGTCTGGCGACTCCAGGACGACTCCGGCGACGCCACCGCGTTCCGGCCCTTCGAGCCGGACGTCATCGTGAACCTGACCGTCTGGGAGTCGATCGAGTCGTTGCGCGCCTTCGTCTACCGGACCGCGCACCTGGAGCCGATGCGGCGACGGCGGGAGTGGTTCGTCCCGCTCGACGCCGAGCACCTGGTGCTCTGGTGGATCCCGGCCGGCACGCTGCCGTCCATCGAGGAGGCAGCCACGCGGTTGGAGGCGTTGCGGCGCAACGGGCCGTCGGCGGAGGCGTTCACGCTGCGCGAGCCGTTCCCCGCTTCAATTGACGATCGTCGAAGTCAGACGGCATAATCGCACCGGAGCCGGGCTGGCCTCGGGTCGAACCGTGGCCACCGACAGGACATCGCTGCCAGCGCCACGCCGAGACGATGCGGACCGACTCCGGCAATGCGTTCCCCAGGGCGCCGAGCAGCACCTCGAACGCCAGCGGGAGAACCTCGATGACGCCCTTCCCAGCCGGACCGACGGCTGCCCCGACCCGATCCGCACGCCGCCCGATGGTGGTGGCCGCGGCCGCCGCCCTGCTGACCGCGGTGGCCTCCGGCCTGGTGGTCACCGCCGCGCCATCGATGGCCGCCGCCTGCACCGGCTACGTGGCGCTGACCTTCGACGACGGGCCCACCCCCGGCAACACCACCACGCTGATCAACACCCTCAGGGCGGCCGGCGTACGGGCGACGTTCTTCAACGTCGGCCAGAACGTGCAGGCCAACCCGGCGCTGGCCAGGGCGCAGCGGGACGCCGGCATGTGGGTCGGGAACCACAGCTGGACGCACCCGCACATGACCCAGCTCAGCCAGGCGCAGATGACCTCGGAGATCTCCCAGACCCAGCAGGCGATCCAGCAGGCCACCGGCGAGGCGCCCAAGCTGTTCCGGCCGCCCTACCTGGAGTCCAACGCGACGCTGCGGGCGGTCGAGGCCCAGTTCGGGCTCACCGAGATCAACGCCGACGTGGACTCGCAGGACTGGAACAACGCCAGCACCGACCAGATCGTGCAGAACGCGAGCCGGCTCCAGGCCGGGCAGTCCATCCTGATGCACGACTGGCCGGCCAACACGATCGCCGCCATCCCCCGGATCGTCAGCAACCTGTCGAGCCGTGGCCTGTGCGCCGGCATGATCTCGCCGGCCACCGGACGGGCGGTCGCCCCGGACGGCGGCACGCCCACCACGCCGCCACCCACCACCGCACCGCCCACCACGACGCCCACCACCGCACCGCCCACCACGCCGCCGCCGGACCCCTCCGGCGCCTGCACCGCCAGCTATCGGCTGGTCAGCAGTTGGACCGGTGGTTTCCAGGGCGAGGTGACCGTGAGCAGCACGAGGGCCGTCACCGGCTGGACGGTACGGATGACGCTGGCCGGCGGGCAGAGCATCGCCAACGTGTGGAACGGGGTGGCCACCGGCACCACCGGCGCGGTCAGCGTCCGCAACGCGGCCTACAACGGCGCGCTGAACGCCGGCGGGTCGACGACCTTCGGCTTCCTCGCCAACGGCAGCAGCTCACCAGCGCCGAGCGCGATCACCTGCGCCACCTCGTAGCGCACCCCGTCAAGGAGCACAGATGCGACTTCCGCACGCCCGGCTCCGGTCGGCGGCGGCGGTGCTCACCGCCGCCGCCGTCGCCGTGGCCGCCGCACTCACCGCCGCCGTCTCCGCGCAGGCCGCCGCCGGCTGCCGGGTCACCTACACGGTGACCAGCCAGTGGCCGGGCGGCTTCGGCGCGAACGTCGACGTCACCAACCTCGGCGATCCGCTGAACGGCTGGCGGCTGACCTGGTCGTTCACCGCCGGACAGGTGGTCGGACAGGCGTGGAACGGCACGGTGACGCAGTCCGCCGGCCGGGTCACCGTCACCAACGCCGCCTGGAACGGCGGTCTCGGCACCGGGGCCACCGCACAGTTCGGGTTCAGCGGCTCGTGGGACAACGCGTCCAACCCGGCGCCGACCGACTTCGCGCTCGACGGCGTGCCGTGCACCGGCCGCCCGGCCCCGACCACGACCGCGCCACCCACCAGCACGCCGACCAGCGCCCCGCCGCCGACCAGCCCGCCGCCGCCGACCAGCCCGCCGCCGACCAGCCCGCCGCCGGCCTCCGGGGCGCTGGAGCAGACACGCACTGTCGGCCGGGTCCGGGCGGCCGGCACCGACGTCCAGTACACCTGGCCCGGCATCTACTTCGAGGGCCGGTTCCGCGGCACCGGCGTCGGGATCGTCCTCGACGACAGCCAGAACGACTATGCCGTGCAGGTGGACGGGGCGACCGTCGCCACGCTGGTCACCCCCGGCCGGACCACCTACTGGATCCGGAATCTCACCGACGCCGACCACACCGTACGCCTGGTCAAGCGCACCGAGAGCCCGTGGGCCGTGGGCGCGTTCGGTG
The DNA here is from genome assembly GCF_900090105.1 of Micromonospora humi. Taxonomy (GTDB): domain Bacteria; phylum Actinomycetota; class Actinomycetes; order Mycobacteriales; family Micromonosporaceae; genus Micromonospora; species Micromonospora humi. Next base: position 139,648 of record NZ_FMDM01000007.1, on the reverse strand, counting down.
GTCTCGTCGCCGCCCCCGGTGGCGCGATCCTGGCCAAGCCGGCCGCCCGCAGCCGCCAGATCGAGTTCATCGGTGACTCCTGGACGGCCGGCTACGGCAACATGTCGACGACCCGCGACTGCTCCGGCAACGGTGGCGTCACCCGCAACTCCAACGCCGACCTCACCTTCGGCGCCCTCACCGCACAGAGCCTGAACGCCGACTACCAGCTCATCGCCTGGTCCGGCCTGGGCATGGTGCGCAACTACAACGGCGGGGGCACGGACAACTTCCGCACCTGGTACGAGACCGACCTGCAGGCGCTGTGGAACAGCACGGTGTGGCAGAACCCGGGCACCTGGAAGCCGCAGGTGGTCGTCGTCGGCCTGGGCATCAACGACTTCTCCACCGCGCTCAACGCCGGCGAGCGGTGGACCACGCCCGAGCAGCTCGCCGCCGACTTCCGCACCGCGTACCTGGGCTTCCTCGACAAGCTCCGCACCCGCTACGGCCCGAACACGTTCATCGTGCTCACCTACCCGGACCTGTCCAACACGCCGCTGGCCGCCTCGGTCCAGCAGGTCGTCCGGATCCGTACGGCCGCGGGCGACACCCGGATCCGCTCGCTCTACTACGACGACACCGCGCTGGGCCTGGACAAGCTCGGCTGCGACTGGCACCCGTCCAAGCGCGACGACCAGTTGCTCGCCGGCGCGCTCACCCGGTTCATCGGCACCCTGCCGCTGACCTGGTGACGTGAACCCCGCCGAGGCGGGCCCGGTGCGCCGGCCCCGCCTCGGCGGCTGTGCGCCGTCACCGGCGGCTCCTCCGGTCCGTCGCGGTCAGGACCGTCCCCACCGCCGCGCCGACCACCGCCGCGCCGCCGTGGATGTCACCGGCCACCAGCAGCGCCACCGCGACGAGCAGACTCGCCACCCCGAGCAGGCGGCCCACGCGGTCGCCGGACCGGACCGCCACGACGGCGACGGACGCGGCCAGACCGAACACCGCGACGGAGTTCCCGGCGCCGACCGGTTGCACCACGAGCCCCCACACCTGCGCGAGCACGCCGGAGGCGAGCGCGACCACCGCCCAGCGCCCCGCCCCCCAGACCCGCTCGGCCACCACCCCCACCACGGCGAGGGCGGCCAGGTTGAAGACCGAGCCGGCCACGCCGCCGTCCTGCACGACGAGCGAGGTCACCAGCCGCCAGACCTGGCCGTCGCCGATCGCGGCCCGGTCGCGTCCGAGCTGCCCGAGCAGCGCCGGCGCGACGGTGAGCTGGAGCAGCGTCGGCACGCCGACGACGACCAGCGCCGCGACGGTCGCGACCGGGACGCGCCGCCGAACGTCCGAGCCGCGCGCGGCGACCAGCCCCACGCCGGCCCGGACGGCCGTGGCCAGCGGCACGAGGTACGCGAGGGCGGTCATGCCTCCATCCTGGCCGTCAGCCGCGCAGGGTCCACCTCTGGTTGGCGCCACCGTTGCACGCCCAGAGGATGATCTTCGTGCCGTTGGCGCTGGCGGCGCCGTTGGCGTCGAGACAGAGCCCGGACTGGACGTTCGTGATGGTGCCGCTGCTGTTCACGTTCCACTGCTGGTTGAGCCCGCCGTGGCAGTCCCAGATGATGACCGCGGTGCCGTTGGCAGTGCCGCCGCCGGACGCGTCCAGGCACTTGTTGCCGTACACGGTCAGTTGTCTGCCGCTGGTGGAGGTCCAGCGCTGGTTGGTGCCACCGCCGCAGTCCCAGAGCTGCACCTGGGTGCCGTTGGCGGTCGAGGAGTTGGGCACCTCGACGCAGCGGCCCGACTGGCCGCCCACGAGCTGCCCGCCCGTCGGGCTGCCGCCGCCGCTCTGCTGCCGGACGATCGAGGTCGACTCCGCCGAGCGGTTGCCCTGGGCGTCGACGACGTAGAGGCGGTACTCCCCCGACGTGGCCGGCACGGCGATGGAGGTGGCGTCGCCGGCCGCCCTGGTCATCGTCGGGCCGGCGGTGAAGGTGGTCGTGCCGGCGGGCGCCAGCCAGACCGTCCTGGTCGCGTCACCGGTGCCGCGGATCGGGATCGACGCCGTCGCGCCGGTGACGAACGTGCTCGCCGGCAGGAGGTAGTCCGGTGCGGAGACGGTGCCCGTCGCGAGGACGTCCCGGTAGGCGTCCTCGAGACCGGAGTTCACCGCGATGGCGTACGCCGCCGCCGGCCAGACGTAGTCGGAGGAGACGATGATGTCGCCGATCGTGCTGTTCGGCAGGTTCTTGTTCGAGACCTTGTTGATCGGGCCGTAGGTCTGCGTGATGCTCAGGTCGTGCTTCCGGCCGAAGTCGTCGGAATTGATCATCCAGGTGACGTTCTTGTCGATGCTCAGGACGTTGTCCCGGAACGTGATGAACGCCGAGCCCTCGTCCGGGTGCAGCCCGTACTTGTGGCCGGCGGGCACGCCCTGGAGATAGTTGTCGGTGATCCTGGTGCCGGGCTGGCTGCCGAGCGTGTAGATGGGTGCGGTGTCGCTGAGACGCTGCACCGTGTCGATGATGTGGTTGTGGCTGACGGTGTTGTTCCGCGCCGTCGTGGTCGGTCGGTTCGGCGCGATCGAGCCCGACGACCCGTCGAAGTTCCACCAGCCCCAGCCGAGGGTTATGCCGGCCCACGGCGCCTTCTCGATCCGGTTGTGCGCGATGGTGAGGGTGTCGGCGAAGTAGGCCGAGATCGGGCTGTGCCCGTTGAACAGGACCGCGCTGTCGTACAGGTAGTTGTTCCTGATGTCGATGTTCTTCGGTAGGCCCTCGACCTGCGGGGAGTACTTCTCCCGGTTGGTCGGGGTGCCGTCTCCGAGGTAGACGTGCTGGGGATGGCCCACGGTGATCGCGGATCCGGCGATGTCGTTGGTGTGGTTGCCGATCAACTGACTGGCCTGCACGTCGTTGACCATGTTGATCCCGTCGGCGCCGGTGTGCTGGATCCGGTTGCGGTGCAGCAGGATCCCGTCGGCGTTCTGCACCTGGACGATGCCGGGGGTGACGTCCACGTTGCGGTAGTAGTAGACGTGGAAGTTGCCCTTCGCGTACGCCTGGGCGCCGAGGTTGCCCTGCTGCGCCTGCTTGAAGGACGAGCCGGCGACGGTGAACAGGTTCCAGTCGGAGTGCTGCACCGTCAGGCCCGAGAACGTGATGTTGCGCGCGTGGCTGCCGGTCGAGGTGCCGGCGACCCGCAGCAGCGTGGTCACGTTGTTCGGCGCGTAGACCGTGGCGGTCGACATGTTCTCGGTGCTGGCCTTGTAGTAGTACAAGGTCCGGCTGCTCTTGTCGAAGTAGAACTCGCCGGGGGTGTCCAGGAACTCGTACGCGTTCATGAGCTTGTGCGTGCCGCCCACCTGAGCGTTGCCGTTGAAGGCGCCCTGCGCGATGGCCGCACCCGGCTGCTGGAAGAGGGCGACCCGACTCCCGCCGTCGGAGGTGGTCGTCACCTGGCGGACGCCGACGAGGGCCGTGGTCCAGGTCGTACCCGTCTCGATCTCGATGTCGTCCTGGTTGCGGGCGATGGCGGGGAAGTCGGCCAGACCGTACCGGGCGCCGTCGCACTGTGAACCTGATTCCCACGCCCAGTCGGCCTGACCGGCCGTGACGGTGTACGTCCCCTGACATCCCTGCGAGGTGACCGTCTTCGAGGCCATGAACGCGCGCTTGTCGTTGACGTAGAGCGCCCGCAGTTTGTTGGCCCGGTCGAGTGGCGCCTTCCAGATGTTGCCGCTGTGCTGGCTCCACCCGGTCACCTGGACGCCACCGTCGAGGACCGGACTCTCACCGGGATAGGCGGCGTAGACGACCCGGAACCCGTTCGTGCCGGAGTCGCCCGGGCCGAACTCGACGGTGCTGCCCACCGGGTAGGTCCCGCCGCGCAGGAACACGTTGATGTCGCCCGTCATGCCCGCGTTCACGGTACGGACGACGTCCCGCGCGCGTTGCAGGGTCCGGAACGGGGACTGGATCGTCCCCGGGTTGGCGTCACTGCCGTCGGGTGAGACGTAATAGGTCTGCTGGACCGCGGCCGCGGCCGGCGTCTGGTTGGTCAGCACCGCCGGCGACACGACGGCGACGAGCGCCGCGACCGTCAGCAACGCCAGGCGGGCGGTGGACACGATTGATGACATGCGCTGTTCCTCTCACTTGCCCTCGACATGGTGCACGCACGTATCGAGCGGCGAGCACGGAAACAGCGACGTCACCAGTGGCTTGGGGGACCTCTGTCACCCACACGCCTTGCCGATCGCTACGAATGCCCTGCCGGCAGCGTAGGCCAGACATATGATGAATGCAACCATAGACGTCTGACGATTTATCGCGTCAGCTCGTCGGCGGTCGGCAGGGACTCGACGCCGGGCCGCTCCGGAGGAAGCGGCCCGGCGCGCGGCGGTCAACCCACGCGATCGGTCCAGGCGGTGCCGAGGATCACCTGGTAGGCGCTGATCCGCACGGGCGACAGCGTCAGTCGCTCGTGGGCGAGCAGTTCACCCGTCGTCGGATCGAAGATCAGGAGAGACTGCGCGTCGTTCTCGCGGTCGTCGAAGGTCACGGCGACCCCGTTCCGACCGGCGCGGTCCGTCACCCGTCCCCGCCAGCGGAAGCCGGGCACCTCGGCGAGGACCCGCAGGATCGCCGCTCGGGTGGCGCGCGGGATGACGAACTGCGCGTAGAGGGCGCTGACCTCCTTGCTCGCGGCGCCCGGCCCGTACTCCACCTTGAGCAGCCCGCGCAGCGCCGACGGGTCGGCCGACGGTGGCCTGAGCTCCGTGGGCGGCAGCGGGATCATGGCCGGAGCCGCCGAGGTGCCGACCGCCGGACGCGAGTCCAGGTTGCGTTGCCAGTAGTCGCGGGACTCCCGGTCGGGGTACTGCGGCTCCAACTGCGTGTTGATCTGGCTGCCGGTCCCGTCGGCGGCCTGCCAGGCCTTCGTCTCGCCGGCGAAGGCGACGTGGTGACGGCCGTCGGCGGAGGTCATCACCGGATCACCCCACACCTTCGTGTGGTGGTACATGTAGCGTCCGCGCAGGTGGTCGTACTCCGCATCCCCGATCGCGCCCGCCAGCGCGCGCAGCTGCGGGCCAGCCTCCGGCGGGTCCGCGACGAACTGGTACGAGACCGGCACGAGCACCGATCCGGCCGTGCTCCCAGCACCGCCCGGAACGTCCGGCGAGGACCGGTCGAACGGCTGGAGAACGGCCACGGCGCCGACCGCCGCCGCCAGCGTCCCGGCCGTCAGCACCAGCCGGCGGGTCGGGCGTACGCGACGATGCGGGCCGACCGTCTCGGTGGCGCCGGCGCGGTCGATCAGTTCACCTGCCGAGACCGGCGGCGGGGCGACGGCGACGGTCCGGGCCGGGTCGACCGGGCCGAGGAGGGTACGGGTGCGCTCTGCTCCGAACATCACAGTTCCTCTCGCGTGGTCACCAACACGGGGCGGTGAGGGGACGGTGTGGGCTGGTCCGACATCGCTTCGGCGAGGCGCCCACGGGCGCGGTGCAGGCGCACCGCCGCGGTCGCCCGGGAGCAGCCGAGAACCTGGGCCGCCTCGGAAACCGTCAGCTCCTCCCAGCCGATGAGCCGGAGAATTTCCTGGTCGAGTTCGCTGAGGACGGCCAGCGCGGCCCGGACGTCGGCGATCCCGACGGTGGTGTCGGCGCCCGAGGAGCCGGCGACCCGCGCCAGGTCGGCACCGGCGACGGGCAGGACATCGGGGGCGCCGCGCCGCGACCGCCAGTGGTTCGCAAGGAGTCGCCGGGCCACCCCGTACAGCCAGGGCAGGCTGCGATCGGGCACCTCGTCGCGGCGACGCCAGGCGACGACGAAGACCTCCTGGGCGAGCTCCGCCGACGCGTCGGAGTCCGCGAGTCGGCGGAGGCCGTACCTGACGATGTTCGCGTACTCGGCGGCGTAGAGACCGGTGAACCAGCCCTCGTCCCGCTTCTTCGGTGGACCCACCCGAACCCCCATTGCCTCGGCGACTCTCACAGTGGCTTGTGTCGCGAGGGGCCCGAGGATTACCGGCGGGATTCTGCGGACGCGAAAAAGGCCCCGATTCGGCACGGGGTGCCGATCAGGGCCTTGCTCGTTGGTGCGCCGCCAGGGACTCGAACCCCGAACCCGCGGATTAAGAGTCCGCTGCTCTGCCAGTTGAGCTAGCGGCGCTCGCTGACAACGGGAAGAACCTTAGCATGCCCGCTGAGGCGGGTTCCAATCCGATACCGGGCTCCCCCCTTCGGTCGAGCTTAAGCGGCAAAAGCCTCTAAATCACCCGGCCGCGCCGATCCGGGGCACGGGTCCCTGGCGTCGATGGGGCACGATGTCCGCCAGGCACGCTACGACAGGGGTGGGCATGGGCAGGTTCGCGCGGGCCGGGGCGATGGTGGGCGTCCTGGTCCTCACGGCGTCGCTGGCACTGACCGGGTGCGGCGGCGACGAGGAGAAGCCGGCCTTCGTGCCCGGCCAGCAGGAGGTCGGTGGCATCTCGTCGACCGCGCCGGATCCGAGCGCCTCGCCGAGCGACGCGGCTCCGGCCGCGACGCCGCTGGCGGTGACGCCGGCCGACGGCGCGACCGGCCGGCCGGCGAGCACCGAGATCAGCGCGCGGATCCCGGGCGGCGGCACGGTGTCGAAGGTGGTGCTCACCACCGCCGCCGGCACCGCCGTCAACGGGCGGATGCGGCGCGACGGCACCGCCTGGGTGCCCTCGGCGCCGTTGAAGTACGGCACGAAGTACACCGCCACGGTCACCGGGGCCGGCAAGGACGGCGCCACCCACCAGGGCACCAGCACCTTCACCACGATGGCCAAGCCGAAGTCGATGATCGGCTCCGGGCTCTACCTGTTCAGCGGCAAGACGTACGGCGTGGCCATGCCCGTGGTCGCCGAGTTCTCGCCCGGCATCCCGAAGAAGGACCGGGCCGCGGTGCAGAAGCGGATGTTCGTGCAGACCGATCCGCCGCAGCCCGGCGCGTGGCACTGGCTCTACAACGGCACCCAGGCCTACTACCGCGCCCCGGAGTACTGGAAGACCGGCACCACGATCACGGTCCGGCTGGCGCTGGCCGGGATCCCGCTGAGCAACGGCCGCTACGGCAACGTGGACCGGAGCGCCACCGCGAAGATCGGCCGGGCGTTCGAGATGACGGTGGACAACGCGACCAAGCGGATGACCGTCTCGGAGAACGGCGCGGTGATCAAGACCCTGCCGGTGAGCCTGGGCAAGAAGAGCACCCCCTCCTCCAGCGGCACCATGGTGGTGATGGAGAAGAAGGAGTCCACGGTCTTCGACACCCGCGACGAGCCGGACCCGGACAACCAGTACGTGACGAAGATCGACTTCGCCCAGCGGATCACCTGGGGCGGCGAGTACATCCACGCGGCCCCCTGGTCGGAGGGCGTGCAGGGGCGCCGCAACGTCTCGCACGGCTGCGTCAACGTGTCGATGGCCGAGGGCCGGTGGCTGTTCGGCAAGACGCTGGTCGGCGACCCGATCACGGTGAAGGGCACCGAGCGCAGGCTGGTGCCGGGCAACGGCTGGACGGCGTGGAGCATGAACTGGTCGGAGTTCGTCGCCGGCAGCGCCCTGCCGGTGCCGAAGGGCGGGCAGGGCTCGCCGTTCTGATCGGCGTAACGTGGTCGGACGCGCTTCTTCCGGCAGCCGCCGGGACTCGTCCCCACCACCAAGCGCCGGACGACAACAGAATCGTTACATCGTCACCGGGGTGTTCCGCTTCACTCCCGGCAACGGGTTGCCGGCCCGGTGCGTCTCACCAGAGACGACGAGGACCGGGCATCACACTTGTGAGGGAATCATGCGAGCTGGCCACGACGAACTGATCCGGGGCGGGAGCGCCCGCCGCGGCGGGCGCCGTGCTCTCGCCGCCGCGGTGCTCGCCGCCGCCATGGCTCTGACGTCCGCCTGCACCGGTGGCGGCGACGACAAGCCGTCGAGCTGGCAGGGCGGCGGCGACGACGGCGGCGAGAAGGCCCCGAAGGCGGCGGCCACCATCAGCGAACCGGCCGCCGACGCCAAGGACGTGCCGGCGACCACCGCCATCACCTTCACCACGACCGAGGCGCAGCAGACCGCCGTCGAACTGAAGGACTCCACCGGCAAGGCCGTCGAGGGCACGCTGGCCGCCGACGGGAAGAGCTGGCAGCCGGCCGGCGCCCTGGCCTACGCGCAGTCCTACACGGCGACCGTGACCGCCACCGGCGACGACGGCAAGCCGGCCACCGCCACCAGCACGTTCACCACCATGGCGAAGCCGGCCAAGCAGGTGCGGGTGACCAGCTTCCTCGGCGACAACCAGGTCGTCGGCGTGGGCATGCCGCTGATCGTGAAGTTCGGCCGCCCCATCCCGCCGGACTACCGCGACGACATGCAGCGCCGGATGACGGTGACCGCCACGCCGGCCCAGGAGGGCATCTGGCGCTGGATCAGCCCGACCGAGGTGCACTACCGGCCGAAGACGTTCTGGAAGGCCAACAGCACCGTCTCCTACCAGGTGCAGGCGGCCGGGCTGCCGCTCGGCGACGGCTGGTACGGCCGCTCCGACCTGACCGTCGACGTCAAGATCGGCCCGTCGTTCGTGATGACCGTGGACAACCGCACCAAGCGGATGACCGTCACCAAGGACGGCAAGACGGTCAAGACGATCCTGGTGAGCCTCGGCAAGAAGAGCACCCCCTCCTCCAGCGGCACCATGGTGGTGATCGAGAAGCTCCGGCACACCGTCTTCGACACCATGGAGGAGCTGGGCCCGGAGGAGGGTTACCGCACCGAGATCGACTACGCCCAGCGGCTCACCTGGGGTGGCGAGTTCATCCACGCGGCCCCCTGGTCCGAGGGCGTGCAGGGCCGCTCGAACGTCTCCCACGGCTGCGTCAACGTCTCGATGAAGGACGGCAACTGGCTGTTCGCCAACACCCGCCTCGGCGACCCGATCACGGTCAAGGGCACCGAGCGCAAGCTGCAGAACGGCAACGGCTGGACCGACTGGAACATGAGCTGGGACGAGTACGTCAAGGGCAGTGCCCTGCCGTACGAGCCGACCGCCTGAGGAATCCCCGTACACGACGAAGCCCCCTCCCGGAGGAGGGGGCTTCGTCGTTGGGGTGACTGATGGGAATTGAACCCACGACAACCGGGACCACAACCCGGTGCTCTGCCAACTGAGCTACAGCCACCATGCTCGCCGCTCCGGTCGCCCGGGCGGTGCGCGGACCAATAATAGCCCCACCCCGACCGGCCCCGTCCACCGGGTTCCGGCCGGGCGTCAGAGCTGCGCGGCGATGCCCTTCGCGGTCTCCACGTCCGGCCCGGGCAGCGGCACGAACAGCGTCCGCCGGTAGTACTCCAGCTCCCGGATGCTCTCCCGGATGTCGGCCAGCGCCCGGTGGGCCAGGCCCTTCTGCGGCTGGCCGAAGTACACCCGCGGGTACCAGCGCCGGCACAGTTCCTTGATCGAGGAGACGTCGATCATCCGGTAGTGCAGGTGGGCGTCGAGCCGGGTCATGTCGCGGGCCAGGAAGCCCCGGTCGGTGGCGATGGAGTTGCCGCACAGCGGGGCGGTGCGCGGATCCTTCACGTGGCTGGTGACGTAGTCGAGCACCATGTCCTCGGCCTCGGCCAGGGTGACCGTGGAGCGGCGTACCTCCTCGGTCAGGCCGGACTTGGCGTGCATGGTGCGCACGATCTCCGGCATGCCGTCCAGCGCCGCGTCGTCGGCGTGGATCACCACGTCCACGCCGTCCCCGAGCACGTTCAGGTCGGGGTCGGTGACGAGCGCGGCGACCTCGATCAGGGCGTCCCGACGCAGGTCCAGCCCGGTCATCTCACAATCGATCCAGACGAGAAGATCAGCCACCGGGACAGACTACGCGCAGCCGACGCGCCCGCGCCTCGGCACGGTCGGGCAGGTGGACCGCTAGGGTTTCCCCGTGCCAGCCGAACCCGTCGCCCCACCCGCCGTCGCCGAGGACGACGCGGGCGGGCGTACGGCCCGGCGGGTGGTCACGGTGCTGGCGCTGGCCGCCCTGCTGCCGGCGCTCTACCTGCCCGCCCTGCGGCACGACTACTACGACCTGAAGATCTACATGCGGGCGATGGACTGGTGGGCGGCCGGTCACCCGCTCTACGACTACGTCCAGCCGGACCGGGTGCAGGGCGCGCTCTACTTCACCTATCCCCCGTTCGCGGCGCTGCTGCTGCGGCCGTTCGCGCTGCTGCCCCTCGGGGTCGCCGTCGCCGCCTTCGTGGTGCTGACGCTGGCGGGCGTGGTGGTGACCACCCGTTGGCTGGTGCTGCCGGTGCTGCGGCGGCACCACCTGCCGCGCGGGTTCGGGCTGACCGTGGCCGTGCTGCTGGTGCTGGCGGTGGAGAGCACCCGCGAGACGATCACGCTGGGCCAGATCAACATGCTGCTGGTGGTGCTGATCCTGGCCGACCTGCTGTTCGCCGTACCCCAGGGGCGGCGGTGGGCCGGCGTGGGCGTGGGGTTGGCGGCGGCGCTCAAGCTCTTCCCCGGCATCTTCCTGCTCTATCTGCTGGCCGCCCGGCGCTGGCGGGCGGCGGCCGTGGCGGCGGCGACCGCGGCGGTGGCCACGCTGCTCGCGGCGGCGGTGGCGCCGGGCGACTCGTGGCGGTTCTGGACCCATGAGCTGTGGACCACCGACCGGGTGGGCCGCACCGACTACACCGGCAACCAGTCGCTGTTCGGCCTGCTCAGCCGGATGACCGCGCCGGACGAGCCGGGCCGGCTGCCGTGGTTGCTGCTGGCGGTGGCGATCGCCGGCCTCGGGTTGTGGCGGGCGGCGCGCGCGGCGCGGGCCGGGGACGCGCTGGTCGGCCTCACGCTGACCGGCCTGGTGGGCGGCCTGATCTCGCCGATCACCTGGACGCACCACCTCTACTGGTTCATCCCGGCGGTGGTGGTGCTGGTGGACGCGGCGCTGGACGCCGACCGGGCGACGGTGACCGGCGTCCGGCGGCGCCGCGGCCTGCTCGCGCTGGCCGCGGGCACGGGCGTGGTGATCGTGTACGGGGTGGTGACGTTCCAGGACTGGGGCACCGGCACGGTGCACACCGATGATCCGGTCGACTTCGTGGTGCGCAACGCCTACGTGCTGCTCAGCCTGCTGCTGTTGGCCGTGCTGCCGATCCGCCACCGGTCCCCGGTGTTCGTTAAACGGACAGATCTCGCGAATGATGCTGTTGGGCGGTAATCTGGTCTCAACTACCTCAGTTCTCTCCCAGGTAGCACCGAATAACCCCCGGTGATGACGGCCCTCCGCGTCGGCAGCGCGGAGGGCCGTCAGCCGTCGTCGGTCACTCGCCGGCCGGGCGGCGGCTCGGCGCCGGCGCGATGGCCGGGCGGGTCTGCCCGCCGGGCGACGAACCGACGGCGACCAGTTGCCGTGCCGGCCGGGACGCCGGGCCCGGCTGCCGACCCAGCTCGCTCAGCGAGCTGATTCCGAGCCGCCCGGCCAGCACCGGCACCTGGTCCGGCTCGACCACGAAGACCACCTCGCGCGGCCGGTGCGGGCGCAGCAGCAACACCGCGGCGAACATCACCAGCAGCGCCACGCCGGACAGCAGCGCCCCCGCCGCGCCGGTGGACCAACCGCCCCGCAGCGTCAGGTCCAGCCCGCCGGCGCGGGCGGCGAAGCCGCCGACCGGATCGGCGTGCCCGGCGGCGAAGCAGAGACCGGCGCCCGCCAGCAGCGCCGGAACCCCCACGGCCAGCAGCAGCATGCCGGTGATCGCGCGTACGAAACGCATTCGGGTCGTCCCTCTCGGTAGCCAGCTACCCGGCCGACCTTACCGACGCCGGCCGGCCCGTCGCCGGATATCCACCGCACCCGGCCCCGGAACGCACACCGGCCCGGCGGACGATCCGCCGGGCCGGTGAGGGGTTGCGCTCAGGACTTCGCGACGGGCTCCCGCCGGGTACGCGCGAACGCCAGCCCGCCGAGCGCCAGGCCGGCGAGACCGGCGACCAGACCGGCCACCCCGAACGCGGTGCCGGAGCCGGCGTCGTCATCGTCGTCGTCGGCCGCGGCCACCGCCTCGGCCGGGGCGCTGGCACCCGGCGACGCGGCCTTGGCGGCCAGCTTGAGCACCGGGGCCGGGTTCTCCGGCTCCTCCGCGCCCGGCGTGGGCTCCTCGATCCAGCGGGAGACGTTGCCGTCGGAGTAGGTCTGCAGCACCTTGAACACCATGGTGTCCACCTCCGGCAGCGGGCCCATCGACACCGGGAACTCCTGGAACTCGCCCGGCTTCACCCCGCCGTTCGGGGGCGCGGTGAAGGTGAGCTTGGAGACCGCCTCGGTGAGCTGGCTGCCGTGCACCTCGATCGGCGGGTCCACCTTGCGCTTCTCCACCGCCACCGTCCAGCCCGGCACCGGCATGGTGGAGACCGAACCGACCGGGGCGTTCGCCGGCAGGTTCACCTCGACCTTGACGGTCGACGCCGTGTCGCTCTCGTTCGGCACCCGGAGCGCGAACCGGCCGTAGCCGCCCTGCGTACCCTCCTGCGGGTTGATCGTGACGTGCGCCGAGGCCGGCCCGGCCAGGCCGAGCACGGTCGCGGCGACGGCGGCGAGGGTCAGCGCGGCGGCGGTCGCGGGACGCCGGAGACGGATCATCAGATGGGACCTTCCGTTTACTTGATCGGCACGGTGGCGGTCACCGTGGCCTGGTCGATGTCGGACGTGCGGACGGTGAAGCGGAGCTGCCAGTCCCCCCGGGCCGGCAGGTTGACCTCGCCGGTCGCGTGGTTGTCGCTCAGCGGCAGCAACGGCACCGTGATCGGCTCGATCCCGGCCGACGGCAGCGCCGCGGTGACCTTCCACTCCTGCACCGGCTGCGGCCGGTTGTCGGTGGTGTAGGCGTAGAGGTGCAGCGAGTTGTTGCCGGTCTCGGCCGGGTCCAGCTCGACCTGGAGCGAGTAGATCGGGCTGCTCAACGTGGTGGAGAAGTAGCCGGTCGGCGCGCCGGCCACGTCGGCGGCGGCGGTGCGCGCCGGGGTGGTCTGCACCAGCGTCGCGGACAGGCCCAGCACCACCGCGGTGATCGCCAGCTCGGCCACCACGGCCCGCCGCATCGCGCCCGGCCGCCCGGCGGCGACGCGCCGCCGCACCAGCGCCCGGGAGTACGCGGCCACGCCGATCACCAGCGCGAACAGCACGATCTTGGCAAGCAGCAGCCGCCCGTACGTGGTGTCGACGAGCGCCTTCGGGCTGGCCACCTCGATCAGGCCCTGCACGGTGCCGGCGAGCAGCAGCGCGGCCACCGCCAGCGCGGCCCAGCGGGACCAGATCGGCAGGATCGCGTCCAGCTCCCGCTCGTCCGCCCGGGGCAGCAGGAACGCCGCCAACATCACCAGTCCGCCCAGCCAGACCGCCATCCCGCCCAGGTGGATGGCGTCCACCACCACGGAGACCGCCGGTGCCGGTGACGCGGCCGGGTGGCCGGCGAGCGGCCAGGTGAACAGCGCCGCCCCGCCCAGGACGGCCAGGATGATCGCGTCGGTGCGGCCGATCGGCCCGGCGAGCAGCGGGCGGAGCAGGAACGCCGCCGCCGCGAGCAGGCCCAGCCGGACCAGGTGGGTGGTGCCGTAGCTGCTGCCCAGCACGTCGCCCAGGCCGGACCCGGTCACGTCGAACAGGCCGCCACCGTTGGTGTAGGGCACCTGGAGCCACAGCTCGGCGAGCGTGGCGGCGACCAGCACGCCCAACCCGGCCCAGACCAGTCGCCCCGGAACGCGCCGGGACAGCCGGCGCGGCCAGAGCGCGGCCAGCACCAGCGCCGGGCCGACCAGCAGCAGCAACCCGACGTAGCCGGCGTACTTCGCCACCTTCACCGCGTTCTCGGTCACCGGGTTCGCCCGGTTGTCCGAGCCGCTGTCGGTCGGCGGCTCGGACGGCGCGCCCACCGAGTAGGTGAACGCGCCGGAGACCGGGTGGCTGTCCGCCGAGATGACCCGGTAGCTCACCAGGTAGGTGCCGCGCCCGGCGGACGGGTCCACCGGGATGGTGACCTCCGCGCCCTGGAACGTCGGCTCGCCCCGGTCGGCCCGGGAACCGTCGGGGGCGATCACCCGCACCTTGTCCGGCACCTTGCGGACGCCCTCGCTGAAGGTGATCACCACCTGGGCGGGCGCCTCGGGCACCACGGCGGAGGCGGCGGGGCTGCTGCTCACCAGCACCGCGTGGGCGCTGGCCGGGGTGGCCGGGGCGAGCAGCAGGGAGACCAGGAGGAGCAGCAGCCCGGCGACGGTCCCGGAGCGGGCGGCGAGGACCCCGGGCGGGCGGCGTACGGCAGCAGTCATGACCGCCATGGTTCCCGAACCGCGACCCGGGCGGCGAGCCGACCTCCGGCGGGCGCGCCGGGGCGGCCGATCGGCGCGGCGGCGCGCGCCACCGGAACCTGGTCGGAGGTCATGAGGGGGTAGTCGGTGAGCGGGTGGGAAAAGTTCCCGGCGTGTGCGGCGCCACGGAATGGGCCGAAGGACCCTGTCCCGCACAGGTACGCCGCGTAACCTCGTCTGACGTGATCCCCGCCCCGCGCGACACCGCCGCCGACCGCCCTCCGGCGGGCCCGGCGGCTGCGCGCGAGACCGCCACCGGCTGGGCGCTCGCCGCCCGGCACGGCGACCCGGCGGCCCAGGCCGCCTTCGTGCGGGCCACCCAGGCCGAGGTCTGGCGCTTCACCGCCGCCCTGGTCGGCCCGGACAGCGCGGACGACCTGACCCAGGAGACCTACCTGCGGGCCCTGCGGGCGCTGCCCGGCTTCGAGGGCCGGTCCTCCGCCCGGACCTGGCTGCTCGGCATCGCCCGGCGAACCTGCGCCGACCACCTGCGGACGGTGGTGCGCCGCCGCCGGCTCGACGAGCGGCTCGCCGCCCAGGCGGCCACCGACCGGCCGCACCCCGACCCGGCCGGCCAGCTCGGCGCCGCCGACCTGGTCCGGCGGCTGCCCGCCGAACGACGCTCCGCGTTCGTGCTCACCCAACTGCTCGGCCTCTCCTACGCCGAGGCGGCCGACGTGGAGGGGGTGCCGGTGGGCACCATCCGTTCCCGGGTCGCCCGGGCCCGCGACGAACTCGTCGACGCCGTCGACGACACGCTGGCCGGATGAGCGGGAACCATTCGTGAGCGCCGGACGACGAATGACTGTGACCCCCTCCACCACCCGGGCCGGGCGCTGGCCGACGCTACGGCCCTGGCTGGGCGTCGCGGCCCGCCTCGGGCTCGCCGCCGTCTGGCTGATCGCCGGCGGCGCCAAGGTCGGTGACCTGGCCGCCTCCGGCCGGGCCGTGAACGCCTACCAGGTGATGCCGTACGACCTGGCCACGGTGATCGGGGCGGCGCTGCCGTTCGTGGAGCTGGCCCTGGGCCTGCTCCTGCTCGCCGGGCTGGCCACCCGGGTCAGCGCCGGTGTCTCCGCCGCGCTGCTCGTGGTCTTCGTCGCCGGCATCGCCTCGGCCTGGGCCCGCGGCCTGGCCATCGACTGCGGGTGCTTCGGCAGCGGCGGCCAGCTCGGTGCCGGCGAGGCCCCGAGCTATCTCCCGGAGATCCTCCGGGACCTGGGGTTCCTGGCGCTGGCCGGGTTCCTGCTGATCTGGCCCCGCACCCCGTTCTCGGTGGACGGCTGGCTGGCGGGCGACACCGTGGAGGACGACGATGAGCAGTCGTAAGGGGCGCCGGGACGCGGCGAGGGTGGTGCGCGAGCAGATCGCCCGGGAGAAGCGGCGCAAGCGCACCCTCTGGACCACCATCGCCGCGGTGCTCGTGCTGGTCATCGCCGGCGGCATCGGCTGGGCCGTCTACTCCTCGCAGAAGTCCGACGACTTCACCGCGCCGCCCGGCGCCAACGACGCCGGCACCGGCATCGTCTCCGGCAGCGGCCCGGTCACCGTCGACCTCTACGAGGACTACCTCTGCCCGATCTGCAAGCAGTTCCAGCAGACCAACGGCGCGACGCTGAACCAGCTCGTCGGCGAGGGCAAGGCGAAGCTGGTGTTCCACCCGGTGGCGTTCCTGAACCGCTACTCGACCACGGAATACTCCACCCGGTCCTCGGCCGCCTCCGGCTGCGCCGCCCAGGGCGGCAAGTTCCGCGAGTTCACCGACCAGCTCTTCGCCCGGCAACCCGCCGAGGGCAGCGCCGGGCTGAGCAACGACGAGCTGATCGACATCGGCGCGGGCGTCGGGCTGAACCGGGACGACTTCGCCTCCTGCGTGAACGACGGCACCTACACGTCGTGGACCGGGCACGTGACCGAGGAGGCGAGCAGGTCCGGCGTGACCGGCACGCCCACCATCAAGGTCAACGGCACCGAGCTGCAGGACAAGAGCCCGGAGGGCATCAAGGCGGCCGTGGCGGCGGCCGGGAAGTGATCCCCACCGCGCTGCGCCGGGCCGCGCTCGTTGCCGCCGCCGCGACCGCCGCCCTGCTGGCGCTCGCCGCGCCGGCCGCCGCGCACGGCGCGGACGCGCCCGACGGCACCGACTACCGGGGCACGGTCACCGGCCTCGGTCCGGAGCGGCCGGGGCTGACCGCCCGGATGGTGGAGGCCGGCGCGCGGCTGGAGCTGACCAACCGCACCGGCGTCGACGTCACCGTGCTCGGCTACTCCGGCGAGCCGTACCTGCGGATCGGCCCCGACGGCGTGTTCGAGAACAGCCGTTCCCCCGCCACCTGGCTGAACCGCACGATCGCCGGCGAGACCACCCTTCCGGCCGAGGCCGACCCGGCCGCCGCGCCGGCCTGGCGACGGATCGCCGACGGGCCGACCGCCCGCTGGCACGACCAGCGCACGCTCTGGCGCGGCGACGGGCCACCGGCTGCCGTGGCCGCCGACCCGGGCCGCGAGCAGCGGGTCCGCGACTGGGTGGTGCCGCTGCGCGCCGGCGACACCCCGACCGAGGTACGCGGCACGCTGGACTGGGTGCCGCCGCCCGACCCGTACCCGTGGTGGGTCGCCGCCACGCTCGGTCTCCTGGTGATCGGCGCGGCCGGGCTGGTGCCCGGCGGGACGGCCGCCGGGGTGCGCGCGCTGCGCGCGGTCGGCGCGCTGCTCGCCGTGGGTGGCGCGGCCACCGTGGGGCTCACCGTCGGGCGGGCGCTCGACACCGGCGCCCCCGGCGTCGGCGGGCTGCTGGCCGAGCTGGTCACCGGCCAGGTGTGGACGCTGCTGACCGGCCTCGGCGCGCTCGCCGCCGGCGGTTACGCGCTGGCGCGCCGGCCGGCCGCCGACTTCACGTTGGCGCTCGCCGGCGCCTGCCTCACCCTGTTCGCCGGCGTGTCCAACCTCGCCGTCCTGTCCCGCTCGGTGCCCCCCGCCGCCGGCCCACCCACCCTCACCCGGGTCCTGGTCACCGTGGCCCTGGCCACCGGCGCCGGCGCGATCGCCGCCGGCCTGCTCCGCCTCCGCACCGCCGCCCGCGCTGCCCCCCGCCCTGCCCCCCACCCCCAGGCGACCCGCACCCCCTGACCCACCCGCGCGCCCCTCCCCCCTCCCCGTCGATCTTGCACTTTCGGCCCCTGGAGTGCGGCTTTCGTCCGTGATGCCGGGGCCGGAAGTGCAAGATCGCCGAGGTGAGGGGGCGGGCGGGGGTCAGGGGCGAGGGAGGGGTGGGGCGAAGCCGTAGGGGAGTTCGAGGCGGTGTCTTGCCAGGATCTCCGGGTCGGCGAGCAGGTCGGGGGTGGGGGCGTCGGCGACGATCCGGCCGCCGTCCAGGATCACCGCGCGGGGGCACAACTCGGCCGCGTACGGCAGGTCGTGGGTGACCATGAGCAGCGTCACCGGCAGGGCGCGCAGGATCTCCGCCAGCTCCCGGCGGGCCGCCGGGTCCAGGTTCGACGACGGCTCGTCCAGCACCAGGATCTCCGGGCGCATGGCCAGCACGGTGGCCACCGCCACCCGGCGCCGCTGCCCGAACGACAGGTGGTGCGGCGCCCGGTCCCGGTGCTCGGCCATGCCCACCGCGGCGAGCGCCTCGTCGACCCGCGCGGCCAGCTCCGCCCCGCGCAACCCCAGGTTGGCCGGGCCGAACGCGACGTCCTCCGCCACGGTGGGCAGGAAGAGCTGGTCGTCCGGGTCCTGGAAGACGATGCCGACCCGACGGCGGACCTCGGCGAGCGTCTCCCGGTCGCGGGTCACGGCCAGACCGCCCACCTCCACCGTCCCCCCGGTCGGGGTGAGGATGCCGTTCAGGTGCAGCACCAGCGTGGTCTTGCCGGCGCCGTTCGGGCCCAGCAGCGCCACCCGGTCACCACGCGGCACGCTCAGGTCCACCCCGTGCAGGGCGACGTGACCGTCCGGATAGGCGTACCGGACGCCACGGACGTCCAGGGAGGGCGGCTGCTGCACGTACCCGATCATTGCAGGACGAGTGCGGCGGCGGCGATGGAGGCCGCGATCACCGGAACCGTCGCGGCGACCGCCCACTGCCCGGCGGTGGCCGCGCCGGACCCCTGCCACACCGCCGGCATCCGGCCGGTGTAACCCCGGGAGACCATCGCCAGGTAGACCCGCTCGCCGCGCTCGAACGCGCGCAGGAAGAGCGCGCCGACGCCGGCGGCGAAGCCGCGCAACTGCCAGAGGAAGCGCGGGTCGTCACCCCGGGACACCCGGGCCACCCGCATCCGCCGGGCCTCGCCGACCAGCACCTCCAGGTAGCGCAGCATGAACGTGGCGATCTGGGTGAGGATCTGCGGGCAGCGCAGCCGGTCCAGGCCGAGGATCAGGTCGCGCGTCGTCGTGGTCGCCGC
The DNA here is from genome assembly GCF_900090105.1 of Micromonospora humi. Taxonomy (GTDB): domain Bacteria; phylum Actinomycetota; class Actinomycetes; order Mycobacteriales; family Micromonosporaceae; genus Micromonospora; species Micromonospora humi. The sequence goes on along the minus strand of NZ_FMDM01000007.1, from coordinate 120,868 downwards.
CAGCAACAGCGACGCGAGTACGCCGAGCGTGCCCTTGGCCAGGATGTTCCACGCCCCGTGCAACCCGTCGACGGAGAGGCTCAGCCCGGCCACGTCGACCCGCTCCCCCGCACCGAGGAACGGCAGCGCGAACGCGAACAGCACGAACGGCAGCTCGATCAGCGCCCGGCCGAGCAGCCAGCGCGGGCCCACCCGGGCCAGCGCCGCCACCGCGGCGACCAGCAGCGCGTAGCCGCCGAACGCCCAGTACGCCTCCCGTGGGGTGGCGACCACCGCCACGGTGAACAGCACCATGGCGGTGATCTTCACCTCCGGCGGGAGGCGGTGCACCGGCGAGCCGGACTCGCGGTAGAGCACGTGCCCGTGCCCGGCGCCCATCGTCGCTCGCCCCGGCTCAGCGGTCGCCGGTCGGGCGGGACGCCGTCGTCCCGCCGGTGGTGGCGGCGCGCGCCGGGCCGGCCTCGTCGACGCCCGTCGGGCCGGTCGAGGCGGTGGCGCCGGTCGAGGCGGTGGCGCCGGGGCCGGTCGAGGTGGCGCCGGCCGGGTTACGGCGGCGGGCCAGCCAGAACAGGCCACCGCCGACCGCGAACGTGAGCAGCACGCCCAGCACCCCGGACAGGCCGGTGGAGAGGAAGTCGTTGCCGACGCCCCGGACGCCGTAGTCGGCCAGCGGGCTGTCCGCCAGCTCGTGGTCCCGGGCCTGCTGGGCCGGGCAGCTGCCGCCGGTGATCTCGTCGTCGGCGTTCACCGTGCAGCCCTTGAGCAGGGACGAGTCCAACCCGTCCGGGTGCGACGAGGCGTAGTTGCTGACCACACCGGCCAGCACCAGGGCGACCAGCAGGCCGCCGAGGAGGAACGGCCAGGAACGCCTGCTCATCGGACACCTCCGGCGACCGGGACGGCGGGAACCGGCGCGGCCGGTTTCAGGGCGCGCAGCGCGTACACCAGGTCGGGGCGGACCTTGGCGACGGTGACCACGGTGGTCGCGGTGATCAGGCCCTCGCCGATGCCGATCAGCAGGTGGGCGAAGGCCATCGTGCCGGCCAGCCCGCCGAGGTTGCCGCCGAGGTCGGTGGTGCCGCCCAGCCAGTACTGGAACACGAAGCCCTGCGACGCGACCACGACGCTGACCAGCGAGGAGACGAACGCGGTGACCGCCAGCCCGGCCGGGGTGCGGGGCAGCACCCGCAGCAGCAGCGCGATCAGCAGGTAGGCGGCGGCGGTGCCGAGGATCGCCATGTTGGTGATGTTCAGGCCGAGCATGGCCACCCCGCCGTCACCGAAGACCAGGGCCTGCACGACGAGCACCACGGCCACGCAGAGCGCGCCCACCCAGGGGCCCACCAGCAGCGCGGCGAGCGCGCCGCCGAGCAGGTGACCGCTCACGCCGGCCGTGAAGATCGGGAAGTTCAGCATCTGCACGGCGAAGATGAACGCGGCCACCAGGCCGGCCATCGGCGCCAGCCGGTCGTCGAGGTCGGCCCGGCCGCGCAGCACGCAGAACGCGAGCGCGGCGAGCGCGAAGGCCGCGAAGATCGCGGCGACGGGACCGTCGATGATCCCGTTGGAGATGTGCATCGCCAGGGTTTCCACCGGGTGAGCCTATTTCCCGGACGGCGTTGTTGCCAATCCCTTGCAACAAGGCATGGTGTTGATCACCACCGGACCGCGCGTCGCCACCCACCACCGCCGAGGGCACGGCGGTATCGTCACCGCCATGACCGACCGCCTGAACCCCGGCGACCCCGCCCCCGAGTTCACCCTCCCCACCGACGACGGCGGGACGCTGTCCCTGGCCGACCTGCGCGGCCGCAAGGTCATCCTGTACGCGTACCCGGCCGCCATGACCCCCGGCTGCACGAAGCAGGCGTGCGACTTCCGCGACTCGCTCGCCTCGTTGCAGGCCGCCGGCTACGAGGTGGTCGGCATCTCCCCGGACAAGCCCGCCAAGCTGGCCAAGTTCCGCGACCGGGACGCGATCACGTTCCCGCTCGTCGCCGACGAGGACAAGTCGGTGCTGAGCGCGTACGGGGCGTACGGCGAGAAGCAGATGTACGGCCGCACGGTCACCGGCGTGATCCGCTCGACGTTCGTCATCGACCCCGACGGCAAGGTCGAGCGGGCGCTCTACAACGTCAAGGCCACCGGGCACGTCGCCAAGCTGCGCCGCGACCTCGGGCTCGACTGAACCTGTCGGGGGCCGCCGTTACCGTCGGCTCGTGGTTCGTCACAAATACTCGCCCGAGCTGCTGGCCGCGACCGCCGCGCGGGCGCGCAGCGTGACCGAGGTCATGCGGCTGCTCGGGGTAAGGGTCAGCGGTGGGTCGCACGCGCACATCAGCCGGCAGCTCAAGAGGTTCGGCATCGACACCTCACACTTCACCGGAAGCGCACACAACAAGGGCACACGTGGCGCACGTCGCATCACCTCGTCGCAACTGCTTCTGCGACCTCCCGCCCGCTCGCGACGCACTCCCGGCACTCGACTGCGGTGGGCGCTGGGTGACATCGGCGTGCCGGAGGAGTGCGAGGAGTGCCGATCTGGTGCGATCTGGTGCGGTCGACCACTGACCCTGCACGTCGACCACATCAACGGCGACTTCCTCGACAACAGGCCGCCCAACCTGCGGATCCTCTGCCCGAACTGCCACAGCCAGACCGACACGTTCGCAGGCCGCAACAAGGGCGGCGGCTGGACCGACTCCACGACGGACCGGATTGCACACCCTCCTGGCCCGACGCCTTAGACTCAGCGAGCCGGCGGGAGTGGCGGAACGGCAGACGCGCGGGCCTTAGGAGCCCGTGTCCGAGAGGACGTGGGGGTTCGAAACCCCCCTCCCGCACCACCAGCGGTGTCAGCCGCGTCACGAACCCGGGTCGTCGCCGGGTCGCCACCCGCAGGATGGCGGGCGTGGACCTGCGCTTCGTACTCGACCCCGACCTCACCACCGAGCTGCGCGAACAACTCGTCGCCCTGTGGGTGGACGTGACAAACGCCGGCGGCGCGGTGGGTTTCGTCGCCCCGGTGACCGCCGACGAGGTGCGGCCGGTCGCCGAGTCGACCCTCGCCGCGGTAGCCGACGGCCCGGACCGGCTGCTCGCCGGCTACGAGGACGACCGGCTCGTCGCCGTCCTCGTCATCGCCGACAACCGGTTCCACCTCAAGACGCACTGGCGGGTGCTCAAGCGCGTCATGGTCCACCCCGACACGCAGGGGCGCGGCTACGGCGCGGCGCTGATGCGCGAGGCCGAACGGGTCGCCCGGACGGCAGCCGTGGAGGCGCTGCACGTGACCGTCCGCGACGGCCTCGGCCTGGACCGCTTCTACCGCCGCCTCGGCTACCGCGAGATCGGCCGCCTCCCCGCCGCCCTCCGCCTCTCCCCCACCGACTCCCGCGACGAGATCCTCATGTGGCTCGACCTCCCTGAGCAGTCGTGACGGTCGATCTAGGAGTTGTGGCACCTCGCGAAAGCCACTGACCGGACAACTCGGGACACCAAAAATCCAAGATCGGCGGCCAGGCCCGGCGGCACTCCGCCTCCGATGCGTGCCGCCAACCTCATGATCACCCCCTCGTCCGCCCGACGGGGCCTTCCGGCGTGGTCAGGGAGTTTGGGTCGGTGGCACGGGCAGCGGTGACGCGGGCTGCTTGATCATCCGGGCAACTCCAGTTGGCTGGACCGCTGCGCAGGAGCGAGCCAGGCGACCAGGGGACGCGTGGGGAACTGCGGCATGGGCTCGCGGTGCCCCGAACCCTCGGCATCCCACTCACGGATCGAGGAGGCAGATGAGGACGGGCGGGGTCACCCGCATGCGGCGGGGACCGTGGAGGGGGTGGCCGGTGCGGCGGCGTCGACCAGGGTCGGGTCGGGTTCGGCCGGAGCGGCGGACAGGGTCGGGGGCGGGGACGGCGAGACGGACGACCTGGGCGTCGCGCGCGCCGACGGGGAGCGGGACGGCTTCGCCGCGCGGGCAGCGGTGGTCGCCGCGCCGGCGCCGTACATCCGGGTCGTGCTGCGCTGCACCTGGCCGGGGAGCATCCGGATGCCGGTGGCGGTCGCGCGGTGGCCGTACACGTCGGTGACCCGGATCGAGTACGGACCGGGGCCGGCGCCCGAGGCGATCAGCCAGTAGTTGTAGTCCTGCCGGTCCGCCGCCCGCCACGCGCCGTTCTGCCGGACCTCCACCGCGCGCAGCGGGTTGCCGTGGTCACCGACCAGGACGGCGAACCACCACTGCGACGCGCCCTCCTTGAGGCGGAACGTGAGCGGGCCGGGCAGCGACGGGTTCACCACGGCCCGGTAGCTGACCTTCACCACGCCTTGCACCGGGTCGGCGATCCGGGCGAACGCCTCGGCGGAGAGGTCGAGGTGGCCGGGCGCGCACTCCGGGCACTGGTCCATGACGAGCACCCGGACGGTGCCGCGCGGGCCGGTGACGTCGAGGAAGCCGCCGCAGGCCGCGCCGGCCGCGTACTCGCTCGGGCCGAGCGCCACGTAGAGCCGGTTGGCGGGGGCGGCGGGCCGGGAGCAGTTGCCGCCGGCGCCCTCGGAGTCGTAGAAGGTGGCCTTGCCGGTGTGCGTGGCGCCGCCGACCGGCGGGGCGGCGAGCGGGAGGCCGGCGCGGGGCGGGGCGGCGCAGGCGGGGGCGGCGCCGCCGCGTACCGCGAGGGTCACGGCGACCACGACGGCGAGGCCGGCCAGACCGGCGGCGGCGAGTCGGCGGCGCGTCCGGGACGGGGCCCGGCGGCGGCCGCCCGGGGTGGGCGGGCGCTCGTCGCCGGGGGTGGTCGGTGGGTGGGGCGCGCTGCCGTCGGTCACGCCGGTCGATGCTGCCGGACCGGCGTAGCGCCGGACAAGCCGGCTAAGCGAAAGCTAAGGACGGCGGGCGCGGGCGATCGACGCGAGCCCGGCCAGTCCCCCGCCGAGTTCCGGGCGCTGCCGCAGCGCGTCCTCGAGGCGGACCCGCCAGAGGCCGGTCTCGACCGGCATCCGGGCGTCACCGACCTGTCGGACGCGGTCGCGGCTCTCGGCGAGGGCCGTCCCGGCGGCGGGCCCGAGCAGGCCGTCCAACTCGTCCCGGAGCCAGCCGAACAACTCCTCGTCGTGGAACGCGCCGCCGATCACCCGGGCCGTGTCCCACGCCACCCGTGGCTGGTGGATAACCTGCATCTCGACTCCTCGGTCGGCCTGGTCGCTTCGTCCATCATCGATCGGCGAAGGGTGGCGCGGCAAGCGTCGCGGCGGGCGGAACGAGCCGACCGGCCGGCCAGGGCGGACCGTCCGGACGAGGGTCCCCGCGCGGGAACCCGAATCAGTAGCATCCTCGGCATGTCCGATCGCCAGCCGCTCGCCGACCCCGACACCCACCCGCCGGCCTCCGATGTGGAGTCCGACGGGCCGGTGGAGCAGCCGGCGCCGCGGCGTCGCCGGGGCCGGCGGATCGCGCTGATCGCGCTGCTCGTGGTGGCGCTGCTCGGCGGCGGCGGCGCGCTGGCCGGCGGCCTCTACTACCGGTCGGTCGACAAGTCGATCGACCGGGTGGACGCGTTCACCGACGTGCCCGAGGCGGAACGACCGGCGGTCGAGGTCAGGGGCGCGATGAACATCATGATCCTGGGCAGCGACTCCCGCGACCCGGAGAGCACCGGCGGTTCGCGCAGCGACACGATCATCCTGGCCCACCTGCCGAAGGACCGGTCGAGCGCCCAGCTCATCTCGATCCCCCGGGACACCTGGACGGCGGTGCCCCGGTCGAAGGAGGGTCGAGGCGGCCGGGACGCGAAGATCAACGCCGCCTACGCCTGGGGCGGTGTGCCGCTGATGGTGCGGACGGTGGAGAAGTTCAGCGGCGTCCGGGTCGACAACGTGGCGATGGTCGACTTCGCCGGCTTCAAGGAGATCATCGACGCGCTGGGCGGCGTCGACATCGACGTGGAGAAGGGCTTCACCACGAAATACTCGCTGATCGGCACCCGGACGTTCCGGCAGGGCCGGCAGACCATGGACGGGGCCGCCGCGCTCGACTACGCGCGGGAGCGGCACGCCTTCCCGGACGGCGACTTCGCCCGGATCCGGCACCAGCAGCAGGTCATCAAGGCGATCCTGGACAAGGCGGCCTCCGGTGGCGTGCTGACCAACCCGGCCAAGCTGAACTCGTTCGTGCGGGCCACGTCCAGCTCGGTCGCGGTCGACAAGTCGCTGTCCCTGGTGGACCTGGCGATGGAGCTGCGGGGCCTGCGTGGCGGCAACCTGACGTTCTTCACCTGCCCGACCAGGGGCACGGGGCGGGTCGGCAGCGAGAGCGTCGTGTTCCCGGACGCGGCGCGTGCCCGGACGCTGTTCCAGGCGGTCCGCCGCGATTCGGTCCCCGACATCCTGGCGGTGAGCGGGAAGTAGGGGGCGTCACGGGGGGAGGATCGACCATGCCACGCCTACCGGCGTTCGAGCATCCGGCCGCGCAGCCGGCCACGGCCGCGTCGACGGCCGGCAGCATGGACACGACCACGGTGCTGCCGTACGCCGGGTCGCGGGCGTCGTCGCGTACCCGTCGGTTGCGGGCCTGGATGGTGACCGCGCCGATCGACGTCGCGGCGCTGCTGGCTCCGCTGCTGCTGACCCAGACCTACTGGCGCGGGACGCTGTTCAACGCGGCGCTGGCGGTGAGCTTCTTCGCGGCCGGCGGCCTCTACCGTCCCCGCCGGCACATCAGCATCCTGGACGAGCTGCCCAGCCTCGGCGGCCGGCTGCTGGCCTCCGGCGCGGTGGTGGCGATCATCGCGGCGCTGCGGCACGACTCGGTGCTCTACGTCAACGACTTCATGCGCGGTGTCGCGCTCTCCGCCGGCCTGGTGGTGGTGGGTCGGGCGGTCAACACCCGGATCGTCCTGCTGGCCCGCCGGCGGCGCTGGGTGGAGCACAACGCGATAGTGGTCGGGGGCGGGCCGATCGGCGGCGAGCTGGCCCGGCTGCTGCGGCGCTACCCGCAGTACGGGCTGCGTTTCGTGGGGACGGTGGACGTGCCGTCGCGGCAGCGACAGGGGTCGTCGCCGCTCATCGGCACGCTCGACGACGTCGAGCAGCTGGTCCGGATGCTGGAGTGCGAGGTCCTGGTCATCGCCGACCCGGACTGCTCCGAGGCCGAGCTGATGGAGGCGCTGCTGCGACCGGCGAGCGCGCGCTGCGACCTCTGGGCGGTGCCCCGCCTGTGGGGGTCCCGGTCGCTGGGTGGCAATCCCGACCACATCGGAGCGTTCCCGATCGTGAAGATCGGTGACACCACGCTGACTGGTCCACGCTGGCGGGTCAAACGCGCCTCCGACGTGCTCTTCGCCGTGGTCGCGCTGGTCGTGCTGAGCCCGGTGCTGCTGCTGTGCGCGATCGCCACCCTCCTCGACGGCGGTCGGGGGGTCTTCTTCCGGCAGGAGCGGATCGGCCGCTACGGCCGGCCGTTCCAGGTGGTCAAGTTCCGCACCATGCGGCCGGCCGACGAGCACGAGTCGCAGACCACCTGGTCCATCGCGCACGACCGGCGGGTCGGGCCGATCGGGCGGTTCCTGCGCCGCACCTCGCTGGACGAGCTGCCCCAGTTGTGGAACATCCTGCGCGGTGAGATGAGCGTGGTGGGGCCGCGGCCGGAGCGGCCGTACTTCGTGGAGAAGTTCTCGGTGGAATACCCGACCTACGCGATGCGGCACCGGGTCCCGGTGGGGTTGACCGGTCTCGCGCAGGTCAGCGGCCTGCGTGGGGACACGCCGATCTCGGACCGGGCGCGGTTCGACAACTACTACGTGGAGAACTGGTCGCTCTGGCTGGACATCAAGATCGTGCTGCGGACGGTCACCGAGGTGTTCCGGGGAGCCGGTCGATGAAGGCGGTCAGGTCGGCGTGCCAGTGTGCCGGTGGGGGCAGCTTCGCGGCGGCCCACCGGCCGTGTTCCAGCACGCTGTAGCGGGGGCGCGGCGCCGGACGCGGGAAACGGTCGCCGGTGACCGGCCGGACCCGGTCCGGGTCCAGGCCACGCAGCGCGAACACCGCGCGGGCGAGGCCGTACCAGGTGGTCTCGCCGGACGCGGTGCCATGGTAGATGCCGGGGGCGGCGTCGCCGGCGAGCGCCGCGTCGGCCAGCGCGACGAGCCGTTCGGCGAGCCGCCGCGACCAGGTCGGCTGGCCGCGCTGGTCGTCCACCACGTCGAGCCGGTCGCGCTCGTCGGCCAGCCGCAGCACGGTGGTGACGAAGTTGCGGCCGTGGGCGCCGTAGAGCCAGGCGGTACGCACGACGTAGCCGCGCTCCGGCAGCAGCCGCGCCACCGCCCGCTCCCCCACGAGCTTGCCGCGCCCGTACGCGTTGACCGGCCCGGTGGGGGCGTCCTCCGGGTACGGCTCGGTGGCGTCACCGGGGAACACGTAGTCGGTGGAGACGTGCACCAGCCGGGCGCCGGTCGCCGCGCAGGCCCGGGCCAGGTGCGCGACCGCCGTGCCGTTGACCGCGGTGGCGTCGGGCTCCCGGTTCTCCGCCGCGTCCACGTCGGTCCACGCGGCGGCGTTGAGCACCACGTCGTGCCCGGCGACCGCCTCGCGTACCGCCTCCGGGTCGGTGATGTCGAGGTCGGCGCGACCGGCGGCGGTGACGGACCCGTCCGGCCGGTCGCGCAACGCCACCAGCAGGTCCCGCCCGAGCATGCCGCCGGCGCCGGTGACCAGCAGCCGGCTCATCCGTGCGCCGCCTTCAGCGGCTCCCACCAGGCCCGGTTCTCCCGGTACCAGCGCACGGTCTCGGCCAGGCCGTGGTCGAGGTCGATGCTCGGGGCGTACCCCAGCTCGGTTTCGATCTTGGTGATGTCCAGCGAGTAGCGGCGGTCGTGTCCCTTGCGGTCGGTGACCGGCACGACCCGGTCCCAGCCGGCGCCGCAGGCCGCCAGCAGCTTCCCGGTCAGCTCCCGGTTGGTCAGCTCGGTGCCGCCGCCGATGTGGTAGACCTCGCCGGCACGGCCCTTCTCCTGCACCAGCGCGATGCCCCGGCAGTGGTCGTGCACGTGCAGCCAGTCCCGGACGTTGCCGCCGTCGCCGTAAAGCGGGACGGTGCCGCCGTCGAGCAGGTTGGTGACGAAGAGCGGGACGACCTTCTCCGGGAACTGGTACGGCCCGTAGTTGTTGGAGCAGCGGGTCACCACCACGTCCAGGCCGTGGGTGCGGTGGTAGGCCAGCGCCAGCAGGTCCGACCCGGCCTTCGAGGCCGAGTACGGGGAGTTCGGCGCCAGCGGCCAGTCCTCCGTCCAGGAGCCGGACTCGATCGAGCCGTAGACCTCGTCGGTGGAGACGTGCACGAACCGGCCGGTGCGGTGGCGCAGCGCGGCGTCGAGCAGCGTCTGGGTGCCCAGCACGTTCGTGGTGACGAACGGCGCCGCGCCGGTGATGGAGCGGTCCACGTGCGACTCGGCGGCGAAGTGGACGATCACGTCGTGGTCGGGCACGACGTCGTCGACAAGCGTCGCGTCACCGATGTCGCCGTGCACGAAGCGCAGCCGGGGGTCGTGTCGCACCGGGTCGAGGTTGGCCGGGTTGCCGGAGTAGGTGAGCTTGTCCAGCACGGTGACCGCGGTTGCCGGCGCCCGGGCCGCGTCCGCGCCGGGCCGGCCGAGCAGCATCCGTACGTACTCCGACCCGATGAACCCGGCGCCGCCGGTGACGAGGATCCTCACGGGTGCTGGAGTTTACGCGACGGTAGTCTCCGCGGGTGCGTGGAATCCTTCTCGCCGGTGGCACGGGGTCCCGGCTGTGGCCGATCACCCGGGCGGTCTCCAAGCAGCTGATGCCGGTGTTCGACAAGCCGATGGTCTACTACCCGCTGTCCACCCTGGTGATGGCCGGGGTGCGCGAGATCCTCGTGGTCACCACGCCGGACGACCGCCCGCAGTTCGAGCGGCTGCTCGGCGACGGCAGCCAGTGGGGGCTGCGGCTGGCGTACGCCGAGCAGGCCCGCCCGGACGGCATCGCACAGGCGTTCCGGCTCGGCGCGGACTTCATCGGCGACGAGTCGGTGGCGCTGATCCTCGGCGACAACATCTTCCACGGCGTCGGCCTCGGCCGGCAGCTCGCCCAGCACGGCGACCCGACCGGCGCCCGGGTGTTCGCGTACCCGGTGGCCAACCCGGCGGAGTACGGCGTGGTCGAGTTCGACGCGACCGGCCAGGTGCTGTCGATCGAGGAGAAGCCGGCCCGGCCCCGGTCCCGTTACGCGGTTCCCGGCCTCTACTTCTACGACAACCGGGTGGTCGGTATCGCCCGCAAGCTCACCCCGAGTGCCCGCGGCGAGCTGGAGATCACCGCGGTCAACGAGACCTACCGCGAGTGGGGCGAGCTGTCGGTGACGGTGCTCGACCGGGGCACCGCGTGGCTGGACACCGGCACGTTCGCCTCGATGATGCAGGCCGCCGAGTTCGTCCGGGTGATCGAGGAGCGTCAGGGCATGAAGATCGGCTGCGTCGAGGAGGTGGTCTGGCGGTCCGGGCTGATCGACGACGACCGGCTGCGCGCCCTGGCGCACCCGCTGGTCCGCAGCGGGTACGGTGCCTACCTGCTCGGCCTGCTGGACGACCGGGCCGGGAACGGGCAGGGCGGGAACGACCGATGAGGATCCGGCCACTGGGCATCGACGGGGCCTGGGAGATCACGCCCCGACAGCACGGCGACTCCCGCGGGCTGTTCCTGGAGTGGTACCGGTTCGACCACCTCGCCGAGGTGGTCGGGCATCCGCTGCGGCTCGCCCAGGGCAACCTCTCCGTCTCCGCGCGGGGCGTGGTCCGTGGCATCCACTTCGCCGACGTGCCGCCCGGCCAGGCCAAGTACGTGACCTGCGTACGCGGGGCCGTCGTCGACCTGGTGGTGGACGTCCGGGTGGGCTCGCCGACCTTCGGCCGGTGGGAGGCGGTCCGGCTGGACGACGTCGACCGACGGGCGGTCTATCTCAGCGAGGGCCTGGGGCACGGTTTCTGCGCGCTGACCGACGACGCCACGCTGAGTTATCTCTGCTCCAGCACCTACGATCCGGCCGCCGAGCACACCGTGCACCCTCTCGATCCCGACCTGGCGATCGACTGGCCGGTCGAGGCGCCGACGCTGTCCGCCCGGGACGCCGCCGCGCCGAGCCTGGCCCAGGCGCGGGCGTCGGGGCTCCTGCCCGAGCACCGGAGCTGCCGCGCGTACGTGTCCAGCCTGGACGCCGATGCCGGCCCCGCCGCACGGGAGGGCCGGGTCCCCCACCCGCGACCGGCGCCGAGTCGCTCGGAATGAGCGACCGACCGGCCAGGTGCGGCCCGAAGGGCGATTGCAGCTGACGAGCCGTTCGGGTAGAAAATCCCCGCGACGTGGAACTCGTCGCACCCGCACCCGTGCGGCACCGTTTGGGGGAGACGAGTGACAGGCGGATCGCTGGTCGATGCTGCGCGGTCCTCGTCGGACCCCGGCACGACACCGCCGTCCGGGCGCCGGACGGCCGGCCTGCTCCGGCGACTCGTCGCACCCGAACGCCTCTACCTCGGCGCCCTCGGCCTGACCGGCCTGGCGGCGGTCCTGTCGGTGGGGCTGCCCGCCGCGGAGCGCGGCGAACTCTCGGCGAACATGGTGAGCGCGACGCTGGGCGCGGCCGTCGGTGGGCTGTCGCTGGACACCTTCCTCATCTCCCGCCCCGCCGGCTGGGTCGTGTCCCGGGGGCGGGCGTACGTCGTCGCGGTCATCGGGGTCTCCGTCGTCCTCTCCGGTCTCGCCGCCGCGCTGCTCACCGTCGCGGCGGGAGTCGGCAGCCACCTGGTCGGCGTCGGGTCCGCCGTGGGTCTGACCGTGTTCAACACGGTCTCGTCGGTCGCCCTGCGGCAGCGGAGCTTCCGGCTCGTCTACGCGATGCGCGCGGCGAGCGGGGCGATCCTGGTCGGCGGGTACGCCGCCCTCTACGTCGCCGGGCAGCTCGACGGCGGCCGGTGGAGCCTGGTGTGGCTCGCGGTCCAGTGGCTCGGCGCGGCCGCCGTGTGCGGCCTGATGCTGTGGCGGGTCCGGCGGGCCGGGGCGGCCCCGGCGCCCACCGCGACGGGCTCCGACTACCGGGCCGACCTGCTCGCGGTCGGGAACCTGCACCTCGGGATCTTCGCGCAGATGATGACGCTCCGGTTCAACCAGATCCTGGTGGCCCGGTTCGCCGGTGCCGGCCCGCTCGGCGTCTACGCCCTGGCGGTCGCCGCCCTGGAGTTCGCGCAGGCCGGCGCCGTGGTGCGCGCGCAGCGCATCCTCGCCGACCGGGACGGCGGGACCGGGCCGGACCCGACGCGGGCGGTGGTCCGGGCGGCGCTGCCGATCGCCGTGGCCGCGGTCGTCGGGCTCGCCGTGCTGGGCCTGCTGGCGCCGGAGTACCGGCACGCGTGGATCCTCGGGCTGGTGCTCCTGCCGGGCTCGCTGGCCACCGCGGCCGGCAAGAGCTGGAGCGCCCTGTTGCTGAAGCGGCGGGGCGAGCGGGCGACCACCGTGGTCGCCGTCGTCACGTCGGCGGTCGCGATACCGGCGTACCTCGGCATCATCCCGTGGGCCGGTGTGGTCGGGGCGGCGGTCGCGTCCTCGCTCGCCTACGCCGTGCACGCGTTCGCGTCGAGAGCGAGCCTGCGACGAGCGCAGCCGCCGAATCCTGGAACGGTGTGAATGGACGTCTCGATCGTGGTCCTCGCCTGGGAGGACTTCCACCGGACCGCCGCCTGCGTCCGGTCCCTGCCGGCCGAGGCCGAGATCGTGGCCGTGGACAACGGCAGCTCGGCGGAGATCCGCCAGGCGTTGGAGGAGTTCTGCGCGCGGCAGGGCGTCGCCTACGTCCAGTCCGGCTCGAACCTGGGCTACGCCCGCGGGATGAACCTCGGCGTACGGCACACCAGCAGGGCGAACGTCATCCTGTCCAACAACGACATCGTCGTGCACGGCGACGCGGTGCCCCGGCTGCTGACGGCGCTCGAGGACCCGCGGGTCGGCGCCGCCTTCCCCGCCGTGGTGACGCCGGCGGGCGTACGGCAGACGGAGGGGGGCCGGTTCCTGACCATGGGGGTCGGTCTCGGCCACGCCACCGGGCTGAGCCTGGTGGTGCCGCGCCTGCGGATCGTCGCGCCCCCCGAGCGGGCGGACTGGCTGACCGGGCCGTTCGTCGCGCTGCGGCGGAGCACGTTCGACGCCGTCGGCGGGGTCGACGAGACGTCGTTCTTCTACTCCGAGGACATGCGGTTGTGCTGGGCGGTCCGCCAGCAGGGCATGCGGTTGGCGTACGTGGCGGACGCCGAGATCATGCACGAGGACGACGCGACCGCCAGGCGCCGTTGGTCGGCGGAGGAGATCTCGGAACGGCGTACCCGCGAGTTCATCCGGGCCAGCCGGGACCTGGGTGGCCGCCGCGGTCGGGTGGCGACGACGGCGTACGTCTGCGGCATCCTGCTGCGGGCGGCGGTGGGCCGGAACCCGGTGCGTCGCGCCATCGCGCGTGGGGCCGTCGCGGGACTGCGTGCGTCGTGAAGGTGCTCTTCGTCTGCACGACGGGTGGCTCCGGGCGCCGGCAGCTCGGTGGCGCGGAACGGATCCTGACGGAACTCGTGCCGGCCCACGCCCGCACCGGCGTGGAGGTGGTCGCCGCGACCTCCGACGACGAGGTGGGCCGGTCGTTGCGCGAGGCCGGGGTGCCGTGGACCGCGCTCGGTGCGACCAGCCGCGTCGACGTCGGATACGCGCGGCGGATCCGCCGGCTGGTCCGCGAGGTGAGGCCGGACGTGGTCTGTGCCCACCTGCTGTCGGCCGCCATGCACGCGCGGGCCGCGTTGAGCCTGGACCGCACCCCGCTCGTGGTCACCCTGCACAACAGCCTCTGGCAGTACCGGGACACCGCCGGCTCGTGGCGGCAGCGGACCGCCGTCCAGTCCAACATCGCGCTGGACCTGGTGATGCGCCGCGTCCGGCCGCACGCGACGGTCGCGGTGTCCGAGTTCGAGGCCACCGAGCTGCGCGATCGCGGCGGCGTCCGCAACGTCCACCTGATCCCGAACCCCCTGCCGGACGGCTGGCCCCGCCCGGAGCCGGCCGACGTCCCGGCGCCCGGCCGGCGGCCGGTGGTCGGCTACCTGGGCCGGCTGGAGCGGGAGAAGGGCGCGGACCTGCTGGCCGAGACCGCCGCCCTGCTGCCGGAGATGGATGTGCGCGTCGCCGGCGCCGGCTCGCTGCCGATCGCGGCCCGGCCGAACCTCGAACTCGTCGGCCGGGTCACCGCGGCGGACTTCCTCCGGCGGGTCGACTGCCTGCTGGTGCCGTCCCGGGTCGAGTCGTTCGGGCTCAGCGCGTTGGAGGCGCTGTCCCTGGGCGTGCCCGTGGTGCACACCGGGGCCGGCGGCCTGGCCGAGGTCACCCGGCACGCGACGGGCAGCCTGGCGTTCCGGGCAGACCCCACCCCGGCCGCGCTGGCCGGCGCCGTCCGCACGGCAGTGGGCCGGGCGGCGTCCGCCGGCGAGCGGCGGGGCGTGGCCGAGTGGTACGCCCGGGAGTACGCCTTCGACCGGTGCGTGACGCGCTGGCAGAGCCTGTACCGGTCGCTGCGATGAGCATCGAGCTGACGATCGTCACGGTGCTCTACCGGTCCGCCGACATGCTCGCCGAGACCCTTCCCACCTGGGTCCGCAGCGCCGAAGGGCTCCCGGTGCGGTTCGTCTTCGCCGACAACTGGCCCGAGGACGGCTGCGCGACGGTCGTCGCCGGCTGCCTGGACCCCGACCGGTACCGCTACGTCCCGGACGCGTCCAACCCGGGCTTCGCGGCCGGCTGCAACCGGGCGGTCGAGTCCGCGACGACGAGCCACGTCCTGCTGCTGAACCCGGACGTCTGGCTGCCCGACGACGCGCTGGCCCGCATCTGCGCCGCCGTCGCGGCGGACCCCGGCGTCCCGATCGCGGTCGGCCTGGCCATGCACGGTGGCGAGTACGTGGGCATCGACCTGCACCCGATCTCGCTGTTCATCGACCGGTCCGCGACGGTGTCGCGGGCGCCACTCGGCCCGTCGGGCGGCGCGGCGGTCTTCCCGACCGACCTGTTCCGCCGGTTCGGTGGCTTCCACGAGGCCCTGTTCGCCTGGGGCGAGGACGCCGACCTGGCCCTGCGGCTCTACGCCTCGGGCGTACCCACCCGGGCGCTGGACGTGGTGCTCCCCCACGCCGGCGGCCACAGCGTCGACGGCGACGACACGCTCCAGGGGTTCCGGGCCTTCCTGCTGGCCCGCAACCGGCTCCTGGTCGCGGCGCGCACCCTCACCTGGCCGCTGCTGCTCGTCGCGCTGCCCGTACTCGCGTCGGCGCACGTCGCGCTGGCCGCTCGACGGGCCCGTCAGGGCCTGCTGCGGCCGTTCCTGCGCGGCGTGGGACGCGGCCTGCGCGACGGGCCGGCCGCCCGCCGGCAGTGGACCGGCAGGCGGTTCGGGTTCGCCCACCTGCTCGGCTATCGGAAGGGGCGCGGAGCGTGATGACGGGACACCGGTGGAGCGTCGTGACGGTCACCTACAACTCGGCGGACACGCTGCGCCGCTGTTGGCGGGGTGAGAAGCCGTACGAGTGGATCGTCGTGGACAACGCGTCGTCCGACGACTCCGCGACGGTGGCGGAGCAGCTGGGCGCGCGGGTCGTCCGGCTGCCGGAGAACGTCGGCTTCTCCCGGGCCAACAACGTCGCCGTCCGCGAGGCGGCGGGCCGCTACCTCCTCTTCGCGAACCCGGATCTGGAGGTCCACCCGGACGGCCTCGACGTGCTCGCCCGGCACCTGGACGCGCACGGCGGCCTGGTGGCGCCGCAACTGCTCACCTCGGAGGGGGTTCCGCAGCCCAACGGCCGTGGCTTCCCCTACGCCACCGCGAAGCTGGGTAACCGCAGGCTCTGGCCGCTGTCCCGCCTGCACGCCTCGTACCGGATGGTGGCGGAGCCGGGCGAGGTCCGCTACGTGGCCTGGTTGATGGGGGCGGCGGTGGCCGGACGCACCGCGGACGTGATCGAGCTGGGTGGGTGGAACGAGCGCTTCTTCCTCTATTACGAGGACCACGAGCTGGGCCTGCGCGCGTGGCAGCGCGGCTTTCCGGTCGCCCTGCTCGGCGACGTCCGGTGGACCCACCACTGGGCCCGGGCGACGAACTCGGTCCGCTGGTCGCCGGCGCACACCCTGGAGTTGCGCAGCGCCCGGACGTTCTTCGGCATGTTCCCCGAGTTCCTGGTCGGGCTGCCGCCGGCCGCCCGCCGGCACCGCCGGGCCGCACGCCTGATCGGGTCGCCGGTGCCCGCGTCCCCGGCCGAGGCGGTGCCCGCTCCGGGCCCACCCGCGGCCGGCTGACCCGGTGCGTCGCTTCCTGCGGACCGTCGCCCGGCGATCGCTGGCGTCGCAGCCGTTGGCCGACGCGTACCACGGGCGGGCGAACGGTTTCGGCGCGCTCCGGCTCGCGTTCGCGCTCGCCGTGGTGCTGTCGCACAGCGCGGCTCTCGGGTTCGGGCGTCCGCTGCTGCACCGTGTCGACCTGGGCGCCCTGGCGGTCGCGGGTTTCTTCACGATCTCCGGCTTCCTCGTCGTCGGCTCCGCCCGGCGCAGCTCGGTCCCCCGCTTCCTGTGGCACCGGGCCCTGCGGATCTGGCCCGGCCTGTGGGCCTGCCTGCTGGTCACCGGCCTGGTCGTCGCGCCCGTGCTGCACCTGGAGCGGCACGGCACGCTCGACGGGCTGTGGCGCGGCCCGGGCGGCGTGCTGGACTACCTGCGACAGAACTGGTGGGGCGGTCTCCGGCAGTTCGGGATCGCCGACCTGCTCGTCGGTGACACGCCGTACTGGCGCTGGCAGGGCGGGAACACCCTCAACGGGTCGTTGTGGACCCTCGCCTACGAGATCTACTGCTACCTGGCGGTGGCCGTGCTGGCCGCGCTCACCGTCCTGCGCCGGCAGCTCCGGTGGCTGGTGCTGCTCGCCGCGATCGCCGTGTTCGGCGTGCTCTGCTGGAACTACCTCCGGCAGGGGATCTGGACCGTCGGGGCGGTCGGTCCGCTGCCGCTGCTCGGTGCGCTGGAGAAGACCTACCTCCTCTGGTACGGCTTCCTGTTCCTGGTCGGCGGCGTGGCCGAGCTGTACCGCGACCGCCTGCCGATCAACGACCTGCTCGGGCTGCTCGCGCTGGTGGCGGTCGGCTGGCTCGCCGTGCGGGGCAGCTTCGTCGGCCCGGGGCCGGCCGCCGTCGACCGGGCCTTCTTCGCCCCGGCGCTGCTCGCCTACGGGTACGCCGTCCTCTGGCTCGCCGTGCGGCTACCGGCGCCGCTGCACCGCGTGGGCCGCACGCACGACTACTCGTACGGGGTGTACATCTACTCGTTCCTGGTGCAGCAGGTCCTGGCCAAGGCCGGCGTGCAGGCCGTCGGCCCGGTCGGCTTCCTCGTGGCGAGTGCGGTGCTCAGCATCGGGTTGGCGATGCTCTCCTGGCACCTGGTCGAGAAGCCGGCGCTGCGGCTCAAGGACTGGACGCCGGCCGCCCTGCGGGAGCCGCCCGGTGGCCCGTCGGGCGGCACAGACCTGGCCGGGGCGGCACCGGACACGGTGCCCGCCGGACGTCTCCGCGCGCCGGACGCCGACGCGGATCCGGCTGCCGCACCGGCCGCCGGTTAGCGCCGGACACCGACCCGGATCCGACTGCCGCACCGGCCGCTGGTCAGCGCTTGCTGCCCGGCAGGGCCGGGGCTTCCGGGGCGACGGCGTCGTCGGCTGCCGTCTCCGGGCGGCGGGGACCGGGTGCCGGCACGGCCCGCGCCGACAGCGACCGGTCGTCGGCGGCGCCCAGCGCGACCGCCAGGAGCAGCACGGCCACCGCGCCGAGCCACAGCCACACGTCGAAGAAGAAGATCTGGGCCGCGAACGCCACCAGCAGGAGGCGGGCCGGCAGCGACCGGAGGTGCCGGTAGAGGAGCACCAGCATCGCCAGCAGGCAGACCAGTCCGATCAGGCCGAAGTTGTACCAGAACGTCAGGTAGGTGTTGTCGAAGACCTGCGCCTGACCGTCGCCGATGCCGACGTTCTCCAGGTAGCGCACGTTCGCCTCGGGCCCGTTGCCGAAGACGACAGTGGACCAGTCGTGGGTGATGCCCGCCCAGACCACGCTGATCCGGGTGAAGCGCGCGTCGGCGCTGGCCGGGTCGGAGATCCGGGATCCCGCCACGTCGACGGAGTCCGGCGAGCCGGCCGTGGGAGCGGCCGGGCTCGACGCGGGAACGGCCGGGCTCGACGCCGGAGCGGCCGGGCTCGACGCGGGAACGGCCGGGCTCGACGCGGGAACGGCCGGGCTCGACGCGGGAACGGCCGGGCTCGACGCCGGAGCGGCCGGGCTCGACGCGGGAACGGCTGGACTCGACGGAGGGGCGGCCGGACCCGACGCCGGAGCGGGCGGGCTCGGCGCGGGAGCGTCCGGCGTCGCCGTGCTCTGCGCGGTCGACGTCGGGTCGGTGGCGGTGGGCAGCAGGCCCGACGGGTCGACCGCCACCAGCGCGCCGGCGACCGCGGCGACGGCGAGCGCGCCGCCCAGGCCCCGCCAGGTGGCCTTCCGCCACTGAAGGAGCAGCCAGAGACCGAGCGCGAGGATCATGCCGACCCACGCGCTGCGGGTGCCCGAGAGCACCAGACCGGCGAGGTTCGCGGCGACGGGCACGTACCAGAACCGGCCCCGGACGGTCAGTGCGACGAGCGCCATCGCCATGGCGAAGGTGCCGTAGATGATGGGATGCCCGGAGATCCCCACCGCCCGGGTCGCGTCGAACGCCGAGGTGTACGTCCAGTCGTACGCGAACTGGTCGAAGATCGGCCACGTCCGGGAGACGGTCTGGTACTTGGCGAACAGGGCCACGGCGACGCTGAACCAGGTCAAGGTCTCGGCGATCCGGAGGATCGTGCGCCGGTCGTGGCGCGCCTCCTCGACCAGGTGCCACCCCAGCACGCCGACGCAGAGCAGCGGCGCGACGCCGACCACCACCGGTTTCGCCCCGTGCCAGTGGACGAGCCCGGCGAGCACCGCACACATCGGAAGGACGAGGACCGCGGCGAGCGCCTTCGGCGGCCACCCGTCGCGCTCGGCGCGCAGCACCCGCCCCCAGGCGGCGAGGACGAACAGGACCAGCAGCAACGTGTACGAGGGGTTGGTCGGATAGCCGGGGTCGATGGTCACCGGGACGGCGAAGGCGATGACGAAGACGGCCCAGGTGATCCGGACCGGCTCCGACAGCACCCAGCCGAGCAGGGCGCCGACACCCACCCCGAGCGCGAGCTGCCACCGGCCGGTCAGCAGGAACCCGGCCGCCAGGGCGACGAGGCCGGCGCCGAGGTAGCGCGCCCGGCGTTCCCCGCCCCTGATCATGTCAACCACCACTCGCACCGCACGATCGTACGTATCAGCCGGGACCTATCCGCAGCAGCCCTGGGGCGTGCGACCTGGCCCTGTCGACACACCTGAGTGGTGGGTTAGGGTGACGGCCGGCCGGTCGGCAGTCGGGGTAGGGATCTGCGTGGTTGCACAGCTCGAGCCAGCCGACGTCGGTCGACCCGACGGGACGCCGGTCCGTGCGCCGGGGCCACGCCCGATCCTGTGGGACAGCATCGCCCTGCTCGCCCTGCTCTGCCTCCTGCCGATCCTGCACGACGTCAAGACGATGCTCACCGCGCCATACTGGCTCGACGAGGCGTGGGTCGCCCTCTCCGTCCGGTTCCCGCTGCGCGACCTGCCGGTCACCACGTCGTCCAGCCCGCTCGGTTGGAGCTTCCTGCTGCGCCTGGTGCCCGACCCGGACCACCTGCGGCTGGTCACCCTGGCGTTCCAGGGGCTCGCGGTGGTGGCGGCGTACGGGTTCGGCCGGTGGGCGAGGTGGTCGACCCCCGGCCGGGGCGTGGTGGCGGGCGCGGCCTGCGCGGCGGCGGTCCTGCTGCTGCCCGCCCAGCAGGTCCGCCACGACCTCAAGCAGTACACGGCCGACGCCGCCGTCACCGTGGGCGTGCTCGCGCTGGTCACCTGGGTCGAACAGCGCTGGTCCCGCCGACGGCTGAACGTGCTCACGGCAGTCGTCGCCGCGGCCATGCTGTTCAGTCACGTCACCGCGATCGTGGCGCCGTGCGCGTTCGGCGGGTTGTTGCTGGCCGCGGCGGTCCGGCGGCAGTGGCTGCGGCTCGTCGAGGTGGCCGTGGCCGGGCTCAACGCCGGGCTGATCCTCACCGCCGTCTACTTCGGCATCTCGAAGCAGGGCCGGAACGCGCCCATGCAGCAGTTCTGGGCCGACAACTTCCCTCGGGTCACCGAGCTGCCCGGCTACCTGGGCAAGCAGCTCGACACCCTGATGCCGGTGGTCGGCGCGCCCGCACCGGTCGTGGTCGCCCTGCTGGTCGCCGGCACGCTGACGCTCGCCCGGCGGAATCGGCCCGCCGCCGCGGTCGCCGTGGTCCTCCTGCCCCTGGTCGCGACCACGGTGGGGGTCGCCGGGATCTATCCGCTGCTGGAA
Source organism: Micromonospora humi (assembly GCF_900090105.1). Lineage (GTDB taxonomy): Bacteria > Actinomycetota > Actinomycetes > Mycobacteriales > Micromonosporaceae > Micromonospora > Micromonospora humi. The sequence continues at coordinate 100,318 of NZ_FMDM01000007.1, read as the reverse complement.
CTGCGTACCTCGCACTTCCTGCTGGTCACCGCCGCGGCCGTGGCCGGCATCGGGGTCGCCGGCCTGGCGGGCGTCGCGGCCGACCTGGCCTGCCGGCGGCTGCCGGGGGTGCGGCCCGCCGTCCTGGCCGCGGCCGTCTGCGCGGTCCTGCTCGGCGGTTACGCGGCCGGCAACAGCCGCTGGTACCGGTTCGACGGGAACGAGTCGGGGCTCTACTACACCGCGATCGCCGTCACCGACGTCCGTTCCGCGACCGACTACGTGGCCGCGCACCGCCGCCCGAACGACGTGGTCGTGATGAACAACGCGGCCTGGTACGGATTCGCGTTCTACTCGCGACACGACCCGCTCAAGCTGGTCGTGCCGCACGGCAACACGGTGGGCTGGTGGGTCGCGATGCCCGGGCGGTCGGACGTCGTGGTGGTTCCGGGTCACGACACGGCAGCCGTCCGGGCCGGTCTCCGGCAGGCGGTCGAGCTGGCGGCCCGACGCGGCGACGGGGCACGCGTCTGGCTGATCCGCTCGCACGTGATCGGCGACGAGGTGGACGCCTGGCGGCAGGCGCTCGCCGGCTACCGCGTCGAGCAGGTCACCGACGGGGTCGAACCGGTCGCGCTGGTCAGCAGGGGTTGACGCGCCGCCGCCGGAGGATCAGCTGCCGCGGCGCCACAGGTCCCGCAGGGCGTCCCAGTTGCCGGCCATGCCGTCCTTGCAGAGCGTCTCGATGTAGAAGGCGCCCTGGATGTCGTCGGGGTCCCACCAGACACCGCAGATCGCCCGGCCGTCCTCGCCCTCGAAGGCGTACTCGACGTAGTTGCCGGCCCGCCCGGTCACGCCGCCCTGGGTGGTGGACGCCTCGCGCAGCCCCGGCGCCAGGGCCCCGCCGGCGAGGTTGAGCTGCTGCCGGTACGCCCGCGCGGTGTCCTTCTGCTTCTGCCCCGGGTAGAGCGCGAAGTGCAGCCACGCGCCGTCGTAGTGGCAGAAGACGTGCCCCTTCTCGTCCGCCGGCAGCTTCGGCGCGCCCGGCTGGGCGTAGACCACGCAGCCGCCGATCCGGGTCAGCCAGGGCTCGGCCAGCGTCGCCAGCTCACCCTCGAACTTGGCCTTGTTGATGGAGAACTGCGTCGCCTCGTAGGGCGGCAGGGAGGGGCTCGCCGTCGGCAAGGGCTTGTCGGCCGCCTTGTCGCGGCCCCCGCCCAGGAAGAACCCGGCCGTGCCGGCGACCAGGGTGAGCACCAGGGCACCGACGATCGAGATCCAGTCCCGCCGCTTCGGCTCCGCCCGCACCGGGGCGATCCGTCGCCCTCCGGAGGGGTCGAGCGGATCCGCGGCGACGGCGGCCTCGGTCGTCGCCGGGACGCCGGACGTCGCGGCGACCGCGACCGGGGACATCGGCGCGCCGGAGATCGGCTGGGACGACATCGCCCAGGGCTGCGGGACCCACGGCATCTGGGGCGGGGGCGAGACCGGGGCGGCGACCGGCGGCGGCGGGAGCATCTCGGCCGTCGGCGTGCGCTGGTAGTCCATGCCGAGGCTCCGGAACAGCCGCTCGGCCGCACCCTCCTCCTCGGACGGGTACGCGATCCAGGGCTCGGCGGCGGCGAAGTCGGCGTTCACGTACCGGTGGCCGCCGGGCGTCTGCGCCAGCATGTTCGCCGCGTTGCTGAACGCCTCCCGCCACCGCTGGTCGCCGGCGGCGGCGCCCTCCAGGACGGCCACGGTCACCGGACGGTCCTGCCCGTCGAGGGCCGCCCAGGCCCTGCCGACCTGACACTCGCCCAACGTCTCGGTGAACCTGTACGGACCCTCCGGCTGCATGCCCACTCCTCTGCTCACCCGCCGAGCGGATAGTACAGAGAGCACGCCCACCGGTCGTCCCTCCGGTCGGGTCCGGTCCACGCCGGCACCTTGCCTTGTGAAAGTTTTCATGCATAGAGTCGTCCCGTGAATGAATGCGGTGCGTCCGGCACCGACCAGCTGCTCGACCTCTTCCACGGCGTCCGACTCACGCCGACCCAGCGCCGTATCGCGCACTGCCTGGTGCGGCACGCGGGCGCCGCGGCGTACCTGTCGGCGGCGGAGGTCGCCGAGCTGGCCGGTGTCAGCCAGCCGTCGGTGACCCGGTTCGCCATGGCGCTCGGGCACGACGGCTACCCCGCGCTGCGCCGCCGGTTGCGGGAGCTGACCACCACCGCCGGCGCCGGCCCGGCCGACGCCGGGAACGCCCTGCAACGGGCCGTGCGCACCGAGATGGACAACCTGGACCGGCTCGCCGGGCAGCTCGCCGACGCCGGCCGGATCGCCGGGGTGGGCCGGCTGCTCGCCGCCAGCCGCCCCCTGCCGGTGCTCGGGTTGCGCGCGGCCGCGCCGCTGGCGGCCTACTTCGCGTACTTCGCCGCGAAGGTGCACCCCGACGTGCGCGTCCTCGACCACGGCGGCAGCCTGCTCGCCGACCGGGTCGACCAGGCGGTCGCGGCCGGCGCCACCGCCCTGCTCGCGTTCGTGCTGCCGCGCTACCCCCGGGAGACGCTCGACGCGCTGCGCGAGGCCCGGGACGCCGGGCTGACGGTCGTGGCGATCACCGACTCCCCGGTGAGCCCGGCCGCCGACCACGCCGACGTGGTGCTGCCCGCCGCCGTCGGCACCGACCTGGTCTTCGACCTGCACACCGCGCCGATGACCCTGGCCATGGTGGTGTTGCAGGCGATCTGCGACGCCGCGCCGGCCGAGACCCAGACCCGGCTCGAGGCGTTCGAGTCGTCCGCCGCCCGCCGCCAGTTGTTCCTCGGCTGAGAGGAGTACGAGATGCACCAGCCCGTCCGCGCCGCCCGCGGCACCGTACGCACCGCGAAGGGGTGGCCGCAGGAGGCCGCCCTGCGGATGCTGATGAACAATCTCGACCCGGAGGTGGCCGAGCGCCCCGAGGACCTGGTGGTCTACGGCGGCACCGGGAAGGCGGCCCGGGACTGGCCGTCCTACCACGCGCTGGTGCGTACGCTCACCGAGCTGCGCGACGACGAGACCATGCTGGTGCAGTCCGGCCGGCCGGTCGGGGTGATGCGGACCCACGAGTGGGCGCCCCGGGTGCTGCTGGCCAACTCCAACCTGGTCGGCGACTGGGCCACCTGGCCGGAGTTCCGCCGGCTGGAGTCGCTGGGCCTGACCATGTACGGGCAGATGACCGCCGGATCGTGGATCTACATCGGCACCCAGGGCATCCTCCAGGGCACCTACGAGACGTTCGCGGCGGTCGCCGCGAAGCGGTTCGGTGGATCGCTGGCCGGCACGCTGACGCTGACCGCCGGCTGCGGCGGGATGGGCGGGGCCCAGCCGCTCGCGGTCACCATGAACGGCGGCGTCTGCCTGGTCGTGGACGTGGACCGGACCCGGCTGGAGCGGCGGGCGCACGACCGCTACCTCGACGAGATCGCCGACTCGCTCGACGACGCGGTCGACCGGGTGCTGGCCGCGAAGCGCGACCGGCGGGCGTTGAGCGTCGGCGTGGTCGGCAACGCCGCCACCGTCTTCCCCGAGCTGCTGCGCCGGGGCGTCGCGATCGACGTGGTCACCGACCAGACCAGCGCCCACGACCCGCTGTCGTACCTGCCGGAGGGGGTGGACGTGGCGGACGCGCGGGACTACGCGGCCGCCAAGCCGGCCGAGTTCACCGACCGGGCGCGGGCGTCGATGGCGAAGCACGTCGAGGCGATGGTCGGCTTCCTCGACGCGGGCGCGGAGGTCTTCGACTACGGCAACTCGATCCGGGGCGAGGCGAAGCTCGGCGGCTACGAGCGCGCGTTCGACTTCCCCGGCTTCGTGCCGGCGTACATCCGGCCGTTGTTCTGCGAGGGCAAGGGCCCGTTCCGGTGGGCGGCGCTCTCCGGCGACCCGCGCGACATCGCCGCCACCGACCGGGCGATCCTCGACCTGTTCCCGGAGAACGAGTCCCTCGCGCGGTGGATGCGGATGGCCGGCGAGCGGGTGGCGTTCCAGGGCCTGCCGGCGCGGATCTGCTGGCTGGGCTACGGCGAGCGGGACCGCGCCGGGGTGCGGTTCAACGACATGGTCGCCTCCGGCGAGCTGAGCGCGCCGGTGGTGATCGGCCGGGACCACCTGGACTGCGGCAGCGTGGCCAGCCCCTACCGGGAGACCGAGTCGATGGCCGACGGCTCCGACGCGATCGCCGACTGGCCGCTGCTCAACGCGTTGGTCAACACCGCCAGCGGCGCGTCCTGGGTGTCGATCCACCACGGCGGCGGAGTGGGTATCGGGCGGTCCATCCACGCCGGTCAGGTCTGCGTCGCCGACGGCACCGCGCTGGCCGGGCAGAAGATCGAGCGGGTGCTCACCAACGACCCGGCGATGGGCGTGATCCGGCACGTCGACGCCGGCTACGACGACGCCCGCGAGGTCGCGGAGCGCACCGGCGTCCGCGTGCCGATGGCGAAGTAAGGAGGGGCCCCTTGTTAACGCATTCGGTAGAGGAAGGGCCCCTTGTTAACAGGTTCCGGAAGCTGTGGGCGGAGATCGCGCCGATCGGGCGGGACGCCGGCAGCGGCGGCTACCTGCGGTACGCGCTGACCGAGCCGGAACGCGCGCTGCGCGGCTGGTTCCGGGATCAGGCCGACCGGCGGGGCATGCCGGTCAGCGAGGACGGCAACGGCAACCTGTTCGCCTGGTGGGGCGACCCGGCGTCCGGCGACGCGGTGCTCACCGGCAGCCACTTCGACTCGGTGCCGCACGGTGGCGCGTACGACGGACCGCTCGGCATCGTCAGCGCGTTGCTCGCCGTGGACGAGCTGCGGGCCGCCGGCGTCGCGCCGGGCCGGCCGGTGGTGGTGGCCGCGTTCGTGGAGGAGGAGGGCGCCCGGTTCGGCGTACCCTGCCTGGGGTCGCGGCTGCTCACCGGCGAGATCGACGTCGACCGCGCGGCCGGGCTGCGCGACCAGGCCGGGGTGAGCTTCGCCGACGCGCTGGGCGAGCGGCCGGCGGGCGCCGACCCGGCGCTGCTCGGCCGCTTCGCGGCCTTCGTGGAGCTGCACGTCGAGCAGGGTCGCGCGCTCGTCGACTCCGACGCGCCGGTCGCGGTGGCGTCCGCCATCTGGCCGCACGGCCGGTGGCGGTTCGACTTCACCGGCGAGGGCAACCACGCCGGTACGACCCGGATGGCCGACCGCCGCGACCCGATGCTCACCTACGCGTTCACCGTGCTCGCGGCGAACAAGGAGGCCCGGCTGCGCGACGCGCACGCCACCGTGGGCCGGGTGGCGGTCGAGCCGAACGCCACCAACGCGATCCCGTCCCGGGTCACCGGTTGGCTGGACGCGCGGGCCGCCGAGGCGGACACGCTGTACGGTCTGGTCGAGGCGGTGCGCGCCAAGGCCAGCGAGCGGGCCGGGCGGGACGGCACCGGCCTGACCTGCACGCAGGAGTCGGCGACCCCGCTCGTCGCGTTCGACGGCGGGCTGGCGCGGCGGCTGGCGTCGCTGCTCGACGCGCCGGTGCTGCCCACCGGCGCCGGGCACGACGCCGGGGTGCTGGCGGCGCACCTGCCCACCGCGATGCTGTTCGTGCGCAACCCGACCGGGGTGTCGCACTCCCCCGCCGAGTCCGCGACCGACGCCGACTGCGCGGCCGGGGTGACCGCCCTGGCCCGGGTGCTGGAGGAGCTGGCATGCCGCTGACCCGCTGGCTGGCCGAGTACGCCTGGCTGCCCGAGCACGCCGAGCCGACCCCGGACGTGCTGATCGAGGCGACCGACGGGCGGCTCACCGCGGTCACGCCGCTGACCGGTGGCGGACCGCCGGCCGCCGGGGTCGCGGTGGATGCCGTCCGGCTGCCCGGGCTGACCCTGCCCGGCCTGGCCAACGCCCACTCGCACGCGTTCCACCGGGCGCTGCGCGGGCGTACCCACGACGGTCGCGGCGACTTCTGGTCCTGGCGGGACCTGATGTACGCGGTGGCCGCCCGCCTCGACCCCGACTCCTACCTGGCGCTGGCCCGGGCCGCGTACGCGGAGATGGCGCTCGCCGGCATCACCTGCGTGGGCGAGTTCCACTACCTGCACCACGGTCCCGACGGCCGCCGGTACGACGATCCGAACGCGATGTCCGCCGCGCTGGTGGAGGCCGCCGCGCACGCCGGGGTCCGGCTCACCCTGCTGGACGCCGCCTACCTGACCGCCGGCGTCGACGGCGCGGAGCTGACCGGGCCGCAGCGCCGATTCGGTGACGGCGACGCGCTGCGCTGGGCAGAGCGGGTCGACGCGTTCCGCCCGGTCGACGGGCACGTCCGGCGCGGCGCGGCCGTGCACTCGGTGCGGGCCGTGCCGGCCGCGCAGCTCGCCACCGTGGCCGGCTGGGCCGACCGGCACGGGCTGCCGCTGCACGCGCACCTCTCCGAGCAGCCGGCCGAGAACGACGCCTGCCGGGCCGTGCACGGCTGCACCCCGACCCGGCTGCTCGCCGACCACGGCGTGCTCGGCCGGCACACCACCGCCGTGCACGCCACCCACCCGACCGCCGCCGACGTGGCGCTGCTCGGCGACAGCCGCACCGGCGTCTGCCTCTGCCCGACCACGGAACGGGACCTGGCCGACGGGATCGGCCCCGCCCGGCGGCTCGTCGAGGCGGGCAGCCCGCTCAGCCTGGGCAGCGACAGCCACGCCGTGGTCGACCTGTTCGAGGAGGCCCGCGCGGTGGAGCTGGACGAGCGGCTGCGGACCCGCAGGCGGGGCCACTTCGACGCCGCCGAGCTGTTCGCCGCCGCGACAGTCACCGGCCACGCCGCGCTGGGCTGGGGCGACGCCGGCCGGCTCGCCGTCGGCGACCGGGCCGACCTGGTGACGGTACGGCTGGACAGCGCCCGCACCGCCGGGGTGCCGCCGGCCGGCGTGTTCTTCGCGGCCACCGCCGCCGACGTGACGCAGGTGGTGGTGGACGGCCGGACGGTGGTCGCCGACGGCCGGCACCTGACCGTCGACGTCCCCACCGAGCTGCGCGACTCGATCGCGGCGGTGGTGTCATGAGGGGCAGCCTGCTCGTCGACAACATCGGTGAGCTGGTCACCAACGACGGCCGGGCGGGCGACCCGCTGGGCGTCCGCCGCGACGCCGCGGTGCTGGTCGAGGACGGTGAGGTGGCCTGGGTCGGTCCGGCCCGCTACGCGCCGGCCGCCGACCGGCGCATCGACGCCGGTGGCGCGGCGGTGCTGCCCGGCTTCGTGGACAGCCACGCCCACCTGGTCTTCGCCGGCGACCGGGCCGCCGAGTTCGCCGCCCGGATGGCCGGCGAGCCCTACACCGGCGGGGGCATCCGCACCACCGTCGGCGCCACCCGCGCCGCCTCCGACGACGACCTGCGCGCCACCGTGGGCCGGCTGCGCGCGGAGATGCTGCGGCAGGGCACCACCACCGTCGAGATCAAGAGCGGGTACGGCCTGAACGTCGCCGACGAGGCCCGCTCGCTGCGGATCGCCGCCGAGTTCACCGCGGACACCACGTTCCTCGGCGCACACGTGGTCCCCGCCGAGTACGCCGACCGCCCCGACGACTACGTGGGTCTGGTCTGCGGGCCGATGCTGGCCGCCGCCGCGCCGTACGCCCGCTGGATCGACGTGTTCTGCGAACGCGGCGCGTTCGACGCCGACCACGCGCGGGCGATCCTCGCCTGTGGACAGGCCGCCGGGCTGGGCGTCCGGCTGCACGCCAACCAGCTCGGCCCCGGGCCGGGCGTCCGGCTCGGGGTGGAACTCGGTGCGGCCAGCGTCGACCACTGCACCCACCTGTCCGACGCCGACGTGGACGCGCTCGCCGGCTCGGAGACGGTCGCCACGCTGCTGCCGGGCGCGGAGTTCTCCACCCGGTCGCCCTACCCGGACGCCCGCCGGCTGCTCGACGCGGGCGTGACCGTGGCGCTGGCCACCGACTGCAACCCCGGCTCGTCGTACACCTCGTCGATGCCGTTCTGCGTCGCGCTCGCCGTACGCGAGATGCGGATGACCCCGGCGGAGGCGGTGTGGGCCGCGACCGCCGGCGGGGCGGCGGCGCTGCGCCGCACCGACGTCGGCCGGCTGACCCCCGGGTCCCGGGCCGACCTGGTCGTCCTCGACGCACCGACCCACCTGCACCTGGCCTACCGGCCGGGTGTCCCACTGATCCGCCAGGTTCTGCACAACGGAGTGCCGCGATGACCACCGTCACCATCCTGTCCACCGGGGTCACCCCCGCCGACGTGCTCGCGGTCGCCCGCGGCACCGCCAAGGTCGTGCTCGACCCGGCCGCCACCGAGGCGATGGCCACCAGCCGGTCCATCGTGGACGGCATCGAGGCCGCCGGCCGCCCGGTGTACGGCGTCTCCACCGGCTTCGGGGCGCTGGCCAACACGTTCGTCGCCCCGGAGCGGCGGGCCGAGTTGCAGCACGCGCTGATCCGCTCGCACGCGGCCGGGGTGGGCGCGCCGATGCCCCGCGAGGTGGTGCGGGCCATGATGCTGCTGCGGGTCCGCTCGCTCGCGCTCGGGCGCTCCGGGGTCCGCCCGCTGGTCGCCGAGGCCCTCGTCGACCTGCTCAACCACGAGATCACCCCGTGGGTGCCGGAACACGGCTCGCTCGGCGCGTCCGGCGACCTGGCGCCGCTGGCGCACTGCGCGCTGGCGCTGCTCGGCGAGGGTTGGGTGCTCGGCCCGGCCGGCGACCGGATCCCCGCCGCGGACGCCCTGCGCCGGGTCGGGCTGGCACCGGTCGAGTTGGCCGCCAAGGAGGGGCTGGCGCTGATCAACGGCACCGACGGCATGCTCGGTATGCTGCTGCTGGCCGTGGCGGACGCCCGGCACCTGTTCGCCATGGCCGACGTGACCGCCGCGCTGGCCATCGAGGCGATGCTCGGCTCGGAACGCCCGTTCCTGCCCGAGCTGCACGCCATCCGCCCGCACCCCGGCCAGGCCGCCTCCGCCGCCAACATCCACCGGCTGCTCCAGCGCTCGGCGGTGATGGACTCGCACCGCGACGACCTGGCCCACGCGGTGCAGGACGCGTACTCGATGCGCTGCGCCCCCCAGGTGGCCGGCGCGGCCCGGGACACGCTCGACTTCGTCGAGGTGGTGGCCGGCCGGGAGCTGCTGTCGGTGGTGGACAACCCGGTGGTGCTGCCGGACGGCCGGGTCGAGTCGACGGGCAACTTCCACGGCGCGCCGCTCGGCTTCGCCGCCGACTACCTGGCCATCGCCGCGTCCGAGGTGGGCGCGATCGCGGAACGCCGGGTGGACCGGCTGCTCGACGTCACCCGCAACCGGGACCTGCCGGCGTTCCTCTCCCCCGACGCCGGGGTCAACTCCGGGCTGATGATCGCCCAGTACACCGCCGCCGGCATCGTCGCGGAGAACCGCCGGCTGGCCGCGCCCGCCTCGGTCGACTCGCTGCCCACCAGCGGCATGCAGGAGGACCACGTCTCGATGGGCTGGTCGGCCACCAAGAAACTGCGCACCGTGCTGGACAACCTGACCAGCCTGCTCGCGGTCGAACTGCTGGCGGCCGTACGCGGGCTCCAGCTGCGCGCGCCGCTGGAGCCGTCCCCGGCCGGCCGGGCGGCGCTGGACGCGCTCGGCCGGACGATCGGCGAGCCGGGGCCGGACGTGTTCCTCGCCCCGCTGATGGAGGCGGCGCGGGCCGTCGTCGGCGGTCCCGAGCTGCGGGCCGCGATCGAGCGGCAGATCGGCCCGCTGGGCTGAGCGGGCCGGACGGTCAGGCGGCGGGCGGAAGCACCTTGGCGACCAGCTTGGCCAGCTCCCGCAACGCCTTGCCGCGGTGGCTGACCGCGTCCTTCTCGTCGGGCGTCAGCTCGGCGTTGGTCCGCTCCTGCCCGTCGCCCAGGAAGATCGGGTCGTAGCCGAAGCCGCCCTCGCCGCGCGGTGCGCGCAGCAGTCGGCCGGGCTGCCGGCCGTCGACCAGGTGCTCCTTGCCGTTGGGCAGCACCAGCGCCACCGTGCAGACGAAGGCCGCGCCGCGGTGCTCGTCCGGCACGTCGCCCACCTGGTCCAGCAGGAGCTGGAGGTTGGCCCGGTCGTCGCCGTGCCGGCCGGACCAGCGGGCGCTGAACACGCCGGGCATCCCGTTGAGCGCGTCCACCGCGATGCCGGAGTCGTCGGCGATGGTCGGCAGGCCGGTGCGCCGGCAGCCCTCCCGCGCCTTGATCAGCGCGTTCTCGCCGAAGGTGAGGCCGGTCTCCGGCAGCTCCGGATATTCCTCGACGTCGTCGAGGCCGATCAGGGCGACCCGGTGGGCGCCGAGCGCGCCGTCCAGGATCCGCTGCAACTCGACGAGCTTCTTGCGGTTGCGGGTGGCCAGGAGCACCGTGTTGTCGGTCACAGGTTCAGCGCCTTCCGCTGTACGTCGGCCAGTTCCAGGCAGCCCGCCACGCCCAGGTCGAGCAGCGCGTCGAGCTGGTCGCGGGCGAAGACACCGGCCTCGCCCGTCCCCTGCACCTCGACGAAGTCGCCGGTGCCGGTGCACACCACGTTCATGTCCACCTCGGCGGTCACGTCCTCGGCGTAGCAGAGGTCGAGCATCGGCTCGCCGCCGATCACGCCGACGCTGACCGCGGCCACCGACCGGTGCATCACCTTCTCCACCTTGCCGGTGAGCGACTTGCGCTCGGCCAGCCAGGTGACCGCGTCGTGGAGGGCGACGTAGGCGCCGGTGATGGCCGCGGTGCGGGTGCCGCCGTCGGCCTGGAGCACGTCGCAGTCGAGCACGATCGAGTTCTCGCCGAGCGCCTTGAGGTCGACGCAGGCCCGCAGGCTGCGACCGATCAGCCGGGAGATCTCGTGCGTCCGGCCACCGACCTTGCCCCGGACGCTCTCCCGGTCGGAGCGGGTGTTGGTGGCCCGGGGCAGCATCGCGTACTCCGCGGTCACCCAGCCCAGCCCGGAACCCTTGCGCCAGCGCGGCACCCCCTCGGTGACGCTCGCCGTGCAGAGCACCCGGGTCGCGCCGAACTCGACGAGCACCGAACCCTCCGGGTGGGTGCTCCAGCCCCGGGTCACTGTCACCGGTCGGAGTTGGTCGGGCTGCCGCCCGTCAGGTCGCGCCATGCCTGCACCCTATGCGGTGCGTCGATCGTGCCGCCTGCCGGTGCCCGCCGGCCGGCGACCGTGCCGTCAGACGTCGTAGCCGGCGCCGGCGCGGACCACCTCGATCGGCCCCGCGTACGCCCCGGTCGCCGACTCCACGGTCTGCGACTCGCTGCCCCAGGCCGCGACGAGATGGGTGAGCAGCAGCCGGCCCACGCCCGCCTTGGTGGCCGCCTCGCCGGCCTCCCGGCCGGTCAGGTGCAGATCCGGCGGGTTCTCCACCCCGTCCATGTAGCTGGCCTCGCAGAGGAACGCGTCGGCGCCCTGGGCCAGGCGCAGCAACGCCTCGCAGGGCGCGGTGTCCGACGAGTAGCAGAACACCCGGCCGCCGTGCTCCAGCCGCACCCCGTACGTCTCGATCGGGTGGTTCATCCGGTCGACCGTCGCGGTGAACGGGCCGATCGGGAAGGTGCCCGGCTGCAGGCCGTAGAACTGGTAGACGTCCTCGACCGTGGCGTCCTCCTGCCCGTACGCGGCGGCCAGCCGGTCCGGCGCGCCGGACGGCGCGTACATCGGCAGCGGCGGGTAGGGGCCGTCCGGCGCGTAGCGGCGCACCACGACGTAGGACACCGCGTCGAGCATGTGGTCGCAGTGCAGGTGGGTGAGGAGCACCGCGTCGGGCGAGTGCAGCCCGACGTAACGCTGGAGCGTGGAGAGCGAGCCCGGCCCGAAGTCGATCAGAAGGCGGAAGCCGTCCGCCTCGAGCAGGTAGGCGGAGCAGGGGGACTCAGGGCCCGGGAAGCTGCCCGCGCAGCCGAGGACGGTCAGTCGCATCCGGTTGCCTCGATCTCACACTGGGTAGTCGACGCATCGGCAGCCGCCCCGCCGTTGATCTCCACCGACGCGCTCGCCACGCTGCGCAGCCTACGCGGCGGCCCGGTCGGGCAAGAATCATCTACCGGAAGTTGTCATCAACGTGACACCCATACACGTCCGGATCCGGGACAACGCGGCGATCCGGCCGGCGGGGCTTCCCACCGGCCGGACCATCACGGGCCGTCAGGCCCAGAGCTGACCGTCCAGCGCGTCCTCGGCGTCCGCGAGCGTGCCGCCGTACGCCCCGGTGGACAGGTATTTCCACCCGCCGTCACAGACCACGAACGCCACGTCGGCACGCCGGCCGTCGCGGACCGCCTCGTGCGCCACGGCCAGCGCGGCGTGCAGGATCGCGCCGGTGGAGAACCCGGCGAAGATCCCCTCCACCTCGACGAGCTGCCGGGTGCGCAGCACCGCGTCCCGGGTGCCCACCGAGAAGCGCCGGGACAGCACCCCGGCGTCGTACAACTCGGGCACGTAGCCCTCGTCGATGTTGCGCAGGCCGTAGACCAGCTCGCCGTAGCGCGGCTCGGCCGCCACGATCTGGATGCCGTCGACCTTCTCGCGCAGGTAACGACCGGTGCCCATCAGCGTGCCTGTGGTGCCCAGCCCGGCCACGAAGTGGGTGACGCCCGGCAGGTCGTGCAACAGCTCCGGCCCGGTCGTCTCGTAGTGCGCCCGCGCGTTCGCCTCGTTGCCGTACTGGTAGAGCATCACCCAGTCCGGGTGCTCGGCGGCGATCTGCTTCGCGGTGGCGACGGCCTGGTTCGAGCCGCCGGCGGCCGGCGAGAAGATGATCTCCGCGCCGTACATCCGGAGCAGTTGCACCCGCTCCGTGGAGACGTTCTCCGGCATCACGCAGACCAGCCGGTAGCCACGCAGCTTCGCCACCATGGCCAGCGAGATGCCGGTGTTGCCGCTGGTCGGCTCCAGGATGGTGTCGCCCGCGCGCAGCCGGCCGGCCTCCTCGGCCGCCCGCACCATGAACAGGGCCGCGCGGTCCTTGATGCTGCCCGTCGGGTTCCGGTCCTCCAGCTTCGCCCAGAGCCGCACCGGCGGCGCGCCGTCGGGCACCGTCGGGGACAGCCGGGGCAGGCCGACCAGCGGGGTGCCGCCGCACGCGTCGAGCAGGCTGTCGTACCGCGCCACGCCGGACCCCTAGCGGGCGGCGGCGGTGGCGCGCGCCGAGACCGCGTGCGAGGCGATCGCCGCTGCCGCGGCGAAGCCGAACGCGCCGCCGGCCACCGCCGGCAGGATGGTCACGCTGTCGCCGTCGTTGAGCTTCGCGTCGAGCGCGCCCAGGAAGCGGACGTCCTCGTCGTTGACGTAGACGTTGACGAACCGGTGCAGCGCGCCGGCGTCGGTGACCAGCCGGCCGCGCAGGCCGGCGTGCCGGGAGTCCAGGTCGGTGAGCAGGTCGGCGAGCGTGTCGCCGCTGCCCTCGACGACCTTCGCGCCGCCGGTGTAGCTGCGCAGGATGGTGGGGATGCGAACCTCGATGGCCATGGTGTCTGGTGCTCCTCGTTCAGGATCGTGCCGGGTGACGGGAAGGAAGAGGGCGTGCCGGTGCGCTGGGGGTCAGCGGCCGGAACACTCGTAGTCGACCGTCGCCGGGCTCTGCCCGAACATGTAGGACTGGACGGCGTTCGGATCCACGGCGGCGTCCACGATCTCGACCGGTTCCTCGGCCACGACGCCGTCGACGATCCGGAAGGACCGGATCTCCTCGGTGTCGGGCTCGCGCGTCGAGACGAGCAGGTAGTGCGCACCCGGCTCGCCGGCGAAGGAGATGTCCGTGCGGGACGGGTAGGCCTCCGTCGCGGTGTGCGAGTGGTAGATGACGACCGGTTCCTCGTCGCGGTCGTCCATCTCGCGCCACACCCGCAGCTGCTCCATCGAGTCGAACTCGTAGAACGTCATGGAGCGGGCGGCGTTCTCCATCGGGATGTGCCGGGTCGGGGTGTCGCCGCCGACGGGGCCGGCGACCACGCCGCACGCCTCGTCCGGGTGGTCCCGACGCGCGTGGGCGACGATCGCGTCGATGATCGACCGGTCGATGCTCAGCACGCCGACCAGCCTAGCGCCTGGCCGTCCCGGGCGGCGAGGTGGCGACCGTCACCACTCAGTCGATGAGCGCGTTGAGCAGGGACTCCTGCAGATATCCGAGATAGGCGTAGACCGACAGTTGGAACACCCGGGACGACGCCGGGTCGGTGGCGACCGCGTCGTCGAGCTCCTCACCCAGGTCGGTGCCGTCCTTGATCTCCAGCCGGACGCCCATCGCCAGCCGGGCGTCGTTGAGCGCCCGCAGCCACGCCTCGGCCGCCTCGGCGTCGAGCCGCACCTCGCCGCCGGCGTCACCGTCGGGCAGCGCGGCGAGGATCGCGCCGGCCTGGTCGATCTTCGCGGTCTTCAGGTCGCCCTCGGTGTAGCGGCGGAACTCGGCGGTGCCGGCGTCGTCGTCCGGATAGACCTCGGGGAAGAGCCGGCCGACCACCGGGTCGCCGTGGTCGAAGCCGTCGGTCAGCAGGCCGACCACCTCGGTGGCGACCTTGCGCAGCACCCGCACCTCATCGACGGCGAAACTGGCCACGTAGCGGTCGGCCCGACGGCGGAACATGCTCACGACCGCTCCACGGTCGCCCACAGCCCGTACGCGTGCAGCTGCGCCGCGTCGTGCTCCATCCGCTCCCGGGCCCCGCTGGAGACCACCGCCTTGCCCTTGTGGTGCACGTCCAGCATGAGCTGCTCCGCCTTCTCCCGGCTGTATCCGAACAGCTTCTGGAAAACCCAGGTCACGTACGTCATCAGGTTGACCGGATCGTCCCAGACGATGGTCACCCATGGCCGGTCGGAGACCGGCACCTCTTCGGTGTCCGGCGTCTCGACCGGCGCAACCTGTGGAGCCGCCATGCCTCCCATCGTGCCACCGGATCCGCCGAACCGATGAACCGGAACGGCGCGGCGGTCGGGATCGCCCGCCCGGACCGCCCGCGCGGGCCCGGGAGCCCGCGCGGCGGCCCCGGTCTCAGGCCAGCAGGATGCCGTGGTCGACAGCATCGGCGAGCACCACGCCCAGCGAGAGACGGATCACCTCGAAGCGGCGGGACACCTCGCGGGACAGTTCGAGTTCGACTTCGCGCAGCGCGCGCTGCGCCCAGGACCGGGCCACGTTCGGATCGTCGTTGCCGGGTGCCCGCCAGTGCTGCCAGCACCCGCCGTTGAGCGCCACACCGATCGGTGGGAGCACCTCGTCACGCTCGGCGGCGGGCAGCCCGGCCAGCGCGTCCAGCGCGCCGGTGCCGGTCAGCCCGGCGACCCCGGCCGTGCTGGTGACCAGGAGCACGCGGTCCAGCTCCTGACCGTCCGGGTGGTCGGCGAGGCCCCAGCGCACCGCGCGGGTGATCCGCAGGCGCACGCCCTCGGCGAGCGGCGCTCCGAAGACCCGCGCGGCGGCGTCGTCGACGATGCCGCGGACCGCCTCGTCGCACTGCGCGGTGGCGAGCATCGACACCGCCTCCAGCTCGCGGTCGAGCAGCTGCGGAAGGCCGGCGCAACCGACCCCGAAGACGATCTCCTGCACCACCCGGAGGTGGATGTTGGCCAGCTCCAGCGCGAGGTGCTGGCGGATCCGCTGGGCGCAGGACCGGGCCTGGCGGTCGATCCGGTCGGCCAGGTCGGCCGGGTCGACGCCGGCCAGCACCGGCACCCGGCCGTGCGCGCCGGGCGGCTCGGGCGGCCGGGCGCTGGCTCGGCGCAGCCCTTCGTCGGCGGCCCACCCGACCAGCGCGCGGCGCAGGTTCGGCAGCTCGGACCGCCGGGCCGCGAACCACCGGGCCGAGGCGAGCGCGGGAACCGCGGCCAGCAACGCCGCACGGTGGGCCGCGATGGAGACCGCCACCGGGTCGAGCCGACCGGCGGGGCCGGGCGGGCCGGATCGGGCGGGCGACGGCACGGACGCCCCCGTGCCCTCCGCCGTCGCGCCGTCCGCCGGCGCCGCCCAGCCGGTCACGCCGGGGGTGACGGCGAAGAACACCGCGACGCGGGCCCGCGCCACCTCGGCCAGCAGGTGCAGCTCGGCCGCGCTGAAGGCCTGGTCGGCGGAGATCACGAAGAGCAGCGCGCCGGCCCGGCCCACGGCGTCCCGCAGCACCAGGCCGCCGGCCACGCCGAGGGTGGCGGTGTCCGGCGGGTCGAGCACCGCGAAGTGCCGCAGGAGCGGGTCGGGCAGGCTGAGCTCGACCCGGCGCGGCGGTCGGGCCAGCGCCGGGCCGGCGGCGAGCGGATCGGCGCCGTAGGCGTGCGGCTGGCGGTAGCCGGGCACGTACGCGGCGCGGGTGGCGACCTTGGCGTGGTTGACCAGCAGGTAGCTCCCGGCGGGCACGACGAGCGTGCCGGGATCCGCCCCGAGCAGGCCGGCGATCAGCTCACGCCGGCCCGCGCCGGCCGGCCCGGCCACGACGACGGCGAGCGGCTCGCCCGGCCCCGGGTCGGTCAGACCGAGCCGGGCCGGCAGCGGGGCGCACCGTGACGGCTCGGCGCGCCCGCCCGGATCGGGCACGTCGACCGAGGGGAGTGGACCTGGCTTCATCAGGTGGCCTCCCGGTCAGGCGGCCGGCGCATCAGCCCGGTCGCGGATTTTCCCTGGCCAAAGGGGATATCGGAAGCCTACGGGTGTCGTGCATCCGACAACGAACACATCCGGTACTCACGAGTAATGGACGGATTACTCAACTTCACTGCGTGACGACGCGCACGCGGACGGCATCCCATCGATATGCTGCACCGATGACCAGGTGGGAGTTCGTCGGCCGAACGGATGAACTCAACCGTCTGTTGTCGGCGGTCGGTGGCCCGGACGGGCGCGGGCTGTTCTTCAGCGGCGACGCGGGCGTCGGCAAGAGCCGGCTGCTGCGCGAGGGGGTGGCCGCGCTCTCCCCCGAACGGCACGCGATCTGGTCGGTCGCGGCCAGCGCCACCACCGCCGCCCTTCCGTTCGGCGGGCTGGTCCAGGTGCTTCCCGCCCCGCAGCCGCAGGGCCTCTCCCCCGCCGGGATCCTGCGCTGGGCGGTGGACCTGCTCCAGGAGCAGGCCGCCGGCCGGCCCATCGTGCTCGCCGTCGACGACGCGCACCTGCTCGATCCGCCGTCGGCCGCGCTGGTGCACCTGATCGCCCGCTCGGAGAACGCCACGGTCATCGGAACGCTGCGCAACGGCGAGCAGATCCCGCTGCCGATCCGCGCCCTGTGGACCGACGACCTGGTCGAGCTGGTCGAGCTGGGGCCGCTCGGCCGCAGCGAGACCACCGGCCTGCTCGCCGCGATCCTCGGCGGCCCGGTCGACGCCGGCTCCTCCGACCGGCTGTTCCGGCTCTCCGCCGGCAACCCGCTGCTGCTGCGCGAGCTGGTGCTGGCCGCCGACGGCGAGCTCCGGCGCACGTACGGGATCTGGAAGTGGACCGGCCGACTGGAGCTGGCACCCAGCCTCACCGACCTGATCGACACCCGGATCGGCCAGCTCACCCCCGGGGTGCGGGCGGTGGTGGAGCTGGTCGCCTTCGGCGAGCCGCTGGGCCTGCAACTGCTGGAGAAGGCGGTCGAGCCGACCGATGTGGAGGTCGCCGAGGAACGCGGGCTCATCGCGATGGTCCGCGACGACCGGCGGCTCAACGTCCGCCTGGCCCACCCGCTCTACGGCGAGGTGATGCGCCGCCAGTGCCCGGTCAGCCGCACCCGGCGGCTCCAGGCCACCCTCGCCGGGCTGCTGGAGCAGGTCGGCAAGCGCCGCCGGGACGACCTGCTGCGGGTCGCGGTCTGGCGGCTCGACTCGGGTACGGCGCAGAACGTCGCGCTGCTGCTCGACGCGGCCGTGCAGGCCTTCGGTCGGTACGACGTGCCGCTGGCCACCCGGCTGGCCCGGGCCGCGCTGGAGGCCGGCGGCGGCACGGACGCGGCGGAGCTGCTCGCCACCATCCTGATGTTCGGTGACCGTCCGGAGGAGGCGATCCGGGTGCTCGACCAGGTCGCCGGAGAGATCCGGGACGACCGGCGACGCAGCCGCTGGCTGACCGTCCGGGGCATGGTCAGCTACTGGGGGCTCAACCGGGAGTCCACGGTGGAGGAGATCGCCGCCCGGGGCGAGGAACTGACCGATCCCGCCGACCGGGCCCGGGTCCGCGCCTTCGAGGCCATCATGCGGTTGCACCGGCTGGACATCGACGTCGCGGTGCGGCTGGCCCAAGAGGTGCTGGACCGCCCGGCCGCCCCGATGGCGGCCCGGGAACTGGCCCGGTGCACACTCGCCCACCTGCAGGCCGGCCAGGGACAATACCGGCGCAGCGCCACCGCGATCGCCCGGGTGCAGGCCGAGGCGGCGTGCTGGCGGTCCGACATGCCCTACCTCCAGCTCGCCATGGAGCTGGCCCGGGGCACCCGGCTGGCGCTCTCCGGTGACCTGACCGGCATCGACGAGATCGTCGCCGACGAGTTCGCCGGCCTCGCCGGCGCCGGCGACTTCCGGCTCGGCACCGGCTACCTGGCCATCCTCCAGGCGTACGCGGCGCGGCTGCGCGGGCGCGGCGACGACGCGCTCAAGACCAGCCTGGGCGCCTGCGCGGTGCTCGCCACCAGCCGGGTGTACGCCGGCCTGGCCCACGCCGAACGCGCGCAGGCCGCCGCGCTGCGCGGGGACGCGGTCCACGCCACCGAGGCGATGGCCGAGGCGGACCGGACGCACGCGCCCGGGATGGCCGTCCTCTACCCGTGGCTGGAGCAGGCCCGCGGGGCGACGCAGGCGGCGGCCGGCGACCTGCCGGGCGCCACCAAGCACCTCTGCGCGCTGGCCGACCGGCTGCGCGAGGACGGCCTCGCCGGCCACGAGCTGCTCGTCCTGCTCGACCTGGTCCGGCTCGACCAGGCCGCCGCGCCGGTCGGGCCGACCTGCACGGACGGGGGCCGGCGCAGCGTGGCGCAGCGCCTGGCGGAGCTCTCCGAGCAGATCGACGGCGTGCTGCCGCCGCTGGTCGCCCGCTACGGCCGGGCCGCGCTCGACGGCTCACCGGACGACCTGCTCGCGGTGGCCGACGGGTTCGCCGACCGGGAGCTGGTCGTCTACGCGGCCGAGGCGACCGCGATGGCGCTGTGCCGGATGCGCGACGCGCGGGTCGGCGCGACCGGGCCGGCCCGGGAGCGCCTCGCCGGCCTGCTGCGCCGTTGCGACGACATCTCCACCCCGGCCCTGCGGCTGCTGCGCCCGGCGCTCAGCGACCGGGAGTGGGAGATCGCCCACCTGGCCGCCGGGGGGCTGACCAGCCGCGCCATCGCCGAGCGGCTCTACCTCTCCACCCGCACGGTGGAGAACCACCTCCAGCGGGTCTACAGCAAGCTGGGCGTCACCCGCCGTAGCGAGCTGGGGGCCGCGCTGCGGTCGATGCCGGGGCACGACGGCACGGATCCGGCCTGAACTCTAGGCTGGGGCGGTGAGCACCCTTCGCCCCGCGCTGCTGACCGACCAATACGAGCTGACCATGGTCAGCGCCGCGCTGCGGGACGGCACGGCCGACCGCCGCTGCGTCTTCGAGGTGTTCAGCCGGCGGCTGCCGGCCGGCCGGCGATACGGCGTGGTCGCCGGCACCGGCCGACTCGTCGACATGATCCGCGACTTCCGGTTCGACCCGGCCGAGATCGACTTCCTCCGCCGCACCGGCGTGGCCGACGACCGGGCCGCGCAGTGGCTCGCCGACTACCGGTTCACCGGTGACGTCGACGGCTACGCCGAGGGCGAGCTGTTCTTCCCCGGCTCGCCGATCCTCACCGTCTCCGGCACGTTCGCCGAGTGCGTGGTGCTGGAGACGCTGGTGCTGTCGGTGCTCAACCATGACTGCGCGGTCGCCGCCGCGGCGGCCCGGATGGTCACCGCCGCCCGGGGCCGCGCGTTGATCGAGATGGGCTCCCGCCGGGCACACGAGGAGGCCGCGGTGGCCGCCGCCCGCTCGGCCTACCTGGCCGGCTTCCGGTTCACCTCCAACCTGGCCGCCGGGCAGCGCTACGGCATCCCGACCGCGGGCACCGCCGCGCACGCCTTCACGCTGCTGCACGACGACGAGCGGGCGGCGTTCGCGTCCCAGGTGGCGACGCTGGGCAAGGACACCACGCTGCTGGTCGACACGTACGACATCGCCCAGGGCATCCGCAACGCCATCGCGGTGGCCGGCCCGGAGCTGCGGGCGGTCCGGATCGACTCGGGTGACCTCGCGGTGATCGCCCAGCAGTCCCGCGAGCTGCTCGACTCGCTCGGCGCCACCGAGACGAAGATCATCGTCTCGGGCGACCTGGACGAGTACGCGATCGCGTCGCTCGCCGCCGAGCCGGTGGACATGTACGGCGCCGGTACCGCCGTGGTCACCGGCTCGGGCGCGCCCACCGCCGGCCTGGTCTACAAGCTGGTCGAGGTGGAGGGGCGCCCGGTGGTCAAGCGCTCCGAGCACAAGGCCACCATCGGCGGCCGGAAGGTGGCCGTCCGCCGGCACAAGCCGACCGGCACCGCCACCGAGGAGGTCATCGTGCCGCAGGGCGTGCCGGACCGGCAGCCCAACGACCGGCTGCTCCAGCACTCGTACGTGGTGTCGGGCGAGCCGGTGGCGCTGCCGACGCTGGACGAGTCCCGGGAACACCTGCGAGAGTGCCTGATCTCCATCCCGTGGGAGGGGCTCAAGCTCTCCGGCGGCGACCCGGCCGTGCCGGTGACCGTCGTACCCGCGACCTGAGAAGGGACCGACCAGATGGCGAACGCCTTGATCATCGTGGACGTGCAGAACGACTTCTGCGAGGGCGGTTCCCTCGCGGTCGGCGGCGGGGCCGGGGTGGCCGGTGGCATCTCCCGGCTGCTCGCCGCCGAGCCCGACCGCTGGGACCACGTGGTCGCGACGAAGGACTACCACGTCGACCCGGGGGCGCACTTCGGCGACCCGCCGGACTTCGTCGACTCCTGGCCCCGGCACTGCGTGGTCGGCACGTCCGGCTCCGAGTTCCACCCGGAGCTGGCGACCGGCCGGGTCGAGGCGATCTTCCACAAGGGCGAGCACGCGGCCGCGTACTCCGGCTTCGAGGGGCACGCGCCCGACGGCGAGTGCCTGGCCGACTGGCTGCGCCGCCACGACGTGGACCGGGTCGACGTGGTCGGCATCGCCACCGACCACTGCGTGCGGGCGACCGCGCTGGACGCCGCCCGGGAGGGCTTCCGCACCACGGTGCTGCTGGAGCTGACCGCCGCCGTCGCGCCGGAGACGCTCGACGTGGCGCTGCGGGCGCTGGACGGCGCCGGGGTGCGGCTGGTGGGCGAGCCTGTGATCAGGACCGCTTGACCAGGTAATCGCTTGCCGTTGTCATACCCGGCGCCCAGGATGGCGCGGGAGGTACGGCCCGTCGTGAACCTGAAGCCTTACCGGGAGGCGCTCGCCCTGCCCGGCCTGCGGTCGCTGCTGCTGGTGTCGGTGCTGGCCCGCGTCCCGCTGACCGCGGTCGGGGTGACGCTGACCTTCTACGTGGTGCTCGACCTCGGTCGGGGCTACGGCGCGGCCGGCCTGGTCGGCGCCGCGTCCACGATCGGCGCCGCGCTCGGCGCGCCGCTGCTCGGCCGGCTGGTCGATCGCCGCGGGCTGCGGCCGGTGCTGCTGCTCTGCACCGTCGTCGAGGGCATCTTCTGGGCCGCCGCGCCCAGCCTGTCCTACCCCGTGCTGCTGCCCACCGCCTTCCTGGCCGGGCTGCTCGCGCTGCCGGTCTTCTCGGTGGTCCGCCAGTCGATCGCCGCGCTGGTGCCGGCGGAGCGACGCCGCCCGGCGTACGCGCTGGACTCGATGTCGGTGGAGCTGTCGTTCATGGTCGGCCCCGCCCTCGCGGTGGCCCTGGCCACCGCCGTCACGCCGCGCCTGACGCTCTGGGCGGTCGGCGCCGGCATCGTCGCCTCCGGCATCTGCTTCTGGCTGCTGAACCCGCCGACCCGGGCGGCCGACGAGCCGACCGGGCCGCAGCGTCCGGTGCCGCGCCGCGAGTGGCTCACCCCGCGCCTGCTCGCCGTGCTGGCGGTCAGCCTGGCTGCCACGCTGGTGCTGGGCGGCACCGACGTGGCCGTGGTGGCGGTGCTCCGGGCCGGCGGCGAGGTCGGCTGGACCGGCGCGGTGCTGGCCGCCTGGGCGGTCGCCTCGCTGGTGGGCGGCTTCGCCTACGGCGCGGTACGCCGTTCGTTCTCGCCGCTGGCGCTGATGGCGGCGCTCAGCGTCACCACGATCCCGGTCGGGCTGGGCGGCTCGCACTGGTGGTTGCTCAGCCTCGCGCTGATCCCGACCGGTGCGCTCTGCGCACCCACCATCGCGGCCACCTCGGACGCGGTCAGCCGGCTGGCCCCGGCCGGCGTGCGGGGCATGGCGATGGGCCTGCACGGCTCGGCGGTCACCGTCGGCATCGCCCTGGGCGCGCCGCTGGCCGGCGCGGTGATCGACGCCTCCGCACCGGCGTGGGGCTTCGTGGTCACCGGCGCGATCGGGTGCCTGGTGGCGCTGGCGGTGCTCCCGGTCGAGCTGCGCCACCGCCGCACCCCGCCGCCCGCCGTCGTCACCCCCGACCCCGACCTGGCCCCCGCTACCCCCTGACGCCTCCCCGCCACCCTCTCCGCGCTGGCACGGGCGGAAGCGCCGCGCGAGCGCCGGGCCGAGTACCCGCCGAGCCCGCCCGGCGTGCCCCGGGCCGGCGTGACCGGGCCGGCGTGACCGGGCCGGCGTGACCGGGCCGGCGTGACCGGGCCGGCGTGACCGGGCCGGCGTGACCGGGCCGGCGTGACCGGGCCGGCGTGACCGGGCCGGCTCCGGAGAAGGGTCTGCTTTTCAGCGGTATACCTCTCGGGCATGTTTATGCCTCTGAGGTATACCGCGGAAAAGTGATGCCTTATCCGGTCGCGTCACGTTCCGTGCGCGAGCGCCGAGCGGATGCGTTCGCCGAGCAGGGGGCGTTCGCCGAGCGCCGCGGGCTGGTCCGGGGACAGCGTGCCACGCCGTGCTCGGCCGTCAACGCGTGGGCGACCCGGACCCGTCGGGCGGGCCCGGCGGGCGGGCGGGACGGAACGGGCGCCGCGCCCCGGGTGGGGTGCGGCGCCCGTTCAGTGGTTCGGCGGGGTGAGTCAGCGCTGGTCGAGGTTCCCGGCGGTGTCCTCCTGGTAGCTGGCGCCACCGTTGACCTCGCTGGTGAGCGGCTTGGCGCCGCCCTCCGGCGGGCCGGCCACGCTCTGCCCGGCGGCCAGCTCGGGGAACTTCGCGTCGAAGGCCGGCCGCTCGGAGCGGATCCGCGGCATCCGGTCGAAGTTACGCAGCGGCGGCGGGCAGGAGGTGGCCCACTCCAGCGAGTTGCCGTGACCCCACGGGTCGTCCACCTCGACCACCGGGCCGGTCTTGTACGACTTCCAGCAGTTCCAGATGAACGGCAGGGTCGAGATGCCGGTGATGAACGCGCCGATGGTGGAGACCATGTTCAGCGTGGTGAAGCCGTCGTCGGCCTGGTAGTCGGCGTACCGGCGGGGCATGCCCTCGGCGCCGAGCCAGTGCTGCACCAGGAACGTGGTGTGGAAGCCGATCATGGTCAGCCAGAAGTGGATCTTGCCGAGTCGCTCGTCGAGCATCCGGCCGAACATCTTCGGGAACCAGAAGTAGATGCCGGCGAAGACGGCGAAGACGATGGTGCCGAAGAGCACGTAGTGGAAGTGCGCCACCACGAAGTACGAGTCGTGCAGGTGGAAGTCGATCGGCGGGCTGGCCAGCAGCACGCCGGTGAGGCCACCGAAGAGGAACGTCACCAGGAAGCCGATCGCCCACAGCATCGGCGTCTCGAAGGTGATCTGCCCCCGCCACATGGTGCCGATCCAGTTGAAGAACTTCATACCGGTGGGCACGGCGATCAGGTAGCTCAGGAAGCTGAAGAACGGCAGCAGCACCTGGCCGGTGGCGAACATGTGGTGCGCCCAGACGCTCATCGACAGCGCGGCGATGGCGACGGTCGCGGCGACCAGGCCCTTGTAGCCGAAGATCGGCTTGCGGGAGAAGACCGGGATGATCTCGGTGATGATGCCGAAGAACGGCAGCGCCACGATGTAGACCTCGGGGTGCCCGAAGAACCAGAACAGGTGCTGCCACAGCATCGGGCCGCCGGTCGCCGGGTCGTACACGTGGGCGCCGATGATGCGGTCCGCGGCGAGCGCGAACAGCGCGGCTGCCAGCAGCGGGAAGACCAGGATCGCCAGCAGGCTGGTGACCAGCATGTTCCAGGTGAAGATCGGCATCCGGAACATGGTCATGCCGGGGGCGCGCAGGGTCAGGATCGTGGTGATCAGGTTGACCGCGCCGAGGATGGTGCCCAGACCGGAGATGGCCAGGCCGACCACCCACATGTTGGCGCCGACGCCCGGCGAGTGCTCGACGGTGCTCAGCGGCGTGTAGGCCGTCCAGCCGAAGTCGGCCGCGCCGCCGGGGCTGATGAAACCGGCCACGGCGAGCGTGCCACCGAAGAGGTAGAGCCAGTACGCGAACGCGTTGAGCCGGGGGAACGACACGTCCGGCGCGCCGATCTGCAGCGGCACCACGTAGTTCGCGAAGGCGAACACGATCGGCGTCGCGAAGAACAGCAGCATGATCGTGCCGTGCATGGTGAAGAGCTGGTTGTACTGCTCGGGCGACAGGAACTGCAGCCCCGGTCGCGCCAGCTCGGCGCGCATGATCAGGGCCATCAGGCCACCGATCATGAAGAACGCGAACGCGGTGACCATGTACATGATCCCGATCTGCTTCGCGTCCGTGGTGCGCAGCAGCCGCGCGATGGCCGACCCCTTGACCGGCTCGCGGACCGGCCAGGGCCGGGTCACGACCGGCTTGGGTGCGACGGTGGTCACGAGTGGCCTCCGGTTCTGGGTTGTCCCGCTCGGCGCGCTGGTCATCGGCGCAGCCGTCATCCGCAAGGAGGATAGTCCCCGGTAGGTGGCCCCGCCGCGTGGGGTGGGCGGCTACGATCTTCGACCCGCTACAGCGGTCCGGTGAGGAGCCGGTAGTGCTCTCCGAAGATCCGCCCGCCGCGCCCGCGCAGCACCGGGTCGCGCAGCGCCGGCGGCACGTCGCGGGTGCGGTTGCGGTCCCGGGTCCGGTCCCGCACCCAGCGGGTACGCGGCCGGCGGCGACTCTCGTACGCGATCAGCGCGGCGTCGACGCTGCCGGCGGCGCGCAGCGACTCGGCGAGCACGACGGCGTCCTCCAGCGCCATGGCGGCGCCCTGGGAGAGGGTCGGCGCGACGGCGTGAGCGGCGTCACCGACCAGCAGCACCCGGCCGTGGAACCAGCGCCCCAGCTCGACCTCCTCGGTGCGCTCCACGTGCACCGTCTCCAGCGCGGCGAGCACCTCCGGCACCGGGCCGCCGTAGTGGCCGAACAGCTCGTGCAGCCGGGCCAGCGGGTCGGCCGGCAGGACGCTCCCGGCCTCGTCGGCACAGCAGTAGAGCCGGCCCGCGCCGAGCGGCACCACGAGGAAGCCGGCCCGCTGGCCGAGCAGCGCGGTCCAGTCGGCGACCCGCGGGCCGCCCTGCACCACGGCGCGGTAGATCACCTGCCCGGCGGCGCGCGGCGGGCCGCCGAGCGCGGCCAGGGTGCGTACCGCGGAGCGCGGCCCGTCCGCGCCGACGACCAGGTCGTACTCCCCGCCGGTGCCGTCGGTGAAACCGACCGCGACACCGCCGGGCAGCGGCTCGACGGTGCTCACCTCGGCGCCGTGCCGGACCGCGCCGCCGGCCCCGGTGAGCAGGACCCGGTGCAGCTCGGCCCGGGGCAGGGCGCGGCACTCCCCCACGCCGGCCCAGAGCGCGTCCAGGTCCACCTCGCACAGCGGCGAGCCGGCGGCGTCGAGGAAGCGCTGCCGGTGGATCACCTCGCCGAGCGGCCGCAGCGGGCCGTCCAGGTCGAGCCGGCGCATCGCCCGGGCGGCGTTGCCGGGGAGGTAGAGGCCGGTGTCGGTGTGTTCGGTGGGTGGCAGCCGCTCGGTGACGTCGGGCCGGAACCCCGCCAGGCGCAGCGCCCGGGCCACGGCGAGGCCGGCGATGCCCGCGCCGACGACGAGGATGCGCAGGGGAGAACCACCCATCGTGGGGTACGCCTCCGGGAGGGGGTCGGAACGCGTCGGAGGCAAGACACTACTCGCCGCAATCAGGCGGCGGAAGTGGCCGCCGACCCGCTCCGCACTCTTCTTAACCGGTTCAGTTGCGCAACGGTTTCAAACATGTAAATGTGTTCTGGTGAACTTGGGAGCGCTCCCGCGCGTACCCCCCGACAGTCCCGGCGCCCCCGCGCCGAACCAAGGAGCATCATGAAGCGTTCACTCAGAGCCCTCGCCGCGGCCGGCCTGCTGGCCGCCGGCAGCATCGTCGCCGTCGCGCTCGGCGGCACCGCTTCGGCCGACACGCAGATCTGCGAGCAGTACGGCTCCACCACCATCGGCGGCAGGTACGTGGTGCAGAACAACCGCTGGGGCACGAGCGCCCAGCAGTGCATCAACGTCACCTCGACCGGCTTCTCCATCACCCGCGCGGACGGCTCCGCGCCCACCAACGGGGCACCGGTCTCGTACCCGTCGATCTTCTTCGGCTGCCACTACACCAACTGCTCCCCCGGCACGAACCTGCCGGCCCAGGTCAAGAACATCAGCAGCGCACCGAGCAGCATCAGCTTCAACTACGTCGGCGGGACCTACGACGCCGCGTACGACATCTGGCTCGACCCGTCGCCCAAGAAGGACGGCGTGAACCAGATGGAGATCATGATCTGGCTCAACCGACAGGGTTCCATCCAGCCCATCGGCTCCCCGGTCGGCAACGCCAGCATCGCCGGCCGGACCTGGGAGGTCTGGCGGGGCAGCAACGGCTCCAACAACGTCATCTCGTACGTGGCGCCGTCCGCCGTCGCCAGCTACAGCTTCGACGCGATGGCGTTCATCAACGACACCCGCAACCGGGGCGCGATCACCAACGACTGGTACCTGACCAGCATCCAGGCCGGCTTCGAGCCGTGGCAGGGCGGCGTCGGCCTGGCGGTGAACTCGTTCTCGCAGAGCGTCAACCTCGGCGGCAACACGCCGCCGACCAGCACGCCGCCGACCAGCACGCCGCCGCCCTCGGGCAACACGGCCTGCACCGTGACCTACCGGTCGACGAACGTGTGGAACAACGGCTTCACCGCCGAGGTGACGGTGAAGAACACCGGCAACAGCACGATCAACGGCTGGACGCTCAACTACAACCTGCCCTCCGGGCAGAACGCGACGAGCGCGTGGAACGCCACCGTGACGCAGAGCGGCTCGGCGGTGACCGCCCGGAACGTCGACTACAACGGCACCCTCTCCCCGGGCGCCTCGACCAACTTCGGCTACCAGGCCACGCTGAACGGCAGCTTCTCCGCGCCGAGCAGCTTCACCCTCAACGGCGCCACCTGCGCCCGAGGCTGACCGTCGCGACACGAGGGGGCGCGGTCCGCACCGGACCGCGCCCCCTCTTCGCGTACGCGGCGTCAGCCGCCGAGCGCGTCGATGTCGCGCATCTCCTCGGCGGTCAGCGAGAACCCGAACACGTCGGCGTTGGCCCGGATCCGCTCCGGCGTGACCGACTTCGGGATCACCACGGTCTCGTGGTCGATGTGCCAGCGCAGCACCACCTGGGCGGGCGACACGTCGTGCGCCTGGGCGATGCGGACCAGCACCGGGTCGGACAGGTCGCTGGTCTTGAACGGGCTGTAGCCCTCCAGCGCCACCCCCCGGTCGCGGTGGGCGACGTGTGTCTGCCTGTCGTACAGCGCCGGGCTCCACCGGATCTGGTTGACCGCGGGCGTCTCCTCGGTGGCCTGGATCAGCTCGTCGAGCTGCGCGATCGAGTAGTTGCTCACGCCGACCGCGCGGGCCAGGTTCTCGTCCCGGGCGGCCAGCATCTCGCGCCACACCGGGATGCTGTCGCCGGGCGCGGGCGGTGGCCAGTGCACCAGCCACAGGTCGACGTGGTCGGTGTCCAGCGCGTCGAGGCTCGCCTCGATGGTCTCCCGCTCCCGGCCGACCCGGTCCGGCGGCAGCTTCGTGGTGATGAAGAGGTCCTCCCGGCGCAGTCCGCTCTCCTTGACCGCGCGCCCGACCTCCTTCTCGTTGCCGTACATGGTGGCGGTGTCCAGGTGGCGGTAGCCGGCGTCGAGCGCGGCGAGCACGGCCTGGTAGCCGTCCTCGCCGGTGGCCTGCCACGTGCCGAAGCCGAGGAGCGGGATCCGGACGTCGCCGGTGAGCGGGAGGGTGGGCTGGTCGAGGTCCATGCCGACGGTTCTACCCCTGATCGCCGCCGCCATGCCGGCGTGTCGCCCGACGCTGACGGAGAATGTCGAGGTGGCGGGTGCGGATCGACCCGGCCGGGCGCCTCCACCCGCCGACCCGGCGCGACGGCCGGTTCCTCGCCGTCGACCTGCGCTGGCTGGAGGGGGTGGCCAGCCTCCACGTGCCGTACGCGCAACGCCGTGGACTGCGCGACGCGCTGGCGCTCACCGGCCCGCACTGGCAGACTCCGCCGTGGTTCCCGGGAGTCGGCGCGGACGCCCTACGGGCCGCCCGTGAGCAGGGGCTCCCGGGAGTGGTGGCGAAGCGTCTCGACTCGGAGTACGAACCGGGCCGGCGCAGTCGGCACTGGCTGAGCATCGACGCGAGCTGAGGACCCACCGTGCACCTGACGCACCTGGAGTGCCCGCGCTGCGGCCTGGACCACCCGGCCGACAAGCTGCAGAACCTGTGCGGGTGCGGGTCCCCGCTGCTGGCCCGCTACGACCTGGCGGCGGTGGCCGCCACCACGACCCCGGAGCAGTTCGGGCTGCGCCCGGCCGACCTGTGGCGCTACCGGGAACTGCTGCCGGTGGCCGATCCCCGGTTCGTCACCACGCTGGGCGAGGGCTGGACGCCGCTGTGGCACGCCCCGGCGTACGGCCACGAGATCGGCGTGGACGAGCTGATCGTCAAGGACGAGGGGCTGACGCCGACCGGGTCGTTCAAGGCCCGGGGTGCGGCGGTCGGCGTGAGCCGGGCCCGGGAGCTGGGCGTCGAGCGGATCGCCATGCCGACCAACGGCAACGCCGGCGCGGCCTGGGCGACGTACGCGGCCCGGGCCGGGATGGGCGCGACGATCGCCATGCCGCTGGCCGCGCCGACCATCTGCCGCCAGGAGTGCCTCGCCGCCGGGGCGGACCTGCGGCTGATCGACGGTCTGATCAACGACGCCGGCCGGGAGATCGCCGCGCTGGTGGCCGCGTCCGGCGGGCGGGTCTTCGACGCCGGCACGCTGCGCGAGCCCTACCGCCTGGAGGGCAAGAAGACGATGGGCTACGAGATCGTCGAGCAGCTCGGCTGGCAGGTGCCCGATGTGATCATCTATCCGACCGGCGGCGGCGTCGGGCTGATCGGCATCCACAAGGCGCTGCACGAGCTGCGCGAGTTGGGCTGGGTGGAGGACCGCCTGCCGCGGCTGGTGGCCGTGCAGTCGACCGGCTGCGCGCCGATCGTGCGCGCGTTCGCGGCCGGCGAGTCGCGGGCCACCCCGTGGGCGGACGCGCACACCGTCGCGTTCGGGATCACCGTCCCCGCCCCGCTCGGCGACGAGCTGATCCTGGACGCGTTGCGGGAGAGTTCCGGCACCGCGATCGCGGTGGACGACGCGGAGATCCTCGCCGACCTGCGCGACTTCGCCGCCCGGGAGGGACTGCTGCTCTGCCCGGAGGGCGCGGCCTGCCTGACCGCGGCCCGGCACCTGCGCGCCGGCGGGTGGATCCGGCCCGGGGAGCGGGTCGTCGTGCTGAACACCGGCGCCGGCATCAAATACCCCGACCTGGTGTAAGGAGGGGCCCCCGCTTAACGCCTGAGGCATAGAAGGGGCCCCTTCTCACCACGCACACTCAGGACGTGGGCGGCTCGTCCTCGCCGGCCTCCTCGGCGGCGTCCGCCTCCTCCTTCGTCTTGTGCACCGCGCCGTCGGCGTGCTCCGGCGGGCCGTAGACGGTGTAGAGCACCAGCGGGTTCGGCCCGGTGTTGACGAAGTTGTGCTTCGTGCCGGACGGCACGACCACCAGGTCGCCGGCGACGACGTCCTTCTTCTCCCCGGCCACGCGCGCCTCACCGGTGCCGCTGACGAAGGTGAGGATCTGGTCGATGCCCTCGTGGACCTCCTCGCCGATCTCGCCGCCCGGCGGAATGGTCATGATGACCAACTGCGTGTGCTCACCGGTCCAGAGCACGCGGCGGAAGTCGGGACTCTTCTCGGCGACGGTCGCGATCGTGAAATGCTCCATGGCCCGCTCATACCCCGTTCGTGCGCCCGCCACGCCGGGAGTGGCAGATGGTGGAATTCCCCACCCGTTCCGGGTTTGACCGCGCCGGGAAGGGGCATCTGCAGGCGACAAGACCGGTGCGAGCTGGACCGGTCGAGCCAGGTCCCCGCTGACGTACCGCCGTACGGCTGCGCCGGTGGGAGACGGCCAGAGCGCGGCGACGCTTCGACCTCCGGGTCGTGCGGCGCCGCGCGCTCGTGTCAGGCGAGCACGGCGAGGTGGAACGGCCGGTCCGCGTGCCCGCTGGCGGCGTGCGTCTCGACGAAGACCGCGTTCGCGATCCCGGCCCGCGGCGCCACCGTGATGACGCCCTGCTGCGCGAGCCCGCCGCCGGTGGCCGGGCCCACCGTCCCGACGTACGCCGCCCGGGCGACGTCCTGGTCGAAGGCGACCTGGTACATCCCCGCGGCGAGCCGGGTGGACGAGGTGGCGCCGAGGCCACGGACGAGGGTGCCGTTCGCGTCGACCACGGCGAACAGCACGCGCGCGGTGGCCGGCAGCCCGGGCGCCGAACCCGAGTCGATCTCGGTGTCGGCGCGCGTCGCCTCGTGCGCGGGCGGGGCCGGCTGACCGGTCGCTCCCCTCCTCGGTCTGGGGCTGGGCATGGTGATCCTCTCTCCCACTGGTGCGCCGGCAGGAGGCGTTCGTGGTGCGTCCGGGCGATCAGCGGCGATCACTTCTCTGCTGTCGACGCTATGTCGCGTCACCGCCGGCCAACCAGCGACAGCACTGTCCGATCACGGACAATTGATGCCCCTGAGCTGCGGAAACGTCAGTCCTTGGCGTCTCTGACCGGCACCGCGTCACGGCAGCGCAGCCGAAGCTCGTACTCCTGCCCGGCGCCGACGAAGCGCACCTCGACGTGGTCGTCGGGTCCGGGGTCGGCGTCCTTCGTCCGATAACCGGGCGCCGGGGACCAGGTCACCACGCGCACGCCGTCGGGTCCGCACTCGGCGAGCACGCTGCCGCCGGCCGTGACGAAGCCGCGCCGGGCGCCGGTCGACGTCGGGGGGCCCGACGCCGCGCCGGTCGGCGTCGCGGCCGGGCTCGCGTCCGCGTCGCCCGGCCCCGGCTCGGGTACGGCGAGCGCGCGTGCCACGTCCTGTTCGGTGCGTACCCCGCCGGCCGTGCCGGTGATGTCCGCGCCCACCAGGTCGACGGCGGCGAGCCCGACGAGCGTCGCCGCGGCGGTCGTGGCC
This sequence comes from Micromonospora humi, assembly GCF_900090105.1. GTDB lineage: Bacteria > Actinomycetota > Actinomycetes > Mycobacteriales > Micromonosporaceae > Micromonospora > Micromonospora humi. The sequence goes on along the minus strand of NZ_FMDM01000007.1, from coordinate 68,762 downwards.
AGCCAGCCGGTGACGGCGAGAAGGGTACGGCGGTCCATGCCCCCGAGTGTGCCCCGCCATCGGGTGGGGCTGGTCCCAGGGCGACCCTAAGGTCCGGTTAAGAGCCCCGGCCACCGGTCCGGGCAGGGGCTATCGTGCGTTGCGTGGCGCGCCTGCTGCTCGTCGAGGACGACCTGACCATCCGCACCCCACTGCTGCGCGCCCTGCGGGAGTACGGGCACGCGGTGGCCGCCGCGTCGACCGCGCTGGGCGGGCTGCGTGACGCCTTGGACGACCGGCCCGACCTGGTCGTGCTCGACCTCGGGCTGCCCGATCTGGACGGTGGCGAACTGCTGCGGATGCTGCGCGCGGTGAGCGCGGTGCCGGTGGTGGTGGCGACCGCCCGCGACGACGAGGTCGAGATCGTCCGCCTGCTCGACGCCGGCGCCGACGACTACCTGGTGAAGCCGTTCACCGCCGCGCAACTCGACGCGCGGGTCCGCGCGGTGCTGCGCCGCTCGGCCACCGGCGGCGCGACGGAGACCGCGCTCGTCGTCGGCGGACTGCGGATCGACAGGCGGGCCCGTCAGGTGACGCTCGACGGCGTACCGGTGGAGCTGACCCCCCGCGAGTTCGACCTGTTGCACCACCTCGCCGGCCGCCCCGGGCAGGTCGTCACCAAGCGGGAGTTGCTCACCGAGGTGTGGCGGATCCCGTACGGCGGGGCCGACAAGACGGTCGACGTGCACCTGTCCTGGCTGCGCCGCAAGCTCGGCGAGAGCGCCCAGGCGCCACGCTACCTGCACACCGTGCGCGGGGTCGGGGTGCGGCTGGACGTGCCGGAGCGGAACCGGTGAGGGGCCGGCTGGCGCTGCTGGTCGCGGCCGTCGGCGTGCTCGTCATGGTCGCGTTCCTGGTGCCGCTGGCCGTGCTGGTGCGCACCGTCGCCGCGGACCGCGCCACCGCCCGGGCCACCGCCGACGTGCAGCGGCTGGTCGCGGTGGTCGGCACCGCCACGCCGGAGACCGTCCGGCTGACCGTGGACCAGCTCGCCACCGACACCGGCCGCGAGGTGACCGTCTTCCTCGCCGACGGCACGGTGCTCGGCGCGCGGGCGGCGCGTACCCCCGCCGTCGTCCTGGCGGCACGTGGGCAGAGCCTGACCGTGGAGTCGGCCGCCGGGCGGGAGGTGGTGGTCGCGGTGCAGGGCCGGCCGGAGGGCACCGGGGTGATCCGCACGGTCGTGCCGCCGGCCGAGCTGGGCGCCGGCGTGACCCGCGCCTGGCTGGTGCTGGCGCTGCTCGGCGCGCTGCTCGTGGTGGTCGGTCTGGTGGTCGCCGACCGCCTGGCCGGCGCGCTGGTGCGGCCGATCTCGGCGCTGTCGGCGGTCTCCCACCGGCTGGCGAACGCGGAGCTGGACGCCCGCGTCGAACCGGCCGGCCCGGCCGAGCTGCGGGAGGTCGCGGGCGCGTTGAACCATCTCGCCGGGCGGATCCAGGTCCTGCTGCGGGAGGAGCGCGAGCAGGTGGCCGACCTGTCGCACCGGCTGCGTACCCCGTTGACGGCGCTCCGGCTGGAGGCCGAGTCGTTGCGCGACCCGGACGACGCCGCCCGCCTGACCGCTGCGGTGGACGGCCTGGAGCGGGCGGTGACCGGCGTGATCCGCCAGGCCCGGTGGCGCAGCGCGGCCGCCGCCGAGGGCAGGTGCGACGCCGCCGCCGTCGTCGGCGAGCGGGTGACGTTCTGGTCGGTGCTCGCGGAGGACACCGGCCGGACCGTCACGCTCGACCTCGCCCCCGGCCCGCTGCCGGTCCGGCTCGGCGGCGACGAGCTGGCCGCCGCCGTGGACGCGTTGCTGGGCAACGTGTTCGCCCACACGCCGGACGGCACCCCGTTCACGGTGCGCCTGGCGGCGGAGGCGGACGAGGTGGCGCTGACCGTGGCGGACGCCGGCCCGGGGCTGCCGCCGGGGCCGGTGCGGCGGGGCGTCAGCCGGGGCGGGTCGACCGGGCTGGGCCTGGACATCGCCGAGCGGGCGGCCGGCGCGGGCGGTGGCCGGCTGGAGCTGTCGACCGGTGCCGACGGCGGTGCCCGGGTGGTGCTCCGGCTCGCCGCCACCCCGCCCGCCCCACAGTGATCGAGCCCCCCTCCCCCGGTGAGGTGTCGGTGGAACGCCATGGGTGTCTGCCGTGCCCTGACGCACCCATGACGTTCCACTCCCGGGCCGGATCGCGAGTGGGTGGCACGCCATGGGTGTCTGCGCTGCGCGGATCGGCCTGGTTCCCGGGTGGCACGTCCGGTTCGCTCAGCCGCCTTAACCCGGCGTTGGCCTTCGGCTAGCGCGGCGCTGACCGGCCGGCGCGCATCGTCGTGGACAGGAACCGAGGAAAGGTGACGACGATGCGACGTACTTCCCTGATGCTGGCGGCGGCCGGTGGCGTGGCCGTGTTGGCGGTGACCGGCGCGGCGCTCGGCGTGGTCGCGGCGGACCAGTCGAGCGGGCGGTCCGCCCCGGTGGCCGTGACGGTGGAGGACAACCCGGCCCGGCAGGGCACCGCCGACGACGGCAGGGTCGGCTCGCGCTCCGGAGCGGACGGCCCGACCCGCACCGGCGCCGAGGACGACCCGGCCGGGTCGTCGAACGCGGTCGAGGACAATCCGGCCCGGCAGGGTCGCGACGACGACGGCACGGGCGTGGCCGGCGAGGACGATCCGGCCCGGCGGGGTCGCGACGACGGCACGGCCACCGCCCCGGCGAGGGGTGGGACGGTGAGCCGGCAGCGGGCCGCCGAGGTGGCGCTGGCCCGGGCCGGAGGCGGAAGGGTCACCGAGGTGGAGGCGGAGACCGAGCACGGCCGTCCGGCGTGGAGCGTCAAGGTCGTGCACGACGGCCTGCGGCACGAGATCAAGGTCGACCGGGAGACCGGCGCGGTGCTGGAGGCCGAGCCGCGACGGACCGGCGCGGACGACCACGGCGGGCGCGGCGACGACGGCCGGGACGACCGTGGCGGGGACGATCACGGCGGCGACCGGCACGGCGACGACGACTGAGTCGCGACCGGCGGCGGCCAGCGCGACGACCAGTCCGCGCCCGACGACCGACGGCCGACGACCGACGGCCGACGCGGCAACTGGACGGCACGACGACTGGACGGCGGCGGACGACGCCGCGCCGGTCGAGCGGCCGACTCGGGTCCGGGCCGGGTGCGGAACCCTCCGCACCCGGCCCGCTCGGGTCACCGCAGCGTGCAGCGCAGCTCGGCCGGCGGCTGGTTGTCGCCGGAGACGACCAGACCCCAACTGGTGACGCCACCGGCGGGCAGCGTCCCGTTCCAGGCGGCGTTCGTGGCGGTGACCCGCGCGCCGGCCTGGGTCGCGCCCGCGTTCCACGCGTTCACCAGCCGCTGTCCGCCGGCGAAGACGACCTCGCTGTTCCAGCCGGTGGCGGCGGAGGTGCCGGTGTTGCGGACGGCCACCTCGGCCTGGAAGCCGCCCGCCCACGCGCCGGTGACCGTCCAGGTCGCCGTGCAGCCCGCACCGGACGGCGGCGGCGTGCCGGTGGGCGTCGGGCTCGGCGTGCCGGTCGGGCTGGGCGACACCGTCGGGCTGGGCGAGCCGGTCGGGCTGGGCGACTCCGTCGGTGACGCCGTCGAGCCGTCCGCCGTGGTGTAGGTGACCGGCGTGTACGCGGCCGAGCAGGTGCCGCCGCACGAGGCCGGCAGCCCGAACCGGTACACGCGGCCGCCGTTGACCAGCGCGCCCGTGACGTCGCGCACCCGGATCTGGAAGTCCGTGCCGCCCGCGGTGGTGGCGCCCAGGATGTACGACTGACCCATGTCGCTGTTCATGGTGGCGGCCCGCCACACCCCGTCGGCCAGGTACTCCACCCCGTGGATGCCGTTGGCCAGGTGGGAGACCGCGATGGCCGGCCAGTAGCGTTGCGCCCCCCGCAGGAACGCGATCCGGATGTCGCCGGAGTAGTCCGGCGCGGGCACGAACGACCAGGACACCCGCCGGTTGTTCCAGTGGTTCGGATAAAGGTCGCCGACCGGGACGCCGGCGCGCGCGAACCGGTTCAACGAGCCGGTGGACAGGTCCAGGTGGTTACGGTCGTCCCGGCACCAGGCGTTGCCGTCACCGCAGGAGTCGGCGACCACCATGGTCAGCGTGGCGCCGTTGTAGCCGTCGGCGACCCACGAGCCGTTGCGGCAGAACGGCTGCCCCGGCGCGCCGTCGTTCGTGCCGGTGCAGCGGTCGCCGATGGTCACCCGGACGAACCGGCCGCAGTTGAGGCCGTTGTTCCACAGGCCGATGCGGTCCGCCTGGGCCGGCGGCAGCGGCCGGACCGGATAGGACGTGTAGTCGCCGGGCAGGTCGTAGACGTTGAGCGCGACGAAGTCCGGCGCGTCCAGTTCGGACTGCGGCAGGCCGCAGCCGCCGTACGGGGAGCCGAGGCCGTCGAAGTGGGTGGCGTTGCCGGTCACCGGCGCGGGCGGGTCGTCGACCGCGAGCGCGGGCAGTTGACCGGCGACGAGCAACGCGGCCGCGCCGGCGGCCAGGGCCGCGACGAGCCGGAGGCGGGACTGCGGGGTCATGGGATCGGCCTTCCGGGCGGGCCGACCCGGGCACGGGGCGGCGCAGGGGTGGTGATGGATGCCCGTCCATGCCCGGCCGTACCCGCGGAGACCATGCCACCACCGGGGCGCGCGGCCTGTCAATGGTGCTCCGGGCATCCCGGCCGACACCCTGGTGACGCAGAGCGATCGAGTCGCTACATTGAAGTATGGTGTCCGTACCCGGCGGCTGGCCGTCGGACCCGGTCTACCGTCCCGTGCTGGCCGCTCGCCGGGGCGAACTGGAGGCGCTGACCCACCTCGACGACACCGCCGTCGGCCTGGTCGCGCCGATCGTCGACGTCACCTCGGCCACCTCCGGGGCGCCGGACGCGCTCGGGCGGCTCCCCGGCGGGATCCTGCCCGCCGTCGACGTGTCGGCGTTGCCGGACGCCCCGGAACACGACCCGGTCCGCTGGGGCGTACCTCTGGTGCCGGTGATCGGTCTCGCGGAGAGTGACCGGCGGTTGGCGGCGCACGGTGCGGCGGCGCGGGCCTGGGCGGGCCGGGCGGTGGTCCGGCTGCGGACCGGCCCGGACCGCGCCGGCCCGGACGCCACCACCGCTGCCGTGGAGCGGGTGTGGCGGTCGACCGGACTGGTGCCGGAGCAGTGCGACCTGCTGTTGGACGCGGGGGACGTGTGCTGCCTGGCCGACGTCCGGCTGGCCGAACCCCGTGTGCGCCGCGCGGCCGAGTGGGCCCGGCGGCACGCCTGGCGGTCGGTGACGGTGGCGGCGGGCGGGATGCCGCCGGCGCTGTCCCGGCTCCCCACCGACGAACCGGTCCGCCTGGACCGCTTCGACTGGCTGCTCTGGCAACGCCTGGCCGACCTGCGGCTGGGCTACGGCGACTACGGCGTGGGAAGCGCGGTGCGTGCGGCGGACGCCCCGGGTGACCGACTGCCGACGCTGCGCTGGGCGGCGGGTGGCGCGTGGTGGATCTACCGCTGGTCCCGGCGGGGCGGGCGGGGTGACGAACGCTTCGCCGACCTGTGTCGCACGCTGGTGACCGCCCCGCATTGGGCGGCGGCCGGGGCGGGTTTCTCGTGGGGCGACCACGAGGTGCTCCGTCGGGCCCGGCGTGGCGCCGGCGCCGGCTCGGAGGCCAACTGGATCGCCTGGAGCACGTCGCACCACCTGGCGCACGTCCTGGCCGCGCTGGCCCGACCGGAGCGGGAGCAACGCGGCGGCTCCTGGCGGGCCGACCCGGACGCCCCGGAGCGGGGGCGCGCCGGCCGGCCGCAGCGCGGCGGGGAGTCCCGCCGCGCCGGCTGAGTCACTCCTTCTCGGTGAACCCGAACTGGACGACGCCCTCGTCGTCGACGACCGCGTCGACCGCGGTGTCGTTCAGCAACTCGGCGGCGTCGGTGTCCAGGAAGATCCGCGCCCCCTGGGTGTCCACCACCTGGTCACCCTGCACCGGCTGGGGAACCAGCTCGATGGAGAGCGACCCGGCCTCGGTGTCCGCGGCGATCCGCAGCCCGCCCGCCTCGGCGAGGTCCTCCTGGGCGGCGAGGTCACGGATCACCAGAACGGCGTTGTCGGTCATGGTCAGCATGGCGGAACTCCTCATGGCTGGGCTGCGGAAGGATCGCGGGCGACTCGGCCCACGCGGTCGGCTCGCGACCGGAAAGCGGACGAAACGGTGTTTCGTCGCATGGGAACGGGGCGGTCGACGGCCCCTCCCCACCCACCGTGCCCGCTGCCGGTGGATCCGTCAAATAGAGCCGGGTGATCGGCTGCGGCAGGCTGAACAGGCATTTTCCCCTCCGGGCCACGTGCAGCTCCCTAAGCTCGGGGCATGGACGACCCGCGCAGGTACGTCGCCGAGTTCCTCGGCTCGCTTCTGCTGATCTTCTTCGGTGTGGGCAGCGCCGTCTTCGCCCGCGTCCAGGGTGGCGTGGTGGTGGTCGCCCTGGCGTTCGGGTTCACCATGCTGGCCCTGGTGTACACGATGGGGCCGCTCTCCGGCAGTCACATCAACCCGGCGGTGACGCTGGGCGTGCTGCTCTCCGGGAAGATCTCTCCGCTGGGCGCGGTGGCCTACTGGATCGCGCAGTTCGCGGGCGCGACGGTCGCCGCGTTCGTGATCTGGGCGCTCACCCGCTGGGGTGACGTGGTCGACCAGACCGGGGCGCTCGGCACCAACGGCTACGGCGCGCACATCAACCTGGGTGGCGCCGCCGTGCTGGAGACGGTGCTGACGTTCCTCTTCGTCCTGGTGGTGCTGGTGGTGACCGGTCGCGGTGAGCACGCCGCGTTCGCCGGGGTGCCGATCGGCCTCGCCCTGGCCGCGGCGCACCTGGTCGGCCTGACCCTGGACGGCACCTCGGTCAACCCGGCGCGCTCGTTCGGCCCGGCCCTGTTCGAGGGCGGGTCCGCGCTGCGCCAACTCTGGGTCTTCATCGTCTTCCCGCTGCTGGGCGGTGCGCTCGCCGCCCTGGTCGCGCCGCTGATCCTGCGGCCGGGGGCGGGTGGGCGCGGACCGGCCGAACGGGTGGCCACGCCACGACCGTGAGCCTGACGAAAACTTTCGCTCTGGGATCTATCCCGCAGGAAAGCTCCATGGCAGCATCGGCACATGCATCGTCGTCTCTTTCCTCGGGCACTCGCGGCGCTGGTGCTGGTCGCCACCGCGGCCACCGCCGGCGCCCCCACCGCGACCGCCGAGGCGCCCACCCCGGCGCAGACCCGGCTGCACGCGACAATCGACGCGGTCCTCGCGGACAGCCGGCTCGACGGGGCACAGGCGGGTGTGGTCGTGGTCGACACCGCCACCGGCCGCACGCTCTACGACCGCAACGGCAACCGGCGGCTCGTCCCCGCCTCCAACACCAAGCTGCTCACCTCGACCGCGGCGATGGAACTGCTCGGCCCGGGGCACCGCTTCACCACCGACGTCAGCGCCGGCGGGCCACGCCGCGCCGGGCTGCTCTCCGGCGACCTCTACCTGCGCGGCGGCGGTGACCCGACCATGCTCGCGGCGGACTACGACCGGCTCGCCGGGCAGGTCGCCGCGACGGGCGTACGGGTGGTGACCGGTGACCTGGTCGCCGACGACACCCGCTACGACCGCAGCCGGCTCGGTCCGGACTGGACCTGGGACGACGAGCCCTACTACTACGCCGCACAGGTGTCCGCGCTGACCGTCGCGCCGGACACCGACTACGACGCCGGCACCGTGATCGTCAACGCGACGCCGGGCGCGCGGGCCGGCGCCCGACCGAGGATCTCGATGACCCCGGACAACGGCTGGCTGCGCATCGACAACCGGGCCGAGACGGTCGCCGACGGCGAGACCACCATCTCGATCGAGCGGGAGCACGGCGGCAACACCGTCGTGGTGACCGGCCAGATCGCCGTCGGGCAGGCCACCGAGAGCGACTGGGTGACGGTCTGGGAGCCGACCGGGTACGCCGCCGACGTCTTCCGGTCCGCGCTGCGCCGGCACGGCGTGCGGGTGCTGGGCCGCACGGTGCTCGGCACCGCCACCCCGGACAGCGCCCGGCCGTTGGCCCGGCACGACTCGATGCCGCTGTCCGACCTGATGGTGCCGTTCCTCAAGCTGTCCAACAACGGGCACGCCGAGGTGCTCACCAAGGAGCTGGGCCGGGTGCTCTCCGGCTCCGGCTCCTGGGCCGCCGGCCTGACCGCGATCGGCGAGTACGTCGGCGACGCCGGGATGGACACCGGCACGCTGCGCCAACGCGACGGCTCCGGCCTCTCGCGTCGCAACCTGATCCCCCCGGCCCAGTTCGTCACGCTGCTCTCGGCCGTCCGCGGCGAGCCCTGGTTCGACACCTGGTACGCCGCGCTGCCGGTGGCCGGCAACGCGGACCGCTTCGTCGGCGGGACGCTGCGCAGCCGGATGGCCGGCACCGCCGCCGCGAACAACGTGCACGCCAAGACCGGCAGCCTGACCGGTGTCTCCGGCCTCTCCGGCTACGTCACCGACGCCGACGGCCGGCTGCTGGCCTTCTCGATCGTCCTCAACAACTACCTGACGTCGTCGGTCAAGGGGCTGGAGGATCAGATCGCGATCGCGCTGGCCTCGTACACCGAGAGGGAGACGGCGACGGCCCGGCGGACGGTGCCGACCGCGCCGGACTCGCCGCGCGTGCCGGAGGGGCGGGAGTGCTCCTGGGTCAAACCGGTTCGCTGCTGAGATGGTCCGTGCCGGCCCGACGCTCAGGCGCCGGGCCGGTACGGGCGCGGATCGGCGGTGGGGTCGCCCCGCTCGACCAGCGCGTCGATCTCGGCGGGCGGCAGCCCGCGCAGGGTGAGCACCCGCCGCCCCCAGCGGTGCAGCCGGCACGGGTACGGGCTGGCGTCGTTGCGGCAGATCGTCCCGCCCGACCAGGTCCGTGGCGCGTGGACCACCACCGCGCGCACCGCGAACTGGACGTCCTCGACCGTCACGTACGGCGGCAGCGGGATCTCCCGCAGCACGCCGCCGTCGGCGGGTTGACGGGCGAGGGCTACGGGCGCGGGGCGGCTCATCGGGCGGGCCTCCACAGAGGATGGTCGGACGGGACATCGAGAACGTACGACGCCCGCCCCGACCCGCGACGGACAAACTGTCCCGGTGGCTCAGCCGAGCGAGGCGCGCATCCGGGCGGCGGTACGCGCGGCGTCGTAGTCCGGGCCGACCCCGTCCAGGATGATCGTCTCACCCTCGATGTTGCGCGTCCGCAACGGCAGGATCTCCTGGTACGCGGGGGACGCGTACCAGGCCCGGGCCCGCTCGACGTCCGGGAACTCGACGATGACCACGGTGCCCGGCCACTGTCCCTCCAGGACCTCCGGGTCGGCTCCGTGCACCCGGAACCGCCCGCCGAACGGCGCGAACGTCGACTGCACCTTCTCGATGTACTCCAGGGTCTCCTCGTTGAGCTGTGCGGGACGCAGGTTGGCGAGCGCGAAGGCGGGCATGGTTTCCTCCCCGGTGACGGCGCCGGTGTGCCGGCGCGGCAGGTGCCACCGATTCTGCGTGGACGTGCCGCGCCGAGTCGATTACCTGGGAGGTAACGGCGGTCAGCGCAACGCGACGGCCTGGAGACTGACGTTGCCGCACTGACCGAGCGACTCCTCCACGGTCCAGCTCAGCAGCAGTTTCACGCCCCGTGGCGCCCGGAACCGGACGGTGAAGTCGGCGGTCATCGCGGTGTGCGGGTCCTCCATCCGGACCGTGCTCGCCGGACCGCCGGCCACTCGCACGTCGAGCCGCCCGCGGGCCATCCAGAGCCCGGCGTAGAGGTGCACCGTGCGCGGTTGACCGTTGCCGGTCACCGCCAGGCGGAAGCCGTTGCCCCGGTCGCAGGTGTAGACCCCGGACATGGTGCCGCTGGCCGACGCCACCGGGGCGCCGTCGCGCCAGGCGTACTCCTCCGGGTTGTTGCTGTAGCTCTGCCGCCTGCCCCGGCCGCCCTCGTCCCGGATGTCGCCGGAGCCGCCGCGCTTGCGGACCGTGCGGTCGGCCCCGAGCAGGCCCCACTGGACCCAGTCGACGGTGCCGACGGCGGTGAGGTCGACCAGGGCGGGAACGTCGGCGCGACCGACCGCGACGGTCGGCGGCGCGACTGTGGTGGGCACCACGGTGGAGGGTGACGGACTCGGCGACGGCGGGCGTTGGCGGGGACGCAGGCCGGGGGTGGCGACCGCGCCGTCGCCCTCGCTCGGCAGCCCGACCCGGCCGGTCGGCGCCACCGGGAGCACCGCGCTCTCCTCGCGGGGCGTGTCGTGCCGCTCGGTGCCGAGGTAGGCCACCAGCGCCGCCAGGCAGAGGAACGCGGCCAGACCTTCCAGCATCAGCCGCCGCCGGCGTCGCCACCGACGCTGCGCGGACCGGGTGTGCGGGCGACCCTCCCGGTGCGAGCCGGGGCCGATCCGCGAACGGTCCTCCTCGCCCACCACAGCCTCCGCTTCATGTCACGCTGCGCCGCCGGGAGCGGCCGGAGCGCGACCGGCTTCACGGTGTCACCGGACGGCCGTTTGCGCCATATGTGGGCCGACGGGCGTTTCCAGTTTGTTACCAAGGGGTAGTCGAGCGGGCCGGCCACGCGGTCGGTCAGCTTACCGTGATCGCTTCGAGCGACACCCCGTCGTTCTGCCCGCCGGTCACGGTGAGGGCCCGCCATCTGATCAGCAGCCGCTGGTCACGCGGCGCGCGGAAGTGGATGACGTACTGCTGGAAGCGGTCGCCCCGGGCGAGGGCCACCTCGCGGACGGCCGGGTCGCCACCGCCGGAGAGGGAGACGTCGAGCCGGGCCCCGGCCGAGAACACGCCGACGAACAGCCGGACGGTCCGCAGGTCCCCGCTGCCGGCCACGGCGAGCGCGAAGGACTTCCCGGCACCGCGTTGGAACACCCCCGCCCGGGTGCCCTCCTCCCGGGCCGTCGGGGTGCCGTCGGTCCAGGTGAGCCCCGACTTCCCGGCGTTGTGTTCCAGCCGGGGGCCGCCCGGGTCCTGGATCTCACCGGTGCCGCGCTGCTTGCGCTGCACGCTGTCCGCGCCGGCGCCGCCCCAGTGCCGCCAGTCCCGCGTGCCGAGCAGGGTGAGCGACACCGCCGCCGGCACCGCCTGCTGGTCCACCCCGAGCAGCGGTCCGCCGGGCAGCGCCGGCTCACCCGTCTCCGGCACCACCGTGGGCGGCGCCGCGGTCGGCGCCGGCGTCGGCTCCGTCGGCGCCGCGGCCGGCACGGTAGGCCGGCGTGGCGGCGCGGCCGGCGGTCGGGCGGAGTATGCCAGCGCCACCACCGACGCGGTCAGCGCCGCGGCGACCAGCACCGTCCGCCGGCGCCGCCGCCGGGCCCGGGCCGCGCCGACGCGGGTGGCCGGGCTCTCGGGGACGGCCCCGCCCCCCAACCGGAGACCGTCACCCCACCGGGGGTACGCCGCGCGCAGCCGGGCCACGAGCGGGCCGGCCAGCCCGGCGAGCCGCGCGCGGAGGCTCTCCGGGGCGGTGTGCCGGCCGGGTGCCACCGATGCCGCTCCACGGCCGGCCGACGGATACGGGCCGGCCGACCGCGACCGGCCCGAGGGCCATGAGTCGTTCCGGTCGACCCGCGCCGGCGGCCAGCCGGACGCCGGACCGACCGGGCCGGGGCCGGTCGGAGCGGGCCCGACCAGCGGTGCCCGACCGGGTCCCGGACCGACGAATCCCCGACCGGCGGTCGCGGAACCGGCAGGCGCGGGACCGGCGAGCGCGGGACCGGCGAGCGCGGGACCGGCGAGCGCGGGACCGGCAGGGACGGGATTGGCGGGCACGGCGTGCGGGTCCTCGACGACGGTGCCGCCCGACGGGTCGACGTCGAGGGCGGGTGGCGGGACGTCCGGCCCGGTCGGCCTCGGCGATCCGGCCGCGGGGAGGTCCGCGTCCTCGGGCGCGGCGAGGTCCGGATCCTCGGGGAGACGACGCGGGCCGGCGGGCCGGGGCGGCGTGGCGGCCGGCCCGACCGGTACGGCGGGCAGCCAGCCGCCGACCCGGATCCCGGACTGCGTGCTGTCGTCCTCAGCCAATGCCCCTCCCTCGGCCGCAGACGCGGGCGGCCATCACCGTGGCTCGCCGCAGGGCAGGATGACACATGCTTCGATCGTCGAAAAGCCGTCGAAGCGCACCAATTTTCCGCCCGGCCGGTTCGGGCGTGTCGCGACGAGGAGAGACGGTGCGTGGAAACCGTTATACCTCAGCGTCATTTTTATGACGCTGAGGTATGTCGCTCCGAGAGCGGACTCTTCCCGCACGGCGTCACTGAGCGTGGCCGGACCACCGAGCCCCACCGGCCCGAGGCGCGACCGCACGGGTCGGGCAGGACAGGACGGGGTCAGCCGACCTGGAAACCGAGCGCCTGCGCCAGCGCCACGGCCTGCTCGACGTCCACCCGCGCCCCGGCGCGTTCGACAGCGGTCGGGTCGAGCGTGGACAGGTCGCTGCCGCGCAGGTCGGCGCGGGTCAGCTTGGCGCCGCGCACCTGGGCGCCGGACAGGTCGACCCCGGTGAGCACCGCGCCGGTGAGGTCGGACCCGGTCAGGTCGACCTCACGCATCCGCACGTCGGTGATCCGCGCACCGCGCAGGTCGGCCCCGGGCAGGGCGACGAAGGACCAGTCGCCCCGGTCGACGCGCAGCGGTCGCAGGTCGCACCGGTCGAAGCTGCTGCCGACCAGCTTGCAACCGGTGAACTCGGCCTCGAACAGGTTGCAGCGGGTGAACGTGCACCGGGTGAACGCCGAGTCGGTGTGCCGGGAGGCGTTGAACGCCACGTTGCCGAAGACGCACTCGGTGAACGTCGCGCCCCGGCTGACCGCCTCGGTGAGGTCGACGTCGAAGAACTCGCAGCGCAGGAAATGCCGGTCGACAAACTCTTCGGCGTACCAGTCCTGGTGGCGGTAGGTGACGTCCTCGGCGGGCTCCGGCATGCCGCCGAGACTAGTGTGGCCGGCCGACACTTCCGGCTCGCCGTACCGGCGGGTAGGTTCGCGGGGATGAGCGTCGCAGTGAGCACCGACCCCGGCCGTCTCGGCTTCGACCCCACCCGGCTGGCGCGGGTCGACGAGCACTTCGCCCGCTACGTCGACGACGGTCGGCTCGCCGGCTGGCAGGTCGTCGTGACCCGCCGCGGCGAGATCGCCCACTCCTCGACGTACGGGCAGCGCGACCGGGAGGCCGGCACGCCGGTCGAGGCGGACACGCTCTGGCGCATCTACTCGATGACCAAGCCGATCACCTCGGTCGCCGCGATGATGCTGTGGGAGGAGGGCCGGTTCGAGCTGAACGACCCGGTCAGCCGCTGGCTGCCGGAGTTCGCCGACGTCCGGGTCTACGACCGTGGCTCGGTGCTCAAGCCCTACACCGTGCCGGCGACCGAGCCGATCCGGGTCTGGCACCTGCTCACCCACACCTCCGGCCTGACGTACGGCTTCGCCCAGGTCTCGGTGGTCGACGGCCTCTACCGGGCGGCCGGCTTCGACCTGGGCGTGCCGCCGGGCACCGACCTCGCCGCGGCCTCGGCCGGCCTGGCCCGGCTGCCGCTGCTGTTCCAGCCCGGGACGAGCTGGAACTACGGCGTCTCCACCGACGTGCTGGGCCGACTGGTCGAGGTGATCTCCGGGCAGTCGCTCGCGACGTTCTTCACCGAGCGGATCCTGCGCCCGCTCGGGATGACCGACACCCGCTGGTGGGTGGACCCGGCGGACGCCAAGCGGCTGGCCGCGCTCTACGCGCCGCACCCCGCCACCGGCCAGGCGGTCCGCGCCGACAAGATCGGCCGGAACGCGCTGGCGGAGCCGAGCTGGCACTCCGGCGGCGGCGGACTGGTCTCCACCGCCGCCGACTACCACCGCTTCACCCAGTTCCTGCTGCGCGGCGGCGAACTGGACGGGGTGCGCCTGCTCGGCCCCCGCACGCTGCGCTTCATGACCCGCAACCACCTGCCCGGCGGCCGGGACCTCGCCTCGTTCTCCCCCGAGGGGTTCAGCGAGACGGTCCTCGACGGGATCGGCTTCGGGCTGGGCTTCGCGGTGGTGCTGGACCCGGTGCCGTCGCGGGTGCCCAGCAGCGTGGGCGAGTACTACTGGGGCGGCATGGCCAGCACCGCGTTCTGGGTGGACCCGGTGGAGGAGATCACCGCGCTGCTCTTCACCCAGCTCATGCCGTCGAGCACCTATCCGCTGCGTAGCCAGTTGCGCCAGCTCGTCTACTCGGCGCTGCTCGACTGAAACGGCACCCGCGCGGCGGCCCGCTGCCTAGCCTGTGAGGCATGAGCGACATCGTGGTGTTCGGCGCCGGCGGGACGGCCGGCTCCCGGATCGCCGCCGAGGCCGTCGAACGGGGGCACCGGGTCACCGCGGCGGTCCGCCGTCCGGAGGCGGTCGGCTACCTGCCGCCCGGCGTCCGCACGGTGACCGGCGACGCGACCTCGGCGCGGAGCGTACGCGAGCTGGCCGAGAACGCGGACGTGCTGGTGGTGGCGGTCGGCGGCGGCGAGCGTGACCTGTGGCGCGACGCCGCGCGGACGCTCGTCGACACGGTGCGGGACCTGCCCGACCCGCCCCGGGTGATCCATGTCGGCGGCGGCGCGACGCTGCTCACCCCGAACGGCACCCGGTTCCTGGACGAGCCGGACTTCCCCGCCGAATACCGGGACTCGGCGCAGGGGCAGGCCGACGCCCTGGAGTTCTACCGCTCCTCGGCCGACGGGGTGACCTGGACGTACGTCTCCCCGCCGCCGTTGGAGTTCCACCCGGGCGAGCGGACCGGCCACTACCGCACCGGCACCGACCACCCGGTGACCGACGCGCAGGGCCGGTCCGTGCTCACCTACGAGGACCTGGCGGTGGCGATCGTGGACGAGATCGAGAACCCGAGATTCGGCAACGCGCGGTTCACCGCCGCGTACTGATCAGTCGGCGAGCCGGGCCGGGAACCCGCCGGTGGCGATCGGACCCCAGGATTCGATCGTGACCCGGATCAGCGACTTGCCCTGCGCGACCATGGCGGCCCGGTACTCGTCCCAGTCCGGGTGCTCGCCGGAGATGCTGCGGAAGTAGTCGACGAGCGGTTCCAGCGCCGCCGGCAGGTCGAGCACCTCGGCCACGCCGTCGACCTGCACCCACGGGCCGTTCCAGTCGTCGGAGAGCACGCACGCCGAGACCCGGGGGTCGCGGCGGATGTTCGTCACCTTGGCCCGCTCGGGGTAGGTGGAGATGACCAGCCGGCCCTCGGCGTCGACCCCGCAGGAGACCGGCGAGGACTGCGGGCGGCCGTCGGCGCGCGTCGTCATGAGCACGACCCGGTGGCGGGGGCGGAGGAACTCGGTCAGGGCGTCCCGGTCGACCCGGGTGTTGCGCGCGATGCTGCGTGGCATGCCTCGGTTCTACCAGGCCCGGGGGCGGATCTCAGCGCGGGCGGGCGGCGGCCCGGCGCGGGGAGACCTGCTCGGGCACGCGGGGGCGCGCGGTGGGCCGCCAGGCGCGGCCGTTGGCGTAGATGATCCGGAAACCGAGGTACGCCGCGAGCGGCGCCCAGTGCGCCGAGCCCATCCGCAGCTCGGCGGCGTTGTGCCGCTGCCCGTTGGCGAGCACGTCGAGCAGCACGGTCTCGAAGGCGGCCGACTCGACCCAGTCGACGTCGCGGGTGAAGCCGCAGATCAGCGCCGCGCCGGTGACCTCGAGGAAGCCGCGCAGCGTGGCGTCGGAGGCGCGCAGCACCGAGCAGCTGCCGAAGTAGAGGCGCCGCCCCTCGCCGCGGCCGGCCATCCGCTCGGCCACGTCGGACAGCTCGACGGAGTCCCAGTCGGTGAGGCAGAGCCGGCTCGGCTCGCCGTGCATGGCGAAGAAGCCGACCCGGTGGTCGGCGTACTGCTTGAGCAGCCAGCGGTCGAGGAAGTAGAACAGCTCGTCGCGGGTGGCGGCGTCCTTGTGGATGTAGCGGATCCGGCCCAGCCGTTCGAGCAGGTCGAGCGTGGGCAGGACGGACCCGCGCTCGTTGAGGTCGCGATGCCACTGCCCCTCGACGCAGAACACGCCGCCACGTGCCAACGCCCACCTCCCCCGTCGAACCCGGGCCCGGAGCAGACGTTACCGCGCCCCTCCGACCACGACCGAATGTGAGAACAATTTCCGCTAATCACCACGAAGACCCCGGTCGGCTGTCACGGTGAGAAGGACGGGACGTATCGGTCGTTCCACCCGTCCCGACCCCAGATCCGCTCTCTCATCGGGAGGACTCCTGTGCGCGTCAACACCCTGAAGCGGGCGGCCGTCGCGTTCGCGCTGGCCCTGCCCGGGGCCGCCGTCGCGACCGTCGTCGCCGCCCCACCGGCCCACGCCGACGGCTGCTACACCTGGGCCCGGACGCTCTCCACGGGCAGCTCGGGCACCGACGTCCGGCAGCTCCAGATCCGGGTGGCCGGCTGGGCCGGGTACGGCGGCATCGTGCGGGTCGACGGCCGGTACGGACCGGAGACGGCCGCCGCCGTCCGGCGCTTCCAGGCCGCGTACGGGCTGCGGGCCGACGGTGTCGCCGGCCCGCAGACGTTCGCCAAGATCTACGCCCTCCAGGACGACGACTGCACGCCGAAGCACTTCAGCTACGCCGAGCTGGACAACGGCTGCGGCAAGGGCGGGTGGAGCGGGGGCCCGCTCTCGCCGTCCGCCACCCGGGAGAACGCGCTGCGCGCCATGTGGAAGCTGGAGGCGTTGCGACGCAGCCTCGGCGACAAGCCGCTCTACGTCACCAGCGGCTTCCGCAGCATCGCCTGCAACCGGCAGGTCGGCGGCGCCTCGAACAGCCAGCACCTGTACGGCGACGCGGCCGACCTGACCTCGCGGAGCCGGACCCTCTGCGAGATCGCCCGCTCCGCCCGTGACCAGGGCTTCAGCGGCATCTACGGCCCCGGCTACCCGGACCACGGCGACCACGTGCACGTGGACTCCCGCCGGGAGAACACCAGGGACGGGTCACCGAACACCACCGACTGGTCCGCCCCGAACTGCGGGGTCAACTGACGGCGGACGCCGGACGGCCCGACGCGGGAGTGGGGGCTCCCCGCGTCGGGCCGCCGTCGTGGCCCGGCCCGGCCGGCGCGGCCCTCGCCACGCCGGCCCGTACGCCGGGAGTCAGCTCGCCCGGGGCCAGCGCGGCCGGGTCACCGGAGCCGGTGGCGTGCTCGATCCGGAGCCGCGCGTCGGCCGACCGACGCCGGGGCGTACCGGCGGGGCGGCCACCCGCGGGACCGGCCCCCGCGGCACCTGGCCGGGTGCGAGCCGGGCCGCCGGGGCGGCGGTGCCCGGCCGGGCAGCCTGACCCGCGCCCGGCCGGGCAGTCTGGGTTGTTCCCGGCCGAGCAGCTTGGGCCGCGCCCGGCCGGGAAGCCGCGCCCGCACGGGCCGACGGCCCGGTCAGGACGAACGGAAACGGTACGTGCACGAACGGGTTGCCGTGCCGGACCAGCGCGTCGATCTGGCGCTCGTTCAGCCCGTGTGTCTCCAGCACCTTGCGTCCCCAGCGGTGCAGCCGGCAGGGGAACGCCGCCCCGTCGTTGCGGCACTTCGGCCCCGCGGGCCACTCCTCGGCGGCGTGCACCACCACCGCCCGGACCGCGAGGCGGACGTCCTCGGGGGTCAACGTCGCCGGCACCGGCACGTCGCCCAGGATCTGGTCGATGGGATCCCTCGACTGCTCACCAACTCGCACGGCAGGCCTCCCGCAGCTCGGCAGCGGTGCGGCGGACCGGCCGCACCACATCCTCGCCCACTGGTACGGCCGGACACCGGCAGGAGTTCAATCCCGCCACGCGGTGAGCAGTTCCTCCGGCCCGAGCACTGTCACACCGTCGACCGCTCGTCCACCGCGCACCACGGCGACGACCGGGGTGCGCTCGTCGGCTCCCGGCAGTTGTGCGCGGTGGTGGAGCAGCCGGCTCAGGTCGTGCGCGTCGAACGGCCCGTGTTCCAGCCACTTGACGGAGCCGACGAAGGTGATCCGCTTGGCCACCGGCCCCCGGTCGCCGCCGACGAGGTCGATCTCGGGATCGTTGGTACGGGTCCAGAAGCCGCTCACCACCGCCGTGTCGGCCGGCAACTGCCCGGAGGGCAGCCGGCGCAACGACTCCCGGATCACCGGTTCGACCGCACGTCCTCGCCAGGAGGTCCACGAGGAGTCGATTCGGGCCAACGTCAGGTCTCCCCGACCACGCTCGATCTCCGCCAGGTGGGGCCCGAGGAAGGCGAGCCAGAAGCGGAGGTACGGATCGGCGACGACGTAGCGGGTCTCACGGGAGGGCCGGGTGGACAGCGGAAGGGTGGCCTCGACGATCCGCTTGTCGGTGAGCAGCCGGAGCGCGCGATGCAGCGACCCCTGCGGAATACCGCCCGCGGCCCGGGCGATCGACGAGAAGGTCCGTTCCCCGGCGCCGATGGCGCGGAGCACCGTGTCCGGCTGTGACTGCGGGGGGAATTCGGCGGCGAGGGCCCGCTCGCCGCTGACGAGCAGCGCGGAAGTGGGGTCCCTGACCGCACCGGAGAGGTAGTCGCGCAGCCCGTCGCCGGGCGCCCAGTCGTCGACCACCAGCGGCAGGCCCCCGGTGACGAGATAGGCGTCGATGGCGTCCGCGGGCGCCAGTTCGAGCATCTCGCCCACGTCGGCCGGGCTGAGCGGCGGAATCACCATCTCCGTGGCGCGCTGGTGGAAGGGGCGCCCGTAGTCGTTCAGCGCCTCCATCATCGCCAGGTCGGACCCGACGCAGATCACCAGGACCGGCCGGCGGGACAACTCCCGATCGAAGACCTTCTGCAGGGTCCCCTCGAAGCCGGGATCGGTGGCGATCAGATAGGGCATCTCGTCGATCACGACGACGCTCGGCCGGTCGGTGGGTAGCGCGGCGGCGAGCAACGTGAGCGCGGCGTCCCAGGTGGCCGGCGCCTGCCCGGTGAACAACCCCGCGCCCGGGAGCGTCGAGCCCGCCACGGCCGACACGAACAGCGCCAGATCGGCGGCGGCGGTCGGCTGCGCCGAGGCGGTGTAGAACAGATGGGGCACGTCCGCGCGTTCGACGAACTCCTCGACCAGTCGCGACTTGCCCACCCGGCGTCGTCCACGCATGAGCAGGGCCCGCCCCGGACGCCCGGCGCGACCGCCCCGAGCCACGCGGCCGAGCATCCCGTCGAGGTGAGTCAGCTCACGAGTTCTGCCGACGAACCCCGCCACGCGATCACCTCAAAGGCTCTCATCCTCGATACTCTCATCCTTGATACTATCAGAAATGAGAGCCTTAGAAGTCAGGCCAGGTCGGCGTCCTGCACCAGGAGCGCCACCTGTACCCGGTTGTTCAGGTCCAGCTTGGTGAGCAACCGGGACACGTACGCCTTCACGGTGGCCACGCTCATGAACAGCTCGGCGGAGATCTCCGCGTTGGTCCGCCCCCGGCCCAGCAGCAGCGCGACCTCCCGCTCCCGCTCGGACAGCCCGCCCAGCAGCCGCACCGCCCGCTCCCGCTTCGGGTCCGGTCCGGGCGGCGGCGCAGCGGCGGTCACGTGGGCGATCAGCTTGCGGGTCACCGCCGGGGACAGCGTCGCCTCGCCCGCCGCGACCCGGCGTACCGCCGCCACGATCTCGGCCGGCGGGGTGTCCTTGAGCAGGAAGCCGCTCGCCCCGGCGCGCAACGCCCGCAGCACCTGCTCGTCGGCGTCGAAGGTGGTCAGCACCAGCACCTCGGGCGGGTCCGCCGCCGCCCGCAGCGCCTCGGTGGCGGCCAGCCCGTCCACCCGGGGCATCCGGATGTCCATCAGCACCACGTCCGGGGCGTGCGCGGCGACCGCCGCGGGCACCTCGGACCCGTCGGCGGCCTCGCCCACCACGGTCAGGTCGGGCACCCCGCCGAGGATCATCGACAGCGCGCCCCGGACCAACGGGTCGTCGTCCACGATCAGCACCCGCAGCGGATCACTCATGAGGAAACCGCCCAGGGCAGCCATGCGGTCAGTCGGAAGTCGCCGTCGGCGTCGCGGCCGTGGCCGAGGCGCCCGCCGGCCAGCGAGACCCGCTCGGCGACGCCGACCAGCCCGGTGCCGGTGCCGGGGATCGCGGTCGCGGGCCCGCCCACCGGCCACGGGTTGCTGATCTCGACCGCCAGCCCGTCGCCGGGGCCACCGGCCAGCCGGACCGTCACCACCGCGCCGGGCGCGTGCTTGCGGGCGTTGGTGAGCCCCTCCTGCACGATCCGGTAGGCGCTGCGCCCGATCGCCGCCGGCACCCCGGCCGGCTCGGTCACCTCGTCGACCACGCTGACCCGTACCCCGGCCTCCCGGCTCTCGGCGACCAGCGCGGGCACGTCGCCGAGCGTCGGCTGCGGCCGTTCCGGGGTGGCCTCGGAGCCCTCCTCGGCCCGCAGCACGCCGATCACCTCGCGCAGGTCCTGCAACGCGGTGTGCGCGCTGGCCCGGATCACGCCGGCCGCCCGGGCGACCTCCTCCGGGGGCGCGTCGGGGCGGAACTCCAACGCCCCGGCGTGCAGGCTGAGCAGCGAGATCCGGTGGGCGAGCACGTCGTGCATCTCCCGGGCGATCCGCCCGCGTTCCAGGTGCCGGGCCTGGTCGAGCCGGAGCTGCTGCTCGGCCTCGGCCCGCTCGGCGCGGTCGCGCAGCGACAGCACGAGCTGGCGGCGGGCCCGGACGAAGAGCGCCCACGCCACCACGATGCCGAGGAAGAGCACGGTCCAGGCCATCGCGGCCCAGAGCGGCATGGCCGGGTCGGGGCGGATCGCGATGTAGGGCAGCGAGGTGACCGCGTTCCAGGCGACCAGTGCCAGCCCTACCCGCAGCGGCCGGTGCACCAGCACGGTGAAGATGACGATGAGCAGCGCCGCCCCGGCCGTGACGGAGAAGAACGTCAGCGGCGCGGTGGCCACGGCCAGCCCGACCGGCCACCGGCGGCGCAGCCAGAGCGCACCGGTCGCCAGCAGACCGGCGAGCAGGTCCGCCCCGATCAGCCAGTCCGGCCCGATGTTGAGCGCGAACTCCGGGTCCCGGCTGATCGCGTCGTCGTGCGCGACCGCCACCCAGAGCAACGCGAGCAGGAACAGCATGCCGTCGACGAACCAGTCCCGCGGGGTCCGGCGGGGCGCCCGGGCGGGCACCAGGGAACCCGGCAGGAGCCAGGGGTGATCGGGGACGGCGGCGCTGTTCACCCACCAATGGTAGGGAGCCGTCCGGACCCGCTACCAGCTACCAAAGTCGACGCCTGTGGTGAACCGAGGTCGGTGCCGGCAGCGACCGCCGGCCGCAGCGGATCACCGGGTGGCCCCGGCAGGCTTCTCGGCATGATCCACGTTGACCACCTGACCAAGCGGTACGGCCCGCACACCGCCGTCGACGACGTCACGTTCCGCTGCGAACCGGGCACGGTGACCGGTTTCCTCGGCCCGAACGGCGCCGGTAAGTCCACCACGATGCGCATGATCTGCGGGATGACGCCGCCCAGTTCGGGCGCGGCCACGGTGGCCGGCCGGCCCTACCGGCAGCTGCCCAACCCGGGGCGGGAGATCGGCGTCCTGCTCGACGCGTCGGCGCAGCACGCCGGTCGCACCGGACGCGAGACGCTCACCCTGGCCGCCCGCACCATGGGCGTGGACCGGGGGCAGGTGGCCGCGAAGCTGGACCTGGTCGGGTTGAACGCCACCGCCGCCCGGCGGCGGGTCGGCGCGTACTCCCTGGGGATGCGGCAGCGGCTCGGCCTGGCGCTGGCGCTGCTGGGCGACCCCCGGGTGCTGATCCTGGACGAGCCGGCCAACGGCCTCGACCCGGAGGGCATCTACTGGATGCGCGGCCTGCTGCGTGACTACGCCGACCGCGGCGGCACCGTGCTGCTCTCCTCGCACCTGCTGCGCGAGGTGGAGGCGGTGGCCGACCGGCTGGTGGTGATCGGCGGTGGCCGGGTGGTCGCCCAGGGCGGCAAGGACGAGCTGCTGGCCGGCGCCGGCACCCTGGTCCGCGCCCGGGACCAGCACGCCCTGCGCCTCACCCTGGACCGCGCCGCTCTCCCGGCCACCGCCGGCACCGACGGCGGCTTCGTCGTCCGGGCCGAGCCGGCGGCCGTCGGCCAGGCCGCGGCCGACGCCGGGCTGGTCCTCACCGAACTGCGCCCGGCCGGCACCGGCGGCCTGGAACAGCTCTTCCTCACCCTCACCGCCGGCGCGTCGACCAAGGAGGCCGTCCGATGACCACCGCCACCGCTCCCACGCCCACCGCCGCCCACGCGCGGCCCGAGCCGGCCGCCACCAGCCCTTCGCTGGCCCGGCTGACCCAGGTGGAGCTGCGCAAGCTCGCCGACACCCGGGCCGGACGCTGGCTGCTGATCACGATCGGGCTGATCGCGGTCGCCATCGTGGTGGTGCAGCTCTTCGTCACCGATGCGGCGGAGCAGACCTTCAGCGCGTTCTTCGAGCCGTCGCTGCTGCCGGTCGGGCTGCTGCTGCCGGTGCTCGGCATCCTCTCCATCACGAGCGAATGGTCCCAGCGCACCGCGTTGACCACGTTCGCGCTGGTGCCGCGCCGGGAGCGGGTGATCGTCGCCAAACTCACCGCGGTGGTGCTGGCCGCGCTCGGCTCGGTGCTGGTCAGCCTCGTCGTCGCCGCCGCCGGCACACTGGCGGCCAAGGCCACCGGCGGGGCGGGCGCCTGGACGTTCGACTGGCGGATGCTGCCGCACGCGGCGGTGTTCCAGGTGGGCAGCGTGTTGCTCGGTGCCGGTTTCGGCCTGCTGCTGCTGAACACGCCGCTGGCGATCGTCACCTATCTGCTGCTGCCGACCGTGTGGAGCGTGCTGGCCGCGATGATCGAGGGGCTGCGGGGGCCGGCCCGTTGGCTGGACACCTCGTACACGATGGGGGCGCTGCTGGGGCCGGACGTGACCGCCGGGCAGTGGGCCCGCCTCGGGGTGTCGTTGGTCGTCTGGGTGCTCCTGCCGCTGGTCGCCGGCCTGTTCCGCACGCTGCGGCGGGAGGTGTCCTGACCGTGTCGGTGCGGGAACCCGGCGACGTCGTGGTCGACGGCGGGGTCGGCGAGCTGGTGCTGATGTGGGCCGGGTTCCCGTTGCTCGGGGCGGGCCTGGGCGCCGGGCTGACCGCGCTGTCCGGCTGGATCGCCGGGCTGGCCTGGTTCCCCTTCCAGGACGTGTTCGCGCTGCTCGACCGGTGGCCGGACCAGCGGTCGTACCCGCTCGGCGCGGGGGCGGTGGCGCTGGCCGGCGTGGCGCTGGCCGTGGCGGGCACGCGGGAGCGGCTGCGGGTCACGGTCGGGCGCCGGTCGGTGGAGCTGCACCGGGACGGGCACGGCCGGGACGTGGCTCGGGCCGAGGTGACCGGCGTGTTCGCCGACGGCAAGGCGCTGGTGCTGCTGGACGCCGCCGGCGGCGAGCTGGCCCGGGAGAAGTCCGACCTGGGCGTCGCACGGCTGCGGGAGGCGTTCACCGGGCAGGGTTGGCCGTGGGTCGACCGGGACCCGCACCGGGACGCGTACCGGCGGTGGGTGCCCGGGCTGCCCGGGCTGCCGACCGGCGCCGACGCGCTGCTGCGGGCCCGGGAGCGGGCGCTCAAGGACAGCCGCGACGCCGAGGTGCGGGAGCTGCACGGGGAGCTGGCCCGGCTCGGCGTCGTGGTGCGCGACGAGGGGAAGCGGCAGTACTGGCGGCTGGTGCACCTCGACGGCGAGCCCCGGTAGTCGCGGGCGGGCACGATCGGCGGGGGCCGTCCTACACTCGGGACCCCGCCCGCCCGATGGGAGTTCCCGTTGCGTCCTCGGCTCGCGCCCCCGACCCTGGTCCTGGCCCTGCTGCTCGCCGGCTGCGGCGGCGGCGAGACCGAACAGGTCGCCCTCCCGCCGCCGGCGAGTCCGACGCCGAGCACGGTGGCGCCGCTGACGGCCAAGGAGGCGAAGGGGCGTTACCTGGCCGTGGTGGCGGCGTACGACATCGCCCGCGACGAGCTGGCCGAGGCCGGGAAGGCGGGCCGGCCGTGGCGGGCCGTGCGGGACCGGGCCGGCGCGGTCGCCACCGCCAACGAAGCCTGCGCCGGTGAGCTGCGCACGGTCCGCTGGCCGGCCGCCGTGCAGGCGCCGATGACGGCGCTGCTCGCCGAGCACGAGGTGGCGCTGCGGCACTGGAAGCTCGCTGCCGCCGCCGGCAGCGACGCGGTGCTGCGCCGGGAGATCCGGGCCGCCGGCGCGCACGACGGCACCCGGCAGGCGGCCAAGGTACGCGCCGCGCTGGGCCTGCCGCCGCGCCGCGCCGCCTGAGGGAGCGCCGGCCCGGCCCCGTGCCCGGGCCGGCGCAGCCGTGGTGCGGACCGGCGACCGTGGTCCGCCCCCTCGGTCAGGCGGCGATCACCGCCACGGCGAGGGCGGCGAAGGCGGCGGAGAGCGCCGCTCCGGTCCACCGGCGCCACGGCGGCGCACCGGCCACCACCGGCAGGTCGCGCCAGCGGCGGGCGGCGAGCGCCACGGCGACCCCGGTCAACGCGGCCCCGAGCGGCCAGATCCAGCCCGGCACCACCGACCAGTCGCCGAGCCGGTGACCGAGCCCGAGGTAGAGCACCGCCCAGCCGGCGGCGGAGAGCACGCTGAGCCGGTCCGCCCCGCGCCGGGCGGTGCCGAGCAGCGACAGGCCACCGAGGAACGTGAACGCCAGCGCCAGGCCGGCGCCGATCCAACCGGGCAGGCCGGTGGACTCGCTCGCCGCGTCGCCCCGCACGCCGAGCAGCCGCAGGCCCAGCGCGTCGACGTCGTGGGCGGTGTTGGCGAGCACCACGATTCCCCGGCCGGTGGCGCGTTCGTAGCCGACGTACGACCGGAAGCCGCCGGTGCCGCCGTTGTGCCAGACGATCTCCCGGTCGCCGTACCGGCTGGTGAACCAGCCGTAGCCGATCCGGCGACCGGCCTCGTCGTCGAAGCGGGGCGTGGCGGCGTCGGCGCCGGGCGCGGTGCCGGCGAGCATGGCGGCGGTGAGCCGGCCCAGGTCCTCGGCGGTGGACCAGACGCCGATGCCGGCCGGCGCGTACCCCGCGCCCGTCCACCCGTCGGCGGGCCGGCCGCCGGCGGTGGCGCCCTCGGCGCGGCCGCCGGGCAGGTCGGCGGGGTCGGCGGCGACGACCGTGTCGGTCATGCCCAGCGGGGTCAGCACGTCGCGCCGGAGCAGCTCCGGGTAGCCGACGCCGGCCTGCGCGGCGAGGCCCTGACCGAGCAGCGACGCGCCGAAGTTGGAGTAGGAGACGGCGCCCCGGTCGTCGTCCGGCTCGGCGCGGCGGGCGTCGGCCACGATCCGGTCCACGTCGTCGCCGGCGTACGCGTTGCCGGCGGTGACCGACGTCCACCAGGTCCGGGCCAGCGTGGCCGGGCCGGTCGGCAGCCGGGGCAGGCCGGAGCGGTGGCTGGCCAGCTCGGCGAGGGTGACCTCGCCGGTCGGGCCGGTCACCTCGGGCAGGACGGTGCGGAGCCGGTCGTCCGGGTCGACCGCGCCGGCCGCCGACCGGTGGGCCAGGAGCATGCCGGTGAGTGGCTTGCCCACCGAGCCGATCTCGAACGGGGTGCCCGGCTCGACGGCCGGCCCGCCGGGCGTACGGTCGCCGATCCCGGCGACGCGGACCCGGCCGCCGTCGACCGAGGCCACCGCGATGCCGCGCAGGCCTCGTGGGTCGTCGATCGCGGCTCGGACGGTCGCCGCCAGGTCGGCGTCGCCGCTCTGGCGGGGGCCGGGTTCCGGGGCCCGGGGCATCAGGCCGGTGGCGGCGGTCGCGGCGACGAGGCCGGCGACGGCGGTGAGGACGGTCGGGGTACGCATGGTGCTGCCTTCCGTCGGGCTGGGGTGGGGCAGGTCAGTGGCGGGCGGCGGTGAGGATGGCCAGCAGCGGCACCACCCGTTCCGGCGGGATGTCGTAGCGCCCGCGGGCACCGCTGCGGAGCCACCCGGCGGCGGCGAGCTGCCGCAGGTGGTGGTGGAGCTGCCCGGTGGTGCCGAGGCCGTCGAGGTCGGCCAGTTCGGCGGTGCCGTGCCGGCCGCCGAGGATCTCCCGCAGCAGCCGTAGCCGCACCGGGTGGGCGAGCGCGGTGAGCGTGCCGGCCAGCGCCGGCCAGTCGCCGTCGAGCAGGTCGTCGACGCCGGCGCCGTACTGCCAGTCGTAGTGACGGTCGGCGGTGCGCACGGTGCCGGTGTAGAGCACCGCGCCGGCGCCGTCCGGCGGAAGCCGCCGCTTCAGGCCGTCCAGCGCCCAGAACACGTCCGCCGGTGCCGCTTCGGGCGCCGGGACCGGGGCCGCCCGCTCGCCGGCCAGCCGGGCCACCTGTGCCTCCAGGGCCGCCAGCCGCTCCTCCACACTCGCCATGACGGCAAAACTACGCAAGTACGTAGCTACGTGCAAACGGAGAAGCGGTCGGAGCGACCTCGTCGTCGCGCGCGTCCACCGCACCGGGCGCCCCCGGCGGAGCCACGAGCGGCGCATCCGGGGCGGACCTTCGGCGCGAAGGACACTCGTGATCGTGAGTTTTCGGCATCAGAGCGAACCGTTCGGGCATGTTCTGCGTACAGACCGGTGGGTCGTGGCGCGCAACTCGGAGGCACAGTGACAGCGGTTCGGACGGATCCATTCGCGGGGACGATCCTCCAGGTGGGGGTGTTGGCGGGTCTCGCCGGCACCGTCGGCCTGGGCCCGGCCGGCTGGCTGGCCGGCCTCGTCTACGGGGTGGTGACGCTCGCCGTGCTCGGGCGTGGGCTGCGCCGCTCGGGCGCGGAGCGGCTCGGGCCGGCCGACTGGGTGACGCTGGGCCGGGCCACCCTGGCCGGCGGCGTGACCGCGCTGGTGGCGGACTCGTTCAGCCGGCCGGTAGCGGTTCCGGTGCTGGTGGTGCTCACCGCGGTCGCGCTGTCGCTGGACTGGGTCGACGGGCAGGTGGCGCGACGCACCGGCACGGTCAGCGCGCTCGGGGCCCGGTTCGACATGGAGGTCGACTCCTTCCTCGTCCTGGTGCTCTGCGTCCACGTCAGCGGCCAGGTGGGTCCGTGGGTACTGGTGATCGGCGCGATGCGGTACGCCTTCGTCGCGGCCGGCTGGGCGCTGCCCTGGCTGAACGGCTCGCTGCCGCCGCGCTACTGGCGCAAGACGGTCGCCGCGGTCCAGGGCATCGCGCTGGCCGTGGTGGCCGCGGACGTGCTGCCCCGCGCGCTCGCCGTCGTGCTGCTGGCCGGCGCGCTCGCGCTGCTGCTCGAATCGTTCGGCCGCGACGTGCTCTGGCTGTGGCGGCGACGCGCGGCCACCCACCCGAGGAGCGCGTTCGCTGGTCGCGTGGTCGCTGATCCGGCGGCCGCCGGGCCTTCGGTCGCCGCGCCTCCGGTCGTTGGTCCCGCGAACGCCGCGCCGGTAGCGGTGCGCCCGGAGGCCGCCCGTCCGGCGGGCCGTGTCCCCGCTCCGGCGAGCCGCCGGAACGGCTGGAAACCCGGCGCTCCGGTGCTGGTCGGCCGCGCCGAGGTCGGCGGTCGACGCCGGTGACCGCCGACGACCTGCCCCCGCCTCCGGCCCCCCCGCGCGCCGGCGCGTCCACGACCGAGGTCCCCGCCGCCCGCGGGCGGCGCCGCCGCGTCCTCTCCGTGGTCGCCACCGTGCTGGCCGCCGCGCTCGTGCTGGTGGCCCTGATCGCGCCGACCGACGTCAACGACCTCACCCCCGCCGCGTTCCTCCGGATCCCGGTGGAGGGACTGGTCGCGGTCGCCCTGCTCCTGGTGCTGCCGCCGAGGCCACGCCGGATCGTGGCCATGGTGCTCGGCGCGCTGCTCGGCCTGGTCCTCGTGCTCAAGCTCGCCGACCTCGGCTTCTCGACCGTGCTGGACCGCCCCTTCGACCTGATCGCCGACTGGGCGTTCCTCGCCGCCGGCGCGGAGTTCCTGGCCGAGTCGTACGGGCGGGCCGCCCAGGTGGGCGCCGTGGCGGTGGCCGTGGTCGCGGTCGTCGCCGTACCGGTGCTGGTGACGCTGTCGATGCGCCGGCTGGCCCGGCTGCTGGGCGACCACCGGCTGGTCAGCGCGCGCACCGCCGCCGCGTTCGCCGCCGCCTGGGTGGTCTGCGCCGTGCTCGGCGCGCAGGTCGTCCCCGGGCTGCCGGTGGCCGCCGACACCGTCGCGACCGGCGTCTGGGACCGCACCCGGCAGGTCAACGCGGGCCTGCACGACCAGGAGCGGCTCGACGACCAACTCGCCGGCGACCCGTTCGCCGGCGCACCCGGCGACCAGTTGCTGACCGGGCTGCGCGGCAAGGACGTCCTGGTCGCGTTCGTGGAGAGCTACGGTCGGGTGGCGGTGGAGGATCCGGAGCTGGCCGGTGAGGTGGACGCCGCGCTGGACGAGGGGACGCGACAGTTGGCCGCGGCCGGCTACGGCAGCCGCAGCGCGTTCCTCACCTCGTCCACCACCGGCGGCGGCAGCTGGCTGGCGCACGCCACGCTGATGAGTGGCATCCGCGCCGACAACCAGTTGCGCTACACCAACCTGGTGCGCAGCGACCGGCTGACCCTCAACGGCGCGTTCAAGCGGGCCGGGTGGCGCACCTCGCTGGTCATGCCGGCGCTCACCCGGGCCTGGCCGGAGGCGACGTTCTTCGCCCCCGACCGGGTCTACGGCGCCGAGGACCTCGGCTACCGGGGGCCGACGTTCAGCTTCTCCTCCCCGCCGGACCAGTTCACCCTGGAGGCGTTCCAGCGCGCGGAGCGCACCCCCGGGCACGCCCCGGTGATGGCCGAGATCCCGCTGCTCTCAAGCCACATCCCGTGGTCCCCGGTGCCGAAGCTGGTCGACTGGGACGACCTCGGCGACGGGTCGGTCTTCACCGGCACCAACCGCGCGGACCGTGCCGACGAGGGCACCCGGAAGGCCTACCGCAACTCCGTCGTCTACTCGCTGCGGACGCTGGTCTCCTACGTCCAGCGGTACGGCGACGAGAACCTCGTGCTGGTCTTCCTCGGCGACCACCAGCCGGCGCGGGCGATCACCGGTGAGGGAGCCGGCAGGGACGTGCCGATCACCGTCGTGGCCAAGGACCCGGCCGTGTTCGACCAGATCGCCGGCTGGGGCTGGCAGGACGGCCTCAACCCCGCCCCGGACGCTCCTGTCTGGCCGATGGAGTCGTTCCGCGACCGGTTCCTGCGGGCCTTCGGACCGCAGTCCAGGACTCACAGTTAGGAACCTCGTGACGATGCTCGCACGGGCCTGGGGGATCACCCGGTCCCTGGCCATCTACCACGGTCAGCCGGCCAAGCACCGACGCGCCCGGGAGCTGTACGGGCAGTTCCTCTCCCCCGGCGACCTCGGCTTCGACATCGGCGCGCACGTCGGCGGCCGGGTCCGCACCTGGCGGCGGTTGGGCGCGCGGGTGGTCGCGGTCGAACCGCAGCCGGACTGCCTGCGGGTGCTGCGCCTGGCCTTCGGGCGCGACGCCGGCGTGGCGATCGAGCCCACCGCGGTCGGCGCCCGACCCGGCCAGGCGCGGCTGGAGCTGTCGTCGGCGACGCCGACGGTGTCCACCATGTCGTCGACCTGGATCGACTCGGTCACCGCCGACCCGAGCTTCGCCGGGGTGCGGTGGGACCGGTCGGTCGAGGTGCCGGTGGTGACGCTCGACGACCTGGTCGCCCGGCACGGTGTGCCGGCGTTCTGCAAGGTCGACGTCGAGGGCTTCGAGGTCGACGTGCTGGCCGGGCTGAGCCGGCCGGTGCGGGCGCTGTCCTTCGAGTACCTCCCACCCGCGCACGACGCGGCGCTCGCCGCGCTCGACCTGGTGGAACGGTTGGGCGCGGGGGCGGGCGGCTACCGCTACAACTACTCGCCGGTGGAGACCATGCGGTTCGCCGCCGACGAGTGGCTGGACGCGGCGGGCCTGGTGCGGCTGCTGGAGACGTACCGTCCGGCCGGCCGCTCCGGCGACGTCTACGCCCGGTTGGCGTCCGCCTGACCTAGGCTGGCGGCCATGACCCGCTACGCCGCCCTGCTGCGGGGCGTCAACGTCGGCTCGACCCGGCTGGCGATGGCAGACCTGCGCCGCGTCGTCACCGACCTCGGCCACGACGACGTCAAGACCTACCTGCAGAGCGGCAACGTGGTGTTCTCCAGCCCACCCACCCGCGACGAGGTGCTCGCCGAGGGCATCGCGAAGCGGCTCGCCGACGAGCTGGGCCTGCGCGTGCCGGTCCTGGTGCGGGACGCGGGTGAGCTGGCCGCGGTGGCCGACACCAGCCCGTACGCCGGGCGCCAGGACGATCCGACCCGGGTCCTGGTGGCGTTCCTGTCCGCCGCGCCCGAGCCGGCCCGGGCCCGCGGGCTGGCGGTGCCGGCCGGCGAGGAGATGGAGTACGCCGTCGCCGGCCGGGAGCTGCACCTGCACTACCCGGCCGGCAACTACGGGCGGACGAAGTTCACCACCGCGTACCTGGAGAAGACGTTGGGCGTGGTGGTGACGGTCCGCAACTGGAAGTCGGTGCTCGCCCTGCGCGACCTGACGGCCGGCTGAGGCGGTCAGAACCGGTACGCGGTGTGGTACTCGGGGACCAGCACCCGGCTGCGCGGTGACACCCGGCGCACCTCGGCGATCAGGGCGTCCAGGCGGGCACGGTCGGTCGCGGCGACCGTCGGCGGGTTGGTCAGCGCGGTCTCGAAGTTGTCCCAGTGCACCGGCACCACGACCTTCGGGTGGTCCAGCGCGGCCATCAGCCGGGGCACGTAGTCGGCGACGGACCCGGTGGCGGCGGACGCGACCATCGCCACGTCCGGCGCGAGCCCGGTCAGCCGGCGCTCGTCGAGGTCGCTCGCGCCCATGAAGAACACCGACGGCCCGCCGTCGACCCGGATCTGGTAGGCGAGCGTGTCCCCCTCGGGCAGGTCGGCGATCGTCGCCGGCTGCGGCGGCCTGCTGACCCGGACCCCGGGGAAGGCCATCGACCAGGACGGGTTGCGGCTGTGCAACGAGCCGACCACCTCGACCGTGTAGCCGTCGAAGTCGAGCACCTCGCCGCCCTTGACCGGGGCGAGCTGCCCGGTCGGCAGCCCGTACGCCAGCCCGAGGTGGTAGGCGGTGAGCGTGCCGAACACCCGGGCGCCGGTCCGGGCGGCGATGTGCGGCACGTCGTTGAAGTGGTCCCAGTGGGTGTGGGTGACCAGGATGTTCTCGGCCCGGTCGGCGAACCGGTCGACCACGTCGCCGGCCACGGTCAGCCGGGTGTCCGGGCGGAACGCGTTGCGGAACAGCCCGGTGTCGTAGCGGCTCAGGTACGGGTCGACAAGCACGGTGCGGTCGCCGATGTCGATGCGCCACCCGGCCGTACCCCACCAGCGGAAGCTCACCGCGCCGGGGCGGGGCCGACCGGTCGGGGCCACCGTGGTGGTGGCTCGGGCCGGCGTGCCGGCGACGAGGCCGGCGGTGGTGACGGCGGCGGCGCCGACGGCGGTGTCGCGCAGGAGCCGGCGGCGGTCGTAGCCGGACGGTCGGTTCTCGGGCATGGGTCGTCCTCCCCGTTCGGGATCGGTGGATCGGTCGGCCCACTCCACCACCGACGCGGTGGCGACGTCCAAGATCGAGCAGCGGAAGGTTCGATATGCGTTTCGATATCCCCGCAGGTGGGAGGCGGTGCGCTCGCGACTGTCGAGCCGGGGATCAGCGCAGCGAGTCGACCGCCGTCCGGGCGGCCTCCCCGATCGCCAGGTCCACGTCGATCCGGCGGGTGTCGAGCCGCTCGGTGCGCGCCAGGACCGCGACGGCGTACCGCCCGCCGTCCGGATACTCGGCGACGCCGGCCTCCAGGTGCAGGCCGGGCAGGGTGCCCGTCTTGCCGGCGACCCGGACGCCGGGTGGGAAACCGGCCGCGAGCCGGGTCCAGAAGAGCTGCCGGGACATCAACTCCCGAACCGTGGCGCAGGCCGCCGGCGGGCCGGCCTCGTCGCGCCACACCAGGCGCAGCAACCGGGTCAGCTCCCGGGCGGTGCTGGAGGAGGTGCGCTCCGGGTCGAAGACCCGCATGGCCCGGACCCGCTCCGGCGACAGGGTGGGGAAGATCCGCGCGAACTCCGCCTCGGTCCGCGCGCCGACGTCGGCGAGCATGGTCTCGACCAGGTGCCGGGGGCCACCGACGATCCGGGTACCCGGCAGGCCCAGCTCCGCGGCGAGCATCGACGGCACGTCCGGGCCGACCCGGCGCAGCAGCAGGTCGGCGGCCGTGTTGTCGCTGACCGACATGGCGAAGTACGCGAGGTCGCGCAACGACACCTCGACGTCGTCGGCGCAGCCGGCCACGCCCCAGCCGCCGAGCCGGTCGGCGGCGCCGACCAGCACCCGTTCGGTCGGGTCGAGCTGGCCGGCGGCGACCTGCCGGGCGAACTCCAGCACCAGCAGGATCTTGAAGACGGACGCGATGACGATCCGCTCGTCGGCCCCCACCGCCACCTCGCGCGCCGGGTCGTCCACGTCGGCCACGTGCAGGCAGCCGCTCAGCCCGGCCCGCCCGAAGATCTCCCCCACCCGTTGCGCCGCGTCCACGCCGACACGGTAGCCAGCACGCGGGTTAGGGTGCGCGGGTGGACCTGCTGCGACACCTGCGGCACTTCGCGGTGGTCGCCCGCGAGCTGCACTTCGGCCGCGCCGCCGAGACGCTGGGCATGGCGCAGCCACCGTTGAGCCAGTCGATCCGCCGGCTGGAGCAGGAGTTGGGCACCGCCCTGTTCGACAGGTCGCAGCGGCGGGTCCGCCTCACCACCGCCGGCCAGTTGCTGCTCGGCGAGGCCGACGACCTGCTCGCCGGCGAACGCCGGCTGCGTCACCTCGCCGACCGGGTGCGCCGCGGCGCGCTCGGCGTGCTGCGCGCCGGCGTACCCCCGGAGACGCCGGCGGTGACGCTGCGCGCGTTGCTCGACGGCCTGGCCGCCCGCGCGCCCGGGCTCGACCTGGATCTGCACGAGCTGACCAGCGCCGAGCAGCGGCGGATGCTGGCGGAGGGACGGCTGGACGTCGGCCTGCTGCACCATCCGGTCGAGGAGGCCGGGCTGCGGTTCGGCGAGTCGGTCGACGTGCCGGTCGGCGCGCTGCTGCCCCGGGTGTCGCCGCCGGCCCGGGCCCGCGAGGTGGCGCTTGCCGACCTGGCCGGCCTGGACCTGGTCACCGCGCCGCCGGCCACCGCGCCCGGCTGGCACGAGCATCTGCTGGCCGTGTGCCGGCAGCACGGTTTCGTTCCGGCCCGGGTCCGCCCGGCGCGCAATCCCGAGTTCCTGTTCGGGCTGCTCCTGGCCGGTGGCGCGGTGGCCGTCGAGCCGGCGGCGCTGGCGCGCCGGGAGCCCCGCCTCACCTGGCGACCGCTCGCCGGCGCCCCGCTGGTCCGGCGGATCTCCGCGGCCTGGCCCACTCGGGCGGCGCACCCGGCGGCGCCGATGTTCGGCCGGCTCGCCGCCGAGGTGCTGGCCGCGCCGGACACGCCGGTCGGGCCGGCGGTGCCCGCCCCGGCGGCCCGCCCCTGGCCGGTGCTGTTCGAGGCCGGTCGGGACGAAACGTTGTCGCCGTGATCTCCCGGAGTTCACCCGACAGCGACTAGCATCGCCGTTCATGAATATGAAGAGCGTGACCCGCTCGCGACCCGGGCGGCTCATCGCAGCGGTCGTGCTGACCGTCACCGTCGCCACCCCACTGGTGGTGACGAACGCGGCGTCGGCGGCGGCCACCCTGACCGTGTCGCAGGCGCTCGCCGCCCAGGACGGCCGCACCGCCACCGTCACCGGCTGGGTCGTCGGCCAACCCACCGCCACCAACACGGTGCTCACGTCCGGCTACACCGCGGACACCGCGATCGCGATCGCCGACCAGGCCGGCGAGACGAGCACCGCCCGGATGCTGTACGTGCAGGTCACCGCCGCCTGGCGCAGCGGCTTCGGGCTGCTGTCCAACCCGTCCCTGCGCGGGCGGCAGGTCACCGCCACCGGCACCCTGACCGCCTACTTCAGCCACGGCGGCCTCAAGGACCCGACCGCGATGAGCCTGGGCGGCGGAACCACGCCGACGCCGACACCGACCCCGACCGGCACCGCCTCACCCACCGCCTACTACGCGGCGGCGACCGGGAAGACCGGGCCCGCGCTGCGCACCGCTCTGCACGCCATCATCAGGACCCAGACCACGCTCACGTACGACCAGGTGTGGGAAGCGCTGAAGGACACCGACCAGGACCCGGCGAACCCGGCCAACGTGATCCTGCTCTACAGCGGACGGTCGCAGAGCAAGGCCACCAACGGCGGCGGCGTCGACGACTGGAACCGGGAACACGTCTGGGCCAAGTCGCACGGCGACTTCGGCACCGCCACCGGCCCCGGCACCGACGTGCACCACCTGCGGCCGGAGGACGTGTCGGTCAACTCGGCGCGCGGCAACAAGGACTTCGACACCGGCGGCAGCGCGGTCGCCCAGGCGCCCGGCTGCTACACCGACGCCGACTCGTTCGAGCCGCGCGACGCGGTGAAGGGCGACGTCGCCCGGATGATCCTCTACATGGCGATCCGGTACGAGGGCGACGACGGCTGGCCGGACCTGGAACCGAACGACTCAGTGGCCAACGGCGGCGCGCCCCGGCTCGGGCGGCTCACGAGGCTGCTGGCCTGGCACGCACAGGACCCGCCGGACGCCTTCGAGCAGCGCCGCAACCAGCGCATCTACGAGCGCTGGCAGGGCAACCGCAATCCGTTCGTCGACCACCCGGAGTGGGCGCGGGCGATCTGGGGCTGACGCCCGTCCCCGACGTGAGGATGCCGTTCGAGCGGGTAGGAACACCGGGTGGCACGTCCCGGGAGCGCCGTGTGGAAGCGCTTCCGGGCCCCCGCACGATCGGAGATGAGACACGACATGGCCGACAACAAGGTTCCGGACATCTCGCTCAACGACGGCAACCCCATCCCGCAGCTCGGCTTCGGGGTGTTCCAGATCGAGCCCAAGGACACCGCGCGGGCGGTCGGCACGGCGTTGGCGATCGGCTACCGGCACATCGACACCGCCCAGATGTACGGCAACGAGGCCGAGGTGGGTCAGGCCGTCCGCGCCTCCGGGCTGGACCGGGGCGACATCTTCGTCACCAGCAAGCTGAACAACGGCTTCCACCGCCCGGACGACGCCCGCAAGGCGTTCGAGCAGTCGTTGCGGGAGCTGAAGTTCGACTACCTCGACCTGTTCCTGATCCACTGGCCGCTGCCCACGCTCTACGACGGCGACTACGTCTCCACCTGGAAGGTGCTGGAAGAGTTCCAGCGCGACGGCAGGGTGAAGTCCATCGGCGTCTCCAACTTCCAGGTCGCGCACCTGGAGCGGCTGGCCGCCGAGGCGGACGTGGTGCCGGCGGTGAACCAGATCGAGGCGCACCCCTACTTCGGCAACGAGGAGGTGCGCTCGTACGACCGGTCGCACAACATCCTCACCGAGGCGTGGTCCCCGATCGCGCAGGGCAAGGTGCTGGACGACCCGACCGTGGTCGACCTCGCCGAGCAGGTCGGGCGGACCCCGGCCCAGGTGGTGCTGCGCTGGCACGTGCAGCGCGGCGACATCGTCTTCCCGAAGTCGACCACCCCGAAGCGGATCGAGGAGAACTTCGGCATCTTCGACTTCACGCTCGACGACACCGCGATGGAGCGGCTCACCGCGCTGGACAAGGGTGAGAACGGTCGGCAGGGCCCCGACCCGGACACGTTCGACTACGTGCCGAGCTGACCCGACACGCGCCGCAGGGGTCCCGGGCAACCGGGGCCCCGTTCCGCGTTTGACTTCGCGCGCACTCGAAGGGGCAGGCTGGCCGCAACGCTCCGACGGGGAGGAACTCCATGCGATACCGCACCATCGGCACCGACCCGGCCACCCGCCGCGAGGTCAGCGTGCTCAGCCTCGGCGCGATGCTCTTCGGCACCGCCACCGACGAGGCCACCTCGTACGCCATCCTGGACCGCTACGTCGAAGCCGGCGGCACGTTCGTCGACACCTCCGACAACTACGCCTTCTGGGAGAACGGCGGACAGGGCGGGGAGAGCGAGGAACTGCTCGGCCGGTGGCGGCGCAGCCGGGGCATCGGCGACGAGATCGTGTTCGCCACCAAGCTCGGCGCCCGTCCGCTCGCGCCCGGCACCAGCTTCCTGGACAACCCGGAAGGCCTGTCGGCGAAGGTGATCCGCGAGTCCGCCGAGCGCAGCCGGGAACGACTCGGCGTCGACCGGATCGACCTGCTCTACGCCCACCTCGAGGACCGGACCGTCCCGGTGCGGGAAACCGTCGAGGGGTTCGCGGAGCTGGTCGCCGAGGGCACGGTCGGGCTGCTGGGCGCGAGCAACCACCGCGCCTGGCGGGTGGAGCGGGCCCGGGCGATCGCGGCGGCCGCCGGCCTGCCCGGGTACGAGGTGCTGCAATACCACCGCAGCTACCTGCCCCCACGGGTGGACGTGCCGAGCGCGCTGGACCCGGACGGCGACGTCGGCTGGGTCGGCCCCGACCTGGCCAGCTACCTTCGGGCCGAGCCGCAGCTCACCCTCGTCGCATACTCACCGCTGCTCAGGGGCGCGTACGCGAAGCCGGAGCGGCTCGGTGACGCGTACGCGCTGCCCGGCACCCCGGCGCGGCTGGCGGCGCTGGGGGCGGTGGCCGCCGAGACCGGCGCCACGGTCAACCAGGTGGTGCTGGCCTGGCTGCTGGGCGGGGACGTGCCGGCGATCCCGCTGGTCGGCTTCTCCTCGGTGGCGCAACTGGACGAGGCGCTGGGCGCGGTCGACCTGGAGCTGACCGCCGAGCAGCGGGCGCGGCTGGACGCGGCGCACTGACCGGCCGCCCGGGTCAGCGGGTCAGGTCGATCCGCCAGTCGTTCGAGCGCATCAGGCTGCCCGGCGGGTATTCGAACTCGGTCTCGCCGAGCAGCGTGAACCCGGCCCGGCGGCAGACCGCGTTCGACGCCGGGTTGTCCACCGACGGGTAGGCGTGCGCGTGGCGCCGGTCGCCCGCCGCCGAGGCAGCCGCCACCACCGCGCGCACCGCGGCGGTGGCCACGCCCCGACCCTGGTGCTCGGGGAGCACCGCCCACCCCATCTCGTAGACCGGCTCGTCGTGCCAGTCGCGGGGCCAGAAGCCGACGCTGCCCACCTTCGTGCCGTCCGGTGCGACCACGGCGAACATGTTCCCGCTGCGCGGGCCGGGGCCACGCACGTAACGCTCGTGCCGGGCGCGGACCTGGTCGTCCGTCTCCGGGCCGCCGGTGTGCGCCCGCACCTCGGGGGTGTTCAGCGCCTGCAGCAGCGCCAGGTCGTCGGTGCTCCACCGGATGATGCGTACCTCGGTCATGCCGCCGATTGGACCAGGAACCCCTGACAGAAGGCCCGCCAGATCTGATCTGGCGGGCCTTCTGGCGCCTGTGGGGTGAGGCCGGCAGCGAGGGAGGGTGGCATGACGCCGTTACGGCTCGCCGTGATCATCGGCAGCACCCGGGAGGGGCGGGTCGGCGACCGGATCGGTCGCTGGTTCGCCGCCCAGGCCCGCGGCCGGGCCGGTCTGGTCGTGCAGGAGCTGGACCTGGCCGGGTACGCCTTCCCGACCGCGCTGCCCGCCGAGCCCACGCCGGCGATGCGGGAGTTCGTCGGGCAGGTGGCGGCGGCCGAGGCGTTCGTCGTGGTCACCCCGGAGTACAACCACAGCTTCCCGGCCTCGTTGAAACAGGCGATCGACTTCGCGTACGACGAGTGGCAGGCCAAGCCGGTCGGCTTCGTGTCGTACGGCTGCCGGTCGGTCGGCCTGCACGCGGTCGACCAGCTCCGGACGGTCTTCACCGCGCTGCACGCGATGACCGTGCGGGACACCGTCGGCGTCGACCTGCTCGACGGCGAGCCCACCGGGCACGGCGAGGAACGACTCCGGCAGGACGTCCGGGTGCTCCTCGACGAGCTGTGCTGGTGGGGTCTGGCGTTGCGTGAGGGTCGCGCGGCACGCCCGTACGCCTGCTGAGAACCACCCACTGCAGAGAGGTAATGATCATGAGTAACCGGAACACCGGCCTGGCCGTCGAGGCCGACGGCCTGGTCCGGTCGTTCGGCTCGACCAGGGCGCTCGACGGCCTGGACCTGCGGGTCCCCGCCGGCACCGTGTACGGGATGCTCGGGCCCAACGGCGCCGGCAAGACCACCGCCGTGCGGGTGCTGGCGACGCTGCTGCGTCCCGACGCCGGCACGGCCCGGGTCTTCGGCCACGACGTCGTCACCGAGGCCGACGCGGTGCGCGCCCGGATGAGCCTGACCGGTCAGTACGCCTCGCTGGACGAGGACCTGACCGGGGCGGAGAACCTGGTCCTGCTCGGCCGGCTGCTCGGGCTGGCCCGCCCGGCGGCACGGGAGCGGGCCGAGGCGCTGCTCGCCGCGTTCGGGCTGACCGAGGCGGCCGGCCGGCAGGTGAAGAAATACTCCGGCGGGATGCGGCGGCGCATCGACATCGCGGCGAGCATCCTGAACACGCCGGACCTGCTGTTCCTGGACGAGCCCACCACCGGGCTGGACCCGCGCAGCCGCAACCAGGTGTGGGAGATCGTCCGGGCGGTGGTGGCGCACGGCACCACGGTGCTGCTGACCACGCAATACCTGGACGAGGCGGACCAGCTCGCCGGGCGGATCGCGGTGGTCGACCACGGCCGGGTGATCGCGGAGGGCACCCCGGGCGAGTTGAAGTCGTCGGTCGGCTCCGGCACCGTCCACGTGCGACTGCGCGACGCGGGGCAGCGACCCCGGGCCGAGCAGGTGCTGCGGACTGCGCTGCAGGTGCCGGTGCAGCTCGCGGCGGACCCGGTGGCGCTGACCGCCCGGGTCGGCGAGGACGGCACCGACCTGGAGGCCGGCGAGCAGGCCGCCCGCGCGCTGGGCGAGCTGGCCCGCGCCGGCATCGTGGTGGACGACTTCTCCCTCGGCCAGCCCAGCCTGGACGAGGTGTTCCTGGCCCTGACCGACCACCCGGCCGTCGCGACCGACGAGCGGGACGACGCACTGGAGGCGGCGCGATGAGCGACACCGCGACCACCACGACCGGGCGGGCGCCGTCGGTCTACGTACCGTCGACCGAGGCGCTGGCCACCGTGCTGGCGCCCGGGGAGCGGCCGGCCCGGCCGAGCGCGCTGTCGGCGTCGTTGACGTTCGGCTGGCGGGCCGTGCTGAAGATCAAGCACGTGCCGGAGCAGTTGTTCGACGTGACCGCGTTCCCGATCATCATGGTGCTGATGTTCACCTACCTGTTCGGCGGCGCGCTCGCCGACAGCCCGCGGGCGTACCTGCAGTTCTTCCTGCCCGGCATCATGGTCACCAGCGTCGTGATGATCACGATGTACACCGGGGTCGGGTTGAACAACGACATCGAGAAGGGCGTCTTCGACCGGATCCGTACCCTGCCGGTGTGGCGGCCGGCGGCGCTGGTCGGCATGATCTTCGGCGACGTGCTCCGCTACATCCTGGCCGCGGTGGTCATCCTGGCCGTGGGGCTGGTGCTCGGGTTCCGTCCCGACGGCGGCCTGCTCGGGGTGCTCGCCGGGATCGGCCTGCTGGTGGTCTTCTCGTTCGCGTTCTCCTGGGTGTGGACGTTCTTCGGCCTGGTGCTGCGCAGCGAGAAGTCGGTGATGGGCGTCAGCATGATGGTGCTGTTCCCACTGACGTTCCTGAGCAACGTCTTCGTCGAGCCGGCCACCATGCCCGGCTGGTTGCAGGCGTTCGTGAAGGTCAACCCGGTCACCCACCTGGTCGCCTCGGTACGCGCCGCGATGGCCGGCTCCACGGACGCCACGAACACGATGTGGCTGCTGCTGTGGAGCGCCGGCTTCGTGGTGGTCTTCGGCACCCTGACCATGCGGCGTTACAACCGCCGCTGACCCCGTCCCACCCCTCCTCCACCTACCGGACCCCTCCTTCGGTGTGATCAAGGAGTTCGCGTCGGAGTCGATCTCCGCGGTGACGCGAACTCCTTGATCACCCGACCGCTCCCACGGGTGCGCCGCCGCAATCGGTCGTCCGGCGGCCGGTGGAACGCCATGGGTGTCCATCGGCTCACGACACACCCATGGCGTTCCACTCACCGCCCGGACGGGTCCCGAGTGGAACGCCATGGGTGTGTGGCGCGCCGTGCCACCCCTCTGCCGTTCCACCCGCGCGGGGTGGGCGCCAGCGGCGGGTCAGAGGCGCCAGGCAACCGGGACGGCGGGCAGGTAGCGGCAGGTGCGGCCGGTGGTGACCGACTCGTGCAGGTGGGCGGCGAGCCCGGGATGCCGCTGCTCGATCCGCCGGAGCGTGTCCCGGATCCGGCCGGTCACCGCCTTGCGCGCCCGTTCGGCCTGGTCGCCCAGGCGGCGGGTGCGCCCGGCCAGCCCCGCGGCGGCACGGAGCTCGTCGAGCAGGGCCGCGCGCTCGGCGTCCAGGGCGGCCAGCCGTCGCTCGTCGTCGCGCGACGCGGCCCGGTCGATCTCGTCGTCGAGCCGCCGCAGGTGCTGCCGGTAGCGGGCCTTCGCCTCGTCGTCGAGCACCGGGTCGGCGCCGAGCCGACGGGCGGCGACCAGCTCCGCGCCGGCCGCCGGGTCCAGCAACTCCACCGCGGGCACGTCGACACCGGGTCGCCCCAGCAGCGACCGCAGGTCGTGCAGGCCCTTCGCGTCGGGCAGGTGCACCACCACGCCGGCCCAGGCCAGCCGCCACACCGACCCGTCGAAGCAGAACTCGGGCCGGCCCGCGCGACCGGCCTCGCCCGCACCGCGATCCCCTACCGCGCCCGGGCCGCCGCCCGCACCGCGATCGCCCGCCGAGCCGGACCGATCGCCCGTGGCCGCGCCGATCGCCACACCGGACCAACCGCTGACGCCGGGACCACCTGCC
Organism: Micromonospora humi; assembly: GCF_900090105.1. Lineage (GTDB taxonomy): Bacteria > Actinomycetota > Actinomycetes > Mycobacteriales > Micromonosporaceae > Micromonospora > Micromonospora humi. The sequence continues at coordinate 27,763 of NZ_FMDM01000007.1, read as the reverse complement.
GGGCCGGACCGAACGCCCCCGCCCGGAGCGACCGTCACGGCGGCCCCGACCGGCGACGCCGGCGCGGGGAAGCCGGCCACCACCGCGCCGGACGCGTCCTCACCGGAGGCAGCCACCACGCGATCCCGCCCGGCCCGCCAGCCGGTGCCGTCGTGGCCCGCAGCGCCGGCCGCCCGGGCGGAAGCAACCACCGACCCGACCGCGCCCAGCCGCTCGACCACGTGCGTCATGCCCAGCTCACGCGCCTCGGCCTCCGTCTCGACCCGCACCCGAGCCGCCTCGGCCGCGTCGCCCGGACCGTCGCGCCCGAGCAGCGCGGTCACCAGCCCGGCCCGGCCGCGCACCGACCAGGGACGGGAGTCGAGGCGGTCGGCGGCGTCCCGGGCCGCCGCGTAGCCGGCGACCGCGGCGTCCCACCTCCGCTCCGCGGCGTCCACCCCGGCCAGCCAGAGGTCGACCGGGCCGCCGATGTCGCAGCCGAAGAGCGCGACCATCCACCGCCCCCGGTGCGGCGTCAGGGCCGCCCGCACCTCGGCGCAGCGGCGGGGGTCGCCGTCCGCGGCAGCCGCCTGGGCCCGCGACCGCAGCCACAGCGTCGACACCGGTCGGGGGTACGCGGTGCCCGCGGCCTCGATCGCGCCGGTGAGCCGCACCAGGGTCGCCGTGTCGCCGCGCTCGGCGGCGGTGATCGCCCGCAACAGCTCCACCTGCGGATGGTTGGCCACGCCGGGCTGGTCGAGAAGCGCCTCGGCCTCGGCGAGGCGGCCGCGCAGCAGCAACAGGGACCAGCGCAGGTGGTGCGCCATGAAGGCGTGGTCGGAGTGCTCCCACTCGCCGAAGCCCTCCATCTCGGCGTAGTTCGCCTCGGCGGTGGCGAAGTCGCCCCGGAAGGCGGCGATGATGCCGCTGTCGACGGCCGCCGCCATCCGCTGCCGGGCCACCTCGCCCGCCCGGCAGCCGCCCACGAACGCCGCCAGCTCGTGCCGGTAGGCCGGGTCACCCAGCTCCAGCAACGCCACCCAGCGCAGCGAGGTGGCCCACAGCTCGGTGTCGCGGTCGCCGCCGCGCCGGGCCACCTCCCGGATCTCGGCGGTGACCACGGCCCGCTCCTGCGCGGTGCCGAGCCCCCAGGTGGTGTCGTGCCGGGCCCACAGGCTGAAGGTGAGCGCCTCGTCGTCGCGCCCGTGCCGGGCCAGCGTCTCGGTGGCGGTGATCAGGTCGGTGACCAGGGCACGGGGCGACCGATCCGGGTCGGGCGGGCCGATCAGGCGCGCGTACGCCTCCCGGACCAGCGCGTCGACGTCGAGGCGGCGGCGGGTTGCCGAGTGCTGGCTGCGGGCGGTGAGCGCCACCCGGGCCAGCACCGCCGGCTCGGCCAGCCCACGGGCGAGCGCGGCGGCGTCGACCAGCAGTTGTTCGGCCTCGCCCGGGGTGCCCGCGTGGTGCAGCAGCCCGGCCAGCTCCAGCAGCAGCCGGACCCGGCGGGCCGGCTCGTCGGTCCGGCGCAGCGCACGCCGGAAGTGCCGCACCGACTCCTCCACCGCCAGCCGCCCACCGGCGTCCCGTGCGGCGGCCACCAGCAGGTCACCGGCGCGTACCGGATCGAGGTCGGCGCCCGCGAGCCAGGCGTGGCGGGCCAGGTCGGCCGGGATGAGCCGGCCGGCGAGCGCGTCGGAGCGGTCGACGGCCCGCACCACGGCGGCGTGCCGGGCGCGGCGTTCGCCCTCCGGCAGCCCGTCGTAGAGCGTCTCGCGGACCAGGTCGTGCACGAAGGCGAACCGGCCGCCGCCCCGGGCCAGCACCAGCCGGGCGGCGGCGGCCCGGTCGAGCAGCCGGTCGACCTGCGCTGCCGGGCCCGGCAGGCAGGCGGCGAGCGTCTGCCGGTGGAACTCCCGGCCGAGCACGGCGGCGACGGTCAACGCCTCGACCACCGGGGCGGGCAGTTGGTCGAGCCGGCGGCGCACCGCCTCCCGTACGCCGGGGGCGATGGTGTCGGCGAGCCCGTCGGTGTGCCAGAGCCGGGCGGTCTGCTCGACGAAGAACGGGTTGCCGCCGGTGCGCCGGTGGACCTCGTCGACGAGGCCCGCGTCGGGCTCCCGGCCCGCGGTGCGACTGATCAGGGCCGCCACCTCGTCGCGGCCCAGGCCGGTCAGCGTCACCGTGGTGGCCTTGGTGGTCAACGGCAGCAGCAGCGGCCGCAGCCGGTGGTCGCCGGCCTCGACCTCGGCGTCCCGGTAGGTGCCGATCAGCAGCAGCCGCTCGAACCAGGTGTGCTGGGTGGCGAACTGGAGCAGCCGCAGCGATGCCGGATCGGCCCAGTGCAGGTCGTCGAGGATCACCACGACCGGCCGGTGCTGGGCGACCGCGACCAGCGCGCTGGTCACCGCGTCGTGCCGGGCGAACTCGGCCCGCTCGCCGTCGTCACCCGGCTCGACCGGATCGTCGCCGCCGGTTCCGTGCTCGCCGACCGTGGCCCGCTCGCCGACCAGGGCGCGCTCGCCGAGCAGGGCGGCCAGCCCGGCGTCGGCGGCCTCCCGGGCCGGTGCCGGGTCACCGGTGGCCCGGGCCAGCCGGCGCAGCACCTGCACCCAGGGCCAGTAGTCGGGGGCGGTGTCGGAATCCCAGCAGGCGGCGCCGAGCACCAGCGCCCCGCGCCGGCGGGCCTCGTCGGCGGCGGCCGAGACCAGGGTGGTCTTGCCGATGCCCGGCTCGCCGGTGACCAGGACCAGACCACCGTGGCTGTCGACCACCCGCGTCACCTCGGCGCGCAGCAACCCGGCCGGGTGCTCCCGCCCGATGATCCCCTCGCCGAATCGCGGCTCCATGACCTCCTGACGCTAGTCGACACCTCCGACAGCCCGGAACGCCATATTCGCGGCGAGGATCAGAGGCTGCCGCCTCCGCTGCTGCGCAGGTTGCTGCCGTCCGTCGGGTTCCGGTGGTCGTCGAGCCGACGACGCGCCTCGGCCGACGCGGCGAGGTCCCGGGCCTTGACGGACGGATCGCCCGGCTCGCGCCGGACGCGGCGCCAGGACGCCAGAGCCGCCAGCACGACCACGACGATGACGAGGATGATGATGAGCCAGCGCATGACGTCCTCCTCCATGGGTTCCCTGCCCCGGTTCCAGGGTGCGCGGCGAGGTCAAGCGCTCAGCGGGCGTCGGTGACCACGTGCGAGCAGGCCGGGCAGGCCGCCGGCCCCTGCTCGGCGAACCACCGGCAGGTACGCCGGATCGCGCACTTCGGCAGCGTCTCCTCGGCCGGTGGCGCGGTCTCGGCGTACGAGGCGGCCATCCTGGCGCCCAGCCCGCAGTGCGAGCCGGTCCAGAAGCCGCAGGACGAGGTGACGCAGGGGCCGGCGAGGCGCACCCGCGACTCGATCGGCGCGTCGGAGTCGTCGGCACCGGCGAGCGCCACCTCGGCCGGTACCGCCGGCGTCACGTAGGCCACCCGGCCCGCCGGAGTGATCATGCCGAGGAACACCGTGGCGTTGGACGCCGGGGTGCTCGGGCACATCCGCTCCGGCGGGCCGGCGGATCGGGCGGCGTCGGTCACCGCTGGATCCAGAACCCGATGTCGTTGATCTTCTGGCCGAGGTCCTGCGCGAGCTGACCGTCGAGCACCCAGAGCCCGTACCACTCGGGGCGCAGCCGGATGTTGCCGTGGCCGAGGGTGAGCGGGTTGACGAGCTTGGCGTTGGCGGTACGCAGCGCCGCCAGGCCGGCCTTCTGGATCTCGCCGGCGATCAGGGTCTGTTGGTCGGCTGTCAGGTCGACACCGTCGACCACGAAGCGGAACTCGTTGCGGGCCATGTGCTACCTCCGGTCACTCGTACGATTCGGTGCCCAGCCCGCGACGCAGGCTGATCCGGGTGAAGGCCGCCCAGCCGAGGTGCGAGGCGGCGTCGGTGGGTTGCCCGGCGCGGGCGAGGACCCGGCCGGCGCTCTCCGGCCAGCGCCCGGCGGTGGCCGCCGGGTCGCCCCACAGCTCGCGGCAGGCGGCGACCGCGAACGCCACCTGGTCGGGTGCGCCGGTGAAGCCGGCGGGACCGTCGCCGACCCGGACCGTGCCGTCCGGCCGGGCCCGCACGCTCGGGAAGTGATGGTGCAGGCTGGCCAGGGTGGCCAGGTGCGTGGCGTCGCGCCGGGCGGCGGCGAAGCCGGCGTGCAGTTCGTCGTCGCGGCGGTAGCGGATCGCGTGCAGCACCAGCGCGTCGCCCGCCGGGTCGACCCGGGCGACGACGTGCGCCGGAGAGCTCCACGCGCGGGGCGAGTTCGCCGACCAGAACGCCAGCCAGGCGGTGAGCCGGGCGTGGAAGTCGGCCTGGATCCCGACCGCCCGGGCGGCGCCGTCGGGTGCGCGCAGCGCGGCGGTGGCGATCCGGTCCCGGGCGACCAGCGGCTGTGCGGTACGGGTCGGTGCCGCCGCGGCGGCGCCGGTGGTGGTGACGGCCAGGCCGGTCAGGGTGACCGCCGAGGCCGCCGCCGCGCCGGCGAGGAGTCGCCGACGGTCGAGCGGGTGTCCGTTGTCGTTCATCGTCGGCCCTTCGTCGACGGCAGTGCCTCGACGCTATCGACCGGAAGGGATCAGTAGAACACCCTGCGTGACGGGAGGTTGACAGCAAAGCCGGGGATTCCCGGCGGCGTGAATCACCGTTCCTGTGCCCGATTCACGGCGCGGTCGGCGCGGGTCAGGCGGGGAAGCGCTCGTGCCCGAGCACGGCGAGCAGACGTAGCTTCTCCGCGCCCTCGCTGCGCGGCGGCGCGGTGAGCACGAGCAGCGCCTGCGACTGGTCCTCGGTGAACAGCACCTGGCAGTCCAGCTCGATCGGGCCGAGTTCCGGATGGATCAGCGTCTTGTGGTCGGCGAAGCGCTGCGCCACCTCGTGCCGGTCCCACAGTTCGGCGAACTCGGCGCTGGCCGCCCGCAGCGCCCGCACCAGCTCGCCGGCGCGGGACCGCGGGCCCATCGACCCGTACGCGGCGCGCAGGTTGGCGACCTGGGCGCGGCTCTGCCGGTCGTGGTCCTCGGCCGGGTAGCGCCATCGCTCCCCCGGCTCGGTGAACCACCGGTAGACCTCGCTGCGCGCCAGCCCGGTGTGTCGCGACCGGTCGCCGAGCAGCGCGGCGGACAGCCGGTTCTGCACCAGCGTCTCGCCGAGGTTCGACAGGATCAGCGCCGGCGTGTCCGCCAGCCGGTCCAGCACCCGCAGCAGCGCCGGCGCCACGTGGGTGGCGGTACCGACCGCCTCGGGCGGGCTGTGCCCGGCCACCCGGAACAGGTAGTCACGTTCGTCGCCGGTCAACCGCAGCGCCCGCGCCAGCCCGGCGAGCAGGTTCGGGCTCGGTTGCGGACCGCGCCGCTGCTCCAGCCGGGTGTAGTAGTCGGTGGACATGGCGGCGAGCGCGGCGACCTCCTCCCGTCGCAGGCCGGGCGCCCGGCGACGGGCGCCCTCGGGCAGCCCCACGTCGCCGGGGCGCAGCGCCTCGCGGCGACGACGGAGGAAGTCGGCCAGGGCACCACGGTCCATGATCCGAGTATCCGACGCGTGGCGGCGGGAACCAGGGATCGGCGGTCCCCCGATCACTGATCTCTGCCCCGCTCCGTGCCGGGGGACCATGCTGGGGGCATGGACATCTCCGGAAACACGATCTTCATTCCGGGCGCCACCAGTGGGATCGGCCTGGCGCTGGCGCTCGCCCTGCGGGACCGGGGCAACACGGTGATCGTCGGCGGCCGGCGTACCGAGCTGCTCGACGAGATCGCCGCGGCCCACCCCGACCTGGACACCGTATCCATCGACACCACCGACCCGGCCAGCATCGCGACGGCGGCGGAGACGGTGCTGGCCCGGCACCCGGACCTCAACGTCCTGGTCGCGATGGCCGGTGTGATGCGGGTCGAGGACTGGCGGTCGCCGGAGACGTTCCTCGCCTCGGCCGAGGAGGTGGTGACCACCAACGTGCTCGGCCCGATCCGGCTGATCGGTGCGTTCGTCGAGCACCTGACGAAGCGGCCGGACGCCACCATCGTCACGGTCTCGTCCGGGCTGGGGTTCGTCCCGCTGCGGGTCACGCCCAGCTACAACGCCTCGAAGGCCGCGATCCACATGCTCAGCGAGTCGATCCGGTTGCAGCTCGCCGAGACCGGCGTACGGGTGGTGGAGCTGGTGCCGCCGGCGGTGCGGACGGGGCTGCTGCCCGGCCAGGAGACCAGCGAGTTCGCCATGCCGCTGGACGAGTTCGTGGCCGAGGTGGTGTCGCTGCTGGAGACCCGGCCGGACGCCACCGAGATCCAGGTCGAGCGGGTGAAGTTCCTCCGGCACGCCGAGGCGCGCGGTGATTACGACCAGGTGGTCGCCACCCTGAACGCGGCCGACCCGCACGCCGCCACCTGAGTCGCGCTCACGCCCGGAGCAGGCCGGCGACCGCCCGCTGCGCGTCGACGACCGCGTCCGCCGGCAGGTCGAGCGCCCAGAGCGCGGCGGCCAGATAGTCGAGGACGCGCCACCGCTGTTCCTCGGTCAGCGGCGGGCGGCACCACCCGCCGTCCGCCGCCGGCCACGGCCCGGAGGTGTCAAGCGGGGGCCCCTGCTCTACCGGAGGCGTTAAGCGGGGGCCCCTCCTTATCACCAGGGCGAGCAGCGCGGCGAGGCGGCGGCGGTCGGTGCCGAGCAGGTACGGAGCCAGCTCCGCGTCCGCCGCGACCAGCCGCATCCAGCGGTGCACCGCCGCGCGTACGGCGGCCGGGCCGAGCCGGTCGCGGGGCTCCTGGGCGCATGTCACCAGCTCCGTCGTCCGCACGACCAGGGGTACGGACGATCGACCCCGATCAGTTCAGCGCACACCTTGATATCGATGAATCCCTATCTATAGGCTGTCGGCGTCAAGGCACACCCCCCATCCCCCAGGAGTGTGAACCATGCGCAAGCCGAAGCTGTCCCGGATCCTCGCCACCCTCGCGGCCGTGACGCTGACGGCGCTGGGCGCGGTCGCCGTCAACCCGGCACCGGCCTCCGCCGCGGTCCGCAACGTCTGCTACAACACCAGCCAGGCCGGCCCGTTCGCCAGCTACGCGGTGCAGGCGGCGTCCATCTGGAACAACTACACCAACAACATCAACATGGCCCAGTGCGGGTCGAACCTGATGATCTACTACACCTACGGCGGCGGGTCCTACGCCCAGCGCACCAGCCTCGGCAACGGCCGCGTGGTCATCGACTACTACCAGGCCCAGCAGTACTCGCCGCTGCGCATCATGACGCACGAGATCGGCCACATCCTCGGCCTGCCGGACAACTACAACGGCAACTGCGCCATCCTGATGTCCGGCGGCAGCGCCGGCACCAGCTGCACCAACCCGTACCCCAGCTCGGCCGAGGCCGCCCGGGTCGACTCGCTGTTCGGCTTCGCCGCCCGCAGCGCGACGCCCGCCCAGGTCTTCAGCGGCAGCTGGCCGGCCGCCACGGTGGTCGGCGCCGGTCGCTGACGAACGCTCCATCGACGGGGCCGGCGGTTCACCGCCGGCCCCGTCCGCGCGTCCGGGCCCGGCCCTTTCCCGCCGTCCCGCCGGCCCCCTGCCGCGGCGGCGTGTACGGCTTCCCGCCGGACCCCCCACCGGACTCCCGACCCGACGCCCCGCCGGTGCCGCGAGCGGCCCGCCCGCGGGCACCCCGACCCGACGTCCCACCGGCGTCGGGACCGGCGGCCGCGTCGGCGACCAGGTCCGCCGCCCGGCGGCTCAGCTCCTCGACCCGCTCACGCAGCCGGCCCACGTCCCCGGGGTCCGCGCCGGACACCTCGTCGAGCAGCCCCACGTAGTCGGCGGCCAACCGCCGACCGGCCTTTCCGCCGGTGGCGTCGAGGTCGATGATCTGCTGGGCCAGGACGGCGGTCGCGGCGCCGAGGGCGGCCCGCTCGTCGGCGCGCGCGTCCCGCCCGGCCCGCCGCGCGTCGGCCAGCCGCCCGGCCCGCCGACCGCCCCACCAGAGCACCGCCGCGCCGGCCACCACGCCGCCGACCGCGCCACCGGCCAGCAGGTAGCGCGGCAGCGACGGGCTGATGGTGCGTCCGCCGTCGGGCACCAGGCCGGTCCGGACCAGCTTGTCGTAGTTGAGCACGATCACCTTCAGCGCCTCGACCGGCCGGTCCACGAACGCGTCCGCGCCCTGGCCGATCACGGTCTCCACGACCATCGAACGGCCGATGTCGCGCGGGCTGTCACCGCCGAGGCGGGAGCAGCCGTACGTGTCCCAGTCGTCGCCGTCGCGACTCATCGCCAGCACCAGCGTCCCCTGCGTGGCGCGTTCGGTGTCGTCGCAGGCCCCGGGCAGGTCGGCGCCCGGCCTCATCATCAGCACGACCAGCCGCCGGTTGCCGATGACCCGTTCGGCGGCGGCCCGGTCCAGGTCGACGCCGGGCGCCGCGTAGACCGACGAGGCACGCACCTGCCGGGCCGCCGGCCCGTCGAACAGGCCGCCGGACCACAACGCCCAGCCGGCCAGCGCCAGGCAGGCCAACACCGCCCGCCCGAACGCGGTGCCGACCAGCCGGCCGAGCAGGCGGCGCACGGTGGCGGTCACGACAGCCTCCCCCGCAGGTAGACGTCCGGCCGGTAGCCGGGCATCCGCACGTCCCGGGCCACGCCGTCCAGCTCGGCCTCCGCGTCGGCCAGCAGCCGGCGTACGTGCTTGTCGGGCAACCCGTCGTCGAGCGCGTACCGGGCCGAGCGCAGCCGGCCGATGCCGCGCACCAGCGCCGGGTCGCTGCGCGCGTCGGTCAGCAGCGACAGCTCCACGGCCAGCGCGGAGAGCCCGGCCAGCCGCGCCGGCGTGCCGCCCGGCCCGACCTCGCCCGGCCGGCGCCGACCGGCGCCGCGCACGGTGCGGATCGACAGCGCCACGAAGCCGGCCACGCAGCCGGCGAAGAGCCACGGCAGCGCCGGCAGCGCCACCCGCAGCGGGTCGAACGGCCGGTACGGCAGCGGCCTGTCGAACAGCCCCGCGTAGCGCACGTCGGTGACCCGCGCCAGGTATGCGGCGAGCACGTTGAGCTGCGGGTACGAGTAGCGGCTGAGCCGGCTGCCGTACTGGGCGTAGAAGCTGGCGCCGGCCACCTCGGCGAACTCGGACGCGCCCGGACCGTGGTACTCGATCCAGCCGCCGTACATCACCACCACCGGCCGGTCCGGGGCGAGCCGGTGCAGCGCCGGCCCGTACCCGGGTAGCGGCGTCCCGTACGGCTGCGTCGGCAGCACGACGAACCAGGCCCCGCCCGGGAACGCCTCCGACACGGCCTTCTCCGGCAGCCGGGGCAGCGTCGCGCCGGGGGCGACCCACCGGCCGGTGGCGCGCAGCGCGGCGGTCACCGGGGCCAGCTCGGCGGTGGTCGGCTCCCGCCAGCGCAGGTCGTCGCGGTCCGGTGGGGACGGCTGCTTGCGCAGCGCGGCGAGCAGCGTGAGCACCTGGTCGGTGACGTCGGCGGTGGCGAACTGGGCCCGCCAGCCCGGCAGGTCGTCCGGCGTGGCCGCCAGCACACCACCACTGACCTCGGTGCCGACGATCCGGATCTCGGCGTTCTCGACGTCCTTGACCCGCCGGCGTTCCGCCTCGTCCAGCCCGGGCGGGGCGACCAGGATCCGGGTGCCGCCGGGGCCGGCGGCGGCCCGCACCCGCCCCTCGTCCCACCGCGCGACCGCGCCGGGCAGGCGGACGACCGGCTCGGCCGCCACCCGCGCGGTCATCTCCTCGACCGAGGGCACGCTCGCGTCGCTCAGCTCCCCGGCGGACCCCTCGGCGGGCAGCGACGCCGACGACGGCGACCGCCCGTAGCTGACCTCGACGCTCTGCCGCTGCGCGACCAGGAACACCACGAGCACGGCCGCCGCGACGGCCAGCAGCGACCAGCGCAGCAGCTCCCGGCGTACCCTCACGCGCCGGCCCGCCACAGCTCGTCGGCGCGGCGGGCGTGCGCGGCCGCCTCCCGGGCCGCGTCCGCGCCGCCGCCGGGCGCGGCGGCGAGCAGTTCGGCGCGGGCCAGCAGCCGCTCCGCCTCGGGCACCGGCGTGGCCGCCGCGTCCCGGCTGACGGTGGCGTCGTGGATCGCCGCCCGCGCCGCCGACCAGGCGACCTTCCGGCCGTCGGCGCGGGCGCGACGCCGGGGCAGCAGGGCGGCCAGGAACCCGGCCGCCACCGCCACCACGGCCCCGCCCAGCCAGGGCAGCACGCTCAAGGTCATGATCCCTGTCTAACGCACCGCCGCTACGACGACGAGTAGCCCTCCTCGAAGCCGTCCATGAACCCCCCGGCGAACCCGGAGACCACGCACCCGGCACAGCACAGGATCACCAGCAGCGCCGGCACCGCGACCCAGAGAACCGTCGACCAGTTGATCCCCTCCGGCTCCGGCGGCGGGTACTGCGGCGGATAGTACGGCTGGTACGGATCCGGCTGATAAGGGTCGTGAGGATGCACCCGGCCATCCTGCCCACCGCCCGCCACCGTCGGAAGATCCGAACGGGTCGCACGGGCCGGACCGGAGGTGTCAGTCCATGGCCGCGGTGGCGTTCTCCTGGACCACGTGCGCGCACCCGTCGACCCGGCAGGTGTCCTCCAGCAGCGACCGGATGGCGGGCGTCACCCGCAGGTTCTGGGCGAAGCCCACCATGTCCGCGTAGAGCTGGCTGTGTGTGCGTTCGTACCGGCGGCGTTTCGGGATGGCGGTGAGGAAACCGGCCCGCACCGCGCCGGTGAGCACCGAGCCCGGGTCGACGACGCGCCGCCCCGACAGCAGCCCCTTCTCATCGAGCGAGTCCCGCCGGTAGTGCCCGTCGGGCCGGACGAACTTCAGGAACAGGAAGCGCAGTTGCAGGGCGGTCGGACAGGGCCCGACGAAGGGCCGCTCCCGGCGGCCGTCCGCGCCCAGCAGGCGGACGAAGTCCGCGACGTCCTCGATCGCCGCCCGATTGTCGATCTCGGCGGAGACGAAGCCGGTGAGCTGCCCGAAGTCGGCCTCGGCGAGCGTCGGCAGGCAGGCGTCGAAGCGGGTGCCGTGCAGCGTCGCGTCGGACAGGTCGCAGCCGGTCATGTCGCAGTTCTGGAACCGGGTCGACTCCAGGTTCGCACCGCGGAAGCTGACCCTGGCCAGCGACAGGTTCGCGAACGTCAGGCCGGACAGGTCCTGCCGCTCCAACGGGGCACCCGTCAGCAGCCGGTCGCAGTCGGGCAGCCCGAGGAGCACCTGGAGCATGTTGCGGAACGCGGTCGGCGTGACGGTCGCGCCGGCCAGCCGGATGAGCAGCTCCTCACCGGCGGCGAGTTCCCGGATTCGGGCGCAGAGCACCCGGATGGCGAACGAGTCCGGCGGGAAGGGCCGGCAGTCCAGCAACTGCGCGAACCGCACCGGGTTCACCGCGAAGTAGCGGGCGGCCCGGATGCCGATCTGGTGCTCGAAGATCACGTCTTGGGCGAAGCGCACCCGCTGGTGTTCCGAGGCGGCGCGGAACACCGGGAGCTGGCAGATCGCGTCGGTGCACCGCTCTCGTTCGGTGTCGGAAAGATCCGGCGGGAGCACGAACTCGGCGAGTTCTCCGATGTCGTGCACCGGCACGCCCCGGTTGTCGTTCTCCAGCTCGGCCACGGCGACGTCGCTGATGATGTCCAGCAGGTCCAGCCGGGTGACCATGCTCTCCTGCAACTGCTCCTTCTTGTACTCGCGGTCCATGATCGCGTCCACCGCGTCGTCGACCAGGTTCATCTCCGAGTAGTCGTCCGGGATGCCGTCGGTCTGGCCGAGCGCGACCCGTTCGGCCAGCAGCTCGGCGTAGTAGGGCGTGCCGCAGAGGCGCATCAGCTGCGGTTTCGCCTCCAGGATGTCGAGCAGGCGCTGGTCGTCGTCCTGGAGCCGGATCCGGGCGAACGTCCGGATCGACTGCGGCTGCCAGGGCAGCAGCCGGAACTCCTCGACGTACTCGTGCGCCACCGCCAGGAAGTCCCGCAGCGCCTGGTTGGAGCTGAGCAGCGAGTCGCGTACGCAGAGCAGGATGCGCGGGGTGGTCGGGTTGTCCGGCCGGGCCACGATCTCGCGGATGTACTCGAAGAAGTCCGGGTCTTGGGCGATGACCTCGTCCAGCCCGTCCAGCAGCCAGCTCGCGAACCCGCGGGTGAGCATCCACTGGAAGGTAGGCTGCTTGACCGGGCGCGCCACCTCGGTCTGCAACAGCGCGTCGACCATCGGACCCAGCGCCGGCGCGCTGGCCAGTGCCGCGTAGTCCGGCAGCAGCGGCAGCGGCCGGTAGGCCCGCCGGAGCTGCTTCTTCGCCTTCTGGAAGTTGGCGTAGAGCGTCGCGAACAGCGACTGGAACAGCACGCTCTTGCCGAAGCCGGCGGGCGCGGTCACCAGCACGATCGGCCGTTCCCAGCCACGTTCGGCGTCGAACCGGTGCGCCAGCTCGGCCAGCAGGTCGGCGCCGACCTGCCCGGTGCCGACCGCCTGGAACGGCTGCGGGGTACGCCTGCGGGCGGCGGCCTCCCCGTCTCGGCTGAGCTGCTGTGCGGCGGTGCCGGCCATCGCCGAGGTCGGCGAGTCGTCCCACTTGAACCGGGCGTCGAAGAACTGGATCGGGACCCGGATGTCGACGTTGAACTCGTGCTTGGCGAGCCGGCGGAAGTCCGTGGACAGGCCCTGGGTGGACTCGACCAGCAGGAACTTCGCACCCGGGGTGCGGGCCTCCTCGCCGAAGCGTTGCAGCAGGCTCGCCTCGCGCCGGTGCAGGTCGTCGGCGTCCGGGACGGTCGGGCACCAGACCGTCATGTGCTCGCTGTTGTCCGCGTACGCGGCCCGGCGGGCCCGGATGACCTCGCTGCGGCTCTCCCCGGGAACCGACCACCCCTCCGACTCCAGGAACGTCACGGCCTCCTCGTAGAGCGTCATCGCGCATCCTCCATCAGGAATCGAACGGGCTCCCACCGGTCCGGGCGGCCGACGACGTGCAGGTAGGCGCAGGCCCGGCTGACCGCGATGTAGCTGGTCGTCCAGTCCTCGTCGCCGTCGTCGGCGTACACCACGGCCGGCGCCTCGCAGCCGTGGAACTGGCGTACGGTGCAGACCGCCAGCCCGTCGCCGCGCAGTCCGCCGCTGGTCCGCACGCCGTGCTCGGCGAGCAGCCGCCGGATGGCGACGTGGTGGGTGCGGGTGGCGGTCACCAGCACCGCCTGCGTCGCCGGCAGGTCCTTCAAGACCTCCAGCACCGCGTCGACGCACGTCGCCACGATGTCCGTGGCGCCGTCGGCCAGGCGGGGCCGGCGGCCGGCCGGCCCCTCGACCGGGCCGTGCAGCATCCCGGCCACCCGCGCCACCAGCTTGGCGATGGGCAGGGTGTTGCGGCAGTTCTCGGTCAGCCAGAACTCGTTGAAGCTGCCGCCGGGACGCCAACTGCCGGTCCGGTCCCGCTGGTAGGGGTCGGCGAACAGCACCACCGAGCCGTCGGGCCGGACCAGTTCGCGCAGCGCGACCAGCAAGTCCTCGTCGTGGCTCTGCGCCTCGTCGACGATGAGGCAGTCCAGCGGCCGGCCGTACGCCTCGACGAGACTCAGCACGGTGGCCCACAGCGGCTCACCCTCGTAGCCGCCGAGCCGCTCGGCGCCGAACAGGGCGCACAGCACGTCCTTCGGGTCGCCGGAGCTGACGCCGGGCACCCGCAGTTGTCGCCGGATCTCCAGGCGCAGGTCGCGCTGCTGGCCGATCACCGCCACCCGCAGCCCCCGGGCGGCCAGTTCCCGGGCCCGTTCCTGGGCCAGCAGCGTCTTGCCGGTCCCGGCCGCGCCGAGCACCAGCGACGCCCGCCGGCCGGACGTGGCGGCCAGCACCTCCAACTGCCGGTCGGTGAGCTGGATCTGGCGTCGGGTGCGGCGTTCCAGGTCGTCGGCGGCGAGGTCGACGTCGTACTTGAGGGTGCGCGCGACCACGGCGGTCGGCGCCAGCGCGGCGAGCGCCAGGTCGAAGTCGGCCCGGCTGGTCCAGCCGCGCTGGTCCCAGTGGGCCATCACGCGCTCGACCAGGACCGGCGCGTGTTCCAGCGAGGCCGCGGTCAACACGATCGTGTCCGGGGCGTTCGGGCCGAGGTTGCCCGACGGCCGCCCGTCGGTGAAGACGACGCAGTGCCCGGCCGGCACGTGCCGGATGCCGGTGCTGCGGCGCAGCCAGCCGGCCAGCGCGTAGCGGTTGCGGACGGCCTGGTCGAACGGGTCGGTGAGCGGTACGTCGTCGCCGCGGCGACGGGCGAACCACTGCCGGCCGGTCACCCGGTAGGCGCCGTCCTTCACCTCCATGATCAGCAGCCCGTGCCGGGGGTGGAGCAGGACGAAGTCGGCCTCGCCGATCCGCAGGCGCGGCTGGCCGATGTCGACATAGGACAGGTTGTGCAGCACGCTCCACGAGTCGTTCAGCGATCGGAGCCGCTCGAAGACGAGCCGCTCGCCGCGCGTGGCCTTCGTTCGCAGCTGCTTCGGGTAGAAGCGCGCCAAGATCGCCTCCGGGGTGGAGAACGAGCAGGGACCCACATTGTCGGCGCGTCTCCGACCAGCCCTGCTCCACCGGAATTGCCGTCCTGGATGGACTTTTGGTCATCCTACGGTCACACGCCGCACACCGAAACGCTTCGACGGCGTCGCACAAGTGACGGAGATCGTGCCCGAACGGATGAAGCGGCAGAGGGAGGACAGGGGGCCAGAATTCGGAAACGACGTACGGCTCGATCAGCTCGGGGAGGAGCCGCCGATGCCGGTCGGAAACAAGGGTGTCCTGCTCGTCGACTGGGACAATCTCAGCAGCGCGGTCATCAAGCGTGGCCATCTGGCCGAGCGGGGCATCGTCGACGCGCTGTGGCACGACGCGACCACGAGGTGCGGCGGCAACCTGCACTACAAGCACATGGCGGCGGTGCGGTTCGACGGCACCATCAGCACCGCCATGGCTGAGCACCTGATCGACGCCGACGTGGTGGTCAGCCTCAAGGAACAGGCCGACATCCACCTGACCGTGCTGGCGATGGACTACCTGCACCAGGGCTGCGGCCACTTCGTCCTGGTCACCGGCGACCAGGACTTCATCCCGCTGATCCGCCGGCTGCTGCGCGACGGCTGCCAGGTGACAGTGGTCTACGGCGACCCGGACCGGCTCTCCCCCCAGTTCCGGGGCATCCTCACCCTGCCGGGGCTGGACTCGCTCTGCATCGACGACATCTACACCCTGCGGAAGCTGCCGCCGTCCACCTGCCGCGACGTGATCGGCCTGCTCGAACTGCAACGCCGGGGCTTGATCCTGGGCGGCCGGGAGACCGGTGAGCGCACCGCGCTGCTGGCCGGCTGGCGGATCCTGGACAACGAGGACGAGAGCCGATACTGGGCGCTCGTCGAGTCCGTCGGGCGGAAGGTCACCCGCACCGACGCGGCGGCCCGCGACAAGAACGGGTTCTCCCCCCGCAGCATGACCCGCACCTACCTCGACGTCGACCCGGAGCGGTTCACCGACCTCGTGGCCGTCGACTTCGTGCTGCGGCGGCTCGCCGCCCGGTCCAAGGGCTACACCCTCGCCCAGTTGCGCACCGGGCCGCTGCAGACCGACAACGGGCCCCGGCTGCACCGGGTACTCGACGCGCTCACCGGCGTGCGGCTGGTGCGCAAGGGCGCCGACGACACCTACACGGTGACCACGGAAGACCTGGCCATGGGCTATCTGGAGCCGCTGTGGCGGGTGCACGCGGCGCTGGCCATGGAGTGCTACCGGCGGCAGCGGCGCACCATCCCTTACCGGAACCTCACCGGGCTGCTCAACGCCAGCGGCGTCGGGCAGGGGCCGGACCGCCGCGCCGCCGGCCGGATCAACCAGGTCGTCCGGTACGCCGCCGCGGCCGGTGTGGTCGACGCCGTCGCGGTCGACGGCGAGCGCCACGCGATCGCCGTCGACTCGCCGCTGACCCGGACCATCGAGGCCGCCTACCACGAGCTGTACCGCGAGTTCGCCGACCGCGCGCCGAGCCCGGTGCCGGAGAACAAGGTCTTGGAGTTCATGACCGTGCGGGACCGGACCCGCGCCGAGCCGGTGTTCGGCTACGACTCCCGCGACCGGCACCGGATCCTGCGCGTGCTCGCCCAGTCCCGGGCGCTGACCTGGCGCGACGAGAAGGTCACCGTCCCCCGCACGCGCTGGGGTGACTCCGGCTCGTCGTCCGCATAGGGGCGCGCCCGTGCTGCGCCGAACGGCGGCCCGCCTGCGCACCCTGCCCCGGCACGGGCTGACGATCGCCGGGGCGCTCGCGGTGTGCGCCGCCGTCGCTGCGGTCGTGGTGGCCGTCGCCTGGCCCACCCCGCGGGCCGCCCCCGTCGTCGGCTCCTTCGCCGCCATCGCCTCCACCGTCGGGGCGCTGGCCGCGATCCACCTCTCCCGGCAGGCGCTGGCCCGCACCGACCGGCAGCTCGAGGAGTCCCGCCGATCGCTGGTGCTGAGCCGCTACCCGCTGCTGCTGCCGGTGCACCAGGCGGTGGCGTTCCCGGACACCGGCGGCATGGTGGCCCCGCATCCGCCCGCCGAGGAGCGGTACGCGCTGGCCTCCGCGCCGGCGCCCGCGTACGCGTTCCTCGCGCTCACCAAGGACCGGCTGGTGATCCCGGTGGAGAACGTCGGCGCCGGGCCGGCGCTGCGGGTCAGCGGGACGCTGTGGTGCTCGGACGGCCGCAGCGGCCCGGTCACCGGCGTGCCGGCGCTCGCCGCCGGCCACAGCGGCGTGCTGGCGGCCGTGCTGCGCGAAGACAGGCGACCGGCGCCCGTGGGGTTGCGGGCGCTGGTGGCGGACGACGGCGGGCCGGCCGTGGCCTACCAGCTCGACCTCGACTACGTGGACGTCTTCGCGCACGCCCGCCGCACGAGCGCGTTGTTCGACCCGCGCGGGCGCGGCGCCTGGCACCACCTGCCGGGCGACGACCCCGGCGCGCACTGAACCCGGACCGGCCGGAAAAGGGGAAAGCCCCAGCAGCGAGGCTGGGGCCGGGTATTGAGACGGCTCGGACCACGACTACATGTCAGCTCGTCGTCGCCAGCCACCATCTCCCCTATGAGCAAGGTTAGGGTCACCCTCCGCAAGCGTCAACTCGGTCACCCGGACGGGACCGGTCGCCGATCAGGTCGCCGGCCCCGCCCGCCCGTCAGGCCCGGTGCGCGTCGAGGTGGGTGAGCACGGTCTGGTTGGCCTCCCAGCCGTCCGGGAACTTCACCGGCACGTCCAGGTGCACCCGCTCGGTCGACGGGTAGGCGTCGAGCAGCTCGCCGATGCCGGCCCGGGCCACCACCACGCAGGCGTGCCGGTGCCGCGACGCCAGCACGCAGAGCCGCCCCGACTCCAGGTGGAACGCGGTGGCGTCGCGCCGGCCGGAGAGCGGGTGCAGCACGATCGTCACGTCGTACTCCCGGCCCTGGAGCCGGTTGGCGGTGTCCACGGTGATGCCCGCGCCGGCCGCGCCCAGCCGGGAGCGGATGGCCGCGACCTGGTCGCGGTGGGCGGCCCCGACGGCGATCCGGTCGGCGGTGACCGGCGCGCCGCCGGGCGCGGCCTCGCTGACCGCTACCGCGCCGCGCGCCAGCACCCGCAGCGCCAGCTCCGCGCAGGCCGTGGCGGCCTCGGCGTCGGTACGCACGGTGTGCCGGGCGGGCAGCTCGTGCAGCGCCCAGCCGGTGGCGGCGGCCAGCTCGACCGAGGCGTCGTAGCCGTCGCCGGGGCCCGCCTCGGTGAACGTGAGCGCCCGGTCGGCCGGCCCGGTGCCGGCGCGGAACCCGGTGAACGGGTAGAACGCGGCGGAGACGACCGGGGCGGCGGAGGCGGGCAGCCGCCACGACACCGGCAGCCGGTGCACGGGCAGCTCCGGGTTGTGCCGCAGCAGGGTGGCCACGGCCGACTGCATCGGGTCCCAGGTGAGGCCGGTCCAGCGGGCGGTCTCGACGGTGGAGAACGGGTCGAGCTGGCCGGGGTCGCCGACGAACAGCGCCCGTTCGAACCGTCCGGCCACGCGCAGCAGCGCGTCGGCGCGCATCTGGTACGCCTCGTCCACGATCGCCCACGGCCAGGTGCCCTCGGTGACGGTGGCCCACTTGGCCGCCGTACCGATGGTGACGGCCGGCCCGCCCAGGTCGGCGACCTTCGCGGCGACCCGGACCGTGGAGTGCCCCCGGACCCGCTCGGACGGCCGGTAGTCGGCCGCGGAGAGCCGGCCGATGCGCAGCTCGGGCGCCCTACGGGCGAGCCGGTCGACGAGGTCGTCGACCTGCTCGTTGGTCTGCGCCACGATCATCAGCGGGTCGCCGGTTGCGGCGATCTCCGCGGCGGCACGCACGACGAGCGTGCTCTTGCCGGCGCCGGGCGGCGAGTCGACGACCACGCCGCGGTGGTTGCCCTCGCGCACATCGCGCAGCACCCTCTCGATGACGTGCAAGGCCGGGCCCCTTCTTAACGCATTCGGTATAGGCGGGGCCCCTTCTTAACACGTTCAACTGGTTGCCAAAGGCAACGGTGTGGCGTACGAACGACGTGAATGTCACTCCGGTGGATACGACGGTGACCCCGTCGGCCGGATCCGCACACCCGACAAGGGGGGCCAATGGCACGCAGCCGGATCGCCGGTACCGCAGCCATCGCACTCGTCCTACCGTTCCTCGGCGTCCTGCCCGCCACCGCCGCGTCGGCCGCACCGGCCAAGGCGAAGGCCAAGCCGGTCGTCGACGACACCCGCGAGCTGACCCGCAAGGACTTCACGCTCGACGGCAAGCCGGTGAAGACCCCGGCCCGCTACCAGAAGCGCGCCCAGTCGCGGTCGAAGGCCGCTGCGGCCACCACCCCGCCGGTCGGCACGGTCCGGCAGTGGCTGGGCATGGACGACTTCCAGGGCAGCTACTACCGCAAGGACTACACGCTGCGTGGCGTCGGCGACAACGTCGAGGTGTGGGTCGCCAACGACATCGCGTTCCCGGCCGACGACTGCCGCAACCAGATCCCCACGTCGACGCAGATCACCGACGCCCAGGTGCAGAGCTTCGTGCACGAGTTCGACACGAACATGTACCCGAAGGAGACGGTGGCGTTCAGCCGGCCGCCGGACCGCGACGGCAGCAACTCGCAGATCCCGCCGGACGCGCAGGGCAACGGCGGTGACTACTCCGGCGGCGGCAACAAGACGGTCACCCTGATCGACAACGTCCGGGACGACAACTTCTACGACTTCCCGGCCGCGCCGACCTACATCGCCGGCTTCTTCTCGGCGCAGCTCAACGAGCTGTTCGACCGCAACGTGATGACCGTCGACGCGTTCGACTGGCTGCACCGCACCGGGGCGAACCCGCCGGACGAGCCGACCGACGACCTGTGCACCAGCCGCCCGGCCCGCCCGTTCAGCTACGAGGGCACGTTCGCCCACGAGTGGCAGCACCTGGCGCACTACTACAGCGACCCGTTCGAGACCACCTGGATGAACGAGGGCCTGTCGGACTTCGCGCAGACCCTCACCGGGTACGTGGACACCACGGCCACCGTCTTCGACCGGGGCGCGGACAGCCACCTCTACTGCCAGCAGGGCTTCGGCACGGTCAAGACGCCGTACAACGCGAACCCGCGTGACTGCGGCGGGCCGGAGAACTCGCTGAACCTGTGGGGCGAGAGTCCCAACCCGAACGCGGTGCTCGCCGACTACGGCAACGCGTACGCGTTCATCCAGTTCCTCTACGACCGCTACGGCAACGACATCGTGCACCGGCTGCACAACGACGCCGACCTGCAGGGGCTGGCCAGCCTGGACGCGGCGCTCAAGGCCGAGGGCGCGAAGAACATGTACCAGGTGATCCACGACTACCAGACCATGACGCTGGTCGACAAGATCGTCGGGGAGTCCCGCAAGGGCATCATGCTCGGCGTACCGAAGAGCCGGGTGACCACGAAGAGCCTGCGCTCCACCGTCAACCTGGCCAACCCGGCCGCGTACGCCACGCCCGGCGCGGCGCCCAACGGCGCCGACTACGTCACGCTGTCGAAGGCCGACGGCACCCCGCTGCGCGGCCTCGACCTGCGGTCGCTGTCGTTCCAGGGCGCGAAGACGCTGCCGGCGCTGCCGTTGGCCTGGACCGTGGTGACCAACGACCCGGACCGTCCCGGCAACCCGGTGCTGTTCTCCGGCAACGCCAACAACACCGACGCCGCGGCGGTCACCCCGGTGACCGTGCCGACCGCCGACCCGACGCTGCGCTTCCTCGCCAAGTACGGCGCGGAGGTCGGCTTCGACTACGGCTACGTGGTGGTCTCCACCGACGGCGGCGCCACCTACACGGCCGTCGCCGGCGACAAGACCATCGACGGTCCGCTCGGCCCGGCGCTCAACGGCACCACCGACGGGTTCGAGCCGCACAGCTTCGACCTGTCCGCGTACGCCGGGAAGAACATCCTGCTCGGCTTCCGCTACGTCAGCGACGGCGGCGTCAACGAGGGCGGCCTGCTCGTCGACGACGTCACCGTCGGCGGCACCACGGTCAGCGACGGCAGCAGCCTCGCTCCGTTCGACTCGCCCACCGAGATCAAGCCGACCGCCGTCGCCAACTGGAACGTGCGGCTCATCGGCCTGGACGAGAAGCACTCGCTGGCCTGGCAGTTCGAGTTCGACGGCACGTCGAGCCTGACGCTCAACCGGCTCCAGCTCGCGCTGCTCGCGCTGTTCCCGAAGGTGGTCGCCGTGGTCGCCTACGACGAGCCCACCGAGCAGGTCCAGCAGTACGCCCCGTACACCCTGAAGGTCAACGGCGTGGTGCAGAAAGGCGGGGCCCCCTCTTAACGCCTCCGGTATAGGAAGGGCCCCCTATTAACACCCGCAACACCCCGCCCCGCCCGAGCACCCGCACACGGTGCTCGGGCGGGGCCGTTTGCGGGTAGAACTGGCGGCATGAGTGAAGCGCCGGTGCTGCACCTGGTCGTCTGCGCCGCTCCCCCGGCCCCGCGGGTCGGCGACCTCGTCGAGCTGCTCGCCGCCGACGGCTGGCGGGTCTGCCTGATCGCCACCCCGACCGCCGCGAGCTGGCTCGACCGCGACGCGCTCGCCGCGCAGACCGGTCATCAGGTACGCGTGCAGTGGCGCCGCCCCGGCGACCCCGAGCCGCACCCGCCGGCCGACGCCGCCGCGGTCGTGCCGGCCACCTTCAACACGCTGAACAAGTGGGCGGCCGGGGCGAGCGACACGCTGGCCCTGGGCGTCCTCAACGAACTGCTCGGCACCGGCCTGCCGATCCACGTCTTCCCGCGGGTGAAGGCCGCGCTGGCCGCGCATCCGGTCTACCAGCCCAACCTGCGACTGTTGCGCGACGCCGGCGTGACGGTGCACGAGGGAGACCTGCTGCGCGCGCCGGACGAGATGACGCCGACCCGGTGGGCGGCCGTGGTCGACGCGCTGCGCGTCGCCCGACCTCGCGCCACTTGACAACGCCCGTCAAGCACTTGACGATGGGTGTCAAGTAAGGGGGTGTCGTGGACGAACTCACCGCGCAACTCGTCAGGCTGATCGACATCAGACTGCTCGATCCACTGGAGATCCTGGTCGACGGCCACGGCGCCGTCGACTCGCTCCGCACCGTCGTACGGGAACGGGCGCGCTCCTGGGCCGCCACCATGCTCCACGGCGACGACGCGGCAGCCCGTGCCGTCATCGTCCGCGCCATCGCGACGCTCCATCCGGGCGACGGCCCGTTCCAGCCACCTGTCGACTGGTGGCGCACCCCCCTCGGCCAGGCCGTCGCGCGGCGGATGGGCCACCCCACCGCCGAGGCGGTGTCCTACGCGGTGGCCGGCGCCATGCTCGGCATCACCCGCCAGGGCGTCCACGACCTGGCCGCCCGCGGCAAGCTCCCCCGTCACCCCGAGGGCGGCGTGCTGTCCGCCGCCGTCCGCGACCGACTGCTCCAGGAGGGGAACCGACATGCCTGATGCCGTCATCGACTCCGGCCGGGTGCCGATCGCCTACCGCGACTTCGGCGGCGCCGGCCGCCCGTTGCTGCTGCTGCACGGCGCCGGCGGCAACCTCGCCCAGATGCAGACGCTCGCCGGGCATCTGCGGTCGGCACACCGGGTGGTCGCCGTCGACCTGCGCGGCCACGGACACTCCGGCGACGGCCCGTGGCGCTGGGACGACGTACTGGACGACCTGGCGGCCGTCGCCGACGGGCTCGGCCTCGACCGGCCCGCCGTGGTCGGCATCTCCCTCGGCGGCATGCTGGCCTCGCTCTGGGCCCGGCGTCACCCGGAGTGCCCCGGCGCCGTCAGCCTCGACGGCAACCCCACGCTGGGCCGCCCGGAGCAGCTCGCCGGGATGGACCCGGCCCAGGCGGAGGCGGAGCTGGCCACGCTGCGGGCCGCCTTCGACGGGATCGCCGCGATGCTGGCCGCGCCGCTCACCGCCGAGCAGTTGACCGCGATGCGGGCCGGGCAGCGGGCGATGGCCCAGCGGTACGGCGCCGACCCGGAGGACTGGGTGGCGGCCTTCGAACGCAACCTCGTGCCGGGCGACGACGGCCGTGCCCGGCTGCGCCCCGGCCCGGAGTTGACCGGGCAGCTGCGCGAGGCGATGGAGTCGCTGGACCTGACCCCCGCCTACCGGGACACCAGGTCTCCCCTGCTCCTCGTGCTCGCCACCGAGGACATCCCCGAGCAGGCGCCGTTCCGCGAGGTGTACGCCGCGTACCGGCGGGCCACCGCCGAGCGCCTCGCGGCCGTCGACAACCCACGCCTGCGGGTGGTGCACCTGGCCGGCGCCACGCACGCGATGGACGCCGAGCGCCCGGCGGAACTGGCCACCCTCATCACCGACTTCCTCGGCGAGGCGGCTCAGGGCTGACGAAGCGGGCGGGGCACCTGGCGGTTGAAGCGGGGGCGTAGCGCCAGGACCAGCGCTTCCTTCGTACCCTCGGGGTTGTCGGTCTCCTGCCAGCGGACCTCGCACCGCCCCAGCCACCCGGCGATGTCGTCGCGGGTCGCGGCGCGGCCCGGCGTGTCGAGGAGCTGGCCGACCTGGTCGTGCAGCACCGACGAGTCGCGGTTGCCGGTGAGGTGCTGCCGCAGTCGGGCGCGCAGGTCACCGGTGTAGCCGACGTAGGCGACCACGCCGCCGTCGAGCACCAGGTGCACGCCGGGCGCGGCGGGCGCGCCGGCGACGACGTCCCTGGTGTACGGCCGGGGCGGGGTGAACCCGGCCAGCGGATCTTCGGTGTGCGACACGCGACGGACGGTACCGGCGTCCCGGGCCTCGCGTGACCCCGCGCGACCGGGCGTGACGGGGCGCTCACCCGTCGGCGCGGGGCGCCGGGGCCAGCAGGTGACCGAGACCGGTCATGGTGGACTGGAAGTCGACCCGGTCGGCGGCGTGGAAGCGGCGGAAGAACCAGTTCGGCACGCGGGTCTGGGTGCAGCGGGTGCGGAACAGCAGGTCCTGCACCTGCCGGGCCAGCCCGAGAAGGTCGGCGGCGGCCGACGGTTCGCGGGCGGCGGAGGTGATCCGGCTGTGGACGACGGTGCCGGCCCGGTCGCGTTCGACGGCGACGTCGCGTTGCCCGCGGTAGATCTCGACGCCGAGCAGCAGCGCGCCAAGTGACGGCACGAACCAGGCGAGCAGCAGGTGGGCGACGGTCAACTCGGCGAGCACGCCGTAGACGACGCCGGTCGCCGCCCAGGCCGCCACGGCGGCGAGCACGGTGTACGCGTAGCGGCGGCGCAGTCGGGCGCCCCAACCCAGGCTCTGTTGCTGGCAGGCGAGCACGTCGTAGGGTGCGGGCAGTTCCGGGATCTCGTAGTAGTCGCGCAGGTAGCGTTCGGTGCCCCGGAACGCGCGGTCGAGCCGGCTGATCTCGGGTGCGGCGACCCGCTGCCCGGCCGCGACCTCGTTCCAGGGCAGGCCGAACAGGTCGACGTCGAACATCTCCTGGATGGTGGCGGCCCGCCGGAGTTGCCCGCGTGACCAGGTGGCGAGGCCGAGCGCGTTGACGACGGCCCAGAGCGCGCCGAGCGCGGTGACGGCGGTGGCCGACACGCCGAGGACGGCGACGACAGCGCCGGCGCCGGCGATGGCCCCGGAGACCGAGGTACGCAGCGCGTCGAGGCGTTGGGCGCGGCCGTGGCAGACCGACATGGCCCGCAGCATCGCCATCATGGCCGGCTCGGTCTGGCGCCTGAGCAGGGAATCAGTCCGATCCGTCACGCCACCCTCCCGGCCCACGCACCGAGAATACATTCAACTCGCTAGATGTGACGGCGGGTAGTCGAATGTTTCCTGTCGGCGCGAGAGCGGTTTCCGAAAAGTAAGGTTTCTCCCCGGGCGTCGAGTACCACCGGCTTCGTCGGAAGTTCCGGGTAGATTTCCCCCGACGCGACCAGCGCACCTCCCGGCGGCCACACCCCGGTCACCCGCACCTTCCCATCCCTTCAGGCCAGAAGGTTCATACCACTATGGACGACCCCCCAGGTGACAGACCGGTGTGGCTCCAGCGGGACGACCCGCTGGTCTGGCAGGCGCTGGAGCAGTGGGCGGCCGGCCACGGCGCGGTCGAGGTGCTGTCGCGGCACGGCCCGATGTGCGGCTACAGCGGAGCGCGACTGTTCGTGATCAAGCTGACCAGACCGGCGGGCCTGGGCCGCACGAGCAGTCACAAGCTGCTGGTCAAGGTCCACCCGGCCGGCGGGGGCCAGCGGCCGGAGGTGAGCCGGCACGCCCAGGCGCGGGCCGACGCGCCCGGCTTCGCCGAGCGGCACATGGTCGAGCAGCACCACGGCTCGTACCCGGTGGCCGACGGCCGTCACCTCTCGTTCCAGGACGTCGCCAACGGCGGCGACCCGGTCCGCACGCTGGACGAGATCGACGACGACCAGCTCGTCAAGGCCTTCCGCAAGGTCGTCGAGGTCCTGCTCGACGACTGGAACGGTGGGACCGAATCCGTCCGGTCGACCGCGCCCACCACGGTGCGGGAGTACGTCACACGCGAGTTGACGGTGACCGGGGCGCTGTCGGAGGTGACCGACGCGGCCGACCGGCTCGGCCTGGGCGACCTGGGCGGGGAGCACGTGGTCGTCGACGGTCGGGAGCTACCCAACCCGCTGCGCCTCACCGACAGCGGCGGCCGCCACGGTGATCTGCGCATCGAACACCTGACCGGTTTGGCACACGGTGACGCCCACGGGGGGAATGTCCTCTTCGCGGTGCGGCCCGACGGCACCGTCTGCCCGAACACGTTCACCCTGATCGACTTCGACAGGTACGAGAACGACGCCCCGCTGACCCGTGACCTGGTGGCGCTGCTGCTCTCCACGGTCCTGCGCCGGGTGGCGCCCCGCCCCGGCCCGGACGGGCAACGACCGCAGGGCCTGCCACCGGAACAGGCCGACGCCCTGCTGACCTATCTGGTCCACCCCGACCGGCCCGAGCCGAGCAGCCTGCCGCCCGCCCTGGCCCGGCTGGTACGCCTCACCCACGAGGCCGGACGGCGGTATGCCACGTCCGGAGGCTGGCGGCGGGAGTGGGGCCGACAGTATCGGTTGTCGCTGATCTCTCAGGCGCTCACCGCCGTCACCCTCGACAACCTCGGGCCGGCGGGCCACCATTGGTGCTTCCGCCTGGCCGCCTACGCGGCGAAGGCGCACCACGAGGACCTGTCGGCAGCGCCGCCGCTCCCATCGCCACCGCCACCGCCCCCGTCGCCGCCACCGCCACCATTGAGGGTCGACCAGTCGTTCCTCGGTGACGCGCCGATCGTCGACCTGGCCCCGCGTCCGTGGCACCCGCCCGGACAGCGCGGGCACGAGCCGCGTCGCTTCCGCGAGTCGGCCCCCACCGGTGGCGACGAGCGCACCGGCCGGCCGTACGTCGTGCGGCCGGTCGGCGGGACGCGGGGCCGGCACGTCGCGGCGACCGCCGCCACGTGGCCTCGCAGGCGACGGCTGGTCCTGCCCCTGACGCTCGTCACCGCGCTCGGCAGCCTGGTGGTGTACCTCGTGGCGGAAGGCGCGTCGGACCGGGACGGCCGGCCGCCGATCACGGTGCCGCCGCCCGGCCGGACCGAGTCGTCGCCCGGCCGCGGCGGCCCACGCGATCCGGCGCCCGCGGAGCCGGTGGACCCTGGCCCGAAGCTCGACCAGATCGCCGACCGGGTGGCCCGGCGGGCGGAGCCGCCGCGCCAGGGCCGGTACGCGTGCACCTGGCTACGCGTGTGGTCGCCGGAGAATCTCGTGCTCGGTTCGGACGACCCGACGCGCTATCGCGAGGAGTGGCTCTGGTGGACCCGGGAGCGGTCCGGCCGGCAGACCGTCCATGCCGTCGACGGCGGCCGGCGGTCGCAGCCGCAGGACGTCCGGTACGACCGGGGCGACCTGACCGACGTGCCGCCGGACCCGTCGGTGGACCTGGCCGAGTTGCGGGCGCAGGTGGACGAGGTGGTGCGGCAGATGCCGCCGGAGCTCCGCAACGCGGCCGGCACGCTGGAGGTGGTCGCCTGGATCTACCGGTTCCGGCCGCTCACCGCTCCGCAGCGCGCGACGCTGCTGCGGCTGCTCGCCGAGACCGACGGCCTCGTCCAGCAGGGCCGATACCCCGACCGCGCCGACCGGTACGGCTACGCGATCAGCGCGGTCGACGGCGCGGGCCGGCGGGAGACGCTCCAGTTCGACGAGGAGACCGGGCGGCTGCTCAGCCACCAGACGACGAGCACCGACGACTTCCTGGTCAGCTACTACCTGTTCCTGGGCAGCGACCGGACCGACACCATCGCCGACTCGCGGTGCGGCGACCCGGCGGCGGTCAGCATTTTCGGCTGACGTGGGTCGCCCAGTCCCGCCAGGGCGCGGCGTCGGCGCGGACCGGATTGCCGAGGCCGACGCTGAACAGCGCCATGTCGTTGTAGTAGAACGTCGCCGAGCCGCTGGACATGTTGTAGTGCGCGGACCCGATCCGGAACTGCCACTGCCAGGTGGCGAGGTCCTGCCGACCGCAGGAGGAGAGCTTGCCCCGGGGGTAGCCGAAGTTCGGCCGGTCGTAGAAGCAGAACCAGTTTCGGGGGCAGTCGGCCAGCGCGTAGGTGCCGGCCGGCGCGTGCAGCGTAACCAGCAGCGCGCCGCCGCCGTAGCTGATCTCGTCGGCGCCGACCGGCACCCCACCCGGGTGGGCCGCCAGGTAGTCGGTCATCTCGCGGTTGACGGCGGCCATCCCCGGCGACGGAACGGGCACGGCCGCCGCGATCAGGAAGCCACCGAGGACGGCGGCCACCACCATTCTGTACGCCCGGAAAAATGCCATGCCGCACCCCCCGAAGACAGTTACCGCTGCCTCTGCCCAAACAGAATAGGAAGGCGTCTTCCCTGATCACCAGGCCCCGCACCACACAAGTTGGCTGTCGCGCCGATATTTCGTCGCCACTCAGTCGATGGAATTTCCAACGTTGACCATCTCGGACTGCCAATTGCGCAACGCAGTTTTGATCCGGCGGTTCTCGTCGTGCGCCAGGTGGAGTTGGTGGGCGCGTTCGGCGAGTTCGTGGGCGAGGCGGTGCAGGATGGCGTCGACGTCCTCGGTGCGGTAGCCGCGGCGCAGGCGCGACGTCAGTGGCAGGCGGATGGTCTCGATGCGGCCGGGGGTGAGTGGTCCGGTGAGGGCGTGGCGGCTGCGGTAGACGGCCATCACCGCTGTCCGATGGTGGGTAGGTGCTGGTGGTCG
>NZ_FMDM01000001.1 GCF_900090105.1 Micromonospora humi | reverse complement strand
CCGGCACGCGGATGGTGCACCCGATACGCCTCCGCGATCTGCCGGCCCACCGAGTAGTACGGGTGCAACGCGGACAACGGATCCTGGAAGATCATCGCCATGTCCCGACCCCGCAACCGCCGCACCTCCTCCTCCGGCAGACCGACGAGCTGACGGCCACCCACCGAGATCTCCCCCGAGATGGTGGCCCGCTTCGACTGGTGCAGACCCAGGATCGCCAACGACGTCACGCTCTTACCGGAACCGGACTCCCCCACGATCCCCAACGTGCGACCCCGCTCGACCGCGAACGACACCCCGTCCACCGCCCGGACCACACCGTCCTCGGTGTCGAACCGCACCCGCAGATCCGTGACCCGCAGGTACGGATCCCGTGACGACGACTCCACCATGTCCACCCCTCCCTCTCAGCTCAGCCGGACCCGCGGGTCGATCACCGCGTACAGCACGTCGACGACGATGTTGGCGGCCACGATGAACACCGCCGCCAGCAGCACGGTCGCCATCACCACCGGCAGGTTGAGGAACTGCACCGCCTCCACGGTGGCCTTGCCGAGACCCTGGAGGCCGAAGATGGTCTCGGTGATGAAGGTGCCGCCGAGGCTGGTGCCGATGTCCAGCCCGGCGATGGTGACGATCGGGGTGATCGCCGCGCGTAACGCGTGCCGGGTGTGCACCTGCCGGGCCGAGAGGCCCTTGGCCCGGGCGGTGCGGACGAAGTCCTCCGACAGCGTCTCCAGCATCTGTGCCCGGGACAGCCGGGCGTAGAGCGCCGAGTTGAGGAATCCCAACGTCATCCAGGGCAGCAGCAGCCCCGCCGCCCAGCGCACCGGGCTCTCGGTCAGCGGGGTGTAGCTGGGGAACGGCAGCAGGCCGGTGGAGTAGACCAGCAGGTAGAGCAGGATCAGCCCGAAGAAGTAGACCTGCATGGACGCACCGGCGAGGGTGATGCCGATGGCGGCGCGGTCGAACGCCGTACCTCTGCGCAGCGCCGACACCATGCCCAGCGAGACGCCCAGGGCCAGCCAGAGCACGGCCCCGCCGAGGACGATGCTGAACGTCACCGGGGCACGCTGCACGACGATCTCGGTGACCGGCTGGTTGTTGCGGAACGAGTAGCCCAGGCAGGGCGCCGGGCAGTCCTGGCGGAAGTCGCCGTCGCCGTAGCTGCGGCCGACGAAGACGCCCTGGACGAAGTCGGCGTACTGGCGCGGCAGCGGCCGGTCGATGCCGAGCCGGCGCTCGACCTGGGCGATGTCGGCGGCGGTGCAGTTCTTGCCGCACATCACCTTCGCCGGGCTGCTCGGCACCGCGAAGAACAGGCCGAAGGTGACCAGGCTGATCACCGCGAGGGTCAGGACGGCGACGAGCAGCCGCCGGACGACGAATCGGAGCACGGGACACACCTCCCCCGGGTCGGGCGGGGACGGCCGGTGCGACCGTCCCCGCCGGCGACTGTCACTTCTTCACGTAGATCCCGTTAAGCGAGATGATGCCGAACGCGTCGCTGAGGACGGCGTTGCCGACCTTCGAACCGTGCAGCTCGTAGGTGGCGTCGTAGTAGCAGGGCACGACCGGGGCGTACTCCTGCATGATGGTGCGGTCGAGCGCCATCCAGCCGGCGTCCTGCTCGGCGGCGGGCAGCTTGCGGACCCGGTCGATCTCCGCCCCGACCGACGGCTGGTTGAGGTACGACAGGTTCTGGTTGCCCTCGGCCACGATCTCCCGGCCGTCGTAGACCGGCGGGATGACTGTCGAACCGGTGGGCCAGTCCGAGCCCCAGCCGCTGAGGTAGATGTCGTACGGGTTGTCCTTGCGGCCGACCTCGTCGTAGTAGCTGCTGTTGTCGATCGGCTTCATCACGATGTCGAAGCCCATGTCGGTGAGGTTCTTGCGCAACGCCTCGGCCTGCTGGGTACGCAGCTCCAGGTTGGAGTGGGCGAGCACCAGCTTCGGGCGCTTGCCGGCGAGCAGCTCGGCGACCTTGGCCTTGTCACCAGTCACCGGGGCGTTGAACAGGTCGTACTTCTGGAAACCGGCGGTGGTGGGTGACATCAGCGTGGTGGCCGGAGAGCCTGCGGCCTGCCCGCCGAGCACCTTGAGCAGCGCGTCCTTGTCCACCGCGTAGTTCAGCGCCCGTCGTACGGTCAGGTCGGTGACCCGCTGGGTGTTGATGCTCAGCACCCAGTTGTACTGCGTGGGACCCTTGACCACCCGGTCGGCGACGCCGGCGCCGGTGGTCCGGGGCAGCACCGACGGCGGCACGTCCGTCCAGCTCAGCGCCGCCTGGTCGGCGGCACCGTCGGCGACCAGGCGCTCGGCGATCTGGGCCTGCTCGAGGCCGAAGGTCATCCGCACCGAGTCGGGGTAGGCGTTGCGGATCGGGTCGGTCGCCGGGTCCCAGTTCGGGTTGCGTTCCAGCTCCAGCGCCACGTCGCGCTGGTAGGACTTCACCTGGTACGGGCCGGACGAGAACGGCCGCAGGTCGTAGTTGGCCCGGGTGTCCTTCGCCGCCGGCACCGGCGCGCTGGTGGCCAGCGCGGCGGCGTACGGCAGGTCGCAGTGCGGCTGCGGGAACGTGAACCGGATGGTCCGGTCGTCCGGGGTGGTGACGCCGTCGGGCGCCGGCTTGCCGCCGTCGTACGGTCCCTGGTAGCTGGCGTTGTACGCCCCGCCGGGGTAGAGCCACTGCTGGAGGTAGTGCGGGCCCTCGTTGAGCGCCGGCGCGAACGACCGGGCGATCCCGTGGGCGACGTCCTTGCTGGTCACCGGCGAGCCGTCCTCGTACTTGACGCCGTCGCGGAGGGTGAACTCCCAGACCTTGCAGTCGCCGTTCACGTCCTTGCCGGGGTTGGTCGCCAGGTCGCCGACGAGCAGCAGCTTGCCGGTGCCGTCCTCCTGGTAGCCGTTGAGCGCGCGGTAGAGCAGGCCACCGGCCACCTGCTGGGTGTTGACGTAGTTGCGGGCCGGGTCGAGGTGCTCGAAGTCCGCCGGTTGCATGACGGTCAGGGTGCCGCCCCGGGTCGCGCCGTCGACCGGCTTCGCCGGGCCCTGGTTGTCGGCGGCCTGGTAGGAGATCGAGCCGCTCTGCGTCTTGGTCTTCTGGTCGTCGCCGCCGCTGTCGTCGGTGGTGGGGCTGCAGCCGGCGGCGACGAGCGCCGCCGCGGCGAGGACACCGGTCAGTGTCCGGGTTCGGGTACGCACGATGTGCTCCCTTCCTGCCCGGCGGCCCCCGCCGGCCGGGCGTGTGGTGGCCGGGTGGGGACTACCGGGTGGAGCGGGGATCCAGCGAGTCGCGCAGCGCGTCACCGAGCAGGTTGAACGCCAGGACCAGCAGGAAGATCGTCAACCCGGGGAACAGGGTGTACCAGGGGTCGCTCGCGACGTAGCCGATGCTGTTGAAGATCATCCGGCCGAGGTCGGGCGTGGGTTCGGTGACGCCGATGTTCACGAAGGCCAGCGCCGCCTCGATGGCGATGAACTGGGGCACCATCAGCGAGACGGTCACCAGGATCGGGGCCCAGATGTTCGGCAGGAGCTGCCGCAGCAGGATGTGCCCGGTCCCGGCGCCGGCGGCGCGGGCCGCCTCGACGAACTCCCGCTCCCGCAGCGAGATCACCTGCCCGCGGACCAGCCGCGCGGTGTAGGTCCAGCTGAACAGGCCGAAGGTGGCGACGATCAGGGCCACCCGGAAGGCCGGCGACGGGGACTCCCGGTCGGAGTAGAACCGGTCCTGCAGGATCGGGATCACGGCGAGCGCGAAGATGAGGAACGGAAACGCCAGGGTCAGATCGATCAGCCAGTTGACGACGCTGTCCAGCCAGCCTCTGGCCCAGCCGGCCAGCACCCCGACCGCGACGCCGATGAAGGACGCCAGCAACGCCGAGGCGAACGCGATGAACAATGACGTACGCAGGCCGTACACCAACTGGAGCAGGATGTCGCGCCCGCTGCCGGGTTCCAGCCCGAGCCAGTGATCGGCGCTGATTCCGCCGGCATAGCCGATAGGCATTCCGAAATCGTTGAGCCGGTCGACGAACTTGTCCGTCGGATCGATTCCGGTGACCAGGCCCAGCAGCGGCGCGCCGAGCGCGACCACCGCGGCGACGACGAGCGTGACGGCGCTGGCCCGGGCCATGCGGTCCCGCTTGAGCCGCAGCCAGGCGAGCTGGTTCGGGGACCGACCGACGATCTGCGAAGGCGCCGCGACGGGATCGGGCGGGGTGCTGACGATCGGTTCGCCGGCGGCCGGATCGCCGGGGGCGGTCAATGACGGTGGATGGGAAAGGTCGCTCATGTCACGTCCTCGAGACGGGAACCGGAAACGCCCTGCCACCCGACGGTAAAGCGAATGGGAACACCCGAATGAATCGTTACGGTAACGGCCGTTCCGGTTGTCGTCGACGGGCAACGATATGGCCTACGCGCGGCATCGGCGCAATAACGGAAAGGTTCGGTTGTCAACCGTTCGGCCATTCGTCACGCTGATTCAGAATGCGTTTCCCCGGGACGCGGAACCGGTTGTCAGCCGTTCGGGCATTCCCCGCCGCCGATGTCACACCCGCTCACCGGCACGGCCGAACGGTGTAACACTTCGTGACTCTTCGCGTTCACACCGTCCACCTAGGGTTCTCGGCGGTCCGGTTCGCACGACGTGCCGGACCGCCCACCGGCCCTCACCCGGGGCCCCGACGGAAGGACCACCCATGCCCTTCGCCCGACGTACCGTCGCCCTGGCCGTGGCCGCCGCGCTCGGCGGCCTCGCCGCGGTGGCCGCCCCCGGCGCCGCCGGCGCGGCGCCCCGCCCCGGCCCGGAGACCCCCTCCGTGCTGCTGCTCACCGTCGGCGGCGAGGCCGACGTGCGCGCCACGGTGCTGGTCTGCGGACCCGCCGGCGGCCTGCACCCCCAGCCGGCCGCCGCCTGCCGGCTCGTCGCGCGGGTCGACGGCGACCTCGACGCGCTCGACGTGGACGCCGACCCCTGCACCGCCGTCTATGCCCCGGTCGTCGCGCGCGCCGTGGGCCGCTGGCAGGACCGCCCGGTCCACTACACCCGCACGTTCGACAACCGCTGCCTGCTGACCCGCGCCGCCGCCACCCTCTTCGCCTTCTGACCCGCTGACCCCACCCGCCGGGTCGATCATGACGTTGGCGTCGCTCCGCCCGGCGTGGTCGCGACGCCAACGTCATGATCACCGGGGTGGGTGGGATGCGTGGTGGGGGTGGGCGGACAATGGGCGCGGGAGAGTTCGGGGAGGGCGGCGAGGGTGGACGGCGGGTGGGAGCTGCGGGCGGACTGCGCACGCTGCGCCGGGGTCTGCTGTGTCGCGCCGGCGTTCGCCGCGTCGGCGGACTTCGCCATCGACAAGCCGGCCGGACGGCCCTGCCCGAACCTGCGCGCCGACGCCCGCTGCGGCATCCACTCCGAGCTGCGGCAGCGCGGCTTCCCCGGGTGCACCGTCTTCGACTGCTTCGGCGCCGGCCAGCACCTCACCCAGGGCACCTTCGCCGGCCGTGACTGGCGCGCCGACCCGGACACCGCGCGGCGGATGTTCGACACGTTCGCCGTGCTGCGGCCGCTGCACGAGCTGCTCTGGTATCTGACCGAGGCGGCGCGGATCACCCCGCCCGGCGCGCTGCGCGACGACCTGACCGCGATCCTCGACGAGACCGGCCGGCTCACCGACGGCACCCCGGAGGACGTGCTCGCCGTCGACGTCGACGCCCACCGGGGCCGGGTCAACCGGCTGCTGTCGCGCGCCGGCGAGCGGGCCCGCGCCGGCCGGGCCGGCCCGGACCGCCGGGGCGCCACGCTGATCGGGGTCGACCTGCGCCGCGCGACGCTGACCGGGGCGAACCTGCGCGGCGCGATCCTGATCGGGGCGGACCTGCGCGGCGTACGCCTCGGCGCCGCCGACCTGACCGGCGCCGACCTGCGCGGCGCGGACCTGCGCGGCGCCGACCTCGGCGAGTGCCTGTTCCTGCACCAGTCCCAGCTCGACGCCGCCCGCGGCGACCACCGCACCGTCCTGCCACCGACCCGGCACCGCCCCACCCACTGGTCCCCGTCCCTCCCCCTCACCCCCATCCCCCGCCCCACCCGCACCCGCCGCTCCCGGTGATCAAGGAGTTCGCGTCACCGTCGACCGGCTCCCCGACCCAAACCCCTTGATCACCGCACCGACCGGCCGACGCACGGTCGACGAAGCGCGGTCCGGAGGGACTCGGTGGGGGCGGGGGCGGAGAGCGGGGTGGCGGGTTTTGGTGGGGGTGGGGCGGGTAGGCGTGGGCACGGCCGGTCGAGGCGGAACGGGGGCGGACCGATGGGGTATCGGGCACGCGACGGCGAGGAACCGGTGGACCCGGCGCACGCCGAGGACGCCGCCGGTCAGGCCAGGCTGGTGCAGGTGCCGGCGGACACCGACGTGCCGGCCCCCGCGCCGGACGCGCCGCGACCGGACGAGGTGACCGAGGACGACGGGTCGGGGATGGCCGGCGGCGCCTCCGGCAGCAGTTCCGGCGGCTCGTCGATGCCGACCCATCCGGACGCCGCCCGGTGAACGTTTGCCGCCACCGGATGCGGGCAGGAGTGCGACATGACCAGTGAAGAGTCCTTCGGCCGCGCCCCCGGCGACGAGCCCGACGGCGCCACCGCGTACGAGGCGTCGCTGCGCCCGCCGGGCGAATCCCTGCACACCACGGACGACACCGGCGACGACTTCGCCGACCTGCCGGCCGAGGACCGACGCTCGGCCCGGGAGACGAGCCGGGCCGGCTACGACGTGGACGCCGTCTCCGGCACCGCCGACCCGGCCGACGGGCCGGAGGAGATCGAGGAAGGCCGTCCGCTGCGCTGACCCGACGCGGCGCGCGGGGCGGCCGGTGCGCCGGCGCCCCGCGCCTCGGTCATCCCCCGGTTGGCCAGCGCGTCGGCGCGCTCGTTCTCCGGGTGCCCGTTGTGGCCCTTGACCCACAGCCAGGTGACGTCGTGCCGGGCGCACGCCGCCTCCAGCCGCTGCCACAGGTCGGCGTTCTTCACCGGCTGCTTCGCGGCGGTGAGCCAGCCGTTGCGCTTCCACCCGGTCAACCAGCCGGTGATGCCGTTGCGCACGTAGGTGCTGTCGGTGTGCAGCCGCACGGTGACCGGCCGGGTCAGGCTCTCCAACGCGCGGATCGCGGCGGTCAGCTCCATCCGGTTGTTGGTGGTCGCGGCGGCCTCGCCCCCGCACAGCTCCCGCTCCCGATCGCCCCAGCGCAACAACGCCCCCCAGCCGCCCGGCCCGGGATTGCCGCTGCACGCGCCGTCGGTCCAGATCTCCACGACCCGGCCGGTCTCCGCCTCCACCATGCCGGGCAACCTACCCGGTACGCCGCCCGCGGCTGCCCGCCGACCCGCCGGGCCGGCCGGCGCACGGGCCACCCGGGACCACCGATCCGACGGCGCGCGGCCCGGCGTGCCGGGTGCCGACCGGCGGCCCCGCCCGTCCACCACCTCCGTGGCCGGCCCGGCGGGACCGCGGGCCGCGCGCCGTCCGGCTAGGTGCGGACACCATGACGGCACCCGCGCGGTTCAGCACCCTGTGCAACGTCCGGGACCTCGGCGGCCGGCGCACCGGCGACGGCCGCACCGTCGCGCGGGGTCGGCTCTACCGCTCCGACTCGCTGGCCAAGCTCGCCGGCGACGACCTGGCCCGGTTCGCCGCGCTCGGCGTCCGCACCGTCATCGACCTGCGCTACCGTCGCGGCGCACGGCTCGGTGGGCGGCTACGTCACCGGGCGGCTCGGGGTGCGCGAGGACACCGTCGCCGCGCTGCGCGCCCGGCTCCTCACCGACGAGGAAAACCGCACGACGACGACGGGGCGCTCTGGCAGGCTCGCTGATCGTGGACACTCGCTGGGACGGCCTGCGGGCCGAGGTGCGCGCCGCGCTCGACGACCTGGTCTCCTCCGGTCGGGAGGCCGGCGTGCAGGTGGCCGCCTACCTCGACGGGACGCCGATCGTCGAGGAGCAGGCCGGCCTGGCCGACACCAGGACCGGCCGGCCGATGACCGCCGACACCCCGGTGCACGCGGTCTCCACCGGCAAGGGCCTCACCGCCACCGTGGTGCACGTGCTGGCCGAACAGGGTCGCCTCGACGTGGACCTGCCGCTGGCCCGGGTGTGGCCGGAGTTCGCCCGGCACGGCAAGGACGGCATCACGCTGCGCCACGTGCTCACCCACACCGCCGGCCTGCCCGCCCTGCCCGCCGACGTCACGCCGGCCGACTTCGCCGACTGGGCGCGGATGTGCCGGCTGCTCGCCGACGCGAAGCCGCTGTGGGCACCCGGCGAACGGTTGGCCTACCACGCCTGGACGTGGGGCTGGCTGGTCGGCGAGGTGGTCCGCCGGGTCACCGGCCGGTCCGTGTCGCGGGTGCTCGCCGAGGAGGTCGCCGGCCCGCTCGGCGTCGACCGGGAGCTGTTCCTCGCCGTACCGGAGGCGGAGCTGCCCCGGCTGGCCCGGCTGGAGGACGCCGGCCTGTCCGCGCTGATGACCTGGGCCGGCGCCAACCTGCCGCACTTCGACGCGGTGGCCCCGCCCGCGGTCCGCCCGGACACGGTGACCGGCGGCGACCCCGACGTGCTGCGCGCCGAGGTGCCGTCGGTCGGCACGATGAGCGCCCGCGCGGTGGCCCGGATGTACGCGGCGCTGCTCGGCCCGGTCGACGGCGTCCGGCTCGTCTCGCCCGAGCGGATGCGCGCGGCGTCCGCCCCGGCGGTCCGCGCGCAGGAGTGGGTGTTCGGGCAGCAGAGCACGTTCGGGCTCGGCTACGCGGTCGACGACGACGGGTCGTTCGGCACCGCCGGCAGCGGCGGCAGCCTCGCGTTCGCGTACCCGGAACTGGGGTTGACCGTGGCGGCGGTGCGCAACCGGCTCGGCGCGGGCGACGGCGACCCGATGGAGCGGCTACGCGCGCTGGTGCGCGACCGGGTCGCCGGGACGCCAGGCGCCCAGCCGGGCACGTAGCCGGCCGGCGGCGTCGCCGAGCACCGCCCCGGTCATCGGCAGCAGCGGGCTGGACCGCATCACCGCCAGGTCCTCGGCCGGACTCGTGACCCCGTCGAGGAACCGCAGCACCCGTTCCGCCGGGTTGCGGTCGAACAGCCGCGCGAAGAACTCCACCCCGTCCACGTGCCCCCGGTCCAGCGCGCGCAACGCCACCGCGTCCATCCACCGGTGCCGACCCGGGTACGCCGGCGCGGGCACCGGCGGACGGCCCGCCGCGACCGCCGCGGCCACCTCGTCGGCCTGCCGGAGCATGGCGGAGAAGGTGAACCCGGTGGACGGCCGGGTCGCCCCGCCGGCCGTGCCCAGGCGCACCACCCGCGGGCTCGGGCGAGCCACGAACGGGCCGTCGGTCATCGGGATCACCCCGTTCTCCACCTCCCGCACCCGCAGGGCGGACAGGTCCAGCCCGAGCAGCGCGGCGTACCCGCGCAGCGCCGCGTCGTAGCCGGCGTCGTCGAGCAGCGCCGGCCCGAACTCGGTGTACTCCACCAGCGCGAACCGGTCGTCGACCGGCAGCACGTAACCGAACGACACCCCGCGCTCCGGCTGCGGGGTGCGGAAGTCCATCAGTACCGCCCGGCCCGGGTCGAACGTCGGCCCCTCGGCCGCCAGCCACCACCCCCGGAAGTGCTGCAACCAGCTGGTCCGCCCCGGCCTTGCCGGCTTGCGGGGACGCGAGTCGAGCACCCAGCCGGCCCGCACCAGCGCCCGCCCCTCCGGGTCGCACACCGTCACCCGGTCACCGTCGTCGCGCAGCTCCCCCGCCGGCGCGCCGATCCGCACCGCGTCCAGCCGCCGCTCGGCCTCGGCAGCCCGGTCGTAGACCGGGGCGGAGCGCACCATGGCGTACCGCAGCGGGTCCAGCGGCAGGACGCGGCGGCCCGCCGCCGTCACCACCTCGACCCGCGACCAGCTCGCGCTCAGCAGCGGTTCCAGGTCGCCGCCGGGGGTGCCCCAGAACGCCCAGGTGCGGTCCTGGCCGCGCTTGTGCACCGGGTCCACCACGGCCACCCGCACACCTGTCACCCGGTGCCGGTCCAGGGCGGCCAGGACCAGTGAGGCGGCGCCGCCGCCGCCGACCAGCGCGAGGTCGACGTCGACCGGGGAGGATGCGGGCACCCGCCCACGCTGTCACACCCGCGGGGAGCGCCGCCGGGGACCCCGCCGTCCGCGCCGGCACGCCGCGTAGATTCGGCGGCATGACGGGCGCGCCGCTGCGGGTGGGGTTGCTGGGGTACGGGACGGCCGGGCGGGTGTTCCACGCCCCGCTGATCGCCGCCACGCCCGGGCTGCGGCTGGACGCCGTGGTGACCCGGGACGCCGAGCGCCGCGCGCAGGTCGAGGCCGAGCACCCCGACGCCCGCGTGGTCGACGACGCCGCGCAGCTGTGGGCCGCCGCCGACGCGCTCGACCTGGTGGTGGTGGCCGCGCCCAACCGCCAGCACGTGCCGCTGGCCCGGGCCGCGGTCGCCGCCGGGCTGCCGGTGGTGGTGGACAAGCCGGTCGCGCCGGACGCCGGGCAGGGCCGGGCGCTGGTGGCCGAGGCCACCGCCGCCGGGGTGCCGCTGACGGTGTTCCAGAACCGGCGCTGGGACGGCGACTACCGCACGGTGCGCCGGCTCGTCGAGGCCGGCGAGCTGGGCCGGGTGACCCGGTTCGAGTCCCGGTTCGAACGGTGGCGGCCGGCGATCAAGCCGGGCTGGCGGGAGAGCGCTGCCCCGGGCGAGGCCGGCGGCGCGCTGTTCGACCTCGGCGCCCACCTGATCGACCAGGCGGTGCGGCTGTTCGGGCCGGTGGAGCACGTCTACGCCGAGGTGGACCTGCGGCGCCCCGGCGTCGAGGTGGACGACGACGCGTTCGTCGCGCTCACCCACACCGGCGGCGTGCGCTCGCACCTGTGGATGGGGGCGGTCACCGCGCAACTCGGCCCCCGCTTCCGGGTGCTCGGCGACCGGGCCGGGTACACCAGTTGGGGCCTCGACCCGCAGGAGGCGGCGCTGCGCGACGGCCGGCGCCCCGGCGGGCCCGGCTGGGGCGAGGTCGCCCCGGAGCGGTACGGGCGCCTCGGCGCCGACGACGACCTGCGGGCCGTGCCCACGGAGGCGGGCTGCTACCCGGACTTCTACGCGCGGGTGGCGGCGGCGCTGCGTGACGGCACGCCGATGCCGGTCGACCCGGCCGAGGCGGTCGCCGTGGTCGAGCTGATCGAACTGGCCCACTCATCGGCCGCGCAGGGCGTCACCCTCCCCGTGCCCCCGGTGTAAGGAGGGGGCCCCTGTTAACGCCTGCGGTAGAGAAGGGGCACCCTCTCACACCCGCCAGGCGAGCACGGCCGGGGCGAGCGGGTCGGTCAGGTCGAGCAGCACGTCGGCCCGCTCCGCCGGGCGGGCCCGCGCCCGGTACAGCTCCTGCCCCGGCAGGTAGCGCGCCCGGTAGCGGCGGCGCACCTCGTCGGCCGAGCCGAACACCTCGAGGTCCCGGACCAGCGCCCGGCGCACCGTCTCCTCCGGAGCGACGTGCAGGTAAACCGTCACGTCCCAGTGCTCACGCAACTCCGGGCGGAGCAGGAACACCCCGTCGACCAGGAGCACCGCATCCGCCGGCGCGGTCACCGGCTCGGCGGTCACCGGCGCGTCGGCGCGCACGTCGTACGCGGCCGGCAGGTAGCGCCGGTCGCCGCCGGGGCCCAGCGGGCGCAGCACCCGCGCCACGATCGTCTCGTGGTCGAACGAGTCGAGGTAGTAGCCCTCCGGCGAGAGCCGGCCCCGCGCCGACCGGACCGCGGCGGGCCGGTGGAACCCGTCCCCGCTCACCCGGCACACGGGCCGCCGCCGGGCCAGCACCCGGGCCAGGTCGTCGGCGAGCCGGGTCTTGCCGGCGGCGTCGGGACCGTCGATCGCCACCCGCAGCGGGTGCGGCGGCCGACGCCCGGCGAGGTCGGCGGCGAGGCGGTCCAGCAGTTCGGCACGCACGGGCTATCCGGTGACCGGCTCGCGGGTGTCCACGGCGGCCGGTTCGGCGTACGCGGCGGCCACCGTGGCCCGGTCGAAGACCCGCCAGGTCGCCGCGATCACCCCGACCGCCACGGCGAATCCCACCCAGTACGGGGCGGTGATGCCGTACCGGGCCGCGACCACCCCGCCGAGCAGCGCACCCACGCAGTTGCCACCGGCCGCGACGAACAACGTGGTGCTCCCCACCCGGCCCATCATCGCCGGCGGGGTGAGTCGCTGCCGCAGCGAGTTCGCCACGATGTTCCACAGCGCGCTGTGCACCCCGAACGCGAACAACGCGACGCCGACCACCACCGCGCTGCGCGACGCGGCCAGCGCCAGGTGCAGGCCGGCCTCGACCAGCAGACCCACCCGGACCGTCCAGGTGGCGGTGAGGGCGGCGATCAGCCGGTCCCCGACCACCGACCCGAGCAGCCCGCCCACCGCCATGCAGGTGAACAACGCGCCGTAGCCGACCGAGCCGAGGCCCAGGCGCTCGGTCGCGAGCAGCACCAGCACCGCGATCGCCGCGGTCAGCGTGACGTTGAGCAGCCCGATCAGCGCCGCCATGGTGCGCAGCAGCCGCTGCGACAGCAGCCACCGGAACCCCTCGGCGATCTCCGCCCGCGCCGAGCGCGGCCCGGTCCTCGGCCCCGCCGCCCGGTACGTGCCGGCGAGCAGGCCGACGAGCACGGCGCTGAGCGCGTACGTGCCGGCGTTGAGCGCGAACGGCGCCGCCGCCGCGAGCACGAACAGGAACCCGCCGAGCGGGCCGGCGACCATGTTCTGCGTGACCTGGGTGCCGCCGTTGAGCCAGCCGTTGGCCCGTTCCAGCCGGGACCGGGGCACCACCGCCGGCAGGACCGCCTGGGCGGCGGTGCGGAACACCACCTCGCCGGTGTTGACCACGAACAGCACCACGTAGAGCAGCGCCACCCCGGCCCGGTCGGTGAGCATCGCCGCGGCCAGCACGACCAACGCGACGACCCGCACCCAGTCGATGAGCACCATCAGCCGACGCCTGTCCACCCGGTCGGCCAGCACGCCGCCGGGCAGCGCGAACAGCAGCCACGGCAGCCAGGACACCGCCGCCCCGGCGGAGACCACCAGCGGGTCGTCGGTGCGCGACGCCACGTACAGCGGGGCGGCCACCGTGGCCGTGCCGCTGCCGAGCGCGGACAGCGTGCTCGCGGTCCACAGGCGGGCGAAGCGCCCGCCGAGCCGTTCCCCCGTCACGACGAGGCAAGCTACCAGCGACCGCGCCGCCTGCCGAGCGGTTTACGGAGGGCGGCGCACCACGCCTCGGGTGTCGGCGGCGGCCCCGCGCACCGGCTCCGGGCCGGCACCGCCGGGGGTCAGCCGGTCCTTCGACCCTCAGTCGGGCTCGCCGGGGAGGGGAATCGGCAACGCGAACGGAA
The DNA here is from genome assembly GCF_900090105.1 of Micromonospora humi. Taxonomy (GTDB): domain Bacteria; phylum Actinomycetota; class Actinomycetes; order Mycobacteriales; family Micromonosporaceae; genus Micromonospora; species Micromonospora humi. The sequence goes on along the minus strand of NZ_FMDM01000001.1, from coordinate 651,451 downwards.
CCGTCGGGCCGACCGCCGTCACCGAGTGCGCGGGTGCCGGCAGGTCCGCCACCGGACGCCGCGAGTAGCGCCGACCCTGGCCGGCCGGACCGTTGCGGCGGGACACCTCGACCGTCACCATCCGGATCGGCGCGGGCGGCGCGGCGAACCCGGGTACGCCCCAGCGCAGCCAGATCGGGATCCGCCCGGCCTCGGCCTCGGCCAGCAGCTTCTCCACGGTCCGTCGACGATCGGTGTGGTCGACCTCGACGACGACCGGCGGACGGTCCGGCCGGGCGCAGGCGACGTCGAGCACCGACTGCCGCCCCTCCATCGGCGGCGGCAACGGCAGCACGCTCGCCGCCCGACGGTAGACCCGCCACCCCTCCCCGGTCGCCCACTCGACCACGGCGTCGACGAGCCGGGTGGTGACCTGGTCGGTCGAGAGATCCTCGAAGGTCAGCCGGTCGAGTCGGTGCGCGAGGGAGACGGCCACCCGCTCGCCGTCCTGCCCCAGATCCATGCCCGCAGGCTAGCGTGCGGCCGGGCGCGCCACCGGAGCCCACCGGCCCGGGTCACCGGGTGTTCAGGCGGGCGGCCTGGCGGGTCAGGTGGTCGCGTTCGGCCAGATTGGTGGCCCGGCGGGCCGCCTCGGCGTAGAGCCGGGCCGCCGTCGACCAGTCGCCGTCACGTTCGTGCAGGTAGGCCGCCGCGGCGGTGTGCCGGGGCAGGGTGTCGTCCAGCGCCGCGAGCGCCGCCAGCCCGGCCCGGGGGCCGTCCGCCTCGCCGACCGCCACCGCGCGGTTGAGCCGCACCACCGGGCTGTCGGTGAGGCGGACCAGTTCGTCGTACCACTCGACGATCTGCACCCAGTCGGTCTCCGCGGCGGTGGGCGCGTCGGCGTGCAGCGCCGCGACGGCGGCCTGGGCCTGGAACTCGCCCAGCCGGTCCCGGGACAGGGCCGTCTGCAGGATCTCCACCCCCTCGGCGATCAGGCCGGTGTCCCACCGGCGGCGGTCCTGGTCGGCCAGCGGCACCAGGTCGCCGTCCGGACCGGTGCGGCTGGCCCGGCGGGCGTGGTGCAGCAGCATGAGGGCGAGCAGCCCGGCCACCTCGGGGTGGTCGACGACGGTCGCGAGCTGCCGGGCGAGCCGGATCGCCTCGGCGGCGAGGTCCACGTCGCCGGAGTAGCCCTCGTTGAACACCAGGTAGAGCACGCGCAGCACGGTCGTGACATCGCCCGGCCGGTCGAACCGTACGCCGGTCACGGTGCGCTTGGCCCGGCTGATCCGTTGCGCCATGGTCGGCTCGGGCACCAGGTACGCCCGGGCGATCTGGCGGGTGGTGAGCCCACCCACCGCGCGCAGGGTGAGCGCGACCGCGGACGACGGGGTCAGCGACGGGTGGGCGCAGAGGAAGTAGAGCCGGAGTGTGTCGTCGGCCTCGGGCACCGGCCCGGGCGCCGGCTCCTCGTCGACGAGGTCCTCGCGTCGGCGGCGGGCGGCGTCGGCGCGGGCCGTGTCGAGGAACCGGCGCCAGGCCACCGTGACCAGCCACGCCCTCGGTTCGCGCGGCGGGTCGTCCGGCCAGACGCGCAGCGCCTCGACCAGCGCGTCCTGCACGGCGTCCTCGGCCGCCGCGAAGTCGGCTCCGCGGCGGACGAGGACGCCGAGGACGCCCGGCGTGAGGCTGCGCAGCATCGCCTCGTCCATCGAGTCAGGTCACTCCGTGACGGTGGGCGGGTCGGTCATGAACGGGCGCAGCTCCAGCCACTCCCGGATCGGCGCGCCGCCCTGTCCCGGCGCGGCGGACAACTCGGCGGCCAGTTCGAGGGCACGCTCGTGGCTGTCCACGTCGATCACCATCCAGCCGGCGATGAGGTCCTTCGTCTCGGCGAACGGCCCGTCGGTGACCGGCGGGCGCCCCTCGCCGTCGTAGCGGACGAACGTGCCCTCCGGGGAGAGCGCCTGCGAGTCGACGAACTCGCCGGAGGACTCCAGCCGGGCGGCGAAGTCCTTCATGTACCGCACGTGTGCGGAGAACTCCTCCGGCGTCCACCGGTCGAACTGCGGCATGTCGGTGACCGGGGCCGGGCCGCCGCGATAGTGCTTCAGCAGCAGGTACTTCGCCATGGTGCTTCTCCTCGGTGCGGGTGCGACCCATTCTGGCCGCGTTCGAACCGGGGACGGAGCCGGCGCACGGTTCTCGACATCGCGGCGGAGATATTTTCGCCGGCTCACATCGCCTTGAGCGTCCTAGGAGGCTAGCATCGGACTGGACAGGCAACCTCGGGGGTGCCTATTCTCCGAAAGGGCAACCTGATGGTTGCCCTTTCGAGGAGCGGGGTGACGGGTGGACGAGGTGTTCCGGGCACTGGCCGACACCAACCGACGGCGCCTGCTCGACCGCCTGAACGCCCGCAGCGGCCAGAGCCTGCGCGAGCTGTGCGCCGGGCTGGACATGACCCGGCAGTCGGTGAGCAAGCACCTCGCCGTGCTGGAGGCCGCCGGCCTGGTGACCACCACCCGGCGGGGGCGGGAGAAACTGCACCACCTCGACGCCGCTCCGATCAACGCGGTGGCCGACCGCTGGATCGGCCGCTACCACCGGGAGCGCGCCCGCGCCCTCGCCGACCTGCGGACCGCACTGGAGAGGGAGCCCATGGAGAGCCCCACGTTCGTCTACACCACCTACGTCCGGACCACACCCGAGCGGCTCTGGCGGGCCCTGACCGAACCGGCGTTCACCCGCCGCTACTGGGGCGGCGTCACGCTGGTCTCCGACTGGCGGCCCGGCTCACCGGTGCGCTGGCAGGACACGCCGGACGGCGAGCCGAAGGACCTCGGCCAGCGGGTGCTCGTCGCCGAGCCGTACCGGCGGCTCGCGTACACCTGGCACGGCTTCCAGGCGGAGCACGCGGCGCACTTCGGATGGTCCGCCGAGGAGTTGGCCGCCCGGCTCGGCGAGCGCCGGTCGAAGGTCACGTTTGACCTCGCTCCGCAGGGCGAGACCGTCCGGCTGACCGTGGTCCACGACGACTTCTCGCCGGACAGCGAGATGCACCGGGCGATCAGCGGCCAGCTCGACGGCAGCGGCGGCTGGCCGGAGCTGCTGGCCAGCCTCAAGAGCCTGCTGGAGACCGGCGAGCCGCTGCCGGAGCCGGTCGCGGCGGGCTGACCGGCGGCCGGGGCCGGGACCGTGCGCCCCCGTGACGGCGGTCCCGACCACCCGGTCAGCGGACCGCGGTTCGCCGCAGGCCGGGCACCAGCACGGCGCCGGCGAGCAGGTGCAGCGCCACGAGCGTCAGCGTGGCCGCCCGACCCACTCCCCCGCCGACCGGCCCGAGCAGGGACAGCAGGAGCACCAGCACCGCGACCACGGTCCAGACCGTCCCGGCCCGCCCGGTGAACCGCTCCAGCACGGCCAGCAGCGCCCAACCGGCCAGCCCGGCGAGCAGCGTGCTCACCGCCACCGCCACCGGTCCGACCCGCTGCTCGCCGCCGCCGCTGCGGGCGGTCAGCTCCACCCCGGCGAGCGGCACCGCGACGACCCAGCCCACCAGTGTGGCCACGGTGGCGGCGAGCACCGTGAGCAGCCGGTCGCGGCGGCGGACGGGACGGGCGGTGCTGCTCGGGATCGCGGTCTCCATCGGTGCGTACCTCCGGTGCGGCGGAATCGACTGCCGCAACGCTAGGGCCGGCCGGGCGTCGCGCGGATCACGCGACGGACCGGTTCCCCGCTCCGTCGCGGGGACCAGGACCCGGCCGGATCTCCGTCTCGCGGCCGATGAACACGGGCGGACCGGCGGCCTAGCATCCGGACATGAGGTGCCCGTCCCGCTCCCGGACCGCGCTGCTGGCGATCGACGGCGGCATCGCCGCCGTCGTCCTCGCCGTGTCGCTGCTCGTGCTGCTGACCTCCGACCTCGGCCCGGCGACGGCGGGCGGGACCGCCGTCGCGGTCGGCCTCGCCGCGCTGCAGGCCAGCTGTCTGCTGTGGATCCGGCACCGACCCGGGTACGCCCTCGCGCTGGCCGCGCTGGCCGGCGTCGGCCTGGAGGCGCTCTGCCCGGCGCTCGGCTGGCTCGGCCTGGTGGCCGCGCCGCTGTCCTACGTGGCGCGGTTGCGCCCGCCCCGGTTCTCGCTCGTCGCGCTCGGCCTGCTGGTGGCGCCCACGCCCTGGAAGCTGGCCACCGGCAACTGGCGCGACCTGCTGCTCGCCCTGTTCGCGCTCGGCTTCAGCTGGTCCGTCGGTGAGGTGATGCGGGCCCGGGAGCAGCGGCGCTGCGAGTGGGAACGGCAGGTGCGCGCGACCGAACGGGAGCGGATCTCCCGGGAGCTGCACGACGTGGTCGCCCACCACGTGGCGGTCATCGCGGTGCAGGCCGTCGCCGCCGAGGACGTCTTCGACCAGCACCCGGAACAGGCGCGCGCCGCGCTCGGGTCGATCAACGCGGCGGCCCGCTCGGCGCTGACCGAGCTGCGCGCCATGCTGCACGCGCTGACCGCCGACGACGGGTCCGACCCGGACGGGCCGCAGCCGCGCCTGGCGCAGCTCGACGCGCTGGCCGACGCCGTCCGGGCGGTGGGGTTGCCGGTGACGCTGCGCCGGGAGGGCGACTGCGAGGCCCTGCCCGGCGGGGTGCAGCTGTCGGCGTACCGGATCGTGCAGGAGTCGCTGACCAACGCGCTGCGGCACGGGCACGCCACGCGCGCCGATGTCGACGTGCGCTACGGCGACGGGGTGCTGCGGTTGGAGGTGGTGAACGACGGCTCGGCGGCGGCCCGCCGGCCCGGCACGAGCGGCGGGCGCGGCATCGTCGGCATGCGGGAGCGCGCCCGGCTGCTCGGCGGCACGCTCGACGCCGGCCCGCTGCCGGCCGGCGGTTTCCGCGTGCGCGCCGACCTCCCGGTGGGAGCGGTCCGGTGAGCGCGAGGAGCGAGCCCCGCAGTCGCGAACGGAAGATGGTCCGGTGAGCGCGAGGAGTGGCCTGTGACTGTGCGGGTGGTGGTCGCCGACGACCAGGAGCTGATCCGCGCCGGGCTGCGGATGGTCCTCGACGCGCGGCCCGACCTGACCGTGGTGGGCGAGGCGGCGGACGGCGTCGAGGCGGTCGCGGTGGCCACGCGCACCCGGCCCGACGTGGTGCTGATGGACGTGCGGATGCCCCGGCAGGACGGCATCGCCGCGACCCGCGAGCTGGTGGCCGCCGGCAGCCCCGCCCGCGTCGTCATGCTCACCACGTTCGACGTCGACGAGCACGTCTACGCGGCGCTGCGGGCCGGGGCGAGCGCCTTCCTGCTCAAGGACACCCGCCCGGCCGACCTGGCGGAGGCGGTGCGGGTGGTGGCCCGGGGCGAGGCGCTGCTGGCCCCGACCGTGACGCGGCGGCTGCTGGACCGGTTCGCCGGCCGGCTGCCGGGCCCGGCGCCGACCGCCGAGCGGGCCCTGGCCGCGTTGACCGCCCGCGAGGTGGAGGTGCTCACGTTGACCGCGCGCGCCCTGTCCAACGCGGAGATCGCCGCCCGGCTGCACCTCAGCACCGCCACCGTGAAGACGCACGTCTCCGCGATCCTCACCAAGCTGGGCCTGCGCGACCGGATCCAGGCGGTGGTGCTGGCGTACGACACCGGGCTGGTCCGGCCCGAACGCCCGTCCCGATGAGCTTTCGTCCGCTCTGCGCCGGTCGGGGCGGCATGTCCGTCGTGGGCGGCGAGACGGGGAACACCGGACGGCAACGAAGATTTCTCAATTACCCCCAGTGACCGTCGCAACCCTCCTAGTGTTGGCCACACCGGTGCTAGTCACGGAGTTGGCCACCCGAACGACGTCCCACGCAGACAGCGGACGAAAAGTGAGGGAAGACGCGGATGAAGGCACAGTCATTTCTCGGATCGGCGGCGGTCGGCGTGGGCCTCGGCACACTGCTGCTCCCGGCCGCCGCACTGGCGGACACCAGAGTCTCACCCGCCACCACCCCGGTCGGCGGCACGGTCGTGCTCACCACGACGTGCAACCCGAACGCCGGTGACGCGATCTTCCGGGTCACCGGACCGGACCGCGACCAGAACGTCCGATCCACCACGGCCGCCGCGGGCGGCGGGCTGAGCGCCGAACTGTTCACCGCCGGGTTCACGCTCGGCACGTACACGGTCGCCGCCACCTGCGGCGACGGCAGCGACGGCGGCAGCGCCACGTTCACCGTCACCCCGATCGGCGGCGCGCAGGCCGGCGCCGGCGGCCGGGACGGCGACACCGGAGTCCTGGTCGCGGGTGGCGCGCTGGCCGCGGGCGCGGTCGCCGGCGGGACGTACGTCCTCCTTCGTCGCCGGCGGCGGGCGGGCGCCACCGCCTGAACGGCTCACCCAGTGGATCGCCCGCGCCGGCCCGACCGGCGCGGGCACCGCGTCCACGTCGGACGGAGGTGGAACCGGTGTCCTCGTCGAACCGCCGCACGGCCCGGCCGTCGCGGGCCCGCACCGCTGTCGTCGTCACCGCCGTGACCCTCGCCGGCGCCGCCGGCGTCGGACTGGTCTCGGCCGGCCTCGGCAGCACCTCGGCGTCGCCGCCGCAACCCGGCACCTCCGCCGCACCGGCCACCGAGCAGCCCGGCTCCGCCGGCCCGACGTTCCCCCGCTCGGCACCGGTCCGGATCACCATCCCCCGCATCGGCGTCGACGCCGACATCGTGCCGGTCGCCACCGACGACAACGGCGCGCTGGAGGTGCCGCCGCTGGAGCGCCCGGAGGTGGCCGGCTGGTACCGCCCCGGTCCCGCGCCCGGCCAGGCCGGCAACGCGGTGCTGGTCGGGCACGTCGACTCGCAACGCGGACCGGCGGTCTTCTTCGACCTGGGCCGGCTGCGCCCCGGCGACACCGTGCGGATCGTGCGGGCCGACGGCCGGACCGCGGCGTTCACCGTGGACGGTGTCGGGGCGTACCCGAAGGACCGCTTCCCCACCGAGCGGGTGTACGGCGGCGGGGCGGCGGCCCGGCTGCGCCTGATCACCTGCGGCGGGCGGTTCAACCCGCGCACCGGCAGCTATCCCGACAACATCGTGGTCTTCGCCACCGCCGTCCGCTGACGCGGGCCGGACACCGCCGGGGCGCCGGCGGGCCGTACGGTAGGCCGTCGGTTTCCCGGCGGGCGGAGGTTGCGGTGGACCGGATCCGGTGGCGGCCACGGCTGCCCGTCCTCGTCGGGCGGCTGCTGCGGCGCGACGAGGCGACCGTGCCCCGCCCGCGCCGGGTGAACCCCGACGCGGTGGTCGACTGCGCGGTCTACGTGGCGGGGCGGCGGGAGCCGGGCCGGCCGCACTACGCCGACGCGTACGACCGGGCGCGCCGCGGCCGGCGTACCTTCGTCTGGCTCGGGCTGCACGAGCCCGGCGCCGCGGTGCTGGCCGCGGTCGGGCGGACGTTCGGGCTCGACGAGGCGGCGGTGGCGCAGGCGCTCGCCGACGGGCACCGGCCCACCGTGCGGCGCTACGGCGAGGTGACGCTGCTGGTGCTGCGCAGCGCCGGCTACGTCGAGCACACCGAGCTGACCGCCACCTCGGAGGTGGTCGACACCGGCGACGTGCTGGTGTTCCTCGGCGAGCGGTTCGCGCTGACCGTGCGGCACGGCGCCACCGGCGCGCTCGCGCCGGTGCGCGAGGAGGTGCAGCGCCGCCCGGACGTGCTGGCCCAGGGGCCGTGGGCGGTGGGGTACGCGGTCTGCGCCCGGATGGTCGAGCTCTACCTGGAGGTCGCCGAACACCTGGAGCGCGACCTGGAGCGGGTCGAGGAGAGCGTCTTCGCCCGCGAGCACGGCGCCGACATCCAGCACCTCTACCAGCTCAAGCGGGAGGTGGTGGAGTTCAAACGCGCGGTGCTGCCGCTGACCGCGCCGCTGCGCGCGCTGCTGGACTCCCCCGACGGCGGCCCGCCGGCCGCGCTACGGCACCGTTTCGCCGCCGTGGCCGACGGGTTGGCCCGGGCGGTCGAACGGATCGGCGCCTACGACGAGTTGCTCACCTCGCTGGTGCAGTCCCGGCTGGCGCAGCTCGCCGTGGAGCAGAACGACGACATGCGCCGGATCGCGGCGTGGGCGGCGATCGCCGCCTCGCAGACCGCGGTGGCCGGCGTCTACGGGATGAACTTCGCGCACATGCCGGAGCTGCACTGGCGCTACGGCTACGGCGGCGCGCTGCTGCTCATGGCGACGCTGGCGGTGACGCTGCACCGGTTGTTCCGCCGCTCGGGTTGGCTGTGACCGGCCGGGCCAGGTCGGACAACTCGGCGTCGAGCAGCTCGGCCAACAGCGCGACCCGACCCGGGTCCGACTCGGCGGTGATGGCTCGGCTGGGCATCTCCACGGTCATCAGCAGATAGAGGTGCAGCCGGTAGAGGCCGAGCCGCCGCCGCGCGCCGGCGTCCAGCGGGAACGGCGCCACCGCCCGGTAGGCCCGCACCAGCGGATCGTCCGGCTCGTCCTCGGCGCGGCGGAACAGCAGCGGCGACACCAGGTCCAGCAGCGGATCGCCCCACAGGTGCCGTTCGCCGTCGACCAGGCCGCTGAGCCGGGGAGTCCCGTCCGGCCCGTCGACCGCCAGCACGTTGCCGGCCCAGCCGTCGAAGTGCAGCAACGCCGGCCGGCGTACCACGTCGAGGACGGTCGCGTGCCGGGCGACCAGCTCCCGGATCCGGGTCGCGGGCGCGGGCAGCGGCACCGCCCAGTCCGCCGCGTCGGCGAGCAGGTCGTCCACCATCGCGGTGTAGGCGTCCCGCCAGGTGGCCGCGGCGGCACGGCCGCCGTCGTAGCCGTACCGGTCGCCGGTGACGACGTGCAGCGCGGCCAGCGCCCGGCCGAACTCCGCCCGCAGCGGCCCGACGTCCGCGCCGGCCCGGGTCAGGTCGGCGAGGGTACGGCCGGGCAGGCGCGCGGTGAGCAGCCAGTCGCCCAGGTCGGGGTGGCGACCGTGGTGCAGCAGCGACGGCACCGGCACCCCGGGCGCCCGGGCAGCCACCAGGCGCAGGTAACGCGCCTCCGCGCCGATCATGTCGCGCTCGTAGCGCAGCAGCGGCACGTGCGGCGGCGGCCCGACCTTGAGCACCACGTCGCGGCCGTCGGTGAGGCGTGCCCACCACACCGCGGCGAACCCCCCGCCGGCCAACGGCCCGCAGTCGGCGGCCTCGGCGGCCGGGCCGAGCGAGGCGGTCAGGTAGCGGCGCACCTGCTCCGGATCGAGGTCACGCCGCGTCGGACTCACGCTCATGCTCCCCGGACCCTAGTGCGCCGCGCTGCCGCCCGCCGCCCCGCAGGTGTAAGGAGGGGCCCCTTATTAACGCGCTGGGTATAGATGGGGCCCCTTCTAACCGGATGCGTCAAGCGGGGTCCCCTCCTCGCACGTTCCGGCGGCGGGCGAGAATCGTCGGATGGTGACACGCGCAACGGCCTGCCCGTGCGGCTCCGGCCGGCCCTACGAGGACTGCTGCGCCCCGGTGCACCGGGGCGCAGCGACGGCGGCCACCGCCGAGGCGCTGATGCGGTCCCGGTTCAGCGCGTTCGCCCTCGGCGACGCCGACTACCTGCGGCACAGCTGGCACTCCCGCACCCGGCCCGCGCGGGTGCAGCTGGACCCGGGCACCCGGTGGACCCGGCTGGAGGTGTTGGAGACCGGGCAGGGTGGCCTGTTCGACAGCACCGGCACGGTCCGCTTCCGGGCGCACTACCGCGAGGGCGGCCGGGCCGGCGTACTGGCCGAGCGGAGCCGCTTCGCCCGCGAGGAAGGCCGCTGGGTCTACCTCGACGCGCTGCCGGAGTGACGGTGACGGCTGCGGCGCTCCGGTCTACACTGGGGCCAGCGCCGTCCCGCGCCACACCTCCACCCCGGCGCTCACGCCGCCGGTCCACGGAGGCAAAGGGGGCCCTGAGTCCTCGGGACGCGACACCTGACCGCCTGCGCGTCAGCCGCACACGGCCTGGTCGACGGAAGCGTGAGTTCCCCGGCCGCGCCGTGACAGGGAGCGCGCGATGACCCGTCAGAAGTCGTTCAAGACCCGGGTACGCACCCGGATGGACAAGACCGGCGAGAGCTACACCATCGCTCGCCGGCAGCTGCTCACCAAGGCCGGGGCGCACCGGTCGCCGACCGGGCCGCGAGCCGCCGGGCGGACCCAGCAGGACCGGATCTCCGACGCGTTGCTGCGCGAGCGAACCGGCCTCGACTGGGCCGGATGGTTCGCCCGGCTCGACGCGTGGGGCGCGGTCGCTCGCACGCACACCGAGACGGCCCGCTGGCTGGCCGACGAGCACGGGGTGCCGGGCTGGTGGGCGCAGACCGTCACGGTCGGCTACGAACAGGCGCGCGGACTACGCGCTCCCGGCCAGCGCCGGGGCGGCGGGTTCGAGGCGACCGGCAGCCGGACGGTCGCCGTACCGGTCGAGACGCTGTTCCACGCGTTCGCCGACGAACCGACGCGCCGGCGCTGGCTGCCCGGGGTGGAGGTGCGGGTGCGCACCGCCACCGCGCCGAAGACGTTCCGGGCGGACTGGGCCGGCGGACCGAGCCGGATCGTGGTCGGTCTGACGCCGGTGACCGGGTCGAAGGCACGGGTAGCCGTGCTGCACGAGAAGTTGACCGACGCGGATGAGGCCGACCGGCTCAAGGCGTACTGGCGCGACCGGCTGGGCGCGCTCAAGGACCTGCTGGAGCGGGAGGCGGCCCGATGACCGGCGCCACGTACGTCAACCTCCCGGTCCGTGATCTGGACGCCGCGGCGGCGTTCTTCAGTGCGCTCGGCTTCACCGCCACGCCTCACCCGCCGGGCGCGGACAGCGCGCAGCTCAGTTTCGGCGGCACCCATCTGGTCCTGCACGCCGCGGCGGCCTTCGCGGCGTTCGCCGGCGTGCCGGCCTGTGACACCGCGGCCGCGCGGGAGGTGATCGTCGGGCTGGGCGTGGAGCGGCGCGAGCAGGTCGACGCGCTGGTGGACCGCGCGAGCGCGGCGGGCGGCACGGCGCTCGGGCCCGGTCAGGATCTCGGTTACCTCTACATGCGGGGCTTCCGGGACCTCGACGGCCACCAGTGGTCGTTCCTGCACCTGGCCAGCTGAGCGGAGCCGGGCAGGGGTGTTAAGCGGGGCCCCCTCCTCTACCGAATGCGTTAAGCGGGGGCCCCGCCTTACGCCTTACGCCAGGGCGCGCGCGGCGGCGACGACCGCGTGCACGCCGATGCCGGCGCGGTCGAGCTGCTGGGTCGGGGTGCCGGAGCCGGGCAGTCCGCGTACCGCGAGGTGCTGGACGCGTACCGGCTCGGCCAGGTCGGCCAGCGCCTCCAGCACGGCCGAGCCCAGGCCGCCCTCCGGGTAGTGGTCCTCCACCACCACGAGCCGGCCGCCGGTGTCCCGGACCGTCTCCAGCAGGCGGTCCCGGTCGACCGGCTTGATCGAGTAGAGGTCGACCACGCGGGCGTCGATCCCCTCCCGGGTCAGCTCGTCGGCGGCGGCGAGGCAGACGTGCACGGTGACGCCGGCGCCGAGCAGCGCGACGTCGCCGCCGTCGCGCACCACCCGGCTGCCGCCGATCGGGAACGCCTCGCCGTCGTCGTAGAGCACCGGGTAGGCACCGCGGGTGGTACGCAGGTAGGACACCCCGGGACGGTCCGGCAGCTGGGCGACCAGGGCCGCGCAGGAGACCGCGTCGGCCGGGCAGAGCACCGTGGAGCCGGGCACCGCGCGCAGCGCGGCGACGTCCTCCAGCCCCATCTGGGACGGGCCGTCCGGGCCGATCTCCACGCCGGCGTGCGAGCCGACCAGGGCGATGTCGGCGCGGGAGACGCCGGCCATCCGGATGAAGTCGTAGGCCCGGGACCAGAACGCGGCGAAGGTGGCCGCGAACGGCCGCCGGCCGCGGACCGCCAGGCCGACGGCGGCGGCGACCAGCTGCTGTTCGGCGATGAACATCTGGAAGAACCGGTCCGGGTACGCGGCGGCGAAGCGGTCGGCCCGGGTGGAGTCGGCGACCTCCCCGTCGAGGGCGACCACGTCCGGCCGGGCGGCGCCCAGGGCGCGCAGCGCGTCGCCGTACGCGTCGCGGGTGGCGACCGTCGCGCCGCGTTCGTAGCGGGGCAGCTCCGGCCGGCGGTGCGCGACCGGTTCGGCGCGCGGCACGGTGAACGGCCTCGGTCCGGCGACCCGGATCCGGCGCGGCCCGCCGAGCGCCCGTACGGCCCGGTCGGCCCGCTCGGGGTCGAGCGCCTTGCCGTGCCAGGACGGGTCGTCCTCGATCTCGGGTACGCCCTTGCCCTTGACCGTGCGGGCCAGCACCACTGTCGGTCCGGTGGCGTGCCGGGCCTGCTCGTACGCCTCGTCGACCGCGCCGAGGTCGTGGCCGTCGACCACGATCGCCCGGCAGCCGAACGCCTCGACCCGCCGACGGTAGGTGTCCAGGTCCCACTCCAGCTCGGTCGGGCCGCGCTGGCCGAACCGGTTGACGTCGACGACGGTGGTGAGGTTGCGCAGCCCGTAGTGACCGGCCTTGTCCAGCGCCTCCCAGACCGAGCCCTCGGTGGTCTCGCTGTCGCCGCAGAGCACCCAGACGTGCGCCGGTGACCGGTCGAGATACTGCGCGGCGAGCGCCACGCCCACACCGACCGGCAGGCCCTGCCCGAGCGAGCCGGTGGCGACGTCCACCCAGGGCAGGACCGGGGTGGGATGGCCCTGCAGGCGCGAGTCGGCCCTGCGATAGGTCTCCAACAGCTCCTGTTCGCTGATCGCGCCGACGGCCCGGAACACCGCGTACAGGAGCGGTGAGGCGTGGCCCTTGGAGAAGATCAGGTGGTCGTTGCCGGGGTTGCCGGGGAAGGACCAGTCGTAGCGCAGGTGCCGGGCGACCAGCACGGCCAGCAGGTCGGCGGCGGAGAGGCTGGAGGTGGGGTGGCCGGAGCCGGCCATCGTGCTGCACCGGATCGCGTCCACCCGCAGCTGCGCGGCCAGCTCCGCGAGCCCGGTCAGGTCCTCGTCGCGCAGAGTGCGCTCTGCTTCCAGGGTCACCGGACCGACCGTAGTGACGAGTGCCCTTCTTGTTCGTCTTTCCGGTAATTCACCCCCGATCGGTGAGCAGCCAGAGCGCCACCAGCAGGTACGGCAGCACGGCCACCGCGAACGCGGCCGGGTTGCCCAGCGCGCCGGCCAGCAGCCCGTACCCGCCGTAGAACGCGACGGTGGTCAGGTCGGTGGCCATCCCGGCCAGGGAGGTGACCGTGGCCCGGGCCTCGCCGGTGATCCGCGCCTGCAACCGCACGTCGGCGAGCACGGTGGCGAGCTGGAAGGCGGCGAACGCGAGAGCCAGCAGCAGGAAGCCGGCCGGGTGGCGCAGCAGCGCCCCGCCCGCCATCGCCGCCGCCGCGACGACCAGCAGGCCGGCGTACCCCCGGTGGGACAGCCGCTCTCCCCACGGGGCGAGCAGCCCGCCGACGGTCATCCCACCCCACAGCAGCAGGAGCAGCAGCGGCACTGTCGCCTCGGTGACGCCGGTGTCGCGCGCCAGCAGCCCGGTGTACTCGTCGAGCCCGCCCCAGACCGCGGCCACGGCGGCGACCAGCAGCACGGCGACGCGGACGGCGCGGTCGGCCCGCATCTCGGCGAGCCCCCCGCGCAGGCTGTCCCACCAGCCGGGCTCGTCGTCGTCCGGCCGCTCCCCCGGCGCGGCATCCGCACCCGCCGGCGAGCGGTGCTCCGGGAGGCGGGACCCGACGACGGCCGCGAGCAGACAGGTCAGCACGCTGGCGGCGCCGACCGCGAGGTAGCCGCCGAGCGCGTACACCGGCCCGGCGAGCACCCCGGAGCCGACCGCGCCGAGCACCTCGGCGGTGCGGGTGCGGCCGATCAGCCGGGCGTACCGGTCGGCCGCGCCGAGGCGGTCCAGCTCGGTGAAGACCAGCGCCTCGAGCGCGCCGGAGCGCAACGCGCCACCGGCGCCCCAGAGCAGGAACCCGGCGGCGAACGCCGGGTAGGACGGCAGCAGCACCCAGAGCGCGAAGCCGGCGGCGGCGAGCAGCGGCGCCAGGCAGAGCAGCAACCGGCGCGACAACGCGTCGGCCCACGCCCCGGAGGGCACCTCCAGCAGGATGCCGGCGGCCGACCAGAGGACGAAGAGCGAGGAGATCTGCCCGACCGAGAGCCCGGTGTCGGCGAACAGCAGCACGTAGAGCGGGTAGAGCAGGACGAGGTCGGTGAGGAACGCGTAGCCGTAGAGCGTCGCCGCCAGGCGGCGGGTCGCGGGCACGCGGGCAGGTGTGACGAGCATGAGGCCTTCCCACGGGACGTGACGGACACCTGTCGCAGTGCGTGGTGTCCGCGGTGGCCCGCGGCCTCGTCGGTCAGGCGGGGATCAACATCGCCAGGTCATACCGACGATCCTAACCGGACCCACGGCTTGACGAGGGCCCGCGGGCGCGGCACTCTGTTAATCGATTAACAGCGGGAGGTGCGGGATGGGTTCCCGGGTCACGTTGCGGTCCGTCGCCGAGGCGGCCGGCGTCTCCACGGCGGCGGTCTCCTACGCCTTCAACCGGCCGCAGCGGCTCTCCGCCGAGGTGCGGACCCGGATCCTGGCCGTCGCCCGGGACCTCGGCTACGCCGGCCCGAACGCCGCCGCGCGGTCGCTGCGGACCGGGCGGGCCAACGCCGTCGGCGTCATCCTGACCACCGAACTGGCGTACGCGTTCCGCGACCCCTACGTCCTGGACCTGCTCGGCGGCCTCGCCGAGACCCTGGCGGCGGGCCGGACCAGCCTGGTGCTCATCCCGTTCGCGCCGGTCGTCGCCGGGCTCACCGACGTCCAGGTCCGCGAGTCGCTCGACGCCGTGCACCGCGCGGTGATCGACGGCGCGGTGGCCGACGGGCTCACCGACGCGCACCCGGCCGTCCGGGCGCTCGCCGACCGCTCGCTCCCGCTGGTCCTCTCCGCCGAGTCCAGCGCCGCCCGCTGCGTGCTGATCGACGACCGGCAGGCCGGCCGGACCGTCGGCCGGCACCTGGTCGACCTCGGTCACCGCGACCTGGCGATGGTGGTCGCGGCGCCGGATCCACCCGGCCGACTCGTCCCGACGGTGGACGAGGCGACGCTCTACCCGTACTCCCGCAACCGGCTGGCCGGGGTCCGCGACGCCCTGCCGCCCGGCGCCCGCCTGCGGGTGGTCAGCGGCGGCGGCAACGCCACCGGCTCCGGCCACACGGCCGCGGCGGCGCTGCTGGCGGGCGGCGACCGGCCGACCGCGATCGTCGCGGACAGCGACGTGCTCGCCGCCGCCGTGGCGCACACCGCCGCGGAGCGGGGCCTGCGGGTCGGGCACGACCTCTCGGTCACCGGCTTCGACGACGTGCCGCTGGCGGCGGCGGTCGGGCTGACCACCGTGCGCCAGCCGATCGCCGAGAAGGGCCGGCTGATGGCCCGCATGCTGCTCGACCCGGCCGGCACCCCGAACCGGGTCACCCTCCCCACCCACCTCGTCGTCCGCTCCAGCACCGGCCCCGCGCCGGCGCGCCGAGCAGGAAGGACCCTGACGTGAACCGACCACCCACCACCCCGCTCGGACTCGTCGACCCGGCCGCGCACTGGCCAGTCGACGCGCTCGACCTCGACGCGTACCTGCGTCGCGTCGGCCACCGCGGACCCGTCACGCCGGACGGAGCGACGCTGCGCGCCCTGCACCGGGCGCACGTCGCCGCGATCACCTTCGAGAACCTGGACGTGATGCTCGGCCGGGGCGTCGAGGTCGACCTGCCCCGGGTGCAGGACAAGCTCGTCCGGGCCGGGCGCGGCGGCTACTGCTACGAGCACGGCGTGCTCTTCGGCGCGGTGCTCCAGCGCATCGGCTACCGGGTCGACCGGCTGCTCGCCCGCACCGGCGACCCGGCCGAGAGCCCGCGCCCGCGCTCACACCTGGTGCTGCGGGTCGACGACGGCGACCGGGTGTGGCTCGCCGACGTCGGCTTCGGCTCCGGCCTGCTCGAGCCGCTGCCGCTGGTCGAGGACGAGCCCCGGCGGCAGGGCCGGTGGGAGTACCGGCTGCGGCACGGCCTGGACGGCGCGTGGCGGCTGCAGGAGCGGACCACCGGCGACTGGGTCAGCCTGCTGACCTTCACCGAGGAGCCGCAGTACCCGGTGGACGTCGAGGTCGCCAACCACAACACCGCCACCAGCCCGCACTCGCCGTTCACCCGGCAGCGCGTCGTCGTCCGCAAGGACGACGAGTCGGTGCGCCGGCTCATCGACCGCGAGTACGCGCGGGAGATCCCCGGCCACCCCGCCCGGTCCCGCTCACTGACCGACGAGGAGTACGCCGACGCGCTGGCCGGCGAGTTCGGCCTCGCCCTGAACCCGGCCGAGATCCGGGCGCTGCTGGACTCGCTGCCCGCGCCGGACGCGGGCGCCGCCGTCGCCCCCGACGTCGAACTGCGGGCCGCCGCCGGAGGACGCCGTGCCTGACCGGCCCGCCCCGTACCCGCTGGCGGTCATCACCGCCAGCGTCCGGCCCGACCGGATCGGCCCGACCGTGACCCGCTGGCTCCTGCGGCGACTCGACGGCCACCCCGCCGACGTGGACCACATCGACCTGGCCGACCTCGACCTGCCGGGCGACCTGGCCGGCGGCGGGGACGCCGAGCGGTTCACCAAGAGGATCGCCCACGCCGACGCGTTCGTCGTCGTCACGCCCGAGTACAACCACGGCTACCCGGGTCCGCTGAAGACCGCTCTCGACACCGCGTACGTCGAGTGGCGGGCCAAGCCGCTCGGCTTCGTCTCGTACGGCGGCGCGTCCGGTGGCCTGCGGGCGGTGGAGCAGCTACGGGCCGTGCTGGCGGAACTGCACGTCAGCACCGTGCGCACCGGCGTCATGATCCCCGACGTGCACGCGGCGTTCGACGAGCACGGGGAACTGCGCCGGCCCGAGCGGGCGGAGGCGGGCCTGGCCGGGATGCTGCGCCAGCTCGACTGGTGGGCCCGGACCCTGCGCCGCGGCCGGGCCGACACGCCGTACGTCGGCTGAACGGCGACCGGGGCGGGATCCGCTCGGATCCCGCCCCGGTCGTCGCGCGCTCGGCTCAGCGGCGGAACTTGTCCGCGTCCGCCGGCGGGATGACCATCGTCGCCTCGCTGTCCGCGGCCTGCTCGGCCGTGGTCTGGCGCGGCGTGGTCGGCGGGGTGCGCTCGGAGTCGGCGAGCGCCGGGATGACCTGGGTGGTCTCCCCGGCGGCCGCCGCCGCGTCGCCGCCGGTGTGCGTCGGCACCACCTGGGTCGGCTCGGCCGAACCCGCGTACGCCGGCACCGGCTGGGTGCGGTCCGCCTCGGCGTCCCCGGCCGCCGGCCGGGTCAGCTCGGCCTCGCGGTCCGCGGCGAGCCGGGCCGCCACGTCACGCCGACCGGCCTGGTAGGCGCGGGCGTGGGTGGCGATGGTCCGGGACTCCTCCTCGGCCCGGGTCAGCCAGCTCTCCCACCGGCTCTGCATCGGCCGGACCAGCCCGCCACCGACGCCCACCACCAGGATGCCGCCGACGGTGGCCAGCACCGCGATCAGCACCGGCGTGGTCACCGCGGTGGCGACGCCGATCTGGTTGAGCGCGGCGATGACGCCGAGGCCGAGGATGAACACCGAGGCGAGGTTGGCCAGCACCCGGCCGTAGGAGAGGCCGCCGAGGGCGCTGGAGATGATGTCCTTCACCGCGCGGGCGATGGCCGCGGCCACCACCACGATGACGATCGCGACGAACGCCCGGGGCAGCCAGGCGACCACGCCGGCGATCAGGTCGGAGATCGGGTTCGGGCCCCAGATGCCGAACGCGAGCTGGAGCGTGACCAGCAGCACCGCGTAGTAGGCGAGCTTGGCGACGATGTCGCTGGCGTCGTACTTCGAGCGCGCCAGCGCGGTCTTGATCCCGCCGCGCTCGACCGCCCGGTCGAAGTGCACCCGCTCGAGGACCTTGTCCACCAGTTTCAGCACGGCCTTGGCGATCAGCCAGCCGGCGACCAGGATCGCGACGAACGCGACCGCCTTGGGCAGGAACAGCATCACCGAGCGGAACGCGTCGCCCACCGCGTCACCGAAGTTGTCTCTCATCGAAGGGCCTCCACGCACAGGGTCAGGGTCGTTCCGGGTGGGCCTACCCTGGCCGGCGCGCGGGGAAACTCCGGGACACGTCAGCCGGCCGGCCGCTCCCGGTCGGCGGCGCGCCCCAGCGCCACCATCCGCTGCGTCTCCTCGCGTCGCCGGACCAGCAGCACCCCGGCCAGGAACGTGATCGGCGGGACGAGCGCCAGCATCGCCCACTGGGCGCCGACCAGGGGAATGACGTGCCCCAGGTGGACCGTGGAGGTCGTCCAGCCGGCCAACGCGCTGTCGATCACCAGGGCGAGGGCGGCCACCGGCGCCAGCAGCACCACGATCCGCCGCCGCACCGCCGGGGTCAGCCGCAGCACCGGTACGGCGACCGCCAGGCCCGCCGCCGCGAGGCCGGCGAGGTACAGGTTCATCACCGGCTCGCTGCCGGCGCTCAGCCCGTAGAAGCTCTCGTAGCTGACCTCGCCCCCGCCGAACAGCGGACTGGTGACCCGGTTCAACTCCAGCAGGCCCACCACCGACACCGTCCCGGCCACCAGTGCCGCGAGTCGACGCGGGCCCAGCACGCGCACCGCCCGGCGTGGCGGCGCCGCCACGGTGAGCGCCGCGGCGGCGACCACGGCCAGGGCGAACTGCGGCAGGGTGTCCACGACGTATCCCGGCTGCTCGACCGCGCCCGGCCCGACCAGCACCACCCAGCCGGCGACCCCGGCCCAGGCCACGCCCGTGGCGATCCGGCGCAGCCCGACCGCCGCGGCCACCGCGACCACCGCCCAGCCGACCAGACGCAGCCAGTCGACCGGGTCCGGCGCGGGTGGTCGCAACGGCGGCGGCAGGGACGGGTCGACCAGGATCTGGTCCAGCACGTTCTTCCCGGCGGCGGCGGTGAGCACCAGCGCCACCAGCAACCCGGTGACGGCGGCGGCGTCGGCCCACGCCGGCTCGGTGAACCCCCGTGCGCCCACCCGCAGCCGGGCCCGCAGCCCCGCCCCCACCAGGTCGACCGTGTCGGCGAGACCCGGGCGGGTCTGCCCCGGCCTGGCGCCCGCCATCAGCACGGCCAGCATCTCCTCCTCGTAGACCCGGCGATGGGCCCAGGGATGGACGGCCAGCAGCCGCCGGTAGCGGCGCTCCAGCGACCCGCTCATGAGAGCCCTCCCTCGGGCAGCAGCCCGGCGGCGCGCAACCGGCGGCCGGCGGTGTCGGCGTGCCGGCGCAGCCGGTCCACCTCGGTGGCGAGCCGGGTCGCCCCCAGCGCGGTGAGCCGGTAGTAGCGGCGCAGCCGGGACTGCACCACCTCCTCCCGGTCGACCTCGATCAGGCCGTCGGACCGCAGTCGGTCCAGCACGGCGTAGAGGGTGCCGGCGCGCAACCGGACCCGCCCGTCGGAGATGCGGAGCACGTCCTCGATGACCGCGTAGCCGTGCCGGGGCTCCTCGGTCAGCGCGGTGAGGATCAGGAACGTCGGCTCCCGCAGCGGAGATTCACTCACACCGGAAGCATATACCGACTAGCGGTATATGCACACGCCCGTCACGGCAGGCGGCTGGGGTACGGCGGAAGGCGGTCGGCAAGGATGTCGGCCAGCAGTGTGAACAGACCGACCGGGTAGACGACGTCGCTGGTCGAGGCCAGATCATCGAGCGTCCACCAGCGATGCCCCGCGTGCGTGTCCCGCTCGTGCGGTTCCATCCGGTCGACGTCGACGCGGTGGCGGTCGAGGCGATGCAGGAAGAAGTCGTCGCGGAATATCCCGCTCATCCCACCGCGATCGCCGGTTTCGACGCGGTACGCGACGGGCCGGCCCAGACGGCGGGGGTCGACCGCCAGACCAATCTCCTCGCGCAACTCGCGGGCCGCGGCGGCGGGCAACGACTCACCGGCCTCCACTCCACCGCCCGGCGTGATCCAGCCGTGTCCGCGTGCCGGTCGGTTCGCCGGGAACCGGAAGCGCAGGAGGAGAAGCCGGCCGTCGCGGTCGACCAGCAGGACCCGCGCCGAACGACGGCGATACGGGCCGGAAGCGGTCATCTGGGCGAGTCTACGAGGTCGAACCGGCGCGACGTCGGTCAGAAGCGGCGCGCCGGGGGGACGCCCGAGGGCGGCTCCCGGCGCAGCAGCCAGAGTGGGTTGCTCGCGGCGACGATCGCGCCGTCGCGGTCCCGCACCTGGGTGCGCAGGTACGCGCCGCCGCCCACCCGCACCGGCAGGTCGTGCCAGCCCTGCCGCAGCTGCCGCCACGGCACCTGTCTGGTCCGGACCGCCGGGGTCGGGTCCGCCTCGCCGGCCAGGTCCACCTCGCCGGTGACCACCTCCAGCGTCGCCCCGGCCGGCAGGTCGGTGGCGCGCAGCCGCACCGTGACGGTGTCGTCGACGACCGTCGGCAACGCGCCCATCGCGCTGCGGCCACCGAACTCCAGGTCCAGCGCCCCCCGGTAGCCGACCAGGTCGGCGAACCAGGCCTGCCCGGCGCGCAGCGCCGCGACCAGGTCGTCACGGCCGGTCGAGGCGGCCCAGACGGACGTGATCCACCGGTCCCGCCCGGCCCGCCAGTCGGTGCCGTCGTGGTCGTCGGTCACCCCCACGGCGGTCAGCGGGATCGCGTTGCGGGCCGCCACGTCGTACGCCCAGAGGTGGTCCTCGACCGGGGTTCGGCCGATCTCGATCAGGTCGGCGCCGAGCCCGCGCCGGGCCACCAGCAGCCGGGCCAGCGAGTCCCGGCGCTCCACGTCCAGCGGGTGGTTCCAGCAGACCACGCCGCCGTGGGCGTGCAGGAACTCCGCCATCCGCTCGGTCGCGCCGGGGTCGTTGTCCCGGTAGGGCGGGGACGGGAAGCGCGGCAGCGTGCCGTCGCCGCCGAACCAGTTGAGGTGCCGCACCATCGACACCTCGTACGCCCGGTGGTGGGTCACGCCCGGGTAGGCGCCGTCGTAGCCGCGCAGCACCTCGGCGCGCAGATCCTCCCCGCCCTGCCCGGCCCGCCGCGCCCGGTCGAAGACCAGCCGGTCGACCAGGTACGCGCCGCGCGCCCCGCCGTCGACGGTCACGCCGAGGCGCAGCCCGCGCAGCGAGTTGTCGCCGGCCACCAGGTCGGGCCAGAGTCGCCGGACGTCGGCGAGCAGGTCGAACGTGTGCCGCCGCCAGGCGCCGGCCGGGGCGGGCACGTCGACGGTACCGTGCCGGCCGTCGGCGGCGTGCCGGAGAGTGGTCGCCGCGCCGAGGCGGTAGCGCAGCACCAGCTGGCCGGCGGCCCGGCCGGGCCCGGCCGGGTGGTGGGACAGGGCGACCTCGACGGTGAGCGTGGCGTCCGGGCCGGTCGCCTCGGGCCGCACGTCCAGATGCAGCGTGGTGTCGGAGATGTTCCCGGTGTGCGTCCAGTTCCAGGCCTTGCCCGCGTACCAGTGGGTGCCGGCGCCGGTGGCGGCCAGGCGCAACGCGCGGCCGGGGCCGTCGGCGGCGTCCGGCGCGGCGACGAAGTCGGCCGCCGACTCGGTGAGCCGCCCCTCGGTGGCCGACGTCCAGGTCCAGGCCAGCTCGCCCTCCCGTTCCTCCGGGCCGTCGAAGCGCACGACGCGGCGGTGGTCGTGCGCGGCGACCCGGAAGTCGTGGTCGGTCCACCAGAGCACGTCGACGGCGTTGCGGCGGGCCTGGTCGAGGTGGGCGGCGTAGCTGGCGACGCCCTCGCTGAACGAGGCGTGCAGGTGCATGGCCATGCTGACCGGCCGGCGTCCGCGGGCCGGTGCCGGCCGGTCACGGGTGATGGCCAGCCCGACCGGTACGCCGATGCCGGCGACCGCCAGCCCGCCCGCGGCGGCGAGCACACCACGCCGGTCCAGCCGCGCCCCTCCACCCATCCCACTCCCCCGTCCCACCCCGACCCAGCGTAGAACCCCGCCCACCCCTCGCCCCCGCCGATCTTGCGGTTGCGGCCCCCGGCACGGGCGGATCGCCCCTTTCGCCGGGGCACCAAGTGCAAGATCGGCGGGGTGGGGTGGGGGGTCAGCGCGGGGGGACGGGGAGGCGGGCGGTCAGGGGGCGGCCGGTGAGGCGGCGGAGCGCCAGGTAGGCCTCGCAACCCAGGCAGAGTCCGAACGCCGCGTTGAGGAACGCGGCGGCGAGCGCGCCGGCGGTGGCGACCAGCCCGAGGACGCTCAGGCCGGTGAACCAGGCCACCGCGCCCACGGCGGTGAAGGCCAGCCCGACGAGCTGCGCGAACCGGACCGGGGCGACCGGCTCCAGCTCGACCGGCGGGTCCAGCCGGGGGGCGACCACGGCCCGGAAGAGCAGGCCGTACGGGCCGAGACGCGGGTGGGCCGCGGTGAGCGCGAAGACGACGGCCTGGGCGAGCAGGAGCAGCCCGGATCCGGTGAGCAGGGCGACGGCGAGGACGACCGTGGTGAGGGCGGCGGCGAAGCGCGGCCCTCGGGGATCGAGCAGCATCGAGGGGTTCCGTTCCGGGGCGAGGGCGAGCGGGGGGTGGTCGGTCAGGCGGCGCGGGCCGGCGCACAGAGGCTCGACGCCAGCCGGCCGTGGTCCACCACCCGCCGCCGGACCAGCCACACACCGGCGGTACCGGCGCCGGCCGACCGTGCCGCGGCAGATCGCGCCGTGGCGGGGCGCGTCCCGGTCATCGGCGCGCTCCGGCGGCGAGCGGGATGAGCGCGGCCAGCAGCTCGTCCCGGTCGGGTACGCCGGTGACCCGCCGGACGATCCGCCCACCCGCGTCCACCAGCAGCAGCGTCGGGGTGCGCCAGACGTCCAGGGCGCGGGCCGCGTCGAGGTGCTCGTCGACGCCGACCTCCAGCAGGGTCACCCCGTCGAGTCCGCCGGTGACGTCGTCGAGGATCCGGCGGGTGGCCCGGCAGGGCGCGCAGACGGGGGCGGAGAACTGCACCACGGTGACCGCGCCGGGGCGTACCCCGAGGGCGGCGAGGGTGGCCGCGTGGCGCACGTCGCCGGCGGCGACCGACCCGTCGGTGCCGGCGGCGGGTCGTCGATCCCGGACAGCGCGCAGCCGGCCGTCGCGACCGCGGCGCCACCAGCCGAGCGCGGTGGCCGCCGCGAGGACCGCGACGAGCACGGCGAGGCCGGTCAGGTTGGGCGACTGCACCGGTCCAGGCTGCCACGGCAATCGGCCGAGCGACATGGTCCGTCCCGGTCATCGGACGTGACATCGCCTACTGGTCCGGTAGGAGTGGGCCGGCGCGGGTGGCTTTTGTCCCCTGGCGCGCGGCGCGGTCGTGGCAATATTCTCCACCTCGCGCGCTTCACTTGGAGTTCCTTTACATCGCCCGGCGTCGGTCGGGTCATCGAGGAGATGCCATGCACTTCGACCATCCCGAGCTGGATCGCCGCACGCTGCTACGGGCCGGCCTCGGCGCCGCCACGGTCGCGGTCGTCGGGACCGAACTCGCGCTCCCGAACGCCGCGCACGCCGCGCCGGGCGCGGATCTCGACTGGATCATCAGCTGCGACGAGTGGGCCGCCCGGCCGCCGTCGGGTGCGCTGTCGGTCAGCGCGATCCCCACCAACAAGATCATCCTGCACCACATGGCGTTCCCGAACGTCACCGACCACTCCGAGGAGCACGCCAAGCAGCTGGCCCGCGACTGCCAGGACCTGCACATGGACGGCAACGGCTGGTCGGACACCGGGCAGCACTTCACGGTCAGCCGCGGCGGCCACGTCCTGGAGGGACGGCACGGCAGCCTGGAGCGGTTGGCGGCCGGCGACCGGCAGATGATCGCCGCGCACTGCCCGGGCGAGAACGGCCGCGCCATCGGCATCGAGAACGAGGGCACCTACGTCACCGAGGCGCCGCCGGAGGACCTGCTCGACGGGCTGGTGCGGCTCTGCACCGCGGTCTGCCGGCAGTACGGGCTGCACGCGCACGACATCTTCGGCCACTGGGACTTCCGGGAGACCCAGTGCCCGGGCGCGACGTTCTACCGGGAGTTCCCGGCGGTGCGGCGTCGGGTGTTCCGGAAGCTGGGCACCCGCCTGGGCGACGTGCCGGCGCGCCGCTGGCCGGACATCTGGCGCTTCGTCGGCGGCCCGGTGGTCCGGGTCGCGCAGTACCTGCTGACGTTCCGCGGCTACGCCGTGCCGGTCACCGGCGTGTTCGACGCGGCAACCGTCGCGGCGGTGCAGGACTGGCAGGCCCGCAACGGCATCCCGGTCGACGTCGACGCCACCCTGACGGCGCCCACCTGGGAGACGCTCGCCCCGGAGTTGGACCAGCGCGACACCGGCGTGCCGGTGGTCGCGGCGCAGTTCATGCTCGCCTCCAAGGGCTGGGCGGAGGTCACCCCGACCGGCGAGTACGACCACGCGACCCGGAGCGCGGTGAAGGACCTGCAACGCCTGCACGGGCTGCCGCCCACCGGCAAGCTCAGCACCACCACCTGGTGCGCCCTGGTGGGGGGCGTGGTGCGCCAGTCGTTCCACAAGCACTGACGGCGCGCCGGCTCAGGAACGCGGTGGGGGGTGGCAACGGCGCCACCCCCCACCGTCGCGTCCACGGGCGACGATGGGGGCGAAACGTCGGCATTCACGGCTGGTGAACGACGGCTATCCCGAGCGACGGTTCGCCGCCGATCATTGCCCGGAGATAGATATGAGTCATTCTCACCTCCGGGTGGAACGCCCGGGCGCGGAGGGCGAGACGTCGGCACCGACCCGCCGGGCGTACCGAAGGCCCGACTCCGCGTCCCCGGAGGAATCGCCATGCCCCGTCGCCCACTCCGCGCCCGGCTCGCGGCACTCACCGCCGCCGCCCTGACCGCGAGCGTGCTGACCGTCACCCCGCCCTCACCGGCGCTCGCGGCCAGCACCTTCGCCCCGAACGACTACTGCCTCGGCCAGTGCGCCGACATCCTGCCGCCCGGGCAGAACGGCAACGCCACGCTCGTCGCGATCCTGGCCCACCAGACGCTCGGCACCCGCCCGGCGCACTCCAGCGACCAGCTCGACGAGTACGCGAACCTGGTCTACAACTACGCCGGGCTGACCGACGAGCAGATCGCCCAGTTCTACAACGACTCCTCGTTCGGCGTGCCCGCCGCGCAGGTCGAGAGCACCGTCTCACCGCGCTCGGACGTCACCATCGTGCGGGACAGGGCCACCGGCGTCCCGCACGTCACCGGCACCACCCGCGGCGGCACCATGTTCGGCGCCGGCTACGCCGGGGCCCAGGACCGACTCTGGGTGATGGACCTGCTGCGCCACGTCGGCCGCGGCAACGTCACCTCGTTCGCCGGCGGCGCCCCCGGCAACCGGGAGCTGGAGCAGAGCGTCTGGGCCAACTCGCCCTACACCGAGGCGGACCTCCAGGCCCAGGTGGACGCGCTGCGCACCAGGGGCGCCCGGGGCCAGCAGCTCTACACCGACGTGGTCGACTACATCGCCGGCATCAACGCCTACATCGACAAGTCGATCGCCGACGACAACTACCCCGGCGAGTACGTGCTCGCCGGCGCCGGCAAGCCGAAGCACTTCACCATGACCGACCTGATCGCCACCGCCGGCGTGATCGGCGGCCTGTTCGGCGGCGGCGGTGGCAGCGAGATCCAGTCCGCGCTGGTGCGCGTCGCCGCGCGCGCCAAGTACGGCGCCACCGAGGGCGACAAGGTGTGGGCGGCGTTCCGCTCGCAGAACGACCCGGAGACCGTGCTCACGCTGCACGACGGGCAGAGCTTCCCGTACGGTGCGACGCCGCCGGGCGCGACGAGCGCGGTGCTGCCCGACGCGGGCTCGGTGGTCGCCGAGCCGCTCGCCTACGACCAGACCGGCGGCGCCGCCTCCCGCACCGGCGCCAGCAAGGCCACCAAGGAGCTGCTCGGCGGCCTGGCCAACCTGCGCGCGCACGGCATGTCCAACGCCGTGGTGGTCTCCGGCCGGCACACCACCACCGGCAACCCGGTGGCCGTGTTCGGGCCGCAGACCGGCTACTTCGCCCCGCAACTGCTGATGCTCCAGGAGTTGCAGGGGCCGGGGATCAGCGCCCGCGGCGCGGCGTTCGCCGGGCTGAACCTCTACGTGCTGCTCGGCCGCGGCCAGGACTACGCGTGGAGCGCCACCTCCGCCTCGCAGGACCTGACCGACACGTACGCGGTGCCGCTGTGCACCACCGACGGCAGCGCGCCGACGCTGCGCACCAACCGCTACCTCTACCACGGCCAGTGCCTCGCCATGGAGGCGCTGGAGCAGCGCAACTCCTGGTCGCCGACGCTCGCCGACTCCACCCCGGCCGGCTCCTACACGCTGCGCGCGCTGCGCACCAAGTACGGGCTGGTGTCCTACCGGGGGCTGGTGAACGGGCAGCCCACCGCGTTCACCAAGCTGCGCTCCACCTACCGGCACGAGGCCGACTCGGCGATCGGCTTCCAGGCCTTCAACGACCCGTCGGCGATGGGCAGCGCGGCGGCGTTCCAGGCGTCCGCGGCCAGCGTCGGCTACGCGTTCAACTGGTTCTACGTCAACTCGACCGAGGCGGCGTACTACAACTCCGGCGCGAACCCGGTCCGGTCGTCGGTCACCGACCCGAACCTGCCGGCGAAGGCCGAGCCGGCGTACGAGTGGGCCGGCTGGAACCCGGACACCAACGACGCCAGCTACGCGCCGGCGTCGGCGCACCCGCAGTCGGTCAACCAGGACTACTACGTCAGCTGGAACAACAAGCAGGCGCGGGACTTCGGGGCGGCGGACGGCAACTTCAGCTTCGGCTCCGTACACCGGGGTCAGTTGCTCGACGGCCCGGTGCGCGCCGCGATCGCCCAGCGCAAGCTCGGCCGCGCCGACGTCGTCAAGATCATGGCGGACGCGGCGGTGACCGACCTGCGCGGCCAGCAGGTCCTCGGCGACCTGCTGCGGGTGCTGGACAGCGCGCCGGTCACCGACCCGGCGCTGGCCGACGCGGTCACCAAGCTGCGGGCCTGGCAGCAGGCCGGCGCCCGGCGGGTGGAGACGGCCCCGGGATCGAAGGTCTACCAGCACGCCGACGCGATCCGGATCTTCGACGCCTGGTGGCCGCTGCTCGCCTCGGCGGAGTTCCGCCCCGGGCTCGGGCCGGACCTCTACGCCGCGCTCGTCGACGCGATCGAGGTCAACGAGGCGCCGTCGGGCGGGCAGAACGGCGGTCGCGACGGCGCGACGAGCTGGGCCCTGGCGGGCCAGGCGCACAAGGGCTCGTCGTTCCAGTACGGCTGGTGGGGCTACGTCGACAAGGACGTGCGCACCGTGCTCGGCGACCCGGTCGCCGGCGGGCTGGGGCGCGCCTACTGCGGCAACGGCAACCTGGGCGCCTGTCGGACGGCGCTGCTCGGGGCGCTGGGCCAGGCCGCCGCGGTGCCGGCGACCACCGTCTACCCGGGTGACAAGTCCTGCGGCGCCGGCGACCAGTGGTGCGCCGACTCGATCGCCCAGTCCGGCCTGGGCGGCATCACCCACCCGCTGATCGCCTGGCAGAACCGGCCGACCTACCAGCAGGTGGTGTCGTTCCCGGCGCGCCGGGGCGACGACGTCACCAACCTGGCCCAGGGCCGTCCGGCCAGCGCGTCGAGCACCCAGTTCCTGACCAGCTACACCCCGGACAAGGCGGTCGACGGCAGCCTGGGCAGCCGGTGGGCCAGCAGCTACAACGACAACCAGTGGCTGCGGGTCGACCTCGGGGCGGCCCGCACGGTGAGCCGGGCGGTGCTGCGCTGGGAGTCGGCGTACGCCACGTCGTACCGGATCGAGGTCTCCGGCGACGGCACCTCCTGGACGCCGGTGTTCGCCACCACCACCGGCAACGGCGGCGTCGACAACGCCACCTTCGCCCCGGTCAGCGCACGCTACGTGCGGGTGTACGGGGTCAAGCGGGCCACCTCGTACGGGTTCTCGCTCTACGAGTTCGAGGTCTACGGGCGGTGACGCGGGCGGCCGGCCGGCGGGTCCCTCCCGCCGGCCGGCCCTCGTCCGGGCAGGCCAGCCCGCATCTCTCGAACAGGTGTGCGAAGATAACCGGGTGTCGGGCGAGGCCACCATCCTGCATGCCGACCTGGACGCGTTCTACGCCTCCGTCGAGCAACGCGACGATCCCCGGCTGCGCGGCCGGCCGGTGATCGTCGGCGGCGGCGTCGTGCTCGCCTGCAGCTACGAGGCGAAGGCCCGGGGCGTGCGCAGCGCGATGGGCGGCCGGCAGGCGCGGCGGCTCTGCCCGGAGGCGATCGTGGTGCCGCCCCGGATGGCCGCCTACACCGCCGCCAGCCGCGCGGTGTTCGAGATCTTCCGGCACACCACCCCGCTGGTCGAGGGGCTCAGCATCGACGAGGCGTTCCTCGACGTGGGCGGGCTGCGGCGGCTGGTCGGCCCGCCGGCCGGCATCGCGGCCGAGCTGCGCGAGCGGGTCCGCCGGCAGGTGGGCCTGCCGATCACGGTCGGCGTGGCCCGCACCAAGTTCCTCGCCAAGGTCGCCAGCGGGGTGGCCAAGCCGGACGGGCTGCTGGTCGTCGAGCCCGACCGGGAGCTGGCCTTCCTGCACCCGCTGCCGGTGGAGCGGCTGTGGGGCGTCGGCCCGGTCACCGCCGGCCGGCTGCGCGAGCGCGGCCTGCGTACCGTCGGGCAGGTGGCCCGGCTCGACGAGCCCGCCCTGGTGTCGCTGCTCGGCGGCGGTGCCGGCCGGCACCTGCACGCCCTGGCGCACAACCGTGACCCGCGCGCGGTGCAGGTGGGCCGCCGGCGCTCCTCGATGGGCGCGCAGCACGCGCTGGCCCGCGAGCCGCACTCCCCCGCCGAGCTGGACGCGGTGCTGGCCGGGCTGGTCGACCGGGTGACCGGGCGGATGCGCGACGCCCGGCGCACCGGCCGCACGGTGACGCTGCGGCTGCGCTTCGCCGACTACACCCGGGCGACCCGCTCGCACACGCTCGACAAGCCGACCGCGCAGACCGCCCCGCTGCGGGCCGCCGCCCGGGCGCTGCTGCGCGCCGCGCTGCCGCTGATCGAGCAGCGCGGCGTCACCCTGCTGGGCGTCTCGGTGGGCAACCTGGACGGCGGGCACACCCAGCTCACGCTGCCGTTCACCGCCGAGCCGGGGCCGGCGCTGGACGCCGCGGTCGACGCCGTGCGCGACCGGTTCGGCTCGCGGGCCTTGACCCGCGGCGTGCTGCTCGGCCGCGACCCGGGCGTGGAGATGCCCCGGCTGCCCGACTGAGCGTCTCCTCCCCCGGTAGGAGACGCGGCTCGCACCGAAGGCCGCCACCGCGGCTCCGGGTCGGGCGCGACCGGCCGCGCCGACCACCAGCATCTACAGGCATGACTACCGTGTGGAACCGGGCGGCCGGATGGCACCGCCCCCTGCTGCTCCTCGTGGCCGCGATGGCGGTGCTCACCGTCGTCGCCGCGATCGGCGTGGTGGCCGACCCCCGGGTGCTCACCGGCGCCCCCGCCTGGCTCAAGCCGCTGAAGTTCGCGATCTCGTTCACGGTCTACGGTGTGACGCTCGCCTGGATGCTGTCCCTGCTGCCGACACGCAGCCGACTCGCGGAGCGGGCGGCCACCGTGATCGTGGCGGTGTCGGTGGTGGAGATGGTCGTCATCGTCGGCCAGGTGGTCCGCGGCACCACCAGCCACTTCAACGGCACCACCCCGCTCAACGCGGCGCTGTTCGACGTGATGGGCGCGGCGATCATGGTGCTCTTCCTGGCCCAGGTCGTGCTCGCGGTCGTGCTGCTGCGCCGGCGCACGCCGGACCGGGCCGGCGGGTACGCGGTGCGCCTCGGTCTCGGGGTGTCGCTGCTCGGCATGCTCGTCGCGTTCCCGATGGTGGCGCAGCGGCCCGCCGGAGCGCCGGCCGGGATCACCGGGGCGCACAGCGTCGGCGTGCCGGACGGCGGACCGGGGCTGCCGCTGGTCGGCTGGAGCACCACCGGCGGTGACCTGCGGGTCGGACACTTCGTCGGGTTGCACGCGCTGCAGGCGCTGCCGCTGCTGGCGATCCTGCTCGACCGGTTCCTCGGCACCCGACTGGACGAGCTGACCCGGGCCCGGCTGGTGCTCGTCGGCGGCGCCGGGTACGCCGCGCTCACCCTGCTGCTCACCTGGCAGGCGCTGCGCGGGCAGCCGCTGTCGCGGCCGGACGGCCTCACCCTGGCCGTGGCGGCGGTGTTGGCGCTCGCCACCGCGACGGCCGCCGGCCTGGTGCTGGCCCGCCGGGTCCGCCGCGCCGGAATGGCGCTGGCCGGATGAGCGGCGCGCTGTTCGGGTTGACGTTCGCCCTAGCCGCCCCGTTCTGGGCGCTGATGATCCTGGCGCCGCGCTGGTCGTGGACAACCCGGATCGTCGGCTCGCCGCTGATCGTGGCGCCCGTTCTGCTGGTGTACGCGCTGCTGGTGCTGCCGGCACTCGGCGCGGTGCTGCCGGTGGTCACCGCGCCGACCCTGGACGGCCTGCGGGACCTCCTCGGCACCGCCGACGGCGCGGCGGCGGCCTGGGCCCACATGATCGGCTTCGACCTGTTCGTGGGCCGCTGGATCTTCGCCGACGCGCGGGAGCGGGGCGTCCCGGCAGTGCTCACCGCCGGCGTGCTGCTGCTCACCATCCTGCTCGGCCCACTCGGGCTGGCCGTCCACCTCGGACTGCGCCGGCGGTGGCGGCGGCCGGTGGCTCCGGCCGCCGCGGTTGCCTAGGCTGGCGCGGTGGGCTGGGTGGGGCGGTTGTTCGACGCGCGGGACACGCTCGCGCGGATGTTGCTGCTGGATCTCAGCGGTGTCGGCTACCTGGTCATCGGCGCGCACGGCCGGCCCGCCCCGACCGCGACGCAGTGGTGGCTCGCGGTCGCGGCGTTCGCGGTGGCGCTGCTGTGCCACCGACGGCCGCTGCTGAACCTGATGATCCAGTCCGCCCTGCTGGTGGCGGCACTCCCGTTGGTCGACGACGTGACGATCAACCAGGTCGGCGCGAGCTGGGCGCTGCTGGAGCTGACCATGCGGGCGAGCCGGCCGCGCACGTTCTGGCTGGCGGCCGGGCTGGTGGCCACGATCGACGTGAGCCGGGTGATCGGCGCGCCGGTCCGGCAGGCGCTCACCGGTGTGTTCGGGCTGGCCGTCACCGTCGGCCTGCCGCTGCTGCTCGGGCTGGTCGTGCGGACCACCCGGGAGCTGGGCCGGCAGGCCGAGGAGCGGGCCGCGGCCGAGCAGCACCGGCGCGAGTCGGAGAGCCGGGCCGCCCGCGCCGACGAGCGCAGCGCCATCGCCCGCGAACTGCACGACGTGCTCGCCCACCACGTCGCGTCGATGGTGCTGCGGGTCGGGGTGGCCCGGCACGTGCTGCCGGACCTGGACCCCCGGGTGGGCGCGGTCTTCGACGACGTGCACACCACCGGCACGGCGGCGCTGACCGACCTGCGCCGGCTGGTCGCGGTGCTGCGCGAACCGGACGGCGTCCGGGGTGACGCGGCGCTGACGGTCATCGAGCCGGCGGCGCTGCCGGCGGCTCTCGGGGCGGCGGTGGACCGGGCCCGGCAGGCCGGCGTCGTGGTGGAGGCCGACGTGGACGCGGCCGTCGGCACGCTGGACGCGGTCCGCGGTCAGGCGGTGCTGCGGCTGACCCAGGAGGCGTTGACGAACGTGGCGAAGCATGCGGGCGCGGCGGCCCGGGCCCGGCTGACCGTGTCGATGGTGGACGGCGCGGTGCACTGGGCGGTGTCCGACGACGGGCGCGGCGCCGCGCCGGCCGGCGTGCCGTCCGGCGGCGGCCACGGCCTGGTCGGGATGCGGGAACGGGTGGAGGTGCTCGGCGGGCGGCTGGAGGCCGGGCCGACCGAAACGGGCTGGCAGGTGCGCACCGTCCTGCCGGCCGGCCCGGACCGGGCCCCCGGTGGGGCGCCGCCGCCCCGGCCGGTCGCGCCGGAGCCGGCGTGATCCGGGTCCTGCTGGTCGACGACCAGCACCTCATCCGGGCCGGCCTGCGGATGCTCTGCGACGCCCAGCCCGACCTGGAGGTCGTCGGCGAGGCCGACAACGGCCGCGACGCGGTCACCCTCGCCGCCCGGCTGCGCCCGGACGTGGTGGTGATGGACCTGCGGATGCCGGGCGTCGACGGGATCAGCGCGACCAGCCGGATCCTCGCCGACCGGCCGGCCACCCGGATCATGGTGCTCACCACGTTCGGCGACGACGACCACCTCTACCCGGCGCTGACCGCGGGCGCCTGCGGCTTCCTGCTCAAGGACGCGCCACCGGCCGAGCTGCTCGACGGGGTGCGCCGGGCCGCCGCCGGGGAGAGCCCGTTCAGCCCGGACGTGCTGCGCCGACTGGTCCAGCGGGCCGTGCACGCCCGGGTCGACGCACCGCGACGCACGGCCGAACTGACCGCCCGCGAGCAGGACGTGCTCGGCCTGGTCGCGGAAGGGCTGTCCAACACCGAGATCGCGGAACGGCTGCACATCGGCGTGACCACGGTGAAGACCCACATCACCAGCCTGATGACGAAGACCGCCAGCCCCAACCGGGTGCGCCTGGCCCTGTGGGCGCGCGGCGGCTGAGCCTCACTCCTCGATCGCGCCGCCCACCGCGCGCAGGTGCGCCCGGAACGTCAGCGTCGGGTCCGCCGCCCGGGCGGTCAGGTAGTCGCCGAACCCGAGCTGCGCGCGCAGCGACTCGCCGGCGGCGATCCGGTCGGCCTGCCGCCGCTCGGTGTCCCGGATGGACCCGGCCAGGTCGAACAACTCGCCGGCGGCGTCGGCGGGCACGAAGAGCACGCCGTCGTCGTCGGCCAGGACCAGGTCGCGGGCGTCCACCGTGCACGGGCCGACCCGCGCCGAGTCCAGCGCCCCGGCCGGCGGCGGGTCCAGTTCCAGCGGCCCGGTCGGGGTGACGCCGGCGCTGAACACGGGCAGCCCGACCGCCGTCAGGTCGGCGGTGTCCCGGTGCGCGCCCCACACCACCAGGCCGGCCAGGCCGGCCGCCCGGGCCTCCCGCACCACCAGGTCGCCCACGCACGCCCGGTCGGTGCGCCCGCCGTCGTCGACCACCAGCACGTCGCCCGCCGACGCCCGGTCGATCGCCTCCAGGAACACGTCGACGCTGCCGGCGTGCCGGGCCGGCAGCACCCGCCCGGCCAGGCGCCACCCGGCCCGCAGCGGGCGTACGACGGCCGGGGCGCAGCGCACCGGCACCCCGGCCCGCAGGCAGGCGTCGGCGACGTGGGCGGTGGTCAGCGCGGCGAAGCGCACGGCCATCGCGGTGCGGTCGGTCTCCATGGGGCCGACGCTAACCAGCCGGGCCGGTGGTGGCAGGTGCCAGTCGCGCGCCGGTGGCCTGCGGACGGGTCAGCGCCGGAACGTGCGCTCCAGCAGATCGAACAGCGCCGCCCAGTGCCGCTCGGTGGCCTGCTCGTCGTACATCGGGGTGTCCGCCTGGGTGTAGCCGTGGTGGGCCCCCGGGTAGACCTCCGAGCGGTAGGTGACGCCAGCCGCGTCCAGGGTCTTCTCCAGCACGGCGATCTGCTCGGCGGTCATCGAGGCGTCCTGGTCGGCGTGGCCGAAGTAGAGCTCCCCGGTGACCGCGCCGACACCGAGGTGCGGGCTGTCCGGCGCGTCGGTGACCACCCGCCCGGCGTGGAACGCCGCCACGGCGGCGATCCGGTCCGGGTGCGCCTCGATCGCCCGCAGCGCGTTCGTGCCGCCCATGCAGTAGCCGGTGATCGCTGCCGGGCCGGGCGCGACGTCCGGCTGGGCGGCGAGGAAGTCCAGGTAGGCGGCGGTGTCGCGGGCCACCGTCGCCGGCGTCAGCGCGGCGATCATCGGACCGACCCGGGCGAACAGCTCGGCGCGCCGGCTGTCGTCGGCCAGGGCGGACATGTCCACCGGCCCGGTGCGGCCGGCGCGGTGGAACAGGTTGGGCACCAGCACGACGTACCCGCGGGCGGCGATCGTCCCGGCCATCTCGGCCAGCCGGGGCCGCAGCCCGAAGGCGTCCATGAACAGCAGGACGCCGGGGAACGGCCCGCCGGAGTCCGGCCGGGCCAGATAGGCGTCCGCCGTTCCGTCGGGGGTGGGCACGTCCACGATCGTCGGCTGCACTGTCCGGACCTCCTCGTTGCGGGTTCCGCGTCGCACGCTACTCCCGGCCGCGTCGCCCGGCCCGCCGGGTGCACCGGCGGGCCGGGCCTTCCCTCCCGGGTCCGGGTGGGGCATCCTGGATCGATGGGAGAGGTGCGACCGCTGCCCGAGTTCGGTGACCTGTTCGGCGACCTGCGCGGCGAGGACCGGACGCTGCGGGTCAGCTACCACCCCGACCGGGGCGCCGTGGTCCTCTCGCTCTGGACCGGCCCCCGGTGTCGTGGCTCGTTCCGGCTGGCCGCGACGGACCTCGACCGGTTCCTGGACCTGCTCACCGTCGTGCGCGACGATGCCGACCGGGATTCCACCGGCACCGGGGTCGTGGTGGACGCGCCGACGGACCCGGCCGTCGAACGGACCGGGCAGATCGCCGTGGAACGGACCGAGCCGATCGACCTGGAACGGACCGGGCAGATCGACGCCACCGCGCACCGGGTGGCCTGGCCGGTGCCCCGGGTCGCCTGAGTCACGTCCCGAGGCCGCGACCCGACACCGCCCGGCAGCCGTTTGCGGCGGCTGAGCGCGGGAATCCCGCTGTCCCGGCAGAGGGAGGCGGCGAGATGGACCAGGACCAGTTCGTCGGCGCGGTGGCCAGGCGCTGCGGGGCGTCCGCGGAGCAGGCCGCCGCGGTCACCCGGGCCACGTTGACCACGCTGGCCGAGCGGATCGACGGCGGGGAGGCCCGCGACCTGGCCGACCGGCTCCCGGAGGCGCTGCGGGCGTACGCGTTCGGCCCGGCCGAGGCCGCCGAGGCGTTCGGGCTCGACGAGTTCGTGGCGCGGGTCGGCGGGCGCGCCGACGTGGACGTCGACGCGGCCCGCGACGGGGTGACCGCCGTCTTCGACGTGCTGCGCGACGCGCTCGACCCGGCCGCCTACGCGCAGGCCGTCGCCCAACTCCCGGCCGGTTACGACGGCCTGGTCGACCGGAGCGCACCGGTCGTGCGGCGGGCGGCGCGATGAGCGAGGACGCGCTGCGCCGCCCACCGGAGGCCGACGCCCAGGAGCAGCGGCAGGACCAGCGGGTCGTCGGCCCGCCCGAGCGGGTGGCGGACGCCGTGCCCGAGGCGGCCGAGGCCGACCTGGCCGAGCAGGGTGTGCTGCGCCCGCCGAGCGAGCGCGCCGGCCTGGGCGAGTCGGTCCGCGACGACCTGGACCCGGCCGACGCGCTGGAGCAGAACCAGGAGATCCCGCTGCCCGACGAGGACCGCCCGATCTGACCGTCAGTGGTCCGGGCTGTCCGCGGGGGCCATCAGCCGCAGCGCGTTCGGGTCCAGGCCGATGCGCACCGGCGTCCGGCCGTACGGCTCGCCGTCGACCTCGATGCGGGCCGGCCGGTCGGTTTCCAGCCAGAGCTGGCGGACGGCCAGGAACGGTTCGTCGCCGAGGGTGCGGCGGCGGCCGGCGGCGGCGTTGCGCGCCGTCTCGCGCAGCAGCCCGCGCCGGCTGGCCCCACCCACCGGGTACGCGACCAGCAGCCGGTCGTCGGCGTTGGCGTCGGATGTGATCGGTCGCCCGGCGTGGAACCCGCCGTTGGCCACGTACACCTGGTGCGTGGTGAACGCGTGGTCCCGCCCCTCGGCGCGGACGGTCACCCGCAACGGCCGGTGCCGGGCCAGCAGCCCGAGCGCGGTGAGCGGGTAGGCCAGCCGGCCCACGGCGCGCTTCAGTCGGGGCGGCGCGGTCAGCATGATGTCGGCGGACAGGCCGATCCCGACGTGGTTGGTGAACCGGGTGTCGCCGATCAGGCCCAGGTCGACGTCGATCACCTTGCCGTCGGTGAGCACCGCGACCGCCGCGTCGAGGTCGAGCGGGACGCCGACGGTGCGGGCGAAGTTGTTCGTGGTGCCCAGCGGAAGCAGGCCCAGCGCGACGTCGCGGTGGGCGAGCAGCCGGGCCGCCGCCCCGATGGTGCCGTCGCCGCCGCCGGTGACCAGCAGGTCCGGCCCGAGGTCGACGGCCTCGGCCAGCGCCCGGTCGAGTTCGCCCGGCCGGTCCACCGGATACGCGCCGAGCAGCGTGAACCCGGCCGCGCGCAGGCGCGAGTGGACGGTGTCGTAGAGCCGGCGGCCCCGGCGGGAGTGGGCGTTGACCACCAGCGCCGCCCGCCGTCGTTCCCGGATCGCCGCCGACAGTTCCTGCTTGGTCCGCACGGGTCCGACCTTATCCGGGGGGTGCCGCCGACCCGTCGCGGGCGAGCTGGTCGAGGTGCGCGGCGAGCAGGTCGCGGAGTCGCTGCGGCGGCATCCGGTCGGGGTGCAGCAGCGCGTGCAGGGTGAGGCCGTCGAGCAGGGCGTGCAGGCGGGCGACCGCCGCCTCGTCGGCCGGTCGTTCGCCGGTGAGCAGCGCGACGGCGAGTTCGGCGGCCCGGCGTACGCCGTCGTCGGCCTCGGTCATCCGCTCCCGGGCGGCGGGGTCGACCTGCGCCCGGGCGGCGAGCAGCAGCCACACCTCGGCCTCCCGGACGCGCTGGCGGTCCAGCGGCAGCAGTTCCTCCAGCATGCCCTGGACGACGTGGCGGGCGGGGCCGGTGCGGTGGTCGGCGGTGAACCGTTGGGTCGCCGCGGCCATCACGTGTTCCATGGCGAAGACCAGCAGCTCGGTCTGGGTGGCGAAGTAGTGCCGCAGGGCGCTGGGCGACCAGCCGGCCTCGGCGGCGATGCTGCGCACCGTGGCCGCGCCGACGCCGTCGCGGTAGACCACCCGCCACATCGCCTCGGCCAGCTCGGCTCGGCGGGCGTCATGGTCGACGATCTTGGGCACGGCCCCTCCGGCGGCTGGTGGACGGCGGTTGCTAGGGTTGTTGTCGCACAGCGTACTAAAACGGGGAGGTCGCATGCTCATCGGAGTCATCGTCGCGTGCGAGGTGGCGTTCTGGCTGTTCCTGGCCGCCGGCCTGGTCGCCCGGTATCCGCTGCGCCGACCCCGCCTCGGCGCCGCGCTGCTGCTCGCCGTGCCCGCCGTCGACCTCGTCCTGCTGGCCGCCACGATCGTCGACCTGCGCGGCGGCGGCACCGCCACCTTCGCCCACGGCCTCGCCGCCGCGTACCTCGGCTTCTCGGTCGCGTTCGGGCACAGCATGGTGCGCTGGGCCGACGAGCGGTTCGCGCACCGGTTCGCCGGCGGACCACCGCCGCGCCGCGCGCCCCGCTACGGGTGGGCCCGGGCCCGGCACGAGTGGCGGGAGTGGGGCAAGGGCATGATCGGGTGGGCGGTCGCCTGCGCGGTGCTGCTCGGCGGCGTCGCCCTGGTCGGCGACGCCGAACGCACCGAGGAATTGTGGGCGTGGGCCGCCCGGCTCACCCTGGCCATGGCGGCCTGGCTGGTGTTCTGGCCGGTGGCCTACACCGTCTTCCCGAAGCGGGCGCCGCGCGACGCCTGAGGCTCACCCCTTGCGGCCGGTGGTCGCGATGCCCTCGACGAAGTGCCGCTGCGCCAGGAAGAACAGCACGATCATCGGTACGGTGGCGATCACGCTGCCGGCGAGGACGATCTCCCACTGCTGTTCGCCGCCGTAGCCGAACCGGTCCAGGATCACCTTCAGCCCGCGCGGCAACGTGTAGAGCTGCTCGTTGCGCAGGTAGATCAACGGTTTCACCAGGTCGGTCCAGCTGGCCTTGAACTCGAACACGAACGCCACCAGCAGGGCCGGGCGGACCAGCGGGAACGCCATCCGCCAGAAGAGCTGCGGATAGCTGGCGCCGTCCACCCGGGCCGCCTCGAAGTACTCCCGGGGCAGCGAGAGGAAGAACTGGCGCAGCAGGAAGATGTAGAACGCCGAGCCGAACAGGTTGCCCGCCCAGAGCGGCACCTGGGTGTCGACCAGGCCGAGCCGGTTCCAGATCAGGTACGTCGGGATCATGGTGACCGCGAACGGCAGCATCATGGTGGCGAGCACCAGGCCGAAGAGCAGGTTGCGCCCGGGGAACCGGAAGTACGCGAAGCCGAACGCGACCCAGGCGCTGGACAGCGTCGCCGTGGCGGCCGCCGCCACCCCGACCACCAGGCTGTTGAACAGCCAGGTGAGCAGCGGCATCGCCTGCCACGCCTGGGCGTAGTTGTCCGGCGCGAACGGCACCGGCAGGAAGCCGGGCGCGAACACGTACTCCCGGGGCCGCAGCGAGGCGCCGACCAGCCAGACGAACGGCAGCAGGAAGACCACCGCGGCGGCCAGCAGGGCCAGCACGAACAGCACCCGCTGCCAGCGTGGCCGGCGGCCGTCCTCCGGCCGCGGCGCCGGTCGGGTCGCCGGCACCGGGACCACCACCGTGCCGACGCCCGCCGGTCGAGTCGTCGTGGTCACCGGTCCTCCCCCTCGTAGTAGACGAACCGGTTGCCGAGCTTCACCTGCGCCAGCGTGATGCCCAGGATGAGCAGGAACAGCAGCCAGGCCATCGCCGAGGCGAAGCCCATGTGC
The DNA here is from genome assembly GCF_900090105.1 of Micromonospora humi. Lineage (GTDB taxonomy): Bacteria > Actinomycetota > Actinomycetes > Mycobacteriales > Micromonosporaceae > Micromonospora > Micromonospora humi. Next base: position 612,850 of record NZ_FMDM01000001.1, on the reverse strand, counting down.
AGGAACTGGAACGCCTCCCGGAACAGGTGGATCACGTAGAACGACGCCGCGTCGCTGTTGAACGAGCCGGCGGTCTGCCGGTTGCCGAAGTACATGGTGTAGACCTCGGTGAACATCTGCAGCGACGCGATGGTGTTGACGATCAGCGTGAAGAACAGCGACCCGGAGATCATCGGCAGCGTCACGTGCCGAAACCGGGTCCACGGGCCGGCGCCGTCGAGGTCGGCCGCCTCGTACAGGTCACCCGGCACGTTCTGCAGTGCCGCCAGGTAGATGATCACGGTGGAGCCGAGGCTCCACAGGCTCATCAGCACGATGCCGGGCATCACCCAGCCCGGGTCGGTGGTCCAGCTCGGACCGTCGATGCCGACCAGGGCCAGGCCGCGGTTGACCAGGCCGTCCTGCGTGTTGAGCAGCAGCAGGAACAGGATGCCGACCGCCACCGCCGGGGTCATCACCGGCAGGTAGAACACGGTACGGAAGAAGCCCTGGAGCCGGCCGACCCGCTTGAGCAGCAGCGCGAGCCCGAGCGAGAGCGCCATCACCAGCGGCACGTGCAGCGCCGCGTAGTAGACGGTGTTGCCGAGACTGCGCGCCACCTGCGGATCCGACACGAGCTGCCGGTAGTTGTCCAGCCCGGAGAAGCGCGGCGCGTTGATCACGTCGTACTCGGTGAAGCTCAGCCACAGGCTGGCGACCATCGGCCCGGCGGTGAACGCCAGGAAACCGACGATCCACGGCGCCAGGAACAGGTACGCCCAGCGGGCCTCCCGCCGGGCCAGCGGCGAGCGACGCCGCCGGCCCGGTACGGCGGGGGTGACGGAGGTGGCCATCCGCGACCTAGCCCGCGGCCTTGTCGAGCGCGGCGGTCGCCTCCTGCTGTGCGCGGGCGAGCGCCGGGCCGGGCTGCTGCTGGCCGGCGAGCACCCGGTTGACCGCATCGGTCCACGCCTTGTCGAACTCGGCCCCGGCGGGCGAGGCGGGCATGGCGAACGCGACGTCCTGCGCCTGACGTACCGCCGCGACCGCGTCGTCGAAGCGCTTGTCGCCGGTCGGCTGGTACACCTCGTCGAAGATCTTCTTGTCGGCGGCGGTGTTGCCGGTCCAGAGGCCGGTGAAGGGCAACTTGTCGGCCTTGCGGGCGTCGGCGCGCGCCCGGGCGGCGGCGAGCCAGGTGTCGGTGGCGGTCATCTGCTTGACGAACGCGCAGGCCGCCTTCGGGTTCTTCGCCCCCTTGGTGAGCACCCAGGCCTGGCCGGAGGACATGCTCAGCGGCTTGCCCTGCCGGTCCACGAACGGCTTCACCACCAGCTCCGCCTTCGGGCTGTTCTTGGCCGCCTGGTTGAGGAACCACTCCTCCATCGGCCAGGCGACCATCTGGTTCTTGGCCAGCGGGTTCTGCGCGCCGAAGAAGTCGAACGTGTCGCGGAACGACTTGAACTTCCCCCAGCCGCCCTGGTCCTGGACGAGCCGGACGCCGGTGGTGAGCGCCTCGACAACCTTCGGGTCGGTGAGGTTCGGCTTCGTGCCGTCGGCGGAGATCATCTCGGCGCCGTTGGCCCTCGCCCACATCGGCAGGAACTCGGGGATCTTCGGGTCGATGCCGATGCGGCTGAGCCGGCCGCCGGAGACGGCGGCGAGCTTGGCGTTCAACGCCGGCAGCCCGGCCCAGTCGGCCAGGTTCACGTCGTCCACGGTCAGGCCGGCCCTCTTGAGCAGCCCCTCGTTCAGGTAGAGCACGCGGACCTGGGAGAACTCGGGGATGCCGTAGACCGTGCCGTCGAGCGTCACCTGGTCCCTCGCGGACTGGCGGAACTGTCCCATGTCGATTCCCTGCTCGCCGACGCAGTCGGTGAGCGGCTGGATCGAACCGCGCTTGGCGTACGTGCCGATCAGCTTGCGGTCCAGGTACACCAGGTCCGGGGGGTTGCCCGAGGCAACCGCCGACAGGAACTGCTGCTCGTCGAAGGCGCCCTCGGTGATCTGTAACCGGACGTCGGGGTGGTCCCGCGTGAACGCGTCCACCCGGGTGGTGGCGATCTCGTCGGACAGGCTGAGGCCCATGGTGCTGAGCGCACCGCCGCCCTTCTCGCCGCCGCCGGAGTCACCTCCCCCGCCCACGCCGCCGCAGCCGCTGACCGCCAGGATGAGCACCCCGACCAACGCGGTCGCCCGCAGTTTCCGTGACATCGCCACCTCCCGTGGTCGCGCCGGCTGCTCTGCCCGCGCGACAGGCACTTCTCCGAGAAGCGGACGCTCAAACCGGTTGATGCACATCGTTTACCGGCCGTCGCTCCGCGCCCGGTCTCCCCCGCCGGTCCACGGCGACGGCGACCAGCAGCAACCCGGTCAGCAGGCCGAGCGCCGCCGCCGGAGGCAGCGCCACGCCGAGTGGCGCGAGCGCACCGACCGCCCCGGTGACCGCCAGCCGGGCCGGGCCGACCGGCTGCCCGGTGACCCGTCGGAACAGCAGCCACCCGGTCAGGTGGACCGCGGCGCCGCCGAACAGCGCCACGGTGGCCGACCGGCTCAGCCGCGCCGCCGGATCCGCGCCGGAGACGTGCGCCAGCACCTGCTCGACGCCGATCGCCAGGTAGATGACGCCGGCGATCAGCATCAGGTGGGTCTGGCTGTAGGCGTCCGCGGCGATCCGGTCACGCCGGGCCGGCACCGCCGCGCCGAGCGCGCGGGCCGCGGCGGGCGCGGTGCGGCGGAAGTAGAGCCACCACAGGCAGACCGTCGCCGTGAACCCGACCAGCGCCACCCCCAGGACCGACGGCGACGTCACCGCCGAGCCGGCGCCCACCCCGGCGGCGACCACCGACTCCCCCAGCGCGATGATCAGCACCAGGGTGTGCCGCTCGGCGAAGTGCGTCGGGCTGCGCAGCGGCCAGCTCCCCCGGCGGGCGTAGGACAGGCGCTGCCCGACCACCTCCACCAGGAACGCCAGCACCCACAGCGCGGCGTGCCCGGCGCCGCTCAGCACCGCGCCGAGCAGCAACGCCGTCCAGCCGACCGCGCTGACCAGCGCGAAGAAGCGGATCCGGGCGCGCAGCGGCGCGTCGCCGGCGGCCGCCCAGTGGAACAGCGCCAGGTGCACCACGCGCAGCAGCACGTAGGCGAGCGCGACCAGCAACGGCCCGTCCAACCCCGGACCGGGCGTCCAGGCCCGGGGCATGACCAGCGCGGCCACGAACAACGCCGCCATCGCGACCAGGAACCCGCCGCGCACCACCCCCGCATCGGCCCGCGTGTGGTTGCCCAACCAGGTGTACGACGACCAGGCGACCCAGAGCAGCACGAGCAGCAACAGCCCGCGGCCCATGTCGGCCGGGGTGGGATCCGGCCCGACCAACGCCATGATCCGGGTGAGCGCGAAGACGAAGACCAGGTCGAAGAAGATCTCGAACGGCGTGACCCGGCGGTCCGCCGGCGCCGGCACGGGCGGGCGCGACCACCACGGGTGCCGTCCCGCCCGGTCGTCTCCCACGCTCCGCCCCTCGTCGCCGCACCGCCCCCGGCCGACGGTAGGCGGCGCGGCCGGGGCCGGTCGGACGATTCGGCCGATCAGGCGGCTGGACGCCGCTCGGTCGGCTGGACGCCGCTCAGCCGGCGGCGTCCGCCGGCCAGGCCGCCCGGACCAGCTCCGGCAACACCTCGCCCGCACGACCACGCAGGTTGACCGCGCAGACCGCGTCCAGCGGCGTCCGGTCCGGGTTCACCTGCACCACGGGCGCGCCGAGGCGTGCCGCCACCAGCGGGATCTCGGCGGCCGGATGGACCAGCGCGGAGGTGCCCACGGTGAGCAGCAGGTCGCACCGGGACGCCGCCGCGACCGCGGCGTCCAGCGCCGCCGCCGGCAGCGCCTCGCCGAACCAGACCACGCCCGGCCGGACCGGGGCGGCGCACCGTGCGCAGGCCGGCGGGTCGAGCGGCCCGGCCGGCGGCTCGCCCGCGTCACCGGGCGCCGGCGCGGGGTGGGCGCAGGCCGAGCAGCGGGGCGCGAACAGGCTGCCGTGCAGCCGCACCGGGTCGGGCACGCCGCCCCGCTCGTGCAGGTCGTCGACGTTCTGCGTGACCACGACGGTGTCCGGCAGCCGGCTCCGGATCGCGGCCACCGCCCGGTGTCCCGGGTTCGGCTCGGCCCGGCGCACCCCGTGCCGCCGGCTCTCGTACCAGCCCCAGACCAGGGCCGGGTCGGCGTGGAACGCGGCCGGGGTGGCGAGCCGGGCCGGGTCGTACCGTCGCCAGAGGCCGGTCTGCGCGTCCCGGAACGTCGGCACCGCGCTCTCGGCCGACATGCCGGCGCCGGTGAACACCACCGGCCGGCTCGCGACGGCGAGCAAGCGGCCCGCCCGCGCCAGGTCGTCGGCGCTCACCCGTCCACCGTCAGCCGGACGTCCACCCGGTCGCCGAGCTCGATGCCCTCCGCCCGACGCGCCGCGACCCGCAGCGGCACCAGGTAACGCCCGTCCTTCGGCCACAGCGACGTGCGCCACGCGGTGCCGCCGATCCGGACGCCGACCGGGATCATGCCCCAGCCGTAGCTGACCGACGCCGCGGCGGCCGCCAGCGCGGCGCACTGCTCGGCGGGCACGGTCACGAAGTGGTGGGGCGCCGGCCCCCGCCAGAACCAGACCTCGCCGCTGAACGCCAGCTCCATCCGGTCAGGATAGGCGCGCCGGACGACACTCCCGGAGCAGGCGCGGAGCCGCCCACGACACCCGGCCGAACAGCGGCGCGACGGCCGGCCAGGACGCCGGCCGCGCGCACGGGGCGGGGCGGGCCGGACCGGGGTAGGGCCAGACCCACCCCGCAACCGGGGTCTGGACGGCTGGGCCGGCCGCCCGGCCGCTGGCTAGCGTCAGCCCATGACTCAGCCGTCGTACCTGGCCGGGGCGTTGCGCCGCCGCCACTACCCGCTCTCCGCCTGGCCCTGGCGCGCCCTGGCGTACGCCGCGACCACCCTGCCGGTCGCCGGCGTGCTGGCGGTCGCGTGGTCCGTGGTCGCCGCGCCGCTGCTGCTGGTGGCGAGCGCGCTGCGGCAGGGCCGGCCGGTCGACGTGCGGGTGCTGGCCGTGCTCGCCGTGCTGGCGTCGGTCGCGCTCGCGTCGGCGCCGCTGACGAGCGTGCCGGTGGCGGCGGTCGAGCGGTGGCGGCTCGGCCTGGTCGACGACCGGCCCCGACCCGGCCCGGCCCGGCGCGGCCCGGCGGCCCGCTGGAGCAGCGCCGCCGCCTGGCGGGAGGTCGCGTACACCGCCTGGCTGGCCACCGTGGTGCCGCTCGCCTACGGCACGTTCGGCCTGCTGGTGCTGCTCGACGTGGCGCTGGTCGCCGGGCCGTGGCTGGCCGGCGGCGGGGACCGGATCGTGCTGGTCTGGGCCACGGTGGACACGCCGGCCGGGGCGGTACCCTACGCCGTCGCCGGCGTGCTCGCCGCGCCGGCGCTGCTCTACCTGGCCGGTCTGCTGGTCGCCGGCCAGGCGGCGGTGGCCCGGTGGCTGCTCGACGGCGCGCCCGACGCCGGCGCGCTGCGGGAGGTGACCCGGTCCCGGGCCCGCCTGGTGGGCGCCTACGAGGCGGAACGCCGCCGCATCGAGCGGGACGTGCACGACGGGGCGCAGCCGCGCCTGACCAGCCTCACCCTCCAGCTCGGGCTGGCCCGCCTCGACGTGCCGGACGACTCCCCCGCCGCCCGACCGCTCGACGCGGCGCACGAGCAGGCCAAGGAGCTGATGGTGACGCTGCGCGGCATCGTCCAGGGCCTGCGCCCCCGGCAGCTCACCGAGTTGGGGCTGGCCGGCGCGGTCGGTGACCTGGCCGCCCGGTCGGTGGTCCCGGTCACCGTGCGGGCCGAGCTGTCCCACCCCGCGCCGGAGCTGGTCGAGACCACCGCCTGGTACGTCGTCTCCGAGGCGCTGGGAAACGTGGCCCGGCACGCCGGCGCGACCCGGGCCGAGGTGCGGCTGACCCGGGCCGACCGCCGGTTGGTGGTGGAGGTCGAGGACGACGGCCGGGGCGGCGCCGACCCGGACCGGGGCACCGGCCTGACCGGGCTCGCCGACCGGGTGGCCGCGGTGGACGGCAGGTTGCTGCTGTCCAGTCCGCCCGGCGGGCCTACCCTCGTGCGGGTGGAGCTGCCGTGCCGTCCGTGACCCGGGTCGTCCTCGCCGAGGACGAGGTCCTCCTCCGCGAGGGACTGGTGGGCCTGCTGACCCGCTTCGGCTTCGCGGTGGCCGCCGCGGTCGGCTCCGCCCCGGAGCTGCTGGACGCGGTCCGTACCCACCGGCCGGACCTGGTGGTGACCGACATCCGGATGCCGCCGGAGCACCGCGACGACGGCCTGCGCGCGGCGGTGACGCTGCGCGCGGAGCGACCCGACCTCGCCGTGGTGGTGTTGAGCCAGCACGTGCAGAGCGGGTACGCCGCGGCGCTGCTGGACAGCGGCGACGGCCGGCGGGTCGGCTACCTGCTCAAGGACCGGGTGGCCGACGTGGCCGAGTTCGCCGACACGCTGCGCCGGGTGGCCGTCGGCGGCACGGCCGTCGACCCGGACGTGGTGCGGCACCTGCTGCGCCGACCGCGGGACCCGCTCGGCGCGCTGTCCCGACGCGAGCGGGAGGTGCTGGGCCTGGTCGCCGAGGGCCACTCCAACGGCGCGATCGCCGCCCGGCTGCACGTCACCGAGGCCGCGGTCGGCAAGCACGTGGGCAACATCCTGGCCAAGCTGGACCTGCCGCCGGACGACGACACCAACCGCCGGGTGCTGGCCGTGCTCGCCTACCTGCGTGGCAGCGGCTGACAACCCACCCGTCGGGGCGTGAGGATGGGTCCGTGAACGCATCGCGGGACGCCGTCGACCCCCCGCCCGAGCCGGCTCACCGTTACCTGCTCGACAACGCCCGGGCGGAGGCGGGCGAGCGGTTCACCTGGCTGGCCGCGCTGTTCGACGGCGTCACGCGGGGGCACGCCGAACGGCTCGGGCTGCGGGCGGGGTGGCGCTGCTGGGAGGTGGGCGCCGGTGGTCCCGGCGTTCCCGAGGCCCTGGCCGCGGCCGTCGGCCCGACCGGTCACGTGCTCGCCACCGACATCGACCCGTCCTGGTTGGACCGGCGCGGCGGATACGAGGTGCGCGAGCACGACGTCGTCCGGGACCCGCCGCCGCAGCCCGGCACGTTCGACCTGGTGCACGCGCGGCTGGTGCTCGTGCACGTGCCCGACCGGGCCCGCGCGCTGGCCACGATGGTGGCGGCGCTGCGGCCCGGCGGTTGGCTGCTGGTGGAGGACGCCGACACCGAGCTGCAGCCGCTGGCCTGCCTGGACGAGGTCGGCCCGGCGCAGCGGCGGGCCAACACGCTGCGGCGCGCCGTCCGGGAGCTGATGACCCGTCGGGGCGCCGACATGCGTTTCGGCCGGACGCTGCCGCGGGCGTTGCGGGCGGCCGGCCTGGTCGACGTCGCGGCGGCCGGCTGCTTCCCGGTCGGCGGGGTGGCGTGCGACCGGCTGGAAGCCGCCACCGTGCGCATGGTCCGCGCCGACCTGCTCGCCGCCGGCCTGACCGACGACACCGAGATCGACGCGCACCTGGCCGCGGTCGACGCGGGCGACCTCGACCTCACGCTCGCGCCGCTGGTCTCGGTGTGGGGCCGCCGGCCCGCCTGACCCGCCGCCGCCGGGACCGGACGGCGCGACGGGCCCGGGACGGCTCAGAGGCTCATCGGCGCCCGGTCGACGGCCAGCGCGCGGAACCGCTCCCGCGGCTCGGGCACGAGCCGCCGGGCGGCCAGGTCCAGCAGGCCGCCGACCCCGGTCACCGCGGCGACCGGGGTCCCGTCGGGCCGGGTGAAGTCCTGCACGATGCCGAACGTCTTCCCCTCGCCCCACCGGAACTCGCAGGTGACGTCGACCTCGTCGCCGCCGCGCAGCTCCCGCAGGTAGCGCACGGTCACCTCCAGGGCGACCGGTCCGACGCCGCCGGCGAGCAACCGGTCCTGGGCGATCCCGGCGGCGCGCAGGCACTCCCAGCGGGCGTGCTCGGCGTACTGGAGGTAGACCGCCTGGTTGAGGTGTCCCTGGGTGTCCAGCTCGTAGCCGCGCACGGTGACGCGCACCCGGAATGGATCTGCCATGCCGGCAGACTAGCCAGCCTCCTCCGGCGCGCGGGTCTCGACAAGCGTGCCGTCGGCCAGCCGCAGCCACCGCTGCACGCCGATCGCGGCCAGGAACCGCGGGTCGTGGCTGACCACGAGCATCGCCCCCCGGTAGCCGCCGAGCGCGCTCTCCAACTGCGCGACGCTGTCCAGGTCGAGGTTGTTGGTGGGCTCGTCGAGCAGCAGCAGCTGCGGCGCCGGCGAGGCGTTCAGCACGCAGGCCAGGGTGGCCCGCAGCAGTTCGCCGCCGGAGAGCACCCGCACCGGCAGGTGCACCCGGTCACCGCGGAACAGGAACCGGGCCAGCAGGTTCATCCGTTCGGCGTCGGCGAGCGCGGGCGCGAACGCGGCCAGGTTCTCGGCGACCGTCCGCGCCGGGTCGAGCAGGTCCAGTCGTTGCGACAGGTAGGCCACCCGGCCCTCGACCCGGGTGGCGGTGCCGGCGACCGGCGCCTGGTCGCCGCTGACCAGGCGTAGCAGCGTGGACTTGCCGACGCCGTTGCCGCCGGTGAGCGCGATCCGCTCCGGTCCCCGGACGGTCAGGTCGACGCCGGCGAAGACCGGGCGGCCGTCGTACTCGGCGCGCAGCCGTTCGCCGGCGAAGACGGTCCGGCCGGCGGGCACTGCGGTGTCCGGCAGGTCGATGACGATCCGGTCGTCCTGGCGGGCCGCCCGGCTGGCCTGGTCCAGGCGGGCCTGCGCGTCGCCGACGCGGGCGGTGTGCGTCTCGGCGGTGCGGCCGGCCGAGACCTGGGCGTCCCGCTTGAGGCCACCGGCGACGATCCGGGCCAGCCCGGCGTCGGGCAGGTTCCGGGCGGCGGTGGAGGCGCGGCGGGCGGCGCGTTCCCGGGCCTGCTGCAACTCGCGTTTCTGCCGCTTCAGGTCCTGCTCGGCGCTGCGGACCTGCCGTTCGGCGACCTCGCGCTCGGCCCGTACCGCCTGTTCGTAGGCGCTGAAGTTGCCGCCGTACCAGCGGATCTCGTCGGACTCCAGCGACGCGATCCGGTCCATCTCGTCGAGCAGCGACCGGTCGTGGCTGACCACCAGCAGGCAGCCGGCCCAGCCGCGCAGCACCGCGGTGAGCCGTTCGCGGGCCGCCTCGTCGAGGTTGTTCGTCGGCTCGTCGAGCAGCAGCACGTCCGGGCGGCGCAGCAGCTGCGCGGCCAGGCCCAGCGAGATCACCTGACCGCCGCTGAGCGTGCCCAGGCGGCGGTCGAGCGCCAGCTCGCCCAGGCCCAGCCGGTCCAGCTCCGCCCGGGTGCGCTCCTCCACGTCCCAGTCGTCGCCGAGGGCGGTGAAGTGCTCCTCGCGGGCGTCACCGGCCTCGATGGCATGCAGCGCGGCGACGGCCCGGTCGACGCCGAGGACCTGCGCGACGCTCTGGTCGACGGCGAACGGCAGGTGCTGGGGCAGGTAGCCGAGGACACCGTGGACGGTGACCGTGCCGGCGGCCGGGCGCAGTTCGCCGGCGATCAGCCGCAGCAGCGTGGTCTTGCCCGTGCCGTTGGGAGCCACCAGACCGGTGCGGCCGGCGGGCACGGAGAAGGACAGTTCGGTGAAGACCGGAGTGTCGTCCGGCCAGGAGAAGGTGAGCGCGGAGCTGACGACGAAGGCGTCGGACATGATCGACCTCGGGAAGGAAAGCGCCGGGGCGCGACGTGGCGCCCGGCGGTGGCAGGGGACGACGAGGGGGGCCGCGGCGACGGCGCGGGGTGCGCGCGTCGGCGGCCGTCCGGGCTCTCACCCGGAGATGTCGTCGTCACCTGCCATGATCACTCCGATTCTCGGGGACCGCTCCACCCTAGCTCACCGGCGGGAAATCGGCGTGCGGGTCGGACCGGGAGTGCCTAGTGTGCCGGTCGTGGACCTGAAGATCATGACCTTGGCCGAGCGACCCGACCTGGCGCCGCGACTCGACGCCGACTTCGTCGGCGCCTGGCCGGAGTTCATGCTCTGGGACCCGATGGGCGCGGTCTACTACGGCGTCGCCGACGACCTCTACCCCGAGTTCGTCTTCGCCGCCGTCGACCCGGCCGAGCCGGGTCGCGTCGTCGCGCGGGCCTACGCGGTGCCGCTGCGCTGGACCGAGGACGAGCTGCCCGACGGAGGCTGGGACCGGGTCATCCAGCGGGCCACGCTCGGCCGGCTCACCGGTTCCACCCCCAACCTGGTCTCGGCCCTGGAGATCTGCGTCCGCCCGGACCGCCGCGGCGGCGGGGTGTCCGCGCTGATGCTGGACGCGATGCGCGCGGCCGTCGCCGCGCGGGGCTTTGACACGCTGGTGGCGCCGGTGCGCCCGAACGGCAAGGCCGCGCTCCCGGACGTGCCGATGGCCGAGTACGCCGCCCGCCGGCGCCCCGACGGGCTGCCCGAGGACCCGTGGCTGCGGGTGCACGTGCGGGCCGGCGGCGTCGTCGAGCGGGTGGCGCCCCGGTCGATGGCGATCACCGGCACGCTCGCCGACTGGCGACGCTGGACCGGGCTGCCGTTCGACGCCGACGGACCGGTGCACGTGCCCGGCGCGCTGGCGCCGGTGCTGGTCGACGTGGCGCACGACCACGCCGCCTACGTCGAGCCCAACGTGTGGGTGCGGCACCGGCTCTGACCGGCCGGGGGCGCGCTCAGGCCGGCCAGGCGTGGCCGATCCCGTCGAGCAGCAGCACCACCCCGTCGGTGGCCGCCTCCCGGTCGCGGGACAACTCCCGGTATTCCGGCGAGGTGGACCAGCGCTCGAAGTCGTCCCGGCTGTCGAAGGACAGCAGGACCACCTTGTCGTGCGGCCACTCGCCGGACACCACCCGCGGTGCGGTGTCCGCCGCGAGCAGGCGACCGCCGTGCCGGGCGAGCACCGGCAGGAAGGCGGCGACGTACCGGTCGTAGCGCGCCCGGTCGTGGACGGTGAGCTGCGCGAGGGCGTAGACGGTCACCGCGCCAGGCTAGCGACCGTCGGGCCGGCGTGGCGTCCTCCGTTCCGGCGGTGCCCGTGACCCGGAATCGTCCGGGCGGCCTGGCCACCGCGGGTGCCCGCCGCGGTCGTCGGCGGGCCGGCGGGCACCACCGGGAACAGCACCGCCGCCCTGCGGGGCCCGGCGGTCGTCGTCGGCGCCGACCGACGGCCGACCTGAGTAGCCTGGACCCATGATCTTCATTACCGCCAAGTTCCGGGTCCGGCCCGCCGACGCCGACCGGTGGCCGCAGATCGCCGCCGACTTCACCACGGCGACCCGGGCCGAGCCCGGCTGCCTGTGGTTCGACTGGTCCCGCAGCCTGGACGACCCGACCGAGTACGTGCTGGTCGAGGCGTTCCGCGACGACGAGGCCGGCGCGGCGCACGTGCAGTCGGCGCACTTCCGCGAGGCGCAGCGCACGCTGCCGCCGCACCTGGCCGAGACGCCCCGGATCGTCAACGCGAGCGTGCCGCAGGACGACTGGTCGCTCCTCGGTGAGATGGCCGTGCCCGGCGACGCCTGACGCCGGTCACGGGATGGTCAGGCCGTACGCGGCGAGGATCTCCAGGATCGGCTGGTAGTAGCTGGTGCCGCCGCTGGCGCAGGTGCCGCTGCCGCCGGAGAGCAGGCCGAGGACGGTGCCGGTCGCGGCCACGTAGAGCGGGCCGCCGCTGTCCCCCGGCTCGGCGCAGATGTTGGTCCGGATCAGCCCGGTGACGCTGCCCTCGGCGTAGTTGACGGTCTGGTTCAGCCCGGTGACCAGTCCGCACCGCACGCCGGTGGTGGCGCCGCTGCGGCAGACCGCCTGCCCGACGTACGCGCTGCCCGCCCCGGAGATGGTCACCTGGCCGGGGTACGTGTAGACGGCGCTGGGGTGGGCGACAGTGCCGGTGTAGCGGACCACCCCGTAGTCGTTGCCGGGGAAGCTGCTGCCGGTCCGGGAACCCAGCACGCTGGTGCGGGCGCTGTCGGCGTACCAGGTGGCGCCGAGGTTCGTGCAGTGTCCGGCGGTGACGAAGTACCAGGTGCTGCCGCTGCGCGCGTTCGCGCCGAGGGAGCATCGGCCACCGCCGCCGTAGATCGCCTGGCCGCCGGCGATCAGTGTGCGCAGCCGGCCGGGCTCGTGCCGCAGCACCGCCCCGGACCGGTCGGCGGCCCGGCGCACCGCGGTCAGCGCGGCCCCGCGTACCGTGTCGTCGACGGTGACGGTGAGGCGGCCGGTGGCCGGGTCGTGGCCCCAGGCGGTGCCGGCGGTGCGCACCTCGGCGAGCGCCGCCGGGGTGGCCGGCCGGGGCGCGCCGGCCCGGGCCGCGGCCGGGGTGACGGCGAGCAGCGCGGCGAGCGCGAGGAAGACGAGCGACGGTCGGCGCATCAGGACTCCTCCATCGTCGATAATCGATGTAGTGCCAGCATCGACCCCGGGGGCGTCCCCGTTCAAGCACCGGCGGCGGTCCGGTGGCGGACAGCGTGTCGACCCGGCGGGCCCGGTACCCGAAACTTTCGGAGCCGGCGCACCGGGGCGGTCCCGGCGCGGCCACCGCCCACGGCCGGCACGTTCCCGCCTCCGGGCGTCATCGGCGGCAGACGAATCGAGACATCGAGAACGTTAAGTTTTCGGAATCCTTCCGGTAGGCTCCTGACAGATTCGCTTCGATCACTCCACGGTGACGGGGAGCCACTCCCCACCCGCGCGGCCTCCGGGCGGCCGCGTCCGAGCCGACACCGTGGCGGGCGGTGGTCGAGGTGGACCATCCCATTGGTCAGGCTAGGAGAGGCTTCAGATGGACAAGGTGTTCGCCCGCACCAGTCAGAGCGCGGCGGCCCGGCCGCGCCCCCGTGCCACGGTGGTGTCGATGCTCGCCGGGGCCGCGGCGGTCGCCGCGACGGTAGCGGTCGCGACCAGCGCCAGCGCCGGCACGACGCTCGGCGCGTCGGCGGCGGAGCAGGGCCGCTACTTCGGCACCGCGGTGGCCGCGAACAAGCTGTCGGACAGCACGTACGTCGGCATCCTGAACCGCGAGTTCAACATGGTCACGCCCGAGAACGAGATGAAGTGGGACGCCACCGAGCCGTCCCAGAACCAGTTCAGCTACAGCAGCTCCGACCGGATCGTCGCGCACGCCCAGGCGAACGGCATGCGGGTCCGCGGGCACGCGCTGGCCTGGCACTCGCAGCAGCCGGGCTGGGCGCAGAACATGTCCGGCACCGCGCTGCGCAACGCCATGGTCAACCACATCACCCAGGTCGCCACCCACTTCAAGGGCAAGATCTACTCCTGGGACGTGGTCAACGAGGCGTTCGACGACGGCAACGGCGGCCGCCGCGACTCGAACCTCCAGCGCACCGGCAACGACTGGATCGAGGTCGCCTTCCGCACCGCGCGCGCCGCCGACCCCGGCGCCAAGCTCTGCTACAACGACTACAACACCGACAACTGGACCTGGGCCAAGACGCAGGGCGTCTACAACATGGTCAAGGACTTCAAGGCCCGGGGCGTGCCGATCGACTGCGTCGGCTTCCAGTCGCACTTCAACAACGGCTCGCCGTACCCGAGCAACTACCGCACCACGTTGCAGAACTTCGCCGACCTCGGCGTCGACGTGCAGATCACCGAGCTCGACATCGAGGGCTCCGGCAGCGCCCAGGCCACCACCTACGGCAACGTCGTCAAGGACTGCCTGGCCGTGGCGCGGTGCAACGGCATCACCGTCTGGGGCATCCGGGACAGCGACTCCTGGCGGGCCAGCGGCACGCCACTGCTCTTCGACGGCAGCGGCAACAAGAAGGCGGCGTACACCTCGACGCTCAACGCGCTGAACGCCGGCGGCACCACGCCGCCGACCAGCACCCCGCCCACCAGCACGCCGCCCACCAGCACGCCGCCCACGACCACGCCGCCGACCAGCACCCCGCCGTCGACGCCCCCGCCGGCCGGCGCCTGCACCGCGACGCTCTCCACCAACCAGTGGCAGGGCGGCTTCGTCACCAACGTCCGGGTCACCGCCGGCGGCAGCGCGCTCAACGGCTGGTCGGTGTCACTGACGCTGCCGTCCGGCTCGGCGGTCACCAACGCGTGGAGCGCGCAGACCAGCGGCTCCACCGGCCAGGTGACGTTCCGCAACGTCGACTACAACCGCCAGGTCCCCGCCGGTGGCAACACCGAGTTCGGCTTCCAGGGCACCGGCACCGCCCCCTCCGGCACCGTGAGCTGCACGGCCGGCTGATCCCCTCCCGTGGCCCGGCACGGCACCCCGCCGCGCCGGGCCACGGCTCAGTCCTCCAGCTCGGGGCCGAGCAGCCTGATCTCCTCGATGTCCGTGGCCGCCTGGAGCTCACGCAGCACCGCGTCGTCGATCTGGTTGGTGTTCCGCAGCCGGGTGACCGCCTGACGCTTACGGTCCAGCATCTCGAGCTGCAACCGGCGGGCCAGCTCCCGCTCCCGGTCCGCCTCCTCGCCGCGCGGATCGCGTACCTCCTCGAGGTGGTCCTGGTAGCCGGCGCGGAGCCGGTCCACGGTGTCCGCCGCGACGCCCAGATCGGCGGCGGCCGACGGCAACGCCTCCAGCACCGCCTCGGTGGCCCGGATCCGCGCCCGGCGCACCTCGTCGTCGCGCTCCCGGTCCCCGGTCAGGCCGGCCCAGCGGACGACGGCGGGCAGGGTGGTGCCCTGCACCACCATGATCAGCACGATCACCACCACGGTGACGAAGATGATCAGGTCGCGCTCGTGCACCCGGCTGCCGTCGTGCATGGTGACCGGCACGGCCAGCGCCGCGGCGAGCGAGACCGCACCCCGGAACCCGGCCCAGCCGGCGGCGGTACGCATCCGGCCGTCGAAGTGCGCCGACCGCCGCGACCGCCGCCGGTCGACCCGCTGCAACGCGGACACGGACAGGTGCACCCAGCCCAGCCGGGTGGCGACCACGACCAGCGCGACCAGCACCGCGATGCCGAACGACGCGGCCGGCGAGTGGCTGGTGATGCTGCGCAGCGAGCCGGGCACCTGCATGCCCAGCAGCACGAACAGGCTGCCGTTGATCATGAAGGTGGACAGGTCCCAGAACGCGTAGGCGGTCAGCCGGGAGCGGGCCCGGATCACCCGGGGACCCGCGTACGACAGGAGCAGGCCGGAGACGACGACCGCGAGCACCCCGCTGGCGTGCGCCGCGTCGGCGAGCAGGAACGCGACGAACGGGGTGAGGATGCTCAGCCCGCCCTCGCGCAACGCGTCGTCGACGTGCTTGCGGATCAGCACCACCACCCCGCCGACGAGCAACCCGGCCGCCACCCCGCCCAGCGACTTGCCGACGAACTGACCGGTGAGCGAGAACGCGCCGGGCACCTTCCCGCCCGCGATCACGCCGGCCGCCACCGCGAACAGCACCAGCGCCGTACCGTCGTTGACCAGGCTCTCGGCGCGCAGCGTGGTGAGAATGCCGCGCGGCATCCGCTTGGCCAGGCCGGCGACCGCGGCGGCGTCGGTGGGCGCCAGGACCGCGCCGAGCACCCAGGCGGCGGCCGGTTCCACGCCGAGGGCCTGGGCCACGTACGCGACGGCGACCATCGTGATGATCACCAACGCGACGGCCAGCAGCACGATCACCGCGAGGTTGGCGCGGATCTCGCGGAGGCTGATCACCAGGCTCTCCCGGTAGAGGATCGCCGGGAGGAACAGCACCAGCACCACCTCGGGTTCGAGGACCACGTTCTCGAACGGCGGCAGCAGGCCGAGCAGCGCGCCCATCGAGATGAGCAGCACCGGCGGCGCGACGCTGTACCGGCCCCCGATGGTGGTGCCGATGAGCACGGTGGCGCCGAGCACCGTGATCAGCACGAGTGCGCCCACGCCGTACCCCCGTCACCGTCCGCCGGGTCCACCGTGCCGCACGGCACGATCGGGTGGGGCGGAACGGCCCGATCGTTACTCGAAGCGGGACGGGTCGCCGACGCCCCGGCGCAGGATCTCCGGCTCGTCGCCGGAGAGGTCGACCACGGTGGTGGGTTCCAGCCCGCAGTCGCCGGCGTCGACCACGGCGTCGACCTGATGGTCGAGGCGTTCCTTGATCTCCCAGCCCTGGGTCATCGGCTCCGGCTCGTCGGGCAGCAGCAGCGTGCTGGAGAGCAGCGGCTCGCCCAGCTCGGCGAGCAGGGCCTGGGTGACGGTGTGCTTCGGCACGCGCGCGCCGACCACCCGCCGGCGCGGGTCCTGGAGCCGACGGGGCACCTCGGAGGTGGCCGGGAGCAGGAACGTGTAGCTGCCCGGGATCACGGCCTTGACCTGCCGGAACACCGAGTTGCTGAGCTTGACGAACTGGCCGAGCTGGGCGAAGTCGGCGCACACCAGCGTGAACGGGTGCCGCTCGTCGAGCCGGCGGATCTCCCGGATCCGCTCCACGCCGGCCCGGTTGTCGAGCCGGCAGCCGAGGGCGTAGCACGAGTCGGTCGGGTAGACGATCACCCCGCCGGACCGCAGCAGGTCCACCACCTGCCGGATCACCCGCGGTTGGGGATTGTCCGGATGCAGGTCGTAGTACCTCGCCACGCGGTCAGCCTATGCCCGTTCCCGATCACCCGCAGGTTTGGCGGGCGCCGGTTCCGGAAACAGGTCAGGGCCGTTTTCAGCACAGGGGGGACCGACCATGTCCGCATCCACCACCGACCGCGTCGCCGACCGTCCCGCGGAGGTGACCGACCCACTGCTGTGGGACCTGTCCGCCGCGGTGGCCGACACGCACCAGCCCGACGCGCAGCGGGCCTGCGCCAGCCCCAGTTGCGCCGGCGTCGCCTGGCCGTGCCCCGCGTGGAACGCGGCCCAGGCGGGCCTGACCATCGCCCGCGCCGGCTCACCCGGCACACGGACCGGAGCCACCGGCCCTCGGACCGCCGTCACACCGGCCGGGCCCGCCGCCACCTGGGCCGGCTCACCCGTAGCCCGAGCCGGCTCCCCCGCGACCGACCCGACGGCTCCCGGCGTCGCTACCGACTCCTCGGCAAGCGGCGGCCCCACCGACCCGGGCCGCCCCACTGCCGACACCCACCTCACCGCCACCGCAGCCTGACCCCACCCCCGCCCCACCCCACCCCGGCCCACCCCGCCCCGGCCCACCCCGCCCCGGCCCAGCCCGGCCCGCCCCGCCCGTCGATCTTGGAGTTGTGGCTGTTGTCAAAAGGCGCAATCCCGGCTGTCCGGGTGCCATAACTCCAAGATCGGCGAGACGGGGTGGGTTCGGGCGGCCGAAAGAAGGTTGACCAAGGGGTTCGGGTCGTCGGGCAGCCTCGGTGCCGACGTCAACTCCTTGATCGACAGCGGTCGCGCGCGGGACGGGGTGGGCGCCGGCGGGGCCGGACATCCAGGCCGCGCGGCCAACGGCGTGGCCGGAACGCCATGATTGCCCGCGCGGAGGGCTCCCGTCCACGCCGTTCCACGCCGCCAGCGGGCCGAGACGGGACCGCCCCGCGCCCCAACTCCACACCAGACCCTCCACACCGTTCCACCCGGACGGCCGACCGGCAGTGACGGAAACGCCAGCCCCCAGCCTGCGTCGATCATGAAGTTGGCGGCATTTTCGATCTTCCCGACCGCCGCCAACTTCATGATCGACGGCAGGGGCCGGCTCAGGGTGGGACGGGAACGGCGTCCGCGGCGCGTCGAAGCGAGGGCTACGCGCCCACGCCGTTCCACCCCGGCAGCCGACGGGGCGTACCGGAACGCCATGCACCCTGGACCGGGCGCCAGTCTCCACGCCGTTCCACCGGGGTGGCCGGCAGGCCACAACCGGGATGCCGTGCGTGCCGATCGCGGCGCGACACGGCCACGCGGGCGACCGACGGCCGCGAGTGGACGGCACGGGGCGCGCTCGAGGGCTCGACGTTCCACGCCGACCCGTTGACCGGGCAGGTGGGGTGCCCGCAGCGGGGGTCCACGGTGGGCGGGTGGGGCATGGTGCGCGCCGGTACGGGCGCTTGTCGTGGGAGCCGTCCCATCGGTCAGAGAGCGCTCTCTTTGGTAACGAGACATTGACGGACGCGTAACCGGAACCTAATCTCGCTTCTCAAGAGAGCGCTCTCTCGACTGTCGGACCACCATCCGAACACCACCTTCTCCTCTGAAGGGGACCTCCATGACACTCCCCCTGCGGGACGTCTCCCCCGTACCCCCGCCTGCCTCGCCCCCCTCCCCCACCCGCCGGCGTCGCCGCCGGGTGACCGCCCTCGCCGCCGTCTCCGTGCTCGCCGCCGGCCTGCTCGGTGTCGTGGTCGGCGGTGGCGGCACCGCCGCCGCCGGCACCGTCGGCGCGGGCAGCTACACCGAGACGCTGCCGCCCGGCGCCGCGCTGCCCAAGGGCTGCGGCACGGTCAGCACCAACCCCCGGATCTTCGCCACGGCGGACGCACCGGCCGGCGCGATCCCCACCAACGACTGGTGGTCCTCGCTGATCTGGAAGCGCAACACCTGCGGAGGCAGCGAGAACCTCCAGGCCCACCCGCTGGCGTTCAAGGCCGAGAACAACGGTCTCGGGCTGTCCTACACCACCACGCCGGCGATCAGCGGCACCGCCACCGGGGTCGGCGAATACCACTACCCGTACACCGAGGACGTCCGGGTCGGGGTGGCCGGGCTGGCCGCGCCGGTGGTCAAGGCCGCCGACTGGACGGACTGGACGGTCACCGCCGACTGGAGCGACGGCAGCCGGAGCATGCGGGCCACCATCGGCCACGGGCTGCCGTTCAGCTACTACACCGTGACCGGAGGGGGCGCCGCGCAGCTCACCGCCACCGCGACGCCGACGGTGTGGCGCAACTCCGGCGCCACCATCGGCTTCACGGTCAACGGGCACGACTACGTCGCGTACGGGCCGACCGGCGCGACCTGGACCGTCAACGGCGCCGGCATCAGCTCGACGCTGGCCGGCAAGGGCTACTTCTCGGTCGCGGTGCTGCCCGGCGGCGCGGACAAGGCCGCCCTGGCCGACACCTACGGCAGGTACGCGCACGCGCACGTCACCGGCACCCGGATGAGCTACGCCTACGACCCGGCGACCGGTGCGGTGCGCACCACCTACGCGTTCACCACCACGCCCCGCGAGGGCACCGAGACGAAGACCGTGGTGGCGCTCTACCCGCACCAGTGGCGCAGCCTCACCGGCGCCACACCGATCACCCCGACGTACGTCTCGCCGCGCGGCGCCATGCGGGTGCTCGCCGGCGTGCCGTCGTTCACCACCTCGATGCGCTTCACCGGCGTGCTCCCCGAGGTGCCCGCCGTGGGCGACTCCACCGGCGCGGACCTGAGCACGGTCACCAACTACCTCAGCGCCGAGCTGGCCAACCCGGAGGGGATCAGCGGCCAGGACACCTACTGGGCCGGCAAGGGTCTCGGCCGGGCCGCCCGGATCGCCGAGATCGCCGACCAGCTCGGGCTGGCGCCGGTCCGTGACAAGGCGGTGGCGGCCATGAAGGCCCGGCTCACCAACTGGCTCACCGCCTCCTCCGGCGAGACCAGCCAGCTCTTCTACTACGACCGCAACTGGGGCACGCTGATCGGCTACCCCGCCTCGTACGGCTCCGACGAGGACCTCAACGACCACCACTTCCACTACGGCTACTTCATCGCCGCGGCGGCCACGCTGGCCAAGTTCGACAGCGGCTGGGCCGACGACACCCGCTACGGCGGCATGGTCGACCTGCTGATCCGCGACGCCAACAACTACGACCGCGCCGACAACCGCTTCCCCTACCTGCGGGACTTCGACATCTACGCGGGCCACGACTGGGCCTCCGGGCTGGCGCCGTTCTTCGCCGGCAACAACCAGGAGTCCTCGTCCGAGGGGATGAACTTCGCCAACGCGCTGATCCAGTGGGGCCAGGCCACCGGGAACACCGCCGTCCGTGACGCCGGCGTCTACCTGTGGACCACCCAGTCCGCGGCCATCTCGGAATACTGGTTCGACGTGCACGACGAGAACTTCCCGACCGGTTTCCCGCACAAGACCGTCGGCATGGTGTGGGGCGACGGCGGCGCGTACGCCACCTGGTTCTCCTCCGCGCCGGAGATGATCCAGGGCATCAACATGCTGCCCATCACCGGCGGCCACCTCTACCTCGGCGAGTACCCGGAGTACGTCAAGGCCAACTACGCGGAGCTGCTCGCCAACAAGGGCGGCCCACCGACGGTGTGGCAGGACATCATCTGGGAGTTCCTCGCCCTCGGCGACGGCGACCAGGCGCTGCGCAACTTCCGGGCCAACAGCACCTTCGCCAGCGAGGAGGGCGAGAGCAAGGCGCACACGTTCCACTGGATCCGCAACCTCGCCGCGCTGGGCACTGTCGACACCTCGGTCACCGCGAACCACCCGCTGGCCAAGGTGTTCAAGAAGGGCACCGAGCGCACCTACGTGGCGTCGAACATCACCGCCGCGCCGCTGACCGTCACGTTCTCCGACGGCACCACGCTCGCCGTACCGGCCGGCAAGACCGTCACCTCCGGGGCGTACACCTGGAGCGGCGGCAGCGCCACCGGCGGGGTGACGGTGCCGACCGGTCCCCCGCCGACCAGGACGCCCACGCCCACCCCGACCACCCCGACCCCGACGCCGACCACGCCGAGCCCGACGCCGACCAGCGCCAGCCCGACGCCGACGCCGACCGGCCCGAGCCCCAGCCCGAGCACCACGCCGCCAGCGCTGGAGCCCACCCGCTACCTCGGCGCCGGCGGGGCGCTCGGGGGCACCGCCGGCCCGGCCGGCACGGTCGCGGTGGCCGCGGCCAACGGCAACCACGACGGGTCACCGGCCAACCCGCAGGTGTTCACCGCCACCGGGCTGACCGGCACGTACACCGGCGGGAACACCGCCTTCGATTTGGCCGTCGACGCCGGCACCTCGGTCGGCAACGGCGTCCAGGCCCGGGTCTCCTACGACCTGACCGGTGACGGCAGCTTCGACCGGGTGGAGACCTACCGGTACTACGCCACCGACCCGGTCACCGGCGTGGAGCACTACCGGCACACCCAGGGCCTGGCCTCGGCCACCGGCACGCTGGGCGACCTGTCCGGCGGCACGGTCCGGATCGAGGTGTGGAACGCGATCGGCGCGGGCGCCACCACGCTCGGCATCGGTGACGCGTCGCGCCTGGTCCTGCCGTACGCCGGCACCGCCGCCACCACGGCGCCGCCGGCGGCGGGCGGGTTCACCGCCGAACGGCACCTGGTCTCCCCGACCGGGCTGGCCGGCGCGGCCGGCGCCTCCGGCACCGCGACCGTCCCGGCGGCCGGCGGCGACCACCTGGTGTTCACCGCCTCCGGTCTGACCGCCCGCTACACCGGCGGGGCCACCCGGTTCGACATGCTGCTCGACGCCGGCACCGCGGTCGGCAACGGCACCCACGTGAAGGTCTCCTACGACCTGACCGGTGACGGCAGCGCCGACCGGGTGGAGACCTACCAGTACTGGGCGACCGACCCGGTGCCGGGCTGGGAGCACTACACCCAGGACCGGGGCCTCCAGTCGGGCGTCGGCACGCTCGGTGACCTGGCCGGCGGCACGGTGACCGTGGAGGTGTGGAACGCCATCGGCGGCGCCCCCACCAGCCTCGGCGTCGGCGACCGCTCGACCGTCACCCTGCCCTTCGGCGCGTGACACCGACCGGAGCCCCGGCCGTCCGACGGCCGGGGCTCCGGTGTGTCCGCCGCACCCCGGATCCGCGCCGCGCCGGCGGCTCAGGGCCAGCGAGTGGCGGTGGACGCGAACAGCTCCGGGTCGCTGGCCACCGGGATGACGCAGACGAGGTGGCCACCGGGCGCGCGCAGCACGTGGCAGTCCTGCCAGCGGGAGACCGGCGCGGCGCCCAGCCCGCGCAGCCGCTCCACCTCGGCGGGCACGTCGTCGGTCTCGATGTCGAGGTGGTGGCGGGGCGCGTCGTCGACCGCCTGCACGGCGGTGACCAGCCCCGGGACCACGTCGGCCAGGCCGGTGAACTCGGGCTCGGACGGGTCGGTGCGGATCTCCGCGCCGAGCGCGGCGGACCAGAACGCGGTGACCTCCCCGGCCGACTCCTGGGGCGCGTCGATGATCAGGGCGTAGAGCCGGGACCGGTGCATCACCCGACCCTAGTCAGGTCGGCCGCCGCCGGCAGCCCCGGCCGCGAGCCGCGCGCGCAACCACGCCGGGTCGGGATTCACCACGGCCCCGTCCGGCAGCACCACGGTCGGTACGGTCTCGTCGCCGCCGGTCACCTCCCGCACCGCCGCCGCCCCCTCCGGGTCACGCCAGATGTCCACCCAGTGCGCCTGCCGGGCGCGCCGGCCCAGCCGCAGGCGCAACCGCAGGCAGTAGGTGCAGCCGGGCCGCCAGTAGACCACCGGCCGGCCGTCGCGGGCGCTGCGGGCGCGCGCCTGTTCCGCGCTCAGCGACCGGGGAAAGGCCAGCGGTGAGAAGAGCACCGCCAGCACGGCGAAGCCCACGACGCCCAGCGTGGACGGCACCACGCCGTCCTGGGCGACGCCGACCAGCACGCCGGTGACGAGCATCAGCCCGGCGAGCCACCAACTGCGCGCCATCAGGCGGTCACCTCCACGAGCAGTTCCAGCAGATGACGGTACGGCCGGCCGGTGGCCCGGGCCAGGCCGATCTCGCAGGTGCGGTTCACCGAGGCGTACCCGTCGAAGGACCGCGCGCCGACGGTGGCGGCCTCGGCCCGGGTGGCCGACGCGGTCAACTCCGGGTGCAGCAGCCCCCGGTCACCGGCGAAGCCGCAGCACTGCCAGCCGTCCGGGACCACCACCTCGTCGGCGACCGCCCCGGCCACCGCGCGCAGCGCGTCGTCCAGGCCGAGCCGGGTCGACGAGCACGTCGGGTGCAGCGCGAGCGAGCCCAGCCGGCGGCGCACGGTCAGTCGGGGCAGCAGCGTGGTGGCCGCGAACTCCACCGCGTCGACCACCCGCAGGTCGCCGGCGCCGGCGAGCAGCCGCTCGAAGCCCTCGGTGCAGGAGACGGCGTCGCTGACCACCGGCAGCGCGCCGTCGCGACTGGCCGCGCGCAGCGTCGGCGGCACCTGGTCGCGCACCGCCCGGTAGCCGTCGGTCAGCCCCTTGGACGACCAGGGCGTGCCGCAGCACAGGTCGCCGACGCCGTCCGGCACGAGCAGGCGTACGCCGGCCCGGTCGGCCAGGGTGAGCAGCGCGCCGGCCACCCCGGCGCCGCCCTCGGCGGGGGCGAACAGCGTGCCCAGGCAGGACGGCACGAAGACGGCGTCCGGATCGTCGACCGGATGCGGGCGGCGGGGCGACCCGCCGGCGGGCAGGTCGCGTCGCCACTGCGGGACCCGGTCGGCGCCGAGCACCGCCCGGGCCGCCCGGGTGGCCGCCTCGGGCAGGGCCGGGGGCAGCGCGCCGGCCAGGTCCAGCCCGCGCGCCATCGCCCGGGTGGTGGCGCCCCACCGTCGGGCCGCGGCCCGCCAGCCGGTCGACACCGCCCGGCCGTGCTCCTCGGCGCGCAGCCGCTTGACCAGGTCACCGGTGTTGATCAGGACGGGGCAGGCGGTGGCGCACATGCCGTCCACCGCGCAGGTCTGCACCGCGTCGTAGTCGTAGGCGCCGGTCAGCTCCTTCGCCAGCGCCCGGTCACCGGCGGCCTCCGCGGCGGCGATCTCGCGGCGCAGCACGATCCGCTGCCGGGGCGTGGTGGTGAGGTCCCGGCTGGGGCAGACCGGCTCGCAGTAGCCGCACTCGACGCAGCGGTCCACCTCCTCCTCCACGGTCGGCACGGTCTTCAGGTGCCGCAGGTGCACCTCCGGGTCGTCGCCGAGCAGCACGCCCGGGTTGAGCACGCCGTCCGGGTCGCAGAGCGTCCGCAGCTCGCGCATCACCTCGTACAGCTCGTCGCCGAACTGGCGGCGCACGTACGGGGCCATCACCCGGCCGGTGCCGTGCTCGGCCTTGAGCGTGCCGCCGTGGCCGAGCACCAGGTCGACCATCTCCTCGGTGAAGTCGGCGTAGCGCGTCGGGGCCGCGCCGCCGGCGAACCGCTCGTTGAGCATGAAGTGCACGTTGCCGTCCTTGGCGTGGCCGAAGATCACGCTGTCGGCGTAGCGGTGGCGGTCGAACAGGTCGGTCAGCGCGGCGCAGGTGTCGGCCAGCGCCGCCACCGGCACCGCGACGTCCTCCAGCAGCGCGGTGGTGCCGGAGGGACGGGCGCCGGCCACCGCCGCGTACAGGCCCTTGCGGATGTGCCAGAGCGCGGCCCGGGCGGCCGGCTCGCCGCTGAGCCGGGCCGGGGTGGTCAGCGGCAGGTCGGCCAGCACCGGTTGCGCGGCGGCGACCCGGTCGGCCAGCGCGTCCGGGTCGGACTCCTGCCACTCCACCAGCAGCGCCGCGTGCCCGCGCACGGCCAGGCCGCGCAGCGCCGCGTCCGCCTTCGGGTCGCGCTGCGCCACCCGCAGGGCGGCGGCGTCGAGCAGCTCCACCGCCGCCGGCCCGGCGGCCACCAGCGCCGGCATGGCCGCCGTGGCCGCGCCGAGGGTGTCGAAGACCAGCAGGCCGGTCGCGGCGTGCCGGAGCACGGGTACGGTGCGGAAGATCGCGGACGCCACGAACGCGAGCGTGCCCTCGCTGCCCACCACCAGCCGGGTGAGCAGGTCGGCCGGGTCGTCGTGGTCGAGGAACGCGTTCACCCCGTACCCCATGGTGTTCTTCATGGCGAACTGGGCGCGGACCCGGCGCACCGAGTCGGGGTTGCCGCGCACCCGGTCGCGCAGCCGCAGCAGGCCGGCGTGCAGCGCCGGCTCGGTGGCGCGCAGCCGGGCGTCGGCGTCCGGCGCGCCGGTGTCCAGCACGGTGCCGCTGGGCAGCACCAGCACCAGCGACTCCAGCGTGCGGTAGGTGTTGAACTCGGTGCCGCAGGTCATCCCGCTGGAGTTGTTGGCGACCACCCCGCCCACGGTGCACGCCGACTCGCTGGCCGGGTCCGGACCGAGCTTGCGGCCGTACGCCGCGAGCCGCGCGTTGACCTGCCGCAGCACCACCCCCGGCTGCACCCGCACCCGCCGCCCGTCGTCGAGCACCGCCAGGTCGCGGAAGTGCCGGCGGACGTCGACCAGCAGCCGGTCGGTGACCGCCTGACCGCTGAGGCTGGTGCCGCCGGAGCGGAACGTCAGCGGGACGCCGGCGCGGCGGCTCTGCGCCAGCAGCGCGGCGACCTGCCCGGCGTCGGCCGGGGTGACCACCGCGCCGGGGTGCAGCAGGTAGTGCGACGCGTCGTGGGCCAGCTTCAGTCGGTCCGCGGCCCGGGTGCTCACCCCGCCGGGCACCGCCGCCTCGAGCCCGGCCAGCGCCGACGCGCTCAACTCCGTCATGATCACCGCACCTCCCCCGCCCACCCTAGGCCGGACCGGTCGCGGGTCAGCCGCCGACGCCCGCGTACGTGCGCAGCGCCCGCCGCCACGCCGCGGTGGCCAGCGCGACCGCGCCGGCCGCCACCAGCACCGCCACCGGCAGCAGCCGCGGGTCGAGCCGGCCCAGCAGGGCCGCGCCCGGGTACGTGGTGAGGAACGCGACCGGCACCACGGTGAGCAGGGTGCGGGCCGGGTCGCGGTAGAGGTCGACCGGGAACCGGGACAGCTCGACGAAGGCGAACGAGACCCGGTCCAGGTCCTCCGCGGCGACCAGCACCACGGTCGCCGCCATCAGCAGCACGGTCAACGCGTAGAGCAGCACCGCCGCGCAGGCCAGCAGCAGCAGGAACGCGGCCAGCCGGCCCGGGGACACGCCCCGCCCGGCGAGCCCCACGCCGACCGTGGTGAGCACCAGGCCCAGCGCCGGGTCGAGCAGGTTGGTGACCCGTACCCGGCCGAGGCTCACCAGCAGCTGCGCGTCGAACGGCTTGGTGAGCAGGAAGTCGAGGGTGCCCCGGCGGACGTGGTCGCTCATCAGCTCCAGGTTGGGTTGCAGCAGCGTCTGGCGCAGTCCGTTGAGCGTGAAGAACAGGCCGATGACGACCAGCACCTCGCCGTGGGTCCAGCCGGCCACCGAGCCGGCGAAGCGGAAGTAGACCGACGCGCCCGCCACCGCCCACACCATCCAGAACGCGCTGAGCGCGGCGGCGGAGAGGAACTGGAGCCGGTACTCCAGGTCGGCCGCGACCGCCGCCCGCCAGCAGATCCGCAGCACCCGCAGCTGCCGCCGGATCACCCGGCCACCGCCTGGTGGCGGCGTACGCCCCGGCGCCAGCCGAACCGGTAGAGCAGCGCGAACACGCCGAGCCAGCCGAGGCCGACGGCGAAGCCGAACGCGGTCTGCGCGCCGTCGAGCCGGCCGGTCAGCAGCTCCACCGGGAAGCCCATCATGCTGCGGAACGGCAGCACCAGCGCGGCCGTGCGCAGCCACGGCGGCAGCAGCTCCAGCGGGGCGACCCAGCCGGAGGCGAACGAGCCCAGGCCCCACCAGAGCAGCCACACGTTGGCCGTCTGCGTGCTCCAGAAGCCGAGCAGGGCGAACGTGGACGCGGTCAGCAGGCCCAGCGCGTACGCCAGCACCAGCGCGGCGGCGAACGCGACCAGCCGGGCCGGGGTGACCGGGTAGTCCAGGGCCGGGCTGAGCACGGCGGCCAGCGCCAGGGCGGGCCCGAGCGCCACCAGCGTCACCGCCCGCTGCCCGAGGTCGGCGGCGGCGTACTGGTGGAACGGGTGCAGCGGGCGCAGCAGCCGCAGCGACAGGTCGCCGCTGCGCAGGTCGGCGTCCCACTGCCAGACCACGTGGTCCCCGGACAGGTTCACCACCAGTGTCGCGGCGGCGTAGTAGGCGAGGAAGTCGCCGGCGGTCCAGCCGGCCGGCGGGCCGCCCTCGGCCACCACGGTCAGCCAGACCGCCATCATCAGCAACGGGAAGAAGCCGGTGAGCACGCGCAGCACCAACCGGCCCCGGTAGGTCACCGCGACCAGCGTGCCGCCCCGGGCCAGCCCGCGGTAGGCGGTGAGCGTGTCACGCATGGGCGAAGACCGCCCGGATGATCTCCTCGATCGGCGGATCCTCGATCGCCACGTCCTCGACCGGCAGCGTGGCCAGCAGCCGGCCGGCGACCGCGGCCGTCTCGGCGCGGGGCACCGCCAGCGTGACCACCGCGCCGTCGACGGTGACCGGTTCGCCGAGCCCGGCCCAGGTCGCCGCCGGGACCGGCGCGCGGAGCGTGACCCGGACCAGCCGGTGCGGCGAGTGCGCCTCGACCAGCGCGGCCAGGTCGCCGTCGAAGCGCAACGTGCCCCGGTCGACGACCAGCACGCGCCGGGCCAGTGCGGTCACGTCGCCCATGTAGTGGCTGGTCAGCAACACGGTCGCGCCGTGCCGGTCGTTGTAGTCGCGCAGGAACGCCCGCACCGCGGCCTGCCCGTTGACGTCGAGGCCGAGCGTCGGCTCGTCGAGGAAGAGCACGTCCGGGCGGTGCAGCAGCGCGCCGGCCAGCTCGCACCGCATCCGCTCGCCCAGGCTGAGCACCCGCACCTGCCGGCCGAGCAGCTCGGCGAGGCCGAGCAGGTCGACCAGTTCGTCGAGCGCGGCCCGGTACGGCCCCTCGGCGATCCCGTACACCGCCCGGTTCACCTCGAACGCGTCGGCCGCCGGGAGATCCCAGAACAGCCCGTTGCGCTGGCCCATCACCAGCGAGATGCGGCGCAGGAACGCGGACTCCCGGCGGTGCGGCGTGTGCCCGAGCACCCGCACGGCGCCGGCGGTCGGGTGCAGCAGGCCGGTGAGGCACTTGAGGGTGGTGGTCTTCCCCGCCCCGTTGGGGCCGAGGAAGCCGACGACCTCACCGGCGCTGATGGTGAAGCTGACCCGCTCCACCGCCCGGACGGTGACATGCTCGCGGCGGACCAGGGACCGCAGCGACGCGGCCAGGCCCGGCTGCCGCCGGTGCACCCGGTAGTGCTTGGCCAGGTCGCGTACCTCGATCACCGCCCGACCCTAGCCAGGCCCGGACGGCCGGCGACATCGAGTTTCGTCAGCCGGCCTCGATCCGCGCCAGCACCCGGTGCTGGAACGCGCGGGCCGCCGGCCCGGACGGCGGCGGCCCGCCCGAGCGGGCGGCGACCGCACGGAGGATCAGCGCGGCGTCCGGGTCGGCGGCGGCCACCCGCCGCCCGGCGTCGACCTTGCCCAGCCAGACGCCGTCGCGGCAGCGCACCAGCGCGCGGCAGGCCCCGAGCACCGCGTCCTCCGCGCCCGGCGCCGGCGCGTCGCCGGGCGGGGTGGGCAGTGCCAGCCACCAGCGCAGCGCGTCCACCAGCAGCGTCCGCAGCGCGGCCGGCGCCGGGTCGGCGAACGCGTCGACGGCGGGCGGGCCGAGCAGGCTCAGGCCGGACTGGCGCAGGATGCTGCGGTCCAGCGCGTACCAGAACCGCCCGTCCGCCGCGGGCCGGTCGGCCGGGTCGTAGGTGGCGCGGAACGGCATCGTGGCGCCGGTGTTCAGCTCCATCTCGAAGCCCGGGTCGGACGTGCCGGAGGCGGCCACCTCCCGTCGGTAGACGACCAGTTCCAGGCCGCGCGCCGGGCAGGGCAGCGACTCGTGCCGCAGCCGGTCCACCAGCTCCCGCTTCGCCGCGACGGACGGCGGCGTGGCGACCAGCAACGCCACGTCCACGTCGCTGCGCCCCGGCTGGTAGGCGTCCAGCGCGACCGAGCCGGCCGCGTACGCGCCGGCCAGGTCGGCGCCGAGCACGTCCCGGGCGCGCCGGACGAGGTCGGCGAGATATCCGCGTACGTCGTCGCGCATGCCCGCATCCTGCCCGGCCGCTTTCCGGCGCCGCCGCCCGGGTCGGGCGGACGCCCCGGCCGCGCCGGCCGGTGCTGTCGGCGCAGGTCGGTTAGCCTGCGAGCCGGGCATGGACACGATTCGGCCGAGCAGTCGGAGGCATCGCGTGCGGCACAGCGGAGACAACGGCGCGGTCCCGAAGCGACCGCGACGGCGGGGGCGGCGACTGCTGGTCGTGCTGGCGGTGGGCGCGCTGCTCGCCGGGTGCGGGCTGGTCGCCGGCGGCTACTACTTCGACTCGGTGCCGACGCCCACCGACCTGAAGCTGCCCGAGTCGACAACGGTCCTCTACGCCGACGGCCGCACGCCGATGGCGAAGCTGGGCGCGCAGAACCGCACCATCGTCCCGTACGAGGCGATGAACGACTCGGCGAAGGAAGCCATCGTGGCGGCCGAGGACCGCACCTTCTGGACCAACCGCGGCATCGACGTCAAGGGCGTGCTGCGGGCGGCGTGGGCGAACGTCAGCGGCGGGCAGCGGCAGGGCGCCTCCACGCTCACGCAGCAGTACGCGCGGGTCGCCGCGGACCTGCGCGGGGTCACCTACTCCCGCAAGCTGCGCGAGGCGGTCATCGCCTGGAAGCTCGACGACAAGTACAGCAAGGAGGAGATCCTCGGCTTCTACCTGAACACCGTCCCGTTCGGCCGGGGCGCGTACGGGATCGAGGCGGCCGCGCAGACGTTCTTCGGCAAGACCGTCCGCCGGGACGCCCCGGCCGCGCAGCAGCTCACCCCCACCGAGGCGATGGTGCTCTGCGCCCTGGTGAAGCAGCCGGAGGCGGACCCGGCGGACCCGCAGGGCGCACCGGGTTACGACCCGCGCCGCAACGCGCTCGCCAAGCAGAACTCGATCGACCGCTGGAACTACATCCGCGACGGCATGGTGAAGCTCGGCTACCTGACCCCGCAGCAGGCGGCGGACCTGGCGTACCCGGACACGGTGCGGCCGATCGACCGCGACGCCGGCCGCTCCGACCTGGACCGGCCGACCGGGCTGGTGGTCAACCACGTGCTGGCCGAGCTGCGGGAGACCGATGCGTTCCGCGGCAAGCCGGACGAGGTGATCCGCGACGGCGGCTACCGGATCGTCACCACCATCGACAAGCGGGTGCAGGACGCGGCCGAGGCGGCGGCGGACATCCGCCGGGACACCGCGCCGGCCGCGGTCCGCGGCCAGCCGAAGAACTGGCAGGCGGCGCTGGTCGCGGTGGAGCCGGGCACCGGGCGGGTGCTCGGCTACTACGGCGGCGACCGCGGCTCCGGCGCCGACTACGCCGGCTGGTACACCGACGAGCAGGGCCAGGCGCGCGGCTTCGGCCAGCATCCGCCGGGGTCGTCGTTCAAGGTGTACGACCTGGCCGCCGCCGTGCGCGACGGGATGTCGGTGAAGCAGCGGTTCGACTCGCCGGACACCAAGGAGTTCCCCGCCTCCGGCCGGACCCGGGGCAGCGCGGCCGGGCCGATCCGCAACGCCGAGCACGCGTCGTGCCAACCGAACTGCGCGCTCTGGGAGGCCACCGTCGCCTCGTTGAACGTCACCTACTTCGAGCTGACCGAGAAGCTGGGCACCGCGAAGGTCATCGAGACGGCCCGGCAGGCCGGCGTGGGGTCGATGTGGGAGACGGTGCGGGGCAACCCTCGGCCGCAGCGGGTCGACCTGCGCGACGACCCGGCCGACGAGCTGGCGACGCACTTCTCCACCGAGGTCGGCATCGGCCAGTACGGCATCACCGTGCAGGACCACGCCAACGGGATGGCCACGTTCGCGGCCGGTGGCAGGCGGGCCGACGCGCACTTCGTCCGGTCGGTGACCAAGGGTGACGACGAGGTGTGGACCGAGCAGCTGCGGCAGACCGATCTCGGTCTCGACGCCGAGGCGGTGAACCAGCTCGACTGGACGCTGCGCCGGGTGCGGGCGGCCCGGCTGGACAACGGCTGGGACTCCGCCGGCAAGACCGGCACCTGGCAGGCCGGGCAGAGCACCACCAAGAACGTGCACACCTGGATGGTGGGGTGGACCGGCGCCCTCGCCTCGGCGGTCTGGCTGGGCACCACCGACGGCAAGCCGCTGCGGACCACGGGCGGCAGCTACGAGGTGTACGGCTCGACCGGGGCCGCGCCGATCTGGCGCCAGTTCATGACCCGGGCCACCGCGGCGATGAAGCTCGACGCGGAGAAGTACCGCTTCCGCGAGCCGGCCTTTCCCGGCGACACGCCGGAGCCGAGCCCGTCGGCGCCGGTCCCGAGCAGCTCCGCGCCGAGCCCGTCCGCGTCGCCGACCGGGTCGCCGACCGCGAGCCCGACTCCGTCGAGTGCGAGTCCCAGCTCGAGCCGGCGACCCGGACCGCGGCCGACCCTGTCGCCCTCGCTGACGACGCCGCCCGGCGGGCCGCCGACGAGGACCCGGGGACCGCGCTGAAACTCTGTGCACCATTCGGAAACTGCGGCATGAACCCCAGATCGGGCATGGACTCGTCCACTGCCGACAATGTTCGCCCTGATCAGGGGCTATTGAAGATCATGGCTTCCTGAATTCGCGTCGACGGCGGGGTGTCCGGCGCAAGTCGGTTGCCCAGGTCACCCATTGCTCACGGCTCCGACGGCGTGTGATCGTGCACCAACGAGTCGTCACCCCCGACGGCTCGGACGGTCGATCTGTCGACCCGGAGCCACGCCGGCAGCTCCGGTGACCGGCCGTCACCCTGCCTCGCACCATCGCGCCGCCCGACCCCACCGGGCTCCGTGCGGCGCGCCCAAGAACAGGAGCGAACCCCCTTGAAGCTCTCACCTCGCCTCGCCGCGCTCACCGGCGCGGCCGCGGCCGGCGTGATCGCCGCCGGGACCGCCGCGGCCGTGCAGGCCGCGCCACCCGGGCCCGCCGCCCCCAACCCCGCCCAGGCCCGCGCGGCGGCCGCCGACTCGGCCCGCGCGCTGGTCGCGAACCGCCCCGCCTACCTGCAGGCCGGTTCCGACGACGCGTTCGTGCAGAAGCCGGTCATCTCCTCCGAGGGCACCCAGTACGTGCCCTACGAGCGCACCTACAAGGGCCTGCCGGTGGTCGGCGGTGACTTCGTGCTCGCCACCGACGGCGCCGGCAACCTCAAGTACGCCTCCGTCGCGCAGCAGCGGCCGATCGGCGCCCTCGCCACCTCCCCCAAGCTGACCTCGGCCGCCGCCGCGAAGACGGCGCGCGGCCAGCTCAAGACCGTCAGCTCCGTCGAGGGCACCACGCTCGTCGTCTACACGCTCGGCGCCAGCCCGGCGCTGGCCTGGGAGACGACGGTGCGCGGCACCGACGCGGACGGCCCCAGCCGGCTCACCGTCGACGTCGACGCCCGCACCGGGGCGGTGCTGCGCAAGCAGGAGCACATCGTCGCCGGCACCGGCACCGGCGCCTGGAACGGCCCCGCGCCGCTCGCGCTGAACACCACCCAGTCGGGCAGCACCTTCACCATGAAGGACCCGACCGTCACCAACCTCAGCTGCCAGGACGCCGCGAACAACACCACGTTCAGCGGCACCGACGACGCCTGGGGCAACGGCACCGCCACCAACAAGGAGACCGGCTGCGTCGACGCGCTGTTCAGCGCCCAGACCGAGCACAAGATGCTCAACCAGTGGCTGGGTCGCAACGGCGCCGACGGCAACGGCGGCTACTGGCCGATCCGGGTTGGCCTGAACGACCAGAACGCCTACTACGACGGCACCCAGGTGCAGATCGGCAAGAACACCGCCGGTCAGTGGATCGGCTCGCTGGATGTGGTGGCCCACGAGATCGGCCACGGCATCGACGACCACACCCCGGGCGGCATCTCCGGCGGCGGCACCCAGGAGTTCGTGGCGGACACGTTCGGCGCGGCCACCGAGTGGTTCGCCAACGAGCCGTCCAGCTACGACGCGCCGGACTTCCTGGTCGGCGAGAAGATCAACCTGGTCGGCTCCGGCCCGATCCGCAACATGTACAACCCGGGCGCCCTCGGCGACCCGAACTGCTACTCCAGCAGCGTCCCCGGCGGCGAGGTGCACGCCTCCGCCGGCCCCGGCAACCACTGGTTCTACCTGCTGGCCAACGGCAGCAGCCCCACCAACGGGCAGCCGACCAGCTCCACCTGCAACAGCAGCAGCGTGACCGGCCTGGGCATCCAGAAGGCCATCAAGATCATGTACAACGCGATGCTGCTGAAGACCTCGTCCTCGTCGTACCTGAAGTACCGCACCTGGACGCTGCAGGCGGCGAAGAACCTCTACCCGACCGGCTGCACCGAGTTCAACACGGTGAAGGCGGCCTGGGACGCGGTCAGCGTGCCGGCGCAGTCCGGTGACCCGACCTGCTCCGGCGGCACGACGCCCACGCCGACCGCCACCACCACCCCGCCCTCGGGCGGCTGCTCCGGCAACAAGCTGGCCAACCCCGGCTTCGAGTCGGGCAACGTGAACTGGACCGCCTCCTCCGGCGTCATCACCACCGACAGCGGCCAGGCCGCGCACGGCGGCTCGTACAAGGCGTGGCTCGACGGCTACGGCTCCTCGCACACCGACACGCTCAGCCAGTCGGTCACCGTCCCGGCCGGCTGCCGGGCGACGCTGAGCTTCTGGCTGCACATCGACAGCGCGGAGTCCACCACGACCACCGCCTACGACAAGCTGACCGTCAAGGCCGGCAGCACCACGCTGGCCACCTACTCCAACCTGAACAAGGCCACCGGCTACGTGCAGCGGTCCTTCGACGTCTCGTCGCTGGCCGGCACCACGGCGACCATCTCGTTCAGCGGCGTGGAGGACGCCTCCCTCCAGACGTCCTTCGTCGTCGACGACACCGCGGTCACGCTGAGCTGACCGCGACGCGAGCGGCCGGCCGTCACCCTCGGAGACGGCCGGCCGTTCCGCGTCTCCGGCTGAAGGGCGGTCAGGCTGGGTGGGCGGCGCGGGTCACCGCGTCGCGGTCGCGGCGGATGCGCGCGGCCACCTCGTGCATCGTCCGACTGAACAGCTCCGCCTGGTCGGGCAGGCCGCCGAGCCGGGCGGCGAGCGCGTCGGTGTCCGCCCGGGCGGAGTCGCCGACCCGCGCGTCCAACTCGCTCAACGCGTCGTTGACGGCGTCGACCAGGTGTCCGCAGAGGACGTCCAGCGACACGCCGGCCAGTTCCGGGTCGACGACGACCGAGTGCAACCGCCCACCCTGGACGGCGACCGCCCGGACCCGGCCGCCGGCGGCCGCACCCTCGGCCCGGAGCAGCTCACCCGGCTCGCCGTCGGCGAGCACGCAGGACCGGGACCGCATCGCGGCCAGCGCCTGCTGCGTGCGGGTCAGCAGCTCGTCGAGGCTCGCGGCGGCCGAGAACGCATCGTTGGTCATATCCGCGCTTTCTTCACGTCTTAGCCGAGCCTCGTGACCATAGCAACCGCCGGCGACGGAACCACGTCACCCGCCGCGCCCGGCCGGCCGTCGACGCCGGGAGCAGGACGGACGCCCACCATCCCCGGCGTGTCGCGAGGGAACGCCCGACCGGACCACGCGGCCGGGCGTTCCCTCGCCGGTCGCCACGACACGGCCCGCGGACTCGTGCCGCCGACGGAGCGGGATGCGTCCCGGACCCGGCACAGGCACGGAGCGCGGGACCTGCCGCGAGCCGGGAATCAGCGCAGGCTCAGCCGCTGGCCTGGGAAGATCAGGCTCGGGTCCGCACCGACGACGGCGCGGTTCCGCGCGTGCAGGGCGCGCCAACCGCCGGTGACGCGCTTCGCCGTCGCGATCTCGGACAGGGTGTCGCCGGGGCGTACCAGGTAGACGCCGGTGGCCGGCGCGGCGCGCCGCTCACGGCCGTTCGAACCGGCCTTGTCGCCGCCGGACCGGGCCTTCTGGCCACTGGACCCGGCCTTCTTGCCGCAGACCGGCCAGGCGCCGATGCCCTGCCCGTCGAGGACCCGCTCGGCGACGGCGATCTGCTCGGCGCGGCTGGCCAGATCGGCCCGGGTGGCGTACCTCTGGCCGCCGTGACCGTTCCAGGTGCCCCGGGAGAACTGGAGCCCGCCGTAGTAGCCGTTGCCGGTGTTGACGTGCCAGTTGCCGCCCGACTCGCAGCGGGCGACGGCGTCCCAGTTCACGCTCGCGGCGCTGGCCGGCGCGGCCGGCCCGAACAGGGCCGCGGTGCCGGCGACGAGCGCGGCGACCACGGTCCGGCGATGCCGGGCTGAGTATGCAGTTGACATGTGGATTCCTCCACGCCGACGAGGTGAGCTGTCGGGTTCGGGCCGAGGAGCCCGGCCGCCGATGGCGGCTTCACCCCGAGGTGCCGTGCACCGTGGAACGTGTGGGTCCCCCGCTCCCGCCCGAGGTTCGGGTACCACCGGGCCGGCGGCGGGATTGGGCGTTACCGGCCCGTGGGGTCCGCGACTGCGAACGGAACCGACGCTAGGGATGATTGGCGACGATCGCCCACTTCTTGGGACGTTCGTCACCCGGCCGGGCTACCGCGTCCACGGTGGCGGGTCCGCCGTCGCCGGCCCGGCGGTGGGGCTACCGTGGGCCGGGACCAGGCAAGATCGCGCAAGGAGCGGGGCGGATGACCGACCACGGACACGAGCTGGCATTCGGTGGCTTCCTCACCCCCGACGCCGGTCACCCCGACCAGGTGGTCGCGCTGGCCACGCTCTGCGAACAGGCCGGGCTCGACCTGGTCACCTTCCAGGACCACCCCTACCAGCCGGGCTTCCTGGACACCTGGACGCTGATGTCGTACGTGGCCGCCGCCACCGACCGGATCGGTCTGGCCGGCAACGTGCTCAACCTGCCGCTGCGCCAACCGGTGGTGCTGGCCCGCAGCGTGGCCAGCCTGGACCTGCTCAGCGGCGGCCGGGTCGAGCTGGGGTTGGGCGCGGGCGCGTTCTGGGACGCGATCGAGGCGACCGGCGGTCGGCGACTCACCCCCGGCGCGGCGGTCGACGCGCTCGACGAGGCGATCCAGGTCATCCGCGAGGTCTGGGGCACCGAGCGGCGCGGCATGATCCGGGTGGCCGGGGAGCACTACCGGGTGGTCGGGGCGAAGCGCGGGCCGGCGCCGGCACATCCGGTGGGCATCTGGGTGGGCGCGTACAAGCCGCGCATGCTGCGGCTGGTCGGGCGGGCCGCGGACGGCTGGCTGCCGTCGTTGGCGTACCTGCCGAAGGGACCGGACGAGCTGCCGGCGCTCAACGCCCTGGTGGACGAGGGCGCGCGGGCCGCCGGGCGCGATCCGGGCGCGATCCGCCGGATGCTGAACGTCACCGGCACGTTCAGCCGCTCGTCCACCGGCTTCCTCGCCGGGCCGCCGGAGCAGTGGGTCGAGGAGCTGGCCGGCCTCACCCTGGAGCACGGCGTCACCACGTTCATCCTCGGCAGCGACGAACCGCGCGCCATCCAGCTCTTCGCCCAGGAGGTGGCGCCGGCCGTCCGGGAGCTGGTCGCCGCCGCGCGCACCACGCCGGGCAGCGGGGCGCGCGCCGTGGCCGAGGAGCGGGCCGCCGCCGGCGGTCCGACCACGCTCGCGGTCACCCCCACCCCCGACCCGGGGGTACGGCACAGCGCCCGCCGGCTCTGGGACGAGACGACCCGTCCCACCGCCCCGCCGCCGCCGGCCGGGCACGTCTACCCGGCTCGCGGACAGGCCGCCGGGCAGCACCTGGTGGACGTGCACGACCACCTGCGCCAGGAGCTGGCCCAGGTGCGCGACCTGCTCGACCAGGTCCGGCGTGGGGCGGTGTCGCCGGGCGGCGCCCGGGCCGCGCTGAACGCGATGACCATGCGGCAGAACGACTGGACGCTGGGCGCCTACTGCGCCGCGTACTGCACCGTGGTGACCCAGCACCACGGCCTGGAGGACGCCTCGATCTTCCCGCACCTGCGGCGCTCCGACGCCGGGTTGGGGCCGGTGCTGGACCGCCTGGAACAGGAGCACGTGGTGATCCACGGGGTGGTGGAGAGCGTCGACCGGGCGCTGGTGGAGCTGATCGGCTCGCCCGGCGACTTCACCGCGTTGCAGGAGGCGGTGGACCTGCTCACCGACACGCTGCTGTCCCACCTGTCCTACGAGGAGCACCAGATCGTCGAGCCGCTGGCTCGGCACGGTTTCTTCCCCGGCCAGTTGTGACAAGCGGGGCCCCTCCTATCGCGTAGGCGATGAGAAGGGGCCCCTCCTTGCATCTACAGGTTGCGGGCGAGGCGGTCGGCGAGGATGCGGGTGAAGTGGGCCGGGTCGGCCAGCTCGCCGCCCTCGGCGAGCAGTGCCATGCCGTAGAGCAGCTCGGCGGTCTCGGTCAGCGCGGCGGTGTCGCCGCCCTCGCCGTGGGCCTTGCGCAGGCCGGCGACCAGCGGGTGGGTCGGGTTCAGCTCGAGGATCCGCTTGACCCGGGGCACCTCCTGACCCATCGCCCGGTACATCTTCTCCAGCGTCGGCGTCATGTCGTGCGCGTCGCCCACCACGCAGGCCGGCGACGTGGTCAGCCGGGTGGACAGGCGCACCTCCTTGACGCTGTCGGTGAGCGCGCCGCCGAGGAAGGCGAGCAGGTCGGCGTACTCCTGCCGCTCCGCCTCGGCCTGCTCCTTCTCCTCCTCGGTCTCCAGGTCGACCTGGCCCTTGGCCACCGAGCGCAGCGTCCTGGAGTCGTACGCGCCGACCCGCTCGACCCACACCTCGTCCACCGGGTCGGTGAGGATCAGCACCTCGTAGCCCTTGGCCCGGAACGCCTCCAGGTGCGGGGAGTTCTCGATGGTGGCCCGGTTCTCGCCGGTGGCGTAGTAGATCTCGGTCTGGCCGTCCTTCATCCGCTCCACGTAGTCGCGCAGCGTGGTGGGCTCGGCCGGATCGTGGGTGGAGGCGGCGCGGACCAGGTCGAGCAGCGCCTCGGTGTTGTCCGGGTCCTCCAGCAGACCCTCCTTGAGCACCGGCCCGAACTCGGTCCAGAACGTGCGGTACGACTCGGCCGACATGTCCTTGAGCGTGCCGAGCACCTTCTTGACCAGCCGCCGGCGCACCGCGCGGATCTGCCGGTCCTGCTGCAGGATCTCCCGGGAGATGTTCAGCGACAGGTCGTGCGCGTCCACCACGCCCTTGACGAAGCGCAGGTAGTTGGGAATCAACGCCTCGCAGTCGTCCATGATGAACACGCGCTTGACGTAGAGCTGCACGCCGCGGCGGCCCTGCGGGGAGAACAGGTCGAGCGGGGCGTGCGAGGGCAGGAAGAGCAGCGCCTCGTACTCGAAGGTGCCCTCGCCGCGCATGTGGATGGTTTCCAGGGGGTCGGCCCAGTCGTGCGCGACGTGCCGGTAGAACTCCTTGTACTCGGCCTCGTCCACCTCGTCCCGTGAGCGGGCCCAGAGCGCCTTCATCGAGTTGAGCGTCTGCTCCTCACGGACCGTCGTGCCGTCCTCGCCGGGCTTGTCGACGGTCATCCGGATCGGCCAGGCGATGAAGTCGGAGTATCGCTTGACGATGTCCCGGACGGTCCGCTCGTCGGCGTAGTCGTGCAGGTTGTCCTCGGCGTCGACCGGCTTGAGGTGCAGGGTGACCGAGGTGCCCTGGGGGGCCTCCTCGACCTCCTGCACCGAGTAGGTGCCCTCGCCGGTGGACTCCCACCGGGTGCCACCGGCCTGCCCGGCGCGCCGGGTCAGCAGGCTGACCCTGTCGGCGACCATGAAGGTGGCGTAGAAGCCGACGCCGAACTGGCCGATCAGCTCCTGCGACGCGGCGGCGTCCTTGGACTCGCGCAGCTTGCGCAGCAGCTCGGCGGTGCCGGACTTGGCGATGGTGCCGATCAGCGCGACCACCTCGTCGCGGGACATGCCGACGCCGTTGTCCCGGACGGTGAGCGTGCGGGCTTCCCGGTCGACCTCCAGCTCGATGTGCAGGTCGGAGGTGTCGGCCGACAGCTCCTTGTCGACAAGTGACTCCAGCCGCAGCTTGTCCAGCGCGTCGGACGCGTTGGAGATGAGTTCACGCAGGAAGACGTCCTTGTTCGAGTAGATCGAGTGCACCATCAGCTGCAGCAGCTGACGCGCCTCGGCCTGGAACTCCAACGTCTCGACCCGGTCGCTCACACCGACTCCCTTCCCGGTCGTGGTCTACCGCGGAAAGGATACGAGGGGTGACCGGGACGGCACGCACCGGCCGCCGATCCAACTGGTCCAACCAGTTGACGGGTTGATGTGTCCGGGACCACACTGCTGTCCATGGCCTTCGTCCCCGCCCCCCGCGCCTCGGTCTCCGACCACGTCTTCGGTCAGCTCCGCGACGCGATCGTGGCCGGCCGGTACCGCCCGGACGAGACGCTGCCCGGCGAACGTGAGCTGGCCGCCGCGTTCGCGGTCAACCGGCACGCGGTGCGCGAGGCACTGCGCCGGCTGCAGCAGCTCGGCCTGGTCCGGGTGAGCCAGGGCGGCGCGACCCGGGTGCTCGACTGGCGGGTGCATGCGGGCCTCGACCTGGCGCTGTCGCTGGCCCGCTCCGGCGACGTGCTGCCGGTCGAGACGCTGGTGCGCGACATGTTGGAGATGCGGGCCTGCGTCGGGGTCGACGCGGCCCGGCTCTGCGCCGAGCGCGCCGACACCGACGTCGTCGCCGCGCTGGTCCGGGCCGCCGAGGACTACGGCACGCTCGCGCCCGACCTGGACCGGATGGCCGAGGCGAACATCCGCATCTGGCGGCTGGTCGTGCGGGGCAGCGGCAACACCGCGTACCAGCTCGCCTTCAACAGCCTGGTGGCCGGCACGTTCGCGGTCGGTGACGTCCCCCCGGACGCCCGCGCCGCCGAGCTTCTCGACGTGGCCGGCCACCGCCGGCTCGCCGCCGCCGTCGCGTCCGGCCAGGGCGTGGCGGCAGCCCGGCACGCCCGGGCGCTGCTGACCGCCCCGGTCACCACCCCCACCACCCCCACCACCCCCGGAAGGGAAGCGCGCGCATGATCCCCGCCGTGCTGTACGCCGTCCCGGCGTTCCTGCTGCTGATCGTCATCGAGGCGGTCTCCTACCGCTTCCTGCCCGACGACGACGAGCGCGGCTACGAGCTGCGCGACACCACCACCAGCCTGTCCATGGGGTTGGGCAGCCAGGTCATCGGCTTCCCGTGGAAACTGCTGACCGTCGGGCTCTACGCCGCGCTGTGGACGGTCGCGCCGGTGCACCTCTCCCCCGGCGACTGGTGGACCTGGGTGATCGTCTTCTTCGCCGACGACCTGGCCTACTACTGGTTCCACCGGTCGCACCACGAGGTGCGCGTGCTCTGGGCGAGCCACGTGGTGCACCACTCGAGCGTGCACTACAACCTCTCCACCGCGTTGCGGCAGAGCTGGACGCCGATGACGTCGCTGCCGTTCTGGCTGCCGCTGGCGCTGCTCGGCATCCCGCCGTGGATGATCTTCCTGCAGCAGTCGATCAGCCTGCTCTACCAGTTCTTCCTGCACACCGAGCGGATCGGCAAGCTGCCCCGGCCGATCGAGTGGGTCTTCAACACCCCGTCGCACCACCGGGTGCACCACGGCTCCAACACCGAGTACCTGGACCGCAACTACGGCGGCATCCTGATCGTCTGGGACCGGCTGTTCGGCAGCTTCGCGCCGGAACGGGCACCGGTGCGCTACGGCCTGACCAGGAACATCCAGACCTACAACCCGCTGCGGGTGGCCACCCACGAGTTCGCCGCGATCGCCTCCGACGTCCGCCGGGCCACCTGCTGGCGGCACCGGCTCGGCTACCTGCTGGGCCGCCCCGGCTGGCAGCCGGCCCGGTGAGGCGCTTCTGGCTCCCCCTGTTCGGGGTCGTCGCCGCCGTCGAGCTGGTCGCGGTGGCGCTCGACTCGACGGCGCTCCAGTGGCTGGCCAAGCCGCTGCTGGCGCCGGTGCTGCTGGCGTACCTCCTGGGGCACCGACGCCGGGTGGACGCGGTGGCCGCCGGCCTGGTCGCGGCCACCGCCGGCGACGTGGCCCTGCTCGTGCCGGGGCGGACCGCGTTCCTGGTCGGCATGGGATTCTTCCTGATCGCGCAGCTGTGCTTCCTGGCCGGCTTCCTGCGTCGCGGTCGCCCGCCGGCAGCGGCGTGGGTGGGCTACCTGCTCGCCTGGGCGGCCGGGAACGCGGCGTTGTGGGGCGCGCTGGGGCCGCTGCGGCTGCCCGTGCTCGGCTACAGCCTGGCGCTGTGCCTGATGGCCGCCGCGGCGGCCGGGGTGTCCGCCCGGGTCGCGGCCGGCGGCGCGTTCTTCCTCGCCTCCGACCTGCTCATCGGCGTGGGTGCGGCCGGCACCGAGCTGCCCGGCGCGGGCCTGCTGGTGATGGGCACCTACTGCGCGGCGCTACTGCTGATCACCGCCGGCTGGGTGGCCGCCCGCGTCGACGCCCCCCATGAGCCGGAGGCGGTCCCCGCGTGAGGGGTGCCGAACTCGGCCCATCCCTTCTGGACGGGCCGGGCCACGGCGCGTCCCAGGACCGGGCTCTCGTTGCGGTCAGGGCCGCCCGAGCATCCGGGTCACCACGGTCAGGTCGTCACCGCCGAGCCCCTGGTCCGCCGCGCGCCGCCACTCGGCGGCCAGCGCTTCGGCGGCCGGGAAGCTGCCCGCCGGCGCCTCGCGCAGCGCCAGCTCGACGTCCTTGAGGGCCAGCGCGAGCGAGTACTGCGTGCCGTGCTCGTCGCGGACCACCCGGGCCAGCTTCTCCGCCGCCCAGGGCGCGACGAGCGGGCTGCCGTCGAGCGCCTGCCGGACGGTGTCCCGGTCGAGGCCGAGCGTGTCGCCGAGGGCCACCGCCGCGGCGACGCCCTCGTTGACGAACGCGAGCAGCAGGTTGTTGACGAGCTTGAGCCGCGAGCCGGCGCCGGCCGGGCCGAGCCACAGCGTCCGCCGGCCGACCGCGTCGAACACCGGGGCGACCCGGTCGCGCGCCTGCGCCGGGCCGGAGGCGAGCACCGTGAGGCGGCCCTGTTCGGCCGGGCCCCGGCTGCCGGCGACCGGCGCGTCCACCAGGGTGACGTCGGGTCGCTCGGCGGCGACCAGCTCGATCAGCCGTTCGGTCTCGGCCACGCCGATGGTGCTCATCTGCGCCCAGACCGCGCCGTGCGGCAGGGCGGCGAGCATGCCCTGGTCGGTGGCGACGGCGCGGACCGCGGCGCCGTCGGTCACCATGGTCACCGCCACGTCGGCCCGGCGGACCGCCTCCGCCGGGTCGGCGGCCACCTCGGCGCCGCGCGCCCCGAGCGCGCGGGCCGGCTCGGGGTGCCGGTTCCACACCACCGTGTCCAGCCCGGCCCGGATCAGGTTCGCCGCCATCGGCGTGCCCATGCCGCCGAGCCCGAGCACCGCCACCCGTGTCATCCGCCGCTCCCCCTCGTCGCCGTCCGGGCCAGCCTAGGGGCCGGCACCCCGTCCCACACTTCGAACCGGGTCGGGCGGTCCGGACGCAGCTCACCGGCCCGCCGTTCACTTTCGCAAGATCGCGGAAATTCTTTCTTATCAAGACTGTTCACTTGCAAGTCTTGAAAGAGTTTCCATGCGCTCCTAGCGTGGGTCGCGCCACCGCCACCCCCGCGAGCATCCGCAACCCGGAAAGGACCACCATGCGACGCACCCTGCGCGCGCTGTTCACCACGTTCGCCCTGCTCGCCGCCGCGCTCGCCGCGCCGGCCGCGGCGCACGCCTCGCCGCCACCCCCGCAGGAGCTGGGCGGGCTCGACCTGGGCGCCTACTGCCGGTCGCTCGGCGCGGCCGACGCGGCGCTGACCGGCGGAACCGCGTACGACTGGCACTGCCGCGCCGGCGACGGCCGCCTGGCCGACCTGGCGTTCGACGCGGCGTGCCGGTGGACCTACCGGACCGACGCGGCGGTGGACCGCATCGGCGACTTCTACGACCCGACCTCGGTGCGCTGCTGGCGGGTTCGCCCCGAGGTGGTGACGCCGGACTTCACGCTCTGGTGCCAGATCACCGGGAACTCCACCGCCGAGCTGCGCGGCGACACCGTCTACGGGTGGCGCTGCGTGCGCTACAGCCGCGCCGGGGTCACCTACTCCGACATCGACGTGCTGGCCGCCTGCCGGGAGACCACCTTCGGGTACGCGACGGTGGAGCGCTTCGTCCGCTTCGGTGACCCGTACTCCTGGCAGTGCCGCGTCTGACCCTCCCGCACCACGCCCGCCGGCGCCGGCAGCCAGCCGGCGCCGGCGGGTACCCTGCCGGTGTGGCCAGGGAGAACGGGCGCAAGCTGATCGCCTCGAACAAGAAGGCGCGGCACGACTACGACGTCCTCAAGACCTACGAGGCGGGCATCGTGCTGGCCGGCACCGAGGTCAAGTCGTTGCGCGAGGGGCGGGTGTCGCTGGTCGACGCGTTCGCCCAGGAGCGCGACGGCGAGCTCTGGCTCTACGGCCTGCACATCGCCGAGTACGGCTTCGGCACCTGGACCAACCACGCGCCCCGGCGCACCCGCAAGCTGCTGCTGCACCGGGTGGAGATAGCCCGGATCCTGGAGAAGCTGCGCGACGGCGGCGTCACGCTGGTGCCGCTGTCGATGTACTTCGCCGACGGCTGGGCCAAGGTCGAGCTGGGCCTGGCCCGGGGCCGCCGGTCGTACGACAAGCGCCAGGCGCTCGCCGAGCGCGACGCCAAGCGGGAGATCGCCCGGGAGATGGGCCGGCGGCTCAAGGGCCGGGCGGCGACACGTCGGGGCTGAGCGCCCCGGCCCCGTCCGCTCCGGCGAGCGTCGAGAGGCGGCCGGCGAGCCGGGCTGCCGCCGCCCGCAGCTCGGGCGGCTCCAGCACCTCCGCCGGGAGGTCCAGCCGGGCCACGTGCGCGGCCAGCCACTCCAGGTCGTCCCCGCCGATCACCAGCACGCACCATCCGTCGCGATCGTCCTCGACCCGCCCCACCTGCGGCGGCACCAACCCGCGCAGTTCCTCCGGCCGGGCGCGCACCCGCACCCGGGCGAGATGACGGTACGGCGCCTCGGTCACCGCCCGTTGCACGTACGCGACCGGGTCGGGATGCTCCCGGGGCCGGAACCGCCAGGTGGTCGGGGTCACCGCGAGCATCCGGTCCAGCCGGAAGGTGCGCCACTCGTCGCGGTCGACGTCGCGGGCCATCAGATACCAGCGACGGCCGGTGGTGACCATCCGGACCGGCTCGACAGTGCGCTCGCGCCGCTCCCCGTCG
The DNA here is from genome assembly GCF_900090105.1 of Micromonospora humi. GTDB lineage: Bacteria > Actinomycetota > Actinomycetes > Mycobacteriales > Micromonosporaceae > Micromonospora > Micromonospora humi. The sequence goes on along the minus strand of NZ_FMDM01000001.1, from coordinate 568,790 downwards.
CGGCCCGCGTAGCCGAACCGCACCCGGACCGCGTCTCGGCACGCTCGCGCCAGGGTCACCAGGACATCCGGGTCGATCTCGGCCCCGGGACCGACGAGCGTCTCCGTGGCGCCCTGCACCGCGCGCACCTCGGCACGCAGCCGGGGCGGCATCACCTGGTCGAGCTTCGCCAGGGCACGAAGCCCCGCCTCGCCCGCCCCGGCGACCGTGCCGCCCGCCGCGAACCGGAGGGACACCGCCGTCGCGATCGCCTCCTCGTCGTCGAGGAGCAGCGGCGGCAGCCGGGTGCCCGCGCCGAGGCGGTAACCGCCGCCGACGCCGGCGACCGCGTGCACCGGATAGCCGACCGCGCGCAGCCGTTCCACGTCACGGCGTACCGAGCGGTCGGTGACGCCCAGCTCGGCGGCGAGTTGGGCGGCGGTCCAGGACGGCCGGCGCGGCAGCAGCGCCAGCAACCGCAGCACCCGCTCGGTCGTTCCCTCGGCGGTCACCCGCGCATCGTTCCACGAATCACGGAACGGAACGGTCCGCAATAGGTGGCAGGCTGACATCACGGCCCGGGACGACGACCCGACCGCCGTCCGCACACCCGACAGGAGACGAGCTGACATGGCCCGCGACGTTCAATTCACCATCGACTGCGCCGACCCGGCCAAGCTGGCCGCGTTCTGGGCCGAGGCGCTCGGCTACCGGGTGCAGGGGCCGCCACCGGGATTCGACTCGTGGGAGCAGGCGCTGACCGCGATGGGCGTGCCCCCGGAACGGCACAACGACGCCTCGGCCGTGGTCGATCCCGACGGCGCCGGGCCACGGGTGTTCTTCCAGCGGGTGCCGGAACCCAAGCGGGTCAAGAACCGGGTGCACCTCGACGTACGGGCCGCGCCCGGGCTCGCCGAGGAGGCCCGGATGACGGCGCTGGAGGCGGCCGCCGACCGGCTCGTCTCGCACGGCGCCACCCGCCTCGAACGCCACGAGCCCGCTCCCCCGCTCGACGCCGGTCACATCGTGATGGCCGACCCCGAAGGCAACGAGTTCTGCCTCGACTGAGGGGAATCTCAAGGACTGACCACGTGACCGGGGCGGGGCGGTCACCGGTCGGTGATACACAAGACTCCTTGTACTTCATCTCTTGTCCGTCTAGCCTGTCTCCATGGCGGACGAGCCGAACCACGTACACCTGAGCGATCCGCGCGCCATGCGGGCGCTGGCCCATCCCACCCGACTGCGGCTGCTCGGCGAGCTGCGCATCCGCGGCCCGCAGACCGTGGGCATGCTGAGCGAACGCACCGGCGAGGCGGTCGGCTCGGTCAGCTGGCACATCGGCAAGCTGGCCGAGCACGGCTTCGTGGCCGAGGCGCCCGACCTGGCCCGCGACCGCCGCGAGCGGTGGTGGCGGGCGGCGCACGCCTCCACCGACTGGGACCCGGTCGAGCTGCTCGACGACCCGGAGCGACGGCTCGCCGGCGACCTGCTGCGCCGCGCCGCGATGGCGCGCTACGTGGCCCGCTACCAGGCCTACCTCGAGTCCGAGGCGAGCCTCGACGTGGCCTGGGTGCGCGGCACCACCAGCAGCGACACGGTGCTGCACCTGACCCCCGACGAGCTGGTCGAGCTGCGCGACGAGTTGTCCGAGCTGGGCCGGCGGTGGCGGGAGCGCGGCGCGTCCGGCCGACCGGGCGCGGAGATGGTCACGCTGATCTGGCAGGCCTACCGGGGGCCGCAGTGACCCGCGACCGCCGGCCGCTGGCCGGGCTGCTGATCGGGCACGCCGTCTCGCTGACCGGCAACGTGCTGACGCTCATCGCGCTGCCGCTCTACGTGCTCGCGGAGACCGGCTCACCGGCGGCCACCGGGCTGGCCGGCGCGTTCGCCACCGCGCCCGTGGTGCTCGGCGGCGCGTTCGGCGGCGTGCTCGTCGACCGGATCGGCTACCGCCGGTCCAGCGTGCTGGCCGACGTCGTCTCCGGCGTGACCGTCGCCGCCGTACCCCTGTTGCACGCCACGGTCGGCCTGCCGTTCCCGGCGCTGCTGGCGCTGGTCTTCGTCAGCGGCCTGCTGGACACGCCCGGCCAGACCGCCCGCACCGCGCTGCTGCCGGAGGCCGCCACCGCGGCCGGGGTGCCGATCGAGCGGGCGGTCGGCTGGGCGGAGGCCACCTCGCGGGGCGCCCGCATGATCGGCGCGCCGGTCGCCGGCCTGCTGGTCGGCGTGCTGGGTCCGCTGCCGGTGCTGGCCGTCGACGCGGCGACGTTCGCCGTCTCGGCTCTGGTCGTGACGCTGCTGGTGCCGCGCGGCCTGCGCCCGTCCACCGAGGACGACGAGGTGGAGGCGGGCGGCTACTGGCGGCAGTTCGCCGCCGGGCTGCGCTTCCTCGCCCGGGAGCCGCTGCTGCGCGCCATGGTGCTGCTGGTGCTGGTGACCAACCTGTTCGACGCGGCCAAGAGCAACGTGCTGCTGCCGGTCGTCGCCGACCGCGAACTCGGCGGCCCGGCCGCGTTCGGTCTGCTGGTCGGCGTCATGGGCGGCGGCGCGCTGATCGGCTCGCTGGTGTTCAGCGCGATCGGGCACCGACTGCCGCGCCGGGCCACGTTCGTCACCGCGTTCGCGATCTGCGGCGCGCCACCGCTGTGGGCGCTCGCCGCCGCGCCGCCGCTGCCGGTGGTGGTCGCGGTGGTCGCGGTGGCCGGGCTGGCGGCCGGCGCGCTCAACCCGCTGATGGGCGCGGTGGAGCTGGAGCGGGTGCCGGCATCGATGCGGGCCCGGGTGTACGGAGTGATCGGCGCGGGCGCCTGGGCGGCGATGCCGCTGGGCGCGCTGGGCGCCGGGCTGGCCGCCGACCGGTTCGGTCCCGCCTCCACGCTCGTCGTGATGGGCTGCTGCTATCTGCTGGTGGTGCTCACGCCGCTGCTGGGCGGGCCGTGGCGCACGATGGGCCGCCCGGCGCCGGTGGCGCGGCAACGGCCGCCGACCGAGTCGGCGCGGGAATGGGAAGAGTCAGAAGTCAGACAAACGTGAGGTCGATACGTGACCGCCTACCGATAAACTCCTTCACCATTCACTCCGTCCAATGAAGAGGGTTTCGCGTGCGGGAAATTGTCCAGGTCGAGCTACCCGACGGTCAGATCGCGTGGGCGACGATCGAGAGCAACGGGGTGAGTGACGTCGGTCTGGGCGCGCGGCTCCTACCGTTGACCGGGCTGTCGGAAACGCTCTCCGCGGTCGCCACGAATGTGCGCAACGGGGTGCGGAACGTCCGCCCGGACAATGTCTCGGTGGAACTCGGGCTCGATCTGGAGATCGGCAGCCAGGGTCTGGTGGCAGCGCTCGCCGGATCGGCCGTGAAGGCGGCCCTCAAGGTCACCCTTACCTGGACCGCGCCGGCTCCGCACGCCGCCGCCTCCGTCGAGTGAGCCGGCCCGCGTGTCGGATGCGGTGACGGCGTGGGCGGAGAGCCATCTCGGTGAATGCCTCGTGCTGGTCGACGGGCGAATGGCGGGCAGTGGCTTCTTCGTCGCGCCGGGCATGATCCTCACCTGCGCCCACGTGGCCGGTCCGACCGCGAGCCAGGTACGCGTCCAATGGCAGGGCGTCCCCCACCTGGGCACGGTCCTCGACGCCTCGCCGCCACCGACCGGCGCCGCGACCCTGTGGCCGTGGCCGGACCTCGCGGTGATCCGCGTCGACGGCCTGACCGGGCATCCCTGCGTCTGGCTGACGACCAGAATGCCCGGCCTGGGAAACCCGTGCGTCGGCGCCGGTTACACGAGCACCCTGGCACCGGCGTTGAAACCCGCGGTAGGGCTCCTGCACCTCACCGGCCGGCACGACTTCCCTCCCGGCGTCCTGCTGAAGATCTCGCACGAGGAGGTGACGCCGGGAATGTCCGGCGGTCCCGTCCTCGACCCGGCGACCGGGGGCGTCTGGGGAGTCGTCAAGGCCAAACGGGACCACGGAGGCGGTTTCGTCGCTCCCCTGATCGGTCTGCGACACCTGGCCCCCGCCGTCCATCGGGCGCTGTGGCGGGCCCACGATCTGCATCACCGCCGCGCCGACCACCACCGTCGGCCGGCGTTCGACGCGGACCGGTCCGGCACGTACGTCGTCCCCGCGGAGGAGCGGGATCTGCGGGGCATCCTGGCCGGCCTGCCGGAGATCCCGGCCGAGCAGCACCGGGCGGACTACGAACGCTCCGCCGGCCCGCTCGCGAAGCCTCCGTCGGCGCCGCACCACGACTACGGCGACGTCGCCGCGGACCTGATGGGCCTCGTGGCGCCACCCGCCGGCGAACCACCGCAGGTGCTGGCCTACGCCGCCGACCTGGCCCGACGACACGGCGAGCTGCCCGAGTTGCGGGACTGGTTGTTGTACCGGGCGGGCCGACTCGGCGTGTCACCGGTGATCCGGAACCGGCTGACCGAGACGTCGTCCACGGCACCGGTCTCCGTCATGGTGCGGCTGCGCCCCGCGGGCAACAACCACCTGCGCTACCACGTGACCATGTGGCGCTACGTGGACGCCGACCACGTCGTGCCGGTCGTCGACGACCTCGACGCCGTCCCGTGGCCCGAGGCCAGGCAGCGGGTGCAGGACAGTCTGGTCGAGCAGATCCGCCAGCTGACCGCCCACGAGCGGGACATCATGGTGGAGTTCATCCTGCCCCAGGAACTCCTCAACGAGCCGGTCCACTCCTGGGCCCTGTGGCGGTCGCGCCGGTGGGAGACGCTGGGCAGCAAGTACGCCGTCGTGGTCCGCGACCTCGAACGACTGGAGGACGCCGAGAGCATGGCGTTCCTCAAGCGACGGTGGCGGATGACCGCCCGGCAGTTCCTGCGCTCGGGTCTGGTGTCCGTCCACTGCGACGACCGGCGCAGCCACGAGGCGATGTGGGCCTGGATCGGCGGCCACCCCCTGCTGTCCGCCGTGGCACTCCCCGGTCCGCCGGACGACGCGCCGTCGCGGGTGGCGTTGGAGGTGGCGCTCCCCGAGGGGGTGCCGGCGTTGGCGTGGTGCGGCATGCGCTGCGAGAAGTGCTCCGGTGACGCCTGTCCGGTGCGGCTCTTCCAGAGCGCGCTGGCCGGCTCGTTGGCGGAGACCCGCCACGACGCACTCCCCCAGCGGGTCCTCGAACTGCGACGGGCCGCGGCGGCGGACAACCACTGGGGGCGGGACCTGGTGCTGCTCTGGGACGATCCGACCCGCCGTCCGCCCCGTCAACAGATGCTGCCGCCCGGCGAAGCGGAGGTCGCGTGAACACCTGGTGGGTCTTCCGAGGAAGCGGCGAGCCGCACGACGGCATCGCCCGGCTGCCGAGCCCTCCGCCGTGGCGGACCTTCGACGGGCGGGACAACCGGACACAGCGGCCGGAGCAGGCCCGCACCTATCAGGCCGACGAGGAAACGCTCAACCTCGTCAACACCGCGATCTACCTGCGCCGGCCGCTCCTGGTGACCGGGCAGCCGGGCGTGGGGAAATCGACCCTGGCGTACGCGATCGCGCACGAGTTGGGGCTGGGTCCGGTGCTCCGCTGGCCGATCACCAGCCGCACGACGGTCCGCGACGGCCTCTACCGCTACGACGCGATCGGCCGGATCGAGGAACACAACCTGCGCGGCACCGAGGGAGCGGGTGGACAGGATCCGCCGGACGTCGGGCGGTTCCTGCGTCTCGGCCCCCTCGGCACCGCCCTGGCACCGAGCGAGCGGGAACGGGTACTGCTCGTCGACGAGATCGACAAGAGTGACATCGATCTGCCCAACGACCTGCTGGACGCGTTCGAGGAGGGCGAGTACGAGATACCGGAGCTGTCCCGGCTCGCCGAGGCCGTGCCCCAGGTGACGATCGGCACCTCCGACGGCCGTCGCATCACCGTGGACAACGGCTACGTCCGCTGCACCACGTTCCCCATCGTGGTGCTGACCAGCAACGGCGAGCGGGACTTCCCGCCGGCGTTCCTCCGGCGCTGCGTCCGAATGGAACTGCGGCCACCGGACGAGGCCCGGTTGGACGACATCGTCCGGGCCCACCTCGGCGCCGACCTCGACGGCCGCGCCCAGCACCTGGTCCGCGCCTTCCTCGACCGGCGGGAGCAGGGCGAACTGGCGACGGACCAACTGCTCAACGCCGTGTACCTGACGCGGCACGTGCCCGGCGACCAACTCGATCCGGAGCGACTGGCGAACGTCGTCCTGCAGTACCTGACCGAGTTGTCGTAGCCGTGTCGGTCGCGCGGGTGTCGCGGGTCTTCGCCCGGGCCGGCCTGGAGCTGGATGCCCGGGGCCTCGCGGACGCGCTGTGGCTGGCCGATCACCTGCCGGCCGCGCGACCGCGCGACGCCGAGGAGCCGGTCTCCACCGTCGACGAGGGCGACGGCGTGCCGGTCGAGCCGGTCGAGCCGGTGCCGGACCCGCCGGACGACGACCCGGTGCCCGACCCGGATCCGGCTCCCGACCGCGCCGCCACGGTGTCGCCGGCCGACCCGCCGCAGGAGGACCTGCTGCCGCTGCACCTGCGCCCGCGGCAACCCGGGCGGCCCGAGACGAACCCGGCGGTACCGCTGCTGGCGCACGCCGCGCCGGCCATCCCCGACACCCTGCGCCTGATGCGGTCGCTGCGCCCGCTGAAGCGGACTGTCGACTCCCGGCACCGGACGGTCCTCGACGAGGAGGCGACCGTACGCCGGATCGCCGAGCGGCGGATCTGGCTTCCGGTGCTGCAGCCCGCCCGGGAGCCCTGGCTCGACCTGGTGCTGGTCGCCGATCTGGGCGCGGGCGGGCAACTCTGGGGCCGGCTCGCCCACGAGCTGTACGGCGTCTTCCGGCGGCTCGGCGCGTTCCGGGACGTGCGCCTGCGTCACCTGCACGCGGACTCCGAGGGCAGATCGTGGGTCACCACGTCCGGGCGGGGTGCGGGAAGCGCCCCACGAAGCCCGTCGGAACTGATCGACCCCACCGGCCGTCGCCTCATCCTGTTGCTGACCGACGGCATCGGCGCCGCGTGGCGCTCGGGCCACCTCGGGGCGGTGGTCCACCGTTGGGGCGGGTCCGGGCCGGTGGCCATTCTGCAACCACTGCCCGCCCATCTCTGGGAACGGACCGCACTGCGGCCGTCGCCCGGACGGTTGGGGACCCCGTCGCCGGGCGCGCCCAACAACCGGCTGTCCTTCGTCAGCTACCGACGCCGGCAGCACGGGCCCGACCTGCCCGTGCCGGTGCTGGAGATCGACCCCGGGTGGCTGGCGCCCTGGGCACGCCTGGCCGGCGGCACCGCGCACGGCGGGGTCGACGCGTCGGTCATCTTCCCGGGTGACGCCGCGCGCGGCACACCGGCCGACCGGCGGGAGCCGCACGACGCGGTCGAGCGGGTGCGGGCGTTCCGCGCCGAGGCCACGCCGGAGGCGTACGAGCTGCTCACGTACCTGTCCGCGGCGCCGTTGAGCCTGCCGCTGATGCGGACCGTGCAGGCGACGATGATGCCCCGCTCCTCGCCGGCGCACCTCGCGGAGATCCTGTTCAGCGGCCTGGTCGCGACCGTCGACGACGGGCCGGCGGCCGACGACCGCTACGAGTTCGTCGACGGGGTCCGCGACGTCCTGCTCGGCACGTTGCAGCGGCACGAGGCGGAACGGGTCGACCAGGAGGTCTCCGCCTTCATCGAGCGGTGGCTGCGGCTGCCCGGCGCCGGTCTGGCCGCGGCGGTGCCCACCCCGTCCGGTGCGCTGGACCTGCCGGCGGAGAGCCGCCCGTTCGCGAGGATCCGGGCCGAGATCCTCGACCGGATCACCGGTGTCTCCGCACCCGCTGCCTCGACCGTGCCGACCGACGACGGTGTGGCCGGCGAAGGCGCAGCGGCCGAGAGCGATGATCCAGAGGTCGACCCGGCTCGAAGCGGCGTCAGCGGCGGAGAACCGGGGGCGCCGTCGGGCATTCCCGGCGAGCCGGTGGTCGGTGAAGTGCTGAACGCGCATGGCCAGATCGTCGGCAGCGGCTTCATGGTGAGCCCGCGCTACCTCGCCACCTGCGCCCACGTGGTCAACACTGCCCTGGGCAAGAGCCCTACCTCCCAGATGTGGCCGTCCGACCAGGTGTCGGTCCTGATCGGTCGCCGCCGCGGAGGGTATGTCCGCACCGCAGTCATCGCGGCCTGGCCCGCTCACCAGTCCACCTTCGATCAGTTGGACGTGACGATCCTGAGGGTCGAGGGCGAGGCGCTGGCCGAGGTGCCCAGCGCGGTCCTGTTCGGAGCGCCGGAAGCCGATGAGATGGCGCACATCCTGTCCTCTTCCTCGAGGATGTCGGGACGGATCACCGCGGTGGCGTCGGGTGGGCTGGCGCACCTGCATCTGAGCGCCGACACCGGGGACGAGGTGCTCCAGCCGATGAGCGGCGCGCCGGTGTGGCGGCCCTCCACCGGAGAGATCGTCGGCATGGTGAACGGTCGTCCCGCCCTGTCGGGCAGCCGAGGCGAGATCGCCGTGCTGCCGGCCGCGGTCGTCCGGCAGGTCGTGGTCGACTACCTCGTCCGGCCCCAACCGGCCAAGGCGGAACCGTCGGACGACACGACGCAGGGGCGGCACGCCCGGCCCACCGCGACGCCGACCTCCGCACGCGTGGTCTCCGGATTCTTCCGGGGGGCCGCCATAGGCAAGGACGGGGAGTTCCACCCGTTGAACGAGGTGGAGAGGCACCTGTGGAATGCGATCCGGGTCTCCGTCGAGGAGGCGGTGAAGGTGCTGTCGTCCGCACCGCTCTGGGCACCGGCTGGTCCGTCGACGGGCTCGGCCACGGAACTGATCGCCGCGTTGAGGAGCCGCCGAGACGGCGTGATCGATGAGATCGTCCTCGTCACCGCACCGCAGCGCTTCAGCGAGCGGCCGTCCGGCCCCTGGCCCTTCCGCGAGGTGGCATCGGTGTGGCCGTCCAGCGCCACGATGGTGGTGAATCCCGGCACGCCCATCCGCCTGGCGTTGACCGCCTACGAGATCCGGGCCCTGGTTGCACCGACCGGCGAGCCGACGGTCGACCTGGCCACGTCGACCGAGACCAACGAGCCGACGGTCGACCTGACGACCTCGACCGAGACCAGCGAGCCCACCGTCGACCTGGCGACCTCCACTGAGACCGGCCCGCCCACCCTCGACCTGACGACGCCCAGGTCGACAGCACGGGGACAACGCTTCCCACGTCAACGCCTGCGTCGTGGCTACGACCCCGACGAGGTCGACGCGTTCGCCGAGCGCATCGACGACACGCTGTTCCATTACCAACACGGTGGCGCGCGTGCCGGTGCGCCATTGACCGCCCAGGAGGTGCACGATGTCGTCTTCCGGGTGCGCTTCAACGGGTACGACGAATGGCAGGTCGACCTCTGGCTGGACCGGGTGAGGCGGGCGATCGCCGAGGCCGAGCGGTAGCGCCGGCCGCAGCCTGTGGCGCGGCAGCGAAATCCCGGGCCGGAGTGGTGGGAAGCGCTCTCTTGACAGCGAGCGACTTCGTTCATACCTTCATCGAAGCCTATCTTTATAGTTTGTTTACCGTTCGACGGGGCCGGCCGACCGCACGGTGAGCGAACCCACCACCGCAGGAGGCACCCCGTGCGCAGTTTCCGTACCGTCGCCGCCCTGGCGATGGCGACGGTCGGCCTCACCGCCGCCCTCACCACCGTCCCGAGCACCCCAGCGGTGGCCGCCCCGGGCGCGGTCACCTGGTCCGACGACTTCACCGGCCCGGCCGGCGCCGCCCCTGACGCGAGCAAGTGGCGCTACGACATCGGCGGCGGCGGTTGGGGCAACAACGAGTTGCAGTACTACACCAACAGCACCCGCAACGCCGCGCTCGACGGCAACGGCAACCTGGTGATCACCGCCCGCAGGGAGAACCCGGCCGGCTACAACTGCTGGTACGGAAGCTGCCAGTACACCTCGGCCCGGCTGCTCACCAACGGCACGTTCACGCAGGCGTACGGTCGGTTCGAGGCGCGCATCAAGATCCCGCGCGGGCAGGGGCTGTGGCCGGCGTTCTGGATGCTCGGCAACGACATCGGCAGCAACCCGTGGCCCAACAGCGGCGAGATCGACATCATGGAGAACGTCGGCTACGCCCCGTCCACCGTGTGGGGCACGCTGCACGGCCCGGGCTACTCCGGCGGCAACGGCATCGGCGCGTCCACCTCGCTGCCCGGCGGCCAGGCCCTCGCCGACGCGTTCCACACGTTCGCGGTGGACTGGGCGCCGGACTCGATCACCTGGTACCTCGACGGCGTGCAGTACTCCCGCAAGACGCCGGCCGACGCGGGCGGCAACCGCTGGGTCTTCGACCACCCGTTCTTCATGATCATGAACGTGGCGGTCGGCGGCAACTGGCCCGGCTCGCCGGACGGCTCCACCGCGTTCCCGCAGACCATGACCGTCGACTACGTCCGGGTGCAGGCCTGGGACAACGGCGGCGGGGGCACCGGCGGGCAGATCGTCGGATACGGCGACAAGTGCGTCGACGTGGCCAGCGCGAACACCGCCAACGGCACCCCGGTGCAGCTCTGGACCTGCAACGGCACCGCCGCCCAACGCTGGACCTGGGCCGCCGACGGTTCGGTGCGCGCGCTCGGCAAGTGCCTCGACGTGACGTCCGGGTCGACCGCCAACGGCGCCAAGGTGCAGCTCTACGACTGCAACGGTTCCGGCGCGCAGAAGTGGGTGTTCAGCGCCGCCGGGGACATCGTGAACCCGCAGGCCAACAAGTGCCTGGACGCCACCGGGAACAGCTCGGCCGACGGCACCCGGCTGCAGATCTGGGAGTGCGGCGGCACCGCCAACCAGAAGTGGCGGCGCTGACCGCCCGGTGAGCCGGGGCGGGCGGCGCTCACCGCCCGCCCCGGCGCCGCGCCCAGCCGACGAAGCGCCGGTAGCGGTCCGCCGCCCCGCCGTCCGGCGCGGGTCGCTCCGCCTCGGCCTCCGCCCACAGCGTGGCCAGGTGCACCAGCAGCGCCGGCCGGGCGTCCCGAAAGGCGGCGAGCAGCCGCAGCTTCGCCGGCGAGCAGGGCCAGGCGATCCCGCAGGCCCGGCACCGCCAGGTCGGTCGGGACGGGACGTGCTCCCGGCTCACCGCAGCCTCAGCGCGACCGCGCGCGCCTCCTCGTCGCTCAACGGCAGGAACCACAGGAACCGCCGCACGATCTCCGGCGGCTGCGGCCCTCCGGGACGCCCGCGCAGGTCACGGATGGCCCGCCGGGTCAACCGGACGAACTCCGGCAACAGCTCCGCCCGCCGCGCCGCGTCCGTCGGCGCCGATGTCCACGCCGGACACGGCCAGTCCGCGCCGCAGCCGTCGCAGACCCAGGCCGGAGCGGCCGTCGAGTGCGACGCGGTCACCTCCGGCGCCGTCCGCGACTCGTCCGGTTCCCCGGTGGGTACGTCCGGCCGCTCGACGCGCGTCTGGTCCTCCGCCATCGGGCACCCCTCCGTCGCTCGACACACCGTCCACCAGAACCCTGCCGACCGTTGCGGGCCCATCACACTGCGTTGCAGGATGGTGTCGGGATGATCGGGACGTTCGAGGAGCGCATCGGGATGAACCGTGCCGTGGCAGCGGCGATGTCCGAGGCCGGGCACACCGCCGAGAGTCTGGCCGAGCGGGTCGGCGTCGACCCGAAGACCGCCGCCCGCTGGGCAAGCCAGGGCCGGATCCCGCAGACCCGGCACCGCGCCCAGGTCGCCGACCTGCTCGGCAGGGACGCCGCCGAGTTGTGGCCGGACGCGCTCAAGCGGCGCGAGCCCGCGTGGTTCCGCCCCTGGGCCGACATCGAACGCGAAGCACTGTCGCTCCGAACCTTCCAACTGGCCTGGATCCCCGGCCTGCTGCAGACCGAGGCCTACGCACGGGCAACCCTGGCGGGCGAGGCCCTGTCGGACGCCGAGATCGCAGGCCTGACCTCCGCCCGCATCGCCCGGCACGCCATCCTGCGTCGAGACCGGCCGCCGCTCCTGATCGCGGTAATCGACGAGTCCGTCCTCAGACGGACAGCCGGCGACGATCGGGAGTTGATGGCAGAGCAACTCGACTACCTGACGGAGTGCGCCGAACTGTCCGCGGTCCAGGTCTACGTCGTGCCGCTGTCGGCCGGCATGTATCCGGGACTCGGCGGACCGTTCACCCTGGCGGAACTGCCGGACGGCGGGCGGGTCGCGCACGTGGACAGTCAGGCGCAGGCGCAGATCATCGAGAAAGCTGAGGAGATTGCTACCCTGGAGCGGCGCTGGCAGCGGCTGCGCGGCGAGGCGCTGTCCAGGGCACACTCCCTCGACGTCATCAGAGAAGCGGCACGTTCATGGGCCTGACCGGTGCGCGGTGGCGCAAGAGCACGAAGAGCGGCAACAACGGCGGCGACTGCGTCGAGGTGGCCGACAACCTGGCTGCCGTGGTCGGCGTGCGTGACTCCAAGGATCCCGGCGGACCCGTCCTCGTCTTCGGGCCGCCGGCCTGGCGAGCCTTCGTCGCCCACCTGACGCGCCGGCGCTGACGCCGATGAGCGGGTTCGCGCCGGAGCCCGTCGAGACCGCACGGCTGCTCCTGCTGCCGCTGGCCGTCGCGCACGCCGAGGAGATGGCCGTCGTGCTCGCCGACCCGGCGTTGCACACCTTCATCGGCGGCGAGCCGGCCGCGACGGCCGCGTTGCGGGCCCGCTACGAGCGGCTGGTCGCCGGCTCGCCCGACCCGGCCGAGACGTGGTGCAACTGGGTCGTGCGCCTGCGCGACGACGGCCGGCTGGCCGGCTACGTCCAGGCCACCGTGACCGCGCCCGAGCGCCCGGCCCGACACGCCGACACGGCGGGCGCCCGCGCGGTCGGCCACCGGCACCTCCACGACGCGACGCCGGTCGACGCCGGGCCGGTCGCGGAGATCGCCTGGGTGGTGGGGACGCCCTGGCAGGGGCGCGGAATAGCCACCGAGGCCGCGCGGGGCATGACCGGCTGGTTGGGGCGACGCGGTGTGCGTACCCTCGTGGCCCACATCCATCCCGACCACCGCGCGTCGGCGGCGGTGGCCACGGCCTGCGGCCTGGCCGCCACCGACGTGTGGCACGACGGCGAACTCCGGTGGACCGGCCCGGCCGCGCACCCGTAGCGGAGCGTCGAGTTCACGCTCGATAGCATGCCGCGCATGTACGCGCTCTACGCCTGGGGAAACTTCATCAGCGAGGTCGGACTCGACCGGCGGCCGGCCTGGCTCGACCCGGCGGTGCTGCGCGGCGACCAACAGGTCGTCGATGCGAACCTGATGATCGGCGACACCGACACGCTGCTGGTCGACGGTGCCGGCACCTTCTTCGAGATCGATCACGACGACAAGAATCTCGTCCCCGGTCGTGAGCTCGTCGGTCGCGACCTCAGCGGTGTCACGTGGCGGGTCTCCCGCATCCGGGCGGCCACCGACGGCACCCGCGAGGACGCCCTGCGCATCGTCGCGGCGATCGAGGAGGACGGCGACTACTCCGAGGAGGACGAGCGGCACGCGTACAACTCGGTGCCGGTCGGCGAGATCGTCACGCTCTGGGAAGACGATCACGGCCAGTGGACGCTGGCCCTGGTCGAACTCTGAGACAGGGGGTCAGAAGGGGGCGTCGACGGCCAGGCGGCGGACCTGGGTGAGGTAGGGGTCCAGTTCGCCGACCTCGAAGCGGCAGGTGCCGATGACGTGCCAGAACTGGCCACCCGGGTCGCCGTCCAGCTTGTACCGGCCGTCCGGGCTCACCGCCGCCCAGCCGTCCGCCAGGCCGATCAGCGTGGTCCGCAACTGCGCGTGCTCCGGGTCCGCCACGTCCCACAGCCGGACCGTGCCGTCGTCGCCGGCGCTGGCGAGCAGGCTGCTGTCCGGGCTGAAGTGCACCGACCACACCCGCCGGGTGTGCGCGGCCAGGGTGCCGTGCAGCCGGCCGGTGACCGGGTCCCAGAGTCGGATCACCAGGTCGTCGCCGGCGGTGGCGAGCAGGTTGCCGTCCGGGCTGAACGCGCACGACCAGAGCCGCCCGACGTGCTCGTCGAGCACGAGGCGCCGCTCGCCGGTGGCCACGTCCCAGATCACCGCCGTGCCGTCGTTGCCGGCGCTGGCCAACAGCGTCCCCTCGCTGTTGAACCCGACCGAGTAGACCCGGTCGGTGTGGTGTTCCAGGGTCAGCCGGCAGGTGGCGGTGGCCGCGTCCCAGAGCCGGACCATCTGGTCGTCACAGCCGGTGGCGATGGTCTCGCCGTCCGGGCTGAACGCCACCGTGCGCACCCGCCCCCGGTGCGGGGTGAGCGTGGCGAAGTGCCGGCCGGTACGGCGGTACCACAGCCGCACGGTGTCGTCGTCGTTCGCGGTCGCGAGCGCGTCGCCGTCCGGGCTGAACGCGACCGCCCAGACGTGGTCGGTGTCCACGTTGAGTTCCCGCTCGTCGGCGCCCGTGTCGGTGTTCCACAGGTGCACGCCGCCGTCGCCGCTGGGCGTGGCGACCAGCGGCTCGTCCGGGCAGAAGACCACCGACAGCAGGCGGTCGGCCGGGCTGGCGAGCTGCCCCAGCAGGCGCCCCGTACGCGGCTCCCAGAGCCGGATCACGCCGTCGTTGCCGCACGCCGCCAGCACCTCCCCGTCGTCGCGGAAGGAGAGCGCGGTGACCCGCCGGCCGTGCCCGCGCAACGTGTGCTGGAGCTGCCCGGTGTGCACGTCCCACAGCCGGGTGGTGCCGTCGTTGCTGCTGGTCGCGACCTGGTTCTGGTCCGGCCGCCAGACCACCGGCCAGACCGAGCCGCGGTGCCGGGTCAGCTCGTGCCGCACCTGACCGTCGGCGGTGTCCCAGAGCTGGATCGCGCCGTCGCTGGCGGCGGTGGCGAGCAGGCTGCCGTCGCCGTTGAACCGGACGCTGTAGATGGCGCCACGCTGCCGGCCGAGCACCCGCACCGGCCGGCCGGTCTCCGTCTCCCACAGCCGCAGGGCGCCGTGCGTGTCACCGGTGGCCATCAGCGTGCCGTCGGGGCTGACGTCGAGCGCGTACACGTCGGCCTCGTGGCCGCGCGGCTGGCGCAGCAGCTCGCCGTCGGTGGCCCGGCGGATCCACACCCGGCCGTGCTGCCCGACGGCGACCAGCAGTCGCCCGTCCGGTGAGTGCACCACCCGGTAGACCACCTCCGGCTCGCGCACCTCGAACGCCTGCCGGCCGGTGTGGATGTCCCAGCCGCGCACCGTGCCGGCGCTGTCCGCCACCACCACCCGCCGGCCGTCCGGGCTGAACGAGGTGCCCCAGATCGGCGCGACGTGCCCCGGCCACTCGTGCCGCAGCCGGGCGGTGCGGGTGTCGAAGAGCCGGACCACGCCGGCCGCGTCGCCGACCACCAGCCGCCCTCGGCGCCCGTCGGTGAGCAGCGGCCAGACCCAGCCGGCGAAGACGTCCTCGATGACGTGCCGCACGTCGCCGTGGTCGGCGTCCCACAGCCGCACGGTGAGGTCGGCCGCGCCGGTGACCAACTGGTGCGAGGCGGCGTCGTAGCGGACCGCGTAGACCCGGGACCGGTGTCCCGGCAGGGTGCGCACCGGCAACCCGGTGGCCGTGTCGCAGAGCAGCACGCCACCGTCGTCGCTGCCCACCGCCAGCACCGCACCGTCCGGGCTGTACGCGACCGGCACCGGCAGGCGTCCCACCTCGAAGCCGTACCCCACGCCCACCGCGGGCGGGGCCAGGCCGGGCGCCACCGGGCGGCCCGGCGCGACCACGGCGCCGCGCAGTTCCGGCGCGCGCAGCGTCGCCGGGTCGGCGCTGACGTCGATCAGCGCGGTGCGGTGCCAGCTGCTGCCGGCGATCCGCGCCCCACGCAGGTCGGCCCGGAACAGCCGGGCGCCGGCCAGTTCCGCGCCGCGCAGGTCCGCCCCGGACAGGCGGGCCTGGTCCAGGCGGGCGCCGCGCAGCCGGGCGTGCTCCAGCCGCGCCTCGGTCAGGTTCGTGGCGACCAGCCGGGTGTCGGTCAGGTCGGCGCCGGTGAGGTCGGCGCCGGCCAGCTCCCGGTGCGACAGGTCCTCGCCGCGCAGCACCGCGCCGCGCAGGTCCGCCCGGTCGGGCAGGCGCAGCCGGGCGCTGAGCCGCAGCGCGTTGGCCCGCAGCGTCTCGCCGGCCGCCTCGTCGCCGAGCACCCGGGCCGTCCACGCCGTGCAGCGGGCCGGGTCGGCGAGGTCACCGAGGAACTCCACGGCCAGCGCGGACAACGACCGCACCGCCAGCGCGGCCGGCTCCTCACCCCGGTTGAGCTGCTCGGCCACGCCCTCGGCGACCAGCCACTCCATCACCGAGGTGTGGATGAAGCCGAACAGCCCGTCGTCGGTGCGGACCAGCAGGCTGCCCGCGCCGACCGCGTGGGTGGCCTGCGGCCCGGACAGCCGCGAGTCGGCCCGCCCGGCGAGCTGGCCGGTGGACTCGGCCAGCTCGGCCAGCCGCAGGTAGGCCTCGCCGCTCTCCCAGAGTTGGAACGCCAGCCGGCTCACCGCCTGCCACAGCTCCGGCCGGCGCAGGCTGACCGGCGCCCCCGGGATGCCCTGGGTACGCCGCTCCTCGAAGTCCAGCCAGGACTCCAGGATCTCGCGGTAGAGCGCGGCGGCGCTGAACGTGCCGCCGGCACCGGCCACCGCGGCCAACCGGCCCTCGTCCAGGTTGGCGATGAAGCCGAGCATGCGCGGGTTGCGGGAGAGGCCGAGCAGGTCCTTGACGCCGCCGAGCAGGGTCATCCGCTCCCGGGCGGCCTGCTCGTCACCGCCGTAGCGGTTGCGCAGGAACGCCTCGATCTGGCCGGGGGTGAAGTCCTCCACGGCCAGCACCCGGCGGTGCGGCAGCAGCCCGACCCGCTCGCCCAGCGCGGTCAGCACCTGCGAGTTGGTCTTGAAGTGCTGGGTCCGGCTGCTCACCACGATCTTGGCCGCGCCGTCGGCGGCCTGGAGCAGCGTCTCCAGGTGGTCGGCCGCCCGGTCGTAGGTCACCCGGGCCACCAGCTCGTCGAACCCGTCGAAGAGCAGCACGATGCGGCCCTGTCGCAGCATGTAGCGGAACGCCTTGAGGTCGATCACCTGCTCGCCGTGGTTAGCCAGGTGCGCGGCGACCAGGCCGTCGACGGAGTGCGCCTTGTCCAGCGCGCGCAGCTCCACCAGGATCGGGATCAGGTCCGGCGCGGCGGTCGGCAGCCGGCGGGCCACCTCGCGCAACGCGAACGTCTTGCCCCGCCCGAAGTCGCCGAGCACCAGCACGAACCGGCCGTCCGGCGCGGAGACGGTCTCCAGCAGCTCGTCCACCACGTCGTCGCGGACCCGCTGGTCGGCGCCGACCAGGTGCCGGTAGCGCTGCGGCACGTACTGCCCCGGCGGGTAGAGCCGGTCGGCCTGGAGCCGGGCGGTCTGCGCGGCGACGTAGTCGCGCAGGTCGAGCAGGCCCTGGAACTCGGTCAGGTGCAGCACCCGCACGCCGCGCCGCTGCGCCTCCTCGGCCAGCCCGCGCGGCACCCGGTCGCCGTCGTAGACCAGCTCGGAGGCGATGTCCGGGTCGGCGGCGTGCACCCGGCGGGCGAACCGGTCCAGGTCGGCCGGCGCCGGGGTGCCGACGTGCGCGCCGACCCGCTGCTGGCGCACCACGCCGTCGGAGCGGTAGCTGACGTACAGGTGCGGCGGGTCGGCCTCGACCCGGCGCACCACCACCCGGTCGTAGCGCGCCTCGCACACCTCGGCCAGCCGGTCGAGCAGCCGCTCCACCGGCGTCCCGGCCGCGGGCGTGGCCTCGCGCCGGGTGGCGCCCTCGACCTCGGCGGGACGACGCGGATCCGGCACCTGCGCCGGGCCGGCCGCGCCGAACGTCGCGTCGGCCCGCGGCCACGCCACCACTGTGGACTCGCCGCCGTCCAGCCGGTCGTCGCGGCCGAGCACCCAGCGGGTCATCCCGTCCGCCCCGAGACGCAGCACCTGGGCCCGGCCGTCGCGCGGGGCGGCGGCCAGCGGCACCACCGGGTCGGCCCGGCCGGCCGGCGCGGCGTCCGAGAGCAGCAGGTTGAGCATCGGGCCGACCAGCCGGTTGACCGAACCGCGGTCGCGCAGCGACACCCGGTCCGGTGGGGCCTCGTCGGCGTACGGGCTGCGCGGGCCCGGCGCGTGCGCCATCGCGCCCAGCCGCAGCCAGCCGGACTGCTGGTAGTGGCGCAGCCGCTGGGCGAACCAGCTCGACTGCGCCTCGCCGAGGAAGCCGTAGCGGTCCTCCTCGCGGTGGGTGATGGCGATCGTCGAGTTCAACCCGGCCACCACCACCCGCAGGTCGGGCACCGGGAACAGCGTCCACGGTTGCTCGCTGTCGAAGATCCGGTCCTCGAGGCCCTGGAACAGGTCGTCGAAGAGGCGCGCGTAGTGCCGCCACTTCGGCCAGTAGGGCGGCTGCGGGTCCACGTCGTCGGCCTCGCAGGTGGCGAAGTAGGCCCGGCAGGCGGCCATCGTCACGTCGCGCGGGCCGGGCACCACGACCAGGCGGTGCGGCTCCAGGCCGAGCAGCACCCGCAGCCCGGTGAGGAAGCTCAGCGCGTCGGAGAACTCGCGCGGGCTGCCCGACTCGGTCAGGTTGCCGGCCACCACCAGCAGATCCGGGCGGGGCACCCCGTCGTTCATCAGCAGCGTCAGGTCACCCATCAGGTGCTCCTGCAACTCGCCGGGCGTGACCGGGGCGCCCGGCTCGATCACCCCGCGGCCGAAACGGGGCCCGCCCACCTGCAGCACCGTGACGGTGTCGCGGGCCGTGGGCGGCGCGGTCGCGGCCGGCGGGAACGGCGGCGGGTTGATCGGGGTACGCCGGGGGCGGCGCTGCGCCGGCGCGCCCGCGACCGGTGCCGCCAGCACGTCGGCGGGGTCGTCGAGGTGCAGCGGGAACACGGGCTGGCGCATCGGCTTGGCCCGGCCGTCGAGCGTCTCGCGGATCCGGTTCAGCACCCGGGCGCGCGCCTGCGCCGGGTCGTCCACCCCGACCAGGTCGACGTAGGTGATGGTGGCGAGCAGGCCGTCGATCGGGCAGTCCTCGACCCGCACGGTGACCAGCTTGTTGCCGGTGCCGTCGGGGTCGGCGCGCAACGCCGCCTGCCACTCCAGCTTGCCGTACGTCGAGTGCAGGTAGCGTTCGGACAGCACCGCCACCACCACCTCGGCCTCGCGGACCCCGCGGTCCATGAAGTCGATGAAGTTGGTGCCGGCGACGAAGTCCCACGCCTGGATCATCGTGCGGTAGCCGGCCTTCTCGAACTCCCAGGCCAGCCACGTCGCCCACCGTTCGTCGGCCGGTGAGTAGCTGATGAAGAAGTCGATGGGGCGGTCGGACCGGGTGGGGTGCGCGCCTACAGCCACGTGGTCATTATGACCACCGACGGTCAACAGATCGACACCGTCGGCAGCTCGACGTGACGATCGCGTCGGGCCGGACCGGCCGGGGCCGGATGTGCGAGGATCAGCGTTCGTGGAGACCGTCGGCGAACCGCCGTCCGCCGCGCCGGACCGGCCCCGTCGGCGCCTGCACGTGCTGGACTGGATCGCGATCGCGCTGGCCGTCGTCGGCGTGCTCTGCGTGCTCACCGGGCTGCTGCCGCGCGCCGACGCCGAGGCCACCGTACGCCGTATCGTGCCCATCCTGATCTTCCTCGGCACCGTGGTGGTGCTGGCGGAGCTGACCGCGGTGGCCGGGGTCTTCGACGCGCTCGCCGCCCGGGTGGCGATCACCGCGCGGGGCAGCTTCCGGGCGCTGTTCTGGCTCTGCGTCGGCTTCGCGTCGGTGACCACGATCGCCCTCAACCTGGACACCACGGCGGTGCTGCTGACGCCGGTGATGATCGCCCTGGCCCGGACGCTGAACGTGCCGGCGACGCCGCTGGCCATGACCACGGTCTGGCTGGCCAACACCGCGAGCCTGCTGCTGCCGGTGTCCAACCTGACCAACATCCTGGCCAGCGACCGGATCGGGCTGGCCCCGGTGCCATGGGCGGCCCGGATGTGGTGGCCGCAGTTGGTCGCCATCGCCATCACCATGCTGCTGCTGTGGTGGTGGTACTGGCGCCCGGCCCGGGCCGGCGCCGATCCGTTCGTCCCGCCGCCGCCGTACGTGCCGCCGGACCGCCTGGTCTACCGGACCGCGCTGGTCGCCTGCCTGCTCTTCGTCGCCGGGGTGCTGGCCGGCGTCGAGATCGGCGTCGCCTCGGCGGTGGCCGCCGCGATCCTGGTGGCCGGCTTCGCGGTGCGGGCCCGGCACCGGCTGCGCCCGGCGCTGGTGCCGTGGCGGCTGCTCGTGTTCGTCACCGGGCTGTTCCTGGTCGTGCAGACCATCGGCCGGCACGGGCTGGACACGGTGATGGGCGCGTTGATCGGCGCCGACCCGGGCGCGGAGGGCGCGCTGCGGGCGGGTGCCGTCGGCGCGTTGTTCAGCAACGTGGTCAACAACCTGCCCGCGTACGTGGCCGGCGAGGCGGTCATCGCCGCCGACCGGCACACCCAGCTGCTGGCGCTGCTGATCGGCACGAACGTCGGCCCGCTGGCCACGCCGTGGGCGTCGCTGGCCACGCTGATCTGGTACGAGCGGTGTCGGGCGGCCGGGTTGACGGTGCCGCTGGGCCGGTTCGTGGCCACCAGCGCCGCGCTGGCCGCGCTGGCCACCGCGTGCACCGTGGCCGCACTGCTGGTCGGCCCGGGCGCGTGACCGCCCTTCCCCGGCCGGTCAGCTCCGGCGCAGCCGGCGGGCGGCGTAGAGCAGCGCGCTGACGGCGAAGAACCCGGCGCTGAGCGCCAGCCAGCGGCCGAGCAGCGGTTCCGGGGCGAGGCCGGTGGCCGCCGCGTAGGTGCCGTCGCCGAGGCCGAGCACGCCGGGCAGGTAGACCAGGAACAGCAGCGCGGAGGCGTACGCCGGGACCCGGACGTGGTTGCGCAGCGACCGGCCGGCCCGCCCCAACGCCCGGTCGGCCACCGCGTACGCCGGGAACAGCACCAGGTCGTGGACGACCGCCGCGCCGACGAACCAGAGCAGTATCCGGCCGGCGGTCGGCTCGCCGGCCAGCCGCAGCGCGACCCATCCGGCCACCGCCAGGCAGCCGACCGTCAGCAGCAGGTGCCACGCCGCCGCGCCGTACGCCCGCCGCAGGTCAGCCATCGAACACGATCTCCTCCACCCACTTGGTGCAGTGCACGCCGGGCAGTGCGGGCACCACGACCCGGGCCGGGAAGCCGTGGTCGGGGCTCAGGTCGACGCCGTTGACCCGCAGCGCGAGCAGCGCGTCCGGGTCGGTGACCTGGCCGCCGTGCAGGGTGGCCCGGTGGAACAGGCCGCTGCGCTCCAGCGACCGGACCCGTGCGGCGGCCGGATCGGCGGCGCCGACCAGGGCGGCCAGGTCACGCAGGCGTACCCCGGTCCAGGTCTGTGACGTGGACCAGCCCTCCACGCAGGCGATCGGCAGCGTGGCGGTGTGCTGCGGCAGCGCGAGCAGCCCGGCCCGGTCCAGCGTGACGGTGCGGTCGCCGGCCCGCAGCGACAGCCGCCAGCCCGGGCCGGTGCGGTCGGCGGTCACGCCGGCCGCGGCGGCGGTGCGGTTGACCGGGAAGCCGGTCGGCCCGTCGTCGACGCGCCGGCTGCGGGGCAGCAGCAGCGCGGTGCGCCGCAGCGCGTCCACGCTCTGCCCCACGGTCAGCGCGGCCAGCAGCAGCGCGCCACCGCCGGCCAGCGCCAGCACGCCGCGGCGGCTCATCGTCGCCGGGCCGGGGCGGCGGGCCACCAGGCCGTCCGGATCCGCCGGCTCCGGCGCGGTCCGCCCCACCGGGGTACGCGCGAAGCCCGGCCCGCGCAGCGCCGTCACCATCCGGGGCAGTTTGATCGCCACGTGCGTGACCAGCGCCGCCGTGAAGATCCACGCGCCGTACCAGTGCGCGGTGTAGAAGTCGAAGCCGAACAGGTAGGCGTACTGGACGTTGAGCAGGCCGGTCACGCTCTGGAACAGGATGCCGCCGACCAGCAGCAGCAACGACAGCCGCTCCAGCACCTGCGCGACCGAGCGGGCCGGCGGCCAGGCGAACAGCTTCGGCACCACCGACCAGAGCTTCGCCAGCACCACCGGCACCAGCACGATGCCGAGCGTCACGTGCAGCCCCTGGGTGAGCCGGAACAGCCAGGCCGGCCGGGTCGGCCAGTCGAACACCGGCGGGTGCAGCCAACCCACGTCCCGGGGGAACGCCTGGTCGAAGCGGGGACCGTAGGCGATCCAGTCGAGCAGCCCGGTGACGATCACCAGCGGCAGGGTGGCCAGCAGCACCGCGCCCAGCACGGAGGTCAGCCACGGCCCGCGTACCGGGCTGCGCCAGGCCCGGTCGACCACGTCGACGCCCGGCGGTCGGTGGCGGTCCAGGGCACGCCAGAGCCGGGCCGGCGCGGCGTACGCCGGGCGGGCCCGCGGTGCGACCTCGACGGGCGCGGGGCCGTCCGGGGGTGGGGCGTCGGTGGGCACGGCACCTCCTCCGGCGGCGGGGCCGACCCGGGCGGCCGGCGCTTCCACCGATGGGACGCTAGACGCCTCCGGCGGCCCGTGACGGCGTTTGCCGCATTACCGATGCCTTACCGCCGCGGTCCCTTACGGACCGCTGACATCCGGCGTGAACCGCCGTCCGAGCCGATCCGGGTGCCCTAGCGTGGGCCGGTATGCGGGTACTCGTCACCGGCGCGGCCGGGTTCATCGGATCGCAGATCGCCGACCTGCTGGCGGCCGAGGGCCACGAGCCGGTCTGCCTCGACGCCCTGCTGCCGCAGGCGCACGGCGGGGCGCTGCCGGAGTGGTCCCGGCGGCACGACCCGGTGGTCGGCGACGTGCGCGACGCCACGCTGCTCGGCCGGCTGCTGTCCGGGGTGGACGCGGTCTGCCACCAGGCGGCCATGGTCGGGCACGGGCTCGACCCGTCCGACGCGCCCGACTACGCGGCGCACAACGACCTCGGCACGGCGACGCTGCTGGCCGCCATGCACTCCGCCGGGGTACGCCGGCTGGTGCTGGCCAGCTCGATGGTGGTCTACGGCGAGGGCCGCTACACCTGCGACCGGCACGGCGTGGTCCGTCCCGCCGCGCGCCGCGCCGCCGACCTGGCCGCCGGCCGGTACGACCCGACCTGCCCCGACTGCGGCGGCACGCTCGCCCCGGCGCTGGTGCCCGAGGACGCGCCGCTGGAGCCGCGCAGCACGTACGCGGCCAGCAAGCTCGCCCAGGAGCACTACGCCGCCGCGTGGGCCCGGCAGACCGGCGGCGGGGTGTGGGCGTTGCGCTACCACAACGTCTACGGCCCGCGGATGCCCCGCGACACCCCGTACGCCGGGGTGGCCTCGCTGTTCCGCTCCGCGCTGGCCGACGGCCGCGCGCCGGTGGTGCTGGAGGACGGCCGCCAGCGCCGGGACTTCGTGCACGTCACGGACGTGGCCCGGGCGAACCTGCTGGCGCTGACCGCGCCGCCGCCGGACGGCCTGGTGCCGGTGAACGTCTGCTCCGGTGAGCCGCACACGGTGGGCGACCTGGCCGCCGCGCTGGCGGCGGCCATGGCCGGTCCGGCGCCGGTGGTGGCCGGCGGCGCCCGCGCGGCCGACGTCCGACACGTGGTCGCCGACCCCGCCCGCGCCCGCGACCTGCTCGGCTACACCGCGACGGTCACCTTCACCGAGGGCGTCACCGCCTTCGCCACCGACCCCCAACGCTCCCCCGCCACCCTCTCCCCCCAACCCGCCTGACCCCGCCCCGCCCCGCCCCGGCGCGGCACGGCACGGCACGGAAGGGCGGCACGCACTCCCGACCTGACCGCATCGTCGATCTTGGAGTTATGGCACCTCTGATAGGGGCCTGATCCGACATCCTGGGCGCCACAACTCCAAGATCGGCGAGCCACGGCCAGTCCGGTGAGCGCCGTGTCCAGAGCGCTTGCGGGCCGGAGAGCGCCCCGCGGATTCCGGTGGCGCTCGGGTGGAACGCGATGGGTGTCTGGGAGGGCCTGAGACACCCACAGCGTTCCAGTCACGCCCCAGCGGCGTGGTGGGTGGAACGCGATGGGTGTCTGGAGGGCGGGGGGCGGGGGGCGGGGCAGGTCCGACGGGGGCCGTGGGTGTTCGGCTGGGGTGGGGTGGGTCAGGAGACGGTCAGGAGCAGGTGGTTGACCAGGAGGGCGGTCAGGGCCTGGGCGGCGAGCCAGCGGCGGCGGGTCGGCGGGGGCAGGTGCGCGGCGGCGACCAGTAGCCAGACCACGAACGGCAGCCAGATCCGCTCCACCTCGGCCTTGCTCATCCCGGACAGGTCGGCGGCGGTCACCACCAGCGCGGCGGTGCCCGGCAGCAGCACCGCCGGCCCGAGCCCGCCGACCCGCCGCGCCCGGACGGCCCACGCCGCCGACCCACCGACGGACGACGACGCGTCGGCGGCACGCCAGGTGGCGCGGGCGGCGACGACGGTGCGGCGCAGCGCCGGGCCGAGCACCGGCCCGGCCGAGAGCAGCAGCGCGGCCAGGTTCGCCCACACCCAGTAGGCGTACGGGCGGTCCGCCGCCCAGCCCTGGTAGTAGCGCTCGACGACCTGGTCGTACCCCTCCCACCAGCGGAAGCCGGCCAGCACGAAGACTCCGGTGACGGTCGCGACGCCGGCGGTCGCGGCGAGCAGGGCGGCCCGGCGACGGTCGGGCCGCAACGCCAGCACGGTCACCGCCAGCGCCCCGACCAGCACGAACCCGTAGGACAGGTGCAGGGCGAAGCCGAGCAGCAGCCCGCCGGCCAGCGCGGCTCCCGGCCCGCGTACCGCCAGCAGCGCCAACCCGGCGGCCACCACGCCGGTGAACACCGCGTCGGCGGAGGCGCCCAGCCACACCGCGCCGGGCAGCAGCACCAGGAACGGCAGCACCGCCCGGGCCGCGTCGGCCGCGCCCAACGCGCGCAGCGTGGTCGGCACGGTGACCACGGCGGTCGCCCCGACCAGCACGCAGCAGAGCGCGGCGGCGGTGCCACCACCGAGCCCGACCCGGTCCAGCCAGACGAAGACCAGCAGCGCGCCCGGCGGGTGCCCGGCGGTGTGGGTGGACCACGAGTCGGGCTGGAAGTCCAGGATGCGCCCGGTGAAGCCGGCCAGCATGCCCGGGATGTCGGTCACCCCGGGCACCTCGTGCAGGTACTCCGCCTGCGGGGTCAGCCGCCGGGTCAGCCCCGCGGACCAGCCGTCGATCAGGGCCAGCGCCAGCGTCCAGGCCACCGCGGCCAGCCAGCCGGCGGACAGCAGCGGCCCCCACCGCGCGGTCCGCGACCAGCGCAGCCCCGGCCCGAGCACGACCAGCGCGACGGCCACCGCGAGCGGGGTACCCCAGCCGAGGTGCGGTCGCCAGGTGGCGTAGAGCGGCGCGGCGTCGGCGTGCAGGCCGACGCCGCGCCGGTTGAGCACCAGCCCGACCACCACGGCGGCGGCGAGCAGCGCCGCCTCGACGGCGACCGCGACCAGGTCGCCCCGGTGCGGGGGCCCGGCCCGGTCCGCGGTGGGGGCGCGGCGCAGCGTGGGTGCGGATCTCATGACGACCGGACGGTACGGCCCACCGGCGCCGGCCGGGTCGACAATCGCCGACCCGTCACGGGACGGTAAGAAATGCCTGCTCGGTAAGGGTTCCGTAAGCACGATCGGGGCTCGTCCGGGCGACTGCCGGCCTAGCGTCGGCGGCATGCGGACACAGATCGACGTGGTGTTGCCGTGCCTGGACGAGGCCGCCGCGCTGCCCGGGGTGCTGGGCGCGCTGCCGCCCGGCTACCGGGCGATCGTGGTGGACAACGGCTCCCGGGACGGCTCGCCCGAGGTGGCCGCCCGGCACGGCGCGCGGGTGGTACGCGAACCCCGCCGCGGTTACGGCGCGGCCGTGCACACCGGGCTGGAGGCCGCCGGGACCGAGCTGGTCTGCGTGCTGGACGCGGACGGCTCCTTCGACCCCGGGGAGCTGCCGGCGCTCGTCGCCCCGGTCGCGGCGGGCACGGCCGACCTGGCGGTGGGCCGCCGCCGGCCGGTGTCCATCGGCGCCTGGCCGTGGCATGCGCGGGCCGGCACCGCGCTGGTCGCCGCGTTGCTGCGGCAGCGCGGGGTGCCGTTGCGCGACCTCAGCCCGATCCGGGTCGCCCGGCGCGTGGAGCTGCTCGCGCTCGGCGTCACCGACCGGGCCTTCGGCTATCCGCTGGAGCTGATGATCCGCGCCGCGGCGGCCGGCTGGCGGATCCACGAGCACGACGTCCGGTACGCCCCGCGCGCCACCGGCACGAAGTCCAAGGTGTCCGGCTCGGTCCGCGGCACGGTCCGCGCCACCCGGGACTTCCTGACGGTGCTGCGCAGCGTGGACGGCCCCCGGTGACCGTCCTGCTGGTGGTGGCGAAGGCGCCGGTGCCCGGAGCGGTGAAGACCCGGCTCTGTCCCCCGGCCACTCCGGCGCAGGCGGCCCGGATCGCCGCCGCCGCGCTGCGCGACACGCTGGAGGCGGTCGCCGCCACCGGGGGCGTCCGGCCGGTGCTGGCGCTGGCCGGGCGCCTCACCGACGCCGAGGACGGCGTTGGGCTGGCCGCCACGGTCGCCGGGTGGCCGGTGCTGCCGCAGCGCGGCGACGGCCTGGCCGACCGGCTCGCGTACGCCCACGCCGACGTGGCCGGGGCGTACCCGGGGCGGCCGGTGGTGCAGATCGGCATGGACACCCCGCAGCTGACGCCGGCGCGGCTCGCCGCCGTCGTACGCCGGTTGTCGACCCCCGGCGTCGACGCGGTGCTCGGCCCGGCCGCGGACGGCGGCTGGTGGGGTCTGGGTCTGCGCGACCCCCGGTGGGCGGCGGCGCTGCGCGGCGTGCCGATGTCCACCGCCGACACCGGCCGGCTCACCCACGCGGCGCTGGTCGCGGCCGGCCTCCGGGTGGCCGCGCTGCCGACGCTGCGCGACGTGGACGATTGGGCGGACGCGCGGGCGGTGGCCCGGGACGCGCCCACCGGCCGGTTCGCCCGCGAGGTCGCCGCGCTGCGGCCCACCCTGGTGGGGCACCGGTGAGGGGCCCGCAGTCGCGAACCGAAGCCGGCACCGCGAGCGCGAGGAGCGAGCCGGGCTTGCGAGCCCCGCAGTCGCGAGCCGAAGCCGGCACCGCGAGCGCGAGGAGCGAGCCGGGGATACGGGCCGGTGGGGACGGGTTCGGGGCGGCGCTGCGGCGGCGGGCCGGCGCGCACTGGCTGGTGCAGGCCGACGGGGTGCGTCGCCGGTTGCCGGTGGAGCGGTGGCACGGCCCGGCGGAGCCGGCGACCGCCGCGGTGGTGGGCCGGTGCCACGGACCGACGCTGGACCTCGGATGCGGGCCGGGCCGGCTCGCCGCGGCGCTGACCCGGGCCGGCGTCACCACCGTCGGGGTCGACGTGTGTCCACGGGCGGTGGCGTTGACCCGGGCGCGGGGCGCGGTCGCGGTGCGGGCCGACCTGTTCGCGCCGCTGCCCGCCGAGGGGCGGTGGCGGCACGTGGTGCTGCTGGACGGCAACGTCGGCATCGGCGGAGACCCGGAACGGCTGCTGCGCCGGTGTCGGGCCCTGCTTCGCCCGGACGGCACCGTGCTGGTCGAGCTGGACCCGCCGGGCACCGGCGCGTGGCGGGGCCAGGCGCACGTGGTGTCCGGCCAGCGGCGGGGACCCAGCTTCGGCTGGGCGCGGCTGGACACCCGTTCGGTGCACGCGCCGGCCGCCGCGGCCGGGCTCGTCGTGCGGGACCTGCGCCCGGACGGCGGTCGCTGGTTCGCGGAACTGGTTGCCGCCTGAGAGGGCACCGGAAATCCGGTACGGCTGCGCTCCGCGCACCGACTACCGTGCCCGGATGACCGCCGCCACCCTGCACTTCCACGCCGACCCGGCCGAGTTCCTCGACGCCGCCGGCGACCATCTGGCCGCCGATCCGGTGGTCAACACCGTGGTCGCCTCCGTCGCGTACCGGACGGCCGCCCGCCGGGCCGAGGGGATCGGCCTGCCGGCGGACGACTGGTGGCTGGTGGTCCGGGACGCGTCCGGTGCGGTGGTCGGCGCCGGGATGCGGGCCGCGCCGTTCCCGCCGTTCCTGCTGCCGATGCCGGCGGAGGCGGCGGTCGCGCTGGCCCGGACCTGGCACGAACGCGGCGAGCGGGTGTCGGCGGTCAACGGCGCGCTGCCCGCGGCGCGCGACTGCGCCGCCGAGGTGGCGCGCCTGTGCGGCGGCCGGGTGGAGGTCGCCCAGCACACCCGGCTGCACGAACTCGACACACTGGTGCCGCCCGCGCCGGCGCCCGGCGCGCTGACGGTCGTCGGCGAGGACGACGTCGACCTGGTCGCCGCCTGGTTCGGCGCGTTCATGGCCGACGCCGACGAACAGGCGGGCCGCCCCCGCGGCGCCAGCGCCCACGAGACACCCGACCGCGACGAACTGCTCCGCCGGATCCGGGGCGGCCGGATCTGGTTCTGGACCGACGCGGCGGGCCGGCCGGTGCACCTCACCGCCGCGAACCCGCCGGCGTTCGGCGTCGCCCGGGTGGGACCGGTCTACACACCGCCGCAGCAGCGCGGCCGGGGGTGGGCCGGCAACGCGGTCGCCGAGGTGAGCCGGTTGCTGCGGGCCGAGGGCGCGCGGGTGTGTCTCTTCACCGACCAGGCGAACCCGACGTCGAACCGGCTCTACGCCCGCCTCGGCTTCCGGCCGGTGGTGGACATGGCCAACCTGGTCGTCGTGCCCTGACCGGCGTCAGTCGTCGAGGCCGAGCACGGCCAGTCGGCGTGGGTCGGCGATCACGTCGACGGCGACGACCAGCCCGCCGGTGACCGTGAACGCCATCACCGACAGCGGCCGGCCGCCGGCGCTCACCAGCACCCCGGCGGCGCCGTTGACCAGCACCGGCCGCGCGTACGGGAAGAGCCGGCCGAACGTGGTGGCCTGCGCGGCGACCTCCGGCGCGCCGGTCAGCACGGTGGTGTGCCGGGCGCGGGCGGAACCGCCGTCGGAGCGGAGCACCACGTCCGGGTGCAGCACCGCGATCAGCGCGTCGAAGTCCCCGTCGCGGGCGGCGGTCAGGAACGCGTCCACCACCGCCCGCTGGCGGCCCAGGTCCGGGTCCGGCGTGGGCGCCTGGCCGCGTACCCGGCGGCGGGCCCGGCTGGCGAGTTGCCGGGCCGCCGCCGGCGAGCGGTCGACCAGCGGGCCGATCTCGTCGAACGGCACCCCGAACATGTCGTGCAGCACGAACGCGAGCCGCTCGGTCGGGTTCAGCGTGTCCAGCACCACCAGCAGCGCCAGGCCCACCGAGTCGGCGAGCACCGCGGCGTGCGCCGGGTCGGCATCCGGCCGCGGCGTCTCGACCACCGGGTCGGGCAGGCGTACCTCCAGCGGCTCCTCCCGGCGGGCGGCGCGCGACCGCAGCATGTTCAGGCTGACCCGGGCCACCACTGTGGTCAGCCAGGCGTCCAGGTTGTCGACCGCGGCGGCGTCGGTGCGGGCCAGCCGCAGCCAGGTCTCCTGCACGGCGTCCTCGGCCTCGGTCAGCGAGCCGAGCAGCCGGTAGGCCACCGCGCGCAGGCGCGGCCGTTCCCGCTCGAACCGCTCCGCCAGCCCGGTGTCGCCGTTCATCCCGGTCTCCTCTCCGCACCCTCCCGACCCGCGGCGCGCCGCCGGTGTGACAACCGGTGACGCCGGTCACATCGGTCACACCGGACCGGCCCGGCGGGTCGACCCGTCACCGCACCTGATCCTGGAGGACGACATGCACACTCCCATCCTGGTCACCGGCGGCACCGGCACGCTCGGCCGGCACGTCGTACCGCTGCTGCGCGCGGCCGGGCACCCGGTCCGCGTGCTCAGCCGGCGCGGCGGCCCGCCCGGCGACGGGGTCACCCACGTCACCGCGGACCTGCGCACCGACACCGGCCTCGCACCGGCGTTGCGCGGCGTGACCACCGTGCTGCACCTGGCCGGCGGCGCCAAGGGCGACGACCGGGCCGCCGCGAATCTGGTCCGCGCCGCGCGCCGGGCCGAGGTGACGCACCTGGTGCACATCTCCGTGACCGGCGTCGACCGGGTGCCGCTGGCCTGGTTGCGGGCCAAGCTCGACGCCGAGCGGGCGGTCGCCGACTCCGGCCTGCCGTGGACGGTACTGCGGGCCGCGCAGATCCACGACCTGGTGCTGAGGATGCTGACCGCGATGACGAGGCTGCCGGTGGCACCGGTCCCCG
Source organism: Micromonospora humi (assembly GCF_900090105.1). Lineage (GTDB taxonomy): Bacteria > Actinomycetota > Actinomycetes > Mycobacteriales > Micromonosporaceae > Micromonospora > Micromonospora humi. The sequence goes on along the minus strand of NZ_FMDM01000001.1, from coordinate 538,541 downwards.
GCGGCCTGCGGCTGCAACCGGTCGACGCCGCCGAGGTGGCCGCGCGGCTGGTGGACCTGACGCTCGGCGCGCCGGCCGGGCTGGTGCCCGACCTCGCCGGACCGGCCACGCACGGCCTCGACGAGTTGCTGGCCGGCTACCTGGCCGCCACCGGACGACGCCGGTTGCGGCTGCCGGTGCGGATCCCCGGCCGGGTCGGGCGGGCCTACCGCGACGGGGCGAACCTGGCCCGGCCGGGCGCGACGCGGGGCGTACGGACCTGGGACGACTTCCTGGCCGAGCGTCTCGGGCGCGGGTCGTTCAGCCCGGACCGGCCGGCGGGTGGAACTGCTCGCACATGACCTCGTACCCATCCGGGTCGAGGCCGTAGAAGATGCGGGCCCAGCCGACGTCCTCCGGCTCCAGCGTCACCGGCAGCCCTTCGGCGCACCACAGCGCGTACGCGGCGTCGAGGTCCGGTGTGGGCACGGTCAGCACGACGCCGAGGCCGGGCGGACCGTCCCTGGTGGCGCGTTCCCGCTCGGCGTTGTGGTGCCCGTGCCGGTGCAGGTCGGACAGGATCAGCCAGGTGTGGCCGAAGGTCAGGTAGCGCAGGTTGGGCTGGTCGGGCTGCGGGATCTGCCGGAAGCCCAGCCGGAGGTAGAACCGGTGGGAGCGGTCCAGGTCGCGGACGCGGAGCCCGAGCTTGAGCTGTCTGGCGGCCATCGAGGTGACGCTACCGGATCTCGATGGCGCCGGTCAGCTCACCAACCGACCGAGCCCAGACTGACCGGGGTCAGCCGGCGCACCTGCGGCTCGATCCACTGTGCCGCGGTGACCAGCTTGACCAGCCGGTCGATCGTCTCCGGCGGGCCGGCCACGAAGCTGCGCCGGTCCGCCGGGCAGCCGTACCGGTCGTCGAACGTGCCGCCGTCCAGCGCGCGCACGGCCATCCCGGCCTCGGCGGCCAGCAGCACCCCGGCCGGCAGGTCGACCGCCTCGGGGCGGTAGCCGACGATCCCGTCGATGTCGCCCCGGGCCAGCATCACCCAGGCCAGCAGCGGCGCCCACAGTTGCAGCACCCGGCGGGCGGTGGTGTCGAGGACGACCTTCAACGCCCGGGCGGTGCTGTCGTCCCGGCGTACCCCGTGCCCCTGGGTCCAGGCCAGCACCGGCGCGGCCGGCACCGGCCGGCGCGCGGCGCGCAGCGGGTGCCCGACCAGGTCGGCGCCGTGCACGAAGGCGCCCTGACCGCGGACCGCGGACCACGTTCGGCCGGCGATCGGGTCGTGCACCACCCCGAGCACCGGGGAGCCGCGTTCGCACAGCGCGATGCCGACCACGTACGCGGGCAGCCCGATCGCCACGTTGTTGGTGCCGTCGAGCGGGTCCACCAGCCACGCCCAGGTGGTGTCCGGCGCGTACTCGCCGCCCTCCTCGGCGATCACCCCGTGCTCCGGCCAGCGGGCCCGGATCCGGTCGACGATCAGCCGCTCGGCGGCCAGGTCGAGGTCGGTGACCAGGTCGCCGGAGTCGTCCTTGGCCCGGGCGTGCACCTCACCCCGGACGCCACGGCGCAGCAGCCGGCCGGCCGCCCGGGCCGCCTGCACCGCGAACCGGTGCGCGTCGCGCAGGTCGGGCGCGTCTCTGTTCGGCTCCACGTCCACGGCTCCTCCAGCCAGTCAGCCCCGTGCCACCAGTCGCGCGATCTGTCGCGCCATCCGCGCGGTCTCCGCCGCGTCGCAGCGGTCCCGGCGTACCCGGTGGCTGCGTCCGTCCACCGCGCCGAGGCTCAGGTCGCACGCGCCGGGGGTGGTCCGGCCGAGCGCCACGGTGACCGCGGGCGCGCCGGCGGTCACCTCCGAGGTGTGGAAGCCACCGGCGCGCAGCGCGTACGAGTCGCCCGCGGCGTGCGTCTCCACTGTCGCGGTCGTCGCGGTGACCAACCGGTCGGTGGCGGCCACCTCGTCGACCTCGCCGAGGCTGTGCACCTGGTAGACCCGCCAGGACGGGTCGGCGGGCGTGTCGGTGACGTCGATCAGCTCGTTGCGGACCGTGCCGTACAGCACGTGGCTGAGCAGGTCCCAGCTGTGCGAGTGCATGGCCGAGGTGCTCGGGCGCACCGGCGGCGGCTCGGCCGGCCAGGCGTGCACGCAGATCCCGTCCGGGCCGTCGCGTTCCACCGGCAGGCAGGTGAAGCCGAGCGGGTGCCGGACCGCCCGCAGCGGCCGCCGCCCGTCGGCGACGTCGCCGAGCACGCCGAGCACCCAGTCGCGCAGCAGCTCCGGCCGGGTGCCCCGGTCGATCTCCCGTTCCAGGTCGGCGTAGCTCGTCATGTGTAGGGGTTCCTCGCCTGGAGGGCCTTGCGCACGACGTCGGCGACCTCCCGGTCGCCGAAGGACCGGGGCAGGGCCAGGCCGAGCGCGGTGAACAGCCGACGCACCTGCTCGACCGACGGCTCGTCGTCGAGCCGGACCTGACCGGCGGACTCGATCGGCACCCGCCGGCTCTGCCGGCGGCTGTAGTCCAGCTCGATGGTGAACCGGTTGTAGTAGACCTCGCCGCGGTCGATGCGCAGCGCCGGGGTCTGCGGGTTCTCCTGGGTGATGACCACGCAGGAGGAGGAGAGGTCGTAGCGGAACGTGGTCATCTGCGCGGTGAGCCGCAGGTCGACCGTGAGCAGGCCGGAGCGCTGCGCGTACCAGCAGGCGGCGAGCACCGTCGCGTACGACTCCTTGCGGGTGCGGTCGACCGTCCACGGCTCGGTCGGCTCGTCCGACTCCAGGCTGCGCCGGAAACGCGCGTACCGCTCGCAGACCTCCTCGTCGGTCGGGTCGATGATCTCGACGGCGACGGTGAGCGTGGCGTTGCGCCGGCGGGCCAGCTTGAGGCACTCGGGCAGCGTGACCGCGCGCAGGTAGGTGCCGGTGCCGCCCTTGAAGTCCCACCGGTCGGTGTGCTGACGCGCCTCGGCGAGCGCTTGGCCGACCTCGCTGCCGTGCAGCACCCGCACCATGGAGGAGCTGTGGATCGCCTCCCGGGCCCGGCTCAGCGCACCCTCCGGGCCGGTCAGCTCGCGCATCGGCGGCACCAGGTCGGTGAGCCGCTCCCGGGTGTCCACGATGACCTGGCGGACCTCCTGCTCGGCGGTGCGGCGGCGCAGCCGGTCGCGCAGCACCGCCTGCGCGAGCAGGCCGAGGACCAGCAGGATGGCGCTGTTGACCACGTCCTGGCTGACCGTGTTGGTCAGGCCCAGGACCGCGACCGTGACGGCCAGCACCAGACCGATGAACGCGTCGAGATTGGTGACGACCCAGCCGATCAGGCGCGCCATGACAACCCCCGGTCGACGACGGAGCCTCCATGATAGCCCTTTGTCAATGTCGCGATCACGCCCTGTTCCGGGGCGGTGGCGGTGCGCCGCGCCGCCGGGCGGCACAGATCAGCGACCCGCCGAGCCCCGGTGCGGCCCGGGCCAGCCACCGCGACGTGACCCACCGTCCACCCGGCAGCCGCCATCCGACCTCGTTGGAGCGGATCGCCAGCGGGGCGAACCCGGCTCGGCGCAGGGTGCGCCGCAGCAGCGACGCGGTGAACGGTCGGATGTGCAGCCACAGGTAGGGGTGCAGCGGGTCGACCTGGCGCGGCGCCCGCCCGGCGAGGAACGCCAGCCGGTCCTGCACCGGCGCCAGGTTGGGGGTGGTGAGCACCAGCAGGCCGTCCGGGGCGAGCACCCGGTGGCACTCGCGCAGCAGCGCCAGCGGGTCGTAGACGTGTTCGATCAGCTCACCGGCGAGCAGGCCGGCGAAGCTGCCCGCCCGGAACGGCAGCTCTCGGGTGGCGTCCAGGCAGACCGGCAGCACCCGCCCGCCGGCCGCCCGCCGGGCGGTGCCCAGCGCGGCCTCGGCCATGTCGGCGAGCAGCAGCGGCCCGGGCAACGCGGCCGGGTCGAGCATGCCGCGCGAGCCGCAGCCCAGTTCGAGAACCGGGCCGCCGCCGGTCACCCCCTCGGCCACCAGCCGGGCCGCGACGGCTCGGCGCACCCGGTGGTACGGGTCGTCGACGTACCCGTCGACCTGCGCGCCGTCGTGGTAGCTGTGGTGGTTGGCGTGCCGGCCGTGCGCCTGCGCGCGCTGCGCCGAGGTCCCGGTCGGCGGCTCGGGCATCGCACCTCCCCCAGCGGTCGCCGGCCCCCTCGGCGGCGTCCTCCCCAAGCCTCGCACCGCGCGTGCCCGACGGGGCGCACATCCACTCCGGATACGCCGACGCGGCGGCCGTCGCCGGCCGCCGCGTCGGTGCGGACGCGTCAGATCGCCCGGGCCCAGTCCAGCCGGGTGCTGTCGTCGTACTCGTCGCCGGCGATCCACCACTGGGCGTCGAAACCCCTGGTGAAGACCGTGATGTTGCCACCGTCGGGGTATTCCTGGTTGGCCGGTGGGATCGACAGCGCGGCGCAGTAGCGGCCGTCCGGGGAGAACACCGGCGACAGGTAGAACTGCGGCTCGTCGGTGAGCTTCTTCAGGCCGTCGCCGCCGATCCGCACCGACCCCAGCGACTGGTTGTAGGTGTCCCGGTCCGGATACCACCGGGTGGTGCAGAAGACGACGCGCTGGGAGTCGGGGGTGAACACCGGCCCGCTGAAGCGCTCCCCCGCCAGCGGGGCGTAGAGCCGCCGCACCGTGCCGGTCGCCAGCTCCAGGACGCGCAGTTGCAGGCCCTCGGAGCGGCTGAGCCAGTGCATGACGATCATCGAGCCGTCCCGGGACCAGTCCGGCGAACCCATGCCATGGCCCTGGGCCAGCACCCGGGTGCCGCCGGTCGCCACGTCGACCGCGATCAGCGTGTCCCTGTCCTTCCCCGTCACCAGGGCGATCTCCCGGCCGTCCGGCGACCAGGTCGGCGCGCCGTAGAGCACGCCGGGCGGGTCGGCGAGCAGGGTGCGCTTCGCGCCGGTGACGCGGTCGTGCACCGCCACGTAGGGCAGCAGCGTGCCGTCACCCGACCAGGCGTTGTTCACCCAGGCCACGTACCGGCCGTCCGGCGAGGTCTTGGCGTGGTCCCCGTCCGGCAGCAGCGACCGTGGCGTGGTGTGGCCCGGGTCGATCCGGAGCACACCCCAGCCCACGCTCACCAGCCACGGCCCGTTGACGACCTCGGCGGCCGAGGCCGGCGCGGCGGAGACCAGGCCACCGGCCAGGCCGGTCGCGGCGGCGGCGCCGGTCAGGGTGGCGGCGCGCAGGAGGGTACGGCGGTTCAGTGCGGTCATGGTGGTCTCCCCGTGATGGACGTCCGCCCCACCCTCCTGATCGGACGCTCACCGGGGGATCGGGTGAGCGGACCGTTCACCGTCGGCCACTCGGCCAGGACAGGGGGTGACCGGCCGGGCCGGCCGGTACCCTCGCCCCGGTGACCTCCGACGCGTTGCGACACGCCCTGACCGACCCGGGTGACCCGCCACTGCTCCCGCTGCCCGGCGTGGCGGTCGAGCTGCTGGACGCCCTCGCCGCGCCGCCCCGGCTCGGCGCCCACCTGCGGCTGGTGCACGACGTGGCGTGGCACCTCACCGCCGCGTTCGCCGACCGCTTCGCCGCGGTGCCGTTCGACCGGCAGGCGGTGCTGTTCGGCGCGGCCGTGCACGACATCGGCAAGGTCGAGCACCCGGCCGAGCTGACCGGCCCCGGGTCGGCGCACGAGGAGGCCGGCTTCCAGCTGCTGTTGCGCTTCGGCGTGCCCGAGGAACGGGCCCGCTTCGCCGCCACCCACGCCGACTGGCACTCCCCCGGCGTGCAACTGGAGGACCTGCTGGTCAGCCTCGCCGACAAGGTCTGGAAGGGCCGCCGGGCCACCGACCTGGAGCAGCTCGTGGTGGACCGGCTCGCCGGCATCACCGGGCAGGAGGCGTGGCAGACGTTCCTGGACCTCGACGACGTGCTCGCCGAGCTGGCGGCCGGCGCGGACCACCGGCTGGCCTTCCAGGCCGAGCACCCGGTGTTGGGCTGAGCAACGTAAGGAGGGGCCCCCTCTTAACGGATTCGGTAGAGGAGGGGCCCCCTTTTAACCACCGGACGGTACGGATTACGGTCCACGCGGGCCTGGTGAGCCGGCGGCGTCGATCAGCGCCTGCGACGGGCCGGTCCGCGCGTACAGGAGGTAGCGCCCTGCCCGGTGGGTGCCGACCAGGCCGGCGTCGCGCAGCGCGGTGAGATGGTGGGAGATCGTGCCGGCGCTCAACCCGCAGCGCCCGGCCAGTTCCGTGGTGGAGGCCGGCACCGCCAGCTCGTGCAGCAGGACGGCGCGGGACCGACCGAGCACGCGGGCGAGCGCCGCGCTCGGCGGGGCGGCGCTGCGCTCCCAGAGCGTGCCGACGGCCCCGGCCGGGTAACGCAGCAGCGGCTGGGTCGGCCGCTCGGTCAGGTTGGACCAGACCCGCGCCCCGGCGAAGACGGACGGGACGAGCACCAGACCGCGCCCACCGAGGTCGACCGCGCCGGCGCGGGTCAGGTGATCGACGCGCAGCGTGCCGTCGTCCCAGGACACGTACCTGTCGATCCCGTCGAGCAGGCCGCGCAGCCCGTCGGTCGCCATCCGCCCGGCCGCCACCATGATCTCCCGCTCCAGCAGGGATCGCATGCGCGGCCAGTACGGCGCGATCGCCACCGCGGCGTAGTCGCCGATCACCGACGCGAGGCGGGCCAGCCCGGCCGTCGGGTCGGCGTGGAGGGCGGCCAGCCGGGGCGAGCGGGCCCCCGGCAGTTCGGCCACGCCGGCGCGGACCACGGCCGGCGGGGTGGCCACGAGCGCGGCCAGTTCCGTCTCCAGCGCCGGCAGCGCGGCCGGTGGCGCCGGGCAGACGAAGCCCGGGATCACCACGGTCGGCTCCGGCACCAGGTCGGCGAGCAGGCGCCAGTCCACCCCGGCCAGTCGCGGCGCGACCTGGTCGCGCCAGAGCTGGTGGGCGGGGAAGAACTCGGGCCGCCGCAGCGCCCGGACGCTCGCGACCACCTCCCAGAGCGGCGAGATCGCGAAGCGCACCCCGGCGAGATCCCGCACTCCCAACGCGACCCGCAGCACCGACGCCTCCCGGATTCGACCAGGCTCAAACTAATCGACCGGCGCCGGTGGCACGGGACAGGCTCCCGGCATGACCACCACCGCCCCACCCGCCCGCTGGCCCCGCGCGTTCCGCCACGTCTACGCGGCCAACCTCGTCGAGGGCGTCGGCTTCCAGGTGGGGCAGCTCGCCGTACCGGTGCTGGCCGTGTCGGTGCTGGCGGCCACGCCCGGTCAGGTCGGCCTGCTCGCGGTGCTGAGCACCGCCGCGTTCCTGCTGATCGGCCTGCCCGCCGGGGTGTGGGTGGACCGGATCCCCCGTCGCACCGTGCTGGTGACCGCCGGCCTGGCCTGCGCCGCGCTCTACGCCTCGGTCCCGCTCGCCCGGTGGGCGGGCGGGCTGACGCTCGGCCAGCTCTACGCGGTGGTGCTGCTCGTCGGCGTCGCCACCGTCTTCGGCGACGTGGCGTCGCAGAGCGTCCTGCCGGAGCTGATCGGCCGGGAGCGCCTGGTGGCGGCGAACTCGCTGCTGATGACCACCAACGCCACCGTCCAGATCGGCGGCCGGGGGCTCGGCGGCCTGTTCGTGCAGGCGCTCGGCGCGCCCCTCGCGCTGGCCTTGAACGCGGTCACCCACCTGCTCGCCGCGGTGGTCCTGACCCGGGTCCGCCCCGCGGCGGCCGCCACGGGGACGCGGCCGACCGGCGGCTTCGGCCGGGAGTTGGGCGAGGGGGTGCGGCACGTGCTGGGCCGGGGGGTGCTGCGTCCACTGGCCGTCTCCCTGGCCGGTGTCAACCTCACGGTGAACCTGATGACCACCATGCTGCCCCTGGTCTTCCTGCGAGAACTCGGGCTCGGTGCCGGCGCGCTCGGCCTCTTCCTGGCCGTCGGCGGGGTCGGTGCGCTGCTCGGCGCGATGACCGCCCGCCCGCTGGCGGCCCGGATCGGCGTCGGACGCACGCTGTGGCTGCCCGGGCTGCTGGTCGCCCCGGCCGGCGCGCTGGTGGCGATGATCGACCGCGGACCCTGGCTGTGGTCGGCCGGTCTCGGCTGGCTGGCCCTGGCCTGGCGGACCGGCATCGGCAACGTGATCGGGGTGAGCCTGCGGCAGCGGGTGACCCCGGACCGGCTGCTCGGCCGGATGAACGCCACGTTCCGGTTCCTGCTGACCGGCGCCATCGCGGTCGGCGCCGGGCTCGCCGGCCTGCTGGGCCAGTACGCCGGACCACGCGTCCCGCTCTGGGCCGGGGCGATCGGCGCCGCGCTGACCTGGCTGCCGCTCTACCGCGCCCGGGAGCGGGTCACCGGCGAGGCCCGACGGTGAGGCCGGCTGTTACCCGACGGTTACGCCGCTGCGAAGGCGCTGTTGCCGGGCCCGTCGACCGTCGGGGCAGGGACACCCGAGCGGGGTCCCGGCACACGGGAGGTCACCATGAGACTGAGGAGAACACTGCTGGCGCTCGTCGTCCTGCTCGGCGGGCTGGTCGTCGGCGTGAGCGGCGCGAGCGCGGCGGCGCCGTACTGCGGGATCACCTGGGGCAGCACGGCCAGGTCGGCCGGCACCCTGAGCGCCGCCCCGCTGGTCGGCGTCGCCACCGAACGGCAGGACTGCTGGGACCGGGTCGTCTTCGAGTTCGCCGGGCCGGTGAACGGCTACTCCGTCGCCTACGGCGAGACGTACACCGAGGGTCAGGGCCTCGCGTTGAGCCCGTACACCGCCGGCGGGGCGCTGCTGTCGGTGTCGCTGCGGGCGCCCGCGTACGACGCCGGGCACGTCGCGACCGTGCCGTATCGCGTCGGTGAGCACGCCGGGACCGCGCTGGGTTCCCGCACGTCGCGCGACGTCGTCTTCGGCGGCAGCTTCGAGGGCTACACCACCTTCGCGGTGGGGGTCCGCGCCCAACTGCCGTTCCGCGTCCTCGTGCTCAGCGGCCCCGGCACGCACGGCCGGATCGTGATCGACGTCGCCCACCAGTGGCAGGCGTGAACCACGTGGCGAGGTGCCGAAGGGCCGGTCGGCCCCTCGGCACCGTCCGATCCGCCCACGCCACCCGGGGTTCCGCAGGACTACCCTCGGTGATCGTGGAGGGCCGCGTGCTGGTCGTCGAGGACGACGCCTCCATCCGGGAGGTGTCGGCTCTCGGTCTGCGCCGCGCAGGTTTCCGGGTGACCACCGCCGCCGACGGTCCGGCCGCCCTCGCCGTCTGGCGAGCGGGCCCGACCGACCTCATCGTGCTCGACGTGATGCTTCCCCGGCTGGACGGATTCGAGGTGTGCCGGGAGATCCGACGCACCAGTCGGGTGCCGATCCTCATGCTCACCGCACGCACCGACACCATCGACGTGGTGGTCGGCCTGGAGTGCGGCGCCGACGACTACCTGCGCAAGCCGTTCGACCTTCCGGAGTTGGTCGCCCGGGTCCGCGCCGTGCTCCGCCGGACCGTCGCGCCGCCGCCCGAGGCCACCGTGACCGCCGGTCCGCTGGAGATCGACCCGGCGCGCTTCGAGGCCCGCCTCCGGGGGCGCGAGCTCACCCTCACGGCCACCGAGTTCCGGCTGCTGCTGGAGTTGGCCCGACGTCCCGGCCAGGTGTTCACCCGCGAGCTGCTGCTCCACCGGGTCTGGGGGTACGACCACCTCGGCGACTCCCGGCTGGTCGACGTGGCGGTGCAACGCCTGCGCGCCAAGGTGGAGGACGACCCCCGCGCGCCGGCCCTGATCCGCACCGTGCGCGGCGCCGGCTACAAACTGGCGACGGGGTGAGCGCGCCGTGGCGGCTGGCACTGTCGCGCCCGGCCGGCTGCGGCGCCGGCTGGTCGTCGCATTCGTGCTGGTCGCCGGCCTGTCCGCCGGGACGTTGGCCGGCGGCTCCTACCTCATGCTGCGGCAGGCCCGGTTCGACGGCTCCCTGCAACGCGCCGCCGCCGACGCCCGCTACCAACTGGTGGTCGCCGCCCAGTTCCTGCCGCTGACCGAGACCCGCCGCGCCGACCTGCTGGCCAGCTTCGAGGAGTCGGGCCGGCACGTGCTGCTCGTCACCGACCGGACCCGGGCCTCCAACCCCCGGTACGCGCCCACGCCGGGGGCGGACCTGCGGGCCACCGTCGCCGCCGGGCAGCTCGGCTTCCAGCGCACCCCCGGTCGGCCCCACCTGCTGGTCGTCGGGGGCCGGATCCCCGGATCCACCGCCGAGCTGTACGTGGTGACCGTCGAGGACGACCTCGTCGACGCGCTGGACCAGCTCCGTACCGCCTCGGTGCTGGGCTGGGTGGCGGTGGTGCTGGTCGCCGCCGCCGTGGGGCACGCCCTCGCGCGCCGCACCCTGGAACCCGTCGGCCGGGCCAGCCGGGCCGCCCGGGCCGTGGCCGAGGGGCTGCTGCGCACCCGGCTGCCGGTGCGCGGCCGCGACGAGTTCAGCGACTGGGCCGTCGCCTTCAACGAGATGGCCGAGGCGCTGGAAGTCAAGATCGAGGCGCTGTCCCGGGCCCAGGCCCGGGAGCGGCGGTTCACCGCCGACGTGGCGCACGAGTTGCGTACCCCGGTCACCGCCCTGGTGGCGGCGGCCTCGCTGCTGGCCGACGAGATGGACGCCCTGCCGGCCGGCGCGGTGCCGGCGGCCGAACTGCTCGTGGCCGACGTGGTCCGGCTGCGCCGGCTGGTCGAGGACCTGCTGGAGATCTCCCGTCTGGACGCGGGGCGGGAGTCGCTCGCGGTCCGCCCGGTGGACGTCGCGGCGCTGCTGCGGCGGATCACCGCCGCCGACCCGGGCGCCCGGGTCGGGGTGGCGGTGGACGTGCCGCCGGTGGTGACCGATCCACGCCGGCTGGAGCGGATCCTGACGAACCTGGTGGGCAACGGGATCACCCACGGCGGGGGCCGGCTCGGCGTCGAGGTCCGGCGCGCCGGTGCCGAACTGGTGGTCGAGGTGGCCGACCACGGCCCGGGCATCCCCGCCGAGCACCTGGCCCACATCTTCGAGCGCTTCTACAAGGTCGACCCGGCCCGCACCGGACCCGGCAGCGGGCTCGGGCTGGCCATCGCCCGGGAGAACGCCCGGCTGCTCGGCGGCCGGCTCGACGTGACCAGCGAGGTGGGGCACGGTACCCGGTTCCGTCTCACCCTGCCGATCGATGCCACCGGGGACACCTGATGCGACGCCTGATCCCACCCCTCGTCGCGCTGCTGCTGGTCGCCGCCGGTTGTGCCCCGCCGCGCACCGGCGCCCTCGGGCCGGCGCCGGCCGCCCCGTCGGCCACCACCACCGCGCCGGCCACCACCGCCGCGCCGGCTCCGCCCGCCACCCGCGCCCCCGGCGCCGGCCCGCCGGCCGGTTCGGGTACGCCGACGCTGCGGGCACCCGGCGGGCCGGACGGGACGCGGGACGTCCAGCTCTGGTTCGTCCGGGCCGGCCGGCTCGCGCCCACCCGGCACGCGCTTCCCGCCACCGTCGCCACGTCCCGCCTGGCGCTCGCCGAACTGGCCGCCGGCCCGTCCCCGGCGGAGCGCGTCGACGGCCTGACCACCCTGGTGCCGGCCGGCGCGGAGGTGACCCGCATCGCCGGCGGCGTCGCGACAGTGGTTCCGCCACCCGGGTTCGACGCCGGTGGGGCCGTCGTCGTCCGGACGCGACGGGCCCAGGTGGTCTGGACGCTCACCCAGTTCCCCACCGTCCGGCGGGTCGCCTTCGCCCCGGCCGGCACGGCGACCGGCCGGGACGACTACGTCGACCTGCTGCCCCCGATCGTGGTGACCGCCCCGGTGGCCGGCGACCGGGTGGCCAGCCCGGTCACCGTCACCGGGAGCGCCGACGTCTTCGAGGCCACCGTCAGCGTGCGGGTGCTGGACGCGGCAGGACGGGAGGTCGGCACCGGTTTCACCACGGCCTCGTGCGGCTCCGGCTGCCGCGGCACGTACCGGATGGCGGTCCGCTACCGGCGTGCGGCGGCCGGAGCCGGCGTGGTGGAGGTGTTCCAGGTGTCGGCGCGGGACGGTTCCCGGGTTGACGTGGTGCGCGTCCCGGTCACGCTGGCGTCAACCGGATGACAGCGGGTCGATTGACTTTCGATAGGTTGCGCGCGATAGTCGATATATGTTGACTACCGAGCGCGCGGTGACCGCACTCCGCGCCTTCCTCGTCCTCCTGTTCGGGATCCTGGTGCTGTTCCAGACGATGTCGCTGCCCGGGCAGTTCGCGCACATGGCCCGGGAGAACCCGGACGACGCGTATCTCCGGTGGCCGGCTACCGCGGTCACGGTGTTCTGGGTACTCTGCGTGCAGGTGGTGATCGTTTGCACCTGGCAACTCCTCACTCTGGTCAAACACGATCGGATCTTCACCGAGGCGTCCCTGGCCTGGGTCGACGGCATCGTCTGGGCGATCGCCGCCGGCTGGGCGAGCCTGGTCGGTGTCTTCCTCTGGGTCGGGTTTCACGCCGACGACCCGGGCCTGCCGCTGCTGCTCTTCCTGCTCAGCACCGGGGTCAGCGTGCTGGGGCTGCTGATGGTCGTGATGCGCGCGCTGCTGCGGCAGGCCACCACGCTGCGCACCGACATGGAAGCGGTGATCTGATGCCCATCGTCGTGCGCATCGACGTCGAGCTGGCCCGGCGCAAGATGAGCGTCGGCGAGTTCGCCGAACGCGTCGGGCTGACCCCGGCCAACGTCGCCGTGCTGAAGAACGGCCGCGCCAAGGCCGTCCGGTTCAGCACCCTGGAGGCGATGTGCCGGGTCCTCGACTGCCAACCCGGCGATCTGCTGGAGTGGGTCGACGACGGGGACGAGCGATGAGAATCCTGCTGGCCGCCGTCGTCGTCCTCGCCGCCGCGCTCGGCGTCGCCGGACTGGTGTACGGGGAGGCCGACGACTCCCCCGGGCTTCAACTCCTCTCCGCTCTGCTCGTCATCGGCGCGGTCGCCGTCGTCGCGCGCCACGCCCGTCGCCCCCGGTAGGGCCGGCGCCCCCTCGACGCCGGCCCTGCCTCAGCCCTTCACACAGACCACCTGCTTGAGGTGGGCGACCACCTCGACCAGGTCCTCCTGCTGGGCCATCACCTCGGTGATGTCCTTGTAGGCGCCGGGGATCTCGTCGACCACCCCGGCGTCCTTGCGGCACTCCACCCCGGCCGTCTGCGCGGCCAGATCGTCCGTGCTGAACGTCCGCTTCGCCTGCCCCCGCGACATCCGCCGACCCGCCCCGTGCGACGCCGAGCAGTACGCGTCGACGTTGCCCCGACCGCGCACGATGTACGAGCCGGTGCCCATCGAGCCCGGGATGATGCCCAGGTCGCCCGCGCCGGCCCGGATCGCGCCCTTGCGGGTGACCAGCACGTCCACCCCGTCGTAGCGCTCCTCGGCCACGTAGTTGTGGTGGCAGGAGATCGGCTCGTCGTAGCCGACCTGCGGAAACGCGTCCCGGACCACCTGGCCGAGCAGGGCCAGCATGACCGCCCGGTTGCGCCGCGCGTACTCCTGCGCCCACCACAGGTCCCGGCGGTAGGCGTCCATCTCCGGCGTGCCGGCGAGGAACACCGCGAGATCACGGTCGGGCAGGCCGGTGTTGTGCGGCAGGCCGCGCGCCACCGCCATGTGCCGCTCCGCCAACTCCTTGCCGATGTTGCGGGAACCGGAGTGCAGCATCAACCAGACCCGCCCGTCGTCCGGGCCACCCTGCTCAAGGCAGACCTCGATGAAGTGGTTGCCGCCGCCGAGCGTGCCGAGCTGCCGCTGCGCCCGCGTCTCCAGCTGCGCCACCCTCCGGTCGAGCGTGCCGAACCGCCGCCAGAACTCGTCCCAGCCGGCCTGCTCCAGCCCGCGTACCCGGCGCGGGTCGACCGCGTCGTCGCGCATCGCGAAGCCGACCGGGATGGCCGCCTCGATCGCCGAACGCAGCGGCCCCAGGTCGTCGGGCAGGTCGGCGGCGGTGAGCGAGGTCCGCACCGCGGACATGCCGCAGCCGATGTCGACGCCGACCGCGGCCGGCGACACGGCCTGCCGCATGGCGATCACCGAGCCGACGGTCGCGCCCTTGCCGAAGTGCACGTCCGGCATCACCGCGACACCCTGGACCCAGGGCAGCGCGCCGATGTTGCGCAGCTGCCGGGCCGCCTGCGCCTCGATCGTGTACGGGTCGGTCCAGACCCGGACCGGCGCCCGGGTACCGGCCAGCGGGGTGAAACCCATCGTCGTCTCCTCGTTCGTGGGGGTGTAGGCCGTACGGGACTCGAACCCGTAGCCTCCCGGGTGAGAACCGGGTGAGCTGCCAATTGCTCCAACGGCCCGTGACGGGCGGACGAAAAAACCGCCCGGCTCCGGTCTGGGGCGGGCGGTTCGCGCGAGATCGTCGCGTCGGCGCTAGACGCGCCACCACCCTGATTGCCACCGCTGCTCCCGGTAGCCACCGCAGCCCGACTCGGGCAGCAGGGCACCGGCGCGCGGCACGGACCGCTCGACGCGGGTGCGATTCTGCTGCGACACGGTGTGCTCCCCAGTGGATCGTTTCGGTGTTGCCCGCTCACGGTACGGCGGCCGGGTCCGGGGCGACAACCGGATATCGGCGGCAGTCTCTCGCGCCCGGCCGCGGGCCGAGTTGACCTTCGTCCCGGGCAGGCCGCAAGCTGGCCGGATGGGGACCGTCATCCGCAACATCGCATTCGACTGCGCCGACCCGTACGAACTGGCGCACTTCTGGGCCGAGGTCTTCGAGTGCCCGGTCGACCCCGGGTTCCAGCCCGACGACGAGGAGGTGGCCATCGAGCCGCCCGGCGGCGGCAGGCTCTACTTCCAGCGGGTGCCGGAGCGCAAGAGCGTCAAGAACCGAGTGCACATCTGCCTGCAGCCCGACGGGCCACGCGATCAGGAGGTCGAGCGGGTCGGGGCCCTCGGTGCCGCCATCGTCGACGACAGGCGTCATCCGGACGGCAGCGGCTGGGTGGTGATGGCGGATCCGGAGGGCAACGAGTTCTGTGTGGTACGCAGCGACGCCGAGCGCCCGGACACCGCGTAGGCCGGCGATCGGCCCCACCCGGCGCTCCGGTCAACGGTGAGCGGCCCGGACCGCCGGTTCGAGCAGAGCGAGCGTGCGTCGCTCCGCGTCCAGGGCGACCCGGATGCCGACCGGCATCGGCAGGTTCGGGCCGGCGTGGCCGAACTCGACGTTGCCCAGCACCGGGATGTCCCGATCGCCGAGGACGTCGAGCACGATCTCGGGCAGGGTCGGCGAGGCGTCGGGGGTCCCGAGGCCGTCGATCGCGTGCGGGACGCCCACCACCATGCCGGCGATCCGGTCCAGCACACCGCCGTGTCGCAGCACCTGCAGGTCGCTCCACACCCACGACGCGTAGCCGCCCATCTCCTCCCAGAACAGCACCGCGCCGTCGAACCGGTCGAGCGGCAGCGCCCACCGCGTCGCCTGGGCCCGCATGACGCGGTTGAGTACGCCGCCGATCAGCTGGCCCTCGACCCGGCCGGGGCGCCAGCACTCCCACGCGGGGCTCGTCGGCAGCGCGCCGATCGGTTCGACGGCGGTCAGCAGCGTCGCGTAGAGCCTCTCCAGGTCGGCCCGGCGCGCCGCCGGCGCGGCCTGCCACGAACCGCCGAGGCCGGGCGTGGCCAGGTCGGCGTGGAAGCCGACCAGCCCGGTGCGCGCGTGGAGCACCAGGTGCAGCAGCGAGATGTCGCTGTAGCCGAGGATCGGCTTGGGGTCGGCGGCGATCGCCTCGACGTCGATCAGGTCGAGGTAGCCGAGGGCCGTCTGGCCGCCGTCGTGGGCGACGATCGCGCGCACCTCGGGGTCGCGCAGGAGGCCGTTGAGCTCGGCGGCGATCTCCGCCGGCCGGGCCGCGCTCCACCAGTGGCGCCGACCCGCCTCGAGCAACGGCGCCCGGCGTCCGCGGAAACCCATCCGCTCCAGCACGGCCACCGCCTGCTCCAGGTCGGGCTCGTAGGCGGCGTGCAACGGCCCGGACAGCGACGCGACGACGACGAGGTCCCCCGGAGCCAGGGCGCGGGGCCGGAGCAGCGGAGGCGACGCGGAAGCGGTCATCGGCGCAGCATCACGGCACACTGCGACGACGCGCCACTCCTTTACCCGGCCTGCGTCACCGGGTGGCGCTTCATCTGCTCCATGAACGGGAAGCGCGCGGTGAGGTCGGCGAGCGTGGTCCCGGCCCGCCAGGCGTCGGCCACCTGCGCGACCTGGAGGAGGTCGGTGGCGTCGCCCCGGGCCTCGACCTCGCCGTCGACCCGTAGATCGATCATGAAATAGCGGGCCTGGGCGCCGAGGCTGACGCAGACCACGCCCCGCTTCGAGGTCAGCTCCGCGCAGGTGAACCGGCTGCGGCCCTGCTCGGGAGCGGTCACCTGGCCGACGTCGAGCTGGTGGGCGGTCGCGGTCTGCGCGAGCGCGGGAGCGAGGCCGCCGGGCTCGACCAGATCCGGGTAGAGGCGCACACCCAGTGCCGCCGAGACGTCGCTCATGCCTGACTCCCACTTCCTCGTGACAGAGACCAGCAGCGCGCAGGTTACGAACACGTTTCCGACACGCCTGCCCATCCTGTCCCGCCCGGGTGGCCCGCGGCAATAGGAACGGTCGATCAACCCCCCATCGGGTCGCGGGTACGCTGCCGGTTCATGGCGCGGATCCGCTGTGACTTCTTCTCCGAGGCGCTCGGCATGGGCACCTCGATGACCGTGCTGCTGCCCGACCGCGGCGCGGCCGGGATCGGCATGGCCGGTGCCGCCGGCGACGGCGACCCGCCGGTGCTCTACCTGCTGCACGGCCTCACCGACGACGACACCGCGTGGACCCGGCGGTCGTCGATCGAACGCTACGTCGCCCCGCTGGGGCTGGCCGTGGTGATGCCGCAGGTGCAGCGGAGCTTCTATCGCGACGAGGAGCACGGCAACCGCTACTGGACGTTCCTCAGCGAGGAACTGCCCGAGGTGTGCCGGTCGTTCTTCCGCCTCTCCACCCGGCGGGAGGACACGTTCGTCGCCGGCCTGTCGATGGGTGGCTACGGCGCGGTGAAGTGGGCGCTGCGCCACCCCGACCGGTTCGCCGCGGCGGCCAGCCTCTCCGGGGCGCTCGACGTGGCGCGGCGACGCGACCACCCGTCCAGCCCGGTCGACCCGGCGGTGTGGCACACCGTCTGGGGCGACCGCCCCCCGCCGGACGAGGACGACACCGTGGCGCTGCTGGAGCGGGCCGGCGACGACCTGCCGGCGCTCTACGTCGCCTGCGGCACCGAGGACTTCCTGTACGAGGACAGCGTGCGCTTCGTCGACACCGCGCGCCGCCTCGGCCGGCCGCTCGCCGTCGACTTCGGCCCGGGCGACCACGACTGGGCGTACTGGGACGCGCAGATCGCCGCCGTCCTGGCCTGGCTCCCCCTGCGGAGGTGAGGCGGGGCCCCCGGTTAACGCATTCGGTATGGGCGGGGGCCCCGCCTAACCCCCCTCAGCGGGTGAGCACGACCTTCAGCGCGCCGGTCTCGGCCGGCCGGGCGAACACGTCGTACGCCTCGACGATCTCCTCCAGCGCGTACCGGTGGGTCACCATGTGCGCGGTGTCGAGCTGGCCGGCGACCAGCATGTCCAGCAGCTTCGGCGTGGTGCGGGTGTCGACGAGGCCGGTGGTGATGGTGACGTCGCGGATCCAGAGCCGCTCCAGGTGCAGCGTGGCCGGCGCGCCGTGCACACCGATGTTCGCGACCCGCCCGCCGGGGCGGACCAGCGTGGTGCACAGCTCGAAGCTCGCCGGCACGCCGACCGCCTCGATCGCCACGTCCGCACCGAGCCCGCCGGTGACCGCGCGGACCGCGTCGAGCGGGTCGGCGTCGGCGAGCACGGTCAGGTCGGCGCCGAACCGCTTGGCCGCGTCGAGCCGGCTCTGCGCCTTGTCGACGGCGATCACGTGGGTGGGCGAGAAGAGCCGCGCGGTCTGGATCGCGGCCAGGCCGATCGGGCCGGCGCCGACCACCACGACCGTGTCGCCGGGCCGCACCCCGCCGTTGAGCACGCCCACCTCGTACGAGGTGGGCAGGATGTCGGCCAGCAGCACGGCCGACTCGTCGGAGACGCTCTCCGGCAGGCGGTACGTGGAGAGGTCGGCGAACGGGATCCGGGCGTACTCGGCCTGCACGCCGTCGACGGTGTGCCCGAGGATCCACCCGCCGCCACCGAGGCACTGCCCGTAGACGCCGTCGCGGCAGTACCGGCAGACGCCGCACGCGGAGATGCAGGAGGCGAGGACCCGGTCACCCGGGGTCAGGTTGGCGACGCCCTCGCCGACCGCCACGACCGTGCCGACCGCCTCGTGGCCGAGCACCCGACCCGGCTCGACCTCAGGCACGTCGCCGCCGAGGATGTGCAGGTCGGTGCCGCAGATGGTCACCGCGTCGACGCGGACGATCGCGTCCCGCGGGCCGGCGATGGTGGGGTCCGGGATCTCGGACCAGGACTTCTCGCCCGGCCCGCCGTACACGAGCGCCTTCATGGCTCCTCCTCACGCCGTTGTCACCCACCACGCTTCTCCCCGGTGGTGGCGGGTGGCAGGGCCGGAGGACCCGGAGCGCGGGACGTCGGTCCCGCGCTCCATGATCGACCTGTTGAGCGGGGGCCCCGCCCTACACGCCGACGGTGCCGTCGAGGGCTTCGCGGATGAGGTCGGCGTGGCCGTTGTGCCGGGCGTACTCGTGCAGCATGTGCACCATCACCAGGCGCAGCGAGACGTCCTCGCCCCAGCGGGCCTGGTGGCCGGTCACGTCGAGCGACTCGGCCTCCCGCTCGATCCGGCGGGCGTGCTCGACCTCCCGCCGCCACGCCTCGAACGCCTCCGCGCGGTCGGCCTCGCGTGCGTCGTACGCCACCTGGAAGTCGCCGCTGTCCGACCAGACCAGCGGCACGTCCTCGGCGGCGATGACGCGGCGGAACCAGGTGCGTTCCACCTCGGCCATGTGCCGGACCAGGCCGAGCAGGGACAGCGTCGACGGCGGCGAGGCGGCCCGGCGCAACTGCTCGTCGGTCAGCCCCTCGCACTTGAGGGCCAGGGTGGCCCGGTGGAAGTCGAGGAACGCGCGCAGCGTCTCCCGTTCGCCGGCCAGCAGTGGCGGGCCGATCCGTTCGGTCTCCACGGGACATCCTTCCGGGCAGGTGTGCGGACACCGGGAGCCTAGCGGTCATGGATCATGGAGCAACGGTATTACCGCAGCGAGGAGCGGGTCACCGGGAAGTCGAACCAGGTGTCCGGGTAGGGCTCGTCCACGTACCGGTAGTGCCACCACTCGCGCGGGTAGTTCTCGAAACCCTGCTCGGTCATCAGTCGCTTCAGCAGCCCACGGTTCGCCCGGGCGGCGCCGGTGATCCTCGGGTCGGCGGTGTGGGCCCGCGGGTCGAAGCAGTCGAACCCGGTGCCCATGTCGACCGAGTCGTCGGCGAAGCGGCGGCCGGCGGGGTCGGTGCAGGGCAGCAGGGGTTCACCGGGCGTGTAGTCGGGCTGCGCGGGGGTGGGTACCGGGACCAGCGTCAGGTCGAGCGTGCTGCCCCGGCTGTGCGCGGTGGGCGCGCCGATGTAGCCGTCGGCGAAGAGCCGGTCCTTCGGCAGGCCCGGGTAGAACTCCGCCTTCATCTGCTGCTCCGCCGGGCGCTTCGCCCAGGCGACGAACTCGTTCACGGCGCGCTGCGGGCGGTAGCAGTCGTACACCTTCAGGCTGCGCCCCCGGGCCAGCGCGGCGGCCTGCACCCGACGCAGCGCCTCGGCCGCCCGCCGGGTGAGCAGGCAGAGCGGCTCGGGGTAGCCGTCGATCGGCCGCCCGACGAAGTTGTGCGCCGAGGCGTACCGGATGTCGGTGCGCACGGTGGGGTCGACGGCGGCCAGGTCGACGATGTCGGCCGGCGCGCGCGGCCCGGTCGGGGTGGGCGACGGCGCCGGGCGCGGCGCGGGCCGCTGGCAGGCCGTCGCGACGGCCGCGACCACCACGACCAGGACAACCGCTGCCGTACGTCTGCGCACGCAGCCGTGTCTACCACGGGGTAAGGAGGGGCCCCTTGTCAACCGACGTCTGTTAACAAGGGGCCCCTCCTTACCCGAGCGCAGCGAGGAAGAAGTCGACCGCGGCGGCGTCGTCGTCGATGCCGCCCGCCTCGTGGCCGTTGAAGCGCCACACCGTCAACTCCTTCTCGCCGCGGTAGTCGTGGTAGGCGGCGTAGACGGTCGACGGTGGGACGATCTCGTCCATCAACGCCACGGAGAAGCGGGCCGGCACGGTGGCGCGCCGGGCGAAGGCGACCCCGTCGACGTAGGAGAGCGTGCGCCGCACCTGCTCCTCGCGGTCGCGGTGCACGGCCAGGTAGTCGCGGATCTCCCGGTACGGCGCCGAGTCGGTGAGCGTGACGGCACGCGGGATGTCGCAGAGGAACGGCACGTGTGCCACCGCCGCCCGGACCCGGGGCGCCAGCGCGGCGGCGGCCAGCGCCGCGGCCCCGCCCTGGCTGTGCCCGAGCACGGCGACCCGACCGGGGTCGACGCCCGGCAGGTCGACAACGGCGTCGACCGCCCGCACCGCGTCGGTGAGGAACCGCCGGTAGTAGTAGCGGCGCGGGTCGTCGACGCCGCGGGTGGCCATCCCGGGCGCCTGCGGCCCGGCCGCCGCCACGTCGGGCGTGTCGCCGCGGCTCCACCCGGAGCCCTGACCGCGGGTGTCCATCTGGAGGTGGGCGAAGCCGGCGGCGGACCAGAGCAGGTTCTCCAGCGGGTGGCCGCGCCCGCCGCCGTAGCCGACGTACTGCACGACGGTCGGCAGCGGCCCGGGAGCGCCGCGCGGAACCCGCAGCCAGGCCCGCACCGGCTGCCCGGCGAACCCGGGGAACGTCACGTCGAAGACGTCCACCCCCGCCAGCGGGGTGGACACCGGTGTCGCCGCGACCGGATCGCCGCACGAGCGCGCCTCGGCCAGCGTGTCGGCCCAGAAGGCGTCGAAGTCGGACGGTTCGCACAGGTCGCTGCGGTGCTGGCGGAGTTCCGCCTCGGGCAGGTCGGTGAACACGCCTCGGCTTTCTGTCGATTCGTGGGCCGGCCGGCGCGCGTCACCGCACCGGCATCCGGCGTATTTCCGGAAGGTTTCCGTAACTTGACCGAACGCTAGGACCGCACCGATCTGTCGTCAAGGCCTCGGCGTACGGCAAGATGTGCGTGGGGCGGAACGGTTTTCCGGTCGGTTCCGGCAGCCGGCGAAGGGAACACGGGTGAGCGGGGACGACGAGCGCAGGGTGACCATCACCGCGATCGCACGGGAGGCCGGTGTCTCGGTGCCGACCGTGTCACGGGTGCTCAACGGGCGCTCCGACGTCGCCCCGGACACCCGGGAGCGGGTCGAGAAGCTGCTGCGCCACCACGGCTACCGGCGTCGCGGCAGCCGTACGGTGCGCCGGGCGGACCTGGTCGACCTGGTCTTCAACGACCTGGACAGCCCCTGGGCCGTGGAGATCATCCGCGGGGTGGAGGACGTCGGCCACGCCGCCGGGGTGGGCGTGGTGATCTCGGCCGTGCACCGGGAGTCCAGCTCCACCCGACAGTGGCTGCACAACCTGCGCGCCCGCGCCTCGGACGGCGTGATCGTGGTGACGTCGCACCTGAGCCCTGCGGTGCAGGCGCAGCTGCGCCGGCTCAACGTGCCGGTCGTCGTGGTCGACCCGGACGCCGGCGTGGCCGGGACGGACGTCCCGGCGATCGGCGCCACCAACTGGACCGGCGGCCTGTCCGCCACCGAGCACCTGTTGAAGCTGGGCCACCGGCGGATCGGCTTCGTCGCCGGCCCGCCGCACCTGCTGTGCAGCCGCGCCCGGCTGGACGGTTACCGGGCGGCGCTGGCCGCGGCCGGCGTGCCCACCGACGACTGCCTGGTCCATCCCGGCGACTTCTACCACGCCTCCGGTTACACCGCCGGCGGCGCGCTGCTCGACCTCGACGACCCGCCCACGGCGATCTTCGCGGCCAGCGACCAGATGGCCTTCGGGGTCTACGAGGCGGTGCGTCGCCGTGGGCTGCGGGTCGCCGACGACGTCTCCGTGGTGGGCTTCGACGACCTGCCGGAGGCGCGGTGGGCCTCCCCGCCGCTGACCACCGTGCGCCAGCCGCTGGTGGAGATGGGTCGGCTCGCCGCCCGCACCGTGCTGCGCCTGGCCCAGGGCGAGGAGATCGAGTCGCCGCGGATCGAACTGGCCACCGAGTTGGTGCTGCGGGACAGCACCGCGGGCCCCGCCGGCCGGTAGCCGGACCGGTCCTTCTCAGTCCTCTTCCGGAATTTTCGACTCCCGCAGGACGGTGCCGGTCGACATGGCCGTCGCCGCGGCGTGCCGACGCCGCCGGGCCAGCAGCACCCCGCCCCCGGCCACCAGCACCGCGCCCACCGCGACCGTCAGGCCGGCGCCCGGCCGGGTACCCGGGGCAGCCGCGCCGGCACCCAGGTCGGCGTGTCCGGCCAGGGCCGACGCCGCACCGGTCGCGGGCGCCGCCGAGCGGTCCAGCTCGCCCGGCTCCACCAGCCGGCCGACCGTCGCGTCCCGGGGCGTCCCGAATCCCCAGTCCAGCAGCGCCGCGCCCTGCTGCCAGCCCCGCTGGGTGGGAGTCTCCGCGCCGAGCACCGTCACCACGAGCCGACGCCCGCCCCGCTCGGCCGCGCCCACGTAGGTGTGCCGGGCCAGGTCGGTGAAGCCGGTCTTCCCGCCGATCGCACCCGGGTAGTGGTCCAGCAGCATGTTGTCGTTCTGGATCTGGAAGGCCTTCTCGTGCAGTGCCGGCTGGGCGGGCACCTGCGCGGTCCGGGTGACGGTGTAGCGGCGGAAGGCCGGTTCGTGGAAACACGCGCGGGCGATCAACGCCAGGTCGTACGCGCTGGTGAACTGTCCCGGTCCGTCCAGACCGGACGGCGTGACCGCGTGCGTCTGCCGGGCGCCGAGGTGCTGGGCCTCGGCGTTCATCGCCCGCACGCCACCGGCCAGCCCGTCCGGCCCGCCACCGAGCCGGGCCAGGGCGTTGGCCGCCTCGTTGCCCGACTTCAGCAGCAGACCCAGCCAGATCGTCTCGATCCGGTAGCGCCCGCCCTCGGCGAGCCCGACCGCCGAGCTGCCCGGCTCGATCGCCACGTCACCGGCGGTCACGGTGACCTCCCGGTTCGGGTCCAGCCGGGGCAGCATGGTCGCGGTCAGCAGCAGCTTCTGCACGCTGGCCGGGGCGCCGTACTCGTGCGGGCCGCAGCCCCCGAGCACCGCGCCGGTGTCCAGGTCCGCGACCAGCCACGAGGTCGCGGTCACCGGTGGCGGCGCGGTCGCCGCGGGCGGCACGACGAGCCCGGTGGTGTCGAGCGCGGCGCCGCCGATCGAGCGGGCGGCCGGATCGGGTGCCGGCGGGGCCTGCGGTGGGCGGGTCACCGGGGCCGGCACGTTCGGGCAGGGCGGCGCGGCGCCCGGGAGCCGGCGGGCGGACGCGGCGCCGGGCCTCGTCCCCGCCACGGCGGGTGTCGCCGGCGTCGACAGCGGCAGCAGGAGGGCGGCGGCAAGCGCCACGGACGGTCCCCAGGTCCTCATGCCCCGCACGCTAGCCACGCCGACCCGAACGGGTCGCCGGCTCCGGGATTCGCGTCCCGGGACGGGTGCCGCGGGGTAGGGTGCCGCACCACTCGGGTCAGCGCGCGGTGAGGCCGTGCGCGGCGAGCGGGCCGACGTGCCACCCCCGTCGACGGCACTCGTCGATCAGCCCGGGCAGCGCGGCGAGCGCGGACCGCCAGGCACCCGGCTCGGCGGCGCCGGAGGAGTCGTGCAGCAGGACCGTGCCGCCGCCGTGCAACCCGGCCAGTACCCGCCGCCGGACGCCGTCCCCGGTCGCCGACGCGGTCCAGTCCCGCCCCCAGCAGCTCCACAGCACCGGGCGCAGGCGCAGCCGCCGGGCGGCCAGCAGGGTCGCGCCGGTCAGCACCCCGTACGGCGGGCGCAGGAACCGCGGCGGCCGGCCGGTCACGTCCGCGACCACGTCGTACGCCCGGGTCAGGTCGCGGACGGTGCCGGCCGGCCCGCGCAGCAGGAGGTTGTCGTGCGCCCAGCCGTGCAGGGCCACCTCGTGGCCGTCGGCGACCAGCCGCCGGCCCAGGTCCGGATGCCGGCGCAGCATCGCGCCGAGCACGAAGAAGGTGGCCCGGACCCGGTGCGCGGCGAGCGCGTCCAGGAAGTGGGGCGTGGACTCCGGGTCCGGACCGTCGTCGAAGGTCAGCGCGACCCGGTCGGGCGGCCCGAGGCCGTGCAGGCCGGGCAGCAGGCGCCGGCGGAGCGCCGGCAGCGCGGTCACCGCCGGCGCCACCTGGACCACCGGCAGCGCCACCGCCGCGACCCGGGCCAGGGCGGCGAGCCTCACCGCAGACCGCCGGTCGACTGCAGCAGCGCGGCGACCACGGCCACCGCGTCACCGACCGGATCGAGCAGCGGCCGGCGCTCCGGCTCGGCCGGACCGGCGGGGGCGGCCCGGCGGGCGGCCGCGGCGACCAGCCCGGCCGGGTCCTCGGGTGGCGGGCCGTCCCGCGGCGCGGCCGGCGGGTCCGCGCCGACGACGGCCGCGAGTACCGGCCCGAGCTGTTCGGGCGTGCCGGCCCAGCGGGTGAGGCCGGAGCGGGCCAGAATGGTGGCGTTCGCCCTGCCGTGCCCGGGAAGGGGACGGTAGGTGACCACCGGCACTCCGGCGGCGAGCGCCTCCTGGCAGGTCAACCCGCCGGCGTTCTCGACCACGACGTCGACAGCCCGCATCAGCGCCGGCATGTCGTCCACCCAGCCGAGCACGTGCCGCCCGGCGCCGCTCAACCGCCGGTACAGCGCCCGGTTCCGGCCGCAGAACACCACCGGCCGGACCCCGGTCGACAGCACCTCCGCGGCCGTGGCCGCCACCTCGCCGGCCCCCCAGGAACCGGCCACGATCAGGGCGAGCACGCCGTCCTGCGGCAGGCCGAACCGTTGCCGGGCCCGGCGCCGGTCGACCTTGTCATCGCCGCCGAAGGCACCCGACACCAACGGCTCGACCAGCGTGACGTCGACCCCGTCGGGCCGCCGCAGCTCCGCGTGGCGCACCGTGCAGTAGACGTCCACGCCGGGCGCCAGCCAGGTCGGGTGCACCACCAGATCGGTCACGTAGGTGAGAACCGGCACGCGGAGCCGCCCACGACGCCGCAGCGGCCCGAGGAGCTGGTTGGCGAACGGGTAGGTGCTCACCACCGCCCGGGTGTCCGGCGGGATGCGGCGGCGGATCCGGGCCCGGAACGGCCGCAGCAGCACGCGGATGGCGCGCACCGACGTCCGGGAGCGACTGGTGAGACGGAAGAGCAGGTGGTAGCTCCAGGGGAGCCGCTGCAGCACTCCCCGGTACGTCTCCCGCACCGCCCGGTGCACCGGGCCGGGCAGCAGGTGCAGGAGGTTCAGCCGGTCCACCTCGAAGCCCCGGCCGCGCAGTCGCGCCGCCAGCTCGTCGGCGGCCCGGTCGTGCCCGGCGCCGATGTCCGCGGAGACCACCACGATCCGTCCCGGGTGCTCCATGGGCGGCGCATACCCACGCGGGCGGCGTCCACGCGGCCGGCCCAGCAGCTCGGCCCGGCCGCGCTCCCACGACCGGGCGGCCCGCAGCGCGGCCGCCCGCACGACCGGGCGGTACCGTCTGGGAGGCCCGCAGCGCGGCCGCGCCCGCACGACCGCAGGGGCGGCGGGCGCGGGCGGTCGGGCGGAGGTCAGGCGCGACGGCGACCACGACGGCGGGTCCGGCTGCGGGCGGCGAACACCGCCGCGACGCCGCCGACGGCGAGCGCCAGGATCCCGGCGGCCGGTACGATGACCTGCCAGTCGCCGTCGGCCATCCGGTGCAGCGCGGTTCCCGCCGGCCCCCGCCACGGCTTCGGCTCGCCACCGGCGGGCGCCGCGGCCAGCGGCGCGTCGCCCGGCGGCTCGTCCGTCACGGCGTCCAGTTCGCCCGGCTCGACCAGCTTGCCGACCGAGGCGTCCCGGGGCAGCGAGAAACCCCAGTCGAGCAGCTGCGCGCCCTGCTGCCAGCCGCGCACCGGCCGGGCCTCGGCGCCGAGCAGCGTGACCACCAGCCGGCGTCCGCCGCGTTGGGCGGCCCCGACGTAGCTGTGCCGGGCCAGCTCGGTGAAGCCGGTCTTGCCGCCGAGCGCCCCGGGATAGCGGTAGATCAGCTGGTTCTCGTTCTGGATCTGGAATCCGCCCTTCTTCAGCGCGGGCTGGGCCGGGATCTGGGCCCGCTCGGTCAGCGCGTACCGGCCGAAGCGGGGGTCGGCGAAGCAGGCCCGGGCGATCAACGCCAGGTCGTACGCGCTGGTGAACTGTCCCGGACCGTCCAGGCCGGACGGCGTGACGGCGTGGGTCTGCAGCGCGCCGAGCCGGCGGGCCTCCGCGTTCATCTCGCCCACCCCCGCCCGGGCGCTGCCGGCTCCCAGCCGCGCCAGCATGTTGGCCGCGTCGTTGCCGGACTGGAGCAGCAGCCCCAGCCAGAGCGTCTCGACCCGGTAGCGGCCACCCACCAACAGGCCCACGGCCGAGCTGCCCGGTTCGATGTCCAGGTCGTCGCGGGTGGCGACGGCCACCTGCTTCGGGTCGAGGCGGTCCAGCATGGTGGCGGCCAGCAGCAGCTTCTGGGTGCTCGCGGGCGTGCCGTACACATGGGGTCCGCAGGAGCCCAGCACGGCGCCGCTGTCCAGGTCGGCGACCAGCCAGGTGGTGGCGGTGACCGCCGGCGGCGCGGTCGCGCCGGGCGGGGTGACGAGGCCCGGCGCCGCCAGCGCCTCGCCGCCCACCACCTGCTGTTCGGGCACCGACGCGGGCGGGACGGGACGCGGCGGCCGGGTGACCTTCGGGGCCGGCAGTCGCGGGCAGGGCACGGCGGCGGCGCGGGCCGCGGGGGCCGCCGGTGCGCCGGCGGCCGGGGTGGGCACCCCGGCGACGAGCAGCGTGACGGCGGTGACGGGGGCCAGGACCCGGGCTCTCATGAAGAGGCACCATACCGAGCGCGGCGTCCGGGTCGACGCGGCTCACCCGCTCGGTGACGCTGTGCCGATCCGGCGGTCCCA
Organism: Micromonospora humi; assembly: GCF_900090105.1. GTDB lineage: Bacteria > Actinomycetota > Actinomycetes > Mycobacteriales > Micromonosporaceae > Micromonospora > Micromonospora humi. The sequence continues at coordinate 511,408 of NZ_FMDM01000001.1, read as the reverse complement.
CGCCGTGGTCGGCACGAGCGCCGTCACCGGACGCCGCGCAGCCACCGCCGCTGCCACGGCGTCTCCACCGCGCGTGGGTGGTAGTGCGCGCGCACCCAGGCCACCGCCCGGCCGGGGTCCAGCCCGTCGAGCACGGCGAGGGCGGCCAGCGCGGTGCCGGTCCGGCCGACGCCGCCGTGGCAGGCGGCCTCGACCCGCTGGCCGGCGTACGCGCGTCGCCACGCCTCGCGCAGCGCGTCGAGCGCGTCGGCGCGGTCGAGCGGGAGCCAGAAGTCGGGCCAGCGGATCCGCCGGGACGGCCACCCCGGCTCCGGCCCGGGCGCCAGCACCAGGGTGAAGTCGGCGGGCGTGGCCGGCGCGGCGATCCGACGTCCACGCACGGTGGCGCCATCGGGCAGCGTGAGCAGACCGGCCGGGTCCGTCCACGGCGTCGTCGGGTCCATCGGGTCATTGTGCGGCGTGGCGGAGACACGTGAGTGCCCGCCGGACGAGGTCCGGCGGGCACTCACGACGTGCCGGGTCCACCCCGGCTCGCCTCGGGTCAGCCGAGGCGACGGCGGCGCCAGGCCAGGGAGGCCAGCAGCAGCACCGCTCCGGCGCCGGCCAGGCCGCCACCGAGCTTCAGCGGCGTGCCGATGCTGCCGCCCGTGACGGGCAGGTGTCCGCCGTGGTGCGGCGGGCGCGGCGGGTGCGGCGGCCGCTTGGGCAGCACCGTACCGGTCGTGCTCGCGGTCCGGCCGGTCGTCTGACCGGTGGCGGTGAACGTGTACCGACCGGTACGGGTCGGACGGTACGTGGTGGTGAAGTTGCCGTTCGCGTCCGCCCGGACGGTGAAGTCGGTCGGTGCCGGCTGCGGTGCGGCATTCGGGGTGTACGCCACCGTCGACATCGCCACCGTGCTGCCGTCGCTGCGCCGCGCCGTCCCCTCCGCCGGAGCCGCGATCGGGAGGTTGGTGCGGGACACGTGGATCGAGACCAGCTCGTTCGGCCCGAAGCCCCGGCCCCGCAGGGTGAAGGTCTGGCCCTCGAAGATGGTCGGATTGATCAGGTCCAGCCGGACGGTGGTCGGCGGGTAGACCGGTGGCTGCGGCTGCGCCGCCCCGGCCGCGGTCGGCACGGCCGCGACGGCCAGGCCCACCGTGAGCGCCATGATGATGCGGGATAGCCGCATGATGGATTCCCTCCTACTGTTCACATCTGGGTGCGGTGACTATCTGGGTGGTCCACGGGGTGACGGTGGGCGTGAGCACCAGGTCGGCCGTGCCCGCGCCGTTCTGGCCGGTGAGCAGTGTGACGTCGAGCGTCCGGGTCTGCCCCGGCCCGACCTCCACGTTCGCCACCGCCACCTGGCGCCGGCGGTCGGTTCCGCCGCCCATCGCGGTGTCCCGCCCGTCCAGCCGGCCGGTGAGGACCGCACCCCCGCTCGGTGTGTGCACCGAGACGAAGGTCCGGGCGGTGTACTTGTCGCCGGACAGGGCCAGGCCGGTGACCGACTCGGTGAGGCCCGACCGCGGGGCGGTGGAGTGCACCGTGACCCGCAGCCGCAGTTCGCGGCGACCGTCCGGCTGGCACGCGCCGACCGTCAGGGTGGCCGAGAACCTGAGGTAGTAGCCGAGCTTCGCGCCGCTGCCGTCGTTGAGGAACACGCCGACCGTCGGCACGGTGTCCTTCTCCGGGAGTTGCCCGGCCAACCGGGTGCCGGCCAGCACGCGTTGCTCCTCGGATCGGACACTCCAGAACAATATCCGACGTTCCTGGATTGAGCGCCGCATAACGGTCAGAAGCGCCCTTGCGTCCACCGTTTTGGTGAACAGCGCCTCGAACACCCGCGCGGCGGCCCGCGCGAAGAACGTGTCCTGCGCTTTTACGTCCAGGTCTCGGTACGAGTCGCTGAGCAGAGTCCGCACCGCGGTACTGCCGCTCAACTCTGGCCCGTCCGGCACGGCGACCGGGCCGATCACGCCGAGAAGGTACGACAACACCACCGGATCCACCGCCAGGACGCCGTCAACGGTCGTCCCGGTGCGGCGGCGCACCATCTCCCGGTAGAGCGCGGCAGCGGTGGGGAAGTCCGGATCGAGGTTCACATCCGCGGGATACATCCCCGGCAGGTCCGACCAGAGCCGACGCACCTCCGGCGCGACCTTGAGCGGTGGATCGAAGTACAGCAAATCGGTCGCGTTGCCCTGCCCGGCCAGCCGGATCCGACCGTCGTCCGCCCGCAGCACCGCGTAGGCGCCGAGCATGCCGCCGGTGGCACGCAACTCGGCTGGATTCTGGGAGACGAGCAGGTAGGTGCGCGGGCCGTCGGCGCCGAGCAGCGGCGGCAGCAGCCGGGCGCCGCGGTCGGCCGCCGAGGTGAGGTCGCCCAGCTGGTCCAGCTCCGCCCGCAGGGCGGTGACCGCGTCCCGCACCTGTGCCACCAGGCCGCCGAGCGGGACCGCCCGCAACTGCTCCGAGCTGCGCCGGACCGCCTGGTCGGCGCGGGCCACCTCAGCTGAGACGGTACGCAGGCGGGTCACGTCGAGCCGGCCCTGCTTCGGCACCAGCGAGGCGAGGTCGACCCGGAGCAGGGTGGGAAAAGCGAGCCGGGCCAGGTCGTCCACCGCCACCGAGATCTGGCGGACCGCGGTCAGGTCGTCGCCGGCGTACGGCGTCCGCTGGCCGAGCCACCAGACCGGGTCCCCGGTCGCCCCGCGGGCCGCGGTGGCCTGCTCCTGCAACGCGGAGAGCGTCCGTTGGGCCCGGGCCATGTCCCCCTCCAGCACCTGGACGCTGAGGTCCTTGGCGAGCCCGGCGGCGTTGACCAGGTGGGAGCGGGCCTGCCAGCCCCGGAACGCGACCCAGCCACCGGCGGCCAGCACCACCGACACCACGACCAGTCCGGTCAGCAGGACCCGGCGCACGCGCCTCCGGCTGCGTCGCCGGGAGCGCTTGCGCCGACGATGCGAAGCACCGCGTTCCGTCACACCACTCTCCAATGCGTCAACCGGACAGAACATTGCTTTCTAGCCAGTATGTACATGATGAAGGATGTTTTTAGGTTTTTGGTGCTTTCTTCCCTCTATGTGCGGTCAGCTGACCGAGGGCCTCCTCGATCCGGTCGACGCCGGCCCGCAGCGACATCTGCCCGAGGTAGGCATCCCGGCCACGCCGGCCCATGTCGACCCGGGCCGCCGGGGGGATCGCCGCGGCCAGCCAGAACCGGTCGGCCAGCGCGGCCCAGTCCTCGGGCGGGCAGGACAGCCCGGCCCGGGTCCGCTCCACCAGCTCAGCGGCGGCACCGCCGGTCGAGGCGACCACCGGCGCGGCACAGGAGAGCGCGGCCGGCAACTTGCCGGGCACGGTGGCGCGAAGCTCCGGCAGGTCGCGCTGCATGACGAGCTGGTAGTCGGCGGCCGCGTACAGCTGCGGCATGTCCGCCGGTGAGCGCCGCTCGACGAACCGGACGTTGTCCGCGCCGAGCTCGGCCGCCAGGCCGCGCACCCGCCGCTCCTCGCTGCCCGACCCGACCAGGACCAGGTCCATCCGGTCACCGAGCGCGGCCGCCGCCCGCACCGCCGTCTCCAGACCCTGTCGCACGCCGATCGTGCCGGCGTGCATCACCACGCAGCGGTCGTCCCGGCGGATCAGTCGGCGCGCCACGGAACCGGCTTCGGCCGGCCGGAACAGACGCTCGTCGGTCCAGGTGGGCACCGTACGCACCCGTTCCGGCTCGGCGCCGCCGGCCAGCACCAGCTCGCGCATGGACGGCGCGCCGACCACGACCACGTCCGCCTCCCGGTACAACCGGCGCAGGCCGGCGTCCAACCGGCCCGCCCGGCGGCGCGACTCCCCCGGCCGGGCCGCGTCCTCCTCCGACCAGACGTCCTGCACGTGCAACACCGTCGGCACCCGGCCGAGCAGGCGCAGCAGGCCGGTGGCGGCGAACGTCACGGCGGGGAGCTGGAAGACGTAGAGGGCGTCGAGATCCCGGAAGTAGCGGCGGCCGGCGAGCGCGACGCTGCCGGCGAAGGAGAGCCAGTTGGCGGTCCGGGCCCGGGTCGAACCGTCGCCGCCGGAATACCGGGGCACCCGGCGAACGGTCAACCGCTCGCTGTGCGTCCGGTGCCGCCACCGCTGCCGCCAGCCCGGATAGACGTGGCCGCCGGGGTAGTCCGGGAAGCCGGTGAGCACGCGCACCTCGTGCCCGCGGGCGGCCAACTCCTCGGCCAGGCTGCCCGGGACGAACGCCGGCTCCGGCGGGAAGTGGTACGTCAGGATGCCGACTCTCACGTCCACCCTCCCGGCGCGGCCGGCCGGACCGTCGGCGCCGGTGCCACGTACGATGCCGGCATCCCCTCCGTGACCACCCGCGACCGGCGGCCGCCGACCGTCGCGGCGCCGCGCGGTGTCACCGCGCCGACCAGAGGGGTCCAGATGCTCGACGAGGTGCTCTTCGTCTGCCAGGCCAACATGTGCCGGTCGCCGATGGCCGAGTTCATCGCCCGCCGGCTGCTCGCCGACCTCCCGGTGACCGCTACCAGCGCCGGCACCGAGGCGGTCGACGGCGCGGCCATGCATCCGTACGCCGTCGAGGTGGTCACCGCGGCGGGCGCGGACGTCACCGCCTTCCGGACCCGCCGGCTACGGGCGGAGCACCTGACCGCGGCCGATCTGGTGCTGACCGCCACCCGGCAGCAACGCTCCGCCTGCACCGCGCTGGCGCCGGCCGCGCTGGGCCGCACGTTCACGCTGCACCAGTTCGCCCGGTTCGCCGCCGCGGCGGCGCCGGCCGGCGCGACCGGCGACACCCCGGTGCGGGCGGCGGTGGCCGCGGCCGTCCGCGCCCGGGGGCGGCTGCAACCCGCCGCCCCCGGCGCGGACGACCTGTGGGACCCGATCGGTGGCTCCCCGGCCGACTTCCGTCGCTGCGCCGAGGAGATCGAACGGTCGATCCGGCCGGTATGCGCGCTCATCGCGACAGCCGGGTGAGTTCCTGCGTCCGGTTCTCCTCGGCGGGTGGCGCGCCGCGCCGCGCCGCCTCGGCCCGGTCCGCGGGCACCGCGGTCGGGGCGGGCGGCACGACCACCTTGTACGTCTCGTACTGGTAGGCGTCCGCCTTGCCCACCTTGGCCATGTTGAGCACGCAACCGAGCAGTCGCACCGACACCGAGCTGAGCGACCGCGCCGCGGCGGCCACCTGCCCGCGCGAGGTCCGCCCCTGCTGGGTGATCAGCAGCGCGCCGTCGGCCTGCACGGCCACCACCACACCGTCGGTGACCGCCAGCAGCGGCGCGGTGTCGATGATCACGATGTCCGCGGACTCGCGCAGCGCCACCAGCAGGTCCGACATCGCCTTGGACCCGAGCAGCTCGCTCGGGTTCGGCGGGGCGGCGCCACTGGGCAGCACCAGCAACGACTTCTCGCCCCAGCGCTGCACCACGTCACCGACCTGGACGTCACCCACGAGCACGTCGGTCAGCCCGACCCCGCCGTCGACGCCGAGGTAGTCGGCCACCTTCGGGCGCCGCAGGTCGGCGTCGATGAGCAGCACCCGCCAGCCCGCCTCGGCCAGCGCGATGGCGGTGTTGCAGGCCATCGTGGTCTTCCCCTCGCCCTGCAGGGCGCTGGTGACCGCGATGACCCGGGCCGGCTCGTGCACGTCCACGAAGCGCAGGTTGGTGCGCAGCTTGCGGACCGCCTCGGCGCGCGCCGAGGTGGCCGCGTCGCCGACGATCAGCGGGGCCGCCTTGGCCCCGGACTCGAACGGGATCTCCCCCAGCAGCGGACTGCCGGTCACCCGCTGCAGCGCCGCGGCGTCGCGCATCCGCACGTCGGCCAGGCCGCGCAGCACGGCCAGGCCGACGCCGGCCAGCAGGCCGAGCAGTCCACCCACGACCAGGTTGCGGAACGGCTGCGGCGAGACCGGGCTGGACGTCACCCGCGGGCCGCTCACCACCTCGATCTTGATCGGCGGGGCCTTGCCGTCCCCCGGGGTCTCGACCTTCCGGACCAGCTCGGTGAACTTGGTGGCGAGCGCCTCGGTGGTCTTCAGCGCCCGGGTCTGGTCGGTGTCGGTGAGGGTGGCCTTGAGCAGCACCGTGCCGGTGGTAGCGGATGTGGTGATCCGGCCGCGCACCTGGTCGGCGGTGAGCCCGAGCGGCGCGTCGGCGACCACGCTCTGCGCCAGCCGGTCGCTGGTGAGCAGGTCACCGTACGACTTCACCCGCTGCTGCAGGAAGAGGCCGCCCTGGTAGGCGTCGGTCACGCCCTGACTGGGCGTGGTGACGAAGAACGTCACCGTGGCCTGGTACCGCGGCGGTGTCCGGACCGTCACCAGGGCGGCGGTGCCGACGGCGAGCATCACCGTGATCAGCACGATCCACCAGTGGCGTCGGACCAGGCGCAGGTAGCCGAGAACATCCATCACGCTCCCCCTCGCGACACGCCGGTCTGCCGATGAAACTGCACGAAAGCCCCCTAAAACCCACCGTCGTCATGCCAGGATCGAACCGCCCATTAAGCACGTTAGGCGACCAGATGGAATGTAAACGACGCAACATGCTTGCATGACCTGAAACTTCTTATTCCGGATAGGACACGAGGGCAACAATGGATCGTGACGCCACCGCCGCCGAAGACGTCGTGCGACCCCGTAGCCGGATCACCCACCGCGCCGCCACCCTCTCCCTGTTAACGCTGGACACGGCCGCGTGGTGCGGAGGATTCCTCGGCGCCGCCTGGACCCGGTACGAGTTCGACCTGACCGCCACCGGGGGCGCCCGGGTGCTCGCCGTCGCCCTCGCCTGCGCCGCGCTCTACGCGCTCCTCACGTTCGCGCGGTCCCGGCTCTACGGCCGCTACCCGATCGGCAGTGCCGGCGACGCCCGCGGCCTCGCCGGCACGGTCACCATCGCCGCCGTCGTCACGCTCGCCGCCGTGCTGCCCTGGACCGAGCGACCGATCCCGGCGACCACCCCGCTCGTCGGCGGCGCCGTCGCGCTGGTGCTGATGGCCGCCGGTCGCGGACTCTGGCGCGCGCACGCCGACCGCCACCGTCCCGCCGCGCGGCACGCCGAACGCTGCCTGGTGTACGGCGTGGACGCGGCCAGCGAACGACTCGTCCGCGCGCTGCTGCACGACCCGGAGAGCAACTACCGGCCGGTCGGACTGCTCGACGACGCCCCGGAGAGCCGCGGGCTCCGGCTGGAGGGACTACGCGTCCTCGGCGGGCGGGAGCAGGTCGGCGCCGTCATCCGCGGCACCCAGGCCCGCACCGTCATCTTCTCGATGAGCTGCTCGGACGCCGGGCTGCTGCGCGACGTGCGCACCCGCACGCTGGAGGCCGGCGCCGCGTTCAAGGTCCTGCCCCCGGTGCGGGAACTGCTCGACCGGCCGGTCGCCGCCACCGACGTCCGCGACCTCCAGCTCACCGACCTGCTCGGCCGCGCCCAGCGGGTGGCCGAGCTGACCGTCGAACGCGGCGGGCTCGCCGGCCGGCGGGTGCTGGTGACCGGCGCCGGCGGCTCGATCGGCTCCGAGCTGTGCCGGCAGATCGCCCGGTGCGAGCCGGACGAGCTGATGATGCTCGACCGGGACGAGTCGGCGCTGCACGCGCTGCAGATGTCCCTGCACGGCCGGGCGCTGCTGGACGGCCCCGAACTGATCCTGGCCGACATCCGCGACGCCGAGGGCATCGCCCGGGTGGTCGCCGACCGGCAGCCCGACGTGGTGTTCCACGCCGCCGCGCTGAAGCACCTGACCATGCTCCAGCGGCACCCCGGCGAAGCGATCATGACCAACGTCTGGGGCACCCTGAACGTGCTGGAGGCGTGCCGCGACGTCGCCCAGTTCGTCAACATCTCCACCGACAAGGCGGCCAACCCGGCCAGCGTCCTGGGCTACTCCAAGCGGATCACCGAACGGCTCACCGCCCACCAGGCCCAGCAGTTGGGCGGCACCTACCTGAGCGTCCGGTTCGGCAACGTGCTGAGCAGCCGGGGCTCGGTGCTGACCGCGTTCCAGGCGCAGATCCGGGCCGGGGTGCCGATCACGGTCACCCACCCCGACGTGACCCGCTACTTCATGACCGTGCAGGAGGCCGTCCACCTGGTCCTGCAGGCCGCCACCATCGGTCGCGGCGGCGAGGCGCTGGTGCTCGACATGGGCGAGCCGGTCCGGATCGCCGACGTGGCGCGCCGGCTGGCCGCCGAGGCGGACCACCCGGTGGAGATCGTCTACACCGGGCTACGGACGGGCGAGAAGCTGCACGAGCATCTCTTCGGCGCCGACGAGTCGGACACCCGCCCGCTGCACCCGTTGATCTCCCACGTGCCGGTGCCCCCGCTCGATCCGGACGAGGTGCGCGGGCTGGACCCGTACGCCGATCCGGACGAACTGGTCAAGCGGATGGCGGCGTTCTGCGAGACGGTCGGCTCGGCCCTGCCGGCGTTGCCCGGTCAGCGCTGACGCGCACCCCGCTGCGGGCGCCGTGCGGACGCGGCGCCCGCACCGGTCCGACTCGCCACCGGGCCGCCGCCAGCGATAGGGTTGACCCCGGTGTGCCGGGAAGCCTGGTCGGCGATGTGATCAGCCGACCCCTCTTCCCGGAACGGACGCCCCGTGTCTCATCGCCCTCCGCACTCCTCCCGCCTGCTGGCCCGCCGGTCCTGGCCGGAGGCCCGCTTCCTGGCCGACGTGCTGCGCACCGAGACGGTCGGCGGCGGGCTGCTGCTGCTCGGCGCGGTCCTCGCGCTCGTCTGGGCCAACTCGCCGTGGCGCGCGGCGTACGCCGCGCTGGGCGAGTGGGTGCCGTGGCCCGGCGGCGCGGCACTGCACCTCGACCTCGGCCTCGCCGCCTGGGCCGCCGACGGGCTGTTGGCGATCTTCTTCTTCGTGGTCGGGCTGGAACTCAAGCGCGAGTTCGTCGCCGGTGACCTGCGCGACCCCCGGCGGGCCGCGCTGCCGGTGGTCGCCGCGGTCGGTGGCATGGTGGTGCCGGCGTTGATCTACCTGGCGGTGACCGCGAGCGCCGGCGGCGCGGGGCTGCGCGGCTGGGCGATCCCCACCGCCACCGACATCGCCTTCGCGCTGGCCGTGCTCGCCGTGATCGGCTCCCATCTACCGCAGGGGTTGCGGGCCTTCCTGCTCACCCTCGCGGTGGTCGACGACCTGCTGGCGATCACCGTCATCGCCGTGTTCTACACCGCCGACTTCCGGCCGCTGCCGCTGCTCGGCGCGTTGCTGCCGATCGCCCTGTTCGCCCTGCTGGTGCAGCGGCGGCGCACGTGGTGGTGGGCGCTGATCCCGCTCGCGGTGGCCGCCTGGGTGCTGGTGCACGCCTCCGGCGTGCACGCCACGGTGGCCGGGGTGCTACTCGGCTTCACCGTGCCGGTGCTGGCCGGCCGCAACGGCGAGCCCGGGCTGGCCGAGCGGCTGGAGCACCGCTGGCGGCCGATCTCCGCCGGGCTCGCCGTGCCGGTCTTCGCGTTCTTCGCCGCCGGGGTCTCGCTCGTCGACGTCGACCTGGGTGCGGTCGTCCGCGACCCGGTGGTGCTCGGGGTGGCCGGCGGCCTGGTGCTCGGCAAGGTGATCGGGGTGTTCGGCTCGACGTTCCTGCTCGCCCGGTTCACCCGCGCCGAGCTGGACGAGGAGATCACCTGGGCGGACCTGGTCGGCCTGGCGTTGCTGGCCGGCATCGGCTTCACGGTGTCCCTGCTCATCGGCGAGCTGGCGTTCGGTCCGGGCAGCCCGGAGGACGCGCGGGTCAAGGCGGCGGTGCTGGCCGGTTCGCTGATCTCCGCCGCCCTGGCCGCCGTCGTGCTGCTGCGCCGCAACCGGGTGCACCGGCGGATCAGCGAGCGGGAGAGCCGGGACGACGACGGCGACGGCATCCCCGACGTCTACCAGGAGCGGCCCGCCTGACCCGGACGCGCCGGCCGCCGCCCCGCATCGGGACGGCGGCCGGCGCGCGGCGATCAGCGGCGGTGCTCGGCGCGCCGTTCGGCGCCCTCGTCCTCGGTCTCCTCCAGCGCGTCGGCGAACGGCTCGGTGAGGTCGTCACCCGGCACCGCGACCCCCTCCGCGCGGTCCTGCTCGTCCGCGCGACCGCCGGCCGGCGGCTGCGGTGCCGTGGCGCCCCCGGCGAAGCCGTACTCGTTGGGCTCGTCGTGCCTGCTCATGCGCGCAACCTCCCGGTCGTCCGATTCGGTGGCCCGCCGGGCGGCGCTCGTCGCGCCGGCGCGGCGTCACCGGAGGTACTTACCCACGGTGGTGGTTCCTGATCATCCGAGGACCGCTCAGCTCAGCTCCCGGATCGCCTCGAAGATCAGCCAGAGGCCGCAGATGGCGAACAGCACTGCCGCGCCGTAGCGGATGGCCCGCTCCGGCAGGTGCCGGCCGAGCATCCGGCCCACCAGGATCGCCAGCGCGTCCGCGGCCACCATGCCCAGCGTCGAGCCGAGCCAGGTGCCGAACCAGCCGTACTTGGTGGCCAGGGTGATGGTCGCGAGCATGGTCTTGTCCCCCAGCTCGGCGAGGAAGAACGCCACACCGACCGCGACGATCGCCGACTTGGTGCTGCGCTCGGCCTTGCGCTTCTCCTCCTCGGTCAGCTTGTCGCCGCGCAGCGTCCAGGCGCCGAAGCCGAGGAACGCCAGACCGGCGATCAACGAGATCCAGCCCGTCGGCAGGGCCGCGTTGAGGCCGACCCCGATGGCCACCGAGGCCAGGTGGACGATCGCGGTGGCGATGGTGATGCCGATGAGCACCGGCAGCGGGCGGAAACGCGTGGCGAACGTCAGGGCCATGAGCTGGGACTTGTCCCCCAGCTCGGCGACGAAGATGACGCCGAAGCTGACCACCAGCGCGACGAGGAAACCCTCCATGTGAACCTTCCCGATCAAGCCGGGAGGAGAGACAGGGATGCCCTCGACCCGGCTGCGACAGCCTGAGTCGAAGGTCTCGCCCGCCCCGGTGACCGGGGCCGCGTGGCCGGATGCGGAACGCACCAGTGTGTCGACCACGACATTGCGGGCTACTCCCCTTCGCGCCGACCAGCCTAACCGATCACCACCGCAGGCGCCCGCCGGGTGTGGGCGAGGCCACCGGCCTCAGTCGGCCCGGGCCAGGCTCACCCCGAACAGCCCGTCCGGGTCGGTCCAGAAGGCCTGGCGCACGAATCCGGCGCCGGCCAGCTCGGCCGCGATCCCGGCCGGCCGGAACTTGGCCGAGACCTCGGTCCGCAACTCCTCCCCGGCGGCGAACGCGACGTCCAGACCCAGCGCCGCCACCCGCACCCGGGTCGGGCGCTCGGCGCGCAGCCGCATCTCGATCCACTCCCGCTCCGGGTCCCAGACCGCCACGTGGCGGAACGCCTCGACGTCGAAGTCGGCCCCCAGCTCCCGGTTGACCACGCGCAGCACGTTGCGGTTGAACTCGGCGGTCACCCCGGCCGCGTCGTCGTAGGCGGGGACGACCACGCCCGGGTCCTTCACCAGGTCGGTGCCGACCAGCAGCCAGTCGCCGGCCTCCAACGCCGCGCGCGTGGCGGCGAGGAACCCGGCCCGCTCCGCCGGCAGCAGGTTGCCGATGGTGCCGCCGAGGAACGCCACCAGGCGCCGACCACCGGTGGGCAACCGGTCCAGGTGGCGGGTGAAGTCACCCACGATGCCCCGCACCCGCAGCCCCGGGTACGCGGCGGCGATCCGCTCGGTGGAGGAGCGCAACGCGCTGACCGAGACGTCCAGCGGCACGAACGTGCCGAGGCCGCCCTGGCGGGTGAACGCGTCCAGCAGCAGCCGGGTCTTCTCCGAGGAGCCCGACCCCAGCTCGATCAGCGTCTTCGCCCCGGTCATCGCCGCGACGTCGTCGGCGTGCGCGGCGAGCGCCGCCCGCTCGGCCCGGGTCGGGTAGTACTCCGGCAGGCGGGTGATCTCCTCGAACAGCTCGCTGCCCCGGGCGTCGTAGAACCACTTCGGCGGCAGCCACTTCGGCGACGCGGTCAACCCGACCCGTACGTCCTCCCGCAGCGCCCGGTCGAGGTCCTGCTCCTCCAGGTGGATCTCCAGCGGCTCCGCGCTCATCAAGACGTCCTCTCTCCTACCGGTGGATGGGTGGTCAGACGGTGGTCAACTCACGGACGTCCAGCCCGGCGGCGGTGGCCAGCACCAACCGACCCTCGGGCACCGCCCGCCAATCGGGGTCGTCGTCGAACGGCTCGGAGGCCAGCACCACCGAACCGGGGCGCTGCCGCACCGACAGCGCGTGCCCGGCCACGCTCGCCGCCACCGTCGAGCCGTCGGTCAGCAGCAGGTTCAGCCGCGAACCAGGCGCGGCGGCGGTGACCCGTGCGACCGTGCCGGCCACCGCCTCGCCGAGCGTCTCCCCGGCGCGCAACCGGTGCCGCACCAGCGCCCAGAGCACCGCCGAGTCGGTCGGCACCTCCAGGGTGAGCAGGTCCCGCACGGGCAGCCCGGCGGCGAGCGGCACCAGGCTGTCCGGCCAGCCCCGGACCACCCCGTTGTGGCTGAACAGCCAGCGCCCCTCGGCGAACGGCGCCGCCGCGGTCTCGTGCAGCGGCATGCCCACCGTCGCCGAGCGGACGGCGGCCAGCACCGCGCCGGCGGACGTCACGGCGGCCAGCTCCGGCAGGGTCGTGTCGCTCCACATCGGTTGGGCCCGCCGGTAACGGACCGGATCGGTGCCGTCGGGGTACCAGCCGACGCCGAAGCCGTCGGCGTTGATCGTGCCGCCGCCCCGCATGTCGCGCGGCGCCCAGGACTGCCGCAGCAGCCCGTACGGCGGGTCGTGCAGCAGGCTGCCCAGGGTGACCGGTGGACCGAGGTACGCGAGGTGACGGCACATCGGGCCGGTTCACTCCCCGGCGTCGCGGGCGCAGCGGAAGCCGCTGAAGATCTGCCGCCGGATCGGGTAGTCCCAGTTGCGGAACGTGCCCCGGCAGGCCGACCGGTCGGTGCCGAACGAGCCGCCGCGCAGCACCCGGTGCTCCGCGCCGAAGAAGACCTCCGAGTATTCGCGGTACGGGAACGCGGTGAAGCCCGGGTGCCCGTGGAAGGTGCCGGCGGTCCACTCCCACACGTCGCCGATCAGCTGGTGCACGCCGAGCGGCGAGGCGCCGGCCGGGTACGCGCCCACCGGCGCCGGCCACAGGTGACGCTGCCCCAGGTTGGCGTGCGCGGCGGTGGGGTCCTCGTCGCCCCAGGGATAGCGGCGGGAGCGGCCGGTGGCCGGGTCCCAGCGGGCCGCCTTCTCCCACTCGGCCTCGGTGGGCAGCCGCTTGCCGGCCCAGGCCGCGTACGCCTGCGCCTCGTACCAGCAGACGTGCACCACCGGCTCGTCGTCGCGCACCGCGGACCACCGGCCGAACCGGCGGTACGCCCAGCCGTCGCCGTCACGCCGCCAGTGCAGCGGCGCGCTCAGCCCGGCGTCGACCCGGTGCCGCCAGCCGGTCTCGCTCCACCAGCGCGACTGCTCGTAGCCCCCGTCGGCGATGAACGCGCGGTAGTCGCCGTTCGTCACCGGCGCGGCGTCGATGAGATAGGCGGGCAGGTCGACGGTGTGCGCCGGGCGTTCGTTGTCCAGTGCCCACGGGTCGGTGGAGGTGCCCATGGTGAACGGCCCGGCCGGCACCAGCACCTCGCCGGCGACGGCCGCCCGGGGCTCGGGCGGGGGCGGGGCGTCCAGCACCGGGACGCCGTCGCGCAGTTGGTGGGTGGCGAGCATCGTCTCGTCGTGCTGCTGCTCGTGCTGCACGATCATGCCGAACGCGAACCCGTCCTCGACCAACGGGCGGTCGGTGAAGCGGATGCCGTCCAGCAGGTCGTACACCTTGTTCCGCACCGTGCGCACGTAGGCGCGCGCCTCGGCCGGCGGCAGCAGCGGCAGCGACGGCCGGTCCCGCCGCGGCTGCTTGAACGCGTCGTAAAGATCGTCGATGTCGCGGCGTACCGGGTCACGCCCGCCGACGTCGCGCACCAGCCACAGCTCCTCCTGGTTGCCGACGTGCGCCAGGTCCCAGACCAGCGGCGACATCAGGGTGGAGTGCTGCCGGACCAGATCGTGGTCGTCCACCGCGTCGGTCAGCGACGCGGTGCGGGCCCGGGTGCGCTCCAGCTCCGCCGCGATCCTCGTGCGCAGGTGCTCGGCGTCGGTTCCCGGCCGCTCGGTGGTGGTCACCGGTGTCCCCTCTCCGCGGCGGCGCGGTGCCGCCGGATCGCTCGGTGGGTCTGGTCGTGGATCCCGGCCGGCAGGTCCAGCGCGGGCAGCGCGGTCAGCGCCAGGTCGAACAGGGTCGCCGCGGCGGTCGCCAGCGGACGCTCGGCCAGCCCGCGCCGTGCCGCCGCGTGCCACCGGTCGGCCACCGGAGAGGCCGCGGCGAGCGCGTCGCGGGTGGTCGACGGCTCGGCGAAGAGCGCGGCCAGCACCGCCGACGGGACGGTCCACTCCCGGCCCGGCTGGGCGTCGAGGTAGCGCAGCTCCAGGTAGCCGCGCGGCCGGACCGGCGGGAAGAGCGTGCTGACGTGGTATTCCAGGTCGTCGGTGGTGGGCGGGTGGGGCAGCGCCCCGGCCAGCCAGCCGGCGAAGGTCACGCCTTCCGGCGGGGTCCAGTCCGGGCCGTCGCCGCGGACGCAGAGCAGCGGCGCGGCGAGCACGTATCCGGTCCAGGCGGTGACCGGGTCGCGGTCGGCGTGCGCCGGCGACCACACCGGGCGGGTGCGCGCCGGGTCGATCGCCAACCAGGCGGCCATCCGGGCGGACACCCAACCGGTGGGCCGGCCGGCATGCCGGTCGGCGGTGGCGAACGCGGCCAGCAGCGGCGGCCCGACGGCGTGCGCGGCGGCCCACCGCTGGGCCAACTGGTCCGGCTCGCCGGCGTCCAGGCAGACCTGGAGCCCGGCCGTGCTGTACATCATGGCCCGCCCGGCCGGACCGCGCCGGTCGAAGACGCGGCGCATGGCGCGGTAGCGGGGGGTGTCGACGACCGGCCGCGGCGGGCGCCACGGATCCATCCCGGTGTCCCCCAGCACGAGGCCGGCGGCGTCCAGCAGGGCTCGCAGCTCGTCGATGTCGGCCTGGGTGGCGCAGACCAGCGCGGCGACCGACGGTCGCGGCGGAGCGGAGATCTCCACCTGCCCGCCGGGCTCCACGGTCACGGTGCCGCCGTGCCGGAGCTCGTGGGCCGGGCTGGTGGGGTCGAGGGTGACGGGGCCGTGCCGGCCCAGCGCCTCGCGCAGTCGCTCGCGGTCGACCGGACGGGTCGGGTCCGCGGCGTCGTGCACGGTCCATTCCAGTTCGACGCCGGTGAGGGTGGGTGGACCGGTCTTGAAGCAGATCCGGGCCAGGTGGCCGCGGGCCGCGGCCTCGTCCCCCAGGACGGTGGCCCGGTCCAGTTCCGGCGACATCACCACGTGACGGCTCCTCTCGCGGAGACGGGCGACCACGCCGTCGCCCTGGAACCCGACCCCGACGGCTCGGGTCCGCGCGTCCCACCATCCTCTGTCTAGCAGACGGAATCCGCGCGCCCGGAGAGATGAATTTTTGTCCGGATCCGATCGCCTCCGGGCCGGCTCAGTCGTCGTCCTCGTCGTCGGGACCGGGCCTGCGGTCCTCGTCGGCTGACGACTTCTTCGACTTCGGCTCCGGCGGCGTCGGCGCCGCGGCGCTCGGCGCCGTGCCCCGGCAGTAGCTCTCCACCCGGTCGGCGCCACCGGCGGCGGCCACCAGATCGGCGAAGCCCGGCTTGGTCAGGGCCTTGGCCCGTTGCCCCTCCGGCTTGGCCAGGTAGGCGCGGCACTGACCGGCGAGCTTGCCGTCGACCGGCGGCGGGGCCGGGTGCCCGCCGGGGGGCGGCCCGGCGGAGGACGGTGGCGTGGGTGAGGGCGGGGTCGGCGACGCTGCCGCGCCGGACGCCTCGCCGGCCGGGCCGCTGGGCGCCGGCCGCGAGGGCCCGGTGCCGGTGGGGCCGGTGCCGGCCGTCGTCGAGGTCGGCGGGACCACCGGTTCCGGGCCGTGGTCCAGCCGCACGGCGGCGAACGCCACCCCGGCCACCGCGGTGGCGGCGAGTCCGGACAGCGCGGCGGCGATCCGGAGCCGGCGGCGCGGGCGGGGCGCGGGCGCCCGCTCGGTGACCGCGGGGGCGGCGCGGGCAGCCCGGAAGGCGGCGAGCGCCCGTTCCTCGCCGGCCAGTTCGTCACCGGTGGCCGGCGCGGCGGCGGCGGCGAGCAGCCGGGCCAGCGGGTCGCCGCCGGCCGGCGGCGCGGCGCGCGCGGCGTCGAGGCGCCGGTCGGACTCCGCCCGGTCGGCGGGCCCTGCGGGCCCGGGAGAGTTCATGCCGTTTCCCCTCACGTCAGCCCTCCGCCGGCTCGGCCTCGGGCGCGTGCGGCGCCGGACGGTCGGTGCGGGGACGCTGCCGCACGGCGCCCCGGTCGCCCTCTCCGACCGCGCCCGGCGCGTTCTGCGGCGCGCCCTCCGCGGCGCGCTCCAGCATCGCCGCCAACCGGCGCAGCCCACGATGCGCCGCGGTGCGCACCGCGCCGGCTCGCCGGCCCAGCACCCGCCCGGCGGTCTCCGCGTCGAGGCCGACGACGGCCCGCAGCATCACCGCCTCCGCCTCGGCCGGCGGCAGGGTGCGGATCAGCGCCAGCGCGCTCTCGGTGCCGATGGCCTCACCGGCGCGGTCCGCGGTGTCGGCGTCCGCGGCCAGGTCGTTGAGGGCCTGCACGGGCACCGGGACGACCGGCCGCCGCCGCTGGCGGCGCAGGTGGTCCATGGCCCGGTTGCGGGCGATGGTGACGGCCCAGGCGCGGAACTCACCGCCGGTGAACGAGGGCAGGTCGCGGGAGATCTGCAGCCAGGTCTCCGAGGCCACGTCCTCCGCATCGGCACCCACCAACGACGTCAGGTAACGCAGCAGGGCCGGCTGCAGGCCGCGGTAGAGGGAGCGGAACGCCTCCTCGTCGCCGGCCTGCGCCGCGGCGACCGCCTCGTTCAGCTCGGCGGTCACGGGTGCCGCCCCGGCCCGGCCGGCGCCTGCGGCCGGGCGTCCGCCGACCCGGGAGACCACACCGCCATCCGCACCTCGGCCCCCCGCTGAGCTGATCGGCGACCGGCTCGGAGCCGGCGCACACCTGGACACCGCCGCCGGCACGCCGGGGCGGGACATACCGTACCGGCGTCACCGTGCGACCGGGAGCCCGGCCGACCGTGGCGGGGCGAGCCGGTGGCCGGCAAGGCACGGACCGGCGAAAAAGCGAGAGAAATGTCTAAGCCCACCGTCGGCGTGTCGGTGTAACGAAGGCCACCGCGCGGACGCTGCCCATCAGGCGAAATGGGGCGGATCAGGCCGGGAGGAGCGGACACCCGCCCGGAGACCGGCATTATCTGGCCGATCGTACCCGCCCGATCACGGTCAGCGCACCGGCCTACCCGCCCCCGGCCGTTCGGCCGAGCGGCCCGCAGCCGCTCGCCGACCGCGACAGGAGAGATCGCCGGAAATACTCCGGGGCCCGTGTGGGTACGGTATGGGGATGCTCACCTCCGACGTCGTACTCAGCGGTCGGTACCGCCTGGATGACCGTGTCGCCACCGGCGGCATGGGCGACGTCTGGCGTGCCAAGGACCTGGTGCTCGGCCGTCAGGTGGCGGTGAAGGTGCTCCTTCCCGCGCTGGTCAACGACCCCGACTTCATCGCCCGGTTCCGCTCCGAGGCGCGGATCATGGCGTCGCTGCGCCACCCCGGCGTGGTCCAGGTCTTCGACTGCGGCGAGGACGAACTGCCCGACGGCAGCCGCGCCGACTACCTGGTCATGGAGTTCGTCGACGGGGAGCCCCTGTCCCGGCGGATCGAGGACGCCGGCCAGCTCGAGGTCGCCGAGACCATGTCGATCGTGGCCCAGGTGGCGCAGGCGCTGCACGGGGCCCACGGCCGGGGCATCGTGCACCGCGACGTCAAGCCGAGCAACCTGCTCGTGCAGGACGACGGCACCGTCGTCCTGGTCGACTTCGGGGTCGCCCGCTCGACCAACGTCACCAGCATCACCAGCACCAACGCGGTGCCCGGCACCGCCCTCTACATGGCGCCCGAGCAGGCGTCCGGCCGGCCGGTCTCGGGCGCCACGGACGTGTACGCGCTCGGCGCGGTCGCCTACTGCTGCCTCACCGGCAGCCCGCCGTTCACCGGCGACAACCCGCTCCAGGTCGCCGTCCGTCACCTCGACGACGCTCCGCCGGAGCTGCCCGCGGAGATCCCGGCCCCGGTCCGTGAGCTGGTGGCCCGGGCCCTGGCCAAGGATCCGGCCGACCGCTACCCGAGCGCCGCGGCGATGGCCGACGCCGCCCGCGCCGCGCGGAGCGTGTCGCCGACCGCGACGGTGCCGGCGGCGCTGCGCGGCGCGGCCGGCCCGGCGCCGACCCGCGGCGACCAGCCGGTGGTGCGGTCGGCGGCGACCGCCGCGGCCCCCCGCCGCCGGGGCCGGCGCGGCGCGCTGGTCGGCGCCGCGGGCGCGGTGCTGGTGGCGGTGACCGCGCTGGGCGCGATGCTGGCCGCCGCCGGGGACGCGGAGGCACCCGCCACCCAGCTCGACACGAACCCGCCCGCGGTGGCGCCGAGCAACTCGGTCGCCGACACCGCCGTCACCGACGGGCCGACGAGCAGCGTCGACGACAACAACTGGCAGCCGGCCGGTTCGAGCGGTCGGCCGTCGACGTCGACCTCGGTGTCGCCGAGCGCCTCCCCGACCGGGTCGGTCCAGCCCAGCCCGTCGGCCACCCCGTCGACGGCACCGACCGCGCCGAGCACCGCACCGACCACCAGCCCGCCGCCGGCACAGACCACCGCACCGACCGAGACCACCACCACCACGACGGCCCCCGCCGACGGCGGCGGCGACGCGGGCGGCCAGCCGGTCTCCCGGCCCTGATCGCGCCCGGCCCGGTCCCGCCGTCGTCGGCGGGACCGGGCCGGACCGGGATCAGTCCGCGCCGAGCGACGCCACCACCGGTCGGGCCAGCGCACGCCGGGCCGGCACGACCGAGGCGAGCATCGCGGCGAGCACCGCCACCGCGACGATCAGACCGAGCCGCCCCCACGGCAGCACCAGCGTGAAGTCGCCGCCGATGCGTGCCACCACCGCCATCGCCCCCGCCGCGACGCCGATGCCCAGCGCGACGCCGAGCAGCGTGCCGACCAGCGCGGTGAGCACCGCCTCGACCGCGAGGACCGCCCGCATCCCGGCCCGGCTCAGGCCGACCGCGCGCAGCACCGCGTTCTCCCGGGTCCGTTCCACCACCGACAGGCTGAGCGTGTTGGCGACGCCCACCAGCGAGATCACCACGGCCAGGCCGAGCAACGCCGTGACGAAGCCCAGCACCAGGTCGACGGTGCCGGTGAGCATCTTCTTGTAGGCGGCCTGGTCCATCACGTTGACGGTGGGATAGCGGACGACCACGGACTCGACCGCGGCCCGGGCGACGTCCACGCTCACCCCGTCGGCCGGTTCGACCTCGGCCAGGAAGCCGTGCTCGGCCGGGAAGAGACGGCCGAAGTCGGCGTCCGCCATCTCCACCACGTGCCCGGCGGGCACCGCGCTGCCGCCCAGGAGCGGCCCGTCGTCGGCCACCACCGCCACGACCCGGAACGGCCGGCCGGCGACGGTGACCGTGTCGCCCACGGCCCATCCCCGGGCGGCGGCCAGCTCGCGGTGCACCAGCACCGAACCCGGTCCGAGGGCGCCCGGATCGCCGGCGTCCACCGCGGACAACGTCCGCCGGACCAGCGCCGGGTGCGCGGCGCGCACCTCGACGTCGTCGGTCACCCGGCTGCGCTGCTCGTGCACCACGCCCAGCTCCGGCCGGGCGGCCAACTCGCCGGCGAGCGGAGCCGGCAGGTCCGCGCCGATGCCGGTGACCAGGAAGTCCACCCCGACCCGGGCGTCCACCGCGCGCTCGATGCCGGCCTTGACGCTGCCCGCGCCGACCACGAACGACGAGACCAGCCCGATCCCGATCACCATGGCCGTGGCGGTGGCCGCGACCCGGCGCGGGTTGCGTACCGCGTTCGCCACGGCCAGCGCCGCCGGGGCGCCGAACAGCACGCGGGCCGGCACGCCGAGCACCCGGACCAGCGCCGGCACCAGCACCGGGCCGAACGCCACGACACCGCCGAAGGCCAGCAGCCCACCGGCCGCCACCAACGGCACCTGGCCGGTGGGGCCGGCGCCGAACAGCGCCGCCACGCCGGCGGCGAGGACCAGCGCCCCGACCACCAGCCGGACCCGGCCGGCCGGACGGGCCGGCCGGGTCGCCGCGTCGGTTAGCGCCGCCACCGGCGGAATCCGGGTGCCCTGCCACGCCGGCACCGCGGCGGCCCCCACGGTGAGCAGCGTGCCCAACGCCAGCGAGACGAGCACCGTACGGGCGGTCACGGTGACCCCGCCGGCGGCCGGTGCGCCGACGCCGCCCGGCAGCGCGCCGAGCGCGGCGGCCAGCGCGGTCCCGACCAGCACGCCGACCGCGGCGGCGACCAGCCCGGTCAGCGCCGCCTCGGCCAGCACGGCGCGGTAGACCTGCCCCCGGGTGGCCCCGACCAACCGCAGCAGCGCGGTGCGGCGGGACCGCTGGGCGATCACGATGGCGAAGGTGTTGGCGATGACGAAGCCGGCCACCACCACCGCCACCGCGGCGAACGTGCCCAGCATCAGCTCGAACTGCCGCAGGTCGCGGACCGCGTCGGCGACCGCCGCGTCGAGGATCGCGGCCCGGTCCCGCACCGTGACACCCGGCCCCGCCACGGCCCGCACCCGCTCGGCCAGCGCCGCGACGTCCGCGCCGGGCCGCGCGGCCACCATGATCCGCCCGTAGCCACGCTCACCGCCGACCGCGAGGGCGTCCGCGCCGGTCAGGCCGATGAACGGGCCGCCGGCGTCGCGGGCGGTGCCGGCCACGTCGACCGAGCCCACCAGGGTGTACGGCCGGGCCGCGCCGGCCGCCCCGCCGACCGAGACCGGACCGCCGAGGGCGAAGCGTTGCTCGGCGACCGTCTTCTCGTCCAGCACCAGCTCGCCCGCGCGCTGCGGCAGTCGCCCGGCGACCACGTCGTACGACTGGAGGGCCGGCTCGGTGGGGACGGCGGCGAGGACGGCGTAGCCGAGCACCGGCCGCCCGTCGGCGCCGACCACTCCGGCGGAGGCGGTCAGCTCGCCCGCGGCGGCGGCCACCCCGTCGACCGCGCGCACCCGGTCGACCAGTGCCGGCGGCAGGGGCGTGGCGCCGGCGTACGCGGCCAGGTCGGTGTGCCGGTCGAACGCGCCGGCCCGCTCGTACGCGCCGGCCCGCATGCCGTCGGTGAACATCAGGGTGCCGGCGACGAACGCGACACCGAGCACGATCGCCAGCGAGGACAGCAGCAGGCGCAGGCCGTCGGCGCGGATCTGGCGCAGGGTCAGGCGCAGCATCCCGCTCACCGCCCCGTTCCGGAGGTGGCCCGGTCGAGCCGGTCGAGCGCCTCGCGGACCTGACCGACGGTCGGCCGGTGCAGCTCGTCGACCAGCCGACCGTCGGCCAGGAACACCACCCGGTCGGCGTACCCGGCGGCCGCCGGATCGTGGGTGACCATGACGACGGTCTGGCCGAGCGTGTCCACCGCCTCCCGCAGCAGCCGCAGCACCTCGGCCCCGGCGCGGGAGTCGAGGTTGCCGGTCGGCTCGTCGGCGAAGATCACCCACGGTCGGGTGACCAGGGCCCGGGCCACCGCGACCCGCTGCTGCTGGCCGCCGCTGAGTTCGGCCGGCCGGTGGCCGAGGCGGTCGGTCAGGCCGACCGCGGCCACCACCTGCCGCAGCCAGGCCGGGTCGGGCCGCCGGCCGGCGATGGCCAGCGGTAGGACGATGTTCTCCTCGGCGGTCAGGGTGGGCAGCAGGTTGAACTTCTGGAAGACGAAGCCGATCCGGTCCCGACGCAGCCGGGTGAGCCGGCGGTCGTCGAGCCGGGCCAGGTCGGCGTCGCCGATGCGCACCGCGCCGGCCGTCGGCCGGTCGAGGCCGGCGAGGCAGTGCAGCAGTGTGGACTTGCCGGAGCCGGAGGGGCCCATCACGGCGGTGAACCGGGCGGCGGCCAGGTCGAGGTCGACGCCGTCCAGGGCGACGACGCGGGACTGTCCGACGCCGTACTCCCGGCGCAGGTCACGGGCGGCGAGGGCGACGCCGGTGGTCGGGGCTGCGGACAACGTGGTGCTCCTGTCGGACGTGGTCTGGTGACCCTTCCGACGCTATGGCCGCCGCACCGTCGACGATTCCACCTGCGCGCTCGACCGCGGTACGCCCCCGGTCGTCCCCGACCGGGCGGACCCCTACGACCTGCGGCGTACGCCGGGTCAGCCGCCGGGGGTGACCAGCCCGCTCTCGTACGCCAGCACGACGGCCTGGACGCGGTCGCGGAGCTGGAGCTTGGCCAGGATCCGCCCGACGTGGGTCTTCACTGTCGCCTCCGCCACGTGCACCCGCGCGGCGATCTCCGCGTTGGACAGACCCTGCGCGACGAGCAGCAGCACCTCCCGCTCCCGCTCGGTCAGCTGGGCCAGCCGCGGGTCCTCGGCCGGCGCCGGGCCGAGCTGCCCGGCGAACCGGTCGAGCAGTCGCCGGGTGATCGACGGGGCCACCACCGAGTCGCCCTCGGCGACCACCCGGATCGCGGTGAGCAACTCCTCCGGCGGCACGTTCTTGAGCAGGAATCCGCTCGCCCCGGCGCGCAGCGCGGCGAACGCGTCGGCCTCGGTGTCGAACGTGGTCAGCACCAGCACCCGCGGTCGCGCACCGGCCGACCGGGCGCAGATCCGCCGGGTCGCCTCGACCCCGTCCATGGTCGGCATCCGCAGGTCCATCACCACCACGTCGGCCTCGACCCGGTCCAGCACCCGCAGCGCGTCCGCGCCGTCGATCGCCTCACCGACCACGGCCAGGTCGGGCTGCGAGTCGAGCACCATCCGGAAGCCGGCGCGCACCAGCGCCTGGTCGTCGACGATCATCACTCGCACGGTCACGCCGCCGCGCTCCCTTCCTCGGTGCCGGCCGCCGCGGGCAGCGGCAGTCGCGCCTCGACCCGCCAGCCGCCGGCCAGCGTGGGGCCGGCGGCGAGGCTGCCGTCGTACACCCCGACCCGTTCCCGCATGCCGACCAGGCCGTGCCCGCCGGACGGCGCCGGCCGGACCACCGGACGGCCGCGGCCGTCGTCGACGGCCCGGACCGCGACGGTGTCGGCGGCCCAGTCGAGCGTCACCTCGACCGACGCGCCCACCCCGGCATGCTTGAGCGCGTTGGTCAGGCTCTCCTGCACCACCCGGTAGACGGTCAGCTCCAGGCCGGGCGGCAACGCCACCGGCGTGCCGGCGCCGCCGCAGTCGATGCGCAGCCCGGCGGCGCGGAACCGGTCGAGCAGCGCGGGCAGCTCCACCAGCGCGGGCCGTCGGTGCGCCGGCTCGCCGGCGGGCTCGTCCGCCACCGCGGCCGGCTCCGGCCGGCTGGGTTCCCGGAGTACGCCGACCAGCCGCCGCATCTCCTCCAGCGCCTGCCGGCCGGTGTCCGCCACCACCTTGGCCGCCTCCCGCGCGGTCGCCGGGTCCCGGTCGAGGGTGAACCGCACGCCGTCCGCCTGCACGATCATGACGGCCAGGCTGTGCGCGACCACGTCGTGCAGCTCGCGGGCGATGCGGGTGCGTTCCTCGGCGACCGCCGCCCGGGACTCCGCCTCCCGCTCCCGGTCCGCCGTCGCGGCGCGTTCCTCCAGGCTGAGCACGTAGAGGCGGCGGGTCCGCACGTTGAGGCCGACCAGCCACACCGCGCCGGTGACCAGGCCGTAGTAGAGCGCGCCGGCCCACCAGGGCGACGGCCCGGGCCAGGAGAGCGCGGAGAGCAGCACGCCGATCGCGGCGCCGATCCCGGCCAGGATGCCGTCGCGCGACCGGGCGGCGTACTTGACCACGCTGTAGAGCGCGATCAGCACGCCGATGTCGTAGCCGAGCGGGCCCCAGCCGACGATCACCTGGACCAACGCCAACGCGGCCACCGCGACGGCGACCGCGGACGGGTGGGTGCGCCGGAAGAACAGCGCCGCCGCCATCGCCACGCCGACCGCGAACGCGGGCAGGCCGCCCTGCTCGGCCAGCAGGCCCAGCACGGCGAAGACGGCGACCAGGCCGGAGACCGCGGCGTCGAACGCGACGCCGCGCAACGGCCGGCCGAGGATCAGGCGGTCCACGGTCACCCAGCGTACGGGGGTGACCGGTGTCTCTTCGGCCCCGGTCAGGAGGCGAGCAGGGCGCGCATGCGGCCGATCTCGGCGGACTGCTCGACGGCCACCCCGGTGGCGAACTCCTGCATGGTCTGGTCGGCGCCGACCTTGAGCAGGTCGCTGGACATCACCACCGCGCCCTCGTGGTGGGCGGTCATCATCCGCACGAAGAGCCGGTCGAACGCCGCGCCGCGGGCGTCGGAGAGCTGTCGCATCGCCTCGGCGGACTGCATCCCGCGCATGGTGGCGTGGTCGTGGCCGGCGACCTCGGCGGGCAGGTCCCGGGTGCTCAGCCAGGCGCGCAGCACGCCGACCTCCGGCCCCTGGGCGGCCCGGATCCGGTCGGCGACGGCGCGTATCCGGGGGTCGGCGGCCCGGTCGGGGGCGAGCTTCGCCATCTCCAGGGCCTGCTCGTGGTGCGGGATCATCATCCGGACGTACCAGACGTCGAGGCCGTTGTAGCGGGGCTGCGCCGCGTCGCGGACCTGCCCGGCGGCGCGGGTCGTGGCCGGCTCCCCGGGGCGGCCGGGGACCAGCACCGGTGGCGCCGAGACGGTGCCCGTCACGCTCGGGGTGGCCGGGCCGGCGGTGGTCGGACCGGGCCGGTCCGCCGCCGGGCGGCTGTCGTCGTCGCAGCCGGCCAGCGCCGGGCCGCCGATCGCCAGGAGCGCCGCCAGGGCTGTGACGGGAAGCCACACCCGTGCCGGTCGACCGGTCATACGGTCCTCCCTCAGGTCGAGGTGACAGCGATCCTATCCATAGACGAAAGTTCCCGGATGTGACTGGGGTCACATTGATGACGGTCGTATATCGGTAAGGTGTGGCGAATCATCATCCCCTTTCGAAGGGTGTTGCCGATGATCAACATCCAGCTGTCCCGTGTCCGGACCGTCAGCCTCGCCGCCGCCGGCCTGCTGCTCGCCGGCGTGATCGCCGCGCCACCCAGCAGCGCCCAGGAGATCCCCCGCGCCCAGGCCGCGCCGGCCACCGTGGACAACGCCGTCCCCGGGGTCGACGAGATCTCCAGCAGCCCCAACCTGCGTCAGGTCGCCAACCTGCCGAAGCAGGGCCCGTTCGACACCACGTCCGCCCTCGGCACCGACATCGCCTTCCAGGGCCGGTACGCGTTCGTCGGCAACTACGAGGGCTTCGTCATCTACGACGTGTCGCGGCCGAGCCGGCCGACGATCGTGTCGCAGGTGCTCTGCCCCGGCTCGCAGAACGACATCTCGGTCAGCGGGAACCTGCTGTTCCTGTCGACCGACTCGTCGCGCAGCGACGACTCCTGCGCCAGCACCGCCCAGCCGGCGTCGGTGAAGGAGTCCTGGGAGGGCATCAAGATCTTCGACATCCGCGACAAGCGCAACCCGCGCTACATCAAGTCGGTCGAGACGGCGTGCGGCTCGCACACCCACACGCTGGTGCCGGGCAAGGACAAGCGCAACCTCTACCTGTACGTCTCCTCGTACAGCCCTCGCGCCGACTTCCCGGACTGCCAGCCACCGCACGACTCGATCTCCATCGTCAAGGTGCCGGTGAAGAACCCCACCACGGCGTCCGTGGTGGCGACCCCGAACCTCTTCCCCGACGGCGGCTACCCGGGCATCCCGGGCCAGACGTCCGCCACCACCGGCTGCCACGACATCACCGCGTACCCGGCGAAGGACCTGGCCGCCGGCGCGTGCATGGGCGACGGCATCCTGCTGGACATCAAGAACCGGGAGGCGCCGCGGGTCATCGAACGGGTCACCGACACGGTGAACTTCGCGTTCTGGCACTCGGCCACGTTCAACAACGCCGGCACCAAGGTCGTCTTCACCGACGAGCTGGGCGGCGGCGGCGCGGCGACCTGCAACGAGGTGGTCGGGCCGAACCGCGGCGCGGACGCCATCTACGACATCACCGGTCGCGGGGACGCCCGCAAGCTGGCGTTCCGCAGCTACTACAAGATCCCGCGGGTCAACGCGGACACCGAGAACTGCGTGGCGCACAACGGCTCGCTGATCCCGGTGCCGGGTCGCGACATCATGGTCCAGGCGTGGTACCAGGGAGGCATCTCCGTCTGGGACTTCACCGACTCGGCCAAGCCCAAGGAGATCGCCTACTGGGAGCGTGGTCCGCTGGACGCCGCCCAGCTGCGCACCGGCGGCTCCTGGTCGGCCTACTGGTACAACGGTCACATCTACTCCAGCGACATCCAGAAGGGCCTGGACGTGCTGGAGCTGCGGGACCCGCGCACCTGGTTGGCCCAGCTGATCCGGGTGCCCGAGCTGAACGTGCAGACCCAGGCGGGTTACCTGAGCTGGTGACCTGACCGCGAGACCGGCCGGGCCCGGCACCCTTCGGGGTGCCGGGCCCGGCTCGTGGAAGGAACACCGACATGACGATCGAGCACCGGACGGCGGTACCGACCGACGAGCAGATCCGATCCCTGCACGAGCGGTTCGCCCCCACCGAGGAGGCGTACCGGCTCGTCTGGACGCACTGCCGGATCGTCTGCGAGGTGGCCGAGGAACTGCTCGACCGGCACGGCGCCGGCCTCGACCGCGCGCTGGTGCGGGCCGGCAGCCTGCTGCACGACATCGGCGTCTACCGCCTCTACGACGCCGGTGGGCGGCTCGACGAGCAGAACTACGTCCGGCACGGGGTGCTGGGGCACGCACTGCTGCGCGACGCCGGCCTGCCGGAGTCGCTGGGCGGCTTCTGCTCCCGGCACACCGGGGTGGGGATCACCCGGGCGGACGTGCTCCGGCAGCGCCTGCCGCTGCCGGTGGCGGACCACACGCCGCGCACCGGCGAGGAGCAGCTCGTCATGTACGCCGACAAGTTCCACAGCAAGACCACGCCACCCACATTCGTCTCCGCGGCGTCCTACGCCGCCGCCGTGGCGCGGTTCGGGGCGGACAAGGTGGCCCGGTTCGCGGCGCTCGTCGCACGGTTCGGCGAACCGGACCTGACCGCGCTCGCCCGCCGGCACGGGCACCCGATCGGCTAGCCCATCGGCAGCCGGTAGCTGCGGGCACCGCCACCCGCGGTGACCAGCCGCACCTCGCCGGTACGCAGCCCGTACGTCACCGACCAGCGGGTGTGCGGCTGGCGCACCGCGTCGAGCAGCCGCAGCGCGGCGGCGGCGTCGACCGTACCGCCGGTGCGGTCCAGCTCCTTCGCCAGCACCCCGTAGCGGTGGTCCCGGCGCAGGTCCTTCTCGGCCACCCCGACCGCGGGCACGTTCGTCAACGCCTGCCACGGGCCCCGCCGGCGATCCACCGTCAGCTTCCCGTCGACGAACTCGACGACCGCGGAGGCGCCGGTGGCGTCCGCGAGCAGGTAGTGCAGCGGCGGCCCGCCGTCGAAGTCCAGGTTGTACCGCCCGAACACGGCCACCGCCTCGTCCACCGTGGCCGCCGAGTCGAGCACCAGGCGCAGGATGCGCACCGAGCCCACGCTGGGCCGCCCGGGCACCGGCTCGGCACGGGCGCCGTCGTCGGCGGCCAGCCCCACCGCGAGGCCCCGCTCGTTCATCCCGTCGAACGGCAGCAGCGGCGCGTCGAGCAGCCGCCGGTCGCCGGTCGGGTCGGCGGCGACCCCGAGGTAGGAGATGTCCACCAGGGAGATCGAGGCGTACCCGTCCGGCGGGTCGGTGCGCAGCACCAGCGCCGGGTTCGGCTCCCAGTCGAAGTTGCGGGCGAACAGCGGACGGTCCCGGTCGGCCAGCGCGGCGAACAGGGAACAGCCGAACGGGCTCGGCGGGGTGCTGCCGGCCAGGCCGGCGGTCGGGTCGTAGTCGCCGGCGTAGGTCATCTCGTACAGCGGCAGGTCGTCGACCTTGCGCAGGCTGGCCAGCGTCCGTTCGACCTGACCCGGGTCCTGCCGGGAGGCGGTCGGCGTGCCGGCGGCGGCCGGGCCGGCGGGCGCACCGCCCTCCCCGCAGGCGGTGCCGAGCAGGAGCAGGGCGAGCCCGGTGGCGACGAGGGTCCTCCGCATGCCCGCGACGCTAGAAGAGTCGGCGCGCGGTGTCCATCGAGGAAACGGCTCAGCTCCGCACGACGGCGAACATCCAGCAGCCGTAGACCACGTTGCGGCTGTGCAGCACCCGCACCGCCGGATCGGCGAACAGGTCGGCGATCACCGTCTCCGGGGCGTCGCCGTCGTGCCGTCGCCCGCCGACGATGCGACCCCGATCGTCGTACGCCCGCAGCACCTGCGCCCGCCCCCGCCAGCCGGCCGGGTATCCCGCCCCGTCGGCCGGGCCGGCGCAGGCACTCGCGTGCGCGAAGACCGGGCCCACCTCGCGGTACGGGCCGGGCGGCAGCGGCGGGGCGTACCCGAAGAGCAGCAGCGGCTCCCCCGGCTCGGCGTCGCGCAGGCAGCAACGCAACGGCTCGCCGCCGCCGGCGCGGTGGCGCTCCGGCGGCTGCCCGCCCGCGTCACGGTCGGTGCGCCGCAGGTCGGCCAGCACCTCGGCGGGCAGCGGTCGGATCAGGAAGGCGGTCCGGGTCGTGGTCACCATGGCAGCCTGACGCCGCGCGCGGCGGATTGCTGGCGGCGATCGGACCTGGCGTCACCCCATCTCCTCGGGGCGAGGCCCTGTCACACGCCCATCTCGGCCTCGTACGCCCGCCGGAACCGGGGACGGGCGCCGGGGGCGAGGCAGACGTGCCAGGCCCGGCCCTCGTCGACCACGTTGACCTCACCGGCGTCCTGCCGGGCCAGCAGCAGCCCGGCGAGGGCCGCGCGGGCGCCGAACCGCTCGTACCAGTCCACCTCCACGTCGGCGGCCCAGCCCAGGCAGTGGCCGCCGGGCACCGTGGCGGGGTGACCCAGCCGACGCAGCCGGTACTGGTGCTCGGCGCTGCGGACCAGGCCGGTCACCCAGAGCGGCGGCGTGCCGGCCCGGGTGACCGAGACGAACTCCCGGGCCAGGTCGTTGAGGAGGGCGATCATCTCGCGACGGGCGCGGGGGATCAGCAGGCCCCCGGTGGCCGGGCCGGCGGCCGGACGCACCCGCCGCCGGACCGCCCACCACCCGCGCCCGAGCGCGGTGGCGGGCTGCTCCCGGTAGCGGAACCCGAGCAGGCCCCGGCGCCGCAGCCATTCCAGGTCGACCAGGTCGATGCTGGTGCGCACCTGGTCGTCGGTGAGCAGGGTGGGGCTGTCCCGCCACCACAGCACGTCGATCCGGGACAGCAGGTAGGTCCGGACCAGGGTGGTCAGGTCCGGTGCCGGGGTGCGGGAGCCCGGCCGGTGGCGGGCCATCTCCAGCAGCAGCGTCTCCCGGGCGCCGACCAGTCCCTGCGGGGTCGCGTCGAGGACCGCGGCGATGGCCGGCTCACGCAGCCGCTGGTCGAGCAGCACCTGCCGGGCGGCGGTCGACGGCGCGTCCGCCAGCGCGCCCACCTCGACCAGCAACTCCGCCACCGCGGCCCGGTAGGCTGCCAGGTCGGGCCGCGAACCGTCGGCGGGCCGGTCAGCCGACGGCAGCCGACGGCTGGGAGTGGTGGACGCGACGGCGGGACCGGGCTGGCGACCGGGGCTGCGGTTGGGCACTCGCATGGTCTCCGCCCCCTCTCGACAGAACACGGTGTAGTCGATTCTGCACACACCGTAATTGGCCGCGAGGGATCACCGGGGACAATCCTCCCCAAGGCGCCCGATCAGGTAGCCGCTCCTCCCGCCAACGCCTGCACCTCGGCGTAACCGGGAGCCGGCGGCAGCCCGGGGTCCCGCCCGGCGGCGACCGCGTCGACCAGGTGCAGCGCCGCGCCCAGGGCCGCACGGAACGGCAGCGAGCCGGTGCTGACCCGGGCCACGCCGAGCCGGCCCCACCCGGCCAGGTCCGGGCCACCCGGGCGGTGCAGCACGTTCAGCGGCAACCCCACCTCCGCGGCCAACGCCCCGACCTCCTCGTCCGGCGCGCCGGGGACGAAGAAGCCGTCCGCACCGGCCGCGCGGAACACCGCCGCCCGATGCCGGGCCTCGGTCGACGGCGACGTCACACCCAACCACCACGCGTCGGTGCGGGCATTGACGAACAGACCCGGGACGGCCGCCCGCACCGCCGCGATCTTGGCGGCGACCAGCGGCGCCGGCGCCAGCGTGCCGTCCGGACGACCGTCCTCCAGGTTCACCCCCACCACGCCGAGCGCGGCCAGTTCGCCTGCGTACCGGGCCACCGCCGCGGGGTCGTCGTCGAAGCCACCCTCCACGTCGACGGTGAGCAGCACCGGCACGCTGCGCAGGCGACGGACCAGATCCCACGATTCCACCCGGGTCGCGCCGGCGCCGTCCGGTCGGCCGGCGGCCGCCGCGACGCCGAGGCTCGTCGTGCCGACCGCCGGGTGACCCCGGGCGGCGAAGGCGGCGGCGGAGGCGTGGTCCCAGGCGTTGGGCAGCAGCAGGGGGCGGCCCGGCCGGTGCAACTCGCGGAAGGCGGCGAAACGGTCGGTCATCGCAGGATCACCTCGATACGGGTCGGGACGCGCAGCGTCGGGTGCGGGGCGTACCGAACCGGCCGGTCGACGCGACGGCAGCGGCGGCGCACCACGTCGACCACGCCCGCGGCCAGGGCCAGCGCGTGCCGCTCCCCCGGGCAGCCCCGGGGTCCGGCCCCGAAGGTCAACGCCCCACCCGCCCGGCCGACCACGAACCGGTCCGGCATCGGGTGGACCGCCGGGTCCCGGTTGGCCGCGTCGAAGCGCAGCAGCAGCGGTTCCGCGGCGCGGATGGTCCGGCCGCCCAGGTCGATCGCCACGGTGGCGACGCGCCGAGTGACGCGGACCGGCGGGTCCAACCGCGACACCTCGGCGAGCAACCCGGCGGTCCGGAGGCCCGCCGGCGCGGCGAGCCCGTGCCGGACCGCGCCGCCGATCAGCCCGGCGGTGGCGTCGGCGGCCTGCACCAGCAGGCCGATCCGGTTCGCGGTCACCTCGTCGGGGGCCGGTGGCGACATCGCCACCAACGCGGCCACCGCTCGGTCCGCGCGCGCCACCGCAACCGGACCCGCGCCCGGATGGTAGGCGGCGGCCACCGCGGTCACCGCCGGGACGGCCGCCGCCGGGTCGGCCAGGCCGAGCCGATCCGCCAGCACCCGCACGGGTACGCGCCGGGCCACCGCGCCCATCACTTCGAGCAGGCGGGGTCCCCTGTCAACGCCTCCGGTACCGGCCGGGCCCCCTGTCGACGCCTCGGCGGCGACGCGGTCGAACAGCTCGTCGGTGAGCCGCGCCGCGGCGCGGGACAGGTCGCGCGGGTCCAGGCGGTCGAGCGCGGCCACGCCGATCGACCGACGGGCGGGATGCGAGCCGGGCGGGCTGAACCGGCTCACGAAGGCGCGCAGCCAGCCCAGCGTGCCCGGCGGCGCGTCGGGGTCGGCCGAAGGCACCACGCAGCGGGGGTCGGTCAGCGCGGCGACGACGTCCGCGTGCCGGGTGACCACCCAGCCGTCGTCGCCACGCACCGGCGGCCCGCAGTTCGGCGTACCGGGGACGGCCGTGATCGTCGGTAGCTCCACCGTCCGACCGTAGGCGGCCGATCGTTCGGCCGGAACCGAAGGATCGCCCCCCTGGCGGGTCGGGTCGGGCCCGTTCCTGGCGAGCGTGTTCCGGTTGGGCTCGGTCAGGCGGCGCCGGCTCGGCGAGGTGGCGGCATCGACCGCGCCACGACCCCACCACGCCGCCGAGGTGGAGTCGATCGAGCGGGGATCGGACACCGGACCCCGGCCCGGGCGGCCGGCACGGCCGAGCGCAGTCCGAGTGGTGGGCACGGCCGAGGCCACGGGTCGAGCCGGCGGCACGGCCGAGGCCACCGGTCGAGCCGGCGGCACGGCCGAATGCCAGGTCAGGCGCGGGCGGGGCCGCCGTCGCGGGGCGGCGGGGCGAGCGCGGACGGGTCGAGCGCGAGCGCCTCGGCGAGCGCGGGCCGGCCGGCCCGGGTGAGCCGCACCGACCGGCCGGTCCCCCGTTCCGTCCAGCCGAGGTCGAGAAGGCGTGTGCACAGCGCGGCACCGAGCGCCCCGGCCAGGTGCGGGCGCCGCTCGGTCCAGTCGAGACAGTCGCGCACCAGCGGCCGCCGGGCGGCGCGCAGCGGTTCGACCGGCACGCCGAGGTCGGCCAGCCAGGACGTCCCGGCCGGGGTCAGCGCCAGCCCGCCGGCCAGGTCCAGCACGCCGCGCGCGAGCAGGGCGTCGTACAGCAGCACGCCGAGCCGCCCGGCGAGGTGGTCGTAGCAGGTCCGGGCGTACGCCAGGGCGGCGCCGGCGGAGGCGGCGCGCAACGTGCGCGGCGGCGTGGCCGGGGTGGGCGCCCGGCCGGCGAGGTCCTCGACGAGCTGGGCGACCGCCGGGTCGGCGAGCCGGACGTAGCGGTGCCGGCCCTGGCGTTGCTCCACCAGCAGGCCGCCGCGCACCAGCCGGGTCAGGTGGTCGCTCGCGGTGGAGGCCGCCACCCCGGCGGAGCGGGCGAGTTCCCCGGCGGTCCAGGCGCGCCCGTCCAGCAGGGTGAGGCAGAAGCCGGCCCGGGTGGGGTCGGCGAGCAGCGCGGCGAACCCGGCCAGCCCTCGGCCGTCGGCACGGGTGGTCATCGGCCCATGGTGGCACGGGCACGTTTCGGCCGGCGCCGAACGGTCCGACGACAACTCTTTACATCGTTGTATCCAACGTTGTAGAAACGGGTGCACCGCAGTGACCTCCGTCTACTCCGAGGCAGGCCCGATGCGACACCTCCACCGCGGCGGCGTGCTCGCCGCCGTACTCACGCTTCTGCTCGCCGGCGCGGCGCCCGCGCCCGCCGCCGGGCCCGACCGCTACCGCAACCCGGTCTCCGCCGGGTTCGCCGACACCTTCGCCGACCCGGTCGTGGTCCGCGGCGACGACGGGATCTGGTACGCCTTCGGCACCTCCGACCCGCTGCGTGAGGGTGAGGGGACGGCGCACCGCGTGCCCATCGCCCGCTCCACCGACCTGGTCGACTGGACCTTCGTGGGCGACGCGTTCACCGCCGACCAGCGCCCGGCCTACGCCGCGCCCGGCTCGGCGTTCTGGGCCCCCGACGTGCGCCGGGTCGCCGGCCGCTGGGTCATGTACATGACCGTCACCGACACCACCGTCTCCGACGACACGTTCGACACCGCGGTCGGCGTGGCCACCGCGCCGAGCCCGGCCGGCCCGTGGACGTTCGCCGACACCCCGGTGGTCGCCCCGCGCCCCGGCGCCGGTGGCGGCTACCTGTGGACCATCGACCCGAGCCAGCTCACCGGCGCCGACGGCCGGTCCTGGCTGTACTACGGCAGCTACTACGGCGGGATCTCGGTCACCGAGCTGTCCCCCGACGGGCTGCGGGCGGTCGGCGACCCGACCCCGGTCGCGGTGGACAACAAGTTCGAGGGCGCGTACGCGCTGCGCCGCGACGGTTGGTACTACCTGTTCGCCTCCGCCGCGAACTGCTGCGCCGGCCCGGCCACCGGCTACTCCGTCCAGGTCGGCCGGTCCCGCGACCCGCGGGGGCCGTTCGTCGACCGCGACGGCCGACGCCTCGACGTCTCCCGGGCCGGCGGCACGCCGGTGCTGACCCAGAACGGCAACCGCTGGATCGGGCCCGGCCACAACGCGGTGCTCACCGACCTGTCCGGGCAGGACTGGATCGCCTACCACGCGATCGACCGCGCCGACCCCTACCTGGACGAGCCGTTCGGCGTCAACGAGCGGCCGATGCTGCTGGACCGCCTCGACTGGATCGACGGGTGGCCCACCGTCAACGCCGGCGCCGGCCCCTCCGAGGGCGCCCGCCCGGCACCCGTCACCACCGGTCGCGTCGACGCCCGCTTCGACACCTCCGACCTGCGCGGCTGGCGGACCGAGGCGGGCTCGTGGCGGGCGGCCGGCGGAACGCTGACCGGCACCGGCACGCTGGCCTCGCGTACCGGAATCGGCGGCGACCTGCGGGTGGAGACCGACCTGCGGCTGACCGGCGCGGACACGGCCGGGCTGCGACTCGGCGCGGTGGACGTGCGGGTCGGCCGGGGCCGGCTGACCGCCGGGACCGCGAGCACCCCGCTACCCGCCGGCACCGACCTGCGCAACCGGCACAACCTCGCCGTCGAGGTACGCGGCCGGCAGCTCGTCGCCACGATCGGCCCGTCCCGCCTCGGTGACCCGGTCGCCCGGGTGACCCTGCGGCTCCCCCGCCCCGCGAACGGCACGCTCGCCGTCCGCGCCGAGGGCGGCCCGGCGGAGTTCGACAACGTCAGCGCCGCCCGGCTCTACCGACCGGCCCGCCACGCGGTCGCCCCGCCCCGGGTCGGCCCGGTGCTGCGCGACTGGTCCGACGAGTTCGCCGACGGGCTCGACCCGGCCTGGCGGTGGGTCCGCCAGGACCCGGCCGCCACGGTGTCCGGCGGCGCGCTGCGCTGGCCGGTGCAGGACGCCGACCTGACCGGCACCGGCAACACCGCCGGGGTGCTGCTGCGCGACGCGCCCACCGGGAACTACGTCGCCGAGACCAAGGTGACGCTGGACCTGGGCGAGGAGACGGTCCGCAACTACCAGCAGGCCGGCCTGGTCGCGTACGTCGACGACGACCGGTTCGCCCGGTTGAGCACGGTGGCGATCTGGAACACCCGGCAGGTCGAGTTCGGCTACGAGTTGCCCTTCGCCGGCCAGCCGGTGTACGGCGGCAGCATCGTCGGCACCCCGGGCACCACCACCTGGCTGCGGCTGGCCCACCGGGTGGACCCGGTGAACGGCGAGCACGAGTTCCGCGCCGGCTCCAGCCCCGACGGCCGGCACTGGACGTGGGGCGCGGTCTGGACGTTCCCGGCGGACACCACGCCGCGGATCGGACTGGTCGCGCACGGCGGCGCCACCCCGGCGGTGACGGCGCAGTTCGACTACCTGCGCTTCCACCGCTGAGCGGTGCCGGGGCCGTCCCCGCTCGG
Source organism: Micromonospora humi (assembly GCF_900090105.1). Lineage (GTDB taxonomy): Bacteria > Actinomycetota > Actinomycetes > Mycobacteriales > Micromonosporaceae > Micromonospora > Micromonospora humi. The sequence goes on along the minus strand of NZ_FMDM01000001.1, from coordinate 476,197 downwards.
GGCGGCCCCGGTCACCCGCCGGCGCGCGGGCCGACAGTGGTCAACTCGCTCACCGTGCGGGTCTCGCCGTGGTAACTGCGGGCCGCCACGAACTCCCCGGCCGGCCGCTCCGCCCCGGCGACCGCGCGGGCCCGCCGCCGGTCCGCGCCCCGGAAGCGCAACGCCAGACTGAGGTGCGGGACCCACCGGCCGGGCAGGTGCCACGGGTGCGGGCCGGCGGCCTCGGCGAGCACGTCCCACACCGCCCCGTGCAACGCGACCAGCTGCGGCGTCGGGCGGACCAGCCAGACCAGCGGGGCGCTGCCGTCGAGAACCTCCAACCGACCCAGTCGCACCGGCAGCGGCAGCGCGGCGTCGCAGAGGTCGGTGAGACGTTGCTCGGCGCCGGGTGGGAAATCCTCGACCGAGGCGAGCGTCAGGTGCGGCCGGTTCGTCGGGTGCGTGTTGCCGGCCAGACTGGGCAACCCGGCGGCGGCGAGCCGGCTCCAGGCCGCCCGTACGCCCGCGTCCAGCTCCGGCGAGCAGATCAGTTCCACCGTCCGCACGGAATCAGGCTAGTCCCCGGCGGCGGGCCGCGACGCCCCGTGCCCGGTGCCGGCCGGCACGGTCACAGCCAGCCGGCCTCGCGGGCGCGCCGCACGGCCCCGGCGCGGTCGGCGACCCCGAGCTTCTGCACCGCGGCGCTCAGGTGGTTGCGGACCGTCCCGGCGGCCAGGTGGGTCCGCCGGGCGATCACCGCGACCGGCGTGCCCAGTTCGGCCAACCGGAGCGTCTCCAGCTCGCGCGGCGTCAACGGGCACTCGGGCAGGGTCAGCGCGTCGGCGGCGAGCGTGGGGTCGACGTAACGCGCGCCGGAGTGCACCCGCCGGATCGCGTCGGCCAGCGCCCCGCCGGGGGCGCCCTTGGCGAGGAACCCGCGCGCCCCGGCGGTCAGCGCCGGCCGGAGCAGGGCCGGACGGGCGTGCCCGGTGAGGATCACCGGCGCGCAGCCGGGCAGCAGCCGGCGCAGTTCGGCGGCGACCTCGACCCCGCCGGGCGGCGGCATCTCCAGGTCCAGCACGGCGACGTCCGGGCGGTGGGCCGCCGCCGCGGCCAGGGCGGCGCGCCCGTCCGCGGCGTGCGCCACCACCTCGATGTCCGGCTCGAGGTCGAGCAGCGCGGCCAGCGCGAGCCTGATCAGCTCCTCGTCGTCGGCGAGCAGCACCCGGATCACGGGGTCACCGGCACGGTCGCCACCAGGCTGAACACGCCCTCCTCGGCGGATGCCCGGACCCGGCCGCCGGACGGGGCGAGCCGGTCGGCGAGGCCGCGCAGGCCACCGCTGAACCCGTCCGGCCCGACGCCGCGGACGCCGTCGTTGCGTACGGTCACCGTCACCGCGCCGTCGTCGCGGGTGAACTCGATCCGGCACCAGCCGGCCCGGCTGTGCCGCAGCACGTTCGTGCCGGCCTCGCGCAGCACGGCGGCCAGGTCGGCGGCGACGTGGGCGGGCAGCTCACCCGTCGGCGGCTCGACCGTGCAGCGCACCCCGCTGGAGCGCAGCACCTCCCCCACCGCCGCCGCCTGCTCGGCCAGGTCGACGGCGCGGTAGCCGTGCACCGCCGCGCGTACCCGGGTCAGCGCGGACGCGGCGAGCCGCCGCGCCTCGGCCGCCTCCCGACCCGCCCGGGCACCGTCCACCGGCGCCAGCCGCTCGGCCAGCTCGGCCTTCAGCGCGATCACGGTGAGATCGTGTCCGAGGAGGTCGTGCACGTCGCGGGCGAACCGCAGCCGCTCCTCGGCCACGACGAGTCGAGCCCGGGCCGCCTGCCCCTGCCGCGCGTCGACCAGCAGGTCCCAGAACCACACCTGGACCCAGGTGAGCAGCGCCACCCCGGCGCCCACCCCACCGGTGACCAGCAGCGCCGTGGCCGGCGGTCCGCCGGACGCCACGGTGACCACGACGGCGGCGCCGAGCACCCCGGCCCCGGTGGCCGCCGCCGCTGCCGGTCGGAACAGCAACGGCGTCATGCCGACCAGCGACGCGCCCAGCCAGGCCCAGGTGGGCCAGGCGCCGGCCGCCACCGGGCCGAGCAGCGGCAGGCTGAGCAGCGCGGCCACCGCCAGCGCGAGGTGCCGGCGGCGCCGAGCCGCGGTGGCCAGCCACGGCGTGACCGCCGCGTGCAGCACCGCCACCTGGGCCACCGTGAAGCCGGCCAGCGCGACCGCGCCGAGCACCACCCGCACCGGATCCGGCTCCCGGGCCAGGCCGACCGCGGGCAGCAGCACCGTGGTCCACACGTTCGTGGCCAGCGACAGCAGGGTGACCCGCCGGGCCCGGCGCATCCGCTGGTCCACCGGATCGACCGTCATGGTCGCCGATCCTAGGCCTGCCGAATGTCACGGCCGACCCGTGCGTTCCGCACGGTTCTCCGATGACGGACGCGCCTGGTTCCGGCCGTCCCGCCGCGGCAGGGTCGGGGCATGACGGAGATGACGATGGACGTACCCCGGTCGCGGGCCGGCTGGACGCGGACCCGGCACCTGGCCGGGATGGTCGTGGCGATGGTGGCCGGCATGGTGCTGCTCGGCCCGGTGTGGCGGGCGGCCGGCGAGGTGGTCGGCGGTGCGGGCGTGCTCGCCCGGGCGGACGTCGCCGCGCTGGTGATGGCGACGAACATGTCCCTGGGCATGGTCGCCTGGATGTGGCACCGCGGCGACGGGTGGACCGCGACCGCGGAGATGACGGCGGCCATGTACGTGCCCTTCCTCCTGCTCCTCCCGCCCTGGTGGGCCGGACTGGTCGGGGACCACGCGCTGATGCTCGGCGGCCATCTGCTGATGGTGCCGGCGATGGTGCTGGTGGCGCTGCGGCACCAGCACGCGCCCGGCGACACGCCGCGCCGGCACCCGGTGGCGGCGGCCGTGGCACGCCGCTGGCCGTCCGCCCTGGCGCTGCTCATGACAGCCGACATGTGGTTCGCCCCGACCGTGGTCCCGCCCTGGACGTTGCTGGTGCTGCCGGCCGGCTACCTGTTCCTCGGCACCTGGCGGCGGCAGTGGACCGACCGGCGGCGGCTCGTGGTCCAACTCGTCGGGCTGGCCGGCTGGGGCGGTCTCGCCGCGGCGGCGGCGGCCGGACCGGTCGAGGCGGCCGGCGTGCTGGTCGGCCTGGGATGGCTCGGGCACGCCGGCTGGGATCTCTGGTTCCACCGCACCGGCCGGGTGGTGCCCCGGGGGTACGCGCAGTGGTGCGCCGTGCTGGACGTCGCGGTCGGGATCACCACGCTGCTGGCCGTCCTCTCCCGGTGACCCGGGGTGGCGTGGCGAACGTTTGCGCCGGTCGCCGCGACCCGGCTCCGGTCGTGATGAAAGGCTTGCCACATGAGCGCCGCACCGACCCCGACCGACCCCACCACCCCCGCCGACGCCGAGGAGGCCACCGCCTTCGCGGATCTCGGGCTGCGCGCCGAGCTGCTGGGGGCGCTGTCCGCCCTCGGCTACGAGGAGCCGACCCCGATCCAGAGCGAGGCCATCCCGCCGCTGCTGGCCGGGCGGGACCTGCTGGGGCAGGCGGCGACCGGCACCGGCAAGACCGCCGCCTTCGCCCTGCCGCTGCTGCAGCGGATGCCCGTGGCGCGTCCGGACGGCGACCCGGTGTCGCTGGTGCTGGTGCCGACCCGGGAGCTGGCCGTGCAGGTCTCCGAGGCGTTCCACCGCTACGGCAAGGACCTCGGCGCCCGGGTGCTGCCGATCTACGGCGGCCAGCCGATCGGTCGGCAGCTGCGCGCCCTCGACCACGGGGTGGACGTGGTGGTGGCGACGCCCGGGCGCGCGCTCGACCACATCGCCCGGGGCACGCTGCGGCTGGGCTCGCTGGCCACCGTCGTGCTGGACGAGGCGGACGAGATGCTCGACATGGGCTTCGCCGAGGACATCGAGGCGATCCTGGAGCACGCCCCCGAGGGCCGACAGACGGTGCTCTTCTCGGCCACCATGCCGGCCCGGATCGACGGCCTGGCCCGGCAGCACCTGAGCGACCCGGTCCGCATCCGGATCGAGCGGGAGCGCCCGGTGGCCGGTGCGGCGCCGAAGGTGCGGCAGAGCGCCTACCTGGTGGCCCGGGCGCACAAGCCGGCCGCGCTGGGCCGGGTGCTGGACGTGGAGTCGCCCACCGCGGCGATCGTGTTCTGCCGCAGCCGGGAGGAGGTGGACCGGCTCACCGAGACGATGAACGGCCGGGGTTACCGGGCCGAGGCGCTGCACGGCGGGATGAGTCAGGAGCAGCGGGACCGGGTGATGGGCCGGCTGCGCGGCGGCACCGCCGACCTGCTGGTCGCCACCGACGTGGCGGCCCGGGGGCTGGACGTCGAGCAGCTCACCCACGTGGTCAACTACGACGTCCCGTCGGCGCCGGAGGCGTACGTGCACCGGATCGGGCGGGTGGGCCGGGCCGGGCGGGAGGGGGTGGCGATCACCCTCGCCGAGCCGCGCGAGCACCGGATGCTCAAGACGATCGAGCGGGTCACCGGCCAGCGGATCACCATCGACAAGATCCCGACCGTCGCCGACCTGCGTACCCGGCGGTTCGAGCTGACCCAGGCCGCGGTGCGGGAGGCCCTGCTCGAGGACGACCTGGAGCCGTTCCGGGCGGTCGTCGAGTCGCTCACCGACGAGTTCGACCTGATGGAGGTGGCGCTCGCCGCCGTCCGCCTGGCGCACGAGGCCACGCTGCCGGGCACCGCCGACGAGGAGGAGATCCCGCAGGTCGCCGTCCGCGCCAACCGGGACGCGCGGCCCGGGGCCGAGGGTCGGGACCGGCGCGGCGGCGTACGCGCGCGGGGCGCCGGCACCACGCAGGTCTTCATCGGCCTGGGCCGGCGGGCCGGGGTGCGGCCGCAGGACCTGGTGGGGGCGATCACCGGCGAGACCCGGGCCAGCGGGCGCGACATCGGCTCGATCGAGATCGCGGACCGCTTCTCGCTGGTCGAGGTGCCGCAGGCGCTGGCCGACGAGGTGATCGCCGGCCTGCGCGGCAGCACCATCAAGGGCCGCAAGGCGACCGTACGCCGCGACCGGGACGGCGAGGGCGACCCGGGCGGCGAGCGTCGCTTCGAGGGCCGGGACCGGCGCGACCGTCGGTGACCGGCGCCGACCGCGCGCCGGATCGGCCCGACGGGGGCGACCCGGCGCGGTGCCGTGCGACGGTCAGGTGCAGTTGCGGATGGACCAGACCGGGTCCCAGTTCTGGGAGCCGGTGCCGGTGCCGGTGAACGAGTTCACCACGTTGCCGGTCTGGCCGTAGAAGGTGACGGTGGGGCCGCCGGTCTGGGAGTTGACGTAGAAGCCGGCGCCGTGCCAGTTGGCCAGCGAGTAGCGGGCGCAGGTGAAGAGGTCGAAGATCTTCCAACTGGACGTGGTGGGGTCCCAGACGAACGTGCAGAGGTTGCCGCTGGCGCAGGTGGCCGGTTTTCCGGCGGCCACGTGCCGCACCTGCCGGGCGGCCGGTGACACGGTGGGCGCCACCGCCTGGACGCGCACCTGCCGCGCGGCGGCCGGCGCCGCCGGCAGGGTGAACGCGTGGTCCCGGCCGGGCGGTCCGCCCGGCCGGGCGGACGCCGGGGCGGCCAGGACGAGGACCCCGGCGAGGGCCACGCCGGCGAGCAGCGCGACCCGGCGGATCAGATTCAGCGAGGTGGTGGTGGACATGGGATGCCCCTTTCCGAAAACTGTTCCCGAATCCGGCCAGCCGCGGTTCACATTTCCCGCCCGAGCCGAATAACCGCAGCTTAGGACGGCTGCCACCACCCCACCAGGCCGGTATGTCGACAGTTTCAGAAGCTGCACGACCGCAATTGCGCGCCGAATTGCGCTCGCATTTTCCCGTGCCGAACCCCCGCCGCCGTGCGGCGACGGGGGTTCGGCGGCGGCCGGGTCAGGCCGCGGCGAGCGGCTGGCCGCCCAGGCTCTGCGCGTCCACCTCGGCCGGACGCAGCGCCAGCGCGAGCACGTCGGCGACGTCGGCGAGGGTGTGCACGGTCAGCGCCTCCCGGACCTCGGCCGGCAGGTCGTCCAGGTCCGGCTCGTTGCGCTTCGGGATGATGACCTCGGTCAGGCCGGCCCGGTGCGCGGCGAGCAGCTTCTGCTTCACGCCGCCGATGGGCAGGACCCGGCCGGAGAGGGTCACCTCGCCGGTCATCCCGAACTCCGGCCGCACCGGGCGGCCGGTGACCAGGGACGCCAGCGCGGTCACCATGGTGATGCCGGCGCTGGGGCCGTCCTTGGGCACCGCGCCAGCCGGGAAGTGCACGTGGATCCGCCGCCCGGCGAGGGCGTTCGGGTCGATGCCGAGGCGTCGGCCGTTGGAGCGCAGGTACGACAGCGCGATGTGCGCCGATTCCTTCATCACGTCGCCGAGCTGGCCGGTGAGGGTCAGGCCCGGCTCACCCTCCATGCTGGTGGCCTCGATGAAGAGCACGTCGCCGCCGGCGCCGGTGACGGCGAGGCCGGTGGCCACGCCGGGCACCGCGGTCCGCTCGGCCGACTCCGGGGTGAACTTCGGCCGACCCAGGTAGCGGGCCAGGTTCCCGGTGTCCACGCGGACCGCCGCCGGTTCGGACGCCAACGCCACGGTGACCTTGCGCAGGATCTTGGCGAGCGCCCGTTCGAGCTGCCGGACACCGGCCTCCCGGGTGTACTCCCCGGCGATCAGCGCCAGCGCCTCGTCGGCGACGGTCACCTCCTCGGCGGTCAGGCCGGCCCGCTCCCGCTGCCGGGGCAGCAGGTGGTCGCGGGCGATGGCCACCTTCTCGTCCTCGGTGTAGCCGTCCAGCGTCACCAGCTCCATCCGGTCCAGCAGCGGGCCGGGGATCGCCTCCACCACGTTGGCGGTGGCCAGGAAGAGCACGTCGGACAGGTCGAGGTCGACCTCGAGGTAGTGGTCGCGGAAGGTGTGGTTCTGCGCCGGGTCGAGCACCTCCAGCAGGGCCGCCGCCGGGTCGCCGGAGTAGCCGACGACCAGCTTGTCGACCTCGTCGAGCAGCACGACCGGGTTCATCGAGCCGGCCTCACGCAGCGCCCGCACGATCCGGCCGGGCAGCGCGCCGACGTAGGTGCGCCGGTGGCCGCGGATCTCCGCCTCGTCGCGCACGCCGCCGAGGGAGACCCGGACGAAGTTGCGCCCGAGCGCCCGGGCGACCGACTCGCCGAGGCTGGTCTTGCCGACACCGGGCGGGCCCGCCAGGGCCAGCACCGCGCCGGAGCCGCGCCCACCGACCACGCCGAGGTTGCGCTCCGCGCGGCGGTTGCGCACCGCGAGGTACTCCAGGATGCGCTCCTTCACGTCGGCCAGGCCGGCGTGGTCGGCGTCGAGCACGGCCCGCGCCGCGGCCAGGTCGGTGTTGTCCTCGGTACGCGTGTTCCACGGCATCTCGAGAACGGTGTCCAGCCAGGTGCGGATCCACCCCGCCTCGGGTGAGGCGTCGCTGGCCCGCTCCAGCTTGCCGACCTCACGCAGGGCCGCCTCGCGGACGTCGTCCGGCAGGTTCGCGGACTCGACCCGGGTGCGGTAGTCGGCGGAGCCGTCCGGCTCGTCCTCGCCGAGTTCCTTGCGGATCGCGGCGAGTTGCTGCCGGAGCAGGAACTCGCGCTGGGACTTCTCCAGCCCCTCCCGGACGTCGCTGGTGATCTGCTCGGTGACCTCCTGTTCGGCCAGGTGCTCCTTCACCCAGCCGACCAGCAGCTCCAGCCGGGCGGTGACGTCCGGCGCGGCGAGCAGCTCGGTCTTCTGCGCCAGGCTGAGCCAGGGAGCATAGCCGGCCGAGTCGGCCAGCTCGGAGAGGTCGGTCATCCGCTCCATCGCGTCGATGACCTGCCAGGCGCCGCGCTGCTGCAGCACCGAGGTCATCAGCGCCCGGTACTCGCGGGCCAGTTCCCGGGCCCGGCCGGCCGGGGTGGGCTCGTCGAGGGCGGTCGCCTCGACCCAGAGGGCCGCGCCGGGACCGGGCACACCGGAGCCGATGCGGGCGCGGGCGAGACCGCGGACCACGGCCGCCGGCTCGCCGCTGGGCAGCCGGCCGACCTTCTCGATGGTGGCGACCACGCCGACCGAGCCGTACTCGCCGTCGATGCGGGGCACGGCCAGCAGTTCCTTGTCGCCGGTCGCGCGGGCCGCGTCGACCGCGGCCTGGGTGGTCGGGTCGAGGGTCACCGGGATGACCATCCCGGGCAGCAGGACGGCGTCGGTCAGGGGAAGTACCGGAAGAGTTGCCATCGAACACCTGCCATCACGTTGGTTGAGCGTGTCTGGCTCAAGTTACAAACCGTGTCCCTTGTTCCGACTTGTGACCCAGGACACACACCGGCTCCCGACGCCGGTGTCCCCCTTTTCGCCGTCCACGGATTCCGCGACCCGCCGAATGGCGCCGGGCGGGTATTGTTGCGAAATTACCGCTTGGTAGGCCAAACTCTTAGCCACACCCCGCCCGACACAGGGAGTAATGGCGATGGCAAGGAAAGTAATCACCGTTCTGACCGACGACCTCGACGGTGGAAAGGCCGATCGGACCGTCGAGTTCAGCCTGGACGGCGTGGCATACACGATCGACGTCTCCGACGAGAACGCCGGTGTCCTGCGCAAGGCCCTCGACCCCTACATCAACGCTGGCCGGCGCATCGGCCGCGGACCCGTCGACGCCGGCCGCACCACCCGGCGCGCCACCCGGCCGAGCACCTCGGGAATGGACCGCGAGCAGAACCGCGCCATCCGCGAATGGGCAGCCAAGAACGGCCACGAGATTTCCGAGCGGGGCCGCATCCCGGTCTCCGTGGTGGAGGCGTACAAGAACCGCTGAGCCTCCCGGTTCACCGTCGGGCACCCCCCGGGGTCACGCTGAGATGCCAGCGTGACCCCGTTCTGCTTTTTCCGGTCGCAATTTTCATCCGGCCGGATCGTCGTGGCACGAACTTTCATCCCGCCCGCCCCGATGTCGCTCCGGCGCCGGGAGACGGCGAGAGCCGCCCGAGGTCCTCCCCGGGCGGCTCCGCGTCGTCGTCGTTCGGTCAGTTGACCTGGATGCGCACCACGTCGATGGCCGGGGTCTGGTTGGCCCGCTCCATCATCGGGATCCGGTGGGAGCCGTCACCGGCCCACACCGAGCACTGGGCCAGGCCCGAGTCCGGCAGGCCGGGGATCTGGATCAGCACGTCGTCCGGCTGGCCCCCACCCTTGCCGTCCTCGGTGGCGACGAAGAAGGCGGGCACGTCCTGCGGGTTCGGGGGCTGCCGGGTGCTGCCGAGCATCCGGCACGCGGTGTGGAAGTGGCCACGAACCAGGCCCTGGTCGTTGAGCAGCGAGCTCTCGATGTAGTAACCACCCTGCCCGGCGGCGAGGAAGCGGTCCCGCACCAGGTTCTTCGTGGTCACCCGGAGGGTGAACGGCTGGTTGCGCTGCACCTGGTTCGGGAACTGGGTGATGAGCAGCGACGGGTTGTTCGCCGCGGCGCCGACCTCGCCGAAGGAGGTGCTCACGCAACGGTTGCCGTTCTGGAAGCCGTTGTGCGCCTCCAACTGGCTGTTGGTGCAGTCCTTGGCCAGCGCCTGCAGGCCGCCGCCGTTCTGGCCGCCGCCGTTGTTCCCGCCGTTGTTCCCGCCGTTGTTGCCACCGTTCTGACCACCGTTGTTGCCACCGGTCTGGCCGCCGTTGTTCCCGCCGGTCTGACCGCCGTTGTTACCACCGGTCTGACCGCCGTTGTTCCCGCCGTTCTGGCCACCACCGTTGTTGGCGCCGCCGTTGTTGCCGCCGTTCTGCGCGTTGTCGGCGAGGGCGCACTGCGCGAGCTTGTCCAGGCCCTGCGGGCGCTGGCCGCCGCGACCGATCGCCGTGGCGATCCGGTTCAGGGTGGCGGTCCGCTTGTCGGCCAGCGGACGGAGGATGGCGTTGTTGATGAAGTTGCCACCGTTGCGGCCGTCCGCCGCGAGCCGCCGGTTCGCCTCGGCGATCTGGCTGTCGAGCAGCGCCAGGTTGCGGTCCACCTCGGCGCGGGCCCGGTCGGGCACCTGCGGCAGCTTGCTCTTGACGTCCGGGCAGGCCACGGTCGGGGTGCCGGCACCCGCGCCGCCCGCGTTCGTCTGCTGGCACTCGGCCGCGGACATCTGGCCGTCGCCCCAGTGGTTACGCACCCAGCGGCCGTTCTGCCAGGTGCGGGTGGTGCTGCCCTGACCCCCCGGAGCGGTCGCCCCCGGGCTCGAGGCCACGCAGGACGCCGAGGCGGCGCGAGTGGTCCTCCGCTGGTCCTGGGCGGACGAGATCTGGGTGACGGCGACGATGCCGCCGAAGACGGCGAGCGTGCCGACCACGGCCAGCACCCGCTTGCTCCGCGCGTTACCGGATGACCGGCGCGCCCGTGTGGACCTGCGCATCGAATTGCTCTCCTTCTCGATCCGGTAGTTGACTGGTGATCCCGGCGGATGTTCTCGGGGTGGGGATCACTGCGACGCCGTGGTCGCGCGTCAATGGCCGACGATGCCCTCTCCGCACCGTCTCCGCGCCGTCCGGGCGCGGCGGAAGATCTGCGTCCATTCCCGCTTAGGTACGGAGCGCCGTCGGCGAAGGTTCAACCGGAGATCGGGAAAAAAATCGAGGGCCCGGCCGGCGGCCGGAACGGGCGGATCAGTCGGCGCAGAGATGGTCGAACGCGAAGCCGCCGTCGAAGGAGTCCCGTCGGGCGGCGAGCCGTCGCACCTGCCCGCGCAGGTCGTCCCGGTCCACCAGGGACGTCGCGTCGGCGTCGAGGGCGCGCAGCCGCTCCCCCAGGGCCATCGCGGCCAGGTCCTCGGCGAGCCGGCCCGGCTCCACCCCGCAGGAGAAACCCCGGGACGTCAGCCGTACCCGCTCCACCAGGCAACGGCCGGGCCGCACCTCGACCCAGCCCCAGCCCTCGGCCGGCCCGTCCGTCCACCGCACGTGCAGGCCGCGCACGATCGGGTCGGCCAGCCGGCCCGCCACGTACGCGCCGACCGCGTCGGCCCGGGCCAGCGCGCCGAGGTCGTTGACCGGGCCACGCCGGCCGTCCGGCAGCCGGCCCACGATGTCGCGGAACCCGACCGTGTCCCCGCCGTCCGGGTCGGTGCCCTCGGTGTAGGCGCGCGCGTCGAGCACGTACGCGACGAACCGGCGGACCTGGTCGCCGCCGCCGAGCGTCGACGACTCGACCCGCAGCAGCGGCAGGCCCACGGCGGCGCAGACCGCGTCGGTCAGCCGGTCGGCGCGGCGGGCGGGCGAGCCGTCGGGCGCGGGCGCGCCGAAGCGCACGGCGAACCGCGGCAGGCCGGTGTCGGCGGCGCAGGCCACCAGGTCGAGGCGGGCCCGTCCGGCGGTGCTCCACTGGCTGCCGGTGATCCCCGGTGGACGACCCAGCGCCAGTTCGGCGAGCCGACGGTCGGCGTACCCGAGGTGGCCCGCGTGCGCCAGGCGCGGCGCGGCGCCGGACGGGATCGGCCGCAACCAGGAGGCGGCCACGCTGCCGGTGCTCGTCATCTCGCCACAATCCGTCCGTCGCCTGCGTCGACGTCCGAGTGTAGGGCGTCGATCATGGCGGCCGCCTCGGCGGTGCGGCGGAATCCGGCCGCCCGACGGGCGGTGCGTCGCCGGGTCCGGCGATCTAGGCTCGGCGGGTGCACAGCGGACTGACCCCGGAACGGTTCACCAAACGCAGTCTCGTCGCCGTCTCCCACGCCGTCGAGCGGGCCGCGCTGGCGGAGGCAGAGGACGGCCCGCTGGTCGTCCTCGCGCTCTTCCAGCGGCTGCCGTACTTCGAGCGGGAGCGAGCGGTCTACCGGCGCATCGCCGGTCGGGCGGCCGTCACCGTGGTCGGCATGGTCGGCGGTCCCCCGCCGGACCTGCCCGACGGGGTGTACGGCGTGGTGCTGGACGAGACGGAGGAACTGGCCCGGGAGTGGAGCGTGGTGGCGCTGACCCCCCGCTTCGGCGCCTCGCTGGTGGCGTACGACCGGGGTGAGGTCACGCCGGCCGCGACGCTGGAGGCCGGCCGGCTGTTCGAGGGCCGCTGGGGGTTCCGCCGGGACGCGGCGCTGCACGAGGTGATCCGCCTGCGGGAGCGGCTCGCCGAGCGGCTGCCCGGCCCGGCCCGCTCGGCGCTGGACGAGGCGGTCGCCCGGGTGCGCGACATCCCGGCAGGTCCCGGCGAGGCGCGCGCCGAGTCGGCGCTGCGGCTGCTCGCCCGACGCGGTGACCGGAGCGCACCGCCGGTCGAGACCACGGACGGCATGCTCGACGACAGCGGCCTGCGCCGCTGGAGCGGGGCGGACGGGGTGACCGCCTCCGGCACCCTGCCGGTGGCGCTGGTCGGCCTGCGGGTCGACGAGCCGGCCGGCTCACCGGAACGCTTCGGCCGGCGCAGCGCCGCCCGCGAGGGCCAGGCCCTGCTCGCCGCCGTCACCGGCGTGCTCCGGCCGGTCGACCGGGCGGTCCGGGTGGCCGACAACGAGTTCCACCTGGTCCTGCCGGCGCTCGGGGAGCCGGAGGCGCTGGCCGTGGTGGGCCGGTTGCACGACGCGATCGGCGCGCTGGCCCGGTCTTTCCCGTTCGTCGCCTACTCGGTGCACGCGGCGGTCGCGGTGACCGCCCGGCGTCCGCTGCCGACGGCGGACCTGCGCGCCGCGGTGGAGTGGGCGGTGCGCGAGGGGGTGCCCGTGGCGGGCCTGCCGCCGGAGCCCGCCGTCGCCCCGGCCGGAGCCCGCTGACCGGTCAGCGCCAGACGACCACCTCGGTGGCCGGTTTACGGTCGATGTCCGGCACGGTGGCGTCGGGCGCGGGATAACCGACCGGGATGATCAGGTTGCCCCGTTCCTCGGCCGGCCGGTCGAGCAGCTCGTTGAGGAACCGCATCGGGCTCGGCGTGTGGGTGAGCGTGGCCAGCCCGGCCCGGTGCAGCGCGGCGAGCAGGAAGCCGACCGCTATCCCCACCGACTCCTTGACGTAGTAGGGGCGGGGCGAGTGCGGGCCGCGGTGCACCTCGAACACGACGACGATCGCCGGCGCGGTCTCCAGGAACGGCTTGCTCGCGTCGGTGCCGAGCGGGGCCAGCGCGGCCAGCCACTCCTCCGGCGCCCGTCGCTCGTAGAAGACCCGCTCCTCGGCCTCCGCCGCGGCCCGCAGCCGCCGCTTCAGCGCCGGGTCGGTCACCACCACGAACCGCCAGGGCTGCCGGTTGGCTCCGCTGGGCGCGGACGCCGCCGCCCGCAGCGCCTCGGCCAGCACGCCCGGCGGGATCGCCCGGTCACTGAAGTGACGTACGGTCCGGCGGCGGACCAGCTGGTCGGCGAACTCGCGGGCCCGGGGCAGCGCCTCGGCCGGCGGGACGCCGTAGTCGGGGACCGGCCGGCCGGTCGGGTGCGGAGGCATCCGCTCATTCTCGGCCGGTCCGCCGGAGCCGGCCACCGGACAGGGATCCGTCGATGCGCGAGGATGGGCCGGTACGAGGGGAGGGCGGCGTGCGGGTGGTGTCGCTGGTGCCGTCGCTGACCGAGGCGGTCGCGGCGACCCGGCCGGAGGTCCTGGTCGGCGCGACCGACTGGTGCACCCACCCGGCCGGGCTGGACGTCCCCCGGGTCGGCGGGACGAAGTACCCCGACCTGGAGCGGGTCCTCGCCCTGGCGCCCGACCTGGTGCTGCTCAACGAGGAGGAGAACCGGCTCGCCGACGCGGAGGCGCTGCGCGCGGCCGGGGTCGAAGTCCGGGTCACCTTCCCGCGTACCGTGCCGGAGGCGCTCGACCAGCTCGGCGCGCTCGTCGCCGCGCTCGGTGCGCCGGCCGAGCCGCCCTGGTTGGCGGCGGCCCGGCGGGCCTGGGCCGCCCCGCCCGTGCCGGCGCGGGTCCGCACCGCGGTGGTCCCGGTGTGGCGGCGACCGTGGGTGGTGCTGGGCCGGGACACGTTCGCCGGGGACGTGCTGCGCCGGCTCGGCGTGGTCAACGCCTGGGCCACCGACCCGGAGCGCTATCCGCGCCCGACGCTCGACCGGTTGCGCGAACGGGCGCCGGACCTGGTGGTACTGCCGGACGAGCCGTACCGGTTCACCGCCGACGACGGGCCGGAGGCGTTCGGCCCGGTGCCCTCGGTGCTGGTCTCCGGCCGGCACCTCACCTGGTACGGCCCGTCGCTGGCCGAGGCGCCGGCGCTGCTCGCCGCCCAGCTCGCCACCCCGGTCTGAGCCGGGACCGGTCACGCGATCGGGGTGGCGTGCACCGGGTCCAGCTCCATCAGCGTGGTGTCGTCCACGTCGTACGAGATGGCGTTGTGCACCGCGACCACGCCGGCGACCTGGCCGGCCAGACGGCCGGCGAGCTCGACGGCGCTGCGGCGGTCCAGTCGACCGTCCATGGTGACCTCGCCGCCGCTGACCTGCACGGTGACCAGGCCGTCGCGGACCGAGAGCACCCGGCGCAGCACTTCCTGGACCACGTCCTCGCGAATCTCCGCGTCGGTGCGCAGGTGCACCCGGAGCAGGTCGCCGCGGGTCACGATGCCGGCCAGCCGGCCGAGGTCGTCGAGGACCGGCAGGCGCTTGACCGCCTCGCGGTCCATCAGCCGGGCCGTCGCGGCGAGCGCCGCCCGCTCGTGCGTGGTGACCGCCGGCGCGGTCATCAGATCCCTGGCCACCAGCGCGCCCGCCTTCTCCCGCGCGGCACGACGACGCCGCCCCTCGAACACCCGGCGCTCCTCGGGCCGGCCGGACCGCTCCACCTTGTGCAGCAGGTCCGCCTCGGAGATCACGCCGAGCACCCGGCGGAACGAGTCCACCACCGGCACCCCGCTCACCCGCTCCCGGACCAGCACGTCGACGACGTCGCGGTACGGCGTCTCCTCGCCCACCGTGGCGACGTCCCTGGTCATCACGTCGGCCACCTGCCACGTCCTCATCACGACCTCCTCGTGCCGGGCCTCCACCGGGAACGCTAGGCCGCCGGGAGATGCCGGGGCAGGGGCCGCGGGCCGGTCCCGGGCGGGCCGAGAGGACCGGGTCCGGGCGGGACCAAGGACCCGGTCCGGAGGGCACCCTCGGCCCTGCTCCACCGCGCCCCCGGGAGATGGAATGGAGGTGCCACCGAAGCGCGGTGCCAGGCACAGGAAGGGACGTGGAGACCATGACCGCGACAATCGAGCGGACCCCCGCCGCCACCAACGCTCCGGCGGTCGAGACCCCCCGCCAGAAGGCCACCCGGTACGTGTGGGCCGGGCTGCGGATCGCCCTGGGCTGGATCTTCCTCTGGGCCTTCCTGGACAAGATGTTCGGGCTGGGGCACGAGACCCCGACGAAGAACGCCTGGATCAACGGCGGCAGCCCGACCAAGGGCTTCCTGGGCAACGCCGTGGCCGGCCCGTTCGCCGGGGTCTACCACGACATCGCCGGCGCGGCCTGGGCGGACTGGCTGTTCATGCTCGGCCTGCTCGGCATCGGCGTGGCGCTGCTGCTCGGCGTCGGCACCCGGATCGCCGCCGTCGCCGGCGGGTTGCTGCTGGTCCTGATGTGGACGGCCGTGCTGCCTCCGGAGAACAACCCCTTCATGGACGACCACCTCATCTACGCGGGCCTGCTCGCCGGCCTGGCCCTGGTCGGCGCCGGCAACACCCTCGGCCTCGGCCGGGCCTGGGCGAAGCTCCCCCTGGTCCAGCGCCTCCCCTGGCTGAAGTGAGCGCAGGTCGCCCCGGGCGGGCGTCGCCGGCAGGCGACGCCCGCCTCGTCGTGCGCCCCGGCGGGCGAGGTCGGTGGCGAGGCGGGGACCGGCGCGTATCGGCCGGTCGCGATCCGGCAGGATCGACGGTGACCGCACCGTCAGCACCGAGGAGACCCGCTCATGGACAAGCCCGAGGTTGGCCCGATCGAGGGCGCCCCGCCCGCCGATCTCGTCATCGAGGACATCACGGTCGGCGACGGCCCGGAGGCCCACGCCGGCCAGCTGGCCAGCGTGCACTACGTGGGGGTGGCCCACTCGACCGGCCGCGAGTTCGACGCCTCGTGGAACCGGGGCGAGACGTTCGAGTTCCCGCTCGGCGGCGGCCAGGTCATCGCCGGCTGGGACCAGGGCGTGATCGGCATGAAGGTGGGCGGCCGGCGGCGGCTCACCATCCCGCCACACCTGGGCTACGGCGCCCGGGGCGCCGGCGGCGTCATCAAGCCCAACGAGACGCTCGTCTTCGTGGTGGACCTGCTCGGCGTGCGCTGAGCGCTCCCCCTGGCCACCGGGCCGTCGGCGTCGCGTCGGCGGCCCGGTCGCCGCTCAGGCGGCGACGCAGGTCAGCAGCTCGCGGGCACGGCCCGACTCGCGCACCGGAACGACCCGGTGCAGGCCGGTGACGCGCAGCACCCGGGCCACCACCGGCGCCGGGTCGACGAGCACGAGCTCGCCACCGCGGGCCCGGACCCGCAGGTGGGCGGCGGCCAGCGCCCGCACCCCGGCGGCGGAGAGCAGCGGCACGCAGGACAGGTCGACGCGCACCACCGGGCGCGCCGGCGCCGCCCAGAGCGCGGCCCGGAACGCCGACACGGTGGCGATGTCGATCTCACCCACCGGGCGCAGCTCGACCGCGTGGTCGAGCACCTCCATCACCACCGAGAAGCGGTCGCCGCTGTCCGTCATGCCGGTAAACCTACCCCCGCCCACCGACAGTTCCGGCTGCTCGGCGGCGGGGTTCCGGGTAGCTTCCGGTGCCGACCCCGAGCCGTCTCAGGGTCATCCCGCAGCCGCCCGTCGCCCGCGCCCGGCGGCGGGACACGCCGCGCGGACTCCCCACCCGGCCGGGGGCGGGCCACAATGACCCGATGGCCGTCCCCCGCCCGCGCGTCCCCCTGCTGATCCGCCCGGTCCGCGAGCCGGCGACGGTGCCGCCGCCGCTAGCCGGGGTCTGGGCTCCCGACGACACCCGGCTGGACCGGGCCGACCTGCTGCCGCTGCCCGACGGCGGGCACGGGCCGGAGGACGTGGTCGTCGACGCCGACGGCCGGGTGATCAGCGGCGACGAGGACGGCCGGCTCTGGTGGTGGCCGGTGGACGCCCCGCCCGGCACCCGCCCCGCGCTGCTCGCCGAGACCGGCGGCCGGCCGCTCGGCGTCGAGCTGGACCCGGTCGACGGCGGGCTGCTGGTCTGCGACGCCTACCGGGGGCTGCTGCGCGTCGACCCGGCCGGCGCGGTGCACGAGCTGACCGGCACCGCGCCGCCGGTGCACCTGGCCGACAACGCCGCCGTGGCCCGCGACGGCACCGTCTACTTCACCGACTCGTCCGACCGGTTCCCGCTCTCGCACTGGAAGCGGGACCTGCTGGAGCACCGGCCCAACGGGCGGGTGCTGGCGTACGACAGGCGCAGCGGACGCACCGACGTGGTCGCCGACGGGCTCTACTTCCCGAACGGGCTGGCGCTCACCCCGGACGAGTCGGCGCTCATGCTGGTCGAGACCGCCACCCACCGGCTGCTGCGGGTGGACCTGCCGGGCGGGCGGGCCACCGTGCTGGCCGACCTGCCGGCATACCCGGACAACGTCTCCGCGGTCGGCGACGGGACGTACTGGATCGCCCTGCCCAGCCCTCGGCTGCCGGTCATGGAGCGGTTGCTGCCCCATCCCCGGGTCCGCCAACTCGTCGCGTTGCTGCCCGGGGCGGTGCAGCCGCAGCCGCGCCGGTACGGGCTGGTCGCGCTGGTCGACGGCGCGGGGCGGGTGCTGCGGACGCTGCACGGGCCGGGCGGCGCGTACCCGATGGTGACCGGCGTGCGGCAGCACGGCCGGCAGCTCTGGCTGGGCAGCCTGACCGCGACCGGCGTGGCCCGCGTCGACCTGGACTGAGCCGGCGTCGGGCCGGCCCGCGTGCCCGCGAGCCGGCCCGTGGCCGTTCCTCCCCGGTATCAGCCGCCGCTGTTGCTCCTGGTCGGGGTGGGTGCCGGCGCGGACCCGCCGGCCACCGCCCCCGGATGCGGCGTCGGGCTCTGCGTGGGCTTCAACCCCGCCGGCACGGGCAGCGCGCTGCCCTTGGCGAACTCGTTCCAGCTGACGTTCCAGGCGGTGAAGCCGTTGCCCGGCTGGAGTTGCACCTCGGTGCCCTTCACCGTCACCAGGTCACCCACCTGCGTGACGCCCATCAGCCAGTCCGCGCCGGCGGCCGAGACGTTCGTGCACCCGTGCGAGGTGTTGTTGTAGCCCTGCTCCCCCTCCGACCAGGGCGCGGAGTGGATGAACTCACCGCCCCAGGTGAGCCGCTGCGCGTCGTCCACGTCGACCACGTAGCCGCCGTCCGGCTCGCCCCGGGTGTCGAACGTGGTGTGCTCGTGCTTCTCCATGATCACCATGGTGCCGCTGGAACTCGGCGTGCTCGGCTTGCCGAGGCTGACCGGGAGCTTCCGGAGCACCTTGCCGTCCTGGTAGACCGTCATCTGCTTGGTGGTGTTGTCGATGTCGAGCGACACCTGCCGGCCCACCCTGGCGGTCGCCACCCGGTCGACGTCGCCGATCGCCTCCTTGCCGATGGGCAGCCCCTCCAGCGCGCTGCGGACGCTGATCCTCGTGCCAGGCTTCCAGCGGTCGGGCGCCCGGTACTCGGCCTGCTTGCCGTCGGACATCCACGACCAGGCGCCCGGCTGCGGCGGGTCGGTCTTGACGAACAGCCGGCGCTGCACGTCCGCCCGCGCCTGCTCCGGAATCGGCGGGTCGAACCCGAGCACGACCGGCATCGCCGTCCCGTACGTCTGGTTGTCCTGGAAATACAATTCGCTGGTGACGGCCGGTTTGGTGGATTTGGCCATGGTGGTGAACGTCGTCTTCTGTGTCGTCGTCTTCCCCGAATCACCGGCCACGGTCACCTCGGCGGTGTACGTCCGGGAATTGGCCAGCGGGCGGTCCGGCACCCAGCCGGAACCGTCCTCGCGCGCCTGGGCCGGCACCGGGCGACCCTTGTCGTCGGTGAGCTTCACGCCGGTCACCTTGCCGTTGCTGACCCTGGTGCCCACCTCCGCGCTGATCGGCACGTCACGGGCCCGGTCGGCCGGCGTGACCGTGACCGACGGCGGCGCCGCCTCGGCGTGCCGCACCACCGACTTCGGGCCGGCGGTGCACGCGCCGACCGCGAGCGGCGCGGCCGCGACGGTCATCGCGAAAAGCGTCAGTCGCCGCCTCACAAACATATGTCGCCCCCCATTTCCGAACCCCCTCGCCCACATTCTGTAGGCCCGGGACCACCGTGTGGCACCTTCGGCGGAATTGCTCGGAAATGGCTGCGGAGGAAATGAGTCGACTGTTACCGGATCAGCATGTGCGTGGCGGGCTCACCCGTTCTGCGCGAGCCCGCACCGCGCGAGGGGTTCGCCCCGGGCTTTCGTCACTGGCCGCTTTCGGGCGATTGCGCGTCGGCGGCGCGGAACGCTCGACGGTAGGCCGCCGGAGAGTTGCGCATGGCACGACCGAAGTGGTGCCGGTAGGTGATCGGCGACTCGAAGCCGACCGCCCTGGCGATCTGCTCGATGGGGACGGCCGTGGATTCCAGCAGGACGAGGCTGGCCTGCACCCGCTGGTTGATCAACCAGCGGATCGGACTGGTGCCGGTGGCCCGGGCGAAGTGCCGCAGGTACGTGCGGGGCGACATCCGGGCGTGGTGGGCGAGCGTCTCCACCGTGATGGGTCGATCGAGGTGCGCCACCGCCCAGTCCATGCTGCGCGCCACCGCGTCGTCGTCGGCGACGGTGCTCACCGGCGCTTCGACGAACTGGGCCTGCCCGCCGTCGCGGTGCGGTTGGGTCACCAGCCTGCGGGCGACGGCGTTGGCGACGGCGGCACCGTGGTCCTGCCGGACGACGTGCAGGCACAGGTCGAGCCCGGCGGCGCTACCCGCGCTGGTGAGGACGTCCCCACCGTCGACGTAGAGGACGTCGGGGTCGACGTCGACGGTGGGGAACCGGCGGCGCAGCAGGTCGGCGTAGCGCCAGTGGGTGGTGGCCCGGCGCCCGTCGAGCAGTCCCGCGGCCGCCAGGGCGAACGCGCCCGAACAGATCGACATGACGCGCGCGCCGCGCCGGTGCGCCGACCGGAGGGCCTCGGTCACGTCGGGCGAGGGGTCGGCGGTGACGTCCGGAACCCCGGGCACGATCACCGTGGACGCCCGGGCGAAGACGTCCAGGCCGTACGGGGTGTGCAGGCTGGCTCCGCCGAGGACCGGCACCGGCCCGGGCTGCGGGGCGCAGAGGACGACGTCGTACCAGGCGCGGTCGAACTCCGGGCGGGGCAGCCCGAACACCTCGGTGACGATCCCGGTCTCGAAGACCGACATGCCGGGATAGGCCAGCACGGAGACCGTCCGGGCGGCGGTGCTCGGGGTGGGCATGGCGGGATCTTAGCGAGCGACGACGGTCCCGCCACTGGTCCCCGGGGCCGGGCGGCGAGCATGATCACTGCATGTCGAGGTCCTTCTCCGTTCCACCGGCGTCGCCGACGGCGGCGACCGCCCACTTCGCCGCGCGACTGTCCTTCGAGACCGACGTCAGCGACGTCCACGCCGACCTGGAGGCGAACGCCGTCCTGCGGGTGGTCGACTCCCGCGACGAGGCGGCCTGGCGGCAGGGGCACCTCCCCGGCGCCACGCATCTGCCGACGGCCGAGATCGCGGCGCGGGCGGCGGAGTTCATCCCGCCCGGCACCCCGGTGGTGACCTACTGCTGGGGGCCCGGCTGCAACGGCGCGACCAAGGCCGCGTTGGCGTTCGCGCGGCTCGGCTACCCGGTCAAGGAGATGATCGGCGGCTACGAGTACTGGGTCCGGGAGGGCCTCCCGGTGCGGACCGGGTCCGGGCTCACCCGACGCCCGGCCGACGACCTGACCGTTCCCGTCACCGGCTCGTGCGGCTGCTGAGACTCCGCCGGACCCCGGCCCCGCAGGCGGGGCCGGGGTCGCCCGGTTCAGACGTTCGCGACCAGCAGGGCGGGCCGTTCGACGCAGTCGGCCACGTGACGGAGGAACCCGCCGGCCACCCCGCCGTCGCAGACCCGGTGGTCGAAGGTGAGGCTGAGCTGGGTCACCTTGCGAACCGCGAGCTGACCGTCGACCACCCAGGGCTTGTCCACGATCCGCCCGACGCCGAGCAGCGCCGCCTCCGGATGGTTGATGATCGGCGTGGAGCCGTCCACCCCGAACACGCCATAGTTGTTGAGCGTGAACGTGCCGCCGGTCAACCGCCCGGGCGGCAGCGTGCCGGCCCGCGCCGCCGCCGTGGTCTCGGCCAGCGCGGCGGCCAGTTCCCCGGTGGTGAGCCGCTGGGCGTCGCGCAGCACCGGCACGACCAGGCCCCGGTCGGTCTGCGCGGCGATGCCCAGGTGCACCCCGGCGGACTGCACGATCCGCTGGCCCTCGGTGTCGACCCGCGCATTGAGCTGCGGATACTTCCGCAGGCCGCTGAGGCAGATCCGGGCCAGCAGGGCCAGGATGCTCACCGGCGCGTCCGGGCTCGCGGCGTTGATCGTGGCCCGCGTCTCCAGCAGCCCGGTGGCGTCCACGTCCACCCAGATGGTGACCTCGGGGATCTCCCGACGGCTGCGGGACAGCTTGTCCGCGATCACCTTGCGGATGCCGGTGAGCGGCACGACCACGTCGCCGTCGCCCGCCGGGACGAGCCCGACGTGCGCGTCCGGCGCGTCCGGTACCGCCGCCAGCCGCGCCGCCGGAGCGGACCGGGCCGTCTCCACGTCCGCCCGGCGGATCACGCCACCGGGGCCGGTGCCGCGCAGCGACGCCAGGTCGACCCCGCGTTCCTTCGCCAGCCGCCGCACGATCGGCGAGATGACCAGCGGCGCCGCGACCGGGCCACCGGTCCGCACCGGATCGGACGTCCGGTCCACCGACGCGGGCACGCCGGCCGGGCTCGACGGGCCGGCCCCCACCCCCGCGCCGGTCCGGGCCGACGAGCCGGCCGGGGCCGGAGGGCCGGAGCCGGGGTTGGCGGGGGCCGGTGTGCCGGGTTCCTTGGCGACCGACAGGCGAGGTCGGCGCCGCCGCCGCCCCGGCACGCCGTGCCCGGTCCCGTACCCGATCAGGACGTTTCCGGAGCCGGCCCGCTCCTCCTCGCGGTAGGTGGCGTGCGGGTCCGGATCGTCGCCGCCGTCGAGCGCGGCGATGGTGATCAGCGGCTGACCGACCGGGCGGACCTCACCCGCCGCGCCGTGCAGCGCCACGACCCGACCGGGGTACGGGCACGGCACGTCGACCACGGCCTTGGCGGTCTCCACCTCGACCACGGTCTGGTCCACGGTGACCACGTCGCCGACCGCGACCCGCCACTCGACGATCTCCGCCTCGCTCAACCCCTCGCCCAGGTCCGGCAGGAGGAAGTCGCGGGTCCCCACGGTGTCGGTCATGCCGCCACCCACCGGTTGTCGGGCTGGTCGTCCCACTGCAACCGGGCCACCGTGTCCAGTACCCGGTCCACCGAGGGCAGGTGGGTGTGCTCCAGCATCGGCGCGGGATAGGGGATGTCCAGGCCGGACACCCGCAGCACCGGGGCGTGCAACGCGTGGAAGCAGCGCTCCTGCACCCGGGCGGCGATCTCGGCGCCGACGCCGGCGAAGCCCTGCGCCTCCTGGATCACCACGCACCGGCCGGTCCGGCGGACCGACTCGGTGACGGTGGCGTCGTCGAACGGCACGATGCTGCGCACGTCGACCACCTCCAGGTCCCAGCCCTCCTCGCGGGCCGCCTCGGCGGCGGCCAGCGCCACCGGCACCGCCGGGCCGTACGCGACGAGCGTGGCGTCGGTGCCCGGCCGGCGTACCACGGCCGCGCCGATCGGCGCGGTACGCGCCGGCAGCTCCGCCTCCGCGCTGGCGAAGTAGAGCTTCTTCGGCTCCAGGAACACCACCGGGTCCGGGTCGTCGATCGCGGCGCGCAGCAGGGAGTACGCGTCGTCGACGGTGGCCGGCGTGACGACCTTCAGACCAGGGGTGTGCGCGTAGTAGGCCTCGGACGAGTCGCAGTGGTGCTCGACGCCGCCGATGCCGCCGGCGTAGGGCACCCGGATGACGATCGGCACGCTGAGCGCGCCCCGGGTGCGGTTGCGCAGCTTCGCCACGTGCGAGGCGATCTGCTCGAAGGCCGGGTACGCGAACGCGTCGAACTGCATCTCGACCACCGGCCGCAGCCCGGACATGGCCAGGCCGACCGCGAAGCCGACGATGCCCGCCTCGGCCAGCGGGGTGTCGAAGCAGCGCTTGTCGCCGAAGCGGGCCTGCAACCCGTCGGTGATCCGGAAGACGCCGCCGAGCTGGCCGACGTCCTCACCGAAGACGACCACCCGCTCGTCGTCGAGCAGCGCGTCGGCGAGCGCGGCGTTGAGCGCCTTCGCCATGGTCACGGCGGCCATCAGGCGTCCCCCTCCTCGTCGCGGGCCGCGGCCAGCTCGGCGCGGACCAGTTCCCGCTGCTCCACCAGCTGCGGGGTGGGCTCGGCGTAGACGTGGTCGAAGAGGCTGAGCGGGTCGACCGTGGGCTGCTCGTCCATCCGCCGGCGCAGCGTCGCGGCGTACGCCTCGGCCTCCTCGGCGACCGCCGCGACCGCGGCGTCGTCCAGCACGCCCCGGGACCGCAGGTACGCCTCCAGCCGGGCGATCGGGTCGCGGTCGCGCCACGCCTCGACCTCGTCGACGTCGCGGTAGCGGGTCTGGTCGTCGGCGTTGGTGTGCGGTTCCATCCGGTAGGTGTGCGCCTCGATCAGGTAGGGGCCCTGGCCGGAGCGGGCGTGCGCGATCGCCCGGTGCAGCACCGCCAGCACGGCCACCGGGTCGTTGCCGTCGACCTGCTCGCTGGGCACGCCGTAGCCGACGCCCTTGTAGGCCAGGCTCGGCGCGGCGGTCTGCCGGGACAGCGGCACGCTGATCGCGTACTTGTTGTTCTGCACCAGGAACACCACCGGGGCCTTGAACACGGCGGCGAAGTTGACGCCCTCGTGGAAGTCGCCCTCGCTGGTCGCGCCGTCGCCGATGAACGCGAGCGCCACGGTGTCGCGCCCCTGGTAGGACTCGCCGTAGGCCAGCCCGGCGGCGTGCACGGTCTGGGTGGCCAGCGGGGTGCACTGCGGCGCGGTGCGGGTGACGGCCGGGTCGTACCCGCAGTGCCAGTCGCCGCGCAGCAGGGTGAGCACCTCGACCGGGTCGAGGCCGCGCGCGGTCAGCGCCATCGACTCCCGATAGGTGGGGAACACCCAGTCCGAGTCGCGCAGCGCGAGCACGCCGCCGACCTGGCAGGCCTCCTGGCCGCGTGCGGACGGGTAGACGGCGAGGCGGCCCTGCTTGGTCAGCGCGGTGGCCTGGGTGTCGAAGCGGCGGCCGACGACCATCCGGCGGTACATCTCGCGCAACGTCTCGACCGGCGGCTCGGGGTAGTCGTCGCGGGGCGGCAGCGCGGTGCCGTCCGGGTTCAGCAACCGGACCGGCTCGGACTGCGGCAGCAGGCCGGCCGACGGGTCGGCGGCGGCCGGGGTGGCCTTCCGGCGGGTGCGCGGGGATGCCCTGCGGACCGCCTGGGGTGTGGTCGTCACGGCGGGGACCTCCTGGACGTGTGGTGGCCCTATGCTCCTGCCCAGGGATGATTGACTCAACATCCGCGAGGAACGCGGGACGAATGGCATCGGGAGATGAGCACGATGAGCCAGGAGACCGGCGCCACAGCGGGCGCGCCAGGCGGAACGGGACGTTCGGCCGGCCCGCTCGACGAGGTCGACCGGCGGATCCTGGGTGAGCTGGTCGCCGACGCCCGGCTCTCCATCCGCACGCTTGCCGAACGGGTGCACGTCTCGCGCACCAACGCGTACGCCCGGGTGGAGCGGTTGCTGCGCGACGGCGTGCTCACCGGCTTCACCGCGCGGGTGGCGCCCGAGCCGGCCGGGCTGGGCACCTCGGCGTACATCGCGCTGACCATCGAGCAGAACACCTGGCGGGAGGTCTCCGCCGAGCTGGCCCAGGTGCGCTACATCGAGCACGCGGCGCTGCTCAGCGGCGAGCACGACGTGCTGGCGCTGGTCCGCGCGCCGGACAACGCCACCCTGCGGGACGTGGTGCTCGACCGGGTGCAGAGCATCGCCGGCGTGCTCTCCACCCGCACCTGGCTGGTCTTCGAGGAGTTCGACGGCACCCGGAGCCCCTGGGCCTGAGCGCTCAACGCTCAGGTGGCGGCTCCAGCCCCTCGGAGTCGGCCAGGGCCAGCAGCGGCTCCAGCGAGTGCCGGCGGCCGTCCAGGCCGGCGTGCGGATCGCCGCGCTCGGCGAACCGGGCCGGCATGCTGAGCACGTCGAAGTCCTCCGGCCGGGCGTCGTCCAGCTCGGCCCAGTCCAGCGGCGCGGAGACCAGCGCCGCCGGCGTGGGCCGGATCGAGTACGCCGAGGTCATGGTGTGGTCGCGGGCCATCTGGTTGTAGTCGACGAAGACCGGCCGATCACGCTGGTCACGCCACCAGGTCGTGGTGACCAGGTCGGGCAGCCGGCGCTGGACCTCACGGCCGAGCGCCAGCACCGCCCGCCGGCACTCGCCGAAGCTCCACCGCGGCTCGATGGACAGGTAGACGTGGATGCCCCGCCCGCCGGTGGTCTTCGGGAAACCCTCCATCCCCAGCTCGGCCAGGAACGCCCGCACCTCGTGGGCCACCGGCACCACCTGCGCGAACTCCACTCCCGGCATCGGGTCCAGGTCGATGCGCAGCTGGTCGGGGCGTTCCACGTCGCCCTTCGACACCGGCCACGGATGGAACCGCAACGTGCCCAGGTTGGCCGCCCAGACCACCACCGCCAGCTCGCTCGGGGCCACCTCGTCGGCGGTCCGGCCGCTGGGGAACGTGATGTGCGCGGTGCGCACCCAGTCGGGCGCGCCCGCCGGCAGCCGCTTCTGGTAGAACGCGTCACCCTTGTTGGTCTGCCGGGTGGCCACCTTGGCGCCCTCGAACACCCCGCGCGGCCAGCGTTCCAGCATGGTCGGCCGGTCCCGCAGCGCACGCAGGATCCCGTCGCCGACAGCGAGGAAATAGCGCACCACGTCCAGCTTGGTCAGCCCGCGTTCCGGAAAGTAGGGCTTGTCGGGGCTGGAGACACGGACCAGCCGCTCCCCCACCCGGATCTCCTCGGCCGCCGTGGTCGCCACCTGGAACACGGTAGGGCACCGGCCGGCGTCGCGCGGGCATCCGCTCAGGTGATCAGCAGGATCCCCACCACGAACAGCGGGATCGAGACGAAGAGGAAGATGCCGATGCCGGTGAGCACCCGGCCGCCGCCGCCGTCCGCCCGCTCCGGCGCGAGGCCGAACGTGGACCGGGCCGGCAGCATGCCGATCCGGCTCAGGGTGAGGTCGCCGGTCATCCCGATCAGGCCGCCGACCAGCAGGAAGGCCACGCCCAACCGGTGCACGAAGTCGCCCCCGCTGATCGCCACCCAGACGCCCACCGCCACCGCGATCACCACCACCGCGATCACGAAGAGCACCAGCGCCTCGCGCAGCCCTCGCACCACCGTCGACATGCCCACCCCTTCCGCACGGCCCACCCCGACCCGGCGGACATTCTGCCGGGTCGATGCCACTTCGCGCTGCCCCACCGACGGCACCCGGGCGGGTGCGGCCGCGGGCGGGTGCGGCCGCGGGCGGCCGGTGCAGAGCCGGCCGGGCCGGCGCGGTTACCCGGCGCGGGGCCCGGGTACCGGGAGCCGCATGGCGGAGTTGGCAGAGCTCTGGATCGTCCGGCACGGCGAGAGCACCGCGAACGTCGCGGCCACCGCGGCCGAGACGTCCGGCGCCGAGCTGATCGACCTCACCCACCGCGACGCGGACGTGCCGCTGTCGCCGACCGGCGAGGAGCAGGCCCGGGCGACCGGACGGTGGCTGGCCGGCCTGCCCGAGGGGCGCCGGCCCGAGGTGGCCGTGGTGTCGCCCTACCTGCGCGCCCGGCGCACCGCCGAGTTGGCGCTGGCCGGGACCGGGGTGCCGATGAGCCGCGACGAGCGGCTGCGCGACCGGGAGCTGGGCATCCTCGACGGGCTCACCGGGCACGGGGTGCGCCGGCGCCACCCGGAGGAGGCGGGGCGGCGCGACCGGCTCGGCAAGTTCTACTACCGTCCGCCCGGCGGCGAGTCGTGGACGGACGTGGCCCTGCGGCTGCGCACCCTGCTCGGCGACCTGCGGCGCGACCACGACGGCGGCCGGGTGCTGCTGTTCGGCCACGACGCGCTGGTCTTCCTGCTCCGCTACCTGGTGGAGGGGCTCACCGAGGAGGAGCTGATGGCGCTCACCCGCGAGCACGTCATCGCCAACTGCTCGGTGACCGGCTGGCGCGCCGACGACGCCGGGCGGCTGCGCCCGGAGACGTTCAACGACGTCGCCCACCTGCACCGGCAGGGGGCGCGGCCCACCAGGGAGGACGAGGTCCATGCCGAACCGGTCTGACGTGATCACCCCCGCGCTGCTGCGTGACTGGGCGTTGCCCGTGCCCACCGGCGGCAAGGAGGCACGCGGCACGGTGCTGGTGGTCGGCGGTTCCCGGTTCACCCCCGGGGCGGTGCTGCTGGCCGGCGTGGCCGCGCTGCGGGCCGGCGCCGGGGTGCTCCAGCTGGCCGCCGCCGAGTCCACCGCCGCGTCGCTCAGCATCCAGGTCCCCGAGGCCCTCGTGGTCGGCCTGCCGGAGACCGACGACGGCGCGGTCCGCGGCGACCCCGGTGACCTGCTCGGCGGCCTGGTCGCCGACGCGGACGTGGTGACGGTCGGCCCCGGCCTGCGCGACATCGACGCCACCCGGGAGCTGCTGCACGTGGTGCTCGACGCGGCCGGCCGGGAGACCGCGCTGGTGCTCGACGCGTACGCCCTCGGCGCGCTCAGCCACGAGCCGGACCTGCTGGTCGGGTCCGGCCGCAAGGTGGTGCTCACCCCGAACCTCACCGAGGCCCGGCACCTGCTCGACCGCGACCCCGGCGACGACCTGGACACCGAGGCGGTCGAGCTGGCCGGCCGGTACGACGCGGTGGTCTCGCTGTACGGCCACATCGCCACGCCGGACGGCCGGGCCTGGCGGGAGGAGAGCGGCGACGCCGGGCTGGGCACCTCGGGCAGCGGTGACGTGCGGGCCGGCCTGCTCGCCGGGCTGCTGTCCCGGGGCGCCGACCCGGCGCAGGCGGCCTGCTGGGCGGCGTTCGCGCACGCGGTGAGCGGGCAGCGGCTGGTGCCCCGGTACGGCCGGATCGGCTTCCTCGCCCGCGAACTGCTCGACGAGATTCCGTACACGCTGGCGACGGTCTGACGCGCGACGCCGCCGGCCTGTGATGTGTGTAACACCACAGGCACCGCCCACGCTGAACCGGCAACGGCGAGCAGCCTGCTCGTCGGACCGGATCGGCCCCTGGGAGTACGTGTGAAGAACCTTCGTCGCAAGACACTGGCCGGCGCGTCCGCCGCCGCGCTCGGCGCCGGCCTCGCCCTCACCGGTGTGCCGTCACCGGTGGCGGCCGCCGGGCCGGAGACCTCCTACCTGGTCCTCGCCCCGCAGGGCGCCACCACCGGCAAGGCCGCCGCCCGGGTCGCGGCCGCGGACGGCACGGTCGTGGCCAGTTACGACCAGATCGGCGTGCTGGTCGTCCGCTCGACCAACCCGTCGTTCGCCACGCGGGTCGCCGGCGCGGGCGTGCAGTCCGTCGCGTCCACCGCCGGCCTCGGCACCGCCCTCGACGAGGGCGAGACCGTGGAGGTGTCCGCGGCCGACGCCACCGGCGACCCGACCCGCGAGCCGCTCTACGGCCAGCAATGGGACATGGACATGATCCACCTCCCGCAGGCCCACGCGGTGACCACCGGCCGCCCGGACGTGATCGTCGGCGTGCTCGACAGCGGCATCTCCAGCACCCACCCGGACCTGGCGACCCAGATCGCCAAGGACGAGAGCACGTCCTGCGTCGGGGGCGTCACCGACACCGCCGAGGCGGCGTGGAACCCGACCACCAGCGACCACGGCACGCACGTGGCCGGCACCATCGCCGCCGCGCTCAACGGCGTCGGCGTCACCGGTGTCGCGCCGGGGGTCAAGGTCGCCGCCGTCAAGGTGGTCAACGACGACGGCTACATCTTCCCGGAGGCCGCGGTCTGCGGGTTCCTCTGGGCCGCCGACCACGGCATGCGGCTGACCAACAACAGCTACTACATCGACCCGTGGGAGCTGAACTGCCGCAACGACGCCCGGCAGCGCCCGGTGTGGCAGGCCGTGCAGCGGGCGATCCGCTACTCGCAGTCCAAGGGCGTGCTGAACGTGGCATCCGCCGGCAACTCCAACTACGACCTCGCGCACAAGATCACCGACACCGGCAGCCCGAACAACGGCACCCCGGAGGAGCGCGAGAACCTGACCAACGCCTGCCTCGACCTGCCGGCCGAGGTGCCCGGCGTGGTGACCGTCGCCGCGGTCGGCCCGACCGGCGAGAAGAGCTACTACTCCTCGTACGGCCAGGGCGTCATCGACGTGACGGCGCCGGGCGGCGACACCCGGTTCCGCACCCAGGGCGTGCGCTCGACGTCCACCGACGGCATCCTGTCCACCACCTTCAACACGGTCACCCGCACCAACGGGTGGGGGTACAAGCAGGGCACCTCGATGTCCGGCCCGCATGCCACCGGCGTCGCGGCGCTGGCCCTGTCGGCCCACCCGGGCATGACCCCGGGCCAGCTGTCGTCGTTCCTGGAGCGCACGGCGGTGGCGAGGTCCTGCCCGGCCGGCGTCTACAACCCGGTCCCGCTGATTCCGACGGGTCCGAACGCCTACGACGCGACCTGCTCCGGCGGCAAGCGGAACGGGTTCTACGGCGCCGGCCTGGTCGACGCGTACAACGCGGTGCGGTAACCCTCGCGCAGCCACGGACCGGGCCCGGCGACGATCGCCGGGCCCGGTCCGTTTGTCCTGGTCGGACGCCGGGTAGGGGGGCTTCGTCAGCCGACCTAGGAGGTAACCCGGTGTCCACCGACGCGATCGTCCTGCTCAAGGAGGACCACAAGGAGATCCGCCGCCTGTTCAAGGCCTTCCAGGATGCCGAGGACGGGCCGGCGAGCCGGCGCGGGAAGATCGTCACGCAGATCATCGAGGCGCTGACGGTGCACACCTACCTGGAGAACGAGGTGATGTACCCGGAGGTTCGCAAGCTGGTGCCCGACGTCGAGGACGACATCCTCGAGTCGTACGAGGAGCACCACGTCGCGGACGTGCTCTGCCTCGAGCTGTTCGCGATGGACGCCGACGACGAGCGGTTCGTCGCCAAGACGACGGTGCTGATCGAGAACGTGCTGCACCACGTCGAGGAGGAGGAGCAGGAGTGGTTCCCGAAGGTGCGTGACGCGCTCGGCCGTAACCAGCTCCAGGAGATCGGCCAGCGGATGCTCGACCTGCGCCCGAAGGCGCCGAAGACGCCGACCGCCCCCGAGGCGCTGAAGAAGGCCCGCGACGCCGTGACCGCCTGACCCGGACGCACGGCGGGCCCCCGCTCAACACGTGGATGTTAAGCGGGGGCCCCGCCTATGCAGAATGCGTTAACAAGGGGCCCCTCCTTACATCTGTGCCCGCGAGGGGACGCGCGACCCCGCAGGTCCGGCCCGGCGCGGACCGCTAGGATCGGCACGGGCCGTGACTGGCGCGTGGAGATGGAGCACCATCGGGGAGCGGCCTCGTCATGAGGACGCATGCCGAGCGCCTGGGCCTTCCGCACGTCACCAGGAGGTCGCATGTCGCACAACGTCGAGTCCACCGCCTTCCGCAGCGCGATCGAGGTGATCCGCGCCGTCGAGCCGCGGGTGGCGGACGCCATCGGCGCGGAGCTGGCCGACCAGCGTGAGTCGCTGAAGTTGATCGCCAGCGAGAACTACGCCTCCCCCGCGACGCTGCTGGCCATGGGCAACTGGTTCAGCGACAAGTACGCCGAGGGCACGGTCGGCCGCCGCTTCTACGCCGGCTGCCAGAACGTCGACACCGTCGAGGCGCTCGCCGCCGAGCACGCCAAGGAGCTGTTCGGGGCCGCCCACGCCTACGTGCAGCCGCACTCCGGCATCGACGCCAACCTGGTCGCCTTCTGGGCGATCCTGGCCGACCGGGTCGAGTCGCCCGCGTTGAAGAAGGCCCAGGTCCGCCAGGTCAACGACCTCACCGAGGCGGACTGGTTCGCGCTGCGCCGGGAGCTGGGCAACCAGCGGATGCTCGGCATGTCGCTCGACGCCGGCGGGCACCTCACCCACGGCTTCCGGCCGAACATCTCCGGCAAGATGTTCGACCAGCGCAGCTACGGCACCGACCCGGCCACCGGCCTGATCGACTACGACCGGGTGGCCGAGGCGGCCCGGGAGTTCAAGCCGCTGATCCTGGTCGCCGGCTACTCGGCGTACCCCCGGAAGGTCAACTTCCGGGTCATGCGGGAGATCGCCGACTCGGTCGGCGCCACCTTCATGGTCGACATGGCGCACTTCGCCGGGCTGGTCGCCGGCAAGGTCTTCACCGGTGACTTCGACCCGGTGCCGCACGCGCACATCGTCACCACCACCACGCACAAGTCGCTGCGCGGCCCACGCGGCGGCATGGTGCTCTGCGGCCCGGAGCTGGCCGACCAGGTCGACCGGGGCTGCCCGATGGTGCTCGGCGGCCCGCTGCCGCACGTGATGGCCGCCAAGGCGGTCGCGCTGGCCGAGGCCCGGCGCCCCGACTTCGCCGACTACGCCCAGCGGATCGTCGACAACGCCCAGGCGCTCGCCGACGGGCTGCTGCGCCGGGGCGCGACGCTGGTCACCGGCGGCACCGACAACCACCTGGTGCTCATCGACGTCTCCGGGTACGGCCTGACCGGTCGGCAGGCCGAGCAGGCGCTGCTCGACTCCGGCATCGTGACCAACCGCAACGCGGTGCCGCAGGACCCGAACGGCGCGTGGTACACCTCCGGCATCCGGATCGG
Source organism: Micromonospora humi (assembly GCF_900090105.1). Classification (GTDB taxonomy): domain Bacteria; phylum Actinomycetota; class Actinomycetes; order Mycobacteriales; family Micromonosporaceae; genus Micromonospora; species Micromonospora humi. Next base: position 444,235 of record NZ_FMDM01000001.1, on the reverse strand, counting down.
CACGCCGGCGCTGACCACCCGGGGGCTCGGCACCGCGGAGATGGACGCCACCGCCGAGCTGATGCACACCGTGCTCACCCAGACCAGCGCGGGCACCGGCCCGGACGGCGCCCCGTCGAAGGCGAAGTACGTGCTCGACCCGGCGACCGCCGAATCGGTCGGCAAGCAGGCCGCCGACCTGCTCACCCCGTTCCCGCTCTATCCCGAGGTCGAGCTGGGCTGAGACGCGCCCGCGCCCCTGCCGACCGGGTGGCCGGCAGGGGCGCGGACCTCAGCGCAGCGGGCGCTTGAGGTGATAGCGGTGCACCTCGGTGCTGCCCTGCACGTTGTTCACGTCCTCGGCGGCGGAGACCAGCTCCCAGCCCTCGCGGCCCACCCGGTTGAGGTGCGCGACAGCGGTGTCGCCGTACGCGGTGACGTCGGTGCGGGACCCGTCCGGGCCGTACCAGACGAACGAGACGTGGAAATTCCGGCCCTGCCCCTGATAGCGGCGGACCAGCAACGCGTACTCCCAGGCAACCATCCGTCCATTATCAACGGACACCCGGGCGCGACGGAACACGGGTGGTGCCGGAACGACGACGGTACGGCGTCAGACCGGCGCGGCCGCGGTGTCGGCGACCAGCGCGGCGAGCCGGTCCAGACCCCTGTCGATCTGCGCCGGGGTGACCGCGCTCACCGACAGCCGTAGCGCGTTCACCGGGGTGCCGGCGTCGTAGAAGTGCGCCATCGGGGTCCAGAGCACGCCGTACTCCCGCGCGGAGCGGTGCAGCACCGCGTCGTCGACCGGGAACGGCACGGTCAGCACCACGAAGAAGCCGCCGGCGGGCACGGTCCAGCGCACCGGGCCGCCGGCCGGGAAGCGCCGGGCCAGCCCGTCGACCAGGTGGCCCAGGTTGCGGGCGTACGCGGCCCGCTCCCGGACGTTCGCGGCGACCAGCGAGCAGTCGTGCGCCAGCAGCGCGCCGCCGATCACCGCCTGGCTGATCGGCGACGTGTTCACCGTGACCATGCTCTTGATCTTCGCGAGCTGATCGGCGAGCGGGCCGACGGTGCCGTCCGATCCCCCGACCCGCTGGTCGGCCACCACGTAACCGACCCGGGCGCCGGGCAGCACGGATTTGGCGAACGAGCCGAGGTAGACCACCCGGCGGGCGGTGTCCAGCGCCTTCAGCGTGGGGCGGCGGTCCGTGCCGGCGGCCGGGAAGAGCCCGTACGGGTTGTCCTCGATGAGCAGCAGGTCCTCCTCGGCGGCCAGGTCGAGCAGCCGGCGCCGGCGCGCGGTGTCCATGCTGACCCCGGACGGGTTGGCGAAGTCCGGCATCACGTAGCAGGCCCGTGGCCGCAGCCCCTCGGCGCGGGCCCGGCGCACCCCGGCGCGCAGGTCGGCCAGGTCGACGCCGTCCGGGCCGCCGGCCACCGGGCGCACCGGCAGGTCGACCAGGCGGGCCGCGCCGGTCAGCCCGACGTACGTCGGCGCCACCGCGAACAGCACGTCGGACGGGTCGGCTCGCAACGCGCGCAGCACCAGGAACATCGCCTCCTGGCAGCCGACGGTCACCACGATCGCCTCCGGGTCGACGGTGATCCGCTCGTCGACGGCCAGGTTGCGGGCGATCAGGTGGTGCACGATCCCCTTCGTCCGGCCGTACTGCAACAGCGTCCGGTCCACCTGGGCCGGGTCGAGCCCGAGGTCGTCGGCGAGGTGCCGGCGGAAGCGGTCCAGGTGCTCGGGCAGCCGCGCGGAGTCGAAGAACTCCTCGTAGGGCCGGCCGGCGGCCAGCGACACCGCGTCGGGATAGTGCTGCGCCACCTCGTTGAGGAAGTTCATCGAGTTCAACGCCGGGTCGTCGACGCTGCCGTGCAGCGCCGTGACGGTCAGGTCCACCGGTTCCACGTCAGCCTCCGATCCGGGTGCGCAACCGCCGGGCCGCCGCCGGGTCGGGGCAGCCGCTGAGGATGAGCGCGTCGCGCAACTCGGCCGCGAGCAGGTCGAGGGCGGCCTCCGCGCCGGCCCGGCCGCCGGCGGCGAGCGCCCAGAGCATCGGCCGGCCGACGAGCACGCCGGACGCGCCGAGCGCGAGCGCGCGCAGCACGTCCACGCCCCCGCGCACGCCGCTGTCCAGCAGCACCGCGCACCGCTCCCCCACCGCGTCGACCACCTCCGGCAGCACGCTGACGCTGGCCGGTGCCGCGTCGAGCTGCCGGCCACCGTGGTTGGAGACCACCACCGCGTCCACGCCGGCGTCCGCGGCGCGGACCGCGTCGCGCGCGTCCAGGATGCCCTTGACCAGCAGGGGCACCGGGGTACGCTCGCGCAGCCAGGCCAGGTCCGCCCAGCTCAGCGCCGGGGCGAAGACCGCGCCGGTGTGCACCGCCACGGCCGAGACGCCGGGTGTGCCCCGGTGGGCCAGGTCGTCCCGGCCGCCGGGCAGGTTGGCGGCGGTGACGTGCGGCGGCAGCGCGAAGCCGTTGCGCGCGTCGCGTAACCGCCGGCCCAGCACCGGCACGTCCACGGTCACCACCACCGCCGCGCAACCGGCGCCCAGTGCCCGGTCGAGCAGGTCGGCCACCAGCGCCCGGTCGCGCAGCCAGTAGAGCTGGAACCAGACCGTCCCGCCGGCCGCCGCGATCTCCTCGATCGGCGTGCTGGACAGCGTGCTGGCCACGTAGGGCACCCCGGCCGCGCCGGCCGCCGCCGCGAGCGCCGGCTCGCCGTCGGGATGCACCAACCGCTGGTACGCCATCGGCGCGACCGCCACCGGCAGCGCGGCCCGGCCGCCCGGCAGCGGCGCCGCGGTGGACGCCTCCTCCACGCCGGCCAGCATCCGGGGCACCACCGCCACCCGGTCCAGCGCGGCCCGGTTGGCGGCCAGCGCGGTCTCGGTGCCGCTGCCGCCGTCGACGTAGTCCCACACGTCGGCCGGGAGCACCGCCCGGGCCAGCACCGCGAAGTCGTCCAGGCACGCCGGCGCCCGGCCGGCCACCGGGGTCGGCGTCCCGCCGGTCCGCTCAGCCATGCGCGCGGGCACCCGTCGCGTTCGCGGCCGGCGACCCGCCCGCCCACGTCGGAGCGCCGGACGCGGGAGCCGCCGGCTCCTCGTCCGGCGTCGGGGCCAGGTTGAAGCGCCGGCGCAGGAACGTGGCCGCCCGTTGCTGGGCGTCGCGGCCGGCGTCGAACACGCCGGGCATGGCGAAGAATCCGTGCACCATGCCCGGGTAGTCGGCCGTCTCGGTGGGCACGCCGGCCTCGCGCAGCCGCTCGGCGTAGCGGCGGCCCTCGTCGCGCAGCGGATCGTGCCCGGCGGTGACCACGAGCGCCGGCGGCAGGCCGGACAGGTCCTCGGCGAGCAGCGGTGAGGCGAGCGGGTGGGCCGCGTCGCCCGGGTCGGCCAGGTAGTGCCCGCGGTACCAGCCCACCGAGTGCCTGTTGAACAGCAGCGGGTCCTCGTCGTAGCCCGGACGCCGACCGGGACGCTGGTCGGTGTTCGGGTAGACCAGCACCTGGGCGGCGAGCCGGGGGCCGCCGTCGGCGCGGGCCAGCAGCGTCACCGCGGCGGCCAGGTTGCCGCCGGCGCTGTCCCCGCCGACGGCCAGCCGGCCCGGGTCGACCCGGAACTCGTCGGCGTGGGCGGCCAGGTGGCGCAGCGCGGCGTGGCAGTCGTCCACCGCGGCCGGGAACGGGTGCTCCGGGGCGAGCCGGTAGCCCACGGTCACCGTCTGGCAGCCGGCCAGGTTGACCAGCCGGCGGCAGATCCCGTCGGCGGTGTCCACGCTGCCGAGCGTCCAGCCACCGCCGAAGAAGTAGAGCAGCGTGGGCAGCGGGCCGTCGCCGGCCGGCCGGTGGATCCGCACCGGCAGCGGCCCGGCCGGGCCGGGCACCTGCGTGTCGCGTACCTCCGCCACCGGCTCGACCGCGCCGGCGCCGGCGCGGATCGCGGCGAGGTCGGCGGCGCGGGCCTCGGCGAGGGTCTGGGTGTAGAGCGGCGCGGCGCCGGCGGCCGCGCGCGCGGCCCGCCACGCGACCACCTGCGGATCGAGGGTCATCCGGCCTCCCCGGTGGTGACGAAGAGCTTGTCGATGCCGCGCAGGAAGAGGCTGCCGCTGTAGGTGTGGGGCTGGGTCACCGCGAGCCGGGGAAAACGGGCGAAGAGGCGGGGCAGCGCGAGCCGGCCCTCCAGTTTCGACACCGCCGAGCCGAGGCAGAAGTGCAGCCCGACGCCGAACGCCAACGACGGCGGGCCGTCCCGGTGCGGGTCGAAGCGGTCCGGGTCGGGGAACCGGGCCGGGTCGCGGTTGGCGGCGGCGATCAGCAGCAGCACGTTGTCGTCGCGCTCCACGGGCACGCCGTCCAGCTCGGCGGCGGCGGGCGCGGACCGGGCCAGGAAGTGCACCGGGCTCTCCATCCGCAGCACCTCGTCCACGCAGCCGCGGGCGAGCGCGTCGTCGCCGGGCAGCGCGGCGGTCACCTCCGGGTGGGCGAGCAGCAGCGGCAGTCCGTTGCTGAACATGTAGACGGTGGTGACGAAGCTGGCGTTGAACAGCACGATCAGGTTGCTGATCAGCTCGTCCTCGGTCAGCTCGACCTCGCCGGCGTCGAGCACCTCGACCAGGCCGCTGATCAGGTCGGCGCCCGGCGCGCGGCGGCGGTGCGCGATCAGGTCGCGGTAGAACGACCGGAGTTCCTCGGCGGCCTGGTTCGCCCGGGCCAGCCGCTCCGGCGTCTTGCCGGCGACGTCCATGTACTCGTCGATCCAGTCCACGCGCTGCCGGTACCAGGCCAGGTCCGCCGCCGGCAGGCCGATGAACTCGGCCATCACCAGCGCCGGGACCGGGTACGCGAAGTCGGCGACGAAGTCCACCTCGGTGCCGTCCGCGCCGGCCTCGGCCATCGCCGCCAACCGCTCCTCGACGATCCGCACCACCACCGGCTCCAACGCGCCCAGCCGGCGCGGGGTGAAGGTGCTGGCGAACACCGCGCGCATCCGGGTGTGGTCCGGCGGGTTCACGAACATCATCGAGGTGAGGAAGGTCCGCAGGATCTCCTGCTCCTCCCAGCCGGGCGGAAAGCCCTTGTACCACAGGGGATCGCGCAGGATCCGGTCCACCACGTCGTACCCGCCGGCCACGGCGGTGACGGTGCTGTGCTCGGCGCGGGTGGGAATGGCGTTGATCGGCCCGTGCGCGTGCAGGGCCGTGTAGAAGGGATACGGGTTCTGCCGGCCCTGCTCGCTGTACAGGCCGGTCAGGATCTCACTGACGTCCACGGCGGATCTTCCTCCCCAGGAATGGCGGCGGGGGCGGCCGCCGTGTCGACGCCGCCCCCGCCCGGTGTCACAGCCCGAGCAGTCGCAGTGGGACGGCGTTCGCCATCGCCTGCGCGCCCGCGTCGTTCGGGTGGATGTGGTCCCCGGCGTCGTACGCCGGCAGCAGCCGGCTCGGCCGCGCCGGGTCCCGCAGCACGGCGTCGAAGTCGAGCACGCCGTCGAACTCGGCCCGCCCGGCCCCGCGCAGCCAGGCGTTGACCGCGTTGCGGGTGGCGTCCTTCTCCTCGGTCCACACCCCCGGCCCGCCGTTGCCCTCGTACGGGGTGACGGTGCCGACCAGGCTGGTCAGCCCGCGCGCCTTCACCTGCCGGTTGAGCTTCCGCAGCGACGCGATGATCGCCTCGCTGCTGTCGCCGCTCATCCAGATGTCGTTGATGCCCAGGTGGGTGATGACGGTACGCACCCCGGTCTGCGGGAACACGTCCTCGTTGAGTCGGGCCAGGGCGTTCGGGCCCAGCTCGTAGTAGCCGGGGAAGCCGCCCGCACCGGGCTCGGTGCCCTCGTGGTTGAGGCGGTTGCCGGCCAGGCTGAGGTTGAGCACGCCCGGCGTGCGGACCTCCGGGCGGGCGTCGACGAGCCGCTTCGCGAGCAGGTCCGGCCAGCGCTTGTCGGCGTTGACGGTGCTGCCGTTGCCGTCGCCGATGGAGTCGCCGAGCACGACCACCGAGCCCGGGGTGGCCTTGCGCTCCACGTCGATGCCGGAGAGGAACATCCAGCAGCAGTTCGGCTTGATGGTGAAGCCGGCGCCGTCGGCCGCGGTGGTCAGGTCGGTCGCCCCGATGAAGTTGGTGACCCGGGACTGGCCGTGGAACGTGACCGGCCCGGTGAGCACCGGGAAGTACAGGGTGACGACCAGGTCCTCCTGCTCGGCCACCGGGTAGGCCAGCGGGTCGCTGAGCAGCTCGGCGCCCTTGTTGATGGTCGCCGACGTGCCACCGGAGAAGCGCAGCTCCCGGACGCTGGCCGGGTCGACGTCGGACAGGTCGTCGGCGGTGGCGGTGTTCGGCCGGGCGACGGTGGCGTGACCGACCTTGACGGCCTGCTCGCCGTAGAGGTTGGTGAGCCGCACCCGCAGGCGCGGGCCGCCCACCGTGGTCTGCACCGTCATCCGGATGCTCTGGTCGTTGAGGCCGGTGTTGGTCAGGCCCACGGTGTTCCCGCGGGTCACCGCCGCGGCCCAGCTCCCGGCCCACTCGGCGCGCCCGTGCCCGGCGCGGTCGGTGTCGGTGGGGCCGGCGCTCGCGGTGACCGCCGGGGTGCCGGCGAGCAGCAGCGTTGCGGCGGACGCTATGACGTGCCATCTCTTCGGGGTCGGCATCGAACCTCCATGTTCGGCAGCCCTGGGCGTGGCGCGGTCGGCGCCATCTTCCCGGGCGATGGACCGGAAACTAGCCGTCGGCGGTGACGAGCGTCAATCAACCTGATCGACATGATCAAATGCCCGCGGGATGCCGGGCACCGACGATCGGCTCTGTCCCCGGTGGACCGGCGCTGCCTAGGCTCGGAACCGGCGGCGGTGCGGTCGCCGACCCCGGTACCCGCCGCCTGTGTCCCGGCCCCGACCTGGCCGGACGCCGCTCGCGGACCACGATGGGGGCTGCCCGATGACCGACCGGCCGAACTACGTGCACGAGGCGCTGGAGCTGTTCGCCGGGTTCGGCGACCGGGAGGCGCTGGTCGGCGGTGGACGCCGGCTGACCTACCCGCAGGTGGCGGCCGAGGTGCGCGCCCTGGCCGCCGCGCTGCGCCGGCACGGCGTACGCCCCGGCGCCGCGGTGCTGGTGATGCTCGGCAACACGGTCGAGGGTCCGCTGCTGCAACTGGCCCTGCACCTGCTCGGCTGCCGGAGCATGTGGATCGCCCCGGTCACCTCGCGGCGGGAGATCGACGAGTTCGTCGCGCTCGCCGCGCCGGAGGTCTTCGTGCACGACCCGCGCGACCCACTGGGCGGCGAACTCGCCGCCGGGCTGGCCGGCGTACCGGTGCTCTGCCTCGGCCCCGGCGGCGGCGGGCCGGACCTCACCGCCGGCGGCGACGGCCTGGACCACACCACCGGCGGCGACGACCGGACGGACCCGCCGGCCTCCGGGCCCGCGCCGGAGTCGTTCCTGCAGACCAGCGGCACCACCGGCACGCCGAAGCTGGTGCACCATCGAGAGAGCTTCTACCGGCAGGTGCTCGCGCTCGCGGCCGACTTCCGGGCCGCCGGTTTCCCGCTGCTGCGGCACCTGTCGCACTCGCCGATGTGGCTGGCCAGCGGCCAGGTCACCACGCTGTTCAACCTGTTCACCGGCGGGGTGCTGTTCCTGCGCGAGCGGTGGGACCCGGCCGCGTTCATCGCCACCGCGCACGCCGAGCGGCTCACTTCCACGTTCGTCACCCCGCCGATGCTCTACGAGGTGCTCGACCACCCCGACCTGCCGGGCGCCGACTTCTCCGCCATGTTCATGTTCAACGTCGGCGCCGGGCCCGCCGCCCCGGCCCGGCTGCGCCAGGCGATCGACCGGTTCGGCCCGTGCCTGCGCATCGTCTACGGGCTCAGCGAGGCGGTGATCATCTGCGCGCAGCCGGGGCTCACCGAGGACCCGGCGCACCCGGAGCGGCTGCGTTCCTGCGGCCGCCCGTACGGGGACGTCACGGTCGAGATCCGCGACGCCGACGGCCGGGTGCTGCCGGCCGGCGCCGACGGCGAGGTGTGGGTCCGCACGAAGCTGAGCTTCGTCGGCTACCACGGTCAGCCGGAGCTGACCGCCGAGACGCTGGTCGACGGTTGGGTGCGCACCCGCGACATCGGCCACCTCGACGACGACGGGTTCCTCTACCTGGTCGACCGGATGCAGGACCGGATCCTCACCCGCCAGCGCAGCTGGCCGATCTACTCGCGGCCGATCGAGGACGTGCTCGCCGGGCACCCCGAGGTCCGCGCCGCCGCGGTGATCGGGGTGCCGGACCCGGTGGCGGGGGAACTGCCGCACGCGTACGTGGTGGCGGCGCCGGGCGCGTCGGTCACCGGCGACGAGCTGATCGCCCTGGTGACCCGGGAGCTGAGCGAGACGTGGGCGCCGGGCACGGTCGAGTTCGTTGACGCGCTGCCGCTGAACCGGTCCGCCAAGGTCGACAAACGGGCGCTGCGGGCCCGTTACGCCGCCGCGCACCCGATCGGCAGCCCGGCGTGAACCCGCGCCGGGAGTTGTACACCCTGGTCGGCGCCGACCTGCTGTCCAACCTCGGCACCCGGATCTCGGTGGTCGCCATCCCCTGGCTGGTGCTGGAGACCACCGGCAGCCCCACCCGGATGGGCCTGGTCGCGGCCGCCGAGACGCTGCCGTACATGCTCTCCAGCGCGCTCGCCACGCCGTGGGCGGACCGGTTCGGCGTACGCCGGACGTCGGTCTTCGTGGACGCGGCGAGCGCCGCCGCGATGGCGGTGGTGGCGCTCGCGCCCTGGCTGGGGTTCGGCACGCTGCTGGTGCTGGTGGCGGTCGCCGGCGGGCTGCGGGGCATCGGTGACCGGGTCAAGCACGTGCTGTTCAAGCCGGCCGCCGAGCGGGCCGGGGTGCCGCTGATCCGGCTCACCTCCGCCTACGACGGACTGGCCCGGGGCATGACGTTGTTCGGGGCGGTGCTGGGCGGGCTGCTGATCGACTGGGTGGGGCTGACCCGGGCGATCTGGATCGACGCGGCCACGTTCGCGGTCTGCGCGCTGCTGATCGGGGTGCTGGTCCGGCCGCCCGCGCCCGCGCAGCCGGCGCCCCGCGAGCGCTACCTGCGGGCGCTGCGCGGCGGCTTCGCCTACCTGCGCACCGACCGGACGCTGTTGATCATGCTGATCGTGGTGTCCGCGTCCAACATGTTCGCCAACGCCAGCGTCGCGGTCTGGATCCCGCTCTGGGTGAACCAGGTGCTCGGCGACCCGGCCGGGTTCGGGCTGCTGCTCGGCGTGTTCTCGGCCGGCGCGCTGCTGGGCAATCTGCTGTTCACGCTGGTCGGCACGCGCCTGCCCGGCCGGGCGACGTTCGCCCTCGGGCTGGCGCTCAGCGGCGCGCCCCGGCTGCTGGCGCTGGCGCTCAGCGACGACCTGGTGGTGGTGCTGGTGGTGACGTTCCTGTCCGGCATCGGCATCGCCGCGGTGAACCCGCTGCTCGGCGCCGCGCTCTACCAGCGGGTGCCGGAGGCGTTGCAGACCCGGGTGCTGGGCATCTCCGGCTCGGTGGCGTTCCTCGGCCTGCCGGTGGGGGCGCTGCTCGGTGGCTGGTCGGTGGCGCTGCTGGGCCTGACCCCGGCGCTGCTGGTGATGTCGGTGGCGTGTCTGGTGCTCACCGTGGCGCCGCTGCTGCTCTTCCGTACCGCCGCCGACCGTCCGGCACCGGAACCGGTCAGCCCGACGCCGGCCTGACCGCGCGTGTCGGTGGGTGGGCGTACCGTCGCGGCATGGCCACCTGGGACGACGTCCGGCGCATCGCGCTCGCCCTGCCGGAGACCACCGAGCGCGGGTCCTACGACGACCTGCCGGCCTGGCGGGTGCGCGACAAGATGTTCGTCTGGGAGCGGCCGCTGCGCCGGGGCGACCTCGACGCGCTCGGCGACGCCGCGCCCGTCGGCCCGATCCTCGGCGTCCGGATGCCCGACCCGGGCGCCAAGGAGGCGTTGCTGGCCGACGACCCGGCGGTCCACTTCACCGTGCCGCACCTGGACGGCTCCTCGGTGGTGCTGGTCCGGCTGGACCGGATCGAGGTGGCCGAGCTGACGGAGCTGATCACCGAGGCGTGGTTCGCGCGTGCCCCGAAGCGCCTCGCCGCCGCGCACCGGGCCGACGCCTGACGCCTTCCTCCACGGCGGCGCGTCGGCTAGCGTGCCGGGCATGCCATCGACGTTGACCGAGGCGACCGATCCGTGGTGCCTGCGGCCCGGTGAGGCGGGCGAACTGCTGCGCGGGCATCCGTGGCGCCGGTTCGTGGTGCTGGGCGACAGTGTCGCCGAGGGGTTGTGCGAGCCGGCGGCCGGCTATCCCGACGTGCAGTGGGCCGACCGGATCGCGGCCGAGCTGCGGGCCGTGCGGCCGGAGCTGGCCTACCTGAACCTGGGCCGGCGCGGGCTGCGCGCGCACGAGGTCCGGGCCACCCAACTGGCCGACGCGCTGGCCTTCGCGCCGGACCTGGCGCTGGTGGTGTGCGGCGGCAACGACGCGTTCCGCCCCGGCTACGACCCGGACGCGGTCGACGGCGAACTGACCGAGATCATCACCGCGCTGCGTGCCGCCGGGGCGGACGTGATCACGGTGGGCATGTTCGACGTGTCGCACAGCCCCGCGGTGCCGGCCACCTTGCGGGCCGGCCTCGGCGAGCGGATGCGCCGGCTCTCCCGGCACACCCGGGCGGTGGCCGAGCGGCTCGGCACGCTGCACGTGCACCTGACCGAGCACCCGCTGGTCGCGGACCCGTCGCTGTACAGCAGCGACGGCCGGCACGGCAGCGCTCGCAGCGACGCGGTAGCCACCGCCGAGACGCTCCGCGTCCTGGCCGCCGGCGACCGCGGTGTGCCGTCTGACGGCGGCCGATGATCGCGACCCCCCCGGTCGTCGTCCGCGCCGCCGCGCTACCTCCGGGCCGACCCCGCCGTTCGGACACGCCCCCTCCGGGCCCGCCCCCGCCGTTCGGACACGCTCCCGCCGGGCCCGCCCCCGCCGTTCAGACGTGTCCCATCCAGGCCGACCGCGGCATTCAGACAGTCCCTGCCCATCCGGACCCGCCGCCGCCGGGCAGCCCCGTCGAGGGCGACGCTCACCGCAGCGGTGCCTACAAACTTGATGGCGAGAACGACTCACGGCCGGACGACTGCCGCAGACCCACGCTGATCACCTCGCGGAACGGTGCGGGTCGCGCCGAGGGGGGCGCTCCCCCGCACCCGGGCGACCGGACGAGGTGTCGGTGAGTCAATCACGCCATCAAGTTTGTAGGCGCCTCGGCACTGGCCTTGCGCGCGGCGCGGCGCGCCGCGACGAACGCCCGCCGCGGGCGGACGGCCGCCGCCGGCGGACGGCCGCCCGTGGTCAGGGCCGCACGGACGCACGAGGACCAGGATCGATCGAGAGGCACGGCCGGTCGGGGGTCACGACCGGTCGGAGCACACGGCCGGTCGGGGGTCACGGCCGGTCGGAGGTCAGGAGGCCGGTGAGCAGGGCGCGCAGGGTGCGGTCGAACAGGTCGTCCCCGGGCGGCGGGGCGGACGAGGGGTCGGCGAACGCGGCCGCCAGGTGCGGGTAGGCCGCCATGTCCACGTGGTCGAACGTCACCGTGCCGGTGGCCGCCGCGTTGCGGGCGAAGAGCGTCACCACGCCGGTGACCATGGCGATCGCCTCGAACTTCGCGGCGGAAGCAGCCCGGACCGGTTGCAGGATGCGCAGGCAGGCGTCGAACCAGGCGAGCGTGTTGGGCCCGGGGGCGGTGCGCCGGGTGAGCGCGTCGGCCAGCCACGGGTGCCGCAGGTGCATCGCGAGCTGACGGCGGGCGAGCAGGAGGAACTGCTCCACCCAGTTCCCACCGTCGATGGGGTGGGGACGCAACTCGCCCACGACCCGGTCGACCATCAGGTCCAGCAGGTCGTCGCGGGACGACAGGTGCCGGTAGAGCGAGCCGGCGGCCATGCCGAGCGCTCCGGCCACCGCCCGCATGGAGACGGCGTCGAGACCGCCGGCGTCGGCCAGCGCGACCGCGGCCGAGGTGATCTCGTCCCGGCCGTGCGTCGGGGTCGGTCCCCGGGTGCCGCGGACGGGCCGGGTCCAGATCGACCGACCGGCGGTGCCGTCGCCGGCCGGATTCGTGGATGCGCCGCTCACCCTCCCACTGTAAACTGCAAACGTCGTTCGCACTTTCACGGGTCGGAGGGAACGGTCATGGAGCGGATCACGGCGCCGGACGGCGCGGGCATCGTCCTGCACACCACCGGCACGGGCCCCGGGCTCGTGGTGGTGCACGGCGGCGGGGTGACGATCAGGGAATACCGCCGGCTGGTCGCCCGGCTCGCCGACCGGTTCACGGTGCACATCTACAACCGGCGGGGCCGGGCGGACGCGGCGGCGCGGCGCGAGCCGTACACGGTGGAGCAGGAGATCGACGATCTCGGCGCGGTGCTCGCGCACACCGGCGCCCGCTGGGCGGTCGGGCACAGCTACGGCGCGTTCGTCGTGCTGCGGGCCGCGCTGCGGCTGCCGCTGGAGCGGATCGCGGTCTACGACGCCCCGCTGCGGCTGGCCGGGCACGGCATGTCGACGGCGTTCCTCGACCCGGCCGAGGAGGCCGTCCGGGCCGGGAACACCGCCCGCACCCTGGCGATCGTGGGCGCGGCCGTCAACCCGCAGAGCGCCGCGTCGCGACTGCCGCTGGCGGTGCGCACGGCGCTCTGCCGGGCGTTCCTGCGCACCGAGGTCGGGCGGACGATGGGCGCCTTGGTCGGCATGACGCTCGCCGAGTCGCGGCAGATCGTGGCGTACGAGGGGCCGGCCGAGCAGTACGCCGGGATCACCGCCGAGGCGCTGCTGATCAGCGGCGCCAAGGCCGCGCCGTTCTTCACCGAGACCAACGAGCTGCTGGCCGCCGTCCTCCCCCGGGCGCGCACCCTGCGCGTCCCGGGCAGCCCGCACAACGGCATCGCGGTAGCGCCCCCCGCGCTGATCGACCCCCTGGCCGCCTTCTTCACGGCCCCCGCCACCGGCGGGGTCAGTCGGTGAGCAGGATGCCGGTCATCAGGACGCCCCTGGCCAGGTTGAGCACGCCCTCGCAGCCGGGATAGCCGACGCGCGCCAGCGCGCCGGAGCCGGTGCGGCCGAACAGGTACGGGGCGAGGCTGTACGGGACGTCGGCGGTCACCGTCTCCCCGGTCTCGATCTGCACGAAATCCATCGCCACCCGGTCCGCCTCGTGGTAGCGCTGGAGGATGTGGCCGCCCGCGTCGATCGCGGCGCGGACCCCGTCCTCCCAGGCCACCGCGCTGCACTCCGGCCCGATCAGCACCCCGTGCCCGGCCGAGCCGCCGGCCGGCTTCGCCACCAGGTCGGCCTGCTCGGCCAGCGCCCGGTCGAGCTGGTCGGCGGTGAGCGCGACGGTGTGCGGCACGTACCGGCGGATCAGCGCCCGGTCCGGCTCCGGCAGCAGGTCCAGGTCCTCCCAGAGCCAGGCGTAGTTCAGCTTGTTGCTGAGCAGCCAGGCCGCGCTGCTGACGAACATCGGCAACGTCCCGGCCGCCAGCGCGCCGGCCACCGCGTACAGGCCCGCGCTGGGGGTGACCCGGTTCGGCACGAAGAGCCGGAACAGCGCGTCCACCGGGGCGCCGCCGACGACCAGCCGGCTCTCGTCGTCCAACGTGGCGGTGGCGACCGGGGCGATGACCAGGTCGATGCCGAACCGCCGGGCCTGGTCGGCGAGCGGGGAGAGGATCCGGATGAAGGTCTCCGGGTCGTCCAGCCCCGGATATTCCGCCTCGAAGTCCATCAGCAGCGCCACCCGGGCGCCGTCGGGCAGGCCGAGGCCGTCCCGGATGGCCACGAACCGTTGGTCCAGCAGGGACGGCGCGGGCCGGACGCCGTCGAGCAGGCCGTGCGCCTGGTACAGCTCGGCGTACCGCTGGATGACGGTGTCGGCGTCGAAACCGCCGCCGAGGCTGCTGTCGATGTTGTACTCCACGATGCACGGCACGCCGCCGGAGAACAGCACGTCCGGCCGGTACGCGGCCAGCAGCCCGTCGTGCAGCTCCTCGTCCGGGTCCAGCAGCCGGGTCTCCCCCTCCGGCACGTCGAGCAGCCGGCGCAGCTCCCCGGCGGTGCGGGCCCGCCGCCGGCAGGCGTCCAGGATGAGCTGGACGATCCGGTCGCAGACCTCGTTCAGCTCGCGGAACGCGTCGGCGGTGAGCACCGGCGGGCGGGCCAGCCGCCACTGCTTGTTGTAGGTGGCCCGGCCGTGGAAGATCTTCTCCCAGGCGCCGGCGCCGGCCGTCACCATCGCCGCGCGGGTGGGCTCGGGCAGGTCGGTCCACGCCCGGCCGAGCGGCGGCCACTGATAGTTCGGGTCCATCGTTCATCCGTCCTTGAGGGTCAGTTGGATGGCGGCGGTGAGCTGGTCTCGGCCGGGCTGCACGGCCCGGTCCAGGGCCGGCGCGAAGGGCAGCACGGCACCGTCGGGCCGGGTGACGCGCCGGGGCGGGGCGGCCAGCCGGACCCGCTCCACCACGGTCGCGATGATCTCGCCGGCGATACCGCAGGAGCGGTTGCCGTCGTCGACCACGACCAGCCGGCCGGTGCGGCGCACCGAGTCGACCAGCCCGTCGAAGTCGAACGGGTAGAGCGTGCGGGGGTCGAACACCTCCACCGACGCCTGCCCGGACAGCTCCTCGGCGACCGCGAGCGCGTCGTGCACCAGATGCCCGACCGCGACCACCGTCACGTCGTCGCCCGACCGGCGGACCACGCCCCGACCCAACGGCACCGGCGCCGGCTCGGCCACGTCCTCCCGCAGGTCGAGCGCGCCGGCCGGGGCGAACACCACCACCGGGTCGTCGCAGCGGATCGCGGAGACCAGCAGGCCGTACGCGTCGGCCGGGGTGGCCGGCACCACCGTGGTCACCCCGACGTGGGCGAAGAGCGCGTACGGGTGGTCGGAGTGCTGCCCGGCCCAGCCGGTGCGGGAGCCGGAACCGGGCACCAGGTAGGTGACCGGCACCGCGCACTGGCCGCCGGTCATCAACGGGAACTTGTGCGCGTGGTTGACGATCTGCTCGAAGACCAGGAACAGCAGCGACGGGATCTGGAACTCCACCACCGGGCGGGCCCCGGCCAGCGCCGCGCCGGTGGCGAAGCTGGTGAACGCCTGCTCGGACAGCGGGGTGTCCCGGACCCGCTCCGGGCCGAACTTCTTCAGCAGCCCGGTGGTCACGTTCGCGGCGGCCACCCGGATGTCCTCGCCGAGCACCACTACCGACTCGTCGCGGGTCATCTCGTCGGCGAGCGCCCGGGTGAGCGCCCTGCGGTAGGAGAGCCGGGGCATCAGCCACCTCCGGTCCGGGCGGTCAGCCCGCTGGCGTACAGGTGGTCCAGGGCGGTCGCCGGGTCGGGATGCGGGCCGGCCAGCGCGAAGTCGACGGCGGCGTCGAGGACCGCCTCGACGGATGCGTCCACCTCGGCCCGGACCGCCGGGTCGAGGCGGGCGCCCTGGATGTCGACCGGGTCGCGGGACCGGCCCTCGGCCACCTCCTCCGGCGGCCGGTAGTCGAGGCGTACCCGGTGTTCGAAGGTGTGGTGGGCGTCGAACCGGTAGGTGTGCGCCTCGATCAGCTCGGGACCGCCGCCGGCGCGCATCCGCGCGACGGCGGCGGCGCTCGCCTCGCGTACCCTCTCCGGGTCCTGGCCGTCGACGGCGGTCGACGGCATGCCGAACGCGGCGGCCCGCCCGGCGACGGTGCCGGCGACCGCGCCGGCGACCGGCATGGTGGTGGCGTAGCCGTTGTTCTCGCAGACGAACAGCACCGGCACCTGCCAGAGCGCGGCCAGGTTGAACGCCTCCAGCAGCATCCCCTCGTTGACCGCGCCGTCGCCGAAGAACGTCGCGCCGACGACGTCGGCGCCGCGCCGCCGGCGCTCCCACACCGCGCCGGTGAGGATCGCGCCGGCGGCGCCGACGATGGCGTTGGCGCCGAGCACGCCGACGCCGAAGTCGGCGGCGTGCATCGACCCGCCCCGGCCCCGGTTCAGCCCGGTGACCCGGCCGCACAGCTCGGCCAGCATCCGGGCCGGGTCGGCGCCCTTGGCCAGCACGTGCCCGTGCCCGCGGTGGGTGCCGGTGACCAGGTCGTCGGCGGCCAGCGCCGCGCACACCCCGGCGGCGATCCCCTCCTGGCCCAGGTAGGGGTGGATGCCGCCGACGATTTCCCCGGCGTCGACCAGCTCGATCGCCCGCTCCTCGAAGCGGCGGATCAGCCGGACGGTCCGGTAGAGCCAGACCGGGTCGGGTCCGGTCACGCCGGACGGCCCTCCTTGATCGCGGCGAGGATGTCGTCCCAGAGGCGGGCGCGGGCGGCCAGCGCGCTGTTGACCGTGTCCGCGCACTCCTGCCACTTGGTGTCGTCGTCGCCGCACAGGTCGGCGAGCATCTGCATGGCCATCGGGGTGTGCTGCTCGCCGTCGACCTCGATGTGCCGCTCCAGGTAGTCGACGAACGTGTTCAGCCGGTTGCTGCGCTCGTTGACGGCGACGACCTGGGTGAACATCTCCGGGATGAGGTCCTCCCGGCCGAACGCGAACGCGGCCGCCTGGCAGTGCACCGGGGTGGTCTCGATGATCCGCCAGGTGGTGCCGGCGAACGCGGCCGAGGCCGCCGGCACCCCCGCCTCACCCAGCGCCTCGGTGACCGGCCGGCCGGCGCGCAGCAGGTCGACCAGGCTGTTCACGGCGGTGGTGTCGGCGCCGGCCTCGGTCATGCCGTTGACGTACAGCTCGAAGTGGCTGATGTAGCCCTCGCCCAGTTCGTCGCTCTCCTCCACCATCACGATGTCGTTGATGAGACGGCGGCTGCCGGTCGGGCCGGTCGGGATCCACGGCACCGTGACGCAGGTGAGCTGGCGCTGCAACGACTTCAGCAGCGACATGAAGTCCCAGACCGCGAAGACGTGGTGCTCCATGAACGTGACCAGCGCCTGGTGGGTGTCCAGGTTGGCGTAGAGCGGGTGCTTGACCACCACGTCGCGGCGCTCGGTCACCGCCCGCTCCAGCCGCTCGATGCCCGGGTGCGTCTTTCCCCAGTCGTACCGTGACATTGTCAGCCTCCCTGCTGGGCGCGGTCGCGCCAGATGACCGGGCAGTAATCGGGGTC
The DNA here is from genome assembly GCF_900090105.1 of Micromonospora humi. GTDB lineage: Bacteria > Actinomycetota > Actinomycetes > Mycobacteriales > Micromonosporaceae > Micromonospora > Micromonospora humi. The sequence continues at coordinate 427,053 of NZ_FMDM01000001.1, read as the reverse complement.
CGCGTAGTCCGGCCGGCCCTCGTGGGTGCGGCGGACCAGCACGTCGTGGTTGTACGCGGCGAGCGTGCCGTCGGAGAGCGGATACTCCCGCCAGGCGTTCGCGCCGTCCTGCAGGTGCAGCGAGACCGCCCGCCGGGGGCGGCCACTGACGTTCGCGCCGCTGCCGTGGTAGGTGCGGCAGTGGTGGAAGCTCATGTGCCCCTTGGGGATCACCATCGGGATCTTGCGGATCTCGGCGTGGTTGTACGCCGCGTTCTCGGCCAGCATCGCCTCGAGCTGGCCGCGGTCGCGGTCGGCGAAGTGCCGGACCACTGTGTCGTCCGCGCCGATCTCCCGCCACCGGTGGGAGCCGTCGACCACGGTGATGGTGCCCATCTCCTCGCCGCAGTCGTGGAACGGGATGAACGCGGTGAGCATGTCCTCCGACGACGACGAGGCCCAGTAGTGCTTGTCGAAGTGCCAGGGCACGATGTTCGACGGTTCGCCGGCGATCGGCGGCTTCCAGATCAGCGTGGACTGGAAGATCCGGATCTCGGTGGCCCGGGCCAGCCGGGCCGCGACCGCCCCGATCAACGGCTTGCGCAGGATCCGGGCGATCCCGTCGTGCTCGTGGTGGACGTAGTCGTTGTGCCGCTGCACGTCGCCGCGCGACGGCTCCCAGTAGGCGAGCTTCGGCGGGCGCACCGGCAGCCGCCGGTCGCGCTCCCCCGCGTAGTAGCGGTCCGTCGCCGCGACGAGGGCGTCCACCTCGTCGTCGGTGAACAGCTTCTTCGACAGGTACCAGCCGTGCTCGGCGTAGTGCCGGACGTCGTCGTCGGAGGGCAGCAGCGCCTCCTCCTCCGCAGTCAGCCCGGGATCGATGGTGGTCATGCCCAGCTGGCCGGGCATGGCCTCACGGCCCTCGCTTCGCTCGGTGCGTTCACTCATGCCGTAATCCCTTCCGCCGCGGCCAGCTCGCGTTCCTTCGCCTCGTAGAGCGCCTTGATGTTGCCGCTGCCGAAGGTGCGCGCCCCGCGCCGCTCGATCACCTCGAGGAAGAGCGTGCGACGCACGTGCATCGACTCGGTGAAGATCTGCAGGAGCTGCCCGTCGTGGTCGGAGTCGACCAGGATGCTCAGCTCGCGCAGCCGGTCGACGGGCGCGTCGAGCCGCCCGACCCGCTGTTCCAGGTCGTCGTAGTAGGCGCCGGGCGTGCGGGCGAACCGCACCCCCCGGCCGGCGAGCGCGCCGACCGTGGCGACGATGTCGTCGGTGCGCAGCCCCAGGTGCTGCACCCCGGCGCCCGCGTGCCAGCGCAGGAAGTCCTCGATCTGCCCGGGCCGGGCGCCGGTGTCCGGCTCCAGCAGCACCAGCGTCACCTGCCCGGACGGGCTCTGCACCACCTTGGAGTTCATCGCCTGGCCGGCGACCTCGATGTGCTCGTCGAAGATCTCGGCGAAACCGAACACCTTCTCGTAGTGCGCGACCGTCTCGTCGAGCTGCCCGGGCGGCACGCAGACCGCCAGGTGGTCCACCTCGGCGAGCAGCGCGTCGCCGTCCGCGGCCGGCACCGGCTCGATCGCGCCGGGCAGGAACACACTCCGGTCGCCGCGTCGCTCGACGAGGCGGTGCAGCACGTCGCCGAAGCCGCCGACCTCGGCGAGCACCACCTCGGCGTCCGCGCCGGTGTAGGTGCGCGGGGGCGTCACCGGCGTCGCACCCCGGGCCACCAGCTCCGCGTACGCCCCGGCGGCGTCGTCGACCGCGAGGGCCACCACCGCGATGCCGTCGCCGTGCCGGTGCACGTAGCCGGCGGCCGGGTGCTCGGCGGACAGGCCGGTGGTGAGCAGCAGCCGGATGCCGGCCTGTGCCAGCAGCAGCGTGCGTTGCCCGGCGAGCCCGGTCTCCGGGCCGCCCTGGCCGTGCAGCCGGAACCCGACCGCGTTGTCGAAGTAGAAGGCCGCCTGCCGGGCGTCCCCCACGTACAGCTCCAGATGGTCTATGCCGTTGACGTGCATGGGCTTCCCCCTCTTCCCCCGTGATCGCGACCCGGGCACCTCACCCGGGGGTGGAGTCGGTCAGCCCGTCACCGGGGTGGCGACCCGGCGCAGCAGCAGGCTGACGTTCTGGCCGCCGAACCCGAACGAGTTCGTCAGCGCGTGGTCGGTCCGGGTGGGTCGGGGTACGGCGCGGACGTGGTCCGCCTCGCACTCCGGGTCCGGGTCGTCCAGGTGGTACGTGGGTGGGAGCAGGCCGCGCCCGAGCGCCAGCGCGGTGGCCGCCGCCTCCAGCACCCCGGACGCGCCGAGCAGGTGCCCGGTGAGCGCCTTGGTGGAGCTGACCGGCACCCCGCCGACGCCGAACACCTCGGCCAGCGCGGTGGTCTCGGCGACGTCGCCGAGCTTGGTGCCGGTGCCGTGCGCGTTGACGTAGCCGACGTCGGCCGGCGCCATCCCGCCCGCCGCCAGGGCCTTGCGCATGCACGCGGCCGCGCCGGCGCCGTCCGGGCGCGGCGCGGTCGGGTGGTACGCGTCGGTGTTCGTCCCGTAGCCGGCGACCTCGGCGTACCCGGTCACGCCCCGCGCCGCGGCGTGCCCGGCACGCTCCAGCACCAGCAGCGCCGCGCCCTCGGCGAGCACGAACCCGTTGCGCCGCTTGTCGAACGGCCGGCTCGCCTCGGTGGGCTCGTCCCAGCCGCGGGCCAGCGCCCGGGCGTTGCCGAAGGTGTCGGCGAACGTGCCGAACAGCGGCGCCTCGCTCGCCCCGCAGACCACCACGTCGGCCTCGTCGGCGCGGATGAGGCGTACCCCGTCGGCGACGGCCTGGGCGCCGGAGGCGCAGGCCGTGCCGACCGCCGAGCTGTAGCCGCGGATGCCGTGCGCGATGGCGATGCGCGCCGAGGGCATGTTCGGCAGGATGCCGGTGAGCAGGTACGGGCTGACCGCGGCGCGGCCCCGGTCGGCCCGGGCCAGGACCTGGCTCTCCAGCGTGGACATCCCGCCCACCCCGCCGACGATCACCGCGATCCGCTCCGGGTCGACGTCGCGCCCGACCTCGATACCGGCGTCGGCGAGCGCCTCGGCGGCGGTGATCAGGGCCAGCAGCACGACCCGGTCGAGGATCTTCGTCTCCGGTCCGCTGGCGACGCTGCGCGGGTCGATCGGCGGCAGCACCCCGGCCACCTCCAGGCTGTCGTGCGCCGGGTGTCCCTCGGGGGGCCGGCGCAGCCCGGAGCGGCCGGCGAGCAGCGCGTCGATCGTCTCGGCCACGCCGCGCCCGACCGGGGTGAACAGCCCCATGCCGGTGATCAGGGCGGTCATGACGGCGCCTCGGTCAGGTAGCGCTCGCGCAGCGCCACCTTGCGTACCTTGCCGGTCACGGTGACCGGGATGTCGTCGGCGCTCACCGGCACCACCCGGCGCAGCGTGGCCGCGACGTCCGCGCCGAGCGCGGCGCGGATGCGGGCGGTGCGGTCGTGCGCCGGGTCGGCGCCGGCCGCCAGCTCCAGCAGCACGTCCGTGGTGACGCTGCCGTCGTCCGCCTTGACGATCACCACCGTGCAGTCGGTGACGTCGGCGCAGGCGGCGAGGATCCGCTCCTCGGACAGCGCGGTGAAGAAGCGTGTCCCGTCGGCCGTCTCGACCGAGTCGACCGCCCGGTCCAGGTGGTAGTAGCGACCGTCGGCGTCGGCGTACACCAGGTCGCCGGTGAGGTACCAGCCGCGCAGCCGGTAGCGGTAGGTGGTGACCGAGTCGTTCCAGTAGCCGCGGAACAGCGACGGCGAGTCGATGCCCAGCCAGCCGACCTGCCCGGCGGGCAGCTCGTTGCCGTCGGCGTCGAGCACGGCCACGGTGGCGAACCGGTACGGGCGACCGACGCAGCGGCCGTAGTGGTTGGTGTCGACGGTGTGCGTGACGTGGAACATCGAGTGCCCCATCTCGCTGGAGCCGAGCCCGTCGATGAAGACCGAGCCGGGCACCCGGGTCACCCCGGCGCGGGTCACCACGTCCCGCGAGCCGACCGCGACCAGCTTGCGCACGTGCGGCTCGTGCGAGCAGTCACCGGTGTTGAACCACAGCCGCACCGAGTCGAGGTCGTAGCCGGACAGGTCGAAGCGGGCCAGCTCGGCCCAGGTCACCGAGAAGCCGAACACGCCGTCCGGGCGCCAGCGCTGGATCGCGTCGAGGACCCGTTCGCCGCCCTGCTCGGAGAGGAGGAACATCTCGGCCCGGTTGCCCAGCGCCTGGTTGACCATGAGCACGGTGGCGGTGTGCGGGGCGGGCAGCGCGTTGAGGATCCGGCGGGTGCCCTGCGCCTGCGGCATGGACAGCAGGTGCCGGGTGGCGGCGAAGAGGCTGGCGTGCGAGTGCAGCACGGCCTTCGGCACGCCGGTGGTGCCGGAGGTGTGGGTGATCACGATCGGGTCGTCCGGGTGGTGCCGGTAGGGCGCGGGCGCGGCGTCCGGGTCCCCGGCGCCGGCCGTCGCCGGCTCGCCGAGCAGCGGCGCGCCCAGGTCGTGCCCGGCCAGCGCGGCGGCGTGCGCCGCGTCGGCGAGCACCCCGGCGGCGCGCAGCCGGCGGATGTACTCGGCGGCGATCTCCGGGCGCAGCTTGCCGTTCATCAGCGCCGGGATCGCGCCGAGGCGGGTGAGCGCCAGGAACGACAGCACCATGTCGGCCGCGGCGGTGGCCCAGACCGCGACCGGGTCACGCGGCTTCACCCCGCGTTCGTGCAGCCAGGCCGCCCGGGCGGAGACCATCCGGTCCAGCTCGCCGAGCGTCAGCGGGGTCTCCGCCGGCCGCCCGTCGACGGCGGTGTCGAACGTGAGCCCCGGGCCGTCCGGGTCGGCGCCGTGGGCCAGCACCCGGGCCAGCACGTTGCCCGCGCCCAGGTCGGTGTCGGCGGCCAGCGCGCCGCGCAGTCCCTTCGTCCTCATTGACGTGTCCCCTCCCCCAGCAGCACCGCGGTCGCCTCGCCCGGCGTGCCGTCCGGTGCCAGTTCGATCAGGATCAGCAACGCCTGCGCGGCGTCGCCGTCGTGGCGTAACAGCTCGGCCTCGGCCTCCGCCTCGGCCCTCGGGTCGCCGGTGGGGCTCAGGCACACCACCGGCCCGTCCAGTCCCCAGCGCGCCGCGACGTGCCCGGCCACGCTGTTCGGCACCGACTGGAAGAAGAACAGCGGCCCGACCCGCCCGCCGGCGGCCACCGTCGCCCGCACGTGCGCCGCCCCGGCGGTGTCGCCGCTCGCGCTGACCACCAGCACCGCCGTCCGGTTCCCGGCCGGCAGCGGCCCGGACCCGTAGCGCCGTGCGAGGCACCGCTCGGCGACCGCCGCCACCAGCGGCGCGAACTCCGAGTGCACGAACCCCGGCAGGGCCGGAGCTCTCCCGTCCCCGTCCTCGGGCCAGCGCGCCTCGGCCAGCACCCCCCAGCTCGTCGATCTTGCAGTTGGTGCCCCCGGTATGGGCGTTGTGCCACTTCCGTCGGGGCCGAACGTGCAAGATCGCGGAGTGGGGTGGTGCGGTGGGGCGGTCACGGGGCACTCACCAGGAGCGCGGTGTTGGCGCCGCCGAAGGCGGCGTTGAGGGTCAGGGCGTGCCCGCTGGCGGCGGGACGGGGCGCGTCGCGGATGACGTCCAGCGGGCAGTCCGGGTCGGCGGCCAGCCAGCCGGCGGTGGGCGGCAGCGTGCCGTCCCGCAGTGCCAGCACGGTGACCACCAGTTCGAGCAGCCCGGACGCCTCCAACGCGTGCCCGTGCACCGACTTGGTGGAGCTGACCGGAAACCGCCCGGCCCGCTCGCCGAAGACCCGCCGCAACGCCGCCGCCTCGGAGGCGTCGCTGAACGCGGTGCCGGTGGCGTTCGCGTTGACGTAGCCGACCGCGCCCAGGGGCAGCCCGGCGCGGCGCAACGCCGCCTCGACCGCGCGCGCCAGCCCGTCCCCGCCGGGATGCGGCTGGCACGGGTGGTAGGCGTCCCCGGCCCGACCCCACCCGGCCACGGTCGCCACCGTCTCCGCGCCCCGTCGGGCGGCGACGTCGGCCGACTCCAGCACCACCGCCGCCACCCCGTCGCCGAGCAGCAGGCCGGTGCGGCCGGCGCTGAACGGGCGTACCGCGCCGTCGGCGGCGAGCGCCCGGCCGGCGTCGAAGAGTGCGAACTGGTCGGGTTCGACCAGGTAGCCGGCCGCCACCACGACCCGCTCCAGGTCCCCCCGGCGGATCAGCGCGGCCGCGTCGGCGACCGCGGTGCTCGCCGACACGCAGGCGGTGGTGTAGACCCGGGTCCGCCCGCCCAGGCCGCACCGGGACGCCAGGTGGTCGGCGAGCGCCGGCACCGTCGGCTCCGGCGCCCGATCCGGTACGGGCAGCGAGGGCGGCCCGCCGTGGGTGGCCAGGAACAGCGCCGCGCCCGCCCGGTCGGCCGCGCCCAGCCCGGCGACCCGTACCACGTGGTCGATCGCGTCGGTGAGTTCGTCGGCGAGCGTGCCGGTCTCCGGCAGGGTGGCGGCCACGGTGACCCGGCGGCCGGTGGTGTCGAAACGGCGCACCGGGTTGAACGCCGGGGCGCCGGTGAGCACCCCGGCCAGCAGCGCGTCGGCGCCCCTGCCCAGGGCGCTGACCGCGTGCGTGCCGGTGATCCGTACGAGATCCCGGTCAGCCATCAGCGGGAGCGGTGAGCGAGGTGTGGAACACCGCCAGCGCGTCGTCGACGGTGCGGATGCCGGCGAGCTGGTCGTCGGTGAGGTCGAGCCGGCGGTCGTAGCGCTGTTCGACGAGGTGCACCAGCCAGGCCAGCTCCATCGAGCCGACCCGGTCCGGCACCTGGTCGGCGGGTTTCGCGGTCAGTTCGGCGAGCATGCTCACCAGGTCAGCTCGCCCCAGGTCGGGCTGACCGGGCATCAGGAGTGGTCGCTGTTCGCGGCGGCCCGGTCGGCCACCATGGTGGTGAACTCGCCGACCGTCATCAGCGCCAGCTTCTCCGACTCGTCGTCGGCGAACTTCAACCCGTAGCGGTCCTCGACGCGCACGGCGAGGTCGGCCAGCGCCAGCGACTCCAGGTCGACGCCGGACGGGCCGAGGGTGGTGGCGTCGTCGATCTCCTCGACGTCGTAGTTCATGTCGGCGAGCTGCTCGATGACGAAGGTGCGGACCTCGTCGCGCATGGGTGGGACCTCATTTCCGGTGAAACAGTTACCGGTGCCCGGTCGGGACACCGTGTCCTTCAGGGACCGGCCGGGCCGTCGGCGTCGCACGGGAGCGGACGCGGCGGCGAGTCCGGCGCGCGGGTGGCGCGCCGCCCGGCCGGACCGGGTGGGGGATCGGGGTACGCCGAACGCCCGGGCGCCCGGTGGTGGTCGTGCTCGCGCAGCGGGCCGGTCACGAGACCGCCTCCCGCAGCGACGGTACGGAGCGGACCAGCTTGCCGGTGGTGGTGCGCGGCAGCTGTTTCAGCAGGTGCAGGGCGCGGGGTCGTTTGAAGCCGGCCAGCCGCTCGGCGAGCAGGCGGTCCAGCGCGTCCTCGGTCAACGCGCCGTCGTGCTGCACGTAGGCGCTGATCCCGTCGTCCCAGACCACCACCGCGGCGGTGACGCCGGGGAGCCCGGCGACGGTGGCCTCCACCTCGGTCAGGTCGACCTTCAGGCCACCCACCGACACCTGCGAGTCGAGCCGGCCGCGGATGGTCACCAGCCCGGTGTCCGGGTCGACCACGCCGGCGTCGCGGGTGTGCAGCCAGCCGTCGGCCCAGCGGGTCGGGTCGGCGAGCCCGACGTACGGGTTGGCCGGGCAGCTCACCCACAGCTCGCCGTCCTGTTCCCGCACCCGGATGCCGGGGGCGGGGGCGATAGCCGGACGGTGACGCCCGTACAGGTCGGTGCCGATGACGCCGACCTCGGTCATCCCGTACATGTTGCCCAGCGGGACGCCGTAGCGGTCGGTGAAGGCCCGGGCGACCGCGGCGGGCACCAGCTCGCCGCCGGTGGTCATCCGGGTGAGCTGCGGCAGCGGTCCGCCGGGCACGGTGGAGGCGAGCAGGCCGATGTGGAACGGCACGCCGAGCACGGTGGCCGGGGTGTCCTGGGCGGCGACGGCGGCGAGCACCGCGTCGCCGCTGAGCCGCTCCGGCGGGCACAGCTCGACGCCGGCGTGCAGGCCGTAGAGCAGGCCGCCGACCAGGCCGAGCACGTGCACCATGCTGGGCAGCAGGATGATCCGCTCGCCGGGTCGGGCCACCCCGTCGATCTCGGTGTAGCGGCGCACCTCGGCGACCAGGTCCTCGGCGGTGCGACCGATCACCTTGGACGGCCCGGTGGAGCCGGAGCTGAGCTGGATCACCGCGTGCGGGCTGCCGGCGGGCCGGTCGGACCAGGCGCTCACCCCGGCGGTGACGTCGACGAAGACGCGCAGCGCGCCGCCGCCGGAACGCACCGGCGCGACCACGACCTGCGGCTGGAGCCGGTGCAGCGCCCGGTCGACCTCGTGGTCGGTGAGCCGGTGGTCGAGCAGCACCGCCTGGCCGCCGACGCGCCAGGTGGCGAGCAGGTGCGCCACGTACGCCAGCGACGGCGGCAGGCGCAGCGCGACCGCCCCGCCGGGACGCAGCCCGGCCCCGGTCATCCGCTCCTGCGCCTCACCGACCAGCCGGCGCAGCGTGCCCCGGTCGACAGGTTGGGGCAGGCGCAGGCAGACGTCGCCGGCCGGACCGGCGAGCAGGACCTCGTCCACCCAACCCGCCGTCGCCTGTGGATTCTCCGCCCCGGTCACGACCCGCCACCGCCCAGCCTAGAGATACGTGAGACCCGTTCCCCTTGGGAACTGACGGAACCCTACGTCGGGCCTTCTCCGCATCGCCAGATGCAAATGGCTAGATCCAAAACAGCGGCTGGGTGGATTGCTCAGGCTCGATCGGACAGGCAGGATCGGGCGCACGCCGGCTTGGTGGCCCGCCGGCCGCGCCGTCCTGCGCGAGTCGCGGCGGTTGCGCGGCCGGCGTCCGGGGCACTCCGGCATCGGCGGACCGGGGTGGTCCGCCGATGCCGATGGGGGAAGCCATGCGCGGTCTCTACCTGGTCCTGCTCGTCGTGCTGATCGCGGTGCTGATCGGCCTCCGCTTCTGGCTGCCGGGCCGCGCCCGCGACGCCGGCCGCAGCCTGCGCCGTCGCGCCGACCGCCGGCGCTGACCGGCCCGCCGGCCGCCGGTCGGCTCGCCGTCGGCCGGCCGCGCCGGTCAGCTCCCGGCGGCCGGCGGCGGCGCGGCGCCTCGCAGCACCAGCGCGCTGTTGAACCCGTCGAACCCGCGCGCGCCGACGAGCGCGATCCGGCTGCGCGGTGCGCGGGGCTCGCGCAGGAACGTCAGCTCGCATCCGGGCGCCGGCTCCTCCGGGCCGGCGGAGACCGGCAGCACGCCACGGGAGAACGCGAGCAACGCGGTGGCCGCGTCCAACGCCGACGAACCCTGGTGGGCGCGGCCGGTCAGCGGCTTCTGCGTGGTCACCGGCGGGGTCCGGTCGCCGAACACGGCACGCAACGCGCTCGCCTCGGCCCGGTCGTACGCCGGCACGCCGAGCGCGTCCGGCCAGATCACGTCCACGTCGTGCGGGCGGACCGCGGCCCGGTCCAGGGCCAGCTTCACCGCGCGGGCATAGTGCGTCGGGTCCGGCCCGTGCTCCGGGTCGGTGGGTGCGGCGTCGTGGGTGGCCGCCCAGCCGGTGATCTCCCCGTAGATGCGGGCGCCCCGGCCCAGCGCGTGCGCCAGGTCCTCCACCACGAACACCGCGCCCCCCTCTGCCGGCACGTAACCGCTGGCCGCGACGTCGAACGGCCGGTACGCACGCTGCGGGTCGGCGACGTCGCTGAGCAGCCCGGAGCGGAGCTGGCAGGCCAGCGCGTACGGGCTGAGCGGGCACTCGGTGGCCCCGGCGATCACCACCGGGGTGCCCCGCCGCACGGTGCGCACCGCGTGCGCCAGGCTGTCCAGCCCGCCGGCCGACTCGGACACGGTCACCCCGGACGGGCCCTTGAACTGGTGCCGGATCGACAACTGGCCGACGCTCGCCGCGTAGAACCAGGCGATCGACTGGTACGCCCCGACGGTGCGGGTCGGCCCGCCCCAGAGCCGTTGCAGCTCCCGCTGCCCGAACAGGTTGCCGCCGGAGGAACTGGCCAGCGTCACCGCCCACCGGTACGGGTCGGGCGAGACGTCCGCCAGCCCGGCGTCGGCCAGCGCCAGCCGGGTGGCGGCGAAGCCGAGGTGGCTCCACCTGTCGGTCTGCACCCGCTGCCGGGCGTCGACGAACCCGGCCGGGTCGAAGTCGGCCACCTCGCCGGCCACCCGGGTCGGGTAGGACGCCGGGTCGAACAGCGTGATCTGCCCGGTGCGCCGGGTCCCGGCCGCCACGGTGGCCCAGTGCGCGTCCGCGCCGACGCCGCTGGGCGCGACCACGCCGATGCCGGTCACCACCGCCCGCGCGGTCATGCCGGCATCCCGGCGAGCCGGCGGAACACCATCGCGGACTGGAAGCCGCCGAAGCCGCTGCCCACCGAGAGCGCCACGTCCACCGGCACCTCGCGGGCCTCGTTCGGCACGTAGTCCAGGTCGCACTCCGGGTCCCGGGTGGTCCAGTTGGCGGTCGGCGGGACCACGCCGTACTCGATGGCCAGCGCGCAGGCGGCCATCTCGATCGAGCCGATCGCGCCCAGCGAGTGCCCGACCATCGACTTGATCGAGCTGATCGGCACCCGGTACGCGGCCGGGCCGAGGGCCCGCTTGAACGCCGCGGTCTCGTGTCGGTCGTTCTGCCGGGTGCCGGAGCCGTGCGCGCTGACGTACGACACGGCGGACGGGGCGAGCCGGGCCTGGCGCAGCGCGTCGGTGATGGCCACCGCCATCTCCGCGCCGTCCGGCCGCAGGCCGGTCATGTGGAAGCCGTTGCTGCGGCTGGCGTAGCCGGCGACCTCGCAGTAGACGTGCGCGCCCCGGCGGCGGGCGTGCTCGGCCTCCTCCAGCACCAGCACCGCCGCGCCCTCGGCGAGCACGAAGCCGTGCCGGTCGGCGTCGAACGGCCGGGACGCGTGCTCCGGGTCGTCGTTGTCTCCGCTGGTGGCCCCGATGGCGTCGAACGAGGCGACGGTGACCGGGGAGATCGGCGAGTCGGCGGCCCCGGCCAGCACGATGTCGGCCTCGCCGTCGGCGACGAGCTGGTGGGCGTACCCGATCGCGTCGATGCCGGAGGTGCAGCCGGTGGAGACCACCTGGGCCGGGCCGTGCAGGCCGTGCCGGCAGGCCACGTCCGCGGCCAGGCTGCTCGGCACCAGCGCCTGGTAGAGGTACGGGCCGCCGAGGGTGTGGTCGACCAGCCAGTGCCGGCCGGAGTCGCTGACCCGGACGTACTCCTGTTCCAGCGCCATGGTGCCGCCGACGGCGGTGCCCAGCACCACGCCGGCCCGCTCCCGCTCGGCGTCGGTGAGCGTCAGCCCGCTGTCGGCGAGCGCCTCGGCGGAGCAGGCGAGCGCGAACTGCACGTACCTGTCGGCGCGCTGCCGCTCGGCCAGGGTGATCCCGGCGGCGTCCGGGTCGAAGTCGCACTCGGCGGCGATCTGCGAGCGGAACGGCGACGGGTCGAAGAAGCTGATCCGCCGGGTGGCGGTCCGCCCCTCGGTGATCGTCTTCCAGAACCGGTCCCGGGTGGCGCCGCCGGGGGCCACCACCCCGACCCCGGTGACCACGGTGCGCCGGCCGGTCACGACGGCTCCCGTGGCGGTGGGGCGGCGCTCTCGGTGTCGACGTGGCCGAGTTCCGGGCGGGGCGCGAGCGGGCCGAGGTGGAAGACCACCTCGGCGGGCTCGTCGCCGGTGTTGCGCAGCCGGTGCCGGACGTCCTTCGGCACGTACAGCGCCTCGCCGGCGGCCACCGGGACCGGCTGGTCGTCCAGGTCGACGGTGATGGCGCCGCGCGCCACGTAGAGGAACTCCTCGCTGTACGGGTGGTAGTGCTCGGCGATCCGCTCCCCCGGCGCGAGCGTGGCCACCCCCATGAAACCGGAGGTGCTGCCGACGGTCTTCGGGCCGAGCAGCACCCGCAGCTCCCCACCGCGCCGCCGGTCGGCGGGGACGTCGCGCGCGGAGACCCGGGCCGTGGTGGTGTCGGTCATCGCGCCGCCCCCTCGATCTTTTCCTTGATCACGGCGAGCTGGATCGCGCTGTTGGTGTTGATCCGCTCGGTCATGCCGGCGTTGTCGAGCGGCGCCCCGGGTTTCATGGCGAAGTCCTGGATCCAGGTCATCCGGGTGCCGCCGGGGATCTCCTCGTAGCGCCAGTGGATGCGCATGTACTCGAACGGGCCGGTCTCCACCCGCCGGGCGTGCACCTGCCGGGTGACCGGGTCGGCGGTGCGTTCGCTGACCCAGCTCCACGCCACCCCGTTCTCGTCCGGATGCATGGTGAGCCGGAAGCGGACCGTGTCACCGTCGCGGTGCAGGATCTCGGCCACCGCGTACTCGGTGAACAGCTCGGTCCACCGGGCCACATCGTTGGTGACGTCCCAGACCAGTGGCAGCGGCGCGGCGATGTCCACCGCGTTCTCGGTGTGCCCGGGCGGGTCCGCCCGGCGGGCGACCAGGTCGGCGACGCCGGCGATGCTGAGCCCGCCGGCCTGCTCGGGGATCTTCACCCGGTACCGGTCGGCCACGACCGCGGCGAGTTCGAGCAGCGCCAGCGAATCCATGCCCAGCTCCTCCAGGCTGGCCGCCGGCGCGCCGGCGGCGGCGTCCGGGTCCAGGCCGCAGTGCGTCACCAGGATCTCGGTGATCTCGCTGGTCAGCGGGCGGTCGGGGGCGAGGGTCATCGGTTCCTCCAGGTGGTCGGGCCGGCGGCAGGCACGGCGGGAGCGGGGGTACGGGCAGCCGGGTCGGCCTCGGCGCGCGGGTCGGGCACGGTGCGCCCGGCTTCCGGGCGCGGGTCGGCCTCGGGGTACGGGACGGTTTCGGGGTGCGGGACGGCCTCGGCGTGCGGGACGGTTTCGGCGTGCGGGACGGTTTCGGGGCGCGGGGCGAGCAGGTGCTCGACCAGCGCGGTGGTGTGCCGGGCGGCCCGGAACGCGGGGTCGCGCAACACCCGCCGGGCGAACGGGATGGTGGTGCGGACCCCGGGGCCGGCCACGTCGAACTCGGCCAGGGCCCGGTCGAGCCGGTCCAGCGCGGCGTCGCGGTCCGGCGCCCAGACCGCCACCTTGGCCAGCAGCGAGTCGTAGTGCGGGCTGACCAGGTAGCCGACGTGGCCGTGCGTGTCGACCCGGGTGAACGGGCCGCCGGGCGGCCGGAACCGGTCCAGCCGGCCGGGCGCGGGCGCGAAGTCGCGGTCCGGGTCCTCCACGTTGACCCGGCACTCGATCGCCACCCCGTGCAGCCGCACGTCGGACTGCCGCAGGCGCAGCGGCGTGCCGGCGGCGACGTGGAGCTGTTCCCGCACCAGGTCGATGCCGGTGACCATCTCGGTGACCGGGTGCTCCACCTGGATCCGGCAGTTGATCTCCAGGAAGTGGGCGCGTTCCGCGTCGTCGACCAGGAACTCGACGGTGCCGACGCCGGTGAAGCCGACCGACAGCGCGCCGCGCAGGGCCACCTCGGCGAGCGTGTCCAGGGTGGCCGGTCGCAGCGCCGGCGCGGGCGCCTCCTCGATGAGCTTCTGGTGCCGGCGCTGCACCGAGCAGTCCCGGGTGCCCAGGTGCACACCGTTGCCCTGGTCGTCGCAGAGCACCTGCACCTCGACGTGGCGGGCGTCGGCGAGGTAGCGCTCGACGTACACCCGGTCGTCGCCGAAGGCGACCTGCGCGGCGGCGCGGGTACGGGCGTACGCGCGGGGCAGCTCGGCGGCGGAGCGCACCACTGTCATCCCGCGCCCGCCCCCGCCGGCCGCGGCCTTGACGATCACCGGGTAGCCGACCTCGGCGGCCACCTCCTGGGCGTCGGACACGGTCGGCGACGTCCGCACGCTGCCCGGCGGCAGCGGCAGCCCGGCCCGGCTCATCAACGCCCGGGCGGTGGACTTGTCCGCGAGCGCGGCCATCACCTGCGGCGGCGGGCCGACGAAGACGAGCCCGTTCTCGGCGCAGATCTCGGCGAAGTCGGCGTCCTCGGAGAGGAAGCCGTAACCGGGGTGCACCGCCTGGGCGCCGGTCTGCCGGGCCGCCTCGACGATCGCCGCGGCGTTGAGGTAGCTGCGGCGGCTGGCCGCCGGACCGATCCGGACCGCCTCGTCGGCCAGCCGCACCGGCAGCGAGTCGGCGTCGGCGCTGGAGTGCACCACCACCGTCCGCACGCCGAGTTCCCGGCAGGCCCGCAGCACCCGAAGCGCGATCTCGCCCCGGTTGGCGATCAGCACCTTCTCGAACATCAGGCGTCCGCTCCGGCGACCGGGTCCAGCGCGATCAGCGGCTGGTCGTACTCGACCGGCTTGCCGTCTTCGACCAGCACCTCGACCACCCGGCCGGCCTGGCCGGCGGTCACCTCGTTCATCAGCTTCATCGCCTCCACGACGCCGATCACCTGGCCCGGCCGGACCAGGTCGCCGACCGCGACGAACGGTGCGGCGCCCGGCTCCGGGGCCCGGTAGAACGTGCCCACCACCGGTGAGCGCACGGTCGGCCGGTCGGCTGCGGGCGCCGGGTCCGAGTCGGCCCGCGTCACCGGCTCGCCGTCGGGCGGGTGCCCGGCACGCGGCGCCGGCACCGGGTCGTGCCACTCCACCTCCAGCGCGGCGTCACCGCTGCGCAGCCGCACCCGGCGGACCGGGCCGGCCAGGTCGGCGACCAGCCGGTGGGCCTGTCGGCGCAGCCCGTCCAGCAGCTGCTCGGCCTCGCCGTCCGCCATCACGCCACCTCCGTCCGGCCGCCGGCCGACGCGCCCCCGCCCGGCTCGGCGGCGACGCGGCCCGCCACCGGTCCCGGTGAGGGGCCGACGGAGCGGGCCGCCACCGTCGCAGCCGGCGCACCGGCCGCCGCTCCCCCGGCCGACGGGCCGGCGGAGCGCGCCGCGCCGAAGCGACGGAAGCGCTGGCGGCGGCGGCGCACCAGGGTGGCCGGGGGGACCGTGAGCAGCGGGGCGAGGTTCGCCGCGACCGCCCGGCCCAGCAGCTCCGCAGCGCCCACCGGGTCGCCGTGTGCCGCCGGGTGCGGCTCCGGCACCAGTTCGTCGACCACGCCGAGCCGGCACAGGTCGGCGCCGGTCAGCCGCAACGCGCGGGCGGCCTGCGGTGCGGCCGAGCTGTCCGGCCACAGGATCGCGGCGCAGCCCTCCGGGCTGATCACCGAGTAGACGGCGTGCTCCAGCATGAGCACCCGGTCGGCGACGGCCAGGGCCAGCGCGCCGCCGCTGCCGCCCTCCCCGGTGACCACCGCCACCACCGGCGTGGGCAGCACGCTCAGCGCGAGGATGTTCTCCGCGATCGCCGCGGCCTGACCCTGCTGCTCGGCGGTCACCCCCGGGTCGGCGCCCGGGGTGTCCACGAGCGTCACCACCGGCAGCCGGAGCCGGGCCGCGAGGCGCATCAGCCGCAGCGCCTTGCGGTGCCCGGCCGGGGAGGCCATGCCGAAGTTGCGGGCCACCAGCTCGGCGGTGGTGTGCCCCTTCTGGTGGCCGATCACCATCACCGGCCGCCCGTCGAGGCGGGCCACGCCACCGACGATCGCCGGGCAGTCCGCGCCGAGCCGGTCGCCGTGCAGCTCGACGAAACCGTCGAACGCGGTCTCCAGATAGTCCAACGTGGTCGGTCGGCCGGGGTGCCGGGCGGTGCGTACCGTCTCCCAGGGGTCGCGGGCCGGGCGCGCGGCGGCGGGAGACACGGCGGCGGACGGGCGCGGCGCCGGCCCGGTGGCCGGCGGACGGCGGCCGGCCTCGGCGGCGGCGAGCAGCGCGGCCAGCCGGCCCCGCAGGGCGTGCCGGGGCACCACCAGGTCGACCTGCCCGTGCCGCAGCAGATACTCCGCGGTCTGGAACCCGTCCGGCAGCGCCGCGCCGGTGACCTGCCGGATCACCCGGGGGCCGGCGAAGCCCAGCCGGGCGCCGCTCTCGGCCAGCACCACGTCGGTGTTGGTGGCGAACGACGCGGCCACCCCGCCGTACGTCGGGTCGGTGACCACGCTGACCGTGAGCAGACCCGCCTCGCGCAGCCCCGCGAGGGCCTGGCTGACGGTGGCCATCTGCATCAACGACAGCGCGCCCTCCTGCATCCGCGCCCCGCCCGACGCGGTGACCAGCACCAGCGGGATGCCGTCGGCGAGCGCCCGTTCGGCGGTGCGGGTGATCAGCTCGCCGACCGCGCAGCCGAGGCTGCCGCCCAGGAAGCGGAAGTCCATCACCGCCAGCGCGACCGGGTGGCCGCCCAGCCGGGCGGTGCCGCAGACCACCGCCTCGTCCAGGCCGGTGCCGGCGCGGGCGGCGCCGAGCCGGTGCGGATAGGGCAGCGCGTCGACGAAGCCGATCGGGTCGACCCGGACCGCCTGGTCGGGCAGTGGGGCGAACGAGTCCGGGTCGACCAGTTGCGCCACCCGCTCCGGCGCGTCCAACCGGGCGTGCGAGCCGCACTCCGGGCAGACGTCCAGGTTGCGGCGTAGCCGCTTGCGGTAGAGCAGCGAGGCGCAACCGTCGCACCGCGACCAGAGCTGCTCGTCGCGGGGCGCGGTGGTGGTCACGGCCGCCGCCCGGCGGCGTCGTGCGGGTTCGCCTGGCGGCCCGGGGCGTCGTACCGGTAGAAGCAGTGGGCCATGGCGTCGCGGGGCGAGCGCCAGGTCGCCAGGTACGGCGAGACGTACGGCCGCAGCCGCTCGCTGATCCGCACGAACTCGGGGTGCCCGCGGGCGTCCTCGACCGCCCCCTCGGTCGGTGACTCCGTCTCCAGCAGGTGCACGTAGAGGTCGTGCAGCCGGTAGAGGGCGCGGTGGCGCACGCCGACCAGGCCGGGCAGCTCGGTCGCGTCGGACTCGGCGAAGATCTCGGCGACCCGGTCCTCGGCGGTGGGCACCACCTTGGCGACGATGAGCGAACGGTCCATCCGCGGCCTCCCCTGGTACGTCCCGGTGCGCGGCGGATCGGTCACGCCGCACGGATGGCTCACGGTGCCGCCGGCGGCGTCAACCCGGCGTCAACCGGCCACCACCACCGGCCCGCCAGGATGGTGACGCTGCGTTGACGCAAGCTGTGCGCGAGCTATGCGAAGATCCACTTCCGCTTTCCCGTTGACGACACTTTTTCGCAGATCACAGGGGACTTACGAATCCGCTACGGAGCGTCAACGGCAGCTGGGGACGTTGACTGAGAGTAACAGACGTTGATATTCTCCGTTCCGATCGACCCGGCCACGGCACACGTCCGACCACCGTGGTGGAGACGTTCCGACACCGGGGTCGAGGGCGAGAATCCGGGCAGACAGGACAGTCGGGACTCAGGTGCCCGGCGGTGGGGGGTGCGCCGTGTCCGGTGGATCGAGGATGCCGACGGCGGGAGACCACGCCCCCCGGGTGGCGCTGCACCTGCTCGGCGGTTTCCAACTGCTGCACGACGGCACGCCGGTGGTGGTGCCCCGCGGCCTGCAACGCGTCATCGCGCTGATCGGGCTGCGCCCGGGCGCCACCCGCAGCCACCTCGCCGGCCTGCTCTGGCCGGAGAACCCCGAGGAACGGGCGCTCTCCTCGCTGCGTACCGCGCTCTGGCGGCTGCGCCAGGACCCGTGCTGTCCGCTGCGCACCGACGGCGACACCGTCCGCCTCGACCCCACCGTCCACCTCGACACCGACGAACTGGTCGAGGCCGCCGCCCGGGTCCGCGAGGGCGCGGTCCCCCGCGGCGTCACCGGCGCCGGCCGGCACGACCTGCTCCCCGGCTGGTACGACGACTGGGTGCTGCTGGAACGGGAGCGACTGCGCCAACTGCGCCTGCACATGCTGGAGGAGTTGGCCGGCAACCACCTCGTCGCCGGGCGCCACGGCGAGGCCCTCGAAGCGGCGCTGGAGGCGATGGCGGCCGAGCCGCTGCGGGAGACCCCGCACCGCCTGGTCGTCCGCATCCACCTCGCCGAGGGCAACGCGTTCGAGGCGGTGCACTCCTTCTACGTCTACCGCGACCTGCTCCTGCGTGAGCTGCGCCTGGAACCGTCCCCGGCCATGACCGCCCTGCTCGACGACACCCTCGCCCCGATCCGCCGGGCCAGCCGCCCGGAGCCGCCGACACGCCGCGCCGGCCCGGCCACCGGCGCCGCGCCGCGCCGCCCGGCGCCGCATCCGCGCGGCGCGACCACGCCACCGCCATCAATGCCCAGGGGTACGCCGTGACGGCGAGGTGACACCCGCACCGCCACGGTGGAGGCACGACGACCGCCGCCGCCCGGCCCGGGGGCGACGCGGCGGCAGCGCGGCGGAAGGGGACTGCGATGAGTCGACTGTTGGTGGTCAGCCGGATCGTGCCCGGCTCGCAGGGCCGGGTGGCACAGATCTTCGCCGAGTCCGACGCGACCGAGCTGCCCCGGCTCACCGGCGTCCGGCACCGGTCGCTCTACTACCTGCACGACCTGTGCGTGCATCTGATGGAGACCGTCGACGTGGCGCCGGAGCTGGCCGCCGAGCTGCGCGACCACCCGCTCTACGCACACGTCAACGAACGGCTGTCCGCGCACACCGCGCCGTACCTGCCGACCTGGCACTCGCCCCGCGACGCCGTGGCCGGCTGCTTCTACAGCTGGGACTCCGCCGACACCCCCACGCCCGACCGGATCCGCTGACCGGCCACGGGCCACCGACGGGGGCGTCCCGGGACCGCGCACGGCACCAGGTCCCGGGACGCCCTCCCCCACCCACGGTCATCCTCCGGCCACCGGCCGGTCCCACCCGCACGTCCCACCGCCGACCTGCCTGTCGCCCCGCGCGCACGTGTGCGAAGCTGCCCCGAGCTTTCTCGTGACCGTCGTGCACGTACATAGAAGGAGGTTGGCCATGCCGTCGAGCTTCGGGCAGTGGCTGCTCGTGATCCTGGCCCTGCTCATCGGAGTCGGTGTCGGCTGGGTGGCGTTCGGCCGCCGGACCGGCGCCGGCGCGTCGACGCCCACCGTGGAGGGTGCCACCGCCCCGGCCACCGAGGTGACCGCCACCGTCGACGAACCGCACCCGGCAGCGGTGGTCGACGAGACGCCGGCGCCCGCCGCCGTGACCGACCGGCCGGCCCCGGCCGAGGTGGACACCGCCCCCGAGTCCGACCCCGCCACCGAGCCGGTCGTCGTCACCGCCGAGGCCGAGCCCGCTTCCGCGACCGAGCCGGCCGCCGCCGGTTCGACGGAGCCGGTCCTCGAGGCCGAGCCGACCACCACCGCAGAGCCCGTCGCCGCCGCTTCGGCGGAGCCGGTCGCCAGCACGGCCGAGCCCGTCGCCACCACGGCCGAGCCGGTCGCCACCACGGCCGAGCCGGTCGCCGCCACCGCCGAGCCGGAGCCGGCCACCAGGGCGGAGCCCGTCGCCGCCGGTTCGTCGCACCCGGCGCGGGCGGTCGACGCCGCCGAGCCGGCCGGCGCAGGGGCCGAGCCGGCCGCCGAGCCGCTGCCGGCCGCGCCGGCGACCGAGCGGGAGCCCGTGCCCGCCGGCGTGGTGGCGGAACCGGCCGACGCGACGCCCGCGCCCGCCGGCGCGGTGGCGGAACCGGCCGACGCGACGCCCGTACCCGCCGACGCGGTGGCGGAACCGGCCGACGCGACGCCCGCGCCCGTCGGCGCGGTGGCGGAACCGGCCACGTCGGCCGACAGCGAGCCGGCGGCCACGCCGGTCGTCCCGGCGCCCCGGACCTCGGCGGAGAACGCCGGCCCGGACGACTTCCGCCGCATCCAGGGCATCGGGCCGAAGCTGGCCGCCGCGCTCCAGGAGGCCGGCATCCGCACCTACCGGCAACTGGCCGACCTGGACGAGGCCGCGCTGCGGGAGACCGTGAAGGCCGCCGGCCTGCGCGCCGCGCCCGGCCTCGCCACCTGGCCGCAGCAGGCGAAGGTGCTGGCCGGCGCCCGGAGCGAGGCCGAGCAGGTGCTGCCGGCCGGCGCCGAGTAGCCCGTACCGCAGTCCGGGCCGGTGGCGACCGACGGTCGCCACCGGCCCGTCCCGTTCGCGGGCGTCGGAATGCCGAAAGGCCGACGGGCACGCGCGGGCGTGGCTACGGTCGGTGCAGGGGCGGGACGGCCTCACCGCACGATCCGCCACCGCAGGGAGCAGCTCGTGCCCACCGCGACACCGGACCCCGCCGGCCCGCGTCCCCCGGTCCGCGATCCCGAGGCGCCACGCCGGGTGACGCTGCTGGAGCTCTTCTTCGATCTGGTGTACGTGGTGGCGCTCGCCCTGGTCTCCCGCTACCTGATCGGCGGGGTCGGCTGGGAGCGCGCCGCCGAATCGCTGATCATGTTGATGGCCATCTGGTGGACGTGGGCGATCACCACGCTGGTCACCGATCTCTACGATCCGCAGCGCGCCGAGATCAAACTACTGGTGGTGGCGGTGATGTTCGGCGCGCTGCTGATGACCACCGCCATCCCGGAGGCGTTCGGCGCCCGTGGGCTGGTCTTCGCCGGCACGTACGTGGCGATCCATCTCGGACGCGGCCTGTTCCTCATGCCGGCGGTCCGGCGTCACCCGCAGACCCGCCGCCGGGCCATCCGGATCTTCGTCTGGTTCGCGGTGTCGGCGGTGCCCTGGCTGGTTGGGGCGGTCGCCGCGCACGACAACGCCCGGATGTGGTTCTGGGCCGGCGCGCTGGCCATCGACTATCTGGGGTTCCGGCTCGCCTACCCGGTGCCCGGCCTGGGCGCCGTGCCGGACGCCCAGCGCAACGTGACCGCCGAGCACCTCTCCGAGCGCTACCAGCAGTTCTTCATCATCGCGCTGGGCGACGCGGTACTGGTCTCCGGCACCGTGTTCAGCCTGCACCACTCCGAGGTGGAGAACATCGCCGCGTTCACCACCGCGTTCGGCACCACGCTGCTGCTCTGGCGCCTCTACGTGCACAAGTCCGGTGAGCTGCTGCCGGACGCCATCGCGCGGTCGAACCAGCCGAGCAAGTTCCTGAACACCGCCCCGTACACCCACCTGCTGATGGTGGCCGGGGTGGTGACCACCGCGGCCGGCTTCGACCTGGTGCTGCTGGAGCCGACCGGACACACCCCACCGGCCTGGCTGGCGGTCATCCTCGGCGGGCCGGCGCTGTTCCTGGCCGGCCGGGCGGCCTTCGAGTACGAGGTCTTCAGCCGGGTGTCGCCGTCGCGTCCCGGTGGCGTGCTGGCGCTGCTCTGCGTCGCACCGGCGCTGGTGTTCCTGGCGCCGGTGTACGCCTCCCTCGGGGCGATGCTGGTGCTGGCCGGGGTGGCCGCCGCCGACCACCGGCGCAGTCGGGGCCGTCCGCCCGAGGAGCCGATGCCACCGCACTGAGCCGCCGCCGGTAATCGGAATCGGCCGCGCCGCGGCGGTGCGCCGTTTGGCGGATCACCCGCGCGGGGTACATGCCCTCCACCTCGAATCCACCACAACCCCAGTGGAGGCAACTGATGCGCGGCACCTCGATATTCGGCGTCCTGGTCGTCATCTGGCTCATCATCGGCGCCATCGCGGCCGGGCAGCGCGGCTACTACGGCAACGACGAGACCAACTGCGCGGAGGCGGGCACGATCCTCGTCACCATCGTGGCCGGTCCGCTGAACTACATCGGCGCCAACCCGAAGATCGACTGCAAGCTGCCGGAGCCGTCCAAGTAGGCCGCCGCGCTCCGTACTCCCCGCACTTCCCCGGCCCGCGCCCGCCCAGCGAGCGCGGGCCGTTCCGTACCCGCGGTCTGGGGGTCACCACCCCTACAGCATCCTAGGAGGCTGGGTTTGCTGGTCCGGCCGGCGTGTTAAGCGGGGCCCCTTCCTCTACCGAATGCGTTAACAGGGGGCCCCGCCTTACCCCTCAACCACCCACGTGGATACCGGGCCGCCGGGTCGGGTCGGGCTCGGACTTGCGGATGATCTCGCGCACCACCGGCGGGGTGTCGCCGCGCCCCAGGATCAGGTAGCGCAGCAGGTGCGCGATCGGGTTCCCCTCCGACCACTCGAAGTGGCAGTGCGGCCGGACCCCGGTGGCATCGCGCAGCGCGAGCAGGATCGCCGCGATCGCGTTCGGCGCGGCCGGGCTGCGGGCCCGCAGGATCCGGTACTCGCCCACCTCCACCCCGTGCACCCGCAGCACGTCGCTGAACTGCGACGGGTCGCTGATGTCGATCTCCAGGAAGATCACGTCGGCGGCACCGGGCACCGGGTTCATCGACCGCTGGGCCCGCTCCTTGACCCGGTACTCCTTCACCGACCCGCTCTGCCGCTTGTTCGCGATCAGGTGCAGCCGCCCGTCCCGGGCGACGGACTCGTCGACGAACCGGCGGGCCGGCCCGTCGAACTCGATCCGCTCGGCGCGCAGCTCGGTGGTCCGGGTGACCCGGGAGATCAGCGAGACCGCGACGATCCCGGCGATGAAGAACCCGGAGATGGTGATGCCGTCCGGCTTCTCCACCACGTTCTCCGCGAGCGCGTACAGCAGCACGGCGGTGAGCAGCGCGAACCCGGCGGCGGCGACCCGGTGCCGGGCGCGCAGCGCCGAGATGGTCACCGCGATCGCGCCGGAGACCATCATCGCCAGGATGCCGGTGGCGTACGCCCCGGCCTGGGCGTTGACGTCGGCGCGGAACGCGACGGTGATGGCGATGCTGATCGCGGTGTAGACCAGCACCACCGGCCGCACCGCCCGGCCCCACTCCGGCGCCATCCCGTACGACGGCAGGTAGCGCGGCACGATGTTGATCAGCCCGGCCATCGCCGAGGCGCCGGCGAACCAGAGGATGAGCACGCTGCTGATGTCGTAGACGGTGCCGAAGGCCTCACCGAGGCGTTCGTGCGCCAGGTAGGCCAGCGCCCGGCCGTTGGCCGGCCCGCCGGGGGCGAACGCGTCCGGCGGGATCAGCACCGTGGTGACGAACGTGGTCGCCACCAGGTAGACCGACATGATCAGCGCGGCGGTGGTGAGCAGTCGCCGGGTGCTGCGGATCCGGGCGGCCAGCCGCCCTTCCGGGTCCTCGCCGTCGCCTCGGACCAGCGGCATCATGCTCACCCCGGTCTCGAAGCCGGACAGGCCCAGCACCAGCAGCGGGAAGGCGAGCACGCTGGTGGCCAGCACGTCGCCGGCGCCGCCGACCCGGGTCAGCCGGTCGGTCCAGTCGCCGAGCACCCCCGGGTCGGCGGCGACGTCGGCCAGCCCGGCGACCACCACCACCGCGTTCAACGCGAGGAAGACCGCCACCAGCGGGATGGCGACCTGCACGGCCTCGCTGAAGCCGAGCAGGAACACGCCGCCGAGCACCAGCAGCAGCACCACGGTGACGACCACCGCGGCGGTGGTGTCGTGCGGGAACGACCGGGGCAGGACCGGGTTCTCCAGCAGGTGCACGCTGGCGTCGGCGGCGGAGAGCGTGATCGTGATGATCCACGAGGTGGCCACGAAGCCGAGCAGCACCAGCACGAAGACCTTGCCCCGCCAGAACGGCAGCAGCCGCTCCAGCATCGCCACCGAGCCCTGCCCGTGCGGGCTCTCCCGGGCCACCCGCCGATACATGGGCAGCATCCCGAGCAGGGTCAGCGCCACGATGAGCAGGGTGGCCAGCGGGCTGAGCGCGCCGGCCGCGACGGCCGCGATGCCCGGCAGGTAGGACAGGGTGGAGAAGTAGTCGACCCCGGTCAGGCACATCACCTGCCACCACGGGTGCGCCCGGGTCTGGTGTTCCCGCACCTCCGGGCCGACCGGCTCGACCCGGTGCTGGAACAGCCACCGGTGCAGCCGGTCGGCGGGCACCGCCGGCCGGGCCGGCGTCTCCACCCGGTCCGGGAGCGCGCACGGTGCCCGGCCGGCCCCGTCGCCGGGCTCGCCGTGGCGACCGGCCCGGGCCGCGGCGGCGGCGTGCGCCTCGCGGCGCCGGTCCCGCGTACGCCGGGGCTGCTCCCCGTCCCGTGCCTGCGCCATGACCCGACGGTAGGCGGTAGCCGGGTCACGACCCGGCCGAATGCCGATCGAACCAGCGACGAGAGGGACGGCGTCCCCGTGTCCCGCGCCCGGACGGCGGGACACGGGGACCCCCCGTCCCGGCTACTGCAGGAACGCCCCCAGGGGCGACAGCAGCAGCCGGCCGAGCAGCGCGGCGTTGTCGTCCAGCCGCGTCCGCTCACACTCGCGGGCGTCCGGGTCGTGGCGGCAGCGCCAGATCTTCTGGGCGTTGCGCCAGGCCACGTTGCGGGTGTATTCCACCAGCTCGCCCTGGTACCAGTCGTCGATGTCGCCGTTGACCATGTCGATCATGAGTTGCCAGTGGTCCAGGTAGCCCCGCCGCAGCTCCGGGATCCGCTCCGCGAAGATCTTGTTGATCTCCAGGTAGTCGCGGTGCTGGTCGCTGCCGTCGACCGGCTCCGACTCCAGGCTCTCCAGCGTGGTCACCAACGCGAACGGCAGGTCGTAGTTGATGTGCGCGTTGACGCCCGCGGCGGCCGACGGCAGCGGTCGGGCGTCCGGGCCACGCATCCGCTTGAACAGGCAGGACCAGGCCCGCGGCGTGCTCGGGCTGGAGTCGGTCCAGAACCGCAGCGCCTCGAAGTAGCGGGCGGCGAAGTCCACGTCCAGCCGGGCCAGGAACGCCGGGTCGACGAACCGGTCCTCGTAGAGGCCGTCCAGCACGGTGCTGGTGATGACCAGGTAGAGCTTGTTGAAGTCGGCGAGCGGGCAGCTCGCCTCCAGCGGCGGGAGCCGGACCAGCAGGTCCTGCAGCTTCGTCAGATGGTCGACGACCGCCGGCACGTCGGCGGGGTGGTCGGCGAGCAACCCGACGATGTCCTGGTGCACGGGACCCCAGACCGGTTCGGTCATCTCTCCTCCACGATGGTCGGCGTCCCCCACGACGCCACCCGATTCCGCGGCACAGCCTGCCAGCCGGCCCCGGCGCCCCGGATCAGTAGAACGACGTATAACCGACGTACGTCTATTCCGGGCGGTTGCGCAGGAAGATCGCGCTGGCCTGCACCCGCGTGCGGACCTGGAGCTTGTCGAAGATGTGCGACACGTGCACGCCGATGGTCCGTTCGCTGATGAACAGCCGCTGGCCGATCTCCTTGTTCGTCAGCCCCTCGGCGACCGCGGCGAGCACCTCGCGCTCCCGCGCGGTCAGCACCGCCAGCTCGTCCACCGCCGGGGCCGCGGGCACCGCCGTCCGCGGCCGGGGCACCGGCCCGGCCGACGGCGCGTCGTCCAGGGTGACCCGGGCCCGGCCCGCCAGGGTACGGATCTCCGCGCTGAGCGGCACCGCGCCGAGCGACTGCGCCATCGCGTGGGCCTGGCGCAGCAGCTTGCCGGCGGTGGCCACCCGGCTGCGCCGGGCCAGCAGCGCCTCGGCCTGCCGCAACCGCGAGTACGCCGCCGGGTAGGGGTGGTTGCGCCGGTCCCACTCGGTGGCCGAGCGGGCCCACAGCTCGGGGTCGCCCCGGCCGTCGTCGAGCCGGCTCAGCTCGGCGTCGCAGAGCGCCAGGAAGCCGTCGGCCACGTAGCGCACCGGAGCACCGGCCTGGCCGCTCTTGCGGGTCACCCGGTCGACCGCCTCGCGCAGCCGGCGCACCGCGGTCGGGTCCACCTCGACGGTGCGGCTGGCCGTCGCCTCGGCCTCGGCGCGCAGCCCGTGCCAGGCCAGCGTGGCCAGCACGATCACGTCGTCCGAGCGACTCTCGGTCAGGCCCCGCTGGACGGCCTGTCGGGCCAGGTCGTGCCGGCCCTGCCACATGAACAGCCCGGCACGCAGGATCAGCATCGGCAGCACGTGCCGGGCACCGCCGCCGGCCAGCACCGTGGCGACCGCCTCCAGGTCCCGATCGGAGGCCTCGACGTCGCCGTAGCCGACGGAGAGCCGGCACCGGGCCAGCAGCAGCTCGACCGCGTCCGCGCCGGACGGCCGGTGCCGCAGCGCGGCGGCGACGACCTTCTCCGCCTCGGCCCACTGCCCCACCCGGAACAGCCCGTTCGTGGCGACCGCCAGCAGCCGGGTCTCCCAGGTGCGGCCGAGGCCCAGCTCGGCGACCCGCTCGGCGCCGCGGCGGGCCACCACCACCCCCTCCTCGAGGATGTTGAGCGGCCCGGTGAGCAGCTCGGCGAGGTGCAGGTAGGCGCAGGCCACGTCCTCCGGCCGACCGGAGCGTTCGGCGGTCTCCAGCGCCCGGCGCATCACCGCCAGCCCGGCGGTCGGATCCTCCAGGAACGCCTCGCTGAAGCCGAGCGCGGCGCTGGCCAGCACCACCTCGGAGGTGGAGCCGGGGACCTCGGCGGCCAGGTCGAGGGCCTCCCGCGCCTGGGCGCCGGCCTCGGCGTACCGGCCCAGGTGCAGCAGCAGCTCGGCCAGCCGGGCGGCGGCGGTGCACCGCTCGTGCGGCGTGCAGTCGGCCGAGGCGAGCACCCGCCGGTATTCCTCCTCGGCCGGGGCGGAACGGCCGGCGGAGGCCAGGTAGCGGGCCCGCCGGATGTGCAACGCGCAGGCCGGCGGGCCCGCCGGATCGGCGGACAGCTCCTCCAGCAGGGTCAGCGCCCGGGCGTGCTCTCCACTGTGGTGCGCGGCCTCGGCGGCGTGGCTGAGCAGTTCGACCCGGTCCACCTCGACCGGCTCGGGCGGCCGGCTGCCGTCCGGCGGCACCGGGGTCGGGGTGGCCGCCAGGGTCAACGCGGCGGACCAGTGGCGGTGCGCCTCGGCGTACCCGTGCAGCCGTTCCGCCTCGCGGGCGGCGGCCATCGTCGCGGGCAGCGCGCGGGCCGGCTCGCCGGCCTGCCGCCAGTGGTGGGCCAGCCGGGCCTGGTGCAGCTCGGCCGGGGCGGCGGTGAGCGCCTCGGCGTAGCGGCGGTGCAGCGCGGCCCGCTCGGCGGGCAGCAACTCGTGGGCCAGGATCTCGGCGACCAGCCGGTGCCGCAGCCGGTAGCCGTCGTCGGCGCCGACCAGCAGCCGGTGCGCCACCGCCTCGCGCACCGCGTCGAGAAGCTCGTCCTCCGGCAGCCGGACCACCTGGGCCAGCAGCCAGTGCTCGACCGGCTCGACGCCGGCCGCGACCGCCTGCACCACGGCGTGCGCGGGCTGCGGCAACGCGTCCACCCGGTCCAGGAAGACCTCGCGCAGCGTGTCGGAGAGGCCGTCGCGGCCGTCGCGCCGGTCGCGGGCCAGCTCCTCCACCACGAACGGGTTGCCGCCGCTGCGTTGCCACATCTGGTCGGCGGCCTCCGGCGGCAGCGGCGCGCCGGCGATCGCGGCGGCCAGCTCGTCGGTGCCGGCCCGGTCCAGCGGAAGCAGGTCCACCACCCGCACCGACCGCAGGCGGCGCAGTTCGGTGAGCACCCGGCGCAGCGGGTGCGCGCCGCGCAGCGACTCGGCGCGGATCGCGGCGAGCACGGACAGCTGCAGGTCGCCGAGGCCGGCGAGCAGATAGAGCAGGAGCTGGCGGGTGCTCCGGTCGACCCACTGCAGATCGTCGAGGACGAGCACCAGCGGCCGACCGCCGGCAACCAGGTGCAGCCCCTGGGCGACCCGTTCCAGCAGCGCGCCCGCGCCGTCCGGGCCCGGGGTCTCCTCGTCGAAGACCTGCAGCAGGCCACGGACCGCCGACGTGGTGCGCGCCTCGGCCTGGTCGGCGTCGAGCCGGCGCAGCGCCTGGCGCACCGGGTGCAGCGGCGAGGCGTCGCCGATGTCGAGGCAGGTGCCGGTGAGGACCAGGGCGCCGGCCTGCCGCAGGCGCTCACCCACCTCGCCGAGCAGCCGGGTCTTGCCCACCCCGCTCTCGCCGGTGAGGAACACCGCCGCGGTCTGCCCGGGAGCGACGTCGTCGAGCAGTGCCGACCGCAGCGTCGCCAGGGTCCCGGTGCGGCCGACGAGCGGTGCGGTGTCCGGGTCGCTGGCCATGGGACGCAGCCTAGTCACAGGTCCCCGCACCGTTCTACGGCCTCGGGGCCCCACTCGTACTCCTCGCGTCGACAAACCGACTAACGGTTGCGCGTGCCCGACATACGTCGTCCTACCGATCCCCCGACGACCCGGTGGTGAAAGTGTCCGGAGGTCGTCGGGCACCGGACCAGGGAAAGGGTGGGTGCGATGTTGATCACCACGCCCGTGGGGAGTCGGGAAGCCGTCAACGCGTCGCGCTGGCCGGTGCCGGAGGAACGCCGCACCGTCACCGTGCTCTTCGTCGACATCGTCGGCTCGACCGCCCTGGTGGAACGACTCGACCCGGAGGACGTGCGGGCGCTGCAACGGGTCTACTTCGGCACCGTCGGCGGCGTGCTGCGCCGCTGGCGGGGCGTGGTCGAGAAGTACGTCGGCGACGCGGTGATGGCGCTGTTCGGCGCGCCCGACTGCGACGGCTTCGACGCGTACCGGGCGGTGCGGGCCGGGCTGGAGATCCAGGCGGCGCTGGACCGACGGTCGCCGGGCGACGCCCGGCTGCGGGTACGGGTCGGGGTGGCCACCGGCGAGGTGCTGGTCGACCTGACCGGGGCCCGCGACGGCGGACACGGCGCGGCCAGCGGCGCGGTGATCACCACCGCGGCCCGCCTCCAGGAGTACGCGCCGCCCGGCGGGGTGGTGGTCTGCCCGACCACCCGGCGGGCGGTCGCCGGCCTGGTGGACCAGCGCCCGCTCGCCACCGTGAACCTCGCCGGCAAGGCGTCGCCGCTGGACGTCTGGCGGGTGACCGGGCTGTCCCGGCACCGGCCGGCCCGGCATCACGGCCCGTTCATCGGTCGCCGGCGCGAACTGGCGGGCGCTGCCGACGCGGTGACCCGGGCGCTGCGCGAGCGCCGTCCACGATGGATCTCCCTGACCGGGCCGCCCGGCAGTGGACGCAGCCGGCTCCTGCACGAGCTGACCCGGGCCGTCGCCCGGGTGGACGGCACCGCGGTGCGCTGGTGCGTGGCGCACTGCCCGCCGTACCCGGACGGGGACCTCGCTCCGCTGGCCGGCCTGGTCCGCGCGCTGCTCACGCCGGAGCCGGCCGGCGTACGCGCGCTGCCCGGGTCGGTGCCGCGGTGGGTCGCCACCGCCCCCGCGCTGGCCGCGTTCCTCGCCGCGCCCCGCGACCCCGCCGCGGGCGCCCGGGCCGCGGCGGCCTGCCGCGACCTCCTGCTCGACCGGGCCACCGGGAGCCCGGTCGTGGTGGCCGTGGACGACCTGGACCGGGCCGCACCGGCGCTGCACCGCTTCCTGCGCCAGTTGCACGCCGCCGCCGGCGACCGGGGACTCGCGCTGGCGGTGGTCACCACGCACGGCGCCGGACCCGCCGACCCGTGGTCCGGGCCGCTGGGCCACCGGCCCGGGGTGTGGTTGCCGCCGCTGGGCGCCCGCGACACCGGTCGCCTGCTGCGCCACCTGCTCGACCGGGCCGGCCGGCCCGCCGCCCTGGCCGCGCGGCTGCTGCCGCTGGTCGGCGGCAACCCGGGCGTGGCCGCCGCCTACGCCACGGCCGACCCGGCCGACGAGCCGGCCGGGGTGCCCGCCGCGGTACGCCGGCTGGTGGACGCCCGGCTGGACACGCTGGACGGCCGGCAGCGGGCGGTGCTGATGGCCGGGGCCGCGCTGGGCGGCCCGATCGTCGCCGCCACTGTCGAGCGGATGCTCGGCTGGCCGGCCGGGCAGGCCGGGCCGGCGCTGCGCGCCCTGGCTACGGCCGGCCTGCTCCGCCGACCCGACGCCGCCTCGGTGGGCTCGGTCCGCTCGGCCGGCTCGGACCGGTCCACCGGCTCGGCCGGCTGGACGATCGTCGAGCCGGTGGTGGCCCGGGTGGCGGCCCATCGGCTGCCCCGCGCGGTGCGGGCGGAGTTCGCGCGCCGACTGGTCGAGGGCGTGCCGGACGCGGTGCTCCGGACCGACCAACCGAGTGCCCTCGCCACCGCCCGGCCCGCGACCAACGCCGGGCCCGGTGCCGACGACCGGCCGGGTGCCGGTGTCCGGGCCGGAGCCAACGCCGGACCGGGTGCCGGCGCCGCCAGGACCGGCGCCACGAGGTGGACCGGCGCCGCCAGGACCGGCGCCGCGAGGGGGACCGGCGCCGCCAGGACCGGCGCCGCGAGGGGGACCGGCGCGGCGAGGGGGACCGGCGCGGCGAGGGGCGCGGTCGCCGTGCGGGGCGCAGCCTTCGGGCCAGGGGCGGGTGCTGCCGTCCGGGCAGGCACCGGCGTCGCCCGGGACACCGACGGCGGATCGGGTGCCGGCGTCGACCCGGCGGGCGGCGTCCGGCCGGGCCACGACATCGGGACGGCAGCCGCCGCGCGGGCGGGTGCCGGTGTCGTCACGGCCGGAGACATCGGGCCCGAACCGGGTCGCGGGGGCGGCAACCGTGCCACGGGTGGGCCGGACGCGGACGCGGGTCGTCGCACGGCCGGCCCGTCGAACGAGGCTCCCGTCGCATGCCACGCGGCAGCGGCGGGTTCCGGGATCGGCGTTCCCGAGCGGAGCGCCGACGGGCGGGCGAGCTGCCCGCTCGGGGCGGGACGGTCGCGCCGGTCGGGAGGAGGGGCCCGACCGGCGCCCGTCCCGCCGTCCCGCTCCGCCGGATCCGACGCCGGGCCGGTGGTCGGGGCGGGACCCGGGTACGCCGGTTCCGGCGCGACCCGGGCCGGGCCACCGTCGAGGGCCGCGCCGGCCGGCGCGGGACCGGCCGGGGTGGACGCGCCGGCGCACCCGTTCGAGCGGGTCGCTCGCCGGTCCGGGCCGGCGCCGCGTGACCGGCGGGACCGGACGGCGCCGCCGGACACCACGCTCGGGCTCGCGGCCTGAGGAGCGAGTCCGGGTCGGAGCGGGCACGGGGCCACTCCGACCCGGGCGCGGCAGGTGTTAAGCGGGGCCCCTTCCTCTGCAGAATGCGTTAAGAGGGGGCCCCGCCTTTCACGACGCGGCTGCGGCCGCGAAACTCGGCCACCACCTCGTCGCCGCGCCGGACGGTGACGTCGTAGATGCCGCTGCGCCCGTGCCGGACCCGCTCGGTGGCGTACGCCTGGAGCACGTCGCCCTCGCGTACCGGGCGCAGGAAGCTGATCTCGCCGCCGGCCGCCACGGTGACCGGCCCGTGGCTGTTGCAGGCCAGGGCGAAGGCGGTGTCGGCGAGCAGGAACACGAAGCCGCCGTGGCCGATGGCGTGCCCGTTGAGCATCGCCGGGGTGACCCGCATCCGGGCCACCGCCGCGCCGTCGCCGGCCGAGACGAGCTCGATGCCGAGGCCTTTCGACGCCACGTCGGCGTCGAACATGTCGTGCGCCGCGGTGCGGTCGCCGTCGGCCGCCATCTCAGCGCTCCCGTCGCTGGTCGACGATGCGGCGCATCTTGCCCATCGAGCGCTCGACCCCGTCCGGCTCGATCACCCGGACCGCCACGGAGACCCCGATGGTGTTCTTGACCTGCTCGACCAGGGCCGCCCCGGCCCGCTCGGCCTCGTCCACCGCGGCGCCGGCACGCCGTTCCACGTGGACGGTGAGGGTGTCCAGCCGCCCCTGCCGGTCCAGCACGCACTGGAAGTGCGGCGACAGGGCGGGGGTGCGCAGGATCAGCTCCTCGATCTGGGTCGGGAACACGTTCACCCCGCGCAGGATCATCATGTCGTCGGTGCGTCCGGTGATCTTCTCGATCCGCCGCATCGGCCGGGCCGTGCCGGGCAGCAGCCGGGTCAGGTCGCGGGTGCGGTAGCGGACCACCGGCATGGCCTCCTTGGTGAGCGAGGTCAGCACCAGCTCACCCTGCTCGCCGTCGGGCAGCACCGCGCCGGTGAGCGGGTCGATGATCTCCGGGTAGAAGTGGTCCTCCCACAGGTGCAGACCGTCCTTGGTCTCCACGCACTCGACGGCCACCCCGGGGCCCATCACCTCGGAGAGCCCGTAGATGTCGAGCGCGTGCATGTCCAGCCGTTGTTCCAGCTCCCGGCGCATGTCCTCGGTCCACGGCTCGGCGCCGAAGACGCCGACCCGCAGCGAGGTGGCGCGCGGGTCGACGCCCTGGCGCTCCATCTCGTCCACGATGGCCAGCATGTAGCTGGGGGTGACCATGATGACCTCGGGTTCGAGGTCGCGGATCAGCATGACCTGCCGCTCGGTCATGCCGCCGGACACCGGGATCACCGTGCAGCCCAGTTCCTCGGCCCCGTAGTGGGCACCCAACCCACCGGTGAACAGCCCGTAGCCGTACGCGACGTGCACCCGGTCGCCGCGCCGGCCACCGGCGGCCCGGATCGAGCGGGCCATGAGCTTCGCCCAGGTGTCCAGGTCGGCGCGGGTGTAGCCGACCACGGTGGGGCGTCCGGTGGTGCCGGAGGAGGCGTGCAGCCGGGCGATCCGCTCCCGGGGCACGGCGAACATCCCGAACGGGTAGTTCTGCCGCAGCTCGGCCTTGGCGGTGAACGGGAAGCGGGCCAGGTCGGCCAGATCGCGTAGGTCGTCGGGGTGCGCGCCGGCGTCGGCGAACGCGCGCCGGTAGTGCGGCACGTGGTCGTAGGCGTGCCGCAGCGACCGGCGCAGCCGGTCCAGTTGCAGCGCCCGCAGCTCGTCGACGGTGACCCGCTCGACGGGATCCAGCTCGTCCGGACGAGGGGTGCGGTCCTGCACGTTGGCCTCCTGCGCGACGGGCCCGACGCCGCCGCGCCGGGCGAGATGCCGATCACCGTACGCCCGTACGGGCAGTCCTGCCAGGTCAGCGCCGCGGAGGTGACGGTCAGCGGGCGGCCGGCAGGCGGTGCAGCGCGTCGACGAGCGGGGCCAGCTCGGGGGTGCGCTCGGCCTCGGCCAGCGCGTCGGCGAGCACCCGGTCGTGGGTGGGTCGGGCCCGGGCCAGCAGCTCGGACCCGGCGGAGGTGAGCTCGGTGTAGATGCCGCGGCGGTCGTCGGCGCAGAGGATCCGGGTGAGCAGGCCGCGCTCCTCCAGCCGGGTGACCAGGCGGGTGGTGGCGCTGCCGGAGAGCGCGGCGGCGCGGGCCAGCTGCCGCATCCGCATGTGCCAGCCGTCCTGCCGGGACAGCGCGTCGAGCACCGTGTACTCCACGACGGAGAGGTCGTGCTCGGCCTGGAGGGCGCGCTCCAGCGCGGTCTCGATCAGGCCGTGCAGCGCGGCGAGCGTACGCCAGCCCTGGGCGCGGATCTGGACCGCGTCGTCGCCGATGCCCATCGGCCCTCCTCGGGTGTGACGTGGACGTCCCCCAGCCTAGCACGCTTGCGCCTATATAAAGCGCGTGCAACTATTTCGTTGCTGGCGCGGGTAGTTGCACGCGCTTTCTTCATCCTCACGCATGGAATGGGATGTCATGTCCTCACGCACCTCTCCGCTCCCGGGCGGCCTGCTGGCACTGGCGATCGGGGCGTTCGGCATCGGCCTCACCGAGTTCGTGATCATGGGGCTGCTCCCCCAGGTCGCCGCCGACTTCGCGGTCAGCGAGTCGGTCGCCGGCTGGCTCATCTCCGGGTACGCGCTCAGCGTCGCCGTCGGCGGGGTGGCGCTGACCGCCGCGGTCACCCGACTGCGGCGCAAGCCGGTGCTGCTCGGGCTGATGCTGCTCTTCATCGGCGGCAACCTGCTCTCTGCGCTGGCCGGCGACTACGCCACCTTGCTGGCCGGCCGGATCGTTGCGGCGCTCTGCCACGGCGCGTTCTTCGGCATCGGCGCGGTGGTGGCCGCCGGCCTCGTCGCGCCGGCCCGCCGGGCGGGCGCGATCGCGATGATGTTCGCCGGCCTCACCGTGGCGAACGTCCTCGGCGTCCCATTCGGCACGTTCCTCGGCCAGCACTTCGGCTGGCGGTCGACGTTCTGGGCGATCACCGGAATCGGCGTGGTGGCGCTGGCCGGGCTGGCGCTGCTGGTGCCCGGTCGAGGTCCGGCCACCGACGCCGCCACCGGCGGCGGCCTGCGCCGCGAGCTGCGCGCCTTCACCCGTCCGCAGGTCTGGTTCTCGCTGGTGGTCACCGTGCTCGGCTTCGGCGGCATGTTCGGCGCGTTCACCTACATCGCCTACACGCTGACCGAGGTGAGCGGCTTCGCCACCGGCACCGTCCCGTGGTTGCTCGTGCTCTTCGGTGTCGGGCTGTTCGCCGGCAACCTCGCCGGCGGCCGGGCCGCCGACCGGTCGCTGCCGGTCACCCTGGTCACCGTGCTCGCGGTGCTCACCCTGGTGCTCGTCGGCTTCGCGCTCACCGCCGCGAACCCGGTGCTCACCGTGGTCGCGCTGGTGCTGATGGGCGCGTTCGGCTTCGCCACGGTGCCGCCGCTGCAGATGCGGATCATGAGGTACGCCCACCGGGCCCCGACGCTCGCCTCCGGCGCCAACATCGCCGCGTTCAACCTCGGCAACGCGCTCGGCGCCTGGATCGGCGGCCTGACCATCAGCGCCGGCCTGGGCTTCACCGCCCCGATCTGGGCCGGCGCCGGCCTGACCCTGCTCGGCCTGGCGGTCCTGCTGCGCGCCGAACGCGCCGCCCGCCGCACCCCCACCACCCCGCCCCCCACCCCCACCCCACTGGACCTGTCCCCCACCCTTTCCTGACCCACCCACCCCACCCCTTCCGGACCCACCCACCCCGCAGCACCCACCCCCGCCCCGCACCCGCACCGCCACCCGCACCCGCACCCGCACCCGCACCCGCACCCGCACCCGCACCGCGATCTTGCAGTTCCGGCCCCCGAGATGGGCTGTTCGCACCCTTTGTCGGGGCCGAAAGTGCAAGATCGCGGACCGAACCGGAGCGGGCCGAACCGGGGCGGGGCGGACCGGGGCGGGGCGGACCGGGGCGGGGGTGGCGGCGGGGTGGGGAGGGCGGGGTTATGCTCGGGGTCGACCGGCGGTGGGGCCCGCCGTCCCGGGACGCGCCGGGAGAACCGCGACATCGCCAACGGTCCCTGCCAGTGATGCCCGTGCTGGTGGGAGGCACCGTGTCCCGACCGTCCGAGTCCCGCGTCGATCCCGACGTCGATCTCCGCGTACCCGCCGACCGGGCGGAGCTGACCGCGCACCCGGCGGCGGTGCTGGGCGTGATCGCCACCGGTGGCGCGTTGGGCGCGCTGGCCCGCGCCGGCGCCCAGGCCGCCGTGCCGCATCCACCCACCGGTTTTCCGTGGGCCACGTTCGGCGTCAACGTCCTCGGCTGCCTGTTGATCGGCGCGCTGATGGCGGTGCTGACGACCCGCCCGGCCGGCCCGCTGGTGCGGCCGTTCCTCGGCGTCGGGGTGCTCGGCGGGTTCACCACGTTCTCCGCGTACGCGGTCGACGCGCAACACCTGGTGGCGGCCGGGGTGCCGGGTACCGCGCTGGCCTACCTGGCGGCGACCGTGCTCGCCGCGCTGCTGGCGGTCGCCGCCGGGGACGCGCTGACCGGCCGGCTGCTGGCCCTCCGGGGCGGGGCGGCGCGGTGACCGCCCTGCTGATCGTGGTCGGCGCGGCGCTCGGCGCCCCGCTGCGCTACCTCACCGACCGGGCGGTGCAGGCCCGCCACGACTCGGTGTTCCCGTGGGGCACGCTGACCGTCAACGTGGCCGGGTCCCTGCTGCTCGGCGCGGTGCTCGCGGTGCCGGCCGACCCGGGGATCACGGCGCTCGTCGGCACCGGCTTCTGCGGCGCGCTGACCACCTGGTCCACGCTCAGCTACGAGACGCTGCGGCTGGCCCGTACCGGCCCGCGGCTGCACGCGTACGCGAATGTGCTCCTCAGCGTGGTCGCGGGCCTCGGCGCGGCCTTCCTCGGCTACGCGCTGGCCACCGCGGTGGCCGGTTGACGGGGCAGCCGGCGGGGCGGGACGGCGATAGCATCCGGCCAAGCTGCGAGAGGAAGCCGCCATGGAACCGCGCCATCTGGCCGACCGGGTCTGGTTGTTCCCCGGCGATCCCGATCCGGGCGCGATCCGGCCCGCCGTGGCGGTGGTCGCCGACGAGCGCGGCAGCGTGCTGGTCGACGCCGGCCACAGTCCCGCGCACGCCCGGGAGATCCGCGCCGGGCTCGCCGCCGCCCGGCTGCCGGAGCCGCGCTGGCTGGTCTACACCCACCACCACTGGGACCATGTCTGGGGCGCCTGCGCCTGGCCGGGCGTGGAGATCGTCGGGCACGAGGCCGGCGTGGCCCCGCTGCGCGCCGAGGCGGCCCGCCCGTGGAGCCACCGGCACCTGCGTGAGCGGGTGCGCGAGGAGCCCCGGCTCGGCCCCAGCTACCGGGCCCGGGCGCTCGCGATGGACGACTGGGAGGGCTTCGCGGTGCTGCCGCCGACCCGCACGTTCACCGACGAGCTGATGCTGCCCACGGGTGTGGTGCTGCGGCACGTCGGTGGCGGGCACGCACCGGACTCCACGGTGGTGCTGGTGCCGGACTCCCGGGTGCTGCTGCTCGGCGACTGCTGGTACCCGCCTCCGCTGCACGAGCGCTCCCCGACCGACGGGCCGGATCTGGAGCTGGCGCGCAGCCTGCTCTCCGACCACGTCGAGTGGTACGTCTCGGCCCACGACGAGCCGCTGCGTCGGGACCAGGCCCGCGCCGCGCTGGGCGACTGAGCGAGCGCGGCGCGGCACCGGTCAGCGCTTGCGGCGTTCCGGGTGGGCCCGGTTCCAGGCCCGCATCCGCTCCGGGTAGCCGGTGCGGGCCGCCTCGTAGAGCGGCACCGCGTGCCGCCGGGCGATCGTGCCGGCGACCCGGGGCGAGCCGGTGCGGCGGCGGATCCACTCCCCGTCGTGGGCGATGGCGACCACCGTGGTGTCGGTGGCGGTGGTCTCCGGCTCCAGATAGAACTCGACCCCGCGCCGGCTGGTCACGAACGCCTCCAGCTGCGCCAGGTCCTCCCGGTTCGCCTCGCGGTCGAGCTTCGTCGGGGTCGTCGGGTCGGCGGCTCGTCGACTGAACCAGCCCATGCCCGCCTCCTCTCCTCAGCGTCTCGACCAGTGCAGCACGCGCGGCTGGCAGGCGCCTGGGAGCCCGGTGGGAGTCGGCTGGGCCGCGCTCAGCCGGCCGGGCTCTTCGCGGCGGGCGGCTGGCGCAGCACCGGCACCAGCGCGAGCGTGGGCAGCAGGAGCAGCGGCACCACGCCGAGCGCGTTCAGCACGCCGAAGTGGTCGCCGAGGAAGCCGAGCAGCGGCGGCCCGGCGAGGAACGCGGTGTAGCCGATCACCGCGACCACGCTGACCCGGGCGGGTGCCCGGTCCTCGTCGTCGGCGGCGGCGCTCATCCCGACCGGGAACCCGAGCGACGCGCCGATCCCCCACAGCGCCACCCCGACCACGGCCAGCGGGCCGGAGCCGGCCAGCACGGCCAGGGCCGCGCCGGCGGCGGCGAGCCCGATGGTGCCGAACAGCACCGGCACCCGGCCCCAGCGGTCGATGGCGACCGTGCCGGCGGTGCGGCCGAGGGTCATGCCGACCACGAAGACCCCGAACACGGCGGCGCCGACCGCCTCGTCGACGCCGTACCCGTCCACGAACGCCACCGCCAGCCAGTCGTTGGCGCTGCCCTCGGTGAACGCCATGACCAGCACCAGCAGCCCCACCAGCAGGGTGCGCGGCTCCCGCCAGGCGGCCAGCAGCGCGCGCCGCCGGGCCGCCGGCGCGCCCGCGTCGGTCGACTCGGCCGGCGCGGACAGGAACGCCCGGGCACCGAGCAGCGTGCCGGTCAGGATCAGCACGGCCAGCACCGGCAGGTGCACCTCGACCGGTACGCCGAGCCGGGCGGCGCCCGCGCCCAGCCCTGCCCCGGCGACCGAGCCGAGGCTCCAGGCGGCGTGGAAGCGGGGCATGATCGTCCGGCCGAGCCGTTTCTCCACGGCCGCGCCCTCGACGTTCATCGCCACGTCGCACAGGCCGGAGCCGAAGCCGAACGCGGCGAGCCCGAGCCCGACGCCGACCGCCCAGCCGGCCAGGCCGGTGGCGAGGCCGGCCACCGTCATGCCGAGCGCGACCAGCACTGTCGCGACGACCACCGTGCGGGCCGGGCCGAGCCGCTGGGTGACCAGGCCGGCGGCCGGCATGGCCAGCAGCGCGCCCACCGACATGCAGAGCAGCAGCAGGCCGAGCCGGCCCGGGCTGAGGCCGAGCGCCTCCCGGGCCGCCGGCACCCGGGAGAACCAGCTCGCCACCGCGAGCCCGTTGAGGGCGAAGACGACGGCGACCCCGGTGCGGGCGGCCAGCACCGGCCGGGGCGCCGGTGGCCGTCGCGAGGCCGGTGCGTCGAGGGTCTTGCTCACGGTGCGGTCGTCCCTTCCGGCGAATGGTTCCCGACGACGATCGCACACCTGAGAGCGCTACCACCACAAGCCCGCCCGCCCCTTACCCGCCGCGGCCCGGACCGGGCATGATGCGACCCATGGGTACGCCTACCGCACGACCGGCCAGGCTCGACGACGTGGCCCGGGCGGCCGGGGTGTCCCGGGCCACCGCCTCGCGGGTGCTCGGCGGCTACGGCTTCGCCTCGGCGGACGCCCGGGCGCGGGTGGGCGCCGCCGCCGACCGCCTCGGCTACGTGCCGGACCGGACCGCCCGGGCGCTGGTGCGCGGGGCCGGGGTGCGGCTGGTGGTGGCCGTGGTGGGCCGCGACGACCGGGTCTTCGACGACCCGTACGTGCACCGGGTGGTGAGCGCGGCGTCGCGGGTGTGCGCGCCGCACGGGGTCGGGGTGGCGCTGGAGTGGCTGCCGCTGACCGATCCGTCCGGCCTGAGCCGCCTCGGGGCCGACCGGGGCGTCTGCGGCGTGATCCTGGTCAACACCACGCAGGCGGCGCTGGACGCGGTGCCGGCCCGGCTGCGCGGCCGGGTCGTCTCCATCGGACGGGGCTCGGCGACCGTGCCGTCGTTCGACGTGGACAACGCCGGCGGCGCCGGCGCCGTGCTGCGTCACCTGTACGCCACCGGCCGCCGGCGCATCGTCATGGTCACCGGCCCGCGCTGGCTGACCTGCGCGGAGCGGTCGGTGACGGCGTACCGGGAGCTGATGCGCGCGTCGGGGGCGCCGGCCCGGCTGGTGACCGGCGACTTCACCGCGACCCGCGGCGGTTCGGCGGCGCTGGCGGCGCTGCGCCGGTGGCCGGACCTGGACGCGGTCTACGCGGCCAGCGACGCGACCGCGTTCGGCGTGATCGCCGCGTTGCGCGGCCACGGCGTGCGGGTGCCGCACGACGTGGCGGTCGCCGGTTTCGACGACCTGCCGTACGCGGCGATGAGCAGCCCGGCGCTGACCACCGCCACCCATCCGGTCGACCGGATCGCCGCCGCGGCGGCCACGGCCGTGCTGACGGAGGCGCCGGTGGCGCCGAGCACCGCGTTCGCCTCGACGCTGGTGACCCGGGAGAGCGCCTGACCCGACGGCGGTCAGTGCTCCGGCCCGGTGACCGCCGCGTCGACCCGGCTGAGCACGGTGGCGTCGTCGTCCACGCCCACTCCGCGCAGCAGGTCGATGGCGGTGGCCCGGACCTGGCCGATGATCATCGCGAGCGGCAGGGTCGGACCGGCGGTGAAGAGCCGCCCGGCCGACCGCACCGCCTCCAGCGCCGCCGCGTCGGCGCGGCCGGCGTGCCCGTCGGCGACCTGCTCCTGTCCGCCGAGGTCGGCGGCCAGGGCGTCGCCGGCCGCGCGTACCGCCTCGGCCAGCGTGCGGACGGTGCCGCCGAGGTCGGCCGGCACCGGCGCGGCGCCGCGGGTGAACGTGACCGCGGCCCGGGCCAGCACGCGGACGTTGCGCACGGCGTAGTCGATCTGGCGGATCGAACCCTCCACCGAGCGCAGGCGGCCGAGGTGGCGACGGCGTCGGACGTTGAGCCGCAGCGCCTCGCCGGCGGCCTGGACCGCGCCGCGCAGCCGTTCCACAGCGGCGTCGGCGTGCCGGGCCCGTTCCAGCGCGGCCAGCGCGGCGGTGTCGTCGCCGTGGTCGAGCGCGTCGGCGATCTCGTCGAGCACGTCGGCCAGTTCCGCGAACGTGTGCCGGAACTCGGCGACCAGCGGGGCGAGCGGCCGGCGGGCGTCCACCAGCTGGCTGGCGACCACCGCCACCGCGCCGCCGATCAGCGCGTCGACGAACCGGAACGGGATCAGCGACTCGGTCGGCGGTGACACCACCACCAGGTAGAGCGCGGAGACCGCGGCCTGCACCACGGTGACCGAGCTGGCGCCGACCGCCACCGCCAGCGAGA
Organism: Micromonospora humi; assembly: GCF_900090105.1. Classification (GTDB taxonomy): domain Bacteria; phylum Actinomycetota; class Actinomycetes; order Mycobacteriales; family Micromonosporaceae; genus Micromonospora; species Micromonospora humi. The sequence goes on along the minus strand of NZ_FMDM01000001.1, from coordinate 386,858 downwards.
CGGTGAGCAGGATGACGGTGAGCACGGTCCAGGTGGTACGCGGGCCGAGCGCCTGCACCACCAGGTCGGCCACGAGCACGCCAGCGGCGACGCCGAGCACCACCTCGACCGCGCGGCGGATCCGCTGGCCGCGCGCCTGGCCGAGCACGATCAGCGCGGCGGCGGGGGCGAAGAACGGCTGCGGGTGCCCGACCAGTCGGGTGGCGAGCATCCAGGCGACGGTGGCCGCCACCGTCGCCTCGACGACCGGCAGCCAGCCCCGCCGCAGCCGCCCGGCCGCCTCGCGTACGGCTGTCGCGGCCCGTCCCGTGGTTCCCGCCATCAGCGACCTTCCTGTTCCACCCGCACCCATCCTGCGGCCTCCCGGGCCGGACGGCAGTGATCGGCGGCATCTGGTCCCGGGTCAGGCGCCGGTGAACGCGCGCAGCAGGGTGCGTACGCCGGCTCTCAGGTCGTCCCGGCTGGCCGGGGTGCCGGGCGGTGGCGCGCTGAGCGCCCCGGCGCCGACCAGGCGGTCGAAGAGCAGCCCGTCGACGAACGCCACGAACTGGTCGCCCTGCCGGACCGGGTCCGCGGCGCCGGCGCGGGCCAGCAGCTCCCGGGCCTGCACCCGCAGGACGCTGCCGTGGTGCAGGATGCGGCGCAGCTCGGGCCGGTGGGTTGCCTCCAGCAGGCACGCGTAGCGGGCGAGGGAGCGGCTGCGCCCGACGGTCAGCCAGCGGTCCAGCACCTCGGCCACCCCGGCGGCGAGCTGGTCGAGCCCGTCCGGCCCGAGCGCCGGGGCGGGGCCGGCCGGGGCCGTGGGCAGGTCGTGCGCGACCAGGTCCTCCCGGTCCAGGTCGGCCAGGCGTTGCACCACCGCCTCGATGAGGGCCTGCCGGGTACGCAGGTACGCCGAGGTGGTGCCGGGTGGCATCCCGGCCCGGGCGTCGACCGCGCGGTGGGTGAGCGCCCGCATGCCGCCGGCGGCGACCAGCTCCACCGCCGCGTCGGCGAGCACGGCCATCCGGGCCGCCCGTGTGCTCACGTCCGCCACCCCCTCGATCGGCTCCGTCGGGCGTAGTATCGCTTTCTACATCTGTAGAAGGAGGCACGGGGTGGACGACACGCACGCGGTGGTGGTCGGCGCGGGCATCGGCGGGCTGGCAGCGGCGCTGGCGCTGCATCGGCGCGGGTGGCGGGTCACCGTGCTGGAGCGCGCCGCCCGCCCCCGCGAACTCGGCACCGGCCTGACCCTGATGACGAACGCGCTGCGCGGTCTCGACGCGCTGGGCCTGGGCGACGCGGTGCGGCGCGACGGCACGCCCGACACCCCCGGCGGGCTGCGCGCCAGCTCCGGCCGGTGGCTGTCCCGGGTCGACGGCGCCGACCTGGAGCGCACGCTCGGCACCTCGGCGCTGGGCATCCACCGGACCGCGCTGCACCGCGTGCTGCGGCACGCGCTGCCCGCCGGGGCGCTCCGCACCGGCGTCGACGTCGTGGACGTCGACGCCGACGCGCCGGCGGTGACCTACCGGGCGGACGGTGGGGTCCACGACCTCGCGGCCGACCTGGTGGTCGGCGCGGACGGGCTGCACAGCCTGCTGCGCCGGCGGTTGTGGCCGGCGCTGCCGCCGCCGGCCTACTCCGGCTCCACCGCGTGGCGCGCGGTGGTCCCCTGGCCCACCCCGGTGGCGACGGCCGTCACCTGGGGCGCCGGGCGCGAGTTCGGCACCGTCCCGCTCGGCGACGGCCGGCTCTACTGGTACGCCGCGGACGTGGCGCCACCGGGCGGCCGGGAGCCGGACGAGCTGGCCGCGGTGCGGGAGCGGTTCGGCGACTGGCACGACCCGATCCCGGCGCTGCTGGCCGCCACGCCGCCGGAGGCGGTGCAGCGCACGGACCTGCTGCACCTGGCCACCCCGCTGCCGAGCTACGTGCGGGGTCGGGTGGCGCTGCTCGGCGACGCCGCGCACGCCATGACACCGCACCTGGGCCAGGGCGCGTGCCAGGCGATCGAGGACGCCGTGGTGCTCGGCGCCACCTGCGCGGGCGGGTCGACCGACCTGGCCGGCGCGCTGGCCGCGTACGACGGGCAACGGCGACCACGCAGCCAGGCCGTGGCCCGGGCGGCGCTGCGCACCGCGCGCTACGGCCAGCAGCTCCGTCACCCGCTGGCGCGGGCCCTGCGCGACACCGCGCTCCGGCTCACCCCGTCCCGGGCGGCGCTGCGCGGCATGGCCCGGTACGCCGACTGGCAGCCACCGGGCTGAGCGTCGGCGTACCGGGCCGGACGCTCAGCGGGCGACCAGCAACAGCAGGCCCCGGCCGCGCAGCAGATAACCGGTGCCCTGGCCGCCCAGCGCCGCCTCGGCGCCCGGCCGGGCCACCTGCTCCGGGCCCTCCGCCCAGGTGGAGGTGTCGGTGACCCGGTACCACTGCCTGCCGGCGCCCGGCGAGGGCAGCGTGAAGCCGACGTCCCCGGACCAGCCGTTGTAGGCGACGTAGATCGCCGACGCCGGATCGCCGAACTCGGTGCCGTCGATCCGCCACCCGAGCGCGTGGTTGTTCGGGTCGTTCCAGTACCCGGCGTCCGGGGCGGTCCCGGCCGGGGTGAACCAGGCGAGCTGGCCCAACCCGTTGCCGTTGCCGTCGGCGGACGAGTAGAACGTCGCCGGCCGCAGCGCCGGGTGCGCGGCGCGGAACGCGGCCAGGCGGGAGGTGAAGGCGCGGAACGCGCTCTGGTTCGCGTCCGGGTTCCAGGTCAGCCAGTTGGCCGACGAGTCGAGGTTGTACGGGTTGTTGTTGCACCGCACGCCGCGCAGCACCTCGTCGCCGCCGGTCATCATCGGGGTGCCGGCGGAGAGCAGCAGCAGCGCCTGGCCGGTGCGGGCGGCCCGGCGCTGGTCGGCCGCGGCGCCGCCCTGGTCCCAGGAGCGGTTGTCGTCGCTGCCGCCGTCGGACGGGCCGTACGGCCAGGGCTGGTTGTTGTTCTTCGCGTTGCAGGCGTAGAGGTCGCGCAGGGTGAACCCGTCGTGGGCGACGAGGAAGTTCACCGAGTTCCCCGGCCGGCGGCCGTCGTCGCCGTACAGGTCCGCGGAGCCGGCGAGCCGGGTGGCGAGCTGGCCCGGGGTGACCGGGTCGTAGCCCATCCGGTTCTGGTCGCTGCGCACCGTGTCCCGGTACTGGCCGTTCCACTCCGACCAGCCGGCCGGCAGGTTGCCCACCTGGTAGGTGCCGGCGCCGATCGCCCACGGCTCGCCGATCCAGTCCACGCCCGCGCCGCCGCCGGCCGGGCGGGCCGGCATCTCCCGGACGATCCGGTTGAGCGCGGTGCCCGGGTCGGTGCGGCTGTAGCGGTAGCAGCCGTGCTGGCAGGTGTTGCCGAGCACGGTGGCCAGGTCGTGTCGGAACCCGTCGACGCCGAGCGTGTCCTTCCAGTACGCCAGCGAGTCGACGATCAGGTCCTGGGCGACCGGGTGGTAGGTGTTGTAGTTGCCACCCACCCCGGTGTTGTCGTACGACGCCTGCCGGTCGGCGGTCAACGAGTAGTAGGTGGGGTTGTCCAGCCCGCGCCAGGACCACAGGTCGTAGGCGGTGGCACCGCCGATCGTGCGCGCCCCGCCCTCGCCGGTGTGGTTGTAGACCACGTCGAGCAGCACCTTGATCCCGGCGTCGTGGAACGCCTTGACCATGGTCTGGAACTCGCGGGTCGGGCCGCCCGGGGAGCGGTCGGCGGCGTACCGCCGGTCGGGGGCGAACCAGTTGAGCGTCATGTAGCCCCAGTAGTTGTCCCCGGCGGTGCCGGTCGGGTCGACGTCGTTGGTGTCGTTCTGCGTCTCCTGCACCGGCAGGAACTCCACCGCTGTCACGCCGAGCGAGGCGAGGTAGCCGGCCTTGGTCGCGGCTCCCCGGTAGGTGCCCCGCCAGGCCGCCGGCACGCTCGGGTCGTCGCGGGTGAGGCCGCGTACGTGCACCTCGTAGAGCACGTCGTCCTTGAACGCCCGGGTGGGTTTGACGCCGGTGGCGCCGGTCGCGACGGCGAGCACCGCGCCCTTCGGGGCGTACGGGCCGCTGTCCACGGTGCGGTGGGCCGGCCCGGAGGCGTAGACGGTGTCGTCGGTAGCGCCGGGGCGCAGCGGGTCGTGGCTGAGTTCCCGGGCGTACGGGTCGACGAGCAGCTTGTTGGGGTTGAACCGGTTGCCGGCGGCGTCCACGTCGGCCACGAAGCCGGCGGACGAACCCTTGGTCCAGGTGCTGGTCCACGGCCAGTTCGGCCCCCAGGCCCGGTAGCCGTACCAGATCGTGCCGGTGAGGCCGTGGGTGTCGCGCAGGGTGGCGACGTCGACGGTGACGCCGAAGACCGCCGACGCGTCGCGGGTGAGCACGTAGCTGACCTTCTCGGCGGCGCCGGTGGGCGCGGCGTACAGGTAGACGGCGATCCGGGTCGCGGCGGCGGAGTGGACCCGGAAGGTGATGGTCGAGCCGGTGGCGTCGTAGCGGGCGCCGAGCGCGCGGGCGTCGACGGCGGCACCGGCGGGTGGTGCGGCGGCGGTGAGGCCGACGGCGGACAGCACCGCGGCGAGCAGCAGGGCGAGGACCGGACGGGGTCTGGGCATGGCGGTCTCCGACGGGGACGCGGGTGGACGGTGCGTGCGGACGTCGGCCGACTTCCGGCTGTTGCAAAAACTTGCAAGTTTTGCCGGAAAGATAACAGTCGATTTCAATCAGGTAAAGAGGTCCGGGCCGATCGACCCTGGCCGCCCCCGGCCCGCCTGGTCCCCAATGGAGGTGAGGAGAGAGGGGGTCCGGATGAGCACGGAATCGTGGCGCCGGCAGCTGAGGTGGATGTACCGGGGTGGCCGACCGAACCGGCTCGCCCGGGTGCTGAACGGGCTCGCCGCGCGGCAGCACGCCGCCGGGCTCGGCCCCCGGCACTGGGTGACGCTGGAGGTGCGGGGCCGGCGCAGCGGCCGGACGGTCGCCCTGCCGCTGGTGGTCGCCGACCACCAGGGTGAGCGCTACCTGGTGTCGATGCTCGGCGACCGGGTCAACTGGGTGGCCAACGTCCGGGCCGCCGGCGGGCGGGCGGTGCTGCGCCACCGCGGCCGGGAGGCGGTCCGACTGGTCGAGGTCGACGTCGCCGACCGGCCGCCGATCCTGCGTCGCCACCTCGCACTCGCCCCCGGCGCGCGCCCGCACGTGCCGGTCGACAGGCACGCCCCGCTCACCGAGTTCGCGCGCGTCGCCCCGACCATCCCGGTCTTCCGGATCGTGGCGGACCGGCCGGCGCCGGAAACGGAGGAATGACAACCTTCCAGGATATCGATCGGGCGCGTTTGCGGGGTCGTCCGAATGGGAGAGGCAGCCGGTAAGATCGGCGACAAAGCGGCGGCTGATCGCTGACTGTCGAGCCCGCCCCGACCGCCCACACTGGGCGCATGAATACGAGACTCCGCCGCAGCCGGATATTCAGCCTCGCGGTGTGTCTCGCCCTCGTGGCGACACTGAGCGGCTGCATGCAGCTCAACCTCGGGTTGACCGTGAACCCCGACGACACGATCTCCGGCCAGCTCCTGCTGACCGCGCAGAAGTCCGTGCTCAAACAGCGCAACCCGGACGTCGCGGTGGCCTTCGCCGAACTGCGGCAGAACATTCCCACGCTTCCCGCCGGAACCGAGACGCGGTACGAGGACCCCAACTTCTACGGCATTCAGATCACCTACCGGAAAACACCGTTGGCGCAATTCACGAGCGAGAGCGTGAATCTTGTTCGGGACAACGATCTCTATCGCTTCTCGCTCCCCCTGGATCCGAAGAAATACGGCGGAAAGGTGGCCGAACAGGATCCACGGAACCAGCAGGCGTTCATGACCTTGATGTCGTTCGAGATCTCGGTGACGTTCCCGGGCCGGGTACTGGACACCAACGGCACGATCACCGGCCGCTCGGTGAGCTGGAAGGTGGTCGCCAACCAGCCCAAGCCGGCCGAACTGCGGGCCGTCGCCGAGGCGCCGCCGGCGCCGCCCACCAGCGCGGTCGCCGCCGTGGTCGACGGTGGCTCCTTCCCCTGGCTGCCGGTCGTCGCCGGCGCGGTCGTGCTGCTGCTGGTCGTGGCCGTGGCGGTCGTGCTGCTGCTGCGCCGCCGCCGGGGCGGGAGCCCGGCCGCGACGCCGGCCGCGCCCACCACCGGACCGGCCACCCCCGCCGCGCCGACGCCCCCCGCGCCGACGCCCCCCGCCGGTCCACCGGCCTGAGTCCCGCCGGCCCGGCCTCCTTCGGAGGTCGACCGTCCGGCCCTCGACCACCGGCGACAACCCGCCGGTTCCACCGCCGACCGGGCGGACCCCGTGGCGACAACCACGGGCCGCCGCACCATCCCACCCGAGGCCGCACCACCGCACCGTCGAAAAGGGGGATCGCCGTGAACGATCTCTTCACCTGGGCCGCTCTGGGCAGTCTGACCGGCGCCAGCGCCGCCACCCTGCTCGCCACCAACGTCATCGGCGGCCTGATCGGGCCGAGCGGCGACAAGGCGCGCAAGTGGATCGCGCTGGGCTTCGCGCTCCTGCTCTCCTACCTGACCGCCGCGTTCGCCGACGCCGGCCCGGAAAAGTGGATCATCGCGTTCTTCAACGGGCTGGTCATCTTCTCCGCCGCGCTCGGCATCAACCAGCTGCCCCCGGGCAACCGGCAGGCGACGCAGGCGTCGCCGACCCAGCTCGCCCAGGGGCGCGAGCCCCGCTACGTCCGCTCCTGGGTCTGAGAGAGGTGACCGTCATGGTCTTCGGCATCCTCAGCGCCGCCGTCCAGGTCGTCTTCGGCGCCGTCCTCGGGCAGTTCGCCGCCGGCACCGTCGGCCTGCTGGTCGGCGCGGTCGTCGGGTTGCTCGTCGGCGCGCCCTTCGGCTGGGCGACCGCCTCGGCCGGCACCTACGGCGCCGACGCGAAGGGGATCTTCCTCTTCGTCGTCGATCACACGTGGAGCCTGCTCAACACGTTCGCCGGGGCGCTCTACCTGGCCCTGCACCTGATCTTCGGCCACCAGCTCGACCGGGTCGTCTCGGCCGGCAGCGGCCGGGTCAATGTGGTCGAGGGCGTCTCGCCCCGCTACGCCACCACCATCGGCACCGTGTGCGCCGGATCCAGCCCGGGCATCCAGCGGCACGAGGACGTGCACGTGTTCCAGGCCCGGCTGCTCGGCCCGCTCTACCTGCCGCTGGTCGCGCTGAACTACGCGCTGTTCACCATCGCCCCGGTGTGGCTGCTCTGGCACGACCACACCAACGCGCCGATCAACCGGTTCACCCGCTACTTCGAGATCGGCGTCTACCCGCACGTCTGGAACGAGGCCATCGCGTACCGGATCCAGGGGACGCCGCCGCGATGACCGGCGCGATCGAGGCGGCCGTCGCGGACGTCACGTCCTGGCTGGCCGGGGCGGCGGGTGAGCCCGTCCCGGTCGGCCCGCCGCGCGACGACCCGGCCGGCGGCCTCACGGTCTGGCCGCTGGACCTGCGGCCGGCCCGGCAGACCGCGACCGGCGGCGCGGCCCGCGAACCGTACCGGTTCGTGGTCCGGCTGCTGGTCAGCGGCGGCGGGCCGGCGGCGCTGCCGGCGCTGGACCGGGTCCTCGCCGCGGCCACCACCGGCACCGGACGGCCGGAGCTGGTGCTCGACGCCGGCGACCCGGCGCTGTGGCGGGCGCTCGGCGTGGCGCCCCGGCCGGCGCTGCTGCTCGACGTGCCGGCGCGGATCGACCGGCCGGCGCCGACCGCGCCGCCGGTGCGGCAGCCGCTGCGGCTGCGGCAGCTCGACATGCGCACCCTCGACGGCCGGGTGGTCGGGCCGCAGGACCAGCCGCTCGCCGCGATGCGGGTGGAGCTGGTCGGCACCGCGCAGGCCACCGAGACCGACGCCGCCGGCCGGTTCCGGCTGGTCGGCGTGCCGCACGACCTCGACGCCCCGGACCGCCCGGTGCGCATCCGGCTGGTCGGCCGGGGGCGCGTGCACACCGCCGAGCTCGACCCGGCCGGCGACGACCTGGTCGTCGTCCACGCCCCCGACTGACTCCCCAGGAGGACCGATGCCCACCTACTTCTCCCCCGGCATCTACGTCGAGGAGGTGCCCTCCGGGGCCCGCCCGATCGGGCCGGTCGGCACCAGCACCGCCGCCTTCGTCGGGGTCGCGCCGAACCCCACCGCCTACGTCGACCGGCCGATGGCGGTCAACAGCTGGACCGAGTTCCTGCGCCTCTACGCCGACGGCGAGCACCTGGAGAGCACGCCGCTGGCCCGGGCCGTGTTCGGCTTCCTGGACAACGGCGGCACCCGCTGCTGGGTGGTCAACGTGGGCGCGGGCGGTCAGCTCACCGGCACCGGCGGCCGGCGCGGCGGCCTGCAGGTGCTGGAGGCGATCGACGAGATCTCCATCCTGGCCGCGCCCGGCTACCACGACCCGGTCTCGCACGAGGCCCTGATCAGCATGGCCGAGCGGCTGCGCACCATGGTCGCGATCTGCGACCCGCCGCCCGAGGTGGCCGACGTCTCCCGGCTCACCCGGGTCGCCACGCCCGCCAAGCCGTCGTCGGGAAAACCCGCCGAGGGTACGCCGAAGGACGGCGACGACGACGCGCCCGGCACCGGCGGCGACCGGCCCCGGCAGTCCGACTTCGCCACCTTCTACTTCCCCTGGATCCGGGTGCGTGACCCGCTCGGCGGCGACCTGGTGCTCACCCCGCCGAGCGGGCACGTGGCCGGCATCTGGGCCCGCACCGACGCGCTGCGCGGGGTGCACAAGGCGCCGGCCAACGAGCCGGTGCGCGGCGCGGTCGACCTGGCGTACCGGGTGACCCGGCCGGAGCACGACGTGCTGAACCCCAAGGGCGTCAACGTGATCCGGTTCTTCGCCGGCGAGGGTATCCGGCTCTGGGGTGCCCGTACGCTCGCCGCCGAGGCCAGCGAGTGGCGCTACCTGAACGTCCGCCGGCTCTCCATCTCCATCGAGCAGGCCATCGCCAACGGCACCCGCTGGATGGTGTTCGAGCCGAACGACTTCACGCTGTGGCGCTCGATCCGGCGCGACATCGGCGCGTTCCTGACCCGGGTGTGGCGCGACGGCGCGCTGCTCGGCCGCACGCCGGAGGAGGCGTTCTTCGTCAAGTGCGACGAGGAGACCAACCCGGCCGACGTCCGCGACGCCGGGATGGTGGTCGCGCACATCGGCATCGCGGTGGTCAAGCCCGCGGAGTTCGTGGTGTTCAAGCTGAGCCAGTGGGCCGGCGGCACCGAGACCGAGACGATCGGAGGCTGACATGCCGACCACTGCCACGCCGCAGCCGGGCGCACCCGTCGACCCGTACCGGGCGTACCACTTCAAGCTGCTCATCAACGGTGTCACCAACGGGCACTTCACCGAGGTCAGCGGCTTCGAGGTGGCGATACCCTCGCTGGCCTACCGGGAGGCCGGCAACGAACGCATCCGGGCCGTGCCCGGGCAGGTCGAGTACGCCCCGGTGACGCTCCACTTCGGCCTGACCAACGCCCGCGAGCTGTGGGACTGGGTGAACGCGGCGGCGAAGGGCACTGTCAACCGGCGCAACGTGTCGGTGGTGCTGCTCGACCCGGCCGGCACCGCCGAGGTGCTGCGCTGGAACATGATCAACGCGTGGCCGACGCGGTGGCGGGGCGCCCACCTGAACACCCTCTCCCAGGAGATCGCGATCGAGGCGCTGACCCTGGCGTACGAGGGACTGGAGCTGGAGTCCGGCAGTGCGGCCGCCCCGGCGACCGCGTGACCGGCTGGCCCGCGCCCTGCGGGCCACCGCCGACCGTCTCTCCGACCCCGCCCACCTCTCGGCGCCCGCCGGAAGCCGGTCCACACTCGCCGGCGAGCCGGCGGCGCGCCGCCCCGGCGAGCCACCCGAGCACTGGCTCCGCCTGGTCGCCGCGCACGCCCCCGGCCTCCTGCACGACCTCCCCGACCTCCCGCGCACGGTCGGTGACCAAGGAGTTCGCGTCGAGAACGACCGCGCAGCCGACACGAACTCCTTGATCACCGACCGGTCGGTGGCGGGTCGGCTGGCCCGACTGTGGCGGGCGTGGCGTGGGGACGGCGTCGGCCGGAGATCTTGGTACGAAAGTGCCCCCCTGGGGGCCGGTTCCTTCCAAGATCTCCCGGCCGTACCGGCTGACGGGAGGGGTGTCCCGTTGGACGGTTCCGGTGCCGACGCGGGGCGTTCCGGCGTGGACGACGTGACGGCGTGGATCGCCGCGGAGTTCGCCCGGCCGGACGGCGCCGGCCCGCGTCCGTCCCGGACGCGGACGGGATCGCGGCCGACCGGAGCCGGACCGACGCGGTGGGGCCGGACCGCCAGGAGTCGCGCGACCGGAGCGTCGTCCGGGCGCGTGCCCGGTGCCGGGCCGGCCGGCGGCGCCGCCGACCCGGGGGCGTCCGGGGGCGGTCCCCCGCCCCTTGCCAGCACGCCGAGGTCGGGCGGAACCGGACCGGACGGAGGGTGGGGAACCGACGGACCGGGCGCTACGCGGGGGACTGCCGCCGCCGGACCGGGCGGCACGTCGGGACGAGCCCGCACCGGACCGGGCGGCAGGTCGGACGCGCCCGGCCGTCCCGGTGCGTCGGGCGGACCCGACAGCACCGACAGGCGGGGCGGACCCGACCCGGCCGACGCGTGGGAGCGGGGCCCCGGAGGATCGGCCGGTCCATGGGGACGGAGCCTCGGGCCAACCGGCACGTCGGGTCCCGGCGGTCCCGCCGGATCGGGGGGAACCGACGGCGTCGCCGGTCCGGGTGACTCCACGGTGCCGGGCGCGTCCGGGGGACGCGGCAGCCGGGCCGACGCGACCGGACCGGCCGGTGGAGACGGGTCGCCGGGGACCACCCGGGCGGGGTGGTCGTCGCGGCGCGAGGGACGGCCCGGCCGGGACGGTGAGCGGGCGGGCCCGCCCGACGGCAGCCGCGCCGCCGCCGGGCCGGAGCGGGGAGGAGTGCCGGGAGTCCGTCCACTCTCGTTCGCCCCGGCGCGGCCCGGTCCGGCGGCCGACGGAGCGGGCGACACCGGCCGCCGCCCGGAGTGGACCGCTGCCGGGCGCCGGGCCGACGACCCGTCGCGCGACGGCGAGCGCCAGGTGCCGCTGTCGTCGCGGCGGCAGTCGACACAGCCAGCGGCGGCGAGCGCGGTGGACGCCGCCGGCCGGCGGCGTCCGTCGAGCCCGTGGCCCACCCTGCCGGACGAGGCCGGCGTCGGGTCACCCGGCAGCGGACGGACGGTCGGGACGCAGCCGGCGGCGGAGATCGGCACGGCGCACCGGGACCCGTGGCCGGCGCTGCCCGACGAGCCGGCGCACCGGCCGGCCGGCGCGGGCGCGACCTGGCGGGAGAGCCGGCTGGACCGGGAACAGGCGGGTGGCTGATGGAACGCGTCGCCTTCCTCGTGGACGAGTCCGGCACCCGGGTCGACTGCCTGCTCAACCCGGAGACCGTGCAGGTCACCCGGCTGGCCGGGCTCAGGCCCCGGGGCGGCCCGGACGGGCCGTTGACCGGCGCCGGCCTGGCCGACGACCCGCTGGTCTTCACCGGCGGCGGGCGCACCGAGCTGGTGCTGGACCTGCTCTTCGACGTCGACTTCGTGGAGTCGCCGGCCCGCCCCGAGGACGTCCGGGCGCTGACCCGGCCGCTGTGGATGCTCGCCGAGAACTCGACCGTGGAGCACGGCTGGCCCCGCCCGCCGCTGGTCCGGCTGGTCTGGGGCAAGACCTGGAACGTGCCGGGCGTGATCGCGGCGATCGCGGAACGGTTCGACGCGTTCACGATCACCGGCACGCCGCGCCGTTCCTGGCTGCGGTTGCGGCTGGTCCGGGTGGCGGAGACCGCCGACGCGGCTCAGGCCGGCTTCGAGGAGGAACTGGCCACGGCGAGCACGCCGACCGTGGCGCCCGGCTCGGCGGTGGTCGCCGCCGCCGACGGCGCGACCGAGCCGGGCTGGTCCGGGGTCCGCTTCGACCTGCTCGCGCACGACGCGCTGGGGTCGCCGCTGCGCTGGCGGCTGCTCGCCGAGCACAACCGGATCACCGACCCGCTGGCGGTGCCGGCCGGTACCGCGCTGGCCGTGCCGGCGATCGGCGGCGCCGCGCCACCACCCGAGGCCGCCACCACGACGGGAGGCACGCCGTGACCCGGGCCGCGACGGTGACCCTGGACGGGCGGCCGTTGGCCGACCCGACCCGGCTGCGCGGGATCCGGGTCGCCGCCCGGCTGGACCGGCCCACGCAGTGCGAACTGGCCCTGGCCACCACGCCCGGCGCGGGCGCCCTCGACCCACCGGTACGCCCCGGCGCCGCCCTCGACGTGCGCCTGGACGGCCACCCGGACGCCCTGTTCGTCGGCGAGGTGACCGCCGTGGAGGTGGAGTACGCCGGTGACGGCGCCGCGCTGCTGCGGATCCGGGGTTACGACAAGCTGCACCGGCTGCGCAAGCGGCAGGAGCTGCGGGTGTTCGAGTCGGTGACGGCCGCCGAGCTGGCCGGTGAGCTGTGCGCCGGGCTGGGCCTGAGCGTGGTCGCCGAGGCCGACGGGCCGCGCCTGGAGCGGCTGCTCCAGCACCGGCACACCGACCTGGAGCTGCTGTGCGAGGTGGCCGGCCGGGCCGGGTTGCACCTGAGCGTGGACGCCGACCGGCTGCGGCTGCTCACCCTGGACGGGCACGGCGAGCCGGTGCCGCTGGCCCTCGGCGAGACCGTGCACGCGCTGCGGGTCACCGAGAACCTGGACCGGGCCGGCGCGCAGTGCGCGGCGCTGGGCTGGCACCCGCAACGCGCCGAGGCGCTGGGGCAGCGGGCCGGCGAGGCGCGCAGCGGGCGGCGGATCCCGCTGCGCCCGGAGCCGGGCGACGTCGGCGCGGACGGGGTGCGTACCGCGGTGGACCAGCCGGCGCGCAGCGACGACGAGCTGGCCGCGCTGGCCCAGGCGGGGCTGGACGCGCGGGTCGCCGCGCTGGTCACCGCCGAGGGCACGGCCGAGGGCGATCCGGCGTTGCGGCCGGGCCGGCGCATCGCGCTGGCCGGTGTCCCGGAGCCGGTGGCCGGCGTGTACGTGCTCACCGAGGTGGTGCACACCGTCGACGCGGACGGCCACCTGACCCGGTTCTCCACCGCCCCGCCCGAGCCGCCCCCGGTCACCGCGCCCCCGGCGGCGACGGTCACGCTCGGCACGGTCACCGACGTCGACGACCCGGACGGGCTGGGCCGGGCCCGGGTGACGCTGCCCGCGTACGGGGACCTGGACGCCGGCTGGCTGGCCGTGCTCTGTCCGGGCGCGGGCCGGGGCAAGGGGATCGTCGCGCTGCCCGACCCGGACGACACCGTGCTGGTGGCGCTGCCCGGCGGCGAGCCGGCGTCGGGCGTGGTGCTCGGTTCGCTGTTCGGCGCCGTCGAGCCCTACGACGCGGGGATCGTCTCCGGGCGGTCCCGGCGGTGGTCGATGCGGACCGGCACCGGCCAGTCGATCGTCATCGACGACGACGGGCGCACGCTGCGGCTGGCCACCGACGCGGGCAGCTTCGTCGAGCTGCGCCCCGAGCTGACCACCGTGCACGCCGCCGGCGACCTGGTGCTCTCCGCGCCGGGACGGGCCATGGTGGTGCGCGCGAAGACCGTCGACTTCCTGCACGCCCCGGCGGCCGAGGACGCCGAGACCGCCGCCGCCCAGGCCCGTACCCTCGCCCGTTCCTCCGGAGGTGGCTGATGCGCTGGATCCACCGCGACTCGCTGATCACCTGCGGGCACGACGGGCGGGTGGCGAACCGCCCGTCGCAGCACTGGGTCACCGTGCGGGGCGTGCCGGCGCTGGTGCGGCCCGACCCGGAGGGGCGCGACATCACCGCCTGCCCGAACTACGGCCCGACGATCAAACCCTGCCTGCACACGATGACCGTGACCGTCGGCTACAGCGCCTGGGTGCGGATCGACCGGCAGCCGGTGGTGCTGTCGCACCTGGACGGCCTCACCGACGGCACCCCGCCGGGCACCGTGCACCACCAGGTCCGCGACCCGCGGCAGATGTTCCTGGGGGCGGACCGGTGAGGGCGTTCCGCTTCGTCGGCGCCGGCTTCGACGCCGGTCGCGCCGGTGGTCTCGCGCTGACCGCCGCCGGCGGGCTCGCCATGACCGAGGGCGACGAGACCGTACGCCAGGCGCTGTACCTGCTGCTGTCCACCACCCCGGGCGAGCGGCTGATGCGCCCCGGATACGGGTCACGGTTGCACCGGCTGGTCTTCGCGCCGAACGACGACACCACCGCCGGGCTGGCCATCCACTACGTGCGGCAGGCGATCCGGCGCTGGGAGCCGCGGGTCGAGGTGCTCGACGTGGACGCCGGGCCGGACCCGGACGACCCGTGGCGCCTGGTGATCCGGCTGGACTACCGGGTGCGCGCCAGCCTCTCCCCCGGCCAGCTGGTGTTCTCCGTCGACCTGCTGCCGCCCGACGACGACCCCGGCGACCGGCCGGGCGAGGAGGTCACGCCATGACGCTGCCGGTGCCGCACCTGGACGACCGCGCCTTCCTCGACCTGGTCACCGAGGCGCGGGAACGGATCCGCCGCTCCTGCCCGGACTGGACGGACCTGTCCGCGCACGACCCGGGGATGGCGCTGCTGGAGGCGTTCGCCTACCTGACCGAAGTGATGATCTACCGGCTGAACCAGTTGCCGGAGAAGGCGTACGTCGCGTTCCTGAACCTGCTCGGCGCGACCCGGCACCCGCCGGCGGCGGCCTGGGCGGACGTGCGGCTGACCCGCACCGGCGCGGACCGCGCCGCGGTGCGGGTGCCGGCCGGGACCCGGGTCGCCGCGGCCCGCGGCGCCGACCCCCGGCCGGTCGTCTTCGTGACCACCGAGCCGGTGGTGCTGCCCGCCGGCGAGACCGAGGTGACGGTACGGGTGCACCACTGCGAGCCGGTCGAGGCGGAGCTGCTGGGCACCGGCACCGGCCAGCCCGGGCAGACGTTCCGGGCGGCCCGCGCGCCGCTGACCCGCACCACCGAGGCGCTGGACCTGCTGCTCGGGGTGGAGGTGCCGGCCGGCTCGGTGGAGCTGGGCGCCGCCGCCCGCGAGCACGAGGGCCGCACGTACGAGATCTGGCGGCCGGTGGACAGCTTCGCCGGCCTGGGCCCGCAGGCCAAGGTCTACCTGGTCGACCGGGCGTCCGGGGTGGTCACGTTCGCCCCGGCGCTGGACCTGCGCCCGGTCGCCGGGACCGGTCCGGACGCGGGGACCGGGACCGCCCCGGCCGACCAGGGGACGGCCGGGGCGACCACGGTGGCGGCGGTGCCGCCGGCCGGGCGGCAGGTGCGGCTCTGGTACCGGTGCGGCGGCGGGCCGGCCGGGAACGTGGCCGCCGGTGTGCTGACCAGCCTGCGCGACCCGCTGCCGGGGTTGAAGGTGGACAATCCGCTGCCGGCCACCGGCGGTCGGGAGCTGGAGTCGCTGGAGTCGGTGCTGGCCCGCGGGCCGTACGAGTTCTTCGCCCAGCAGCGCGCGGTGACCGCGCGGGACTTCGAGATCCTCGCCACCGGCTCCGGCGCGGTGGCCCGGGCCCGCGCGTTCACCCGGGCCACCGTCTACAGCTTCGCCCGGCCCGGCGAGGTGGAGGTGGTGCTGGTGCCGTACGTGCCGGACGCGGCCCGCCCCGGCGGCCGGCTGCCGGTGGCGGTGCTGCGCGAGCACGAGGTGGAGGAGGCGCGCCGCCGGGTCGAGGCCGACCTGGAACGGCGGCGCGCGTTGGGCACGGCGGTGCGGGCCGGCTGGGCCCGTTACAAGGCGGTCTCGGTGCGGGCCCGGGTGGTGGTGCGCCGCGAGGAGGACGTCGACGCGGTCCGCCGCCGGATCCACGACCGGCTGCACCAGACGCTGAGCCCGCTGCCCACGCCGCTCAACCCGACCGGCTGGGCGTTCGGCGAGCCGCTGCGCGCCTCCAACGTCTACCGGATGCTGGAGCACGCCGAGCCGGGCGTGCGGTACGTCGAGTCGGTGCGGTTCGTGGTCGACGAGGCGCCGGACGCGCAGGTCCGCACCGTCGCCGTGGACCAGTACCAGCCGGACACCTGGTACGCCGGGCGCGGACCGGTGCTGTTCCGCTCGACCGACGCCGGCGCGGGCTGGGAGCCGGCCGGCCGGTTCGACGGCGAGACGGTGGTGCGGGTCGCGCCCGCCCCCGCCCCGGTACGCCCCGGCGTGGTGCCCCGGGCCGGCTCGGTGGCGGTAGTGACCGCCCGCGACGCCGGTGGTTCCCGGGTGCGGCTGAGCACCGACCTGGGCGAGACCTGGACGCTGCTCACCGACCTGGAGGCCGGGGTGCGCGACCTGGCCTGGATCGACCGGGACGGCACCGGCGCGCTGCTGCTGGCCACCGACGCCGGCCTCTACGAGGTGCCGCTGCTGCCGGGCGCGGTGCCGTTGCAGATCCTGGTCGACCCGGCCGACGCCGACCGGGGCTTCTACGCGGTGCGGTCGTTCGTCTCCGAGCGCGGCGCGCCCGGGGTGGCGGTGGCCGCGCAGGCCGGCTTCGGGGTCTACCTGTCCACCGCGGCCGGCCGCCCCGGCACGTTCGGCCACGTCGGCCTGGCCAACGTGGACAACCGGGTCCTGGCCGTGCAGTACGACGGCCCGGCCACGCTGCTGTGGTGCGGCGCGGGCGAGCCGGACCCGAAAAAGCCCGGCCAGGGCTGCCACCGGACCCGGCTGTTCGAGTCGGACGTGCAGTGGCAGTCGATGGCCGCCGGCTGGATCGGCGGCACCTGCCGGGACCTGGCGTTCAGTGGCCCGCTGGCGCTCGCCGCGACGCAGAGCGGCGGGGTGGTCCGGCTGGACACCCTCGCCGGGCAGCCGCAGTGGCGGTCGGTATCGGTCAACTGCGGCCTGCCGCTGCGGGACCGGACCCGGTTCTCGCCGGTGGACGCCATCGCCGCGACCGCGCCGTCCGGGAGCGGTGACCGGCTGGTCCTGGCCGGCGGCGAGCGTGGCGTCTACCGCAGCGGCGACGGCGAGGACTGGACGGCCAGCGCCAACCAGTCCACCGCCGACGTGGTCACCGTCCCCGGCACCTGGCTGCTCTGCTCCGGCGAGCACGACATCGAGGTGGTGCGGCAGGATGCGCCGAACGGCGATTGAGCGGCTGCTGCCGGCCGCGTACCAGCGGGCCGCCGGCCCGGGCAGCGTGCTGGGCGCGCTGCTGGACGTGATGGAGGCGCTGCACGCCCCGGACGAGGCGGTGCTCGCCGACGTCGACGCGCTGTTCGGGCCGTACCGGACGCCGGACGGGTTCGTGGCGTACCTGACCCGCTGGGTGGCGATGGATCACGTGGTGGCCGCGCCGCGCACGGACGCCCCGCTGCCGCTGCCGTTGGGCCGGCTGCGTGACCTGGTCGCGCACGGCGCGCTGCTGGCCCGCTGGCGGGGCACGCCGTACGGGATGCGCACCGCGCTGGAGCTGGCCACCGGGGTGACCGGGTTCGTGCTGGACGAGCCGGCCGATCGACCGTTCCACCTGGTGGTGCGCGTGCCGCCGGCCGCCGTGGACCGGCTGGCGCTGGTCGCCCGGATCGTCGAGGCGGAGAAGCCGGCCGCGGTCACCGTCGAGGTGGTCACCGCCGACGCCGACCCGCCCCCCGATCCCCCGCCGCCGACCGAGCCGACGCCACTTCCCGCCGACCCGACGCCGCCGCCGGCCGACCCGACGCCGCCGCCGGCCGAGCCGGTGCCGCCCCCGGCCGAGCCGGTGCGGGCGGTCGGCCGGGCGCACGTGCCCGCACCCCCGCCCCACCATCCGCCCGAGGAGCCGTCATGACCACCGAATGGACCGTCGTCGCCGCCGCCGAGCAGTTCACCCTGGACGCCCGCAACGCCGGCGAGCTGACCTTCACCGTGTCGAACCCGGGTGCGGCCCCGGACACCGTGGTGTTCGACGTCGCACCGGGCGAGGGCAGCCAACGCGCCTGGTTCACGGTGGCCGAGCCGCAGCGGGTGGTGCCCGGGCAGGGCTCGGTGTCGGTCCTGGTCCGGCTCGCCGTGCCGGCCGGCACCCCACCCCGGCGCTACGACATGACCGGGTTCGCGTACTCGGCGAACACCGCCCCGGAGGAGAGTTCCCGCTCCAGCGGCCGGGTGACCTACGACGTGCGGGCGGTGGTGGCGCCGAAGCGTTCGCCGTGGCCGTGGCTGGCCGCTGCGGCGGTGCTGCTGCTGGTGGTGACCGGCGTGGTGGTGTGGCTGGTGACCCGCGGGCCGGACGCTCCGCCGACGCCGCAGGCCCGGCCGGTGTCGGTGGAGGCGGAGACGCTCGTCGCCGGCGCCGAGGTCACCTCGAAGACCGCCGCCAAGGCGGAGGTGGTGGCGCAGGACAACTGCTGCGGCGTGGCCTGGTCCGGCGACAAGCAGCTCTTCTTCCTCGGCAAGGCGGTCGGCGACCGGGTGACCGTGCGGGTGGACCTGCCGGCGGACGGCACCTGGCGGTTCGCCACCGTGCGCACCACCGCGCCCGACTACGCGAACACCATCTGGCTGGTCGACGGCAGGCAGGTCGGCGACACGTTCTTCGGCTTCAGCCCGACCGTGGCCATCACCGACGAGGCGGCGGTGGCCACGCTGGAGCTGGCCCGGGGCGCGCACGAGCTGACGTTGGTGGCGGTGAGCAAGACCCAGGGCACCGACTCCTACTTCGCCGGGGTGGACCTGGTCCGGTTCACCCCGGTCGGCCAACCGTGAGCGGCCGGCAGAAGGTGCTGCTGATCGCGCTGGCCGTGCTGCTGGTGGTGCTCTGGGTGGTGGCGGTGGCCGGGCGGCGCGACGACCCGGGCGACCCGGCGGCCGGGCCGGGCCCGCTGGCCCGGCTCGGGCGCGGCGCCGGGGCGGTGGACCCGGCGACGGTGACCGTGGCGTGCGTGCCGCCGGCCGCCGCGCCGACCACCACCGCCGACGGGGTGGTGGTCGGCTTCGGGGCCACCTGCCGGCTGCGGGTCGCCGACCCGGGCGCGCTGCGCACGCTGGTGCTGCGCGGCGTGACGCCGTTCGAGGTGACGGCCCGCGCCCCCGGCGACGCGGACGTCACGGTCACCGACGAGGTCACCGCCGGGCCGGACGGCGCGACGGTGGCGAAGGTGGCGGTGGACCGGGAGACCGAGGTGGTCCTGCGGTGCCCGGGAGGTGGCGGGTGCACGGTCACTGTCGCCCGGTCCTGACCGGGCCCGCCGACGCGGAGGCGCGACATGGGTGAGCTGCGGAAACCGTTCCTGCTGCTGGCGTTGTTCGCGATCGCGCTGGTGGTCGCCGTGGAGGTGGGCGCGGCGGCGCTGACCGGCGGCGGTGACGCGGGCTCCGCGCTGCGCGGCAGCGCCGGGCAGCTCGGCGTGGAGCTGGGCGACGTGGGCGCGGTGGCCGAGCCGTCCGGGCGGGGCACCGGTTACCTGGCGCTGATCGACGTGGTGGCGCTCTGGACCACCGGGCTGTTCGCGTTGAGTCTGGTGCTGCCCGACCGGGTGCAGGGCCGGGTGCAGGGCGTGGCCACGCTGGTCTTCTCGATCGTGCTGCTGCTGGTGTCGCTGGTCCTGCTGATCGTCGCGTTCGTCGAGCTGACCGTGATGGTGTCGCTGTTCCTGGCGCCGCCGTTCGGCACGCTCGCCTACCTGGCGGTGTGGGGGTTCTTCCCGGTCGACGACGCGGCCGTGCTGCTCGGGCTGGCGCTGCTGCTCAAGCTGGTCTGGGCCGGGCTGCTCCTGGCCGCCCAGCCGCGTTTCGCGCGCAACAAGGGGCTGGTGCTGCTGGCGCTGACGACGCTGCTGTGCACGGTGGTGCTCCAGTTCCTGCACGGCCTGCTGCCGGTGATCCTGGTCAGCATCCTCGACGACCTCGGCGCGGTGGTCTTCGCCGTGGTGGCGTTGATCTGGGCGCTGGTGCTGCTGGTCGGGTCGATCCCGGCGATCGTCAAGGCGGTGCGCACCACGGCGACCACGTCCGGCCGCACGGTCACCTGACCGGGCGGCCACCGGCGAGTTCGGCCAGACGCGGGAGTTGGGCGGAGTCGGTGAGCGCCGAGCCGACCGCCACCACCCGCACGCCGGCGGCCAGGAAGTCCCCCGCGTTGCCGGCGTCGATGCCGCCGGTGGCCACGAACCGGGCCTCCGGCAGCGGCCCGGCGACCGCCCGGAACCAGGCCGGGCCGAGGCTGACCGCCGGGAACGCCTTGAGCCAGACCAGGCCGTGGTCGAGCGCCTGCTGCGCCTCGGTGGGGGTGGCCACGCCGGGCAGGTGCGGGATGCCGTAGCTGTGCGCCGCGTCGGCGACGGCCAGGTCCAGGCCGGGCGCGACGGTGAACGCCGCGCCGGCGCCGACCGCCTGGCGGACCTGGGCCGGGGTGCGGACCGTGCCGGCGCCGACGAGCCGGTCCCGGCGCCGCCCGGCCGTGGCGGCGGCACGCAGCGCGGGCACCGCCCCCGGCGTACGGATGGGCACCTCCACCACGTCGATGCCGAGGTCCCAGGCCAGCTCCGCGAGCCGGACCGTCTCCTCCGGCGGCAGGTCGCGCAGGATCACCATCACCCGCGCGTCGCCGAACAGCGGTGCGAAGTCGTGCCCGGTCATGTGCCGCTCCCTCCGTCGTGGCGCCGTGCCGGCGCCGCCCACTCCCGGTCGGTCAGCGCCAGCGCCCGGGCGATCCGCGCCGGGTCCGGCGGTGGCGCGTTGTCGCCCGGCGCGGCCAGCACCGGCGCCGCGGTCAGGTGGCCCAGGCGCAGACAGGATCTCAGGTCGACCCGACGCAGCAGCCCGGCGAGGAAGCCGGCGGCGAACGCGTCCCCGGCGCCGACCGGCTCCACCACGTCCACCGGCAACGCCGGTACGAAGACCGCCGGCCCGGTACGCGCCAGCGCGGTAGCGCCGACCGCCCCGTCCTTGACCACCACCAGCTCCGGCCCGGGCAGCAGGTCGCGCACGGCGACCGGGTCGGCGGCACCCCACAGCGTGTCGGCCTCGTCCTGCCCGACGAGCACCACGTCGGCGCGGTCGGCCAGCTCCCGCAGCATCGGCCCGGCCCGGTCGGCGGGCCAGAGCGCCGGGCGGTGGTTCACGTCGAAGGTGACCCGGGCGCCCGGTGCCGCCCGCCCGGCGAGCGCGTGCGCGAGCAGGTCCCGGCAGGTGTCGGAGAGCGCGGCGGTGATCCCGGACAGGTGCAGCAGCCGCACCCCGGCCAGCCGCGCGTCGGCGAGGTCCGCCGCGCCGAGGCGGCTCGCCGCCGACCCGGCCCGGTGGTAGTGGACCCGGGTGCCGGCCGGGCCGGGATCCTTGAGGTAGACGCCGGTCGGCGCGGCCGGGTCGACGGTGACCAGGTCGACGTCCACCCCGGCGGCGGCGACCTCGGCGACCACCCGGCGACCGAACGGGTCGTCGCCGACCCGGCTGACCCAGGTGGCCCGGTGCCCGAGCCGGGCCAGTCCCATCGCCACGTTCGACTCGGCCCCGCCGACGGAGACCAGGAGCCGGGCGGCGTGTTGCAGCGGTCCGCCGTCGTCGGGGGTGAGCACCACCATGGTCTCCCCCACGCAGGCGACCTCCGGCCCGCTCACGGCGACACCAGCCGCGCCGGGACGGCGGCCGGGTCGAGGTGGCCGTCGACCACCAGCACCCGGTGCCGGTTGCGGCGGGGCGTGCCGGCGGCGACCACCGCCGGCCGGTCGAAGGCGTACGCGACGCAGACGCCCGGGTACATGGCGGTGCGGACGAACCACCTGTCGCCCGGCCCGAGGCCGGTGAAGACCAGCGTGTACGAGCCGCCGCCGGGTGCGGTGCCGACGAGCGCCAGCCACGGCGCGGCGGAACCGTTGACCGCCTCCTCGCCGGACGCCTCGCCGGTGAAGACGTCGGGTTCGGCGTCGGTGACCGCCCGCCAGAAGAAGCCGCCGTAGCCGGCTCCGCCGGGACGGCCGTTGGTGCCGGGACTGCCCAGGTGGACGTCGGCGCCGGTGGCGGAGGTGAGCGTGCTGGACACCGTCAGCCACCAGGCGTCGTCGCCGGCCGGGGCGGCGGTGAGCCGGCGGTGCTCGCGCAGCAGCGGCCGGCCGGCCCGGTCCCGCCACGCCAGGTCGTGGTCGAGCCGGTCGGCGGCCCGCTCCCGCCAGCCGGTGTGCGCGACGACGCCGTGGTCGTCGCGCCAGGTGTAGCCGCCGCCGCGCACGTAGGTGCGTCCGCCCCAGAGGTTCGCGCCGTCGACGTCCGGCACGGCCAGCGACGCGCCGAGGTGCCAGACGTGGTCGGCGGGAAGCGCGTCGGTGACCGGGGTGCCGGCGCGGGTCCGCACCGGGTGCAGGTAGGGCCGGGGCCCGTGCCGGGGCTCCAGGTCCGGCCGGAGGACGTAGCGGGCCACCTCGACGCCGGCCACCGTCAACCGCTCCGCGTCGGTCATGACGGCTCCGGCACGGCGGACCGGCGGCGGGCGTCGAGCGCGTGCAGGGCCGCCAGGGCGTACCCCCCGAGGATCGGCACCGCGACCGGGGTGACCAGCGCGGCGAGCAGCGTGGCGAGGCCGCAGGCGCCGGCCGCGGCGGCCCAGGCGCCGGGATGCCGCGCGCAGGTGCGGGCGGTGTGCCGGGCGGCGGACCGCCAGCCCCGGCCACCGGTGCGCCCGACCGCGACGGCGACCAGGCCCGCGTACCCGAGCACCGCCGCGACCACGACGGCGGTGACCGCGAGCGCGGGCCCGCCGCCGGGCACCCGGCCGGTGGCCAGCGCGAGCAGGTCGGCGGCGAGCAGCGCGGCGACGGCGAGCGCGACGGCGCTGACCGCCGCGCCCGCCGGCAGCGCCCGGCCGAACCGGGCCAGGCTGGTCCGGGCCGGCGGCCAACTGCCGGTGACCGACCGGTCGTGCAGCGCGGCGGCGGCGGTGGCGACCGCCGGGGCGAGCGTGAGCAGCGGCAGCGCGGCGACCGCCACGACCAGGCCGAGCAGCGCCAGGTCGGCCGCCTCGGCCACGGTGTCCCGCCAGTCCCGGCGGGGGCGCTCGGCGGTCACCCCTTCAACCCGCTGGTGTTGATGCCCTCGACCAGCATCCGCTGGAAGGCGAGGAAGAACAGGAACACCGGCAGCAGGGACAGGACCGACATGGCGAACATCGGGCCGACCGCGCTCTGGCTGGTCGAGTCGATGAACAGGGTCAGCGCCACCGGCACGGTGTAGTCCTCCAGGGTGGACAGGAAGACCAGCTGCCGGAAGAAGTCGTTCCAGGTCCAGATGAACGAGAAGATCGCGGTGGTGACCAGCGCGGGGCGGCTCAGCGGCAGGATCACGTGCCGGAAGACGCCGTACGGGGTGGCGCCGTCGATCTTGGCGGCCTCGTCCAGCTCGCGCGGGATGCCCCGCATGAACTGCACCATCAGGAAGACGAAGAACGCCTCGGTGGCGAGGAAGTGCGGGATGAGCAGCGGCAGGTACGGCCAGTCGCCACCGACCAGGCCGAGGCTGCGGAACAGGATGTACTGCGGCACGATCAGCACGTGCCCGGGCAGCAGCAGGGTGCCGATCATGACGATGAACCAGACCTTGCGCAGCCGGAACCGCAGCCGCCCGAGGGCGTACGCGGCCAGCAGGCAGGACACCGCGTTGCCGACCACGGTGAGCAGGCTGACCATGGCGCTGTTGAGGAAGAACCGGCCGAAGCTGATGTCGAAGTTGGTCCAGCCCTCGACGTAGTTGCCGGGGGTGAAGTCCTCCGGCAGCAGGCCGATGTTGTTGACGATCTCGGCCTGCGACTTGACCGAGGTGCCGAGCATCCAGACCAGCGGGTAGAGCACCACCGCCACGATCGCCACGAGCACCAGCAGGCGCAGCGCCTGCCGGTTGCCCGGCCGCCGGCGGGCGGTCAGGGCCGTCATGAGTCGTCTCCGTCCGAGTAGTGCACCCAGAACCGGCCGGTGCTGAAGAACACGGCGGTGACCAGCGCGATGGCGAGCAGGAACACCCAGGCCATCGCGGAGGCGTAGCCCATCTCCAGGTCGGTGAAGCCGGAGATGTAGAGCTTCAGCGTGTACATCAGGGTGGAGTCGACCGGGCCGCCGGTGCCGTTGCTGAGCACGAACGCGGCGGTGAAGCCCTGGAAGCCGTGGATCGTCTCCAGCACCAGGTTGAAGAAGATCACCGGGGAGAGCATGGGCAGGGTGACCGCGCGGAACCGCCGCCAGGCGCCGGCGCCGTCCACCGCCGCCGCCTCGTACAGCTCGACCGGGACCTGCTTGAGCCCGGCCAGGAAGATCACCATGGGCGCGCCGAACTGCCAGATCGCCAGCACCATCAGCGTCTGCAGGGCCCAGTCCGGGTCGCTGACCCAGGGCAGCCCCTCGACGCCGAAGAGGGCGAGGAACGAGTTGAACGCGCCGTCGCGGTTGAACATGTTGACCCAGACGATGGCCAGCGCGACGCTGCCGCCGAGCAGCGACGGCAGGTAGAACAGGCCGCGGAACAGCCCGACGCCGCGCCAGGCGCGGTTGAGCAGCAGCGCCACGCCGAGCGCGGCGGCCAGCTTCAGCGGCACGGCGACCAGCGCGAACGTCAGCGTGACCCGCACCGCGTGCCAGTACGACGGGTCGGCGGTGAACATCCGCTCGTAGTTGGCCAGCCCGACCCACCGCACCTCGGACAGCGGGGTGAGGATGTCGTAGTCGGTGAAGCTCAGCCAGAGCGAGAGCAGCATCGGGAGCGCCGTGATGCCCATCAGTCCGATGAGCCAGGGCGAGAGGAAGACGTACCCCGCCAGGCCCTCGCCGTACCGGGCCCGGCCGGCCCCGCGCCGCGTGGGGCGGGGGCCGACCGGTCCGGTCCGGGAGGTCCGGCCGGGCGCCGTGGTGAGGGCCACGGGCCGGTTCCTTTCTTCTCGTCGTCGGGGTCAGGCGATCGCGGCCTTGCAGGCGGTGACGAACTGCTCCGCCGCCTGGGCCGGGGTGGCGCGGCCGTACTGGGCGTTCTCGGCGGCCTTGGTCAGCTCGGACTTGACCTTGCTGTGTCCCTTGATCGGCACCTGCGGGGACGGGCCGAACTTCTGCGCCAGCTCGGACTCGACCTGGATGGACTGCTTCATTGCCGGGTCGGTGACGGTCTCGCTGACCTTCGCCCGCAGGTCCAGGTTGGACGGCAGGCCGCGGTCGGTGCCGAGCAGCGCCACCGCCTCCGGGTCGTTGTTCAGGAAGTTGATCACGTCGACCGCGGTGTCGCGGTGCTTGCTGCCCTTGAACACCGACCAGTACATCGAGGCGCGGGCCCACTGGGCGCTCGGGTCACCCGGGTAGGCCACCACGCCCAGCTCGTCCTTGGTGTTCTTCTTCAGGTCCGGCATCTGGTTGACCCAGACCCAGGAGGTCGTCGACTTGCCGGTGACCACCAGCTGCTTGGTGACGTCGCTGGAGTTGCCCTCGTGGATGACGTCCGGCTTCGGGGTGGCGCCCCGGTCCCGGGCGCCCTTCCACAGCGCGAACCACCTGGTCACGTCCTCGACGGTGAAGCCGAGTTCCGTGCCCTTGTACAGGTCCTTGCCCTGCTGGCGCAGCCAGACCCAGAGCGCCTTGTAGTCGGCGCTCGGGTCCTGGGTGCCGGGCACCTTCGTCTTCTTCGCCACCTGCTCGGCCCAGGCGATGTGCTCCTCCCAGCTCATCCCGGTGGTCGGCTCCGGCAGCCCGTTCCTGGTCAGCAGCGTCTTGTTGTAGACCAGGCCCTGGGTGTTCTCCCCGGCGGCCACCCCGGCGAGCTTGCCGTCGACCACGCCGTACTCCAGCAGGCTCTTGGGGAACTTGGACACGTCGAGCTTGCCGGAGTCGCGGTAGCTGCCCAGGTCGAGCGTGGTGCTGCGGCCGGCGTACTCGGCCAGGTAGTTGTCGTCGATCTGGAACAGGTCGGGCGGGTTGCCGCCGGCGGTGAGCGTGGCGAGCTTGTCGAAGTAGCCCTGGTTGGCCTGCCAGGTCTTCTCGAACGTCACGTCCGGGTGCTTCTTCGTGTAGAGCGCCAGGGCGTCCTCGGTGAGTTTGGCCCGGGCGTCGCCGCCCCACCAGAAGACGGAGAGCTTGACCGGGCCGCCGTCGCCGGCGTCGTCGCCGCAGCCGGCCGCGCCCAGGGCGAGCGGCGCGGCCAGCGCGACCGCGGCCAGGCCGCGGACGAGTCGACGTCGGGTCAGAAGGGTACGGTGATTCCGCCCGGCGGGTGCGCCGGCGGTGGGGGGCGTTGCGGGGTGCATCTGCGCTCACTCCTCGGCTGTGGGAGGCGACGACGTCACCGGTGGCCGTCCACGGGCCGCCCGGGTCCGCACCGCTATGCGGACCCGGGCCACCTCGTCAGGCCCCGGCGCCGTTTCGGCCGGGCTCGGGAGCGGGCCCGGTCGAGTCGCGGACGACCAGTACGGTCTGGAGCATTACCTGTGCGGTGGTGCGACGGTCGCCGGCCGCCGCGCCCCGGCCCCGGGCGCCGCGCGGCGCGTCGGAGTCGTGTTGCAGCAGCATGTCGACGGCCGTCCGGCCGGCGGCCGCGGTCGGCGTGGCCACCGTCGTCAACTTGGGGCGGGTGAGCCGGCTCAGCGCGATGTCGTCGACGCCGATCACGCTGACGTCCTGCGGCACCCGCAGCCCGAGGGCGTCGAGCCCCTCGATCAGGCCGAGCGCCATCAGGTCGTTGTAGGCGAGCACGGCGGTGACGCCGCTGCGGCGTACCGCCTCGGCCGTCGCGCCGCCGCCGGTCTCGGTGGGTTGGTTGGGCCCCAGCACGGTCAGGTCGGCGCCGCCGCTGCGGGCGGCGGCCGCCGCGGCCCGGCGCATCTCCCGGTTGGTCCAGGAGCCGCGCGGGCCGCCGAGCAACGCGATCCGCCGGTGGCCGAGGCCGAGCAGGTGCTCGATCGCCGACCGCGCGCCCTGCCCGACGTCCATCATCACGCAGGGCAGGCCGGCGACCTGGCGGTTTATCACCACCACCGGGACCTCGCGGCTGACCTGCTCGATCAGGCTGTTGCTCATCCGGGGGCTGCACAGCAGCACCCCGTCGACCTGCTTGGCGAGCGCGTGGACCAGGTCCTCCTCGGCGACCGGGTCCTCGTTGGTGTCGGCCACGAACACGTGGTAGTCGCGGTGCCGGGCCTGCCCCTCGGCCGCCTTGATCAGCGG
Organism: Micromonospora humi; assembly: GCF_900090105.1. Classification (GTDB taxonomy): domain Bacteria; phylum Actinomycetota; class Actinomycetes; order Mycobacteriales; family Micromonosporaceae; genus Micromonospora; species Micromonospora humi. Next base: position 359,688 of record NZ_FMDM01000001.1, on the reverse strand, counting down.
CGGGAAGAACGGGTTGGCGATGTCGGCCACGATCAGGCCGATGTTGTGCGTCCGGCCGGTGATCAGGGCCCGGGCGGCCCGGTTGGGCCGGTAGCCGAGGTCCTCCGCGCAGGCCAGCACCCGGACCCGGGTCTCCGGGTTGACCAGGTGCGGGGCCGAGAACGTGCGGGAGACGGTGGAGATGTGCACGCCGGAGGCCCGGGCGACGTCCCGGATGGTGGCTGGCACGGTGGGCTCCCTCGTCCGATGTGGTGGGGGTCACGGGGGTGCCGCCAATTAATGCAAACGGTTGCTCCGGTGTCAACGGTCCATTGTTACGTCTCGATTGCACCACCACTCCCGGCAGGCGCATAAAAGCGCGCCAATGTGGATTCATGGGGCGGGTTGTCCATCGACCGTTGACGACGTGTAAGCCGACGTGGTTTCTTCGCTGCAAACCTTTGCACCACTGCGGGAGGCCGACGTCATGTCACCACCGACCCGGAAACGGGTCCGCCACGCCCTGGTCGGCGCCGGGGCACGCGCCGAGATGTTCGTCCGGGCGCTCGCGCTCGACCACGCCGACACCACCGAGCTGGTCGCCCTGGCCGACGTCAACCAGCGGAGGATGGACGCGCACAACCGCTGGCTGGCCGAGCTGGGTCACCCGGCCGTGCCCACCTACGCCGCCGCCGACTTCACCGCGATGCTGGCGAAGGAACGCGTCGACGTGGTGCTGGTGACGAGCGTCGACGTCACCCACGACGAGTACGTGGTGGCCGCGTTGCGCGCCGGCTGCGACGTGGTCACCGAGAAGCCGATGACCGTCGACGCGCAGCGCTGCCGGCGCATCCTGGACGCGGTCGAGGAGACCGGCCGGCGGGTCACCGTCGCGTTCAACTACCGCTACAACCCGCTCCACGAGCAGCTGCGGCGGATGCTCGCCGACGGCGCGGTGGGCGAGATCGGCTCGGTGCACTTCGAGTGGCTGCTCGACGTGCGCCACGGCGCCGACTACTTCCGCCGCTGGCACCGCGACAAGGCCACCTCCGGCGGCCTGCTGGTGCACAAGGCCAGCCACCACTTCGACCTGGTCAACTGGTGGCTCGACGCCCGGCCGGTCGAGGTGCACGCCGCCGGGCGGCTGTTCTTCTACGGCGCGGACGGCCGCCGGCACGGCTACGCCCGCGACTACGAGCGGGCACACGGCGCCCCCGCCGCCGCCGACGACCCGTTCGCGCTGCGGCTGGCCGAACACCCGCGGCTGCGCGAGCTGTACCTCGACGCCGAGGCCGAGGACGGCTACCACCGCGACCGCAACGTGTTCGCCCCCGGCATCACCATCGAGGACGACCTCGCGGTGCTGGCCCGCTACTCCACCGGCGCCACCATGACCTACCACCTCACCGCGTACGCCCCCTGGGAGGGCTACCGGGTGATGGTCAACGGCAGCCGGGGCCGCCTCGAACTGGAGGTCACCGAGAGCGACCACGTCAGCCCCGGCGGCGCGTCCGCGCTCAAGGGCGCGGCGCTACACGGCGACGAGGCGGCCGTGGAGCGGGGCGCGGCCCGGCTCACGCTGCGCCCGTTCTGGGCGCCGCCGGTGGAGATCCCGGTCGACGGCTGGACCCGGCGCGGGCACGGCGGCGCGGACGCCCGGATGACCCGGGTGCTGCTCGGCGGCGGGACCGACCCGCTGGGCCGCGCCGCCACCGCCCACGACGGGGCGCTCGCGCTGCTCACCGGCCTGGCCGCGAACCGCTCGCTGGAGACCGGCGCGCCCGTCCGGGTCGCCGACCTGCTCACCCTGCCCTGACCGAGGAGCCCTCCCCCGTGCCGATCATCTCCCCCAGCGACCTGCTCCTGCCCGCCGAGCCCGGCCGACGCGCGCTGGCCCGCGAGCTGTACGCGCTCGCCGCCGAGCAGCCGATCATCTCCCCGCACGGGCACGTCGACCCGGCGCTGCTGGCCGAGGACCGCCCGTTCCCCGATCCCGCCCGGCTGCTGATCGTGCCCGACCACTACCTGACCCGGATGCTGCTCAGCCAGGGCGTCCCCCCGGCCGAGCTGGGCGTGCCCAGCGTCGACGGCAGCCCGGTCGAGACCGACGGGCGGACCATCTGGCGGCGCTTCGCCGCGCACTGGCACCTGTTCCGGGGCACCCCGTCGCGGCTGTGGCTGGAGCAGACGTTCCGCAACGTGTTCGACGTGGACACCCCGCTGAGCCCGGCCACCGCCGACACCGTCTACGACGCGCTCGCGGCCCGCCTCGCCGAGCCGGCGTTCCGGCCCCGGGAGCTGTTCACCCGCTTCGGTATCGAGGTGCTCGCCACCACCGAGTCGCCCCTGGACGACCTGGGCCGGCACGCGAAGCTCGCCGCCGACGGCTGGGGCGGCCCGGGTGGGCGGGTGGTCACCACGTTCCGCCCGGACGACGTGGTGGACATGGAGTTCGACGGCTGGGCGGCCAACGTGGACCGGCTCGCCGAGGTCTCCGGCGAGGACACCGGCACGTACGCCGGCTACCTGGCCGCGCTGCGGCGGCGGCGGGAGGCGTTCGCCGCCGCCGGCGCCACCTCCACCGACCACGGCCACCCCACCGCCCGTACCCTCGACCTGGACCCGGCCGAGGCCGCCGCGCTCTACGACCGGGGCCGACGCGGCCGGGCCGACGCGGGCGACGCGGAGGCGTTCCGGGCGCACATGCTGCTGGAGTTCGCCCGGATGTCGCTCGACGACGGCCTGGTGATGCAGCTGCACCCCGGCGCGGTCCGCAACCACAACCGCTGGCTGCACGCCCGGCACGGGCGCGACGTCGGCGGCGACGTGCCGCAGGCCACCGACTACGTGCACGGGCTCGCCCCGCTGCTCGACGCGCACGGCAACGACCCCCGGCTGACCGTGGTGCTCTACACGCTCGACGAGGACACCTTCACCCGGGAGCTGGCGCCCCTGGCCGGCGGCTACGCCGCGCTGCGCCTCGGCGCGCCCTGGTGGTTCCTCGACTCGCCGGAGGTGCTGCGCCGGTTCCGGGAGGCGGTCACCGAGACGGCCGGGTTCTATAACACCGCCGGGTTCGTCGACGACACCCGCGCGTTCTGCTCCATCCCGGTACGCCACGACGTGGCCCGCCGGGTCGACGCCGGTTTCCTGGCCCGCCTGGTCGCCGAGCACCGGCTGGCCGAGGACGAGGCCGCCGAGACCATCGTCGACCTGGCCTACCGGCTGCCCAAGCAGGTCTTCAAGTTCGGAGGTGAGCCGGCATGACCAGGATCGTGGACGTCACGGTGCACGACGTGCGCTTCCCCACCGCCGCCAGCGGCGACGGCTCGGACGCGATCAACCGGGGCGACTACTCGGCCACCTACGTGGAGCTGACCACCGACGGCGGGCCGACCGGCACCGGGTTCACCTTCACCAACGGCCGGGGCAACGAGATCACCTGCGCGGCGGTCCGCGCGCTCGCCCACCACGTACGCGGGCGCACGGTCGCCGAGATCGCCGCCGAGCCGGTGGCGTTCTGGCGCTCGCTCACCGCCGACGTGCAGCTGCGCTGGCTCGGCCCGGAGAAGGGGGTCATCCACATGGCCACCGGCGCGCTGGTCAACGCGGTCTGGGACCTGCGCGCCAAGATCGCCGGCAAGCCCATGTGGCGGTTCCTCGCCGAGATGCCCACCGACGACCTGGTGGCCACCGTCGACTTCCACCACATCACCGACGCGCTCACCCCGGACGAGGCGGCGGCCATCCTGGACAAGGGACGCGACGGTCTCGCCGAGCGGCTCGCCGGGCTGGAGCGTGACGGCTTCCCCTCGTACACCACCTCGGTGGGCTGGCTCGGCTACCCCGACGAGCAGGTGCGGGCACTGACCCGCTACGCGTACGCGGCGGGCTGGCGCGCGATGAAGATGAAGGTCGGCGGGCGGCTCGACGACGACCTGCGCCGGGCCCGGATCATCCGGGCCGAGATCGGCCCGGACGCGTTGCTGATGATGGACGCCAACCAGGTGTGGGACGTCGACGAGGCGATCACCTCGATGGCGGCGCTGGTCGAGGTCGACCCCTACTGGATCGAGGAGCCGACGCACGCCGACGACGTGCTCGGGCACGCCCGGATCGCTCGCGCGGTGTCCGAACTGTCCGCCGGCCGGTGCCGGGTCGCCACCGGCGAGGTAGCCGCCAACCGGGTCGTCTTCAAACAACTGTTGCAGGCCGAGGCGATCGGCGTGATGCAGGTCGACGCGTGCCGGGTCGGCGGGGTCGACGAGGTGCTCGCCGAGCTGCTGCTGGCGGCGAAGTTCGGGGTGCCGGTCTGCCCGCACGCCGGCGGCGTCGGCCTGTGCGAGTACGTGCAGCACCTGGCGGTCTTCGACCACCTGCGGGTGAGCACCGGGCTGGACGGCCGGATGGTCGAGTACGTGGACCACCTGCACGAGCACTTCGTCGACCCGGTCCGCACCCGCGGCGGGCGCTACCTGCTACCCACCGCGCCCGGCTACAGCGCCGCGATGCGGCCGGAGTCGATCGCCGAGTTCCGCTTCCCGGACGGCCCGGCATGGCGCTGACCGTCGACACCGGCCGGCTCGGGCTGGCCACGCTGCGCCGGCTGCCCGAGGATTGCCGGCCGCTGCTGCGCCCGGGCACCGTGCCGGCCGGCATCGTCCACCTGGGGCTCGGCGCGTTCCACCGGGCCCACCAGGCGGTGCACACCGAGGCGGCGGTCGGCGCGGCCGGCGGCGACTGGGGCATCGTCGGCGTCGCGCCGCGCAGCACCGACGTGGTGCGGGCGCTGGCCGCGCAGGACGCGTTGTTCAGCGTGACCACGCTCGCCGCCGGGGGCGCGTCGACCCGGGTGGTCGGCGCGCTGGCCGGGGTACGGCACGCCGCGAGCGACCCGGACGCGGTGGTCCGCCTGCTCGCCGACCCGGCGATCCGGGTGGTCACGCTGACCGTGACCGAGAAGGCGTACCAGCTCGACCCGGTCACCGGCGCGCTGGCCGCCGACGCGGAGCTGACCGCCGACCTGACCACCGACCGGCCGCCGCGTACCGTGCCCGGGCTGCTGGTACGCGGGCTGCTCGCCCGTGCCGCCGCCGACGCCGGGCCGCTGGCGCTGGTCAGCTGCGACAACCTGCCGGCCAACGGACGCCGGCTGCGCAGCCTGGTGGACCAGTGCCTGGCGCTGGCGCGGACGCCCGACGCGACGCTCGACCGGGTGGCGGCGCTGGTCTCCTGCCCCGGCACCATGGTCGACCGGATCGTGCCGGCCAGCACCGACGAGACCCGGGAGAGCGCCCGGCGGGCGCTCGGCGTGACCGATCTGGCGGCGGTCGCGGCCGAGCCGTGGTCGCAGTGGGTGATCGAGGACGACTTCCCCGGCGGCCGCCCCGCCTGGGAGCGGGCCGGCGCGGTCCTCACCGACGACGCCGGACCGTGGGAGCGGTTGAAGCTGCGCGCGCTCAACGGGGTGCACTCGGCCACCGCCTACCTGGGCGCCCTCGCCGGCGCGGAGACCGTCGTCGACGCGCTGGCGCTGCCGCGCCTGGACGTGGTGCTGCGCCGGCTGGTCGGCGAGGAGATCGCGCCGAGCTTCACCCCGCCGCCGGGTGTCTCCGTGCCCGACTACGGGGAGCAGGTGCTCGCCCGGTTCGCCAACCCGGCCATCCGGTACCGCACGGCGCAGGTCGCCTCGGACGGCTCGCAGAAGCTGCCGCAGCGGGTGCTGCACACGGTCACCGACCTGCGCGCGGCCGGCCGGTCGGCGCGGTGGAGCGCGCTGGTGGTGGCGGCCTGGCTGCGGTTCCTGCTCGGCTACGCCGACGACGGCCGCCCGCTGCCGCTGGACGACCCGCTCGCCGACCGGCTGCGCGCGGCGCTGGCCGATGGCCGGCACACCCCGGCCGGCGTGGTCGACGCGGTGTTCGCGGTCCGCGAGGTCTTCCCCGCCGACCTGGCCGCCGACCAGGAGTTCCGCGCGGACGTGACCGGCTGGCTGACCGCGCTGGAACGCCACGGCGTCCGCGCCACCCTGGCGGCCGCCCGGTGACCGGCGGCGTGCCGCCCCGGGTGGCGCTGGTCGGGGCGAACGGGCACGGGCGCTGGCACCGGCGGATGATCGCCGCGCTGCACGCCGCCGGCCGGCTGCGCCTGGTCGCCCTGGTCGACGTGCGAGCGCCGGAGCCCGAGCCGGACGCGCCGACGCCGCCCGGGACGGAGGTCTTCACCGACCACCGGGCGATGCTCGCCGCGTCCCGCCCCGACGTGGTGGTGGTCTGCACGCCACCGCACACCCACCTGCCGATCGCCCGGGACGTGCTCGCCGCCGGCGCCGACCTGCTGCTGGAGAAGCCGCCGGTGCTCGACCTGGCCGAGCACCGGGAGTTGCTGGCCGCGTCCGCCGCCGCCGGCCGGGCGGTGCAGGTCAACTTCCAGGCGCTCGGCTCGGCGGCGCTGGCCGAGCTGACCGGAGCGCTGACCGCCGGCCGCCTCGGCCCGGTCACCGGCATCGCCACGGTCGCCGCCTGGCAGCGCCCCGACGCCTACTACGCCCGCTCCCCCTGGGCCGGACGGCGGTCGGTGGACGGCCGGCCGGCGCTCGACGGCGCGCTGGCCAACCCGCTCGCCCACGCGCTGATGCAGTGCCTGGCGGTGGCCGAGGCGGTGACCGGCGCGCCGGTGCGGCCGGCCCGGATCGAGGTCGAGCGCTACCGGGTGCGCCCGATCGAGGTGGACGACACCGCGATCCTGCGGCTCACCCCGCACGCCGGCCCGCCGGTGCTGGCCGCGCTCACCCTGGCCGCCGAGGAGCACGTCGCCGGCGACGTGCTGGTCACCGGCGGGCGGGGGCGGGCGGTGCTGGAGTACTCGACCGACCGGCTACGCCTGCCCTCGGACGACCGCCCGCGCGCCGTGCCCGGCCGGCAGGGGCTGCTGGCGAACCTGCTCGACCACCGGGCCACCGGGGCGCCGCTGATCGCGCCGCTGGCGCGTACCGGGCCGTTCACCGTGGTGCTGGACGCGCTGCGGGACGCGCCGGAGCCGACGCTGCTCGGCGGCGACCTGGTGCGCGTGGTGGGCGACGGCCCGGAGCGGGTGCGGGTGATCCGGGGCGTCGACGAGGTGTTGCGGGCGGCGGCCGAGACCGGGGCGCTGCCGTCCGAGGCCGGGGTGCCCTGGGCGACCCGGCCGTACGTCGTGGACCCGCCGACACCACCCTCCACCCGACAGGACGGAACGAGTCATGCGTAGACGAACAGTCGGCGCCGCGGCCCTCGCCGCCGCGCTCGCGCTCACCATCGCCGCGCCCGCGCCGGCCGCGCCCGCGAGCGGGAAGCCGACCCGCGCGGCCGAGCCGATCGGCCGCCAGGAGCCGGCGGCGGAGCCGATCGGCCGTCAGCCGCTGGCGGCGAACGACGGCTGGGCCGCCGAGGGCACCGGCACCACCGGCGGCGCGGCCGCCACCGCGGACCGGGTGCGCGTGGTGCGTACCCGCGCCGAGCTGGTCGCCGCGCTCGGCGGCGACAACGCCACGAACGCCACCGACGCCACCCCGAAGATCGTGTACGTGGCCGGCACCATCGACGGTTTCGAGGGCCCCGACGGCGCGCTCCTCGACTGCGCCGACCTGGCCGACCCGGAGTACTCACTGGCGGCCTACCTGGCCGCGTACGACCCGGCGGTCTGGGGACGGGTGAACCCGAGCGGCCCGCTGGAGGCGGCCCGGGTCCGTTCGGTGGCCGCCCAGACCGCCCAGACCCAGATCAACGTCGGGTCGAACACCACGATCGTCGGGCTGCGCGGCGCACGGCTCACCGGGCTGACCCTGATGATCGACCGGGTCACCAACGTGATCGTGCGCAACCTGGAGTTCGTCGACGCCCGGGACTGCTTCCCCGCCTGGTCGCCCACCGACGGCGACACCGGCAACTGGAACTCCCAGTACGACCAGATCTCGGTGCGCCGCAGCGAGCACGTCTGGGTGGACCACAACACGTTCACCGACGGCGACAACCCGGACCGCGCCCAGCCGGTCCACTTCGGCCGTCCCTGGCAGGTGCACGACGGCTCGCTCGACGTCACGCACACCGCCAGCCTGGTCACCGCGTCCTGGAACCGGTTCGTCGGCCGGGACAAGCTGATGCTGATCGGCTCCTCCAACACGGTCGGCCCGGACGTCGGCCGGCTGAAGGTCACCGTGCACCACAACCTCTTCGACGGTGACCTCCAGCGGCTGCCGCGGGTGCGCTTCGGTCAGGTGGACGTGCACGAGAACCACTACCGGCTCGGCGGCGCCGGCTTCGAGTACGCCCTCGGCGTCGGCGTGCAGTCCGCGATCTACGCGGAGAACAACTTCTTCACCCTGACCGACGACGTCGACCCGGCGGACCTCATCCACGACTGGGGCGGCACCGCGCTCACCGAGCGCGGGAGCTGGGTCCGGCGCGGCGGCCGGCTCCCCCGCCCGGTGGACCTGCGCGCCGCGTACAACGCGGTCCACGACCCGGACCTCGACGGCGACGCCGGTTGGACGCCCACCCTGCGCGCCGCCGCGCCGCTGCCGGCGCCGCTGGTCCCGCTGGTGGTCGGCTTCGGAGCCGGCGCCGGCCGGCTGCCGATCTGACCCGTTCCGACCCGCCGCCCGGGCCGGCGTTCCCGCGGGGAGACGCCGGCCCGGGCAGTTCCTCCGGGGGTGTCGGCTGACACACCGGGCGCGATGCGCGATGATCACCTTCGGCGGACCCGTCCGTCGGTGGCATGAAACGGCGGCCACCGGGGACAAGAGGGTGACGAGCAGGGGGTGGCAGCGCGAGTGGGCGCCCAGGCCCGGGGACGGGCACGGGACGGAGGGCCGGACGTGACGGATGGGACGTCCGGCCAGGTCCTCACCATCGACCTCCCGGCCGATCCCAGCCGGCTCGCGCCCACCCGGGAGCGGCTGCGCGCCTGGTTGCACGCACAGGGCGTCGACGAGTGGGACGTCGAGACCGTGCTGATCGCCACCGGGGAGGCCTGCGCCAACGCCATCGAGCACGGCTACCGCTTCGCCTCCGAGGGGATCACCACGCTCCGGGTCGAGCTGCGCGGCGACCGCCTGGAGATCGAGGTACGCGACCACGGCGGCTGGCGCCCCACCGACGGCGAGGACGCCAGCGACCGGGGCCGGGGGCGGCTGATCATGGCCCGGGTGATGGACGAGGCGACGATCGTCGGCACCCCGGAGGGCACCTGCGTCCGCCTGGTCAAGCGGCTCGCGCCGGCCGACTGACCCGAAACATCGTTTCCCCAGCTCAGGGTCGGGTTAGCCTCGACCCGGCGTGGCTGGCTCTGGACACCCGTGGCAGAACAGTGAACGCCGCGCGTTGCGGCGGTTCTGGCAGCAGATGGCCGAACGGACGCTGCCGGGCTGGCGCCGGTGACGGCGGCCCGGGTCGGCCAGCCGACATCCACGGGCAGCGAAGATCAGCTATAAGGGACGCATGGAGTTTCCCGCGTACCTCGCCACCATGCCGATGCACGCGATCACCGAGATCCACGGCGAGCCCGGCCTGCTGGCCCGCTTCCGGCTGGAGGTCGAGGCGTTCGACGAGGCCGACCGCGCCCGGCTGACCGAGGCGCTGGACCTCGCCGCCGACCTGCACCGCGACGACCGCCGGGTCCGCGAGCCGTACCTGAACCACCTGCTGCGGGTGGCGATCCGGCTGATGCACCACTACCAGGTGCGCGACGTGGAGGTGATCGTCGCGGGGTTGCTGCACGACGCGGTCGAGGACCACCCGGCCGAGTTGGCCGGCGCCGGCTCACCGGCCGGCGCCGACGTGACGGCGGCGGCGTTGGCCACGCTCGCCGAGCGGTTCGGCCCGCGGGTGGCGCGGCTGGTCGCGGCGGTCACGAACCCGGCGTACGACCCGGGTCGGGACCGGGACGCGCAGTACCGGGAGCATGTGGCGGCCAGCCTGGACCGGGAGCCCTGGGCGCGGGTGATCAAGGTGTCGGACTTCACCGACAACGGCGTCGGCGTGATCCACACGGTCGGCCCCAAGGTGGCCCGGTCGGCCGCCAAGTACCGCCCCCTGGTGCCGGTCTTCCGCGAGTTGGTCGCCCGCCCGGACACTCCCCTGTCGGCGGCGGTCAAGCGCCACATCTTCGCCCAGCTCGACCTGGCCGAGGAACGCTTCAGCGCCATCCTCGACCTCCCCAACTGACCCACCCCCGCCAACCTCTGATCAAAGCGCTCCCCGCCTCCGGCCGGCCCCCTTCAGCGTGATCAAGGAGTTCGCGTCGGAGGCCGGCCTCCGCGATGACGCACACTCCTTGATCACCGGGCCGTCCCGCGGTCCGGCTCCGGCAACCTCCGCCTCGACCGGGCTGCCGTCTCCACCGACCGGCGCAGCGCTCGCCATGTCGCCGAGGTGGTGGCATCCAGCATCGCCCGACCACACCACCTCGCCGAGGTGGCGGCGGTGAAGGCGGGGCGGGGGTGGTCAGGTGTGGTCGGGGGCGCCGAGGGCGGCGGTGATGCGGTCACGCAGGGCGGGCAGCCGGCCGGGGTGGTCGCGCAGCACCACCCGCAGGGTGCCGTGACCGCCGGCGGCCGCCGCGCCCAGCACGTCGAGCAGCGTGCCGAGCTGGGCGGGCGGCTCGTCGGCGAGCAGGCCCGCGGCGTCGCGCACGACGAGGGTGAGCGAACCCTCCTCGAGCCGGTCGGCGAGGGCGTCGGCCAGCGCGTCCCAGTTGCGGCCGTACCAGTCGGGCAGCGGCAGGGCTCGGGCGAGCGTCTCGTGCAGCGCCGCCCGGGTGCGGGTGGCCGCGCCGGACACCGGCACGCCGACCGGGTCGGCCGCCGACCCGGCGTCGAGCGTGAGCCAGGCCGGCGGCTGCGGGGACGCTGCGCCCATGGGATCTTGTCCTTTCCGAAGGCGGCGCTCAGAGCCGGTAGAAGTTGCCGTAGTGGTCGGGTGAGAACCAGGTCGTCCCGGTGCTCCTGTTGACCACGATCCGGTACGCGTCGCGCGCGGCGTTGCAGGCGCGCGGGTAGACGTCGTACTCGTAGTAGGTGGCGTTGGTGGGCAGTTGGCCCTCGCGGTTGTAGAACTGACCACCGGCGAAGTTGCACGTGCCGCCGGTCCACGAGTACCAGCCTCGGCTGGTCGGGAAGCTCCTCGCCGACCAGCCGGAGCGCGCGGTGCGGGCGTCCGCGCAGCGGGACAGCGTGCAGGAGCTGTAGACGGCGGCCTCGGCGGGCTCGGCGAGCCGGGTGGAGACCGTGGCAGGAGCCACGAGGGCGGCGGCGGCCACCGCGAGGACCAGGGCGGACGCGGCCAGGGCGCGGCGGACGCGGGTGGCGGCGGCGCGGAACGGGGTCAAGGGATCCTCCTTGAACGAGCCGACCAGAAATCGACCACCATCGTTGGATGGCCGGCGTTCAGTCTGCCCAGGATCCTGCCCGGCGTACAGCCCTCACCCGGCGACCGTGCTCGGAATCCCGGGTGAACAGGCGGTGGCGGGTGCGGACGGACCGAGCCGCCCGCACCCGCCGCGTGCTCAGCGCGCGAACGCCTGGAACTCGGCGATCCGCACGTTCTGCGCCTGCGGGCTGGCCGTCGCGCAGTCGGTCGCCGCCCGCGGGTCGGCGTCCTGCTCACCGGCGTAGTCCGGCGCGCCGGTGCACTGGTTGGTCAGCACCTCGACCCGTAGGTGGGTGGCGGTGGTGCGGGGGATGTCGAACGAGCGCAGCACCAGTTCCGGCGCCCGGGGCCGCGGCGCCACCGCCGGGAAGGCATCCGGCCGGCTCGTGAACACCGGCCGGAAGTCCGCCGCGTCGGCGCAGGTCACCGCGCCCTTGGCGGTGCACGCCAGGACCCGGAACTGCCGCACCGCGGAATACCGGCTCTGGGTGCCGGCGTCGGCGTCCCCGGCCACCGGGGGCCGCAGCATCGCGCTGACCTGCACCCGGCGTACCTGCTGGAGCCCGCCGGCCAGGTCGACGGTGACCTGCCGGCCGGCGACCGGCGCGCCCAGCGACGCCCAGTTGGTGGCCTCGTCCTCGTCGACGATCGACGTCAGGTTGATCCCGTCGCCGGCGACCGTCGCGCCCGCGCCGGCCGAGGCCAGGTTGGGTCGCAGCGCCACCGCGAGGGTGCGGGTCTTCCCGGCCTTGACCGTCACCGGGCCGATCCGGGTGTGCCCGTGGCCGGGCGCCCGGAGCACGAACTCGTAGGTGCCGGGCACCAGGAGAACCCGGTCGGTCAGCGGGGTGGCCGCGTCGGTGTCCGCGACCGGCACCGCCCGGGCCTGGTAGCGCCCGACGAAGAGCTGCGCGCCGGCCACCGGCCCGCGCTCGCCCAGCGGCAGCAGCCGCAGCGAGCCCTCGCGGGCGTACGGCGAGGTGAAGCCCGGCGTCGGGTCGGGGTCGGCGTTGCCGACGCTGGCCGCGGTCTCGCCGAGGCCACGCGTGGCGAACGCGTTCCAGAGCAGGTCCTGGTTGGCCCCGCCGAAGCGGATCCGGTCGGCGGCGAGCATCGCGTCGCGGGCGTCGACCATGCTGACCTGGCTGACCGCCATCAGCAGGAACGAGTCGACGACGAGCTGGATCCAGCGCCGGTTGCCCGGGCAGGCGGTCACCGGCCGCTGACCGTTCGCGCAGGCCTTCTGCACGGCCGGCGTGCCGGCACCCCAGCGGCGCATCATCGCGGCGCGGATGTCGGTGTTGGTGGCGCTCCAGACCTCGCCGGACGCGTGCACCTGGAGGCCGGTGACGTCGTAGTCGACCGACGAGTAGTTCAGCGGGCTGGCGCTCATGTTGTAGTTGCGGATGCCCGCGTTGGGGTCCCGGGTGGTGTACTCGCCGATGGTGAAGCCGCGCCGGCCGGGCGCGGCGTACCCGTGCTCGTACAGGTACTCCATGGCGAGCTGGTCCGACCAGCTCTCGCTCATGCCCTGCGGCGAGCTGACCCCGGCGCTCGGACCGGCGATCATGCGGTTGGTGACCGCGTGGCCGTACTCGTGGGCGATCACCGACATGTCGAAGTCACCGTCCACGCAGGGGGCGTAGAACGAGCCGGCGACCGGCTGCCACAGGTACATGTTGGTGGTCGGCGCGACGCCGTCCGGCGGGGTGATCTGGTTGGCGTTGTTGCGCGCCGGGAACGTCGGCGGGCCGCCGCTGACGCCACCGGCCTGCGCGTTGCCCTGCTCGGCGTCGCCGCCGAGGCCACCCCGGCCGAGGTTGTCCTGCTGGAGGTTCCAGGTGTCCTCGGTGAAGCCCAGGTGGTAGGTCCAGTCGTGCATCCGGTTGTGCATCCCGAACAGGTTCGCCCGGGCCGCGTCGATGTCGTTGGCCTGCGGCGAGGTGAACACCTCCGGGTCGCAGCGCCGTTCCTGCCACTGGTTGGTCCACGGGTAGGCGTAGGTGCGGTCCGGGCGCGGGGTGGCGGTCTCGGTGCCGACGCTGAACGGGTCGTTGCTGAACCAGTTCTGCACCGCGATCGCGTTGTTGCCCTTCGTCGTGGTCGTGGACGCCCCGGTGGCCGGGTCCACGTCCCACGCCGGGTGCCCCGGCACCCCGACCACCTCACGGCAGCCGGCGGCCGGCGCGGCGCACCAGCGCACCCGGGTGTCGACCGAGGACCGGTCGACCCGGGGCGAGTTCGGGAAGACGTCCCAGGACGGGTTGTCCGCCGCGTGGTCGATCAGGTTCTCCCGGACCAGCACGGCGCCGTCGCGGGCGTCCACGTAGGTCGCGTAGGCGGCCGGGTCCGCGCCGGTGGTGTCCGCGCCGAGCACGACCTCCCAGGCCGCGCGCGGCCCCCGGTCCGCGGTGGGCACCGCGACCAGGGAGGTACGCGACACCTGCGCGTCGGCGCGGCCGGAGTCCGCGATCGCGGCCCGTCGCGCCTGCGCGGCGTCGATCGTGGCCGGCGCGGGCGCCTGGGCGTCCCGCGCCAGCGAGGAGCTGACGTGCCGGACCGCTCCCTGGCGTACGCCGATCGCCAGGATGCCGTCGACGGCGGCCGGCAGCTCGCCGAAGCGCTGCCGGAACACCACTGTCGCGCCCTGTCCCATCGGCGCCACGGTCAACTGCTCCAGCGCGGCGGCACCCTCGGCGGTCAACCCCAGCACGTCCCGGTTCGCCGCCACGTACGCCCGGGCCGCGGCGGCCGGGTCGGCGGGCAGGCCGGTGGCGAGCGGCTTGCCGGTCGAGGTGAGCGTGGCCGGCGTACCGAAGTCGGTCCAGCGGACCCGCGCGCCGAGCGCGGCGGCCCGGTCCCGCTGCCGCGCGCTGGCCGCGACGCGGCCCCTGCGGTTGTCGGTGGCCTTGGTGTCGTGCCGGTCGCCCGGCAGGTGGTCGGGTGAGGCCTGGGTGTGGGTCTCTTCCCGGGGTGCCGCCTGACCGCCGGCAGCGGCGGTCAGGACCATGCCGGCTGCCATGAGCAGCGCGGTGGTCCCCGTCAACGCACGGGATGGTGTGCGCACGGTCCCTCCTGTCATCGTCGAACGGCGATGTCCGTCCCGACATCCGACCAGGATGATCGGCCCACCGACACCCGCCGAACATCCATTAATGACAGTGCGTCGATGCCTCAGGTGTCCGCCGCCGTGGGTCCGCCGCGGCTCTGCTCCGGGGTGAGCCGCCGCGTCAGTGCCGCCGGCTCGGCCGGAGCGGGTTTGCCGAGCAGGTGCCGCACCTGCTCCACCGAGCCGCCGCGAACACCCAGGCTCGCCCGGGCGGCCCGGTAGAACCGGTCACGCCCCAGGTCGGCCCGCTCGATCATGTCCGACACACCCGTCGGCGGATCAGGCAGCGCCCGGGCGGCCGACTCGATGTCGCGGACCGCGTGCCGCCACTCCGCGGCCGCGCCGACGGTGGCCTCGTCGCCGAGCAGGAGCACCGCCTCCCAGGCCAGGGTGTGCCGGACGTCCGCCTCGGCGAGTCGGGCCCGCCCCTCGTCCCGGTCCAGCGCCGGCCGCCGCGCCCCGGGGCGGTGCTCACTGAGCATCTGGGTCGCCACGGCGTGGATCTCCTTGACCGCCTTCGTCAGCTCCACATAGGCGTCGAGCCGCCGCTCGTCCCAGCGGACCGTCTGGCTCCGGCGCCAGCGGGTCCGCTCGTTGAGGCCGGTGGCGAGCATGGTGCCGGCCGTACCGACCAGGACACCGAGCAGGGCTGGTAGTTGCGCCGCCAGACCGCCCACCACACTCACCGACCTCACCCTGCCGATCCGCTGACGCCGTCACGCTATCGCGAGCCATCGACAGCCCGGCCTGCCACCGATCCGGCACGCCGGTCGACGACGTACGAGGTGAGGTGACTGGGCCCTAAAGATGTAGATGCTCTTTGGACTCGGCAAATTTGGGAGAGAGCTCTGCTTCTTCCAAAAGGAATCTGTCCAGGGTCGCACTGTTCCTTTTCATGCAGTCGATGAGACTGAGTCTATTTGGGAAATCTGCGAACGGATAGCTTTTGCCGTCGTCTTCGTCTGACCAGAAGTAGCCGTCACCCGTCGCTGGGGCGTGCGGGACAGCCACGACGGCCGTACCGGCCGGCAGCCGACTCTTCGTTCCGTCGGCGACCAACTCGAACCGCAGCCGATATATATGAATAGTCACATCATTCTTTCGTTCGGGCGTGCTGAACCGCAGAGCAAAGCGATCCGCCTCATCCGCGCCTTGCTGCTGGCTGACCGGCGCCTCGAGCACAGACCTGCGGGAGGGGAACAATGGCAGCAGCACGTCGTAGGTGGCGGAAACAGCTATTGGGAAGCCCTGCGAGCCACACTGCTCAATGACCACAGATTCCTCAACCGTCATGATGACCCGAGTGATCACCGAACGCCGAACGCCCCGATTGTGCACAGTGAACTCCACAATGGGCTGCGTCCACTCCTCCTCGCCTTGGCTGTTCTCATCGCCAGTACGCTCCGGGTCTCGCACGACTAGGTCGATGAAAGCCAAGCCCGGCGTATCCGGCGAACTAGCCGACGGTTCCGTCGAACCCACACTCAGTGACGGGTCCGCCGAACCCTCAGCAGTGGGTGGCGCGCCCGTCGGATCCGGTGCCTCGCTCAGCATCTCGCGCCAGTCCGGCACAGCGGCCAGCACCCCGACGAACAACGCGGCGAAGGTCGCCAGCGCGACCAGCACGGACAGTCTCGGATGCTGTTCCAGCCGCTGTAGGAACCCAACTTTTCGAGCAGGCTCCGTAGGTGCCGGCTTCGAGGTTGTCGTGCCGACCCCGCCTTCCTCCGACGAGGATTCGGCACCGCCCTCGACCGCGCTCACCGCCACCACCCACATAGGCCGCCCTTGGCATTCGGAAGCACACGTTACTCGTCTTTTGCCGGTCTTCAATGTGTCGGGCGTAGATCACCTACCCGGCGTTCCGAGTTGGGAGCAGTCCGGTACCGGGTGACAGCTGGCCTGGGTCATGGCGGCGTCAGGAAACTGGTCACGGCCTGGCGGAAACCGTCCGGATCCTCCACCCACGGCAGGTGACCGGTCCCGGCCAGGCTCACCCGGGCACAGTTCGGCAACGCCCGGTGCAGCGAGTCGACAGCCCAACGCGGGCGGATGTCCTCGGCGCCGTCGACGATCAGCACGGGCAGGTCGAGCGCCTCGCACCGCGCTGCGAGGTCGGACTCCCGCAACTCCCGCTTCACCTCGGCGTTGACGGCCCGGTTGCACTCCCGGTTGACGCCCCGCCAGGGCGTGGCCATGGCTTCGGCGTGCCGCAGGGCGGCGTCGGGGTCGGCGAAGTCGGCCGACCACTGCAGCACCGCCCACTCGCGTTCCTCGGCGGGCGTGCGGTCGCGGGCGCCGAGCGCCTCCCACCGGTCCCGGTGCGCGCCGAGCCGCCGCCGCAGGTTCCGCTCGTAGTGCGGGTGCCAGCCGCGGTCGGGGTCGATGCCGGTGCCGGAGACGTAGATCAGGTGGCTGACCCGGTCCGGGTGGTCGAGGGCGTACCGCAGCGCCAGGTGCGCGCCCCACGAGTGCCCCAGCAGCGCCACCCGGGGACCGCCGAGTTGCTCGCGGACCGCGTTCAGGTCGGCCACGAAGCGCGCGGTCGTGTACGGCCCGCGCCGCTGCGAGCGACCACAGCCGCGCTGGTCCCATCGGATGGTGCGGGCGTCGGCTTCGAGCAGCCGGGCGACCGGTTCGAGGTGGTCCCAGAGGCCCGGGCCGCCGTGGCAGAACACCAGCGGCGGTCCCGCGCCGGCCCGGTCGGCCCACAGGCGACAGTCGTCATCGGTACGCACGACCACGGCCATCAGGGACAGTATGCCGGCCCGCCGGGGCGGGTGTGCGCCGTGTCCAGCGGGCAGGTGACGCCGGTCAGGTCCTCGGAGAGGGCCCACAGCCGCCGGGCGAGCGTGCTGTCCCGGGCGGTTCTCGACCGGCCGACCAGCGTGGGGGCGCCGCGTCCCTGCAGGAGGCCGGCCGGGCCGGCGTAGCTTCCGCCCGGTACGTCCGCCACGGCCGCGTAGAGGGTGGGCAGCACGCCGTCCTCGTCGCTCTGCGAGAGGCGCTCGGTGACGGTCGCGCGGAGCCGTTGGAGCGGGGAGCGCCCGTGGTCGAGATGCGCGAGGAGGTTGGTGGCTGCCATCCCGGGGTGGGCGGCGGTGGCGCGGACCGGCGAGCCGGCCTCGGTGAGGCGGCGATCGAGTTCCGCGGTGAACAGCAGGTTCGCGAGCTTCGACTGCGCGTACGCGGGGAACGCCCGGTAGGGCCGCCGGTCCCAGTTGAGGTCGTCGAGGTCGATCCTCCCGGTCCGGTGGCCGTTGGAGGAGACGGTGACCACCCGCTCGCGGATCCTCGGCAGCAGCAGGTTCGTGAGCGCGAAGTGCCCGAGATGGTTGATGCCGATCTGCAGTTCGAAGCCGTCGGTGGTGCGGCCGAGCGGGGGGACCATCACGCCCGCGTTGTTGATCAGCACGTCGATCGGATCGGTGAGGTCCGCGGCGAACGCGCGGACCGAGGCGAGGTCGGCGAGGTCGAGTCGCCGGACGACGACGTCGCCGACCATGGTCGCGGCGGCGGCCCGCCCTCTGGTGAGATCGCGGACGGCGAGCACGGTGCGGGCGCCCCTGGCGGCGAGCGCACGGGCGGCGGCGCGACCGATGCCACTGTTCGCGCCGGTCACGACGACGGTGCGACCGGTCATGGCGGGGATCTGCGCGGTCGTGAATGTTGTCATGGACAACAATGTAGGCACCGTCAACAATGCTGTCAACGGCAACATCTGGGCTACGGTGGTGCCGTGCCCGCGTACCACCATGGAAACCTTCGGACGACGTTGCTCGCCGCCGCCGAGCGCAGCCTGCGCCGGCACGGCGCGGACCAGCTCTCGCTGCGCGAGTTGGCCCGCGAGGCCGGAGTCAGTCACGCCGCCCCCCGGCGACACTTCCCGGACCGCCAGGCGCTGCTGGACGCGCTCGCCGAGGCCGGCTTCGCCCGGTTGGACGCGGAACTGCGCGCGGCGCTGGACGCCGCGGGCGAGGAGTTCGCACCGCGCCTGCACGCCGTCACGGCGGCCTACCTGAGGTTCGCCACCGAGGACACCGCGTTGCTGGAGCTGATGTTCACCGGCAAGCACCGCGACGGCGCCGAACGCCTCGTCGCGGCCGCCGCCGCGCCGTTCGGGCTGCTGGACGCCCTGATCCGGCAGGGACAGGCAGAGGGGATCCTCGAGCCCGGCGACTCGCAGCGCGCCGGCATCGTGCTGTTCGCGACCATGCAGGGCATCGCCACCCTGGTCAACGGCAACCTGGTGGCGCCGGAACTGCTCGACGGGATCGCCGAGACCGCCGTCGACCAGTTCATGCGCGGATCCCGGCGCCGCTAGCGCGGCCCTGTCACCGTGGTGCCGGCGGCGGGACGACCAGATGTGTCACGCGCACCGGCTCGCTGAGCACAGCCTCAGCGGCCGGGAAGTCGGCGAGCCGGGTGGCCAGGGTGGCGACGGCGAGACGGTGTGGCAACGCGGCGCTGAACTTGAGACCGTTCACGGCGTTGTCGTCGACGGCAGGCAGGCACAACCGTCCGGCGGTCGCAGCGAGCCCGGAACGGAGTTCGTCCCGGCTCAGGCCGGCCCGCAGCCGGATCGACGCGTCGTCGGGGCGCTGGGTCGGATCGGTCAGCTCGCTGAAGGTGGAGAGCAGGGTGGCGTTCGCGCGATAACCCGCCCACGTCCACCACCGCGCCTCGCCGTCACGGTCCTGCACCACGAGCGTGCCGCCCGGATGGACCAACGCGGAGTGCTCCTCGCGCAGACCCGCCAGCCGGCCGGCGGCTCGGCCGGTCAGCGCGACCGGCGGATCGGCGCCGAGCAGGACCTCCCGCATAGCGCGGAGCATCGGGTACGACCGTCCCGCCGGCGTTCCGCCGGTCATCCAGAGCGCCTTACCCCCGCTCTCGGCCGGTTCCACGAAGCACCGTTGGCGTTTCCAGTCGATGTGGGTGACCCGCCAACTGCGTCCGGCGAGCAGTAGCAGTCGCGGTCCCTGCACCTTGGCGGTGAGCAGCGCCGGGTCGGTGCGTCCGATCTCGGAGCGCCCCGACATCACGGTGAACTGCGGCGGCGCCGTGAACACCGCCAGCATGTCCATGAAGTGCCGCCTACCGAAGCGCCGTTCCGCCTCCGGGCCGACGAAGAGCATTCCGGAGTCGGAGTCGAGGTATCCGTGGTCGACGAGGTGCCGCACGATGACCTCGGCGTTCCCGTCGAACGGGGGCAGGTCGTTCCACCCGTGCCGCCAGAGCCGATCGCCGATCCGGTTTTCCTGCAACGCGAGCGCGAGCACCTGCTGGGCGACGATGTGTCGCGGCTCGGCCGGCGGGACGACCTCCTCGACCCATCCCCGACCCCAGAGGTGGAGCAGCCCGGCCGCCTGAAGCAGCCCGTCGCCGTCGAGCGTCAGGAAGAGACAGTTCCGGCTGGTCCCCGGCCGACGACCGGTCCGGCCGATCCGTTGCAGAAAGGCGGCGACGCTGCGCGGCGCGCCGATCTGGACGACCCGGTCAAGGTCGCCGACATCGATGCCGAGTTCGAGCGTGCTGGTGGCGACGATGACACAGTCGCGTTCCTGGGCGAACGCCTCCTCGGCGCGACGCCGCTCCTCCGCCGACAGGGAGGCGTGGGACAGGAAGGTCGTCACGCCGAGTGAGCGGAGACGCTGCCCGAGCTCTTCGACCAATGCACGGGACTCACAGAAGACCAACCGCTTCTCCCCCCGGTGCAGCGCGGCGAGCACCTTGGCCGCGTTGTGCACCGAGCCCACATAGTCCACCTCCACGTCACCCGGTGGCCGGCCGGTGTGCCCGGCGAGGGCCGGCGGAAGCTCAGGCGCGACGACCCGACCGGGCTCGCGGTCGCGCCCGGCCCCCTGCAGCCAGGTCAACAGCGTCTCGGGGTTGCCGACGGTGGCGGACAGGCCGACGCGCTGCACGGACCGACCGGCGACCCGGCTGAGACGTTCCAGCACGGCCAGGAGGTGCCACCCCCGGTCGTCACCGGCGAACGCGTGCACCTCGTCCACCACGACCGTCCGAAGCGCCCGGAAGAACTCGTCGTGATCGACGGTGGCGCTGACCAGCATCGACTCCAGGGACTCCGGAGTGGTCAGCAGGACGTCGGGCCGCTCCCGAAGGATCCTGCGCCGCCTTCCCGCGGTCACGTCGCCGTGCCAGAGCGCGGCCCGACGTCCCAACCAACTGGTGTAGGTCTCGATGCGAGGCAGCAGATTGTTCAGCAGAGCTTTGAGTGGGCAGACATAGAGCACGGAGGTGCCGGACCAGTCCTCCCGCGCCATCCGGGACAGCAGCGGAAACATGGCCGCCTCGGTCTTGCCGCCGGCGGTGGGCGCGAGAAGCAGCGCGTGCTCACCGTCGAGGAGCGGTCGCACAGCTGCCTCCTGCATCGGACGGAGACCCGGCCACTGCAGCGAGTTCACCACATGGTGCAGGACCACCGGGTGCAGCAACTCGGCGTCCGTCGCCATCCCGCTCCCCTAGAGTTCCAGGTCGACGTCGGCGGCGCTGGAGACGTTGCGTTCCACGTCGGTCATTTCCGCCGTCGACAGGGTCAACGCGTAGTGGCGGCGCGGGTCGAAGTCGGCGAACTGGTCCACCCGGTCGAGCACGTCGGCCACCAGCTTCTTGAGGAACAGCCGCGGTGCCACACCCACCTTGCCGCCCAACCCACCCGCGACGGCGCGGGCAAGGTCACCGAGATAGGTGTCGTCCACCAGCGTTCTCAGACGCTCCGGCGCGACCGCCCCATCCGCGTACAGGTCCCGCACGCGAACGCCCAGTTCGACCAACGAGTCGACGGTGAAGCCGGACAGCCGGACCTGAACCGCCCGTGGGTTGTCGAAGCGCGGGTCCGTGGTGAAGTCGACCGCGAGCCGCTGGGCGAGCGGCGCGAGTCGCTGGACTCCCTGCGGGCCCTCGTAGAAGGCCGGCGTTCCGGTGATCACCAGATACAGGCCGGGGAAGCGGCCGGAGTGCACCTCGTCGATGAGCTGGCGAAGCGCGTTCAGGGCCTTGTCACGGGCGTCCGATCGAACCCGCTGCAGCGTTTCGACCTCGTCCAGGACCAGCAGTAGACCCGGATGACCGCTGTCGCGCAGCACGGCCAGCATCCCCTGAAGGAAGCTGAGCGCGGCGAAGTGGTCGAGGTCGCCCCGCACGCCGGCGACGCGGCGGGCCGACGCGGCAACGTGCGGCTGGCCACCGAGCCAGGCGAGCACCGCGTCGGCCGTGGCCGTGTCACCGTCGAGGCCGGCGCTCCGATAGCCACGCAGAGCGGCCGCGAAGGCGGGCGCGCTCCGGCTGACGGAGGCCAGTCGCCGCTCCAGCAGCGCCGTCACGGCCCGGTCGAGCGCGCCCCCGTCCTCCGGTGGCACCTCCCCGGCCGCGAGCACGTCCTCCTCGAGCGCGTAGAACCAGCTGTCGACCACCGGCCGCAGCGCGCTGGGCGGAAACGTCGCCGTGCTCAGCCGCTCGGTGAGGCGCCGGTAGACCGTCTCCAGCTTGTGCAGGGGTGTCTCGTTCTCGGAGATCTGCACTTCCGCCGTGGCCAGGTTGGCGCGTTTCGCCCGCTCGGCGATCCATCTGGTGAAGAACGTCTTGCCGGATCCGTACTCACCTCGGACAGCCTTGAACACCGATCCCCCGGTGGCAACGGTGTCCAGGTCCTCGCTCACCGAGGTCAGGAAGCGGTCCAGGCCGACAGCCAGCAGGTCCAGGCCGGCCGACGGCACGGCACCACGCCGCAGGGCGTCGATCACCTCCCGGCGCCGGGCGGGGCTGACCGTGGTCACGGCGCATCCTGCGGCAGGCCGAACTGGGTCCGCAGCAACGAGATGTCCAAGCGGACGGTGCGTCCGTCGTCGATCAGGGAGAGCACCGGATAGTTGTCGACGTTGAAGATCCTTTGCAGGGTGGCCAGGAATCCGGACGCCCGCGCGGGCAGTTCTCCTGCTCGCTGGGCCAGGACTGCCAGCGCCAGCACACCCCTGGCATCGACGAGCGCCCGCAACGCGGCCTCGATCTTGCCGAGGTCGACCCTGCGCGGGGTCAGACCATGCTGGGCCCGGAAGATGTCCGAGGCCAGAATGACCGTCACCAGGTCACTCCCGGTCGCCGTGGGTGTCGACGCCACCTCGGGCAGGTCGAACAGCGCGGGTCCGCCCGGGTTCGCCTGCGGTTTACGACGAGGCTTCGGTGCCGCGGCCGGCCGCGGCACGGTCTGCGCCGCCGGTGGTTCGTCCGTCTCCCACCAGCGGGGCCGCTCCGCAGCCAGGGGCACCCACCCGTCGGGGATCTCGTCGGCGTTGGGCAGCAGGAAGGTCAGCAGCGGGATCGTCACCTCGCCCAGCGACGCTCCGCCGTGGTAGCCGGCCTTGGTGGGACGGTAGCGCCGCAGCGGATCCCACAGTGCGACGATCCGATTTCCCTCGGCCACGACCCGAGGTCCGGTGAGTTCCACCTCTCCGTCGTCGGCAGGCCGCGCACCCGTCCGGTGCCGGGCCGAGACCGCATCGTCGGCCCTGACCAGCTCACCACCGCGCTCCAGCACATGACCGTGGTCGCTCGTGATCACGACGATCCGCCCGGACGACCGGGCGAGGTCGAGCAGGCTGCCCAGGAAGCCCAGGTCACTGAGCTGCCAGCCGGCCTCACCGCCTTCCCTACCGAGAGACAGTGAATCGTCCACCGTATTGATCACCACGGAGACGAGGCGCGCGGTGCTGGCCAACGCGTCCGCCAGTTCGCCCGCGAGCACCTCTCCCGCGCCACCACGAGCCGGCCCCTTGTGGAAGATCCGAGCGTCGTCACCCCATCGGCCCCGACCGAAGACCTGTTCCTCGGTGGACTGGGTACCGGAACGAAGCGCGCCGGCGAACAGAGAAGTCCGGGACACGGCCGTCAGGGTGGGCAACGCCGCAGCGATGCCGCGCCGCCGGGCGACACCGCCGCCGGCGAGGGCGTCGTACTCCACCCACTGATGCGACAGCACGTCGGCGAGGTCGACGGAGACCGCCGCGCTCATGCCGTCGAGCACCACCAGGAGCACCTGCCGGTGGGCTCGGATCAGCGGATCGACGACCCGCGGCAGGAGGTTCTCGACCGTCAGGAGGTCACCGTCGTTGCTCGGGCCGGCGGTGGCCCACGCCGCGAGCCGGCCGGCGAAAGCTCGGTCGAGGTCACGGCGGCGCTGGTACGCCCGCTCATGGACGGCACCGAACGCACGCTGCAGCTCCGGGTGAACATCCTCGCCGGCCCAGACATGGTTCAGCGCCAGGTCGACCCAGCCCCACTCCGCGACCTGCCGATGCACGCCGTCGGCGACGCTGACCGGCGGCTCGACCGGAACGCCGAGCCATCGGACCAGTCGCTGGGCCATCCGAACCCGCCGGACCCGGTCCGTTCCCTCCCCGGCCAACCGGTGCGTGGCGAGCCGATCCACCACGGCCGCCAGGTCAGGGACGCCAGCACTGCCCAGCGCGGAGAGGAGCGCCGCGGCGACGTCTCCGATGCACCTGGACAAGCCGGCGCGGAGGATCTGGCTGTGGCCGGCGCTGCCCACCGCATTGAACTGGATGAGGAGCTGTTCGGCCCGGTCCAGCACGGCCTGCCCCTGCCGCCGGACCGCGGGATCCCGGTCGGTCAGCATGCCGTCGACCACGCCGACGGCGGCATCGGCGAACCCGCGTACGGTGGCATCGTCGTCGAGACCACCGAAGTACTGCTCGATCCGTCCGCGTGCGCGGAGAGCCTCGGGCGTGTCGACGGTCCACAGCGCGTCGCACACCAGGCCCAGCGGCAGCGCGTCCGCGCCTCGCCCCACGCCCACGAGGGCGAACAGCGCCCGGGCCGGACGGCGGAATTCGTCGACCAACCAGCGGGTGAGGCCGTCCTGCTCGTCTCGCGTCAGCAGGGTGAACCCCTCCACCGCGGCGGGTTCGACGCTCCACCGCAGCAGCGTTCGGACGTCGAGCGCGTCCGGGTCGTCCCCTCGCCGGGTCAGACCGAGCCGGACCGCCGCGAGGTGCCGCAACGCGATGTCCCGGCTGAGCACCTTCGTGGCGACCCGGGGCCACCCGCCCGGCGGCATCGCGTCGAGCAACGCCTGCCCGGCCCACTCCTCCCGCTCCAACGCGGAGTCAGGCACTCGGGCGCCGAACGCGTCGACCACGAGGTCCCACGGCTCGACGGTGAGCACCCGCTGTCGGAAGACTTGGCTGAGGATGCCCGGTCCGAGCTTCGACTCAGCGGTGCCGGTGAGCAACACCAGCACCTCCCGCTCGCGCTCGGCGACAAGCTGCTCCCAGATCCCCAGCGGCGAGACGCACGGAACGACCCGCATCTGACGTCCGTCGGGCAGCGGCAACGTGGGATCGTGCGGCCAGTCCGGTTCCGCGGCCACCACCATGACCGGGTACGCGTCGCCGTTACGATGCCGGTCGAGTTCCTGCGCCACCTTCTGGGCGAGAGCCGCCGGGCTGATCCGCAGCACCTGGGCGGCAACGGTCGCCTCTGTCATCGCACGATTCTCCAGGTCACCTCGATGGTCGCCTCGGGGTGATCATTGACGTAGTCGCGCAATCTCCCGAACGCCTGATCGGACGCACCGCGAACGATGACTGCCTTCCCCGTGACCGGGGGAGGCGGCGGGGGTGGGAGCGGCGGCGTCCTGGTGGCCCGACGGATGAGATCGACGGTGTCAGCCTGGGCACGACGCAGGGCCGGCGTCAGTGGTGCGGTCAGCTCGTCGGCCGCGGCCACCTGACGCAACTCGAACAGGATGGTGGCAGCGTCACTGGTGTGCGGCTCGGGAAGAGCACCGATGATCTCGAAGTTGTCCCACGAGGCACCGGCTAACGCGGTCGCGATCGCTGCGGCGCTGCTGATGCTCCGGCCCATCCGGTCTGCGGGTCCCGCCAGTTCGGCGCGGGCCATGCGCTCGACGGCTTGCTTTGACGTGCGTGCCGATGCGAGCGCCTCGATCAGCTCGGCGGCAGCGCGGGCGGTTGCGAGCCGCATCGAGTCGCGATCCAACTGGAGTTGGCCCGCGTGCTGCTCCAGCTCCGCGACCAGGGCGTGCACGGCGTCACGGCGTCGCGAAGCCTGCGTGATCAGGTCCCGGCCGAACAGGGCGACCAACCGGCCACGACGCAGGGCGAGGGGCTGGAACCCGAAGATCGCGGCGGCTCGAGCACGCGCCTGTTCCCAGTCGTCCTCGCTCGGCAGGCTCTCCTCGCGCAGGGAGTGGTCGGCGGTGATCCGGCCGATCTCCGGGGCCGGCATGACCTGACTGCCGTGCAGATAGAACGCCCGGTCGGTCTGCTCGGCGAAGGCCGCCACCACGAGCTGCGCCACCATCGGGTCCAGGCCGCGTGGTTTCGGCTCGTCGATCCAGCGCAGCAGGTCGGCGACCCGAAGCTCGCCGGTGATGCCCTCACTGGCGGCCTTCTGGTGGAAGTGTTGCGACCACTCCCCCTCGGCGACGAAGGCGGCTTCGTGCATCGTGCCGAGCCGCAGCGGGTTGGCGATCCGTCGCATGGTCAGCCGGTGGGCCCGCTCCACCTCGACCCGCCCCTCTGGTGACTCGACCGCCTGCTGGACGTAGCCGAACACCGTCCTGACCTCCGGAAGCCGCACCGGTTCGCCCTTGCGGTCCGGGTCGAAGTCCGGGTGCGCCGGGTACTGCTGGCTGAGCATCTGGTCGCCGAGGCTGCGGAGGGCGTCGTTGAAGGTGGCGCCCATGGGCAACTTGGGTTCCAGCGCCCGGGTCAGCGACTGGAGGTGGTCGTCGAAGCCCAGTTGCACGTCGGACGACTGTTTGGTGGCCAGCCCGTACGCCTGACGCAGCACGCCCTGCATTTTCGCCAGCAACGCGCTGCGCTGGTTGGTCAGCGCGCCGTGTGCGCGGCGGCGGTCGTCGGGGTTGAGGTGCTCGGCGTGGCTGTCGAATCGTTGCCCTTCGAGCAGCTTGTCGATGATGACGAGCTTGCCCAGCTCGTTGCGGCGCTCGACCGTGAGGGCCGCCGGGATCCAACAGACGGTCTGCGCGGTGGTACGGCCGAGGAGGTTCTGCACCCGCTGGCGGTCGTCGGCCGGGCCGTGGCTGCCGTCGTCGAAGGGGTAGTCGACGATCATCCGCCAGCCGGCCTGATCGTCCGGGTGGAAGGCTTCGTCCCGGATGTCGTGCGGGTCGCGGACGTTGCCGTAGACCAGCTCGATCACCCGGCGGCTGCCGCGCCAGGTCAGCCCGGCCTCGGCGAAGAACGAGTCGCTCCAGGGCACGCCGAGCTGCGCCCAGAGCAGCCGCTGGACGATGTGCTTGCGTGCGCCGTCGTTGTCGTAGTGCTTGGCGGTGGCGAGGACGCTGTCGACGTCGACGCCGACCAGCTCCAGCGACACCACCGGGTCGTCGCCCTCCCCGATGCGGATCTCGGGGAACTGGCCGGCCCAGTCGGCGAGCTTCCGGTTGACCTGGGCGACCTCGCCGCCGGGGATCGGGCTGGTGATGCTGCCGTGGTTGAGGGCGGAGAGGCGCCGGCCGGTGAGGTTGCGCAGCGCCGGGACGCTCGGCGCGAGCGCGGCCAGCAACAGCGTTTTGATCAGGCGATCGTCGCCGGTGAAGGCTCGGATCCGTCCGGCGATCTGCGCGCTCGGCGGGTCGCCGCGACGTGCCGCGTCGAGATCCTCCTCGACGAGGCCGTGCTGGCCGAGCAGGTGTGGCCGCAGCTTGAGGTCGTAGAGCTTCTGGGCCATCTCGAACTCGGCCTTCAGCTTCTCGGTGAAGGGCTGGTCGCCGCCGCCGCTGATCACGTCGTAGAGGTCGCCGAGGGGCACGAGCTGCCCGAGCCGGAGGGTCTCGCGCCGGTCGACCAGGAGCTGCCGCATGAGCTTGAGCGCGGTGCGGGAGCGTTGCAGCGCGCTGGAGACGTGGACCAGGGTGGAGATGAAGGCGGGGCTGAACGGGTACGTCGACCGGAACGCGTCGATGTCGGCGCCACTGCCGGAGTCGGTGCCGAGCAGGGTGTCGAACACCTCCCGGCGGACCTTCGTGGTGCTCTCGAAGGCGCGTGACATCGCCTCCGCGGCCTCGCTGGTCAGCGGTTTGAGCAGCCGACGGCGGGCGATCTCCGGGAGGTTGCGGTCCTCCAGCTTGATGACGTCGAAGCGACCGCTGGCCAGGTTGAGGTTGTCCTGGTAAGCCAGCTCGTTGGCACCGACCACCTCCTCGCCGACCAGCTCGCGAAGGTCGCGCTGCCGGGCGATGAAGCTGATCACCGGGATGGGTCGCCGGGTGTCGCCGCCCTCGACGAAGTTGGTGATCTTCTGGATCTCCTGGGAGACGAACTTCTGGTCGCCGATGGAGTTGGCCAGCCAGAGGATCAGCTCGTCGAGGAAGAGGATCAGTCCGTGGTAGCCGAGGTCCTTGGCGTGCCGGCTGATCTCGGTGAGCCCCGGGTCGAGCGAGATGAAGGCTGTGGCGTCCTCGCGGGCGTTGCTGAAGAATCCGACGTTCCAGCTGGTCAGCAGTTCGTTGACGAGCTTCCGGCGCAGTTCGTCAGAATAGTCCTTGGCGGCGAACGCCTGGTCCAGTCGCTCGGGCGTCCAGAACGCCTCGGTGTCACCCCACTCGTCCTCGACGTCGCCGCCGGGCAGGCCGGCGATGAACTGCGCGTCGCCGATCTTCTCCCGCAGCGAGGCGGCCTGCCCCAGCAGCGAGTCGGTGCGGTGCACCGCGGGGATGGGCGCCTCCGGGTGCAGGGCGCGCACCCGGTCCACGTATCCGCCGAGGACCCGCTGCTCCAGCGACCGCGCGTCGAGCAGGTGGTAGGGCACGAGCAAGAACGTGCGCCCGTCCAACCAGACACTGTGCTTCGCGACCAGGGGCGCCAACTCGTCCCGCCCGCGAGCCGCCGGCTCACCGCGCAGCAGCGCGTGCAGCACCGCCATGAAGTGCGACTTGCCGGAGCCGAACGACCCGTGCAGGTAGGCGGCCTTGGAGGCGTGCCCCTCGACGGCGGACCGGATCAGCCCGAGCGCCTCGTCGAAGTTCGTCAGCAGTCGGTCCGTCACGACGTAGTCGCGCAGGGTGGTGTCGGCGTCGGCGACGCTGTCGGCCAGCTTGAGCACGAAGTCGCTTGTGCTCGTGCGCTCCGGGATCTCGATGAACTCTCGGAGCAGCGGCGCGGCCGTGGGCGAAGACATGTTGAACACCGTACCGATCACCGTGGGTTCCCTGAGCGTGGGCACACAGTGCCAGAGGCGACATGACACCGACGGCGGACCCCACCACAACCGGACATTCTTTCCAGCCGGCGTAGGGCTGGGATAGAACGGCTGATCATGGGGTGGACACCCGAAACCCGGCAGGGTAGGACATCAGTCGGGGCCATTCCACACCGCTGCCGTCGGCGGCTCGCCGTCGGCAGAGCGGCAAGTCTCGTTCAGTGTGGCGGCAGGGGCCCTGGCTCGGCCTTCACCTTCTCCGCTCGAAGAGGTTATTGACTGATGCACGTCGACAGGATCGAACGGTCCATCGGACAGCTGATCGACGAAATCTCGAATGCCGAGATCCTGCTTCCCGAAATCCAGCGGGAATATGTCTGGAAGCCGACACAGGTGGCCAAGCTGATGGACTCCATCTATCGGGGCTACCCCTTCGGATCCCTGCTGTTCTGGGAGACCGACGAGCCCCCGGAGACCCGCGAGATGTTCATCAGCGGACCCGAAGCGGTCCCGAGCAAGCCGCCGCTCTTCCTTCTCGACGGCCAGCAGCGCCTGACGTCCCTTCACCGAGTGTTCACCGACCACCCGGACGCGCAGGTCGTCTTCCACGTGGAGAACCAGAAGTTCCAGAACCAGAGCGCAGCCACCCAGCGCGACCCGAAGTGGGTCAAGGTGGCGACGGTACTTGACCAGAAGACCTCGATGCTGCGACTGACCCAACAGTTGCTCGAAGCCAAGTCGTCCCTGGAGGACCACGAGATCGAGGAACGACTCCGAAAGATCAAGGAGCTGCGCAACCGCCGGTTCGTCATGGAGGTGCTCAAGGGCTTTCCGTACGACGAGGTCGCGGAGATCTTCGTGCGGGTCAACAGCGGTGGCCGACGTCTCGGCACTCTCGACCTGGCGATGGCCACCCTGTCGACGCGCTGGAAGGGGGTGCTGGCCGAGCTGCAGAGCGAGTCGGAACACTGGCTCCGCCACGGCTACGGGCACATCGACGTCAACTTCCTGTCCCGGGCGTTGGCGGGTGTCGTGCTGGGCCGAGGCCTGTCGGTGTGGTCCCACAGCAAGCTGCGGCAGACCAGCGACACGGATCTGGAGCGGGGCTGGGGGGTGGTCAAGCACGGTCTACGGCGGCTGATCCCGCTGCTCCGCTCGCACCTCGGGCTGACCCGTTCCGACCCACTGCCCTCGATGATCGTCCTGATCCCGCTGGTCGTGCTCCTCGGCGAGCGCGACGACGACACCATCGACTCGGAGACGTCGAACGGGATCATCTACTGGCTGCTGCTGGCCACCATCCGCACCCGCTACAGCGGATCCACCGACACCCGGCTGAGCCAGGACATCCGGGCCGCCCGGCAGCCAGATCCGGTCCGCTCCCTGCTGGAGGGCCTCAACGTCGAGAGCTCCCGGGCCGAGGTCACCGAGCGAGCGCTGCGCGGGCGGACGAAGGAGAGTCCCTACTTCTTCCTCAGCCTGCTGGTGGCCCTGGCCGGCGACGCCCGCGACTGGTGGTACGGCGGCGACATCCTTCCGGACGCCACGGACGCGCCGAAGCTCGAGCACCACCACGTCCACCCGCCTTCGACCCTTGACGACTCCCGGTTCGACAAGGCAATGATCAATGACCTGGCCAACCTCGTGTTCATCTCCGGCCAGGCCAACAAGAAGATCAACGGGCGGAGCCCAGCCGAGTACTTCCAGGAACTGAGCGATGAGGAACTGCGAGCGCACCTCGTGCCGCTTGACGAGTCATTGCGGGACCCGGACAGCTACCAACGATTCCTCAACGCGCGCCGCACCCTCCTCACGGACGCCATGAACTCGCTCCTGGACCGCTTCCGGCCGTCGTTCCTCGACGACGTCACCTCCGAGAGCGCCGACCCGAGTGCCGGCTATTCGCTCGATCTGGCGTTGTACGGAGGCGTCCGTGACGGTGGCCGGATCGTGTTCACCGCTTCCGGCGACGGCATCTCCTGGACCGGCTCGGCCAGCGTGGCCGAGATGGACAGCGCGATCGATTCGGCGCGGGTCTCCGGCATCGACAGCGACGTGACGATCTCCGGTGAGTCCGTACCGGTGGAGACGATCGAGGACTCCTTGCAGGTGCTCATCGGGCCCTTCCTGGTCACCGGGACGCCGGAGGAATGGCGGACCGTCTTCGACCGGGAGCTCGACACGTCGCAGCCGCTCTCCGCCCTGCCCTCCGTCGAGGCGAAGCCGTGGGACGGAAGCGCGGTGAAGTTCCCCATCACCAGCACGGACTGACCGCGTACGCACTCACCCAGAGGAAAACCTGATGGCACAGGCGTGGATCGTGCGGGCCGGCCGCGACGACAGCTACGACGCACTCGCTCTCGACAAGCACCTGATCGCGGTCGGTTGGTCCGCGGCGGGAGACCTGACCGACGCCCTGAGTCCCGGGGAGATCAAGGACCGTGTCCGCGCGGCCTACCCGGACGTCGAGCGGCGCGCGGTGGAGAACTACGCGATCCAACTGATCGCGTTCCGGTCGCGGATGGCCGAGGGTGACATCGTGCTGTTTCTCCGCGCGACGAGCCCCGACGTGGCCGTCGGTCAGGTGGTCGGGCCCTACCAATACCGGACGGACCTGCCGTCCGGGATCCGGCACGCTCGGGCGGTGCACTGGTCCCGGACCGACGTGCCACGAGCGTCGGTGGAGCGGGAGGTGCTCGCCCTGCCGTCGCTCACCACCGTCTACCGGATCAACCAGGCAGACAGCATCGCTCGCCTGGAACGGCTCCGAGGCTCTGCGGCCCCGGTGGCGGTGCTGCCCGACGAGCCCGTCACCGCCGCCGATCTCGACCACGACGCCGCGCCGTTCACCAATCTCAAGCGCAACCTCAACTACGCTCGCAGCCTTGCCACCGCCGGCCAGCATCTGGCCCAGCTCAAGGTGGGCGCCTTCGAGGTGTCCGACGTCTTCCGCGCTGCGTGGGTGCAGAGCGTGGCAGCGCTCGACCACTGGGTGCGCCAGGAGGTCCGTGCCCGCATGCTCAAGTTGGCGGCGCAGCCCTCAATCCAAAGGCCCAGAGCCTTCACCGCGTTCCAGATGTCGCTCGGACTCGTCGAGCAGGTCCAGCTCGGCACGAAGACCCTCGTGGACGCCCTCGACCAGCAACTGCGGGACCAGGGCCACCTTGTCTACCAGAACCCGGACAAGATCCGGGAGGGCTTCGCTCTCGTGCACGACGTCAAGGGCTTCTGGGATCGCGTGGCGCAGGTGCTCACCCAACAGGGTGGGGACGGGGTCTCGTTCACCGGCAAGGAGGTGCAGGAGCAGCTCCGGCAGATCGTGCAGCGCCGGCACAAGATCGCCCACGAGTACGACGAAGACCCGGCCAATCCCAAGGGGAAGCGGCCCATCGACGGTGCCGAGACCACCCGGACGATCGACTACATCGAGCAGGTTGCCGCCGCGATCCTCGATGTCCTCAACAGCGCCGCTGACCAGCCGTCATGACCACCCTCGACGGCGCACGGGAGGATCCTTGAACCAGGGTGGGGCTCGTGGCACGCTCCCCTCATGCCGGCGCCGATCTTCGCACGTAGGGGTCCGGCATGAGGGTGTTCCGTTCCCGGCCTCACCTCGATCGGGGTGAGAGCCTGGCGCTCGTCTCGGCGGCCACCTCGCTCTCCTCGATGTTCGGGGTGGCCTGGACGGTCGAGGACCGGCTCCCGCAGCGGAGTGCGGCGGCTTGTGCCGACGCTCTGCGCCGAACCGGGCGATGGGACGACGCCCGACTCCGCCTTCCGCAGGAGGCGCGACATTGGTTTCACCTGGGTTTCGACGTTCCCGAGGCCGGCTACGCGTTGGCCTTCGTCCTCGTCTGGGCGCTCGCCGGAACGGACAGGGCAGCGGAGACGTCAGGTCGGGATCATGTGGAGGTGGCGATGTGGCACCTCACCCAACTTCTGCCGGCATCGGCGCACCGCGCGCTGCCCGACATCGAGGACGCCCTGAGGCACGCTGGCTGTTCCCGGCGTACGCATGCCCGCCTCAGGTGAACCGGCCGCGACTCGTCTGCCGGAGAGATCTCTCCAGGTGCATCAGGAGCAGGAACGGCTTCGCCCGCTGTGCGGTTTTCCGCCAGGCCAGGGCTCGTAACCCGTACTTGAAGACGACGGTCGGCGGGACGGTGGCGCCGAGGACGTCCCACGCCACCTCCTGCGCCACCTGGCCACCGATGCGGGGCCGCGCGAACTCCGCGATTGTCTCCCGGTATCGACGTGCCAGCTCACGCGCGGTCGCCTCCGGGGTCAGCACCGGGTCATGCCCCCGCGCGACCGCCAGCAGAGACTCGTCCAGCAGTGTCCTAAAGCCCGCGTTGTAGCGCCGCGACTCCAGGACCTGGTCGATGCTGAGCTGATCCAACGGCCCGATCTGGAGTTGCGCGAGCACGTCCCGGACGACCGCGGCCTCGAAGCGTTCCGGTTGTGGCCGGCCGAGATGCCGACTCAGCTCGGCCTTCACCGCGGGGTTGGACAGCATGCCGTCCTGCTCCAGCTCCGACGAGATGACGAGCGAGGCCATGTGGTTGCGCAGGCTCACGATCTCCGCCGCACCCTGGCGCAACGCGCCACCATCGCTGTCGGCACGGTGGTACGCCTCCTCCCGGATGGCGCGCATCACCTCGTCCATGCGGGTCAGGCTCGTACGCATCTGTCCCTGCGGAATGACCAGGTCGGCGCGGCGCCGTGGTCCTGAGGAGCGGCCGAAGCGCACCCGACCGCCGTCGTCGACCTCGTACTCGTGGCCCCACAGGCGCAGGAGCCCGGCCTCGTGCAGTTCGTCGACCCGACGATTGATCTCGCCGGCACGCTCGCGGTAGGCGGAGGCGATCTCGAAGGACGCGCGCAGGACGACACGGTCGGAGAAGAACACCACGGACTGCAGAACCCGGTCGATGGTGTGCGGGTCGACCAGGCCGCTGTCCAGCAGGGTGAGCGAGCGGGTCATGACGTGCCCGTCAGGTAGGTGAGGTAGTCGACCTCGTACATGTGGGCGCTCCACGAGTGGTAGCAGACCTTCGCGCCCCGCGCGCCCAGGGCGAGCGCGGCATCCGCCGCCACCTGCGCGAAGGTCAGTAACTCGGGTACGAACCCGACCCACACGTCGACGCTGCGTGCGGTCAGGAAGAGCACGAGGTCGGCACCGACGATTCGGAGCGCGCCGCCGACCGGGGAGACGGGAAAGCGACCGCCCAGGTCCTCCTCCGGCCGCCAC
This sequence comes from Micromonospora humi, assembly GCF_900090105.1. Lineage (GTDB taxonomy): Bacteria > Actinomycetota > Actinomycetes > Mycobacteriales > Micromonosporaceae > Micromonospora > Micromonospora humi. The sequence continues at coordinate 325,712 of NZ_FMDM01000001.1, read as the reverse complement.
ATCGAGAAGACCGCCGACCGGCTGTGCTCGTCCTGCCGAAGCACCTCCGTGGCCTGCGCGAACTGGTCGATCGGCGCACCGTCCGCGCCGATCCAGCCGCGTAGGCGCTGATAGAGCAACGACGACTCCCGTTGGTCGCCGAAAATCCGGTCCCGGTAGTCCTTGATGAGTTCCGGGTAGAGGTAGCCGGGTGGCGGCGTCAGATCCGCCGCGTTGCGCAGCCAGACCGTCAGCCCGGGGATGTCGAAGCAGATACCGTGCCGTGTCGTGACCCGCGCCGGCGCGCCGCGGGCGAACATCGACAGGACGTCGGACCAGCCGGTCGCCACGGTGGCCATCTCAATCTCCACTGCTCAGCTCCCCCGACTGCGTGGTGTCGGTTGCCCGCCCGTCGCCGGCAGTGCAGAAGCTCGGCATGGCGAGCGTCGGCAGTTCGTCCGCCGCCGGCCATCTGACGGCGGACGACCGGGTCACGACGCACATGTCCGTGGCGAGCAGGGGTACGTCGACGTCCAACCCGTTCGCGACAAGCGTCTCCCCCGACGTCACCAGCAACACGCCGGCCCCGTGATCATCGACGCGAATGACACCCTCGGTCGATCCGTGCAACCGCACGATTCGCGATGGCCGTTGGTCGGCGCGGGCGCTCACCCATGCCTCGGTGATAGCGGGGTATTCGGTGTAGATCGTCTCGACGTCTCGGCCGGCGACGGTGCAGTAGGTGACGAAGGAGGTCCGAGCCGCGGGCAGGGCACGCATGAACAGTGGTTTGCCGTTGGCAAGACAGTGCTCGACGCACACGTCGTATCCGGTGATGCCCACGTCAACGGCTCCCGCCGCCACCAGCTCGGGAATGTCGAAGCCCCGACACCGTACGACCACATCCATACCGGATCGCTGCCACAGTGACCGTGGATGCGATCCGTCCGGCCCGGTGAAGAAGTCACCGAACATGTCGGCCACCGGTGCGAACAGGCGGCTGGACGGCGCCGGGACAGCGATGATCATGGTGACGTCCTCGCCGTACCGCCGGCTCGAATGCCGTCACGGATTCCCTCGACCGACACCACCGCGTCGACGAGCGCCCGTAGCGCGAACTCGGCGGGCTGCTCCGAGAACAGGACGGTCTTGCCCTGCCCAGCGGCGTAGCCGACCTCGATACACACGCTCGCTCCGGCGTATCCGCCATTGGCCACCACGAAGACGGCGTCCGACTTGCTGATCTTCGCGAGGAATTCGTGGGTGAGCCGGAACTTGACCGTCTCGTCGACCGTGACCAGCTGTTCGTTGTAGTCGTAACGCGGCGTGTGAACGATCAGCCCGAGGGCGCGGAAGGCTTCCTCCGCCCGGCGGGCTGTGTCGTAGAACTTCGAGCTGCTGCAGATCGTGACGGACGTGAGGTCTGGCATCGCTCCTCCAGGGCGTGAGTGCTCAGGTGAGCGGTATCAGATGCCGCGGCTCGGCAAGGTACCCGACATCGGCGCGCCGCCGAAGAATTCCTTCCCACCTGACCGAGGGGGCCTCACCCGGCGTCGGCTGCGGTAGCCGCCGGCGATCCGCCAACGCCGGATAGTCGAGATGGAACGGCCGCACCGCCAGCCGTAGCGGAAGCCCCGGGCTGATCCGGACCAGCTCCGAGTAGAGCGATTCGAATTGCGTGGTGGTCCAGTCGTTCGCCCCGATCGCCGGGAACACGTCGAAGCCGATCTCAAGCGCCAGGGCGAGCCCGTCGCGAATGGCCGGCCACTCCCGGCTGTCGGGTGGGTGGTGCAGCGTGGTGTGGAGCTTGATGCCGCGCATGGCGGCGGAGTCACCCGCTCCGGGATGACCACCGCTCCGGCGCCAGGCGTAGGTCAGCGTAGACAGATTCGACTCCACCTTGAGGACCACGGAATCGAGCAGACCTCGCACGGCCAGAGCCTGGTAGATCTCGAGGACGAGCGACGGCGCCAGCAGCGGCTCACCGCCGCTGACGCGCAACAGGCTGAGCCTTCGACCGGTGCGCCGGAGCGCCACTCGGAGTGCGACGAACTCCGCCACAACGGCATCGGCGCTCGCCACGAAGTGATCAGCGCCGGCCAGGTGCGCGTAGTCGACGTAGCAGTAGGAGCACCGGAAGTTGCACGCGGCGACGTGGGTGATGGCCGCGAGGTTGTGGTCGGACCATTGGCCGCCGAGCTGGGCGGCCACTGTCACCGGGCTGTCGGACAGGTTGGCCACGTGGCGGAGCTCGGTGAACTCCGGCAGCGAGGTGGGCAGCCTCATCCGGCGCCGGCTGACCGGTGTGAACAGGCGAAACTGCCGCGTCTGCACGCCGCCGAGCGTGGTCCGGCGAAGGTCGGTGAAGGCGTACTCACCATCGCCGGAGTTGACGATTTGATGCGCCCGGCGCAGGAGCGGCCGCGTCTCCGGAGTGACGAGGGCCTCCTTCCTGACCACACGACCTCCCCGAGTTAACGGTGCTATGCCGCATCCATCGCCGATAGTCAACGAATCGTCCCGTCAGCCCGGGAGCCGGGTCAAGGTGTCATGCCCCGTCACTGCGCTGGACGGGCAGGAGAAGGTGCGAAGACAGCCCGAGCCTCGTCATTGACACGCGCTGACGAAACTATTCCGATTCCCACTGCCGTGCCTACCGGCTACGACGAGGGCCACCGCCGGTCGGACCAAGGCTGCTTCTGACGGCCGCTGACCTGGGAGCGGGAGTGTCGCCGACTGGGCTTATCGTGTACGGGAATCCGCGCTCGCGTCTCAGGCGGTCCGGGTCGGTTCTCCACTTCGTCGGCTCTACCCAGCAAGGAAACGATGTTCCGCAATTCAATGGGCATTTCCATGATCGCTGCCTTGGCGACGTCCCTCACCCTTACCGGGTGTGGCCCCGCATCCCCGCGCCCGGAGCCTGCCGCCTCGGGAGCACCCGCACCTTCCACGGCGCCGGCCCCCGAGCCCTCGCCGACGGCACCGACATACAAGATTCTCGACAAGAAGGCCCTCACGAAGGCATTGCTGCCCCTCAGCGCCATGCCGACGGGTTACAGCAGAGACGAGTCCGGCGACTCGGACGGCTCGGACAAGACCTTCTGCAACTACCGGCAGCCGTACGCCGCCAAGGTAAAGGTTTCCCAGTCGTACCAGAAGGGCGGTGGCCTGAGCACGCAGCTGATCATGGTTAGTCTGCGGCAGTACGCCGGCCCGGAGCAGGCGAAGGCGTCCTTCGACAAGATGGCGAAGACGCTGGAAACCTGTCGCAAGGACACGCTCGACGGCCAGAAGGTCACGTACGCCCTGATGAACCTCCCGGGACTCGGCGAGAGGAGCCTCGGCGTCCGCATCGAACTGCGGGGTGGCACCGCCCTGCAGGGCTTCGCCCTCGTCGGGCCGACTCTGGTCGCCGCCGGCACAGGGGGCGTGTTGAACGCCGACGCGGACGAGGTCGCAGATCTGCTCGGCAAGCAGGTGGACGGATATTCCACCGTAGCCGTCGAGGAGTGACAGCGGACGCGAAGGCCAGCGACCCTCAGCCGATCCGGCGATGACGCGCAACGACAGCCCCAGGAGTATGGGCCGATGACAGCGCGCAACGCGGCGGCCAGCCAGGCTCCCGATGCTGGGCGGCATCAGGGCTCGGACGTGAACCGTCTGGTGACAGTTGAGAACCTGGGCGCCTGGATGCTGAAGTGCAACCCCGAGGTGTGGGATCTGGCAGCCTTTAGGGCGGACGGTGGAGAGACAATCGATCAATGGTCGGTCGTCGCCAACTACCGCAGCGCGCTTATGGCTGAAGGGCAGCAGGTTCTGTTCTGGGTGACCGGGCCGGCCCGGGCCTATCCGGAACCCGGGCTGTGGGGACGAGGGACGATCCTCGGGCGGGCCGGCTACTCCGACACTACGGATGATGATCCGGGATACTGGCGAGACGAGCGGCTACGACGGCAGTCCAAGCACTTCGTCCCCCTCGATCTCCGACTCTTCGACGAGCCGATCCCCCGGGCGAGCCTGAAGGGCAAGGCTCGTCTGGCCGATCTGGAAGTCTTCCGGCAGCCTCAGATGGGCAATCCGCTGGCGGTCACGAAGGCCGAACTGGCCCTCCTGGAACGGCTCCTGCCCGCCCAGCCGCAGAAGATCACGGTGACCGCCGCTGGCGCGGGCTTCGGCAACCCGGTCACCAATGCCGAAGTGGAAGCAGCGGGAATGAAGGCGGTGACGAGACACTACAAGCGCGACGGCTGGCGTGTGCAGGACGTGAGCAAGCAGAATCTCGGCTGGGATCTGGCCTGCACCGCGCCGGACGGTGAGGTGCACCGGGTCGAGGTCAAAGCCGTCAGCGGATTGGTGCCGAAGATCCTGCTGACGCGGAACGAAGAGCGTGCCGCACGAGAGAACCCAGGTTGGCGTCTGGCGGTCGTCACCAAGGCCCTGGTCGACCCGACCCTGCACTTCTTCGACGCGGACACCACGGTCAGGGCGGCCGAGCCCTTCCTGTTCGAAGTCGATCTGCGCCGGTCACATGCGGGAAGGTAGCGACTTGTCGAAGTACGACGGGCTGCGCGACCACCTTCGGACCCGAGCTGGCGAGGTGACGTACAGCCTGGAAGAAGTAGCGGACCTGGTGCCCGGCGGCCTGCCGCCCTCCGCCTACCGCTACCCGGCATGGTGGTCCAACGGCGACCGCACCCACCCGCACAGCCGCTCATGGGAAGACGCCGGCTATGCCGCGTACCCCGATCTCGCGCTCCGGCGGGTCCGCTTCGTACCCGCGCCGCCTACCGCCCGCTGATCAGCACCACGCGCACCGAGGCTAGATCTCGATCACCGCGTTCGGGTCCGCCCACACGGAGCGGAGTTCCACGATGTCATTGAGCGGCGAGTGTTTGACGACGTCGACGATGCCAGTCACGCAAGCGCGGATGGTCTCCGGGTCGCGATCCTCGATGGCCTTGTCGAGCCTGGCGAAGAAGGCCTGGTGCAGTTCGCGGCGCTCGTCGAAGACGCGATCCAGATAGTCCCGCAGACCTCGGCTCGCGGCGCTGATCCGGGCGATCTCCTTGTCGCGGTCTGCGGCGATCCGGGCGCGCTCGGTCATGTTGGCGTCGACGCGCTTGGCGACGTCGACGATCGCCATCAGGTACTGAGCGGCGTCCGGGGTCGCGGCCATCCAGCCGGCCCCTTTGGCGGTGTTCCGACGGGCATCAGGCATTCGCGTGCTCCGGTTCGTAGTCGCGATATTTAATCACGAGAAATCCACCATCGGGATCGAGTGTCAAGTCCTCATTGACGACGGGCGCTGCGCTGACTTCGCCGACGCCCTTCACGACGTGGAGCGCCGCCTGAAGACGGTGGGCGTGATCGTCGCTGTCGAGATCGAACCCGCCGGGCTCGCTCTCGGCCTGCTCCAAACTGTCGAGTGTTTCGCCTGCGCACCGCACGAGATCGGCCAACACGCCTTGCATCTCGCCGACCCGCTCGTCAACGCCGTGGAGTAGTTCGTTCTGATGGTGGTACGTGGCGATCGCCGTCTTGACGTCCGCATCGTACTTGGCGACAGCCTTGTCGGCGTCAGACTTCGACTTGATCATCAAGCCGACGCTGAGCGCGACTGCCGGGACCGCGGTGATGATGTTGAGGCGGAAGGCGCCTGCTGCGATCCCCCCGCCTCCTGCCGCCTTGGCGCCGCCTCCGATCGCCGCGAGGGTTGCGTTTCGTGCGGCCGCGCCGCTCAACGCGTTGATCGCAGTGCCCGTCGAGGAGGTGGCCACCTTCGCTACGGTTGTGTAGGCGGCAACACTGAGGCCGTTCCCTGCGGCGGCCGATGCGATGCCGGCCATCGCGGTCGCGACGTCGCCCGGGACCGAGACCTCAGGGGTCGCGTCGATCTCACGCCTCTCGGGTGCCTCCCCGTCCTCAACAATCTGGCGTCCCCGCATCCGCAGTTGACGCTCGTTCCGCTCGGCGAAGGCTTGGATTCGGGGCATGACCGCGTCGAGGGCCGACTGTTGGCACTCGCCCAGTTTTCTCAGCCCTTCCGAAGTGGAGTCGGCGACGGCACGGTGCTTCGCGTACTCCTCGTCGTGCTGGCCCGCTATCTCCCCGATTCTCTTCTTCGCCTGGCTCTCAATGATCTTGTTGCCGATGAAGCTGACTGCCGTCGTCCCTGCGGCGACGGCGACCAGAACTACCGGGAACGGCATGACCCACCTCGAAACCTCGTCGTTGCTTCCGCGGCTGACGGCCGAGCAAGCGCTCGCGTCTGACTCATCCGTGCACCGTCCCTGCCGCCGCGTCGAGCTTTGCGGGCCAGGTCGGCTCCTCTTCCGCGGTCAGCAGCAGCACGCCGCTGTCGGCGCAGATCGCCGGCCAGGCCGGGTCCGTGCAGTGCGAGACCAGCAGGACTGCGGTAGCGGCCACACCGTGAGCCGCGAGTCGATGCCGGTAATCCAGCACCTGCCCGAGGCCGAGCCGGAGCTGCTCGACCTCGTTGCCGGCGAGCACGCTCTTCACCTCGGCGATGAACTGGTGTCCGTCGACGTCCCGCCACGCCAGATCGACGTTCACCCCGGCCAGGCCGGATCCCGCGGCCGAACCCGAACGGGACAGGTGGGCAATCAGCGAGCGGCACAGGCGGTCGTGCTCGTCCCCCCCCGCCCGGTAGGCGTCAGCGTCGAACGACCGCTGCGCGGGCAGGTCACCAGTCATCGTCACACCGGTGTACGGCCGATCAAAGCCGCCACCGGTCAGCGCATCGATGTCGTCGCCGGCCAGCAACTCCGACGCCCGCCAGGCTCGTCCGACGATTTCCGGGCGGTACCGCCCCTCGAACGAGTACGGTCCGGCGGCCACCCAGCAGGACAGCAGCCGAAGACCGGCGACAACCGGCGGCTGCCGCAGCAGCCAGCGCGCGGTGTCGAGGTCGGGACAGCTGAGGAGGACTTTCTCCTCCGCGAGGGTCTTGGTGCCGTCCTCCTCCATGTCGATGCCGCGGCGCCCCCAGTCCTCCAGATCGACCGCACCGACGTCCATGGCCGAGACGATCGGCGCGGCGTGGGACCGGAGCCAGACCCTCTCCCCCGTCTCATCCAGGCCGAGGATCTCCAGCACCCCGACTGTCAGCCGCAATCTGGCAGGTACGGCGTCGGTCAGGTGGGACAGGATCCAGTACTTGCCCGCGGTGTTGGTGGCGTCCGGCACGACCATTCGGGCCACCCAGCCGGCGAACGCCCATGCCTCGTGAACCGCCTCGTCGGGGCCGCTCCCCCAGCCGTCGTCGACGTCTACCGGCGCCGGGTCGACCGGCGACGGAGCTGGCTCCTCGAAGACCCACGCGGCCATCTCGGCGGGGTTCACGACCTGCCAGAGCCGGGAGCGGCGCGAAGCGAGCATTTCCGCGACGTCCTCCACGTCGCCCGCGTCCCACCAGGTTCCGCCGGCATCAACCTCGGCGTCTCCGCGGCGGACGACATCCCCGGGGAGCCCCCACGTCGCGTCGGTTCGGTGGGAGGCGGTCACGGCTTCGCCCTGCGGCCTCGGGTGGCTTTCGGCGGACGCCACGAGGTGAGCGCCTCGTCGGTGAGGTGGAGACGGTTGGTGGTCTCGGCGAGGAAGCCGGCGTAGATGTCCGCCGGCGACGCCCCCCACTCCGGGTCGAACGCGCCGTGCCACTGGCGTACCCAGGGCAGGATTTCGCGCAAGCCGGCGACCAGCGGCAACAGCCGGTCGGCGGCCCAGCCGTCCTCCTGCTCGCGGGCGACGACCAGGGTGGCGAGGGCCTGGGCCTGCTCGCGGTGGTCCCAGCCGGCCCAGCCGACCAGCAGCGACGGGTCACCGTCGCGGCTGGCACCGGGGTACGAGACGAAGCGTTCCTTGGGTACGTCGAGCTTGCCGCGATGCTTCCAGTAGCTGCCCTCGAGGAAGTCCGCCGAGGTGTACTTCGGCGGCACCGGGATCCGCTTGCGGAACTCCCGCTTCGCCGCCTCGTCGGGCAGCGCGTCCTCCTGCCGCTGCAGGTCCCACACCTGCTCCCAGTCGGCCCGCTTGACCAGGCCCGAGTCCTTGTAGCGCAGCGCGGCCAGGTGCGGCACGTGCTCGTCGGCGACCAGGTCGGCGATCACCTTGCCGAGATCCTGGCCGGGCGCGTAGATGCCGGCGACGGTGAGCACGTCGTCGTCGCGACGCAGCTCGTCGGCGAGCTGCGCGGTGGTCAGCGGGCGCGGCTGCTCCAGGCCGTCGACGTGGTGGTACCACAGCTCCCGCGCCTCGCACCGGTTTAGCAGCCAGTCGCGCAGCGCCTTGCGCTGCATCGCGTCCCAGCCCTCGGTGGCCCACCGCCGCTTGCACTCCGGCCGCTCGATCAACCCGATGTTGCGGTTGCCCTCGATGACCGCGATCCGCCGCTCCACGATCGCCCGGTACTCAGGCGACCAGTCCTCGGGTAGCTCGGTGATCGGCTCCGAGCCGTGTCGAGCGAACCACTGCGTCTCCAGGCCCTCATCACGCATCTTCCGGGCGAGCACGATCTCGAACGCCCGCTCCCCCAGCTTCAACTCCGGTACCGAGCCGGCCGGCGCGGTCAACTCCTCGTCCAGCAGCCCGTAGAGCGAGTAGACCTGCCAGTCCAACTCCTCCTGCAACGCAATCATCCGCTTCCGGACCGAGCGCCACTCCTCGGAGGCGGCAGCCAGTCGCTCGCGAGTGGGCACGCCAGAAGCCGCGATCGTCGCCGCGCTCACCGCGGCGAGCCGCTGCGCCAGCCCGTCGATCTCCCGGCTCAGTTCAAGGGGGTACGCCGACGGCAGCGGGAAGTCCTGAAGCTTCGCTCCACTGAACTCGAAGAAGTGCTCCCAGGCATAACGGGCGGTCGACCTCTCCCCACCCCTATTGCCCTTGTCATGACTCACTTGCTTCAACCAAAAGCATCCGGTAGAGCTGTTGATCAGGGCAAGGATCCCCAGAGCCTCCGATTCCCCACCTAACGGGACAGCAGCATGCACATGCTGATTCGTAACGTATCCCGAGCGGTTTAGGAAAGCCCTGTTATGCGTGGCAATTTTCGCGAGACATACTACCCGTGGAGCGGAAGTTCGTCTGTTCGACCACTGATACCACGCCCACCATGGAACGGAGCGAGCGTCACCCGAAAAGTTCGTGAGGCTGCGAAGTTGCTGCCGGGCGAGCCAAAAGTGCCTAGCCCATGGACGGCTGGTATCCAACCGCATGAGCCGCCCGGCGTCATCTTCGTAAGGAGAGATCGCCGAGACATCCGAAATTGCCGCCCACTCATCAATATTTTTTCCGGCAACTAGATCCCGGATCCATGCCTGCGGCGTCCCGAATCGCCGATGCCAGTTTTTCGGAAGATAAAATACGTCATCAGTCGCCGAGAAACCGGCAAACCCAATCGTCCCATCGAGCCGCTCAATGAGCCGTCTCGGTGAAACGCTGTCGATCAGTCCCGCTACCTCGCCAGCGCCTCCACCACTCAGACTCCAGGGATACTTGGAGAATGTGGAGCGTGGGACATCGGCGGACTCAATCCACTCACTCTCTGTTCCCGGCCTCATCAGTTGAGCAACGACTGCTTTCCACACTTCGCCGTCCCGAGGATCATCCGGGACTTCAATTTCCCCCTTCTTGCCTAGCAGTGTGCGGACGCGGCCGGAGACTACCGGCTTCCGACTGCGACCGATTAGGATCACGGTCGGCGTACCATGCCCGGGGATGTAGGCTCCCGAGGTATCGATTACATGAGAGAGTTCAACCTCGTTAGCAAAGAACTGCTCAATGAGAAGCCTCCCGAACTCCCGCTTCATGAAGGAGTTTGCCGTGATCTGCCCGACGTACCCTGCACCAACGGCTCCCGCTCCTGTCCAACATGCCAACTGGAAGAACCTTTGGGCGAAGGGCAGCGAAAGGGAATAGCGGCCAGATGTTGCGCTGTAAGCTTGACGGTAGAGGTCATTCAACCGCTTATCTTTAACTGTGATATAAGGCGGGTTGCCCACTACGACGTGGTAACGGCCTTCTTGGAGGATCCCCGGATGCTCGTCGAGATCCTCAGTGGCGTAGCTTAAATCAGCGAGCACAGCTGTTCCGTCAAAAAGATCGAGTTGGCGGGCCTTGATGAGAGAATCGCCGATCGCGAGGTGCATCGGGAATACGTAGCCGGACGAGTCGGCGAGGTCTTTGACGCCGCACTCACGGAGGGCGGCGACCAGGAGGCGGAAGCGGGCAACGGCTACGGCGAAGGGGTTGATGTCGACGCCGTGGACGGCGTCGAGCGCGAGGCGCACCCGCTCCTGAGGATCGCGGTTGGGGGCGTGCTGCTCCCACTCCTTCAGCAGGCGGTGGAAGGCGCCGAGGACGAAGTGGCCCGAGCCGCACGTCGGGTCGATCATCTTGACCACGTCATGGCCGAACTCGGCGATCGCCGGGGTGAGCGTCAGATCGAGAATGAACTCCTCGACGAACTCAGGTGTCTGGAGCAGCGCGTACGTCTTGCGGGCCGCCTCGGACAGGTCCTGGTAGAGGTCACCGAGGAAGCGGGTGTCCCACTCCGGGTCGGTGAAGTCGTGGACCAGGCCGCCGACCTCGCCGCGCCGACGCCAGAACGCGATCAGGTTCTTCGCCTCGTCGTGCGACAGCGGGATCTGGTAGAGCGGGTTGTGCTGCTCGTCGAACAGCGACTTGCCGGCCTGCGTGCTGGCGATAGCGGCGAAGCCCTGCTTCAGCCAGCCACGAAGCGTCTCGTCCGGCTGGTCCCGGAAGAACTGCGCCTCAGCCTCCTCGGCGAGGACCAGGCGGTCCCCCGGGCCGGACAGGTAGGGGTCGGGCAGCAGGCCGTTGTCCTCGCAGAAGCGCACGAAGACGGTGCCGAGCACCCACGCGACGGCGGCCTGCGTGACGCGCTCGTCGCGCCAGGTGGTCCAGGTGGCGGCGGTGCGCCCGACCTTGAAGGCGTGGTCGTACTCGCCGCGCAGCTTGAGGCGCACCTCCTCGACCGACTCAGCCTGCTCCCGCAGGTCCTTTTCCAGGTTCTTGACCTGCTTCTGCAGGTCTGACAAGAGCAGTTTCCGGTCGATCACGCGACGACTCTAGCCGTCCCGTGGACGGGACGGAGGTACCCGTAAGTACCGATCTGGTCGACAGGCCGCTACCGATTCAGGTTCGCACGACGACTCACGCCATCGCGTCGAGGAAGGTGGTGACGGCTCGACGGAAGTCGTGCGGGTTCTCGGCCCACGGCAGGTGATCGGATCCGGCGAGGCTCACCCGTGAGCAGTTCGGCAGCGCCTGGTGCAGCGAGTCGACGCCCCAGCGGGGACGGATGTCCTCCGGGCCGTCGACGATCAGCACGGGCAGGTCGAGCGCCCGGCACCGCGCGGTGAGGTCGGCTTCTCTCAACTCCCGTTTGACCTCGGCGTTGATGGCCCGGTTGCAGTCACGGTTGAGACCGAGCCACGGCGTGGCCATCTCCTCGGCGTGCCGCAGCCCGGCGTCGGGGTCGGCGAAGTCGGCCGACCACTGCAGGACCGCCCACTCGCGTTCCTCGGCGGGGGTGCGGTCGCGGGCACCAAGCGCCTCCCACCGGTCCAGGCGCGCCCCGAGCCGCCGCCGGAGATTCCGCTCGTAGTGCGGATGCCACCCCCGATCAGCGTCGATGCCGGTGCCGGAGACGTAGATCAGGTGACTGACCCGCTCGGGGTGGTCGAGGGCATACCGCAGCGCCAGGTGCGCGCCCCACGAGTGCCCCAGCAGGACCGTCCGCGGCCCGGCCAGGCGCTCGCGTACCGCGTCGAGGTCGGCGACGAAGCGGGCGACCGTGTACGGCCCGCGCCGCTCCGAGCGCCCGCACCCACGCTGGTCCCACCGGACGACGCGGGCGTGCTCGTCGAGCAGCCGGGCGACCGGGTCGAGGTAGTCCCACATGCCCGGGCCGCCGTGACAGAGCACCAGCGGAGACCCGGCGCCGGCCTGGTCGGCCCACAGGCGACAACCATCTTCGGTACGAACGACCACGGCCATCGCGACAGTATGGCGACCCGTGCGCCCGCTGGCGGGGGCCTGCGGTGGGACGGCCGATGTGGCACGTTTGGCGGATGAGCGTCGAGGAGATCCCGCTCGCCGGCGGGAACGTGTCGGCGGGCGTGGTACGGGTCGGAGACACCGTACGCCGGCAGGCCGGTCCCTGGACCCCGGCGGTGCACTCGCTGCTCGACCATCTCTGGTCGGTCGGTTTTCGGGGCGCGCCCCGGCCGCTCGGCATCGACGAGCAGGGGCGGGAGGTGCTCACCTACGCGGCGGGTGAGGTGCCGTGGCCGCACCACTTCGACCTGCTCGAACCGCTAGACCAACTCGCCCGGGTGGGCCGGCTGGCGCGGGAGCTGCACGACGCGCTCGCGACATTCACCCCGCCGGCCGACGCGCGGTGGAACGCCCTCATTGCGGCTGACCGGGACGAGCTGATCGTCCACCACGACCTCGCGCCGTGGAACCTCGTGATCGGTGACCGCTGGGTCGTCATCGACTGGGACAACGCCGGGCCGGGGTCACGCCTGTGGGATCTCGCAAACGCGGCGCACGGCTTCGTCCCGCTGTCGGCGCATCCCGACTGGCAGCGCGCCGACGCGGGGCGGCGGCTACGCACCCTCGTGGACGCGTACGGGCTGGACCAGCAACAGCGCCGCGACCTGGTGCCGCTGCTGACCGTGCGGACCCGGGCGATGCACGACTTCCTGCGGGACCAGGCCGCGCTCGGGGTGGAGCCGTGGGCGACGCACTGGCGGACCGGGCACGGCGACGTATGGCGCGCCGACGCCGACTACACCGAGCAGCACACCGACCGGTGGCTGAAGGCCCTGCTGGACTGACGCCGCCTACGGCTCGCGCATCCAGAGCTTCGGATCGTTGAGGAAGATTCCCTTGCCCTGGTGCCGCCGGATCACTCGCAGCGCTTCCAGCCGGACGTAGACCATCTGGATGGTCGAGGTGCCCACCTTGTAGTCCGCGGCCATCTGAGCGATCGACGGCAGCTTGTCGTCTGACTTGAGTCGCTTGCCCCTGACACCAGCGATGATGTCGTCGGCGATGCGGATGTAATCGGGTGTTATTGGCATGGCGCTCCTTGCGTGGCACGCCAATTCGATCACGAACCGCCCACGAACGACAACAACCGGTGATTGACTTAAACGGCTAAGCCGTTAGTGTTGTCCTCGGGCCGCTCCTCGCGTGGCAACGAGTTCGGCTCATTCCCCCGGTCGGGGCGGGTGCGCGTGCCCGTCCCGACCTACCGAGTGCGCTCCGCCTCCGTACCGCCGATGTGGGCTGCGGCGGCGGAGCGGGCGGGTTGTCCGCACGCCGGCTGCGGACGGCCCGCCCTTCCACACCCACCGCACCGACCCTCCGCGCTTCCGCCTGCACTGGGAAAGGACCGACGTGACCGAGGTGTATCGCTCCGGCCAGCTCTACGGCACGGGCCTGCCGGCCCGGATGACCCCTTACGAGGCGCGGACCCGCGCCTTTGACAGGCGCCGCCGGGGCGTCGACGGCGAGCAGGTACGCGCGTTCCCGGCCGAGGTCGCCGACGAGCTGACCGACCTGCACCGGCAGATCCGCCGGCTCACCGTGGAGAACGAGCGGCTGAAGCGGGCCGTACGCGACTGGCAGGCGATGCACGCCCGCGAGTGCCGCCCACCGAACCAGGGTCACTGGTAGCGGTGCGTCCGCAACCGGGTGACCGGCTGCGGATCGACGGCCGCGCCTCGGTGCAGTTCGGCGGCGACCGCGCCCTGACGTTCCGGGTCGTCTCGGTCGGACCCGAACTGACCCACCTCGGCTGGATCTGGCTGACCGGTTACGTCCTCGACCGTCGTGGCCTCGCCACCGCGAAGCGGGAGATCTTCGTCCAGCTCGCCGGCCTCCGCCCGCCTGTCAACATCCCGACGCCGAGCCGTGCTCGCGTCACCCGCCCCTATGCTGCTCGGAATGACCAGGGTGACAGCGGAGCAGCTCGCCACGGCTCGGGGGTGCGTGCTCGGGCTGATGCTCGGTGACGCGATCGGTGCGACCGCCGGCACCGCGCCGGCCGGCGGGGCGCTGCGGGCCACCAGCGCCGGCCAGCTCGCCTGCTTCACCATCGACGGCATCATCCGCGCCAACGTCCGAGGCATGCACAAGGGCATCTGTCACCCGCCGAGCGTGGTGTGGCACGCCTACACCAGATGGGCGGCGATGCAGGGCATCCCCGGCATCAAACGCTGGCAGGAGGAAGACTGGCCGGACGGCTGGCTCGCACAGGTCCCCGCCCTCGGGAAGCGGCGTGGATCCGCCCCGGCCACCGTGTCCGCACTGCAGGCGCAGCCGGTCCTGGGCGACGGTGACCGCACCTGGACCAGCACCGGAGCACACGGGCTCACCCGTACCCTGCCCGCCGGACTCATCCGATGGTGGGGGCCGGAGCCCGGCCGCTTCGCGGCGGAGGTCGCGGCCACCACGCACGGCCCTGAGGCGGCCGACGCCGCCGCGCTCGCCGCTACGGTGATCAGCAACATCATCGCGGGCCGGAACATCGAAGAGGCGACGGAACGGGCACAGCGGGAATGCCAGTCCCTGGTCCGGGTCATGAACGACCAGCCGCTCTCCCCGGCGGTGCACGCGGCGCGGGACACTCCACGCCAGGCGGCTGCCCTGGCGCAGCTCTGCCCGGATGCCCGGGCCGCTTCGGCGCTGGCCGGAGCTGTCTACGTGGCGCTCTCGTTTCCCGACCGAGAGCAACTGGGCGACGCTCTGCTGTTCGCCGCGTCCGTCCCGTACGGCAGGCACGTGGCCGCCACCGTCGGAGCGTTCCTCGGCGCCGCGCACGGCGTCGACGCTCTTCCGATCGCGTGGGTCTCCCGGATGGAACTGGCCTGGGTCGCCGACGTCCTGGCCCGCGACCTGGTCACCGAGTTCGTCGACGGGCCGTCCGGGAGCGAGTACAGCGATGCGACGGACCCCCACTGGTGGGATCGATACCCCGGCTGGTGACGCATTCGCTCACGTCGGTCCGCCGGCGCTGCCGTGCTCGGCTCGGAAAAGGTATGAAGGTCCCATGGAACTAACCGTCGAGGTGCAACCGCCGGACAGCCCGGGGGCGCTGTCGACGCGACATGTCGCCGACGAGTCGCGAGTGGATGATCTGGCGACCGCGATAGCCCTGATCAGCAGAAAGTTGGCTGACCAACTCGACGCCGGGGCCGACTCCGGCCAGGTGTGGATGCTCGACGGGCTTGAGGCCACGTTCCAGCTTGACCTGCTACCCGATGCCGGTGTGCTGCTCGTGCGCGACGACGAGCGTCACGCCGTCTCCGTGAAATGCACGTACAAGCGTGTGCCCGGATCCTCGGAGGAGCCGCGGACAGCACCGTGAAGCGGCTACGTCTCTGGCTGGGAATGATCGGCCTTGTCACCACCAGCTATTTGATCTTCGATCCTGCCGAGCGCTTCGCGCTCGCGTGGGCCACGTTCACCGAGTTCGGGCCCTACGCGCTGGCGGCTCTCGCCCTGGTGAATCTCGCGCGAGCGCTGACCCGCTCGGTTGCGGCCTACATCGGCCCAGGCATCCTGGCCACGATCGCCGCCATCGTGGCGCTCCGACCCGCCGTCAGTCCGGCCCAAGTAACGAACATCGCCTTCGCGGTGGTGTTCGTCGGCGCGGTCGCCTTGGCGACGTCGGCGGTGGGCGGCGAACGCCCGTGGACCCGGGTCATGTGGAGCGGACGCGTTGCCGCACTGAACGCCCTACGCGGGCAGCTACGCGCGGTCGCAGTCCTCGGCGAGATTCGGGTGGACATGCTCGGCTCGCAGCCTCATGGTCAGCCCGTCCTCACTGCCGTGGCCTTCGGCGGCCGGGTGGTGGTCGACGTTCCCCGGGAGTGGCGGGTGTTGGCCCGACCGCCGGCCGGACCACTGCTTCTCGTACGGGAATCGGGCCGTCGCGAACTGCCTGACACGGACGGCCACGACCTTGAGGTTCGACTGATCGGCTTCGGTGGAGCCCTGGAACTCCGCCGAAGCTAGTCACGCCTCGGATGCACATAGGACAGGTTCAGCTCGTCCGCGGCGGACGGTGGGTCCGGCGTGTCGTCGCTGACCATGAAGAAGTGGGACAACTGCCTGTTGCGCTCCGCTTCATTCTTCGTGGTCGAGGGAAGCCCAAGGTGAAGACCCTCGATGAGGTCGAAGCGGTGCAGGTCGTAGGCGACCGACATCGCCAGGCCCTGACCGCCCGCTGCCGCGATAGCGGCACGGTAGGCGGCGACAGCGAGCAGCAGCAGAGCGGCCGGAACCAGCCGCATCCACCCGTCGTTGGCGAAGGCCACAAACCCCAGCGCAGCCATGACCAGGAAGGTGACCGCAAGATTCGCCGAGGCGTCCACGCCGTCGCTGTCCGAGTCGAACTCGTCCGCGACCTTCTTGCTGAGCAGCGGATAGAGGCGGGGCCACGTTCTGAGGGTGTCCATCGCGTAGCGCTCACCCGCTACCCGCTCGTTGCGCCGAAGGGTATTGCCGAGCATCGTCGGCAGCACCGGCTCCGTCCCGGGCGGGTATGACATGAGCTTTGTCTCGGCGCGTTCCGACCGGGCTTCGATCCTCCGCGCCCGCCGCTGCACCCGGACCTGCGCGGCGATCGGCATGCGGGCGAGTTCAACGTCGTTGACATTCGGAACGGAGGAGTTCGCTGCTCGACGTAGCCTTGCCCGTCTCCAGGTGTGGACCCCAGTGGCGAGGCGACTAGGAAAAACTCCCAGCCGTCCATGCCAATAGCCCTCGAGCATTCGAACGAGCCGAATCTGGAACGGCTGGATGACCACGGTGAGTGTGATCACCGAAAGCACGAACACCAGCAGCCCGCCCGCGTCCGTCTTGAAGCTGATGTTTGAGAGCGCCTCCGGAAACACCAACGGAGCGGTGTTGGTGAAGGCACCGATCATCAGAAGGACCCAGACGTACGCCACGAGGATGGCGTTCGGAAGCAGGCCGACGATCAGCAACCGTCCGAAATTGGCAGCAGTCGAGGTGAACAGCGCACCCAGCCACATGTCTCACACCTCACTCGGTACGCAGAGGACGAGGGTCGTGCGCGCCAGGGCTTATGTGTTGGCTCCCCTCGGCATCGAAGTCACGCGGATACACCAACGTCTGGGAGCAACCGCTGCATGAGTAAAGCCTCACGAAGACCTTTCGCACTCCCATGTGCGAATGCTGCTCACACCGGATACTGGTCTCATCCGAACGCAGTAGACGACTGACCCATGGACAGCCTGCGGCCGGACAGAGATAGACGAAGCGAGGGCGATCGTTCGGCAGGCCGCGAAGCTGAAACCGATGCCCGAACCAGGTGATCGGCAACCGGGAAATGATGATCAGCAGGAGCCATGATCTCACCCGGCTTCCTCCAGGAGTGAGGCTGTGGTGACAGCGAGTTTGCCACGACGTCTCAGCGAGAGGAACGACCCGATCGGTTGACTGGGTACCACCAGTGGGACTGGGGGGGGATCGAACCGATCAGACGGGCTGCCGTCAGCTCGGACCGGACGGTCTCACGCGAGTGCCGCGCTGCGGTGGGCGTTGACCACCCAGGCGTCCGGCAGCGCGATCCACTCGTTGTCACCCACCCGCACCACCGTCCCGTCCAGCTTCGGCAGTAGCCCCGGATCGTCCATCGGGCAGAGCACCCACACGCCGCCCGCCCCGGCTCGCGCCGCGTCGGCCAACTCGTGCAGCCGCTCCATCGCCCGGTAGCGGGCCAGCACCGCCGCGTCGTGCAGCAGCACCGGCCCCGCCTCGACGCTCAACCGCTCGCGCAGGCGCGGCGCGACGAGCTGCCACGCCTGCTCGACGTACTCGCCGAGCTTGATGGCGGCGCGCGAGTTCTCCGGCGCGTTGTCGGCGCCGACCACGGTCTCCCAGGTGGGTTTCGGGCGGGCGTCGACCAGGCCGCGAAGCTCCCGCACGAACTCCTCCGCCACGCTGACCGGGCGGGCGTCGAAGCGGCGTACCAGTTCGTCGCGGGCCGGCGCGTAGCGGCTGAGGCGTACCGTCAGGGCCCGGAACCCACCGGCGGACCTGGCCCCGGCCAGGCGTTCCTCGGCCCGCATCGCGTCGGCCAGCTCGGGCGACTCGGCCGCCCACCGGCTCGGCACCGTGCTGGCCGACGGGCGCCGCTGGATGATCGACATGGACGACGAGCCGGCGCGGGGCGGCGGCGGGAGGAACCGGTCGCGATCCCGGCGAAGCTCGAAGCCCGCCTCGGCGAGCAGGCGGTCCAGTCTCCGGTCCGTCGGCAGCGGCGCCAGCTCGGGGAAGCGCGCCGAGACGCGCTGCTGCACCAGCTCCGGGCTGAGCGCGCGCTGGTTGTCCGACGCCGGGGGCACCACGCCGGCCTGGGCGAGCCGCAACGCCCGCACCGGGTCCAGGTCGCGGGGATAGAGCTCCAGTCGGGCGGTGGCGGCGGCGCGGTCCGAGGCCACCGCGGCGAGCAGCACCCGCCGCCGTTCGTCGATGACGTCCGCCGCGCCGCCGGGCGCGGTCACCGTGGCGAGGGTACGCATCACCGTGGCGGCGCTGGGCAACACCTCACTGGCGGCGAGCCGGTCGGCGGCCTTCCCGAGCGCGTCGGCGTAGTCGAGCAGCGCGGGCGCGGTCGGCGTGTCCGGCGCGTCGTCCTCACCGGCCTCCAACGCGACGAGCAGGCGATCGCCGCGCGGGTGCGGCTTGCCGTCGATGTCGTCGCGACCGTGCCGGCGCAGCAGCAGGCGCGGCTCCTCCTCCAGCGCGTCGATCTCGACGGCGGCCCGCACGGCGGCGACCGCCACCGCGAGCCGCAGCGCGTCGCCGGTGCGCACCGAGCCGCGGCTGGTCAGCAGCGCCGCGGCCAGCTCGGCGACGCCCATCACCCGGCCACCGTCGCGCAGCAGCTCCACGATCTGGGTACGCACGCTGCGTACCACCGCAAGCTCGTGCCAGCGTTTGCGCTGCTTGCCGAGAATCTGCGCGATCCGGCCGGCGGTCACCCCGACGGCGGCGGCGACCAGCGGCTGCTGCGGCCAGAGTGGCAGCGCGGGTAGGGCGCCGGTGTCGTCGGGCAGGTTCAGCAGCAGTCGCGTCGCCTCCGCCTCGGCGGTGTTGCGGCCGTTTCGGGCGGGCACGAGCAGGGTGGCGACGGCGTCCAGGCCGACGCGCACCGGGTCGGTGTCGCCGGCCGTGGTCTCCGTGGCGGCCTCGGCGCTGGCGGCCCGGCGGGCGGCCGCTGAGGTGGGGATGGTTTCCCGCTCCCCCAGCCGGCTGCGCCACTCCTTGACCCGGCGCTGCAGCTCCTTGCGCGTCTTCGCGCCGAGGCCGGGGAGCGTGGCGAAGGTGTTGTTGCCGACCGCCAGCAGCTCGCCGACCGTGGTGGCCTCGACCCGGTGCGCGGCGGAGACCGCCCGTGGGGTGAGCCCGGCGGCCTCCAGCGCGGTCGCCCTGGTCGCCCGGGCCGCCGCCTCCTCACGGACCTGCTCGGCGACCTGCTCGTCCGGCTCCTCGGCCTCGGTCTCCGGGTGCTCCGAGCCGACCGGGGTGCTGGCGTCGGACCGCCGGAAGATCTGCTGCCAGGCGTCGCGCATGTCCTTCAGCGAGCTGAAGCGCCGGCGGTGGTCGCGGTGCAGCGCCTGGTGGAGGAACTCGACCAGGCCGTCGCGTACCGCCGGGTCGAACGCCTCCGCCGCCAGCACCGGGGGTCCCTCGGTGAGCTGCGGCTCGGTGCCGCCGTCACCCCAGACCGGCAGCTCACCGGAGGCCATCTCGTGCAGCGTGACCGCGAGGGCGTACCACTCGGCGTGCTTGTCGTAGACCTGCCGGTTCGCGGTGCCGAGGAACGGGTCCAGGTAGCGGGGGGTGCCGGCGGCGAGCTCCTTGACCGAGACCCCGGCCAGCGAGAAGTCGAAGAGCACGAGCTGGCGGGTGCGGTTGGGCCGGATCCGGATGGCGATGTTGTCCGGCTTGATGTCCCGGTGGTAGACGCCCTCGCCCTCCAGGTAGTCGAGCGCGCCGAACAGGTAGTCGCTGTAGGTCTCCAGCTCGTCGACGGTCAGGCGGCCCTCGTCGCGAAGCTTCCGGGCCAGGGTCAGCTCGCCGGCGTGCTCCAGCACGACCACGGTGCGGTCGGCGATCCGCAGCGGCTCCGGCCTCGCCAGCCGGATGACCCGCGAGTCGGTGAGCGGGCGGAGCACCTTCGCCTCGTGGGCGAGCCGGCCGGCCTTCTCGTCGGAGAGGCCGACCTTCAGCACCTCGTCCCGGCCGGTGCGCTCGTTGTGGGCGAGGAACGCGCGACAGGTCGACCCGGTGCCCAGCCGCTTCCTGATCGTCCACTCCGCGACCCGATCACCGCCGCGCGCCTCCAGCGGGTCGGTCTCCTCCGGCTCCGGCTCACCCGGATGCGTCGACGGCGGCGGCGCG
The DNA here is from genome assembly GCF_900090105.1 of Micromonospora humi. GTDB lineage: Bacteria > Actinomycetota > Actinomycetes > Mycobacteriales > Micromonosporaceae > Micromonospora > Micromonospora humi. Next base: position 305,246 of record NZ_FMDM01000001.1, on the reverse strand, counting down.
GTGAGCTCGTTCTCGACCTCCTCGAGCATCTCGACGAAGTCGGCGACAGTGGTGAGGCGCTGCGCGGGCACCGGGGCGGTGGCCGCCTGGATCAGCTCGTCGGCGAACTCGCTGATCCCGTCCGTCACCGACGAGGGGCGCAGGCCGTTGTCGCGGGCCAGCCGGGACAGCAACTCCTGCCGCTTGGCCGCGGGCGGCTGGCCGGTGAGGATCAGGTAGGCCAACGCGCCCAGACCGAACACGTCCATGGCGATCGGGTCCGGTCGCGGCGCGGTCAGCTCGGGCGCGAGGTAGGGCTCGGCGGACAGCTCGATGTGCGCGGCGGCGTGCGAGGAGATGCTGACCGGGTCGCCGCTACTGCCGCCGCTGGTGTCCACCGCACGGGTGGCGGCCTGCCAGTCGCTGAGCTGCAACTGCGGGGTGAGCCACGCCTCCTCCTCGCTGCCCCCGCGCCGCCTGCGGCCGGGCGTGACGAGCACGCTGCGCGCCGACAGCGCGCGGTGGTGGAGGTGACGCCGGTGTGCGTACGCGACGGCGTCGGCGAGTTGGCGCACCAGCGCCACCCGGGTCAGCGGGTCGAGGCGCTCGCCGTACTGGGCGACGTAGTGGTCGAGCCGGACGGCTCGGGGGTCGTGCCGGAAGATCAACGCCGGACCCGCCTCGTGCGACTCCAACGCATCGACCCGCACGATGCCGGGGTGGTTGATGCCGTGCAGCACCGTCATCTCGCGCCGGGCCGCCCGTTCGATGCTGGCCCGGTCGGCCTGCACGGCGTTCCGCTCCACCAGGTAGATGCGGATGCGCCGGTGCTCCCGCTCCAGCTCGCGGTGGCGGGCGTGATGGTCCTGCCAGGTGGGGCCGAGATCGTACGGCCGCGACTCCAGCTCCCACGCCCCCACCTGGTAGTGCCGGCGACTGCGGGCCACCCCCACGGCTTCCAGCAGGGCGGGCAGGGCGGCGGAGACCTCCTTGTTCACCCGCTGCCGTTCGTCCTGCGGTGGCCGTTGCAGCAGCGAGCCGATCGCCGGCAGCGGGCCGGGCTGGTGCCCGGGCGCCGGCTCGGGCCCGTAGACCCCGTGCAGGTGGTGCTCGGAGAGCTCGATGTGCAGGCCCGGCTTGGACAGGAAGACCGCCGCCTGCACGAACGGCACCCGGACCGGCGCACCCTTGCGTCGGGATGCGGCGGTCTGGAGCAGTCCCTTGAGCTTCTTGGCCTTCATGTCGGCGAGGTGCAGGGGGTTGTCGAACGTCCGGGTGCGGCCCGGGCTGGTCTGGATCCAGTTGGAGCCGCTGGAGGTCAGCCGGCCGGTCAGGCTCTTGATCTCGATCAGGTAGAGCCCACCGGGGCCCGCCACCAGGAGGTCGACCTCGTAGGGGTGCCCGGTCGGGGCGGTGAAGGTGAAGTTCGACCAGGCGCGGTAGGGCTCGGTGTCGGGCAGCAGCGCCTGGACGTACGCCAGGGCCTCCCGCTCGTGCGCGAACTGCGACGGGGTGATCGTCGTCCACCGGCCTTCCTGCATGCAGGAGATCCTAGGCTGCCAGCCGACGGACCCGGACTCGCCACTCGTCGTGGGTGGGCCCGTCCGCGCCGCTTCTGACTCTGGCGTCACCTGTCAGCCCCAGGCGCAGTCGAACAGGGTCCGCACATCCGCCTCGGTCGCCTCCAACGGCCGGGCCGCGAGGTAGGCGGACAGGTCGCGGAAGTCGGCGGCGGCGTTGTGCACGCACGTCGCCAGCGCGCCGTCGAGCAGGTCGAGCGCCACCATCGCGTCGGGCGCGGTCGGGTCCGCCATCGGCGGCGTGCGGACGTCCCGGGTGAACACCACGTGGCAGGCGTGCCGGTCGGCCGTGACGACGCAGCGGTAGCGGCCGGCGTCGGTCAACTGGTTCCTGATGTCCGCCCACACCGTCGCCTCGGCGACGTCCGTCACGTCCGCGCCGGCCGCGCAGGCCGCCCGGACGAGGCAGCGGGTCGGGTCGCCGGGGGTGCTCGTCACGTGGACCAGCGCCAGACCGCCACGGTGGAAGACGGCGAAGCCCTGCACGTCGGGCGCGCGACGCAGGAAGTCGGGAGTCCACACCCGGTCGTACCGCCGCTGGGCCAACGACCTGAGGAATTCGACGGTACGGCCGGCGGCCCGGCGAGCCTCGACGCCCATGCGGTCAGTCCCGCCCCGCGACCGGCACCGCGAGCCAGCGGAACCGGCCGTGCCGCCCCGGCAGCTCGGTGAAGTCCTGCCAGTCGAGCCGGTAGTCGCCGCTCAGCTGACGCTCGTTGGGCGGGAAGTAGCGCCCGTCGACCCCCCACCGGAGGACGCCGGTGAGCCGCCGACCGTCGTGGAGCCGGAACTCGCGGTCCCGGGTGGGCTGGTCGACGGCGGGCGCCCGCCACAGCGCGTGGTCGTTGGTGAGCAGCAGCGCGAGGCCGGTCGTCCCGGCCGCCCCGGGCCGGCAGAGCTGCTCCAGCCGCTCGACGTCGGCGACGAAGCGGTTCCGCACGATCTCGGCGGCGGTGTGGCTGCGCAGGCCGTACTCCTCACCGGTGTGCGGGTCGGTGCCGTTCCAGCGGATGGTGACGTAGGTCAGTTCGATCGCCGTCCGGCCACCCGGGCCGTGGCAGAGCAGGTCCAGGTGTTCGTTCTGCTCCTGCCGCACGGCGAGGCGGACCTGGAGGGCACCGTCGAGTTGGCGCAGCGTCCACGCGAACGCGTGCTGGAAGTCCGCCTCGGAGTGGAACAGGGACCGCTCGGCGCCGAGTTCCGCCATGACGCTCGTGACCGGTACGGATCCGGCGATCAGCATTCACACCCCACAGTGACGACGAATCCTTCCGGCGGCGCCCCACCGCCGGAAGGATTGCGGAGCCTCACGCTACGAAGCGCCACCTAGCGGAATCAAGACATCACGCTGAGATCGGCGTCCGGTCTGGACGGTCGGTCCCGTCAACGGGACCGACCGCATGAGCACGTTAACAGACTCTCGGCCTTCCGTCCCGTCGATAGGACTAGCCGACCCGTCCTCCGAACGGCCGGTCACGTGTCGGGGCGCACGCCCGCGCGGCTGCCGGCCACCGCCGTCGTCAGTTGTTAGGTTGGATCGCGGATCGCCGCGCACGTCGATCCGTACACCCCTCGCCCGACCGGCCCGCAGCCGCCGACCCCGGCTCCCGGGCGGACGGCTGCCGGCCGCGGAGAGGGGTGCGATGAGCGGAGAGCCGGAGGGCTCCGGCGCGCGGCCGGCACCCGGCGACGGGTGGCGGGGCCGCTGGGCCGCCCGGGCCCGGACGCTCGGCGACGCGGCGCGCTCGCGTACCCGGAGGTTCTGGGCCGGCGCGCGGCCGACGCTGCGGCAACTGTGGTGGACCGAGGAGCCGGCGACGCCGGTGACCACCGTCGACCGCCGCTTCCCGGAGCCGCTGGTGGCGCCGGCGCAGGGGCAGGTCTACGTCTTCCTGGTGCGCGCCACGTTCACCTGGTCCTCCGACACCGCCCGGCCGGAGCTGTTCGGCTGGTACGTCGACTACTTCCAGCCACAGGCGACCCAGCGCCTGCACCGCCTGGCGCTGCGCTGCGCGGTCGAGGTGCCGCCGCACCGCCCGCGTGAGCTGCTCAGCGCGCTGACCGCGGCGCTGGCCGCCGACGATCCACCGCCCTGGACGTACGCGCGCGGGGAGGTGACGTTCGCCTGCGAGCCGGACGTCACGGTGCAGCTGGACGAGCGGGTCCGCCAGTTGCTCCAGCCGTACTGGGAGCGGCGCATCGCGCTGGAGTGCGAGCGCGACCTGGCGCGCCGGCGCGCCGAGTACGCGCAGGAGCGCGACCGCAACGACCCACCCCGCCCCGACCCACCTCGCCCCGACCCACCTCGCCCCGATCCACCTCGCCCCGATCCACCTCGCCCCGATCCACCTCGCCCCGATCCGGCGATCCCGGTCCGACCGCCCCGGGACAGCACGCGCCCGGCGAGCCCCCGCCGCGGACCACGCCCCGACGCCCCGACGGAGTCGTTCACCCCGCTCGAGCCGCTGCTACCCCCACCCACCCCACGCCCAGCCCCCGACCAGAACCCACCCCCACCCCCTGCGCGTTGATCATGAAGTTGACGGCAGACGTCGACCGTTTTGTCGCCCCCAACTTCACGGTCAACGCGGCCAGCGCCGGAGCCGGGACGGAAAGTGCAAGATCCGTGAGCCGGGCGGCACCTGAACGGCTCCTCCGTCGATCTTGAACTTGTGGCACCTCCGATAGCCGTCATAACCGAAATGACAGGCACCACAAGTCCAAGATCGACGGGGCGGGCGGGCGCGGGGGCGGGGGGCGGGGCGGGGGCGGGCGGGGGATCAGCCGAGCAGGGTGGCGTAGCGGCCCTGGTGGGTCAGGAGGGTGTGGTGGGTGCCGGACTCGACGATGCGGCCGTGGTCCAGGACGGCGATGCGGTCGGCGTCGCGGACCGTGGAGAGGCGGTGCGCGATGGTCACCACGGTGCGGCCGCGGGCCAGCTCGTCCAGCGCCCGCTGCACCGCGCGCTCGGTCTCGGTGTCCAGCGCGCTGGTCGCCTCGTCGAGGACCAGGATCCGCGGGTCGCGCAGCAGCGTCCGGGCGATGGCCAGGCGCTGCTGCTCCCCGCCGGAGAAGCGGTGACCGCGGGAGCCGACCATGGTGTCGTACCCGTCGGGCAGCGCGGCGATCAGGTCGTGGATCCGGGCGGCGCGGGCGGCGGCCTCGAGGTCGGCGTCGGTGGCGTCGGGGCGGGCGTACCGGAGGTTCTCGCGCACGGTGGCGTGCAGCAGGTAGGTCTCCTGGCTGACCACGCCCACCACGGCGGCCAGGTCGGCCAGGCGCAGGTCGCGCAGGTCGACGCCGTCGATGGTGATCCGGCCGGCGTCCGGGTCGTGCAGGCGGCTGAGCAGGGCGGCGAGCGTGCTCTTGCCGGAGCCGGTCTCGCCGACCAGGGCCAGGCTGGTGCCGGCCGGGACGTCCAGGCTGACGCCGGCCAGCGCGGCGGTGTCGCTGCCCGGGTAGCTGAAGGTGACGTCCTCGACGCGCAGGTGGCCGCGGACCGTGGCCGGGTCCAGCGCCGCCGGGCGGGCCGGCTCGGCGACCTCGACCGGCAGGTCGAGGTATTCGAAGATGCGGGCGAACAGCGCGAGCGAGGCGGTGAGCGTGACGCCGACGTTGAGCAGGCCCATCAGCGGGCGGAACAGGTTGCCCTGCAACGCGGTGAACGCGACCAGCGTGCCGATGGTGAGTGTGCCGGCGGTGCCGGGCAGGCCGGCGCCGAGGTAGATCACCGCGGGGATGGCGGCGAAGACGATCGTCATGGCGGCCATCCGCCAGCGGCCGGCCAGCTCGGAGCGCAGCTCCAGGTCGACCAGGCGGGCCGAGGAGGCGGTGAACCGGTCGACCAGCGCCGCGCCGGTGCCCAGCGTCTTGGCCAGCCGGACGCCGCTGACCGACAGCCCCTCCTCGATGGTGACGGTGAGGTCGGCCAGTTCCCGCTGGCGGCGGGCGGTGATCTCCCGGCGCAGCCGGGCGACCCGGCGGGTGAGCCAGAGCGCGGGCGGCAGCACGACCAGCGAGACGAGGGTGAGTCGCCAGCTCAGCGCCAGCATCGCGACGGTGGTGGCGACCACCGTGGTGAGGTTGGCGGCGATCGAGGTGGCGGTGGAGGTGACCACCGCCTGCATGCCGCCGATGTCGTTGGTGATGCGGGACTGCACCTCGCCGGTGCGGGTGCGCACGAAGAAGCCGATCGACTGCCGCTGGAGGTGGGCGAAGACGTCGGTGCGCAGTCGGTGCATGACCTCCTGGCCGACCCGGGTGGAGATCCAGGTCTGGGCGACGCCGAGCACGGCGGTGACCGCGGCCACCGCGACCATGGCCGCGACCAGCCAGGCCAGCAGCGTCAGGTCACGCTCGGGCAGGGCCCGGTCGATGACGGTACGCAGCAGGAACGGCGAGGCCATCGCGATGATCGAGGACGCCACGATGATCGCCACCACGGCGGCGAGCGGGCCGCGGTGGGCGGTGAAGAGGCCGCCGATGCGGCGTAGCGACACGTCGCGGGCCTGTGCCTTCTCGGCGGCGGACACGGTTCGGCCGGCTCCGCGGCCGTCGGGGATGTGATCCAAGGGGTTCTCCTCTGTCCGGATAATGCTGAGGTTACCTCATCATGAGGGAACAACAGGAGATGCTGCTACCGTATTCCCGTGGACGGCAGCGACGAGGAGAGCCTGGCCGAGACGTTCTGGGCGGTGACCCGGCGGCTGCGCCACCAGACCAAACGCGCGCTCGAACCGTGGGAGATCAGCCCCGGTCAGGCGCGGGCGCTCGGCGTGCTGCTGCGCCACGGCGCACTGCGGCCCGGCACGCTCGCCGAGCACCTGCGCATCGCCCCCCGCTCGGCCACCGAGGTGGTCGACGGCCTCCAGGAGCGCGGCCTGGTCGAACGGCGGCCCGACCCGGACGACCGGCGGGCCACGCTCGTCGCGCCGACCGCCGAGGGCGACCGCGTCGGCACCGCCATCCAGGTGGCCCGGGCCACCGAGGCGGAACGGTTCTTCGCCGCGCTCGACCCGGGCGACCGGGCGGAGCTGACCCGGATCCTGCGCCGGCTCCGGGAGGAGTAGGCCGGACCGGTCAGCGGGAGGCGGCGGTGAGCAGCGCGCCCAGCGTGCGGGCCATGACCTCCCGGGCCGCCTCGACGTCGAGCCCCATGGCGTCGCGCATCATCGACCAGGCGGCCCAGGTGGAGGCCACGGTCAGCGCGTCCAGCAGCTGCGCCCGCCCCGACCCGGCGTGCGCCAGCTCGGCGGCGAACACGGTCTCGATCTCCTCCCGGACCCGGGCGACGGCCACCTCCCGGTTGCGCCGCAACTGCGGCGAGAACGGCTCCCGCAACGCGGACGCGCGGGCCGGCGGCGCCAGCACCTCGAGCAGCCGGGCGCGCTGGCCGCAGAACTCGGCGATGCGCACGGTGAGCGGCAGCTCCGGCGGGACGGGCCGCCAGAGCGCGGCCTGCCGTTCGCCGATCCGCCGCCCGGTGGCGGCGAACAGCGTCTCCATGTCCTTGAAGTTGGTCCACAGGGTACGCAGCGACACGCCGGCCCGCTCCGCGATCCGCTCCCCCGTCGGCCGCAGGTCGCCGGCGTCGATGAGGGCCAGGTGTGCCTCGACGATCGCGGCCCGGGTCCGCTCGGCCCGCGCCGCCCGGCCGTCCACCCGCGCCGGCGGGTCGCTCTCCACCTCGATCACGGACGGCTCCCTGTGCTCGGCTACCGGCGGCAACTCTACGTGCGCGCCGTCGGGCGGCCGGCACCCGCCCGACGGCGCGCGGGCCGCTCAGGCGGTCGGCACCGCGTCCGCCGGCGGGGTGGCCGGCGCCTCGATGAACTCGGTGACCGCCGCCCCGCCGTCGTCGGTGGTGTACGTCGGGCCGAAGTAGGTCTGCGCACCACCGCTGACCCGGCTCAGCCGGACCCCGCTGTAGCCCGCGTGCACGCCCTCGGCGTACCGGAAGGGGGTGAGACCGGGCCCGCGGAAGCCGCCCCTGCGCACGGCCTCGACCAGCTTCTCCCGGGTGGGCTCGGGCCCGGCGGCGAGCAGCGCCTGCACGAAGGTGTAGGCCATCGAATAGCCGTAGACCGCGTTGCCGTCGATCGGGTTGCCCGCGTTGAACCGCTGGTGGATCCGGCTGTACTCCCGGATCCACGGGTTGGTGGTGTCACCCACCATGGGCAGGTAGTTGTCGGCGACCATGCCCTCGAGGATCACCTTCTTGTCGCCGAGCTGGGCGGCGAGCGTGGTGTAGTCGGCGCCCACGTTGGACACCACCCACTGCGCCCGGAAGCCCTGCCCGGCGGCCTGGCCCATGGCCAGGGCGGTGAACCCGGGGATGCTCGCCGAGATCACCACCTGGCAGCCGGCCGCCCGCAGCGCGCCGATCGCGGGCCCGACCTGCTGGTTGGTGGTGGTGTACGTCTGCTTCGCCGCGACCGGGCCGAGCACCTGCTCCACCCCGGCCAGCGAGTCCCGGCCGAAGTCGTCGTTCTGCCCGAAGTGGCAGACCGTGGCGCCGGGGAACTCCCGCTTGACCCAACTGGCCAGGATCTTGCCCTCGACCGTGTAGTCGGGCTGCCACCCGAACGTGGTCGGGTACTTCGCCGGCTGGTTCCAGTTGCGGCTGCCCGAGGCGACGAAGAGGTCCGGCACCCGCTGGGCCTTGACGAACTCCAGCACGGTGGTGTGCGTCGGCGTGCCGAGCCCGCCGAGCAGCGCGAAGACCTTGTCGTCGAGGACCAGCTTGCGGACCACGTTCTCGGTGTTGGCCGGGTTGTAGCCGTCGTCCATGACCTTGTAGACGATCTTCCGGCCGTGCACCCCGCCCTTGCCGTTGACGTGCTCGAAGTACGCCTTCACCGCGGCGGAGATCTTCGAGTAGCCGGGCGCGGCGGGGCCGGTGAGCGGTTGGTGGGTGCCGACGACGATCTCGCCGTCGGTGACGCCGGGGACGTTCTCGGCGGCCTGCTTCGCGTCGTCGGCGCAGGCCGGCAGCGTGGCCAGCAGGGCCAGGCCGGCGGCGGCCGCGAGAACGCGGCGGGTGGTGGGGCGCATGGTTCTCCAATCCGGTGCGGGTGGTGGGGACCGATGAGGTCAGCGGTCCGGTGCGCGGCGTACGGCGGCGCGGAGCCGGGTGGCGAGGGCGCGGACGCCACCCTGCAGTCCGCCCGGGGCGGCGAGCATGACGACGATGAGGATCAGGCCGAACACGGCCAGCGCGAGGTTGCCCTCCAGCCGCTGCGCCAGCCCGGTGGACAGGTCGAGGTGTTCGGTGAGCAGGGCGGGCAGGTCCTGCAGGGCGACCAGCAGCAGCGCACCCCAGACCGCGCCGGCCAGGCTGCCGAGGCCGCCGATCACGATGGCCATGAGCAGGAACAGCGACAGGTCGAGGGGAAACTTGCCCGGGGCCACGGTGGCGGTGAGCACCGCGTACACGCCGCCGCCGAGGCCGGCGCAGCCGGCGCTGACCACGAACGCGAGCACCTGGGTGCGGGCCACCGGAATGCCGGCGAGCCGGGCCGCGACCTCGTCGTCGCGGACCGCCCGCAGCGACCGGCCGTACCGGCTGCGCACCAGGTTGGCCAGCAGCAGCATGGTGAGCAGGGCGGCGGCGAGCGCGATCCAGGCCAGCCAGCGTTCCGGCTGGAAGTACGGACCGAGCGCCGCCGGTGGGGCCTGCGCCGGGAAGCGCAGCCCCTGCTCACCGTTGAACACCCCGGTGAAGATCGTGGTGACGGCCGGCACCAGCGTCGCCACCGCCAGCGTCACGCCGGCCAGGTACGGGCCGCGCAGCCGGGCCGCGGCCAGCCCGACCACCAGCCCGCCCAGCGCGGTCACCGCGACGGCGGCCAGCAGCGAGCCCGGCAGGACCCACCACCCGCCGCCGACCGCCCGCTCGTCGAGGCCCCGCTGCACCAGGGCCACCGTGTAGGCGCCGGTGGCCATCAGCGCGCCGTGGCCCAGGGAGAGCTGGCCGTTGAGCCCGACCAGCACGGTGTGCCCGGCGGTGACGCAGAGGAACGCGCAGACCCGGGCCACCTGGAGGTTCTCGTACGGCGGGAGCTGGTTGGTGAGCAGCACGACGAGCGTGCCGGCGAGCACCGCACCGGCGAGGTGCCGCAGCAGGGTCGACCCGGTTCGGGGGGTGGTCACACGTGCCTCGCTCTCGCCGCGGAGAAGAGCCCGCCCGGGCGGACCAGCAGGACGGCCAGCAGCAGCACCAGCACGGCCAGCGGGGTGGTGTCCGGGCCCAGGTAGCCGGTGACGTACGACAGGATCAGCCCGACCAGCAGCCCGCCGACCACGGCGCCGACCGGGCTGTCCAGCCCGCCGACCACGGCGGCGGTGAACGCGACGACGAAGACCAGGTCCATGGCGTGCGGGTGCAGGCCGAGGCCGGTGGGGACGACGAGCATGCCGGCGAGCGCGCCGACCCCGGCGGCCAGCGCCCAGCCGAGCGTCAGCATCCGGCCGACGCTCACGCCGAGCAGCCGGGAGACCTCCGGGGCGAACGCCGCCGCCCGCATCCGCAGGCCGACGGGCGTCCGGGTGAACAGCAGCGCGAGCAGCGCCACGACCGTCAGCGCCGCGCCGAGCACCCAGAGGTCGTAGGGGGACAGCGCGGCGACCCCGCCGACGGTGAGCGCGTCGGTGTCGAACGGCGCCGGGGCCGGCCGGTAGCCGTTGCCGAAGACCATGCCGAGCACCGCCTGGACCAGCAGCACCAGGCCGAGCGCGACGATCACCTGGTTGAGCGGGCCGGCGGGCCCGACGAACCGCATCAGCACCCGCTCCACCAGCGCGCCCAGCGCGAGCCCGGCCAGCACCGCGGCGGCCAGGCCCAGCCAGTAGGAGCCGGTCGCGCCGACCACCGCGTAGCCGACGTACGCGGTGGCGACGGCCATCGCGCCCTGGGCGAAGTTGACCACCCGGGCGGCCCGCCAGATGAGCACCAGCGCGAGCGCGAACGCCGCGTACACCGCGCCCGCGGCCAGCCCGTCGAAGGTGAGGAACCAGAACCGCTGCATCCGCGACCCTTCCGCTCGCCGGTCAGAACCCGAGGTACGCGTGTCGCAGCCGGTCGTCGTCGCGCAGCCGGGCCGCCGGCGCGGCGGTCACCACCCGGCCGAGCGACATGACGATCCCCTGGTCGGCGACGGAGAGCGCGGTGCGGACGTTCTGCTCGACCAGCAGCACGGTCAGCCCCTGCTCGTCGCGCAGCCGTCGCAGCAGCGCCATGATCTGCGCGGCCACCGTGGGGGCCAACCCGAGCGACGGCTCGTCGAGCAGCAGCAGCCGGGGGCGGGCGATCAACGCCCGGCCGAGCGCGAGCATCTGCCGCTCCCCGCCGGAGAGCTGGTGGCCGAGGTGGTCCCGGCGGCGGGCCAGCGCCGGGAAGATCTCGTACACCTCGTCGCGCGCCCGCCGCGCGTCGGCCCGGTCCCGCCGCCAGAGGCCGCCGAGGCGCAGGTTCTCCGCCACGGTCAGCTCGGTCACCACGCCGCGGCCCTCCGGCACGTGCGCCAGGCCCCGCCGGACCAGGTGTTCCACCCGGACGCCGCGCAGGTCCTCCCCCGCGTACCGGATCCGGCCGCCGGTGGGGCGCAGCAGACCCGAGAGGGTACGCAGCAGCGTGGTCTTCCCGGCGCCGTTGGCGCCGAGCACGGCGGCGACGGTGCCGGCCGGCACCGTGAACGCCACGTCCCGCAGCACCGGCACCGGGCCGTAGCCGGCGTGGAGCGCCTCGACCTCCAGCACCGCGGTCACGGCGTGCCGCCGGCATCGGCCGGCACGTCCGCGCCGAGGTAGGCCTCGGCGACCCGTGGGTCGTCGCGGATCCGCTCCGGCGGGCCGGCGGCGATCACCCGGCCGAAGTCGAGCACCACCAGCTCGTGGCAGACGGACATGACCAGGTCCATGTGGTGTTCGACGAGCAGCACGGCGCAGCCGTCGGCGCGTTGCGGCAGGGCGCGGACCAGGTCGGCCAGCTCGGCCACGTCGTCGGCGCCGAGCCCGCCGGCGGGCTCGTCGAGCAGCAGCAGCCGGGGCCGGGCGATCAGGGCGCGGGCCAGCGCGACCCGTTTGCGCACCGGGTAGGGCAGCGTGGCGGGTGCGGCTGCGGCGTGCCGGTCGATGCCCAGCTCGGCGAGCAGGGCGAGGGCCTCGGCGCGCAGCCGCCGCTCGTCGCGGTCGCTGCCGGGCAGGCCGAACAGCGCGGCGGCGAAGCCGGCGCGGGCCGCGTGGCTGGCGCCGGCCGTCACGTTCTCCAGCACGGTCAGGCCGGGGAACAGGCCGACGCCCTGGAGCGTGCGGCCGATGCCCAGCCGGGTGAGCCGGTGCGGGCGGGGTCGGAACGGGCGCCCGTCGAGGGTGAGTGAGCCTCCGCTCGGCCGGACGAAGCCGCAGACCACGTTGAACAGCGTGGTCTTGCCGGCGCCGTTGGGCCCGATGACGCCGACCACGCGGCCGGGCGGCACCCGCAGCGAGACGTCGTCGAGCGCGACCAGGCCGCCGAAGCGCACGCCGACGTGGTGCAGCGCCAGACCGGGGTCGTCCGTGGGGGTGGCCGGTGGGCTCATCGTCACCTCGCGCGGTCGACGGCGCACGGAAACTAATTACACTGAGAGTGTACTTTTCTCCGCCGTCGCGTCAATGCCCGTCGATCCGTTCCGGCAACCGGTCCCGGGCCCGGGCGAGGAACGCCCGTTCCGCCGCGTTCCCGGTGCCGGCGATCGCCGCGTCGTACGCGGCCCGGGCCTCGGCCGGCCGGTCGAGCCGGCGCAGCAGGTCGGCCCGGACCGCGTGCCACACGTGGTAAGCGGCCAGGTCCAGCCGTTCGACCTCGGCCAGCGCGGCGGCCGGTCCGCGTACCTCGGCCAGCGCGACCGCCCGGTTCAGCGCCACCACCGGCCCCGGCGCGCGGGCCGCCAACTGGTCGTAGAGCGCGAGGATCTGGGTCCAGTCGGTGTCGGCGGCGGTCGCCGCGTCCGCGTGCACCGCGTTGATCGCGGCCTGGATCTGGTACGGGCCGGGGCGGTCGCGCCGCAGGCAGCGCCGCACCAGGTCCTGCCCCTCGGCGACGAGTGCCCGGTCCCACCGACCCCGGTCCTGCTCGGACAGCGACACCGCCACCTGGTCCGGCCCGGTGCGGGCGGCCCGCCGCGCCTCGGTGAGCAGCATCAGCGCGAGCAGCCCGAGCGCCTCCGGCTCGTCCGGCATCAGCGTCACCAGCAGCCGGCCCAGCCGGATCGCCTCGGCGCCCAGCTCGGCGCGGCCCAACCGCTCCCCCGCGCTGGCGGTGTGCCCCTCGTTGAAGATCAGGTAGATCACCGCCAGCACCCCGCGCAGCCGGTCGGGCAGGTCGGCGTCGCCCGGCACCCGGTACGGGATCCCGGCGTCGCGGATCTTGGCCTTGGCCCGGGACAGGCGCTGCGCCATGGTCGGCTCCGGCACCAGGAAGGCCCGCGCGATCTCGGTGGTGCTCAGGCCGCCGAGCAGGCGCAACGTCAACGCCACCCGGGCGGCGGGGCGCAGCGCCGGGTGGCAGCAGGTGAAGATCAGGCGCAGCCGGTCGTCGGGCACGGGCCCCTCCTCGGTGGGCGGGTCGGCGGCGTGCAGCAGGGCGGCCTCGGCGTGCCGGGCGGCGCGGGTGGACTCGCGGCGCAGCCGGTCGATCGCCCGGTTGCGGGCGGTGGTGACGATCCAGCCGGCCGGGCTGGGCGGTGGGCCGTCGACGGCCCACCGCCGCACCGCGACCGTGAACGCCTCCTGGACCGCCTCCTCGGCGAGGTCGATGTCGCCGAGGAAGCGGGTCAGGACGGCGACCGCGCGGCCGTACTCGGCCCGGAAGACCCGTTCGACAGCGGTCATCCCTCGCCCTGGAACGGGCGGACCTCGATCGGCAGGCGGGTGGCGCGGGCGTAGCGGCGGCCCCACTCCAGTGCGGCGTCCAGGTCGGGCGCGCGGACGATGGTGAAGCCGCCCAGGTATTCCTTGGCCTCGGCGAACGGCCCGTCGGTGACCAGCACCTCGTCGCCGTCGGCGCGCAGCACGGTGGCGGTCTCCGGCTCGTGCAGCCCGTCGCCGAACACCCAGCTCCCGGCCGCCCGCAGGTCCCGGCCGATGGCCTCGACCTCGCGCATCACCCCGGCCAGGAACTCCGGGTCCGGCCGGTCGACGCCGGCCGGCTGGTACATGCTGATCAGGTACTGCTTCACGGGTTCCTCCTCGTGCCCCCGGGCGGCCCGGTGCCACCCTCCACCCTTCACACGAACGGCGGACGCCGGTTTCGACACGCCGGGATGCGGGATTCCCGCCGGGATCCGGGTATGCCGGCGCGTGCGCGGCGGCCGGGTGATCGTGGTGGGGGCGGGGTTCTCCGGGTTGGCCTGCGCGCTCGCCCTGGCCGAGGCCGGCGCCGAGCCGCTCGTGCTGGAGGCCCGCGACCGGGTGGGCGGCCGGACGCTGAGCCGCCCGCTGCCCGACGGCGGGTGGCTCGACCTCGGCGCGCAGTGGATCGGCCCCACCCAGGACCGGATGTACGCGTTGGTCTCCGCGTACGGCCTGGAGACCTTTCCCTCGCCGGCGCACGGCGCGCCCACGCTGCTGCTGGACGGCCGACCGGCGGCGGAGCCGGCCGGGCTGGCCGCGCTGCTCGGCACGCTGGACGAGTTGGCGGCCGCTGTCGACCCGGCCGCGCCGTGGCGGGCCGCCGCGGCGGCGGAGTGGGACCGGACCACGCTCGGCTGCTGGCTCGCCGCCACGGCGGGAGACCCGGTCACCGCCCGCTACGCCGGCCGCCTGCTCGCCGGTGGCCTGCTGGCCGCCTCGCCGGACGAGGTGTCGCTGTTGCAGATGCTGTTCTACCTGCGCAGCGGCGGTGGCGCCGGCTCGCTGCTCGGGATGGCCGGCGGCGCCCAGCAGGACCGGATCGTCGGCGGCCCGGCCGCGCTGGCGCAGCGGATGGCCGCCGCGCTGCCGCCGGAGTGGCTGCGCCTGGGCGCGCCGGTGGACGGGATCGCGCAGGACGCCGCCGGTGTGCGGGTCCGCGCCGGTGACCAGGTGCACCGGGGCGACGCGGTGGTGGTCGCGCTGGCCCCGGCGCTGGCCGGCCGGATCCGGTACGACCCGCCGCTGCCGGCGCTGCGCGACGGGTTGACCCAGCGGATGCCGATGGGCGCGGCGTTGAAGGTGCACGCGCGCTATCCGGAGCCGTTCTGGCGGGCCGACGGCCGTTCCGGGGTGGCCACCACGGACACCGGGCCGCTGACCGAGACGGTGGACAACTCGCTGCCCGGGCGGCCGGGCGGGGTGCTCACCGGGTTCAGCTACGGCGCGCAGGCCCGGGCGCTGCGCCGGTTGCCGGACGCCGCGCGCCGCGCCGCGTTGCGGGACGCGCTCGTCGCGCTCGTCGGCCCGGCCGCCGCCGAGCCCGAGGACCTCGTCGAGTACGACTGGTCGGCCGACCCGTGGACCCGGGGCTGCTTCTGCGGCCTGGTGACGCCCGGCTCGTGGTGCGACTACGGACCCGAGCTGCGGGCGCCGGTGGGCCGGGTGCACTGGGCCGGGACGGAGACCGCGACCCGGTGGAGCGGCTACCTGGAGGGCGCGGTGACCGCCGGCGAGCGCGCCGCCGCCGAGGCCCTCGACTGAGGCAATTCCAAAGAAAATCTTCGATACGTCTATTGAAAAGTTTCTCCGTCATGTGACCTAATGTTGACAGTTCCTTTCGTCCGACTCCCGCCGCCGCGAGCGGCAACCCCCAGGGAGGAAAGATGCACCGACTCCTGCGAAGCGTGCTGCGCACGACCGGCGCCGCCGCGCTCGCCACCGTCACCGCCGCCGCCGCGGCCCTGATCGGCGCCGCCCCCGCCCACGCCGCCCCGGCCGGCCTGCCCGGCATGGACGTCTCCAGCTACCAGGGCAACGTGAACTGGTCGACCGCCTGGGCCAACGGCGCCCGGTTCGCGTACGTCAAGGCGACCGAGGGCACCTACTACACGAACGCCTACTTCGCCCAGCAGTACAACGGCTCCTACAACGTCGGGATGATCCGCGGGGCGTACCACTTCGCCCGTCCGGACACCACCACCGGCGCTACCCAGGCCAACTACTTCGTCGACCACGGCGGCGGCTGGTCGCGGGACGGCAAGACGCTGCCCGGCGCGCTCGACATCGAGTACAACCCGTACGGCGCCACCTGCTACGGGCTGAGCCAGGCGTCGATGCGGAGCTGGATCGCCTCGTTCGTCAACCAGTACTACGCCCGCACCGGCCGGTGGGCCACCATCTACACCACCACCGACTGGTGGAGCACCTGCACCGGCAACACGTCGCAGTTCGCCGCCAACAACCCACTGTGGATCGCGCGCTACTCCTCCAGCGTCGGCACGCTGCCGGCCGGCTGGGGCACGTACTCGTTCTGGCAGTGGTCCTCCTCCGGCACCTTCCCCGGTGACCAGAACGTCTGGAACGGCACCCTGGACCGGCTCCGGGTGCTGGCCTGCAACGGCACCTGCTGACCCACCGCGGCGGGACGGGCCACCACGGTCCGTCCCGCCGCGGCGTCCGTACCCACGAGGAGGCCCCGATGTCCGTTCCCCTCCCCCGGCGGGCCGTGCTGCGCGGCGCGGTCCTGCTCGGCGCCACCACGCTCACCCAGGCCGGCGCCGGCGGCGCGCGGGCCGCCGCGACCCGGGTCGACCAGCCGACCATCGCCAACTGCGCGACCTGGGGCGCCCGGCCGCCGTCGTCGCCGGTGAGCGTGGTGCAGAACCGACCCAACAAGATCATCATTCACCACACGGCGTTCCCGAACACCAGCGACTACAGCCTCGCCCAGGCCTACCGGAACTCCCGCGACATCCAGAACCTGCACATGGACTCCAACGGGTGGCTCGACTCCGGCCAGCACTTCACCAACAGCCGGGGCGGCTACCTGACCGAGGGCCGGCACGGCAGCCTCTACGGGCTGCTGCACGGGCAGAGCATGGTGCAGGGCGCGCACTGCGTCGGGCAGAACAGCCAGGCCATCGGCATCGAGAACGACGGCATCTACCTCGACGTGCAGCCACCGCAGGCGCTCTGGGACAGCCTGGTCTGGTTCTGCGCGTTCACCTGCCAGCAGTACGGCATCGCGCCGACCGAGATCTACGGGCACAGGGACTTCAACTCCACCCAGTGCCCCGGCCTGCTGCACGACCGGCTGCCCGAGCTGCGCCGCACCGTCGCCGCCCGCCTCGGCTGAGGTGTAAGGCGGGGCCCCTTCTTAACGCATTCGGTAGAGGAAGGGGCCCCGCTTAACGCAACGGATGGTAATACAGCGCTCGCTTATATAAGCTCGTTGTGATAAAAAGGGTTCGTGCACGCCTTCGACGTCCTCGGCGATCCGGTCCGACGGCGGATCCTGGAGCTGCTCGCCGACGGTGAGCAGCCGGCCGGCGCGCTCGCCGACACCGTGCGGCGCGAGTTCGGCATCAGCCAGCCCGCCGTCTCCCAGCACCTCAAGGTGCTGCGCGAGCACGGCTTCACCACCGTGCGCGCCGAGGGCACCCGCCGGCTCTACGCGGTCGACCCCGGCCCGCTGCGCGAGATCGACGCGTGGCTGGCCGGCTTCCGCCGCTTCTGGGCGCCGCCGCTGGCCGCGCTCGCCACCGAGCTGGCCCGGGGCCGCCGCGAACGGCGGCTGCGGGAGGACGTTCCCGACGACGAGAGGACCAACCCGTGATCGACGTGACCGGTCAGATCAGCGCCGTCGAGCGCCGGATCGGCGACCGTACGCTCCCCGCCGGGCAGGCGCGGGTGCTGACCATCAGCCAGACGTACGACGCGCCGGTCGACGACGTCTTCGACGCCTGCACCAACCCGGAACGGATCCCGCGCTGGTTCCTGCCGGTCTCCGGCGAGCTGAGCGTCGGCGGCCGCTACCGGCTGGAGGGCAACGCCGAGGGCACCGTGCAGCGGTGCGACCCGCCGCACGGTTTCGCCGCCACCTGGGAGTTCGGCGGCGAGGTCAGCTGGATCGAGGTGCGCCTGAGCGACGTCGGCGCCGGCCGTACCCGATTCGAGCTGGAGCACGTCGCGCACGTCGACGACCAGCGCTGGGCCGAGTTCGGGCCGGGCGCGGTCGGCATCGGCTGGGACCTGGCGCTGCTCGGCCTCGCCTCCCACCTGGGCGCCGCCGGCGAGGGCGTCGACCCGGCCGCGGCGGCCGAGTGGATGGGCTCCGACGAGGGCCGCCGGTTCGTCACCGGATCCGGCGAGCGGTGGACCGCGGCCAGCGTGGACGCCGGCACCCCGGCCGACCAGGCGCGCGCCGCGGGCGAGCGGGTCACCGCCTTCTACACCGGCGCCCCCACCGGTTGAGATGTCAGGCGGGGCACCTTCTCGACGCGTACGGCAGAGGATCACCTCGACGGCCCCGTCGAGCGAGCGGCGTGGGTGGGAATGTCGGTGGGGGCTGGCAGGATCGGGCCATGCCGATCCGTTCCGTCGCCGCGCTGACCGCCGCCGAAGAATCCGGTGAACACGTCACCTACCTGCACTTCTGGGGGCATCAGCCGCAGCGCGACGGCAGCGTCGGGGCCGGCTGCCTGAGCCAGTGGTGGCCGGCGGCGTTCACCGTGGACGGTCGGGAGTTCGCCACCGCCGAGCACTGGATGATGTGGCACAAGGCCGTCCTCTTCGACGACCACGCGATCGCCGAAGAGGTGCTCGCCACGACGCAACCGCAGCGGGCCAAGGCGCTCGGCCGGCAGGTGCGCGGCTTCGACCAGGCGGTCTGGGCGGTCCGGCGTTACGAGATCGTGGTGGCCGGCAGCGTCGCCAAGTTCGGCCAGCACGAGCCGTTGAAGCGGTTCCTGCTCGGCACCGGTGACCGGGTGCTGGTGGAGGCGAGCCCGCGGGACCGGATCTGGGGCATCGGTCTCTCCGCGAGCAATCCCCGCGCCGCCGACCCGACGACCTGGCGGGGCCAGAATCTGCTCGGCTTCGCCCTGATGGAGGCGCGTGCCGAGTTGGCGGGCCGGGCGTGACGGCGGCCGGACCGGCTCCGGCGTCGCACCGAGCGACGTCGGCCGGCGGCGCGCCTCGACGGCCGGCCGGCGGGTAACGTGCCCGGGGTGACCGCGTACTCGCACTGTTCCTTCTGCGGCGCGGCCTACCCGGCGGGCGCCGGGTGGCCGCGCACCTGCCCGACCTGCGGGGAGACGGTGTGGCGCAACCCGCTGCCCGTCGCGGTGGCGGTGCTGCCGGTCCGCACACCCGAGGGCCTCGGGGTGGTGGCGGTACGCCGCGACATCGAGCCGGCCCGCGGCGAGCTGGCGCTGCCGGGCGGCTTCGTCGAATACGGCGAGGAGTGGTCCGAGGCGCTGGTGCGGGAGCTGCGGGAGGAGACCGGGCTGCTCGCCGAGGCCGACGAGGCGCGGCTGTTCGCGGTGCACGGCGCGCCGGCCGGCGGCACCATGATGGTCTTCGGGGTGCTGCCGGAGCGGCCGGCGGGTGACCTGCCGCCGTCCGCGCCGACCGAGGAGGCCACCGAGTGGCTGGTGCTCACCGAGCCGGTCGAGCTGGCCTTCTCCACGCACACCCGGGTGCTCGCCGACTTCCTCGCCGGGCAGCGTCCGATCTGACCGTCAGGCCCGGGCCGGCACCGGCTGGGGGGAGAACGGCACGCTTGCCGGCACCTCGGTGGCCGGTTCACCGGCCGGGTGCCGCCACAGGCCGCGCCGGCGCAGGATCGGCAGCACCCCCTCGCCGAACCAGTACGCCTCCTCCAGGTGCGGATACCCGGAGAGGATGAACTCGTCGATGCCGAGCGCGTGATATTCGGCGATCCGGTCGACGACCTCGGTGTGGCTGCCGACCAGCGCGGTGCCGGCGCCGCCGCGCACCAGGCCCACCCCGGCCCACAGGTTGGGCGCGATCTCCAGCCCGTCGCGGGAGCCGCCGTGCAGGTCCAGCATCCGCCGCTGCCCCTCGGACTCGCTGCGCCGCAGCCCCTCCTGCACGGCCCGGACCTCGTCCTCGGCGATGCCGTCGAGCAGCCTGCGGGCCTGCGCCCAGGCCTCGTCGGCGGTGTCCCGGCTGATCACGTGCAGCCGGATGCCGTAGCGCAGCTCGCGTCCTGCCGCGCCGGCCAACCCCCGGATCCAGTCGAGCTTGCCGGCGACCTGGGCGGGCGGCTCACCCCAGGTCAGGTAGACGTCGCTGTGCCGGGCGGCGACCGGCCCGGCGGCGGCGGACGACCCACCGAAGTAGACGGGCGGCACCGGGTCGGGCACCCGGGCCAGCCGGGCGCCCTCCACCCGGACGTGGGCGCCGTCGTGGTCGACCGTCTCGCCGCGCCACAGCGTCCGCACCACGTGCAGGAACTCGTCGGTACGCGCGTAGCGGGCGTCCTTGTCCAGGAAGTCGCCGTAGGCGCGCTGCTCGGTGGACTCACCGCCGGTCACCACGTTGAGCAGCAGCCGGCCGCCGGAGAGGCGCTGGAAGGTGGAGGCCATCTGCGCAGCGAGCGTGGGTGAGAGCAGGCCGGGCCGGAACGCGACGAGGAACTTCAGCCGCTCGGTCACCTCGGCGAGCATGGCGGTGGCCAGCCAGGCGTCCTCGCACCAGGCGCCGGTGGGGGTGAGCGCGCCGGCGAAGCCGAGCTGTTCGGCGCTGCGGGCGATCTGCCCGAGGTAGGCGACGCTGGCCGGGCGGGCGCCGCCGGCGGCGCCGACCGGCACGCCGTGCCCGCCGCCCACGATGGCCCGGCTGTCGCCGTTGGTCGGCAGGAACCAGTGGAAGGTGAGCGTCATGGTGGCCTCCGGCGCGGGTCGGACGGGCCGCCTCCTGAGGGGTGGGACGACCACGCCGACACACTACCCATAAAACCTATCGGGTTGGTAGGTTGCTGAACGCCCGCCGACGGCCGGGCCCATCCCCCTCCCCGAGGAGTCGCCATGCGTACCCCGTCGAGACCCCGCCACCGCCGGGTGGGCGCGCTGCTCACCACGCTCGCGCTGGTCGCCGCCACCGCGCTGGCGGCCTGCGGCGGCGAGCCGGCCGACGCCCGCGGCGACGACGCTCCGCTGCGGATCGGCTACCAACGCTTCGGCGGCCTCAGCCTGGTCAAGGCACGCGGCGCCGCGAAGAACGTCACCTGGTCGCTGTTCGAGAGCGGCCCGGCGCTGACCGAGGCGCTCAAGGCCGGCTCCATCGACATCGGACAGACCGGCGAGGCGCCACCCGTCTTCGCCGCCGCCGGGAAGATCCCGTTCTCCGTGGTCGGCACGTCCGAGCCCATCCCGCAGGGCGAGGCGGTACTGGTCAAGGCGGACAGCCCGTACCGGAGCTTCGCCGACCTGCGCGGGAAGACGGTGGCGCTGAACAAGGGCTCCAACGTGCACTGGCTGCTGGTGAAGCTGCTGGAGGCGAACAAGATGACGCTCGCCGACGTCAACGTCAAGTACCTCAAGCCGGCCGAGGGGCGGCCCGCGTTCGACAACGGGCAGGTCGACGCGTGGATCATCTGGGACCCCTACTTCGCGCTCGCCGAACGGCCCGACGTGCGGGTACTCGCCGACGCCACCGGCCTGGCCGGCAACCGCGAGTACGTGCTGGCCGCGCCGGACGCGGTGAAGAACCGCACCGACGACGTGCGTGCCTTCCTGGACACCTACCGGCAGACCACCGACTGGGGCATCGCCCACCCAGACGAGCGGGCCGCCGTCCTCGCCCCGGAGCTGAAGATCCCGCTGGACGTGACCACCCGGGCGCTGGCCCGCAGCGCCAAGCCGCTCGCGCCGGTCACCCCGGAGATCGGCGCGGAGTTGCAGGCCATCGCGGACAGCTTCGTCGGGCTGAAGCTGGTGCCCGGGCCGGTCGACATCGCCGGCCGGGTCGACGGCCGGTTCAACGAGGCGTTCCGGTGACCGGCCCGGCGCTCGCCGAGGCGCCCGCTCCGGTCGTACCCTCGCCGGCGCCGCGACGGCCGCGGGCCGGGACCGCCCGGCGGTGGCGGCGGCTGGTCAGCCCGGTGGCGCTGGTGCTGGCCTGGGAAGCCGCCGCCCGGGTCGGCCTGCTGTCGGCGGAGAAGCTGCCGGCGCCCAGCACGGTGCTCGCCACCGGCTGGCGGCTGGCCGCCGACGGCACGCTCGGCGTGCACCTGCTCGACTCGCTCACCCGCGCCGCGCTCGGCCTGCTCATCGGCGGCGGCCTGGCGCTGGTGCTCGGCGCCGCGGCCGGGCTGCTGCGCCTCGGCGACGACCTGGTCGACCCGCCGGTGCAGGCGGCCCGGATGCTGCCGCACCTGGGCCTCGTCCCGCTGCTGATCATCTGGGTCGGCATCGGTGAGTCGCTGAAGGTCACCCTGGTCGCGCTGGGCGCGTTCTTCCCGATCTACTTCAACCTGTACGCCGGCATCCGGGACATCGACGAGCGGCTGGTGGAGGCGGCCCGCACGTGCGGGCTCGGCCCGGCCGCGCGGCTGCGGCACGTGGTGCTGCCCGGCGCGCTGCCCGCACTCTTCCTCGGCCTGCGGCTCGCCATCGGCGCGGCCTGGCTCAGCCTGGTCGTCGGCGAGCAGGTCAACGCCCAGACCGGCGTCGGCTTCCTGATGATGGAGGCGCGCGAGTTCAGCCAGACCGACGTGGTGGTGCTCGGCCTGCTCGTCTACGCGCTGCTCGGCCTGGCGTCCGACCTGCTCATCCGCTTCGCGGAGAGGAGGACGCTGACGTGGCGACGCGGCCTGCGCGCGACCTGATCGGCCCGGTGCTCACCGCCCGCGCGGTGACCCGCTCCTTCGGCCCGACCGTGGTGCTGGCCGGCGTGGACCTGACCGTCGCCGCCGGCGAGACGGTGGCGCTGCTCGGCGGCAGCGGCTCCGGCAAGAGCACGCTGCTGCGCGTGCTCGCCGGGCTGGACGACGCCGCCGGCGGGCACTGGACGCTGCCCGGCGCCGCCGCCGTGGTGTTCCAGGAACACCGGCTGCTGCCGTGGAAGCGGGCCGCCGACAACGTCGCGCTCGGCCTCGCCGGCCCGGACGTCGGCGGCCGGGTCGCCCGCGCGCTGGCCGAGGTCGGGCTCGCCGACCGGGGCCGGGCCTGGCCGGCCGAACTCTCCGGCGGGCAGGCGCAGCGGGTCGCGGTGGCCCGGGCGCTGGTCCGCGAACCGGACCTGCTGCTGCTCGACGAGCCGTTCGGCGCGCTCGACGCGCTGACCCGGCTGCGCATGCAGGGGCTGTTGCGCCGGCTGCGCGCCCAGCACGGGTTCGCCGCGCTGCTGGTCACCCACGACGTGGAGGAGGCGCTGCTGCTCGCCGACCGCGTCCTGCTGCTCGACGGGGGTGTGATCGCGGAGGAGATCCCGGTCCGCCTCGGCCCCGCGCCGAGCCCCGACGACCCCGCCTTCGGCGCGCTGCGCCGGCGGCTGCTCGACCGCCTCGGCGTGCCCGCCGCCTGACCGTCAGGGAGACCCGATGACCCGCTGGACCCCCGACCCGTCCTTCTACCCCTCCCCCGCCCTGGCCGCCGCCGCGCCGGCCGAGAAGCTCGCCTACGTGGCCGCGTTCGACCGCGCCGGGCAGCGCCCCGACGCCATCGCGGTGCTCGACACCGACCCGGACTCCGACACGTACGGCCGGGTGGTGGGCTGGACCGAACTGCCGCACACCGGCGACGAGGTGCACCACTTCGGGTGGAACGCGTGCAGCAGCGCGCTCTGCCCGACCGCGCCGCATCCGCACGTGGAGCGCCGCTACCTGATCGTGCCCGGGCTGCGCTCGTCGCGGATCCACGTGCTGGACACCAAGCCGGACCCGCGCCGCCCCGAGCTGGTCAAGGTGATCGAGGCGGAGGAGTTGGGGAAGCGGGCCGGCTACTCCCGCCCGCACACCGTGCACTGCGGGCCGGACGGCATCTACGTCTCCGCCCTCGGCGGCGCCGACGGGCAGGAGGGCCCCGGCGGGATCGCGGTGCTCGACCACACCACCTTCGAGGTACGCGGGGCGTGGGAGGCCGACCGGGGGCCACAGTTCCTGGCGTACGACTTCTGGTGGCACTACACCCAGGACGTGCTGGTCACCAGCGAGTGGGGCACGCCGTCGATGATCGAGGACGGCATCGTCGGTGAGCTGCTGCTGGGCCGCCGCTACGGGCACGCGCTGCACTTCTGGGACCTGGCGAAGCGCCGTCACGTGCAGCGGGTCGACCTGGGCGACGCGTACCAGATGGCGCTGGAGCTGCGCCCCGCGCACGACCCGACCAGGTCGTACGGCTTCGTCGGCGTGGTGATCAGCGTCGAGGACCTCTCCGCCTCGGTGTGGCTGTGGCACCGCGACGGCGACGCCTGGGCGGTGACCAGGGTGATCGACATCCCGGCCGAGCCGGCCGACCCGGCCGACCTGCCGGAGCTGCTCAAGCCGTTCGGCGCGGTGCCGCCGCTGGTCACCGACATCGACCTGTCGGTGGACGACCGGTTCCTGCACGTCTCCTGCTGGGGCACCGGCGAGCTGATCCGCTACGACGTCAGCGACCCGCTCCACCCGGTGCGGGTCGGCTCGGTGCGCCTCGGCGGCATCGTCGGCCGTACCCCGCACCCGGCCTTCCCCGACGAGCCGCTGGCCGGCGGCCCCCAGATGGTGGAGATCAGCCGCGACGGCCGCCGCGTCTACGTCAGCAACTCGCTCTACGGCGCCTGGGACGACCAGTTCTATCCCGACGGCGTGGGCGCCTGGGTGGCGAAGCTGGATGTCGACCCGGAGACCGGTGGCCTGGTCCCGGACCCGCGCTTCTTCCCGCGCGGCGACGAGTTCCGGGGCCGGCGGGTGCACCAGACCCGGTTGCAGGGCGGGGACGCCTCGTCCGACTCGTACTGCTTCCCGTGACCGGCGCGACCTGGGCGGCGCTGGTCGGCCTCGGCGCGTTCCACGGCCTGAACCCGGCGATGGGCTGGCTCTTCGCGGTGGCTCGGGGCCTGCAGGAGCGGAGTCGCAGCGCGCTGCTGGCCGCGCTGCCGCCGATCGCCGCCGGTCACCTGGCGTCGGTGGCGGTGGTCGCCGCGCTGGTCAGCGCGACCCGCTCGGTGACCGCCGGCACCGTGCTCGCGGTGGCCGGTGGGGTGCTGCTGGTCGGGTTCGGGCTGTGGCGACTGCTCTCCGAACGGCACTTCCGCTGGGCCGGCATGCGACTGTCGGCGGCCCAGCTCACCGCCTGGTCCTTCCTCATGTCGGCGGCGCACGGCGCGGGCCTGATGCTGCTGCCGGTGCTGCTCGCCGAGCCGGCGACCGGCGGTGGTCCCCATGCCGGGCACCTGGCCGCGGCGCCGGCCGGCGCGCTGACCGGGCTGGCCGCGGCGGCCGTGCACACCGCCGCCATGCTCGGCGTCGCGGTGGTCGTCGCGCTGCTGGTGTACGAGGTGCTCGGCGTCGGGGTGCTGCGCCGTGCCTGGTTCAACGTCGACCGGCTCTGGGCCGGTGTGCTGGTGGCGGCCGGTGTGGTGACCCTGCTCGCCGCCACCTAGTCCTACTGGTTCAATAGGGAAAGGCAGCGTCGCCGAACCCCGGAGGTCACCCGTGAGCCCTTCCCACGCCGAAGCCGTCCACGACGCGCAGCGGAGCCGGCAGTGGCTCGCCGGTGAGGCGCGCGGCGACGGCGTCGACCGCGACGCGCTGCGGGAGCTGGGCGCGGCGATGGCCGCGGTCACCGCCGCGGCGGCGGAACGTGAGCCGGTGGCGGTGGCCTCCGCCCCGGTCGGCGTCGACCCGCCGATCGCCAAGCCGCTGCCGCCGGAGCTGCTGCGCCCGCTGGGCAGCAACGCCGAGATGCGGTGGTCGGCGATGGCGGGTCAGGGCCACGTGGTGCCGACCGACCGCTTCTTCGTCCGCAACCACACCGTCACCCCGCACCTCGACCCGACCGCCTGGCGGCTGCGCCTGTTCGGCGACGGGCTGCGTGGCGCGCCCACCCGGTCCGCGCCTGTCGAGGTCGGCCTCGACGAGCTGCGTCGGCTGCCGGCCGAGGAGAGCACCGCGCTCGTCGAGTGCGCCGGCAACGGGCGACGGTTCTTCGCCGAGCAGCAGGGTGTGGCCGCCCCGGGAGTGGCCTGGGGGCTGGGCGGCGTCGGCGTGGCCCGCTGGCGGGGCGTGTCGCTGGGGACCGTGCTGCGCCGGGCCGGCCTGCGCGACGACGCGGTCGACGTGATGCCCGAGGGCCTCGACCCCGACTACGTCACCGGCGGGGTGAACCTGGGCCGGGTCCGCCGGCCGCTGCCGATCGCCAAGGCGCTCGACGACGTGCTGCTGGCGTACGAGATGAACGGCGAGCCGCTGCCCGCCGACCACGGCTTCCCGGTGCGGGTGGTGGTGCCCGGCTGGATCGGCATCTCCTCGATCAAGTGGGTGGGCCCGGTCGAGGTCTCCACCACGCCCCTGTTCTCGCCGTGGAACACCCAGTTCTACCGGCTGTTCGGCCCCGGCCACCCGACCGACGGCACGGCGCTCGGCGCGCAGCCGGTGAAGAGCGCGTTCGAGCTGGCCTGGGACGCGCGGGTGCCGGCCGGCGAGGAACTGCTGCTGCGCGGCCGCTCCTGGTCCGGCAACGGCCCGATCGAACGGGTCGAGGTGGACACCGGCGACGGGTGGCGCCCGGCCGACCTGGTCACCGCCGACCGGGGCGGCCCCTGGCAGCGCTGGACCGTCCGCTGGCGTCCACCGGCGATCGGCCGGCACACGTTGCGCGCCCGCGCCACCGACCGCACCGGTGCCGGCCAACCGGACCGGGCCGCCCCGAACACGCTCGCGTACCTCTTCGACGCCGTGGTGGCGCACCCGATCACGGCGTGCTGACGCTCAGATAGGCCGGCGGGACGGTGTCGGTCAACCACACCCCGTTCGCGGACCGGTAGAAGGCGTAGCCGTTCGCGGCCATCGCGGTGGCGTCGACCTCCAGCACCACCACCGCGCCGCCGCGGCGCGCCCCGACCCGCCGGGCCGTGGGCACGTCCGCCGACAGGTGTACGTGGTGTCGCCGCCCCCGGCGCAGCCCCTGCGCCCGGATGGCGGGCAGCACGTCCTCGGCGGTGCCGTGGAAGAGCCGCCCCGGCGGCACGGCCGGGGTCAGCCCGAGGTCGACCGGGACCGAGTGCCCCTGGCTGGCGCGGATCCGGTCGTCCCCGTCCGGGCCGGGCTCGACCGCGAATCGCTGCTTGTCGTTGCCGGCCACCACCGCGTCCAGCTCCGGGCGGCTGATCCGCATCGCGGCGAGCAGGTCGGCGACCGGCACCCAGCCGGCGCGGTCGAGGGTCAGGCCGAACCGGTCGGGACGGTGGCGCAACGCCAGCGACATCCGCTTGCTCACCCGGACCAGGTCACGGTGTTCCATCCGCACAGTGTGGACGCTCGGCCCGGCCGCGTCGATCGGGTTCAGCGGACGGCGGCCGACCTCGGGTTGGTCATCAGGCCGGCGGCGTCCACCACCTCGAAGTCGCTGCCGCGCAGGCGGTCCAGGGCGTGCAACGCGTCGTTGTCCCAACGCGGGTCCGGTGCGCCGGAGAGGTACCAGGCCGAGCCGTGGTCGGCCACGATCATCCCGTGGGTCCGCATCGCCTCGGCCACGATCCGGGCCTGCCGGGGCAGCCCGGACACGTCGACCGAACGCTTGAGCCGCAGCCGCTGGCCGAGCTGCGGCAGGGCCGGGTCGGTGGCCGACGAGGCGGAGTGGCTGGCCGGCCACGTCCAGCCGGTGCGGGTACGCGGCACGGTCACCCGGATCGCGTGGTCGATCCGGCCGGCCGCCACCTCGTCGTAGCGGACCAGCCCGGCCAGCACCGACAACCCGGCCGCGTCGGCGGACGTCCAGCCCGCCCGGCGCATCCGGTTCGAGCGCAGGTCGAAGACCGCACCCGAGCCGGCCCGCCAGCCACTGCCGGAGCGGTGCGCGTCGAACAGCTCGTACGCCCGGCAGGCGGCCCGGTCCCAGACGATCACGTGCCGGTCCCCGGTGCCGGACGGGCCGCCCTCCACCTTCGCGTCGGCCGGGATCGGGTACGGCCCCGGGTCGCTCTCGTCGGCGTACCCGAAGGTGACCGGGACCTTCCGCTGCCCGGCCGGGACGACGGTGACCGGGATGCCGATCGGCGCGCCCTCCCACTGTCCGGAGCCGAAGTCGGCGTGCACGTTCGCGCCGGCCCCGATCGCGCCGACCATCGCGGCGGAGCGGGAGTGCACCGGCAACCGGGAGACGTCGGCGTGCCAGACGTTGTCGGCCGGGAAGACGGTGCACGCCCGAGCTGCCGCGGCGCTCGGTCGGGCGCCGATCCCGGCCCGGCCCGCCGGCGCGGACGACGCCGACGGCGCGCCCGATCCGCCGACGGCCGCCGAGGCACCGGGCGCGGCGGAGGAGGTGACGCCGGGAGCGGTGGCGCCGGTTCCGGCCCCGGACGCGGAGCAACCGGCGGTGACCAGGGCGAGCGCGGCGATCACCGCGGCACGGCAAGGGCGGGGACGGAGCATTCCGGCGATCCTGCCCCACCCCGCCCTCCCCGGCAACCACCCGGCACGCTCGGACCAGCCCGCCACGCCCACTCCCTCGCCCAAGCCCCGCGCCCCGGTCACCCGACACGCCCGAACGCGACGCCGCCCCTCGGCAAACCGAGCCCGGCCAGGGCAGCCACGCCATCCGGCCCGTCCGCCTCACGACTGCGAATTCCCGCCGATCACACTTCAGGATCGACGTCTCGAACAGCAGGATCGTCGTAGATCTTGGAAGGAAAAGGCCCCCGGAGGGGCCGTTCCTCACCAAGATCTACGGGCGGCGGGCCGGCGACAGACGAGGCACCGCGGCACGCGCGGCGGGAGTGGGCACGCGCGGGTCAGGCGGCGGCGCGTTCCGCCAGCGGGCGGCGGCGCAGCGCGGGATCGGTGAGCGTCGGCGGGGACCACGCCCCGTCCGGCTGGTAGAGGTTCACCCCCGGCGGCACGATCTCGTCGATCCGGTCGAGCACCGCGTCGTCGAGTGTCAGCGTCGCGCCGGCGAGCAGCGCGTCCAACTGGTCCATGGTGCGCGGCCCGATGATCGTCGAGGTGACCGCCGGGTGCGCCGCGGTGAACGCCACCGCGAGTTGCGGCAGCGTGCACCCGATCTCGTCGGCGAGCGCCGCCAGGTCCTCGACGGCGGCGTACTTCGCGGCGTTGCCGGGCAGCGCCGGGTCGAACCGGGCCGGGGTGAGCGCCGGCCGGCCGGCGGTGAGGTCGACCGGCCGGTCCCGCCGATAGCGCCCGGACAGAAAGCCGGCGGCCAGCGGGCTCCAGACCAGCACGCCCATCCGGTAGCGGCGGCAGACCGGCAGCACCGACGTCTCGATCCCGCGCGCCAGGATCGAGTACGGCGGCTGCTCGGTGCGGAACCGGCCGAGCGCCCGCCGTTCGGCGACGTGCTGCGCCTCCACGATCTCGTCGGCCGGGAAGGTCGAGCAGCCGAACGCGCGGATCTTGCCGGCCCGGACCAGGTCGGTGAGCGCGCCGAGGGTCTCCTCGACATCGGTGGTGTGGTCGGGCCGGTGGACCTGGTAGAGGTCGATCCAGTCGGTGCCCAGCCGGCGCAGGCTCTCCTCGACCGCGCGGACGATCCAGCGCCGCGAGTTGCCGCCCCGGTTGGGGCCCTCGCCCATCGGGAAGTGCACCTTGGTGGCGAGCACCACGTCGTCACGCCGGCCGCGCAGCGCTTTGCCGACGATCACCTCGGACTCCCCCGCCGAGTACATGTCGGCGGTGTCCACGACGTTGACGCCGCGATCCAGCGCCGCGTGCACGATCCGTCCGCAGTCGTCGTGGTCGGGGTTGCCGACCGCGCCGAACATCATGGTGCCGAGACAGTGGACGCTGACCTCGATGCCGGTGCCGCCGAGGACGCGGTAGCGCATGGGAACTCCAGGGTGTGACGCCGCGCTGACCGGGCGGCGGCCGGTCCGGTCACGGTAGGAGTTCGAGTGCGCTGGAGGTCAACGGTCGGCGGCCGGCCCGCCGGCGCCGGCCAGGTAGCCGGACGCCTGCAACTCGAACAGCTCCCGGTAGAGCCCGTCGGAGGCCATCAGCGTGTCGTGGTCGCCGGACTGCACCAGCCGGCCGTGGTCCATGACGAAGATCCGGTCGGCGTGCCGGACGTTCGCGAGCCGGTGGGTGATCAGCACGACGGCCCGGTCCGGGTGCCGGCGCAGGTGCGCGAAGAGGGCGTGCTCGGCGCGCGCGTCCAGGGCCGCGGAGGGCTCGTCGCAGATCAGCAGCCGGGCGTCGCGGTAGAGGCCACGCGCGGCCACCAGCCGCTGCCACTGCCCGCCGGACAGGTCCTGGCCGTTCTTGAACTGCCGGTCCAGCAAGGTGTCGTACCCGAACGGCAGCTCGCTGATCATGTCGTGCGCCGCGGCGTCCCGAGCGGCGGCCTCCACGCTGGGTCCGTCCCGGCCGGTCCGGTCGTGGCGGCCGACGCGGATGTTCTGCCCGGCGGTGAACGGGAACTTCCACCAGTCCTGGCTCATCACCGCGACCTGGGCAGCGAGCTGCCGGGGGTCGAGGTCGGCGGCGTCCACGCCGTCCCAACGGATGCTGCCGCCGGTGGGCCGGTAGAGGCCGGCGATCAGCTTGGCCAGCGTGGTCTTGCCGGAGCCGTTCTCCCCCACCAGCGCGACCACCTCACCGCGCCGGAAGCTGAGGCTGACCTCGTCCACGGCGGCGGCCTCGGTGTCCGGGTAGCGCAGGCTGACCCGGTCGAGGTCGATCCGGTCGAACCCGTCGACCGGGCGGTCGCCGCCGGTCGGGATGCGCCGGCCGGCGCGGTCGAGGAAGTCCCGGTAGTCCTGGTAGTAGAGGGCGTCCTCGTAGAGCGAGTTGGTGGCGAAGATGGCGGTACGCAGGCTGCTGCGCGCGGACTGCAGGGCGAGCAGCGCGGTGGCCGCCGCGGCCAGCGCGACCACACCGGTGAGCAGCAGGCCACCGAGCACGGCGTAGACGGCGAACGCGGCGACCCCGGTGACGGAGAGGCCGAGTGCGCGGGTGACGGTCTGGGAGCGGGCCAGCCGTAGCTGTGCCCCGGTCTCCACGGTCATCATCCGGTGGTATTCGGCGAGCAGGAAGTCGCGCATCTGGTAGGCGCGGATCTCCGCGGCCGTGTGCCGGTCGGCCATCAGCCGGGCCAGCATGTACATCCGGCGACGGCGGGTGATCCAGGCCAGCAGGGCGAGGTATTGCCGGCGGGCCAGCTTGACCGCGGTGGCCGCCTCGGGCACGGCGGCCAGGAGCAGGCAGGGCAGCAGCAAGGGCTGGATGACGGTGACCGCGGCGGCGGTGGCCAGCACGCCCACCAGACCGGTCACCAGGTTGACGCTGTGGTCCACGATCGACGCGGCCTCGGCCATGCCGCGGTCACGGGCCCGGTCCATCTCCTCGGCGAAGCCGGCGTCGTCGAAGGCGGCCAGCTCGACGGCGGTGGTGGCCTCGAAGAGCCGCAGCTCCACCTGGTAGTTGATCTGTGGGATGAGCCGGGCCTGCGCCCATCCCGCGGCGATGGTCAGCGCGCCGCGACCGGTCACGGCGGCGGCCGCGACCAGCAGCGCCGGCAGGGCCGCGCGGATCCGGTCCGGGGTGGGCCCGGCGGCGAAGAGCTGCCGGAGCACGCCGGTCGTGGCGAGCAGGCCGAGCGTGGTGAGCACTCCGGCGGCGACGTTGAGCCCGATCGAGGCGATCGTGTCCCGCCGGCTGGTCGACCAGGCCAGGCCGACGGCTTCACGGACGAGCGCGGGCAGCCGCCGGGCCACCGCCCAGAAGCTGGTGTGGGCGAACTCGGTGGCCCGGTTCATCCAGTGTCCGTCCGCCAGCTCCGGCAACGGCGACTCCTCGGTCGTCGCCTCCCCCTCCGACGGGGTCCGGGGGCCGATCACCCTCGCCATGTGCGCCTCCTCCTCCGGCAAGCCTCCCGGAGCTTACGTTCCGCTATCGGTCGGTGTCTCCCCGTGTTCGGCGTGTCGAACACGTGTCCCAACCGCGTGTCGCGGCGTCGCCTCCCCGGCGCGCCCGGCGGGTGGGCGACGCCGGGTCGCGTCGCGACGAGCGGCTCCGGGTGGCAGGCTGGTGGGGTCGCCGGCGAGAGCCGACCGCCCGTCGTGAAGGAGAAGATCGACCCGATGGCTGACGTCACCACCACGGACGAATGGCAGGCGCTGCGCAAGCACGCCGAGGCGATGCGCGGCACCCACCTGCGTGAGCTCTTCGCCGCCGACGGGCAGCGGGGCGAACGGCTCACCGGCGAGGTCGCCGACCTGCACGTGGACTACAGCAAGAACCTGGTCACCGACGAGACGGTCGCGCTGCTCACCGCGCTGGCCGAGCGGGTCGACCTGACCGGGAGGATCGCGGCGATGTTCGCCGGGCGGCACATCAACGTCACCGAGGACCGCGCCGTGCTGCACACGGCGCTGCGGCTGCCCCGCGACGCCTCGCTCACCGTCGACGGCCAGGACGTCGTCGCCGACGTGCACGCGGTGCTGGACCGGATGTCGACGTTCGCCGAGCGGGTGCGCTCCGGCGCGTGGCGCGGCCACACCGGCGAGCGGATCACCACCGTGGTCAACATCGGCATCGGGGGCTCCGACCTGGGCCCGGTGATGGCGTACGAGGCGTTGAAGGCCTACCGCGACGCGGGGATCAGCTGCCGGTTCGTGTCCAACATCGACCCGACCGACATCCACGACAAGACCACCGACCTGGACCCGGCGTCTACGCTGTTCGTGGTGGTCTCCAAGACGTTCTCCACCCAGGAGACGCTGGCCAACGCCGACCAGGCGCGGCGCTGGCTGCTCGCCGGGCTGGACGCCGACGACGACGCCGTCGCCCGGCACTTCGTCGCGGTCAGCACCAACGAGCAGCGGGTCCGCGACTTCGGCATCGACCCGGAGAACATGTTCGGTTTCTGGGACTGGGTGGGCGGGCGCTACTCGCTGCCGTCCGCGGTCGGGCTGTCGGTGATGCTGGCGGTCGGCCCGGACCGGTTCCGCGAGATGCTGGCCGGCTACCACGCCGTCGACGAGCACTTCCGCTCCACGCCGGTCGAGCGCAACGTGCCGGCGCTGCTCGGCCTGCTCAACGTCTGGTACACCGACTTCCTCGGCGCGGAAACCCACGCGGTGCTCCCGTACGCGCAGTACCTGCACCGTTTCCCGGCCTACCTGCAGCAGCTGACCATGGAGAGCAACGGCAAGTCGGTGCGTGTCGACGGCGCGCCGGTGACGTACCCCACCGGGGAGATCTTCTGGGGCGAGCCCGGCACCAACGGTCAGCACGCCTTCTACCAGCTCATCCACCAGGGCACCCGGCTGATTCCGGCGGACTTCATCGCGTTCAGCCGGCCCAACCACGACCTGGGCGACATGCACGACCTGTTCATGTCGAACTTCTTCGCCCAGACCGCCGCGCTCGCCTTCGGGCGGACCCGGGAGCAGGTGGAGGCCGAGGGCACCGCGGCCGAGGTGGTGCCGCACCGGGTGATGGCCGGCAACCACCCGACCACGTCGATCCTGGCGCCGAAGCTCACGCCGGCGACGCTGGGGCAGTTGATCGCGCTCTACGAGCACATCGTCTTCACCGAGGCCGCGGTCTGGGACATCAACGCCTTCGACCAGTGGGGCGTCGAGTTGGGCAAGGTGATGGCCAACCAGCTGGCCCCGAAGCTCACCGGGTCGGATCCGGACCTCGCCGAGGTGGACACCTCCACGGCCGAGCTGATCCGCCGCTACCGCGCCGAGCGCGGCCGGAGCTGACCGACCGGCGACGCCCGGGCGCACCGACCCGCCCGGGCGTCGCCGTGACCTGCGGGTACGCCGACCCGCAATTCGGTTGCATCGAATTGCCCACTGATTACTCCCCGACACTCGTCACATTCGTCACCGTCTCGCCTTGACCCGCCGCACAGGCCGCCGCAACCATGGATGAGCCGACATCGATTCGCATTTCGAGAGCGGCACGGCGGACCACCCAACGGTGGGCGGCCGATTCACGACGGGGGCTCGACGGGAAACAGTTTTCGCACGTCAGTAGCCGGATGTCATTCCGGTTGCACTGGCGCGCGCACATTTCCCCGCACCCGGAATCCGTTGTGGAACGGCATTGCCGCCACCATTCGTCAACGGAGCGACAACGGGGGAAATCGTGGATCAGATCCTGTACTGGAACGAGGTGGCACTGGAGGCGAACCGGGTCACCCACACCACGGGTGACGCGGCCGAGGCGCGGTCGCAGGGCCCGGTGGGCAGCGCCCGCGCGCTGGCCGTCGTCCACCTGGCCATGCACGACGCGTACGTCGGTCTCACCGGGGCGTACGAGCCGTGGCTGGGCGACCGGCTGCCGGAGCCGCCGGCCGACGCCGACCCGGACAGCGCCGTGGCCGCGGCGGCCCGGACCGCGTTGGTCGCGCTCCACCCCGCGCAGCGGGCGTTCTTCGAGACCCGTCACCTGGCCGCGGGGCTGGTGGCCGGCAAGCACGACGCGGCCGGGCACGCCTGGGGCCGGCGGGTCGCCGAGGAGGTGCTGCGGCTGCGCGCCGCCGACCCGGGCCTGGGCGACGAGGGCTACGTGCCGTCACCGGCCCGGCAGCACCACCGCGTCGACCCGGACAACCCGGGGCAGGGCTACCACGCGCCGTTCTACGGCGCACGCTCCCACTGCTTCGCGGTCACCGCCCGCCACCAGCTCGACGAGCCGCCCCGCCCGGGCGACCGGGCGTACGAGCGGGCGCTGCGCCAGGTGCGCGGCAAGGGCATCGCCCCGCACCTGGCCGGCACGCTGCCGGACCGGCTGCCGCAGCGCACCGCCGCCGAGACCGCCGTCGGGCTGTTCTGGGCGTACGACGGCGCACGCGGCATCGGCACGCCGCCCCGGCTGTACAACCAGATCGTCCGGGCCGTCGCCCGGGCGCAGGGCAACGACACGGCCCGCAACGCGCGCCTCTTCGCGCTGGTCAACGTCGCGATGGCCGACGCCGGGATCCTCTGCTGGACGGACAAGTACCGGTACGACCTGTGGCGTCCGGTCCTCGGCATCCGCGAGCACGACAGCTCACTCGGCCCGACCGCCGCCGGTGACGCCGCGCTCGACCCCGCCACCGACATCGGCTGGTTGCCGTTGGGCGCGCCGAACACGAACAGCGTCGGGCAGAAGAACCGGACGCCGAACTTCCCGGCGTACCCGTCCGGACACGCCACGTTCGGCGCGGCGGCGTTGCAGTCGGTGCGCCAGTTCTACGGACGGGGCGGGGACGGCCCGGACGGCCTCGCCGACGGGTTGGAGTTCGTCTCCGACGAGCTGAACGGGATCAGCGTGGACAACACCGGGACGGTGCGCCCGCGGTGGGCCCGCCGCTTCCCGGACGGGTTGTGGCAGATGATCGAGGAGAACGGTCTGAGCCGGGTCTACCTGGGCGTGCACTGGTCGTTCGACGCGTTCGCGCTGGACGACGACGGCCGGGTCGACCTGGCACGGAACATCGGCGGGGTCCGTCTCGGGCTGGACGTGGCCGACGACCTGGCCGCGAACGGGCTGCGCGCCGACGCCGCCGCCGGCCCCGTCGAACCCTGAGCTGTCCGTCCGCCCGGTCGGACGGCGGAGCCTGAACCGCGGCGGTCGCTGGGCCGCCGCCCGGACGGCCGTCGTGCCGCGCGCCACGGGGGTGCGCGCGGCACGACGGCACCTCCCCGGACCGCGGCTTCCGTCGGCGATCGCGCCCACCCGGCTCGCGGGTGGGGTCAGCGGCGCAGGAGGTCGGCGTGGGCCGCCTTCAGGCGGGCGAGCGCGGGGTCGCCAGCGGGGGCGCGGCGATCCAGCTCGGCCCACGCCTCGGCGAGCGCGTCGGTCAGGGCGCGCAGCTCGGCGGCGTGTCGCCGGCCGGACTGGCGGTGCAGCTCCTCCAGGCGGCGGGCCCAGCCGGCGCTGACCGCGGCCACCCGCTCCGCGTCGGCCCGGGCCTGCGCGCCGGTGCGGGCGGCCGGCGCGGGCACGATCGCGGCGATCGGGCGGGGGTCGCCGTCGCGGGTGACCACGGTGACGGTGTCGGTCAGCTCGGCCAGGGAGACGAGCTGGGTGAGCCGGGTGCGGACCTCGCGCAGCGGCAGGGCGCGCGGCTGGGGGGACCGGTCGGCCAGTGCGGGGACAGCCATGGACACATGTTGACGTCCGGGTACGACAAGAAAGACGCTCAGGCCGTCCACTCCGGCGCCAGCACCGACCAGACCTCCATGTCGGCCCGGCCCTCCGGCACCGGCGCGGCGTCGCGGAGCACCCCGTCGCGGCGCATGCCGAGGCGCCGGGCGACCGCGATGCTGCGTTCGTTGCCGGCCCGCGTCACCCACTCGACCCGGTGGATGCCGCGCTCCCGGACCGCCCAGTCGACGACGATCCGGGCGGCCCGGGTGACCAGGCCCTGGCCCTGGGCCTCCGCCTCCAGCCAGCAGCCGGCCTCGCACACCCCGCGGGCGGTGCTCAGCGACACCAGCAGCACTCCCCCGACGAGCGTGCCGCGCTGCCAGATGCCCCAGATCCCGCCGTCGTCGCGGGCCCACCGGTCGGCGTACGCCTGGAGGACCCGGCGGGCCGACTCGGCGTCGGTGGCGACGAAGGACGCGCCGACCCAGGGCGCGATGTGCTCCCGGCAGCGGTCAAGGTTGGCGAGGAACTCGTCGGCGTGCCAGGGCTGCAACGGCCGCAGCTCGGCGTCGTCGGTCAGGGCGATCGCGAACATCCGTGCAACCTACCGGCCGGGCCTGCCGTCCCGCCTGCCGATTTCGCCGGTTACTGCCGCATCTCGTACGCCCCGGCCAGGTCGGCCACCCGCTGCCACACCCGGGCCGTGCGGTCGGCGTCGACGACCGGGCGTCGCAGGTGGGCGAGCGCCCAGGCGGCCTGCTCGTCGGTGGTGGCCGGCTTGCCGTGCAACTCGGTGGCGTAGCCGGAGAAGTCCCGCACCAGCAGGTCGAAGATCTCGTCCAGCAGGTCCGGGTCGAGGCCGGCCGGCTCGGCCTGCTCCAGGATGAGCTGGCCGTAGACCACCAGCGCGAAGAGCTGGCCGGTGGTGAGCAGGAAGTCCAGGTCGCGCTGCTGCGTCTCGTCCGGCGCGTGCGCGGCGAGCAGCGCGACCAGGCCGTCGGCCTGCTCCCGGAACCGGGCCACGTTGGGCACCCGGGCGTACGCGTCGTAGGCGGCGCGCCAGTCGTGGAACCGGATCGCGCCGAGGCCCCGCGCCGGGCCCTGCCGGAACAGGAACTCGTCGTCGGCCGCGTCGCGGCGGGTCGGCACCGCCGGGTGCGGCTGCGGCCGGAACAGGTAGTTGGGCATGAACTTGAGGATCAGCGCGAGGTTGACGTGCACCGTCCCCTCCAGCTTCGGCAGGCCGCGGATGTCCTTGGCGGCCTTGTCGAAGTAGGTGTCGGCCTCGAAGCCCTTGGCGGCGATGACGTCCCAGAGCAGGTCGATCACCTTCTCGCCCTCGGTGGTGACCTTCATCTTGGTCATCGGGTTGAACAACAGGTAGCGGCGGTCGTCCGGGCCGGCCGAGCGGAAGTAGTCCACCGCCCGGTCGCTGAACAGCTTCATCGCGACCAGGCGGGCGTACGCGTCGGTCAGCTCGCGGCGCACGTGCGGGAAGTCGGTGACCCGCCGGCCGTAGAGCACCCGGCCGTGGGCGTGGGTGACCGCCTCGTACATGGCGTGCTCGCAGATGCCGATGGAGGCGGTGCAGAGGTTGAACTTGCCGA
The DNA here is from genome assembly GCF_900090105.1 of Micromonospora humi. Classification (GTDB taxonomy): domain Bacteria; phylum Actinomycetota; class Actinomycetes; order Mycobacteriales; family Micromonosporaceae; genus Micromonospora; species Micromonospora humi. Next base: position 267,921 of record NZ_FMDM01000001.1, on the reverse strand, counting down.
CGTTGACGGTGTTCAGCGCCGCGTCGAAGGCGGCCGGCCCGGTGTGCAGCACGTCCTCGGCGCGTACCGGGTAGTCCTCCAACCGGAACTCGGAGACGTACATCTGGGCGTTGACCACGTTGCGGACCAGCCGGTACGCCGGGTGCCGGCTGTCGGCGGCGAAGAACACGTAGCCCTCGGGGCCCTCGACGTCGGCGCGCCGACCGAACACCGAGACCAGGCCGGCGACGTTGCCGTTGCCGATGTAGTACTTGCCGCCGGTGGCCCGGAACCCGCCCTCGCCGTCGGGGGTGAGCAGCATGTCGGTGGCGTAGATGTCGGCGCCGTGCGGCCGTTCGGAGAGGCCGAACGCCATCACGTGTCCCTGGTCGAGCAGCTCGGCGGCGCGGGCCCGGGCGGCGGCGTTGTCGCTCTGCCAGACCGGCCCGAGGCCGAGCACGGTGACCTGCCAGGTGTACCAGTAGCCGAGCCCGTAGAAGCCGAGGATCTCGCTGAGCGCCGCGTTGCGGGCGGTGTCCCAGCGCTTGTCCTTGTCGTCCGCGCCGTCGGCGGACGGGGTGAGGAAGGTGGCGAAGAGGCGTTCGCGGGCGGCGAAGTCGAGGAAGTCGGCGTACCACTCGCGCTCGTGGTAGCTGTCGACGAGCGCGCGCTTGCCCCGGTTCTCGAACCAGTCGATCGTGGCGCGCAGCAGTCGACGGGAGGTCTCGTCGAGGTCGGCGGGGTCGTAGCGGTGCGGGTGGAACAGCAGTGGGTCGCTCACGGCGCGGGCCTTTCCGGGTCGGGGTCGAGGGCGCGGAGGGTGGCCAGGACGTCGTCCAGCCAGGCCAGCACCATCCGCTCGTACGCGATGCCGCCGCGCAGCACGACGTGCTGCAACGCCGCCCGGGCGTCCGGTGCGGCCGGGTCGGCGAAGTCGCGGCGTTCGCCGGCCAGGTAGCCGGCGAGGACGGACTCGTGGTCGGCGCGGTAGCGCTCGACCTCGGCCAGCAGGGCGGCGCGCCCGGCGGCGTCGTCGAACGCGGCACCGCGGATCTTCACGGCCAGCTCGTGCCGGACGGCCTCCGGGCGCACCGGGGCGTGCAGCCAGTCGAGCAGCGCGGCCCGGCCGGCGGGAGTGACCGACCAGACCTTCTTGTCCGGCAGGCTCTCCTGGCCGACCTGGACGCCGGTGATCCGGTCGTCGTCGGCCATCTGTTTGAGGACGCGGTAGATCTGCTGGTGGGTGGCGGTCCAGAAGCGGCCGATCGAGCGGTCGAAGCGACGGGCCAGCTCGTAGCCGGAGGCGGGTTGCTCCAGGAGCGAGACGAGGATGGCGTGCTCCAACGACATGCCGGTCATCCTGCTATGCACTTTGTTGCATAGCAAGCCCTGGTCGGTCAGGTACCACCGCGGCAGCGCCCGGCGCACCCGCCACGGCTCGTCGAGGTAAGGCGCGGCGCGTGAGGGTGGTCATAACGGCTGGACGTCCGGCGTACCGGTGCTGCTAGCCTTCTCCGCAGGTCATGAGCGCCAGCGTCAAGCCCCGGCTCGCTGGCCGGCAACCCTCCACCACGGTGGGGTGCTCCGGGTGAGGACCAGGCGCCGGCAGCCGTCGGCGCAAGCGTGGCCTGGCACCCAGGTCAGCACCGACGACCAGGGAGACCCGATGTTCGCCCCACCCCTCGCGCAGGCCCGCCCTCTGCTGGTCAAGCGCCGCCACGTCGACCTGATGCGGGTGTGCAGCGACCGCTGTCGCGTCGCGCGCTGACCGAGCGTTCCCGCCCTTTTCCCGATCCACCCTCCCGGCTCCGCCGTGCCCGGCGGCGCCGGCACCGGCGCGCGTCGCGCGTCCGTCCACTCTGGAGAGTTTCTGTGCGTATCCGTACCGCCCTGACCCGCGTCGCCGCGCTCGGCGCCGCCGCCGTGCTCACCGCCACCGCGCTGACCGCCTGCGGCGGCGGTGGCACCACCGACCAGGCCGACAACCCGTACGGCCTGCTCCAGCCCGGCGTGATCCGGGCCGGCACGCTCACCGACGCCCCGCCGAACGTCTACCTGAAGGACGGGACGTTCACCGGCTTCGACAACGACCTGCTCACCGCCGTCGCCGGCAAGGTCGGCCTGAAGGTGGAGTTCGTCGGCACCGACTTCTCCGCACTGCTCTCCCAGGTCAACAACCGCAAGTTCGACGTGGGCAGCTCCTCGATCACGGTCACCGAGGCCCGGAAGAAGACGGTGGACTTCGGCAACGGCTACGACTTCGGCTACTTCGGCCTGGACGTGCCGGCCGGCTCCCCGATCACCGGCTTCGACCAGCTCGCCGGCAAGCGGGTGGTGGTCGTCCAGGGCACCGTGCAGGACGACTTCGCCACCCGGGAGAAGCTGAACCCGGTGCGGGTGCCCGACTACAACGGCGCGGTCAACCAGCTCAAGGCCGGCACCGCCGACGCCTGGATCGCCCCGGCCGAGATCGGCGACAAGTCCGCCGCCGACAGCACCGGCAAGATCAAGGTGGCGGCGAAGCAGCTCAGCCCCGCCCCCACCGCGTACGCGGTGGCGAAGGGCAACGACAAGCTGCGCGAGGCGCTGAACAAGGGCCTCGACGAGGTGATCGCGGACGGCACCTGGAGCCGGCTGCAGGCGCAGTACTACCCGGGCCGGCCGATCCCGGCCGACTTCACGCCCGGCAGCGGCTCGGTCCCGGTGCCCTCGCCGTCGGCCGCCTCCTGACCAGGTAACCGCGAACGAGCAGGGCGGACGGAGGAACGATGGATCCACTGCGCACCCTCTGGGAAACCTTCTTCGACGGTGACTCGATGCGCGAGGCGCTGCCCGAGATGCTGACCGTCGGGTTGCCCAACACGCTGATCCTGGCCGCCTCCGCCGCCCTGCTCGGCTCGGTGCTGGGCATGCTGCTGGCGGTCGCGGGCATCTCGCGTACCCGATGGTTGCGGTGGCCGGCCCGGGTCTACACCGACGTGTTCCGCGGCCTGCCGGCCGCGGCGACCATCCTGCTCATCGGCGTCGGCCTGGCGCCACTGGGGATGGAGGTCTGGGGGCCCAACCCCTACCCGCTGGGCGTGCTGGCGCTGTCGCTGATCGCCGCCGCCTACCTCGGCGAGATCTTCCGGGCCGGGATCCTCAGCGTCGAGGCCGCCCAGTTGGAGGGCGCCCGGGCGCTCGGCTTCTCCTGGGGCGAGTCGATGCGGCTGGTGATCATCCCGCAGGGCGTACGCCGGGTGCTGCCCGCCTGGGTCAACCAGCTCATCGCGCTGATCAAGGACTCCAGCCTGGTCTACTTCCTCGGCCTGCTGGCCAGCCAGCGGGAGCTGTTCCGGATCGGGCAGGACTACGCGGCGAACACCGGCAACCAGTCCGCGCTGCTGCTCGCCGGTCTGTTCTACCTGCTGCTGACCGTGCCGCTGACGCACGCGGTCAACTGGCTGGACCGACGGCTGCGCCAGGGCCGCCCGACCGCGCCGCCCGAGCCCGAGCCCGACCTGGCGCCGGCCGGCGTCACCCCGACCGGAAGGGAACCGCGATGAGCACGAGCACCGCCACCTCGGTCAGCCTCGCCGTCCGCGACGTGCACCTGGCCTTCGGCGCGCACCGGGTGCTGCGCGGCGCCGACCTGGACGTGGCCCGGGGCGGCACCGCCTGCGTGATCGGGCCGTCCGGCTCCGGCAAGTCCACGCTGCTGCGCACGATCAACCGCCTGATCGAACCGGACCGCGGTGACGTGCTGCTGGACGGACGCAGCGTGCTGCGCGACGACCCGGACGCCCTGCGGCAGCGAATCGGCATGGTGTTCCAGCAGTTCAACCTCTTCCCGCACCTGAGTGTGCTGCGCAACGTCACGCTCGCGCTGCGCAAGCTGAAGAAGCTCGGCGAGGACGAGGCGGTGGCGCTCGCCCGGGCGCAGCTCGACCTGGTCGGGCTGGCCGCCAAGGCCGACGCCCGCCCGGCGCAGCTCTCCGGCGGGCAGCAGCAGCGCGTCGCCATCGCCCGGGCGCTCGCGCTGCGCCCGCAGGTGATGCTCTTCGACGAGGCCACCTCGGCGCTGGACCCGGAACTGGTCAAGGGTGTGCTCGCGGTGATGGCGGACCTCGCCGCCGCCGGCATGACCATGGTGGTGGTCACGCACGAGATGGGCTTCGCCCGCACCGTCGCGGACACTGTCGCGTTCATGGACGCCGGCGTGGTGCTGGAGGCCGGGCCGCCGGCCGCCGTGTTCGAGGCGCCGGAGCACCCCCGGCTGCGGCGGTTCCTGTCCCAGGTGCTCTGATCAGCCCTTGACCGCGCCGATCAGCACACCCTTGATGAAGTGCCGCTGCACGAACGGATAGACCGCGACGATCGGCGCGACGGTCAGCACCACCACCGCCATCTTGACCGCCTCGGTCGGCGGCATGCTCACCCCGGTGGTGCCGCCGGCGGTGTGCGGCGCCTGCCCGGCCAGCAGGTAGCTCTGGAGCACCCGCTGGATCGGGTACATGTCGTTGCGGTCCATGAACAGCAGCGCGTCGAACCAGACGTTCCAGTAGCTGACCGCGTAGAAGAGGCCGACGACGGCGATGACCGCGCGCGACAGCGGCAGCACGATCCGGGCCAGGGTACGGAAGTCGCTCGCCCCGTCGATGCGGGCGCTGTCCAACAGCTCCTGCGGGATGCCCTGGAAGAAACCGCGCACCACGACGAGGTTGAACACGCTGATGGCCGGCGGCAGGACCAGCGCCCAGATGGTGTCCTTGAGCCCCAGCCCGGTGACCACCAGGTAGCGGGGCACCAGCGGCGGGTAGACCAGGAACGGGACCAGGAAGTAGGCCAGCAGCCAGCGGTGACCGAGCGACCCCGGCCGGGACAGCCCGTACGCGGCCAGCACGGTGACGGTCAGCGCGATCGCGGTGCCGCAGACGGTGACCAGCGTGCTGATCCAGAGCGCCCGGGTGACCGCGCCGCCGGCCAGGATGGTCTGGTAGGCCGAGGTGTCGATGCCCTTCGGCACGACCACCAGGCCGCCGGCGTCGGCGATGGTCTGCCGGGAGGAGAGGCTGGTCACCAGCACCACCCAGAGCGGGAAGAGCACCCCGAGTACCAGCAGCGTGAGCAGGACGGCCTTGACTCCCTGACCGAGCGGGGTCGGGGGCTCCTCCCAGGCCGGACGGCGGGCGCGGGCGCCGGGCGGCCGGCGGATGGTCACGGTCATGACTTCGAGTAGATCCCTCGTTCGCCGAGCAGGTGCGCCACCCGGTTCGCGGCCAGGATCAGCACGAGACCGACGACGGCCTTGAACAGGCCGGCCGCCGCGCCGTAGCCGTAGTTTCCGGTGGCGATGGAGAAGTGGTAGACGAAGGTGTCGAGCACCTCGGCCGCCTGCCGGCCGACCGCGTCGCGTTGCAGCAGGAACTGCTCGAAGCCGACCGAGAGCGCGTCGCCGAGGCGCAGGATGAGCAGCAGGACGACCACCGGGCGCAGACCGGGCAGGGTGATGTGCCACAGCCGCCGCCACCGCCCGGCACCGTCCGCGGCGGCCGCCTCGTAGAGGTTCTGGTCGATGGTGGACAGCGCGGCCAGGAAGACGATGGTGCCCCAGCCCACGTCCTTCCAGACCGCCTCGGCCGTGACCAGGACGATGAACGTGTCCGGGTTGGTCATCACGTTCCACGGCTGCATGCCGGCCTCGCGCATGGTCTGCGCCAGCAGCCCGGCGCCGCCGAGCATCGCGACGAAGAAGCTGACCACCAGCACCCAGCTGAAGAAGTGGGGCAGGTAGACGACGGTCTGCACGAGGCCGCGCAGCCGGCTGGAGAGCAGGTTGTGCAGCATGACCGCGAGCAGGATCGGCAGCGGGAAGAAGAAGACGAGCTGGAACGCGGTGATGGCGAGCGTGTTGCGGAAGGCGTCCCAGAAGGCCGGGTCGTCGAAGAGGAGCTGGAACTGGCCGAAGCCGATCCAGTTGCTGTGCGTGAACGCCGCCCACGGGTTGTCGCCCAGGTAGGGGTTGTAGTCCTGGAACGCGATGACGTTGCCGGCGATCGGCAGGTAGCTGAAAATCAGCAGCACCAGGAAGCCGGGCGCCACCATGGCCAGCATCTGCCAGTCGCGACGCAGCCGGCTGACCAGCGGCACACGCCGACCACGGGGCGCGCGGGCCGGTGGGGCCGGGTCGTCGGGTCGGGCCCGCTCGGGCCCGACCACGACGGCCGGCTCGCTCATTTGGCCGCCTTGGGCAGCGAGTCGGCGAGCAGCTTGCGGGCTTCCTCCCCGCCGTTGGTCTTCCACTCGGCGACGATGGCGTCCACGTCGCTCAGCGGACGCCGGCCACGCAGGACGTCGGTGAACTTGTCCTCCGTGGGCACCTGGTTGGCCTTGTAGGCGGCCGGCATCTCCAACTTCACCCCGGCCCAGGGGTTCTTCTCCAGGAACGTGACCATCTGGTTGGAGTAGGTCAGCACGTCCGGCACGTAGCGGGGGGTCTCCGGGAACGGCCCGATGGTGGGGTTACGGCCGCTGATGAAGAAGTACTGGTTGGCGATCTCCTTGAACGCCAGGTCGGTCTTCACCGGCCCGTTCGGCGACCTGGTGTGGTGCTTGCCCTCGACGCCGAAGTCGCGCAGCTGCGCCTCCTGGCTGCCCAGCGGCGCGGAGCACCAGTTGATGATCCGCAGCAACTCCTGGACCCGGTCCTTGCCGAGGCCCTTCTTGACGAAGGTGTAGGAGATCGGCTTGTCCTCGCCCCAGACGAGCGGGTCGCCGCCGGTGGCGGAGAAGACCGGCACCGGCTGGATGTTCAACGTCGGGTTGGTCTTCTGGTGCTCGGCCTGGGCGCCCTGCCAGAAGCCGACGCCATCCTGCTTGAACACGATCGCGCCGTTCTTGGCGAACAGTTGCTTGGCGTCCGCGCCCTTGCTGGCCACCACGTCCGGGTGGACCAGGCCGTCGGAGTAGATCTTGGCCATAACCTCGAGCGCCTGGCGGAACTCCGGGGTCTCGTACTTGAACTCGGGCGTGCCGTCGGAGCGCAGCCGCCACCCCTGGTTGGCGCCGGGCACCCGGTGGAACATCTGGATCATGGCGAAGACGTCGTCGAACGCCCACACCTTGCGGGCCGGGTCGGTGACCTGCTTGGCGGCGGAGAGCAGATCGTCCAGGTTGGCCGGCAGCGCCAGGCCGCGCGCGTCGAGCAGGTCCTTGCGGGCGAACAGCGCCCAGGGGAAGGGCCCGTCGGTGGGGTTGGGCACGGACACCAGCCGCTCGTTCCACACCGCCTGGCGCCAGGCCCCGGTCGGGAAGCTCGCCAGCATCGGGTACGCGTTCACGGCGTCGCCCCTGAGGTGGTCGGTGAGGTCCTCGAAGAGCACCTTGATCGCCTCGGCGAAGCGTGGGATCTTCTCCACCTCCCAACTCGGCACGCAGAGCAGCTCCGGCACGTCCCGGGCACCGAGCATCGCGTTGAGCTTGTCGGCGTAGGTGTTGCCGTCCTGGATGGTGAAGTTGACCGGCGTGCCCAGCTCGGCGTTGACGGCCTGGAGGTAGGCGCTCTGCGCGATGCCGGTCGGCGCCGGACCCCAGGCGGGCGTCATCGCGGTGACCTGCTTGCCGCTGGTGCCCGGCTTCTCGGTGACGGCGTCGACGAGGGTGGCCGGGTAGCTGGTGTAGCCGTCGGGCACCGGGCGGGTGCCGACGATGTCGGGCTTGATGGCGTTGGTCAGATCCTGGTGCGTCGGCAGCACGCCGGAGACGGCGTCGAGCTGCTGGGCGGCGCCGGAGCCGGCCGGCTTCTCGGAGCAGCCGGCGAGCAGCGGGCCGGCGGTGGTGGCGGCCACGCCGAGACCCACCAGGCCGAGGAAGTGGCGGCGGGAGGAGCCCGGCTCGGGGTGGTGCACGCTCATCGGTCCCCCTTCGGGAGGGATGCACGGTGGAGTGTTCGTATGGATGGTCAACAAACTAATCTCGACCGTGAGCTTGCACAAGAGCGAACCGGACAGCGTCGGTCAGGCGCGGCAGCGGTCGGAGAGCGCGTAGCGGGTGAGCACCACGTCACCGATCTGGCGCACCTCGACCACCCGGGCCCGACGGCCCGGATGCCAGGGGAAGCGGCCCTCCCCCACGAACCGGGGCGCCCGGCCGTCCCCCACGAAGAACGGCGCGACCACCAGGTGCAACTCGTCGGCGAGGCCGGCGGTGAGGAACTGGCGGTGCATCGTGCCGCCGCCCTCGACCATCAACTGGCCGATCCCGCGCCCGGCGAGGTCGGCCACCACCGCCTCCGGGGTGACCGGTTCACCGGCGTCGACCACGGTCGCCACCGTGCCCACCTGCTCGCGGGCCTTCTCCACCACCCCGCTCGGGCAGTAGACGAGCTTCAGCCCGTCACCGAGGCTGAAGAACCGCGCCGTCGGGTCGAGGTCACCGCTGCCGGTGACCGTCACCTTGACCGGTGACGGCGGCAGCCCCCGGGCCACCCGCTCGGCCCGCCGCCGCTCGCTGCGGACCAGCAACCGGGGGTCGTCGCGGCGGACCGTGGCCGCACCCACCATGATCGCGTCACACCCGGCCCGCGTCGCGTCGACCCGGTCCAGGTCGTCGTCGTTGGAGAGCAGCAGCCGCTCGGTGGTCGCGTCGTCGATGTAGCCGTCGATCGACATCGCGCAGCTGAGCAGCACGTACGGGCGGGTGGTCACGGCACGAACGGCAGGTCGAGGGCGTGGTCGGCCCGGCTCACCTTGGCCGCCAGGTAGTCGGCGTTCGCCGGGGACAGGTGCACGCCGGTGACCACCCGGTCGGAAACCGTGACGCCCAGCCGCTCCAGCTGGGCCGCCTTGTCGGGGTTGTTGCTGAGCAGGGCCACCCGGTCCACGCCCAGCGCGGCGAGCATCTGCGCGGCGACGGTGTAGTCCCGCTCGTCGGCGCCCCGGCCCAGCGCCAGGTTCGCCTCGTAGGTGTCGAGGCCGCCGTCCTGCAACGCGTAGGCGTCGAGCTTGGCGTAGAGGCCGATGCCCCGGCCCTCCTGACGCAGGTAGAGCAGGTAGCCCCCGGCGTCGGCGATCCGCTCGACCGCCTCGCGCAACTGCGGGCCGCAGTCGCAGCGCTGGCTGCCGAACACGTCGCCGGTGAGGCACTCGCTGTGCGGGCGCACCAGCGGCGGATCGGCCTTCCCGTGCTCACCCAGGCCGAACGCCAGGTGCTCACGACCGTCCACCAGGCCGTGGAAGGTGTGCACCAGGGCGGTGGTCACGTAACCGTCGGGGAACCGAAGCGGGACCGTGACCCGGGTCCGGACCGTCGCGGTGGGCAGGGTTTCGTCCATGGTTCTCCTCCGTCCAGTCGCCGGGCTGACCGACGACTCACACCTCGCACCCTCACCGTATGCGGGATCACCGACAGTTGCCGGGCTCCCGCCGGGGCAGCCGGCGCGCCAGCAGCACCACCGCGCCGGGCAGGCTGGCCACCAGCACCAGCGCGCCGTAGACCGTTCCGGTGGCCACACCCTGCGCGGCGGTCAGGCCGGCCGCCGCGAACGCCCAGGCGGCCACCCCCTCACGCGGCCCGAAACCGCCCACGTTGAGCGGCAGGGCCATGGCCAACAGGGCGAGCAGGGTGAGCGGCAGGAGGCGGGACATCGGGGCGTCGGCACCCGCGGTGCGGGCCGCCACCATGAAGGTGGCCAGGTGGCCGGCGAACACCACGGCTGAGGCGATCACCACACCGGCCCAGGTCCGGCGGGCCAGCAGCCCGGAGCGGACGTCGGCGACCGCGGTGCGGGCCGCCCGGGCGAGGCGGGACGCGCCGGAGCGCGGCACCGCCCGGGCGGCCAGCACCAGCGCCACGGCGGCCACCGCGAACACGACGGCCAGCGCCGGCAGGTACGGGCGCACCGGTGACGGGAACGCGGCCAGCACCGCCACCGCGATGACCAGCTGCACCACCTGCCCCGCGGTGCGCTCCCACACCACCGCGCGTACGCCCCGGGCCAGGTCCCCGGCGTCGCGCCCGTGGCGCACCGCGCGGTGCACGTCGCCGAGCACCCCGCCGGGCAGGGTGGAGTTGAGGAAGATCGCCCGGTAGCAGTGCGCCACGGCGGCCCGCATCGGCAGCCGTACGCCCAGCCCGCCGGCGACCAGCGACCAGCGCCAGGCGCAGCAGACGGTGGTGATCACGCCGATGCCCAGCGCGGCGGCGAGCGCCGGCACGTCGATCAGCCGCAGCCCGGCCAGGAACGGCCCGGTGCCCACGTACGCGACGAGCGCGGCGAGCACGGCCAGCCCGGCGGCCGGGCGTACCCACGCTCGACCGCGCCGGGCCGGACGGGGCCGCACCGGCGTCGGCGCGGGCCCGACGGCCGGCGGCGGTCCGACCGGTGGCACCACGGCGACCGGCAGCGGCCCGGGCGGCACGACCGGCACCACGGCGGTGGGCACCGGCCTGGCCGGCACGGACACGGCGACGGCGACGTGTGACAAGCGGTCCTCCCTCGTTCCCACCGGATGTCACGTGTCGGCGGGCCGTACGGTTCAGCCGGCGAGCAGGTCGGCGTGGTGCAGCACCACGTCGACCCGGCCGGCGGCGGCCTCGTCGAGCCGCCACTGGGTATACGTCCGGGCGGGCCCGGCCAGATGCGGGCGTTCCTCGACGGCCGCCTCGACCCAGCCGGTCAGCCACTCGACGGTCAGCGCGGCCTGCTCCGGCCCGAGCCGCCACGGGGTGGGCCGCACGGCCACCTCGACCCCGTGCCGGCCGAACGCGGCCACGGTGGCCGCCACCGCGTCCGGTCCGAGCAGCGTCCGCCCGTCGACGGTCCGCCGCTGGTGGGCGTTGAACGCGTCGGCCAACTCCCGGTCGAGCGGGTCGGCCGGGGTGAACTCGGCCCGGCCGGAGACGGTGAGCGCGAACAGCGTCGGGTGACCGGCGCACGCCGCCACCATCCGGTCGATCTCGTCGGCGGTGAGCATGTCCAGCAGCGCCGACGCGGTGACCAGGTGGGCGTCGGCCAGGTCGGCGGCGGTCAGGCGGGTGATGTCCGAGCCGCGGGTGGTCACCGTGACCGGGGCGCGGTCGGCGGCGGTGAGCGCGCCGTCGGCCAGCGCCAGCAACGCCGCGTCGCGCTCGTGCAGCACCCAGTGCTGCGGGCCGGGCAGCCGGGGGGCGAGCCAGCGGGCCATCGAGCCGGTGCCGCTGCCCAGGTCGTGCACGACCAGCGGGCGGTCGGCGGGCAGCCGGTCGCGGACCGCGTCGGCCAGCTCGACCGAGCGGGCGGCCGCGTCGGCCGGCTCGCGCAGCCGCAGCCAGTCCGCGAAGCCGGGTGGGAGTGAGGTGGTCATGCCGCGGTCGCCTCCTTCAACGCCGTTGCCAGCCGGTCCACGGTGACCGGCCAGCCGGTGAGGGTGTCCCGCCGCTGCCGGGCGGCGCGGCGCAGCCGGTCCCGAAGGCCGGGATCGGTGAGCCAGCGGCGCAACGCGGCGGCGGTCGCGCCCGGATCGTCCGGCGGCACCAGCAGGCCGGGCCGGTCGCCACCGGGGGCGTGCCCGAGCGTGGCCGGCAGGCCGCCGGTGTCGGCGGCCAGCACCGGCACGCCCCGGGCCAGGGCCTCGGTGACCACCATGCCGTACGTCTCCCGCCGGGACGGCTGGACCAGCAGATCGGCGGCGGCGTACGCGTCTGCCAGGTCCGCGCCGGAGCGCGCGCCGACCAACCGGACCCGGGCGGTCAGCCCGGCGTCGGTGAGCCGCCGGCGCACCCGGTCGACGAACGCCGGGTCCCGGTCGAGCGGGCCGATCCAGTCACAGGTCCAGCCCAGCTCCGCGACCTCGGCGAGCGCGTCGGCCAGCACGTCGTGGCCCTTGACCGGGGTGACCGCCGCGACGCAGAGCAGCCGGCCGCCGCCGGGTGTGCCGGGGGCGGCCGGCGCCGGTTCGACGCCGGGCGGGGCGACCGCCACCCGGCCCGGGGCGAGCGGGTAACGCTCCAGCAGCCGGCGCCGGGTCCACTCGCTGGTGGCGACCACCGCGGTCGCCGTGGCGAGGGCCCGCCGCTCGGCGTCGTCCTCGATCGGCAGGTGCACCAGCACCACCAGGCGCAGCCGCGCGGCGTGCGGGACGAGCACGCCCGGCACGGTCGAGGCGACCAGGCCGTCGAGCAGCACTGTCGCGCCGTCGGGCAACCCGCCGAGCAGCGCACCCAGCGCGGCCCGTTCCGGTGGGCCGGGGCGTGGCCAGCCACCCGGCACCTGGTGCTCGCGCACGGTCCAGCCGAGCCCGGCCAGCCCGTCGCAGACGTGCCGGTCGTAGGCGTTGCCGCCGCTGGGGTTCGCCGGGTCGTCGATGTCGCCCGGCAGCACCACGTGGACGGCGGTCATCCGGTCACAGCGACCGCTCGTAGCTCGCCCACGCGACGTGCGACTCGTGCAGGGTGACGGTGATCCCGGCCAGGCCCCGCGCCCCCTCCCCCAGCCGGCCGGCGTGCACCGCGTCGGCGAGCCGGTCGGCGACCGTGCGGGCCAGCATCTCGGTGGTGGTGTTCACCCCGGCGAAGGCCGGCTCGTCGTCCAGGTTGCGGTAGGTCAGCTCGCCGAGCACGGCCTTGAGCTGCTCGGTGGCCAGCCCGATGTCGACCACGATCCCGTCGTCGTCCAGCTCGGTCCGGCGGAAGGTGGCGTCGACGACGAAGGTCGCGCCGTGCAGCCGCTGGGCCGGGCCGAAGACCTCGCCGCGGAAACTGTGGGCGACCATCATGTGGTCCCGGACGGTCACGCTGAACACGTTCACTCCTCGCCGTAGGTGATGAGATGACAGAGCGCCGGCAACCGGCCCGAGGCGAGCCGGTCCAGCACGTCGGGCAGGTCGGTGAAGCGGGACCGGCCGGTGAGCAGCGCGTCGAACGCCGGGTCGGCCAGCAGGTCCAGAGCCAGGGCGAGCCGGTCGGCATAGCTGCGGTCGGCGCGCCGCGGCGACACGGTGCCGACCTGGCTGCTGCGGATGCCGAGCCGTCGGGAGTGGAACGCGCCGCCGAGCGCGAGGGTGACCGGGCGGTCGCCGTACCAGCTCAGCTCCAGCACGGTGCCCTCCGGGCGGAGCAGCTCCAGGCCGCGTTGCAGCCCGGCGGCGCTGGCGCTGGCATGCACCACCAGGTCGCGGTCGCCGGTCGCGTCGGCGGGCAGGGCGAAGTCGACGCCGAGCGCCTCGGCCACCCCGGCCCGGGCCGGGTCGGCGTCGACCAGCTCGACCCGCACGCCGGGAAACCGGGCCAGCAGCGCGGTCACGCCGCACCCGACCATCCCGCCGCCGATCACCGTGACCCGGTCGCCGACCAGCGGCGCGGCGTCCCAGAGCGCGTTCACCGCGGTCTCCACGGTGCCGGCCAGCACCGCGCGTTCGGCCGGCACGCCGTCCGGTACGACCACCACGGCGTCGGCCGGGACCACGTACGCGCTCTGGTGCGGGTACAGGCAGAACACGGTCCTACCGCGCAGCTCCGCCGGGCCGGCCTCGACCGTGCCCACGTTGAGGTAGCCGTACTTCACCGGGGCCGGGAAGTCGCCCTCCTGGTGGGGCGCGCGCATGGTCGCGTACTGGTCGGTGGGGACGCGGCCGGTGAAGACAAGCGTCTCGGTGCCCCGGCTGACCCCGGAGAACCGGGTGCGGACCAGCACCTCGCCCGGGCCCGGCGGGTCGAGGCGGACCGGCCGGATCTCCCCCTCACCGGGAGCGCGGACCCAGAAGGCGTGGGCGTCGACGGTCACGAACCCTCCTCATCTCCCGCATTCCGACCGAGTTGTCGATCATAAACACGGAAGCGGGGCGGCCATGGTTCGAACCGCCCGGCACCGGACCGATCAGGCCGCGCGCCGCCGCCGCGCGGCGACCCGGGCGTCGGGCTCGCCGCGCTCGGCGCGGCGGTCGGCGTCCCCGGCCAGGCGCATCGCCCGGCGTGCCGCCTCCGACGGACCGCACGGCGCGGGCCGGCCGGCGCAGAGCAGGCTGGAGCACCGGCCGGCGTCGTCCGGCCGGTGCGCCTCGGCCACGTCGTAGGCGGAGCGCCACAGCAGCGGGTCGGTGACGCCGCGAGGCAGCACGGCGTCCTGACTGGACCTGGTCCGGTTCGTCTCGGGCACCGGCGTTCCCCTTCCGTCGTCACTCCCGGTATCAGTGACCCGGTGAGTCGAGATCAAACCTCCCACCTGCGGACACGTGCCGGCCAGCAATACATCTCACGTTCGGCCGGTCAGTCGGCCGGGGCGAGCCGGACCCGGCGCAGCAACTGCGCGTTGAGCGCCACCACGATGGTGGAGGCGGACATCAGCACCGCGCCGAGCGCCGGGCTGAGCGCCACGCCCGCCCAGGCGAGCACGCCGGCGGCGAGCGGGATCGCGACCACGTTGTAGCCGGCCGCCCAGGCCAGGTTCTGCCGCATCTTCCGGTACGACGCCCGGGACAGCCGGACCACACCGCCGACGCCGCGCGGGTCGGAGCCGGCCAGCACCACCCCGGCGGACTCGATCGCCACGTCGGTGCCGGCGCCGATGGCCACCCCGACGTCGGCGCGGGCCAGGGCGGGCGCGTCGTTGACGCCGTCACCGACCATGGCCACGGTCAGTCCGCGTGACTGCAGGTCGGCCACCGCCTTGTCCTTGTCGGCCGGGAGCACCTCGGCGAAGACCTCGTCGACGCCGGGCCGGAAGCCGAGGTCGGCGGCGACCGCGTCGGCGACCGGGCGGGCGTCGCCGGTGATCATCACGATCTTGCGTACGCCCAGCTCACGCAGCTCGGCGACGGCGGACCGGGCCTCCGGGCGGACCTGGTCCTCCAGCGCGAACGCGGCCACCGCCTCGGCGCCGCCGGCACCGGGCAGCCGAACCAGGTGCAGCACCGCGGCACCCCGGCCGGACCAGTCCCCGGTGGCTTGGGTCAACTCGCCCGGCACCGCGGCGTCCAGCTCACGCAGCAGGGCCGGCCCACCCACCGCCCAGTCGACGCCGTCCACGGTGGCCCGCACGCCGCGCCCGGTGAGCGACCGGAAGCCGTGCGCGACCGGCCGCGCCGGACCGGCATCGGCCGGGCGCCCTGGGCCGGAGTCGGCGTCGGCGTCCGCGTCGGAGTCGGTGTCGGCATCGACCGGCGGACGCGACCGGTCGGCGTCGGACGCGGTCGAGCGCGCGTCGGCGGCGGCGACCAGGGCCCGGGCGAGCGGGTGCTCGCTGTCCGCCTCCACGGCGCCGGCCAGGCGCAACGCGGCGTCGTCGGTCAGCCCGCCGGTGGCGGCCACGCCGGTGACCGCGTGCCGGCCACTGGTGAGCGTGCCGGTCTTGTCGAACAGGACCGTGTCGACCGTGCGCATCCGCTCCAGCGCGAGCCGGTCCTTCACCAGGATGCCGGCGCGGGCGGAGAGCGCCGTGGAGAGTGCCACCACCAGCGGGATGGCCAGCCCGAGGGCGTGCGGGCAGGCGATCACCAGCACGGTCACGGTGCGCACCACGGCCTGGTCGGGGTCGCCGAGCAGCAGCCAGACCACGAACGTGGCGAGGCCGGCGGACGCCGCCAGGTAGAACAGCAGCGCGGCGAACCGGTCGGCGAGGGCCTGCGCGCGCCCGCCGGAGGACTGCGCCTCGGCCACCAGCCGGCCGATGCCGGCCAGCGCGGTGTCCGCGCCGACGGCCTCGACGCGTACCCGCAGGGTGGAGTCGGTGGCCACGGTGCCGGCGACCACCCGGTCCCCGGTGGCGCGGGGCACCGGCCGGGACTCCCCGGTGATCATCGACTCGTCCAGTTCGGCCGCGCCCTCGACGATCCGCCCGTCGGCCGGCACCCGACCGCCGGAGCGGACCAGCACCAGGTCGCCCACCCGCAGGTCGGCCACCGGCACCGGCTGCGGCCGTCCGGCGTCGTCGAGGCGCTCGGCGTCGTCGGGCAGCAGGGCGGCCAGCGCGCCGAGCGCCCCGCGCGCCTGGCCGACCGCGCGCATCTCCTGCCAGTGGCCGAGCAGCATGATGGTGACGAGCGCCGCCAGCTCCCACCAGAAGTCCAGGTCGAACGCGCCGAGGCTGGTGGCTGCCGAGGCGAGGTAGGCGACCACGATGGCCATCGAGATCAGCAGCATCATCCCGGGGGCGCGGTCGCGCAGCTCGCGGAGCCCACCGGCCAGGAACGGCCAGCCGCCGTACCCGAAGGCGACAGTGCCGAGCACCGGACCGACCCAGCGCGCGCCCGGGACGTCGAGCGAGTAGCCGAACCAGTCCATCACCATGTGGCTGGTGAGCACGATCGGCACGGTCAGCGCCAGGCTCAGCCAGAACCGGCGGCGGAACTGCTCCGGGTCGTGCCCGGCGTGGTGTGTGTGGTCCATGACGCGACGATACCCCCTAGGGGTATCTTCGACTACCGACGGTCGGGATCGGCGGCTTGCCCTGCCAGGGCCAGCGGCCGTCCAGCTCCACCTCCAGCGAGAAGCTGAGGAACGTCCGGACCAGCACGATCAACGCCAGCACGCCGACGCTGGTGAACGTGGGCGACACCGCGACGGTACGGATGATGTCGCCGCCGACCAGGAACTCCAGGCCGAGCAGGATGGCCCGCCCCACCCCCTGCCGGAACGCCCGGTAGTGGGGCACCACCTCCCGGGTCCGGCCGCAGCGCAGCGCGAACACCACTGTCGCGACCGCCACACCCACCGCGATGACCAGCACCCCGGCCAGGTCCAGCAACGCGCCGACGTGCTGGATGATCTGCTTGGTCGGCACCCGACACCCCCGTACGCCTCGGTCTCAGCCTGGCCCACGGGGGTGCGGCGGGGGGCGGTTTTCCCGCGCGGCTCAGTCCTGCGCGCGCCAGCGGTAGAACACCTTCGCCACCTGGTCCTGCGGGCCGTGGCAGAGATCCGGCCGGTACGGCTCGACGTACGGCCCGAGATCCTGCATCACCTTGCCGAAGGCCGGCTTGTCGGCGTGCTGGTTCCGGGTCGCCTCGGCCGCCGACGACTCCTGCTCCAGCAGGTGCACGTAGACGTCGTCGATCGAGTAGAGCCATCGCCCGGTGACGCCCAGGTCCCGCGGGAGCGACCCGGCGTCGGACTCGCCGAACACCCGGGCCACGTCCGGCTCGGCGCCCGGCTTGATCCGCCCCACGATCACGGTCAGCGTGGTGTCCGCGGGCGGCTCACCCTCGGGCGCCCAGTGGTAGAACTCCTTCGCCACCGAGTCCGACGGGTTCTTCCAGTAACGCGGGTACGGCGTCACGTACGGGCCGATCTCCTCGGCGATCTTCTGGAAGGCGGGCAGGCCACGGGTCTGCCCGGAGATCCTCGGGTCCTGCTCACGCTCGATCACGTGCAGGTAGAGGTCGTGGTGCGACAGCAGGTACCGGCCGACGACCCCGAGATCCTGGGGCCGGGTGACCTGGTCGTAGTGGCCGAAGACGTTGCCGACGATCTCGTCGCTGCCGGGGACCATGTGGCAGACGATCACGTTCCGGAAGACCATGGGTGTGCTCCTTGGCTGGGTGGACGGGCTAGGCGGTGAAGGTGACCGGCAGTTCCAGCAGGCCGCGGAAGGGCGAGGCGGCCGGCAGCCGGCGCACCTCGGCGAGCGGGACGGCGAGCCGCAGCCCGGGCAGCCGGCGCAGCAGCGCGGAGAGCGCGAGCAGCGCCTCCATCCGAGCCAGCGAGACGCCCAGGCAGTAGTGCACGCCGTGGCCGAAGCCCAGGTGCGGACCACGGACCCGCCGCAGGTCGAGCCGGTCCGGGTCGGTGAAATGCGCGGGGTCGTGGTTCGCCGCGTTGATCGCCACCCCGACGATCGCGCCGCGCGGGATGCGTACCCCCTGGTAGTCGACGTCCTCGGTGGCGATGCGCGGGCTGGCCACCGGCAGCGGACCGTCGAAGCGCAGCAGCTCCTCGATCGCGGTCGGCAGCAGGCGCGGCGTGGTCCGCAGCAGCTCCAGCTGCTCCGGATGGGTGAGCAGCGCCAGCACCGCGTTGCCGAGGAAGTCGGCGGTGGTCTGGTGACCGGCGAACAGCAGCAGGAACGTGGTGGTGACCAGCTCCGCCTCGGACAGCGTCCGGTCCCGGTCGACCGCGTCCACCAGCGCGCCGATGATGTCGTCCGCCGGGTCGTCGCGCTTGGCCCGGACCAGGTCGGCCAGGTAGTGGTGCAGCCGCAGCTGGGCCTCCTGCACCGCGGCCCGCTCCTCGGCCGGGGGCCGGCTGGTCGAGCCGGAGGTGCGGATCACCTGGGTCCAGTCGAGCACCCGGTCGTGGTCGGCCGGCGGGACGCCGAGCAGCTCGCAGATGACCGTCATCGGCAGCGGGATGGCGAAGTCCCGCATCAGGTCCGCCGCACCCTGCGGAACCATCTTGTCGATCAGCTGGTCGACGATCGCGGCCACCCGGGGACGCAGCGCCTCGATCCGCCGCGGCGCGAACGCCTGCGACACGACCCGGCGCAGGCGGGTGTGCTCCGGCGGGTCCGAGTTGAGCATGTTGCGGTTCAACCCCTCCGAGTTCGGGCCGAAGATCCGCAGGTAGTGCTGGTCGGGCCCGTAGAGGTCCTTGGACAGGCGCGGATCGGTCAGCGCCGTGCGCGCGTCGTCGAAGCGGGTGATCAACCACGAGTCGAAGCGCGGCGAGCCGACCGGGCAGACCGGCCGCTGCGCCCGCAGCCGGGCGAACGTGGGATAGGGATCGGCCGCGAACGCGTCCGTGTACAGCTCACTCGCCGGTACGACGTCGTCGGTCATCGGGCCTCCCCCGGCTCGCCGGTCACGCTGTGCAGCACCTGGTAGGTGTGTCGCTCGGCGGACTCGCGCAGCTCCCGGACCACCCGCAGCAGCCGGTCGCGGTGCGCGCTGCGGCCGAACGCGTCCAACCGCTCCCGGTCCGCCCAGTCGCTGATCACCAGATAGACGCGCGGGTCGTCGGCGTCGCGGACCAGGTCCTGGTGCAGGCAGCCGTCCAGGGTGCGGATCTCCTCGGCGGCGGCGCGCCACTCCGCCTCGAACCGCTCCTCGCAGCCCTCCCGGGTCCGCATCGCCAGCACCGTGCGCACCCGGTTCACCGCGGGCCGCCGAAGATCAGGTGCAGGTGCTTGCGCAGCGCGTCGGCGTCGACCGGGGCGCCGCGGAACCCGACGTGCCCGTCCGGGCGGATCAGGTAGAGCCCGGTGCCGGCCAGGCCGTACCCGGCGCGGAAGCGGCGGTCGCCGTCGCGCAGCACCGGCGGGCCGGCCCGGCGCGGTTCGGCGACGTCCGGGTCGAGCAGCAGGTACGCGTCGAGTTCCCCGCCGGCCTGCCGCCGCGCGTCGGCGCAGAGGTCGGCGAACCCGGCCAGCTCCGCCGCGTCGGCCGTGGCGTCGGCGTAGAGCAGCAGCGTGTGCCGGGTGCCCCGGGTCAGGTCCCGCAGCCGCAGCGGGTGCCCGACGCCGCGTCGGCGCAGACCCTCGACGTCCGGCGCGCGGTCGCCGGGGCGAGGCGCGTCACCGAGCGCGGCCGGGTCGGAGACGGTCTCCCCGACCAGCGGACTGCCGGCGTAGCTGAGCAGCAACGACATCTCCTGGAGGAACTGCCGTTCCAGGTCGGCCCGGTCCACCTCCTCGGTGCCGGCCATCCGCACCGCGCGGCCGACGATCTCCTCGCCCTCCGGGCGCCGTTCCGCCTCGTAGCTGTCCAGCAGGCCGGGGGCGGCCTGCCCGCGTACCGCCAGGGCCAGCTTCCAGGCCAGGTTCCAGGAGTCCTGGATGCCGGTGTTCATGCCCTGGCCGCCGGCCGGCGGGTGCAGGTGGGCGGCGTCGCCGGCGACGAAGACCCGGCCCTGGCGGTAGCGGTCGACGATGCCGTGGCTGATCCGGAACACCGACGACCAGCGCAGGTTCGTCGCCCGGGTGCCGGGCGGAGCGAGGCGGTCGAGGGCGGCCTGCACGTCGTCGAGGGTCGGCTCGCCGAGCTCCTCGCTGAAGCCGGGCGGGGCGTCCTGCCCGCCGGTGCGGGCGAAGAACCGGGGCGGGGCCAGGGTGGCGATGCGGTAGCGGTGCGCGCCGCGCAGCGGCACGCAGACCAGCATCCCGTCCATCCGCCCGTCGGTGGTGTGCAGGAAGCGCAGCAGGTGCCCGTCGGGCATGTCCCAGTCGACATCCACGTCGACGAGCATGAACAGTTGCGGGAACCGCCCCAGGCCGCCGGTGAAGGTGAGGCCGAGCCGGTCCCGGACCCGGCTGTGCGCGCCGTCGCAGCCGACCAGGTACGTCGCGCGCACCGTCTCGGTGGCGCCGTCGGCGGTGCGCACGGTGGCGGTCACCCCGTCCGCGTCCTGGGTGAAGTCGACCAGTTCGGCGCCGAGCCGCGGGCGCACCCCGAGCGTGGCCAGTCGGGCGGTGAGGATGCGTTCGGTCTCGTACTGCGGCAGCCCGAGGTGGGCGTAGGGCAGGCCGGGCAGCTCCCAGCTCATCCGGTGGGTCTGCTCGCCGTTGACGAAGACCATGTTGCCGGTGAGCCAGATGCCGGCGTCCATGGCTTCCCGGACGACGCCCTGCTCCTCCCAGATCTCCATGGTCCGGCAGTGCACGCCGATCGCCTTGTCCGCCTGCCCGGCCGGGGTCGCCCGCTTGTCGATCACCCGGCAGTCGATGCCGCGCCGGGCCAGCTCGACGGCGGCGGTCAGCCCGGTGGGGCCCGCCCCGACGACCAGTACGTCCGTTGTCCTCTGCACGTCGGCCTCCCTGCCGGTGGTGTGGGGTCGCCGGTCGTCCCCACCGGGCACGACGTGGAACAGGCGGCGGCGGATGTCGAGAAGGAACGGCGCGATCGGGCCGGCCTGCGCCGAGGCGTGCGCCGGATCGGCGATCCAGTCGAGGAACGGCGCGGCGGCGTCCCACTCCGCGAAGATGTGGTGCGTGTCGGAGCCGGGTACGCGGAGCAGCTGCTCGCGTCGGTAGCCGGGTATCGCCGCCATCCGCCGCACCACCTCGGGGTAGCCCCGGTGGAACTCGGCGAGCCGGTCCCGCGGCACGGTCAGCTCGACGTCCACGTAGACCGGGCCGTCGCCGTCGCCGTCCTCCCGCATCGGCGGGTAGTCGGACGGACCGGCCGGTTCGGTCAGCGGCCGGAGCAGGTCGGCCAGGCGGGCGGCCACCGGGCCGTCCCGGTAGGCGCGCAGCGCCTCGTCGTCGACCCACTCGGTGACCACGACGAAGCCGTACGGGTCCAGCGCGTCGGCCAGCAGCTCGTGCCGGAGGCCGCCGGGGAGCGCGCCGAGCTGCCCGGCGATCATCTCCCAGGCGGGCCCCACGGCGGGCTCGCATCCCGGGTGCGCGCGCAGCCGGAGCATCGTCCTGATCATGCCGTCCCCTCGCGCCGTGCCGTCCTCGTGCCGCGACCCTGCCGGAGCCCGCGTCACCCGCCCGTCACCGGCGCACCGGGCGGTGTCGCCCGGTGGTGACGCCGCCGCGACGCCACCGGTCCCGGCCGGTGGCACGGCGTCGGCCGCCGGCCTCGACGCGCCGCGCCGTGGCCGGCTCCGCCCGGCGCGCCTCAGGCGAGGAGGCGGGCCAGCTCGGTACGGGAGCGCACGCCGAGCCGGTGGAAGACGTTGCGCAGGTGGTGGTCGACGGTCCGGATGGACAACGACATCCGGACGGCGATCTCCCGGTTGGTCGCCCCCTCGGCGACCAGTCGGGCGATGTGCAGCTGCTGCCCGGTCAACAGCAGCTCCGGTGGCCGTCGCACCGCCCCGACCGACTCCCCCGCCGCGCGCAGCTCCTCGCCCGCCCGCTCGCCCCAGACCGTGGCGCCGAGCAGGAGGAACGCCTCCCGGGCCCGGTGCAGGTGTGCCCGGGCGTCGCGCGGCCGGCGGCTGCGCCGCAGCTCGCAGCCGAACAGCAACTCGGTGCGGGCCCGCTCGAAGCGGTCGGTGTCGGCCGGGTGCAGCCGTAGCGCCGTGCGGAACTCCCGTTCGGCCTCGGCGCCGCCCCGGGGCGCGAGCAGGGCGCGGCAGCGGGCGGCGAGCGCCCGGCGGGACGGGCTGGCGGTGCTGCTGGCCCAGTGGTCGAAGACCGCCAGCGCGGCGGTGGGCCGGCCACCGTCGTGGGCGGCGGCCTCAACCAGGTACGGGGTGGCCATGACCTGCACCAGCACCTGTCCCCGGCCGGTGCCGACGCGGGCGAGCGCGGCCAGCCGGGCGGCGGCGTCGGCGTGCCGCCCGTCGACCAGGTCGAGCACCCCGAGCGCCCAGCGCGCGTAGGCGTCCGGCCGGCTGCCGGGAGCGGCACGGTCACCGATCTCGGCGATCCGCGCGAGCGCGGTGGCCCGGTCCGCCCGCACGGCGGCCAGCACCGCGAGGATGCCCAGGTGCACCTGGGCACCGGCGTCCTGCCCGGTGGACCGGGCCACCCGCAGCCCCTCGCGGGCGGTCTCCGCCGCGAGCTCGTGTCGACCCAACCAGTACTCCGCCACCGCCCGCAGCTCCAGGGCCCGGGGCAGCAGCGACAGCTCACCACGGGCCCGCGCCGAGGCCACGGCCCGCCCGGCGAGGTGGTGGGCGGCGCCGTCCACCGCCACCAGCAGTCCGGCCGCGGCGGCACACACCAGCGCGGCCGGGCCGGGCGCCGGTCCGGCGAGCCGGCCACCGAGAACCACGACCCGCCGCAGCGCCGGACCGCCCCACGCGTGGTCGCCGCGCAGTGTCGCACCGACCCCCGTGGCGAACGTGGCCAGCAGTTCGACGTCCGGCGGGTCCCCGGTGCCGCGCAGCGCCTCCGCACGGCGTGCCACCTCGGCGTAGCGGTAGTGGTCGCCGGTGACGCAGATGGCCTCCCCGGCGCGGACCAACGCGAGCAGGGCCTGCCGCCGGTCGGTCGGGGCGAGGGCGTCCGCGGCGGCCAGCAGCGTGGCCACCGCGGCACCCGGGGCCTCGCAGCGCAGTTGGATGTCGCCCCGCAGCAGGTCGACCGGGCCGCCAGCGGCGGCGGTCGGCAGCCGGCGCAGCAGGTCCCGCGCCTGTGCCGGGTCGCCCCCGGCCCAGGCGTGGCGGGCGGCCGCCACCATCCGTTCCGCCGCGCGCGCCGGCTCGACGGTCAGCTCCGCGGCGCGGCGCAGCGCGGCGATCGCGCCGGCCCGCTCGGTGGTCCGTTCGGCGACCGCCTCCAGCTCGGCGGCGAGCGCCGGATCCGGGCCGTCGGCGACGGCGGCGCGGTGCAGGGTACGGCGCAGCGGCCCGATGCCGTGTGCCCCGGCCAGCAGCAGGTGGGCCGCGCGCAGCTCGGCCAACGGCGCGACGGCCTCGATCATGGTGCGGGCCAGCGGGTGCGGGAACGTCACGCCCGCCGGACCGGTCCGCAGCAGGCCGGCGGCCTCGGCCGGAGCGAGCGCGTCGACGGTCAGGCCGACCGACCGCGCGGCGTGGACCAGGGTGCGCGGGTCGTCGTCGGTGTCGAGCGCTGCCAGCAGCACCATCCGGCGTGTCGACGCCGGTAACCGGTCGAGGCGGGCGCGGTACGCGGCGCCGAGCGCGCCGTCCGCCGGCGGCGCGTCGGGCAGCGGCTCCTCGCCCTGCCACTGGGCCGGCGTGAGCGCCTCGGCCAGGTCGGTCAGCGCCTGCGGGTTGCCACCGCCGAGCGCGGCGAGGGCGGCGGCCACCCGGGCCGGTGGCGGTGGGTCCCGGCGGTCGGCGAGCAGTGCCCGGCACTGGTGCGGGTCGAGTGGGCGCAGCCGGTGCGCCGGGATGCCGTCGACCGGCGCCGGCACGCCGGCGGTGAGCAGCAGGGTCACCGGCAGCCGGCGCAGCCGGCGGGCCACCACCGCCAGCGTCCAGGCGGTCTGCCGGTCGCCGAGGTCGACGTCGTCCACGGTGCACAGCAGGGGGCGGTCGCGCGCCGTGGCGGCGAGCACGGAGCGTACCGCCGCGGCGAGGGCCAGCCGCTGGTCGGACGGGCACTCCCCACCGGTGAGCGCGCGGCGCAGCAACCGCCGCTGGCGGGTCGGCAGCGCCCGGGCCGCGTCGAGCACCGGGTCGAGCAGGCGGTGCAGCCCGGCGTAGGGCAGGGCCGCCTCGTCGGCGAGGCCGGCGCCGGTGAGCACCGCGCGGTCGCCGCCCTCCCGCCGGGCGTACGCCAGCAGCGCGCTGCGCCCCGAGCCGGGCGGGCCGTGGCAGAGCAACGCGCCGCCGTCGGCCTGCTCGAGGAGGCGCCGGATCGCGGCGCACTCGTCGGCCCGACCGCGCAAGGCTATTTGCACTGTCGATGCAGTAACCATGCGTCCAGTGTCACCCATCGGCAACCGGCCGGAAAGGACGCACGCGCAGCCCGGGGGCGACCGCCGTGGCGGCCGCCCCCGGAACCGGCGTCAGGAGCTGGGACAGGTGTTGCGGTACTCCTCGATCGCGCTGCCGCTCGGACCGGGGCAGAGGAACTGCTCGTAGCGGGTGTCGTCGTCGACGAAACGCTTCAACCAGGCCACGGTCTGCCTGGCCGTCGGCGTGTTCACGGTCTGCGGGAAGAAGTGGCTGGCGCCGTTCAACTCCAGGTACGCCTTCTCCGACGAGGCCGGGATGCTGGTGTAGAACGGGACGGAGTGGGTGGCGACCGGCGCGATCGAGTCGCTCTCACCGCCCACGATGAGCGTCGGCACCCGTACCCCCGACCAGGTCTTGTCCAGGTTCCACGGTGCGAGCGGGACGGCGGCCTGCAGGGACGGCCGCGCCGCGGCGGCCTCCAGGCTGCCCCCGCCGCCCATCGAGTGTCCGGCCACGGCGAGCCGACCGGCGTCGATCCGGCCGCGCACCGAGCTGCGCTGCACCAGGTAGTCCAACGCGGCCAGGAGCTGGCGGCCCCGGCTGTCCGGCTGGTCCAGCAGGGTGTTGGTCTCGATGCCGATCACCACGAAGCCGTGCGAGGCGATCCGCGGGCCCAACCAGCTCAGGCTGGACCAGGTGGCGGTGTAGCCGGGCGAGATGGCGACCGCCCCGAAGGTGCCCTCGGCGGTGCTGGTCGGGTAGTAGACGACGCCACCGCCGAAGCCGGTGACGCTCAGCGCGGAGACGCTGTAGGACGAGGTGGCGAACGGCCCGCGGCTGGCCTCGAGGACGGCGACGGTCGGCGCCGGGCCGCGCTGGTAGGGGTTGTCGGCGGCGGCCGCCGCGGACGGGACGGCCAGTGCGCCGCCGGCGGCGAGCACGGCCGCCACGGCGAGCCGGGCCAGGGCACGGACGGGGATGCGGGGGCGGGTGGCGGTGGTGGGCACGTCGGTCACTCCTTGCCGGGCGGGGGAACATCGACATGCGTCAGCATCGATGCCCGGCCCGCCGACCGCATCGGCGAAATCGCCGGTCGTCGGCGAGGAGACCGCCGGGTCTACCCGTCCGGCCCGGTCCGCGGCGTCATCGCCGGCGACCATGTCAGGTCGTAGCGGTCGGTGGCCACCGACTCGGCGAACGCCTCCGCCGCCGCCGGCGAGTCGGCGATGCGCCAGTCCTGCTCCTTGTCCACCTCGAACCAGACCAGTCCGATCAGGTTCCGGTAGCGCGGCAGCGAGTCGAACGTCTCCCGGATCCAGCGGGCCTTGCGGGCGTCGACGTCGGAGGCGCCGGTCTCGGTGACGACGAGCGGCTTCCCGGTGACGCCGCGGATCTCGGCGATGGTCGGACCGAAGATCTGGTCGAACGACCAGTAGGTCTTGGTGAACGCGCCGGTGCCGTAGTAGCCGGTGACGCCGACCCAGTCGACGTAGTCGTCACCCGGGTAGAGCCCGCCCAGCC
Source organism: Micromonospora humi (assembly GCF_900090105.1). Taxonomy (GTDB): domain Bacteria; phylum Actinomycetota; class Actinomycetes; order Mycobacteriales; family Micromonosporaceae; genus Micromonospora; species Micromonospora humi. The sequence goes on along the minus strand of NZ_FMDM01000001.1, from coordinate 242,214 downwards.
CGGCGGTCGTCTTGTCCCACCGCGCGTTCGGGCTCCACACCCAGGTGACGTTGGTGGCGCCGGCGGCGGTGAAGACGTCGTGCACGTGCCGCCAGGCCCGCACGTAGTCACCGCGCCGGTTGCCGTTGGCCCGCTCGCACCAGGGGTACCAGTCGCCGTTCATCTCGTGCGCGAAGCGGATGGCGACCGGGTAGCCCAGCGACCGCACCCCGTCCGCCCAGGACCGCAGGTAGCCGTCGAAGTCGCCAGCGGCGATGCGGTCCAGCCGGAAGTCCGGCTGGGTGGCCCGGATCCGGTCCACCCGGCGGGCCGGCAGCCCGGTCCGCCGGGCCGCCTCGTCCACGGTGTGGTCCCACGGCTCCCAGCCCAGCATCGGCATCATGCCGCGCTCGGCGATCCGGTCGAACAGGCTCCGGTCGAAGGCGGCCGACGCCCAGCTCGCGCCGAAGAGCATCAGCTGCGGCGCGCGCCGGGCCGCGGCGGCGAACCGGTCGGTGTCGGTGAGGTCGTAGGGGCCCTTGTCGGTCATCACCCCGAAGAACGCCCGGCCGGCCGGCGGGAACACGCCGCCGGCCGGGACGGACGCGGTGGCCGCCGGGGCGTCGGCCGTCGCGCGCCACGCGCCGGGCGCCACCACGAAGGCGTACGCCAGCAGCAGCACACCGGCCAGCGCCAGGCCGACCCGGGGCACGGTCAGCCTCAGCACGCCGCCCCCTCGCGGACCGGCGCCGGCCGCTCGGGCGCGGGCGCCGGCTCGTCCCGGCGGGCGCGGGCGTTCTCCGCCCAGGCGATCAGCGGCGGTGCGATCCCGGTGAGCAGCGTCAGCACCGGCCAGACCCGCAGCAGCGGGTGTCCGTGGTCCAGCGCGACGCTCGCCGCGAGCAGGCCGGCCGCCGCCCCCGCCCAGCACAGGTGCAGCCGGAAGGTGCGCGGCGACTCGACGGTGCGCAGCGCCCCCTTGGCGGTGACCACGAAGCCGAGCCGGCGACGCAGCAACGCGCCGGCCGCGGCGGCCAGGTAGACCGGGCCGGCGAACAGCGCGAGCGCCATGCCGACCATGCCGACCTCCTCCCGCTCGTGCGGGGCGATGTTGAACCGGCGCAACCAGAGCCACAGCAGGAACCAGGTGCCGATGGTGGCGCCCCACAGCGTCGCCCACACCTGCGGGTCGAGCCGGCCCGCCGACACGCCGGTGAGCAGGTACAGCGCGGTGGCGGCGTTGCCCAGCAGCAGGCTGACCGCCACACTCGGGTAGTAGAACTGGAGCAGGCGGTACTGCCAGCGACGCCGGGACGGCAGCTCACGCGGCGCGCGCAGCTCACGCCGGAGCAGGATCTCGCAGATGCCGGCCGCCCAGCGCTTCTGCTGGTTGAAGTAGTCGGCCCAGGAGGTCGGCCCCTCCCCCAGCGCCACCACGTCCGGGGTGTAGACCCCCTTCCACCGCCGGCCGGTGGCCGGGTTGACGGCGGCGTGGATCCGGATGCTGGTGAGATGGTCCTCGATGATCGAGTCCTGGTAGCCGCCGATGGTCCGCCAGGCCGCCGGGCGGTAGAGGTGACCGGTGCCGGTGAGCAGCGGCGCGTCCAGGCCGTTGCCGCCGCGCGCGATCAGCCCGTTGTAGAGGTACTGCTGCACCGAGGCGCCGTGGGCGACGAAGTTCTGGTGCATGTTGCCGTACACCTGGGGGGTCACCACGAACGCCACGTCGGGGTCGCGGAAGTAGCCGAGCGTGCGTTCCAGGAAGTTCGGCAGCGGCACGTGGTCCGGGTCGACGTTGGCCACCACGTCGTAGCGGTGCTCGTGCTCGGCGCGCCAGGCGTTGTGGTTGCCGGACTTGGTGCGGGCCCGGAACTCGCCGCGCGGTTGGTTGTACTCCGGCCGGCCCCTGCGGGTGAAGTGGCGCACGCCCAGGCGCGCGGCCATCGCCCGTACCGCCGGGTCGTCGCCCTCGTCGAGGATCCACACGTCGACACGTCCGCAGTAGACGATCTCCCGCAGCCGGCGCAGGGTGCGCTCCGCGACGTCGAGCGGCTCCTTGCTCGGCACGATCGTGGTGAGCAGGGCCACCCGCAGGCCGACCGGCGGGTCGACGGGCACCGGGTCCTTGGCGTGGAAGGCGAAGACCCACACCACCGCGTTCTGCGCCAGCCGGATCAGCTCGATGCCGATGACCACGCAGAACGCGAGCCGGGCGGCGGCCGTCTGCCAGCCGCCCAGCCCGACCACGCCCGGGCCGGGCACGTGCTGCGGCAGCAGCAGCCAACCGACGAAGAGCAGGCCGGCCGCGCTGTTGACCAGCACCAGCAGAGTGAGCACCAGCCGCGCGGCGACCGAGGCGGCGGGGCGGAGCTCGACCGGCGCGTCGGGACGGCGGGGCGGGCGCAGCGGCCCGGTGGTCGCGCCGCAGCGGGCGTACGCCAGGCGGGCCCGGATGTTGCGCTGCCGGCGGTCCGGCCCCGGGTGGACGGGCCGCCCGGGTGGCGTGGTCGGCGGGCGGTCGCCCGGAGTGCCCGGCCGGGTGGCGCGGGACAGGCGTGTATCGGCGGCGACGGCCACGTTTCCCCCATGGTCTGCATCGGGCTCGCCCGAACGTGACCGATCCTAAGCCGACAATCAACCGCAAAGTGCCTGAATCAGGCGGATTGCCGGCGCCCCGGCCGCCTGCGCCGGCACGCCCGTCAGGGCGATCGCCGCCAGCCCGGCCACCGCCCAGCGTGCACCCAGCCGGGACAGCGCGACCGCGCCGAGCACCGCCCAGGCCGGCAGCGTGAAGAACAGGGCCGCCGGCGACCAGACCGGGACCGCCCACGCGACGAGCAGCATCACCAGCGCCGGCACCAGCGCCCAGGCCGTGCAGATCGCGGCCGCGTAACGCAGCGGGAGGCTGAACAGGGCCAGGCCGGCCAGCACCACGCCGAGCGCGGTGACGCCGAACAGCTCTCGCGGCGCCGCCGCCAGGACGGCCGGATCGGGCCGGACACCGGGCGGGAGGAACCCACCGCCCCGCGAGAGCAACACGATCACCAGCAGCACCCCGGGCGCCGCGGCGGCGAACCAGCGACCCGCCGCCCGGCGCCGGAAGGCCAGCACGACCCAACCGTGGCCGGCGAGCAGCAGCAGCGCCCCGGGCTGACACAGGCCGAGCAGGGCCACCCCGGCGGCGTACGCCACGAGTCGGCGTGCGGTCGGCCGGTCGAGGACCGGCAGCAGCAGCCAGGTGGCGAGCACGGCGGCGAGCAGCGCCACCGCGTCCGGCCGGGCCTCCTGCGCGTACCGGGTGGTGGTCGGCAGCACCGCGAGAAGCGCGCCGGCCAGCACGCCCGTGCCTGGCGCGAACAACCGGGCGGCCAGCCCACCGACGAGCGCCACGGCCACGGTCACCGCCAGCAGCGAGGGCAGCCGCAGGGCGACGTCGGAGGTGCCGAACAGCTCCGCCCACCCCCGCATCAGCAGGTGGTACGGCATCGAGGCGGCGTCGCCCGCGGTCAGCGCGGCGCGCCAGGGGGACGTCGCGGCACGCCAGGCCGCCAGCTCCTCGGTCCGCGGCCCCGGCGTGGCAAGCCCGGCGCCGCCGAGGCCGCCCGCCAGCAGCGCCGGCAGCAGCCACGGGACCGCCCGCCACCGGCCGGCGCCGGCCGCGGCGCGCGCGGCGGCCCGGCTGCGGCGCGGCGGCCGGTCCTCGCCCCACGGGTCCTCGACGCCGGCCTCGGTGGGCCCGAGGCGGGGCAGGACCATGGTGTCCGCATCCATCATCGTCGACTCACGCATCCCTGTCGGGCCGGCACCGGGAGCCCCGGTCCAGGGGCTGGATGACATCCCGGAGCCTACGGAGGGCAAGCCCGACATAGGCCGCATATGCGGTTAAAACGATGAGAAGGGGAGGAAGTGCCTCCACCGCCGGCCGACCCGGAGGCGGCCGGCGGCGGAAACCTCAGCTCAGCTCGGTGGTCGTCCAACGCGCGGACGCGTTGGTGACCGGGACCGTGTCGCCGACCAGCGTGGTCGACGCCTCGGTGTCCCGCCGCGCGCTGGTGCCGACCCACAGCTCCACCGCACCGGGCTCCACGACCCGGGTCAGCGTGCGGTCGGAGAAGGCCAACCGCGTCGTGGGCACCGTCAGGCCGACCGTCACCGACTCCCCCGGCTCCAGGCGCACCCGCCGGTAGCCGAGCAACTGCGCCACCGGCCGGGTCACCGGGGCCACCACGTCGTGGCCGTAGAGCTGGACCACGTCGTCGCCGGCGACCGCGCCCGTGTTGGTGACGCGCACCGTCACCGGCAGCGCGCCGTCGGTGGGCACGGTGGCCGGCACGGTCAGGTCGCTGTGCACGAACGTCGTGTACGACAGGCCGTGGCCGAACGGCGCCGCCGGCGTCGCCGGCAGGTTGGTGCCGTTGGCGCCCGCGCCGAGCGTCGGGTGCAGATACGAGTACGGCTGCGCGCCGGCCGAGCCGGGCAGGCTGACCGGCAGCCGGCCCGACGGGTTGACCCGCCCGCGGAGCACGCCCGCGATCGCGCCCGCGCCCTCCTCGCCGGGGAAGAACGACTGCACCACGGCCGCGCACCGGGTCAGCGCCCAGTCGATCGCGTACGGGCGGCCGGTGAGCAGCACCAGCACGACCGGGGTGCCGGTCGCCAGCACCGCCTCGACCAGCTCCCGCTGGACACCGGGCAGCTCCAGGTCGTCCCGGTCGCAGCCCTCGCCGACCGTGCCCCGGCCGAAGAGGCCGGCGTGGTCGCCGACGACCAGGACGGCGACCTCGGCGGCGGACGCGGTGGCGACCGCCTCGTCGAAGCCGGACCGGTCGTCACTGTCCACGTCGCAGCCACCGGCCCAGGTGACGAGGTCGGCGCCCAGTTCGGCGCGCATCGCGTCCAGGACGGTCGGCACCTCGAAACCGGCCTCCACGCCGGGGTGCTGGACCAGCACGTGGTTGAGGAAGGAGTAGCACCCGAAGAGCGCGCCCGGCCGGTCCGCGTTCGGGCCGACGACCGCCACCCGCCGGCCCGCCGGCAGCGGGAGCACGCCCTGGTTGGCGACCAGCACGATCGACTCCTCGGCGAGGCGGCGGGCGATCGCCCGGTGCTCCGGCGGGTCCAGGTCGATCGCCCGGGGCGGCTCGTCGGCGAACGTGGCGTCGAGCAGCCCCAACTCCTGCTTCTGGCGCAGGACCCGCAGCACCGCCCGGTCCACCAGCGCCTCGTCGACGGTGCCGGCCCGGACCGATTCGGCCAGGGTCAGGTAGGCGTCGCCGGTCGGCAGCTCGATGTCCAGGCCCGCGGCCAGCGCCTGCCCGGCCGCGTCCGCGTTGTCGGCCGCGACGTGGTGCAGCAGGTTCAGGAAGGCGACCCCGTAGTAGTCGGCCACCACCGTGCCGTCGAAGCCCCACCGGTCCCGCAGCACGCCGGTCAGCATCGCCGGGTCGGCGGCCACCGGCACCCCGTCGATCTCGGCGTAGGAGTGCATGACACTGCGCGCGTCACCGTCGAGGATCGCCATCTCGAACGGCAGGAACAAGACGTCCGCGAGTTCCCGGGGGCCGGCGTGCACCGGGCCGAAGTTGCGCCCGGCCCGCGACGCGGAGTAGCCCGCGAAGTGCTTCAACGTCGCGAGCACCCCCTGCGACTGCAGGCCGCGCACGTACGACGTGCCGATGGTGCCGACCAGGTAGGGGTCCTCGGCGACGCACTCGTCGACCCGGCCCCAGCGCGGGTCCCGGATCACGTCGAGCACCGGGGCGAGCCCCTGGTGGATGCCGAGCGCCCGCATCGACGACCCGATCGCCGCGGCCATCTCGGTCACCAGCTCCGGGTCGAACGCGGCGCCCCAGGCCAGTGGCGTGGGGAAGGTGGCCGCCTTCCACGCCGACAGGCCGGTGAGGCACTCCTCGTGCACGATCGCCGGGATGCCCAGCCGGGTGCCGGTGACCAGGTTCCGCTGGAACTCCCACAGCCAGGCCGCGCGCGCCACGGCGTCGACCGGACGGGTGCCGTAGGCGCGGGTGAGATGACCCAGCCCGTGCCGGACGAAGTCCTCGAGCCGGACGGCGTCGGCGAACTCGCCCTGCAGGGGCGCGACCGCCTCGCCGTCCGCCTTCTCCCAGAACCCGACGAGCTGCGCGACCTTCTCGTCGAGCGTCATCCGGCCGAGCAACTCGCGCACCCGTGCCTCACCGGTGCGCCCGTCGGGCCGGTCGTGGTCCGGAACTGCCTGGACCGGCGCCGGCCCGCCCACCACCGCGTGGACCTCTGTCATGGTGTGCCTTTCCCTTGGTTGTGCTCGTACCGCTGCCGCTCAGCCCTTGACGGCGCCTTGCAGGCCGCCGACGATCTGCTTCTCGGCGAGCGTGAAGAAGAGCAACGCCGGCAGCATCGCCAGCGAGGTGAAGGCGAGAACGCCCGCCGTGTCGGTGGTGTACTGGCTGGAAAAGTTCTGCACGCCCAGCGGCAGGGTGTGCAGGTTGGCGTCACCGAGGACCAGCAGCGGCAGCAGGAACGCGTTCCAGCTCGCCACGAACGCGAGGATCCCGACGGTGACCAGCGCGGGTCGCGACAGCGGCAGCACGATGCGCCAGAGGAAGCCGAGCCGGTCCGCGCCGTCGATCGCGGCGGCGTCCTCCAACTCCCGGGGGATGGCGGACAGGAACGGTCGCAGGATGACGATCGTGATCGGCAGTGAGAAGGCGACCTGCGGGAGGATCACCGCGTAGTAGGAGTTGATCAGGTTCAGGTCGCGCAGCATCAGGTAGAGCGGCAGGATCGCCGCACCGGCCGGGAAGAGCAGGCCCAGCGTGAAGAAGGTGTGCAACGCCTCCCGCCCACGGAAGGTGTAGCGGGCGATCACGAACGCGGCGCAGAGGCCGAGCACCACGACGCCGAGCGTGGTGCCGAGCGCGATCACCGCGCTGTTGAACGCCTGCCGCCAGAAGTCGCTCTGGGTCAGCACCCGGGCGTAGTTGTCCCAGACCCACGGGTCGGGCAGCCCGGCCGGGTCCGCGACGATCTGCGGAGTGGTGCGAAAGCCGCCGACGATCACGTAGACGATCGGCGCGATCGACACCGCCGCGACGGCGAGCGCGAGCGCGTACGTCAGCGGCGTGCCCCAGGTGAGCGGGCGACGGCTGGCGGGCCGGGAGAGGACGGAGTTCGCGGTCACGTGTCAGTTCGCCCTTCTCGTGATGGCGCCCTCGATGTCCCGGCGGAGCAGGAAACGCTGGAACAGCAGCGCCGCGACGAAGGAGATGACGAACAGGATCACGGCAACCGCGTTGCCGTAGCCCCACAGCCGGGCGAAGAACCCGTTGTCCACCATGTAGGTCGCCATGGTGGCCGACGCGCCCAGGGAGCGGACCGCGGGCACCGAGGTCACCCAGACCACGTCGAAGACCTGCAACGAACCGATCATGGACAGGAACATCCAGATCCGGATCGTCGGGCCCAGCAGCGGCAGCGTGATGTGGCGCTGGATCTGCCACCAGCTCGCGCCGTCGATGGCGGCGGCCTCGGTCAGCTCGTCCGGCACGTTGGACAGGCCGGCGAGCAGCAGGATGATGGCGAAGCCGACGTACTTCCAGGTGAGGACGAACAGCAGGGTCCAGATGACCACGTCGAGGTCGGCGAGCCACGCCTGCACGAAGCCGCCCAGGCCCACCGCCCGCAGCAGCACGTCGACGGTGCCGTCGCCGGTCAGGATCAGCTTCCACATGATGCCGACGGTGACCTCGGCGAGCACGTACGGCACGAACGCCAGCAGGCGGAACGTGGAGCGCCCGCGGAAGCGCCGGTTGAGCAGCAGCGCGACGCCCAGCGCGATCGGGCCCTGGATCAGCAGCGACCCGAACACGACGATGGCGTTGTTGCGCAGCGCGTCGAGGAAGATCGGGTCCTGGAAGGCCAGGACGTAGTTCTTGAAGCCGACGTACTCGGTGGGCGGGCCCACCCCGCGCCACCGGAACAGGCTGTAGTAGAACGCGAAGCCCATCGGCACCAGCACGAAGGTCACGTAGACGACGAGCGCCGGCGTGGTGAGCCCGACGATCTCGTACCACTTGCGACGGGTCTGGGCCCGGCGGGCGGACGGGCGCGCGGCGGGCCGGAGGCCCGCCGGCGGCGCGGAGACGCCGCCGGCGGGGAACCGGGTCTGGTCGGTGGAGGTCACTTGCTCGCGGCCGCCTTCATGGCCGCGACGACCTTCTCCGGGCTGCCGTTGCCGGCGAAGATGGCGACGATGGCGTCGTTCATCGCGTTGCCGACCGTGCTGCCGTAGGCGGTGTCCAGCCAGAGCTGCACGTAGGTGGCGTCGGAGGTGGCGGTCAGGATGGACTTCAGCGCCGGGTCGGTCACGCCGTCCGCGGCGCCCTTGGCGACCGGGAGGCCGGTGCCGGTGGCCGCGTAGCCCTTCTGCACCTCGGGGCTGACGATGTACTTGAGGAACTCGACGCACTCCGCCGGGGCCTGCTTGGCACAGGCGAACCCGTCGCCGCCGCCGAGGGCCGCCTTGGGGTCACCCGCCGATCCGGAGATCGCCGGCACCGGGAACCAGCCGAGGAACTTGGCGAGCTTCGCCTTGTCGGTGGCGACCGTGTCCAGCGTGCCGCGGTTCCAGTCGCCCATCAGCTCCATCGCGGCCTTGCCGTTGGCCAGCAGGCCGTTCGCGCTGGTCGGGTCGTTCTGACCGGGCGTGGCGATGAAGTTGTTCTGGAACGGCTTGGTGTCGATGAAGGCCTTGAGGTCCTGGCCGGCCTTGACGAAGCACGGGTCGTCGAAGTTCCGGTCGGTGGTCGCCTTCTTCAGCGTGTCGACCGAGCAGGCCCGCAGCGCGAAGTTGTACCACCAGTGGGCGGCCGGCCACTTGTCCCCCGCGCCGAGGGCGATCGGGATGACGTTGGTCGCCTTCAGCTTGGCGACCGCCGCGTTCAGCTCGTCGAACGTGGTCGGCGGGGCCGTGATGCCCGCCTTGGCGAACATGTCCTTGTTGTACCAGACGCCCTCGATGCCCATCCGGAACGGCAGGCCGTACTGCTTGCCGTTCACCTGCCAGATCTCGGAGGCGCTGCCGATGTCGGCGACCTCGCCCTTGACCTGCTCGGTGATGTCCTTGAGGTAGTCGGCCTCGACCTGCTCGCGCATCTCGCCGCCGCCCCACGCCTGGAAGATGTCCGGCGGGTCGTTGCTCAGCAGCGCGGCGGGAAGCCGGGTGCGCTGGAGCTGGTTCGTCTCGATCGCCTCGATCTCGATCTTGACGGTCGGGTGGGCGGTGGAGAAGTCCTTGGCGACCTTCTCCCAGTACGTCTTGCCGGGGCCGTCCTGGGAGGCGTTGTGCCACCAGGTCAACGTCACCGGGTTCTTGTACAGCTCACTTCCCGTGTCTGCTGCTTCGTCGTCGCCACCGCCGCTACATCCGGCGGCGACGAGGGCGCTTGTCATCAACAGTGCCAGGACGGCACCGGCGCGGCGCTTCATCGCCATTAGATGTCTCCTCGACCGCTCAGTCGGGTTACCTGTCGGGGAGTTTTACAGTCACGAAACTTGATGTCAATCGGTATCGATAACGTTTTCGAAACCGTCGCGACGCGGCCCCGGACGCCCTCTATCATCGTCGGCGTGGCCTTCCCGCAGCGCGTCAAGATGTCCGACGTGGCACGTACCGCCGGCGTCTCGGTGGCGACCGTATCAAAGGTTGTCAATGGTCGGTACGGCGTCGCCCAGGCCACCGTCGAGCGCGTGCAGCAGGTCATCCACGACCTCGGGTACGAGGCCGACCTGGGGGCGCAGAGCCTGCGCAGCCACCGCACGAACGTCCTGGGCATCCTGGTCGCCGAGTTCGAGCCGTTCTCCACCGAGCTGCTGAAGGGCGCCTCCCGGGAGGTCGCCGGCAGCGGCTACCAACTGCTCGCCTACTCCAGCGGCGACGGCGAGGGCGCCGCGATCGGCTGGGAACGACGCTCCCTGGCCCGGCTCTCCGGCACGCTCATCGACGGCGCGGTGATCGTCACGCCGACCGTGGTCGAGACCAAACACGGCTTCCACGTGGTGGCCGTCGACCCGCACACCGGCCCGTCCGGCCTGCCCACCGTCGACTCGGACAACTTCGCCGGCGCCGTGCTCGCGACGAACTACCTGCTCTCCCTCGGCCACCGGCGGATCGGGCACATCAGCGGGCGCCCCGACCTCGAGTCGGCGCGCCTGCGCGAGGCCGGCTTCCGACAGGCCATGGCCGACGCGGGCGTGGCGGTGGACGAACGGCTCGTGCGCGTCGGCGGCTTCCGGATCGAGGGCGCCGCCGGCACCGCCGCGGAGCTGCTCGCGCTCCCCGACCGGCCGACCGCCATCTTCGCCGGCAACGACCTGTCGGCGATCTCCACGCTCGACGTCGCCCGGGCCATCGGCATCGCGGTCCCGGACGAGCTGTCGGTGATCGGCTTCGACAACGTCCCGGAGTCGGCGCTCGTCGACCCGCCGCTGACCACCATCCGGCAACCGCTGCAACGGATGGGCGCCGAGTCGCTGCGCCTGCTGATCGACCTGATCGCCGGCGTGGAACGCGACGCGCACATCCGGCTTCCCACCGAGCTGGTGGTGCGGGCCTCCTGCCGGCCAATCGGCTAGCCGAGCGTCAGACGGCCGAGCGCGACCACCGCTGGTTGGCGCCGCTGTTGCACGGATACTGCTTGAGCACCACGCCGTCCGCGGTCGACGCGGCCGGCACGTCCACGCACTTGCCGCTGTGCCGGGCCCGGAGCTGGAACCAGCCGCCGTCGGCGACCATCTGGAACTGCTGGTTCGCGCCGCTGCCACAGGTGTACTGGATCAGCTCGGCGCCGTCGGCGGTGGAGGCGCCCACCACGTCGAGGCACTTCCCGCTGTGCCGGCTGACGAGGCGCCACCAGCCACCGCCGGCGTCGGCGAACTGCCACTGCTGCCACGCGTTGCCGCCGTAGGTGTACTGGCCGACGCGGGCGCCGTTGTCGGTGTTCGGTGACTGGACGTCCATGGCCTTGCCGCTGTGGCGCACGACGACCCGGTAGAACGTCCCGGTCGACGGCGGAGGCGTGGTGGGGCCGCCGCCGACGGTGTCGCCCCACCCGTAGCGGATTCGGTCCGCGCCCGAGGGGTTGCGGACGGCAAGGCGGAGGTCGGTGCCGCTGCCGCCGAGGGAGAACATCGAGTACCAGTCGTACCCGATGGTGCCGGGCTTGCCGCCGAGGGCGGGCCAGTAGGTGCCGCCCATCCGGTTGTCGCGCATCACCTGGGCCATGGCGCGGATGTGCCGCACGAAGTTGTCCGTGCTGTTCGCGTCGGCGTAGTCGCGGCCGTCGTTCATGGGCGCGCCGAACTCGGTGACCACCGCGCGGGAGGCGCAGTTGCCGAGGCGGGTCCGGATGTGGCTCCGGAAGGCGTCGTAGCTCATCGGCTCGTAGAAGAACGCGTAGTGGTGGAAGGAGAAGAGCGTCGAGGCGAAGCGCGGGTCGTCGCAGACGTCACGCAGGTCCTGGCTGAACCCGGTGCCGCCGATCAGCACCCGGGCGGGCACCGCCGAGTAGTGGTAGCGGAGCCACTCGGCCGCCACGTCGCGCCACTGCGCCGAGCTGTAGCCGTGCGGCTCGTTCATCGGCTCGAAGTAGACGTTCGGGTTCGCGCCGTAGGTGTTGGTCACCGTCGACCACATCGCGTTCCACGCGGCGAGGTTCGTGATCCGACCGCCGGAGGCGGCGCCGTCCTCCCAGTAGGCCAGGATGACCTTGAAGCCGCGGGCGGTGGCGGCGTCGACCGCACCCCGGTAGGCCTCCCACCAGGTGGTGCCCACCGTGTGGGTGTTGATCGGCAGCCGGACGGTGTTGACCCCCATGCTGGCCGCCATGGCGTCGTAGAGGGCGTCGGCCTTGGCGCGCACCGTGGCGTTGCTGTCGGACGCGGTCAGGCCCTGCACGACGAGCGGACCGGTGCTGAAGTTGTCGCCCAGCACGGCCCAGTTCATGCCCCGGAAGCCGTCGGTGGCGGCGGTGGCCGGCGGCGACGCGACGACCACGCCGCCGATCGTCGCGGTCAGGGCCGCCACCAGGGCGATCAGCGTGCGACGAACCGATCGACCTCGCGCCATGACGCCTCCATTTAACGATGCTCATCTATGTTCACGTTAACAGCCGCGCACGTCAAGGCACCGAGGAGTGGCGCGGGCGATTGACGGGCCGCATCGACCGCCGTAACGTTCCGGCCGAGTTTCGGAAATGTTCCCGGAAGTTTCGGACGTTCGCGCTCGCCGGAAGGACCACCATGAAACCGAGCCGCTGGCTCGCCGCCGGCCTCGTCGCCGTCGCGACCGCCGCCGCCCTCAACGTCGTGCCCGCCACCGCCGGGCGCCCCTACGACCCGACCACGCAGAGCCTGCGCGACCTGGCCAAGCGCCACGGCCTGTACGTGGGCACCGCAGTCGACATGGCCGCTCTCGACAACGCCGCCGAGCCCCGCTACCGGGAGTTGGCCGGCTCCGAGTTCTCCACGGTCACCGCCGAGAACGTGATGAAGTGGGAGAGCCTGGAGCCCACCCGGGGCACCTACAACTGGGGTCCGGCCGACGAGCTGGTCGCCTTCGCCCGCCAGCACCAGCAGCGGGTCCGCGGCCACGTGCTGGTCTGGCACAACCAGTTGCCGACCTGGCTCACCGAGGGCGTCGCGGACGGCTCGATCGACACCGCCGAGCTACGGAAGATCCTGCGCGACCACATCACCGCCGTGGTCCGCCACTTCAAGGGCCAGATCTGGCAGTGGGACGTGGTCAACGAGGCGGTCAGCGACCCCTGGGACACCCCGTCCACCCTGCACTACAAGGGCTTCTGGGCGCAGCACCTCGGCCCCGGCTACGTCGCCGACGCCTTCCGCTGGGCCCGCGCCGCCGACCCGAAGGCGCTGCTGTTCTACAACGACTACAACATCGAGGCCTTCGGCTCCGGCAACCCGGCCGACGACAAGACGCAGTTCGTCTACGAGATGGCTCGTGACCTGCGGGCCCGGGGCGTGCCGATCGACGGCGTCGGCAGCCAGGGCCACCTGGGCACCCAGTACGGCAACTACGACACCCTCCAGGTCGTCGCCGCGCTGCGGAAGTTCGCCGGGCTGGGTCTGGCGACGGCGTTCACCGAGGTGGACGTGCGCAGCCAGATGACCGCCGGGGTGCAGGCGGGCGACTCCGCCGAGATCAACCCCCGGTTGCAGGCGTCCGCGGCCAACTTCAGCACGCTGCTGCGGGCCTGCCTGGCCGAGCGGCACTGCCTGTCGTTCACGCTCTGGGGCTTCACCGACAAGCACTCCTGGGTGCCGGGCGCGTTCTCGGACCCGCCGGAGGGGCTGGCCACCGTCTACGACGAGAACTACCGGCCGAAGCGGTCCTACCAGGAGTTGAAGGCGGACCTCATCTACTCCGGGCCGCCGTTCGTGCTGCCCCGCGTACCGCAGCAGCCGCGCCGGTAGGCCACGCTCACGCTGTCCGGCGGCGGAGTTCCGACTCCAGCCGCCGGATCAGCGTGCTGCGGGCCTTGCCGCGGCGCTCCCGGCGCAGCGCCGCGTCGAGCTGGCGCCGGTCGAGTCCGCGCACGAGCTTGGCCGCCTCCGCCACCGGCAGCTCGGTCACCTGCTCGGCGGCGGTCGCGTCCCGCCGGGCCCGCTTCGCCGGGCCGGTGTTCGGGACGTACTGCCGGCCGGAGCGCGACGCGCGCCGCTTGCGGGTGTCGGTCGCCCGCCGGTCCTTCTCCGACAGCTCCTCCCATGCCTGTTTCGGCAGGTAACGCTCGGTTTCGCCGTCGTGCCGGGCACGGGTGTCACCGGAGCGGGTCTGCCACTGCTCGCCGCCCCAGCGCTGCAACGAGCGCTGTCGTGCGTCCTTCGGGCCCTCGAAGCCCCCGCCGCGCTTCTTGTACTCGTTGGTCAGCAGCTGCGACTTGCGGGCCGACCACTGCCCCGGCCGGCCCCCCTTGTCGGAGGCCTTGATCTCCTCCTTGAGCTGCTCCCGGAGCTCCGGCTTCGTGTACTTCGCCATGACCCGGCGTTACCCGGAGCGGGCGCGGCCATGCCCACCTCAGGCGGCGGCGTAGGCGAGGTCCATCGTGTCGACCCGGCCGGACCAGGCAAGCCGCAGGTGCCAGCACCCGGCCGCGGGCAGGTCGACGATGGACGGTCCGGGGCCACCGGCGACCTCCCGGGTGACCCGGGCGCCGCTGCCGTCGCGCGTCGCGGTGATCACCAGCGTGGTGGACGCCGCCGGGTCGGGCGAGGCGGACGCCGGACGCCCCACCCAGAGGATCTTGTTGGTCGGCCCCCCGCTCCGGCTGACGGTGAGCGGGTGCCCGAACAGGATCGCGACGATCTCGCCCCGGTCGCCGAGCACGTGTGCCATCCGGGTGTCCCCGCTGAACCCGGCGTCCGCCCAGTCCGGCAGCCGACCCGTCGCCACCGGGGAGTGACAGCCGGTCGACGCGGCCGGTGTGGCGGCGCTCGACGCGGCCGGCGGCGGAGTCGGCGATCCGGAGCTCGTGCAGCCGCCCAGCAGCAGCACCGACACCAGCGAGATCCTGCCCGGACGGGACATCCGGCACCCCCGATCGATCGACGACGAACCCGTCACCAGGACACCGGCCACGCCCGGGAGGTTCCCCGCTCAGCCCAGCGAGCCCGCGATGTCGAGCGCCTCGCCCTCGGTGAGGTCGCCCTCCAGGCGGTAGCTCACCCCGGCGTCCTGCCAGATCAGCGTCGCGGCGGACAGGCGCGCGGTGGCCACCCGCACCGTCCCGCGCCGATCGACGTACGCCAGCGCGTGCGGGCCACCGACCCAGATCGCGAAGTCGCCGTGCACCTGGGTGAACGTCACGTCCGCGCCGGCGGCCTGCTTGTGGAACGCGACGTCGAGCGAACCGTCGAACGCGTCCAGGCGCAACGCCCCGCCCCGCCAGAGCAGGCTCGCCACCCGGTGGGCGCCCGCGCCGTCCGGGTCGGCGACCAGCACCCGTTCGGGGGCGCCGAGCCGGGCCGGCACCCGGATCGGGAAGCGGACCTGCCGCTGCGCCTCGGCGGGCGCGACCGGGCGCTGCCCCGGCAGCGGCGACGGCGTTCCGGTGGGTGACGCCGGGGCGCCCGAGGTGTCCACGACCACCCCGGCGAACCGCAGCAACCCGGACACCGCGTCGGCGACGGCGGCGCGCCCCGGCGGCAGCGCCGCCACGAGCAGCGCGGCGAGCGCGGCGGACAACCAGTACCGCCGGCGCCGGCGCGGCGGCGCGGCGACACGGGCGTGGACCCGGGCGACCACGTCCGGCGGCGCGGTCGGCTCCAGCCAGGCGGACAGCGCCCGCAGCTCCCGCTCCAGCTCATCCACGGTGTGCCACCTCGCGGTCGAGCAGGCCACGCAGCTTCGCCAGCGCGCGGTGGGTGCGCGACTTCACCGTGCCCCGGGGCAGCCCCAGCACGGTCACGGTCTCCTCCTCGGTGAGGTCGAGCAGGTAGCGGCAGGCGATCACCGCACGGTCCCGGGCGGGCAGCCGGCGCAGCGCCCCCACCAGCGCGGCCCGGCGCTCGGCGGCGAGGACCGCGCCGAGCCCGTCGTCCGCGGTCGCCTCCGTCCCCGGTGCCGCCGCCGCGGCCCGCAACACCAACCCGTCGCGCCGGCCGCGGGAGCGGTGCAGGTTGCGGCTCTCGTTGGCCACGATCGCGAGCAGCCAGGAACGGAACGACGCGTCCCCCCGGTAGCGGGACAGCTTCCGGTAGGCCTTCACGAACGCCTCCTGGATGACGTCCTCGGCGTCCGGGCCGGCGCCGAGCAGCACCGCCGTCCGGTACGCGGACGCGGTGTGCCGGGCGACCAGGAGGTCGTACGCCTCCCGGTCACCGGCGCGTACGCGGGTGACGATCTCCTCGTCGTCCAGGGCAACCTCCGCCTCGGTCCACTTCCCTGACACCGCCCGCGCGGCGGGGGTTCCACCGGAGTTTGACCGGTGGCCCCGGCGGAAAGAGTGGCGGGATGAGCTGGGCCAGAAGAGCCGTACCCGCCGCCGTCGCCGCCGTCGCCGCCGTCGCGGCCCGGGACCTGCTGCAACGTGACCACGCGCTGCGGCGCAACTTCCCCGTCCTGGGCCGCGCCCGCTACCTGCTCGAGTCGATCGGGCCCGAGCTGCGCCAGTACATCGTGGCCGGCAACGACGAGGAACGGCCCTTCACCCGCGACCAGCGCCGCTGGGTGTACGCCTCGGCGAAGCAGGAGAACAACTACTTCGGCTTCGGCACCGACAACGACATCGAGCACACCCGCGGCTACCCGATCATCAAGCACCGCACATTTGGTCGGGCCGTACCGCCGTCGACGCCGGCCGCCGGGCACGACGTGGCGCTGCCCTGCGCCAAGGTGCTGGGCGCGGCCCGTGGGCGGGCGCGGGCCTTCCGGCCGGAGTCGGTGGTCAACATCTCCGGGATGAGCTTCGGTTCGCTCTCCGGCAACGCGATCGAGGCGCTCAACCGCGGCGCCGCGCTCGCCGGCTGCCTGCACAACACCGGCGAGGGTGGGCTGTCGCCGTACCACCGCAACGGCGGCGAGGTGGTCTTCCAGCTCGGCACCGCCTACTTCGGCTGTCGGGACGAGCGCGGCCGGTTCAGCCTGGACCGGCTCAAGGACCTGGTGGCCGGCGCGCCGGTGCGGGCGTTGGAGATCAAGCTCAGCCAGGGCGCCAAGCCGAGCCTCGGCGGGCTGCTGCCGGCGGCGAAGGTCTCCGCCGAGATCGCCGCCACCCGGGGCATCCCGGCCGGGCAGGACTGCGTCAGCCCGTCCCGGCACGCCGAGTTCTCCGACTGCGACAGCCTGCTGGACTGGGTGGAGCTGCTGGCCGCCGAGACCGGCCTGCCGGTCGGCATCAAGTCCGCCGTGGGTGACCTGGGCTTCTGGGAGGAGCTGACCACGCTGATGCGCGAGACCGGCCGCGGCGTGGACTTCGTGACCGTCGACGGCGGCGAGGGCGGCACCGGCGCCGCCCCGCTGATCTTCAGCGACTCCGTGTCGCTGCCGTTCCAGCAGGGCTTCTCCCGCGTCTACCGGACGTTCGCCGAGCGCGGCCTGCACGAGCAGGTGGTGTTCGTCGGCGCCGGCAAGCTCGGCCTGCCGGACAACGCGGTGGTCGCGTTCGCGCTCGGCGCCGACCTGGTCAACGTGGGCCGGGAGGCGATGCTGGCGATCGGCTGCATCCAGGCGCAGAAGTGCCACACCGACACCTGCCCGACCGGCGTCGCCACCCAGAACGCGTGGCTGGCGCGGGGCCTGGACCCGGCCCGCAAGTCGGTGCGGGCCGCCAACTACATCCGTACGCTCCGGCGGGACCTGGTCAAGGTCGCCGAGGCGTGCGGCGTCGAACACCCCGGGCTGATCGGCACCGACTCCGTCGAGATCGTCGACGGCCGGACCGCCTCCACCCCGCTGGACGAGGTGTACGGCTACCGGCCGGAGTGGGGGCTGCCGTCGGCCGCCGACCGGGCGGAGATCGTCCGGCTGATGACGCCGGAGGCGCCGCAGGGCGGGAGCGCGCCGCCGTCGGCCACCGCCGTCGGCTGACCGGCGGTCGCGTGGTCAGAGCACCCCGGTGAGCCGCCCCCGCCAGCCGGCGAGCACCGCGCCGGGGTCGGTGTCCAGCACCCGCTCCAGCAGGGTGGCGTAGACGTCCCGGAAGTCGGTGGTGAACTTCAGGTCACCGTCGTCGAGGTCGGTCAGGCTGGGCGGCTCGCCGTGCAGGCCGCCGTCGACCGGTGCGCCCAGGAGCAGCACGTTCGAGGCGGTGCCGTGGTCGGTGCCGTCGGAGGCGTTGGCCCGGACCCGCCGGCCGAACTCGGAGTAGACCGCCACGACCACCCGGCGGCCGGCGTCGGTGCGGCCCATCCGGTCGGCGAACCGGCTCAACGCGGCGTCGAGCTGCCCGAGCAGCACCTGCTGGAGCTGCTTCTCGTCGGCGTGGGTGTCGAAGCCGCCGAGCGAGACCGAGAAGACCCGGGTGACCACGCCCGCCTCGACGCACCGGGCGACCAGGTCGAGCTGCGCGTCCAGGGACGCCCGGGCACCACCGGTGGCGGTGGCCGGTGCGGACTCCCCGTCGTCCTCCGCGCCCTCGCCGTCGTCGGCGGCCCGGACCTGCCGGACCATCCCGTCGACCGCCCGCAGGTCGGCGAAGCAGGCCGCGGCGCGGGCCCGGGCCGGCGACTCGCCGGGTGCCGCGGCACCGAGGGCGGCGAGCGCCTCCGCGCCGAGTCGCGGCGTCGTCTCCCGCTCGGTCACCGGCACCGACGCCCCCGCACCGCGCTCGCCGGCCAGCAGCGGGGGCAGGGCCGGCTCGAACGAGACCGCCAGCCGGGGGTCACCGCCGGCGCCGTCGAGCCACCGGCCCAGCCAGCCCGTGGTGCCCGGCCGGTCCGGCTGGGCGGTGTGCCAGATGTCCATGGACCGGAAGTGGCTGCGGTCCGGCTTCGGATAGCCGACGCCGCGCACCACCGCGAGCCGGCCCTCGCCGTACGCGCGGTGCAGGCCGGGGAGCGCCGGGTTGAGGCCGACACCGTCGTCGAGCCGCAGCACCTCCTCGGCGGAGTACGCCAGGTCGGGCCGCGCGTCCCGGTAGGCCGGGTCGGCGTGGGGCACGACGGTGTGCAGGCCGTCGTTGCCGCCGTACAGGGTGACCAGCACCAGGGTGCGGGCCCGCGGGTCACCGTCGCCCGCGGTGGCGAGCACGTCACGCAGGCGGTACGCGGCGGCGCCGCCGGCCAGCGCGGTCGCGCCGACCACGCCGCTGGCCACCAGGAACCGCCGTCGGGTCAGGACATCCACGGATCGCTCCTCTCAACTGACCGCGTACTCGGGGCTGACCAGGGCGGCCACCAGCAGCCGGCGCGGCTCACCGGCCAACGGGGCCAGGGCGGCCCGGGTGCGGTCGCTCCACCGGTCGACCACCAACAGCCGGGCCAGCGCCTCGGGCCGGCCGGCCGGCGGTGCGGCGGCGAGGCGGTCCAGCACCGCCGCGTCGGCGGCACCGGCCAACTGGTCGGCCAGGCGCAGCCGGGCCTGCAACGACGAGGTGGTCAGCCAGGCCGTGCCGGCCGGCCAGCCGCCGACGCTCGGCGGGCGCAACGGCACCTGGTCGAGGGCGTTCAGCCCGGACAGCAGCCGCCGCCGACCCGCCTCGGACAGCGCCGCCGGGCGCACGCCCAACTGTCGGGCCGCGCCGACCAGCCACTCGACGGGTTGCTTGACCAGGGTGTCGCGGGTCTGCGCGAACGCGGGGGCGGTGAAGATCCGGCGCAGCGTGCCGACGGTGTCCGGGCCGGCCAGGTCGGTCGGGGCCGGCACCTGCGCGCCGGCGTAGCGGAACCAGAGCCGGCCGGCGACGAACCGGGCGGCTTCCGGGCGGCCGGCGAGCAGCGCGGCGAACGAGGCGGCGTCGAAGGCGGCGCGTCGGCCGAGGATCACCTTCGGGCCCGGGTCGTGCCGCCGGGCGACGAAACGCGCCGTGCCGGTGCCCCGGTCCACCGTCCAGCCGGTGAGCGCCCGGGCGCCCTCCTTGACGTCCACCTCGCCGTAGCCGCCACCGATCCCGAGCGTGAACAGCTCCATCAGCTCCCGGGCCAGGTTCTCGTTCGGCGCCCGGCGGGTGTTCTGCTGGCCGTCGAGCCAGAGGATCAGCGCCGGGTCACGCACCATGGCGTCGACGAGCGGGACGAGCGGGCCCCGACCGAGCCGCCGCAGCGTCTGCAACTGCCGCTGCATCAGCGCCGCCGACCGGACCTTCTGCGCGCCGGTGGCCCAGTGTCCGTGCCAGAAGAACAGCAGCTTCTCGTCGCACTGGTGCTCGGCGGCGACCATCCGCGCCAGCCACCACGCGGTCAGCGCGGTCACCTGTGCCCGGCGCTCGCGGTTGGCCTGCTGGCGTTGCTCCCGTCCGGCGTCCTTGCCGAGCGCCGCCGCCGGGTCGGGACCGAACGCCGGGGCCGGGGTGGCCGCGGCGCCCCGGTCCGGCCCGTCGGGAGTGAGCAGCCGGTCGAGGGTGGCCCCGAAGCCGGCCCGTTCGGCGGCGTCCACCTCGTCGGCGGTCGGCCCGAACGTCGCCCGGCGCAGCAGGTGCGCCACCGCTTCGCGTTCCGTCATGTGAGCCGACGTTAGCGGCGCGATGTTCGAGGGCGGTAAGGACGGTGTACGGGTCACCTGCGCGAGCGTGTCACCGGTACGGCGTACCGTGATCGCCATGGCTGTGGACACCAGGCCGGCGGTGCGCGCCGGCCGCCTCCGGCTGCTGCCGCTGGTGCTGGTGTTCCTGGCCGCCGGCACCTCCTTCGCCGTGGTGATGCCGTTCCTGACGCTGTTCCTCGACTCCGAGGTGCGCGCCGACCCGCTGCGGGTCACCGTGTTCCTGGTCGTCGCGCCGCTGTCCGGGGTGGCCGTCGCGGCGCTGGTCGGGCGCCTGTCGGACCGGTGGCCGATCCGCCGGCGGCTGCTCGTGGGCGCCTCGCTGGCCGGGATGGTGGGCACCGGGCTGACCGCGTTCGTGCGCGACTACTGGATCCTGCTGGGGCTGGCCGTGACCCTCACGGCGCTGGCCGGGTCGTTGCTCCCGCAGTCGTTCGCCTACGCCCGCCAGCTCTTCGACCGGGACAGTCCGGGGCGGGCCGCGCTCGGCATCAGCGCCATGCGTACGGTCTTCTCACTGGCCTGGGTGGGCGGGCCGCCGCTGGCCGCGGTCCTGCTCTCCGTCGGCGGCTTCCGGCTGGTCTACGGCGCAGCCGCCGTCCTGTACGCGCTGGCGGCGCTGATCGCCGCGATCCGGCTGGAGGAGCTGCCCGTGCCGCCGCGGTCGGCCCCCGACGAGCGGGGCGCCGACCCACCGGGCGCGTCGCGGTGGCGGCTGGCGCTGACCGTTGTCGCGTTCACCATGTTGCAGTGCCCGCTGACGCTCGGCGTGCAGGTGCTGCCGTTGTTCATCGGGCGTGACCTGCGCGGTGACCCGGCGGACGCGGGCCTGGTGCTGGGTCTCTGCGCGGCGCTGGAGATCCCGCTGATGCTGGGGCTGGGTGCGCTCACCGCGAAAGTCCGGCTGCGGCCGCTGATCCTGCTCGGCGGCGGCTGCGGGGCCGCCTACTACGCGATCGCGGCCGTGGCTTCCAGCGTCGGCGTGCTGCTCGGCGCGCAGCTGGTCAACGCGCTGTTCATCGCCGCGGTGTCCGGCGTCGGCATCGCCTACGTGCAGGACCTGCTGCCGGGCCAGCCCGGCCGCGCCACCACGCTGTTCACCAACACGTTCCCGATCGGCGCCATGCTCGCCGGCCCGTTGCTGGGGCTCGCCACGCAGGTCGGCTTCCGGTGGGCGTACGTCATGAACACGGCGTTGTGCGCGGCCGGCCTGCTGGTCCTGCTGCTGACCCGGCCCCGGCCCCGGCCGGCCGCGCCGGCCTGACGGCGGTCAGCGGCGACGGGCCAGGACCACGTGGTCGACCAGTTCCCCCGGGTGGCCGTCCGGACCGGTGGCGGTGCGGCGGGCCGCGCCGCACCGCTCGGTCTCCCAGCGGTCCGGGTCGGGGCCGATCGCGGCGAGGATCTCCTCCGGGCTGGCGAAGCGCGGGTCGTCGGGGTCGAGCCCGGACCACGGCGGCGGCGCGCCGTGCTCGACGACGAGCAGCCGGCCGCCGGGCGCTACCGCCTCGGCCGCCGGGGGCAGCACCTTCTCCCGGGGCAGGACCAGCGGGGACTGGAAGAACTGCGCCGACACCAGGTCGTAACGGCCGGCCGGGAAGCCCTCGGCCAGCACGTCGCGGCGTACGGCGGTGATCCGGTCCGCCACACCGGCGCGCGCGGCCTCGGCCGTGAGCCGCTCCAGCGCGACGGCGGAGATGTCCACGGCGGTGACCCGCCAGCCCTGCCCGGCCAGCCAGATCGCGTCGCCGCCCTCGCCGCAGCCCAGGTCGAGCGCGGTGCCGGGCGGCAGGGCGCCGGCCACCTCGGCGAGCACCGGGTTGACCCGGCCGCTCCAGATCCGGTCGGACTGCCCGTAGCGCTCGTCCCAGAACTCGGCCGGGTCGGTGTCCGCCGGCGGGTTCTGCTGGTGCTGGTGGTGGTGCCCGGTCATGCCTGCCTCCTTCGCCGCCGGGCGCTTCGGCGGCCCGGCACCGTCATCGTGCGCGAGCGACGACGGGCCGGCAAGGAAACTTGCTGGCACGGCAAAACGGGAGGCCACCGGTCGCCCGATGACCTCCCGTGCCGGTGCGGATCGCTCAGAGGATGCTCACGCCGTACGCGTTGAGCGCCTCGGTGACCGGCTGGAAGTAGGTGGTCCCGCCGGAGGAGCAGTCACCGTTGCCACCGGAGGTCAGGCCGATCGCACTGCTGCCGCTGAACAGCGAGCCGCCACTGTCGCCCGGCTCGGCGCACACGGTGGTGCGGATCAGCCCGGAGACGCTGCCCTCCGCGTAGTTCACCGTGGCGTTCAGCGCCTCGACCGTGCCGCCGTGCAGGCCGGTGGTGCTGCCGGAGCGCTGCACCGACTGCCCGACGTAGGCGTCGGCCGCCCCGGTGATGGCCTGCTTGCCGCCGTTGTAGAGCGAGACGCTGCCCTCGGCCGCGGCGCCGTTCGTGTGCTGCACGATGCCGTAGTCGTTGCCCGGGAAGCTTCCGGTGCCGCCGGTGCCGAGCTGGCTGCTCTGGCCGGAGTCGGCGTACCAGGTGGCCGCGATGGCGGTGCAGTGCCCGGCGGTCAGGAAGTAGGTGGTGCTGCCGCTGCGCACGTTGAAGCCGAGCGAGCAGCGTCCGCCGCCCTGGGCGTAGATGGCCTCGCCGCCGGCGATGCGGGTGCCGAGCGTGCCGGCCTCGCGCTCGATCCGGACGGTGCCGTCGAGCTGCTTCGCGACGGCCTCGACCCGGGCGAGCTTCGCGCCGGTGACGGTGCTGTCGACGGAGACGACGACCTGGTTCGTCGCCGGGTCGGTCCACCAGGCGGTGCCGGGGATGCGGGCGGACCTGTCGAGCGCCGAGGTGGCACGGGCCAGCTCGTCGGCGCCGCGGGTGACGAGCCTGGGGGTGGCGCCGGCCGCGCGGACCTTCGCCGCGGCGGCGTCGTCGGTCACCGTGACGACCATGGTGCCGCCGGTGGCGGCGTACGTGCCGGCCGAGCGGTCGCCGAGTGCGGCGGCGAGCGCGGTGGCCTTCTCGGGGGTGGCGGACATCTCGGGTGCGGCGTGTGCGGGTGCGCCGGCCAGGGAGCCGGCGACCAGCGCGCCGGCCACCGTGAGGGCGGTGGCGGAACGCCGCGTTGACCCGGAGAGTCGCATGTGGATACCTCCTGGAGCTGAGCACGGGCGGCCTTTCGGCAGCCCCGGGCAGCCGTTTCGGCCGGTGAGGCTCGGCCGTTCGGGCTTCGCCGAAGTTGTCACACGTTCGTCATCAATGGCAAGCGTCCCGGTTGCTCCCGGAGGGCCTGATCTCATCCTTTGGATCACGTAGGCCCGATCGGCTCCGACTCGGCCGATTGGCGGTATTCGGCCACGTCCTTACTGGTGAGTAACGCGATCGGGGCCACCCCTGCGGAACCCCGGGCCGACCCCACCGACCAGATGACGGGACCCGGCAAGATATCGAGCAATCGACACGCGCCCACCCGGGTCGGCCCGGGACGCGGCAGGATTAGCACACGGCTCCCCGGGGCAGACATTTGTCATCGACCACGGATCCGAGGGAGCTGACGGCATGGCCAAGGGCGACATCGACACCTACCAGCAGGACGGGCAGTGGAAGAACCGCCCCGAGGGCAACGAGCGGGCGACCAGCCGCCACGACACCAAGGCGGAGGCGGAGGCGGCCGGCCGGGACATGGCGGCCGAGCGCGGCACCGAGCACGTGATCAAGAAGCAGGACGGCACGATCGGCGAGAAGAACACGTACCCGCGCAGCCGCGACCCCCGCGAGATCCCGGGCTGAGCCACAGCCCCACGAGCGCCGGACGGCGCCGGACCCGCGAGGGTCCGGCGCCGTCCGCATTTCCGCTAAAAACTTTTGTTGGGTTCCTACAACTGCTCCCGGTCAGGGTTCGGTGATTACGATATGGCGCCACTCGCTGGCAGACGGAAGGGTGAGGCAGGCCGGGGGCACCGCCGCCGCCCGGCGCTCCACCGTGGGTCAACCGAAGGGGACGGTCACGTGTTCACCCGTGTCGCCATCGTCAACCGTGGTGAGGCCGCCATGCGGCTCATCCACGCGGTCCGGGAACTGGCCGCGGAGACCGGCAGCCGGATCGAGACCGTCGCGCTGTACACCGACGTCGACCGCACCGCCACGTTCGTCCGCGAGGCGGACGTCGCCTACGACCTGGGGCCGGCGTCCGCCCGCCCGTACCTCGACCTGAAGGTGCTGGAACGCGCGCTGGTGGAGACCGGCGCGGACGCCGCGTGGGTCGGGTGGGGGTTCGTGGCCGAGGACCCGGCCTTCGCCGAGCTGTGCGAGAAGGTGGGCATCACGTTCGTCGGGCCGAGCCCGGACGCCATGCGCAAGCTCGGCGACAAGATCGGCGCGAAGCTGATCGCCGAGGAGGTCGGCGTGCCGGTCGCGCCGTGGAGCCGCGGCGCGGTGGAGAGCCTGGAGGCGGCGACGACCGCCGCGAAGCAGATCGGCTACCCGCTGATGCTGAAGGCGACCGCGGGCGGCGGCGGGCGCGGCATCCGGGTGGTCCGCAGCGACGCCGACCTGGCCGACGCCTACGAGCGCACCAGCCAGGAGGCCGCCCGGGCGTTCGGCAGCGGCGTGGTGTTCCTGGAGCGCCTGGTCACCGGCGCCCGGCACGTCGAGGTGCAGGTGATCGCGGACGGGCAGGGCACCGCGTGGGCGCTCGGCGTCCGGGACTGCTCGGTGCAGCGGCGCAACCAGAAGGTGATCGAGGAGTCGGCGTCGCCGGTGCTGAGCCCGGAGCAGACCGCCGAGCTGAAGGCGTCGGCGGAGCGGCTGGCCGTGGCGGTCGGCTACCGGGGCGCGGCGACGGTGGAGTTCCTCTACCACCCCGGCGACCGGCTGTTCGCCTTCCTGGAGGTCAACACCCGGCTCCAGGTGGAGCACCCGATCACCGAGTCGACCACCGGGTTCGACCTGGTCAAGGCGCAGTTGCACGTCGCCGGGGGCGGGCGGCTGGAGGGCAGCCCGCCGGCCGAGCGGGGGCACGCGATCGAGGCGCGGCTGAACGCCGAGGACCCGGACCGCGACTTCGCCCCCTCCCCCGGCCGGATCACCCGGCTGGACCTGCCCGCCGGCCCGGGCATCCGGGTGGACACCGGGGTCAGCGAGGGCGACACCATCCCGGCCGACTTCGACTCGATGATCGCCAAGATCATCGCGTACGGCCGGGACCGGGACGAGGCGCTCGGCCGGCTGCGCCGGGCGATGGCGAACACCGTCGTGGTGATCGAGGGCGGGGCCACCAACAAGAGCTTCGTGCTCGACCTGCTCGACCAGCCCGAGGTGATCGACGCCAGCGCGGACACCGGCTGGATCGACCGGGTCCGGGGCGAGGGGCGGCTCGTCGCGCACCGGCACTCCGCGGTGGCGCTGGCCGCCGCCGCGATCGAGGCGTACGAGGAGGACGAGACCGCCGAACGGCAGCGGCTGCTGTCCACCGCCGCCGGCGGTCGCCCCCAGGTGCAGCACCGCAGCGGCCGGCCGCTGGACCTGAAGCTGCGCGGCGTGAGCTACCGGATGCGGGTGGCCCGGGTCGGCCCGCACCGGTTCCGGGTCGGCATCGAGGTCGGCGGCGACGCGCGTACCGCCGACGTCGAGCTGGACCGCTTCGACCGGCACACCGGGCAGATCGCCGTCAACGGCGTCCGCTACCGGCTGCTCACCGGCACCCACGGGCCGGTCCACCTGGTCGAGGTGGACGGCGTCACGCACCGGATCAGCCGCGACGAGGGCGGCGTGGTCCGCTCCCCGATGCCGGCGCTGGTCGTCGCCACCCCGCTGGAGATCGGCGCGGAGGTCGAGGCCGGCGCGCCGGTGCTGGTGCTGGAGGCGATGAAGATGGAGACGGTGCTGCGCGCGCCGTTCCGGGCCCGCCTCAAGGAGTCCGCCGTCGCGGTCGGCACCCAGGTCGAGGCCGGCGCGCCGCTGCTGCGCCTGGAGCCGCTCGCCGACACCGACGACGAGACCGCCGCCGCCCCGGACGAGCCGGCGGTGGAGCTGGACCTGCCGGCCGCCCCCGCCGACGCGCCGGCGCGCAGCCGGGCCGAGCGCGGCCGGGAGGACCTGCGCGGCCTGCTGCTCGGCTTCGACGTCGACCCGCACGACGAGCGCCGGGTGCTCGACGACTACCTCGACGCGCGACGGGCCGCCACCGACGCCGGGCACCGACCGCTGGCCGAGGAGTTGGAGCTGGTCGACGTCTTCGCCGACCTGGCCGAGCTGAGCCGCAACCGGCCCTCCGGCGACGACGGCCCGGGCGGTCACCTGCACAGCGCCCGCGAGCACTTCCACACCTACCTGCAGAGCCTCGACGTGGAGCGGGCCGGGTCGCCGGAGCAGTTCCGGGCCCGCCTGGCCAAGGCGCTCGGCCACTACGGCGTCACCGAGCTGGACCGCTCCCCCGCGCTCGAGGCCGCGGTGTTCCGGATCTTCCTGGCCCAGCAGCGGGCCACCGCCGACGCCACCGCGATCGCCGCGCTGCTGCGCTCCTGGCTGCGGGAGCCACCGCCGGACGAGGCGCTGCGCGAGCCGGCCGGGCTGGCCCTGGAGCGGCTGATCTCGGCCACCCAGGTCCGCTTCCCGGTCGTCGCCGACCTGGCCCGGGGCGTGGTGTTCGCCTGGTTCGCCCAGCCGCTGCTGCGCCGTAACCGGGCCGGGGTGTACGCGCGGGTCCGCGCGCACCTGCGACACCTCGACATCCACCCGGACGCGCCGGACCGCGCCGAGCGGGTGGCCGACATGGTGCGCAGCACCGAGCCGCTGGTCCGGCTGCTCGGCCAGCGTCTGGTCCGGGACAACCTGGACAACGCCACCATGCTGGAGGTGCTGACCCGGCGCTACTACGGCAACCGGGCGCTCACCGGGGTGAGCACCCGCACGGCCGGGGGCTGCGTGTTCGTGGTGGCCGGCCGCGCCTCCTCGAGCGTCGTCTCCGCCGCGGTCCGGTTCGACGCGCTCGGCGACGCGCTGCGCGGGCTGGCCGAGGTGTCCCAGGGCGAGGAGGCCGTCGACGCCGACATCTACCTGGCCTGGGAGAGCCAGCCGGAGGACCAGGACGCCACCGCCGCCGCGCTGCTCGACGTGATCAACGCGCATCCGCTGCCCGAGCGGGTCCGCCGGCTCACCACCACCGTGGCCGGTCGCAGCGGCGCGGTGATGCACCACCACTTCACGTTCCGCCCGGACGGGACCGCGATGGCCGAGGAGCGGCTGATCCGCGGCCTGCACCCGTACATCGCGCAGCGGATGCAGCTGGAGCGGCTGCACGGGTTCGACCTGACCCGGCTGCCGTCGCTGGACGAGGAGGTCTACCTCTTCCAGGCCGCCGCGCGGGAGAACCCGTCGGACCAGCGACTGGTGGCGTTCGCCCAGGTCCGCGACCTGACCGAGCTGCGCGAGCAGGACGGCCGGCTGGTCGCGCTGCCGACCACCGAGGACACGGTGGCGGCCTGCATCGACTCGATCCGCCGGGCGCAGTCCCGGCGGCCGTCGAAGGTCCGGTTCCCGACCAACCGGATCGTCATCTACGTCTGGCCGCCGAGCGAGCTGACCCGCGAGGAGATGGAACTGATCGCCGCCCGGGTGCGCCCGACGACGGTCGGCGCCGACCTGGAGGAGATCCTGTTCATCGGGCGGCAGCGTGACCGCCGCACCGGTGAGCTGGTCAAGGTGGGCGTGCGGATCGCCTTCGACGTCACCGGGCACGGCCGGCTCACCGTCGGCGAGCCGCCGACCGAGGCGGTCCAGCCGCTGGACGACTACCGGCTCAAGGTGCTGCGGGCGGCCAGCCGCAACACGGTCTACCCCTACGAGCTGACCGGCCTGCTCGGCGACTTCACCGAGCACGACCTGGACGCCGACCACACGCTGGTGCCGGTGGACCGGCCGAAGGGGCGCAACGCCGCGGCGATCGTGGCCGGCGTGGTGACCACGCCGACGCCGCGGCACCCGCAGGGCGTCACGCGGGTGGTGCTGCTCGGCGATCCGACGAAGTCGCTCGGCGCGCTCTCCGAGCCGGAGTGCCGGCGGGTGATCGCCGCGCTCGACCTGGCCGAGCGGATGGGCGTGCCGCTGGAGTGGTACGCGCTCTCCGCCGGCGCCCGGATCTCGATGACCTCGGGCACCGAGAACATGGACTGGGTCGCCGCCGCGCTCAAGCGGATCGTCGAGTTCACCCAGGCCGGCGGCGAGATCAACATCGTGGTGGCGGGCATCACCGTGGGCGCCCAGCCGTACTGGAACGCCGAGGCCACGATGCTCATGCACACCAAGGGCGTGCTGGTCATGACGCCCGACTCGGCCATGGTGCTGACCGGCAAGCAGTCGCTGGACTTCTCCGGCGGCGTGTCCGCCGAGGACAACTTCGGCATCGGCGGCTACGACCGGGTGATGGGCCCGAACGGGCAGGCACAGTACTGGGCGCCGGACCTGCCGGCCGCGCGCGACGTGCTGATGGCGCACTACGACCACACGTACGTGGCGCCGGGCGAGGACGCGCCGCGCCGGGCCACCACCACCGACCCGGTGGACCGGGACGTCACCACGTTCCCGCACACGGTGGCCGGCGGCGACTTCACCACGGTCGGCGAGATCTTCTCCGCCACCGCGAACCCGGACCGGAAGAAGCCGTTCGACATCCGTACCGTGATGCGCGCCCTCGCGGACCAGGACCACCCGGTGCTGGAGCGGTGGGCCGGCATGGCCGACGCGGAGACCGCGGTGGTGCAGGACGTGCACCTCGGCGGCATCCCGGTGTGCCTGCTCGGCATCGAGTCCCGGTCGGTGCCTCGGCACGGCTTCCCGCCCACCGACGGCCCGGACACCTACACCGCCGGCACGCTGTTCCCCCGCTCGTCGAAGAAGGCGGCGCGGGCGATCAACGCGGCCAGCGGCAACCGGCCGCTGGTGGTGCTGGCCAACCTGTCCGGCTTCGACGGTTCGCCGGAGTCGATGCGCAAGCTGCAACTGGAGTACGGCGCCGAGATCGGCCGGGCGATCGTGAACTTCCGCGGCCCGATCGTGTTCTGCGTGATCTCCCGCTATCACGGCGGCGCGTTCGTGGTGTTCTCCAAGGCGCTCAACCCGGCGATGACCGTGCTGGCGATCGAGGGCTCGTTCGCCTCGGTGCTCGGCGGCGCGCCGGCCGCCGCCGTGGTCTTCGCCGGCGAGGTCGCCGCGCGCACCGCGGCCGATCCCCGGGTACGCGAGCTGGAGGGCCGGATCGCGGCCGCCGCGGTCACCGACCGCGCGACGTTGACCGCCGAGCTGGACGAGCTGCGCTCGTCGGTGCGGGCGGAGAAGCTGGGCGAGGTGGCCACGGAGTTCGACCGGGTGCACAGCATCCAGCGGGCGGTGGAGGTCGGCTCGGTGGACGCGGTGGTCCGCGCCGCCGAGCTGCGTCCCCGCGTCATCGAGGCGATCGAGGCGCGCCTGGGCTGACCCCGGTCGCGCCGACTGCGGCGGGCGGACCCCTTCGGGGGCCGTCCGCCGCTTCGTGTGCGCCGGTGCTTGACCCGATCCGCGGCTCGTGGTCTGCTCACCTCGTCACGTTAATGGAAACGGTTGTCGTTTCCGAAGACAGGAGGAGACCCGTGTCGCTCACCGTTCCGCCCACCCTGCTGCACGCCGCCGAGACCGGGGAGGTCGACGAGGAGGCGTTCGTCGCCTGCGTCCGCGACTCCCTGCCGTACGCCTGGGAGACCGTCAGCCGGGTCGTCGACGACCTGGCGACCACCGACGCCGACTTCACCGACAACGTCGTCCCGCCACCGGGCGACGCCGAACGCGGGCAACTGCTGCGCGCGCTGGCCAGCGACGCGATCCGCGCTGGCCTGGAACGCCACTTCGGGGTACGGCTGGCGTTCCAGAACTGCCACCGGGTGGCCGCGTTCCGGCCGTCCGCCGCCGACTCCGAGGCGTACCGCCGGTTCACCTCCAGCCGCGGCCAACTGCTCAACCAGTCCCCCACGCTGCGCAACTGCTGACCGCCGGGCCCGCGGTGGGTGCGTTTGTTGTCGCCCAGGCGACAACGAACGCACCCGGACCGGGGAGCCGACGCGTGCGGGTGACCGATCGCACCGGCCGGAACTATCCGCCCCTCGGTCCCGACCAACGGTACGAACACCGATCGTCGAGGGGACACCGTCATGCCCAGCACCACCACCGGCCGACTCCGGCGCCCGGCGGCCCTGATCGGCGCGGCCCTGCTGGCCGCGTCCGTCGCCGCCTGCGGTTCCGCCGACGGCTCGACCACCGCCGCGCCGACGGCGTCGGCGTCGGCCTCGGCCTCGGCGAGCGCGGCGGCCGGGGTGCTCGGCATCAGTGACCCGTGGGTGAAGGCCGCCGACAAGGGCATGACCGCCGCGTTCGGCACGCTCGTCAACGACGGCGACGCCGACGTGACGATCACCAAGGCCGCCACCGAGGTGTCCCCGATGGAGCTGCACGAGATGACCATGAAGGACGGGAAGATGGTCATGCAGCCCAAGGAGGGCGGCATCGTGGTCAAGGCGCACTCCCGCGCCACGCTGGAGCCCGGCGGCGACCACCTGATGCTGATGAACATCGCCAAGCCGGTCAAGGCCGGCGACGAGCTGAGCTTCACGCTCACCTTCGCCGACGGCCGCACCCAGACCTTCAGCGCCGTGGCCAAGCCGTTCACCGGTGCCCAGGAGTCCTACGCCCCGGGCCACGGCGACTCCCCGATGCCGGAGATGAGCACGAGCCCCACGGCATGACCGAACGCACCGAGCGAAGCGAGGGCCGTGAGGGCATGCCCAGTCGGCACGGCATGACCGAGGGCTCTCCCACGGGCCGTGCGGTGAGCAGGCGTGGCCTGCTCACCGGCGGCGCGCTCACCGTCGGGGGCACGCTCGCTGGCGCTGGCGCCGGCGCCGTCGCCGCCACCCGCACCGACGCCCCGGCGGTACGCCCCGAGCCGGTGCCGGTGGCGCAGGTCGGCGACGCCGTGGAGCCGTTCCACGGCGCCCGGCAGTCCGGGGTGACCACCGAGCCGCAGGCGCACGCCGCATTCGTGGCGTTCACCCTGAAGCCGGGCGTCGACCGGGCCGCGCTCGGCCGGATGCTGCGACTGCTCTCCGACGACGCCGCCCGACTGACCCAGGGCCGGCCGTCACTCGCCGACACCGAACCGGAACTCGGCCTGCTGCCCGCCCGGCTCACCGTCACGGTCGGCTTCGGCCCCGGCCTGTACGCCGCCGCCGGGCGCGCCGACCGCCGGCCCGCGTCGGTGGCCGACCTGCCGGCGTTCCGCGTCGACCGGCTGCAACCCCGCTGGACCGGCGGGGACCTGCTGCTGCAGATCTGCGCCGACGACCCGCTCACCGTCGCCCACGCCCAACGCGTCCTGGTCAAGGACAGCCGGCCGTTCGCCGCCGTGCGCTGGGTGCAGCAGGGCTTCCGCCGGGCCGCCGGCGCCGAGCCGGGGCGCACCCAGCGCAACCTGTTCGGGCAGCTCGACGGCACCGCCAACCCGAAGCCGGGCACCCCGGCCGACACCGCCGTGTGGGTGACCGACGGGCC
This sequence comes from Micromonospora humi, assembly GCF_900090105.1. Classification (GTDB taxonomy): domain Bacteria; phylum Actinomycetota; class Actinomycetes; order Mycobacteriales; family Micromonosporaceae; genus Micromonospora; species Micromonospora humi. Next base: position 210,461 of record NZ_FMDM01000001.1, on the reverse strand, counting down.
GCGCTGGCTGCGCGACTCCACCACCCTCGTGGTGCGGCGGATCAGCATGAACCTGGAGACCTGGGACCTGCTGGGCCGCGCCGACCGGGAGGTCGCGGTGGGCCGCCGACTGGACACCGGCGCGCCGCTGACCGGCGCCGCCGAGCACGACGAGCCGGACTTCGCCGCGCTCGGGCCGGACGGGCTCACCGTCATCCCGGACTTCTCGCACCTCACCCGGGCCCGCGTCACCGACGACCGGCTGAGGATCCTGCGCCGGCCCTACAACTACGACGGCGCGCCGACCGCCGAGGGACACGCGGACAGCGGCCTGATCTTCGCCGCGTACCAGGCCGACATCGCCCGCCAGTTCCTGCCCATCCAGCGCCGGCTGGCCGAACGGGACCTGCTCAACGAGTGGACCACCCCGATCGGCTCGGCCGTCTTCGCCGTGCCGCCCGGCTGCCCGGAGGGCGGCTGGATCGGCGAGCAGGTGCTGGGATGACCACGGCCGGGAAGGCTCGCTCCGCCGCCGCCGCGCTCGCCGCGGTGCTCACCGCGCTGCTGCTGGCGCCGGCCACACCCGCCGCGGCGCACAACGCGTTGCAGTCGGCCACGCCCGCCCAGGACGCCCGGCTCACCGCCGCGCCGACCTCGGTGACGCTGCGCTTCCGGCAACGACTCAACCCGGAGTTCACCACCATCGTGCTCAGCGACGCCGACCGTCGGAAGGTGCCGACCGGCGCGCCGGCGGTGGCGGGCACGGCGGGCACCGTGACCGTGGACCAACCGCTGGCCAACGGCACCTACACCGTCGCCTACCGGGTGGTCTCCGCCGACGGGCATCCGGTGCAGGGGTCGTACCGCTTCACCGTGGCCGACCCGGCCGCGCCCACGGCGTCGACCACGCCCGCGACGGCCGGCGCCGACGCGTCGGCGAGCCCCGCCTCCGCCGCCGGTGACGGCGACGACGGGCCCCCGGTGGCCCTGGTGGCCGGTGCCGTGGCCGGCGCCCTCGCCGTGGCGGGCGCGGGCGTGTTGCTGTCTCGGCGCCGTCGCGCCTCCTGACCCATGCGGCCGGGGCCACCCGGCGACCCGATCCGAAACCAGGTTCCGCACCGTGCACCAGCCCACGTCCCCGTCCCCGCGGCCTCCGGCCCACCGGCGGCCCGATCCGGCCGGACCGTCCACCACGAAACGGCCCGACGCGGCGGAGACGGACGCCGCCGGATCGACGGCGGGTCTGCCGGGGAGCGGCCGGTCGACCGCCACCGGAGGGCCGACGGCCGGACCGGGTGCCGTGGGCGCGACGGGACCGGCCGGCTGGCTCGTCGGGCTGGTGGCGGTCGGCGCGGCGGTGGCCGTACTGCTGCTCGCGCTGCGGGCCGGCGGCGCGCTCGCCGCCGCGATCCCCGGCCTGCCCGATCCCGGCCCGGTCACCTCGTGGGCGCTGCCACCGGTCCGGCTGCTCGCCGACGGGCTGGCCACGCTCGCCGTCGGGTTCGCGGTGACCGCCGCGTTCCTGCTGCCCGGCGACGGGGCGAGCGTGTCCGCGCACGGCTGGCTGCTGCTGCGCCGCGCCGGCCTGGCGGCGGCCGGCTGGGCCGTGGCGGCGCTGGTGCTGCTGGTGCTGACCGCCTCCGACCTGCTCGGTGTGCCGCTCGACCGGCTCGGTGCGGCGAGCGTGGTCAGTTTCGGTGTCGACATCTCGCAGGGGCAGTCGTTGCTGGTGCAGGCCGGGCTCGCGGCGGTCGTCGCGGTGGCGGCCCGGGTCGGCGTGTCCCGTGGTACGGCCGCGGTCGCGGCCGGGCTGGCACTGGTCGGCCTGCTGCCGCCGGCGTTGACCGGGCACGCCGCCGGGGCCGGCAACCACCAGATCGCGGTGTCCAGCCTCGCCCTGCACGTGCTCGCCGCCGCGCTGTGGGCCGGCGGCCTGGCCGCGCTGCTGACCATCCGCCGCAGCCGGCACCTGCCCGGGGCCGCCGCGCGCTACAGCCGGCTCGCACTGGCCTGCTTCGTGACGGTCGCGGTCAGCGGCCTGGCCAACGCGGCGGTCCGACTCGGCGCGCTCGACCAGCTCTGGCGGTCCGGCTACGGCGGGCTGGTGCTCGGCAAGCTGGCCGCGCTCGTGCTGCTCGGCCTGCTCGGCGCCGCGCACCGCGGGCGTACGCTGCCGGGCCTCGCGGCCGGGCGACGCGGCGCGTTCGCCCGGCTGGCCGCCGGCGAGCTGGTGGTCTTCGCCGCCACGGTCGGACTGGCCGTGGCGCTGTCCCGCAGCCCGACGCCGGTCGCCGGCACCGCCGACGCCGACCCGGCGACCGAGGTGCTCGGCTTCGGCATGCCGGCCGCGCCCACCGCGGCGCACCTGCTCGGCCAGCCGCTGCCCGATCTGTTCTTCCTGACCGTGACCCTGGTCGGCATCGGCGGCTACCTGGCCGGGGTGCGCCGGCTGCGCCGGGGCGGGCACCACTGGCCGGTGGCCCGCACCGCGAGTTGGATCGGCGGTCTGCTGGTGCTGGCCGCCGCCACCGGCCTCGGCTTCGCCCGGTACGCCTACGTGCTGTTCAGCGCGCACATGGCCCAGCACATGGTGCTGTCCATGGTGGTGCCGATCCTGCTGGTCGGCGGCGCCCCGGTCACGCTCGCGCTGCGGGCGCTGCGCCGCCCGGCCGAGCCGGGGGTGCGCGGCGCGCGGGAGTGGCTGCTCCGCGTCCTGCACAGCCGGGTCACCCGGCTGCTCACCCATCCGCTGGTGGCGCTCGGCATCTACACCGCCGGCCTGTTCGGCCTCTACTTCAGCGAGCTGCTCGGCACGCTGATGCGCTCCCACCTCGGGCACCTGGCCATGCTGGGGCACTTCGTGCTCTCCGGGTACCTGCTGTTCTGGGTGCTCATCGGCATCGACCCGGGCCGGCCCCGGCTCCCCCACCCGATCCTGGTGCTCATCCACCTGGCCTCGATGATGGCGCACGGCTTCTTCGGTCTCGCGCTGATGCAGACCACCACCGTCATCGCCCCCGACTGGTACCTCGGCGTCCATCCCGACTGGGCGGCGTCGCCGCTCGACGACCAGAAGCTCGGCGCCGGCATCGCCTGGGCGTTCGGTGAGATCCCCGCCGCCGTCGTCATGGTCCTGCTGGTGCGGCAGTGGATCCGGGCCGACCAGCGCGAGCAACGCCGCCTCGACCGGGCCGCGGACCGGGCCGCGGCCACCGGCGAGGACGACGACCTGGCCCGCTACAACGCGTTCCTCGCCGCCACGGCGCGCGACCGGAACTGATCGGCACATCGGCGGGAACTTCCGCGCGGTCCGGCCCGACCATTCACCCGGGAGGCGGCAACCGCGCACCACGGCACGGCTCGACGGGCAGCGGGCCGGCCATCCCCCATTCCTCTTTCCCGATCGGAGTTGCCCTGATGTCCGTGACCGAACTGCCCGGCGACCGCGCGCCGGACTCCCCCACCGCGCCGCCCGACCCGGCCCGGCCGGCGCGTCGATCGACGCCGCTGACCGCGCTGCTGACCCGCCTGCACTTCTACGCCGGCATCCTGGTCGCGCCGTTTCTGCTGGTCGCCGCGCTCACCGGCCTGGCCTACACGCTCACCCCCCAGCTCGACGACGCGCTCTACGGCGACACACTCACCGTCTCGACCGTCGGCGAACAGGCCCGGCCGCTCGCCGAGCAGATCGCCGCCGCCCGCGCCGCGCACCCCGACGGCACGCTCACCGGGGTGCAGCCCGGCGACGGCGACCGGACCACCCGGGTGGTGTTCGCCCGGGACGACCTCGGCGACCGGCAGCACACCGTCTACGTCGACCCGTACACCGCGCAGGTCACCGGCCGGTTGACCACCTGGTTCGGCTCGACGCCGGCCACCACCTGGCTGGACGACCTGCACCGCAACCTGCACCTGGGCGACGTCGGCCGGCACTACTCGGAGATCGCGGCGAGCTGGCTGTGGGTGCTGGTGCTGGGCGGGGTGGTGCTGTGGTGGCGCCGGCGCGCCGCCGGCCGGGCCCGCGCCCGGCACCTGCTCGTGCCCGACCTGTCCGCCGGCCGGGGCGTGCGGCGCACCCGGGGCTGGCACGCCACCACCGGCGTCTGGCTCGCCGTCGGCCTGCTGTTCCTCTCCGCCACCGGCCTGACCTGGTCCCGCTACGCGGGGGCGAACTTCTCCGCCGGCCTGGACGCGCTGCGCGCCGGCACGCCGGAGATCTCCACCGCGCTCGCCGGGCCGCCGCCCGCCGCCGGGAGCGGGCACCACGGCGGCTCGCCCGTCGCCCCGGCGGCGGACCCGGCGACCTACGACCGGGTGCTGGGCAGCGCCCGCGCCGCCGGCCTGTCCGGACCGGTAGCGATCACCCCCGCGGCCGAGGACGGCGCCGCGTGGACGGTCGCGCAGACCGACGACCGGTGGCCGGTCGGGTACGACCGGGTCGCCGTCGACCCGGTCGCCGGCACCGTGACCGCCCGCAGCGACTTCGCCGACTGGCCGGTGCTGGCGAAGCTGAGCAAGCTCGGCATCCAGGCCCACATGGGCCGGCTCCTCGGGCCGGTCAACCAGATCCTGCTCGCCGCGCTCGCACTCGGCCTGCTCTGCGTCGTCGTCTGGGGATACCGGATGTGGTGGCAGCGCCGCCCCACCCGCGCCGACCGCCGGGCCCCGCTGGGCGGGCCGCCGGCCCGCGGGGCGGTACGCGGGATGCGCTGGTGGGCGCTGCTGATCGGGGTGCCGGTGGTGGCGGCGCTCGGGTGGGCACTGCCCTGGTTCGGCGTCCCGCTGCTCGGCTTCCTGGTGGTCGACGCCGCGGTCGGGCTGTTCCGGCGGCGTCGGCGTCCGGCCGCCCCGGTCTCGCCCGCCCCGGCCGGCGGCTGACCGGCCGCGCGGTGGGGCCCCACGTCGGGGCCCCACCGCCGGCCCGGAGCTGGCACTGTGGACGGATGACGGACACCGACGCCCGCCGGCCCCACCCCTTCTACCAGGACGCGGACGGCGTCAACCGGCCGCCCGGCCCGCGCAAGCACCCGGACTACGCCCGGTTCGCCGCCGGCTCCGGCGTGGTGCCGATCGTGCGGCAGGTGAACGGGGAGGCGGTCCCCGCGTTGCTGGTCTGCCGGTACGCCGACGTGCGGGAGGTGCTGCGCCGGCAGGACGTCTTCTCCCGGGCGGCCGCCGCGCACGCCGACGAGGTCGACGTGGCGGGCACCATGCTCGGCATGGACGGCGACGAGCACGCCCGGGTGCGGGGCACGGTGAAGGACGCGTTCACCCGGCCGGCGGTCGACGAACTGCGCGACGCCGTACGGGCGGCGGCCGAGGCGAGGTTGGCGTCGATGGTGGACGCCGGCGCCCCGGCGGACCTGGTTCGCGACTTCGCGGTCCCGTTCGCGCTGGACGTGATCTGCGACCTGCTCGGCCTGCCCACCGAGGACCGGATGCGGTTCCGCCGGTGGGGCGACATGTTCCTCGGCGCCGGCGACCTGAGCCGCGAGGACGCCGCCCGGTCGGCCGAGGAGATGGGCGGCTACCTGTGGGGTCAGTTGGAGCAGCGACGCGGGCGGCCCGACGTGGACCTGCTCGGCCGGATCGCGACCGCCGCCGCGGACCAGCCGGCGGACGTCCAGATCAAGCTGCCGATCTCACTGGTGGTGGGCGGGTGGGAGACCACGGCCAGTTCGATCGCCACGTTCGTCCACGTGCTCCAGACCGAGCCGTACGGGCCGGGCGGGACGGCTTGGGCCCACCTGGTCGCGCACCCCGACCGGCTGGACGCGGCGGTCGCCGAGCTGGAACGGCTGCACTCCACGTCCAACGGCGACGAGATGCCGCGGCGGGTGATGGCGGACGTGACGCTGCCCAGCGGCGCCCGGCTCGCCGAGGGTGACATCGTCGTCCCGTCGCACGACGCGGCGAACCGCGACCCGGACGTGTTCGGAGACCCGGAGCGGATGGACTTCGACCGGGCGCCCACGCCGCACCTGTCGTTCGGGCACGGCCCGCACTACTGCATCGGGGCGCACCTGGGCGCGCTGGAGGTCCGCACCGCGCTCGGCCTGCTGCTGCGGGAGCTGCCCGGGCTGCGCCTCGCGGTCCCGCCGGCGGAGGTCGGGTGGAAGGCGGGGCACGCGATCCTCGGCCCGGAGGGCCTGCCGGTCACCTGGTAGGCGGTGGCCGCGGGGCCGGCGCGAGCAATCGCCTGCCTCCATACCGGGGCCACCTGCCGCGTGGCCCGAGTCGCGCCTTCCCCGAGGTGTCGTTCCTGCCCTGAGCCGGTGCGGTGTCCGGGGTTAAGCGGGGCCCCCTCCTATACCGTAAGCGTTAACCGGGGGCCCCTCCTTCGGCTCGCGGTCGAGGTGCAGGCGCAGCAGGAGCCAGCCGAGCGACACCGCGCCGATGAAGAGGTACGCGGCCGGCGTGCCGACCGTGTCCCAGCAGGTGTGCAGCGCGACGGCGGCGGCGAAGGTCAGCAGGAACGCGCCCAGCCGGCGGCCACCGGGCGCGGCGGCGAACGCGAACAACGCGCCGGCGGTCAGGCCCGTCCAGGACAGGTGCGCGGCGGGCGCGGTCAGGCCACGGATCAGCAGCGTCTGCTCCACCGCACCGAGGTTGCCCTGCGACCCGACCAGCGTGGTGAACGCGTAACCCATCGTCTCCAGCGCGGCGAAGCCGGCGCCGGAGGCCACCCCGATCACCAGCCCCTCGCCCGGCGTCCGGTGCCGCCGCCACAGCAGCAGGATGCCGACCGGCACGATCAGCTTCGCGGTCTCCTCGATCAGGCCGACGAACACCATCGGCAGTACGCCGAGCCGGCGCAGCGTGTCGAACTCCAGCCAGCCGGCGGCGACCACGCCGATGACGCCGCCGAGGAACGCGGCCAGGCCGACGACCGCGCCCGGCACCCGCCACCGGCCCGACCGCCCCTCGGCGAAGGTCAGGAACGTGGCCGGGGCGACGGCGGCGCCGAGCACGATCAGCGCGGGTACGAAGGTGATGTTCCGGGTGCCGATCAGTGTCTCCAGCACCAGCAGGAACAGGCCGACACCGACCAACAGGACCACGACCCACGCCCAGCGGCGTCCCCGATTCGCCATGCCGCCGAGTATCGTCGTCGCCTCTCCGCAGCGCCATTCCTGGGCTGAGACGTAGCCGACACGCGGACCCGACATCTGGTGTTGCCCGCGCACCACCACCGCCATATATGGTGTTCCCCGCAGCTGGTTCGGCCGCGTCCCACGGGCGCGGACGAGGCAAGAGGGAACCCGGTGGAAGTCCGGGACTGCCCCGCAGCGGTGAGTGGGAACGACCGCCGTCATCAGCACTGGGCCACCGGCCTGGGAAGCGACGGCCAGTAGGAACGAGTACGACGCCCGCGAGTCCGAAGACCTGCCAGCGCGCCGTGCGCTGCCGCGCACGGCGGTCGACGGTCGCGCGGGACGACCGACGCCAGCAGCCGGGCCGGCCGTGCGTGCCGTGCCCGTTGGCGTTCTCCCGCCGTCCGAGGCCATCGGAGTGACAGCGAGGAGAGGTCATGACGGTCCTACGGGAGCACTCCCCGGAGCAGCGCCGGCTGGCGATGCGGGTCCGCAAGCGGGACGGCGACACCGAGCCGGTCGACGTCAACCGGATCGTCCGGGCGGTGGAACGGTGGGTCGCCGACCTGGACGAGGTGGACCCGCTGCGGGTCGCCACGAAGACGATCAGTGGGCTCTACGACGGGGCGACCACGTCGGAGCTGGACCGGTTGTCGATCCAGACGGCGGCGGAGCTGATCGGCGAGGAGCCGCAGTACTCGAAGCTGGCCGCCCGCCTGCTGGCCGCGTACGTGGCCGAGGAGGTGCGGGGGCAGCAGGTGACGCGCTTCAGCGAGTCCATCGGGTACGCGCACGGGCTCGGGCTGGTCGGCGACGGCACCGCCGCGTTCGTGGCCCGCCACGCCGACGCGCTCGACGACGCCGTGGACCCGGACGGCGACCTGCGGTTCGAGTACTTCGGACTGCGTACGGTGGCGGACCGCTACCTGCTGCGGCATCCGGAGTCGCGGCTGGTGGTGGAGACGCCGCAGTACTGGCTGCTGCGGGTGGCCTGCGGGCTGTCGCACACGCCGGCCGAGGCGGTCGACTTCTACCGGCTGATGTCCCGGCTGGCCTACCTGCCCAGCTCGCCGACGCTGTTCAACTCCGGCACCCGGCACACCCAGATGTCGTCGTGCTTCCTGGTGGACTCGCCGCGCGACGAGCTGGACTCGATCTACGAGCGCTACCACCAGGTCGCGAAGCTGTCGAAGTTCTCCGGCGGCATCGGCATCTCCTGGTCGCGGGTGCGGGGCCGGGGCGCGCTGATCCGGGGCACGAACGGCCGGTCGAACGGCATCGTGCCGTTCCTCAAGACGCTCGACGCCGGGGTCGCGGCGGTCAACCAGGGCGGCCGGCGCAAGGGCGCGGCCTGCGTCTACCTGGAGCCGTGGCACCCGGACGTGGAGGAGTTCCTGGAACTGCGGGACAACACCGGCGAGGAGTCCCGGCGTACCCACAACCTGAACCTGGCCAACTGGATCCCGGACGAGTTCATGCGCCGGGTCGAAGCCGACGAGGACTGGTCGCTGATCGACCCGTCGGACGCGCCGGAACTGCCCGACCTGTACGGCGAGGCGTTCGACGCCGCGTACCGGGCGGCCGAGAAGAACGCCGTGCGCACCGTGCGGGCCCGGGACCTGTACGGGCGGATGATGCGCACGCTCGCGCAGACCGGCAACGGCTGGATGACGTTCAAGGACGCCGCGAACCGGCTGTCCAACCAGACCGGCGAGCCGGGCAACGTCATCCACCTGTCCAACCTGTGCACCGAGATCCTGGAGGTCAACGACGACGCCGAGACGGCGGTCTGCAACCTCGGCTCGGTCAACCTCGGCGCGCACGTCACCGCCGACGGGGTCGACTGGGAGACGCTGCGGGCCACGGTGCGCACCGCCGTGGTCTTCCTGGACCGGGTGATCGACATCAACTACTACCCGGCCGCGCAGGCGGCGGCGTCGAACCCGCGCTGGCGGCCGGTCGGGCTCGGGCTGATGGGCCTGCAGGACGCGTTCTTCACGCTGCGCCTGCCGTTCGACTCGGCGGCGGCCCGGGAGCTGTCCACCCGGGTGCAGGAGGAGATCCTGCTGACCGCGCTGGAGACGTCCGCCGGGCTGGCCGAACGGTTCGGCAGGCATCCGGCGTACCCGCAGACCCGGGCCGCGAAGGGTGACCTGCACCCGGACCTGTGGGGCGCGGAGCCCGCGCAGCGCGACCGGTGGGCCGCGCTGCGAGCCCGGATCGCCGCGCACGGGCTGCGCAACTCGCTCCTGGTGGCGATCGCGCCGACCGCCACCATCGCCTCGATCGCCGGCTGCTACGAGTGCATCGAGCCGCAGGTGTCCAACCTGTTCAAGCGCGAGACCATGTCCGGCGAGTTCCTCCAGGTCAACACGTACCTGGTGCGGGAGCTGAAGGCCCGCGGCATGTGGACGCCGCAGGTCCGCGACCGGATCCGGCGCGCGGAGGGCTCGGTGCAGGGCCTCGACGAGCTGCCCGCCGACGTGCGGGAGCTGTTCCGCACCGCGTGGGAGTTGCCGCAGCGGGCACTGATCGACCTGGCCGCCGCCCGCGCGCCCTACGTCGACCAGTCGCAGTCGCTGAACCTGTTCCTGAGCGCGCCGACCATCGGCAAGCTCTCCTCGATGTACCGCTACGCCTGGAAGTCCGGCCTGAAGACCACCTACTACCTGCGGTCCCGACCCGCCACCCGGATCCAGCAGGCCACCGTCACGCCGGTGCTCGCCCCGGTCGTCGACGCGGCCACGGCCTGCTCCCTGGAGAACCCCGAGAGCTGCGAGGCCTGCCAGTGACCACGACCGCCGAGAACCGACCGATGCTGCTCGACCCGGGGATGAACCTCACCCTGCGCCCGATGCGCTACCCGCACTTCTTCGACAGGTACAAGGACGCGATCAGGAACACCTGGACCGTGGAGGAGGTGGACCTGCACGCCGACCTGGCCGACCTGGGCCGGCTCTCCCCCGCCGAACGGCACCTGGTGTCCCGCCTGGTGGCGTTCTTCGCCACCGGCGACACCATCGTCGCCAACAACCTGGTGCTCAACCTCTATCAGCACGTCAACTCCCCGGAGGGGCGGCTCTATCTGTCCCGGCAGCTGTTCGAGGAGGCGGTGCACGTCCAGTTCTACCTGAACCTGCTGGACACCTACGTGCCCGACGAGGCCGAACGGTTCGCCGCGTTCGCGGCGGTGGAGAACATCCCGTCGATCGCCCGCAAGGCCGAGTTCTGCTTCCGCTGGATCGACTCGGTCTTCGCGCTACGGGAGCTGCGCACCCGCGACGACCGACGGGCGTTCCTGCTCAACCTGATCTGCTTCGCCGCCTGCATCGAGGGGCTGTTCTTCTACGGCGCGTTCGCCTACGTCTACTTCCTGCGCTCCCGGGGGCTGCTCAACGGGCTGGCGTCCGGCACCAACTGGGTGTTCCGCGACGAGTCGATGCACATGGCGTTCGCCTTCGACGTGGTGGACACCGTGCGCGCCGAGGAGCCGGAGCTGTTCGACGCCGGCATGGAACGGCAGGTGCGGGAGATGCTGGCCGAGGCGGTGGAGTGCGAGGCGCAGTTCGCCGAGGACCTGCTGGAGCAGGGCGTCTCCGGGATGTCCTCGGCCGACATGCGGGTCTACCTGCAACACGTGGCCGACCGCCGGCTGGCCGCGCTGGGCATGGCGCCGATGTACGGCAGCGGCAACCCGTTCGCGTTCATGGAGTTGCAGGACGTGCAGGAGCTGTCCAACTTCTTCGAGCGGCGGGTGTCGGCCTACCAGGTCGGCGTGACCGGCCGGGTCACCTTCGACGACGACTTCTGACCGTCGTCGGCGCCCCGGCCGTCGCGCACGCGGCCGGGGCGCGGGCGGTCAGGTCGCCGCGCCCTCGCCCGGCAGCGCGCGGGCCCGCACCGGGCCCATCAGCGCCACGATGGCCAGCGCCAGCACGGCCACGACCAGGAACGCGGTCCGCAGGTTCAGCGCGCCGGCGAGCAGGCCGATCACCGGCGCCGCGAGCAGCGCGCCGGGCCACTGGCCCATCGCCACCACCGAGACGCCCTCGCCGGAGGTCAGGCCGGGCTGCTCGCCGGCGAAGCCGAGCACCGTCGGGGTCACGCAGGCCAGGCCGAAGCCGAGCAGCGCGAAGCCGGCCATCACCGCGACCGGATGGGGGTACGCCACCGGCAGCGCCACGCCGACCGCGGCGACCAGCGCGGACGCCCGGACGAAGCGGATCCGGCCGATCCGGCCGGCCAGCCGGTCGCCGAACAGCCGGGCCACTGTGGCGGCCAGCGAGAGACAGGTGTACGTGGCGGCGGCGAGCACCGCCGCGGCGCCGGCCACCTCGGTGGCGTAGAGCGCACTCCACTGTGCGCCGGCCATCTCGACGAACGAGGCGAGGAACGCGATCACCGCGAGCAGCAGCAGTTGCGGGGTGAACCGCTCACGCAGACCGCGCCGGGCCTCGCCGTTCTTCGTCTCCTGCCGGGGCGTGTCCGGTAGCCACCGCTGGGTGCCGATGAGCAGCGCGCCGAGCAGCACGCTGGTGACCGCCATCTGCGCGGACGGGGAGAGCCCGACCGCGGCGGCGCCGGTGCCGCAGAGCCCGCCGGCGAGCATGCCGATGCTGAAACCGGCGTGGAAGGTGGACAGGATCGGTCGCCCGTAGCGCTTCTGCACCTCCACCGACTGGGCGTTCATCGGGGTGGCCAGCAGGTTGGCGGCGAAGCCCCAGACCGCGAGGCCGGCGACGAGCGCCACCACCGTGGTCGAGGCGGCCAGCAGCGGCGCGTTGACCAGGATCAGCGCGGCCCCGGCCAGCGCCAGCCGGCGGGTGTTGATCCGGCTGATCAGCACCGCGACCACGACCAGGGAGACCAGCTCCCCCGCGTTGGTGGCGATGTTGGCCAGGCCCCAGCCGGTGTTGCCGACACCGACCGCGTCGCGGACCTCCGGCACGCGGGCGGACCAGCCGCCGATGGCCAGGCCCATGATGACGAAGAGCAGCACCACCGACCAGCGGGCCCGGACGGCCGACGGGGGCGGCGCGGGCGACTCCGTCGCGTCCTGGTGCGTCGAGGTGTCCGTCATGATCGTCGTCCCTCTCTCGGATCGGTGCCGGTCAGTGTCCTACCCCGTGGTGTGGTCGAGGAAGCACGCGCCGTCAGGCAGGCGCAGCCGCGCCGGGGGCAGGCCGGGGTCGGTGACGAGCGCCGAGACCACCGCCACGTAGTCGTCGATCAGGCCCTGGACGAGATCGTCGCCGAAGACGCCCCGGTTGCGGATGACCACGCCGCCGGCCCGGTCGTCGTCGACCACGACGATCGGCGAGCCCCGCTTCACCCAGACCGGCAGGCAGTCCGGCGGCACGTCGGCGGCGCGCACCGGCGGCGGGGTGCCGGGTGCGGCCCGGGCGGTCACGTCGATCGGCTCGACCCGCAGCCCCGGGCCGCTCAGCACCGGCGAGGCGGACGCGGCGGACTGGAACCAGGCGTCGAAGAGGTGGTTGTCCGGCCACGGGCGCATCCGGGGGAAGTCCGGCCGGACCGCGCGGGCCACCCGGTGGAACGGGGCGGCGTGGTCGATCGCCCCGGCCAGCGCGGCGTGCGCGGCGGCGACCACCGCACGCATCGGCGCGTGCGGGTCGACCGTCGCCGGCAGGTAGACGTTGTTGGTGAACTGCCCGATGAGCTGCCGGGACAGTGGGCTCTCCCGGCCCAGCGTGGTGGTGCCGAGCACCATCCGCCGCCGTCCGGCCCGCAGCGACAGCAGCACCAGGTAGGCGGCGAGCAGCAGCACGTACGGGCTGGTCCGCTCCGCCCGGGCGGCCGGGCGCAGCCACGCGGTGATCTCCGGCGGGAACGCGAACCGGGTGGCCACCTCGGCGCTGAGCGCGACGTCCGGCGCGGGCGAGGGCGCCGGGAAGAGCTGGTACGGCTCGACCGGCCGCAGCCGGTCGGCCCACCAGCCGGCCCGGGTGGCGGCGTCGATCCCGCCCCCGGCCAGTTCCGCCTCCTGGAGCGCGGCGAGCCCGGCGAAGTCCACCCCGAGCGGCGGCTGCGGGTCGACCGCGCCGAGCCGGGCCGCGTACGCGTGGCACAGGTCCTCCACGAACACCCGGCAGGACCAGCCGTCGGACACCATGTGGAAGAAGCAGAGCGCGAGCACGTGCTCGGTCGCGGAGAGCCGGACCAGCGCGGCCCGCCACAGCGGCGCCCGCCCCGGGTCGAACGCCACGTTGCGGTGCTCGTACGCGATCTGCTCGACGCGGGCCCGCTGCTCGGCGGGCGGGAGCCCGGTCAGGTCGACGTACTCCAGCGGCGACTCGACGTGCGGCAGGATGGTGACGGCCGGGTCGGCGCCGATCCGGTCGAACCGCATCCGGAGCGCGTCGTGCCGGTCCACCACGTCCTGCATGGCCTGCCGCAGCGCGTCGACGCGCAGCGTGCCGCGTAACCGGCGGAACTCCACCACCACGAGCCGGGCGTCGCCGGGGTGGGCCGGGTCGAGCGCGGTCATGAACTCCCACATCATCTGCTGGCTGGGCGCCAGCGGCAGCGTCGTCGACACGTCCGCCTCCTCAGGCCGCCACCGGCTGCGCCGGCGTCGGGTCGAGGAGTTGGTAGTCGGCCTCGTCCGGCGCGCGGAAGCCGGTGAAGAGCAGGTCGGGCCGGCGCAGCCGGAGCGCGGTGACGAACGCGGCGCCGTCAAAGAGCGTCTCGACGGCCACGCAGGCCACCGACTCGGCCACCGCCCGGGGGCCGCGGTCGCCGCCGAGCCGGCCGGGTGTCTTCGCGGCGATCACCGCCGCCGCGACGGCCGGCACCGCGAGCAGACTGCGCCCGCCGCTGCGCCGGGCGGTGAGCAGCCCGGCCAGCGCGGTGACGGCGAGCGTGCTGGCGGTGTTCAGCACGAACCGGCGCCGGTGCGGATGGGCCAGGCAGAGCCACTGCTCGGAGCGGCCGTACGTGGTGAACCGGTAGGCCGCCGCGCGGAACGTGTCGGCGACGCCGGTGTCGTGGGTGACCACCCCGTCCGGCTCGGCGAGCAGCACGTAGCCGGCGTCGGTCAGGAGCAGCCCGAGGTGCAGGTCCTCCCCGCCGATCGGCATCGGCGAGTCCTCGGGGAACCCGCCGACCGCGTCGAACGCGGCGCGTTTCAGCGCGGTGTTCGCCCCGGCACCCCAGGAGACCCGCTCGTGGTGCAGCGGCCGGGTCAGGTCGCCGAGCAGCAGGTAGGAGCGGCTCATCACGCGGAAGAAGGCGCCGTCGCCGGGCTCCACGAGCACCGGGCCGGTGACGCCGGCGACCTCCTGGCCGCTGGCGCGCAGCCGGGCCGCGTACCGGGTGATCAGGTCGGCCGGCACCCGGCAGTCGGAGTCGGTGAAGAGCAGCAGGTCGTGGCGGGCGTGCCGGACGCCCAGGTTCCGCTTGGCGCCGACGTGCCGGGGCCCGCGCACGTAGCGGGCACCGAACTCGGCGCAGGCGGCGCGGTGCGCGGCGGCCGCGGCGGGCGCCGAGTCGTCGACCACCACCACCTCCACCGGCTCGGGACAGTTCGGTGCGGCGTCGCGCAGGCTGCGGAGCTGGCGGCGCATCTCCGGCACCCGGTCCTTGACCGGGATGACGACGGAGACGCCGCGCGTGACGGCGCGGGGTTCGGTCGGTTCGCCCACGGGCGATGCGGATCGGCTCATGTCCGAAGCGTCGGCCACATCGATACAGGATTGATACACGGAAACCTCTTGCGGAGGTATCCGGCATGTATCGCCGATGTATCGACGGCCATCAAGGTCGGTGACATGACGACCTCCACTCCGCTCGACCGGCGGCTCGCCGTCGACGGCGGCCGGCCGGTCCGTCCACCGGACCGCCCGTGGCCGCGCTGGCCGATCCCCGCACCGGACGCCGCCCGCAACCTCTCCGCCGTGCTGCACGGCGGGCGGTGGGCGATCAGCAGCCCCGCCGTCGGCGACGGCGAGCTGTTCGAACGCCGCTTCGCCGCCGACTTCGCCCGCTACGTCGGCACCCGACACTGCGTACCCGTCGACCACGGGTCCAGCGCCCTGGTGGTGGCGCTCGAGTCGCTCGGCCTCGGCTACGGCGAGACCGTGCTCGTGCCGGCGCTGACCTGGACCGCCTCCGCCACCGCCGCGCTGCGCGCCGGCCTGGTGCCGGTCCTCGTCGACGTGGACCGCGACACCGGCTGCGTCGGGCCCGACGACCTCGACCTGTCGGTGGACCCGCGGGCCGTGGTGGCCGTGCACTGGGCCTCGAACATGGCCGACGTGCCGGCGCTCGACGCCGTCACCGGCCCGCGCGGCATCTCGATCGTGGAGGACTGCGCCCAGGCGCACGGCGCCACCTGGCAGGGCCGCCAGGCCGGCTCGTTCGGCCGGCTCGGCTGCTTCAGCTTCCAGCACGGCAAGGTCCTCACCTGCGGGGAGGGCGGGGCCGTGGTCACCGACGACGACGCACTCGCACCGATCCTCCAGGAGCTGCGGGCCGACTCGCGCCGCTACCGGGACGACCGGACGCCGCCGGGCGAGCTGGACCTGGAGGAGAGCGCCGGCGTGCAGGGCGCCAACTTCTGCCTGGGCGAGTTCTCCGCCGCGGTGGCGTGCGCGCAACTGTCCACCCTGGATGCCCAGCACGACGTGCGCAACCAGAACTACCGGCTGCTCACCGAGCTGCTGGCCGGCGTCGACGGCGTCCGGCTGCTGCAACCGGCACCGGGACAGACCCGCATCTCGATCTACGAGGGCACGATCGTCCTCGACGAGCTGCCCGCCGGCATGGACAACGCCGCCGTGGCCGCCGCGCTCACCGCCGAGCTGGGCAAGCGGTTCTACTGCACCGACGAGCCGCTGCACCGCAGCCGACTGCTCCAGCCGTGGACCAAGCCACTGCTCGCGCCGCTGGCCGAGCGCTTCGCCGCCATCCACGCCGACCGCGCCTACCCGAAGACCGAATGGCTGGCCGCGCACACCGTCCAGACCCACCACAGCACCTTCCTCGGCACCGAGCAGGACATGCACGACGTCGCTGCCGCCGTCGCCAAGGTGCTCGCCCGCTGATCGGCGCCACCGTCGGCGCACCCACCAGAAGGGACCATCCCGTGACCGTCACCCAGCGTGAGACCTCGCACAACCCGACCCCCGAGGCCGACGGACCCGTCGGCGTGTGGCTCAACGGCGCCCGCGGCTCGGTCGCCACCACCGCGATCACCGGACTGCTGGCGTTGCGCGCCGGCATGGCCGACTCGACCGGCTGCGTCACCGACACCGGCATGCTGCGCGACGCGCCGCTGGCCGACTGGACGGACATGGTCGTCGGCGGCCACGACATCGTCGACACGCCGCTGGAGAAGAAGGCCGAGTCGCTCGTCGACTCCGGGGTGATCCCCGCGCCGGTGCTCGCCGCCGTGCGGGGCAGCCTGCCCGCGGTCGAGCGCGACCTGCGCACCGGCTACGACGCGCGGACCGAGACCGGATCGCTGGCCGATGTGATCGACCGGCTCGCCGGTGACATCGAGGAGTTCCGCGACCGCCACGGGCTGTCCCGGGTGGTCGTGATCAACGTGTCCTCGACCGAGCCGCCGGTCGACCACCGCCCCGAGTACGACGACCTGGACGCGCTCACCCGCAGCCTGGCCGACCCGGACGACAAGGTGCTGCCGGCCAGCTCGGTGGTCGCGTACGCGGCGTTCCGCGCCGGGTGCGGCTTCGTCGACTTCACCCCGTCGACCGGCGCGCGGCTGCCCGCGCTGGAGATGATGGCGCAGCGCGAGCGGGTGCCGTTCGCCGGCTCGGACGGCAAGACCGGCGAGACGCTGCTGCGCACCGCGCTGGCGCCGATGTTCACCTGCCGCGCCCTGCACGTGCTCTCCTGGGCCGGGGTCAACCTGCTTGGCGGCGGCGACGGCGCCACGCTGGAGGACCCGCGCAACGCCCGGAGCAAGCTCAGCTCCAAGTCCGGTGTGCTGCCCGCGCTGCTCGGCGAGGACGTCACCGCCCCGCTGCACATCGACAACGTGCCGGACCTCGGCGACCACAAGACCGCCTGGGACCACGTCTCGTTCGAGGGTTTCCTCGGCGTACGGATGTCGATGCAGCTGACCTGGAGCGGTGTCGACTCGACGCTGGCCGCCCCGCTGGTGCTCGACCTGGCCCGGCTGACCGCCGCGGCGCACCGGGCCGGGCACGTGGGCGCGATCGAGGAGCTGGGGTTCTTCTTCAAGGACCCGATCGGCTCCGACGAGCACGCGCTGGCCGAGCAGGCGCAGGTGCTCTCCACCTGGGCCGGCGGGCTGGACGGCCGCTGCGCCGACTGAGCGTCGCCCCGGCCGCCGGCGCGGCACGTTCCGCGCCGGCGGCCCCGCCCCCGTGTATCCGCTTCGAGGAGCCCACCATGTCACACGCCCGGAACGCACCCGACCCGCCGACCACGGACCCGGTGTGGACGCCGATCCTGACCGGTCTGCGCGCGACCGCGCTGGACTGCCTCCAGACGAGCTTCGCCCTGCTCGCCGACCACGCCCACGGGTCCGGCAGCCACCTCGCCCTCGGCGCCCGCTACGGGTTCCGCACCCGGGAACGGGACGGCCTGGTCACCGTCGAGGCCACCTCGGACGACCGGGCCGCCGAGGCGGTCGACCTGCTCGGCCTGCGGGTCGAGGGCCGCTGGATGCAGCTCGACGGCCCGCAGGTCCGCCGGCTGTGCGGCCCGGGCCAGCCGCTCTACGTCACCGCCGACGCCTACGACCTGCCCTGGTGTCCCTACCACGGGCACGAGCGCATGCGGCACAGCTTCCTGGTCACCGACGCCGCCGGCGGCGAGGTGACAGTGGTCGACGGCTACCACAACGACACCGCCTGGGGCGCCGCGCGGCCCGGCGTGTGGCGGCTGCCCACCGCCGACTTCGACGCGGCGCTGGCCGGTGGCGCGCACACGCTGGCCGTGGCGGCACACCCGGCGCCGGCGATCGACGTGCCGGCCATGCTCGCCGGCAACGCCGAGCGGGCCCAACGGTCCCGCCCGGAGATCGCCGACTACCTGGCCCGCATCGGCGCCGCGCTGGGCACGGTGGCCGGCCTGCACCGCTTCGTGCTCGACGTCTGGCTGCTCGGACGCGCCCGCGACCTGCACGAGCAGTGGCTCGCCACCGCCCGGCCGGACGCCGCCGCCGCGCTGGCCGGGCAGGGCCCCCGCTGGCAGGCGCTCTCCGCACGCAGCTACGTGGCGTTGCGGCGGGCCCAGGCGGGACGCCCGGCCACGCCGGAGTTGGCGGACGCGCTCGGCACGCTGATCGCCGAGCACCTGGACGCGCTGGAGTCGATCGCCGCGCCCACCGGCCCGCAGGACGCCGACGCCGCGCCGGCCGGCGGGGACGGCGTACGGGCGGCCGTGCTCGGCGCGCTCGGCGACACCCTGCACCTGGACGGCTCCGCGCTGCACACCACCGACGTGCTGCGGGAACTACCGGGCTTCGACTCGTTCCGGCTGGTCGACGTGATCGACCGGGTGGAGCGGCGGCTCGGCGTCGAGGTGCCGGCGACCGCGCTCTCCGCGGCCGACCTGCGCGACGTCGGCTCGCTGTGTGCCATGTTCGGCGCCGCCGCCGGAGGTGTCCGATGAGTACCGAACTGCTGTCCGACCTGCTGGACGCCACCGCCGGCGCGCGCCCCGACGCACCCGCCGTCGACGACGGGACCACCTGCCGCACGTACCGTGAGGTCCGGGACGCCAGCGTGCGCCTCGCCCGCCGGCTGGGCGCCGAGGGTGTCCGGCGCGGCGACCGGGTGCTCGTCGCGCTCCCCGCCGACGCGGCGCTGCCGGCGCTGCTGTACGCGGTCGCCCGCGCCGGCGCGGTCTTCGTGGTGGTCCGGACACCGGCCCCGGACGTGGCGCTGGCGCACGTGCTGGACGACGCGGAACCGGCAGTGGTCCTCACCGACGACGCCGCGCTCGGCGAGCTGGCCCGCGCCCGGCACCTCCCGGTTCGCGGCGCGGCCGACCTGGCCCGCGCGGCGGCGACCGGCGACGGCGATGCGCCGGCCGGCGACCGGCCGCTGGCGGTCGACCCGGTCTGCCTGATCTACACCTCCGGCAGCACCGGCATGCCGAAGGCGGTGGTCTCCACGCACGCCCAGGTCACGTTCGCGGTCCGGGCGATCCAGTCGGAGCTGCGCTACCGGCCCGACGACGTGGTGCACGACGTGCTGCCGACCTCGTTCGACTACGGCCTCTACCAGATCTTCCTCAGCACGGTGGCCGGCGCTCGGCTGCGCCTGGGCGACAGCGCCGAGACCGGCGGCCGGCTGCTGGTCGGCCTGGTCGAGTCCGGCGCGACAGTGCTGCCCTGCGTGCCGTCGCTCGCCATCAACCTGGTGCGGCTGCTGGGCCGGCCCGGCGCGCCGCGCCCGCCGCTGCGTCTGGTCACCAACACCGGGGCGGCGATGCCGCCGGAGGTGCTGGCCGACCTGCGCCGGCTGCTGCCCGGCCTGACCGTCCAGTTGATGTTCGGCCTCACCGAGTGCAAGCGCGCGGCGATCATGCCGCCGGACGAGGACCTGCGCCGGCCCGGCGCCTGCGGCCGGGCGCTGCCCGGCACCGAGATCTTCACCGTGGACGCCGACGGCCGGCGGCAGCCGGCCGGGGTCACCGGCGAGCTGGTGGTCCGCGGCCCGCACGTGATGGCCGGCTACTGGCGGCGCCCCGAGCTGACCGCCGAGCGGTTCCGGCGCGTGCACGGTCTCTTCCCGCAACTGCACACCGGCGACCACGGCCTGGTCGACACCGACGGCTACGTCCACTTCGCCGGCCGCCGCGACGACGTCTACAAGGAGAAGGGCACCCGGGTCAGCGCCACCGAGGTGGAGGCCGCCGCGTACCGGGTGGACGGCGTGGACGCCGCGGGCGTGCTGCCGCCGGTCGACGGCCACGACGGCGCGACGCTGTTCGTGGTGGCCGCGCTGACACCGGGCGACGTCCTGCGTCGGCTGCGCGGCCAACTGGAGGAGATGAAGGTGCCGGCGCGCTGCGTCGTGCTGCCCGACCTCCCGCTGACCGGCAACGGCAAGGTGGACCGGCGGGCGCTGGCCCGGCTGGCGGGTGAGCGCCGTGGCTGACCTGCCCTTCGACACGCCCGCCTACCGCTACGACCTGGCCGGGGTACGCGCCAACCACGCCACGCTGCGCGCGGCGCTGCCGTCCCCGAGCCGGCTCTACTACTCGCTCAAGGCCAACCCGCACCCGGCCGTGGTGGCCGCGCTGCACGAGGCCGGCTGCGACGCCGAGATCTGCTCCCCCGGCGAGCTGACCGCGGCGCTGCGGGCCGGGGTGCCGGGCGGCCGGATGCTCTACACCGGGCCGGGCAAACGCGACGCCGAGGTGGCCGGCGCGATCCGCGCCGGGGTCCGCTGGTTCTCCGTCGACTCGCCGGTCGCCCTCGACCAGGCCGACCGGATCGCCGCCGCGCACGGCGTCGAGGTGAGGTGCCTGCTGCGGGTCAACGACCGGGTGCCGAACCCGGGCCAGGGGCTGACCATGACCGGTGTCGCGTCGCAGTTCGGCGCGGACGTCGACTGGATCGAGAGCGAACCGGAACGGTTCGCGTCCCGCCCGGCGGCGCGGATGTGCGGGTTCCACCTCTACACCGGCAGCAACGTCGACTCGGTGGACGCGCTGGTCGCGCAGTTCACCGCCGCCGCGACCACCGCCCGCCGGCTGCGCGACCTGCTCGGGATCGAACTGAGCGTGCTCGACCTGGGCGGCGGCTTCGGCGCGCCGTTCGCCCGCCCCGGCGGCAACGCGGACCTGTCCGGGCTCGCCGAGCGCGTCGGCGCGGCGCTGGACGGCCTGTTCCCCGGGTGGCGCGACGACGGGCCGACAGTGGCGTTCGAGTCGGGACGCTTCCTCACCGCCACCGCCGGCACGCTGCTGACCCGGGTGCTCGACGTGAAGCGGTCGCAGGGCACGCCGGTGGTGGTGCTGGAGTCCGGCATCAACCACCTGGGCGGGATGTCCGGCCTGCGCCGGCTGCCGCCGCTGGTGCCCGCCCTGCACCCGGCCGACGCCCGCGACGGCGAGCCGCTGAGCGCCGCCATCGTGGCCGGGCCGCTGTGCACGCCGCTGGACACCTGGGCCCGCGCCGCGAACCTGCCCGACGTGCGCCCCGGGGACGTGCTGGCCGTGCCGAACGTCGGCGCGTACGGGCTGTCGGCCAGCCTGCTGGCCTTCCTCGGCCACCCGGCCCCGGTCGAGGTGATCTGCGACGGCGACCGGGTCGTCGAGACGTCCCGGTTGACGCTGACCCGGCTCCCGGCCGACGTGCCGGAGGCCGACGAAGAACCACGAGATGAGAGGTGACGTCATGAACGCCGAATTCACCGAGCTGCTCCGACCGTTCCTCAAGTTCGCCGGCGCCGACGAGATCACCGAGGAGTCGCGCCTGCGCGACCTCGGCCTGGACTCGATGCGTGAGATCGAGCTGCTCTTCGCCATCGAGGAGACGTTCGGGGTGGCGGTGCCCGACGACAAGCTGGTCGACTCCACCTTCGCCACCGCCGGCGGGCTGTGGAGCGTGGTCGAGGACCTGCGCACACCGGTCGGCGGTGGGTCCCGATGACCGCCGGCGCCGGGTACGCCCCGGCCGTCGAGACCGTGGCCGAGGTGGCGGCGACGCACGCGCGGGAGGCGGACGAGACCGCCACCTTCCCGACCGAGGCGCTGGCCGCGATGCGGCGCACCGGGCTGCTGGGGCTGCTCGTCCCGGCCGACGATGGTGGCGCCGGCGGCACGCTGACCGACCTGGTCGACGTCACGCTGGCACTGGGCCGGGTGGACATGTCGGTGGCGATGGTCTTCGCCATGCACTGCCAGCAGGTCGCCGCGATCACCGCGTACGGCGGGGAGAAGCTGCGCGCCGAGGTGCTGCCGGCGGTGGCCCGGGGCGAGCGCTACCTCGGCTCGGTCACCACCGAGGCCGGCAAGGGCGGGCACCTGCTGACCGCCGAGTCGGCGCTGACGCACGACGGCGAGATGCTCGGCATCGACCGGGCCGCGCCGATCGTCACCGGAGGCCCGTACGCGGACGCGTTCCTCATCACCACCCGGGCGCCGGACGCCGGATCGGCGGCGCGGGTGGACCTGGTCTACGCCGACCGCGACCAGTTGGAGGTCGAGGTGACCGGCGGGTGGCGCCCGCTGGGTATGCGGGCCACCCACAGCGTGCCGATGCGGCTGCGCGGCGCGGTGCCGCAGTGGCAGGTCGTCGGCGAGCACGGCGCGTTCCGGGAGATCGCCACCACGGTCTTCGCGCCGCTGGCGCACGTCGGCTGGGCGGCCGCCTGGCTCGGCGCGGCGGCCGGGGCGTACGCGCGGGTGCTGCGGCACGCGCGCAGCGAGGCGGGACGGCGACAGTTCGCCCCGTCGTCGGAGCTGGTGCTGCTGCGGCTGGCGGGCATCCGGACCCGGCTGGACGCGGCGCACGCGCTGCTGCGGCACACCGTCGCGGTGGTCGACGACGCGCCGGACATGTCGGCGTCGCCGGTGCAGCTGCTGCTGAACACGCTGAAGATCCGGGCGGCGGAGGAGTCGTTCGCCGCCGCGCACGAGCTGGTCGAGCTGACCGGACTGCGCCACGGCTACCTGACCGACTCGCCGCTGGCGCTGGAGCGCACCTTCCGGGACCTGCGCTCGGCGTCGCTGAACTACGCCAACGACCGGCTGCGCCTGGCGAACGGGGCGCTGTCGCTGCGCGACCCGGGGGTGCGTCTTGCCTGAGTCGACGCGCCACGCGCCGGGCGGGGAGGTCACCGCGCCGGCCGGGGACGATGCCGCGCCCGGAGAGCACCGCGCCGCGCCGGGCGGGGACCGCGCCGAGGTGCGCGCGGTCCTGGCCGGCGTGGACCCGGCCGACGCCCGCGCCGTGTGGCGGGCGCTGGGCGCCGGCGGCGTCACCGCCGCCCTCTACCCGCACGGCGTCCAGCCGGACCCGGGCCGGCTCGCCGCGCTGCTCACCGAGCTGGACGCGCACTGCCCGCTGGGCGTGACGCTGTCGGTCTGCGTGCAGGTCGCCACCGTGCTGCCGCTGCTGGCCGGCGCGGGCGGGCCGGCGGAGCACGCGCGGCGCGGCATGCTGCGCGGCGAGACGGTGGTGGCGCTGGCCGTGACCGACGCGGCCGGGTCCGGCTCGGACCTGCTCGACGCCACCACCCGGGTGAAGCTGGGCGAGGGCACGGCCACCCTGGACGGCGCGAAGACCTGGATCACCAACGCGACGACGGGCGACGCGGCGCTGGTGCTGGCCCGGCACCGCGAGGCCCGGCACTTCACCAGCTTCTGCTGGGTGCTCACGCCGGCCTCCGCGCCGGGCGTGACGGTCTCCTCCGCCGGCCGGGCGTTCGCCGGCGCCGGCGTGGGACACCTGCGCCTCGACGGCGTCGCGCTCGACCCGGACGCCGTGGTGGGCCGGCCCGGCCGGGCGCTGGCCGGCTTCGCCCGGCAGGTCGGCGTCGAGCGGTTGGCCGGGGCGTTGTGGGCGCGGGCGATGTGCCACCGGCTGCTGGCCGGCCTGCGCGAGTGGCTGCGGCGGCGACCGGCCGCCGAGGGCACGCTCTGGGACCGCCCGGCGATCCGGGAACGGTACGCCCGCTGCCTGGTGGCCGTCCGCCAGCTCGACGCGCTGTGCGCGCCGCCGCTGGCCTCGACGGACGCCGTGGTGTCCACGGTCGACGGCATGGTGCTCAAGGTCGCCGCCGCCGAGGCGGTGGACCAGGTCGCCGCCGAGGCTGTGCGCCTGCGCGGCGCGGACGCGTTCCGCGACGGCGGCGAGGCGCACCTGCGCGGCGAGGTGGCCATGTTCGGCATCGCCGGCGGCGCCACCGGAGCGATGTTGGCCGGCATCGCCGACCACGCCGACGACCTGGTCGGCGCCGGGATCTGACCCCACCGACAGCACGGAAGGGAGCAACGCCGTGAGTCTCTACCAGTGGTTCCGACGCAGCGCGGAGCGCGTGCCCGAGGCGGTCGCGCTGGAGGTCGGCGGCGAGTCGCTGACCTACCGCCGGTTGCGGGAGGTCGCCGACGGTCTCGCCGGGCGGATCCACGCCCGGGTGGGCCGCCGCCCACGGGCGGTCGGCCTGTTGGCCGCGCGCAGCCTGCCGGCGTACGCCGGTTATCTGGCCGCGCTGCGGGCCGGCGCGGTCGTGGTGCCGCTCAACCCGGCCTTCCCGGCGGCCCGCAACGCCCGGCTGTGCCGCGACGCCGGGGTGGACGCCCTGGTGGTCGACGCCGCCGGCGCGGCGGTGGCGGCCGACGTCGCGGGCGACGCCGTCACGGTCCGGCTCGACGGCCCGCCGCCCGCCGCCGCGCCGGAGCCGGTCGTGCGCCCGGACGACGTGGCCTACCTGCTCTTCACGTCCGGCTCGACCGGCCGGCCCAAGGGGGTGCCGATCCGGCACCGCAACGTGGACGCCTACCTGGCGCGCTGTCTCTCCGGCTACCGCGTCGGCCCGGGCGACCGGCTGTCGCAGACCTTCGACCTGACCTTCGACCCGTCGGTGTTCGACATGTTCGTCGCCTGGGGCGGCGGCGCCACGCTCGTGGTGCCACAGCCGGACGAGGTGCTCACCCCGGTGCGGTTCGTCAACGAGCGGCGGATCACCCACTGGTTCTCGGTGCCGTCGGTGGTGTCGCTGGCCCGCCGGATGCGGATGCTCTCCCCCGGTGCCATGCCCGGCCTGCGGCACAGCCTCTTCGCCGGCGAGCAGCTCACCGTCGAACAGGCGCGGGCGTGGGCGGCGGCGGCCCCGGGCAGCGTGGTGGAGAACCTCTACGGCCCCACCGAGCTGACCGTCAC
Source organism: Micromonospora humi (assembly GCF_900090105.1). Lineage (GTDB taxonomy): Bacteria > Actinomycetota > Actinomycetes > Mycobacteriales > Micromonosporaceae > Micromonospora > Micromonospora humi. The sequence goes on along the minus strand of NZ_FMDM01000001.1, from coordinate 185,537 downwards.
CTGCACCGCGCACCGGTTGCCGGCCGATCCGGCGACCTGGCCGGCGACCTCGAACGGCACCGTGCCGATCGGCGACGTGCACGACGACCTCGACGCGATCCTGCGGGCCGAGGACGGCACGACCGGCGGCGACGACGGCGAGCTGTGCGTACGGGGACCGCAGTGCTTCGCCGGCTACCTCGACCCGGCCGACGACGAGGGCCGGTTCGTCACACACGACGGCTCGCGCTACTACCGCACCGGCGACCGGGTCCGCCGCGAGCACGGCACGCTCGTGCACCACGGCCGCCTCGACGACCAGGTGAAGCTGCGCGGCTACCGGATCGAGCTGGGCGAGGTCGAGATGGTGCTGCGTGGGCACGCCGGCGTGCAGGACGCGGTGGTGCTGGCGCTCGGCGCCGGCGACGACGTGACGTTGCAGGCGGTCTACACCGGCGCCGCCGGGATCGCCGCCGAGCTGTCCCGCCGCTGCGCGGACCGGCTGCCCGGCTACATGGTGCCGGTCCGGATCCACCACGTGGCCGCGCTGCCCACCAACGGCAACGGCAAGACCGACCGACGCCGGACCGCCGCCCTGGTCGGCGACGGGACCGGCGGGACGAGAGGAGAACGGTGATGACCGGGATCAGCAACGCGTACGAGCAGGAGCGGGCCTTCCGTTCCGTGGCGGGGCGTTTCGCCACCGGGGTGGCGGTGGCGACGGCCCTCGGACCGGACGGGCCGCTCGGCATGACCGTCAACTCGTTCACCACGGTGTCGTTGTCCCCCCGGATGCTGCTGGTCTGCCTGCGCCGGGACTGCCGGCTGCTGGACGCGGTCCAGGGCAGCGGCCGGTTCGCGGTCACCGTGCTCGCCGACGACCAGCGCGAGGACGCGGCCTGGTTCGCCAGCCGGGGCCGGCCCACCGGCGCGGAGGGCTTCGCCGGCGTCGCGTACGACGCGGAGCGGGAGACCGGCTGTCCACGGCTGACCGACGGGGTGGCGTACTTCGGGTGCGAGGCGGTGTCGGCCGAGCCGGCCGGTGACCACGCGGTGCTGATGGGCACCGTCCGCGCCGCCGGCCTGCTGCGGTCCACGCCGCCGCTGCTCTTCGTGGACGGGCACTACGCCCAGGTCGCCGACCTGCGGGAGACGGAGGTGGCGCGATGAGCATCGGCGCCGCGCCCGGCGACCTGCGCCACCTCAGCCTGCGCGCCGCGCGGGCCGGCGCGGACGCCATCCGCCAGGCACGTCACCGGGGCTTCCAGACCGTGCACAAGGGGGGCGCGGCGCAGGACCCGGTGACCACGGCCGACCACGCCAGCGAACGGGCGATCCTCGACCTGCTCGCCCGCGACCGCCCGCAGGACGCCGTGCTGGCCGAGGAGTCCGGGCTGAGCGCCGGCTGCTCCGGCCTGCGCTGGATAGTCGATCCGCTGGACGGCACGCTGAACTTCAGCCACGGTGCGAGCCGCTACGCGGTCAGCATCGCCGTGGCGGCGGGCTGCGACGTGGGCGACGGCGAGGGCCGGGTGGTCGCGGCCACCATCCTGCAACCGGCCTCCGGCGCCTGCCTGGTACTCGACGCCGACGGCGCGCACGACGGCGACGCCACGGTGGCGGTCAACCGCGACGCGGTGCCCGAGCACGCGCTGGTGGCGTTCGCGGTGCCGAACGCGCCCGGCCCCCGGCGGCGGGCCTACCAGGCGCTGGTCGGCCTCGCGCCGCGCGTCGCGGACCTGCGCAACTCCGGCTCCACGGTCTGCGACCTGGCGGCGGTGGCCTGCGGGGAGTTGGACGCGTTCGTCAGCTTCGACCCCGCGGCGTGGGACGTCGCCGCCGGCACCGCGCTGGTGGAGGCCGGTGGCGGGGTGAGCCGCCGGTGGCGCCGGGACGGGCAGACCGTCTTCGCCACCGGCGCCCCGGCCGTGGTGGCGGCGCTGGCGGACTGGCTGGGCACGGACCACGTCGACGACGAGGAGGGCAACGACGATGAGCAGCGATGACGAGTTCCGGCTGGCGCTGGTGGGTGCGGGGCGGATGGGCCGCCACCACCTGCGGGCGCTGGCGGGCCACCGGACGGTTCGGATCAGCCACGTGGTCGACCCGGTGCCGCAGGCGCGGGCGGCGGTCGTCGCCGCCGGGCTGCCGGCGTACCCGAGCGTGGAGGACATGCTCGCGGACGCCGCGCCGGACGGTCTGCTGGTGACCGCGCCGACCGGCCGGCACGGCGCGCTGGTCGCGGCCGCCGCGAAGGCGGGCCTGCCGGTGCTGTGCGAGAAGCCGGCCGGGCTGGACGCGGCCGAGGCCGCGGAGGCCGGCCGGGTCGCCGCGGCCGCCGGCGTCGGCTTCCAGGTCGCCTACTGGCGCCGGTACGTGCCCGAGCTGCGGCGGCTGCGCGAGCGGATCGCCGGCGGCGAGCTCGGTGAGGTGCTGTTCGTGGCCGCGTCGCAGTGGGACGGTGAGCCGCCCGCGGCGGCGTTCCGCACCGGCAGCGGCGGCATCTTCGTGGACATGGGGGTGCACGAGTTCGACCAGATCCGGTGGCTGACCGGGCAGGACGTCGCCCGGGTCGCCGCCCAGCCGGCCGGGCACGTCACCGACCCGGCGGTACGCGGCCGGGACGTGGACAGCGCGCACGCGTTGCTCGGCCTCTCCGGCGGCGGCACCGCGCTGGTCTCGCTCGGCCGGCACTATCCGGGCGGGGACATGGCCGCGGTGGAGGTGTTCGGCACCCGCGACCACGTCCGGCTGATGTTCCTCGACCCGGCCGACGGGGACGCCACCATGTACGCGGCGCTGGCCCGCCAGGCGGAGGACTTCGCCGAGCTGGTCCGCACCGGCCGCTCCGAGGGCGCTCAGGTGGCGGACGCGGTCGCCGTGCTCGACGCGGCGCACCGGGCGACGGCGCAACTCACCCAGAGTCACGAAGTGCACCCCGATCGGTGAGTCCTTTCACCATCTGGGGGCGCGTTATTTCCTAGCCGAAGGTGGGAAATTCAGCCGTCGCAACACTGTGGACGGTACTGCGGAGCGAGGGACTACATCCATGCAGTTCAGTGTTCTCGGTCCGCTGACCCTGTCCGCGGGCGACCGCGCGGTCACGCTGACCGGCACCAAACCGCGGCTCCTGCTCGCCGTGCTGCTGTTGAGCCCGGGTCGCACCGTCTCCACCGCCCGGCTGGTCGACGGCCTCTGGCCGGACGCGCCGCCCGCATCGGCGGTACGCAACCTGCGCACGTACGTGCACCGGCTGCGGCAGGTGCTGGACCGCGGCGGCGACTCGGCCGACCGGCTGGTCCACGACGGCACCGGCTACCACCTGCGCGTCGACGAGCACGAGCTGGACCTGCTCCGGTTCCAGCGCCTCGCCGACGACGCGCGTCGGGCCGCGCGGGAGGACCGACCGGACGCCGCCGCCGACCTGTTCGACCGGGCCGCCGGGCTGTGGCGGGGTCATCCGCTGGAGGACCTGCCGGATCTCGGCACCGAGCTGGGCGCGGCGGTCACCGCGCTGCGGGAGCAGCACCGCGAGATGACCACCGAGCTGACCGACCTGCGCCTGCGCCTGGGCCAGCCGGCCCGGGTCATCCCGGCGTTGCGCCGGCTGGTGGCCGAGGAGCCGCTCGACGAGCGCCACCAGGCGCAACTGGTGACCGCGCTGACGCTCGAGGGGCGCGTCGCCGAGGCGCTGGCCGCCTACCAGCAGGCCCGGCGCGGCATCGTCGACGAACTCGGCGTCGATCCCGGCCCGACCCTGCAGGGCGCCCTGCAGAACGCGCTGGACGCGGACTCGGCCGAGGCCCGTCCACCGTCCGGCCGGGCCGCCGGTGCGGGTCCGGCCACGCCGCCGGCCGGCCGGCAGGCGCTGCCGATGAAACCGCCGTCCCTGGTCGGCCGGGACACCACCGCCGGCCAGCTCCGCGCCATCGCCGAGGGGATCGCCGACTCGACCGGCGCGGACGAGCACGCCGCCGTCGTGCTGGTCTCCGGCGCGCCCGGCGTGGGCAAGTCGTCCTTCTCGGTGTCCAGCGGCTACGAGCTGGCCGACCTCTTCCCCGACGGGCAGCTCTTCGTCAGCTTCGACAGCGGTGACGAGCCGCCACGCGGCAGCGGGGAGCTGATCCGGGAACTACTGGTCGAGCTGGGGGTGCCGCTGACCGACGTGTCCGACGACATCCGGGAGCGGGCCGCGGTGCTGCGGTGCGCGCTCGCCGGCCGGCGGCTGCTGCTCATCATCGACGACGTCGAGTGCGCGCAGCAGGTCCGCCCGCTGCTGCCGGGCGCCGGCCGCAGCCTGGTGCTGGTCAACAGTCGCCAGCGCCTGCTGGACCTGGACGTCGGCTGGCGGCTGACGCTGGGCGCGCTGGACCGGGACGAGGCGGTGGAGCTGCTGGCGACGATCGCGGGTGAGGCCCGGGTCCGCGAGCAGCCGGAGGTGTTCGGCCGGATCGCCGACGCCTGCGACCAGTTGCCGCTGGCCCTGCGGATCGTCGGCAGCCGGCTGGTCACCCAGCCGGACGGCGCGCTCCCCGGCTTCGCCGAGCACCTGGAGATCGAGGAGAACCGGCTCGCCGAGCTGGTGGTCGGGGACATCTCGGTGCGGGACACGCTCTCGGTCAGCTACCGGGGGCTGGACGTCGACGCCCGCCGGGCGCTGCGCGAGCTGGCCGCCGCCGACTCGCTGATCACCCCGACCAGCGCGGTGGAGATCCTGCGCCTGCCCCGGCAGCAGGCCAACCGGCTGGTCGAGCACCTGGTCCAGCACAACATGCTGGTGCCGGTCGACTCCGGCGGCCTGGGCCAACGCTTCCACCTGCCGGAGCTGCTCCGGATCTTCGCCAACGAATGCCCGTAAGGCGGGGGCCCCGCTTAACGCATTCTGCATAAGCGGGGCCCCCTGTTAACGCTCGTTACTTCAGGAACCGGTCCAGCGCCGCCTCGATGGTGCCGCTGTCCGGGGCCGCGTACGACTTCATCGTCACCTTGTTGTAGGAGATGAAGCTCGGGCAGCGGGCGGCCGGCGCGGTCACCGTGCCGCCGTCGCCGATCTTCTCCCCGGTCTTGGCCGCGTGGAACGTCAGCGTGTACCGCGAGGAGATGTAGTCGACCGTGACGATCTTGCCGTCGGTGGCCTTGTACTGGCACTTCTTCGGCGCGCCCTCGCTGCCGTCGACCATCTTGAGGCAGCCGATCACCGACGCGGTGGCGAAGTCCGCCGACTTGGCGTAGTAGCGCTTGTCCGAGCTGAACGACTTCTGCGACCAGAACGTCGGCCGGTCCGGGGCGTTGGAGAAGACGTACGCCTTCGCGGTCGACGGCCCGGTGTACGGGGCGGCGTTGAGGATCGAACCGCCCTCGCAGACCGCGGACAGGTCGCTGGAGTAGCGGGCGGTCGTGGCGTCGTTGTTGGTGGGCTCGTCCGGCCCGGTCGACTCCGACGGAGACTCGGTGGGGGCCGAGGTCGGCCCCGGGGTGGCACTGCCGGAGGCGATCGGCGTCGGGTCGTCCTTGTCGTCGCCGCCGAACGCGACGTAGGCGAGACCGCCGCCGCAGCAGAGCAACGTCAACGTCACCGCGCCGGCGGCGAGGCCGACGATCAGGCCCTTCTTCGACCGGCCGCCGGGCGGCGGGGCCGCCGCGAACGGCGCCGGCTGCCCGGGATAGCCGGGCTGACCCGGGTACGGAGCCCCGGGCTGCGCGCCGTACGGGGCGCCGGAACCCGGCTGCGCGCCGTACGGGGCGCCGGACGCCGGCGGGGTGCCGTAGGGCGCGCCCGAACCGGGCTGCCCACCGTAGGGCGCGCCGGAGGCCGGCTGCTGGCCGTACGGGGCGTTGGGGTCGGGCTGGTTGCCCCACGCTCCGGCGTTCGGGTCCGGATAGCCTCCGTAGGGAGGGTGATTGTCACTCATCTGAGGTTCTTCCACCTGTCGTCCGTGGTTCCGGCGATCAACCACCCGCAGCGTAATGACGGCTGCAAATTCACGATCGCCGACATCTGCTCGGCCTTCACGATCGGTGCCGACACCGTTCCGGTGCGTACCCGGGCGGCATCCTCCCCCACCGCGCGACCGCGCTCCACCTGGTGGGATCCGTTGCCCGGCAAGGGATCGCGGGTCCGGACCCGGCCGCCGTGAGCGCCGGAAAATGTGACGCACACTACAGTGACGCGGGCACCGTGTCCCGGGCCAGGGCCAGCGCGCCGTACAACGCCGCGTCGTCGGCGAAGTCGGACCGCACCACGTCGGGCGGGTGCGGCAGCGCCTCGGTGAGCCGGTCGACGAGCATCCGCCGGATCAACCCGCTGCGGGTGACGCCGCCGACCAGCACGATCCGCTGTGGATCGAGCAGCAGGCAGCAGGTAGCCAGCGCGCGGGCCGCCTCGTCGACCCGGGCGGCCAGCGCGTCACGCGCCGCGCCCGGCTGCTCGGCGGCGGCGGCGAGACCGGCCGTCCCGCCGGGCACGTCGAGGTCGGCGGCGAGCCGGTCCAGCGCCCGGCCGGAGAAGTCCAGCTCCAGCATCGTCCCCGGCCAGGGGCCGCCGGCCACCGCGTACCCGATCTCGCCGGCCGCGCCACGGTGACCGGGCAGCACCGCGCCGCCAACCGTGACGGCCGCGGCCACCCCGGTCCCGATCCCCACCACCAGGCCGGGGTCGACGCCGCGCAGGGCGCCGTGACGCAGCTCGGCCAGGGCGGCGGCGTTCAGGTCGTTGTCCACCGCGACCCGGGGCACGTCCAACGCGTCGCGGACCGCGTCGGCCAGCCGCAGCCGCTCCCAGCCGGGCACGTTGGGCGCCAGGTCGATGCCGTCCGGGCGCACCACGCCGGGCGAGGCCACCCCGGCCGCGGCGAGCGGGCCACCGACCTCGCCGACCAGGTCACCGGCGAGCGCCAGCGCCCGGGCCAGCGCCTGCGGCGCGCCCTGCTCGGCGTGGGTGGGCACCCGGCGGTGGGCCAGCAGCCGGCCGTCGGCGTCGGACACCCCGACCGCCATCTTGGTGCCACCGAAGTCGATGCCGAGCAGCAGCCCCGCGCCGCGCGTACCGGCGGCGGGCGGACCGGAGAGCCGCGCGCTCACGATGTGATCTCCGTTCGCGACTGCGGGGCTTGCAAACCCGGCTCACTCCTCGCGCTCACGATGTGATCTCCGTTCGCGACTGCGGGGCTCTCACGCTCGGTTGGCTCCCAGCTCGGCGGCGACGGCGTCCAGCGCCTCGTCGGCGCGGCGCAGCAGGCCCCGCACCGCGTCCAGCCGGTCGGCGACCGGCTCCAGCGCGGCCCGCAGCACACCCACCTGGGCGCGGACCGCGGCGGCGCCCGGCCCGTCGGCCTGGGCCCGCCGGAGGACCAGCTCCGGGCGGACGGCGGCGGCGATCAGGTCGGCCACCGCCGCGTCGTCCAGCTCGCCGGCGACATCGGCGGCGGCGGCGCGTACGCCCTCGGGGGTCCAGGTGTCCGGCCCGCCGGCGCGCACCAGCCGGCCGACCAGCGAGTGCGCGGCCCGGAACGGCACCCCGTGGCGGGTCAGCGCGTCCGCGGCGGCGGTGGTGGTGGCGCCGGAGGCGACGATCTCCTCCCGGCTCGGCGGGTTCAGCGGCGCGATCTCGGCGAGGAAGCCGCCGACCAGCGCGAAGAACCGCTCCGCCCGGTCGTTGCTCTCCCAGAGCCGCACCTGCACGTCGGTGGTGGCGTTGTTGGAGTCCTCCCACCAGGCGGCGCCGACGTTGTTGAGCACCGAGGCGGCGTCCGCGGCGGCCTGACCGGCGTAGGAGACCAGGTGCTCCAGCACCACCGGGTTGCGCTTCTGCGGCATGATGCTGCTGCCCTGGGTGAAGTCACCCGGGGTGGTCACCCACTGCCAGCTCAGCCAGTCCATCAGCGTGCGCGCCAGCCGGGCGCCGGTGGCCAGCGCGCGGGCGTTGATCGTGCCGACCCGGACCAGGTGGTCGGCGCCGGCGACGGCCTCGTACGAGTTGGTGACCAGGCCGGCGAAGCCGAGCAGCTCGGCCAACCGGGCCGGGTCGATGTCCAGGTCGGTGCCGGCGAACGCGCAGGAGCCCAGCGGCGAGACGTTGAGCTGGTCGATCACGTCGGCGTAGGTGGCGGCCTGACCGGCGAGCGCCTCGGCGTAGCCGGCGAGCGCGTGCCCGATCGTGGTGGGCTGGGCCGGGCGGCGGTGGGTGTAGCCGGTGATGACCACGTCGGCGTACCGGTCGGCCTGGTCCAGGGCGGTGCGCCCGGTGTCCAGCACCCGCTGGAGCACCTCGACGAGCTGGTCGCGCAGCAGCATCCGGAACACGCCGGCGTCCAGGTCGTTGCGGCTGCGGGCGAGCTGCACGTCCAGCTCGGACGTGGGGATGCCGCACGCCGCGGCGAGCCGCTTCTCCAGCAGGTAGTAGGTGTCCTCGAAGCTGCCGTCGTACGCCGGGGTGGCGGTGGTGTCGGCGCGCAGCTCGGCCAGCCCGCGCAGCAGCCGGGCCCCCCGCTCGGCCGGGATCAGCCCCTGCTCGGTCAGCATCACCACGTGCGCCTGGCTGGCGCGCACCATCGCCGGATAGAGCTTGCCGACGTGGTGGTCGTACGTCGGCGCCAGGTGGTTGCGCTGGTAGGTGGTCAGCGTGCTCATCGGGTTTCCTTCCGGTCCGCGGTCAGGCCGAGCAGTCGCTCGGCGTTCCCGGCGAAGATCGCGCGCAGGTGGTCCTCGGGCAGGCCCAGCTCGTGGCAGACGCGCAGCTGGTCGTCGAGGTAGCGGGTGACGTAGCCGCGCGGGAACCAGGACGAGTCGCTGCCGAACACGATGCGGTGCGGGCCGATCGTCTCGTAGGCGCGGCGGAACAGGTCCTCCAGCGTGAGCCGGTAGGGCATCCAGCGGACCCACTGGTTCGAGCCGGACGTGTCGATGGAGATGTTGGGGCAGCCCCAGGCGGCGAAGAACAGCTCCTGCACGTGCTGCACGCCGAAGTGCGGCACCACCACGGCCAGCTCGGGGAAGCGACGGGCCATCCGGACCAGCTCGTCCGGGCCGCCGTACCGGCCGACGGGGAGGCCGCCGGCGCTGCCGTAGTGACCGATGTGGATCAGCACCGGCACGCCGAGGCGTTGGGCGGTGGCCCAGAGCGGGTCCAGGTCCTCGTGGTCGAGCGGGCCGCGCAGCAGCGGCGCGAACAGTTTCAGCCCGCGCAGCCCCCGCTCGGTGACCGCGCGCTCCAGCTCGACCGCCGCGTCCGGCGAACAGGGGTCGTGGTGGGCGAGGCCGAGCAGCAGGTCGGGGTGCCGGTCGACCACGTCGGCCAGCGCGTCGTTGCCGCCGCCGGTGACGAAGACGGCCCGGCGCACCCGGGCGGCGCGCAGTTCGTCGACCCACCGGTCCGCCTCGTCCTGCCAGCGCTCGGCGGGCGGTTCCGGCTCCGGGAAGCTCCAGGCCCGGCGCCACTGCCGGGCGTACGGCGCGGAGCCGGCGGCCCGCACCTCCCGCTCGTGCGCGCCGCCCGGGTGCATCCCGGCGGCCTCCTCGCAGGCGTGGACCGTCTCGTCCGCGCCGATACGGAAGTGCAGGTGGAAGTCGACGACGTCCAGTCCCCGGTCGGCGGTCACGCGTCCTCCTCGGGCAACGGATCGGGCGGCGAGTCGGGCAGCGGGTCGGCGGTGGGCGGGGCCGGCATCGGTGCGGCCACCCAGGCGGCGACGATCTCGCGCAGCCGCGCGCCGGCGGTGGTGCGCACCGTGCGGCCGGCCTGCTCGGTGGCCCGCGAGACGTGCCCGGACCAGCCCTGCCACGGGTCGGGCCGGGACTCGACCAGCACGTACGGGTGCGTCACCGGCAGCTTCGGTCGCGGCGGCAGGTCGGCGGCGGCGGCCAGGCGCACCGTCTCCGGCGCGAAGCCGAGCACCCCGGACGTCTCGTACGCGCCGCCGTGACCGCGGGCGATCACGTCGCCGTACAGCTCGCCGGTCTCCGCCGGGGTGACCAGCTGGAACCAGTTGACCAGCAGCAGGCTGGCGGTGCGCCGCCCGGAGACCCACTCCATGGCGGCCCGCACTGTGGACATGTTGGCGTCGTGGCCGTTGACGACCAGCAGCCGGGGGAAGCCGGCGGCGACGATGCCCTCGATCACGTCGGCGAGGTAGCCGACCGCGATCTCGGGGCGGATCGCCACCGTGCCCGGCCAGGGCCGGGTCTGCCCGGGGCAGGCCGCGTAGGCGACGGCCGGGAACAGCACGCCGCGCGGGCCGGGCCCGGGGGCGGCGCTCTCGGAGGCGAAGCCCTCGGCGAGGATCAGGTCGGCGCCGAGCGGCAGGTGCGGCCCGTGCCACTCGACCGCGCCGACCGGCAGCACCGCGAAGTCCGCCGCCGCGACCACGTCGGCCAGTTCACCGCCGGGGATCCCGGCGGCGGGCAGCAGCCCGCCGCCGTCGGCCCAGCGGGCGGTCACGCCGTCCACTTCGTCGCCTCCCGCGCCGCCCGGCCGCCGTTCTGCAGCCGGCCGGAGACCACCATCACCACGAAGATCAACACCACCTGGAGCATCCCGTACGCGGCGGCGGTGCCGACCTCGAACGAGTACATCCGGTTGTTGATCTCCACCGAGATCGGCGCGGTCTCCGAGGTGTAGATCAGCACCGAGGCGACGAACTCCCCGACGCCGTTGACGAAGGCGAGCAGCGCGCCGGCCAGCACGCCCGGCAGCATCAGCCGCAGCGTGACCGTGCCGAACGCCCGCCACCAGGACGCGCCGAGGTTGCGCGCGGCCTCCTCCAGCGACGGGTCGAGCTGGGCCAGCGTGGCCGAGCTGGAGCGGAACACCAACGGCAGGAACCGCACGAAGTAGGCCAGCGGCATGATCCAGAAGGTGCCGATCAGCACCTGCCCGAAGCTGAACGCGTTACCGGTGCTGAACGCCGAGATCAGGTTGATCGCGACCACCGTGCCGGGCAGCGCCCAGGCCAGCATGACCGCCACGTCGAGCAGGCCACGCCCGCGGAAGTCCAGGCGGCGCACGGCGTACGCGATGAGCACGCCGACCACGACGCAGCCGACGGTGGCGAGCAGGCTCATCTGCAACGAGTTCAGGATCGGCCGGTAGGCGTCCGGGTCGGAGAAGATGGTGGTGAAGTTCTGCGCGGTGTAGCCGGACGGGATCACCTCGGTGGTCCACGTCCCGTCCTCGGAGAACGCCACCAGCGCGATGGTCGCCACCGGGGCGAGCAGCACCACCACGGCGAGCAGCGAGGCGGCCAGCGCCAGCCAGCGGGCGAACGGGTTGGTCAGCTCCCGACGGTGGCTGGCCACGCCCTTGGACTGGGAGCGGTAGCTGCGCCGCCCCTCGTACCAGCGCATCCCGAGCAGGAACAGCACCGACACCACCGCGAGCACCGACGCGTAGGTCGAGGCCATCGGCAGGTCGCCGTTGGTGCGGTTGATGTAGATCTGCATGGTCATCGTGCGGTCCACCCCGAACAGCAGCGGAGCGGTGTACGACGCCAGCGACGTCATGAAGACCAGCAGCGAGGCGGAGACCAGCGCCGGGGTGAGCATCGGCAGCAGCACGGTGCGCCAGACCCGGACCCGGCCGGCGCCCAGGTTGTAGGCGGCCTCCTCCACCGACGGGTCCATTCCGGTCAACGCGGCGGACGTGGCCAGGTAGAAGAACGGGTACATGGTGAACGTGTGCACCACCAGGACACCGGCGATGCCGCTGAACGGCAGCACCGGGTTCTCGGTGCCGAAGAGCTGTTGCAGCGCGCGCGGCAGGATGCCGGTCTCGCTGTAGAGCAGCTGGAACGAGATCGCCCCGATCAGCGGCGGCAGCGCCGCCGGCACCAGGATGATCGCCTCGATGAGCCGGCGGCCGGGGAACGAGAACCGCTTCAGCAGGAACGCCATGGCCACGCCGACGACGCCGCACAGCAGCACGCTCGCGGCGGAGATCATCAGCGAGGTGAGCAGCGCGGAGCGGGCCACGCCGTCGCCGGTGAGGAAGCTGGCCCAGTTCTCCGGGCCGTCCACCCCGACGCTCTCGCCGAAGGTGGCGAGCATCGGCTGCACCACGTAGCCGAACAGGATCAGCACGAGCGGGAAGACCAGGACGTACGGGAACCAGCGCGAGTTGGCGTTGAGCCCCGGGCGGCGGGACCGTCGGCCCGGCGGCGTGGGGTCCTCGGTGATCGGCGGGACGGTGGCCGCGCTCGGTGTCGCGGGGATGGTGCTCAAGCTGCCACCACCCACATCCGCTCCGCCGGCAGGCGCAGCCCGACCTGGTCGCCCACGGCGATCCGGGCCGGCACGTCGATGGCGGTCACCTGCACCGGCTCGCCGCCGCCCACGTCGACCAGGAGGTTGGTGGCCATGCCGGTGAACTCCAGCTCGGTGACCCGGCCGGTGATCGCGTCCTCGTCCGTGGCGGCGCCGAGCGTGATGTGCTCAGGCCGCACCGACACCTGCGCCGTGCCACCCTCGTGGAGCCCGTGGTCGGCGGGCGCGGCGACCGGGACCTCCCGGCCACCGGGCAGCGCCACGGTGACCGTGTCCGGACCGGCGGTCACCACCGGCACGCTCAGCACGTTGCTGCGGCCGATGAACCGGGCCACGAAGGCGGTGGCCGGGCGGTGGTAGATCTCCTGCGGCGTGCCGACCTGGCGGACCCGGCCGGACTCCATCACCGCGATCCGGTCGGACATGGCCATCGCCTCGGCCTGGTCGTGGGTGACGTAGAGCGCGGTGGTGCCGCTGTCCTTCTGGATCCGGCGGATCTCGACCCGGGTCTCCTCGCGCAGCTTCGCGTCCAGGTTCGACAGCGGCTCGTCGAGCAGCAGCGTGCGGGGCCGGATCACCAGGGCCCGGGCCAGCGCGACGCGCTGCTGCTGGCCGCCGGAGAGCTGGTCGATGCGCCGGTCGCCGTAGCCGGCCAGGTGCACCTCGCCGAGCGCCTCGTCGACCCGCCGCTTGGCGTCCGCCCGGCCGACCTTGCGGATCTTCAGGCCGTACGCGACGTTCTGGGCGACGCTCAGGTGCGGGAAGAGCGCGTAGTTCTGGAACACCATGCCGGTGTCGCGCTTGTTCGGCGGCCGGTTGGTGACGTCCTCGGCGCCGAACCGGATCCGGCCCGAGCTGGGGAAGTAGAAGCCGGCCACCATGCGCAGGGTGGTGGTCTTGCCGCAGCCGCTCGGGCCGAGCAGGGTGAAGAACTCCCCCGCCGCGATGCGCAGGTCGACGTCGTCGACCGCCGCGGTGTCGCCGGCTCGTGGGAAGCGCTTGCTCACCGACTCCAGCGTGACATCGATCATGACGTCTCTCCTTGCGTCCGGTCTGAGTGGGGCGCGAGCGGTACGCCGGGCGCGATGACGCGCCCGGCGTAGCGGCCGGTCAGCCCTTGTTCTTGATCTGGCTGTTCCAGTGGTTGATCCACTCGGTCTCGTTCTTGCCGACCACGTCCCAGTCGACGTCCATCGGCTTGAGGTCGAGCTGGGCCAGCCACTCCGGCTTCTCGGCGATGTCGACGGCCGGGATCTGGAAGTAGTCCTTCGCCAGCTCGGCGCGGAGCGAGTCGTCGAAGAGGAACTCGAGGAACTTCTGCGCGCCCTCGCTGTTGCCGCCCTTGACCTGGGCCAGGCCGTCGACCAGGACCGGGGCGCCGGAGGCCGGCATGACGTAGTCGAACGGCATGTTGGCCTGGTTGGCCTGCAGCAGGATGTCCTGGAGGTTCCAGGCGCTCAGCGTGCCCTGCTGGCGGGAGAGCTTGAGGTAGAGGTCGGTGGGGTTGGCCGCGTACGCGCCGGTGTTGGCGTCGAGCTTCTTCAGCCAGTCGTAGCCGGGCTGCGGGTTGCTGCCGTCCTTGCTCCGCTGCTGGATCATCGAGGCGTAGATCGACCGCATGGTGCCGGAGGCCGCCACGTCGCGGATGATGATCTTGTCCTTGAACTCCGGCTTCAGCAGGTCGTCCCAGTCCTTCGGGGCCTGCTCCGGGGTGAGCGCCTTGTTGTTGTACATGATGACCTCGGGCAGCAGGATCTCGCCGAACCACCGGCCCTGCGGGTCCTTGTACTTCTCGTCCATCTTGCCGGCGAACGACGGCTGCCAGCCGGTGAGCAGGTCCTCGGACGCGCCCGAGGCGAGACCCTGCTGGGTGCCGCCCCACCAGACGTCGGCCTGCGGGTTGGCCTTCTCCGCGCGGACCCGCTCCAGGATCTCCTGGGCGCCCAGGTTGAGCACCTCGACCTTGCCCTTGTACTCGGGGTACTTGGCGGTGAACTCGTCGACGACGAAGGTGGTGACCTTCTTGTCGCGGGCCGAGTAGATCGTCAGCTTCTCGGTGTCACCGGCGGCCGAGTCACCGGAGCCGCCGCCGCAGGCGGTGCCGGCGGCGAGGACGGTGGCGAGCGCTCCGGCGAGCAGGAGTCGACGTCTCATGGGGTACCTCCGAGGGGTGTTGTGGGGGTGGAGCTTCAGGGGGCGGGTAGCAGGGTGGACAGGCCGGACGCGGCGGCGGAGAGCGCGTAGCTGACCGCGCCGTGCAGCACCGCCTGGTCGCCGAGGATCGCGCGGCGGACCTCGGTCGGGCTCGGCGCGCCGAGGGACACCAGGGCCTGGAGCCGGTCCACGGCGGCGTCGTCGAGGTCGGCCGCGGCACCGCTGAGCAGCACCCGACCGGGGTCGACCACGCAGGCGCAGGAGACGACGAGCCGGGCCCAGGCGGCGAGCACCTCGGCCAGGTAGGCCCCGGCTCGCTCGTCGGTGGCGGCCAACTCCACCAGCTCCCGCACCGGCGCGACCGGCCGGCGTCCGGGAGCCAGGGCCACCACCCGCTCGGCGATGGCGCTGGACGACCAGCGGGCCTCGAACGGCCCGACCCCGTCGTGCCCCTGGTCGGCCGGGTCGAGCGGCAGGAAGCCGACCTCGCCGGCCGCGCCGCCGGAGCCGCGCCGGACCTGCCCGTCGAGCACCAGGCCGGCCCCGATGCCGTCACCGACGTGCAGCAGGAGAAGGTCGGCCACGTCCGTGCCCGCGCCGGCCGCGTGCTCGCCGGCGGCCATCAGGTTCACGTCGTTGTCGACCACCACCGGCACGCCCAGCCGGCGCTGGACCGACTCCCCCACCGGGCGCGCCTCGACCAGCCCCACCGAGGGGGCGAGCCGGACCGCGCCGCCGGTGGAGACGCCGGGCGCGGCGATGGCCACGCCGCGCAGCGCGGGCAGCCCGTCGCCGGCCAGCTCGGGCACGGCGGCGCAGATGAGGTCGACGATGTCCCCGGTACGGCGCACCGTGCGGTGGGCGATCACGGCGCCGTCGCTGTCGGCGATCTCGCAGCTGATCCGCGTCGGCTCCAGCGCCACGGCGGCGACCAGCTCGGCGCGGGGGTTGAACTCCAGGATCGCCCGGGGGCGGCCGGCCCGGGAGGCGCCGGGACCGCGCTCGATCAGGTAGCCCTCGGCGACGAGGTCCCGGACCAGCGGGGTGAGCGTGGCCGGGCTCAGCCCGGTCAGCTCGGTCAGCTCGGCCCGGGAGAGCACCCGGGCCTGGCGGGCGGCGGAGATCACGCTGCTGCGCTTGATCTCCTTCGACCGCTCCCGGCTCACCGGGCTCGTCGGTGGGGTCACCACGTCTGTCACCATTCCTTCCTACGGCGAACGAACTATCTAGTCAAGTAACGATCTGATCTCGCGGCATCGGCTCTGTCGGCGATGAACTGGCATTTTGGGTGCAGTCCCGAGCCTCCGAGGACGATCGGGTCGGTCGGTGACACGGCTTCGGCATCACCCTCGACCCCGCCTTTAGTTCGGATCACGAAGAAAGCGCCTCGTAGACCAGCCGGACGCCCGGATCAGCCTGCCATTGTGGACGGATGACCGCGGCGGGTGGCGGCCTCGGTTGCGCCGCCGAGGGAGCTGATGGCAGAAACGACTCACGCCTGCTGGCCCGGGAGGTCGTGCCGCGGATGCTCGCCGCCGGCGGTGGCCGCGTCGTCAACGTCTCGGTGAGCCGCTCGACCATGCACCGTGCCGGGTTCGTCCCCTACGGGCCGTCGCGCGCCGGCAGCGAGGCGCTGTCCCGGGTGATGGCCGCCGACCTGCGCGGCACGGGCGTCACCGTGAATCTGCTGCTGCCCGGCGGCGTGACGGCCACCGGAATGCTGCCGCCCGACGCGGTGCCGCAGGGCCGGGAGGTCCTGGCGCCCGACGTGATGGGCCCGCCCATCGTCTGGCTGGCGTCGGCAGACGCGGCCGACGTGCACGACGAGCGCATCATCGCCGTCGAGTTCGCGCAGTGGCTACGTGACCGCCGCCCGGTGAGGTGATCAAGGGCTTCGGGTCGGGCCGTCCTGACGCGAAGTCCTTGGTCTTCGGCGCGAGCGCCGCCCGCGCCGCCGTCGGGCGGGCGGGCGGGCGCTCAACGACGGCCACCGAACTGCCAGGTGTGCACCTCGACGTCGGCGTATCGACGCGCGGTCAGGAGGGCGCGCGCCGTGTCCGGATCCGGCGCCCGGGCCAGCAGCGCGGTGCCCAACCAGGTCGTACCGTCGTCGGACAGCAGGGGGCCGTAGGCGATCAGCCGGTCCGGATCGCCGGGCACGGCCAGGTCGGCGGGCTGCCCCGCGCCGAGGGCCAGCACCAGGTAGCGGTTGCCGCCGACCGGGCCGCCGGGAAAGTCCCACATCCGTCGGCGCAGCGTGTTGCGCCATCGCCGGAGCAGGACGTCGCGATACACGCCGGCCTGGTAGTTGGGCTCGTCGAACGCGAACGCGCGGGCGGCGGCGGAACCGGGCAGGTCGACGATGTGCAGGGTGCCGGTGGGCGTCTCACCGTCGTCGGCGAGGGTCGGCCCGCGAGCGATCATCCCGGTCGCGAAGCGGTCCATGTAGGCCCAGTGCTCCTCTCGCCACTCGTCGCGCAGCGCGACGGAGTCCGGCCGGTCGCGGTGGTAGCACAGAAACTCCATGCGGACAGTCTCGACCCCCGTCGAGGACACCGACGTCGACGGGGCGTTTCCCCACCCCTGCCACCCCTTAATGGCGCTCATCTATATTGACGCTCATCAGAGGCGCGGACAGACTTCCGGAACCACCACCCCCATGATCCCGCTCCGGGAGGACGCAATGAACCGTCCCCGCCTGTCGTCGACGCGCACGGCCGCACGCCTGGCCGCACTCGCCGTCGCCACCGCCGGCGTGCTGCTCGCCGTCGCCGCACCCGCCAACGCCGCCGTGCCGTCCGGGCGCTACGTGGCGCTCGGTGACTCGTACACCGCCGGCCCGCTCATCCCGACCCAGACCGACCTGAACTGCCTGCGCTCCAACCGCAACTACCCGTCAGTGGTCGCGACGGCCGCCGGCTCGTCGTCGTTCGCGGACGTGAGCTGCTCCGGGGCCACCACCGACGACATCCTGTACGGCGGCGACGGGCAGCTCGGCATCACCGTGCCGCCGCAGGTCAACGCCGTCACGTCGAGCACGGCGCTGGTCACGGTGCAGATCGGCGGCAACGACATCGGGTTCTCCGGGATCATCAGCGACTGCGCGCAGGCGAGCGTCAGCAGCCCGCTCGGCTCGCCGTGCAAGGACCGGTTCACCGCCGGCGGCACCGACCAGTTGCGGGCCCGGATCGCCGCCACCGCGCCGAAGGTGACGTCGGTGCTGCGCGCGGTCAAGCAGGCCGCGCCGGGCGCCCGGGTCGTGGTGCTCGGCTACCCGGCGATCCTGCCCGACAGCGGCTACGGCTGCTGGCCGGTGGTGCCGATCGCCTACCAGGACGTGCCCTACCTGCGTGGCGTCGAGAAGGCGCTGAACGCGATGCTGGCCGACACGGCGGCGGCGAACGGCGCGAGCTACGCCGACGTCTACACCCCGTCGATCGGCCGCGACGCGTGCAAGGGCAGTGGCACCCGCTGGGTCGAGGGGTTGGTGCCGCAGAACGCGGCCGCGCCGTTCCACCCGAACGCCCGGGGCGAGCAGGGCATGGCCGACGCCCTGCGGGCGCACCTGAGCTGACAGCGCTCCGCCCGAGCCGGTCCCGCCACGCGGCGGGGCCGGCTCGCGGCCGCTTGGCAAAAGCTTTCAGCCCGAACCATGGCGGTGAAGGGTATCGACATCAGGGCCCGCTCCGGGATAGCGTGCCGGCACTCACATCCGTCGATCGGTTGGTCGCCGAGCGCCGTCGCCGAAGGAGCGCCATGCCCACGTCCCGATCCGTCCGTCTGCGACGTCGAGGCCTGCTCGGCCTCCCGGCCCTGGTGGCCGCCGCGCTCGCCGTGGCCGTCCGGCCCACCCCGGCCGCCGCCGCGCCGAAGGTCGAATGCCTGGCCGACCTGCTCCAGGAGAAGTGATGGCCACCATCGGCTGGCTGGTGGACGTGCTGCGCGCCGCCGGGGTTCAGGTCGTGGTCGAGGGCGACTGGCTCAACCGCGCCCGCCCCGGCTCCTTCGACCCGATCGGCGTGCTGTGGCACCACACCGCCGCCACCTCCAGCGCGAGCAACCCGCACCCGGCGCTCAACATCTGCATCAACGGCCGCCCCGACCTGGCCGGCCCGCTCTGCCAGGCGCTCGTCGACTACCACGGCGTGTTCCACGTGATCTCGGCCGGCCGGTGCAACCACGCCGGCGTCAGCGGCGGCAGCGGCCCGATCCCGGCCGGGGACGGCAACACCCTGATGATCGGCTGGGAGATCGACTACAACGGCGTCGACCAGCGGATGACCACCGCGCAGTACGACGCCGCCGTGGCCGCCACCGCGGCCGTGCTCACCCGACTCGGCAGGGACGCCAGCTACGCCCGCGGGCACCGGGAGACCAGCACCACCGGCAAGATCGACCCGTCCTTCATCGACCTGAACGCGATGCGGGCCGACGTCGCGGCGAAGATGTCCGGCGGGGGCGGCGGCTGGTCCTCGATCGTGGACAACTCGACAGCGGGTCGCTTCACCGCCAGCGGCAACTGGGGCGTGTCGACGTACTCCGGCCAGCGCTACGGCGCCGACTACCGCTACGCCGACCCGGTCGCGGCCAGCGACGCCGCCTGGTACCGGTTCAACGTCCCGCGCACCGGCAACTACCGGGTCGAGGCGTGGTGGCCGGCGAACGCGGGCTACAACGCCGCCACGCCCTACGTCGTCGCCACCACCATCGGCAACCGGACCGTCTACGTGGACCAGCGGGCCACCGGCGGCCAGTGGCGCACCCTGGGCACGTTCACGCTGGCCGCCGGCGACGCCGACCGGGTGGCGGTCAGCCGGTGGAGTTCCGCCGCCGGCCTGGTCGTCGCCGACGCCGTCCGGCTCACCGAGGTCTGACCGATCAGCGCGCGGCCGGGGGCCCAGCACCCGGCCGCGCGGCGTCAGCTCGCCGGCGCCGGATCCCGGTGTGGGCCCGGCACCACCGCCCACCCCGCCCCACCGACGGCGACGAGCCGGGTTGATCGACACCGGCTCGGCGACGTGGCGGGGTCGGACAGGCGGTGATGCCGCCACCTCGCCGAACGGGAGTGGATCAAGTTACCCGCTGGACCAGCGTGGGTCATGCTGACTCGAAGCGCTCCCGCGTCAGGAAGGCCAACTGCGCCCGCTTCTCCGGCAGGTCGATCTCGTCGGCGAACGTGAAACCCTCCGTCCGCAGCCGACGCAGCGCGGCGTCGTTGCGGACGTCCGGCTCGGCCACCACCCGCCGCGCCGCCGGATCCCGCAGCAGGAACCGGATCAACGCCGGCACCACCGCCGAGGCGAGGCCGCGCGCAAAGCGCCGGGGCGGATTGAGCAGCAGGTGCATCCCCACGTCGCCGGGCTGCACCGGGTAGCGCTCCCCCACCGGGTCCGCCTCCGGCCGGTAGGTCTGGAACAGGCCGACCGCCTCGCCGTCGAGCCGGATCAGGTACGCGTGGTGGGTGTCCAGCCCGTCGAGGAAGGCGTAGACCTCGCGGACGTCGTCACGGGTGTGCGCGCCCATCCCCCAGAACCGGTTGCGGGGCAGCGTCACCCAGCCGTGCAGCAGCTCGGCGTGCCGGTCCGGGCGCACCGGCTCCAGCGCCAGCTCGCCGAGGTCGGGGTTCCGTTCCAGGTGGATCACGAGGTCGTCCTTCGGTAGGGGCCCGGCGGGCACCGGGATCAGCGTCCCGGCGGCCCAGTGGGCGAGTTGGTCGGTGAAGTGCGGGTCGTCGGGTCGCCCGGACGCCCCGAACGGGACGATCCAGCGGCTGGCGGCCCGGTCGGTCAGGTCCCACACGTAACGGGCGACCGGGCCGCGCCAGCAGGCGTCGGAGACGCCGGGGACGCTGGAGGTGGCCAGCACGCAGTCGGTGTCACCGGCGAGCGGCACCGCTCGCACCGCGTCCGCGGTCGCGGCGACCACGCCCAGGTGCACCGGGTGCAGCAGATGACGCCGGCCCCACGGCTCCGGCGCCCGCCCGGCGGCCACCTCCGCCAACGCCTCGGCGGCGAGCGACGCCACGTCGACACCGAAGGCCCCGAGCGACGCCACGTCGACACCGAAGGCCCCGAGCGACGCGTCGCCGGACCCGGCAGGCCGGGGCGACGCCGGACCGACCCCGGATGGCGCAACCACCGGCGACGCAGGCCGGGCGGGCCCGTCGACCAGGTGGTCCAGGGCCAGGCCGATCCGGGTCGCCGGATCGGTCCAGGGGGCGAACAGCTCGTCGTACCCGGACGGCTCGTGCAGCGCGCGCAGCGACGGGTGCGCGCAGAGCCGGCGGGCGAGCGCCGCACGCCAGGCCGCGTGGACGCCGGCGTCGGCCGAGTCGGCCGCCATCGCGCCGTCCCAGGCCAGCAGCCGGGCGTGCAGGGTACGCGCCGCCACGGTGAGGCGGGCCGGGTCGAGCCGGGCGAGCAGCCGGCGCACCGGTGTCGCCGGGAGGCGGGCGTCGGTGTGCACGCCGGCCGCCTCGACGCCGTCGGTGAGCAGGGCGCGGATCCGCCGGGCGCGGTGCGGCGGCGCGAAGTCGACCCCGTGCGCGGCGACGTCCGGGCGCCGGTCGTTGGCGCAGACCGCGACGCCGTCGGCCGCTGACGTCCGGCCGGCGCGACCGCCGCCGTCCCCCGCGACGGTCTCGTCCACCATCGGCAGGTGGTCGCCGGTCCAGTGGTGTCGCGCCTCCCAGGCGGGTACCGGCTCGCGGCGGCACCGCTCGTCGCGTACCGGAACGAGGCCGGCGACCAGGCGGCGGACCGCGCCGCCGGTGTCGGCGGCGAGCACGCTGTTGACCGGCTCGACCCAGGCGCGCAGCGCGTCCGCGACGTCGCCGGCGCGCCGGGCACGCAGCAGCGGGAGCAGCGCCTCGAAGCCGAGGCGGGCCTCGACCCGGCTCGGTGTGCGGAGGCTGAGCGCCTCGCCGGTGACCCGGTCGTGGTCGATCACCGGGCCGCGCGGCGTCTCGATGATCTCGACACGTTCGGCCGAGCCGCCGCGCACCGAGATCTCCTCGACGTGCCGGGTGACCGGCGCCCAGCCGGACGGGCCGCGGGCCAGCAGCCGGTCGCCGTCGCGGCGGAGCTGTTCGCGGTAGAGGTCCTGGTAGTCGGCCATCGCGTTGGTGACGGCCCAGGCCACGTGGCCGGTGTGAGCGAAGTGCGGCAGCCCGGGTACGCCGGGGAAGGCCAGCCCGACCACGTCGAACTCCGGGCAGGCCAGCCGGATCTGCTGGTAGACGCCGGGCAGTTCGAGCAGCCGGTGCGGGTCGCCGGCGAGCACCGGGCCCCGTCCGGTCGCCGGGTCGGCGGGTAACGCCCAGGCGTTGCTGCCGGCGGACGCCGGTCCCTCCACCGCGAACAGGCCGACCGCGTCCGGGCCGAGCGTGCGGGTGACGTGCGCGTGCCAGAGCTTGTTCGGGAACGTCGAGAAGAGCACGTGCTGCACCAGGAACACGCCGAGCGGTGTCCACGGGTGCCAGGGCTCCGGCGCGGTGCCGGTGGCGGCGTACTCGGGCGCGGCGGCGGCGCCCTCGGCGAGGCCGGCGTTGACGCCGTCGACGTACGCCTCGACCCACCGGCGGGTGTCCGGGTCGAGCCGTTCGTGGCAGCGCCGGGCGGTGTCGTCCAGTCGGGCCCGCCGGGCGAACCGGTCCCAGGCCAGCTCGGCGGGCCCGACGTGCGCGGCGAGCCGGCCCTCGGACCGCCACCGCTCGACGCCGAGCTGCCAGGCCCGGTCGTACGCGGCGACCCGGCCCTGAAGCCGGGCCAGCGCGTCGACGTCGGCGGCCCACAACTGCGGTACGCCCCAGCGGTCGCGCGTGACACGCATCCCGACCCCCTGCTTGAAAGTTAGGTGAGCCTAACCTAATCTTACGCCGCGCGGCGGTCGCCGCGCCCCCTGTCCGCACGACCACCGGGACGTCGCATGAGTTCGATCGGCAGCGCGGCACGCGCCCACCTGTTCCACGACGGCACCGTCGAGCGCTACCGGGACGTGCTGGCGCGCGGCGTCGACCGGGTCGCCCGCCGGGTCGCCGCGGTGGACCGGCCGGGCACCGGCGCCCCGCCGGAGGCGCTCGCCCCGCTGGTCGGCGCGGTCGACCTGGACCGGCCGCTGGGCGACACCGACGCCGCCCTCGACGAGCTGCACGACGTGTGGCTGCGCGACGCGGTGTGGTTCCACCACCGGCGCTACCTGGCCCACCTGAACTGCCCGGTGGTGATCCCGGCGCTGCTCGGCGAGGCGGTGCTCAGCGCGGTCAACTCCTCGCTGGACACCTGGGACCAGAGCGCCGGTGCCACGCTGATGGAACGCCGGCTGATCGACTGGACGGCGGAGCGGATCGGGCTGGGCGGCGCCGCGGACGGCGTGTTCACCAGCGGCGGCACCCAGTCCAACCTGCAGGCCATGCTGCTGGCCCGGGAGGAGGCCCACCGGCGGGTGGTGGGCGGCGCTCCGGTCCGGCCGGCGCGGCCGGAGGTGCTGGCCCGGCTGCGGATCGTCACCTCGGCCGCCGGCCACTTCAGCGTGCAGAAGGCGGCCACACTGCTCGGCCTGGCCGCCGACGCGGTGCTCACCGTGCCCACCGACGCGAGCCGCCGGATGCGCACCGACGAGCTGGCCCGCACCATCGACCGCTGCCGCCGCGACGGGCAGGTGGTGATGGCGGTCGTCGCCACCGCCGGCACCACCGACTTCGGCACCATCGACCCGCTGCCGGAGGTCGCCGACATCTGCACCGCCGCCGGGATCTGGCTGCACGTCGACGCCGCGTACGGCTGCGGGTTGCTGGTCTCCCCCACCCGCCGGCACCTGCTCGACGGCATCGAGCGGGCGGCCTCGGTGACCGTCGACTACCACAAGTCGTTCTTCCAACCGGTCAGCTCCAGCGCGCTGCTGGTGCGCGACGGCCGGACGCTGCGCCACGCCACCTGGCACGCCGACTACCTCAACCCGGCCCGCGCGGCCGAGCAGGGCATCCCCAACCAGGTCGACAAGAGCATCCAGACCACCCGCCGCTTCGACGCCTGCAAGCTCTGGCTGACCTTGCGGATCATGGGCCCGGACGCGGTCGGCGCGCTCTTCGACCAGGTCGTCGACCTTGCCACCGAGGTCTGGCGGCGCGTCGACGCCGATCCCCGCTTCGAGGTGGCGGCCCCTGCCCAGTTGAGCACCGTGGTCTTCCGATACGCGAACGCCGACCCGAACCTGGCCGACGAGGCCAACCTGCACGCCCGCGAGGCCCTCGCCGCCTCCGGCGCGGCGCTCGTGGCCGGCACCAGGGTCGACGGCGCGCACTGGCTGAAGCTCACCCTGCTCAACCCGGAGACCACAGTGGACGACGTCACCGCCGTGCTCGACCTGATCGCCGGCCACGCCGCCTGGTACGCCCGGACCGCCGCCACGCCGGCCCCGGTCGGGTGAGGAGCGACATGCCCGACTTCATCGCCATCGGCCTCGGCCCGTACAACCTCGGCCTGGCCTGCCTCACCGCACCGATCGACGACCTCGACGGGCTGTTCCTGGAGGCCCGCGACGGCTTCGACTGGCATCCCGGGATGCTGCTCGAATCCGCCCGGTTGCAGACGCCGTTCCTCGCCGACCTGGTGACGCTCGCGGACCCCACCTCGCCGTACTCGTTCCTCAACTATCTGAAGGAGACCGGCCGGCTCTACCCGTTCTACATCCGGGAGAGCTTCTTCCCGCTGCGCGCCGAGTACGACGCCTACTGCCGGTGGGCCGCCGGCAAGCTGCCGAACCTGCGCTTCCGGCACACCGTCACCCGGGTCGAGCACGACGGCGAGCACTACGTGGCGCACGCCGACACGCCCGACGGTCCGGTCACCCACCGGGCCCGGCGCCTGGTGCTGGGCACCGGCACCCCGCCGTACCTGCCGCCGGCCTGCGCCGGGCTGGGCGGCGACCTGATCCACAACTCGCGCTACCGGGAACACCGGGACGCGCTGCGGGCCAAGCGCAGCATCACCGTCGTCGGCAGCGGCCAGAGCGCCGCCGAGATCTACCACGACCTGCTGGGCGACATCGACAGGTACGACTACCAGCTCACCTGGGTCACCCGCTCGCCGCGGTTCTTCCCGCTGGAATACACCAAGCTCACGCTGGAGATGACCTCACCGGACTACGTGGACTACTTCCACGCCCTGCCGGAGGCGACCCGCTACCGGCTGGAGGCGGACCAGAAGCCGCTGTTCAAGGGCATCGACGCCGACCTGATCAACGACATCTACGACACGCTCTACGCGAAGAGCCTGCACGGACCGACGCGGACCCGGCTGCTGACCAACACCGAGCTGGTCGACGCCGACCACGTCGACGGCCGTTACCGGCTCGGGCTGCGCCACACCGAGCAGGGCCGCTCGTGCACGCTGGACACCGAGGGCCTGGTGCTGGCCACCGGCTACCGGCACCGGGTGCCGGAGTTCCTCGCGCCGGTGCGCGACCGGCTCCGCTGGGACGCGCACGGCCGCCTCGACGTGGCCCGCAACTACAGCGTCGACCACACCGGCCGGGGCGTGTTCCTGCAGAACGGCGGCACCCACACGCACAGCATCACCTCCCCCGACCTGGGCATGGGCGCGTACCGCAACTCGTGGATCATCCGGGAGCTGACCGGCCGGGAGCACTACCCGATCGAGCGGCGCATCGCGTTCCAGGAGTTCGGGGTATGAGCACGTTCTCCCGTCTGGACGCGCGGCTCGGCGCGTTCACGCTGCGACCACTCGACGCCGACGCGGACGCCCCGCTGCTGCACCGCTGGGTCACCCACCCGAAGGCGGCGTTCTGGCTGATGCAGGGCACCGACGCGGCCGGCGTCGCCGAGGAGTACCGGCGGATCGCCGCCCACCCGCACCACGACGCGTACCTCGGCTCGTGGCGCGGCCGACCGGCGTTCCTGGCCGAACGGTACGACCCGGCCCGGGTGGAGTTGGTCGGGTTGTACGACCCGGAGCCCGGCGACGTCGGCATGCACTTCCTCTGCGCGCCCACCGACACACCCGTGCACGGCTTCACCCGGGCGGTGATCACCACGGTGCTGGCCTGGCTCTTCGCCGACCCGGCGACCCGGCGGGTGGTGGCGGAGCCGGACGTGCGCAACACCGCCGTGCACACGCTCAACGCCGCCGTCGGCTTCACCGTCGTCGGCGAGATCCGCAAGCCGGAGAAGACCGCGCTGCTCAGCGTCTGCACCCGCGAGCGGTTCCACGCGGCCACCGAAGGAGACCTGCGGGCATGATCGACCACCTGAACCCCGAGGCCTGGGCGACCGCCAACCGGCTGCTGGTCCGCAAGGCGCTGGCCGAGTTCGCCCACGAACGCCTGATCACGCCGGAGCCGGCCGGCGACGGGTGGTGGCTGGTGCGCGGCGGCGCGGTGGACTACCGCTTCGCGGCGCAGCGGCTCGCGCTGGACCACTGGCAGATCGACGCCGCCAGCATCACCCGGCACCGCGACGGCGAGGAACTGCCGCCCGACGCGGTCGACCTCTGCCTGGAGCTGCGCGACGCGCTCGGCCTCACCGACGCGGTCCTGCCGGTCTACCTGGAGGAGATCACCTCCACCCTGGCGAGCGCCGCGTACAAGCTGGGCAAGCCGGCGGTCACCGCCGCCGAGCTGGCCGCCGCCGACTTCCAGGCGATCGAGACCGGGATGACCGAGGGACACCCGTGCTTCGTGGCCAACAACGGCCGGCTCGGCTTCGGCGCGCAGGACTACCACCGGTACGCCCCGGAGACCGCCGCCGGAGTCCGGCTGCTCTGGTTGGCCGCGCACCGCGACCACACCACGTTCACCAGCGCCGCCGGCCTGGACCACGACACGCTGATGCGGGCCGAGCTGGGCGAGCAGACTCTGGCGGGTTTCGCCGCCACGCTCACCGGGCTCGGCCTCGATCCGACCGACTACCTGCTCATCCCGGTGCACCCGTGGCAGTGGTGGAACCGGCTCGCCGTCACGTTCGCCGGCGAGGTGGCCCGACGCCGGCTCGTCTGCCTCGGCGAAGGGCCGGACGACCATCTCGCCCAGCAGTCCGTCCGGACCTTCTTCAACGTCAGCGACCCGGCCCGGCACTACGTGAAGACCGCGCTGTCGGTGCTGAACATGGGCTTCCTGCGCGGCCTGTCCGCCGCGTACATGGAGGCGACACCGGCGATCAACGACTGGCTCGCCGAGCTGATCGGCGGCGACCCGGTGTTCGCCCGCACCGGGCTGACCATCCTGCGGGAGCGGGCCGCGATCGGTTACCGGCACCGGCAGTACGAGGCGGCGACCGCCCCGGGGTCGCCGTACCGGAAGATGCTGGCCGCCCTCTGGCGGGAGAGCCCGGTGCCCGGCCTGGCGCCCGGCCGGCGGCTGGCCACCATGGCCGCGCTGGTGCACGTCGACCGGGACGGCCGGACGCTGGCCGGAGCGCTGATCGCGGAGTCGGGGCTGGCGCCGGCGCGCTGGCTGCGCCGCTACCTGGACGCCTACCTGGTGCCGCTGCTGCACAGCCT
Source organism: Micromonospora humi (assembly GCF_900090105.1). Taxonomy (GTDB): domain Bacteria; phylum Actinomycetota; class Actinomycetes; order Mycobacteriales; family Micromonosporaceae; genus Micromonospora; species Micromonospora humi. The sequence goes on along the minus strand of NZ_FMDM01000001.1, from coordinate 158,634 downwards.
GTACGCCCACGACCTGGCGTTCATGCCGCACGGCGAGAACGTCATCCTGGTGCTCGACGGCGGCGCGGTGGAGCGGGTGATCTTCAAGGACATCGCCGAGGAGATCGTGGTGATGGACCCGGACGCGGACCTGCCGGCGCCGGTGCGCCGGGTGCGGGCGGCGATTCCCGAGGACGAGAAGGTCCTGGCCATCTTCACCGACGTGTTCGACTGCTTCCTACGGCACCTGAGCGCCGCCCTGCACACGGCCGGCGTGCTCGACCAGGACGACTTCTGGCGCACCGTCGCCGAGTGCGTCACCGGGTACGCCGCTTCGGTGCCGCAGCTGGCCGACCGGATCCGCCGGTACGACCTGTTCGCACCGGAGTTCCCGCTGTCCTGCCTCAACCGGCTCCAGTTGCGCGACAACCGGCAGATGGTGGATCTGGCCGACCCGTCCGCCGCGTTGCAGTTCGCCGGCACGCTGACCAACCCGCTGGCCCCCTTCGTACCGGCCGCCCGGCACCCGTGAGGCGTCGGGCGGATCACACGTGTTCGATCAGGTCGGCCGCCTCCAGGTCGGCCAGGAAGGAGCGCACGTCGGCCACCGCCCGCTCCCGTTCCACGGTGGCGCGGCGGGTCAGCACGTCGCTCAACTGGGCGGCGGTGGCGCCCGCCACCAGGTACGGCCAGAGCACCGTGGCCCAGCGGTCCAGCGCGAAGTAGACGGACCGGCCGAGGTCGAGCAGCACCGTCTCGTCCCCGCTCGTCCGCCAGGCGACCCGGTCACCCGGAATCCGGTACACGACGGACGGGTCGCTGGTCACCGCGGCGCCTCCAGGTCGGGTAGTCCGGGCGCGACCGAGAGTCCGGCCAGCCACACCTGCTGCACCAGCGCCGCCGTGCCCGCGTTGATCGGCCAGGCCGACCATTCCCGGCGCAGCGCCGCCACGTCGACCAGCGACCCGTCGACGCCGCTGCCGTCCCAACCGCGCACCAACTCCCGGGTGGCTTCCCGAAAGAACACCTCGTCGAGGGCCGCCCTGGTCCGGCGCGCGGCGATCACCGGCGGCAGCGCGGCGTCGGCGATCGCGTCGAGCAGTTCCGGTCGCGAGGGTGACCGCGTCCGGCCGTGGTGCGTGGCCAGGGCGGCGGCGAAGCCGTCGCTCATCAGCGGCGACACGGCCAGCACGTCGTGGTCGGCGGCGACCGCGGCGAGGCTCAGCGCGGCCATGGTCAGGTCGCGCCGGCGCAGGTGCCAGGCGACCCGTCCCGCGAGCCGGTGCGGCTCGGCGCGCTGCTCGGCGCGGTACGTGCGCCACGCCTGCCGCCGAGCCTCCGGGCGCAGCCAGGGGAACAGGTCGGGCGCCGCGCGCCGCGAGCCGGCACTTAACCGGCCCAGCCGGGTCCGGAGCGAGCCGGGACGGCGCCGCCATCCGGCCAGGACCTGCTCTCCGCCCAAGCCGGTGAGCAGCGCGCCGCTACGGGCCAGCTCCACGATCGGCAGGTGCAGGTGCCGGTCCGCCGGGTACAGCTGTCCGTAGCGGGTCAACAACCGGCGGGCGACCGGACCGACCAGGTCCAGGTCGTCGCCGGCCTGGAGGATCTGCCACTGCCGACCCAGGTCCAGCTCGGCGATGATCTTCGCCTGCCAGGGCGTCTCGTATGCGCGGGGCGCCTCCGTGAAGCGCCAGGTGACCGGCACCGGGTCGGGGAGTCCCTCCCGCCGTGCCACCCGGGCGGCGACCGCCAGCACCAGCGACGAGTCCAGCCCGCCGGAGAAGCTGACCAGGCAGGGTGGTCGGCGCAGCGCCGGCAACACCGCCCGTTCCAGCGCGGCCAGTGGCGTCGGCACCGGACCGAGCCGGGCCGGCACGGTTCTCGGTGGATCCAGGCCCAGGGCGATGCCGTACGCCACGTCACGGTCGGTGGGGCGTGGGATGAGGTCAGTCACGGGTGAGCACCCCTCTGCGCCGGGAGGACCAGAGCGCGCGGTTGACGATCCGGGCGGACAGCGGGAGCAGGACGGCGCCCGCCGCACGGCCGTGCGCGGCTTCCGCACTCCCCATCCCGCACCTCCTCGGCCTGCGGCCTGTCGATCCGGACGCGGTCGCGCCGGGCACGGGACCGGCCGACCGGGGTCGGCATCGTCGCCTGACTCCGATCGGCCGGCCGTATCTGCCGGGCCAAGGGACAGTGGCGCGGACAGGGCAGACGTTAGGGCCGCGGAACGGCACCGTCCCGGACGGCGGAACAGTCCGATACCCGACAATTTCGCTGATGCCGTCGCGTAACCACAAAGACTCCTTCGATCGGTCGAACCGATTCGCCATTGCGGTTTCGCGCGTGGCGGGAGCCGGTTGTTGCCGACTGATGAAAACCGCCGCCCTGCCGCTGTCGCCTCCCCATTCGCGAAACGACCAGTCGCTTGCGGAAAACGGATCGGCTGATCTACTCGGCGTGTCGCGGGGCCCACGAGGTCGACGGCGAACCGTTGCCGACCGACAAGCAGCCCGTTCATCCAGGCGAATGACCCCGCACCGGTGCACCGGGAGGTGAGACGTGACCCTGCGACGGACGGAACCCCCCACCGGACGGAAGCCGGTGACACGCGACGTCGTGGAGACAGTGGACCCCGAGCGCGCGCACCACCTCATCGCGCGCCGATACGGCGGACACCAGGCTCGGCTCTCCGGGCCACGGGGACGCTTCCACTACCGGCGACGCACACTGCGCGCCGACGAGCTCGAAATCGACGAGATGCGTTACACGTTCGGCATCCGCACGCAGACCCCGCCCTTTCCCGACTTCGCCGCGGTGACCGTGTCCCACGGCCGCTCCACACTCCGCACCCGCCACGAGGAGCTGTGCCTGGCCCCCGGCTCGACCGGCAGGTATCCCGACGTCGGATCGACGCTCTTCTCCGAGGATCTGGCGGCCTCCATCGTGCGGCTGCCGATGCCGCGGATCGCCGAGGTGGCCGCCGCCCGCACCGGTCTGCCCGCCACCGAGTTCCGCTTCACCGCGCTCGCGCCGCTGTCGCCCACGATGGCGGCGCTGTGGCAGTCGACAGCGGCGTTCCTCCGGGCCCAGCTCGCCGACGACGCCGTGGCGGCCAGCCCGCTGACCCGGGCCGGCCTGGTCGACCTGGCCGCCGCCACCGCCGTGTCGGTGTTCCCCAACACCATCATGACCCTCCCCTACCTGGCCGGACCGCCCGGCGTACGCCCCGCGCTGGTGCGCCGGGCCGCCGAGTTCATCGAGGCGCACGCCGCGCAGCCGCTGACCGTGACGCGGATCGCCGACGCCTGCGAGACCGGACCGCGCGCGTTGCAAATCGCGTTCCAACGGCACCACGGGCAGAGCCCGATGGCGTTCCTGCGCGCGGTCCGGCTGCGCCGGGCGCACCGGGACCTGACACAGGCCCGACCGGGGCAGACCGTCGCGGACACGGCCCGCCGCTGGGGCTGGGCCCACGCCGGCCGGTTCGCCCAGGCCTACCGCGAGACGTACGGCTGCCGCCCCGGCGACACGCTGCGCGGGACGGCAGCGGCCGCCCCGGCGGAGCGGACCCGGTGACGGACCACACGCCGGTGCGGCGGACCGAACTGTCCACCCGGGACCCCGACGTCGCCCGCACCGCCATCGCCGAGGCGTGCGGCGAGCACCGGCCGCACTTCCGCGGCGGCCGGCGCGAATTCCGCTTCGCGATGCGGATCGTGCAGGCCGGCCCGCTCGCCCTGTACCGGGCCGCCCACTCCATGGACGCGTGGGTCGAGTCCGGGCCGTACCCCGACTTCATGGCCGCCCACGTGGTCCGGGGCCGGTTCCGGTTCGTCGAGGGCGACGACGAGTTGCTGGTGCCGGCCGGCGGCGTCGGTCGGTACCCGTCGCGCCGGTCGGTGCTGCACTGGACCGACGTGATCGGCACCACGGTCCGGCTGCCGATGGAGCAGGTGGCGCGGATCGCGCAGCGCCGGGTGGAGACCCCGCCGCGCGACTTCCGCTTCCTCGGTCTCGCGCCGGTGTCGCCGGCCATGGCCCACGCCTGGGCCCACCTGTCCACGTTCCTCACCCGGATGGCCGCCACGCCCGACAACGGCCTCGACCAACCGCTGGTGCGGGCCTCCCTGACCGACCTGGTGGCGACCACCGCGCTCGCGGTCTTCCCGAACACCACGATGACCGCCGCGTACGTGCCGGAGCCACGCCGGGTGGCACCGTCGGTGGTCCGACGCGCGCAGGCCTACCTGGAGGAGCATGCCGCCGAGCCGGTGACCGTGGCGCAGGTCGCCGCCGCCTGCGGCGTCGGACCACGGGGCCTGCAGGCCGCCTTCCAACGGCATCTGGGCTACAGCCCGCTGACCTACCTGCGTCAGGTCCGCATCGCCCGCGCCCACCGCGATCTCGCCGCCGCCGACCCGGCCACCGGCGAGACGGTCGCCGGAATCGCCCGCCGCTGGGGCTGGACCAGCCCCGGCCGCTTCGCCGCCGCCTACCGGGAGACGTACGGCAGTCGCCCCAGCGAGACCCTACGAAAATGAACGGACAACGAGTCCGTCGGCGATCCGTCGCGGGTCCCATCCTGCCCGAAGGAAGTCCGCGTCAGATGGAAGGACGGCCGATGCGCACCGGAGCGGGCGCGATGCGGGTGCGGCGGCACGAGGTGGTCACGACTGATCCGGATGTCGCGTGCCAGGCCATCCTCGCGTTGACCGGGCATCGGGTGGTCCTCGACGGATCGCGCCGCGACTTCCGATTCGCGCTCTGGACGGCGCAGGCCGGCCTGCTCGGTCTCGACCGGATGGCGCACTCGATGACGGCCCGCTCACGGACCGGGCCGTACGCCGACTTCATGGCCGTGCACGTGGTACGCGGTCGGCTCGGGCTCGCCGCCGGCCGGGCGGACGTGCGGACGTCGCCCGGCGGCGTCCGCACGTCCGCCCCCGTCGAGTCGTCGGTCTCGTGGACCGACCTGGCCGGCCTGGTCGTCCGGCTGCCGGCCGAGCGGGTGGCGCTGGTCGCGGCCGTCCGGGCTGGGGCCAACCCGCAGACCTTCCGGTTCCTGGGGCTCGCGCCGGTGTCGACCGCGACGGCTCAGGCGTGGGCGCGGCTGTCGTTGTTCCTGCACGGGCTGCCCGACGACGCCCTTGGGCAGCCACTGGTGCAGGAGTCCCTGGTCGACCTGGCAGCGACCACCGCGCTCGCGGTGTTCCCCAACACCACCATGACGGCCGACTACGTGCCGGGCCCACGCCGGGTCCCGCCGGCCGTGGTCCGCCGCGCCCAGCAATACCTCGACGACCACGCCGCCGAGCCGGTGACCGTGGCCCAGGTCGCCGCCGCCTGCGGCGTCGGGGCCCGCGCGCTGCAGGCGGCGTTCCACCGGCACGTCGGTCACAGCCCGCTGACCCACCTGCGCCGAGTCCGGCTCGCCCGCGCGCACCGGGACCTGGTCGCCGCGGAGCCGGGCGGGGACGAGACGGTCGCCGGCATCGCCCGCCGCTGGGGCTGGACCAGCCCCGGCCGCTTCGCCGCCGCCTACCGCGAGGCGTACGGCAGGCCACCCAGCGCGACACTGCACGGGTGACCGGTCAGCACTCGGCCCGGCCGGCCCGCCAGTAGCCCATGAACGCCACCGCCCGCCGGTCGAGCCCGCGGTCGGTGACCAGGTGCCGGCGCAGGCCCCGGATCACCGCCGCCTCGCCGGCCAGCCACGCGTAGAGCGCCGCCCCGTCGGGCCGCTCCGGCACCTCCCACAGGATCTCCCGGTCGACGTCCACCTCGGCCGGCGGCGGGCCGGACGACGGCGCCCGAGCCGGCGGCTCCACCGGGGCGGGCAGCAGCCGTGCGGCGAGTTCCGTCACGGCCGGGGTGAGGCGGCTGCCGTGCGGGGTGCCGGCCCGGGGCAGCCAGGTCACGGTGACGCCGGCCGGCACTCGGCACGGCAGCACGTCGCCGGCCTCCGGCACCTCCACCAGGGCGTGGCCGTGCGCGCCGCCGGGCAGCCGGTCCAGGATCGCGCAGATCGCCGGCGCGGCGGTCTCGTCGCCGGCCAGTAGCAGCGTCGCCCCGGCCGGCGGCCGGAACTCGACGCCGCCGTGCTCGCCGGGCCAGCCCGCGTCCGGCCCGACCAGCGCGAGCCGGTCACCGGGGCGGGCCCGCCGCGCCCACCGGGTCGCCGGGCCGCCGTCACCGTGCAACGCCAGGTCCACGTCCACCTCGTACGCCTCCGGTCGGGCCGCCCGGACCGTGTAGGTGCGGATCGGACTGCGCCGCTCCGCCGGCAGGTCCCGCCACCGCTGGTACCAGTCCGGACCGTCCGGCAGCTCCCCCGGCACGCCCTCGGCCACCGGCAACGCCAGCTTGATCCGCTGGTCGTACCCGTTGTCGGCGAACCGGTCCAGGTCCGCCCCGGTGAAGGTGACCCGCAGGAACGACGGGCCGAGCCGGCGCAGCGCGCGCACCTCGACGGTGAAGACGCGCCACGGCGCGACGGCCACGGTGCTGGTCATGAGACGTCCTTTCGATGTCATCGGTGGGCGGCGCGGGAGCGCCACAGCAGCCAGACGAAGTAGGGGGTGCCGATCAACGCGGTGACCAGCCCGGCCGGGACCTGCGCGGGTGCGATGACGGTGCGCCCGAGCGTGTCGGCGAGGCTGACCACTGTGGCGCCGAGCAGCACCGCGACCGGCAGCACCCGGGTGTGCCGGCCGCCGACCAGCGCCCGCGCGGCGTGCGGCGCGACCAGGCCGACGAAACCGATGACGCCGACGGCCGACACGGCGGTGGCGGTGAGCAGCGCCGCCAGGCCGAGCGCGACCAACCGGGCGCGCTCCAGCCGGACGCCGAGCACCCGGGGCGTGTCGTCGTCCAGGGCGAGCAGGTCCAGCTCCCGCCGCACCGCGGCGACCACCGGGACGGCGATCAGCAGGGCGAGCGCCACCGGCAGCACCTGCGGCGCGGTGCGCCCGTAGGTGGAGCCGGACAGCCAGGTCAGGGCCTTGCCGGTGTTCCACGGGTCGGAGGAGACGACGATGAAGGTGATCACCGCGGCACCGCCCTGCCAGACCGCGAAGCCGATCAGCACGAGCCGGTCCGAGTTGAGCCCACGCCGCCGCGCCAGCCCGTAGACCAGCGTGAACGCGGCGACCGCGCCGAGCCCGGCCGCGCCGGAGAGCGCGAGCACCCCGGCCGTCGGGGCGAACGTCAGCAGCGACACCGCGCCGATCCCGGCGCCGCCGGTGATGCCGAGGATGCCCGGCTCCGCGAGCGGGTTGCGGCAGACCGCCTGCACGGTGGTGCCGGCCAGGGCGAGGGCGGCGCCGGCCAGCAGCGCCGCCGCGACGCGCGGCCACCGCGCGTCCAGCACGAAGGTGTACGCCGGCCCGGTGCGCTCCTGCGCCCAGTTGACGACGTCGCCGAGCAGCACCATCGTGTCCCCGGCGAGCATGCCGAGCACCAGCGCGCCGACGGCCGCCACCGCGCAGGTGGCGACGACTGCGGTGTGGACGGCGCGGGAGCGTACCGCCGCGTGGCCGCCCGGCGGCTGCCGGGTGGGGCCGGCGTCGCGGTGCCGGCGGGCCAGCCAGACCAGCAGGACCGCGCCGAAGAGCGTGGTGACCACGCCGGTCGGCACGTCCACGCCGGCCTGCCCGCCGAGCACGGCCCGCAGCAGCACGTCGGAGCCGAGCACGACGGCCACGCCGACCAGCCCGGACAGCGGCAGCAGCACCCGGTGCCGGTGGACCTCCGGCACCCAGCGGCCGAGCAGCCGGACGATCACCGGAGCGCCCAGCCCGACGAAGCCGATCGGCCCGGCCAGGGTGACCGCGGCGGCGGAGAGCAGCACCGCGAGCAGCACCACGGCGAGCCGGGTCCGGCGCACGTCCAGCCCCAGCACGGTGGCGGTGTCGTCGCCGAGGGCGAGCAGGTCGAGCCGGTGCCCGAGCGCGACGAGCACCAGCGCGGCGACCGCGATCACCGGGGCGAGCTGGGTGAACGCCACCAGGTCGCCCTGCACGAGGGAGCCGTTTCCCCAGGCGAACAGCCCGATGGTGGCCTGTTCGAAGAGGAGCAGGAGCAGCATGGTAAGCGAGGCGAGCGCCATCGCGGTGGCCGAGCCGGCGAGGATCAGCCGGGTGGTCGCGGCCTGGCCGCCGGCCGACAGCAGCATGACCAGGCCGGCCGCGGCGAGCCCGCCGCAGAACGCGAGCCCGCCGGCGGGCAGCGCGGGCAGCGCGATCCCGAACGCGGCGGCGGACACGATCGCCAGGTGCGCGCCGGCGTTGACGGCGAGCGTGTCCGGCGAGGCGAGCGGATTGCGGGTGGTCGACTGGAGGGCCGCGCCGGCGAAGCCGAGCGCGACGCCGACGGCCAGCCCGGTGAGCAGTCGCGGCAGCCGGGAGGCGACGAGCACCCGGGCGGTCTCGTCGTCCGCGCCGGTGAGCAGCCGGAGCAGGTCGGCCGCCCCGACCGACGAGGTGCCCTGGGTGAGGTGCACCGCCGTGATGGCCACGAGCAGCGCGGCGGCGAGCAGGAACGCGCCGGCGACCCGGCGGCGGGCGGGGGGTGGCCCGACCGGGGCCGGCCGGGTGGCCGGCTCCGGTCGGACGGTGGCGATCATCGGGGTCAGGCCGTGTAGACGGCGACGAGCTGGTCGACGTACTGCTTCGCGGACAGGGTGCCGCCGAACGTCCAGATGCCGTTGGGCATCTTGTGCAGCTTGTTCTGCTGCACGAACGGCAGCGACCGCCAGATCGCGTTGCCCGCGAGACCGTCGGCGAAGACGTCCTGCCCGTCCGAGGCGTTGTAGAAGAAGTGCAGGTCCTGGCCCTTGAGGACGGTCAGCCCTTCGACGTCGGTCTGGCCGAGGCCCCACATCGCGTCGGTCTTGCCGGTCCAGGCGTTCTTCAGGCCGAGCTGGATGCCGAGTTGGGAGACGAGGGCGCCCTGGCCGAACATCCGGATCGACACGGTGCTGCCCTCCTTCCAGCCGTCGGCGAAGGCGAACTGCCGGCCGGCCGCGCCGGCGTCGGCGATCTTCTTCCGGCCGTCGGCGAGCGCGGCGTCGAAGTCGGCGAGCAGCTTCTCCGCCTGTGCGGTGCGCCCGGTCGCGGTGGCGATCATGGTGAGGTCGGACCGCATCCGCCCGAGGTTGTCAGCCGCGTCGCTGCCCTTGGTGACCAGCACCGGCACGTACTTCTCCAGCTGGGTGACGATGGCCGCGCCGCGCTCGGCCTCCATCACCACCAGGTCCGGCTGGAGCGCCACGACGGCGTCGACGCTCGGCTCGCCCCGGGTGCCGACGTCCTTGACGCCCGCATCCAGCGGCGCGGCGGTGACCCAGGTGGCGTACCCCTTGGGGTCGGCGACGCCGACCGGCATCACGCCGAGGCCGACGAGCATCTCGACCTCGCCCCACTCCAGGCCGACGACCTTGGTGGCCGGGTTCTTCAGGGTGATCGCCTTGCCGCGGCTGTCGGTGACGGTGACCGGGCCGGTGGCCGCGGGGGCGGAGGCGGACGGGGCCGCGGCGGGCGTCTCGGTGGTGCCGCAGCCGGCGACCAGCAGCGCGGTCGCCGCGGCGGCGAGCAGGGTGAATCGGGTACGCGACATCGGTTTCTCTTCTGTAGTCAGGACGTGGTGTGTTTGCCGACGGGACGGGTGGAGAGCCGGCCGGTGACCGGGTCGACGATCACCTCGACGCGAATGCCGTACGCCTCGGTGAGCGCCGCCTCGGTGAGCACCTCGCGCGGGGCGCCGGTGCCGCGCACCCGCCCCTCGTGCAGGAGCACCACCTCGTCGGCGACGGCGGCGGCCTGGTTGAGGTCGTGCAGCACCACGCCGACGGCGACGTCGGCGGTGTCGGCGAGGTCCCGCACCAGGTCGAGGATCTCCACCTGGTAGCGCAGGTCGAGGAACGTGGTGGGTTCGTCCAGCAGCAGCACGGCGGTGTCCTGGGCCAGGCAGGTGGCCAGCCAGACCCGTTGGAGTTCGCCGCCGGACAGCTCGTCGACCGGCCGGGCGGCCATGGCGTCAACGCCGGTCACCGCCATCGCCCGGTCGATCGCCGCCGGCCCGTCCGGGTCACCGGCCCGCCACCGTTGCCGGTACGGGTGCCGGCCGTAGCCGACCACGTCCCGGACGGTGACCCCGCTGGGGGTGGGACGGCTCTGCGCCAGCAACGTGACCCGGCGGGCGAAGTCGCGGGCGGACAGCGCCCGGGCCGGCGTGCCGTCGGCGAGCACGATCTCGCCGTGCTCCAGCGGGTGCAGGCGGGCCAGCCCGCGCAGCAGCGTCGACTTGCCGCTGCCGTTCGGGCCGACCAGCGCGGTCACCGCCGCCGGCCGCAGCGTGATGTCGGCGTCGTGCACCACAGTCGTCCCGTGGTAGCCCAGCCGCAGCGCACTGCCCCGCAGGCCGTCGGCCCGCACCGTTTCGCTCGTCACGAAGGTTAGGCTAACCTAACTACTGATCACGCTGTCAACCCGCCCTCGAATTGCGCATGCCTCGGCGCTTGCACCCGGGCAACGGGCCGGCGGACGGGCGCACCGACACGGCGGGCGCCGGGAAAGAATCCACTTTTCAGCGTCATACCTCTCGGTCATATTTATGCCTGAGAGGCATGACGATGAAAAGTGATGCCTTCTCCGGCGGCGTCACGCTCCGTGTGCGAGCGCCGCCCGGAGGCGCGCGCCGAGCGCAGCGAGCTGGTCCGGCGACTGCGGCACCACGCCGTGCTCGGCCATCAACGCGTGATACTGCTGCCGCTCGTACGGCACCCCCGGCGGCAGCGGCGCGACGTGCCAGTGCACGTGCGCGTTGCCCTGCGCGCTGCCGAGCGACAGCAGGTAGGTGCGCTCCGGCCCCAGCACCTCCGCGACGGCGCGGGCGACCCGGTGCACCACCGCCTGGAGGTCCAGGTACTCCCCCGGCGTCAGCTCGTTGACGACGTCCTCGACGTGCCGACGAGGCGCCACCAACGTGGAGCCGACCAGTGTGGGATACCGGTTGAGGAACGCGACGTGCGGGCCGTCGTCATAGACCACCTCGTGGGCGAAGTCGGGTTCACCGGCCAGGTAGGCGCAGACGAAGCACCGCCCGGATCGCGCCCGGCGCTCGTAGGCCGCCAGATCCCACGGCTCCCGCGCCCCGGCCATCCCCCACCGCCCCTCAGGTCCGTTCGTCGTCCGCGCCGCGTGGTTGGTTCGGCCGGTAGCGCCTGATCCACGCCTCCACGTCCGCGCGGTCCCACACCCGCACCTTGCCACTGGCCACGGTGTCGACGGGAGTCGGAAAGGCGGATCGGTTGGTGACCGCCTCAAAACCCGCCGCCTCCCCCGACAACCAGCGTCGATCTTGCGGTTGCGGCCCCTGACTCGTACCTTTTGTCGGGTTTGTGGGGGCAGCAACCGCAAGATCGACGATGCGGGGTGGGCGGCGCGGAGCTACAGGGAGACCGGGCGGCCGCCGAGGGTGACCGCCAGGCGGCCGTCGGAGGTGAAGGACCAGCCGAGGGCTCCGGAGTAGGTGGCGCAGCGGGAGCCGTTGGCGCCGGACCAGAACTGGTTCGAGCCGTCCACGTTGCCGACCGTCTTGTCGTTCGACCCGCTGCCGCTGCGGCAGGACGTGTTGCCGCGGAAGACCGAGGTGCCGGCGTCGAAGGAGAAGTTGCGCTCGGTGTTGTCGATGCTCAGGTTGTTGGAGATCGTCATGGTGCCGGGGTTCCGGTTGTAGGTGAAGCCGTGCTTGCCGTTGCGGTACGCGATGGTGCGACGAACGGTGTGGTTGACCGCGATGTCCTCGCCGCCGAGCTTGAAGCCGTTGCGGTCGCCGTTGCCGTTCTGGGTTCCGTTGCTGAGCGTGCCGTTGTGGTACGACAGGGAGTCCTCGATGGTCACCGCGCCGATCGCGCCGGTGTCGGTCTTGGTGTAGAGGTCCCAGCCGTCGTCGATGTTGTGGTGCGACACCGCGTACCGGAAGACGTTGCCGCCGCCGACGGTGAGCTTGGCGGCGAACCCGTCGGCGTCCTCGCCGTCGGAGTCGGCGTTGTCGTGCGACTCGACGCTGACCATGAGGTTGTTCGCGGGCCACTGGTCACGTGGGGTGCTGGACGCGATCCGGGACAGCTGCAGGCCGGTGTCGCGGTTGAACCGGGTCACCGTCCGTTCGATGATGTTGTTGCTGCCGCCGACGAAGATGCCGTTGTCGCCGGCGCGTTCGACAACGATCCCCCGCACGTGCCACCAGGACGCGTTCAGCGCGAGCCCTCGGTTCGCCGGGTCCTCGGCCATCGCGGAGAAGTTCAGGATCGGCGTCTCGCCCGGGTAGGCGTACAGATTCTTGCGCGCGCTCGCGGTGCCGTTGTTGCCGGCGGCGACGGTGACGGTCTGGGCCAGGCTGTAGGTGCCGCCGCGCAGGTAGACGGTGCCGCCCGCGCCGACCCGGGTGATCGCCGCGGCGATCGTGGTGGGGTTCGCCTGGGTGCCGGCCGCGCCGGCGGTGCCGTTCGGCGCGGCGTACACCGCTCCGCTCGTCGGCGGCGGAGTCGTCGGCGACGGCGGGGTGGTGGGCGACGGCGGCGGGGTCGTCGGCCCCGGCGGCGGGGTGAGGGTCCCACCGGGGTCGGTGGGGACGGCGCCGCCGCAGAGGACGCCGTTGACCGCGAACGAGGACGGCGTGGAGTTGGTGCTGTTGTTCCAGGCGCCGTTGAAGCCGAACGAGGTGCTCGCGTTGGTGCCGAGGCTGCCGTTGTAGCTGACGTTGGCGGCCCGCACCGACGCACCGGTCTGGGTGATGTCGGCGCCCCAGGCCTGGCTGACGGTCTGGCCGTCGTTGAAGTTCCACGTGACGGTCCAGCCGGTCAGCGGATCGCCGAGGTTGGTGAGGTTGACGTTGGCGGTGAAGCCGCCGGACCACTGCGCGGTGACCGCGTAGTCGACTCGGCAGCCGGCGGCCGCCTGGGCGGCGGTCGCGCCGAGGGCGAGGCCGGAGGCGGCGAGCGTCGCGGCCGCGCCCGCGGCCGTCCACAGCACCGTGCGGCGCCTGCGGTTGATCATGAAGTTCTCCTGCGGGTGGTGGTTCGGTGCCGCGCCGGAAAGGCACCGATGCCCGGTCGGTGCCGTCGGTGGGCCTTCCCTGCCCCGGACGTCCGTCCTCGACGGACCCGTCACGCCTCCCGCGCAGAAAGCGCTTTCGCCGCAGGCTACTGACACCCGTCGATGCGGTCAATCGGGTCACCGGACGCTGAACGATCCGGCAGCCGCGCCCGTATCCATACCCGACAGGGAGATCGTCCGGAACCGCGATGCCGGAGCGGGCACGACACGATCCCTGCGTCTCACTTCGCACCGCGGAGCGGCGACGCGGCACGCATGCCGCGCCGGCCCTCCAGGTCAACCAAAGGAGAGGTGCATGGCCAGGGGTACGCGCAACAACGCGGTCCTGAAACTCGGTGGGGTGGGCGTCCTCGCGGCGCTCCTGTTCGCCGGCGGGCTGCAACTGGCGTCCGCCGACACCAACGGCGGCGGAGCCGCCTCGGCCGCACAGACCGTGAACTGCCCGACCGTACGCGACAAGCTGCCCGCCGTGCCGGCGGCGGCGAACGCGCAGGTGGAACGGGAACTGGCCAACCTGGACGAGGAGATCGCCCGACAGAACGAGCGGCTGGCCCGGCTCGCGGTCAAGCCCGAGGGTGGGCCGAACTTCGTCAACAACGCCATCCTCGGCCCGCTGAAGAACAAGCGCACCGCCGTGCTCCACCGGATCGAGATCGCGTTCAACCGGGTCGGCGCGCAGCGCCCGAACCTGGACGCGCTGGCCACCTGCGGGCTCAACGCCGCCGGCGTGCCCAGCGCCGTCAACGGCGGCGCCGCCCAGGGCGGGGCGAACGGCGGCGCGCAGAACGGCGGAGCTGCCCAGAACGGCGGCGCACAGAACGGCGGCGGACAGAACGGCGCCGGGCAGAACGGTGGGGCGGCGGTCGGGCAGGCCCGCACCGTGAACTGCCCCGGAGTGCAGCTCCCCGCCGTGCCGGCGGCTGCCGCCGGTCAGGTGCAGGCCGAGCTGGCCAACCTGGACAAGCAGATCGCCGAGGCGAACGCCCGCCTGGCCCGGCTCGCGGCCCGGCCCGAGGGTGGGCCCGCCTTCATCGACAACGCGATCCTCGGGCCGCTGAAGAGCAAGAGGGGCGCCGCGCTCGACCGGATCGAGATCGCCTTCAACCGGGTCGGCGCGCAGCGCCCGAACCTCGACGCGCTAGCCGCCTGCGGCCTGAACTGAGGTGAGCTGTTAGGAGGGGCCCCTTGTTATCGCCTGGCGATAACAAGGGGCCCCTCCTAACACGGCTGTGCTCACAGTGGACCCAGCACCACAGCCGGATCGGCGTCCAGCGCCAGCGTCTCCAGCACGGTGAGCAGTTGGCGCTCCTCGTACCGGAAGTGCGACTCCATGATCGCCGCCACGCCCTCCAGGTGCCGGCCCAGTTCCGCGGGCGGGGCGTCCCGGGCCACCGCGGCCGCCAGCGCGCCCAACAGGTGCCCGATCATCGAATGGTCCTGCCGCAGGCGGCGCAGCGTGTCGCCCAGCTCGGGGTACGCAGCCGCGATCGCCGGGAACAGTTCCCGGTCCTCCCCCTCGTGGTGCGCGGTGAGCGCGGCGCAGAACCCGTGACAGAACAACAGCAGGTCCCGGGTGGCCGGCCCGGCCGCCGCGCCGTCGGCCAGCGCCTCCCGGGTCACCCGTAGCGCCTCGCGCAGCCGTCCGTGGACGTCGCGCAACTCTCGACTCCAGGCAACCAGCCTGGTCTGCTCGCCGTCACGCATCGGGTGACGGCGAAGGGACGACGGTGGTCATCGTCGTGCTCCCTTACGGTCCGGCGCCTCCATGCCTGACACGGTCTGCCACCGGCACGCGACGCTGCCCCGACCCTACCGGCTGACGTGCCGTAGGTCGGTAGCGCCTGCGGTACCCGGACCGGGCAGCAGGCGGGATTCCGAACCGGACGGCACTGATCGAGGCTGGAAGCCGTACCGGAACCGCGACGACGAGGAGCCCGATGACACCCCGAAACCTGGCCGCCGGCGCGGTGGCCGTGCTGACCGCCACCGCCCTGGGCGTGCCCGCCGCGTCCGCCGCCCCCGCCCGGGCCGACCGGTCCGACGTGGTCCAGCAACGCCTCGACCGCCTGGTCTCCGAGCAGCGCTTCCCCGGGGCGCTGGCCTCCGTCCGCGACGCCGGCGGCCGGGTCCGCGACCGTACCGCCGGGGTCGGCGACCTGCGGACCGGCCGGGGCGTGCCGACCGACGGCCGGGTGCGCATCGGCAGCAACACCAAGACCTTCACCGCCGTGGTCGTCCTCCAACTCGTCGGCGAGGGCCGCATCGACCTGGACGCCACCGTCGAGCGCTACCTGCCCGGCATGGTGCGCGGCCACGGCAACGACGGGCGCCGGATCACGGTACGCCAGTTGCTCCAGCAGACCAGCGGCCTGCCCGACTACGACGAGGTGCTGTTCACCGAGCCGCAGGACCTGGTGGACCGCGCCCACGCCTACCTGGAACCGCGCCGGCTGGTGGACGCGGCGCTGACCCGGCCGCGGCGGTTCGCCCCGGGCGCGAAGTGGGAGTACAGCAACACCAACTACGTCCTGGCCGGGCTGATCGTCGAGCGGGTCACCGAACGCCCGGTCGGCGAGGAGATCACCCGGCGGATCATCGAGCCGCTGCGGCTGCGCCACACCTCCTGGCCCGGCGTGGGCGACCAGCGCATCCCCGGCCGACACCCGCAGGGGTACGTGGCGGTCGCGCCGGACGCGCCGTGGGTCGACGTGACCGAGATGGACCCGTCGCTGGGCTGGTCCGCCGGCCAGCTGATCTCGACGCCGGGCGACCTGCGCGTCTTCTTCGAGGCGCTGCTGGCCGGGCGGCTGTTGAAGCCGGCGCAGCAGGCCGCCATGCTGCGGACCGTTCCGGCGCCGGAGTTCGAGCCCGGCGGCGTCTGGTCGTACGGCCTCGGCATCGCCCGGCACGACCTGCCCTGCGGCGGTCACGCCTGGGGGCACGGCGGCGACATCCAGGGCTTCGAGACACGCAACCTGGCCACCACCGACGGGCGCAGCGCCGTGGTCGCGGTGACCGGGCTCCCCACGTCACTGGCGATGGCCGAGGCCGTCTCGGACAGCGTCGACGCGGCGCTCTGCGCGCCCGCCCGCTGACCGCTCGCCGAAGCGCCGGCGCGCCGCCCGACTCCTCAGGCGGCGCGCCGGCCGTCGTTCAGGTAGCGCAGCACGGCGGTGACCCGGCGGTCGGCACGGTCGTCCGGCGGCAGGTGCAGCTTGGCGAAGATGTTGCGGATGTGCTTGTGCACCGCACCCTCGGTGACGAACAGCCGCTCGGCGATCGCGGAGTTGCCGAGGCCCTCCGCCATCAGCGCCAGCACCTCGTGCTCGCGCGGTGACAGCTGGGCCAGCGCGTCGTCCGGCCGACGGTTGCGGGCGAGCAACTGCCCGACCACCTCCGGGTCGATCACGCTGCCGCCGGCGGCGACCCGGTGCAGCGCGCCGAGAAACTCCTCGACCCGGCCGACCCGCTCCTTGAGCAGGTAGCCGAGCCCGGTCGCGCCGACCGAGAACAGCTCGGTGGCGAACGCCTGCTCGACGTACGCGGAGAGCACCAGCACCGCGAGACCCGGCCGGCGGCGGCGGGCCTCCACCGCGGCGACGATGCCCTCGTCGGTGTGGCTGGGCGGCATCCGCACGTCCACGATCGCCACGTCGGGCCCGTGGGCGTCCACCGCGGCCAGGAACTCGTCCGGGTCGCCGGCGGTGGCCACCACGTCCAGGTCCTCGGCCCGCAGCAGCAGCGCCAACCCCTCGCGCAGCAACGCGTCGTCCTCGGCGATCACGATCCGCATGGCAGCTCCACGTGCATCCTCGTCGGTCCTCCGGTGGGACTGGTCAGTGTCATCCGGCCGTCGTACGCCTCGACCCGCCGCCGGATGCCGGTCAGGCCGGAGCCGCGCGCCTCGTCCGCGCCGCCGTGCCCGTCGTCGACGACGGTCACCAGCAGCCGGTCCCGGCGCCGGCGCACCGCGACGTCGACCGCGCCGGCCCCGCTGTGCCGGGCCGCGTTGGTCAGCGCCTCGGCCACCACGAAGTAGGCGGTGGCCTCCACCGCGACCGCGCACCGCACCGGCACGTCCACGGTGAGCCGGCACGGCACCGGGGAACCGCCGGCCAGGCCGGCGAGCGCCCCGGCGAGCCCACGGTCGTCCAGCACCGGCGGCAGGATGCCGCGCACCACGGTACGCAGCTCGCCGAGCGCCTGCTCGGCCGCGTGCTGCGCCCGTCCGAGGATCTCGTCGGCCCGGCCCGGGTCCCGTCGCAGGGCCCGCCGCGCGGCGCCCAGCAGCACGTTCACCGCGACCAGCCGGTTCTGGGTGCCGTCGTGCAGCGACCGTTCGATGCGGCGCAGCTCCACCGCGTGCGCGTCCAGCGCGGCGGCCCGGGTGGCGGTGAGCTGGGCGACCCGCAGCGACAGGTCGACCCCGGGTGGCGGGCTGAGCAGCCACCGGCCCGGCCAGGCCTGGACGCGCGCCAGCGCCGGGCCGGCGCCGACCCCGACGGCCAGCCATCCGACGCCGAGCAGCCCGACCGCGAGCGCGTCGGGCAGCCCGTCGATTCGCCACCAGCCGATCCCCGGCGCGCCGGCATCGGGCGGCACCAGCCGGAACCACAGCGGGAAGGTGAGGTCCTGCACGGCGTAGAGCGGAAGCGCGAGACCGATCAGCCCGGTGCCGAAGCCCAGCACCGCGTGCAGCGCCACCCAGCCGAGCTCGCGCCGGACCACCGGGTCGCGCAGCGCGGCGCGCCCGTCGACCGGCGTCGGCCCGACCTCGGGGACCGGCGGGCCCCAGCGGGACAACCGGGCGCGTTCCCGGTCGGCGACCGAGCGCAGCACGCTCAGCGCCCCGGGCGCCAGCAGCACGCCGACGCCGACCAGGCAGGCGGCCGCCACGGCGAGCACCCAGAACAGCGCGCCCAGCGCCAGCAGCGCGGTGCCCAGCCCGCCGACCAGGTGCTCCAACGCGTCCACCGAGGCGCGGACCCGCCTGCGCACGTACCCCAAATCGGCCCACCTCCGGCGCCACGATAGGTCACCGGGTTCGCCGCCGGCAGCGCCGGCGGCGAAGAGTACAGCCTGCTGTACGTCGGTGCCGCAGTCCGTAGGTCTCAGGCCACGGCGCGCAGGCGGCCGTCGCGCATCTCGACGGTCCGGTCGGCGGCGGCGAGGTGGTCGCGGTCGTGGGTGACCAGCACCGTGGCGGTGCCCCGCTCGCGGGTGAGCCGGCCGATCAGGTCGACGACGGCGGCGCCCCGCTCCTGGTCGAGCGCGCTGGTCGGCTCGTCGACCAACAGGACCACCGGGTCGTTCATCAGCGCGCGGGCGATGTTGACCCGCTGGCGCTGCCCGCCGGAGAGCTGGTGGGGCCGGCGGCCGGCCTGGGCGGCGAGCCCGACCGCGTCGAGCAGGTCCCGGGCCCGGCCGGCGGCCCGGGCCGGCGACCGGCCGTCCAGGGTGGCCATCACCTGGAGCTGCTCGGCGGCGGTCAGCGACGGCAGCAGGTGGGGTTGTTGGAAGACGATGCCGATCGCGCGCCGGCGCAGGGCGGCGAGCGCGCCGCGGCTCATCCCCGCGGTGGCGACACCGTCGACGTCGACCGCGCCGGTCTCCGGCGTGACGAGCGTGGCGGCGACCGCGAGCAGGCTGGACTTGCCGGAGCCGGACGGGCCGACGACGGCGGTCAGGTCACCCTTGGCGACCGACAGCGTCACGTGGTCGAGCGCGGTCAGCCGGGTCTCGCCGTCCGGGTAGGTGAGGGTGACGTCGGTCAGGTCGAGGCTCATCGGGCGCTCCCCAGGGCGGTCAGCGGGTCGACGGCGGTGATGCGGCGCACCGACAGGGCGGCGCCGAGCATGCCGAGCAGGATCGTCACCGCGGCCGGGACGGCGACGGTGGCGGGCGTCAACACGAACGGCACGTCCGAGCCGGCGACGAGCGCGCCGAGCCCGGCGGCCAGGCCGGTGCCGAGCGCGGTGCCGCCGACCAGCAGGACACCGGCCTGCCCGAGCGCGTCGGCGAGCAGCGCGGCGGTGGAGGCGCCGAGCGCCTTCAGGACCGCCACGTCGCCGCTGCGCTGGATCGTCCACACCGTGAAGAAGGCGCCGATGACCAGGGCGGAGATGGCGAACAGGAAGCCGCGCATGAGCTGGAGCGAGCCGTTCTCGGAGCGGTAGGAGCCGATCCCGGCCAGCGAGTCGCCGGTGCGGACGGTCCGGGTGCCGGCGGCCCGGTCGGCGGCGGCGACGTCCACCCCGGCGCGGGTGCGCAGCGCGATCACGGTGGCGGTGTCCGCGCCGGCGTCGCCGGTCCGCCGCCACGTGTCGAGGCCGGTCCACACCACGGGGGTGTGGCTGTAGGAGGCGTCCCCGCGTACCGCCGCGACGGTCAGCTCCCGGCCGGCCACGGCGAGGCGGTCGCCGGCACGCAGGCCGAGGTCGGTGGCGGCGGTGGTGGACAGCACCGCCGTGTCGTCGTCGAGGTCGCCGGGGGCGAGGCGGGAACCGGGCCGGACACCGAACACGGAGACCGCGGCGCTCCGGGCACCGGCGGTGACCCGGGTGGTGCCGATGCCGAGCGGCTCGGCGGCGGTGACGCCGGGCGTGCCGGCCCAGCGCTGCCACTGCCGCTGCGTGACGGTCGAGTCGGCGTACGACGGCTGCGGGCTGCCGAAGGCGATCCGGTCGGCGGGCAGGCCGGTGATCGCGGAGGTGTTCTGCCGGCCCAGCCCGGCGGTCAGGCCGGACAGCAGGCCGACCAGCAGGGTGATCAGCACGATGACGGTTCCCATCAGGGCGAACCGCCCCTTGGCGAACCTCAGGTCTCTCCAGGCCACGAACACGTGTCGACCGGTCCTTTCCACGGCGGTTGCGGTCGCTGTCCACGGTCGCCGCCGGAGGGTGGGCCGGGCATCCGGCGACGGACGGCACTTCCCGGGCGGAACGGCGGCGGCCCGGTTACACCTTTCGACAGAGGCCGGCTGACCTGCGTCTCCTCTAGGCTGGGAGGGCCGTGACCACCACCGTTCCCGCCCTCACCTCCACTGCCCGTGTGCTGGCCTGGTGCCTGCACCTGCTGGTGGCCGTGCTGTTCGCCCTCGCCGGCCTGCGTGCCATCGCCACCGGACGACCGCACGCCGTGGGGATCGCGGCGGTGGCGGCGGCGGGCCTGCTGACGTACGCGGCCGGCGCGTTCCTGCCCGGCGTCCGCCGCTCCCGACGGGTGGCCGGCTGGTGGCTGGCGGCGGTCGGCGCCTCGTGGCTGGCGCTGACCGCGCTCACCGTCGACGCTCTGTGGCTCGCCTTCCCGCTCTACCTGCTGCACCTGCACCTGCTGCCCCGGCGCGCCGGCCTGGCCGCCGTCACGGCGACCGCCGCGGCGGCGGTGGTCGCCTTCGCCGCCCACCGCGGCACGGTCAGCGTGGCCGGCACGATCGGGCCGGTGCTCGGCGCCGCGGTCGCGGTGGCCGTGGTCCGCGGCTACCAGGCGCTCCACCAGGAGAACGAGCGCCGCCGACGGCTGATCGAGGAGCTGACCGCCACCCGCGCCGACCTGGCCCGGGCGCAGCACGAGGCCGGCGTGGCGGCGGAACGCGAGCGCCTGGCCGCCGAGATCCACGACACGCTGGCGCAGGGTCTGACCAGCATCCAGCTGCTGCTGCGCGCCGCCGGCCGGGTGCTGCCGGACCGGCCGGACACCGCCGCCCGCCACGTCGAGCAGGCCCGGCAGGCGGCGGCGGACAACCTCGCCGAGGCCCGACGTTTCGTCGCCGCGCTCACCCCACCGGCGCTGGACGACACCACGCTCGCCGACGCGTTGGCGCGCCTCTGCGCGACCACCGGCGCCCGGCACCGCCTCACCGCCCGGTTCACGGTCACCGGGTGCCCGGTCCCGCTGCCCACCGCGTCCGAGGTGGCGTTGCTGCGCATCGCCCAGGCGGCGCTGGCCAACACCGTTCGCCACGCCCGGGCCACCACGGTCGAGGTGACGCTCGGCTACCGCGCCGACCGGGTCACCCTGGACGTGGCCGACGACGGCGCCGGCTTCGACCCCGAACGGCTGCCCGGACCCGGGCCCGACGGCGGCGGCTTCGGTCTCGCCGCCATGCGCGCCCGCACCCGCGCGCTGGGCGGTGGCCTGACCGTCGCCGCCGCACCCGGACGTGGCGCGACCGTCTCGGCCCGGCTCCCCCGCACCCCGCCCGGCGGTCGTCCGTGACCGGGCCGCCGATCCGGCTGCTGCTCGCCGACGACCATCCCGTCGTGCGGGCCGGGCTGCGCGCGGTGCTGGAGACCGAACCCGGTCTGGTCGTGGTGGCCGAGGCCGCCACCGCCGAGGACGCGGTGGCTCGCGCCGCCGCCGGGGACGTCGACGTGGTGCTGATGGACCTGCGGTTCGGCGGCGGCATGACCGGGGTGGCGGCCACCGCCGCCATCACCGCCCGGCCGCACGCGCCCCGGGTACTGATCGTCACCACCTACGACTCGGACGCCGACACGCTGCCCGCGATCGAGGCCGGCGCGACCGGCTACCTGCTCAAGGACGCCTCCCCGGACGAGCTGGCCGTCGCCGTGCGCACCGCCGCCGCCGGCCGCACCGCGCTCGCCCCGGCCGTCGCGGACCGGCTGATGAACCGGCTGCGCACACCGGACACCGCGCTGACCCGGCGGGAGACGGAGGTGCTCGGCCTGGTCGCGGCCGGGCTGTCCAACCAGGCCATCGGCCGGCGGCTGCACCTGACCGAGGGCACCGTCAAGTCGCACCTGTCGCGCATCTACACCAAGCTGCGCGTCGATTCCCGGACCGCGGCGGTCGCCGCCGCCACCGACCTCGGCATCATCCGCCGCTGACCGCGTCGATCAGGCCGGCCAGCAGCGCCACCCGCGGGACCACCGAGTCGAGGTCGAGCCACTCCCCCGGGCTGTGGTCGGCGCCGCCGACCGGCCCGAGCCCGTCGAGCACTGTCGCGCCGGCCTCGGCGAGCAGGTTGGCGTCGGCGCAACCGCCGGTCGCGGTGTGCGAGACCGGCACGCCGAGCCCGGCGCCCACCTTCGCGGCCAGCTCGGCCAGCCGGCGGCCGGCCGGGTCCGGCTCCCAGGGCGGGGTGGGTGCCTGCACGGTCAGCTCGGCGTGCACCCCGGACACGGTCGGCGCGGCGACCAGGCGGCGGATCTCGGCGAGCGCCGCCTCGTACTCGCCGGTGCGCCAGGCGCGCAGGTCGACGAGCATCCGCGCCCGGTCGGCGACCACGTTGGGCCGGCCGCCCGCCTCCAGCGCCCCGACGTTCACCGTCACCCCGGGCCAGCGCCCGTTGAGCTGGTCCAGCGCCACGGTCAGCCGGGCGGCGGCGAGCAGCGCGTTGGCGCCGCGTTCCGGCTCGATGCCGGCGTGCGCGGCCCGGCCCCGCAGGGTCACCACGAGGTCCGCGACGCCCTTGCGGGCCGAGACCAGGTCGCCGTTGTCGCGGGCGCACTCCAGGCAGAGCGCCACGTCGGCCTCGGAGCCGAGGGTACGCAGCAGCGCCCGGCTGCCCACCGAGCCGATCTCCTCGTCCGGCGTGCAGAGCAGCACCAGTTCGCCGTACCGGTGCCGGTCGGTCGCGGCGAGCACCTCGACGGCGGCCAGCCCGGCGAGCACGCCGCCCTTGTCGTCGCTGACCCCCGGCCCGTACGCGCGGCCGTCGTGCACCCGGAACGGGCGGGCGGCGGCCGTGCCGGGCGGGAACACGGTGTCCAGGTGACCGGCGAGCAGGATCCGGCGGGTGCCGGTGCCCCGGCGGCGGGCGGTCAGCACGTCCCCGAGCGGCCGGCCGGCCGGGTCGGCGACCGGTGCCCGCTCGACGGCCATCCCGGCGGCCAGGCACCAGCGCTGCACCAGGTCGGCGGCCTCGCGCAGCCCGTCGACGTGGCCGGAGCCGGAGTCGACGGCGACCAGCCGGGCGAGCCGGTCGTGGTAGGCGGTCAGCCGGTCGCCGGCGGCGCGCAGCAGGGGATCCATCAGAGCACCTTGTCGAGGAAGGCGCGGGTGCGCTCGTGGCGGGGGCGGCCGAGCACCTCGTCGGGTGGGCCGGTCTCCACCACCACGCCGTCGTCGAGGAAGGCGACCTGGTCGGCGACCTCGCGGGCGAAGCCCATCTCGTGGGTCACCACCACCATGGTCATGCCGTCGGCGGCGAGGCCCTTCATGACGTCCAGCACCTCGCCGACCAGTTCCGGGTCGAGCGCGGAGGTGGGCTCGTCGAAGAGCATCAGCTTCGGGCGCATGGCGAGCGCCCGGGCGATGGCGACGCGCTGCTGCTGCCCGCCGGAGAGCTGGCTCGGGTAGTTGTGCGCGCGGTCGGCCAGCCCGACCCGCTCCAGCAGCCGCAGCGCCTCCTCGCGGGCCCGCTCGCGCGGGGTGCGCAGCACCCGCACCGGCGCCTCGGTCACGTTGCCGAGCGCGGTGAGGTGCGGGAAGAGGTTGAAGCGCTGGAACACCATGCCGATGTCGCGGCGGCGCACGGCCACCTCGCGGGCCTTCAGCTCGTGCAGCCTGTCGCCCTGGCGGCGGTAGCCCACCAGCTCGCCGTCGACCGCGAGCTGCCCGCCGTCGATGCGTTCCAGGTGGTTGACGCAGCGCAGGAACGTGGACTTGCCGGAGCCGGAGGGGCCGAGCAGGCAGGCCACCTCACCGGCGGCCACGGTGAGGTCGATGCCCTTGAGCACCTCGACCGCGCCGAACCGCTTGGTCACCTGTTCGGCACGGACCATCGCCGTCATCGCACGCCTCCCCGGGCGAAGCCGCGGCCGAACCGGCGCTCCACCAGCCACTGGCCGGCGGAGAGGAGGCTGACCAGGGCGAGGTACCAGATCGCCGCCACCAGCAGCAGCGGGATCACCTTGTAGTTGTTCTGGTAGACGCTCTGCACGGCGGTCATCAGGTCCCGGCCGGCGATGATCGACACCAGCGCTGTCGACTTGAGCATGGTGATGGTCTCGTTGCCCATCGGCGGGATGATCACGCGCATGGCCTGGGGCAGCACCACCCGGCGCAGGGTGAGCGTCGGGCCCATGCCGAGCGCGGCGGCGGCCTCGGTCTGTCCCTGGTCGACGGCGAGGATGCCGCCGCGGATGACCTCGGCGGCGTACGCCATCTCGTTGAGCGAGAGCGCGAGCACGGCGGCGACCGTGCCGGTGACCACCACGCTGGTGGGCCGGTCGAACAGGACGGTGCCGGTGAAC
The DNA here is from genome assembly GCF_900090105.1 of Micromonospora humi. Classification (GTDB taxonomy): domain Bacteria; phylum Actinomycetota; class Actinomycetes; order Mycobacteriales; family Micromonosporaceae; genus Micromonospora; species Micromonospora humi. The sequence continues at coordinate 134,315 of NZ_FMDM01000001.1, read as the reverse complement.
GGCACGCTGAGGGTGAGCCGGGGGAAGAGCGCGCCGAGGAACCCGAAGAAGATGATCTGCACCAGCAGCGGGGTGCCGCGGAAGACCCAGATGAACGTCCACGAGACGCCGCGCAGCACCGGGTTGTCGGACAGCCGCAGCACGGCGAGCAGGATGCCGCCGGTGGTGCCGAGCACCATGGCGAGCACCGTGAGCCAGAGCGTGGTGACCACGCCGTCGAGCACGTAGTCCTGGAAGAGGTAGTGGGCGACGGTGCCGGGTTCGAGGTTGGGGCTGCTCAGCAGCGCCCGCAGGAACAGCGCGGCCAGCCCGGCCACGAGCAGCGCGGTGAGCCAGCGGCCGTAGTGGCGGACGGGGACGACCCGTACCGCGGGGGGTTCGGTGGTGGTCATCGTGGGGGTGCCTCCGGCAGGGGTTCGGCGGTCGCCGGGCGCCTCCGGGCCCGCCCTCACGGAAGTGGAGGGCGCCCGGCGACCGCGGATCGGGGGGCGGTGGTCCGCCGGGTCAGTCGATGGCCTGGTCGACGGTGGCCTTCTCGACCGCGATCGGGGTCTGCTTCCAGTGGGCGAGGATCTTGCCGTAGGTGCCGTCGTCGATCAGCGACTGCACGGCCGCCCGGTACGCCTCGGCGAGCTCCTTGTTGGCCTTGAGGAACCCGAAGCCGTTCGGGCTGGCCAGCCAGCCGTTGGGCGAGGACGGGTCGTCGACCAGGTCGGCCTTGCCGGCGAGCGAGCCGGCGGTGTCCACCAGGTTGACCCGGGTGGCGGCGACGACCTGCACGTTGCCGGCGATCAGTGCCTGCACCGCCTGCGGGTTCTCCGGATACTCCTTGACCTCGAGCGGCCGGCCGGCGCAGCTCTGCTTGGCGTACGTCGCCAGGTTCTTCGCCTGGTTGCTGGCCTTCTGCACGGCGACCGTGCGGCCGCAGAGGTCGGCGACGGTCTTCACGCCGAGCGGGTTGCCGGCGGCGACCAGGAACCCGGTGCCGGAGGCGGAGTAGTCGACGAACGTGGCGACCTGCTGGCGTTCCTTCTTGTCGGTGATGCCGCCGGCGATGGCGTCGTACTTGGCGGCCTGGAGGCCGGGCACGAGGCCGTCGAACGGCTGCTGGGTGAAGGTGGCCTTGAGGCCGAGGCGGGCCGACGCGGCCTGGAACAGGTCGTGGTCGAGGCCGACGAACTGGTCGGTGCGGCCCTCCACCTTGAAGTCGATGAACGGCTGGTAGGGGGCGTTGGTGGCGACCGTGACCGCGCCACGGCCGCGCACGTCGGACGGGACCTTGCCGGCGAGTGCCTTGTCGGTCTCGACCGCACCGACGCCGTCGATGGTGACCGAGACGGGCGTGACCTCGTCGGTGGAGCCACCGGCCGAGGAGGTGCCGCAGGCGGCGGTGGCGGCGAGCAGCGCCGTGGTGGTGGCGAGCAGGGCGAGGGAACGGATGCGCATGGGGAGTCCTTCCGGGGGCCGGAACAGCCAGCCCCCGGACTGTAACTCACGTTACGATCTCAGTGGGGTTACGGTTTTCTGTAACGCACGTTTCAGCGCCCGCCGAACGCCTGCTGCGCCCCCTCCATCGCCTTGAGCCGGGCACCGGCCACCGGGCCGAGCCGGTCGATCAGCGCCGCCACCAGCGTCTCCACCAGCGCCAACGTGGGCACGAAGCTGTCGTACGGCGACGGCGAGTCGACCCGGGCGGGCAGCACCACCTCGGCCAGACCGGCCACCGGCGAGAGCCACCGGTCGGTGAACAGCACCACCCGGGCGCCCCGGCCGGTGACCTGCCGGGCCAGCTCCAGGGTGGGCTCCTCGTAGCGACGGAAGTCGAAGAGCACCACCAGGTCGCGCCGGCCGACGTCGACGAGCATGTCGGCGCGCTCCACCGGGCCGGCGGGCAGCAGCCGGCTGTTGCCGCGCACCTGCATCAGGTGCAGCACCAGATAGTGGGCGAACAACGCGGAGAACCGGCCACCGGCCGCGGTGATCCGCACCTGCTGGTCGGCGAGGAGGCGCACGGCCGCATCCAGTTCGCCCTGCGGCAGGTCGGCCAGCGTGCCGGCCACCGCCTCGGGCAGCGTCGCCGCGGCCCGGGGCAATGCGCCCTCGGGTGGCGCCCCGCCGCGTTCGGTCGCCCGGTAGGCGGTCAGCGGCGAGGTCTCCCGCTCCGCCAGCTCGTCGCGCAGCGCCTGCTGGAACTCGGGATAGCCGCCGAAGCCGAGCCGGGACAGCAGACGCAGCACCGTCGGCGCGCTCACCTCGGCCCGCTCGGCCAACGCGGCCACCGTGCCCAGGCCGGCGGACGGGTAGGCGGCGAGCAGGGCGCGGGCGACCCGGCGCTCGGCCGGGCTGCACTCGCCGAGCCGGCGGCGGATCAGCGCCGCCACCCCCACCGCGTGCGGGTCGTCGACAGCATCGGAGTTCGACACGAGCCGAGCGTAGCGGCCCCCGCCCGGGCCGACGGATGCCCGGGCGGGAGCCACGGCTGGTCAGGACTTCGCAACCGCGCAGGCGTAGTCGGCGGTCCCGGAGCCGGCGTACGCCTCCAGGTCGAGGTGGTACGTGGCGGTGCCGGACGCGGTGCGGGTCAGCGTGACCGACTCGTCGGTCCCGGCGCCGTCGTTCACCGACCGGGTCAGCGTGCTCCCGGTCGCGCTGAGCAGGTAGAGATCCGCGTCGTACGCCGGCGGGATCGCACAGGTCACGGTGAGCGTCTGCCCGGCGCCGAGCGTGAGCGAGAAGTAGTCGCGGTCGGTGGTGCTCTTCATGTCCCCGGTGACGGTGGCCGGATAGGTCAGCCCGGTGATGTCGTTGGCGGCCGTGCGGGAGTCGTTCGGCTCCACCTCGGCGTAGGAGGAGCCGCCGGAGGGCGGCGGGGTGGACGAGCAGTCGGTGACCGGCGTGCCGTCGTAGAGGCTGCCGTCCGCCACCCCGGCGCGCACGCTGCGCAGGTAGTAGCCGCAGCTCGGCCGGTTGGCGAAGTCGTAGCTCTGGCCGTTAGTCAGCTTCCAGATCTTGACGTCGCGGTAGGTGAGCGGTTGCCCGGAGACGGCGACCTCGGGCTGGTGGTCGCCGAGCACGACGTAGGCGCTCGGGCCGCTGAGCGTGGCCCGGCCGGCCCGGTCGACGAACAGCGAGGCGCCCTCCTCGACCCCGACGCCCCACGCCTTGCCGCCGGTGACCAGCCCGTCCTTGACCGCCCGGGCGACGAACGCGATGGTCCGGCCCATCCGGTCGCGGGTGACGAAGTGCGAGTCGTTGATGGTGTTGGCGTAGTTCGGCCAGCGGAACATGCCGGTGGTGAACGTCATCGACCTGTCGTACGGGTTGGCCAGCGCGGTCGCCGAGGTGGCGCTCGCGGTGCAGGCGTCGTAGACCACGTCGCTGTTGACGTGGTGTCCGGCGCTGCCGCCGCCGACCCCGCCGCCCTTGGCCACCACCGACTCGACCGACGCCTCCAGCGCGGTGCCCTTCCAGGCCACGTAGCGGCACTGGTCGCCACCGGCGAAGTAGACGAACTCGGCGTTGCGGATGTCCGTGTTGACCTGGCTGTTGTTGCCGTCGGCGGCGGTGAGGGTGAGCGTGGTGCACGAGTTGACGCCGGTCAGGCCGGTGATCACGTCGCACTCCGGGGTGCCGGTGCCGGAGCCGGCGACCACCACCACGTCGATCGCGCCGGTGCCGCCGCGGATCGCGTCGATCGCCCTGGTCATGGTGGCGGTGACGATGCCACCGGATCCGTTCATGGTGTACGCCGGCCCGGACCAGCTCGCCCGGCTGGCGTCGGTGGCGCTGCCCTGGCGTACCCGGGTGACCTGGGCGTGTGCGGCGGTGACGCCGAGCGGGGCGACGGTGAGCAGCGCGGCGGCGGCCGCCGTCACGGCGAGTCGGCGGGAGTGGCGGGATGGGGACATGGGCACCTCCGAGGGGCCACGAAGCGATGAAACAGAAGTTACATCCATTAAGTTCACTGCTCAATACGTAACTTCTGTTACATGTTCGTGACGGCGGCGCCGGACCGGGCGGGTCCGGCGCCGCCGCACCACGTCAGGCCGGCCGGACGCCGACCACGACGTCGGTGAACGTGGTCGCCGACGCGCCCCGGAACGCGGTGAACCCGGCGCCCCGGGTCAGCCGGGCCGCCCATCGCGGGTCCTTCTCGTAGGACGTCCCGCCGACCGCCACGCAGCCCGTACGGGCGGCCAGCCCGGTCTCCACCAGGCCGACCATCGCGTAGTCGTAGAAGACGTCCTCGGACGGGGTCGCCGTGCACGGCCCCGCCTCCGGTCGCACGCGCGGCTTGCCGGCGGCCGGCACGACGGTCCACCGTGGCGCGAGGTACGCGTCACCGGCGGTCAGCCGGCTCCACCGCACACCCTCGATCCCCCACACCCCACCGTGGTCGGTCACCCGGGCCCGGCGCAGGTCGAGCACGCTCACCCCGCGTTGTCCGAGCACCCGCAGCGACGGGTGGCGCCCGCCGACGCCGGTGACCTCCAGCGCCGTGTTCTCGTCCAGGCCGAACACCCGGGTGTGCCGGGTGTCCGAGGCGAGCCGGATCGAGCGCGCCTCGCGCCCCCGCCGGGAGAAGTGGGTGTCCACCAGCCCGGCGGTGAAGAACCCGAAGCCGCCGCGCGGCAGGTAGCCGAGCACGTCCGGGTCGTCGAAGTAGCCCGGCTTCGCGCCGTCGCGCAGGCCCGGCTCGGTGGACCCGCCGGTGATCATGTCGCGGCCGGCCATGATCTGCGCGCCCGCGCTGGTGCCGGCGACCACCGCGCCGCCGCGCAGCTTGCGCCGGATCGCGGCGAGCGCGGCGGTGTCCCGCTGCGCCGCTCCCCGGGTCATCGTGGTGACGTAGCGGTACTGGTCGCCGCCGCCGAGGAAGAACCCGGTCATCGACTCGATCTGCCGGACCACGGCCGGGTCGTCGGCCGCGCCCGGACGGTCCAGGTCGATCGGGATCCATCGGGCGTCGGCCGCCCGGTAGGACCGGAACAGCTCGGCGTAGTAGTCGCCGTTGCAGACGCTGTTGTTGCAGTCCGGCGTGCCGGCGTCGGGATCCTCGGCCGGCACCGGGGCGCCGGCGGTGAGGATGCCGATCCGAGCCTTGCCGTGGCCACCGGCGAGCCGGACGATCTCGTCGTAGATCTCCCGGTTGTCGTCGGCCAGCGCGCCGCCGACCAGCACCAGGCTGCCGCCGGAGCGATGATGGGACGCGGTGGCCGAGGCCGGGACGGCGGCGACCGGAACGCTGAGCGCGACCGCCGCACAGGCGCCGACCCCGAGGGTCAGCAGGCGGTTCAGGGGCATGGGTGCTCCTCACGTGACCGTGAGGGCGGACCGCGAGCCAGAGCGTACGGCACCGCGAACCGAGCGACAACCATGAGAGCGCTAACATCGTCGTCCGCAAATCTTATGCCTCCGTGAGGCGTTGACAGTCGCCTATGTAAACGCCACGCTAAGACCGATTGTTAACGTTAACTCGTTCGTCATCTCCGCTGGAGGAGGATCGATGGACCCCACCACCACCCGTCGCCGCCTGGCGACCGCGCTCGTACCCCTGGCCCTGCTGGTCGCCGCCACCGCGACGGTGGTCGGCTCCGCCGCGCCCCCGGCGCGGGCCGCCGGCACCGGCCCCTGCGACATCTACGCCGCCGGCGGCACGCCCTGCGTGGCCGCGCACAGCACCACCCGGGCGCTCTACGGCGCCTACGCCGGCCCGCTCTACCAGGTGCGACGCGCCTCCGACAACGCCACCCGCGACGTCGCCCCGCTCGCCGCCGGCGACGTCGCCAACGCCGCCACCCAGGACGCCTTCTGCGCCAGCACGAGCTGCCTGATCAGCGTCATCTACGACCAGTCCGGCGGCGGCAACCACCTGACCCAGGCCCCGCCGGGCGGATTCTCCGGCCCCGCCGCCGGCGGCTACGACAACCTCGCCGACGCCACGCTGGCCCCGGTCACGCTGGGCGGCCGAAAGGCGTACGGCGTGTTCGTCGCCCCCGGCACCGGCTACCGCGACAACACCACCAACGGCATCGCCAAGGGTGACCAACCCGAAGGCATGTACGCCATCTTCGACGGCACCCACTACAACGGCGGCTGCTGCTTCGACTACGGCAACGCCGAGACCAACAGCCGGGACAACGGCAACGGCACCATGGAGGCCATCTACTTCGGCAACATCAAGGTCTGGGGGTACGGCACCGGCAACGGCCCCTGGATCATGGCCGACCTGGAGAACGGGCTCTTCTCCGGCGTCAACCCCGGCTACAACGCCAACGACCCGTCGATCAGCCACCGCTTCCTCACCGCGATCGTCAAGGGCGAACCGAACCACTGGGCCATCCGGGGCGGCAACGCCCAGTCCGGCGGCCTGTCCACCTTCTACGACGGCAAGCGGCCCAACGCCTCCGGCTACAACCCGATGAAGAAGGAGGGCGCGATCATCCTCGGCATCGGCGGCGACAACAGCATCGGCGCAACCGGCACGTTCTACGAGGGCGTGATGACCTCCGGCTACCCGTCGAACGCCACCGAGGACGCGGTCCAGGCCAACATCACCGCCGCCGGGTACGCGGCGAGCACCGGCGGTGGCCGGCAGAACGTCGAGATCGTCGGCGGCCAGTCCGGGCGCTGCGTCGACGTGCCGAACGGCGCCACCACCAACGGCACCCAGACGCAGCTCTGGGACTGCTGGGGCGGGACCATGCAGCGTTGGACCCACACCGCGGCGCGGCAGCTCCAGGTGTACGGCAACAAGTGCCTCGACGCCAACGGCCAGGGCACTGCCAACGGCACCGCCGTCATCATCTGGGACTGCAACGGCCAGGCCAACCAACAGTGGAACGTCAACGGCAACGGCACCATCACCGGCCAGCAGTCCGGCCTCTGCCTCGACGCCAACGCCGCCGGCACCGCCAACGGCACCAAACTCATCCTCTGGGCCTGCAACGGCGGCGCCAACCAGCAGTGGTCCCTGCGCAACTGACCGCGTCGGCCGGGCGGACCACGATCCGCCCGGCCCGCGCGCCACCCGCACCCCACCACGAAAGGCCCCTCATGCCCGCTCCCCTGATGAACCGCCGGGCGCTCCTGCGCGCCACCGGCGCGACCGCGGTCGCGACCGCGGCCGGCGCCACCGTCGGCTCCCTCGCCGGTGGCGGCGCGGCAGGTGCCGCGCTGGCGCCGGCCCGCCCCGACATCGGAGTCTCCGCCTACGCGTTCGACAGCGGTCAGGCGCGGCTGACCGCCGGCCGCTGGCTGGACAACCAGAACCGCACGCTGTCCTACCTGCGCTTCGTCGACGTCGGCCGGCTGCTCTACAACTTCCGCGCCAACCACCGACTCTCCACCGCCGGTGCCGCCTCGAACGGCGGCTGGGACGCGCCGAACTTCCCGTTCCGCACCCACATGCAGGGCCACTTCCTGACCGCCTGGGCGCAGGCCTGGGCGGTGGCCGGCGACACCACCTGCCGGGACAAGGCGGTCACCATGGTGGCCGAGCTGGCGAAGTGCCAGGCCAACAACGGCGCGGCCGGCTTCAACGCCGGCTACCTGTCCGGCTTTCCCGAGTCCGACTTCACCGCGCTCGAGGCCCGCACGCTGAGCAACGGCAACGTGCCCTACTACTGCGTACACAAGACGCTCGCCGGCCTGCTCGACGTGTGGCGCCTGATCGGCAGCACCCAGGCCCGCGACGTGCTGCTGGCGCTCGCCGGCTGGGTCGACTGGCGCACCGGCCGGCTCAGCTCGGCCCAGATGCAGGCCATGCTGGGCACCGAGTTCGGCGGCATGAACGCGGTGCTGACGGACATCTACCAGCAGACCGGCGACGCCCGCTGGCTGAGCACCGCCCAGCGCTTCGACCACGCCGCCGTGTTCAACCCGCTCGCGTCCAACTCCGACCAGCTCAACGGGCTGCACGCCAACACGCAGGTGCCCAAGTGGATCGGCGCGGCCCGGGAGTACAAGGCCACCGGGACCACCCGCTACCGCGACATCGCCGCGAACGCCTGGAACATCACGGTCGGCGCGCACACGTACGCCATCGGCGGCAACAGCCAGGCCGAGCACTTCCGCGCCCCGAACGCCATCGCCGGCTACCTGCGCAACGACACCTGCGAGGCGTGCAACACCTACAACATGCTCAAGCTGACCCGGGAGCTGTGGCAGCTCGACCCGGACCGGGTCGCCTACGTCGACTTCTACGAGCGCGCGCTGCTCAACCACATGATCGGCCAGCAGAACCCGGCCGACGCCCACGGCCACGTCACCTACTTCACCCCGCTCAACCCGGGCGGGCGGCGCGGCGTCGGCCCGGCGTGGGGCGGTGGCACCTGGAGCACCGACTACAACTCGTTCTGGTGCTGCCAGGGCACCGGGTTGGAGACCAACACCACGCTGGCCGACGCGATCTACTTCCACAACGGCACCACGCTGACCGTGAATCTGTTCGTGCCGTCGGTGCTCACCTGGAGCCAGCGCGGCATCACGGTCACCCAGACCACCTCGTACCCCGTAGAGGACACCACGACGCTGACCGTCACCGGCGCGGTCGGCGGCTCGTGGACGATGCGGATCCGGATCCCGTCGTGGACCACCGGCGCGACGATCAGCGTCAACGGCACGGCACAGGGCATCGCCACCACCCCGGGCAGCTACGCGGTGCTGACCCGGGCCTGGGTCTCCGGGGACGTGGTCACGGTCCGGCTGCCGATGCGCGTGACCACCGTCGCCGCGAACGACGACGCGGCGGTCCAGGCGATCATGTACGGACCGGTGGTGCTCTCCGGCAACTACGGCAACACCACGTTGAGCGCCCTGCCCACGCTGGAGGCCGGATCGATCACGCGCACCGGCAGCGGCTCGCTGGCGTTCACCGCCCGGGCCAACGGCGCGACAGTGAACCTCGGGCCCTTCTACGACGCGCACGGGTTCAACTACACCGTCTACTGGCGGGCCGGCACGGGTGGTGGCGGTGGCGGCGAGGCGAGCTTCCGCCTGGCCAACGCGGCCAGCGGCCTCGTGCTCGGGATCCAGAACATGTCCACCACCGACGGGGGCCTCGCCCTCCAGTGGGGCGACACCGGCACCGCGGACCACGACTGGCAGCTCGTGGTCGACGGGTCGTCGCTGAAGCTCCGCAACGTCAACAGCGGCAGGGTGCTCGGGGTGGAGAACATGTCCACCGCCGACAACGCCCGGATCCTCCAGTGGGCCGACAACGGCACCGCCGACCACCTCTGGACCGTGGTCGACGTCGGCGACGGCACCCACAAGCTGCGCAACGCCAACAGCGGCAAGCTGCTCGGCATCTCCGGGGGCTCGACCGGCCAGGGCGCGCAGGCCGTGCAGGACGCGGACAACGGCAGCCTCGACAACCAGTGGCGGTTCCTGCCGAACGGTGCCCGCCGGCTGCAGAACCTCGGCAGCGGGCTGGTGCTCGGCGTGCAGGACATGTCCGCCTCCGACGGTGGGCTCGTCATCCAGTGGGGCGACACCGGCACCGCCGACCACCTGTGGACCGCGCTCGTGGACACCGGCGGCTACCTGCGGCTGCGCGTCTCGCACAGCGGCAAGGTGCTCGGCGTCGAGGGCGGCTCCACCGCCGCCGGCGCCCGGATCGTGCAGTGGGCCGACAACGGCGCCGCCGACCACCGGTGGCGGCTGCGTCACGGCGGGAACGGGTACTTCCGGATCCAGTGCGCCAACGGCGGCCGGGTGCTGGGCCTCAGCGGCGGTTCCGGCAGCCAGGGCGCGCAGGCCGTCCTCGACGACGACTCCGGCGCCGCGCACCAGCGCTGGCGGTTCGTCTGAGGTCTCGGGTACGCGGGTCGGTCGGTCGCGGCCGGCGCGCGTACCCCTGGTGACGCCGCCGTCGTCGGGCCGGGCGACCCGGCGGCGGCGGCTCCGCCCGGAGACCTCGACGTGCGGGCGGGCGCGGCGGAGAAGGACCTGCTTGTCAGCCTGATGACTCTCCGTCACTTTTATGACCGAGAGGTATGCCGCCGACAAGCGATACCTGGCCCGGCGACATCACGCTCCGTGCAGCACAGCAGCCGCCGGCGGCGGGTCAGCGCTGCGGGGGCGGGCCGACGCTGCGCCGGGGCACCAGCGTCGGCGCGATGGTCTGTCGCAGCGGCCCGACGTCGGCGGACTCGATCTGGGCCAGCAGCATGCCGAGACTCGCCCGGGCCACCGCCCCGAAGTCGGGGCGGACGGTGGTCAGCGGCGGGATGAAGTAGGCCGCCTCCGGCACGTCGTCGAACCCGACCACGCTGATGTCGTCGGGCACCCGCCGGCCGTGCTCGTGCAGCGCGCGCAGCACACCCAGCGCCAGGTGGTCGTTGGCGGTGAAGACGGCGGTGACCTCCGGCATCCGGGCCAGCATCTGCCCGCACCGGTAACCCGCCGCGGCGGACCAGTCGGCCGGGACCAGCGGCGGGATCTCGGCGCCGGCGAGCCGCAGGGCCTCGCGCCAGCCCTCGATCCGGCCGGCGCTGTCGAACCAGTCGGACGGGCCGGACACGTGCCAGACCGTCCGGTGCCCGGCGTCGAGCAGGTGCTGGGTGGCGGCCCGGGCGCCGGCGACCTGGTCGACCGTCACCAGCGGGATCGGCCGGCGCGGGTCGCCGTCGACGGTCACCAGCGGCACGTCGTGGGGCAGCCGTTCGAGCGCCGCGCCGGCCGACTCGACCGGCGCGATCACCACGATGCCGGCCACCCGGTGCGCCAGGTGCCGTTCCACCGCCGCCGAGATGGACCGGTGGTCGAGGTCGCTGACGCTGCCGACGCTGACCGCGAAGCCGGCCTCGGCCGCGGTCTGCTCCAGCGCGGCCAGCAGGGAGGCCGGACCGTAGAGGGTGGTGTTCTGCGCGACCACGCCGATCACCTGGGACCGGCCGGTGACCAGCGCGCGGGCCGCGCGGTTGGGCCGGTAGCCGAGTTCGGTGATGGCCGCCTGCACCCGCAACCGGGTCTGCTCGCGCACGTTGGGGTGCCCGTTGAGGACCCGGGAGACCGTCTGGTGGGAGACACCGGCGAGGCGAGCCACATCAGTCATCGCAGGACCGCGCACGGCCACCTCACTTTCGCACATGCCCGCGTGGCCGAACCATGTCGACGTCGACCGGACCGGCCGGGGTGGCGACAGTCTACGCCAGTTGTTCCACCGGTCACGGCACGGTCGATCGACGAATCGATTCGTCGCGCCGGATTGTCGGGGAATGGCCGGCAGCGCCCATTCCCTTTTCCTCCCCGGCGGCGCGAAGTGGCAGCTCCGGCCGCCCGGGGCGGAGCATTTCCGACGGTTGTCGGACCCCGCCCCGGGCAATTCTCGTCGCGCGTCAAGGACCGGAAATGGTGACCCGCGTCACGGCGTTGTCACGGAGAACTGGCGCGCCGTCACCGCACCGCCCAGCGATTGGGTGGCGTAGTTGAAGATGCCGAACCGGTATCCCATGAAGAACTGCCACGCGTTGTTGAGCGTCAGCGCGTTGCCCAGCGGGACGAAGGTGACCCCGTCGGTGCTGTAGGAGAAGCGCGCCTGCCGGCCCGAGCCGGGCCGGATGTCGGCGTTGACCCGCAACCAGATCCGCCCGCCGGAGACCGCCGCGCCGGCGACCTCGCTGCCGGTGGAGGTGGTGTTCCAGGCGCCGCTGGCCATGGTCAGCCCGTTGGTCATGACCACCCGGGTGGCGCCGTTGTCCCGCCGCACGCCGATCCACGCCGAACTGTCGCGCAGCATGGCGAGCCCGGACCGGTCCCCGTCGCGCATGGCCGAGTAGTCCAACTCGACGGTCGCGGTGGAGGTCGGACCCTGGATCCGGTGGGTCAACGTGTTGCGGGCCTGGTAGAGGTCGTTGGTCACGGACGCGGTCTGCAGGCGCAGACCGTTGTTCACCGACCACCGGCTGTTGTCCGGGTTGTGGTTCCACTCGTACTGCACGCCGAGCGTGGTGCCGGCGAACGTGTCGGTGCCGGTGAGCGGCTTCACCGGGTGCAGCGGCAGTGGGTTGGGGTAGCTCGCGCCCCACGCCCCGTTGACGGTCTGCACCTGCGGCCAGCCGTCGGCGGTCCAGGTGATCGGCGCCAGCGTCGGCATCCGCCCGCCCGGGTACGCGTCGGTGAAGGCCATGTAGTACCAGGAGCCGTTCTGGGTCTGCACCAACCCGCCCTGGTGCGGCACGCCGCCGCCGGAGATCGGACCGGGCAGGTTGAGCAGCACCTGACGCTGCTCGTACGGGCCGAACGGGCCGTTGGTGGACTTGAGCACGTACTGGCCGTTGGCCGGCCGGGTCAGCCAGATGTAGTAGGCGCCGTTGCGCTTGTAGAAGCGCGCCCCCTCGAGCGTGCCGATGCTCGACGGCGTCTGGTAGACCTGCTGGGACCGCACCTGGCTGCGCCCGTCCGCGGACAGCTGCGCCACGTTGATCGTGCCGTTGCCGTACGCGACGTACATGGTGTCGTTGTCGTCGATCAGCATGCCGGCGTCGTAGTAGCAGTTGGGGATCGTGGTGAGCTTGCTCCACGTGCTGTCGACCGCCGAGGCGGTGTAGATGTGCGTCTGGGCGAAGTCGATGCACCCGGCCCAGTAGTAGGTCTTGTTGCTCGGCCGGTAGTTCAACGTCGAGGCCCAGATGCCGTCCACGTACGCCTGGCTGCCCGGGGGCAGGTCGTACTTGGTGCCGAAGTCCAGCCGGGGCACCGAGTGCCCGGCGAACTCCCAGTTCACCAGGTCCCAGGAGCGCAGCACCGGGGCCCCGGGCGAGTAGTGCATGGTCGAGGCGGACATGTAGTAGACGTCGCCGACCCGGATGATGTCGACGTCGGCGAAGTCCTGCCAGATCGCCGGGTTGGTGAAGGTGCCGCTCGGCGGCGGGGTGGTCGGCGGGGGGTCGGTCGGGGTGCCGCCGCCGTCGACGCGGACCAGCTGCCACTGCTGGTTGGTGCCGTTCCAGTCGTCGTACTGCACGATGTTGCCGCCGTCCGCGGTCGAGGCGTTCTGCACCTCCACCGCCTTGTTCGAGTTGCGGTTGACCAGCCGGACGTAGCCGCCGTCCGAGTCCGCCAGCCGGAACTGCTGGTTGGTGCCGCCGTGGTCGCTCCACTGCACCACTGCCGCGCCGTTGGCGGTGGACGCGCCGGTCACGTCCAGCACCTTGCCGGAGTGCCGCGACCGCACCCGGTAGTAGCCGCCGCCGGAGTCCACGAACTGCCACTGCTGCCAGGCCCCGTTGTTGCGCGTCCACTGGGTGATCCGCGCCCCGTCGTTCGTGGCCTGGTTGTAGAGGTCCAGCGCCTTGCCGCTGTTGCGGTTGACCAGCACGTACCACGCGCTGGTGTCCACCGTCGCCGCCGAGGCCGGCGCCGGGACGAGCCCCACCAGCACACCGCCGACCACCATCGCCACCAACCCCGCCAGGAGCCGGGACAGCCGAGCTGTCACCACCATGACCCTCCTCATGTGATCGTTAACAGTCGTCCCTGCCCGAGGGGAATCGGAGCCTGGTGGCAGCCACGACGGCGGTCCGGCCCGGAACGGCCCGCGGAAGCTGCCGGCAATCCGACACATCGACTGTGAGCGATAACAAGAGGTTCGTCAAGGCGTAACGTCGCGGACACGAGCGGGTGGCGTGCCCCCGGCGCGAGCCCGGGGTACGCCACCCGTGACGAGCGTCCGCGCGGTCAGAACCCGCGCGCGAGCCGGTGGTACGCCTGGTTCCAGCGCAGTTCGTCGGCGAACCGGTGCGGCACGGTGTCGCCGTCGATGACCGCCAGCTCGGTACGCGTCATCGCGGCCAGGTCACGCAGCTCCTCCAGGCCCACCGCCTGGGAGAGCACGGTGTGGTGCGGAGCGCCCGCGGTGATCCACGCCTCCGCCGACCCGGGCAGGTCGGGGCGGGGCCGCCAGACCGCCCGGGCCACCGGCAGCCGGCGCAACGGCTGCGGCGGCGGCACCACGTCGACCACGTTGGCCACCAGCCGGAACCGCTCCCCCAGGTCCGACATGCCGAGCACCACGGCCGGGCCGGCCGCCGCGTCGAAGACCAGCCGGACCGGATCCTCCCGCCCGCCGATGCCCAACGGGTGCACCTCCGCGGTCGGCACGTCGGCGGCGATGCTCGGGCACACCTCCAGCATGTGCGCGCCGAGGACCAGCTCGTGACCGAACGTCAGGTCGTAGGTGTAGTCCTCCATGAAGGACGTGCCGCCCGCGACGCCGACCGCCATCGCCTTCAGCGTGCGCACCAGCACCGAGGTCTTCCAGTCCCCCTCGCCGCCGAACCCGTACCCGTCGGCCATCAGCCGCTGCACGGCGATGCCGGGGAGCTGGCGCAGCCCGCCGAGGTCCTCGAAGTTGGTGGTGAACGCGCGGAACCCGCCGTCGTCCAGGAACGCCCGCAGCCCCAGCTCCTGGCGCGCGGCGTAGCGCAGCGACTCGTGCCGGTCGCCGCCGGCACGCAGCGCGGCGTCCAGCCGGTAGGTGTCGTCGTACTCCTTCACCAGGTCGTCGACCTGCGCCTCGGCGACCTGGTCGACCACCGCGACCAGGTCGTTGACGCCGTAGGTGTTGACCGAGACGCCGAAGCGCAGCTCCGCCTCGACCTTGTCCCCCTCGGTGACCGCGACGTCGCGCATGTTGTCGCCGAAGCGGGCCAGGCGCAGCGTCCGCACCGACGACCAGCCGATCGCCGCACGGGCCCAGGCCGCCACCCGGGAGACCACCCGCGGGTCGGTGACGTGCCCGGCGACGGTCTTGCGGGCCACCCCCAGGCGGGTCTGGATGTAGCCGAACTCGCGGTCGCCGTGCGCGGCCTGGTTCAGGTTCATGAAGTCCATGTCGATGGTGTCCCACGGCAGCGCCACGTTCGCCTGGGTGTGCAGGTGCAGCAACGGCGTCTGCAGCGCGTCCAGCCCGGCGATCCACATCTTGGCCGGCGAGAACGTGTGCATCCAGGCGATCACCCCGACCGCGCCCTGCACTGCCGCGTCCCGGCAGATCGCCAGGATGTCCGTGCTGGAGGTCAGGACCGGCTTCCAGACCACCCGGACCGGAATGTCCGACGACTCGTCCAGCCGGGCGGCGATCTGCCGGGACTGGTCGGCGACCTGCCGCAGGGTGTCCTCGCCGTAGAGGCCCTGGCTACCGGTGAGGAACCAGACCTCGGGCTGGGGATGAGGTGCCATGTTGTTGCCTTCCGCGCTAGTTGCCGTCACTTGAACCGGATGCCGATGAGGCGCTGGAGGAGGATGAACGCGAAGAGCAGCCCGCCGATCACGATCTTGGTCCACCAGGAGTTGAGGCTGCCGTCGAAGGTGATCAGCGTCTGGATCACGCCCAGCACCAGCACCCCGAGCACGGTGCCGAAGACGTAGCCCGACCCGCCGGTGAGCACCGTGCCGCCGATGACGACCGCGGCGATCACGTCCAGTTCCATCCCGACGGCGATCAGCGGCGCGCCGGAGAGCGTGTAGAACGACAGCAGGATGCCGCCGATCGCCGAACACAGGCCGCTGATCGTGTAGACGGCGATCCGGGTCCGCGCCACCGGCAGGCCCATCAGCAGCGCCGACTGCGCGTTGCCGCCGACCGCGTAGACGTTGCGGCCGAACCGGGTGTACGCCAGCACGTACGCGGCGACCAGGACCACCGCGAACGCGATCAGCACGCTGATCGACACGAAGTTCCCCGCCGGGTCACCGATGCGCTCCTGGGACATGCCGGTCCAGAAACCGTCGGTGATGGAGATCGAGGAGTCGCTGATGAACGTGCACATGCCACGGGCGAAGAACATGCCGGCGAGCGTGACGATGAACGGCTGGATCTCGAAAAAGTGGATCGCGCAGCCCATCAGGAACCCGAGCGTCGGACCGATGAGCAGCGCGACAACGAGCACCAGCGCGGCGGGCAGGCCGGCGCGGAGCAGGGCGGCCGACACCATCGCGGTCATCGCGACCACCGAGCCGACGGACAGGTCGATGCCACCGGTGAGGATCACGAACGTCATGCCGACCGCGACCACCAGCAGGAAGCCGTTGTCGATGAAGACGTTGAAGACGACCTGGACGTTGGAGAACGCCCGGTACTGCGACACGCCGATGCCGTACATGACCAGCAGCAGCGCGAGCGTCGCCAGGACCGGGACGTGCCGCCGGGGCAGGCTGGGCCGCCAGGACCGGACGGCGGACAACGACGTGCTGCTCATGCCGGGACCTGCTCCTTCTCCCGCTGCGGCGCCGCCGGACCGGGCTCGACGCCGCGTCGGCGGCGACGGAACCGGGCCCGGAACGCCGGGGCCTGCACCAGGCAGACGGCGATCACGACGACGGCCTTGAACAGCAAGGACGTCTGCGGCGAGATGTTCATGGCGTACACCGTGGTGGTCAGGGTCTGGATGATCAGCGCGCCCAGGACCGTGCCGCTGAGCGAGAACCGGCCGCCGGCCAGCGACGTCCCGCCGATCACCACCGCGAGGATCGCGTCCAGCTCGATCCACAGCCCGGCCGCGTTGCCGTCGGCGCTCGACACGTTCGCGGTGACCATGAAGCCGGCCAGCGCGGCGCAGGCGGCGCTGACCACGTAGACGAGGAAGACGACGCGACGCGACCGGATGCCGGCCAGCCGGCTGGCCTCGGCGTTGCCGCCGACCGACTCGACGATCAGCCCGAGCGCGGTGCGCCTGGTGAACGCGGCCACCAGCAGCGCGGCGGCCAGCGCGATGAGGATGGCCAGCGGCAGCGTCAGGAAGCTGCCCAGCCCGATCGCCCGGTACGGCCCGGAGTTGATCGTGATGATCTGCCCCTCCGTGACCAGCTGGGCGATGCCCCGGCCGGCCACCATGAGGATCAGCGTGGCGATGATGGGCTGGATGCCGATGACGGCGACCAGCACCCCGTTCCACGCGCCGAGCACGAGCGCGGCCCCGAAGGCCAGGGCCAACGCGGTCGCCACCGTGGCCGGGCTGTTCTGGTCGGCCGCGCCGCTGATGTGCAGGCACGCGATCGCGCCGCTGATGGCGCAGAGCGAGCCGACGGACAGGTCGATGCCGCCGGTGGCGATGACCAGGGTCATGCCGAGCGCGACGAGGATCAGCGGCGCGCTCAACCGGAGGATGTCGACCGGCGTGCCGTACAGGTGACCGTTCTTGACCTCGACGGCGAGGAAGCCGGGCCGGTAGACGGTGTTCGCGGCGATCATCACCACGAGCACCAGGGCCGGCCAGAACAGCCGGTGCCCGGTCAGCGGACGGAGGCGGTCGGCGACGGTGTTCATCGGGTCACCTCCTCCCGGGGAGTTCCGCTGGCGATGGTGCGCATGACGCGGTCGGCGTCGAGCGTGTCGTCGTTGGTGAGCTGGGCGACCATCTCGCGGTCGCGCATGACCGCGACCCGGTGGCTCAGGCGCAGCACCTCCTCCAGCTCGGCGGAGATGAACAGCACCGCCATGCCGCCGTCGGAGAGCTGCACCACCAGCTTCTGGATCTCGGCCTTGGCGCCGACGTCGATGCCGCGGGTGGGCTCGTCGAGGATGAGCAGGCGCGGCTCGGTGATGAGCCAGCGCGCCAGCAGCACCTTCTGCTGGTTGCCGCCGGAGAGGTTGCGCACCGGCAGTTCCGGGTTCGCCGGTCGGATGCTGAGCGCCTCGACGTACTTCTGCACCAGCTCGTCCTGCCGTCGGCGTGGGATCGGCCGCAGCCAGCCGCGCGCGGCCTGCATCGCCAGGATCATGTTCTCCCGCACCGACAGCTCCGGCACGATGCCCTCCGCGCGGCGGTTCTCCGAGCAGAAGCCGATGCCCTGGTCGATGGCGTGGATCGGGGTACGCAGCGGCGAGCGCGCGCCGTCGGTGCGGACCTGACCGTGGTCGGCGCGGTCGGCGCCGAAGATCAGCCGGGCCACCTCGGTACGGCCGGAGCCGAGCAGGCCGGCCAGGCCGACCACCTCACCGGCGTGGATGCGCAGGCTGAACGGGGCGACCGCACCCCGGCGGCCCACCTCCTCGGCGTCGACCAACGGGGCCTGCCCGTCGAGCGCGACGGTGGCCCGCTTCTGCTGCTCGTCCAGCCGTTCCAGGACGTCCAGCTCCTGGCCGATCATCTTCTCCACGAGGCTGAACTGCGGCAGCTCCCCGGTGCGGTACTCCCCCACCAGCGCGCCGTTGCGCAGCACCGTGATCCGGTCGGCGATGCCGTAGACCTGGTCGAGGAAGTGGGTGACGAACAGGATCGCGATCCCCTCGTCGCGCAGTTGCCGCATGATGCGGAACAGCTGGGCCACCTCGCCGGCGTCCAGGCTGGACGTCGGCTCGTCCAGGATGAGCACCCGGGCCCGCACGTCGATCGCCCGGGCGATGGCGACCATCTGCTGCACGGCCAGCGAAAACGTGCCGAGCTGCGCGCTCACGTCGAGGTCGAGGTCGAGGCGGGCCAGCAGGTCGCGGGCCCGCCGGCGCATCTCGCCCCAGCGCACCGCGCCCAGGCGGCGCGGCTCCCGGCCGATGAAGATGTTCTCCGCCACCGACAGGTTGGTGCAGAGGTTGACCTCCTGGTAGACGGTGCTCACGCCGGCCGCGGCGGCCTGCATCGGCCCGGTGAAGGACACCTGCTCGCCGTCGAGCGTGACGGTGCCGGCGTCGGTGCCGTAGACGCCGGTCAACACCTTGATCAGGGTCGACTTGCCGGCGCCGTTCTCGCCCATCAGGGCGTGGACCTCGCCCGGGAACAGCCGGAAGTCGACGTCGTGCAGCGCGCGGACCCCGGGGAAGGTCTTGCTGATTCCGGTCATGGTCAGGACCGGACGGTCACCCGTCATCCCATCGGACCTCTTCTTGAGCGGTGGTGGCACGGGGGCCGCCGTCGGCGCGACGGCGACCCCCGGTGTGGGTCAGTACTTGCGGTTGGGCAGTGCCTCCTTGGCCGTCTCCTGCGTGAAGGTGGTCTCCTCGGTCTCGATCCGGGCCGGCACCTCCTCGCCGGCCTTGACCTTCTTCGCCAGGTCCATCAGCTGCGGGCCGAGCAGCGGGCTGCACTCCGCGATGAAGTTGAACTTGCCGTCCGCGAGCGCCTGCATGCCGTCCTTCACCGCGTCGACGGTGATGATGGTGATGTCCTTGCCGGGCACCTTGCCGGCCGCGGTGATCGCCTCGAGCGCGCCCAGCCCCATGTCGTCGTTGTGCGCGAAGAGCACGTCGATCTTCGGGTTGGCCTTCAGGAACTGCTCCATCACCTGCTTGCCGCCGGCCCGGGTGAAGTCACCGGACTGCGACGCGATGATCTTCAGGTTCGGGTTGGCCGCGATCGCCTCGCCGAAGCCCGCCTTGCGGTCGTTCGCCGGGGCCGAGCCGGTCGTGCCCTGCAGCTCGACGATGTTGACCGGGCCGGTGGCCGCCTTCTTCTGCTCCACCAGCCACTCGCCGGCGAGCCGGCCCTCCTTCTTGAAGTCGGAGCCGAGGAACGTCTTGTAGAGCGACTTGTCGGCCGAGTCGACCGCGCGGTCGGTCAGGATCACCGGGATCTTGGCGTCCTTGGCCTCCTTGAGCACGGTGTCCCAGCCGGACTCCACCACCGGCGAGAAGGCGATCACGTCGACCTTCTGCTGGATGAAGTTCCGGATCGCCTTGATCTGGTTCTCCTGCTTCTGCTGCGCGTCGTCGAACTTCAGCTCGACGCCGGCCTCGCCCGCCGCCTCCTTGATCGAGGTGGTGTTGGCGGTACGCCAGCCGCTCTCCGCGCCGACCTGGGAGAAGCCCAGGACGAGCTTGTCGTTGCCGCCGCCGCCGGAATCGCCGCCGGTGTCGCTGTTGCCGCAGGCGGCCATGCCGGCGGCGAGCAGCACGCCGGCCAGGGCCGCGACGACCGTCCGTGCCGTACTCCTGGTTCTCATCGAATCTCCTCGGGGTGGGGTGATCCGGGCGCGCGACCGGCGGGGCCGGGGCGACCGGTTGTGGTGGTGGGGATGAGGTGGTGCGGGTCGGTGTCAGCCGCTCGACGGGCGTTGGCCGTACACGTTCTGGTAGCGGTCGTGCAGCGCGTCGACGTCGGCCGGCGCGATCGGCAGCGGTTGCCCGAGCGCGCGGGCCAGGTGCGCGGTGCGCGCGACGTCCTCGCACATCACCGCGGCCTTGACCGCCGCGCGGGCGTCCCTGCCGATGGTGAACACGCCGTGGTTGCGCATGAGCACCGCCGGCGAGCGGTGCCCGGACAGCGTGCTGACGATGCCCTTGCCGATGTCGTCGCCGCCGATCAGCGCGAACGGCCCGATCGGGATCTCCCCGCCGAACTCGTCGGCCTGGGCGGTCAGCCAGCACGGGATCGCCTCGCCCCGGGCCGCCCAGGCCGTGGCGTAGCCGCTGTGCGTGTGCACGACGCCGCCGACCTCGGGCATCGCGCGGTAGACGTAGGCGTGCGCGGCGGTGTCGCTGGACGGCGAGCCGCCGCCGTCGACCACCACGCCGTTCAGGTCGCAGACCACCATGGTGTCGGCGGTCAGGTCGTCGTAGTCCACCCCGCTCGGCTTGATCACCATGAGGTCCTGCCCCGGGACGCGCGCCGAGACGTTGCCGGACGTCCAGGCCACCAGGTCGTAGCGGGTCAGTTCGCGGTGCAGGCGGGCGACGGTCTCGCGGAGCACGGCGATCTCGGTGTTCATCCGACCACCTCCAGGGTCGAGGCGGTCCGCTCGGCGGCGGCGTCGACCGCCGCGTTCCGGATCGCCCGCAGGCGCAGCATGACGTCGTTCGCGCCGCGGCCGAAGTGGTCGTGCAGCGCCCGGTACTCGGCGTAGAGCGCGTCGTACGCCCGCACGTTCTCCGGGATCGGCCGGTAGACGCCCTCGTCCACCCGCCCCATGGCCGCCGACGCCTCGTGCACCGTCGGGTAGGCCCCGGCGGCGACGGCCGCGTGGATGGCCGAGCCGAGCGCCGGGCCCTGCGCCGAGCCGATGATGCCCAGCGGTCGGTCGGTGACGTCGGCGTAGATCTGCATCAGCAGCCGGTTCGAGGTGAGCCCGCCGGCCACCACCAGGTCGTCGACCGGCACGCCCGCCTCGGCGAACGCCTCGACGATCATGCGGGTGCCGTACGCGGTGGCCTCCAGCAGCGCGCGGTAGACGTCCGGCGGCCGGGTGGCGAGCGTCAGCCCGACGACGAGCCCGCTGAGGTCGTGGTTGACCAGCAGGGAGCGGTTGCCGTTCCACCAGTCCAGCGCCACCAGCCCGTGCGCGCCGACCGGCTGGGCGGCGGCCAGCTCGGTGAGCCGTTCGTGCGAGTCGAGGCCGGCCGGCGCGCCGTGCCGCACGAACCAGCCGAAGATGTCGCCGACGCCGCTCTGCCCGGCCTCGTAGCCCCAGGCGCCCGGGCTGATGCCGCCGTCGACCACGCCGCACATGCCGGGCACCTCGGCGGGGTGCGTGCCGTTGAGCACGTGGCAGGTCGAGGTGCCCATGATCGCCACCAGCCGCCCCGGGCGCAGCGCCTGGGCCGCGGCGGCGGTGACGTGCGCGTCGACGTTGCCGACCGCGACCGCGATGCCCTCGGGCAGGCCGGTCCAGGCCGCGGCGCGGGCGCCGAGCACACCGGCGCGGGCACCCAACGGCAGCAGCGGGCCGTCCAGCTTGGCCACGAAGTCGGTGAAGCCGGGGTCCAGCGCGGCCAGGTAGTCGGCCGACGGGTACCGGCCGTCCTGGCGGATGCCCTTGTAGCCGGCGGTGCAGGCGTTGCGGGTCTCGGCGCCGCAGAGCTCCCAGACGATCCAGTCGGCGGCCTCGACGAAGCGCTCGGCCCGCCGGTAGACCTCCGGGTCCTCGGCCAGCATCTGCAGCCCCTTGGCGAACTGCCACTCGGCGGAGATCTTGCCGCCGTAGCGGCCGATCCAGGGCTCACCGCGCTCGTGCGCGAGCGCGTTGATCCGGTCGGCCTGCGGCTGCGCGGCGTGGTGCTTCCACAGCTTGACCCAGGCGTGCGGCCGGCGACGCAGCTCGGGCAGCTCGCACAGCGGGGTGCCGTCGGCGAGCGTGGGCAGCACGGTGCAGGCGGTGAAGTCGGTGCCGATCCCGATCACCGCGGTCGGGTCCACCCCGGCCGCGGCCAGCGCGGCGGGCACCGCCTCGCGCAGCACGTCGCGGTAGTCGTCGGGGTCCTGCAACGCCCAGTCCGGGGGCAGCGACGGGCCGCCGTCGGGCAGGACCGTCTCGATCACCCCGTGCCGGTACTCGTGCACCGCGGTGCCGACCTCGGCACCGTCGCGGACCCGCACCACGAGCGCCCGCCCGGACAACGTGCCGAAATCGACCCCGACCACGTAGCGGTCGGGTCCCTCCACCTCGCTCATCTGCACCTCTCCCGTGTCACGGAGTTAGTGTTAGCGCTCACATATACATCCGTCAAGACACCTGAGCGCAACGGCTGCGTAACGAGGACCCGCGCATTCCGAGGACCGTCGGCGCCCGCGTCCGGACCGGCCCGGCGGCATCCCGCCGGAGGTCGTCCGGCGGTGCCGACATCGCGGCGCAGCGGGCCGGGACGCCTCGGTGTTAGCGACAACAATTTATGCCTTAATGAGATCACTGCGAGGTCAGGTCGCACCGCCCGTACCGTCGGCTCGAACCGTTGCCTCCCAGGCCGACACACGGCCTCTCAACGGCCTGTTTCCTCCAGGGCGGATCGCCCGCCGGGCCCGCCGAGGGCCTCCGGGAGGGTCGCCAAGCTATTTACACAGTTTGATGTCAGCGATAACATCCGCGACATCGCCATGCCGGCGGGACGTCCCCGGGCGGACACCGGCGGCACGGCAGCGAGGCGACGGCCGGCGGCGTCCCCGGCCACCGCCGACCCACCACCCGAACGGCCACCGCCGGTACACCGGTCCCCTTCGACGCCACGGCCTCCCGGCGACCCGCCGGCGCCGTGACGCGGGCCGCCGCGAGTGGCCGCTCCCGCCGGGCGCCCGTCCGCGCCCGTCAACCGAGGAGGACCTGTGCGCAGAAGAACACGACGGCTGTTGGCCGCCCTGGGCGTCGCGGCGGTCGCGCTCGCCGCCACCGTCGTCGGTGGGGCCGTCGGCCCGCAGCCGGCGCGGGCGCTCGACAACGGTGTCGCCCGCACACCGCCGATGGGCTGGAACAGTTGGAACACGTTCGGCTGCAACATCAACGAGACGCTCATCCGGCAGATGACCGACGCGATGGTCAGCTCCGGCATGCGCGACGCCGGCTACCAGTACGTCGTCGTCGACGACTGCTGGATGAACCCGAACCGGGACTCCGCGGGGAACCTGCAGGGCGACCCGAGCCGCTTCCCGTCGGGCATGAAGGCGCTCGGCGACTACATCCACGCCCGGGGGCTGAAGTTCGGCATCTACCAGGGCCCGTTGGACAAGACGTGCGCGCAGTACTTCAACAGCTATCCCGGCGCCACCGGGGCCCAGGGGCACGAGGCCCAGGACGCCCGGCAGTTCGCCGCCTGGGGGGTCGACTACCTCAAGTACGACTGGTGCTCGCCCAGCGGCAGCATCGACGACCAGGTCCGCGTGTTCGCCATCATGCGCGACGCGCTCGCCGCCGCCGGTCGACCGATCGTCTACAGCATCAACTCGAACAGCGTCCACTCCAAGACCGGCCCGCAGCGTGACTGGGGCGACGTGGCGAACATGTGGCGCACCACCGAGGACATCACCAACACCTGGAACAGCGGCCAGACCAACGGCTACCCGATGGGCATCCAGAACATCGTCGACGTCACCGTGCCGCTGGCCGGGCGGGCGAAGCCCGGCGCGTTCAACGACATGGACATGTTGGAGGTCGGCCGCGGCGGCATGACCGACACCGAGATGCGCAGCCACTTCGCGCTGTGGGCGGTCATGGCCTCCCCGCTCATCGCCGGCAACGACCTGCGCTCCATGAACGCGGCCACCCAGACGATCCTGAAGAACGCCAACCTCATCGGCATCAGCCAGGACCCGCTCGCCCGGCAGGCGAGCCAGGTCTCGTTCGACGGCACCCGCCGCGTGCTGGCCAAGCCGCTGGCCAACGGCGACGTGGCGGTCGCGCTGTTCAACCAGGGCAGCGCCACCACCACGGTCTCCACCACGGCGGCGGCGGTGGGCAAGAGCGGCAGCTCGTTCACGCTGCGCGACGCGTGGACCGACGCCACCTCCACCAGCACCGGCGCCATCTCCGCCAGCGTGCCCGCGCACGGCACGGTGGTCTACCGGGTCAGCGGCGGCGGCACCACCACCCCGCCGCCCACGCCGACCACGTTCCGGCTGCGCAGCGAGTCGGCCGGCCGCTGCCTCGACGTCGACAACGGCGGCACCGCCAACGGCACCGGCACGCTGATCTGGGACTGTCACGGCAACCCCAACCAGCAGTTCACCGCCAGCGGCCAGACGCTCCAGGTGCTCGGCAAGTGCCTGGACGTGCCGACCGGCGCGACCGCGGGCACCCGGGTGCAGATCTGGGACTGCAACAGCGGCACCAACCAGCAGTGGACGTTCAACGGCAACGGCACGGTGAGCAACGGCCGCTTCCCGACCCTGTGCCTGGACGTCGAGGGCGCCGGCACCGCCAACGGCACCCGGGTGGTCCTCTGGACCTGCCACGGCAACACCAACCAGCGGTGGAGCCGGGTGTGACGACGCGGCCGGCCGGACGGCGTTCCCGCCGTCCGGCCGGCCGGGCTCACCGGCTGCCCGCGGCCCGGCGCTTGTTCCAGATGTCGAACGCCACGGCGGCGAGCAGCACCAGACCCTTCACCACCGACTGGATCGACTGGTCGACGCCCATCAGCTGCATGCCGTTGCTCATCACCGCCATGATCAGGCCACCCACCATCGCGCCGACGACGGTGCCGACACCGCCGGTGACCGCCGCGCCGCCGATGAAGGCCGCCGCGATGGCGTCCAGCTCGAACATGTTGCCCGCCGCCGGCTGGGCCCCGTTGGAGCGGGAGGAGTAGATCACCCCGGCCACCGCGGAGAGGAAGCCCATGTTGACGAAGACCCAGAAGTTGACCGTCTTCACCCGGACGCCGGACAGCGTCGCCGCCGGCAGGTTGCCGCCGATCGCGTAGACCTGGCGGCCGAAGACGGTGCGGCGGGTGAGCAGGCCGTAGACGAGCACCAGCACGGCCAGCACGATCAGCACGATCGGCAGGCCCCGCGCGTGGGCGAGCTGCCAGGCGAACCACATGACGACGGCGCCGACCACCACCACCCGCAGGACGAACAGCGGGAACGACTCCACCGGCTGCTCGTGGCGGACCCGGGCCAGCCGGGTCCGGAACACGCTCGCGGCGTAACCGACCACCGCGAAGACGCCGATGAACAGCGTGAAGGCGTCGAAGCCCTGCCCGCCGAGCAGGCCGTTGAGGAAGCCGGCGGCGACCCGCTGGTATTCCGCCGGGAACGGCGACAGCGAGATGTTGTCCAGCACCCGCAGCGTCAGGCCGCGGAACAGCAGCATGCCGGCCAGCGTGACGATGAACGCCGGGATCCCGGCGTAGGCGACCCAGAGGCCGTGCCAGGCGCCCACCGCCACGCCCACCGCGAGCGCGGCGAGGATGCCGACCCACCAGGGCATGCCCTCCCGGATGACGAGCACGGCGGAGACCGCGCCGGTCAGCGCCACCACCGACCCGACGGACAGGTCGATGTGGCCGCCGATGATCACGATGACCATGCCGATCGCGAGCACCAGGATGTACGAGTACTGGAGAACGATGTTGGTGAGGTTGCCGGGGCTGAGCGAGACGCCGTCGGTGAGCACCGCGAACAGCGCGACGATCACCACCAGGGCGATGTAGATGCCGCTCTGCCGCAGGTTGCCCAGGATCAGCGTGCGCGGGTCGCTGGTGCCGGTGTGCAGGGTGGCGACCGGCCCGGAGTCGGGCGCGTCGACCTTCGGTGAGGTGGAGGGCTTCGTGCTGGTCATCGGACGAGATCCCGGTCCTTGGTCATGAGTTCCATCAGGTTCTCCTGGGTGGCCTCGCCCACCGGCAGCTCACCGGTGATCCGGCCGGCGGCCAGGGTGTAGATGCGGTCGCACATGCCGAGCAGCTCGGGCAGCTCGGACGAGATGATGACGACGGCCTTGCCGTCGGCCACCAGACGGTTGACGATCGTGTAGATCTCGAACTTCGCCCCGACGTCGATGCCCCGGGTCGGCTCGTCGAGGATCAGCACGTCGGGGTCGGTGAACAGCCACTTCGCCAGCACGACCTTCTGCTGGTTGCCGCCCGAGAGCTTGCCCACCACCGACATGACGGTCGGCGCCTTGATGTTCATGTCGCGCCGGCCCCGCTCGGCGACCTTGATCTCCTCGTTGCCGTCGATCCAACCGTTGCGCGCCAGCTTGCCGAGCGCCGCGGCCGAGATGTTGCCCCGCACGTCGTCGATCAGGTTGAGGCCGTAGTGCTTGCGGTCCTCGGTCGCGTACGCGATGCCGTTGGCGATCGCCTCGGCCACCGTCCGGGTCCGCACCTGGAGGCCGTTGACGAAGATCCGCCCGGAGATGTCCCGCCCGTACGCCCGGCCGAACACGCTCATCGCCAGCTCGGTGCGGCCCGCGCCCATCAGCCCGGCGATGCCGACCACCTCGCCGGCGCGGACGGTGAGCGAGGCCCGGTCGACCACCAGTCGGTCCTGGGTCGGATGGCGCACGGTCCAGTCCTCGATCCGCAGCACCTCGGCCCCGGGCGTCGACGTCCGGGTCGGGTAGAACGCCGCGAGGTCGCGGCCGACCATGCCGCGGATGATCCGATCCTGGGTCGCGGTGCCGTCGCCCATGTCGAGCGTCTCCACCGTCCGGCCGTCGCGGATCACCGTGGTGGAGTCCGCGACCGCGGTGATCTCACCGAGCTTGTGGGAGATCATGATGCAGGTGATGCCCTGGTCGCGCAGCCGGCGCAGCAGGTTCAGCAGGTGCGCCGAGTCGACGTCGTTGAGCGCCGCGGTGGGCTCGTCCAGGATGAGCAGCCGCACCTTCTTGGACAGCGCCTTGGCGATCTCCACCAGCTGCTGCTTGCCCACCCCGAGCTGGATGACCGGGGTCACCGGGTTCTCGTCCAACCCGACCGACCGCAGCAGCGCCGCGGCCTCGGCGTTGGTCCGGTGCCAGTCGATCAGACCGCTGCGCCCGCGGCGCTCGTTGCCGAGGAAGATGTTCTCCGCGATCGACAGGTACGGCACCAGCGCCAGCTCCTGGTGGATGATGACGATGCCGTGCGACTCGCTGTCCCGGATGCCCCGGAACTCGACCGGCTCGCCGTCGAGGACGATCTGCCCGTCGTAGCTCCCCGTCGGATAGACACCGGAGAGCACCTTCATCAGGGTCGACTTGCCGGCGCCGTTCTCGCCGCAGATCGCGTGGATCTCGCCGCGCCGCACGGCGAGCGAGACGTCCTGGAGCGCGGCCACTCCGGGAAAGGTCTTGGTGATGTTCCGCATTTCGAGGATGTGATCGCTCATGGAAACCGTCCTGCTCGGGGCCGTCGCGTCGGTGCGCCGACGGACCCGGTGACGCGGCGCGCCACCGGGTCCGTCGGGCCTGTCAGCCGGCCCGGCCGGCGGCGACCTCCTGGGCGGTCAGGTAGCCGGAGTCGATGAGCGCGGACTTGATGTCGTCCTTGTAGACGGTCTGCACCGGCAGCAGGAACGCGGGCACGACCTTGTTGCCGTTGTCGTACGCCTTGGTGTCGTTCGCCTTGGGCTCCTCCTTCTTGAGGAACGCCTCGGCGGCGACCACGGCCTGGTCGGCCAGCAGGCGGGTGTCCTTGAAGACGGTGGAGCTCTGCACCCCGTCGTTGATCAGCTTGACCGAGGCGACCTCGGCGTCCTGGCCGGTGATCACCGGCATCTTCTTGGCCCCGCCGCGGTAGCCGGCGTTCTGCAGTGCGGTGATGATGCCCCGGGACAGGCCGTCGAACGGCGACAGCACGCCGTCGACCTTGCTGCCGTCGTTGTAGCTGGAGGTGAGCAGGTCCTCCATCCGCTTCTGCGCGGTCTCCTGCTGCCAGCGCAGGATGGCCACCTGCTCGATCTTCGTCTGGCCGGACTTCACCTTCAGCGTGCCGGCGTCGAAGTACGGCTTGAGCGTGTCCATCGCGCCGTTGAAGAAGAAGTGGGCGTTGTTGTCGTCCAGGGAGCCGGCGAACAGCTCCACGTTGAACGGGCCGGTCGCGCTGCCCTTCGAGCCGTCCTTGTTCTGCAGCCCGAGGCCGACCAGGAGCGCGTTGGCCTGCGCCACGCCGACCTTGTAGTTGTCGAAGCTGACGTAGAAGTCGACGTTCGGGCTGTTGCGGATGAGCCGGTCGTAGGAGATGACCGGGATCTTCGCGGCCGCGGCGGCCTGGAGCTGGCCGCTGAGCGCGGTGCCGTCGATCGGGGCGATCACCAGCACGTCCGCACCCTGGGTGATCATCTGGTCGATCTGCTGGGACTGGGTGGGGATCTCGTCCCCGGCGTACTGCAGGTCGACCTTGTAGCCCTTGGCCTGCAGCTTCTCCTTCACCGAGTTGCCGTCGGCGATCCACCGCTCCGAGGTCTGGGTCGGCATCGACACGCCGATCGTCAGATCGCTGGGCTTCGCCGAGCTGGTGTCGCCCCCGCCTCCCGCGCCCTCACCGCTGCAGGCGGCCAGGCTGACGGCCATCGCGACGCCGCCGAGCACGGCCAGAAATCGTCTGCGCACGAGCTTTCCTCTCCCCTACGTGTGGCACCTACCGCACAGGTAACCCTCCCGGGGAGTGTTAACGCTCACAAGTTGCATCGTCAACCGATCGGGCGAAACGCGCGTGTCTCGGTCTCGTAACAGAACGCCCGCGGGGCGGCACGCCGACGGATCGACGCACCGCCCCGACGGCCGGTGGGATCAGGACGCCGCGCAGGTGGGGGTGATCCCCGCGGCGCTGCCGTTGCCCTGGAACCCGAACTCGGTGCTCTGGCCGGCGCCGAGCTGGCCGTTGTAGTCCACGTTGGTGAACCGCACCGCGCCGGAGCTGCCGCTGGCCGTCGCGCTCCACGTGTTGGTCACGCTCGCCCCGCCGGGCAGCGTCACGCCGACCGTCCAACCCCGGGTGCCACCCGAGCCGGCCGTCACCTTCACCGTGGCCACGAAACCACCGGTCCACGAGTTCAGCGACACCGTCGCCGCACAGCCACCCGTACCCGGCGGCGGCGTGGTCGGGCTCGGCGGCGGGGTGGTCGGCGTGGGCGGCGGCGTCGTCGGGCTGGGCGGCGGCGTGGTCGGGCTGGGCGGCGGCGTGGTCGCGCCGGTGCCGTCGAAGCCGAGGAACCGCACCGCCTGGGCGGCGTCGAACGGGATCGAGTGGCCGTAGCCCTGGAAGCTGATCGCCTCCACCGGCGGCGTGCCACCGGTGCCGCCGTATCGGGTCCGGACGGCGCTGGCCTGCGGGTAGTCGGTCAGGCTGGGGGTCTGCGAGACGCCCAGCACGTTCGTCCACTGCTTGATCTGCTCGCCGAAGTTGACGTAGCTCAGCGTGGTGTCCGTGGTGCCGTGCCAGATCTGCATCCGGGGCCGCCGGCCGGTGTAGCCGGGGTAGGCGTTGCGGACCAGGTCACCCCACTGCTGCGGGGTCTTGGTGATCCGCCCGCCGGAGCACTCGCTGTTCCACTCCGAGCCGTTGGTGGTGGCGAAGCAGCCGAACGGCACGCCCGACGAGCTGACCCCGGCGTGGAAGACGTCCGGGTAGACGCCGGCCATCACGTTGGTCATCATCGCGCCGGACGACGCGCCGGCGACGCCGATGCGGGCCGGGTCGACCGGGTAACGGCTCGACACGTAGTCGATCATCGACTTGAGACCGACCGGGTCGCTGCCGCCGCCGCGCCGCAGCGCCTGCGGCGACGACACGTCCCAGCACTTGCTGCTGCGGGTCACCGACGGGTAGATCACGATGAACCCGTAGCGGTCGGCCAACGGGCTGTAGCCGGAACCGGTGTGCATCGCCGGACCGCTGCCGGTGCAGTAGTGCAGGACCAGTAGCAGGGCCGGCCGGGCCGGGAGCCGGTCCGGCACGTACAGGTGCATTTGCAGGTTTGTCGGGTTGGTGCCGAAGTTGGTCACCTGGGTGAGCGCGGCGGCGGACGCCGGGCCGGCGGCGGTGACGACGGCGACCGCCGTCGTCAGGGCCGTCGCCAGGACGGCCGCGAGCAGCGCGATCTTCGCTCTCATCGACGGTTCCTCCACGGTGGGGTACGGACTACAGGCCGCCGGTCCGGCCCACGGTGACGCGGGCCGGACCGGCGAGGAACTCAGCTGGCGGAGCAGGTGGGCGTGAGGCCCGAGGCGCTGCCGTTGCCCTGGAACCCGAACTCGGTGCTCTGGCCGGCGCCGAGCTGGCCGTTGTAGTCCACGTTGGTGAACCGCACCGTGCCGGAGCTGCCGCTGGCGGTCGCGCTCCACGTGTTGGTGACGCTGGCACCACCGGGCAGCGTCAGACTGACCGTCCAACCCCGGGTACCGCCGGAACCGGCCGTCACCTTCACCGTGGCCACGAAGCCACCGGTCCACGAGTTCAGCGACACCGAGGCCGAACAACCACCGGTGTTGGGCGGCGGGGACGTCGTGCTCGGCGGCGGCGTGGTGTTGTTCGGCGGCGGCGAGGTCGTGTTCGGCGGCGGCGTGGTGGTGCCACCGGCGTTGAGCGCGTTCAGCACCGACGTGTAGGCGGCCTTCTTGTTGCCGCTGCAGTCGAAGAGCAGCGCGTTGTCCGAGCCGCGCCACGAGTCGCAGTCCCGCACGCCCCACACGGTGATGCCGGTGCAGCGCGACACCGCCATGCACGAGCGGGTGACCGTGCCGAAGATGTTCGCCTGGTTGCCGCCGGTCATCACGTCCAGCTCGGTGATCTGCACGTCCACGCCGAGGTCGGCGAAGCGCTGGAGGTTGGCCTGGTAGTCGCCCGGGATCGTGGTGCCCAGGTGCGACTGGAAGCCGACGCAGTCGATCGGCACGCCACGGGACCTGAAGTCCCGCACCATGTTGTAGACACCCGTCGACTTCGCGTTGATGCCGTCGGTGTTGTAGTCGTTGTAGCAGAGCTTCGCGCCCGGGTCGGCGGCCCGCGCGGCCCGGAAGGCCGCCTCGATCCAGTCGTTGCCGGTGCGCTGGAGGTTGGAGTCGCGGCGCCCGCCGCCGCCACCGTCGGCGAACGCCTCGTTCACCACGTCCCAGGCGTAGATCTGGCCGCGGAAGTGGGTCGCGACCTGGGTGACGTGGTTGATCGCGGCGTTGCGCAGCGCGGTGCCGGACAGGCCCTGCGCCCAGCTCGGCTGCTGCGCGTGCCAGAGCAGGGTGTGGCCGCGCACGCTCATCCCGTTGGCCCGGGCGTGGCTGACCAGCCGGTCACCCCCGGTGTAGGAGAACCGCCCCTGCTGGGGCTCGGTGGCGTCCCACTTCATCTCGTTCTCGGCCACCACGGAGTTGAACTCGCGGTTCAGCACCGTCACGTACGTGTTGTCGGACAGCTTGTTGGTGGCGACCGCCGCGCCGAAGTAGCGGCCCTTCTCGGCCGCCGAGGCGCGCAGGGTGGTGCCGGCGCTGGCGGTGGGCGCCAGCGCCACCGCCATGCCGGCGGCCAGCGCCCCGGCCAGCAGGCCGGTGGACAGCAAGGCTCTCGTGGGTCTCATGCAGGATTCCTCTTCCGGGTTGCACGGTGGTGATGCGACCAGCGCGGCTCGCCCGGAGAGCCTGTGCTGCGAATGCCCTGCCATCGACTGTGAGCGATAACATGCCCACGCGTCAAGCCCGGCCGCCTACGGGTACACCTCCTCGTGCGACTTGCGGTAGTCCACGATCGCAGCCGACCGGCCGGCCGCCGCGTGCGTCACCCAGGCCGGATTACCGAGCAGGGCGCGTCCCAACGCGACCAGGTCGAACTCGCCGGCCGCCAACCGGCTGGCCAGCCCGGACACCGACTCCGGGCCGCCCCGACGCAGGAAGTCGCGGGTCAGGCCGACCGAGCCCACGGTGATCGACGGCAACCCGGTGAGGTGCTTCGCCCAGCCGGCCAGGTTCCACGGCGACCCGGCGAACGCCGGCTGCCAGAAGCGGCGCTGCGACGCGTGCAGGACGTCCGCGCCGGCCGCGACGAAGGCGGTCAGGATCTCGGCCAGCTCGGCCGGGGTGTCCGCGATGCGGGCGTCGAAGGCGCGCTCCTTGAACTGCGAGAACCGGACGATCACCGGGCGGTCCGCCGGGAGGTTCGCGCGGACCGCCCGGACCACCGCGGCCGGGAACGCCGCCCGGCGCGCCGGGGAGCCGCCGAACGCGTCGGTCCGCCGGTTCGTGTACGGCCACAGGAACTCGTCCAGCAGATAGCCGTGCGCGGCGTGGATCTCCACCGCGTCGAACCCGACCCGGGCGGCCACCCGCGCCGCCGCCGCGTACGACGCCAGCAGCTCGTCCATGTCGGCGCCGGTCATGACGTGTCCGGCCGGGCGGCCCGGCTCGCGCACGCCCGACGGCGTCCAGGCCGCCCGGCCGTCGACCGGCTCGCGCAGGCTGCCCAGGTGCCACAGCTGCGCGGCGATCCGGCCGCCCGCGCCGTGGACCGCCTCGACCACCCGCCGCCAGCCCGCCTCGACCGGCCCCGGCGTCAGCCGCGGCACGGTGTCCTCGTGGCCGGCGGTCGGGTGGTCGACCAGGACCCCCTCGGTGACGATCAGCCCGACGCCCTGCTCGGCGCGCCGCCGGTAGTAGTCGGCGACCTCCGGCGTCGGCACGCCGCCGGGCGCGCGGTTGCGGGTCATCGGCGCCATGACGAAGCGGGTGCGCAACGGCATTCCGGCGACGGTGACGGGTGCGATCAGCGGCGCCACCGGCGATCCGGCGGCCAACGTGGCGGTCATGTCCCGACGGTAGGAGGTGACACCGGTGTCAGGGGCAAGCCCCGCCCGGCACCGCGTCCGCGACGGTCATGTCGGTGACGATCTCGTCGAGCACCGCGACGGCGTGGGCGAGCTGCGCCATCTCGGCCTCCATCCGGGTCCGCTCCTCGCGCAGCCGATCGGTCAGCCAGCGCGTGCGGATGGCCGGGTCGGTCACGCAGGGCAGCAGCTCGGACATCCGCCGGCTGCTCAACCCGGCGTCGAAGAGCCGCCGGATGAGGCGTACCCGCTCGACCGCAGACTCGGCGAACACCCGCTGCCCGGCGGCGGTGCGCACCGCCGCGAGCAGGCCCTGCTGCTCGTAGTAGCGGATCGACCGGGCACTCACCCCGGTGCGAGCCGACAGCTCCCCGATCCGCATCGCCCCTCCCCGTCCGGACCCGGCGTCGTCACCCAGCATGCCAGGCGCGGGCGTCACCCGGCATGCGCGCGGGGTTGCGGAGCATCCGTTGACATCTATGAGTGTTAACGCAAACATTGAGCGTCTCCGCCGGGTGGACAGCGGGAGCCGCCGCGTCGCACCGTCGCCGGTCCAGGGCAGACCGGCTCCGCTCGCACGTTCCCATCCGGACCCGGGAGGTCCCCGTGCGTCTCACCGACCAAGCCCGTCGACGGTGGGCGATGACCGCCTCCGCCGCCGCGCTCACCCTCACCACCGCCGGTCTCACCGGCACCCAGCTCGCCTCGGCGGCCACCGCCGGCTGTTCGGTCGACTACTCCGTGTCCTCGTCCTGGTCCGGCGGCTTCGGCGCCAACGTCACCGTCACCAACCTCGGCGACCCGGTCAACACCTGGCGGCTGACCTGGACCTTCACGGCGGGCCAGACCGTCACGCAGTACTGGAACACCGCCCTCACCCAGACCGGCGCGGCCGTCACCGCCGCCAACGTCTCCTACAACGGCGCCATCGGAACCGGTGGCAGCACCAGCTTCGGCTTCAACGGCTCGTGGACCGGGAGCAACCCCGCGCCGGCCAGCTTCGCCCTCAACGGCGTGACCTGCACCGGCGGCGTCGGCACCCCACCGACCACCGCGCCACCCACGAGCGCGCCACCCACCACGCCACCGCCCACGACGCCACCGCCGGCCGCCGGCGGACCGTGCGACATCTACGCCGCCGGCGGCACGCCCTGCGTCGCCGCGCACAGCACCACCCGGGCGCTCTTCCGCGCCTACAGCGGCCGGCTCTACCAGGTCCGCCGTTCCTCCGACAACACCACCCGCGACATCACCACGCTCACCGCGGGCGGACCCGCCGACGCGGCCGCGCAGGACTCGTTCTGCGCCACCACCACATGCGTCATCACCTGGATCTACGACCAGACGACCCGGGGCAACAACCTCGGCTACCAGGGGTCCGGCGGCATCGGCGGCGCGGTCCAGCCGGCGGTCGCGAACCGCGAGTCGGTGACCGTCGGCGGCGCGAAGGCGTACTCGCTGTTCATTCCCGGCAACAGCAGCTACTGGCGGGACGGTCACCTGACCGGCGTCCCGACCGGCAGCGCCCCCGAGGGCATGTACATGGTCACCAGCGGCACCCACGTCAACAGCGGCTGCTGCTTCGACTACGGCAACAGCGAGACCACCCGGCGGGCCGACGGGGCCGGGGCGATGGACGCGATCTACTTCGGCACCAGTTGCTGGTTCGGCGGCTGCTCCGGCACCGGGCCCTGGGTGCAGGCCGACCTCGAGTACGGTCTCTACCCCGGTGGCAGCTCGGCGTGGAACCCGAACCAGCGCGCCTTCACCAGCAAGTTCGTCACCGCCACCCTGAAGAACAACGGCACCTCACGCTTCGCCATCAAGGGCAGCAACGCCCAGTCCGGCAACCTCTACACCCTCTACGACGGAGCACTGCCCCCCGGCTACAGCCCGATGAGGAAGCAGGGCGCGATCATCCTCGGCAGCGGCGGCGACTGCTGCATCGACAACCGGAACCAGAGCGTCGGCACGTTCTACGAGGGCGCCATGGTCGCCGGCTACCCCTCGGACGCCACCGAGAACGCCGTCCAGGCCAACGTGGTGGCCGCCGGCTACCGCTGAGAGCGACGCGGCCGCCGCCCGCCCGGGCGGGCGGCGGCCGTCCCGCCGGGTGCTCCGGT
The DNA here is from genome assembly GCF_900090105.1 of Micromonospora humi. Classification (GTDB taxonomy): domain Bacteria; phylum Actinomycetota; class Actinomycetes; order Mycobacteriales; family Micromonosporaceae; genus Micromonospora; species Micromonospora humi. The sequence goes on along the minus strand of NZ_FMDM01000001.1, from coordinate 99,313 downwards.
GGGTCACAACAGTTCGACGTAGCCGGCGGAGCCGTGCACCCGGATCCGCCGGCCGTCGGCGATCAGGCGGGTGGCGTCCGGCACGTTCACCACGGCCGGCAGGCCGTACTCCCGGGCGATCACCGCGCCGTGGGTCATCTGGCCGCCGACCTCGGTCACCAGACCGGCCACGGCCACGAACAGGGGCGTCCAGCTGGGGTCGGTGTGGGCGGTGACCAGGATGTCGCCCGGTGCCAGGTCGGCGCGGGCCAGGTCCAGCACGACCCGGGCCCGCCCCTCGACGGTCCCGTGCGAGACCGGCAGCCCGACCAGGGCGCCGCTCGGCACGTCGTCGCGCCGGTACGCCCCGGCCAACGCCTCGCCGTCGGAGGTGAGCACGCGCGGCGGCGTCAACGTCCGGTGCCACCGGAACGCGTCCCGGCGCTCGCGGACGAGCCGCGCGTCCACCCGCCGCGTGCGCACCGCGTCGCGGAACTCGTCGAAGGTCAGGAAGAAGGCGTCCTCCCGGTCGGCGAGCACGCCGGTCCGGACGAGCCGGTCGGCCTCCGCCGTCAACGCCTGCCGGTAGGCGAAGTAGCGGCTGATGATGTCGTACTTGGGGTACTCCCGGTAGCCGATGAAGGTCCGCACCCGGTCGATCATGCGCCGGGTCTCGTCGGCCTTGCGCTCGCCGTCCGGCAGCGCCCGCAGCCGGGCCAGCACCTCCTCGGCCTTGCGCTCCGCCGCCCGCTGCCCCTGCGCGAAGCGCCGCCGGGACTCGCCCGGGGCGAAGGTGCGGACGTGGTCGAGGATCAGCGGTACGAGGGTGGCCGGTTGCTCGCTCCACCGCGGCCGGGTGATGTCGATCTCGCCGACGCACCGCATGCCGTACCGGTCGAGGTAGTCCTCGACGGCGGCGCGCGCCTCGCTCCCGCCGGGGAGCTTCGGCAGCTCGTCGAGGAAGTCCCCGTCCCCGACGTCACGCAGGAACGCCACCACCTCCGGATGCGGGCGGATCACGTCGGCGACGTCGAGGAGCGCCAGCCCCATCTCCGAGGTGACGTTGCCGGGGGCGGAGAGCGTCAGCGTGTCGGCGGCGTTCGGCTCGCCCAGCCACTCGCCCAGCTTGTCGTTGAGCCACCAGGTGGCTTCCATCCCGGCCATGATCGCCTGGATGCTGACCGGGTCGGTGAGGACCCGCTTGTGTTCCTCGAACGCCTCGGTCAGGAAGTCGAAGAGCGCCGGACCGGACCGGGTACGGATGTCGCGCCGCAGCGCGGCGATGCTGTCCCGGCTCCCCTCGATCAGCGCCGCGACGATGGCCGGATCCGTCTCGATCGTCGCCGGCGGGAGGCCGGCCGGGGGGCCGGCGGGTCCCGTGTCCGGCAGCGTCGGCACGACGTCGCCGCGCTCCAGGACCGTCTCCAGCGCGTCCCGGGTCAGCGGGTCGGACCGGGTCATGAGATTCAGGAACGCGGCGCGGCCGGCCGGGGTGGCCAGGTGCCGGGTGGCGTCGACGAAGAGCCGACCGCCGGCGGAGTGCATGGGCGCCATGGCGGTCCGTTGCCACATCGACAGCCCCAGCGGTCTCATCGCGTCGGTCATCATCTGCTGGTGGCCGACGGAGAGGTAGACGTGCTTCTCCCCGTCGTCGACCGCCGGGACCGGGAACAGGGTGGTGATCGGCCGGCTCTGCAGGATCTGGAAGTCGCCGTCGACCAGGGCCCACTCGACGTCCTGCGGGCGACCGAACCGGGCCTCGATCCGCCGGCCGAGCCGGACCAGCCGCAGCACCTGCGCGTCGGTGAGCGCCGGCTGCTCCCGGCGGGCCGGGTCGACCTCGGTCACCCGCGTCCCACCGCCCGGCACGGCGTGCACGGCGACCCGCTTGGCGGCGATCGTCCGGGTGACGACCGCGTCGTCGCGCACCGTGAACACGTCCGGGTTCACCAGGCCGGCGACCAGCGCCTCACCGAGCCCGAAACCGGCGTCCACCGACGAGACCGTCCGGTTGCCGGTGACCGGGTCGGCGGTGAAGAGGATCCCGGCCGCGTCCGGGTGGACCATCCGCTGCACGACCACGGCCATCCGCACGGCGCGGTGGTCGATGCCGTTGCGGAGGCGGTAGCTCACGGCCCGCTCGGTGAACAGCGACGCCCAGCACCTGCCGACGTGGGCGAGGACCGCCTCCGGACCGACCACGTTGAGGTAGGTGTCCTGCTGCCCGGCGAACGAGGCCGTGGGCAGGTCCTCCGCCGTGGCGCTGGAACGGACCGCGAAGGCGTCGTGCGCGCCCAGGTCGGCCGTCGCGGCGGCGATCGCCGTCGCGACGTCGCCGGGAACCGCCGCCTCCTCGACGGCGCGGCGGATCTCCGCGCTGAGCGCGCGGATCGCCTCCCGGTCGTCCGGCCCGAGCCGGGCGAGCCGGTCGAGTCGCTCGTCGAGCGCCGGGACGCCCGCGACGACCTGCCGGAACGCGTCCGTCGTGACGCAGAAGCCGACCGGTACGCGCACCCCGTCGGTGCGGGACAACGCCCCCAGGTGGGCGCCCTTGCCGCCGACGAGCGCGACCTGCGTCTCGTCGACCTCGTCGAACCCCACCACGTACCGTCCGGCCATCACGTGCCCCCCGTTTTCCCAGCTCGAACCACGTCCGGCCGACGATTCTGCGGCACCACCCGGGTCTTGCCACAAGCCCCCGGTTGCGATATACGTTAGAAGTGGCAGGGAGGTCTCTCCCTGCCTTTGCTGTGTCCCCCGCCGGTCGGCCGGCGCGACGGAAATGTGGCACTCCCGACCTCGGCCGCCGGCATGACCGGGACGCATCGGGGGCAAGACCACCGCGGAGAGCTACCCGGGAGGCCGGTCGGGCAGCGCAGTGCCGCTGGTGTCCGCATGTGCCGCCCTGGGTGGCGCCACGACCTGGACGAGCGGGATCCGATGCGGTGAGGGAGACTCGGGCGATGACCGGCGCTGGCACCGACCCGCGGACACGTGCCGACGTGTTCGCCGTCGACGGCGAGATCGGCCCGGATCTGGCCCGGGTCGACTGGTCCAACCATCCGCTGGGGCCGCCCGACGGCTGGCCGCAGAGCCTGCGCACCGCGGTGCGCATCCTGCTCTCCTCCCGCTTCCCGATGTGGATGGCCTGGGGCCCCGAGCTGACCTTCTTCTGCAACGCCGCCTACCGGCGCGACACGCTGGGCCGCAAGTACCCGTGGGCGCTGGGCCGGCCGGCGAACGAGGTGTGGGCGGAGATCTGGGACGACATCGGCCCGCGGATCGACACCGTGCTGCGCACCGGCGCGGCCACCTGGGACGAGGGGCTGCTGCTGTTCCTGGAGCGCTCCGACTACCGGGAGGAGACCTACCACACGTTCTCCTACAGCCCGCTGCGCGACGACGACGGGGCGCTGGTCGGGATGCTCTGCGTGGTCAGCGAGGAGACCGAGCGGGTCATCGGCGAACGGCGGATGGCCACCCTGCGGGACCTCGGCTCGGACCCGAGCGTGATCCGCACCGAGCAGGAGACGCTCGCCTTCGCCGGCCGCCAGCTCGGGCGCAACCCGTGGGACCTGCCGTTCACGCTGACGTACCTGTTCGGCGACGACGGTGCGGCGCGGCTGGCGGAGGCGACCGGCGTCACCGCCGGCCACCCGGCGGCCCCGGCGACGCTGTCGCCCGACGACCCGGGGGCCCGCTGGCCGACGCGGACCCTGTGCGAGGGCGAGCCGGTCCTGGTGCCGCTGGACGGCGACGGGTTCGCCGACCTGCCGACCGGCGGCTGGCCGGACCCGCCGGTCCAGGCCCTGCTGGTGCCGCTGCGCCAGCAGGGCGGCACGCCGTACGGCTTCCTGGTGGCCGGGCTGAACCGCTACCGCGAACTCGACGACGGCTACCGCGGTTTCGTGGAGCTGACCGCCGGCCACGTGGCCACCGGGATCGCCAGCGCCCGCAGCTACCAGGCCCAGCAGCGGCGGGCCGAGGAGCTGGCCGAGCTGGACCGGGCGAAGACCACGTTCTTCTCCAACATCAGCCACGAGTTCCGCACCCCGCTGACGCTGATCATGGGGCCCGTGGACGAGCTGCGCGGCCGGCTGCGGGACGCCGACGAGCGGACCCGCGAGGAGCTGGAGGTCGTCCGCCGCAACGGGCTGCGCCTGGGCAAGCTGGTCAACAGCCTGCTCGACTTCTCCCGCATCGAGGCCGGGCGGATGCAGGCCCGCTACCAGCCGGTGGACCTGGCCGCGGTCACCGCCGACCTGGCCAGCGTCTTCCGCTCCGCGATCGAACGCGCCGGCCTCGTCTTCGAGGTCGACTGCCGACCGCTGCCCCAGCCGGTGCACATCGACCCGGCGATGTGGGAGAAGGTGGTGCTCAACCTGCTGAGCAACGCGTTGAAGTTCACCTTCGACGGCACCGTCCGGGTGGTGCTGCGCGCCGAGGACGGGCAGGCCGTGCTGCGGGTGGCCGACACCGGCATCGGCGTCGCCGCGGACGAGATGCCCCGGCTGTTCGAGCGGTTCCACCGGATCGAGAACGCCCGGTCCCGGTCCGACGAGGGCAGCGGGATCGGCCTGGCGCTGGTCAAGGAGCTGGTCGGGCTGCACGGCGGCACCATCACCGCCACCAGCGCGCCCGAGCGCGGCACCGAGTTCACGGTCCGGCTGCCGCTCGGCGTCGCCCACCTGCCCGCCGACGCCCTCGCCCCGGCCGGCGCCGGCCGGGCCCCGGTCTCCGCCGAGCCGTTCGTGCAGGAGGCGCTGCGCTGGCTACCGACCGACCCGGCCGCGGGGATGGTCCCGGACGACCCGGCGCCGGTCGACGGGCCGACGCCCGCCCTGTCGGGCCAGGTCGCGACCCGGGTCCTGGTCGCCGACGACAACGCCGACATGCGCGAGTACCTCACCCGCCTGCTGCGCTCCGCCGGGCACCGGGTGCACACCGTCGCCGACGGTCAGGCGGCCCTGGAGGCCGCCCGCACGTACACCCCCGACCTGGTGGTCAGCGACGTGATGATGCCGCGACTCGACGGCCTGCAACTGGTGGCGGCGCTGCGGGCCGACCCGCGGACCGCCGGCACGCCGGTGCTGCTGCTCTCCGCCCGGGCCGGTGAGGAGGCCTCGATCGAGGGGTTGGAGGCCGGCGCCGACGACTATCTGGTCAAGCCGTTCCCGGCCGCCGAGTTGCTGGCCCGGGTACGGGCCAACGTGGAGCTGGCCCGGCTGCGCAACCACCACGCCCGCTGGCGCACCGCGCTGATCGACTCGTTGCAGGAGGCGTTCTTCATCTGCGACTCCGACGGCGCGGTCGTGGAGATCAACGCGGCGTTCACCGACATCCTCGGCTACGGGCCGGAAGGGCTGCCGTACCGGTCGACGCAGCAGCCGTGGTGGCCGGACCCGAAGGCCGAACCCGAGGCACACCGTCAGGTCTCCGCCGCGTTCTCCGTGCTGCTCGGGCAGACCCAGGGCACGTACACCGTGCCGGTGACGCACCGCAACGGGCACCGGCTCTGGATCGCGGCCGCGTTCAACCAGGTCGACGATCCGGACACCGGTCGCCGGGTGATCGTGGGGACGTTCCGCGACGTGACCGCCGAGCACTACGCGGTGCAGCGTGAGACCGCGCTGGCCGGGCTGAGCATGCGCCTGTCCCAGGCGGAGGATCTCGCCGGCGCCCTGCACGGGGTGCTGGACGAGATGCGCAAACTGTGGCGGGCCACCGCCGTGGTCACCGCCGTCTTCGGCGACTCACCCGACCCCGACGTCACCGCGACCGATCCGGCGCTGCGCTGGGAGTCACTGCCGGACGCGCGCCGCCAGGCGCTGCTCGCGCTGCGCGACACGCCGCTGCTGACGCCGGTGGCGACCCGGGCACACGGCGCGGGCATCGCGGTGGAGCACCCGGACGGCACGATGGCGCTCTGGATCGACCTGGACGAGAAGCGGCCCTTCACCGAGCAGGACCAGACGCTGCTGGCGCTGCTCGCCGGCCACGTCGGTCAGGGACTGCACCGCGTGCACCAGATCGACCAGCAGCGGGAGACCGCCCTGGCCCTGCAGCGGGCGATCCTCGGCCCGGCCCAACTGCCGGCCGGCTTCGCCGTGCGCTACGCCCCCGCCACCCTTCCGCTCAAGGTCGGCGGCGACTGGTACGACACCGTCGAACTGCCGGACGGGCGGATCGGGATCGTGGTCGGCGACTGTGTGGGCCACGGCCTGCGGGCCGCGACCGTGATGGGGCAGTTGCGCAGTGCCTGCCGGGCACTGCTGCTCCAGGACGCCAGCCCGGGCCGGACGCTGGCGGCCCTGGACCGGTTCGCCGCGATGCTCCCGGGCGCGCAGTGCGCCACGGTCTTCTGCGGCGTGCTCGATCCGGCCACCGGCCGGCTGCGCTACTCCAGCGCCGGGCACCCGCCGGCCATCGTGGTGCATCCGGACGGCACGCCCGTGTTCCTCGACCAGGGCCGCTCCCGGCCGCTCGCGGTCCGCACCGGACGGGACCGCCCGGAAGCCGAGGCCACGGTGCCGGCCCGGGCGACCCTGATGCTCTACACCGACGGCCTCGTCGAGCGGCGCCGCCAGCCGCTGACCGCCGGCATCGACCGGGCCACCGCCACCCTCCAGGAGGGCCGGTCCATCCCGGTCGACGCCCTGGCCAGCGAGGTGATGGACCGGCTCACCCCGGACGGCGGGTACGACGACGACGTGGCCCTGCTGCTCTACCGCCACCCGGGGCCGCTGGAGCTGGACTTCCCCGCCGAGTCGTCGCGCCTGGCCGAGGTCCGCACCGCGCTGCGCGGCTGGCTGGACCGGTGCGGCCTGGCGCCGGCGCACTCCTACAACGTCCTGGTGGCCGCCGGTGAGGCGTGCGCCAACGCCATCGAGCACGGCCACCGGGACAAGCCCGGCGGCCGGATCCGGCTGCGCGCCGCCGCCACCGCCGACGCGCTGCGGGTGAGCGTCACCGACAGCGGGCACTGGCGGGACCAGAACCGCCCGGCGGACCCGAGCCGGGGTCGAGGGTTGGTCCTGATGCGTGCTCTCATGGACAGCATCACCGTGACGCCGGGCGTCACCGGCACGACCGTCGACATGCAGGCAAGGATCATCCGATGAGTACGGCTCTGAAGCTCAGCACCAGCGGTGGCCCCGACGGCACCCGCGTGCTGACCGCGGTCGGTGAGATCGACATGAGCAACGCGGCCGCATTCGGCGCCGCGCTGGACGACGCGGTACGCCCCGACGGCGACCCGCTCGTGGTGGACCTGACCGAGGTGGAATACCTGGACAGCGCCGGCCTGGCGGTGCTGTTCCCGCACGCCGAGCGCATCGCGCTGGTCGCCGGCCCGCTGCTGGAGCCGCTGCTCACCATCTCCGGGCTGGCCGACCTCACGACGGTGCGCAGCGGCTGAGGCGCCTCTGCGCCGGCCGTTTCGGCCGACGACGGTCATCGCGGCGCGGTGAGTCCCCCGGAGTCGACACCTACCCAGCGTCCGGGTATTCATAAGATGTATCACGCCATGGAGCGATGACAGCCGACGCGCGAAGACATTGACGTCGCACGATGAAGCCGCCTAACGTCTGATGTCTAACCGTCGAGCACCCTCACCACCACCCCGGAGGGATCGCCATGTCCCGCTCCCACCTCACCCGTCGCGCCCTGCTGGCCGCCCTCGGCGCGGGCGGCGCCGCGGTCGCCGTCGGCGGAGTCGCCCGCCCGCTGCCCGCCACCGCCGCCATTCCCGGTCCGTCGAACTACGCCGAGACCTGGGCGTCGGTCGGCCAGCATCCGGCCGCGCCCGAGTGGTTCCAGGACGCCAAGTTCGGCATCTACTTCCACTGGGGCGTGTTCAGCGTGCCGGCCTACGCCAACGAGTGGTACCCGCGCAACATGTACAACAACGGCTCGAACGAGAACAACCACCACAAGTCCGTCTACGGTGACCCGGCGGCCTGGCCCTACCACAACTTCATCAACGGAGCCCGCGACAAGGCCGGCACCTTCGTCCAGTTCGCCCCGAAGCTCACATCCGCCGGCGGCAACTTCGACCCCAACGAGTGGGCGCAGCTCTTCGCCGACGCCGGCGCCAGGTTCGCCGGCCCGGTCGCCGAGCACCACGACGGCTTCTCCATGTGGAACAGCCAGGTCAACGAGTGGAACTCGGTGGCCAAGGGCCCGAAGCTCGACCTGCTCAAGCTGCACACCGACGCGATCCGCGCGCGCGGCATGAAGGTCATGGTCGCCATGCACCACGCGTACAACTTCACCGGCTTCTACCAGTGGGCGCCGCAGCAGTCCGACGCCAGCCTGCGCAAGCTCTACGGTCAGCTCGGCACCGCCGCCGAGGAGCAACTCTGGTACGACAAGCTGCGCGAGGTGATCGACCAGTCCCAGCCGGACATGATCTGGCAGGACTTCAACCTGCCCCGGATCAGCGAGGCACAACGCCTGCGGTTCCTGGCCTACTACTACAACCGGGCGGTGGCGTGGGACAAGGAGGTCGTCGCCACCTACAAGGACGGCCTGGATCTCGGCGGGACGGTCTTCGACTACGAGCGCGGCGGCCCGGCCGCGCGGCGCGACCCCTACTGGCTCACCGACGACAGCATCAGCAGTTCGAGCTGGTGCTACACGGTGGGAATCGGCTACTACTCGCTCAACCAGATGCTGCACTCGCTGCTGGACCGGGTCAGCAAGAACGGCAACATGGTGCTCAACATCGCGCCGATGGCCGACGGCACCATCCCGAGCGGGCAGCGCACCATCCTGCTCGGCATCGGCGACTACCTACGCCGCTTCGGCGAGTCCGTCTACGCCACCCGCGCCTGGACCACGTTCGGCGAGGGCCCGACGCAGATGGGCGGCGGCTCCTTCAGCACGCCGCGCGCCGGCACCGCGCAGGACATCCGGTTCACCCGCAACAAGGCCAACACCGTGCTGTACGCGACGATCCTCGGCTGGCCGGGCAGCTCGGTGACCATCACCACGCTGGCGGCGAACCGGATCAACCTGAGCAGCCTGGCCGGCGTGCAACTGCTCGGGTCCACCGCCGGCAGCTACGTCAACCTGCCGACCCGTACCCAGGACACCGGCGGCCTGCGGATCACGCTGCCCTCGTCCTCCGCGCCGTTCAGCGCGCCCGCCTACGTGCTCAAGCTGACCTTCAACGGCACCATCCCCGCGCCGGGCGGCGGCTCGACCACCTGGCAGCGGATCACGAACGTGACCAACGGCCTGGCCCTGGACAGCGGCGGCAACGTCGCCTCCGGGTCGGCGCTCAAGCAGTGGAGCTGGGACGGCAGCACGAATCTCCAGTGGCAGCTGGTCGACCTGGGCACCGGCTACCACCGGATCGTCAACCGGACCAACGGCATGGTCGTCGACGGCTTCGGCCAGACCACCAACGGCGCCAGCGCTCAGCAGGCCGCGTGGAACGGCGGCAACACCCAGCAGTGGCAGCTCACCGACCAGGGCGGCGGTCGCTACCGGATCGCCAACCGGGCGACCGGGCTGGTGCTCGACGGCGGCGGCCAGGTGGCCTCCGGGTCCCCGGCCAAGCAGTGGACCTGGGACGGCAGCACGAACCTGATGTGGACGATCACCGGCGTGTGAGCGACGACGTGTTAAGCGGGGGCCCCGCCTCTACCGATTGCGTTAACAGGGGCCCCCGCCTTACCGACCACGGCCGGTCCGGGTTGCCACGCGGCGGTACGGTGTCGCGGATGGACGGGGATCGGGTGACCGGGCGTGGTGTGTCGCGATCCGGCCGCCGCCGGACGCGGGTGATGGCCGGCGTGGCGGTCGCGTTGACGCTGACCGGGTGCGGCGATCATCGCGGCGACGTGCTGGCCGAGGACACGGCGACGGCCGACGCGAAGCACCTCAACGAGGCGCTGGGGGATCGCAGCCGCCCCCGCGACGCCGCGTCGATCGCCGCGACCGAGATCCCGGTGGAAGCCCGGCCGCTCGCGGAACCGGAGGAGGGCTCGACCGTACGCCGGGAGGTCCTGGCCTGGTCGGGTCGCGTCTTCGGCGACGAGCTGGCCACCATCGACGTCCGGTTCGTCGTCTCCGTGCCGCAGCGGTCGGCGCGCGCGTTCGGCGACACCGGGCACACCGCCGGCTCGGCCACCCGCTGCTACCGCTACGAGCTGCGGCTCTATCGCTCCACGTCCTACCGGGAGATCGACTGCCCGTCCGGGGCCGCTCCCCCGCCGCCCAGCGCCGCGCCGGTGCCGAAGGTTCCGGACGACGGACGCGCGCGACTCACCGCGGTGCTGCGCACGGCCACCCCGGAGACGCTGGCCGGCGCGGTGCGGGCCGCGTTCCCGCAGGAGTGGATCACCGTCGACACGACGACTCACGAGGGCGCGCTGGTCGCCGCCGTGGGCGTGCCGGCGGAACGGGACTGCCTGCTGCTGGTACGCACGCCGGCGGGGCGGATCGAGACGCCCGGGTACGACCGGGAGTGGCTGGAGCCGGGCGAGACCGGCTGCCGGACCGGCCTGTACGTCGCCCCACCGCGCTGATCCGTCAATGTAGCGTTGACAGGTGATCCCGGAACCGACGCGGCTGGCCGAGATCGGGGCCGCCCGCGCCCGTCTGGACGAGCGGGAACTGGAGCTGATCGACCGGGCCCGGCACGACGGCGTCACCTGGGCGCGGATCGCCGACGCCCTGGGCCTGAGCAGCCGGCAGGCCGCCGAGCAGCGCCGGCAACGGCTCGTGGCGGCCCGCCGTTCGCGGTTGGGGCGGCTCGACCGGGCCTGGTCGGTCGAGGTGGTGGCGCTGCGGGCGGCGGTCGCCGACCTGGACCGGTGGATCGCTGCGGATCGGGCGTGGGACGGCCGGTTCCGCCGGGCGGCGCTGGCGCGCCATACGTGCGCGTCGGCCCGGGACGCCCCGCCGGGACCGCTGTTCGCGCTGGCCGCGTACCTCGTCGGCGACCTGGTGAAGGTCGGACCGCGACTGCCGGCGCCGGCCCGGGAGGCCGCCCGGCGAATCGCGGCGACCGTGTCAACGAAACATTGACGGCCTTGCTTCGCCCACGCTCAAGAATTGAGGATGTGAGTCTTCCCCGCTCGATCTCGGAGGGCTCATGCGCCGCAACGCCGTGCTGTTCGTGGCCATCTCGCTGCTCTCCGGGCTCGGCGGCAGCGCCATGTCGTTGGTCGCCGGCATCTGGGTGCTCGACCTGACCGGTTCCACCGGGCTGGCCGCGCTCGCCGGGCTCTGCGTCTACGCCCCGGTGCTGGCCGGCCCCTGGCTCGGCGGGCTGCTCGACCGCGCGCCGCGCCGGCCTCTGGTCATCGGCGTCAACCTGGCGCTGGCCGCCGCCCTGCTCAGCCTGCTCGCGGTGCACGGGCCGGGCCAGGCGTGGCTGATCTTCACGGTCCTGTTCGCCTACGGCGTCAGCTACGTGCTGATCGACGCCGGCGAGACGGCGTTGCTGCCGGCGGCGCTGCCCCCGGCGCGGCTCGCCGACGTCAACGGCTGGCGGTCCAGCGCGCAGGAGGGCATGAAGCTGGTGGCGCCGCTGGCCGGGGCGGGCCTCTACGCGTGGCGGGGCGGGCACCCGGTCGCCGTGCTCAGCGCCGTCGTGCCGGTGCTCGTCGCCGTCGGGTACGGCGCGCTGCGGTTGCGGGCCACCACCTCCGACGCGGCCCGGGGCGACCGGCCCGCGGCGGCGGCGCGCCCACCCGGCCTCCGGGTCGGACTCGCCGTCCTCCTGCGCCGGCGCGCGGTGCGGGTACCCGTCGCGCTCGCCGCGGTGTCGATCGCCATGTCCGGCTTCACCACCGCGGCGCTCTACGCCGTGGTGGTCGAGGAGCTCGCCCTGCCGTCGACGTTCCTCGGCGTGCTGGCCAGCGCACAGGGCGCCGGCTCGGTGGTCGCCGGGCTGGTCGTCGGCCGGCTGGTCGCCCGCCGGGGCGCGTCCGCGGTCGGCGTCGCCGGCGCGGCGCTGTTCGCCGCCGGCTGTCTGGGCCGCTGCCTGCCCTGGTGGCCGGCCACGGTGACCGCCTCCGCGATCGTCGGCGTGGGTCTGCCGTGGACGCTCGTCGCCGCCGTCACGGCGGTGCAGACGCACACGCCCGCGGAGCTGCTCGGACGGGTGGCCGGCACCGCGAACACCGCGATGTTCGGGCCGATAACGCTGGCCATCCCGCTCGGCTCGGTCGCCGTGCACGCCGGCGGGCGGCCCCCGCTCGTCGCCGCGGCCGGGGCGTGCCTGGCCGCCGCGCTGGTCGCGATCGCCCCGGCCGGGTGGAGGCGTCAGCCCGGTTCGGACGACGAGAGGCGGGCCAGGTGGCGGATCAACTCCGGCCGCGAGCGGAGCTGCAACTTCCGGTAGACGTTGCCGAGGTGGTACTCCACCGTCTTCGGCGACAGAAAGATCCGGGTGGCGATCTCCCGGTTCGTCAGCCCGTCCGCCACGTGCAGGGCGATCTGCCGTTCCTGGCTGGTCAACCGGTCGACACCCCGGTCGTCGGGGGCCGGCGCCCGCCGGCCGGTCGCGTCGATCTCGGCCCGGCAGCGTCGCGCCCACCCCTGGGCGCCGGCCGTCTCGAACAGCCGCAGGGCGGCATGCAACTGGACCCGCGCGTCGCGACGCCGCTTCGCCCGACGCAGCCGCTGGCCGTGGTCGAACAGCGTCCGCGCCCGCTCCAGCGGGGCGTCCGCCCCGTCACCGCGGGCCAGCGCCGCCGCGAACGCCTCGTCCAGGTCCGGTTCCGGGGCGAGCAGGGCGGCGACCCGCGCCGCCACCACCCGGGCAGCGACCCGGCCGTCGCCCAGCTCCGCCAGCAGCTCCGCCGTCCGCTCCGGGCGGCCCAGCCGGGCGTACGCCTGGGCCAGCTCGCCGACCACCGGGAGCCAGCCCGGCTCCACCATCCCGCCGCGACGCTGGGCGGAGCGGATCCACTCCAACTCGGTCACGGCCTCGCTCCAGCGCGCCGCGACGACCGACGTCATGGCGGTGGCGTACCGGAGCCGCACCTCGACCTCGCGGAACTCCGCCGGCAGGAGCCGGCGGGCGTCCTCGACACGCGCCAGCGCCCGCGACTCCGCGCCCAGCAGGGCCTCCACGACGGCGAGCCCGGCCAGGGCCTCCGCCCGCAGCAGCGGCAGGGCCACCTGCTCGGCGATCCGCACCGCCTCGGTGGCCGCCCGGTAGGCGTCGTGCAACCGGCCGCCCCGCCACTCCAGCTCGGCGAGCCGGGGCAGGGCGTACGCCAGCAGGAACATGTCGTCGCTCGCCCGCGCCCGCTCGATCTCCGGTGCCAGCAGCGCCCGCGCGGCGTCCTGGTCGTCGAGCCAGCAGAACACCTCGGCCAGTTCCGCGGCCGAGCCGTCGGCGTGACCGGCGCAGACGGCGACGCACTCCCGGGCCAGCGCGGCACCCTCGGGCAGCCCGGCCAGCACCTGCGCGGCGGCCAGTCGGATCAGCCCCTTGGGCCAGGGCGGGCCGCCGGCCGTCGCGGCGAGCGTCGCGACCCGCGTGCACAGCGGCAGCATGCCGGTGATGTCGAACCGCGCCCAGAACTGGTTGACCCCGGCGCTCATCAGCTTGGCCGCGCCGAGCGGATCGACGCCCGCGTACGCCTCCGCCTCGGCCAGGAACGTCTCGTCGCGCACGGCGGCGCCGCCGTGCTGGTGGGCGAGGTGGACCAGCAGCGGCTTCACCCGGCACACCAGGTCGACCCGGCTGGTGAGCCTGAGCGCCTCCTCCCCCAGCGCCACGGCGTGCCGGCCGGCGCCCGCGTTGGCCCAGACCCGGGTGGCGCTCATCAGGCGCGACGCCCGTAGGTCCAGGTCCGGGGTCAGGCGCGCCGACCGCTCGTACGCCCGCGCCTCGGCCACCACCCCGCCCCGCCGCTGCGCCCGCTCGGCCGACCCGGCCAGCAACGCGGCCACCCGCTCGTCCGGTGCGGTCGTCGCGGCGGCGAGGTGCCAGGCCCGGCGGTCGGCAGCGTCGGCGTCGGTCAGCACCGAGGCGATCGCCCGGTGCGCCGCCCGGCGTTGCCCCGGCCCGGCGACGGAATGCACCGCGGCCCGGGTCAGCGGGTGGCGGAACGTCACCTCCCGGTCGGCCACCCGGATCAGCCCGGCGTCGACCGCCGGATCGAGCACGTCCAGGTGCAACCCCTCCACGGCCAGCACCTGCGCCAGCAGCGTCGGCCCGGTCGTACCGGCCACCGCGCAGACGACCAGCGCGCGCCAGGTCGCCTCCGGCAGACCGTGGGCGTGCGCCAGGACGCTCGTGCGGATGCGGTCCGCCAGCACCAGCGGCTGGTCCAGCGGCAACCAGCCGTGCCGGTGCTCCTCGCCCAGCGTCGCCGGCAGCTCGATCAGGGCCAGCGGGTTGCCGGCGGTGGCCGCCGCCAGGTCGGTGGCGGCCCGCCGGTCGAGCCCGGCGCGCATGGCGAGCCGGACGGCGGCGTCGGGCGCGAGCCCGGCCACCGGCAACTCCGGCACGCCGCGCGCCTCGAAGCCGGGGACGTCGCGGGCGGCGAAGACCACCGCGACGCGGTCGGCGAGCAGGCGCCGCGCGGTGAACAGCAACGCCTCGGCCGAGGCGGGGTCGATCCAGTGCGCGTCGTCCACCAGGCACAGCACCGGCGTACGCTCGGCCGCCGTCGTGAGCAGCGTCAACGTCGCGACGTACGCGGCCAGCCGGTTGACCGTGCCGGACCCGCCGTCGATGGCCAGCACGGTGCGCAGCGCGTCGGCCTGGCGTGCCGGCAGCTCGTCGAGCCGGTCCAGCAGCGGGCGCACCAGCTCGTGCAGCGCGGAGAACGGCAGCTCCGCCTCGAACGGCACCCCCGTCGCGCGCAGCACCCGCATCCCGGCGGCGTGCGCGGCGCAGTGGTCCAGCAGGGCCGTCTTGCCCACGCCCGCCGCGCCGCGCAGCACCAGGGCCCCTCCGCGACCGTCCACGGCGTCGGCCAGCAGGCCGGTCAGGTGGCGGCACTCGTCGGCCCGGCCGAGCAGGTCGTCCCCACCGCCGTCGACGACAGTGCCGGCCCCGGCCGTCGTGCCGCGGTCGTCGAAGGCCGTGCCGCCGTCCACTTCCGTGCCGCGCCCGGCTGCCGTGCCGCCGGCGGCGGCCGGAACCGCCGTTCCCCCCATGGCCGCACGTTAGCCGCTGATCCGTTCCGGACCGACGGTGGCGACACGTTCCCGACAGCGACCCGTCGTGGCCGCATCGACTAGGAGGTTCCCGGATCCGGGCGACGCCGGCCGTCCCTAGCGTCGTCACCAGCCGGGAAGCGGTGCCGGGGGGCGGGACGACCCGGATCGGCGCGTCCCGGCGCAGGGAAGCGGGTTCGAGTCGAGGGGAGACACGGCAATGATCAGAAAAAGGGTCGGCGGGGTACTGGCGGCGGGCGTGCTGGCCACCGGGCTCGGGGCGGTCCTCGCCCCACCGGCGCAGGCGGCGAGCGGCTACTACGGCATCGTCAACTACGGCAGCGGCAAGTGCCTGGAGGTGGACCGGTACGGCGCGCCCTCGTCGCTGGGCGGGCTCGTCGTGCAGCGGACCTGCGACGGGCAGGCCGTGCAGCACTGGTCGCCGGTCGGCCAGAGCCCCTACACGTTCGTCAACCGGTTCAGCGGCATGTGCCTGGACGTCCGCAACGCGGTCAACGCCGACGGCACACCGCTGCAGCAGTGGGCCTGCACCGGCACGTCGAGCATGAAGTGGACGCTGAACCCGAACTCGTTCACCGGCGTGCACCAGGTCAAGTCCCAGGTCGGCGGCCGGTGCATGGACGTGCGCGCGGGGTCGTCCAGCGACGGCGCGACCGTCCAGATCTACCACTGCACCGGGTTCGGCAATCCGGCCCAGGTCTGGTCGTTCTCGCCGGCCTGACCGCCGGTCGCGGCCCGTCCCCCGCTGCGGGGACGGGCCGCGCCGGGTCCGGTCGTCAGCGCCAGGTGTCGGTGGTGGCGCGGGTGCCGCCGGCCGGGGTGGTGAAGCTCCGGTTCGCCCCGGACTCCCAGGTCACCGAGCCGTCCGGGTTCTTCTTCACGTACTTGTACTCGACCGCGGTGTTCGGCGGCAGGTCCACCGTGGCCCGCCACACCGGGTAGGTGGCCGCGGAGAGCGCCACCCCGTTGGCCGGGTTCCACCCGCCCAGCGCCGCGACGTTGCCGACCACGAACACGTTCTGCCCGTAGGCGGTGGTCGCGGTGACCGCGAACGAGGTGGCCACCGCCGTCGAGACGGTGTCGCCGCGGAACGTCTCGGTCACCGCGTACGTGCCGGCGGACGGCGTGGTGAGGCTCCGGTTCGCGCCGGACTCCCAGGTGACCGCGCCGGCCGTGGTCACCTTGACGAACTTGTACTCGACCGCCGTGGAGCGGGGCAGGGCGACGGTGGCACGGTAGGCGCCGCCGCCCTGGGCGGTGAGCTTGACGCCGTTGGCCGGCGTCCAGGAGCCCAGCTCGGGGACGTTGCCGACGACGTACACGTCCTGTCCGGCGGCCGGGGTGGCGCTCACCGTGAACGTGGTGGCGACCCGGTCGGTGGGGTTGGTGGTCGGGGACGCGGTCGGCGAGGGCGTCGGGGACGCGGTCGGCGAGGGGTTCGCGCCGGCGCGGGCGTTGACGTGAACCGCGACCGCGCCGTTGGCCGGGACGGTGACGGTGGCCCGGCCGCCGGAGACGGTCACCGTGCCGCCGGTGCAGCCGGCGGCGTCGGCGACTCCGGAGATGACGTCGCAGTAGCGGCCGTCGGCCAGCCCGGTGGTGAACGTGGCGGTGGCGGCCGAGCCGGAGTCGTTGATGCCGATCCAGGCCCGGTCACCCCGGTGGAAGCCGATCACGTTGCTGTTCACCGTGGTGAAGTCGGAGACCGTCTTCACCGGCCGGGCGGTGTTGGCCCAGCCGACCATGCCCTTGATGCCGGCGCTGCGGCTCAGGCAGTTCCAGGCCGCGCCGCAGGCCGTGTCGGTGACGCGCCCGGTGCCGTCGCTCGGCGGGGACTGGTTGCGGTTCGACCAGGTGAAGCTGTCGTAGACCGACGGCTTGCCGTGCGGATACGCCAGTGCGAAGTAGTTGGCGAGCACGTAGTCGGTGCCGTTCTTGTACGACAGGACCACGCCGTCGCGTTCCAGGTCGTGGTTGGTGACCATGGCGAAGACGTTGGCGCTCGGCGCGTCGAGGTTCCAGTTCGGCACGTTGGCCAGCGTGGAGATGGAGCCGAGGAACGCCGAGCGGATGCCCTTGGCGTACCCGAAGTCGAGCACGTCGCCGTTGCCGGTGAACGCCCGGGCCTGCAACGCCGGGTTGCTGGATCCGTCGAAGATCTCCTGGGCGACGTACGGGCGGCGGCCCTCGGCGACGGTGTCGTCCAGCTTGCCGATGATCGCCGCGAAGTCGTCCTTCCTGATGTGCTTGACCGCGTCCACCCGGAAGCCGTCGACGCCGAGCCCGATCAGGTCGTTCAGGTAGCCGGCGATCTTGTCGCGGACCGGCTCCTTCTCGGTGTAGAGGTCCGACAGGGACAGCAGCTCGCAGCTGGTCACCTGGGCCTCGTTGTTCCAGTCGCTGATGCCGCCGCCGGTCGGGCAGTTGTCCCCCGGCCGGTGGAAGTCCCCGCTGCCGTACGGCACGGCCGGGTAGCCGTAGCCGGAGAACTCGGTGCCGGCGTAACCGCGCGTGCCGGCCGGGTTGTTGGTGCCGGCCATGTGGTTGACCACCGCGTCGACGTAGACCCGCACACCGGCGGCGTGGCAGGCGGTGACCATGGCGGCGAACTGCTGCCGGTTGCCGAACCGGCTGTCCAGTTTGTACGACACCGGCTGGTACACCTCGAACCAGGGGTGCACGCCGTCGGGGCTGTTCGGCAGGCTGACCGACTCCTGCGGCGGGGCCACCTGCACCGCGCCGTAGCCGGCGGGTCCGAGGTAGTCGGTGCAGGCGGCGGCGACCGAGGGCCAGTTCCACTCCCAGAGGTTGGCGGTCACCTCGCTGTCGTTGAGGGTGACGGCGGCACGGGCGGGGGTGGCGGCGGTGGTGGCGGTGACGACGGCCGTGCCGCCGGCCGCGACGAGCGCGGCGGCGAGCAACAGGCGGCCGGCCCGGCGTCGCGGGTGTGGCCTGGCGGATTCCATGGCAGGGGGACCTCTTCCGGGTGCTCGAAGGGGTGCGCGGGGGTGGACGGCCGTCCGGGTGCGACAACGATGCGGCATTCATGAAAGCCTTTGCAATACCTTGCGGCAAAGTTTTCGAAACCGGCGCGCAACACCCGCGCCACTTTGGCGGCCCGCACCAGGGGAAACCCACTCAGGACGCGCTACGGGCGTTGCAAGAATTCCCACGCTTGCGACTCCGCTGGCGGGATTGCGGGCGACCGGCATGATCGTGACGACGGGCACAGACCCCCGACCGGAAGGGACACCCATGGCACAGGTCCGGAGCAGGTGGGCCTCGACGATCATCCGGCGGGCGCTGGGCGGGCTGGCCGGCATCGCGTTGCTGACCCCGGCGACCGGTTGCGGCAACTCGGCCGCACCGGTCCGGGAGCCGGCAGCTCCCGGCTCGAGCGCCGCCTCCGGCACGCCGGGCGGGCCGTCAGCCGGTCCGGAGCAGGGCGACCGGGTCGAGGTGGACGGCCGGACCGTCCTCGGGGTCGCGCCGGGTCTCGGGTTCCCGGCCGGCAGCAGAGTCGACACCGCCTTCGGCGACCCGGGCGCGGCGACCGTGATCCTGACCGCGCCCCCGCCGGAGCAGGCGCTCGCCCACTACCGCACGGCGGGACCGGCCTCCGGCTATCCGGTACGCACCGACACCGGCGGGACGCTGCACCTCGAGGGAAAGGGGTGGACCGTCGCGGTCATCGCCTCATCCCGCGACACCACTGTCACCTTCTCCCACGACCGGCCGGCGGCGACGTCGCAGGCGCCGTCGCCGGACGGAGCGGATGTCCCGTTGACCGGCCGGGACGTCGGCGTGACGAACCTGCCGTTCAACTTCCGCCTGCCGCCCGGCAGCCGGCTGCGTGACCTCTCCGACACCGCCGCCGGCGCGCGTTTCACCCTTGTCGCACCGGCGCCCGAACGGGTGCTCGCCTTCTACCGCGACTACCTTCCCGCCGGCTTCTTCGACGTCACCGGCGACCGCACCGCCGACGGGACCACCATCATCACGTTCGACAAGGACGACGGCGAGTGGACCGGCACCATCGAGGCGACCGACGACGGGGTCACCGTCACCACCGTGCACCATCGATAGGCAGGTCTTCCCCCGGCCGGTCCGGCCGATCGCCGAGGGCGGCACCGAACGCGGGCACGCCGTGTCGCTCGCCCGGGCGAGCGCGACCGGCGCGCCGGCGCGAGACGACGACACCCGCCGCGTTGAGCACGACGCCCCACAGCAGCGCCGCGATCGCCCACCGCGGCCACCCCGCGCCGCCGAGGACGTGCCGCATGGCGCCGTACGGGGTGAGCCAGTCCCGGGTCGTGCCCAACGGCGTGAGCAACGCGTACGCCCCGAGCGGCAGCACGATCGTGGCCGGGCAGCCCCACACCGGCCGGGCGAACAGCAGCCCCAGCCCGGTGCCGACGAGCTGCGCGAGCACCTGCACCAGCACACCCGCCACGGCGATCCGGCCGACGTTCGCCCACGGCTCGGGCGCGGTGGACCCGGACGCGGCCGACGCGGCGAGGACGATCGCGTCACCGACCAGCCCGACGGCCACCGCGATCAGCGTCGCGCCGGCGAGCGTGGGCAGCACCCGCGCGCCGGCTGTCCTGCGGAGATCGCTCGCGATCAGGACGCCGACGAACGGCAGCGGCACGGAGATGAACGAGTGCACCGGCTCGCCGAACGTGGCGACGGTGCGTTCCGCCGGCGGGAGCCCGGCCATGAGCGCCAGCGCGGCGAGGACCCCGACCCCGACCGTCACCAGCAGGAGGACCCGACGGCCTCGGGTCCCGACCGCACGCCGCAGCGTGCCGGCGATCGTCTCGTCAGCTGTCACCTGATCCTCCACATCGATGAGATCGAGCGGTACGAGGATCACCGGCGGGCACGCGCCCGCGCACGGACCGGCGGATCCGCCCTCCCCCCTACTTTCGTAGCTGGCGCCGTCCGCCGTACCGCCTAGGCTGCCGGCATGGCCGCCGCGCTGTTCGCCCTGCTCGTGCCGGACCCGACGAGCGACCGGGCGGCCGCACGTGACCGCCTCGCCGACGGCGTGGCGGTCACCGTGGCGCTGGGTTACGGCCTGACGATGCTGCGCATCGGCGACGCGACAGCGGCCGGCGCGGCGATCCCGTGGCCGGTCGACGTGCTGATCGGCCTGCTCTGCGCCGTCCCGCTGCTGGTCCGGCGACGCCGGCCGGTGGCCGTGCTGCTGGCGCTGCTGCCGTTCGGGGCGATCTCGGTGACCGCGACCGGACCGATCCTGGCCGCGTTGTTCACCGCTGCCGTCCGCCACCGGGCCCGGCTGCTGTTCACCCTGGGCGCGACGCACGTCGGCACCGGGGTGGTCTACTTCCTGCTCCAGACCGATCCGCCGTACCCGATCTGGGTGGACGTCGTCATGCGTACGGTGACCGGCGCCGCGGCGATCGGCTGGGGTCAGTTCGTGCAGGCCTACCGGCGGCTCACCGCGTCGCTGCGCGCGCACGCCGCCCGGTTGGAGGCCGAGCAGCACCTGCGCGTCGACCAGGCGCGACTCACCGAGCGGGCGCGGATCGCCCGGGAGATGCACGACGTGCTGGCACACCGGATGTCGTTGATCAGCCTGCACGCGGGCGCGCTCGAGGTGCGGACCGACGCGCGGCCCGACGAGGTCGCGATCGCGGCCGGCGCGATCCGGTCCAGCGCCCACGAGGCGCTCGAGGAGCTGCGGGCGGTCGTCGGCGTCGCGGGCCGCCCGGAGCCGCCGCAACCCGGCCTCGGCGACGTGCCGGAGCTGGTCGCCAGCGTCCGCGCGGCGGGGATGCGCGTCGAGTTCGCCGCCGAGGTGGCCGGCGACGATCCGCCGACGATGGTGGGGCGGACGGTCTACCGGATCGCGCAGGAGGCGCTGACCAACGCCCGCCGGCACGGCAGCGACGCGAGCGCGGCGATCCGGCTGGCCGGCCGGCCGGGCGACGGGCTGCGCATCGAGGTGGTCAATCCGTCCGCGCCGCCGGACGGACGCACCGCCGGGCGGCTCGGTGGGATGGGGCTGGTCGGCATCGGCGAACGGGTGGCACTGGCCGGCGGCCGGGTACGGTACGGCGCGGAGGACGGGGAGTACCGGCTGGAGGCATGGCTGCCGTGGCCGAGGTGAGCGGCGCACCGCCCACCGCCGCGCCGGATCCCGGCCGGCGACCGATCCGGCTGGCCGTCGTGGACGACGACCCGCTGGTCCGGGCCGGGTTGCGCATCCTGGTCGGCGGGTCGCCCGACATCGAGGTGGTCGCGGAGGCGGCCGACGGCGCGCAGGCCGTGTCGATGGCCCACGCGCACTGGCCGGACGTGATCCTCATGGACGTCCGGATGCCCCGCCTCGACGGGCTGGTCGCCACCCGCCGGATCCGGTCCCGACCGGGCGCGCCGGAGATCATCGTGCTGACCACGTTCGACGCCGACGAGTACGTGCTGGACGCGCTGCGCGGCGGCGCGTGCGGATTCCTGCTCAAGGACACCCCGCCGCGGGAGATCCTCGCCGCCGTCCGCACCGTCGCCGCCGGAGCGGCGATCCTCTCCCCGGCGGTGGTCCGCCGGCTGATCGACCACGTCGCGGACCCGGTCGCGGGAAGCCGCCGGGCCCGTGCCCGGGAACGGCTGGCCGCGCTCACCGACCGGGAACGGGACGTGGCGGTGCTCGTCGGCCAGGGCCGGTCGAACGCCGAGATCGCCGCCGGGCTGCGCGTGAGCGTACCGACCGTGAAGGGGCACGTGTCGCGGTTGCTGGCCAAGTTGGGCCTGAACAACCGGGTGCAGATCGCCCTGCTCGTGCACGACGCGGAACTGCTCTGAGCCGGGCGCCCGTCGCCGGCTCACCCGCAACGCGACGGGCGGGTCAGTACCGCCGCCGGGGCAGCCAGCCCAGGAAGCGCGCTCGGGCCTGCGGCACGGTCATGGCGGGCAGGTCCTGGGCGGCGGCGACCAGGCAGGTGCCGAGATAGACGGCGAGCCCCGCGGTGGTGCCGCCGAACTCGACCAGCAACTGGCTCTGCTTGGTGGGGCAGGGCCACTCGGCGGCGCAGCCACTGCACCGCCAGTTCGGCGGGAGCGGCAGGTGCGCCGGCGGGACCGCGTAGCGGTGGGACGCGTCGTTGCGGACGTACCCGTTACGGCGGGTCGGACGCGCCTCGGGGGGTGGCGGTTGGGCCAGGCACCGGCGCGCGCGGGTGAGCATCGCGCCGACGCGGACCAGCGCCTCCGGCCCGAGGCGGTGGGTGAGCACCACCGTGAGCAGGTGGTGCCCGAGCGCGTCGAACTCGTCGATCGTCCACTCCAGCCGGCCACACAGCTCGCCCAGCGGCCGGCCGTCCACCCTGGACCACTGCCCGAGCAGGGCCTCGTGCAGTGTCTCGCGCAGGGCCACGCCGAGGGCCGCCTCGTGCCCGTCGAACCGGCCTCCCCCACCGGAGTCGCCGTCGAGGCGGCGCATCGTCTCGGCCGCCACCATCCACGCCAGTCGTCGTGCCTCGGTCACGTCCACCTGCGCCCCCTCTTCCGCCCACCGCCCCGACGCGACGGCCCCGAACAACGACCCTTCCCGATCGATCGAGTCCCGGACTACGTCGCAGAACGAACGGAGACCGCAATCCCTGACCGCTGGGCGCAAGTCCCATGAGTGGGATCAACGGTGAGCGCAATTCCTATCAAGGAAATACCATTGAGCGGGCCAGGCGACCAATACGCTCACGAATTCCGGAAAGTAAGTTCCCAATTTTGCAGGGGACGACGTGGCACTCGCATCGACCACCAGTCAGCACTTCGACAGCCGGCAACCCGAGCTCATCCACCAGTATCTCGCCGAGGCATACGGCACCCGGGGGATGTCCATCAGCAGCGGCGGCCACGATTACCGGCTCCGCCACCGCCGTCTGCACGCCGGCCCGTTCCGCGCCGACCGCACCACGCAGTCCGGCGATCTGCGGGTCACCGTCGAAGGAATGGAATCCGTGGTCGTCTGCGAGACCACGACCAGCTCGGTGAGCCGCACGTGTGACGGTGAGGAGGGGTGGTTCCGGCCCGGGGACGTGTTCCTGAGCGCCCGGCCGGGCCGCCCGTACCGGATCCGCTGGCGACCCGGCGAGATGCTCGTGGTCCAGCTCGACCCACGACTGTGCGCCCAGGTCGTGAGCCCGGCCCCACGGCGGCGCCCCGTCCCGGTCCAGTTCACCGGCCTGGCGCCCGCGTCGCCGGCGCTCGCCGACCACTGGCGGGCGACCGCCCACTACGTCCGCCTCGCCGTGCTGACCAACCCGGAGGCCAGCCGACAGCCACTGGTCCTCGGCGCGGCGGCGCGCACGCTCGCCGCGGCCGCGCTCGCCGTCTTCCCCAACACCGCGCTGACCGACCCGACCTGGCAGGACCGCCGGGACGCGGTGGCGCCGGCGGTGCGCCGGGCGATCTCCTTCATGGAGGAGCACGCCGGCCAGGACATCAACCCGGCCGACGTGGCGGCCGCCGCCGCGGTGTCCGTCCGCTCGCTGCAACTGGCGTTCCGGCGACACCTGGACACCACACCCATGGCCCACCTGCGGCGGATCCGGCTGGAACGGGCCCACGAGGACCTCCGGCTGTCGGACCCGCGGCACGAGACGGTGAGCCGCATCGCCGGCCGGTGGGGCTTCCTCAACCACAGCCGGTTCACCGCCCACTACCGGTCCGTCTTCGGCGTACCGCCGAGCCGGACGCTGTACGACTGAGCCGGGTGACGGGACGAGCCCCGGTCGATCCGGGACGGATCGGCCGGGGCTCGGTGGTGGAACGGTGGATCAGACCAGGTCGAAGCGGTCCAGCTCCATCACCTTGGTCCAGGCGGCGACGAAGTCGGTCACGAACTTCTCCCGCGCGTCCTCGCTGGCGTAGACCTCGGCGAGCGCCCGCAGCTGCGAGTTCGAGCCGAAGACGAGGTCGACCGCGGTGGCGGTCCACCGCACCTGGTCGGTGGCCAGGTCCCGGATCTCGTAGACGTGCTCCTCGGACTCCGACGCCTTCCACCGGGTGCCCGGGGAGAGCAGGTTGGCGAAGAAGTCGTTGGTCAGCACGCCCGGCCGGTCGGTGAGCACGCCGTGCGCCGTGCCGCCGACGTTGTTGCCGAGGGCGCGCAGGCCGCCCACCAGGACGGTCATCTCCGGCGCGGTCAGGTTGAGCATGTACGCGCGGTCGACGAGCAGCACCTCCGGCTCGGTCTTCTCGCCCGGCCGCAGGTAGTTGCGGAACCCGTCGGCGCGCGGCTCCATCACCCGGAACGACTCGACGTCGGTCTGCTCCTGGGTGGCGTCGGTGCGACCCGCCCGGAACGGCACTGTCACCTCGACACCGGCGTCCCGCGCGGCCTTCTCCACGGCGGCCGTACCGGCCAGCACGATCAGGTCGGCGAGCGAGATCCGGGCGCCACCGGCGGAGTTGAACTCCTGCTGGATGCCCTCCAGGGTGGCCAGCACGGTGGCGAGCTGCTCGGGCTGGTTGACCTCCCAGTTGCGCTGCGGCTCCAGCCGGATCCGCGCCCCGTTGGCGCCACCGCGCTTGTCGGTCGAGCGGTAGCTGGCGGCCGACGCCCAGGCGGTGGAGACCAGTTGGGCGGTGGTGAGGCCGGAGTCGAGGACCTTCGCCTTGAGCGCGGCGACGTCGGCGTCACCGACCAGCTCGTGGTCGGCGGCCGGCACCGGGTCCTGCCACAGCTGCGCCTCGGGGACCCACGGGCCGAGGAAGCGGCTGACCGGGCCCATGTCGCGGTGCAGCAGCTTGTACCACGCCTTGGCGAACGCCAGCGCGAACTCGTCCGGGTGCTCCAGGAAGCGGCGCGAGATCTTCTCGTACGCCGGGTCGACGCGCAGCGACAGGTCGGTGGTCAGCATCGTCGGCCGGTGCTTCTTCGCCGGGTCGTGGGCGTCCGGGATGATCGCCTCGGCGTCCTTGGCGACCCACTGCTTGGCCCCACCCGGGCTGGTGGTCAGCTCCCACTCGTAGCCGAAGAGGATCTCGAAGAAGCGGTTGCTCCACTCGGTCGGCCGGTCGGTCCACGTCACCTCGAGACCGCTGGTGATCGTGTCCCCGCCCTTGCCGCTGCCGTGGGTGCTCAGCCAGCCGAGGCCCTGCGCCTCCAGCGGCGCGCCCTCCGGCTCCGGGCCGACGTGGTTGTCGGCGACGCCGGCGCCGTGGGTCTTGCCGAACGTGTGACCGCCGGCGATGAGGGCGACGGTCTCCTCGTCGTTCATCGCCATCCGACGGAACGTCTCGCGGATGAAGTGCGCCGCCGCCAGCGGGTCGGCGTTGCCGCGGGGGCCCTCCGGGTTGACGTAGATGAGGCCCATCTCGGTGGCGCCGACGCCGGCCGCCATCTCCTGCTCGGAGGCGTAGCGCTCGTCGCCGAGCCAGGTGTCCTCCGGGCCCCAGAAGATCTCCTCGGGCTCCCAGACGTCCTGGCGGCCGAAGCCGAAGCCGAAGGTCTTGAAGCCCATCGACTCCAGCGCGACGTTGCCGGCCAGCACCAGCAGGTCGGCCCAGGAGATCTTCTGGCCGTACTTCTGCTTCACCGGCCAGAGCAGCCGGCGGGCCTTGTCCAGGTTGGCGTTGTCCGGCCAGCTGTTCAGCGGGGCGAAGCGCTGCCCGCCGTCGCCGGCGCCGCCGCGGCCGTCCTCGATCCGGTAGGTGCCGGCGGCGTGCCAGCTCATCCGGATCATCAGGCCGCCGTAGTGGCCGAAGTCGGCCGGCCACCACTCCTGCGAGGTGGTGAGCACCTCGGTGATGTCGCGCTTGAGGGCCTCGACGTCGAGCTTGGCGAACTCCCGGGCGTAGCTGAAGTCGGCCCCCAGCGGGTTGCCCTTGGACGAGTGGGCGTGCAGCACCGACAGGTCGAGCTGGTTGGGCCACCAGTCGCGGTTGGTGCGCGGACGGCCACCGGTCTTCGGGGTCGGCGAGTCGATCGCCGGGTTCTCGCTCTCGCTGCCCTGCGCGGTCGCGGAGTCGTGCGCGACCGGGCAGCCGGCCGCCTCCTTGGCGTCCACGCCCTGGGCGCTGACGGGCCCGTTGTCCTGGGTGTCGCTCATCTGTTTCCTTCCGAACTGGCGGGTCACTGGCCGAACTGGCGGATCAGTGGGCGGTGCGGTCGGTCGCGCAGTCGGGGCAGGTGCCCCAGTAGACGACCTCCGCCTCGTCGACCACGAAGCCGTGGTCGTCGGAGGCGGTGAGGCAGGGGGCGTGACCGACGGCGCACTCCACGTCGGCGATCGCGCCGCACGAGCGGCAGACGATGTGGTGGTGGTTGTCCCCCACCCGGGACTCGTAGCGGGCGACGGCGCCGGCCGGCTGGATGCGGCGCACCAGGCCGGCGTCGGTGAGCGCCCGGAGCACGTCGTAGACCGCCTGGTGGGAGACCGTCGGCTGGTCCGCCCGGACCAGCGCGATCACGGTGTCGGTGTCGACGTGCGGATGGTCCCGCAGGGCGGCGAGCACCGCCAGGCGGGGCCGGGTCACGCGCAACGAGACCGCCCGCAACTGGGTCTCGAAGTCGGACGTCATGCCCCGACCCTAGTCCACTCTTCTGGAATGAATCAAGTTTCCGCCACGGTGTGTCGGCCGGCACACACGGACGTGGGGGGCGCCGCGATCGCGGCGCCCCCCACCCGGAAAGGCCTGCTCAGCTGGTCGAGCAGGTTGCCGTCGGCGTGGTGTTGTTGCCGTTCTTGTAGAGCGTGATGCCGAAGTTGTTGCCGTTGCCGTTGGGCCGGGCGGTGAGCGTGCCGCTGGTGCCGCTGACCGACGCGTTCCAGCTGTTCTGCAGGCTCTGCCCGCCCTGGGTCTGGATCCGGACCGTCCAGTTGCTGCTGCCGCTGACCGAGAACGTGGTGTTGAACCGGTCGCTCCAGTCCTCGGCCCGGCTCACGCTGACCGTGCAGCCGCCGCCGTTGTTGGGCGGCGGGGTGGTCGGGGTGGTGCCGCCGGAGCCGCCCACCGTGATGTTGGAGTTACCGCTGCTCTGGTAACCCTCGGTGGCCAGGATCTGGTAGTCGTGGTTGCCCAGGTTCATGCCGAGCCGGGACCAGGCGCTGAAGTGGTTGCCCGCGGAGATGGTGCCGCCGACCCGCTTCGACTGCCGGACGCTCCAGTACTGGTAGAAGGTCTTGTTGTCACCCTCGATCGACGGCGCGTTGACCCGCTGGGTGCGGTAGATGTCGTACGTGCCGCCGTCGGAGCTGACCGAGCCCATGTAGCCGCTGCCCGGCGGGCGCCAGCTGCCCCAGCTGTCGACGATGTAGTACTCGACGAGCGGGTTGTGGGTCCAGCCGTACAACGTGAGGTAGGCGTTGCCGGACGGGTTGAAGCTGCCGGAGTACGTGACGTTGCGGGCGGTGCCGGGGTTCCAGCCCTTGCCGGCCACGAAGTTGTTGATGCCGCTCCACTGGGTGCTGTACTGACCGCCGTTCCCCATGGTCATGGAGACGTTGCCACTGTCCTTCCAGAAGGAGAAGAAGTAGCCGTTGTTGGTGCCGGTCTGGTTCGACGTGACGGTCGTGTCGGCGTAGGCCGGACCCGCCAGGACCGCGGTCGTGCCGGCGGCGGCGAGCGCCACGGCGCAGGCACCGCCGAGGAGCATCCTGAGGCGTCCGCGCCTGCGGCTGCCCGAGCGGACGGGGGCGTCGTTCATGGGCGAGTTTCCTCCCTGTGGTGGCTGGCGCGCGGCCGATTGTCATAGAGGTGAATCGATGGTCAGTATCGAAGGCGGTCGTTCATCGTGTCAACAACTTCCGGAAACATCATGGAAACCGCTCTTGGCACGGATGGGTCACCACGAAGACATAGACGCAGTTGGCTGCCCATGCGAAGCGCTTCGACATCCGGCACACACCGTCGGATCCCACGGGTAGCCGCATGACGAGGAACATCGGCAGCCGAAACTTTCGGAAGATTTTCGGGCCGGAGGTGCGTCGAGGGAAAGCCAGGGCTACCGGGCGGCGAGGCCGTCCAGGATGACGTCGACGGCACGGTGGAGCAGCCGTGCGGGCACCGGCGTGGCGGCCGCGGTCTGCGCCAGACCGCGGATCAGCAGGTAGATCTCGTCCACGTCGACATCCGGCCGCACCGCGCCGGCGGCCTGGGCGCGCCGCAACGCCGCGCCCACCGCCGCCTTGAGTTCCCCCGCCACGGCGACGACGGCAGGCGGGGGGCCACCCAGCATCGAGGCCAGGGTGAGCTTGCTCGCGCCGCGCTCGATCATCTCGCGTATCAGCGCGGCAAGGGCCGCCGTCGGATCGGGCGCGGCGGCGGCCAGGCGAGTGCGGTCGAGCAGGCCGCTGAAATGCCTCACCAACGCGGCCTCGATCAACGCCTCCTTGGTCGGGAAGTGGCGGAAGACGGTCGCGATGCCCACCCCGGCCAGCCGTGCGACCTCCTCGGTGGAGCCGGATTCGCCCTTCGTGCCGAAGACCTGTTCGGCGGCGGCGAGAATGCGCTCGCGGTTCTCCCGAGCATCCTGGCGCATGCGACCACTTTAACCGAAGTCCAGACTTCGTTAGGCTAACCGGAGTCTCGACTTCGCCTGGAGGAGCGTCATGCGTACACCCGAGGAAACCGTCCGTGCCGTGGCCGCCGGCGTCTGTCGCCTCATGCGCGGCGGACTCACCGACGCCGAAGAAACGGCGCAGCTCGACGCGCTGGCCGCCTGCTACGCCGAGGAGACCGATGTGTGCCATCCGTTCGACCCGGTCGGTGGCACCCCGCTGCGCAGCCGGGCCGCACTGCGCGAGCACTTCGGCGCCGGCGGCCGCCCGGCCGGCGTGGAGCGCTACGACGTCGTCGACGACCGCGTGCACCTGACACCGGACCCCGAGGTGGTCGTCTTCGAGTTCCGGTACGCCGGCGTGATCGACGGTCGCGCCTTCACGCTGCCCTGCATCTTCGTGGTACGGGTCCGGGACGGCGAGATCGTCGAGTCCCGCGACTACGTCGACCACCTGGCCGGCGCCCGCGCCTTCGGCCGCCTGCCCGCTCTGGCCGCCGCGCTCACCGCGGCTCAGCCCACCTGACCCGCCCCTCGCCGACCCGGCCGAGCGGGAACGCGACGCCACCCGGACGTGTCGGCGTCGCAGATCAGCGGACCCGACCCCCGCCACCGGGCTCGCCGGCCAGGACGGCGGCACTCACCTCGCGCACGAACGCCGGCACGTCGTCGCCCCGGTCGGGATCGCCGTCCGGGCCGGCGTCGTACCACCAGTCGCGCGCCCACCCGATGAGGTCGGCCCGGTGCGGGAAGGCGGCGGCGGTCGGGGCGGCGGCCTGCCGCTTGGAGAGTTGCCGGTCGCACCGGAGGCGCTGGTAGGCCCGGCACAGGGTGAGCACCGCGTAGGACCGGGCACCGGGGGTGGTCATCTCCACCACCCAGTCCGGCCAGTCGCGGACATGGTCGAGCAGGGCCGCGCGGACGAGGTCGGGGTCGATCGCCGGCAGCAGCTCGCCGGCCTCCGGGCCGAGCAACGCACGCCCCTGGTCGCGTACCGACGACCAGGTGACGACGCGGTGGCTGGTGGCGGGCAGCAGGTGCAGCAGCTCACCGGGGCTCACCCGGGCGATGACGTGCTCGCGGTCGAGGTGTCCCCGCGCCGCGTCCCGGACGGCGTGCAGGGACACGTACTCGACCTCGATCCGGCCGGCCCACTGCGGACGCCGACGGTCCAGGCCGGTGTGCAACCCGCCGAGCACGTCGAGGAGCGCCTCGTCCGGGTCGCGGTCGGGCACCGCGAGCAGGTCGAGATCGCTGCGCGCGGGCGCGAAGTCGCCGGCCACGAGCGAGCCGTGCAGGTAGAGACCGACCAGCCGGCCGGCGAGCGCCTCCGCCCAGGTGGTGCGGAGGTCGGCCAGGACCACGTCGGGTGAGGTCATCGCGTCATCCTGCCGGATGCCCGGCCGGGGCGGACGGCGCGTCGACGTTGAACCCGGGAGTTCAGTGCCATAAGGTGAACCATGTGGTTCAGCAAGAGATTCTCAACCGGGTGTTCGCCAGCCTGGCCGATCCCACCCGGCGCGACATCCTCGTCCGACTCGGCGCGGGCCCGGCCACGATCAGCGAACTCACCGCGCCCAGCGGGATGAGCCTCACCGGCATGAAGAAGCACGTCCAGGCGCTGGAGAACGCCGGCCTGGTGGTGACGCGGAAGGTCGGCCGGTCCCGGCAGTGCCGCCTGGCCGACGCCCCGCTCGACGACGCGATGGCCTGGATCGCCTTCTACCAGCGGCTCTGGGCCCGCCGCCTGGACGGCCTCGACGCCTACCTCACGCTCCGACCCGACCGGACCGACCCGAAGGACCGAGACACATGACCATCGACATGCGGATGACCCGACAGCTCCCGGCGCTCCCGGAGGAGGTCTTCGACGCCTACACCGACGCCGAGAAGCAGAAGATCTGGTTCGGCATCCTCGACACCGAGCCCGGCATCGTCGAGATCGACGTGGACCTGCGGGTCGGCGGCCAGCAGACGGCGGTCTGGGGGCCCTCGCCCGACATGCTGTTCCGGGAGACGCAGACGTTCCTGGAGATCGACCGCCCGCACCGGCTCGTCACCGAGTCCACCGGCAGCGGTCCCGACGGCGCCACGATGACCACCCGCATCGAGATCACGTTCGAGGAGCGGGACGGCGGCACGCTGATGACCGTGGTGCAGAGCGGATTCCCGACGCCGGAGCTGCGCGACTTCTTCGTCGGCGAGGTCATGCCCGGGGCGTTCGACCGGATCGAGGCCTACCTGGTCCGGGAGCAGGGACGGGAGCGGTCGCGTGGCTGACCTGTCCCGGGCGGCGGTCGTCACCGGGGCCACCGTGGGCGCGGTGGTCGTCAACCTGGTCGTCTACGCGGTCGGCCGGGCCGCCGGCGGCACGTTCCGGTTCACCGCCGCGGCCGGGCCGGCCGAGGTGAACGGGGCGACGGTCGCGGCCTTCAGCGCGCTGCCGCTGCTGGTCGGGCTGACCGCGGTCGCGCTGCTGGCGCCCCGGTTCGACTGGGTCGTCCGGGCCGCGTCGATCGTCGGCCCGGCGCTCGCGGTGCTCACCATCGTCGCGATGACGCTCCCCACCGACCTGGACGCCACCAGCAAGACCACGCTGGCGGTGTGTCACCTGACGCTCGTGCCGATCATCCTCGTCGCGGTGGCCGCCCTCGGCCGGCGTACCCGACCGGAGGCGGACGCGGTGGCGGCCTGAGCGGACCGACGGGCGGTCGGCCCGGCGGAGCGCCGTCGGGCCGACCGCGACGACCGCCCGTGGCGCCGTTCCGTCCGGGAGGAGGACCGCCGTCAGCCGTCTGACCCGGCCGCCGCCCGCAGGGCGTCCCGCGCGTCGCGAGGTCGACGGCCGAGGAGTTCACCGAGCAGCGGGTCGACACCGGCGAAGAAGCCGGCCCGCGCGGCCCGGTAGAAGCCCAGCAGGAAACGCGTCCGCTGCTCCGGCAGCCCGGCCGCGAGCTGCGCGGCGAGCCAGTCCGCCTCGTCCGTCGGTCGGTACCGGATGGTGCGTCCGGACAGCTCGGAGGCGATCTCGGCGATCTCGGCGAAGGTCGGGGCCGAGGGCGCGGTCAGGGTCGTCGGGCCGTCGTACCCGCCGTCGGAGGTGAGGATCACGGCGGCCGCCTCGGCGGCGTCCTCGCGGGCGGTCCAGGACACCGGTCCGTCGCCGGGCACGGCGATCACCCCGGTCTCGCGCCACGGCCCGGCGAACCACGGGAGACTGTGGGCGTAGAAGCCGTTGCGTAGCGAGGTCCAGGCGATCCCGGAGGCGGCCAGGAGCTGCTCGGTCGCGAAGTGGCTCCGTCCGGGGAGGAACGGGTTGTCCGGCGCGGCGGCCTGGTGGCTGGTGTACACGATCCGTTTCACCCCGGCGGCGAGCGCGGCCTCGATCGCCGCGCGGTGCAGGCCGGTCACGTCCGCGACCGGGTCGTTGGAGGAGACGAGCAGCAGTTGGTCGGCGCCGGCGAACGCCGCCGGCAGGGAACCCGGGTCGGCGTAGTCGCCGCGCCGGACCTCGACGCCTCGCCGCGCGAACCGCTCCGCCTTCGCGGGGTCGCGCACGGCAACCACGATCTCGCTCTCGGGCAGACGTTCGAGCAGGTGGTCGACGGTCGCGCCGTTGAGGGCACCGGTCGCACCGGTCACGATGATCATTGGTTCGTCCTTCGCGTTAGCAGTGAAAACAATCGCACCGTAACGCCCGCGATCGCCGATAGCAAGTTAGTGTTATCGTTGGTTCATGAGCGATGGGGTCAGGAGCCGGGCGGACACCCGGGCGGCGATCGTCGACGCCGCGGCGTCGCTGTTGCACGAGAACGGGCCCGGCGCCGTGACGACCCGTGGGGTCGCGGAGCGCGCCGGCGTGCAGGCGCCGACCATCTACCGCCTGTTCGGTGACAAGGACGGCCTGCTGGAGGCGGTCGCCGAGCGGGTGCTGGCCAGGTTCGTCTCGGACAAGGCCGCTGCGGTGGCCGCGGCAGCCGACGTCGACCCCCTCGACGACCTGCGCACGAGTTGGCGCCGGCAGATCGAGTTCGGTCTCGCCAACCCGGCCGTGTTCCGGCTGCTGAGCGACCCGGAGCGCGCATCCGGCTCACCGGCCGCCCGCACGGGCAGACAGATCCTGGCGACCCGGGTCCACCGACTGGCGGCGGGCGGCCGACTCCGGGTCGCCGAGGCGCACGCGGTCAACCTCATCCACGCCGCGGGCGTCGGAGCCGTCCAGACCCTGCTGGCGACCCCGCCGGAGCAACGGGATCCCGCCCTGGCCGACGCGATGATCGACGCCATCCTGGGCCGGATCCTGACCGACGCGCCGGCCGGGACACCGGACGGCCCCCGCGCGGCGGCCGTCGCGCTCCGCGCTCTCGCACCGCACCTGCGGGTGCTCAGCGGCGCCGAACGTCACCTGTTGGTCGAGTGGCTCGACCGCATCACGGAGAGCCCCGCCGGAGGGAGCGGTGCGACCGGAAGGTGACGCGCTCGTCAGCCCGGTGACGCGCTCGTCAGCCCGGTGACGCGCCGCAGCCGTCCCCGCGTACCCCGGCGAGCATGTCGGCGGTGGTGTGCGCCCGCACGTCGGCCGGCGGCGCGCCGCCGGCGTGGCGCGCGACGACCGCGCGGACGTGGCGCTCGGCGGTGTCGGCGAGGCCGTCGTAGACGGCCGCGAACAGGTCCCGGGCCGCCTGCCGGGGCCAGCCGGCCGGCAACAGCTCCCGCGGCAGTTGCGGGTCGAGTGTGGGAAACCGCCGGTAGGTGTCCATCACCTCGGTGCGCGCCCGGACGGCCGTCGGACCGTCGACGGCATCCGTCCGGGACGCCAGCGGGGTCCACCGGCGCAGGAACTCCTCGTACCGGCCGGCGATGCCGGCGACGTCCCAGGCCTCGACCGGCGCGCGCTGCCCGATCGCGTCCAGCTCGGCCTGCCGCCCCCGGAAGACGGTGACCGCGCCGGACGCCAGCCCGGCCAGCAGCGAGCGGGCCGGCGGGGTCAGCTCGTACGGCGAGACCCAGAGCCCGTCGTACAGCGGTGCGAAGCCGAGCCAGCGGAGCTGGCCGCGCAGCGTCCGCCGCTGCGCGGCGTGCTCCTGGGGCAGCGAGAACGCGATGACCGTCCAGCACCCGTCCCACGGCGCCGAGGCCGTGGTGGAGGTGAGGATCCAGTTCCCGCCGGCGGAGAGGTCGGTGGCGACGGCGGGGCTGAGCCGGTAGGAGCTGTTGCGGCCCTGCCGGCTGCGCTCCAGCACCCCCCGGCGGGCCAGCCGGCTGATCGCGGTCCGCGCGCCGGCGCTGGTCACCCCCGTCTCGGCGAGCAACGCCACGATGGCGGCGGACGGCAGCGCCGCGCGGGTACGCAGGGTGTAGTCCGCCATCAGCGTCACGACGACGCCCTGCGGCGCGGCACCGGACTGTCGCCGGGGCAGCCGCACCGACGGCTCGTCCGGATAGATCTCCTCGATGTCGAACGCGCTGGCCACGGGCACTCCGGACTCGCCTCGGGAACGGTGCCTCGACTGTAGACGGAGATCGTCCCCCGACACGCATCGTGGTTCATCGATTGACACTTCCCGGACCGGCGGGAACACTATCTGCTACCCGACACGGAGCCGGGCAGGGCGCACCACCGACGACCCCAACCTGCACAGGTGATCGAAGGAGTCTCCGTGACACTCAGAGGCAAGATGTTGCTCGCCCTGGCCGCGACGCTGGCGGCGGCCGGCCTGATGGTCCCCGCGACGCAACCCGCCTACGCGGCCTCGCTGACCGAGGTGACCAGCTTCGGCGACAACCCCGGGCGGATGCGCATGCACGTCTACGTCCCGGACAACCGCCCGGCCCGGCCGGCGACCGTGGTGGCCATGCACGGCTGCGGCGGCTCCGGCCCCGGCTTCTACTCCGGCAGCGAGTTCGCCTCCCTGGCCGACCGGTACGGCTACATCGTGATCTATCCGAGCGCGACGCAGCAGGCCGGCTTCGGCAACTGCTTCGACACGTGGTCCGACGCCGCCAAGCGCCGCGGCGGCGGCAGCGACCCGGTGTCGATCATCTCGATGGTCCGGTACGTCCAGCAGCAGTACGGCGCCGACCCCGACCGGGTCTACGCCACCGGCAGCTCGTCCGGCGGCATGATGACCAACCACATGCTGGCGCTCTACCCCGACGTGTTCAAGGCCGGCGCGGCGTTCATGGGCGTGCCGTACAACTGCTTCGCGAACGCGGCGGACTACCCGCCCGGCAGCAGCCAGTGCACCGGCGGCAGCATGAACCGCACGCCGCAGCAGTGGGGTGACGCGGTCCGCCAGGCCTACCCCGGCTACACCGGCCCCCGCCCCCGGGTGCAGCTCTGGCACGGCACCGCCGACAACCTGGTGCCGTACTCGCTGCTCCAGGAGGAGATCGAGCAGTGGACCAACGTGTTCGGGCTCAGCCAGACGCCCACCTCCACGGACACGCCGCAGGCCAACTGGAACCGGCGCCGCTGGGCCGACGCCAACGGCACCGTCCAGGTCGAGGCGTACAGCATCCAGGGCGCCGGGCACAGCCTGCCGTCCGGCGGCATGGCCGCGGTCGCCCTCGCGTTCTTCGGCCTGACCGGCACGGTCACCCCGACCACGCCGCCGACCACCTCGCCCAGCCCGACCACCTCGCCGACGACGTCACCGACCCCCACCCCGACCCCGACCACGCCGCCGCCGGCCTCCGGCGCCTGCCGGGTGAGCGTCGACGTCAACGCCTGGAACTCCGGCCTGACGGAGAACATCACCATCACCAACACCGGGTCCGCCGCGCTGAACGGCTGGTCCCTGGCGTTCGCACTGCCCGGCGGCCAGAGCATCACCTCGGGCTGGAACGCCTCCTACTCCCCCACCTCCGGGCAGGTGACGGCCCGCAACGTCGCCTACAACGCCGCCATCCCGGCGAACGGGTCGATCACCATCGGATTCCAGGCCACCCACACCGGTAACACCGCCAAGCCCGCTTCCTTCACCCTCAACGGCGCGACCTGCTCGCTGGCCTGACCTCACGCGTTCCGGGGGCGGCCCGACCGGGCCGCCCCCGGCACGTCACGGCAGCGGCGCGCCGCGCGCGACCACCCAGAGGCCGTACCACTCCTCGCGGGTCAGCTCCGGCTCCCGCCGCACCGCGTCCCCGCAGGCCCGGATGCGGTCCGGGTTCGCGGTGCCGATCACCGGCGCCACCCGCGCCGGGTGCCGCCGGAGCCACCACAGCACGATCGCCTCCGGGGTCGTCCCCTTCGCGGCGGCGAGCGCGGCCACCCGGTCGGCCGTCTCCCGGTCGGCCGGCGTCCTCGCGGCGCCGGTGAAGCGCCCCTTGGCCAGCGGACCCCAGGCCTGCAGGCCGATCCGGTGCGCCCGGCAGTGCTCCAGCGTGCCGAGCGGGAACCCGGTCCCGGTGGACTCCGCGGTGTTCACCAGCACGCCGGCCTCGACCCAGTCGCGGCGGGCCAGGCTCATCTCCAACTGGTTGGCGACCAGCGGCACGTCGAGCGCCGCCTGGAGGTGGGCGATCTGCGCCGCCGCCATGTTCGACACGCCGAACTGCCGCACCAGGCCCTGCCGGTGCAGCGTGCCCAGCGCCTCGGCCACGTCGTCCGGGTCGGCCAGCGGGTCCGGCCGGTGCAGCAGCAGGACGTCGAGCACGTCGGTCCGCAGCCGGGCCAGGCTCCGCTCGACGCTGCGCACGATGTGCGCGCCACGCAGGTCGTAGCGGCCCGGCCCGTCGTCGCCGGCCAGGTGGATCCCGCACTTCGACTGGAGCACGACGCGCGAGCGGAGCTCCGGCGCGCGGGCGAGAACCTCACCGAAGACGGCCTCCGATTTGCCGTTGCGGTAGATGTCCGCGTGGTCGAACGCGGTGACGCCGATCTCCAGGGCGGCCTCGACCGCCGCCTCGGCCTCCGCGATCTCCGGCGCGCCGTAGGGCTCGGCGTCCCACCCGCCGCCCAGCCCCATGCAGCCGTAGATCAGTCGGTGGTCGCGGATGTCGGCGCTCGCCGGGGAAACGTGCTGGTCGTCGGCCATGACACGTGGATAGCACAGATGCGGGCCGACGGCGCCTCCTGCTCGACGCCTGACCGGTTCAGTCCGGCGGTTCGACGATCGGGCGGCGGAACGGGCTCCAGCCGAGGAAGCGCTGGTACATCTGCTGCGGGCTGGGGCCGTCGTGCGGGTTCAGGTGGTAGAGGTCGCGCATCGCCTCGAAGAGCAGGCCGGCCAGGTAGATGGTGAGCGCGGCGAGGTTGCGGTCGTACTCGGCCTTGAGCGCGAGCCGGGCGTGCGGGCAGGGCCACGGCGCGCCGTCGGCCCGGCACGCCCACGACGGGCGCAGCGGCGTGTGCGGTACGGCCGTGCCGTAGCCGCGCGGGCGGTCGGGTTCCGGGCCGGGGCCGGGCATCGGCAGTCTCGTCGTGAACACGGAACCTCCCTCGGGTGGCGGCGTGGACCGGGCTCCGCGCCGGTGACAGTCTGGTGAGCAACCGACTACTGTCGACACATGCTCGGCACGTCCGCGCAGCTCAGGCGGGCGGTTGAGCAGCCGTGGGCGGCACTGCGGCGGCGACCGGGCGGAGGGTGGGGAGACGATGGGGAGCGCGACGACCTACGTGCTGGGCGAGCTGCGCCTGTTCCGGGCGTCGGTGGAGCTGAGCCAGGAGGAGTTCGGCCGGCGGATCGACTACTCGGGGTCGCACGTCAGCTCGGTGGAGACCGGAGGGCGCGCGCCGACCCGGGAGTACACGCGGGCGATCGACGAGCGGTTCGCGACCGGCGGGCGGTTCGAGCGGATGCTGCGCGCGCTGGCCACGCTCGACGCCGATCCGGCGTGGCTACGAGAGGGGATCGAGGTGGAACGGGAGGCGACCACGCTGCGCTGGTTCGAGCTGTCCTACCTGCCCGGCCTGCTCCAGACCGAGCGCTACGCCCGCGCGACGCTGGCCGGCGGCCGGTTCACCCCGGAGGAGTGCGACCGCATCGTCACGAGCCGACTCGGCCGGCAGTCGATCCTGACCGGGCCGCGCCCGCCGCAGCTCATCGCCGTCGTCGACGAGTCGGTGCTCCGCCGGCCGGTGCTCGACGCGCCGGGGCTGATGGCGGAGCAGTTCGACCGCCTGGTGGAGCTGGCCGTGCTGGAGCACGTCCAGGTGCACGTGGTGCCGGTCGACGCCGGCATGTACCTGGGCCTCGCCGGGCAGTTCATCATCGCCGAACTGCCCGACGGCAGCCGGGTGATCCACGCCGACAACCAGCTCACCGCGCAGATCGTCGACGCGCCGGCCGACGTTGCTAGGCTCGCCAGGACGTGGGAGATCGTGCGCAACGAGGCGCTCCCCCGCCGGCAGTCCCTCAAGCTGATCAAGGAAGTGGCGAAGTCATGGCACTGACCACCCCTCAGTGGCGGAAGTCGACCCGGTCCGGCGGTAACGGTGGCTCCTGCGTGGAGGTCGCCGACAACCTGCCCGGCGTCGTACTGGTCCGCGACACCAAGGACCGCGACGGCGGCACCCTGCACGTCGACACCGCGTCCTGGCGGTCCTTCGTGGACCTGTCCAAGCGGATCGGCCCCACCGGCTGACCGCAGGCTCAGGCTGACGGCGTCGACGGGGGCCGCGCCCCGAGCCACTGCTCGGCGTCCCAGGCGTCGAACCGCTCCACCTCGGTGAACCCCAGCTTCGCCGCGAGGCGCATGGAGGTTGCGTTGGCGGACTGGGTGGTCAGCATGACCGGCTCGCCCGGAAGGACGCGGTCGAACCAGTCGAGCGCCGCCGCGCACGCCTCGGTCGCGTACCCGAAGCCCCACGCCCGCGGCAGGAACTGGTAGCCGAGGTCGGCGTTGCCCACCACCACCGGACGATGATGCTCGACGGAGCGCCGCAGCAGGACCCGGCCGATCATCGCGCCGTCGAGGTCGACCACGAAACACCCCGGCCACTGCCCGGGCACCTCGGGCAGCTCCCGCTCCAACTCGTCGCGCGGCCTCGGGCCGCCGAGGTAGACGTGCGCCTCCGCCGACGCCAACAGCTCGACGAACGCCGACCGGTCCCGGGCCTCGGAGGCCCGCAGCACCAGCCGCTCGGTGCGGATCGGCGTGGGCGGCCAGGCGACGGGTCCGATTCCGGTCATGCCGACCATCCCACCAAGTCCCCGCCCCTCGCGCTAGCTCGGGCGCCGTCCTTTCGGCCGGTTCTCCCGCCGTCACCCGTCCTCGTAGCGCTCGACCCAGGGGCGGTCCTTGGGTCGGTGCCCGCCGGGTTTGCAGCCGGCGAACGGGCCGGCGGGATCGCGCAGCGTGCTCATCGTCGGCCACAGGTGGTTCTGGTGCCACGTCGCCGGGTCGGACGGCGTGGCCCTCGGGGAGGTCCGCTCCTGCCAGGCGAGCCAGAGCCCGTGCAGGTAGGCGATCGCCTCCGGGTGCTCCCACCAGCGGGGGCACCACGGCGCGCCGGAGGTGACCTCGCCGCCGTAGACCGGCAGCAGCAGGCCCTCCACCCAGGCGGCCAGCCGGCGCAGCTCCTCGGCGTACTCGGGGCCGTCCAGGTAGAGGATGAAGAACGGCTTGCGCGGCGGCTCGTCGGTCAGCACGTCAGCGTCCCCTCGTCGCCGGGGTCGACGTCGAGCGCGGCGGTGATCCGCCGGTACGCGTCGACCCGCTTGCCGACCAGCCCGCCGTTGCCGCCGCCGCACTCCAGCGCGCCGTTGATGCTGCGGATCGTCCCGCCGAAGCCACCGCCCCCGGTGATCGCCGCGTGCGGGGTGGTGGTGCCCGCGCCGGGCTGGGTCATCCAGAACCAGAGCGCGGTCCGCCACGCCACCGACGGGTCGGTCGCCACCAGGTCGGGGTTGCCGAGCAGGTCGAGCCCGAGCGCCTCGCCGGCCGCCCGGTAGTTGTAGTTCCAGCTCAGTTGCAGCGGCCCGCGCCCGTGGTAGGCGGTTCGGCCGGCCGGGCACCCGTAGGGCTGGCCGCCGTCGCAGTAGGTGCCCCAGGCGGCCCGGTCGATCTCGTCGACGTGCGCCAGGCCGCCGGTCTCGTGGTCGACGTTGGCCAGGAACGCGGCCAGTTCCCGCCGCCGGGTCGCCTCGTCGCCGGTGGCGGCGAACGCGGGGAACGTCGCCATCGCGTCGGTGAGCCCGGCGTACGTGTAGAAGGAGTTTCGGCCCGGGAACAGGGTGTCGAACGTCGACCCGGTCAGCGGCGCGCCGTCGCCGTCCGGGACCACACGCTTCCTCGAACCGGTGGACGGCGACGGGGACGGCGCCGCCGTCGGTGACGTGGTGGACGTTTCCGTGCCGCCGATGGTGTAGCGGGCGAACAGGCCACGCACCCGCAACGGGTAACTGTCCATCAGGATGACCGGCATGCCGCCCTGCTCCCGCACCGCCTCCACGCCCTGGTCCCAGGCCATCAGCGTGAGCGTGAGGTGGTCACCGACGACGGTCTTGTCGTCGAGCATCCGCTGGGTCTCCTCGGCCAGGTGGCAGAAGTAGCGCGCGTGGGCGTGGATCGAGTCCTCCGGGTCCAGCGCCGACGCCTCGCCGCTGTCGTCGTCGTCCTCGCCGTAGCGCTCGAACACCTCGGGGGTCAACTGGGACAACCCCTTGCGGCCCTCCTGACCCTCCTTGTCCGCGTCGAAGTCCGACGCGTACTCGATCTGCGCCGCGAGGATCACCGGGGTGAGCAGGTCGCACTCCCGGGCGGCGGCCCGGATCGGCGCGACCAGGTCCCGCTCCGGCACCCCGGACTCCCGGAACCCGCCGCGGCCGTCGCCGCCGGCGAGTTCGGTGAGCACGCTGCCGCCGGCGCCCGGCCCGAGCGTGCTCTCCGGGTCCGGCGAGTAGGAGGTCATCTGCGAGCCGCTGAGCAGGATGACGACCACCAGGACGATCAGGGCCAGCGCCGCCATCGCGGCGAGCGGGAGCATCCCGACCATCGAGATGACCAGCCAGGCGAGCTGGGTGCTCCCGAACCGGTTCGTCGCGGTCTGGTGCGCGGCCCGCGCGGCCGCCAGCTTGGACACCGGCGCTCACCCGGCCCGCTGGCGCCAGGCCGCCGCCGCGCGTTCGGTCACGGCCCGCGCCTCGTCCTTCGCCGCCGCCGCGATCGGCGCCGCGTCCGGCTCCTTGAACCAGGGCCGCAGCCGGATCACCGCCGGCCGTACGCCGGTCGCCAGCAACAGCGCCGTCCCCTTGGGCAACGCCCGGATCCGGTCCGCCGGCAGCGCCTGCTCCTGCCGGTAGGACACCGACCGGGAGGAGCCGTCGCGGGACCGGGAGTAGGTCGGGGTACGCACGTCGTGCTGCCCCACCAGGCGGGCCACCTTGTCCACGAAGTCGGCGTCGTCCAGCCCGGCGCCCAGCAGCTTGACCGTGGCCGCGCTCCACAACGCGTCCATCCCGGCGTCGCCCCAGACCCGCACCCCCTGCCGATAGCTCTGCAGCAGCGTCACCACGCTGATGCCGCGCGAGCCGAGGTGGCTGTAGAGGTCGGGCAGGTCGGCGATGCGGCACACGTTCGCCGCCTCGTCCAGCACGGCGGTCATCGGCGGGTCCAGCCGGCCGCCCATCCGCTCGGCGGCCACCACGCCGGCCCGCACCACGGCGTCCGCCAGCCCGGCGATCACCCCGGCGGCCGACCCGCCGCCGTCCTTGGACAGCAGGTAGAGCGTGTCCCGGCCGAGCACGTGCTCCTCCGGCACGAACTCCGGGCGGTCCGGGTCCGGGCTCACCCAGGCCAGGATCTCCGGGTCGAGCAGGCAGGCGACGCACTGCCGGGACGTCTCGTAGATGCCGTCGCGGGTCTGCACCGCCCCGCGTACGGTGCCCTGGAGCTGGTCGGCCATCGCGTCCAGGCCGGCGTCGCGGAGCAGGTCGATCGGGGTACGGTCGCCCGGGTCGGCGAGCCAGCCCAGCATCTCGCCGACCGTCGCGCCACCGTGCGCGGCGGCCAGGAACAACGCGGTCAGGGTGTTCTGCGCGGCGGCGATCCAGAAGTCCTTCTTGGACGCGTCGTCGTTGACCGAGCTGACGAAGTGCCCGGCGAGCCGCCGCGCGCCCTCCAGCGTGCGGCACCCGCCGAGCATGTCCCACCACATGTCGCGCTCGGAGTAGACGATGCCCTGCGGGTCGAACGTCCACACCCGGCCCACCCGCGCCCGCTCCTGCCGGGTGACCAGGTAGACGTCGGACTTGTTGGAGGTCAGCAGCACCGCGCCGGGCGCCCGCAGCACCCGGGGCACGGCGATGCCGGTGGACTTGCCGGCGCGCGGGGCCATCAGGTCCAGTTCCACGTCCTCGTACGAGGACCGCAGCTCCGGGCCCGACGGCAGCAGGTCGCCGAGCAGGTTGCCGGTGTCGTCCGGGCGCAGCCGGGGCACGTCCCGCAACGAGGGGCGCAGCTCCCGGGCCCGGGCCTCGGCCGCCTTGCCGGTCATCCCCCGCAGATCGGCGGGGCCGGCCAGGTTCGACGACGGGGCGCCCAGCCGGCGGACCACCGCCCGGGTCCCGGCGACCACCGGCGCGGCGAGCAGCGGCAGCAGCGCGATCGCGCCCGCGTACACCAGGGCCGGGGGCACGCCCGGCCACACCGCTGCGGCGCCGCCGCCGAGCAGGCTCAGGTAGACGTCCAGGCGGAACGGCGGTGGCCGCCAGCCGTAGCCGCCGAGCGCGGCGGCGAGCGTGCCGCCGAGCCACAGCAGCACGAAGGCGGCGAGGTTGACCAACGCCAGCCCGGGGATGAGCCAGGGCAGCAGGTCGCCGCCCGCGCCGCGCCTCACCGGGCCGCCCCGCCGGGCCGGTCGCCGGCCGTGACGGCACGCACCACCGCGGCCCGTTCGGCGAGCATCCGCTCGGCGTCGCCGTTGGCGATCCACCGCGTGTTCGTGTCGTGCAGGTGCCGCTCGGCGTCGGTGATCGCGACCCGGATCGGGATACCGGGCCGCCCACCCACCTTGATCAGGAACCGGCCCCGGCCGGGCGGCTCCTCGTTGCCGCCGTCCTGGGCCCAGCCGGCCGGCGACGACCAGGACGACACCAGGTCGATCTCCCGCCGGGACAGGCCCACCACGCGGGCCAACTCCTCCATCTCCGCCCTCGGCAGGCCGGCGCAGGCGACCATGCCGGCGCGCTCGACGAAGCCGCGCGCCTTGGCCTTGTCCGCCTCGCTCCCCAGCGCCTCGGCGTCCTTCAGGGTGTGGGTGATCTTCGCGTCGGCCAGGCCGAGCGAACGGTTCAGCCGGGTCAGCGCGTCGATCCGGTCGACGATGCCGGACGCCGCCCGCAGCGGGCGCCACAGCTCGTCCAGCACGGTGAAGAACCAGCGGCGCGGCGCCAGCCCGGCGTCGGCGAGGGCGTGCGAGGCGGACACCGTACCCAGGCCGTCGGACCAGGCGGCGAGCATCGCGGCGGCGGTCAACTGGCCGTCCGCCTCCCCGATGCGGGAGATGTCGATGCAGACCGCGGTGGCGTCCGGGTCGATCCGGGTGGCGGTCTCCGAGGCGAACGTGTCGCCCAGCGGGCCGTCCACGATGCCCAGCAGCGACCGGTGCAGCGGGTCGACGGCGTCCCGGTACCGGGACTCCTGACCCCGGTCCAGGGTGACCTGCCGGACCTGCGGCGGCCCCTCCTCCAGCACCGCGAGCAGGTCCGGCAGCCGGTACGTCCGGCCCGGCGTGGTGCGCTCGCGCAGGTGCCGCAGGCAGGCCGAGAGCACCGACTGCTCGTGGTCGCTGATCGGCGCGCCGCGCACGATGGTCAGCAACGCGGCGACCATGTTCAGCACCCGGCCGTGGGACTCGGCGGCCAGCGCCTCGCCGGCCTGCCCACCGATGCGCGCGGCCGCCG
The DNA here is from genome assembly GCF_900090105.1 of Micromonospora humi. GTDB lineage: Bacteria > Actinomycetota > Actinomycetes > Mycobacteriales > Micromonosporaceae > Micromonospora > Micromonospora humi. The sequence goes on along the minus strand of NZ_FMDM01000001.1, from coordinate 55,801 downwards.
CGCCCATCGCGCCCGGATCCAGCACGTTGAGGCCGCCGACGCCCCGGGCGATGGAGATGACCTGCCCGCCGAGCGCGCGGACGGTGTCCGCGTAGTCCGGCTTCAGGTCACCGAGCACCAGCGGGACGACGCCCTGCCCGGCCAGGCCGATCAGCATCCGGTTGATCAGCGTGGACTTGCCGAGACCCGGCATGCCGAGCATGAACAGCGACGGGTTGGAGATGTAGCGCGCCCGGGTGAACCAGTTGAGCGGGTCGCCGCAGACCGTCGCGCCGGTGCTGATGTGCTGGCCCAGCGGGACACCGGTCATCGGGGCGCCGGAACCGGAGGCGAACGGCCAGAGGCCGCACGCCTGCACGGTGGTGGCCCGCCACATCGTCGGTGGGTCCAGCGTGGCCACCCGACCGCCGCCCACGGCGGGCGCGCCGCGGTGCGGCACCCCGTCGGCGTCGTCCTGCCGGGCCAGCCGCTGCCGGTACCGCCGCTCGGCCGCCTCCTCGGCGGCCCGTCGCCGCCGGGCCCGCCGCAGCGCCCGGGGGGTCTGCCCGTCGGTCTCGTCGGGCTCCCGCTCCTGCGCGTCGAGGTCCGGCACGACCAGGCCGGACATCGCGGTGGTCGGCCCGGACGTGCGGCGGGGCCAGCCCGCGGCGAAGTGCGGCACCCGGGCGTCCTCCGCGCCCGCCCCGGCCGTCACAGCGCCTCCTGGAGGTCCTGCGGGACGATCGACTGCTCCCAGGGCAGGATGCCGACCGGCAGGGCGCAGGTGAACGCCGCCGCCTGCATCCGGTCCGCCGGTCGCATCGCGATCCGGGTGGCGCCGAGCAGGTTGCGCATCGTCACGTTCGCGTCGCGTACCTCGGCGGCCGAGTCGACGGTCAGCGTCACGAGCATCGAGAACTCCACCAGACCGGCGCCGGAGGCCTCCTCCGCCGCGGTCTGCTCGGCCGCCTGGATCTCCGCCACCGCACGCGCCCGGACCAGGCCCTTCGTCGAGTTCGCCATGAACTGGGCGGACCGGCGGTCCGACTCGACGATCCGGGCGGAGGTCGCCGGGTCGATCGGGCGGTAGACGAGCGCCACCCGCTTGCGGCGGACGCCGGCGGTCGGGTCGAGGATGCTGCGCAGGATGCCCGAACGCACCACGCCGCGCGGCGCCATGGTCAGCAGCCAACTCCGGGACACCCCGGAGTCGTGCTGGTAGGAGGTGACCGACTCGACCGCCGCGGCCGGGCCGGCGTCCTCCCACTCCAGCCCGGTCGCGCCGTGCCGGGCGCGTACGTCGAGCACCTCGGCCGCGGCGGCCGGGTCGTACGCGACCCGGACGACCTCGGCGATCCGCTCCGCGGACAGCGGCTCCGCCGACCCGCCGCCGGCGGCCACCAGCCCGTTCAGGATCCCCTGCAACCGCAGCGCCAGGTCGGCCAGCATGGTGTCGTCGTCACGCCGGGCCCCACCCGGCGCCGAGTAGGTGAGCGTCAGGTAGGTGTTCATCTCCGACGACGCGTCCGGATAGGAGCGCACCACCTCCTCCATCACCGCCCGCGCGGCGGGCGGGGCGTCCGGGGAGAGCCGGCCCAGCACCTCGGTGGCGAGCCGGGTGCCCGGGTCCGGCGCGGTCTCCACCACCACCGACGCGCCGCGCAACCCCGGCTCGTGGGCCAGCCGGGACAGCCACTCCCCCCACAGCGCCACCCAGGTGTCCACCTGGTCCGGGTCGACGAGCGACCCGCCGTCGGGCTCGCAGCTCAGCACGATCGTGTACTGGTGCCGGTTGCGGTGGTGCAGCACCCCGAACGGCCGGTCGTACGGATCGCGTCCCTCCAGCATGGTCACCCGGCTCAGCAGGCCGGGTGGGCGGAACCGGCCGCCGGGCCGGGACGACAGCGGCCCGGACACGTAGAGGTGCTGCCGCTTCGACCTGCGGCGCAGCCAGCCGACCCGGACGCCGGCCATCTGGAAGACGTTGCGGCCGTCCTGGGTGCGGATCGCCAGCGGCGCCAGCGTCAGCGCGAACGGCAGCCCCACCACCACTGCCGCGTCCAGCGAGATCATGGACGCGAGCAGGACCACCACCAGGCCGCCGAAGAGGCCGAAGGTGCCGATCAGGCCCAACGAGCCCAGGCCGGCCTTGCGGGGGCGGCGCCAGTTGCCGTACGTGGGTGTCTTGATCTGGTCGATTGCGGTGCTCATGGTCGTCCTCCTGGGCCGGGCCTAGTCGCGGTCGGGGTCCGGCAGCGCGCCGCGGGCGATGCCGGCGGCGTGCCGGTGGGTGCCGGCGACGGCACCGGCGCTCTTCTGCACGGTCCAGGCGGCGGCCCCGACCGCGCCGCTGACCACCCGCCCGGCCGTCGACACGGCGCGGCGCCCGCCGCCACCGCCCGATCCGCCGCCTGCCGGGTCGCCGCCGGACGGTGCGCTGCTCGCCGGTGCCGGCTCACTCGCCGGTGCGGGGGTGCTGCCGGAAGCGGTGCCGGCGGGCGCGGGCTCGCTCGGGGGCGCGGGCGTGCTCCCCGACGCCGGCTCGCCGCCGGACGCCGGTGTGCCGCCCGACGCCGGTGTGCCGCCCGACGCCTTCTGCCCGCCGCCGCCGGACGTGGACGCGGTGTCGGACGTCGACGCGGTGTCGGACGCGCCGTCGGCGGTGGCACCGCCCTCGGTCTGCGTCGCACCGTCCGCCGTGGTTGCGCCGTCGGCCTTCGAGGCGCCGTCCGTCTTCGAGGCGCCGCCACCCTTGGCCACCGCGCCGGAGGGTGAGCCGCCGCCGCCCGACGACCGGGCCGCACCACCGCCCCCGCCCCCGCCGTGACCGCCGCCGGCGATCCGCTTGGCCCCGCTGGCCACCGCGCCCGCCGCGGCCGCGCCGGCAGCCACGCCCGCGCCCACCCCGTCGGACGAGCCGAGCGCCGCCATCGCGGGTACGACCAGCCGCATCAGCGCGGGCAGCGCGACGGCGGCCATCAGCAGGATGGCGGCGCCGGCCAGCTTGTAGTGCTTGGCGTCGCCGTCGACCGAGCCGATCATCGCCGCCCCGGAATACATGATCAGACCGACCACCGGCTTGAACGCCAGCCAGGCCACCATCCAGGCGATGTGCTTGCGCCACCACCCGCCGCCCGACTCGGTCATCGACGCCGCGGCGGCCAGCGGCAGGGTGCCGGTGAGCAGCACCATCGCGCCGAGCCGCACATACATCAGGATCACGTGGACGCAGCCGGCAATGAGCAGGAGCAGACCGATGATGATCAGCAGGAACGCGGTCAGGCCGTCGGTCCCGCAGTTCGCGATCAGCTTGAGCTGCGCCTTGATGCCCTGGTCGTAGAGGTGGTCGCTGTACCGGTCGGCCTCGGTGGCGAGCAGGTTGAGCACGGTCCAGGCCGCGCCCACGGTCAGCACCATGCGGACCAGGCCCAGCAGCGCCGTCCACAGCGCCTGCCCCCGGCGCAGCAACGCCATCCGGAACGCGGCGGCCAGCAGCGACGCCACCGCGATGGTCACCACGAGCCAGTCGGTCTGCAGGTGGATCTGGTCGTTGATCGTCTCGTCGCCCAGCGTCGGCACGTCGCCGAGGTTGGCGAACAGCTCCACCGCCGCGCCCATGATCGCGCCGGCGATGTCGCTGAGGATGCCGTCGATGCCCCGCTCGAAGAAGCCGACGACCTGCCCGATCTCGCCGATGTAGACGGCGTCGCCGGTCGCGCACTCAGCCATGCCCGGCCTCGTTCCACAGCACGAAGCCGGCCAGCGACAGGACCGGGGTGACCGGGCCGTACAGGCCGCCGGAGTTCAACGGGCGCAGCCGCCAGTCCACGCCGTTCCAGTCCGCCGTGTAGTCCACCGAGAAGTACCGCGCGGTCGCCTGCCGCACCAGCACCCGCACCACCGCCGTGCGGGGCGTGTAGCGCACCACCAGGAACCCGGCGAGCCGGTTGGCGGTCTGCGGCGGGCCGTCCTCCGGCAGCGACTCGCGCATCGCGTCGAAGTAGTCCCGCCCCAGGCCGGGCACGAGCTGCTGCCCGCTGACCACCCGCCAGTCCGGGCCGCTCATCTGCCGCGAGATGGTGTGCACCGCCAGCACCGCGCCCATCGGGGTGTGCGCGAAACACCAGCGCAGCGGCCCGGTGCTCCGCAGCGGCCCGGCCGAGGCGGAGAAGGGCGTCTGCGCGCCGTTCACCGGCCGCCAGGTGACGTCGTCCGGCGCCGCGGTCGGGATCGGCTGCGCGGTGTCCACCGTGCGGCAGCCCTGCGGCCGCGACCCGTCCGGCGCCAGCCCACCGATCGTCGGGCCGGCCGGCGGCGCGGCCCGGGACCCGACGTCCCCGCCCCCGTAGAGCGCCGCGCCGATGCCGGCGCAGAGCGCCAGCACCAGGAACCCCGCCGACACCTGCCACCGGCGGTGCCGCCAGAACGGCCCGTCCTCCGCCGGCTCGGGTACGTGTCGCGCACGCATGTGTCAGTTCCCCTCGCCCTCGCCGCCGCCGGTGCCGAAGACCCAGGTCACGATCGGGCCGGCGGTGGCGACCAGGATGCAGCCGCCCAGCACCATGCCGAGCCGGCTCATGTGCTCGGAGCTCTCCCCGCGCTTGTGCGAGATGGCCATCACCGCACCGGTGATCAGGACGCCGAGCACGCCCGCCGCGGTGCCCGCCCAGGCGACCAGGCCGAGCGCCTGCTCGACCTTCGTGGCGAGTTCGGTGGGCACCGCGTCATCGCCGGTGCTCGGCTTCGGCACCTCGCCGCCGCCGGACGGTCCCAGGTGGGGCGCGAGTCGGATGCCGAACGGGATCCGCACCAGACCGCTGTAGTAGAGGTCGGAGAGAACCATGGATGCTCCTTCGATGCAGAAAAGGGGGGTCGGTGGGGTGGTCACTGGCTGAATCCGAGGGCCTGCACGATCGGCCCGGCGGTGGTCGCGAGCAGGCACGCCGCCATCACGAACGCGATCTGCTTGGTGTACTCGGTGCGCTCCTCCAGCGCGCCGCGCCGCAACTGCGACGCCAGCGTCATGCCGGTCAGCAGCAGGCCGACCACGGCGGCGGCGCTCACGCACCACGCCATCAGCGTGAGCAGCTGCACCACCGGGGCGTTCGGGTCGTCCACGGCCACCTGGTACGGCTCGATCGACGGCGCTTCGAAGCTCTTCTTGTTGATCGCGTTCTCGCACTTGAACTTGCCCGCGTACAGGGCGCCCTTGAGGGTGCACGAGTGCGACCCGGTGATGTCCACGTCGTCCTTGGTCCGCGAGTGGCCGCTCAGGTCGACCAGCATCTCGACGTCCATCCAGACCGTGTCGCCGTCGGTGTACTCGGCGGTCAGGTCGAACGACCCGTCCGTCGAGCCCTTCTTGCCGGAGCAGACCCGGTCGCCGCCACCGGCCGGGTAGGTGTTCACCGTGGTGGTGGTCTTCAGGCAGATCTTGTAGAGGAACCCGGCGCCGCCGCCGTCCACCGTCACCGTGTAGCTGCCCGCGGCGACCGCCGCGCCCGGCGGCGCGAGCGCGAGCAGCGCCAGGACCAGAACGACGATCGTCGCGCCGGAGCGGACCGGCCGGCTCACCGCGACCCCCGCCCGGGTCGGGCGTCGGCCAGGGCCGCCAGCCGGGCCAGTTGGCGCGGCGGCCGCTGCGGTTCCACCCCGATCCGGTACGACGGGATCCACGGCACCCGGTGCACCGGGGCGACCGCCCGCAGCAGCCGGATCCGGCCGAGCAGCGGCGCCGGCAGCCGGCCCGGGGCGTCGGCGATCAGCACCACGCCCACCAGTCGCATCCCCGCCGGGTGCCGGCCCTCCCGCATCGCGTTCAGCGCCCGGGAGACCGCCCGCAGGCCGTCGGAGTTGGTCCGGCCCACCACCGCGACCCGGGCCGGCTCGCCGATCGCCGGATCCGGCCACCGGCAGCCGATGTCCACGCCGCCGAGCAGGCGGGTCAGCGTGCTGGCGCCGGCGCCGCCGTGCGCGCCGATCCAGCCGATGCCCTCGTCGACGAGAGCGTCGGGGCCCCGCACCGGACGCTCGTCGCGCTCGCGCGGTCGCCCCAGCACCATCGGTCGGCTCATCGCCCGCCCCGCCTCCCCTCCCGGTCGTCCGTCGCGCGCCGACCGCACCCGGCGGAACCCGGCCGGAGCGATCGACGGCCGCACTACGACGCGACCGCCCGCTCGGTTCGACCGGTATCCCAGGTTTTTTCTCGGGTCCGGCGCTGAACCGCGCCCGGCACCGGCTCGTAGTCGGTGCATCGCGAACCGTGGAAGGAGGCGGCACCCCGAGCCGGCGGCGGACCGCCGGCCGACCCAGCCAGGCACAGCGCTCGAAGGAGTGACCATGTCCGACCCCAGGTACGGCTACGAGCCGGACCCGCTGGACCCGACGCGACGCGCACAGACGTTCTCCACCGCGCCGCCGCCGACCCAGCCCACCGAGCGGCACTACAGCGTGCCGGTCAACCAGTACAGCCAGTCGGCGTACGCGTCGTCGTCCACCGCGACCGCGCCGCCGCAGTTCACCGACTCGTTCAACAACGGACGGCGGGTGTCCCCGCCGGTCCCGTCGCGGTCCAGCCGACAGAACTCGGCCGCGGCCCGCAACTCCGCGGCCGCCAGCCACCAGGTGGACCGGCTCCGCCGCCGGTCCACCTTCGTGGCCACCGATCCGGACCGGCTCGTGCAGACGGCCCTGGACGTGGGGGCGGTGAGCACGCCGGAGCCGGTCGCACCCCGGCGGGGCAGCCAGGTGAACCCGCGCAACCCCAACCGGCCGACCGAGAGTGAGGCACGCAAGGGCGCCCAGAACGCCGGTTTCAAAGGCCTGACCGACTTCAAGAACTACATGAACACCTATCTGCCGCCCGGGTCGGAGTTCACCGCCAACGCCTTGAACGCCACGGCCGGCCTCCTCGAGGGGTGGGCCGCGCGCGGCACGCAGATCGGCGCCTCCGCCGTCACCGCCCTGAAGTCCGGCGTGGAGTTCATCGACGCCGCGCAGAAGGGCGACTGGACCAAGGCCGCCGTCCATGCCGGAAACCTCAGCGGCATGGGCCTGAGCATCGCCGGCACGGCCGCGAACGTCCCGCAGCTCAGCGCCGCCGGCGCGTTCGTCGCGGCCGGGTCCGCGGTCACCAACGCGGCGGTCGACCAGCGGCGGAGCGCGATCCAGCAGCAGTCGCAGAACGTCGACCTGGAGAGCGGGCAGAACCGCCGGCAGTCGAACCCCGCCCCGGCGGCGGGGGCGGCGCAGCAGCAGGCGCCGGCGCGCGGTCGCTGACCGAAACCGCACGACAAGGCGGGCCCGGGTGATCGTCACCCGGGCCCGCCGTCGTCCCGCGGTCAGCGGGCCGCGCGCCAGTTCTGGTTGCTCTGGCTCGCCGCGCACTCCCAGATCTGCAACGGCGCGCCGTCGTCGGAGTTCCAGTCCCGCACGTCCAGGCACTTGCCGGAGTTCGGGTTGCGCACCAGCCCGCCCTCGGTCACCCACACCTGCGCCGGGCCGCCGGTGCACCAGGCGAGCTGCACCTTGGCCGCGTTGTCCCGGGACGCCCACGCGACGTCCATGCACTTGTCCAGCACCTTCAACGTGTCGCCGGGGCCGCGGGTGAACCGCTGCGCCGGGGAGCCGTTGCACTGCCAGAGTTGCAGCCGCACCCCGTCGGCCGACTCGCCGTTCGGCACGTCGACGCACTTGTCCGCGTACCCGCGCAGTGCGAACCCGCCGGTCGAACTGACCGCCTTGCGCTCGGCCGGCGGGGCGGCCGGCGCCCCGCCGCCACCGCCACCGCCACGGAACGTCACCACGACCTCGCCGCAGCCGGGGCAGTTGTAGACCGTCTCGTTGCCGGCCACCCGGTCGTGGGTGGACCACAGGTAGGCGCGCGGGCCGAACGGCAGCAGCGCGGCGGTGTAGGCGCTCTCCGCGTCCCGGCTCGGGTTGACGCAGTTCACCCGATCGCCCTTCGCCGGGTCGCGTACGGCGTGCGCCTCCGGGCAGGCGGCCAGCATCTGCCCGGCCGAGCAGTCCCACCGTGCGCAGCTGCCCGCCTTCTCCGGCCGGGGCGCACCGGGCGCGTCGATGGTGATCGTGGTGGACACGGCGTCCACGTAGCTGACGTTGTACCAGGGCGCGGCCGGGTCGCGACTGTCGAAGTTGAACTCGGCCAGGCTCACCGGTTCCGCGCCCCGCTCGCACCGGTCGGCGTACGCGCCGCAGTCACCGACGAGGCAGCGGAAGCCGCCGTTCGGGTCGCCGTCGCAGCGCTGGCGGGCGAAGAACCGGCCGCGCCAGTAACCCGGCTCGCCCGCGTCCGGGATGGCGATCGTGCCCCGTTCGCCGGGGCGCAGCACGGGCAGGCCGGTGATCGGCCGGGAGCCGTCCCCGCTCTCCCCCGCGCCGATCCACAGCGTCTCCGCGGTGCCGTTGACGAACGTCAACCGCGCTCCGGCGGCGGCGGTCGCCGTACCACCCGGCACGCCCACGCCCAGCCCGAGCGCGAGCAACACCACCGCGAGCAGTGCAAGGAGGGGCCCCCTGTTAACGCTTTCGGAGGTGGCGGGGCCCCCTGTCAACACCCCCGCCCATTCTCCGCGCTCCCGTGACGATCCGGTCCTCACAGCCATCTAGCCCTCCCTCGGCCCGGCGGGGACGCGCCGCGTCCCCCGACGTGTGCGGCTGACGCACGGCCACACGACGGCACGGGAGGTCCTTCGGTTCACCGGAAAATGGGCCGGATCCAGAAGTCCGGTCGACGCCGTCCCGCGTGACGGGGCCCGCGGGTCAGCGGGAGATCGGGGCGGTGACGACGGAGGTGCCGTCGGGCAGCCCCACCCCGACGAAGGAGAGCTGGTCGACCGGCGGGCTCAACTCCCCGGTCACCTCCTGCGGGCCGGTCGAGGCGGTCCAGTCCCGCACCGGATGGGTGACGCCGTCGCGGGTCACCGCGAAGAGCCGGTAGCGCAGGCCGGGACGCAGCCCGGTCGCGGTGATCCGGATCGTCGAGCCCTGCCCCTCGTGGGTGGTGATCGACACGGAGAGACCGACGCCCTGGCCGGGCGCCTCCCCGGTCGCGGTCAGCACCAGGTCGTCGCGGCCACCACCGCCGCCGACCGCGGCCACGATCCCGCCGGTGAGCACCGCCACCGCCAGCACCACCGCCCCGGCCCAGAGCAGCAGCCGGCGACGTGGGGACGGGGCCCGGGACCGGCCACCGCCGGGACGTACGCCGCCGGGCGCCGACGCCGGAGCGGTCGTGCCGCCGGGTCCCCGGCCGGAGCGCACCAGCCGTCGGCCCGCGGTCACCGCCGCCCCGTCCGGCGCGGACGCATCCCCGGGGTCCGGCGACGAACCGGGTACGGAGGCGGACGACGCACCGACGGCCGGTGCCTCCGGCTCGGCGGCCGTCGGCGTAGCCGACCCGGAGGCGACCGGCGTGACGGGTTCGGGGGCGACCGGCTCGACCAGCGCGGGGACGGCGGGCGGAGCGGATTCCGGCGCGGACCTCGGTGGCAGGACGGCGGTCGGCGGGAGGTCGAACTCCGCCCAGTCGCCCGCGTCGAGGGTGCCGAGCCCGCTGGTCGCGTCGCCCAGGTCGGCGGCGGCGGTGAGGCACTCGTCGCAGCCGGCGAGGTGCGCCTCGAAGGCGACGCGGTCGGCGTCGTCGAGCGCGCCGAGCAGGTAGAGCGCCAGTGCCTCGTGCTCGGACGTGTAATTCTCACCGCCGGTACGCATCACGCCCCCCTCCCGACCCGACCACGGGTGCGCCGGCGTGACGACCCGGGCCACCACGACGGTGCCGGGGAATCGGACGGGGAGCCGCTGGGACACGTCATCAGGCCGACTCGATCGGGCCGATCGCCGCGTGCAGCGCCCGCACCGCGTAGTACGTCCGTGACTTTACCGTACCCTCGGGTATCCCCAGCCGCTCCGCGGCCTCCGCGACCGAGGCGCCCTTGTAGTACATCTCGATCAGGACCGCCCGGTGCTCCGGCTTGATCTGCCGCAGGGCGAGGCGGACGGTGTGCGCGCTGACCACCCGTTCCATCTCGTCCTCGGCCGTGGTGAGCCGGTTGAGGTCGGGCACCGCCACCTCCGGCGGCCGGGCCTGCCGGGCCCGACCGGCGTCGACGGCCACGTGCCGGGCGACGGTGTAGAGCCAGGGCGCGATCCGGCGCGGCTCCTCGGCCAACGTCGCCAGGTTGCGCCAGGCCCGCAGGAAGGTCTCCTGCACCAGGTCCTCGGCCAGCTCCTGCCGGCCGAGCACGAGCCGGGTGACGAACCGCAGCAGCGGCTCCCGGTAGGTCTCGTGGATCCACCGCATCAGGCTCTCGGGGGAACCCTGACCGACGGCCTCACCCGGCGCTCCGGGATCCACCGCCTCGTTGGGCACCGCCGACACAGAACGCCTCCCCCTGACGTGTGGGGCGCGCCCGCACGGTCGACCCGACGCCACGGCGTCGAGCCCCTCTGAGGGGAAAGGATAACCGTACTGATCGGACGGTGCCGCCGACCGGCGCACCGCGACCAGGGTGCCGGCGCTCATCCGACCCGCCCGGTACGTCGCGTCGCAGCCCGGCGCGGGTGCGGCCGGCGGGCGGCGGTGCTTGTCGGTCCCGCGACCGGCGGGTGGTGGCGAGTCGACATCGAGCGCTCCGATCGGCGGTCCGGCAGCCCCGGCGCGGTCCGTCCGGCGGCGGCCACATTGACGGCCCGGTGTGCCGGTCGGTTCAATGGCGGCCGGACCGGAATCGGATCCGATTCCGGTCGGGTGAACCGAGGACGTCGCGCATACGTCACGCCTGGCGACGTCATCACCGGAAGGGAAGCCCCGTGACACCCGATCTTCCTGGCATCCGATCCCGGCTCGCCCGGATCCCGCGTCGTGTCGTCGCCGCCATCGCGGCCGGCCTCGCGGTGCTGTGCATGGTGGTCGCCTCCGTGAGCTGGGGCATCGCCACGGCCCGGGACGACAAGCTGACCGGCCGTACCGTCTCCGCCGAGCATCTGACCGCGATCCGGGCGGCGGCCCGGTCCTGCCCCACGCTGACCCCGGCCCGCCTGGCCGGCCAGTTGATGACCGAGTCCGGCCTGGACGGACGTGTGAAGAAGACCACATCGGGCGGTCGCGGCTTCGCCGGGCTCGACGACGACCGGTGGAAGTCCTGGGCGCCGTGGCCCGGCGCGGACCGCACCGACGCCGCCGCGAACATCCTCGCGCTGGCCCACCAGATGTGCGACCTCAGCGGGCAGCTACGCCTCGCCGGCATCCCCGGTGACCAGTGGCGGTTGTCCCTGGCCGCGTTCCACACCGGACTCGACCCGGTGCGCGACGCCAAGGGTGTGCCGTCCGGGGCGGTCGAGTACGTCGACGATGTGAGCCGCTACGCGGCGTACTACGGCGAGCTGACCGCGTTCGGCGGTTCCGGAGCGACCGGCCCCGAGCCGGAGCGCCGACAGCCCAAGGCGGTGCCGGCGGGCTACGTACGCCTGGTGGTGCGGGCCGGGTCGGTGTGCCCGGAGGTGCCGCCCGCGGCGGTGGCCGCGCAGCTCATGGCCGTGTCCGGATTCGACGCGAACCTGCTCGGCGACGACGGCCGACGCGGGATCGCCCAGTTCCTGCCCGAGGTGTGGCGGGCGCACGGGCCGGCGGCCGCCTCGCCGTGGGATCCGCAGGTCGCCGTGCCGGCGGTCGGCGCCGCGCTGTGCGCGCTGCGGCGGGACCTGGCCGGCCTCGACGGCGACCCGGGCCTGCTGGCGCTGGCCGCCTACCGCAACGGCCCCACCGCCCTCCGGCAGACCGGCGGCGAGCTGGACGACGCGACGCAGGCGTTCGTGCGGCAGGTGCGGGAGTTCACCGACTTCTACGCGCTCGACGACCGGCTGCGGGTCCGCTCGGCCGGCCCGAGCCCGTCCCCCGCGTCGCCGTCACCCTCGCCCTCGCCGTCACCGTCGCCGACGGCCGGTTCCCCCGTGCCGCGGCCCAGCGTGTCGCCCTCGACCCGGCCGCCGGCCGAGCCGGCGAAGCCGGCCACGCCGAAGCGCCCGTCCGGGGCCAAGCAGCTCGTCGGCAAGGAGACCGGGCTCTGCGCCACCGGCGGCACCGGCGACGGCATACGCGTCGTCCTGCGGCCGTGCAAGGAGCACAAGCTGCACTGGTGGACGTTCCCGTCCGACGGCAGCGTCCGGGTCAACGGCCTCTGCCTGGACGTGGCCTGGGGCGAGAAGCGCGACGGCGCGCCGGTGCAGACCGCGATCTGCAGCGGCAACCCGGCGCAGAAGTGGCAGTGGATCGAACGCGACGGTCGGCGGTCGCTGTTCAACCGGGAGACGGACCGCTGTCTGGACGTCGACGGGCACGGCGCGGACGCCCCGCTGAATGCGTGGACGTGCGTGTTCAACCCGAAGCAGACCTGGTCGCTGCGCTAGCTGTGGGTGTAAGGAGGGGCCCCTTTTTAACAGACGTCTGTTAAAAAGGGGCCCCTCCTTACACCGCGGTCAGCCGGCGAAGCGGCGGCGACGTAGCCGGTAGACCAGGAAGCCGCCGACGCCGAACAGCACCGCGAACCCCAGCAGCACGGCGACGAGCGTGCCCCCGCCGCGGCCCGCCTGCGCGGCGGCCGGGGCCGGGCCCTCCACCGACGGCGCGACCGCGGCCGCCGGGTTGATCATGCCGGCACCGTAGCGCGCGTCGCCCTCGGCCACCTGCCCGCCCACCGGGTCGGCGGTGCCGCGGATGCGCTCCTCGACCTGCCTGGCGGTGAGGCCGGGCTCGACGGCCCGGACCAACGCGGCCGCGCCGGCCACGAACGCCACCGCGAGTTCGGTGCCGGTGTTGCCGACCACCTTGCCCCCGCCCACGCCGAGCGTCGCCACCTCGACGCCGGGCGCGACCACCTCGACGGAACCGTCAAGGTACTTCTCGGCGAGCTGCCCGCCGGCCCCGACACCGCCGGTGAGCACCAGCGCCCCGCCGCCGGAGCCTTCCCGCGGCGACGGCGGCGTCGTGGGCTTGACCGGCGCGCCCGCCACCACCAGCACGTCGTGTTCGAGCGCGGTGGCCAGCGCGGCGGCCACCGCCGGGTCGGCCAGGTCGACGCGGGAGCCGAGCGCCACCACCTGGGCGCCGGTGCTGACCGCCACCTCGATGGCGGTGGCGGCGTCGGCCGGCCGGGCGTCGCCCGAGGAGCGGACCATCCGCACCGGCACGATCGTCGCGTCCGGGGCCAGCCCCACCGGGCTGCCGTCGACGCTGTCGTCGGCGGCGATGATGCCCGCCATCGCCGTACCGGAACCGAGGCAGTCCTCGTCGCCGCGCCCGTTGCCGACGGTGACGTCCGCGCCCACCGCGACCCGGCCGCTGAGCTGTTGGAGTCCGGCGTCGACGCCGGTGTCCACGACGGCGACCTTGACCCCGTTGCCCCGGGTCAGGGTCCACGCGCTGTCCGCCGCCATGCGCAGCTGCGCCCACTCCGACCGGCCACTCGACGCGGATTTGGCGGTGCACTTCGTTGCCGGCGTGGAGCCGGTGGGCGAGCCGGCCGGGGTGCCGCTGGCGCTGGGCGTCGGACTGCTGTCCGCCCGCGGGCTCGGCGAGGCGGCCGGGGTGGGGCGGGCCGACGGGCGACGGGCGGCCGGCAACTGTCCGTACTCGACGCCCTGGCCGGCGGCGTCCCAGGGCAGCACCACGTACCACCCGGCCCGCAGCGCGGCCGGATCGGTCAGGCGTCGCCCGTCGGGCTGGACCCGACCGGTGTTGAGCTGGTAGATCTCGGCGGACCGCTCGCCGCTGCCGAGGAACCGCCGGGCGATCTCGGTGAGGTTCTCCGGCTGGCCCTGGTAGCGCGCCGTGACGACGTAGTACTTCACGTACGGCTCGGTGTCCGGCGCGGACCCGGCGGCCGGCCGGGGCGCCGCCAGGAACGCGCAGCCGACCATCACCACCACGAGCAGTCGAGCAAGGATGGAGTGCTTCGCCAGCACCGGGGTCCCCTTCCGTCACCGCGGCCCAGACCGTTCGGCCGTCACCGTCTATTGCGGATCAGCGCCGACTTCGTTCAAATCAATCTGAACCAGATTTCCATGGCGTCCGTCATGGAGACCGCCGAGGGTACCGGCCCTCGATGTCGGACAGCTCCGGCCGGCGGGGCGTCGGTGGAAGGCGGGACGGCGGTGACAGATCTGGCGCGGGCCGTGGACGGCCGGGGCATCGACCGGGTGCCCAGCACCCGGCGCTTCGACCCGCGCCGGCACCGCCGGGTGCCCGGCCTGCTGGATCTCTGGCTGGTGTGCGGGCCACGGGGCCGGCCGGCGCTGCCCAGCGCGCCCGAGCGCCCGCTGGACGCCCCCGCCGTGGCCGAGCTGGTGCGGCGCACCGGTGACGCCGCCGACGACGTGCGGATCCTCACCGACGACGGCGCCCGCCACGCCGAGCTGTTCACCGAGGTCGCCGGGTTGCTGGGGCACGACGTGCTGGTCAGCCCGGACGGCGCGGACATCCGGCAGGTGCTGCCCGGCCGCACCTCCGACGCCGACGACGGGCCGCTGCACGCGTTGCCGCTGGACCGGGTCACCCGCCAGCCGATGGACTGGCTGGTGTTGCAGCCACCGGGCCTGGCCACGCCGCTGCCCGGCTGGTTCGCGGTGGAGGACGGGCTGGTCCGACCCCGTACCGGCGTGGTCAACCTGCCGTTGGCGACCGGTGTGGCGTTGGCCACCCGCGCGGACTTCGTGGCCCGTCGGGCCACCGCGCACCGGCTCGGCGCCACCGCACCGGAACTGGTCACGGTGTCGGTCACGGCTCGCGCCGGCGGTTTCCTGATCGGCGACTACAGCGGCACCCAGCAGGTACGCGACGCCGGGCACCTGGCCGCGCTCCTCGGTGAGCTGCCGCTCTACGGCGCCGACCTGCGGCTGTGGCTGACCTGGCCGTCCGAGCCGGACGAGCAGGCGAAGCTGCGGGCGCAGGCCGCCGAGTTGGCCGAGACGACCGGCGCCACGATCTGGACCCCACCGCCGGGCGGTCGGGCGGAGCTGGTCGACGACCACCGCCACCTGCGCGCGCTCGACGCGGCCGGCGGCGTGGCGCCGTGGCAGGCCCACCGACCGAGGTACGCCGACGGCCCGCCGGCCGTCGATGCGACGCCCGACGGCCTGTTGGTGCCCCGCTCGTCGCGGCAGCGCATCGTGGTGGCAACCGACGCGCCGGACGACACCGGTACGGGCGACTCCGCGCCGGACGACGCAGCCCCGGACGGGCCGGCGGTTGCCGTCCCGGCGCCCGCCCCCCGCCCCGCCCTCGCCATGGAGCACCGCCGCGCCGCCCGGTACGGGCCGCCCTGGCTCCGCCCCGGCCAGCAGGTCACGGTCACCGAGTTCGAGGCGTTCGTGCCGGTCGACGGCGAGCTGGAGCGGGCCGCCGCCGAGGGCGTACCCACGCCCGAGCTGTTCCTGGTCGCCCACCTCGACCCGCGGTCCGCGCCGCACCGGGCCGATCTCCTGCGGGTCCGGATCGCCCCCGGCGGGGCGATCCCGGTGCAGGCGCTGCGCTCCCACGTCCCGGCCCGGCTGCAGTACCTGCTCGGCGCCCCGGACACCTATCTGCTGCCGGCGGGGCGGCTGGACCGGGCCCGGGTGCGGGACGGGTTCCGGGCCACCGACGACGGCCGGCTGCGCCCGGTCGACGGGCTCGACGGCGCGGCGCTGCGGATCCGCTCCGCGCCGGCGGGGGTGTCCACCGGCGGGCTGCCGCACGACGTGAGCCGGTGGCCCGCGCACGGCGCCCGGCGGGCGTACGCGCTGCTGCCGGAGCGGTCCCGCGGCCTGGCCCCGGGCTGGTTGCCGTTGGCCCGGCGGCGGCCGGCGGCGCGCGCCGGCCGGCTGCTGGTGGAGCTGCGGGTGCCCCGCGGCCGCACGGTCGACGTCGAGGCCACCGCCGACGCGGTCGGCGAACTGCCGCTGGTCCGTGGTCGCGCGCAGCGGCTGCGCGAGGCGGGCGTCGAGCTGATCCTCACCAGCCGCTCCTACGACCGGATCCAGGTGGAGCGGGTCCACCGGGTGCGCGACGGCGGGTGGGAGCCGGTGCCCGGGGTGGCGGCGGGGCCGCTGCCCGTGGTGCTGCGGGCCGCTCAGTCCCCGCCGGCCTCCGGCGCGTCCGCGTCGAGCTGAAGCGACCAGCGGCCGGCCGGCACCGGGCCGAGCACCACCGGCACGCACCGCCCGCCGGTGGCGGTGGCGAGCCCTCGCGCACCGGCCGGGGACGGTCCGGCGGTGAACACCACGCCGGGCGCCGGCAGGTCGTCGCCCGGGCCGGGCGGCTCGGGCAGGCCGGGCAGCCGGCGGGCGCCGTCCGGCGGCGCCACGCCCAGCGCGTCGCCCACCACCGCGACGCCGACACCTGCGGCGGTGAGCCCGCCGGCGAGGGCCACGGCGGCCCGGCGGCACACCGCCACCGGGCCGACGAGCGTGAGCACGTCGGGCACCCGGGCGAGATCCACGTGCAGGCGCCACGGCCCGCGGCGTCCCAGCACCAGCGGGAGCACCGCCGGCGGGGCCGTCTCCCCCGGGCCCAACCAGGCGTACGGCGGCGCGCCCCGCCCGGCCGCCACCCCGACCAGCCGGACCCGGGCCGGGCCGACGTCGGTGTCCAGGTCGGCGGTGAGGTACGGCAGCTCGCCCGCTGCCGGCAGCGGCGGCCGGGGCAGGTCGACCGGGGCGCCGGCGTCCGGCCGGTCAGCGGTGACGTCGGTCGCGGCCGAGGGCCCGGGCTCATCGCGCCCGGACGCGTCGGACCCGGGCTCGTCGCCGCGCGGAGCGGGTCGGCCGGGCTCGACGGGCGGCACGGTGGCCGGGGCCCCGGCCGTGGGCTCCACGGCGGACGGTGCGGCGATCATCGCCGCGCCCGGCACGGACGCCCCGGCCGGAGCCGCCGGTCGGTCCGTCGGGGACGGTGGGGCGGTGAGGATCGCGGGACCCGGCGGGGGCGACGTCGGCGCGGCGGGCCGGTCCGTCGCCCGGCGTACCGGCGCCTGCGGGGCGCGGGCCGGCGCGCCGTCGCCCGGCGTGCCGGTCGGCTCGGGCCGGCCGGCGTCACCGGGGACCGGTGTGTGGTGTCGCTCGGGCGGCCAGGGCCCGTCGTCGCCGGCCAGGGCCGGGCCACGGGCGGAGCGGCCCGGGCGCAGCAGCACGATCGCCACCACCGCGAGCAGCACCGACAGGACACCCGCACCGACCCGGATCACCAGCGGGTCGATCCCGCCCGGGGTGGTGGGCTCCCGCCGTCGGGGCGCGGCGACCTCCGTGGTGGCCGGCGGCCGGGCCGCGCCCGACGGCGGAACCCGGGTTGGCGCGGCCGAGGTCCGGGGCGGCATGGCCGAGGTGGGTGGCGGGGCTGGCGGGGCGGACGGCGGCACGGACCGGGGGGTGGGCGGGGTCCGGGTCGCGGGCGGGGCGGAGCGGGCCCGGATCCGTGGCAACGGGCCGACGCGTACCCCCTGGCCCCTGGCGTCGCGGGGCAGCACGAGCACCCAGCCCGGGTTCAGCGCCAGCCCGTCGGTGAACGTCTCACCGTCCGGCTGGGCCCGGCCGGTGTTCAGCTCGACGATCTCCCGGTAGCGGTTGCCGTTGCCGAGCGTGCGCAGCGCGATGGCGTACAGGTATTCGCGCTGCCCGTCGACCGGCGGACCGACCACGTAGTACCTGCCGGTCTCGGCCGGCGCCGCCTGCACCGGAACGCCGGGCACCAGCCAGATCCCGACCAGCACCAGCACCGCCTGAACGGCCCACCGCATCCGCACCCGTCGTCCTCCCTGTCCCCGCCCACCGTCGTCCTGCCGTCCGGGTCACTACGGCCACGACCGCCGACGGTTCAACCGTGATCGCGGTCCGCCTGATCGGACCCCCGGGCCCGACCCACCCCCGGCCTGGAGTCCGCTGTCTCGGGCGTGTCGCGGCCGACGACATGGACTGGTGGAGAGAGACATACCTGTCAGTCATAATCATGACTCAGAGGTATGTCGCTCCGATGTGGTCGTTTCTTCGGAGGGGTCACGCACGGTGACCGGTGCTGCGAGAAGCGCCGGTTCGCGCGGTCCGCGTCACGGGGCGGCGGAGAACGCGCCGACCAGCGCGAGCCCGCCGCAGCAGAGCGGCACGATGACGGCCAGCGCGACGAGCATGATGCTGTAGTTGGACCACAGGCCGAACCGGGTCACGTCGGTGCCGTGACCGTCGTGCACCCGGTTGCGCCAGCCGCCGAAGCGGAACGACAGGTGGTGTGCGGCACCCGGGTGGGCCACCACCGACGTGGTGACGATCGGCACGCCCAGGAAGTCGGTGTAGCGGACGTCGTGCGGACCGGCGGGGACCGCGATGTGCCAGGTGCCCTCGCCGGGGATCGGCACCGGTCGCCGGTCGATCTTGAAGCGGCTGGTGGTCGGCACCGGCACCAGGTAGGGCCCGCGGTTCACCGACACGACGAGCACCGCGCAGCCGGGCGGCGGCGCGATCGGATGGGGGTAGGCGACGAACGGCGTGACACCGCCGGGCATGGGCGGGTACGGCTGCGCGGGAAGGTAGGACACGGCTGCCGATTCTGGCACGGTCGCGCACGCCGCCGGATCGGCGGACCGGTCAGGGCGCTCCGGTGCCGGCCAGCAGCCGCTGGCGCATCAGGAACTTGCGGACCTTGCCGGTGGGGCCCATGACCACCCCGTCGTCCGGGACGGTCACCACCCGGCGCAGCGTCGCCGCCACGGCCGGGCCCAACGCCGCCCGCACCCGATCGGTGCGGTCCAGCGAGGCGTCGGCGTCGTCGGCGAGCAGGAGCAGCACCTCGGTGACGGGCGCGCCGTCGTCGGCGGTGGCCGCGACGACCGTGCAGTCCCGCACGTCCGGGCAGTGGGTGAGGATGCGTTCCTCGGACAACGCGGTGTAGAGCCAGGCGCCGTCGCCCAGGTCGACCGCGTCGCTGGCCCGGTCGACGTGGTGGTAGTCGCCGACCGCGTCGCGGTACATCAGGTCGCCGGTCAGGTACCACCCGTCGAGACGGGTGCGCCAGGTGGTGACCGAGTCGTTCCAGTAGCCGATCGCCAGCGTCGGCGACTTCAGCCCGACGTGCCCGACCTGCCCGTCGGGGACCTCCTCGCCGGTGGTCACGTCGAGCAGGGCGATCCGGGCGAACGGGTACGGCTTGCCGACGCACCGGTCGTAGCGGTCGCTGCCGAGGCGGTGGGTGATCCGGAACGCGCCGTGTCCCATCTCGGTGGAGCCGAGCATGTCGACGAACTTCGAGCCGGGCACGTCGACCAGGCCGTCGCGCGTCCAGGTGGGATGGCTGCCAACGGCCACCAGCCGGCGTACGTGCGCCTCGTGCGCGCAGTCGCCGGTGTTGAACCAGTTGCGCACCGAACGCAGGTCGCGCCTGCTCAGGTCGACACGGGCCAGCTCGGACCAGGTGACGGCGAAGCCGAACACCCCGGTCGGGCGCCACCGTTCGATGGCGTCGAGGATCGTCTCGGCGCTGCGCGCGAACGGGCCGCCCTGCGCCGACAGGCAGAGCAGCTGGTAGCCGTTGCAGAGCGCCTGGTTGAGGGTGATGATGCCGGCGGCGTGCGCGGCCGGCAGCGCGGACAGCTCCCGCACCTCCCCGTACGGTCGGGACTCGGTGAGCCGGACCGCGCGGATCGCGGCGAAGAGGCCGTGGTGCGAGTGCACGATCGCCGCCGGGACCCGGGTGGTGCCCGAGGAGTGGGTGATGACCACCGGGTCCTCGGGGTGGTGGCGGTGGTGCGGCGGCGCCAGTGCGGGGTCGCCGGTGCCGGTCTCGGCCGCGTCGCCGAGGACCGGCGCGCCGAGGTCGTGCTCGCGCAGCGCGGCGTGGTCGGCGTCGACCACCACACCGACGCCGCGCAGCCGCCGGACGAACTCGGCGGCCAGCTCGATCGGCATGTTGCCGTTCATCAGGGCCGGGATCGCGCCGAGCCGGGTGAGGGCGAGGAAGTTCAGGAACACGTCCGGGGCGGAGGTCACGTAGACCGCCACCGGGTCGCGCCGGCCGACGCCGCGTGCCGCGAACCAGGCAGCCCGGGCGGCCACCCGTTCGGTCAGCGTGGCCAGCGACAGCGGGGTCCAGGCGGGGATGTCGTCGACGTCGACGTCGAACGTCACCCGGGGAACGTCCATGTCGGCCCCGTGCGCGGCCAGCCGCGGCAACACGTTGCCCGCGCCCAGTTCCGCATCCGCCGCCAGGGTCGCCCGGAAGTTGTCGGCACCCAACGCGTCGCCTCCTCACGTAGCCGGGACACGATCAGGCTAGAGCGCCCACCACGGTGAGACAATGGTCGATGCACGGACGGTCAGGAGACCTCCCGGTTGAACAGGTGCGACGACCAGAGGAGGCTGGCGGCGGCCAGCCCGATCATGATGAGCGCGCCCTGCCAGACCACGGTCTGGAAGACCTGCCCGGCGAAGAGCGCCCGCATCCCGTCGGTGGCCCAGGCGAACGGGTTCCACAGCGCGACCCGCTGGATCCACATCGGCGCGAGCACGAGCGGAATGAGCACGCCGGCCAGCAGCGAGATCGGCTGGCCGACGGTGTTCACCAGCACGCCGAGGCTGTTCTCGTTGCGCACCAGCAACGCGATGTCGTACGAGATGGATGTGCTGAGCAGCACCATCACGCCCAGCAGCGCGTACGAGACGAGCAGGTTGGCCAGGTGCACGCGCAGGCCGAACGGCAGCGCCACGAGCGTGACCACGACCGCCTGCACCACGTTGAGGCACACGTGCATCAGGGCCCGGCCGAGCAGCAGCGCGGTGCGGCTGACCGGGGTCACCCGGCACCTGTCGATGATGCCGGCGCGCAGCGCGCTGAGCAGCCCGTAGCCCGCGAAGAGTCCGCCGAACAGACCCATCGCCACGAACAGGCCGGGCACGTAGATGCGGTAGGCGTCGGCGTACGTGGCGGCGCCCCGGTCGACCATCACCACCTTGAGGAACGGGGCGAAGAGGATGAGGTAGGTGATCGGCTGGGCCAGGCTGAACGCGACCATCACGGGGTTGCGCACCATCAGACCGGCCTCCTGCTGGAAGATCAGCCAGGTGTCCCGGACGAGCTTCACGTCACTCCTCCAGTGAGCGGCCGGTCTTGGCCAGGAACACGTCGTCGAGGCTCGGCCGGCGGGTCTCGATCGCGCCGGGTTCGATGCCCCGGTCGTAGAGCGCCCGCATGATCTGCGGGATGGCGGTGGCGGCACCGTCGACGTAGAGCCGCAGGGCGCCGTCGACCGGCTCCGCCGCGCGCACGTAGGGCGCCTCGGCCAGCAGCTTCGTCGCGGCCGGCAGGTCACCGCCGGCCGCGTCGAGCAGTTCGGACGCGGCGAGGTCGACGGTGACCACGTCGCCGGAGATCTCCCGCTTGAGGTCCGACGGGGTGCCCTCCGCGACGATCCGGCCGGCGTCGATGATCGAGACCCGGTCGCAGAGGCTGTCCGCCTCGTCCAGGTAGTGCGTGGTCAGGAAGATCGTCATGCCCTCGTCACGCAGCCGCCGGACCTCCCGCCACATCCGCGCCCGGCTGGGCGGGTCGAGCCCGGCGGTGGGCTCGTCCAGGAACATGACCTGCGGCGAGTGGATGACGCCGAGCGCGACGTCGAGGCGCCGGCGCTGCCCGCCGGAGTACGTCCGGATCTTCCGGTCGGCGAAGTCGTCGAGCTGGAACGCGCGGATCGCCGCCGCCGCCAGCTCCTGCGCCACGCTCTTCGCCCGACCGTGCATGCGGGCCTGGAGGACCAGGTCCCGGCGGGCGGTGGAGTCGTCGTAGGTGCCGCTGGCCTGTGCCACGAAGCCGATCCGCCGGCGCACCTCGGCGGGCGAGCGCAACAGGTCGACACCCGCGATGGTCGCCACCCCACCGCTGGGCCTCAGCAGCGTGGCGAGCATCTTCAGGGTGGTGGACTTGCCCGCGCCGTTGGGGCCGAGGAAGCCGACGATCTCGCCGCGCCGCACCGCGAAGTCGACGCCGCGTACCGCCTCCACCGTGCTCGCGCCGCGACCGCGGCCCACCCGGAACGACTTGCGCAGGCCGGTGGCCTCGATCATCGAGCCTCCTGGTGGGACAGCGGGGCACTGGCGGCCAGCGCGGCGAGGTGCGCGGCGGCGGCCCGGGCGCCGCCGGCCGCGGCGAACGACTCGGCGACCCGGCGCGCGCCGGCGGCGTAGGCCGGGTCGTCGAGGACCGCTGCCAACGCCGAGGTCAGCTCCGCCGGGGTGGCGGTGCGGAAGGAGACCGTGCGGCCGGCCCCGGCCCGCGTCACCTGCCGCGCGACGGTCGGGTGGTCGTGCCGGATCGGCGCCACCACCACGGGTACGCCGTGCGCCAGCGCCTCGGAGACCGTGCCCAGCCCGCCGTGCGACACGACCGCGTCCAGCCGGGGCATCAGCTCCAGCACCGGCACCCGGGGCGCGACGAGCACGTGCGCGGGCGGGTCGGGCACCAGGCCCGGCGGGGCGGTGAGGATCACCTGGACCCGGTCGGCGAGCGGCGCGGTCGCGACGACGATCCGGCGGTAGAAGTCGTGGGCCAGGTGCTCGGCCATGGTGCCGACGGTGACCAGCACGTGCCGGCGGACCGGGTCCCAGGCGTCCCAGGCGAACCCGGGCGCGTTCGGCCGCCGGCCCAGGGCCGGCCCGATGAGCACGCACCGCGCCGGCAGCGCCGCCGGGCCGGTCAGCGCCGCCGTGGTCAGGCCGATCACGAGGTACGGCGAGAAACGCAGGTCGAGCGCCGGGTCGACGGGCAGGTCGGTCATCGCCCACACCCGGGCCAGCTGCGCGTGCACGTAGTCGTCGAACTCGGGCATCTCGTCGGTCGGCGGGGTCAGCTCCAGCACGCCCACGCAGAGCGTCGCCCACGGCACGCCGTGGCGGTGCGCGGCCAACGCGCCGGCCAGCGCGTACTGGTCGGCGACGACCACGTCGGGCCGGTAGTCGGCGACCGCCCGGTCGGCAGCGTCGCGGATGAACCGGTTGGCCGGCAGCACGTGCCCCGCCCAGAGGCTGCGCACCGAGTCCATCCCGGACGCCGCGTCCGGCCGGTAGTGGCGCTTGCCGGTCGGGTGGAGCGTGGCGTCCGGCCCGATCAGCGGTCGCAGGTCGCTGCGGGGCCCGCACCAGGCCACCTCGTGCCCGGCGGCCTCCAACGCCTGGCCGACGGCGAGTGGCGCGGACAGGTGCGACACCACCGGCAGCACCACGAAGAGGAACCGAGCCACGTCGATATGATGCCACGCGCGTTGACATCCACCGGTGTCATTGGTGTGATCCGTGCGTGACGGTGTGCGGATGACGGCGCTCGACGCCGTCTCGGTGTTCCTGCCGAGCCGCCGGGTGCCGATCGAGACGCTGGCCGCGCCGCTGCGCCTGACCGAGATGCAGATTCGGCTGTTCCGCCGCTTCCACGGCCTGACCGAGGTCCGCCGCGCCCCCGACCTGCCCCTGCCCGACCTGCTGCGGCGCGCCGCGAACGGCCTGACCGCGCTGCGCGGCGCGGAACGCCGGGTGCGGTTCGTGCTGTACGCCCGCGCGTTCCCGGTGGTGGCGCCGTACCCGGCCAATCCGCTGCACGACGTGTGCCGGGCGCTCGGGCTGGGCCACGCGCTGGCGTTCACGCTGACCCAGCAGTCCTGCGCGGGCGCGCTGGCCGCGATCGACGTGGCCGGCAAGCTGCTGGCCGCCGAGCCGCCCGGTCCGGACGGCGACCCGCTCGCCCTGGTGCTCACCGGGGAGAAGGCGTTCACCCGCGACGCCCAGTTCATCCCGGAGACCTCGGTGTTCAGCGAGGGCGCGTCGGCCTGCCTGGTCAGCGCGCACGGCGGCCGGGACCGGCTGCTCTCCTACGCGTACGCGCAGCGCGGCGAGTTCGACGTGGCCGGCGGCGCCTCCCCGGCCCGGTTCCAGCGCGAGTACCGCCCGGCGCTGGCCGAGGTCATCGACCGGGCCCTGAAGGATGCCGAAACCGAGCTGGCGGACCTGCGGCTGGTGCTGCCGCACAACGTCAACCTGTTGACCTGGAAGCGGCTGGGCAAGCTGATCGGGCTCCCGCTCGACAGGGTGCTGCTGGACAACGTCACCGGCACGGGCCACGTGTTCTGCGCCGACGCGTTCGTCAACTACCGCACCGCCCGTGAGCGCGATCTGCTGCGCCCGGGCGACCGCTACCTGGTCGCGGCGGTGGGCGCCGGCGACGGGGCGACGTTCGCCGCCATGGTGTTCGAGCACTGACCGGGGAGGCATCCTGCTGCACCTCATCCGGGCCGCGCGCCGGGAGTTCACCGGCCCGGCCGAGCTGCTCGACGACCCGGTGCTGCGGTCGCGCGCCGGCGAGTACCTGACCGACCTGACCCGCCCCTACGGCCTACGGGTCGACCCGGCGGCGCAGGGCCAGTCCTACGGCGAGATGGCCGCCGAGCTGATCCGGACGCTCGTGCCCGACGACGAGCCGGTGGACCTGCTGATGCTGGCGTTCGCCGTGCATGACGCGCTGCCCGGGCGGGCCACCGCCACCTACCTCAGCCACGTCTGCCCCGGCACACCGATGTCGTTCGCGCTCTGCGACCAGGGCTCGGCGGCGGCCTTCACCGGGTTACGCATCGCCGCCGCCTCGGCGTACCGCCGGGCCCTGCTGCTCGTCGTGGAGCAGGCCGTCCTGCCGTACGACCCGGGGGTTGCCGTGCCGCAGCGGCACCGGGCGGTGGCCCTGCTGCTCGGCGGCGGCCCGGCCGACGGCGGCGCGCGGGTGACCGCGCTGCGGCAGCACGCGGGCGTCGGGCCGGACGACGTGGCCGGGCTGGCGGCGGCCGAGCTGCGCGGGCTGGGCGCGGGGCAGCCGGACGTGGCGGTGGTGCTGGGCGCGGGCCTCGCCAGGGTCGCGACCGCGGTCGTCGCCTCCACCGGAAGCCCGGTGACGGTGGCACCGCCGGGGCAACCGTCAACGGGCGTGTGGTGGGCGCTGCTGGACTGGCTCGACGACGGCCCGGGCCGGGCCGGAACCGTGGTGGTCGCCGACTACGACGCCGAGCGGCGCTACCTGTGCCTGGTCGCGATCGTGACAGGGCATCCGCACGAGACTTGCGACCGCCGCGGAGACGCCCGGTCGAGCACCACGTCCACCAACATCCGGGTCTGCCGATGACAGCGCATGTGATCAAGAGGGCTGCGCCGTCGCAGTCGTACGCGTACCGGCCCTGCGATGCCGGCCACGTCTTGTCAGAAGGCGGTTGTGGCCGCGGTGCGGGTGGCTTACCGTGCGCGGCGTGCCGTCGACGTTGTGGGAGTTCCAAGACTTGTTCGTCGAGCTGCGGGATGGTCCGGCTGCGGGCTGGGGTGGCGAGGTGTTACAGCCTTGGCTCGATAGGCGTCCTCACCTCGTAGCCGAGTTGCACGAGCTGGGCCGTCCGGACAGCCGTCGGGTGCGTGTTCCGCGCGAGGGCAACCACTACACGGCCCTGGAGGGGATGTACGCGTTCAGTCGCATCGTCGATGTGCTGCTGTCGGCCTTTCAACCGGGCAACTCCGATCCGCAGTTGCTGGACTGGACCAGCGGCAAGCCGTGGTGGCGAGGCACCATTCCGGGGACGTCGGCATGGCCGACGTTTCGCGCGGCGATCAGGGCGGCACCGCTGGCCGAGTCGTCGTTCCATCCGTTCTTCCACGAGATCGTTTCGGTGCAGGTCAGCGACGACGCCGACGAGCCGCCAAGCGTCATCGGCGAGTTCTGGCCGGGCGCGATCGTCGGCAGCATGTTGGTGGCCCGAGCAGGCGTGGCGATCCGCGCCGGCGCTCATCACCTCGACGCCGACGTGGCGGCCCGCTCGGCGCTGTACTGGGCCTGGTGGCGGTGTAACCGCAGAGTGGTGGATCCATCCCACGGGTGGGGTCACAACTCCCAATGGAGTACGGACTTTCGTCGCGACTACATCACCGAGGGCAACCTGTACTACAACGTCGACGCCGACCCGTCGAGACAGCCCGACCGGGACCTCAACGACGCGGACCGGATCGACCTACTCAGGTACCGGTGCAGCATCCGAACCGATCTCGGCGCCGATCAACTGCCGTTCGACGACACGTTTGTGGAGCCGGCACCGTAGAGCCGCCCAAGGTGCGCGAACAGGCCGCCGACAACGCGCGCCGAACGGCTCCGCCACCATCGCGCTTCTGCAGGTCAGTGCCGGGTCCCGGCGAAGCCAAAGCAGCTTGTGTCGGTCCCCGTCGCTCATGGCGAGTCGGAGCGCATCGCTTGTTCTGCCCTTGACCAGCCGCGCAGTGACCACGGCGTCGAAGTAAATAACCTTGCTGGTGGGATGCTCGGCCAGCAGCGTAGCGATATCGAACGAGTTCAAGGCGGATTCAGGCAACGGTGTGCCCATCGTCGGCCCGAGGCCGTGCGACTTCGACTCGCTCCAGCTCAGCCGGCGCGCCGTCGTGCCGTCCCCCAGAGCCTGGTCGGCGGAACCTCTGCACATCTGGCGTATCTGCCTCTGCATGAAGTTGGCTCCGGCAAGATTTTCGTAGCCGGAGATCGCCATGGCGTCCTGACCCGGTGACGGGATCAGACTTCCTTATTGTCGACCCAGCGACAAAACGGGTCTGTGGTGTCGTCGTCGCCCATCTCGGCGGGCTCCGCCACGATCTCCAGCCCGGTCGCCGGGGCGGTGGCACCGAAGGTGCGTTGCAGCCAGTCCCGGTAGGGCGCATTGACGATCTCGTGGTCGGCGTCCCACGGCTCGGGCGGCGCGCTGAACTCCTCGTTCCAGCAGATCTCCCGGTAACCGATCGCCAGCAGCCGCAGAAAGTCGACCGCATCGTCGGCGAGCACACACGTCATCATCGAACCGCTGCCCGAACCGAGATGAACGATCCTCACCTGTCCCCGGCCGTCGCGCCACAGCGCGGCCATCGAACCCTCACCACCGGTCTGCGCGAACGGCCACAACCGTGCGGCCGCATCCGGGACCGACTCGTCGAACCAGGACCGTGCGTACGACAGGGTCTGCTCGGCGGTGTAGCCACGCAACTCGATCGAGGTGCCCACCCAGCCGTTGTCGCTCAACGAGCCGTACAGATCCCCGTCATGCCCTTTCACCACGAAACCCTGCTCGTCGACCCAGGCGAAGAGCAGGCGCAGCGGCTCCGGCAGGCCGAATCCGTCCGGCACCCGGGCCAGCGTCGTCTTGAGGAAGTCACCCACGCCCGGCAGCGTACGAGATGATCTCGCCCTCCCACAGTCCCAGCCGCACTGCGCGGTCGCCGACGTGCAGGGTGCCGCCGACCAGCTGGCCGACCTCGCCGTGCTCCGGGTTCCCACCGCTCAGCACTCCCGCGATCACCGAACCGGCCTTGGCGCCCCAGCACCGGCGAAACCGCCACTTGAGCCGTACGGGCGGGGATCGTTGCCCCCCGGCATCATAGAGATGTCGCTGTTCACACAGCTCTACGAGCCCGCAGCAATCCGCCCTCGGTCCGCGATGTGTGGTCGATTCATCGACCGCCACGACCGCTGGCGCGCCTCAGCACGAGTCAACGCACTGATCTGCCGCGAGCTGCGCGACGCTCATCTCTGCCGGCGTTTGCTAATCCTCGCGGTGGAACTCGAATACGCCTGCCTCGATACGGTCGATGAGCTGTCTGACATCGTCGGCTTGCCGAATCGCGTCTTCCCAGCCGCTGCTGGCGATATCGACCAGTAGCACCGGTGCAGGGTCGCTGCGCAGGTCCAGCACAAGCTGTTCACGTGAGCCGTCACCACCGATGATCGCGACGCCGGGATGCTCTTCGGTGGCTTGGTCCCATGCGTCATGTAGCGCGATCATCTCGCGTGGCGAGTTGAGCCAGACGTAGGCTCCGCTGGACATCCAGCCTCGCCGGAACCACGACTCACCATGCAGGTAGCTTCGCCAAGCGGCCGGCAGAGGCCGGCCCAAGGCCGTTTCGGCGTCTGCGAACTCCTGGTCGTTCACTGGGCCGCGGTACTCGGCTTCCTCAATAATGGTGCCGACGATGTGGGCGTTGAGGTCGGTCAGCTCCTCGGCGGGAATCCAGTACTCCAACACGTCGCGGCCACCAGCCTGGTGAACCTCGTAGCGGTCCAGGTACGACCGCTCGACGTCGAACCGGGTCACGTGGCCGACGCCCTCGGCAGGGACGTTCCACTCGCGGGCGATCTTCGTGGCGTACCAGCGGCTGAGAACGGGGTAGAAGATCGGCTGGTCCGCCAGGCGTGGTGGCCAAGCCCGCCACCCCGACGCCGCCACGAGGTCAAGCTCGGCCTGCCCGGACGGCCGCCACAGGGTGATCGTGTCTGAGTTGTCGATCGTCTTCTCCTCGCCGTTCGTGGATTGCGGGGTGTTCGTGGCGAGCCACGCGTCCGGCATTCTGATGATCGGCCCTGAGCTTGCCGCGGCCCGGCCGGCTCAGCCATCCGAAGATGGCGTGCACGAGCGATCCCGCATGCGCCCATCTGGCGCCGTCCGAGGTGTGACAGCCGTTGGGCGGCGCGATCGTGCCGGTCAGCTTACGCGGGGCTGTCGAGATAGCCGACCTCCGTGGAGCCCGAGGTGACGCGGACGCGATAGCCCCGGTGTCCGAGGACCTGGGCCATCTTTGCGGCGCCGGCCGGGTTGGCGGAGTGAATGTTGATGACGCTGACGTCAAAGGGGCGCCCGTCGAAGGCAGCGCGCTCCAGGACCTCCACGACCGGCCAGATCGTGTCGCCCCCGCCTAGGTCGTGGTCCAGCCACAGCTCGTCCAGGCGCCGGTCCCGGTAACGATCGAGCAGTTCAACTCCGGTGGAACTGGTGCGGGCCACCTCGGCATGACGGCCATCCACGAACGAGCGGAGGTCATCAACCAGGACGATCTTTCGGCGGGCATCCACCCGATGATGATGGGCGGCGGTCATCACGTCGTCGGCCTGCGCCTCGGCGAGGCGGAGGATCTGCTCCACCCGGGGGCCCAGGCCACTGAGGGTGGGCCGCTGCCGGGTCCGCCGTCGTTCCGTGGCTCCTGAGTCGCTCCGGTCGACCACCGACACCGAGTCCACGTCGCCCGTGCCGTCCCCGACGAGATCGGATTCGCTCGTGCCGACCAGCGAGAGCGCGACACCGAGCGTGGCGAGCGCGATGCCGGCGTAGACCGCGGCCGGCCCGAGGGACGGACCGACCGCGACGCCTACACCGAGCCCGACCAGGACGGCGGCGGTCTTGACCGGCTTACGCACAGGTCCTCCTGGACGGATGCGGGATGTGCTTCAGGTTGCAGCATGACTTGCGCGTCGGGCGCTCAACCGTTCGGGTTGCCGACGCCGGTGAGGATCCGGCTGCGGAGGTACCGGCCCGCCTCGGTCAGCACGCCGTTGCCGGTGAAGTTCCCACCGGCGCAGGTGCCCTGATGGAACGCCGAGTTGGTCTCCCGGCCGTCCGAGAAGCTCCACATCCCGTACGAGATCTTGTTGCCCTTGAGCAGGTCCAGCCAGGCGGTGGTGCTGGCGAAGTCGTTGGTGCCGTCGCCGGTGAAGGTCTGCGTGCCGAACTCGCTGACGAACAGCGGCAGGCTCTTGGCCGCCCGAGCCACCACCGCGCGTCGGTCGGCGCCGTGCGAGGCCGCGTAGAAGTGGAACGTGTACATGACATTCTCGGCGTCGACCGGATCGTTGACGACCTCGGTCTCGTCGCTGCCCTCGCTGAGACCCAGCGACGAGAAGCCGCGGGTGCCGACCAGCACGACGCTGTCCGGCGAGTTCTTCCGGATCACCGGGATGACCTGCTCGGCGTACGTCTTGATGCCGTCCCAGCTCACACCGTTCGGCTCGTTCGCGACCTCGTAGATCACGTTGTTGTTCGCCGCGTGCCGGGCCGAGACGTCCGCGAAGAACGTCTTGGCCAGGCCCAGGTTCACGTTGGGGTCACCCGGGGTGAGGATGTGGAAGTCGACCAGAACGTAGAGCCCGAGCCGGGTGGCCTCGTCGACGAGGCCGTTCACCTTGGCGGTGAAGCCGACCGGGTCGGTCTCCAGGCCGCCCTCCTGCACGTACATCGACAGCCGGATGAAGTCGGCCTTCCAATCGTTGCGCAGCGCCGCGAGCGAGTCGGCGTTCACACAGTTCGGGAAGAACTGCAGGCCGTGACTACTCATGCCACGCAGTTGGATCGCCTCGCCAGCCTGGTTGCACAACTGCACGCCGCACACGCTGAGCTGACCGTTGACCGACACGGGCGTACCGGCCGGCGCGGCAGCGGATTCCGTGGGTGCCGGCTCGGCCGCCGCGGCGGTCGTCGGGGCGTCGGTGGGCTTCGCGACCGGGGCCGCCTCGGTGCCGTCGCTCAGCGCGCAGGCCGACAGGCCCTCGGCGTCCAGGTCGGGCTTCGCGGCGTTGCGGCCGATCGCCGTCTCGATCCGGTTGATGGTGGCGAATCGCTTGTCCCGCAGCGGGCCGAGGACCGCGTTCTGGGCGAAGTCGGGACCACCCTGACCGACGGAGTCCCGTAGCCGCTTGTCGGCCTCGGCGATCTGGGTGTCGAGCAGTTCGAGGTCGCGCCGCACCTCGGCCTGCTGTTGCGCCGGGATGTTCACCCCGACCGTGACCTTCGGGCAACTGACGGTGGGCGCCGACTCACCGGCGGAGGCGATGCCCAATCCGACACCGACGAGGAGAACCGCGACCCCGGCGACGGCGCCGAGCCGCCAACGACGCTCTGACGTGCGTGAACTGCCAGACCTCGAACTGCGCATCGGAACCGCCACCTCTCGCCGGGTGCACTGACATCCGTACGGAGGGATTTACGGGAGCGCTCCCGCGCTCGGATCAACGATCCGCCTGAAACATCGACCGGACGATCGCACGGTCACGCCTTCTCGCCCGCCTCGGGCTGACGCTGATGGACACGTTCGAGCCGGGCTACCGGGTTCGCCCGGGGATCTTGGGATTGCGCTTCACGTCGATCCGGTCCGCCCACGACGCGCTCACCCGCCCCGGTATCATCAGGGCTGCCCGCAAGCTCAACCCTGGACCTCATGCGTAAGGGCCCCGGCAGTGAACTGGAAGTCCCCCTGTCCGGACCTCGTCGAGCGCGTCCTGTCCAGCTGACCAATGACGACCGGAGTCCGCTGCCCGATGGGCATGTCCTCGCATCTCGCCCGGCTGCGGGCCGTGATCGGCCACGAACTGATCCAGATGCCGTCGGTGTCGGTCGTCATCGTCGACGATCACGCACGGCTCCTACTGGTGCGCCACGCCGGGCACCGGGACGGGTGGGCGGTGCCCGGCGGCGCGGTCGAACTCGGCGAATCCCCGGCCGACGCCGCCGTGCGTGAGATCCGCGAGGAGATCGGCATCCGGATCGGCAAGCTGCGGCTGCTGGACGTGCTCGGCGGCGCGGACTACGAGGTGACCTACCCGAACGGCGACCGGGTCGCCTACGTCACCGCCGTCTATCAGGCGGGCATCGCGGACGGGACACCGGCCGCGGACCTTGACGAGATCAGTGAGCTGGGCTGGTTCACCCCGGCGCAGCTCCCCGGCGTCGGCCTCAACCGGTTCACCCGGGCGCTGCTGCGGGCCACCGGTCACCTGACCGGATGACGGCGGCGACCGCCACGGGCATCGACCTCAGCCGAACCCGGTCGACGGATCTCTGCCGGTATGGGTCGCAATCTCGCCTACCGGCTTGTGCTTTCGCAGCGGCCGAACCGGCCGGCGCTGCTGCGGGAGGCGGCCGACAGCGTGTCCATGCACGGACCCGACCGGGACGACCGTGCGGCAGCGCTCCGCCGCCAGGCCGACGCACCGGAAGCTCGCGACCACGACACCTGACCTGCCTCTGAGCGCGGCGGACGTCGCGCCAGAGCTTGGTCGACGAGATGGATGCCGGAGAGACGGCCGGCGGTGCTCGGCGGTCGTCCGAACCACCATGAGCACCATGCCGTCAGACACGGCTCCGGATCTGGCTGAGCCACTCGGCGGCCAGCCGGCGCCCGTCCGGGAGCCGGTCGCGCCGGTCCCAGCGCCAGGTGGTGGCCATCGCCAGCGTGAGTGTGCGGCAGGCGTCCAGCAGGTCGTGGTCGACGCCCGGATAGTGCCCGGCCACGTCCTCGGGGGCGTGCGCGAGGTCGAACTCGACCGGTCCCCGGCAGCAGGTCTCCAGATCGACGAAGAGCGGCCCGGACCTCGTCGGCAGCAGATTCCCCGGGTGCGGCTCGCCGTGCAGGATCTGCTCGGCGTGCCCGCCCGCGGCGACGGCGTGGCGAAGCCCGCGCAGCGTGGAGTCGAGAAGCTCGCGGTCCGCGTCGACAAGGTCGGGCGTGCGGTCGCGGTCGGCCACCAACCGCTGTGCCTGCTCGACCCGGTCCGTCCAGTGCGGCGTCGGCAGGCGCAGGGCGCGCATGCCGGCGTGCAGCCGTACGAGTGTCGCCGCGTAGTCGGCCGGTATGACCGGCCGGGCCGACGGCTCGTAGTAGCGCCACAGCGTGACCGCGTGGCCCTCGTGCTCGTGCACGCGTGGCGGCACGCGGGGGTCGAGCACCGCCACCGGGCTGCCCTCGGCGGCCAACCGCTGCGCGAGCCGGAGCTCGAACCGGGCGGCGGCGTGGTCCGCCGCCGGTGACACCCGGGCCAGCACGTCACACGGCAGCAGACGCAGCGTGACCCGGTTCGAAGCCTGCAGGACTGTCGCGTCCCGGCTCGCCAGACCGAGTGACGCGGCGATCGATCGGGCCGCGCTCACGGCCTCCCTCGTCGCCACCTCAGCGTACGGTCCCGCGCCGCGACGTCGCGGCGTGCCCGGCGAGCGCGGCGGTCAGCAGCGGAAGAAGGGGCTCATGGGCGAAGCGCAGGTGGTCGAGCTCGGACGCCTCGAACCACGCGACCGCGTCGTGCTCGTCCGGCGCGGCGTTGACGGGTGTTCCGGTCCAGTCGTCTACCAGCCAGATGCGCATGTGGAACGTCTCGCCCCGGATCTGGTGCATCGGTGGACCGGACGGCTCCGACGCCGTGATGCCCAACTCCTCCCGAAGCTCGCGGACCAGACTCTCCGTCGGCGTCTCCCCCGCGTCGACGTGACCACCGGGCAGGTCCCACACGTCGGGATACCACCGACGCCCGGCGTTCCGGTGCACCAGCAGGACCCGTTCGTCGTCGCGAAGGACGGCGGTCACGATCCGGGCCGGGCCGGCGTCGTCAGCGGAGATCGTCATCGGCCCAGTCTGACGCACCCCGTGCCGATGGCGCGGGTACGGTCACTCACCGGCACGTGCGAAGATGCGCATATGGAACCGGTGGCCGAGGCCGATGGCGCCTGGCGCGCGCTCTTGGACGTCAGGCACCAGTGGTGGTCGGATCACCCGGTCTTCCTGGCCGCCTACGCGAACCCCACGCTGCGCACGCTCTTCCCCTTCGCCACGCACGGCACGCTGAGGTTCTTCCGGACCCCGTGGAGTTGGCCCGACACACCCGTGCACGACCTGCCACTCATCTCCTGCGGCGGCCCGCCCTACCAGGTGATCTCCGCCGGATACGAACGGCTCATCGGCCTGGCCGAGTCGGCGGAGGAAGCCGCCGACCTCGTCGTCGCCAACCTGCCGCCCGCCAGGTGACCCGGACGTCGGGTTCATGCGTACGGTCGGACCATGGTGACCGTCGCCGACGTCCGCGCGTTGGCGCGGACGCTGCCGCGCAGCAGTGAACACCTGATCCGGGACCGCGTGAAGTTCCGGGTCGGCGCCATCGTCTACGTCGCGTTCTCCCGCGACGAGGAGACGATGGGCTTCGGATATCCGAAGGAGGAGCGCGACGGGCTCATCGCCGGCGATCCCGACCTGTTCTTCCTGCCAGGTGTCTCGGACCAGCGCTTCAACTGGGTGTGCTGCCACGTCGCCCGGCTCGACCACGACCACATGACCGAACTGGTGACCGAGGCGTGGCGCATGGTCGTGCCCAAGTTCCTCGCCCGGCAGCGGCTCGGACGCTGACCGAGGGCCGTGCGGGCTCTTCGACCGTCCTGGCCCGGCGGACGAGAAGCGATCAGTCGTGTCGTGCGGCCTGCGCGGCGGTCATCACCGCGCTCAGTTGCTCGTCGTCGAGTCGTCGGGCCTGCCAGGCCAGTGCGGCGATCTCGGCGCTGGCCGGATGAACCCGCGCATCCTCGACGACCGGTCCGATCCCCGTCAGCGCGACCATTTCCCCGGGCGCATAGCCGAGCAGGTGCGCGAACGCGCCCACGTACCGTGGGGTGACGGCGACCGTGCCGCGGCCCAGCCCGAAGAGGGTGGAGTCGGAGACGTACGGACCGTCGCCGACCGCCTTGAGAATCCGTGCGTTGTGCGGACGGATGTTGCGATTGCGCAGCAGGCGCAGCAGCAGTGCTCCCGGCGTGTCCGGCCAGTCGTCGCTCGGCGCGGGCCCACGGCGAGGCCGGGCAGGCAGCGACCGGACCAGCGCCGCCAGTCGACGGCGCTGGTCCGCGCTCATCCCGACGGCGTGTCGGAGGATCGCGCCGACGTCCCACGGCGACGTCGGCCAGGCCGAGGCCAGATCGTCCGGTACGGGCAGTCCCGCGACGACGAACAGGTCAGCGGTGTGGATGCCGAGCACCGGCGCCAGTTTCCGGACAAGGTCGGGGTCCGGTACCGCACCGTCCTCGATGACCGCGGCGAGTTCCCCGCTCGGCACCCCGGCGTCCCCGGCGAGGACCACCCGCATCCGCTCCACCGACGTGTCGAATGTCGGCCGACGCTGCGACAGCAGACGCCACAACCGCAGGCCGAACGGCGACTCCCGCACGGGGTGCGACACTACCGCCTTCCGGCGTACGCCAACTGGTCAGTCGTCCGAGACGAGGGTGCGGTAACGGAGGTGGAGGACGCCGTTGCCGAACCGGCGCTCGTCGAGGAGCGCGAAGTCGGTCCGTACGCCGGTGGGTAGCCCCGGCTTGCCACCTCCGACGGCGACGGGCCACACGATCAGCTGGCACTCGTCGACCAGCCCGGCCCGCAGGGCCTGCGCCGCCAGGTCGGCGCCGCCGATCATGAGGTCGCTGTCGGCGGTGGCCTTGAGCCGGCGCACGGCGGCGGGGTCGAAACGGCGCTCCAGGCTGGTGCGAGCCGTCGACGTGGCGCTGAGGGTGGTGGAGTAGACGACCTTGTCCGCCGCCTGCCACGCGCGCGCGAACTCGGCCATCCGCGCGGACTGCGCGGCCAGGGCGGGGTCGGTCTCCCAGACCGCCATCGACTCGTACAGGCGCCGCCCGTAGAGGAAGGTGCCCACTGAGCGCACGAGGTCGGTGGTGAACGTGAACACCTCGTCGTCGAGCGGGAGCCAGGCGAAGACCCCTTTCTCGTCCTCGATGTAGCCGTCGACCGACACGTTGTTCACATAGATCAGTTTTGCCACGCCTCTGCCTCCCGGTGCGTCGTGCGGAAGCCTCCGCCTCTCGACCGTTCCACGAACGACCCGGCCCGGATGCGACGACATCCCGGGAAAAAGTTCAGAGCCCTTCGGCGAGCGCCGACCGGACGAACGCGAGGAGCCGGTCGTTCGCCTCGTCGGAGCCGACCGTGATCCGCACCCCCGCGCCGGGCAACGCCATCACCAGGATCCCCGCCGCGCGGGCCCGATCCGCGAACGACGCCGCCCGCTCCCCCAGCGGCAGCCACACGAAGTTCGCCTCGCTGGGCGCCACGGTGACACCCAGACCGCGCAGCGCGCCGACGAGGCGGGTCCGCGACGCCACCAGCTCCGTGCACCGGTGGGTCAGCTCCGCGGTCACGTCCGGGGCGAGGCTCGCCACGGCCGCCGCCTGGCCGAGCGCGTTCGGGAAGAACACCGCGCCGGTCAGCGCCGCCGCCGCGGCCAGCCGGGGCGGCACCACGGCGTAGCCGACCCGCAGCGCGGCCAGCCCGTACGCCTTGGAGAAGGTGCGCAGCACGCAGACGTTGTCGTAGGACCGGTACAGCTCCATCCCGTCCGGCGCCGCCGGGTCGGTGACGAACTCCCGGTACGCCTCGTCCAGAACGACCGGCACGTCGGCCGGGATCCGGCCGAGGAACGCCTCGACCCGGTCGCGGCGCAGCGCCGCCCCGGTCGGGTTGTTCGGGCTGCACAGCAGCACGCACCGGGTCCGGTCGGTGACCGCGTCCGCCATCGCGGGCAGGTCGTGGTCGTACCCGTCCATCGGCACCGGCACCGCGCGGGCGCCCGCGTTGCGCACGATCAGCGGGTAGCCCTCGAACGACAGCGCCGCGTGCACGACCTCCGGGCGGGGCCCGAGCGACTGCACCAGGTGCTGGCACAGCCCGGCCGAGCCGGGGCCGACCACTATCGCCTCCGGCCCCACCCCGAGCCGAGCGGACAACGCCGACACCAGCGTCGACGAGGTGCGGTCCGGATACCGCTGGAGCGCGGCGGCCCCGTCGGCGACGACGCGTCGGACGCCCGGCAGCGGCGGGTACGGCGTCTCGTTCATCGACAGGTCGGCCGGGTCGACAACGGTGGCACGGGTCATGGCGGCTCACTTCTCTGACAGGGCGGGGTGGGCGTGCCGGTCGGCGAGCAGCCCGAGCTGGTGCAGCCGGTCGACCAGGGAGAGCGGCCGGACGTCCGTACCGGAGAGGTTGCCGGCGGTCAGCCCGAGCAGCCGGGGGTTGGCGGCGGTGCGGCGCATCATCCGCCCGCCGAGCAGTTTCGGCAGGCCGGAGACGCTGGTGATCATGCGGGAGGCGTTGTGGCTGACGGTGGCGACGTGGTCGAGCCGGGGCCGGCGGGCGGCCTCGAACGCCCGCAGCGCCCGGTCCACCGCCCCGGGCTCCGGTGTGCCGCCCTCGGCGGCGAGCGTGGCGGCGAGCGTCTCGGCGTCACCGAGGGAGCTGTTGACGCCCTGCGCCGCCATCGGGTGCACCGCGTGGGCGGCCTCGCCGACCAGCGCGAGGCCGGGCACGGTGAGGCGGGCGGTGCGCAGCCGGTAGACCGCGAGGAGTTGGCGGCGGTGCAGGCTGGCCCGGATCGCCGACGCCAGCGGCCGGAGAGCCGGCACGTCGGCGACCAGTCGGTCGCACCAGCGGCCCAGGTCGGCGCCGCCCCGGAACTCGCCCGGCGTCACCTGCACGTAGAGGCGGCACCGGCCGCCCGGCAGCGGGTAGACCAGACACAGGCCACGACCGGTCCGGTAGGCGGTCACCTCGTCGGCCACCTCGGCGCCGGCCACGTCGAACGCGACCAGGCCGTGCGGGTACTCGCGGCGCTCGACCGTGACGCCGGCCGCCCGGCGCACCGGCGAGGACATCCCGTCGGCGGCCACCACCAGCGCCGCCGGCACGTCCTGGTCACCGCCGTCGCCGGTGACCCGGACGCCGCGGACCCGCCCGCCGGCGTCGCGCAGCAGGCCGGTCACCCGCCGCCCCCAGCGCAGGTCGACGGTTGCGGGCAGCCCGTCGGCGAGCACGCCGCGCAGGTCGCCGTAGTCGGCGCAGAGGATCTCCCGGTACGCCCCGGGCAGGCCGGCGTAGTCCAGGCAGAGCAACGGCCCGCCGTACGGGTCCCGGATGGCCAGCCGCCCGACCGGGCGCGCGCCGGTGGCCCGCAGCGCGTCGAGCGCACCCCAGGCGTCGAGGATGCGGACCGTCTCGGGTTGCAGGATCTCGCCCTTGGCGATCGACGCGGGGGTGCGCTGCCGGTCGAGCACGAGCACCCGCAGCCCGAGCGCGCCGAGCGCGCGGGCGCTCGCCAGACCGCCGGCGCCGGCGCCCACCACCACCACGTCGGCGCTCATCGGGCCACCGTCCCGGGGGTGACGTCCGATCGGGCCTGGGCGGCCCTGCGGTGCTCACCGAGCGCGCGCAGCGCGAGCGCCTGGGTGATCACCGCGTTGGGGTAGCGCATGTGGTGGCGGATGTAGTTGCACACCCGGGCCGCCGGCCATCCGCCGTCCGGTCCGGCGGCCGCCACCAGCCGGGCGACGCCCCGGTCGACCGCGTGGCGATGCTCCGGACCGCCGGTGGCGAGCAGGCCCTGGACGGCCCAGGCGGTCTCCTCGACCGTGCCGGCGGTGCCGTCGCCCGGCCCCCACGAGCCGTCCGGCAGTTGGGTGTCGCGCAGCCAGCGAGCCGCCCGGCGGACCACGTCGTGTCGGGCGTGACCGACCCGGGACAGCGCCGCCACCACCACGGCCGTGCCGGAGGTGTGGTCGCGGTACCAGAGGTTCTCGAACCTGCCGTCGGGCGCGGCCCGGGTCAGCAGCCAGGCCACCGCCCGTGCGATCGCCGGGTGGTCGTCGGGGTGGCCGGCGTCGTGCAGGGCGAGGATCGCCTGGCTGGTGATGGCCGGGCACGGGCCGTCGTTGGCGAGCTGCGTGTCGCGTACCCACAGGCTCCACGAGCCGCGGCTGTCCTGCCGGCCGACCAGCCACTCCAGGCCGGTACGCAGGACCGGGTCCGCGTCCGCGTCGGGGTAGCCGGCGAGCGCCGACAGGATCTCGGCCGACTCCAGCGTCACCGGCCAGCCGCCCACGTTCGAGTAGCTCCAGCCGCCCGGCGGCACGTCCAGCACCTCGAACGCGGCCGGTTTCTGGGTGGCGTGGAAGAAGTCCCGGGTGGCGCGCAGCCGCGGGTCGGCGGCGTACCCGGCCGCGGCCAGGCCGGTCACCGCGTAGCCGGAGCGGGTCAGGTCCAGGTTCGTCACGGCGTCCCAGGCCCCGTCGGGGCGGACCGCCCGCCGCAGCCAGCCCACCACCGCCTCGGCGATGTCGGGCGCCTCCCCGCTGCGGGCCAGGCCGAGCAGCACCAGGGCGGCGGGCCACGGGTCCTCGCTCAGCGCGCCGGTGCGTCCCTCGTGGTCGTAGACGGCGCGCAGCAGGCCCACCGCCACCGGCCGGGCCCGGCGCAGCGTGGCGCGGCGCAGGCGGCCGGCGGGCAACAGGTCGGCCTGCATGAGGGCGAGACCGACGAACGGTGTGGTGCGGAACGACAGGCGCCGGCGGCGGACCCGGTCGAACAGCACGATCTCCAGGGGCAGCCGGCGCAGCGGGCCGGCCTCGGCGGTCAGCCCGGCCATGGTCAGGAGTTGCCGGCACAGCAGCGCGATGGCCCGGTCGGTGACCGCGTCCACGCCGCCCATCGCGGCCAGCCGGGCCCGCCCGGCCGCGACCGCCTCCGCGCCGGTCGCGGGCGCGCTGAGCGCGAGCGCCGCGACCGCGACGGCGGTGGGCACGACCTCGCTCTCGGCGCCTTCCACGCCGCCCCAGCCGCCGTCGTCGTGCTGCTGCCGGAGCAGCCATCCGACGCCGGCGTCGACCAGGTCCGCGCTGCCCGCCGGGTCGGCGGCGTGCAGCGCGGCCACCGCGCCGGCGGTGCCCAGCACCGAGGCCGGCGGGTCGTCGCCGAAGACGCCGTCGGCGCGCCGACGGCGTAGCAGCGCCTCGGCGCCGGCGGTGAGCGCCTTCGCGACGGCCTCGGCGGTCACAGCGGTCATGGCGCGTCCTCCAGAGACACTCGACGGTGGGTGGCCAGGGCCAGGCCCGCGGTCGCCGGGCCGAGTTCGTGCCGGGCGCGCATCCCGCGCTGCGCCCACCAGGTCAGCGCGACCATCGGCAGCACGAGCGCGAGCTGCACGGCGACACCGAGGCCGAGGCCGACCACGGCCGAGGCCAGCACCACCCGCTCGACGACCAGCACGGAGTGGGCGCGCAACGCCACCACGACCGGCATCCCGGCGCGCCGGGTCACGAGCGGCGCGAGCGCGGCGACGCCCGCGACCGCGACCACGAGCAACGTCACCAGGTAGGCGGCGCGCACGTCGGGGTCGGCCAGCAGACCGGCGGTGAGGGCGGCGCCGATCGTGACGGCGTGCAGCGCGACGACGGTCCGGACCGCGAACGGTACGCCCCGGCGGACCGGCAGCGTCTCGTACCCGCCCGCGCGGTCGCCGTCGATGTCGCGCAGCGCGCCGACCAGGTTGGACATCGCGTCGTGCGCCCAGAACGCGACGGTCAGCGCCAGCAGCACCGGCAGCGCCGACGACGGGCCCGGCGCAAGCCCGACGGCGAGCGCGCCGTAGAGCAGCGCGACCGCGCCGAGCGCGCCACGGACCAGGTTGCCGGCGATCCCGCGGGCCTTGAGCCAGCGGCTGTAGGCGACGATGCCGAAACCGGCCAGCAGCGCCACCGCCGTGGTGCGCCAGCCGCCGGCCGCCGCCAGGACGGCGAGCACGGCGAAGCAGGCGCATCCGCACGCCACCGCCGTGCGGGCCCGCAGCCGGTCGGACGGGATCGGCCGGTGCGGCTTGCTGCCGGCGTCCAGTTCCCGGTCGAACCAGTCACCGAGGTAGTGGCCGCCGAGCCAGCCGGCGGTCGGCGCGGCCCAGGCCGACAGGAGCCGCCACGGATGGTGGGGGCCGGCGGCCACCGCCGCGCCGCCGAGCCCGACCAGCCCCACGTACCAGAGGGTGTAGGGCCGCCAGGTCTCCAGGTGCGCCCGCAGTGTCCGGGCGGCACTCACGCCATCTCGCTCGTCAACCAGCGCGCGATGCCGGCCAGCACGTCCGCGCTCGCGGAGGGGGCGAGCACGGCCAGCTCGGCCCGCGCGCGCTCGGCGTGCTCGACCATCCGCCGGTGCGCTCCCCCGACCGCGTCGAGGTCGCGCAGCAGCGCGGTGACCCACTCGACGTCGCCGGGGCCCGCGCCACGGCGGTGCAGCACCGCCATCAGTTCGACCCGGTCGGTGTCGGTGGCCGCGTCGTAGGCCAGCAGCAGCGGCAGGGTCGGCCGGCCGTTGTTGAGGTCGCTGGTCGCCGGCTTCCCGGTCTGCTCCGGGGTGGCGACGTAGGACAGCAGGTCGTCGCGGATCTGGAAGGCGACGCCCAGGTGCTCGCCGTAGCGGGCGAGCGCGGACGCCACGGCCGGTTCCGCGCCGCCGAGCAGCGCGCCGATCTGGCACACCGCACGGAACAGCGACCCGGTCTTGAGACGGATCATCTCCGGGTACCAGCGCGCCCCCGCGTCCAGGTCGCCGACCAGACCCGCCTCGATCGACTGGCCCCGGCACAGGTCCTGCCCCGCCTCGGCCAGCGCGGTGAGCGCGGCGACCACGTGCCCCGGTGGGACCGCGGCGCCGCCGTCCACGATGGCCCGGAACGCGGTGAAGATGAGGTGGTCGCCGGCGACGATGGCGCCCGGGATGCCGAACGCCACCGGCACCGCCGGGCGGCCGCGGCGCAGCGTGTCGGCGTCGATGATGTCGTCGTGCACGAGCGTCGCGACGTGCAGGTATTCCGTGCCGAGCGCGGCGGCGAGCACGTCGCGGGGGGATCCGCCCACCGCCTCCGCGGCGTGCAGCGTCATCATCGGGCGGAGCAGCTTGCCGGCCGGCAGCAGCGCGTACCGGGCGGTCGCGGTGAGCTGGTCGGTGGTCTCCGGCCAGCGGCGGCCGAGTTCGGCGTGCAGCAGCCGTCCCGATTCGCTTCGGGCGAGGTCGTCGATGAAGGGCGGATATCGCGTGAAGCCAGCAACCGTCATGACGCGTCGACCCTTTCACGAAGGCTCGGCTAGTCGCCATGCGAGACGTTACCGGCCGGAACTCCCGCGAACAACCATTGATAAATGCACCAATTCATGGGTGCCGACCAATGTGATGACGATATTCTTCGGCAAATTGGCCGATGCGCAGCCAAATGAGCCTTTCCGGCGCCAGGCCGGTCGCCACCGGATGTCGGACCCGGGTGGGAGCATGCGGCCATGACGAGAGCGAAGGGTCCGGTGACCGTGCCGGTCGACACGGACGTCGACGACTTCCTGGCGGCGGTCCCCGACGACCGGCGGCGGGCCGACGCGCGACGGCTCCGGGCCATCCTCCAGGACGCCACCGGAGAGCCACCGGTGATGTGGGGCACGAGCATCGTGGGCTTCGGCAGCCACCGCGGCCCCACCGGCGATTTCTTCCTGGTCGGCTTCTCGCCGCGCAAGCAGCATCTCGTGCTCTACCTGGCCGGTGACTACGCCGAGCGGCACGCCGCGGCGCTCGCGCGGCTCGGCCCGCACCGGACGGCGAAGGCGTGCCTCTACCTCACCCGGCTCGACGCCGTCGACGAGAGCGTCCTTCGCGAGCTGGTCGACGCATCCGTCCAGGAGCGCCGGGGCGCCGACGGGGGTCGACCCGCCGGGGCGTGACGGCGGGGCGGGTCACCCGTCAGCGCGCGGCCGCGAACTCCATCAGCGTGAGCCCGTCCGGGCCGGTGAAGGTGCGCCGCGGTGCCAGGCCGGCGGCCGAAGCCAGCGCGGTGTGCTCGGCCACGCTCCGCTCGCGACCACCCACCAGCACCAGCATCCGCAGGTCGTAAGCGGACAGGTGCGGCACGTGCGGCACGGTCGGCAGCACCTCGACGACCAGCACCCGGCCGCTGTCACCGGCCGCCTCGGCGCAGCGCCGCAGGATCGCGGTGGCGTGGGTGTCGCTCCAGTCGGTCAGCGCGCGGGACACCACGTAGACGTCGCCGCCGGCCGGCAGCGGGGCGAAGAAGTCGCCGACCACGGTCTCGGCCCGCCCGGTGAGGCCGTGCGCGGCGAACGTCCGGGCGGCGGTCGCCACCGGTTCGTCGCGGTCGACGAGCGTGCCGCGCAGGTGCGGGTGCGCGCCCAGCAGCTCCCGCAGCAGCCCGCCGGCGCCGCCGGCCACGTCGACCACGTGCGCCACCTCGTGCCAGGGATAGCGCGTGGCCACCTCCGGCGCGGTGAACCGCTGCTGGCTGAGCATCAACGCGTCGAAGTAGGCACGGTGCTCCGGGTGGGCGTCCAGGTCGGCCCAGAAGTCACGCCCGTACACCGAGGCGTAGCCGGGCTCGCCGGTGCGGATCGCGTGCGGCAGCCCGGCCCAGGCCAGGTCCATCCGCGCGCCGAGGCCGCCGAGGTCGAGGTCGGCGCCGCGCCCGCCGCCGTCGCGCCCGCGGAGCAGCTCGCCGACGTCGGTCAGGGTGAACACGCCCGGCGGCGTCTCGACGAAGACGCCCCGGTGGGTGAGGTACCGCAGCAGGCGGCCCAGCGCGGCGGGGTGGACGCCGCACGCCGCCGCCAGCTCGCCCAGGCCGGTGACGCCGGCCGCGATCCGGTCCGGCACCCGCAGCGTCACCGCGGTGCGCACCGCGAACGGGGTCGCCAGGTCGGTGAGGCGGTCCAGGCGCGCGGCCGCGTCGTCCCCGTCGATCGCCACCGAGTTCCTCCCCCGCACGCCGGCCGGGACGACCGCCCGCCGGCGGAGCGAATGATCCCAAGCCGCCGGCGGGCGCGTCAACGGCGACGCTGGTGAGGACATTCACGAACGTGGAAGAATGCGGGGACGGGGGCGCCGCGTGCAGACCGGGAGGACCATCGATGACCACTTCCACCGCCGCCGACGTCCGACTCGTCGCGGGCGCCCTGGGCGCGCGGGTCCGCGGCATCGACCTCAACACGCTCACCGACTCCGGCTTCGCGCTGATCCACGACCTGCTGCTCGCGCACCAGGTGGTGTTCGTCGCCGGGCAGACCGGGCTGACGCCCGAGGCGCACGTCGCGTTCGGCCGCCGCTTCGGCGAGGTGGAGCTGCACCCCTACCTGCCCCGCCTGGAGGGGCATCCGGAGATCGTCGTCATCGACTCCACCGACGGCGGGAAGGTCGACGTCTGGCACACCGAC
This sequence comes from Micromonospora humi, assembly GCF_900090105.1. Classification (GTDB taxonomy): domain Bacteria; phylum Actinomycetota; class Actinomycetes; order Mycobacteriales; family Micromonosporaceae; genus Micromonospora; species Micromonospora humi. The sequence goes on along the minus strand of NZ_FMDM01000001.1, from coordinate 12,122 downwards.
ATGACGTTCCACCAGAGCCCGCCGATCGCGTCCATCCTGCACCTGACCGAGCTGCCCGAGGTCGGCGGCGACACCATGTGGACCAACCAGTGCCGGGTCTACGAGGCGCTCTCCGCGCCGTTGCGCGACCTGGTCGACGGGCTGACCGCGATCCACGTCATCCGGATCGGCACCGAGTTCACCAGCCGCGCGGAGCACCCGGTGGTGCGCGTGCACCCGGAGACCGGGCGCCGCTCGCTCTACGTCAACCGGCTCTTCACCTCGCACATCCCGCAGCTGACCCGCACCGAGAGCGACGCGCTGCTGGAGCACCTGTTCCGGTTCTCCGAGAGCCCGCAGTTCACCTGCCGCTACCGCTGGCGGGTGGGCGACGTCGCGGTGTGGGACAACCGGGTCACCCAGCACTACGCGATCAACGACTACGACGGCGTCCGGCGCGGCCAGCGGATCACCGTGCTCGGCGACCATCCGACCGGGAACCCGCCCCGCTGGGAGCACTACGCGCCGGCGCCGGGCGAGCGCTACTGGCCGGACCGGGTCAACGCGGTGGAGAGCTACTGACCGTCGGTCACCAGGTGACCGGGAAGGCCGCGATGCCGCCGTTCACCCGGTCGTGCCGCCACGGGATCTCCTCGATCGGCACGGCCGGCGCCAGTTCCGGCATCCGGCTCAGCAGCGCGCCGAGGGAGAGTTCCACCTGCATCCGGCCCAGCGCGGTGCCGAGGCAGAAGTGCGGCCCGAAGCCGAAGGTCAGGTGCGGCACGGTCGGTGCCCGGTCGATGTCGAACCGGTTGGGCTCGGGGAAGTGCCGGGGGTCGCGGTTGCCGGCCCACGGGATCGCCATCACGCAGTCGCCGGCCCGCATCGCGACGCCGCCGAGGGTCAGGTCCTCCCGCACCACCTGCACCCGGAACATGCTGCTCACCGACGTGTAGCGGAGGATCTCGTCGGTGGCCGCGGCGAGTTTCCCGGGCGCCGCGCGCAGCTTCGCCAGCTGTTCCGGGTGCTGGAACAACGCGCGCAGCCCCGCGCTCGTGGCGTTGATCTCCAGCCCGCCGAGCAGCACCCCCATGGCCAGCTCGACCAGCTCGGCGTCGACCAGCGCGTGCGCGTCCTGGCCGAGGACCCACGCCGAGAGCAGGTCGTCGCCGGGCGCCGAGCGCTTGCGCGCCAGTTGCCCGGTCAGGTAGGCCCGCAGCGCCGCCTGGGCGTCGGCGGCACCGGCCGAGCCGTACGCGGTGACCGAGTTGAGGCCGGAGATCCAGTCGTAGAAGCGGGGACGGTCGGCGACCGGGACACCCAGGACGTCGCAGACCACGAACACCGGCAGCGGGGCCACCAGCCCGGCCACCAGATCGGCCGGGCGGGGACCGGCGAGCATCGCGTCGACCAACTCGTCCACCAGCCGCCGCACCCGGGGGCGGAACGTCTCGATGCGGCGCGCGGTGAACGCCCGGCCGGCCACCCGGCGCACCGCCGCGTGCGCCGGACCGTCCATGTTCAACTCACGCGGGCCCCCGGCGCCGGGCGTCGTGGTCGCGCCGAGCGGGAGCCGGGAGAACCGGGGGTCGGCCAGGACCGTGCAGCAGTGCGCGTAGCTGAGCACGAGCCAGGCTGCCCGCCCGTCGGGCAGGAGCACCCGGCTGACCGGCTCGGTGACGACCATGTCGAGCAGTTCGGTGGGCAGGTCGCCGGTGAACGGCTCGAACGGATATGGCCGCAGCCCGGAATTGACCGGCACTCGGTAAGAGTCCACCACGGGTAGCCCACCGTCAATATCCATTGCTAGCATCTGTTGGTCCGGGACTGCCGTTTCGCGCGCGGATTGGTGGGATTTGACTGCGGCCTTGCGCATTCTGATGTCGACATGGGGCTGGCGGTCGCATTTCTACGGCCTGGCTCCGCTCGGCTGGGCGCTCCAGGCAGCCGGTCACGAGGTGCGGGTGGCCAGCCATCCGTCCATGGTCGCCCCGATCAGCTCGGCCGGGCTCGCCGCCGTGCCGCTGGGCGAGGACATCGACTTCGCCGAGGCGTTCGCCGGGCGGATCGGCGCGGTGGCCACGCCGGACCGGGCCGGCAGCGCGCCGACGGGTGCCCTCGAACCGGCGATCACCGCCGACGGCGGCGTGGTCCGCTTCGCCGACGCCCTCCTCGACGACCTGGTCGCGTTCGGCCGGGCCTGGTCGCCCGACCTGATGGTCTGGGAACCGTTCAACCTGGCCGCGCCGGTGGCCGCCGCCGCGCTGGGTGTGCCCGGCGTGCGGCACCTGTGGGGCCCGGACTCCTCGGTGACGCTGCGCCTGGACCCGGAGACGGTGCTCGGGCCGCTCGCCGCCCGGTTCGGGCTCTCCGCCGCCGACGTGGCGGTGCACGGCGACCTGACGCTCGATCCGGCCCCGCCGCCGATGCGGGTGCCGACGACCCGCCCCGGGCAGCCGGTGCGTTTCGTGCCGTACAACGGCACGGCCGTGGTGCCGCCCTGGCTGCACCGCCCGGCGGACCGGCCCCGGGTCTGCGTCACGGCCGGCACCATGATGGCCGGCGCCGGGCTGGCCGACCGGCTGGACCTGGCCCGGGTCGTGCGGTCGGTGGCCGAGCTGGACGTGGAGGTCGTCGTGGTGGTCGAACCCGACCAACGGCGCGGGCTGGGCGCGGTGCCGGCCAACGTCCGGCTGGCCGACGCGCCGCTCGCGCTGCGCCTGGTGCTGCCGACCTGCGCCGCGATCGTCCAACAGGGCGGCGCCGGCACCACCATGACCGCGCTCGCCCACGGCGTGCCGCAGCTGATCCTGCCGCGGGTGAGCGACCAGCACTTCAACGGCGAGCGGCTGGCGGCCACCGGCGCCGGCACCTGGCTGGCGCCGGAGCGCGCCGACGGCGACGTGCTGCGCGACACCGTGGGCGAGTTGATCGGCGACGGACCGGCGCGGGCCGCCGCCGCGCTGATGCGCGACCGGGTCCGCGCGCTGCCCAGCCCCGCCGCGGTGGTGCCGGTGCTGGCCGCCCTCGCCCGACGCACCCCGACCTGACCGTCCACCGAGGAGTCGCAGATGACGCAGCCGAGACCCGTCGCGTACCCGCTCGCGCCGGCTCCCACGATCTACCACCCGTCGCCGGACTACACCCGGCTGCGCGAGACCTGCCCGGTGGCCCGCGTCGAGCTGCCCGACGGCGGGTCGGCCTACCTCGCCACCCGGCACGCCGACGTACGCCGGGTCTTCACCGACCACCGGTTCAGCCGGGCGGCGGCGGCCGGCCCCGACCGGCCGACCCGGGAACTCGGCTCGCTCGCGGAGGACTCGCTGATCGGCATGGACCCGCCCCGGCACACGCTGATGCGCCGCGCGGTGTCGCACGCGTTCACGGTCCGCCGGGTGGAGGAGCTGCGGCCCACCGTGGCGGCGCTGGTGGCTGGGATGATCGACCGGATGGAGGCGGCCGGGCGCCCGGCCGACCTGGTCACCCACCTCTCCGCGCCGCTGCCGCTGGTCGTGATCAGCCGGCTGTTCGGCATCGGCGAGCACGACCGGGAACGGGTCCGGCAGTGGTCCGACGCGCTGGTCGGCGACTGGGACGCCGACCCGGCGGCGCCGCAGGCCGCCCTCGACGCGTTCCGGGCGATGATCGACGAACGTCGGCGGCACCCCGGCGACGACCTGATGAGCGCGCTCATCGCCGCCTGGGACGAGCACGACGGCCTCACCGAACGGGAACTCGTCTCGGTCACCGCCGGCATCTTCGTGGGCGGGCACGAGACCACCACCAACCAGCTCAACCTGTTCCTGCTGGTGCTGGCCCGCCACCCGGAGCAACTGGCCGGGCTGCGCGGGGACGACCCGGCCGCGGTCGCCCGGGCGGTCGAGGAGCTGTCCCGCTTCATCCAGCTCGGCGACAACGGGGTGCTGCTGCCCCGGGTCACCACCGAGGAGGTGGAGCTCGGCGGCGTACGGCTGCCGGTCGGCTCGGCGGTGATGCCGGCGATCGCCTCGGCCAACCGGGACGCGACCGTGTTCCCCGACGCGGACACGCTCGACCTGGACCGCGCCCACAACCCGCACCTGGCGTTCGGCGCCGGCCCGCACCACTGCCTCGGCGCGGCGCTGGCCCGGATGGAGTTGCAGGAAGCGCTGGGCGCCCTGCTGCGCCGGCTGCCCGGCCTGCGGCTCGCGGTCGACGAGTCGGAGCTGCGGTTCCGGCCGGGCCTGGTCGTCCGCAGCCTGGAGTCGCTGCCGGTGACCTGGGACGACCGGTGAGCGACACCCCGCCGGTCAGCCGGTCGAACCGGGCGTGACCCGGGTCGGCGCGGCGGCGTCGAGGGCCGCTTCCACGGCGACCTCCTCCACGCCGCGCAGCAGGCGCTCGGCCTGCTCCTCGGTGAAGCTCGCGAAGTCGAAGATGACCTGGAGGAACACCGTCTCCGGTTGGTCCTCGACGGTGATGAACGCCTGCTCGGGGAGGTGGTCCAGCGGACCGTCCCAGACCAGGAACGTCTCGGCGGTCCGGCGGCGGATCGCCGCCGGCGTCACCTCGTCGTCCCGGACGCCCTCCTCGGCCGCCGCCCGGGTGGTCACCCGCCGGTCGTTGATCCGGCAGCTGACCCGGGCCGGATAGCCGCGTTCCGCGTCCCAGCGGGCCGCGCACTCCTCGAGCCGTGCCGGGTCGTAGTAGGCGTACATGCCGGCGGCCACCGACGCCCGGCGGGCGCGGGACACCACCTCGTCCACCGTGGTGTCGGCGGTGTCGACGGTCAGCACGCCGTTCTGGCTGAGCGGGGCGATCGCCTCGGCGAAGCCGGGCCGGAACCGGTTGCCGACGATGAGCTTCGCGGTGAGCGGGCTGACGCCGGTGGCCCGGCCGATCGCGACCGCGATGACCGCGAGCAGCACCCGCGAGGTGTCGGTGCGGGTCCGCCGGGCGACGGCCCGCACCGCCAGGTACGCCGCCGACGAGCTGAACCGGCCGTGCCAGTACCGGTGGCCCCGCCGGCCACCCCCGACGGTGGGCTCGCCGAACGTCAGCGGCGGGACGGACCGCAGGTGTGTCTGCCAGTGGCGGACCGCCCGGTCGCTGACCCGGCGCAGCGGCGGCGTCGCCTCCCGCCGCCCGAGGTCGAGGAGCTGCACCGTACGCGGGTCGTCGGTCCGGCGGACCGCCGGTGCGGCCAGCCCGAGGTCGGCCAGGAGCAACGAGGTGGCGGTCCCGTCCACCACGAGGTGGTCGAACGTCAGCACCCGGTGCACCAGCGCGCCCCGGTGCCGGACCACCGCCATCCGCACCGCCCAGTCCCGGTGGAGGTCGTAGGGGGTCAGCAGGCGCTCGTGGCCCAGTTGGTAGGCGAACGCCGCCACGTCGGCCGGATCGGCCTCGTCGGGGACGTCCACCACGTCGAGGACCGTCTCTCCGGCGGCCGAGACGACCTGGCAGGCCTCGCCCCGCTCGTCGTGGCCGAGCCGCATCCGCAGCGCCGGGTGCCGGCCCATCAGGTCGGCCAGTTCCGCGGCCACCTGCGCGACGGTGACGCCGGCCGGCATCGGGTGCGCGCCGCTGACGTTGTGCGTCCACCCGGTCTCCCGCATGTCCTGCAGGATCGCCTTCTGCCCCCAGGTCAGGGGCGCGACACCGGCGCCCGGCCCGGCGAACGGAACCGGGACCCGGGCCTGGGCCGTCTGCGCCAACACCGGCCTATCAGAGCAACGCGCATCGGCGCGTGTCAACGTCTGCCCGGCCCGTTACGCTGCCGTGCATGCGGGACGCCGTACGGGTCTGGGTGGTTCCGGTCGGTGCGACGCCGACGGAGCTGGCCCGCTGCCAGGCGGTGCTCGACGCCGGCGAGCGCGCCCGCGCGGCGGCGCTCGGCACCGCCGCGCTGCGGGGACGGTTCACCGTCGCGCACGGCGTGCTGCGTGTGCTCGCCGGGCGGGCGGCGGGCGCGCCGCCGCGGACGCTGGTCTGGCGGCCGGGCCGCCACGGCAGGCCGGCGCTGACCGGACCGCACGCCGGGCTGCACACCAGCCTCTCCTACTCCGGGGACCTGGTCGCGGTGGCGCTCGCCCAGGGCGGCCCGGTCGGGGTGGACGTCCAACACCTCCCGCCCGGTGGGGATCCGGTGTCCCTGGCCGAGCGCTTCTTCCATCCCGAGGAGGCACGGCACGTCGCCGACGGGGCCGATGCCGGGGCGCGGGCGGACCGGTGCACCCGGCTGTGGGTCCGCAAGGAGGCGGCGGTCAAGGCCGCCGGCGGCCGGCTCTGGCCCAACCTGGCCGTGCCGGTGCACGCGCGCGACGTCGTGGAGTGTGTCGAGCCGCCCGGCAGGCACCGCCTCACCGACGTGCCGACGCCGGCCGGCTACCGGGTGGCGGTGGCCCGGGCCGGTGACGCGGAGTACGCGGTCGAGTTCTACCCGTTGACACTCGCCGATGTCCTTTGCTCTGATGACTCCATGCTGGAGCGCGGGCGCGATCAAGTCGTCAAGAGCCTGACCGCGTTGCTGGAGCGCATGTTGCGGCCGGACGCTCCGGTCACCGAGGGCACCCAGTTGATGGACGAGTTGGGGCTCAGCTCCTCGCTCGCCCTGGAGCTGCTGCTGGAGCTGGAGGACGAGCTGGAGATCCAGATCGACGTGGAGGATCTCGACGAGGACCGGATGACCACCCTCGGCGACCTGGCGGACCACATCGTCGCCAACTCCACCCCCCGCTGAGCATGCCGACCGGAGGCCGGCCGGGCCTGAGCGTGGTGGTGCCGGCGCACAACAACGGCGCCGCGCTGGACGCGACCCTGCACTCGCTCACCCGGCAGACCCTGCCGCGCGACGACTTCGAGGTGATCGTCGGCGACGACGGCTCCACCGTGGCGCTAAGCCCGGTGGTGGAGAAGTACGGCGACCGGTTGGCCGTCAGCTGCGTCCGTAGCGAACGCAACCGCGGGCGCAGCGCCAACCGCAACGCCGCCGCGGCCCGGGCGCGCGCCGACACGCTGATGTTCCTGGACGCCGACACGGTGGCGCATCCCCGGCTGCTGGAGCGGCACCGGGCCTTCCACACCGGCCGCGGCGGGCGGCCCGGCGTGCTGCTCGGGCAGCGCTACGACCTGGACTGGGCCGGCGCGGACGCGCTACGCCGCGGCGAGCCGATCGGGCCGGCGATGCTCGACGCCGAGCGCGGCGACCCGCGTCTGGAGGACACCGCCCTTCCGCAGCGGATGCGGGACTTCCCGCACGCGCCCTGGGTGCTGGGGTTGACCCACAACGCCTCGGTCGACCACGAGTCGTTCCGGCGGGTCGGCGGCTTCGACGAGGCCATGGTCAAGTGGGGCTTCGAGGATCTCGACTTCTTCTACCGCGTCTTCCACCTGCACGGGGCGCCACCCGAGCTGTTCCGGCTCGACGTGGACGCGTTCTCCTACCACCTCCCCCACTTCCGGCGGACCACCAACGGGCTCGCCTCGATGGACAACATGAAGTACCTGCTGCGCAAGCACCTGCGCTACGACGTCGAGGTGCTGTACGCGATCAACACGTTCGGCCGGCACCTGGGCCGCATCCGCCTCTACGGCGACGCGATCGACGCGTACCGGCGGGGTGGGCTGGGGCGCCCGGCGGCGGTGCCCGCGGCGCTCCGCGACGAGCTGGCCGCCAGCCGGGCCCTGGTCGTCGGCAACGGTGTGTCCGCGATGGACCTCGGCGCCGGCTCGCACACCTTCGACCACGCGGCGCCGCCGGGCGAGACGAACTCGCACCTGCTCGGCACCGTGCTGCAACAGTTCCGGACCGGCGCGCTGGACGTGATCGTCAACGTCGACCTGTGGCGGTGCCTGCTCCCCGACGACCTGCCGGCGTTCCTGACCCGGGGGCTGCTCAAGGCCGACCGGATCGAGCTGGTCGCCAGCCGCACCGACCTCGACCAGCGGACGCTGCTGCCGGTGCCGCTGGTCGCGGATCTGGACTACCTGGTCGACATGCTGGACCCGCACTTCGCCGTGACGGTCACGCGGCACGACACGGCGACCGTCGTCACGGTGCGCTGAGCGGGCTCAGCCGGCCGACGCCGGATGCCCGAGCACGAGACTGACGTTGTGGCCGCCGAAGCCGAACGAGTTGGACAGCACCGCGTCCACCGCCACCGCACGCGCCTGCTTGCGGATGTGGTCGACGTCGCCGGCCGGATCCGGGTCGTCGAGGTTGTGGGTGGGCGGCAGCAGGCCGTGCCGCAGCGCCTCGATGCCGACGGCCGCCTCGACCACGCCGGAGACCCCGAGCATGTGCCCGGTCACGCCTTTGGTGGAACTCAGCGGCGGCGGGTGCGCGCCGTAGACGTCGCGCAGCGCGGCCAGCTCGGCCGCGTCACCGGCCCTGGTGCTGGTGCCGTGCGCGTTGACGTATCCGATGTCGCCGAGGCCAAGGCCGGCGTCGCGGACGGCCATCCGCATGCAGTGCGCCGCGCCGGCGCCGTCGGGCCGGGGCGTGGTCGGATGGTACGCGTCGTTGGTCGCGCCCCAGCCGAGCACGTCGGCGTGGCGGCGGGCGCCGCGCGCGGCGGCGTGCGCGGCGCGCTCCAGCACCAGGACCCCGGCGCCCTCGCCGAGGACGAGACCGTTGCGCCGGCGGTCGAACGGTCGGCTCGCGGCCGTCGGGTCGGCCCAGCCGCGGGCGAGCGCCCGGGCGTTGCCGAACGCGTCGGCGAACGCCGGGAACAGCGGCGCCTCGGCGCACCCGGCGAGCACCACGTCCGCCTCGCCGGCGCGCAGGATGCGCAGCCCCTCGCCGACGGACTGGGCGCCGGCCGCGCAGGCGGTGCCGATCGACGAGGTGTAGCCGCGGACGCCGAACGCGATGGCGATGCGCGCCGCACCCATGTTCGGCAGCGTCCCGGGCAACATGTACGGGCTGACCCCGAACCGGCCCCGCTCGGCCCGCCGCAGGACCTGGTCGGCCAGCGTGGAGAGGCCGCCGACGCCGGAGACGACGACGGCCACCCGGTAGGGGTCGACGTCGTGGCCGACGCGCAGGCCGGCGTCGGCCAGCGCGTCCCCGGCCGCGCGCAACGCCATCACGATCGAGCGGTCCACCACCCGCGACTCCGGGCCGGGCAGCACGCTCGCCGGGTCGATCGCCGGGGCGAACGCCGCGACGTCGACCACCCCGTGGACCGGGTGGCCCTCCGGCGGCCGGGCCAGCCCGGACCGGCCCTCGCACACCGCGTCGAACACCTCGGCGGCGGTCGCACCGACCGGGCTGACCAGCCCGATGCCGGTGACCGTCACGCTTCCGGGCACGGCCGGCGCGCCGGTCAGCGCGCCGACGCCGGCTGGATGCGCTGGGCCACCGTGTGGGAGAACTCGCCGAGGGTCATCATGGCGAGCATCTCCGCCTCGTCGTCGTCGAACGCCACCCCGAACCGGTCCTCCACCCGGACCGCCAGCTCGGCCAGGCCGAGGGAGTCCACGTCGAGACCGGCCGGGCCGAAGACGGTGTCGTCGTCGACGTCCTCGACGTCGTACTTCATCTCGGTCAGGGCGGCGAGCAGGAACGCGCGGATCTCATCGGTCATGACCGGTGTGTCCTTTCCCCAGCGTGATATCGACCCTACTCAATCGGAAATGTTTGGCAAGGCGCCGATCGGTCGGTGCGCCACGCCCAGCCGGACCGGCAGGCGGTCGTAGCCGCGCAGCATGAGCTGGCGCCGTTCGCCCGGCTCGGCGGCGAGCGCCACCGCCGGAAAGCGCTCCACCACGCGGGGCAGGACCAGCCGGCCCTCCGCCCGGGCCAGCGCCGCCCCGAAGCAGTGGTGCGGCCCCGCGCTGAACGCCAGGTGCCGGTTGTCCGTCCGGGACGGGTCGAACGAGTCCGGGTCGGGGAAGCGGCGCGGGTCACGGTTGGCGGCGCCGGTCAGCACCACCACGGTCCGGCCGGCCGGCACCGGCAGGCCGGCGACCTCGGTGTCCTCGGCGGCGTAGCGGACCGCGAAGTGCACCGGCGGCTCGTACCGGAGGATCTCCTCGACGTAGGACGCGGCGAGTGCCGGGTCCGCGCGCAGCGCGGCCAGCGCGTCGGGCCGCGCCAGCAGCAGGACCAGGCCGTTGCCGAGCAGGTTCGCGGTGGTCCGGAACCCGGCGTTGTACATGATGATCAGGTTGGCCAGCAGCTCGTCGGCGGAGAGCTGGCCGGGGTCGCGGTCGCGGATCCCCACCAACGCCGAGACGAGGTCCGCGCGCGGGCGCGCCCGGCGCTCGGCCAGCAACCCGGTGAAGTACGCGGTCAGCTCCGTCGCCGCGACGTTCGCGGCCCGCACCTCCCGCATCGAGCGACGGCCTATCTCCAGCACCGCGTCGAACGCCCGGACCCGGGCCGGGAACCACTGCCGGTCCCGCTCCGGCACGCCCAGCAGCTCGCCGACCACGTCACTGGGCAGGGTGAGCGCGAACGCGCCCATGAAGTCGACCGGACGGCCGCCCGCGCCCGCCGCGGCGAGCCGGTCCAGCAGGCCGTCGGCGATGCGCACGATCGCCGGCTCCAGGGCGGTGACCCGGCGCGGGGTCAACGCCTGGCTGAACACCTGCCGAACCCGCAGGTGGTCGCCGGACGCGGCGTTGAGCATGGACGTCTGCATGATCCGGATCGCCGGGTGCGCACGCCAGCGCACCCCGGCCCGGTCCAGGTACTCGGCGCCGAGGACCCGGAAGACCGGGTCGCGCAGCACCCGGTTGACCGCCGCCCAGCCGTGTACGACCAGGGCGTGCGGCTCGTCCGGCCGCAGCGCGACCGCCTCCCCCATCGCGTGCAGGCGCGCGTAGAACGGGTACGGGTCGCGCCGCACCCGCGCGCCGAGCAGGTCGTCCAGGGAGATGGAGACACCCATGGGCCGCTCCTCGTGGGGCACTGACGTGCGGTGACCATAGACTCATCGCCACCGATGTGTCCACGGCCTCAGGAGCCGACGGTCACCGCCGGTGGCTCCTGCCCACGAACGGCGAGGATCTGGCCGCCGTACTCCTCCTTGGTCGCCTCGAACGCGTCACGGAAGGAGCGGAACCGCCGACGCAGCTCGGCGGTGGACAGCGACTCGTCCCACTCGCTGTGGAACAGGCGCAGCACCCGCTGAAGCCGGACCGCGAGCTGGTGGCCGAGCAGCGACTGCTCCCGGTCGCGGAGGATCTGCTGCCCGAGCTGCCCGGCGGCGGCCAGGAACCCGAGCGCCGCCGGCACCCAGGCGGGCGCCGCGACCGCGAGCGCCACCGGCACCGCGAGTGCCGACAGGCCGGACGCGAGCGCGAGGCTCTGGTGCCGGATCGACCGGGCCCGCGCCACCCGCACGATCCCCGCGATGTGCCCCTGCGCCCAGCTCAGGTAGGCGCGTTCGGCACGCCCCAGCTCACCGGGCGGGTCGTATCGCCGAAACGCGCGCGGGTCGGGCCGGCTCTCCTCGCTCAGGCGGGTGCGGACGACGGTCAGGATCGCCGCCAGGGCCAGCAACGACACGGCCCGTCTCGGTCGCGGCATGGACACCTCCAGAAGTCCGACCCGCAGGGTAGGACCCACGCGCCAGGCCGCTTTGCGCACTTCGTTCCCACGGGGTCACCGGGCGGCCTCCCGGCCGCTACCGTGGGTGCACGTCGTCGACCCTGCGAGGTGCCGGCATGAGCGACCCGTCCATCGCGTCGATCGTCTCCACCCCGCCCGCGACCATGCCCACCGAGGCCGGGTCCGGCGCGCCCACCAACGCCGGCCTGCCGCAGAGCGCCACGCAGCAGAAGCCCCGTGGCCTGCTCGGTGACGCGTGGATCGACCTGCGTCGCAAGCCGCTGTTCTGGATCTCCGCGGCGTTCATCGTGTTCTTCCTGGTGATGGCCGCGTTCCCGTCGCTGTTCACCTCCGGCGACGCGGTCAACGGCGCGCTGGAGCGCAGCCGGGTCGAGCCGTCGTCGTCGGCCTGGTTCGGCTACGACGTGCAGGGCCGCGACGTCTACGCCCGCACCATCTACGGCGCCCGCGCCTCGATCGTGGTGGCCGTCGTGTCCACCCTGCTCACCCTGCTCGTCGGCGGCGCGATGGGCATCATCGCCGGCTACCGCGGCGGCTGGGTCGACGCGCTGCTCTCCCGCGTCGCGGACATCTTCTTCGGCCT
>NZ_FMDM01000005.1 GCF_900090105.1 Micromonospora humi | reverse complement strand
GTTACGGCGGCTGCCGTCCTCGTTGAACGCCTCGTTGACCACGTCCCACGCGGCGAGCTTGCCCTTGTAGTGGGCCATCACCCCGTTGATGTGGTTGATCATCGCGTTGCGCAGCGTGCTGCCCTGCATGTTCTGCATCCAGCCGGGCTGCTGGGCGTGCCAGGCCAGGGTGTGTCCCCGGACCTTCAGGCCGCGCTGGGTGGCCCAGTTGTAGATCTGGTCGCCGGAGGAGAAGTTGAACTGGTTCTGGTTCGGCTCCGTCGCGTCCGGCTTCATCTCGTTCTCGGCCGTGATCATGTTGAACTCACGCGCCGCGATCGTGCTGTAGGTGGAGTCGTTCAGCCGGCTCGCCGCGATGGCGGTGCCGAAGTAGCGGCCGGACTGCGCCGCCGCGGCGCCCAGGGTGGTGGCCGCATGGGCCGAGCCGGGCACCAGCAGCGCGGTGGCGGCCAGCGCCAGCGATCCGGCGGCGGCGGCCGCCAGCATGCGGTAGCGGTGCCGCCTCAGTGGACGTTCCATGACACTCCTCTGCATATCGGACGGGTGATGCGCAGGGTTGTCGACACGGTGCGCGTACCTGGCGCGGAGGCGCCACCGGGCGGTACACGTTCCGGTCACCGGCCCTGAAACTTTCGGAAACGTACCGGTAACTCCAGGGCAAGATACTTCGATGAACCGTCATTGGTCAATGTCGATGACCTCGCCGGGCACGGCGAATGCGGGCGCGATCAGGCCCGAGGCGTTTCCGATAGTGCGTCGGAACTTTCAGTGGGCGTCGTACCGCTCGCGGTTCGCGTACACCTCGTCCATGTGCGCCTCGGCCCAGTCCTTGATGCCACGAGTCAGGGTGTGCAGCGACAGCCCGAGGTCGGTCAGCTCGTACGTCACGGTCACCGGCACGGTCGGCGTCACGGTGCGAACCACCAGGCCGTCGCGTTCCAGGGCACGCAGCGTCTGGGTGAGCATCTTCTGACTGACGCCGGCGAGCCGCCGGGACAGCTCCGAGTAGCGCATCACCTGCGGGCCGGCGTCGCCGTCCGGGCCGTCGCGCCCCAGGGCGGCCAGGACCAGCGCCACCCACTTGTCGGAGATCCGGTCCAGCAGTTGCCGGCTCGGGCAGGCGGCCAGGAACGCGCCGTACTCCGCCCGCGCCCGGGCCCGCTTCTCGATCGCCGTCCGGGTGGCCATCGGCCCACTCCTTCGGTACCGCGGGGTGCCCTACGCACTCCGAAGTGCGTCCTTCCCGCTGGAGAGCTACCACTCCATCGTGGAGCGAGAGACCGGTCGAGACAAGGAGAACCACCAATGGGTACGCGCACCTTCCGGGCCGCCGTCGTCCGAGCCGCCGGCGGCCCCGGCACCATCGAGATCATCGACGTCCCGCTGCGTGAGCCCGGACCGGGCGAGGTCCGGGTGCGGGTCGCCGGCGCGGCGGTCAACCCCGTCGACCTTGCCGTCGCCGACGGCTTCTTCCACCGCCTGGGGCTGATCCACCAGCCCCGTCACACCGGCCTGGGCTGGGACTTCGCCGGCACCGTCGAGGCCGCCGGTCCCGGCGTCGACCTGACCGCCGGCACCCGGGTCGCCGGTGTGGTGGTCGGGTTCGACCGCGACTTCGGCACCTGGGCCGAGCAGCTCGTCGTGCCGGCGGACGGCCTCGCCGTCGTACCCGACGGGTCGGACCTGGTCGCGGCGGCCACCGTGCCGCTCAACGGGCTGGCCGCCGCGCAGGTCGTCGACCTGCTCGGTGACGCGCCGGCCGGCGCCGACCGGCTGCTGGTGACCGGCGCGGCCGGCGCGGTCGGGGCGTACCTCCTCGCGCTGGCGCCCGACCGGGGCTGGCGGGTGACCGGCCTGGCCCGCCCGGCGGACGCGGAGTTCGTGCGGAGTCTCGGGGCGGACTTCACCACGGCGGCCGAGCCGGGCTGGGACGCGGTGGCCGACGCCGCCAACCTCCAGGATCAGGCGTTCGCGCTGGTCCGCGCCGGCGGGACGTACGTCGGGGTCCGGCCGAACGCCCGGCCGGCCCCGGACCGCGGCGTCACCGTCGCGGCCGTGGACACGCACCCCGACGGCCCCCGACTGGCCGACCTGCTCGCCCGCGCCGCATCCGACGAGCTGCCGATCCGGGTACGCGCCGTGCTGCCGCTGGACCGCGCGGCGGACGCCCACCGGGCGATGGCAGCGGGCGGGGTGCGCGGTCGCTACGTGCTGCGCCCCTGACCGTTGGCCCGGTGCCGCACCTGCTCGACGCCGAGTCGGCGTTCGGCGAGAGCGAGCCAGGCCGCACCGACGAGACCGAGCATCGAGACGACGGTCAGCCAGGCGAACGTGGTCCGGAACGCCGCGTCCGCTCCGCGCGGCAGCGCATGGGCGAGCATGACGGTGAACACGGCTCCGCCGAGCGCCCCGCCCACCCGTTGCAGGATGTTGACCTGCGTGGTGGCGTCCGGAAGTTGCTCCGGGTCGACCGCTTTGTAGGCGGAGATTCCGGCCGGCACGACGGCGACCGCGAGGGCCATGCCGCGCAGGAGCAGCAGGACGAGCACCAGCGTCTCCGCCAGGTCGGTGCCGGCCAGCGCGAATGGCACGGTGGTGGCGACGGCGGCGAGAATGCCGTAGCAGCTCACCACCCCGCCGCCGTAGCGGTCCACGAGCCGGCCACTCACCGGCAGCAGCAGCGCAGTGCCGAGCCCGAGCGGGATCAGCGCGAGGCCGGTTTCGAGCACGCCGGTGCCGTGGCCGAGCTGGAAGTAGAGCGGGAACAGTAGCGTCGCGGAGTACATGACGGCGCCGGCGAAGGCGGCGGTCACGGTGGCCGCCGCGTACGCCGGCCGGGCGAACAGCCGCAGGTCAAGAATCGGGTGGGCCGCACGCCGGGCGTGCCAGACGAAGCCGGCGATCGACAGAAGCCCCGCAAGCGCGGGCAGGAGCACGCCGGGCGCGGTGACGCCGCCCGCCTCGCCCGATCTGGTGAGTCCGTAGATCAGCAGTGGGACGCCGGCGCCGACCAGCAGCAGGCCCGGCCAGTCCAGCCGACCGGGGCGGTCGACGGGGCGATCGTGCGGCACGTACCGCCGGGCGAGCCAGATTCCGAGCCCACCGAGCGGCACGTTCACCAGGAACAGCCACGGCCAGGAGCCGGCGTGCACGATCAGACCGCCGAGCGCCGGACCGAGCGCGGGACCGAGGGTGACGGCGATGCCGAGTGTGGCCATGACCCGGCCGAGGCGTTGCGGGCCGACCGCCTGGCCGAGCACCGTCTGCCCGGCGGGGACCAGGACGCCGGCACTGAGTCCCTGGAGCACCCGCGCCGCCACCAGCCACCAGATGCCGACGGCGAACGCACACAGCGCGGACGCCACGGTGAACCCGCCGAGCGCGACCATCCACATCCGGCCGACGCCGAAGCGGCGTCCGAGCCATCCGCTGGCCGGAAGCGACACGCCGAGCGCGATCAGATAGGCGTTGGCGACCCACTGGGCGTCGCCGAGGCCGGCGTCAAGGTCGCCGGCGATGGTGTCGAGCCCGACGCTGACGATCGACGTGTCGAGCTGGCTGATGAACGCGCCGAATGCGATCACCAGGGCGAGTCGCCATACCCGCCACGGGATCGCCTCGGTTGCGGAGGCGGCATGAAGGCGGGTGGTCATCGGACCTCCCGCCCGCGGCGGACGGTTCGCAGCGCTCCGCTCCAGGCGATGAGCTGATCCAGCAGGACGTCCAGTTCGTCGTCGCGGCGTGGTGCGGGTGTGAAGGTCTCGCCGTCGAAGTCGGTGGCCAGGGACATGGCCACCTGCGCCCGTACGTCGGCGACCCGGAGTTCGCCCATCACCACCCGCAGGTGTTCGACCGCCCGGGTGCCGGCGGCGTCGATTCCGTAGCTGACGAAGCCGGCCGCCTTGTCGTGCCACTCCTGGTAGAGGTAGTCGATCGCGTTCTTCAGCGGGCCCGGGATGGAGCGGTTGTATTCCGGCGTCACCACGATGTAGCCGTCGTAGGACGCGATGGTCTCCGACCAGGCCATGGTGTGCGGTCGTTCGTAGCGGCCGTAGGCGGCGGGCAGTGGTTCGTCGAGCACTGGCAGCCGGTGCTCGACGAGGTCGACGAGTTCCACCGTGATGCCCTCCCGCCGGCTGGCGTGCCGGTGGACCCACCGCCCGACAGCCTCGGCCTTGCGGCCCGGTCGCACGCTGCCGAGGATGACGGCGAGTCGGAGTGTCTGGTGCATCGGATTTCCTCCTCGTAATGTAAAGTAAAACGTATACAGCAGAATTTGGCCGAGCGCAGCCCCAGAGGGAGACCCATGTCGGAGACCTCACACCCGAACCCCGGTCGCGGCCGGCCCGCCAAGCGCGACGCCGTCGTAAGCGCCGCCCGCGTGGTCTTCGGCCGTGACGGCTACGCCCGCACGACGATGGACACGATCGCGCGAGAGGCGGAGGTGTCCACCCGCACCCTCTACAAGCACTTCGGCAGCAAGGAGGAGTTGTTCTCGTTCGTCCTGGAGCAGAGCGCCACCCGGGTCGCCGACGCCTTCTGTGAGTACGTGACGGAGGGGTGGGCCCGGGCCGACGGGGTGACGGAGCAGTTGAGCGTCATCGGCCGCGCGCTGGTGGCTCACCGACTCGACTTCCCGGAGCACTTCACGCTCGTCCGACAGATCGACGCCGAGGGGCGCCACTTCCCGCGCGCCCTGCTCGACGCCTGGCAGCAGGCCGGACCGATGCGCGTTCAGGCCGAGGTCGTTCGGCGTCTCCAGGCGCTCGTCGACCGGGGCGACCTACGCGCCGCCGACCCGGACCGCACGGCGTTGCACTTCACCGCCCTGACCACGTTCGAGAGCACGAACGCGTCGACCGAGCGCACCCTGACCGCCGACGAGATCGCCGCGATGGTGGACGACGCGGTGCACACCTTCCGGTACGGCTACCAGCCCGCGACGTGATGCTCGTCGACCGTCAGCCCGCCGGCCGAAGCACCTGGATGTGCTCCGCGCCCCGCTCCGCGAACCACGCCTCCAGGTCGGCGCCGAACAGGTAGGCGCCGGTCAGGTAGGCGCCGGTCAGGTCGGCGCGGCGGGACATCCGGTCAGGCGGACCAGACCGGCTGCGCCGCGGCCAGCGCGGCGGCCTGGTAGGGCGCCGGTGTGCTGCCTTCGGCAACCACCTCCACCGGCCACTTCTCCCGCAGCGTGGTCCACAGCCGGGCGGTCAGGCCCGAGCGCGCCTTCAACTCGTCCGCGCCCTCGACCACCCGCAGCACGTACACCCAGGTCGGGCCGTCGGGCGCGGAGCCGAGCGGGCTCCGCCACGCCCGGTGCAGGCGGCGGCCGCCGTGCCGGGGGGCCTCGCCGGCCAGCAGCCGGTCCGCCGCGGACGGGTCGGCGGCGCCCGCCGGACCGGCCGACGTGAAGCGGTACGCCGGTGCCGGCACCTCGTCGACGACCGGCACGTCGAGCAGATCGGGATTGTCCGGGTCGCTGAGGAAGGAGCGGATCAGTGCCTGCTCCTCGGCGGTGATGCCGACGTGTTGGAAGGCCAGGCTCAGCAGGAGCGTGTCGTCGCCGATGGCCCACTCACCGGCGGCGTACTGGTCGCGGAGGGCGCCGAGGGCGTCGTCGGGAAGTCGACCGGCGAGCCGGGCGCACATCTCGGTGATCGCCGCGTAGATCGTCGCGTCCATGGCGCTCACTTCTTGTAGTCACCGATCTCTGTCGTTGTCACATTGCCCTGGGCGTCCTCGACCACCCGTACGATCTTATTGCCCTTCGGGCCCTCCCACGTCCAGCTGCCGTCGCCGCCGACGTCCGGGTGCGCGTAGTGCGGCGCGACGCCGACGGGCGTGCCCCTGGGCGCCGGGTTCGGCGCCGCCGGGTTGGTGATGACGCCCGCGTCGGCCGGGTTGTTCGGGAAGGCGGTACGGATCTCGCCGTTGGCCAGCACGATCGTCTTGACCTCGACGCCGTCGACCCGGCCGGTGTAGTCGTACGCCCAGGTCGGGTTCCCGTCGGCGTCCTTGGCCGGGTACGGCCCGTTCGCCGGCGGCCCCTGCTGGGTCACCTGGTGGGCGGCGTCGAGAACCTTCGCGTCGTCCCAGTCCTTCGGGAACTCGGTCTTCTTGGACAGACCGGTGCCCGCGCGGTGACCGCCCTGTTTGCCGCCGTCGCCGTCGAGGATGTGCTGCCGCGACGCGTCGGTGTGGCGGATGTCGCCCGCGCCGGGCGGCGTGTTCGGCGCGGTGGACCGGTCGGGCCGGTTGGGCCGCCTGGGTGCGCCGGGGGCGGGGCCACCGCCGGGGCGGCCCTGCTGCGCCTGGGACGCGACGGCGTTCTGCTCGGCGCTGGCGTTCCTCGGCACGTTCGCGCCGTGCGGCCGCCCGGACGGGCCGTGGCCGCCGTCGCCGTCGCCGTGCGGGTGGGACGGGCTCCCGCCGCCGGGAGTGTGAGGTCTGGCCATGGTGGGGCTAGCCGTCCAGGAGTGCGGAGAGGTTGGTCAGGCTGCTGATCAGTGCCATGACGTAGGTCAGGATGCGGCCGGCCCACTTGACGACCGCGGCGGCGATCTGCGACGCGATCACCGGGATGGTGACCACGAAGATGGCCTCGACGGCCCACACGATCACGCGCGCCACCAGGTCGGCGATGAGGTCCCGGACGATGTCGCGGGTGAACATCACCAGGTTGCCGGCGGCCTGGGTGGCGGCGGCCATCGCGGCGGACACCCCGCCGAGCCCGTTGATCGCCTCGACGTTGTGTTCCATCAGGTTGTGGTAGGCGTCGGCGGCACGCCCCTGCCAGTGTGGGGTGTCGCCGTCCACGAAGGACTTCAGGTCGGTGGCCATGCTCTGCAGGGCAGCGGCCATGTTGTCCCAGGTGGCGGCGTGCGAGGCGACCACGTCCGGCATGCCGGTGAGCTCGTCGAGCACCTGGCGCAGCGGCTCGAAGTATTCCATCGCCCAGCCCAACCCGTTGGCCAGCAAGGCGCTGAGCGGGTCCATCACGGTCGCGGCGACCTCGACGCCGAACGCCGCACCGGCGATCAGGTCGTCGACCCAGCCCTGGCTGTGGATGGCGTCGACCAGCCCCTGGCAGCTGTCGGCCAGGGCCGCGCCGGTCCACGGCTTGCGGGTCGACACGACGCCGGCGACCAGCGAGGTGTCGGTCACGGCGTCGCCCCGGTCAGCCCGCCACCCGCCTTGCGGACCACGGCGTCCGCGTCCGCGTCGGCGCCGTCGTAGTTGTCGGCGGTGGTCCGCAGCCCGGCGGCGACCAACGACAGGTTCTCCTCGACGTACGCGATCAACTCGTCCTGCCGCGTGTGCCGGCCCTCCAGGATCGCGGGCAGCCAACTGCACAGCAGCCCGTACGCGGAGTCGTCCCGGGCGATGTGCGCGCTGGCGGTCTTCACCGCGTCGAAGCGGGCCCGCACCGCGTCCACGTTGCGGGCGTGCGCGCGGATCTGGTCCGCGTCGACCGCGAAGCCGTCGGCCATCCCGCTCACCACCGCCGGGGCTGGTCGTCGCCGCCCTCGGTGGCGTCCGGGTCGCGCAGCCGCTGCCCGACCCGCTCGGCGATCGCCCGGCCGGCGGCCGAGTCGGTGCCCACCGTGTCAGCGATGATCTCCTGTGACCGGTCGGCGAGCTGTCGCTTCGCCTCGCGGATCGTGTCCATGACGGTCCGGGCCACCACGTCGGGCGCGACCCGCTGGCTACGAGGGCCCAACCGCAGGTCGCACAACGCCCCGGTGGAGTCGACCGTCACCTCGCAGAGGCCGTTGCCGTCGGTGGCGGTGACCCGCAGCTCCTGGAGCCGGTCGCTCATCGCCCTGGTGTCGGCGGCGAGCTGGTCGATCCGGCCCTTCCAGGCCGCCAACCGCTCGACGGCGCCGTCCGGATCCAGCAGGCCACCCGAGGTCGCGAAGCCGGCCCCCATGTCTCCCCCGATACCGTCCCCATGATCACGCCTGGCGGGAGGAGGCTAACACCGTATCCACGCGGGTGACCACGGTCCGTACGGTGTCCGACAGTCAGCCGGACCGTCGGGTGTGGTGGGTGAGCACCCGGGCCAGCAGGCCGGTGAGCTGGTCCCGTTCCGCCGGCGACAGCGGCGCGAGCAGCTCGTCCTGCACGGCGGCGAGTTGCTTCTCCAGCCGTCGGAGTTGTCGGCGCCCGGCCGGCGTGACGGTGACGACGTTGCGCCGCCGGTCGGCCGGGTCCGGGGCGCGCTCGACGAGGTCCCGCTCGGCGAGTTCGTTGAGCGCCGCGACCACGTCGCTGACGTGGATGCCGCTGCGCCGGCCGAGCGTCGCCTGACTGGCGGGTCCGAACTCGTCGAGCGTGGCCAGCAGCCGGAAGTGGTAGCCGCGGGCGTCGACCGCGGCGAGGCCGTCGCTCACCAGCCGGCCGGCGCGCAGGGCGGTCTGGGTGATCAGCCAGCTCGGTAGGGCCGCCAGGCGGGCCGGCACGGCGTCCGGGTCCGGAGTGTCCACGTGGCAAGCCTAACAAATTTATTGGTACGACCAACGAACAGGCGTTACGTTGGTGCGGCGAACGTTAGGGGAACCAACGAAAGGCGCGCACCATGATCAAGCCGTTCCGGGTGGCGGTCCCCCAGGCCGACCTCGACGACCTCACCGACCGCCTGGCCCGCACCCGCTGGCCCGACGAACTGCCCGACGTCGGGTGGGACCACGGCATCCCCCTGGACCGGGTACGCGAGCTGGCCGAACACTGGCGCACCGGGTACGACTGGCGCGCGCACGAGGCGGAACTCAACACCTACCCGCAGTTCACCACCGAGATCGACGGGCAGAACGTCCACTTCCTGCACGTCCGCTCCGCCGACCCGGACGCGCTGCCGCTGATCCTCACCCACGGCTGGCCCGGCTCGGTCGTCGAGTTCCTCGACGTGCTCGAACCGCTGTCCGAGCGGTTCCACCTGGTCGTCCCGTCGATACCGGGATTCGGCTTCTCCGGCCCGACCCGGGAACGCGGCTGGAACGTCGACCGGGTGGCCCGAGCCTGGGCCGAGCTGATGCGCCGGCTCGGCTACCGGCGCTACGGCGCCCAGGGCGGCGACTGGGGCTCGGTGATCTCCACCCGGCTGGGCGGGATCGACAGCGAGCACGTCGTCGGCGTGCACCTCAACTACCTGCCCACCCCACCGCCGCCCGGCTGGACCGGCGAGGCCGACCTGTCCGCGCCCGACCGGGCCCGGCTGGCGCGGATCAAGCAGCTCATGGCGCAGCGGCACCCGCACCAGATCCTCTACGCCGCCCGTCCGCAGACCGTCTCCTACGCGCTGAACGACTCGCCCGCCGGCCAACTCGCCTGGATCGCCGAGAAATTCACCGAATGGGCCGACCCGGCGTCCACCATCGCCGTCGACCGGATCCTCACCGACGTCTCGGTCTACTGGCTCACCCGCACCGCCGCGTCCTCGGCGCGGCTCGTCAAGGAGAGCGCGACCGGCGGACCGCCGCCGCCCTGCCGGCCGCCGGTCGGCGTCGCCGTCTTCGCCCACGACATCACCCGGCCGATCCGTGCGTTCGCCGAGCGCACGTACCGGATCCGGCACTGGAGCGAGTTCGACCGAGGCGGCCACTTCGCCGCCCTGGAGGCACCCGACCTGTTCGCCGCCGACGTACGGGCGTTCTTCGAGGCCCTGCGGTGACCGGCGACCGGTGACGGCCCGGCCCGCTCTCCCGGACCGGGCCACTCCCCGTCGGATCAGCCCAGAGCGGCGGCGAACATCCCCGCCTCGTACGAGCCGCCCTGCTGGTGCACGATCACCGCGACCCGGTTCGCCGCGTTGATCAGCCCGACCAGGCAGACCAGCGCGGCGAGCTGGTCGTCGTCGTAGTGCTTGCGCACCTGCGCCCACGTCTCGTCGGACACCCCCTGGTGGGCGTCGGCCAGCCGGGTGCCCTCCTCGGCGAACGCCAGCGCGGCGCGCTCCGCCTCGGTGAAGACGCTCGCCTCCCGCCAGGCGGCGACCAGGTGCAGCCGGACCGCGGTCTCCCCGGCCGCCGTCGCCTCCTTGGTGTGCATGTCGATGCACCAGCCGCAGCCGTTGATCTGGCTGGCCCGCAACGACACCAGCTCCTGGGTGGAGTGCGGCAGCGACGACTGCTGGATCACCAGACCCGCGTTCGCGAACCGCTTGAAGAACTTCGCCGAGATCTCGTTCTCGAACAGGTTGAGTCGGGTCTCCATGATTCCGCCCTCTCCGGTGGCGTGGCGTTCGGACGAACACGAGATGCCGGCGGCCCGGCCGGCGTGACACCGTGACCTGGTGACGACCGCCACAGCGGCGAGGTGTCACACCGCGCCGGCCGCCGGCGTCTGGTGGGGAACGCAGCCGAGCGGACAGGGAGCACGTCATGGCGGACCGGGCCACCGAGGAGTACGTCGCCCACCGGAACCTGCTCTTCACGGTCGCGTACGAGCTGCTCGGCTCGGCCGCCGACGCCGAGGACGTGCTCCAGGAGACCTGGCTGCGATGGTCCGGCGTCGACCTGGACGAGGTCCGGGACCGGCGTGCCTACCTGGTGCGGATCACCACCCGCCAGGCGCTGTCCCGGCTGCGCACCCTCGGCCGGCGCAAGGAGTCGTACGTCGGGTCGTGGCTGCCCGAGCCGCTGCTCACCGCACCCGACGTGGCCGACGACGTGGCGCTGGCCGACAGCGTCTCGATGGCGATGATGCTGGTGCTGGAGACGCTCACGCCGACCGAACGGGCCGTGTTCGTGCTGCGCGAGGTGTTCGACGTCGACTACGACGAGATCGCCGAGACGGTCGACAGGAGCCCGACCACGGTACGCCAGATCGCGCACCGGGCCCGGGCCCACGTGGCGGCGCGCCGGCCCCGCCGTACCGTCTCGCCGGCCGAGACCCGCGACGCGCTGGACGCGTTCCGGCGGGCCGTGGAGACGGGCGACCTCCGGTCGCTGCTCGCCGTGCTCGCCGCGGACGTCGTGCTGGTCGGCGACGGCGGCGGGATCAAGCAGGCCGTCCCGCACCCGATCGCCGGCGCCGACAAGGTCGCCCGGCTGCTGGCCGGCGGGTGGGGACGCGTCGCCGGGCTGGCGTCGATGGAACCGGCGCAGGTCAACGGCTACCCGGCACTTGTCGTGCGGCTCGACGGCGAGTTGGACACGGTCGTGGCGGTACGCGTCGACGACGGCCGGATCAGCGGGCTCTACGCGGTGCGCAACCCGGAGAAGCTGTCCCGGATGAGTCGGCAGACGACGCTGAGCCGACATGCGACGATGCCGGGATGAGCAGCGACGCCTCGCCCGACGTCACCGCCCTCGCCGTCAACGTGACCGTGCCGGAGGCGTTGCGCTGGACCGACACCCGGCGCGGCGAGGAGTTCACGCTGACCACACTCAACGTCCGGCTGCTGCCGGACGGGTCGCTCGCCGCCAAGGCGTACGGCCGGCCCACGGCGGGTGGCCGCGGTGCGTACGTGTCGTTCCGGGTGCCCGACCGGCCGAAGCTGGCCGCGCTGGTGGCGGCGGCGGCCGACCGGGCCGGCGCGCTCTGGGCCGCCCACCGCGGCCTGGGCTGACCGGCGCACCTCAGCGGCGCACGCCCACCCCGCCGTAGCCGTGCGACACGGCCGCCCGCGGCTCGCCGTCGGGTCGCCAGTCGGCCAGCCGCACCAGGCCGGGCTCGACCAGGTCGTAGCCGTCGAGGAAGCGGGCCACGTCGGCGTGGGTGCGGGGCACCAGCGGTGCGCTGCTGCGCCGGTAGACCTCGGTGCCCGCCCGGGCCGGCAGCGGCGGCGCGCCGTCCAGGGTCAGGTGGGAGAGCGCGAGCAGGCTGCCCGGAGCGGTGGCGTCGCGCAACCGGGCCACCGCCGCCCACGGGTCGTCCCCGTCGGGCACGAAGTGCAGCACCGCGACCAGCAGCAGCGCCACCGGCTCGGCCAGGTCGATCGTGGCCCGCAGCGTCGGGTCGGCCAGCCACTCGTCGGGCCGCCGCAGGTCGCCCCGGAGGACCACGGTGCGGCCGTCGGTGGGCAGCAACCGCCGGGCGTACGCGACGGCCACCTCGTCGTGGTCGACGTAGACCACCCGGGCGTCGGGGTCGACCGCGCGGACCACCTCGTGCACGTTGCCCTGGGTGGGCAGCCCGGCGCCGACGTCGAGGAACTGGCGTACGCCCCGCTCGGCGGCCCAGCGCACGGCGCGGCGCAGGAAGGCGCGGTTGGTCTGGGCGGCCACCGACGTGTCCGGGAAGATCTTCAGGATCTCCTCGGCGGCGGCCCGGTCGGCGGCGAAGTTGTGGCAGCCGCCCAGGTAGTAGTCGTACATCCGGGCGACGTTGGGTCGCGTCTCAGCGTCCGTCACGCCCTGATGTCTAGCACCCTGGGCGACCCTTCGCTGACCCGCCGTGGCGGGTGGTCGGCGGGTGCCGCGGGTGCGCGCGTGCGGGGCGGGGGTTAAGAAGGGGCCCCGCCTATACCGCAGGCGTTAAGAGGGGGCCCCGCCTTACCTCCGGGCGGGGCGGCGGCCCCGCGGGGAGGTGGGTTCGGGGCCCACGGTGGGCACCGGCGGCATCGGCCGGCTCACCGGCGTGGTGCCGGTGAGGTGGAGCTGCTCGCCGTGGTGCCACAGCTCGACCGTGTCGCCGGGGCCCGCGTCGGGCAGCTCGTAGCGGGCCGTCTCCGGGGTGAGCGTCACCCGCAGCCGCTGCCCCCGCCAGCGCAGGTGGAACGCGATCCGGGTGAGCCGGCGCGGCAGTCGCGGCTCGAACGAGAGCACGCCGCGGTCGTCGCGCAGCCCGCCGAAGCCCTGCGCCACCACCAGCCACGCGCCGGCCAGGGACGCCAGGTGCAGCCCGTCGGCCGTCTTGTCGCCCAGGTCGGCGAGGTCCTGCAACGCCGTCTCGGCGAACAGGTCGTACGCCAGGTCGAGGTGGCCGACCTCGGCGGCGAGGATCGCCTGCGCGGACGCCGACAGCGACGAGTCCCGGACGGTACGGGCCTCGTAGTAGGCGACGTTGCGTGCCTTCTCGTCGGCGGTGAAGTCACCTGGGCAGCGCAGCATGGCCAGCACCAGGTCGGCCTGCTTGACCACCTGCTTGCGGTACAGCTCCTGGTAGGGGAAGTGCAGCAGCAGCGGGTAGTCGTCCTCGCCGGTGGCGGCGAAGTCCCACTCCGGCTGCTCGGTGAAGCCGGCCGACTGCTCGTGCACCCCGCGCTTGTGGTCGTACGGGATGTGGACCGCGTCGGCGGCGGCGCGCCAACCGGCCACCTCGGACGGCTCGACGCCGAGCCGGTCGGCGACCTCCGGGCAGGACTCCGCCGCGTCGGCCGCGCCGCGCAGGTTGCGCCGGGCCATCAGGTTGGTGAACACGTTGTCGTCGACGAGCGCGGAGTACTCGTCCGGCCCGGTGACGCCGGTCAGGTGGAACGCGGCGCGGTCGTCCCAGTGGCCGTGGCCGTGCCACAGCCGGGCGGTCTCGATCAGCAGCTCCGCGCCGCACTCGGCGCGGAACCCGGTGTCCCCGGTGGCCGCCACGTACCGCAGCACCGCGTCCGCGATGTCCGCGTTGACGTGCAGGCCGGCGCTGCCGGCCGGCCAGTAGCCGGAGCACTCCCGGCCGCCGAGCGTCCGCCAGGGGAACGTCGCGCCGGTCAGCCGCAACTCGGTCGCGCGTTCGCGGGCCTCGGGCAGGTGGGCGTGCCGCCAGCGCAGCGCGGACCGGGCCAGGTCCGGCGCCAGGTAGGTGAGCACCGGCAGCACGTAGCCCTCGGTGTCCCAGAGCACGTGCCCGTCGTAGCCGTTGCCGGTCAACCCCTTCGCCGGGATGGTGTGGTCGGCGTCCCCGCGCCCGGCCTGGAGCAGGTGGAACACCCCGAACCGCACGGCCTGTTCGAGTTCCGGGTCGCCGTCCAGCTCGACGTCGGCGGTGGCCCAGGCCGCGTCCAGGGCGGCGCGCTGCGCGTCGAGCAGGGCGTCGAACCCGTCCGCGCGGGCCGCCTCCGCCTCCGCGACGACCACGTCGGCCAGTTCCCCGGCCGGGGTGCCGTCGACGGGCGCGCACTCGTACGCGGCGAACGTGGTGACCCGGATCCGCTCGCCGGGGCGCAGCGCCCCGGTGAGCGCCAGCCGGAACCGGTCGTCGGTCAGTTCGGTGTCGGTGACCGCCTCGTCGGGCGCCTCGGTCCGGTGCGCCACCGCGACGGCGACCCGCTGGCCGCTGCGCTCGGTCCGGTGCACCAGCACGCCGTCGACGCCGTCCTGCCGCCCGGTCTCGGCGGTGAGCGGGTCGTGGATGATCGAGGCGGCCCGGGGGTCGTCGGCGCGTTCCGGCACCCGCTCGTTGGCGAGCAGGTCGGCGCAGATCCGTACCCGCACCGGCCCGTCCAGCGGCTCGACCTCCCAGTCGACGGCGGCGACCGGCCGGCGGGGCAGCGAGACCAGCCGGGTGCTGCGGATCCGGACGCCCCGGCCGGCCGGCGACACCCACTCGGTCTCCCGGCGGACCACCCCGGCGCGCAGGTCGAGTTCCCGGTGGTGGTGGCGGGTGGTGCCGGTACGCAGGTCCAGCGGCTCGCCGTCGACCCAGAGCCGGACCAGCGCCGCGTTCGGAGCGCTGATCACGGTGTCGCTGCGCTCCGGGAAGGCGTACCCGCCCTCGGGGTAGGTCAGCTCGTGCTGCTCGTGGAACCCGTTGAGGTAGCTGCCCGGCATGCCGCACGGCGCGCCCTCGTCGAGGGTGCCGCGCCAGCCGACCCACCCGTTGGACAACGCGAAGATCGATTCGGTCTCGTCGAGCCGGTCCACGTCCGCCGTGGTGCGCCGGATCCGCCAACCGTCGTCGCCGTGCGCCACGCGCCCTCCCGAGTCCCGGTGCCTGGACGGCCACCGAACCAGACCCGGCTGGGAGTTGACTGGGATTCCGCTACCCCGAGCGCGGGGGAGCGGCACCGGGGTGGTCGAGCACACGTTCAGGTGGTGAGCACGAGCGTGGCGGCGGTGCCGAGGATGAGGAAGGGGCCGAAGGGCAGATCGCTGGACCACCGGAGCCGGCGGCCGGCGAGCAACGCGAGGCCGGCCACCCCGGCGAGGGTGAGCGCGAGCACCAGCCCGGCGAGGAGCACCGGCCAGCCGTGCCAGCCGAGCAGCGCGCCCGCGCCCAACGCCAGCTTGGCGTCGCCGAGGCCGAACCCGCGCCGCCCGAACAGCAGCGTGGTGGCCGCGAAGCCGGCGGCGAGGGCCAACCCGGCCGCGACCGCCCGCAGCCAGGGTGCCGGGCCCGCCCCGGCCAGCGCGGCCGCACCGAGCAGCGCCCCGGTGCCGGCCGCCGCCGGCCAGGTCAGCCGGTCGGGCAGCCGGTGCGACGCGGCGTCCACCAGGGCCATCGGCACCGCCCAGGCGAGCCACCAGGCCAGCGCCAGGCGGACGCCGGGCGGCCCGCCAGACAGCACCAGCACGGCCGCGGCGACCAGCAGCGTCACCTCCGCCACCGCGGGCGGCGCGCCGACGCGCGCCCGGCAGCCGGGGCAGCGGGCCGCCGGACCGAGCGCCGGCAGCGGCCGGTCCAGCCCGATCGGGGTGCCGCAGGCGTCGCAGCCGGTCCGGTCCGGCTGGTCCGACGGTACGGCGTAGCGGGCCACCGCCAGTCGGACCGGCGGCACGACCGTGAGGGTGGCCAGCAGCCGGACGAGCGGGCGACGTGTCAGCGCCGGTGGGTGGGGGTGGCGGACCCGTTCGGTGGTCACGCCGGCTCCCCCGTCCGGCCGTCGTGCCCTCCACTTCGGAGCACGCAGAGTGACAGATCTTCGATCGGCGTGTGACGGATGGCGCGGAAAGCGGCGTCCGGCGGGGCGTCGGCGGCGCCGGCTCGGCCGGCGCGGGCGGGCCGCGGTCGGCCGGTGGGACGGATCGGACGACCTGGGTGGTCCCCGCCCATATTGCCGCCGCGGAGGCGGGTCGCCGAGGGCGGGTGGTGGGGTGCGGGTGGGCGCACGCCTGCCGCCGGGCCGCCCGTGGTGCACCCGCTGGTCACGGTCCGGACACGCACCAGCCCCCACCACCCTTCTTCACTCACCGTGTTCACGTGAATTGCCTCTGTTGCATCGGCGGACGTCAGCCTATGCTCGCCCCTTGGGTACGACGCAACCCCCGATCAATATGGCGTCGGAGGCCGACCGAGGACATCAGCTCCACATTCGACAAAGATCAGCACAGGTAAATGCAAGCGGTGGCGGTCGAGGCCCGGCAGGACAGATCCGGGTGCGCTTCCGCATGCCCGGAGCGGGTCGACGCGACCGCACCGGGCCGGCACCGAGGAGGGCTCGGCGTTGCGCGTATGGCAATCCCGCCGATGGGAAATCTGCCTGCTCAGCCTCGCACTGGTGGTCGGCGTCGCCGGCTGCGGCAGCGGGTCCGAGGTGGCCGCCGGCCCGCTGGCCGGGCGCGCCGCCGCACCCGCCACCCATTCCCCCGCCGAGGAGAGCGCCGCCGAAAAGGCGGCACTCGCCGCCTATTCCGGATATCTCGCTGCCTCCCGGACGGCGAGCGTACGCAGCGATCCCAGCCATCCGGCGCTGAACCGCTTTCTGGCCGATCCCCTGCTGACCCGGGTGCGAGTGGCAATTCGTGACGCGAAGGAGCACGGCGCGATGCGTACCGGAAAACTGGTTTCCGACCCCACCGTCGTCTCGGTCGACCTGACCGCCGACCCACCCACCGTCGAGATCCAGGACTGCCTGGACGCGCGCGGCTACCGGCTGGTCTACGCCAAGGACCGCAAGACCGTGCCCGGCACCCGCGGCGGGCGCTACCTCGCCACCGCGACCGCGGCCCGCTACCCGGACGGCCGGTGGCTGATCACCACCGGCGACGCGCACCAGGACCAGCCGTGCTGACCTGGGGAGGAGGGAGCGTCCCGGCCCGCCGCAGCAGGGCCGGGACGCCCCGCCGGCGCTGGTTCGCCGCCGGGGTGGCCGCGCTGCTCGTGCTGACCGGCACGCCGGCGCGGGCCGCCGACCCGGGCGGCTCCTGCCCGCCGGAACAGACCGACTGCAACGTCTGGGACGACGACCCACCCATCCCGGGCGACCCCGGCGGGCCGGGCGGCGGTGGAGACAACGGAGGCGGCAACGGGGGCGGCACGGCGAAGTGCCAGTGGAACGGCCGGGTCATCCCCTGCTACGACCCGGACCTCGGCTGGTTCAACAACGGCGACGGCTGCTACTACAAGCTGGCGGAGCCGCAGAAGGAGGCGCCGCCCGGGCAGCAGTGGTACCAACTCGCCTGCAACGGTGGCGATCTGGGGAGCCTGCGGCAGGAGCTGCGCGCCGCCCCGCCGCCCGGCTACGGGACGCCGCCCGACCCGGAGGAGTTGGCCCGGCGCGCGCTGGCCTCGATCTCGCTGCTGCGCCCCCGGGCCGCGGTCGCGCCCCGGCGCAGCAAGGGCCCCGGGCTGGTCGGCCTGCCGGTGTGGATGTGGGCCAGCCCCGGCGCGTCGTACTTCGGGCCGCTGTCCGCCTCGGCCGAGGACCGTGGGCTGACCGTCACCATCACCGCGACGGTGACCCGGATCGTCTGGCACATGGCCCCCGGCCTCGACGTCACCTGCACCGGACCGGGCACCCCATACCGGGCGGACGGGCCGTACGCCGGATCCCCCTCGCCGGACTGCGGCCTCCCCCACGGCTACGCCACGGCGGGCACCTACCAGGTCCACGCCACCACGTTCTGGACCGTCGAGTGGACGTCCAGCGGCGGGGAGAGCGGCGAGATCGCCCAGAGCCGGGTCAGCGGTGTCGTCCCGGTGCAGATCAACGAGCTTCAGGTGGTGACCCGATGAGTGTGGTGGCAGCCCGGAACGGGACCCCGGTGGAGGCGCCCGTCGCGCCCCCCAAGGTGGTCCGGCAGCGGCGGATCCGACCCGGCCTGCTCGGCCTGGCGGTCCTGCTGATCGCGCTCGGCGGGCTCGGGGCGGCGTTCGCGGTCACCTCGGTGCGATCCACCGGCAGCTACCTGGCGGTGGCCCGGCCGGTCGAGGTGGGCCAGCAGATCACCGCCGACGACCTGGTGCCGGTGCGCGTCTCCGGCGGACGCGAGCTGCGGCCGGTCCCGGCGAACCGGATGAAGGAGCTGCTCGGCCTGCGCGCCGCCGTCCGGCTCACCCCCGGCACGCTGCTCACCCCGACCCAGCTCACCGACGCCCCGCTGCTCGGCCCCGGCCAGCAGCAGATCGCGCTGGGGCTGGAGTCCGCCCGGGTCCCGGCCCGCGAACTGCACCCCGGCGACAAGGTGCTGCTGGTCAGCACGCCGGACAGCGGCGCCAACGGCACCGAGGCGACGCGTGGCGGCGGCACCCGGTTCGAGGCCACCGTGATCGACACCGCCACGCCGGAGAACGACGACGTGGTGGTCTACCTGGCGCTCGCCGTCCGGGACGTGCCGGCCGTGGTGGTGCTGGCCGCCGACGACCGGATCGCGCTCGTGCTCACCGAGGCCGCCTGATGGCGATCATCGCCCTGGTCTCGGCGAAGGGGTCGCCCGGCGTCACCACCACCGCGCTGGCCGCCGCGCTGAGCTGGCACCGCCGGCTCGTGCTGGCCGAGTGCGACCCGGCGGGCGGCTCGATCCTCGCCGGCTACCTGGGCGGGGCGCTCGACGGCCCGCGCGGCATCGGCGAGCTGGCCGTCGGCGAGCTGCGCGACGGCAGCCTGGAGAGCACGTTCTGGTCGCAGCTGGTCGACCTGGACGCGCCCCGCCGCGAACGGCTGCTGCTGCCCGGCGTGGTCGACCCGGCCCAGGCCGGGAGCCTGGTCCCGCTCTGGCAACGCTTCGCCGACTACTTCACCGGCCTGGAGCGGGGCGCGCCCCCGTACGACGTGCTCGTCGACTGCGGACGGCTGGCGGTGGGCGGTCCACCGTGGCCGCTGCTGCGCGCCGCCGCCGTGGTGCTGCTGGTCACCCGGGCGCACCTGCCCGACCTCTCCGCCACCCGGGCCACGGTCCGGGCGATCGAACGCGACCTCACCGAACACCGCGTCCCGCCGGGCAACCTGCGCCTGCTGGTGGTCGGCGACGGCCACGGCACCAGCGAGATCAGCAAGGTGCTGCGGCTGCCGGTGATCGCCCGGTTGCCGCACGACCCGCGTACCGCCGAGGTGCTCGCCCACGGCGGGACCGTGCGGGCCAACCGGCCGCTCATGCGCGCGGCCGGCGCGTTGGAGGTGCCGGTCCGGGCGCTGCTGGACCGGCGGCGGGCCCGCCTGGCCTGGCCCGGTGCGACCGCGCGGGCGACCGCGCCCGCCGCCGAGGGGGTGCCGGGTGCGGTTTGAGCCGGTCTCGCACGACCCGCGCGCCCCGCAGCCCGGCGTCGTCTCCACGGTCCCGCCGCTGGCCCCGCCCAACGGGCGGCATCACGTCGCCGGCCCGGCCCTGCCCGCCGCGCCACCGGCGACGCCGCCCCGCCCCCGGGTCGACTTCGCGGTGGTCCGCGAGCTGCGCCGGGAGTTGAGTGAACGGCTCACCCAGTGGCAGCGCGGCCGGGAGTTCGACGCCGACGCCGAGGAGACCGAGCGGGCCCGGCTGGCCGTCGCGGTGGTCTCCGCGTACGCCGACGCGGTGCGCCGGGGCGGCCGGCCGATGCCCGCCGACGAGGAGCGGCTGCTGCTCGACCAGGTGACCGCCGAACTGGTCGGGCTGGGCCGGCTCCAGACGCTGCTGGTCGACGAGACCATCGAGGAGGTGCACATCCTCGGCTGCGACCAGGTGCGCATCACCCGGCACGGCGGCGGCGTCGACTGGGCCGAGCCGATCGCCGAGACCGACGACGAGCTGGTGGAGATCCTCCAGGCCGCCGCCCGCCGGGCCGGAGCCACCGAGCGGTCGCTCTCCACCAGCAAGCCCACGCTCGACCTGCAACTGCCCGACGGCAGCCGGCTCGCCGCGGTCTTCCTGGTCAGCCACCGCCCCTACGCGGTGATCCGGAAGCACAACACGCTCGACGTGAGCCTGGAGGACATCGCCGGCGGCCGGCCCGACCTGGACGAGATGATCGATCCGCTGCTGCGCGACTTCCTCCGCGCGTCCATGCGCGCCGGGTTGAACATCATGGTCGCCGGGCTCGCCGGGGCCGGGAAGACCACTGTCATCCGGGCGCTGATGGACGACATCCCGGCCGACGAACCGTACGTGCTGCTGGAGGAGAGCCGGGAGCTGCTGCCGGCGCGGCGCGGCCAGAAACACCGGGCGGTGATGAGCTTCGAGTCCCGGGAGGGCCACGGCGAGCGCGGCGCGGACGGTCGACCCGCCGGCGAGGTGAGCATCGCCGACCTGATCCCGGTGTCGCTGCGGATGGGCGTGCTGCGGATCATCGTCGGCGAGGTGCGGTCCCGGGAGATCGTGCCGATGCTCCAGGCGATGACCACCAGCCGCGGGTCGATGTGCACCATCCACGCCCGTACCCCGGCGGGGGTGAGTGAACGGATCATCGAGCTGGCGCTCTCCCACGGCCGGGAGATGACCGTCGACCAGGCCCGCCGGATGGCCGGCAACGCGCTGGACCTGATCGTCTACGTCACGGTCGAGGACGAGACCGCGATCGGCGGCCGCAAGCACCGCTTCGTCTCGCACGTCGAGGAGGTCATCGGCGTCGGCGAGGGCAACCGGATCACCACCACCACGGTCTTCGGGCCGGGGCCGGACGGCCGGGCGGTCCCCCGCCACCTCCCCGAGCGGATCCGCGACCAGCTGCTGCGGGTCGGCTACGACGCCCGCCTGCTCACCCGGTTCGTGGAGGCCGGCGTGGGTGCCTGGCGGCGTCCCCGGCACACCCGGCTGGGGCGGCGGCCGAACGGAGGCCGGGCGTGACGCAGATCGAACTGATCGCCCTGGTCTCCGGCGCGGCCTGCGTGGCCGGCCTGGTGCTGACCGTGGTCGCGCTGGTCGGCACGCGCCGGCCGCCGAGGTCGACGCCCGGCGGCGCCGGGCCGGGCCTGGGCCGGCTCTGGACCGGCTCCGGCGCCAGCCGCGCCGACCAGCGGCGGCACCAGATCCTGCTGGTCGCCGCGGTGGTCGTCGGGGCGCTGGCGTTCCTGCTCACCGGGCTGCCGGTGGTGGGCCTGCTGGTGGCGCTCGCGGTACCCGGCGTGCCGTGGCTGTTCGCGGTCGGCCGGGCCGAGCAGCGGGCCATCGCCCGGGTCGAGGCGGTCGGCGAGTGGACCCGGCGGCTCAAGGACATCTCCGCCACCGGGCAGGGGCTCCAGCAGGCCATCGTCGGCACCATCGCCACCGCGCCGGAGGAGATCCAGGAGGAGGTACGCACGCTGGCCGCCCGTCTCCAGGCCGGCTGGCTGGCCAGGTCGGCGCTGCTCGCCTTCGCCGACGAGATCGCCGACCCGGTCGCCGACCAGGTGGTGGCCGCGTTGATCCTGCACCTCACCGACCGCGGCGAGCGGCTCGGTGACGTGCTCGGCTCGATCGCCGGCGCCGCCTCCGCCGAGGTGGCCACCCGGCGCGAGGTCGAGGCGAAGCGGACCCAGCCCCGCTTCGCGGTCCGGTTCCTCACCGGCATGACCCTGGCGACGCTGGCGTACGGGCTGGTGAACAGCGACTACATCCGTCCCTACGGGACGGTGACCGGGCAGCTCGTGATGGCGGTGCTCGGTGCGGCGTTCATCGGGCTGCTGGTCTGGGTGCGGTCGATGAGCCAGCCGCCCCGCCCGGCGCGCTTCCTGCCGGCCCCCGACCCGGAGGAGGCGATCGCCTGATGATCATCAATTGGCAGCTCGTCATCGCCGTGCTGGGCGGATCCGCCATCGGGCTCGGCCTCTTCCTGGTGGTCCGGGAGGCGCTACCGGCCACCCCGGCGCTCGGCCCGGCCCTGCGCCGGCTGCACCAGCCGCCCGGCCAGGCCCCGGTGGCCGGCGCCGGGCCGGACTGGCTCGGCGGCTTCGCCCGCTGGCTGCGCCCGCCGACCCGGCAGCTCGCCCTGCTCGACCGCACCCCCGAGCAGTACGCGCTGTCGGTGCTGCTCTCCGCGCTGATCGGCTTCGCCACCCCGGCGGTCGCCTCGGCCGTCCTCTTCGTCGGCGGGGTGGCCATGCCGGTGGTCGCGCCGGTGCTGGCCAGCCTGGGTCTGGCGCTGGTCGCCGGCCTGGTGGCGCACCGGTCGGTCCTCGCCAAGGCGGACGCCGCCCGGGACGAGTTCCGGGCGGCGGTCTGCACCTACCTCGACCTGGTGGCGTTGCAGCTCTCCGCCGCGCACGGCCCGGTGCAGTCGCTGGAGCGCGCGGCGGCGGTCTGCGACGGCTGGGTCTTCGACCGGATCCGGGAGGCGTTGCGGCTCGCCCAACTCCAGATGCACTCGCCGTGGGACGAGTTGCAGGAGCTGGCCGACCGGATCGGCATCCCGGAGCTGGGCGACGTGGGGGCCATCATGCGGTCCTCCGGCAGCGAGGGCGCCCAGGTGCACGAGACGTTGCGGTCCCGCGCCGACTCGCTGCGCGACCAGATCCGCACCGACAACCTGGCCCGGGCCGAGGGGGTGACCAGCAAGTTGGACATTCCCGGCTCACTGCTGGTCTTCGTCCTGCTCGGCTTCGCCGTCTATCCGTTCATCGCCCGTCTGTGACACCCACCCCCGAGAAGGAGACGACCATGTACCTCTACACCTACCTGTACACGGCGGTGAGCACCCGCCTCGCCGAGCTGCGCCGCGACGGCGAGCGTGGCGACAGCCCGGTGCCGACCGCGGTGATCATCTTCGGCCTGGTCGCGGTGGCCATGGCGGTCACCGGGCTGGCCCTGGCCCGGGCGAACAACTGGATGAACGCCATCCCGAACAACACGGCGCCGAAGGCGCCGTGATGCCCCGCCCCGCCCGTACGCTCCGGAGCCGGCCGGCGCCCGCCGGCCGGCCCGCCGGTCCGCGCGGTCCGGGGCGGATCGCCGCCACCGTGCGCGCCCGCCTCGCCGCGGGCGGGCGCGAACGGGGTGCCAACCCGGTCGAACTGGCCGTGATGATGCCGGTGATCCTGGTGCTCCTCTTCGGCTCGATCCAGGTCGGCGTCTGGTTCGTGGCCCGGTCGACCGCGTTGAACGCGGCGCAGACCGGGGTGAACGCGCAACGCACGTTCGACGCCGGGCCCGACGCCGGCCGGGACCGGGCGACCAGTTTCCTGCGCCGCTCCGGGGACTGGCTGGTCGGCTGGGACCGCACCGGACCGACCTGTGTGGAGACCGCCACCGACGTCACCTGCACGGTGCGCGGTCGCTCCCTCTCGGTCATCCCCGGTGTCGACTTCGAGGTCGTGCAGACCGCGCACGGCCCCGCCGAACGCTGGACCACGGGGTGAGGCCGGTGCCACGGGACCGGGGTTCCGTCTCGATCGAGGTGGCGGTGCTCGCCCCCGCCTTCATCGCGCTGATGGTGCTCGCCGGGGTCGCCGGCCGGACCGCCGTCGCCGACGAGGCGGTGGAGTCGGCCGCGCACGACGCCGCCCGGGCCGCCTCGCTCGCCCGGACCGGCGCCGACGGTCGGAAGGCGGCCGAGAAGGCGGCCCGCGACCAGCTCAACTGGTCCGGACTGCGCTGCACCGCCCCGCCCCGGCTGGACCTGACCGGCTCGGTGGCCGGGAAGCGGGCCACCTTCGCCGCCGCGTACCGCAGCGCGGCGGGCGTGCCGGCGACCGTGACCGTCACCGTGACCTGCACGGTCTCCTTCGACGACCTGCGCGCCCCCGGCCTTCCCGGGG
The DNA here is from genome assembly GCF_900090105.1 of Micromonospora humi. Lineage (GTDB taxonomy): Bacteria > Actinomycetota > Actinomycetes > Mycobacteriales > Micromonosporaceae > Micromonospora > Micromonospora humi. Next base: position 447,958 of record NZ_FMDM01000005.1, on the reverse strand, counting down.
TGCCGGGCGGCAAGACCGTCTCGGCGCGGTTCACCTCGCCGCTGGACACCTACCGGAGCCGCGGATGACCGGGCGGCGCGGGGCGGAGAGCGGCCGGGTGAGTCTCTTCCTGGCGGTGGCGATGACCGGCGTGCTCGCCATCGTCAGCCTGGCCTACGACGGCGCCGGGCAGCTGCGCACGCTGCAACGCGCCGACAACCTGGCGGCCGAGGCGGCCCGCAGCGGCGGCCAGATGATCGACCGGGCGAGCGCCATCGAGGGCGGCCCGAGCCGGATCGACCAGGACGCCGCCCGCGTGGCCGTCGCCGGCTACCTCTCCGCCGCCGGTGGGGTCGGCGGCCACGAGGTCGACTTCCCCGTGGTCGGCACCGAGACCCGGATCCGGGTACGCGTGCGGATCACCTACCGCCGGGACCTGCTCGGCCTGTTCGGCGCGCAGAAGACCGCCACCGTCACCGGTGAGGCCACCGCTCGGGCGCTCACCGCGCCACCACCGTAGGAAGGAAGGCCGCCATGGGTGCACCAGGACGTTCCGCCGCCCGCCGCGCCGGTCAGGTCCTCACCGGACTCGGCGCCCTCGTCGTGCTGGTCGGGGTGCTGGCCGGCGGGCCGGTCGCGCTGCTGGCCTTCGCCGGCAACCCGCTGCCCGACCACCTGCCCACGCTGGCCGAGTTGGGCACGGCGTTGACCAGCCGCGACGACGGGCAGCTCTTCCTGCGGGCGCTGGCGGTGGTGGGATGGTTCGGCTGGGCCACGTTCGCGTTCTCGGTGGTGGTGGAGCTGCTCGCGTCGGCGGTGCGCCGGCCCGCGCCGAAGCTGCCCGGGATGCACCGCCAGCAACGGGCCGCCGCCGCGCTCGTCGGTTCCGTGGCGCTGATCCTCGCGGCGAGCCCGGCCGCGGCGAGCGCCGCCGCGCTGGCCGCCCCGCAGCCGGCACTGGCCGCGCCGGCCGTCACCACCGCGTACACCGCGCCCCGGGTCGCCACGCCCGCGCCCGACGCCGCCGGCCCGGCGGTGTACCGGGTGGCGAAGGGCGACTACCTGGGCGAGGTCGCCGACCGCTACCTGGACGACTTCGACCGCTACCGGGAGTTGGCCCGGTTGAACCGGCTCGCCGACCCGGACCGGATCCGTCCCGGCCAGCTGATCGAGCTGCCCGGCGGCGCGGTGGACGACGGTGCCCGGCGGCACGCGGCGGGCCGGCTGGTGGTGACGGCGGCGAAGCCGGCGCCGGCGAAGCCCGGCGGGGGTGCCACGTCCTCGCCGGCGGCGAAGCCGAAGCCGAAGCCCGCGCCGGACACGCCGGCTCGGGACGCCACCCCCACCGTGGAGGCACCGGACGGGCAGCAGCCGGCGATGGCGGCGGGCGCGTCCCGGGCCACGGCCGAGGAGGGCATCAACCGCCCGCTGGCCATCTCGGCGGTGCTGGCGGTGGCGAGCATCGTGGGCGCGCAGATCGGCGCCGTCCTGGGCCTGCGGCGGCGGCCGGTGCCGGCGCGCGTCCCGGGCAACGGACGGCACCGCCGCGACTGAGACAGGCGGAGGTCAGGGCAACCGGGCCTCGACCTTGCCGGAGACCACACGGGTGGGAAGGACGGCCTGGTCGTTGGCGGCCGGGCCGTGCACCACCTCGCCGCCATCGAGGCGGAACGCGCTGCCGTGCCACGGGCAGACCACGCAGGCGTGGCCGTCGATCTGCCGGACCTCACCCTCGCCGAGCGGCCCGCTCTGGTGGGGGCAGCGTTCCAGCATCACGGTGACGTCGTCGCCGTGCCGGTAGACGAGGACCGACACGTCGTCGATCCTTCGGGTGAGCAGCTCCCGTTGCGGCAGGCTGCTCAGGTCGGCCACCGGGTGCCAGCCGTCGCCGATCAGGTGCAGCTCGGAGACGCTCTGGCTGACCTGCGCCCCCTGCTTGTAGGCCAGGTGCCCGCCCAGATAGGCGCCGCCGCTCGCCGCGGAGAGCCCCAGGTAGGCCAGCGCGCGGCCGAGCCCGTGGCGCCCGTTCAGACGGGCCGCGAGCGAGCCGGCGTAGAGGGTCAGGCCGACGATGTTGGCCCCGGCGTGCACCAGCCCGACCCGGCGCTGGTCGCGGGAGAGGGCCGCCCAGTCGTTCCACCCGGCGACCGCCGCCGGCAACGCGCTGACCGTGCCGAGCCCGACCAGGGCGGTGGCGGCCCGGCGCTGGCCGGGCAGCAGGTCCACCACGGCGGCGGAGATCCACGCGCCGACCGGGACCTGCACCATCGCGGGGTGCAGCGGGTGCCCCAGCCAGACGCCGTGCAGCGCGTCCCGGACCCGCTGCGAGCTGAGCGTGCTCTCGACGGCACGTTGCAGCCGGTCGCCCACCCGGTCGAGTCCGGAGGCCTGTTCGAGCTTCGTCAGTAGTCGGCGCACCTCTTCCGACTTCCCGGCAGCAGAGCCCCCAAACCGGACGCCCGGGAAAACCGCGCGACACCCGGCGTACCGTCGAGGCCATGGCCCGCCGTCGTATCCCCCGCTGGCTCGCCCGCGCGCCGATCCCGCTCTACCGCCACGGTCTCGGCCGGCTGCTCGGCCGCCGGTTGATGATGCTGGAGCACCGGGGCCGCCGCTCCGGCCTGCCCCGGTACGTGGTGCTGGAGGTGGTCGATCGGGAGCCGGGCGCGCTCTTCCTCGCCTCCGGCTACGGCCCGGGCTCGCAGTGGTTCCGCAACGTGCGCGCCGATCCGGCCGTGCGGGTGTGGACCGGCCCGGACCGGGGCATGTCCGCCCGGGCGACGGTGTTGACCGGCGAGGAGGTCCGGCAGCGGTTGGCGCGCTACCGGCAGCGGCACCGGCGGGCCGCGGCGGCGCTGGGGCGTACCCTCGGCATTCCCGAGCTGACCGGCGGCGGCCCGCTGCCGGCGGACGTGGACGCCCGGCTCCCCCTGGTCCGCCTCGACCTCGCGCAACGCTGACCTCCTCCAGACAAACGCAAGCCGACAGGCCATCGGATATACTTCAACCGCTTGTCGTATATAGGGGCGAGGATGACGAAGATTCTGGTCGATGTAGATGACGAGGCGCTGGCAGACGCGGCCGAGGCGTTCGGCACCAAGACCAAGAAGGACACGGTCAACGTCGCGCTCCGCGAGGGCGCGGCACGCCTTCGCCGCGCCCGGGCGTTGGCCGAGCTGGCCGGGCGTGGGCGGGCCGGCGACTTCGACGAGCTGCTCGACAAGGGCAACTACCGCTCGTGAAGCTGGCTGACTCTCTGATCGACACCAGCGCTCTCGTCCGGCTTCTCCGCGACCCGGACGTACTGGGCCGTTGGGAGCAGACGGTGACCGCCGGCCTGGTTGCCGTGTGTCCGATCGTCGAACTGGAGTTTCTCTACACCGCCCGGTCCATCGCCGATCGGGCGCAACTTGAGGAACAGCTCCGGACTGTCTTCGGGTGGGTGGCGATGCCCGACCGGATCTACGAGCGTGCCGCCGAGACGCAGCTCGAACTGACCGCGCGTGGCACCCACCGGTCGGCCGGTGCCGTCGACCTGCTCGTCGCCGCCACCGCCGAATACCACGGGCTCTCGTTGCTGCACTACGACCGGGACTTCGATCAGGTCGGCGCGGTCACCGGTCAGCCGATGCGCTGGCTGGCGCCACCCGGCGCGACCAAGTAGGAGGGCGGCGCCCGCTGGCGCGTCGGGCGCCGTCGCGGGCATGCTGGGCCCATGGGGGTACGCGTCGAGCACGCCGGTGCCGTGACCACGGTGATCCTGGACCGACCGGAGGCCCGCAACGCGGTGGACGGGCCGACCGCCCGGGCGCTCGCCGACGCGTTCCGCGCGTTCGACGCCGACCCGGACGCGGCGGTGGCGGTGCTCTGGGGCGCGGGCGGCACGTTCTGCTCCGGCGCCGACCTGAAGGCGATCGGCACGCCACGCGGCAACCGGGTCGAGGCGGAGGGTGACGGCCCGATGGGGCCCACCCGGATGGCGCTGTCCAAGCCGGTGGTCGCCGCGATCTCCGGGTACGCGGTGGCCGGCGGCCTGGAGCTGGCGCTCTGGTGCGACCTGCGGGTCGCCGAGTCGGACGCGACGCTCGGAGTGTTCTGCCGGCGGTGGGGGGTGCCGCTGATCGACGGCGGGACCGTGCGCCTGCCCCGGCTGGTCGGGGAGAGCCGGGCGATGGACCTGATCCTCACCGGGCGGGCGGTGCCGGCCGACGAGGCGTACCGGATGGGGTTGGTGAACCGGCTGGTCGCGCCCGGCGCGGCCCGGGCGGAGGCCGAGCGGCTGGCCGCCGAGATCGCCCGGCACCCGCAGACCTGCCTGCGCAACGACCGGGCGGCGCTGCTGGCCGGCGCCGGCCGCCCGGAGCCGGAGGCGCTCGCGGTGGAGCTGGCCTACGGCCTGGAGTCGCTGACGGCGGACGGGGTGCGCGGCGCCGGCCGGTTCGCCGCCGGTGCCGGCCGGCACGGCGCGCCGGCCGGCTGAGGCGTCACTTCAGGCTGCGCAGCGCGTCGGAGATGGCCCGGTGGAACGTCGGGTACGTGTAGATCATGTGCCGGAGCTGGCTGATCGGCACCGCCGCGTGCACGGCCACCAGCAGCGCGGAGAGCACCTCGCCGCCGGCCGGTCCGGCCGAGGTGGCGCCCACCAGCACGCCCTGGTCGGCGTCGGCGATCAGCTTGATGAAGCCGGCGTTGCCGGTCTTGTGGATCCAACCCCGGGTCGACGAGGTCAGGTCGGTGTGGCCGACCTGGACGTTGATGCCCCGGTCCCGGGCCTGCTGCTCGGTCAGGCCGACCGCGCCCACCTCGGGGTCGGTGAACGTGACCCGGGGGAGCGCCCGGTAGTCGGCGACCGGGACGCTGCCCGGCGCGACCGTCGAGCCGCCCGCGCTCATCGCGCCGCCGACGGCGCTGACCACCCCGGCCGCGCCGCCGACCACGCTCGCGGTGCCGCTGGCGTCCGGGCCGCCCTTGGCGCGTCGCATGTGGTCGAGCACGTCGGCCACCACGATGCCGGCCTGGTACATGGCGATGTGGGTGAACGCGCCCTCGCCGGTGAGGTCACCGACCGCCCAGATGCCGTCGGTGACGTGCATCCGGTCGTTCACCGCCAGGTAGCGCTGGCCGGCGTCCACGCCGACCGTGTCCAGCCCCAGCTCCTCCAGGTGCGCCCGGCGGCCGGTCACCACCAGCAGCTTCTCGCCGGTGAACGCGGCACCGTCGGCGTGGACGGTGAACCCGGTGCCGTCGTGGCTGACCCGGCCGACCCTGACCCCGGTGCGGATCTCCACCCCGTCGGCGCGCAGCGCTTCCGCGGCGAGCGCCGAGGCCTCCGGCTCCTCGACCGCGAGCACCCGGTCGGCCGCCTCGACGACGGTGACCCGGACGCCGAAGCGGGCGAACACCTGGGCCAGTTCCAGCCCGATCGCGCCGCCACCGAGCACCAGCAGCGTGTCGGGCAGCTCCTCGACCTCGATGGCCTGGTGGTTGGTCCAGTAGGGCGTGTCGGCCAGCCCGTCGATGGGCGGGATCGAGGGTCGGGTGCCGGTGCCGAGGACCACCCCGAAGCGGGCCTCGAAGACCTGGTCGCCGACGCGTACCCGGTTGGGGCCGTCGAGCCGGCCGCTGCCGCGGACGAACCGGCCGCCCTTGCCGGTGAACCGGTCCACCGCGACCTTGTCGTCCCAGGTGTCGGTGGCCTCCTCGCGGATCCGCTTCGCCACCGGCGCCCAGTCGGGCCGCACCTGCGCGGAGCCGGCCAGCTCGTTGACCCGGTGCGCCTCGGCGAGCGCGTTCGCCGCCCGGATCATCATCTTGCTCGGCACGCACCCCCAGTAGGGGCACTCGCCGCCGACCAGGTCCCGTTCGATGCCGACCACGACGAGGCCGGCTTCGGCGAGCCGCTCGGCCACCTCCTCGCCGCCGACGCCGAGCCCGACCACCACCACGTCCACCACTTCCGGCTCTGCCATCCCGCCAGCATTCCGCACCGCCGGGGCGTCCGACCACCGGACCCGGCCGGAATTCCCCCGCCGGTAATGCGTACGACGGCCTACCGTGACCCGATGCACGCGCGCTTCGCCCCGGTCCGGGACGCCTTCCACGACCTGTTCGCCACCGGCCGGGAGACCGGCGCGGCGCTGTCCGTCCGGCTCGACGGCGTCCCGGTGGTGGAGCTGGTGGGCGGCACCCGGACGGCGGTCCCACCCGGCGCGGTGGTGCCTGTCGCCGGAGCGGACCGGCCATGGCGGCCGGACACGCTCGTCGACGTCTACTCGGTGGGCAAGCCGGTGGTGGCGCTCTGCCTGCTGCTCCTCGTCGACCGGGGTCGGGTGGAGCTGGACGCGCCGGTGGCCGGGTACTGGCCGGGGTTCCGCGCCCCGGCCACCGTGCGGCAGGTGCTCGCCCACACCGCCGGGCTGCCCGCGTTCCCGGTTCCCCGACCGGTCGAGGCGATCACCGACTGGGGGTTGCTCTGCGCCGACCTGGCCGCGGCCGAGCCGGAGTGGGCGCCGGGCACCGTCGCGGGCGAGCACGCCTGGACGTACGGGCACCTGGTGGGCGAGCTGGTCCGTCGGGTGGACGGGCGGTCGGTGGGGCGTTTCCTGGCCGAGGAGATCGCCGGTCCGTGGCGCCTGGACCTGGCGTTCGGGCTCGGGTCGGCGGACCGGCGGCGGTGCGCCGACCTGTCGTACGCCGATCCGGTCTGGCCGGACCGCACGCGCGGGGAGCCCGGCTCGCTGCGGGCGCGGGCGCTGGACAACCCGCCGGGTGGGCGGGACGTGGCGGTGGTGAACGGCGACGCCTGGCGGGCCGCCGAGATCCCGGCGGTGAACCTGCACGCCACCGCGTCGGCGCTGGCCCGGCTCTACGCGGGTCTGCTCGCCGGCGGCACGCTGGACGGCGTACGTCTGTTCGGCCCGGAGCTGGTCGCCGAGGCGACCCGGGTGCAGTACGCCGGTGAGGACCTGGTGCTGGGCCGGACGGCGCACTGGACGCTCGGCATGCAGTGGGAGCCGGACGGGACCTGGGGCATGGGCGGGATCGGCGGCAGCAGCGCCTGGGCCGACCCGGAGCGCGGCTACACCCTGGCGTACGTGACGGCCCGGCTGGCCGAGCACGACCGGGTGGACGAGCTGGCCGAGGCGCTGCACTCCTGCCTGTGACCGGGTGCGGTCAGCGCATCCAGACCGGGTCGGCGCCGGGCACGTCCAGCGGCGGCGGGTAGTCGAGGGTGCGACGCGTCTCGTCGGGCAGCCGCCACGGCTGGTGCACCGCCTTGCCCGCGACCGACTCCAGCTCGGGCACCCACCGTCGCACGTACGCGCCGTCCGGGTCGTAGCGTTCGGCCTGCCGCACCGGGTTGAAGCCCCGGTAGGGGCGGCTGTCGTTGCCGGTGCCGGCCACCCACTGCCAGTTGCCCGAGTTGTTGACCCGGTCGCCGTCGAGCAGCCACCGGAAGAAGACCTCCAGCCCGGGCCGCCAGTCCAGCCCGAGGTGCTTGGTGAGGTAGCCGGCGGTGATCAGCCGGGCCCGGTTGTGCATCCAGCCCTCGGCGCGCAGCTGTCGCATGCCGGCGTCCACGATCGGCATGCCGGTGCGCCCCTCGGTCCAGGCCGCCAGCGCGTGCGGATCGTCCCGCCAGTCCTCCCGGGCGCCTCGGCGGTAGGCGGTCGTGGTCAGGTCGGGGAAGCCGGCGACGACCTGGTGGTAGAAGTCGCGCCAGCAGAGCTGCCGGACGAACGGCCCGTCCCGGTCGCCGGCCCGGTTCGCCACCGCGAGCGGGGAGACGCAACCCCACCTGAGGTACGGGCTGAGCCGGGAGGTGTCGTCGCCGGCCATGTCGTCGTGGATGTCGTCGTAGCGGTCGAGCGTGGGCAGCCACGCCTTGAGGCGGCGCTGGGCGGCGCTCTCCCCGCCCTCGGCGGCGTCCGGGCTGTCGCCCTTCGGCGGTTCCGGCAGTCGGCCCGGGTCGACGCCGTCGGGCAGCCGGATCCGTTTCGGCGCGGCCAGCTCCGCCCGCAGCTCGACGCCCTGCCAGGCGCGGAAGTAGGGGCTGAACACCCGGTAGTGGTCGCCACCGGCCGGCCGCAGCGCGCCCGGCTCGACGATGGTCAGCCCGGGGAAGAGCCGCAGGAACATCCGGTGCCGCTCGCACTCGGCGCGCAGGCGGCGTTCCCGCCGGTGGGCGTAGCGGGTCACGTCGGCGGAGAGCCCGACGCCCTCGGCGCCCACCTTGCGGGCCAGCTTGACCGTCTCGGTCACCGGGTCGCCGCGCCGGACCACCAGGTCACCGCCGCGCCGGCGGAGCGCCTCGCGCAGCTCGGCCAGGCTCTGGTGCAGGAAGCGGGTGCGGTTCGGGGAGAGCTTCTGCAACGTCGGGTCGAGCACGTAGAGCGGCACCACCCGGTCGAACGCCGAGGCGGCGGCGGCCAGCGCCGGGTGGTCGTGCACCCGCAGGTCGCGGGTGAACAGCACGACCGCCGTACGCTCGGTCATCCGGCCAGGGCCGGGGTGAGCGCCGGGCCGGGCACCTGGACCGGCGTGCCGGTCGGGGTGAGCAGCGCCCGCGCGGCCACCGCCATCCGCCGCCGCTGCGGCACCAGGGCCCGGCGGACGAAGACGTCGAAGCCCTGCCCGGCCACCTCGTCGAGGATGCCGCCGTAGAGCGCGTACGCGGTGCGCATGCAGGCCTGCGAGGCGGGGTTGAGCAGCGGGATGCCGGGCGCGGCGGCGAGGTAGTGGGCCTGGGCGCGGGTCACCTCGTACTCGATCAGCTCGCGGATCGCCGGCGTGGTGCGCCCGGCGGCCTGGGCGGCGAGCAGGTCGTCGCGGGTGACGCCGAACTTGGCCAGGTCCTCGTCGGGCAGGTAGGTGCGGCCCCGGTCGAGGTCCTCGGCGACGTCCCGGATGAAGTTGGTGAGCTGGAACGCGAACCCGAGCTGGCGGGCGGGCTCGCGGGCGGCGGCCGGATCGGAGCTGCCCAGGATCGGCAGCATCATGGTGCCGATGACGGCGGCCGAGCCCTCCATGTAGTCGAGCAGGTCGTCGTAGGTCGGGTACGACATGACCGTGAGGTCCATCGCCATGCTGCGCAGGAACGACGCGAAGTCGTCGCGGTCCAGGTCGAACACGGCGATGGTGTGCAGCACGGCGGGGAGCAGCGGGTCGTCGACCGACGCACCGTGCAGGCCGGCGACGAAGCGGTCGGACCACTCGCGCAGCCGGGCGGCGCGCTCGGCGGGCGGCAGGTCCTCGGTGCGGTCGACGATCTCGTCCGCGTACCGGGTGAACCCGTAGAGGGCGTGCACATGCCGCCGTTTCCAAGCGGGGAGCAGCCGGGTGGCGAGATAGTAGGTACGGCCGTGACGCCGGTGCAGCTCGCGGCAACGGTCATAGGCAGCGGTGAGATCCGTGTCCACCGGCCCTCCTCGGTTTTCGACGCAGCAATCGACGCAACTCGTAACCCTAGGGTACGCTCCCCCTCATGGCCAACGACGCAGTTGCGGGTAATGCGCTCCGCGTCGCGCCGGCGCAGCCGGAAGCGACGGACGATCCGGTCAACGGCGTGCTGGCCGCGTTCACGAAGGACCTGATCACCGGCGTCGACGACACGCTCGCCGCGTTCCTGGCCGCCGAAGTCGACTCACTCACCGAGATCGACGCAGCGATGGGTGGTTTCGCCGCGACAGCGCGCGACGCCGTGCTGGCCGGCGGCAAGCGGGTGCGCCCCACCTTCGCCTACTGGGGCTGGCGCGGCGTGGTCGGCGGCGACGGCCCGCTGCCCTCGGTGCTGCCCGCCCTCGCCGCGCTGGAGCTGCTGCACACGTTCGCGCTGGTGCACGACGACGTCATGGACGCCTCCGACACCCGGCGCGGCCGGCCCACCGCACACCGCGCCGCCGCCGCGCGACACCGGTCGGCCGGGCACACCGGTGACCCCGACCGCTACGGCGAGGCGATCGCCGTGCTCATCGGCGACCTCTGCATGGTCTGGGCCGACCGGCTGATGGCACACGCCGCCGTGCCGGCCGACCGGCTGCTCGACGTGCGCCGCTGCTACGACCAGATGCGGGTGGAGACGGTCGCCGGGCAGTTCCTGGACGTACTCGGCGAGAACGACGCGGCGAACTGGTCGGTCGACCGGGCGCTGCGGGTGGCCCGCTACAAGACCGCCAGCTACACCGTCCAGCGACCGCTGCTCTTCGGCGCCTGCCTGGCCGGCGTCGACGCGGACGGCCCGCTGATCGCCGCGTACACCCGCTACGGGCTGGCCGTCGGCGAGGCGTTCCAGCTCCGCGACGACCTGCTCGGCGTCTACGGCGACCCGGCTACCACCGGCAAGCCGGCCGGCGACGACCTGCGCACCGGCAAGCCGACCGCGCTGCTGATGCTGGCCCGGCAGCTCGCCGACCCGGCCCAGCGCCACGCGTTGGACCGGGCCGGCTCGGTCACCGGCGCGGGCGAGGTGGCCCGGCTGGCCGACCTGGTCCGGGAGACCGGGGCCACCGCCCAGGTCGAGCGGATGATCTCCGAACGGGTGACCGACGCGCTGGCCGCGCTCGACACCGCACCGATCGACGAGACGGCGCGCACCGCGCTGACCGGCCTCGCCACCGCCGCCACCGCGCGGCGGTCCTGATGAGCAATCTGAACAAGGGAGCCGGAATGCGCACCGTCAACGGACGGACCGACCGGGTGGTCGTGGTCGGCGCCGGGCTGGGTGGGCTGGCCTGCGCGCTGCACCTGGCGGGCAGCGGCCGGCAGGTGACAGTGCTGGAGCGCGAGCCGGTGCCGGGCGGGCGCGCCGGCCGACTCAGCGTCGACGGGTACGAGTTCGACACCGGTCCGACCGTCCTCACCATGCCCGACCTGATCGCCGAGGCGCTCGGCGCGGTCGGCGAGGAGCTGACCGACTGGCTCGACCTGACCCCGCTCGACCCGGCCTACCGGGCCTACTACCCGGACGGGTCGACGCTGGACGTCATCACCGACACCACCCGGATGGCCGCCGAGATCGCCCGCGTCTGCGGCCCCCGCGAGGCGGACGGCTACCTGCGCTTCGTCGACTACGCCCGAAACCTGTGGAAGTGGGAGCGGGCCGACTTCATCGACCGCAACCTGGACGCGCCGACCGACCTGCTCACCGGCAACCTGCTGAAGCTGTTCGCCAACGGTGCCTTCCGGCGACTCCAGACGAAGATCAACCAGTTCTTCCGCGACCCGCGTACCCAGCGGATCTTCTCCTTCCAGGCGATGTACGCGGGCCTGTCGCCGCACGACGCGCTGGCCATCTACACCGTCATCGCGTACCTCGACTCGGTGGCCGGGGTGAGCTTCCCGCGCGGCGGCATCCACGCGGTCTCCCGCGGCATGGCCGGCGCGGCCGAGAAGCACGGCGTGCAGATCCGCTACGGCACCACGGTGAGCCGGGTGGAGACCGCGCACGGGCGCGCCACCGGTGTGGTCACCGCCGACGGCGAGTTCGTCCCGGCCGACGTGGTGGTGCTCAACCCGGATCTGCCGGTCGCCTACCAGGAGCTGCTGCCGGAGAGCCGGCAGCGCAAGCTCACCTACTCGCCGTCCTGCGTGGTGCTGCACGTCGGCTCGAAGCAGGGCTATGGCAAGATCGCCCACCACAACATCCACTTCGGACGGGCCTGGAAGGGCACGTTCGACGAGGTGATCCGGCGAGGCGAGCTGATGACCGACCCGTCGCTGCTGGTGACGAACCCGAGCCGCACCGACCCGTCGGTGGCCCCGGCCGGGAAGCACACCTACTACGTGCTGGCTCCGGTGCCGAACCTGGACCGGGCGCCGTTCGACTGGTCCGGCGACCTCACCGAGCGCTATACCCAGCAACTCGTCGGCACCCTGGAGGAGCGCGGCTACGTCGGCTTCGGCGAGGGCATCGAGGTGCTGCGCACGGTCACCCCGGCCGACTGGGCGGCGCAGGGCATGGCCGCCGGCACCCCGTTCGCCGCCGCGCACAGCCTCTTCCAGACCGGCCCGTTCCGCCCGTCGAACCTGCACCGGACGCTGGGCAACGTGGTCTTCGTCGGCTCCGGCACCCAGCCCGGCGTGGGCGTACCGATGGTGCTGATCAGCGGCAAGCTGGCCGCCTCCCGGATCACCGGGCACATCTCGTGACGGCACGGGAGGACCACCTGGTCGAGCTGGTGGACGACGGCGGCCGGGTGGTCGGCGAGACCACCGTGGCCACCGCGCACCAGCCGCCCGGCCGGCTGCACCGGGCCTTCTCGGTGCTCCTGGTCGACCCCGCCGGTCGGGTCCTGCTCCAGCAGCGGGCCGCGGTCAAGACCCGATTCCCGCTGCGTTGGGCCAACTCCTGCTGCGGGCACCCGCTGCCCGGCCAGTCGCTGACCGAGGCGGCCAACCGTCGGCTCGCCGAGGAGCTCGGCCTCGACCCGGTCGACCTGGCCGAGGTGGGGGTCTACCTCTACTACGCCGAGGACCCGGCCACCGGCCGGGTCGAGTTCGAGTACGACCACGTGCTGCGTGCCGACGTCCCCGCCGACGTGGCCCTCCGGCCCGACCCGGACGAGGTGGCCGAGCTGCGCTGGGTCGACCCGGGCGCGGTGTCGGCCGACCTCGACGCCGACCCCCGCGCATACGCACCCTGGCTGGGGGGCGTGGTGAACCGGCTGCTGCATCCGGCCCAGCCGTCCCGGTCGGGCACGCCGGCCGGGCCGACCCGGTCCGGCGCGCCGGCCACCGAGGCACCGGAGCGGTCGGGTGGCCGATGAGGCGCTGAGCGCGGGGGCCGTCGCGCGCCGACTGGGTGTGGCGGTCACCACGCTGCGAACCTGGCACCAGCGCTACGGCCTCGGTCCCAGCGAACACGTGCCGGGTCACCACCGGCGCTACACGCCGGCCGACCTCGCCCGCCTGGAGATCATGCGACGGCTCACCGCCGAGGGGATCGCGCCCGCCGAGGCGGCGCGCTGGGCCCGGCAGGCGCCGGCCGTGCTGCCGCCCGAGCGGCTCGGGCTGAAGGCCGGTGTGCCCACGGTCCGGGACGGCGGCGGCACCACCATTCCGGTCGGCCGGGCCGGGCCGGTCGCCCGCGGCCTGGCCCGGGCCGCCATGCGACTGGACTCGGTGACGATCGGTCGCACCATCGCCGACGCGCTGGCCACGGACGGCGTGGTGGCGACCTGGGAGGGGCTGCTCCGGCCGGTGCTCGCCGGCATCGGGGAACGGCACGCCGCCACCGCCGGGCTGATCGAGGTGGAACACCTCATGTCGCGGTGCGTGTCCGAGGCGTTCGCCTCGGTGGCCCGGGCGCATCCCAGCGTCGGACCGCCCCGGATCCTGCTCTCCTGCGCCGACGAGGAGCAGCACTCGCTGCCGCTCGAGGCGCTGGCCGCCGCGCTGGCCGAGGCCGGGGTGAGCTACCGGATGCTCGGTGCCCGGGTGCCGGTGGCCGCCCTCGTCGAGGCGGTCAACCGGACCGGGCCGGCGGCCGTGGTGCTCTGGTCCCACACCCGCGCCACGGCCGACCCGCACCAGCTCGCCGCGCTGCTGGCCGTTCCACGCCGGCCACTGCTGGCGCTCGCCGCCGGGCCGGGCTGGCGGGCCGACTCCCTGCCGGCCGGAGTGGTCCGACCGGTCGACCTGGCCGAGGCGCTCTCGCTGGCCGTCGCGGTCCGGGATTCGCTGGATCAGTCGACGGCGGGCTGAGGGGGGCCTCCCGCTCGGAGGGTGTCGTCCACTACGGTCGGAAAGTCCGTCTGACCCGACCCCTCCGGGAGCGACAGATGCGTCCACGCACCGTTGTGGTGTTCGCGCTCGGCCTGGTGCTCCTCGTCACCGGCTGCGGCGGCCCGGGCAAGACCCCGCAGAAGGTCGCCGCCCCGCCGTCGGCCTCGGCCGTGCCGAAACCGACCCCCAGCCCGAAACCGAAGCCCACCCGCACCACCCCGCCGGCCAAGCCGAAGCTGCGGCCGCTGCCCAAGAAGCTCCCGGCCGGGCTGCACCGGCGCAGCGGGAGCCCCGGGGTAGCGCTCACCTTCGACGACGGGCCGGACCCGCGCTACACGCCGCAGATTCTGGCCCAGCTCCGGGCGGCCCACGTCACCGCGACGTTCTGTGTGGTCGGCCGGCAGGCCAAGCGCCACCCGGAGCTGGTGGCCCAGATCGTCCGCGAGGGTCACCAGCTCTGCAACCACAGCTGGCGGCACGACGTGGACCTCGGCCGGCGCCCGCTCGCCGAGATCCGGGCCGACCTGGAACGCACGAACCGGGCCATCCACGCCGCCGCGCCGAACGCGCCGATCACCTGGTTCCGGCAGCCCGGCGGCCGGTGGACGGCCGAGGAACTCACCGTCGCCCGGCAGCTGGGGCTGCGTCCGCTGCACTGGAGCGTGGACCCGCAGGACTGGGACCACCCGCCGGCCAAGAAGATCATCAAGCGGGTGGAGTCGGCCAGCCACCACGGATCGGTCGTGCTGATGCACGACGCAGGCGGCGACCGGACCCAGACGATGGCCGCCTGCCGGCACCTGATCCCGGATCTCAAGCGGCGGTACGGCATCGTCCGGCTGCGGTGAAACCGCCACTGAGCTGGAGCTTCTCCCGACGATGCGCCTGCTGCCATACCGGTTTGGTCGTCCGAGGAGGCATGGCATATGCTTCTCATGCCTCCGGCGGGGCCGGATGGGAGCAAGTCCGCTTGAAGTTGCGAGTGTGCAATGATGGCGGGGCCGCCCTCATCGTCTAGCGGCCCAGGACGCCGCCCTTTCAAGGCGGTAGCACGGGTTCGAATCCCGTTGGGGGCACGATCCGGCTCACGCCGGTTGCAACACCAGCCAGGTCCTGTGGAGCAGTTGGAGTGCTCGCCGCCCTGTCAAGGCGGAGGTCGCGGGTTCAAGTCCCGTCAGGACCGCAAGCGCAGAACGCCGCGCACATCATGCGCGGCGTTCTGCGTATCGGCCCGTGCGGTAGCATGTGCCGAGCACCACGGCCAGGTAGCTCAGTTGGTACGAGCGTCCGACTGAAAATCGGAAGGTCGGCGGTTCGACCCCGCCCCTGGCCACATAGCCTTTCGCCGGGCTACAGAGATCCCCACCAGCCGAAACGCCGGTGGGGATCTTGCTGTATCCGCTCAGGAGCAGCAGGCGCCTTCCGCCGCCTTCTCCCGCTGCGGCGAGTCGGCCTTCACCGTGTAGACCTCCCACGGCTCGTCGCCCGGCCCGCGCACCCAGACCTTGTCCTGGAGCGCGTAGCAGCACTCGGTGTCGTTCTCCTCGAGCGTGATCAGACCGGCGCCGGTGAGGCGGCCGGTGGCGGCGGTCACCTCGTCGGTGCTGGCGACCTCGACGCCGAGGTGGTCCATGACGGTGGGCCGGCCGGCCTCGCCTTCGAGGAGCACGAGCTTCAGCGGCGGGTTCTCGACGGCGAAGTTGGCGTAGCCGGGGCGGCGCTTCGCCGGCTCGACGCCGAACAGCTTGCTGTAGAAGGCCACGGAGCCCTCGAGGTCGGACACGCGCAGGGCGAGCTGGACGCGGGACATGACGTCTCCTTGTCTAGATGGTTTTCGAAGCAGCCCCCACGTTGCACCCTGTTTTGAAATCTGTCAACCTAGAGGCATGTCGAAACAAGCGCTGCCGGTCGTGGATCTCCACGCGGTCGCCTGCTGCCCGCCGATCGCCGCCCGGCCGCTGGACGCCGACCAGGCCGCAGTGGTGGCGCCGATGTTCAAGGCCCTCGGCGACCCGGTCCGGTTGCGGTTGATGTCGATGATCGCCTCGGTGCCGGAGATCTGCGTGTGCGACCTGACCCCGGCGTTCGACCTGTCCGGGCCGACCGTCTCGCACCATCTCAAGGTGCTGCGGGACGCCGGCCTGGTCGACTCGGAGCGGCGCGGAACCTGGGTCTGGTACCGGGTACGGCCCGAGGCGTTCCGCCGGCTCGGTGCGCTGTTGGAGATCGGCCACTCGTGACCCTCACCCTGCCTCGGCGGGCCACCGCGGAGTTCACCGGCACCGCGCTGCTCGTCGCCGCCGTCGTCGGTTCCGGCATCGCCGCCACCACGCTCTCCCCGACCGACGTGGGGCTCCAACTCCTGGAGAACGCGATCGCCACCGCGCTGGCGCTGGGCGCGCTGATCCTGACCTTCGGCCCGGTGTCCGGCGCGCACTTCAACCCGGTCGTCTCCGCGGTCGACTGGTGGCTCGGCCGCCGGGCCGGCACGGGACTCGACACGCGGGAGCTGGCCGCGTACGTCGTCGCCCAGCTCGCCGGCGCGATCACCGGCACGGTCCTGGCCCACCTGATGTTCGGCCTGCCCGCCGCGGCGTGGTCCCGCACCGGGCGCGGCGGCGGCCACCTGTGGTTGGCCGAGGTGGTTGCCACCGCCGGCCTGGTCCTGCTGGTCTTCGCCCTCGCCCGCTCCGGCCGGGCCTCCGCCGCGCCGGCCGCGGTGGGCGCCTGGATCGGGGCCGCCTACTGGTTCACCTCGTCGACCTCGTTCGCCAACCCCGCGGTCACGGTCGGCCGGGCGTTCACCGACACGTTCGCGGGCATCGCCCCGGCCTCGGTGCCCGGCTTCGTCGCCGCTCAACTCGCCGGCGGCCTGGTCGCCGTCGCCGCCCTCGCCGCCTGGTACCCACGCGCCGCCGACACCGCCGACGACGTGGTGATGCCGCACCTCACCCGGGAGACCGAACTCCGATGAAGAAGCCCAGCGTGCTGTTCGTCTGCGTCCACAACGCCGGCCGCTCCCAGATGGCCGCCGCGTGGCTCCGCCACCTCGCCGGCGACCGCGTCGAGGTCCGCTCGGCCGGCAGCGAGCCGGCCGAGGGCATCAACCCGGTCGCGGTCGAGGCCATGCGTGAGGTCGGCATCGACATCACCGGCCAGACGCCCGCGCGTCTCACCTGGGACGCGGCCGAGGCCAGCGACGTGATCGTCACCATGGGCTGCGGCGACGCCTGCCCGGTCTTCCCGGGAAAACGGTACGAGGACTGGCAGCTCACCGATCCTGCCGGCCAGCCCCTGGACGTGGTCCGGCAGGTGCGCGACGAGATCCGGCAGCGCGTCGTCGAGCTGCTCGCCGGGCAGCGGGACGGCTGACGCGGAACGCTCAGCTGTACGGCGAGTTCTGGCCGTTCCGCCACACCTCGCCCTGGGCGCCGTGTCGCTCCGCCGCGTGCCGCCCCTGGTCGGCTCGCGCCGCCTGGGCCGCGGCCGCGTCCTCCGGGGAGGACAGCCGTCGCCGATCCCGCCGGCCCACGACGACGAACGGGCCGATCATCGTCCGCGATTCTCTCGCCCTGCACCTCTTGCGATCCTTAGCTTTGCAATGCAAACCTGTTTGCATACAGTAGCCAGCTTCCAGGAGGAGCCATGTCGTCCGAATCCCTGTCACCCGGCGAGGACAGCCCGCAGGAACTGCTCGCCTCGGTGACCGCCCTCCGACGACGGGCGCGCGCCGCGCGCCAGGCCTACTGGTTCCCGCTCCTGCTGTTCGGCCTGCTGACCGTCACGGCCGGACCGCTCTACGTCGAGTCGACGGAGCCCGCCGCGCTGCGCGCCGGCCCGGGCACTCCCGCCCTGACCGGCCTCGGCGGCCACTTCCTGGAGCAGTCCGCCGCGTTGGGCTGGTACTGGCTGGCCGCGCTCGTCGGCGGCTACCTGCTCAGCCTCGCCTGGTACCGGCGACACGGCCGGCGGGCCGGCGTGCAGACCCCGACCCGGGCGTACGTCATCGCCGGCATCGCCGGCACCCTGGTCGGCGTCGCGCTCCCCGTCGTACTGGAATTTCTGCTCTTCAACACGGCTGTGGGAAGCTCGGGCGCCACCCGATGGCTGGTCGGACCGCTGCTCGGCACCGCGAATCGCGGGATGTTGCCGCACCTCGTGATCGCCCTCGGCCTGGCGGTCCTCGCCCACCTGGAACGCAGCGGGCGTCTGTGGATCGTGGTCGGTCTCTACACCGCTGCGCTGGTCGCGGTGAACGCCTGGTTCCAGGTCGCCGACCTGCAACCGGGAGACCTTCACCGGTTCAGCTTCATGCTGGCGGCCCTGCTCCCGGCACCCGTCCTGCTGATCGGCGGGGGTGTCGCGCTCGCCACCACGAAGCAGCAGCACAATGGGTACGCGTGAGCACCGAGGACGGCCCCCGCACCGCGCCGGCGTACCCGACGAACGGACTCGACGACACCGTCCACCAGCGGCACCGGCTCGGGATCCTCACCATCGCCGCGGAGAGCGAACGCGTGGAGGTCGCCTATCTCCGGGGGGCTCTCGAACTCACCGCGGGCAACCTGTCCCGGCACCTCACCGTGCTGGAGGAGGCGAACCTGATCCAGGTGGAGAAGGGCTACCACGGTCGCCGCCCGAGAACCTGGATCCGGATCACCCAGGAGGGACGCCGAGCCCTACTCGCCGAGATCACCGCTCTCCAGGAACTGCTTCGTCGCCATGGGCGGACGGCTCCCGACGCGGAGACGGGTTGACAGACCCAAGGGGTCGGGTGGAACGGCAGGAGCCGGGGTCAGCGCCCCGGGCGCTGTTGGCGGTGCTGACTCATGCCACCCTGAATCGCCTCCCACACGCTCCGGCCCGCCTGCCGCAGGGTCTGCCCTGCCTGCCCGGCCAGCTGCGCCGCCCCGGCACCGGACTCGACCTCATCCGCGGACCGAGCACCTCCACCGGACTCGGCGGCGCCGCCCGATGCCTCACCGTCAGGCGCACCACCGCCACCCGTTCCGGAACCGACGCCGTCGGCGGACCCGGGACCACGCTCCCCCTCGGCCGCCCGCACCGTCCCGGGAGGCTCTCCCGCGGAGGTTGCGCCCGGATCCGCCCCGGCGGGTGCGCGCCGCTCGACCTCACCGCCGGCCACCTCCGGCACGACCCGGTCGACCACCTCACCGGCGTCGGCGGTGCGGTGGACGGCCGGCCCGGCGACCTGCCCGGCCACCCGGTGCACGTCGTCGACCGTGGCCCCGACCGACCGGGCCAGCGCGTCGATCAGCTCGGGATTGCGGTCGATGGTGGTCAACGCCCGATCCAGGATCTGCACCAGCTTCTCCAGGCGTACCTTCAGCAGGGCCTCGGCCCGGACGCCGGTGATGTCCAGCTCGACGCCCTCCAGGTGCACCCGGACGCCGGCGTCGAGCTGGAGCAGGTTGGCCAGCCGGGCGCGCAGCGAGAGGTCCGCGTCCAACCCGTCGACCGCCAGCCGGATCTCGTCGACCGACAGTTCCGGCACGTCGAGCAGGACGTCCGGCTCCGTCTCGGCCGCGCCTGCGGCGGCGAGTCGCCGCTCCTCGGTCGGCTCCCGCGCCCGTTCGGTGGCTCCGTTGTCGCTCATGCTCCCGCTCCCCCGTCGGCCGGTCCGGATCAGCGGCGGTTACCCGCTTTCCGGTGGGGCATCCGCCGGCCCTCGGCACCCGCCGGTGAGGGCAGGTGGGACTGTCGGGAACCGGGGTTCCCGGTGTCCGGAAGCGGGCGAAACCAAAGCTGCACAGCGAGACATCAGCCGGTATGGTCCGGGCTTATGGGACAGGAGATGGCCGATCAGGAAGAGGTCCGGCAGGAGTTCGACCGATTCTCCCTCCGCAGCAGCCTCCTCGTCCCGGCGTCCGGCGAGCGGGCGTACGCGGTCTTCACCGGCGCGCTCGCCGACTGGTGGGTCCGCGAATACACCTGGTCCGGGCCGGAGGCGCTGGCCGGGCTCGGCATGGAACCGCGGGCCGGCGGCATGCTCTACGAGATCGGCCCGTACGGCTTCCGCAACGACTGGGGTCGCGTGCTGACCTGGGATCCGCCCCGGCGGCTGGTCTTCACCTGGCAGATCGGGCCGGACCGGGTCCCGGTGCCGGATCCGGCGCGGGCCAGCGAGGTGGAGGTGCTCTTCCACCCCGAGGGCGCCGAGGCGACCCGGGTGGACGTCGAACACCGCTACTTCGACCGGCACGGCACGGCCGCCGAGGGCTACCGCGAGGCGCTCACCGCCGGCTGGCACGAACTGCTCTGCCGTTATCTGGCGACGGTCACCCGCACCACCGACTGACCCCGCCACCGGAGCGGGCACGGGCGCGCCGGCTCAGCCGGAGATGCCCCGGCTCGACGCCGTACCGGTCAGACCGGGGTCGCCCAGGTCGGCGCGCCGGCCGGCGGCGGCGCCCGGGCCGAATCCTCCGCCGGCGAGCCGGCGACGCGGGGCGGTACGCAGTCGCGGGTACACCTCGGCGAGCCGGCGCTGGACGCGGTCGGAGCGGTCGGCCAGCACCAGCGCCACCGAGGGCGCGCCGGCTTCGGCGACCGCGCCGGCCTCGGCCGCGCGCAGCCGCTCGGCGACCACCTGGGCGAAGCCGGCCAGCCAGGTGCGCCGGAACGCGGCCGGGTGCTCGCCGACCGGCACGGCCGCCCCGGCCAGCCCGTGCGCGGCCTGCACCAGCAGCGAGGTGAACAGCACCTCGACGCGTTCCAGGTCGCTGGCGAAGCCGAACAGGTGCATCGCGAAACCGGTGCCCTCCCGGCGGCGTACGCAGCGGCAGCGCAGCGGGTCGGCGACGGCGGCGAGCAGGCCGGCCTTGTCCCGGGCGTACGGGGCGATCACCTCGACCACCCGGTCGCCGACCGGGTCGGCGGTCGGTTCGCGGGCGGCGAGCAGCGCCCGGTCGACGCCGTAGCGGGCGATCAGCTCGGTGGCCTTGGCCATGAAGGTCGCCGACTCGGCGGGGGTGCAGGCCGGGTCCTCGGCCTGGGCGAGCAGCTTGCGTACCTTGCTGAGCATCGCCTCGGACATCCGTCAGGGGTATCACAACGCGGCGCGCGGGCTGTCAGCCCTCCCGGCTGCGCAGCGTGGCGATGGTCGAGCCGGCGAGCGTGAGCAGGCAGTCGGGCAACAGCCCGTCGGCGGCCGCCGCGCCGAACAGCGCCTCGCCGGTGTCGGCGTCGTCGTTGGCGTACGCGCTGACGAAGCGGGCCACCCAGCGGGTGTCGTAGTCGGCCTGGTCGATGCCGGGGAAGTCGAGCGCGGCGGCGCCCGCGGGGGCGTCGTCGCCGAGCATGGTGGCGGCCAGACACCAGGCCACCCCGTACGCCCCGGCCAGCCCGGACCGGTCGACGACCGCGTCGAAGGCGCCGACGACGCCGGCACCGTCGCCGGCCAACGCCGAACGGAGCACGGCGGTCGCGTCGTCGAGCGTCTGCTCTGCGTCGTCGGTCACCTGCGGAACAGTAGCGGCGAGGGTCAAGCGGTGACCCGTAACCGGGCCGACGATCACCCAGGGTGATACCCGCAGTCGGCGTCCCGACGGAGCCAGGTCCACAGTCCCACGTGCCGCGCGGGCACGCTAATGTGCGCAGCGGACCTTCGCCGGAGGAAGGACGACCATGCTTGGAAATCGCACGTCGCGCGCGGCCCTGTCCACGGCCTGCGCGGTGCTCCTGCTCGCTACCAGCGCCTGCGGGAGCGACGAGCCGAAGGACGCGGGCACCACCCAGGTCCGCCTCTACGGCACCGACGGCAACATGCAGAACTCCTTCGCCGCGGAACTCAAGGACCGGGCGAGTCTCGTCAACGGCATGAAGGGCACCACCCCGCTCACGCCGCTGCCGGAGAGCTTCAAGGAACGGCTACGCAACGTAGATCCGAAGCTGAACGACTTCCTCTACGCCGCCGAGTCGTACGACGCCGTGGTGATCAGCGCACTGGCGACCCAGCTCGCCGGCACCACCGCGCCGCGCGAGATCGCCCAGCAGATCGTCGGGGTGACCGCCGGCGGCCAGCGCTGCGACGAGGTGGCGGCCTGCCTCCAGCTCGCCCGCGCCGGTCAGGACCTGGAATACCGGGGCGTGTCGCTGACCCGGGCCGGTTTCACCGACACCGGCGAGCCGGCCACCGCGAGCTACGGCACGTTGCACTTCGACAACCAGCAGCTCGACGACGGGAAGACCGAGTTCGTCGGCGCCGGCGAGGAGTCGGGCGCGAGCAGCAAGGCCCCGCCGCGCGGCCGCAAGGCCCGCGGGAAGGCGAAGGACGCGCCGCTGGTGATGGGCGGCCTGCTGCCGAAGACCGGTGACCTGGCGTTGGCGTACCCGCCGATGGCCGCCGCGGTCACGCTCGCGCTCAACGAGATCAACGCCGCCGGTGGGGTGCTCGGCGAGCCGGTGAAGTTCATCGAGGGCGACGACGGCACCAACCCGGCGGTGGCCAAGGCGACGGTGGCCGCGCACGTCGGCCAGGGTGTCTCGATCATCATCGGTGCCGGCGCGTCCGGCATCTCCCGGGCCGTGCTGCCGGACGTGGTGGCCGCCGGACGGATTCTCTTCTCGCCGTCGAACACCGACGCCGGGCTGAGCGCCGTCGACGACAAGGGCCTCTACTTCCGCACCGCGCCGCCGGACAGCCTCCAGGGCCGCGCGCTGGCGGACGTGATGCTGCGGGACGGGCCGCGCAAGATCGTGCTGCTGGCGCGCAAGGACTCCTACGGCGAGGGCCTCCAGGAGAACGTCCGCGCCGAGCTGGAGAAGGCGGGGGTCGGTGCGGACCGGCTCAAGCTGCTCACCTACACGCCGCCGGCCGACCCGAAGACGCCCGTCGACTTCACCGGCATCGCCCAGGAGATCAAGAGCTTCGGCCCGGAGGCGGTGCTGGTGATCGGCTTCGGTGAGTCGGCGCGGGCGATCACCGCGCTGGCCGACGCCGGGGTGCAGATCCGGAGCTGAGCCGCCAGGCATCGAGGGCCGCACCGGGGGATCCGGTGCGGCCCTCGCCGTGGTGGTTCAGCGCGGCCGGCGGCGCTCCAGGAACTCGGTCATCCGCCGGTGCTTCTCCTCGTCCTCGAAGAGCACCGCCTGGCTCAGCAGGTCGAGCTGCGGGTGCGCGGCCGGTGGCGCGTCCACCGCCAGCTTGGTCAGGCGCAGCGCCAGCGACGAGCCCTTGGCCATCTCGTCGAGCAGGCCGTGGGCGGTGGGCAGCAGCTCCGCCGGCTCGGCCACCACCCGGTTCACCAGGCCGATCCGCAGCGCCTCCTCCGCGTCCACCCGCCGGCCGGTGAAGAGCAGCTCCTTGGCCCGGGCCTCGCCGATCAACGCCGGCAGCCGGTAGGTCGCGCCGGCGCCGGCCAGGATGCCCAACCGCACCTCGGGCTGACCGAAGACCGCCCGGTCCGTGCACACCCGAAGATCGCAGGCGTACGCCAGCTCGGCGCCGCCGCCCAGCGCCGGGCCGTCGACGGCCGCCACGGTGGGCAACGGGAGCGCCCGGATCCGGGCGAACACGCCCTGGTTGATGGCGGCCAGCGCGTCCAGCCGGCCGCGCTCGCGCAGTTGGGCGATGTCCGCGCCGCCGGCGAAGATGCCCGCGGTCCCGCCGGTGAGCAGCATCAGCCGGGGCCGCGCCTCCAGCTCGGCGCAGACGGCGTGCAGCTCGCCGACCAGGTCGGCGTCGATCGCGTTGCGCTTCTCCGGCCGGTCCAGCGTGACCACGAGCCGGTCCGGCAACTCCTCGATCCGCAGCCCGCTCACTTCTTCGTGCCGCCTTCCCAGGTGTAGAAGCCCTGCCCGGACTTCTTGCCGAGCTGTCCGGCGGCGACCATCTCCACCAGCAGCGGCGGCGGCGCGAACCGGTCCCCGTACGCGGCTTGGAGGGTGCGCGCGATGTCGAGCCGGACGTCCAGTCCGACCAGGTCGGTCAGCTCCAGCGGGCCGACCGGGTGCCGGTAGCCGAGCACCATCGCCTTGTCGATGTCGGCCGGCGCGGCCACCCCGTCGGCCACCATCCGGATCGCCTCCAGGCCGAGCGTGACGCCGAGCCGGGAGGTGGCGAAGCCGGGCATGTCGCGTACCACGACGGGGTCCTTGCCCAGCCGCGCGGCGAGCGCGACGGCCGCCTCGGTGGTGGCCGGCGCGGTGGCCGGGCCGACCACGACCTCGAGCAGCGTCATCGCCCAGACCGGGTTGAAGAAGTGCAGCCCGAGGAAGTCCGCCGGGCGCGCCAGCCCGTCGGCCAGCTCGGCGATCGGGATGCTCGACGTGTTGCTGCCCAGCAGCGCCGGCCGCCGGCCCTCGGCCTGCCGCAGCACGGCCCGCTTGAGGTCGAGGCGCTCGGGCACCGCCTCCACGAGCACGTCCGGCCCCTCGGCCACCTCGGCCAGGCCGGTCCGCAGGGTCACCCGGACCCGGTTGGCGGTGGCCGCCTCCGCGGTCAGCTTGCCCCGCCCCACGGCGCGGTCCCACAGCTCGCCGAGGCGCCGGACGGCGTCGGCGCCCCGGTCGGGGTCGACCTCGACCAGCTCGACCGCGTACCCGGCGCCGGCCGCCACGTACGCGATGCCGAGGCCCATGGTGCCGGCCCCGACGACCACAAAACGACCACTCATCGCTGCCCTCTCGTCGCTACCGGTGGCGCGCGGGGTCTCCGCCGTGCCGGGCCGGCCGCTCGCTCGATCCTGGATGCGACCCTATGCAGGGCGGGACCGCCGGGCATGCGTGGGGGCCGGCCGGACGGGGTAAAGACCGCCGTCAACGCCGAAGGAAGGAACGAGATGAGCCAGGCACCGGAGAGCGCGCAGGGCACCGAGACGGTCGAGACGCGCGGTGACGAGCGGGTGGACCTGCTTCGGGCGGACACCAACAACGACGGCAAGACCGACGTGTGGGTGGTGGACACCGACGGCGACGGCAAGGCCGACCTGTTCCAGTTCGACACCGACGGCGACGGCAAGGTGGACATCACCATGGTCGACATCGACGAGGACGGCACGCCGGACGAGGTGGTCGACGGCGACGGCGGCCTCCCGCCCGAGGAGACCGCGCCCACCGTCCAGGTCTGAGATGTAAGGCGGGGGCCCTTCTTATCGCCTACGCGATAGGAGGGGCCCCTTCCTAACGCCTGAGCGCGAGCGTGGCGAGATAGTAGGGGTGGTCGGTGGTGTCCACGTCGGTGAGTCGCCACGGCGAGCCGTGGACCAGCTCGGCGAACTCGTCGGGCGAGCACACCAGGTAGTCGAACCACTCGGTGCCGAGCAGCCGGTAGCGCAGCCGCAGCCGCAACTGCCCGCCCAGCCGGCCCCGCCGCCGGTTCGCCTCGTGATAGGCGGTGTGCACCGGGTCGGTGGTGCCGTACGGGTCGGTGCCGTGCGCGATCACCCGCGCGCCGGGCCGGGCCAGCGCGGCGAGCGCGGCCAGCAGCGCGGGGGCGCGCTCGCGTCCCTCGAACAGGCCCAGGTTGTTGCCGAGCAGCAGGAACGTGTCGTAGCGCCGGCCGTCGGCGACGTGCTCGTCGACCGTCGCGTGCACCAGTTCGCGTACGCCCCGGTGACGGCTGACCCGCAGCGCGCCGAGCGAGGTGTCCAGGCCGGTGACCGGCACGCCGCGCTCCTGCAGGCGCAACGCGATCCGGCCGGCGCCGACCCCGACGTCGAGCACGTGCCCGTGCACCCGGTCCACCGCCCGGTGGTCGTGCGGCTGCCACCGCTCGGGCGGATCCAGGTAGTGACCGGCCGGCGCGCCGTTGACCAGCCCGTCGTCCCGTTCGATGATCTCGATGACCGGGCGCGGCAGCCGCCCGCCGGCCATCGGTCGGGGTCCGACGCCGGTGGCCACCGCGTACGCGTCGCGGATCATCTCGCCGAAGACGTCGCCGATCGTGGGCTCGGAGGTCATGGGAGCACGCTATCCGGGCTCGCGGGCGCGGTCGCGGCCGTATCCTGGGCGGCGTGACCGACCTGGATCGCCTCGCGGCGGAGAAGTACGTCCTGCTCACCACGTTCCGCAAGGACGGTCGGGCGGTGCCGACGCCGGTGTGGGCGGTGCGCGACGGCGACGCGCTGGCGGTGTGGACGGTGTCCGACTCCGGCAAGGTGAAGCGGATCCGGCGCGACGGCCGGGTCACGGTGGCCCCGTGCGACGTGCGCGGCCGGCCGCACGGGGAGGCGGTGCCCGGACACGCCACCATCGACGATCCGGAGAGCACCCGCCGGGTGCGGGGGTTGCTGAAGCACAAGTACCGGCTGATCGGCCGGTTGAGCCTGCTGGGCAGTCGACTGCGTCGGGGGGAGAGCGGCACGGTGGGGCTGCGGATCGTGTTGGACGGAGCAACCCCCGGGCATGATTAAGGGCGGTGGCCCGTCGGCCGACCGCCCCTGATCGAAAAGCTGGAAAACTCCGGTCCGTCAGTCTCCCTGACGCTGCTGGGGGATCTGCCCCTGCAGCAGGGCCCGTACCTCCGACTCGCGGTAACGGCGGTGGCCGCCCAGGGTCCGGATGGCGCTGAGCTTGCCAGCCTTGGCCCACCGGGTCACCGTCTTCGGGTCGACTCGGAACATCGACGCCACCTCGGCCGGTGTGAGTAGCGGCTCTGGTTCGTGCGTTCGCGATGCCATCGGGGTCACTCCTCCACATGTATAGACATCGGCCGGGGTCCCGCCGGCCGACGCGTCTCCCATGGTCCGGCTAGTCCCCGATGTCCGACATGGGCCGAACGGCTGAAGGTCCCTAGACGGACGGATGAACCATGCCCGATTTTTACGACTTTTATGCCGCAGAATCTACCTTATTCGGACTCATGATCACGGTTCGTGATGCGTCAACTACAAGACAGTCTCGTATCCCCTGCCCCGAACAGGAACAAAACGGGCGTCAGTTGCAGCGTTCCAGAAGTTGCACCGCGCGCCAGCGGGCCACCAGCTTGTCGTACGCCGCGGAGGCCTCCTCCGCCTCGCCCCGGGCCAGACCGGCCAGACCGGTCGCGACCAACTCGGTCGAGTCGTCCTCGGTGAGCGTCTCGTCCGGCAGCAGCCGCACCAGGCCGCCGTAGTCCAGCTCCACCACCGAGCGCGGGTGGAACTCCTCCAGCCAGCGGGCGGCCTCCTCGACCGCCTCGGTGATCGGCGCCTCGCCGACCGACTTGCGCAGCACCGACAGTGCCCGGGAGGAGCGTCGACGCGCCTTCGAGATCTCGGTGCGGTAGCGCAGCGCCCGCCGCTCCGGGTCGGTGACCAGGTGCCGCTCCCCGGCCTCGAAGAGCACGAACCAGCGCAGCGGCACCCCCCAGGTGGCGACCTGCTC
This sequence comes from Micromonospora humi, assembly GCF_900090105.1. Taxonomy (GTDB): domain Bacteria; phylum Actinomycetota; class Actinomycetes; order Mycobacteriales; family Micromonosporaceae; genus Micromonospora; species Micromonospora humi. Next base: position 420,931 of record NZ_FMDM01000005.1, on the reverse strand, counting down.
GTGCACCCGCGGCACCCCGTGCTCCAGCACCCGCGCCCCGCTGCGCCAGTCCTCCACGACGGCCTTCGCCTGCCCGGCCAGGACCGGCGGCACGAACGCGTCGGCCAGCACCGGGGGCACGCCGTCGCGGGCGCTCAGCGCCGCCTCGGCGACCCGGATCCGCAGGTTCCACGGGCAGACCAGCAGCGTGTCGTCGGCCTCCAGGACGTACGCCTCGTCGGGCAGGTCGGGCAGCCGGGTCCACCCCGCGCCCAGCGCCTCGATCACCGAGGTCCGTTGCCGGCCCGGCCCCTCCAGCGGGGCGATCGCCCGGCCCTCGCTGACGTACCGGCGCCAGTACGACTGCCGGTCCCGGTCGAAGGCGGTCAGCGGCTCGTACACGCGCAGGTATGAAGCGAAGAGCGACGGCACGGCGCGATCCTCCCACGAGACGGGACCGTCCGTCGCCGCCGTCACACCGGCGGCGTGACGGGGGCGACAGTACGGTTCCGGCCGATATTAGGCTCAACGACACCGGCAGCATCCCGCCGGCGTGCCACCGAGGGTTCCGCGCCCCACAAGGGCGCACACCGACACAGGAGTCAGCCATGGGCGTATTCGCCAGCACCGACGACCCGGGATCCACGGGTCACGAACAGGTCGTGTTCTGCCAGGACAAGCAGTCCGGCCTGAAGGCGATCATCGGGATCTACTCCACCGCGCTGGGCCCCGCGCTCGGCGGCACCCGGTTCTACCCGTACGCCAGCGAGGCCGACGCCCTCGCCGACGTGCTCGACCTCTCCCGCGGCATGGCATACAAGAACGCCCTGGCCAACCTCGACCTCGGTGGCGGCAAGGCGGTCATCTGGGGCGACCCCGAGCAGCTCAAGAGCGAGGCCCTGCTGCGCGCGTACGGCCGCTTCGTGGAGTCGCTCAACGGCCGCTACTACACGGCCTGCGACGTCGGCACCTACGTCGCCGACATGGACGTGATCGCCCGCGAGACCCGCTACGTGACCGGCCGCAGCGTGGAGCACGGCGGCGCCGGCGACTCGTCGATCCTCACCGCCTGGGGCGTGTTCCAGGGCATGCGGGCCGCCGCCGAGCACGTGTGGGGCAGCCCGACGCTGTCCGGCCGGCGGGTCGGCGTGGCCGGCCTGGGCAAGGTCGGCAAGTACCTGACCACGCATCTGGTCGAGGATGGGGCCGAGGTGGTGGCGACCGACGTCAACCCGCGCGCCCAGGAGTGGGTGCGCGCCACCCACCCGCAGGTCACCCTGGTCGACGACACCGCGGCGCTCGTCGCGTCCGACATCGACGTGTACGCCCCGTGCGCGCTGGGCGGCGCGCTGAACGACGACACCGTGCCGGTGCTGCGGGCCAAGGTGGTCACCGGTGCGGCGAACAACCAGCTCGCCCACGCGGGCATCGAGAAGGTCCTCGCCGACCGGGGCATCCTCTACACCCCGGACTACGTGGTGAACGCCGGCGGCGTGATCCAGGTGGCCGACGAGATCGAGGGCTTCAACTTCGACCGGGCCAAGCTGCGCGCGACTCGGATCTTCGACACCACCCGGGAGATCCTGCGGCTCGCCGACGACGAGGGCGTCCCGCCGGCGGTCGCGGCGGACCGGCTCGCCGAGCGACGGATGGCCGAGGTCGGCCGGCTGCGCGCCATCCACCTGCGCTGACGGCTCCCGGGGGCGGGCCGCCGGCTCCGCCCCCGGGCCGCGCGACTCTCGCTGGGGCGTTAAGCTGGACATCGGTTGCTTCGTGCCGGTTTGCCGGCTGTCACGGCCGGTCTCGGTCAACACCCCTTACCGGGTACACTGGGTGACAGCCGGAACACTGCGACGCGCAAGGCCGGTCGACGGTGACCCGAGGTGCCGAACGGCGGCATCCCCATGTACCGTAAGAGCCACGAGAGATGCCTGACGTCATCGGGGCCCGCCTTCGGGCTGCCCCGCATTCTGTGCGAGGGGGTCGAGCCATGGGGCGCGGCCGTGCTAAGGCCAAGCAGACGAAGGTGGCCCGGGAGTTGAAGTACCACTCCCCGAACACCGACCTAACCGCCTTGCAGCGTGAACTGGCGGGTAGTGGAAAGTCTGAGCACAACTTCGACGACGACAAGAACTTTGTCGACGACGATGACGAGGACCACGCGGACGACGACCCGGACCCCTGGGCCCGTCCGACCCGCTGACCTCCGGTCACATCTGAGCACGCGGGAACACCCGCGTGCTCACGCATGTGCTCACCCCGGAGCCGGCGCACATCCGACGATCAGGGACCTGCCGCACCGGGTGCCTCCCCGGCCGCGCCGGCAGGTCCCTGATCCCGGGACCGTCGCCTCAGCGTGGCCGGTTGTTCCAGTTGTAGAACGTCGGGATGTTCTCGAAGTGGTTCCACGCGCACACCGCGTGGGCACCGTCGGAACCCGACACCTCCGCCCGTAGCAGGCGGGCCGCCTCGGCCTCGTGGAGCAGCGCGGACAGCCCCGCGGCGGCCTCCCGCACCCGGTCGGCGACCACGTCCCGGTCGGTGTCACTGGTGATCTCGGGCATGCTCCAACACTCCCTCCAATAGGCGGATCTTGCTGTTGCGACAGTGCTCGGTCTCCGTACCGTCGAACCGCCCCTGCTCGAAGTAGCGGTTCGCGGCATGCCCGCCGCCGCAGAAGCCGAAGTAGGCGCAGGACGCCCGGCACGCCTCCACGCCGGCGAGGAACTCACCCACCCAGGGCGTGCGCCCGGCGCCGACGAGGATCTCCCGCAGCGGGGTGGTGAGCACGTTCCCGCTGCCGAAGTCGCCGTAGTGAGGGTCGGTGAAGCCGGCCAGCTCGGGCGAGAGCACCACCACCGAGCCGTCGTGGCCGACCGTCGGGATCGGGTCGAGCCGGCGGGGCAGCAGGTCGTCGGCGGCGCCCGCCAGCACCGCGCCGGCGTACCGCAACGACCACTCCACCTCGCGGAGGTGGATCCGGGGATCCCGACGCCACGCCGCGACCAGTTCGGACCAGAACCCGGTCACCGCGGCCTCGTCCCGCGCGTTCGTCCGGGTGTTGACCCCCTCGGTCTCCTCGATGTTGACGCCCAGCACCTCGCAACCCAGGTCGAGGAAGTAGCCGTACAACTCGGCCGCCAATCCCGGCTCCGGCCGGGAGACGACCGCGAGGGCCGAGAAGGGCAGCCCGTGGCGGCGCAGCGCCGCCACCCCGGCCACGATCCGGTCGTACGCGGGACGGCCGCCCCGGGTGACCCGCTCGGCGTTGCGCGCCCGCGGGCCGTCCACGCTCACGCTGACCCGCACCCGGTGCTCCGCGAAGAACGCGCACCAGGCGTCGTCGATCAGCGTGGCGTTGGTCTGCACGTGGTGCTCGACCTCCGGCCCGAACGGGGCCAGCAGGGCGGCCAGGTGCTCCCGGCCGGCCGCCAGCGGCTCACCACCGTGCCAGACCACCGAGCACCGGCCCTGGGCCGCCCAGGGGTTCACCGACGCCGCGACCGCCTCGGCCACCGCCACCGGCATCCGCCGATCCGCCGCGCGCAGCGGCAGGTAGCAGTAGGCGCAGTCGAGGTTGCACAGCGTGGTCGGCTGCATCACCACGTAGGAGGGAACGGAGGCGATGCCTCGCATTCCCCCGGGCGCGCGCGCAGCCATCGACCCTCCCCCGCCTGAAAAAACCGAACCTTCAGGCTAGGCGGAGGCGACCACTCGGGTGAACCCCCGATCAGGTGCCCGGATGATCAACGCAGGGTGATCATCAGCCCCGGGTGTGCTGCCCGACCATCTGCACGTTGCCGGAACCCTCGATGATCTCGCCGGCCTGCCAGGCGTCGACGCCCCGGCCGGTCAGCGTGGCCAGCGCGCGGTCGGCGTCCTCCGCGGAGACGATGGCGAACATGCCGACGCCCATGTTGAACGTCGCCTCCATCTCCGGGTCCTCGATCCGGCCCTTGGACTGGATCAGGTCGAAGATCGGCTGCGGCTTCCAGGTGGACCGGTTGACCACCGCGTCGACGTTCTCGGGCAGGACCCGGACCAGGTTGCCCGGGATGCCGCCGCCGGTCACGTGGGCCAGCGCCCGGACCTCGGCCTCGGCGATCAGCTTGAGACAGTCCTGCGCGTAGATCTTGGTCGGGGTGAGCAGCTCCTCGCCCAGCGTGCGCTGGCGACCGAAGTCCTCGATCACGACGTCCAGCCGCATCCGGCCGGCGCCCAGCAGCACGTGCCGGACCAGGGAGTAGCCGTTGGAGTGCAGACCGGAGGAGCGCATCGCGATCACCACGTCGCCCACCTCCACCCGCTCCGGGCGGAGGATGTCGCTCTCCTCCACCACGCCGACGCCGGTCGCGGAGATGTCGTACTCGTCCGGGCGCAGCACGCCGGGGTGCTCGGCGGTCTCGCCGCCCAGCAGCGCGCAACCGGCATAGCGGCAGCCGTCGGCGATGCCCGCGCCGATCTCGGCGACCTTGTCCGGCACGACCTCGCCGGTGGCGATGTAGTCGAGCAGGAACAGCGGCTCGGCACCGCAGGCGACCAGATCGTCGACGACCATGGCGACCAGGTCGATGCCGACCGTGTCGTGGATGTCGAGCTGCTGGGCGATCACCAGCTTGGTGCCCACGCCGTCGGTGGAGGAGGCCAGGATCGGGCTCTTGTACTTCTTGGTGTCCAGCCGGAACAGGCCGGCGAAGCCGCCCAGGTCACCCATGACCTCCGGGCGCCGGGTCTCCCTGACCTTGGACTTGAGCAGCTCGACCGCGCGGTCGCCCGCCTCGATCGACACCCCGGCGTCGGCGTACGAGACCGAGCGTTTGCGCTGCGTCCGGCCGGACCCCGCCGACCAGGGCTGGCGGTCGCCGCCGGCGCCCGTCGGGCTGGATCCTGCGCCGCTGCGCTCGGACACGTGCGTCACGGTTCTCCCCTTTGTGGTCCCGCGGGGCCGGAGCGGCCGGACCCGCGTCGGTGGTGCTACGGGTGGTGGGTCGGTGTGGCGACGAGCGGGCTGGTGGGCTCGGCCGCCTCGGCGACGACCCGGCGACCCACGCCCTCGAGCACGTGCTTGCCGATCAGGTTCCCGGCCGGCAGTTCGATCGGGTACTCCCCATCGAAACACGCCCGGCAGAGCCGGGTCTTCGGCTGCTCGGTCGCCGCGATGAGACCGGGCAGGGATACGTAGCCCAGCGTGTCGGCGCCGATCGACCGCCGGATGCCTTCGTTGTCCAGCCCGTTGGCCAGCAGTTCGGCCCGGGTGGCGAAGTCGATGCCGTAGAAACAGGGCCAGCTGACCGGCGGCGAGGAGATCCGGACGTGGACCTCCAGCGCGCCCGCCTCCCGCAGCAGCCGGACGATGGCCCGCTGGGTGGTGCCCCGGACGATCGAGTCGTCCACCACCACCAGCCGCTTGCCGCGGACGTTCTGCCGCAGCGGGTTCAGCTTGAGCCGCACCCCGAGCGCGCGCAGCGTCTGCGAGGGCTGGATGAACGTGCGCCCGACGTACGGGTTCTTCATCAGGCCCTGGCCGTAGGTGATGCCGGACTCCTCGGCGTAGCCGATGGCCGCCGGTGTGCCCGACTCCGGCACCGGGATCACCAGGTCGGCCTCGACCGGGTGCTCCTTGGCGAGCTGGCGACCGATCTGCACCCGCGCGGCGTGCACGTTCCGGCCGGCGATCGTGGCGTCCGGCCGGGCGATGTAGACGTACTCGAAGAGGCAGCCCTTGGGCTCGGGGGCGGCGAACCGGCTGGACCGCAACCCACCCTCGTCGATCGCGATCAGCTCGCCCGGCTCGACCTCGCGGACCACGCTCGCGCCGACGATGTCCAGCGCGGCGGTCTCGCTCGCCACCACCCAGCCGCGCTCCAGCCGGCCGAGGACCAGCGGCCGCACGCCGTGCGGGTCGCGCGCCGCGTAGAGCGTCGACTCGTCCATGAAGACGAAGCTGAACGCGCCGCGCAGCTGCGGCAGCACCTCCAGCGCGGCGGCCTCGACCGAGAGGTCGGGCCGGCTCGCCAGCAGCATGGTGACGAGCGACGTGTCGTTGCTCGACCCGTCGGAGTCCATGCCCCGGGCGGACACCTCGCGCTGGAGGTCGGCGGTGTTGACCAGGTTGCCGTTGTGGGCCAGCGCGATCGTCGTACCGGCGCTGGTGGCCCGGATCGTCGGCTGGGCGTTCTCCCAGGTCGAGCCCCCGGTGGTGGAGTAGCGCGCGTGCCCGATCGCGACGTGCCCGCGCAGGCTGGCCAGTGTCGGCTCGTCGAACACCTGGGCGACCAGGCCGAGATCCTTGTAGACCACCACCCCGGAGCCGTCGCTGACCGCGATGCCCGCGGCCTCCTGGCCGCGGTGCTGCAGGGCGTAGAGCCCGAAGTAGGTCAGATTGGCGACTTCTTCCCCGGGCGCCCAGACACCGAAGACGCCGCACGCGTCCTGGGGGCCGGGTCGTTGGGGGTCAAGGTCGTGGCTCAGCCGGCCATCGCCTCGGGGCACCTGCCGCTCCCTCGTGCTGGGGGGTCTGGACTGGCCTGGCGGAGTCGGGGGGCAGCTCCGCACCGTGGGCCGGGACCGTCGTCGGGGACCAGTGTACGCGAACAGGCGTCGCCACCGACAGTCACGACATGTCCGCCGAGGGTGATGCTCCGGCCGGCTAAATCGGGAGGTACGCGGAGAGGTCGGCCCGGTTCCCGGAGACCCGTACGCGACCCTCGGTGACCGCCTCCATCCACCCGAGACGCCCGGTGGCAACCGCCAGCCAGGTGGCCGGATCCATCTCCACCACGTTCGGCGGGGTGCCGCGGGTGTGTCGCGGGCCCGGCACGCACTGCACCGCGCCGTATGGTGGGACGCGCACCTCCACCGATCGGCCGGGGGCGCGCTCCGTGAGGGCGGCCAAGAGCGTCCGGACCGCCTCCCGAAGCACCGGCCGTTCGGGCGTACGCCCCTCGTCGAGCGCGGTGAGCGCGGCGAGCACCGAGTCGGAATAAGCGTGCGGAGAGGACACGACGGGACGATACGACCCGGCAGAAGGCCGCCCGACGCCGGCCCTGGGTAGAGATGATCCGGTCAGACAAGGCATAGTTGCCGACGGCGTAATTCGTACCGTGAGTGATCAACCCGGCCGGACCGGCCGGCGGGGAGATCAGACCCGGAAGGCGGTGGACGTGTCAACACACCGACGTGCCTGGAAGCATCGGGCCGGTGTGGTCGTGGCGCTGGTGTTCGGCGCGCTGCTCACCGTCCCCGCCACACCCGCCCTCGCGGCCAGCATCGTCACCGCAACCAACTCCGTGACGATCGATGCGGGCAAGAGCAGCACCGTCGTGGCCAAGGTCCGCCTGGGCAACGGTGAGACGTCTGCCGACATCGACGTGACCGACCTGCCCGACGGCGTCAACTGCGGCGGCTGCGGTCCGGTGGACTTCGGCGGGGCGCAGGAGAAGGACGTCACGCTGACGCTCTCGGCCGCCGGTGACGCGCCGTCCGGTAACGCGCTCGCGAAGATCACGGTGAGCGGTGGGGGCGTACGCCCGCTCCGCGTCACCGTCAAGGCGGCTGCTCCGCCGCCGCCGCAGCAGCCGCAGACCGTCAAGACGGTCTCCGGCAAGGTGGTCAACTCCGACGGCGAGCCGATCTCCGGCGCGATCGTCATGCTGCGCGACAGCGCCGGCAAGGAGCGCCGCACGAACGCGAACGGTAGCGGCAACTTCAGCTTCAGCGGCTCCGCCGACAACCCCATCGCGCCGGGCCGGCTCGATCTCGGCGCCACCACCCAGGGCGCCGAGCCCGGCACCAAGTCGATCAACGCCAACGCCGGCCAGTCCGTCACCGGGCTGCGGATCAGCGTGGCGGTCAAGGCGTCGGAGAGCCCGAGCGCGACCCCGTCGGCCAGCGAGTCCGCCCCGCCGTCCGAGGAAGTGACCGAGGACGAGGCGACCGACGCGGCCACCTCCGACGCGCCGGCCGCCCAGCAGCCGGCTGCTGCCGGCGAGGACTCCGGCGGCTTCGGCTCCTGGCTGCTCATCCTGCTCGGCGGCCTCTTCGTCGCCGTGGGCGTGGGCACCATCGTGCTGCTCTACATGCGCCGCAAGAACGAGGACGGCGACGCCGACGGCGACGGCCCGGGTGGGCCGGTCGGTCCGGGTGGCCCGGGCGGGGCCGCCGCGGCCGGCGCGATCCCCGCGGCGCGCGGCGCCTACCGGGGCGCGGACGACCAGACCCGGGTGGTCAACGGCATGGGTGCCGGACCGGCGCCGACCATGGTCGGCGGCGCCGCGCTCAGCGAGGCACCGACCATGCTCCAACGCCCGGTCGTGGACGACGTCCCGCCGGACCCGTACGGCGCGCCGCCCGGCACCGGGTACGGCGTCGGGGCGGGCCAGGCCGGTTACGGCTACGGCGAGGACGCGCCCGGTCAGGGCGGCTACGGCGGCAACAACGGCTACGGCAACGCGCCCTCCTCGGGCGGCGGCTACGGCAACGGCCCGTCCTCCGGCGCCGGCTACGGCAGCCCCGACTACCCGGCCGGGGCGGCGGGAGCGGCCGGTTATCCGCCGGCCCAGGGCGGTGGCTACGGCAACGAGCGCTTCGACGAGCCCACCGGCCGCTACACCGGTGACAGCACCCAGTACGCGCCCGCGGCCGACCCGTACCCGACCAGCACCTACCAGCCCGAGCAGGGCCAGGGCTACGACCAGGCCGCCCCGGGGCAGTACGGCCGTGGCGCGGAGCAGGGCGACGGTTACGGTGCCGGCGGTGGCTACGGCACCGCGCCGGCCGGCTACGGCACCGCGCCGGCCGGCTACGACAACGCCCCCGCCGGCTACGACGGCGGCCGGCAGTCCGGCGGCTACGGCGACGCGCCGACCGGCGGCTACGACGCCAACCCGGCCGGCGGCTACGACGCCGCCCGAGGCGCCGGTTACGGCGACGCCCCGGCCGGCGGTTACGGCGACGCCCCGGCCGGCGGTTACGGCGATGCCCCGGGCTACGGCGGCACCCGGCCCGGCGGCGGGTACGACAACGCCCCGGCGGGGGGCTACGACAACGCCGCTGCCGGCTACGACAGCGCCCGGCAGTCCGGCGGCTACGGCGACGCGCCGACCGGCGGCTACGACGCCAACCCGACCGGCGGCTACGACGCCAACCCGGCCGGCGGCTACGACGGGCGGCAGCAGGGCGGATACGACGGGTCCTACGGCAACGCGCCCGCCGGCGGCTACGACGGTGGCCAGCAGGGCGGATACGACCAGCGCGGCGGCTACGGCCAGTCACCGCAGGGTGGCTACGGCCAGGGCGGCTACGGCGAGCAGGGCGGATACGGCCAGGAGCCGCCGCAGCAGCGCAGTGGCGGCTACGACAACCAGGGCGGATACCACAACGACGATCCGGCCCAGGCCGGTCGCGCCCGCCCGGACGGCCAGCCCGACCGGGGCGGACGGCGTCTGGACTGGTTGGACGACTGACCCACTCCTGCACCGCGATGGCCGCCCGCGATCCGCGGGCGGCCATCGTCGTCAGGTAACTGGTTTCGCGGAAGAAGGCCGCCTGACCAGGACCATGAGAATCATCGTGCGTGCGTCATCCCTGGTTGACGTGCCGCCGTCCCAGGAGTCGTAGGCGCGCCGCGCATACCGCGACGCCCCGCTGCCATCGATCTTGGAGTTGTGGCGCGGGCGAATGTCGGTCTCGTGCTGTTATCGGAGGCGCCACAAGTCCACGATCGACGCTGAGGGGGACGGGCGGGCGCTCAGGCGGCGGTGAAGTAGCCCTGGCGGAGCACCGGCACCACGCCGGAGACACCGACCTCGGTGGCGATCGCGACGTCCTCGGCGAAGCCGCCCTCGGCCAGTTCCCGGCCGGACACACAGCCCCGGACCGCCGCCGGCACGTCCGGTGTGCTGGCGAGCGCGGCCAGCGCCATGGCCGCCTCCACCGAGAGACCGCCGGGCACCCCGGCCAGCGCGTCCAGCACGCATGCCGCCCCGAGCTGGTCCTCCACGCAGGGGCGCAGCGACCCGTCGGGCCAGCGCTCCCCGGCGGCCACCACGCCCACCGGGGCGTCGTTCGTGCCGTACCCCTGGTTGCGGAGCCAGCGCCCGACGGCGCGCGCGTTGCGCAGGCAGGCGGCGACCACCGGCATCCCGGTGGCGCTCGCCGCAGCGCTGATCGCCGAGCCGTTGGGAGACGGCAGCACCAGGTCGGCGAGCACCGGCGCGGTCCGCAGCGCCGCCGGGGAGAGCGACCACGGGTGCTCCGGGGTGGTCTGCCGGCGGCCCACGGCGGCGACGGCGCCCATCCGGCGGGCGTATTCGGCGGCCTGTTCGTCCCACGGGAACGGGTGCACCCGGGAACCCCGGCTGACCGCGACCTCCACGGCGGTGGTGAACGACAGCACGTCCACCACCACCAGGGCGGCGCAGACCCGGCCGAGTTCCGCCGCCCCGGTCAGCCCCCAGTCGAACCGGACACCCGCTCCGGGCTGCGCGAAGACCGCCAAGGTCAGGGCCTCAGCGCTGGTCCGACGCCGGGCGCTGGTCGGGCTCACCGGAAGCCGGGTGGGCGCCGGTCGAGCCGGTCGTCGCATCGGTCGTCCCGCTCGGGCTGTCGGTGGGTGTCGCCGCCTCGGCCGGAGTGCCCGGGGCCTCGGCCGGGGCCTCGGCCGGGGTGCCCGCAGCCGGGGCCGGGGCGCCCGGGGCCGCCTCGGCCCGCGCCGAGGTGTGCCGGCCCGGCGTGCCTGCCGGCGCGGACCCGGAGGGCGTCGCCTCGGGCGCGACGGGAGCCGGACCGGCGGACTCGGCCTCGGGGTCGGTCTCGGCCCGGCCCCGAGCCACGTCCGTGGTCTCGGCCCCGGGCGCTGCCGGCGCCGGCTCGGCGGACGTGTCGTCGGTCGCCGGGACGGACCGGGCCGGAGCGGTAGCGGCGTCCGGTCGGGTCCGGTCGCCCGGAGCCTCGGCCTCCGCGGCCCGGCCGGTCCTGGCGATCGGCTCCGCGTCGACCTGTGCCGGCTCCACGCCGACCGGCTGCTCCGCGGTGGCCGGAAGCACCGTGGTGGTGCCGGTGCGGGTCGCCGCCACCTCGACCTGCGGCGCCTCGGCCGGGCCGAAGAGACGCGGCAGGGTCGCGCCGTGCGCCTCACGAAGCTCGTCCAGGCCGATCCGGAACTGGCCGCGCACCTCCAGCGCGCCGCCGGCCGGGTCGGTGACGCCGATGAACTCCCACGGCACGCCGTGCTCGCCGCAGAGGGCGGTGAACGCCTTCTCGTGCCCGCGCGGCACCGACACCAGCACCCGGCCGGCGGATTCGCTGAACAGGAAGACGAACGGCATCGAGCCCTCGGCGAAGTGCTCCGGCAGCGCGATCTGCACGCCGACGCCACGACGCAGGCTGGACTCGATCAGGCTCTGCGCCAGGCCACCGTCGGAGAGGTCGTGCGCCGAGCTGACGTGCCCGACCCGGGCCGCCTCGGCCAGCAGCTCGCCCAGCTGCCGCTCGCGGGCCAGGTCGACCTGCGGCGGGATGCCGCCGAGGTGCTCGTGGGTCACCCAGGCCCACTCGGAGCCGGAAAGCTCGACGTGCGTCTCGCCCAGCAGGAAGAGCTGGTCGTGGTCGCCGCCCGGCCGCGGCTCGAAGCCCATCGGCACCCGCTGGGCGACGTCGTCGAGCACGCCCAGCACGCCGACCACCGGGGTCGGGTGGATGGCCGCGGCACCGGTCTGGTTGTAGAAGCTGACGTTCCCGCCGGTGACCGGAATGCCCAGCTCCAGGCAGCCGTCGGCCAGGCCGCGCACGGCCTCGGCGAACTGCCACATCACGCCCGGGTCCTCCGGCGAGCCGAAGTTGAGGCAGTTGGTCACCGCGATCGGCTTCGCGCCGGTCACGGCCACGTTCCGGTACGCCTCGGCGAGCGCCAGCTTCGTCCCCTGGTAGGGGTCGAGGCGGGCGTACCGGCCGTTGCCGTCGACGGAGAGGGCGACGCCGAGGCCGCTCCGCTCGTCGATCCGGATCACGCCGGAGTCCTCCGGCTGGGCGAGCACGGTGTTGCCCAGCACGTACCTGTCGTACTGCTCGGTCACCCAGGTCTTGTCGGCCAGGTTCGGCGACGCGATCATCCGGAGCACGGTCTCCCGGAGCGTCTCCGGGGTGCTCGGCCGGGGCAGCGTCTCGGCCCGGTCGGCCTGGAGCAGGATCAGGTCGGCCGGCTCCCGCATCGGGCGGGCGTAGACCGGACCGTCGTCGACCAGCGAGCCCGGCGGCACGTCGACCACGAGCTGGTCGCGCCAGGTGATGACCAGCCGGCCCGGCCGGCCGTCCGGCGCCGGCGCGGTGACCTCACCGATGGCGGTCGCCCACACGCCCCACTTCTCGGCGGTCTTGAGCACCGCCTCCAGCTTCTCCGGTGTGACGACCAGCAGCATCCGCTCCTGGGACTCGCTGGCGAGGATCTCGTGCGGCTCCATCGAGGGCTCGCGCAGCGGCACCCGCTCCAGCCAGACCCGCATCCCGGTGCCGGCGGAGGCGGCGGTCTCGGTCAGCGCGCAGGTGAGCCCGGCGCCGCCGAGGTCCTGGATGCCGACGACCAGCTCGGCGTCGTACAGCTCCAGGCACGCCTCGATGAGCAGCTTCTCCATGAACGGGTCGCCCACCTGCACGGACGGGCGACGCTGCTCGCTGCCCTCGTCGAAGGTGGCGCTGGCCAGCACCGACACGCCGCCGATGCCGTCGCGACCGGTCCGGGCGCCCATCAGCACCACGACGTTGCCGGGGCCGGCGGCGTCCTTCTTCTGCAGCCGGTCGACCGGCAGCACGCCGAGGCAGAGCGCGTTGACCAGCGGGTTGCCCTGGTAGCAGGGGTCGAAGACGACCTCGCCGCCGATGTTCGGCAGGCCCAGGCAGTTGCCGTAGCCGCCGACGCCGGCAACCACGCCGGGCAGCACGCGCGCGGTGTCCGGGTGGTCGGCCGCGCCGAAGCGCAGCGGGTCCATCACGGCCACCGGGCGGGCGCCCATGGCGAGGATGTCGCGGACGATGCCGCCGACACCGGTCGCCGCGCCCTGGTACGGCTCGACGAAGCTGGGGTGGTTGTGCGACTCGACCTTGAAGGTCACCGCCAGCTCGTCGGAGACCCGGACCACGCCGGCGTTCTCCCCGATGCCGGCGAGCAGCCGGTCGCTCGGCGGAGCCTTCTCACCGAACTGGCGCAGGTGCACCTTGCTCGACTTGTAGGAGCAGTGCTCGCTCCACATGATCGAATACATGGCCAGCTCGGCCTGGGTGGGCCGGCGGCCGAGGATGTGCCGGATCCGGTCGTACTCGTCGTCGCGGAGCCCCAGCTCGGCGTACGGCTGAAGCTCTTCCGGCGTGCCACCGGCGCGCTGCACGGTGTCCACGCCCGGCGCCCAGTCGTCTGTCGGGCCGGTCTGCGGCCCCACGCCCTGCGCCTGGCGCAGGCTCTGCTCCGGATGGGTGGTCATGACGTCTCCTTGCTGCGCTCGCCGCCGGCGCGGCGGGTGAGCCGACCGATGGTCCCGGCCATGATCACGCCGGCGCTCCCACCAGGTGCTTGAGCACCGAGGTGAAGAAGCCGAGGCCGTCCAGGGAGGGGCCGGTGAGCGCCTCCACCGCGTGCTCGGGGTGCGGCATGATGCCGACGACGTTGCCGGCCTCATTGGTGATCGCGGCGATGTCACGCTGCGACCCGTTGGGGTTGCCGCCCAGGTAGCGGGCGACGACGCGCCCCTCGGCCTCCAGCCGGTCGAGCGTGGCCGGGTCGGCGACGTAGCAGCCCTCGCCGTTCTTCACCGGGACCAGCACCTCCTGGCCGGGCTGGAACGCGTTGGTCCACGCGGTGCCGGCGGCCTCGATGCGCAGGACCTGGTCACGGTTGCGGAAGTGCAGGTGCTGGTTACGGGTGAGCGCCCCAGGCAACAGGTGCGCCTCGCAGAGGATCTGGAAGCCGTTGCAGATGCCCAGCACGGGCAGGCCACCGCGGGCGGCCTGCACGACCGTCTCCATCACCGGGGCGAAGCGGGCGATGGCGCCGCAACGCAGGTAGTCGCCGTAGGAGAAACCGCCGGGCAGGACGACGGCGTCCACCCCGTGCAGGTCCGGGTCGCCGTGCCAGAGCCGAACCGGCTCGGCGCCCGCGATCCGGACGGCCCGGGCCGCGTCCCCGTCGTCGAGCGAGCCGGGGAAGGTCACCACACCGACCCGGGCGGTCACGAGTGCGCGCCCGCGTTCTCGTCGGCGGTGACGACGTGGACGGTGAAGTCCTCGATCACCGGGTTGGCGAGCAGCTTGTCGGCGATCTCGCGGGCCCGGTCAAGGTCCGGTTCGCCGGTGAACTCGATCTCGATCCGCCTGCCGATCCGGACCGAGGCGACGTCGCTGACGCCGAGCCGGGGCAGCGCGTTTGCGACGGCCTGGCCCTGCGGATCGAGGATCTCGGGCTTGAGCATGACGTCGACGACGACGCGAGGCACTGGGCACTCCTGACTGTGTACGCAGTTGGGTGCCGGCCCACAAACGGCCGAGCGCAGCCAGCCTACCTGGCAGATACCGTCCTGCCCGCACCGGCCGGGCCAGTTCCGGCGACGATCGGCGGGAGCTGCGACACGGGTCGGAGACCGTTGCGCGTTCGTTGCGGCGTCGATACGTAAACGTTGCGCAGCACGCCGCGCACCGACCGGGCGCAACCGCTCTCACCAGGCATTTTGCCCTTCACCGGCGGCGGGTGGGACCGGTTTCCGACATCACCCGGCCACCCCGCGCGGCGCACCTCACATGATCGATCTTCTTCGATTCACATCTTGTGACGCGGCCCGGGCCACCCGTAGCATGCATCGTCAGATATCGATGCCATTGATCGATGCCCCCCGTCGGTCCACCCCGCCCGACGGTCCCGATCCGCACCCGGTGACCCCGGGTGTCCCGCAGAAGGAGCCCGACCATGCGCCTCCGTCCCCTGCTCGCCGTGCTGACCACCGCCCTGGCCGGCGTGCTGGCCACCGCGTCCGGCGCCGGCGCCGCACCGGCCGGCCCGCAGCCGATCATCGGCGGCGGCACCGTCTCGTCCGCCCCGTGGGCCGCGGCCGTCTTCAGCAACGGCTCGTTCACCTGCTCCGGCAGCGTGATCGCCTCCCAGCGGGTGCTCACCGCCCGACACTGCGTCAGCGGCACGATGTCGGTCCGGGTCGGCAGCGTCTACTACGCCTCCGGCGGCGTCACCCGCACCGTGAGCGCCTCCTACACCCGCAACGACCTGGCCCTGCTCCGCCTCTCCAGCACGGTCAGCACCTCGACCGTGTCGCTGGCCAGCAGCAACCCGCCGGTCGGCTCCACCAACTCGATCTACGGCTGGGGCATGACCTGCTACAGCGGCTGCGGCGCGTCGCCCCAGCTCAAGACCGCCAGCGTCCGGGTGACCAGCACCAGCGCCACCGACGCGTACGGCGGCCAGGCGATCCGGAGCACCCGGGTCAACGGCAACGCCTGGCGCGGCGACTCGGGCGGCCCGGAGTTCTACAACGGCCAGCAGGTGGGTGTGGCCTCCACCGCCGACGGCTCCAGCATCCAGAACTACGGCAGCGTCGCGTACAACCGGGCCTGGATCACCTCGGTGGCCGGTGTCTGACGCTTTCCACCCCATGCGGCGCGGATGGGTCGGGAGCCGCCCGGCCGTCCGCGCCGCGCCGTTTCGCAGCATCCGATCAGCTGCACACGGCACCCGAACCACCTCCGCCGAGGCTGACAGCATCGGAACCGTGCTGGTCGTGACGACGGATCAACTGCCCGGCTACGAGATCCGCCAGATCCTCGGCGAAGTGGTCTCCTCGATGGCGAGGACCCGCAACCCGTACCGCGAGGGGGTCAAGAACCTGCGCGGTGGCGCGTACGACCCGATGGCGCCGGACAACCTCACCCGGTGGCGGACCGACTCGGTGGCCCGCCTGGGCGAGGAGGCGCAGCGGCTCGGCGCGAACGCGGTGATCGGCATGCGCTTCGACAGCCGCGACTGCGGCGAGATGTGGATGGAGATCTGCGCGTACGGCACCGCCGTGATCGTCGCGCCGAAGACCCCCGACGTCATGCCGCCCGACCAGCCGATGATCGCGGCCGAGACGGCCCACGAGCCGGAGATCGCCACCGCCCCCGGCGGCATCGCCGAACCCGCCAGCGCCCCCAACCTGAGTTCGGCCGCCGAAACCCCCACCGGCCCCTGACCCGCCCTCCCCCCGCACACCGTTGATCATGAAGTTAGCGGTGCGAATAGAGATCCACATCGCCGCTAACTTCATGATCGACTGGGAGGGGGCCGGAGGCCGGGGTGCGGGGGGTGCGGGGGTGGGGCTAGAGGATGGGGGGTGGGGAGTAGGCGGCGGCCTCGGGGTGGGCCTGGACGATCCTGGTGATTCTCACGTTGACCCGGGTCACCTGGTCGTCGGCGGCGCCGGTGAAGGTGCTGCGGTCGGCCACCAGGGTGTCGATCTCGGAGCGGGTCAGGTTCAGGCGGCCGTCGGCCGCGAGGCGGTCGAACAGGTCGTTCTCGGCCGCGCCCTTCTCCCGCATGGCCAGCGCCACGGCGACCGCGTGCTCCTTGATCACCTCGTGCGCGACCTCCCGGCCCACGCCCCGGCGTACGGCGGCGACCAGGATCTTCGTGGTGGCCAGGAACGGCAGGAAGCGCTCCAGCTCCCGGTTGATCACCGCCGGGTACGGGCCGAACTCGTCCAGCACGGTGAGGAACGTCTGGAACAGGCCGTCGGCGGCGAAGAACGCGTCCGGCAGCGCCACCCGGCGCACCACCGAGCAGGAGACGTCACCCTCGTTCCACTGGTCGCCGGCCAGCTCGCCGACCATCGACAGGTAACCCCGGATGATCACGGCGAAGCCGTTCACCCGCTCCGACGAGCGGGTGTTCATCTTGTGCGGCATCGCGCTGGACCCGACCTGCCCCGGCTTGAAGCCCTCGGTGACCAGCTCCTGACCCACCATCAACCGGATCGTGGTGGCCAGCGACGACGGCGCGGCGGCCACCTGGGCCAGCGCGGCGAGCACGTCGAAGTCGAGCGAGCGCGGGTAGACCTGGCCGACGCTGTCCAGCACCCGGCCGAACCCGAGGTGCCCGGCCACCCGGCGCTCCAGCTCGGCGACCTTGCCGGGATCGCCGTCGAAGAGGTCGAGCTGGTCGGCTGCGGTGCCCACCGGGCCCTTGATCCCGCGCAGCGGGTAGCGGCCGATCAGGTCCTCCAACCGCTCGTACGCGATCAGCAGCTCCTCGGCGGCCGACGCGAAGCGCTTGCCCAGCGTGGTGGCCTGCGCCGCCACGTTGTGCGACCGGCCGGTCATCACCAGCGGCGAGTATTCGCCCGCGTGCCAGGCCAGCCGGGCCAGCGTGGCGACCACCCGGTCCCGGATCAGCTCCAGCGACGCCCGGATCTGGAGCTGCTCCACGTTCTCGGTCAGGTCCCGCGAGGTCATGCCCTTGTGTACGTGCTCGTGCCCGGCGAGCGCGCTGAACTCCTCGATCCGGGCCTTCACGTCGTGCCGGGTGACCCGCTCGCGCGCGGCGATCGAGGCCAGGTCGACGTCGTCGACCACCCGCTCGTACGCCTCGACCACCCCGTCCGGCACCGGCACGCCGAGGTCACGCTGGGCCCGGAGCACCGCCAGCCAGAGCCGGCGCTCCATCCGGACCTTCTCCTCCGGCGACCAGAGGGCGGCCAGTTCGGGTGAGGCGTAACGGTTGGCGAGCACGTTCGGGATCGTCGTCACGGGGCCCATTCTCCCGTACCTGTCGGGGCGCTCAGGGCGCCGGGTGCTCGGCGAGGATGTGGAACAGCGCGGCGGTCGCCTCCGCCTCGGTGGCGTACCACCGCCACCGCCGGTACCGGCCGCGTTCGTAGGGGCCGATCTCCCAACCGCCGTCACCGGGCCTCAGGAACCAGAAGTCGGGCGGGACCGGCTGGTACTCGTGCGCGTCCGCCAGCTGGAAGGCGTCGGGTGACACCCCCGCCGCCAGCAGCGCGGCACGCAACTCGTACCGGTCCACGCCCGACCTCCGATCGGATCAGCAGATCTGCGACGACTGCGCCCAGCCGGTCGGGTCGGTGCAGAGGCCGTCCAGGTATTCCTCGACCAGGAAACCGTGGTCGAGCAGCCACTGCACGTTCACCGGATCCGAGGCCTGCGGGAAGTAGGCCTGGTTCAGCTCGAACTGGGTGCCCAGGCCGGGCTGGGCGAACCACGGCGCGATCGGCCCGGAGTCCACCGGGAACGGCTTGACCACGCAGTACGTGTGGTAGTTGGCCAGCGGGGCGGGTGGCGTGGTGGCCGGCGGCGTGGGCGGGGTGTTCAAGCTCTGCGGCGCCAGGGAGCGCGCGCTGAACGGGGTGCCGAGCGGCGCCAGGAAGGCACCGGTCGGGTTGCCGAAGCGGTCCAACCGGTAGCCGGGCAGCATGACCTGCCGGCTCTTGATCGGCGCGCCGTGCGGGTCCAGGACGAAGCCGTCCTCCGGCGGGAAGAGCAGGGTGGTCGGTCCACTGGTCCAGTTCTTCAGCCACTCGGTCTCGGTCTGCGCGCCGAGCCGCTGGTAGCCGGCGAGCAGCGGCCCGACCGGCGAGGCGGTGGGCAGGGCGAGCGGGCCCAGCAGCCGGTTGTTGTCGTAGAACTGGGTGGTCTGCGGCGCGTTCGGTGGCAGCCCGGGCGCGCAGAGGCTCGGGCTGACCGGGCCGGGCTGCGGACCGGCCGGCGTGAGACCGGCCGCCCGCTCGTCGACCACCGTGGCGCCCTGGGCGAGCGCGGCCGAGGGCCCGAGGGCCGACAGCGCCGGCCCGGGCGCCAGCGTCAGGGCCGCGCCGGAGAGGGCGGCCAGTAACCAACGACGAGTTTTCACCGTGAACCTCCTGAAATGGGATGAGCGGTAACCTCATCCTCGGAGGCTTTCCGACAAACATGAGCCTTTGTCTGATTAGCTACCTGATCGGGCTATCCTGCCGGCTCGTGCCGTTGACCCCGTCGACGCGGCGACGCCCGGCACCCATCGGGCCGGGCGCCGCCGTGCCGAGGACCTATCCGCCGGGCAGCGTGACCGTCGGGTCCAGGGCGATGCCCAGTTGCCGCGCAGGGCTCATCGGGAACGCACCCTTGACGTTCGAGGCGAGCGTCACCCGGAGCCAGATGCCGTCGCTCCGGCGTACCTCGATCTGCCGCTCCACGGTGGCGCCGTCCCGACGGATCGTGGTGGTGCGGTACCGCTCACCGCGCGGCCCGGCACCCGCCTCGCAGGTCCGGGTCGGATCGGGCTCGCCGCAGCCGAGTTCACCGGCCGGAACCGCGTCACCCCGCCGGATGTCCACCGACATGAGTCCGGCCACCCGCTCGACCATGACCCGGCCGTAGCCCCAGTAGGTGTCCGTGGTGTTCCGGTTCTCCGCGCCCCGGTCGCTCCAGCCCGCGCCCAGGTCGTTCGCGCCGAACACCGGCCCCTTGCCCTCCGCGCCGGTGACACCCGGGGCCTGCCGCTGGATCGCGGCGAGCACCCAACTGTCGATCAACTGCCGGCGGGCGCGCTCGTCACCACGGAGCGGGTCGGCGGCCACCGCGGCGACCGCCGGGTCGAGCGCCAGCGCGACCAACTGCTCCTCGGTGAGCGGCGGTTTCTCGTCCTCGCCCATGAGCCGCACCTCGATCGTCACCCCGTCTCGCCGAGTCACCCGGGCCGAGCGGTCCACGGTGAAACCGGTGGGACTCCGCTTGACCATGAAATCAGGGTTACGCGCTGAACCGGTCCGGATTGTCTCGCCGGCCGGCCCGGTCCGGATGGCGCAAGCGGCCTTCGATGCCTGCTCGGACAGGCACGGGTAGTCCGGCTGCGAATCGAGCGGGATGTCCACCGAGAGGCGGCCGATCAGGTCCCCGACACGCACCCGCCCGTGACCCATGTAGGCGATGGGGGTGTAGCCGCGGGTGCCCGTTCCCGAACTCCACACTGCCTCGCCCTCCCAGCCGCCGCTGCCCTGCCGGATCCACTCCAGGTCCGGTGCCACCCGGCTCATCGCCTCGAAGATCGCGTGGTCGGTGGGGGTGAACGTCTGGCCCTGGCCGGGCGGTGGGACACGGACCGTCGGGCTCGGCGCCACCGGCGGCGCCGTCCGCTGGTGGCCGCCGGTCACCGCCGCCCCGATGGCGATGGCCCCGACCGCGACGGCCGCCGCGCCGGCCACGGTGAGCCGGCGGAGCCGGAGGCGACGGCGCTGCCGGGCGATCACCCGGTCCAGGTCGATCGCGCTGGGCGGGACCTCGCCGACGGCCTCGTCGAAGATCACTCGGTAGCTCATGCGCCCTCCCCGCTCACGTCGATCGAGGCCAGTGCGCGCAGGCTCGCCAGCCCTCGGGCCGCCTGGCTCTTCACGGTGCCCGTGCTGACGCCCAGCGCCCGGGCGGTCTCCTCCACGGACAGGTCGCAGTAGAAGCGCAGCACCACCACCGCCCGCCGGCGCGGCGGCAGTTGCGCCAACAACTCCAGGAGCTGGTCGCGATCCGCCAGGGCCGCCTCCGGCAGGTACGCCTCGGCGTGGTCGGGCAGCTCGTCGGTGGACCTTTCGCGGCGCCACGGGCGGCGCCGCTCGTCCAGCCAGGCGTTGGTGAGCATGCCGCGCACGTACGCGTCGACGTGCTCCACCCGGCGCACCCGACGCCAGTGCCGGTAGAGCTTGCCGACGGTGATGGCGACCAGGTCGTCGGCCGTGTGCCAGTCCCGGCACAGCAGGAAGGCGGTGACCCGCAGCGGCTCCAGCCGGGCGCTCACGAACTGCCGGTACTCGTCCTCGTCGGCCTGGTTCACCGCAGCGGACCTTGCGTGCGTCTCATGTCTGGGGAACGGGGCGACCCGCCACGCGGGTTGCCCCGGCCCGCGAAATCTCCGGGTCAGCGCTCCAGGATCGCGGTCACGCCCTGCCCGCCGGCCGCGCAGATGGAGATCAGGCCGCGCCCGCCGCCCTTGGCGTCGAGCAGCTTGGCGAGCGTGGCGACGATCCGGCCCCCGGTGGCCGCGAACGGGTGCCCGGCGGCCAGCGACGAGCCGTTGACGTTGAGCTTCTCCCGGTCGATCGACCCGAGTGGCGCATCCAGGCCCAGCCGCTCCTTGCAGAATTCCGGCGACTCCCAGGCCGCCAGCGTCGCCAGCACCTGCGAGGCGAACGCCTCGTGGATCTCGTAGAAGTCGAAGTCCTGGAGCGTGAGCCCGGCCCGGGCCAGCATCCGCGGCACCGCGTAGGCGGGTGCCATCAGCAGCCCCTCGTCGCCGTGCACGAAATCGACGGCCGCCGTCTCGGACCAGGAGAACCAGGCCAGCACCGGCAGGCTGTGCGCTCGGGCCCACTCCTCGGAGGCGAGCAGCACCGTCGACGCGCCGTCGGTGAGCGGCGAGGAGTTGCCGGCGGTCATGGTGGCCCGCTCGGCGTCCGGGCCCCTGGTGCCGAAGACCGGCTTGAGCGAGCCGAGCTTCTCCGGCGAGGTGTCCGGCCGGAGGTTCTGGTCGCGGGTCAGCCCCAGGTAGGGGGTCATCAGGTCGTCGAAGAACCCCTTCTCGTACGCGGCGGCGAGCCGCTGGTGCGAGCGGAGCGCCAGGTCGTCCTGGGCGGCCCGGTCGACGTTCCAGCGCAGCGCGGTGACCGCCGCGTGGTCGCCCATCGACAGGCCGGTGCGCGGCTCGGCGTTGCGCGGGATCTCCGGCTTGAACGGCTGGAGCGGACGCAGCTTCGCCGCCACCTTGAGCCGCGCGCCGAGGGTCCGGGCGGAGTTGAGCTGGATCAGCGTGCGGCGCATGTCCTCGTTGACGGCCAGCGGCGCGTCGGAGGTGGTGTCCACGCCGCCGGCGATGCCTACCTCGATCTGCCCGAGGGCGATCTTGTTGGCGACCAGGATGGCGGCCTCCAGCCCGGTGCCGCAGGCCTGCTGGACGTCGTAGGCCGGGGTGTGCGGGTCGAGCCGGGAGCCGAGCACCACCTCGCGGGTGAGGTTGAAGTCGCGCGAGTGCTTGAGCACCGCGCCGGCCACCACCTCGCCGACCCGCTCGCCGGCCAGCCCGAAGCGGGCGACCAGCCCGTCGAGCGCCGCGCCGAGCATGTCCGCGTTGGACGCGTGCGCGTAGCGCGAGTTGGACCGGGCGAAGGGGATGCGGTTGCCGCCGATGACCGCGACCCGCCGGACACTCTGCACGATCAGCCTCCTGGTAGCTGTTGCCCGAACCCTACTCGCCAGTAGGCTACGCCTATGACCGACAGGTACGCGAGCTTCGTCCAGACGGGGGCCGGTCGCGCGCTGGTCAAGCGCCTCGGCCTGCCCGACCCGCCCCGACTGCGCCGGCACACGCCGGGCGACCCGCTCGTCCCCGGGCCGGTCCTGCTCGGCGCCGCGACCGGCGGCCGGCTCGCCGAGCCGGCCGGCAAGATCCTGACCGCCGCCGGGGTCGAGCTGGTCGACCCGGCCACCGCGACCGGCGACAACCGCTTCGCGGCCCTGGTGTACGACGCCAGCGGCGTCACCGACTCCAGCGGGCTGCGCCAGCTCTACGACTTCTTCCACCCGCAGGCCCGCTCGCTGCTGCCCAGCGGCCGGGTGATCGTGCTGGGCACGCCGCCGGCCGAGTGCGGCTCGCCCCGCGAGGCGACCGCCCAGCGCGCCCTGGAGGGGCTGACCCGCAGCATCGGCAAGGAGTTCGGCCGGGGCGTCACCGCCCAACTGGTGTACGTCACCCGCGACGGGGACGCCGGCACCCCGGTGAGCCTGGAGTCCACGGTGCGCTTCCTGCTCTCCGGCCGCTCCGCGTACGTCTCGGGCCAGGTCGTCCGGGTCGGCGCCGGCACCGCCGTCGCGCCGGCCGACTGGGACCGCCCGTTGGACGGCCAGGTGGTGCTGGTGACCGGCGCGGCCCGGGGCATCGGCGCGGCGCTGGCCAAGGTGCTGGCCCGCGACGGCGCGCAGGTGGTGGCGCTGGACATCCCGGCGGCCGGGGACGAGCTGGCCGCGGTGGCCAACGAGATCGGCGGCAGCGCGGTGCAGCTCGACCTGACCGCGCCGGACGCGCCGACCCGGCTGGCCGAGCACCTGGCGTCCCGGCACGGCCGGGTCGACGTGGTGGTGCACAACGCCGGCATCACCCGGGACAAGACGCTCGGCCGGATGGACGCCGACCGGTGGGACTCGGTGATCGACGTCAACCTGTCCAGCCAGGAGCGGATCAACGACGTGCTGCTGGAACGCGATCTGATCCCGGCCGGCGGGCGGATCGTCTCGGTCTCCTCGATCGCCGGGATCGCCGGCAACCGGGGGCAGACCAACTACGCGACCAGCAAGGCCGGCGTGATCGGCCTGGTCGACTCGCTGTCGCCGGTGCTGCGCGAGCGCGGGATCAGCCTGAACGCGGTCGCGCCCGGCTTCATCGAGACCCGGCTGACCGCGCGTATCCCGCTGACGCTGCGCGAGGCGGGTCGGCGGATGAACAGCATGGCCCAGGGCGGCCTGCCGGTCGACGTGGCCGAGACGATCGGCTGGCTGTCCTGGCCGGCGTCCGGCGCGGTCAGCGGCAACGTGGTCCGGGTCTGCGGCCAGAGCCTGCTGGGGGCGTGATGGCGCGGCGCAAGCAGCGGCCGGAGGAGCCGGCCGAGGAGCTGTCGTTGCACGACCTGATCGAGGGCCGCACCCAGGACCTCACCTCGGCCCGCGCCGCCGCCCTGACCACCCCGACCCAGGACCTGTCCGCGCTCGCCCCGACCAGCCCCGTCGATCATGAAGTTGACGGCACTTCTGGAGATCGACAAGACCGCCAACTTCATGATCGACGCGGTGAGACGCCGGGGCGGCGGGAGCGTGTGGAGTTGGAGCGGATGCCGGCGGCGGGGGGGCTCTATCGGCGGGCGCTGCTGGGGGCGCTGCCCGGCGGCGGGCGGCGGCGGGGGCGGGAGTTGCCGGCCGTCGAGCTGGGCGTTGCCGGGGTGACTGTCGACCCGGCGCACCTGGCCGACTACGACCGGGTCTGCGGGTTCCGGCTGGCCGACCGGCTGCCGGCGACCTACCTGCACGTGCTCGGGTTCCCGCTGTCGCTGCGGCTGATGACCGCCGCCGACTTCCCCATCCCGCTGACCGGCGTGGTGCACGTGGCCAACCGGATCACCGTGCACCGACCGGTCCGGGTCGGTGAGAGCGTCGACTTCCGCACGTACGCGGAGAACCTGCGCCCGCACGAGCGGGGCCGGCAGCTCGACGTGGTGCTGGTCGGCTCGGTCGGCGGCGAGGAGGTCTGGCGCGGCGTGTCGACGTATCTCGGGAAGGAGCGTGTGGCGGGCGGCGGCCCGCGGCGGGACCGCTCGGAGCGACCCGCGCCGCCGGCCGCGTCGGCCCGGTGGCGGGTGACGCCGCGCGTCGGTACGGACTACGCGCGGGTCTCCGGCGACCACAACCCGATCCACACCTCGAAGCTGGGCGCGCGGCTGTTCGGCTTCCCCCGCCCGATCGCACACGGAATGTGGAGCAAGGCCCGGTGCCTGGCCGCGCTGGATGCCCGGCTGCCGGACGCGTACACCGTGGACGTGGCGTTCAAGCTGCCGGTGCCGTTGCCGTCCACGGTGGCCTTCAGCGCCGTGACCTCGGGCGACGGCTGGGACTTCGCGCTGCACGGCGACCGGGACGGCCGGCCGCATCTGGTGGGCACCGTCCGCTGAGGAAAGAGGGGGCTTGGCGTCCCCTCTTTCGTGCGCTAAGTTGTTCTCAGATTGAGTTGTTCTCAAGCTGAGAGAGTGAGCGCCGTGAACGAGCAGGACTTCCTCGCCGGATACGACCCCCGGGACTACCCGGCGGTCGCGGTCACCGTCGACGTGGTGGCGCTGACCATCCGCGAGGGCGCGCTGCACCTGCTGCTGATCCGGCGCGCCGCGCCGCCCTACGCGGGGCACTGGGCGCTGCCCGGCGGTTTCGTCCGCCCGGACGAGGACCTGCTCGCCGGCGCCCGGCGCGAACTGGCCGAGGAGACCGGGCTCGGCGGCGAGCGGCTGGGCCGGGTGCACCTGGAACAGCTCGGCACCTACGGCGACCCCGACCGGGACCCGCGCATGCGGGTGGTGTCGATCGCGCACCTGGCGTTCGCCCCCGACCTGCCCGACCCGGTCGCCGACACCGACGCCGCCGACGCGATCTGGCTGCCGGTCACCGCGCTGCCCAACCGGCAACTCGCGTTCGACCACGCGCGGATCATCGACGACGGCCTGGAGCGGGCCCGCGCCAAACTGGAGTACACGCCGCTGGCCACCCGGTTCCTCGCCCCCGAGTTCACCGTCACCGAGCTGCGGGCGGTCTACGAGACGGTCTGGGGCGAGCCGCTGCACGCCGGCAACTTCCACCGCAAGGTGCTCTCCGTGCCGGGCTTCGTGGAGAGCACCGGCGCCAGCACCGAACGCGGTGGCGCCCGGGGCGGCCCACGCGCCAAGCTCTACCGCCCCGGCACCGCCCGCCTCCTGCACCCCGCCCTGCTCCGGACCCTCCGATGAGGTGCAAGGAAGGGCCCCCTGTTAACGCCTCCGGTAGAGAAGGTGCCCCTTCTCACCGGCAGATGAAGGCGCCGCGGCACCCGAGCGACAACGACCTGATGAGCCGGGAGGCGCGGGCGCTGCGGCGGATCGCCTTGCACGGAGATCCGCGCCACCTCGCGTACGTGCCGCGGTTGGTCGACTCCCATCCGGTGCGCGACCCGGCGACCGGCGCGCAACTGCTGGTCAACGTGCTGGAGACCGTACCCGGGCTGCACAGCCTGGACGACGTGCGCCGGGCGTACCCGGATGGGGTCGACCCGCGCGACGCGGCCTGGATGTGGCGGCGGCTGCTGGTGGCGCTCGGCCTGGCCCACCGCGCCGGCGTGGTGCACGGCGCGGTCCTGCCCCGCAACGTGCTGATCGAACCGGACGCGCACGGCCTGGTGCTCGTCGACTGGTGCTTCTCCGCCGAACCCGGCGGGCTGGTGCCGGCGCTGGTCACCGACCTGGCCGACTGGTATCCGCCGGAGGTCACCGCGAAGCGGCCCTGCGGCCCGGGCACCGACATCGCGCTGGCGGCCCGCTGCATGACCTGGCTGATGGCCGACCGCGCGCCGCGCGAGCTGCGCGCCTTCGCCGACGGCTGTCGGCAACCCGCGCTGTCCGCCCGGCCCGACGACGCCTGGCGACTGCTCCGCGAACTCGACGAGGTGCTGGAGCGGCTCTACGGGCCGCGCACCTTCCGACCCTTCACCCTCAACCCCTAGGGAGGCTGCCATGGGCAGCGGAATCTGGTCCACCGACGTGTACGACGCCGCCGACCGCTACCGGCGGAAGACCGGCCGGAGCGCGTTCTCCTACAGCGACAGCGGGGCACGCACGGTGCACCCGGCGCTCGACCCGCGCGGCGCGACCCGGGAGAGCCGCGACTCCGCCGAACACCCGCAGTCCACGCCGATCGCGGTGCTCTTCGACGTGACCGGCTCGATGGGCCACGTGCCCCGGGTGTTGCAGAGCAAGCTGCCGCAACTGCTCGGCCTGCTTCAGCGCCAGGGGTACGCCCGCGACCCGCAGGTCATGTTCGGCGCGATCGGCGACGCCACCTGCGACCGGGTGCCGTTGCAGATCGGGCAGTTCGAATCCGACAACCGGATGGACGACGACCTCGGCCGAATCGTGCTGGAAGGCGGCGGGGGCGGGCAGATGATGGAGTCGTACGAGCTGGCGCTGCACTTCATGGCCCGGCACACGGTCACCGACAGCTGGGCGAAGCGGGGTCGGCGCGGCTACCTGTTCGTCATCGGCGACGAGCTGGCGTACCCCCGGTTGAAGGCCCGCGAGGTGACCCGGTGGATCGGCGACGGCCCGGCCGAGGACCTGCCGATCCGGCAGGTCGTGGACGAGGTGACCGCCCGCTGGGACACCTACTACCTGCTCCCCGCCGGCAGCCACTACGCCGGCAACCGCAAGGTGCTCGACTTCTGGCGCGGCCTGCTCGGCCAGAACGCGGTCGAGCTGGACGACCTGGACGCGGTCTGCGAGACCATCGCGCTCACCGTCGGCCTCGGCGAACAGGCCATCGACCTGGACGCCGGCCTGGACGACCTGGCCCGGGCCGGCTCGACCGCCACCCGTACCGTCTCCCGGGCGCTCGCCCGGCTCGGCGGCGACCGGCGGGCGGTGGCGGCGCTGCCGTTCACCCCCACCGACGGTGGGAGCGGGGTCACCCGGCTGTGAACCACGTGATGGTGGTCGACCTCGGCTACGGCGACGCCGGCAAGGGCACCGTCGTCGATGCGCTCTGCGCCACCCGCCCGGTGCACACCGTCGTCCGGTTCAACGGGGGCGCGCAGGCGGCGCACAACGTCGTGCTGCGCGACGGACGACAGCACACGTTCGCGCAGTTCGGCGCCGGGACGTTCCGCCCCGGCGTCCGGACCCACCTGGCGCGGCACGTGGTGGTGGACCCGCTGGCGCTGGCCGCCGAAGCCGACCACCTCACGGCGGTCGGGGTGCCCGACGCGCTCGACCGGCTGACCGTGGACTCCGAGGCGCTGCTGGCCACCCCGTACCACCGGGCCGCCAACCGGGCCCGGGAGACCGCCCGGGGAGCCGACCGGCACGGCTCCTGCGGGCTGGGGGTGGGCGAGGCCGTCGCGTACGGCCTCGCCCACCCCGACGAGGCGCCCCGGGTGGCCGACTGCCGCGAGCCGGCGGTGCTGCGCCGCCGGCTGGCCGCGCTGCGCGACCGGCTCACCGCCGAACTCGGGCCGCTGGACGCGCCGCCGGTCGACGACAGCCTGCCGGCGTACGCCGCCTTCGCCGACCGGGTGGCGATCGTCGACCGGAGCTGGCTGGCCGGGGCGCTGCGCGCCGGCACCTGCGTCTTCGAGGGCGCGCAGGGGGTGCTGCTGGACGAGTGGCACGGCTTCCACCCGTACACCACGTGGAGCACCACGACGTTCGCCAACGCGGAGACGCTGCTCGCCGAGGCGGGGATGGCCGGCACCGCGCAGCGGCTCGGGGTGCTGCGGGTGACCACCACCCGGCACGGCCCCGGGCCGCTGGTCACCGAGGACCCGGCGCTGCCGTTCACCGACCCGCGCAACCCCACCAATCCGTGGCAGGGCCGGTTCCGGTTCGGGCACTTCGACGCGGTGGCCCACCGGTACGCGCTCGCGGTGGCCGGCGGGGTGGACGGGTTGGCGCTCACCCACCTCGACCTGGCCGGTCCTCGACTGCGCATGTGTCGTCGTTACGTCGGCGTCGACCGGCTCGATTCCGGGCCGCCCGGTGACCTGGAGCGGCAGGCGGCGTTGACCGGGCGGCTGATGCGGGCGCGGCCGGTGCTGGAGTCGGCGCCGGGGGACTGGGTGGCGGCGGTCGAGGAAGCGCTGGGCGTGCCCGTGCTGCTCACCTCGCGCGGCCCCACCGCGGAGGAGAAGGAGGGGCCCCTTGTTAACGCCTTTTGTCGAGGAAGGGCCCCCGCTTAACACCCCAGCGTCGAGCATGGGGGCATGGGGGACGTGCTCGACCTGCTGCACCAGACGGTGACCTCACCGTGGGTGTACCTGGTGATCATCGCGGTCACCGCCGTCGACGCGTTCTTCCCGGCCGTGCCCGGCGAGACCGTGGTGATCACCGCCGGGGTCTTCGCGGCCAGCGGGGAGCCGAACCTGGTGGCGGTGATCGTGACCGCCGCGCTCGGCGCGCTGATCGGCGACCACGTCTCGTACGCCATCGGGCGCGGCGGCGGCGCGCACCGGCTGGCCCGGCTGCCCGCCGACAGCCGGCGGCGGGCGAGCTCCGACTGGGCCCGCCGGGCGGTCGACCGGCGGGGCGGGATGATCCTGACCACCGCCCGCTACGTCCCCGGCGGCCGCACCGCGGTCACGCTCACCATGGGCGCGGTCCGCTACCCGCTGCGCTCGTTCCTGGTGTACGACGCGCTGGCCTGCGGCACCTGGGGGATCTACTGCGGGTTGCTCGGCTACTTCGGCGGCCTGGCCTTCGAGCACAATCCGGTCACCGGCCTGCTCGCCGGCGTCGGCATCTCGCTGGCGGTCACCGGGCTGTTCGAGGCCGCCCGCTGGGCCCGGCGCCGGGCGCGATCACGGGCCGCCGCGCGACGGGGGTGTTAAAAGGGGCCCCCGCCTATGCAGAATGCGTTAAGAAGGGGCCCCTCCTTACACCCCCGGGCGCCAGGTGACGCCGCGTAGGAGCTGGTCGGCGCCGAGCCAGGCGACGTTCATCATCCGGGTGGCGGTCTTCTCCGCGTCGGCCTCGGGGTGGTCGGCCAGCCAGTCGGCGAGCGACTCGGTGGCGCCGACCAGCGCGTACGACACCACCTCCAGGTCGGTGGCGCCGACCTCACGCCCGGAGGCGCGGAGCGCATGGTCGAGCATCCCGGCGACCACCTCGACCAGGCGGCCGCGCATGGCGGCCAGTTCGGCGGCGAACGGCTGGGAGCCGCGCGCCTGCCGGTAGAGCACCGCCCAGCCGTCCCGGTGGGCGCCGACGAAGCCGAAGAACGCGCGCAGCCCGCGCCAGAGCCGCTCGTCGGCGGGCAGTTCGGGGGCGGCGGCCCCGGCGATCGCCTCCATCATCCGGGTGCCCTCGCGGTGCAGGCAGGCGACGAAGAGTTCTTCCTTGGTGCCGAGGTAGGCGTAGACCATCGGCTTGGAGATGCCGGCGTCGTCGGCGATCTCGTCCATGCTGGCCGCGTGGAAGCCGCGCCGGGAGAAGACCTTGACCGCCGCGTCGAGCATCTGCTGCTCGCGTACGGCCCGGGGCAGGCGCTTGAAGGTCGGTGTGCTGGACACTCTTGCGAGCATACCTACTCGTGCGTAGGGTTACGCCAGAGTAACCAAGTCGAGAGGTGCATCCCCCATGACTGACTTCGACCCGGCCAACTTCGCCAACGTCGGCCCGAAGGAGTTCGCGCAGCTGGTCAAGTCCACGCCGGACGACAAGATCGCCGAGATCATGTCCGGTGAGCAGCGCGGCAAGATCCTCAGCGAGGTCTTCAACCGGATGCCCACGCTGTTCCGCGCCGACCGCGCCGGCTCCACCAACGCGGTCATCCACTGGAACATCACCGGCCGTCCGGACGGCGGCACCGACACCTACGAGATCGTCATCGAGAACGGCACCTGCACCGTCTCGGAGACCCCGACCCGGGACCCGAAGCTCAGCCTCACCATGGGCCCGGTCGAGTTCCTGAAGATCGTCTCCGGCGGCGCCAACCCGGTGATGATGTTCATGACCGGCAAGCTGAAGGCCAAGGGTGACCTGGGCCTGGCGGCCAACATCGCCAACCTGTTCGACATCCCCAAGGCCTGACCATGGCCGAGTTCTCGCTCGACCTGAACGAGGAGCAGCGAGACCTTCGCGACTGGGTGCACGGCTTCGCCGCCGAGGTCGTGCGCCCGGCCGCGGCCGAGTGGGACGCCCGGGAGGAAACTCCCTGGCCGGTCATCCAGGAGGCGGCGAAGGTCGGCCTGTACGGGTTCGAGTTCCTCGCCACCTGCTGGGCCGACCCCACCGGCCTCTCGCTGCCGATCGCCAGCGAGGAACTCTTCTGGGGTGACGCCGGCATCGGCCTGAGCATCTTCGGCACCGCGCTCGCGGTCGCCGGGATCTACGGCGCCGGCACCCCCGACCAGCTCGTCGAGTGGGTGCCGCAGTGCTTCGGCGACGTCGATTCCCCGGCCGTCGCCGCGTTCTGCACCAGCGAGCCGGAGGCCGGCTCCGACGTCGGGTCGATGCGCACCCGCGCCGTCTACGACCAGGCCACCGACGAGTGGGTGCTCAACGGCCAGAAGGCGTACGCCACCAACGGTGGCATCGCCGGGGTGCACGTGGTCACCGCCTCGATCGAGCCGGAGCTGGGTTCACGCGGGCAGGCCGCGTTCGTCGTACCGCCGGGCACGCCCGGCCTCAGCGCCACCCGCAAGCTGCGCAAGCTCGGGCTGCGCGCCTCGCACACCGCCGACGTCTTCCTCGACGACGTCCGGGTGCCGGGCCGCTGCCTGCTCGGGGGCAAGGACGCCCTCGACGAGCGGCTCGCCCGGGCGCGCGCCGGCCAACGCGCCTCCGGCCAGGCCGCGATGCGCACGTTCGAGCTGTCCCGCCCGACCGTCGGCGCGCAGGCGCTCGGCGTGGCCCGCGCGGCCTACGAGTACGCGCTCGACTACGCCAAGAGCCGGGTGCAGTTCGGGCGGCCGATCATCACCAACCAGGCGGTCGCGTTCGCGCTCGCCGACATGAAGATGGAGATCGACGCGGCCCGGCTGCTGGTCTGGCGGGCCTCCTGGATGGGCCGCAACAACCGGCCGTTCACCGCCGGCGAGGGCTCGATGTCCAAGCTCAAGGCCGGCGAGGTGGCCGTCTCGGTGACCGACCGGGCGGTCCAGCTCCTCGGCGGGGCGGGCTTCCTGCGCGACCACCCGGTCGAGCGGTGGTACCGGGACGCCAAGATCTACACCATCTTCGAGGGCACCTCCGAGATCCAGCGGCTGGTCATCTCCCGGGCCATCTCCGGGATGCAGATCCGCTGATCGCCGCCGGACCCCGACCCGCGACGGGCCGCGCCGTGCCGGGCGCATCCGTTGCGGGTCGGGCCCCCTCCGGCCCGTCCGGTCGCATCGGCCGGACGGGCCGGAGGCAAGATCGGGAGACCACGAACGCGAAGGAGGTTGCGCCGTGGACCTGCCGTTCATCGTCGCCACGCTGACCCGACGCGGTCTGCTCACCCCGGGCCGCCCGATCCGGGTCGCCTCGCAGCTCAACGCGCTGCGCCGGTGGGGCTGGAGCCTCGCCGGGGAACTCCGCCAGGCCGCCGCCCGGGATCCGGGCCGCGTCGCCGTCGTGGACGAGCACGGCGCCACGTTCACCTACCAGCAACTGCTGGACCGGTCCGAGCGGCTGGCCCGCTCCCTGCGCGCCGGGCTCGGCGTGCAGGCCGGCGACCGGGTCGGGCTGCTCTGCCGCAACCACCACGGCCTGATCGAGGCGATCGTCGCGTCGATGCTGCTCGGCGCGGACGCCGTCCTGGTCAACACCGGTCTCTCCGCCGCGCAGCTGGTCACCGTCGCCGAGGAACAGGGGCTACGCGCGCTGGTGCACGACGCCGAGTTCGCCGACCGGGTCCTCGGCCTCCCGGCCGAGCTGCACCGGGTCGACGAGCGGCGACAGGAGGAGCTGATCGCCGGCGCCGTGCCGGGCGACAAGCTCCAGCCGCCGGAGCGCGACGGCCGGACCATCGTGCTGACCTCCGGCACCACCGGCACCCCCAAGGGCGCCCGCCGCCCCACCCCGCACGGCTTCGGTCCGCTGGTGTCCATCATCGACCGGATCCCGCTGCACGTGCACGACGTCGTGATGATCGCCGCGCCCGTCTTCCACACCTGGGGGTACGCCGCCCTCCAGGTGTCGTTCGCGCTGCGCGCCACGGTGGTGCTGCACCGCCGCTTCGACCCGGCCGCCACCCTGGCCGCGCTGGCCGAGCAGCCGTGCGACGCGCTCTTCGCCGTACCGGTGATGCTGCAACGGCTCATGGAGGTCGCGCCGCCGCAGCCCCGGCCGCCGCTCAAGGTCGCCGCGGTCAGCGGCTCCGCCCTGCCGGGCAATCTGGCCACGGCGTTCATGGACCGTTACGGCGACGTGCTCTACAACCTCTACGGCTCGACCGAGGTCTCCTGGGCGTCCATCGCCGGCCCGGCCGAGCTGCGCGCCGCGCCCACCACGGCCGGCCGGCCCCCGCACGGCACCCGGCTGGAGATCGTGGACGAGGCCGGCCAGCCGGTCCGCACCGGCCAGGTGGGGCGGATCTTCGTCGGCAACGAGATGCTCTTCGAGGGCTACACCTCGGGCGCCGGCCGGGAGAGCCGCGACGGCCTGCTGGACACCGGCGACCTCGGCCGGCTCAACCCGGACGGCCTGCTCTTCGTCGACGGACGCGCCGACGACATGATCGTCTCGGGCGGGGAGAACGTCTTCCCCTCCGAGGTGGAGGATCTGATCGCCCGGCTGCCGCAGGTCCGTGAGGTGGCGGTGATCGGCGTGCCGGACCCGGAGTACGGGCAGCGGCTGGCCGCGTTCCTGGCGCTGCGCCCCGGCGAGACGCTCGACCCGGAGGCGGTCCGCGAGTACGTCCGGCGCTACCTGGCCCGCTTCTCGGTGCCCCGGGACGTGGTCCTCGTGAAGTACCTTCCCCGCAACGCCACCGGCAAGGTGCTCGGCCGGGAGCTGCGCCGCTACTTCGGCTGACCGGGCCACTCGCCGACTCTGCGTTATGCGGCTTATGCCGTTATGTGCATGGGAATCTCATCGCCGCTCTCCCATTTACGTGCTCCCATCGCCTACTGTCCATAGAGAAGCATGAGCGGGTTCTCGAACGGTCGGCGTCGTCGACGCCGGCACCGGCGGAGGGACGTGCGGCATGGGACTCCCGGTCCCGGGTGACACGGGCGGCGGCAACGGTGACGACGACGGCCACCCCGTCGGCGTCGAGAGGTGGATCTGGGCCATCGCGGGCAGCGGGCTCCTGACCGTCCTCCTGCTGACCGTGCTCGCCGCGTGCGGCGTGGACGTCGGCGAGACCGCCACCGCGGGCATGGGCGTGGTCGGCACCATCGTCACCGCGGCCTTCGGCGTCCTCGCGGTGCTCATCCGCAAGCGCGGCCGTTGACCGGCGCGCCGGCCGCCCCGACCGTCAGCCGGGGATCGTGATCCGGCCGTCGACCGCCGCCGCCGCGATGTCGGTGCGGTGGTGGGCGCCGGCCAGCTCGATGCCGCGTACCAGCTGGTAGGCGGCGTCGCGCGCGGCGGCCAGGTCCGCGCCGGTCGCCGTACCGCAGAGGACCCGGCCGCCCGCGGAGCGCAACGTGCCGTCGGCGTCCCGGCGGGTGCCGGCGTGGATGATCCCGGCGCGGTCCGCGCCGGTGATCACATCACCGGTACGCGGACCCTGCGGATAGCCCTCGGCCGCGACCACGACGGTGACCGCCGCGCCGTCGCGCCACCGCAGCGGCGGGTGCGCGCCCAGCGAGCCGGTGGCGGCGGCGTGCAACAGCCCGCCCAGCGGCGTCTCCAGCAGGGCCAGCACCACCTGGGTCTCCGGGTCGCCGAAGCGCGCGTTGAACTCGATCACCCGCGGGCCGGCCGGGGTCATCGCCAGGCCCACGTAGAGCAGGCCGCTGAACGGGGTGCCCCGGCGGCGCAGCTCGGCCAGCGTTGGGTGCACCACGTCCCGCATCACGTCGTCGACCAGGTTCGGTGGCGCCCACGGCAGCGGCGAGTAGGCCCCCATGCCGCCGGTGTTCGGCCCGGTGTCGCCGTCGCCGACCCGCTTGAAGTCCTGCGCGGGCAGCAACGGCAGGGCCGCCTCGCCGTCGGTGACCACGAAGAGCGAGACCTCGGGGCCGGACAGGTACTCCTCGATCACCACCCGGCCGCACTCGGCCGCGTGCCGCTCGGCGGCCGACCGGTCGTCGGTGACCACCACGCCCTTGCCGGCGGCGAGCCCGTCGTCCTTCACCACGTAGGGCGCGCCGAACTCGTCGAGCGCCCGCGCCACGGCCGCCGCGTCGGTGCAGGTGTACGCGCGCGCGGTCGGCACGCCGGCGGCCGTCATCACGTCCTTCGCGAACGTCTTCGAGCCCTCCAGCCGGGCCGCCTCCGCACCCGGGCCGAACACCGCGATGCCCTTGGCGCGTACCGCGTCGGCGACGCCCGCCACCAGCGGCGCCTCGGGGCCGACGATCACCAGGTCCGCCGCGACCTCGACGGCGAGCGCGGCCACCGCCGCCGGATCGGTCGCGGTCACCTCCCGCAGCGAGGCCACCTCGGCGATCCCCGGGTTACCCGGAGCCGCGACCACCGCCTCCACCGACGGATCGGCGACCAGTCCGAGCGCGAGAGCATGCTCCCGCCCCCCACCACCCACAAGAAGAACCCGCACGACCGAGCATCCTACCGACCCCCACCCTCCACATCGTTGATCAAGGAGTTCGCGTCCCAGAATCGTGTTCCGGCTGACGCGAACTCCTTGGTCAACCGGCGTGGTGCAGAGCCCGTCGGACCGTTTCCGGGATGTAGTCGGGGCGGAGGGTGTCGGCCCAGGTGAAGCGGAGCAGGCGCCAACCGGCGTTCACGAGACGGTTCTGCCGGAACCGGTCGGCATAGACGGCCGGTGGAGTCAGGTGCGGGGCCCGACCGTCCGCCTCCGCGATGAGGCGAGCGTCCCGCCAGGCCAGGTCACCGATACCGAGCAGGTAACCGTCGTCATCCCGGACATGCAGTTGCAGGGCATCCGGCGGGACGCCGCCGTCGACGCATCGGAGCCGGGCGCGCGTCTCCAGGGGCGACTGGGCCCGGCCGTCGGCCTCGGCCACGTGTCGGCGCGCGGCAACCGCGCCGCGGCGCCCGGCGACGAGCGCGAGCAGCAGGGGCAGGTCGGACTCGGCCAGGAGTCGCTGGTTGAGCGCCGAGTCGAGGACGCACACCGCCGGATAGCGCTCCGCACGCAGCACGAGGTCAGCCACCGTGCGAACAGGATCCGTCGTCGGCACGCCGCCGACCTGGACGATCTCCGCCGGGTCGAACGCCAGTTGATGCACCGCAAGTGCCGGCTCGGACCTGCGCTGCGCGTGCGGGCGATCGGGCGGTACGGACACGTGTATCGCGGCCGTCGGTCGTAGACCGGCGATGCCGTGCAACTCGGCAGCGGTGTGCAGCACGGCGACCGCACCCGGGCCCAGGCTCGCCACCGCAGCGCTGATGCGGGTACGTCGCAGTGCGGCGGCGGGCGGATCCGGCATCGGCAGGTAGCAGCCGCGCGAGACACGAGTCCACCGACCCGAGCGGACCAACTGGCGGATCTGGTCACGGCTGAGTCCCCGCCGCAACGCCTCCGACACCGTCACGAACTCACCCTGCCGAAGGGACCGCCGTCCGAACTCGTCGAGTTGCCTCACCGACCCACGGTCCCGCTCCCATCCCACCCGGGAAACCCCTGTGGAAAACCCTGTGGAGAACCCCCCACCCCCGCCCACCCTCGGGAAGTCGACCAAGGAGTTCGCGTCACCGTTCGCGCCGGTTTCCGACGCGAAATCCTTGATCACCGGCGACTCGGGAGGGCAGGGGGTGAGAGGCAGGCAGCGGGGTTAGGGGAGGAGGGGGTGGCGGAGGACGTTTTCGTCTCGGCCTGGGCCCACTCCGACGACGCTCACGCGGGTGTTGGTGAGTTCCTCGATGCGGGCGATGTAGCGGCGGGCGTTCTCGGGGAGCTCGTCCTCGGTTCTCGCCTTGGTGATGTCCTCCCACCAGCCGTCCAGCTCTTCGTAGATCGGCGTGGCGTGGTGGAAGTCGGTCTGCGTCATCGGCATGTCGTCGAAACGCTCACCGTTGATCTCGTAGCCGACGCAGATCGGGACCTTCGGCAGGCCGGTCAACACGTCCAGCTTCGTGACGACCAGGTCGGTCACACCGTTCAGGCGACACGCGTAGCGGGCCACGACGGCGTCGAACCAGCCGGCGCGGCGTTCCCGGCCGGTGGTGGTGCCGTACTCGTGACCGATCTTGACCAGGTGACGGCCGTTGTCGTCGAACAACTCGGTGGGGAACGGGCCCGCGCCCACCCGGGTGGTGTACGCCTTGCTCACCGCGATGACCTTGGTGATCGCGGTCGGCGGGATGCCCGTGCCCACGCACGCGCCACCGGCCGTCGGGTTCGACGAGGTGACGAACGGATAGGTGCCGTGGTCCATGTCGAGCATGGTGGCCTGGGCACCCTCCAGCAGCACGGTCTCACCGCGGTCCAGCGCGTCCCAGAGCATCACCCGGGTCTCCGCGATGTACGGCCGCAGCCGCTCGGCGTACTGGAGGTATTCCTCGACGGTCTCGTCGACGTCGATCGCCTTGCGGTTGTAGATCTTGAACAGCAGCTGGTTCTTCTCGCGCAGCGCCAGTTCCAGCTTCTTGCGCAGGATGCCCGGGTCGAGCAGGTCCTGCAGCCGGATGCCCATCCGGGCGACCTTGTCGCCGTAGGCGGGGCCGATGCCCCGGCCGGTGGTGCCGATCCGGGAGCTGCCCAGGTAGCGCTCGACCACCCGGTCGATCCCCCGGTGGTGCGGCATGATCAGGTGCGCGTCACCGGAGATGCGCAGCCGGGAGACGTCCACGCCCCGCTCGGCGAGACCGTCGATCTCCTGCAGCAGCACCTTCGGGTCGACCACCACACCGTTGCCGATGACGATCATCGCGCTCGGGGAGAGCGCGCCGGACGGCATCAGGTGCAGCGCGTACTTCTGGCCGTCCGGGGTGATCACCGTGTGACCGGCGTTGTTGCCGCCGGAGTAGCGCACGACGTAGTCGACCCGCTCACCCAGCAGGTCGGTAACCTTGCCCTTGCCCTCGTCGCCCCATTGGGCGCCGAGGAGCACGATCGCTGGCATCTTCTCCGCCTCCAGAAGGCTCGGGTGCCAGGTGGCGACCGGTCGGCGAGCCCGGGGTGTCAGGCTAACAAGTAGTGACGGCGGGACCGGCAGGGGTTCGTCGAGAAGCAGGAGGCTCCTTCGTGTACGACGTGGTGCTGCTCACCCTCGGCTCGGGGCGGGACGCTCCCGGTGGGGCCTGTGGCAGTGGCGGAGCCTGCTGCGGTGGCGCGGACGACACCGCCGCCACGCCCGACGCCGAACGCTGCGAGACGCCGCGCGTACCGGTGCTGGCCTGCACGGACGCCCTGACCGCCCGGGGCGCGCGGGTGACCACGGTGACCGCCCGGTCGGACGCGGAGATCGACGAGGTGCTGGCCCGCCTGGACGGGCCGCCCCGCGCCGACGGTCTCGCCTGGCCGGACTCCGACGGCAAGACCCGGCTGGTCGTCGCCACGGCCAGTGACGGTCAGTTGCGCGCCGTGCTGCGCCGGCTGGTCCGGCGGTACGCTCCGCCGCCCAGCCGCCGCCCGGCCGACCTGGCCGAGGACCGGACGCTGCCCGACCTGCCGCCGGTGGGCGTACTCCCGTTGGACCCGGCCCGGTCCGGAACGGTGCGGGACCTCGCCGCGCAGCTCGGGCTGCCGCGTGACCCGGCGGCGGTGGCCGCGGCGGTGCTGGACGGCACGCCGCGCCGGCTCGACCTGCTGCGCAACGACGGCGGTTCGGTGACGCTGGACGGCGCGTTGCTCGGCGCGGCCGACGACGCCGGCCGGCCGCTGCACTGGCGGGCCCGGGTCGAGGTCGACGGCACGGTGCTCAGCGACGGCAGCGAGCCGATCAGCGCCTGCG
The DNA here is from genome assembly GCF_900090105.1 of Micromonospora humi. Classification (GTDB taxonomy): domain Bacteria; phylum Actinomycetota; class Actinomycetes; order Mycobacteriales; family Micromonosporaceae; genus Micromonospora; species Micromonospora humi. The sequence goes on along the minus strand of NZ_FMDM01000005.1, from coordinate 382,641 downwards.
CGATCGGCAACGCCGGCGGGTACGCGCACCTCGGCGAGGTGGCCCTGCTGGCCGACCCGGATCCGGCCGACGGCCGACTGGCGGTGGGCGTGGCCGTGCCCGTGGTCACCCGATCCGCGTTGGGCCGGAAGAGGGTGCGGCTCGAGGTGCGCCGGGCCCGGGGCCGGGCGGTGGCGGTGGTGCCCCGCGACGAGAAGGTGCCGTTCCTCGACGACGGTGTCGAGGGTGAGCTGAGCCGGAAGCGGTCCTGGTGGACCGAGCCGGGGGCCTGGGCGGTCTGGACGGGCTGACCTCGATCGATCCGCACCCGGCTCGCCCGGCTGGCTGGACCGCCTATCCTCGGCGGGAGGGATGGGGAGGAACCGCGTGGTGCATGAGAACGACGACCGAACCCCCGTGCCGGGCCGATCGCAGGTGCCGGAGCGGGACGTCGAACCGCTCTGGCCGCCCGAGGAGATCGACGGGGTGGTGGCCGCGCCGCCGTGGGCGGCTCCGGCCCAGCCGGCCGCACCGCCCTGGCCTCTCCCGCACGCCGGCGCCCCCGTGCCGGCACCGCAGGTCACCCCGGCACCGTCGCCGCAGGCCAGCCCGGTACCCCCACAGCCCAGCCCGGCACCGTCGCCGCATGGCAGCCCGGCACCGCCACAGCCGAGCCCGGCACCGCCGCGCGTCAACCCGGCACCGCCGCAGCCCAGCCCGGTGCCACCACAGCCGAGCCCGGCACCGCCGCAATCCGGCGCCCGACCGTCGCAGTTCGGTCCGGCGCCCGGGCCGGCGGCGTCCGGCGCCGTCCCGGTGACGGCCACGCCGGGTCCGGGGGCCACGACCGACCGACCCGCCGCCCACGAGGACGGTCCCATCGCCACGGCGCCGGCTGCCGGCGGCGGTGACGCCCCGGCCAACGGGCGGGCCGCGTCGCCGTGGGCGCAGCCACCGCAGCGCACCACGGCTGATGCGGCCGGCTCGGCGGGCCCGGTCCCGGCGCCCGCCGTCGGCGCGCCGGCTCACCCCCACGCGCCGAGCCAACCGGCCGTCGGCGGCCCTGGCGGGCTCAGCGCCGGACCGTCCGTCGGCCCCACCCCCGTCGGCCCGACACCGCTCGACGCCCCGACACCGGTCCAGGGCCTGACCACGGTCGACGGGCCGACGTCCATCGGCACGGCGCGGGTCGTCGGCCCGCAGCCGGCGGGGCCGGACGGGCCCGCCGAGGACGCGCCGCCCCGACTCGGTCCGTTCCCGCCGTCGCCGGGGATGCCGATGCAGCAGCCGCCGCCGTACGGCAACGGGACGGCCTACCCGCCGGTCCCCTACCCGCAGCAACCCGACCAGACCGGCCAGCCGGGCTGGTACCCACCCGGGTGGCCCCCGCAGACCGAGGCGCCCCAGGCGGGCGGGCCGGCGCAGCAGCCCGGGCCGGTCCCGCACGCCGGGCCGGTCCCGCACGCCGGGTCCGGGCAGGAGAGCGGGCCGCCCCGGCCCGGTGGGCCGGCACAGCCCTCACCGGCGTCCGGCCCGCAGGCGCCGCAGCAGCCCCTGCCGCCCGGGGTGTACCCGGAGCCGGGGTGGACGCCCCAGCAGGCGGCACCCCCGACCGCCGAGGACTTCGCCCGCCGGCGGCAGGCCCGCCCGGTCGACCCGGTGGCCACCATGGGCGTTCGCGCGGTGGTCAACCGGACGGGGCTGGTCCGGCTCGCGCCCGGCCGCCACGAGCAGGAGCTGAAGCGCGACATCGAGATGGTCCGCCGCAACTTCGGCGGACTGCGCCAGGTCACCGTGGTCAACCCCAAGGGCGGGGCCGGCAAGACGGTGGCCATCCTGCTGCTCGCCATGACGTTCGGGCAGAAGCGCGGCGGGTACGTGCTGGCCTGGGACAACAACGAGACGCAGGGCACCCTCGGGATGCGCGCCCAGCAGGACTTCCACGCCCGCACGGTGCGCGACATGCTGCGCGATCTGGGCCAGTTCCAGGGTGCCCACGGTCGGGTCGGCGACCTGTCGCAGTACGTCCGCTCGCAGGGCGAGGGCATGTTCGACGTGCTCGCCTCGGACGAGTCGGCGACCGGCGGCGAGATGCTGACCGCCGCCGCGTTCGCGGAGATCCGCGAGGTGGTCAGCCGCTTCTACAAGCTGATCTTCGTGGACACCGGGAACAACGTCCGGGCGCAGAACTGGCAGGCCGCCATGGACGCGACGGACCAGCTCGTGGTCACCATGTCGGCGCGGAACGACTCGGCCGAGACCGCCGCCCGGATGCTCGACCACCTGGAGCAGAGCGGCCGGCAGCGGCTGGTCCGGCAGGCGGTCACCGTGGTCTCGATGCCGCCGTCCCGCAAGGAGATCGACCTGCCGGCCATCCAGGCCCACTTCGCCGCGCGCACCCGGGCGGTGCTGCTGGCGCCGTACGAGCGGCTCATCGACACCGGCGAGCCGCTGCGCTACGGCCAGCTCTCCACCGCCACCCGCGACGCCTGGTTGAAGATCGCCGCGTCGGTGGCGGAAGGGCTGTAGGAGACGGCACGACGGCCGGCCCGGTGGTCGGGCCGGCCGTCGTCGGACGGGTCAGTCGCTGGCCAGCGCGTCCCCGGCGGCCGGGTCGCAGTCGCGGAGGAACTGGGCGCAGCGGGCCGCCTCGTCCGCCTCGCCGATCTCGCCGGCAGCCCGGGAGAGCACGTAGAGGCAGCGGAGGAAGCCCTGGTTGGGCGCGTGCGACCAGGGCACCGGGCCGTGTCCCTTCCAGCCGCTGCGGCGCAGCTGGTCCAGGCCCCGGTGGTAACCGGTGCGGGCGTACGCGTAGGCCGGAACGACCTGGCCCGCGGTGAGGGCGCGGCCGGCCAGCGCCCCCCAGGCCGCGCTGTAGGTCGGGAAGCGGGCCGCGACCTCGGCGTACGCGTCCTCGGTGCCCTGCTCGGCCGCGGCGGCGAGCGCGGCGTCGGCCTCCTCGGAGACGGGGAGCAGGGTGGCCGGTGGCTCAGGCAACAGGTTCTGCATCGCCCCATTCAACCCGCTTCGCCCCCGGGCGCGCGAGGGGGTCGGGCCGGCCCGTCGGCTGAACGGCTGAGGGTTTCGTCACGCCTGCGGTGGGACCAGACGTACCGGCGGCCCATGCCGCCGGCATGAAAATTGCACTACAACTACAGATCCGGAGCCTCCCCAGGAACCGGTTACGCAGGAGCCCGGCGGCGTGCCCGCCGGGCTCCTGTCCGTACCGCCCGGGTTTGCGAGGTTGCCCGGTCGGGGCAGGATGATCCGGTGCCGACCCCACCACCCGCGGACGTCATCGAGCCGCACGACACCAGCATCGACGAGATCGAGACCCGCGGAGAGTTCGACAGGCGGATGGCCGAGGGGACCCTCGCCGGCCTGACCGTGCAGGGCCTCCGCCTCGACCTGGACCCGGTCCCCGACCTGCGCGACGTCGACGTCGCCGGCACCCTCTTCGTGGGCTGCCGGTTCGCCGACCGCGAGGTGGGCGCGGACCTGGTCCGCCGGGGCGCCAACGTCGTCCCGCCGTTCTCCGGGCTGCCCTACCCGACCCAGCCGTCCCACCTCTACACCGCCGACGACCTGGCCGCCGGCTTCGCCGAGGGCGGGTTCACCGAGATGTACGACACCCGGGTGTACGCGCACTTCCGGGCGCACGGCGGCGCGCTGCCCGACGTCCGTGAGGCGCTCGGCCAGCGGCTGCACGACCACGGCGTGGACAACGCGCTCGCCGACGCCACCCGCTCGTGGCTGGCCGCGCACGGGCCGCAGTCCGTGGTGGGCGTGATGGGCGGGCACGCGGTGCCGCGCGGCAGCGCCGCGTACCGGATGGCGGCCGTGCTGGGCTGGGAGCTGGCACGGGCCGACCGGCTGGTGGTGACCGGCGGCGGCCCGGGCGTGATGGAGGCGGCGAACCTCGGCGCGTTCCTCGCGGCCTGGCCGGCCGACGAGCTGTCCGCCGCGATCGACGTGCTGGCCGCCGCACCGGACTTCACCGACCACGACCGCTACACGGCGGCGGCGCTGGCGGTACGCAAGCGCTACGCGGACGGCCCGTCGCTGCCCACGCCCCGCCCGGCGGCGCCCGGCACCGAGTGGGCCCGCTCCGGCGGCCTGGCCATCCCCACCTGGCTGTACGGCCACGAGCCGGCCAACCTGTTCGCCGGCCGGATCGCGAAGTACTTCTCCAACGCCATCCGGGAGGACACCATCCTGCGGCTGGCCCGGGGCGGGATCGTGTTCGCGCCCGGCCGGGCCGGCACCGTGCAGGAGGTGTTCCAGGCGGCGACGAAGACGTTCTACGGCACCGACGGGGCCAGTGGCGCGTACGTCTTCCTGGACCGGGCGTTCTGGACCACCGAGCTGCCGGTGGAGTCGCTGCTGCGCCCGCTCTTCGCCGGCTCCCCGTTCGGCGACCTGTCCCGCACGATCCACCTCACCGACGACGTCCGCGAGGCGGTCGCCCTCCTGGTGAGGTGAAAGGAGGGGCCCCCTTTTAACGCCTGCGGTAGAGGAGGGGCCCCCTATCAACAGACGCGTTGACAGGGGGCCCCTCCTTACCCGCGGAGCGGGTCACTTCATCCGGGTGCCGGTGGAGCGCAGGTGCTCGCAGGCCTCGACCACGCGGGCGGCCAGGCCGGCCTCGGCCAGCTTGCCCCACGCCCGCGGGTCGTACTGCTTCTTGTTGCCGACCTCGCCGTCGACCTTCAGCACGCCGTCGTAGTTGCGCAGCATGTGGTCCGCGACCGGGCGGGTGAAGGCGTACTGCGTGTCGGTGTCGATGTTCATCTTCACCACGCCGTAGTCCAGCGCCTCCCGGATCTCCTCCAGCAGCGAGCCGGAGCCGCCGTGGAAGACCAGGCTGAGCGGCTTGTCCTTGCCGTACTTGGCGCCGACCGCGTCCTGGATCTGCTTGAGCACCTCGGGGCGCAGCTTGACGTTGCCCGGCTTGTAGACGCCGTGCACGTTGCCGAAGGTCAGCGCCGCCATGTAGCGGCCCTTCTCGCCCAGGCCGAGCGCCTCGACCATGGCCAGACCGTCGTCGACGGTGGTGTAGAGCTTGTCGTTGATGGCGTTCTCGACGCCGTCCTCCTCGCCACCGACGACGCCGACCTCGATCTCCAGGACGATCTTGCCCTTGGCGGCCTCGGCGAGGAGCTGCTCGGCGATCTGAAGGTTCTCCGCCACCGGCACGGCCGAGCCGTCCCACATGTGCGACTGGAACAGCGGCTCCTGGCCGTTCTTGACCCGCTCCTGGGAGATGGCCATCAGCGGCCGGACGAACTTGTCCAGCTTGTCCTTCGGGCAGTGGTCGGTGTGCAGCGCGACGGTCACCGGGTAGTTCTTGGCCACCTCGTGCGCGTACGCGGCGAACGCCGACGCGCCGGTCACCATGTCCTTCACCGACGGGCCGGACAGGTATTCCGCGCCACCGGTGGAGACCTGGATGATGCCGTCGCTCTCCGCGTCGGCGAAGCCCTTGAGCGCCGCGTTCAGCGTCTGGGAGGAGGTCACGTTGATCGCGGGGTACGCGTACCGGCCGGCCTTGGCCCGGTCCAGCATCTCCGCGTAAGCCTCGGGGGAAGCGATGGGCATGTCGAACGCTCCTTACTTACCGCTCTCGGCCGTGCAGGCCGCCGTCTTTCCTCGGGTGCGCCGGACCGCGCTGTCCACCGCGGGAAGTATCCCGTAGGAGCGAACGCGAGGCACAACCGACCCGGGCACCGCTCACCGCTCCTCCAGCCGGTCCGGCACGGCGACGCTGATCAGCCAGCTCACCACCGACACCACGATGGCACCCCAGAACGCGGCCCAGAAGCCGTCCACGTGGAACGGCAGCTTCAACAGGCCGGCGATCCAGTCGGTGAGCAGGAACAGCAGGGCGTTCACCACGAGCGCGAACAGGCCGAGCGTGAGCAGGTAGAACACGCAGCCGAACACCTTGATGAGCGGCTTGAGCACCGCGTTGACCACGCCGAAGACGAGCGCCACCACGATCAGGGTGAAGACGGTGTTGCCACCGTTGCGACCGCTCACCTCCACGCCGGGCACGATCAGCGTCGCGACCCACAACGCGACCGCGGTGATCGCCAGCCGGATCAGGAAGCCCACCCCACCATCCTGGCACCGGCCGCGCGGCGGGGAGGGGACAATCGCCGACTCCACCGTTCGCCCGGCTCCGAGCGGTGGCCCGGACCAGCCCGTACGGTGGGGAAAGACGCCCGCACGAGACGCAGGGAGGGACGATGGGACAGCCCGACGAGGACTTCACCCCGAGCGACCACCTCGCTCCGGAGGAGCGGGATCCCGAGGCGGAGCCGGCCGACGCGGTCGAGCAGGCCGCACCGGTCAGTGACGACGCCGACGGGGAGCCGCACCGGGGCCTGGAGGTCGACGACTGGGACGCCATGGAGCAGGCCCGGGTGGTCACCGCCGACGAGGACGACTACCGCTGAGGGCGGCTCAACGCAGACGGGTGACCTGCGCCGGATGGGCGGTGACCCACCCCGCCATCCGGTCGGCGCGCAGCGCCTCCAGCAGGCTCGGGGCCAGCACCGGATCCGGCTCGAAGCCGTACCCGGTCGGATTCTCGCGGGCCCGCACCGGCAGGGCGAGCGCGAGCGGGTCGGCGCCGCCGGCGGATGCGACCACCGCGGACAGCGCCGCCAGGGACAGGTCACCGGTGTCGGCCGTGACGGTCGGGGCGACCTCGCTGATCAGCCGGCTGAGCCGGACCGGACTCGTCGCCGTGCCCTGCTCCCGCAGCTGCCGGAGCAGACCGGCGGCGTACCGAGCGGCGTTGCGGTCCCGGTCCAGCGCGCCGTCGCGCAGGCCGTACCGCTGCCGGAGCAGGTCCACCGCCTCGGTGCCGTCGAGCCGCTGGCAGCCGACCGGGTAGCGCCGCCCGGTGTGCGCCGAGCGCACCGGCTCCGGCAGGCAGACTTGTACGCCGCCGACCGAGTCCGTCAACGTGCGCGTCGCCCGGTAGGTGAGCACCGCGCCGGCGTCGACCGGCACTCCCGTCAGCCGGTCGACCGCCTGGCGGGTAGCCCGGTAGCCGGCGGTCAGGTTCCCCGTCTCTCCGGAGGCGCGGCCGAAGGTCCAGCTCAGCTTGTCGGCCTCCCCGCCGCCGGGCCGCGGCATCAGCAGGTCACGCGGAATGGAGACGAGGTAGAGCCGGCTCCGGTCTGCCGGCACGTGCACCAGCAGGATCGAGTCGGCGCGCCGGTTCGCGCCCGCTTGGTCGACGCCCAGCAGGAGCAGGTTCACCGCGCCACTCGGGGTCGGCGACGCCGGCAGCGCACCCAGGCGGACTGACTCCGGCGGGCGGGGGACGACCACGGTGAAGCCGACCAGCGCCACGGCGATCGCGGCCAGCGCCGCGCCCGCCGTGCCCACCCGACGACGCCGACGACGACGGTGCACCGCCCGGTCGATGGCGGCCCGGACCGGACCGGCGGGCGGGGCCAACTCCTCGTGCCGGGCGAACGTGGCCCGCAACTCGTGCTCGATCATCAGCAGACCTCCACGTGTTCGGCTCGGAGCGTGGCCAGGGCGCGCGAGATGCTGGACCGGACGGTGCCGACGGCGCACCCGAGCACGTCGGCGATCTCCGCGTCGGGCAGGTCCTCGTAGTAGCGCAGCACCAGAGCCGCGCGTTGCCGCCGGGGCAACCCTGAGAGCCAGGACCAGACCTGGTCACGGTCCACCGCGGACTGGGCGTGATCGGTCGACGCGGGCACCGAGTCGTCCGGCTCGCCGCGCAGGAACACCCGGCGCGCCCAGGAGCCGCGCCGCCAGTCGACGAACTGGTTGGTCAGCATCCGGCGCACGTACCGTTCCGGCGCGTCGCTGCGGGCCACCCGCCGCCAGTGGAGCTGGGCCCGGACCATGGTGTCCTGCACCAGATCCTGGGCCTGGTGCGGATCGCCGGTCAGCATGACCGCGTACCGCAGCAGGGCGCCCAGCCGCGCGTCGGCGAACTCCTCGTACGTCACTGCACCTCCCGGTGTCCCGATCCATGGACGGGTACGGACACCCGAAACGTTGCGGCGGTGTTGATCAACCGTTCGGTCAATGTTCGGCGTCGGGGCGAGCGGAACGGTTTAAGGAATCCTTAAGCTCCACGGGCTCCACCTGATCACCCCCACGGGAGGACCCCCGCATGCTCAGCAACTCCACCCGGCGTTGGTTCGCCGGGTTGGGCGTCGTAGGCGCGTTCGTCGCCGCCTCCGCCACTCCCGCGCTCGCCGCCCCGCCCGCGCTCCCCGAGCCGCCCGCGGACGACCTGCTGCTCTACGCCAACGACGCGATCGTCGCGCCGGGCGGTCCGGCCAAGGCGGTCACCCTCTACGCCTTCACCGAGGCGCTGCCGAAGGACGTCACCGTCACCGTCGACCACCGCGCGGTCGACGCCTTCGCCGACGTCACCCTGACCGACCGGATGCCCGGCTGCGCGGACACCGCGGGCGTCCTCACCTGCCAACTCAAGGGCGCCGACGTCATCGACTACGTGCTCGACCTGACCGTCAGGGCGAAGGACGAGGCCGAGGAGGGCGCCAAGGGCGACCTGCTGCTGAGCCTGGCGCCCAAGGGCGGCAAGGCGGTCAGCACCCGGTCGACCGTGGAGATCGGCGAGGGCGTGGACCTTCGGGCGCCGGAGCGGCTCGGCCTGACCGGCGCCCCGGGCGCCACGGTCCGGACCTCGCTCGGTGTGGCGAACATCGGCGACCGTGCCGTGCACGGGACGGTGCTGCTGCTGGCCACCATGCCGACGCTGACGCCGACCACGAGCTACCGCAACTGCTCCTCGGTCGTCGACTTCGGCTCGACGTTGACCGTGTGCCGCTTCGACGACGACATTCCGGCGGGTGCGGCCCGGCAGCTCGACAGCTCCTCGGCCCTGAAGATCGCCGGTGACGCCTGGGCGCCGAGCCGCCAGTACGGTTCGGCCTTCTGGTTCACCGGGGCCGACTTCGAGGAGTTCGCCGCGGACGTCCTGCCGCCGGACGGCTGGCAGCCGGGCAGCGGGGCCGCGCTCACGCTGGTGCCGGCGCCGTCGGCGCAGGCCAGGTCGCTGCGGCAGACCGACAACGACCCGACCAACAACGTGACGTCCGTCGAGGTCGACGTGACCGGGAACCAGCGGGCCGATCTCGCCGCCACCGGCGCCGAACTGCCGGGTACGCCCGGCCGTACGGTCACCGCCGAGGTCGGCTTCGTGAACAATGGCCCGGCCATGGCCAACACCTTCACGCCGGGCGAGGTCGTCACCATCGCCCAGGTGACCGTTCCGGCCGGCGCGAAGGTCGTCAAGGCCCCCGAGGGGTGCTCGCCGGGCACCCTCGAGGAGCCGACCGGGGGCTACGGCGAGCCGGGCGCGCGCGTCTACTCCTGCGAGTGGTACGACGTGCTGCACAAGGGTGACGCGGCGGTCTTCGCCTTCGGCCTGAAGATCGTCGAGGCGGGCGGCGCGCCGGGCAAGGTGCAGCTGCGTCACTTCGACCTCGGCGACAAGGGCCAGGTCGCCGACCTGAACCCGAAGAACGACACCGCCGCGCTGGTCGTCGCCGCCGCCGAGGGCGGCCAGGGTGGCGGCGGCACGCTGCCGATCACCGGTTCCTCCACCGGCCTGATCGCCGGCGTCGGCGCGCTGCTGCTCGTCGGTGGCGCCGCCGGCTACGTGGTCTCCCGCCGCCGCCGGACCCACTTCGTCGCCTGACCCGAGAAACCACAAGGTGCCCCGTCGACCCGAGGTCGGCGGGGCACCGTCCTACCCGGCCCCAACTCCAGAGACGGCACGGGTATCGACGAGGACCGACCACGACAGGTTCCGGGGAAGCCCGGAAACCCCCACGACAGACGAAGCAAGAGCAAGGAACATCAACCACGTGCTGCTGACCCTCACCACGACCCACCACCCCGCCACCGACCTCGGCCACCTCCTCGTCAAGCACCCGGACCGCGTGCAGAGCTTCGACCTGCCCGCCGGCGCCGCGCACGTGTTCTATCCCGAGGCGGACGAGGCGCGGTGCACGGCGGCGCTGCTGGTCGAGGTGGACCCGCTCAAGCTGGGCGGTGGCCGGGGTCGCCGGCAGGCGACCGCGCCGGAGGGCTTCACCCTCGGGCAGTACGTCAACGACCGCGCGTACGCGGCCTCCAGCCTGCTCTCCTCCGCGCTGGCGAAGGTGTTCCGCTCGGCGCTGCGCGGGGAGTCCCGGGACCGGCCCGAGCTGGCCGCCACCGCGATCCCGCTCACCGTGCGGGTGCCGGTGCTGCGCTGCCGTGGCGGCGCCGACCTGGCGGTACGGGTCTTCGCCCCGCTCGGCTGGACCGTGACGGCCACCCCGATCCCGCTCGACGAGGCGTACCCGGAGTGGGGTGACAGCCGCTACGTGGACCTGACGCTCACCGGTTCGCTGCGGCTCGCCGACGCCCTCAACCACCTGTACGTGCTGCTGCCGGTGCTGGACGACGCCAAGCACTACTGGGTCGCCCCGGACGAGGTGGACAAGCTGCTGCGGGCCGGCTCCGGCTGGCTGGCCGGGCACCCGGAGCGGGGTCTGATCATCCGCCGCTACCTGGCGCACCGCCGGGCGCTGGCCGGCGCGGCGCTGGCCCGCCTGACCGCCCTGCACCCGGCCGACGAGCCGCCCGCCGACGACAGCGTCGACCCGGCCGCCGACGGCGCCGGGGCCACGGCGACGCATCGGGCCCCGCTGGCCGTGCTCCGGCGCGAGGCGGTGCTCGGCGCGCTGCGGGACAGCGGCGCGAGCCGGGTGCTGGACCTGGGTTGCGGCGGCGGCGCGCTGCTCAGCGCGCTGGTGGCCGACCGGCGGTTCACCGAGGTGGTGGGCGTCGACGTGGCCGACCGGTCGCTCGCCGTGGCGGCCCGGCGGCTGCGCCTCGACCGGCTGCCGGAGCGGCAGCGGGAGCGGATCCGGCTGCGCCAGTCGGCGCTGACCTACCGGGACGACCGGCTGCGCGGCTACGACGCGGCGGTGCTGATGGAGGTGGTCGAGCACCTGGACCCGCCCCGGCTGCCGGCGCTCCAGGACGCGGTGTTCGGCCACGCCCGGCCCGGCACGGTGGTGGTGACCACGCCGAACGTGGAGTACAACGTCCGCTACGAGGGGCTCGGGGCCGGCCGGTTCCGGCACGCCGACCACCGGTTCGAGTGGACCCGGGCGGAGTTCGCCGCCTGGGTGGAGCGGGTCGCGGCGGCGCACGGCTACACCGCCACGATCACGGGTGTCGGCGACGCCGACCCGGAGGTGGGCACGCCGACCCAGCTGGCGGTGTTCACCCGCGACGACCGGAACGAGGAGACGGACCGATGACCGTGCTGGACATTCCCGAGTTGGCGCTGGTGGCGCTGGTCGGCGTCTCCGGCGCCGGCAAGTCGACGTTCGCCCGCCGACACTTCGCGCCCAGCCAGGTGCTGTCGTCGGACATGTTCCGTGGGCTGGTCGCGGACGACGAGAACGACCAGTCCGCGTCCGCCGACGCGTTCGACGCGCTGCACCACGTGGCCGGCATCCGGCTGCGGCGGGGCCGGCTGACCGTGGTGGACGCGACGAACCTCCAGCCGCACGCCCGGGCCGGGCTGATCCGGGTGGCCCGGGAGCACGACGTGCTGCCGGTGGCGATCGTGCTGGACGTGCCGGAGGCGGTGGCCTGGGATCGCACCGAGGCGCGCGCCGACCGCACGCACGGCCGGCCGGTGCTCACCCGGATGCGCCGTGACCTGCGGCAGTCGTACGGGCGGCTGGCCCGGGAGGGCTTCCGCAAGGTGCACGTGCTGCGCGGGGTGGCGGAGATCGACGCCGCCGAGGTCCGCTACGAGCGGCTGTTCAACGACCGGCGGGAGCTGACCGGCCCGTTCGACGTGATCGGTGACGTGCACGGCTGCCGCAGCGAGCTGGAGGCGCTGCTGTCCCGGCTCGGTTACGCGCTGCGCCGCGACGACGCCGGCCGCCCGGTGGACGCGACGCACCCCGCCGGGCGTACCGCGGTCTTCGTCGGTGACCTGGTGGACCGCGGTCCGGACTCGCCCGGCGTGCTCCGCCTGGTGATGGGCATGGTGGCGGCCGGCCACGCGATCTGCGTGCCGGGCAACCACGAGCAGAAGCTGCTGCGCAAGCTGCGCGGCCGGGACGTGCGGCTCACCCACGGCCTGGCCGAGACGATGGCGCAGCTCGCCGCGGAGCCGGCGGAGTTCGTCGCCGAGGCGGAGACGTTCATCGACGGCCTGGTCAGCCACTACGTGCTGGACGGCGGCCGGCTGGTGGTGGCGCACGCCGGGCTCAAGGAGGCCTACCACGGCCGGGCGTCCGGCCGGGTGCGGTCGTTCGCGCTGTACGGCGAGACGACCGGCGAGACCGACGAGTACGGCCTGCCGGTGCGCTACCCGTGGGCGCGCGACTACCGGGGTTCGGCCATGGTCGTGTACGGGCACACGCCGACGCCGGAGCCGGAGTGGGTCAACAACACCATCTGCCTGGACACCGGTTGCGTGTTCGGCGGGAAGCTGACCGCGCTGCGCTACCCGGAGAAGGAGCTGGTGGCGGTGCCGGCCGAGCGGGAGTGGTACGCGCCGGCCCGCCCGCTGGTCCCGCCGACGCCGGCGCGGCCGGACACGGTGCTGGACCTGGCCGACGTGACCGGTCGCCGGCACCTCACGCACGCGTACGGGTCGCTGACCGTGCCGGCCGAGAACGCCGCCGCCGCGCTGGAGGTGATGAGCCGGTTCGCGGTCGATCCGGGCCGGCTGGTGTGGCTGCCGCCGACGATGGCGCCCTGCTCGACGTCGACGGTGGAGGGGTTCCTGGAGCACCCGGCGCAGGCGTTCGCCGACTACCGCGCGGCCGGTGTGGAGCGGGTGGTCTGCGAGGAGAAGCACATGGGCTCGCGGGCCGTGGTGCTGGTGGAGCGGGAGCCGGGCCGGTTCGGCGGTGGCGTCGTGCACACCCGTACCGGTCGGCCGTTCTTCGGTCCGCCGCTGGACGAGGAGCTGCTGGCCCGGGTCCGCGCGGCGGTCACCACCGCCGGCCTCTGGGCCGAGTTGGACACCGATTGGCTGCTGCTCGACGCGGAGCTGCTGCCCTGGTCGGCGAAGGCGGGCGGGCTGATCCGCGAGCAGTACGCCGGGGTCGGCGCGGCCGGCCGGGCGGCGCTGCCCGCGGTGCTGGCCACGGTGGACGCCGCGGCCGGGCGAGGGCTGCCGGTGGACGGGTTGCGGGCCCGGATGGCCGAGCGGGCGGCCGAGGTGACGGCGTACTCGGCGGCGTACCGGGCGTACGTCGGGCCGACCGACGGGCTGCGCGGGGTGACGCTGGCGCCGTTCGCGGTGCTGGCCGGGGCCGGGGTGAGTTACGCGGACCGCGACCACGGCTGGCACCTGGCGCTGGCGGACCGGCTCCGGGCGGCCGACCCGGAGTTCTTCACGCCGACCCGGCGGCTGGTGGTGGAGTTGGCCGACGAGGCGGCGGTGACGGCCGCGACCGACTGGTGGCTGGCGCTGACCTCCTCCGGCGGCGAGGGCATGGTGGTCAAGCCGTACGCGGGCCTGGCCGCGCGCACGCCGAAGGGTGCCCTGCTCCAGCCGGGGATCAAGTGCCGGGGCCGGGAGTACCTGCGGATCATCTACGGTCCCGGCTACACCGAGCCGGCGCAGCTCGCCGCGCTGCGCCGGCGTTCGCTGGGCCGTAAGCGCGGGTTGGCCCTGCGTGAGCACGGTCTGGGTCTGGCCGCTCTGGACGCGCTGGCCGAGGACGCCCCGCTCTGGCGTCGGCACGAGCTGGTCTTCGCGATCCTCGCCTGCGAGTCGGAGCCCGTCGACCCGCGCCTGTGAGGAGGTGACCCGGTCCGCCGCGCGGCCGGACCGGGCCCGGGTACCCTTTGTGGCCGTGGACACAGCTGAGAAGACCCGGATGATCTCCGAGAACGTGGCGTTGAATCCGCTCGACCCGAAGGACCTCATCCACACCTTCGGGATGATCGGCGTCTGGGCGATCCTGTTCGCCGAGACCGGTCTGCTGGTCGGCTTCTTCTTCCCGGGCGACTCGCTGCTCTTCCTGGCCGGGGTGGCCGCCTCCCCGGTGGCCGACGCCATCTTCGGTGACGGCACCCGGCTCTCGCTGGCCGGGCTGATGATCGGCGGCCCGATCTGCGCGATCGCCGGCGCCCAGCTCGGGCACTGGCTCGGCGCGCGCTACGGCCGGCGCATGTTCGACAAGCCCAATTCCCGCCTGTTCAAGCGGGAGTACGTGGCGAAGGCGGAGTACTACTTCCAGAAGTTCGGCCCGGCCAAGGCCGTGGTGCTGGCCCGCTTCATCCCGATCGTGCGGACGTTCCTGAACCCGGTGGCCGGGGTGCTCGGCATGCCGGCCCGGCAGTTCTTCGTGTGGAACGTGGTCGGCGCGGTCCTCTGGGTGGACGGCATCCTGCTGATCGGCTACCTGCTGGCCCGCCAGATCTACGACGCCATCGGCGACAAGATCGACCGGTACATCCTGCCGGTGGTCGCGCTGATCATCCTGATCTCGGTGCTGCCGATCTTCTTTGAGTTCCTCCGCGACCGGAGGGCGCGCAAGCGCGGCGAGGCGGTCGCGGTGATCGCCGCGGCGACCGCCGCCGGTGCCGTGGACGCGGCCCGCGACGCCCTCGACGGCGACGACAACCCGCACGGGCACGGCGGTCAGCACCGCCACTGACCGGCACGGACACCGAAGGCCGGCCCCCGGGCGGGGGCCGGCCTTCGCGCATGACCTGTCGAATCGAGGCACCGAGGACGTCAACGTGTGACTGATGGCGCCACCCCTGGCACGCCACCGATCACGCCGACGGGACGTCCGTCGGATCCGGCGCGCGTGTCATCGCGCCGGGACCTCGGCCGGCCGGCCCGTCCACGGACGGGCCGGGACGTCAGCGAGCCTTCTTGGTGGCCCGCTTCCGCGGCGGGGTGAGCAGATCCGCGATCGTCGCGATCGCGGTCGGCACCAGCCGGTAGTACGCCCAGACCCCGCGCTTCTCCCGCTCCAGCAAGCCGGCCTCGGTGAGGATGCGCAGGTGGTGGCTGACCGTCGGCTGCGAGAGGCCGAGCGGCGCGGTGAGGTCACACACGCACGCCTCCCCCTCGGGAGCCGACTGGATCAGGCTGAGCAGCCGCAGCCGGGCGGGGTCGGCGAGGGCCTTGAGGACCCCCGCGAGCCGCTCGGCATCGGCGCGTTCGATCGGCTCGCCGGCAAGCGGCGAGATCTGAGGCATGGTCATTTCAGCCAACGCAGTTCCCACGTATTCCATCCTTCCACCAGCAGCATCGATCCGCCTGCATATCAGCAGATCCGAATCGGCAAACTTTTAGGCCACAAGGCCAAGGTCAGCCAACGTATAGGCCGCCCGATAAGGCAATCCGGCGGCTCGCACCGCGTCGCCGGCACCTCGATCAACAATAACCGCAACGCCCACGACTTCCGCCCCGGCCGCACGCAACGCCTCGATGGCGGTCAACACACTTCCGCCCGTCGTCGAGGTGTCCTCCACCGCCAGGACGCGACGCCCGGCCACGTCCGGCCCCTCGATGCGACGCTGGAGGCCGTGCGCCTTGCCCTCCTTGCGGACCACGAAGGCGTCCAGCGGACGTTCCGTGCCGGCCGAGGCGTGCAGCATCGCGACGGCCACCGGGTCGGCACCGAGGGTCAGCCCGCCGACCGCGTCGTACGCCCAGTCCGCGGTGAGGTCGCGCATCACCCGGCCGATCAGCGGGGCGGCCTGGTGATGGAGCGTGACGCGACGCAGATCGACGTACCAGTCCGCCTCGCGGCCCGATGAGAGCACGACCCGACCGTGGACCACGGCCAGGTCAGTGATGAATTTACGCAGGTCGTCGTGGTCCCCCATGGCAAGAGAGCGTACTTCGCGAGTCTGTGCGCCGTCCGTGGGGTCCACCGCGGTCCACCCGGCGGGCGACCGATGAGTGGCGATGCCCGGCTACGCTGTGCGACCGTCCATCCCGGTCCGCCGCCGCCCGGAGCCGACCGACCGCACCGTGTCCGGTCAGTCTCGCGCCCGGTCGACCCGACCCCGGGTGTCCCGCGTGAAGCGTCGCAGCAGCCGCTTCGGGGCGTGCCGGAGCCCGGCCACGGCCACCTTGTACTTCCAGTCCGGAACGCTCACCAGCTTGCCTTTACGCAGGTCAAGCAGGCCTTCGTCGACTACCTCGTCGGCCCGCAGCCAGGCCCAGGCCGGCAGGCGCGACATGTCGATGCCGGCGCGCTCGTGGTTGCCGGTGCGTGTGTAGCCGGGGCAGAGGGCCATCACCCGCACACCGAGCGGTGCCACCGACTGGCCGATCGATTCACTGAAATTCGTCACCCACGCCTTGCTGGCCGAATAGGTCGATCCCGGCATGGGGACGCCGAAACTCGCAACCGAAGAGACATTTATCACTGCCCCTTCGCCCCGTTCGATCATCGGGCCGAGCGCCGCGTGGGTCAGCCGGAGCACCGCCAGCACGTTGAGCCGCACCAGCCGGGACTCGTCCGGAACTGTCGACCGGACGAACGGGGTGTTGAGGCTGATCCCGGCGTTGTTCACCAGCAGGTGCACCGGCGGGCCGTCGGTCAGCCGGCGCTCCACCACGGCGCAACCGTCGTCCGTGGACAGATCGGCCGGGATCGTCCGTACCTCGCCGCCGTGCCGCCCGGTCAGCTCGGTCGCCAGGGCATCGAGCCGGGCGAAGTCCCGGGCCACCAGCACCAGGTCCCAGCCGTCGGCGGCGAGCCGGCGCGCGAACGCCTCGCCGATGCCCAGACTGGCGCCGGTGACCACGGCGCAGCGGCGGGCGGGCGGGGATGCGCCGGTCATGCGCGGTCCTCCGGAGGTGACGGCGGCCCGGCCGGCGGCGGCGCGGCCGGCGTGGACGGGGGCGGCGGCGCGGACGTGGTGGACGGCCGCGCGGACGGGGGTGGCGGTGGCGCGGGCGGGGTGGACGCGGGCGGCGGAGCGGACGCCGGTGGCGCCGACGGCGAGGTCAGGCCGGGCGGCGGGCCCCAGGGCGTCGGCCCGGCCACGGGAGCGCCGGACGCGGTCGCGCCGTAGCCGGTCGGCGGACCGGGCGGCCGACCCGCCGAGGGCCGGTGGCGGTGCAGGAAGTGGTTGGCCGAGGGCAACGTGAGCAGCGCGGCCACCACCAGGTAGCCGAGGATCTGCGCCACCGACAGTGCCGCGTTCACCGGGATCCACCACGCCGGGTACGCGTCGCCGGCCAGCCCCAGCAGGTCGGCGGTGACCCGGTCGTCGGCGCCGAGCCGCAGCGGGGCGGCCCGCTGCCCGACCAGCACCGCGAGACCGCAGCAACCGCAGAGCAGGCCCAGCCCGGCGACCACCCAGGTGGCCACCCGCGCGCCGGGGCGACCCGCGAACAGACCGAGCGCGAGCCCGACCAGCAGCGCTGCGGCCAGCACGCCGAGCACGGCGGCCAGCACTGTCGAACCGCGCAGCAGGCCGGCCACCCGGTCGACGTCGCCGCCGCCCGCGTCGGTTTCCGCCGCGGCGGCCCGGAACCTCTCGACCGTGCCGCCGGCCACCGCCAGGTTCGTCGCCGCGTACGCCACGGCGCCGACCGCCATCAGCAGCAGCACCGCCACCGCCGCGACGACCGTGGCCGGCCGGCGGGGCGCGGCCCGATCGGGGTACGACACGACGGATCCCTCCGGTAGGCGTTGGGAAGCAACCTACTCGGAGGGATCGTCGGCGTCGCTGTTATCCGGGCGTCAACTTCCGGGTGGCGGCTCCGGGTCGCGCCGCTCGCCCGGCTGACCGGTCGGACCGGCCGGCGGCTGGTCACCGGGCGTCGCCGGCGGCGTGGTCGGCTGCCCCGGCGTCGACGGGTACGCCGGGTCGCCCGACTGGCCCGGGGTCGACGGGTAACCCGGCTCGGCGGACTGGCCCGGGGTCGACGGGTACGCCGGGTAGGCGCCACCCGGGACCGGCGGCTCCCAGGCCGCCTTCGGCTTGCGGAAGAACTCGTTCGCCTTCGGCAGCGCCAGCAGGATCAGCGCGCCCAGCAGGGCGAGCAGCGCGACGATGCCGAGCAGCAGGCTGACCGGGGCGTACCAGGACGGCAGCGCGTCCTCCAGCCGGCGCTGGATCTCCTGCGTGCTGGGCAGGTCACCGTTGGCGTTGCCGCCGCCGCCCATCATGCCGCCGGAGACGCCGTTGAGCAGGCTGCCACCGGTGCAGCAGAGCAGGATCCCGCCCACCACCCAGGTGATGATCCGGGAGACGTTGCGCCCCCGGTTGTTCAGCAGCGCGAGCACGACCAGACCGATCGCGAGCAGCAGCGTCAGCACCGACGAGCCGATGGTGAAGGCGTACGCGAGGTCACCTGCCGACTCGGCCGACGTGCCGGCGTACGCGTCCTTGAGCACGTCGCGGATCTTGCCGATGACGGCCAGCGTCACGATCAGGTTCAGCACCTGGATGACGGCGACGAGAATGAGCAGCCAACTGGAAAGCGTCACCACACTGGGACGCGCGCGGGGCGTGGTGCCCGGAGCATCGACCATGATTCTCCCTCCCTGGATCAGATGACCACCGTAGCGATGTCGGACCAGGTGGGCACGGTAGAAGGGCTCAGCGGTCGGCGGCGCGGCGCAGCCGCCGGTGCTCGGCGGTGACCACGCCGAGCAGCGCCAGGTCCAGCGCGACCGCGAAGACCGCGCCGAACTGGTTGACCGTGAAGTTGAAGACCTGCCCGAACAGCAGGTCGACCAGCAGTGCCAGCTTGAACAGCCGGAACGCCTGCGTCCGGTCGCGACGCAGCAGCCAGGCCGCCCGCAGGCTCAGCACGGCGGTGACCAGCGCGGTGGCGCTGACGCCGAGCACCGCGCCCCATTCCCGCTCCTGGTCCAGCGCGCCCGTCACGCCGTCGAGGATCACCGCCACCACGGTCACCACCGGCTCCGCCACCAGCCAGACCACCACCGGCCAGACCAGCCAGCGTTGGTCGACCGCCCAGGCGGCGAGTCGCCGGGCCCACTCGACGCCGCGCTGCCAGAACCGCACCGGCGGTGGTTCCCGGCGGGGCACCGCGTCGAGCAACTGGGCGACCGCCGCCTCGGTGGCCGGCCCGGTGCCCCGCACGAGGCGCAGCACGGCGGCGCGACGCCGGTCGGTCAGCCCGCCGGGCAGTCCGCTGAGCACCACGTCCAGCGCGTTGGCGGTGCGTTCGGGCGGGGTCAGCCGGGACCGGCCGGTGCGTCCGCGTACCGCCTGGGTGAGCAGGACCAGCAGGGCGAACGCGACGTAGATGATGGCGGCGGCCGGGGCGTAGAAGTAGTCGGTGCGGGCGGTGACGAACTTGCCCACCTCGTCGATGAAGAGCCCGAACCCGACGCCGCCGACCACCGCCCCGGCGGTGCGCGGGCCGCCGCCGAGGAAGACCAGCGCGATCCCCAGGCCGACGACGAGCAACAGGCCACCCCAGAGCACGTGCGCGATGTGCAGCCCACCGCCGCCGAGCTGCGGGTAGTTCGTGGCCTGGAGGTACGCCCGTACGGCCAGCACGGTGACCACGCCGGACAGCACGAACGCCTGGAGGTACGCGGCCGCGTCGATCGCCCGGGTCGGCAGCCGACGGGCCAGCCGGTGGTGTGACCGCATGCCCCGAAACCTAGTAGCCGCGCCACTCCTCGCGGGCGTACTCCAGCACCCTGGGCTGCAACAACGTCGAGGCCGGCACGTCGACCCGGCCCCGGTCGGCGGGGAACGTGGCGGCGGCGGCGAGCACCGCCGGGGTGAGGAAGCGCAGCGGCGGCACGTCGGCCGGCAGCGCCAGCTCGGGGGCGGTGCCACCGGGCGCGGCGAGCACGAAGCCCCAGTCGCCGAAGCTCGGCACGTCGACGTGGTAAGGCACGGTGGCGAAGCCCGCCTCCCGCACCGACCGTTCGATCGACCAGTACGACCGGGGCGCGAAGTAGGGCGACCCGGACTGCACGACGAGCCGGCCGCCGGGGGCCAGCACCGGGCGGACCAGCGAGTAGAACTCGACGGTGTAGAGCTTCGCGGTGGCCGTCTCGTCCGGGTCGGGCAGGTCGGCGATCACCACGTCGAAGCGTTGCGTGGCGGTCCGCAGCCAGCCGAACGCGTCCAGGTTGAGCACCCGCACCCGGGGGTCGGTGAGCGACCGGCGGTTCAGGTCGCGCAGTTGCGGCTCGCTGCGGGCCAGCGACACCACGGCCGGGTCGAGGTCGACGAGCGTCACCGACCGCACGTCCGGGTACTTGAGGATCTCCCGCGCGGCCAGCCCGTCACCGGCGCCGAGCACCAGCACGTCGCCGTGCGGCCCGCGCATCGCCGGGTGCACCAGCGCCTCGTGGTAGCGGTACTCGTCGACGGAGCTGAACTGGAGGTCGCCGTTGAGGAACAGCCGCAGGTCGGTGTCGGCGTGGCCGACCTCCCGCACCGACCGGGTCAGCACGATCTCCTGGTAGCGGCTGCGCTCGGCGTGCACCACCGGGTCGCGGTAGAGCTGCTGGCGGGCGGTCACCTCGAAGTCTCCGGCGGTGACCCACGCGTACCCCAGCAGGAGCCCGACCACGACGGAGCCGGCGCAGAGGCCGACCCGCGCCCGGCGGCCGAGTTCGTCGCGGAACACGGTGAGGACCAGCGCGACGCCGGCGACCGCGTTCACCGCGCCGACCACGAGCGCGCCCTTGAGCTGGCCGAAGACCGGCATCAGCAGGAACGGGAAGGCCAGCCCGCCGAGCAGCGCGCCCACGTAGTCGGCGGCGAACAGGTCGGCCACCGCGCTGCCGGCGGACTGCTCCCGGATGCGTTGCAGCATCACCATGAGCAGCGGGATCTCCGCGCCGATCAGCAGCCCGAGCACGAACGCGGTGCCGACCAGCGCCGGGCCGTAGAGGTCGAGCCAGGCGAACGCCGCGTAGAGCCCGAGCACGGAGAGGCCACCGAGCAGCGCCAGGGTCAGCTCGATCGCGGCGAACGCGGCCGCCGCCCGGGACTGCAACGGCTTCGCCACCAGCGCGCCGACGCCCATCGCGAAGACCATCACGCCGAGCACGATCGACGCCTGGCCGACCGCGTCGCCGATCAGGTAGCTGCCGAGCGCGACCAGCGCCAGCTCGTACACCAGGCCGCAGGCCGCGCAGACGAAGACCGCTAGCAGGACCGCCGCGCGGGCCGCGCGCCACCGCGGCCGCGCGGGCGCGTCGACGGTCACGCTCCCTCCCGGGTACGCCCGGCGACGCCCGCCCCGGGGCGCTGCGCGGTCACCGGTCCCCGAGGCTGCCGACCGCTCCCGCTCGGCGCGCCCGCCGCCGTGCCGCGACCCGGAGCGGTCGCCCGGCGGCGCTGCCGCACGCCCACCGTGATGAACAGCGCGGCGACCAGCAGCAGGACGGCGGCGGTGAGCAGCCAGCCCCAGCGGTCCCGCAGCAGGTCGTTGCCGGCGCTCGGCAGCGGGGCCGGCGTGCCGGACGACGCCGGGGTCGCGGCGGTGGGTGCCGGATCGGCCAGGCCGACCTCGGCGGCGAGCAGCGGCAGCACGGTGGTCGCCCGGGTGATCGCCCAGCCGGGTTCGTCGACGAACGCGTCCGCGTCCAGCCCGAACCGGCCCAGCCCGGAGGCGATCGGGTAGAGGTCGGCCCGCTCGATGTCGGGGGAACCGTCGACGCCGATGCTCGCCGAGTCCTGCGACTCGCTGCTGGAGGAGGTGTAACGGACGGCGGCGGAGACCTCGATCCAGCGCGGGCAGCGCGGGTCGTCCCGCACCGACGTGCCGTCGCCCAGGTTGGAGCCGACGCTGATCTCGGTGCTCCAGTCGTAGAGCCGCCAGCCGTAGCAGACGCCCTGGGCCTCGAACGCGGACGCCAGCAGCGGCACGGTGGCGGTGCGCTGCTCGGTCGTCGGCGCGGACACGTCGGTGCTCTCGCCCCCGTTGACGATCCCGATGGCGCAGGGCACGCCGACGAACAGCCCGAGCACGACGGTCCAGACCACCGCCGTACTCCGTTTGTCCTTCGCCTTCGCGGCGGCGGCCGGTCCGGTCATCAGCTGATCGCGGCGGCGATGATCGCGCCGGTGGCGACGTGCACGGTGGCGGAGATCCAGACCGCCGGGTGCGGCTCCGGGTCGACCAGCAGCTCGCCGAGCTTGCCGGGGGTGGCCACGTCGAGCAGCACGAACGCCGCCGCCATGATCACCAGACCGAGGATCCCGTACGCCGCGGCGCCGACCAGCCCGAGCGCGAAGTCGTCGTCGCTGGCCACGATCGCGGCGACCACCACGGTGCCGACGCCGAGCAGGTTGGAGGCGAGCAGCAGCGTGGCGTTGCGGTTGCGTTCGACCCAGATCAGCTCGTGGAGCTTGCCGGGGGTGGCCAGGTCGACCAGCAGGTAACCGACGGCCATCAGGACCACGCCGACCACGCCGTAGGCGAGGGTGACCAGCAGGTCGGTGACGAGATGCTCCACAGGGACTACTCCAGGGTGAGGGGGTCGGACGGGCTACTTGCCGGCGCCGGGGCCGCCGCCCCGGACGGTGCTGCCTCGGCCCCAGCCCCAGCTGTTGCCGACGACGCCGTGGTACCGGGGATACGCGGTTCTCATCCGCTCCAGCAGGATCACCGAGCCGACCGCGAGCGGGAGGATCACCACCGAGTCGTCGTCGTAGCGCAGGTAGACGCCGCTGCCGTCGACGTACTGGTCGGCCGGCTGCCAGGTGTCGGTGATCTCCTTCGACACCTGGCTGGGCGACTTGTTCGAGGTGTACGCGATCGCCTGCGAGCCGATGTCCCGCCCGGACGCCCGGGAGAAGTGGTCCTGCACGTAGCCGCGGGGCGAGAAGTTGCCGTAGAAGATCGCGAAGGCGGCGACCAGGGCGCCGACGACGGCGACCGCCACGCCCACCACGAACCACCGTCGGTACGTCACAGCTCCTCCACCACCGTCTCGGTCAGGACCAGCTCGTTGGTCTGCGGGTAGGCGTGCCAGGTGCGCCACGCGACCGCGCCGTCCGGCGGGTCGGGCGCGACGGCGAGCGCGGTGACCGCGTCCTCGTCGCCGGGAAACACGCCGACCAGCGCGTACGGGTCGCCGGCCAGCTCGGCGCGGAGCGCCGCGACCCGGGTGCGCAGGCCGTCGCCGGCCGGCCGGAGCACGGTGGCGGTGAAGCGGTAGCCGGCGGTCGCGTCGTGCAGGGTGTCCGGCAGGTGCGGCCGGCGGCCGGGCAGGCAGGCGACCGTTTCGGTCAGTGCGCCGGCGACGACCTGGTGCGAGGCGCCGAGCAGGCGCAGCCGCAGCCGTGGCCGGCCGGGCAGGTCGAGGTCGCGGACGGCGAGCGCCGGCAGCTCCGGGCCGCCGAGGGTCAGGCTCAGGTCGGCGGCGCGGCTGTCGACGTACGGGGTCCGAAGGGCGACGAGCACGCTCACTTCACCTGGTCCGGGCCGCCCTGCGGGTAGATCATCACCTCGGCGCGGCGCAGCTCCTCACCGAGGTTCACCTCCCAGCCGGCCTCGCCGTACGCCTCGAACGACAGCCGGGCACCGCCGGGCGCCTGGTAGTCGTGGTAGCGCATGGTGCCGCGCGGGTCGAGCCCGGTGCCCTCGGTGGCGGTGTAGCGGGCCTGGCCGGACTCGTCCCAGTTGTAGCGCCGGCCGGCGATCTCCAGGGTCGGGGCGCCCGGCGTGATCGTGGCCCCCGGCTCGCTGGCCCAGAGCACCATCTCCAGGTCCGGCTCCGCCTCGACGGAGAGCCAGCGCTTCACCCCGCCCGCGTCGTCGAGCAGGTGCTCGGCCCAGCTCCAGCCGCCCTCGACCAGGTGCACCGAGCCGCGCACGGTGTAGGGGACCTGGCGGATCTCGACGATGTCGCCGGGCTTGAGCGCGCGCGGGTCGCCGCGCAACGCGTCCGCGTCGGAGTCCCGGAACGGGTCACCGGGCGCCGCCGCCTTCGGACGTGTCGCCGACCGGGACCTGCGCAGGGCGATCACGGCGATCACCACACCGGCCACCCCGAGCAGACACCCCAGCGTGGCCACCACGTACGCCAACGAACCGTTCACGACTCGCCTCCCCCAACGTGCATCGGCGGAGACGGTAACAACCCCGCGCACCTTGCCTGAAGTGCTGTTCGCTGAGTGTGTGATCAGCTACGGTCAGCCGTCGGCGAGGCGCTCGGCGGCGTACTCGCCCAGCGTCGTCCGACCCATCACACAGCCGCTGAACGTGGTGAACTCGCCGTCGTCGCCGCGCAGCCGCTCCCAGGCGTCCCGCCCGGCGGCCGGGTCGACCGCCTCCAACAGCGTCGCCGCGTAGGCCTTACCGGCCGGCGTGCCCTTCTTCAGCAGCCGTTCGACGCGCTTCCGGGCCGCCTCCGGCTGCTCGCGCAACTCCTGCTCCAGCACCCGGTACGCCTCGGTCGCGGGCAGGACCTGCCCCGCGAACCCGACCCCGCCGAACGCCAGGGTGTCCGCGTCGTCGAGCGCCCGCACCGCCTGGTCCAGTTCCCGCTTCCCGCTCATACCCCACTATGTGCCCACCCCACCCCCTCCTCACCCCTGCCCACCCCGCCCCCACCGGCCCGCACCGGCGTCGATCAAGGAGTTCGTGTCACCCGCCGTGCTCCCGGATGACACAAACTCCTTGATCAACGGGGAGGGGCGGGAGGGCGGGGCGGAGGGGCAGGCAGGGCGAAGGCCCGGCTGGAGGGCCGGGCCTTCGTCGGGTGGTGCGGGTCAGGCGGAGGTGACCGCCAGGGCGTCCTTCGTGTCCGCGAGGTCCACCCGGACGGTGTCGCCGTCGCGGATGTCGCCGGACAGCAGCGCCTTGGCGAGGCGGTCGCCGATGGCCGACTGCACCAGGCGGCGCAACGGCCGGGCGCCGTAGATCGGGTCGTACCCGTGCTCGGCCAGCCAGGTGCGGGCGGGATCGGTGATGTCCAGGCCCAGCCGGCGGTCGGCCAGCCGGCGCCGCAGCCGGTCGAGCTGGATGTCGACGATCGCCCGCAGGTCCTGGCCCTGGAGCGCGGCGAACACCACGATGTCGTCGAGCCGGTTGAGGAACTCCGGCTTGAAGTGCGATCGGACCGTCGCGAGCACACCCTCGCGGCGCTCCTCCTCGGTCAGCGTGAGGTCGCTGATCACCGCCGAGCCGAGGTTCGAGGTGAGGATCAGGATCGCGTTGCGGAAGTCCACCGTGCGGCCCTGGCCGTCGGTGAGCCGACCGTCGTCGAGCACCTGGAGCAGCACGTCGAAGACGTCCGGGTGGGCCTTCTCGATCTCGTCGAACAACACCACCGAGAACGGCCGGCGACGCACCTTCTCGGTCAGCTGCCCACCCTCGTCGTAGCCGACGTAACCGGGCGGGGCACCGACCAGCCGGGCCACCGAGTGCTTCTCGCCGTACTCGCTCATGTCGATGCGGACCATGGCCCGCTCGTCGTCGAAGAGGAACTCGGCGAGCGCCTTGGCCAACTCGGTCTTGCCGACACCGGTCGGGCCCAGGAAGAGGAAGCTGCCGGTCGGGCGGTCCGGGTCGGCGACGCCGGCGCGGGCGCGGCGGACCGCGTCGGAGACCGCGCCGACCGCCTCGGCCTGGCCGACCACCCGGGAGCCCAGCGACTCCTCCATCCGCAGCAGCTTGGCGGTCTCGCCCTCCAGCAGCCGGCCGGCCGGGATGCCGGTCCAGGAGGCGACCACGGCGGCGATGTCGTCGGCGCCGACCTCCTCCTTGAGCATCGCGCCGTCGGCCTGGAGCCGGGCCAGTTCCTCCTCGGCCTGCTTCAGCTCACCCTGGAGCGCGGGGATCCGGCCGTACCGCAGCTCGGCGGCGCGTTCCAGCTCGCCGTCGCGTTCGGCCCGTTCGGCCTCGCCGCCGAGGCGCTCCAGCTCCTCCTTGGCGGTGGAGAGCTTGGTGATGTGGCTCTTCTCGGTCTGCCAGCGCTCGGAGAGCGCGGTGAGCTGCTCGCGCTTGTCGGCCAGCTCCTTGCGCAGCCGCTCCAGGCGCTCGGCGGAGGCGGCGTCGGGCTCCTTGGCCAGCGCCATCTCCTCGATCTCCAGCCGGCGTACCGCCCGCTCGATCTCGTCCACCTCCACCGGGCGCGAGTCGATCTCCATGCGCAGCCGGGACGCGGACTCGTCGACCAGGTCGATGGCCTTGTCCGGCAGGAACCGGTCGGTGATGTAGCGGTCGGAGAGCGCGGCGGCGGCGACCAGCGCGGCGTCGGTGATCCGTACGCCGTGGTGCACCTCGTAGCGCTCCTTGAGCCCGCGCAGGATGCCGATGGTGTCCTCGATGGTCGGCTCGCCGACCAGCACCGGCTGGAAGCGGCGCTCCAGCGCCGGGT
Organism: Micromonospora humi; assembly: GCF_900090105.1. GTDB lineage: Bacteria > Actinomycetota > Actinomycetes > Mycobacteriales > Micromonosporaceae > Micromonospora > Micromonospora humi. Next base: position 356,293 of record NZ_FMDM01000005.1, on the reverse strand, counting down.
CCTTCTCGATGTGCTCGCGGTATTCGTCGAGCGTGGTCGCACCGACCATCCGCAGCTCGCCGCGGGCCAGCATCGGCTTGAGCATGTTTCCGGCGTCCATCGAGCCCTCGCCCTTGCCGGCGCCGACCACGGTGTGCAGCTCGTCCAGGAACGTGATGACCTGCCCGTCGGAGTTCTTGATCTCCTCCAGGACGGACTTCAGCCGCTCCTCGAACTGCCCGCGGTAGGACGCGCCGGCGACCATCGCGCCGAGGTCGAGCGAGACGAGCTTCTTGTCCCGCAGCGACTCGGGGACGTCGCCGGCCACGATCCGCTGGGCCAGGCCCTCCACGATGGCGGTCTTGCCGACGCCCGGCTCGCCGATCAGCACCGGGTTGTTCTTGGTGCGCCGGGACAGCACCTGGATCACCCGGCGGATCTCCGAGTCCCGGCCGATCACCGGGTCGATCTTGCCGTCGCGGGCGCTCGCGGTGAGGTCGACGCCGTACTTGGCCAGCGCCTGGTAGGTCTGCTCCGGGTCGGCGGTGGTGACCCGTCGGTCGCCGCCTCGCACGGTCGGGAACGCCGCGACCAGGTTCTCCTCGGTGGCGCCGGCGTTCTTCAGCGCGACCGAGACCGCGCCGCCGACCCGGGCCAGCCCGGCCAGCAGGTGCTCGGTGGAGGTGTATTCGTCGCCCAGCGGCCGGGCGATCTGCTCGGCGGCGCCGATGGCGTTGACGAACTCGCGGGCCAGGGTCGGCTCGGCGAGGCTGGAGCCGCGCGCGGCGGGCAGCGCGTCGACCGAGCGCAGCGCGACCCGGCGCAGCTCGGCCGGGTCGGCCCCGACGGCGCGCAGCAGGCCGGCGGCGGTCGAGCCGTCCGTGTCCAGCAGTGACAGCAGCAGGTGCCAGGGCTCCACGGTGGCGTGACCGCGCTGGTTCGCCAGCGCGACGGCACCGGTGATGGTCTCGCGGCTCTTGGTGGTGAGACGTTCCGTGTTCATGGGCTCCCCCGGGATCGGCGTGTCCACTGGGAACGACACAACCAGACTTGAGTCTATTCCGCTCAACTCCAGTGGTGTGACCCGAGTCACTTACCTGTCGCCCGCCACCGCCAGTCGAGCTCTCCGGCGGCCGGCGGCGGCCCGGGCAGCGCCGGCCCGCCGGCAGCCAGGCCGGCCAGCAGCACCGCGAGGTGGCGGCGGCGCAGCTCCCGGGTCCGGTCCGGATCGGGTACGCGGATCGCCGCGCACCCCTCCAGCAACAGTCCGACGTCCTGCGTGACCGCGTCCGGCCGGAGCCGCCCGGATCTCCGCGCCCGCCCGACGAGCCCGTCGACCAACTCGTTCGCCCGCACCGCGGCCCGGCCCATCTCCTCGGTCGGGGTGAAGGTGCCGGCCAGGTGCACGGTCAGGGAGTGCACGTCGGCGTCGACGACCCGCTCCAGGAAGCCGGCGAACGCGGCCCAGTCGTCCGGCTCGGCGGCGGCCTCCTCGGCCGCCGCGACGAACCGGAGCAGCCCGTCGTGGCAGAGCGTGCGCAGCAGGTCCTCCTTGCCGGCGTACCGCCGGTAGAGGGCGCTGATGCCGACGCCGGCCCGTTCGGCGACGGCAGCGATGGGCGCCTTCGGGTCGTCCAGGAAGACCGCGCGGGCGGCCGCCAGGATCGTGGCGTCGTTGCGCGCCGCCTGCGCGCGACGGCCGGCCAGCGGCGGGTTGTCGGTCGGGTTCGGCATGGGTCGACGATACCAGTGGAACGGATCGTTCCGCTCTGCTACTGTCAAACGGAACGAAGCATTCCGTTCTGAAGGAGATGTCATGCCGGACGCCACCCTCCGCCCGTTCCGCGTCGAGGTCCCCCAGCACGCCCTCGACGACCTCGCCGACCGGCTCGACCGCACCATCTGGCCGAACGAGCTGCCCGACGCCGGCACCGCCTACGGAATGCCGACCGACCGGGTCCGCACCCTGGCGACCTACTGGCGGGAGAAGTTCGACTGGCGGGCGGTGGAGGCCCGACTGAACGCCCACCCGCAGTTCGTCACCGAGATCGACGGCGAGGAGATCCACTTCCTGCACGTCCGGTCGTCCCGGGCGGACGCCACTCCGCTGCTGCTCACCCACGGCTGGCCCGGTTCCGTGGTCGAATACCTGGACGTGATCGCCCCGCTCACCGAGCCCACCGACCCGGACGCGCCCGCGTTCCACCTGGTGATCCCGTCGCTGCCCGGCTTCGGCTTCTCCGGCCCGACCCGCAGCGCCGGCTGGAACCGCTTCCGCACCGCCCGGGCCTGGGCCGCGCTGATGGCCCGCCTCGGCTACGACCGGTACGGCGCGGTCGGCAACGACGCCGGCTCGATGGTCTCGCCCGAGCTGGGCCGGCTCGACCCGGACCATGTGCTCGGCGTACACGTCACCCAGCTCTTCTCGTTCCCGTCCGGCGACCCGGCGGAGTTCGAGGGGCTGACCGAGGCCGACCAGGCCGCGTTGCGGCACCTCCAGTGGTTCTACGACAACAAGTTCTCCTTCAACCAGGTGCAGAGCCAGCAGCCGCAGACCCTCGCGTTCGCGCTGGCCGACTCACCGGTCGGCCTGCTCGCCTGGAACGCCCAACTGCTCGACGAGAGCCTCGACCCGGACTTCGTCCTGGCCCACGTGGCGATCTACTGGTTCACCGGCACCGCCGCCTCGGCGATGCGGTTCTACTGGGAGGACGCGCACGCCGCCGAGCAGCCGACCGGGCCGACGACGACGCCGACCGCGCTGGCGATGTTCCCCGGCGACTTCCAGTCCATCCGCCGGTTCGCCGACCGCGATCACACCAACATCGTCAGCTGGCACGCCTTCCCGGCCGGGCCCGGGCAGCGCGGCGGCGTCGGCGGCCACTACGCCGCGCACGAGGCGACCGACGTGCTGGTCGGCGACATCCGGCAGTTCTTCGCCGGGCTCCGCTGAGCGGTCCCGGTGTTCGGGTGCACCTGTTGCCGCCCCAGCGACAACACGTGCACCCGGTCGTCAGAGACTGCGGCGGCCGGCGAGGCGTGCGGCGCAGGGGGTCACGTGGTCGGCGCGCAGCACGCACCGTCGGCCGCCGTCGAGCGTGCGGTCGCAGAAGACCCAGTGGCGTACGCACTGGTCGTCCTCGGCCGAGACGGTGATCCCGCCCAACTCGACCACCGCCAGGAACCCCAGCGCCCGGCCGGCGGTGCGACCGAGCACCTTGGCCCGGGCCAGGTCGGAAGCCCGCACCGGCAGATGGATCACGTACCGCCCGGTCATCGACGACTTGCCAGGTCACGCATCACGTTGGTCCCCTTTCTCCGAACGGGGGTCGGGACGGACCACGGGGGTGCCCGCCCCGACCCGAGGAAGCGCTCCAGGTGCCATCCGGGAGCGTTCACGAGCAACCTACAATCGGTACCGGTTGTAGGTCAACGACCAACCCACGATTGCTTGAGGTTGGAGGTCGATGCGTGGTCGAATGGGCGTGCCATCCGGGGAGTGTGCATGCCCAAGCAGCAGTACCAGGTGCTCGCAGACGAGCTGAAGCGCAAGATCGATTCGGGAGAGTGGCCACCCGGCCACAAGCTGCCGAGTCGCGCCCAACTGTGCAGGGAGTACGGCGTCTCCGACACGGTGGTCGGCAAGGCGATGATGATCCTTCGCGCGACCGGCCTCACCGAGACCCTCGAAGGCGTCGGCGTGTTCGTCGCCGAGCCGAAGTAGGCGAGCCGGAGCCCGGATCGGGAGGTGACTCGGCCCGCGAGCCACCAGGTGCCCGGCAGAGGTAGCCTCACCCGCGTGCGAGTACGTGTCGAACAGACCGCCTTACCCGGGATCGGCGTACGTCATGACCTCATGACGGAATCCGGCCGCCGGCTCGGCGTGGTCTCCCACCGCAATGGCCGCCGCGACCTGGTCCTCTACGACCCGGACGATCCCGACTCCTGTCAGCACGACATACCGCTGACCGACGACGAGGCGGAGGCGCTCGCCGACATCCTCGGCGCGTCGCTGATGCTGGGTCAGCTCTCCGGGCTGCGCGAGCAGGCCGCCGGGCTGCTGACCGAGCAGATCGTGATCCCGGCCGGCTCCAAGTACGTCGGTCGGCGGCTCGGCGACACCAAGGCCCGCACCCGGACCAGCGCGTCGATCGTGGCCGTGCTGCGTCAGGGCGAGGTCAACGTCTCGCCCGACCCCACCTTCCGGTTCGAATCCGGCGACGTGGTCGTCGTGGTCGGCACCCGTCAGGGTCTCGACGGCGTGACAGCGATCCTCGCCGAGACCGATCCGGACGGCTGACGCGTATGCACGAAACCACCATCCTGCTCATCGAGGTCGGGGCGCTGCTGCTCCTGCTCGGCCTGCTGGGCCGGCTGAGCCGTCGTGTCGGCGTCTCGCCCATCCCGCTCTACCTCCTCGCCGGCCTCGCGTTCGGCCACGGTGGCCTGCTGCCGCTGAACGCCAGCGAGGAGTTCTTCGCCGTCGGGGCGGAGATCGGCGTGATCCTGCTGCTGGTCATGCTCGGCCTGGAATACAGCGCCAACGAACTGGTGGGCAACCTCCGGTCGGCGGCGCCGGCCGGAGTGATCGACGCGGTGTTCAACGCGCTGCCCGGTTTCGCCTTCGCGTTGCTGCTCGGCTGGGGCTGGGTGGCCGCCGTGGTGCTCGCCGGCGTCACCTGGGTCTCCTCCTCGGGCGTGATCGCCAAGGTGCTCGGCGACCTGGGCCGGGTCGGTAACCGGGAGACCCCGGTGATCCTCTCCGTCCTGGTGATCGAGGACCTGGCGATGGCCCTCTACCTGCCGCTGGTCACCGCGCTGCTCGCCGGGGTCGGCCTGGTCAAGGGCGGCTTCGCACTCGCCGTCGCGGTGCTCACCGTGGTCGTCGTGCTGGCCGTGGCGATCCGGTACGGCCACCTGATCTCCACCGCGCTCTCCGCCAAGGATCCGGAGGCGCTCCTGCTCGGGGTGCTCGGCCTGACCCTGCTGGTCGCCGGCCTCGCGGCGAAGCTCCAGGTCTCCGCCGCGGTCGGCGCGTTCCTGGTCGGCATCGCGTTGTCCGGCCCGGTCGCGCACCACGCCACCGAGCTGCTCTCCCCGCTGCGGGACCTCTTCGCCGCGGTCTTCTTCGTGTTCTTCGGGCTGGTCACCAACCCGCTGGACATGCCGCCGGTGCTGCTGCCCGCGCTGCTGCTGGCCGTGGTGACCATGGCGACGAAGGTGGCCACCGGCTACCTGGCCGCCCGTCGGGCCGGGATCGCCGAGCCCGGGCGCTGGCGGGCCGGCCTGGCGCTCACCCCGCGCGGCGAGTTCTCCATCGTCATCGCCGGGCTGGCCGTCTCGGCCATCTACCCGGTGGAGCCCAAGCTGGCCGCGCTCGCCACGGCGTACGTGCTGATCACGGTGGTGACCGGGCCGCTGCTCGCCCGGCTGCCGGACACGCCGTGGTTCAAGCAGTGGCTGCGCCAACGCGCCGCCGCCACCCGGGCCGCGGCCCAGGTACGGGTGGGCGACTGACCTCGGCCGGGCCGGAGCCGCGACTCAGCGGCCCGGCCCGGCCAACGGTTGTCAAATTGATCCCGGGAAGGTCTACCACTGCTCCGCCCAACCGCGTTAACGTGTCGCCCCAGCAGGCAGCATCTGCGGGTGGCCAGCGCCCCCGCCAGCGATTGCGGAAGGTCGGCCGGTGAGCGTGCAGGAAGAGACGTTCCACGGCTTCGCCAACCCGGTCGACCCCTCGCCCGCCGAGCTGCGGGCGTGGGCCTACCAGCCGGACTCGGTGCCGCTGACCTCCATGCCGCCGGACTGGGACCTGCTGGTCGCCGGTGACCACCTGGTCCAGACGCTGTTCGACCTGGCCATGGACCAGAACTGCCCGGCCCGTCGGTTCGCGCTGCACTGCCTCTACATCTACGCCGCCGACGGCATCCGGACGAACTTCCGGGCGCACCCGAAACGGCGCTTCCGGAAGCTGGTCGAGCACGCCGAGCGGGCCGGCGACGACCTGATGCGCAACTGGGCGCACAACAGCCGGGTCCTGCTCGCCCGCCCCGACCTCTTCGTCTACCGGGACTGGTGCGAGGGCGGCCTGGTCCGCGAGAACCGCCGCCTCTAACCCACCCCACCCCACCCCACCCCGCCGATCTTGGACTTGTGGTGCCAAGGAATGCCCCTTATCGGGGGAATGACGAGCCGCCACAACTCCAAGATCGACGGAAGGGGCGACCCCGGCCCGGCGACCACGAGATTGACGGCGAACTTGATCTCCGCCGCCGCACCCTCCAGGTGATCAAGGAGTTTGTGTCGGAGTGGATCTCGGGGGTGACACGAACTCCTTGGTCACGTGCGTGGGGGGCGGTTGTGAGGCGGGAACGGCCGGGAGCGGCAGGAAATGGCGAACGGGCCGGGACCCCCCGTGGGTCCCGGCCCGCACGTCGGCGGATCGTCAGGTCGATCCGCCCTGCTTCTTCCGGCGTTCGTCGTCCCTGGCCCGGTCCACTCCGTGGTCGGTCTGGTCGGCGAACCGCCCTTCCTTGACCTTGTCGCTGAAGCGACCCTCGGTCACCCGGTCGAACCGCTCCCGGACGTTCTCGGCCACCTTCTCCAGCCGTTCCTCCGCCCGTTCCGCCACCTTCTTCGCCGGTTCCGCCATGGCTCCCCCCGCCAGCCCGGATTCCGTTTCAGGGCATTTATCCCTGATCAGCAGCGTAGTGCACGCCGCCCTGCCGCACCCGGCTTTCCGGGCAACCTCGGCCCGGACACGCGCGGTGGGCGCCACCCGCCCTTCAGCGCGCCGTGGACACCCATGGCGCTCCACCGGTAGGTGGCATCGACGACGAACCCCCAGCGGCCCGGAAGCGCCACCCACCAGCCGCGGAGGCAGCGCGCATGACGAAGGCCGGCACCCCCGGGAGAACCCGGGGCGGTGCCGGCCTTCGGTGGAACGCGAGCGTCAGCGGTCGGGGGTGCGGCGGGGACGCCAGACGACGAGCGCGGTGGAGGTGCGGTTGGTCGGCACGAGGTCGCCCCGGGCGAAGCCGCCCAGCGACTCCAGCTCGGCGATCCGCCGGTACGCGGCGTCCAGCTCCGCCTCCAGCCGGGCCACCCGCTGCTGCGCCTCCTCCAGCAGCCGCTCCAGCCCGATGATCCGCTTCACCCCGGCCAGGTTGATCCCGTCGTCCTGGCTGAGGCGCTGCACCTCGCGGAGCAGCACCACGTCCCGGACGCTGTAGCGTCGGCCGCCACCGGCCGCCCGGCCGGCCTGCACCAGGCCCAACCGGTCGTACTGGCGCAGCGTCTGGGGGTGCATGCCCGCCATCCGCGCGGCCACCGAGATCATCAAGATCTTGGCCTCGTAGGCCGGGTCACCTGACCCGACGTACTCCTCCGACATGCCCGCTCACCTCCGCTGCCGCCGTCAACTGAATCGACGTACCCGCGCTTCGAGATGTTCCCGCGCGGCGGGCGGGGTCTGCGCCGCGAAGGTCTCCAGGGCCGCCCGGGCCTCGTCCGACACCGTCGCCGGGACCACCACGTCCAGCGTGACCAGCAGGTCACCGACGCGGCCGTCCTTGCGGACGACGCCCTTGCCCCGGGCCCGCAGCACCCGTCCGGCGGGAGTACCCGGTGGCACCCGCAGGGTCACCGTGCCGTCCAGGGTCGGGACCCGCAGGTCGGTGCCGAGCACGGCCTCGGCGTAGGTGATCGGGACGTTCAGGGTCAGATCGTCCCCGGTGCGCCCGAACAGCTCGTCCGGGCGGACCTTCACGTGCACGAACAGATCTCCGGCCGGGCCGCCCCGCTCACCGGGCTCGCCCCGACCCGCCAGGCGGATCCGCTGCCCGTCGGCCACCCCGGCCGGAAAGCGCACGGTCAGCGTGCGGGTCTTGGTGACCCCGCCGGTGCCGTGGCACTCCGGGCACTTCTCCTCGACGATCGTGCCGACGCCCTGGCAGTTGCGACACGGCTCGGAGAAGCTGAACGACCCCTGGTTGCGGGTGGTGACCCCGGCGCCGTGGCAGACCGGGCAGGCGACCGGTTGGGTGCCCGGCTTCGCGCCGTTGCCGTGGCAGGTGTCGCAGACCCCGGGCGCGCGCAGGGTCAGCGGCAGCGTGACGCCGCGGACCGCGTCGGAGAAGTCGAGCGCCACCTCGGCCTCGACGTCCCGACCCCGGGCCGGGCCGCGCGGACGGGCCGCGCCCCCACCGCCGCCACCGGAGAAGATCGTGCTGAACAGGTCGGTGAAGCCACCCCCGCCGAACCGGGTGTCGGCACCGCCGGCGCCACCGCCGCCGAACAGGTCGGAGACGTCGAACGGCGCGCCGCCGGGCTGGCCCGCGCCGCGGGCGCCGCGCCGGAACGCCCCCGAGCCGAAGAGCGACCGCATCTCGTCGTACTCGCGCCGCTTCTTCTCGTCGCCGAGCACCGCGTACGCCTCGGAGACGGTCTTGAACCGCTCCTCGGCCCCGGTGTCGCCGGGGTTGTGGTCCGGATGCGACTCCCGGGCCAATTTCCGGTACGACTTCTTGATGTCGTCCGAGGAGGCGGACTTGTCCACGCCCAACGCGGCGTAGTAGTCCTTCTCGATCCAGTCCTTGGAACTCACCGGTCCACCCCCTTCCACGGGTCGAATCCCGGTCGTCCCGCCCGCCCGAGCGGGGCGGGCGGGACGTCACGGGTCGGCACTACTCCGGGTCCGCGACCGCGACCAGGGCCGGCCGCAGCAGCCGCTCACCGAGCTGGTAGCCCCGGCGCATGACCTGCACGCAGGTCGGCTCGGTCACGTCGGCGGAGGTCTGGTGGGCCACCGCCTCGTGCCGGGTCGGGTCGAACGGGTCGCCCTGCTCGCCGAACGCGGTCAGGCCGAACTTGCCCAGCGCCCCGGTGAGCTGCTCGGCCACGCTGCCGAACGGGCCCACCAGGTCACCGTGCTCGCGCGCCCGGTCCAGGTCGTCGAGGATCGGCAGCAGCGCGGTGAGCACCCCGCCGGTCGCCTGCTCCTGGACCAGGTTGCGGTCGCGGTCGACCCGCTTGCGGTAGTTGGCGTACTCCGCCGAGACCCGCTGGAGGTCGCGGGTGCGCTCCTCCAGATCGGAGCGGAGCGACTCCAGCTCGGCCCCGAGCGGAGCCGACGTGCCGCCGGTCTCCCCGCTCGGCTCGGCGGGCGAGTCGACCACCGGCGGCCCGGCGACCTCGGCCTCGCCGACGATCTCGTCGACCACGACCTCGGCCTCCTCGACCAGGCCCTCGGCGGGCGCGTCGGCGGCGGCGTCGGCGGCCGAGGCGTCGTTCGCCGGTTCCTCGGTCACCTTGCCGAGCTTGCGCTTGTCGCGGATGACGACCCGCGGCTCGTCGCCGGCGTCCTTGCCGGCGCCCGGGGAGCCACCCGGCGCCGACCCGGTCGAGCCCGGGTCGGCCGCTCGTGGCTTGTCCGTCATGCGGTTACCTCATCCCTCTGCGGTGCGAGTCGTGTCGGGGACCGACTGTCACTTCTTGTCCTCGTCCACGATCTCCGCGTCGACCACGTCGTCGGGGCCGCCGGCCTGCGGGCCACCGGTCGCACCGGCGCCGGCACCCGGCCCGGCAGCACCGGCGCCCGGAGCGCCCTGGGCACCCGGCTCGCCCTCCTGCTGCTGGGCGTAGAGCAGCGAACCAGCCTGCTGGGAGACCTGGGCCAGCTTCTCGTGCGCGGCCTTGATCTTGTCGATGTCCTGCCCGCCGAGGGCGCTGCGCAGCTCGCCGAGCGCCTCGTTGAGCTGGTCACGGTTCTCACCCGGCAGCTTGTCGCCGCTCTCGGCGAGGAACTTCTCGGTCTGCCACTGGAGCGCCTCGGCGACGTTGCGGGTCTCCGCCTCCTCGCGGCGACGCTTGTCCTCGTCGGCGTGCTCCTCGGCGTCCCGGCGCATGCGCTCGATGTCGTCCTTCGGCAGCGAGGAGCCGCCGGTGATCGTCATCTTCTGCTCCTTGCCGGTGCCCAGGTCCTTGGCGTGCACGTTCACGATGCCGTTGGCGTCGATGTCGAACGTGACCTCGATCTGCGGCACGCCGCGCGGCGCCGGCGGGAGGCCGGTCAGCTCGAAGGTGCCGAGCTTCTTGTTGTAGGCCGCGATCTCCCGCTCGCCCTGGAACACCTGGATCAGCACCGACGGCTGGTTGTCGTCGGCCGTGGTGAAGACCTCGGAGCGCTTGGTCGGGATGGTGGTGTTGCGCTCGATGAGCTTGGTGAAGATGCCGCCCTTGGTCTCGATGCCCAGGCTCAGCGGGGTCACGTCGAGCAGCAGGACGTCCTTGACCTCGCCCTTGAGCACGCCGGCCTGGAGGGCGGCGCCGACGGCGACGACCTCGTCCGGGTTGACGCCCTTGTTCGGGTCACGGCCGGTGAGCTGCTTGACCAGGTCGGTGACGGCCGGCATCCGGGTGGAGCCGCCGACCAGGATGACGTGGTCGACGTCGGAGACCTTGATCCCGGCGTCCTTGACGGCCTGCTCGAACGGGCCCTTGCAGCGGTCCAGCAGGTCCTGCGTCATGCGCTGGAACTCGGCGCGGCTCAGCGTCACGTCGAGGTGCAGCGGGCCGGCCGAGCCGGCGGTGATGTACGGCAGGTTGATGTTGCTGGTGGTGGCCGCGGACAGCTCGATCTTGGCCTTCTCGGCCGCCTCCTTGAGCCGCTGCATGGCCATCTTGTCCTGCGAGAGGTCGATGCCGTGCTCGCCACGGAACGTCTTCACCAGGTGGTCGATGATGCGCTGGTCCCAGTCGTCGCCACCGAGCTGGTTGTCACCGCTCGTCGACTTGACCTCGACCACGCCCTCGGCCAGCTCCAGCAGCGACACGTCGAAGGTGCCGCCACCGAGGTCGAAGACCAGGACGGTCTGCTCCTTGGAGCCCTTGTCCAGGCCGTACGCCAGGGCGGCCGCGGTCGGCTCGTTCACGATCCGCAGCACGTTGAAGCCGGCGATCTCACCGGCCTCCTTGGTGGCCTGGCGCTGCCCGTCGTTGAAGTAGGCCGGGACGGTGATCACCGCGTCGGCGATCTGCTCGCCCAGGTACGCCTCGGCGTCCCGCTTGAGCTTCATCAGCGTCCGGGCCGAGATCTCCTGCGGGGTGTACTTCTTGCCGTCGATGTCGACGGTCCAGTTGGTGCCGATCTCCCGCTTGACCGAGCGGATGGTCCGGTCGGGGTTGGTCACCGCCTGGCGCTTGGCGACCTCACCGACGAGCACCTCGCCGTTGCGGGCGAACGCGACGATCGAGGGAGTCGTCCGCGAGCCCTCGGCGTTGGCGATGACGGTGGGCTCACCGCCCTCGAGAACGCTGACGCAGGAGTTCGTCGTGCCGAGGTCGATGCCGACCGCACGTGCCATGTTCGCTTCCTCGCTTCGTAACGGGTGAGCAGGTCAGACGACCTGCCCGGCGGGGTCGCCCGGAGGCGGCCGCACCACAAGTTGAGTGAACTTGACTCAATGGTGCCACGCCCTCGGCAAACCGCAAGTCGAGGTTGAGTCGACTCGGCGCAACCTGACCGTTATTACCGTCCGGTTGTCTTACCTTGCGTCGGTCGGGCACGCTTTAGCGGTGACGACGCATGGCGATCCCGCCACCCGTGCCGGCGCGCCCGCCGTCGCAGCCCGCACCGGAACCACCCACGGCGAGAACCAGCCCGGCGGAGACGCCGCGGGCCTGCCCGCCGCGCTAGCCGGCCTGCGGTCCGCGATCGACGCGGCTCGCTTCCCGTTGACGCTGCCGTCGGCCGATTCGGCCCGGCAGGCCGCCCGCAGCCTCACCGACCAGCTCGACGACTACCTGCTGCCGCGCCTGGCCCGGCTCGACGCCCCACTGCTCGTGGTGGTCGGCGGCTCGACCGGTGCCGGCAAGTCGACGTTGGTCAACAGCCTGGTCCAGGCGCGGGTCAGCGCGGCGGGTGTGCTCCGCCCGACCACCCGCTCCCCGGTGCTGGTCTGCAACCCCGCCGACGCGGCCTGGTTCCGCCAGGGCGAGCTGCTGCCCGGCCTGACCCGCACCACCGACCCGAGCGAGCACCCCGGCACCCTGCAACTGGTCACCGCCCCGGCGCTGCCGCCCGGCCTGGCCTTCCTCGACGCCCCCGACATCGACTCGGTGGTCGACGCCAACCGGGCGCTCGCCGGGCAGCTGCTCGCCGCCGCCGACCTCTGGCTGTTCGTCACCACCGCCGCGCGCTACGCCGACGCCGTCCCCTGGGAGCTGCTGCGCAGCGCCCGGGCCCGGGGCACCGCCGTGGCCATGGTGCTCGACCGGGTCCCGCCCGAGGCGGCCGACGAGATCGCCGCCCACCTGTCGCAGATGCTGGCCAGCCAGGAGCTGGGCGCCGCGCCGCTGTTCGTGCTGCCGGAGACGTGGGTGGACGGGCAGGGGCTGCTGCCCGACCGGATGACGGCCCCGCTGAGCGGGTGGTTCGCCCGGCTCGCCGGCGACGCGGAGGCCCGCTCGGCGGTGGTCCGGCAGACGCTCGACGGCGCGCTGGCCGCCCTGCACCCGGTGGTCGAGGCGCTGGCCGACGCCGCCGACGAGCAGGTGGCCGCCGCCGAGGCGCTGGACGAGCGGGTCCGGGCCGCCTACCGGGGCGCGGAGCGCACCGTCGACCAGGGGCTCAAGGACGGCCGGCTGCTCCGCGGCGAGGTGCTGGCCCGCTGGCAGGAGTTCGTCGGCACCGGCGAGTTCTTCCGCAGCCTGGAGGCGCGGATCGGGCGGCTGCGCGACCGGGTGGTCGCGACCATCACCGGACGACCCGCGCCCGCCGCGGAGCTGCGTACCGCTATCGAGTCCCAGCTGGTCACGCTGCTGCGCGGGGTGGCCGCCGAGGCAGCGGAGAACGCGTACACCGGGTGGAAGGCGCATCCGGCGGGCGCGGCGCTGCTCGAGCCGGAGCTGGCGCACGCCTCGGCCGACCTGCCCGCGCGCGGTGAGCAACTGGTCCGCGACTGGCAGCGCGGGGTGCTGGAGCTGGTCCGCGTCGAGGGCGCCGACCGCCGTTTCGTGGCCCGCACGGCCGCCTACGCGGTCAATGCCACCGGTCTGGCCGTCATGATCGGCGTCTTCGCCTCCACCGCCTTCATCCCCACCGGGCTCGAGGTCGCCGCGGGCACCGGCACCGCGGTCGCCGGCCAGACCGTGCTCCAGGCCATCTTCGGCGACCAGGCGGTGCGGAACCTGTCCCGCAAGGCGCGGGTCGACCTGCTCGACCGGGTCGGCGCGTTGATGGCCGAGGAGGCCGCCCGTTTCCTGGCCCGCACCGAGGCCGCCCGCCCGGCCGCCGACGCCGGCGAGACGCTGCGCCGGGCCGCCGTGGCGGTCGAACGGGCCCGGCACCGCAGCGGTCTGTCCACGGCCGACGCCGCGTTGCCCACCACCGAACAGGACGGTCGACACCCATGACGAACATCGTGGGACGGGTACGCGAGGCGTTCCGGGCCGACCAGCGGGTCGATCCGGACGTCCTGATCGCGCGCCTGGAGGCGGTCCAGCGGTTCCTCCGCGCGGTGGACGGCCAGGTGCCCGACGCCCAGCTCGTGGCCGGGCACACGGTGGTCGAGCGGGCCGGTGACCGGCTCGCCCTCTCCGGCCGCCACACCCTGGTCGCCCTGGCCGGCGCGACCGGCAGCGGCAAGTCGAGCCTGTTCAACGCGCTCGCCCGGATGGACCTCTCCCCGGTCGGCGTGCGCCGCCCGACCACCGGGGTGGCCCATGCCTGCGTGTGGGGTCCGCTCGACGGCGCGGTCCGGCTGCTCGACTGGGTCGGCGTGCTCCCCCGGCACCGTTTCGTCCGGGAGAGCCCGCTGGACGGCGACGACGAGTCGACCCTGCACGGCCTCGTCCTGCTGGACCTGCCCGACTTCGACTCGGTGCAGCACCACCACCGGCTGGAGGTCGACCGGCTGCTCGGCCTGGTCGACCTCGTGGTCTGGGTGGTCGACCCGCAGAAGTACGCCGACCGCGTGATCCACACCAGCTACCTGCGCGAGTTCCACCGGCACAAGGACGTGACCGTGGTGGTGCTCAACCAGGCCGACCGGTTGCACCCGACCGAGCTGCCCACGGTCCTCGACGACCTGCGCCGGCTGCTCGACGCCGACGGGCTGGGCGGGGTGCCGCTGCTGCCCACCGTGGCCACCGACCCGGCCGGGTTGGCCGGGCTACGGGCCGAGTTGGAGAAGACGGTCGCCGAACGGCAGGCCGCCCTGCGCCGGCTCTCCGGGGACGTGGACGCCGTGGTGGCCGATCTGGAACCGCTGGTCGGGCCGGAGCCGCCGCGCACCCGACCCGGTGACGCCTCGGCCCAGGAGCTCACCCGGGCGCTCGCCGGGGCGGCCGGGGTGCCGACCGTCGCGCAGGCGGTCGAGGGCGCCTACCGGCACCGGGCGGTGAGCAGCACCGGCTGGCCGCTGGTGCGGAGCTGGCGGAAGCTGCGCCCCGATCCGCTGCGCCGGCTGCACCTGCCCGGGCGCGACCCGGAGGCGCCGGCGGAGAGCCTGATCTCGGCGACCTCCGTACCCGATCCGACCGCCGCGCAGCGGTCGTCGCTGCACCTGGCCATCCGGGCGGTGGCCGACCGCTCCAGCACCGACCTGCCGGCGCCCTGGCCGGCCGCGGTGACCGCCGCGGCCCGGTCCCGGTTGACCGACCTGCCGGGCGCGCTGGACCACGCGGTAGCGGCCACCGACCTCGGCATGGACCGGCGGCCCGCGTGGTGGCGGGTGGTCGGCGGGATCCAGTGGCTGGTCACCCTCGCCGCGCTCGGCGGATTGCTCTGGCTGGTCCTGGGCTACGCGGTGCGCTTCCTCGGCCTGCCGCCGCTGGAGCACCCGAGGCTCGGCGAGGTGCCCTGGCCCACCGTGCTGCTGCTGGGCGGCCTGCTGGCCGGGTTGCTGGTCGCGGCGCTGACCCGGCCGGTGGTCGGCTGGGCGGCCCGGCGGGCCCGCCGTCGCGCCGAGCAGCGCCTGCTCACCTCCGTGGGCAGCGTCGGCGAGAAGTACGTGCTGGATCCGGTCTGGGCCGTGCTGGCGCGCTACGGCGCGGCGCGGGACGCGCTGCGGGAGGCCGAGCAGCGCTGAACCCGGCGCGCTGACCGGTGTGGTGGCCGGGGGCGCGGCGTAGGGTCGGTGCATGGCCACGCCACAGACCCCTTACGACGCGGTGCTGCACGCCGCGCGCGACGTGACGAGGCTCGACTCCGCGCTGGACGCGGAGATGCTCGGCGCCGCGCTGCTGGGCAGCGTCTACGCCGTCGCCGAGCACGACCGGGAGCAGGCCGTCCGCGAGTTCGTGGCCGGCTTCCTGGCCGCCACGTCCCGCCGGCGCAGCGCCGCCGCGACCACCATCCGCGCCGTCTTCGCCAGCCTGGTGCCGGACGCTGCGGGCGCCGCCCGGGTCCGGCCCGGCGCGCACGCCCCGGCGTGGGCCGGGCAGCTCGGCCGGGTGCGCCTCACCGGCACCTGGGCCTACGGCGACGTGTACGGCGACCAGACCTCCTACCTCGCCACGTTCGCCTACGACGACGAGGAGCAGGGCGGGCCGGAGCACGCGCTGGTGGCCCTCGTCGACCACAACATCGGCATCACCAAGGACGTGTTCGTCGGCGGGCCGGCGGGCCGGATCGTCGAGCAGGCCCGGGAGATCTGCACCGAGGACGAGCTGACCTGGTTCCGCACCGAGGACCCGGCCCGGATGCACGCCGAGGTGAGGCGGCATCTGGCGGTCACCGACGACCTCGGCGAGCTGCCCGCCCAGGGTTCGCTCGCCACCGATCGGGCGCTGGTGGGCGCCCGGCTGGCCGCGCTGCCCGGGCCGGCCCCGTCGGCCGGCCCGAGCGGCACGCCGCCGCCCACCGACGAGGAACGGACCCGGCTGGTACGCGCCTTCCTCGACGCGCCCGAGGCCACCCGCTTCGGCCTGCCCGAGGTGGCCGACGGCGAGCTGGCCTCCCTGCACTTCTGTCTGGGCCTGCTGCTGGACCACGCGGCGAGCTTCCCGGACGCGGACCCGATGCGGTGGAGCCCGATGGTCGCCGAGCTGTTCCTGCTCGACTGGGTGCACCGCCGCGCCGTGCTGGACATGGACGACGCCGCGATGCTGCCCCGGGTGCTGCGCGCCTGGGCGGCGTACGCGGCCCGGCAGCGGGGGCTGTCGCGGGCCGCCGCCGACCGGACGGACGAGGCGATCACCGAGATGGTCCCGGAGTTCGCCCGGCTCTACAGCACCGGTGAGCGACGCAGCCCGGCCACCGCCGCGGTGGCGCAGCTGATGGCGGACGGGGTGGACCCGGACGACCCGGAGGCGCTGAACGCCTGGATCGAGGCGAACCGGCACCGCCTCACCGACGACCCCGCCTGATCCCCTCGCCGCAGGGGTGAGCGCCCCGCCCCCGAGCGGATCTCAGACTCCATGACCGCTCCGCATCGCCGTTGCCGTCGCCGGAGCCGCGGCGCTCACCCGCCCGGCGTGGCGGAGCTGGTCGGCGTCGCGGAGCGGGTCGGCTTCGACGTGGCGGTGGGACCGCCGCTGGGGCTCGGTTCCGGCGACTCGCCCGGCGGCGTGGTGGTCGGTTCCGGACCGCCGCTCGGGCTCGGCGCCGAGGTGCTGGTGGACGGATCCGGCGTCGTCGAGGGGTCGGACGGGTGCGGTGTGGCCGAGGTGACGGTCGGCTCCGGGGCCGGGCTCGGGTCGGGCGAGGGCGACGGGGACGGCGAGGGCGACGGCGAGGGCGACGGGGCCGGCGACTGTCGGGGCGGGCGGGGCGACGGCCGGGTGGGCGGGGGTGCCGGGGCCGGTACGACCGACGGCCGGGACCGGTGGCCGGAACCCGGGTCGCCGCCCTCGGGCAGGGACGGTGCGGCCGGGAGGAGCGGGCGCGGGGGCTCGGTGGTGGTGGCGCCGACCGCCGGCGTGGGTGCGGGTGGCACCGGGCCCTGGGTGCTCTGGGGCAGCGGGATGACCACCGGCCCGACCGAGGGGGTCGGCATGAACCGGGTACCCGCGTCGGGCAGTGCGCTGTTGCCCACGGAGGCCGAGCCGGTGCTGATCGCGGCGAGGATCGGCATCGACGCGGTGCCGGCGAGCAACGCCACGGTCAGCAGGTAGCCGCGACTCGGTCCGCCGGCGCCGGGAGCGCGGTGCGCGCCGACGACCCGCCGGTAGCGGGCGGGCGTCGCCCGGTGCCGGCCGAGGAAGGGAGCACCGGGAGGACCCTCTGGCTCGGACACCGGCACACTCCTCGTACGTGTCGACGGGGCGGGACGAGCACGCGCGAATAACGGACAAATGCCGCGCAATGGCTCCCCGTCAGCTTGACCCAGTGACGCTCAGTTCACCAGCCACGACGGCGTGTCGACACACAATTTGTCCGACCGTCCCGCACGGCCTATCCGACAAAAGCGTCCATGAGCCCACGAACCCGATGGAACCTCACCGGTGGGGGAGGCCATACTGTGGGCCCGCTCACCTCCTCTGCAATCATTCAGGCACGACGGCAACGCAGCCGACACCTCCGCGCACCCCGCGGCTGGTGCGGAACGGCGCCGGCGCTCCCGGGCCTGGGTCCCCCGACGGACCCCGGCTCACGCCGCGCGGCAACCCTCACCGGGGCTATGGCGCGGCCGCCAGGGACCGACCCGGCACCTGCCGGGCGGGCGCACGACGTGCGCGGCTCGGGTCACCCCCGGCGCGGCGCAGACAGACAGGGAGAGACGGATGGCAAAGGGCGACCCCGGGGGCGCCACCCGCAGCAAGCGGGCCGCACCCCGTACCAGGCGCGCCGCCGCGACCGGCGAACCGGAACTCGTACAGCTGCTCACCCCGGAGGGCGAGCGGATCGAGACCGCGCTCGGTCCGGACGGGACCGAGTACCGCGTCGACTTCACCGACGAGGAATACCGCGGGCTCTACCGGGACCTCGTCCTGGTCCGCAAGCTCGACGCCGAGGCGACCGCCCTGCAACGCCAGGGCGAGCTGGGCCTGTGGGCCAGCCTGCTGGGCCAGGAGGCCGCGCAGGTGGGCTCCGGCCGGGCGCTGCGCGCGCAGGACATGGCCTTCCCGACCTACCGGGAACACGGCGTGCTCTACTGCCGCGGCATCGACCCGATCATGCCGCTCGGCCTGTTCCGCGGCGTCGACCAGGGCGGCTGGGACCCGAACGAGTTCAAGTTCAACATGTACACGATCGTGATCGGGGCGCAGACCCTGCACGCGACCGGATACGCCATGGGCGTCGCGATGGACGGCAAGACCGGCGGCGAGGACGGCGAGGCGGTGATCGCCTACTTCGGCGACGGCGCCACCAGCCAGGGCGACGTCAACGAGTCGTTCGTCTGGGCCAGCGTGTTCAACGCGCCGCTGGTCTTCTTCTGCCAGAACAACCAGTACGCCATCTCGGAGCCGCTGGAGCGGCAGACCCGCGTCCCGCTCTACCGGCGCGCCGGCGGGTTCGGCTTCCCCGGCGTCCGGGTGGACGGCAACGACGTGCTCGCCTCGTACGCGGTGACCCGGCACGCGCTGGACACCGCGCGCAACGGCCAGGGCCCGTCGCTGATCGAGGCGTACACCTACCGGATGGGCGCGCACACCACCTCCGACGACCCGACGCGCTACCGGATCGCCAGCGAGGTCGAGGCCTGGCAGGCCAAGGACCCGATCGCCCGGATGAAGGCGTTCCTGCTCAAGCAGCAGATCGTCAACGAGTCGTTCTTCGCCGAGATCGACGAGCAGGCCCGCGCCGAGTCGGTGCACCTGCGCGAGCGGGTGCTCAACATGCCCGACCCGCAGCCGGTCAGCATGTTCGACCACGTCTACCCGCACGGCTCCGCCGAGCTGGACGAGCAGCGGGCCCGGTTCTCGCAGTACATGGAGTCGTTCGAGGGGAGCGCGCACTGATGGCCACGGAGACGCTCACCCTCGGCAAGGCGCTCAACACCGGCCTGCGGCGGGCCCTGGAGAACGACCCGAAGGTCGTCATCATGGGCGAGGACGTCGGCAAGCTGGGCGGCGTGTTCCGCATCACCGACGGCCTGCAGAAGGACTTCGGCGACCAGCGGGTGATCGACACCCCGCTCGCCGAGTCCGGCATCATCGGCACCGCGGTCGGCCTGGCCATCCGGGGTTTCCGGCCGGTCTGCGAGATCCAGTTCGACGGCTTCGTCTACCCGGCGTACGACCAGATCGTGTCGCAGGTGGCCAAGATGCACTACCGCTCGCAGGGCAAGGTGCGGATCCCGATGGTGATCCGGATCCCCTACGGCGGTGGCATCGGCGCGGTCGAGCACCACTCCGAGTCGCCCGAGGCCTACTTCGCGCACACCGCCGGCCTGAAGGTGGTGACCTGCGCGAACCCGCAGGACGCGTACGTGATGATCCAGCAGGCGATCGCCTCGGACGACCCGATCGTCTTCCTGGAGCCGAAGCGGCGCTACTGGGAGAAGGGTCCGGTCGACCTGGACGCCCCGCTCGCGGACGCGTACCCGCTGCACAGCGCGCGGGTCGCGCGGCCCGGCACGGACGCCACCGTGCTGGCGTACGGCCCGATGGTGCGCACGGCGCTGGACGCGGCCACCGCCGCCGCCGAGGACGGCCGGGAGCTGGAGGTCGTCGACCTGCGGACGCTCTCGCCGCTGGACCTGACCGCCGCGTACGAGTCGGTGAAGCGCACCGGCCGCTGCGTGGTCGTGCACGAGGCCCCGGGCAACCTGGGCCTCGGCTCGGAGGTCGCGGCCCGGATCACCGAGGAGTGCTTCTACTCCCTGGAGTCCCCGGTGCTGCGGGTGACCGGTTTCGACATCCCCTACCCGGCCGCCCGGGTGGAGGAGGAGTACCTGCCCGACCTCGACCGGGTGCTCGACGCCGTCGACCGCACCTTCGGCTGGTGAGCGGCATGTCACGGGTCAAGGAGTTCAACCTGCCCGACCTGGGCGAGGGCCTGACCGAGGGCGAGATCCTCGCCTGGCTGGTCAAGGTGGGCGACGACATTGAGCTGAACCAGCCGATCGTCGAGGTGGAGACCGCGAAGGCGGCGGTGGAGATCCCGGCGAAGTGGGCCGGCCGGGTGCAGGCGATCTTCCACCCGGAGGGTTCGACTGTCGAGGTCGGCGTGCCGATCATCGCGATCGACACCGACCCGAACGCCGGGCCGCTGGAGCAGTCCACGACCGGCGCGCCGGCCGAGGCGCTGCCGACCCCGTCGGCCGCGTCGCTGGCCGCGGTGGAGGTCGCGCCGGCCGAGGGCATGGTCGAGCCGGGCCTGATCGGCGGCGCCGCCCCGGGTGGGCGTACCGCCGTGCTGGTCGGCTACGGCCCGCGCAACGCGCCGGCCAAGCGCCGGGCCCGCAAGGGTGACGTGCCGGCGCAGGCGACGGCGGCGCCGGTCGCTCCCGTGCCGGCTCCGGCTCCGATCGCGCCCGCTCCGGCGATGAACGGCAACGGCCGGGTCACCGGTCCGGTGCTGGCCAAGCCGCCGGTCCGCAAGCTCGCCAAGGACCTCGGGGTCGACCTGGCCACGCTGACCGGTTCCGGTCCGCTGGGCTCGATCACCCGCGAGGACGTACAGCGGGCGGCGAGCGGGACCCCGGCGGCGGCCGAGCCGCTGACGGTCGCGGCCCCGGCCGCGTCGGTCGCGAGCTTCGGCGCGGACCGCGAGCAGCGCATCCCGGTCAAGGGGGTACGCAAGCTGACCGCGGAGAACATGGCCCGGTCGGCGTTCACCGCCCCGCACGTGACGGAGTTCCTCACCGTCGACGTGACCCGGTCGATGAAGGCGCTGGACCGGCTCCGCGACCGACGCGAGTGGCGCGACGTCAGGGTGTCGCCACTGCTGCTGGTCGCCAAGGCGGTGCTGCTGGCGGTCGAGCGCCACCCGATGGTCAACTCGACCTGGGCCGGCGACGAGATCGTGGTGAAGGAGTACGTCAACCTGGGCATCGCGGCGGCCACCGAGCGCGGCCTGATCGTGCCGAACATCAAGGACGCCGGCCGGCTCTCGCTGCGTGAGCTGGCGGACGCGATGACGGCGCTGGTGCAGACCGCGAAGTCGGGGCGGACGTCCCCGGCGGACATGTCCGGCGGCACGCTCACCATCACCAACGTCGGCGTCTTCGGCGTGGACACCGGTACGCCGATCCTGCCCCCGGGCGAGTCGGCGATCCTGGCCTTCGGCGCGGTACGCGAGCAGCCGTGGGTGCACAAGGGGAAGGTCAAGCCGCGCCTGGTCACCACGCTCGGCCTCTCCTTCGACCACCGGATCGTCGACGGTGAGCTGGGTTCGAAGTTCCTGCGCGACGTGGGGGACTTCCTGGCCGATCCGGAGGCGGCGCTGCTCGCCTGGACCTGACCTATCACGGTTCCGGCCACGGCCGGTGTGCCACGGGTGAACGCCCGGCACACCGGCCGTTGCCGTTGGGAGGCGAAATCGTCGGCCCGGCACGGCTGTCGACCTACGATCCTTAGGCAGGTGGCTCAGCTCACCTTGTAATCGATGGCAATCGGCGTCGTGGTGCGCTTAAATAGAGACATCAAGGGCTGACAACCGAATAGCCAGGAGGAGAGACCCAAGATGAGCATGATCGAGCGAATCCGCACCCGCCGCGACGCCAACCGCCGGGCCCGTGCCATTGAGCACGCCCTGCGTTCCGCCAACTCGCCCGCGGTCCGCCAGGAGCTTCTCGCCATCGCCCAGCGTCACATGAGCTGACGCCACCGACCTTTCTCACCTCCTCCAGTTCGAAGCCCCGCCCGGCACGCCGGGCGGGGCTTCGGCGTTCCGCGTCGTTCGGCACCGGGATTCCACCTCGCCGCACCGCCCGGTACGGTTGGCACGGTCGCCAACCGGCTGCCTCCGGCCCGACGCGGGAAAGCGAAACCCATCGACGTCGACCGGTGACTTTCGGTGACGGCCGAGGCTCCCCCGAGCGCCCCCGGGCGACCACCGGATACGGTGCGGGGAGCCCGCACGGCCGGTACCCGCCGGCGACGCCGGCAGCCATGCCGACGGTCCCCGACCGGCATCGGCGGCCGACCTGTGATGGAGGAGGCGCACCCATGACGTCCGAGGCTCCGCACCGCCCCGGCCAGGAGCCGGGCGAGGTGTCGCCGGGCACCGGCGGACCGGTGCCGTACGGCGATCAGCCGGCGCAGCAGGACAACGGGTATCCCGGCACGCCCGACCTCGGCTGGGCCCCACCCCCGCCGGCCGGCCGGCCCGCCCCGTCGGCTCCGGCCTGGGCCGCGGCCGACGACCAACCCCCCGCCTGGGCTCCGCCCGCGGGTCAGCAGGTCACCGGCCGGGCCAGCGCCCAGGTGCCCCCGCCCGCCGACTCCGGCGGCCGCGGCCAGCAGCCCGCCTGGGGCGCCCCCGAGTCGGGCGCACCCGCCTGGGCCACCCCCGGCCAGGGCGCACCCGCGTGGGCCGCCGAGCAGGCCGGCCCGGAGCGGACCGGTCCGACGCCGCCGTCCTGGGCCGCCGCACCGCCGAACAGCCCCGCCGAGCCGGCGCCACCCGCCTGGGCCGCCGAGCAGAACCGGCCCGCCTGGGGCGGCGGCCAGGCCGGCGAGCAACCCGCCTGGGAGCAGTCCGGGGACGCGGGCACGCGGGGCACCGGTTACGTCCCCGCGCCGGCCACCGTGCCGAACGAGACCTGGGTCACCCCGGTCGCTGCGGACCCCGGTGGATCCGCTCGCGCCGGGCAGCACGGCGACGACGTGAGCCACTCCGGCGGCTGGGCCGTCGGGGCCGGCGCGCAGACGGACGACCCCCACCGCTCCGGCGGCTGGACACCCCGCGACGAGCAGGCCGACGACCCCCACCGTTCCGGCGGCTGGACACCCCGCGACACGCAGCCGGCCTGGGCCCCGCCCGGCCAGCAGAGCGGCGCCACCTGGCCACCGGCCGAGCCGACCGCCCGGGCCGCCGCCAAGGCCTCCGTGCCCGGTGCCGTCCGCCACCCGGAGCAGGCGTGGTCCACTGCGGAGCAGTCCGACCAGGACGGTCGCTCCGAGGACGACCCGCAGCGCTCCGGCGGGTGGAGCCCGGCCGGTGGGCCGCAGCAGGACGACCCGGCGCGCTCCGGCGGCTGGCCGGCCCCGCAGACCGAGAATCGGGCCGGCGGCTGGGACGAGTCCACCCGGGACGACGATCCCGACCGGTCCGGTGGCTGGTCGGCGGGCGGCCGGGCGGCGGCTTCCGCCGAGGCGCCGCAGGCCAACGCCTGGGGCGAGCCGGAGCAGCACCGAGCCACCGGCTGGAACGGCGCCGCGGCGCCGCAGCAGCGCCAGGGCGACGAGCAGGCCGGCGGCTGGAACGCGGCCGGAGCGCTGCCCCGACGTGACTCCGACGAGCAGGCGGGCAACTGGCACGGCGGCGGTGCCGTGCCGTCCCAGCGGGAGCCCGAACGACGGGCGGACGAGCCGGCGCAGCCCGGTTGGGGCGCCACCGGGACGCCGGCCCGGGCCAGCGCGTCCGTACCGACTCCCGACGCGCCGTCCGGCTGGGGCGGCAACCCCGAAGAACGGGCGCCCGAGCGCCCGTCCGTGCCGGACGCCGAGCCGTGGTCCCCCGCCGAGGCGTGGGGTCGGTCCGACGAGGCCGAGTCGGCACCGTCGCGCGGCTGGCAGCCGGCCGAGGACGGCCCGGCCTACCAGCCCGCACCCGCGCCGGGCATCGCCCCCGGCAACGCGGTGCCGCTGCCCGCGCAGGGACAGCGTGTGCCGGGCGCCGCCCTGGCCGCCTCGCCGCCCGCCGACCACCCGGCCGCGCAGTTCGGGCCGGACGAGCGGGAACCCCAGGCGTACGAGTCGGACCGCGGTGACGCCGGCTGGGGCACCGCCCGGTCCGGCCACGAGGAGCCGCAGTCGCCGGCCGGCCCGGTCGTTCCCGGCCCGCGTACCACGCCCGAGGCGGGGGCGGTGTCGGCCAGCGCGTCGGTGCCGGTGGCCAGCCGCGTCGCCCCGCCGTCGGACCAGCCGGTGCACCCGACCGGCACTCCGGCGCCACAGCCCCGGGTGTACGGCCGGCCGGCACGACCGGAGCCCGAGGAGACCGACGACCCGGACGACGCGCCCGGCTATCCCGGCCAGGACGGCCCGGCCGCCTTCGGTGGGCCGCAGTCCCGGCCCGACGACGCGCACGGCTACGACGGGTCCCCGTCCCGGCCGGACGACGGGCACGGCTACGACGGGTCCCCGTCCCGGCCGGACGACGGGCACGGCTACGCCCGGTCGCAGTCCCGGCCGGACGACGGACGTGACCGCCCCGGGCCGCCGTCCCACCCGGACCACGGACGTGACTATCCCGGGCCGCAGTCCCACCCGGACCACGGCGGACATGGCTATCCCGGTCACGACGGCCCGGCCGGCTTCGGTGGGCCGCAGTCGCGGCACGACGACGAGCCGCGGGGATACGCCGAGCCGTCGTCACCGGCCGGCCCGCCCCCGTTCCCGGTCGGCGTGCCCTCCTTCGTCGACCCGCCCGGCAACAACCGGCCGGCCAACGGGGTGCACCCGCACGACGCGGAGCAGTCCGGTGGGCCGCGCGACCCGTTCGGCACGCCGGGCGGCCAGCAGAACCCGTACGGTGGCCCCGGCGGTCACCAGGACGCGTTCCACGGGCCCGCCGGCCGGTCCGACCCGTTCGGTGGCCCCGGTGGTCAGCCGGACCCGTACGGTCCGCCGGCCGGTGGGCGCGCCTCGGTCGCCGTACCCGGTCAGGGTCCGGCGGGTGAGCCGGGCGGCTTCCCGCCCGCGTTCCCGCCGCCGCCGCAGCAGGCGCCGCCGGCCTGGTCGTCCGACGGCCCGTCGGGCGACTCGGACCAGGGCCGCTTCGACGCGTTCAAGCCGGACGCCGAGCCGCAGACCGAGGCGCCCACGCCGAAGGTGCGCAACGGCCGGGTGCTCGCCGCCGTGCTGGTCGCGGCCGTGCTCATCCTCGCCGTTCCGCTCGGCCTGCTGACGCTGCTGGGCAAGATCAACGGCGACGACAAGCCGGCGGGCTTCGACCCGGCGGTCGGCTCGTGCATCAAGCAGTCCGGCACGACCGCCGTGGCCACGAACTGCAACGAGCAGGGCGCGTTCAGCATCGTGTCGAAGGTGGACAACAAGGACAAGTGCGCCGACCTGTCCCAGCCCACTGTCGTCCTCCAGGGTGGTGGCACCAACCGGGTCCTCTGCCTGAAGCCGGCCGGCCAGTAGCACCTCCGCGGAAGCGCCCGTCCCCACCCGGGGCGGGCGCTCCGCGCTGCGGGTGTGCGGCTCTTCACCCGACGGTCCCCGAACCGTGCGACGGGAGGTGCGGCACGATGGGGGGATGAGCGCACGAGTACGGGCACCTGAGCTGCGAGGTCGCGGCTGGCTGAACACCGGCGGCCGGGCCGTCACACTGGCCGACCTGCGCGGCAAGATCGTCTTGCTGGACTTCTGGACCTTCTGCTGCATCAACTGCCTGCACGTGCTCGACGAGCTGCGCCCGCTCGAGGAGAAGTACGGCGACGTGCTGGTGGTGATCGGCGTGCACTCGCCGAAGTTCGAGCACGAGAAGGACCCGGACGCGCTGGCCGCAGCCGTCGAGCGCTACGGCGTGCACCACCCGGTGCTCGACGACCCCGAGATGGACATGTGGCAGCAGTACGCGGCGAAGGCCTGGCCGACGCTCTCGGTCGTCGACCCCGAGGGGTACGTGGTCGCCACCATGGCCGGCGAGGGTCACGCCGAAGGGCTGGCCCGGCTGGTCGACGACCTGATCGCCACGCACGAGGCGAAGGGCACCCTGCACCGGGGCGAGGGCCCGTACGTGCCGCCGCCCGAGCCCGGGACGCCGCTGCGCTTCCCCGGCAAGGCCGTCGCGCTCGACGGCGGCAACCTGCTGGTCTCCGACTCGGCCCGGCACTCCCTGGTCGAGCTGGCCCCGGACGGGGAGACGGTGCTCCGCCGGATCGGTGCGGGCGGGCGTGGCCGGACGGACGGCCCGGCGACCGCCGCCACCTTCGCCGAGCCGCAGGGGCTCTGCCTGCTGCCTCCGCACGTGGCCGAGGTGGCCGGTTACGACGTCGTGGTCGCGGACACGGTCAACCACCTGCTGCGCGGCGTACGGCTGTCCTCCGGCGAGGTGGTCACGGTGGCCGGCACCGGGCGGCAGTGGCGCTCGACCGTCGACGACCACGCGCACGACGCCCGCGCGGTCGACCTCTCCTCCCCCTGGGACGTGGCCTGGTACGACGACCGGGTGGTGGTGGCGATGGCCGGCATCCACCAGCTCTGGTGGTTCGACCCGATCAAGCGGACCGCCGGCATGTACGCCGGCACCACGGTCGAGGCGCTGCGGGACGGTCCGCTGCCGGACGTCTGGATGGCCCAGCCCTCCGGGCTGTCGGTGTCGGCCGACGGTTCCCGGCTCTGGGTGGCCGACAGCGAGACCAGCGCGATCCGGTGGGTCGCCGGCGGCGAGATGCACACCGCCGTCGGGCAGGGCCTGTTCGACTTCGGCCACGTCGACGGTCCGGCCGACCAGGCGTTGCTCCAGCACCCGCTGGGCGTGTGCGCGCTGCCCGACGGCTCGGTGCTGATCGCGGACACGTACAACGGCGCGGTGCGCCGATTCGATCCGGAGACCGGCCAGGTCGGGACCGTGGCCGACGGGTTGGCCGAGCCGAGCGACCTGGTGGTCACCGCCGAGGGTGAGGTGCTGGTGGTCGAGTCGGCCGCGCACCGGCTGACCCGCCTGGCACCGGGCGCGCTGACCGCGGCCGGCGCGAACACGGTGGCCGGGCCGAGGCATCGCCTGGAGCGCAAGCCGACCGACGTGACGGCCGGCGAGCTGACGCTCGATGTGATCTTCACGCCGGCACCGGGGCAGAAGCTGGACGAGACGTACGGGCCGTCGACCCGGCTGGTGGTCTCGGCGTCCCCGCCGGAGCTGCTGGTGGAGGGGGCGGGCACGACCACCGACCTGTCCCGCCGGCTGGTGGTCAGCGGCGACGTGGCGCAGGGCGTGCTCCAGGTGACCGCCCAGGCGGCCACCTGCGACGCCGACGTGGAGCACGCCGCCTGCCACCTGACCCGCCAGGACTGGGGCGTACCGGTCCGGGTGGTCACCGGCGGCGCCACCCGCCTCCCCCTGGTGCTGCGCGGCCTGGACGAGTGATAAGAGGGGCCCCCTGCTATGCAGAATGCGTTAAGCGGGGGCCCCTCCTTTCACGCGAACGGAGTGAGCGTGACCCCCGCGTCGACGAGCGCCGCGCGCACCAGCTCGGCACAGCGCACCGCCCCCGGCGTGTCCCCGTGCAGGCAGATCGACTCCACCGGGCACGGGACCACGCTGCCGTCAACGGCGACCACGGTCCGCGAGACGGCCATCCGGACCGCCCGCACGGCGACCTGGTCCGGGTCGGTGACCAGCGCGTTCGCGGCGCTGCGGGGCATCAGCGTGCCGTTGGGCAGATAGTTGCGGTCGGCGAAGCCCTCGGCGACCACCCGCAGCCCGGCGCCGGCCGCGAGCTGCGCGAGCACGGTGCCGGGCTGGCAGAGCACCGGCAGCTCGTGGTCGTAGCCGCTGATCGCCGCCACCAGCGCGGCCGCCTGCGCCTCGTCGCACGCGGCGGCGTGGTAGAGCGCACCGTGCGGCTTCAGGTAGCGCACCCGGGTGCGGTAGAGCCGGCAGAACGCGTCGAGCGCCCCGAGCTGGTAGATCGTCTCGTCGCGCAGCTCGGCGAAGTCGTAGGCGATGTGCCGGCGGCCGAAGCCGGCGAGGTCCCGGTAGCCGACCTGGGCGCCGACCGCGACGCCGCGCTCGGCGGCGCCGGCACAGACCCGGTGCATGGTGGCCGCGTCACCGGCGTGGAAGCCGCAGGCCACGTTGGCGGAGCTGATCAGCCCGAGCAGCGCCTCGTCGTCGCCGAGCCGCCAGCTGCCGAATCCCTCGCCGAGGTCAGCGTTGAGGTCCATGGAACCTCACCGTAGTCCCCGGGCGGGCCTGGGCGAGCGGCGTCACGTCGTCGACCACCCCGATGACCGGGTAGCCGCCGGTGGTGGGGTGGTCGGCCAGGAAGACCAGCGGCTGGCCGTCCGGCGGCACCTGCACCGCGCCGAGCACCAGGCCCTCGCTCGGCAGTTCGCCGGCCACCGCGCGGGGCAGGGCGGCGCCGGCGAGCCGCGCGCCGACCCGGTTGCTGTCCGTGCCGACGGTGTACGCGGCGCGGCGCAGCCGGTCGAACGCGTCCGGGGCGAACCAGTCCCGCCGGGGGCCGGGTCGCACGACCAGCCGCAGGTCGGTCGGTACCGGCCGGGCGATGACGAGGTCCACCGGCGGCGGGCCGGTCGGGGGGCCCAGGGGCAGCCGATCCCCGTCGCGCAGCGGTGGCGGGCCCAGGCCGGAGAGCGTGTCGGTGGAGCGGCTGCCGAGCACCGGCTCGACCGCGATCCCGCCGCTGACGGCCAGCCAGGTCCGCACCCCGACGTGGGCCGGCCCGATCCGCAGTACCGCTCCGGCCGGCAGCGACAGCGGTCGCCCCACGTCCCCGGGCCGCCGGACGCGCCCGCTGGCTGTCGAGCCTGTGCGGGGTGGATGCTCGACGCGCACGTCGGCCGGGGCGCCGGTGAGCGCGACGGTGACCGCCCGGGTGAGACGCAGCACGCAGCCGGTCACCGTGATCTCCAGCCCGGCGGCGTGCTCCGGGTTGCCGACGAGCCGGTTGGCCAGGCGCAGCGCGGCCGGGTCGAGAGCGCCGGAGCGGGGGACGCCGAGGTGGGCCCAGCCGGGCCGGCCCTGGTCCTGCACGGTGGTGAGCGCGCCGGCCCGCAGCACCTCGATCACGACGCCGGCACCAGCCGGACCCGGGTGCCGGGGGTGAGCCGGGCCGGCGGGTCGGCCCGCACGTCGAAGAGGGTCATCCCGGTCCGCCCGACCAGCAGCCAGCCGCCGGGCGATACGGCGGGGTAGATGCCCGCGTACGGGCCGGCCAGCGCGACCGAGCCGGCCGGCACCCGGGTACGCGGGGTGGTGAGCCGCGGCACGGCCAGCTCCGGCGGCAGCCCGGCGAGGTACGCGAACCCGGGCGCGAAGCCGCAGAACGCGACCCGGAACTCGGTGCGTCGCAGCCGGTCGACCACGGTCGGCACGTCCACGCCCCAGTGGCCGGCGACGGTCGGCAGGTCCGCACCGTCGTACTCGGTGGGCACCCGGACCTCGGCGGTGTCGGCGGTGGCGTCGGTGTCCCCCGGCTGCCAGCCGGCGATCCGGGCGGCGGTCGGCTCCGGGTCGGGCACGCCGTCGAGCAGCACGGTGACCGCGGCCGGGACGATGTCGACGGCGGCCAGGTCGCCGGCCGCGCGGCGGCGCCACAGCTCGGCGCGCCACGCCTCGACCTGGTCGGCGTCGTCGCAGTCGAGCAGCAGGGCGTGCGCCCCGACGGGTCGGATCCGCATCCGGCCATCCTCGCGCCGCGAAGCGTGACGGTCCACACTACTTGCAAGTAACCTACGGTGTCGTAACCTGATGAGGTGACCACCTCCGCACCGCTCCGGCTCCGGCCGGTCGACATCGGAAAGCCGCGCATGCGCGGCTGGCTCCACGCGTACGCGTTCTTCGTCGCGCTCGTCTGCGGCATCGTGCTGTGCTCGATCGCCGCCACCCGACCGGGGTGGGCGCCACTGGTGAGCTGCCTTGTCTACAGCTTCACCGTGTGCGGGCTCTTCGGCACCAGCGCGCTCTACCACCGGCGGGTCTGGTCCGAGCGCGGCTACCAGATCATGCGCCGGATGGACCACTCGATGATCTTCGTGTTCATCGCCGGCACCTACACGCCGTTCTGCGCGCTGCTGCTGGACACCCGGCACGCCACGATCATGCTCGGCCTGGTCTGGGGCGGCGCGCTGGCAGGCGTCGCGGTCAAGATGATCTGGCCGCACGCGCCGCGCTGGGTCTCCGCGCCGCTCTACCTGGCGCTCGGCTGGGTGGCGGTGGCGATGCTGCCGCAGATCCTGCACTCCGGCGGCGTCACCGCGCTGGTGCTGCTGAGCGTCGGCGGCGCGATCTACAGCGTGGGCGCGGTGTTCTACGCCCTCCGCCGGCCGAACCCGTGGCCGACCGTCTTCGGCCACCACGAGTTCTTCCACGCGTGCACGCTGGTCGCGGCGATCTGCCACCACATCGCGATCTACTTCGCGTTGTTCGCCTGACCGCCTCGGCGCCGATCCGACCCCGGACGTGCGCGAGGGCCCCGCGCCGTTGCGGGGCCCTCGGGTCCGGGGGTGGGTCAGGCCGGGTAGCCCGAGCCCGGGCGGCGCACCTCGCGGTACTCCTCGCGCACGACCCGGTCGCCCTGCACCGGCACCACCGGCTCCGCGACGACCTGCTCGCGCACCGGCGCGGCGACCACGCGGCGACGGCTGTTCCAGAAGTAGAGCGTGGTGAGCAGGCCGGCGAGCCCGGCGAGCATGAGCACCCAGCCCACCACGTTGAGGTTCAGCCATCCCAGGTTGGCGTCGACGGCGAACGCGAAGATCGCGCCGACCGCGATGAGGAAGATGCTGGCACCGATGCCCATGACGTCGCCTCCTTGGCGTCCTGCTGGCGTTTCCTGCCCGCCGCGGCCATGGATGAGGTAGCGGCACGCATCGACATACCCAGGCGCTCTGATCGTCAATCAGGCAAGCTGGGCGCATGACGGACGGCAGGAACGGGCAGCGGACGTTGGTGCTGCTGCGACACGCCAAGGCCGAGCAGTCCCGGGAGGGATCCGACGCGGAGCGGCCGCTGACCGCCCGTGGTCACGCCGACGCCGCCGCGGCGGGTGCCTGGCTGGCCCGGCACGAGCTGCTGCCCGACGTGGTGCTCTGCTCGCCGGCCCGGCGTACCCGGCAGACCTGGCACGGCGTGGCGTTGGGCATGACCGGCTCCCCGGCGGAGGGCGGCCCGGCCGGCTCGAAACCGGCCGTGCGCTACGAGCCGACCGCGTACGAGGCGCACCCGGACGAGCTGCTGGAGCTGATCCGGGCCGTCGACCCGGCGGCCGGCACGGTGCTGCTGATCGCCCACAACCCGGGCATCTCGCTGCTCTCGGCGCTGCTCGCCCCGGATCAGGCGGATCCCGACGGCCTGCGCACCACGGACATCGTGGTGCACCACCCCACCACCCCTTGGCCCACCCTCACCCGCGCCCCCCTCACCACCCGCCACACCGCCCGCGGCTGAGGTGCAAGGAGGGGCCCCCGCTTAACGCCTCCGGTAGAGGCGGGGCCCCTTCTTAACACCCACGCGCGGGTACGGCAGCCACCTGCGGGCGGTGTCAGGAGGGTGGGGCCGTGGGCGGGGGCGGGTCGGGTGGCGGCGGCATCATCGCGGTCGGGTGCGAGAGCCGGTTCTCCTCCACGATGAGGGTGCGGGCCCGCTTGCGACGGTCCTGCCAGAACCACAGCGTGGTCAGCAGGACGCCCAGCCCGGCCAGGATGAAGACCCAGCCGACCGCGCGCAGGTCGATCCACCAGACGTTGGCCCGGATGGCGAAGGTCATGATCGCGCCGAGCGCGATGAGAAAGATGGCGCTGCCAATGCCCATGTGCGCTGCACTCCCCCGTGCGGTGGCCCTTGGGCGTGCCCTGTCCTAGCTCCGACCGCCGCTTACCCACCTGCGGCCCGCCTACCCGCCCGGCGTCCCGGGCAGGCAACGCGGGTGAATCCTCGCCATGATGTCGACACCGCCCAACGGCGGGGCCGTGACCGTCAGCGCGAGGCCAGCACCACCGTTCGCACCCCGTCGTGGGTCGCGTCGAGGTCCGGTCGCCGGACCAGGCCAGCCGCCTGCGCCGTCCGGATGGACGGGAGGTTGTCCGCCGTGGTGCGAGCCAGTACGGGCGGGCCGGGCACATGCGTGGCGGCCCACTCGACGGCGTGTCGTGCCGCCTCGGTGGCGTAGCCCCAACCCCAGTGCGGCGGGGCGAAGCGGTAGTACAGGTTGAGCATGGGACGACCGATCCACTGCCCGTGCCGGACGCCGGCGAAGCCGAGCACCTCACCGCTCGACGCGGACTGCACCGCCCAGTAACCGAAGCCGTGCCGGCGCCAGTGGTCGAGCCACTCGTCGAGCAGTTCCCCGCTGGCGTCCACGCCGGTGTGCGGCCCCGCCGGGTTGAACTGGTTGGTCCGGGGATCGCCGTGGATCCGGAAGACGTCCGCCAGGTCGGCGGCCGTGGGCGCGCGCAGCAGCAGCCGCCCGCTGACGGTGTGCTGGGCGCCGGTGGCCGGTGCGGTTGCGCTGTCGTCCACCTGTGGCTCCTACCGCCCGGACCCGGGCGAGCTGTCGACGGCGGCCGGCGAGCGGGTGCTCGCCGGCCGCCGTCGGGGTCGGAACGGGATCAGAAGGCCTCTTCCGGAAGGTCCATGATCTCCAGGTCGGCGCCCTCGATGATCCGCCGGTCCGCGCCGATGCGGGGCAGCACCTCGCGGGCGAAGAACCGGGCGGCGGCCACCTTGCCGGTGTAGAACGCCTTGTCGGTGGCGGAGACCTCGCCGCCCAGCGCCTTCAGGGCCACGTCCGCCTGCTTCTGCAGCAGCCAGCCGACCACCAGGTCGCCGATCGCGAGCAGGAACCGGCGGCTGCTCAGGCCGACCTTGTAGAGCGCGCGGGCGTCGCCGGCCTGGGCCTCGCCCAGCCAGCCGGTCATCACGCCGAGGATGTTCTGGATCTCGGCGAGCGCCTTGCCGAGCGCCTGGCGCTCCTCCTTGAGCTGGCCGTTGCCGGCCTCGGAGGTGATGTGCTCCTGGATCTCGCCGGCGACCGCCATCAGGGCCTTGCCGTTGTCCCGGACGATCTTCCGGAAGATCAGGTCGAGGCTCTGGATGGCCGTGGTGCCCTCGTAGAGGGTGTCGATCTTGGCGTCCCGGACGTACTGCTCCAGCGGGTAGTCCTGGAGGAAGCCGGAGCCGCCGTACGTCTGGAGCGACTCGTGGCCGAGCAGCTCGTACGCCCGCTCCGAGCCGACGCCCTTGACCAGCGGCAGGAGCAGGTCGTTGACCCGCTTGGCCAGCTTGGTGGCCTTCTCGTCACCGGCCGCCTCGGCGATCGCGACCTTGTCCTGCCAGCCGGCGGTGTAGCAGACCAGCGCGCGCAGGCCCTCGGCGTACGACTTCTGCATGAGCAGCGAGCGGCGCACGTCCGGGTGGTGGGTGATGGTGACCCGGGGGGCGGTCTTGTCGGCCTGCTGGACGAGGTCGGCGCCCTGCACCCGGTTCTTGGCGTACTCCAGCGCGTTCAGGTAACCGGTGGAGAGCGTGGCGATGGCCTTGGTGCCAACCATCATCCGGGCGTACTCGATGATCATGAACATCTGGCGGATGCCGTCGTGCTTGTCGCCCAGCAGCCAACCCTTGGCCGGTACGCCGTGCTCGCCGAAGGTCACCTCGCAGGTGTTGGAGACCTTCAGGCCCATCTTGTGCTCGACGTTGGTGGCGTAGACGCCGTTGCGCTCGCCCAGCTCGCCGGTCTCGGCGTCGAAGTGGAACTTCGGCACGACGAAGAGGGACAGGCCCTTGGTGCCGGGGCCGCCGACGCCCTCCACGCCGACCGGGCGGGCCAGCACGTAGTGGACGATGTTGTCGCTGAGGTTGTGCTCACCGGAGGTGATGAAGCGCTTGACGCCCTCGATGTGCCAGGTGCCGTCCGGCTGCTGGACGGCCCGGGTGCGGCCGGCGCCCACGTCCGAGCCGGCGTCCGGCTCGGTCAGCACCATGGTCGAGCCCCACTGCTTCTCGATGAACAGTCGGGCCCACTTCTTCTGCTCCTCGTTGCCCTCGACGTGCAGCACGTGGGCGAAGGACGGGCCGGAGGCGTACATCCAGACCGGGGCGTTGGCGCCGAGCACCAGCTCGGCCAGCGACCACCAGAGGGCGCGCGGGGCGTTCGTGCCGCCGAGCGCCTCGGGCAGGTCGAGGCGCCAGAACTCGGAGTCCATGAACGCCTGGTACGACTTCTTGAACGACTCCGGCAGGGGCGCGGTGTGCGTCGCCGGGTCGAAGACCGGCGGGTTGCGGTCGCTGTCCGTGTAGCTGGCGGCCAGGTCCTCGCGGGACAGGCGGTCGACCTCGGAGAGGAAGCTGCGGGCGGTGTCGACGTCCAGATCCGTGTACGGCTCCTGGCCGAACGTCCGGTCCGCCCCGAATACCTCGAACAGGTTGAACTCGAGGTCCCGAAGGTTGCTCTTGTAGTGGGTCATGCTCGCTGGCCCCGCTTCCGGACAGGTGTTACCGATCAGTAACTCCAGACTGTATTACTCGCCGGTAGGCAACGACAAGCCGATCTCGGAAGTGACAGCGATTACACACTTCCGGTTCACCCGTCGGCGGCGCCGACCTCCCAGCTCGGCACCGGGGCCGCCGCGGCGTTCCGAGGGCCGGCGTACTCCATCAGGACCAGGGCGATGTCGTCGTCGAGGCGACCGTGCACCCACTCGACGAGCGCGGTCTCCAGCGAGGCGAGCCCGTCGCCGACGGTGCCGTGGCCGAGCAGGCGCCAGGCCCGGTCGGCGGTCGGGAAGAACTCCCCGTCCCGCCGGGCCTCGCCCAGCCCGTCGGTGAACAGCAGCAGCCGGTCTCCCGGCTCCAACCGCTCCACCCGGGGCCGGACCACCGGCATGAAGCCGAGCGGCGGCGCGGGTGCCGGCGGCTCCAGCGGGATCACCTGACCGCGGCGCAGCAGCAGCGGCGGCGGATGCCCGCAGTTGACGATGGTGAGCGTGCCGCCGCGCTCCTCGACCAGCGCGGCGGTGACGAAGTCCTCGTCGCCGACGTTGCGGGCCACCGCCCGGTCCAGGTCGGTCACCACCGCGCGCAGGTCGGCCCGTTCGTAGGCCACGTGGCGGTAGGAGCCGAGCACGATGCTGGCGAGCCGGACCGCGTCCAGGCCCTTGCCGCGTACGTCACCGATGATCATGCGGACGCCGTACGGGGTGTCCATCACCTCGTACAGGTCACCGCCGATCTCGGCGGTCGCGGTGGAGGAGATGTAGCGCGCGGCCACCGCCAGCGTGCCGACCTGTGGGCCGAGTGGACGCAGCACCGCCTGCTGGGCCACCGAGGCGAGCCGGGACAGCTCCACGATCCGTTCCGCCTGACGCTGCCGCACCGCGGCCGTGGCGGCGGCGATCACGGTGACCAGCGCGATCGCGGCCACGTTGACCGCGGTCACCAGCGAGGCGCCCCGCTCGCACATCGCGAAGGCGATGCCGGCCGAGGTGGCCAGCGCCCCCACCGCGAGCACCACCCGCCAGTCGGCCAACGCGGCGGCCACGACCGGCGCGGCGGCCATCAGCGCGAGGTAGTGCGCCGGTCGACCGTCGCCGGCCTCCACGGCCGAGACGATCGCGAGCAGCGCGAGGGCCGCGCCGAGGCCGGCGCGGGATCCGGGGCTCAGCGGGCCGTGGCCCGGCTGGAAGGGTCGAGTGCGTACATCGGACAGCATGCCTGATGGATGTGAGACGGAGAATGAACCTGGCCCGTCCGTCGCGGAAGTTCTGCCTGACGGGCCGGTCAGCCGAGCACCTCGTAGCGGACGTCCACCTCACCGAGGCCGGTCGAGGCGATGGCCGCGAACGCGGCGCGGGACAGGTCGATGCACCGGCCGTCGATGTACGGACCGCGGTCGTTGATCCGGACCACCACGGACTTGCCGTTGGCCGGGTTGGTGACCCGGACCTTCGTGTTGAACGGCAGGGTCTTGTGCGCGGCGGTCAGCGCGTCCGGGTTGAACGTCTCCCCGTTCGCGGTCATCTGGCCCTCGTCGTAGAAGGACGCGCCGCAGGAGCCGCTGTCCACCACCTTCGGGGCGGCGGTCTTCTTCTTCGTGGCGGTCGGCTTCGGCGCCGCGGTCCGGGCCTTGCCGCGCGACGCCGGCTGGGTGCGGGTGGGCTTCGCGCTCGGCGTGGCCTTCGGCGACGGACTGAGGGTCGGCGAGGCGGACGCGCTCGGCGACGGCGCGGCCGGGGTGGGGGCGAGCGTGCTGGGCAGCGCCTCGACGGCGGCCGGCCCGGCCGGGGGCTCGGCGGAGGTGAGCTGCACCGCGCCGACGGTGCCGCCGACGGCGAGCGCCACGCCGACCGCCGCGGTGGCGGCGATGCCGGCGGGCGAGGAGAACAACGAACGGGTACGAAGGTGCCTAGCAGCCACCGGGTCGGTCCTCTCGTCAACTCAACAAACCGGCCCGGACCGTAACGAGAGAAGCACTTCCGAAGTCAACGTGATCATGGTGGTATGCCCGCATTTACCCTGGTACGTGTAGCCGATCACGCCATCCTCGCTGGGCCGAACGGTGGAAGGCGTGCAGGATGGAACGCGTGCTGAGCCGTCGCCTGGTCGAGTTGTTCCGCTGGACCGACCCCGGGCCGGCCAGCAGCCACCTGGTCAGCGACCTCTCCGGCTGGTGGCGCGACCCCGACGTGCTCGCCGAGGTCGGGCCCGCGCTGGCCGGCCTGCACCCCGACGCGCGGCCCACCGTGGTGATCGCCCCAGAGGTGACCGGCCTGCTGCTCGGACCGCTGGTCGCGACCGCCGTCGGCGCGGGCTTCCTGCCCGCGTACAAGGCGGGCGGTGAACGGCGGCGGGTCGGGCCGACACGGTGGGCGGAGACCCCGCCCGACCACCGTGGGCAGCGGCTGCGCATCGGCGTGGACGGCCGACGCCTCGGCCCGGCCGACCGGGTGCTGCTGGTGGACGACTGGGTCGACACCGGCGCACAGCTCGACGCGCTGCACCGGCTGGTCCGGGACGCCGCCGCCGAGCCGGTCGGCGCCGTCGCGCTGGTGTCCACCTGCCCGCCCGCCGTGTCCGGACGGCTGCGGCTGCGCGCCCTGCTCACCGGCGACCAACTCCCCGACGCTTGACCTCAAGCAAGCTTGAACCCGGACGATCGACGGATGGACGACATCCTGGACGAGGCGTACCACCGACTGCACCGCACCGGACCCGAGTTCGAAGGCTGGCTCTCCAACCACGGGCCGATGGCCGCCGAGGCGCTGGTCCGGCACGGGCAGGGCGCCGGCGTGCACCGCTGGCTCGACGGCTACCTGCGCCGACTCGACGAGCTGCCCCGCGGGCTGCGGCCGATCGACGACTGGCGCGCCGCGCTCGGTGACCCGAAACGGACCGGCGACTGGCTCCACCACTTCGATCGCGACCTGCGGGAGCGGCCGTGGCGGGACGTCCTCGGCGAGTGGTGGCCCCGGCTGCTGCCCGGCATCGCGGCCGGCGCCACCCACGGTGTGATCCGGGTCGGCCACGCGGTGCGGGTGCTGCGTGTCGACGGGGAGACCCCGGAGCGTCGCACCGAGCTGGGTCAGGCGCTCGGCTACTGGGCGGCCCGCTGGCAGCCGGTGCCCGGCGCCGGCCCGCTCACCGGCCGCTCCGACGTCGCGTCCGCGCTGGCCGGGGTGCCCCGGATCGCCGAGCGGACCGGCGGCATCCGGGAACGGCTGGGTCGGCTGACCGGCGTACCCGGATGGCCCGGCGCGGTGACCGCGCTGCGCGCGCCGGCCGACCCGGAGGAGGCCGCCCGCACGCTCGGCGAGATGGTGCACCGGGCCGCGCTGGACTACCTGCGGTTCGGGCACGGCGAGCCGGTCATGCTGGTGCACGCGGTCACCGCGCCGACCGCGGTGCTGCGTACCCTGCCGGCCCTGGACCCGGCGCTGCGGGCCCCGAGCGTCGCCGCGGCCTGGTCCGCGACGGCGGCCGTGACCTCGGTGTACGCGGCACCGACGCCGGCCGCCTCGGCGCCGGTCGGCGGATCCGCCGATCCGGACGAGGTGTTCGCCCGGGCGGCCCGGCACGGCGACGAACACGTGGTGAAGCTCGCCGACGCGGTGCTGGAGGCCTACGCGACGACAGGTGACCAGCGGGTACTGGCCGCACCCGCCCACGCCGGCCGGCTGATCTGAGTAGCCTCGGCAGGATGTGGCCCCGCATCGGTGGACTGCGCGCGCTCGCCCTCGGCACCCCCGGCGGGCTGCGCGCCGACCTGAACAACCTCGTGCTCGCCGGCGTGAAGACCGCCACCGCCGGTCTGATCGGCGAGTACGCCGAGGAGAACGAGGAACTGGAACACGTCGGCGAACGGCTGGCCCTGGTCGACGACCACGACGCGCTGGTCGGCGTCGTCGAGATCACCGGCGTCGAGGTGGTGCGCTTCGCCGACGTGCCGTGGGAGTTCGCCCGCGCCGAGGGCGAGGGCGACCGGTCGATCGAGGAGTGGCGGGCCGGCCACGGCGCGTACTGGGCCCGGCAGGGCACGCCGGTCACCGACGACAGCCGGATCGTCTGCCTCCGATTCCGGCTCGTCTCCGCCGAGGGCAGCGTCGGCACCTGAGGTGTTAAGCAGGGGCCCCGCCTATGCAGAATGCGTTAAGCGGGGCCCCCTCCTTACACCTGGCGCAACTCCGGCAGCAGCGCGGCCGCCTCGGCCAGCACCGCCTCGTCGCCGGCGTACCAGCTGCTGGCCCGGGGCCAGTGCGTCACCACGTCGGTGAAGCCCAGCCGGGCCGCCCGGGCCACCTGCTCCGCGAACAGGTCGGCGCTGGTCAGCGAGAAGACCGGGGCCGAGTCCAGCGAGAGATAGCGGTCGAGCGTGGCCGGATCGCGGCCCGCCTCCTCCAGCGTCCGGGTCATCCGGTCGGACAGCTCCGCCACGGTGCCCCACCAGGCCTCCAGGTCGTCGCCGTCGAGACCGGTGGTGACCCAGCCCTGCCCGAACCGGGCGACCAGGCGCATCGAGCGCGGCCCGTTCGCGGCCATCACGAACGGCACCCGGGGCCGCTGGACGCAGCCGGGGTTGTTGCGGGCGTCCACCGCGGCGAACCACTCCCCGCGCCAGGTCGTGCCGTCCTCGCGCAGGATCAGGTCGAGCAGCTCGGTGAACTCGGCGAACCGGTCCACC
Organism: Micromonospora humi; assembly: GCF_900090105.1. GTDB lineage: Bacteria > Actinomycetota > Actinomycetes > Mycobacteriales > Micromonosporaceae > Micromonospora > Micromonospora humi. Next base: position 317,393 of record NZ_FMDM01000005.1, on the reverse strand, counting down.
CGCTGCCGGGGCGGCAGCGTCTCCCCGCCGAGCACCGCCGAGTCGAAGCCGATGCCGCCCGCACCGAGCCCGAGCAGCACCCGGCCGTCGGAGACGTCGTCGAGCGCGGTGACCTGGCGGGCGAACGCCGCCGGGTGGCGGAAGTTCGGCGAGGCGACGAGCGTGCCCAGGCGGACCCGGGAGGTGACCGTCGCCGCCGCCGTCAACGTCGTCCACGAGTCGAACCAGGGCCCGTCCACCAGGTCACGCCAGCCCAGGTGGTCGTAGGTCCACGCGTGGTCGAAACCCCACTCGTCCGCCTGCGCCCACCGCCGGCGCGCCTGCGACCAGCGCTGGTCCGGCAGGATCACGATGCCAATTCGCATGATCGCCAGGGTACGACCCGGGCCGGACATGCCGGCCCGGGTCGGTCGATCAGGCCGGCACGTCGGCCACCACGCAGGCGACGTTGTCCGGCGCGCCGGCCGCGTACGCCAGGTCGACCAGCCGCCCGACGGCGGTCTCCGGGTCGTCCGCCTCCGCCAACGCGGTGTGCAGCGCGCCCGGCTCGACCACCGCGGAGAGGCCGTCCGAGCAGAGCAGGTAGCGGTCGCCGGGCAGCGCCGTGCGCAACGCCAGGTCCGCCTCCACCTCGCCGCCCGCGCCCAGCGCCCGGGCCAGCAGCGCCCGCTCCGGGTGCGCACCGGCCTCGGCCAACGTGAGCCGCCCCTGGTCGACGAGCGTCTGGACGTACGTGTGGTCCTGGGTGAGCCGGGACAGCTCGCCGCCGCGCAGCAGGTAGGCCCGGGTGTCGCCGACGTGCACCAGGGCGAGCCGGGTGCCCCGCCGGACGATCGCGGTGAGCGTGCTCGCCGGCCGGTCGTCGCCGGTGCCCTGGGCGCGTACCGCCCGGTCGGCGCGGGAGACCGCGTCGGCGAGCGCGGCGAGCAGGTCGGCGGCCGGTCCGTCGGCCCGTTCCAGCGACCGCAGCGCGTCCACCGCGGCGGCGCTCGCGGCGGCGCCACCCGGCCCGCGTACGCCGTCGGCGACCGCGAGCAGCGTGTCGCTCGCGTACGCGGTGTCCTCGTTGGAGTCCCGGACGGCGCCGGTCTCGCGGCGCGCCGCGTACCGGAAGGTGGTGTTCCCGGACATGGTGGTGCCCCTCTCGGTGAGCTGGTCGACGAGGAGCGCGACGGTCCGGCCGCGGGCCAGGGTGTCCGCGCTGACCCGCCGCCACCAGGCGTCGAGCGCCTCGGCGGCGGCGTCCGGCGGCAGCCCGCACACGGCCCGGATCTCCGCCAGCGGCATGCCGGCCCGGCGCAGCGCGGCGATCAGCCGCGCCCGGTCGAGCTGCTCCGGCGCGTAGTAGCGGTAGCCGGAGTGCGGGTCCACGGCGGCCGGCGGCAGCAGCCCGCAGTCGTCGTACACCCGCAGCGCCTTGGCGGTCAGGCGGGCCGCCCGGGCGAACGCCCCGATGGTCAGCAGCCGCATGTCGCCCTCCTCCTCGCGCCGGCCCCGATGGCCGGCAGGGACCACGCTGGGCCTTGCCGCAGGGTCCGGGTCAAGACGTGGACGCCTCCGGGGGCGGGTTGGCGTCGACCGCCGCGCGGACGAACTCGCGTACCCGGGTGGTGGTGTTGCCGGCCAGCCAGACCGGGCCGCGCCGGATCGGCGGGGCGTCGTGGATCGGCACGTAGGCCAGGTCGGGCCGGGCGTGGTACTGCCGGGTCTGCTCGCCCACCGGCAGCACCCCGCGCCCGAGCGCGACCAGCGCGAGCATCTCGGAGAAGCTGCCGCCCACCGGGCCCTTCGGCACCGGGCGCCCCGCCGGCGTCCGGTCGGGCGTGCGGTCCCGCTTGAACGCCTCCGACGTGACCGCCGGGTACTGGATCACCGGATGGTCGCCGAGCACCTCCAGCGACACCGACTCCGCGCCGGCCAGCGGATGGTCCGCGGCCACCGCGAGCAGCCGGCGTTCGTGCAGCAGCGCCGGGCCGTTCGCCATCCCGTCGAACGGGTACGAGGCGATCAGCACGTCGATCGAACCGTCCACCAGGCTCGACCGGGTGGTGGCCAGCGGGGCCTCGTGGACGTGCACCTCGCACTCCGGGTGGCGTTCGGTGAACCGGGCCACCGCCCGCAGCAGCACCGGCGCGGTCGACTCACCGACGTACGCCACCCGCAGCTCGCCGGTGAGCCCGCGCCCGGCGTCCACGGCCCGGCGGACCGCGTCCTCGATGCCGGCCACCAGCGGGCGCATCTCCTCGGCCAGGCGCTCACCGATCGGGGTGAGCCGGACCACCCGGCTGGTCCGCTCGAACAGCGGCGCGCCGATCCGCCGTTCCAGCTTGCGCACCACGTGACTGATCCGCCCGGTGGTCACCCGCAGCCGCTCGGCGGTGCGCCCGAAGTGCAGCTCCTCGGCCAGGGTCAGGAACGCCTCGATCTCGTACCGCTCCAGCAACCGGCGCTCCCGTCGTTGACTTCCGGTCAACGATGGTAGAGCGATCGCGGCTTGGTCCGACCTCCGCCTCCGACCAGGGTTGACGGTGTTCCCAACCTGGTCAGGAGGACCTGATGACGATGCGTGTGACCGGTTTCGACCACCTGGTGCTGGCGGTGGGCGACGTCGAACGCTCCCTCGACTTCTACTGCGGCACGCTCGGCCTCGCCCCGGTGCGGGTCGACCGCTGGCGCGCCGGCGAGGTGCCGTTCCCGTCGGTACGCGTCGACGCCGGCACCATCATCGACCTGGTGGTGGGCGAGCGGGACGGATCCACCGTGGACCATTTCTGCCTGGTGGTGGCACCCGTCGACTGGCCGTCCGTGGTCGAATCCGGGCGGTTCACGGTGCTGACCGGGCCGGTGCCGCGCTTCGGCGCCCGGGGCACCGGCACCTCGATCTACGTCAGCGACCCGGACGGGAACACGGTGGAACTCCGCACCTACGACTCACTAGCCTGACGCGGTGCCGCACCTCGAACGCCTCGCCGCCCATCACGCGCCCGCGCTGCTGCAGTTCGAGCGGGAGAACCGGGCCTACTTCACCCGGTTCGTCGCCGACCGGGGCGACGCGTACTTCGCCGGGTTCGCGGACCGGCACGCGGCCCTGCTCGACGAGCAGGAGCGCGGCATCTGCCACTTCCACGTGCTGGTGGACGACGACGGGAGTGTGCTCGGCCGGTTCAACCTCTTCGACGTGGCCGACGGCAGCGCCGAACTGGGCTACCGGGTGGCCGAGCACGCCACCGGGCGCGGCGTGGCCCGGCGCGGCGTGCGCGCCGTCTGCGACCTGGCCCGCACCGAGTACGGCCTGCGCCGGCTGGTCGCCTCGGCGGCGCTGGCGAACCCGGCGTCGCTGGCGGTGCTGCGGCGCGCCGGCTTCGTACCGGACGGCGAGGTGGAGCTGGGCGGGAAGCCGGCCGTGCGGCACGTCCTCGACCTGACCGCTCAGACCTCCACCGGCGGCTCCGCCTCGTAGGCCCCGTGCAGTGTGGCCAGGAACGCTGCCGCCTCCGGCATGCGTACCGGACCGATCCGGGACACCGGCACCCCCGGCGTGCGCGAGTTCAGCACCGCCGCCCCGGTGTATCCGGGCAGATCGTCGATCGTGACCGGCCGGGTGCGCTGCGGCACGCCGAGCCGCGCCAGCTGCCGCCGGAGGACACCCATGGTGGTGCCGACCAGCATCGGCGCCTCCGGCCAGACGATCGAGTCACCGTCGGCGAACACCAGGTTCCAGATGGACGCCTCGGTGAGCCGGCCGTTTCGGTCGACGAACGCGGCGTCGTCGAAGCCGTCCCGGACCGCCCGTCGGGCGAGGTGGCTCTTCGCCAGCTCACCGACGTGCTTCACCGCCGGCAGGAACCGCTCGTACTCGTACGCCGCCAGCGCCAGCGGCCCGCCCGGCGGTGATGCGGCGGCCCGGGTCCGGACCAGCAGATCCGGTTCGTCGCCGGGCCCCGGGTACATGGTGGCGGTCAGCGTGACGTCCGGCGGGCCGGCCTCGACCGCCACCCGCATCGCGGCACGCACCCGGTCGTCGGGCAGCGCGACGTCGAACAGTTCCTGGGAGGCTGCACGCAGGCGGGCCAGGTGCAGATCGAGGCCGCGTACCCGGCCGTCGCGCACCTGCATGGCGGTGAAGTGGGCGTTCCCGGCGAAGGCGAGCGGCGCCAGGTCGTCGGCGGTCGCCGGCCGGCCGTTGCGGTGCACGGCGAAGAAGGCCATACCGGAACTCTAGGACGACCTCGCCGGTCACGCGGAAGGCAGAAGGCCCCGACCGGGACTCGCGTCCTGGGCAGGGCCTTCGCGTCGGAGCGGGTGACGGGAATCGAACCCGCACTGTCAGCTTGGGAAGCTGATGTTCTGCCATTGAACTACACCCGCAGGCGGCACCACTGTACCTGAGGTCACCACGCCCGTGCACCCAGGTACCACCGCCGGAGCGGACGAGCCCGTTGATCAAGCAATGTTGCACGCCGGCAACATATGGCCGTTCTCAAATCCGTCGATGGGATGTAACGTCTGCTCCACGTTTCCGACCCGGCGTGACACACCCCCGGTCACGCCGTCAGAAAGAGGTGGGCCCATGGGACTCCGTCCCAACCTGCTGACCCGGCGTACCGCCGGTGTCGCGACGTCGACCCTCGCGCTGCTGGTCAGCACCGCGGCCGTCGGCGTCGTCCCCGCTGCTTCGGCCTTCTCGGCCGCCCCGGCCGGCGTCTGCGCCGAGCCGGCCGACACCCACGCCGACGCCCGCGTCGCCAAGGGCGGCCACGCCAAGCTCGACCCGAACCACCTGACCGCCAAGCAGGTACGCGAGCGCGAGGCCGACCTCGCCACCGCGCAGCGCGAGCGGGCCAACTTCCGGACCGGCGCCGTCGCCCCGCTGGCGACCGTCACCATCCCGGTCGTCGTGCACGTCATCCAGGAGAACAGCACCCGGGCCGGCGGCAACATCCCGGACTCGCTGATCAACCAGCAGATCACCGTGCTCAACCAGGCGTACGCGGGCTCGACCGGCGGCGCGGCGACCGCGTTCTCGTTCCAGCTCACGAAGATCAACCGGGTGACCAACGCGTCGTGGTACCCGATCGTGCAGGGCTCCTCGGCGGAGCGGTCGATGAAGACCTCGCTGCGCACGGGCGGCAAGAACACGCTCAACATGTACCTCGGTGAGCTGAGCGACGGCCTGCTCGGCTGGGCGACGTTCCCGAAGCGGACGCTGGACAAGATGGACGGCGTGGTCGTGCTCAACGAGTCGCTGCCCGGCGGCACGGCGACCAACTACAACCAGGGCGACACCGGCACCCACGAGATCGGCCACTGGCTGAACCTCTACCACACCTTCCAGGGCGGCTGCTCCGGCTCGGGCGACAGCGTCTCGGACACCCCGGCCGAGGCCTCCCCGGCGTACGAGTGCCCGACCGGCCGGGACACCTGCTCCACCGCCGGCAAGGACCCGATCACCAACTTCATGGACTACACCTACGACTCCTGCATGTACCAGTTCACCGCCGGCCAGGCGAGCCGCATGCTCACCGCGTGGAACGCCTACCGCGCGGCCTGACCTGCCGCACCGCGAAACCGGCGCCGGCCCCGTCCATGCGGACAGGGCCGGCGCCGGTCGTTCGCGGGCCCGGCCGAGCCACCGCGACGACCCCGGTCGTCGCCGGGTCAGGCGGCCGGCCGGCGGGTGTCGAACCCGTGCCGGCCGCGCCGAGCCTCCGGGACGGGCGGGTCGCCACGGCGAGCCGGCGCGGCCCTCAGCGGGTCGAGCGGTTCGTGCCGGGAAGCCGGCCCGGATCCACGCGGGTCGAGCCAGAGCCGCACCTGCGGCCCTCCGCCGCCGGACCGGGCCACCGGATCGCGCCGGGTCAACATGGCCACGTCGACAGTGAACTCGAACAGCCGCCAGTCGCCCTGCGGCGTCGCCCGCCCGAGCCGGGCCAGCCGGGCCACCGCGGCCGGGTCGGACACCGGGCGGGCCCGCCCCGCCACGTAGGCCTCGTCGTCGCTCTCCTCCGGCGGGAACGAGTGCAACGCGTAGCGGCCGTCGCGTTCGAGGTCGCGCCGTTTCGGCGAGTCGATGACGAAGCACCAGAGGCCGTCGTCGGTGATCAGCGGGGACACCGGGTGCACCCGGGGGCCGCCGTCGGCGCGGACCGTGGCGAGGTAGCCGAAGCCCGGCCCGTACTGCTGGATCAGAAGGCGGATCTCGGCGGCGAGGCGGGGCTCGTCGGCGGCGAATTCGGACCAGGAAGCCATGCCGACATTCTATCGAACACATGTACGAGAGTGCAGTCCGACACGCAGGTCACCCGTACCGGTCGCTATGGTGTTCCGATGCTGCTCTCCGACCGCGACCTGGTCTCCGAGATCAAGGCGGGCACGCTCGCGCTGGAGCCCTTCGAGCCCACGCTGGTGCAGCCGTCCAGCATCGACGTACGCCTGGACCGGCTGTTCCGGGTCTTCAACAACCATCTCTACACCCACATCGACCCGTCGATGCAGCAGGACGACCTGACATCGATGGTGGAGGTGCCGGAGGGGCAGCCGTTCGTGCTGCACCCGGGCGAGTTCGTGCTCGCGTCCACGCTGGAAGTGATCTCGCTGGGCGAGGAGCTGGCGGGTCGACTGGAGGGCAAGTCGTCGCTGGGGCGGCTCGGCCTGCTGACCCACTCCACCGCCGGCTTCATCGATCCGGGCTTCTCCGGTCACGTCACGCTGGAGCTGTCCAACGTGGCGAACCTGCCGATCACGCTCTGGCCGGGGATGAAGATCGGTCAGCTGTGCATCTTCCGGCTCTCCTCGCCGGCCGAGCACCCGTACGGGTCGGCCGTCTACGGTTCGCGCTACCAGGGCCAGCGCGGCCCCACGCCGAGCCGCTCCTGGCAGAGCTGGCGCACCTGGCCGACCCGCTGACCGAGGTTGTTAATAGGGGCCCCCGCCTATGCGGAATGCGTTAAGCGGGGGCCCCTCCTTACATCTCAGCCGGGGCGGCCGTAGCTGTTGATGTCGCCGTCGTCGACGCGCTTCATGGTGATGGGCTTGCCGGACTGGGAGGCGTGCACCACCCAGCCGTCGCCGACGTACATGCCCACGTGGTGCAGGTCGCCGTAGTAGAAGACCAGGTCACCGGCGCGCAGCTCGGCGCGGCTGACCCGCTGGGTGACGTTGTGCTGCTGGCGGGCGTTGTGCGGCAGCGAGACGCCGGCTTTGGCCCAGGCGGCCATGGTGAGGCCGGAGCAGTCGAAGTGGTCCGGGCCGGCGGCGCCCCAGACGTAGATCTTGCCGATCTGGGCGCAGGCGAACTTGACCGCCACCCCGGCCGCGCCGCCCGGATATCCGGACGGGCAGGGCGCCGGACGCAGCGGACCGCCGCCACCGTTGCCGTACACCTTGAGCCGCAGCTTCTGCAGCTTGGCGATCTCGGCGTCGATCTGCTTCTTCTTCGCCGCGAGCTGCGCCTGGGTGCGGCTCAGGTCGGCCACCATCGCGTCCAGCGGCTTCTTCTTCGCGGCCAGCTCGTCGCGCAGCTCGGCGATGTCGCGCACCTGCTCCTGCTGGTGGTGCGCGAAACGGTCGAGCATCTCCAGCCCGCTGACCAGCTCGCTCGGCGAGCGGCTGCCCAGCAGGGCGTTGACGGTCGAGAGGTTGTCACCCTTGTAGGCGTCGGCGGCGAGCCCGCCGACCTGCCCGAGCGCGGCGTCCACCCGGGCCTGGAGCGGGGCGATCTGCTTGCCGAGCGCATCGGCCTGCCGACGCCGCACCGCGAGCTGCTCGCGTACGGAGTTGACCTGCTCGATGACGGGTTCGAGCTTGTTCCAGTCGCGGTCGATCTGCGCCTCGATCTCGGCGACCGACGGTTCGGCGTGGGCCGCCGTCGCGCCACCGGTCAGGACGACCGCGGCGCCGACCAGGGCGGCGAGTGTGGTGGTGAAGCGGGACCAGCGGGAACGCGGCACGACTGCGGACCGGTCGACGGACCGGTTCGACGTCGGCCGCGGGGCATGGTGTGCCACCGGGCGTCCGTACTCCTTCGTCTGACCGCCTACCGGGTTAGCTGACGGGTTCGGGCGGGAAGGGAGCCGCCCTACCGCAGTGGCTGCGGATTCACCCCAGGTACCTGGGTCCCCGGTTCGCCCGTGGGCGACTCGGCGGTGTCGGACCGTCACCGCCCGGGTTGGACGATGAAACTGGCGGCCGACGATTGACCAGAGTAGGTACCTCTGTTATCGATCCGCAACCCGAACGACCGTGACACTCCGTACCGAATATCCGACGCGAAACACGAGTGAAGCTTTCTTTCACGTCAGATTACCCACCGGAAAGGTATTGACCCTCCCGGGCAACGGAGTGAGGGTGGGGGACGCAGTGACCCCCATCCCTGTCCAGGAGGTTCGATGCACCTCTCACCCCCGCCCTCGGGCGGACGGATACTGCTCGCCGCCGCCGTGGCGACCGCCGCCGCGCTGGCGACCACCGGCCCGGTGATCGCCGCGCCACCGACCGCGCCGTCCGCCGGAGACCGGCAGCAGCAGTACGCCGCCGCGGCGGCCGAGTACGGCGTGCCGCAGAACGTGCTGCTCGGCGTCTCCTACCTGGAGTCCCGCTGGGACGCCCACCCGGGCCGGCCCAGCACCAGTGGCGGCTACGGCCCGATGCACCTGACCGACGCCACCGGAGTGCTCGCCCTGCCCGGCAGCGCGCACGTCGACGAGGACGAGGACCCGCGCGGCGACGACTCGCGCCCGCTCACCCTCGACCCGGCCACCGCCGCCGCGCCGGCCCGGGAGACGCCGCTGCCGACCGCCTCGCTGCAGACGCTCGACACCGCCGCGACGCTCACCGGCCTCGACGCGCAGAAGCTGCGCACCGATCCGGCCGCGAACATCCGTGGCGGCGCGGCGCTGCTCGCCTCGTACCAGAAGGCACTGGGCGGGCCGGTCGGCGCCGGCAGCGACCCGGCGGCCTGGTACGGCGCGGTGGCCCGCTACTCCGGCGCGGACACCGCCGACGCGGCGGCGGCCTTCGCCGACGAGGTCTACGACCAGCTCGGCCAGGGCGCGACCCGCACCACCGACGACGGGCAGCGGGTCACGCTGGCCGCCACCGCCGCGCGCCCGGACCGCGCCGGCCTGACCCGGCTCGGGCTGCGGCACGCCGCGCGGCCGGACGGGCTGGAGTGCCCGGTGCGGCTGGCCTGCGAGTGGGTCCCCGCGCCCTACGAGCAGCTCAGCGCCGACCCGGGTGACTACGGCAACCACGACCTAGGCGACCGGCCGAAGCAGCAGAAGATCGAATACATCGTCATCCACGACACCGAGGGCTACTTCGCCCCCAGCGTCGACCTGGTGAAGCGGGCCGACTACCTGGGCTGGCACTACACGCTGCGCTCGGTCGACGGCTACGTGGCCCAGCACATCAAGGCCAAGGACGTCGGCTGGCACGCCGGCAACTGGTACGTCAACGCCAAGTCCATCGGCCTGGAGCACGAGGGCTTCGCCGGGCAGGGCACCTGGTACACCGAGGCGATGTACCGCAGCTCGGCGAAGCTGGTCCGGTACCTGGCGCAGAAGTTCGGCATCCCGATGGACCGGCAGCACATCATCGGTCACGACAACGTGCCCGGCACCACCGCCGGCACGGTCGGCGGCATGCACTGGGACCCGGGCCCCTACTGGGACTGGTCGCACTACTTCGACCTGATGAAGGCGCCGTTCCGGACCACCGGCACGTCGCGCACCGGGTTGGTCACCATCGACCCGGACTTCGCCACCAACCGGCCGGCGTTCGTCGGCTGCAACCAGCAGCCGCCGGGCGTCCCGACGCCCACCCCGCCGGCCGAGACCTGCCCGTCGCGCGGCTCCTCGGCGGTGCTCCTGCGGACCGCGCCGAGCGCGGACGCCCCGCTGGTCAACGACCTCGGGCTGCGCCCGGACGGCACGCCGGACACGATGTACATCTCGGACCACGGCGCCCGCGCCTCCGCCGGGCAGACCTACGCGGTGGCCGGCCGGCAGGGCGACTGGACGGCGATCTGGTATCTCGGCCAGAAGGCGTGGTTCCGTAACCCGGCCTCGGCGCCCACTGCCAAGTGGGCGACCGGCTTCGTGGTGACGCCGCGGCCCGGCAAGGCCACGATCCCGGTGTACGGCCGCGCCTACCCGGAGCAGGCCGCCTACCCGGACACCATCCCCTACCAGACCATCTCCCCGCTCCAGTACACGCTCGCCGCCGGCCAGCGGTACGCGGTCGGTGGCGTGCTGCCGGGCGAGTACTACCGGGCCGTCTCGTTCGACGGCACGGCACCCGGCGACCGGACCGTGGTCCGCGGGAAGAACCGGTACGTGCAGGTCCAGTTCGGCCACCGGATCATGTTCGTCAACCTCGCCGACGTGCTGATCCTGCCGTCGCCGATCGGCGCGCCGAGGTAGCGCCACCGCACCCACGAAGGCCCCCGGTCCAGGCGGACCGGGGGCCTTCGTCGTGCCGTTCGGGGCGGGTCAGGCGACCCGGACGAAACCGGCGAGGGGCTGTGTGCTGATGCTCGACACCTGGACCGGTTTGCCCGTCCGGGGCGCGTGCACCATCACCCCGTTGCCGAGATAGAGCCCGACGTGGTGCAGGTCGCTGCCGAAGAAGACCAGGTCGCCCGGTCTGGCCTCGGAGCGCGAGACCTTGCGGCCCTCGTTCCACTGGGCCCCGGTGAAGTGGGTGAGCGAGATGCCCGCCGCCTTGTAGGCGTACTGCGTCAGGCCGGAGCAGTCGAACGAGTTCGGACCGGTGGCGCCCCACACGTACGGGTCGCCGACCTGGGCGCACGCCGTCTTGATCGCGGTGCGCGCGGCGCTGCTCACCACGCCGTCGACCGCCGGGCAGCCGGCCGGCCGGATCGAGGTCACCGGCAGCATCGCGGTCAGCCGCTTGATCTCCGAGTCGATCTGCTTCTTCTGCGAGGCCATCTGGGCCTCCTGCTTCTGCTCGGTCGCGATCAGCGCGTCGAGCTTCTGCTTCTCCCGGTTGTACTTGTCGCGGGTCGCGAGCACACCGGCGATCTGCCTGCGCTGGTCGTCGGCGAGCCGGTCCAGCATGACCAGCTGCTCGGCCAGGGTGCCCGGCTTGGTGCTCACCAGCAGCGCGCCCATCTCCTGCGACGGGCCCCGCATGTAGTAGCGGGCGGCGATGTCGCCGACCTTGTTCATGGCCAGCGTCGAGGCCAGCTCCAGCGGGACCATCTTGTCCCGCAGGGCCGCGGACTTCTTCTGGTTGACCTTGCGCTGGGCGCGGATCTTGTTGTACTGCTCGATGGTGGGTTCGAGCTTCTCCCACTGCTTGTCGATCTGCGCGTCGATCTCGTCCACCGAGGGCGCCGCATGCACGGGGGCGGCCAGCATCCCGGCGCCGACCGCTACGGCCGCGACCAGGGTGACCAGACGGCGTACCACCCGGTGGAACCCGGCCGGCCGGCCGGGTGGAGCGCTCGGGGCGTGACGTTCAGGGGGCATGGTTGCCACCGGCACGGACTCCTTTGCAACCGACCGGCGGGCGCCTCGCGAGAGGGAAGATCGAGGCGGACGACCCACAACGGTCGGTGCATCACATTAGGGAAGGCACCCGGGTGGAATCAAGGCGGCCCGTTGTTCAATCACGTGTCCGCAATCAGTTGCACACCAAGGGTATTCATTCACCTGCCGACGATAGCCGTCAATACGTCGTCGAGCGTCACCACGCCGAGGGGCCGGCGACCGTCGCTGACCAGCACCATGTGCCGGCGCTCGCGGCGCATCGCCAGCAGCAGGTCGGCCAGCGTACGGTCCGGCGGCACCACGGCCAGCGGCCGGTAGACCTCCGCCGGCACCGGGCCCCGCCGGCTCGCGCCGGCGTACCCGAGCACGTCCTTGACGTGCACGAAGCCGAGCACCCGCCGGGTGGCGCGCTGCACCACCGGGAAGCGGGACCGGCCGGTGCGGGTCGCCAGCACCTCCAGCGAGGCCGGTGAGACGTCCTCGGCCACGGTGGTCACCGTGGACCAGGGTTGCAGGGCGTCGGCGGCGGTCCGGGTGTGCAGCGCCAGCGCGCCGGTGATCCGGGCGTGCTCCTCGGCGTCCAGCAGCCCCTCGGTGCGCGCCTGCGAGACCAGCCCGGCCAGCTCCTCGGCGGTGAACACCGTCTTCACCGCGTCCGTCGCCTCCACCCGCCACCACCGCAGCACCTGCCGGGCCGACCACTTCATCGCCAGCAGCAGCGGCTTGGTGGCCAGGCAGAACGCGAGCATCGCGGGGCCGAGCCACAGCGCCGACGGCTCCGGGCCGGCGAGCGTGATGTTCTTCGGCACCATCTCGCCGACCACGGTGTGCAGGAACACCACCACCGCCAGCGCGATCACGAACGCCACCGGGTGCACCGCGGACGCCGGTAGCCCGACCGCGGTGAACGGCGCCTCCAACAGGTGGGCCAGCGCCGGCTCGGCGATCGCGCCCAGACCCAGCGAGCAGACCGTGATGCCGAGCTGCGCACCGGCGATCATCAGCGGGATCTGGTTCATCGCGGCGAGCGCCCACCGAGCCCGCTTCGACGTCACCGCGAGCGGTTCGATCACGGTACGGCGGGACGCGATCAACGCGAACTCGCTGCCCACGAAGAAGGCGTTGCCGAGCAGCAGCACCAGGGCGACAAGCAGTTCAGGCACCGTCGTCGGGCTCCTCGGGGCGCACCACCCGGACCTGCTCGATCCGGTGCCGGTCGACCTCCACCACGGTGAACTCGTAACCGGCCTCGTCGACCGACTCGCCGGGGACCGGGATGTGGCCGAGCCGGGCCATCAGGAAGCCGCCCAGCGTCTCGTACGGGCCCTCGGGCAGCCGGAAACCGGTCTGCTCGACCAACTCGTCGGCGCGCAGCACGCCGTCGACCAGGACGGTCCGTTCCCCGCCGGGCACGGTCAGCTCCGCCGGCCCGAGGTCGTCCACCGCGGCCGGGTCGAACTCGTCGGCGATCTCCCCGACCAGCTCCTCGACCAGGTCCTCCACGGTCACCACGCCGTCGGTGCCGCCGTACTCGTCGACCACGATGGCCAGGTCCGCGCCGGCGTCCTTGAGCGCCGCCAGCACCCCGTCCAGGTCCAGGCTCTCCGGGACGTACACCGGTTCCCGGGCGACCGAGGCGACGGTGGTGGCGGAACGGCGGGCCAGCGGCACGCCGAGCGCGTCGGGCACCCCGGCGACGCCGGTGACCAGGTCGAGCGTCTCCTCGTAGACCGGGAACCGGGTCCGGCCGGTCTGCCGGGACAGGTCCAGCAACTCGGCGACCGAGGCGGTGGCGCGCAGCGCGATCACGTCCACCCGTGGGGTCATCGCCTCGGCGGCCCGCTTGTCGCCGAAGCGGATGGTGCGCCGCAGCAGCATCGCGGTGTCCGGCCGCAGCGCGCCGGCCCGCGCCGAGATCGCCGCCAGCAACCCCAACTCCTCCGGGGAACGGGCGCTCGCGAGTTCCTCCTGCGGCTCCACGCCGAGCCGGCGGACCAGTCGGTTGGCCGAGTCGTTGAGCAGCCGGATCAGCCAGCCGAAGGTGCGGGAGAAGGCACGCATCGGCGCGGCGGTGGCCAGCGCGGCCGGCATCGGGCGGGCCAGCGCCAGGTTCTTCGGCACCAGCTCACCGAAGAGCATCGAGACGAGCGTGGCCACGGCCAGGGCGAGCAGGCCGGTGAACCGGTCCGCCCCGCCGACCGGGCGCAGCAGCGGCGCCACGAGCCGGGCCAGCGCGGGCTCGGCCAGATAGCCGGTGAGCAGCGCGGTGATGGTGATGCCGAGCTGGGCGCCGGAGAGCTGGAAGGAGAGGTCCCGCAGCGCGCGGCGGACCGTGACGGCCCGGCCGTCCCCCTCGCCGGCCCGCCTGTCGATCTCCGCCCGGTCCACGGTGACCAGGGCGAACTCGGCCGCGACGAAGAAGGCGTTGCCGGCGGTCAGCAGCACGAAGCCGACCAGGGGCAACAGCGTCAGAACCAGCAGGCCGTCGATGGGCGTGATTGTGGCACGCGGGCGCCGGTGGCGGCTCACCCGTAGCGTGGGGACATGGACGGCCTGCTGCTCACCGACGAACTGGTCCTGCTCGCGTACGACGACGGCGGCGCCAACCGGCTCGGCCGCCCGCACCTCGACTACGGCCTCGCCGGGGCGGTGCTGCTGGAGCTGGCCCTCGCCCGCCGGGTGGAGGTGGCGGACAAGCGACTGGTGGTGACCGACCCGAGCCCGACCGGCGTGCCGCTGCTCGACGAGGCGCTCGCCACCGTGGGGTCCGGCCGGCCGCGCAAGCCGAAGGACTGGATCGGCAAGCTGGCGAAGGGCCTGCCGGACCGGGTGCTCGACGGGCTGGTCGACGCCGGGGTGCTGCGCCGGGAGTCGGACCGGGTGTTGCTCGTCTTCCCGCGTACCCGCTATCCCTCGCCGACCGGCGCGGAGCCGGCGGCGGAGACCGCGGCCCGGCAGCGGATGGTGGGCGCGCTGGTCGGCGACGGGCCGGTCGACGCGCGGACCGCCGCGCTGCTCACCCTGACCCGGGCCGTGGGCCTGGACCGCAAGCTCTTCCGCGAGCTGCCGAAGGAGCGGGTCAAGGCCCGGCTGACCGAGATCGCCGCCGGCGACTGGGCCTCCGTCGCGGTGAAGAAGGCGATCGACGAGTTGCAGGCCGCGATGATGGTCGCCACCACTGTCGCCACCACGGCGGCGATCTCCGCCGGAAACTGAGACGACGGCGGCGGCACCGCGCGGGTGCCGCCGCCGTCGTGGTCCGGCCCTCGCCGGGGTACGCCTCAGCCGGCCGCCGGAGCGGTCTCCTTCTCGCCGGCCGGCGCGTCCGGCTTGACCGAGCGCAGCAGCACGCTGGCCACGTCGATCACCTCGACGTCCTCGCCGGCGCCCTTGCCGTTCACCCCGTCGTTGAGCATCGTCGAGCAGAACGGACAGCCGACCGCGATGGTCTTCGCGCCGGTGGAGATGGCCTCCTCGACCCGGTCCACGTTGATCCGCTTGCCGATCTTCTCCTCCATCCACATCCGGGCGCCGCCCGCGCCGCAGCAGAAGGAGCGCTCGCTGTTGCGCGGCATCTCGGTCAGCTCGCCCTGGATGGAGTCGCCGAGCACCTCGCGGGGGGCGGCGAAGACCCGGTTGTGCCGGCCCAGGTAGCAGGGGTCGTGGTAGGTCACGCCGCCGTCGACCGGCTGCACCGGGGTGAGCTTTCCGGCGCTGACCAGGTGGGCCAGCAACTGGGTGTGGTGCACGACCTCGAACTCGCCGCCCAGCTGGCCGTACTCGTTGCCCAGGGTGTTGAAGCAGTGCGGGCAGGTGGCCACGATCTTCCGCTTGGCCTTCTCCCGACCCTCGAACGCCTCGTTCAGCGTCTCGACGTTCTGCTGGGCGAGCATCTGGAAGACGAACTCGTTGCCGATCCGACGGGCCGGGTCACCGGAGCAGGTCTCGCCCTCGCCGAGGATGGCGAAGCTGACGCCGGCCTCGTTGAGCAGCGTGGCGACCGCCCGGGTGGTCTTCTTGGCCTTGTCCTCGAAGGCACCGGCGCAGCCGACCCAGAACAGGTACTCGAAGTCCTCGACCTCGCCGACCTTGGGCACCTCGAAGTCGAGGCCCTTGGTCCAGTCCTCACGGGTGTTCTGCGGCGCGCCCCACGGGTTGCCCTTGTTCTCCAGGTTGCGCAGCATCACGCCGGCCTCCGAGGGGAAGCTCGACTCGATCAGCACCTGGTAGCGGCGCATGTCGACGATGTGGTCGACGTGCTCGATGTCCACCGGGCACTGCTCGACGCAGGCGCCGCAGGTGGTGCAGGACCAGAGCACGTCCGGGTCGATGACGCCGCCCTCCTCGGCGGTGCCGATCAGCGGCCGCTCGGCCTCGGCCAGGGCCAGCACGTCCATGTGGGCGAGCTGCGCCTCGGTGGCCTTCTCCTCACCGGTCAGGTCCTTGCCGCCGCCGGCCAGCAGGTAGGGCGCCTTCGCGTACGCGTGGTCGCGCAGGCTCAGCACCAGCAGCTTCGGCGACAGCGGCTTGCCGGTGTTCCAGGCCGGGCACTGCGACTGGCAGCGACCGCACTCGGTGCAGGTACTGAAGTCGAGCAGGCCCTTCCAGGTGAACTGCTCGACCTGGGCGACACCGAACTGGTCCTTCTCGGGGTCGGCCTCCTCGAAGTCGAGCGGCTTGCCCTCGCTGGTCATCGGGCGCAGCGGGCCCAGGCCGGAGCCGGCCGGCTTCTCCGGGTCACGCTTGAAGAAGATGTTGGGGAAGGCCAGGAAGCGGTGCCAGGCCACGCCCATGGTGACGTTCAGCGAGATCACGATGAGCCAGGTCATCGAAATCATGATCTTGATGAGGGCGGCCACGCTGACGCCGGCCGACCAGTCCGGCAGCACCGCGCCGACCGCGTGGCTCAGCGGGGTGGCCCAGACCGGGTACTCGAAGTGGTCGGTGGCGACCTTGAAGCCGCGGATGACGAACCCGAAGATCAGGACCAGCAGCACGACCCACTCGACGAAGTAGCCCTGCCACATGGTGGAGCCGGTGAACCGCGAGCGGTTCTCCGGCCGGTTCGGGCGGTTGCGCAGCCGGATCGCCATCAGCACCAGGATGCCGACCAGACCCAGGATGCCGATCCACTCGGTGACCAGGCCGAAGACCGTCCAGTGCCCGACGATCGGCAGCCCGCCGCCGGGCGTGACCACCTCGAAGTACGCCTCCAGCACCAGCAGCGACAGCACGACGAAGCCGACCATCACGAACCAGTGCGCGGCCCCGACCACGCTCCACTTCAGCATGCGGGTGTGACCGGCGGTCTCCACCAGCATCTTCGTCGTACGCGCGCCCTTGTCGCCGAAGCGCTCCGGCGCGGGCTGGCCGAGCCGGATGACGGCGGTCATCTTCATGACCGCGCGTACCGCGAGCCACACCGCAACGGCGGTGATGGCGGCCGCGAGGATCGTGGTGACGATCTGGACGCTGCCCATCGAGTTGGCCTCCCGGTCTGCTGCTTGTCAGTGCAGCCTACGCGGAAGGTTACTCAGCAGTAACGTGAGTCTTCTCGCATCGGCCACGCCGCCCTGCGGACACCTTAGGTGGACCGGCGCCGGTGCGCCGGGCAGGGGCGGCGTGGCGTGACGTGGACCGGGGCGGAGCCCGCCCCGCTCAGCGCCAGCGGGAGAGCAGGATCAGCGAGGAGACCATCGCGCCGAAGCCCACCGCGAGGTTCCAGTAGCCCCAGGAGGCGACCGGGTACGCCTGCTCGGAGAGGTAGTAGATCACCAGCCAGCCGATGCCGACCACGATCAGCGCGACGGCCGTGACCGGCAGCCAGATCGGGCTAGGCTTGCGCGTCGACGCCGTCGCCGTCGGACGCACGTCCGTCGGCGGGGTGTACACCTTCTTCTTGCGGACCTGAGACTTGGGCACGACGCTCTCCAGAGGGGGGTACGACCTCGTCCGGCCTGACAACCGGGCGCGGGGGCGACGGTCCATGGCCAATAATGTTCGACAGTTAGCGTAGTCCGGAAGGACCGTCCAGGCCACGAATGGGGTCGGGCCGGTGCACCGAGTTACCGAAAAGAGCGGACTTTTCGGGTCGAGCAGGGTGGTTCGCATCGGTGCGGGCCGAGACGACAGGAAAGGGAACGCCCGGTGGAGTACACGTCCGGCGCCGCCTCCTGGCAGAAGGCTCTCCGCCGCGCGGCGGCCGGCCTGCTGCCCCGGCGAGCGCGCCAGCGCCGGCCGGGCTGGTCGATCGGCGTGCCCCTGATCGCCGCCGCGGCCGGGCTCCTGTTCACCACCACCGCGACCACCGCCGGTGGCACCTCGCTGCGCGAGGACCGGCGCCCCCAGCTCACCCAGTTGATCGAGGACCGCCGCGAGCAGGTGGCGGCCAGCGAGGCGAAGGCCGCCCGGCTGCGCGACGAGGTGGAGGAACAGACCGAGGCCCTGGCCGGCACCGACGGGCCGGTGAAGACGCAGCGGGACCGGGCCGCCGCGATCCGGCAGGCCGCCGGGTTCACGGCGCTCACCGGCACCGGGATCACGATCGAGCTGAACGACGCCGACTGGGGAGCCGGCCAGCCGCTGCCCAAGGGCGCCAGCAACGACGACCTGGTCGTGCACCAGGGCGACGTGCAGGCGGTGGTGAACGCGCTCTGGGCCGGCGGCGCCGAGGCCATGTCAATCATGAACGTCCGCGTACTCAGCACCAGCGCGGTACGCTGCGTCGGTAACACCCTGCTGCTGCACGGCCGGGTTTACTCCCCTCCTTTCAAGATCGTGGCCATCGGCGATCCCGCCGAGTTCCAGCGGGCGCTCGCCGCCTCTGAGGGAGTCCGGGTGTTCAAGGAAGTGGCCGACCACTACCAGCTCGGCTACACCGAGCAGGTCTCCACCGTCACCGTGCCGGCGTTCGAGGACTCCACCGCGTTGCAGTCCGCGACGGTGCCCAGGTGAACGGCGACGACCCCCGCGAGCGCGGCGGTCACGGCCGGGCCCGTCCGGAGGAGCAGACCGAGTTCCTCCCGAAGGTCGAGCGCCCGGCGTCACCGAAGGTCGAACGTCCGCCGCCCCCGATCGACCTGCCCTGGCCGGACGCCGGCCCGGCCCACGCCGCGCCGGCGCGACGCGGCCCCGCCCGACCGGCCGCCCCGGCACCGCCCGCCTGGCCGGGCAACCAGCCTCGCCCGCCGGGCGCCGCGTCCCGCGCGGAGGCGTACCCGCCGTCCCGCCATCCCGGCCGGCCGGTGGCCGGCCCGGAACGCCGGGCCGCCGAGAGCCGGGCCGCCGAGAGCCGGGCCGCCGAGAGCCGGGCCATGCCCGGCACCCGGCCATCCGCCGGGCCGCCCGGACCCGCCCCCGGGCCGCCGGACCGACTCGGTGCCCGACCCGCCGGGCCGCCGGACCGACTCGCCGCCGGACCGCCCGCCGCCGAGCCCCGGTGGTCCGCCGGCCCGCCCGGTCCCGCCGCCGGCCGGCGGTTCGACTCCCCCGATCGGGGTGCACACTTCCGCCCGGTCGACGCCGGCACGTCCGACCGCCGCTCCGGCCCGGACCGCGCCGCCGCAGCCCCCGGCCACCCCCCCACCACGCCGGACCGCCCACTCGCCGCCCCGGGCCGGCCCGGGGCCGCCCCGGGCCGAGCCGGCGACGTGCGCGCAGCCGGCGTGCGACCGGCCGCGCCGGGTGACGGACCAACCCATTTCATCCCGCCGGTAGCCGAGCGGGCCCAGCGGCGCGCCGAGGACACCGAGCGACGTGCCGGCGTACCCCGATCGGGTGGCCCGACCGGCCGCGGACCGGAGGTGCCCGCGCCGGCCGACCCCGGCGCGACCGCGGTGCTGCCCCCCGTCACGCGCCCGCCGGCCGATCCGCGGCTCGACGCCACCGGGCTGATGGGCGCGGTGCCCCCGGTGCCCGACACCGGCGACGACGACGGCGCCGAGTCGCCCGGCGAGCCGCCGCGACCGCGGCGCGGCGAGCGGGTGGTGCAGCTCCGGCCCGAGCAGACCGGTGAGGGCTACAAGAGCGTCTACTCCGAACTGACCCGCCCCACCACCGGCTCCCGCGTGCGCACCCTCGTCCGGGGCGCGGGGGAACTGCTGATCACGTTCGGTCTGGTGGTGCTCCTCTTCGCTGGCTACGAGATCTGGGGCAAGTCGGTCATCGTCGACGCCCACCAGAACGACCTGAACGGCCAGCTCGCCCAGGAATGGGCGGCCGACCCGACGGTCGGCCCGACGCCCGGCCCGAGCACGAAGCCGAAGCCGCCGGCCGAGGGAAAGCCCGTCGCCGGCCTCTACATCCCCAAGCTCGACAAGCACTGGGTCGTGGTCGAGGGCGTCACCCCCGACGACATCCGGTACGCCCCGGGCCACTACCCGGACAGCGCCATGCCCGGCCAGGTCGGCAACTTCTCCGTCGCCGGGCACCGCATCCGATCCACGTTCTGGCGGCTGGACGAGCTGAAGACGGACGACACGATCGTGGTCGAGACCAAGACCGAATGGCTCGTCTACCGGGTCTACCAGCAGCGCATCGTCAAGCCGTCCCAGGTCGAGGTGGTCGCGCCGGTGCCGGGAAAGCCCGGTAGCCGGGCCACCGAGAAGCTGCTCACGCTGACCACCTGCAACCCCAAGTTCGACAACTACCAGCGGCTGATCATCCACGCCCGCTTCGACCACGCCCAGGCGAAGTCGGCGGGCCGACCGGCCGAACTGGAGGGCTGAGCCGTGTACTCGTGGATCTGGCGGAAACTGCCCCTCGGGCTGCCCGGCAAGCTGATCGGTTCGGTGCTGCTGGCCACCGCCACTGTCGCCCTGCTCTGGCTCGTGGTCTTCCCGTGGGCCGAGCCGCTGCTGCCCTTCGACGACGTACAGGTCGAGCAGCCCGCCGGTGAGCCGGGCGGCCGCTCCGGAGAGCTCACCGACCCGACCGGGCAGCCGGCCGAGGACGAGGAACTGCCCTACAGCACCGAGACGAACAACGCCCCGCCCTCCGCCCCGAACAGGTGACCCGATGCGCGTCCTGGTGATCGACAACTACGACTCGTTCGTCTTCAACCTGGTGCAATATCTCGGCCAGCTCGGCGTGGACTGCGAGGTCCGCCGCAACGACGAGATCGACGTGGCCGAGGTCGGCCGGGTCGGCGCGGCCGGGGTGCTGCTCTCACCCGGTCCGGGCAGCCCGGACCGCGCCGGCATCTGCCTGGACGTGATCCGCGAGTACGCCGGCACGCTCCCCCTCTTCGGCGTCTGCCTCGGCCACCAGGCCATCGGCGAGGCGTTCGGCGCCACCGTCACCCGGGCGCCGGAGCTGCTGCACGGCAAGACCTCCGAGGTACGCCACCAGGGCGTCGGCGTGCTGGCCGGCCTGCCCGACCCGTTCACCGCCACCCGCTACCACTCGCTCGCAGTGCTCCCCGAGACGCTCCCGGACGAGCTGGAGGTCACCGGCCGGACCGCCTCCGGCGTGGTGATGGCGATGCGGCACCGGACGCTGCCGATCGAGGGCGTCCAGTTCCACCCCGAGTCGGTGCTGACCGAGGGCGGTCACCTGATGCTGGCGAACTGGCTCGCCACCTGTGGCTTCCCGGCGGCGCTGGAGCGTGCGCCGGAGCTGGCCGCCGAGGTCGACGCGCGCCGCCGGGCCGCCTTCGCCACGGCCTGACCACCCGGAAACGCCACGTGGCGGCACCCCGGTGGGGGCACCGCCACGTTCGCGTCCGCGTCGAGGGCGGTCAGCCGTTGCTGCGCGCCGGCGGGACGGTCGGGAACGGGAAGCCGCCACCGCCGCCGCCGGGCGTGGTCGGCGTCGCGCTGGGGGTGCCGCTCGGCGTCTCGCTGGGCGTCTCCTCGGGCAGCGGTACGTCGACCTCGATGGTCACGGTCTCACCCTTGGCCAGCTTCTTCCCGGCCGACGGCGACTGGCCGCTCACCTTGCCCGCCTGGGCCGGCTCGACCTCTTCGCCGTCGATTACCCGGACGTTGTAGCCGGCGTTCTTGAGCTGCTTCTTCGCCTGGTCCTCGGTGAAGCCGCGCACGTCCGGCACCTCGGTGAGATTGCCCTTGGAGACCTCGAGGGTCACCTTCGTCTTCGGGGCCACCGTGCTGCCCTCCTTGGGCGACACGTTGACCACCTGGCCCTCCGGGGCCCCGCTGGTGACGTCCTTGCGATCGACGTCGAGCCCGAGGTTCTCCAGTTGCGCCTTCACGCTGGTGTAGGTGCCGCCGGTCAGGTTCGGCGGGATGGTGACGTCGTCCGGGCCGGCGCAGACCTGGACCGTGACCGCGGTGTTCTTCTCCACCCGCTGGCCGAACGGCGGGTTCTGCCCGACGACAGTCCCCTTCTTGCACTCGGTGTCCTTGACCGGGGCACCGGCGGCGAAGCGCAGGCCGGCCTGGGTGAGCGCGGTCTGCGCGTCGGCCTGCGTACGGTCCACCAGCTGCGGCACGGAGACCTTCTCGGCCCCGGACTGGTTGAGCCAGAGCGCCGTGCCCAACGCGATCACCGCGAGCACGCCGAGCGCGGCGAACGTGGCGATGACCCAGGAGGAGGTCCGGCGCTTGCGCGGGTCACCGACCCGGGCCGGCGCCTGCTGCCGGGTCTGCGGGCCCATCATCTGGGTCTGCTGCGCCGCCTGGTAGCCGCCCGCGGCGGCCGCCATCGGCATGGTCTCCTCGGTGGGCAGCACCGGGGTGGCCAGCACCGGCCGGCCGGCGGCGGCGCGGAGCAGGTCCGCCCGCATCTCACCGGCGCTCTGGTAGCGGTTGAGCGGGTTCTTGGAGAGCGCCTTCAACACGATCGCGTCGACCGCGGCGTTGACGTCCGGGTTGATCGTGCTCGGCGTCGGCGGCTGCTCCCGCACGTGCTGGTAGGCGACGCTGACCGGGCTGTCCCCGACGAACGGCGGGTGCCCGCAGAGCAACTCGAACAGCACGCACCCGGCCGCGTAGACGTCGGACCGGGCGTCGACCGCCTCGCCACGCGCCTGCTCCGGGGAGAGGTATTGCGCCGTGCCGATGACCGCGCTGGTCTGCGTCATCGTGGTGGCGCCGCTGGCCAGCGCCCGGGCGATGCCGAAGTCCATCACCTTGACCTGGCCGGTCTGGGTGAGCATCACGTTGCCGGGCTTGATGTCCCGGTGGATGATGCCGTGCCGGTGGCTGAACTCCAGCGCCGCGCACATGTCGGCGCAGATCTCCAACGCCCGGCGCGGCTGGAGCCGCCCCTCGACGCCGAGGACCTCCTTCAGGGTCCGCCCGTTGACGAACTCCATCACGATGAACGGCAGCGTCTCGCCGGTCGGGGCGGTCTCCTCGCCGGTGTCGTAGACGGCGACGATGGCCGGGTGGTTGAGCGAGGCGGCGTTCTGCGCCTCCCGGCGGAACCGCATCTGGAAGGTGGCGTCGCGGGCCAGGTCGGCACGGAGCATCTTGATCGCGACGTCCCGCCCGAGCCGGAGATCGCGACCGCGGTGCACCTCCGCCATGCCGCCGTAGCCCAGCAGCTCGCCGACCTGGTACCTGCCACCGAGCAGGCGGGCCTGCGCTGTCATCGCGTCTCTCGTCCTTCGCTCGTCGTCATACCGCCGTCGGCCGGCTGGAGGCGTACCTCACGACGGTACGACGTGCGGACCGGATAGTCGCCCCCGTACGCCCGCACCGCGCCGGAGGTCACGCTCACACTCCCGGAACCGGGTGCGCCCGCGGCGTCGGCCACGTACTTCCGGTACCAGAACGAGATCACGCCCGAGCAGAGGATGACCAGCACGGCCACCAGGATCGCGGTGGTCCAGAGCCCGGAACGCGAGCGGCGGGGCGGTGCCGGCGGTGGCGCGGCCGGCGGGCGAGCGTACCCCAGGGGGTTGTGCGGGGGGCGCGGTTGCGGAACCGGCGCCGCGCCGCGCGGGGCCACCGGTGGGCGGGCCTGCGGGGCGGGATGCGCGACCATGGTCGGGCGCGGCCCGACCGGCGGGCGGGCCGGCGTCACCGGCGGTCGCGGCGGCTGTGGGCGGGGCGCCGCGGTCGGCACCTGCGCCCGCGCGGCGGGCGCGGCCGGGGAGGCGGGTACGCCGGAGATCGGGCGGCCACCGCGCGCCTGCTGGGAGAGGACGAGCTTCGCCTGCCGGGCCACGCTCGCCAACGCGGCGGCGCTGGGCCAGCGGGCCTTCGGGTCCTTCGCCATGGCCCGTTCGACGATCGCCCGCACCTGCGGCGGGATGTCGGCGGGCAGCGCCCGGGGATTGTCCCGCACGTGCTTCATGGCGATCTCGAGGGGATTGTCGCCCTCGAAGGGGCGCCGGCCGGCGAGGCACTGGTAGGCGACCACGCCGAGGGCGTAGACGTCCGAGGCGGGGGTGGCGACCGCGCCGGTGGCCTGCTCGGGAGAGATGTACGAGGCGGTGCCGAGCACCGAGCCGGCGGCGGTGAGCTGGCCGACCAGCTCCGAGCGGGCGATGCCGAAGTCGGTGAGCACCAGCGTGCCGTTCGGCCGGACCAGCAGGTTGCCGGGCTTCACGTCGCGGTGCACGATGCCCTTCTCGTGCGCCGCGTGCAACGCGTCGGCGGCCTGGGCCAGCAGCGCCATGGTGCGGGCCGGGGTGAGCCGGCCGACCCGGCCGAGGGTGGCGGAGAGCGCGTCGCCCTCCACGTATTCCATGACCAGGAACGCGATCTGCTGGTCGCTGCCGAAGTCGTAGACGTCGACCACGCCCGGGTGGTTGATGGTGGCCATCGTCCGGGCCTCACCGCGGAACCGCTCGGCGAAGCCCGGCTCGTCGAGCAGCGCCGGCAGCAGGCTCTTGACCGCGACCGTACGGCCCAGCACCTGGTCGGTGCCGCGCCACACGTCGCCCATGCCACCGCTGGCGATCCGTTCGTCGAGCCGGTAGCGGTTGCCGAGCTGCACCCCCGGGCTGAGCACGTCAGCGCCTCCCGGAGTCCGCGATGGCCGCCGCCATGATCCGGCCGGCGATCCGGGCCGCCTCGGCGCTGCCGCCGCTGCCGGCCTGCTCCAACTCCACACAGACGGCGGAGAGCGGGGTGCCGTCCTTGTCCATGGCGAAGCCGATGAACCAGCCGTGGTCCGGCGTGTCCGGGCCGGACTGGGCGGTGCCGGTCTTGCCACCGACCACGAAGCCGTCGATGTCGGCTCGGCGGCCGGTGCCCTCCTTCACCACGTTCTGCATCATGGAGCGCAGGTCCGCGGCGACCTGGCCGCTGACCGGCCGCCGCAGCTCACGCGGCTTGGCGGCGTCGTAGACCGTGGTCCGGTCCGGCCCGAGGAGCTGCTTCACGAGGTACGGGCGCATCTGGCTGCCGCCGTTGGCGACCGCGGCGGCGATCAGCGCGCCCTGCAACGG
The DNA here is from genome assembly GCF_900090105.1 of Micromonospora humi. Classification (GTDB taxonomy): domain Bacteria; phylum Actinomycetota; class Actinomycetes; order Mycobacteriales; family Micromonosporaceae; genus Micromonospora; species Micromonospora humi. The sequence continues at coordinate 292,520 of NZ_FMDM01000005.1, read as the reverse complement.
CGTCATCCGCACGTTGTTCTGCCCGATCGACGACTGCGCCAGCGCGGCCGGGTCGGTGCTGCCGTCCGGGTTCTGCATGTCGCCGGTCCGGCTGGCCGCCACCGGCAGGCCACCGTCGCCGGTCTGGCCGACCGTGAGGTCCTCCTGCTCGAAGCCGAACTGCCGCGCCTTCTCCTTCACCTTGTCCGCGCCGAGTCGCACGCCGAGCTGCGCGAAGCCGGTGTTGCAGGACTCGGTCACCGCCTCCCGCAGGGTCACCTGCGACTCGGGGCAGATCGACGGCGCCGCGTTCTTGATCGGCGACCCGGAGGTCGGCGGGGTGTAGCTCGCCCCGGCCGGGATCTGGGTCTGCTGGCCGATGCCGTTCTCCAGTGCGGCGGCAGCCATGACGATCTTGAAGGTGGAGCCCGGCGGCAGCGTCTCGGCGAGCGCCCGGTTGGCCAGCGGTCGGTCCTTGTCCTTCTCCAACGCGTTGTAGGCCCGGTCGGCCTCCGCGCTGGAGTGGCTGGCCAGCGGATTCGGGTCGAAGCTCGGCATCGAGACCAGCGCCTGGACCGCGCCGGTCCGCGGGTCGATCGCGATCGCCGCGCCCTTCTTCGCCCCGACCTGGTTGTCGTTGAGCTGCTTGTACGCCGCCTCCTGCGCCCGCTTGGAGAGCGTCAGCAGCACGTTGCCGCCACCGGTCTCGTCACCGGTGAACATGTCCTTGATGCGGTTGGCGATGAGCGCGTCGCTGGTGCCGGCGAGGAAGTCGTTCTCCACCCGCTCGATGCCGCTCGCGCTGCCGTTGACCGGCTTCCAGCCGAGCACGTGCGCGTACATCTCCCCCTCGGGGTAGGTACGCAGGTACTTCAGCTCCCCGCCGGTCTCCTTGCTCAACGCGTACGCGGTGCCGCCGACCTCGATGTTGCCGCGCTTGCGGTCGTACTCGGCGACCTGGACCCGACCGTTGTAGTCGCTGGTGCGGTATTCGTCGGCCTTGTAGGCCTGGATCCAGTTGAGGTTCGCGAAGAGCAACCCGAACAGGATCATCACGACCACACCGACGCGGCGCAGGGGTGCGTTCACGGCCGGATCACCTCCGTGGGGGCGCCGTGCAACTGCTCGGGCGGACCCCCGGCGGGCCGGGCCGCCGGGCCGCGACCGCCGGTCACCGGCCGGCGGGCACCGTCGGAGACCCGCAGCAGCACCGCGATCAGCAGCCAGTTCGCCATCAGCGAGGAGCCACCGGCGGAGAGGAACGGAGTGGTCTGGCCGGTCAGCGGAATGAGCTTGCTGATGCCGCCGACGATGACGAAGACCTGGAGCCCCAGGGTGAACGCCAGACCGCCGGCGAGCAGCTTGCCGAACGAGTCCCGCACCGCCAGCGCGGCGCGCAGGCCCCGCTCGACGATCAGCAGATAGACCACCAGCAGCGCGGAGAGACCGAACAGGCCGATCTCCTCACCGATGCCGGCGAAGATGAAGTCGGTCTGCACCTCGGGCAGCAGCGTCGGCTGGCCGCCGCCCGGCCCGGCGCCGAAGAGGCCGCCGGTGCCCAACGTCAGCAGACCCTGGACGAGTTGGTAACCCCGGTCGTACGGCTCGGCGAACGGGTCGAGCCAGATCTGCGCCCGGTCGTAGAAGTTGGCGAACGGTCCACCCACCGTGCTGCCCAGCACATAGGCGAGGTAGGCGCCGCCGAAGAACAGGAGCAGACCGATGAGCAGCCAGCTGACCCGCTCGGTGGCGATGTAGAGCGTCACCACGAACATGCCGAAGTAGAGCAGCGACGTGCCCAGGTCCTTCTCGAAGACCAGCACCATGAGGCTGATCAGCCAGACCACCAGGACCGGGCCGAGATCCCGCCCACGCGGGAAGTCGATCCCGAGCACCCGCCGGCTGGCCAGCGAGAGCACCTCACGCTTGCGCACCAGGTAGTAGGCGAAGAACGTGAGCAGGGCCAGCTTCGCGAACTCACCCGGCTGGATCTGCCCCAGCCCGGGCACGATGATCCAGAGCTTGGCGCCGTTGATCTCGGAGAAGCGGCCGGGCAGGATCGCCGGGATCATCACCAGCACGATGCCGGCCAGCCCCAGCGTGTACGCGTAGCGGGAGAGCGTGCGGTGGTCGCGCAGGACCGCCAGCAGCCCGGCGGCGAGCACCACCGAGGCGAGCGTCCAGGCCAGCTGGCGGCCACCGGTGCCGGCGAAGATGGCCAGGTCCTCCCGCTCCGCCGGCGCGGCCTGGGCCAGGTCGAAGCGACGCAGGAAGCCGACCCCGATGCCGTTGAGCAGCGCCACCGCCGGCAGCAGCGCCGGGTCGGCGAACGGCGCCAGCCACCGGATCACCAGGTGCAGGCCGAGGAAGACCAGCCCCAGCGCGGCGGCGGGGATCCAGAAATCCCCGGTGATCGTGTCGAGCGCCTTCGCCTCGATCATCGCCGAGTAGGCCGCCACCAGCACCATGGCCAGCAGGAGCAGGGACAACTCGGCGTTACGCCGGGACCGGGCCAGGCGTACGCCGGACTGCTCGCCCGTCGAGGCGGGCGAGGCTGCCGGTACGGCGGCTGCGGTCACGGATGCGTCCTCGGGATCGAGCCGGCGCTCACTCCGGCGACCGGCAACCGGCGGGATCGGCCGGCGGAACGGTGTCGGAGGGTACGGCGTCGGGCGTGATGGTCAACGTCGGCGCGGGCGTCGGCGTGCCCGCCGCCGGGGTCGGCGACCCGGGCGTGCCGGTGGCCGCCGGGCTCAGCGCGCCGGCGGTCGCCACCGGGGTGGGACCGGGCGTGCCGGGCGTCGGGCCGGGCGGGCAGAGCGGCTTGAGGTTCGGGTTGGCCGGGTCGTCGCTGGTCAGCTCGGCCAGCCGGCGCTCGGCGTCCGGTTCGCTCTTGGCCTGGATGCCCTGCTTCACCCGCTCCTGGGCGGCCAGGGTGAGATCGTCGAGCCGGGACCCGCTGCGTTCGTGCACGTCCGACAGGTCGAGCCCGGCGACCTGGCCGGGCACGCCGCGGAAGACCGCGAGCTGACCGTCGTCGGTGGCGCCGACGTAGTACTGCCGCTGGGTGTAGGTCCAGCCGCCGAAGACGCCGCCACCGACGATCACCGCCAGCGCGAGCACCATCGCCACCGTCCGCAGCGGCCGGCGTCGACGCTGGTCGGGCTCGTCGTCCCGGTTGTCGGCCGGCTCCTCGGGAGCGGGCGGACGCGGGGCGGACAGCGCCGAGGCGCGGGCCGCCGGGGTGGAGTCGTCGGCCGACGTGGCCATGCCCCGGTCACGGGCGGCGGCGCCGCCGACGATCGGGGACGCCTCGACGATGTCCTGGTCGGTCGCGTCGGCGATGATCACGGTGATGTTGTCCGGGCCGCCGCCGCGCAGCGCGAGCTGCACCAGCCGCTCCACGCACTGCTGCGGGTCGGGGTATTCCCGCATGGTGTCGCCGATGGTGTCCGCGCTGACCACGCCGGAGAGGCCGTCGGAGCAGATCAGGTAGCGGTCGCCGGGCAGCACCTGGCGGACGCTGTACTCCGGGTCGACGTCGCGGCCGTCGAGCGCGCGGGTGAGCAGCGAGCGCTGGGGGTGGCTGCTCGCCTCCTCCGCGCTGATCCGACCCTCGTCGACGAGCATCTGGACGTAGGTGTCGTCCTTGGTGATCTGCGCGAACTCACCGTTGCGCAGGAGGTAGGCCCGGGAGTCACCGATGTGGACCATGCCGAGCTTGCTGCCGGAGAAGAGGGTCGCGGTGAGCGTGGTGCCCATCCCCTCCAGCTGCGGGTTGGCGTCCACGGTGTCGCGGAGCTGCTGGTTGGCGGTGCCGACGGCGGATCGGAGCGCGTCGACCAGGGCGTCACCGGGGACGTCCTCGTCGAGCGGCGCCATGGCACCGATGACGATGTTGCTGGCGACGTCACCGGCGGCCATGCCGCCCATGCCGTCGGCAACGGCGAGCAGCCGCGGTCCGGCGTAGACGGAATCCTGGTTGCCGTCTCGGATCAGACCGCGGTCGCTGTGGGCCGCGTAGCGCAGGGTCAGAGTCATGGCCGTAATTCGAGGGAAGTGCGGCCGATCCGGATCGGCACGCCGAGGGGGACGGGGGTTGGTCCGGTGACCTTAGCGCGATCGAGGTAGGTGCCGTTAGTCGATCCGAGGTCCTCCACGTACCACTGCCCGTCGCGCGGGACCAGCCGGGCGTGTCGGGCCGAGGCGTAGTCGTCGGTGATCACCAGGGTGGAGTCCTCCGCCCGACCGATGGTGATCTGGGCCTCCCCGAGGGTGATCCGGGTGCCGGCCAACTGACCGGCGGTGACCACCATCTGGTGGGCGGCGCGACCTCGCTTGACCTTCGCCGGCTTGCCGCTCGGCGGCTGGCTGGTCGACGCGCCGACCCCCCGTGGCGCGGCCACCAGCCGACCCGACCGGGCCCCCGCGAAGAGGTCCCGGCGGATCACGCCGACCACCGTGAAGACGAAGATCCACAGCAGGATCAGGAACCCGAACCGGGCGACGGTGATGACGAGCTCCGGCAACGGGGATCAGCCGTCCACGCGGAAGGTCAGCGTCGTGGTGCCGAGCTGGATCATGTCGCCGGGGTTGAGGGCCACCGCCGAGACCCGCTGGCCGTTGACCATCGTGCCGTTGGTGGACCCCAGGTCGGTCAGCACGACCTGGCCGCCGTCGAAGTCGAGCCGGGCGTGCCGCCGGGAGATCCCGACGTCGGGCAGGCGCAGGTTGGCCTGGTCACCGCGGCCGATCACGGTCGAGCCCATCTGCAACGGGTAGGTGCGGCCGTCGCCGGAGACCAGCCGCACGTTGCGACCGCCGCCGTGCCCGGGCGGGGGGCCGTAGCCGCCGCCCTGGTCGTAGGACGGGTAGGCCGGGCCGGCGTCGTAACCGCCGCCCTGGTCGTAGCCGCCGGGCGCGGAGACCGGCGCGACGTCGCCGCCGGTGTAGACCTCGGCGGTCACCCGGAACATGCCGGTGTCCAGCCCCTCACCACGCTCGACCTCGACGATCACGTCGCCGTAGACCGTCCAGGCCTGCTCGCCGATGAACTCCGCCTGCGACTGGGCCAGTTCCTGGGCCAGCGCGGCGGCGTACGGCGCCAACCGACTGTGGTCGTAGGGCGAGAGATCGATCACGTAGCGGTTGGGCACCAACGTGCGCCCACCGGCCAGGATCGCCTTGTGCGCCTCGGCCTCCCGCTGCATGGCGTTGAGGATCTCCACGGGGTGGACCACCCCTTTGAAGACCTTGGCGAAGGCCCCCTCGACCAGGCCTTCCAGACGCTTCTCGAAGCGTTGCAGCACGCTCACCGGCTCCTCCTCGGGTCCCGAGGCAATGATGGTATCCGGACACCGCCTCCGCAGCTCACACGCCGCTCGGCCGGCTGCCGTCGGCCCGTTCGTGACCAGGCCCGCGAGCGTGCTACAGTTTCGCCCGCCACGAGCGGTGACCGTTCGTGGCGTGACCAGTGGACAGCGTAATAGGTCCCGACACCGGCCGCAGAGGGCGGGCGAGGGATGCGATATGGTGTTCCGGGTCGTGCCACGGGGATGTGGCGGAATGGCAGACGCGCACGGTTCAGGTCCGTGTGTCCGAAAGGACGTGGGGGTTCAACTCCCCCCATCCCCACCAGAACGAGGGCTCCGCGGGATGCGGGGCCCTCGCGCCGTATCGGGGCGTACCGGACGTCACGCTATGCTCCGAGAGTTTCCCTGCCTCCCATGGACCAGGAGTGGCGTGTGAGTGTCGCGTTGGTGACCGGTTCCGGCGGTCTGATCGGCTCCGAGGCGGCCCGGCACTTCGCCGCCCTCGGCCTCGACGTGGTCGGCATCGACAACGACATGCGCCGGTACTTCTTCGGTGAGGACGGCTCGACCGCCTGGAGCCTGGACCGGCTCGCCGCCGACCTCGGGCCGGCCTACACCCACCACCCGGTGGACATCCGGGACCGCGACGGCCTGGAGAAGGTGTTCGCCCGCTACGGCCGGGACATCGCCGTGGTGATCCACAGCGCCGCCCAGCCGAGTCACGACTGGGCCGCCAAGGAGCCCTACACCGACTTCGACGTCAACGCCGGCGGCACGCTCAACGTGCTGGAGAACACCCGGCGACACGCGATCGACGCGCCGTTCATCCACTGTTCCACCAACAAGGTCTACGGCGACCGGCCGAACACGCTGCCGCTGATCGAGCTGGAGACCCGCTACGAGCTGCCCGAGGACCACCACTGGTACGGCGGCATCACCGAGGACATGTCGATCGACGAGTCGCTGCACTCGATCTTCGGCGCCTCGAAGGTCGCCGCCGACGTGATGGTCCAGGAGTACGGCCGCTACTTCGACATGAAGACCGCCTGCTTCCGGGGCGGCACGCTGACCGGCCCGGCGCACTCCGCCGCCGAACTGCACGGCTTCCTGGCGTACCTGATGCGGTGCGTGATGGAGGGCCGGACGTACAACCTCTTCGGCTACAAGGGGAAGATGGTCCGGGACGCGATCCACTCCCACGACGTGCTCACCGCGTTCGAGGCGTTCTTCCGGGAGCCGCGCTCCGCCCAGGTCTACAACCTCGGCGGCGGCCGGCACTCGAACACCTCGCACATCGAGGCGTTCCGGATCGCCCAGGAGATCACCGGTCGCGAGGCGCAGATCAACTACGTCGAGCAGGCCCGCACCGGCGACCACCAGTGGTACGTCAGCAGCATGGCCCGGTTCGAGGAGCACTACCCGGCCTGGAAGATCACCTACGACGTGCCGATGATCCTCCGCGAGATCCACGAGGCGAACGTCGACAAGTGGGTGCCGAAGGCATGACCGGCGACACCAAGCGCAACGTGCTCGGCGTCGGGGTCGACGCCACCGACTACGCCCGGGCCACCGAGGCGGTGGTCGACGCCGCCCGCGAGCGCCGCCCGCTGGCACTGACCGCGCTGGCCGTGCACGGCGTGATGACCGGCGTGCTCGACCCGGCGCACAACGCCCGGCTCAACGCGTTCGACGTGGTCACCCCGGACGGGCAGCCGGTGCGCTGGGCGCTCAACCTGCTGCACGGCGCCGGCCTCACCGACCGCGTCTACGGCCCGGAGCTGACCCTGCGGGTGCTGGCCCGGTTCGCCGACGAGGGGCTGCCCGTCTACCTCTACGGCTCCACCGAGGAGACCCTGGCCCGGCTGATCCCGGCGCTGGAGCGCAAGTTCCCCGCGCTGAAGATCGCCGGCGTCGAGCCGTCCAAGTTCCGGGCCGCCACCCCGGGGGAGGACGCCGAGATCGCCGACCGGATCCGTGGCAGCGGCGCCCGCCTCGTCCTGGTCGGGCTGGGCTGCCCCCGGCAGGAGGTCTTCGCGTACGCGATGCGGCCCCTGCTGGACATGCCGCTGATGGCCGTCGGGGCGGCGTTCGACTACCACGCCGGGCTGCTGCGCAACCCGCCACCGTGGATGCAGCGGGCCGGGCTGGAGTGGTTCTGGCGGCTCGGCCTGGAGCCGAAGCGGCTGTGGCGTCGGTACGTCATCCTCAACCCGGCCTACCTCGCCCGGCTGGCGGCGCAGAAGACCGGCCTGTGGAGGGCCACCCCACCGCCGCCGGCCACCGAGCGGCCCGCCACGTTCGACGTCTGACGACGTCCCCTACGGGAGAACGTTCCGGGTCGATCCGGGTGCCGTCCCGGATTCGGCGGACGCCGAACTGGGCAAGGCTGGGCCCATGGATGACCGTCTCGCCGTGCTGCTCCCCGTCGCCGCCGTCTGGCTGGCCGCCGCCCTGACGGCGGAGGGCCTGCCCGGGCTGGACCGCGCCCGGGCGCTGCGCCGGCGTACCGGATGGTTGTCCGCCCTGGTGCTGACCGGCCTCGCGCTCACCGCGGCGGCCCTGGGTGCGGGCCTGCAGAGCGCCGGCGACACGGCGCTGGACCGGGCCGCCGCCGGGCTCGCCGTCGCGGCGGTCCCGGCCGCGCTCGTGGCCGCCTGCACGGTACGCCGGGTCCGGCGGCTGCGGACCGGTGCCGGCGCCTTCACCACCGCGCCGGGCACCCCGGCGCCGCACGGGCTGCGGGCGGCCGCCGCACATCCGCTGATCGCGCTGCCGCTCCACGCGACAGCGCTCGCGGTGCTCGCGGCGGTGCTTCCGGCCGTCGGGCTCGACCTGTTCGCCGCGCCGGGCGTGGCCGGGCCGGCGATCACCGTCGCGGTGCTCGGTGTCGCCGCGATCGGGGTACGCCACGCGCTGCGGCACAACCGGCTCGCCGAGCGGGCGATGCCGCCGGCCGGCGCGGTGTCAGCGCGTCCGGCTCGCGCCCTGCACGTATAGCAGTTCCAGGATCGCCCGGGTCGCCTCGAACCACCGGTCCAGCCAGCCGGGCGGGGGCACGCTGCCCTTCGGGGGCAACTCCAGCAGCAGCCCGCGCAGCAGCGGATGGTCCACCAGGGACTCCTGCTGCTCCACGGGCCACCCGCTGGGCGGGAAGGACGGCTCGGTGAGCGGGTTCGGGTCGAGCGACGGCAGGGACAGCGCCGGGGCGGGCTGCTCCGGTGCGCCCGCGTCCCGGCCGGCGAGTTCCTCGCCGTCACCGGAGACCACCTCGGTCAGGACGGTGTCCCGGCGCGCGCCGCGGTACTTGCCACCGAACCGCTCCGGCTTGCCCGGGCCGTTGGTGAGATTCTCTGAACCGATCGTCGTCATCCGTCTCGCCTGCCTCGTTCGGTTGCCGATCCGTGCGGTTCAACGAGGCGGAGCGGAACTGGCGACGGGTGACGGCCTCCGGCGGTGCGGGCGGACGAAACGGTCCCGCCCGGCGACGCTGCCGGGCGGGACCTTGCTCGGGTGGTGCCGATCAGCTCCGGCCGAAGCCCTCGCCCCTGGCGCCGGCGACGAAGGCGTGCCAGTCACCCGGGGCGAAGACCAGGGCCGGGCCGGCCTTGTCCTTCGAGTCCCGGACGCCGACCGCCCCGGTCACGTAAGCGACCTCCACGCAGTTGTCGCAGTTCGGCCCGCTCTTCGAGCTCTTGAACCACGTCGCCTGCGTCAGGTCCACGGGGAACTCCTTGGTCGCCATTTCCACAGCGGCTCCTCTGCCAGTTTCGCGATGTGTGCGACGGACTCCTCCGGTCGTATGGCCGCTGCTCGAATGTGATCGAAGATGAAGCTGTACTTCTGCAGTTCGTCGCTCTTCTCCAGGAAGAGCCCACCCGTGGCGTTCTCCGCGTACACGACATCCGGATCACTAGGTTCGGGGAAGCTGAGAATCGTGAAGGTCCCGTCCATGCCGGCGTGCGCGCCCACCTCGAAGGGCAGGACCTGCACCGTCACGTTCGGCAGTTCGGCCACCTCCACCAACCGCTTGAGCTGACCACGCATGACCGCGTCGCCGCCAACCGGCCGGCTCAGCACCGCCTCATCGAGCACCACCCACAGATCGACCGGATCGTCCTGCGTCAACAACGACTGACGGCCCAGTCGGACACGCACCCGTTGTTCGATCTGATCGGCGGTGAAGTCCGGCCGGGCGGCGCGGATCATCGCCCCGGCGTACTCCTCGGTCTCCAGCAGGCCCGGCACGACCTGCTGTTCGTACGCCCGGATCGAGCTGGCGGCGGCCTCCAGCCCGACGTACGCGCCGACGAGCACCGTGCTGTAGGGGTGCCACCAGCCCTTCTGCCGCGCCTCCCGGGCGATCTGCACCAGCTCGTCGCTCTCCGCGCCGACCACCCCGTAGATGCGGAGCATGTCCCGCACGTCGCGGGGCGTCGCGGTGGTGTGCCCGGTCTCGATGCGAGAGACCTTCGACGCCGAGCACTCCAGTTGCTCGGCGACCGCCTCTATGGTGATGCCGGCCGCCTCCCGTTGCCGGCGGAGTTCGGCCCCGAGACGGCGCCGGCGGATGGTCGGGCTGCGCCGTTCGCTCACGAGCACTCCTCGGTACGCGGCTGCGGGGGCCGGCGGGCAAGCGTTCGCGGCGGGGGTGGTGCCGGTCGTCGACCGGCCGCGACGGGCGGAACCGGCGTCCAGTGTGCCGCCCCGACACCTGAGGCTTCAAGCGTCCCGTTCACGTGTCCCGCTCACCTATCGGCAAAAGTCGACGTGCAACTTGCATGACGCACGTCGCTGATGCACTCTGTCCGTATGGCACGGGTTACTCACCGTCTTCGGTTGATCTCCGGGCGTGGTGACACCACGGTTCGCGGGACGGCCGGAGGGGAGCCGTCCCGCGCCGTGAGACCTGCACCGGAATGAAGACCCCGCCGCTGCACGCCGGCTCGGCTGCGGCGGCGGGAGCGGTAACCGGGAGCAGCCGGGTGATGGTCGGGTGGCGGTCCGCCACCGCGGGTACGGCCCGACCAGCACCGACCCACCGACCGTCGGTCCACGAGGCAGAACCCCCGTCACCGGACCGCACCCGACCCCCGTTCAGCCTCGCCGGCCCCGCCGCCGGCCGAACCTTCCCAGGAGCCCATGTGCTTCCCCGCTCCGGTGACGTACTGCACGTGACGCGCGCGGCGAGTGTCCAGTTCCTCCGACCGATCATGTTCCGGGTGATCCGGGTACTCGACTGGCCGACCTACGACGGTTGGCTCTGGCTCGACGGCTACGAGTTGAACGCGGCGGGGGACGCGGTCAACCGACGGTCGATCTTCGTACAGCAGGAGGGGCTGCGGCAGGTCCAGGCCGCACCGGTCCCTCGGCAGCACACCGTCCGCACCGCCCGGCGGCCGATCGCACGGACTCCGGTCCGGGTGGGCTGACCTCACGATTCCCGGCCGGGTGGGCGTGCCGTCGCCATAGAATCGGTACGCCCACCCCGGCACGTTCCACCCCGCGCGCCCCGGACCCTGAACCAGGGATGGTCATGGTCAAACTGCCCGCCGCGCGGCGGCACCGTCGGTCCCGCATCGGCTACGCCCTCGGGCTCCTCGTATTCCTCGGGGTCGCCACCGCGCTCGCGCTCGTGGTCCGCCACCCGGCCTTCTCCGCCACCCAGCAGTTGGCCGAACCCGTGCCCGCCCCGGAGATCACCGTGGCCGGGGACGACGCCCGCGCGGGCGTCGGAACCGCACCGGACGAATCCGGACCGGGTGAGGACGAGGACGAGCCGGTGGCAGGCGCCGCCGAGGCCGCGCCCCCGACCGGTACGGCAGGCGTCGGCGCCGGGGACGGCTCGCTCGCCGAGCCGGCCGGCGACCCGATCGAACCCGGCCGGTCGCTCTTCTACACCGGGCTGCTCGGACTCGCCATCTCGCTGGCCGGGCTCGGCCTGGTCGGCACCCGCCGACGCCAGTGGTGACCGTCAGGGGGTCGCGGTGGTGGTCGGCGTGGAGCCCGAGGTGGTCCGCGCGGTCGTCGGCGCCCCGGTGGTGGGTGCCGCCGGCTCGGCCACCACGAGGGTGACCCGCTCCCCCTCACCCACGGAGTAACCGGCCTCCGGATCCGTGGCGACCACCGTGCCGGCCGGCCGGTCCGACGGCCGGCGCTGCACCCGGTAGTCGATACCGAGCCGGTCCAGTGCCGCCCGGGCGGCCGACTCCGGGAGCCCCACCAGTGGCGGCATCGGCACCTCGGCCGCCGCCGTCGTGGTCGGCGGCGTGCTCGGCGGCGAACTGCTCGGCGACGCGCTCGTCGGCGCGGCGCTCGTCGGCGCGGAGGTGCTCGGCACCGCCGACGGCGACGTGCCCGGCCCGGAGTCGCGGTCCGCGGCCCGCAGCGCCAGCCAGACCCCGAGCGCGATCAACCCGATCAGGACCAGGGCGAGGACGCCCAGCAGGATCGGCATCCACCAGCGGCGGCCGGCCTGCTCGTCGCCGTACCATTCGGCGCCCGGCTCCGGGTAGCCGGCCGGCCGCGGCGGCGGCACCCCGGCCCGCCCCGACCAGGCCCCACCGCCGACCGGCTCCTGCCGGCTGGTGGCGTCGAGGGGCCGCGAGGTGCCACCGGGCAGCGGCCGGGTGGCGTCGTCGCCCGCCCCGCCGGGCTGGACCCCCGTCGCGTCCCCGCCACGGTCACCCGGCATCGCCCTCGTGGCGTCCGCGTCGCGGGGCATCGCCCTCGTGGCGTCCGCGTCCTCTCCACCGGCCGCGCCGCGCGGCATCGCCCGGGTGGCGTCCGCGTCGTTCCCGCCGCCGGCCGCATCACGGGGGATGGCCCTCGTCGCGTCCGGGTCGGCGGCACGGTCGGGCGGCACGGCTCGGGTGGTGTCGGCACTCCGATCCGGCGGCACCGCCCCGGTCGGGTCCGCGTCGCCGGCTGGTGGCTCCCGACGGTCGTCGCTCATGACACACGTCCTTCCCCACCCGGGACGGGGCACACGGCCCTCGAACGTCCACGGTAACGGGCCCCGACCACGCCGGCCGGGATCAGCACGCCGGCCCGGCCGGTCGGCCGTACCGTCAGGGGGTCGGCGACTCGACGGCGGTCGGCGGGTCGGAGGGCGCGGTGCCGCACGTCAGCGTGACCTGGTCGTTCCAGCGGGCGGCGCCCCCGGCGGCCGGTTCCTGTGCGGTGACCGCCCCCTGGCGACCGGGGCGGTAGCGGGGATAGAGCCCCGCCTCCACCAGGTCGTCGGCCGCGTCGGAACAGGACCGGCCACCCAGGTCGGGCACGGTGACGGCCGGCGCCGGCCCGGCGACCCAGACGGTGACGGTGACGCCGCGCCGGACCGGCGCGCCGGACCGCGGTGACGTCCGTTCCACGTCCCGGCCCGAGCCGCCACCGAACACCAGCCGCCAGCCGAGCTTACGGTCCCGCAACTCCTGCCGGGCCCGCTCGAAGTCGGTGCCCACCAGCTCCGGCACCGTGAGCCCGGCCGGGGCGGTCGACCGCGTACCGGTCGGGCGGTCCTCGCCGGACCGGTCGGCGCTGGGCGTCACCGCGGTGGGCGGGGAGGACGGGGCGGCCGGCGGTGGCGCGACCTCCGACGACGCGGTCGGTCGGTCCGGCTCACCGGCCAACACCCAACCCACGCTGGCACCGATCACCGCCAGCAGGGCCACCGCCAGGCCGCCGCCGACCATCAGCCGGCTCCGACCCGGGCCGGCCTCCTCGCGCACCGGCTGCTGATCGTCCGTCATCGCGTCCACCGCCTCAGTCATCGGCGACCGTAGCCGGTGCCGCCAAGCCACTCACGCCCGGCCTGCGGTTCCCACGACTCGCCGGGCCGACCTCGGGACGCTACGCTGCCCCGCATGGCCAGACGGGGCTGGGGAGGATCGACCGCCGCCGCGCTCGGCGTGGCTGCCGGCGCGGGCGCCGCGCAGCTCGGCTTCGGCTACGGGCTCGGCATCATCAACTGGACGCCCACCGGCACCGTCCGGGTCGAATCGGCCTGGGTGGCGAGCCTCGCCTGGGCCACCTGGATCGCCGCTACCTCGGTCGTCGTCGGCGCGGTCTGCGCCCAGCGCCTGCGCGGCGGTGACGAGCCGGCGGGCGCGCTGCCCCGGCTCGGGCTCGCGCTCGCCGCCGGTGTCGGCGCACTGGTCACCGTGCTGCTGGTGGCGGTGCCGGCCCGTGCGGCCCGGGTGCCGGACACCACAATGCCGCAGAGCGTCGCCGCCGTCTATGCGACCGCCGGGCTGGTGCTCGGCGTACTGCTGGCCGTCTGGGCGCTGCACACCCGTGCCGCCGCCACCAATCTGCTCGCCACCACCGGCTGGCTCTGGTTGCTCGCCGTGGTGTCGGTGGTGGACGGGGTGCTCTCCGGCCGCGGTCTGACCACCGCCCAGCTCGGCATCTGGCAGATCAGCGCGGACCGCGCCGGATTCTGGATCCGTGACTACTTCTACTGGCCGGGGGCGCTGCTCTCACTGGGCTCCGCCCTGCTGATCGGAGTGCTGGCCGCCCGACGCGCGGTCCGGTCGCCTCAGGCGCGCGTCGGCGCCACCGCCTCCGGTGCGGCCGGTCCGCTGCTTGTCGCGTCGGCCTACCTGCTGGCCGTGCCGCGACTGGCCGGAATCGCCGCCGAGCAGCTGTCGGCCCACCTGATCGCCCCGTACGCGGTGATCGCCGGCGTGGGCGGCTCGGTCCTGGTGGCCGCGCTGGCCCAGCGGTCCGACCGGCGCGCCGCGGACCGCACGTCGGCGGCGGTGCCGGAGCGACTCGGCGGTGAGGCGGACCTGGTCGGCGGTGAGCCGGAGCGACTCGGCGGTAAGCCTGAAGGACTCGGCGGTGAGGCGGACCTGGTCGGCGGTGAGCTGCTGCGGGAGGCCGACGGGCAGTCCCGAGCGGGGACCGGTGGACAGTCCCGGCCGACGGCCGACGGGCAGCCGGTCGAGGCCACCCCGAAGCCGGCGTGGCGGTTCTTCGGCCGCCGGACCGGTCGCACCGCGCCGGACGCTGGCGCCGAGGCCGCCGGGTCGCCGACGCAGGCATGGGCCGGCGGATCGGCGCGTGCGACCGACCGCGACCCGGCGGTGACGCCGGACGTCGACCCCGACGCGACGTCACGGTCCGGCCACCGCCCGACGCCCGGCTCCGATCGCGCCTCCACACCCGGCTCCGATCGCGGTGCCACGGCCGACTCAGGCCGCGACGCCACGTCCGGCTCGGGCCGGGAGTCGACCGCGGGCTCGGGCCGCGACGCCGTGGCCGGACCGGGCCGGGAGTCGACCTCGGGCTCGGGCCGCGACGCCGTGGCCGGACCGGGCCGGGACGCCCTCGCCGACCCAGGTCGTGACGCGGCGGCGACGGACGAGCAGGTGGAGCCGGCGGGCCGTACCGGTCGGGCGGCGGGTCGGCAGTCCGCGTCGGGTGGCGCCGCGCGGACGAGCGCCGGTCGTCGCAGTCGGGCGGTGCCACAGCAGCGGGAGCCCGAGGACACTTCTCCGGTCGACCCCGGCGACCGGCGGGGTGTCGAGGAGCCGGAGTCCGGCGACCCCGCGACCACGTCACCGGCCGAGCCGAAGGCCCGTCGCCGCAGCCGCTGATCCCGTAGGTGTTAAGAAGGGGCCCCGCCTCTACCGGAGGCGTTAACAGGGGGCCCCGCCTTACACCTCAGTCGACGGGCCAGGTGTGGACGGGCTCGTTGGTGCGCTGGAGTTCGGCGTAGCGCTGGACCATGTGGTGCAGGGCGGCCTTCCGGTCCATGCCACGGTGCCGCTCGGCCGCCCACACCGTCTCGGTCTGCCAGACCGCGCCGTTGCGGCCGGTACGACAGCGTCCCTCGATCACGCCGAGGAGGCGGTCGCGCTCGGCCGGGGCGACGCCGAATCCGTCCAGCCCCTGCGCGGCCACCGGCAGCAGCGTGTCGAGGACGAGCGTGGTGACCGGCACGTCACCGAGCCGGGGCCAGTGCAGCACCGCGTCGATGCCGCGCCGCGCGGCGGCGTGGAAGTTCTCCTCGGCCGAGCTGAACGTGAGCTGGCTCCAGATGGGACGTTCCGCCTCGGCGAGGCCACGGGCGAGGCCGAAGTAGAGCGCGGCGTTGGCGAGCATGTCCACCACGGTCGGACCGGCGGGCAGCACCCGGTTCTCCACCCGGAGGTGGGGGCGGTCGTTCATGATGTCGTAGACCGGGCGGTTCCAGCGGTAGACGGTGCCGTTGTGCAGCCGCAGCTCACCGAGCTGGGGCACCCCGCCGGCGTGCAGCACCTCGACCGGGTCCTCCTCCTCGCAGATCGGCAGCAGCGGCGGGAAGTAGCGGACGTTCTCCTCGAACAGGTCGAAGATCGAGGTGATCCAGCGCTCGCCGAACCAGACCCGCGGGCGTACGCCCTGGGCCTTCAACTCATCCGGCCGGGTGTCGGTGGCCTGTTCGAACAGGGCGATCCGGGTCTCCGCCCAGAGCTGCCGGCCGTAGAGGAATGGCGAGTTGGCACCGATGGCGACCTGGACGCCGGCGATCGCCTGGGAGGCGTTCCAGTGGTCGGCGAAGCTGTCCGGCGCGACCTGGAGGTGGAACTGGAGGCTGGTGCAGGCGGCCTCCGGCGCGATCGAGTCGGTGTGCGTACGGAGCCGCTCGACACCGTTGATGTCCAGCTCGATGTCCTCGCCCCGGGCGCCGACGATCTGGTCGTTGAGCACCCGGTAGCGCTCGTCCGTGGAGAGGTTGTCGGCGACCAGGTGACGCTCGGTGAGGGTGGGCAGGATCCCGACCATCACGATGGTGGCGTCGGACTTGGCGGCCCGCTCGTCGGCGCGGCTGAGGCTGCTGCGCAGATCCTGTTCGTAGTCGGTGAACCCGCTGCCCTCGATCAGCCGGGGCGAGGCGTTCAGTTCGAGGTTGAACTGGCCCAGCTCGGTCTGGAAGAGCGGGTCGGCGATGTCGGCCAGGATCTGGTCGTTGCGCATGGCGGGCTCGGCGGCCGCGTCGACCAGGTTCAGCTCGATCTCCAGCCCGGTCATCGGCCGGTCGGCGTCGAAGCCGAAGTCGTCGAGCATCAACGCGAAGACGTCCAGGCACCGTCGGACCTTCTGCCGGTAGCGGACCCGATCCTCGCGGGAGAAGGCGCCCTGCTCGACGTCCCTGCCCATGTGTCCTCCCGGCGCCGGCGCGGCGGAACCGTTGGCGTTCCGCAACGCATTGTGAACCATCCACGTGATCTGCGTAAGTGCCTCCGGCCCTGGTGAAAGCGCGGGTCGGGTGCAGGTCTGCACCTGTACCCCGCCACCGCCTCGCGCAGCGCGTGTAACCAGCGAACATCACGTGACAATCCGCACGGCCCCGGATACGGGACGGGCCCGCGCCGTCGGGTTCGACGGTGCGGGCCCGTGGGCCTGACGACGGCTCAGCCCTGGCGGATGGCCTCGCCCTCGATCTCGATCTTGACCTTGCGGCCGACCAGGACGCCACCGGTCTCCAGGGCGACGTTCCAGGTCAGGCCGAAGTCCTCCCGGTCGATCTCGGTGTGCGCCGAGAAGCCGAAGATGTCCTGCCCGAACGGGCTGCGGCCGACGCCCTCGAACTCGACCTCGAGGTCCACCGGGCGGGTCACGCCCTTGATGGTCAGCTCACCGGCGAGCACGAACTCGTTGCCCTCGCGGGACTTCACACCGGTGCTGCGGAACTCCAGCGTCGGGAACTGCTCGGCGTCGAGGAACTCCGGGCTGCGCAGGTGCCCGTCGCGGTCCGCCTGCGCGGTGTTGATGCTGGCGGCCTGGATGCTGGCCGTGACCGCGGACTGCAGCGGGTCGTCGGTGACGGTGATGGTGGCGGTGGCGTCGGCGAACTCACCGCGTACCTTGCTGACCATCATGTGCCGCGCGACGAAGCCGACCCGCTTGTGAGCGGCGTCGAGGAGGTAGGTGCCGGGGGCCGGGATGGTGAGGCCCTCCCAGTCGCGGGTAGTCGCCTCGGTGCTGCTGGTCATGATGCTCTCCTCCGGAGAAGATTGTTTAGTAGCCCAACGGCTGACTGAGCAACTATAACTACAGCAATATTCCCTGTGTCAAGTGTTGCTAGGATGGTGGCGTGGACCAGAACGTGTTCGACGACCCCCGGATCACCGCCGTCGGCCTCCTCTACGAGGCACACGCCGGGCTCTCCGCCCGGTTCGCCGCCCAGTTCGAGGAGCACGGGCTCTCCCCGGTCGAGTTCGAGGTGCTCACCCGCCTCGCCCGCTCGCCCAACAACCAGCTGCGGATGACCGACCTCGCGGCGCAGACCTCGCTCTCCACCAGCGGAGTCACCCGGGTCGTCGACCGGATGGAACGCGACGGCCTGATCCGCCGCCGGGCCTGCCCGTCGGACCGGCGCAGCTCCTTCGCCGTGGTCACGGCCTCCGGCCTGGGTCGACTGGACGAGATCCTCCCCGGCCACCTGAAGATCATCGAGCAGTGGTTCACCGGGCAGCTCGCGCCGGCCCAGCTCGACGGGCTCCTGGACGGGCTGCGTCGGGTGCGGGACGCGGTGCACCCGGGCGCCACCGCCGGCAGCACCGAACCGGCCGGGAGCACCGCCTGCTGAGCCGCCGCTACCCGCCGGTCACCGGCAGAAGGACCGGCAGAACCGCCCCCCTGCGGGGGCAAAGGCGACAAAGCCGAATGAACCACTCGGGGTGTCTGGATAGGCTGCCGAAAGCGGGGGGCACCGGGGGGTGCTGGCGCGAGCGTGGAGCGAGGGGCAGCACCAGGGGGCTACTTCGCTCGCGCCACCCCCGCGCCCTCCCTGGAACCCACCGGCTCCCTCAGGCGCGCCGTGCGCGCTCCCGCCGCACCGCCAGCGAGTAGAGCAGTTCCTCCTCCCGGGGCAGCAGGCTGACGCCGGTGACCTGCCGCGCCCGCTCCAGCCGATCCAGCACGGCCGCGTCCCCCGTGCTGGCCGCCAACCCCACCAGCGCCTCGACCAGGTCCCGCCGGTCCGCGCCACCGGCCGCCACCTCGGCCGCCGCGGCGAACCACTCCGCCGCCAGCTCCCGGTCACCCCGGTTCAACGCCACCTGGCCCTCGATCAACGCGCGGAGCGCGTCCTCGGTGCGGGCGTCCCGGTCCGACCCGGCGGGCTCCCACCGCTCGGCCGCCGGCGGGCGACGCGGACCGGGCACCACGTTCGCGGGCCACAGCTCGCCCACCACCGCCAGCGCCTCGTCGTCCCGCCCCTGGAGCGCGAGGGCCAGCCCGACGCCGCCGATGGTCCGGCGGCGTCGACCCGGATCACCCAGCTCGACGAGCGCGGCCGCCGCCCGCCGCCCCTGCTCGGCCGCCTCGGCGTAGCGACCCTCCAGCCGGGTCAGCTCGGCCAGGTCGGCCCGCGCCAGCAGCCGGAGCCGCTGATCGCCGCACTGCGCGGCCAACCGGTCGACGGTGGCCAGCCGCCGCCGGCCACCGGCCAGCTCCCCCACGCGTACGTCGTGCCAGGTCAGGTGATGCTGGGCGACCGCCATCTCGCGTACCCGGCGGTGCCGGGTGGCCAGCGCCAGCGCCGCGTCGGCCTGCTCCCGGGCCTCGTCGTGCGCGCCGAGACCGCGCAGCACCGCGCAGAGCACCGACCGGGCGGACAGCTCGCCGGTCACGTCGCCGACCTCGGCGAAGACGGCCAGCGCCGCTCGCGCCGCCGGCAACTCCTCCGGCCCCGCCCCGTGCTCGGCGGCGAGCCGGGCCGACCCCAGCAACGCCCAGGCCCGCAGCACCGGCGGCGCGCCGGCGGTACGCGGGTCGGCCAGCAACCGACGCAGCCACCGCCGCCCCGAGACGTCCCGCCCCCGCAGCCGCCACCACCGGGGCAGCGCGGCGGCCAGCAGCAACGCGATCGCCGGCGCGTCCTCGGCGGCGTACGCCAGCGCGGCGCTGATATCGCCGCTCGCCTCGTCCAGCAGGTGCACGGTGCCGGGAAGCTCGGCACCGACCAGGCCGGGCGCGGTGCGCCGAACCAGCCCGGCGATCACCGAGGCGTGTCGCAGCCGGATGGCCGCCGTCTCGAACTCCAGATCCGCCCGCTCGGCCGCGAAGTCGCGGACCGCGTCCAGCAGCCGGAACCGGAACGGGCCGGTGCCCCGGACGCTGAGCAGGCCCAGCTCGCGCAGCCGGTCCAGCAGCGGGACGGCGTCCCACCGGTGGCCGTCGTCGGCGAGCAGCTCCTCGGCCAGCTCGACCGACCAGCGGTTGCGGAACGCGGACAGCCGGCGCAGCGCGGCACGGTCGGCGGAGGCGAGCAGGTGATAGCTGGTCGCCACCGCCTCGCGCAACGTGACCGTGCCGGCTACCGGATCGGCCGGCTCCCAGCCGGGACGCACGCCGGCCAGGTCGAGGACGCGGTCGCCGTACCGGTCCAGCAGCTCGGTGACGTCGAGGATCCGGCCCCGCGCGGCCATCAGCTCGATGGCCAGGGGCAGCCCGCCGAGGCGGCGGACCAGCGCGGCGAGCGCCGGCAGCTCGGCCCGGGTGGGCGGCGCGTGCCGGGCCTGGGTGAACCGGGCGGCGAAGAGCGCCGCGGCGGGCCAGCGGTCCAGCTCGGCCCGGTCCGCCGGCTCCACGCCGACCGGCGGCACGTCGAGCGGCGCCACCGGCCGGATCAGCTCACCCGGAAGCCCGACCGGCCGGCGGCCGGTCACCAGCACCCGCAGGCCCGGCGCGGCGTCGGTGAGCGACCGCAGCGCGTCGGCCACCGGCCCGGGTGCCCGGTCGACGGCGTCGACCAGCAGCAGCGCCGGCCGGCCGGCGAACCGGCAGGAGAGGTCGGCGAGCCGGTTCACGCCGAACACCGACGTCGAGGCGGCGAGCACGTCGGCGTCGTCCGAACCCTCGCCGACGAGGATCCCGGACACGCCTGCCGGATGTCGGGCCGCGACCGCGTGGGCGACGGTGAGCGCGAGCGCGGTCTTGCCGACCCCGGCCAGCCCGACCAGGCTCACCACCGGATGCGCGTCGAGCAGGGCGGACACCTCGGCGACGTCGCGCTCCCGGCCGAGCAGCGGCACGGGCTGGGGCAGCGCGATCGGCGTACCCGGATCGGGTTCGACCTCGACCGGCGCGGCGGCCGGCACGGGCCGGGCGGTGGCGACGAACTCCCGCCGGGAGGCCCCGGTCAGGCCGAGCGCGTCGGCGAGCAGATCGACTGTGGTGCGTTGGGGCCGGGTCGCCCGGCCCCGCTCCAGGTCGCGGACGGTCCGCACCCCCACGCCCGCCCGGTCGGCCAGCTCGGCCTGGGTCAGGCCGGCGACGAGCCGGTGCCCGCGCAACAGATCGGACAGCGGCGTCCGGCTACCCGGGCCCCGCGTACGATCATGATCGGGAGTCATGGGCACGAAGAGTACGGACGGGATCCGACGCTCCACAGCCGATCGTCAACCACCCGACCGTACGACGCCGATATCCGACAGACGGCCGAGGCGGGTGGCGGTCACATGCCGAGGTCGCGCGCGATGATCATGCGCTGCACCTCGCTGGTGCCCTCGCCGATCTCCAGGATCTTGGAGTCACGCCAGAAGCGGGCGACCGGGTACTCGTTCATGAAGCCGTACCCACCGTGGATCTGGGTCGCCTCCCGGGCGTTGTCCACCGCCACGGTGCTGGCGTGCAACTTGGCGATCGCCGCCTGCCGCTTGAACGGCTCGCCGGCCAGCATCCGGGCCGCCGCGTCGTAGTAGGCCAGCCGGGCGGTGTGCGCCTTCATCTCCATGTCGGCGATCTTGAACTGGATCGCCTGGTAGTTGCCGATCGGCTGGCCGAACGCCTGGCGCTCCTTGGCGTACGTGATCGACTCGTCGACGCAGCCCTGGGCCAGGCCGACGGCGAGCGCCGCGATGGCGATCCGGCCCTCGTCCAGGATGCGCAGGAACTGGGCAAAGCCCCGACCGCGCTCACCGAGCAGGTTGGCCGCCGGCACCCGGCAGTCGTCGAAGGTCAGCTCGTGGGTGTCCGAGGCGGTCCAGCCGACCTTGGAGTAGCCGGGCGCGACCGTGAAACCGGGCGTACCGGACGGCACGATGATGGTGGACAGCTCCTTGCCGCCGTCCGGCCGGGTGCCGGTGACCGCGGTGACGGTGACCATCGCGGTGATGTCGGTGCCGGAGTTCGTGATGAACGCCTTCGAACCGTTGATCACCCACTCGCCGGTCGCCTCGTCGAGCACCGCCCGGGTCTGGGTGCCGCCGGCGTCGGAACCGGTGCCCGGCTCGGTCAACCCGAAGCCGGCGAGCGCCTCACCACTGAGCAGCTTCGGCAACCACTGCGCCTTCTGCGCGTCGGTGCCGAAGCGGTAGATCGGCATCGCGCCCAGCGACACCGCCGCCTCCAGGGTGATCGCCACGCTGGAGTCGACCCGGGCCAGCTCCTCCAGCGCCAGGCAGAGCGCGAAGTAGTCACCGCCCATGCCGCCGTGCTCCTCGGCGAAGGGCAGGCCGAACAGGCCCATCTTGCCCATCTGCCGGATGACCTCGTACGGGAAGGTGTGCTTCTCGTAGTGCTCGCCGATCACCGGGGCGACCACCTCGCGGGCGAAGTCCCGGACGCTCTCCCGCAGCGCCTGCTGCTCCTCGTCGAGCCGGAAGTCCATGTCGATCCTCCTGGAAGGGCGGGCCGCCGGCGCTCGTGACGCCGGGAGCGGCTGAAGCGTTAAGCGGGGCCCCTTCCTATGCACCAGGCGTTAAGCGGGGGCCCTTCCTTACCGGTCAGACGGGGGTTACGCCGTGGCGGCGGTGGGAGAAATCGCGGTTCTTGGTGCGGGCGGCGGTGAAGCGACGCACCAGCTCGGCGCGCAGCTCGTGCGGCTCGACGATCGCGTCCACCACCAGCTCGCTGGCGAGCCGGACGACGTCGATGTCGCGCTCGTACTCCTCGCGCTTCGCGGCGACGAACGCGGCGCGCTCGGTCTCGTCGGAGATCGCGGCGATCTTGTTGGCGTAGACGGCGTTGACCGCCGCCTCGGCGCCCATCACCGCGATCTTCGCGGTGGGCAGCGCGATGGTGGCGTCGGGCTCGAAGCCGGGACCGGCCATCGCGTAGAGGCCCGCGCCGTACGCCTTGCGGACCACCACGCAGATCTTCGGCACGGTCGCCTCGGAGATCGCCGTGATCATCTTCGCGCCGTGCCGGATGATGCCCTGCTTCTCCACCGCGCTGCCGACCATGAAGCCGGGCACGTCGCTGAGGAACAGCAGCGGCACGTTGAACGCGTCGCAGAGCTGCACGAACCGGGTCGCCTTGTCGGCCGAGTCGACGAAGAGGACGCCGCCCTTGAACATCGAGTTGTTGCCGACCACGCCGACGACCTCGCCGTTCAGCCGGCCGAAGCCGATGGTCAGCTCCTTGGCCCAGAGCGCCTGGATCTCGAAGAAGCTGCCCTCGTCGACCAGGCCCTTGACGTACCTCCGCATGTCGAACGCCTGCCGCTCGCTGGCCGGGACCAGCGCGGCCAGGTCGGCCTTCTCGGGCGCGGGCTTCGCCTCGGCGGCCGGCGGCGTCTCGGTCCAGTTGGCCGGCAGGTAGGACAGGTAGGTCCGCACCACGTCGAGCGCGTCGGTCTCGGTCTTGCAGAGGAAGTGGCCCACGCCGGACTCGGTGCAGTGCACCTTGGCCCCGCCCATCGCCTCCAGCGTGGTCTTCTCGCCGGTGACCATCTCGACCATCCGGTCGGAGCCGAGATACATGCTGGCGTTGCCGTCGACCATGGCCACCACGTCGCAGAACGCCGGAATGTACGCCCCGCCGGCCGCGCTGGGCCCGAAGAGCGCGCAGACCTGCGGGATCGCGCCGGAGGCCCGGACCTGGTTCCAGAAGATCTTGCCGGCGCCACGCCGGCCGGGGAACAGGTCGACCTGGTCGGTGATCCGGGCGCCGGCGGAGTCGACCAGGTAGACCATCGGGACCTTGGTCGTGTAGGCCCGCTCGATGATGCGGATGATCTTTTCGACGGTGCGGGCGCCCCAGCTGCCGGCCTTGACGGTGGAGTCGTTCGCCATCAGGCAGACCGGCCGGCCGTCGATGGTCGCGGTGCCCGTCACCACCCCGTCGGCGGGCAGCCCGTCGGCCATCGCGTTGGCGTAGAGCCCGTCCTCGACGAAGGAGCCCTCGTCGACCAGGTGCGCGACCCGCTCGCGGGCGAAGAGCTTGCCCTTGGCGGCATTGGCCGCGTGGTATTTGTCCGCACCGCCGGCACGCGCGCGCTTGCGCAACTGCTCCAGAGCCTCACCGTCGAGCGTCACGCCGACTCCCTCGCCACCCCACCGACCTGAACGATCGTTAGGCTACCGCACCGCCCACCCCTCCGGCGACCCCGCAGGGGTGGGCGGGACGAGGTCAGCTCGGCATCGGGGTGAGCCGGGTACGGGGGCCGGCGCGCAGCACGCCCGAGGGGAGCTTCTTGCCCACCAGCCGCTCGGCCAGCTCCGCCGCCCCGATCAGGGCGTCCAGGTCGATCCCGGTGTCGACGCCCATGTCGTGCAGCATGTGCACGGCCTCCTCGGTGGCCAGGTTGCCGCTGGCGCCCGGGGCGTACGGGCAGCCGCCGAGGCCACCGACGCTGGCGTCGAACTCGGTCACGCCCAACTCCATCGCGGTCAGCATGTTGGCCAGCGCGGTGCCCCGGGTGTTGTGGAAGTGCAGCAGCACCGGCAGCTGGGCGTTGCGGTCCCGGACCGCGGTGACCAGCTCACGGACCCGCCGGGGCGTACCCATGCCGGTGGTGTCGCCGAAGGCGACCCGGTCCGCGCCGTCGCGGGCGACCCGGTCGACGATCCCGGCGACCCGCCGCGGGTCCACGTCGCCCTCGTACGGGCAGCCGAAGCTGGTCGCCACGATCACCTCGGCGGTCGCGCCCGCGCCGTGCAGCAGGTCGATCAGCTCGGCGATGTCGTCCAGCGACTCGTCGGTCGAGCGGTTCACGTTGCGCCGGTTGTGCGTGTCGCTGGCCGACACCACCACCTCGATCTCGGTGAAGCCGGCGGCCAGCGCCCTCTGCGCGCCCCGGGTGTTCGGCACCAGCGCCGAGTAGCGCACCCCGTCGGCCTTCTCCGCCCGCTGCCACACCTCGTCGGCGTCGGCCATCTGCGGGATCGCCTTCGGGTGCACGAAGGAGACGGCCTCGATCCGCCGCACCCCGGTCCGGGACAGCGCGTCGAGCAGCCGCACCTTGGCGTCGGTCGGGATCGGCTCCTCGTTCTGGAGCCCGTCCCGGGGCCCGACCTCACGGATGCTGACGTGGTCCGGCAGTTCCGCCATAAGGGGTCACCTCGCTGTGACGTCGTTCGTGCCTTCTGAACGAAGTGTGTCACCACCACCGGGCGTCGCCTTGCCGGAGATCCTCCGATGGTGTCGGATCGGGGCGCGGCCGTTCGTGGAGTGGGTGTGCCGTGGCCGGTCGGGCCGCCACCCGTGACCTGGAGGAGACGACCATGACGGAGTACCTGATCGCGTTCAACGACGAATGGGTGCCCGAGCACACGGCGGAGCAGATGCGCGAGAAGGACGCCGCCGTCCGGACGGTGATCGAGGAGATGCTCGCCGAGGACGTGCTGCTCTTCGCCAACGGCGGCCTGGACGGGTCCACCGTGGTGTGCGCCGTCGAGCCGGTCGACGGCCGGCCCGCCTTCACCGACGGGCCGTACGCCGAGACCAAGGAGCACCTCGGCGGCTTCGTCGTGGTGGACGTGGCCGACGACGAGGCGGCGCGGCGCTGGGCCGGGCGGCTCACGACCGCGCTCGACTGGCCCCACGAGGTGCACCGGTTCCGCGGCCCCGGACAGACCCGGCGCAGCGGCCCCTGATGTCCGCCGACGAGGCGATCATCCGGGCCCACCGCGAGGAGTGGGCGCGGCTGGTCGCCGGCCTCACCCGCCGCTTCGGCGACCTGCACGTCGCCGAGGAGGCAACGGCCGAGGCGTTCGCCGCCGCCGCGGCTCGCTGGCCGGACGAGGGCGTGCCGCCCAGTCCCGGCGGCTGGCTCGCCACCACCGCGACCCGCAAGGCGATCGACTGGCTCCGTCGTGAGGCGCAGCGCGACGCCAAGCACCGGGCGGCCCGGATGGTCCACGACGACACCCCGCACCGCCCGACCGGCCCGGTCGGGGACGACCGGCTCAGGCTGGTCTTCACCTGCTGCCATCCGGCCCTGGCGATGGAGGCCCGGGTGGCGCTCACCCTGCGCCTGCTCGGTGGCCTCACCGTCGCCGAGATCGCCCGCGCCTTCCTGGTCAAGGAGACCACGATGGCGCGCCGGATCACCCGCGCCAAGGAGAAGATCAGCGCGGCGGGCATCCCCTACCGGGTGCCGTCGGAGGCCGACATCCGCGAGCGGCGCGCCGGCGTGCTGGCGGTCGTCTACCTCGTCTTCAACGAGGGCTACCTCACCGGCGGGGGTGCCGATCCGGTCCGCGTCGACCTCTGCGACCAGGCCGTCCACCTCGGCCGTCTGCTCCGGACCCTGCTCCCGGACGACGGCGAGGTGGCCGGGCTGCTCGCCCTGATGCTCCTCCTCGACGCCCGCCGGCCGGCGCGTGTCTCCGCCGCCGGGGAGCTGGTGACGCTCGCCGAGCAGGACCGCCGCGCCTGGGACCGGGCCCGCGTCGCCGAGGGCCGGGCGCTGGTCCGGGAGCGGATCGAGGCGCTGGCGGCCGGCGGTGACCCACCCGGGCGATACCAGGTCCAGGCCGCGATCAACGCGGTCCACGCGGAGGCTCCGTCCGTACGCGACACCAACTGGTCCACGATCCTCGCGCTCTACGACCGGTTGGCGCTGCTCGACCCGTCGCCGATCGTGCGGCTCAACCGCGCGGTCGCGGTGGCCGAGGTGGACGGCGCCGGGGCCGGGCTCGCCCAGATCGACCGGCTCGCGCCGGCCCTCGACGACTACCACGCCCTGCACGCCGCCCGCGCCGATCTCCTGCGGCGACTCGGGCGCGACGGCGACGCACGGGTGGCGTACGACCGGGCCATCGACCTCGCCGGCAACGCCGCCGAGCGGGCCTACCTGACCCGCCGCCGCGACCAGCTCGGGCCGGCGCGCGTCCCGGTGCCGGACGACCGGTGACACCCAGCCGTCCGGCGCCGGCGGTTCAGCGCATCCGGCCGACGATGCCGGTGTCGTAGTCGCCGGAGAGGAACTCCGGGTTCTCCAGCAGCTCGGCGAAGAACGGCAGGTTGTTCTTCGGCCCGGCGATCTCGAACCGGGCCACCGCCGCCCGGGCGCGCTGCACGGCCTCCTCCCGGGTGGCGCCGCTGACGATCAGCTTGGCCAGCAGGCTGTCGTAGAACGGGGTGACGGTGTTGCCCTCGACATAGCCGGAGTCCACCCGGACGCCCTCGCCGGTCGGCTCCACCCAGGTCCGGATCGCGCCCGGGCCGGGCAGGAACCGCTTCGGGTCCTCGGCGTTGACCCGCAGCTCGATCGCGTGCCCGCGCGGGGTGAGCGCGTCCGGGTCGAACGTCGGCGCCAGGCCGGCCGCCACCCGCAACTGCTCCTCGACCAGGTCGACGCCGTAGACGTACTCGGTGACCGGGTGCTCGACCTGCAACCGCGTGTTCATCTCCAGGAAGAAGAACTCCTGCGTCGAGGGATCGAGCAGGCACTCCACCGTGCCCGCGTTGCGGTAGTTCACCGCCTCGCCGGCCCGGACCGCCGCCGCCAGGAACCGCTCCCGCAGGTCGGCCGAGACCGCCGGGGAGGGCGACTCCTCGACCAGTTTCTGGTTGCGTCGCTGCACCGAGCACTCGCGCTCGCCGAGCGCCACCACCCGGCCGTCGGCCAGGCCGAGGATCTGCACCTCGACGTGGCGTACCCGGGGGAAGTAGCGCTCGATCAGCACCGAACCGTCCCCGAACATGCGCTCGGCGAACGCGCGGACCTTGTCGTACTCGGTGCGTAGCCCGGCCTCGTCGGCGGCCACCCCCATGCCCATGCCGCCGCCGCCCGCCGCGGCCTTCACCATCACCGGGTAGCCGATCCCGGCGGCGGCCGCGACCGCCGCGTCCAGGTCGGCCGCCGGCTCGGTGGTACCGGGCGCGACCGGCACGCCGGCCGCCGCCATCAGGTTGCGGGCGTTGATCTTGTCGCCCATCGCGGTGATCGCGTCCGCGCCGGGTCCGACCCAGATCAGGCCGGCTTCGGAGACGGTACGGGCGAACTCGGCGTTCTCCGACAGGAAGCCGTAGCCGGGGTGGATCGCCTGCGCGCCGGTGCTCCGGGCGGCGGCGAGGATCGCCTCGACGTTCCGGTAGCTCTGCGCCGGGTTGGCCGGGCCGACGCAGACCGCCTCGTCGGCCTCGGTCACGAACGGCAGGTCGGCGTCGGCCTCCGAGTGCACCGCGATCGCCCGCACGCCCAACCGACGGGCCGTGCGAATGACGCGGCGCGCGATCTCCCCACGATTGGCCACCAGCAGCGAATCAAACATGTTCGGCAAGGAAGGGCCCCTTCTTAACGCCTGGTGTATAGCCGGGGCCCCTTCTTAACATGCGTTAAGGCGCGTGCGGCGTGTCAGGTGGGTCGGTG
Source organism: Micromonospora humi (assembly GCF_900090105.1). Taxonomy (GTDB): domain Bacteria; phylum Actinomycetota; class Actinomycetes; order Mycobacteriales; family Micromonosporaceae; genus Micromonospora; species Micromonospora humi. The sequence continues at coordinate 264,695 of NZ_FMDM01000005.1, read as the reverse complement.
GGTGCCAGCAGGGCCGCCAGGGTCGCGCCGCGCAACAGCTCCGCCCGGCGTCGACGGTCCACCTCGCCACCGAGGAACGGGGTGGAGTTCATCAGGCCGAACGCCGCGTGGGCGAGCACCCGGGCGGCACCGTCCGGCAGGCCGGGGTGCAGCGCGGTCAGCACGGCGACCCACTCCTCGACGTACATCCGCTGGAGCCGGCGGATGCGGCGGCGCGGCTCGTCCGGGAGGCGGTCCAGCTCGTGCAGGTGCAGCGCGATCACCGCCGGATTCGCCAACGCGAACTCGACGTGGAAGTCGATCAGCGACTCCAGCGAGCCGCGCGGGTCGTCCGGGTGGTCGGCGGCACGCTCCCGGCCGCCGGCGAGCAGCCCCTCGCTGACCGGGATCAGCGCGGCGGCCAGCATCGCCTCCTTGCCGGCGAAGTGGTGGTAGAGCGCCGGCCCGGTGACCCCTGCGGCGGCGCCGATGTCATCCATCGACACGCCGTGATAGCCCCGCGCCGCGAAGAGACCGACCGCGATCTCCAGGATCTCGTCCCGCCGGGACCGGCGTCGGGCCGTGCCCGCCGCGCCCCGCGCCTGCTGTTCCACCGCCACCGGGCCAGCCTAGACCGCGCCTTCCAGGCGAGGGAGCCGTGGTTACCCGCCAGTCGCAAGACCCTCGGGGGGACCGCTCCCGCTCCCACCTCGTCGATCGTGCACTTCCGGCCCGGGCAGAACGGCAGAAAGCGGACCCGACGGGGGCCGCAACCGCACGATCGACGAGGGAGGCGGCGAGGGCGGGGTGGGCTCGAAGCCGGCCAGGCGGACCGCCAGGGCCTGGCGGACGGGGGGCAGCGCGGAGGCGGTGCGGAGCAGAAGGTTCCGTAGGGGGCGCAGGGGCGGCGGGGCGGCGGCGAGCCGGGTGAGACCGGCGGCGAAGCCGAGCACCTCCTCGGCCAGTGGGCGGCGGTCCGCCGCGTACCGGTCGAGGGCCTCGGGGCCGGCGGCGAGCGCGTCGCCGAGCGCGACCGCGTCCCGCAGGCCGAGGTTCATCCCCTGCCCACCGGCCGGGCTGTGCACGTGCGCCGCGTCGCCGGCGAGCAGCACCGGGCCGGCCCGGTAGCTGTCGGCGATGCGGTGGTGGATCCGGAACCGGGACGCCCAGGCCATGCCGGTGACCCGGTCCGGCCGCCGGGCCGGGCCCCGCTCGTCGAGCAGCGCCTGGAAGTGCCGCGGATGCGGCTCGCGCGGGGCGTCGTCGACGGTGGCGACCAGCCGGACCGTGCCGTCGGGCAGCGGCGCCCAGACCAGTGGCCCACCGCGCGAGAGGAACAGGTTGACCTGGTCGCGTGGGAGCACGCTGTCCACCCGCACGTCGGCGAGGAGGAACGACTCGCCCGGGTCGGCCGGGCCGCCGAAGCCGATGCCGGCCAACTCGCGGACCCGGCTGTGCATGCCGTCCGCCCCCACCACCCAGCGGGCCCGGACCGTGTCGCCGCCGGCGAACCGGGCGGTGGCGCCGGCGCCGTCGAGGTCGAGGTCGGTCAGCTCGTACGGCCGCAGCACCCGCCCGCCGAGCGCGGTGAGGCGGGCGGCGAGGACCGCCTCGGTCTCCGCCTGCGAGATCAGCAGCGCGTACGGGTAGCGGGACGGCAGCCGGTCGAACGGGACGGTGGCGAGGACGCGGTCCCGGTCGCGGACGGTGAACCGCCCGGAGCGCAGGCCCCGCTCGGCGAGCGGTTCGGCGATCCCGATCCGGTCGAGCACCTCGAGCGTGCCGGCGTGCACGACCGCGGCCCGGGAGGTGACCGGCGGCTCGGGCAGCCGGTCGACGACCGTCGTGGCCACCCCGTGCCCGGCCAGGGTGACGGCCACGGCCAGGCCGGTCGGCCCGGCCCCGACCACCAGGACGTCCGTGTGTTCGGGCAGCATCGCTCCACCTCCACTGCGGTCAACAACTGTTTGCCAACGCTTGTTGACTAACGTTACCGTCGATGTCAACGCGCGTTGGCCTACAGTCGTGCACATGACCGGACCGCCCGCCCGCGCCCGCCGCTCCGACGCCACCCGGGCCGCCATCCTGCGCGCCGCGCGGGAACGATTCGCCGCCGACGGCTACGACCGGGCCACCATCCGGGCCGTCGCCGCCGACGCCCAGATCGACCCGTCCATGGTGATGCGCTACTACGGCAGCAAGGAAGGGCTCTTCGCCGCCGCGGCCGAGTTCGACCTGCACCTGCCCGACCTGGCCCAGGTGCCCGCCGAGCAGCTCGGCGAGACGCTGGCCCGGCACTTCCTGCGCCGCTGGGAGGCCGACGGCACACTGGTCGCCCTGCTCCGCGCCGCCAGCACCAACCCCGGCGCGGCCGAACGGATGCGCGGCATCTTCGCCGGGCAACTCGCCACGGCGGTGGCCCGCTCCGGTGCCGACCCGGCGACCGCCGCCCGCCGCGCCGGCCTGGTGGCCAGCCAGATCCTCGGACTCGCCCTCACCCGGTACGTCATCCGGCTGCCCCCCGTGGTCGAACTCGACCCCGACGAACTGGCCGAATGGGTCGGCCCGACGATCCAGCGCTACCTGACCCAACCTTTTCCACCCTCCCAGGCGTCTGCCGGGTGACGGAGGGAGCAGCCGGATGGGGCGGGCCGCGGAGCACGGGCGGGCGGAGTACCTCGCCTTCGTCGAGGCGCACCAGCACCGGCTGCTGCGCGCCGCGTACCTGGTCTGCGGCAACCGCCACCAGGCCGAGGACCTGCTCCAGGACGCGCTGCTGAAGCTGGCGCTGCGCTGGCCCACGGTGCGCGACGGCGATCCGGCCGCGTACGTGCGGGCCATCCTCTACCGCGACGCGGTCTCCTGGTGGCGACGCCGGCGGCGGGAACGGCTCAGCGCCCACCCGCCGGAGCGGGCCGGCGCGGACGCCGACGACGCGCTGCGCCTGACCGTGCGGGCCGCGCTCGACCGGCTGCCCCCGCGCCAGCGGGCGGTCCTGGTGCTGCGCTACTTCGAGGACCTGACCGAGGTGGCCACCGCCGAGGCGCTCGGCGTCACCGTGGGCACCGTGAAGAGCCAGTGCCACGCGGCGCTGCGCCGGCTCCGCGAGGTGGCGCCCGACCTCGACGACACCGACGGCGGCCTGGTCACCGGAGTGGAGGCGAACCCGTGAACGAACCGCACCTGACCCGGCTGCTGACCCGGGCGGCGGAGGACGTCCGGCCGAGCCGACCGGCCACCGCGGGCTGGGAGCGGGCCGGGCGGGTCCGCCGCGCCCGCCGGGCCGCCGGCGCCGCCGCCGTGGCGGTCGCCCTCATCGGCGGCGGCACGACGGCGCTGCTGCACCGCCCCGGCCCACCCGCCCCGGCCCACCCGGTGATCCGGCCGGACCCGAGCGCGTCACCGGTGCAGCAGCCCCCGTTCGAACTCGACCTGGTCGCCGATCCGCTCGGCCGACTCGGCGACCGGGTCACCGCACCGCTCTCCGCCCGGCCGGTCGACCGGGCCCTGGCGCTGCGCCAGCCGGTCGATCCGAAGACCGGCGAGGCCGGCCCGATCCGCGTGCTCGGCGACGACGGGCTGGTGCGGGAACTCGACGTGGTGACGCTCGCCCCCACCCGGGACGCCAGCGGCAACGAGGCCGTGCCGCTCAAACCGGGCAGCCTGTCCCCCGACGGCCGGACCGCCGCCTTCGCGCAGACCGGCGAGGTGGTCGTGGTCGACCTGACGGAGGCCGCCGTCCGCCGCTACCCGCTCGGCGGCTACCTGGAACACGTCGTGTGGGCCGGCGACCGGCTGCTCGTCGGCGACAACGACACCACGTACGAGCTGGACCGGCGCACCGGAAAGGCGCGGAAGCTGCCGGTCGACCCGTGGGGACTCGTCGTGCCCGAGCCGCTCCGCCCCGGCGACCTGCTCGCCCTCGGCGGCGCGGAGGACGGCCTGTCCGTACGCCGGTACCCCGCCACCGGCGGCGCGCCGCAGCAGCGGACGGTAAGCACCGGCGACCTGCCACCGGGCTACCGGCTGGACGAGGTCTACGGCCGGGGCTGGCAGCGCGGCGACCGGATCGCCCAGGCGGGCTGGACCACCACCGGCACCATGGGCGGGGCCGAGGGCGTGGCCGTGGTGGACGCCCGCACCGGGGCGGTGACCCGCCTGCTCGACCTGGGCCGCGAGGACCGCGCGAAGGCCTGCTGCGAGGTGCTCGGATGGTCGGCCGACGGTGCCGTGCTGTTCCGCTCCGACCCCACCGGCCTGGCCCGCTGGCGACCGGAGACCGGCGAGGTCGACCGGGTGGCCCGCGACGTGACCGGCCCGGTGTCGCTGCCCGCCCGCTGACCGGCCGGTCCGCGCCTCGCGGCGGGGACCGGCCGGGACGCTCAACGGGTCAGGCCGCCCGGCTGGTCGCCCTTGACGACGGGCGCCCGGACCAGGTTGCCCCACTCGGTCCACGAGCCGTCGTAGTTACGCACCTGCGGGAAGCCGAGCAGGTGGTGCAGCACGAACCAGGTGTGGCTGGACCGCTCGCCGATCCGGCAGTAGGCCACCACGTCGTCGGCCGGGCTCAGCCCGAGCTGGTCGGCGTAGATGGCGCGCAGCTCGTCGGCGGACTTGAACGTGCCGTCGTCGTTCGCGGCGGACTTCCACGGCTTGCTCACCGCGCCCGGGATGTGCCCGCCGCGCAGCGCGCCCTCCTGCGGATAGTCCGGCATGTGCAGCATCTCGCCGGTGTACTCGCCGGGCGAGCGCACGTCGACCAGCGGCCGCCCGGCCGCCACGTGCGCCATCACCTGCTCCCGGTAGGCCCGGATCGGCGCGTCGTTGCGCTCCGGCACCGGATAGTCGGCGCGCGGCCGGGTCACCTTGTCGCGGGTCAGCTCCCGACCCTCGGCGATCCACTTCTGCCGGCCGCCGTCGAGCAGCCGCACGTCGGCGTGGCCGAAGAGGGAGAAGACCCAGAGGGCGTACGCGGCCCACCAGTTGAAGTTGTCTCCGTAGAACACGACGGTGTCACCGCGGCCGATGCCCTTGGCCGCGCACAGCTCGGCGAAGCTCGCGGCGTCCAGGTAGTCGCGGGTGACCTGGTCGTTCAGTTCGGTGTGCCAGTCGACCTTGACGGCGCCGGGGAGGTGGCCGGTGTCGTAGAGGAGCACGTCCTCGTCGGACTCGACCACCACGAGCCCCTCGTCGCCCAGGTGCTCGGCCAGCCACTCGGTGGTGACCAGGCGCTGCGGGTCGGCGTACGACTGGAGTTGGGGATGCGGATCGCTCGGCACAGGCATGATCCCCAAGGTACGCCGGGACGCCCGCGGTGGATGTGACACCGGCCCCACCACCCGGAAAGGTGGTGGGGCCGGCCTGGTCGGGCGCGGGCCGTCAGCCCTGGACCACGAACCAGTGGTACGCGTAGTTCGAGCGGTTGCCCGCCTTGTCGATCGCGAACACCGAGATCGGGTACCAGCGCGCCTCGGTCGGCGTCAGCGTCACCGAGGCGGACCCGTCCGCGCCCGCCGGCACGGTGACCTCCGGGCCGTTGTCGAACTGGTAGACGTACGACTCGACGTCGGGCAGCCCGGGCGTGAACGTGAAGACACCTGGCACGCCCACGCCGCCGCCCGGCTCACCGTACGGATAGGTGGTGGAGTTGATCGCCGGCGCGGTGCTGACCACGAAGGAGTAGCTCGCCTCCGGGGACAGCTCGCCGGACGCCGAGCGGGCCCGGACGGTGAGCGTGTTCCGGAAACCCCGGTCCGGGGTGATGGTCAGCTCGGCCGCGGTGCCGTCGGTCACCGCCACGGTCTGCTCCGGCCCGCCGTTGAGCCGGTAGACGAACGCGGTGGTGTCCGGCAACTCCGAGTCGAACCGGAAGGCGCCGGCCACGCCGATGCCGCCCTGCGGGTCGTACTCGTTGTAGAGGTAGGAGACGATCGTCGGCTTCGGCTCGCGGACGGTGAACGTGTACTCCCGCGGCTGGGTGGTCGTGCCGTCCGCGGTCTCCCCGATCACCGTGAGCTGACGCCAGCCGGAGGTCTCCGGCGTCCAGGTGATCGCGGCGGCGCCGTCGGCCGCCGCGTCGACCGTCTTCGTCTCCTCGCCCCAGAATGTGTAGTGGTACTTCACCATGCCGGGGCGCTGCGGGGTGACGGTGAAGACGCCGGCCACGCCGGGGAGCCCGCTGTTGGTGTCCTTCGGGTACTGCTCGGACGACACCAGGGGCGCGTCGTCGACCAGGAACGTGTACGTCCGCTCGGCCGACACCGTCCCGTCGGTGGTGACCCCGCGCACGGTGAGGGTGTGCGTCCCGCCCTGCTCGGGCGTCCAGCCGACGGTGGCGTACCCGTTGGCGTCGGCGTCGACGCTCTGCTCGGCGCCGCCGTCGAAGCGGTAGCGGTAGGCCACCATCTCGGGCACCTCGGAGCTGAGCCGGAACTCACCGGCCTGCCCGGGGCCGCCGGCCCACGTGTCCGGCCGGTAGAGGTCGGAGGAGATCCCGGGCAGCAGGTCCCGCACCCCGAAGAACCAGGTCGCCGGCTCCGACTCGGTGCCGTCCCGGCTCACGCTCCACACCGCCAGGTTCACCCAGCCCGCCTCGGTCGGCGTCCAGGTGACCGACGCGGTGCCGGCGGCACCCGCCTGGACCGTGGCCTCCTGGTCGCCGAAGCGGTAGCGGTAGCTGACCGTGTCGGGCAGGCGCGGCGTGAAGGTGAAGACGCCGGGCACGCCCTGACCACCGCCGGTCGTGTACTCCTCGTAGACGGTCGCTGAGATCTTCGGCTCGGTGGGCAGCGAGAACTGTCGCGTGGAGGTGACCTCCACCCCGGCGGCGGTGACGCCGGTGACGGAGAGCGTGCGGTTGCCGCCCCGGGTCGCCGTGACGGTGAACGTGGCGGTGCCGTCGGCGGCGGCGTCGACGGTGCGCTCCGGGTCGCCGTCCAGGCGGTAGCGGTAGCGCACCACGCCGTCGAGCTGCGAGCGCACCTGGAACGTGGCCGGCACCCCGATCTCGTCCAGCCGGCCGTTGACGATCGGCGACACGTCCCGGGCGAGGAAGTCGTAGTCGGTGGTCGCCGAGCGGTTGCCGACCGCGTCGAGGCTCCACACCCGCAGCGTGTTGATGCCGGGTCGCGGCGTCAACGTGACCGTGGCCGATCCGCCCGCCCCGGCCGCGGCGACCGTCTTCTCCCCGCCGTAGTTCAGCGAGTAGCCGTACGTCGCGACGTCCGCCGCGCCGTTCGCGGCGAAGGTGAAGTCGCCGGGCACGCCGGGGTGGAACTCGCGGTCGTCCGGGAAGGCGGTGGAGGTGACCGTCGGTGGCTTGTCCGGGCCGCGGAAGTCGGTCCGGAAGTAGCAGGTCGGGCTCCAGTCGCCGGTGGCCCGGCTGTCCGCCGCCCGCATCTGCCAGGCGTACGTCCGGTCGTGCTCGAACGGCTGGGGATAGATCTGGTCGAACCGGCCGGCGGCACGGTCGCCGTCCCAGGCGGTGTCCGTCCGCTCGATCCGTGCGTCCGGCTGGTCGACCGGCCACGCGGCGAACGAGACGGTGAGCTGGTCGCGGCCGCCGGTGGCGTTCAGGTCCCGGTCGTGCACCACGCCGGACAAGGACGCGGAGCGCACCACCTGGTACGGCTGGGCGGTGGTGCACGCCGTGCCGTTCGTGGTCTGGAGGTCGGTCGGCACCCCGGGGCGGAAGTTGAAGTCGATGGAGATGCCGGCCCGGGTGGCGTACTTCCGGGCCAACGTGGGGTCCTGCTCCAGGTCGGCCGGCAGCCGCAGGGACAGGGTCAGCGTCGACCGGCCCTCGGCGAGTGCCTGGCGCAGCCCCTCGGCCGCGTCGAACTCGACCCGGGGCGCCGGGCAGACGTACTGGTCGGTGAGCTGCCGGGTGTCGACCAGGGCCAGGTCGGCCGGGGGCTTACGCCAGCTCGACTTGGCGGTGTAGGGCCCGGTGCGCCACAGCTCGACCTTCGGGCGTGTGGTGCAGTCCGCGCCCGCCGTCTCCTTGACGTCGAGGACCGCCGACGTGATGTCGGCTCCCCGGTAACGGGAGATGTCGAACGTGAGGTAGGCGCGTGAGGTGTGCGGGTGGCCCTTGGCGTCCTTCCAGGTGCCGACCGGCAGGTCTCCCGGGCGGTTCAGGTTGTTCTTGTCCGGCGTCTTGGAGTCGGTCCAACCCCAGGAGGTGTTGGTCTCGTACCGGACGTCGTACGCGGCGGCCGGCGCCGCGGTGGCGACGACCGTGCCGGCGGCGACCATCATGGACAGCGTGGCGGCGAGCAGGGTCCGCCCGCCGGTCCGAAGTGGATTCTTGTCAGGCATGAGGGTCATCCCTCATCCACCTTTCCCCGATCTACCCCGTACTCGATCGACGGGGGCAGCGGATGTTATCCAGCCGGGCGGACATCGGGCGATCCCGATTCGCGGGGAGGGGCCACACCGGACGGAACGGCCAGGCAGGCCGGACCATACGGTTGATCAGGCGGTCGGAAAGACCGGATGCAGCGGATCCGGCGGGTCACACGTGACAGTTGCGAACACCGCCGACCGCAGAGGACCGCGATGACCCCACGGCAACAGGCCCGGCCACCCCGGGGCGGGACCACACCTGTGGACTTCACCGAGTTCTACCGGGCGCACTTCCACCGGATCGCGGTGCAGCTCTACGCGTACCTGGGCGACCACGGCGAGGCGCAGGACCTGACCCAGGAGGCGTTCTGCCGGACGCTGGAGCGATGGCCCCGCATCGCCGGGTACGACGACCCGTCCGCGTTCGTCCGCCGGGTGGCCTGGAACCTGGCCACCAGCCGGCTGCGCCGGATGCGTACCGCCGTGCGGCACCTGGCCCGGCAGCGGGAGGAGCACGTGCCCGGTCCGGAGCCGGACCGGGTGGCATTGCTCGACGCGCTGGCCACCCTCCCCGCCGACCAGCGCCGCGCGATCGTGCTGCACCACCTGGATCACCTGAGCGTCGCCGAGATCGCCCAGCAGGTCGGCGCGCCGGAGGGCACCGTCCGATCCCGGCTGTCCCGGGGCCGGGCCGCGCTCGCCCGCCACCTCACCGAGACCGGATCGGAGCTGCGCCGTGCCTGACCTGGAGGAACTGTTCGTCGAGTTCGAGACCGCGGCGGCACCCACCTTCCGGCCGCCCGGGGTGGCCGACGCGCAACGCCGGATTCGGGGCCGCCGACGGCGGCGTGGACTGCTGGCCGGCCTGCTCACGGTGGCGCTGGCCGGGCCGGCGTCGGCGTTCGCGGTCGCCCACCGCGCCGACCGGCCGGAACCGCGGCCGTCGCCGTCGGTCTCGTCGAGTCCGGCCGGCCGTCTCACGGTCCGCACGGTCACCCTGCCCGGGGTGCCCGGCGAGCTGGCCGACCTGCGCTTCGTCTCGGCCCGCGCCGGCTGGGCGCTCTTCGACACCTGCGTCGACGCGGGCGAGTCCCGGAGCGGGTGCCGGCGGACCGTCGCGCGGACCATCGACGGTGGTGTGACCTGGCAGCGAGCCGGACTGCCGACGGTGCCGGACGGCGGAGGGGATTTCCTGCCCGTGGACGCGGATACGCTGGTCGTGACGACGCGCGCGGGCTACCTCGTCACGACGGACGGCGGGATCAGCTTCACCAGTCACCCGTACAAGGCGCCACCGGCGGCGGTCCGGCGCGTCTTCGCCACCCCGAGCGGGCTCTATCTCGGTTGCCCCCCGAACGGCGGACTGGCGACGTGCGACCGGCAACGCGTGCTGCGGGTGAGCGGCGGCCTGCACTTCCACCAGCCGCCGGTCACGCTGCGATCGGACACCGAGAACGTCCTGGTCGAGGGTGCCGACGGGCGGCTCTGGCTGACCGTCCTGGATGGTGATCGGCTGACCGTGCTGACCAGCGCCGACCAGGGCACAAGCTGGCGGAAGATGCCGTCGGTCGCCGCCGCCCCCCGGCAGCTCGCGCTGGCTCCGGACGGGCGCGACGTCTGGCTGGTCGAGATGACGCAACAGACGCGGGTGTGGCGGCTGGAAGGCGACCGCTGGCAGGCCGGCCCGGACCTGCCGTCCGACACCGAAGGGATCGCCGCGCCCGGCGCCGGCCTGTTGGTGGTCACCAGCGCGTACGGCGGGTTGGGATTCGTCTCCGGCGGTGGCTACGTCGAGGTGCCCGAGCTGCGCGGGCCGTTGCGGACCCCGGACATGGACACGTCGGTGGGCGTCCTGCCGGACGGCACGGTCGCTGTCCGGCATGGCCGGACGTGGTTCCTCGGCACCGGGCGGGGGACGGACCGGAGCTGGCTCCAGTTCTCGTGAACACGGTGGGTCAGGAGCGGCGGTGCACCAGCCGGCCGGCGACCACGGTCGCCCGGCAGGAGCCGTCCGGGTCGAACACCGCGAGGTCGGCACGGCCGCCGACCACCAGCGCCGCCGGCCGGGCGGCGCCCAGCACCGCCACCTCGTTGCGCGCGGCGGCCGCCCGCAGCGCCGGGTCGGTGAGGTGCGCGTCGAGCACCGCGGCGGCGCCGCGCCGGAACAGCGCGTGCACCCGCTCGCGCGGGCTGGGTGCCGGCGGCAGCGGGCCGTCGTGCACCGGCGCCGGCCCGAGCGTGCCGGCCCACCGCCGCACCCGCACGCCGGGGTACGCGGCGGTCAGCTCCGCCAGCGACGCGACCGCCTCGACCCGGTCGCCGCCGACCAGCACCGCCAACCCGGCGCGGGGCTCGTCGTCGAGGGTGAGCCGCAGCAGGTCGGCGGCGTGGACGGTACGCACCGCTCAGCCGTCGACCGGACCGAGGACGGGCCGCTTGGCGGTGACGAAGTCGCCGGAGGAGCGACCGGTCAGCCGCCGCTTGATCCACGGGGCCAGGTGTTGACCGGCCCAGCGCAGGTCCGCGGCGCGGGCGGCCAGCCACGGGGTGGGCGCCGGGTGCGGCGGCACCATCAGCCACTCCTCCTCGCAGCCGACGCCGAGCGCGTCGAGCACCTGGGCGGCGACCCGCCGGTGCCCGGCCGCCGACAGGTGCAGCCGGTCGGTGCTCCAGAGCATCGGGTTGAGGTAGGCCTCGTCGGAGTAGAGGTCGACCAGGATCGCCCCGTGCCGCTCGGCGACCTCGCCGACCGCCCGGTTGAGCAGCGTCACCCGGGGGGCCACCAGCCGCTGCCCGGGCAGCCGGGCCATCACGTCGGCGAACCGGAACAGCACCACGTCGCTGCCGCCGGCCCGCAGCCGCTCGACCACCTTGTCGAAGCGCGGGACGAAGACGTCCGGGTCGAAGCTGCGGCGCAGCACGTCGTTGCCGCCGGCCGCGAACGTGATCAGGTCGGGCTTCATGGCCAGCGCGGACGGCACCTGCTCGGCCACCACGTTCGGGAACAACCGACCCCGGATGGCGAGGTTGGCGTAGCCGAAGTCGGGACCCGCCTCGGCGGCGAGCCGGGTGGCGACCAGATCGGCCCAACCCCGGTAGCTGCCGTCCGGATACGCGTCATCCATGCCCTCGGTGAAGCTGTCGCCCACCGCCACGAAGCTGCGCCAGCGCACGGCGCCTCCCCTCAGACGTCCCCGCGGAAATGCGTCGCTCAGTCTTCCACCGTCCGGGCCGGTCCCGCCCGCCCGAGGGGCCGGACGTGGCGGACGTCTCGACGTCCGGTTCCCGACAGCCGCCCGGGCGGACAAACCCCCCGGCACGTGCGGGTGGGGCAGAATCCGCCGCCCGGACCGGGGATGATGTCAGCCGTCATCCGGTCGGGCGCGCGGCCCGGCCGGTCCCGCGGACGGCACGAGCGAGGATCCACATGACGCAGGCGCAGCCACCGGCGCCGGGCTGGCCACCGCCGGGCCCCGGTCCCACGCCCGCCCACCCCGGCCCCCCTCCCGCATCCGGGCAACCGTGGCCGGCGTTCCCGCCACCGCCACCGCCGCCGCGCTCCCGCCGCAAGCTCTGGATCGGGCTCGCGGCCGGCGCGCTGGCGCTGGCGGTCTGTGCCGGCACGCTCGTCGGCGTCGGGCTCGGGCTGCGCGACGACGAGGAGGGCCCGGCGCGGAAGGCGGCGGCCGCGGCCAACGGCGTCACGGTCACCGACGCCGAGCTGACCGCCCTGCTCGACCGGCACGGCAAGGCGCTGGCCGCCAAGGACCTCGACGGTTGGCTGGCCGCCTTCGACCCGGCCCGCAAGGACCTGGTCGCCGCGCAGACCCGGCTCTTCCGCAACCTCGCCAAGCTGCCGCTGTCGGTGGCCCGCTACGAGACCGTCGAGAAGCAGGGCCGGACCGGCGACGCGTTCGGCCAGGGCGTCACGTTCCAGCTCGACGTCTCCTTCGTGCACCAGTTCGACGGCTTCGACCTGGCCCCGGTCACCGAGTGGTACCGCTGGACGCTGGTCCGCCCGGCCAGGGACGCGCCGATCCGGGTCACCGCGGTCACCGGCGCGCCGGCCGCCGCGAACGGCAGCTCGAAGACGGTCCACTACCCCGGCCCGTGGGACAGGTGGCCGGAGATCCACGTCGAGCGCACGCCGCACACCCTGGTCATCGCCGACTCCGGCCGGGCCGCGCTGGCGAAGCGGTACGCCCCGACCGCCGAGGCCGCCGCCGTCCACGACCTGGCGGTGTGGCGGGCCGGTGGGCTGCCCGGCCCGGTGCCGAACGGCTTCGTCATCGCGCTCGCCAAGGGCCGCGCCGAGATGGGCTCGCTCTATCGGATCGGCACCGGGAAGGCCACCGAGGCGGGCTTCTCGATGCCCATGGTGGCGGCCGAACGACGGGACGGGACGTTCGTCGTCGGCGGCACCCGGGTGGTGGTGGACACCGACACGTCCTACTTCACCCGCACCGGCGGCGACGACGCCGGCATGGTGTTCCGGCACGAGGTGGCGCATTCGCTGGTGTCGCCCCGGACGAACCTGGCCGAGGTGGACGCGTTCGACACGCTCGACGAGTGGGTGGTCGAGGGCTTCGCCGAGTACGTGGCCTTCCACGGCCGGCCGCTGGGCGACAGCGAACGCACCGCACCGGCCCGCCGGATGCTGCGCGGGTGGAACGGGAAGCTGCCGGACAACGGCGACTGGGACAACCCGGACCTGGTGAGTTTCCACTACTGGCTCGGGCACACGGCGATGAACCACCTGGCGGCGAAGTACGGCGAGCCGAAGCTGTTCCGCTTCGTCGTCGCCGTCTACGCGGGCACCCCCACCGACCGGGCCGCCCGGGACGTGCTGGGCGTGTCGCTCGACGAGTTCCAGGCCGCCTGGGCCGACGACGTCCGCGCCCAGGCTCGCTGAGCGGGATCGGAGGACTGATGACGTACCAGCACCAGCACCAGTACCAGCAGCAGCACCGGCAGCCCGCGTACCCGCCGGCGGCGCCGAGGCGGCGCGGGCGTCTCGCGCTGCTCGTCGCCGGCGGCCTGGTGGCCGTGCTGGCGGTCGCCGCCGGCACCGCCTACGGCGTGTCCCGCCTGGTCGGCGGCGGTGACGAGGACGGGCGCACGCTGCGCGCCGCGTGGGTGCTCGACTTCCCCGAGCGGCAGCGCAACGGCCTGAAGACGTTCGACGGGCAGGACATGTTCGGTGCCTGGCTGGTCGGCGACGCGGTGGTCCGGGCCCAGCCCGACGGCGTCATCGCCTACCGGCTCGGCGACGGCGGGCAGGCGTGGGGCGTGCCCGCGCCCCAGGGCAGCTCGCTCTGCGGCGCCGCGCAGACCCTGGCCGGGGGGCGCGGCGTGGTGGCGCTCGGCTCCGCCGACTCCTGCGACACGCTCGTCGGTTTCGACGCCGCCACCGGCGCCCGGGCCTGGCAGGCGGCGTTCCCCGCCGCACGCCGGGAGGGCCGCGACACCCTCGCCGCGCCGGACCTGTCGGTGGCCGGCGGTCAGGTGGTCGTCCGCGCCGACCAGCGGGTCCTCGGCTACTCGCTGGCCGACGGCCGGCGGCTGTGGCGCAGCGACGCCGACCGGCTGCTGCCGGGGCGGGACTGCCGGCTCGCCGACACCCGGGCGGCGGGCGACCTGGCCGTGGTCACCGCGCGCTGCGACGGCGACCGGGGCGCGTTGCTCGGCCTGGACCCGGCCACCGGAAAGGTGCGCTGGCAGCAGCGGCTGCCCACCGCGAGCGCCGGTGTGCTCAGCGTCGACCCGCTGGTCAGCCTGCCCGGCCTGAACGACGCGACGTTCGCCGCGCGGGACGCCGCCGGCCGGCCTCGGGCCACGTTCGGCAACCCCGTCGACGGTACGCGGTTCAGCGACCTGCCGGTCAACCGTTCCAACTCGGTCGAGGGCCCGGCCGTGCGGCCCTACCTGGCCGACGCCGACACGCTCTACCTGCCCACCGAGGCGGCGAACGTGGCGGGGAAGGCGCGCCAGGCCAACCAGGTGGTGGCGATCGACCTGGCCACCGGAAAGCGGCGCTGGGTCTCGGCCGGGCACACCGACAGCGAGGTGGAGCTGATCCGCCTGGACGAGGCGGGCCTGCTGGCCTGGGAGGTGGGCGACCGGCGGGACCTCGCACCGCGTCTGGTGCGGGTCGACCGGGCCTCCGGGACGGTGTCGGTGCTGGCCGAGGGTCCCAGGTCGGCCGGCACCGAGGGCAGCGACGCGACGGTGCTGGAACGGGACGGGACCGTGGTGCTGGTGCCGTGGAAGCACGTCGGCGCGGACGCCGCGATCACGGTGCTGCGCTGACAGTCGGGGCGGGCCACCACCCGTGGCCCGCCCCGCCGTCGCTCGTCAGTCGGCCAGCTGGAGGATCTGCAGGTCCTTCAACGCCGCCGGTTCCCGGCTCTCACTGATCTTGCGGCCGTCCGCGCCGATCAGCACGAGCACGTTGTGGTCACCGGCGTTCACCCGGGCCACCAGCCTGCCGTCGGCCCCGAACCACGCCTGGCGCAGCGTCCGGCCGCCGAGCGGCAGGTCGACCTGCCGCCCGGTACGGGTGTCGATCACCGCGTTCGCGTCGAGTTCCCGTGCCACGTCTCCGGCCGGCTCGTCCGGCTTGCGCAGCAGGAGCGCCAGCCGGGACCCGTCCGGGGAGATGCTCGCGACGTCGAAGGACGAGCGGGCGCCCGACCCGCCGACGCCGGGGATCAGCTTCTCCGCCGAGCCGTCCGGGCGGTTCACCGCCACCCGGCCCTCCCCGTCCGCGTAGGCGAGCACCGTGCCGTCGGCCGACCACAGGGGGTGGCAGCCCTTGATCCCGGCGAGCCGGGTGTACGTGCCCGTGTTCAGCTCGACGACGCCCTTCTCCCACGCCGGAGCCGGCTCGGGCCGCAGGACCACCGAGATCGTGAGCCGGCGGGAGTCCGGGGACCACACCGGCGTCCAGCAGTCCCGTTCCACCTGGCGGTGGCCGCCCGGTGTGAGCTTCCGGGGGTTGTCGCCGTCGACGTCGGCCACCCGGAGGTTGTCGTCCGGGTCGACCCAGGCGACGCGCCTGCCGTCGGGCGAGACGGCCGCGTTGAGGATCGCGGCGAGACGGGGGAGCTTCGCCAGCCGGGTCGGCGGTGAGCCGGGCTCGTAGGACCAGAGGTACCCGGCGGCTGACGTGTCGTCGCCGGTCGGCGTCGGGCCGTAGAAGAGCCGCCCGATGGCGACCGAGGCCGGGCCGCCACCGGTGGTGGTGCTCGGGCTTGCGCTCGCCGTGCGGGACGGCTCCGCGCTCGGCGGGGGGCTGGCCTCGGACGGCGGTGGGGTGCTGGTCACCGACGGCACGGCCGGCGCGGGCGCCTGACCGTCCGGCCGGATCGCGAGCGCGGTCCCGGTCGCGGCGGCCAGCACCGCCAGCGCGGCGGCGGAGGTGACGACGGCCCGCTGGATGCCGAGCCGGCGGGAGGTACGCAGGGCCCGGTCCCGCAGGTCGACCGGGGTGACCTCGTCGGCCAGGTCGGCCAGGTCGAGGCGCAGGCGGTCCTGGTTCATCGGGCGGATCCTTCCGTGACGTACAGGTCGGCGAGTTCCGGGGCGACGGTGCGCAACTTGGTCAGCGCCTTCGAGGTCTGGCTCTTGACCGTGCCGACCGTGACGCCGAGCATCTCCGCCGCCTCGACCTCGCTGCGGTCCTCGAAGAACCGCAGCACCAGCACGGCCCGCTGTTTGGTGGAGAGCCGGGCCAGCGCGGCCCGGAGGGTGAGCCGCAGCGTGATCTGCTGGGCGTGGTCGGGGCCCGAGTCGCCTCCGCGTGACTCGGGCAGGTCGCCCGGCATCGCCTCGGCCACCCGACGGCGTCGCCACCAGGAGACCTGCAGGTGATACATGATCTTGCGGGTGTACGCCTCGGCGTTGCCGCTGTCGTGCAGCCGGCCCCACGAGCGGTGGGTCCGGGCCAGGGCGGACTGGACGAGGTCCTCGGCCAGGTGCTGGTCACCGGTGAGCAGGTAGGCCGAGCGCAGGAGCGCCGGTGTGCGGGTGCGCACGAACGAGTCGAACTCACTCAGGAGAGGGTCCACACGAGCCGATCCTTCGGGTCAGTGGTGCGTCAGTTGATGCCCTCCAGACGTCACCCCGCCGCCCGATGGTTGCCGTCGTCAAGGGTCGGCTTTCGTCGGTTCAGCAGTCGAACACCGACCAGCAGATGTCGTTGCGCAGGCGCTGGTCGTCGAGGACCAGCTCACGGATCGCCGCCGGGAGGCGGTCGCGCTGCCACCGGCACTCCGCCCGCCCCGCCGCGTCCGCCCGGCCCTCGGGCGCCGCCGCCCGCACCGCCTTGATCGCGTACGCGGCGGCGCCGAGTTCGTGCGCGGCCACGTGGGCGACGGCCCCGGCCTGGCCGGCGGCGTACGCGGCGTGGCGCGCCGCCCCCCGCAGGTCCCGGGCCGCGCCCATGGCGTGACCGCCCGCCGCCCGGGACACCATCATGGTGACCTCGCCCCGCACCCAGGCCCGGATGTGCGCGATCGCCGCACGCGGCCGCGGATCGTCGGGCCGGACCGCCTCGAACAGGCCGAGGACGTGCTCGGCGCAGTCGGCGGCCCAGAGCGCGAGCAGCCGGTGGTCGTCGTCGGTGAGCGTCCCGCCACGACGGATCGTGGTGAAGCGGGGATCCCGAACCTTCGGCAGGATCACGCGTCGTCCTCCTCGTCCTCGTCGCCGGGCGGCGTCCGTCGCAGGGCATCGTCCAGAGTGCTCATCAGCCGGGCGACCCGGCTGCCGCCACCGGTCACCGGTGGATAGTGGCGAAGCACGTCGAGGAGCACCGGGCCGGCCCGCCGTCGCGCACGGTCCAGCAGGGCATCCCCGACCGCCGGGTCGCCGCCGGCCGCCAGCTCACCGATCCGCGCCGCGCTCGCGGCGGCCCGCAGGATGTGCCCGACCTGGCTGGCCTGGGCGAGCGGATGCAGGTACGCCGCCGCGGCCGCGTCACCGGCGCATCGCGCGGCCAGGCGGGCCGCCTCGTCGGGCGCGGACCGGGCCGCCCGGTGCGCGTCGATCGACGCCACCCGCTGCAGTCTCGTCCGGTCCGCGCCGTCGACGAACACCCGCGCCGCCTCGATCGCCGCACGGGGACGCGGATCGCCCGGTACGGTCCGCTCGAAGACCGGCAACACGCCCTCGGCGTCCTCGACCACGAAACGCGCCACCACGCGCAGCTCGTCCATCGTCAGCTCGAAGTCCCCGGACACGACGTGTCTACGCGCTGCCATGGCGGTGCATCCTATCGACGGGGACCGGGTCCTCAGGCCGGCCCGACGACTCCGCGCCGGTACGGTCCCCAGCCGACGAACCTGTCGAACAGGTCGCGCGGGGTCGGGCCGCCGTGCGGGTCGAGGCGGAACAGGTCGTGGGTGGCCTCGTGGTAGAGCCCGGAGAGATAGACGGCCAGGTCGACCGGGTGGTCGGCGTACTCGACCTTGAGCAGCAGGCGGGCCTGGGCGCAGGGCCACGGTGCGCCGCAGGCGCGGCAGAGCCACAGCGGCCGGATCGGCAGGTGCGCCGGGTGGTCCGGCGGGTAGGGGCGCGGCCGGTCCGGGTACGGCCCGAGCCGGGGCACGGGAAGGTTCATACGTGACAGTCTGCTGAGAGCCCCACTACGCTCGGAAGTCGCCGGAGTCGACCCGGGAAGGGGCCGAGAAGCCGGCCTGCCATCGAGGAGACCGGGTGGAGAACGAGCCGACCGCCGAGCTGATCCGCGCGCAACTGCGGCGGTTGCGGCTCAAGGCCGAGTTGAGCCAGGAGGAGTTCGGGAAGCTGGTGCACTTCTCCAACTCCCAGGTGTCGGCGGTGGAGCTGGGCCAGCGGCCGTTGGACCGGTTCTTTCTGAAACGGGCCGACGAGGTGCTGGGCACCGGCGGGCTGTTGACCTCGCTGCTCAAGCTCGCCGAGCGGGACGGCCAACCGAGCTGGTTCCGCCCCTGGCTGGAAGCCGAACGCCAGGCCCAGCAGTTGCGCACCTACCAACCGACCCTGGTGCCCGGCCTGCTCCAGACCGAGAACTACGCACGAGCCATGATCCGCACGGATGATCTGATCAGCGACGACGAGGTCGAGCGGCGGCTCGGGGTGAGGCTGGACCGGCAGTCGATCCTCTCCAGTCCGCACCATCCGAAGTACATCGCAGTCATCGAGGAATCCGTCCTACGCCGTGCCGACGAAGCCTTCCGAGGGTTGATGGCCGAGCAGCTCGCACATCTCATCGAGCGCAGCGAGCACCCGCACATCGACATCCACGTCGTACCGACACGGGTCACCATGCATGTCGGACTGGTCGGTCCGTTCGCACTGGCCCGCAGCGCTGACGGCGGTTGGGTCGGTCATCTGGAGAACCAGCTCGGCGGCGTCGTGGTCGACCACGACGAGGGCGTGGCTATCCTGCTGTCCAGATGGGAGAGCGTCCGCAGTGAGGCACTTCCACGTCAGCAGTCGGCCGATCTGATGAAGGAAGTGATGTCGTCGTGGAGCTGATCGCCGCGATCTGGCGCAAGTCCACCCGCAGCGGCACCCAGGGCGACTGCGTCGAGGTGGCGGGCAATCTGGTCGGCGTGGTCGGCGTGCGCGACAGCAAGGACCCGAGCGGACCGGTCCTCACCTTCACCCCCGACGCCTGGCGCGCCTTCGTGCAGGTCAGCGGGAGTCGCGCACCGCGCTGATCAGCACCGTGTGCTTGCGTACCCGGAAGGCACCGTCCGTCTCGACGCGGGCCTGGACCACGTCGCGGGCAGCCGACTCCTGCGCGGTGGTGAGCGGCCCGATCACGCTCGCGACGTAGGCGAGGACCGGCTTTGGGGCAGGCACCGCGAGGTCGTCGGGGTAGCGCTCCACCGTCACGTCGGTGAAGTGAGCGGCGACCCGGGCGGGCGTCGTCTCTGCGGTGACGTCGTTCTCATGGAACCCGACAGCCAGGTCGGGTCGGCCGATGACCGGGCCCAGCGCGTCCAGCTCCGCGAGGTGGTCACGGCCGTTCACCGCGACGGCGATCCGCCCGCCGGGTCGCAGCACCCGGGCGAACTCGGCGAGCGCGGCGTCGGGGTCGTCCAGGTGGTAGAGCATGTGGTTGGCGATCACCGCGTCGAAGGTGGCGTCGGCATACGGCAGGTGGGTGGCGTCGCAGCGCTGCACCCGAGCGCCGGGCACCTCGCGCAGTCGGTCGCACATGGCGGGCGAGAAGTCGGTCAGGGTGAGCCGGAGCCCGGTTTCGGGTCTGCCCACGCGACGCCACAGCTCACCGGTGCCGGCGCCCACCTCCAGCACGTCCCCGGCCAGCGGCAGACGCTCGCCGAGCCAGGCGAACCAACCCTGCGGATTGGTGCCGTAGGCGTGCAGCGCCATCCGGGCGGCGAGGTTGCCGGTCGTCGTCGCGTACTGGTCCACCGCGCGAGCCGACGGTGTGGCGGTCACCCCGGCAGACTACTGCCGGGGCCCGGAGCATCGCACGTGCATGCATAATGAATGCATGGTTGCGCTACAGATCCGAGACGTGCCGGAAGACGTTCGGAACGCGCTCGCCGCCGAGGCCAGGGCGCGGGGTCAGTCGCTCCAGGCCTACCTGCTGGAGCTGGTGAAGACCCAGGCCCGACGGCTGCGCAACGGCGCGATCCTGGACGGCTTCGGCGGGCGGTCCGACGGCACCCGATCGTTGCCCGGGGAGAGCGCGGCCGACCTGGCCGACGAGCGCGGCCAGCGCGAAAGCGAGCGGAGCCGGCGCGAAAGCCGGGGCGACGCTGCATGATCGTGGTGGACGCGTCCGCCCTTGCCGACGCCCTGGTGGACGACGGCCCGATGGGCGACGCCGCACGATCCGAACTGATCGCCGATCCGCACTGGGCAGCACCCGGGCATCTGCTGATCGAGGTCATGTCGGTCATCCGGGGTAAGGCCCTCGGGCGGAAGCTGGGAGCCGCGCGTGCGCAGGAGGCGGTCGATGCCCTGCAATGGCTGGTCATCGACGAGATCCCGACCGCCATGCTGGTCGAGCGGATGTGGCAGCTCCGAGCAGACGTCTCCACCTACGACGCGGCGTACGTCGCGGCAGCGGAGTTGGCAGCCTGCCCCCTGGTGACCGGCGACTCCCGACTCGCCAAGGTGGGTGGTGTCCGTTGTGAGGTCCGGCTGATCGGTCAGAGGTAGAGGCAGAACGGGTGGCCGACCGGGTCGAGGTGCACCCGCACGTCGTCCTGGGGCTGGTAGTCGGCCACCGTGGCACCGAGCGACACCGCGTACGCCGAGGCGACGTCGAGGTCGTCGACCTTGATGTCGAGGTGGAGCATCATCGGCGGGTCGCCCGGGCCGGCCGGCCACACCGGACGCACGTACGCCGGCTCGTCCTGGAACGCCAGCGTGGCACCGCCGTCCGGCGGGGCCAGCACCACCCAGTCGTGCTCGTCCTCGCGTCGCGGCCAGTCGAGCAGCCGCTCGTAGAAGACGGCGAGTTCCTGCGCGGACGGCGCGTCGAGGACGGTGGACGTCAACGAGAACCGGGGACGATCTTCCATGCGACCTTCTTACCCCGCGACGGCCGAAACGGATCGCCCACGCGCCGGTCGTCGCCGTACGCTGCGGCCATGCTGCTACGCGTGTCCACCCTGCTGCTCCGGACGCTGCGCGAGGACCCGGCCGACGCGGAGGTCCCGAGCCACCGGCTGTTGCTCCGCGCCGGCTACGTGCGCCGCGCCGCACCGGGCGGCTACACCTGGCTGCCGCTGGGCAAGCTGGTGCTGGACCGGATCACCGCGATCGTCCGGGACGAGATGACCGCGATCGGCGACCAGGAGGTGCACTTCCCGGCGCTGCTGCCGGCGGAGCCCTACCGGACCAGCGGGCGGTGGACCGAGTACGGCGACGACATCTTCACGCTCGCCGACCGCAAGGGTGCCGAGCACCTGCTCGCGCCGACCCACGAAGAACTGGCCGCGCTGCTGGTGAAGGACCTGTTCACGTCGTACCGGGACTTCCCGGTGACGCTGTTCCAGATCCAGACGAAGTTCCGGGACGAGGCCCGCCCTCGGGCCGGGCTGCTGCGCGGGCGCGAGTTCCTGATGAAGGACGCCTACTCGTTCGACCTGGACGCCGCCGGGCTCCAGGCCGCCTACGACCGGCACCGGGAGGCGTACCAGCGGATCTTCACCCGGCTCGGGCTGGACTTCACCGTGGTGCACGCGATGTCCGGCGCGATGGGCGGCTCGGCGTCGGAGGAGTTCCTGGCCGCCACGCCGGTGGGTGAGGACACCTACGTCGGCTGCACCCGCTGTGACCACGCGGCCAACACCGAAGCGGTGGTGACCCGTGCACCGGCGGCCGGCGACCCGGACGCGCACCCGCCGATCGAGGTGCACGACACCCCGGAGACGCCGACCATCGCGTCCCTGGTCGACCTGGCGAACGACCGCGTGCTCGCCGGCCGCACCGGGTGGACCGCCGCCGACACCCTGAAGAACGTGGTGCTGACCGTCCGCCAGCCCGGCGCCGAGCGGGCCGAGCTGCTGGTGATCGGCCTGCCGGGTGACCGCGAGGTGGACCTGAAGCGGGTCGGGGCGGTGCTCGCCCCGGCCACCGTGGCCGTCTTCGACGACTGGCCCGCCCACCCGGAGCTGGTCCGCGGCTACCTCGGGCCGCAGATCCTCGCCAAGCACGGCGTCCGCTACCTGGTTGATCCCCGGGTGGTCACCGGCACCACCTGGCTGACCGGCGCCAACGAGCCGGGGCGGCACGCCACCGACGTGGTGTGCGGGCGCGACTTCCTGCCCGACGGCACCATCGAGGCGGCCGAGGTGCGCCCCGGCGACAGCTGCTCGGCCTGCGGCGACGGCGAGTTGACGCTGCGGCGCGGCATCGAGGTGGGGCACATCTTCCAACTCGGCCGGCGCTACACCGACGCGTTCGCGGTCGACGTGCTCGGTCCCGAGGGCAAGCCGGTCCGGCCCACCATGGGCTGCTACGGCATCGGCGTGTCCCGGGCGGTCGCCGCCGTGGCCGAGCAGCACCACGACGACCGGGGGCTGGTCTGGCCGGCCGCTGTCGCGCCGTGCGACGTACACCTGGTGTCGGCCGGAAAGGGGCCGCAGCTCGACGCGGCGCTGGAGCTCGGCGCGCGTCTCGCCGCCGCCGGCCTGCGGGTGCTCGTCGACGACCGCGCGCACGTCTCGGCGGGGGTGAAGTTCACCGACGTCGAGCTGATCGGCATCCCGCGCGCCGTCGTGGTCGGCCGCCGTCTGGCCGAGGGGTACGTGGAGCTGCGGGACCGGGCCGGCGGCGAGCGGACCGAGCTGTCGGTGGAGGACGTCGTGGCGCGCCTGCTCGACGAGGTGGGCGCGACGCGCCGCAACCGGGTGTAGCGATTGCGGCACCGGGTACCGCAGAAGGATCGACCGAGGCGTTCCGGAGGCTCTCATGTACCGCGTCAACGACGTGATGACCAAGCAGGTGGTCTATCTTCCCGCGGAAACCCCGCTGGACGAGGCGGCCCGGGTGATGAAGGAGTCCGACATCGGTGACGTGGTGGTGACCGACGGGGCCACGCTCGCCGGTGTGCTGACCGACCGCGACATCGTGGTCCGGGCGGTGGCCGAAGGCGTCGACCCGAGCACCACCACGATCGGCTCGATCATCACCCGCGAGGTCGTCATGATCGAGCAGCACTGCACGGCAGTCGAGGCGGCCTCGCTGATGCGCGAGCGCAGCATCCGGCGGGTGCTGGTCTGCGACAACGAGCGGAAGCTGGTCGGCATCGTCTCCCTGGGCGATCTGGCCATTCAGCTCGACCCCCAGTCGGCCCTCAGCGACATCAGCCAGGCCGCCCCCAACTCGTGAAAGGCGGGGCCCCTTCTTAACGCCTCTGGTAGAGGAGGGGCCCCCGCTTAACACCCCGCCCGCCCGCGCGGGACACGGCGGATAGCCTCGACGCATGCCCGAGATGCCGACCAAGCTGGCCGAGATCGTCGACGAGTTCGCCGCCGCCCCGCGCGACGTCGTGCTGGAGATGTTGTTGGAGTTCGCCGACGTGATCCCGCCCCTGCCCGAGGGAGTCGACCGGGAGGAGTTGGAGCAGGTCCCCGAGTGCCAGACCGCGTTCTTCCTGCGCGCCGAGGTGAACGCCGACAGGACGGTGAGCACGGTCTTCGACTGCCCGCCGGAGGCA
Organism: Micromonospora humi; assembly: GCF_900090105.1. GTDB lineage: Bacteria > Actinomycetota > Actinomycetes > Mycobacteriales > Micromonosporaceae > Micromonospora > Micromonospora humi. The sequence goes on along the minus strand of NZ_FMDM01000005.1, from coordinate 241,180 downwards.
CCGACCACCCGGGCGTTCGCCGGCATCCTGGCCGAGGGTTTGGCCGGTGCGAGCGCCGAGGAGGTGCTGGCCGTGCCGGACGACCTCTACCAGCGGATGGGCCTGGCCCAGGCGATCAGCCCGCTCCGGGTCCGCGGCGGCACGGCCATCCTGGGCCGCCTCAAGCGGCAGGTCCGGGAACAGATCGCCTGACCTGCGGGTTGTCGCTGGTCATGGAGATCGAGATCTACGCCGACGTCGCCTGCCCCTGGTGCTGGATCGGCAAGCGCCGTTTGGAGCAGGCCATCGAGTCGTACGACGGCACGGTGACCGTCAGTTTCCGGCCGTTCCAGCTCGACCCGACGCCGGTGGCCGAGCCGAGGCCGCTGCTCGACGCGCTGGGCGACAAGTTCGGCGGCCGGGACAAGGCCGATCAGATGGCCGGCCACGTGTCCGGGGTCGCCGCGGGCGTCGGTCTCGACCTGCGGTTCGACCGGGCGGTGGCGGCGAACACGTTCGACGCGCACCGGCTGGTGCGGTTCGCCGCCGAGCGGGGTCGTGCCGCCGAGATGGTCGAGCGCCTCTATCGGGCGCACTTCTCCGACGGGCTCGACGTCGGCTCGATCGACGCGCTCGTCGCGCTCGCCGGCGAGGTCGGCCTGGACGAGAGCGAGGCGCGCGGCTATCTGGGGTCGAACCTGGGCCGTCGCGAGGTGGCGGCCGAGTTGAGCGCCGCGCACCAGCTCGGCGTCTCCAGCGTGCCGACCTTCGTGCTGGCCGGGAAGTACGCGGTCACCGGCGCCCAGGAGCCGGAGACGCTGCTCGCCGCGCTGCGCGAGGTGGCCCAGCGGGAGGCATCCGCGTGATGTTTCACGTGGAACAAGATCGATGCGAGTGAGGCCCTAGGCCGCCGGCTTGGCCAGGTCCTCCACCACCCTCGCCCCGGGCAGCGCGCCGAGCGCCGGCCCGGGCAGGGCGATCTTGCTGTGCCGTACGCCCGATCCGATGATCACGTGCGGCGTGGCGATGACCCGCGCGTCGACCAGGATCGGCCACTCCTCGGGCAACCCGATCGGGGTGATTCCGCCGTACTCCATGCCGGTCAGCTCCACCGCCTCGGCCATCGGCGCGAAGCTCGCCTTGCGGACGTCGAGCAGCTTGCGGACCACGCCGTTCACGTCGGCGCGGGTGGTGGCGAGCACGATGCAGGCGGCGTAGCGGGTCTCGCCGCCCCGCTTGCCGGCGACCACCACGCAGTTGGCCGATTCCTCCAGCCCCACCTCGTACGCCGCGCAGAAGGCCGCGGTGTCGGCCAGCTCGGCGTCGATCGGGGCGACCAGCACCTCGTCCACGTCGACAGGCGCCTCGTCCGGCCAGCGTTCCACCGCCGCGGCGACCGGCGGCGCCAACAGGTCCAGCCGTGCCCGGGCCGGCTCGGTCTTCAACGTTCCCATCACGGGGCGATCCTCGCACCCGCACGGCGGATCCGCTCGCCACGTTGTTAAGCGGGGCCCCTTCCTCTACCGAATGCGTTAAGCGGGGCCCCCGCCTTACACCCCGGTGAGCTGGCGCCGCTGCGGCGCCTCGGGGCGGTTCGCCTCGGCGTCCTGGATCCCGTGCCGGACGCCGACCCGGATCACGCCGTAGAGGAAGACGAAGCCGAAGACGTAGAGCACCACGGTGGCGACGAAGACCAGCATGGAGGTCACGCTAGGTCGACCGGGACGCGACCGGCGCTCATCTTCGACCCGTTCCCCCGTACGTGTGAGCGAGGTGATCCGCCCAGGTGCGGGTGCCGGTCGGCGTGGCGGTGGTGGTGAGGGCCCCGGCGCGCAGCTCCCGCCCGAGCCGCCCCGGGATCCGGACCGGCAGCAGCGGTCGGCGGGACCGGCGGGCCGCGAGCCAGCTCCGGGCGGCCTCGTCGAAGCGGAGCACCTCGGGGCCGCCGAAGTCCGCCACCCGGTGCGACGGCCCGGCACGCAGCAGCATCGCGAGCCGGTCCGCCACCTCGCCGGGGTCGACCGGCTGGGCGAGCACGGCCGGGTCCCCGAGCACCGGGCCCAACCGGCTCGCGCCGGCGAGCAGTTCGGCCAGGAAGCCGGGGAACTGGGTCGCCCGCAGCACACTCCAGGGCACCGGGCCGGCGGCCACCACCTGCTCGGCCGCGAGCTTGTGCCGGTAGTAGCCGAGCGGCACGCGGTCGACGCCGACGATCGACACGTACACCAGGTGCCGCACCCCGGCGTGGCCGGCGGCCACGGTCAGCCGGCGGGTGCCGAGCACGTCGATCTCGTGGGTGCGCCGGTTCGGGGACGAGGCCAGGTGCAGCACCGCGTCCGTCCCGGCGACGGCCTCGGCCAGCCCGGCGCCGGTGGCCAGGTCGGCGGCCATCCACTCGACGCCGTCCCCGTCACCACCGCCGGCGCCGGGCCGGCGGCTCACCGCCCGGAGGCTGAATCCCTCGTCCCGCAGCCGGGGCACCGCCACCCGCCCGAGCCGTCCGGTCGCCCCGGTCACCAACACCCGCATCGCCCCATCCTCCCGCTCGATCGCCGCGCGGCCGTCCACTTCACGCCGGTCCACGCCTGTCGACTCCGGCCGGACAGGGACGGAACACCGGGCAGGATCGTGACCGGCCGCGGGGAACGGGCTGCCGGCTCGGCCGGGCGCGGGCCGCCGTCGCGCACGCTGCGACGGCCGGGTCGCGCAGAAGAAGGGTTCACCGTTGCGCGTCATACCTCTCACTCATAAATATGACCGAGAGGTATGACGCCGAAAAGTGATGCCTTCTGTCGAGGGCGTCACGCTGCGTGAGAACGATGGCCGTCAAGGCACGCCACGCCGCCGTCGCGCGCCGCCCGTCAGCCGGCCGGCCGAGGCGCCACCCGACCGGCCAGCAGCAGGCCGAGCAGGCCGCAACCGGCCGCGACGGCCAGCGTGGCCGCGTAGCTCGCCGGGCCGGGTGACGAGCCGCTGGCCAGCACCGCCCCGGTCAGCGCCAGCACGGTGGCCGCCGCCAGCGAGTCGCCCAGTTGCAGCGCCGAGGAGTTGCGGCCCTGCTCGGCCGGGGCGGACAACTCCAGGGTGAGCACCGACAGCGAGGGATAGAGCAGCCCCATGCCCAGGCCGGCGACGGCCCAGGCGAGCACCGCCGGCGCGACCGGGACGCCCGGCAGCAGCGCCGATGCCACGCCCGCCGTACCGACGGCGATGCAGGCCAGCCCGGCCCGGGGCAGGGTGGCGGTGGAGCGGGGGGCGGCGATCCGGCCCTGGACCCACGAGCCCACCGACCAGGCGAGCGCCCCGACGGTCAGCACCAGCCCGGCGCCGGTCGGCGAGAAGCCACGCTCCCGGGAGAGCATCAGCGGGATCACCACCTCCGCGCCGACGAAGGCCGCGGAGGCCAGGCCGCGCAAGCCGATCACCGTCGGCAGCCCGCGCGCGGCCCGCAGGAACCCGGGCGGCAACAACCGGGGTACGCAGGTGAGCAGCCCGGCCGATGCCACCGTGATGAGCGTGGCGGCGAGCACGCCGCGCTGCTGCCCCCCGTGGTGCAGCAGTGCGGCGCTCGCCCCCGCCCCGCAGGCCCAGGCCACCCGGGCCAGCGCCCCGGCCGACGGGCGGGTCGGCACGGTGCCGGCCAGCGACCGCAGGCCCGGCTGGACCAGCAACACCGCCGGCACCGCCACCGCCGGCACCGCCAGGAACACCCACCGCCAGCCCAGGTGCTCCACGATCAGGCCGGCCAACGCCGGCCCGACCAGCGACGGCACCACCCAGGCGGCGGCGAACGCGGCGAACATCCGCCGCCGCAACCGCTCCGGATACGCGTGCCCGACGATCACGTAGAGCGCCACCGAGAGCAGACCGGAGCCGAAGCCCTGCACCACCCGCCCGGCGACCAGCACTCCCATGCTGGTGGCGGCACCCGCCAGCGCCAGGCCGGCGACGAACCAGGCCACGCCGTGCCACATGGCCGGGCGGGGACCGCGCGCGTCGCACCAGATGCCGGAGGCCACCATCGCCACCACCCCGGAGGCGAACGGTCCACCGAAGGCCAGCGCGTACAGGCCGAGCCCGCCCAGGCTGCGCGCGACCGTCGGCATGGCGGTGCCGACCGCGAGGGCCTCGAACGCGAGCAGCGACACCAGGGCGACGCTGCCCACTGTCATCGCCCGCAGTCCCGGCGACCAGAGGTCGACCGGGGATGCGTCGGGCACGGCGGCGGTGGTCGTCATGGGCCCCAGCCTGTGACCTCAACCGCGGTTGAGGTCAACTGTGGGCCCGGTCTCGTCAGGCGGTCTCCAACGCCTCGCCGATGCCCTTCGCCAGGCCGGAGGCGTGCTGGTCGGCGAGGACGTGCCCGGCGGTGATGACCAGCGCGAGCGGCCACTCGATGACCTGCAACGCGGCGAGCACGCCGACGCCCGCGTAGTAGGCCAGCTTGTCCGGCGGAGGCACGGCCACCTCACCCAGCAGCGGGACGTCCACCCGTCGGCTGTACGCCCGGACCGTCTCCCGCGCTCCGCTCAGGTGTCGCGTCAACGTGCTCATCCCGGCCTCCCCGGTAACGACGACGGCATCGACCCCACCGGCATTCCACCGCCCCCGGCGTCCATGCCCCGGTCAGTGGGGAAACTTCCCCCACCCCGGGGGCATAACGGACGCCGCGCCGGGAAGTCGGGCCGCCGGGACGACTCCGGGAGGCGAGATGGCGTACGGCTTCGCCGGTCTCCTGCTGTCGCCGGCCGCCGTGCCGGACGCCATGGCGCGGGTCGCGCGTACCGTCGGGTCGGCCCTGCCCGGCGCCGCCGTGCCGCCCGGTGTCACCGAGGCGGCGGGGAGCGTGGGCGCCGCCGCGGCCCGGCTGGCCCGGCTGACCGGGCTGAGCCGACGCCGGGTGTGGTCGCGGGACGGCCGGCACCACATCGAGGTGCACGGCGTCTGCCAGGACGGCGGGGACCGGCTGGCCCGGCAGGTCGAGGCGGCGCTGGAGGCCGTGCCGGGCGTGGCCTGGGCCCGGGTGAACGCGCCGTCCGGCCGGGTGGTGGTGGCGACCCGGGAGCCGGCACCGAAGCTGCGCGACCTGATCGACACGGTGACCCGCGCCGAGCACACCTGCCCGTACGAGCCGGACCCGGAGATCCCGCCGCCGCATCCGCCCGAGGAGGGGCCGCGCACCCCCCGTACGCTCGGCGCGCTCGCCTCCGACGCGCTCGGCCTGACCATCTCCGCGGCCACCCGGATCCTGCCGTTCACCCCCGTCCCCGGTGAGGTGGCGGGCCTGCTGAACGCGGTCGACCTGCACCCGAAGCTGCACGCGTTGGCCGATCGGGGCCTGCGTGCCGACCCCCGCGCCGAGGTGCTCTTCCCGCTCGCCGAGGCGGTGGTGCAGGGCCTCACCGGCGGTTGGGCCGGCATCGTGCTCGACGGAGCGCAGCGGGTGGTGCAGTGGGGTGAGGCGCGTGCCCAGCTCGCCGCCTGGAGCCGGGCCGAGCCGAGGTTGACCGGCGACCCGGACCGGGCGGTCGCCCGGGTGCCGGACGGCGAGCGGCCCTGCCCGGTCCCGCACGGGCCGGCCGAGCGCTACGTCCAGCGGATGCTCGCCGCCGGCGCGGTGGCCGGGGCCGCGGCGGTTCCGGTGGCCGGCGGCAAGCGGGCCGCCGCGCTGGCGCTCTCCTCGCTGCCCAAGGCGCCGGGCAGCGGTCGCGAGGGGTACGCGGCACAGCTGGGCCGGATGCTGGCCCGGCGCGGCGTGATCGCCATGGACCGGAGCGTGCTGCGCGAGCTGGACCGGATCGACACCGTGCTGCTGGACGCCGCGGTGCTCGGCTCCGACCGGGGTGTGCTGGCCGACCTGGCGCCGCTGCCCGACGCCGACACCGGGCAGGTGGCCGCCCGCGCGTTCGCACTGTTCGACCCGGCCGACCCGGACGCCGTACGGGCCGACGACGGGTGGCGGCTCGGGCCGCTGGACCGTCTCGACGCGGAGGACCCCGGTGACACTCCGGACAGCGAGCGGTTGCGCGCCGGCGGGGGACGGCTGCTCGGCCTGGCCCGGGACAGCCGGCTCGCCGCCGTGCTGCGGGTCGAGCCGGAACCCGCCCACGGGGTGGACGCGCTGGTGTCCGCCACCCGCCAGGCCGGATTCCGGCTGGTGATCGGCGGTGCCGAGGACGGCCGGTACGACTTCGCCGACCGGCGGGTGCCGGGCGGGACCGGGCTCGGCGACGCGGTCCGTGACCTGCAACGCGAGGGCGCGGTGGTGCTGGTGGTCTCCGGGGAGCGTCGGGCGCTCGCCGCCGCCGACTGCGGTGTCGGCGTGTCCGCGCCGGACGACCTGCCCCCGTGGGGCGCGCACCTGCTGGTCGGCGACGACCTGCGAATCCCGGCGCTGCTCGTCGACGCCGCCGGGGTGGCGCGCCGGATGACCGGGCAGAACATCCGGATCGCCATGGCCGGCAGCGGGCTCGGTGCGCTCGGCGCGTTCACCGGCGACCGCCGGCAGCTGCCCGGCCGGACCATGGCAGCCGTGAACGGCGCCGCCGCGGTGGCGTTCGCGCACGGCGTCTTCCGGGCCCACCGGCTGCCGGACCGGACCGGAACCCCGACGCCCGCGCTCACCGCCTGGCACCTGATGCCGGTGGAGACCGTCCTGGCACAGCTCGACTCCCGTCCGACCGGGCTGACCGGCGAGGAGGCCGGCCGCCGGCGGGGCGCGGAGACCGGCGACGGGCAGGGACCGGCCGGGCTGCTCCGCGCGTTCGTCGACGAGCTGTCCAACCCGCTCACCCCGGTGCTGGCCGCCGGGGCGGTGCTGTCCGCCGCGTTCGGGTCGCTCGTCGACGCGGCGCTGGTCGGCGGCCTGGTCGGCGGTTCCGCGCTGATCGGCGCGGTGCACCAGCGCAACACCGAACGTTCCCTGGCCGAGCTGCTGTCCCGCTCGGCGGTCACCGCCCGGGTGCGGCGCGACGGCGCGGAGCGGGTGGTGCCCGCCGAGGACCTGGTCCCCGGCGACGTGATCAGCGTCGGCTCCGGCGACGCCGTGCCGGCGGACTGCCGCGTGCTCACCAGTGACGGGCTGGAGGCGGACGAGTCGTCGCTGACCGGCGAGTCGCTGCCGGTGGCGAAGAGCCCCGAACCGGTGGTCGCGGCGGCGATCGCCGAGCGCCACTCGATGCTCTTCGAGGGCACCACGGTGGCCGCCGGGCACGGGACCGCCGTGGTGGTGGCCACCGGCGCGGAGACGGAGGCGGGTCGGAGCCTGGCCATGGCCCGGCAGGCCCCGCCGGCGAGCGGGGTGGAGGCTCGGCTCGGCAAGCTGACCAGCACCGCCGTACCGCTGGCGGCCGGCTCGGCGATCGCCGTCGCCGGGGCGGGGCTGCTGCGCGGCGTACCCCTGGCCGAGACGGCGGCGACCGCCGCGAACCTGGCCGTGGCGTCGGTGCCGGAGGGGTTGCCCTTCCTGGTCAGCGCCGCGCAGCTGGCGGCGGCGCGGCGGCTGGCCGAGCACGGCGCGCTGGTGCGCAACCCGCGCACGATCGAGGCGCTGGGTCGGGTGGACGTGCTCTGCTTCGACAAGACCGGCACGCTGACCGAGGGGAAGCTGCTGCTGGCCGGCGTGGGCACCGGCGACGACAGGTACGCCCCGGCGGACCGCCTCGACGACGTGCTGCGGTCGACGCTGGCCACGGCGCTGCGGGCCACCCCGGCCGCGGCCGACCCGGACGAGCTGCCGCAGCAGACCGACCGGGCGGTACGCCGCGGCGCGAACGCGGCCGGGGTGACCGAGTGCACCGGGGCGGCGGAGTGGACCGCGACCGGTGGGCTGCCGTTCGAGCCGTCCCGGGGCTACAGCGCCACGGTCGGGCGCACCGAGGACGGGTCGCTGCTCAGCGTGAAGGGCGCGCCCGAGTCGGTGCTGCCGCGCTGCGCGTCCCGGCGTACCGCCGCCGGCGACCGGCCGTTGGACGCCGCCGGCCGGGACGAGGTGCAGGCGATGCTGGCCGCCCGGGCCGGCGCCGGGCACCGCATCCTGGCCCTGGCCGAGTGCCGCGTCTCCACCGACGCGGTCACCGACGAGCAGGTGGACGGCCTGGTCTTCGTGGGTTTCCTGACGCTCGCGGACGGGGTGCGGGAGAGCGCCCGGCCGGCGGTGGAGCGGATCCGGAAGGCGGGCGTGCACACCGTCATGATCACCGGCGATCATCCGGCCACCGCCGAGGCGATCGCCGCGACGATCAGCCCGGATCACGGGGAGCAGCGGGTGGTGACCGCCACCGACCTGGACCGGCTCGACGACGCCGCGCTCGCCGAGCGGTTGATGGCCACCGACGTGGTGGCCCGCTGCACGCCCGCGCACAAGGTGCGGATCATCCAGGCGTTGCAGCGCCGGGGCCGGACCGTGGCGATGACCGGTGACGGCGCCAACGACGCCCCGGCGATCCGCCTGGCCGACGTCGGCATCGCGCTCGGCCAGCGCGGCACCCCGGCCGCCCGCGCCGCCGCCGACCTGGTGGTCACCGACGACCGGCTGGAGACGATCATCGCGACGCTGGTGGAGGGACGGGCCATGTGGTCGTCGGTCCGGCACGCGTTGAGCATCCTGGTCGGCGGCAACCTCGGCGAGATCGCGTTCAGCGTGCTGACCGCCGCCTCGACCGGCCGCTCCGCGCTGACCGGCCGGCAACTGCTGCTGGTCAACCTGCTCACCGACCTGGCCCCGGCGCTGGCCATCGCGGTCCGCCCGCCCGCCGAGGACCGCGCCGACCACCTGCTGCGGGAGGGGCCGGACTCGTCGCTCGGTGCCACCATGACCCGGGAGATCGGGCTGCGCGCGGCGGCGACCACGCTCGGCGCGACCGCCGGCTGGACGCTGGCCCGGTGGACCGGCACGCAGCGCCGGGCCGGCACGGTGGCGCTCGCCTCGCTGATCGGCACCCAGCTCGGCCAGACCGTGCTGGCCGGCGGCACCAGCCCCACCGTGCTGGCGGCGACCGCCGCGTCGGTCGGCGTACTGGTCCTGGTGGTGCAGACACCCGGGGTCAGCCAGTTCTTCGGCTGCACCCCGCTGGGCCCGGTGGGTTGGACCATCGCCACCGGTTCGGCGCTCGGCGCGACGTTCGCCAACGGCGCGTTGACCCGGCTGGTGGACCGCCTGCCGCAGCCCGGCAGCCGTCCGGCCGCGGCCTGAACGTCGCGCTCAGTGCCAGGTCGCGGCGGCCCGGCGCAGCCGGTCGTTGATCGCCCGCCCGACCCCTTCGTCGGGCACCGGCTCGGCCACGATCCCGGTGACGCCGGCGGCGTCGAGCCGGTGCAGCGCGTCGAAGAGGCGCGCGGCGGCGGCGGTCAGGTCGCCGTCGGGCGACAGCACCTCCACCGCCGCCCAGTCGCCCTCCGCCGGTGCTTCCCGGAAGGCCAGGAATCCCTGCCGGCCGCCGTCGTGCTCGGCCGCCGTGCCCAACCGCAACGGGGTACGCGGGGCGTAGTGCGCGGCCAGTGTCCCGGGCGCGACCGGCTGGCCGGAGCTGCCCTGGCGTACCTCGACCGGGCCGACCGCCTCGATCAGCGCCTCGACCGGCAGCGCGCCGAGCCGGAGCACCACCGGCCGCTCGCCCCGGGCGTCCACGATCGTCGACTCGATGCCGCACCGGGTGGGTCCGCCGTCGAGCACCACGTCCACCGCGCTGCCCAGCCCGGTCACCACGTGCTCGGCCCGGGTGGGGCTGAGCTGGCCGAACCGGTTGGCGCTCGGTGCGGCGACCGGCACCCCGGCGGCGGCGATCAGCGCCCGGGCGGCCGGTTCGTCGGGCACCCGCACCGCCATGGTCTCCAGGCCGGAGGTGACGATCGGCGGGATCGCCGCGGGCCGGTCCACGATCAGCGTGAGCGGGCCGGGCCAGAACCGCTCGACCAGCGCGGCCACGGCCGGCGGTACCGCGCCGACCAGCCCGGGCAGGTCGGCGGCGTCGGCCAGGTGGCTGATCAGCGGGTCGAAGCTGGGCCGGGCCTTCGCCTCGAAGATCCGCGCGGCGGCGCGGGCGTCCAACGCGTTCGCGCCCAGCCCGTAGACCGTCTCGGTGGGGAACGCGACCAGCCCACCGGCGCGCAGGACGGCGGCGGCCTCGTCGATGCCGCTGCCGGCCGGCAGGACGCGGGGGGATCCGGTGCTCACGCTCCGACGCTAGCCTGCGCCGGGTTCCCGCTCCGGCGCGCCCCCGCCGGCTGCCGGCGTCTCGGGAGCGGCGTCCGGGTCGGGGAGCGTGGGCGCGTCGGTGGGGTAGAGCCCGGCGGCGAAGCCGTACACCTGGTCGCCGGCGCGGGGGATCTGCGCGAACCGCCGGGCCAGTGCCTGCACCTCGGCCCAGAACGCCCGCACGTCCTCGATCGGGATCCGCGCGTGCACGAGCGTGCACCGCAGCTCGTCGGCGGCGTGCGCGGCGGCCGCCTCGGCCGCGGCCTCGGCGAGCCCGTTGATGCCCGCCACGACCTGCTTGTCCTCCGGTCGGCGGAGCGCGCCGACGTAGAAGGTGCGGGCGACCCGGCCGTAGAACCGTTCCTCGATGGCCCGGACCCGGCGGGTGCGCACCACCCGCAGCAGGCCGGCGTCGACCATCTGGTTCACGTGGTACGCCACGCTGCTCTTGGGGCGGTCGACGGCGGAAGCGAGTTCGTTCACCGTGGCGGCGCGCTCCAGCAGCAGCTCCAGGAGGGTGCCGCGTAGGGGGTCGGCGAGGGCGCGCAGCTGTGCCGGTGCGGTGACCACGAGCAGGTCGTCGAGGTCGTAGTCCGGGATCCGCTGATTGACCGACATTTCTCGACCGTTCTAAGATTCTGGTTCGTTCGATGATTCTGGTCCGACAGTCAGGAGTCTAGAGATGGCCGAGATCCTCCTCCTTCACCACCTGCAGGGGCGCACCGAAGGCATCCGCGCCCTCGCCGACGCGCTCGGCGCCGGCGGGCACACCGTGCACGTGCCCGACCTCTTCGACGGCGAGTTGCCGGCCAGCCTCGAGGAGGGTTCGGCGCTCACCAAGCGAATCGGCGGCGACGTCCTCGACGAACGCGCCGACCGGATCGCCGCCGACCTGCGCCCCGATCTCGTCTACGCCGGCGTCTCCTGGGGCGCGGCCATCGCCCAGCGCCTCGCCCAGACCCGGCCCGGTGCCCGCGCCGCCCTGCTCTACGAGGCCTGCCTGCCGGTCACCGGGGAGTGGGCGATCGGCCCCTGGCCCGACGGCGTGGCGGTGCAGGTCCACGGCATGGAGCGCGACGCGTTCTTCGGGCTGGAGGGTGACGTCGACGCCGCTCGCGAGCTGGTGTCCATCGTCGGACCCGAGCGCGGCGACCTGTTCGTCTATCCCGGCGACCGGCACCTGTTCACCGACAGTTCGCTCCCGTCGTACGACGCGGAGGCGACCGCGCTGGTGGTGAGCCGCAGCCGCGATCTGCTCGACCGGCTGGGCTGACGCCGCTACTTGTACTGCGCGATCTGGATCAGGTTGCCGCAGGTGTCGTCGAACACCGCGGTCGCCACCGGGCCCATGTCGACGGGCTCCTGGGTGAACAGCACCCCGAGGCCGCGCAGCCGTTCGTGCTCGGCCGCGACGTCGTCCACCGCGAACTGCGTGAGCGGAATGCCGTCGCCGGCCAGCGCCTCCTTGAACGCCTTGGCGGCCGGGTGCGCGTCGGGCTCCAGCAGCAGCTCGACGCCGTCCGGCGCGTCCGGCGAGACGACGGTCAGCCAGCGGTGCTCGCCGGTCGGCACGTCCGTCTTCTTCCGGAAGCCCAGCACCTCGGTGTAGAAGCGCAGCGCCTTCGCCTGATCGTCGACGTACACGCTCGTCAGGTTGATCCTCATGGCGTCTCCTCGGTGGGTTCGGACCTGAGCCATCGCTCGGTGATGGACCGCAGCGGGCGGGTGTCGAGGTGGTGGAACTTGTAGCGACCCTGCCGCCGCGTGACGATCAGGCCGGCGGCCTCCAGGACATCGAGGTGCTGGGAGATCGCCTGCCGGGACGAGCCGACCCGGTGCCTGGTCGCCAACCGGCCGCAGATCTCGAAGAGCGTCTGACCGTCGCGTTCGGTCAGCTCGTCGAGGATCAGGCGGCGGGTGTGGTCGGCCAGTGCCTGGTAGACATCGCCCACGCCCACCACAATAGGCAAGCACGGGCTTGCATACAACACCCGGTCGAGCCGTACCCCTAACCGAGACGCCGCCGGATGAGGGGCTTGTCGAGCTTGCCGACCGGGGTGTGCGGAATCCGCTCGACCACCCGGACCGGCATCGCCAGCCCCTGCTCTCCCAGCACGCCCTCCGCGGCCGACCGCACGGCCGCGACGTCGACCCCCACCACGCCGGTGACCACGACGAACGGTTCCGATCCGGGCAGCGGCGGCAGCACGGCGGCCTCACCCACCGGCCCGCACGCCTGCAGCGCGGCCTCGACCTGCGGTGCGAACCGCACGCCGCCGCCGTCGGCGGCAAGCGCGTCGGCGGCACGGCCGAGCACCCGGAACTCCCCCGAAGGAGTGCGCTCGGCCACGTCCCCCGTGCGGTACCAGCCGTCCTGGAAGGCGTGCGCGGTCGCCGCCGCGTCCCCGTGGTAGCCGATGCTCGTGTGCGGTGACCGGGCGAGGATCTCCCCCACCTCGGGCGCGCCGGCGACCAGCGGCTCCAGGCTCACCTCCACCCCGGGCAGCGGGCGCATCCCGCGGTCCTCCTGCGGCACGTCGTCGAGGTTGCCCAGGACGATGCCGAACTCCGTCGAACCATAGATCCGCCGGATCCGGATGCCGAGGCGGTCCCGGGCCCGCGTGATCACCTCCGGGCTCAGGTACGCCCCGCCGCAGAGCGGCAGGCGCAGCCGGGACAGGTCCCGGGGGCCGTGCCCGGCGAGCAGTTCGTAGTGGCGGGGCAGCGCGCTGAACACCGTGGCGCCCGACCGGTCGAGGTCGTCGAGGAGGTGGTGCGGCGGGGCCCCCGGGTCGGAGAGCACCAGCCGCGCACCGGCCAGGAGCGCCGGGAACAGGTGTACGTCGGCGCCGTGCGCCACGTCCAACGGATGCATGGTCAGGAACACGTCGTCCGCGGTGATCCCGAGGTACGACAGCCAGGCCACCCGGTCCGCCAGCAGGTCGACCTGCCGCCAGCCGACCAGCTTCGGAAACCCGGTGGAGCCGGTGGTCTCCAGCAGCCGGAACAGCCCGGCGCGCCCGCCCGGCACGCTCGGCGCGCCCGGCGCCGCCCCGCCGGCGAGCAGGTCGTCCAGCACCACCGTCTCCACCCGACGGGTCGGCGGTGCGTGGCCGGGCTCGGCGACCAGCAGCCGCGGCGTGCTGCGACCGACCGACCAGTCCACCGAGTCCGGCCCGGCGGACACGCTGATCGGCACGTGCACCGCGCCCGACCGGGCCAGGGCGAGGATCAGACCCACGTACCCGGGGCTGTTCGTCAACCGGGTGGCCACCACGTCGCCCGGTGCCACCCCGACCGTCGACAGACCGTGGGTCAGCCGGTCGACCAGCCGGATCAGCGCGGCGTACGAGGTCTCCCGGCCGTCGGCGGCACGCACCGCGACACGGTCGCCGCGTTCCTCCGCGACCTGCCGGACGGCGTCGTACAGCACGCTCATCGGCCGACCCGGGTCGCGGCGAGGGTGACCTGACCCCGCAGCAGCAGACGTACGCCCTCGTCGCTGATCGCGGTGCGCCCGTGCAGGGTCCGCTGGTTGTCGATGACGAGCAGGTCACCGACCCGCCACGAGTGCTGGTAGAGGTAGCGGGGGCGGTGCAGGAACTCGCCGAGCCGGGCGAAGAAACGCTCCGAGGTGGCCTCGTCGGCGCCCCTGACCCGCACCTGCCAGCCCCGGGGGACACCCGGCGGGAACCGCAGGGTCAGGTTGAGGGAGCGCACTCGACCGTAGTCGCGCACCGTGGGGATCTCGTACCAGTCCGCCGGGACGGTGGGAAAGTAGCCCCGCTCCTCGACCAGATACTCCAACCCGGTCCGCTCCACGACCTCCCGCAGGTCGTCCGGCATCTCCCGCCAGGCGGAGAGCTGGTCGCACACGGTGGTCTCGCCGGATCCGGGCCGGTCGGCGAACCGCGACGCGTACAGGACGATCAGGTCGGTCCGCTCCCCGACGAGCAGACCGTCGGTGTGCAACGGCAGCGGTCCCCGCCCGGTCACCACCTTGCCGTCCTCCGCGGAGGCGTTCAGCTGGAGCAGGTCCGCGCGCCCCTCGCCGAACTTGTGGTCGACGGTGTCGCCGAGGTCGTGGACGAACCGTTGGAAGCGCCGCTCGTCGAGGTCGAGGCCGCGGACCAGCGCGACGCCGGTGCCGGTCGCCGCGCGTCGGCAGGCGTCGGCGAGTTCCCCGGTGGGACCGAGGTCGAGTACGGTGCCCAGCCCGGACGGGGTGAGGCTCATGATCGTCTCCTCTGCGGGTGGAAGGTCTGCGGACGGCGCTCCGGCCGGGTCAGCGACGGGCCGCGGCCACGGCGCGCTCGTACAGGCGCAGCGGGTCCCAGCCGTCCGGCCTGCCGTCCGCCGCCGCCGCGACCAGCTCCCGGAAACAGGCCCGGTAGACGGCCTCCCGGTCGACTCCGGGAGCGTCGGCCGTCAGCAGCTTGGCCACTCCGGCCTGCAGGCCGCCGCCGTGGTGCACGGCGGTCTTGCGTCGCCACGCGATCTGGTGCGGCACGTGCTCGCTCATCGCCAGGCGGAGGTGGTGCTTCTCCCGCCCGCCGTGCACCTTGGCGGAGGGCGCGGTGTCCAGCGCCACCCGCATGACCGGCCACCTCCAGAAGGGATGGTGGACCTCCCGCCCGTACGCCAGCGGCAGGCGGCTGGACAGCTCGTTGGTGAACCGGGTCTGGTGCACCGAGTCCAACGTCTGGTCGATCAGCTCGTCGGGGCCGCGGAACGGTCGGTAGAGGCCCGCGTTGATCAGATCGCTGCCGTACCCGGTCAGCACGACCTCGCCCGCGGCGATCTCGGTGCCGCCGTACAGGGCGGTGGCGGTCAGCGCCACCTCCACCACCTCCGGCGTGGTGACGCACAGCCCGCGGACGGCTTGCGGGATGGCGGCGAGGATCCGTTCCTCGGACAGGTCGATCCGGGTCAGCGGCAGACCGAGGTGGTCGCAGAGCTCCGCGGCGTCATCGAACTCGTCACCCCAGGGCGTGCCCGCGCTGTACGGCGTGACCGGCAGCCCTTCGGCCGCGGCCAGCATGGTCACGCTGCCGGAGTCGATGCCGCCGGAGAGCAGCGTGGCGAACCCGGCGGCCGGCCGGCCCGCCGCGATCCGCCGGATCTCGCCCCGCAGCGCCTCCAGCTGCGCCCGGCCGGCGGCCTGCCCGTCGGCCCGGGTCGGGCGGCGCAGATGCCGGAGTGGATCGTCGGGCATGGTGGTTCGGGTCGTCCAGCCGTCGCGGTGACGCCGCGTCTCCTGCACCGCCCCGAACGGGACCCGGTGGACGTGCCGCAGCAGCGTCTCGTCGCCGGCCACCGCCGGTGGGTCGTCGCGCACCTCGACGGGCAGGCCGAGGGCCGGCAGGATCAGCGGCGCGAGGAGCGGGTCGGTGAAGTAGGCGAAGCCGCCGCGGGCCCGGTTGACCGCCACGTGCACCGGGTCCTCGTTGAGCACCGAGGCGCTGACCGTCACGCCGTCCTCGTCGATGCGGATGCGGGGCGGCTCCCCGGCCGCCGGGGCCGGGGCCGGCGGCGGCGCGGCGACGAGCGACATCGTCCGGACGTCGCACGCCACGGGTGGGTGGCTCGGCCAACTGCCGGAGACGCCGGCGCGGTAGACGGTCAGATCGCCGACCTCATGCCTCTCGGCCAGATGCGCCAGCCCGGGAAGATCGACGTTGCCGACCACGATCCATCTGCTTGTCGCCATCCGACCTGCTCCCGTCCGTCGTTCAGCGGTCCGCGCCGATGACCTGGCGCATGGTGCGTTGTGCCTCCCCGGCGGCGAACGCCGCGCGGTGCGCCTCCTTGCCGATGACCCGCAGCCGTTCGAGGCCCGCGACGTACTCGGCGTTGACGAAGGGCTTGGTACTGCGGAAGCCGGCGGTCGGGTAGTCGGCGAACCTGCGGGCCCGGTCCACCGCGACCTCGCGAAGCTGCCTGACCGGGGCCACCTCGTGCAGAAGGTGGTCGCGCAGGCTCCGCTCCGCCGGCCACTCCTCACAGGACATGAGCATCTGTTGCATCACCGCCCGCCCGACGGACCGTTCCAGCATGAAACCGCCGAAGGTGCAGGCGATGCCGAGCTGGTACTCCGGCATCTTGAGCAGGCTCCGGTCGCTGCCCAGCCGGTAGTCGGCGGTCAACGCGAGCTGCAGGCCGATGCCGATGGCGTAGCCGTCGACAGCGGCCACCACCGGCCGGTTCACCCGTAGGCAGGCGACGTAGAGGTCGGTGATGTGGTCGATCCAGTCGTCGACCTCCGCGCCGCCGCGGAAGGTGGACGTCTCGTGGAAGTCGCCGCCCACCCCGAACGACCGGCCGGCACCGCTGAACAGCACGACCGCTCGGACGTCGGAGTCGCCCAGCTCGCGCATCGTGGCGGTGAGCGCCCGCATTCGCGGCATCGACCACATGTTGTGGCGGTGCCCCTCGGAGAACTCCACCACCGCCACCCCGGCGGACACGTCGATGGTGAAGTGGGTGCGAGTGTCCTCTGTCAGCGTCATCCGGCTCCGGCCCCTTCGTGAGCGTCGACGGCACCATTACCCGGTCCGATGGGGACGGGCCGCTCACATGCTCGACACGTGGTCGGAAATTGTCAATGGGAATGCCGGACGAAGCGGCGATCCACGAGCCACACAATTCCGGATATTCACGCTTTCAGCTGCGTGACGGGAAACTCCGAGTAAAGATGCCGACGTCTCACACTCCGAGAGGCCGGTTGCCGAAGGCCACCGCGGCATTACGATCAGCGATGAGGTGATCAAGCCCGCCCGCCCCCAGGAGGCCGACCCTGACGTCGGCGGCGGAGGGCACAAGCGCGACACACGGGGTGTTGATGCGAAAGAACCTGCGCGGCAGTCGCGGCATGAACTCTGATCGACATCGGGCATCACCACTCCCGCATCCTCCCAGGATGTGGGAGCTCAACGATGTGCACCATTATTTCGTGGCTGTCTGACTTCCACCGAAAAGCCGCCGCTCTCCTTTTCCGGCTCCCTTCCGTGCGGAATCCGCACGGAATCGATGACGCCTGCGCAAAAACAATCCTCACTCGGTCCTGACCATGGCCGGAAACGGCCGGAGAGGCAACAGGAAATGACACAGAAGCTCTGGGGCGGTCGCTTCGCCGAGGACATCACCCCCGAGGTGCTGGACTACACCCTCACCGTCGACATCGACGTGCGGTTGGTCCCCCACGATCTCTGGCAGAACGTCGCCCACGTGCTGCTGCTCGCCCGGCAGGGCATCGTGCCCGAGGAGGCGGCACGATCCCTCGTGGAGACGCTGTCGAGCCTGGACCGGCAACACCACGACGGCACCCTCACGCTCCGGCCCGAGTACGAGGACGTGCACCTCAACATCGAACAGATGGTGATCGAGAAGCTCGGCCTGGACGTCGGCGGGCGGATGCACACCGCGCGGTCCCGCAACGACCAGGTCTCCACCGACGCGCGCATGTACCTGCGCGAGGTGCTGCTGGAGGCGGTGACCGCCAACCTCGACCTGATCGACCTGCTCGCCGCGATCGACGACGAGGACCTGGCCACCGTCCTGCCCGGCTACACCCACAGCCAGGCCGCGCAACCGGTCAGCGTGGCCTTCTGGCGCACCGCCCATGCCAGCGCCCTGCTGCGCGACGTACGGCGACTCCGGGACACCTTCGACCGGGTCAACGAGTCGCCGCTGGGCGCCTGTGCACTGGCCGGCACCTCGTTCGACCTCGCCCGGGACGCCGTGGCCCGACTGCTCGGCTTCGACCGGGTGCTCACCCACGCCCTCGACGCGACCAGCGCCCGCGACCACATGATCGAGGCGGCGGCCGCCTTCGCCCTCGGCGGCAACAACCTCTCCCGGATGGCCGAGGAGATCGTCATGTGGAGCGGCCACGAATATCGGCTCTGCGAGGTCGGTGACGCCTTCACCACCGGCAGCTCCATCATGCCGCAGAAGAAGAATCCGGTGGTCGCGGAGCTGGTGCGGGGCCGGGCCGGGCGGACCGCCGGGGTCCTGGTGCAGCTGCTCACCGCGGTCAAGGGCGTCACGCTCGGATACAGCTGCGACCTCCAGGAGGACAAACCCTTCCTCTGGCAGAGCATCGACACGTACCTGTCCGCTCTCCGCATCGTCGAGGCGCAGACCCGGACGCTGCGCTTCGACCCGCAGCGCGGCGAGGAGCTGTGCTGGGACAACTTCTCGACCGCCACCGAGCTGGCCAACCACCTGGTGTCCGACGTCGGGCTGTCGTTCCGCGAATCCCACCACGTGGCCGGCCGGGTGGTCGGCCAGCTGATCGGCCGGGGCGCCACCCTGCGCGACGTGGAGCTGGTGGCCCAGCTCGTCGCCGAGGAGGGGCACCCCGTGCCCGTCCCCGTACTGCGGGACCTTCTGGCGCCGAGGAACGCCGTCAACGGCTACACCAGCGCCGGCGGCACCTCCGCGGACAGCGTCCGTGGCGTCGCCGAGGAGATCCGGGAGGGCGCGGCCGGTCACCGCGCCTGGGCCGGCGCCCGTCGGGACGCGATCGCCGCCGCCCGGAGCGCGACCTTCCGCTGCGCCGCGGAGGTGGCGGCCGGCGCACCGCTGGACAAGGCGCTCGCCGCCACCCTCGACGGCGCCCTCGCCGCCCAGACCGACAGGGAGCAGTGATGAAGATCGTTCTGGCCTACTCCGGTGGCCTCGACACCTCGGTGGCACTGCACTGGCTGCGCGATCGGTACGACGCGGAGGTGATCGCCTTCTGCGCCGACATCGGCCAGTTGGAGTCCGTCCCCGACGTGCGGGACCGCGCCCTGCGCACCGGTGCCTCGGCGGTCCACGCCGAACCGCTGACCGACCGGTTCCTGGCCGACTTCGCGCTGCCCGCCCTCCAGGCGCACGCCCGGTACGAGAACAAGTACCTGTTGGCCGCCCCGCTGTCGCGGCCCCTGATCGCGCAGCGCATGGTCGAACTCGCCCACGAGGTGGGTGCCGACGCGGTCGCGCACGGCGCCACCGGCAAGGGCAACGACCAGGTCCGCTTCTTCACCAGCGTGACCGCGCTCGATCCGACGCTGAAGGTGCTGGCACCGGTCATCGACTGGGAACTCGGCAGCCGGGACGACGAGCTGGCGTACGCCGACAAGCACGGGATCCCCGTGCCGGTCGGCAAGGAGAAGCCGTACAGCATCGACACCAACGTCTGGGGCACCAGCATCGAGTGCGGGGAGCTCGACGACATCACGCTGCCGCCGCCCGTGGAGGCCTGGCAGCTGACCCGTGACCCCCGCGACGCGCCGGACGAGCCCGCCCGGGTCCGCATCGGGTTCGTCGAGGGTGTCCCGGTCAGCCTGGACGGTGTCGAGCTGCGGCTCGCGGACCTGGTCCGGCAGCTCAACGACCTGGCCGCGCCGCACGGTGTCGGCCGGATCGACATCACCGAGAGCCGCATCGTGGGCTTCAAGACCCGGGGCATCTACGAGGCACCCGCGGCGACCGTGCTGATGACCGCGCACGCCGAGTTGGAGTCGCTCGTGCTCGACCGGGAGACGCTGCACCAGAAGCAGGGCCTCGCGCTGCGCTACGCCGAGCTCGTCTACTACGGCTACTGGTTCAGCGACCTGCGCCGCGCGTTGGACGCCTTCGTCGCGACCCTGCAGCCGGCGGTGACCGGCGAGGTGGTCCTCGACCTCTACAAGGGCGGTTGCACCGTGGTCAGCCGCGAGTCGCCGCACTCCCGCTACAACCGGGGCCTGGCCACGTACGAAGCCGGGGACGAGTTCGACCACCGGGCGGGCGCCGCGTTCGCGTACGTGTGGTCGCTGCCCCTCACCGGTGGCCGGACGGCCTGACGACAGGAACGGAGAAGCACATGCGAGTGGTCTTCATGGGTTACCAGACCTGGGGACACCGGGTCCTGCAAGCGCTGCTGAACTCGCGGCACGAGGTCGTCCAGGTGATCACCCACCCGGAGAGCGACCACGCGTACGAGACCATCTGGAGCGACTCCGTCGCGGATCTCGCGACGGAACGACAACTGCCCCTCCTGGTCCGCAGGTACGCCAACGACGACGAGGTCGTCGAACGGATGGACGAGCTGGCTGCGGACATCATCGTCTCGTCCGACTGGCGCACCTGGCTGTCGTCCCGGGTCTACGGCCTGGCCCGACACGGCGCGATCAACATCCACGACGCCCTGCTGCCCCGGTACGGTGGTTTCGCCCCGCTGAACTGGGCGGTGCTGAACGGCGAGCGCGAGGTGGGGGTCACCGTCCACTTCATGAACGACGAGTTCGACCTCGGGGACATCGTGCTGCAGCAGCGCGTGCCGGTTCGCGAGAAGGACACCGTCACCGACCTGTTCGCGCGGACCATCGAGATCTTCCCCGAGATCACCCTGGCCGCCCTCGACCTCATCGAGGGTGGAACCACCACCTGGATCCGGCAGGATCCGAGCGAGGCGACCTTCTTCCACAAGCGGTCCGTCGAGGACAGTCGCATCAACTGGTACTGGCCGGCCGACCGGCTGGCCAACCTGGTACGCGCACAGAGCGATCCCTACCCGAACGCCTTCGCGTACCACGGCGACACGCGGCTACGGGTGACCTCCGCCTCGGTCTCGCGCAAGAGATACGGCGGTACGCCCGGCCGGATCTTCTGCCCCGAGGGTGAGGGAGTCGTGGTGGTCTGCGGGCCGGAGGCGCACAGCGGACGCGACCACGGCCTCGTGATCGAGCGGGTGCGCACCGAGGACGGGACGGAGGTCCCGGCACGCGCCTACTTCCGCACCATGGGGGGCTACCTGACCTCCCACCCCTGAAGGCGAGGGTAACCGTTGTTCAGCATTCTCCTGTCCCTGGCCTCGGCCACGGTGCTCGGGTCCGCCGACTTCGTCGGCGGTATCGCGACCAAACGCGCGGCCGCGGTCACGGTGGTGCTGTGGTCCAACGCCGCGGGGCTGCTCACCGCGGTCCTGTTCGTCGGGCTGGTCGGCGGTGCCGGCTTCGGCACCGGCGACCTGGTCTGGGGGGCGCTGGCGGGGCTGGCCGGCAGCGTCGGCGCCATGCTGCTCTACCACTCGCTGGCGCACGGGACGATGAGCGTGGTGGCGCCGACCACCGCGGCGATGGCCGCGATCCTGCCCGTGCTGGTCGGGGTGGGCACCGGCGAGACCGTGTCGACGACGGCGGCGGTCGGGCTGGCCTGCGGGATCGTGGCCATCCCGTGCGTGTCGGTGGCTCCGGCCGAGGAGGGTTCCCGCCGTCGGCCGGCTCTGCGCACCGTGGCCGGCGCCCTGGCGGCGGGCGCCGGCTTCGGGCTCTTCTTCGTGCTGCTGTCCCGCACCGGGGACACGTCGGGGCTGTGGCCGCTGGTGGCCGCCCGGTGCGCCTCGCTCGCCATGCTGGCGGTCCTCTGGCCGGTCGGCCGCTGGCCGGCCCGGCTGTCCCGACCGACCGCCGGACTCGCCCTGCTCTCCGGCGCGCTCGACATGTTCTCCAGCGTGCTCTACCTGGTGGCGGTCCGCGAGGGCTACCTCTCGGTGGCGGGCCTGCTGGCCTCGCTCTATCCGATCAGCACGCTGGTGCTGGCCCGGGTGGTGCTGCGCGAGCGGGCCACGCGCGTGCAGTGGGCGGGCGTCGGCCTGGCACTGGCCGGCATCTTCCTGCTGGCGGCGCGCTGACCGCAGCACGGTGCCGGGGTGGTTCCCACGGAGGGTGCCACCCCGGCCGCGTCAGGTGGTGTAGTCGGCGTTGATCCGGATGTATCCCTCGGTCAGGTCGCAGCCGTAGACGGTGAACGCGCCGGCGGCGATCCCCAGGTCCACCTCGATCACCACGTCGTCGCCGCGCAGGTGCTCCTGCAACCGCCGCAACGTCTCGTCCGTCGCCGGGGCGGGGAAGACCTCCAGGCCGCCGAAGCCGATCCGCACCCGGTCCGGCCGGATGTCGTCGTCCTCCTCGCACTTGCCCACCGCCATCGCCACCCGCCCCCAGTTCGGGTCGGCACCGTGCACGGCGGTCTTCACCAGCGGTGAGTTCACCACCGTCTTACCGACCCGCTTGGCCTGGTCGTCGTCGCGGGCACCGGTCACCCGGACCTCGATCAGCTTGCTGGCACCCTCGCCGTCGCGCGCCACCATCCGCACCAGGTCGAGGGCGCAGCTGTGCAGCGACTCCGCGAACCCGTCGAGGTCGACCGGCCCGGCGAGCCCGTTGGCGAAGACGGCCGCGGTGTCGCTCGTGGAGGTGTCGGTGTCGATGCTCACCGCGTTGAAGGTGCGGTCGATGACCGCGCGGAACACCCGGTCCAGGTCCGCCGGGGCGATCTCGGCGTCGGTGCAGAAGAAGGTCAACAGCGTGGCCATGTTGGGTTCGATCATGCCGACGCCCTTGGCGACTCCCACGACGGTGGCCGCGCCGCACCGCGAGCGCGACACCTTCGGGTGGGTGTCGGTCGTCATCATCGCCGCGGCGATCCGGTCGAAGTCCGCCGGCGGGAACGGCCCGCGCAGGCCGGCGAGGCGCGCCCGCACCCGGGGCATCGGGTACTGCCGTCCGATCACCCCGGTCGACGCGATCAACAGGTCGTCCGGATCCAACCCCGACGCCCGGGCGGTCATCGCCCGGACCTCGCGGGCGTTCGCCATGCCCTCGTCGCCGGTGGCGACGTTGGCGTTACGGGCGAGCACCACCACGCCACGGGCCGACGACGTACGCGCCGAGCGGCTGAGCGTCACGCTGGGACCGGCGAAGCGGGACCGGGTGAAGACCGCCGAGCTGACCGAGGGCACTTCCGAGATCAGCGCGGCGAAGTCGTCGCCCTCGTCCTTGAGCCCCGCGTTGCCGACGAACGCACGGAAACCCCGGGGGGCGATGGTGTCCACGTGATGACTCTCCCTGATCGACCACGAGCGGCATGAACATACCGCGGGTCACAGGAATATGCGGCCTGGTGTCCACTATGCGATCGGTTGGTGGAGCCCAGGGGACTCGAACCCCTAACCCCTGCCTTGCAAAGGCAGTGCTCTGCCAGTTGAGCTAGGGCCCCGTGCCGGGCGGAAACCGCCCGGGTGTCAGGCTCAGCGCAGGTCGGGCGCGGTGGTGGCCTCGTGCCACAGGGCACGCTCGTCGTTCGAGGCCTTGACCTTCTTGGCCACCACGGCGGCGACGCCGACGATGCCGGCAAGGATCAGGAGCTTCTTGAACATGGGCTTGACCCCTCGCGCTCGACTGGCGTCGGACGATGTGCGGTGGGGCTAGCTGGAATCGAACCAGCGACCTCAGAGTTATCAGCTCTGCGCTCTAACCGACTGAGCTATAGCCCCGCGTAGCGACGAGCAAGGTTAACCCATCGCCGCCAGCGCGCCCAAATCGGGGGGCCCGTGGCGGAAACACCTGCCGACATCACGAACCTACCCGGACGCGAGACGCCGGGGCGACCGCTTTACGCGGCGCCCCGGCGTCGTCGGATCAGTCCCGCTCGGCGAGCGTCAGCTCGATCCCGCCGACCAGGTCGGCGCAGACGTTGTAGACGAACGCGCTCAGCGTGGCCAGCGCGGTGAACAGCACGACGTTGACCAGGCCGATCAGCGCCGACGTCAGGATCACGCCCTTGGCCGTGACGCGGAAGCCCCCACCGCCGCCCTGGCCGCCGC
Source organism: Micromonospora humi (assembly GCF_900090105.1). GTDB lineage: Bacteria > Actinomycetota > Actinomycetes > Mycobacteriales > Micromonosporaceae > Micromonospora > Micromonospora humi. Next base: position 217,370 of record NZ_FMDM01000005.1, on the reverse strand, counting down.
CGGCGTTCACCAGGTCGGTCAGGCTGTCGTTGACGCTCTTGAACACACCCATCGCGTCGAGCGCGAGGTAGAGCACCGAGGTGGCGACCACCACCACGATGAAGAGCACCACGGAGACCGCGAACGCGAACTTCATCACGGACCAGGGGTCGATCCGCTTCAGGTTCAGCCGGGCCCGGCGCGGTCCGCGGGACGCGGCCGAGCTGACCGAGGTACGCGCGGCGCGTACCGCCTCACCCACCCGCGCCGCGCCGACGGCCGCCGCGCCGCCGATGCCCGGCGGCAGGCCGCCACCGTTGGCGGGGCGGCCCTGGGCGGCGCCGGGGCCGGCCGGGCGGGCGGCCTCGGGTGTCGCCTTCGGGGCGGTGCCCAGGCCGGCGCCGATGCGCGGCTGTGTGCCGGTCGTCCCGGTGGACGGGCGCGCGGACGCGGTCGCCTTGGTCGGCGGTGCGCTCGTGGCGGGCTTCGCCGCGACCGGAGCCGCCAGGCCGTCGGCCGAGGTCGGCGCGTCGATCTTGGTCTCGGTCGACTCACGGGACCCGGAGTCCTCGCCCGGCTTGTCGGGAGGCGGGGCCATGCCGGGGGCCCGGGTGAACTTCGGGGCAGGCGCGTCGGCGGGGACCGTGGCCCGGCCCACGGCCGCGCGGCCGGTAGCTGGTGTACCGCCCTGCGCGGCCTCCTCCTCGACCGGGGTGGCCGAGGTCCCCTTGTTCCCCGACTTCGCCTGTGTCTCCGTCATCAACTAGTCCTGTTCGTCAGGCTCGTCGGCATTGCGAGCAATCGCCACGATAGTCACGCCGTCCGGGAGGTCCATCAGCTTGACCCCCATTGTGTTCCGGTCACGCGTACGGCGTACAGGCTTCACCGGAGTCCGGATGACGCCGCCGTTGCTCGTGATGGCGAACAGCTCGTCCTCCGGATCGATCACGGCCGCGCCGACCAGACCACCGCGTCGCTCGGTGATCTTCGCAGTCAACACGCCCTTACCTCCCCGGCCCTGGACCGGGTATTCCTCGATCGGGGTGCGTTTCGCGTATCCCCCGTTCGTCGCGACCAGGACGTCCAGACCCTCCCGGACGACCTCGACGGCGAGCAACTCGTCCTCTCCGCTGAAGCGCATGCCGATCACCCCCGAGGTGGCCCGGCCCATCGGACGCAGCGCCTCGTCGGTGGCGTTGAAGCGGATCGCCTGCGCGTTCTTCGACACCAGCAACAGGTCGTCCTCCGGCGCCACCAGGACCGCACCGACCAGCTCGTCCTCATCGCGCAGGTTGACCGCGATGATGCCGCCGGAACGGTTGGAGTCGAACTCCTCAAGCCGCGTCTTCTTCACCAGGCCGTTCTTCGTGGCCAGTACCAGGTAGGGCGCCACCTGGTAGTTCGGAATTTCGATGATCTGCGCGATCTGCTCGTCCGGTTGGAACGCGAGCAGGTTGGCCACGTGCTGGCCCTTGGCCACCCTACTGGCCTCGGGAAGCTCGTACGCCTTCGCCCGGTAGACCCGACCCTTGTTCGTGAAGAACAGGATCCAGTCGTGGGTAGAGCATACGAAGAAGTGGCTCACGATGTCGTCCTGCCGGAGCGTCGCCCCGCTCACGCCCTTGCCGCCACGACGCTGCGACCGGTAGAGGTCGGCCTTCGTCCGCTTCGCGTACCCGGTGCGGGTGATCGTCACGACCACGTCCTCGCGGGCGATGAGGTCCTCCATCGAGACCTCGCCGTCGAACGGGATGATCTTGGTGCGCCGGTCGTCGCCCCACTTCGCGACGATCTCACCCAGCTCGTCGGAGACGATCTTCCGCTGCCGCTCCGGCTTGGCCAGGATGTCCTTGAGGTCGGCGATCTCCACCTCGAGCTTGGCCAGGTCGTCCAGGATCCGCTGCCGCTCCAGCGCGGCCAGCCGGCGCAGCTGCATGTCGAGGATCGCGGTCGCCTGGACCTCGTCGATCTCCAGCAGCCGGATCAGACCCTGCCGCGCGTCCTCCACCGTGGGCGAACGCCGGATCAGCGCGATGACCTCGTCGAGCGCGTCCAGGGCCTTGGACAGGCCGCGCAGGATGTGCGCCCGCTCCTCCGCCTTGCGCAGCCGGAACGCGGTCCGCCGGCGGATCACCTCGATCTGGTGCTCGACGTAGTAGCGGATGAACTGCGCCAGGTTGAGCGTGCGCGGCACCCCGTCGACGAGCGCCAGCATGTTGGCGCCGAACGTCTCCTGGAGCTGGGTGTGCTTGTAGAGGTTGTTCAGCACCACCTTGGCGACCGCGTCGCGCTTGAGCACGAGCACGATCCGCATGCCGGTACGCCCGGAGGACTCGTCCCGGATGTCGGCGATGCCGGCGAGCTTGCCCTCCTTGATCAGCTCGGCGATCCGCTCGGCGAGGTTGTCCGGGTTGACCTGGTAGGGCAGCTCGCTGACCACCAGCGCCGGCCGGCCCCGCTTGTCCTCCTCCACCTCGACCACCGCGCGCATCCGGATCGAGCCCCGCCCGGTCCGGTACGCGTCCTGGATGGCCTGCTGCCCGACGATCAGGCCGTAGGTCGGGAAGTCCGGACCCTTGACGATCTCCAGCAGGGCTTCGAGGGTGGTGGACTCGTCGGCCTCCGGGTGCTCCAGGCACCACTGCACCGCCGCGCCGATCTCGCGCAGGTTGTGCGGCGGAATCTTGGTGGCCATGCCGACCGCGATGCCCTCGGAGCCGTTGATCAGCAGGTTCGGGATCCGCGACGGCAGAATGGTGGGCTCCTTGGCCCGGCCGTCGTAGTTGTCCTGCAGGTCGACGGTGTCCTCGTCGATGTCCCGCAGCATCTCCATGGCCAGCGGGTCGAGCTTGCACTCGGTGTAGCGCATCGCGGCGGCCGGGTCGTTTCCGGGCGAGCCGAAGTTGCCGTTGCCGTCGACCAGCGGGTAGCGCAGCGACCACTGCTGCGCCATCCGGACCAGCGCGTCGTAGATGGCCGAGTCGCCGTGCGGGTGGAACTGGCCCATCACGTCGCCGACGACGCGGGAGCACTTCACGTACCCGCGGTCCGGCCGGTAGCCGGAGTCGAACATGGCGTAGAGGATCTTGCGGTGGACCGGCTTGAGCCCGTCCCGGACGTCCGGCAGGGCCCGCCCGACGATGACGCTCATCGCGTAGTCGAGGTACGAGCGCTGCATCTCGACCTCGAGGCCGACCGGCTCGATCCGGTCGTGCTGGACGACCGCGGCCAGTGTCTCCGGGGTCTCCGGCTCGTTCGGGGTGGACTCGGGAGTATCGGTCACTGTTAACCCTTATCAGACTCAGAGTCGTGATCTAGCTGTGGATAACGGCTGTGGAAAGCGGCCGGACTGTGGATAACTCTGTGGACCGCCGGGCCGGCCGGTGGATCGCCGGCCGGCCCGGGCGCGGCCGTCAGATGTCCAGGAACCGCACGTCCTTGGCGTTGCGCTGGATGAACGACCGACGGGCCTCGACGTCCTCACCCATCAGGACGCTGAACAGCTCGTCGGCGGTCGCGGCGTCGTCCAGCGTCACCTGGCGCAGCGTGCGGGTGGCCGGGTTCATCGTGGTCTCCCAGAGCTCGGGATAGTTCATCTCGCCGAGACCCTTGAACCGCTGGATGTCGTCCGGCCGGGCGTTGGCCTTCTTCTGCTGGCGCAGCGCGATGAGGCCGTCCCGCTCCCGGTCCGAGTACGCGTACTGGGCGTCGTCGCCCTTCTTGTTCCACTTGATCTTGTAGAGCGGCGGGGCGGCCAAGTAGACGTGCCCCAGCTCGACCAGCGGCCGCATGAAGCGGAACAGCAGGGTAAGCAGCAGCGTCTGGATGTGCTGGCCGTCCACGTCGGCGTCGGCCATCAGCACGATCTTGTGGTAGCGCAGCTTCTCGATGTCGAAGTCGTCGTGGATGCCGGTGCCGAGCGCGGTGATCAGCGCCTGCACCTCGTTGTTCTTCAACACCCGGTCGATCCGGGCCTTCTCCACGTTGAGGATCTTGCCGCGGATCGGCAGGATCGCCTGCACCCGCGGGTCGCGGCCCTGCTTGGCCGAGCCGCCGGCCGAGTCGCCCTCGACGATGAAGACCTCGGACTCGCGCGGGTCGGTGGACTGGCAGTCGGCCAGCTTGCCCGGCATCGAGCCGGACTCCAGCAGCGACTTGCGTCGGGCCAGCTTGCGCGCCTGCTGGGCGGCGATCCGGGCGCGGGCCGCCTGGGAAGCCTTGGTAATGATGATCTTCGCCTCGGCCGGGTTGCGGTCGAACCAGTCGACCAGCCGGTCGTTGCAGACCCGCTGGACGAAGCTCTTGACCGGGGTGTTGCCCAGCTTGGTCTTGGTCTGGCCCTCGAACTGCGGCTCGGTCAGCTTGACCGAGATGATCGCGGCCAGGCCCTCACGGATGTCCTCGCCGGAGAGCTTCTCGTCGCCCTTGAGCAGCTTCTTCTCCGTGCCGTAGCGGTTGACCACACTGGTCAACGCAGACCGGAAGCCCTCCTCGTGAGTGCCGCCCTCGTGGGTGTTGATGGTGTTGGCGAAGGTGTAGACCGACTCGCCGTAGGACTCGTTCCACTGCATGGCGATCTCGACCGCCATGCCCTCCTCCTCGGCGTCGAACTGGACCACCGTCTTGTGGATCGGGTTCTTCGAGGCGTTCAGGTGCCGGACGAAGTCGGCGATGCCGTCCTCGTAGAGGAAGGTCACCTCCCGCACCTTGCCCTCCTCGCCCTCCGGGACCCGCTCGTCGAGCAGATGGATCCGCAGGCCGCGGTTGAGGAAGGCCATCTCCTGGAGGCGCCGGTAGATGGTCTGGAAGTCGAACTCGACAGTTTCGAAGATGTCCGGGTCGGGCCAGAAGGAGACCGCGGAGCCGGTGCGGTCGGTCGACTCGCCCTTCTCCAGCGGGGTCGGCTTGGAGTAGGTGTACCGCTGCCGCCAGACGAAGCCGGCCTTGTGGATCTCCACGGCCATCCGGGTGGAGAGGGCGTTCACCACGGAAACGCCGACGCCGTGCAGACCACCGGAGACCGCGTACGACTTGCTGTCGAACTTGCCGCCGGCGTGCAGCACGGTCAGCGCGACCTCGACCCCCGGCTTCTTCAGCTTGGGGTGCAGGTCGACCGGGAAGCCTCGGCCGTTGTCGGTGACCCGGACGCCGCCGTCGGCCAGCAGCACCACGTCGATGGTGTCGCAGTAGCCGGCCATCGCCTCGTCCACCGCGTTGTCCACGACCTCCTGCACCAGGTGGTGCAGGCCGCGCTCGCCGGTGGAGCCGATGTACATACCGGGCCGCTTGCGGACCGCCTCGAGCCCCTCGAGGACGGTGATCGACTCTGCGCCGTACTCCTGCTTGTCCTGCGCTGCCACGCTCGGCCACTTTCTCGCACCGGCCGCGCGTGGGCGCGGGGCGCGGGTTCGGCGGACAGGACGCGACGTCGGCGTGCACGGGCCGCCCCCGGGATCACCAGGTCACGGATCGTGTGCGCCGGGCGCCGCGGTTGCCCGCGGATCGCGATCGGCTCGGACCCGATGCGGGACTATGATCAAGGGCCCTGGGGGCCCATGTCCGTCGCTCCGTGCCGGGTCTTTCGTCTCGCCTCCAATCTTACTGTGCGCAGCCGACCAAACCGCCACTCGGCACCCCCTTGGGGGCGGCTGAGAATGCCGTAGCCGGGCGAACCTCGCTGCCCGCGACTCCCCCTACACGCCAGCGACGCCGTGCCGCGCCACCGGCCCCCGTGAGCGGTGGACGTCCCCGGCCCATGATCGGCGGTCACCGTGGCCGGGGGTCGCGGTGGAACGCGACGTGCCGTACCTTTTGCGGCGCCGCCGTTGCGGTCTTGATCTTTCGCGCCCGGACCGGGGACCATCGGCGGAGATGGTCCGACAGACGCTTGGTGAGAGGTGACGCAGATGGGGCTGGACAACGTCGCGGTGCACTGGCCGCGTACCGGCCGCTTCTACGACCCGGTCGCGCCGGCCGAGTTCGTGGACTTCGGCGAGATCGTGGACGTGCCACGCATCTCCGCCCCGACCGCCGCGCTCGCCGAGCTGATCGCGAAGACCGGCACCGTGCGGGCGACCGCCTACACCGAGCTGGTCGACCTGATCCTCGGGCTGGAGAATGTGCTCTACGCCACGGAGAACGCGGCCGAGGACGAGGACCCGGTGATCGACCCGGACGGCTGCTCCTGGATCGCCGAGGGCGTGGAGAAGTTCGTCGCCCGGCACCGGCCCTACGGCGAGACGGTCACGTTCGAGTCGGTCAGCGAGGTGCTGCGCGCGCTGCTCGGTGACGGGCGGCTGGCCGAGCAGCAGCTCCGCTGGCTGGACACCCGGCTGGACAAGCTGCGCGACGACAGCGGCGACCCGCCGCAGTGGAACTTCACCTGCGCCGAGCTGAGCGTGCTGGCCGCGTTCTACCGGCGCTGCGCGGAACGCGGCTTCGCCGTCTACGCGGACGTGTGACGCCCGCTCAGCCGTAGGTGTCGCGCGGGCCGCGCCCGCGTACCCGTCGGGGGCCGCGCGACCACGACGGCGCGGCCGGGCCGTGGATGTGCAGCTTGCGCACCACGTTGTGGCCGACCTCGCTGGCGATCTGCTTGAGCAGCGAGCCGGCCAACAGCCGCAGCTGGGTGGCCCACGCCGTCGACCGGGCCTCCACGGTCAGCTCGCCGTTCTCCAGCTTCACCGGGCGGCTGTGCTGGGCGACGTCCGGGCCGACCACCTTCTCCCAGGCGCCGAAGACGGTCGCCTCGGCCGCCGGCTGCTGCCAGCCCCGCGCCTTGACCAGCCTGTCGAGCACCGCGCCGAGCGGCTGCGGGTCGCGCGGGTCCGGGCCCGGGCCGGAGTAGCCGCGCAGCCGCTTCTCGCCGTCGCCCCGGACCGCGCTGCGCCGCCGGCTGCCGGCCGCGGCCTGACGCTTGGCCTTCGCCGCGTCGAGCACCGCCCGGGCCAGCTCCGGCCCGGCCGAACCCTCCGGCGCCACGTCCGGCTCGCCGGCCGCGGGCTTTCCCGGGGTACGCGGCGCGGCCCGCTCGCCGCCCGCCGGCTTCCCGGGGGTACGCGGCGCGGGCTCGCCCCGTGCGGCGGCCGTCCCGCCGTCGCGTCCCGGCCCCAGCCGCGCCGGCGGGAGCCGCACCTCGTCGTCATCCGGCACGCCGTACCGTCCCCTCGCCGACCGTGTAGCGGGTGCCCCGCAGCGTCGCCGGCACGTCGTCGTCCACCGCGCAGGTCACCAGGAGCTGGCCGGCGCCACCGACCAGCTCGGCCAGGCGTTCCCGCCGACCGGCGTCCAGCTCGGCGAAGACGTCGTCCAGCACCAGCACCGGCTCGATCCCGTCGGCGCGCAGCAGGTCGTACCCGGCCAGCCGCAACGCCAGCGCGTACGACCAGGACTCGCCGTGGCTGGCGTACCCCTTGGCGGGCAGCGGACCGAGGGTGAGCGCCAGGTCGTCGCGGTGCGGGCCGACCAGCGTGGTGCCGCGTTCGATCTCGGCACTGCGGTTCGCGGTGAGCGCGGCGGCCAGCGCCTCCGCCAGCGCCGCCCGGTCGGTGGTCGACTCGGGCAGGTCGACCGAGGGCCGGTAGGTGATGCCGGCCGCGCCCCGACCGGCCGCCACCGCGTCGTACGCCTTCGCCACGTGCGGGGTGAGCGCGGCGACCAGCTCCAGCCGGCCGGCGAGCAGGTCGGCCCCGTGCTGCGCCAGGTGGGCGTCCCAGACCGCGAGGGTGGACAGGTCACCGCCGCGCGAGCCGCCGGTCTTGCGGGCGAGGTACGAGGTGCGCAGCAGCGCGTTGCGTTGCTTGACGACGCGCTCGTAGTCGGCGCGGACGCCGGCGTAGCGGGGTTGGCGGCTGACCAGCAGGTCGTCCAGGTAGCGGCGGCGTTCCGCCGGGTCGCCGCGGACGAGTTCCAGGTCCTCCGGCGCGAAGAGCACCAGCCGCAGCGCACCGAGCACGTCCCGGGCGCGGCGGGCCGGGGATCGGCCGAGCCGGGCCCGGTTGGCCTTGCCCGGGACGATCTCCAGCTCGACGAGCAGTTCCCGGCCCTCGTGCACCACGGCGCAGCGGATCACCGCCGAGGTGGCGCCCATCCGGACCAGCGGGGCGTCCGTGGCGACCCGGTGCGAATCCAGGGTCGCCACGTAGCCCAACGCCTCGACCAGGTTGGTCTTGCCGACGCCGTTGGCGCCGACCAGCACGTTCGGGCCGGGCTCCAGGTCGACGCCGACCCGCTCGTAGGAGCGGAAGTCGACGAGTTCGAGCCGGCGGACGTACACAGGTTGTGGATACCGGTCAGCGCTTGTGGACGGCGTGACCGCCGAACTGCTGACGCAGCGCGGCGACGGCCTTCAGGGCGGGTGATTCGTCCTGCCGGGAGGCGAACCGGGCGAACAGCGCGGCGGTGATCACGTTGAGCGGCACGGCGAGCCGGACCGCCTCGTCGACCGTCCACCGGCCCTCGCCGGTGTCCTCGGTGTAGTCGCTCAGCTCGGCCAGCTCCGGGTCCTCGTCGAGCGCCCGGTCGAGCAGGTCGAGCAACCAGGACTGGACGACCGTGCCCTTGCGCCAGGACTTGACCACACCGGGGACGTTCGTCACGAGTTCGGACGCCGAGAGAAGCTCGAAGCCCTCGGCGTAGGCGTGCATCAGGCCGTACTCGATGCCGTTGTGCACCATCTTGGCGTAGTGACCGGCACCGACCGGGCCGGCGTGCACGAAGCCGAACTCGCCCTCGGGCCGGAGCGCGTCGAAGATCGGCATGAGCCGGTCGACGTGCTGCTGAGCGCCACCGACCATCAGCCCGTAGCCGTTCTGCCGGCCCCAGACGCCACCGGAGACGCCGACGTCGACGTAGCCGATGCCGTGCTCGTTGAGCCGCTCGGCGCGCGGGGCGTCGTCGCTGAAGCGGGAGTTTCCGCCGTCGATGACGATGTCGCCCTCGCCGAGCACGCCGGCGAGCTCGTCAATGGTGGCGTCGGTGACGCCGGCGGGCACCATGACCCAGACCGCGCGGGGCGCGTCGAGCTTCTCGGCCAGCTCCGCGAGGCTCGCGGCGTCGCTGAGGTCCGGGTTGCGGTCGTAGCCGACCACCTCGTGCCCGGCGGCGCGCAGTCGTTCGCGCATGTTGCCGCCCATCCGGCCGAGTCCTACCAGGCCGAGCTGCATGTGCTGCTACCTCCGTACGTCAAGGGTGGTGCTGCCTGCGATCAGCGGGAGACGCGGATCGGCATGATGAGGTACCGGTACCCCGGAATGACCTCGCCATCCTCGCCGGCCGGAGAAAGGACCGCGGGCTTGAAGGCGTCGACGAAGCGCAGCAGGGCGAACTGGGCGCCCAGGTTGGTCAGGCCGTCGATCAGATACTGCGGGTTGAAGCCGATGGTGAGCGGGTCACCGCTGAAGGTGGCGTCCATGGCCTCGCTGGCCCGGGCCTCCTCGGTGCCGCCGGCCTCCACCACGAGGCCGTCGGAGCTGAAGCTGAGCAGCACCGGGGTGGTGCGCTCGGCGACCAGCGCCACCCGCTTGACCACCTCGATGAGGGTGGCGACCGCGACCCGGGCCTCGGCGTTGTGGTCGGCCGGGAACAGCGAACGCACCGGCGGGTAGTTGGCGCCGTCGAGCAGTCGGCTGGTGGTCCGGCGGGTGCCGCCGGAGAAGCCGATCATGCCCTCGCCGGCGCCACCGGAGGAGAGCGCCATGGTCACGTGGCCGCCGAGCGGGCCGAGCGCCTTGGCGGTGTCGTTGAGCGTGCGGGCCGGCACCAGCGCGTTGAGGCTGATCTCCGGGTCGTCCGGGTTCCACTCCATCTCCCGCAGCGCGAGACGGTAGCGGTCGGTGGCGAGCATGGCCATGGTGCTGCCGGACAGCTCGATCCGGACGCCGGTCATCATCGGCAGCGTCTCGTCGCGGCCGGCGGCCACGGCGACCTGGGCCACGGCGGCGGCGAAGGCGGCGGCGTCGACGGTGCCGGCGCTCTCCGGCATCTCCGGGAGGGTCGGGTAGTCCTCCACCGGCATGGTGGGCAGGGTGAACCGGGCGCTGCCGCAGACCAGCTCCAGGTGCGCGCCGACGGCGGCGATGTCCACCGGCTTCGCCGGCAGCGCCTTGGTGATCTCGGCGAGCAGCCGACCGGAGACCAGGGCCGCGCCGTCCGCGTCACCCTGCACCTCGACGGTCACCTGGCTGGAGACCTCGTAGTCGAAGCCGGAGACCTGGAGGTTGCCGTCGGTCACCCGGAGCATCACCCCGGCCAGCACCGGCACGGAGGGTCGGTTGGGCAGGCTCTTGGCGGTCCACGCGACCGCCTCGGCGAGCGCGTCGCGCTCCACTCGGAACTTCATCAATGCCTCCGCGTCGACGTCAGCGACAACTCTCTCATGCCGACCGCTGCCACCCGCCCCGCCCGACCGTGCGGGTACCCCTCGCACCTTAGGGCGCGAGGGCATCGGCTGTGCGCCCGACCCCGTTGCATCCAGGTGCCCGGGCGACTGCCGACGGCAGTGCTTCGGCCCGATCCACAGGAAGTCCAACGGTGATGATTGGTTTTTGTTGTTTAGAAGAGATAACTCATCGTCTTCATCGCACCTGTGCAAACTGTGGAGAACCCGCGTTCGCCCAGGTCAGACAGGTTATCCACCGGTGGTTTCGCTGTGGAGAACCAGGGGTACAACTCGTGCCCCGGTCCACAGCCGCCGTCGGCCGCCGGGTTTTCCACCGCTGTCCACCGGTTGTCCACCGGTTATCCACGGGGTTTCTCCCCAGTGCTGTGGACGGCGCGGACGACGTCGGTCACCGTCGTCCCCAGAACCTTCAACAGGCTGCCCACAGGCGGACCGTCGTCGGTGGACAACGCGGGCGTTGTCCCCAGGCGTCCACAGGCTCGTCCCCAGGACTTGTCCACAGTCTGTGGGTAACCGGCCAAGTGCAGACGGTGTTTATCCACCGCCTGTGACACAGGGGGTGTGGACAACGGGCACGAGTTGTGGACAAGCACGACACCGATCCTGCGCCCTGCACCGGGTCGAGGGTCAACCGAAGGCGTCCGCAGCCCGTCGCCGGCTCCGCCCGAGACGAAGAAACCCGGCCGGAGGCGTCCGGCCGGGCCTGTCGAGACGGGGTACGGGGAGACGAGCGTCTCAGGTGTTCTGCTTGATCCGGTTCGTCAGCTCGGCGATCTGGTTGTAGAGCGAGCGCCGTTCCGCCATCTGCTGACGGATCTTGCGGTCGGCGTGCATCACCGTGGTGTGGTCGCGACCGCCGAACGCCTGCCCGATCCGGGGCAGCGACAGGTCGGTCAGCTCACGGCACAGGTACATGGCCACCTGGCGGGCGTTGACCAGCACCCGGGACCGGGAGTGGCCGCGCAGGTCCTCCAGGCTCACCCCGAAGTACTCGGAGGTCGAGGCCATGATCTGGTCGGCGTTGATCTCCGGGCCGGCGCCGTCCGGCATGAAGTCCCGCAGCACCTCCTCGGCCAGCGACAGCTCGACCGAGGAACGGGTGAGGCTGGCGAACGCGGTGACCCGGATCAGCGCGCCCTCGAGTTCCCGGATCGAGTTCGACACCCGGGAGGCGATGAACTCCAGCACGTCCGGCGGGGCGTACATCCGCTCCTGCGCCGCCTTCTTCTGCAGGATCGCGATCCGGGTCTCCAGGTCCGGCGGCTGGATGTCGGCCAGCAGCCCCCACTCGAACCGGGTGCGCATCCGGTCCTCCAGCGTGGCGAGCTGGCGCGGCGACCGGTCGGAGGTGATCACGATCTGCTTGTTGGCGTTGTGCAGGGTGTTGAAGGTGTGGAAGAACTCCTCCTGGGTCCGCTCCCGGTTCTCCAGGAACTGGATGTCGTCGATCAGGAGGATGTCCACGTCCCGGTACCGGCGCTGGAACGCGCTGGTCTTGTCGTCGCGCAGCGAGTTGATGAAGTCGTTGGTGAACTCCTCGGTCGAGACGTACCGGACCGAGCGGGCGTTGCCCAGCGTGGTGGCGTAGTGCCCGATGGCGTGCAACAGGTGGGTCTTGCCCAACCCGGAGTGGCCGTAGATGAACAGCGGGTTGTACGCCTTGGCCGGCGACTCGGCCACCGCCACGCTCGCCGCGTGGGCGAAGCGGTTGGACGAGCCGATGACGAACGTCTCGAACATGTACTTCGGGTTGAGCCGGTTGCCGCCGCTCTCCGTGCCGCCGGGCAGTCGACGGTCGCCCTGGCCGCCGGGACGGTGGTGGTCGAGCCCGCCCCGACCGGGGCCGTTGTCCGTCGCGCCGTCGCGGGGCAGGCCACGCAGGGGCGGGGCGTCGACCGGGCCGGGCGCCTCCCGGTAGCGCGGCTCGTAGCCGCCGGCGGCGGGGGCGGGTTGCCCGGCGCCGGGGCGCTCGTCGAAGGCGCGACGCTCGGGGGCGGCGCGGAGCGGCTCGGTGAAGGCGGCCCCGAAGAGCGTGTCCTGACCGTCCCGGCCGGCCGGGATCAGGTGCGGCCGCCCGCCGTCGGTGTTCCGCTGTCGCGGGGCGGGCTCCTCCGCCCCGTGCTCCGGTCGCGGCTCGGCGGGGTACCCCGGTTCGGGCCGGGGGGCGGGGAACGCCGGCGGGGCCGGCGCCGGGCCGATCCGGTCGAACCCCGGCAGCAGGTCGGCCGGGCCGTTCGGCTCGGCCGACGGTTCCGGGTTGGCGCGGTAGACCGTGCCGGCCGGTCGGCCGGCCGGGTCCTCCGCGACGCGCACGGTGACGGCCACCTGGATGTCGCGGCCGAGCCGGCGGCTCAACGCCTCGGTGATGGCCGGGCGGAGCCGGGACTCGATCACGTCCCGGGTGAAGGCGTCCGGTACGGAGAGCAGTGCGGTGTCCTCGACGATCGCCCGCAGGCGGGTGAGGCGCAGGTACGCCCGTTGCTGGGCGGAGATGATCTCGTCGGCGAGTTCCTCGGTGGCCGCCGCCCACACCGCGGCAAGGTCTGTCGCTCCGGTCACGTCGTGCCACCCCCCTCGCCTGATCCTCACGCCCGCCCGGACGGCTGACCGGTCGTCATCCACAAGTTATCCACAGCCTGTGTGTACCGACCGATTGTGGCCGCCCACCGGACGCGGGTCGGACCTGCCCCCTGGATTCGTGGAGGCGCTGAAGCGGGTTCACCGTGCCGAACGATTCAACAGCTTGTCCGGTCTTGCCGGTCGGCGACAAACCCGGACCCCCGACGCCGACCGCAATCGCGCACGCTAACAGCGGGGACCCCACGCCATCAACCGTCGACACCCACCCGGCGTTGACGACATCAGTGAAATCGGCCCCTTCGGTCGCCGTTTCCGCGCAGGTCGGGGGCCGGAGTGTGAGGTTTGACGGTCATTGCGCCCCTGCGTAGGCTGGAGCGGATGCTCTCTCGCCCTCTGCTAGGGTGATAGATGCTCGCTGCCCGTGGCCTTGCCGGGGCAGCGTCGATCGGAGGTCACCGTCGAGGTGATCTGGACCAGCACAGGACCCCGGGCGATCCGCCGCGCGGGGCGTACCACAACGGAGAGCCTGACGTGAGCAAGCGCACCTACCAGCCGAACAACCGCCGGCGCGCGAAGACCCACGGCTTCCGGCTGCGCATGCGCACCCGTGCCGGCCGCGCCATCCTTTCGACCCGTCGCGCCAAGGGCCGCACCCGCCTGGCGGCCTGAGGCCGTCCGGTCCGGTACGGGAACGTGGGCAGTCGTGCTGGCCGCCGCACAGCGACTGCGGCGCAGTAGCGACTTCGCCGCAGCGGTTCGCGGTGGCCGTCGCGTCGGCCGCGGTGCCGTCGTGGTCCACCTGACGCTCCCGGAGCCGACCGGCGCCGATGCCGTGACACCCTCGCCGGAGCCGGCGCGGAGCAGAGGTGCGGAGAACTCCGCACCTCGCCGCGCCGGCTTCGTCGTGTCCAAGGCCGTCGGCGGCGCCGTGGTCCGCAACACGGTGCGCCGCCGGCTCCGGCACCTGGTCCGGGAGCGTCTGGCCGAGCTGCCCGCCGGCGCCACCCTGGTCGTACGCGCCCTGCCGCCGGCCGCCGACGCGACGTACGCGCGGCTCGGGGCCGATCTGGACGCCGCCCTGAGCGCCGCACGGGCCCCCCGGGGTCGGCGGTCGCGATGAGCGGCGGGACCGCGACTCCGTCGCCGACTACCGGTGCCCGCATGCTGCTGGCACCCATCATCGCGTACCGTCGGTGGATAAGTCCGGCGCTGCCGGCCCGCTGCCGGTTCTACCCGTCGTGCAGTGCCTACGCCGTGGAGGCGGTGTCCCGGCACGGTGCGTCGCGGGGGGCCTGGCTGACGGTCCGGCGGCTGTCGCGCTGCCACCCCTTTCACCCAGGTGGACACGACCCGGTGCCGGAGCCGGGCGGTCGCCGCCGTGCCGACGTGACTGGAGCCTGAGAATTGAGTCTCGACTGGATCTACTACGCGATCTCGTGGATCCTGCTGACCTGGCACTCGGCCTGGGACGCCATCGGGGTGCCGGTCGGCGCGGTCATCGGCACCAACTGGGCCTGGATCCTCGCCATCATCTTCCTGGTGGTGACGGTCCGGGTGATCCTCTTCCCGGTCTTCGTCAAGCAGATCAAGTCCCAGCGGGCCATGCAGGCGCTCCAGCCGAAGGTGAAGGAACTCCAGGAGAAGCACAAGGGTGACCGGGAGACTCTCCAGAAGGAGATGATGGAGCTCTACCGGAAGGAAAAGGCCAACCCGCTGATGGGCTGCCTTCCGATGTTCCTCCAGATCCCCGTCTTCCTGGGCCTGTTCCACACGCTCAAGCGACTCAACCCGGAGAACGGCGGCAAGACCCTCTACGGCTGGACGGTCGACCAGTTCAACAGCGCCTCCAGCGCGAAGCTCTTCACCGCCCCCATCTCCGGGCGGTTCGGCTCCACCGCTGCCGACCTGGCCCCGCTGGGTGCGAACACCGGCACGGTGAAGGTGATCGCCGGCGTCCTGGTGCTCATCATGATCGCCACCACCTACCTGACCAGCCGGCAGATGATCCTCAAGACCGGCTGGGCGGAGGACCCGCAGCAGCGCATGGTGCAGCGCCTGATGCTCTACGGCATCCCGGTCTCGCTGCTGGTCTCCGGCTCGATCTTCCCGATCGGTGTGATCATCTACTGGGTCACCAACAACCTCTTCACGCTCGGCCAGCAGCAGTGGGTGCTGCGGAAGTTCCCGCCGCTGGTGCCGCCGAAGAAGGCCACCACGACCACCGGCGGCAAGAGCCCGGTGCAGCCGGCCAAGACCGGCCTGCTCGGCCGCAAGACCGCCCAGCCCGTCGCCAAGGCGCCGGCCGCCGCGCCGAAGGTGGCCGGTCCGAAGCCGGGCGCCAAGCCGGTCAACCCGAAGAAGGCCGGCAACCGCCCCGCCAAGCGACAGGGCTAGAGCACCCGGGCCACCGCCGTGACCGGCGGTGGCCCGTCCGGTCCCGAGCTGCCCCGAGGAGTAGGCGCCGGGCCGGAACCGCCGCGCACCGCGCGGTCACGGGCGAGACTGGCCCGTACGGACGTGCCCGAGAGGCATCCGGCGAACCTCCCGCCGGCTCCCGGGAGACCAACGGACCTCGACGGTCCGGCCGAGCGAGTACGGAGATGAGACCGTGACCGACACCAGCATCCCCAGCGCCGACCAGTCCGTGGACGAGGAGAACTCGGCCTCCACCGAGACCGGTGAGGGCACCCCCGAGCCCCGGGAGAAGAAGGCCCCGGCCGACAGCGACCTGTTCCGGCAGAGCGAGATCGCCGCCGACTACGTCGAGGGTCTGCTGGACATCCTCGACTACGACGGCGACATCGACGAGTTGGTCTCCGGCGGTCGGCCGGTCGTCGAGGTGGTCGGCTCCCGCCTGCAGAACCTGGTCGGCCAGCGCGGCGCCACCCTGGAGGCGCTCCAGGAGCTCACCCGGCTGGCGGTGTTCCGGCAGACCGGGACGCCCAGCCGCCTGCTGCTCGACGTCGGCGGCTACCGGGCCGCCCGGCGCAAGGAACTGGCCGCGGTCGCCAAGAACGCGGTCGAGAAGGTCAAGGAGCACGGCGAGGCCGTGCGCCTGGAGCCGATGTCGGCCTTCGAGCGCAAGTGCGTACACGACGTGGTCAATGCGATGAGCGGCGTGGAGAGCGAGTCGGAGGGCGTCGAGCCGAACCGGCGCATCGTCGTCCGGCCGGTATCGGACTGAGGTCAGTGGCTTCCGACGACCCGACGGCGGACGCCGTGACCGGCCCGGGTGGCACGCCGCCCGGGCCGCCGGCTGTGCGCGCCGATCCGATCTTCTCCGACGAGGAGCACCCGGCCGATCCGGCGCACCCGACCGGGACCGTCGCCGACCCGGACTTCTCCGGTGAGTCGCCGGTGGACGCGCGCGAGGTCGAGCCGGCCGCTGCTCCGGTGACACCGGCCTTCTCCGGCGAGCCGTCGGCGGTCGCCGAACCCGTCGAGTCCGACGTGCCGGCCGGCGCGGCGGATCCGTTCTTCGCCGAGCCGGACGCCGTGGCCGAGCCGGCGTTCGCCGAGCCGGGGGCCGTCGCCGATCCGTCCGGGGTGGACGGTGGTGTTGCCGTGCCGGCGACCGGTGCCGTGCCTGATCCGGCCGACGCGTCCCTGCCGCCCGAACTGGCGGAGGCCGCCCGGTCGCTCTTCGGCGATCGGCTGGACCTCGCCGCCGCGTACGCCGAACTACTTGCCACCGAGGGCGTGGTCCGCGGCCTGATCGGGCCCCGCGAGACGCCCCGCCTCTGGGATCGGCACCTGCTCAACTGCGCCGTGGTGGCGGAGCGGATCCCGGAGGGGGCCAGCGTGATCGACGTCGGCTCCGGGGCGGGGCTGCCCGGGCTGGTCCTGGCGATCGCGCGACCCGATCTCTCCGTGACGCTTGTCGAGCCGCTCGCCCGACGGGTGTCCTTCCTGGTCGAGGCGATCCAACGCCTCGGCCTGACCAAGTCGGTACGGGTCTTCCGAGGGCGGGCCGAAGAAGCGGCGGCCGGGTCGAAGGACCGCGATCCGCTGAGCGCCGACATCGTCACGGCACGCGCGGTGGCGCCGCTGGACCGGCTCGCCACCTGGTGCCTTCCGCTGCTCGCGCCGGGGGGACGACTGCTCGCGCTCAAGGGCGCGTCCGCGGCGGAAGAGATCACCGCACACGCCGAGGCCGTCGGTCGGCTCGGCGGCGGGGAGCCCGCACTGCGCCAGTGCGGCATCGGGGTGATCGAGCCCGCCGCCACCGTGGTCGAGGTGGTCCGGGAGCGGGTGGTCAACCAACGCAAGCCGAAGGGCCCGAAGCGCTCACGCGGCGGTCGCCGGCGCGGCGGCCGGAACCGGGATCGCTGACCCGGTAAGGCTTCCGCGACCACCCGTCGGTCGTTGGACCGGGAGGGACGTGACCGGATCGATCACAACCCGACATGGACCCGCCGCGCCCGTCGGCCGTAGGCTGACCGCGCGTCGATAGTCTGGAACGGCGGCGCCGGGTGGCACCCGACCCCGACCGTTCCCGCCGGGCCGGTGACGCCGCGCGAAGTGCGGGGCCCGACTGACGGGTGCGGACCGACCATCCGGAGCGGGTAGGGATGACAGGTGCATGACGACGGCAGGTACGACGATCCTCGGCTGACCGGGGGCGACGGGCGATCACCCGACGATCCCGTTTCACGTGAAACCAGCTATCAGGAGTGGGCGGTGAACGATCCTCGTGACGCATCCCCGCACCCCGTCGATCCGACCTCGCGGCCGGATCCGTCGAGCGGCGCCGTCCGGCCGGTCTCATCCGCGCCGGCCAACGTGCCGCCGGTCCGCGACCCGCACGATCCGAGCGACGGCCCGGTGAACGCCCCGACTCCCCGGCCGGCCGCGGCCCGCGCGAACGTCGCGGTCTCCGCGCGCTTCGAGCCGCAGACCCCGGCCTCCGTCGTGCCGCACCAGCCCGGCGCGGCCATCGTCGAGACGACGACGCCACCGGCCGACACGCCACCGGCTACCGGGTACGCGGAAGAGACCGGTGCCGACCCGTACGTTTCACGTGAAACCCCGACGCGCGAAGAGGATGACCCACCGTTGGCTATGGAGGCGATGCGCGCCGTGCAGATCCTGAATCCCAGTGGCGAGGTCTCCATGCCCCGTCCCGACCGGACCCGGGTGATGTGCGTCGCCAACCAGAAGGGTGGCGTGGGCAAGACCACCACCACCGTGAACCTCGCGGTGGCGCTTGCGCTGCACGGCAACCGCGTGCTCGTGGTCGACCTCGACCCGCAGGGCAACGCCTCGACCGGGCTCAACGTGCCGCACCACACCGGGGTGCCGGACGTCTACGACTGCCTGATCGACAGCGTGCCGCTCGCCGAGGTCGCCCAGGCGGTCGAGGGCATCCCCAACCTGTGGTGTGTGCCGGCCACCATAGATCTGGCCGGCGCCGAGATCGAGCTGGTCTCGGTGGTCGCCCGCGAGTCCCGCCTGTCGCGCGCCATCGAGGCGTACCCGGGTCACTTCGACTACGTCTTCATCGACTGCCCGCCCTCGCTCGGCCTGCTGACCGTCAACGCGTTGGTCGCCGCGCAGGAGGTGCTCATCCCGATCCAGTGCGAGTACTACGCGCTGGAGGGTCTCAACCAGTTGATAAACAACATCAACCTGGTACGCCAGCACCTGAACCCGAAGCTCGAGGTCTCCACCATCCTGCTGACCATGTACGACCGGCGTACCCGGCTGGCCGACGCGGTGGAACAGGACGTCCGGAACCACTTCGGCGACAAGGTCCTCCAGGCCGTCATCCCCCGCAACGTGCGGGTCTCCGAGGCACCCAGCTACGGCCAGTCGGTGATGACCTACGATCCCGGATCGCGGGGCGCCACGAGTTACTTCGAGGCCGCCCAGGAGATCGCTGAGCGAGGGGTCAAGGAGCCGGTGAGCCGGAATGCGTAGTACGGAGAAGTCGCTGGGAGGCGTCGCATGAAGAACCGGCCCCGCGGCGGCCTGGGCCGAGGGCTCGGCGCCCTCATCCCCACCGGCCCTCCGCCGGACGCGGCGCCGGCCGGCGCCGAGACGGAGGCGGCACCGACGGCTCCCTCCCCGGCCCCGCCCGTTACCGGCGCGTCCGCCGTCGTGACCGGTCCGGTCGGCGGCGGCACGGTGCCGGTCGAGCCGGAGATCGAACTGAGCCCGGTGCCCGGTGCCCGCTTCGCCGAGATCTCGGTCGACGCCATCGTGCCGAACCCGAAGCAGCCCCGGCACGTCTTCGACGAGGAGGCGCTGGAGGAGCTGAAGACCTCGATCCAGGAGGTCGGCTTCCTCCAGCCGATCGTCGTCCGGCAACTCGACGGCGAGAAGTATGAACTCGTCATGGGTGAGCGGCGCTGGCGTGCCGCCCAGGCGGTCGGCCGGGAGAGCATCCCCGCCATCGTGCGGGACACCAAGGACGACGCGATGCTCCGGGACGCGCTCCTGGAGAACATCCACCGAGCCAACCTGAACCCGCTCGAAGAGGCGGCGGCCTACCAGCAGTTGCTGGAGGAGTTCGGCGCCACCCACGAGGAGTTGGCGCGCCGGATCGGACGTAGCCGTCCGCAGATCTCCAACACCATCCGGCTGATGAACCTCCCCGCGGTCGTGCAACGCCGCGTCGCCGCCGGGGTGCTCTCCGCCGGTCACGCCCGCGCGCTGCTGAGCCTCGACGACGCGGAGGCTCAGGAGAAGCTCGCCACGCGGATCGTCGCCGAGGGCATCTCCGTACGCGGCACCGAGGAACTGGTGGCTCTGGCGCTCGCTGACGGGCCGGCAAAGGCCCCTGCCGCGAAGCGTCGCACCAAGGCGCACGCGCCGGCGCTCTCCGATCTCGCCGACCGGCTCTCCGATCGGTTCGACACACGGGTGAAGGTCGACATCGGCCGGAGCAAGGGCAAGATCACGATCGAGTTCGCGACGGTCGACGACCTGGAGCGGATCGTCGGCATCATCGGGGTAAGCGAGGAGGAACAGCTCGGCGAGTGACCCCCAGGTTCTCTTCGGTCTCGGCCGCACCGCCATCGGGTGGTGCGGCCGACGTCGTTTCGGGGGGCGGGGTGCTCGACGGGCGATGGCATCTCTCCGAGCATCGCCGGGTTCCCGCGTCCTCGTCGTTTCACGTGAAACGGAGGCCGCGCGGACCAACAACCAATTCGGGCCCGACGGCTCGCGCCGAGCCGGGCCGACCGAGTCGGGAGAAACCGCCTCCAGTGACGACGGGACGCACGGTCCTTCGGCAAAGGCCCGCCGTCGTGACGATGTGACGCCGTAGCCACCGTGACCCCGATGCCGACCGACGCGTCGGCGCTCGGCCCTCAGCGGAAGCCGGACCGGGCGAGTGAGGTCGGTGAGGAACGAGGAGGCTCGTGCGCGGCCGGAAGCCGGGCCCGTAAGGCGACCCGCAGCGGCAACACCGACTGCATGGAGGTCGCCGACAACCTGCCGGGCGTAGTGCTGGTACGTGTCTCCAAGGATCACGAGGCCGGCACCCTCCGCGTCTCCCCGGCGTCGTGGCGCGCGTTCGTCGCCCTGGCCAAGCACCTCGGCCCCGCCGCCTGATCCACACCATCTCGCCGAGGTGGCGTCCGCCACTCCGCGGGTGGAACGCCATGTGTCGCAAGCCCGCTGTCACCCCCCTCGCCCGTCGAGTCCAACTCATCATGAAGTTGACTGCCGCCAACCTCATGATCGACGCCGGGAGGCGAGGCAAGGTCAGGAGGGCGGGCCGAGGGCGTCGTGCTCCTCGACGGTGCGGCGGGGGCCGGCGGCCGGGCTCGGGTGCCCGCGCACGGTGCAGCCGTGCTCGTGGCCGTGCCGTCGCGTGAGATCCCCCGTCGGGCAGCCCACGTCGGTGTCTGAGCCACTGGGACCGGTGACCCTGCCCCGGGGACCCCGACCGGAACTCCTGACGTCCAGGGGCGAATCTGCCGCCGTCGCGAGGTGCGGATCTTTCCCGGGGACGGGAAGGTCCGAGTCGCTGATCCGGATGACGCCGACTGGCGGCGGGTGCAGCACGTCGGCATCCGGGGGAGCTGAGAGCCTCCCGGCGAGCGCGACCGCCCACAGCTCCCCGCCGTCGAGCCTCGCTTGACGCGGGAGGAGTCAGGGCCAACCGGGGAAACACCCAGCCGCGGTTTCACGTGAAACGCCGCGTCCTCGCCCGGGCCTGTTTCACGTGAAACGAGGGCGTCGTCCGGTGCGGGGCGGATCGGCGACGGGCGGCAATCGGGATGTCTGAACCCAAGGCGAAAGCGGCGCCTCGTTCGTTGAGAAGAAGGGCGCGGTGAGCCCCGTCGAGCTACCAGAGTTATCCACAGCGGTTGTCCACAGGGTGGCACCGTTTCACGTGAAACGAGCGGCGAAAACCGTTGCTGAGCTGTGGATGACGCGCTGTGGTGGTGATCTCGGCACCCTGTGGACAACGCGGTGGACAACCCGTCGGTCGCGGTGGATCTGCGCCGGGCACGGGTAGGGACAGGCGTCGCCAACTCGGTTAGGGTCAGCGTCGTGCAGGACACCCCTCCCTCAGTCCCGGACTTCACCCAGTGGCCCTCCTTCCCGTTCGAGGGCGAGATCCGCGTCAAGCAACTCGACGATCCCGTACCGGTCGAGCCTCCCCGCCGGGGCGAGGCGGACCGGGAGTGCACCGCGTGCAACGCCCCCGACGAGGCGTACATCTGGGTCGGTGAGCGATGGCGGGTCCGCACCATGGACCGACCCACCGGGCTGCCCATGGTCCTGATCCTGGAGTCCCGCTCCCACCTCGACCTCGGCGACCTGCCGAACCTGCTCGCCGCCGAGCTGGGCGTGATGACCGTCCGCCTGGAGCGGGCCATCCGCTCGCTGGACGGCGTGGCTCGCGTGCACGTCAACCGGTGGGGCGACGGCTCCGCGCATCTGCACATGTGGTTCCTGGCCCGGCCGTACGGGCGGCTGCAACTGCGCGGCACGTTCCTGTCGTTGTGGGATTCGATCCTGCCGCCGATCTCCGAGGAGCAGTGGCGGGAGAACCTGGCCATGGTGGCCGCCTGGCTCGCCGAGTTCGGCGGCCGCCCCCTCGCCGAGCCGCCGCGTATCCGGTGGCAGGCGCCGTCGAGCCTCTCCTCGCCGTCACCGGCGAGCGCGACCGAGGAGCCGGAGGAGGAGGCACTGTCCGTGATCGAGGCCGCGGACGAGATCCCGGAGGCCGAGCCGACGGAGGGAGACGCGGACGGCGTCGAGCCGAGCCGCGCGGCCGCCGAGCCCGCCGGCCCGGACGCGGTCGACGCGGCCGGTGACTCCGGAGCCGCGGTCGACGGTAACGGCGGTCCCGGAGGCTACGGTGACGCCGACCCGACCGACGGCGGCCACGGGACCGGGTCGGACCATGACGACGGTCACGCCGGGGCCGGCGAGTCCAGGGCGGTGGGCGCGGGCGATGAGGCGGCGCGGCCCGCCGACGAGGAAGGCGCGACGTCGAACGGCGGGCGTGCGGGCGCCGCCGGCTGAGTCAGCTCGGCCGGCGGCGGGCGGCGGCCCGGCCGACCAGCGTGCCCAGCACGCGACCGAAGTCGAGCCCGGCCGCCTGGATGGCCAGCGGCAGCAGCGAGGTCTCGGTCATCCCGGGTGAGACGTTGACCTCCAGCACGTGCGGCCGGCCGTCCGCGTCGACGATCAGGTCGACCCGGGACACGTCGCGCAGACCGAGTGCGGTGTGCGCGGCGAGCGCCACCTCGGTCACCCGTGCGGTCGTCGCGGCGTCGAGCCGGGCCGGCGCGTGCCAGGTGGTGCGCCCGGCGGTGTAGCGGGCGGCGTAGTCGTAGACGCCGTTGCGGGGCACGATCTCGACCGGCGGTAGGGCCTGCGGGCCCTCGCCCAGGTCGAGCACGGAGACCGCCACGTCCATTCCGGGCACGTAGCGCTCCACCAGCGCCGTCTGGTCGTACGCGAAACAGCCGACCATCGCGGCCGGCAGCGACGCGGCCTCCCGGACCACGGCGGCGCCCAGGCCGGACCCGCCCTGCGCCGGCTTGACCATCAGCGGCAGCCCGAGTCGGTCGACGATCCGGTCCAGGACGGCGACCGCGCCCAACTCGGAGAACCGGTCGTGCGGCAGCGCCACCCAGTCGGGAGTGGGAATGCCCGCCTCGCGCAGCACGGCCTTGGCCGACGGCTTGTCCCAGGCGAGCCGGGAGGAACGGGCGTCGCAGCCGACGTAGGGCACGTCGCAGAGGTCGAGCACGCCGCGCAGCGAGCCGTCCTCGCCGGTGGCGCCGTGCAGGGCGATCACCACCGCGTCGGGCGGGTCGGCGGTCAGTGCGGGCAGCAGCGCGACGTCGGCGTCCCGCAGTTCCGCCTCGACGCCCACCGCGCGCAGCGCGTCGAGCACGCGGCGGCCGGACCGCAGCGAGACGTCCCGCTCGTAGGAGAGGCCACCGGCGAGCACCAGCACGTGCAGCTCGTCGGCGGAGGATCCGGTCACGGGTGTCGGTGCGGCAGGGCTGACGGCCATGCCGGCATCATGCCAAGTCGGGGCCGGGCGTGTCCGAGCCGCCCTGGCGGCGGCGCGGCCCGGTACCGCCGATCGCCCCGAACACCCGCCGCATGGCGATCTCCTGCTCCATCACCCCGGCGAGCCGGCGGACGCCCTCACGGATCCGCTCCGGCGGCGGGAAGGAGAAGTTGAGCCGCATGTTCCCGGTGCCCGTCCCGTCGGCGTAGAAGCCGGTGCCCGGCACGTACGCCACCCGGGCGGCGACGGCCCGCGGCATCATCGCCTTGGCGTCGAGCCCGTCCGGCAGGGTCGCCCAGACGAAGAGACCACCGGCGGGTGTGGTCCAGGTGGTGCCCTCGGGCATCAGGTCGGTCAGCGCGTCGAGCAGCGCGTCCCGGCGCTCGCGGTAGACCTCCCGGTAGATCTTGAGCTGCTCCCGCCAGGGCATGGTGGCGAGGTAGGTGGAGACGGCCGCCTGCGCGAATCCGCTCGGGCAGAGGATCTGCGCCTCGCTGGCGATGACCAGCTTGTCGCGGACCGCGTGCGGGGCGAGGATCCAGCCCACCCGGAGCCCGGGGGCGAAGGTCTTGGAGAACGTGCTCAGGTAGAAGACCCCGTCGCGCCGCCGGGCCCGCAGCGGCGCGGGCGCCTCGCCGGCGAAACCGAGCTGACCGTACGGGTCGTCCTCCACCACGAGCAGCCCGGCGCGTTCGCAGATGTCGAGCACCCGCTCCCGCCGCTCCTCGCTCAGCGTCACGCCGGCGGGGTTCTGGTAGGTCGGGATGGTGTAGAGGAACTTCACCCGCCGGCCGGCCCGCGCCAGGTCGGCGATGGCGATCTCCAGCGCCTCCGGGATGAGGCCCTCGTCGTCCATCGGCACGTGGGCCACCTGGGCCTGGGCGGCCTGGAACACCCCGAGCGCGCCGACGTACGTCGGGCCCTCGGCGAGCACCACGTCACCCGGGTCGAGGAAGAGGCGCGCCACCAGGTCGAGCGCCTGCTGGCCGCCGACGGTCACCACCACGTCCTCCGGGGAGGCGCCGCAGGACGCGTCGATCCCGGAGAGGGCCATCACCTCACAGATCCGCTCGCGCAGCTCGAGGGTGCCCTGGCCGATGCCGTACTGCAGGGTGGTGGTGCCGTGTTCGGCGCCGAGCCGGCCGAGCATCTCGCCGACCGCGTCGAGCGGCAGCGCGGCGATGTAGGGCGCACCCCCGGCGAGCGACACGACCTCCGGCCGGCTGGCCACCGCGAAGAGGGCCCGGATCTCGGAGGCGGTCATCCCCCGCACACGCCGGGCGTACCGGTCGGTGTAGTCGTCGAGCGTCGTGCCGGTCATGACATCACCTCGATCGGGTGTCGGCGGGGCTGCCGCCCGGTGTGGTACCCGCGATGCCGGCATCCAATGGCGGCGCGCGGCCGATTGGTCGATGGTAGTCCCTGGTGACCGGCGCGGAACCCGCCGTGTGGACACGTCCACATCCCGGACCGCCCGGTCCGCCGCCCGGGTGGGCGTTCGCGCGTCCACTCCCGCACCGGCGGGCAGGGGCGTACGATCGCTCGTCGGGAGCAGGAGGGCGGCGGGACACCGCGGTGGCCGACGCTCCGAGACTGTTTGGTGGGGTGCGCTCATGTCGCGACGTCTGGTCAGCCTGACCCTGGACACCCTGGAGGACCTCCCCCGATCCTGCCGGCGGTGCGTCTACTGGGAGCTGGATCCGGTCTCCGCCGAGCGGGCCTGTGCGGCCGGCGACCCGGGGCTGGAGAAGGAGGCATGGGTCTCCCAGACGCTGCTGGAGTGGGGTTCCTGCGGCAAGCTGGTCTACGTCGACGGGATGCCCGCCGGTTACGTCATGTACGCCCCGCCGGCGTACGTCCCGCGTTCGATGGCGTTTCCCACCTCGCCGGTCTCGGCGGACGCGGCGCTGCTGACGACCGCGCACGTGGTGCCCGCGTTCGCCGACGGCGGCCTGGGCCGGATGCTGGTGCAGGGCGTCGCCCGCGACCTCACCAAGCGGGGGATCAAGGCGATCGAGGCGTTCGGCGACGCCAAGTTCGGCGACGACGCGGACGACCCGAACCGGGCCTGCCTGGCCCCGGCCGACTTCTTCCTCTCGGTGGGCTTCAAGACGGTCCGCCCGCACCCCCGCTACCCCCGCCTGCGTCTGGAGTTGCGCACCGCGTTGAGCTGGAAGTCCGACGTCGAGTACGCGCTGGAGAAGCTGCTCGGCTCCATGAGCCCGGAGACGCTGCTGCGCCCGGTCCGCCCGGCCCCGGCCACCCGCTCGACGAGCTGACCCGCGAATCAGTCGACCACGGTGCCGGCGGCGACGATCGCCCGCAGTTCGCTCACGTCGATCGAGCCGGTCGGCACGTCCCGCTCGATCGGCAGGTACATCCGCTGCACCCCGGCCACGATCGCCTCGACCACCCGGTCCCGGAACCGGGGGTCGACCAGCCGGCCCCGGTCCAGGGGAGAGGTCAGGTAGCCCACCTCGACGCGGACCGCGGGCATCCGGGTGAGCCGGAGCAGGTCCCACGCCTTGGCGTGGGTGCGGCAGTCGCGTAGCCCGGTGCGGGCCACGATCTCCCGCTGCACCAACCCGGCCAGGCGCTCCCCGGTGGCCGAGGTGACCCCGTTGTCGGTGCCGTAGTGGTAGGTGGCGACCCCGTCGGCCTCCGGGTTGACGTGCCCGTCGGTGTGCAGGGAGATGAACACGTCCGCGCCGAGCGAGTTGGCGAGCTGGGCCCGGTCGGCGTCCGGCAGGCAGGTCAGCGGCGAGGGCCCTCGGGTCAGCTGCACCCGTACGCCGGCCGCCGCGAGTCGGCCCTCCAACCGGCTGGCCAGGTCGTGCACGAGGTCCGCCTCGCTCCAGCGCAGCGCACCGTCGGGCACCACCACGCCCGGGTCGGTGCCGCCGTGGCCCGGGTCGATCACCACGGTCCGGCCGACGAGCGTCGGCCCGGCCTGGCGGATGGCGTCGGACTCGCGCAGCCACTGCGGCCGCCCGCCGACCACCTTGCGGCCGAGGCGGCGCAGCGCGTTGACGGTGTGCGGGCCGCACGCGCCGTCCGGTGTCAGCCCCATCTCGCGTTGGAACTGGGCCACCGCGCGGGAGGTGCGGATGCCGTAGATGGCGTCGGCGCGGCCCACGTCGTATCCCATCTCGAGCAGGCGTTCCTGGAGTGAGCGCACGTCCTCGCCGGTCAGGGGCTCGGGAACGGCGTGGTAGAGGGCGCGGGCGCCGAACCGCCAACGGGCCGCGTCCAGCGCCCGCCAGGTCTCCGCGCCGACCCGTCCGTCGACGCTCAGGCCGCGGGACTGTTGGAAGGCGCGGACCGCGCGCTCCGTCTGGGTGTCGTAGTCGTCGGCGTGGCCGTCGGCGGGGAGGAGTTCCAGGCCGGCGAGGACGGTGCGGATCTCGGCCACCGCGGGGCCCCGGTCACCGGGTCGGATCGGACGCACGACGACCCCCTCTGCTCGGAAGCTGGTGGACCGGAACTCCGACGGACGCCTACGGAGCGTACCGTGGCCGGTCACCCACCGGGTTCGTGTTCGCGCAGGTCAGGAAAGCCGGAACCCCCGTCACCCGGGCGGGGTGACGGGGGTTCCGGCGGTGTCGGTTACGGCCTCAGAGCGCCGACTCGATGAGCTTGACCAGCTCGCCCTTCGGCTTGGCGCCGGCGATCGACTGCACCGGCTCGCCGTCCTTGAAGATGGTCAGCGTCGGCACGGACATCACCCGGTAGGTGCGCGCCGTCTCGGGGTTCTCGTCGATGTTGAGCTTGACGATGGTGACCTGGTCACTCATCTCGCCCGCGATCTCCTCCAGCAGCGGCGAGACCTTGCGGCACGGACCGCACCACTCCGCCCAGAAGTCGACCAGAACCGGCTTGTCGGACTTCAGCACGTCGCTCGCGAAGCTCGCGTCGGTGACCGCCTTGGTTGCTCCCACTATGAACCCCTCCTCCTGGTGAAAATTCTCAGCCCTGCAGGGTGGCGATGAAGCGCTCGGCGTCCAGCGCGGCCGCGCACCCGGTGCCGGCCGCCGTGATGGCCTGCCGGTAGGTGTGGTCCACCACGTCGCCGGCGGCGAACACGCCGGGCACGTTGGTGCGGGTGCTGGGCGCCTGCACCTTGACGTAGCCCTCGTCGTCGAGCTCCACCTGGTCGCGGAAGAGTTCGCTGCGCGGGTCGTGGCCGATCGCCACGAAGACGCCGGTGACGTCCAGCACCTTGCTCTCGCCGGTGTGCACGTTGCGCACCCGGACGCCGCTGACCTTGCCGTCGTCGCCGAGGACCTCCTCGACGGTGGTGTTCCACTCGACCTTGATCTTCTCGTTGCCGAGCGCGCGTTCCGCCATGATCTTGCTGGCCCGGAACGAGTCGCGGCGGTGGATGATCGTCACCGACTCGGCGAAACGGGTGAGGAAGCTCGCCTCCTCCATGGCCGAGTCGCCGCCGCCGACCACCACGATGTGCTGGTTGCGGAAGAAGAAGCCGTCACAGGTGGCGCAGGACGACACACCGTGGCCGAGGTATTCCTGCTCGCCCGGCACGCCGAGCGGGCGCCACGCCGAGCCGGTGGAGAGGATCACGGCCCGGGCCCGGTAGGCGGTCTCGCCGACCCACACGGTGCTCACCGCGTCGGAGCCGATCTCGCCGGTGTCCTTCAGCTCGACCCGGGTCACGTCGTCGGTGAGGAACTCGGCGCCGAACCGCTCGGCCTGCTTGCGCATGTTGTCCATCAGCTCGGGGCCGAGGATGCCGTCGGCGAAGCCGGGGAAGTTCTCCACCTCGGTGGTGGTCATCAGCGCGCCACCGGACTGCACGCCCTCGATCACCAGCGGCTTGAGGTTGGCGCGTGCGGCGTAGACCGCCGCGGTGTAACCGGCCGGCCCGGAGCCGATGATGATCAGGTTGCGGACCTCGTCCACTGCCGTCTCCCGATGTGTGTGTTCGTCACCGGCGCGCAGGGCCGGCGCCTGACTTGCAGAACGTCATCGTACGAAGCGGGGATTCCCGAGCCGGTCATCCGGTGGGTCACGTCACGTGGCGGGACAGCCCGGCGACCGCGGTTTCACCCTACCCGCGTGCGGAACCGGGTGTCCGCGCCGGACCCGGGTACGCCGCATTCCGGTCCGCTCACCCAGCCCCAGCGGCTGCCGCCGGCGTCGGAGAACGTGACCACCAGCGCCGGGGCGCCCTGGAACCGGGCGTAGTCGACCAGGTCGACGGTGAGTGGGGTGGCACCGTGCTCGGCGCCGATCGCGGTCAGGCAGGCGGCCAGCGCCTCGGGGCGGTCGAGCCGGTCCGTCCCCCCGGGCGCGCTCAGCCGCTTCTCCGTGGCGGCGGAGAACGGGCTCTCCCGGCCGTCCTTCGCCGCACCCGACGGTCCGGCCATGTCCGGCCGGGCGGGGGCCTTCGTGGCACCGCCCACACCCGGCGCGAAGCGTTCCGGGGTCCAGTCCGTGCCGCTGCGCACGGCCGGCCCGGTGGTGCGGTACGGCGCGCCGACGGCCGGCGCGGCCTCCCCGGCCGCCCGGTCGGCCGTGGTGTCGCCGTAGCCGCCCGGGTTCGTCAGCCAACTCACGCCGAGACCCGCCGCGGCGACCGAGGCCGCGGCCAGGGCCACCGGGCCGGCGACCCGGCCCCAGCGCCGGGACCGCCGTCCCGGGCCGCGGTGCCGTTCGGAGCGGGACGCCGGGCCGGGCGGACGGGTCGCCCGGGCGGGTTGCGCCGGCACGGTGGTCGTCGTCGCCTCGCGGCCGGGCGCGTCGGGCACGTGGTCGGCGACCGGCGCGGGACCGGCGCCGGCGAGCGCGGCGGTGATCCGGTCGGACACCGCCACCGGCATCTGCGGGGTGGGCTCCGCCGCCCAGGCGGCCAGGTCGGCGTGGACCAGGTCCGTCGCGCGGGCCAGTGTGTCGTACGCCTCGGCCCAGGCCGGGTCCTGCTCGACCAGCCGGGCCACGGTCGCCTGCTCGGGGGTGCCGTCCAGCGCCCCGCCGAGGTAGTCGGCGAGCAGGTCGTGGTCGACCTCGCTGAACTGGCGGGAACTCACGGCTCCTCCTGGCTGGCGTCCGGTCGGGCGTGCCCCGACGAGGATCCGACGCCCTCGGGCGGCCTGCGGTTCCCCGCCGTGACCCGGGGCACGTCCGTCGGGTCGTCCGAGCCGGTACGCAGGTGGCCGAGGACCACGGCGAGCCGGGCCCGACCGCGGGCGCACCGGCTCTTCACCGTGCCCTCGGCGACGCCGAGGATCCGGGCCACCTCGGCCACCGGATAGCCCTGGACGTCGACCAGGACGAGCGCCGCCCGCTGCTCCGCGGGCAGGGCCGCGAGCGCCTGCCGGACCACCAGCGCCGTGTCGTGGTCGCGGGCGGGCGCTGCCGGTTCCACCCCACCGGTGTGCCGACCGGGTTCCCCGTCGTCGTGCACCCCGTCCGGCAACGGGACGGTGGCGTGGGTCTGGCGTCGCCGCATCCGGTCCAGGCACGCGTTCACCACGATGCGGTGCAGCCAGGTGGTGACCGCCGAGTCGCCCCGGAAGCGGGCCGCGGCGCGGTGCGCCGACAACATCGCGTCCTGGAGCGCGTCGGCCGCGTCCTCGCGGTCGCCGATCGTCCGCAGGGCCACCGCCCAGAGCCGGT
This sequence comes from Micromonospora humi, assembly GCF_900090105.1. Taxonomy (GTDB): domain Bacteria; phylum Actinomycetota; class Actinomycetes; order Mycobacteriales; family Micromonosporaceae; genus Micromonospora; species Micromonospora humi. The sequence goes on along the minus strand of NZ_FMDM01000005.1, from coordinate 187,287 downwards.
CGCGATGCCTGTGGAACAGCTCGGTGAAGGCGTCCCGGTCGCCCGCGACGTGGGCCCGGAGCAGCTCCAGGTCGGACTCGGCGGGCAGCCCGTCGCCGGTCGCCGGCCCGGAGGTACGCGCGCCGGGACCCGCCATCACCACGTCCGGGGGAGGTGGTGACGGGGGTACGGCGGACGGCTCACGAGCCCTGGACCGTGATCTCCTGAACCCCCAGCTTCCAGCCGCCGCTGTCCTTCTCCGGCAGCTCGGTGACCCAGAAGAGGAGGTATTGGTACTTCTTGGCGGGGTCGAACCCGTTGAAGATCATGTTGGTGCCGGAGTCACTGCTCTCGAACGGCTGCCCGATGACCGTGGGGTAGGCCGCGACGAGCTGCTTGTCCCCGGTGGAACTGGACGGGAAGTCACCGTTGGTGCCGGTGCGCAGCTCGGCGGCCGCGCCTGCGGACGACAGCGTGGCCTGCACCGACTTGACCGTGTGCGGGGCACCCAGGTCGATCCAGATGCCCATGCCGTCCTTGAGGCCGCCGAACTTGCCGTTGTTCCGGTAGGTCTGGGTCTCCCAGCCCTCCTCGGGGTTGCCGTCGATCACCTTCTCGGCGTCGCGCACCTCGGCGCGGTCCTTGCTCTTCGGATCGATGATCCGGACGTCCTGGACGACGAGCTGGCGGGCGGCGGCCGGCGCCTCGGGTTCGCTGCTGCCGCCCGTGGCCGGGGCGCTGTTGGACGGCTGGGACACCGGCTCCTTGCCGCCGTCGTCGCCGCCACCGAGCACGTTGATCCCGATGAACAGCCCGACCAGGGCCACCGCCAGCAGACCGGCGACGCCGAGCGCCACCTTGCGACCACCGGCCGCGGCCAGCGGCGACGGCTCCTCGCCGGGGTCGGCGGTGAAGCGCAGCGGCCCGGCCTGCTCCAGGAACTGCTCGTCGGCCGGGATGTCGAGCCGGCTCAACTCGGCGGACAGCACGTCCGACGAGGGCGGGGCGATCTCCGGGTCGAGCAGGTCCATGGTGAGGTCGTCGAGGTAGGCCGGCACCCCGGCGCGCACCTGGCGGGGCGCGGCGATGCCACCGGCGGAGTCCCGCACGGCGTCGGGCAGGGCCGCCCGACCGTGCCCGGCGGTGGCGCCGTGCAGCGGGGCCTCCCCGTGCGGCCAGTGCCCGGTCAGGGCGAAGTAGAGCACCCCGCCGACGGCCCGCAGGTCGTTCTCCTGGCTGTCCGCCCCGTCGGTGCGCGCGTCGGCCACCACCACCCGGCCGTCGTCGCTGATCATCACCGTGCCGGGGTGGATGTTGCCGTGCACCATGCCGGTGGCGTGCACCGCGGCCAGCGCGCTGGCGACGGCGTTGCCGATCGCGGTGGCGCGGGCCGGGTCCAGCGGACCGTCGGCGGTGACCATCTCGCGCAGCGACTGGCCGTCGACCCACTCGCGGACCACGTAGGCCCGGTCGTCCTCGTCGATGGCGTCGTAGACGCCGACCAGGTTGGGGTGGATTACCCGGCTCGCGGCGACCGCGGCCTGGAGCATCTCGGTGGCGGAGTCGCCACCCGGATAGCGGAGGACCACCGCGACGGGCCGGCGCAGCACCACGTCGACACCGCGCCAGACCAGCCGGCCGGCGCTGTCGTTGTTGATGTGCTCGACCAGCTCGTAGCGCTCGGCGAGGAGCTCACCGACGGTGGGAGCACCGAGGGTCACGACCGCCGGAGAGGTTTCCTCCGCTTCCTGACCCTCGCCGACCTGGGTCACCCGTCCTCCCTCGGTGATCGTGTCGATCGATGGACCCGTGTTGCTGGGCATGTGGTTTCCCGCTCTGGCTTCGGTGGAACCGGCACGGTCGACGTCGACGCCGGACGTACCCGTCGAGTGCGACCTTACCCGGGATGCCCGGTTCTCCGACATGTCATCTTCCCGCTGCGGCCGGTGGGAAGCCAGTCACCGCGGACACGCACCGCCAATCTAGAGGTTGACGGCAAGTGATCGGCGTAGGGGCGTACCGGTGTGGCGTGGCCCTGGTTTCCCCGCCCCGGCCTGGGCACCCTCAGCCTTACGGTTGGTTGTCCACAGGCCGAGAGGCCCACTGGACGGCGGAATCCCGAGTTATCCACAGCCGTATCCCCAGCCTGGTGATCCTCGTTCACCGTCGGTCACGACGGCTCGGCGTGGCGGGCTCAGCGCCCGAGCCGCCGCCGCACCATCCCCACCACCTCGGTGATCTCACCGATCCGCAGCAGCATGGCCAGGCCGAGGTACGTCCCGCCGATCGCCGCGCCGCCGATCACCAGCCGGACCGCCGCGGCCACCCAGCTCAGGCGCTCCGGGTCACCGGGGAGCACCGCGAGCACGAGCAGCCCGACGAGCGCGGCACCCAGCGCGGCCACCACCACCCGACCGAAGGTTCCCATGATCCGGCCCAGCCCGATCCGGCCCACCCGGGGCCGCAGCAGCATCGCCGAGATGATCGCCGCGGCCAGGTACGACACCGCGTTGCCGAGCATCATCCCGGCCGCCGCGAACGTGTTCGAGAAGATCAGGAAGAGGCCCACCTGGAGCAGCACCCGCAGGATCACCACCGGGATGTTGATCAGGGCGGGGGTGCGGGTGTCGGGCAGCGCGTAGAAGGCGAACGTGAAGAGCTGGCTGACCGCGAACGGCACCAGTCCGAGCGCCGCGACCAGCAGCACCGTCGAGGTGGCCACCGCGTTGTCGCCGGTGAAGGCGCCGTAGCGGAACACCAGCACGGAGATCGGCCCGGCCAGCACGGCGTAGCAGACCGCGATCGGGGCCAGCACCGCGGTGACCATCCGGGTGCCGCGGGACAGGTCGGCCGTGACGTCGGCGAACCGGCCCTCGGCGGCGGCCGCGCTCATCCGGGGCATCAGCGCCGTGATGATCGAGACCGCGATGATGCCGTGCGCCATCATCAGCAGCAGGAACACGTTGTTGTAGATCAGCAGGCCGGCGTTCTTGCCGTCCCCACCGGTGGCCCGCCCGAGCAGGTTGACCACCACGAAGAGGCCGAGCTGGTTGACCGCGACGTAGCAGAACATCCAGCCGCCGAGCTTCGCCAGCTCGCGCAGGCCCAGCTCGCGGAAGTCGAACCGGAGCTTCCAGCGGAAGCCGACCTTGCGCAGCGCCGGCAGCAGCCCCACCGCCTGTACCGCCACGCCGAGCAGGCTGCCCCCGCCGACCAGCAGGATCCGGTCCCACCCCACCTCGCCCGGGCGCAGCGCCTTGGCCCCGAACACCACGATGTAGAGGCCGAAGGTGCCGATCACCACCAGGTTGTTCAGGATCGGCGCCCACATCGGCGCGGCGAAGTGCCCCCGGGTGTTCAGCACCGCGGCGATGAGCGCGCTCAGCCCGGTGAAGAACAGCATCGGCAGCATGAGGAAGGACAGGCTCGTCACCAGGTCCGTGTACTTCTCGTCCTTGCCCCCGGCGGCGTAGATCGCGGTGAGGACCGGCGCCAGCAGGAGCGCGATGGCCACGGTCGCGGCCAACGCGAGCACCGCGAGGGTCAACAACCGCTGGGCGTACGCCTCGCCGCGATCCGGGTCGGTCTTGCGCCGCCGTACCAGCACCGGGATCAGCACGCTGGTGAGCACGCCACCGAGCAGGAATTCGTAGACCTGGTTCGGCAGGAACTGGGCGGTGGTGAAGGCGTCACCCACGGCGGTGCCGAGTGCGGCGCCGATCATCAGGTTGCGGATGAAGCCCGTACCCCGGCTGACCAGGCTGCCGATCGCCATCACCGCGCTGTTCGCCGCGGCGCTGGTCTCGGCGACGATCTCCTGCGGCGGCGCGACCGCCTCGGCACCGGGCTGGTTCAGCGGCTCCGCCGAGATGAAGACGGCGCCGTCGTCCGGCGGTAGGCCGCCGTCGTGCGCGTTCGCGCTGCGGTAGAGCCCGCCGCCGCTCATCTGCCAGCCTCCAGGGGTACGCCGGAACGGGCCCCGACGGCCCCGCACAACCGGAACCTTAGTCAACCTCGGCCGGTTACCCGCGCCCGGCGCGGTCGATCCACCCCCGGCCCGATAGGCTGGCGATCCCATGTCCGAAGCCTCCGCCTCCGCGTCCGCCGCCGAACGCCACGAGCTGACCGCCGCGCAGCGCAACGCCGTCGCCGAACTGCTCCGCGTCTCCCCGGTCGCCGACGAGCTGGGCCGGCGCTTTGCCCGGGCCGGTCACGAACTGCACCTGGTGGGCGGCTCCGTCCGGGACGCGCTGCTCGGCCGGCTCGGCAACGACCTCGACTTCTGCACCGACGCCCACCCGGACGAGACGGTGAAGGTCGTCCGCGGCTGGGCCGAGTCGATCTGGGAGACCGGGCGCGAGTTCGGCACCATCGCCTGCCAGCGCGACGGGCTCACCCTGGAGATCACCACCTTCCGGGCGGAGGTCTACGACCAGGTGAGCCGCAACCCGGTGGTGCAGTACGGCACCAGCCTGACCGAGGACCTGAAGCGCCGCGACTTCACCGTCAACGCGATGGCGGTGAGCCTCCCCGATCACCGGTTCACCGATCCGTACGGCGGCCTGGCCGACCTGGCCGCCAAGATCATCCGTACCCCCGGGACGCCGCAGGAGTCGTTCCGCGACGACCCGCTGCGGATGCTGCGCGCGGCCCGGTTCGCCGCCCAGCTCCGCTTCGCCGTCCACCCCGACGTCCGCGCCGCGATGACCCGGATGGCGTCCGACCTCGACCGGATCACCGCCGAGCGGATCCGGGACGAGTTCACCAAACTGCTCTGCGGCGCCGACCCGGTGACCGGGCTGCGCCTGCTCGTCGACACCGGCCTGGCCGAGCGCTTCCTGCCGGAGCTGACCGGCCTCAAGCTCACCATCGACGAGCACGCCCAGCACAAGGACGTCTACGAGCACACCCTCACCGTGGTCACCAACGCCATGTCGATGGAGTCCGACGGCTGCGACTTCGTGCTGCGGATGGCCGCCCTCATGCACGACGTCGGCAAGCCCGGCACCAAGGCGGTCGGCGGCGACGGCCGGGTCAGCTTCCACCACCACGAGGTGGTCGGCGCCCGGCTCACCAAGGCCCGGATGAAGGCGCTGCGCTATCCCAAGGACGTCACCTCCCAGGTGGTCAAGCTGGTCGGGCTGCACCTGCGCTTCTACGGCTACGGCCGGGGCGAGTGGACCGACTCGGCGGTGCGCCGGTACGTCACCGACGCCGGTGACCTGCTGTCCCGGCTGCACAAGCTGACCCGTTCCGACTGCACCACCCGCAACCGGCGCAAGGCGGCCCAGCTCGCGGCCGACTACGACGCCCTGGAGGAGCGGATCGCCCGGATCGCCGCCGAGGAGGACCTGGCCCGGGTCCGGCCGGACCTGGACGGCAACGCGATCATGGAGTTGCTCGGCGTGCCGCCCGGCCCGGTGGTCGGCCGCGCCTGGCAGCACCTCAAGGAGCTGCGGCTGGAACGCGGGCCGCTGGACCGCGACGAGGCCGAGGCGGAGCTGCTGCGCTGGGCGCGCGACGAGGGCATCGTCGGCTGATCTCCCGGTTCCGGCGAAAAACGACGACGATACGCCGGCGTGTCGACCGAACGGATGACGTGTTCCGGTCGATCTTTCCCGCATGATGTTGGTCATCACCAGCCCCCCGACCCGACGGGCGCGGCTGTCCTGATCGCATCCGCCCGTCCGCTCCGGACGGTCGTTGGAGACGGGGAGTCCATTCAGTGTCACGCCACGGCGCGCTGCGCCGCTCCGCGTTGGTGGGGCTCGCCCTCACCTCCGCCACCTCCATCCTCTGCGCCACCGTCGCCGGCCCGGCGCTGGCCGCGCCGGACGGCCCGAAGCGCGGCCCGGTCCGGGGCGCCGACACGCCCGGGGCGGTGCCCGGCCGCTACATCGTCGTCCTCAAGAACGGCAAGACCACCCCGGCCAAGGTGAAGTCCGCCGCGTCGGCCCTCGCCGGCGAGCACGGCGGTTCCGTCCGCCGGGTGTTCGGCAAGGCGCTGCACGGCTACTCCGCCAGCATGGACCGCCGGCAGGCCGAGCGGCTCGCCGCGGACCCGGACGTCGCGTACGTCCAGCAGGTTCAGCGCTACCAGGCCACCGGCACCCAGACCACCCCGCCCTGGGGCCTGGACCGGATCGACCAGACCAGGACGAAGGCCGACGGCCGCTACACCTACCCGGCGACCGGCGCCGGCGTCACCGCCTACGTCATCGACACCGGCATCGACATCGCCCACCAGGACTTCGGCGGGCGAGCAGTGAACGGCTACGACGCGGTCGAGCAGGACGACGTCGCGCAGGACTGCGACGGGCACGGCACCCACGTGGCCGGCACCGTCGGCGGCACGAAGTACGGCGTGGCGAAGGACGTCAAGCTCGTCGCCGTGCGGGTGCTCGACTGCAACGGCAGCGGCGACAGCGAGGGCGTGATCGCCGGCGTCGAGTGGGTGACCGCGCACGCCACCGGGCCGTCCGTGGCCAACATGAGCCTCGGCGACGACAAGACCGACCAGGCGCTCAACGACGCGATCACCCGCTCCATCAACTCCGGCATCACGTACGCGGTCGCGGCCGGAAACAGCTGGACCGACGCCTGCGGCTTCTCACCGGCGAACGTGTCGGCCGCCATCACGGTCGGCGCGACCGACCGGCTGGACATGCGGACCTGGTTCTCCAACTTCGGCCGCTGCCTGGACACCTACGCGCCGGGCGCCGGCATCGTGTCGGCGAAGGCCGGCACCGCCTCCGGCACCGAGTCGATGAGCGGCACGTCGATGGCCTCCCCGCACGTCGCGGGCGCCGCCGCGCTGCTGCTGGAGGCGCACCCGGACTGGACGCCGCAGCAGGTGCGCGACTCGATCGTGGACACCAGCGTCGCCGGCGCGGTGCACGACACCATGGGCTCGGTCGACCGGCTGCTGCACGTCGGCAACGCCGTGGTCGCCCGCGAGTCCTACGGCCTGAAGGCCCGGAGCAACGGCCGCTACGTGACGGCGGAGAGCAGCGGCAGCAAGCCGCTGGTCGCGCGCGGCACCGAGGCCGGCGCCTGGGAGCGGTACGACGTGGTGGACGCCGGCAGCGGCCTCTACGGGCTGCGCGCGAAGGCGAACAACAAGTTCGTCAGCGCGGACGGTGGCGGCAGCAAGCCGCTGCTCGCCCGCGCCGCCTCGATCGGCGCCTGGGAGAAGTTCCAGATCGTCACCAACACCGACGGCACCGTCAGCCTGAAGGCGGTGGTCAACGGCAAGTACGTCACCGCCTCGAACACCACCACCGCGCTGATCGCCAGCAAGACCTCCATCGGCACCGCGGAGAAGTTCGACTTCGACGCCGCCGCCCCGGTCGTCGGCATCAAGGCGGTGGCCAACGGCAAGTACGTGGCCGCGGAGAACAGCGGCACGCTGCCGCTGATCGCCCGGTCCACGACGGTCGGCGCGTGGGAGAAGTACGAGGTCGTCAGCGTCGGCGACGGCTACTTCACGTTGCGTGCGCTGGTCAACAAGAAGTTCGTCACCGCGGAGAGCGGCGGCAGCAAGCCGCTGATCGCCCGGGCCACGTCGCCCGGCGCCTGGGAGGTCTTCGACTTCCTCGACTACAACGCCGACGGCTCGGTCTACCTGCGGGCGAACGCCAACGGCAAGGCGGTCACCGCCGGCAGCACCGGTGGCAGCAGGCTCATCGCCAGCCGCGTGATCAACCTGAACAGCGCGACGCTGGGCCTGGGCAACGGCGAGAAGTTCGTCTTCGCCGTGCTCTGACCGGCACCACACGCGACGGCGCCCGCCGGCTCCCCGAGGGGAACCGGCGGGCGCCGTCGTTCGTCACGGGTTGACGGTGCTGCCGTCCACCGTGCTCTTGCCGTTGGTGTGCGCGCTGCCCAGCCGGGCCAGCAGCCCGGCCAGGTCGATGCCGGTCAGGTCGCTGCCGAGCTGAAGGCCCTGGGCGACGTTCCCGGCCACCGACTTGGTCAGCGACGAGGCGCCGTCGGTGGAGATGACGGTCATCTTGTCGATCGCGCCGATCGGGGCGCTGGCCGCGCCGACCACCTCGGGCAGCACCTTGACCAGCAGGTCCAGCACCGCGGCCTCGCCGTACGCGGCGAACGCCTCGGCCTTGCGGGCCATCGCGTCGGCCTCCGCCTGCCCCTTGGCCAGGATGGCCGCGGCCTCGGCCTGGCCCTCCCGCTCGACCGCCTCGGCGATCGCGGAGCGCCGGCGCTGCTCGGCCTCACCCTCCTTGGCGCCTTCGATCGCGTTCGCCTCGGCCAGCGCGGCCCGGCGGGCCCGCTCACCCTCACCGGTGAGCCGGGACTGCTCGGCCACGGCCTGGGCGGCGGCGATGGTGGCCTGCCGTTCGGCGTCGGCGCGCAGCACCGCCGCGTTGCGGGCCGCCTCGGCCTCCTGCTCCACCTTGTACCGCTGGGCGTCGGCCGGCTTGCGCACCTCGGTGTCGAGCTGGCGCTGCTTCAGCTCGGCGTTGCGCTCGGCCACCTTCTGCTGCTCGGAGAGGATCGCCTGGTCCCGCTCGGCCTGGGCGAGCGGACCGGCCGCTGCCGACTTCGCCTTCGCCGCGTCGATCTCGGCCTGGATGCCGGCCTGCTTGAGCGACAGGTTCCGGTTCGCCTCCGCGATCGCCTCCTCGGCGAGCAGCCGCTCCTGCTCGGCGGCCTGCCGGGCCCGGGCCTCGGCGATGGCCGCGTCCTTGAGCACCCGGGCGGCCTCGGGCCGGCCCAGGTCGGCCAGGTACGACCCCTCGGCCAGGATGTCCTGGAGCTGGAACGTGTCCAGCACCAGGCCCTGGTTGGTCATCGAGTGCTCGGCCTCCTCGGCCACCGCGCTGGCGAACGCGGCCCGGTCCCGGATGACCTCCTCGACGGTGAGCCGGCCGACGATCGAGCGCAGCGCGCCGGCCAGCACCTCCCGGGTGAAGTTGTCGATCTCGTCCTGCTGGTGCAGGAAGCGCTGGGCGGCGGCCCGGATCGCGTCCTCGGTGCCACCGACCTTGACGATCGCGACGCCGTGCAGGTCGGCGCGGATGCCCTGCTTGCTCACCGCGCCCCGGATGCCGACGTCGATGCGCCGGCTCGACAGGTCGAGGGACTGGAGCTTCTGCACCACCGGCAGCACGAAGACCGAGGCGCCGAGCACGACCTTCTGCCCGGACATGTCGGTGGATCGGATGCCGTCGGCGGTCTGGGTGGTCCGGCCCTTACGGCCGGTGACGATGAACGCCTCGTTCGGCCCGGCGACCTTGATCCGGGAGAGCACGAAGAACACGAGCAGGACGGCGAGGAGGACCGCGCCGCCGATGGCGACGAGCAGGGGCATGGGGGTTCCCGTCTGTTGAGGGATTCAGTAGGTCTCGACGTGCACGCTGGTCTCGCTGAGCGCTTCGACCACGAAGATCCGGGCGCCGATGGCGATGGGCTGGTCGGCCCGGGCGTTGAGCTTGACCGGCTGGCCGGCGAGGCGTACCCGGACCTCGCCGTAGCCGCCGATCGGGATCGGGGTCACCACCAGGCCGATCGCGCCGGTCAGGTGGTCACGGGTGGGGGTGGCGTCGGTGCGCATGTTGCGGGCCGCGCGACTCAGTCGGGTCGCCAGCCAGCCGGTGGGCACGGCGGCGAGTACGCCGCCGGCCGCCGCCGCCGCGATCATCCCGGGGGTACGCCCCCCGAGCAGCTCGTTGACGATCGCGGCGCCGAACCCGAACGCTCCGGTGAACCCGGCGACCGCCTCCAGCGACACCGGCCCGTCGACGTCCGGGTGGCCGAGGTGCAGCACTCCCGAACCGAGCAGGGCGAGCGTCAGCACTCCGACACCGGCTCCACCGATGATCAGGAAGATGAGCGTCCCCGTGGCCACGACCTGCACAGTATCGACATCGCGCAACATCCACTGTCTGCAGCGAACCCTCAGCGACCGCTCAGCCCGGCGCGATGGTCACCTCGGCGAGGCGGAACTGCTCCGGCAGCGGCTGGCGGACCAACTCCCGGCCGGTGGTGTCGGCGTACACGAACTCGTGCGAGCCGTTCGGCCGCCGGTAGAGCAGCCGATCGGGGCCGGCCCAGACGGCGTCGGCAGCGGGCAGCGCGTTGACCACCCGGCCGGTCGCCGCGTCCACCAGCAGCGGCTCCCGCTGCCCCTGGACGACCACCAGTTTCCCGTCCGGCGACCAGGCCCACGGCCCGGCCGGGTCGCCGGGCAACGGCTCGAAGCGGGTGGGCCGGCCGGTGTCGGCGGAGAAGAACTGCACGCCCCGGCGCGGGTGCCGGGCCGACTCGGACCGGGGACGGCCCGGGTCGGTCTGCTGGAGCAGCACCTCCCGTCCGTCCCGGCTCCAGAGGAAGAAGCAGTGGTCGGTGCAGAGGAACTCGTCGGTGTCGACGGCGTGGGTGCGGCTGGCGCCCTTCGCGTTCAGCACGACGAAGCCGAAGTGGTCGACCCGCTGGCTGGTGAACACCAGGCGTCGGCCGTCCGGCGACCAGTTCGGTGCGCCGAGCGCACGACCCGGCTCGTACCAACGCGTCGTCCCGCGCGCCAGGTCGACGAGCCCGACCTGGCGGGGTCGGTCGTCGTCCCAGACCGCGACCAGTGACCCGGTCGGGGCGGGGAGGACCGCGTCGTAGCGCCCGTTGACGAGGTAACGGCCGCGTGCCCGGTCGAGCAGGTAGGACTTCCCGTTCGACTTCGCGATCTCGTTCAGGCTGGTGACCACCCAGCCGCCCGGCAGCGTCAACGGGCCGTTAGACCAGTTCGCGCCCGGTGCCGACCGGATCACCGGCGACGGGACGGCGGTGACCGGCGGCGCGGTGGGCGGCGGCGCGGCGCGGGGGCGCAGCAGCACGATCGGCAGGGTCACCGCGACCACGGCGGCCAGCACGGTGGCGGTCGCGGCGACCCGCCGGCGGCGGCGCAGCCGTCGGCCGTGCCCGAGCGCCCGCCACGCCAGGTCCGGCGCGGGCACCGCGTCGTCGGCCAGGTCGCGTACGGCCGTGCGGAGCGTCTCGTCCAGCGACGTGCTCATCGGGTCACCTCCGCCGGGGTGGTCAACTCGTCGAGCGCCGGCACGAGTTGCCGGAGCCGGGCCAGCGCCTTGGCGCTCTGGCTGGCCACGGTGCCCGGCCGGCAGCCGAGCATCGCGGCGGTCTGCTCGACGCTCAGGTCCTCCAGGTAGCGCAGCGTCAGCACGGCCCGCTGGCGGGGCGGCAGCGCGCGCAGCGCGTCGCGCAACAGCAGCCGCAGGTCGCTGTCGTCCCCGGCCGCCGGTCGTTCCGGGAGGTCGGCCACCGGGACCTCCGCGCGCCGCGCCCGCCGCCGCCAGCCGGAGACCTGGTCGTGGTAGAGGATCCGTTTCACGTACGGCTCCGCGTCGCCGCGGATCCGGGGCCACCGGGCGTACGCCTTGGCCAGCGCGTTCTGCAGCAGGTCCTCCGCCGCGTGCTGGTTGCCGGCGAGCGCGTACGCGACCCGCAGCAGGGCCGCTCCGCGCTCGTTGACGAACGCGGTGAACTCCCGGTCGACCTCGGCCACCGTCCACCTCCGTCTCTCAGACGCCCGGTGTGCGGGAAACTTTGCCCGCCGCGCGAGAATGGCTGCCATGCGCTGGACAGTGCTCGACTCGCCGATCGGGGAGTTCTCCGTCGGCACGGACGCCGACGCCGTGCGTGGCGCGCACTTCGGCCGGGTGGCCTCGGCCGACGAGGAGCCCGGCGACGACCTGGCCCGGCAGGCCGTGGCGGAGCTGCGGGCCTACTTCGCCGGCGAGCTGACCGAGTTCGGCGTGCCGGTGTCGGCGCCCCGCGGCTCGGAGTTCGAACGCGCGGTCTGGCGGGAGATGACAGGCATCCCCTACGGCGAGACGACCACCTACGGCGAGGTGGCCCGGGCGCTCGGCGAACCGGGCGCGGCCCGGGCGGTGGGGGTGGCCTGCAACCGCAACCCGGTGCCGGTGATCGTGCCCTGCCACCGGATCGTCGGGGCGGGCGGCAAGCTGGTCGGCTTCGGCGGCGGGCTGCCGCGCAAGGTGACCCTGCTGGAGTTGGAGGCGGCGGTGGCGCTGCGCCGCGCCTGGTCCTGACGTACCGAAAGGGGAAGGCCGGGTCCGTGCGGACCCGGCCTTCCCCTCGTCATGCTGCTCGGCGCGTCAGCGCTCGACCTCGCCGGCGATGAACGCCTCGACGGCGGCGTGCGCGTCGTGGTCGGCGTACTGCTCCGGCGGGGACTTCATGAAGTACGAGGAGGCGGAGAGAATCGGGCCACCGATCTTCCGGTCCAGCGCGATCTTCGCGGCCCGGACGGCGTCGATGATGACACCGGCCGAGTTCGGCGAGTCCCACACCTCGAGCTTCAGCTCCGCGTTGAGCGGGGTGTCACCGAAGGAGCGGCCCTCCAGGCGGATGTACGCCCACTTGCGGTCGTCCAGCCACGGCACGTGGTCGGACGGGCCGATGTGCACGTCGCTCTTGCTCATCTCGTGCGGGATCTGCGAGGTCACCGACTGGGTCTTCGAGATCTTCTTGGAGACCAGGCGGTTGCGCTCCAGCATGTTCATGAAGTCCATGTTGCCGCCGAAGTTGAGCTGGTACGTGCGCAGCAGCTCGACCCCGCGGTCCTCGAAGAGCTTCGCCAGCGCGCGGTGCACGATGGTGGCGCCGACCTGGCTCTTGATGTCGTCACCCACGATCGGCAGACCGGCGTCGGTGAACTTCTGCGCCCACTCCGGGTCGGAGGCGATGAAGACCGGCAGGGCGTTGACGAACGCGCAGCCGGCGTCGATCGCGGCCTGGGCGTAGAACTTGTCGGCCTGCTCGGAGCCCACCGGCAGGTAGGAGACGACCACGTCGACCTGCGCGTCGCGCAGCGCCTGGGCCACGTCGACCGGCTTGGCGTCCGACTCCTCGACGATCTCGCGGTAGTACTGGCCCAGACCGTCGAAGGTCGGGCCGCGCTGCACGGTCACGCCGGTCGGCGGGACGTCGCACAGCTTGATCGTGTTGTTCTCGCTGGCGACGATCGCCTCCGCGAGGTCCATGCCCACCTTCTTGGCGTCCACGTCGAACGCCGCGACGAACGTCACGTCCGAGACGTGGTAGTCGCCGAAGGTGACGTGCATGAGACCCGGGACGCGGTCGTTCGGGTCGGCGTCCCGGTAGTACTCCACGCCCTGTACCAGGGACGAGGCGCAGTTACCCACACCGACGATGGCGACGCGGACGGAGCCCATAGCGTCTGCCTCCTTCTTCTTCATCACGGCCGCTCTGTCCTGGACGTTCCAGGCGTGGGCGGGCTGTCGTTGTCTCCTCGGCCCGTGGCCGTCCCGGTGTCCGGGGCGGCCGGGGCCCGGCCGGAGCGCTCGTTGGCGATGAGCTCCTCCAGCCAGCGGACCTCGCGCTCGCAGGCGTCGAGCCCGTGGCGCTGCAGTTCCAGGGTGTACGCGTCGAGGCGCTCGGCCGCCCGGCCGAGCACGTCACGAAGACCCTCGCGACGCTCCTCGATCTTGCGACGACGACCTTCCAGGATCCGGAGCCGGGTGGCCTGGTCGGTCCGGGCGAAGAACGCGAAGTGCACGCCGAAGCCCGTGTCGTCGTACGTCTCGGGTCCAGCCTGCGCTATCAGCTGGGCGAAGCGTTCCTTGCCCTCCGCGGTAATGGTGTAGACCACCCGACCGCGTCGGCTGGTCAGCGCGGGAACCTCCTCGGCGGTCGCGGGTGTCTCGGCGGCTTCGGTGATCCATCCCGCCGCCTGCAGCCGGCGCAGGGTCGGGTAGAGCGAGCCGTAGCTGATCGCCGCCCGGATGGCGCCGAGCTTGGCGGTCAACTCCTTGCGCAGCTCGTAACCGTGCATCGGAGCCTCCTGCAGGAGGCCCAGGATGGCGAACTCGAGCACGGGCGCCATCCCTTCTTTCCCCCTGCACGGAGGGCTAACCGCCGCGATGTATCGGGCCGATACATCGCACGTTAGCGGACGGGGGTGGCCAGGGCAAACCCCGGATTACGCGACGCGGTCGTCACTGATCGTGACCATGGTCGCCTCGGTTCGCCGGAGCGCGTACCCTTTGCCGCATGCGTACGCAGCGCCAGGTGGTCGACTACTCGCTCCAGAAGCGAGCGGTGCTGCGTGAGCTCCTCGCCGGTCGGATCGGCACGTACGACGTCTGCGACGCCTCGCCGTACCTGAAGAACGCCGCCCACTTCCACGGCGAGCCGACCGATCATCGCTGCCCGATCTGCCGTAGCGAGAACCTGATCCACGTCCACTACATTTACGGTGACGAACTCAAGCAGTCGGCGGGCCAGGCGCGTACCCGGGCGGAGTTGCCCGTCCTGGCCATGACGTTGCGTGAGTTTCAGGTGTTCGTGGTGGAGGTCTGCCCCGGCTGCGACTGGAACCATCTCGTCGAGCAGTTCCTGCTCGGCCGGGACGGTCTCGCGGGCGAGGCGGCGGACGCGACCGGGGTGGCCGTGGCCGACGGCTCCACCCCCCGGCGAAGGCGAGAGGCGCAACGGTGAACACGGCTGTCCCGATCGTCGCCGGCCCGATGTCCGGGCGGCACGAGCGACAGCCGTTAAGCGTGATTGGTCCGAATAGCTCGGATTTGACGGGCGTGCGCCGGCCGGGCCGGCAGGTAGCGTCCCGTGTTTCAGCTCACGGCAACCCGGTGGCGACGCCCCCGCGTCCCACCGCGACCGGCAGGGTGTGAGGAATGAACTACGGCGATTCCAGTTCTTCGCGTGGGCGGGCCCAGATCCCGGGCCCGAACGGCGACCCCGGCTCCGAGCGGAGCCCGCGCGGGAACGGCTGGTCCGGCGCCCCGGAGGGTGGCGCCTCGGCGCGCGCCTCGGTCACGCCACGCGGTGCCGGCGGCCGAGCCCCGGTCAGCGGCGTGCCACCGGCGCCCCGCGGCGCCGCGGGCGCGGCACCGGTCGGCCGCGCCGGCGCGGGCCGGGCCTCGGTGCCCGTCTCACCGGCACCCGGCGTCTCCGGGCGCGCGGGCGCCGGTCGGGCGTCGGTCCCGGTCTCCCCGGCCGGCCCGGCCGGACGCGCCTCGGTGGGCGCGGCGGGCGTGGGCGGGGCCGGGCGGGCGAGCGTCGGCGCGGCGCCGGTCGGCGGCCGTGCCGCGGTGGCCCGGGCCAACGTGCCCGGCTTCAGCGGCGGTGGCCCCGGTGGCCCCGGTGGCCCGGGCGTGCCGCTCGGCCCGGCGCGGGGCGGTCGCGGTGACGACCCGGCCCGGTCGAAGAAGCGCCGCCGGCTCAACATGCTGATCGCCGGCTTCGCCGTGTTCATCATGCTCGCCGGCATCGGCGTGGTGAGCTTCACCTGGTACTCGCAGAAGGTGCTGCTGCCGGAGGACACCATCCCGCCGCTGTCCACCACCATCTACGACCGGACCGGCAAGACGCCCATCGCGCGGATCGGCGACCAGAACCGGCAGTTGGTCACCATCCAGCAGATCCCGGTGTGGGTCCAGCACGCGGTCGCCGCTGCGGAGGACCGGAACTTCTACCGCCACTCCGGCGTGGACTACAAGGGCATCGCCCGGGCCGCCTGGAACAACGTCAGCGGTGGCGACAAGCAGGGCGCCTCGACCATCACCCAGCAGTACGCCCGCAACGCGTTCGACAACCTGAACCAGGACACGTACGGCCGCAAGGTGAAGGAGGCGATCCTCGCCTCCAAGCTGAACGACAAGTACGACAAAAGCGTCATCATGCAGCACTACCTGAACGTGATCTACTTCGGGCGCGGCGCGTACGGCATCCAGGCGGCCGCGCGGACGTACTTCGGCAAGGACGTCGCCAAGCTGACCGTGGCCGAGGGCGCGGTGCTGGCCGCGCTGATCAAGCAGCCCGAGCCGAGCGCGACGCACCAGGGCTACGACCCGGCGATCAACCCGCAGGCCGCGCTGGACCGGTGGAACTACGTCATCAACGGCATGATCACCGAGAAGTGGCTCGACGCCCCGAACACGCCGCCGCACCCCACCGAATATCCGAAGGCTCTCAAGCCGTCCAAGAACAGCGCCGGTGGCTTCGGCATCGACACGCCGTACGGCAACGTCGTCAACTACGTCTCGCAGGAACTGCGCGAGATGAAGCTCTGCACCGACAACGAGGCCGAGGCGACCGACGCCAGACCGCTCTGCGCCAAGGCGTTGAGCCGCGGCGGCTACCGGATCAGCACCACCATCGACGCCAAGGTCCAGAGCGCCGCGGTGGCGGCCGCCCAGCGGGCCAAGAAGGGTTCCGAGCTGGCCGGCCAGCCGGGCAACCTGATGGCGGCGCTGGTGTCGATCGATCCCAGTAACGGCGAGGTGCGCGCCTACTACGGTGGCGACAACGGCACCGGCACCGACTACGCCGGCAAGAACGTCGACAACGGCGTGGTCAGCGGTGGTCACTCGCCCGGGTCGAGCTTCAAGATCTACACGCTGGCGGCGGCGCTCGACGAGGGCATCTCCCTCAAGTCCCGGTGGAAGGGCAAGTCCTTCAAGCCGGACAAGATGGAGTTCACGGTCAGCAACGCGGGTGTCGACGCCAGTTGCGGCAACTCCTGCACGCTCGAGCAGTCGACGCTCAAGTCGCTCAACGTGCCGTTCTACTACATCACCGAGAAGATCGGCCCGGACAAGGTGCTCGACATGGCCAAGAAGGCCGGCGTCAGCACCATGTGGCGGACCGACACCAACCCCGCCAAGGCGTACGACCTGGCCAAGTACGACGCGAAGGACCTCGCGCCCGACCCGTTCTTCCACGTGATCGGCTACGGCCAGTACCCGATCACGGTGCTCGACCACGCCAACGGTGTGGCCACGTTCGCCAACGAGGGCTGGTACAACAAGGCGCACTTCATCCGGAAGGTCGAGAAGCAGAACCCCGCGACCGGTAAGTGGGACGTGCTGAAGACCGTGAAGACCACCCCGGAGCAGCGCATCAAGAAGGACGTCGTCGCCGACGTCACCTCGGTGCTGGAGGAATACCCGGGCCAGGTGAACCGGCGGCTCGACGACGGCCGGAAGGCCGCGGAGAAGACCGGCACCTGGGAGTTGAACGCGAAGACGCTCGACAACGGTGACGCCTGGATGATCGGCTACACGCCACAGCTCGCCACCGCGGTCTGGGTCGGCAACAAGGACGCCCGCAAGGCGATCAAGGACAAGGACGGCAACAAGATCAGCGGTGCCAAGATGCCCGGCGCCATCTTCCAGCGCTTCATGAACGACGCGTTGAAGGACGAGCCGAAGAAGGACTTCCCGCCGGCCGCGAACATCGGCAAGGACGACGTCGGCAACGGCGACATGCCGGCCGCGCCGCCGCCGACCCCCGGCGGCCCCGCCTGCGACCCGCTGGGCCTGTTCTGCCCCGACGGCAACCAGGGCGGTGGCAACCAGGGCCCCGGTAACCCCGGCGGCGGCAACCCGGGCGGTGGTGGCGACCAGGGCGGTGGTCTCCCCGGCTTCCCCGGGGGCGGCGGCCGAGGCGGTGGCGTGCTGCCCAGCACCCCACCGACCAGACAGACGAACTGACGCGTAGCCCCTGACGGCGGCGGCCGGACCCGAGCGGTCCGGCCGCCGCCGCGTTTCGCGGACCGGAATTTCTCCGCGCGCGGCGGGACGGACACCCCCGGCGTACGGCAGGATGCCTCTCCATGAGCACCCAGTCGACCGCAGGCATCGATGAGCCCGGTGCGTCCGGGGAGTCGCCCCGACCCGGAGCGACCGCCGACCACCCGTCCCGCTCGGACTGGTTCGTGCGGGGCACGTCCGGCCTGATCGGCGGGCCGCTCGGTGACCACGCCACCGCCCTCGACCGGCCGGCCGGTCGCGAGGGCCGGTTCTGGACCGCGGCGCGGATCGTGCTGGCCCTGGTCTGCCTCACGCTCGCCCTGCACTGGGTGCAGAAGTCGCCCTGCCAGGACGGCGCCTGGCAGAACAACGTCCAGTACACCCGGATGTGCTACACCGACGTGCTGGCGCTCTACTACGCCGAGGGGCTCAACGAGGGCAAGGTCCCCTACGCCGACCACCCGGTGGAATACCCGGTGCTGACCGGCTACTTCATGGGCGCGCTCGGCCTGCCGGTGCACGCCCTCGGCGTCGACAACCCCGGCGTCAACCAGGGGCAGTGGTTCTACAACCTGAACGCGCTGGTGCTCGGCGCGCTCGCGGTCGCCACCGTCGCGGTCATCCTCAGCCTGCGCCGCCGACGACCCTGGGACGCGGCCCTGTTCGCGCTCTCCCCGGCGCTGGTGCTCACCGCCACCGTCAACTGGGACCTGCTCGCCGTCGGCCTGGCCGCGTTCGGGCTGCTGGCGTGGGCGCGCGCCAGACCCGACCGGTACGGCATGTTGCTGCCCGGGCTGGCCGGTGTGCTGCTCGGGCTCGGCGGCGCGGCGAAGATGTGGCCGCTGTTCCTGCTCGGTCCGATCCTGGTGCTCACGTTGCGGGCCGGCCGGTTGCTGGCCGGGCTCGTCACCACGGCCACCGCGCTGGTGACGCTGGTCGCGGTCAACCTGCCGGTGGCGATCCCCTACCGGGAGAGCTGGGGGCGGTTCTTCGACCTGAACACCACCCGACCCATCGACTGGGGCACGCTCTGGTACATCGGCCGCTACCTGGACGGTCGGATCAGCCCGTCCGCCCCCGGCGAACTCGGCCCGTTCGAGTGGCTCAACGCCAACATCTCCACCCTCAACTGGGTGTCGTACCTGCTCTTCGGGCTGGCCTGCCTCGGCGTGGCCGCGCTCGCGATGCTCGCCCCGCGCCGGCCCCGGCTGGCCCAGGTCGCCTTCCTGATCGTCGCCGCCTTCCTGATCTTCAGCAAGGTCTGGTCGCAGCAGTTCGTGCTCTGGCTGCTGCCGCTCGCGGTGCTCGCCCGGCCGCGTTGGGGCGCGTTCCTGGCCTGGCAGTTCGCCGAGGTCTGCTACTTCGCCGCCTTCTACGGCGAACTGCTCGGCACCGCCACCTCCCGGCCGGTCTTCCCCGAGGGCGTCTTCGTGCTGGCATCCACCCTGCGCCTGGTCACCGTGGCGGTGCTCTGCGGCTTCGTCATCCGGGACATCCTGCGACCGGAGCGCGACGCGGTGCGGCAGACCTACGCCGACGACCCGGACGGCGGGCTGCTCGACGGGGCCCCCGACGCGCCCTGGCACCAACGTTGGCGCTCCGGTGCCGCCGCCGACCGCCCGGTCGAACCGGTGCCGGCCTGACCGGGCCGGCAGCGGCGGGGCGGTGCGCCGGCCGGGCCGCGAGGCGGCCCGGCCGGCCTCACAGCCGGTAGACGACCGCCTCGCCGACCTGCTCCCGGGTCACGCCCAGCCCTTCCACCGGCCGGTCGAGCATCCCCTCCCACGGGGTGCCGCCGAGCTGGTCCCGGAGCACCACCACGTTGCGGACCCCGATCCGCCGGAGGTAGTCGATGCTGGCGTAGTCCGGGAAACTGACCGTGGCCTCACGGACCTGGGCCTGGGAGTTCGGGGTGAAGCCGCTGCCGCCGTTGACCATCGGCTGGAACCTGTCGGTCGACCAGAGCATCACCGGCTGGTCGAGGTTCTGGCTGCTGGGCAGCACCAGCATCGGGCCGTCGACGGTGCGCATCGCCGCCGGCTGCCGCGGCACCACCGGGTGCGGCGTGACGTTCAACCCCTCGGCCAGCACCAGCAGCAGCGGCACCAGCGTGGCCAGCCGCAGCCACGGGCCCGGCCACGGCGGGACCCGTTCGGCGGCCAGCTCACGCACCCGCATGCAGAACGCGGTGACCGCGCCGGCCGCGAGCAGGCCGAGCAGCAGCGTGGTCCAGAGCATCATCCGGCCCGGCGTCCGCAGCCCGTTCCAGCCCGGCAGGTAATCGAAGAGCGGCACGTAGGTGAACCGGCCGTCGAGGAACCGGGTGCCCATCGCCAGCGCCATCGTCACCAGCACACCGGCGAGCAGGAAGAGCCGGTGGCGGACCCGCCAGACCGAGAAGAACAAGCCGCCGGCGGCCAGCGCGTAGAGCGCGAAGCCCGGCAGCAACGTCATCTCCGGATGCCACGGCAGCACCGCCCGGGCCCCCTCGTGCAGCCCGCCCCAGACCCGGGACTCGGCCGGCGCGGTGAAGAAGCCGCTGGCCGGCGGCGAGTAGAGCTGGATCTCGGCGAGTGAGCGCGCCGCGTTCGGGTGCAGCTCGGCGACCTTGAAGAACGGAATCGCCAGCAACCCGCCGACCGCGGCGAAGACGAGCGCGCCGACCAGGTCGGCCAGGAACAGCCGCCGGCCGAACGGACGCTTCACCCGCCGACGGCGGACGAACCACAGCACCACCGCGACCAGCCCGACGCCGGCCAACAGGTAGGCGAACGGCAACCCGATGCCGAAGCCGAGGGTGAGCTGCCAGGCGGCTACCAGCCAACCGGCCAGCGCCCAGCCCGCGTGCCGGCGACGCGGGCGGTAGCCGTGGCGCAGCGACCAGCCGTGCCCGCGGGCCAGCATGGCCAGCGCCAGCGGGATGCCGCCGTTGGAGATGATGTGCAGGTGCCCGGCCTGGGCCAGCAACCACGGCGCGTACGCGAAGCTCGCGCCGGCCACCGCGCCGCCGATCCGGCCCGCGCCGAGCTGCCGGGCCAGCGCGTACGCCCCGAACGCGGCGAGCGCGTGGGCGAGCACGAACATGATGTTGTAGCGCAGCACGGCCTGCTCCGGGCCGACCCCGATCAGGCCGGCCGGGGCGTAGCCGAGCAGGGTGTCGGAGAAGGCGAAGCTCCAGTTCTCCGGGAAGAACGTGTTGGAGTGCCACAGCATCGCCGGGTCGGTGCGCAGGATGTGCCCGGACCACGCCATCTGCCACGCCTGCAGGCTCGGGTCCCAGTAGTCCTGCGGCAGCGTGTAACGCGGGTAGCGCAGGGTGGGCCAGGTCATCGCCGCGGCCACCACGAGCGTGGCGACGGCGGCGAGCGTCCACTCGTGCACCAGGAAGCGGCCCACCGCGCGCCCGGCCCGCCGGGCCCGGCCGAGCACCGGCTCGGGCGCCGGCCCGAACGCGGTCCAGCGGTCCGCCGGCTCGTCGCCGTCCGTACCCCCGGCCTTGCCCTTGCCGTCGGCGTCGGTTCCGGCGTCGGGGTCCGTCCCGCCGGTCTTGTCCTTGGCGTCGGTTCCGGCGTCGCGGTCCGTGTCTGCGGTCTTGTGCTGGGCGTCGGTTCCGGGGTCGCGGTCCGCGCCGGCGGTCTTGTCCTGGGCGTCGGTTCCGGGGTCGCGGTCCGCGCCGGCGGTCTTGTCCTGGGCGTCGGTTGCGGCGTCGCGGTCCGTGCCTGCGGTTCTGCTCGCCGTCCGAGCGTCGCCGTCCGGGCCGCCGGTCCCGTTCTTGGCGTCGGCCCCGGCGCGGCCGTCCGTCCCGGCGGTCCGGCTTTCTTCGGCGGTCTCGTCGCCGCCGGCGGCGGTGGTCCCCGAGGGCTCGTCGTGGGTGGCGGCCGGCGCGGTCGAGGTGGCTCCGACCCGTGCGGCCGATGCCCTGCCCGGTGCCGGCTCCGCGTCCGTCGCGGCGGCCTCGGCCTGCGGGGCGGCCCCGGTCGCGCCGGACTGCTCCCCGGTCATGCCGTGGCGCCCAGCTGGCCGCGCAGGAACGCGATGTCGGACGCCTGGCCCTCGACGCCTCCCGGAGTCTCGACGATCACCGGCGCGCCGGCCGCCCGGATCACCGCCACCAGCAGCTCGGGATCGATCGTGCCGCCGGTGAGGTTGTCGTGGCGGTCCTGGCCCGAGTTGAAGGCGCCCTTGGAGTTGTTGGCGTGGATCAGGTCGATCCGACCGGTGATCGCCTTCACCCGGTCGACCAGGCCCAGCAGCTCCTCGCCGCCGGCGTGGGCGTGACAGGTGTCGAGGCAGAAGCCGACCTCGTGGTCGCCGAGCGCGTCCCAGAGGCGGGCCAGTGCGTCGAGGTGGCGGGCGCAGGCGTTGTCACCGCCGGCGGTGTTCTCGATCAGCACCGGCAGCGGGAAGCCGCCGGAGTCGGCCGCGTACGCGAAGGTCTTGCGCCAGTTGTCGAAGCCCTTGGCGAGGTCGTCCCCGGCGTTGACGTGACCGCCGTGCACGATCAGGCCCTTGGCGCCGACGGCCGCCGCGGCGGTGGCGTGACCGAGGAGCAGCTTGCGGCTCGGGATGCGGATCCGGTTGTTGAGCGTGGCCACGTTGATCACGTACGGCGCGTGGACGTAGAGGTCGACGTCGGCGGCGCGCAGGCGTTCGGCGTCCTCGCGCGGCTTCGGGGCCTTCCAACCCTGCGGGTCGGCGAGGAAGAACTGCACCGCGTCCGCCTCCCGGGCGGTCGCCTCGGCCAGCGGGTCGGCCGGATCGACGTGGGCTCCGATTCGCATGCAGGGCAGCCTACGTCGCCCCGGCGACACCCGGCGTACTCGCACGCGGGGGTCGCGGCCCCGAGTGCGCGTCACCACCTGGCCCCGCGGTCGTTGTCCGAGGTGAGATCGATGGTCGACGCTCCGCCCGGACGTGGTCCACAGCACGGCACGGGCAGGCAAGGCCCCCGGCAACGGGACGCCCCGCCGTGCGGCCCGGCACGACGGGGCACGATCCACCAGTTGGACGAATTCCTGCATTTACCCCAAGTGGTGACGAGAGCCGCTGTATGGTCACACCAGGTGACAACATGATAAAGCTCCGCGGGGCGTCCTCGATCCAACCTCATCGGTGTGGTCGTTCCTCCCCAGGTCCCACCCAAGGAATGCGGACGGGACGCCTCGCGGCCCCGTGGACAGGGGTCCACCTTCTCGGCGCGCGACGCCGGAGGTGGGCCCCTGTCGCCGCCTCCGGAGCCACTCGGACCACCGGCCCCGGCATGATCGTCCGGACCGGCTATCCTGGTCCGGTTGTCCGCGTCCGGCCGGGTTCCCCCGGCACCGGCGGGCAACGACGCACGACCTCCTGCCACGGAAGGACCGTGGCCGCCTAGCCCACAGGAGGTGAGCACGTCTTGCGTCACTATGAAGTCATGGTGATCCTCGATCCCAGCCTCGAGGAGCGCACCGTCGCCCCGTCTCTCGACACGTACCTGAACGTGATCCGGACCGCGGGTGGCTCGGTGGAGAAGACCGACGTGTGGGGCCGCCGGCGCCTCGCGTACGAGATCAACAAGAAGGCCGAGGGCATCTACGCCGTCGTCGACCTCCAGGCGACGCCGGAGGCCGTGGCCGAGCTGGACCGTCAGCTCCGACTCAACGAGTCGGTGCTGCGCACCAAGGTCATTCGCCCGGAGATGCGCTGAGCATCTAGACCCGGCACGTCCGGATCAAGCCTCATCCGCGCTGTCGGAGGGCTCTGAGAGCCTGTACGGCACAACGATGAGTGCGCGAGGAGATGGTCATGGCAGGAGACACCACCATCACGGTCATCGGCAACCTGACCGATGACCCCGAGTTGCGGTTCACCCCCTCCGGTGCCGCGGTCGCCAAGTTCCGGGTCGCTTCGACGCCCCGGTTCATGGACAAGGCGTCCGGCGAGTGGAAGGACGGCGAGCCGCTGTTCCTCTCGTGCACGGTCTGGCGCCAGGCCGCCGAGAACGTCGCCGAGTCGCTGCAGCGCGGCGCCCGGGTGATCGTGTCCGGCCGGCTGCGTCAGCGGTCGTACGAGACCCGCGAGGGTGAGAAGCGCACCGTCATCGAGCTGGAGGTCGACGAGATCGGCCCGTCCCTGCGCTACGCCACGGCGAAGGTGCAGAAGATGTCCCGCTCCGGTGGCGGAGGCGGCGGCTTCGGCGGTGGTGGCGGTGGTGGCCAGGGTGGCGGCGGAGGCAACTTCGACGACCCCTGGGCCTCGGCTGCCCCGGCCCCCTCCCGCGCTGGTTCGGGCGGCGGAAACTTCGACGAGGAGCCCCCGTTCTGATGGCGCCGAGCGCCCGCGATCGCAAACCAGGAGCAAGAGCAATGGCGAAGGCTGCGGCACTGCGCAAGCCGAAGAAGAAGGTGAACCCGCTCGACAAGGACGGGATCACCTATATCGATTACAAGGACACCGCGCTGCTGCGCAAGTTCATCTCCGACCGCGGCAAGATCCGCGCTCGACGGGTGACCGGCGTTACCTCGCAGCAGCAGCGGCAGATCGCCCGTGCGGTCAAGAACGCCCGCGAGATGGCGCTCCTGCCGTACACGGCCACGGCACGCTGAGGGGAGGCACGGACATGAAGATCATCCTTACTCAGGAGGTGTCCGGCCTCGGCTCTCCGGGCGACATCGTCGAGGTGAAGGACGGCTTCGGCCGTAACTACCTGCTGCCGCAGGGCTTCGCGATCGCCTGGACCAAGGGTGCCGAGAAGCAGGTCACGGTCATCAAGCGGGCCCGCTCGGCCCGCGAGGTCCGCGACCTCGGCCACGCCAACGAGATCAAGGGCCAGCTCGAGGGCCTGAAGGTCAACCTGAAGGCCCGCGCCGGCGACGGCGGCCGGCTCTTCGGCTCGGTCACCCCGGCCGAGATCGTCGACGCCGTCAAGGCGGCCGGTGGTCCGACCCTGGACCGCCGCCGGCTGGAGACGCCCGGCCACATCAAGTCGCTCGGCGCCTACCCGGTCAGCATTCGCCTGCACCCCGAGGTGACCGCGAAGTTCGACCTGAACGTGGTCAAGGGCTGACACCCACCGCACGACGGAAGGGCCCGCACCGGACAACCGGTGCGGGCCCTTCTCCGCTTCCGCACGTCAGCCGATCGCCTGGCCGGTCACCGCGCTGATCACCACCGTGGACAACCCGCCGCCCACCACGGCCGCCGCCAGCGCCACCGTCGCCGACCGCCACGTCGTCCCGACCTGACGCAGCAGGACGGCCACCACGAGGCTGCTCACCAACGCCAGCCCGAACCGCGGCGCCGCCGCCGACAACGACGCGAACGCGTGCGCCCGCGGTGAGTCGCAGCCGCCGCCGCTGATGTCGGTCACGCACCCCGGCGGCGCCTGCCCGTCCAGGAACACCAGACCGAGGAAGAGCAGCACCGCCGGCACCAGGTAGCAGGCCGCCGTGTAGACCAACGGTCGCAGCGGGCCACCCGGATCCGGGTCCAGCAGGTCGTCCTCGAGCCGCCGGCCCCACTGCCCGCCGCCGATCGTGTCCATCCCGCGCCGTAACGCGGACCCGCCCGCCCCGACCGGCTCCGCCGGCCGGCGACGAGGCGCGGCCCGGGGACGCGGAGCGGGGTACGCGACCATCGGCGACCGGGGCGCCGACGTCGGCGTCTCCATCCAGCGCGGATCGTCACCGGCCAGGCGGGTGCCCGACCAGAACTCCTCCATCTGCTCCGGCGACGCCCAGCCCTCCCGGACCGGCGGCGCCGTACGGTCCCACGGGTCCACCGCCGGGTACCGGTCGCCGGTGTCGCGCACCCGGTCGAGGTGACCGGTGTCGGTGAACCTGTCCCACTGGCCGGTGTGCTCCGTCCGGTCCCACCGATTCTCCGAGCGCTCCCACCTCGTCCCGGTGGCGCCCCGACCCCATTCCTGCACGCCCGACGCGTCCCACGGGTCGACCGCCGGCTGCTCCACCGGCGCCGGCTCGACCGCCCGCCCTCGCTCCCAGGGGTCGACCGCGGGTGGCGGCCAGGAGGAACTCGACGTCGACCGCCGGCTCCGCCGCGTCGGGCGTTCCGCCTCCCACCCGCCGCTGTCACCACCCGGGCTCGCTTCCTCGGGCAGCCCCGACCAGGTCACCTCCGGCTTGCGGGTCGCCGCCCGGCGGGGCCGGCTGCGCGGGACCGTGCCCGACACCGGCTCGTCCTCACCCTCGGCGCGCCGGCTCCCGACGTACCCCCGCTCCTGCGGTGCGTCCAGGGTCCACTCGGCGGTGTGATCCGACACCGGCGCGGCGCCGATGGCCCGCACCTCACGTCGGTCGTCGTCGCGGCGCCACCCGGCGTCGGCCCGCCAGCCGCCACCCGAGGACGGCGATTCGACCTCGACGTCCTCGTCGTCGTCGGGCGCGGCGTGCCGACCACCGCCGTCGGCCCGGCTGATCCCCGACTCGACCGCCCAGCGCGGCAGGTAGGCGTCCACCGGCTCGTCCTGGCCACGCTCGATCGCCCGTCGGCGGCTCGGAGTGCGTTGGCGCTCCGGCGCGTACGAGTCGACCGCACGCGGACCGGCGGAGGTGTCCCAGGAACCGCTCGGCCGGCGCACGCGCGGGGTGTCCTCCCCGCCTGCCCAGTCCCGGTGTCTCACGGCCGGAGCGTGACCCTTCTCCTCAACCCGAAAGTGCAATCCGCTGTCAAGGTGCAGCCGTTCGCAGCGATAGTACGGGACGAACGGCGACAAGGCTCGACCTGAAATCTTCCGTCCACAGGGTGGGGATGGGAAAAGCCCAGGTCAGGAGCAATAGGCCCGGAATTCCCCATCACTTTTCCACACCCTGTGCACACCCTGCGCACATGTCGGTCCCCCTGCGTCCACAGGTTGTCCCGAAGCTCGTCCACCGGTCCGGTTGGTGGCTGACCTCGGGTTCCGTATCGTGGCCAGCGACCGCCGGGCGATGACCCCCGATCGACCGGAGGGTCGGCGGAAGTTGTCATACCCCGGCGATAGAGCTGGACCCGATCCGACGCAGCAAGGGGGGACCCGTGTCGGTCACCGACGAGACGCGCGCGGAACGCACCGGAGGACAACCGTCCGAGCCGCAGCGCCGGGACGCGTCCTTCGAGAAGACCCCACCCCAGGACGTCGCCGCCGAGCAGTGCGTCCTCGGCGGCATGTTGCTCTCCAAGGACGCCATCGCGGACGTCGTGGAGATCCTCAAGACCAACGACTTCTACCGCCCGGTGCACGCCACCGTCTTCGACGCGATCCTCGACATCTACGGTCGCGGTGAACCGGCCGACCCGATCACCGTGGCGGCGGCGCTGGCCGACTCCGGCGACCTCGCCCGTATCGGCGGCGCGCCCTACCTGCACACGCTGATCGCCAGCGTGCCCACCGCCGCCAACGCCGCCTACTACGCCCGCATCGTCGGCGAGCGGGCCGTGCTCCGCCGGCTGGTCGAGGCCGGCACCCGGATCGTGCAGCTCGGCTACGGCACCGGCCCGAGCGGCAGCCGCGACGTGGACGACATCGTCGACCTCGCCCAGCAGGCCGTCTACGAGATCACCGAGAAGCGGGTCAGCGAGGACTTCGCGATCCTGGCCGACATGCTCCAGCCGACGCTGGACGAGATCGAGGCGGTCGGCGCCCAGGGTGGCGTGATGACCGGTGTGCCGACCGGCTTCACCGACCTCGACCGCCTGCTCAACGGCCTGCACGCCGGGCAATTGGTGATCGTGGCGGGCAGGCCTGGTTTGGGCAAGTCGACCGCCTCAATGGACTTTGCCCGAAATGCGGCTATTCGCGCCAACCAAGCTGCGGCCATCTTCTCGCTGGAGATGAGCAAGGTCGAGATCGTCATGCGACTGCTCTCGGCCGAGGCCCGTGTACCGCTCCACATTCTTCGTAGCGGGCAGCTCTCCGACGATGACTGGACCAAGCTGGCCCGCTGCATGGGCGAGATCAGTGAGGCGCCGCTCTTCGTCGACGACACCCCGAGCATGAACCTGATGGAGATCCGGGCGAAGGCGCGCCGGCTCAAGCAGAAGCACGACCTGAAGCTGATCGTCGTCGACTATCTCCAGCTCATGACGTCACCGAAGCGCACCGAGAGCAGGCAGCAGGAGGTCGCGGACCTGTCCCGTGGCCTCAAGCTGCTGGCCAAGGAGGTCGAGTGCCCGGTGATCGCGGTGAGTCAGCTGAACCGTGGCCCCGAGCAGCGCACCGACAAGCGTCCCCAGTTGTCTGATTTGCGGGAATCTGGCTCTATTGAGCAAGATGCCGACGTTGTCATCCTTTTGCACCGTGATGACTACTATGACAAGGAGTCGCCGCGAGCCGGGGAGGCGGACTTCATTGTTGCCAAGCACAGAAATGGTCCGACCGACACGGTGACGGTTGCGGCCCAGCTACACCTGTCGCGCTTCGTGGACATGGCCATCGTCTGAGCGCCGTCTCGCTCCAAGATCTCTGCCGATCGCGTCGATCTAGGAGTTGTGGTGCCTTGGATGTCAGGTTGCGGCCGATATCAGAGGTGCCACAACTCCATGATCGGCGGCTCAGTCGGACGACAGTTCCGGTCGGTGCTCCCGTACCCACTCTTCGACGTCCGACTTCCGCCAGATCTGGCCCATCTTGAGTACCTGATACGGGGCCGGGAAGTCGCGCCGGGAGGCGACCACCGAGGCGCGGGCGCCGCCGACTGCTCGCCGGTCGATAACAGCGATAGGGGTTGACGATCGATACCAACGCGAGCGCGATCGGGGGATGAGTGCGCCGTCTGCCTCCCCCGTACCCGATCGTGGTCGCCGGGCCGTCCGGCCGCACACCCCGATGCGACCGCGCTGGCTCTGCCGGGCCTGCGCGGGCCCCTGGCCCTGCCAGCCGGCCCGCCTGTTGCTGCTGATGGACTACCGGCGCGACCGCGTCGCCCTGTCGATCTACATGGCGACCTGCCTGTTCGACGCCACCGCCGACCTGCTCAAGCAGAACCCGGATCCCCAGGAGTTGTCCGACCGCTTCGTCGGCTGGACCGCCCGCCCTCCGCTCCAATGATCAAGGAAGGTCAGCCGAGGAGTGGGAACCAGCCCGCCGCCTCGCCCAGCTCGAACCGGTCCCGGTCGGTCAGCGGCACCCGCCCGGTGGCCTTGAGCAGATACTCGTGGTCGTCCCACCCGGCCGGGCGCACCGCCTCGTCGGGCAGCAGGCCGTCCATCGTGGTCACCGCCACCCGGGTCGGGTCCGCCGCCGGCTGCGGCGCGTCCGGCAGCTCCACCACCAGGTCGAGGTGGTGCACCACCGCCTCGGTGGTCAGGGTGGCGAGCAGATCGGGTACGCGCAGCACGTGCCCCTGGGTGGTCACGTGCCCGTCGGGGTCCGCGGCGGCGGCCGCGCGGGCGGCGGCCGGGGCGGTGTCGGACCAGATCCGGACCAGCCCGGTGGGCCGGTCGAAGGCGGCGGCCGAGCGGCGGGCCCACCACGCGTGCTTCGCGTCAGCCTCGTCGTCGCCGCCGGGGGTGAACGCCCGCCAGTAGCTGACGTCGTCCACGTCGGCCGGACCGGGCACCGGGCTGGCCAGGGCCACGAGCGCGCGCTGGGCGTCGCAGAGCACGTGGAAGAGCAGGTCGGCGACGAGCCAGCCCCGGCAGCGGGTGGCGCGTTGCAGGCCGTCGTCGTCGAGCGGGGTGACGACGGCGGTGATGCCGTCGTACGCCTGGGCCAGCGCCTCGTGCTGCCGGATCGGGCTCATGGGGACAGCCTGCCACTGCGCGCGCCGGTCGGCATGGTGAGGAGGGGGCCCCTCCTATCGCGCAGGCGTTAAGAAGGGGCCCCTCCTTACTTTCAGTCGAACAGTTCGCCGAGGAAGCCGTGCTTCTTCTTCTTGCGGTAGTGACCGTGGTAGCCGTAGTGCTGCTGCTGCCCGTGGCCGTACGCGGGCTGCGCATAGCCGTGGCCGGGCGGCGGCGGGGGCGGGGGCGGGGGGACGGCGCCGTAACCGGGCTGGTGCGGGGCGGCGGGCGGGGGCGGCGGGGGCGGGTAGCCGGCTCCGGCGGGCGCGGCCTGCGGGGCGCCACCGTGCTGGCGGTTCCAGTTCGCCTCGGCGTCGAACAGCTTCTCGAGCTCGCCTCGGTCGAGGAAGATCCCGCGGCATTCGCCGCACTGGTCGATGGTCACTCCACTGCGCTCGTACTGGCGCATCTCTCCACGGCATTTGGGACAGGTGAGCTGCATGACACCGACGGTACCGGGTGATTTCACGCGGTGGCGGTCAGCGCGTGCGTCACCTCGTCGTCGGAGACCTCGTGGAAGTCGTCGTAGTAGGCGCCCACCGCGGCGAAGTCGGGCGGGAGTTGGCCGCTCACCACCGTGTCGGCGGTGGCGGAGAGCATCTCGTACGCCTGCGGGGAGCCGACCGGGACGGCGACCAGCACGCGGGCGGCGCCGAGGTGACGGGCGACCTGGACGGCGGCGCGGGCGGTGGCGCCGGTGGCGAGCCCGTCGTCGACGACCACGGCGGTGCGGCCGGTCAGGTCCAGGGGCGGCCGGCCGTCGCGGTAGCGCTGCTCGCGGCGTTCCAGTTCGGCCTGTTCGCGACGGCGGACCTGGGCGCGGTCGTTCTCGCTGATCCGGTCGGCGACCGCGTCGTTGAGGACCTGTACGCCGCCGGGGCCGAGCGCCCCGTAGGCCACCTCGGGCGCCCACGGCACGCCGAGCTTGCGCACGACCAGCACGTCGAGGGGGGCGTTGAGGCGGTCGGCGACCACCCGGGCGACGGGTACGCCGCCCCGGACCAGACCGAGGACGATGACGTCGGGCCGGCCGGCGAGGTCGGTGAGGCGCTCGGCGAGGTCCCGTCCGGCCTCGGCCCGGTCGCGGTAGGTGGTCATGCCTCAGGTGTACGCCTTTCCGCCGGCTCACGCCGGGCGGTTGGCGGGAATGTCGGCCGGCCGGTGTCCCGGGCCGGGGATTCGGCGAGCGCCAGCGCCGGGGCGAGCAGGAGCAGGGCAGCCGGGTAGAGCAGGTAGCCGAAACGGGTGGAGGGCATCAGCAGGATCGCGGCGAGCAGACCGTACCCGCAGATGGTGGCGGTGGCGGCGGCGGTGCGGGGCGGCCGGCGCAGCAGCCGGACGGCGATCGCCAGGCCGACCGCGACGAGCAGCGCGGCGGCGACCACCCGGCCGGCGGGGAGCGTCTCGGCGATCAGGTGGCCGGGGAACGGGGACTGGGCGGGGCTGGTGACCAGGCCGTGGCCGAGGGGGAAGCGCAGCACGTTCTCGACGAGCGCGTCGGAGTCGACGAGCAGCACCGGGAGCAGGGCGAGGACGGGCAGGCCGAGCGCGCCCAGCGCGGTGCGGGTTCCGGCCCGTCGGGCGGCGGCCCAGCAGATCAGCACGATCGCGACCGGCAGAGCGAAGAGTTTCAGGGTGCCGGCGGCGCCGACGGCGAGGCCGGCGCGGCCGGGCCGGTCGGCGGCGGCGAGTGCGAGGGCGAGCAGGCAGAGCGCGAGTACGGGCAGGTCGTCGCCGCCGGTGGCGAGCGTGAGCGCGGAGACGGGCAGGACGGTGGCGGCTTGGACGGCGCGTAGCAGCGCGCCGCCCCGACGGGGTGAGTCCGGTTCGTCGGTGGTGGAGCGCAGCGTGGTGACCAGGGCGGCGAGGGCGAGCGCGGTGGCCACCGCGAACCAGACGCGGGCGTCGGTCCACCAGACGTCGGTCGCGGCGCGGGGCAGCCCGAACAGCGCCATGCCCGGCTGGTAGGGGGTGTAGCCGAGGAGCTGCTCCCCGGGGGGCAGGGCGGCGATGGCGTCGGGCCCGAGGTAGGGGGTGCCGTGTTCGGCGAGGCGGGTGCCGGCGTGTTCGACCACCACCACCTCCTCCTGTGCGCGGTCGGTGCGTCCGGCGGCCCGTTGGACGCTCTGCAAGACGACCGGCAGCAGCGCGGTGGTGGCCCAGGTGAGGCCGGTGACGGCCCAGCGGGCGGGCACCCCGGCCAGCGGGGTGCCGGGGGCGCGGCGGCGGGCGAGGAGCTGGGTGGCCGCGGCGAGCGTGGCGAGGGCGTACCCGATGGTGGCGACCGCTCCCCAGGCCCGGTGCGGTGGCAGCGTGGAGGTGGCGGCGGTGATCCCGGCGAAGACGGTGGCGGCGGCGTAGAGGGCCAGGTCGAGAGCGAGCCCGCCGGCGGCGGTGTCGAGCGCCGACCAGCGGCGGGTGGCGGGGCTGGCCGGGTCGGCGTGCGCGGTCACGCGGGCCAGTCTGGCAGACCGGGGAGGTGGGCCGGCCCGGTCGGGCCGGGTGGTCAGGGGTGCCGGGCGTCGGTGGCGGCGGGCGGGATGGGGCGGTTGCGGGCGCCGCCGACGCGGCGGCCGGGCAGGCGGATGACCGCGCCGGCGTCGTGCAGTGGCCGGACGAGGGCGCCGGGCCGGCCGCCGGCGCCGCGGTGCAGGGCGGCGAGCAGCGCGCCGGCGGGCAGCGGCCGGGCGAACAGGTGGCCCTGGCCGGCGGCGCAGCCCAGCTCCCAGAGCGCGCGGCGTTGCGGTTCGCTCTCCACCCCCTCGGCGACCACCGTGAGGTCGAGGCTGCGGCCCAGGTCGAGGGTGGAGCGGATGACGGCGGCGGCCTCGGGGGAGGTTTCCATGGCGGTGACGAAACTGCGGTCGATCTTGAGTTCGTGGACCGGGATGCGGGAGAGCAGCGAGAGCGACGAGTAGCCGGTGCCGAAGTCGTCGAGGGCCAGCCGGACCCCGGAGTCACGGAGTCGGCTGAGCACCCGGTCGACCACGTCGAGCTGGCTGAGGGTGAGCGTCTCGGTGAGTTCCAGCACGAGCCGGTCCGGTGGGAGGTCGTGGGCGCGCAGCCGGGCCAGCACGGCGCCGGGGAAGCGGGCGTCGAGGAGGCTGCGGGGTGACACGTTCACCGAGACGGGCAGGTCGAAGCCGGCGTCGTGCCAGGAGCCGGCGGCGATCAGCGCCTGGTCGAGGATGGCTTCGGCGAACGCGGGCAGCAGCCCGGAGCGTTCCACCGCTTCCAGGAAGCGCAGCGGGTCGATCAGCCCGTGGGTGGGGTGGTGCCAGCGGGCCAGCGCCTCGGCGCCGACGACCTGGCCGCTGCCCAGGTCGACGATGGGCTGGAAGTTGACGGTGAACTCGTGGTCGGCGACGGCCCGGGGCAGTTCCCCGCCGAGGGTGAGCCGGTTCAGGTCGGCGGTGTCGCGGGTCGCCGCGTAGGTGGCGGTCCGCTGGCCGGCGCGTTTGGCCTGGTACATCGCCACGTCGGCGCGGCGGAGCAGCTCGGCCATCCCGCCGGTGGCGGGGGCCGCGGCGATACCTCCGCTGGCTTCCACGCTGATCCGCATGCCGTCCAGGTCGAGCGGGTCGTGCAGGGCGGCGAGCAGGGTCTCGGCGCGGTGTGCGGCGACCGCCGGTGCGGGCAGGCCGCGCAGGAGCACGGCGAACTCGTCGCCGCCGAGCCGGGCGACCAGATCGTCAGGGCGGGCCGCGTCGCGCAGTCGCCCGGCGACCTGGATGAGCACCTGGTCGCCGGCGCCGTGCCCGAGCGTGTCGTTGACCTCCTTGAAGTGGTTGAGGTCGATCAGCACCAGGGCGGTGACGCCCTCGGCGTGCCGGGTGGTGAGCTGGGCGGTGCCCTCGTCCAGCAGGTGGCGGCGGTTGGACAGGCCGGTGAGGGCGTCGTGGGTGGCGGCGTAGGCGTGGTCGTCGGCGATGCGGGCGAGTTCGGCGTACGCCTGGGCGTTGCGGACCGCGGTGCACAGGGCGGAGGCGAAGGTACGCAGGGTGTACTGCTCGCGTTCGGAGAGCTCGACCGGCCCGGCGAAGCGGAGCCGCAGCTCGCCGGTGTTCCCGGTGCGGTCGTGTCCTTCCAGCGAGACGGGCACGACCCGGCCGTCCGTCTCGCTGGGCTGCGGCGCGGTCCCGTCGTAGGCGACCCCGGCGGCGCCGCCGCGTACGGTGCGTCCGCCCTCGCGCAGCTCGATCTCCACCTCGTCGGCGGAGAAGAGTTCGGCGGCCTCGGTGACGGCGGTGGTCAGTACCTGGTCGAGATCGACGACGTTGAGCGCGTCGGTGGTGCGGGCGAGTCGTTGCCAGGCCTGCTGCTCGGTACGGGTGCGGATCCGGGTGGAGTAGGCCAGGTGCAGGCTGAGCACCAGGGGCGGCACGGCCAGCAGCAGCCGGGGATCGATCGACAGGATCGCCAGGGTGCAGACGGCGACCACGAACCGCACGACGAAGCCCGCGACGCGCAGGTCGAGATTGGTGAGGAACTGCCGGCGCACCCGGGTGCCGGAGGCGAGCGCGATGACCGGGATGGCGAGCAGGTCGTCGATGACCGCGACGGCCAGGTAGGCGATGCCGAGCGGGGCGAGCATGTCCAGCGGGTGGAGCGGCGGCCACGTCCAGTGCAGGAGCGCGAGGGTGAGACCCGCGCCGAACGCCACCAGGACGTTCTTACCGATGCCGAAGGCGATCTTGATCGGTGACAGTTGGAGTGAGGCGAGCGCGATCCCGACGACGGTGCACAGCACCACCCAGGGCAGTGGGATGACCGCGGCGCCGATGACGATGGCGGTCTCGTTCCAGCTGATGGACTGGGTGGTGGAGCGGATCCGGATGCGCGCCTTCACCAGGGTGCCGACCGCGATCATGAAGGTCAGCATCACCAGGATGGCGACGTCGTAGGCGGAGGTGGGAAGCGCGTCGACGAATGCGCCGGGAAGCGAGGTCAGCACCACGACCGCGGCTGCCATGACGACGAGACCGACCAGCAGCCGTAGCCGCCTGTCGGTCTCGATCTCGCGTCGCTGGGAAGAGTTCACGCCGCTCCCAGGTGCTGCGCCGGCTGTGGCAAGAGCCTACCTCGGACGCCCTGTGATGCTGGTTCAGCTTTCAGTTCCAGTCGGTCCCACGCATGTTCCTGCCTCCTTCGATCATCGGCGCCCGATATTCTCCGGCGCGTCTTCTGACGAAAAAGAGATTAGGTCAGGAACGTGGTGTTTAGAAGGCAAATATGTAACTATATGCAATATGCGCGAATAGGTTGGCTTTTCGCAACTTTCCGTTTGCAGAAGTGTGCGGAGCGCGTCTACTCCTTTCCTTTCCGTGCCGGGTCCATTGCGGACCGCGACCTCCGCCACCTGCTCTGCCGGAGCGCCCCATCAGTCTCACCGCAACCCGGTCACATCTCATCCGCACTTCAGTCGGGTTCGGCTCCGATTCAGGGGACGGTACCGCGAGCCCGGTGGGTGGCGGGCCGACGCAGGGGTGTGGCCCGTCGCCGAGGAGATAGGTCGACCGACCGAGCCGACGCAATTACCTATCGGTGGCAAACGTGGAAACGGTCAGTCGAGTGGCGCTAATTAGACGTGTTCCGTCCGAATTCGGCCGGCGGGCGCGGTGTCGCGCGTCCGTCGTACCCGGCGGATAGGGTCGGACCGTGACCGAACCCGCGCAGCTCACCCACGTCGACCCGGCCGGCGCGGCCCGGATGGTCGACGTCTCCGCCAAGCCGGTCTCCGGCCGGCTGGCGATCGCGGCCGGCCGGCTCCGCACCACCGCCGAGGTGGTCGACCTGCTGCGCCGCGACGGCCTGCCCAAGGGCGACGCGCTCGCGGT
Source organism: Micromonospora humi (assembly GCF_900090105.1). Taxonomy (GTDB): domain Bacteria; phylum Actinomycetota; class Actinomycetes; order Mycobacteriales; family Micromonosporaceae; genus Micromonospora; species Micromonospora humi. Next base: position 152,141 of record NZ_FMDM01000005.1, on the reverse strand, counting down.
CGGGCGGCTCGCCGGCATCATGGGGGCCAAGCGGACCCCGGACCTGATCCCGCTCTGCCACCCCATCGCCCTGCACGGCGTCACGGTCGACCTGCACCTCACCGCCGACGCCGTCGAGATCACCGCCACCGCGCGGACGGCCGACCGCACCGGCGTGGAGATGGAGGCGCTGACCGCGGTGGCCGTCGCCGGGCTCGCCCTGGTCGACATGGTGAAGGCCGTCGACCCGGCCGCGTCGGTGGACGCGGTCCGGGTGCTCCGCAAGTCCGGCGGAAAGACCGGTGAGTGGGTCCGGCCGGAGGACCGACCGTGATCCGCGCCCGGGTGGTCGTGGCCTCCAACCGCGCCGCCGCCGGGGTCTACGAGGACACCAGCGGCCCGCTGCTCGTCGCCGGCCTGCGGGAGTTGGGCTGCACTGTCGACGCGCCGGTGGTGGTGCCCGACGGCGACCCGGTCGGTGACGCCCTGCGCGCCGCCCGGGACGAAGGGGTCGATGTGGTGCTGACCAGCGGCGGCACCGGCGTCACCCCGACCGATCGCACCCCCGAGGTGACCGGCGCGCTGCTCGACTACGAGATCCCGGGCATCGCCGAGGCGATCCGGGCGCACAGCCGCGACGCGGTGCCCACCGCCGCGCTCTCCCGGGGGCGGGCCGGGGTCACCGGCCGGATGCTCGTGGTCAACCTGCCGGGTTCGCGCGGCGGGGCGCGGGACGGGCTGGCCGTGCTCGGGCCGATCCTGCGGCACGCGGTCGACCAGCTTCGCGGCGGCGACCACTGAGCCCGCGGACGCCGTGCGCCGACGTTAGGCTCGCCGGATGAGCACGGAAACCGAAGCCGCCGCGGCCGAGGTGGGCACGCCCCCGCCGGCCGGCTGGGAAGAGGCCCGCTCCCGGGTGTACGCGGTCGGGCTCTCCGCCGCGCTCCCCGCGGTCGCCCGGCCGCTGGCCGACACCGACGGGCACACCCTGGTCGAGCCGCTGACCACGCGCACCGACCTACCGGCGTTCCCCACCTCCAGCGTGGACGGCTGGGCGGTGCGCGGGGCCGGCCCGTGGCGGGTGGTCGGCCGGGTGCTCGCCGGGCACACCGCCTCACCGCTGGCGGCCGACGGCACCACCGTCGAGATCGCCACGGGTGCGATGGTCCCCGCCGGCACGACCGCGATCCTGCGGATCGAGGAGTCGACCCGGGCGGCGGACGGCCGGGTGGCCGGCACGCCACGGTCGCAGCCGGAGTGGCGCGAGCCCGGCGAGGAGGCGCACCTCGGTGAGGAGTTGCTGCCCGCCGGCACGCCGGTGGACCCGGCGGTGATCGGCCTGGCCGCCTCCTGCGGGCACGACACCCTGCGGGTCCGCCGCGCGCCCCGGGCCGCGCTGCTGGTCTTCGGCGACGAACTGCTCACCTCGGGCGAGCCCGGCGCCGGCCGGGTGCGTGACGCGCTCGGCCCCTCGGTGCCGGCCTGGCTGCGCCGCTACGGCTGCCAGGTGCGGGCCGGCGACGTGGTCGGGCCGGTCGCCGACACCCTGCCCGCGCACGTCGCGGCGCTGCGCGGCGCGCTCACCAACGCCGACCTGGTCTGCACCACCGGCGGCACCATGCACGGTCCGGTCGACCACCTGCACCCGACGCTGGAGGCGCTCGGCGCCGACTACGTGGTCAACACCGTGGCGGTGCGCCCCGGCTTCCCGATGCTGCTCGCCCGGCTGGTCGACGGCGACGGCCGGGTGCGCTTCGTGGCCGGCCTGCCGGGCAACCCGCAGTCCGCGGTGGTGGCCATGGTCTCCCTGGTCGCCCCGCTGCTGGCCGGTCTCACCGGCCGGCCGATGCCGGTGCTGCCGCAGGTCACCCTGGCCGAGCCGGTTCCGGGTCGCGGCGATCACACCCACCTCGCGCTGGCCCGCTGGGACCGGGTCGCCGGCACCGCGCACCCGGTTCGGCACGTCGGCTCGGCGATGCTCCGTGGCCTGGCCGGCGCGGACGGCTTCGCGGTGATCCGTCCCGGCACCAGCGGCGCGGCGGGCGACCGGGTGCCGCTCGTACCCCTGCCCCTTGTTCCGGGAGAGCGTCAATGACCATCGAAACGCGTGTGGCGCTCGGCGCGGTCACCGACCGGCCGCTCGACCTGGCCGCGCACGAGGCGGCGGTCGCCGACCGCCGGGCCGGCGCGGTGGTCTCCTTCCAGGGCGTGGTCCGCGACCACGACCACGGGCGGGCGGTCACCCGGCTGGAATACGAGGGCCACCCCAGCGCCGAGACGGTGCTGCGCGAGGTCGCGGCCGAGATCGCCGCCGACCCGGCGGTCCACGCGGTGGCGGTGTCGCACCGGATCGGCCCGCTGGAGATCGGCGACGTGGCGCTGGTCGCGGCGGTCAGCACCGCGCACCGGGCGGCGGGGTTCGCGGCCTGCGCGCGGCTGGTCGACGAGGTCAAGGCGCGGCTGCCGATCTGGAAGCGGCAGGTCTTCGACGACGGCACCGAGGAGTGGGTGAACTGCCCCTGAGTGGGGCCGCCGCTCAGCGGCGGCCGGCGAGCTGGGCGGTGCGGGCCAGCCGGTCGGAATAGAACGCCGGTTCGGCGCCGGGCCGCCAGGGCAGCGCGGCGACCAGCACGATCAGCGCGATGGCCAGGGAGTTCTCCATCAGCGCGCCGAACAGGCCGTCCTGGTAGTGGGACACCTCGGGGAGTTGGTGCTCGTACGGCCAGATCGGTGAGATCAGGAACAGCAGATAGAGCCCCAGCGCGCCGGCCGCGTGCCGGAACCCGGTCAGCGTGGGATACCAGATCGGCGGCCGCAACGTGGGCACGCCGTTCGTCGCGGGCGACACGGCGCCGCGCAGCGGCAGGCCCCGACTGGCGTCGCGGCGGCGCACCGCGGCGTCGGCCAGCACCACGATCGCCGGGATCACCCAGACCAGGTGGTGCGACCAGGAGATCGGGCTGATCACGTTGGCGGTGAGCCCGACCAGCGTGAACGCGGTCAGCTCGTCGCCGTCGGCGCGGGCGCTGATCGCCCGGGACAGGCCCAGCGCCAGCACCAGCACCGAGAAGGCGAGCCAGAGCAGCCCGGGCGTCTCGATCGAGTCGTAGAGCCGGGCCAGCAGGCCGGCGAGGGACTGGTTGGCGGTCATGTCGGCAGCACCGACCCGCTCGGTCTGCCACAGCACGTCGGTGAAGTAGGTGCGGGACTCCGCGCCGACCACGCCGAACGTCGCGAGCGTGACGCCGGCCGCGGTGGCGACCGCGATCCACGCGGCACGCCACTGCCGGGTGAGCATCAGGTAGCCCACGAACAGCGCCGGGGTGAGCTTCACGGCGGTGGCGAGCCCGATGCCGACCCCCGCCCAGGCGCCGCTGTAGAGGAAGCGGGCCAGCGGCGTCTCGGCGGTCTCGTGGTGGGTGCCGCGCTTGGCCCGCCAGCGCAGACCGACGAGGTCCATCATGATCAACGCGAAGAGCAGCAGGTTGACCTGGCCGTAACCGAGCGTCTCCCGGGACGGCTCGATCGCCACGGCGAGCGGGGTGGCGATGCCGACGGTGAACCAGAGCGACCAGCCGAGCCGGTCCACGATCGGGCGCAGCAACGCCGCCAGCACCACGGCGAGCGCGCCGATGCTGGCCAGTGCGTTGACGAAGCCGGCACCGTCCACCGGCAGCCAGGACATGGGCAGCATGACCAGGCCGGCGAAGGGTGGGTAGGTGAAGCCGAGGGTCGTCGAGGGGGCGACGAAGTCGTACAGCTCGTTGCCGCTCGCCCACCACACCACGGCGCCGTGGTAGATCTTCATGTCGAAGAAGTTGTACGGCCGGCCGAAGGCGCCGACGGCGAGCCAGGCCGCGTACGACACGGCGGCCACGATGCCGATGCGCACCGCGATCCGTTGGTCGACCCCGAGGACGACGCGGGGGGTCGGGGCGAGGCGGTTGGTCCGTCTACCGACTGTCGTCGGCATGGCGTGGCCACCCCCGTACCAAGGTCGTCGTGCCCGTCCAGGTCCAGAACGGAGCCTAGAACGGCGCCTCACGATGCTGCCTCCCGCGTTACGCGACCGTGTCCGATCCCACACGTGTTTGCGACATTTCCGCCGCGTTAACGGGTCTCGGACGGTTCAGGTGATTGGTGCCTTGCGGGGGGGTGGTGGGCCGTGCAGGTTGGTGGTCAGCCGGGCATTCGGCGCGCGGTCGCCGCGGAGCGTACGGCGATCTTCGCCTCCCGGCGGGCGGTGCGGACCGCGCGCTTGACCGACCGGCGGGAGTGGTCGATCCGGTGGCCCGCGCGCCAGCGCATCCCCGGCCTGCCCTCGGTGTCGGCGGCGGCGAGGAGGAGCCCGCCGAGCAGGCCGAGGTTCTTCAGGAAGTGGATCTGGTTGTTGTTGCGCGCGGCCGGGTCGTCGTTGTTCCAGAAGGGATGCCCGGCGGCGGTCGTCGGCACCAGGGTGGCGGCGAGCACGAGCGCGGCCGGACGGCTGAACCGGCCGGTGGCCAACATCAGGCCGCCGACCAACTGCGTCGCGGCGTTGGCCCGGATCAGCGTCTCGGTGTCGGTCGGGATGCGCGGGTGCAGGTTCTGGATCAGCGGGGTGACCCGGTCGGTGACCGGCTTCGCGGCGGGCACCAGCCGTTCCGGGTTGCGCAGGTTGCGGGCACCGCTGACCACGAAGATGCCGCTCAACATGGTTCGAGCGAGGGAGCGCACGGGCTTCATGCTTCCAGTCATACCCCGTCCCCGGGCCTGTCACCCCTGCAACACACGAAAGGTATCGACGTCCGTCCGGTATCGATTTCAGCGACCGTCGCGGATGGACCGGCCGTGTTCGGTAAGGTCGCGCGGGTGACGACGCTGCGACTTCGCCCGGAGGACCCGGCCGACGAGGCACCGGTGGCCCGGGTGCTCGCCGCCGCGTTCGCCCGACCCGACGTTGCCGCCCCACCGGAGGTGGGCCTGGTCGAGGAGTTGCGGCACAGCGCCGCGTGGATCCCCGAGCTGGCCATGGTCGCCGAGTACGGCGGCGAGGTGGTCGGCTTCGCCCTGCTCAGCCGGGTGCGGGTACGCACCGACGGCGGCGGCTGGCCGGCGCTGGTGCTCGGGCCGGTGGCGGTGGCCCCGCACCGGCAGCGCGTCGGGCACGGCGCCGCAGTGGTGCAGGCGGCGCTCGACGCCGCCACCGAGCTGGGCGAGCGGCTGGTGGTGGTGCTGGGCGACCCGGCGTACTACCGGCGGTTCGGCTTCGGGCCGGCGGACCGGTTGGGGCTGACCAGCCCCTGGTCCGGGCTGGGGGAGCCGTGGCAGGCGCTGGTGCTGCCGCCGTCCACCGGCGAGGAGCCGCCGCCCCCGGCCGGCGAGGTGGTCTTCCCGCCGCCCTGGTCGCGGGTCTGACCGACGCTCAGGCCGGCTGGGTACGCAGGTAGCGGCCGAAGTGCGGCACGGTGAACGCGACCGTCCCCCGCTCACCGGAGTAGATCAGGCCCTTCTTGATCAACGCGTCCCGGGCCGGGGAGAGGCTGGCCGGCTTGCGCCCGAGCGCCCGCGCGATCTCGGCGGTGGGCACCGCGGCGTCCATGTCGTCCCGCGCGCCCTCCTCGCCGTCCACCAGCGCCAACGTGGCCATGGCCCGCATGTATTCGCGTTCGGCGGGGGTGGCCCGCTCGAACCGGGAGCCGAAGAAGCCCACCGCCAGTTCCGCCTCCGCCTCCGGCGCGGCGACCCGGACGTCCGCCGCCGTGATCGGCGAGCGGGGCGCATGGTCCCAGGTGGCCTTCCCGTACGCCTGGACGAAGTAGGGGTAGCCGCCGGACTTCTCGTAGAGCAGGTCGAGCGCCTTCTGCTCGTACTCGACCTCCTCCCGCTCGGCCGGCGCGCAGAGCGCCTGGTCGGCGGCGATCCGGTCCAGCCGGTCGATCCGCTGGTAGCGGTAGAGCCGCTCGGAGTACGACTTGGCGGCGCTGAGCACGGCCGGCAGGTGCGGCAGTCCGGCGCCGACCACGATCAGCGGCGCGCCGAGCTGGGACAGCTCGTGGCACGCGGCGCAGAGCGCGGAGACGTCCTCGGCGCCGACGTCCTGCATCTCGTCGATGAAGACGGCGATGCCGGTGCCCACGTCGGTGGCGACCGTCGCCGCGTCGCTGAGCAGCTCGACCAGGTCGATCTCGATGTCGCCGGAGTCGGCCCGGCCGCTGGTGGCCGGCACGTCGATGCCGGGCTGCCACCGGTCCCGCAGCTTCGGTGCCGTGCCGCCCCGGCCGGTCGGCGCGGAGCGCTGCGCGAACGCCTTGAGCACGCCGAGGAAGGCGTCGATGCGGTCCGGCGCGCGGTGGCGCGGGGCCAGCTCCCGGACCGCCATGTGCAACGCGGCGGCGATCGGCCGGCGCAGCGACTGGTCCGGCCGGGCCTCGATCTTGCCGGTGCCCCAGAGGTGGTTGATCGCCTCCGAGCGCAGCGTGTTGAGCAGGACCGTCTTGCCCACCCCGCGCAGCCCGGTGAGCATCAGGCTGCGTTCGGGCCGGCCGCGCGCGATGCGCTCCAGCACCACGTCGAAGACGTCCAGCTCCCGCCCCCGCCCGGCGAGTTCGGGCGGGCGCTGGCCGGCGCCGGGGGCGTACGGGTTGCGGACGGGATCCACGAATCGCACAGTATCGGCTCGTCTAGCGGCCAGGCTAGACGTGCGTAGAGGTGGCTACCGCGTGTCGGCGTCGAGACGAAACTAGGGCTGTCTAGCGTGGATGCTAGACAGCCCTAGTTTCGGCTACCGACGTCTCACCGCCGTTTCAGGCAGAGCACGAAGTCGAGCGTGTCCAGCTCGCTGTCGAAGAAGTACCAGTCGGTGTAGCCGGCCACCTTGCCGCACTTCGCCTCGGCATCCTTCTTGCCGCTGGTCGCGCCGTCGACCCGGCGCAGCACCTCGTACGTCTTCGGCGCGCAGTCGGCGATCACCAACTTCGGCTGGCCGCTGCCGCCCTGGTTGGCCACACACTGCCCCGCCTTGACGAAACGCGGGTCGGTGGACGAGGCCGGGGCCGCCGCCGTGGGCGTCGCCTCCGCCGCCTCGCTCGGCGCCGTCGCCGTCGGGTCCGCGGCCGGCGCGGTGGCGGCCGTCGTCCCGGCCGTAGGGCTCTCCTCGTCCCGGCCGAGCAGCCAGTATGCCCCGGCGCCACCCAGCAGCAGCACGGCCAGCACGATCACCACCACCAGTAGCGGGCCCCGCCCCCGCTTCGGTGGCGTCGGCTCGTCGTAGGGCGCCGGCCCGGCGAGGTACGGCGGCGGACCGCCCGCATACGGCGGCTGACCCCCGGCGTACGGCGGGTACTGCTGCTGTCCGGCGTCGTACCCGGGCGGCCCCGCCTGGTAGGGCGGCTGCCCGGCGTCGTACGCCGGTTGTCCGGGCGCGTACCCGGGTCCGGCCGGGTAGCCCTGCTGCGGCGGGGCGTCGGTCCACTCCGGCGCCGGCCCGTACTGCTGGGGCGGCCCGTACTGCTGCGGCGGCCCGCCGTACTGCGGTCCGCCGGGCGCCGGGCCGTGGTGCGGGTCGGGGGCGTAGCCGTCGTCCGGGCGGCGCGCTCCCCACGGCTCGGGTGCGCCGCCGCCCGGTGGTCCGAAGTTCGACATGAACGCCTCCTGGGTACGCCAGTGCTGAGAGGCCGGCCACCGAAGGGGCGACGCCGACGCCGTGGTCACCGTAGCGTGGTCCACCGATGAGCTCACGCCCCACGAGTGCGACGGACGCCACCGGATCCCCTGCGCCGCCGGCCCGTACCGCCCTGATCTGGACCGCCCTGGCCCTGGTCTACCTGTTCTGGGGCTCGACCTACCTGGGCATCCGGGTCGCTGTCGAGTCCCTGCCGCCGCTCACCTCCGCCGCGATGCGGTTCGCCGCCGCCGCGGCGGTGCTCGCGCTGGTGCTGCGGCTGCGGCGCGGGCCCGGTTCGCTGCGCGTGCCGCCCCGACGCCTCGGCTCGGCGGCGCTCGTCGGCGTGCTGCTGCTGGCCGGCGGCAACGGGCTGGTGGTGGTCGCCGAGTCCGGCCCACCCGGCGACGCGGTGCCCTCCGGCGTCGCCGCGCTGCTGGTCGCCACCGTTCCGCTCCTGGTGGTGGTGCTCCGCACCGTGGGCGGGGACCGGCCCCGGCCATGGACCTTCGCCGGGGTGGCGCTCGGCTTCGTCGGTCTCGTCCTGCTCGTGCTGCCCCGCGACGGCGTGGGCGGGGTGCCGCTGGCCGGCGCGCTGACCGTCGTCGCGGGCGCGGTCAGCTGGTCGGTCGGGTCCTACCTGTCCGGCCGGATCCGGATGCCGGCCGATCCGTTCGTGGCGACCGTCTACGAGATGGTGGCCGGCGCGGTGGCGCTCACCGTGATCGCGGCCGTCCGGGGCGAGCTGCGCCACTTCGATCCCGCCGAGGTGACCGGACGGTCCTGGGTGGCACTGGCGTACCTGATGGTGGCCGGTTCACTCGTCGCCTTCACCGCGTACGTCTGGTTGCTCGCCCACGCGCCGATCTCCCTGGTCTCCACCTACGCGTACGTGAACCCGGCGGTCGCGGTGGCGCTCGGCGCCCTGCTCGTCGCCGAGCCGGTCACCGCGCAGGTGCTGCTCGGCGGCGCGGTGATCGTGGCCGGCGTGGCGGTGGTGGTGAGCACCGAACGCCCGCGCCGGACCGCGCCGTCAGCCGGGAACGGGGCGGTCCGGGGACCGGCCGGGCGGTAGCGTCCCGGCCCGTGTCGACGGTGTCGGTGGCGGGGGCGGCGCTCCTCGGCGCGCTGGCCGGCCTGGTCGCGGTGCCGCTCGGCCGGCGCCTCGTCGGCGGGCCTCGCCACCGCGCCTCGGTGCCGTCCGGCGATGCCCTCGGCCTGTCTCCCGGCGGCGCTGGTGCCGGGGTCGGCCCGGCGACGTTCCGGGGCGGCATGGCCGTGGCCGGAGCCGTGGTGTTCGGCGGGCTGGCCGGCACGCACGGCGCCGACCCCGCGCTGCCGGTCCTCCTGCTGATCGCGACGGCCGGCCTGGTGCTCGCGGTCACCGACCTGATCGCGCTGCGACTGCCCGATCCGCTGGTCGGCGCGGTGGCGCTCGGCGGGCTCGGCCTGGTCGGCGCGGCCCTGGTCACCGGCGAACCGGGCCGCGCGGCGACCGCCCTGTCCGGCGCCGGCCTGTCCCTGGTCGGATATCTGCTGCTCGCGCTGCTGCCGGGCGCCCGGCTCGGCTTCGGCGACGTGAAGCTCGCCGCCGCCCTCGGTTTCCCGCTGGGTTGGCTCGGCTGGCCGGCGCTCCGACTCGGGCTGCTCCTCCCGCACGTGCTCGCCGGGACGCTGGTGCTCGTGTTGCTCGCCGCCGGCCGGATCCGCCGGGACACCCCGCTGCCGTTCGGCCCGGCGATCCTCACCGGCGCCTGGCTCGCCGCCGTGCTCACCTGGCCGCGGTGGTGAGAAGGGGCCCCTTCTCTACCGGAGGCGTTAAGAAGGGGCCCCTCCTTCTACATCAAGCGGAGTTGGTGATCGCGCGGTCGGCGTGGCTCGGCGGTGCCGAGCCGGTCGAACAGGGCCGGGTCGATCACGTCGAGGAACGGCGTCGGGCGGGTCTCCCGTTCCGTCCCGTGCCGGGCCCGCCGAGCGGTGTGGCTGACGTAGAGCCGGTCCTGCGCCCGGGTCAGCCCGACGAAGAAGAGCCGCCGCTCCTCGGCCACCGCGTCCTCGTCCGGCTCGGTGCCGGGCCAGCGCAGCGGCAACAGCCCGTCCTCGGCCCCGACCAGGAACACCACCGGGAACTCCAGGCCCTTTGCCGCGTGCAGGGTGAGCAGCGTGACCGCCTCGGCGCGCGGGTCGAGCGCGTCCACCTCGGCGCCGGTGGCGAGCTGGTTGAGGAAGGACCCGAGGTCGTCGTCGCAGCGCCGGGCCAGCGGCGTGAGCAGATCCACGGCCGTACGGACGTCCTCGGGGCGTGCCGCGCCGGAGCCGTCGAGCGTCGGCACCGCGAAGCGCTCCGCCAGGACCTGACCGGCCTCGCGCACCCGGGCGGTCAGCGAGCCGCCGAGACCGGCGTGGCGCAGCTCGCGGGCGATGGCGGCCACGCCGGGGCGGTCGCGCAGCCGGTCGTGCGAGCGTTTCTGCACCGGGATGTTCGCCCGGGCCAACGCGTCCACGATCGGCGCGGCCTGGGAGTCGGTGCGGTAGAGCACAGCGATGTCGGAGAAGGACAGCGAGGTGGCCCGACCGTCGATCCGGCCCGAGTCGAACGACCGGTGGGACAGGCCGCCGACCAGCTCGTCGACGGTACGCGCCACGAAGTCGGCCTCGTCGGCGACCGTGGTCGCGGCGTACCGGCCGACCAGCGGCGCCTCCGGGTCGAGCCGGGCCGGGTCGAGGCGGCGGCCCCGGACCAGCGACGACGGCGCGATCGCCTGCACGGCGGCGGCCAGGATCGGCGCGGAGGAGCGGTAGTTGCGGTTCAGCCGGACCAGCCGCGCGTCGGTGAAGTCCTGCGAGAAGCGCAGGAAGTAGCCGACGTCCGCGCCCCGGAACGAGTAGATCGCCTGGTCCGGATCGCCGATCGCGCACAGGTTGCCGTCCGGCGTGCTGAGCAGTCGCAGCAGCTCGTACTGGACCGCGTCGACGTCCTGGTACTCGTCGACGAAGATCCACTTCCATCGTTCCCGGTAGTCCCGGACCAGTTTCCGGTCGCCCTTCAACAGCGTCACCGGCAGGGTGAGCAGCTCGTCCAGGTCGACCAGGTCCCGCTTGCGCAGCAGCGCGACGTACCGCTCGTCGTCGTCGCCGGCCTCGGCGCGGGCCGCCGCCCGGTCGGCGTCGTCGGCGATCCGGAAATCCGCCGGCAACCCGGCCGCCGCCGCGTTCTCCCGCAGCACGGTCAGGCCGAGCGCGTGGAACGTGCCCACCGTGACGTCCTCGGCGACCGGCCCGAGCAGCCCGTCCAGGCGGTGCCGCAACTCCTCGGCCGCCCGGCGGGTGAACGTGATCGCCAGGCACTGGTCCGGGAAGACGTTCAACTCGGCGCACAGGTAGGCGATCCGGTGCGTCAGCGTGCGGGTCTTGCCGGTGCCCGGGCCGGCCACGATCAGCAACGGGCCGCCCGGTGCCGACGCCGCCACCCGCTGCATCGCGTCCAGCCGGTCCAGCAGGCCGGTGCCGACCTCCTCCATGCCGGCGAGCATCGGCTCGAACGGCTCGTGCGGGGAGGGCGGCGGGGCGAGCGGAGGCGCGGGCGGCTTCCGCTTCGGCTCCGGCCGCGCCTCCGCCGGGCGCCTGGCCTTCGGCTTCGGCGCCGGCTCCGCGGGCCGCCGCTGCGCGGGCACGGGTACGGGTACGTCGAAGAGCGCGTCCTGCCCACCGCCGGCCGAGGCGCCCAGTTCCGCCGGATCGAACAGCGTGATCACCCCGTACTCACCGTCGTAACCCGGCACCCGACGCACCTCGCCGCGGCGCAGCCGGGCGATGCCCTCCGCGAGCAGTTCGCCGCCGACGCGGCCGATCTCCTCCACCGGCGTACGGGTCAGGATCTCCAACTCCGGGCCGAGCGCCGCGACCAGCTCGTTGAGCTTGCCCGCGACCTTCTTCGACCGCGCGCCCACCCGGTTCAGCTCACCCAGGATCTCGGCCAGCGGCACCAGGTGGGCCACCTCGCGGGCGTGCGCCGGCCGGTGCCCCGCCGGCCGATCGGCCAGCGCCTCCACCCGACTGAGCACACCGACGGTCAGCGGCTTGCCGCACTCCGGGCAGCGCCCGCCCGCCTCGCGGGTGCGTTCCGGCGACCAGTTCACCCCGCAGAGCCGGTGCCCGTCGGCGTGGTACTTGCCCTCCTCCGGGAAGAACTCGACGGTGCCGGCCAGCCCGTCCCCGGTGCGCAGCGCCTCGCGGATCGCGAAGTAGTCGCGCGGCGCGGTGAGGACGGTCGCCTCCCGGCCCAGCGCCGGCGGCGAGTGGGCGTCCGAGTTCGACACCAACTGGTAGCGGTCCAGGCTGCCGACCCGCCAGTTCATCTCCGGGTCGGACGAGAGCCCGGTCTCCACCGCGAAGATGTGCTCGGCCAGGTCGGCGTAGCAGTCGGCGATCGCGTCGAAGCCGGACTTCGAGCCGAGTGCGGAGAACCAGGGCGTCCAGATGTGCGCCGGCACCAGGTAGCCGTCCCCGCTGGCCTCCAGGGTGATCTCCAGCAGGTCGCGGGAGTCCAGCCCGAGGATCGGCCGGCCGTCCGAGCCCAGGTTGCCGATCCGGCCCAGCGCCGCGTTGAAGCGGCCCACCGCGTCCAGGTCCGGCAGGTAGATCAGGTGGTGCACCTTGCGGGTCCGGTCGTCCCGCTTGTAGATGGTGGAGATCTCCACGCTCAGCATGAACCGGACCGGGTCCGCCTCCGCCTCGCTGGCCAGCCGGGGCGGGAGCCGCCGGGCGATGTCCCGTTCCGCCTCCGGCGAGAGCCGGTGGAGGCCCGGCTCGGCCGGGTGCAGCGTCTCCCGCAGGTGGTCGTACCAGGCGGGGTGGGTGAAGTCGCCGGTGCCGAGCACCGCGATGCCCTTGCGCCGGGCCCACCAGCCGAGGTTCGGCAGGGTCAGGTCGCGGCTGCACGCGCGCGAGTATTTCGAGTGGATGTGCAGATCCGCGACGTAGGGCGGGAGGCCACCGGGGGGTGCGGCGCTGAACGGAGGCACGCCGCATCCTGTCACGTCCGCTTGCCTACCCGCCCGCCGCCACGCGTACGCGTGACCTGAGCAATGCGGTGCTGGACGCGGCCGCTCCCGCACGCTATGGGGCGCGCAGCTCCACCAACGTCACCTGCGGCGGAGCGCCGACCCGCACCGGCGGACCCCAGAAGCCGGCCCCGTTCGTCACGTAGACCTTGGTGCCGTCCACCTCGCCCAGACCGGAGACCACCGGCTGCTGGAGCTTCACCGCCAGGTTGAACGGCACCATCTGGCCGCCGTGGGTGTGCCCGGAGAGTTGGAGGTCGACGCCGAACTTCGCCGCCTCGTGCGCGGCCACCGGCTGGTGGGCCAGCAGCACCACCGGACGGCTCGGGTCGCGGTCGCCGAGCGCGGCGGCGTAGTCGGCCGGCGCGGCCAGCCCGGTGCCGTCGGCGGTCACGTCGTTGACACCGGCCAGGTCGAGCACCCCGCCCCGAGCCCGGATCTCCTGCCGCTCGTTCTGCAGCACCCGCAGGCCGAGCCGGTCCACCTCGCGGACCCACTCCTCGACCCCGGAGTAGTACTCGTGGTTGCCGGTCACGAAGAAGCTCCCGTACCGGGAGCGCAGGTCGCGCAGCGGCTCCGCCGCCGCGCCCAACTCGGCCACCGAGCCGTCCACCAGGTCGCCGACCACCGCCACCAGGTCGGCGTCCAGACGATTGATCATCGCGACGATGCGCTCGGTGTGCGCCCGGCCGCGCAGCGGCCCGAGGTGGATGTCGGAGACGGTCGCGATCCGCAGCCCGTCCATGCTCCGGGGCAGCTTGGCCAGCGGGATCCGGACCCGGTCCAGTCGGGGCGGACCCATCGCGGTGCGGACGCCGTACCCGGTCACGCCGGCGGCCGTGAGCCCGGCGAAGATCGCCGCGCCGCGCGCCAGCAGCAGCCGGCGGGACGGGTCGTGGCCGGGCACCCCCGCGGTCGGCGGCGGGCCGCCCGCGTCACCGGTCGGGGACGTGTCGTCGGGGTCGTCCGGCGGCGTGGGGCTGCCGGCGTCGCCGGTGCGACCGGCCGGGCGGGCGTCGCCGGGCCGGGCCGGGCCGGGCGCGCCGACCAGCGCCGGCTCGGGTTCCGGCCCGGTGGCCGTGGCCGACCGGGCCCGCCGGCGCAGGACCAGCCGGACCACCGCGGTCGGTACCTCGAGCACCAGCAGCAGCACCAGCAGGTAGAACATCAGGGCCAGCCAGAGGTAGCCCGGCCAGGCCAGCCAGTAGAAACCGTTCTGCGTGCCGGCCATGGTCGCCGGCACGAGCAGCGCGAGCAGGATCGCCACCACCGCCCCGACCCGGCGGGCCCGCCCCGGGCGGGTGGTGTCGCGGACCATCCGCTTCCACAGGTAGAAGTGGATCAGACCGATGACGAGCACGACGAAACCCACGAATGTCGCCATCGCCAGCACGTCGGCCTCCCTCAGCCGCCCGCGAAGGGTGGCAGCACGTCCACCGTGACCCCGGCCGGCAACGGTGCCCGACGATCATGACAGGCCACGCCGTCGACCAGGAAACTCGCCGCCTTGAGCACTATCGCCAGTCGCTCTCCGTGCCGCGCGGCCAGGTCGTCGAGGAGTTCGTCCAACGACCGGCCGGCGGATGCGGTCTCCTCGGCGCGGCCGGCGGCGGCGCGCGCCCCGGCGAAGTAGCGGACGGTCAACTCCACCGTCATCCTCCGATCGCGGACATCGGCCGGACGGGCTGCAGGAAGGTCGGGTCGTCGATGCCGTGCCCGGCGCGCTTGCCCCACATGGCGGCGCGCCAGCGACGGGCCAGATCCTCGTCGTCGGCGCCGGCCCGCAACGCGGCCCGCAGGTCGGACTCGTCGGTGGCGAAGAGGCAGTTTCGCACCTGGCCGTCGGCGGTGAGCCGGGTGCGGTCGCAGTCGCCGCAGAACGGCCGGGTCACGCTGGCGATCACCCCGACCCGGGCCGGCCCGTCATCCACCAGCCAGGTCTCGGCCGGCGCGGCGCCCCGCTCGGCCGGGTCGGGCCGCAACGCGAACTCGGCGCGCAGGGCGGCCAGGATCTCGTCGGCGGTGACCATGGTCGACCGGTCCCAGCCGTGCTGCGCGTCCAGCGGCATCTGCTCGATGAACCGCAGCTCGTAGCCGTGCGCCAGGGCGAACCGGAGCAGCTCCGGCGCCTCGTCGTCGTTGACCCCGCGCATCAGCACCGCGTTGATCTTCACGGGGGTCAGCCCGGCGTCCGCCGCGCCGGCCAACCCGGCGAGCACGTCATGGTGCCGGTCGCGGCGGGTCAATGCGGCGAACCGGTCCCGGTCGAGCGTGTCCAGCGAGACGTTCACCCGGTCCAGCCCGGCCGAGCGCAGCGCCGGCGCGAGGCGGGCCAGGCCGATGCCGTTCGTGGTCAGCGAGATGCGCGGCCGGGGCGACAGCGCGGCCACGGCCGCCACGATGCCGGGCAGCCCGGGCCGGATGAGCGGCTCGCCACCGGTGAAACGCACCTCGGTGACGCCGAGCCGCCGCACCGCGACGCCGACCAGGCGCACGATCTCGTCGTCGGTGAGCAGCTGCGGACCGGCCAGCCAGGGCAGGCCCTCGGCCGGCATGCAGTAGGTGCAGCGCAGGTTGCACTTGTCGGTCAGCGAGACCCGAAGGTCCCGGGCGACGCGACCGTACCGGTCGGCGAGAACCCCGTCGGCCGTCGTCCGGGAGGCGGTCATCCGTCGACCGTAGCGCGTCCGAGGGCCCGGAGCGCGGCCCGTGCGGCGGAGGACACCGCCTCCGCGTACGTCTCGCCGAAGAGCGCGGTGTGCACCAGCAGCAGGTGCAGCTGGTGCACCGGCACCCGTTCGCGCCAGCCGTCGGCCAACGGCCAGGCCTCCCGGTAGGCGGCCATGATCCGGTCCAGGTGCGGCGGGCCGCCGAAGAGCGCCAGCTGAGCCAGGTCGGTCTCGCGGTGGCCGCCGTGCGCCGCCGGGTCGACAAGCCAGACCCGGCCGTCGGCGCCCCAGAGCAGGTTGCCGGGCCAGAGATCGCCGTGCAGCCGGGACGGCGGCTCGTCGCCGCCGAACTCGCCCACCCGGTCGACCACCTGCTCGACCAGCGCCGCCGTGGCCCCGGTGAGCGCGCCCCGGTCGACCGACGCCCGCAGGTGCGGCAGCAGCCGGCACCTGGCGAACCAGCTCGACCACGGGCCCGGGTCGGGGGTGTTGTCCTGCGGCAGTGCGCCGATGAACCCGGGCCACTCCGCGCCGAACGCGGGCGCGCCGGCCCGGTGCAGCGCGGCCAGCCCGCGGCCGAACGCCTCCGCCGCCCTCGGCCCCGGTTCACCCGGCTCGACCCAGTCGAGCGCCAGCAGCTCCGGCAGCGCGACCAGCACGTCGGGCACCGGCACCGCGTCGGCCTCACGCAGCCACCGCAGGCCGGCCGCCTCGGTGGCGAAGAAGCCGTCGGGCACCGGTCGCGCCGCCCGCTCCGGCCAGCTCTTGGTGAAGACGGAGTGCCCGTCGTCCAGGGTGAGCCGGGACGCGGTGCAGATGTCGCCACCGGCGACCGGTGTCTCCCGGATCCGCTGGTGGGTCAGGAAGGTCGGCAGGTGCGCCGGGTGTGCCCGCAGGTACGCCAGGTCCATGACCGCAAGGTAGTCCCTGCCTGGGACATCCGAGGGCCGTGTCGTACCCCGATCGCCGGCGGTCGACGGTCAGCTGGACCGATACGCAGCGTGTCTGTGGACGGACCGCGTGTCGTCCACAGGGCCTCCCGTGACGACCGGCCGGCACGCACGCTCCCGACATGAACTCGACCGAGCGCCCCCGCCTCTCCGTCCGCTCGCCGGCCGACCTCGTCGTCGCGGTGCCCTACCTGCTCGGCTTCCATCCCGCCGACAGCGTCGTGGTGGTCGCGGTGCGGGGCCGCCGCGTGGTCTTCGCCGCCCGGGGTGACCTGCCCGAACCGGGCGCCGACCCGGGTCCGGCGGCCCGGCACCTGGCGCAGGTGGTGGTGCGGCAGGACGCCGACGCCGCGACGGTCATCGGCTACGGCCCGGCCGCCCGGGTCACCGGTGCTGTGGACGCGGTCGGTGCGGCGCTGGACGAGGCGGGTCTGGTCGTCCTCGACGCGCTCCGGGTGACCGACGGCCGCTGGTGGTCCTACCTCTGCGGCGAACCGGCCTGCTGCCCGGCCGACGGCACGCCGTACGACCCGGTCGCCAGCCAGGTCAGCGCGGCAGCCGTCTTCGCCGGTCAGGTCGCCCTGCCCGACCGCGCGGCGCTGGCCGCACAGGTGTCGCCGTTCGACGGTCCGGTCCGACTGGCCATGCGTCGGGCCACCGGGCGGGCGCGACACCGGCTGGCCGCCCTCACCGGCGGCCTCCCGCCCGGCGGTGCCGCTGTCGAGGGCCACCAGCCGGGCGCTGCCGCGCCGAGCCGTGAGCCGGCGAGCGGTGAGCCGGTGGGCGGTGCCGGGGACGGGGGCGGGTCCGGTGGCGCTTCCTCCGGCGGTGGGCCGGCCGGCGGGTCGACCGGCGGCCGGCGCGGGGAGGCTCGGGCCCTGCGCTCGACCGGCGCGGCGGCGGTGCGGGCCGCGTTCCGGCGGCAGCGGCGTGGCGAGCGGCTCGACGACGACGAGGTGGCCTGGCTGACCGTGCTCCTGACCCATGTCGCGGTGCGCGACCACGCCTGGTCCCGCACCGACGGCCGGGACGCCGACATCAGTCTCTGGACCGACGTCTTCCGCCGCGCCGAGCCGGATCTGAGCGCGGCGCCCGGCACGCTGCTCTCGTTCGCCGCCTGGCGGGCCGGGCACGGCGCGCTGGCCGCCGTCGCCCTGGAGCGGGTGCTCGCGGCCCACCCCGAATACCCGCTCGCGGTGCTCCTCGACGACGCGCTCCGCCGTGGCGTGCCCCCGTCCGAGCTGGACGGCTGGCCGGCGAACGCCGGCGGGGCCGTGCTGCGCCGCCGGCGTCGTCGCCCGCCCCGCTGAGCGCGCAGACGCTTGCCCGACCGTGCAGCGGTCGTGCGGGCGTCCCGATGGGTGGGTCCGGTCGCCGGCTCCACCGGCTGCTGCGGGTCAGGCGGTCACGCGCTGCGCCCCGGTGTAGACGTTCATGGTCGGGTCGCGCAGGAAGCCGACCAGCGTCATCCCGGCCTCCTCGGCCAGTTCGGCGGCGAGCGTGCTGGGCGCAGAGACCGCCGCCAGCAGCGGCACGCCGGCCATCCACGCCTTCTGGGTGAGTTCGAAACTGGCCCGGCCGGAGACGAGCAGCACGTGGCCGGCCAGCGGCAGCCGGTCCGCCCGGGCGGCCCAGCCGACGACCTTGTCCACGGCGTTGTGCCGGCCCACGTCCTCGCGCAGCACCAGCAGCTCACCGTCGGCGCCGAAGAGCCCGGCCGCGTGCAGGCCGCCGGTTCGGTCGAAGGCGCGTTGCGCGGCGCGCAGCCGGTCGGGCAGCCCGGCCAGCAGTTCGGCGGTGACCTCCAGCGGGTCCTCCCGCACGGCGAACCGGGAGCGGGTACGCACGGATTCGATGCTCGCCTTGCCGCACACCCCGCACGAGCTGGTGGTGTAGAAGTTGCGCGACGGGTCGGTCTCCGGCTCCGGCACGCCGGGGGAGAGCACCACGTCGACCACGTTGTAGGTGTTGGGGGTGTCCGCCCCGGCGCACAGCTGCGCGGTGTGCACGTCCTCCGCCGAGCGGATCAGCCCCTCGGTGAGCAGGAAGCCGATCGCCAGATCCAGGTCGTCGCCGGGGGTCCGCATGGTCACCGCGAGCGGGCGGCGGCGACCGGCGCCGGCCGGCCCGACCCGGATCTCCAGCGGCTCCTCCACGGCCAGGGTGTCCTGCCGGCGAACCCGGGCCCCACGGTCACCCGTCGCCCCGAGGTCGATCCGCAGCACGCCTCGCCGGTCTGTCGCCCGTCCCATCCCGCCATCCTCTCCCGGGCCGCGCCCCGCCCGCACCTTCACGCTCCCGGTGGAGCGCCCGCGGCCCCGGCCGGCGGTGATCCGCACCAGCGCGGCGAGGTGGCCGGGTCGAGCCCGCCACCTCGACGGAGTGCGGTCGAGCGGACGGTTGGCGACCGGGACCCTGGGTAGGGTGAGGCGGTGACCGGGTACGCGGCGGTGCTGCTCGCCGGCGGCGCGGCCCGGCGGATGGGTGGGATGGACAAGCCCGCCCGTCCGGTCGGTGGGCGGCCGATGCTGCACCGGGTGCTGGCGGCGGTGGCCGACGCGAGTGAACGGGTCGTGGTCGGTCCGCCCGGCCCGGTGCCGGCGGGCGTGCGGGTGACCCGGGAGGATCCGCCCGGCGGCGGCCCGGTGGCCGCGACCGCGGCGGGGCTGGCCCAGCTGCGCTCCGACCCGCCCACTGTCGCCCTGCTCGCCGCCGACCTGCCGCTGCTCACCACCGCCGCGGTGGCCGAGTTGCGGCGCGCGCTCGACGGGTCGGTCGACGGGCTGGCCTGCTACGTGGACGGCGACGGCCGCCGGCAGCAGCTCTGCGGGGTCTGGCGCCTGCCGGCGCTGCGCACCGCCCTCGACCGGCTGGCGGCGAGTCGGGGCGGGACGGTCGACGGGGCGTCGGTACGCGGGCTGCTGGCCGGCACCACGGTCCGGGAGGTCGCCTGGTCCGGTGCCGGAGCGCCGCCCTGGTTCGACTGCGACACTGACGAGGACGTACGCCGGGCCGAGGAGTGGACGACATGACGGTGATGGACGACTGGCTCACCGCGGCCTGCGCCGAGCTGGACCTGGATGCGTCGGAGGTGCCGGTGTCGGCGGTGCTCGACGTGGCCCGGGACGTGGCGCACCAGGTGCTCCGGCCGGGCGCGCCGGTCAGCGCGTACCTCCTGGGGCTGGCGGTGGGGCGTGGCGCGGATCCGGCGGCGGCGGCCGCCCGGATCAGCGCTCTCGCGGGCTCGTGGCCGGTCGAGCTGGACGGGACCACCGAGGCGACGTAGCGCGGCCGGCCGGACGTGTCCCTGGGTAGGGTGGCGGGAACGGACGGAGGCGATCATGACGGCAGACCACCCCTCGGCGCCGGTCGACCAGCCTTCCGGCGGTGCGCCGGAGCAGCACGAGTCGATCCTGCTGGACGAGCCGACCACGGCCGACCTGCGGGCCAAGGTGACCGAGGCCTGGCGGGAGTTCGCCCGGGCCCTGGCCGACCGGCTGCGCGAGCTGCCCGCCGGCGGGCACCTGGAGGTGACGCTCGACCCGACGGCCTCCGGGACCGGGGACGCCGTCTACTCGGTCAGCGCGGACGCCGGTGCGGAGGGTGGCCTGTCAGGCCGGGCGGTCGGCAACGCCACACTGCCGGCGGGTTACCGGCTGGACCGGGCGGCGGTGGCGGACATGGTGGCGCTGGGCTGGTCGCCGCCGGGCGTGGTGCCGGGCTCCGGTGACCAGTTCGGCCTGGACTGCGGCGTCGACGACGCGACCCGGTTGTCCGCCGTGCTGTCCCGGACGCTGCGTGACGTCTACGGCGCTCCGCATCCCGCGTTCCTGGTCTACCTGGTGCACGACGCCGACGGCGAGCCGCTGCCGGTGGAGCCGCTCGGCACCGCTCGCGGCGTCGTCGGCTCGGAGTTCGACGTGGAGGCCGACCTGGACGAGGCGTTGGCCGCCGCGGCGGCGGCGCAGGCGGGCGAGAACGACGTGCTGGCCCTGGCGGAGCGGGTCCGCACGGTCGTCTCGACGATGTTGAAGTCGGACTCCGACCAGGTGCAGGTCGACTCCGACGGTGACATCAACATCCGGGCCGGTTCGGCCATGGTCTTCGTGCGGGTGCGGGACAATCCGCCGCTGGTCGACGTCTTCTCGCCGGTGCTGACCGAGGTCGAGCCGACCGAGCGGCTCTACGTGAAGCTGTCCGAGTTGACCAACCGGATGCCGATCGGGCGGCTCTACTGCGCCGACGACACGGTCTGGGCGTCGATCCCGGTCTTCGGCCGGAACTTCCAGGCCACCCACCTGATGCTGGCCGTGCAGGTGATGACCGGTCTCGCCGACGAGCTGGACGACCGGTTGCACGGCGAGTTCGGCGGCAAGCGGTTCTTCGGTGAGGGCGACAAGCCGGCGCGGGCGCAGGAGCACCGCACCGGCATGTACCTCTGAGTCAGCGCACGTCGAGCAGGGTCTTGCCGACGGTGGAGCGGGCTTCCATGGCGGCGTGCGCGTCGGCGGCCCGCTCCAGCGGGAAACGTTGGGCGATCAGCGGCCGGAGCCGGCCGGCCGCGGCCATGGCGAGCGCCTCCTCGGTGAGTGCGCGCAGCTCGTCCGGCCGGGGGCGGGGCCGCAGCAGCGCCACCGCGCGGTCGGCGGCGGCGTCCGCCGGCACGTCCGCCCAGGCGCCGCTGGCCAACCCGTAGCTGATCATCCGGCCACCGCGGTCGAGCAGGTCGAACGCCTCGCGGGCGAGCGTGCCGCCGACCCCGTCGAAGACCACGTCGACGGCGTCGACGGCGGCCCGGACCGGGTCGGCCCAGCCCGGCTCCCGGTAGTCGACGACCACGTCGAGCATCGCGCCGCGGAGCAGGGCGGTCTTGTCGGGGCCGCCGGCGGCGGCCACCACGGTGGCGCCGGCGAGACCGACGAGCTGCACCAGCAGGGTGCCGACGCCGCCGGCCGCGGCCAGCACCAGGACCCGGTCGCCGGGCCGTAGGTTCGCCGACCGGGTGAGCATGAGGGCGGTCCGGCCGTCGGCGAGCACCGCCACCGCCTGATCGAGCGGCAACCCCGGGGGTACGGGGATCGGCGCGTCCCGGTCGACGACGACGCGCTCGGCGTACCCGCCGGTGCCGCCGGTGCCGGTGACCACGAGTTGGCCGACCAGCGTCGGGTCGACGCCGGGGCCGACCGCGGTGATCGTGCCGCCGACGCCGTTGCCGGGGATCAGCGGCAGGTCGGCGGCGAACGGGCCGAAGCCGGTCGCCCGGAACATCGTCTCGACGAACGTGATGTTCGCGTGCGCCACCTCGACGAGGACCTGACCCGGCCCGGGCGTCGGGTCGGGCGCCGGCCCCGGGACCAGCACCTCCGGTCCGCCGAACTCCCGCAGCCACACCGCACGCATCGCGCCTCCCGGAATCTTCCGCCTGCGCCCAGTCAACGACGTGAAGCGGGGTTCAGGTCAACCCGTGTGGGACGGCCCGACGCCTGGTGACTCGACCAGCCGCGACAGCACGATGGTGCTGCGGGAGGAGGTGACGAACGGTTCGGCCCGCAGGCGTTCCAGCGCCTCCTCCAGGTGGGAGATGTCGGCGGCGCGCAGGTGCACCAGCGCGTCGGCCTCGCCGGAGACGGTGTAGGCGCCGACCACCTCGGGGTGCCGGCGGGCGGCGACGCCGATCTGCGTCGGGGTGGTCCGGCCGGCGCAGAACAGCTCGACGAACGCCTCGGTGGTCCATCCGACCGCGGCCGGGTCGACGACGGCGGTGAAGCCGCGGATCACCCCGGCCGCGCGCAGCCGGTCCACCCGGCGCTTGACGGCGGGGGCGGAGAGTGACACCCGGGTGCCGATGTCCGCGTACGACGCGCGAGCGTCCGCCACGAGCAACGCAATGATTCGCTGGTCGACCGCGTCTATCTGCAACGTTCCGCCTCTGGGAAGCAACGGTTGTGGCTGTTACCAAAGTTCTACCGTACCTACTCTTGGTGACCGTGAACCAGCAGCGAGTCCCGCGAAAGCGGACATATCTCATGTGCTCCCCCGAGCACTTCGCGGTCGAGTACGCGATCAACCCGTGGATGGACGTGACCACGGCGGTCGACGCCGACCTGGCGGTCAAGCAGTGGGACCGGCTGCGCGAGACGCTGCTCGGGCTCGGCCACGACGTGCACACGCTCACCCCCGAGGCGGGCCTGCCGGACATGGTCTTCGCGGCCAACGGCGCCTTCGTGGTCGACGGCACGGTCTACGGCGCCCGGTTCAAGCACGAGCAGCGGGTCGGCGAGGCCGCCGCGCACCGGGCGTTCTACGAGGCGCAGGGCTGGCACTTCATCGCGCCGAGCGAGACGAACGAGGGGGAGGGCGACTTCGCGTACCTGCCGGAGGCGCACGGCGGGCTGATCCTCGCCGGCCACGGCTTCCGCACCGAGTTGGCCGCGCACGCCGAGGCGCAGGAGGCGCTCGGCCGACCGGTGGTCTCGCTGCGCCTGGTCGACCCGCGCTTCTACCACCTGGACGTGGCGCTCGCCTCGATCGACGACGGGAACGTCGTCTACTACCCGGGCGCCTTCTCGGCGGCCAGCCAGCGGGTGCTGCACCAGCTCTTCCCGGACGCGGTCGTCGCGGACGACGAGGATGCCCTGGCCTTCGGCCTGAACCTGGTCAGCGACGGGCTCAACGTGGTGCTGAACAGCGAGGCCACCCGGCTGGCCGGCACCCTGAAGGCGGCCGGCTACCAGCCGGTGCCGGTGGAGCTGGCCGAGCTGAAGAAGGGCGGCGGCAGCGTGAAGTGCTGCATCGCCGAGCTGCGGCACTGACGTCGGGCGTGCCCGAGGGGCGGTCTCCCGGTGGGGAGGCCGCCCCTCGTCGCGTCAGCCGAGGGTGGCCAGCTCGTTGGTCACCACGTTGGAGAGCATCCGGCCGTCCAACTGCACCTTGCGCAGGTACCACTTCTGCTGCGGGGTACGCGGCTGGTTGAACTGCCAGGGCCCGCGCGGGCTGTCGATCTGGCCGATCTTGCCGAGTGCCAGGTTGAGCTGCGTCGGGGACGGGTCGCCGCCGACCAGCCGGATCGCCTTGTCCAGCACCTGCGCGGCGTCGTACGAGGCCATCGCGTAGGTGGTCGGCGAGGTGTTGAACGTCTTGCGGTAGGCGGAGGCGAAGACCCGGTTCGGCGTGTTGTTCAGGTCGGCCGAGTAGTTCAGCGCGGTCTCGATGCCGTACTCCTCGATCAGCCTCCGCTCCCGGCCCTTCTCGCCGTCGTCGAGCTGCTCGAGGACGGTGCCC
This sequence comes from Micromonospora humi, assembly GCF_900090105.1. Lineage (GTDB taxonomy): Bacteria > Actinomycetota > Actinomycetes > Mycobacteriales > Micromonosporaceae > Micromonospora > Micromonospora humi. The sequence goes on along the minus strand of NZ_FMDM01000005.1, from coordinate 128,557 downwards.
TCGGTGAGGAACCCGGGCGCGTAGATCGGACCCCGGTAACCCTCGTCGTAGAGCTGCTTGATGAACTGCACCGCCTGCGAGCCGCTGTAGTGGCAGAAGACCGCGTCCGGCTTACGGGCCAGCGCCTTGCGGATCGGCCCGGCGTAGGCGCTCTTGCCGGGGTTGGCGTAGTTGGGCGTGTAGATCGGGTCCTCGGTGAGCCGGCGGCCCTTCTCGTAGCCCTCCCGCAGCCCGGCGACGACGTCCTGGCTGCCCGTTCCCTGGGCGCCGAAGATGGCGATCCGGCTGGACGGGTCGAGGGTCTGGCGCAGGTGTTCGCCGAGCGCGAAGCCCGGCTCGTCCAGCACGTACGAGGTCCGCCAGATGTAGACGACGCCCTGGAGCTCCGTGGGCGAGGCGTTGGAGCCGATCAGAGGCACCCGGGCCTCCTCCACGACGTTCCGGATGCCGGTCATGACGGCCGGGCTGACCACGCCGGTGAGCGCGAGCGCGCCCTCCTTCAGCAGCCGGTCGACGGCGGCCTTGCCGGTCGCGGCGCTGTCGCCCTCCTCGGCCTGCACCACCGTGACCGGGTGTCCGCCGAGCTGCTGACCGTGGGTGCTCAGGAAGAGCTGGAAGCCGTTGGTGATCTCGTCGCCGATGGCCTTGTTCGGGCCGCTGCCGGGCACGATCAACCCGATCTTGATCGGGCTGCCGGACGCGGCCTCCTCGGTGTCGTCCCCGGAGCCGCAACCGGCCACGAGTCCGGTGGTGCCGAGCGCGGCCAGCAGTTGCAGGGCCCGCCTGCGGTTCATCTGTGCCACCGAACTTCCTTCCCGCCGGGGTGGCCATGGTGCACACCCCTTCGGCGTTCTACCTGGTCGGCGACGCTGCGTCAATGCCCTGAAGATCATCGTGAAGGGACCGCAACGCCTCGACAACCCGGGGCCAGGCGGCCGAATCCGGCGCGATCAGCCCGAAGTGCTCGCATTCCGGCAGCTCAACCAGCGTGGCACTGCCTCCGGCGGCCCGGTCGGCGGCCACCCAGGAGCGGCTCGTGGACACCGGAACCTGCTGGTCGAGGGTCCCGTGCACGACTACCGTGCGTACCCGGACCGGCACCAATGCCGATGGATCCGCGTCCGCGTACCGGTCCGGCACGTCGGCCGGGCCACCGCCGAGCAGCGCGGCCACCGCCCCACCGTCCAGGTCCAGCCGGTACGCCTCGGCGAGGTCCGCGACCGGCGCCAGCGCGAGCACCCCGGCGACGGAGTCCGGCGTGTGCGCGGCGGCGTACAGCGCGAGGTGCCCGCCGGCCGAGTGACCGACCAGGACCGGCGGGACCGGCGCCACCCGGCCGGGCAGCGCGGCGGCGGCCAGCCCCGGCAGGGCGGCGACCCCGGCGAGCACGTCGGTGAGCGGGTGCGGCCGACCGTCGCCCGGCGGACCGGTCCGGCGGTATTCGAGCTGGGCCACCGGATGACCGAGCGCGGCCAGCGCGGCCGCCATCGGGCCGGTGTGGGCGCGGTCGTACTCCGCCCGCCAGAATCCGCCGTGCACCACCACGACCAGCGGCCGGGCGGGCCCCTCGCCGGAAGGGCGGCGCAGGTCGGCGCACTGGTCCGGGTGGTCGCCGTAGGCGACGGTGGCGTCCGGCGGCGGCGCCGGTCGGGTCAGCACGTCGCGGGGGTCGCGGGGCATGCGGGGACGGTAGCCGGTCCGGTCCTGGGCGCGTGTGCGTGGTCGGGGTGGGTAAAGATGGGTGCCATGACCGAAGCACACTCCGGCGGACACGACGGCGAACAGGGCAACGATGGCATCCCGGGCACCGTGGTGGTGGTCGGGCCGGACGGCCGACCGGTCGGCACCGTGCAGACCGAGGAGGGCGCGGCCGAGGACCCGACCCGCCTGGTCGAGCAGCCGGCCAAGGTGATGCGGATCGGCAGCATGATCAAGCAGCTGCTGGAGGAGGTGAAGGCCGCCCCGCTGGACGACGCCAGCCGGCACCGGATGCGCGAGATCCACGAGCGCTCGATCGTCGAGCTGAAGGAGGGGCTCGCCCCCGAGCTGCGCGAGGAGCTGGAGCGCATCTCGCTGCCGTTCACCGAGCAGCAGGCGCCCAGCGAGGGCGAGCTGCGCATCGCCCACGCCCAGCTGGTCGGCTGGCTGGAGGGGCTGTTCCACGGCATCCAGGCGGCGTTGGTCGCCCAGCAGATGGCCGCCCGCGTCCAGCTGGAGCAGATGCGCTCCGGCCGCCAGGCGCTCCCCAGCGGCCCGGCCGGGATGGTCCCGGGCATGCCGGGGATTCCGGGCGGCACCGAGGGCCACGCCCCCGGTCAGTACCTGTGACCCGCGCGGGCCGGGGCGCGCGACGTGCCCCGGCCCGCACAGTCAGTCCAGCCCGAAGACCTTCTCCAGGTACGCGGCCACGCCGTCCTCGGTGTTCGCCGCGGTGACCTCGTCCGCGATCTCCCGCACCGCCGGGTGGGCGTTGGCCACCGCCACCGCCCGACCGGCCCAGGTCAGCATCGGCACGTCGTTCGGCATGTCGCCGAAGGCCAGCACGTCCCGTTCGTCGATGCCCAGCCGGGCCGCGAACCAGGCCAGGCCGGCCGCCTTGGTCACGCCCGCGGCGGAGATCTCGATCAGCCCGCTGTACGACGAGTGGGTCGCCTCGGCCAGCCCCTCCAGCGCGCCGGCCACCACCCGGACGAACACGTCCGGATCCTGCTCACCGGCCCGGACCAGCAACTTCACCGCCGGCGCGGCGAGCAGTTCCTCCGGCGACTCGACGGCCCGGATGGCGTCCGCGTCGGCGTCCCAGCGCAGCGGATAGTGCGCCTCGTGTCGCATCTGCCGGCTGTCCACGATCTCCACGGCGAAGCTCACCCCGGGCACCTCGGCGCGCAGCCGGCGGGCCACCTCGGCCAGCAGCTCCGGGGCGAGCGGGTCGGCGCGCAGCACCTCGTCGGCGATCGGGTCGTACACCACGGCGCCGTTGGCGCAGATCGCCGGCAGCGGCGCGTCGAGCTGGTCGTACACGAGCTGGAGCCAGCGGATCGGACGGCCGGTGACCAGCACGACCGGCGTGCCCCCGGCGGTGATCCGGGCCAGCACCCCCGCGGTACGCGGGCTGAGCCTCCGGTCGTCGGCCAGCAGCGTGCCGTCGATGTCGGTCGCGACGAGTCGAGGTGGCTCTCCCATCACCGGGAGAGTAGTCGGTCCAGGTAGACCGCGACGCCGTCGTCGTCGTTGCGCAGGGTGATCTCGTCGGCGGCGGCGCGCAGCTCCGGGTGGGCGTTCGCCACCGCCACCCGGGACCAGCCGGCCCAGCCGAACATCGGCAGGTCGTTGGGCTGGTCGCCGAAGACCAGCACGTCGGCCGGGTCCACGCCGAGCCGCTCGGCGACCACGCTCAGCCCGGTGGCCTTGTCGACCCCGGGCGGGCAGATCTCGACGAAGCCGAGCCCGGCCTGGGTGAGCGTGGCCACCTCCGGCGACACGATCCGGCGGGCCGCCGCGAGCAGCTCGTCGACGTGGTGGTCCTCGGTCCGGGCGAACGCCTTGACCACGTCGCAGGAGAGGCAGTCGGCCCGGCTGCGCGCCTCGAACCGGTCGGGGTAGGGCCAGCTCGGGTGGTAGTCGCCCCAGAGCGGGGCGTCGTGCTCGCCGGACGCCTCCACCATGACGGTGAGCGGGCCGACGGCGGCCTCGAGGTCGGCGAGGATGCCCGCGAGCACCTCACCGCGCAGGCGCTCGTCGCGCAGCACCAACGGACCGGCCGGGTCGCTCTGGTCGACCACCCACCCGCCACCGGCCATCACCAGGAAGTCGGCGGCGCGGATGTCGTTGCGGCTCAGCTCCGCCAGTCGTGGTCCGCGCCCGGTCGCGCCGACGACCGGGATCCCGGCCGCCCGCACCCGGTCCAGCACCCCGTGGGTGTACGCGGAGACGGTGTCGTCGCTGCGGACGAGCGTGCCGTCGAGGTCGGTGGCGATCAGCTTGGGCAGGCCCGGGCGGGTCATGGTTCCTCCTTCGCCCGCCACCGTCACGCCGGCCGACCAGGTCCTCGGTGCCGCGGCCACCGGACGGTGGGCAGGCAACCGTATCTCGCGCGAACGGGGCCGACCATGGCATTCCGGCGAATCGCCCACGAATCCGAGGCGGCGATCCGGTGGCCGGGAAACGGGAGTCGGCCCGCTCAGCGGGAGCGTTCCGGGCCGGCGAACGGCACCGTCGGCTCCACCGTGAGGTCGGCCGGGCCCGCCGGCACCTCGTCGTCCCGGCTCCGCCGGCGCCGGGCGCGCCGGTCGTCCGGCTCCCCGTCGTCCGGCGCCGCGTCGGCGTCCGCCCGGTCGTCGGTGGCGCGGTCCCCGACCCGCCCGGCCAGGTGCAGCGTGGCCCCCAGCAGCGCGACGGCGACGAACGCGGTGACCAGGCCGCGGCCGTGCTCGACCTGGAGGCGCTGCTCGGTCGGGAAGAACAGGACGCGCCGGGCGAGCTGTTGCAGGGAGGCGGCGGCCGCGACCAGCACGCCGAGCAGGGTCGCCGCGAGGCCCAGCCCGGCGATCCGGGCGTGCTGACGCACCGCCGGAGCGCCGCGCAACGCCAGCGCCACCGCTACCGACAGGCCGAGCAGACCCACGAGGTACGCGGCGCCGAAGCCGCCGATCTCGGCGACGCCGCTGGGCAACCGGAACGTGGTGTTCCCGTCCTCACCCTCGTTCGGCACGGTGATCACCAGCCACTCGCCGATCAGCGAGGCGAGCACGGCGACCGCGCCGAGCCCGGCGAGCACCGGCGGCAGGCGGTGGTCGCGGCCCAGTCCGGCCAGCGACCGGCCCACCCGACCGGACGAGGTCGCCTCGGCGTCGGTGTCGCCCCACTCCACCACCGTGGTGCCGTCGGAGCGGTTGTCCTGTCTGGGAATCGGGAGATCCTGCGACATCGGCCACCCTTCGGCGTCGGCGGGCCTGCGTCGAATCATGGCACAACCGGCGCCCGGTCACCGGGAGCGCGATCCGGCCGGGCGGTGCGGGGCGGCCCGCTTTCGGTTAGCGTCGGTGCCATGCCTATCCGTACCGCTTCCGCTCGTTGGCAGGGCGACCTCGCCGAGGGCTCGGGCACCGTCCGCACCGGCAAGGGCGGCCTGTCCGGCAACTACTCCTTCAAGTCGCGCTTCGAGGAGGGTGAGGGCACGAACCCCGAGGAGCTGATCGGCGCCGCGCACGCGAGCTGCTTCTCGATGGCCCTCTCCAAGCAGCTCGCCGACGCGGGCGTCACCGGCACGTCGGTGGAGACGACCGCCAAGGTGCACTTCGACAAGACCGACGCCGGCATGACGGTGACCCGCATCGACCTGGAGACCGTGGGCCAGGCGCCGGGTCTCGACGAGGCCGGGTTCACCAAGCTGGCCGAGGCGGCCAAGGAGGGCTGCCCGATCTCCCGGCTGCTCTCCCCGGGCGCGCAGATCTCGCTGACCGCCCGCCTGGCCTGACCACGCCCGGCACGGCGGGGGCGCCCTGCGGGCGCCCTCGCCGTGCCGCGTGCCGATCGTGAGGGAGTGACCGGGCGGCGTGGCCGTGGAGATGAGCCGGGACCGGTTCGAGGAGCTGGTCGGTGAGGCGCTCGACGAGGTGCCCGAGGAACTGCTCGGGCTGATGAGCAACGTGGTCATCCTGGTCGAGGACGATCCGCCGCCCGGCGAGAACCTGCTCGGGCTCTACGAGGGGCACGCGCTCACTACGCGCGGCTGGGACTACGCCGGTGTGCTGCCCGACCGCATCCTGATCTACCGGAACCCGATCCTGGCGATCTGCGACACCGACGACGACGTCGTCGACGAGGTAGCGGTGACCGTGGTGCACGAGATCGCCCACCACTTCGGCATCGACGACGAGCGGCTGCACGCTCTGGGCTGGGGCTGACCGGGTCCCGGCCGCCCCCGCTCGGCCGATCCCCGCGGTTGCGCCCGTCCCCTAACCTCCGGTGCAGGCACATCCCGATGCAGGAGGAAAACCCATGCGCAGCGAGCTGTTCTCCGCGGCGAACCTCGAGAAGGAGTCCCAGCAGCCGGGCATGCGGCTGCAGAACTCCAAGATGCTGAAGATCGAGCTGAACGGCGAGGCGATGGCCCGCGTCGGGTCGATGGTCGCCTACCAGGGCCAGGTGCAGTTCCAGGCCCTCGGCTCCGGCGGCATCGGCAAGTTCATCAAGCAGCGGCTCACCGGCGAGGGCGTGCCGCTGATGAAGCTCTCCGGCCGGGGCGACGTCTTCCTCGCCGAGGCCGCCAAGGACGTGCACGTCATCGACCTGGAGCCCGGCGACGCCCTGTCCATCAACGGCTCCAGCGTGCTCGCCTTCGACTCCACCCTCCAGTACGACATCAAGATGGTCAGCGGCATGGGCATGGCGTCCTCCGCCGGCCTGTTCAACTGCGTCTTCACCGGGCACGGCCGGATCGCGGTCACCACCAAGGGCACCCCGGTGGTGCTGAACGTGGACGCGCCGACGTACGTCGACCCGCAGGCCGCGGTCTGCTGGTCGGCCAACCTGCAGACCGGCTACCACCGGGCCGAGCAGCTCGGCCTCGGCACGCTGCTCGGCCGCAGCACCGGCGAGGCGTTCACGATGAGCTTCGCCGGTCAGGGCTTCGTCGTGGTGCAGCCCTCCGAGGAGCCGCCGGTGGCCGGCAGCGGTGCCCAGCAGCAACAGCAGGGTGGCCTGCTCGGCGGCCTGCTCCAGTGACCGCCCGGGCCGGGTGCGTCCCTGGGGGGCACACCCGGCCCGGTCAGCTCAGTTCGCCGGCGCGTAGCCGGGCCAGCCAGGCCGCCGCGTCGGCCCAGTCGGCGTCGGAGAGACCGGCCGGCGCGGGCGTCGGCCGGTCGCTCGCCGCCGGGCTCCAGCGGTGCCGGGGGTACGACCCGAGGAAGCGCACGTCGGCGCAGACCCGGCGCAGGCCGCGCAGCGCCTCGCCGAGGCGGACGTCGGCGACGTGCCCGGTGCAGTCCAGGAAGAACACGTACCGCCCGAGCGCCTCGCCGGTCGGGCGGGACTCGATCCGGGTCAGGTTCACCCCGCGTACGGCCAGTTCCATGAGCACGGACAGCAGCGCACCCACCCGGTCGTGCGCGATGTAGACCGCCAGCGAGGTGAGGTCGTCGCCGGTCGGCGGCGGGGGCGGCCCGGGGCGGGACACCAGCGCGAACCGGGTCACCGCGTCGGGGTGATCGGCGATCTTGTCGGCGAGGACGGTCAGCCGGTGCCGGGCGGCGCCGATCGGGGCGCAGACGGCGGCGTCGTACTCGCCGTTCGCCGCGCCGGCCGCGGCGGCGCCGTTGGAGAGCACGTCGACCACTGTGGCATCGGGCAGGTGGTCGCGGAGCCAGCCGCGGCACTGGGTGGACGCCTGCGGGTGGGCGGCGACGCTGCGCACCGAGGCCGGCGAGACACCGGCCCGGCCGGCGAGCACGAACTCCACCGGCAGGACCACCTCCCGGGTGATCACCAGCGGGTCGCCCTCGGCCAGTTCGTCGAGCGTCACCCCGACCGCGCCGCCGATGGAGTTCTCCAGCGGCACCAGCGCGGCGTCGGCATCCCCGGCCCGTACGGCGTCGAGCGCCTCGCCCACGCTGCGGGCCGGCGTGCGGTCGCCCCGTTCGGCGGCCGGCACGGTCCGGAGTGCCTGTTCGGCGAAGGTGCCCTCGGGGCCGAGGTAGACGAAGCGGGTGGGCGGTGTTCCCGGCATGGCGACCAGCCTACGCACCCGGGATGCCGTCGCAGGCCAGGGTGCGGATGCCCGCCGGCGCGGTGGCCCGCACCTCGACGCCGCAGACGTCCGTGCCGGCGGTGACCAGGGTGGGCGTGCGGCCCCGGGTGACCACCTGGAGTTCCTCGTGCCCGGCGACCGCCAGCACGGTGTAGTGCCAGCCCTCGGCGCAGAGCGGCCCGGTCCGGAGCGTCACCCGCACGTTCCGGGGGAGCACGTCGGCGGAGCCGCGCAGCAGGGTGACGATCCGGCTTCCCGACGGGGCGCCCCGGCAGGGTGTGGCGGCCGGGTCGGGTGCCGGGGCGGTCGGCGCGGACGGGACGGCCGGCGCGCTCGGGGTGGCCGGCATGGTCGGGGTGGCGGCGGACGGCGTGGCCGACGCGGTGGGACGCGGGCCTTCGGTGCCGGCGGGCGGCTCACGCAGCTCGGGCGGCCGGCCGCAGGCGGTGAGCGCGAGCAGCGCGAGCAGCGTCGCCGTCAGGGGCGGGGTGCGGGGCACGATGCAGTCCTCGACATCGACGGGCGTCGTCATGGCCCGGGGGCCGAGCCCATCGTAGGAGGCCCGTCCGATCGGGTGAAGCCGGGTGCTCGACCCGATGCCCGGGCCGCCTCAGAGCACGGAGAAGAAGGTCAGCGAGCCGGCGACCGCGGACCCGGTGAGCACCGGGGTGGAGATCGCGTCCACCGTGGTGCCGGCGTCGGAGCCGGGCCCCTGCACCCGGAGCAGCCCGCGGGCGAGCCGGCCGGAGAGGAGCGCGAGCAGCGGGGGGATCTTGTCGGTCTCCTGCTCGGTCAGCTCGCTCGGGCTGGCGGTGAAGTCGACCAGACGCAGGCCGCCCTCGAGCAGCGGCAGGCCGATCACGTCCTCCGGCGCGCCGAGGCAGAGCAGGTCGCAGCCGGACGAGGAGATGGCCACCACTGTGGTGTCGGCGTCGATCAGCAGGCACGGCTCGGCGGCCCGGGAGACCGTCCCGGACCACTGCGTGAAGTTGTCGGTCTCCTGCTCGGCGGGTGTCTCGGTCGGGGACGCGAACACTTCCGAGAGTGAGAGCTCGACGTGGGCCACCGCGCCTCCTATGTACACCGACGGTCCGTCCACGCTAGCCGGTCGGCACGGCGACCTTCCGGCCGCGCTGCGTTTCCCGGTCTCCGCCGCCGCCCGAGGGCCGGGCGGCTCGGTGGCCGGGGACGTGCGTCGGTGCGGCGGGAGCCCCGGGGGGTCGGGCGGCCAGCGACGACGCGGACCGACGAACCGGTCGGGGGCGGTGTCGTGGACCGCGTGGCGTCGTCGGAGACGTTACCGCCGGGCGGCCCGCTTGTCAGCGGCCGTTCGGCCCTCGTCATACCACCGGTAGTCGGCGGATGGACGGTACGTGCCGTTCAGCCACGTCGACGGTGCCTGGGCGACCCGGGACAGCTTCTCGGCGGTGGCCGGGGTGATCCGGTTGCCGGCGGCCACGAGCAGCCGGTCCAGCTCCCGGTGGGTGGCCATGAGGCAGTCCTTCGGCAGGCCGTAGACGCTGATGACGCCGGAGCCGACGAAGGTCAGCACCGGCGTCACCGGGATCGGCAGGCCGACCGCGTCGGAGAGCGCCTTGCTGGCCCGCTTGGCGTCGCGACGCGCCTCGGCCACGTAGGGCGGACGCTTGCCGTTGATCTGCACGACGTCACCGGCGACCAGCACCCGGGCCCGGCCGTGGTCGGCGATGGTGACCGCGAAGAGCCCGCTCGGCCCGATCGCGAGGAACCCGGCGCGGTCGTCCTCGGCGTGGTCGAACAGCGCGTCGGCCGGGTCCGTCCGGGGCCACTCGATGACGTGCCAGGCGGGACCGAGGTGGTCGAGCTGCCCGAGGGCGCGGGCCCCGGCGGCCTCCAACCGGCGGGCGCCCCGGTCGGCCCGCCGACGGCGGGCCCACTCCAGGGGGGACGGTCGGGCCGGTTCGAGCACCGACGTGGCCTCGACCCGGGGATGCGCCGCGCGGGGCGGCAGTGCCCGGCTCGGTACGGCCCGACGAGCGGGAAAGACAGTCATCGCGACCTCCGGCAAAAGGTCTCTCGAAGTTATGTCTCCACTACCCTACGTTGCGCACCCGGGGTCTCGGCAAGTTGGACCGCCGGAATGAGTGTGGATGAATGCCATATTCATTCACACTTCTTTTCCGGATGGTGCGGAAGCCTGCCCTAGGCTGCGGGGGTGACGCACTACGTGGACAGCGAAGTGGCCCGACTCGGCACGGTGCTGCTGCACCGCCCGGGACCGGAACTCGCCCGCCTCACCCCACGCAACAACGACTCCCTGCTCTTCGACGCTATCCCATGGGTGGGACGCGCGCAGGAGGAGCACGACGCGTTCGCGGCGGCCCTCCGCTCGCGCGGCGTCGAGGTGCTCTACCTGGCCGACCTGTTGGCCGAGACGCTCGCCGTGCCGGACGCCAGGACCGAACTGACCGAGCAGGTGCTGCGGTCCCGCCGCCTCGGCGACACCCTGCGCGCCCGGGTCGCCGACCACCTCGCGTACCTCGATCCGGCCGCCCTGGCGGACGTGTTCATCGCCGGTCTCGCGCACGAGGAGCTGCGGATCGGCGCCGAGCGGCCGGGCGGTCTGGTCTGGACGCTGATGGACCGGCACGACTTCGTCATCGACCCGCTGCCCAATCTGCTCTTCACCCGCGACTCGTCGGTGTGGATCGGCGACCGGGTCGGCGTCACCAGCCTGGCCATGCCGGCGCGGCGGCGGGAGACCACGCTGACCGACGCGATCTACCGCTACCACCCGCGCTTCGTCGGCACCGAGTTCGTCTACCACCCGGAGCTGGAGCACCTGGAGGGCGGCGACGTGCTGCTGCTCGCGCCGGGTGTGCTCGCCGTCGGCGTCGGCGAACGCACCACCCCGGCCGGCGCCGAGCGGCTGGCCCGGCAGGTCTTCGCCGCCGGGCTGGCGCACACCATCCTGGTGGTGCCGATCGCCCAGGAACGCGCCACCATGCACCTGGACACCGTCTGCACGATGGTCGACGTGGACGCCGTGCTGATGTATCCGAACATCGCCAGCGAGCTGTCCGCGTACACCGTCGTCGCCGGCCCCGACGGCGAGCCGCGGGTCGACGGCCCGGCCCCGTTCCTGCGGGCCGCCGCCGACGCGATGGACCTCGACCAGCTCCGGGTGATCGACACCGGCCTCGACCCGGTCACCGCCGAACGCGAGCAGTGGGACGACGGCAACAACACGCTCGCCCTCGCGCCGCGTCTCTGCGTCGGCTACGAGCGCAACGTGGAGACCAACGCGCAGCTGGAGCGGGCCGGCATCGAGGTGATCGCCATCGCCGGCTCGGAGCTGGGCTCCGGCCGCGGCGGCCCCCGCTGCATGTCCTGCCCCCTGGTCCGCGAGAAAGGCGGGGCCCCCGCTTAACGCTTTCGGTAGAGGCGGGGGCCCCGCTTAACACTCGTGCGTTAAGAAGGGCCCCCGCCTAACAACCAGCGGGCGGTCAGCGCAGGGTGAGCTGACGGCCGAGCAGGCCCTGGCGGGCACGCCGGCCGGCCGCGTCCAGCGGCTCCCGGTCACCCAGCGCCTCGGCGTAGCGCTTGGCGAACTCCGCGACCGGACCCTCCCACTCGGCGGCCGGGGTGTCCTCGGGCAGGTCCCACACCGGCGTCAGGCGGCCGTGCGCCCGGAACATGCCGGCGAACTTCGTGTCGTCGCCGAGGGTCAGCGTCCCGGCCGCCCCGAGCCGGGACAGGGCGTCCAGCGCGGCGTCCTCGTCGTCCGGCAGCACCCACCGCACGTGGGCCTTCTCCGGGACCCGGCACCAGTACGCCGCCCGGGCCGCGTCCAGCTTCACCGTCGGGTAGATCGCCGCGTTGGCCCGCTCCAGGGACGCCTGCACGGTCGGGTCGTCGGCGGCGCCCGGGTCGAGCCAGAAGTCGAACCCGTCGTGCATGCTGATCTCCAGCGGACCGTCGACCAGGATGTCCTGGAGGCGGGGGCCGGGGCCGGGCAGCGGCGGCACGCTCACCTGCCTGCCCGGCTCGGTGCGCAGCGCGCAGAGCAACGCGTCGGTCAGGTCCCGGGAGACGTCGCCGGACTGCTGGTGCCGTTGCAGGCCGACCAGCACCCGCCCGTCCGGATTCGCCACCGCCGGGGCGGCCATCGGCAGGACGGTGGCCAGGACGACCGGCCGGTCGCCGTACTCCTCGACCAGGTCCGGGGTCAGCCGCAGCGGCGCGGACGCGGCCGGCACCAGCTCACGCAGGGCGATCCACTCCGGCTCGTCGACGAGGCCCTCGAACGGTCGGGGCACGAAGACGTCGCGCACCTTCTCCCGCTTCGGGGTGGCTTCGGCCCGCTGGTTCTTTCGACGCTTGCTCACGGCGAGACAGCCTAGAGGCCGGGCGGCGTCCGCGGGGTCAGGACCCGCCTGTCCGCCCGGTCAGCCGGCGGCGACCAGGTCGGGCCGGTGCGACCGGGCCGGGTCGAACTCCGCCCAGACGCTCTGGCCGAGGCCGTCCCGCTCGACGCCCCACCGGCTGGAGAGCCCGGCCACGATGTGCAGGCCACGCCCGTCGACCGCGTCCGGGGAGGCGACCCGGAGCCGCGGGCCGGCACCGGCGCCGCCGTCGGTGACCCGGAGCTGGACGCTCGGCCCCCGGTCGGTGGCGCGCAGCCGCCAGGCCACCCGGACCACACCGCCGGGCAGCGCCTCGGCATGTCGGACGGCGTTGCCGACCAGCTCGGCGAGCACCGCCACCAGGTCGGCCAGCAGGGCCGGGGGTACGAGGCCGGTCAGCTCGTCGGCCAGCCGGTGCCGCGCCACGCGCGCGCCGGTCACGTGGTGGGGCACCACCACGCACCACGAACGTTCGGCCGGTCGCGTCGACACGTCGTCCCTTCCACCCGTGGACACCCGGTTCACCCCCGGGGCAGCCGCACCTCCGCGACCGTACCCCCGCCGGTCCTCGGTCGGAGGGATACCCACCCGTTCTGCTGTTCAACGATCTGCCGGACGAGATAGAGACCCAGCCCGGCGCCCGGGTAGCGCCGGCGGTCGCCGGACTCGCCCTGCCAGAACCGGTCGAAGGCCCGTTCCACGTGTTCCGGCCGGATGCCGATGCCCCGGTCGGCGACCCGGAACGAGACGGTGCGCTCGTTCGCGTCGGCGCCGATCTCGATCGGCGTGTCCGGAAGCGAGTACTTCCCGGCGTTGGTGCCCAGCTCGGTGAGCACGGTGGCCAGGCTGTGCCGGTCGCCGAGTGCCTTCGGCAGGTCGGTCGGCAGGTCGAGCACGATCCGGTGCCGCAGGTCCGCCGGCAGGTCCACCACCGCCGCCCGCAGCGCGTCGACCAGGTCGAACGGGGCGGCCGGTTCCCCGCCGGGGCGGCTCTCGGTGGCGGCGGTGAGCAGCCGGTCGACCAGCCGGGCCAGTTCGTTGGCGCGCTGGCCGATGATCCGGGCGGCCTGCCGCCGGTCGCCGTCGCTGAGCGACTCCCAGTGGTCGGTGAGCGTGTCCGCGTACCCCTTGATCACGGTGACCGGGGTGCGCAGCTCGTGGCTGGTCACCGCCACGAAGAGATCGCGGTCGTGATCGCGGCGCTGCTGGTCGGTGATGTCGCGGAAGGTCACCACCCGCAGCGCGTTCGGGCCGGGCAGCTCGCCGGAGGTGATCCGCAGCCAGCGGCCGTCCGGCAGCCGGTGGTCGAGCACCTGCCCGGACGGGGGCAGCGGGAACGGCAGCGGTCGGCTCAGCGCCTCCGCCGCCGCGCGGCCGGTCACCTGGGCGGCGGCCGGGTTCCAGAGCCGGACCCGGTGGTCGCGGTCCACCACCGCCAGGCCGTCGGCGAGCGCCGCCACGACCGGGCCGTCGCCGTGCACCGGCAGGCCGGTCTGGTCGCCGTACATGTGCGCGATGCAGGCGGCCACGTAGCCGACGACCGCGCGCTGCGAGGCGTCCAGCGGCTCGCCGCCCGGATAGAGGGCGTGCAGGCTGCCGACGGTGAGCCCGGCGATCTCGGCGCGCGCCACGATCATCCGGCGCAGGCCCCGGCCGGCGACCTCGTCGGCCAGCGCGCCGGGGATCGCGTCCACCCGGACCTCGCGCACCGGAGGGCCGGCCAGGAGGCAGACGGTGGCCGGGTCGGTGGCCGGCAGCGGCCGGCCGATGACGAACTCGGCGCTGCCGGTCGCCGCGATCACCCGCCCGCCGGCCGGGGTGAACTCGACGAAGACCAGGCCCGCCGCGCCGACCGTCGGCTCGACCTCGCGGAGCAGGCGGTTGAGCACGGAGAGACCGGACTCACCGGAGTTGATCATCTTGATCACGCTGGTGTGGCCGGCGATGAGGGCGGGGTAGTCGGTTCGCTCCGGCATGTCCCGAGTGTGCCGCGCCGTCCGCCCCGGTGACACCCCCGGCCGGTCGACCGCCCACCGGGCGGATCGACGGGACTCACCGGCCCAACCGGCTCAACATGCGGGCGGGCCGGTCGGTGATCACCCCGTCCACCCCGGCGGCCAGCACGAGCTCCACGTCCTCGGGTTCGTTCACGGTCCAGACGTAGACCGAGTGCCCGGCGGCCCGCAGCGCGGGCACCAGCCCCGGTCGGGCCCGGACCAGCTCCACCCCGGGGCCGGCGATCCGGCAGCCGAAGGGCAGCCGGCCCAGCCGCAGCAGGCGTGGCAGCACCTCCAGCAGCAGCACCGTGGGCAGCGCCGGCGCCAGCTCGTGGATCCGGCGTACGGCGAGCGGCGAGAAGGACATCACGGTCACCCGGACCGGGTCGTCCGGGCCGGGCTCGGCGAGGCCGTACCGGCGCAGCAGGCCGACCAGCCGGCGCTCGACGTCGCCCCGGTAGCGCGACGGGTGCTTCGTCTCGATCAGCAGCCGGACCGGCCGCCCGGCGGCCAGCACCGCGTCGAGCAGCCGTTCCAGCGTGAGCAGCCGGGTGTGCGACTCGTCGAGCCCACCGGCGCCGGCGGCCGGGTGCCAGGAGCCGAAGTCGAGCGCCTCCAGCTCGGCGAGCGTCCGCGCGCTGACCAGGCCGTGACCGTTGCTGGTCCGGTCCAGCCGGCGGTCGTGCACGCAGACCAGGTGCCCGTCGCGGGTCAGCCGGACGTCGCACTCCAGCCCGTCCGCGCCCTCGTCCAGCGCGCGCAGGTAGGCCGCCAGGGTGTGCTCCGGCAGGTCGTACGACGCGCCGCGGTGGGCGAAGACCAGGGGATCGGTCATGGCCGGGACGTGCCTCAGACGACCCGGCCCGGCTGCCCGTCGTCGGTGACCACGGGTCGGCCGGCGGCGGCCCAGTCGCCCATCCCGCCCTCGACGTTGCGGACCTGGTCCCACCCGTTGCGCAGCAGGTAGCCGACCACCTGCCCGGAGCGGCCACCGGAGCGGCAGATCACCGCCACCTCGCGGTCGTCGGGCACCTCGGCGATCCGGGCCGGCAGCTCGGTCATCGGCAGGTGGTGGGCGGCCGGCGCGTGGCCGGCGGCCCACTCGTCGTCCTCGCGGACGTCGAGCAGGTAGACGTCGTCGGGCACGGCCGACGCGGGCACGCTGGGAAGTTGGGCTCCGAACACGGGGAAAGCCTAGTCGCCCGCGCGACTCAGAGCCGGTTGACCCAGCGGGGGTTCGCGTCGGCCCACGCCGGCACCCGGGCGTTCCGCACCGCGGTGAAGAGGTCGCCGCCGCCGGTGTCCAGCACCACGTACGACACGCCGTCGATGGTCTGCGGGTAGGAGGGCAGCCGCACGCCGCGCAGGGCGTCCGCCGGCAGCGCGCGGAGCGCGAAGACAAGTTCGTCCAGGGGTACGCCGTTGGTGTCGACGGTCAGCGCCCCGCCGACCGCCCGCAGCACCCGGTCCAGCTTCACCGGGTCGCCGCGCAGGTGCGTCTCGCCGGCCCGGTCCAGCACCGCCCGCAGCATCTGCTGCTGGTGCCGCTGCCGGTCGTAGTCGCCGTTCGGCAGGTCGTAGCGCTGCCGGACGTAGTCGAGCGTCCGGGCCCCGTCCATCTGCTGGCAGCCCGGCTCGAACCGGGTCCTGGTGTGGATCGAGCGGACCGGCGTGTCCACGCACATGCGGATGCCGCCGAGCTGGTCGATGACCCGGGTGAAGCCGGAGAAGTCGACGAGCGCGGCGCCGTCGAAGCGGACGCCGGTGAGCCGGGTGAGAGTGGCGCTGAGCAGCCGCGCGCCGCCGGTGCCGCCGCCGCCGTGCTCGTACGCGGCGTTGACCTTGTCCTGGCCGCCGGGGAAACCGGGCGCCGCCGGGATGGCCACCAGCAGGTCGCGCGGCACGGAGATCAGGTACGCCTGTCGCATCCCGGCCGGCACGTGCACGATCAGGATGGTGTCCGAGCGCTGGTCGTCCGGGTTCGCACCGGGTCGGTGGTCGGAGCCGATCAGTAGGTAGTTGAGCGGCTCGTCCAGCTGCGTCCGTTTCTTTCGGGCGCTCGGGTCGAGCAGTTGTTCCTTGGCCACCGTGCGGTCGTACCGGTGGGTGAGCCAGTGCAGCCCGGCGACGCCGAGCGCGGCGAGCAGGACCAGGGCGAGCCCGGCGCCGAGCAGGAGCCGGGGCCAGCGGGCCGGTCGAGCCCGCCCGCGTCGGTTCCGTGCTGGCCTGGACGTGACGATCCCCCCGTGGCGTCGACCTGAGACCCGCTCACGTCAGGCTACGGGGGGATCGGCCGGCCGCGGCCGGCTTCCGTCATTTCCGGGTGGAGAGGACGCTCGGGTTGTTGACCACGAACTCGGCGAGCTTGTCGTCCTTGACCGCCTGGAACATGTCCATGCTGAGCTGGTTGAGAGCCTCGCGGTTGTTCCCGTTGCCGTTGAAGGTGCCGCCGTTGGTGCGGAGCGTGACGAGGTCGTTGCCGGTCACGCCCTTCATGGTGAAGATGAAGTCGTCGATCGAGGTGCCGCCGGTGTCCAGGACGAAGGCCTTTCCGGCGGCCTTGATCAGCGCGTTCAGCTTGAGCGGGTTGCTCAGCGTTCCGTTCTGGGACGCCTTCTTCGCCATCGCCTTGATCAGCTGCTGCTGGTTCTGCTGACGGTCGTAGTCGCCGTTGCGGAGGGTCTTGCGCTGCCGGGAGTAGTCCAGCGCCTGCCAGCCCTCCATCTCCTGGCAGCCCTTCTTGTAGGTCACGGGCCGCATCGTCTTGCCGGTCTTCTTGGCGTCCGCGTTCCACATCGGCTTGCCGTCGACCATCGACATGTGCAGCGAGGAGACCTCTTCGGTCACGCAGATCCGCACCGTGCCGATCGCGTCGATGACGTTCTTGAAGCCGCCGAAGTTGATGATCGCGGCGCCGTCGAAGCTGATCCCGGTCATCCCCTTGATGGTTCGGGCCATCATCTGGGCGCCGCCCTCCCAGCCGCCGCCGTTACGGGCACCGACCTGGAAGGCTGCGTTGATCTTGTCGGTGCCGCCCTTCCAGCCGGCCTTCTCGGACGCCGGGATGTGCGCCTCGGTGTCCCGGGGGATCGAGATCAGGTAGGCCTGGTCGTGGCTGGCCGGGATGTGCAGGATGATGATCGAGTCCGAGCGGACGTCGTCGGCGGCCCAGCGGGCCCGGGCGTCCACGCCGAGCAGCAGCATGTCGATCGGGCCCTCCAGACTCGCGCCGCCCTCGGCGTCCGTCTTGCCCGCGTCGCCGAGCAGGTTCCGCTGGGCGATGTTGCTGGTCGCCTGGCCGATCACGGCCTTGCTGCCGACGATCGCCACGCCGCTGGTCACCATCAGGATGGCGCCGAGCGCGAGCGTGAGCTTCGCCCAGAGCGGGTCCTTGCGCTTGGTGCGCTTCTTCTTCCCGCCACCGCCCGGGCCGCGGCCACCCGGGCCGGGCTGCGTGGGGATGACCGGAGGAACCCGCCCGGATGAACCGGGTGCCGGTGAGTGCGGGCGACGACTGGTCTGGACCGACATTCGTGCTCCAGCTCGGTGATCGGGGGCGGGACCACTTTACGTACCTGTTCCCGTTCTCGCGACCTCCTGAGACGGGTAATCCCGTCAATCCCGGCCGATGTCCCCGAGATGTGTCCGAACGGGCGAGGGCGAGAACCCGGTCGGTGGTCGCCCTCCGGTGCCGTCAGCCGCCGGCGCCGTCGGCCGAACCCTTCTGGTTGGCCTTCACCCAGTCGGCCATCTTGTCCCCGACGATCGCCTGGTACATCGCCAGCGCCTTCTCCCGGTCGGAGACCACCACCGACTGGCCGTCGACGGTCTGCCCGCCCAGGTTCGGGCTGGTGACGAACGTCAGGTTCTCGCCGCGCAGGCTGCGGAACTGAACCGCCATGTCGGTCAACGAGAATCCCTGGTCGACCGTGACGGCGGCGGTGACGGCCTTGAGGAAGTCGTTCAGCTTCTTCGGGTTGGTCAGCGTGCCGGTGCTCGCCGCCTTGTCCATCAACGCCTTCAGGAACTCCTGCTGGTGGCGCATCCGGGCGAAGTCGCCGTCCGGGAACTGCTTGCGCTGCCGGACCCAGTCCAGCGCCTCGGCGCCGTTCATGTGGTTCACGCCCTTGGTGAACGTCCGGTACGGCTTGTGGATCGAGGTGACGGTCCGTTCCACCTTGAGGTCGACCCCGCCCAGCGCGTCGGTGACGTCCTTGAAACCGGCGAAGTCGATCGCCATGACGTGGTCGATCCGTACGTCGGTGAAGCACTCGACGGTCTTCACCGCGAGCGGCAGCCCACCGAACGCGAACGCCGCGTTGATCTTGTTGCGCGAGCCGGAGTCGCAGGAGGCGCTCGCCTTCTCCGGGATCGGCACGTACAGGTCACGCGGCACGGAGACCAGGTAGGCGCTCTTGTGGTCGGCCGGGATGTGCATGACGATCAGCGTGTCCGCGCGCCACTTGCCGGCGCCGTCGACCGGTGCGTCCGGGTCCCGCGAGTCACTGCCCACGAGCAGGATGTTGAACGCGCCGTCGACCTGCTTGGCCGGCCGGCCCCCGGTGATCTCCGAGAACGGGTCGGTGCGGGCCA
The DNA here is from genome assembly GCF_900090105.1 of Micromonospora humi. Taxonomy (GTDB): domain Bacteria; phylum Actinomycetota; class Actinomycetes; order Mycobacteriales; family Micromonosporaceae; genus Micromonospora; species Micromonospora humi. The sequence continues at coordinate 109,835 of NZ_FMDM01000005.1, read as the reverse complement.
GGTCGCTGTTGAGGTTGCGGGCGTAGAACCAGGCGCCGACGCCGCCGAGCAACGCGAGCACCAGCACCGCCACGCCGGCCACCAGGCCGATGCGCCCCCAGCGCGGACGGGGCCGGCGGCCGGGCCCGCCGGGGCCGCCACCCGGCCCACCGGGGCCGCCCGGCCCGCCCGGTCCGCCGGGCCCGCCCGAGCGGGGTGCCTCGTCGTACGACGGGTACCAGCGGGTTTCGGTGTCACGGGGGCGCGCGGTGGCACCCCGGCCGGAGCCGGGAACCTGGGCGCGGCCCGCGCCCCGGTGCAGGGGGCGAGGGAGGGGAGCGCCGGCAGACGAGGTCGCTGACATGTAACCGAGGGTAGGTCGGTCGGTCCACCGCCGCCCTCAGGCGCGCACGGCTCACCGCCGGCGGACAGCCGGGCTCAGTACCCTAGCCGCTCGCGGAAGTACGCGATCGTGCGTCCGAGGCCGTCTTCGGGCGTCACTGTCGGCTCGTATCCCAGCAGCTCGCGGGCGAGCGTGAGGTCGGGGCGGCGCTTCTCCGGGTCGTCCGAGGCCCGAGTGATGTAGCTCACCTCGGAACTGCTGCCGGTGAGTGACACGATCGTCTCAGCCAGTTGCCGCATGGACATCTCGTGCTCGGTGCCGCAGTTGATCGGGCCGGTCTGCGTCGAGTCGAGCAGCAGCAGGATGCCCCGCACCAGATCGTCGACGTAACAGATGGACCGGGTCTGGTCGCCGGTGCCGTGCACGGTGATCGGCTCGCCGCGCAGCGCCTGGGAGATGAAGGTCGGGATGGCCCGGCCGTCGTCCGGGCGCATCCGCGGGCCGTACGTGTTGAAGATCCGCACGATCGCGGTGTCCGTGCCCCGGCTGCGGTGGTAGGCCATGGCGGCCGCCTCGGAGAAGCGCTTCGCCTCGTCGTAGACGCTCCGGATGCCGATCGGGTTGACGTTGCCCCAGTAGGTCTCCCGCTGCGGGTGCTCCTTCGGGTCCCCGTACGCCTCGGAGGTGGAGGCCATCAGGAACCGCGCGCCGTCGGCGGTGGCCCGCTCCAGCAGGGCCAGCGTCGCCACCGAACCGACCCGGAGGATCTCCACCGGAAGCTTCTCGAAGTCGGTCGGGCTGGCCGGGGACGCCATGTGCAGGATCGCGTCGAACCGCTCGGCCACGGCCGGGTGGTCGGTGGGCAGGCCGTCGGAGATGTCCGCCTCGACCAGCGTGAAGGTCGGCTTCTCCAGCAGGTGGGCCACGTTGTCCCGGGACCCGGTGACGAAGTTGTCCAGCACCACCACGGTGCAGCCGCGCTCGACGAGCCGGTCGACCAGGTGGGACGGGACGAATCCGGCGCCGCCGGTGACGAGGATGCGGTGTCCGGGACCGAACCGGGGAGCGACCTTCATGCCCGCCACCCTATACAGGTAAGGCGGGGCCCCCGCTTAACGCCTCCGGTAGAGGCGGGGGCCCCGCTTAACAACTACCGGTCAGTGCGCGCCCGCGCCGGTGAGCGAGCGCACCTCCAGTTCCGCGTACTTCTCCTCGTCGCTCTCCTTGGACAGGATCGTGCCGAGCCAGCCGCACAGGAAACCGAACGGGATCGAGATGATGCCCGGGTTCGACAGCGGGAACCAGTGCCAGTCGTGGTCGGGGAACATCGCCGTCGGCGCGCCGGAGACGACCGGCGAGAAGAACACCAGCAGCACCGCGGCGAGCAGGCCGCCGTAGATCGACCAGACCGCGCCCGAGGTGTTGAACCGCTTCCAGAACAGGCTGTAGAGGATCGCCGGCAGGTTGCCCGAGGCGGCGACCGCGAAGGCCAACGCGACCAGGAACGCCACGTTGAGGTTCTGCGCGAAGATCGACAGTACGATCGAGACCGCGCCGATCCCCAGCGCCGAGATCCGGGCGACGTTCACCTCCTGCCGCTCCGACGTCTCCCCTCTCTTGACGACGTTGGCGTAGAAGTCGTGCGCCAGGCTCGACGACGACGCCAGCGTCAGCCCGGCCACCACGGCGAGGATCGTGGCGAACGCGACCGCCGCGATGATCGCCAACAGTGTCGCGCCGCCCAGGTTCCCGCCGAAGAAGTCCACGCCCAACGCCTCGGCCAGTTGCGGCGCGGCGGTGTTGCCGGCCTTGTCCTGCGCGGTGATCGCCTGCCCGCCGACGATGGCCGCCGCGCCGAAGCCCAGGGCCAGGGTGAGCAGGTAGAACGCGCCGATGATGCCGATCGCCCAGAGCACGCTCTTACGGGCCGCCCGCGCGGTCGGCACGGTGTAGAAGCGGATCAGGATGTGCGGCAGGCCGGCGGTGCCGAGCACCAGCGCGATGCCGAGCGAGAGCAGGTCCATCTTGCTGTAGAACGTCTTCAGCGCGTCGCCGGGTGTCTCCACGCCGTAGCGCAGCCCGGGTTCGAGGAATGCCGCCCCCTTGCCCGAGGCGTCGGCCGCGTCGCCGAGCAGCGAGGACAGGTTGAACTTGTACTTCGCCAGCACCAGCAGCGTCATCACCAGGGCGCCGCTCATCAGCAGGAACGCCTTGACGATCTGGACGTACGTGGTGCCCTTCATGCCGCCGACCGTGACGTAGATGATCATCAGGGCGCCGACCAGGATGATGGTGGCGACCTTGGCGGTGTCGGCGTCCATGCCGAGGAACGTGGTGCCCGGCTTGATCCCGAGCAGCAGCGCCACCAGCGCGCCGGCGCCGACCATCTGGGCCAGCAGGTAGAAGATCGACACGGTGATGGTGGAGACCGCCGCCGCGGTCCGCACCGGCCGCTGCCGCATCCGGAACGCCAGCACGTCGGCCATCGTGTACCGGCCGGAGTTGCGCAGCAGTTCGGCGACGAGCAGCAGCGCCACCAGCCAGGCGACCAGGAAGCCGATCGAGTAGAGGAAGCCGTCGTAGCCGTAGAGCGCGATGATCCCGGCGATGCCCAGGAAGGACGCGGCGGACATGTAGTCGCCGCCGATCGCCATGCCGTTCTGGAAGCCGGAGAACGAGCGCCCACCGGCGTAGAAGTCGGTGGCGGTCTTGGTCTGCCGGCTGGCCCACACGGTGATCGCCAGCGTGATCGCCACGAAGATCAGGAACAGCGTGATGGTGAGGTTGCGGGCGGTGGTGCTGCCCGCCTCAGCCGCGAGGACCGTGTTCATGGTTCACCTCCCCCATCTCGGCGCGGATCCGGTCGGCGACCGGGTCGATCCGCCGGTTGGCGAACCGCGAGTAGAGCCAGGCGATGACGAACGTCGAGACGAACTGGAGCAGGCCGAAGACCAGGGCGACGTTGATGTTGCCGACCAGCTTCGTGCCCATGAAGCCCCGCGCGTACGCGGAGAGGATGACGTAGAGCGCGTACCACAGGAAGAACGCGACGGTCATCGGGAAGACGAAGCCGCGCAGCGCGCGCCGCAACCCGGCGAACTCGTCCGACCGCTGGACGGCTAGGTACCGTTCCGCCGTCGACTCGGAGGGTGCGGACGCGGGTGTGTCCGTGGACATCTGTGGATCACCACCTTCGCAGGCGTGGGGGATTTCCGCGCACGCTAGAGAGCGCGCTTCCCACCGCGAAAGGCTCAGCCGGGCACCGGCTGCCCCCTGCGCCCAACGGCGTCCTCACTGCGCCGAGTGACCCACGTCACTCCGCTAACCGGTCGCGCTCTCGGTGGTGCCCATCGGACGGCGGGCACTGACTGCCCGGTTCGTCATGGACGGGCGAACAGCGACGTCAGTCGCAGACCCGTGTTCCGCACCCGGAGACCGAGGTCCGTGGCGGGAACCAGGAAGTGGGAGATGAGTCCGGCTCGACGGTGGAAGGACCGCAGCCGACGGCGATGGGTCGCTTCGTAGGCGGCGAATGCGGCGCCGTGCTGCCCGGGATGCTCGGCGAGCGCATCGGCAAGGGTCTTCGCGGCGACGATGGCGTTGCTGGAGCCCTCCCCCAGCAGGGAGATGCAGTCGGCCGCGTCCCCGAGCAGGACGACCCGGCCCCGCGCCCAGGACGGCATGACGATCCGGGTGACCGCGTCGAAGTAGACGTCGTCGGCCACGAGCCAGTCGGCGACCGCCTGGTCGGTCACCCATCCTTTGCCCGCGTAGGCGGCCCGCACCAGGCGCTTTGCCGCCTCCCGGTCGTGGTGGTCGTACGGCTCCCCGCTTCGGAAGATGAACGCGGCGAGTGGACTGCCGCCGGCCGGATGGATCGACAGCGAGATCCCGGGCCGGTTGAACAGCAGAACTTCGTGCGGGTCGCCGCCACTGATGCTGGTGCGCATCGTCCCGACGTACATCCCGAACGGCTCGGCGAAGCGAGGTTCCGGCCCGAAGGCCAGGCGGCGGACGGCCGAGTGCAGACCGTCCGCACCGAGGACCAGGTCGAACCGTCGAGGGCTCCCGATCTCGAAGCGGACGTCGACGCCCGCGGCGTCCTGAGTGAGTGCGGCTATCGAGTCGCCGACGATGATCTCGGCCTGATCACGCGCGGCGTCGAGGAGGGTCCCGGCGAGAACGGACCGGGCGACCTCGACCTCCGACCCGGCGTCAGCTGTCTGCCTGGTGCCGACCACGGCCCGTCGGCGACCGGCGGCATCCAGGACCGCCAACCGGCTCACCCCGGTCGCGGCCTCCTGGAGTCGGGGCCAGAGCTGCATCTGCCGGACCACCGATGCCGCCTCGCCGCGTACGTCGACCGGGTTGCCACTCGATCGGACCCCGGCGGCCTTCTCGACCACGGTGACCTGCCAGCCGGTGCGGGCGAGCCAGTACGCCGCGGTCGCACCGGCGATCCCGGCGCCGGAGAGCAGGACCCTCTTCTGCGTCATGGAGAGATGGTTGCACCGCGCTGCACGGGGCGTACCTGTCGAATCGGCCACCCCGTGCCGGGTCTAGTCGGCCAGCTCGCGATAGCGGCCTCGGTGGTGCAGCAGGGGCGGGGCGTCCTCGCGCAGGTCGACCGTTTCGACGGTGGCCTCGACCAGCAGCCCCCAGCCGTACTCCCGGGCCGCGTCGAGCCGGCACCCCGCCCAACCGCCAGCGTCCGTCGGGACCGGCCCGTAGGGCGTCTCGGTCCACGCGTCCTGCGCGAACAGGCCGCCGGGTGACGGGAACAGGCCGGCGAAACGGTCGGCGAGCTGCCGGTGGCGCGGGCCCAGCGGAGCGACCGCGAACCGCCCGGCGTCCTCGACCGCCGCCCACAGCTCCGACTCGGGATCGACCAGGCCGAGCAGCCGGTCCGGCTCCCCTTCCGCCACCAGCGTGGACGAGACCGTCAGCCCGGCCGGGCCGGGCGCCGTCCAGAGCGTCACCGGGGCGGCCAGCCGGCCACGCAGCCGGCGTACCGGCGAGCGCTGCCCGGTCGGCACCGCGAACGGATCGGTGTGATGGATCTCGGCACCCGGCTGCTCATGATTCACGTGAAACATTGTGCCGCCCGGGGCCCGGACCCACCCGAGGAAGCGCTCGTGCAGATTCGCGGCACCGCTGAGCTGCGTGTATGCCTCGGCCAGCAGCGAGCCGAGATGGAACAGCAATGCGGTTCGGTCGCCCCGGAACTCGCGCAGCAGCCCGAGTCGGGCCGGCTGACACGGCCACGGCGCCCCGCACACCCGGCACCGCCACGCCGGCCGCATCGGCAGGTGCGCCCGCCCCGTGCCGATCTTGGAAGATCCAGGCCCCTCCAGGGGCACTTTCCTTCCAAGATCTCCCCGTTCTCTTCGCATTCGCGCCTCCCTGGAAGAGGGTTCGCCCCGGCGGGGAACGGCCGGGGCGAACCGTCGCAGGACCGGCCGCCGGGTCGTCGCCTCCACCGGCCGGGCCGCATGCCTCCACCCTGGACTCGGTCCGATCGGCGGGGGAGGATGCCAGGGGTTACTACGGAGCGCGGTCGCGTACTTACCGGCGAGGTGAGGATGGACATCGAGGTGTGGATCCGGGCGTTGAAGGCTGCTCGCGCCGGGGCGGACGTCTCGCAGGAGGCACTGGCGGCCACCATCCGGTGGAGCCCGTCGACGGTCGCCGCCATCGAGACCGGCCGTCGCCGGCCCACGATGGAGTTCGCGGCCGCCGCCGACCAGGCCCTCGGCACCGGCGGCCTCCTCGCCAGCCTGCTGAAGGAGCACGACAGCGACCGCTCGCCGTCGTGGTTCCTGCCGTGGCAGGGATACGAAGACCAGGCGGTACTGCTGCGCAACGTCGAGCCGTGCGCCGTCCCCGGCCTGCTGCAGACCGAGGAGTACGCCCGAGCCATCTTCGAGGCAGGCCGCCTCTACTCGAAGGACCGAGTAGAGGAGTTGCTGGCGCTCCGCATGGCGCGGCAGAAGGTGCTGGAGAAGGGCGATCCACCGGAGTGCGTCTTCATCGTGGACGAGAGTGCATTGCAGCGGTCCATCGGCGGGCCGAGGGTCATGAACGGTCAGCTCGCCCGGCTGCTCGACGCGGCGGAGCATCCCCGGGTGCGCCTGCACGTCCTGCCCCTCGACATCGGCGCGCACCTTTCGCTGGGTGGCGGATTCGCCATTGCCGAGTTGTCGGACGGCGAGCACATGCTCTGCCTCGACAATCCGGCTCGCGGGCAGATCGCCGACCACCCCGAGTGGATCCGGGTGATGTTGCGCAAGTGGGAGATCCTGCTCGGGGAGGCGCTGCCGGAGCGCGCCTCGCTCGATCTCATCCACAAGTTGAAGGTGACGCCGTGAGGCAGCCGCAGTGGTACAAGTCGTCGCGTTCCGACAATGCCGGCAACTGTGTCGAGGTGGCCGGGAACCTGCCCGGGGTGGTGCTGGTCCGGGACAGCAAGGACCCGTCCGGCCCGGCCCTCACCTTCACCCCCGAGGCCTGGCGCTCGCTGGTCACGCACCTCCACCGGGCGCCTGTCGACTGACCCGCCTACCCTGCGGGGCATGGCTCTCGTATCTCCGCAGAAGCTCGCCCAGGAGCGCGTCATCACCGCCGACGCGGTCCTCGGCGGTCAGGTCGACCTGCGCGCCTACCCGCACCGGCACCTGATGGTCATCGCGCGGCACAAGTGGGGCAGCAGCGGCTTCCCGCCGCTGATGGAGGCCGTCGAGCACCTGTCCAACTACGGCTGGGAGCTGGTGAACGTGCTGAGCGTTGGCGAGGGTCACCACGTCTACGCCGCGATGCGCCGCACCGCGTAACGGGCCGAGCGGGCCCGATCAACCGGGCAGCGAGCGACGGGCGGCGGCCAGCACCTCCGGGTCGGCGCAGCCGGCCGCGTACCCGGCGATCCGGCGGCGGATGTCCCGCCCGAGCAGCCACCCGCCGATCCGTTCGGCCACCGGCCGCAGGAACGCCGGACGGCACCGGAAGTTGTAGCGCCAGGTCGCCACCGTGGTGCCCGGCTCCGGGCCGGGCGCGAAGCGCCACCCGCCGCCGAACCGCTCGAAGAACCACGGCCCGCGGACCATCTTCATGCCCACGTTCGTCGGCGGCGACCAGGAGACGTACTCGCTGACCATCACCAGGCCGTGCCGCGAGCGGGTGAAGGTGCGCACACCCCGACCCGGGTGGGCCGCGCCGTCGAGAAAGTGCTGCTCGCGGACGAACGGGTCCCACCGGTAGCGCACCGGGGCGACGGTCTGCGAGACGGCGAAGGCCACCTCCGGCGGAACGCCGACGGTGACGACCGCCTCGACGACCGGCATCAGCGTCTCGGGGTGACCGCGGCCAGCAGCTCCGGCTGCCGGCGGTCCAGCGTGTCCCCGGCCAGGTACGCGCCGAGCAGCGCCGCGCCCGCCCCGTAGGCCAGGCCGACCGGCAGCGCCAGCCAGAGCCAGACGTCGCCGAGCAGGGCCGCGGCCACCACGAACGGCACGGCCGCCACCGCCGAGGTGATCATGGAGAGCAGGGTGAGCAGGCTCTTCGCGACGCCCGCGCCGGTGTTCATGGCGAACGGGTTGCTCGTCTCCGGCAGCGAGTAGGCGCCGAGCACCGAGATGAACACGTTGATGGCCAGCCCGCAGCCGTACGCGGCGAACAGCCCGCCGGCCATCACCCCGAGCCATCCGGGTCGCCCGAGCACCACCGCCACCACGACCGAGATCACCAGGAGGATCGGCACCACGTAGAGCGAGAACGCCGCCATCCGGGCGCGTAGCTCCACCCGCCCGGGCACGCCGGCGACCACGTTGGCCGCGTACGCGCTGCCGTCGAAGCCGAACTGGTTGGCCAGCGTCAACGAGGCGAGCACCCCGACGAAGACCATCGAGATGCTGACCAGCACCGGGGACGGGTCGGCGGCGGAGTCGCCGAACGACGTACCGGCCTCGGTGCTGAACGAGACGCCACCCAGGTTGACCATCACCGGCACGAACACGCCGATGACCGCGACCGTGATCAGGTTGGCCCGCCGCCGGGCGTCCCGCCACCAGTAGCGGCACTCGCGCGCCACCAGCGCACCGAACCGGTCCCGCCGGGCCCAGCCGACCGCGCGGGGGAAGAGCTGCGCGATCGCGCCGCCGAGCGCGCCGCGCGGGGCCTTCGCCGGCCCGGCGCTCACCGCGCCGACCATCGCCGACTCCAGCGACCGGGACCACCAGAACAGGAGTACGCCGAGCGTGGCGACGCTGATCAGCAGCTTCACCACCGCCGCGCCGGCCCGGCCCTGCGCCATGTCGACGCCGGCCGTCCAGGGCGCGCCGAACGGCGTCCAGCCGACCACCCGGGCCACCCCGGTCAGCCGGTCCCAGTCGGCGTTCCGCACCGCGCCGAGCACCAGTAACTGCAACGGCCCGAGCAGGGCCGCCAGCACGGCGAGCAGCACGGCGGCCAGGTCGCGTACCCGGCGGGACCGCAGCATGGTGGCGAACGCGCTGGTCACCGCGCGGGCCCCGGCCACGCAGACCAGCACCCCGACGACCACCCCGACGGCGCCGACCAGCGCGGCCGACCACCCGCCCAGCGCGGCGGCGGTGACCACCAGCCCGGTCACCGCCAGCATCACGGCCACCGCCGGGACGCTCACCAGGGCGGCGGCGAACAGGCCGGTGACCAGGGTGCGGCGGGAGAGCGGCAGCAGCGCGAACCGGGCCGGGTCCAGCGTCTCGTCCACGCCGAAGAAGACCAGCGGCAGCAGCAGCCAACCGAGGGTCAGCACGCCACCGCCGAACGCGGCGGTCATCAGCGCGTACCGGGGCTCGTCGGTCATGCCCGGAGCGGCCAGCAGCAGGAAGCCACCCGCGGCGAACCAGAGCGCGAACAGCACGCCCACCACGAACAGCGCGATCCGCCACGCCTGGCCGCGGAAGTTGTTGCCGAGCACCCGCAGCTTCAGCCGGACGAAGTGGCGGGCCGAGACGGCCCGTGCCGGCCGCTCGTCGGCGCTCACCGGGACAGCCACGACAGCTCCTCGCCGGTCGCGGTCCGGCCGCCGACGACCTCGACGAACACGTCCTCCAGCGACCGGTCGCCGCGCACCTCGGTCAACGTGCCCACCCGCTTGATCGTGCCGTCGGCCAGGATCGCCACGTGCGAGCAGAGCCGCTCGACCACCTCCATCACGTGGCTGGAGAAGACGACAGTGCCGCCGCCGGTCACGTAGCGGTGCAGGATGTCGCGGATCAGCGCCGCCGAGACCGGGTCGACCGCCTCGAACGGCTCGTCGAGCACCAGCAGGCGCGGGCCGTGCAGCAGAGCGCAGGCCAGACCGATCTTCTTCTTCATGCCGGCCGAGTAGTCGACCACCAGGGTCCGGCCCGCGTCGGTGAGCGCCAGCACGTCGAGCAGTTCCGCCGCCCGCTGGTCGACCACCGCCGGGTCCATGCCGCGCAGCAGACCGTGGTACGCCAGCAGTTCCGCCCCGCTCAGCCGGTCGAAGAGGCGTACCCCGTCCGGCATCACGCCGAGCAGGCTCTTCGCGCGTACCGGATCGGCCCAGACGTCGTACCCGAGCACCCGGGCCTCGCCCGCGTCGGGCCGCAGCAGGCCGACGGCCATGGAGAGGGTCGTGGTCTTGCCGGCCCCGTTCGGGCCGAGCAGGCCGTAGAACGAGCCGGTCGGCACGGCCAGGTCGACGCCCGCCACCGCGACCTTGGTGTCGAAACGCTTGGCCAGGCCACGAAGGTGCAGGGCCGGGTGCTGATCGGTCATGGTCCGACGGTAGCCCGCGCCGGCCAACGCTCACTCCGGCCCGAGGACGATCTTCCGTCATACCTGAGGGGTACGGCGTCGGATCACCGACCGTCGTGCAACCGGGGACTCCGCCGGGGGGTGTCAGGCGCAGGGACGGCAAACGGGGAGAGAGATGGATCCGGACAGTGGGTTCGAGGAGTTCTACCGGAGCAGCAGGCAGCGGGTGGTCACCGTGCTCTACGCGCTGGGCGGTGACCTGACCGAGGCCCAGGACGCGGCCCAGGAGGCGTACGTGCGGGCCTGGCAACGCTGGTCGAAGGTCGGCGCGTACGACGACCCGGAGGCCTGGGTGCGCACCGTGGGGCATCGCCTCCTGGTCAACCGCTGGCGGAAGGTACGCAACAGTGTGGTCGCGTACCGGCGGCACGGGCCACCACCGGCCGTCGGTCCACCGTCGGAGAACACCGTCGCGCTGATCGCCGCATTGCGCCGGCTTCCCGCCGAGCAACGGCAGGCCATCGTCCTGCACCACCTGGCCGACCTGTCGGTCGCCGAGATCGCCGCGCAGCTCGGCACGCCCAGCGGCACCGTCAAGGCCCGCCTCGCCCGGGGCCGTCGGGCCCTCGCCACCCTGCTCGACGTGACCCTTCCGGAGGAGGTCCGCCATGCCTGACCCGATCTTCTCGGATCTCTACCGGGACACCGAGCACCTCATCTGGGCGCCCACCGAGCAGGTACGCAGTCGCGGCCGGCAACGCACTCGGCGTACCCGGGTCGCCGCCGCCCTGACCGCCGCGGTCGCGGTCGGCGTCGTCGCGTCGGGCATGGTGGCGCTGGGCCGCCACCCGGACGCCGCGCCACCGCCGGTGCCCCCGGCGACCGTCGACGCCACCACGCCGGGGCCCACGCCCTCCCCTTCCGGATCGGCCGCGCCGACACCGAGCACGGACCCAGGCCCGAGTCGGACCGCGCCCGCCGGCCCGCCTGCCACCAGCGAGAGCCCGTCCGCCCGTCCGCAGAGCCGGGCCGTGCCCGCCGCCGCGATGCTGCAACTCGCCGACCTGCCCCGCGGGTTCGAGATGACGACGCAGGTGGAGGGCGACTGGTCGCTCGAATACGTGACCCAGCACTGCGCGAACGAGTCCCCGTCACTCGCCGTCCGGCAGGTGGCCAGCCGTTCCGTGCAGTTCGACTCGCCCAGCGACTATCTGGTCGAGCGGGTCACCAGACATTCCGGGACCTCCGCCACCACCGTCATGCAGCGGGTCCGCCAGTTGGTCACCGGATGTGAGCCCGTCCAGCCCGGCGACTCGTTGTCGATCATGGCGGAGTCGCTGGGCGGCGCCGACGCGGTGCTGGTGGGCAGCGAGATCGGCGGAGTGCCGAGCCGGTGGATCTTCGTGCGGCAGGGCGATCTGGTGGCCCAGATGCGACTCGACCACCAGACCACACCGGCGGAGGCCCGCGGGACCGCGAAGTCGGTGGCGAGCCGGCTCTGCGCCGGCACCGACGCCTGCTGACGTTAAGAGGGGGCCCCGCCTATACCGAATGCGTTAAGCGGGGGCCCCTCCTTACAGGCGCAGCGACTCCGGGGTGTGCAGGCGGAGCATCGTGGTGCCGACGTCGCGGGGCAGGCGTCGCCGGCTGGCCATCGAGACCACCACCATCACGGTGAACGCCAGCGGCACCGTCCACGCGGCCGGCTGGGTGGTGAGCGTCGCCGGCCAGCCGGTCAGCGGCGGACCGAGCACCGTGAGCAGCACCGCGCCGATCGCCGCGCCGCCGCCGACCAGCACCCCGGCGGCGGCACCCAGGTCGGTCAGGCCGCGCCACCAGATGCCGAGCACCAGCAGCGGGCAGAAACTCGACGCGGCGACCGCGAACGCCAGCCCCACCACCTGCGAGACGTCCAGCCCGCTGACGTTCAACGCGAGCACCGCCGGCACCGCGCCGGCGATCACCGTGGCGAGCCGGAAACCGCGTACCGAGCCGCGGCCCAGCACATCCGTGGAGATCACCCCGGCCACGCTGGTGAGCAGCCCGGACGAGGTGGAGAGGAAGGCGGCGAACGCCCCCGCGGCGACCAGCGCGGCGAGCAGTTGGCCGGTGACGCCGCCGCCGAGCGCCGCGCCGGGCAGCAGCACCACCACCGCGTCGGTCTGGCCGGTGACCAGCAGCTGCGGTGTGTAGATCCGACCCAGCACGCCGTAGATCGTGGGCAGCAGGTAGAAGACGCCGACCAGGGCCAGCACCACAAGCGTGGTGCGCCGGGCGGCGGCCCCGTCCGGGTTGGTGTAGAAGCGCACCAGCACGTGCGGCAACCCCATGGTGCCCAGGAACGTGGCCAGGATCAGCGAGTATGTCGCGAACAGGCTGCGGTCGTCGTCGCCCGCGGTGTCCGGCAGCAGCCACTCGGTGGCGCCGATCGCCGCGCCGGACACCTCCGGCACCGGGTCGCCGGCGGCGAAGTCGAGACGGTCGCCGGGGCGTACCTCCCGGATGTCACCGTCGGGCAGGGTGAGCGTCGCGCGGTGCTCGACCACCACGGTGGTGGCGGTCCGGAACGCCGGCCCGTCGGGCGGCGTCACCGCCGGGCGGGCGTCGGCCTGCCACTGCAGCGCCAGGAAGATCGCGGGTACGGCGAGCGCGGTGAGCTTGAGCCAGTATTGGAAGGCCTGCACGAACGTGATCGCCCGCATGCCGCCCAGCGCCACGTTCGCGGTCACCACCACGGCCACCAGCAGCGCCCCGACCGGGTAGGGCGAGCCGGTCAGCGTGGCCAGCGTCAGCCCGGCGCCCTGCAACTGCGGCACCAGGTAGAGCCAGCCGATGAAGATCACGAAGACGGTGGCGAGCGTGCGCAGCCGGCGCGAGCCGAGCCGCACCTCGCAGAAGTCGGGCAGGGTGAACGCGCCGGAGCGGCGCAGCGGCGCGGCCACGAACAGCAGCAGCGCCAGGTAGCCGGCGGCGAAGCCGACCGGGTACCAGAGCACGTCGACGCCGTACTTGAGGATCAGCCCGGCCACGCCGAGGAAGCTCGCCGCCGACAGGTATTCCCCGCCGATAGCGGCCGCGTTCCAGGTCGGGCTGACCGAGCGGGACGCGACCAGGAAGTCGGAGGTGGTGCGGGCCAGCCGCAGCCCGTAGAAGCCGATGCCGACGGTGACCAGGGTGACCGCGACGATCGCCGGGACCACGTAGCCGTTGCCCATCAGCGCTCCGGCCGCTGGACCAGGTCGACGAAGTCCTGCTCGTTGCGTTCCGCCAGCCGCACGTACGCCCAGCCGACCACGATCAGGAAGGGGAAGGCGGCCACGCCGAGCAACAGCCACGGCAGGTTGACCCCGAGCACGGTGACCCGGCCGACCGAGGGCGCGATGGCGAACAGCCAGGGCAGCCCGCCCAACCCGATCAGCACCAGCAGGCTCAGCCGCAGGGCGAGCGAGAGCTGGGCGCGCATCAGGCCCTGCACCAGCGTCTCGCCGACCCGGGTCTGCTGGGCCAGCTCGGACCGGGTGCGGTCGGCCCGGTTGCCGGTGCGGGAGACCTCGGCCAGCACGATCCGGGTCCGCTGCGGCGCGCGGACCGGCTGTGGCGCGCGGGGGCCGGGGACGGAGGCCGCCTCGGCGGGCCGTCCCGCCGGGGGCTTTTCCTCCGCCGCGGTCATCCCCGGCAGTCTCGCCTGCTCGGCGTGAATGTCAAGCGCAGCGCGGAACGGCTGTGCACAACCTGTGGATAACATCCCACGCCTGTGGACAACTCGGTGGATGAGCGTGGAGTCGTTGTGGACGACCGGACCGGATGTCAGGGTGAGCCGGTAGAGAGGAGGTGTGACAGTGACCAGCCCGGCACGGCCCGGCAGCGGTGACGCCTGGACGGTCGACGACCTCCAGGACCTCCCCGAGGACGGCCAGGACTACGAGATCTTCGACGGGAGCCTGCTCGTGTCCCCACACGCGGACGTCCGGCACGGGGCGATCGCCAACCGCCTCCGCCGGCTCCTCGACCGGCAGGCCCCGCCCGGCCTGTTCGTGGGGCAGGACGTCGGGGTCAGCGCGAAGCGCTCGTCCTACTTCGTGCCCGACCTCTTCGTCGCTCACGAGGACGCCCTGGAACGGGGCGGCCCGGCACTCGCCCCGGCCGACGTGCTGCTCGTGGTCGAGGTCGTCTCGCCCGGCAACGCCGGCCGGGACCTGGTGCTCAAGCGCCACGAATACGGCGTGGCCGGCATCCCGCGTTACTGGCTCGTGGAGCCGCGCAAGCAGACCGTGACCGTGCTGGAGCACGCCGGCGCCGGCTACCGAGAGTCGGCGGTCCTCTCCGCCGCCGACACCTACCGCACCGACACCCCGTTCACGCTCGTCCTGCCGGTCGCCGACATCTTCTGAAGCGCGCCCCGGAACCTTTCTCCCGACCTCTGAGTGGGACAGGTGGAGAAAGGGGGTGAGGGTGTCCGACGGGGATCTGATCGCTGACCTCTACGCCGGCTCGTTCCGCCGGCTCGTGGTGCAGCTCTATGCGGTGACCGGCGACCTGAGCGAGGCCCAGGAAGCGGTCCAGGAGGCGTTCACCAAGGCGTTGGTCGCGCCCGGCCGGTTCGCCCGGCTGGACAACCCGGAGGCGTGGCTCCGGCGGGTGGCGGTGAACGTCGCCCGTAGCCGGCACCGGCGTCGTCGTGTGCTCGACCGACTGCTGCTCCGGATCGGTCCACCGCCCGTGGTCGCCGACCGGTCACCGGAACACCTGGCCCTGCTGGCCGCCATGCGGGAACTGCCCCAGGCGCAGCGAACGGCGCTGGGCCTGCACTACCTGGTCGATCTTCCGGTGGACGAGATAGCGGCGACCCTCGGCGTCTCCGCCGGCACCGTGAAGTCCCGCCTCTCCCGTGGGCGGCAGGCTCTCGCCGCGCTGCTCACCGAGCCCGACGTCACCGCCAGCACCAGCCAAGGGAGGATCGATGCCCGATCGTGAGTTCTCCGGCTTCGAGGTCGACAATGTCGCCGACGCCGTTCGACAACCACCGCTGCACGAGCTGCGTGTGGCGGCGCGGTCCCGCCGGCGTCGGTCGGCTGCGCTGGGAGCGACCGCACTGGCCGTGCTGGTGGCGGCGGCCGTCGTGCCGGCGGCGGCCCAGCCCGAGTGGCTCGGGTCGCCGAGTCGACCCGGGCCGTCCGCCGGTCGATTGCTGCCGGGCGTGGCGGGCGACTTCACGCTGACCGGCCCCCGGTCGGGTGTCGACGTACGCGTCGAGCCGTGTGTGCTCCGCTTCGCCCGGACCACCGACGGGGGGCGGACCTGGTCCGACTGGGACGACGCCCGGTACGAGGCGGACGACTGCCAGCCCGGGTCCAGCCTGGAGTACACGGTGCTCGCCGACGGCACCTATCTGGTCCGGGACGGGCTGCGCCGCCTCTCCACCGACTACGGCCGTACCTGGCAGGACGCGGACGAGGCGATCATCCCGGTACGCACGTTTCCGGCGAACACCCGGCCGGTGCACTGCCAGTTCGTCTGCCCGGCCGTCGACGAACCGCTGGCCGTGGACCCGGCGACGGGAATCGCCTACCGCCTCAGCGGCACGCCACCGACGCCGCTCCGACTCGCCAGCCTCTATCCCGCCTCCGACGGCAGCATCTGGACCACCTACGGCCCCGGCCGAGGCACGGTGGGGGCCCGCAGCGCCGACCGGGGCGCGACCTGGACGACCTGGAAACCGGCGACGGGCCGGAGGCTGATGGCGCTGGTGGGGATCAACAATCGCGAGGGCTACCAGCTCGTGGAGGACCCGGACGGCGAGGCGTCGCTGGAACGGACCTCGGACGGAGGTGCGACGTGGTCGGTCACCATGGCCGGGCTGCCCGGGGGAATTCAGGGCGACCTGACGGTGGGTGCGGACGGGTCCCTGTTGATCGTCACGCAGACCGGGCCGGAGTCCGACCGCACTACCGAGGTGCTGGCCAGCCACGACGACGGGCGGAGCTTCACGGTGGTGCGCGAAGGCGGCATGCCGGTCGCGTCGGTGAGCGTCACGCCGGGTTACGCCTGGGTCTTCGATCCGGGCGGCCCGGGCGGGGAGGCCGAGCATCTGTTCCTGACGCGGGACGGGCGCACCTGGTCACGGTTCTTCCTGGCCTCCGCCTGACCGGGGAGACACGATGAGGGCCGCTCGGCGGGACGGCCCTCATCGTGACGTCGTGGGTGACGTGGACGCGCTGATTCAGTCGAGGCCGACCCGGACCGGGTGCGCGGTGGCCGAGCCGAGCCAGGTGTGCGGGTTGCCGAACCAGCACCAGCCGAGCTTCGGCGCGCCCTGGCTGATCCAGAGCGCGGGCACCCGCCGGTCGCCGCAGCGGGAGCCGACCAGCGAGAAGCACCTGTTGCTGGCCAGCGCCGGCGGGTGCAGCGTGACGAAGGCCAGGCCCTCGTCGATGGTGATCGGCAGCCGGTCCCGCGCGGTCATGTCCTCCAGCGCGGCCGACGGCGGCTGGTTGCGGTACTCCTCGCCGCGGTCCACGTCGAACAGCAGGTATGCCGGCCCGGCGGGCACCTCCAGCTCCTTGATCGGGTGGAAGGTGGGCAGGTCGGCGGCGGGGAAGTTGCGGTCGAGGACGCCGGGCTTGCGCTTGCCGGCCAGCGTGGTGAGCGCGATCCGCTCTCCGACCGGCACCAGCTCCCGCGTGGTCGCCAGCAGGAACGGCACCCGCCGGTCGGTGGGCGCGGCCAGGCCGGCGGCCCCGGTGACGGCCGCGCCGCGCAGCGGGGCGAGGCGGGCGCGGAACGCCGCCTCGGGCAACCCGGCGAGCGCGGGGTAGCCGAGCGTGACCAGGCGGTCGAGCTGGCGGTCGAATTCGGCGGCGGCGTCGAACTGGTCGTCGGACATGCGGTCCTCCACCCTGTCGTACGGACTCCCGTACATTGTACGCCAGAGAGTCAGCGGCTCCAGTCCTGCTTGGCGGCCCGCACCAGCTTGTCCTTCAACTCCCGGGTGTGCCGGCGACTCACCGGCAGCTCGGTCCCGTCGATCACCACCACGTAACCGGAGTTGACCAGCCGCAGCTCCGCGATGAGCCGCAACTGCACCAGGTAGGAGCGGTGGACCCGGACGAACCCGGCGTCCGCCCACCGCTCGGCGAGCGTGGCCAGCGAGACCCGGACCAGGTGCGACCCCTCCGCGGTGTGCAGCCGGGCGTAGTCACCCTGCGCCTCCACCCACCGCACCGCCGAGCGCGGCAGCATCCGGGTGGTGCCGGCCAGCTCGATCGGGATGGTCGGATCCTCCTCCGCCCGGGCCAGCGCCGCCGGATGCGAGGGCACCACCCGCGAACCCGTCACCCGGCGCAGCGACTCGGCCAGCCGCTCGGCGCGTACCGGCTTGCGCACGTAGTCCGTGGCGCCCAGGTCGAACGCGTCCACCGCGCCGTCGTCGTACGCGGTGACGAACACGATCGCCGGCGGCCGGGCGAACCGGCGCAGCACCCGGGCCAGCTCCATGCCGTCCAGCCCGGGCATCCGGATGTCGAGGAAGACCACGTCCACGTCGTCGTCGCGGAGCACCCGCAGCGCCTCGGTCGCGTCGCCGGCCGTGTGCAGCCGGGCCACCCGGGGATCGGCCCGCAGGTGGTAGGCCAACTCGTCGAGGGCCGGCGGCTCGTCGTCCACCGCCAGCACCCGGAGGAAACCGGTGCCGGTCACCGTCATGAGGAGACCCGGACGCCGGGATGGAACTTGGGCACCCGCATGCTGACCTTCGTACCCGAGCCCAGGCCGGTCTCGACGACCAGGCCGAACCGGTCCCCGAACGCCGACCGCAGCCGCTCGTCGACGTTGGAGAGGCCGACGTGCTGCCCCGGGTCGTCGGTCGGGTCGCTGCCGACGCCGGACACCTCCGCGATGCCCGCGGTCAGCGTGGTCGGATCCATCCCCACTCCGTCGTCCTCCACCATGATGTGACACTCGGCGCCCGCGTCCCGGGCCTCGATGCTCACCATGCCGGTGCCCGGCTTGCGGGACAAGCCGTGCCGGACCGCGTTCTCGACCAACGGCTGGAGGCAGAGGAACGGCAGCGTCACCGGCAGCACCTCCGGGGCGATCTGGAGGCGCACCTGGAGTCGCTCGCCGAACCGGGCCCGCTCGATGGTCAGGTAGCGGTCGATCGACCGCAGCTCCTCGGCCAGCGTGGTGAACTCGCCGTGCGCCCGGAACGAGTAGCGGGTGAACTCGGCGAACTCCAGGATCAGCTCGCGGGCGCGCTCCGGGTCGGTGCGCACGAACGAACCGATCGCGGTGAGCGCGTTGTAGATGAAGTGCGGGCTGATCTGCGCGCGCAGCGCGCGCACCTCGGCCCGGGCCAACCGCTCCCGCGACGAGTCCAGCTCGGCCAGGGCGAGCTGGTCGCCCGCCCAGTGCGCGGTCTCCAGCGTCGCCTGCACCAGCCCCGGCGCCGGCCGCTCGTCGGCCACCGCCACCAGCGCGCCGACCACCCGGCCGTCCGCGCTCAGCGGCGCCACCACCGCGCCGCGCACCGGGCAGTCGACCAGGTCGCAGTGCAGTTCCGACTCGTGCAGCACGGTGGAGCGCCCGCTGTCGACCACCCGCCGGGCCGCCGCGACCAGCTGGTCGCCGTGGTGCGCGCCGCCGCCGTCGATGGCGAGCAGCACGTCCCGGTCCGTCAGCGCCAGCCCGGCCGCGCCCACCAACGCCCGCAGATGGCGTACGGCCTTCGCCGCGTCCGCCGCGCTCAGGCCGGCCCGCAGCGGCTCGGCGGCCAGGCCGGCGGTGTGCAGTACCTCGTACGTGGCCCGCTGCGTCGCGGTGGCGATGCCCCGGCGGGCCCGCAGCCGAAGCACCGCCCAGAGCGCCGCGGCCAACGCCGTGACCAGCGAGACGACGGCGAAGACCGCCGAGAGGTTGGCACCCACCCGCAGAACGCTAGTACGCGCCCTTGCGCGCCAACACCACCCCGACAGTCCGCCACAGGATGCTCAGGTCGTACGCCAGCGACCAGTTGTCGACGTAGTAGAGGTCGAGCCGGACCGCCTCGTCCCAGGACAGGTCGGAGCGACCGGACACCTGCCACAGCCCGGTCATGCCCGGACGCACCAGCAGCCGGCGCCGGACGTCGCCCAGGAAGTCGCCGTCGTCGGCGGGCAGCGGGCGCGGGCCGACCAGCGACATCTCGCCCCAGAGCACGTTGATCAGCTGGGGCAGCTCGTCCAGCGACGACGCCCGCAGGAAGCGACCCACCGGGAAGACCCGGGGATCCTGCTTCATCTTGAACAGCATGCCGTCGGTCTCGTTCTGGTCGACCAGGCCGGCGAGCCGCTCCTCGGCGTCCACGTACATGGTGCGGAACTTCCAGACCCGGAAGGTGCGCCCCTCGTGCCCGACCCGGGGCTGGCGGAAGAACACCGGGCCGGGGTCGGAGATCCGGATGGCGAGCGCGACGGCCAGGAACAGCGGCGAGAGCAGCAGCAGACCCAACCCGGACGCGACCCGGTCCAGCAGGCTCTTGAGCAGCAGCGCCGGGCCGGAGAGCGTCGGCTCCTCGACGTGCAGCAGCGGCAGGCCCTCGATCGGGCGGATGTGCACCCGGGGGCCGGCGATGTCGGTGAGCTGCGGCGCGACCACCAGGTCGACGCCGGAGCCCTCCAACTGCCAGGCCAGCCGCCGCAGCTCGCCCGGCTCGGCGCTGGCCGAACCGCACACCGCGATGGTGTCCCCGCCGACCTCGCGGACCAGGGCCAGCACGTCGCGGCCCGCGTACACCGGCACCGGGGTCTCCAGACCGCGGGCGGCGGCGTACCCGTCGGTGAGGTGGATGGCGACCGGCACCAGCCCGACGCCCGGGTTGCGGGTGACAGTGGTGTAGACCTCCAGGCACTCCGGGAGCGTGCCGACGAGCACCATCCGGTGCCCGGCCTGCCCCACCCGGCGGCGCAGCGCGTGCAGGCTGCCGCGCGCGATCATCCGGCCGAGCAGGATCAGCAGCAGGGCGCCGAGCAACGCGAAGCCGACCGTCCACCGGGACAGCGACGTCACCGTGGCGAAGGCCAGGAACGAGACGGTGGCGGCGACCGCCACGCCGGAGCGGATCACCCGCTTGTACTCGTCCGGCCCGAGACCCAGGTAACGCCGGTCGTACGCCCGGTTGCCCCACAGGATGAGCACCCAGCCGAGCGGCAGCAGCAGGAACGCGACCGTGTAGAACCACACCTGCGGGGAGTTCTTGAAGCCGGAGTCCGCCTGCTCGAAGATCTGCACGGCGAGGAAGCTGGCCAGGGCCGCCGAGCCGAAGTCGAGCAGCAGCAGGATCGCGATGTAGGGACGGTGCCAGCGGGAGACCCGGCGCCGGGCACGGGCCCACCCCGACCGGGGCACGCCGTTGTGGGACGGCGGTGTCGGCGGCTGGATCTCAAAGCTGTCGACGTGCCGCACGCTCTTGCTCCGGCCTGTGTCGGTTACCGGGCGCTGGAGGCTTGTCGTCACCTCAACCCATGTCCTCCCGCATGACCCGTGCCCTCACTCGCCGTGAGGACCCGGGTCGCTCACCGTTCCAGTCTCCCACGTGCTCGGGTGAGATCTGGCCGGCTCCTAGTCAGTTGTGAAGCCGGGGACCGAGCCACTATACCGATGGATGACGCCTCGGGTAGAGCCACGGAGTGGGACCTTCCGCGATCCCCGGATGATTCCGCTCAGTAATCGGCCGGTGCGGTTACTCACCGTACGAGTCGGGACAACCTTCGGTCAGCCAGCGGCTTGCCCCCGGTCTGACAGGTGGGGCAGTACTGGAGACTCGAGTCGGCGAACGACACCTCCCGCACCGTGTCGCCACAGACCGGGCACGGCAGGCCCTTCCGGGCGTGCACCTTGAGCCCCGAGCGCTTCTCACCCTTCAGCTCCGCCGCCCGCTGCCCCATCGACCGTCGGACCGCGTCGCCGAGCACCGTCCGGGTCGCCGCGTGCAACCCGGCGAGTTGCTCGTCGGTCAGCCGGTCGGTGATCGCGAACGGGGAGAGCCGCGCGGCATGCAGGATCTCGTCCGAGTACGCGTTGCCCACGCCGGCGAGCACCGCCTGGTCGGTCAGCACGCCCTTGACCTGGCCCCGGCGGCTGCGCAGCCGCTCGGCGAACGTGGGCAGGTCGGCCGCCAACGCGTCCGGGCCCAGCTTCGCCACGCCGGGCACCTGGGCCGGATCGGTGACCAGGTAGGCGGCCAGCTTCTTCTGCGTACCGGCCTCGGTCAGGTCGAAGCCGGAACCGTCGTCGAGGCGGATCCGCACCGCGATCGGGCCCTTGCCCGGCCGCAGCGGGGTCACGGACGGGAACGCCTCCCGGTAGTGCAGCCAGCCCGCGCGGGCCAGATGCACCACCAGGTGCAGATCGTCGCCGAACCGGACGTCCAGGAACTTTCCGTACCGGTCCGCGCCGGTGACCGGGCGGCCGGCCACCGCGCTGGGCGGCGGATCGTACGTCTTCAGCGCGTTGATCGAGGCCACCTCGAACCGCTCGACCCGCCGGCCGACCGCCCGCTCACGCAGGTAACCGGCGAGCGCTTCCACCTCCGGTAGTTCAGGCACGGGACAACGGTAGCCTTCTTTCCCGTGAGAATCGTGGTGGCGCACAACCGGTATCGGGAAGCTCAGCCCTCCGGCGAGAACACCATCGTCGACGCGGAGATCGAGCAGCTCACCGCGGCGGGCGTGGAGGTGCTGCCGTTCTTGCGCAGCTCCGACGAGATCCCCTCGATGTCGAAGCCGGCCAAGGCGCTGCTGCCGATCTCGCCGATCTGGGCCCCGAAGGCCCAGCACGACCTCGACCGACTGCTCGTCGAGCACCGGCCGGACGCGTTGCACCTGCACAACCCGTACCCGTTGCTCTCGCCCTGGGTGGTGCGGACCGCGCACCGGCGTGGCGTGCCGGTGGTGCAGACGGTGCACAACTACCGGCAGGTCTGCTCCTCCGGCCTCTACTTCCGCGACGGCGTGATCTGCCAGGACTGCCGCGGTCGGAAGCTGGGCGTACCGGCGATCGTGCATCGGTGCTACCGCGACTCCCGGGCGCAGAGCGCGTTGATGGCCACCACGCTCGCCGTGCACCGCCCGACCTGGAAGTCGGTGGACCGCTACATCGCGCTGACCACGGCGGTCGCCGACCATCTGCGCGACTACGGCATCCCGGCCGACCGGATCGTGGTCAAGCCGAACGCGGTGCCGGACCCGGGCACCCCCGTGCCGCCGGGCAACGGCTTCCTCTTCATGGGCCGGCTCAGCCCGGAGAAGGGGCTGGACCTGCTGCTCTCGGCGTGGCGGCGGCACCCGGTGGGCGCGCTCGGCCCGCTGCGGATCGCCGGTGACGGCGAGCTGCGACCGCTGGCCGAGGCGGCCGCCGCCGAGCGGCCGGACGTGCTCTACCTGGGCCAGCTCGACCGCCCGGGGGTACGCGCGGCGCTGGCCGACAGCGCCGTGGTGCTGGCCACGTCGACCTGGCACGACGTGCTGCCCACCGTGATCATCGAGGCGCTGGCTGCCGGCCGGCCGGTGCTCGGCACCGCGCTGGGCGGGATCCCGTACCTGGTCGGCGCCGACTCCCCCCGCGAACCCGCCGGCACCGGTCCGGCCGAGGTGGCGACCGCCGCACCCGGCGACGGTCGCGTTCCGCTGCCGACCGGCGTGCAGCGCGGCGAGGCCGGCTGGGTGGTGGCGCCCGAGGTCGACGCGCTGGCCGCAGCGCTGCCGCTGGCCTCCGCGGAGGCGCACGCGCTCGCCGCTCCGGCCCGCACCCGCTACGAGCGCACCTTCCACCCCGACGTGATCACCAAGCGCCTGATCGACGTGTACGCCTCCCTCACCTGACCGGATGCCACCCGGTCGCTACGCCGGCTCGACGGGCAGCCAGACCTCGCAGGTCGCGGTGCCGAGGCCGTCCTTCGGCTCCGGCAGGGCGACGATCTCCGGGCCCGGCCGCAGGCACCACGGGTTGAAGGGGAACCATTCGGCCGCGGCCGTGGCCCAGGTCCTCTGCAGGGTCTGCGGATACGGCCCCACGGCCCGGATGACCAGCCAGCGGCCCGCCGGGACCTCGATGACGTGGAGGTCGCCCGGGACGGGCGTGCCCGGGGACACGGCGACCCCGTGCAGGTAGGTCAGCTCGCTGCCCTCGTCGTAGTCCGGGTCGAGGTCGTCGCAGACCGCGAGCAGGCCGCCCGGCTCGGTGTCGCCGAGTGCCTTCAAGCGCAGGTGCTCCTCTGCCGGCAACGCGGCGACGTGCTGCTGAATGTGCGGGTTGACGCCTCGGTGGATCAGGGGAACCCGGGCAGCGTGCCCCACGAGCCGGAACGCGGGACGGTCGACGATACGGGTCTCCATGTGTCTGCTCCCTTCGACGGTTGGGCGGAAGCTGAGCTGCGGTGCGACCGGGCCTCCGTATCGTGGCCGTCGCTGGTGCGGCACACCCGACATGAGCGGGGCGGGAAGTGTCGGGTGATCGGGATCGGTGCCGCCACACGATGGGGGCATGGACGACACGACACTGGTATCCCGGTTCCTTCGCGACGGCTTCGTGAAGTTGGCGGGCGCCGTCGCACCGCGCGTGGCAGCGGACTGCGCGCGGCTGCTGTGGCGGGAGACCGGCTGCGACCCGGACGACCCAGCCACCTGGACGCAGCCCGTGCACTGGGTGCCCGGCATGGCGCAGGGGCCGTTCGCCGCCGCACCCAACTCTCCGTTCCTCCATCACGCGTACGACCTGCTCGTCGGCGAGGGTCGCTGGGAGCCGCGTTACTCGCTGGGCACGTTCCCGTTGCGTTTCCCGCACGGGGACGAGCCGGACGACGCGGGCTGGCACATCGAGGGCAGCTACCTCCCGGACGGTGCGAGCTGGTACTTCACCAATGTCCGCTCCCGTGGCCGGGCGCTGCTGATGCTGTTCCTGTTCAGCGAGGTCGGTGCGGAGGAATCCCCGACCCGGATCCGGGTCGGCTCACACCTCGACGTGCCGAAGGTGCTTGCGAGGTACGGGGAGGACGGGGCGAGTGGGCTGGACCTCGCGCCCGAGCTGGTGGCGGCCTCCGACCACCGGTCACTCGCCCTGGCCACCGGGTCGCCGGGCGATGTCTTCCTGTGCCATCCGTTCCTGGTGCACGCGGCGCAACCGCACCACGGGACGAGACCACGTTTCATGGCCCAGCCTCCGCTGATGCCAGCCACGCCGTACGAACTGGAACGGACCGACGGTGCGTACTCGCCGGTGGAGATCGCCATTCGCCGAGGACTGGGGCGGGACACCCCCGTTCCTGAGGTACGAGGGGCGCGGGGACGACGGTGAGGGCGCGGGTGAGTGGCCGCAATGCGCGATTCCAGCAGTGGGAGGCCCTGCTCCGCAATCGGACCAAGCGGCAGCGTCGCGGCGAGTTCCTCGTCCAGGGCGTACGCCCGATCGTCATGGCCGTCGAACACGGCTGGCAGGTCCGGGAGCTGCTCCACGACGCCGACGTCCCGCTCTCCGGCTGGGCACGCGAGACCCTGGACACCGTCCGGGCCGAGAGGTTCGCGGTCTCCCATGATCTGATGCACGAGCTGGGCGGCAAGGCGGACACGGTTCCGGAGTTGCTGGCCGTGGTGGCGATGCGGGAGGACGACCTGTCCCGCATCCCGGTCGGGCCGACCATGAACACCGTCGTGTTCGACCGGCCCACGAGCCCCGGCAACATCGGGACGCTCATCCGGTCCGCGGACGCCCTCGGCGCGTCCGGCGTCATCGTCACCGGCCATGCCGCCGATGTGTACGACCCGAAGGCGGTGCGGGCCAGCACCGGCTCACTGTTCGCGCTGCCCGTGGTCCGGGCACCCGCACCTCAGGCCGTGCTGTCCTGGGTCGCCGACGTGCGCGCCGGCGGCGTCGGCGTCGGCGTCGTGGGCGCCGATGAGCACGGCGCGCTGGATGTCGCCGAGTACGACTTCACGCAACCCACGCTGACCCTGATCGGCAACGAGACCACCGGTCTCAGCGTCGGCTGGCGTCAGGCCTGCGACCAGCTCGTCCGGGTCCCGATGACCGGGACCGCCAGCTCCCTGAACGCGGCGGCCGCCGCCACCGTCGTGCTCTACGAATCGGCGCGCCAGCGCAACGCTCGGTCGCCGGCAGCGCACTGAACACCGGTGGGCCGTCATGCTCGGCCCACCCGATGGCGGCGGCGAGGTACCGCCGCCATGGTGCCATTCTCAGCAGCCCCGCGCCGCGCCGCTCGGGCCGCCCGCGTTGTTAAGAAGGGGACCCGCCTATGCAGAATGCGTTAAGCGGGGGCCCCGCCTTACAGCGCAGCGCGCGCGGAGAAGGCGATGCTCGCGAGCAGGAACCCGCCGTTCACGACCGTGAACGCCACCACCACCCAGAACGCCAGCGCCGGCGCGAACACCAGCACCAGCCCGGCCACGAAGATCACCGCGCCGTAGTCGCGGACCAGCTTCACCAGCCGGACCGGGAACGACGTCGAGGTGACCATGCTCGCCGCGTTCGGGCCGGCCTGCATCACGGACGTCACCAGGTTGACCATCCAGGTGCCGGCGAACACCGCCACCAGCCAGACCGGCGTCGACGGGCGCTGCGCCACGGCCGTGGCGGACAGAGCGGCCACCAGCGCGATCTGGGCGGCCACGTCGCAGAGCACATCGATCCGGGCGCCCGCCGCGCTGCCCTGCCCGGTCACCCGGGCGAGCTGCCCGTCGGCGCAGTCCAACGCGTACGCCAACTGCCAGCCGACCAGCGCGACCAG
Source organism: Micromonospora humi (assembly GCF_900090105.1). GTDB lineage: Bacteria > Actinomycetota > Actinomycetes > Mycobacteriales > Micromonosporaceae > Micromonospora > Micromonospora humi. The sequence goes on along the minus strand of NZ_FMDM01000005.1, from coordinate 83,982 downwards.
CCCGACCACCCAGGCTCCGACGGTGCCGGCGGCCACCTCGTCGGCGAGCGCGACCACGGTGACCGAGGCGGCCAGCCCCAGCACCAGGTTGGCCAGCGTCAACGCGGTCGGGCGCAGCCCCAGGCGCTCGGCGACGAGCGCGAACGCCGCCCCGATCCACTGACTGATCGACTCGCTGAACAGGCCGCCGCCCCGGTTGACCCGGTGGAAGTCGGCGACGGTGGGACGGGGCTCAGCCAAGGTGGTCGCGGAGGGCACCGGCGTAGTCTGCCAGCCGCTCCCGGGTCTCGGTAGCCGACATCGCCAGGTGTTCGAGGATGGTGTAGCGGTCCGGCCGGGTGGCCGGCGCGAACTGCACCGCCTCGACGAACCGGTCGTCGGTCAGCCCCACCTCGGCGGGCAGCCGGGGCAGCCCGTGCCGGGCCAGGCAGGCCGACATCTCGACGAACCGACGCTCGTCGCCGCGCAGGAACGTGCAGAACAACGCGCCGAGCCCGGCCAGCTCGCCGTGCGAGGCCGTGCCGGGGAAGAGCGCGTCGACCGCGTGCATGATCTCGTGGCAGCCGCCGCTGGACGGACGGCTCGTGCCGCAGACCGCCATCGCCAGGCCGCTGGAGATCAGCGCGTCGGCCAGCACCGTGACGAACGCGTCGTCGGTCATGTCGCCGGGATGGTTGAGCACCGCCTCGGCGCCGGCCCGGGCCAACGACGCGGCCAGCCCGTCGACCGGCTCACCGCGCACCTGCCGGGCCAGCTCCCAGTCGGCCAGTGCGCTGATGTTGCTGACCACGTCGCCGATGCCGGCGCGGTTGTGCCGCTCCGGCCCGGCCTCCACGAAGTCCAGGTCGACGATCACCGCGATCGGGATGTGAACGCCGTAGGAGCCCTTCAGACCCTCGGTGATCAGGCTCGCCACCGGTGACGCGATGCCGTCGTTGGCCAGCGCGGTCGCCACCGAGACCATCGGCAGCCCGCGCCGGGTGGCCGCGTACTTCGCCACGTCGATGGTCTTGCCGCCGCCGATGCCGACCACCGCGTCGTACGACCGGGCGCGCAGCTTGCCACCCAGTTCGTCGGCCGCGTCCAGGGTGCCGCCGGAAACCGTGAACACGTCCGCCGACCGCAGCGACGGCCGGAGCAGTTCGGCGATCTTCTCGCCCTGCCCCGGCCCGACCACCACCGCGACGTCGCCGCCGGCCGAGATCCGGCCGTCGGAGAGGATCGCCGCCAGGTCGGCCACCGCGCCCCGCCGCACGTCGATGTGCAGCGGGGTGAGGACGCTACGGGCTAGTAGCGGCACGCGATCTCCCGCGCCCGGGCCAGGTCCTCGTGGTTGTCGACCTCGACCCAGGAGACGTCACCGATCGGCGCCGCCCGCACCTCGCCACCGCGGTCGGCGAACTCCTGGTAGCCGTCCTCGTAGTAGAGGTTCGGGTCGCGTCGCCAGGTCGCCTCCAGCGCGTCGGCGAGCGCGTCGGCCACCTGCGGCTCGATCAGCGTCGCGCCGATGTACTCGCCGTACGCCTCGCCCGGGTCCATCAGCTTGGTGATCCGGGTGAGCTGGCCGGCGGCGTCGAAGGTGGTCTTCATCTCCTCCTCGGCCAGCGGCTTGAGCGTGTCGACCGCCAGCAGGATGCCCGGCCCGCGCTCGGCCAGCAGGGTCTTCTCCACGCTCACCGGGTGCACCGTGTCGCCGTTGACCAGGAGTACGCCCTTGGCGAAGTGCTCCCGGGCCAGCCAGAGCGAGTAGGCGTTGTTCCACTCCTCGGCCTTGTCGTTGTCGACCAGGGTGATCGTGACGCCGTACTTCTGCGCCAGCTCGGCCTGGCGCTGCCGGACCGCGTCGGCCGCGTAGCCGACCACGATCACCACCTCGGTCAGCCCCACCTCGGCGAGGTTGCGCAGCGCGATGTCGAGGATGGTGATCTCCCCGTCGACCGGCACCAGGGCCTTGGGCAGGGTGTCCGTGTACGGCCGCAGCCGGCGCCCCGCACCCGCGGCGAGCACCATCCCGATCATGCCGACACGCTCCTCTTCTCGACCGATTCCACGAGGCGAGGATATCGTCGGCGACTCGGCGGCCGCGGCTCAGCCCGTGATCGCCCTACAGCCCGATCGACCGCAGCGCCGCGAAGCCGTCCGCCACGATCCGCCGGATCAGCCCGTCGTTCACGTCCCGGTGCTCGTCGAGCAGGGCCACGTCCCGCTCGGCCAGCCAGCGGAACTCGGTGTGCTCGGCCGGTGCCAGCCGGGGGCGGCTCAGGTCGCCGTCCACCCGGACCAGGAAGTCGGTCTCCACCCGCTCCAGCCCGTCGTCGCCGGTGTAGCGGTATTCGCCGACCAGGCCGAGCACGTGCGAGACGCTCCAGCCGGTCTCCTCGGCGACCTCCCGGCGCAGCGCGTCGTCGATCTCCTCACCCGGCTCGAGGTGGCCGCCGGCGATGTCCCAGCAGTGGGGGAAGAGCCGCCGCTCGGGGGAGCGACGCTGGACGAAGATGCGGCCGTCGTCGTCGACGATCAGCGCGCCGGCACAGCGGAGGGGCTCGGTGGACACCCTCCGACAGTAGCCATCCGCGCCGCGCGCGGCGATGCCCGTTCTTGTCCCGGTACGCATCGATGGCCCACCATGTCCGTAACCAGTCGCCGTCCCACAGGAGTGATGTGTGATGCAGGTTCGGGAAGCGATGTCCAGTGAGGTACTCGTGGTCGGCCCGGAGCACACGCTCCGCCAGGCGGCCCGGATGATGTCGGCCCGCGGTGTCGGGTCGGCGGTCGTGATCGACCCGGACTCCGAGGGGGTCGGGATCATGACCGAGCGCGACGTGTTGAAGGCGATCGGCGCCGGGCTCGACCCGGACGCCGAACGCACCGGCGCCCACCTGACCTGGGACGTCGTCTACGCCGGCCCGGACTGGACGGTGGAGGAGGCGGCCGCGGCGATGGCCCGCGGCGGGTTCCGTCACCTGGTGGTGCTCGACGGCCGGGAGGTGGCCGGGGTCATCTCGGTACGGGACCTGATGCGGGTCTGGGCGCGGGAGCACGCCCCGACCCGGGCCTGAGACGGGCGATGGCCCGGCCGATACCGGCCGGGCCATCGTCGTGCGGTGTTTCTCGGTCGTGTCCGCCCGGTCAGGGGCCGACGAAGACCGCGGTGCCGCGCCAGTCCACGTCGTCCACGCCGGGGCCGCTGCGCAGCGTGGCGGAGCCGGTGGGCGCGCCGTCCGACCAGTCCATCGAGGACAGGTTGCCGGTGCTCCGGGAGACGACGTAGAGCTTGTCGCCGTCGAGGAACAGGCCGGCCGCGTCGGCGAAGCCGGTGGTGCCGGCGACGGTGGCACGCTCGGCGCCGACGGTGCCGGTGTCCGGCGCGAACCCGCGCCAGAACAGCGCGCTCTGGCCGGCCAGCGTGTAGTAGACCTTGCCGCTCTTGTAGAACATCGCGGTCACGTTGGGCAGCTCGGCGGAGAAGTTCACCGTCATGCCCGCGTAGGTCGAACCCTCCGGCGCGGACCCGGTGACGACCTTGTCCCACTTCGCGTCGTGGTACGGGTCCACCTTCTTGGCGGTGCCGAACTCGGTGCCGTCGAACGAGCGCTTGTAGAGGTCGCCGCCGACGCCGTAGAACAGGTCACCCCCGACCCAGAACGCGCCCTTGACCTCCGACCAGCGGGTGTCGTCCGGGTTGGGCACCGACATCGCGGTGCCGACGCCGGTCGCGCCGTCGTACGACCGCTTGGTGATGCTGTCGACCGTGGTGGCCGGCGGCACCGGCGGCAGCTTGACGATCTCGATGCCCTGCACCAGCGGGTTCTCCAGGACCCGACCGAAGTCGACGTCGACGTTGCCGTCGCTGGTCACCGCGAAGGCCCGCATGGTGCCCTTGTTGGTGGCGCCGATCGCGGCCACCGGGTCGAAGTTGCTCAGCTTCTGCACGCCGTCGATGCTGACGTTGAACTTGCGCTTGCCCGCGGTGGCGGTGCCGGAGTACCGGTTGGCCAGGTAGAGCCGCACCTGCACCGGCGTGCCGGCCGGAACCGGGAAGTCCCACTGCATGTCCGGCGCGGGCGACTGGTCCCACCGCTCGCTCCTGAACAGCGTGGCCGGGGTGCCGGCCGGGATGGTGGCGTCGAGCGTCGCCTCCGTCGGATACGTGTTGACCGTGCTGCCGGCGTTGTGCAGGGCGCTCGGCGCGGTCGGGGTGTCGGCGGCCCAGGCCGGGCCGCTCGGCGCGGCCAGCTCCTCGCCGCCCGCGTTGACCCGGTAGAGCACGTCCGAGGCGTCCGGCGTCGGCGCGGTCTTGACGATCTCGATGCCGTGGACCAGCGGGTTCTCCAGGACCCGGCCGAAGTCGATGTCGACCACGCCGTCGCTGACCACGGAGAAGGACTGCATGGTGCCGCGGTCGGTGCCGCCGGCGGCGGCCACCGGGTCGAAGTCGTTCATCTTGAGCACGCCGTCGATGCTGACGTCGAGCTTCCGCTTGCCCGGGGCGGCGGTGCCGGCGTACCGGTTGGCCAGGTAGATCCGGACGTTCACCCGGGTGCCGGCGGCGACCGGGATGTCCCACTGCATGTCGGGCGCGGTCGCCTGGTCCCACCGCTCGGTGTTGAACAGGGTGGCCGGGGTGCTGGTCGGCACGGTCGCGTCGAACGTCGCGTTGGTCGGGTACGACTTCGCGCTGTTGCCGCCGTTGTGGTACGGGCTGGGCGTGGCGTCGGTGTCGGCCGCCCAGTCCGGGCCGCCGTCGGTCGCCGGGATGGCCGGGCCACCCGCGTTGACCCGGTAGAGCACCTCGGTCTGCGCCGCCCGACCGGCCTGGTAGACGTCGCCGGGCAGGCCCTTCGTGCTCGTCGAGTGCGGGGCGTCGCCGCCGGTCAGCGGGAAGAAGGCGAGCCGCTTGCGCTGGTACTCGTAGTTGCCGATCCACTCCTGGTCGCTGCCGAGCCAGAGGCCCTGCGGGGTCACCAGCATCTCGGTGACGCCGTAGCCGCGCGGGTGGCGACCCGGGTTCCAGGCCAGCGGCAGGCCGCTCAGCGGGTCGAGGGCCGCGATGCTGGCCCGCGGCACCGCGCCGGGGCCGGCCTTGTCGCGGGCCAGCGGGTTGTTGGACCAGCGGAAGTGGCCGCCGACGTAGATGGCCTTCTCGCTGATGCCGACGGAGAGGAAGGTGTCGCCGCCGCTGAAGTTGGTCCAGGTCGGCTTCTGGCCGGCGCCGGTGGCGTCGGTCTCCCAACGGGCCGCCGAGTCGCAGAGCGTGCCCGGGTAGGACGCGCCGGTGCTCACCACGACGAAGTACTTGCTGTCCGGCGAGAACTGCACGTCGCGCACCCACGAGTCGAACGCGCTGTACTTGCAGGCGCCGGCGTAGCCGTCGGTGTTCCAGTCGGCGACCGTGGCGGAGCTCGCGCCCAGGTCGATCCGCACGATCTGGTCGTGGACGGCGCCGTCCGCCTTCTTGAAGTTGCCGATCACCACGAGGTGCTTGCCGTCCGGGGAGACGGCCATCTTCTCGGTGCCCACGGCGGCCGACGCGCCGCCGTTGGTCGGCGTCCAGTTGTGGTGCTCGGTGAGCGCCACGGTCAGGTAGTCGTCCACCGCGCCCGTGGTCGGGTTCAGCGACACCAGGCCGTTACGGGTGGTCCCGGCGGCCGAGGTGAAGTTGCCACCCACCAGCAGGTGGTCGCCGACCAGGAGGACGTCGCTGACCGCGCCGTCGAACGCGGGGTTCTTGAACCCGTCGACAAGCGTGCCGTCCGCGACGTTGAGCAGCGCGAGCTTGCGCATGCTCTTGTCGCCGACCTTGTTGAACCGGCCGGCGACGTAGACGGTGCCCGGGGTGGGCCCGGCGATCAGCGCGTTGACGTCGCCGTCGAGCAGCGGCACGAACGCGTTGTCGATCTTGCCGGTGGCCTTGTCGAAGGCGAGGATCGCCCGCCGGTCGACAGGGGTGGGCGACGAGCCGCGGTTCTGCGCGTTGGTGAACGAGCCGCCGACGATCACCTTGCTGCCGGCGTCGTAGATGGCCAGCACGTTGCCGTCGTTGATGTTCGGCGTCTTGTCCGTGGTCAGCTCGCTGACCAGGGTGCTGTGGTCGGGCGCGACCGTGGCCGCGGGTGCGGCGAGGGCCGGGACCGGGGTGAACAGGGCGGCGATGCCGAGCACGGCGGCGCCGAAGGCGGACACCGAGCGGTGTCTCAGGAACGTGGAAGGCACAGGCTGCTCCGGGGGGAACGTCGGAGGCGCTGCGATCGTGGCCGGTGGCGACGCGAGGTGAGGCCGCACGCGGCCGACCGCAGACGTGAGGAAAACACCTTCTCGCATTCGGCCACCGCGCGTCCACCCGGGACCGGCCTTTTTGGCCGAGGAAAGGGCCCGGATCGAACGAAAAGACGAGGAAAGATCACTCAGTGGATGTGGATGGTGGCGCGGAGGTGGGGCTGAGGTTCGGCAGCGGTGGGGAGAAGTAGGGATCGGTGGCCAACTCGCGGAACACCGCCGCGCTCTCCGGGTCGTCGTCGAAGGTGGTGTCGTACACCGGTTTCGTGTCCCGGCCGGAGAAGTACATGGCGGCCTTGATCTGCGGGTGCTCCTTCAGGTAGCCACGGACCCCGCGCAGCCAGTCGGCCCGCTGGCCCGGCCGGCCCTTCTCGGTCGGCCCGAACTCGCCGATCACCACCGGCCGGGGGTGCTTGCTGGCGAACGCCATGAAGTGGTCCATGCGCTCCGCGAAGCTCACCCATTCGGTGCCCGGATAGACGTCCGCGCAGAGCCAGTCGACCTGGTCGTCGCCGGGGTAGTAGGCCGCGGCGTCGCGCTCCGGGTTGGCGAAGCCGTCGGCGTGCGGGCACCAGACCCAGGCCGCGTTGGTGGCGCCGACCTCGGTGAAGATGGCCCGGATGTGTTTCCAGGCGGCGATGTAGTCCTCCGGCGAGTGGACGCTGGCGCGCAGGTTGGGCCGGTCCATCTCCCAGCGGTAGCGCAGCAGCACCGGGATGCCGAACGCCTTCACGTTCTCGGCCCGCTGTCGGATCAGCGGGTCGTAGACGCCGCTCACCGTCGACCGGGTGTCGGTGCCGCTCCACGAGATCATCTGGAGCTTGCCCATCGCGTTGAACGCGGTCTGGGTGTCGCCCGGGAAGGGCTTGTTCCACTCGTGGAACATGTGGGCCACGGTGAGCTTGCCGCCGGCCGCCTGGTCGAACGCCTCGAACGCGGTCGCCCGCCCGGCCGGGTTGTGGAACTCCGGCTGGACCCAGGCGCCGAGCCAGGCGCCCTTCTCCGGTGGCTCCGGCCCGCGGCCGGTGGTGCGCACCGGGTCGGTGCGGGGCGCCACCGACGGAGGCGGAGGCACGAAGGACGCCTGGCCGGACGGTCGGCCCGACCCGGAGTCGCAGGCCACCACCGCCGGAACCAGGCAGGCCAGAATGGACAGAGACGCCAACGCACGCCGCACCCGTAGCACCACCGCAACCTCTCCCCAGGATGTCGCCGGCCGACGAATGCAGCCCTGGCGGACCTCCCCGAGGCGACGGCCAGCCGGGCGGGCAGGCGACCCTTGGCACTCTACCCGTGTTGAGTCCTGTCCGCCGGACCCCGAATCATCGACGGACCGCGCGGACGCCGGCGGGTCAGGCCCGGGCGGCCGTTCCCGCGCCGCCCCCGCGCCGCAGGCTGCGGAGCGCGTCGAGGTGCAGCGTGCCGCGCCAGCGCCAGGCCGCCGCCAGGTAGGCGGCACCACCGGCCAGCGTCACCACGACGAGCACCAGCGGTGCGGCGCCGAACAGGACGGCCACCCCCAGCGGCAGGCCGAAGCAGGCGAGGCCCAGCGTCATGGCGACCCGGCTGCCGTGCCCGAACGGGTGCAGCCGCAGGGACCACCAGAGCTGTGCCAGCGGCACCAGGTTGTTCACCAGGATGGCGCCGGTCCAGGCCAGCGCCGCGCCGACGATGCCGTGGCGTGGGATGAGCACGAGGTTGAGCACCACGTTGAGGACCGTGGCGGCCATCGCGTTGTAGAAGGTCCACGCGGTGCGGCCGGCCATGTTGAGCACCACGTCCACCATGCCGCACCCGGTGGCCACCAGCATGACCAGCGAGAGCAGCACCACCACGGACTTGCCGGCGCCGTAGCCGGAGCCGAACAGGGCCAGCATCGGCGCGGCGAAGGCGGCGAAACCCAGATAGATCGGCCAGGACAACAGCACCAGCCAACCGGTGGCCACCTGGTAGAGCTGACGCGCCTCGTCGTGATCGGCGCGCGCGAAGGCCGCCGCCATGCGGTGCTGCACCGAACTGCCCAGGGCCGTCCCGGCGAGCTGGCCGAGGGCCAGGAACCGGGTGGCGGCGGTGTAGAGGGCCGCGTCGGCCGGCCCGCGCAACGCGCTGAGCAGCACGATGTCGAGCCGCTGCACGACGATCGCGGCCAGCGTGCTGAGCGCGCGGGGCCCGGTGAACCGCCAGAACGGGCCGATCTGCTCGGTCGCCGGCACCGGCCTCGGCACGTCGCGTTCGGCCCGGCGGACGAGCCGGCGGAGCCAGAGCAGGCCGGCGGCGGCCGCGAACAGATAGGGCAGCGCCCACGCCAGCGGCAACGCGCTGGTGGCGGAGAGGCCGAGCCAGGCCGCCACGGCGACCGCGACGAACTGCACCAGGGTCCGGCCGAGCCGTTCCACGGTCAGCAGCGGGCGCATCTGGCCGAAGCCCTGGCAGGCGGCGAGGGCGTAGTCGTTGAGCGCGGCGAGCGGAACGAACGCCAGCAGCACCCGCAGCGCGGTCACCGCGCCGGGGCCGGCCTCCGGCATGGTGAGCCGGGCCAACGCGGGGGCGGCCAGCCAGCCGGCCACCGCGAGCATCGCCCCGACGACCAGCACCGGCACGAGACCCACCGCGATCGTGCCGCGGATCCGGTCGCGTCGGTCGAGCGTCCGGTGCCGGCTGACGAAGTAGATGGTCCCCACGTCGGTGCCGAGCCGGGCCGCCGACGCGGCGATCATGAACGCGCTGGTGGCGGCGAAGAACATGCCCGCCTCGCGGACCGACCAGCCGCGGGTGATGACGATGTTCAGGCCGAAGCCGGCCACCGCGGCCAGCCCGACCCCGACCAGGTTGGCGAAGCCCTGACGCGCGGCGCCGCCGAGACCCGCGCCGGACCCGGTGCCGCCGGCCGGCGCCTCCGCCGCCTCGACCCCTCCGGCGTCCGCCCGGGTCACCGCCGCCACGACGGCACGCGTCCCCACCAGGTGGCCAGCCGCTCGTCGTACGGGGCGAAGTGGTCCTCCAGCCGGGCCCGCAGCTCGGCCGACATCGGCGAGCGGGACCGCGAGTTGTGCTTGCCGAAGGCGATGTCCGCCCAGCGGGGCAGCTCGAGGAAGTCACAGACCGCGTCGAAGGACGGGCGCGGGTCGGCGAAGAAGTCGTCGCTGTCGATGACGTGCAGCCGGTCCCGGCCGACAAGCGCCTCCAGCCGCTCCACCTGCTCGATGTAGCGGCCCCGGGCCAGGTAGGCGTTGTGCTGGAAGTGCTCGCTGGCGTACGACGGGTCGGCGGTCATCCGCTCCCGCTGGCCGGCCGTCCGCTGCTCCTCCAGCGCCAGCGCCCGCTCGAAGTCCGCCTCGGTCTCGAAGCCCCGGGCCAGCTCGTGCGAGTGCGCCGAGTAGGCCCGCTCCACCGGGTCGCGCAGCAGCACCAGCAGCTTCACCGACGGCAGGTCCTTGGCGATCCGCTGCCCGGCCAGCGGGTGGAACATGTAGTAGGGGCTCGACTCGCCGGTGATCCCGCGTACGCCGAGCTGCTCCTTCACCGCGTCGGCCTTGCTGGTGGTGGGGAAGTGGCCGAGATACCAGCTCATCCCCCGGTGGTAGGACATGTCGAAGTAGTGCACGCCCTTGTGATAGGCGGGCGGCAGCACCCCGGGGTGCTGCGAGAGCGTCTTGAACAGCGAGGTGGTGCCGCAGCGCTGCGCCCCCACGATCAGGAATCCCGGCACCATCCGTGAGCCCGCGGTCAACCGACCGACCGTCCGACTCACCGACTTCACCGCGCGGAGCGCCTGCTCCCTGGCCACCGTCACGTCCCCACTCCTCACTCTCACCGGGCCCGGCGGGCCAGGTGCTCCTCGACGGCAGGCAGCAGCCAGGTGTCGACGTGCCCCAGTCGCGCACCCGCCTCGGCCTGCCGGTCCCGCAGATAACGCGTCGCCAGCTCCACCAGGTAGAGCACGGCGACCAGGTCGGCGCCCCCGCCGCCCTGGTCGAACGGCGCGAGCGTCCGGTCCGCGCCGGCGATCAGCGCCCGGGCGGCCGCCGGCGGCTCCACCCCGTCGTGGCTCATCGCACCCTGCACCGCCAGGTGCAGCGCGTCGTAACCGGCCGGCACGTCGGCCTCGAACCGCTCCCAGTCCCAGACCAGCACCCGGCCGTCGGCCAGCACCGCGCTGTTTCCGCCGTTCCAGTCCCCGTGCCAGGCGCCGAACGCCACCACCGGGTCGGCGTCCGCGACCGAGGTGAGGACCGCGCGCAAGCGCCCGGCCTCCGGCCGGTCACCCAGCTCGTCCACCGCGCCGGCCAGCCGGGCCGCGTGCCCGCTGCCCGCCCACGAACCCCGGTGTACGCCGAGGCAGCCGGCGACCGCCACCATGGCGGCCCGTTCCGCCTCCGCCGCCACGGCCGGCGTGGCCCGGGGCAGCCGCACCGGCAGCGCCTCCTGCACCAGCAACGCGTGTCCGTGCCAGTCGCCGTGGTGGCGTACCCCGGCCAGCACGACCGGGCCGAGCGGCACGCCGGCGAGCCGGCGCAACGCGGCGGCCTCGGCGTCGACCAGGGCCCGGGTCAGCGGGTCGACGCCGAGCTTCGCGTAGCCCAGGGCCCGGCCGTCCGGCGCGAGCAGTTGCAGCACCGGCTTGCGGTTGGCCCGGGCCGGCCCGATGTGCAGGCTGACCAGCGCCGGTTCGCCGAGCACCTCGGTCAGGTAGGCGTCCAGCCCGCCGCCGTCGACCACCAGCCGGTCGCGGAACACCACCGGCCCCAGCCCGAGTCGGAACGCGGTGGCCAGCCCCTGCCGGACCAGCCTGGCCTTGCGGCCGACCGCCTCGGTGGAGTGCCGTACGGCGCCGGCGGCGGCCCGGCCGGAGCCGGTGGGCACCAGCAGCCGGGGACGGGCGGCCGAGGGCACCACCACCCAGCCGGGGCCGCCCCGACGCAGGGCGGGCTCGGCCGGCTCGGGCCAGATCAGGCCGGCCAGCTCACCGAGGTAGGCGGAGCGGCCGTCGCCGTCCGGGGGTACGCGGAACACCATCAGCGGTCACCGGCTGCTTCCAGTCGGGCCCGTAGCCCGGCGATCGTGCCCTTGGGCGGCGTCGGCGCGAGGGCCCGGCGCCGCCGGTCGTTGCGGGCCAGCAGGGCCACCGAGATCAGGGCGTAGGCGAGGGTGGCTTCCAGCGCCCCGTAGGTGAACTGGAAGAAGAGCATGAGGATGATGACGAGCGTGCCGGCGATACCGATGGCGCTGTGGTCGCGCCGGTAGCGCCAGAGGCAGTAGAGGAAGAAGCCGTTGTAGGCCAGCGCGCCGACCCACCCCTGGCCGATGAGCAGCGCCCAGAGTTGGCCGTTGCTGCCGAGCTCCCGGTTGCCGCACTGCTTGCAGTCGTCCGACTTGCCGATGGCGATGGACCGGTTGCTGCCGATCAGCGCCCGGTTGCCGCCGTAGCCGAGGACCGGCGAGTGGTTGGCCGCGGTGACCGCGCCCGCGGAGAGGGTGGCCCGGATGTCGTCGCTGTGCCCGTTCTGCAGCCGTTCGTCGAACGTGCGGCCGAGCGGGGTGGCGACGACCAGCACGCCGATCAACCCGACCGCCAGGGCGAGCCCGCCGAGCACCACCATCCGGCCGCGCAGCGCGAGCCGGATGGCGACGTAGACCGCGGCGATGCCGAGGCCGACCCAGAGCCCGCGGTTGAGCGAGTAGACGATCGGGAAGATCGCGGCCAGCGCGATCGCGATGCCGAGCAGGCGCCGCACCGGGCCGCCCAGCACGACCCAGCCGACGATCAGCCAGATCAGCAGGATCGCGATGTTCTCGCCCCACGAGTTGGTGTACTCGAACGGGGCCGAGGGGCGGGGCGACTCGCTCTCGCCGGCCAGCACCTGCTGCACCTGGGCGAACCGCACGTCCATCAGCGAGGCGACGTAGGGCTGGTTGGCGATGGAGGGCGGCAGCAGGTAGTTGAGCGGCGCGACGAAGCCGACCGACGGCAGCAGCGAGCCGAGGTAACCGCCGATCACCGTGACCACGCCCATGAAGCCGAAGAGCCGGATCACCCGGCGCTGCGACAGCTCCCGCTCGCGCAGGTTCAGCACGTAGAGCATGACCACGGTGAGGGCCACGTAGTTGGCCAGCCAGATGCCCCAGCCGAGGTAGCGGCCGCCGCCGGAGGGCGGCAGCGTGTTGGGTGCCCGGAGGTCGAGCATCACCACGGAGAGGAAGATCCAGAGCAGCAGGACCAGCCAGATGCCGAAGCCCGGCGGCACCTGGACGGAACCCCGGCGGCGCAGTTGCACGGCCATCGGCACGGCCAGCACGACGAAGATGAAGGTGGACACCCCGAGCATCCAGGCGACCGGGTAGAGCACGAACGCCGCGCTCAGCGGCCAGGACGGCGACAGTCGGAACGACGGAGCCGTGGGCCGGACCGGCGTCCGGGCCGGGACGGCGCCCGGCACCGGGGAGCCGGTCGGCGGCGGCGCGAATCCGTGGGTCGGTTCGTTCGGGGCGAGGGTGCTCATCCGAGCGTGACCTTGGCGGTGCTCGACACGTAGACCACCCAGGCGTTGCCGGGCTGCGGATGCATCAGGCCGCCGTCGGCGTCCACCACGTTGCAGACCAGGTCCTGGCCCGGCTTCCGCCAGGTCCCCTTGGCGCCGGACGGGCCGGAGACGGCGACCGCGGCGCCCTGGCCGAAGACCTTGGCGGACGGCAGCGAGCGGAATGACGGCTTGCGGACGTCGATCGTCCGGTATTCCGTGGTCAGCACCACCACCGACGTCGCCGCGACGGTCGCCTTGCCCACCCGGGTCGTCCACACCCTCTTCGCCGCGTCGTAACGCCACACCATGGGCGGACCACCGGGAACGCTCACGGTGAGTTGCCGGGCCGGGGCGAGGTCGCGCCCGGCCAGCGCGTCGCCCGGCGTCGTCGCGTAGTCCAGCACCGGGGTCGGCGGCGGTGCGGCCTTCGGTGCCGCCCGCCAGAGCGCCGCCGTCGAGGTGTGGTCCCCGGAGAACGCCTTGTCGTCGTCGTCGGGCGTGACCCCGCCGAGCTTCGAGTCCTTGAACTGGGCCAGGAAGCCGGTGGGGCCACCGGCGTAGCCGACGAACGGACGCAGCACGGCGACCGACCGGATGTCGACCGGGCGGATCTCGGTGACCGGGCCGACCTTGGCGGCCTCCCGTGAGTGGAACACCGCGGTCAGGTGCAGGGAGTCGGACTCGGCGAACTCGGCGTAGACCACGTCGGCCGCGTCCAGCCCGGTTGGGGTGGTCGACGGGGTCACCCGCAACGGCACCGCGAGCGCCGGCCGGGTGGTCACCGCCGGGGTGCCGGCCGGCACCCCGGTCAACGGGGCCGGGGGCTGGCTCGGGGCGGCGCTCGCCGCGGTCGTCGCGGGCGCGGTGCCCGGTTCGACGACCTGGACGCCACCCCGCTTGGGTTCGGGCTGGCACGCCGTCACGAGACAGGCCACCATGAGCGGCCCGACGACGGTGGCGCGGAGGATCTGCCGGCGACTCACCCCAGGTCCTCGCCGGATTCCAGGGCGTAGCTGCGGCCGTCGCCGTCGCCCCGGGACCGGTAGGTCCCGCCACCGCCGTTGACCGGCATCGGGTTGCTCGGGGTCGACGGCTTGCGCGGCGCGGGCGGCTTGACCGGGGTGGAGGACGCCGTGCCGGACGCCGGCCCGGGGGTCGCCGGCTTGGCCGGGGCGCCGCTGCCGGAGGGCCGCATCCGCGGCAGCACCATGGTGGACTCGGCGGAGGGCCCGGGGCTCGGCCGAGGCTTGGGCCGGTTCGTCGGGTTTGCCGGACCTGCCGGGGTGGCGGGGTTCGACGGCGTCGTCGGCCGGGCAGCGGCCGGTGCCGCGGGCATCCTCGGCGCCAGCACGGCACCGAGCACCGGCGCGTTGACCTGCTCGAACTGCTGGAGCGCGGCGGTGATCTCGACGCTGCGGGTGCGTCCCGTCTCGGCGACCACGATCACCGCGTCCGCGTACCGGCCGAGCGCCTGCGCCTCCACCGCGTGGGTGGGCTGGGCCGTCTCGATGAGCACGTGGTCGAAGCGCGCGGTCAGCTCGTGCAGGATCTCCAACAGACCGGCGACCGGCAGCTCGACCTCCGCGTCCAGGTCGCCCGGCACGAGCACCCGGAGCTGGCCGAGCCCCGGCACCGGAGCCAGCGCCTTGAGCGCCGGCACGTCGCGGCGGAGCACCGAGGCGAGGCTGTGCCGCCCCTCGGCCACCCCGGTGATGCTGCTCAACGCCGAGTCCGGCTTGGTGGTGATCAGGGCGACCTGCGCGCCGGTGCGGGCGTACGCGGCGGCCAGGTTGGCGGCCACGAACCCGGCTGCCGTGCCGGCCGAGCCGTCGCAGAGCAGGAGTTGGCGGCCGCGACCGGCCTGCGCCGGCTCGGGCACCGCGGAGAGCAGGACGTTGCGCAGCCGACCCAGCTCTCGGGAGATCTTGTGGGAGGCGGGCAGCACGGACAGCGACGGGGTGCGGGCCGGCAGCTCCAGCAGCAGCGGCAGGCCGACCCGGTCGGAGATGTCGCGGCCGCGCCGGACCCGGTTGTCCAGCCGGTCCAGCACCAACGCCAGGACGATGCCGAGCAGCAGGCCGGCGCCCATGCCGCTGGCCAGGTTCAGGGTGCGGTTGGGGGAACTGGGGTGGTCGGGCAGCCGCGCATCCGAGATGATCTCGCCCGGGTCGATGTCGGCCGAGATGAGCGGGCTGAGCCGGTTGTTCAGGCCGCTCAGCTGGTTGGTCAGCACGTTCTGGTCGGCCTCGGCGCGCTGGCGCTCGGGCGAGTTGGAGGGCGCCGCGGCGATCCTCCCGGCGACCTCGTTGAGCTGCTTCTTGACCTGGTCGATCTGCTGGGTCAGCGCCTTGGTCTCGTTCTCCAGCGCCTTCTGCGCGGTGGCCTTGCGCAGGTCGAGATAGGCCTGCGCGAACGCGTGCGAGCCCGACTGCGCCTCCTCCGGGCTGGTCGCCTCGTAGGCCACCTGGAGGATCTGGCTGTTCGGCGGGACGGTCACCGTCACCGACTTGACCAGCTCGTCGCCGCCGGTGCCGATCTTCATCAGGTCCTTCGCCCGCTCCGCCACCACGAGCGAGCGGACCACCTGCGCCTCGGTGTCGAGGTTGACCTTGGTGTTGGGGTTGTTCTCCGACCCGGAGCTGAGCGGACGCACCAGCAGGGAGGTGGTCGACGTGTAGCGCGCCTCCTGGAGTTGGCTCACCGCCAGGCCGCCGGCCAGACCGAGGACCGCGGCGAGCAGGAGGATCCACCAGCGGCGGCGCAACCAGCCCAGGTAGGCCATCAGGGCAAGACCGTCGGCGTCGTTCTCGGCCAAATGGGGTGAGGGCATGAGTGTCTGTCGCTCCCTTTCGACCGAGCCGGGCAGTCCCACGGCACAGCTGGACCTGACCGTGACTTCGAGTGTCCCCGATCCGAACGTTGAGGGAAAGTCTGCTCACGTTCCGGTAAGCCTGCCCAGGTGTGGGCAGCCCGCATAGAGATGGCCGACCGGTGCTGGCCATTCGGCGGGTTCCCGGCAGCGGGCCCGACCTGCCCCCGGGAGCCGACGTCGTCGCCGGCTCGCGTGCGGAGCGGTGACGGAATCCTGACACATGCCGCCGCGACGTGGTCGGCCCGGCCCGCCACCCCGGTGGCACCGCGACTGACCTGGCGGGTCCCGCCCCCGGAGGGATCCCGGCGGCGGGAATCCCGAGGTGACCCGACCGGTGGGCCGGGATCCGTCCAACGGCCCCTTCAGTTGTCCAGGGGCGCGCCAGTAGGTTGTCAGGGCGCGTCCGAGGGTCATTCACGTAAATCCGGACGCGATCACACGTGTACGGGAGGAAACGTTGTGGTGAGCGGGTCAACCGACGGCGCGGGGCAGGTCCTGCTGGTCGGCTCCAGCGGCGGCCACCTGGCCCAGTTGCTGGCACTGGAACCCTGGTACCGGGATCGGCGCCGGGCCTGGGTCACCTTCGACACACCGGACGCCCGCTCGCTGCTCGACGGCGAGGACGTGGTCTGGGCCCACCACCCCACCACCCGCAACGTCAAGAACCTGGTCCGCAACGCGTTCCTCGCGCTGAAGGTGATCCGCCGGCGTCCGGTGGCCGCGGTGGTCACCACCGGGGCCGGGGTCGCCCTGCCGTTCGTGGTGGCGGCCCGGCTGCGCCGGATCCCCACGGTCTACATCGAGGTGTACGACCGGATCGACAGCGCGACGCTGACCGCCCGGCTCTGCCGGCCCTTCCTCTCCGCGATGCTCGTGCAGTGGGAGGAGCAGCGCCGGATGTACCCGGAGGCGACCGTCGTGGGGAACCTCCTCTGATGGCGCACATTCCGCAGCAGCGGGACCGCCGCTCGGCGCCGTTCGTGCTGGTCGTGGTCGGCACCGACGTGCACCGCTTCGACCGCCTGGTCGGCTGGCTGGAGCGCTGGCACGCCGCCCGGCCCGGGGTGCGGCTCGTCCTGCAGTACGGCCACAGCCGCCCGCCGGCGCTGCCCGAGGCCACCCCGTTCCTCGGCCACGAGGAGCTGCAACGCGCGATGGCCGAGGCCACGCTGGTGGTCAGCCACGGCGGCCCGGCCACCATCACCGAGGCCCGGCGCACCGGCCACCTGCCGATCGTGGTGCCCCGCGACCCGACCCACGACGAGCACGTCGACAACCACCAGCAGCTGTTCTCCCGGCGACTCGGGGCGGCCGGCATGGTCCGGCTGTGCGAGTCCGAGGCCGAGCTGCTCGCCGCGCTCGACGAGGGGCTGGCCGAGCCGGCCCGCTTCGCCCTGACCGCCGACCCGGGCCGGCCCGACCCGCGCGCCGAGGCGGTCGCCCGGGTCGGCGCCGTGATCGACGACCTGGTGGCCCGCCGGGTCCGCCAGCGGGCCGGCGGGCGGCGCGGATGAGCGCGCCGGAGTCGCCGCAGCCCCGGGTCCTCTTCGTCGGCGGCCTCGGCCGCAGCGGCTCCACGCTGCTGGAACTGCTGCTGGCGCAGAGTCGGGACGTGTGCGCGGTCGGTGAGGTGGTGCACCTCTGGGAGCGGGCGCTCGGCGCCGACGAGCGGTGCGGCTGCGGCGAGCGGTTCACCGCCTGCCCGTTCTGGCGGCAGGTCGGTGACGAGGCGTTCGGCGGCTGGTCCGCGGTCGATCGCGACGACGTGCTGGCGCTCAAGGACCGGGTCGACCGGACCCGGCACATCCCCCGGCTGGCGAAGAACACGCTCCCCGCGGAGCAGCTCGCCGACGTGCGCCGCTACGCCGACCTCTACACCCGGATCTACCGGGCCGCGCTCGCGGTGACCGGCGCGCGGGTGGTGGTCGACTCCAGCAAGCACGCCTCGCTCGCCTTCGCGCTGAGCTGGGCCGACGACCTCGACCTGCGGGTGCTGCACCTGGTCCGGGACAGTCGGGCGGTGGCGTATTCGTGGGGCAAGCAGGTGCGCCGGCCCGAGGTGGTGGACGGCGAGGACTTCATGCCGACGTTCTCGCCGTTCGAGGTGAGCAAGCTGTGGACCGCGCAGAACGCCGCGTTCCACCTGCTCGCCGGCCGGGCGAAGGTGCTCCGGCTGCGCTACGAGGACTTCACCGCCGACCCGGCCGGCACCGTACGCCGGTTGCGGGACTTCACCGGCCTGCCGGACGATCCGGCGGCGTTGCGCATCCTGGCCGGCGGCGCGCCGGAGGCCTCGGCGGAGCCGGCCGCGCCGTTCCGCGCGCACAGCGTCGCGGGCAACCCGCTGCGGTTCAGCGGCGGCCCGCTGACGGTACGGCGGGACGAGGCGTGGCGGGACCGCCTGCCGCGCCGCAGCCGGGCCGTGGTCAGCCTGGCCACGCTGCCCCTCCGAGTCCGCTACGGCTACCTGGGCCAGCGGGGATCCGACGAGTCCGGGGAGAGAGCATGAGTGGGCCGAGCATCTCGGTCGTCGTACCGACGCGGGACCGTCCGGAGCTGCTGCGCGCGGCGCTCGACGCGATCCTCAGCCAGGCGCATCCCGGCCTGGTCGAGGCGATCGTGGTCTACGACCAGTCCGAGCCGGACCGGTCGCTGGAGTCGGACCGTGGCGACCGGCGGGTCCGGGTCATCACCAACACCCGCACCGCCGGGCTGGCCGGTGCCCGCAACACCGGCATCGAGGCGGCCACCGGCGACTGGGTGGCGTTCTGCGACGACGACGACGAGTGGCTGCCCGGCAAGCTGGCCGCCCAGTTCGGGGCGCTCGACGCGCACCCGGACGGCGCGCTGGTGAGCTGCGGCATCCGGGTCAGCTACGACGACCGCACGGTGGACCGCTCGCTGGACCGGGCCCGGATCTCGCTGGAGGCGCTGCTGCGCGACCGGCTCACCGAGCTGCACCCGTCGACGTTCCTGATCCGGCGGGCCGCGCTGCTCGACGCGATCGGCCTGGTCGACGAGCA
Source organism: Micromonospora humi (assembly GCF_900090105.1). Classification (GTDB taxonomy): domain Bacteria; phylum Actinomycetota; class Actinomycetes; order Mycobacteriales; family Micromonosporaceae; genus Micromonospora; species Micromonospora humi. Next base: position 65,290 of record NZ_FMDM01000005.1, on the reverse strand, counting down.
GATCCCGGGCAGTTACGCGGAGGACTACGAGTTCCTGCTCCGGGCCGCCCGGTACGCCCCGCTGGTCAACGTGGAGAGCCCGTACGTGCTGGTCCGCTGGCACAAGCGGTCCTATTTCGCGCAGCGCTGGGAGACGATCTCGACCGCGTTGCAGTGGCTGCTGCGCCGCTATCCGGAGTTCGCCACCGTGCCGCACGGTGAGGCGCGGGTGGCCGGTCAGATCGCCTTCGCGCAGGCGGCGATGGGCAACCGGCGGGACGCGGTGCGCTGGGCGCGGCGCACGCTGGCCCGTAACCCGAAGGAGCCGCGCGCCTACCTCGCGTTGGCCGTGGCGAGCCGGGCCGTACAGGCCGACCGGGTGCTGCGCACGCTGCACAAGCGCGGCCGGGGCATCTGAGACGGTGAACGGGCGGGCGACCCCAGGGCGCCCGCCCGTTCACCGCGCCGGGCCGGTCAGGCCACGCAGAACGACTTCCACGCCTGGATGCTCGGTTGGTCGAGCAGCCGGAAGTCGCCGTAGCTGACGGCGTTGTTCCAGTAGGCCACGAACTCGGGCCGCTTGCCGTTGATGTAGCTGGTCATGGAGCGGATCCACGCCGCCCGCCCGGTGCCGGCGTCACCGGGCAGCAGGTCGCTGCCGGTCTCCGCCAGCCCCCACGGCTTGCCCAGCGCCCGGGACTTGTCGACCATGCGGTCGAAGACCTCCGTCGGGGGCGCGTAGCGCTTCCACTTGACCGCCCAGTTGTAGCAGTCCCAACCGATCGTCTCGACCAGGTCGCTGCCGGGATAGAAGGCGTCGAAGCTGCGGCCGGACTTCGGGTCGACCGTCCAGCACATCAGGATGACCGTGTTGATCAGCTTCGGGTTGTTCGCCCGGTTGGCCATCCCGGCGATCCGGCGCCAGGCCTGCTTGTACTGGGCGGCGGTGAACGAGCCGCGCTCGACGTCGTCCTCCGGCTCGTGGAAGTAGGCCCAGTAGACGTCGTGGTCGCGGGGGATCGAGGCGAACCAGGAGGTGAGCCGGGCGTCGTACTTGCCCGCGTTGATCTCCTGCGGCGGCGCCTTGAAGGACACGACCACGGTCCGGTCGACCATGTCGCTGCGGCTGCCGTCCCAGGCCGGCGGCAGGCCGGGGTAGAACACCCGGGCCATCCGCAGCCGGCCGATGGTGCGGTCGGAGCGGGACAGCGCCTGGCTGAACGTCTCCCCGTTCTGCGGGTCGACCGAGGCGCCGGGCAGCGTCAGCCGGGTCCCGGAGAAGCCGTTGGCGTTCGCGCTCGCGGACGCCGACGGCTTCACGGCGGGCTTGCCACCGAGGCCCTGGGCGGCGCTCGGGGAGGCGGCGCCGGGCGCGGCGGGGGCGCCCAGGCCGGCCGACGGCGCCGGCCCGGCGGTGGTCGGCACCTGGCCGGCCTGCGGGTTGGTCGCGTCGGGCCGCAGGGCGGCCACCGCGACGCCGCCGCCGACCATGGCCAGCGCCACGGCCGCCGCGAGCACCATCCGCCCACGCCCTCGGGCCCCGCCGGGCGGCGGGCCGGGTGCGACGGGCGGGGGCGGCGGCTGTCCCGGGCCGCCGACGCCCGGTCGGGTACGCGGGTCGGTCAGCGTGGCGGTCGTGGTCGCCGCCTCGCCCCGGCCGGCGCCGTCGACCGGTCCGCCCCAGCCGGCACCCTCGTGCGGGCCCCAGCCGGCACCCTCGTGCGGAGTCGGTCCGGCGGGCGGACCCCAGTCCGGCCCGGGACCGGTCCCCTCCGGCGAGCCGGTCCAGCCGGTGCCGTCGTCGAACGCCGGCCCGGCCGACGGGCCCCGGCCCGACGCGGGGCCGGCGGCACGCGACGCGCGGTCGACGCCGACCGGGTCGTAGCCCGGCCAGCCCTGGTCGGCGTCCGTCCACGGCTGGGCCGGGTGGCCCTGGCCGGGCAGCTCGCGCTCCGGCCAGGGCAGGTCGTCGTGGACCTGCGCCGGCGCCGGCGGCGCGGCCCGGGCGTCGGGCCAGGGCAGCGTGAGGCTGTCCGGCTGGTGCGAAATGTCCTGCCCCGGCCACAGGCCGGGCGGCTGCCCGAAGGCGGTGTGCGGGTCTCGGTCGGCCGGCATGGCCCTCCCTGGCTGTCGGCGGCCCGTGTCGTGGGCTCAGGTCGGACGCGCATTCCCGCCCGACAATATCCCTCGTTCACCCTGGCCGTACGTACCGTCACTCTCAGCCGAACGCCTCACCCTGCTCACCGGTGACGGCCGAAGCGGGCATCTCGACCCCGGTACGCGAGATCGCGTCGAGCAACCGGTCCGCCAGTTCGGGGCGACACACCAGCAGATCGGGCAGGCGCGGGTCGGCCCGGTTGTAGCGCAGCGGCGACCCGTCGATCCGGGACGCGTGCATGCCGGCGCCCAGTGCGACGGCCACCGGCGCGGCGCTGTCCCACTCGTACTGGCCGCCCGCGTGGACGTACGCGTCGACCTCGCCGGTCACCACCGCGCAGACCTTGACCCCGGCCGATCCCATCGGCACGGCCCGGGCGCCCAGCGGCTCGACCAGTTCGCCGACGAACGCCGGTGGACGACTGCGGCTCACCGCGATGCGGATCGGCCCGTCGGTCGCCTTCGGCATCGGGCAGGTGGTGCCGAGGACGACCGGTTCACCGTCCACGGTGGTGCGCGCCGGCATGCCGACCGCGCCGGCGACCAGCGCGCCGTCCGGCGCGGCGGAGCGCTGCCAGAGCGCCACGTGCACCGCCCAGTCGTCCCGTCCGGCCTCGGAGAACTCGCGGGTGCCGTCCAACGGGTCGATGATCCAGACCCGGTCCGCCTCGTGCCGGGGCGCACGCTCGCCGTCCGCCCAGGCCCGGCGCGCGTCGGCCTCCTCTTCGGAGAGCACCGCGTCGGCCGGGCGCCACCGGGCCAGCGCCGCGGTCATCAGCTCGTGCGACGCCCGGTCGCCGGCGTCCTTGAGCGCCTTCGGGTCGGCGTGGCCCTGCCGCTCCCGCAGTGCGGTGAGCGCGATCCCGGCCTCGGTGGCCAGCCACTGCGCGAACCGCTGGTCGTCGAGTCGTCCCGTCTCGTCCTCGGTCACGAGGCCCCATCCCTGTCTCGCGGGTCTGCCGACCCGTCATCCTTCGGCGGCCGGTCCGGTCGGTGCCACCGTCCGGTCGGATCGTAGACAGTCGCGAGCCGGTCTCGGCTCCGTCGACCCTGGTGGGCACCCACGACCGCCCGCATGTTGAACTTCGCGTGTATGCCGGTCGGACCCGTCGGGCCAGGCCCTAGGCTCTGCGCATGACCGCCGAGCAGCTGATCTCCTTCGCCCGTGGGGCTCCCTCGCTGGACATCGTCGATGTCGAGGGGCTCAAGGCCGCCGCCGTCCGCGCCTTCGACGCCGACCCCGCCGGGGTCACGGCGTACGGCACCTCCGTCGGCTACCCGCCCCTGCGGAAGTGGATCGCCGAGAAGCACGGCGTCGAGGCCGACCAGGTGCTGGTCACGAACGGCTCGTTGCAGGCCGACGCGTTCCTCTTCGACCACCTGGTCCGCCGGGGTGACGCGGTGGTCGTCGAGCGCCCGACGTACGACCGCACGCTGCTCAACCTCCAGCAGATGGGCGGCGAGGTGCACGGCGTGACGATCCAGCCGGACGGCCTGGACACCGCCGAGCTGCGCAAGCTGCTGGAGTCCGGGGTCCGGCCGCGGCTGGCCCACGTGATCCCGAACTACCAGAACCCGGCCGGCGTGACGCTCTCCCTGGAGAAGCGTCGTGAGCTGCTGGACCTGGCCGCCGAGTACGAGTTCACGATCTTCGAGGACGACCCGTACGCGGACATCCGCTTCCGGGGCGAGCCGCTGCCCTCGATGCTGTCGATGGACGGCCGGGGCGTGGTGGTGCACGCCTCCAGCTTCACCAAGACGGTGTGCCCGGGTGTCCGGGTCGGTTACCTGGTGGGCCCGGCGGAGCTGATCGCGGCGATCGCCAAGAAGGCCACCAACCTCTACATCTCGCCGGGCATGGTGGCGCAGTCGATCGTGCACCAGTTCTGCGTCTCCGGATCGATCGAGCGGTCGATCCACACGGTCCGCACCGCGCTGGGCGAGCGGGCCGGCGCGCTGGCCGAGTCGCTGCGCCGGCACATCCCGGAGGCCCGGTTCGTGGAGCCGGACGGCGGCTACTTCCTCTGGGTGGAGCTGCCGGAGGACGTGGAGGTCGACCGGCTGGCGCCGGCCGCGGCCGAGCGCGGTGTCGCGGTGGTGAAGGGCAGCGACTTCATGGTCGACGGCGGCCGGCACGCGCTGCGGTTGGCGTACTCCGCGGTGACGGCGGACCGGATCGACGAGGGTGTCCGGCGGCTCGCCGAGGCGATGGCGGCCGTTCGCGGCTGAGAATCTGTCGGGTTTCCGACAGAAGGACCTCGCCGGCCGGTCCGGCTCTCCCGCCGGGCCGGCCTTCGGCCCACAATGCTGCGAGCGTCGCTCACGTTTCCGGTCGGCGACCCGTCCCGGCGGGACGGCGGCGCGTCCAGCATCACTCCCGCCCCCAAGGGTGCCGGGTGGGCCGTGTCGCCCCTCACCCCCCTGACGCGGCCGGCCCGCCCGGCGCCACCCACGTGACCGGCACCCGCGCTCCCCGGCGGCGTAGCCTGCAAGCCGCAGCCGCGTGGAGAGGGGGCGAGAGATGACGGACCGGGTGGCACGCGAGCGAAACGCCGGCCAGAACGGCGACCGGACGGCCAGGCCGCGCGCCTGGGCGGCACCGGTACGCGCCATGTCCCGCATCCTCAACGCCGACGGCTCGCCGCGGACGCCGCAACCGGCCCGCTCCGGGCGCAGCGGGATCGTCGACTGCGGGCTCTACGTCGACGGCGAGCGTCGGCCCGGCCGCCCGCAGTACGCCGAGGCGCTGGCCGACGCCCGCCGGGAGCGCGACGGGTTCGTCTGGCTCGGCCTGCACGAGCCCGACCTGACCGAGATGACCGAGATCGCCGCCACGTTCGGCCTGCACGAGCTGGCCGTGGAGGACGCGGTCAAGGCCGAGCAGCGGCCGAAGCTGGAGCACTTCGGGGAGATCGTCTTCCTGGTGCTGCGTACCGCCCGCTACTGCGAGCACGCCGAGCTGACGGAGAACTCCGAGGTGGTGGAGACCGGCCAGGTGATGCTCTTCATCGGGCCGAACTTCGTGATCAGCGTGCGGCACGGGGACGCCTGCCGGCTGTCGCCGGTGCGCGCCGACCTGGAGGCGAAGCGGGACCTGCTGCGGCACGGGCCGTGGGCGGTCGCGTACGCGATCACGGACCGGGTGGTCGACCTCTACCTGGAGGTCGCCGACCGGCTGGAGGACGACCTCGACGTGCTGGAGGCGGACGTCTTCGACCGCCAGAGCAGCGGCCGGATCCAGCGGATCTATCAGATGAAGCGGGAGCTGGTCGAGTTCAAGCGGGCGGTGGTGCCGTTGCAGCGGCCCCTGATGACCCTCACCTCCCAGGCCAACCGCGCGGTGCCGCAGGAGGTGCGGCGCTACTTCCGGGACGTGCAGGACCACCTCAGCCGCACGGTCGAGCAGGTCAACTCCTACGACGACCTGCTCAACTCGATCCTCCAGGCCCGGTTGGCCCAGGTCACCGTCGACCAGAACAACGACATGCGCAAGATCGCCGCCTGGGCCGCGATCGGTGCGGTGTGGACCGCGATCGCCGGCATCTACGGCATGAACTTCGACAACATGCCCGAGCTGAAGTGGACGTACGGCTATCCGGGCATCTGGGCGGTGAACCTCACGCTGTCGTTCGTGCTCTACCGCTGGTTCCGCCGCAACGGCTGGCTCTGACCGGCGGCACCGGCCGGGGACGCGGCCGGTGCGGGCACGGAAACGCCGGCCACGCGGGACGTGTGCCCGCGCGCCGGCGATGATCCGACGGCCGGAGCCGGCTCAGCGGCGACCGCTGGCCTTGGCGGCGCTCCTGCCGTTCTGCGCGGCCTTGGTGATGTCGTCGGCCGGGCGGCCGGAGACGTCCCGGGCCCCCTCGGCGACCGAGGGGACCTGGCTGTTCGGGTGGATGACCGGGTCGGCGCCGGGCGCGGTGGTCGACGCGCTGCTGCCGTCGGCCACGGCCGAGCTGCCGGCTCCGGCCGGGCCGGCCTGGGTGACCTTCGCGGTCGCGTCCGGGGTCTCCACCACGATCGTGTCGACGTCCTCCCGCATCGGCTCCAACCGGTCCTGACCGGTCGGGGCGATCGCGCCGGTCGGGTCGTACTCGGCCCACTCCTGCTGCTCGCGCCGGCGGCGCATGGCCATCGCCCCGGCCAGGCCGGCGACCGTGCCGGCGATCAGCAGGCCGGTGGTCATGCCCCGCGACCTGCGCTGCTTCTTCTTTCCGGCCTTCATGTTCTTCGCCTTCTTCGTCATCGCGGACTGCTTCGCCGCCACGGCCTTGCGGCCGGTCAGCGCCTTGCCCGCGGCCTCGGCCCGGGCGTTGCGCACGGCCAGGAGCACCGGCGCCAGCGCGGCGGCGCTCGACGCGACGCCGCTGGACGCCCGGTCCCGAACCAGGACGGCGGTGGGTGCGACCGCGACCCGGGCTGCCTGGACCCGCGGGCCGACCGTGGCGCCGGCACCCTTCGCCGCGTGTGAGGCGGCCTGCCTCAGGTGACCGATGCCCTGGTTCAGCTCGACCTTCGCGAGCTGGCCCTGGGTCTTTCGCCGCCCGATTCCAAACACGGTCCCACCTCCTGGGAGTTGTTCCTTCGTCATCCTCCACCTTCGGATGCCTCCGCATGGCCAGATCGGGCACATGGGAGGATCCGCAAGGAACTGACCAACGAGTGAGGAGTACCCGTGGCCGAGGCTGTCTACGCCACCTTGCACACCAACGCCGGCCCGATCCGGCTGGAGCTCTTCCCGAACCACGCGCCGAAGACCGTCCGCAACTTCGTCGAGCTGGCGGAGGGCACCCGGGAGTACACCGACCCGCGCACCGGCCAGCCGGGCAGCGGGCCGTACTACGACGGCACCATCTCGCACCGTGTGATCAGCGGTTTCATGGTCCAGATGGGCGACCCGACCGGCACCGGTCGCGGTGGCCCGGGCTACAAGTTCGCCGACGAGTTCCACCCCGAGCTGCGCTTCGACCGGCCGTACCTGCTGGCGATGGCGAACGCCGGGCCGGGCACGAACGGCTCGCAGTTCTTCATCACCGTGGGACCGACGCCACACCTGAACAACCGGCACACCATCTTCGGCCAGGTGGCCGACGAGCAGTCGGTGAAGGTGGTCGACTCGATCGCGAACACCCCCACCGGGCCGAGCGACCGGCCGCTGCAGGACGTGGTGATCGAGCGGGTCGAGATCGAGCGGCAGCAGTCCTGAGCGTCGCGCGGGTACCTTTGCTCGCATGACTGAGCGCTCCGGGCCGGCAGGCGACGCGACCGAGGGGCCGGTGCCGACCACTCCGGTCTGCTACCGGCACCCCGATCGGGAGACCTACCTCCGGTGCACGCGTTGCGACCGGCCGATCTGTCCGGAGTGCATGCGGGACGCCTCCGTCGGCCACCAGTGCCCGGAGTGCGTCGCGGAGGGACGCCGCAGCGTGCGGCCGGCGCGCACCGCCTTCGGTGGCGGTGCCGCCGGCCGCGAGGGCTACGTCACCAAGGCCCTGATCGGGCTGAACGTGCTGATGATGGTGTTCTCCGTCATCTCGGCGCGCAGCGGGTCCGCGGTGGCCGGCGGCGGCCTCGGCGGCCTGATGGGTCAGTCGACCCCGCTGACCGACTGGGGCGGCGTGATCGGCCTGGCGATCCTCCCGGACCAGACGCTCGGCGGGGTGGCCGACGGCCAGTGGTACCGGTTGGTCACCGCGATGTTCCTGCACTTCGGCGTGCTGCACCTGCTGTTGAACATGTGGGCGCTCTGGGTGCTGGGCCGGACGCTGGAGGCGGTGCTCGGGCCGCTGCGGTTCCTCGCGCTCTATCTGATCGCCGGGCTCGGCGGCAACGTCGCCGCCTACGTCTTCACCGCGCCGAACCGGTCCACCGCCGGCGCGTCGACAGCCATCTTCGGCCTGTTCGCCGCGATCTTCGTGATCATGCGCCGGATGGGTCGGGACACCTCGGCGATCGTGCCGATCCTGGTGATCAACCTGATCTTCACGTTCACCGTGCCCAGCATCTCGGTGGCCGGGCACCTCGGCGGGCTGGTGGTCGGCGCCGTGATGGCGCTGGTCCTGGCGTACGCGCCGCGAGCACGGCGAACCGCGTTCCAGGCGGCCGGCGGCGCGCTCGTGCTGGTGGCCCTGATCGGCCTGACCCTGGTCCGCACCGCCGCGCTGACCGGCTGACCGTCAGCGGGCGGCGGCGCGGGCGGCGGTCAGCGCGGCGGCCACCTCGTCCAGCGGCGCGTCCAGGTCGCGGCGGCCGAACAGGTGCAGTGACTCGCCCGCGTCGATCTCCAACGTCTCGGCGGTCACGCCGCGGCGGCTGCGCCGGTCCAGCCGGATCGCCTCCACCGTGGCCCAGGGCAGCCGGCGCCGGCCGGCGTACCCGCGGATCACGGTGAGCCCCTCCGGGTCGACGGCGAGCCGGACCGGCGCGACGAGGTCGCGCAGTGCCCAGGCGAGCAGCGCGGCGGCGACCGCGCCGGCCAGCGCCGGGCGGATGGGGTCACCGGCGGCCAGGAGCAGGCCCAGGGCGGCCACGGCGAGCGCGCCGAGCGCCTTGACCAGCGGCAGTGACCGCGGCACGCGCCACTGCCGGGCCGGCGACGGCTGTGGATCCATGCGCCAAGCATGCCAGCCACCACCGCCGGGAGGGCGACCGCACGACCCAGCCGCGGGAACGGCGGGGGAGGACGACCGATCGGTCAGCACGTAGGATCGGGGGAAGCGAGGTTACCGGGGAGTAGACATGAGTGACGCGGTCATCGTCGGTGCGGTACGGACCCCGGTCGGGCGGCGCAAGGGCAGCCTCGCCGGCGTGCACCCGGTCGATCTGTCGGCGCACGTGCTGCGTGCCCTGGCGGAGCGCACCGGCATCGACCCCGGCCAGGTCGACGACGTGGTGTGGGGTTGCGTGTCGCAGGTCGGCGAGCAGTCCTGGAACGTGGCGCGCAACGCGGTGCTGGCCGCCGGTTGGCCCGAGTCGGTCCCCGGCACCACGCTCGACCGGCAGTGCGGTTCGAGTCAGCAGGCGCTGCACTTCGCCGCCGCCACCGTCCTCTCCGGGCAGGCCGACCTGGTCGTCGCCGGCGGTGTCGAGTCGATGACCCGGGTGCCGATGGGCTCCAGCGTGGCCGGCGGGATGCCGTTCAGCGCGGCGATCCTGGAGCGCTACCGCGGGGTCGAGGGCGTCGCGGCGGACTCGCCGCTGCCGTTCAACCAGGGCGTCGGGGCGGAGCTGATCGCCGAGCGGTGGCGCTTCTCGCGCACTCAGCTCGACGAGTTCGCGCTGGCCAGCCACGAGAAGGCGGCCGCCGCGCAGGACGCCGGGGCGTTCGACCCGGAGCTGGCCCCGGTGGCGCTCGCCGACGGCGGCAAGTTCGCCGCCGACGAGGGCATCCGCCGGGACACGTCGCTGGCCAAGCTGGGCGAGCTGGCCACCCCGTTCCGCGCCGACGGCGTGGTCACCGCCGGGTCCGCGTCGCAGATCTCCGACGGTGCCGCCGCGCTGGCGGTGACCACCGCCGAGTGGGCGAGCCGGCACGGCCTGCGCCCGCTGGCGCGGGTGCACACCGCCGTGGTCGCCGCCGACGACCCGGTGGCCATGCTCACCGCACCCATCCCGGCCACCGCGAAGGCGCTGCGCCGCGCGGGGCTGGGCATCGAGGAGATCGGGGTGTACGAGGTGAACGAGGCGTTCGCCCCGGTGCCGCTGGCCTGGCTGGCCGAGACGGAGGCGGACCCGGAGCGGCTCAATCCGCGGGGCGGGGCGATCGCGCTCGGTCACCCGCTGGGCGGTTCCGGCGCCCGGATCATGACGACGATGCTCCAGCACATGCGGGACAACGGCATCCGCTACGGGCTGCAGACCATGTGCGAGGGCGGCGGGATGGCCAACGCGACGATCGTCGAGCTGCTCTGAGCGCAGCCGGACGTCGCACCCCGGGTGCGATTTGCACGGATGGAAGTTCCAGAAATCGGGCGTGACCCATATCACTCCAGGTCAGACGCTCGTTGCACCGGGCATGGACGTGTTCTCGCGAACGTTCCTCCCGGCCGCCGCCGAGACCGGCCTGGCTACCCAGACCGCCACCCGGCACATGCCCGTCTTCCGTCGGTGCGTCGGCTCCGGAGACGCCACCATCCTGGTCACCCGGTGCAGCCGACCGGACCACCCGGTCGGCGGCGAATACCTGATGCTCCTCACCCACCGCCGGCTGGTGGTGACCCGGCAGACCCGGGTGCTGCACCGGCTGCGCCTGCACCTCAACACCGAGCTGCGCGAGCTGAGCAACGTCACCTGGAGCCCGGATCCGCGAACGCACAGCCTGGAGCTGGCGGCCACCGCCATCGACGGGGCCCGTGAGCGCTTCCTCATCCGGACCCACCACCCCAAGCAGGTGTGGCAGCTCGACGCGTTGCTCAACCACGCCTTCCGGACCCGGCTGCGGACGCCGGCGGAACGGCTGGTCGCCACCATCGGTGACCCGCCGGCCGTGACCCGTCCCGCCGTGTTCCGCCCGGCCGCGGCGCACTGACGTCCTCCTTACCGAACCCGAACATCGCCCGGACCGTCCCCGGCGCCGCCGGTCGGTCATCATGGGCCGGTGACCGCCGACGCCGCGCAGCGCGGGCTCGTCCTCGTCGTCGAGGACGAACCGGCCATCGCCGACCTGGTCCGGCTCTACCTGACCCGGGACGGCTTCGGCGTACACCTGGAACGGGACGGCACGGCCGGCCTGGCCGCCGCGCGGCGCCTGCGCCCGGTGGCCTGCGTGCTCGACATCGCGCTGCCCGGCCTGGCCGGCACCGAGATCTGCCGGCGGCTGCGCGCGGCGGACGACTGGACGCCCGTCATCTTCCTCACCGCGCGCGACGACGAGGTGGACCGCGTGGTCGGCCTGGAGTTGGGCGCGGACGACTACGTCACCAAGCCGTTCAGCCCGCGTGAGCTGGTCGCCCGGGTGCGGGCGGTGCTGCGCCGCAGCGCCGGCACGCCGGTCGAGCAGCCACGGGTGCTGGGCGCGGTGACGCTGGACCCGGTCCGGCGCGCGGTGACCGCCGGCGGAGCGCCGGTGCAGCTCACCTCCACCGAGTTCGACCTGCTCGCCCACCTGATGGCGCGGCCCGGCCGGGTGTTCACCCGGGAGGAGTTGCTGGCCGCGGTCTGGGGCTACGCGGCACACGGCGGCACCCGGACCGTCGACGTGCACGTGGCGCAGGTCCGGGCCAAGCTCGGCCCGGCCGGCGTGATCCGCACCCACCGGGGCGTCGGGTACGCGGCCGATGCCTGAGCCGCCCACCATGGCGCTGCCGGTCGTCGGCCCCGGCGCGCCGCCCGCCGGCCGCCGGCCCGGCCACACCCTGACCGCCCGCGCGGTGCTCGTCACCTGCGCGGTGGCGCTGGTGTCGGTGCTGGTCACCGCGCTGGTCGCGGTGCCGCTCGCGGTGCGCGGCGCGGAACGGCGGGACCAGGACGCGCTGGCCGCCCAGGCCCGGCTCGCCGCCGACGTGCTGCGGATCCGGCCGGCGCGCCAGCGCGACAACGCCGGGGACCGGCTCATCCGGCAGCTCCGCCAGCAGCGGATCGACGTGTACGTGGTCCGGGGCGGTCAGGTCGACAGGCGCGGATTGCCCGCGCCGCTCGTCGCCCGGGTCGCCGCCGGCGGGAACGTGTCCGGCCGGCGGCTCGTCGACGGGGAACGCCGGCTGGTCGAGGCGCGGGCGCTGCCCGGCGGCGACGGGGTGGTGCTCACCCGGGCGGTCACCACCGGCCCGTGGCGGCAGGTGCTGCGCGGGCTGTGGCTGCCGCTGCTGGCCGGCCTCGCCGCCGGGGCCGCCGCCGGGCTGTTCCTCGCCCGCCGGCTGGCCCGGCCGATCCGCACCGCGGCCGACGCCGCCGCCCGACTCCGCGCCGGTGACCGGGCGGTCCGGGTGCCGGTCGAGCCGCCCGACGAGGTCGCCGACCTGGCGTACGCGCTGAACGGGCTGGCCGCCGCGCTGGCCACCAGTGAGGGCCGGCAACGGGAGTTCCTGCTCTCGGTCTCGCACGAGCTGCGTACCCCGCTCACCGCCATCCGCGGCTACGCCGAGGCGCTCGCCGACGGCGTCCTCGACGCGGATGCGGTCCCGGCGACCGGCCGTACCGTGCTCGCCGAGGCGGAACACCTGGACCGGCTGGTCAGTGACCTGCTGGCGCTGGCCCGTCTGGAGGCCGCCGACTTCCCGCTGGAGCCGGGGCCGGTGGACCTGACCCGACTCGCCGCCGACGCCGAGCGCACCTGGTCGGACCGGTGCGCGGCGGTGGGGGTGCCGTTCCGGGTCGAGACGCCGGGCGTGCCGGTGCCGGCGTACACCGATCCGGGGCGGATCCGGCAGGTGGTGGACGGGCTGCTGGAGAACGCGCTGCGGGTCGTACCCCCGGGCGCGCCGGTGGTGCTCGCGGTGCGGCCGGCCGGCGCGGGCCCGGCCGCCGGCGGTGTCCTGGAGGTCCGGGACGGCGGGCCCGGCTTCACCGACGACGACCTGGCGGTGGCGTTCGAGCGGGGTGCGCTGCACCAGCGGTACCGGGGGGTGCGCAAGGTGGGCAGCGGGCTCGGGCTGGCGCTCGCCGCCGGCCTGGTCCGCCGGCTGGGCGGGGACATCGCCGCCGGGCACGCCCCGGAGGGCGGCGCGGCGTTCGCCGTCCGGCTGCCCGGAGACCCTTACCTGACTCGAACCTCGGCCTGACGGTCCGCTCGTGCCGGTGCGGAACGCTGACGTCACCACCGGACGAGAGGAACCCACGTGACACGTCAGCGGATCGTCACCGGCGCCACCGCACTGCTCGCCGCCGCGGCGCTCGGCCTCGCCGGGTGCGGGGCGGCACAGGTCGGCACGGACCAGGCCCGGGAGAGCGCGGTCGAGGTGGCCGCCGCGATGGGCGTGGACGGGCAGGCCCTCGCCGCGCTCGGCGTCGACGCCGAAGACCTCGACGTCGACCCGGTCGCCGCGCCCGCCCCGTCTGTCTCCGGCACGCCGGGCCCGCAGGCCGGCGAACGCAAGGGCGACCGGGCCCGGCACCGGGCCCGGGTGCTGCTGCGCCGGAACACGCTGCACGGCGAGGTGGTGGTGCAGACCAAGGAGAACGGGACGAGGACGGTCGCGGTCCAACGCGGGCAGGTCACCGCGGTCGACGCGAAGTCGATGACCGTCAAGTCCACCGACGGGTTCACCATGACCTGGACGTTCGACGAGAAGCTGCGGGTGGTCGAGCGGCGCGCCACGCTCCGGGCGACCGACGTGAAGGTCGGCACCACGGTCGGCGTGGCGGGCGCCAAGGACGGCGACCAGGGGATCGCCCGGCTCGTCGTGGTGCCCCGCAAGCAGCAGTAAGGTGGACGGGCCGTCATGACCTGCCGGATCTGCCAGGCTACGCTATGCCCCGACCTGCCATCGCCTCCGTGGAGAACCCGTGAAGCTCTCGATCCTCATGCCGGTCTACAACGAGGAAGATCGTGTCGCGGACGCGCTCAAGCAGGCACTGGCGGTCGACTACCCGTGCGAGATCGAGCTGGTCGTGGTGGACGACGGCAGCCGCGACGGCACCGGTGAGGTGCTCGGCCGGGTCGACGACGCCCGCCTTCGGGTGATCACCCACCAGCGCAACGCCGGCAAGGGCGCGGCCATCAAGACCGCCGTCGACAACGCCGAGGGTGAATACATGGTCATCCTCGACGCCGACCTCGAATACGACCCGCAGGACATTCCGCGCCTGCTGGAGCCGGTGCTCGACGGCCGGGCCACGGTGGTCTACGGCAATCGCACCTTCGGCAGCCACAGCTCCTACAGCTTCTGGTACGTGGTGGGCAACAAGGGCGTCACGCTGGCGGCCAACGTGCTCTACAACTCCTACATCGGCGACCTGGAGACCTGCTTCAAGCTGATGCCGCTGGAGCTCTACCGCTCGCTCCAGGTGCGGTCGCGGGGCTTCGGCATGGAGGCCGAGGTCACCGGCAAGCTGCTGCGCCAGCGCATCCGCCCCTACGAGGTGCCGATCAGCTACCGGGCCCGGGGCCGCGAGGAGGGCAAGAAGATCACCTGGAAGGACGGCGTCGAGGCGATCTGGATCCTGGCCCGCGAGCGCACCCGGCGCCGCCCGGTCGGTGCCGCCGCGCGCTGACCCTGCACGACCCGAGGACCCCGCACCCGGCACCGGCCGGGTCGCGGGGTCCCGTCGCCTCCGGTCAGGCCGGGTCGAGGAAAGCGTCGACCGAGCGGCGCAGCCCGGCCGCGTCCAACCCGTGCCAGCGGTCATGGTCCTCGGGGCCGCCGTAGCGGCGCAGTTCCGCCCGGCCCACGCCGAGCGCGAGCAGCCGGTGCGGCCGGTCGGCCAGCGCCTCGGCCACCACCCGGGTCGAGGTGCCGGCCAGGTACGGCTCGACCAGGATCACCTCGGTCCCGGCCAGCGCCCGCAGCCCGGCGGTGTCGAACGGCCGCGGCCGGTGGGTGAACGCCACCGTCACCGGCCGGTCGGCCACCGCGGCCAGCGCCGCGTCCAGCACCGGCCCGACCGCCACCAGCAGCGGTGCGCCCGGCCCGGCGTCGCGCACCACCCGCAGGTCACCGGCCTCCGGGTACGCCTCCGCGTTGCTCCGGGTGGACAGCCGCAGGTAGGCCGAGCCGGTGCCGCACACCACGTCGCGCAGCAGCGGTCGCACCTCGTCGGGGTGACCCGGCACGTGCACGGTCCACCCGTCGAGCGTGTCGAGCAGGGCCACGTCGGCGGGGGCCAGGTGGGTGCGACCGGCCGACGCCCGGTCGTACGAGGCGCCGATGCCGACCAGCACCGCGCCGACGCCCTGGTGGCCGAGGTCCAGCTTGATCTGCTCGTACGCCCGTTCGACGAGGAACGGGGCGTAGCTGTGCACGATCGGCCGCTGCCCGGTCAACGCCAGCCCGCCGGCCACACCGATCATGAGTTGCTCCCGGATCCCGACGTTGACCACCCGGTCCGGGTGGCGGGCGGCGGCCGGGGCGAACGCGTCCGCGGAGATGTCCGCCAGCACGATCACGCTCCGGGGATCCGCCAGCACCTCGCCGGCGCTGGTCACGAACCTGTCCCGCATGGTCATGGCGTCACTCCCCGTCGGCGACGGCCGCGACGACGACGTGCGGCCGGTGGTGGTCGTGCCCGGTGAGGGCGGTGTGCAGGGCGTCGTGGTCGCGGCCGTCGACGGTGTCGGCGGTCCACCCGTTGACGGTGAACCGGCTCGCCGCGCCGCCCGGCCAGCCGTGCGTGGCGGAACCGTTGTCCACCACGATCGCGGTCAGGTTGCCCAGCCCGGTCGCGCCCGCGTACGCGATCGCCTCGTGGTTGGATCCCTCGTCCAGTTCCGCGTCGCCGAGGAGCACGTACACCCGGGGGTCGGCGCGGCCCTGGGCCCGCAGGCCGAGTGCGGTGCCCACGCCCAGCCCGAGGCCGTGGCCGAGCGACCCGGAGCCGATCTCGACGCCCGGCACGAGCAGCCGGTCCGGGTGGTCGCCGAGCCGGCTCCCCGGACCGCCCTGGTCGTCCAGCCAGTCGACCGGGATGAAGCCACGGGCGGCGAGCAGCGCGTAGTAGCCGGCGACCGCGTGGCCCTTGGAGAGCAGGAACCGGTCCCGGTCCGGATCGTCCACGGTCGCCGGGGTGACCCGCAGCACCCGGTCGTAGAGGACCTGGAGCACGTCGAGCGTCGAGTACACGTTCGCGCCGAAGTCGCGGCCGGCGCGCACCCGGTCCAGCAGCGCGGCCAGTTCGGTGGCGGTGGTCGTCGTCATGCCGATAGCCTCGAACCTCAAGCGAACTTCACCTCAAGGTCGTGTGATGCACGAGGCAACCCTCACCATCGGCCAGCTCGCCGACCGCAGCGGCGTGGCCCCCTCCGCGCTGCGCTACTACGAGCGGCTCGGACTGATCTCCGCCGCCCGCACCGGCGGCAACCAGCGCCGCTACGCCCGCACCGAGCTGCGCCGGGTCGCCTTCGTCCGGATCTCCCAGCAGGTCGGCGTGTCCTTGGACGAGATCCGGGAGGCGCTCGACTCACTGCCCGCCGGGCGCACGCCGACCCCGGAGGACTGGGCCGCGCTCTCCCGGGCCTGGCGGGACCGGCTGGACGAGCGGATCCGACTGCTCGGCAAGCTCCGCGACGACCTGGACGGCTGCATCGGCTGCGGCTGCCTGTCCTTGCAGCGCTGCACGCTCTACAACCCCGGCGACTCGCTGGCCGCCGAGGGCCCCGGCGCGCGCCTGGTGCTCCCCCGCGACTGAGGCGTCACCGCACCAGCAGCACCTTGCCCAGATGGTCGTTGGTCTCCACCAGCCGGTGCGCGTCGGCGGCGTCCGCCATGTCCACCCGCGCGTGCACCACCGGCCGGACCCTGCCGGCCGCCACCAGCGGCCACACCTGCTCGCGCACCCCCCGGGTGATCGCCGCCTTCTCGTCGACCGGGCGGGACCGCAGCGCCGTCGCGTGCACCGAGGCGCGCTTCGCCAGCAGCGTCCCGAGGTCGAGTTCGCCCTTGCGGCCACCCTGCATGCCGATCACCACGAGCCGGCCGCCGGTGGCCAGCGCCGCCACGTTCCGGGGCAGGTAGGACGCGCCCATGATGTCGAGGATCACGTCCGCGCCGCGCCCGTCGGTCACCCGGCGCACCTCCTCGACGAAGTCCTGCTCCCGGTAGTCGATCGCGTGCGCGGCGCCCAGCTCGCGCAGCCGCTCGTGCTTGGCCCCGCGCGCGGTGACCACCACGGTCGCGCCCAGCGCCACCCCGAGCTGGATCGCGAACGTGCCGATGCCGCTGCCGCCGCCGTGCACCAGCAGCGTGTCCCCCTCGGCCAGCCGGGCCAGGTCCACCACGTTGGACCAGACCGTGCACGCCACCTCCGGCAGTGCGGCGGCGTCCACCAGGTCCACCCCGGCCGGCACCGGCAGCAACTGCCCGGCCGGCACGGCGACCTGCTCGGCGTAGCCGCCGCCGGCCAGCAGCGCGCAGACCTCCTGGCCCACCGACCAGCCGGTCACGCCCGCGCCGAGCGCGCGGACCGTCCCCGAGCACTCCAACCCGGGGTACGCGGGCGCGCCCGGCGGTGGCGGATAGTGGCCCTGCCGTTGCAGCAGGTCGGCCCGGTTGACCGCGCTGGCGGCCACCTCGACGACCACCTCGCCGGGGCCGGGCTCGGGGTCGGGGACCTCCGCCCAGACGAGTGCCTCGGGTCCGCCGGGTTCCGTGATCGTGATCGCGCGCATGGCTCAGTCTTACCCGATCGCGTGTTCGTGGCAGACTATGCGCGGTCGGGTTCCCCGTCGGGGAGCGCGTCGGGAGGGTTCGCCTAGTGGCCGATGGCGCTGGTCTTGAAAACCGGTAAGGCAGCGATGTCTTCGTGGGTTCGAATCCCACACCCTCCGCCCGCAACGCCGGGGAGGCCCAGGTGACGGACGCGTCGGTGGCCGAGCTGACGGCCGAGCTGGCCGCGCTCGACGACCCGAGGACCCGCGCGGTCAACGAGCGGCACGGCGACGACCACGGGGTCAACCTGGGCGGCCTGCGCGCGATCGCGAAGCGGCTGAAGACGCAGCATGAGCTGGCCCGGGAGCTGTGGGCGACCGGCGACAGCGCGGCGCGGCTGCTGGCGCTGCTGGTCTGCCGGCCCAAGGCGTACGCGGCGGACGAGCTGGACGCGATGCTGCGCGAGGCCCGCACGCCCAAGGTGCACGACTGGCTGGTCAGCTACGTGGTGAAGAAGAGCCCGCACGCCGAACCGCTGCGGGTGGCCTGGCTCGCCGACCCGGACCCGGTGGTCGCGAGCGCCGGCTGGGCGCTGACCACGGAACGGGTGGCCCGCACGCCGGACGGGCTCGACCTGCCCGGCCTGCTCGACGTGATCGAGGCGGAGATGCGGGACGCGCCGGACCGCCTCCAGTGGGCGATGAACCACTGCCTGGCCCAGATCGGGATCGCGCACGCCGGGCTGCGTGACCGGGCGATCGCCGTCGGCGAGCGCCTGGCGGTGCTGAAGGATTATCCGACGCCGCCGGGCTGCACGTCGCCGTACGCGCCGGTCTGGATCACCGAGATGGTGCGCCGGCAGCACGACAGCGGGGTATGAAGGGGCGCAGAACATTCGCGCACCCGGAAGGACCCGTTTCGATGACCCTGGAACGACCGATCGCCCCGGACCCGTACGAGCTGCTGCCCACCGTGCCGTCGTTCGACCTGACCAGCGACGACGTGCACAACGGCGAGCCGATGGATGCCAGGTACGCGCACGGCAGCGCCGGCGGCGAGAACGTGTCGCCACACCTGTCGTGGTCGGGCTTCCCGGCGGAGACGAAGAGCTTCGTGGTGACCTGCTTCGACCCGGACGCGCCGACCGGCAGCGGATTCTGGCACTGGGTCCTGGTGGACGTGCCCGCGTCGGTCACCGAGCTGCCCACCTCGGCGCGGGAGGCCGACCTCGGCGGTGCGTTCAGCATCCGTAACGACTACGGCGACACCGGCTACGGCGGCGCCGCGCCGCCACCGGGGGACCGCCCCCACCGGTACGTCTTCGCGGTGCACGCGGTCGACGTGGAGCGCCTGGACGTGGGCAAGGAGGCCAGCCCGGCCTTCGTCGGCTTCAACCTCGCGTTCCACACCCTGGCCCGGGCGGTGATCCGCCCCACCTACCAGCTCAAGGACTGACCCCGGTGTAAGGCGGGGGCCCTGCTTAACAGGTGGGTGTTAAGAAGGGCCCCCGCCTTACCGGAAGCGTTAAGCGGGGCCCCCGCCTTACACCCGGGCGACGGCGAAGACGGACTGCCCGAACGGGGGGCGGATGCGCTGCTCGGCGGCCTTGGTGGCGGGCAGCACCAGCGTGTCGTAGACCTTCACCATCGGGCCCTCCTTCGGCATCAGCCGGAAGACCTTGGTGGCCATGAAGTAGCCGATCAGGCCCAGCGCGTTCGCATAGTGGATCTTCTCGACGGTGAGCCCGGCCTCGGTCATCGCCGCGGCCAGCGTCTTCTTGGTGTAGCGCCGGACGTGGCCGGTCGCGATGTCCGCCGGGCCCATCGCGAACTGGAACGCCGGCACGATGATGATCACCGCACCGCCGGGCCGGACCAGGTCGCGCATGCTGCGCAGCGCGCCCACGTGGTCGTCGATGTGCTCCAGCACGTTGTAGGACACGGCGGCGCTGTAGTCACCGCGCTCGGTGTGCGGCAGCAGCATCTGCCGGACCTCGACGCCGGGGTGCTGGCTGAGCCGTTCCTTGAGCTTGACCAGCCGGTCGGGGTCGGCCTCGGTGGCGGTGATCCGGGGGATGTGCTCGGCCCACTCGAGGGCGTAGTCACCCAGGCCGCTGCCGATCTCGATGGGGTTGTCACCGAGGTAGGGCACGGCCAGCTCGACGAACCACCGCCGGTGGTTGACCGCCGTGGCCAGGCCTTCGAGCACCTCCGCCTGGACGCGCTGATCCCCAGTGATTTCTGCCATGCGTCGATTCCTCACGATATTACTGACCCGCGCCTGGACCGTCAGAGTCAACCATCTGGATGGCTGGCGGGAAAATCGGGGCACCGGAGTGGCCGAATTGCGGTCGGGTGGGGCACGTGATCGGCGGTCGGCGAACTCGGCACATAGTACGTGAGCCCTCGAAAAATGTCACGGGGCCGTCATACTCCGACTACGCTCTGAAATGTCATGACTACTCCGCAATTGGACGCGGACCCGCGGCGAGGCCGGCGGATCGACGCCCTCGCCGTGCTCAGCTTCGTGCTGCTGGCGTTCTGGGTGACCGCCCGACTGTGGGCAAATCCGGCGAACGGCGTACGGGACAATCGCACCGATCAGGCGCAGTTCGAATGGATGATGGCGCACGGTGCGCGCGTCGTGACGGATTTCGCCTATCCGTTCACCTCGGACCGGATGAATGTGCCGGATGCTGTCAATTTGATGGCTAATACCTCCGTATTATCCATTTCGGTGCCGCTCGCGCCGGTCACGGTGTGCTTCGGGCCGCGCTGGTCATTCCTCATTTTCCTCACGCTCGGGCTGGCCGCCACCGGAGCGGCCTGGTATTTCCTGCTCTCCCGGGTGGTCGTCGGCGCCCGGGGGCCGGCCTGGCTGGGCGCCGGCTTCTGCGCGTTCGCGCCGGCCATGGTGTCGCATGCCAACGCCCACCCCAACATCGTCAGCCAGTTCGTGGTGCCGCTGATCGTCTGGCGGACACTGCGGCTGGCGCAGCCCGGCCGCTGGGCGCGCAACGGGCTGCTGCTCGGTCTGGTGATCGTCTGGCAGGCGTTCCTCAACCTGGAGATCCTGCTGATGACCGCCATCGGCCTGGGCGTGGTGGTGCTGGCGCTCGCGCTCGGCCGGCCGGCGCTGCGCTCGGCGGCCCGGCCCTTCGCCGCCGGGCTCGCCGTCGCCACCGTGGTGGCCGGGGCGCTGCTCGCGTACCCGCTGTACGTGCAGTTCGCCGGTCCCGGCGCGTACTCCGGGCTCTCCACGCTGATCCGGGGCTACTCCACCGACCTCGCCGCCTACCTGGCGTGGTCCCGGGAGTCGGTGGCCGGCGACGCCCGGGGCAGCGCGCCGCTGGTCAAGAACGCCACCGAGGAGAACGCGTTCTTCGGCTGGCCGCTCGTGGTGCTGGTGGTCGCGTTGGTCTGGTGGCTGCGCCGCAACGTGGTGGTGCTCGGGCTGGCCGCGGTCGGTGTGGTGTTCGGCCTCTTCTCCCTCGGCCGGGAGATCCGGTTCGACGGGCGCGACACCGGCGTGCCCGGCCCCTGGGCCGCACTGGAGAACCTGCCGATCCTGCACTCGGTGGTGCCGACCCGCTGGTCGCTGGCGCTCACCCCGATCATCGGCGTGCTGCTGGCGCTCGGCGCCGACCGGGCGCGACGGCTGGCGCGGCGGCACCCGGCGGCCCGGGGGCAGATCCGGTTCGCCGCCGGCACCGTGCTCGCCATGGCCTTGCTCCCGATCCTGCCCACCCCGCTGCCGGCCACCCGCCTGGACCCGACCCCGGCGTTCGTCACCTCCGGGGCGTGGCGGCCGTACGTGGCGGGCGGGCGGAGCATCGTCACGCTCCCGCTGCCCGACACCACCTACGCGGTGCCGCTGCGCTGGTCCGCCGAGACGCGGCTGGACATGCCGCTGGCCCGGGGCTACTTCCTCTATCCGGACACCCGGCCGGGCGCCGGCCGGATCGCGCTCTTCACCGCGCCGCCGCGCCCCACCAGCACGTTCTTCGAGACGGTGCGCCAGGCCGACGCGGTTCCGCCGATCACCCCGCAGGACCGGGTGGCCGCCGTCGACGACCTGCGTCACTGGCGGGCCGGCGCGGTGATCCTCGACCCCCGGCTGCGGCCGGCCGAGTCGCTGCGCCGGGCGATGACCGAGCTGACCGGGATCACGCCGACCCGCGTCGGCGGGGTGTGGCTCTGGGACGTGCGCCCGCTGGTCGCTTGACCTGGTGGTCAGCGGACGCAGCAGCCCTGGCAGACCTTCGGTCGGGGCAGCGTGAAGGCGAGGCAGCAGGTGCGCCGCTGCACGGTCGGCTCACCGGCCGGGCCGGGCACCAGCTCGACCAGGTCGGCCAGGTCGAGCGCGTCGAGCAGCGTGCCGACGGTCGCGGTGGTCGGGCCGGGCAGCGCGTCCGCCGCGCGCAGGATGCCGTGGGCGATGCCGGAGGCCACCGAGCCGAGCAGGGTACGGGTGCCGATCCGGACCTCGCCCTGGATGGCGGCGATCAGCGGGGCGAAGTGGGCGTCGAGCAGCGTCGCGCGGAGCGCGCCGAGCAGGGCGGCCGCGTCGGCGACCACCCGCACGCCGGGCGCGCCGGCCAGCGCCAGCGGGTCGCCGGGCAGCACCGCCACGCCGGTGGAGGCGCGCAGGCCCAGGGTGAGCAGTTGGTGGTGGTCCTCGAAGTGCACCAGCACGTCGGTGGGGTCGAGCAGCGGCACCCGCCGCGCCGACGCCCAGCCGAGCACGGCCGGCAGCGCCGTCCAGTAGCTGTAGGACTTCCAGGCGAGCGCGGCGCAGGCGTGCGGGGTGCCGCCCCAGCGTCGCCCGGCGGCGGTCAGGAACCGCGGGAGCAGCGTGCCGTCGATCAGGCGGGTGGCCGGGGCCCAGCGGTCCAACTCGTCGCGGACCAGCAGGCCGGGCGCGAGCCCGGGCAGGTCGTCGGTGCCGAACATGGCGCGCAGGGTCGCGGTCACCGGGGCGAACGGGGTGGCGGCGTCGCGCCCCGGCATCACCGCAGTCACCTGGCCGTCCCCTGTCTGGTCGCCCGTCGGCCGGCGCGTGCCGTCGACCGAAGCTAAGGCTAGCCTAACCACACTCCCCGGCGGAGGGGAAGTGGTGCCACGGGTTCGAGGGGGAGGTCCCGGTCACTCCGTCGCCGTCGCGTACTACCCGGCGGGGTGGGCGGAAAACGCCGCCGGGAACGCCGGCGGACGGCGCAAGCATCGACGTACGCCGCTGAATTGTCAAGGCGAGTGTCGAATACGAGGCAGTTTCCGTACACGGTCGGACACGAAACGTGAAGATGGTCTTCCCGCGTACGAGGATGCTGATGACCTCACCGATCGAGCGTGCCGCCGACTCGTTCGCGGCCGAACTCGCCCGGCACCGGACCGGCCGAGGGCTGTCCAAGAAGCAGTTGGCGACGCTGATGGGCTTCGACCCGTCCTATGTCAGCCACGTCGAAGGGCGCCGGCACCGGCCCACCGAGGACTTCGCCCGCCGGGCCGAGGCCGTGCTGGAGGCCAGCGGCGCGATCTGGCAGCGCTTCCGGGAGTACGACGAACTGCGGCACAGCCGGGCCACCGGAGCGCACCGGGAGCCGCCCGTCCCCGGCCAGTGGCTGCCCCCCGGCACCGGCCTGGTGGTGGAACGCGAGGTCGCCACGCTCACCCACACCGGCGACGGCTACCACTGCGCGATCCGCCGCGAGCTCTACAACGCCGGCACCGAGCCGGTCACCCGCTACCTGGTCCGGGTCGCCGTCGACCGCTACCCGAACGACCCGGGCCGCTCCAACCGGCACCACCGGGAACACCCGCTCACCTTCGCCGAGCTGCAACTCACCGCCTACCGGGACGACGGCGGCGGGCGCGAGCCGATGCACTGGCGGGCCAAGCACGACCGGGACGCGTTCAAGGAGATCTGGCTGCTCTTCGAGAACGACGAGGGCCGCTTCCCGCTCTACCCGGGCGACCGGGTCACCATCGAGTACGCGTACCGCGTCGGCCGGGACAAGTGGGGTCCCTGGTTCCAGCGGGCCGTACGCCTGCCCACCCGGCACCTGGCGGTGCGGCTCGACCTGCCCGCGGACCTCGACCCGAAGGTGTGGGGCGCGGAGACCTCGCTGTCGGCGGAGGAGGGCCCGCTGCGCACCCCGATCCAGCGCGCCGAGGCGGGCGACCGGGTGATCTACGACTGGGGGACCGACGACCCGCCGCTGAACGCCCGCTACCGGATGCAGTGGCGGTTCCGCAGCCAGGCGTCGGACGCCGAACCCGACACCCCGCCCGCCGGTGACGCCCGGGTGCGCGCCAGCGACCGGATGCGCGCGGTGGGCATCGTGCAGCGCGGCGACGACGTGCTCCGGCAACCCGCCCGCCAGTTCGACCTGCCGGCCGAGGAGCCGCACGCCCGGCAGGTGGTGGACCGGCTCGCCGGGATGCTGACCCGCCTCGACGAGCTGCACCCGTTCAGCAAGGGCGTCGGCCTCGCCGCGCCGCAGCTCGGCCTGGGCTGGGCCGCCGCGCTGGTTCGCCCCGCCGACCGGGCCGCCGAGCCGGTCGTGCTGCTCAACCCCCGGGTGGTCGACGCCGCCGCGGAGACCGACGAGCAGTACGAGGGCTGCCTCTCCTTCTTCGACCACCGCGGCCTGGTGCCCCGGCCGCTGCGGATCGACGTGGAACACGCCCAGTGGGACGGCAGCCGGGTCATCACGTCCTTCGAGTACGCGATGGCGCGGCTGGTCGCGCACGAGATCGACCACCTGGAGGGGCGGCTCTACGTCGACCGGATGGCGCCCAACGTGCCGCTGGTGCCGGTGGAGGAATACCGCGAGACCGGCACCCCCTGGCGCTACTGACGCGAACGGGGGGCCGGGTCGCGTGCCCCAGGGGGCGGGGGCACGCGACCCGGCTCGGGGGGAGTAAGGCTCTAGAGGGCGCCGAACGTGTCGAAGCGGATGTGGTCCGGCGGGACGTCGTCGGCGGCGAGCGCCCGCAGGGTCGCCCGGACCATGGCGGCGGAGCCGGAGACGTAGCAGTCGTGCGCGGTCCACGGCCCGTACCGGGTGACCACCTCGGAGACGTCACCGGCCTCGCCGGCGAAGTCCGGGTCGTCGCTGCACGCCGGCGTCACCGACAGCCAGGGGTGGGTCGCCACCAGCTCCTCCAGCCCGGGCAGCCCGTACAGCTCGTCCGGGTGGCGGGCGCCGTAGAAGACGTGCACCCAGCGGGTCCGGTTGACCCGGGTCAGCTCCTCCACCAGCGCCTTGATCGGGGCCAGCCCGACCCCGCCCGCCACGCAGAGGATGTCCCGGGTGGAGTCCGGGTCCAGCGTCATCGACCCCATCGGCGCGGCCAGCCGCAGCAGGTCACCCGGCCTGGTCCGGCGCACCAGCGCGCCGGACACCCAACCGGCGCCCCCGTCCGGCGTACGGACGTGGAACTCCAGCACGTTCTCCTCGTTCGGCGCGTTCGCCACCGAGTACGTCCGCCAGGTGCGCGGCAGGTACCGGGGCGCCTCGACGCTGACGTACTGGCCGGCCTGCCAGGGCAGCGGGTGCTGCAACGCCCGCACGGTCAGCACCGCCGTGTCCGGGCCGTGCCGCTCGTGGGTCAGCACCTCGGCGTGCCAGAACGGGGGGTTCCCGTCGGCCTCCGCGCCGGCCTGCATCCGCTCGCTGATCCCGGCGTACGCGTCCCGCCACGCCTGGTCGTACTCCAGGTTCCAGCCGTCCCCGGCGACGCTGCGCAGCCCGTCCAGCAGGGCGACGCCGAGCGTCTCGTAGTGCTCCGGCGTCACGTGGTACTTGCGGTGGTCCCGGCCCAGCCCGCGCAGGTAGTCGTCGAACGTCTCCGGGTCGTCCATCGTCTGGGCGGCCGTGACGATCGCCTCCAGCAGGCGGTCGCGCTGCCCGCTCATCTGCACCGGGAAGAGCTTGCGCAGCTCCGGGTCGAGCAGGAACAGCCGGGCGTAGAAGTGGCCGCAGAGGCGCTCCCCGTGCTCCTCGACCAGGGCCCAGCTCTCCTTCAGCAGCCGCGCGACGTTCTCCACAGGGCACGCTCCTTCTCCGGGACGGGCGGATCGGCCCTCATAGAATGTCCACGGAGCGTGTCCACCGGTCGCACACAATGTGCGACCGGCTCATCCGCCGTCGGAAGTGGTTTCATGGTCCGGTGACGGTCGACGAGCTGGCCCGCCCGGTCTCCCGCCGGGTGCTGGGCACCGAGACGCTGCTGGTGCTCGGTCTCTCCCTCGGCCAGTCGGCCGTGTACGCGCTGGTCTCGCTGATCGCCAAGCTGACCGCGTCGGGCGGGTTGTCCAAGCAGACGGCCGCGCTGAACACGTCCACCTCGGCCCGGCCGTACCTCGACCTCACCTACCAGCTGCTCGGGATCGTCTTCGCGCTGCTGCCGGTGCTGCTCGCCGTACACCTGCTGGCGCGCGACCCCGGCGACCCGACGCGGACGCTCGGCGTCGACCTCACCCGGCCCGGCTCGGACCTGGCCCGCGGCGCCGGCCTGGCCGCGCTCATCGGCCTGCCGGGGCTGGCGCTGTTCTGGGTGGCCGCCCAGCTCGGCGTGAACGCCACGCTGGTCCCGGCCGCCCTGCCGGACCTCTGGTGGGCGGTGCCGGTGCTGATCCTCGCCGCCGTGCAGAACGCGGTGCTGGAGGAGGTGATCGTGGTCGGCTACCTGGTCACCCGGCTGCGGCAGCTCAACTGGCGACTCGGCGCGGTGCTCGCGACCAGCGCCGTGCTGCGCGGCTCCTACCACCTCTACCAGGGCTTCGGCGCGTTCGTCGGCAACGCCGTGATGAGCGTGATCTTCGGGCTGGTCTACCTGCGCACCCGCCGGGTGGCCCCGCTGATCGTCGCGCACACGCTGCTCGACGTGGTCGCCTTCGTCGGCTACGCGCTGCTGCCGAGGTCCTGGTTCGGCTGGCTCTGACCCGCGCGCCGATACCGGCCCACCGCCCGGGCGGCGACCCGCCCGGCGGCAGCCGTCCCGCCGGTCACTGCGGCCAGCACCGCCGCACCCGGCAGTAGCCGTGCCGCCAGCCGCAACCCGAGCCAGCCGCCCGCCTGCGCGGCCACCGGTGTGGCCAGCCGCCAGGCCGCCTCGGCCGCCCGACCCCACGGTACGTCCGCCGGCTCGCCGGCCGCCCCGGCCGCCGCCAACGCCGCCCGCGCGGCACCCTCGTCCGGATGCACCGAGGTCAGCACCAGCAACTCCGCCGCCCGCTCCGGATCCGCCGGGTCGTGGCCGTAGGCGGCGGCCACGTGCAGCACCAGGTTCGCCTGCGTCCAGAGCACCGCCGCCAGCTCGGCCGCCGGCGCGAACAGCCCGGCCCCCGCCGCGAGCGCGCCGCCCGTGCCGGCCATCCGGACGAACCGC
This sequence comes from Micromonospora humi, assembly GCF_900090105.1. GTDB lineage: Bacteria > Actinomycetota > Actinomycetes > Mycobacteriales > Micromonosporaceae > Micromonospora > Micromonospora humi. The sequence continues at coordinate 38,517 of NZ_FMDM01000005.1, read as the reverse complement.
CGGGTCGCCAACCGCGCCACCCCGTCGGCGTCCGCCTGCGGGTAGGCGTCGCGGACCTGCTCCACCCAGTGCCGGGCCCGTGGCCCGAGCGCGTCCACCGCGGCCAGGGCCAGCAGCTCCGGCGCGAAGCCCGGGTGGTCGCGCAGGCGCGGCCCCACCGCCCGCCAGCCCGCCACCGGGGTACGCGCCACCGCCGCTCCCGTCAGCTCGACGCCGGCCTGCTCGTGCCCGGCCTGCTCGTGTCCGGCCTGCTCGTGTCCGGCCTGCTCGTGTCCGGCCTGCTCGTGTCCGGCCTGCTCGTGTCCGGCCTGCTTGTGCCCGGTCTGCTCCTGGTCGGGCTGCGTCCGTGCCGGCTGCTCGTGCTCGGGGGTGGTGGTGGCGCGGCTCGTCGCGGCGGGTCGGATCGTCGGCTGGTCGCCGACCGTCTCGACCGACGTGGGTTCGACGGGAGCCCGCCTGGGCGTGCGCTTCGCCGGGCTGGTCTTCGCCGCCGGGGCGGCCTTGGTGCTCCGGCGGGCCCGCGGCGCCCGGGGGGCTGCGCCCGCCTCCTCCGCTGCGCCACCCGGCGCGTCCGTCGGGGCCGGGTCCGCCCCGGCCGGTGCGGTGAACTCGGGCGCGACGGCAGTCTCCCGGGGCGCGGCGGGCGCCTTCCGCGCGGCCTTCCTGACCGCCTTCTTCTCGGCGGGGGCGCGGTGCGTCCGCCCCCCGGCGGCCGAGGTATCCGCGGCCGGCGTCGGGGAGGCGGCCACCGTCTCCGCGGCGGGCTTCCGGGGGACCGGTGCGCCCGTGGGCGCGTTCCCGACGGGTGCTCCGCCGGGAGACGTGATCGGCACGGACGCCGGCGTCGAGTCGCCGGGGCTCGGGCGCGGCGCGGTGGTGCCCGCCGCGTCAGCCTGCTCGGCCACCGGCGGCGGCGTGGTGACCGGTCGACCGGGGCCGGTCGGCGACGGCGCGACGACAGGCGTACCGGGATCGTTCGGGGAGGCCTCGGCGGTCGGCGTACCCGGAAGGGGCGCGGCGGCCGGGCGTGGGCGCGGAGCCGACGGGGCGTCGGCGGCCGGCTCGGGCGGCGGCTGGAACAGGACGGTCGGCGCGGCCCGGCGCGCCCGCCTGCGCGGCGGCGTGTCGTCGGTCGCGTCCGTCGGCGGCGGCTCGGGGGCCGGCGGCGGGCTGAAGGTCGGTCGGGGGGAGCGGCTCCGCCGGGCCTTGGCGGCGGGCTCGCGACGGGGGGGATCGCTCGGCGGCTGCTCCTGCATATCGATGGAGCGTAGTCGGGGACGTGACCTGGCACACGGCGACGACACGGCGACCCGGCGGGTGCCAGGTAGTCGCTTTGCCCCCGGCGGGTGTGGACCTGTATCCTCGGGCGCGGTGGCCTCACGGGTCACCGGGGAGACTTCGCCTAGTCTGGTCTATGGCGCCGCACTGCTAATGCGGTTGGGGTTTTAAAGCCCCTCCCGGGTTCGAATCCCGGAGTCTCCGCGCGAAAGCCGGTTGTGTAGACTGGCCGAGCAGCAAGCGCCCGTAGCTCAATGGATAGAGCATCTGACTACGGATCAGAAGGTTAGGGGTTCGAGTCCCTTCGGGCGCACCACGGCACAGAGGGCCTGATCCGCAGGAATGCGGGCCGGGCCCTTTCTGCTGTCCGGCTCCTGTGGACGGTGGGTGGCGCGCCGCCGCGCGACACCCCGCCGACTCGCCCGTCACGAAACAGACTAGTTCCCTATATTCTCACTTAGAGCACGTAAGCGGCGAGAGGGCCTAAAATGAGAGAAAATCGGAGAAGTGCCGCGCCGGTCGAGGACGAATACCAGCCGCCGAGGCTCCGGCAGCTCGGCACCCTGCCCGAGTTGACCAGGCGCGCCGCCGGCACCCAGCCGGAGCCCAGCGGGCTGCCCGGCAAATCCTCCGGCTGACCGGTCACCGGCCGATGACCGTCGAGGTGCGGGCGGCCACCCACGGGTTCGACGGCCGTACCGCCTTCGCCGATCCCGCCGGGGACGGCCCCGGCCGAGCAGCTCTGGCTCACCGCCCACCCGTTGTCGACCCCGCCGGCACCGCCCGGCCGGTCGCGTCCCGCAGCAGCCGGAGGACCGCCGGCATCGCCCGCCAGTCACGCGGGCGGACCACCTCCCACGCCGGCAGGGTCGCCAAGCTGAACAGCACCGCCGGATCCGAGGGCAGCTCCGGCCACGCGCGGCGCGCGGCGAGCCGGCCGAGCAGGTCGGTCGCCGGCACCGGGCGCAGCGCCGGTTCGTCCCCCCAGCGCAGGAAACACCAGCCGCCGACCGGCAGCCGGTCGGGGACCGGGGGCAGCGCGACCCGCAGCCGGGTGCCGTAGCGGACCGGAACGGTGGCGAGGTCGCTGCCGGGCACCGGCTCGCGCAGGTCCAGGCAACGCGGCCCGGCGTAGCCGTACCGGCCGTCGGTGACGAGCACGTCGTCGGAGAGCACCGGGATGCCGTCGGCCGCCAGCGCCGCGAGCAGGCTGCTCTTGCCGGCGGTACGCACCCCGAGCACCGCCCACACCCGACCGTCGGCGGCGAACGAGCCCGCGTGGAAGCTCTCCCGCCCCGCCCACCGGTTGACGACGGTGGCCGCCGCCGTCAGGTAGGGGTGCGGCAGCAGGTCGGGCGTCGGCGGCGACCCGTGCAGGGTGGCGGCGCCCGCCCGCCGGTCCAGGCTCAGCACCCGGCCGTCGGCGAGCGACCGGACACACCGCCACTCGTCCGGCCCGCCGGTCGGTGCCGGCGGGTGCGTGCTGTCGTCGTACCGGAAGCGCACGAGCGGATGGTCGGCGGCCGGATCGGCCAAGGGCAGCTCGGCCACCGGGCCGAGGCTGCGGATCCGCAGCCCGTAGCCGTACCGGTCGGTGTCCCGCATCTCGTGACTCCGGGCGAGGATCGGTGGAATGGTCAGCGGCGGCGCAGCGTGCCGCCGTCCCCGTTCAACGAGCGGATCCGCGACGCGGATGCGTGCTTCCCGCCGTCCGTGCCCGGAGCCGTGGCGGCCGAGCGGCCGGTCGCCGGCGTGACCGGGGGAATGATCACCCCGAGCCCGACAATCACCCAGGCCAACCCTGGACCGAAGATCCCGTCCCGCTAGTCCCCGATGTAGTGGTAGTTCGCGTTCAGGCTGCCCGGTGCGGCCGGCGGCGGTGACAGCGCGTCCGACGGGTCGACGGTGAGATAGCGCACCAGTTCGGGCGGGTCGGTGGCGGTGATGGTGGGCACGTCGATCGCGTCGGGCGTCTCGCCCCGCTCCACCCAGGCCATCAGCGGCGTCAGGAACTCGGGTACGCCGATCTCGCTCGGCCGGTCCACCTCCGGCCCGAACAGGCAGTGGTAGCCGCCGGGGATCAGGTAGAGCCGGGAGAACCGCTGGCTCGCCGCGAACCCGCCCGCGTGCCGCTCGACCGCGGCGTACCAGTCCAGGGTGGAGAACGGCGAGATCTGCGCGTCGGCCCAGCCGTGGAAGACGATCAGCTTGCCGCCGTGCGCGCGGAACGCGGACAGGTCGGGTGACGTCGCGTTGTAGATGGCGTCGCCGAGGATCTGGAGCCGGTCGAAGGTGGCCTCGGTGAAGGTGACGTCGTCCAGGGTGAAGTCGGCCGGCGGGTTCCTCGGGTAGGCCAGGTTCGTGAAGTACGCCAGCCCGATCCTCGCCGCGAACGGGTCCGGCCCGACGAACCAGCCGTTCCAGCTCAGTTCCGACCCGTACGCGAAGCCGCCGTTGTAGAGGTTGCGGCCCCGCGCGTCGGACGGCCCGCGATAGGCCGCCACCGCGACCGCGACCTGGGCCCTGGTCAGGCAGTCGGGCCGGTCGACGCCCGCGCACTGGATGGACGAGGGCTGGAAGCCGCAGGTCCGGGGGTCCTCGATCAGCTCGCCGCAGGCCCGCTGGACGGCGGCGTGCAGCACCGGCAGCTTCGCCGGCGGAAGGATGTCACCCTTGTTCTTCTGCGCCAGCCAGGCGTTGGACAGGGCGAGTGGCGCCAGATTGTGCGCGGGCGCGCCGGCCAGGATGCCGTCGAAGTCGGCCGGGAAGCGTTCGGCGAGGTTCAGCCCCTGCCGGCCGCCGGTGGAGCAACCGTCGAAGTACCGGTAGGTCGGTCCGCGACCGTAGAACGCCCTCGTCACGACGTCGACGACCACCTTGAGCTTGTGTTCCGAGGTCAGCCCGAAGTCGACCCGGGCGGCGGGGTCGTCCGCCCCCCAGTTGCCGTCGCCGGGATCGGTGCCGGTGTGCCCGCTGTCGGACGCGGCCAGCACGACCCGCTTGTCGACCGCCGGTGCGCACCGGAAACCGAACAGCGGCAGAGTCAGTTCGGGCACGGCGCCGCACAGGCCGCTGCAGCCCTGCTGGACGTACTGCCCGGTCCAGTTCCGCAGCGGCAGCCTGATCTCGTACCGCTCGTGCGGCGGCAGCGTGCCCCTGACGTCGCAGTAGTCGGCGCCCGCCACCGCGGACTCGACAGCGGGCAGGCGGGTCAGTGCGGCGCATCCGCCGGGCGCGGCCTGGGCGGCCGGCGCCGGCAGGGCCATGATCGGTACGGCGACCAGCACGGCCGTCAATGTTCGCCTCATGCCTGCCGACGCTACGGATGCCCCGCGCCCGGCGGATCCCGCCACGGAACGGCTTCCGCCTCGGTCTGCCGACGGAGCCGCCGTCGGAGCCGCCGTCGGAGCCGCCGACGGAGCCGCCGACGGAGCCGTCGTCGGTGAGAAGGGGCCCCTTCTCTACCGGAGGCGTTAAGAAGGGGCCCCGCCTTGCACCCGGCGCGGCGCGGGCGGCGCCTGCAACAAACCTGCACATCCAATCCCTTGCCTCGCCGGTAAGCGCTTTCTTAGCCTGTGTTTCATCGATGTTTCGATCCCTGGCCGGGCTGAACGTGCGCACCCGAAACCCTGTCCTACTCCTGAGGAGTAACTGTGCGAATCGACGTGCGACGCAAGTTTCTCGCCGGCGGGACCGCCGTGGCGGCGGTGACCGCGGTCGTCGCGGCGCTGCCGGTGACGCAGGCGTCCGGCGCATTCGGCAAGCCCGCAGATCAATCGGTCAACGTCAATGCAACGAACCTCAGTATCGGTGCCGGCGCTGACGGTTCCAGCAAGGCCGGCGGCACCAGCTACGGCAATGTGGCCGACGGCGACATGGGCACCTGGTGGTCGCCGGCCGGCTCGACCGGCCGCATCTCGATCAAGTGGGGCGCCGCCACCACGGTGGCCTCGATCGCCATCCGGGAGGCGGCCGGCGCGGTCGGCGCCATCGGTTCCTGGCGGGTGGTCAACAACGACACCGGCGCCACGCTGGCCACCGGCACCGGCGCGGGGGTCATCACCTTCGCCGCCACCTCGCTGAAGAAGATCAACTTCGAGATCACCAGCTCGACCGGCACCCCCAGGGTCGCCGAGTTCGAGACGTACGCCTCGGGTTCGACCACGCCGCCGCCGACCACGCCGCCGCCCACCAGCGGGCCGACCACGCCGCCGCCGACCACGCCCCCACCGTCGAGCGGCACGCTGTACGTCGCGCCGAGCGGCACCGACGGCGCGGCCGGCACGCAGGCGAACCCGACGACGCTCGCCTCGGCGATCACCCGGGTCGCCGCTGGCGGCACCATCTACCTGCGCGGCGGCACCTACCGATACACCCAGACCGTCACCATCGGCCAGGGCGACAACGGCACGTCGAGCGCGCGCAAGAACATCTTCGCCTACCCGGGTGAGACCCCGGTCCTAAACTTCTCGGCGCAGAGCGAGGACCCGGCGAACCGCGGCCTCCAGGTGGGCGGGTCGTGGTGGCACATCCGCGGCATCGTCGTCGAGCGGGCCGGGGACAACGGCATCCTGCTGGCCGGCAACGACAACATCATCGAGCGGGTGGTGACCCGTCACAACCGGGACTCCGGGCTCCAACTCTCCCGGCTGGTCGCCAACGCGCCCCGCGACCAGTGGCCCGCCAACAACCTCATCGTGAGCACCGAGTCGCACGACAACGTCGACTCCGACGGCGAGGACGCCGACGGGTTCGCCCCGAAGCTCACCGTCGGCGCGGGCAACGTCTTCCGCTGGACCGTGTCCCACAACAACATCGACGACGGCTACGACCTCTACACCAAGAGCGACACCGGGGCGATCGGCGCGGTGACCATCGAGTCGTCCCTGGCCTACGACAACGGCACGCTGAGCAACGGCGGCCAGGCCGGCAACGGCGACCGCAACGGGTTCAAGCTCGGCGGCGAGGACATCGGGGTGAACCACGTCGTCCGGGGCAACATCGCCTACCACAACGGCCAGCACGGTTTCACCTACAACCGCAACGTCGGCGCGATGACGGTGTCGAACAACGCCGGCATCGGCAACACCGAGCGGAACTTCAACTTCGACGGCGGCTCCTCGGTGTTCCGGAACAACACCTCGTGCAGCGGCGGCTCGAACGACCGGATCGTCGGCAACTCCGACAGCTCCAACCAGTTCTTCTCCGGCAGCAACGGGTCCCGGTGCGCCCAGTACTCCGGCGCCCTCGGCTGGTCCTTCGCCTCCGACGGTCGCCTCGTGGTGACCTTCGGCGGCCGGGTGGTCACGCCGTAACGAGCGGGCGGCGCCGGTGTCACCGCGACGGTGACGCCGGCGTCCGCCGGCCGCGGACCGGGTACGCGCTCAGGCGTTCACGGCGCCCGGTCGTGCGGGGACTCGGTGGGTGGCACGCCGTAGCGTCGCCGGTAGGCGGCGACGAACCGGTCGGTGCCGGTCCACCCCCAGCGTCGGGCGACCTCGGCGACGGTGACACCGTCGGCCCGCTCCGCTCGGCGCAGTTCCTGATCGGCGCGCTCGAGTCGCGTCCACCGCAGGTAGGCGGTCGGGGTCGTGTCGAGATGCCGGCGGAACGCCAGCCGCACAGCGCGGATGGTCACGCGGGCCGCGGCGGCGATCTCGGCGACGGTGATGTCCCGGTGCCCGTTCCCCTCGATGAAGGTGATCGCGCGACGCAGCATCTGAGGGTGGGCGTCGTGGCGGTCCTCGATCGTGGGGTCGCTGAGGGTGTTGTTCGGGAAGACGGTCAATGCGGTGGCGACCAGCAGCCGGGCGATGCTCCCGGCCAGCAGCGGCTGCCCGGTCACCCCGATCTCGACCGCCTCGCGGGCGTACGTGTAGACGGTGTCCCAGGTCTGGGCGGCGTCCATGGAGGCGGGCTGGTGGCTGGTGAACCGGACGGCTTCGGAACGACGGCCGGGTGCGGTCTCCGCGACGCCGATGAGGAGCGCCGGGTCCAGGACCGCCGTGTGGAATTCGGCTTCCGCGCAGGTGGCGGTGAAGCCGCGATCCGGCTGAATCGGGATGAACGCGTCGCCGGTGCCATAGGTGGTCTCCTCGTCACCGGCCGGGTGGTAGGCCAGCCGACCAGTGTCGAGCCGGCAGATGACCAGCGCACCGATCGCGTCGGCCCGCACATGGAAGTGGAGGCCGAAGGTGATCCGGTCGAGCCGCGCCGACGGAGGGATCGCGACGGCCTCCAGCCGCAAGCTGTGGAAGGAGTCGGCGGCATCGATGCGGGCGTCCCCGCCGTAGTTGTCGGAGAGGATCTGTTCGGCGAACTCGACATCCGTCGTCTCGAAGACCTGGGCCATGCATGCTCCTCGGGTGCACCCAGCATGGGGCGCTTAGTCACGACGGCGCGTCTGTCTCCCCCGTCGCTACCGATCACCAGTCTGTGGCACCCGGGAGATGCCACTGAGCAGGCACGTTCCGTCGGCGTGGCGGCATCCGGCCGCACGAGGCGTCAGGACGGGCCGGGCAGCCGCACCGTGACGGCGAGCCCGCCGTCCGGGCCGGGGGCCAGGTCGAGTGTTCCGTGGTGGGCGTGGACGACGCTCCGCACGATGGCCAGGCCGAGGCCGGCCCCGGCGTGTCCGTCGGCGCGTACCCGTTCCGTGCCGCGCCGGAACGGCTCGGTGAGCGTCGGCACCAGGTCCGGTGGGAGCGTCGGTCCGGTGTTCGCCACCCGCAGCACGCTCGTGCCACCGGACGTCGCGGTGTGGACCGTGACCGCGCCGCCGTCGGGGAGGTTGTGGACGACGGCGTTCTGGACGAGGTTCGTCACCATCCGCAGCAGCAGCTCGGCGGAGCCGCCGGTCGGGGCCGCGTCGCCGGTGACGTCAAGCGTGACGCCTCGCTGTTCGGCGACCGGGAGCAGCGTCTCGGCGGCCTCCTCCGCGAGGAGCGAGAGGTCGACCCGCTCGCGGGTCACCACCCCGCGATCGCCGCGGCCGAGCAGCAACAGCGCCTCGGTGAGGTCGATCGCCCGCCGGTTGACCTCGTGCAGGCGCTCGACGAGTTCGTCCCGACCCCGCGCCGGGTCGTCGCGCGCCACGTCGAGCAGCGCCCGCGAGATCGCCAGCGGGGTACGCAGCTCGTGCGAGGCGTTCGCGGCGAACCGCTGCTGCTCGGCGACGTGCGACTCGAGTTGGTCGAGCATCGTGTCGAACGCGTCGGAGAGTTCCCGGAACTCGTCCCGTCGACCCGGCATCCGGATCCGGCGCGACAACGACCCGGTCCCGGCCGTTCGGGCCGCCTCGGTGATCCGGGTCAGCGGCGCGAGCATCCGGCCGGCGAGGATCCACCCGCCGAGCAGGCCGAACGCCAGCAGGAACGCCAGCGTCTCGGCCGCTCTCGGCGCGAAGACGCGCAGCAGGTTGGACCGGACGGGGAAGACGCCCGGGGTGAGCGTGTCGGCGGAGCCGGGGACGATGAGCATGGCCCGGTCCGGGACGTAGCGCAGGAGGAACACCCACACCGCGGTGAGCAGCAGGGTGCCGGCCAGCACGAGGAACCCGGCGTAGCTGAGGGTGAGCTTGGCGCGCACGCTCAACCCCGGCCGCCTAGCCACGCTCGTCCCCGGTCGCCGGTGCCTCGATGCGGTAGCCGACCCCGGGCACGGTGGTGATCACCCACGGTTCGCCGAGCCGTTTGCGCAACGCGGAGACGGTGATGCGCACCGCGTTGGTGAACGGGTCCGCGTGGGCGTCCCAGGCCCGTTCCAGCAGTTCCTCGGCGCTGACCACGCCGCCCTCCGCGGCGACCAGGACCTCCAGCACGGCGAACTGCTTGCGGGTGAGCGCGACGTGGCGCCCGTCGCGGAACACCTCCCGGCGGAAGGGGTCGAGCCGCAGGCCCGCGATCCGGCGTACCGGAGGCCGGGCGTGCCCGCGCCGGCGGTCCAGCGCCCGCAGGCGCAGGACGAGTTCGCGCAGCTCGAACGGCTTGGTGAGATAGTCGTCGGCGCCCAGCTCGAACCCGGAGGCCTTGTCGTCGATCCGGTCGGCGGCGGTGAGCATGAGGATCGGCATGCCGCTGCCGGAGGCGACGATGTGCCGGGCGACCTCGTCGCCGGAGGGGCCGGGGATGTCCCGGTCGAGCACCGCCAGGTCGTACGCGTTGACGCCGAGCAGTTCCAGGGCGGAGTCGCCGTCGCCGGCGATGTCGGCCGCGATCGCCTCCCGCCGCAGCCCGTCCCGGACCGCCTCGGCCAGGTAGGGCTCGTCCTCCACGATGAGTACGCGCATGTGACTCAGTCTGCCCGGGCCGGCACCGGTCGAGGCCGATCCGTTGCCGGCGTCGAGGTCCGCCACCAGCGACGTGAGGCCAACCCGAACAGCGCGGCGCCGACCGCGTTGACCAGCACGTCGTCCACGGACGACACCCGGTCCAGCCGCAGGACGTACTGCGCCGTCTCGATCGCCGCCGAGCAGGCCGCGCCGAGCGCGAGCAGTCGCGGCACGGACGCCGACGCGGCGAACCGCAGCGGCGCGAAGAACCCCAGCGCCGCGAGGACCAGCAGGTTCCCGCCGATCCCGAGCGGCCCCATGGTGACCAGGTCGCGCAGCGGGACCAGGCTCACCCGGCCCGGAACGACACCGGCTCCGGGACCCGGCATCAGCGTCATCCAGACGAACGGCACCGTGCCGTAGACCATCCCCACCTCGGCCAGCGACGACCGCCACGCCCAGCCGGCGCCGGCGGCGCGCCGCCACCGCGCCAGGGCCGTCACCGCGAGCGCGGCCAGCGGCAGCCCGACCAGCGTCATGAGCACGACGCCGTTCTCGGTGTCGAAGCAGCCGTGCCACCGCCCGGCCCGGCAGGCCGGAGCGGCCATCAACAGCGGTCGGCGCACGGCGAGCACCGCGGCGGCCACGCCGAGGACCGCGAGCACGACGAGCGCCGTCCTCGGCGTGCGGCGGGGGCCGCCCCCCTCAGCCACCGGCCCCGCCACCGCCCCAGCCGACGAACCGACGCCGGCTGTCGGATGCCTGCCCATGCTCGTGCTCCTTCCGGTCGACGGTCGTCGCGGTCGCCTCTCCCTCAGCCAAGACGCCGGGACGTTGCGCGGGCGTATGCGTTCTCCGGTACGGGCACGAGATCGTCCGCCGCCGGTGTTTCAGGACACGACGTTCGAGACATTTGCCGTGCGGGGTTCGTTGCCTAGGCTGGACTGCACACGGGGCCCAGCCAGGAGTCACGTCGCCGAGGAGGGCTGATGGCGGGATCCGTGACCGACCCGGCCGGGCCTCCCCCACAGATCCGGTTCGTGTCGTCGGAGCCGGACGAGGCGCGCGAGTTCATCGGCCGGCTGTACGGCGCGCACCTGCGGGTCGGCGACGCGGCGGGCGGCGGCATGTGGGTCGGCTTCGACCGTCTGGAGTTCGGCGACGTCAACCTGAGCGCGGTGCGGATCGCGGCGGACCTCGACTTCCGGATGGAGGGCGGCGACCAGGTGCTCATCAGCACCGTCAAGGCCGGCCGGGTCGACTATGCGCGGGGTCGGGACAGTGCCCGCTACGGGCCCGGCGACACCTACCTCGGCAGTCGTGCGGGGGTGCGGTGGGACGCCCGGCTGCACGGGCCGGACCTCGACGTCGTCGGCCTGCCCGAAGCCCTGTTGGACGAGGTCGCCGGCACCGCGCCGGACGGGCCGGGCGGACGGTGGCGGCCACGATCGTGGGAACCGTCGCCGGGTTGTGCCGGGCAGTGGCACGCCACCGCGCGCTACGTCCGGGAGCTGCTCGAACAGCCGCGTGCCGGGACCGAGCCGCTCATCCTCGGGGCTGCGGTGCGGCTGCTGGCCGCGACCGCGCTCACCATCTTTCCCGGCGACGTGCCGGCGGGGCCGAGCGCCGGGGACCGGCGGGACGCCCACCCGGCCACGCTGCGCCGCGCGATCGCGTTCATCGAGGCCAACCCGGAGGTCGACCTGGGCGTGGCCGACATCGCCCGCGCCGCCGCGGTCACCGTCCGCGCGCTCCGGCTCGCCTTCCGCCGCCATCTCGGCATCACCCCGCTGGCCTACCTGCACCGGGTCCGTCTCGACAAGGCGCGGGAGGACCTGAGTCGGGCCACGTCCGGCGACGACGGGACCGTCACGTCGATCGCGAACCGCTGGGGCTTCGCCGACCCCGTGCGCTTCGCCGAGCGCTACCGCGACGAGTACGGCGAGACACCCGGCCGGACGCTGCGGCGTTGATCCCGTCGACTGCCGACGTGTTGACGCGGCGGGGGAATCGGGGCAGGCTGTGGCAGCGCTCCCAACGGCGAGCTTCGATTTCCTCAGGAAGGAAGAGCTCGTGCGTCCCACCACAGCACTGCTCCCGGTCGTGCTTGCCGCCACCCTCGGCGGCCTGGCCCTGCCGGCGCCCGCCCAGGCCGCGGCCGGTCCGGCGCTGGCCGTCGACGTCACCGCCGGCCGCCACGCGATCAGCCCGTACGTCTACGGCATGAACTTCGCCGACGAGGCCCTCGCCCGGGAGCTGCGGCTGCCGGTGCACCGGTACGGCGGCAACGCCACCACCCGCTACAACTTCCGCAACGACACCACCAACCGGGCCTCGGACTGGTACTTCGAGAACATCCCGAACGACAACCCGGATCCGGCCGGCCTGCCCGACGGCTCGGAGAGTGACCGCTTCGTGCAGCGGAACAAGGCCACCGGCACCGACACGATCATGACGGTGCCGATGATCGGCTGGGTCGCCAAGGACCGGGCCAAGGCGTGCGGCTTCAGCGTCGCCAAGTACGGCCCGCAGGAGTCCACCGACCAGTGGGCGCCGGACTGCGGCAACGGGAAGAAGCCGGACGGCACCCTGATCACCGGCAACGACCCGGAGGACACCAGCGTGGCGGCCGGGCCGGAGTACGTCACCGACTTCGTCACCCACCTGAAGGGCCGGTTCGGCGCCGCCGGTGCCGGCGGGGTCCGGTTCTACAACCTGGACAACGAGCCGGACCTGTGGCACTCCACCCACCGCGACGTCCGCCCGGTCGGGTTGGGCTACGACGAGCTGCGTGACCGCACCTACGAGTACGCCGCGGCGATCAAGGCGGCCGACCCGGGCGCGAAGACGCTCGGCCCGGTCGGCTGGGGCCTTAACTCGATCTTCTACTCCGGGCTGGACCAGGACACCTGCTCACGCACCGGCTGCTGGTCGAACCCGCCGGACAAGGCCGCGCACGGCGGCCAGGACCTCGGCCCGTGGTACCTGGACCGGATGCGCGAGTACGAGCAGCAGCACGGCACCCGGATCCTCGACTACTTCGACGTCCACCTCTACCCGCAGCAGTCCGGCGTCAGCGGGTCGGCCGCGGGGGACGCCACCACCCAGGCACTGCGGCTGCGTTCCACGCGCCAGCTGTGGGACCCGACGTACATCGACGAGAGCTGGATCAACCAGCCGGTCCGGTTCATCCCGCGGATGCGCGAGCTGGCCGACCAGCACTACCCGGACACGAAGATCGCGATGACCGAGTACAGCTGGGGCGGGTACGGCTCGCTCAACGGCGCGCTCGCCCAGGCCGACGTGCTCGGCATCTTCGGGCGGGAAGGGCTCGACCTGGCCAGCCTCTGGACCGCGCCGACCGCCGACCAGCCGGTGGCCGACGCCTTCCGGATCTACCGCAACTACGACGGCGCCGGCGGCGCGTTCGGCGAGACCTCCGTCCGGGCCACCAGCGCCGACCAGGACAAGCTGGCCGTGTACGCGGCCGAACGCACCGCCGACAAGGCGCTGACCCTGGTCGTGGTCAACAAGAGCGGCGACGACCTGACCAGCCCGGTGGCCCTCACCGGCGCCTCCGCCGGCACCGCCCAGGTCTACCGCTACAGCGGGGCCGACCTCACCGGGATCGTCCGGGCGGCCGACCAGCCGGTGACCGCCGGCGGCTTCACCGCCACCTTCCCGGCCAACTCCATCACCCACCTGGTGCTGCCGCGCGGGACCACCCCCGGTGACACGAAGCCGCCGACCGCGCCGGGCAAGCCGACCGCCGGCACGATCACCGCCGACAGCGTCGCGCTGAGCTGGGCGCCGTCCACCGACGACACCGGCGTCACCGGGTACGACGTGCACCGGGTCGACGCCGCCGGCACCGTGAAGGTGGGCAGCGCCACCGGCACCACGTACACGGTGACCGGGTTGACGCCGGACACCCCGTACACCTTCGTGGTGACCGCCCGGGACGCGGCGGGCAACGTCTCGGCGGCCTCGCCCGGGCTGGCGGTGCGGACCGCGCCGGCCGCCTCGACCGGCGGTTGCGCGATCGGCTGGACGGCGAACAGTTGGCCGGGCGGCTTCACCGCGACCGTGACGATCAAGAACACCGGCACCACCGCCGTCGACGGCTGGAAACTCGCCTTCGACTTCCCCACCACCGGCCAGAAGGTCGGTCAGGGCTGGTCGGCCACCTGGAAGCAGAGCGGGGTGGGCGTGACCGCGGAGAGCCTGAGCTGGAACGGCACGCTGGCTCCCGGCGCGTCCACGAGCATCGGCTTCAACGGCACGTGGAGCGGCACCAACCCGGCACCCACCGCGTTCACCCTCAACGGCCGACGCTGCGGCTGACCGCCGCGCGGTCACATCCGTACCGGGCGTCACACCTCGCCTCCGCGGTGCCGCGCGTGGCTACGCTTCTGGTGTGGCCGGGGACGGGGCGACGCGATGGAGATGACCGATCTTCGACTGGTCGTCGCCACCGGGGCGCTGGCCGCCGTCGCGGCGGCCGGCGCGGTGGCGGTGTGGCGGCGCCGACCCCGGCCCGGGGTGCCTCTCCGGGCCGGGGCGGTGCTGCTGGCCGAACTCCTGCTGGTGACCGCGGTGGCCCTGGTCGTCAACCGGGCCGAGGGGTTCTATCCCACCTGGGCGGCCTTGGCGCAGGACGGCACGACCGCGCACCGGCCGCCCGCGACGCCGGGCCGGCTCGACGCGACGATCCGGCGTCTGGCCGCCGATCCGGACCTGCCGATCGCGGTGCCCTGGCGGCCACCCTCCCTGGCGGCGTCTCCGGGAGGCGGCGCGACGGTGGCGGTGCCCGCCGGCTACCTGCGTCATCCCTCGTGGCGCTATCCCGCCGTGCTGGTGCTGTCGTCGCCGGCGGACGGGTGGACGGACGCCCGGATGCTGACCGCAGCCCGGCAGGACGCGCCGACCGCGGTGGTGGTGGCGGTGCGGGCCGCGCCCGACCTGGACCCGGGCGTCCTGGCCACAGGGATGCCCCTGGACCTGCAACGTGACCTGCGGGTCACCGGGCACCGGTGGGGCCTCGTCGCCTCCGATCACGTGCGGCGATCGGCGCGGGACGTCGCCGGGCGCGATCCCGGGCGCTTCCCGGCGCCGGTGATCGCCGCCGGGCCCGGGCCGTCCGGGCTGGCGACCGGCCTGCGCGCGGTGGCCGGGCAACTGCCCGCGCCGCTCGCGGCGCCCGCGCCGGTGCTCGCGCCGTCGGCCGCCGCGCACCAGGTGGGACGACACCGCCCACCGGCCCACGGGCCGGTCTCCGGGATCGGACTCCGGCATGGCCCCTGACAGTCCCACCCTCCTCGGCCTGTGCGCCGTCCTGACCGTGCTCGCGCCCGTGCTGGCGGCCGTGGTCTGGGACCGTGGGGACCGGTGGCTGCGCCTGGCGGGACGGACCGCCGTCGCGGCGCTGTGCCTGGTGACGCTGGTGTCGACGGTGCTCGTCGCGGCGAAC
Source organism: Micromonospora humi (assembly GCF_900090105.1). Lineage (GTDB taxonomy): Bacteria > Actinomycetota > Actinomycetes > Mycobacteriales > Micromonosporaceae > Micromonospora > Micromonospora humi. The sequence goes on along the minus strand of NZ_FMDM01000005.1, from coordinate 23,500 downwards.
CGGCAGGCCGAGACGTACCCGTCCTGGGCGGAACTGCTCGGCACGGCCGGTGAAGCCCCGGCGGTGCCGGTCGGACCGCGCTCGGCGCAGGACCGGTCGCCGGGCCGCTTCACCACCGTCGACGTGGCCGGGACCGCCAGCGGGGTGTCCCGGCCCATGCTCGTCTACGTCCCGGCCGCCTACGACACGAGTCCGGGAACGCGGTTTCCGGTGATCGAGGCGTTCGACGGCTTCCCCGGCTCACCCACCACCTGGGTGCGTGGCCTGGACGTGGCCGGTTACCTCGACTCGGAGATCAGCGCCGGCCGGATGGCGCCCACCGTCGTGCTGTTCCCTCCGCAGACCACCGACCCGGCGCTGGACACGGAGTGCACGGACCTCGCCGACGGCCCGCGGATGGAGACGTTCCTGACCGTGGACGTGCCGGCCGCGGCACGGGCGCACCTGCGGATCCGGGGCGACCGCGCGGGCTGGGGCCTGATCGGCTACTCGGCGGGCGGCTACTGCGCGACGAACCTGCTGCTGCGCCATCCCGACCGCTACCTCGCCGGCGCGAGCCTGTCCGGATACGCCGACCCGGGCATCCGGGTCGGGGACGGCAGCGAGCACACCACCAACGACGACCGCTGGCGGCTGCGTCACCTGCCGTTGCCGCCCGTCGCCCTCTACCTCGCCTGCGCACGCACGGATCTGCCGGCCACCCGGGACACCACGGCCCTGACCGGGCTGTCCCACGCGCCGATCGACCTCACCACCACCTACCTGGCCGTGGGCGGGCACAACCTGCAGACGTGGCGGGCGTTGGAGCCGTCCGCGTTCGACTGGCTGTCCAGCTGGCTCGCCGCTCCCTCGACCCGTTAGGACGCCCGGCGCGGGACGGGCGCGACGACCGGCAGCCGGATGGTGAAGGTGCTGCCCCGGGGATCACCGGGGGTCGGCAGGAAGATGTGTGGCGGTGACGTCGACCAGATGATGGGCAGACATCGATGTTAACGCCATCATCAACCGGCCACCCCGCCACGTGCGGCGCTACCCGCTGGCGAGGGGCCCGCCTGGCGGGTGCGGGACGGGCGACGGTCGATGGTTCGAAAAAGTTACGACTTGACGAACGACATGTTATCGCCCACATTCGATGGTCAAGGGCGAGGCAGGGACTCACCGGGCAGGTCTCTCTCGTCGATATTCCGTGTGCGCACGAGTGCGTGACGTCTTGTGAGCGCTAACAACCGGACGGTCGTCCGTTCGGATTGAACCATCGAGGAGGATCATGTTCGGCTTCGGTAGGTCCCCATCGGTCACCTCGCCGCCGACGCGGCGGCGGGGGTGGCTGCCGCGGGTCGTCGCGACCGGCGTGACGGCGCTGCTGGCCGGCGTCGGCGCCACGGCGGTGCTGTCGTCCCCGGCCGCCGCGGCCACTGTCGACACCAGCGCCTGGTACGTGCTGGTCAACCGCAACAGCGGCAAGGCCCTGGACGTCTACAACCTGGCCACCACCGACGGCGCGCGGATCGTGCAGTGGGCGCGCAACAACGGCAACCAGCAGCAGTGGCAGTTCGTCGACTCGGGCGGCGGCTACTACCGGCTGCGGTCCCGGCTCTCCGGCAAGGTGCTGGACGTCTACAACTTCTCCACCGCCAACGGCGGCAACATCGTCCAGTGGGCCGACGCCAACGGGACCAACCAGCAGTTCCGGCTGGCCGACTCCGACAGCGGCTACGTCCGGCTGATCAACCGGAACAGCAACAAGGTGGTGGAGGTGCAGGGCGCGTCGACCGCCGACGGCGGCAGCATCGTCCAGTACGACGACTGGAACGGCAGCAACCAGCAGTGGCAGCTCGTCCGCGTCGACGGCGGGGGCAACCCCACCACGCCGCCGCCCACCACGCCCCCGCCGGGCGGCACCTGCAACCTGCCCTCGTCCTACCGGTGGTCGTCGACCGGCCCGCTGGCGCAGCCCAAGTCCGGCTGGGCGTCGCTCAAGGACTTCACCGTCGCGCCCTACAACGGCAAGCACCTGGTGTACGCCACCACGCACGACTTCGGCTCGTCCTGGGGCTCGATGAACTTCAGCCCGTTCACCAACTGGTCGGAGATGGCCTCGGCCAGCCAGAACACCATGAACCAGGGCACCGTCGCGCCGACGCTGTTCTACTTCGCCCCGCGCAACATCTGGGTCCTCGCGTACCAGTGGGGCGGCACCGCGTTCTCCTACAAGACCTCGACCGACCCGACCAACCCGAACGGCTGGTCGTCGGCGCAGCCGCTGTTCACCGGCAGCATCTCCGGTTCCGGCACCGGCCCGATCGACCAGACGCTGATCGCCGACAGCCAGAACATGTACCTGTTCTTCGCCGGTGACAACGGCAAGATCTACCGGGCCAGCATGCCGATCGGGAACTTCCCCGGCAGCTTCGGCTCGAACTACACCACCATCATGAGCGACAGCACGAACAACCTCTTCGAGGCTGTGCAGGTCTACAAGCTCCAGGGCCAGACCCGCTACCTCATGATCGTCGAGGCCATCGGCGCCCAGGGCCGCTACTTCCGGTCGTTCACCGCCACCAGCCTCAGCGGCTCGTGGACGCCGAACGCGGCGACCGAGAGCAACCCGTTCGCCGGCAAGGCCAACAGCGGCGCCACCTGGACCAACGACATCAGCCACGGTGAGCTGATCCGCACCAGCGCGGACCAGACCTTCACCGTCGACCCGTGCAACCTGCAACTGCTCTACCAGGGCCGCGCCACCAACTCCGGCGGCGACTACGGCCTGCTGCCCTACCGCCCGGGCCTGCTCACCCTCCAACGCTGACACCCGGCGGATCGGATCGGGGGCCGGTCTCCCCACCTCGGGGAGGCCGGCCCCTCAGGCCGGGTAGGCCCGGGTCTCGGCGGCCTTCACGGCGGCCCACACCGGCCGGCCCGGGGCCAGGTCCAGGTGGCTGGCGGCGGCCGGCGTGACGTCGGCGGCGACCGCGACCGGGCCGTCCAGTTGCACGCGCAGGTTGTCGCCGTGCCGTTGCAGTCCGGCGATGACAGCCGGCCAGGTGTTGCGCGGGCTGCCGTCCGGTCGGCGCGGGTGCAGGGCGACGGCCGAGGGTGGGAACGCGACGAACGCGTCGCCGTGCAGGGGATCGGCGACGGCGAGGGTGAGCCGGTCGTCGACGCGTACGGCGTGGCCGTCGGCGACGCCACGGTAGAGGTTGAGACCGACGAGGCGGGCCACGTAGTCGGTGCGCGGCCGGGCGGTGATGGTGGCGGCGTCACCCTCCTGCACGACCCGACCGTCCTCGACGATGACCAGCCGGTCCGCCAGCACCAGGGCGTCCAGCGGATCGTGGGTGACCAGCAGGGCGGCGCCGGGGTGGGCGTCGAGGTGCCCGTGGAGTTCGGCGCGGGTGTCGAGCCGGGTGCGCGCGTCGAGCGCGGCGAGCGGCTCGTCGAGCAGCAGCAGCACCGGGTCGACGGCCAGGGCCCGGGCGAGCGCGACCCGCTGGGCCTGCCCGCCGGAGAGCTGCCTCGGCCGGCTGCGCGCCTGGACGCCCAGCCCGACCCGGTCCAGCCACTCGGCCGCCCGGCGGCGGGCGCTACGGCGGTCGGCACCGTGCCGCCGCAGACCGAAGGCGACATTGTCCAGCGCGTTCAGGTGCGGAAAGAGCAGGTAGTCCTGGAAGACCACGCCGATCGGCCGATGCTCCGGCGGCGTCCAGTGGCGCTGCCCGGGCCGGTCCACGTCCCGCCCGGCGAGGACCAGATGGCCGGCGGTCAGCGGTTGCAGGCCGGCGAGCGCGCGCAGGGCGGTGGTCTTGCCGGCGCCGTTGGGGCCGAGCAGCGCGACCACCTCACCGGGGGCGACGCACAGCGGCACGTCCAGGCGGAAGGCGCCCCGGTCGACGACCAGGTGGGCATCCACGACCGGGCTCATGCGCTGGTGATCCACTTGTCACGCAGGCCGGCGAGGATGGCCACCGACACGGTCAGCAGGACCAGGCTGAGCACCACCGCGCCGTCCAGGTCGCCGCCCTCGATGGTCTGGTAGACCGCCAGCGGCATGGTCTGGGTGATGCCGGGATAGTTGCCGGCGAAGGTGATCGTGGCGCCGAACTCGCCCAACGCCCGCGCCCAGCACAGCACCGCCCCGGCGGCCACGCCCGGTGCCACCAGGGGCAGGGTGACGTGCGTGAACGTGGTCCAGCGTCCGGCGCCGAGGGTGGCGGCCGCCTCCTCGTAGCGGGCGTCGGCGCCGCGCAGCGCGCCCTCCACCGCGATGACCAGGAACGGCATCGCGACGAACGCCTCCGCGACGACGACCCCGGTGGTGGTGAACGGCAGCGTGAAGCCGAACGTCGAGTCCAGCCACTCGCCGAGCAGCCCCCGGCGTCCGAACACCAGCAGCAGCGCCACCCCGCCGACCACCGGCGGCAGCACCAGCGGGACCGTGACCAGGGCCCGGACCAACCGGCGGCCGGGGAACCGGGCGCGGGCCAGCAACCAGGCCAGGGGTACGCCCAGCAGCAGGCACACGACGGTGGCGGCGGTGGCGGTCTGCAACGACAGCCGTAACGCGGTCAACGCCCCGGGCTCGGTGAGCCGTTGCGGCAGGCTGCTCCACGGTGCCCGGACCACCAGACCGGCCAGTGGCAGCACCAGGAACAGCAGCCCCAGCAGCGCCGGCCCCAGCAGGGCCGCCGGCACCCGTTGCGCCCGACGGCGACGCGGCGACACGCCCGGTTCGGGGCGCGCCGCCGTGTCGTGGGCGTCGGTCGAGGTCATCGCCGGTCAGGGGGCCTGGAAGCCGGCGGCGGTCAGGACGGAGGTGCCCTGGTCCGAGCGGACGTAGGCGACGAAGGCTCGGGCGGCGGTCCGGTTGGGGGCGTTGTTCAGCACCACGATGGGGTAGTCGTTGATCGCCTCGGCGGATTCGGGGAACTCCACGCCGTCGACGTCCGCGACGGCCGCCCGGGCGTCGGTGCGGTAGACCAGCGCGGCGTCCACCTCGCCGAGCTTCACCTTGGACAGCGCACCCTTGACGTCCTGCTCCAGGGTGACCGGGGTGAGCGTGACCCGCGCGGCGGCCAGGGCCTTGGTCGCGGCCGCGCCGCAGGGCACCTGCTCGGCGCAGAGCGCCACCTTCAGGCCGGGTCGGGTGAGGTCGGCCAGCGCCCGGACGCCCTTCGGGTTGCCCTTGGCCACGGCGATGACGAGCTGGTTCCGGACGAACGTGGTGGGGCTGCCGTCGGCGTCGCCGGCGTCGACGACCGACTGCATGTTCTTCGGCGCGGCGGAGGCGAACACGTCCGCGGGGGCGCCCTGGTCGATCTGGTTGGCCAGCGCGGAACTGCCGGCGAAGTTGAACGTGACGGTCGTGCCGGGGTTCGCGGCCTCGAAGTCCCTGCCGATGGTGGTGAACGACTCGGTCAGGGACGCCGCCGCGAACACCGTCACCTTGCCGGTCACCCCGGAGGCCGAACCGCTCGGCGCGGAGCCCGCCTCGTCGGTGCCGCAGCCCGCCAGCCCTGCCATCGCCAGGGCGGTCACCCCGGCCAGCGCGGCGCGCGCGAGACGTCTACCCACCACGTGCTCCTCCTCGGGAATCCGGGTGCCCCGGCTCATCCGCCGGCCCGTGTCCGGTGGGCCGGGGCGGACCGCTCCACCACCACCGTTGTCGACTTGATCACCGCGACCGCGACCGACCCGACCCGCAGTCCCAACTCCTCGACCGCCTCCCGGCTCATCAACGAGACGATCCGGAACGGCCCGGCCTGGATGTCCACCTGGGCCATCACGGTGTCCTTGGCGACCGCGGTCACGATCCCCCGCAGCCGGTTGCGCGCCGAGGACTCCTCGGACCGGCCGTTCGCCTCGCCGGCCTGGTCGCGGACGAACCCGGCCAGCTCGACGCCGTCGATCACCCGGTGGCCCTGCTCGTCGCGGGTCGCCGGCAGCCGGCCCGCGTCGACCCAGCGACGCACCGTGTCGGCGCTCACGCCGAGCAGTTCCGCGGCCTCCCCGATCCGAAAACCCGTCACCCCGGGCACCCTACCCGCACGCGCCTGCTGGTGTGAATACCGAATGAGGCTGGCGTCTGCGGCCCGGAGCGCGTTGCGGGGCTCTCAGCTGCCGACCTGTCGACGGCTCGTCGGCGGACCTGGTGTGCGGCGACGGAACGGGTCGCGCCCTCGTTGGGAGCGGCGACGGGGCGGTCCCGCCCGAGCCGAGGGAAGGGGAACAGGATGACGCAGGAAGCCAAGCCGGCCTTCCGCTACTCGTACGCCACCCACGAGGCCGCGGAGGCGCACGACGTGCTGCGCCGGCTCTACGTCGGCCACGAGTTCCGACTCCACCGGGTGGCCCGCCGGTTCAACTACCGCCAGGAGGCGGCCGGCACCGGGCCGATCGTGGTGGGACGGGTCCGGTACGGCATGGACGCCGACGTCCGGCTCGAACCACTGGACCACCTGTTGATCGTCGCGCTGCGGGCCGGACGGCTCGAGACGCGCGACGGTCGGGACGTGACACGGACCGGTCCCGGCGACGTGCTCCTGCACCAGGTCGGCCGTCCCCTGACCAACATCTGCCTGCACTTCGACCTGGACAGCGTCAACCTGGAACTTCCGGCGGTGACCGAGGTGGCCGCGGCGCGTACGGGCATCGACCCCGCGCACTTCCGGTTCGAGGCGATGACGCCGGTGTCGGCGTCGATGAGCCGACTCTGGCAGGACACGACCGCGTACCTGAACCGGCTCTTCACCGGGCCCGAGGAACACTGGGCCGGCCCGCTGGCGGCGCGCGCCGCCGCCGACCTGGCCGCCTCGGTCGCGCTGGCCACATTCCCGAACACGGCGATGGCGGTGTCCCGCGGCAGCGGCGGTGCCCGGCTCACCGCCGGTCCGGTACGCCGTGCCGTGTCGTTCATCGAGACGCACGTCGGCGAGCCGATCACCGCCACCCGGATCGCCGAGGCCGCCCGCGTCACGCCCCGGGCCCTGCAGGCGGCGTTCCGGCGGCACCTCGGCACCACCCCGACGGCGTACCTGCGGCAGGCCCGCCTGGACCGGGCCCACCGCGACCTGCTGGCCGCCGACCCGGCCCGCGGGGACACCGTGACGGCGATCGCGCGTCGCTGGGGTTTCCTGCACTCGGGCCGGTTCGCGGCTGACTACCGGGCGGCGCACGGACGGTCCCCGGGAGAGACGCTGCGCGCGTGAGCCGACGGTCAGGAGGTTTTTCCGGTCCGCCTGTTTCCGGCGCGCCTGAGGGGAAAGCTCAGGGGAGAAGCCAAGCCCCCAGAGTCGGGAAGCGCGCCCATGAAGATCGGTTACAAGCTGGCCAGCGAGGGATTCGGGCCCAACGAACTCGTCCGGCAGGCCGTCCGGGCCGAGGAGGCGGGCTTCGACTTCGTCGAGATGAGCGACCACTTCCACCCGTGGCTCGACGGGCAGGGGCACTCGTCGTTCACCTGGACCGTCTTCGGCGTGATCGCCGCGAAGACCGAGCGGATCGGTCTGGCCACCGGGGTGACCTGCCCGACCGTGCGCTACCACCCGGCGATCATCGCGCAGGCCGCGGCCACCCTGGCCATCGTCTCCGACGGCCGGTTCACGCTCGGCGTGGGCGCCGGGGAGCGGCTCAACGAGCACGTCGTCGGGCAGGGTTTCCCGAGCGTACGGGGGCGGCACGAGCGGCTGCGCGAGGCGCTGGAGATCATCCGGCTGCTCTGGCGCGGCGGCTACCGGTCGTACGAGGGCAAGTACCTCCAGTTGGAGGACGCGCGCGTGTTCGACCTGCCCGACGAGCCGCCGGTGATCGCGGTGGCCGCGAGCGGTCCGGTGTCCGCGGGGATCGCCGCGGAGTACGGCGACGGGCTGTTCGCCACCGAGCCGAAGCCCGACCTGGTCGAGGCGTACCGGTCCGGCGGCGGTGACGGCCCGCGCTACGCCGAGGTGCCGGTGGCCTGGGCGCCCGACGAGCAGCAGGCGGTACGGGCGGCCTGGGAGACCAGCCGGTGGGCGGTGACCGGCTGGAAGGTGATGGCCGAACTGCCGAACCCGGTGAACTTCGAGGCCGCCTCCCGCACCGTCACCGAGGGCGACATCCGGCAGCAGTTCGCGGTCGGCCCCGACCCGGACACCCACGTGGCGGCGGTGCGCACGTACGTCGACGCCGGCTTCGACCATCTCGTGCTGCAGAACGCCGGCCCGGACCCGGACGGCTTCATCGACTTCTACCGCGACACCCTCGCCGAGCGCCTCCGCGCCCTCGGCTGACCCGTCCTCGACCGATCTGGAGATCCACTGTGAAGGCTCTTGTCTACCGCGGCCCCCGCGACGTCGTCGTCGAGGACCGGCCCGACCCGACCATCCAGGCGCCCACCGACGCGATCATCCGCATCACCACCACCAACATCTGCGGGTCCGACCTGCACATGTACGAGGGACGCACCTCGGTCGAGGAAGGCAAGATCCTCGGCCACGAGAACATGGGCGTCGTCGAGGCGGTCGGCGACGCGCTCACCCGGATCAAGGTCGGCGACCGGGTCTCCGTGCCGTTCAACATCGCCTGCGGCACCTGCCGCAACTGCCTGCACGGCTGGACCAGCTTCTGCCTGCGCACCAACCCGACCGAGGGGATGGACGGCGCGGCCTACGGCTACGCCAACATGGGCCCGTACGACGGTGGGCAGGCCCAGTTCCTGCGGGTGCCGTACGCCGACTTCAACCTGCTGCGCCTGCCGTCCGGCACCGAGCACGAGAACGACTTCACCATGCTGTCGGACATCTTCCCGACCGGCTGGCACGGCACCGAACTCGCCGGGCAGGCCCCGGGCGACACGGTCGCCGTGTTCGGCGCCGGCCCGGTCGGGCTGATGGCCGCCCACAGCGCGATGATCAAGGGCGCCGACCGGGTGTTCGTGGTGGACAAGGAGACCGACCGCCTGGCCATGGCCGGCAAGCTCGGCGCGATCCCGGTCAACTTCGCCGAGGGCGACCCGGTCCAGCAGATCATGGACGCCACCGACGGCGTGGGCGCCGACTGCGGCGTGGAGGCCGTCGGCTACCAGGCCCACGACCCGTCCGGCGACGAGCACCCGGAGCTGGTGCTGGACAACCTGGTCGACGTGGTCCGCTCGACCGGCGGGATCGGTGTGGTCGGGGTCTACGTGCCGCAGGACCCGAACGGCCCGGACAAGCAGGCGCGGGAGGGTCGCATCGGCTGGCAGTACGGCACCTTCTTCACGAAGGGCCAGCGGATGGGCACCGGCCAGGCCCCGGTGATGCGCTACAACCGGCAGCTCCGCGACCTGATCATCGCCGGCCGCGCCCAGCCGTCGTTCCTCGTCTCGCACGAGCTGCCGCTGGCCGAGGCGCCGGAGGCGTACGGGCACTTCGACCGGCGCGAGCACGGCTGGACGAAGGTGCTGCTGCACCCCAACGACTGAGTACGCGTACGGATGGCGGGAGCGCTCGGGGCGACCAGAATTCTCCCCATGCGAACCCGAATCTCGATCGCCCTGGCCGCGGTCGGCCTGAGCGCGCTGATGCTCACCGCCGGCTGCTCGTTCGAGGAGTCCATCTGCGGCAGCGGCGAATACCCGGCCATCGCGGTCGGCGCCCAGGGCGGCAGCGCCTGCTTCCCGGACGGTCAGGAGCCGACCCCGCCCTACGTCCGCTATCCGGAGGGCAAGGTGCCGCAGCACGTCGACGACGAGTGGGACGTCTACTGGCGCACCCACGGCATCGACGAGAACAACACCATCGTGGAGCGCTGAGCGCACCGGCCCGGCGAGCGGATCGCCGGGCCGGTGCGCCGGTCCCCTACGCCGTCGGCGCGCCGGGCGCGGCGCCGAGGTGGATGTCGACGTCGGCCGGCTCGGTGAACTGGTCGTACGCCTTGGTCCGCAGCCGGTTGGTCTGCACCTCGCCGTCGAGCAACGCCGCCCGCAGCGCCTCCGCGTCGGTGATCTCCTGGCTGGTGACCGCGTCGGCGGCGGTGGTGGCGCCCTGCACCACCTCCAGGTGGGTGCCGTCGGTGGGCATCAGCTCGCTCCACTTCGCCAGGCAGTAGACCTTCTCCGGCACCTCCTGGCACTCGGTGGTCAGCTCCGGCATCTCGTCGGCGGTGCCGAGGTGGTCGGTGCGGAACGCGGCCAGCTCGCCGACGAAGTCGGCCAGGATCCGCTCCACCTCACCGGACAGCCGGGTGGCCACCGCCTTGCCGAAGATCCACCGCAGCGCGGCCAGTTCCATGCCCGCCCGTACCGGCAGGTAGAGCTTCGCCCAGCTGGCGTTGAGGAAGTCGTCGGGGTCGCGCTCCGGGGCGCGGGCGTCGCCACCGGACCACCAGCCGGGGTACGTGACGAACGAGGCCCGCTCCCAGTCGAAGACCCGGTGCCAGAAGTCGATCTCCCACGCCTCGTCCCGCACGCTGGCCGGGAAGTGGGTGTCGACGATCTGCGAGACCATCTCGTTGACCGGCGAGAACCCGGCGCGCAGCCGGGCCTCGAACTCGTCCCCGGCCGTCTCGGCGTCCGCCAGCGCCTCGTCGCGCCGGTCCTGCCACTCCTTCAGGTCGGTGAGGTAACCCGCGACCAGCGCGTTGTACGCGGCGTCGTCGGCGTTCTGGTTCACCACCGACGGGGTGCGCCGGAACATGGCGGCGAGCTGCACGTCCGCGCCGGGGCCGCCGAGCCAGCTGGCGGCGCCGACGTGGACGCGGACCCGCAGCGCCGGGCGGCCGTCGGCGTCGGTGACGAGCGGCACGCCGACCACCCGGGCGGCGATGCCGGACGGCGGCCGACGGGTGATCAGGTTGAGGTTCTGCCTGATGGTCTCGATGTCGCCGTCCCACTCCCAGCCGCTGTCGAACGCGATGTCGATGTCGTAGTCGGCGCTCATGTCGCCGGTGAAGCCCCACTTGTCGAGCGTCACCACCGGCGAGTAGATGGTGCGGGTCTCCACCGCGGCCGGCGCGCCGGGCGCCGGCCGCTCCGGCTTGACCGGCATCGGGGGCAGTGCGGTGAGCGCGTTCTCGCGGATCCGCTGCCGCCCGTCGGTGATCTTCCGGGCGAAGGCGAGGGCCGGGTCCTTGACCGTCGGCGCCCAGCACACCCGCGCGCCGTACCGCTCGTGGGCCAGTTCGAGCCGCTGCAGCACCTTGAAGTAGTGCAGCGTGATCGGGGTGACCCGGTTCGGGTTGCGGACGGTCCGCTTCGACGTCGACTCCATGCCGGTCTCGCTCACCAGCTTGAAGTCGGTCTTGTGCTGGGTGCGGTAGCGGGCGGCGACCTTCGAGGTGGCGCTCTGGCTGTCCTTGACCGCGCGGCGGCTGGTCTCCTGGCTCGCCGCCGTGACGCTGCGGGTGTAGCCGATGGTGTGGCTGGCGTTGAACGTGCCCCACACCCCGGTCGGGCTGGTGTACTGCCCGGTGTGGCTGGCGTTGAGCCCCCAGGTGTCGGTCAGCGACTTCTGCCGCTCGAAGCCCTCCTGGAGTTCGGTGGTGAGCGCGCTGGTCAGCTCGATGTCGGTCTGCTGCTCCGTCTCGTTCTGCTCCTCCAGGGTCAGCTCACGCTTGGTGTAGGTGCGCTGTTCCAGCACGGCCTCCTCGCCGGGGGCGAGCGCCAGCGCGTAGACGTGCTCGCCGAGTGCGAAGCCCACCGGGCGGATCCGGGTCCGGTCGAGGAACGCGATGCCGACGTCGGACTGGAGCAGCCCGGCGACGAACTCCGCCTCCTGGTCGCCGAGCACCGTCTGGCGGCGGGCCGGCGGCTCGCGGTACGCCATGCCCGAGTCGGTCCCGGGCAGCGCGTCCTCGGCGGCGTCCATCCCGTTGGCCTTCCACACCTCGGACAGGCCGAGTTCCTTCAGCAGGTGCGGCAGCCGGTCCCGGGAGAGCCCGCCGTAGCGGGTGGCCTCGATCAACGCCTGCTTCACGTAGAACGGCAGCACCGGCGTCTCGCCGTCACCGAAGGTGAGCTGCACGGGCACGAAGTAGTTCGAGTAGACGTAGCGGTCGGAGGGTGCGCTGCTGAACCCCAGCGTCGCCGGATCGGCCTCGGCGACGACGACTCTTCCCATCGGTGCTCCTTCTACAGTGGAATCTTGAACAGCGAGTGCAGGCCCTGGTACGTCATCTCGTGCGACGTGACGAAGAACCCGGGGAACAACTGGCTGAGGGCGGCCTGCCGGACGACCGTCTCCCGCACGGCGTGCGCGGTCAGCTCCTCCAGGCCGGCGACGACCTGCTCCGGCACCCCGCCCTTGGCGGCCCGCCCGTACGCCTCGGCGAGCGCCTCCCACCGGCCGTCGAACGTCTCGCCCAGGTCGTCGGCGACCGTGCCCCAGGTCTTCTCGAAGCGCTCCAGCTTCGTCGACGAGGTCCAGTCGACGTTCGTCACCCGGGCCGCCTCCGGGTCGACCAGCAGCAGGTCGGAGCGGAGTTCGCCGACGGTGGTGGACGCCTTCCACCCGAACCGCTCGGCGAGGTGGGAGGCGAGCGCCTTCTCCGCGCCCTTGGCGGACGGGCTGCCGGTGAAGCCGACGAGACGCAGCAGCAGGTCCCGGTCCGGGTGGCCGAGCAGCATCTGCGCCACCGTCTGCCGCAGCACCGTCTCCGAGCCCCGCATCGCCGCGCCCAGCTCCGGGTTGGCCTTGGCGATCGTCTCGACCACGGTGGCTAGCGACTTCTCCGCGAACGGCTGAAGCCCGGGCGAACCGCCGAGGAGCTGGGTGATCTCGGCGGCCATCCGCCGGTGCACCGCCTGGCCGAGCCGCCAGGGCTGTGCCTGCCCGGCCTTGCGCAGCGCGCGGAACTCCTCGTACGCCACGGTCTGCAGGACCCGGTTGAACACGGTGGTCAGGCGCTGTTCCAGTTGCTTGGCGATGGCGGCGCGCACCGCGGCGGCCCGGATGTCGCGGGGCGCCTTGGGCGGCTTCAGTTCGCGCAGGTCCTCGATCCGCTTGATGATCTCGTCGAGTGCCTCGTTCAGCTCGGCCCGGCTGGCCGAGCGGCCGGCCGACGACACCGTCTCCGACATGCACGCCATCAGCAGCGGCTTGCCGTCCGCGCTGACCATCGCGCTGAGCCGGGCGCCGGCGCCGGCCCCGGCGAACGCCTCGGCGTGCGCCGCCTGGTTGAACACGGTCAGGGTCAGTTCGGCGTCGGCGAGCAGCGCCCGGCCCTGCCGGAACAGCGCCTCCAGCACCTTCGGCGGGAAGAGCGTGCGCAGCACCGCCAGCCCGACCTGCGGGGTGGCGAGGATCGCCGCCCGCCCGACCGCGACGAGCAGCGCGGCGATCCGGCCGGTCAGCAGCCGGATGTCGGCGGCGGCCTGGCGGGCGCCGACGATCAGCAACGGCACGTAGCGGACCGCGGCGCGCACCGCCACGCCGCCGAGCAGCCGAACCAGGTGCACCAGGCTGGTCAGGAGCTGGTAGAGGTCGCCGGCGATGCGACCGAGCAGCTTGCCGGCGGAGAACGGGTCGAGGTTCTCCAGGTGCCGGGCGAACTCGGCGACCCAGCCGCGCCACAGCGCCAGGAGCCGCTCGGGCACGGTGGTCGGGTCCAGCGCGGTGACGATCCCGGCCAGCGCCTCGCGGAGCACCGTGGCCTGGTCGGCGAGCCGGGCCAGCCCGGCCTCCGGGTCGACGGTCAGCACGATCAGCGTCTTCATCTGCTCCTGCTGGAGGTGGCCGATCAGCTGCACGAGCTTGCCCAGGTCGACCACGACCGTGGCGACGGACTCCCCGACACCCACGAAGAAGCCGTCCAGGAACACCTTCGGGTTGATCCCGCTCCACGCGTCGTAGTGGCGGATCGCGTCGATCAGCACCGGGTCCAGCCCGAGCAGGAAGCGGCGGAACGCGCCGTCGTTGTCGACGTCGGAGGCGGCCAGGTCGAAGAACTCGTCGGCCAACCCCAGCCGGGCCAGCATCCGGACCAGGTCCCAGACGTTGTCGGCGGTGATCCGGCCGGCCATCGCCTGGAGCACGCGCTCGCGGGTCATCGACCGGGTGGCGTGCGCGTCGATCCAGTACCTGACGGTCAGCGCGACGAACTCCACCCGGGGATCCTGGGTGCGCTCGCCGTAGATCGCGGCCCGGTCCCCGGCGGACACCCGTGGCACGCTGAACCAGTCCCGGATCATGACGGACTCGCCGGTCGGCTGCCCCAATTCCCCCACCCCCTCCAGCCGTGTGCACTGTCGGGCCCGGGAATCCCAGGCGGTAGTGCTGGGTCGCGATCCCGACATCCGGGCGGCGACAGACCGGTCAGATCCGGACAGCTGATCGTTGACTCAGGGGCAACGCTTGTGTCACGGCCAGGCGTTGATCATCGCCGGGCGGGGAAGCAGGCTGTGGGCATGTCCTTTCAGGCGTACCTCGACGCGATCGAGAACCGGACCGGCAAGACCCCACGCGCGCTCGTCCAGGAGGCGGAGCGACGCGGTTACGCGGAGGCAGGTGTGAAGGCGGGTGTCATCGTGGACTGGCTGAAGAACGACTACGGGCTGGGACGCGGGCACGCCATGGCCCTGGTCCACGTGATCAAGAACGGACCACGGATCAGCGCCAAGCATGTCGGCTCCACCGGCACGCACCGCGACGCCGGTGACACGCTCTGGCTGGACGGCCAGGCCACCCGGCCGGCCTAACCGGCCGCGAACTCCTCGACGGCGGTGCAGACCCGGCCGAGGGCCTCGGCGGAGCGGGCCAGCGGACCCGGCACCATCATCGAGTGGTCGGCGTCCGCCACCTCGACCACGTACGGGCTGAGCCGGCGGGCCACCTCACCGTTCCACATCGAGTCGGCGGTGCCGCCGGCCAGCAGGAACGGCGCGGTGGCGCGGCCGACCGGCTCGCGGACGGCCGGGTCGTCCAGCAACGGTGTCAGCCAGACCGACCGGATGCCCCGGTCGGCGGCGAGCGGGGCGGCGAAGCTGCCCAGCGACTTGCCGACCAGCAGGTCGACACCGTCGTCCAGGACCGGCGTGAGCTGCTCGGCCACGAAGCCGGACGCCGCCTCCGGCCGCAGCTCGTCCAGCCGCTGCCAGGTGACCTCGTGCACCTCGAAGCCGAGCCGGCGCAACGCCTCACCGAGATAGACGAAGAGCGGGCCCCGGGTGTCGTAGCCGCGCCCGGGTGCGAGCACCGCCCGTCGATCCGCCATGGTCGCCTCCCTCGCGTCGGTCGATGGTCACGCTAGCCGCTCACCGGGTGACACGGGCCCCCGAAACGGCGTCGGGCCGGGGGCACGACGACCCCGGCCCGACACCCGTGGTCACCTCGCGTACGCGCCCAGGGAGTCCAGGCGCAGGCTGCTCGGACCGGTCGCGCCGCCGGGGTAGAGCGACAACTGCGTGACCGCTCCCAGGTCGAGCGGGCCGGGCGTGGCCCACGGCGGCGGGGCGAAGTCGGCGAACGGCACCTCCACCACGCGCGGCTCGGTCCCGGTGAACGTCAGCGTCTTCTCCCAGTAGAAGCCGGACGCGACGAACTGGACGGTCAGCTGCTGCCCGTCCGCGCCCGGCTCGACCCACATCCGCAGCCCGGTGGTGCCGCGCCAGTCCTGCGCCGCGGGCAGGTTGTGGATGACGCCCGCGTAGCCGCTGGCACCGGGGGTCCAGCTCAGCCGCATGCTGTGCCCGCTGCCCTCGCCGGCCGGGGCCAGCGTGGTGGTGATCGGGTCGCCGCCGGTGTTGCGCGGGTAGGCGGCGGTCAGCGCCTCGTCCGACGGGTAGGTGTCGAAGTCGTCGACCACCACCCCGGGCAGGTCGGCGCGGGTGGTGAACGCGGCGTTCGCGCTGGTCGAGCCGTACCCGTTGGTGGCGGTGACCCGCACGTGCAGGGTGACCCCGGCGGGCCACGCCGTGGTCGGCGTGAAACCGGGGGTACGCAGGCCGGACACCGCCACCAGCGGGGCGCTGAGGTCGGCGTGCTCGGACACGGTCAGCGAGTAGTAGGCGGCGCCCGGCGCGGCGGACCAGTCCAGCGCCGCCAGCCGGCTCACCCCGGTCGCGTCCGGTGCCGGCGCGGTCAGCGCGAACGCGCCCGGCGCGCTGCTCGTCACCGAGTCCGACCGGGCGGACAACGCGACCGAGGCGACCGCGAACCGGGCGTCCCGTCGCCACACCACCCGGATGCCGTCGACGTCGCGCAGGCCGGTGACGGAGAGCGTGTACCGCCCGTGGCCGGCCTTGTCGATCCGGGGCCGCACCGCGCGCCACCCGGTCGTGCCGTCGGCGGACACCTCGACCACGGCCTTCGGCCGCCCGGCCGAGGCGACCGTGATCGTGGCGGCGGTCAGGTCGTCCCGCTGGTAACGCAGTTCACCCGGCCGGCCTCGTGCCGGCGCGACCAGCACCCCGCCGGCGGTCGGCGTGCGGCGCAGCGAGTCGCTGTGCCCGGCGGTGACGAACCAGTCCTCGAGCGGGTCGAACGTCTGGTCGGCGGTGGGGTCGGTGCCGACCGGCGGGGAGACGGCCACGGCGGCGCCGGTGCCGTCGACCGCCACCACCCGGTAGGTGACCCGGCCGACGGGCGTGGTCAGGTCGTACCAGGGCGCGTCGTCGGCGCTCAGCGGCCGGGTGCCGCTGACGGTGGCCCAGGCCCCGCCGGGGCCCCGTCGCTGCACCAGGTAGCCGGCGGCGCCCGCGGTGCCCCGCCAGCGCAGCGTGGTGATGCCGTAGTCGGCGTCGATCGCGGTCAGCAGCGGGCGGTCACCGGTCACCGCCGGCGCCGGGCGACCGGACATCTTCCCGGCGAAGCGGGTCAGCGCGGAGACGGCCTCCCGCATCGCCGGGGTGTCGCCCGGGTAGTGCACGGTGAAGCCGTCGCCGTGCGGCACGAAGCCGGAGTGGTCGTGGTGGCCGAAGAGCGACCAGAACAGCGCGCCGCTCACGTCCGGGTTGGCCGCGACCTGGTCCAGCAGGTCGTCGGTGGCCTGGCCGGAGCCGAACTCGCCGGCGAGGTAGACCTTGCCGGCGGCGGTGGCCGCGGCGGCGTCGGCCGCGATGCCGGCGGCGGTGGGCGGATAGTAGTGCGAGTCGCTGATGTCGACGTGCGGCGAGGCCAGGACCGCGGGGTCGGTGCCGTGCTGGCTGCCGGCGGCGACGAGTTGCCGGGGGGCGAGCGCCTTGACGTGCCCGGCGACGTCGTCGACCCAGTCGGCGGTCATCCCGTTGAGTTCGTTGCCCAGTTCCCACGCCATGATCGTCGGATCGTCGGTGTACCGCTTGCCGGTGTAGCGGTTGACGTGCGTGAGCAGCGTGTGGACGTACTGCTTGAACGCGGCCCGGGCGCCGGGATCGGTGTAGAACAGCGCCCCGTCGTCGTCGGTGCTCAGGCCGAGCCAGCGCAGGAAGTCGTAGCGGCCCCCGTGGTAGTACTGCCAGTTGTCGGTGAGCGGGACGATCAGCCGCAGCCCCTGCCGGCGCGCCTCGGCGACCGCGTAGTCGATGCGGTCGAACGCCTCCGGGTTGAACTGGCCGAGCGCGGGTTCGAGCGACTTCGGGTTCCCGGTGGAGACGCCGAGCGTGTGGGCGCGGACCACGGTGGCACCCATCCGCCGGGCGGTGGTGAGCCCGTCCCGAATCCGGAAGTAGGTGGGGTGGTCGACGGCCGGCGGGTCGGCCGGATCGGTGCCGCCGACGTTCTCGTCCAGGCCCAGCCAGTACATGTTGGGCCCGGCGAACCGGAACGGCCGGCCGGCGACGCTCAGCCGGGTGCCGTCGCGGACCACGAACGCCGCCTCGGCGCGTCGGGACGGTGGTTCGGGTGCCGCCGTTCGGCCGCCGGCGACCGCCGGCGGGGCGGACAGCGCGCCGGCCGCCAGCACGGCGACGAGCGCGACGGCGGTCCGGCGGATGCGCAGTGTCATGGGAACCTCCCCAGCTGTGCCGCCGGGGCCGGCGGCGACCGAGCGGCGACGGCATCCGTCGATGTCCGGCCGTCGCCAGGAGCCACTGAACCGGTTAAGGTAACGAGCGTCAAGCGCCGGAAACATCGCGTTATTCGAACGTTATCGATGACGTCACAAGTCCGACGGTGTCGACGGCCTTGCCTGAAACGGTTAATGGCCGGCGGCGGCCGCTAGGGTCCGACCATGAGCGTGCATCCCCGCGTCGTCACCGACGACTTCCCGGCCACCCTCGCCTTCTACACCGCGCTGCTCGGCGATCCGGAGAAGGTGGTCGGCGAGTTCGAGTACGCCAGCTTCGACGCCGGAGGCGAGACCGTGCTCGCGCTGCTCGGCCGGCGGGCCGCCGAGGCCGTGCTGCCGATCGGTCGCGGCGACGGTGGCGTGCTCGTCGTGGTGCCGGTGCCCGACGTGGACGCCGCCGTCGCCGCGCTGCCCGCCGGGACGGTCCTGGCCGAACCGGCCGACCGTCCCGGCTGGGGCGTCCGCTCCGCCTACCTGCGCGACCCCGAGGGCAACGTGGTCGAGGTGCAGTCCTGGCTGCCCCGCTGACCCGGCCCGCTCACAACCGCTCCGGGGTGCGGATGCCGAGCAGGTGCAGGCCCTGGTGGAGCACCCGACCGGTCACCTCGCACAGCGCCAGCCGGCTCCGGAGCACCGGCCCCTCGGACCGCAGCACCGGGCAGCGCTCATAGAACGCGCTGAACGCGGACGCCAGCCGGTGCAGGTAGGTGGCCAGGTGGTGGAACTCCAGGCTGCCGGCCACCTCGTCGACCACCGCCGGGAACCCGAGCAGCTCGATCGCGAGCGCCCGCTCCGCCGGCTCGGTCGGCACGACGGCCGCGTCCGGCCGGGCCGCCACCCCGGCCCGCCGAAAGATCGACCGAATCCGGGAGTACGCGTACTGGAGGTACGGCGCGGTGTTCCCGTCCAGCGCCAACATCCGTTCCCAGTCCAGCACGTAGTCCTTGTGCCGGTCACCGGACAGGTCGGCGTACTTGATCGCCCCGATGCCGACCGCGCGCCCGACCTCGGCCGCCTCCGCCTCGCCCAGCTCCGGGTTGCGCTCGCGGGCCAGCGCCGTGGCCCGCTGGACCGCCTCGGTCAGCAACCCGACCAGCTTCACCGCCCCGCCGGCCCGGCTGCGCAGCATCCGCCCGTCCGGCCCCAGGATGGACCCGAACCCGACGTGCTCGGCCCGGGCCGGCGGGGCCAGCCAACCCGCCTGCCCGGCGGAAGCGAAGACCATCTCGAAGTGCCGCCGCTGCGGCAGCCCGACCACGTAGAGCAGCCGGGTCGCGCCCAGCGTGCCGGTCCGGTGCCGCAACGCGGCCAGGTCGGTCGCCGGGTAGCCGTAGCCGCCGTCCGACTTGCGCACGATCAGCGGCAGCGGCTCGCCGTCCCGGCCCACCGACCCGGGCGGGAACACGCAGTCCGCGCCGTCGCTGCGCCGCAGCAGGCCCAGCCGGTCCAACTCGGCGACCGTCGGCGCGAGCAGGTCGTGGTAGCTGCTCTCGCCCCGGAAGTCCGCCCGGGAGAGGGTGACGTCGAGCAGGTCGTAGACGGTCAGGAAGTAGCTCTCGGACTGCGCCACCAGCAGCCGCCACAGCCGCACCGTCGCCGGGTCGCCGCCCTGCAACGCCACCACCCGCAGCCGCGACCGCTCCCGGAACGCCTCGTCGTCGTCGAACTTCGCCCGCGCCGCCGTGTAGAACGCGTCCAGGTCACCCATCGACAGCTCCTGCGCGGCCTCCGCCTCACCCCTGTCGACCAGGTGCTCGATCAGCATGCCGAACGGCGTTCCCCAGTCGCCGAGGTGGTTGGCCCGCCGCACCCTGTGGCCCAGCCACTCCAGCAACCGCGCCGCCGCGTCCCCGATCACGGTCGAGCGCAGGTGGCCGACGTGCATCTCCTTGGCCACGTTCGGCGCCGAGTAGTCGACCACCACGGTCTCCGGCTCGTCGGCCACCGGCACCCCGAGCCGGGGGTCCACGGCCAGCGCCGAGACCAGGTCGCCGAGCGCCCGGTCGGCAACGGTCAGGTTGAGGAAGCCCGGCCCGGAGACCTCCACCGCCGCGCAGAGGTCGGCCAGCTCCGCGCGGTCCCGTACCTCCGCGGCGATCGCCCGCGGCGACCGGTCGAGCCGACGGGCCAGCGCGAGCGCCGCGTCGGACTGGAAGTCCGCGTGCTGCGAGCGCCGCACCACCGGGTCCACCGGCCCGCCGGCCACCGCCGCGAACGCCGGCGCCAGCCGGTCGGACAACACCTTTTCAAGATCCATGGGTACGCCGATCTCGCTCGATCCGCCGCGCGGATCACCGGATGGGAAGGCTGCGGAGCGAGGACGATCGACGACGACCGGCGGCTCGATCCGCCGGTCGCAGGAGAGGAAGGCTCAGCGCAGGCGGTCGCGGGACCGCCGGCGTCGCAGCGCGCCGAGCCGGACGTCGGGGGACGCCGTCGGGTACGCCTGCGAGCTGCTCATGCCGGCAGCGTAACCGGCCGGCCCGGGGGTGGCGCAAGCGCGTAACCCGGACCGGCCGGTCGGTGTACCCGGCTGGTCAGGCCGGCGTGGCGGCGGCCTTGCGGTAGCGCTCGGCCCGCCGCCGCACCTGGGTGTACGCGCTGGTCAGGCCCATCGCCCGGCGGACCTCGACGAGCGTGGCGTGCACCTGCGCCCGGGTCCGTTCGGTGCCGGCGACGATCAGCTCGTCGACCAGGCCGGACTGTGCCTCGAACCGGGCCCGGCGCTCCCGGATCGGATCGAGGAAGCGGTTGAGCGCGGCGGCGAGCGCCTCCTTGACCTCGACGTCACCGACCCGCCCCGCCCGGTATCGCGTCTTGAGGTCCTCGACCTGCGCCCGGTCGGGGTTGAACACGTCGTGGTACGCGAAGACCGGGTTCCCCTCGACCGTGCCCGGCACGTCGGCGCGCACCCGGTTCGGGTCGGTGTACATCCCCGTCACCTTGCGCCGCACGGTCGCCGCGTCGTCGGCGAGCGCGATCGCGTTCCCCTTGCTCTTGCCCATCTTCCCGGCCCCGTCGGTGCCGACGAGCGTGGGCGTCTCGGACATGATCATGTCGGGCACCGGGAAGACCTCGCCGTAGAGGTGGTTGAAGCGGCGGGCGATCTCCCGGGTCACCTCGACGTGCGCGGCGTTGTCCTTCCCCACCGGCACGACCTGCCCCTTCACGCAGAGGATGTCGGCCGCCTGGAGGACGGGATAGCCGAGCAGCCCGTACGGCATCTCGTCCTTGCCGGCGTCCCGGGTCATCTCCTTGAGCGACGGCACCCGCTCCAGGCGCGGCACCGTGACCAGGTTCTGGAACAGCGTGTTCAGGTCGCCGACCTCGGGGATCGCCGACTGGAGGTAGAACGTGGCGCGCTCCGGCTCGACGCCGGCGGCGAGGACGTCGGTGACCATCTCGCGGGCGTTGCGGGCCACCTGCTCGATGTCGGCGCGGGTGTTCCTCGTGGTGAGCATGTGCAGGTCGGCGATGATGAAGAAGCTCTCGTAGCGCTGGTGCAACCGCACCCGGTTGGCGATGCTGCCGACGTAGTGGCCGAGGTGCAGCCGCCCGGTCGGACGGTCGCCGGTGAGCATGCGTGCTGAGGACATGGTGGTAGGGCCTTTCGTGCCGGTCGTTGGCGGGACGCGCGGACGCGCGGAACGACCCGGGTGACCCGGATCGGTGGAACGGGCTCGTCAGAACGAGCGCCGCCATCGCCCGCCGGCGCGGAACCGCAGTCCACCGGCACGAAGAACGTCGAGGATCTGATCCCGGCCGTCGACGGCGCGGCCCGGGAGACCGGCGGGGGTCTCCGGGGCACACCTGCGCGACCGGCCCATGCCTGACACGGTAACCGTTCGGGCCGCCACCCGGCGGCCCGTCTCCCGGCTCTCGGCTCAGCCCTGCCGGTAGGTCTCCGAGTAGTAGGAGCCGACCCGCTCCCGGTAGTCGGGGCGCGCGAAGTCGTCCGGGTCGAACGCCGGGGAGTCCTTCACCTGGTCCCGGGTGCGGTCCACGTGCACGACACGCTCCAGGTGGTCGACCCGGGCCACCGTCCCGGCCGGCAGCAGCACCTTCTTGCCGAAGATCCACGGGCCGGTGTCGACCACCAGGTAGCGGGCGTCGGCCTCCTCGCTGGCCTCGTCGATCGAGCCGATCCGCCCGTCGGTCGCCTCCACCCGGTAGCCGGTGAGGTCGAGCGGCGTACCCGGACCGGGCGCGTCCACGAGGTCGTCGCCGCCCTCCGCGCGCTGCCGTGGCACGTCGTCCGGACCGGTCTGGTCGTAGCCTCCGGCGAGCGCGGCCGGGTCCCGCCAGGCCCAAGGATTGAACGGCTGCATGTCGGCACCTCCGCGATGTCGTCTCGGCATCGTCGACAGTGCCCTCGGGGCCCTGCGAGGAAACGCCTCGGCCTCCGACCCAGCTCAAGGCCCGGGTGGCGGTCGATCGGCACACCGGAGACCGGGTGGTGATGTGCCGCCGGCAGATTCGGCCCCGCGCGCCGCGCGCACCATCTCGATCCCGGTGCCGCTGGCATACTGGCCGACCATGGTTCTCTCGCGTGGTTGGTCGTTGTTCCTGGTCGGGGTCGGTGGGTGGACCTGGGTCATCTGGCCGAGGTTCGCGGTCGCCATCTGGAACGACACCCGGGCCTGGTCCGCCGGCGTCGTCGGCGAGGGCGGGCCGACGAGCTTCCTCTGGGTGCACGCGCTGCTCATCGCCGCGTCCCTGGCCATCGGTACGACCGCAGGCGTCCTCGGCGTGCGCGGTTGGCGTGCCGCCCGCCGCGCCACCGGGCCCCGCTAGTCGCCCGGCGGCACGGCCCGCGCGAAGGGAACGCACGCGTTCTGAACTGCGGATATAGGGTGTCGGTAATGATGTGACGCGGGACGCTACCCATGGATTTGACGATCAAACCCGCAGACGCGTAACTTTCTCTCTGCCAGCGCGGAACGGGGCAAACGGGACGAAAGCCCGGGAGTGCCGATCCGAGCGGGCGACCGGTTCCGGAGGGGATGTTCGCCCCCGAGGAGACGGTCCGGGCGGGGCCCGCCGAAACGCCGCAGGGCGGATTTGGCGGAGCGGAACCGACCGGGTAGTGTTGTCGACCGGCAGGGCACCGGGCGAGCTAGCGGGAAACCGCGGCGGCCGGTCTGCCAAATCCGATGATCAAGCGTAGCGGTTCGCTGCTGCGCGGGCTCAGCGGCGCCAACCCGTATGAAGCATGACAGACCGGGACACACGGTTTGACACGGCGGAGACGGTGCGGTAACGTAGTAAAAGTGCCCGGCGCGAGAGCGGCGGGGATGTGGACGAGATACCCCGGGTCGGGGGCCTCCTGGTGGGGTTTCCGGTGTGGTGTGTGGTTGTTCTTTGAGAACTCAACAGGGTGCTTGATAAGCCAGTGCCAATTGTTTTATACCCCGGACTGGTCAGGCTTTGGTCTGTCTGGTTGGGATTCCTTTGGCAACACTTTTGTTGCCAGGACATTGTGTCCGACAAAGTTTTTGTTGGAGAGTTTGATCCTGGCTCAGGACGAACGCTGGCGGCGTGCTTAACACATGCAAGTCGAGCGGAA
>NZ_FMDM01000023.1 GCF_900090105.1 Micromonospora humi | reverse complement strand
CACCAACAGCATCAACGACATCACCCCCGTGCTGCACAAGGAGACCGGCAAGCCCTACAAGTCCGTCGAGATCCGCAGCCCCAAGGCCGACGACAAGCAGACCGACACCCTGCGCGCCGACATCGTGCGCACCGTCGACGACGGCCGCGCCGTGGTCGCCAACATCGCCGGCACCACCACCGACACCGACGGCACCACCCACTCCTTCGAAGGCGGCCACTACATCAGCGTCGTCGGCTACCAGGACGACGGCCACACCGTCACCATCGCCGACAGCGCCAACCCCGACCAGGCCTCCTACCGCATCACCGTCGACAACCTCGCCGACTGGATCGCCACCCGCGGCTACAGCACCAGCTGACCCGCCGACACCCGCACCGGGCCCGACCCCACCAGGGGTCGGGCCCTGTCGTCAGCCCTCGGCGAGTACGGCGAGGATCCCCTCGCCGTACTTGGCGAGCTTGTTCTCGCCCACGCCGCTGAAGCGGGACAGCTCGGCCAGCGACGTCGGCGGTTCCGCGGCGATCTGGCGCAGCGTCGCGTCGTGGAAGATCACGTACGCCGGTACGCCCTGCTCCTTGGCGGTCGCCGCCCGCCAGGCGCGCAGCCGCTCGAAGACGCCGCCGGCGGCGGGGGAGAGGTCGGCCACGACGGTGGCCGACCCGCGTGGCTTCGCGGCCCGCCCCGACAGCGGCCGTTCCGGCTCCTTGCGCAGCGTGACCGTGCGCCGCCGACCGAGCACGTCGGCGCTGGCCTCGGTCAGCGCCAGCGTGCCGTAGTCGCCCTCGACGGCGAGCAGGCCCTCGGCGAGTAGTTGCCGCACCACCCCGCGCCACTCGACGTCGCGCAGTTCGGTGCCGATGCCGAACGTGCTCAGCGCGTCGTGGCCGTGCTGGTCGATCTTGTCGGTGTGCTTGCCGAGCAGGATGTCGATGCTGTGCCCGGCGCCGAACCGCTGGTTGCGTTCCCGGTCGAGCCGGTAGACGGTGGAGAGCAGCTTCTGCGCCGCGACCGTGCCGTCCCAGGACTCCGGCGGGTCGAGGCAGGTGTCGCAGTTGCCGCAGTTGGCCGCGCCGGTCTCGCCGAAGTATTCGAGCAGTTGGGCACGGCGGCAGCGGACCGTCTCGCAGAGCGCCAGCATCGCGTCGAGGTGGGCGGCGAGATTGCGCCGGTGCGCCAGGTCGCCCTCCGACGTCTCGATCATCTTGCGTTGCTGCACCACGTCCTGGAGCCCGTACGCCAGCCAGGCCGTGGACGGCAGCCCGTCGCGCCCGGCGCGACCGGTCTCCTGGTAGTAACCCTCCACCGACTTGGGCAGGTCGAGGTGGGCGACGAAGCGTACGTCGGGCTTGTCGATGCCCATGCCGAACGCGATGGTGGCCACCATGACCAGCCCGTCCTCGCGCAGGAAGCGCTGCTGGTTGCGGGCGCGGGTGCCCGCGTCCAGGCCGGCGTGGTAGGGCAGCGCCGGGATGCCGTTGGCGACCAGGAACTCGGCGGTCTTCTCCACCGAGGCCCGGGAGAGGCAGTAGACGATGCCGGCGTCGCCCGGGTGCTCGTCGCGCAGCAGGCTCAGCAACTGCCGGCGTGGCTCCCGCTTGGGCACGATCCGGTACTGGATGTTGGGTCGGTCGAAGCTGGCCACGAAGTGCCGGGCCTCGGTGAGCTGGAGGCGGGTGGCGATCTCGGTGCGGGTGGCCCGCGTCGCGGTGGCGGTCAGCGCGATCCGCGGCACCTGCGGCCAGCGCTCGTGCAGCATCGACAGGTTGAGGTAGTCGGGGCGGAAGTCGTGCCCCCACTGGGACACGCAGTGCGCCTCGTCGATCGCGAACAGGCCGATCTTTCCGCGTTCCAGCAGGCCGAGGGTGGACCGCACGGCCAGCCCTTCCGGCGCGAGGTAGAGCAGGTCGAGGTCGCCGGCGAGGTAGGCCGCCTCGACCCGGCGCCGCTCGGCGGGCTCCTGGGTCGAGTTGAGGAACCCGGCCCGCACGCCCACCGCGGTGAGCGCGTCGACCTGGTCCTGCATGAGCGCGATCAGCGGCGAGACGACCACCGCCACGCCGTCGCGGACCAGCGCGGGGATCTGGTAGCAGAGTGACTTGCCGCCGCCGGTGGGCATGAGCACCAGCGCGTCGCCGCCGGCCACCACGTGCTCGATGATGTCCTGCTGGACGCCGCGGAAGGCGTCGTAGCCGAAGACCCGGCGCAGCACGTCCAGCGCGCCGTCGGTCCGCTGCTCGGTGGGGGAGACCATCCGCGCAGTCTACGAGCGCCCGCCGACGACGCCCCGCCCCGAGCGGGCGCGTGGCGCGGTCCGGGACCCCGACGAAACGGGCAACCGGCTGTTCCGGAGGTCACCCCGTGGAATCCCGGGCGGGGTCGCAGCCGTTAGAGTCGGCGACTGACCATGCGCGGCCGATCGGCCGCGGCGCCACGGCTGGGGGTAGCGGGTGAGCGAGGCGCGAACGGCGGGAGACCTGGTGCCGACCGACGCGGAGACCGGGGTGGGGCGACCGGCGCCGGCGGAGGCGGAGACGTCCCTGGTGGTGGTGACCGGCCTCTCCGGCGGTGGGCGCAGCACGGTGGCCCGGGCGCTGGAGAACGTCGGCTACTACGTGGTCGACAACCTCCCCCAGGCGCTCCTGCTGGACATGGCCGAGCTGGCGTTCAAGGCCGGCGGCGCGGCCCGGCGTACGGCGATGGTGCTGGACGTGCGCTCGCGCGCCTTCTCCACCGACCTGGCCGGTGCGATCCGGGAGCTGCGCGAGCGTGGCTTCCAGCCCCGGGTGGTCTTCGTCGACGCCGACGACGAGGTGCTGATCCGCCGGTTCGAGAGCGTGCGTCGCTCGCACCCGTTGCAGGGCGACGGGCGGCTGGCCGACGGCATCGCGGTCGAGCGGGCGCTGCTGGAGGAGGCCCGGGACCAGGCCGACGTGATCATCGACACCAGCCACCTGAACGTCAACCAGCTGCGCCGGCGGGTGGAGGAGCTGTTCGGCGGCGAGGACGCCCGCCGGCTGCGGATCACCGTGCTGTCGTTCGGCTTCAAGTACGGCCTCCCGCCGGACGCCGACTTCGTGATGGACGCCCGGTTCCTGCCCAACCCGTACTGGGTGCCGGAGCTGCGCGAGCACACCGGACGCGAGGAGGCGGTCAGCGCGTACGTGCTGGGCCAGGAGGGCGCCGACGCGTTCGTCGCCGGCTACGCCGACCTGGTCAACGCCACCACCGCCGGCTTCGAGCGGGAGGGCAAGCGCTACCTGACGGTGGCGGTCGGCTGCACCGGCGGCAAGCACCGCAGCGTCGCGATCGCCGAGGAGTTGGCCGTCCGGCTGCGCGCCTCCGGCATCGCCGCCAACCCGCAGCACCGGGACCTGGGGCGGGAGTGACCCCGATCAGGGTGGTCGCGTTCGGCGGCGGCCACGGCCTCTCGGCGTCCCTGCGGGCGCTGCGGCACTGCGTACCCGGACTCGACCTGGACATCACCGCGGTGGTCACGGTCGGCGACGACGGCGGCTCCAGCGGGCGGCTGCGCGCCGAGCGCGGCGGCCTGCCCCCGGGCGACCTGCGGCAGGCGCTGGTCGCGCTCTCCGGTGACCATCCGGCGACCCGGCGCAGCGCGGCGCTGTTCCAGCACCGCTTCGCCGCCGCCACGCCCGCGCCGACACCCGGCTCGCCGGCCGGCGGCGGCGTGGGTGACCCGCTGGTCGGCCACGCGGTGGGCAACCTGCTGCTGCACGGGCTGACCGAGCTGCTCGGCGACCCGGTGGCGGCGCTCGACCACGCCGGGGCGATGCTCGGCGCGGTCGGTCGGGTGCTGCCGATGTCCCGCCAGCCGGTGGGGATCGAGGCCCAGGTCCGCGGCGCCGACCCGGCCCGCCCGGACGACGTGCGCACGCTGCGCGGGCAGCACCAGGTGGCGATCACCTCGGGCATCGTGGAGTCGCTGCGGCTCACCCCGGCCGCGCCGGCCGCGTGCGCCGAGGCGGTGACCGCGGTACGCGCCGCCGACTGGCTGATCTTCGGGCCGGGCAGCTGGTACACCAGCGTGCTGCCGCACCTGCTGGTGCCCGGCCTGGCCGACGCGATCGTCTCCAGCCCGGCGCGCCGGCTGGTGACGTTGAACCTGGTGGCCGAGAAGGAGACGTCCGGGCTGTCCCTGCCCGACCATCTGGACACCCTGCGGCGCTATCTGCCCGAGCTGAAGGTGGACATGGTGCTGGCCGACTCCACGGCGGTGGGTGACCCCGCGGCGGTCGAACGTGCGGCAGAATCGCTGGGTGCCCGGCTGGTCCTCGCCCCCGTCGCCGTCACCGACGGCACGCCCCGTCATGATCCGGCCGCCCTGGGCGCCGCACTGGTGCCTGTCCTGGGCGCCGATCGTTAGACACGTACGTAATCACCGGCGACACGCCGGAACCGGTCCGTGAGGGGGCGCTGGAATGGCGATGACGGCTGCGGTCAAGGACGAGCTGAGTCGGGTCGACGTGCCCAAGCCCTGCTGTCGCCGGGCGGAGATGGCCGCCCTGCTCCGCTTCGCCGGCGGCCTGCACATCGTGTCGGGTCGCGTCGTGGTCGAGGCGGAGCTGGACACCGGCGCGGTGGCCCGCCGGCTGCGGCGGGAGATCGCCGAGGTCTACGGCTATCCGAGCGAGATCCACGTGCTCGCCTCCGGCGGCCTGCGCAAGGGCAGCCACTTCATCGTGCGGGTGGTCAAGGACGGCGAGGCGCTCGCCCGGCAGACCGGCCTGCTGGACGTGCGGGGTCGCCCGGTGCGGGGCCTGCCGCCCCACGTGGTGGCCGCCAACGTCTGCTGCGCGGTCTCCGCGTGGCGGGGCGCGTTCATGGCGCACGGCTCGCTGACCGAGCCGGGCCGCTCCAGCGCGCTGGAGATCACCTGCCCGGGGCCGGAGTCGGCGCTCGCGCTGGTCGGCGCCGCCCGGCGGATCGGCATCACCGCCAAGAACCGTGAGGTGCGCGGCGTGGACCGGGTGGTGGTGAAGGACGGCGACGCGATCGCCGCGCTGCTCACCCGGATCGGCGCGCACTCCAGCGTGCTGGCCTGGGAGGAGCGTCGGGTCCGCCGGGAGGTGCGCGCCACCGCCAACCGACTGGCCAACTTCGACGACGCCAACCTGCGTCGCTCGGCGCGCGCGGCGGTGGCCGCCGCGGCCCGGGTGACCCGGGCGCTGGAGATCCTCGCCGACGACGCGCCCAACCACCTGACCTCGGCCGGGCGGCTGCGGCTGGAGCACCGGCAGGCCTCGCTGGAGGAGCTGGGCGCGCTCGCCGAGCCGCCGCTGACCAAGGACGCCATCGCCGGGCGGATCCGCCGGCTGCTCGCGCTCGCCGACAAGCGGGCCCGCGACCTCGGCATCCCGGATACCGAAGCGGCAGTCACGCCCGACATGCTCGTGGTCTGATAGGACGCGAGGGGCGACGTCGCGCGACCGGGATCACCACCCGGCGCAGCGCGCCGCCGCGCGCTCGGATAGGGTCGCTGCGTACGGCAAGGGGGCCGGCACAGGCACCCCGTACCGTCCTCACCGCCTCGGGCGGTCAGGTCCCCACGGACCGCGCGGCGGGGTGGCCGAGATGAACCGACGACGGCCGGCTCCAACGGTCGGCGAACACATCTCCGCCGGCCGGGCTCTCACGCCGGCGGACCAGAACGCGAGGAGATGGGACCTGTGACCATCCGGGTTGGCATCAACGGCTTCGGCCGGATCGGCCGTAACTTCTTCCGGGCAGTGCTGGCGTCCGGCGCTGACATCGAGATCGTCGCGGTCAACGACCTGACCGACAACGCGACGCTCGCCCACCTTGTCAAGTACGACAGCATCCTGGGCCGCCTCCCGCACGAGGTGAAGGCCAGCGCCGACGAGATCACCGTGGGCGGCAAGGCCATCAAGGTGTTCGAGGAGAAGGACCCCGGCAAGCTGCCGTGGGGCGACCTCGGCGTCGACGTCGTCATCGAGTCCACCGGGTTCTTCACCGACGGGGGCAAGGCGAAGGCGCACATCGACGGCGGGGCCAAGAAGGTCATCATCTCCGCGCCGGCGAAGAACGAGGACGTCACGGTGGTGATGGGCGTCAACCAGGACCAGTACGACCCGGCCACGCACAACATCATCTCGAACGCCTCCTGCACCACCAACTGCCTCGCCCCGATGGCGAAGGTCCTGCAGGACACGTTCGGCATCACCAAGGGTCTGATGACCACCATCCACGCGTACACGCAGGACCAGAACCTGCAGGACGCGCCGCACAAGGACCTGCGCCGGGCCCGGGCCGCCGCGCTCAACATCGTGCCGACCTCGACCGGCGCCGCGAAGGCCATCGGCCTGGTGCTTCCGGAGCTGAAGGGCAAGCTGGACGGCTACGCGCTGCGGGTGCCGATCCCGACCGGCTCGGCCACCGACCTGACCGTCGAGGTCGGCCGGGAGACCACCGTGGACGAGGTCAACGCCGCGATCAAGGCCGCCGCCGAGGGCCCGCTCAAGGGCATCCTGGTCTACAACGAGGACCCGATCGTCTCCGCCGACATCGTCACCGACCCGGCGTCGTGCATCTTCGACGCGCCGCTGACCAAGGTGATCGGCAACCAGGTCAAGGTCGTCGGCTGGTACGACAACGAGTGGGGCTACTCCAACCGCCTCGTCGACCTGGTCAAGCTGGTCGGTTCGTCGCTGTGAGCATCCGCGACCTCGACGACCTGCTCGCCGAGGGGGTGTCGGGTCGGCGCGTGCTGGTGCGCGCCGACCTGAACGTCCCGCTCGACAAGCAGACCGGTGACATCACCGACGACGGGCGCATCCGGGCGGTGCTGCCGACGCTGAGCGCGCTGGTGCAGGCCGGCGCCAAGGTGGTCGTCTGCTCGCACCTGGGCCGGCCGAAGGGCGCGCCGGATCCGCAGTTCAGCCTCCGCCCGGTCGCCGGGCGGCTCGGTGAGCTGCTCGGCGCCCCGGTGCACTTCGCCGAGGACACCGTCGGCGACTCGGCACGGTCCACCGTGGCCGAGCTGGCCGACGGCCAGGTCGCGCTGCTGGAGAACCTGCGTTTCAACAAGGGCGAGACCAGCAAGGACGACGCCGAGCGGGGCGCCTTCGCCGACCAGCTCGCCGCCCTCGGTGACGCGTACGTCGACGACGCCTTCGGCGCGGTGCACCGCAAGCACGCCAGCGTGCACGACGTGCCGGCGCGGCTGCCGCACGTGGCCGGCCGGCTGGTGCTGCGCGAGGTCGAGGTGCTCAGCAAGCTCACCGGCGAGCCCGAGCGGCCGTACGTGGTGGTGCTGGGCGGCTCGAAGGTCTCCGACAAGCTGGCCGT
Source organism: Micromonospora humi (assembly GCF_900090105.1). Classification (GTDB taxonomy): domain Bacteria; phylum Actinomycetota; class Actinomycetes; order Mycobacteriales; family Micromonosporaceae; genus Micromonospora; species Micromonospora humi. The sequence continues at coordinate 75,262 of NZ_FMDM01000023.1, read as the reverse complement.
GATCGAGGCGCTGCTGCCCACCGTCGACCGGCTGCTCATCGGTGGCGGGATGTGCTTCACCTTCCTCAAGGCCCAGGGCCACGAGGTGGGCACCTCGCTGCTGGAGGAGGAGATGGTCGAGACCTGCCGCAACCTGCTGGAACGCGCGCGGGGCAAGATCATGCTCCCGGTCGACGTGGTGGCCGCGGACGCCTTCGCCCCGGACGCCGCGCACGACACGGTGCCGGCCGACGGCATCCCGAGCCACCGGCTGGGCCTGGACATCGGCCCGGAGACGGTGGCCGGCTTCGCCGCCGTGCTGTCCCAGGCGAAGACGATCTTCTGGAACGGCCCGATGGGCGTGTTCGAGATGGCGGCGTTCGCCAACGGCACCCGTGGGGTGGCCGAGGCGATCACCAAGGCCGACGCGTTCAGCGTGGTCGGCGGCGGCGACTCGGCGGCGGCGGTGCGGGCCCTGGGTCTGGACGAGTCCTCGTTCGGGCACATCTCCACCGGTGGTGGCGCGTCCCTGGAATACCTGGAGGGCAAGACCCTCCCCGGCATCGCGGCTCTGGAGAACTGAATGGCGAGCACCCCCCGCCGGCCGCTGATGGCCGGCAACTGGAAGATGAACCTGAACCACCTCGAGGCCAACCTGCTGGTGCAGAAGCTGGCGGCGAGCCTCAACGAGAAGCAGCTCACCGACGTCGAGTGCGTGGTGCTGCCGCCCTTCACCGACCTGCGTACCGTGCAGACCGCGGTGGACGGCGACAAGCTGCTGATCGGCTACGGCGCGCAGGACCTGTCGCCGTTCGCCTCGGGCGCCTACACCGGCGACATCGCCGGGCCGATGCTGGCGAAGCTGGGCTGCGGCTACGTGGTGGTCGGCCACTCCGAGCGGCGGCAGTACCACTACGAGGACGACGCGCTGGTCAACGCGAAGGTGGCGGCGGCGCTGGCGAACGGGCTCACCCCGATCCTGTGCATCGGTGAGGGCCTGGAGATCCGGGAGCAGCTCAAGCAGGTTCCGCACTGCTGCGACCAGCTCGACGGCGCGCTGAAGGGGCTCACCGCCGAGCAGGTGACCAAGGTCGTCGTGGCGTACGAGCCGGTCTGGGCGATCGGCACCGGCAAGACGGCGACCCCGGAGGACGCGCAGGAGGTCTGCGTCGAGGTGCGCAAGCGGCTCGTGGAGACCTACGACGAGACCACCGCCGGGCAGGTCCGGATCCTCTACGGCGGGTCGGTCAAGGCGTCGAACGTCGCCGCGATCATGGCCCAGCCGGACGTGGACGGGGCCCTGGTGGGGGGCGCGAGCCTGGACGCGGAGGAGTTCGCGCAGATCTGTCGGTTCCCGGAGCACACGGCCCGCTGATCGCTCGCTATCCTTGACGCTGCCCGTCCAACGGTCGGTGCCGCCGTGCCCGACAGGTCCGGGCAGTGATCGTAACGAGAGGACTGACCCCCGCCATGCCGATCTGGTTCGCCTACACGATGATCACGCTGTTGGTCATCACCAGCGTGCTGCTCGTCCTGCTGATCCTCCTGCACCGCGGTAAGGGCGGCGGGTTGTCGAGCATGTTCGGCGGCGGCGTCAGCTCCAGCCTGGCCGGTTCCTCGGTGGCCGAGAAGAACCTCGACCGCTACACCGTTCTGGTGGGGATCGTCTGGTTCGCGTGCATCGTCGGGCTGGGGCTCTGGCTCCGGCTCCAGATGAGCAGCACCACCTGAGCGAGCGCTGAAGCGTACAATCTGCGCGCGGTCCGTCACGGACCGCGCGCAGTTTTGTTTCTCCGCCCGTCGCCCGTCGCCGACCCCTCCCGGCGGCGGTCCCCTCCGACGACAGGGAGCGAGCAACCGTGCCCAGCAACAACGTCATCCGCGGCACCCGGATCGGGTCCGCCCCCGAGCGTTTCGACCAGCGCACCGAGCCGGCGCCACGACGGCCGGTCGTCTACTGGTGCCGCCACGAGCACCGGGTCGAGTTCCTGATCGCCGCCGAGGCCGAGACCCCGGCGACGTGGGACTGCCCCCGCTGCGGGGAGCCGGCCGGCCCCGAACCGGGCAACCCGCCGGGCCGGCAGCGCGCCGAGCCCTACAAGACCCACCTGGCGTACGTGCAGGAGCGGCGCACCCCGGAGGAGGGGGAAGCGCTGCTCGCCGAGGCCCTCGCGGCGCTGCGCCGGCGTCGAGGTCGCGCCTGAGCGGTGTGAAGAAGGGGCCCCGCCGCTACCGAAAGCGTTGAGCGGGGCCCCCTCCTCTCACCTCAGGCTGCGGGAGCGTGGCGGGACGTCGGCCGCGGCGGCGCGGTCGAGCAGCCAGAGGGTGCGGGAGACGCCGCGCACCCCGGCCGCCGGTAGTTGCACCGGCCCGGCCCCGGCCAGCGCCATGCCCACCGCCCGGGCCTTGTCCGCCCCGGCGGCGACCAGCCACACCTCCTCGGCCGTGTTGATCGCCGGCAGGGTCAGCGTGGTGCGCACCGGCGGCGGCTTCGGGCTGCCCCGCACCGCGCTGACCGGCCGGTTGTCGTGGTGCACCGGGTGCTCCGGGAACACCGACGCCACGTGCCCGTCCTCGCCGACGCCGAGCATCAGCACGTCGAAGTGGGGCAGGGCCGCGGTGCCCGGCCTGGCCGCGGCGGCCAGCTCCCGCGCGTACCCGGCGGCGGCCGCCTCCGGGTCGTCGCCGGCCGGGCCGTCGGACGCCGGCATCGGGTGCACCCGGGCCGGGTCCAGCGGCACCGCGTCCAGCAGCGCCGCCCGGGCCTGGGTCTCGTTGCGCTCCGGGTCGCCGGAGGGCAGGAACCGCTCGTCGCCCCACCAGACGTCGACCCGGGACCAGTCCACCGCGTCCCGGGCGGGCAACTGGCCGATCGCCCGGTAGACCGCCGCGGCGATCCGCCCGCCGGTCAGCACCACCGACGCCTGACCGCGCTCGGCCTGCGCGTCGAGCAGCTTCACCACCAGCCGGGCCGCCACCGCCTGCGCCAGCAGGTCGGGGTCGGCGTGTACGGCGACACTCGCCTCAGTCATCCGTCGTGCCCTCGTGTCTCTGTGCGTCCGACCGCCCGGTGCGGGTGGTCACTCGTTGGCGGTGGCGCCCGCGTGCGCTGTCACGCCGGCCTCGGCCCGCTGGGCGGTCGCCGGATCCTTCCACACGTGCACCCGCTGCGGCGCGCGCTGGTCCAGGCCGGTCAGCCCGGCCGTCGCGCCGAGCGCCTCGGCGTACACCTGGTCGGCGTCGAGGCGGCGCAGCTCCTCGGCCAGCTCGTCGCCGAGCGGCCGGCGGACCAGCGGCAGCGTCCGGTCCTCCTGCCCGGTACGCCGGAACACCGCGACGCTGTCGTCCCGGGTCAGCGTCAGCTCGTCGCCGTTGGCGCAGCGCAACTGCACCTCGCGCATCCGCGGGAACTCGTCGGTGTGCTCCCAGACCGGCTCGATGCCCAGCCGGGCGCTCAGCCAGCCGCACATCAGCGCCGCCGTCGGGTCGGTGCGCGGCGCCACCACCGTCGCCTCGGTGACCCGGGCCTGGGTGGTGTCGAACGCGCCGGCGACGAGCGTGCGCCACGGGGTGATCCGGGTCCAGGCCAGGTCGGTGTCGCCCGGCGCGTAGTCGCAGGCCCGCTCCCGCAGCGCGGCGATCGGGTCGGCGGCCTGCGCCGAGTCGGTGATCCGCCGGTCGGCGACCACGCCGAGGAAGTCGGTGGCGATCTCGGCCGGCGGTTCACCGTGCCACCAGGTCACCACCGGCACGTCCGGCACCAGCAGCGGCATCACCACGGACTCGGCGTGCAGCGCCAGCCGGCCGTACATCCGGGTGACCACCGCCTCGCACGGGCCGAGCCGGCCGCCCACGACGATCTCCGCGTCCAACCGGTTGCGGTCCCGCTCGACCTCGGAGCGGACCACCACGAGCAGCCGGCACGGGTGCGCGGCGGCGGCGATGGTGGCCGCCGCCTCCGCCTCCCGGACCCGCTTCTCGTCCACCACGACGATCAGGGTGAGCGCCATGCCGCTGGCCACCCCGCCCGCGCTGCGCCGCTCCGCGGCCAGCGCCTTGACCACCTCGTTGCCGGTGGTGTCCCACAACCCGATCAATGGAGTCTCCTGGTTCGCTCGCTCTGCTCGCTCACGCTCTCCGCCAAGCCCGGCCCTCGGCGGCCAGCATCTCGTCGGCGGCCCGGGGGCCCCACTCGCCGGCCCGGTACGGCTCCGGCTTCGTGCCCTCCCAGGCGTGCTCCAGCGGGTCCACCACCTGCCAGCTCTGCTCCACCTCGGCGGCGTCCGGGAACAGCGTGCGGTCGCCGATGAGCACGTCCAGCACCAGCCGCTCGTACGCCTCGGGGCTGGACTCGGTGAACGCCTCGCCGTACTGGAAGTCCATCGCGATGTCGCGGACCTCCATGGTGGTGCCCGGCACCTTGGAGCCGAACTTCAGCACCACGCCCTCGTCCGGCTGCACCCGGATGACGAGCTGGTTGGAGCCGAGCGACTCCATGTCGGCCGGGTTGAACGGCAGGTGCGGCGCCTTCTTGAACATGATGGCCACCTCGGTGACCCGTCGAGGCAGCCGCTTGCCGGCCCGGATGTAGAACGGCACCCCGGCCCAGCGCCGGTTCTGGATGGCCAGCTTCACCGCCACGTACGTCTCGGTGGTGGAGTCCGCAGGGACGTCCTCCTCCTCCAGGTAGCCCTTGGCGCGTTCGCCGCCCACCCAGCCGGGCAGGTACTGGCCGCGCACGGTGTCCCGGGCGACGTCCCGGGGCACGGCGATCGCCTTGAGCACCTTGAGCTTCTCGGCCCGGATCTCGTCGGCGTCGAAGCTCGTCGGCTCCTCCATCGCGACCAGGGCGAGCAGCTGGAGCAGGTGGTTCTGGAGCACGTCACGGGCGGTGCCGACCGAGTCGTAGAACGCCGCCCGGGTGCCGATGCCGACGTCCTCCGCCATGGTGATCTGCACCGAGTCGACGTACTTGGAGTTCCACAGCGGCTCGAACAGGTTGTTGGCGAACCGCAGCGCCAGGATGTTCTGGACCGTCTCCTTGCCCAGGTAGTGGTCGATCCGGAAGACGTCCTGGCTGGTGAAGACGTCGTCGACCAGGTCGTTGAGCGCCTTGGCCGAGGGCAGGTCGTTGCCGAACGGCTTCTCCACCACCACCCGCCGCCAGCCGCCGGACTTCTCGTTGTCCGCCATGCCGGTGCGGGCGAGCTGCTTGAGCACCACCGGGAAGGCCGCCGGGGGGATGGAGAAGTAGAACGCGGCGTTGCCGGCGATGCCGTGCGTCTCCCGCAGCTCGTCGAGCGTGGTGGCGAGGTGGTCGAAGGCGGCGTCGTCGTCGAACGAGCCGCCGACGAACTTGATGTTGCCGACGAGCCGCGCCCAGACCTCCTCCCGCCACGGGGTGCGGGCGTGCTTCTTGGCCGCGTCGTGCGCCAGCGACTCGAAGTCGCCGTCGCCCCAGTCGCGGCGGGCGAAGCCGAGGACCACGAAGCCGGGCGGCAGGAGCCCCCGGTTGGCCAGGTCGTAGACCGCCGGCAGCAGCTTCTTGCGGGACAGGTCCCCGGTGACCCCGAAGATCACCAAGGCGCACGGCTCGGGGATCCGCGGCAGCCGCCGGTCCTGCGGGTCGCGCAGCGGGTTCACCGGGCCACCTCCTCCTGCATCTGGGTCCACTGATTCCAGGTCATTGATCGTCACGTACGTGTCCGTCCGGCCGTATCCAGCAGTTGGGCGACGCCCGCCGCCCGCTCGGTCAGGTGCAGTCGCAGCACCGGTCGCTCCCGGCCGGCCAGGGCCCACCGGTCGCCGGCGGCCTGGGCCGCCTGGAGTTCCGCGAAGGTGTACGGGCGTCCGGGCACCGCCAGATCATCGGTGACCGCACCGGTGATCTGCAGGTGCCGGGCGCGCCCGTCGGTGTGGCTCGGGTGGCGGGGTCCCCACCCGAAGGTCACCGGCCGCCCGGTGCCGCGCGCCAGCAGCGGGCGCAGCCCGGCCGCAGCCGCGTCGGCGAACCGGTCCAGGTGGGCGGTCACGGCGAGGTGCTCGTCGGGGCCCAGCCCGTCGACGAGCCAGCGCAGCGCGCCGGCCAGGTCGGCGGGGGCGCCGGTTGGTGCGTACACCTCGACCGCGCCGTCCACCGACGAGGGCGGCGGGTCCGCCGGTGCGTCCGTCGAGGCGGCCGCCGGCTCCGCGAACGGGTCGACCCGCAGCGCCGCGGCGGCGGTCGCGGCGGCGTAGGACCAGGTGAGGAACTGCGCGCCGAGCGGCCCGTTGACCGCCACGTCGGCGGCCACGCCGGGCGTCACACCCGGCGCCAGCGCGCCGCCGATCCCGATCGTCAGCACGCCCGGGCCGGTGGCGCCCGGCGCGTCCGGCGACTCCGCGGCGAGCGGCAGCACCCGCCCGCCGGTCGCCGCGCCGAGCAGCGCGCCGGCCCAGTGCCGCAGCCCGTCGAGGCCGGTGCCGTCGGGCACCAGCGCCACGGTGGACCGCCCGCCGGCGGCGGCCGCGCCCAGCGCCGCGCCGAGCGCGAGAGCGGGATTGTCCCGCTCCCGGTCGAGCGCGTCGGCGAGCGCCGCGGCCTCGTCCAGCAGTTCGGTGACCGGCGCGCCGGCGAGCGCCGCCGGGACCAGACCGAACGCGGTGAGCGCGGACCACGGCCCGGCCACCTCCGGGTCGGTCGGGATCAGCACGGCGCCCAACTCGTCGGCGAGCGCCGCCAGCTCCGAGCCGGGCGGGGCGACCACCACGACGTGCCGGTCCGCCTCCGGCCCGGCGTCCTGCCACTCCTGCCGCCAGACCCGCAGGTGGGCATCGGTGGTCGGGTCGAGGCCGGACGGTCCGGCGAGCACCAGCACGGTACGCGCCGGACGGTCGGCCAGGGCCGCCCGGACCGGACCGGGATCGGCCGAGTCGAGCACGGTCAGCGGCCGGCCCAGGCATCCGGCGATCACCTCGGCGGCCAGTGTGACCCCGCCGGTGCCGGCGAGCACCACGTGGTCGAGGTCGCCCAGCTCGGCGGCCAACTCGGCGAGCTGGGGGAGGAGGTCCCGGCTGCGGCAGTGGGTGTCGACCCAGCCCAGCCGGCCGCGGGCCGCCGCCTCGGCGTCGGCGCCCCAGAGGGTGGGGTCCTGGGCGGCCAGGCGCGCGGGCACGTCCCGGGCGACCAGCCCGGCACGCGCGGAGCGGTCCACCGCGTCCGCGCCGTGCACGGCCAGGCCGGCGGCGATGTCCGCCGGCCCCGCCAGCAGGTCGCTCACGGCGCCACCTCGGCTCGCGACTGCGGGGCTCGCAGAACCGGCTCACTCCTCGCGCTCACGGCGCCACCTCGGTTCGCGACTGCGGGGCTCGCAGACCCGGCTCACTCCTCGCGCTCACGGCACTCACCTCACCGGCTCCACGGTACGGCGGGACGCGCCCCGGGGCAGCGCCCCGGGACGCGTCGCACGCCGTCCGTCACGCGTTCCCGCCGGCCTGCTGGGCGTTCTGCGCGTTGCCCTCGGCGGCCCGGTGCGGGCTGTCGGCGCCCTTGGCCGCCTCGGCGAGGGACTTCTTGACCCCCTCCAGCAGTTCCAGCCAGCTCGCCTCGAACTTCTCCACGCCCTCGCGCTCCAGGGTGGCGATCACGTCGGCCAGGTCCACGCCCACCGACTCCAGGTCGGCGAAGGCCTGGCGCGCGTCGTCGTACGCGCCGGTGATCGTGTCGGCCCGGGTCTCGCCGTGGTCGGCGTAGGCGTGGATGACCGGCTCCGGCATGGTGTTGACCGTGCCGGGGGCGATCAGCTCCTCGACGTAGATGACGTCCCGGTAGTCCGGGTTCTTCGTCGAGGTGGAGGCCCACAGCGGCCGCTGCGGGTGGGCGCCCGCGTCGGCCAGCTTCTGCCACCGCTCGGAGGAGAACACCTCGCCGTAGCGCTCGTACGCCAGCCGGGCGTTGGCGACCGCGGCCTTGCCGCGCAGCGCCTTGGCCTGGTCCGAGCCGATCTTCTCCAGCCGCTTGTCGACCTCGCTGTCGACCCGGGAGACGAAGAACGAGGCCACCGAGCCGATCTTGGACAGGTCGTGCCCGTTGGCCTGCGCCTGCTCCAGGCCGGCCAGGAACGCGTCCATCACCTGCGAGTAGCGGTCCAGCCCGAAGATCAGCGTGACGTTCACGCTGATCCCCTCGGCGAGCGTCTTCGTGATCGCCGGCAGGCCCTCCTCGGTCGCCGGGATCTTGATGAAGAGGTTCGGCCGGTCCACCAGCCACCACAGCGCCTTGGCCTCGGCGGCGGTCTTGTCCGCGTCGTGCGCCGAGCGCGGGTCCACCTCGATCGAGACCCGGCCGTCCACGCCGTCGCTGGCGTCGTAGGAGGGACGCATCACGTCGCAGGCCCACCGCACGTCGTACGTGGTGAGCATGCGGACCGCCTCCTCCACGTCCACGTCGCGGGTGGCGAGGTCACGGAGCTGCCAGTCGTACTCGTCGGCGTCGCTCAGCGCCTTGGCGAAGATCGTCGGGTTGGTGGTCACCCCGGCCACGTGGCTCTCCCGGCGCAGCTTGTCCAGCCCGCCGGAGGTCAGTCGTACCCGGGAAAGATCGTCGAGCCAGATCGCCACCCCGGCGTTCTGGAGCTCGCTCAGCCTGTCCGTCATGCCGTCCACGCTCCCCTCAGTTGCCGGTCGTGAAACCGGTGATGTCGCCCACCCGGGTCAGCGCCGCGTGCGCGGCGGCCACGATCCGGTCGGGGGTGAACCCGAACTGCTCGAAGAGCACGGTGTAGGGCGCGCTCGCGCCGTAGTGCTCGATGCTCACGCACTCGCCGCTGTCGCCGACGATCGCCCGCCACGACATCGCGATGCCCGCCTCCACGCTCACCCGTGCCTTTACCCCGCGCGGCAGCACCGACTCCCGGTACGCCTCGTCCTGCGCGAAGAACCATTCCTGGCACGGCATGGACACCACCCGGGTGGGGGTGCCGTCGGCCTCCAGCCGCTCCCGGGCGGTGAGGCAGAGCTGCACCTCGGAGCCGGTGCCGACGATGATCACCTGCGGCTTGCCGTTGGACGCCTCGGCCAGCACGTAGCCGCCCTTGGCGGTGCCCTCGGCGGGGCCGAACTCGCTGCGGTCGATCGTCGGCAGCGCCTGCCGGCTCAGCGCCAGCGCGGTCGGCCGGTCGGTGTGCTCCAGCGCCTGCCGCCACGCCCAGGCGGTCTCGTTGGCGTCGGCCGGGCGGACCACGTCCAGGCCCGGGATGGCCCGCAGCGCGGTCAGGTGCTCGATCGGCTGGTGGGTCGGGCCGTCCTCGCCGAGGCCGATCGAGTCGTGCGTCCAGACGTAGGTCACCGGCAGCTTCATCAGCGCGGCGAGCCGCACCGACGGGCGCATGTAGTCGCTGAACACCAGGAACGTGCCGCCGTAGGGGCGGGTGCCGCCGTGCAGGGCGATGCCGTTGAGGATCGAGCCCATGCCGTGCTCACGGATGCCGAAGTGCAGCGTGCGGCCGTACTCGTCGCCCGGGAAGTCCTTGGTGGCGTGCCCGGACGGGACGAACGACGGCTCGCCCTTCATGGTGGTGTTGTTGCTCTCGGCCAGGTCGGCCGAGCCGCCCCACAGCTCGGGCAGCACCGGGGCGAGCGCCTCCAGGACCTTGCCGGAGGCGGCCCGGGTGGCGACGCCCTTGGGGTCCGCCGGGAAGGTCGGCAGCGCGTCGGTCCAGCCGGTCGGCAGCGTACGGGTGGCCATCCGGTCCCACAGCGCCTTGCGCTCCGGGTTGGCCTTCGCCCAGGCGTCGAACCCCTTGTCCCACTCGGCCTGCGCCTCGGCGCCGCGCCCGATCACCTGGCGGGCGTGCTCGAGCACCTCCTCGTCGACCTCGAAGGTGCGCTGCGGGTCGAAGCCGAGGATCTCCTTGGTGGCCTTGACCTCGTCCGCGCCCAGTGCCGAGCCGTGGATCTTGCCGGTGTTCTGCTTGTTCGGCGCGGGCCAGCCGATGATGGTGCGCAGCGCGACGAACGACGGCCGCCCGGTCTCCGCCTTGGCGGCCAGCAGCGCCTGGTAGAGCGCCTCCACGTCCTCGTGGTAGTCACCCTGGTCGGCGTCGCCGGTGCGCCAGTCGACGGTCTGCACGTGCCAGCCGTACGCCTCGTAGCGGGCCGCCACGTCCTCGCTCTTGGCGATCCGGGTGTCGTCCTCGATCGAGATCTCGTTGTCGTCGTAGATCACGCAGAGGTTGCCGAGCTGCTGGTGGCCGGCGAGCGCGCTCACCTCGTGGGTGATGCCCTCCTCGATGTCGCCGTCGGAGGCGATGCACCAGATGTCGTGCCGGAACGGCGAGTCGGCGCGGTCCGGCTCGGGGTCGAACAGACCCCGCTCGCGGCGGGCCGCCATGGCCATGCCGACCGCGTTGCCGAGCCCCTGGCCGAGCGGGCCGGTGGTGGTCTCCACGCCCGGGGTGTGGCCGTGCTCCGGGTGACCCGGGGTGAGCGAGCCCCACTGGCGCAGCGCCTTGAGGTCGTCCAGGGCCAGCGGGTAGCCGGAGAGGAAGAGCTGGATGTAGAGGGTCAGGCTGGAGTGCCCGGCGGACAGCACGAACCGGTCCCGGCCGGGCCAGTTCGGGTCGGTCGGGTTGTGCCGCATGACCCGGTTGAAGAGAAGGTAGGCCGCCGGGGCGAGGCTCATCGCCGTGCCCGGGTGGCCGTTGCCGGATTTCTCCACGGCGTCCATGGCCAGCACGCGGACCGTGTCGACGGCCCTGCGGTCGAGGTCGGACCAGTTGAGAGCGGGAAGCTCGGGTCGTTTCGCAGCCACGTTGATGTGCTCCTCGGCAGATGGGCGGAACCCTCACTGATGACCCTATCGAGCGCCACTAAACGTGTGCCCGGGGATCTCGGCATGCTGACTTGTACGTTTCCGTCCCGGCCGGGCGTTCAACCCCCGGTGTGACGGCCCGCACCGTTGCCGGGTCTGCGGGGCAGCCAAAACGACGACGCGTAGTGTGTGGGGCGGTGTGTGGACCCGGCTCGGGTCCGGGCCGACGACCTCCCCTGCCGAAGCCGGAAGGTGGCAATCCGTGAGCATGATCACCGAGCGCCCGGTCAGCAATCCTGCCGGGGCGTCGCCGGTGGCCACGGTGGCGGAGGCGCCGGCGACCGGCCGGCGGGACGTGCGGGCCGTGGTGGCCGCCTACGTCGCGCTGACCAAACCCCGGATCGTCGAGCTGCTGCTGGTCACCACCGTGCCGGCGATGATGCTCGCGGACGGCGGCATGCCGTCGCTGTGGCTGGTGGCCGTGGTGCTGGTCGGCGGCTCGCTCGCGGCCGGCGCGGCGAGCGTCCTCAACTGCTACATCGACCGCGACATCGACCAGTTGATGCGGCGCACCAAGCGCCGCCCGCTGCCGGCGCACACCGTGTCGCCGCGCAACGCCCTGGTCTTCGGGCTGGTGCTGGCGGCGGTGTCGGTGGCGCTGATGGCGGCGACCACCAACTGGCTGGCGGCCGGCCTGACGCTGGCCGCGATCGCCTACTACGACCTGGTCTACACGCTCTGGTTGAAGCGGACCACGGCCGCCAACACGTTCTGGGGCGGCGCCTGTGGCGCGGCGCCGGTGCTGATCGGCTGGGCCGCGGTCACCGGCTCGCTCGCGCCGGCCGCCTGGGGCCTGTTCGCGGTGGTCTTCTTCTGGCAGATGCCGCACTTCTACGCGCTGGCCATCAAGTACAAGGACGACTACGCCCGGGCCGGCATCCCGATGCTGCCGGTGGTGGCCTCCGTCCGGCGGGTCAACGCGGAGATCATCGGCTTCTCCTGGCTGACGCTGCTGTCGTCGCTGGCGGTCTGGCCGCTCGGCATGAGCCCGCTCTACGGCGTGACCGCGCTTGTCGTCGGCGGGATCTTCGTGGTCGAGGCGCACAAGCTGTGCCGGCGCGCGACGCGTGGCGAGGCGATCAAGCCGATGCGGCTCTTCCACTGGTCGACCACCTACCTCACCATCCTGTTCGCCGCGGTCGCCCTCGACGCGCTGATCTGACCGTCACGTCCGCGTCCGCGCACGTGAGGCGGTTCATCAGAAGTTTTTTTCGGGTCCACCGCAGGGGATCAACCTGGACAGAGCGTGACGATCCGAGCCGCCCGTTCCATCCCTTTTTAAGCGACAAATCCGGGCAAATTACCTGTGGTTCTTCTTAAACCGGTGGGTAATTGGCATCACATTCAGTTCATCGTTCTCGCACATCCGGGTGGAAGTCTGCTTAGGCTTCGCGTCATGGCAGATGGTTCCGATACGACGCTGACGGCTGACAAGTCCGGTGAGCAGGCCCCCAACGGCCTGGTCGCGGGCATCAAGTCGTTCGCCGCCGGGCACGGCGGCGCCAAGGCGGTCATCGAGTACGTCGGCAAGCGGGGCGCGCGGATCGTGCTCGTGGGTTCCGACGGGGCGTGGGCGGACCAGTTCGCCGACGACACCGTCGTCGCACGGCAGGCCTGCGCCACGGCCGGAGTCGACGTCGAGAACGCCTGGGAGCGTGAGCTGATGGACCAGATGCGTCCGAGCAACGACCTGTGGCGGTCGATGGCCCGGCGCACGATGGCCCGTTGACATACAGATAACCGCATGACCGACCACCACCAGCCGACCCGGGGGAGACCCCGGGTCGCTCTCGTCACCTGTGCCGCCCTGCCCGACCTCGACCCGGACGACCGGCTCGCGCTCGATCCGCTCGCGGCCCGCGGTGTCGCCGCCGAGATCGCGGTCTGGGACGACCCGGCCGTCGACTGGTCCGGCTTCGACCTGGTCGTGCTCCGCTCACCCTGGGACTACGCCCTGCGCCGGGACGAGTTCGTCGCCTGGGCGCGCACCGTGCCGGCGCTGGTCAATCCGGCCGACGTGGTCGCCTGGAACACCGACAAGCGCTACCTGGCCGAGCTCTCCGCTGCAGGGGTGCCCACCGTGCCGACGATTTGGGTCGCGCCGGGGGAGCGCTGGGCGCCGCCGCCGAGCGGCGAACACGTGCTCAAGCCGGCGGTCAGCGCCGGCAGCCAGGACACCGGGCGCTACGACCTGGCCGACCCGGAGCACCGGGCGTTGGCGTCGGCGCACGTGCGACGGCTCGGCGACGCCGGCCGGGTGACGATGGTCCAGCCCTACCTCGACGCGGTGGACACCGCCGGCGAGACGGCGTTGCTCTTCCTGGCCGGCCCCGACGGCCTGGCGTTCAGCCACGCGATTCGCAAGGGGCCGATGCTGACCGGCCCGGACCTGGGCGAGGCCGCGCTCTACAAGGAGGAGCGGATCGACTTCCGCACCGCCACCGACGAGCAGCTGACGGTCGCCGAGAAGGTGCTGTCCGCCGTCCCGGGTGGCGTCGACCGGTTGCTTTACGCCCGGGTCGACCTGATCCCCGGCCCGGACGGATCACCCGTGCTGGTCGAGCTGGAGCTGACCGAGCCGAGCCTGTTCGTCGGCCACGCCGACGGCGCACCGGACCGGCTCGCCGAGGCGATCCTCGCCCACCTACCCCGCCGCCCCTGACCGCTCAGGCGCTGCCTGCCCCGCTCAGGCGCTGCCTGCCCCGCTCAGGCGCTGCCTGCCCCGCTCAGGCGCTGCCCGCCCCGGTCCGGCCGCTGGCGTAAGTCGCCGCCCCCGGTCGGAGCGCCATCCCGCTCGCGGCAAGCGGGAGCACCACGGGTCTGTCGCGCCCCCGGCAGACACCCATGGCGTTCCACTCGTCGTCCGTTCACATGGTGGGTGGAACGTCATGGGTGTCTCGGGCCGGCGCGGACACCCATCGCGTTCCACTCGCCGTCGGTCGAGGCCGTGGGTGGAACGGCATGGGTGTGTCGTGCGCGCGCGGCAGTCGTGGCGTTCCTTCCGGCGATCACCGGGTGGGACGCCCGGTGTGCCTCAGGCGCCTGAGCGGCCGGCCGGGCCCGCGCCGGTGACCCGGCTCGGCGGCCCGTTCGTCAGTCGACGGGCCGGGCCGCGGTCCGCGGGGTGAGCCGGGCGAGGTGCCTGTCGATCTCCGCGCCGGCGTCGGCGGGGTCCAGGCCGGTGGTCAGCACCCGTACCGTGATGCCGTCCAGGAGTGTGACCAGCGCGGTGGCCTCGACCCGCGGGTCTATCCGGGCATCGATGGTGCCGCCGGCGCGGCCGAGCGCGAGCAGGCGTTCGAGGTTCGCCCGGAGTTCGGCTTCGCTCTCCGCCAGCAGCGCGGCGACCTGGTCGTCGACGAGCGCCTCGGCGGTGAGGACGAGCCAGACCCGGGCCTCGAAGGCGCGCTCGGCGTCCAGCGGGACGAGTTCCCGGGCGGCCTGCCGGATCACCCCGGCGGTGACCGGGTCGGCGGGGATCGCGCGGGCCCGCCGCACCACCCGGGCGGCCAGGTGGTCGATGGCCGCCCGGACCATGCGTTCCCGCGTCGGCAGGTAGTGCTGGGCGGTGGCGAGGGCCATCCCGGCCTCGGCGGCGACGGCCCGCACCGTCATGCCCACCGAGCCGGCGCGCGCCAGCACGACACAGGCGGCGGCGCCGAGATGCCGTCGCCGTTCCTCGTGGTCCACTAGTTTGGGCACGCTGCGATCATAGATGGTCGGTCATTTGACCGATATAGGTCAGCGACCTAATCTTGACCGCATGATCGACGCCCGAGCTGACCACGCCACCGACGCCCGCCGGTTCAGCTGGCTCGACCTGGTCCTCGTGTTCGCCGTGGGGATCGGGCTGGCCAACTCCGCGGTGGCGGACTTTCTCGCCCGTGGCCCCGCCGCGCTGGGCCTGTCCGAGATGGCGTCGTCGAGCATCGCCTGGGTCCTGATCAACGGCACCCAGCTCGCGGTCGGCCTCGCCGTCGTCCACCACCGCTTCGGCACCCTGGTCGGGCCGCTCAGGCTCCACCGCCCCGCGCGTCGCCAGGTCGCGGTGGGCGTCGGCTGGGGCATGGTGAAGGCCGTCGGCACGCTCGTCCTGCTGGTGGCCCTGCCCGCCGCGCTGGTCGAGGGCGGCGGTGGCGAGGGCGGTCACCCGGCCGGGAGCCTGCTCGCCCAGTTCGCGTTCGCGTTCGTCTTCGGCGCGGTGCTGTCCCCGCTCTACGAGGAGATCCTCTACCGGGGCGTGTTCTACCAGGGGCTCGCGGCGCGGATGCCCGCCGTGGCCGCGGTCGTGCTGTCGGCGTCCTTCTTCGCGGTGGCCCACCTGCCCCGCGTCTTCAACACCGTCAGCGCGCTGCTCGCCGGGCTGCTCTTCGCCTGGCTGCTGCACCGCTACCGCAACCTCTGGGTGCCGATCGTCGCCCACGCGGTCAGCAACGGCAGCCTGATCGTGCTCGCGTTCGCCGCCGAGGCCGGCTGAGACGCCGGGTCAGTCCCGGTCGGTGTGGTTGCGGTCCCAGCGACCGCCGATCGGCGGGGTGTCCAGTCGCAGCGCGGCCGTCGACCCGGCGAGGTCGTTGTCCTCGACCGCGCACGACACGCAGCTTCCCGCCTCGGTGATCCAGATGCCGTACTCCTGCGTGTCGGCGTCCCGGTGCCAGATCCGGTTGCCGCGCACCGTGGCCGAGTCGAACGGGGCCGCCACGGTGATCCCGGCGCAGGCCGCCGGCCCGTCCGGCAGCTCGTACGCCGAGCCGGGGGCCGGCGTCGCCTCGTTCCAGGCGGTGGCGCCGTCGGGGCGTACCTCGGCCAGGAAGAGCTGGTCGGCGGTGTTCTCGGCGACCACGGCGTCCCGGGTGTCGACCCGGACGACCTTGCCCCGGTGCCCGCTCGCCGGCCAGTCCGCCGCGCCGTCGCTGACCTCGCGCGGACCGAAGCGCACCGCGTCGCCGGAGCCCCGGTGGGCCGGCGCGGACCGGCGTCCGTTGTCGCGGATCCGGTTGCCGACGATCGACGCGTCCAGCATCGGCCGGTCGATCCGGATGCCGTCCAGCGCGTTCTCCCGGATGTCGTTGTCCTGGATCACCACGTCCGCGGCGGCGCCCCGGTAGCCGTGGCCGAGGTCGTGCTCGTGGTAGCCGTACCCGCCGTTGCGGCTGATCCGGTTGCCCTGCACCGCGTACGGACCGGGCGTGTTGCCCATGCTGATCCCGTCGCCGACGTTGCAGTCGATCACGTTCCCGGTGAGCAGTCCGCCGCGCCCGGCGATCCCCGCGGTGCCGTTGGCCGACACGTCGAAGCCGGCCTCCAGGTTGCTCGTCATGGTGCAGCCGGAGACGATCAGCCCGTCCGCGCCCCAGTCCGAGATGCCGAACCGGTTGGCCTGGCTGTGGCAGGCGACGATGCGGATGCCGCGCGGCGGCGTCCAGTAGTCCTTCTGCAGCTCCAGGAAGATCCCGTTGGTGCCGTTGCCGACCGTGGTGCAGTTGGCGATGGTGAGGCGCTCCACGTCGCCCCAGCCGCCGACGCCGACGCCGATCCCCGCGCCGCCCATCTGCTGGCCGTTGTCCAGTCGGCCGCAGCCCACCACGACCACGCCGTCGATCAGGGTGTCCTGGAGGAAGTCGCAGCCGAGGCCGGTCGCGCCGGTGTGGTGGATGTAGAGGTTGCGGAACACGCCGCGCACGACGTACTGCAGGCCGAGGCCCTTGGCCAGGTAGTCGTAGGCGGTCTGGGCCACGCCGGAGCCGTCGATCTCGAAGTCGGCGAACGTGCAGTCGGTGATGTGCCGGTCCCGGTCCGCGCCGTGCTGGACGGTGGTCCAGTAGGCCAGCGGCACCGGATCGGCGCGATTGCCCTCGTTGCTGAGCAGGAACCGGGTGGCCGCCGAGCCGGCGCCGATCAGCGAGACCCCGCTGCGCCAGACCGTGCCGGCGTCGCGGATCGAGTAGAGGCCCGGCGGGCAGTAGATCACCCGGGCCCGGCCGTCGGCGTCGTAGCCGGCGCCGAGGCGGTCCACCAGCGCCGCCAGGGCCGGCTGGTCGTTGGTCACCCCGTCGCCGGTGAGGCCGTGCTCGCGGGCGTCGCACCACAGCGGCGCGCCGGCCACCGGGGTGAGCCGCTGCGGGGTGGACGTGGCAAGGCCCTTGCGCGACACCGGGAGCTCCCCTCGGGCGTACGGTCCGTCGTCCGGCCCGCATTCCCGCTCCCGCCGTGCGGTAACGCCCGG
Source organism: Micromonospora humi (assembly GCF_900090105.1). GTDB lineage: Bacteria > Actinomycetota > Actinomycetes > Mycobacteriales > Micromonosporaceae > Micromonospora > Micromonospora humi. Next base: position 58,208 of record NZ_FMDM01000023.1, on the reverse strand, counting down.
CTCAGGCGGTGGCGCCCACCGGCTCGGCGGCCTGCGCGGCCGGGGTCGCCCTCGTCGCCGGGTGGCGCTCCCGCGTGCTCCAGAGCACCCCCAGCGTGGCCAGCAGCACCAGGCAGGAGCCGAGCATGTGCGCGGCGACCAGCGCCGCCGGCAGGTGGGTGAAGTACTGGACGAAGCCGATCAGGCCCTGGCCCAGCTCGACCGCGAGCAGCACCCCGGCGGCCCGCGCGGCGCGCGCCGCGCCGACCGCGCGGAACGCGAAGTACAGCGCCACCGAGAGGCCGATCAGCAGGAAGACGCCGTCCGCGTGCACCTGGGAGATCGCCGCCGGGTCCAGGCCGTTGCGGGCCGCGCCCTGGTCGCCGGCGTGCGGGCCGCTGCCGGTCACCCAGGTGCCGACCACCAGCACGGCCGCGCTGACCACGGTCGTGAGCCGGGCGAGGGTACGCAGCGGCGCCGGCACGGTCGGCGTCACCGGCCCGTCCGGCTCGACGGTGCGCCGCCAGAGCGCGTACGCGACCGCGATCACCACCATCGAGGCGAGGAAGTGCAGCCCGACCACCCACGGGTTGAGGTTGGTGAGCACGGTGATCCCGCCGAGGACCGCCTGCGCCGGGATGCCGAGCAGCACGCCCACGGCCAACGGCAGCAGCCCTCGGCGGCGCGGGCGCTGGGTCAGCACGGCCAGCACCACGGCGAGCGCGATGATCCCCACCGCGAACGTGAGCAGCCGGTTGCCGAACTCGATCACCCCGTGCACGCCCATCTCGGACGTGGTGGTGTAGGACTCGTCGGTGCACCGGGGCCAGGTGGGGCAGCCGAGACCGGAGGCGGTGAGCCGGACGGCCCCGCCGGTGACCACGATCGCCACGTTCGCGATGATCGAGGTGAGCGCGAGGCGGCGCAGCAGCGTGGGGGAGACCGGGAACCGGACGGAACGCTTCACGAAGCGAATCCTACGCACCGTAGTTGATCCCGATCGGGTGACTCGGCCACCCCGGTGGTCGGGATCACCGGACCCCGGGTTTGCGGGCCCCGCGCGAATTACGTAACGTTGCCGTTGTGAAAAACGTGGCAGCGCTGTCCGAAGGGTCGGTGACCAGTACGGTCGCCGGCGCGACGGTGCCTGCCGACCCGCCGACCCGGGATCGGGTCACCCAGTTGCTGCTGGAGCGGGGCGCTACCACCGCCGCGCAGCTCGGCTCGGCGCTGGGCCTCAGCCCGGCCGCGATCCGCCGGCACCTCGACGCGATGCTCGCCGACGGTGACGTGGTCGCCCGCGAGCAGGCCGTGCGGGGCAGCCGGGGGCGGGGCCGGCCGGCCAAGGTCTTCGTGCTGACCGAGGCGGCCCGGGTGCGTTGCGGCACCCACCACTACGACAACATGGCCACCGCCGCGCTGCGGTGGATCGCCCGCACCGGTGGCGCCGAGGCGGTGGCGGAGTTCGCGGCCGACCAGGTCGCCGCGCTGGAGAACCGCTGCCGGGCCGCCATGGAGGACGCCGGCGACGCCCCGCTCGCGCGGGCCGAGGCGCTCGCCGGGGCGTTGACCGCCGAGGGTTACGCTGCCAACGCGTCCACGATCGCCTCCGGCGGCCAGCTCTGCCAGCACCACTGCCCGGTGGCGCACGTGGCCGCCGAGTTTCCCCAGCTGTGCGAGGCCGAGACCGCGGTGATCTCCCGCCTGGTCGGCACCCACGTGCAGCGCCTGGCCACCATCGCGCACGGCGACGGCGTGTGCACCACGCACATTCCCGCCCAGTCCGGTTCCACCGTCACCACTGTGAGGACAGATAGATGACCGAGCAGATCGTCCAGCCCCTGACCCAGGAGGAGCAGCTCGCCGCCCTCGGTCGTTACGAGTACGGCTGGTCCGACCCGGACGTCGCCGGGTCGTCCGCCCAGCGCGGCATCAACGAGGCGGTGGTGCGGGACATCTCGGCCAAGAAGAACGAGCCGGCCTGGATGCTCGACCTGCGCCTGAAGGGCCTGCGGCTGTTCGGCCGCAAGCCGATGCCGGCCTGGGGGGCCGACCTCACCGGGATCGACTTCGACAACATCAAGTACTTCGTCCGGTCCACCGAGAAGCAGGCCACCAGCTGGGAGGACCTGCCGGAGGACATCAAGAACACCTACGACCGGCTGGGCATCCCCGAGGCGGAGAAGCAGCGGCTGGTCGCCGGCGTCGCGGCGCAGTACGAGTCCGAGGTCGTCTACCACAAGATCCGTGAGGACCTCGAGGAGCAGGGCGTCGTCTTCCTCGACACCGACACCGCGCTGCGCGAGCACGAGGACATCTTCAAGGAATACTTCGGCACGGTGATCCCGGTCGGCGACAACAAGTTCGCCGCGTTGAACACCTCCGTCTGGTCCGGCGGCTCGTTCATCTACGTGCCGAAGGGCGTGCACGTGGAGATCCCGCTGCAGGCCTACTTCCGGATCAACACCGAGAACATGGGCCAGTTCGAGCGGACGCTGATCATCGTCGACGAGGGCGCGTACGTGCACTACGTCGAGGGCTGCACCGCGCCGCTCTACTCCTCCGACTCGCTGCACAGCGCGGTCGTGGAGATCGTGGTCAAGAAGAACGCGCGCTGCCGCTACACGACCATCCAGAACTGGTCGAACAACGTCTACAACCTGGTCACCAAGCGCGCCGTGTGCCACGAGGGCGCGACCATGGAGTGGGTCGACGGCAACATCGGCTCCAAGGTCACCATGAAGTACCCGGCGGTCTACATGACCGGCGAGCACGCCAAGGGCGAGGTGCTCTCGGTGGCCATGGCCGGCGAGGGCCAGCACCAGGACGCCGGCGCCAAGATGGTGCACGCGGCGCCGCACACCTCCTCGACCATCGTGTCGAAGTCGATCGCCCGGGGCGGCGGCCGCACGTCCTACCGCGGTCTGGTGCAGGTGCTGGAGGGTTCGCACAGCAGCCGCAGCACGGTCAAGTGCGACGCGCTGCTGGTCGACACCATCTCCCGCTCCGACACCTACCCGTACGTCGACATCCGCGAGGACGACGTGTCGATGGGGCACGAGGCGACCGTCTCCAAGGTCAGTGACGACCAGCTCTTCTACCTGATGAGCCGGGGCCTGAGCGAGGACGAGGCGATGGCGATGATCGTGCGCGGCTTCATCGAGCCGATCGCCAAGGAGCTCCCGATGGAATACGCGCTGGAGCTCAACCGCCTGATCGAGCTGCAGATGGAGGGCGCGGTCGGCTGACGCCGCCGTTCCCGCGCGGCGGGCCGGAACCCTGGCCCGCCGCGTCAGCAAGACCACGTCGTCACGGACCAGACAGACCAAGGAAGAGATGACTACCCAGGCTTCCGCGCCGCCCACGACCAAGTCGCAGGCGCTCCGCTCGTACGACGTCGCCGACTTCCCGGCCCTGACCGGGCTGGAGGAGGAGTGGCGGTTCACCCCGCTCAAGCGCCTCCGTGGCCTGACCGGTGACGGCTCCGGGACGTCGCGCGGCACGGTCCGGCACGAGTACGCCGACGTGCCGGAGGGCGTCACCGTCGGCCGGATCGGCCGCGACGACCCCCGGGTGGGCAGCGTGCTCACCCCGTTCGACCGGGTCAGCGCGCTGGCCTACGGCGGCGCCGACGGCGCGCTGCTGGTGCAGGTCGCCCGCGACGCCGTGGTGGACGCGCCGGTGCGCCTGCGGGCGGTCGGCGAGGACGCCGGGGCGCTGGCGTTCGGCCACACGTTCGTCGAGGTGGGCCGGTTCGCCGAGGTGACGGTGGTGCTGGAGCACGTCGGCTCGGCCACGCTCGCCGACAACGTCGAGGTGGCGGTGGCGGACGGCGCGAAGCTGACCCTGGTCACGGTCGCCGACTGGGCCGACGACGCGGTGCAGGCGCAGCACCTGAAGGTGAAGCTGGGTCGGGACGCCAAGATCATCCACGTGCAGGTGAGCCTCGGCGGCGACCTGGTCCGGCAGCACACCACGGTGGAATACACCCAGCGCGGCGGCGAGGCCGAGCTGTACGGCCTCTACTTCGCCGACTCCGGCCAGCACCTGGAGCACCGGCAGCTGGTCGACCACACGGTGCCGGACTGCCGCAGCAACGTCGGCTACCGCGGCGCGCTGCAGGGCGACGACGCGCACACGGTCTGGGTCGGCGACGTGCTGATCGGGGCCGAGGCGACCGGCACCGACACGTACGAGATCAACCGGAACCTGCTGCTCAGCGACGGCGCCCGGGCCGACTCGGTGCCGAACCTGGAGATCGAGACCGGCGAGATCGCCGGCGCCGGGCACGCCAGCGCCACCGGCCGGTTCGACGACGAGCAGTTGTTCTACCTGATGGCCCGGGGGATCCCGGAGGGCGAGGCCCGACGCCTGGTGGTGCGGGGCTTCTTCGCCGAGCTGATCAACAAGATCCCGGTCGAGGACCTGCGCGAGCGGCTCGGCGACGCGATCGAGGCGCGCCTCACCAAGGCCGGCGCCTGATGATCAGGATCTGTTCGACCGAGGACGTGCCGAAGGGCGCCGCGATCAGCGCCGACGTGGACGGCGTGCAGGTGGCGATCGTGCACGGCGAGGACGACGCGTTCTACGCCGTCCGCGACGAGTGCTCGCACGCCGCCGTGGCGCTCTCCGAGGGCGAGGTCGAGGGCTGCACGCTGGAATGTTGGCTGCACGGATCCCGTTTCGACCTGCGTACCGGTGAGCCGACCGGGCTGCCCGCGACCGAACCCGTACCCGTCTACCCCGTCGAAGTCCGCGACGGCGAGATCTACGTCAGCATGACGCCGAGCAATGGAGTGACGCGATAATGAGCACCCTGGAGATCCGCGACCTGAAGGTGTCGGTCAAGCTGCCCGAGGGTGAGCTCAAGCCGATCCTGCACGGGGTCGACCTGACCGTGCGCTCCGGTGAGACGCACGCGATCATGGGCCCGAACGGCTCCGGCAAGTCCACGCTGGCCTACTCGATCGCCGGCCACCCCAAGTACGAGATCACCGGCGGCGAGGTGACCCTCGACGGCGAGGACGTGCTCTCCATGTCCGTCGACGAGCGCGCCCGCGCCGGTCTCTTCCTGGCCATGCAGTACCCGGTCGAGGTCCCCGGCGTGTCGGTGGCCAACTTCCTGCGTACCGCCAAGACCGCCATCGACGGTGAGGCGCCGAAGCTGCGCACCTGGGCCGGCGAGCTGCGCGGGGCCATGGAGAAGCTCCAGATGGACCCGGCGTTCGCCCAGCGCAACGTCAACGAGGGCTTCTCCGGCGGCGAGAAGAAGCGGCACGAGATCGTGCAGCTGGAGCTGCTCAAGCCGAAGATCGCCATCCTCGACGAGACCGACTCCGGCCTCGACGTGGACGCGCTGCGCGTGGTCAGCGAGGGCGTGAACCGGGTCCGCGACACCGGCGACACCGGGATGCTGCTGATCACCCACTACACCCGGATCCTGCGCTACATCAAGCCGGACTTCGTGCACGTCTTCGTGGCCGGGCGGATCGTCGAGCAGGGCGGCCGCGAGCTGGCCGACAAGCTCGAGGAAGAGGGCTACGAGCGGTACGTCGCCGGGGCCGGCGCGGCGCGGGCCTGAGACTCGACATGACCTCCTCCTCCATCGCGATCCCGGCGGGCATGCCGCAGTACGACGACGTGCCGCGCTTCGACGTGGCGGCGGTGCGGGCCGACTTCCCGATCCTGGACCGGGAGGTCAACGGTCACCCGCTGGTCTACCTGGACAGCGCCAACACCTCGCACAAGCCGCGGCAGGTGCTCGACGTGCTCACCGAGCACTACGCGCGGCACAACGCCAACGTGTCGCGCTCGGTGCACACGCTGGGCACCGAGGCGACCGAGGCGTACGAGGGCGCGCGGGCGAAGATCGCCGCGTTCCTCAACGCGCCGAGCGTGGACGAGGTGGTGTTCACCAAGAACTCCACCGAGGCGATCAACGTGGTGGCGTACGCGTTCTCCAACGCCTCGCTGCGCGCGGACGCCGACGAGCGGTTCCGGCTCGGGCCCGGCGACGAGATCGTGATCTCCGAGATGGAGCACCACTCGAACATCGTCCCGTGGCAGCTGCTCGCCGAGCGCACCGGCGCGACGCTGCGCTGGTTCCCGGTCACCGACGGCGGCCGGTTGGACGAGTCGGGCCTGGACGACCTGGTCACCGAGCGCACCAAGATCGTTTCGCTGGTGCACACGTCGAACATCCTCGGCACGGTCAACGCCACCGCGCGGATCACCGAGCGGGTCCGCCAGGTCGGTGCGCTGCTGCTGCTCGACTGCTCCCAGTCGGTGCCGCACCAGCCGATCGACGTGGTCGACCTGGACGCCGACTTCATCGTCTTCACCGGGCACAAGATGTGCGGTCCGACCGGCATCGGCGTGCTCTGGGGCCGGGGTGAGCTGCTCGCCGCGATGCCGCCGGTGATGGGCGGCGGCTCGATGATCGAGACGGTGACGATGGCGCGCACCACGTTCGCCGCGCCGCCGGCCCGGTTCGAGGCGGGCACGCCGCCGATCGCCGAGGCGGTCGCGCTCGGCGCGGCGGTGGACTACCTCACCGGGGTCGGGATGCGGGCGATCCAGTGGCACGAGAAGGAGCTGACGGCGTACGCGCTGGACGCCCTCGCCACCGTGCCAGGGTTGCGGATCTTCGGCCCGTCCGTGCCGGTCGGCCGGGGCGGGACGATCTCGTTCGCCCTCGGCGACGTGCACCCGCACGACGTCGGGCAGGTGCTCGACTCGCTCGGCGTGCAGGTGCGGGTGGGGCACCACTGCGCCAAGCCGGTGTGCGCCCGCTTCGGGGTGCCGGCGATGACGCGGGCGTCGTTCTACCTCTACACCACCACGGCGGAGATCGACGCCCTGGTGGCGGGCCTGGACCAGGTGCGGAAGGTGTTCGCGTGATGCATCCTGATTCTCTTTACCAGGAGATCATCCTGGACCACTACCGGCACCCGCACGGACGCGGCCTGCGGGACGCGACGGACCCGGCGGCCCGGGTCGGCGAGGCGCACCACGTCAACCCGACCTGCGGCGACGAGATCACCGTGCGGGTGGCGACCGACGGCACGGTGTTCACCGACATCTCGTACGACGGGATGGGCTGCTCGATCAGCCAGGCGTCGGCGAGCATCCTGCACGAGCTGCTGCGCGGCCGGGCCGCGGGTGACGCCGCGGTGGTGCATGAGGCGTTCGTCGAGTTGATGTCCGGGCGTGGCCAGGTCACGCCGGACGAGGACGTACTCGGAGACGGGGTGGCGTTCGCGGGTGTCGCGCGCTACCCGGCCCGGGTCAAGTGCGCGCTGTTGTCGTGGATGGCGTTCAAGGACGCCGCGGCACGCGCCGGTGTGGGCGTGAGCCCCGAGGTGAAGGCATGAGCGAGCGAGGGGGCGGCATGAGCGAGGACGAGACCACCACGACGCCGGAGGCCGGCGCGGTGGCGACGGACAGCCCGGCCACGCCGGCCGGCGGCAAGGCCGCCGTCGGCGACATCGAGGAGGCGATGAAGGACGTCGTCGACCCCGAGCTGGGCATCAACGTGGTCGACCTCGGTCTGGTGTACGGGGTGCACGTGGACGACGAGAACGTCGCCACGCTGGACATGACGCTGACCTCGGCGGCCTGCCCGCTGACCGACGTGATCGAGGACCAGGCCCGGCAGGCGCTGACCACCGGGCCGGGCGGCGGCCTGGTGAACGACATCCGGATCAACTGGGTCTGGCTGCCGCCGTGGGGCCCCGACAAGATCACCGACGAGGGGCGCGACCAGCTCCGCTCGCTCGGCTTCAACGTCTGACGATCTCCCGGTCGCCGTCGCGGGCGCGTCACCCCCTCCGGGGTGGCGCGCCCGACGCGTTGTCGATCACTCTCCGTGTCGTGCGGCGGAAGAACACCAGGCGCGACACGCCCACCGTCCAGCAGCCGGCGGACCGCCGACGCGGAGCGGGCGCGGCGGGCGACAGCGAGCCGAGCGGCGGGGGGAGCGGGCCGGGCGCGGGCGGTGCGGGGGCGGGAGCGGGGAAATCGGGTGGCGGGGGAGTGGGGCGGCGCGCAGGATGGGCGGGTGATCGAGGCGTACCCCAAGCAGGTTCCTGTCCGTGCGGCCACCGCCGCGCGTCGACAGCGCGCGCTGCCGGCCGCCTCGACCCGCCGCCCGCCGTCGTGACCGGCGCGTTCCTGGCCGGGCTGGTCGCCGGCTACGGCGTCGCGATCCCGGTCGGCGCGATCGCGGTCCTCATCCTCGGGCTCAGCGCACGCAACGGATTCCGGGTCGGTGCGGCCGCGGCGCTCGCCGTGGCCACCGCCGACGGGCTCTACGCCACGGTCGCCGCGCTGGGCGGCGCCGGGCTGGCCCGCGTCCTCGCCCCGGTCTCCGGGCCGCTGCGGGTGGTCGCCGCGCTGGTGCTGCTCGGCATCGCCGCGCACGGCCTGTGGCGTGCCTGGTCCGGCCGTCGGGTCGGGCGGGTCGCCGAGGCGCCGGGCGGTCGCGGCCGGCACACCCCGGGCCGGGCGTACGCCGCGTTGCTCGGGTTGACCCTGCTCAACCCGGCGACGGTGCTCTACTTCGCCGCGCTGGTGCTCGGCCGCCGCGACGCCGCCGACCCGGATCCGGCCACCGCCGCGTGGTTCGTGACCGGCGCGTTCCTGGCCTCGGCGAGCTGGCAGCTGCTGGTGGCCGGCGGCGGTTCGGTGGTGGGCCGGGTGCTGGCCGGCCCGCGCGGGCGCCTGGTGACCGGCCTGGTGTCGAGCGGGTTGATCGCCGGCCTCGCGGCCGCCACCCTGCTGTCCGGCTGAACCGCGTACCGTCGTGCCATGAGTAGCCGACCCGCAGCCGGGGGCGGCCGGTGGGTCGAGGTCGACCCGGCCCGCGTCACCCGCTGGGTGGAGGGCTTCGCCGACCGGCACGGCCCGCCCACCACCACCGCCCTGGGGTACGGGTTGCTGCTCACCGCCCCGGACGGCGCCACCGCCGAGTTGCACACGCCGCCCGGCGCGCGCCCCGCGCCGGACCTGCCGGCGTTCGCCGGCGCCGTGGCCGCGCCCCGCCGGCTCGGCCTGCTGTTGGCCCGTAAGGGCGCGGTGGCGGTCGGCGTGGTCGACGGCACCGAGCTGGTGACCTCCAAGGTGGACACCCGGTACGTGCAGGGGCGCACCGCCGCGGGCGGCTGGTCCCAGCAGCGGTTCGCCCGGCGGCGCGACAACCAGGCGAGGGCGGCCCTGGGTGATGCCGCCGATCTCGCCGTACGCCTGCTGTTGCCGGCGGCCGGCACGCTCGCGGCGCTGGTCTGCGGCGGTGACCGGCGGGCGGTGGACACGGTGCTGGCCGACCGGCGGCTGGCGCCGCTCGCGGCGGTGCGCGCGGAGCGCCTGCTGGACGTGCCGGAACCCCGGCACGCCGTGCTGGTCGCGGCCGTCGCCGCCGCCCGCGCGGTCCACATCCTGGTCCGCTGAACGGGAAAAGATCACCTGAAGCCGGTCATTCCCCCTCGTCGGAGGTGCATCGAATCGAATCGATGCATAGGGTCGGTGCGGTGAAGCGGTGGGTCTCCGGGCGACCCACCGGGGCAGCTTCGCCTCCGCCACCCAGGCACCGACATCGTTGGGAGAGAACAATTCCATGAGCGGACATCAGGACGGACGGCTGCGAACCCGGTGGCGCCGTGCGACGAGGCTTCTCGCCGCCGCGGCGGCGCTGTGCACCGGAAGCGTCGTGCTCACCGCCGCGCTGACGGCGGGACCGGCGACCGCTGGGGTCGGCCCGGCGCAGCGCGTCGCGCTCGCGGCCCCGGCCGTCACCAGCGTCACCACCGGCGGCGCGCACACGTGCGCGATCAGCGCCGACGGGGGACTGTGGTGTTGGGGCTCCAACTACGGCGGCCAGCTCGGCGACGGCACCACCACGAACCGGAGCACCCCGGCGCGGATCGGCGCCGCCACCTGGACCGCCGTCGACGGCGGCTCCGGGCACACCTGCGGGGTCCGGACCGACGGCACGCTGTGGTGCTGGGGCTCGAACTTCCGGGGCCAGCTCGGCGACGGCACCACCACCAGCCGGAGCGTGCCGGTGCAGGTCGGCGCCGCCACCACCTGGGCCAGGGTCAGCGCCGGGCCCGCGCACACCTGTGCCGTGCGCACCGACGGCACGCTCTGGTGCTGGGGGTTCAACCGGACCGCACAGTTGGGCGTCGGCGACGACCCGTACGTCGCGACCACCCCGCTGCGGGTCGGCACGGCGAGCAACTGGGCGAGCGTCTCGACCGGCTTCGCGCACACCTGCGCGGTGCGCACCGACGGCACGCTGTGGTGCTGGGGTCTCAGCTCGGACGGGCAGCTCGGCCTCGGCACCCTGGGGTCGCAGACGACGCCGGCGCAGGTCGGCACCGCAGCCGACTGGTCCGCCGTCACGGCCGGGTACGCGCACACCTGCGGCATCCGCTCCGGCGCGCTGTGGTGCTGGGGGGAGAACGGCTACGGGCAGCTCGCTGTGAGCGGCAGCTACCGGACCACGCCGGTCCAGGTCGGCACCGCCACCACCTGGAGCCGGGTGGCCGCGAGCGGTGACGCGTCGTGTGCGTCGCGTACCGACGGCAGCCTGTGGTGCTGGGGCAAGAACGCGTCCGGACAGGTGGGCGACGGCACCACCACCCACCGGTCCGCGCCGGTCCAGGTCGGCACGGCCACCACCTGGACCGGTGGTCTCGCCGTGGCCGATCACGGCTGCGGGATCCGGACCGACGGCGGCCTGTGGTGCTGGGGCGACAACAGCGGCGGGCAGTTGGGTGACGGCACCACCGTCCAGCGGCCCACCCCGGCCCAGGTGATCCTGCCCTGACGCGATCGGGCCGCCGGCCGCGTCGCTGGACGTCCCAGCGGCGCGGCCGGCGGCCCGGGAGGCCGCCGCGCCCTACTTGCCGGCGCCGAAGGTGTCGCAGGCCTTCGGGTCGCCGGTGGAGAAGCCCTTGGTGAACCACTGCTTGCGCTGCTCGGAGCTGCCGTGGGTGAACTCGTCCGGGTTCACCGGCCGGCCGGACCGCTGCTGGATGGCGTCGTCGCCGATCTTCTCGGCGGTGTCGATGGCCTGCTGGATGTCCTGGTCGGTGATGCTCTTGAAGATCTTCTGGCCCTTGTCGTCGGCGGTGCCGGTGGCGTTCTTGGCCCAGGCGCCGGCGTAGCAGTCGGCCTGCAGCTCCAGCTTCACCGAGAGCGCGTTGGCGTTCTGCGGGTCGCGCTGCTGCTGTCGGCGCATCTCCGCCTCGGTGCCGAGCAGGTCCTGCACGTGGTGGCCGTACTCGTGGGCCAGCACGTACGGCTGGGCGAACTCACCCTCGGCGCCGAGCTGGTCGGCCAGCAGCTTGTAGAACGTGAGGTCGATGTAGACCAGGTCGTCGGCCGGGCAGTAGAACGGGCCGACCCCGGAGTCGGCAGCGCCGCAGCCGGTGGTGACGTTCTGGCTGAAGAACACCGTCTTGGACGGCTGGTACTGCTCGCCGAACACCTCCGGCATGGCGGTGCGCCAGTAGGCCTGGATCGAGTTGACGTAGAGCGTGTTGCGGCAGTCGAGCTGCTTCAGCGCGTCCTCCGCGGAGCACTTCTGCTCCAGCGAGGTGTTGTCGCCCTGCTCGGACCCGCCGCCGCCGTTGGTGGCCGCGTTGAGGCCGAATCCGCCGCCGACCAGGGCGACGAGCACGGCGATGATGATGCTCACGAGCCCGCCCCGGCCACCGCCGCCGCCCGGGATGGGGATGCCCATCCCACCTCCTCCTCCGCCGGACCCTCGCCGGTCGTCCACCTGGCTGGTGTCGACCCGCGCGTTCTCGTTCAGCTCCATATTGACCCCGATCGCCGAGATGTCCGTGTGTGGTGGTTGCGGTACCGGACCGGGTCCGGACGGCGCATTCGGTACCCGATGATCTTGTCCGGTAATCCGGCGGGAGCGGTACGGCACGCCCGGTACACTTGACCCGTGCTGCGCTGCGAAGGCTGAACGGCCCCGCGCCGACGGGAGAAGACGACCCGCCGGCGCTTTCGCGTGCCCTGAGTCAGCCCTTCCGGACCCGAGAGCGAGTACTCCGAAATGATCACTGCCACCGGCCTGGAACTGCGCGCCGGTTCCCGGATCCTGCTGTCCGACACCACCCTGCGGGTGCAGCCGGGAGACCGGATCGGTCTGGTCGGGCGCAACGGCGCCGGCAAGACCACCACCCTCAAGGTGCTCGCCGGGGAGGGCCAGCCGTACGCCGGGCAGATCGACCGACGCAGCGCCATCGGCTACCTGCCGCAGGATCCACGTACCGGCGACCTGGAGGTCACCGGGCGGGACCGGGTGCTCTCCGCGCGCGGCCTCGACGTGCTCATGGCCCAGATGACGGAGTTGGAGAACAAGCTCGCCGAGGGCGCCGACGACGAGCGGCTGGTCCGCCGCTACGGCGCGTTGGAGGACCAGTTCGCCTCGCTCGGCGGCTACGCGGCGGAGGCCGAGGCGGCCCGGATCTGCGCCAACCTCGGCCTGCCCGACCGCGCTCTGGCGCAGACCATCGGCACGCTCTCCGGCGGTCAGCGCCGGCGCATCGAGCTGGCCCGGATCCTGTTCCGAGACGCGGGCGAGAACGGCGGCGGCATCCTGCTGCTCGACGAGCCCACCAACCACCTCGACGCGGACTCGATCACCTGGCTGCGCGGCTTCCTCGGCAACCACAAGGGCGGCCTGATCGTGATCTCCCACGACGCGTCGCTGCTGGAGGCCGTGGTCAACAAGGTGTGGTTCCTGGACGCCACCCGGTCCGTGGTCGACACCTACAACCTCGGCTGGAAGGCGTACCTGGAGGCGCGGGAGACCGACGAGCGCCGCCGCCGCCGGGAGCGGGCCAACGCCGAGAAGAAGGCCGGCGCGCTGATGGCCCAGGCCGACAAGATGCGGGCCAAGGCCACCAAGACCGTCGCCGCGCAGAACATGGCCCGCCGTGCCGAGCGGCTGCTCTCCGGGCTCGACGAGGTCCGGGTCGCCGACCGGGTGGCCAAGGTCCGCTTCCCCAACCCGGCACCGTGCGGCAAGACGCCGCTGACCGCGGCCGGCCTCTCCAAGTCGTACGGGTCGCTGGAGATCTTCACCGACGTGAACGTCGCGGTGGACCGCGGCTCCCGGGTGGCCATCCTCGGCCTCAACGGCGCCGGCAAGACCACCCTGCTGCGGATGCTCGGCGGCCTGCTGGAGCCGGACACCGGCGAGGTGCGCCCCGGGCACGGCCTGCGGCTCGGCTACTACGCCCAGGAGCACGAGACGCTGGACGTGGACCGGACCATCCTGGATCACATGCGCAGCGCCGCGTCGGACCAGACCGACACCGACCTGCGCAAGATCCTGGGTGCGTTCCTCTTCTCCGGCGAGGACGTGGACAAGCCGGCCGGCGTGCTCTCCGGTGGCGAGAAGACCCGGCTGGCGCTGGCCACCCTGGTCTGCTCGGGGGCCAACGTGCTGCTGCTGGACGAGCCGACGAACAACCTCGACCCGGTCAGCCGGGAGCAGGTGCTCGACGCGATCGCCCGCTACCCGGGCGCGATCGTGCTGGTCACCCACGACCCGGGCGCGGTCACCGCGCTCAAGCCGGACCGCGCCATCCTGCTGCCCGACGGCGACGAGGACGCCTGGTCCGACGACCTCCTGGAACTGGTGGAGCTGGCCTGACCCGTCCCCGCGCCCCCGCCCCGTCGATCATGAAGTTGGCGGCAGTTTGCGAGATCCACTACGCCGCCAACCTCATGATCGACGGGGTTCGCCCGGGTTGGGGCGTCAGGGGAGGAGGGCGGCGAGGCGGGGGAGGACGCCGGAGGTGAGGACGATTGTCGCGCCGATGGCGATGAAGATGGCCGGCACCAGCCAGTGGCCGACGCGGCCGACCAGCGCCACCACCCGGGGGTGGCCGCCGAGCGCGGCGGCGACCACGCACCAGACGGCCACCAGGGCGGCGAAGACCAGCAGCCAGACCAGGCCGGTGGCCGGGTCGAGCGTGCGGAAGACCGGCACGTAGACGGCGATGTTGTCGGCGCCGTTGGCCACCGTCACCCCGGCGACGCCGAGCAGGGTGCCGACCACCACCGGCGGTTCGTCGTCGTCGGCGTCCCGGCGCCGCAGCGCCCGGACGCCGAGCGCGATCGGCAGCAGCCCGAGCAGGCCGGGCCACGGGTCGGGCACCACCAGCAGGCCGGCGGCGGCCACCACCGCGACGGCGACCAGCGCGCCGATGCCCGCGTACTGGCCGGTGACGATCTGCCAGGGCCGGGGCCGGCCGCTGCGCCGGGCCGCCACGAACAGCACGGTGAGCACGACGATGTCGTCGAGGTTGGTGGCGGTGAACACGCCGGCGGCACCGGCCGCGGCGGCGATCAGATCGGTCACCGGGGGCACGATACGACCCGACCGGTACGGATCAGACGGTCGGAAGGATCACTCTATCGGGAAGTTGACTTTGCGTAGCGTGTCGGTTGGCGAATAGTTGATATCTGGCGCATGATCGTCCGAGGCGGTCTAATAGGTGGGACCGTATCCGAACCGCACAGTCTGGGACGTGAGGAATCAGCATGGCAGCCACCGGCACAGCCACCAGCACTGAGAAGGGTCGCCGGATCGTCGGGGCCGAGCGTCAGACGCTCGCCAAAGACCTGGTAAAGCGGTACACCGGGGGTGAGAGCATCCGTGCGCTGGCGGCCTCGACGGGCCGTTCCTACGGATTCATCCACCGGGTGCTCACCGAGTCCGGGGTGCAGCTGCGGCAGCGCGGCGGCGCCCGGCGCCGCAAGAAGGCGTGACCCGCCCCCCAGCGTCGTCCATCAGCGTCGCGCTCCGGGTGGTCCGGTGACCGCCGAGACGACCGGAGTACGACTCGACTGCGACGGGCCGGTCGCGACGGTGACGTTGTGCCGGCCCGACGTGCTCAACGCCCAGACCCCGGCCATGTGGCGCGCCATGAGCGACTTCTCCCGGGACCTGCCCGGTGACGTTCGGGTCGTCGTCGTGCGCGGCGAGGGTCGCTCCTTCTCCGCCGGCCTGGACCTGGCGGTCGCCGGCGCCTCCGGGCCGGGCTCCTTCGCCGAGCTGGCCACGTTGCCGGAGGCCGAGTGCGCCGACCGGATCGCCGGCTACCAGGACGGCTTCACCTGGTTGCACCGGCCGGACGTCATCTCGATCGCGGCGGTGCAGGGGCACGCCATCGGCGCCGGCTTCCAGCTCGCCCTCGCCTGCGACATGCGTGTGCTCGCCGCGGACGCCAAGCTCTCGATGGCCGAGGTGACCCTCGGCCTGGTCCCCGACCTGGCCGGCACCCGCCGCCTGGTCGAGCTGGTCGGCTACTCCCGGGCCCTGGAGATCTGCGCCACCGGCCGCCGGATGGACGCCGCCGAGGCCGACCGGATCGGCCTGGCCACCCTGGTGGTGCCGAACGACCAGCTGGACGCCGCCGTGGGTGACCTGTCGGCCGGGCTGCTCGCCAACAACCGGGACGCGATCGTGGAGATCAAGGCGCTGCTCGCCGGCGCGGCCGGCCGCTCGCACGCCGAGCAGCAGCGGGCCGAGCGCGAGGCGCAGACGAGGCGAATCCGGGACCTGGCCGGACGGGGCGAATAGCAGTAAGGACCGTTCGGGAAGATCCGGGTTACTCGCGAGGTTGTCACAGGCGTCGGGAGAATCGAACCCGACGGTTCATGCTGCCCGACGACCCGGAGGTGACGGATGTCCAACCACATGGCCGGCGGCGGCATGGGCGGCTGGAGCATGCTCCGGTCCCTGCGCAACCGCGACGAGGTCTCCGCGCACCAGCTCAAGCGCGGCACCGCCCGGCGGATCGTCGCCTTCGCCCAGCCCTACCGGCGCGACATCGTCGTCTTCCTGGTCACCGTGATCGTGGCCGCGGTGATCGGGGTGGCCACCCCGCTGCTCGCCGGTGACGTGATCGACGCGATCGCCGGCGGTGGGTCCGAGGCCCGCCAGACCGTGGTCCGGCTCGCGGTGATCATCGCGGTGCTGGCCGTGGCCGACGCGCTCTTCTCGCTGGCCCAGCGGTGGTATTCGGCGCGCATCGGCGAGGGCATCATCCTCGACCTGCGCACCCGGGTCTACGACCACGTCCAGCGGATGCCGCTGCAGTTCTTCACCCGCACCCAGACCGGCGCGTTGGTCAGCCGGCTCAACAACGACGTGCTCGGCGCCCAGCGGGCGTTCACCTCGACGCTGTCCGGGGTGGTCAGCAACGTCATCCAGCTCGTGCTCACCGCCGGGGCGATGCTGGTGCTCTCCTGGCAGATCACCGTGCTGGCGCTGGTGCTGCTGCCGATCTTCATCATCCCGGCCCGCCGGGTGGGCAAGCGGCTCGCCGAGATCACCCGCGAGTCCTACAACCTCGACGCCAAGATGAACGCCACCATGACCGAGCGGTTCAACGTCTCGGGCGCGTTGCTGGTCAAGCTCTTCGGCAAGCCGGACGTGGAGGCCACCCGGTTCGCCGCCCGGGCCGAACGGGTCCGCGACATCGGCATCCAGTCCGCCATGTACTCCCGCACCTTCTTCGTGGCGATGCTGCTGGTGGCCTCGCTCGCCCAGGCGCTCACCTACGGGCTGGGCGGCTGGCTCGCCGTCGCCGGCGCCGTCAGCGCGGGCACCGTGGTGAAGCTCGCGCTGCTGCTCACCCGGCTCTACGGTCCGCTCACCGCGCTCTCCAACGTCCGGGTCGACGTGATGAGCGCGCTGGTCTCCTTCGACCGGGTCTTCGAGGTGCTCGACCTGCGCCCCGGCATCGAGGAGAAGCCCGACGCCGTGCCGGTGCCCCGGGGCAACGGCCGGGTCGAGTTCCGCGACGTGCGCTTCCGCTACCCGAGCGCCGCCGAGGTGTCGCTGGCATCGCTGGAAGAGGTCGCTACGCTCGACCGCACGGTCAACGAGCCGGTGCTCAAGGGCGTCTCGTTCGCCGTCGAGCCGGGCCAGATGGTGGCCCTGGTCGGCCCGTCCGGCGCCGGCAAGTCGACGCTGTCCATGCTGGTCTCCCGGATCTACGACGTCAGCGACGGCCAGGTGCTGGTCGGTGGCGTCGACGTGCGCGACGCGACGCTCGCCTCGCTGCGCGACGAGATCGGCGTGGTCACCCAGGATTCGCACCTGTTCCACGAGACGATCCGGGAGAACCTCCGCTACGCCAAGCCCGACGCCACCGACGACGAGATCTGGGCCGCGCTGGCCGGCGCTCAGGTCGCCGACCTGGTCCGGGCCACGCCCGACGGGCTCGACACCACGGTGGGGGAGCGCGGCTACCGCTTCTCCGGCGGGGAGAAGCAACGCATCGCCATCGCCCGGCTGCTGCTCAAGGCCCCGTCGATCGTGATCCTCGACGAGGCCACCGCGCACCTCGACTCGGAGAGCGAGGCGGCCGTGCAGCGGGCGTTGTCGGTGGCACTGACCGGGCGTACCGCGCTGGTGATCGCGCACCGGCTCTCCACCGTGCGCGACGCCGACCAGATCCTCGTGCTCGACGAGGGGCGGATCGTCGAGCGCGGCCGGCACGAGGAGCTTGTGGCGGTCGGCGGTCTCTACGCCGAGCTCTACCGCACGCAGTTCGCGGTGGCCGACTCCCCGGCGCCCTACGCCGGGCCGGAGCAGCCCGAGCCGGTGGTGACCACGGTGCCGATGGGCACCTACGTCGCCCAGGAGGCCATGCCCCCGGCCGCCGCCAACTAGGAGCGGCGGGAGGCCCGGGTCAACCGGCGACGACGGCGGCGCGCAGCTCACCGAAGGCGGCACCGAGCGTCTCCGGGGTGAAGTGCGCGTTGAGCCCGCTCGGGTTGGGCAGCACCCACAGCCGGGCCGGCCCGAGCGTCTCCGGCTGCGGCCCGAAGCCGGCCTTCGGCCGGGCGAACCCGATCCGGTAGGCGGTCACCCCGACCACCGCCACCCACCGCGGCCGGTGCTGCGCCACCTTCCCGGTCAGCACCCGGGCGCCGTCGACCAGTTCCTCGGCGGTCAGCTCGTCGGCGCGGGCGCTGGCCCGGGCCACCATGTTGGTGATGCCCAGCCCGAGCGCGGGCAGTTCGTCCTGTTCGCTGGGGTGCAGCAGGCGCGGGGTGAACCCGCCCCGGTGCAGCGCCGGCCAGAACCGGTTGCCGGGGCGGGCGAAGTGCCAGCCGGTGGCCGCCGACCACAGGCCCGGGTTGATGCCGACGAAGAGCACGTCCAGCCCGGGCGCGATCACGTCGGGCAGCAGGCGGTCGGCCGCGGCGGCGAGCTGCTCCCGGCTGGGTCGGGGATGACGGCGGGCCGGCACGCCCGGACCGGTGGCCGTCTCGGGTCGCCCGCCCGCGGGCCGGCGTCGGTCGTTCACCGCGACCCCGCAGCGGGCCGGGTGGTCGTCGGCGGCCGAGAGCACACCACGGCGGCCGTCACAGGCCGCGCAGCGCGCCGCCGTCGACCGGCACGGTCACCCCGGTGACGTAGCCGGCGGCGGGGGAGAGCAGGAACGCCGCCACCCGGCCGAACTCGGCCGGGTCGCCGATGCGACCCAGCGGGATGGCCGCCTCCGCCTCGGCGCGGGCGCGGTCGGCGTCACCGGTGGCGGCCAGCAGGTCCCGGTTGCGGTCGGTCATGATCCGCCCGGGGAGCAGGCTCAGCACCCGCACGCCACGCGGGCCGTACTCGTCGGCCAGGTCCTTCGCCACGCCGGCCAGGCCCGGGCGTAGGCCGTTGGAGATGCCGAGGCCGGCCAGCGGGGCGCGCGCCGAGGTGGACAGCACCAGGCCGATCGCGCCGCCGTCGGTGAGCGCGCCGGCCACCGTGCGGGCGACCCGGACGCTGCCCAGGAAGACCGTCTCGAACGACTCCCGCCACTGCTCGTCGGTGATCTCGGCGGCGGTGCCGCGGGGCGGGCCGCCGACCGAGATCAGCGCGCCGTCGAGGCGGCCGAAGTGCTCACGCGCCGCGGCGACGAGGCGGGCCGGGGTGCCGGGGTCGGCGAGGTCGGCGGTCAGCCCGATGGCCCGCGCCGGGTCGCCGAGCGCCTCGACGGCGGCGGCCACCCGTTCCGGGGCCCGGGCGGCGATCACCACCCGGGCGCCGTCGGCGACGAGCTGCTCGGCGGTGGCGAAGCCGAGGCCGCCGGAGGCGCCGGTGAGCACGTACACCCGGTCGGCGAGTCCGAGATCCATGCGCCCGATCCTGCCGTACCCGAGGGGTTGCTGTCAGCGCGGGGCGGGCCGAAGCAGGCGTACCCGGCCGGCGAGCTGGACCGCGACGGCGCCGCCGGTGCGGGCGAGCGCCGGCAGGCGGCGTGGCCGGGGCGCGGCGCGGCCGTCGTAGCGGCTCGCGGCCTCGCGCACGGCCAGCTCCTCCGCGCCCAGCGGCGGCAACATGTCCCGGGTGCGCAGCTCACGGGCCAGGTCCCAGCCGTCACGCAGCGATCCGTTGGTGGGGCGACCGTCCGCCCAGTCGGTGAACACCGTCGGCCAGTCGGCGCCGAGGCCGGCGGCGAGTAGCGGCCAGTGCCGGGCCACGTCGCCGGCCCGCTTGCGCAGCAGCGCCCGGCGGGCCGCGTCGACCGGCGCCGGGGCGAAGCCGGGCGGCAGCGGACCGCCGGCCACCAGCGCCGCGACCAGCTCGGCCTGCCGGGCAGCCAGGTCGCCGCTCACGTGACCACCGGATGGCCGGAGGCGGCGGACAGCGCGTCCAGCTCGCCGCGCAGCTCGGCGGCGGGCGGGTAGTGGCCGTCGCGTTCCAGCAGCAGCGCCGGCGGTCGCCGCCGGGCGCACAGCTCCCGGACCAGGTCGAGCACCTCGGTGGGGACCGGGTCGGTGTGCGTGTCGTGGTAGAACCCGCCGGCCTCGGCGCCGCCGGCCACGTGGACGTAGGCGATCCGCTCCAGCGGGAGCCGGTCCAGCAGCGCGGTGGCATCGCCACCCCGGTTGCGGGCGTTGGCGTGCACGTTCGCGACGTCGAGCAGCAGCCGCGCCCCGGTGGCGTCGAGGATCTCGGTGAGGAAGTCGGCCTCGTCCAGCTCGTCGTCGGGCCAGTCGAAGAGCGCCGCGATCGGCTCCAGCGCCAGCGGCACCGGTAGCTCCGCCTGCGCCCGCCGCACGTTGGCGACCACCGTGGCCACCGCCTCCCGGCTGCGCGGCAGCGGCAGCAGGTGACCGGCCTCCAGCCCGCCGGCCCGCACGAACGCGATGTGCTCGCTGACCAGCGGCGCCGCCAGCGCCTCGGCCACCCCGGCCAGGTGCGCCACCCGGTGCGGGTCGACCGGTTCCGCGCCGCCGAGCGAGAGCCGCACCCCGTGGGGTACGACGGTGACGCCGCGTTCGCGCAGCTCGGCCAGGCCGTCGGGCAGCGGCCCGGCCGGGTTCACCCCTTCCGCGACCACCTCGACGAAGCGCAGCCCCGGCAGCCCGGCCACGAAGCCGGCGATCTCGGGGCGCCAGCCGATGCCGACGCCGGACGGGCCGCTCATCCGCCGCACCCGCCGCCACCCCCGCACCCGCCGCCACCGCCGCAGGAGCTGCCGCCGCCGCAGGAGGAACCGCCCCCGGAGCAGGAGCTGCCGCCACCACCGCACGAGGTGCCCGAGCTGCCGGCGGTGCCCATCGCCTGGCGCTGGATCTCGGCCTGCTCCGCGAAACCCGGGTCCATGGTCCAGAGCGTGGCGGTGCCGAACAGCGCCACGCCCAGGGCCGCGTCCGACGGGCCGTAGGTGGCGTACGCGGGGGCGGCGGTGGGGCGCAGCCAGGCGTGCCGGCGGCGCAGGTCGCGCAGCGCGGCGGTGGCCGCCCGGGTGCGCCACGGCACGCGGTTGAGCAGGATGAACGCGACGAAGAGCGGGAACAGGGCGAGGAGCAGGAAGCCGGCGGGCCGGCCGTTGGTCAGGCCGACGAAGGCGCGCACGACGCCGAGCGCCAGCAGCAGGCCGAGCAGTGTGGCCCCGCGCCGCAGCGTGCGACGGCGTTCCGGGTCCAGGGCCAGGCCCCGGCGGACCAGCCCGTCGCGCAGCTCGTCCAGCGCCCGTCGGACCCACTCGTCGCCGGCCAGCTCGCGGGTGCGCAGGCCACGGTTGGCGGCGTGGTGGACGGCCTGGTCGAGCGGGGTGACGCCGGCCGGCAACGGCCCGCCGGGGGCCAGCCGCCGGTCCGGGTGCGCGCCGACCGCGCCGGCCCGGCGCAGCCCGCCGAGCGAGGTCCAGACCGCGAGCTGGTCACCCCCGTTGAGGTACGCGACCTGCTGTGGCCCGAGCGCGCCGTGATCGGTCACGGCGGTGCCGGCCAGGGCGCGGAACCGGTGGACGGCCGTGCCGACGACCAGGACGACGGCCGCGACGAGGTACCAGCGCAGGAAGACGGGGCCGGGTACGCCCCAGGTGTCGGCCGCGAGGACGGTCATGGTCTGCTCCTGTCGCGAGGGGGTCGCGGCCCATTGTGGAGCAGGTGCGCCAGCGTTGATCTCCTCGGCGGGGGCAGTTACCGGACCGAGACTCAGTGCCGGCGGACGGCCTCCTCGACCAGGTCGAGCACGCGGGCGAGGTCACCGGCGGGCCGGCCCATCGCCAGGTGCAGCACCAGCCCGTCGTAGGCCAGTTCCAGGAACTGGGCGAGCACGTCGATCGGCACGTCGTCGCGGAGCACCCCGGCCTCGCGCTGGCGGAGCAGGCGTTCCCGGGTCGCCTCGGCGATGGCCGCCGAACGCTCGGACCAGCGCTTGGCGAACGCCGGGTCGGTGCGCAGCCGGCGGGAGACCTCGAGCTGGCTGCCGAGCCAGCCGGTGGTGTCCGGCGAGACGGCGCGGGCCAGCAGGTCCCGCATCACCTGGACGAGGCCGTTGCGGGCGACGGTCTCCACCATGGCGGCGGCGTCGTCCTCGGCCACCGCGAGGAAGAGCGAGTCCTTGTCGCGGAAGTGGTGGAAGATCGCGCCCCGGGAGAGGCCGGTGGCCTCCTCCAGCCGTCGCACGGTGGCGCCCTCGTAGCCGTGCCGGGCGAAACACGCCCGGGCCGCGGTGAGGATCTCCTGCCGGCGCGCGTCGAGCTGGTCCTGACTTACTCTGGGCACGGCACGATCGTCGCAGGTGAGCAGGGCCGATGCAAACCGTACGTACGGCTTGCGAGAACCGTTCGCTACGATCCCGGTCGTGTCCCTCCCCACCGCCCCGCTGACCGTCGCCGCCGTCCAGGCCTGCCCGACGCCCGGCGACGTCGCCGGCAACGCCTCCGCCGCCGCCCGCCTGGTCGGCCGCGCCGCCGGCGCCCGCGTGGTGGTGCTGCCCGAGCTGTTCCTGCCGGCGTACCACCCGCCGACGCTGGGCGCCGACCCCGGCGGGACGGACGTCGCCGCCGACCCGGACGGGCGGGTCGACGACCCGAGACTCGACCCGCTGCGCGCCGCCGCCCGGGACACCGGAGCTGCCGTGCTGATCGGCGCGGCGGTCCGCCACCCCGACCGGCGACGCACCATCTCGTCGCTGGTCGTGGACCCGGCCGGCACGATCACCGCCGGGTACGACAAGCAGCAGCTCTGGAGCGGCGAGCGCGAGCTGTTCGACGCCGGCCGGCGGGGTGCCACGCTGGTGGTCGACACGTGGCGGTTCGGCCTCGGCATCTGCTACGACGGCTGCTTCCCCGAGCACGGCCGGGCCGCGGCGGCCGACGGCGCGCACGGCTACCTCTGCCCCAGCGGCTACCTGGCCGGCTCGGCGCACCGCCGCGACCTCTACTACGCGGCCCGCGCGCTGGACAACACGATGTTCGTGGTCTTCGCCAACGCGGTCGGCGGAGCGGACCCGTGGCGGTTCAACGGTGGCGCGGCGGTCTACGACCCGGAGGGCCGGCCCCTCGCGCGGGGCGCGGACACCGGCGAGGACGTGCTGGTGGCGACGCTGCACCCGGATGTCCTGGCGGACACCCGCGCGGCGCACACCATGCTGCTCGACCGGCTGCCGGACGCCGGGTCCGCCCGCGCCACGCTGGTCGCCTGAGCGTGACTGTGGGACCCTCGGCCCTGCCGGTGCTCCGGCCGTTCCCGTAGGGTGCTCAGGTGCCGTTGCTCCTGCTCGCTCTGGACGACACCCTCCTGGACCGCGACGGGCCGTTTCGCGCCTGGGGAGCACGCTTCCTGGAGAGCGTCGGCGCGCCCGCGGGCGACCTCGACTGGCTCGTCTCCGTCGACGCCGACGGGCTGACCAATCGCTGGGACGTGGCCGACGCCATCCGCGACCGCTACGGCCTGCGCATCCCCTCGATCGACCTGGTCGACGAGCTGCACGACGGCGTGGTGGCGCACATGCGGCTCGACCCGTTGGTGGCGTGCGCGCTGCGGATCGCCGCCGACGCCGGCTGGGTGCCGGTCGTGGTCACCAACGGCGCCGCGCGCCAGCAGGACACCAAGATCCGCAGCACCGGCCTGGACCGGTACGTCGCCGACTGGGTGATCTCCGAGGAGGCCGGGGTCAGCAAGCCCAACCCGCGGATCTTCGCGCTCGCCGCCCAACGGGCCCGGATGCCGCTGCGCGGCGCGTGGGTGGTCGGCGACAGCCCGGAGGCGGACATCGGCGGCGCCACCGCGGTCGGCCTGCCCAGCGTCTGGCTGCACCGGGGACGCCGCTGGTCGGACCCCCGGTTCGCGCCGACCCGGGTCGAGGACGGGGTGATCCCGGCCGTGGCCGCCGTGCTGGCGGGCTGAGCGGGGAAAACCGGTTGACCCGCCCGGTCCGGCCCGGCCAGCATGGTGCCGCGCGAGGGCGCAGCCGGGGGTCGCCCGGTCGAGGAGAGGAGGTCGGTCATGGCCGTCTTTGCAGGGTCGTTCCGCCTGCCTCCACCAGCCTCGATCGAAGGACAGATCCACCCGTGCGCGATCACGACCTCCCGGCGCCGCAGCGCCGTGGCCGCGGCAAGAGCCGCTTCGACGACGATCAACCCCACTTCCTGAAGCGGGGGCGGCCCCGGCCGACCCTCCCCGACCCGGACGCCGAACCCGACACGGAGGACCGCTGGTCCTCCTGGGACCAGGCCGTCCACGGCCCCGAGCCGCACCCGGACTGGCTGGTCACCGAGCTGGCCGCCCGGGACACCGAGCTGGGCGTGCTGAAGACCGGCAAGGAGGCGGACGTCCACCTGGTCCGCCGCGCCGTGCCGGACACCGACCGCCGCTGCCTGCTCGCGGCCAAGCGGTACCGGGACGCCGACCACCGGCTCTTCCACCGCGACGCCGGCTACCTGGAGGGCCGCCGCGTCCGCCGCTCGCGGGAGATGCGGGCGATGACCGGCCGCACCGCGTTCGGCCGGCAGATGATCGCCGGGCAGTGGGCGGCGGCCGAGTTCGCCGCGCTGTCCCGGCTCTGGGAGATCGGGGCCGCCTCCGGGCGGATCTCCGTGCCCTATCCCGTGCAGCTGCTCGGCACCGAGCTGATGCTGGAGTTCGTCGGCGACGCCGACGCGGGCGAGGCCGCGCCCCGGCTGGCCCAGGTCCGGCCCAGCGACGCCGAACTGCGCGACCTGTGGGAGCAGATGGTCGACGCGCTGGTGGTGCTGGCCCGCGCCGGGTACGCCCACGGCGATCTGTCCCCGTACAACCTCCTGGTGCACGCCGGCCGGCTGGTCATGATCGACCTGCCGCAGGTGGTGGACGTGGTGGCCAACCCGCAGGGCGGCGAGTTCCTGGCCCGCGACGTGCGGGTGGTGGCCGCCTGGTTCACCGCCCGAGGGCTGCCGGCCTCCGCCACCGATCCGGTGGCGCTGACCGAGACGCTGGCGCGGGAGGCGGGGATCCGCTGAACCGCGGCCGTCCCGGGCGGGAGCGGTCCCGCCCGGGACGCGGGGGTGCCGCTGCCGCGCCGGTGTCGGGCCTGCCAGGCGGCCCGGTGTCGGGCCCGCCGGCCAGCGTGGTCGGGGGCCGCGCTGGTGCCGAGCCGGCCGGGCGGGTCGGTCGCGCCGCCCGGCCGCCGGGTCACTGGAGGTAGCGCTCGACCTCCGGCACCGGGCGCTCGCCCTGGGCATCCGGGTCGCCGTGCGCCTGCCGGGCCGCCCGTCGGCGGCGGAGCAGGTCCCAGCACTGGTCCAGGGACTCCTCCAGGTGCCGCAGCCGCTCACGCGCCTCGTCGTCGGTGCCGGCCTCGTGCTCCTGGGCGCCGGCGCGCAGCCGGTGCTCCTCGTCGACGAGTTCCGAGATCCGGCTCAGGATGGTCTTGTCGTCCATGCCCGAAGCTTGGCACAGCGGACGTCCCCGCGCCCGCGTTCCCACGCCCGCGAGGCGCGTGTTAACAGGGGGCCCCGCCTATACCGAAAGCGTTAAGCGGG
This sequence comes from Micromonospora humi, assembly GCF_900090105.1. Taxonomy (GTDB): domain Bacteria; phylum Actinomycetota; class Actinomycetes; order Mycobacteriales; family Micromonosporaceae; genus Micromonospora; species Micromonospora humi. Next base: position 32,934 of record NZ_FMDM01000023.1, on the reverse strand, counting down.
GGCCCCGCCTTGCGCCGGAAGGCTTGCGGCGTGACGCATATCCCACCGGCTCCATTCTCGACAAAGAGATTGTTGTTAAGTGAAATATCCTCCGAGCCGTCTTTTGATTCACCGCTCAGGATGGCATGCTCGCGAGCAACGTTCACGGGTCGAGACGGGGTAACGACCCTCAGTCAACCCGAGGGAGCGTTCAGGTGGTCGATTCGTCCGGCCCGTCCCGAACCACGGGGCGGCCGCGCACCGTGCCGCTGCGACAGGTCCTACCGGCCGTCCTGCGCGACCCGGCCCGCGCGCTGATCGACATCGGCAACCGCACCGGTGGCGACCTCGTCCGGCTCAACCTCGGCTCGTTCCGCCCGTACCTGGTCACCCACCCCCGGCACGTGCAGCACGTGCTGCGCGACCGGGCGGACAACTACGAGCGCGCCGGCGACGGGTTGTTCTGGCGTCCGGTCAAGCGGCTGTTCGGCGAGGGGATCCTCGGCGAGGGGCAGATCTGGTCGGCCAGCCGCCGGATGCTCCAGCCGATGTTCACCGCCAAGCGGGTCGAGGCGCTCGTCGACGGCATGGCCGTCGCCATCTCCGACGCCGTCGACGAGCTGGACGAGCCGTATCGCGCCGGCCGGCCGGTCGACATCGGCGTCGAACAGGCCCGCATCGTCAGCCGGGCGATCATGAAGGTGCTCTTCGCCGACCGGATCTCGGTGCCGGACGCGATGCGCGTGATCGACGCCCAGGACCGCATCGCCACCGCCGTCATCCCGCGGATCGTGGTGCCGTTCGCGCCGCTGTCGCTGCCCATGCCGGGCGACCGCACGTTCCGCCGCGCGGTACGCGTCGTGGACGACGTGCTGGTGCCGATCGTCCGGCAGACCCGCGACGACGCCGACTCCGGCGACGACGTCATCTCCACCCTCTGGCGGGCCCGCACCGACGACGGCCGGCAGCTCGACGAGCGGCAGGTCCGCAACGACACCGTGGCCATGTTCGCCGCCACCACCGAGACCACCATCAACGTGCTCACCTGGGCCTGGCCGCACCTGCACCAGCACCCGGAGGTCGCCGAGCGGCTCTACGCCGAGATCGACGAGGTGGTGGGCGGCGAGCCGGTCCGCCGTGAGCACCTCGGTCGGCTCACCTACACCCGGATGGTCCTCGACGAACTGCTGCGGCTCTACCCGATCGGCTGGATCATCCCGCGCCGCGCGGTCGCCGAGGACGTCATCGACGGCGTGCCGATCGAGCCCGGGGCCACCATGGCGGTCAGCCCGCTGATCACCCAGCGGATGGGTCAGTTCTGGGACCGCCCCGACGAGTTCGACCCGGAGCGGTTCCGGCCCGAGCGGGTCCGGGCCCGCCACCGGTACGCCCACTTCCCGTTCGGCGGTGGCCCGCACCAGTGCCTCGGCATGAATCTGTTCTATCTGGAGGCCCAGCTCATCCTCGCCACCATGCTCGGTCGCTACCGCTTCCGGCTGCGCCGCACCGACGTGCCCGGGCTGCGCCTGGCCGCGGCGCTGCGGCCACGCGAACGCGTCGAGCTGACGCTGCTCGCCGCCGGCCGGGCGGAGTCGGCGTGACCGGCGTACCCCCGGCGGACCCGATCGCCGCGGCCGCGGAACAGGGCCGCGTCTGCGCGCTCGCCGCGCACGGCCAGCGGGCCCTGCGGAAGGCCGCCGCGGCCCACCCGGAGCTGTTCCCCGGCGAGCCGTTCGACGCGACGCTGTTCAGCAGCATCGCCTCGGCCATGGCGTTCAGCGCCCCCTGGCACACGGCCGCGGAGCTGGCCGTCACCAACCGGGCGGTGCTGTGGGGCTTCGCGGTCGACTGGCTGGTCGACCACCAGGCGACCAGTCGGGCCGAGGTCGACCGGATCGCCGGCACCTGCCTGGACGTGCTCGACGGCGCCGGCGCCGACGACCCGCTGGGCCGGTTCCTCGTCGAGCTGCGCGACGACGTCGCGGCGGCCCCCGGCTACCACGCGTTGCGCGGGCAGTGGCGGGCCACGATGGCACGCACGCTGGACGCGATGGCCCGCGAGTGGACGTGGCGCGGCACCGGGCGCCCGACGCTCGCCGAATACCTCGCCAACGCGGACAACCTCGCCGCCACCGTGGTCAACGTGGCCCACTGGATCCACACCGGATCGGTGCGTGACGTCGCCACGCTGGACCGGCTGATCGAGGTCGGCGACGAGGTGCAGCGGGCCCTGCGGTTGGTCAACGACCTCGGCACCCACCGCCGGGACGTGGAGTCGGGCGACCTCAACGCGTTGCTGCTGGTGGACGACCCGGCGGAGATCGAGCAGCGGTTCGCGGAGCAGGTCGACAGTTGCCGGGTGCTGCTGGCGGAGCTGGCCGGCGAGGTACCCCGGGAGGCCGACTTCCTGTCCCGGCAACTCGGCTACACCACCGGGTTCTACCGGCACACCGACTTCTGGGGCGTCCGGTGAGTCTCACCGCGCAGCCCGTGATCCGGACCGGACCGGCGCGCGAGCTGGTCGACGGGCTCGCCCACGACCCGGCCGGGCAGAGTTCCCCGTCGGTCTACGAGACCGGCCGGTTGGTCACGCTGGCGCCGTGGCTGCCCGGCCACGACGCGCGCCTGGCCTGGCTGCTCGACCGGCAGCGCGCGGACGGCGGCTGGGGCGGTCCCGGTGGCTACGCGCTGGTGCCGACGCTGAGCGCCGTCGAGGCCCTGCTGGCCGTGCTGCACCGGGACGGGCCGGCCGCGGCGCCGGCCGCCGCCGCGCACCGGGGCCTGGCGTTCCTGGCCGGCGCGCTGCGTGGCGACCCGCCACCCGACCTGCCGGCCACCGACCTGATCGTGCCGGCGCTGCTCACCGCCGTCGACCGGCACCTCACCGGGCCGGGGGGTCCGCCGCCCGGGCCGGCCGGGTGGGCGGACCGGCCCCGCCTGCCGCTGCCGGCCGGTCTCGACCCGGCCCGGCTGACCCGGGTACGCGGCCTGCTGGCCGCCGGCCGCCCCGTCCCGGAGAAGCTGGCGCACGCGCTGGAGGTGACCGGCGAGCTGGCCCACCGGGCGGCGGGTGTGCGTCCCTCGGCGATCGGGTCGGTGGGCGCCTCACCGGCCGCCACGGCCGCCTGGCTCGGCCGGCCCGAACCCGGCGCCGCCCTGGACTACCTGCGCGCCGTCGCCCGTTCCGGCCCGGTGCCCTGCGCCACCCCGATCACCGTCTTCGAGCGGGCCTGGGTGCTCGCCGTGCTGATCCGGGCCGGCGTGCCGGTGCGGGTGCCCGAGGCGGTGCTGACCGGGCTGCGCGCCGCGGTCGGCGCGTCCGGCGCGGCCACCGCGCCCGGCCTGCCGGCCGACGCCGACACCACGGCGGTCACGCTCTACGTGCTGGCCCGGCTGGGCCGGTCGCTCGGCGTCGGCCCGCTCGCCGGGTACGACACCGGGCGGCACTTCTGCACCTGGCCGGGGGAGGACGGGGCGTCGCTGACCACCAACGCGCACGTGCTCGACGCGCTCGGGGAGCACCCCAGCCGCCCGGGCGTCACGGCGGCCCGGCGGCGGGTGACCGAGTGGCTGGTCGCCCGGCAGGAGCCGGACGGGCGGTGGGACGACCGCTGGCACGCCTCGGCCTACTACGCGACGTACGCGGTGCTGCTCGCCCTGGCCGACCACGCGCCCGACGGCGCGGCCCGGGCCGCCGTGGAGCGGGGCGTCGGCTGGCTGTTGGACACGCAGCGACCGGACGGCTCCTGGGGGCGCTGGCAGGGCACCGCCGAGGAGACCGCGTACGCGGTGCTCGCCCTGGCCGGCGCCGGCCGCGCGGGGGACGCGCGGATCGCCGCGGCACTCGCCCGGGGGCGCGCTCGCCTGTCCGAGCTGGACGGAGGCGACGACGGCCCGGCGCTCTGGCACGACAAGGACCTCTACCGACCGACGCTGATCGTGCGCGCGGCGGTGCTGGCCGCCTCGGGCCGGGCCGGCCGGGCATCGACGTACCCGGCACCCACCATGATCAGGATCGCTTGAATGGAGTTCACGACGGCTGCTAGCGTGCGCCGGAGTCGATCGGATTTCGAGCCGACCGAAGACCGGGCCAGGACGGTGTGATGGGTTCCCGCAGTACGAATCTCCGTACGAAGATCATCGCCCTGCTGGCGTCGCTGATCGCGCTCTGGGGCTTCGCCGCCTGGGTGACCGTGCGCGACGGGTTCAACCTGCTCGGCGTGCAGGCGCTCAACGCGCGGGTCTTCGAGCCGAGCGACCCGCTGCTGCTGGAGCTGCAGAACGAACGTCGCCTCTCGCTGCGCTACCTGGGCGAGTCCGACCCGGCGCAGTTGCAGGAGTTGCAGGCCCAGCGCGGGCGCACCGACTCCGCGGCCACCACGCTCTGGGACTCGGTGCAGGACTGGCGCACCGAGGTCCCGGCCAGCGACGAGCTGGAGCAGCGGCTCGCCGAGCTGAAGACCGAACTCGGCCAGCTCACCCAGGTCCGTGACGAGGTCGGCCGGAAGACCATCGACCGCACCGCCACGCTGGCCGCCTACGACGAGGCGGTCGACGGGATCTTCGCGGTCTTCGACGCCCTCGGCGGCCTCGACGACGACCAGATCGCCCGGGACACCGCCGCGCTGATCGACCTGAACCGCTCCCGTGAGCTGCTGTCCCAACAGGACGCCCTGCTCACCGGCGCGGTCGCGGCCAACCGGCTGACCGTCGCCGAGCAGACCGCGTTCGCCCGGCTGGTCGGCGCGCAGTGGTTCCTCGCCGACCGCACCGCCCGTGAGCTGGCCCCGACCGACCGGGCCCGCTACCAGCAGATGGTCGAGGGGGAGGCGTTCGGGCAGCTGCGCACCCTGCAGGACCGGGTGCTCGCGGCCAAGGGCGAGGACGTGCGCCCGCCACTCACCGCCGACGCCTGGCGGGCCGCCGCCGACCGGGCGATGGCCGACCTGCGTGGGGTGATCCTCGCCGGTGGTGAGGACATCGTGTCCCGGGCCACCCCGGTCGCCGTCGGCGTCATCGTCCGGCTGGTGCTCGCCGCCGGCCTCGGCCTGATCGCGGTCGTCGCGTCCGTGATCGTCTCGATCACCACGGCCCGGGCGCTGGTCCGGCAGTTGGAGCGGCTGCGCGAAGCGGCGTTCCGGCTGGCCAACGAGCGACTGCCCAGCGTGGTGGAGCGGCTCGGCCGGGGCGAGGAGGTGGACGTCGGCCGGGAGGCGCCGCCGCTGCAGTTCGGCGACGACGAGATCGGCCAGGTCGGCAAGGCCTTCAACGTGGTGCAGGAGACCGCCGTCCGCACCGCCGTCGAGCAGGCCGAGCTGCGACGCAGCGTCCGCGACGTGTTCCTCAGCCTGGCCCGGCGCACCCAGGCCCTGGTGCACCGCCAGCTGACCCTGCTCGACGCGATGGAACGCCGGGAGCACGACGCCGAGGAGCTGGAGGACCTGTTCCGGGTCGACCACCTGGCCACCCGGATGCGGCGCAACGCGGAGAACCTGATCGTGCTCTCCGGCTCGACCCCGGGCCGCGCCTGGCGGCGCAGCGTGCCGATGGTCGACGTGGTGCGCGGCGCGGTCGCCGAGGTGGAGGACTACACCCGGGTGACCGTCCGGCCGCTGGGCGCGGTGTCGTTGACCGGGCGCGCCGTCGGCGACGTGATCCACCTGCTGGCCGAGCTGATCGAGAACGGCCTGTCCTTCTCGCCGCCGCAGACCACCGTGGAGGTGCGCGGGCAGCTCGTCGCCAACGGCTTCGCCATCGAGATCGAGGACCGGGGCCTCGGCATGAGCGGCGACGAGCTGGCAGCCGCGAACGCGCGCATCGTCGACCGGTCCGAGCTGAACCTCGCCGACGCGGCCCGCCTCGGCCTGTTCGTGGTCAGCCGGCTCACCGAGCGGCACGGCGTGAAGGTGCAGCTCCGGGAGTCCGCGTACGGCGGGACCACGGCGGTGGTGCTGATCCCGCGCGAGCTGATCAGCGAGGACGCCGGTGGCGTCGGCGGCACCCGCGAGGTGACCGCCGCGCCGGCGCCGGTCGGCGAGCCGGCGGAGCCGCCGGCCCGCTCCGGGGACGAGACCGCCGCGCTCGGGCCGGTCGAGGACGGCGACACCGCCGCGCCCGTCCCGGCCGACTCCGGTACGCCGGAGGTCGAGCCGGAGCCGGTGGCGCCCCGGCTGACCCCGTCCGGGCTGCCGGCGCGTACCCGCAAACGGCAGCCGGCGGTGGCCGGGCCGACCGCGGAGCTGGCCATGGTCGAGACCCGCGCCGCACCGGCGGCGACCGACGCGACCCCGCCGGTGACCGACTCGGGGTTGCCGGTCCGGGTGCGCCAGGCCAGTCTGAACCCGGAGCTGCGGCACGAGCAGTCCGATGCGGACACCGACGGGGCGGAGGACGCGGCGCGCGCGCCGGAGCAGGTGCGCCGGATGATGAGCTCCTACCAGAGCGGAACCCGACGCGGCCGCACCGACGCGGCACGGTTGCTCGGCGGGGCGCACGGGGCCGGCGGCGGGCCGGACGACGAGAACGAGCAGGCCACCTGACCGGGCGTCGACGCCGACGGAACCGGGACGAGAACGGCACACCAGCCGGGGAGAAGAGGACGACGAGTGGCGCAGAAGACGGCTTCGAGCGCGGATCTTGCGTGGCTGCTGGATGACCTGGTCGGCCGGGTCAAGCAGGCGGAACACGCCGTGGCGCTCTCCACCGACGGACTGCTGATGGCCTCGTCCCGCGGATTGAGCCGGGACGACGGCGAGCACCTGGCGGCGATGGCGGCGGGCATCCAGAGCCTCGCCCGCGGCGCCGGCAAGCGGTTCGGCGGTGGTCAGGTGCAGCAGACCATCATCGAGATGCAGTCCTCGTTCCTCTTCGTCACCGCGGCCGGCCGCAACGCCTGCCTGGCGGTGCTGGCGTCGGAGGAGGCGGACGTCGGCCTGATCGCCTACGAGATGGCCATGCTCGTCACCCGGGTCGGCCGGTTCGTCGCGTCACCGACCCGGGAACAGCCCCTCGGCGAGAACGCGGCGCGATGACCCGCCCGGGGGATCCCACGGAGCAGGAGTGGGTGGACGACCACGCGGGCCCGGTGGTTCGCCCGTACGCGGTGACCGGGGGCCGGGCGCGCCCGGTGACCGGCACGTTCGACCTGATCTCCCTGGTGACCGCGACGCGGAACGAGGTGGGGTCGGAGTCCGGGCTCGGCCCGGAGCACGTGGCGATCGTCGGCCTCTGCCAGCGGATCCAGTCCGTGGCCGAGATCGCCGCCCATCTCGACCTGCCCGTGGGCACCGTCCGGGTTCTCCTCGGAGACCTGGCCGCCCGCAGCCTGGTGCAGGTACGCGAGCCGCGCGCCACCCCCGCCGGCCTTCCCGACGAGCACGTTTTCGAGGCGGTAATCAATGGACTACGGGCGCTCTGAGCGGCCGGCGGGAGCGGCGCCGCTGCCCACCGCGATCAAGATCCTGATCGCCGGCGGTTTCGGCGTCGGCAAGACCACCATGGTCGGCGCGGTCAGCGAGACCCGGCCGCTGCGCACCGAGGAGGTGCTGACCGAGACCGGGATCGGCATCGACGACCTGTCCGGGGTGGAGGAGAAGTCGACCACCACCGTGGCGATGGACTTCGGCCGGATCACCATCAGCGACGACCTGGTGCTCTACCTGTTCGGCACGCCCGGGCAGGACCGGTTCTGGTTCGTCTGGGACGAGCTGGCGCTCGGCGCGCTCGGCGCGGTGGTGCTGGCCGACACGCGCCGGTTGGCCGACTGCTTCCCGTCGATCGACTACTTCGAGGGGCGGGGCACGCCGTTCGTGGTGGCGGTGAACTGCTTCGAGGGCGCCCGGACGTTCCGGCTCGACGAGGTGCAGGCGGCGCTCGACCTGGACCCGGGCGTGCCGGTGGTGCTCTGCGACGCGCGCCAGCGCGAGTCCGCCAAGGAGGTGCTGATCACGCTGCTGGAGCACGCCATGAAGCTGCGTGAGGCGCGACGACGGGCCGCCGGTGACTGACCTGACGGTCCGGGCGATGTCCGCGGCGGAGTTCGACAGTTGGCAGCACGAGCTGGCCGTCGAGTACGCGCGGGAACATGTCGCGGCGGGCAACTGGACCGCCGAGGAGGGTGTCGAACGGGCGCGGGCGGCCATCGCCGCCCAGCTGCCCGACGGTATGGCCACTCCCGGTCAACTCATCCTCGTCGGCGTGCTTCCCGACGGCACCCCGGTCGGCCGGATCTGGATCAGCCTGACCCATCCCCGCGGCCTGCCCGACTGTGCCTTCATCCAGGACATCGAGGTGCTCGCCGACCGGCGTGGTCAGGGCCTGGGGCGGGCGCTGCTGGCGGCGGGGGAGCGGGTGGCCAGGGAGCGGGGCGCCCGGGCGCTGGAACTCAACGTGTTCGGTGCCAACGAGGCGGCCGCGACGCTCTACCGCACGTCCGGCTACCGGGTGGTCACCCAGCAGATGCGTAAGGACCTGCTGCCCTAGGTTGTTCTGCGGTGCCGAGGAGCGGTGACCGAGCGCTACCGCGCCAGGAAGTAACCCACCTTTCTGCGGTATGACTCAGAGACATATTTGTGCCTCTGAGTCATACCTCTCCAGACGGACGAATGCTTCCGGCCTCGACACGCCCGAGTCGCCCGGCGTGGCTGCTCGCCCAGCACATCGACCCGGGCGGCGGGCGGCGTCGTCAGAGGCGGGTGGCGGTGCGGACCAAGCCGGCCAGGGCCCGGGAGCGGCTGTGCGGCGGCCACGCGATCACCGTGGTCACCGCCGGCGCGTCCGGCACCGGCACCGCGACCAGGCCTGGGCTCAGGAGCGTCCGGCACGACTCGGGCAGCACCGCCGCCGCCCGGCCGAGCGCGATGAGCTGGAACAGTTGGGCGTGCTGGCGGACCTCCGGGCCCGACCCGTCGGCGTACGTGCCGTCCGGGCGCGGCCAGCGCGGCAGCGGCAGATCGGGCAACGACTCGACGTCGGCCGTGCTCAGGTGCGTCCGGGCGGCCAACGGATGCCCTGCCGGCAGCACCACCACCTGCTGCTCCGTCACCAGTTCCTCGGTGTCGAGCCCGGCCGTCGAGTCGAACGGCAGGTGCAGCAGCGCCACGTCGGCCCGCCCGTCGCGCAGCAGCCGTTCCTGCTCCCCGATGCCGCACAGCAGCACCTCCACGGCGACCGCGTCGGGTTCGGCCGCGTACGCGTCGAGCAGCTTCGGCAACAGCTCGCTGGACGCGCCGGCCTTGGTGGCCAGCACCAGGCCCGGCTCGCCGCTCCCGGCGGACGCGGCGCGGCGGGTGCGACGCTCGGCGGCGGCCACCGCGTCCAGCGCGGCCCGACCCTCCCGCAGCAGCACCGCGCCCGCCGCGGTCAACGTCACGGACCGGCTGTCGCGGTCCAGCAGCGTCGCCCCCAGCCGCCGTTCGAGTTGCCGGATCGCCCGCGACAGCGGTGGCTGGGCGATGCCGAGGCGGCGCGCGGCGCGCCCGAAGTGCAGCTCCTCGGCGACCGCGACGAAGTAGCGCAGCTCCCGCGTCTCCATCCGGCCACCGTACCCCGGGTGATACCCGGCGGGTATCGGCCGCTACCGAGACGGTGTTGGCCGGCCGCCGGTGGCGCGGACACGATCGACCGCATGAGCGAACGCAGAACCGCGCTGGTGACCGGCGCGAACAAGGGAATCGGGTACGAGATCGCGGCCGGCCTCGGCGCGCTCGGCTGGCGGGTGGGCGTCGGCGCGCGGGACGAGCAACGCCGGGAGGCGGCCGTGGCGAAGCTGCGCGCGGACGGCGTGGACGCGTTCGGCGTACCCCTGGACGTGACCGACGACGCGAGCGTGACCGCCGCCGCCCGCCTGCTCGCCGACCAGGCCGGCGGCCTCGACGTGCTGGTGAACAACGCGGGCGTCACCGGCGGGATGCCGCAGCAGCCCGGCGGCGCCGACGTGGCGACCGTGCGGGCGGCGGTCGAGGTCAACGTGATCGGCGTCGTCCGCCTCATCGAGGCGATGCTGCCGCTGCTGCGCCGCTCGACGGCGCCCCGGATCGTCAACATGTCCAGCGGGGTCGGCTCCCTCACCCGGCAGAGCGCCTCCGCCGGCGAGGGTCAGACCGGGCCGCTGTCGGTGGCCTACGCCCCGTCGAAGTCGATGCTCAACGCGGTGACCATCCAGTACGCCCGGGCGTTGGGCGACACGAACATCCTGGTCAACGCCGGCTGCCCCGGCTTCACCGCGACCGACCTGAACGGCTTCCGTGGGGTGCGGACGCCGCAGCAGGGTGCGGCGATCGCGATCCGGCTGGCGACGCTGCCCGACGACGGGCCGACCGGCGGGTTCTTCGAGGACGCCGGCGTGGTGCCGTGGTGACCGCTTCCGGTCAGCACCACACGACCGGATTCCCGGTGGCCAGCGACGCGGCGCAGAGCCGGCGCAGCGGCTCGACGAGGTAGGCGTAGTCGTCGGCCGACCGGCTCCGGGTACGCACCGCGAGCCGCTCGGGCGGCGGCGACCGATGCTGGCCCACCGGTCTCATCGCCACGACGGTCCGGGTCCCGCCGGCGGCGAGTTCGACCCGGCCGTCGGGCAGCGTCCGCTGGGTGAACCGGGCGGCGCGGAACAGCGTCACCGGTGGGTCGGCGTCGCCGGCGACGAAGAATCCGTCCGGGTCCACGCCGGCGTGCCAGCCCGGACCGTACATGAACACCCCGCGGCAGGCCTCGACGTACTGCATCACCACCTGCCCGGTCGCCTCGTCGACGAGCGCCACCTCGTCCGCGACCGCGCTCGCCCGGAACGCGTCCAGCTCGGCCAGCACCGCCGCCGCCTGCTCGGCCGGGAAGCCGCCGTCGTTGCGGTCCGGCAGGGCGGCGGCCAGCGTCGGGAACCGTTCCTCGCCGGCCGCGCGCAGCGCCTGCTGGAACAGCCGTACGCCGGTCCAGTTGGCCACGCCCTCGCTCACCAGCTCCATGTGCGGGTGCGGGCAGGCGTCTCCGGCGAGCCAGGCGTAGAAGGCGTTCTCGGCCGTCGCGTCGTACTCGCCGGGCTGGACCAGGGTCAGGTGGCCGTCCTCGTCGTGGCCGACCGGGCCGACCGGGCACGGCGTGGCGAGGCCGTCCTGCCAGCACCGGCAGGACACGTACGCGTCCAGTCCCACACCGGTTCACGCTACCGGCGGGTACCGGCCGGAACGCCGCGGGCACGCGGGCGCGGCGGTCCGACGGGCGTGCGATCATCGGCGGCATGGGTACGGAGACGCGGCATCTGAGCGTGCACATCGACCGCCCGGTCGCGGCGGTCTACGCGTTCGCGTCCGACCCGGCCAACCTGCCCCGCTGGGCGCCCGGCCTCGGTGGCTCGGTGACGCGCGAGGGCGGCGCCTGGTTCGTGGACACGCCCGCGGGTCGGGCCGGGCTGACGTTCGCGCCGCCCAACGACTACGGCGTGCTCGACCACGAGGTGCGCACACCGTCCGGCGAGACGGTGTACGTGCCACTGCGCGCCATCGCCGACGGCGACGGCACCGAGGTGGTGTTCAGCCTGCGTCGGGCCCGCGGCATGAGCGACGCGGAGTTCGAACGGGACACCGCGCTGGTCGAGAGCGACCTCGCCCGGCTGAAGGCCGTGCTGGAGTCGACGGACTAGGGCGGTGGGAAGGAAGAACAGGCAGCCGTTCCTGATGCAGTCGATGCTCAGGCTGGAGCGTGGCGACGCGAGCGCCGCCGAGACGCTGCGCCGGTACGCTCCGCTCGCCGACGAGGTCGGCGCCGACGGGATGGACGTCGACGTCGAACGCGCCGATCTGCTGCTGTCGGGCTGGCGGGTCGCGGTGAACGAGGAACGCGCCATGCGCGACCTGGCGCAGCCGCTGCTGCGGCGCTTCGGCTGGCAGGAGCAGGACCTTGGCTACTCGCCGAACGTCCGCTACGCGGAGACCCTGGGCCCCCCGTCCGACCCGCCGGCCACCCGCCTGGTGGTCGACCGGGCGGACCAGGAGATGGGCTGGGAGGGCGCGACCCACGGCACCGGCCTCACCCCCGACCGTGCCCTGGAGATCGCGCCGGCCGATGCCGACGTCGTGGCCCGGCTCTTCGTCGTCGTCCCGGCGGCCACGATCGTGGGGACGGCGGAGGCGTTGACGCCGTGGCTGGCCCGCGTCGAGCCCGCGGCGGTGGGCGTGGATCCGGGCCGGGCCGCGCTGTCGTACCTCGCCCGCGGCGACCTGCGGGCGGAGGCGGAGAGGCTCGGCCTGGGCCCGGTCGAGACCGGCCGGATCGAGGCGGACGCCGACCACGTGATCGAGACCGCGACGGCCGCCGACGGCACGACGCTGTGGCTGCGTCGCGGCGACGACCCGGTCTCCCGGTACTGGCCCGGCATCATCGAGATCCGGGAGATGGTCATCGACGACTCCTACCCGGACTGACTCTCCCGCCGGCGCGACGGCCGGTCAGTCGCCGATCGCGTCCCGCATTCGTTCCCTCGTCCAGTAGGCGGACGGGTCGGTGGCGCCGGGGCTCGGATTGTGCGTCGCGACCACCGGGCCGGGCACGGAACGCGCCGATTCGGTGTCGCGCGTCGCGATGATCACGACGGCCGCGGCCGCGGCCACGGCCAGCACCGCAGCGCCGGCCGCCGCGCCGAGCAGTACGGGGTGTGACATGTCGCCTCCCGGAAGCGGGTGGGTAGCGTGCCGGTCCGCCTGGTGCGCCGACGGGCACACCAGGCAGACCGTCGTTCACCAGGTCTGGTTCGCGTACGTGTTGTAGAGCGTCCCCACCACCGCGGCGGAGAAGTACGGAGACCCGTTCGTGTTCGAGCCGCTGGAGTAGCTCATCACCCCGTGCACGTCACCACGCCTGTTGGTGTTGTCGTAGCTGTAATACCACGGACCACCGCTCGACCCGCCGCCGAAGCCGCAGTCCATCTCGATCCGGTTGCTGCCCGCGTCCCGCGACGTGCCCGAGCAGACCCACTGGACCTCGCCGCTGTCCTTGTTGCTCGGGTAGCCGAAGATGTCGTAGTGGTACGCGCGGCCACCGCCGGTGAGCAGCCCGTTGGCACCCACCGCGTCCACGACCGACCGGCTTCCGTAGACCAGCGCGACAGCGACGTCGTACTGCCGCTCGCGGGTGTTGATCCAGCCGGTCGGGACCGCGAGCGTGGACCAGTCCCAGGTGCCGTACGGCTGGGCGCCGTTGCGGTACGACGGGACGAACATCCAGTTCGCGGTGTGCCACGTCCGGCCCGGCCCGTCGTGCACGCAGTGCGCGGCCGTGAAGACCATGTTGCGCGCCGGGCTGTTCACCACGCTCGCGGAGCAGTAGTGACCGAGGCCGTCGGTGGAACTGGTGTAGAAGATCTTCCCCACCGTGATCGACTCGTTCAGTTGCGCACCGAAACCGCTGCCGTCCTTCGGCGCCACCGCCTCCGCGAAGCGCCGCACCCGCTCCGGCGCCGGCGTCTGGGTGACCGGGCCGGCGGACTTCTCCACCTCGTCGGCCGGCGTCGCCGCCGCCATCCGGGCGGCCGTCCAGTAGGCCTTGGCCTGCGAGGACGACCCCGCTTGACGTTCGATCGAGGTGACCGTGGTCGGTGCGGCCGTGCCGGTGGTGGTGCCGTCTGTGGCCTGCGCCGGAGTGCCGGCGAGAATCACCGGCAGGATCAGGGCCGGCAGAGCCAGAAGTCTCATCGACGTTTTCATGAATTCCTTCCCAGCGTTCGATTTCCGGATCGAAAACTGGAGCGCCCCGTTGCTCGTCGCGATATCGGAAACGTATCGACGGTGAAGAGGGCAGTCAACGAATCATGTGCGTCGACAAAATGCCATGTCGGATGGGCGATCGGCCGTCGTCGGTTCAGCGTCGGGTCGACGCCACGAACCGGGTCCACGCGGCCGGCGTGAAGGTCAGCATCGGGCCGGCCGGGTCCTTCGAGTCGCGGACGCCGGCCACGCCGAGCCGGTTGCCGGCGACCTCGACGCGGTCGCCGCCGTTGCCGCCGCTGCGGGTGCTCTTGTGCCACCGGGCGCCGCTCAGGTCCATGCCGCCGCAACTTCCCTCAACAGTTCCAGGGTTCGCGCGCGGGGCAGTGCCTCGCCCCGGATGCGTTCCCACCGACGCTCCAGGTAGCAATTTCCGAGGGCTGCTCGATGATCTGCGCCTGCGCCTGACTGTCCACATGTGCCCCCCCGGGTGCCGTCGCGCAGCTCGGCGATGACGAACGCGCCGTCCAGCCCTGGATAGGTGGGCGTGTCGGCGGGGACGACGTGGAGCTGCACGTTCGGCAGCTCGGCGGAGGCCACGAGGTGAGCCACCTGCGCGGCCATCAGCGCCCGGTCGCCGGCGGCGGCGCGGCGCAGCACCTGCTCGTCGAGCACCGCGACGAACAGCGGCCCGCGGCGGCGGTCCAGGATGCCCTGCCGGTCCAGCCGGGCGGTGACCAGGTCGGTGACCTCCTCGTCGGTGAGCGGCTGGCCGAGGAACGTGGCCCGGGCGTACGCCTCGGTCTGCAACAGGCCCGGCACCCAGGCCAGCTCGAACGTGCGCAGCGCGACCGCCTCGCGCTCGATGTCGACCCACGGGCGGAACCAGACCGGCTCGCGGCGGCGACGCTGCGGGCCACGCCCACCGACGCGGCCCGCCGCGCCACGCTGATCCCCGAGTTCTCCCGGATCACCCGGCAGGCCAACCGCGACCTGCGCGGGCGGCCCGACGGCCCGGACCCGGTCGAGATCGTGCGGCGGTTCCTGTGGTTCCTGCCGCTCACCGACGCCGAGGCGCGCGCCGTCGCCCTCCGCCTCCGCTGAGATGCAAGGCGGGGGCCCTTATTAACACACGTGTGTTAATAAGGGCCCCCGCCTAACAAAAACCTCAGCTGGCGATCATCCGGCGCAGCACGTACTGGAGGATGCCGCCGTGCCGGTAGTAGTCCGCCTCACCGGGGGTGTCGATGCGGACCACCGCGTCGAACTCCACTCCGGTGTCGGTGGTGACCTTCACCGTGCGCGGGGTGTCGCCGTCGTTCAGCGCGGTCACCCCGCTGATCGAGAACGTCTCCGTGCCGGTCAGCCCCAGCGACTCCGCGGTGGTGTCCACCGGGAACTGCAGCGGCAGGACGCCCATGCCGATCAGGTTCGACCGGTGGATCCGCTCGTACGACTCGGCGACGACCGCCTTCACGCCCAGCAGCATGGTGCCCTTGGCCGCCCAGTCGCGCGACGAGCCCGAGCCGTACTCCTTGCCGGCCAGGATGACCAGCGGGACGCCCGCCTCCTGGTAGGCCATCGAGGCGTCGTAGATCGAGGACTGCTCGCCGGTCAGGTGGTTGACCGTAAAGCCGCCCTCGACACCCGGGACGAGCTGGTTGCGCAGCCGGATGTTGGCGAACGTGCCCCGGATCATCACCTCGTGGTTGCCCCGGCGGGAGCCGTACGAGTTGAACTCGTGCCGGGCCACGCCGTGCTCGGCCAGGTAGGTGCCGGCGGGGGAGTCCGCCTTGATCGAACCGGCCGGCGAGATGTGGTCGGTGGTCACCGAGTCGCCCAGCTTCGCCAGCACCCGCGCGCCGGCGATGTCCTGCACCGGGGTCGGCTCCTGCTGCATGCCCTCGAAGTACGGGGGCTTGCGCACGTAGGTGGAGTCGCCGGCCCAGGAGAACGTGTCACCGGTCGGGGTCGGCAGCGACTGCCAACGCTCGTCGCCGGCGAACACGTCGGCGTACGCGGCGCTGAAGCCGGTGGCGCCGATCGCCGAGGCGATGACGTCCTGGATCTCCGCGGTGTTCGGCCAGATCTCCCGCAGGAACACCGGGTTGCCCTGGGCGTCCTCGCCGATCGGCTCGTTCGCCAGGTCGATGTCCATGGTGCCGGCGAGCGCGTACGCGACCACCAGCGGCGGGGACGCCAGGTAGTTCATCTTGACGTCCGGGTTGATCCGGCCCTCGAAGTTGCGGTTGCCCGACAGCACCGAGACGACGGCCAGGTCGCCCTCGTTGACGGCGGCGGAGACCTCCTCCGGCAGCGGGCCGGAGTTGCCGATGCAGGTGGTGCAGCCGTAGCCGACCAGGTTGAAGCCGAGCTTCTCCAGGTAGGGCGTGAGGCCGGACCGGTCGTAGTAGTCCATGACGACCTTCGAGCCCGGGGCGAGGGTGGTCTTCACCCACGGCTTGCGGGCCAGGCCCTTCTCCACCGCGTTGCGGGCCAGCAGCGCCGCGCCGATCATCACCTGCGGGTTGGAGGTGTTGGTGCAGGAGGTGATCGCGGCGATCACCACGGCACCGTGGTCCAGCTCGTACTCGACGCCGTCGGCGCCGGTCACCCGGACCGGGTTGGTGGCCCGGCCGCCCGCGCCCACGGCCGCGGTCTCCAGGTCGCGCGGCGCGTCCGCCGGGTCGTTCACCCCGTTGGCCGGCGCGTCGCTGGCCGGGAAGGACTCGGCGCTGGCCTCGTCGGCCGGGCCGTCGGTGCCGAACGGCTTCTGCTGCTGCGGCACGCCCGGCTTGCGGCCCGGGTCGCCGCCGGTCTCGTCGGCCGCGACGTAGTCGGTCAGCGCCGAGCGGAACAGCGTCTTGGCGCTGCCCAGCGGCACCCGGTCCTGCGGGCGCTTCGGGCCGGCCAGCGACGGCTCGATGGTGCCGAGGTCCAGCTCCAGGCGCTCCGAGTACTGCGGCTCGTGGTTCGGGTCGTGCCAGAGGCCCTGCTCCTTGGCGTACGCCTCGACCAGCGCGACCTGCTGCGGGTCGCGCCCGGTCAGCTCCAGGTAGCGCACGGTCTCGCCGTCGATCGGGAAGATCGCCACGGTGGAGCCGTACTCCGGGGACATGTTGCCGATGGTGGCGCGGTTCGCCAGCGGCACCGCGCTCACGCCCGGGCCGTAGAACTCGACGAACTTGCCGACCACCCCGTGCTTGCGCAGCATCTCGGTGATGGTCAGCACCAGGTCGGTGGCGGTGGTGCCGGCCGGCATCTCACCGGACAGCTTGAAGCCGACGACGCGGGGGATCAGCATGCTGACCGGCTGGCCGAGCATCGCAGCCTCGGCCTCGATGCCGCCGACGCCCCAGCCGAGCACGCCCAGGCCGTTGACCATGGTGGTGTGCGAGTCGGTGCCGACGACGGTGTCCGGGTAGGCCTGGCCGTTGCGCTCCATGATGGTGCGGGCCAGGTACTCGATGTTGACCTGGTGCACGATGCCGGTGCCCGGCGGGACGACCTTGAACTCGTTGAAGGCGCTCTGGCCCCAGCGCAGGAACTGGTAGCGCTCCTTGTTGCGCTCGTACTCCAGCTCGACGTTGCGCTCGAACGCGTCCTCGCGGCCGAACAGGTCGGCGATGACCGAGTGGTCGATGACCAGCTCGGCCGGGGCGAGCGGGTTCACCTTGGTGGCGTCGCCGCCGAGGTCGCGGACGGCCTCGCGCATGGTGGCCAGGTCGACGACGCAGGGCACGCCGGTGAAGTCCTGCATCAGCACCCGGGCCGGGGTGAACTGGATCTCCACGCTCGGGTCGGCGGTGGGGTCCCACGCGCCGAGCTGCCGGATGTGGTCGGCGGTGATGTTCGCGCCGTCCTCGGTCCGCAGCAGGTTCTCCAGCAGGATCTTCAGGCTGTAGGGCAGTCGGTCGTGCCCCTCCACCTGGCCGATCCTGAAAATCTCGTAGCTCGCGTCTCCGACGCGTAGCTGGGTCTTCGCACCGAAGGTGTCGAGGCTCGCCACGTCGTACTCCTTCACACCAGCGACCGTGAGTAGTCCTGAGCAGTTTGTCGCACCGACCGGTGCGCCGCCGTGCTTAGGCGACACTTACCTGCGTCGGTCTCTACAAAACCGTACGTCCGTCTTGCTATTCGCGCAACCTCGTGCCACGCTGCGGGACGAGGAGGTGCCACCATGATCCACCACGTCCTGCTGGCCTGTCCGCGCGGCTCCGAGGACCTCTCCCGCTCCTTCTACGTCGGCCTGCTCGGCCTCACCGAGAAGCCCAAACCCCCGGCCCTCGCCGCCCGCGGTGGTTGCTGGTTCACCGGGTACGACGCCGAGCTGCACCTCGGCGTCGAGGACGACTTCCGCCCGGCCCGCAAGGCCCACCCGGCGCTGGTCCGCACCGACCTGGACGACCTCGCCGCCCGCCTCGACGCCGCCGGACACGCGGTGACCTGGGGCGACGACGAGATTCCCGGCATGCGGCGGTTCCACACGTACGACCCGCACGGCAACCGGCTGGAGTTCCTGGCGCCCGCGCGTTGAGGCTGGCGCGGGTAATGTCGGGGCGTGGTCGACGTGCAGCACTGGCTCTCCGCGCTACCCCCGGGCGTGATCTACCTGATCGTCGCCGGGGTGATCGGCGTCGAGAGCATGGGCGTCCCGCTGCCCGGCGAGATCGTGCTGGTCAGCTCCGCCCTGCTCGCCGCCACCGGGGTGGTCCAGCCCGAGTGGGTGGCCGCCGCCGCCGCGACCGGCGCGATCGTCGGCGACTCCATCGGGTACGCGGTGGGTCGCCGTGGTGGCCGGCCGTTGCTGGAACGGCTGGGCCGGCGCTTCCCCAAGCACCTCGGCCCGGCGCATCTGGCCCGCGCCGAGCAGAGCTTCGCCCGCCACGGCGTGTGGGCGGTCTTCTTCGGGCGGTTCGTCGCGCTGCTGCGCATCCTCGCCGGCCCGCTGGCCGGGGCGCTGCACGTGCCGTACCGCCGGTTCCTGGTGGCGAACGCGGCCGGCGGTCTGGTCTGGGCGTTCGGCACCACCTACCTGCTGTTCTACCTCGGGCGCGCCGCCGAGCACTGGCTCAAGGACATCTCCTGGGCCGGGCTGGTGCTCGCCGTGCTCGCCGGCCTGGTCAGCACCTGGTGGCTGCGCCGCCGCGCGAAGCGGCTGGCCCCGGTCGAGGCGCCCGACCGGGCCGAGCCGGTCGGCGCGACGGAACGCTGACAAGGGCCCGACCCCGGTGGTGGGGTCGGGCCCTTCTCGGGTGTGGGTGTCAGCTGGTGCTGTAGCCGCGGGTGGCGATCCAGTCGGCGAGGTTGTCGACGGTGATGCGGTAGGAGGCGGTGTTCGGGTTGGCGCTGTCGGCGATGGTGACGGTGTGGCCGTCGTCGCGGTAGCCGATGACGCTGATGTAGTGGCCGCCTTCGAAGGAGTGGGTGGTGCCGTCGGTGTCGGTGGTGGTGCCGGCGATGTTGGCCACGACCGCGCGGCCGTTGTCGACGGTCTTGACGATGTCGGCGCGCAGCGTGTCGGTCTGCTTGTCGTCGGCCTTCGGGCTGCGGATCTCGACCGAGCGGTAGGCGTCCTTGGCGCCGGTCTCCTTGTTCAGCACCGGGGTGATGTCGTTGATGCTGTTGGTGCCGTCCTCAGTGGTGCCCATCTCCTTGGCCATGGTGTCCACGTCGATGTTCTTGCCCTGTACGGACAGGGCGTTGCGGGCCGCGGCGGGGCCGCAGTAGTAGAAGTTGGGCTGCGCCTCGTAGCGCACGTCGAGCTCCCGCTCGCCGTGGCCCTTGCGGTCCACGACGACTTGGGCGGCGCGCTCGGCCGGGGTGGCCTGGGCGGCGATGGCGGGGCCGGCGATGCCACCGGCGGTGGCGGCGATACCGGCAGCGGTCAGCACGGTCTTACGCAGCAGAGTGGTAGCCATGATGGTTGCCTCCCTGGGCTGGGGGACACGCGGCGAAGGGGGTGCCGCGTGCGGGGGAAGTCTGGGGGTGGGCCCGGCGGCGGGTGGCCTGCTCGGGGTGCCAGGAGCCTGCGCGGTGCGGCCGGGGGTGGCCTGCTCGGCGGCTCGGGGATGTAACGACCGGCGGCCCGGGGTCATTCCCGGTCGGCTCCGGCCGGGGTGGCCGGGCGGCGAAGCCGGGGTGGGCGCGGTCTGCCAGCTATAACGCCCGGCTCCCGGCCACGATTCCGCCGAGCCGGTGACCCCCACCACCCCAAACCCCCACAAAAACGACACTCAGCCCGCAGCCGCCCACCCGCCCGCGAACATGCCGCCAGGTGCCCGCCGACCCGTCAGACACCCATGTTGTTCCACCCACCCGCCGGAGTGAGCGTCACTGGAACGGCCATGGGTGTCTCGGGGTCGCGCAGACACCCATGGCGTTCCACCCACCTGCTGGGGTGAGCGTCACGGGAACGCCATGGGTGTCTCAACGGCTGTGCGGGCATCCGTGGCAGCGGTCGAGCCCACGGGTCGCGGCAGGCGCGGCTGTTTCCGGAGGGGGCGCCTGCCGCCACCCTTGGCGGACCGGAGTCGGATCAGGGGTGGGTGAGCAGGTCGAGCAGCGCGTCGCGGGCGGTACGCACGGCGGCGCGCGACTCATCCGTGTGGTCCAGGGCGTCGAACCCGTGCTGCCCGTGCGGCACGTCGACGACCCGGACGGGCGTGCCGTGCCGGGCGGCGGCGGCCAGGAACGTGTCGATGGAGGACGCGACAGCGGGCCGGTCCCGCCCGACCCTGGTCAGCACGAGCGGCACCGACCGGGCCGCGCCGGCCGGCACACCTCGGGTGATGCCCTGCTCGCCAACACCGCCGCCGCCATGGCCCGCCGGGGGCTGGTTCGGGTCGACCGGCCGCGGTGCCGCGCTGCCGCCGGGTCCGGCGTCGACCCGAGCGATCGGGTCGGGGCCGGCTCCGGGCTGGTCACCCGTGGAGCCGAGCGGGTGGGAGCTGGCGGAATCGAGTGGGTGAGGGCTCGTGGAGTCGAGCGGGTGGGAGCTGGCGGAGTCGAGCGGGTGGGGACTGGTGGCTCGCGCTTCGGTGGGGCCGAGGGCGTCGATCGGGTGGAAGCGCGGATCGACAGGTGGCCACTCGGGCAGGGGCGCCAGCAGTGGATAGGTCGCGGCGAGCCCGCGCAGCCAGCGGGGTGGGTCGCGCAGCCAGTCGCCGAGCAGCAGGCCGGCGCCGGAGAAGAACCAGAGCGCCAGTCGGTCTCTGTCGACGCGCGGGTCGGCGCGGAGCAGGTCGGCCGTGCCGGCGATGCGGTCCGCGACAGTGGTCAGGTCGTCGGGGTGCGTCACGGTGAGTCGGGGGATCGCGGCCACCACGCCGCGTTCGGCGAGCAGGGCGCCGTAGCCGCGGTAGAGCGGCCAGTCCCGCGCGTCGGGTGCCTCCGGCGGCCCGGGTACGCCGTGCACCACCACGACCGCCGGGTGCTGGCCGTCGCCGGGCGGCAGGTGCAGGTCGACGTCGCCGTGCCGCTCCACCGGCACCGGCGGGGGATCGAGAACAAACTGTGTCTCCCAGAAACTGTTTCCCATCGGGACGATGATAGGGCAGCTCGCCGCAGTGCGCCGCCCCGGAAAGTCGCCGATCAGGAGGACGATGCCTTGGCGTGCCGCTCCCGCAGTCGGTCCCGGATCTCCTCCGGGGTGTACGCCCGGCGCTGCCGTTCCGCCCGCGCCACGACCACGCCCGTCGCCGCCACACCGGCGAGACCGGCCAGACCGAGCAGTTTCCACCACCGCATCCGTTGCCGCATCGGCTTAGGGTAGTCCTCCATGAGCATCAGCCTGGACGAGGCCGTGGAGCTGACCCGCACCGGCGACCTGTGGGTGTTCCGCGGGCGCAGCGTGCCCGACCGCGCCATCCAGTTCACCACCAACAGTCCGGTCAACCACGTGGGCATGGCGGTGGTGCTGGACGACATGCCGCCGCTGATGTGGCACGCCGAGCTGGGTCGCTCGCTGACGGACATGTGGACCGGCACCCGCCAGCGTGGCGTGCAGTTGCACGACCTGCGCGACGCGGTCTGCGTGTGGGCCAACCGGTACGGCCAGCGTGGTTGGCTGCGCCAGCTCGAGCCGTCCGCCGACGCCGCCATGGAGGAGGCGGTGCTGCGTACCGTGGCGCGTCTGGACGGCACGCCGTTCCCGTCCACCGCGCAGCTCGCCTGGCGCTGGGCGCGCGGCCGGGTGCCGCACCCGCGTCGGCGCCGGTCCATCTCGGACGCCGGGCCCACCCCGGACGCCGGCCGTGGCCGGGACGGCGGGAGCCAGATGAGCGACCGGGCGCTGGAGACGGCGTACTGCGCCGAGGTGGTGGCGGTGACCTACGAGGCGATGGGGCTGCTGCCGGCCGGCCGGCGACCCAACTGGTACGACCCCGGGCGATTCTGGAGCGGCGACGACCTGGCGCTGACCGGCGGCGCCCAGCTCGGCGCGGAGATCGAGGTCCGCATCCCGCCCCGCTGACCAGGTTTGCCGAGGTGGTGGGCCGGTAAAGGATGCCCCGTGACGGCTTCCACCGACCTCGACACGCTCTCCGACTTCTTCGACCGCTACGGCGTGGCGCTGACCAGCGCCGACGTGGCGGCCATCGCGGCCTGCTACGCCCTGCCGGGCCTGGTGGTCGCCGACACCTACAGCTTCTCGTTCACCTCGCCGGCGGCGGTGGCGCTGAGCTTCGTCGGCGCCGCACCGGATTACCAGGAGCGGGAGCTGATCGCCGCGAACGCGCAGATCGAGGACGTGCAGCAGGTCTCGGCGCTGCTCACCGAGGTCGCGGTGCGGTGGGAGTTCCTGGACAGCCGGGGCCACGCCGTGCCCGGCGAGCGTTACCGCTATCTGCTGCGGACCACCGACGAGGGCCCGGCCATCTGCACCGTCATCCGCACCGCCTGACCCGCTGCCCGGGTGTCGAGCGGGGCCCCTCCTCTACCGAAAAGGTTGAGAAGGGGCCCCGCCTCACCTGCTCAGCGGTGGCTGGCGGCCCAGCGGTCGGCCTCGGGGGCCGAGTGCAGGCCGGGCTCGTGCAGACCCTCCTCGTCGAGCTGGCCGATCCGGCGGTAGGTGTCCGGCCGGCTGCTCCGCAGCACCCCGCCCCAGATCAGGCCCAGCACGCCGGCCACCACCGGGATCGCCGGGAGCAGCCACTTCAGGTAGCCCGCGGTGTCCGGCGCGAGCAGCGCGTCGAAGTTGAACAGCAGCACCAGCAGCACCGCGGTGAGCAGCACGGTGCCGAGCGCCGGGGCGATGGCCCGCTGCCAGGCCGACTCCGGGCCGCCGCGGCCCCGGAAGAAGCCGACGACGGCCGCCGAGGTGAGCGTCATGAGCAGCACCACGCCGACCGCGGCCGAGCCGGACAGCCAGGTGAACAGGTCGATGACCGGGTCGCGGCCGGTCATCGCGAACGCCAGGAAGACCACCACGGCCAGGACGCTCTGGATCAGCGAGCCGGCGATCGGGGCGCCGCTACGGCTGGACGTCGAACCGAGGAAGCGGGGCAGCACGTTCTCCCGGCCGAGCGCGAACAGGTAGCGGGCCACGCCGTTGTGGAACGACAGCAGGGCGGCCAGCACGCTGGTGATGAACAGGACGTTCGCGATGTCCGCGACGACCACGCCGGAGTACTGCTCGAGCGCGCCGAAGATCACGCCCGGACCGGCGTCGATGCTGGCCTGCTGCGCGTTCTCCGGCCCGGTCAGCACGGTGAGCGCCCAGGCGGAGAAGGCGTAGAACAGGCCGGTGAACGCGACCGCGATGTAGGTGGCCCGGGCCACGGTGCGCCGCGGGTCCTTGACCTCCTCGCTGTAGATCGCGCCGCTCTCGAAGCCGGTGAACGAGGCGATGGTGAACGCGAGCACGGCGCCGAACCCGGCCCCGAACAGGTGACCGGGGCTGATGCCGCCGGTGGTGACGCTGCCGCCGGCCGGGTGGGCGAACGCGACCAGGTCGAAGATCAGCACCGCCACGCACTCGAGGACGAGCAGCACCGCGAGCACGCTGGCGTTCAGGTCGATGCGCAGCACGCCGAGCACGGCGATGAAGACCCAGGCCAGCAGCGCCCACACCCACCAGTCGAGGGTGAGCCCGGCCTTCGCCGTCATGAAGTCCTTCATGATCGCGCCGAACAGCCCGTAGAGGCCGATCTGGATCGCGTTGTACGCGGCCAGCGCGACCGCCGAGCCGGCCACCCCGCCGGCCCGGCCGAGGCCGTTGGCGATGTACGCGTAGAACGCGCCCGCGTTCGCGACGTACCGGCTCATCGCGGCGTAGCCGGTGGCGAAGACGGCGAGCACGGCCGCGAGCAGCACGTAGCCCAGTGCGGCGCCCATGTTGCCGCTGACGGCGTACATGGTGGTGACGCCGCCGCCGAGAACGGTCAGCGGGGCCGACGCGGCGACGGTGAAGAAGACGAGGTGGGCGGTGCCGAGACGGCCGCGGCGCAGCCCACCGTCGGAGAAGAACGGATCGGAGGACAAGGGTTCTCCAGGGGAGGGGAAGGGGTTGGGGGTTGTCTACTTCGGAACAGCCTGAAGCAGGGTATTGGTGATCACGGATCGTCACAAGCCCACTTCGATATCGATTAGGGCGCGCATGATCGACCGGAATTGAGCTGTGCGTGGTCATGCCGTACCGTCCCGTGTCGACGATCACGGCCACCGTTCGAGGATGGACCATGACCTACCCCGGGGCACAAGCCACGTACCGGCTCGCCGATGCGCTGTTCCTCATCGGACATGACGAGTTCACCGGTAAGCCGCATGTCGCGGTCGACCGGCTGGAGTGCGGGCTGGCCGGCGCCGCGCTCGCCGAGCTGATGTTCGAGGGCCGGATCGCCCTCGACGGTGGCGGCATCGCCGCGGTCGACCCGCGGCTCTGGCAGGAGCCGCTGACCGACCTGCTGATCACCGAGATCCTGCGTCGCGAGGGCGCGCATCCCGCCCGGCTGTGGATCCGTTACCTGCGGACCCAGTTGAACATCAACGAGCGGGTCGGCACCCGGCTGGTCACCGCCGGCGTGCTCCGCCGGGAGCAGGGCAAGCTGATCGGCCGCCAGGTGCGCTGGCCGGCGATCGACCCGAACCAGGCGGCCTCGCCGCGGGTCCGGCTGACCGCGATGCTGATGCACTCGTCCCCGGCCGAGCTGGACCCGGGGACGCTGCTGCTGGCGAGCCTCGGCGAGGCGGTCGGGCTGGCCGCGCACATCTTCGACCCGCAGGTCGGCGGCCGGATGCGGGACTGCCGCCGCTTCCTTCCGGCGCAGCTCGACGGGTTGCTCGCCGCGGTGGTGGGCGCGCTCGACGTCAGCACCACCACGGTCCGCCGCTGACGCCCCGCCACGCGCCCGCCGCGGGCGGCCGCGGCACGCCCGCCGGGCCGCGTCCCGCCCCGGCGGACCCGGGGCGGGACGAAACGCCCTCTCAGGCGGGGTCGCGCCACATCGGGTAGAGGCTGGGCCCACCCGGCAGGTCCAGCGTGACCGGGCGGCGTCGGAAGCCGAGCCGCTCGTAGAGCGCCGCGTTGCGGGGCGTACTGGCCTCCAGGTAGCCGGCCGTGCCTGACTGATCCAACTCGGTCAGCTTGTCGCGCAGCAGCGCCGAGCCGACGCCGCTGCCGTGGTGGTCGGGGTGCACCCCGATGAACGGCAGGTACCAGTGCGGCTCGCCGGGGTGGTTCGCGGCCATCATCTCGTCGAGCACGGCGAACCGCTTCATCGCCTCCGGGCCGATCGCGGCCTCCAGTTCGGCGAGCTCCTCGCCGTCGTCGGAGTCGTGGTCACCGCCGACCGGGAGCCAGAGCGTGGCGCCCAGCCCGTCGCCGGCCACGTGGACCTCGCCGGTCCGCAGCGCCAACGCGACGAACGGCCCGAAGAACGCGGGGTGGACCTGCGCCCGATGGTCGTCCTCCGGGAAGATCCAGCCGCTCACCGGGTCCCGCATGAACGCCTCGGCGAGAATTCCGGTCACGACGGCGTGGTCCGCTGTGGACGCACGCCGGATGTTGCCCTGCCACTGAGCCATTGGCCAACCGTCCTGCCGCTGCACGAGCCATTGTGGTCATCGATCGGCGTGCAACGTATCAGGTCACTGAGCCGCCGGTCAGGTCCGCACGGACCGCTCGCCGCACGCGGTGTTGCTGGCTAGGCTGGCGCAGTCCGCCAACGGGGGAGGGCAGCCGGGCGATCCGTGCCCGCCGACAGGAGGAACATGTTCCGCACGCGTCGTGCCGCCCCGTCCCCCGGGTCCGCCATCACCTCGTCCCCCTGGATCCTGGTCGCCGCCGGGGTGGTCGTGATGGTGGTACTGCTGGTGGTGGCGCTCGGTGCGGTGCGGGGGCGGCGGACGTTCCCGGCGCAGGGGCCGACGGATCCGGCCATGTCGTTGCCGGGCCTCCCGGTCACGCCGGCGAGCACGCCCGCCGCGCCCGGTGGGGCGTCGGGCACGGCGGCGCGCCCGGTGGCGCCCGGGCTGTCGCCCCGGTCGACCGTGCTGCCCGCCCGGCCGACGCCGGCCGCGCCGACCGGCAGCCCACGCGGCGACGTCCGACCCGCTCCGCCCGCGCCGCCACCGCCTCCGCCGCCGGCCCCGCCGTCCGCGGTGGCCGGGCGGTACGGGGTGGTCGACACCTTCGACGGCGGCTTCATCGGCGAGGTGCTGCTGGTCAATACCGGCCGGTCGGCGCAGGGCTGGACGGTGCGACTGACGTTCCCGCGGGGCCGACTGGTCACCGCCTGGGTGGAGGGCGCCGAGCAGGGCCCGTTCGGCTTCGACGGCCGGGTCTTCACCTACCGCAGCGGAGTCGACCTGGCCGCCGGCGCGTCGGTGCCGGTGCGCTTCCACTTCGAGCGGACCGGCACCACCCGGCCGGACACCTGCACGGTCGACGGCGCGACCTGCGCCGGTCTCTGAGTAACCGCGCCCGACGACGAGGGCGACGACATCGCGTTTTGCAAGATGACTGCCGTGTTGCGACTTCGTTTGCAAGGTATTGCAGAATGTTTCGGCAAGAGCTAGCGTGCGGGCGAATCAGCGACCAGAGAAAGGCCGTCGATGAAACCGACGCCGATATCCCCCAAGGCGTTGCTCGCCCTGGTCTCCTCCCTCGTACTCACCCTCGTCGGCGTGCCGGTGGCCCTCCACCAACTCGGCGCCGAAGGCGCCCAGCGCGCCGTCACCCCCGACGTCCTGGCCGCCGGCAACGCCCCCCAGTGGAACCGGGAGCCGTCCGCCGAGGCGCTGCTCAAGGCCGGGACCAACACCGCGAAGGCGGAGCAGTTCTACTTCGTGCTGCCGGACCGCTTCGCCAACGGCGACAAGCGCAACGACACCGGCGGGCTGACCGGGGACCGGCTCACCACCGGCCTCGACCCCAAGGACAAGGGCTTCTACCACGGCGGCGACCTCAAGGGCGTCATCGACAAGATGGACTACATCCAGGGGATGGGCACCACCGCCATCTGGCTGGCCCCGATCTTCAAGAACCGGCCCGTGCAGGGCACCGGGGCGGACGTCTCGGCCGGTTACCACGGCTACTGGATCACCGACTTCACCCAGGTCGACCCGCACTTCGGCACCAACGCCGAGCTGAAGAAGCTGGTCGACCTCGCGCACCGGCGCGGGATCAAGGTCTATCTGGACATCATCGTCAACCACACCGCCGACATCATCCGCTACGCGGAGGACAAGTACGGCTACGTGGACAAGAAGACCGCGCCGTACAAGGACGCGCAGGGCCGGGCGTTCGAGGACCGCAACTACGCCGACGGCACCCGGAAGTTCCCCGCGGTGAACGCGACGTCGTTCCCGTACACCCCGACGTTCGCCAGCCCGGCCGACGCGAAGGCCAAGGTCCCGGCGTGGCTCAACGACCCGACCATGTACCACAACCGCGGTGACTCCACGTTCGCCGGGGAGAACAGCGAGTACGGGGACTTCTACGGCCTCGACGATCTGTGGACCGAGCGTCCCGAGGTGGTCCGGGGCATGACCGACATCTACGGCCAGTGGATCGGCAAGGCCGGCGTCGACGGCTTCCGCCTCGACACGGTCAAGCACGCCAACCTCGACTTCTGGCCGCAGTTCACCCGGGGCATCGACGCCTACGCGGCCAAGGCCGGCAAGAAGGACTTCTTCATGTTCGGCGAGGTCTACAGCGCCGACCAGGCCATCGAGTCGACGTACGTGCGACAGGGCGGCCTGCCCGCCACGCTCGACTTCTCGTTCCAGGAGGCGGCGCGCGGCTACACCGCCGCCGACGGCTCGGCCAAGGCGCTCGCCGACGTGTACGCCAAGGACGACCTGTACTCCGCCCGGGACACCGACGCGAACCGGCTCACCACGTTCCTCGGCAACCACGACATGGGCCGGATCGGCTCGTTCATCGCCGCGGCCGGCGGCGACGACGCCGCCCAGCTGCGCCGCGACCAGCTCGCCCACCAGCTGATGTTCCTCACCCGCGGCCAGCCGGTGGTCTACTCCGGCGACGAGCAGGGGTTCACCGGGCCGGGCGGGGACAAGGACGCCCGCCAGGACATGTTCGCCTCGCGCACCGCCGACTACCTCGACGACGACCTGATCGGCACCACCCGCACCCACGCCACCGACCAGTACGACACCCGGCACCCGCTCTACCGGACCATCGCCGAGCTGGGCAAGCTCCGGGCGGCGCACCCCGCGCTGCGTGACGGCGTCCAGGTCACCCGGTACGCGGCGGACGGGCCCGGCGTGTTCGCGTTCTCCCGGATCCTGAAGACCGAGCGGGTGGAACACGTCGCGGCGGTGAACAACGCCGCCACCCCGCAGACTGTCACCGTGGACACCTGGTCGGCCGGCACCCGTTTCACCGGCATCTACGGCGGCTCGGCGACCGCGACGGCCGGCGCCGACGGCAAGCTGAGCGTCACCGTGCCGGCCATGTCGGCGGTGGTGCTCAAGGCCGACCGGGCGATCCCGCAGCCCGGTGCCGCCCCGACCGTCACGCTCACCGAGCCGGGCGCCGCCCCGGTCGCCACCACCACCGCGATCACCGCCCAGGTCACCGGCGACCCGCTCGCCACCGTCACGTTCGCCGCGAAGGTGCCCGGCGGGAAGTGGACGCTGCTGGGCAGCGCCGACCGCGCGCCGTACACGGTCCACCACGACCTGACCGGCCTGGCCGGTGGCACGACTGTCGAGTACAAGGCGGTGGTCCGCGACGGCAAGGGGCGGACCGCCACCGCCCGCACCACCGGCACGGTCGGCACCCCGGCGCAGGGCGCGTCGCGGGACTGGGCGGTCGTGCACTACCAACGCCCGGCCGGCGGGTACGACGACTGGGGGCTCTACGCCTGGGGCGACATCGACCCGGCGTACGTCACCGAGTGGCCCAAGGGGCAGCCGTTCGCCGGTGAGGACTCGTTCGGTCGCTTCGCCTGGGTGAAGCTCAAGCCCGGCGCGAAGTCGGTCGGGTTCCTGGTGGTCGACAAAGACGGCAACAAGGACGTGGCGAACGACCGCACCATCGACGTCACGCAGACCGGCGAGGTCTGGGTGAAGCAGGGCGACCCGACGCTCTACCCGACCCGGCAGGCCGCCACCGGCGAGCCCGACCCGGCGGTCGACCAGGGCACCG
The DNA here is from genome assembly GCF_900090105.1 of Micromonospora humi. Classification (GTDB taxonomy): domain Bacteria; phylum Actinomycetota; class Actinomycetes; order Mycobacteriales; family Micromonosporaceae; genus Micromonospora; species Micromonospora humi. The sequence continues at coordinate 3,651 of NZ_FMDM01000023.1, read as the reverse complement.
CGGTCATCCACTGGCGCAAGGCCGACGGCAACTACGACGGCTGGGGCCTGCACCTGTGGGACGGCGCGGCCAACCCGACCGACTGGGCCGCCCCGCTCAAGCCGGAGAAGATCGACGCCTACGGCGCGGTGTTCCGGGTGCCCCTGGCCGCCGGCGCGACCGGGCTGAGCTACATCCTGCACAAGGGGGATGAGAAGGACCAGCCGGACGACCAGCGCCTCGACCTGACCGGCGTCGGGCACGAGGTGTGGCTGCTCGCCGGCGTCAAGGGTCGGCTGCTGCCGGCGGCCACCACCGGCACCGCCAAGGACGTCGACCTCGCCAAGCAGAAGGCGCAGTGGATCGACAGGTCCACCGTCGCCTGGGCCACCGGACCGACCGACGGCAAGAAGTACGCGCTCGTCGCCGCGCCGGCCGGCGGGATCGGCGTCGCCGACGGCGAGCTGACCGGCACGTACACCACGCTGCCGCTGCGGGCGCAGCGCAACGGGCTGACCGAGGCGCAACGGCAGGCGTACCCCCAGCTCTGGGCCTATCACGCCTTCTCGCTGGACCGCGCCGACCTGGCCAAGGTGCCGGCGGCGCTGCGCGGGCAGCTCGTGGTGACCGAGCGGGACGCCGAGGGCGCGCTGCTCGGTGCCACCGGGGTGCAGATCCCCGGCGTGCTCGACGACGTCTACCCGGCCGCCACCTCGGCGAAGCTCGGCCCGACGTTCGCCGGCCGGGTGCCCACCCTCGCCGTGTGGGCGCCGACCGCGCGGAAGGTGTCGCTGCAGCTGTTCGACTCGCCCACGGCGCAGCCGAGCACGGTGGCGATGAGCCGCAACGACCGCACCGGCGTCTGGTCGGTGCGCGGCACGAAGGCGTGGACCGGGCGCTACTACCGCTACCAGGTCGAGGCCTGGCAGCCGGCGGCGCAGAAGGTGGTCACCGCGTCGGTGACCGACCCCTACTCGGTGGCGCTCGCGCCGAACTCCACGCACAGCCAGATCGTCGACCTGACCGACCCGGCCCTGGCGCCGGCCGGCTGGGCGAAGCTGCGCAAGCCGGCACCCGTGCCGGCGGCCAAGGCGCAGATCTCCGAGCTGTCGGTGCGCGACTTCTCCATCGCCGACAGCACGGTCCCGGCCGAGCGGCGGGGCACCTACCTCGCGTTCACCGACCCGAACACCGCCGGGATGAAGCACCTGCGGGCGCTCGGCGACGCCGGGGTCAACTACCTGCACCTGCTGCCGGCGTTCGACTTCGCCACCATTCCGGAGAAGCGGGCCGACCAGGCCCAGCCGGCCTGCGACCTGGCCGCGCTGCCGCCGGACTCGGACCAGCAGCAGAAGTGCGTCGCCGCGGTGGCCGAGAAGGACGGCTACAACTGGGGGTACGACCCGCTGCACTACACCGTGCCGGAGGGCGGCTACGCGGTCGACCCGAACGGCGCGAAGCGCACCACCGAGTTCCGGCAGATGGTCGCCGGGGTGAACCAGGCCGGCCTGCGGGTGGTCATGGACGTGGTCTACAACCACACCTCGGCCGCCGGCACCGACGGAAAGTCGGTGCTCGACCAGGTGGTGCCCGGCTACTACCACCGGCTGCTGGAGGACGGCACGGTCGCCAACTCGACCTGCTGCGCCAACACCGCCCCGGAGCACGCCATGATGGGCAAGCTCGTGGTGGACTCGCTGGTCACCTGGGCCAAGGCGTACAAGGTGGACGGCTTCCGGTTCGACCTGATGGGCCACCACCCGAAGGCGAACATCCTGGCCGTGCGGGCCGCGCTGGACAGGCTCACGCCCGCCCGCGACGGCGTCGACGGCAAGAAGATCATGCTGTACGGCGAGGGCTGGAACTTCGGCGAGGTCGCCGACAACGCCCGGTTCGTCCAGGCCACCCAGGCCAACATGGCCGGCACCGGGATCGGCACGTTCAACGACCGGCTCCGCGACGCGGTGCGTGGCGGCGGCCCGTTCGACGCCAACCCGCGGGTGCAGGGCTTCGCCTCCGGCCTGTTCACCGACCCGAACGGCGACGAGGTCAACGGCTCGGCGGCCGAGCAGAAGGCCCGGCTGCTGCACGCCCACGACCTGATCAAGGTGGGGCTGACCGGCAACCTGCGCGACTACCGGTTCACCGACACCTCCGGCAAGCGGGTCACCGGCGGCCAGGTCGACTACAACGGCGCACCGGCCGGCTACACCGCCGCGCCGGGCGAGGCGGTCACCTACGTCGACGCGCACGACAACGAGATCCTGTACGACGCGCTGGCGTACAAGCTGCCGCAGGGCACCTCGGCGCAGGACCGGGCCCGGATGCAGGTCCTCGCGTTGGCGACCACCGCGTTCGGGCAGGGCACCGGGTTCGTGACGGCCGGCTCGGAGCGGCTGCGCTCCAAGTCGCTGGACCGCAACTCGTTCAACTCCGGTGACTGGTTCAACCAGATCCGCTGGGACTGCGCCCAGGGCAACGGCTTCGGCGCCGGCCTGCCGCCGGAGCAGGACAACAAGGACAAGTGGCCGTACGCGAAGCCGCTGCTGGCCGATCCGAAGCTGGTTCCGGGCTGCACGGCGATCGACCTGACCGACGCCCGCTACGCGGAGCTGCTGCGCATCCGGCGGTCCTCGCCGGTGTTCGGGCTGCCCACCGCCGAGCAGGTGCAGAAGCGGGTCGCGTTCCCGCTGTCCGGGGAGAAGGAGACGCCGGGCGTGCTCACCATGACCCTGGACGCCCGCGGGCTGGACGGGAAGTGGAAGTCGGTGACTGTCGTCTTCAACGCCACCCCGGAGACGGCGAAGCAGACGGTCGCCGGCCTGCGCGGGGCGAACGTGGCGCTGCACCCGGTGCTGCGGAACTCGGCCGACCCGGCGGTGCGGGCCGCCTCGTTCGACCGGGCGGGCGGCACGTTCACCGTCCCGGCGCGCAGTGTGGCGGTCTTCGTCCAGAGCTGACCGCGCCACGAACGACGACCGGCCCCCCTGCCACAGCTGGCAGGGGGGCCGGTGCGTACCCCGGGTCCGTCAGGTCAGTTGAAGCAGTCCTCGACGGTGTTGGCGCAGTTGGTGGGGTCGTTGTCGCTGATGAGGGAGTCGTCGTCGAGTTTGACGTGGCCCTCGTTGTTGAGGACGCCGCCGGCGACGCGGTGGAGTTTGGCGGCGTCGGTGGCGGTGTTCTTGGTGACGTGGGTCTTGGTCAGGGTGATCTTTGCCTTGTTGTTGAAGATGCCGCCGCCGTTGAGGGCGGTGTTGCCCTTGATCAGGGTGTCGCGCAGGGTGAGGGCGGCGTTGTCGTCCTCGTCGTGGTCGCGGGTGAGGAAGCCGTCTTCGATCTTGACGAGCCACTCGCCGTTGTAGATGCCGCCGCCGAAGCGGTTGGCGGTGTTGTCGACGATGACGCTGTCGGAGATGGTGGCGCTGGCGTCGTCCTTGGTGTTGGGGTAGCCCCAGTGCTTGCCGCCGGTGGTGACGACGCCGCCGCCGTCGCCGTCGGCGTGGTTGCCGGCGACGACGACCTTGTCGAGGTCGAGGTCGGTGTTCTCGGCGTAGATGCCGCCGCCGTTCTCGCAGGCGGTGTTGCCGGTGATGTGGGTGAAGGAGACGGTGACGTAGCCGCCGCTGCTGAACAGGCCGCCGCCGTTCTTCCCGGCCCGGTTGTCCGACAGCG
>NZ_FMDM01000008.1 GCF_900090105.1 Micromonospora humi | reverse complement strand
CACCAACAGCATCAACGACATCACCCCCGTGCTGCACAAGGAGACCGGCAAGCCCTACAAGTCCGTCGAGATCCGCAGCCCCAAGGCCGACGACAAGCAGACCGACACCCTGCGCGCCGACATCGTGCGCACCGTCGACGACGGCCGCGCCGTGGTCGCCAACATCGCCGGCACCACCACCGACACCGACGGCACCACCCACTCCTTCGAAGGCGGCCACTACATCAGCGTCGTCGGCTACCAGAACGACGGCCACACCGTCACCATCGCCGACAGCGCCAACCCCGACCAGGCCTCCTACCGCATCACCGTCGACAACCTCGCCGACTGGATCGCCACCCGCGGCTACAGCACCAGCTGACCCGCCGACACCCGCACCGGGCCCGACCCCACCAGGGGTCGGGCCCGGTCGCGTATCCAACCGCCGCCTCGACGTCACCTCGGCGTCACGTCGGTGTCGTCACCCGGACGGGTCGTCCCACCACGCTGGGTCGCGCCGGACGAGCCGGACGACCGACGGAGGACCCGCAGTGACAGCCGAGGAGGCGACGGAGCGCCCGCCGGTGGCCCGCCCCGACGTGAGCGTGATCGTGCCGGTCTACAACACGCTGCGCTACCTGCGGCCCTGCCTCGACTCGCTGCTGCGGCAGACCATCGGCGCGGACCGGATGGAGATCGTGGCGGTGGACGACGGGTCCACCGACGGCAGCGGTCGCCTGCTGGACCGGCTCGCCGCCCGGCACCCCGGGACCCTGCGGGTGGTCCACCAAGCCAACTCGGGCGGCCCGGCCGCGCCCTGCAACCGTGGGCTGGAGCTGGCGACCGGCCGGTACGTCTTCTTCCTCGGCTCCGACGACCGGCTCGGCCCCGAGGCGCTGGAACGGCTGGTCGCCGCCGCCGACCGGTACGGCTCGGACGTGGTGCTCGGCAAGGTCGTCGGCGTCAACGGCCGGCACGTCTTCTCCGACGTGTTCGCCGCCGGTAACGCCGTCGACGTGAGCCTCTTCGACTCGGCGCTGCCGTGGTCGCTGGCGAACACCAAGCTGTTCCGCCGGGACCTCGTCGATCGGCTCGGGTTGCGGTTCCCGGAGGACATGCCGGTCCTCAGCGACCAGCCGTTCACGCTGGCGGCCTGCTACCACGCGCGCCGGATCACGGCGCTCGCCGACTACGACTACTACCACGCGGTACGCCGGCTGGACGCCCGCAACATCACCTACCACAGTCGCGTCGAGCAGCGTCTGACCAGCGTGGAGCGGCTGTTCGCGTTCGTCGACGGGCTGATCCCGGCCGGCGCGCGCCGCGACGCGGTGCTGTGCCGCCACGTCGGGCTGGAGCTGGCCAACCTGGTCGGCGACGACTTCCGCCGGCTGGACCGGGCCGCGCAGGAACGGGTCCACGCGACCGTCCGTCGACTGGTCGAGCGGTACGTCACCGACGGGCTGCGGGACCGGCTCGACATCGAGGCCCGGCTGCGCCTGGGCGCGGTGAGCGCCGGTGGGGTCGACGAGTTGCTGGCCGTCATCGACCAGGACACCCGCCGGGGCGTACCGGCCACCGTGGTCGAGGCGGGCCGCTGGCACGCCGGCTACCCGGGCGCGCCGGCCGCCTGGACCGACGTCACCGACGTACGCGCCGACTGGTTGGCCCGGCTGGACACCGTCGAGGTGAGCTGGGTGGACGGACAGACCGTCACGGTGACCGCGCGCAGCCCGTACCCCCGGTTCGCCGCGGAGGTCGGGCCGGTCCGGCTGGTGGCCGGCCCGGTCGCGGGTGCCACCCGGCTCGACGCCACCGACCCGAGCGGACGGACCATGCGCAGCGACTTCCCGGTCGACCGGCTCCTCGCCGCCAGCGCGGCCAGCGGCCAACGCCACCCGGTCCGGGCCGAGGTGGACGGCGACCAGGGTCGGGGCCGGGCGCCGGTACGCGCGCCCCGGCTCGCCACCGGTCGGCCCCGGTTGCTGCGACACGGCGCCCGGCTGTACGGGGTGGCGGCGACCGTCGACCCGCGCAACGGCCAGCTCGTCCTGTCGGTGGTGCCGGTGACCGTCGGTCAGCTCGTCGGCCGGCTCCGCCGCCGCCTGCCCGGCGCGGCTCGCCCGACCCCGGTGGGTGTGCCGCCGCGCCTCGGAGCGCCGACGACGCGGACCGCGACGGAACGCGCGGGCCAGCACGCCGAGCCCGGAGCGGCTGCGGTCGGGCACCTGACCGTCACGCCCTGAGCGCTCCACCGGACCGGTCCGTCGGCATGGGGACCTGGAGGTACGTGGTGCCGCGCAGGTCCAGCCAGGCCCGCTCGGGCGCGCGGACCAGGCGCACCATCACCCCGGTGCACGCCGGGCAGCGCCCGACCAGGCCCGGGGCGTGCGAGTAGACGTGCAGGCCGGCCATCGGGCCGGTCATGCCGCAGTTGTCGCAGCGTCCGGTGGTGGCGCTCAGGTCGACCGCGAGGAGTTCACGCAGCGGCCCGTCGAGCATGTTGCCGTCCAGGTAGGTCATGTCGGTCATGCGCCCTCCTCGGGGTCAGCCGGTCGGCCCGAACCGCTCGGTCCGCACCCGCCGGGTCGGGTGGCCCAACCCCACGAGCAGGTCGGCCACGGTCTCCACGAACCCGGTGGGGCCGCAGACGTAGCAGAGCGGTTCCAGGTCCGGCGGCCAGCCGTGGCTGTTCACGTCCGCCAGCCCGATCCGGTGCGGCTCGCCCCGCCAGCCCTCGGGCGCCTGCCGGGTGTAGACGTAGGCGACGTCCAGGCCCTGGTCGTCGCGGGCCCGGCGGCGCAGCTCGTCGGCGTAGATCACGTCGTCCGGGGTGCGCACCGAGTAGATCAGCCGGAACGGGGTCCGGCTGCCCGCGGCCCGGCGGGCCCGGACCATGGCCATCAGCGGCACCACCCCGGAGCCGCCGGCCACCAGCAGCACCGGCGCGGTCTCGTCGGTCCGCCAGACGAACCAGCCACCGACCGGCCCGCGGACCTCCACCGGGTCACCCTCGGCCCAGGTGTCGACCAGGTACGGCGACACCTCGCCGTCGGGTACCCGCTGCACGGTCACCTCGATGCGCTCGCCGTCGGCGGGGCCGGCGAGCGAGTACGACCGGGCCGCCTGGTAGCCGTCCGGGGCGGTCAGGCGCACGTCGACGTGCTGCCCGGGCAGGTGGCCCGGCCAGCCGGGCACGTCCAGCAGCAGCGTCTGCGCGGTCGGCGTCTCGATCCTTCGCTCGACCAGCCGGGCCACCCGCCAGGTCAGCGGCGCCACCCGGCCGGTGGTCGGGGCCGCCACCTCAGTCGCCCTGGTAGCGCTGCTCGCGCCACGGGTCGCCGTAGTCGTGGTAGCCGGCCGTCTCCCAGAAGCCCGGCCGGTCGTCGGCGAGCAGCCGGATGCCGCGCACCCACTTGGCGGACTTCCACAGGTAGAGGTGCGGCACGAGCAGCCGGGCCGGGCCGCCGTGCTCGGCCGGCAGCGGGCTCCCGTCGTACGTGTGCACCACCCAGGCCCGGCCGCCGCGCAGGTCGTCCAGCGGCAGGTTGGTGGTGTAGCCGCCGTAGGAGTGGGCCAGCGCGTAGCGGGCGTCGGTGTCCACGGCGTCGAGCAGCGTGTCCAGCGAGACGCCCTGCCAGCTGGTGCCGAGCTTGGACCAGCGGGTGACGCAGTGCAGGTCGACCGTCGGCGTGTCCTGCGGCAGGCTCATCAGGTCGGCCCAGGACCAGCGGTGTTCCGCGCCGGTCTCGGTGGTCAGCACGAACTCCCAGGTGTCCGTGGGCACGCGGGGCGTCGGGCCGGCGGAGAGCACCGGAAAGTCCTCGGTGAGGTACTGCCCGGGCGGCAGGTCCGGCGCGGACGAACGGGGCCGGCCCTGGAAGCCCGGCGAGACGATTCCCACCCGTCAGTCCTACCACCCCCGGTCGGGCCGAGGAACGGGTTCCGGGGCCCCGGTGTCGACCGGGGCCCCGGCGGTCACTGGTGCACGACGGTGCGGTCGCCGTCGCCGCTGTTGCGGGTCGCGCGCAGGCTGGTGATGGTGACGATCACCAGGACGCCGATGATCACGCCGAGCGAGGCGAGCGTCGGGATCTCCGGCACGCCCTTCCAGATGCCGTGCGCCCAGTGCAGGCCGAGCTTGAGCCCGATGAACGCCAGGATGACGGCCAGGCCGTAGCTGAGGTGCACCAGCCGGCTCAGCGCCGCGTGCAGCACGAAGTAGAGCGCCCGCAGGCCGAGCAACGCGAACGCGTTGGTGGCGAAGACCAGGTACGGGTCCTCGGTGATGCCGTACACGGCGGGCACCGAGTCGACCGCGAAGACGATGTCGGTGGCCAGCACCGCGACCACGACCAGCGCGAACGGGGTGAGGGCGCGGCGGCCCTGCTGGCGGATGGTCATCCGGGTGCCGTGGTACTCCTCGACCACCGGCATGACCTTGCGCAGCAGCTTCACCGACCGCATCTTGTTGATGTCGACCTCCTGCTGGTGCCCGGAGAGGGCGTCGCGCAGCAGCTTCACCGCGGTGGCGATGAGGATGATCGCGAAGAGCAGGAAGGCGAAGTCGAGCGTCTGCAGGGCGGCGGCGCCCAGCGCGATGAAGATCGCGCGCAGCACCAGCGCGCCGGCGATGCCGTAGAGCAGCACCCGCTGGGCCAGCGCGGCGGGCACCGCGAACGCGGCCAGCAGCAGCATGAAGACGAAGAGGTTGTCGACCGAGAGCGACTTCTCGACCAGGTAACCGGTGAGGTACTCGATGCCCTGCTGGCCGCCCCAGCGGGACCAGATCCAGGCGCCGAAGGCCAGCGGCAGCGCGATGTAGAAGGCCGACCAGCCGAGCGCCTCGCGAAGGGAGACCTCGTGCGGCTTGCGGGTGACCAGGAAGTCCAGCACCAGCAGGGCGAGCACGCCGGCGATCGTCACCGCCCACAGCGTCGGCGTGCCGATCGACGACAGCTCACCCGCGGACAGGTAGGACACTTCGGTCATGGGGCCTCCTCGAACACCGTGTCATGTTCGAGGTCTCCTTCACCCACGGTTTCGTGGGCAACCACCCGAGGCTCGCCTCCGGGGGCTCGCCGTACTGACCGGAATGGTTCGTGGGAAGTACTCCCCTCGCGACTCCAAGGCTAGGCCAAGCCGGGCCCGGACGCCAAGTCACGGCACGCATGATTGCCCTGGTCAACCGCTGTGTCCCGGATCGGGGCGTGGCGCCGCGGGGCCCGAGGCCCCTAGGGTGACGCGGGTGAGCAACTCCGGACCGCTGACCGGCGTACGGGTGATCGAGCTGGCCGGCATCGGCCCGGGGCCGTTCGCCGCCATGATGCTGGCCGACCTGGGCGCGGACGTGGTGCGCGTCGACCGGGTGGGCGGGGGCGGCTTCGGCGCGTTCCCCGGCGACCTGCTGAACCGCAACCGCCGCTCGGTCGCGCTGGACCTCAAGCACCCGGACGGGCAGGAGCTGGCGCGGTCGCTGGTGGCGGGCGCGGACGCGCTGGTCGAGGGCTTCCGGCCGGGCGTGGCCGAGCGCCTCGGCCTGGGCCCGCACGAGTGCCTCGCCGCCAACCCCCGCCTGGTGTACGGGCGGATGACCGGCTGGGGGCAGGACGGGCCGCTCGCCCACACCGCCGGCCACGACATCGACTACCTGGCCCTGACCGGCGCGCTGCACGGGGTGGGTCGGGCCGGCGAACGTCCGGTGCCGCCGATGAACCTGCTCGGCGACTTCGGCGGCGGCGGCATGATGCTGGCCCTGGGCGTGGTGGCGGCGCTGCACGCGGTGCGCGGCGGCGCGCCCGGCCAGGTGGTCGACGCGGCCATCGTGGACGGGGTGTCGGTGCTGGCCACCCAGATCCACGCGCTGCGCGGCCTCGGGTTCTGGCAGGACCCGCGCGGGGTGAACCTGCTCGACGGCGGCGCGCCGTTCTACGACACCTACGAGTGCGCCGACGGCCGGTACGTGGCGGTCGGCGCGTTGGAGCCCCAGTTCTACGCCGAACTGGTCCGGCTCACCGGTTTCCCGTTGGCGGACGACGAGGCCCCGGACCGGGACGACCCGACGAACTGGCCGGCGTTGCGGGCCGCCTGGGCCCGACTGTTCCGCACGCGCACCCGTGACGAGTGGGCGGAGCTGCTGGCCGGTACGGACGCCTGCGTGGCGCCGGTGCTCGACTGGGCCGAGGCCCCACGGCACCCGCACCTGGCCGCCCGGGAGTCCTTCGTCACGCCGGAGGGAGTCACCCAGCCGGCCCCGGCACCCCGCTTCTCGGCCACACCGACCTCGGTTCGCCGACCGCCGCCGCAGCCGGGTGAGCACACCGACGAGGTGCTGGCCGAGGCCGGTGTGGACGCGGCACGGATCGCCGCGCTGCGCGCCGCCGGCACCATCGGCTGAGCGACCGGCGCGGCGACAGGGCTGGGATCCCCGTCGCAGGAGGACCGGACGCGGGGCGATTCACCACCCGGGGGGTGACCGTCGTCCGGCCCTCGCCGCCGACCACTGACGGTAGCCAGTCCTTCTGTCACTCAACGTGTCCGCGTCGCGCGGGCTGCGGGCATCGCTCCGACCGCCTTTGCTCTGCAGCCACGGACGCAGCGGGGCCTTGAGCTGGGCCTTCCGGGGCCGCGGTGTGACGACGATCCACTCAGAAATGTCACGCTACGTGCGTGCTGCGCCGATGGCTGCAGAGCAAAGGCGGTCGGGGACACCGGCGACGGACGCGCTACCCGCGACGGAACGTAGCCGCTTCCGTCGCGGCGGCACCAAGGCCACGCCACCGGCCGACGGGCGACGCGCGGCGGGCGACCGGCGGCGGGCGACGGGCGGCGACGGGCGGCGGGCGACCGGCGACGGGCGACCGGCGACGGGCGACCGGCGACGGCCCGTGCGGATGACCGCCGCGACGCCTGCTCGGCCCCGGCCTGGCCCACGGTTTCGGCCCGGGTCAGCGGCGGCGCGCGGTGGCCGGTGCGAGGGCCGGCTCCACCATGTCCCGGTAGTCGCGGGGCAGCTGCACCATCACGTCGGCGAACTCGCCGCTGCTGATCGCCGCGCGCAGGGTGGCGAACACCGCCCGCGCCGCCGTCCGGGCGGTGTTCTCGTCGCAGTCGGCCCGCCGGGCGACCCGGGCGACGAACTCGCCCGCACCGAACCGTTCGGCCGCCTCGGTGTGCGGATGGGGGCGGAGCGCAGCCCACAGCGGCTTCGGCAGTTGCGCGGCGAGGTCCAGCACCTCTCCGCCGGTCATCCGCTCGGCCAGCGTCTCCAACGTGGCGGCGGTGAGCGTCGCGGCCCGGTCCTCGGCGGTCCCGGTGAGCCGGGCGACCCGGGCCACGAACGTGTGGTGGTCCATCGGTGCTCCCCCTTCGGTGCGCGCAGCGGCTACCCGCACCGGCGCGGCGCAAACAGCGGGAGGTCAGGCGTGAGTCGCGGCGCGACGGGTAACCGCCGCGCGGTCACGACCCGACGACTGGCGCGAGGAGCCCCGACCCATGGCGAGCTATTCGGACGTCCTTGAGTACCTGTCCGCGCTGGACTACCCGGCTGGCAAGGACGACGTCATCCGCGAGGCCGAGCGGGAGGGTGCGCCGCCGGACGTGTTGCGGGCGTTGCGGGCGCTGCCGCCGGTGGACTACGCCAACGGCGTCCAGGTGGCCCGCTCCGCCGGGATCGACGCGGCGCCCGAGGTGGACCGGTCGCAGCGGGCGGCGCAGGCGCGCGACGACCACACACGTGTCTCGCAGCACCTGCGTGGCATCTGAGCGGCACGGCGGTGCCCGGTCGCCGCGCGGCCGGGCACGACGCTGGACAGCGGGGGGACGGCGACAGGCGGGCGCCCCGGGTCGCGAACCGCGACCTGGGGCGCCACGCAGCACCTGTTCCTGACGGTGCGCGCCCGAACCGGGTCGCGATCACCAGGTGGTGGATGTTCGCCCGAACCGGGCGGGCATCGCTGCCACGATCATCATACGACGCGGCATCAGCCGAACGGGTGAGATTCGGGAAAGTGTGTCGGGCGGCACGCCGCCCCCGACGACCTCAGCCGCGTACGCCGCCGCTGCGGTCGCGGGCCTTGAGCCGGGTGGTGGGCAGCGCGGGCGCGGGCAACGGGGGCGCTGCGTCGTCGGCGACCGTGCCGAACCGGCGCCCCGCCATCCAGTCCTCGCGCGCGGCGGCGACCTCCTCGTGCGAACGGCCGACGAAGTTCCACCACATCACCAGCGGCTCCTCGAACGGTGCGCCGCCGAGCAGCAGCAGCCGACTGCCGGGCGCCGCGCGCAGGATCAGCGCGGTGCGGCCGGTGCCCAGGTAGAGCAGCGCGCCGGGGGCGAGCGCCACGCCGTCCACGTCGGCCGAACCGGACATCGCCAGCAGCCCGTACTCGAAGTCGGGCCGCAGCGGCAGCGTGGCCGGCGCGGCACCGCGCGCCTCGAGCTGCGCGCCGAGCAGCGGGGTGTGCGCGACGGCGGGCGAGCGTTGCCCGCCGAACTCCCCGACGAGCAGCGTCAGGTCCCAGTCGCCGTCGCGCCACCGGGGCAGCTCGGCGTGGTGGGCGAAGTCGGGGTCACCGGCCCGGGCCGGGTCGGGCAGCGCCACCCAGAGCTGCACGCCGTGCATCAGCGGCGGGTGCGCCGACGGCGAGCGTTCCGAGTGGGCGATACCCCGCCCGGAGGTCATCACGTTGAGCTGGCCGGGGCGGATCGGCTGCACGTTGCCGAGGCTGTCCCGGTGCAGGATCTCGCCGTCGAGCAGCCAGGTGACCGTCTGCAGGCCGGTGTGCGGGTGCGGCGGCACCTCCATGCCCGGCCGCTCGGCCACGTCGTCCGGGCCGAAGTGGTCGACGAAGCACCACGCCCCGACCATCCGCCGCTGCCGCTGCGGCAGCAGCCGGCGCACCGTGGTGTAGCGGCCGAGGGGGACGTCGTGGCCGGGCAGCAGCACGCTGCCCGGGTCGGTGGCGCCGACGCCGGGTGGGAGCGTCTGCGCGGGCAACGATTCGGTGCGGTCCACCGCCCGAACTGTACGCTCAGTCCGCGGTGACGCTCACCGCGTTCGCACCGGCCACCAGGTCGAGGTAGAGCCGGTCGGCCGCCCGGTCCCAACCCGGCGAGCCGACCACGTCACCGGCGGCGATCCCGGCGCGGCGCTCGTCGTAGACGGCCAGCGAGCCGGCGCCGGAGGCGACCCGCACCCGGACCGGCGGGCCACCGGGCACGGTGACGCTCAGCTGGTTGACCCCACCGGTCATCCGCACGGCGAGCGTGCCGTCGAGGGGCGGCAACCGCAGTTCGGTACGGGACGCGCCGCCGACCATCTCGAGACCGGCGAGCCGGGCCGCGCCCAGGTCCAGTTGCTGCTCCCGAACGCCGCCGACCAGGCGCACCCGCCAGGTCAGCCGGGAGTTGAGCACCACCTCGACGGCGGACGGGCCGGGACGGCCGTTCTCCCGGATCCGCAACCGGACCCGGTCGCCGGTCACCTGCGGGCGCGGCGTCACGCCAGCGTCGTCCGGCGCGCCGATCCGGTAGAGATCGTCGCCGAGGTCCGCGGCGCGCAGGGTGAAACTGGTCAGGCCGTCGGTCAGCTCGAAGTCGGCCCGCCGACGGTCCCCGCGCGGGGCGGTGAGCGTCTCGGTGGCGGCGACCTCGGCGCCACCGACGCCGCCCGAGCCACCGGCGCCGGTGGCCGGCGACGACGGGCCGCCGGAGAAGACCACGCCGAGGCGGGCCGGGTTGGACAGGGTGACCGCGACCGCGACCCCACCGAGCGCCACCACCAGCACCGCGGCGGCGACGAGCAGCCGGGCGGTGGCGGACCAGCGTGTGTCGGTCAGGTCAGCGTCGTCCCCGGATGTCGTCATGGTCGTCCCCTCTCGCCGGTCCCCACCGGGTCATACGTCTCCGTTTCCGCCACGGTTCATTCCACCGGGCGGGGAGGCGTCGGCGAGTCGGGCCCGCACCTTGGCGGCGCCGCCGGCGAGCGTGGCCTGCGCGTCGAGGCCGAGGCTCTCGATCGCGACCAGCGCGGTGAACGCCACGTCGGCCAGCTCGGCGGCCACCTCCGCCCGGGTGTGTGTCACGCCCTTGCGCGGGTTCTGCCCGAGCAGGCCGATCCACGCCGCGGCCACCTCACCGGTCTCCTCGCCGAGCTTGAGGATGCGGCAGGTCAACTCCGTGTCGCCGGTGCCGTTGGCGGCGTCCAGCCAGGCGCGGGCGTCCCGCGCCGCGGTCCAGATCGTGTCGTCCATCCGGTCAAGTGAACCGGACGGCGGTGACGATCCGTATCCGGGGGCGGCGTGGGCAACGGTGCCGGCGCCGGGAAGCGGAAGGACGTGCCCGTGATGCCGGAGACCGTCGAGACGGTGTTCGCCAAGGTGGTCGCGCGGAACCCGGGCGAGCCCGAGTTCCACCAGGCGGTCCGGGAGGTGCTGGAGAGCATCGGCCCGGCGCTGCACCGCCACCCGGAGTACGCCGGGGTGGTCGAGCGCATCTGCGAGCCGGAGCGGCAGGTCATCTTCCGGGTGCCGTGGGAGGACGACCACGGCCGGGTGCGGGTGAACCGGGGCTTCCGGGTGGAGTTCAACAGCGCGCTCGGCCCGTTCAAGGGCGGGCTGCGGTTCCACCCGTCGGTCTACCTGGGCATCGTGAAGTTCCTCGGGTTCGAGCAGATCTTCAAGAACGCGCTGACCGGGCTGCCGATCGGCGGCGGCAAGGGCGGCGCCGACTTCGACCCGAAGGGCCGCTCCGACCGGGAGGTGATGCGGTTCTGCCAGAGCTTCATGACCGAGCTGTACCGGCACATCGGCGCGCAGACCGACGTGCCGGCCGGCGACGTCGGGGTGGGCGGCCGGGAGATCGGCTACCTGTTCGGGCAGTACAAGCGGATCACCAACCGGTACGAGGCCGGCGTGCTCACCGGCAAGGGCCTCACCTACGGCGGCGCGCAGGTGCGGCGGGAGGCCACCGGGTACGGCGCGGTCTTCTTCGCCGAGGAGATGCTCAAGCAGACCGGGGACAGCCTGGACGGCAAGCGGGTGGTGGTGTCCGGCTCCGGCAACGTGGCCATCTACGCCGTCGAGAAGGTGCACCAACTCGGCGGCACGGTGGTCGCCTGCTCCGACTCGGACGGTTACGTGCTGGACGAGAAGGGCATCGACCTGGCGCTGCTGCGCGAGCTGAAGGAGGAGCGCCGGACCCGGCTCGACGACTACGTGAAACACGTGCCGCACGCGGTCGCGGTCCCCGGTCGTACCGTCTGGGAGGTGCCCTGCGACCTGGCGCTGCCGTGCGCGACGCAGAACGAGATCGGCGGCGCGGAGGCCGCCGCGCTGGTGGCCGGCGGCTGCGTCGCGGTGGTGGAGGGGGCGAACATGCCCACCACGCCGGAGGCGGTGCGGATCCTCGGGCGGGCCGGGGTGCGGTTCGCCCCCGGCAAGGCCGCGAATGCCGGCGGGGTGGCGGTGAGCGCGCTGGAGATGCAGCAGAACGCCAGCCGCGACTCGTGGACGTTCGCCCGGTCGGAGCAGCGGCTGCGCGAGATCATGCGGGACGTGCACGAGCGGTGCTGGGCAACCGCCGAGGAGTACGGCCTGCCGGGTGACTACGTGGCCGGCGCGAACATCAACGGGTTCCGCCGGGTGGCCGAGGCGATGCTGGCGCACGGCCTGGTGTGAGCGGTCGGTCAGTGATTGACAGGCCTCGACGTCCGGCCTAGGTTCAGGTCCCTACCGGTCGGTAGGGACCTTGTCCCCGGGGAGCAGCGATGCAGACCTCACCCACCCGCCGGCTGCTCGCCGCCGGCGCCGCCCTCGTGCTCGCGCTCGGCCTGGCCGGCGCGGCGCCCGCCGCGGCCGCCGGCCGCGACGACGGCAGCCAGCCGCTGCCCGGCTACACCATCGTCAACCCGCCACTGCCGCCGCTGGTCGTGGACGGTGCCGCCAGCACCGTCCGGCAGGGCGTGCACGCGCACGCCGGCTACGTCGTCGAGGTCCCCGCGAAGTGGAACGGTGACCTGGTGATGTGGGCGCACGGCTACCGCGGCCAGGGCACCGAACTCTCCCCCGAGACGCCCGCCTTCGACCTGCGGCAGCGCCTGCTGACCCAGGGGTACGCCTGGGCGTCGTCCTCCTACGACCGCAACGGCTACGACATCCGCTCCGGCGTCCTGGGCACCCGGGCCCTCGCCGACCTGTTCGCCCGCACCGTGCGGCGGCCGCACCGGGTGCTCATCGCCGGCGTCTCCATGGGCGGGCACGTCATCGGCCGCTCCCTGGAGCAGTACCCCGGCTACTACGCCGGCGCGCTGCCGATGTGCGGGGTGCTCGGCGACCAGGAATTGTTCGACTACTTCCTCGACTACAACCTGGTCGCGCAGGCGCTCACCGGAGTGCGCGCCTACCCACCGCCGGCCGACTACCTGACCAACGCGGTGCCCCGGATCCAGGTGGCGACCGGGCTGGCCGGCCTCACCCCCACCGGCCCGGACACCACGAACGCGCTCGGCAAGCAACTGCGCGCGGTCACCGTCGACCGCTCGGGCGGCCCCCGCCCCGGCGCGGACGCCGCGTTCGCGGTCTGGAAGGACTTCCTGTTCGGCATCGCCACCACCGACGGCGGCGACTCCCCCGCCCAGCGCCCCGGTCAACTCGCCACCAACCTGCTCACCCGCTACACCCCGAACCAGCCGGTGAACCTGAACACCACCGTGCAGCGGGTCGCGCCGGAGAACCTGCGGCAACGGCTGTCGGCCGGCCTGACCGAGGTGCCGCGGATCGCCGGCCGACCGGGCGTGCCGGTGCTCAGCCTGCACGACCTGGGCGACCTGTTCGTGCCGTTCAGCATGGAGCAGGCGTACGCCCGGGACGTGGCGTGGCACGGCCGGTCCCGGCTGCTGGTGCAGCGGGCGGTGCGGGCCGCGCAGCACTGCGAGTTCAGCCCGGCCGAGGCCGGCGCCGCCTGGGACGACCTGACCCGCTGGGTGCGCACCGGAAAGCGCCCGGCCGGCGACCCGGTCACCGACCGACGGGCCGTCGCGGCGGCGGACTTCGGCTGCCGGTTCAGCGACCCGGCCGCCTGGACCGCCGGCACCGGCACCCGCCGCCTCTACCCGGCGTGTCAGTCCTCGTCCGCGCCGTACCAGCCGCCCCGGTAGACGGTGCCCGGACGGGGTGGGGCGTCCGGGGTCGCGGCGGCCCGGCGGGACCGGCGCACCCGGCTCACCACGAACCACCCCACCCCGGCCACCACCGCCAGGATGACCACGTTCTGCAACGTTCCGGCGTACGCCTCGACCACGTGCCACTGCTCACCCAGCAGATAGCCGGCCAGCACGAACGCGGTGTTCCAGATCAGGCTGCCCAGCGCGGTGAAGAGCAGGAACACCGGCACCGGCATCCGTTCCACGCCGGCCGGAACGGAGATCAGACTGCGGAAGATCGGAATCATCCGGCCGAAGAACACCGCCTTCACGCCGTGGCGCAGGAACCACGCCTCGGTGCGGTCCACGTCCTCCAGCTTGATCAGCGGCAGCCGCGCGGCCAGGGCCCGCATCCGGTCCCGCCCGAGCGCCGCGCCGACGTAGTAGAGCGCCAGCGCGCCCACCACCGACCCGAGTGTGGTCCACACGATCGCGCCGACGAGGCTCATCCGGCCCTGGCTGGCGGTGAACCCGGCCAGCGGCAGGATGACCTCGCTGGGGATGGGCGGGAACAGGTTCTCCAGGGCCACCGCGAGGCCGGCCCCGGGGCCACCGAGCCGTTCCACCAGGCCGGTGACCCAGCCGACGGGTCCCTCGCCGGCCGGCTCCGCGGCCCGCGCGGCACTCACCCGGGGGCCGGCGAGCAGCTGTGCGTTTCCGATCATCCGACCACGTTACGGGGCGAGCGGACCGACGACCACGGAAAGCGGCGTCGGTTACGCTGCCGCCCATGCGTCCATCGCTGCGGATCGCGGTCGCCCAACCGCTCACCCTCGCGGACGACGTGGCGGGCAACGCCGCACGGCACGCCGCCGCGGTGCGGGCCGCCGGGGCCCGGGTGGTGGTCTTCCCCGAGCTGTCGCTGACCGGGTACGAGCTGGCCGCCGCGACGCTGGACCCGGCCGACGACCGCCTCGCCCCGCTGCGGGCGGCGTGCGCCGAGACCGGAACGCTCGCGCTGGCCGGCGCGCCGGTGGCCGGGCCGCACATCGCGGTGCTCGCGGTCGACGGCGAGGGCGCGCGGGTGGCGTACCGGAAGATGTGGTTGGGCGGCGCGGAGCCGCAGCGGTTCCGGCCCGGCCGGGAGCCGGCGGTGCTCACCGTCGACGGCTGGCGGCTGGGCCTGGCGGTTTGCAAGGACACCGGGGTGCCGGCGCACGCGGCGGCGACCGTGGCCGCGGGGGCGGACGCCTACCTGGCCGGCGTGCTGGAGTCGGCCGACGACGCCGCCGTGCCGGACGAGCGCGCCCGCCGGGTCACCGCCGTGCACGGCGTGTGGGTGGCGACGGCGAGCTTCGCCGGGTCGACCGGCGGCGGCTACGCGCGGGCGGCCGGCGGCTCGGGCGTCTGGTCGCCGGCCGGCGTGGCGGTGGCGCGCGCCGGCACCGCCCCCGGCGAGCTGGTCACCGCCACCCTGCACTGAGGACACCACGGTTACCGTGGAGCGGTGCAGCAGCGCCCTCCCCCGGTCAACGGGGCTCGTCTCCTGGCCGCCGGCCACACCGCGGACGTGTGGGAACTGCCACACGACCGCGTCCTGCGCCGCTACCGGGCCGGTGGCGATGTCCGCGCCGAAGCCGAGGTGATGCGCTACCTGCACCGGGCCGGCTTCCCGGTCCCCCGGGTGCACCACGCCGACGAGGGCGACCTGGTGCTCGACCGGGTCGGCGGGCCGACTCTGGTGCAGGCGCTCCACGCCGGCGACGTCAGCCCGCCCGACGGCGCGCAGATCCTGGTCGACCTGCACGCCCGCCTGCACGCGCTGCCCGCCCGTCGGTCGGCCGACCCGGGCGTCCGCATCCTTCACCTCGACCTGCACCCGCACAACGTGCTGCTCGCACCGACCGGCCCGGTGCTCATCGACTGGACCGACAGTGCTGAGGGCGCGCCCGCGCTGGATCGGGTGGTGACCGCGCTGATCCTCGCGGAGGTCGCCGTAGGCGGCGGGCCGTTGGCCGGGCACGCGGCCGAGCTGCTGGCGGACTACGTCGCAGCGGCCGGACGGCTGGAACCGCTGGCCGAGGCGATCCGGCACCGCGCCGACGGCCGAGCGCCCGATCCCGACCGTCTGCCCCAGGCGGCGGCCCTGGTCACGGAGACGATCCGCCGGCGGTGACGACTCCTAGCCCTGGTCGCCGCCGGCCAGGCGGTCGTAGCTGTCCAGCAGCTTCCTCAACGCGGCGCCGGTGGCCTCGTCGAGCTTCTCGTCGTCGACCGCGTCCTCGATCCGCTCCCGCAGGTCCTCGACCCGCTTGGCTCGGTCCTTCGGCCGGCCCCGATCCAGCTCGGTGACCTTCTTCCGAAGGTCGTCGGCCGTCTTGCGGTCGACCAGCCGGACCGCCGCGGCCCGGTCCAGCACGTCGGCGAACCGGCTCCTGAGCTGGCGCGCGGTGACCGGTTCGGGCGCCCCGGCGCGGGTCGACGTCGGTGTCGGCGTCGGCCGGGCGGCAGGCGGTGCGACGGCCGCGCTCGGGCGGGAAGTCGTCGTGACCACCGGCGCGGCGGTGGGCGGCGGGCCGGATCTGCCGTCGAGCACCAGCGCACCGACCAGCGCGAGCAGCAGCACCACCGCGCCGGCGACGAGCACCCCGGTCAGCCGGTTCGGCGGCACCTCCGGCCGCGACGACGGCGGAACGGCGCGCGACGGCCCCGGAGGCCGCTCGATCAGGGTCGGCGGGTGGGGCGCCGGGGTCACCGTGGGCAGGAACGCCGTCGGCGGGTCGACCGGGCGGGCCGCGCCCAGCCGGTCGGCCACCTCGGCCGCGGTGGGACGTCTGGCGGGATCGACCGCCAGGCAGGCCAGGACCAGGTCGGCGACGTCGGCGGGCAGCCCGGGCACCCGAGGCGGCGGCACCGGTGGTCGCCGGTCCCGCAGCTCGACCACGTCGTCCCAGGTCCGCACCGGCAACGGGGGACGGCCGGTGAGGCTGCGGTAGAGCAGCACGCCGAGCGCGTACACGTCGCCGGCCGGATGGGTCGGGCCGGGGTCGAGCCGTTCCGGGGCGAAGTATGCCGGGGTGCCGGCCAGTGGCTCACCCGCCGGCCCGGCCACCGGGTGCTGCGGGCCGGCCGGCGCGGCGATGCCGAAGTCGAGCACCTTCGCACCGGTCTCGGTGAGCATCACGTTGGCCGGCTTGACGTCGCGGTGCACCACGCCGATCCGGTGCGCGGCGGCCAGCGCGGCGGCGACCTGCCCGGCCGTCCGGACCGCGTCCAGCCAGGCGAGCGGCCCGCCGGCCAGCCGGTCGGCGAGCGTCTGCCCCGGCACCAGCTCCATCACCAGGTACGGCGTCACCACGCCGCCGGGCAGCGTCGCCTCGCCGTAGTCGTACACCTGGGTCACGTGCGGGTGGGTGAGCCGCGCCGCCGCGCGGGCCTCGCGCTGGATGGTGGCGCGCAGGTGCGGGTCGGCGGCGAGCCGGCCGGCGAGCGCCTTGACCGCGACCGGGCGGTGCAGCACCTCGTCGTCGGCGCGCCACACCTCCGACATGCCGCCGAGGCCGATGCGCTCGCGCAGGACGTAGCGGTCGTGCAGCCGGAGGTCGGGCGTGAACGGCGACATGATGGTCACCAGTCTGCCCGGCCGGCCCCCGTCCGCACCAACCGGCGGCCGCTTCGTCCCGGTCCGACCTGCCGGTCAGCGCTTGCGGGCGACGCCGCCGTACATGCTCACGTCGACCACCGAGGGGCGTGGCTCGGGCTCGCCGTCGGCACGCCACTCGGCCACCGAGCAGACGCCGGGCTCGACCAGATCGAGGCCGTCGAAGAAGCGGACGATCTCGTCCCGGGCGCGCAGGTTGATCACCCCGTGCGGCCCGCCGCCGCGCGCCGCCGCCTTCGCCTCGGCGGCGAGGTGAGCCGGCAGGTGGTCGTGGGTGGCGTGCGAGGCGACCAGATGGCTGCCCGCGGGCAGCGCGTCCAGCAGCCGGGCGACCGTGGCGTAGGGGTCGTCCGTGTCCGGCACGAAGTGCAGCACCGCCACCAGCATCAACGCCACCGGCTGGGTGAGGTCGAGCGTGCGGCGCAGGTCGGGGTGGGCGAGGATCCGCTCCGGGTCGCGCAGGTCGGCGTCGAGGTAGGCGGTGGCGCCCTCGGCGGTGCTGGTGAGCAGCGCCCGGGCGTGGGCCAGCACGATCGGGTCGTTGTCGACGTAGACCACCCGGGCGCGCGGGTCGACCGACTGCGCCACCTCGTGGGTGTTGTCGGCGGTCGGGATGCCGGTGCCGATGTCGAGGAACTGGCGGATCCCCGCCTCGGCGGCCAGGTGCCGGACCGCGCGCCGCAGGAAACGCCGGTTCTCCAGCGCGCTGGTCCGGATGGTGGGGAACGCGGCGGCCATCGCGTCGCCGGACTCGCGGTCGGCCTGGAAGTTGTCCTTGCCGCCGAGCCAGTAGTTGTAACGCCGCGCCGGGTGCGCCACCGACGTGTCGATCCGGTCGGCCGGGTGGCCCGCCTCGGTCGCCGTGCCACTCGCTTCGCTGGTCAACGCCGCCTCCCCTAGAACGCCACCGTTGCGGGGACGGCGTCCGTCCACTGTCGCCGGAACCCGGCCATGGTATCGCCCGGCGGCGCTCCGGTCAGGCCGGGTAGAGCTCGTCGCGGATGCGGGCCAGCAGTTCGCGCGTGCGCTCCGGCGGCGCGGCCTCGACGCACAGCCGCTCCATCGCCTCCGCGTAGTAGTCCAGGTCGTCCCGCTTGTCGAGGTAGATGGCGCTGGTCAACTGCTCGATGTAGACGATGTCGGGCAGGTCCTCGTCGCCGAAGCGCAGGATGCTGAAGGCGCCGCTGGCGGCGGCGTGCCCGCCGGCGGTGAACGGGACGATCTGGAGCCGCACGTGCGGCGCGGCGGTCGCCTCGATCAGCGCGTCCAGCTGCTCGCGCATCACCGCCGCGCCGCCGATCGGCCGGCGCAGCACGGCCTCGTCGAGCACCGCCCAGAGCTGCGGCGGGTTGGTGCGGCTCAGCAGCCCCTGGCGCTCCATCCGCAGGTCGACCCGACGGTCCAGCTCCGCCGGGGCGGCGCCGCGGTGCCCGAGCAGGATCACCTCCCGGGCGTACGCGGCGGTCTGCAGCAGGCCGGGCACGAACTGGACCTCGTACGTGCGGATCAGCGCGGCGGCCGCCTCCAGCCCCAGGTAGGACTGGAACCAGGTGGGGAGCACGTCGCCGTAGCGGTGCCACCAGCCGGGGCTGTTGGCGTCGCGGGCCAGCTTGAGCAACGCGGCGCGGTCCTCCGGCGCGGCGACCCCGTAGAGCGTGAGCAGGTCGGCGACGTCGCGTTCCTTGAAGCCGACCCGGCCCAGCTCCATCCGGCTGATCTTGGACTCGGAGGAACGGATCTCCCAACCGGCGCTCTCCCGGCTGACCGCGGCGCTCTCGCGCAGGCGGCGCAACTGCGCCCCGAGCAGCATGCGCAGCACCGTCGGACCGCTTGTCGGTCCGCCCTCGACGGGCACCGTCGCCACCTGACCGCCCTCGCATCCCGGCTGCTCCCGACCGGGCGCCCTCCCGGCCGACGAGTAAGCATGCCATGAACCGACAGTGAGGTGAACTCCCCCGGTCGGACGAATTAGTCCCGTGTACGGGACGGCGGGATCAGGTGGTCGAAGTCCCCGTCCCGGGCGCCGAGCACGAACGCCGCGATCTCGTCCACGGTGTAGATCAGCGCCGGCCCTTCCGGGTGCCGGGAGTTGCGCACCGCGATGCCGCCACCGCCGGGCAGCTCGGCCAGCTCGACACAGTTGCCGCTGGGGTTGCTGCGACGACTCTTCAACCACCGCATCGGGGGCAGGTGGGGCACGGGTACGCCGTTGGGAGGCGGTTGCATGGGCGTCCTTCGGGAAGGCCAGCCGAGGCCGCGGGGAGGAGCGGTGGGTGGCGTCGATTGTCGACTGAGGAGTGAGATGCACGTGCATCTGCTATTGCATCTGCAATGGACTGCGAGCATGATAGCCGAACGTACGGTGTGCCGGGTCGCTCACGTTCGGTGACCTCAGGGCTGTGGTGAGGAGGGCGCGTGCCGGATCCGATGACCGTCGCCTCCGGCATCTCCGCCGCCGGCGCCCTGGCTTCCGCCTGGCAACTGCGCCGGCGGGCCCTGCGCGCCGAGGCCGAACTCGAACTGCTCCAGGCCGAGCTGGCCGCCGAGCGGCACGCCGCCAGCCACGACCCGCTGACCGGGCTGCCCAACCGCCGCGCCTTCTTCCGGCTGGCCGCCGCCCTGCTCACCGACCCCGCCGGGCAGCCCCTGGTGGCGGTGGTGCTCGACCTGGACGACTTCAAACAGATCAACGACCGCTTCGGGCACGCCGCCGGCGACCAGGTGCTGGTGTGCGTCGCCCAGCGGCTGGCCGCCTTCGCCGGCAACAACCTGGTGGCCCGCCTCGGCGGCGACGAGTTCGCCGGCCTGCTGGCCAGCCCCACCGCCGACCGGCGCTGGATCGAGCACGCCACCCGGCGGCTCTACGAGGCGCTCGCCGCGCCGATTCCGCTGGGCGGTCGCAGCATCCGGGTCACCGCGTCGGTCGGGCTCGCCCCGGTCCACAGCCCCACCCAGCTCACCGACGCGTTGTGCCGCGCCGACGCCGCCATGTACGAGGCGAAGACGCTCGGTGCCGCCCGCGCCCCCCGCCAGCTCGTCGCCGAACACTGACCGCGCCCCGCCAGCTCGTCGCCGAAACACTGACCGCGTCACCGGCGGCGGTGGTCGACCTCGACGGCGCCCGGCGGGTCGGGTCGACCGGCGGCGTCAGCGCCAGCCGTAGCCGGCGCGCAGCGCCTGCCCGACCCGGTCGAACCGGGGGCGGTCGAGCACCGCGCCCTCCCGCCGGATGCTGTCCTCGCGCATGGTGAGCACCCGGTCCAGGCGCACCCAGCTGGGTCGCGCGTCCCGGTCCCACTCCCCCGGGCCGAGCGACAGCCAGTGCCGCTGGCCGTCGCGGTCGCTCTGGCTGGACAGCATCAGTCCGAACAGGGTGCGGCTCTGCCGGCCCACCACCAGCACCGGCCGGTCCTTGCCCTGCCGGGGATCGTCCTCGTACGGCACCCAGGTCCAGACGATCTCACCCGGGTCCGCCTGCCCGTCCGGCTCCGGCGCGTACGACAGCTCCCGGCGCTGCAGCGCGCTGACCTGACGGCGGCGCGCCACCTGGGCCGGGATCGGCCCGCCGGTGCGGGCGGGCGCGGCGGCGCCCCCGGTGATCCGGCCGAGCCGGGACGCCACGTTCCTCAACAGACCTGCCACGGCGGGCAGCCTATCCCGCCGGGTCGCCGGGGCATCCGGTGGCGGTCGTCAGGCCGGACGGCGGGCCAGCACCAACGTGGTGCGCAGGTCCAGCACGACGGTGCCGCCGAAGCCGTCGACCGCGGCGCCGACCGCGGCGCGGACCCGCCGGCGCAGCTCGGGCGGGCGGCGGAGCTGCGGCGAGAACGTGTCGACCAGCCGCAGGTAGGCCGCGGTGTCCAGCGGCACCGCGCGGCGGAACCTCGACAGCCGCAGGTCGGTGAAGCAGCCGCTGTCGGCGATGTCGTCGTGGAACCAGCCGTCCGGGCGGTCGCCCCGGTCGGCGGGGTCGGCGGAGGAGAACGCGGCCCGGATCGCCTCGGCCTGCGCCGCCTCGACGTAGGCGTAACGGTGGCCGAGGACGGCGAGCGTGCCGCCGGGGCGCAACGCGTCGCGGGCGCGCTGGTTGCGGGTGGCCGGGTCGAGCCAGTGCCACGCCATGGCGCAGGCCAGCGCTGCCACGCCACCGGCCGGCGGACTCCACCGCTCGAAGCTGGCCGTCACCACGGCCACGCCCGGGAACCGCCGGGCGAGCACCCGCGCCATCCGGGCGTCCGGCTCGACGCACGTGGTGGCCGCCCCGAGGGTGAGCAGCGCCGTGGTGGCCAGGCCGGTGCCGGCGCCGACCTCGACGAGGGTGTCCGGCGCCCCGCCGTGGTAGGCGCGGATCGCGTCGGCGACCTCGACCGGATAGCCCGGGCGCGCCTCGTGGTAGGTGTCGGCCGTCTCCCCGAACAGTTGCGACATTCCGTCATCCTCCCAGGTTCCGGCGATGTCGGATGCCCGTCACGCGGCGTGCGCGCCCGGCCGGCCGCCCGGCGGCGACGATGAGCGGGGGTGAGGACCGCGTGGACAAGTTCCTGCAGAAAGTGGTCGAGGAACTGCTGAAGAAGCTCCTCACGTGGATCGTCCCGAGGGTGCTGCGCTCGACGCCGCACCCGGCGCCGCCGGACTGCCCGCGCTGCGGCGGGTACGGCGTGGCCCGGTGGGCGCCGGCCCCGGCGACCACCGTGTACGTGCTCGCGCTGCTGACGTTCGCCGGTGGCTTCACCGCGATCGTGCTCGGCGTACCCGTGGTCGTGCTCCTCGTCGCGTTCGGGGTGCGGGACGCCTGGACCGGTGACCTGACGGCGGCGCTGCCCGAGGTGGCCACGCCGCTGATCCTGGTGGCCCCCGTCGCGGTGGCGGTCGCGGGCGCCGCCGGGATGGCCTGGTACCACAGCTTCCCGCCGCGACTCTGCCGGCGCTGCGGCGGTCGATGGCCCCGCCGGGACCGCGCGGAGTACCTGCGGATGGTGCGGTCCGTGATCTTCGCCTGCCGGTGCGGCCAGCGGCTGCGCGCGCCGGGCACCCCGGCCGGCGTGCGGGTGCGCTGCCCTCGCTGCGGCGCCGAACGGGCCGCGCCGATCGTGGACGGCACCCGACGGACCCCGTTCCGCTCCCGGAGGCGGTGACCGCGGCCCCTCCCTACGCTGCGGTCATGGAGTTGCCTCGCGATCTGCCGTTGTTCGAGCGAAGCGCGGTGCGGGTGGTGGTGCTCGACGTCGCCGACCGGATGCTGCTGTTCCACACCCGGGATCCGGAGCACCCCGACCTGGGGGTGTGGTGGGAGCTGCCCGGCGGCGGGCTGGACCCGGGTGAGACGTACCGGGAGGCGGCGGTGCGCGAGCTGCGCGAGGAGACCGGCATCGTGGTCGCGCCGGACGAGATCGGCGCGCCGACCTGGCGGCGGCGGGCCAGCTTCCGGCACCGGCAGCGGCGACATCTGCAGGACGAGGTCGTGGTGCCGGTGCGGCTACCCGGTCCGGGGCCGGAGGTCGACGGGACGAACCGGCTGGACTACGAAGTGGAGGACTACTTCGGGTTCCGCTGGTGGCCGCTGGCCGAGGTGCTCGCCGACCGGCCGCGCTGCTATCCCGGTCGGCTGCCGGAGCTGCTGCCGGCGTTCCTCGCCGGCGAGGAGATCGACGAGCCGTTCGAACTGTGGTCCTGACCGACGTGCCGGGAACCCCGCCAACGGGCAGAGTGGAGCGGTGACTCCTCTCCACGCACCCCTGGCCCACTACGCCGAGCGGCTGCACCGCGCCGCCGGTGACACCCACCACGTCGCCTCGCCGCTGGGCGCCTGGCTGCTGCTGGCGCTGACCGGCCCGGCCGCCACCGGCGAGGCCCGGGCGGCGCTGGCCGAGGCGCTCGGCGTCGATCCGGACGACGCCGCCGCCGCGGCCCGGGCGTTGCTCGCCGCGCCGCACCCGATGGTCGCCGCGGCCACCGCGCTGTGGGAGCGGACCCCGTTCGAGGAGCTGGCCGAGTGGCGAGCCGGTCTGCCCGAGCAGACCGAGCGAGGTCCGCTGCCCGACCAGGCGGCGCTCGACGCGTGGGCCCGGGAGCGCACCGGTGGCCTGATCGAGCGGTTCCCGGTCGACGTCGCGCCGGAGACGCTGCTGATCCTGGCCAACGCGTTGGCCACCCGGGTCTCCTGGGCCGACCCGTTCGAGGTGGCGCCGGCCGCGGGGCTGGGCGCGGACAGCGCCTGGGCGGGACGGCTGCGGCAGGTGCTCCGGACGCCCCCGGTCGGGCACCGGTGCTGGGTGTCCACCACCGAACGGGCCGGCGACGTCGCGGTGCACGTGGCGCCGGCGCGCGTGGGCGACGACGGCGCCGGGATGCTCGTGGTGTCGGTGATCGCCGCGCCGGACGTGTCGCCCGTCGTGGTGCTGGCCGCCGCCCGGGACCTGGCGGTGGCCGCCGCCACCGTTCCGGACGGGCCGGTGCCGGGACGGCGGTCGCTGTTCGACCTGCCGCTGGGCGAGACCCCGTTGTGGACGCTGCGGGAGGAGCCGACCCGGACGTTCGCCCGTGACGGCCGCGAGGAGCGCGCCACCGCCGTGCTGCCGTGCTGGGCGGCGCGCAGCCGGCACGACCTCACGCCGGCCGGGTTCGGCTTCGACGCGGCGGCCCGGGCGTTGGGCGAGTTGCTCGGGCTCGCCGAGCCGCCGTTCGCCGCGGCGCAGTCGGCGGTGGCGAGGTTCGGCCGCTACGGCTTCGAGGCCGCCGCCGTGACCGCGTTCGGGATGGTGGCCGGGCTGCCGCCGGAGGGTGTCGCCCGCGTCGCCGACCTGCGCTTCGCCCACCCGTACGCGGTGGTCGCGGTGGCCACGGACCCGGCGGGTGGCCCCTGGCACGCCCTCCCGGTCTACTCCGCCTGGGTGCGGGACCCGGAGGACGTCCCGGCCGACGAGGTCGGCTGACCCGGGCCGGCGTCGAGGATCTGTTCCCGGAGGATGTCCGCGTGCCCGCAGTGCTGGGCGAGTTCGCGCAGCACGTGCAGGTAGACCCAGCGCAGCGGCAGCGGCCCGAGCCGGTGCCCGCGCAGGACGTCGTCCGGGCCGAGGGACGACGTGGCCCGCCGCGACGCCGCGCAGGCGTCGCGGTGCGCCTGCCGGACGGTGGCGATCGTGTCGCCGTCGTCGAGCACGAAGGAATCCTCCGACCGCTCGGGGATGCCGATCTCGGCACGCGACCGGCCGGTGACGGCCTCGTCGAACCAGACCTTCTCCACGAAGGTCACGTGCTTCACCAGGCCCAGGAGCGTGGTCCGGGAGGCCACCAGCGACCGGCGTGCCTGTTCCTCGGTCAGCCCGTCCAGGCAGCCGTCGAGCGCCGCCCGGTGCTCGTCGAGGAACGCCTCGAACTGGCCGCCGACCGGCAGCGCGACGACCCGGTCGGCGAAGGTGGGTGGAAACGACGGCATGGGCGAAGCATTCCAGACCGTCGCCGCCGAGGGCGTCCGGTCGGCGACCGGGGTCAGCCCGCGCTGAGGTCGGTGCGGCGGACGATCCACCAGACGGTGAGCAGGGCCAGCGCGGCCAGGCCCAGGTAGCCGGAGGCGACGATCAGGTGGAAGTCGGGGATCCGGCTACCCGGCTGGTACTGCACGTGTTGAACAAGATGGTTGTCGAACTCACAGGGCAGCGTGGTGCCGGCGCCGTTGTCGGGCGGGCAGAGGCGTTGCAGTTCGACGCCGGTGAGCTCGCGGCCGGAGGAGTCGAAGGCGCCGGACGGCCCGTCGATGCCGTAGTCGATCATGCCGCCACTCACGACCAGCGCGTTGTCGCGCAACGGACCACGGTCCGGCCCGCCGACCCGCAGGGTCACGGACAGCGGCTCCAGCAGGGTCGGATAGCGCCACTGGACGAGATAGGTCAGGCCGAAGAAGCCCGCGATCACGACGAACACGGCGGGAAGCGTGCGTCGGATCGCGGCGCCGAGCGCGACGCCGACCGCGAACCAGGCGATGCTGATCGCCACCGGCAGCATCCCGGTGTTCAGGAACGGCAGGTAGTCGAAGAGGGTCACCGGGGCGACCAGGGCCGTCGTCCGCTCGAGGTGGTCGCTGACGCCGCCGACGACCGCGGTCACCGCCGCCACGAAGAGGCCGAGCGCGCCGAGCCTGGTCCACAGCCAGCGCGTCGGGGAGACGTCCTGACTCCAGGCCAGCAGCAGCGTCCGCTGCTCGTGCTCGCGGCTGAGCACCGGGACGCCGACGAACAGGCCGATCAGCAGCGGCATGTACTGCACCAGCCGCTCCAGGGCGGCCAGGGTCAGACCCAGCGGCGAGGACCCGCCGAGCCGCCTGCCCTGCGGGGAGTCCTCCGGGCAGAACGTCTCGTGGCACTGGTGCCACAGGTCGGTCAGCTCCATCGACAGGTAGGTCATCACGCCCACCAGGACCGCGGCCAGGACGAGCGTGCTGACCAGGGTCCAGCGGTGCTGGCGCCAGGTCAGCCAGAGCAGGCCGCGCAGCCCCGCGCCGGACCCGGCATCCGCCCGGCGCTTCGCGGGGGCCGCGTCGACGACCGCGTTCATGAGACCGCCTCCAGGTCGCGGGATTCCGTGGCCGACGCCCTGAGGTAGGTCAGGATCAGCTCGTCCAGGGTGAGGGGCTGGGTGGTCCAGCCGGGCGCGACGACGGCGTGCGTGGTGGGCGTCGCCGGCTGCCGCAGCACGAATGTGGACTGGCGGTCGGTGTGCCGCGCCTGGACGACCGCGCCGGGGCCGGGTGGCTGGTCGGCGCGCGGTCCGGTCATGCGTACGTGGCCGTCGAGCAGCTCGTCGACGTCGCCGGTGAGCACGGGCCGGCCCGCGTCGAGCAGCAGCAGATGGTCACCGACGCCGCTGAGCTCGGCGATGATGTGGGTCGACAGCATGACGGTCATGTCGCCGTCGGCGGCCTCCGCCATCAGTTCACCGGTCACCTCGGTACGGGCCACCGGGTCCAGGTTCGCGAGCGGCTCGTCCAGCAGCAGCACCGCCGGTCGGGACCCCAGGGCGACGGCCAGCGCGACCTGCGCCCGCTGCCCGCCGGAGAGCCGGCCGCAGCGCCGGTCCAGCGGAATGTCGAAGCGTTCCAGCCAGGACAGCGCCCGCCGCTGGTCCCACATCCGGTTCGTCGACCTGCCGAAGCGGAGCATGTCCGACACGCTGAAGTCCCGGTAGAGCGGCTTGTCCTGGGCGAGGATCGCGACCCGGCTGCCGGCGGAGGCGCCCCCGTCGCCGGAGCGTCCTCGCACCACCGGCCGACCGTGGACCAGCAGCGAGCCGCGGGTGGCCGCCAACGTGCCGGCGATGATGCTCATCAACGTCGACTTGCCCGCGCCGTTCGCGCCGACCAGCGCGACGATGCGGCCGGCGGGCAGGCGGAAGCTGCACTCCCGTAGCGCCCAGACGCTGCCGTAACGCCGGCTCACGTCGCGCGCCTCCACGGCGACGGGCTGCGCGCTCATGCCGTGCGTGCCGGGCATGCCCGCACGGCCCTCACTCCGCTCGGTGCGCTCGGTCATGCGGCGCCCTCCTTGCCGTGCCCCACGCCCGGTGCCGGCGGGGCGGTTCGTCGGGTGGGGTTCTCCCCGATCACCGAGGCGAGCAACGCCTGGACGTCCTCGTCCTCCAGACCGGCCTCGCGGGCCTGGTCGAGCCACCGGGCCAGGCTGCCGCGCAGGCGGGCCATGACGTGCGGGTCGGCGCCCCCGAGCGTGCCGGTGACGAAGGTGCCCGCACCCTGTCTCGCCTCCACCAGGCCGGACAACTCCAGCTCCCGGTAGGCCTTGAGCACGGTGGTCGGGTTGACCGTGCACGAGGTCACCACGCTGCGCACGGTGGGCAGTTGGTCCCCGGGCCGCAGCGTCCCGATCCGCAGCGCCTCGCGCACCTGGCGCACCAGTTGGGCGTACGCGGGGACGCTGCTGGACCGGTCGACGTGAAAGTTGATCACCTGGTGGCTCCTCATCCGTTCCGGACACCGCAGATTGTTCTGGTTAAGTAGAACACCAGTCAATCGGCGTGACAAGTTCCGTCAGGCGCGGGGACCCAGGAACAGGCCGCCACTGGCGTCGACCACCTGCCCGGTGACCCAGCGCCCGGCGTCCGAGGCGAGGAACGCGACCACGTCGGCGACGTCGTCGGGCCCACCCAGCCGGCCGAGTGCGGTCATCCCGGCGATCGCGTCGGCGAGCCCGGGCGCCTCGAAGACCGGCGAGTTGGTCGCGGTCCGGGTGGCGCCGGGCGCGACCGCGTTCACGGTCACCCCCCGGGCGCCGAGCTGGTTGGCCAGCGTGCGGGTCATCGTCTCGATCGCGCCCTTGGTCATGGCGAACGAGGTCTGGGTGGCGTTGGCCATCCGGGTCGCCACGGAGGAGATCGTGACGATCCGACCGCCGTCCGCGGGAAACAGCGGCAACGCCCGCTCGATGACGAAGTAGGGCGCTCGCACGTTGACCGCGAACAGACGATCGAAGGCGGCCCGGTCGGTCTCGCCGAGCGGGCCGGCGGGAGGCGCCGCCGCGTTGTTGACGAGGATGTCGAGCGGCCGGCCGGCCAGGTGGGCCTCGACGCCCGCGAACAGCGTCCGGACGTCGCCGTCCACGCCCAGCACCGCACGGACGGGGTACGCCGTGCCGCCGGCGCGCACGATCTCGTCGACCGTCGCCGTGGCACCGGCCTCGTCGGTGCCGAAGTGCGCGACGACGGCAGCTCCCCGGGCCGCCAGCCGGATCGCGATCGCCTGCCCGATACCCCGCGACGCGCCGGTCACCAGCGCCGTCCTGCCGACCAGGTCACCCATGGTGTTAGTCGCCCCCAAATTGATAGTTACTACCATCCTGGTAGTGTCTAACACATGGATGGGCGACCCTCAACCCTGCGGGAGCAGCGGCGGGCCGAGACGCAGCGGGTGATCCAGACGCACGCGGTCCGGTTGTTCGTGGAGCGTGGCTACGACGGCACGACCGTGAACGACGTGGCGGAGGCCGCCGGCGTGTCCCCGATGACGGTGTACCGGCACTTCCCGACCAAGGAGGACCTCGTCCTGGTCGACCAGAACGGCCCACTGGTCGCGGACCGGGTCGCCGCGACGCCGGCCGGGCAGCCGCTCGTGCACCGCATCGGCGGCGCGCTCGTCGAGTCGGCGCGGGCGCTGACCGCCGGCGACGACCGGTTCCTGCTGGCCCGGCTGCGACTGATGATCTCGACGCCCGCGCTCCGGGCCCGGCACCTGGACAACCACCACGTGCTTCAACAGGCCATCGTGGACGGGCTCGGCGACGAGGCCGCCGACCCGGACACGGCGTTCCGCGCCGCGGTGGCGGCCAGCGCCTGCCTGGCCGCCATGCACACCGCGCTGGTGCGGTGGGCGACCGAGGACGGGCGCGGCGACCTGCCGGATCTCATCAGCGAGGCGTTCGCCGCGGCCTTCGGCGACGCCGCGCCCCGACCCCGGTAGGTCAGGGTCGGCGGCGGCCGGCGATGCCGTCCAGGACGATCGTCAGGTTGTGGTGGAAGGTCTCCGCGGCGTCGAGGTGGGCGCCGTCGACAACGAGCCGGGCGACCGTGGGATAACGACCCGTGTCGAGCATGCGGGTCAGGTAGGGCCCGAGGGCGGACTGCCAGGCGGCCACGTCGACCCCGGTCGTCCGCGCGGTGCGCCGCTCGGTGACCTCCCGGCGGAGCGCCCCGACGAGGTAGGCGTTGAAGGCGCCCAACGCTCGCTGGAGATCGTCGACGTCGCGTACGCCCGGGGCCTGGACGAGGGCCGCCGCGGTCGCCTCACCCACGGCGAGCGCGTACGGCCCGAGGTGCGGCCGCGCGCCGAGCAGGTCGGCGAACCACTCGTGGTCGAGAGCGGCGTCCCGGGTCGCCCGGGCGAGGGCGCGGGCCGTCGCGCGCCACCCGTCCTGCGGGGCGGTTTCGGCGATCCGGGCGTACACCTCGTCGACCATCAGATCGAGCAGCTCGGATCGGTTGAGCACGTAGTCGTAGAGCCGCATCGGGCCGACGCCGAGAGCTTTGGCGATCTTGCGGAGCGAGAGTCCGTCGAGGCCCTCCGCATCGGCGATCCGGGTCGCGGTGGCGGCGATCGTCGCCCGGGTCAGCGGCACCGGCGTCGCCCGGGGCCGGGGCTCGGGGCGTTCCCAGATCGGCAGGGGTGCGTTACCGTACGGCGTATCCACGAAATACAGCGTACGCTAAGGAGACCACGATGCGCATCGCGATCGTCGGCGGTGGCCCCGGCGGCCTGACGCTGGCTCGGGTCCTGCGCCGGCACGGCCTCCACGCGACGGTCTACGAACGCGAGACCCACCGGACCGCACGCTCACCCGGTGGCTCGCTCGACCTGCACCCGGAGTCCGGGCAGCGGGCCCTGGCCGAGGCCGGCCTCGCGGCACGGTTCCGGTCCGAGGCGCGACCGGAGGGCGAGGAACACCGCATCCTCGATCCGGCCGGACACGTCCTCGTGCACCACCGGCCGCAGCCCGGTTCGTTCTCCGGGCGGCCCGAGATCGACCGTCGGGTCCTGCGCGACCTGCTGCTCGACTCGCTCCCGGACGAGGCGGTGGCGTGGGGTCACCGGCTCGTCGGCGCGACGCCGCGACCCGACGGCGGCTTCCGGCTGGCGTTCCACGGCGGCCGGCACGTCGACTGCGACGTCCTCGTCGGCGCGGACGGCGCCCGCTCGGTCGTCCGACCGCTGCTGACGGACGCGGCGCCGGCTCCCGTGTCCACGATGGTGGAGCTCACCATCGACGACGTCGACCGGCGCCACCCGGAGCTCGCCGACCTGGTCGGCCCCGGCAACCTCTGGTGCGTCGGCGGACGCCGGATCCTGTCCGGGCAACGCCTCGGCGACGGCAGCATCCGGGTCGGGGTCTCGCTGCCGGCGGACGACCGCCCCCTCGACACCTACCGCGACCGGCGCGCCCTGCTCGACGTGTTCGACGGCTGGGCCCCGCACCTCACCGCGCTCATCGAGGCCGGCGACGGCCCGCCCGTCCCGCACCGGATCGCGGCGATGCCCGTCGGCGCCCGCTGGGCGCACCGGCCCGGCATCACGCTCATCGGTGACGCCGCGCACCTCATGCCGCCGGTCGGCGAGGGGGCCAATCAGGCCATGCTCGACGGTGCCGAACTCGCCACCGCGCTCGCCGCCCACGTCGGCGATCCCGACTCGGCGATCCGGGCGTACGAGGAGCCGATGTTCGCCAGGACCCGCGCGGTCGCGGAGATGTGCGACCGGGTGCAGGCGATGATGCTCTCCCCCACCGCCGCCGACGACCTCGTCCGCTTCTTCACCCCCCGGCCCACCGAGTCGGCACCCGCCGACTGACCCCACCCGATGCCGCCGGCTCGATACGATGAGCCATGGACGTCGACGTGCTCCGCTGCCGGTGGCGCCACGACCTCGCCGTTTCGCCGGCCCTCGCCTGGTTGAGCATCCATCTGCTGCTCTACCTCGGTGTCGGCGCGACGACCCTGGCGCTGTGGAATCGGGTGCCCGACCTGAGCCTCGTCGACACGCTCCTCCTGACGCTCCTCGGGGTCATGTTCGTGCTTCTCAACCCTGGCGCGGCGGCCGTGGGCGTCGCGGCCGCCTGCTGCCTGGGCGTGCTGCGCCTGCTTTCCGGCGTCCGGTGGTACTGGTTCCGGGTGGCCGCGGTCCTGCTCTTCGCCGTGCCGTTTCCCCTGGCCCTGCTCGTCGCCGCAGGCCCGGCGACGGCGTTGCCCGTGGCGGCCTTCCAACTGACGGCGGCGCTGCTCGTCGTGCAGCCCCGTGAGCGGCCGGACGCGTGGGCGAGCCGGGACCCGGCCATGGAGGACCACCGGTGGTAGCGGGGAGGTGACGCGCCGGCTCGGCTCAGGCCGTGGCCGGCCTCGGCCCGTAGCGTTCGGCCGCACGTGCCTTGGCCTTCGCGGCCTCGACCTCGCGGTCCCGGGAGGGCGCCTTCGTCACGAGGCTCTCCAGCAGGGTCCGGGTGGCCGCGGTGACCGCGCGCACCGCCTCGTCGAACGCCTCCTCGTTGGCGGCGGACGGGCGGGTCGCGCCGCTCACCTTCCGCACGTACTGAAGGGCGGCGGCCTCGATCTCGTCGGCGGTCGCGGGCGGCTCGAAGTTGTGGAGCACGCGAATGTTCCGGCACATGCCTCCACCATGCCAGCTCGCACCGACCTTTTGCTTGACAGGCCGGCGTGGCCTGCGGCAGTCTTGCCGCCGACCACGCGTTCGGCGTGGCACCACGCATGAGGGAATGACGCCTGTGATCCAGGTAGGCCCAGCGGCCGCCTGAGTGTCGACCGCGCGACGGATGACCGTCGTGCTGTCCGGCCACGGTTCGGCGGTCCGACGCATCGTTCGTCCACCGTCCGCTCCTCCCTGCATCGAGGTTCTACGTTGATCATGGATGCTCGCGTCCAACAATGCGTCGTCGCCACCCTCTCGGCGCGTCCCGCGCCCGTCGAGGTGGGGCCGTTCGTGGTGGGGGTCGACCCGACCACCACCAGCCCACACATCAACTACGCCACGCCGCGCGCCGGCTCGGCCGTCACCGCGGCCGACGTCGCCGCGCTGGTCGCCGCGTTCCGCGCCGTCGGTCGCCGACCCCGCCTGGAGTACGTCGCCAGTTCCGCCCCCGCCCTGGAGGCGCTGCTCACCGACGCCGGGTTCGTCGTGGAGGCCCGGCACACCTACCTGGTCTGCCTGCCCGACACGCTGCGGACCGCACCCACGCCCGCCGACCTCGACCTGATCGAGCCGCGCACCGACGACCAGCGCGCCGCGCTGATCGGCGCGCAGAACGAGGCGTTCGGCGGGGAACCGGAGGCCACCCCGGCCGACGTGGCCCGGCTCCGGCGCCAGCAGGAGGACGGCGCCGTGGCCGTCGCGGCGGTCACCGGATCCGGCGCCTGCGCGGGCGGCGGCGGGGCGGCCCCGCCCGCCGAACGGGTGAGCGAGGTCGCCGGCATCGCCGTCCGCGCGCCGTACCGCCGCCGCGGCCTGGCCGCAGCGATCACCGCCGAGGTGACCCGGCGACTCTTCGCCGCGGGCGCGGAGGTGGCCTGGCTGGAGGCCGGCGGCGAGGACTCCTGGCGGGTGTACCGGCGGGTCGGATACCGCCCCGCCGGTGAACGGCTCTACCTCGCCGCCGACTGACCCCGCCCCGCACCGGTCCGCCGCACCACGCGGTGATCGAGGAGTTCGCGTCGGCCCCGGAGCGGGAACCGACGCGAACTCCTTGATCGACCCGGTGCGGGTGGGGGGTCAGACCGGGACGGCCTCGCGGGTCTCCGCCCTGGCGGCGAGGCGCTTCTCGCGCTCCTGGGCGCCGATCAGGTCGTCCGGCAGGGAGTCCTCGACCTCCAGGTCGAAGCGGCGTAGCAGCCGGATCGCGAAGCCGCCCAGGGTGATCAGGATCAGGATCACCCCGAAGCAGACGTACGCGAAGCCGATGCCGCGGCCCGGACCGGTGCCGATCACCGCGCCCACCGAGCCGGCGAGCGACCCGCCCGGGGCGAGCATCGGCTCGAACACGGCGGTGGCCGCCGGCGCGAGCACCGCGAAGCCGATCGGCAGCGTGGACCAGGCGATGGTCTGGTTCAGGCTGAACACCCGGCCGTGGAAGCGCTGCGGCACCTTCACCTGGACGATCGTCGCGTAGATCGACTGCGCGGTGGTCATCGCCATGGCCAGCCAGCAGAAGCCGACGCAGATCGTCACGATCGACGCGTCCAGGCCGATCAGCACGCAGCCGATCGCGGTGCCCAGGTTGCCGATCAGCACGCCGATCATCCGCCGCTTGCGTGGCCCGCCCCACAGCGACATCAGCACGCCGCCGAGCACCGCGCCCACCGCCTCGGCCAGCGCCACCTGGGCCACCTGGGTCGGACTGCCGAACGACAGCACCAGCGGGGTGGTGAGCACCAGCGCCGGCGCCAGGAAGATGTTGCCCAGCGCGAAGTAGCCGAGCATCAGCCGGAAGCCGCGGTGCCGCCAGGAGTAGCGCAGGCCGTTCGCGATGGCCACCAGCATCCGCTCCCGGGGCCGCCAGCCGAGCAGGTCCGGGAAGCGGACCACGGCCAGGGTGAGCACCGCGACGACGTAGCTGGCCACGTCGACGACCAGGATCCCCTTCAACTCGATCGCGGCGAGCAGCCCGGCGGCGAACGCCGGCATCAGCAACGTGGCCACGCCGGTGGAGAGCTGGGTGATGCCCATGGCGTGCCCGAGGTAGCGCTTCGGCACCAGTTGCGGCACCGCCGACTGGAACGCGATCCGCTGGAACGACCCGGCCACCGAACTGAACGCCACCAGCAGGTAGATGTGCCAGAGCACCAGGTTGTCGGTCCACAGCAGGAGAGCCAGCACCAACTGGATCGAGCCGGCGACGCTGCTGGCCAGCATCATGATCCGGCGTCGGCTGACCCGGTCGACCAGCGCGCCGGCCACCGGCAGCATGAGCACGCCGCAGATCAGCGCCAACGCCCACAGCAGGCCCAGGTCGGCCACCGAGCCGGTGCGGTTGAACAGCCAGATCGGCAACGCGAACGCGGTCAACGCCGATCCGGTGCTGGAGACGAGCTGCCCGACGGTGACCGCCAGGAACCGGCCCATGCTCGGCTTGACCGTGGTGTCCGGCTTGCGGTCCTCGCCGACCCGCAGCGTGTCGTGCACCGCCCAGCCGGCGTCCTCGCCCCGGGCCTCCGGGTCCAACCCGCCGACGTCGCCGGCCACCACCGCCGGGTGCACCCGGGTGACGATCTCGGCCAGCTCCTCGGCGCGGTACTTCAGGAAGAAGTGCCCCGCCTGGTCGAGCACCACCAGGCCGAGCGTGTCGCTGAGGAACTGCCACTCGGCGTACCGCTCGCGGTAGTAGTCGGTGACCGGGTCCTCGGAGCCGACCACCGAGACGATCGGCGCGCGCAGCTTCGTCGCCTGCCGGTCGAGCAGGCCGGTGAAGTACTCCTCCGAGGCGCGGGAGTCGGCCCGCATGTTGCTGATGATCCGGTCCGCCTGCTCCGGGTCCAGCTCGTCGGTGTCCACGCCCATCGACTTGAGCCAGCTCGCGTAGTGCTTGTTGCTGCGCAGCTGCTCCAGCCGGTTGCGGGCGGCGGCGAACGGGCCCTTCGGGCGGGCGAACGGGAACATCGCGCCGATGTAGACGGCGGCGAGGTCCCGGCCGGCCGCCTCGACCTTGCGGGCCACCTCGGCGACGATCGCGCTGCCCACGCCGCAGTGGCCGTAGAGCGCGATCGGCCCCTCCACCCGTTCCACGATCTCGTCGGCGACCCGGGTGGTCAGCTCGTCGAACGGCACCGCGTCCTCGCTCAGGCCCACGTCGTGGCCGGGGATCGCGAGCGACCACAGCCCGTACCCGGCCGGCAGCGCGTCGGCGAGCGGCTGGTAGACGATGGCGCTGCCGCCGCCGTACGGAACACAGACGTAGGTCAGCACCCGCTTGCCGGCCGGGATCGGCTTGGTCAGCTCGTAGAGCAGCCGGCGCGGCCCCTCCTGCGCGGCGTCACCGGAGACGAACGCGGCCAGCTCGCGAATGGTGCGCTGCTGGAACAGGTCCATCACGCCGACCGCCCGGCCGCCCAGCTCCGCCTTGCGGATCTTCGCGACCACCTGGGTGGCGAGCATCGAGTGCCCGCCCAGGTCGAAGAAGTCGTCGTCGATGCCGAGCGTCTCCACGCCGAGCACCTCGGACCAGATCGCCGCCAGGGCCCGCTCGGTGTCGTCGCGCGGCTCGACCAGCGCCACCGACGCCTCGCGGGTCACCACCGGGGCGGGCAGCGCCTTGCGGTCGAGCTTGCCGTTGGGGGTCAGCGGCAACACGTCGAGCGTGACGAACGCGGCCGGCACCATGTACTCCGGCAGCGTGTCCTTCAGCGCCGCCTTCAACGTGGCGTGCTCGGCCGGCCCGACCAGGTAGGCGGTGAGCCGCTTGTCGCCGGGGCTGTCCTCGCGGACGATCACCGTGGCCTCGGTGACGCCCGGCTGCTCGCGCAACGCGCTCTCGATCTCGCCCAGCTCGATCCGCAGGCCACGCAGCTTCACCTGGTGGTCGATCCGGCCGAGGAACTCGATCACCCCCGCGCCGTCCGGCCCGACCACCCAGCGGGCCAGGTCACCGGTGCGGTAGAGGCGGGCGCCCGGCTCGGCCGAGAACGGGTCGGGCACGAACTTCTCGGCGGTCAGCGCCGGCCGGCGGTGGTAGCCGCGGGCCAGCCCGACGCCGCCGATGTGCAGCTCACCGGCGACCCCGACCGGGCACACCGCCCCGGACGGGTCGAGCACGTGCAGCCGCAGGTTGGCGATCGGCGCGCCGATCGGCACCGCGCTCACCTCGGCCAGCCGCGCCGGCTCGCACGCCCAGGAGCTGACGTCGATGGCCGCCTCGGTGGGGCCGTAGAGGTTGTGCAGGCCGCACCAGGGCAGCCGGGCGGTGAAGTCGACCGCCGCGGTCAGCGGCAGCTCCTCACCGGAGCAGATCACCCGGCGCAGCGCGGTGGCCGCCTCCACGCCCTCCTCGGCGAGGAAGACGGTCAGCATCGACGGCACGAAGTGGGTGGTGGTGATCCGCTCGGACACCAGCAGGTCACGCAGGTAACCGGCGTCCTTGTGGCCGCCCGGCTTCGCCAGCACCAGGCGGGCGCCGGTGCGCAGCGGCCAGAAGAACTCCCAGACCGAGACGTCGAAGCTGGCCGGCGTCTTCTGCAGCACCGCGTCGTCGGCGCCGAGCCGGTAGGTCTTCTGCATCCAGTCGAGCCGGTTGACGATGCCCCGGTGGGTGTTCGGCACCCCCTTCGGCCGGCCGGTCGAGCCGGACGTGTAGATGACGTACGCCAGGTGCTCCGGGCCGGCCGACGGCGCCGGGTCGGTGGCCGGCTGGTCCGCCCAGACCGTCGCGTCGTCGAGGTCGAGCACGGTCGCCGAGGTGGCCGGCAGCACGTCGCGCAGGTGCGACTGGACCAGCACCACCGGCGCGTCCGCGTCGGTGACCATGAAGGCGAGCCGGTCCGCCGGGTACTCCGGGTCCAGCGGCAGGTAGGCGCCGCCGGCCTTGAGCACGCCGAGCAGGCCGGCGACCAGCTCCACCGAGCGCTCCGCGCACACCCCGACCAGCGTCTCCGGGCCGACACCGGCCGCGCGCAGCCGGTGCGCGACCCGGTTGGCGTCCGCGTTGAGCTGCGCGTACGTGCGGCTGTGCCCGTCGATGGTGACGGCGACCGCGTCCGGGGTGGCGGCGGCCCGCTGCTCGATCGGGCCGTGCAGCGTCTCGTGGCGGGGGAAGTCCGCCGCCGTGTCGTTCCAGCCGGCCAGCAGCTCCCGCTCGGTGTCGGCCAGCAGCGGCAGCCGGGACACCGGCGTGTCCGGCGCGGCGACGACCGCGTCCAGCAGGGCGGTCCAGCGCCGGGCCATCCGCTCGACGGTGGCCCGGTCGAACAGGTCGGTGTTGAAGACCAGCTTGCCCCAGAGCCCGTCGACGGTCTCCACCGCGTGCAGCTCGAAGTCGAACCGGGTCGCCTGAAGCTCCATCGGGGTCCACTCGAAGGTGACCTCGTCGCTGCGGGACACGCCGCGGAAGCGGCCCATCTCGTAGTTCTGCAGCACGAACATGGTCTGGAAGACCGGGGAGCGGCTGACGTCGCGGGCCAGCCCCAGCTCGTGCACCACCTTGGCGAACGGCACCTCGGCGTGCTCGAAGCCGTCGAGCACGCTGCGGCGGGTGCGGGCCAGCAACTCGGTGAAGGTCGGGTCGCCGGCCAGCTCGGCGCGCAGCGGCAGCATGTTGATGAACATGCCGACGACGTTCTCCAGCTCCGGCGCGGACCGGCCGGCCACCGACGCGCCGACCGCGAAGTCGTCCTGCCCGGCGTGCCGCGCCAGCAGCACCTGGTACGCCGACAGCAGCGTCATGAACAACGTGCCGCCGCTGTCGCGGGTGAGCGCGTTGAGCGCCTCGGTGGCCGCCGGGTCGAGCTGGAACTCGACGAAGTCGCCCCGGTAGGTCTGGGTGGCCGGGCGGGACCGGTCCAGCGGCAGCTCCAGCGGCGTGACGCCGGCGAGGCGCTGCTTCCAGTAGTCCACGTGCGCGCGGGCCTGCGGGCCGTCCAGCTCCCGCGCCTCCCAGGCGGCGAAGTCGCCGTACTGGATCGGCAGGGCGGGCGGCTCGCCGCCCCGGTAGAGCGTGATCAGGTCGCGCAGCAGCACGTCCACCGACCAGCCGTCGCCGACGATGTGGTGCTGACCGAGGAAGAGCACGTGGTCCGAGTCGGACAGGCGGATCAGCAGCGCCCGCAGCAGCGGCCCGTGTGCCAGGTCGAACGGCTCGGCCGCCGCCGCGTCGACCAGGGCCTGCGCGGCAGCCTCGTCGGCCGCCTCCACCACGGTCAGCGGGATGTCGGGCGTCTCGGCGACCACCACTGTGGGGCGGCCGTCGGCGTCCGCCGGGAAGCGGGTGCGCTGCGACTCGTGCCGGGCGCCGAGCGCGGCCAGGGCCGCGCGCAGCGTCTCGACGTCGAGCGGTCCGCGCACCCGCAGCGGCACCGCGATATGGTACGCGGCCTCGCCCGGGGCGAGCTGGTCCATGAACCAGACCCGCTCCTGGGCGTAGGAAAGCGGCACCGGCGCGCCGTCGGGCCGGGGGGTGATCCGGGCCGCGGGGGCGGCCTGGCGGGCGCGCAGTCGCTTGGCGATCAGCGCCTGCCGGGCCGCCTCGCGGGCCGGATCCTTCAGGTCGGTCATCAGTTGGTTCCCTCTTCCGCCGCGAGCAGCGCGGCGACCTCGGTGTCGGAGAGCCCGTCGAGTTCGGCGGCGATCCGCTGTTCGATCTGGGCGGCCAGGTCCGCCACCACGGGGCTGGCGAACAGCGCCCGCATGGGCAGGTCGACGTCCACCTCGGCGCGGATCCGGGCCATCGCCCGCATGCCGCGCAGCGAGTTGCCGCCGAGGGTGAAGAAGTCGTCGAGCGCGCCGACCTTCTCCACCTGGAGGATGTCGGCGTACACCTCGGCGACCAGGCCCTCGGCCTCGGTGCGCGGGGCGACGTAGCTGTCCTCGGCGGGCTCGGTGGCCGCCGGGGCGGGCAGCGCGGCCCGGTCCAGCTTGCCGTTCGGGGTCAACGGCAGCGCGTCCAGCCGGACCAGGGCGGCCGGCACCAGGTGCGCCGGCAGCTCGCGGGCCAGCTCGGCGCGGACCGAGTCCTCGTGGGCCGGGCCGACCAGGTAGCCGACGAGCGTCGGCTCGCCACCGCCGTCGACGCGGACCGCCGCGGCGGCGGCCCGTACGTCCGGGTGGGCCAGCAGCGCGGCCTCCACCTCGCCCAGCTCGATCCGCATGCCGCGCACCTTGACCTGGTCGTCGCGGCGGCCCAGGTAGTCCAGCGTCCCGTCGGGGCGCCGGCGGGCCAGGTCGCCGGTGGCGTACATCCGCGCGCCGGGCGGGCCGTACGGGCAGGGCAGGAACCGCTCGGCGGTCAGGCCGGGGCGGTCGTGGTAGCCGCGGGCGAGTTGGGCGCCGGTGACGTACAGCTCGCCGACCACGCCCGGCGGCACCGGCTGGAACGCGCCGTCGAGCAGCAACGCACCGGTGTTCCAGGTGGGCGTGCCGATCGGCACCGGGCCGGGGGCGACCGGCGCGCCGGGGGCGATCCGGGCCGCCACGCAGCCGACCGTCGCCTCGGTCGGGCCGTACTCGTTGACCACCGCGACCTCGGGGTGCGCGGCCCGCCAGCCGGCGAGCTGCTCCCCGCTCAGCGCCTCGCCGCCGATCACCAGGTCGGTGGTGGGCGACAGCTCGCCGTCGAGCAGCGGCAGGTGGCTCGGGGTGACCTTGAGGAAGGACGGCCGGCCACCGGCCCGGGCGGCCGGCGAGTCGATCGCGGCCAGCCGCACCGTGCCGCCGGCGGTGAGCGTGCCGAGCAGGCCGGTGACGGTGAGGTCGAACGAGACCGGCGAGTGCAGCAGCGCGACGCCGGCCAGCCCCGGGTAGGTCGCCCGGGCCCAGGCCAGGTAGGCGGTCACCGCCCGGTGCTCGACCACCACGCCCTTCGGGCGGCCGGTGGACCCGGAGGTGTGCAGCACGTACGCCGGATGCCCGGGGCGCAGCGGGGCGGACCGGTCGGCGTCGGTCAGGTCGTCGCCGGGCTGGTCCGCGCCGACCTCACCGTCGAGCACCAGCGTGTCGCCGGCGGCGGACGCGGCGGTGTCGGGCGTGGCCACCACCAGCGCCGGGGTGGCGTCCGACAGCAGGTAGGCGATCCGACCGGCCGGGTAGGCGGGGTCCACCGGCACGTACGCGGCGCCGGACTTCAGCACCGCGAGCATCGCCACCACCAGCTCGCAGGAACGGGGCAGCAGCAGCGCGACCCGGGTCTCCGGGCCGGCGCCACGGGCCACCAGCAACCGGGCCAGCCGGTTGGCCGCGGTGTTCAGCTCGGCGTAGCTGAGCGTGACACCGTCGCAGACCAGCGCCGCGGTCTCCGGGGTGGCGGCGGCCTGCCGCTGCACCTCGTCGACCACCGTGGTCACCGGCACGTCGCGTGCGGTGTCGCCGCCCAGGACCAGGTCCCGCTCGTCGTCGGTGAGCAGCGGCAACGCGCCGACCGTACGCTCCGGCTCGGCCACCGCGGCGGCGAGCAGCCGCACGTAGCGCCGTACCACCGCCGCCGCGCTCCCCCGGTCGAACAACGCGCTCCGGTAGACCAGCCGGGACTCCCCGGTGGTGATGTCGAACGCCAGGTCGTCCTTGGTGGTGCCCAGCTCCACCGGGTCGAGGCCGGAGTCCGGGATCCAGTTCAGCGCGGTCTGGAAGACCGGCTGCACCGACGGGTCGCGCTGCGGGTCGACCGCCTCGACGATCTTCTGGAACGGGGTCTGCCCGTGCTCCATCGCGTCGATCAGGCCGTTGCGCACCCGGCCGAGCAGTTCGGCGAAGGTCGGGTCGCCGGAGACGTCGCAGCGCAGCGCCACCGGGTTGACGAACATGCCGATCAGCGGGGCCAGCTCGGGGTTGTCGCGGCCGGCGGTGGAGACGCCGACCACCACGTCGGTGTCGCCGGAGATCCGCGACAGCAGCGCCGCGAAACCGGCCAGCAGCACCATGTACGGGGTGGCCTGCGCGCCGACCGCCAGCGCGCCGACCCGGTCGAGCAGCCCGTCGGGCAGCGTGAAGCGCACCTCGTCGCCGGCGAAGCCGAGCTGGGCCGGGCGGGGCCGGTCCAGCGGCAGGCCGGTGACCGCCGGCGCGCCGGCCAGGTGACCGGTCCAGAACGCGAGCTGCCGCGTCAGCTCGTCGCCGGTGAGCTGCTCGCGCTGCCAGACCGCGAAGTCGGCGTACTGGATCGGCAGCTCGGGCACGGCGGGCTCGGCGCCGGTGCGCGCGGCCTCGCAGATCGCGGCGAGTTCGGCGTGGAACAGCACCGCGGAGTGGCTGTCGAAGACGGCGTGGTGCGCCACGAACGCCAGCGCCCAGGCGTCCTCGAGGCGGATCAGCCGGGCCCGCCACAGCGGCGCCGCGTCCAGCGAGATCGGGGTGCGGGCCAGCTCGCCGCGCAGCCGCTCGAACTCGGCCAGCCGCTCGCCGGCGGGCAGGTGGCTCAGGTCCACGGTGGGCAGCGGGGTCGGCTCGTGGGCGCGCACCACCTGCACCAGCGCGCCGTCGTCGACGCGCAGGTGGGTCCGGAGCGCCTCGTGCCGGGCCACGATCCGGTTGACCACGTCGCTCGCCGTCCCGGCGTCCACGCCGGCCGGGAAGGCCCACGGGACGGAGACGTTGAACACCGGCGAGCCGGCGTCGAGCTGGTTGGCCATCCACACCCGCTCCTGGGCGTACGAGGCCGGGAAGGTCCACTCCCGCGTCATGAGATTCCCTCGCGCACCGAGCGGGGACGCATGTCGGTCCAGACCTCGTCCACGTGGGCCAGGCACTCCTCGCGGCTGCCGGCGAAGCCGGTGTCGTGCCAGCCGGCGGGCAGCTCCCGGTCGGCCGACCAGATCGAGTACTGCTCCTCGTCGTTGCGGACGACCAGGAATCGGGGTTCGGCCATGTCAGTTCGCTCCAGCGGTGTCGGGGGTGTACGCCTCGGCCATCGCCACGGCGATCTTCCGGGGGCCGGTGAACGGCTCCCGGCCGTGCGCGGCCGTCATGTTGTCGACCACCAGCACGTCGTCGCGCTGGTAGTCGAAGCGGACCGTGGCCGCCCGGTAGGCGGCGCGCAGGTGGTCCATGACGTCGGCGGGGATCTCGCCGCCGTCGCCGTAGTAGGTGTTCGACGGCAGCCCGTCGGCGCCGAACATGGCCAGCAGCCCCTCCTGGTAGTCCTTCGGCAGGGTGCTGAGGTGGAAGAACGTGGCGTGGTTGAACCAGCGCGGCGTGTCCGAGCCGGGCCGGTGGTGCACCGCGTCGCGCACCGCGCGGGTCCGCAGGCCGTCCGCGCCGACCCACTCCACGGTGATCCCGTTGGCCGCCGCGTACGACTCGACCTCGGCGCGGC
Source organism: Micromonospora humi (assembly GCF_900090105.1). GTDB lineage: Bacteria > Actinomycetota > Actinomycetes > Mycobacteriales > Micromonosporaceae > Micromonospora > Micromonospora humi. The sequence goes on along the minus strand of NZ_FMDM01000008.1, from coordinate 264,861 downwards.
TCTCGGTGTTGAACACCTCCTGCCAGCGGGTGCCGAAGTCGCCGTGGAAGTTGCGCACCAGCATCCAGCGCCGCCGGACGAACTCCTCCCGCACCGCCGGGTCGATCAGCTCGTGGACCCGGCGCACGTCGGCCAGCGGCGTGGCGCCCTGGGTCTGCGGGGCGGTGACACAGTAGAAGAACAGCGTCAGCGGCCACCGCGCCTGGTACGAGTTCTCGTTGTGCAGGAAGATCTCCTCGTCCGGCGGGTAGTCGGTCGAGGTGTAGACCCGGCCCTTGATGGAGTGCCGGGGCGAGGAACGCTCGGTGTAGGTCAGCGGCTCACCGGCCAGGGCGCGCACGGCGGCGTCGAAGCCGTCCACGCCACCCACGTCGAAGCCGCGGAACAGCAGCCCGCCGCTGGTGACCAGGGTGTCCCGCAGCTCGGCGCGCCGGGCCGCGATGAGGTCGGTCAACGGCCGGCCGTCGTTCTCGACGACCACCGGGAGCGTGGCGGTTGTCTCGCTCATGATGCGGTGTCTCCTTGTTTGCGTCGGGGGGTGTCAGCCGCGGGGCAGTCGCGGGATGGCCGGGATCGCCGCCGGGGCGGCCGGTTGGTCGGCGGGCGTCTCGGCGCGAAGCTCCTCGATCCGGGCCGCCAGTCCGGCCACGGTGGGGGTCTCGAAGAGGCTGCGCATCGGCAGCCGCACCCCGGTCGCCTTGCGCATCGCGGCGATCAGCTGCACGGCGACCAGGGAGTTGCCGCCGAGGGCGAAGAAGTCGTCGTCGACGCCGACGTCGGTGACACCGAGGCCGTCACGCCACACCTGGGCGATGGTCCTCTCCAGCTCGGTGCCGGGCGCGGCCGAGCCGCCGCCGGCGGTGGCCGGGCCGGCCGGGGCGTCGGTCTCCTCGGCCAGGCTGTCCGTGGTGACCCGGGCGGCCCGGCGCCGGATGTCGGCGACGGTGCGGGTGGCGATGACCACCTGCGCGCCCAGGCCGGCGGCGAGGCTGCGGCGGAACGCCTCCGCGCCGTCGACCGGCCGGATGTCCTCGGTGACCGCGGCCGGCGCGTCGGTCGCCTCCGCGGCCTCCGCGAGGTTGCCGGTGACCGCGCCCTGGTCCACCCGACGCAGCACGAAGTCGCTGATCGCGACCAGCTCCCGGCCGTCCGGGTCGCGCAGCGACAGGTCGGCGGCGACCACCTCGTCGGTGGCCGCGGGCCGGTGCCGCAGGTGGCTGTGGAACCGCGCCGGCAGCGACCCGCGCACCACGATCCGCCCGTAGGACAGCGGCAGGTAGGTGCCGCTGCCCTGGCCGCGGCCGAACGCGGTGGCCACGTCGAGCAGTGCCGGGTGCAGCCCCCAGTCGGGCAGGTCGCCCAGTGCGGCGGCGGGCGCCTCCACCCGGGCCAGCTCCTCCCCGTCGGCGAGGTGGTGCTCGGCCAGCGCCGCCCAGCGCGGCCCGAACGTGAGCATGCTGGTGCGACCGCGCCCGAACGAGGCGTCGTCGTCGACCCGCCGGCCGGCGACCTCGGCCGGTACGGCCGGCGACGCGGCCTCGGTGGTCCAGCCGGCGGTGCCGCGTACGTGCGGGCGCAGCCGGCCGGCGGCGAGGCTGGCCACGGTGAAGTCCACGCCGTCCTCGGTCGGGGCCAGCTCCACCCGGTACTGGGCGACGGTGCCGTCGGGCACCGAGAACGGCTCCAGGAAGACCACGTCGCGCAGCTCCACCGCGGCGTCCGGCGCGGGCGCGGGCAGCGCGGCGACCACCGCGGCCCGCACCGACTCCAGGTGGGCGGTGCCGGGCACCACCGGCACCCCGCCGATCCGGTGCTCGTCGAGCAGCCAGTGGGTGTCCGCCGCGACCAGCCCGTGCAGCACGGTGCCGTCCGGCCCGACGACCATCGTGGTCAGCACCGGGTGGGTGACCGCGCTGGTCACGGTGTCCCGCCCGGCGGCCCGGAACGCGGCCGGCGCGGCGGTCTCCACCGCCATGCCGACCTCGGCCCAGCCGCCCCAGTTCTGCGACACCACCGGCGCCCGGAACCCGGCGCCCGAGCGGGCCAGCGCGTCCAACACGTTGTTCGCGGCGCAGTAGTCGACCTGGCCGAACCCACCGATCACCGCGGTGATCGACGAGCAGAGCGCCACGAAGTCCAGCGGCAGGTCGCCGAAGACCTGGGCCAGCGCCAGCGTGCCGGCGAGCTTCGGCGCGAGCACCCGCTCCGCCTCGGCCCGCTCCTTGACCTCGGCCATGCCGCCGCCGGGCAGGCCGGCGGCGTGCACGATGCCGTCCAGCCCGCCGAAGCGGCGCTCCGCCTCGGCCCGCACCCGGCGCAGGTCCGCCGCGTCGGTGACGTCGGCGGCGAGCACCAGCACCTCCGCGCCGGCGGCCTCCATCCGGCGGATCGCCGCGATGGCCCGGCCGGCCCGGTCCGCGCCGCCGTGCACCGCCAGGTGCGCGTCCCAGTCGTCGCGCTCGGGCAGGCCGGAGCGGGCCAGCAGCACGAGCTTGGCGCGGGCCCGGCGGGCGAAGTCCTCGGCCAGGGTGACGCCGATGCCGCCGAGACCGCCGGTGATCAGGTAGCGGCCCTCCTCGCGCAGCACGCCCGGCTCGTCCTCGGCGGCCACGGTGACCTGCTCGTACCCCGCCACCCAGCGCCGGTCGCGGCGCAGTGCCACCTCCGGGTGCTCCGGGTCGACGGGGCTGCGCAGCTCCACCGCGAGCGCGGCCACCCCGCGCGCGGCGGGATCGGCGTCGAGCAGCCGGACGGTGAGGCCGGGCAGCTCCACCGGGAGCACCCGGGCCAGGCCGGCGAGCGTGGCGTGCTCCGGCCGGACCAGGTCGTCGCCGCGCACGTCGCCGATGCCGGCGGTGACCAGGTCGAGGCGGACACCCGCCTCGTCGGCGGTCAGGCCGGCGCCGGCGAGCGCCTGCACCAGGTGCAGCGCGCCGAAGAAGCCGCGCTCCTGGGCCGCCCAGGCGGCGGCCACGTCGGTGCCGGCCGGTTCGCCGTCGAGCGCGAACGCGTGCACGATCCGCCGGGGCAGGTCCGCGCCGAGCGCGGCGACCAGCGCCTCGGCGTCCTCCCGGGCGCCGGGGCGCAGCCGGAAGCCGGTCGCGGTGGCGGTGAACGCGGCGCCGGCGCGTACCTCGACCGGGTCGTCGCCGGCGGCGCGCAACGCGGCGACGAGCGCCTCGCCGCGCGGGCCGTCCGCCAGCACCAGGCAGCGGCCGAGCGGCTCGACCGCGCGGGCCGGCGCGGCCTGCCGCCACACCGGCACGGCGAACCACTCCGGCAGCGGGCGGGGGCCGGTCTCCACCGGCGCCGCGGCCTCCGCGCGCACCGGGTCCGGGTCGACCCAGTAGCGGCGCCGCTCGAACGGGTACGTGGGCAGCGGCACCCGCCGCGCGTCCGGGTCGACGGCCAGGTCCACCGGCGCCCCGGCGCACCACAGCGCGCCGGCGGTGCCGAGCAGCGTGGCCAGGTCGCCGGTGGGCTCCCCCGGCCCGGGCAGGCTGCCCAGCGGGGTGAGCGCGCGCTGCGCCTCGCCGGCCTTGGCGACCTGCATCCGGGCCAGGTTGGCGAGCTGCCGGCCGGGACCGCACTCGACCAGCGCCCAGGTGCCCTCGGCGAGCAGGGTGGCGACGCACGCGCCGAAGCGGACCGGCCGGCGCAGGTGCGCCGCCCAGTACGCCGGGTCGGTGGCCTGCGCGTCGGTGATCCAGGTGCCGGTCACGTTGGACACGAACGGCATCGCCGGCGCGCGCAGCGGCACGCTCGCCATCAGCGCGGTGAACTCGTCGAGGATCGGGTCCATCATCGGCGAGTGGAAGGCGTGCGAGGTGCGCAGCAGCTTCGACTTGTTCTTGCTGCCCAGGCTCTCCGCGAACGCCTCGACCAGCGCGGTCTCGCCGGCCACCACGCAGGTGCCGGGGCCGTTCACGGTGGCCACCGACAGGCCCTCGGGCAGCCGGTCGGCGACCGCCGACTCGTCGAGTGTGACGGCCAGCATGGACCCGGCCGGCAGGGCGTGCATGAGCCGGCCCCGGGCGGCCACCACCCGCAGCGCGTCGGGGAGGCTGAGCACCCCGGCGACGGTGGCGGCCACGTACTCGCCGATGGAGTGGCCGATCATCGCGGCCGGGGTGACGCCGGCGGCGCGCCACGCGGCGGCGAGCGCGTACTCGACGGTGAACAGGGCGGGCTGGGTCCAGCGGGTCTCGGTGAGCTTCGTCGCCGCCTCCGGGTCCCGGCCGAGGATCAGGTCCCGGATGTCCAGGCCCAGCTCGGGGTGGAGCAGTTCGGCGCACTCGTCGACGGCGGCGGCGAACGTCGGGTCCTCGGCGTACAGCTCGGCGCCCATGCCGGCGTACTGCGAGCCCTGCCCGCTGAACAGGAAGGCCACCCGGGGGGCGGGCCCGTCGGCGACGCCCCGCTGCGCCCTGCGCCGGTCGCGCAGCGCGGCGGCGGCGGCCTGCGGGTCGCCGGCGACCACGGCGGCCCGGTGCGGGTAGCGCTGCCGGCCGATCCGCAGCGTGTGCGCGACGTCGGCGAGCAGGTCCGGGCCGCCGGCGGTGGCGCGCTCCAGGTGGTCGGCGAGGTCGCGGACCGCGGCGTCCAGCGCGGTGAGGGTCTTCGCCGACACCTGGAGCAGGTGCGCGGGGCGGACCCGCCGCTCCGACCGGTACGCGGCCGGCGCCTCCTCCAGCACGACGTGCGCGTTGGTGCCGCCGATGCCGAACGAGCTGACCCCGGCCCGGCGCGGCCCGCCGTCGGCGTCCCACTTGGTCAGCGTGTTCGCCACGTAGAACGGGGTGTCGGCGAAGTCGATGGCCGGGTTCGGCGTCTCGTAGTTGATGGTCGGCGGAATCAGCCCGTGTTCCATGGCGAGCACCGTCTTGATCACGCTGACGATGCCGGAGGGCTGGCTGAGGTGGCCGATGTTGGACTTCACCGAGCCGATGCCGCACCAGCCCCGGTCATCGGTGTCACGGGTGTAGACGGCGGAGAGCGCGGCGATCTCGATCGGGTCGCCGAGCGCGGTGCCGGTGCCGTGCGCCTCGACGTAGCTGATGCTGCGCGGGTCGATCCCGGCCAGCCCGACGGCCTGGGCGACGGCCTCCACCTGCCCGTCGATGCTGGGTGCGGTGAAGCCGACCTTGCCGGCGCCGTCGTTGTTGATCGCGTTGCCGAGCACCACCGCGCGGATGGTGTCGCCGTCGGCGATCGCGTCGGAGAGGCGCTTGAGCAGGGTGACGCCGACGCCGCTGCCCCAGACCGTGCCGTTCGCGTCGGCGTCGAACGGGCGGCACCGCCCGTCCGGCGAGGTGAAGCCGTCCATGCCGAGGTAGCCGGCGTGCGGCAGCTCGATGTTGACGCCGCCGGCCAGGGCCATGTCGCACTCGCCGTTGCGCAGCGCCTCGCAGGCCAGGTGGAACGCCACCAGCGAGGTGGAGCAGGCGGTGTGCACGGTGAGGCTCGGGCCACGCAGGTCGAGCCGGTACGACACGTTGGTGGCCACGTAGTTCGGCGAATTGCCGGTGGCGATGGAGACCGCGCCGTGCGGGCTGCCGCCGACCCGCTTGTTGCGCAGCACGTAACGGTTCAGGTAGGTGGTGCCGCCGGTGCCCGCGTACACGCCGACCGCGCCGGCGTAGCGGCCCGGGTCGTAGCCGGCGTCCTGCAACGCGGTGTAGCAGCTCTCCAGGAACAGCCGGTGCTGCGGGTCGGTGATCTCCGCCTCGCGGGCGGTCATCCCGAACAGGCCGGCGTCGAACTCGTCGTAGCCGTCGACGAGCGGGGCCCGGTTCACCCAGCTGGGGTCGTCGACCTCGTCGGCGCTGACGCCACGGGCGAGCTGCTCCTCGCGGGTCAGCTCGGTCGTCGACTCCACGCCGTCGACCAGGTTGCGCCAGAACTCGTCGACGTCTGCCGCGCCGGGCAGGCGGGCGGCCAACCCGACGATGGCGATGGGTTCGATGCCGTCGTCGGCGGCGGGAATGTCGTTCTGCATGGGAGGTCGTCCTTCATTCGCACGGGGTTGCGGCATCACGGCTGGTGAGGTCGGCGGGGTGGCGGGGTACGGCGGGCGCGGCCCCGCCGGGCGGCGGCGCGCAGCGCGGCGCGGGCCAGTTCCGGCCGTTCGGCGGCGCCGTCGAGGCTGGCGGCGAGCGCGCGCACGGTCGGGTGACGGAACAGGTCGAGCATGGTGATCGAGCGGCCGGTGGCCTCGGTGAGCCGGGCGTGCACCGCGGCGAGGGCCATCGAGTGGCCGCCGATGTCGAAGAAGTTGTCGGCCACGCCGACGGTGTCCCGGCCGAGCACGTCCCGCCAGATGCCGGCGATCAGCTCCTCGGTCGCGGTGAGCGCGTCCGGCCCGGCGGGCAGCGGCGCCCGGGCCGGCTCGGCGGCGACCACGGTCATCGCGCCGAGCGCGGCCACCCGGACCGCCGGGCGGGGCAGCTCGGCGGCCACCTCGCCGGCCGGCGCGTCCGGGTCGGCGGCGAGCGCGCCGACCAGGGCGGCCAGGTCGGCCAGGAGCGCGGTGATCCGCTCGGCCTCGAACAGGTCCGGGTTGTGCACCACCTCGACGCCGGCGCGGCCGTCGCGCTCCACCACGTAGACCGTGAGGTCGAACGGTGACCCCGGTTTCGGCACCGGCACCGCCTCGACGGTGAGGTCGGCCAGGGTCAGCCGGGGCGGAACGAAGTTGAGCACGTTGAACAGCACCTGCACCAGCGGGGCCCGGGAGGTGTCCCGGCCGACGCCGAGCGCCTCCACGATGCGTTCCAGCGGCGCGCCCGGGTGCGCGGTCACCTCGTGCAGCTCGGCGGCGCACCTGTCGACCTGCTCGGCGAAGCTGCCGCCGGCGCGCACCCGCACCGGCACGGTGTCGATGAAGAACCCGATCACCTCGTCGAACGCGGCGAGGCGCCGGTCCGCGACGATCGCGCCGAGCACGTGGTCGGCACCGCCGGTGAGCCGGCGCAGCAGCTCGCCGAAGCCGGCCAGCAGCACGGCCGCGACGGTGGTCCCCCGCCGGGCGGCCAGGTCACGGACCGCCCGGTCGGCCGACTCGTCCAGCGCGACCGCGGCCTCCGCGCCGGCGTACGTCTGCACGGCCGGGCGGGGCCGGTCGCGGGGCAGCTCCAGCACGGTCGGCGCGCCGGCGAGGTGCCCGGTCCACCAGGCCAGGTCGGCCTCGCCCCGCCGACGGTCGCGGTCCTCCCGCCACACCGCGTAGTCGGCGTACGTGGCGGGCAGCGGCGGGCGGCCCGGCGTCGGCCGGCCCAGCGCCCGGTCGTACGCGGTCGCCAGCTCGTCGTAGAGCAGCGCCTCGGACCAGCCGTCGAAGACCGCGTGGTGCACGGTCACCGCCAGCACGTGCTCCTCGGCCGCGAGCCGGTAGACGGTCACCTGCCAGGGCGGGCCGGTGGCCAGGTCGAACGCGTGCCCGGCGCCGGCCGCGAGCATGGCTGCCAGCTCCGCGTCCCCGGCGGCGGAGGCGGTCAGGTCGACCACCGGCACCGCCACGTCGGTCGGCTCCTCGCGCACCGCGTAGGGCACGCCGCCCTGCTGGGCGATGCGCCAGCGCAGCACGTCGTGCCGTTCCGCCACCACGCGCAGGGCGGCGCCGAGCGCGGCGACGTCGAGCGGTCCGCGCAGCCGGTGCGCGACCGCGATGTTGTAGGGCGCGCTCGACGGCGCGAGCTGGTCCATGAACCACAGTCGCCGCTGCGGCGGGGAGAGCGTGGGCGGGTTGCCGGTGGTCAGGCCGTCGCCGCCGGCCGGGTCGGCGGCGCGGACCCGGTCGACGAGCGCGGCGAACGTGCGGTCGGTGAACAACACCCGGGTGTCCACCTGGCGGCCGGTCTCCGCGCGCAGCGCGGCGACCAGCCGCATCGCGGCGATCGAGTTGCCGCCGGCGGCGAGGAAGTCGCTGTCCGGCGCGGGCACGACGCCGAGCAGCCGGGTCCACAGTCGCCGGACCGCGACCTCGACCGGGTCGCCGCCGTCCGGTGTGACGTCGGCCGGCGCGGCGGTGGCGGCCAGCTCGCGCAGCGCCGGCCGGTCCAGCTTCCCGGTGGTCGGGCTGACCGGCAGCGCGGCCAGCCGCACCGTCCGGGCCGGCAGCATCGCGGCGGTCAGCCGCTGCTCGGCGTACGCCCGCAGCACGTCGTCGTCCGGCGCGGCGGCCGGGGTGAGGAACGCGACGAGCTCGGTGCCGGCCGGGCCGGGCACCGCCTCCACGACGACCCGCTCGACGCCCGGGTGGGCGGCCAGCACCGCCTCGATCTCGCCCAGCTCGATGCGTTGGCCGCGCACCTTGACCTGCCGGTCGGCCCGGCCCAGGTAGACGATCCGACCGTCCGGTGCCTGCCGGACCAGGTCGCCGGTGCGGTAGAGCCGCGCGCCCGGGACGTTGCCGAACTCGTCGGGCACGAACCGCTCGGCGGTCAACGCGGGCCGGTTGAGGTACCCGTCGGCGAGACCCGGCCCGCCGATCAGCAGCTCGCCGGTCTCCCCCGGCGGCACCGGCCGCAGCTGGGCGTCGACCACGTAGGCGCGGTGGTTGGGCAGCGGCCGGCCGATCGGCACCGGGTCGGTGTCGGCCGGGGTGAGGTCACCGCCGACCGCCAGCACGGTGGTCTCGGTCGGCCCGTAGCCGTTGAGGAACCGCCGGCCGGGCGACCAGCGGGCGACCAACTCGGCCGGGACCGCCTCGCCGCCGCAGAGCAGCACCCGCCACGACGGCGCGTCCGCCGGATCGAGCAGGGCGAGCACGGTCGGCGTGATGAAGCCCCAGGTCACCTCGTGCGCGGCGACGAACCGGGCCAGCCGGGCCGGGTCGGCCCGGTCGTCGGCGCCGAGCAGTTGCACCGCGCCGCCGAGGGTCAGCGGCACGAACAGGTCCATGGTGGCCGCGTCGAACCCGAGCGAGGCGATGCCGAGGCTGCGCATCGACGCGTCCGCGCCGGTCAGCGCGGTCACCCCGGTGACGAACTCGACAGCGTTGCGGTGGGTGGTGAGCACGCCCTTGGGGCGGCCGGTGGAGCCGGAGGTGAACAGCACGTACGCCGGGTCCCCGGGGCGGGCCGGGCAGGGCGCGAGCGGTGCCGGGCCGGGCAGGCCCAGCGCCTCGACGTCGGGCTCGTCACCGAACTCGGCCACCGCCGCGTCGCCGACCACCACCCGCACGCCGGCGTCCCGGGCGATCTCGCGCAACCGGTCCCGCGGGCCGCCCGGCTCCAGCGGCACGTACGCGGCGCCGGCCAGCAGCACACCGACCACGGTCACCACCAGGTCCGGGGTGCGGGCCCCGCACACGCCGACCCGGTCGCCCCGGCCGACACCGTGCGCGTGCAGCGCGGCGGCCACCCCGGCGGCCCGCTCGACGAGCTGCCGGTAGGTGAGCCGGGTGTCCCACTGGCGTACCGCCACCGCGTCCGGCACCCGGGCGGCCCGGTCGGTGATCAGGTCGGCGAGGGTCGCGTCCGGCCAGGGCAGGTCCGCCCCGGAGGCGGCGCTGACGGTCAGGGTGTCGGTCACCGGTGTGCTCCCAGGTGCTCGGCCGGATCGGTGATCTGGAGGCGGAGTTCACTGACGTAGCCGCGGCCCCGGGCGTCGGGCACCCAGGCCTCGGCGGGGGCGGGCAGCAGCTCGGAGACCACCACCGGCACGTCCGCGCCGGTGCGCAGCGCGGCGTCCACCATGGCGCAGAGCGACTGCGCGTACAGCGGGCCGGTCAGGTCCACGTAACAGGGTTTGATCTCGGTGCCCACCTTGACGAACACCCGCTCGGGCAGGCCGGTGGCCGCCCGCCAGCGACGCACCGCCAGGTAGCGGGCGTGCTCGTCGGGGTGGCCGCCCAGCCCGCACTCCCCGGCCGTGGTGCGCCAGGTGCGCCGGGCCACCACCAGCCGGTCGATGGTGATCCGGGGCGTGTGCGGCGCCGCCCCGAACAGCTTGAACGCGTCCAGCAGCAGCGAGCCGAGCAGGGTGGCGAAGACCTCCATCAGGGGCCAGCGGGCACCGTCCGGGAAGACCGCGGTGAGCCGGTCGCCGTCCCGTTCCACCACCACCGCGGTGGCCGGGACCAACCGGTCGGTGTCCGCGCCGTGCGCGGTGTCGATGCCGAGCTGGCGGTCCGCCGGGCCGGTCAGCGCGTACGTGGTGCGGGTGGTCCGCCGGGGGAAGCTGTCCGGCCAGAGCACCCGCAGCCGCACCGGGCCGAGGTCGGCGTCGAGGTCGGCGCGCAACGCGGCCGGGTCCGGGTGGAACGGGCTGAGCACCGCGCTGTCGAACGCCACCGAGGCGGGGTGCAGCTCGCCGAGCACGAGCAGGAACTCGCCCCGCTCGACCGCCTCCGGTGAGGCGGCGCCGAGCTGGACGTCCGGGTTGTGCAGCCGGGCCGACGGCCAGCCGGGGGCGTCGGCCGGGAACAGCTCCCGCACCCGCTGCGCCAGGTCCGCCGCGCGCACCCGCAGCTCGGCCTGCCCGGCGGGCAGGTCACGCAGGCCGAACAGCTCGGCCCACCGCTCGGTCAGCTCCCGCCCGGCGAGCCCGATCGGGCCGTCCGGGGCGATCAGCGTGCCCTGGGCCAGCAGCCACAGGTCGGCCAGCCGCACCGGCGCGCCGCCGTCGGCCAGTTCCTCGTGCAGCTCGGTGAAGAGGCCGCCGCAGCGCTCGGCCACCCGCATGGTGAACCAGCGGGCGGTGCGCAGCACCACCGCGAGCGGTTCGGCGAGCGCGTCGGTGACCGCCGAGCCGATCCGGAACTCCAGGTCCCGGGCGGTCTCCTCATAGCAGACCGTGCGCGCCGCGTACATCTGTCCGCTGTTGCGGGTGGCCGGGCGCCCGGTGACCGCGGTGAACTCCGCGTTGAGCGCGGCGAGCGCGGCGCCGAGCCGGCCCGGGTCGCCGGCCGCGGCCGCCACCTCGTCGCGGGCGGCCCGCAGCCGGTCGAACTCCGCGGCGGTCGCGGCGCGGACCGGCTCGTCGCCGATGGCGGCGATCCGCGCGGCGAGCACCTCCTCGGCGTCCGGGGCGATCGGCAGGTTCGCGCCCCAGCTCAGCTGGCCGCGCTCGACCCACCGGTCGAGCAGCAGGTAGACGTCGTCGGCGCCGTGCACCGCCCCCTCGGCGCACAGCCGCTCGGCCAGCTCCCGCGCCGGCGTGCGCCCGTCGCAGTCGGCGAGCAGCCGGGTCTCCACCGGGGTCAGCGCGATCGGCGGGTGCAGCGGCCAGCGCAGCTCCCGGCCGGCGACGGTCAGGTGCGGTTGCAGCGCCGGCGCCCACCACCGGCGCACCGCCAGGTCGTCGGCGAGCCGGTCGGCGTACGCGATCAGCGCCCACGCCTCGAAGAACACCCGGCGGCGGTGCACCAGCGTCGCGCCGGGCGCGGTCCGCACGCCGCGCACCGTCGGGTCGACGGTGCCCCAGCAGACCGGGCCGAAGAAGCCGATCGTCTCGGCCTTGCCGCAGTAGCGCTGCCAGTAGCGCAGCACGCTCAGCTCCCGCTTGCGCCGGCGCACGTTGCGCACCTGCGGATCGGTGCGCAGCAGGCCGTCCAGCGCGATCAGCATGTCCGGGTTCTGCCAGGTGACCGCCTCGCGCAGCAGCGGGTCGGCGGCCAGCTCGCCGGCGACCGCCGACGACTCGGCGAACGCCTCGCGCAGCGTCTTGTCGAACACCTCGACGGTGCCGGCGCCGGCCAGCAGCCCGTCGGCGGCGGCGGCGCACTCCGGCGCGGCGAACCGGTCCAACCCGGCGGCCGGGAACCCGGCGGTACGCAGGACCACGTCCCGCCACACCGACCAGCCGGTCTCGCCCAGGGGCACCAGGTGGCTCACCGCGCGTCCTCCCGCCCGGCGTCGGTGATGTGCAGGCGCAGCTCGCTGAAGTAGCGCCGGCCCGCGGCGTCGGGCACCCAGGCCTGGTCCGGGGCGGGCAGCATCTCGCTGACCGTGAGCGGGACCGCGTCGCCGCCGTCGACGCGCGCGGCCCGCACCAGCGCGCAGAGCATGGCGGCGAACCCGGGCGCCGACAGGTCGACGAAGCAGGGCTTGGTCTCGGTGCCCAGCTTGACGTAGACCTGCTCGGGCAGGCCGAGCCGGCGTCGCCAGTCCCGGACGGCGAGGAAGCGCTGCCGCTCACCGGTGGCGGTGGTCAGGCCGCTCTCCCCCACCGTGGTACGCCAGGTCTGCCGGGCCACCACCAGCCGGTCCACGGTGATCCGGGGCGTGTACGGCGCGGCGGCGACCAGCTTGAAGCCGTCCACCGCGTGCGCGCTGAACGCCTCGGCGAAGATCTCGGCGAGTGGCCAGCGCAGCCCGTCCGACGCGGTGGCGACCAGCTCGCCGTCGGTCTCGTCGACGGCGAGGTCCACGGTGGGCAGCACCCGGGCCGGGTCGGCGCCCGGCGCGTCGAGGAAGGCCAGTTGCCGATCGGTCGGGCCGGTCAGTGACTCCGCGGTGCGGCTGGTCCGGCGCGGCCAGTCGGCCGGGAAGAGCAACCGGATCCGCCGCTCGCCCAGGTCGGCGGCGAGCGCGTCGCGCAGCCGCTCCACCTGCGGGTGCGACGGGGTGAAGACCGCGCAGTCGAACGACGACCAGGCCGCGTGCAGCTCGCCGAGCACCACGGTGTAGTCCCCGCGCCGCAGCGCCGCCTCGTCGGTGGCACAGATCTGCAGGTCGGGGCTGTGCATGGCGGCGTTGGACCAGGTCGGCCGGGTGCCCGGGAAGACCGCGTCGATCCGCTCGGTCAGGTCGGCCGCGCGCAGCTCGACAGCGGTGGCCCCGGCGGGCAGCGTGTCCAGGCCGAACAGCCCGGCCCAGCGGGCCGCGAAGTCGGCCGCCACCGCGTCGACCGGCCGCTCGCCGCCGCCCCAGAACATGCCCTGCGCGAGGAACCACAGGTCGGCCAGCGCGACCGGGCCGCCGGACTCGGCGCGCAACTCGTCGTGGAGGCCGCGCAGCACGCCGAGGTAGGCGTCGGCGAGCGCGTTGGCCAGCCAGCGGGCCGCGCGCAGCAGCACGTCCAGCGGGGCGGCCAGCTCGGCCAGCAGCGGGGCACCGAAGACCACGTCGAGGTCGCGGGCGGTGTCCTCGTAGCAGATCGTGCGACCGGCGTACATCTGGCCGGCGCGGCGCGCCGCGGGCGCGCCGGTCAGCTCCGTGAACGTGGCGTCGAGGGCGTCCAGCGCGGCCCGCAGCGGCACCGGGTCGCCGGCCGCCCCGGCCACCGCGTCGCGGGCGGCGCGCAGCCGGTCGAAGCCGGCCCGGGCGGCGACGCGGGCCGGCTCGTCGCCGATCGCGGCGATCCGCTCGGCCAGCACCCGCTCCGCGTCCGGGCTCACCGGCAGCGCCGCGTCCCAGGTGATCAACTCCCGTTCCACCAGCCGGTCGAGCAGCGCGTAGCCGTCCTCTGGCCGGCGCAGCCCGATCGCCGGGTCGGCGACCAGGTCGGCGGCGGGGCGACGGCCGTCGGCGGCGTGCAGCAGCGCGGCCTCGACCGGGGTGAGCGTCAGCGGCGGGCGGCCGGGCCGCAGCACGGCCCGGTCCCGGATCGCCAGGTGGGGCCGCAGCGCCGGCGGCCACCAGCGGCGCACCGCCAGGTCCGCGCCGATCCGGTCGGCGTACGCGGTCAGCGCCCACGACTCGAACCACACCCAGCGCCGCCGGGTCAGCCGGTCACCAGGGTTGACCCGGGCAACCTCCGGCTCGTCGGGGTCGACGGTGACCCAGCAGCTCGGGCCGAAGAAGCCGACCGTCTCGTTCTTGCCGCCGTAGCGCTGCCAGTACTTGAGCAGCGCCCGTTCCCGGTCCCGCCGGCGCACGTTGCGGGGCGCCTCGGCGCCGCCGCGCACCAGCCCGTCCAGCGCGACCAGGGCACCCCGGTTCTGCCAGGTGACCGCCTCGCGCAGCAGCGGGTCGGCGGCCAGCGCGTTGAGCAGCTCGGCCCCGGCGCGCACCGCCTCGTCGAACTCCTTGTCGAAGCGGTCCTCGCCGGTGCCGGTGGCGAGCAGCTCGTCGGCGGCCGCCGCGGCCCGCGGCGCGCTCAGCAGTTCCAGCCCGTCGGCGGGGAAGCCGGTGGTCCGCAGCATCGCGTCGCGCCACACCGACCAGCCGGTGTCGCCGAGCGGCACCCGGTGCGCACCGCCGGCGGTCCCGCGGCCGGCGGCGCGCACCGGTGCCGGACCCGCGCCCGGTGTCGCGGCGCGGGTGGTCGGGTCGCCGGGCGCGGCGGTCGCGGCACCCGGCGTCGTCGCGGTAGCCGGTGTCGTCGCGGCACCCGGCGTCGTCGCGGCACCCGGCGTCGTCGCGGTAGCCGGCGCGGCGGGCAGGTCGGCCCGGATCAGCGCGGCCAGCTCGGCGAGCCGGTCGTGCAGGAAGAAGTGCCCACCGGCCAGCTCGTGCAGGGTGAACCCGGCGGCGGTGTGCTCCGCCCAGGCCGCGTTCTGCTCGCGGGTGACCGCCCGGTCGTGGTCACCGGCGAACGCGACGATCGGCACCGGCAGCGGCTCACCCGGGACGTAGCGATAGTCGTCCACCCGGCCGAAGTCGGCCCGCAGCAGCGGCAGCAGCAGTTCCACCAGCTCCGGATGCTCCAGCAGCTCCGCCGGGAGGCCGCCGCCGTCGCCGAGGCGGCGCAGCAACTCGTCGTCGTCGGCCCGGGACAACCCGTCGAAGAGCCCCGGCGCGGCGACGTGCGGGGCGCGGGCGCCGCCGACGTAGAGCCGCAGCGGCAGCGGCCGGCCGGTGCGGCGCAGCTCCCGCACCACCTCGAAGCCGAGGCGGCCGCCCATCGAGTGGCCGTAGATCGCGTACGGGCGGTCGGCCCGGGAGGCGATGGCGTCGGCGACCTCGGCGACCGAGAAGCGTGGATCCTCGGTGATCCGGTTCTCCCGGCCGGGCAGCTGCACGGGCAGCACCTCGACGCCCGGGTCGAACGCGGCCGGCCAGCGCCGGAACGCGCTGGCGCCCGCGCCGGCGTAGGGCAGGCAGAACAACCGCACCGGCGCCTCGGGTCGGCTTCCGGTGGAGACGAACCAGTTCACCGCGGGCCTCTCTGCACGGGGTCGATCCAGTGCCGGCGGCGCTGGAACGGGTAGGTGGGCAGCCCGGTACGCCGGACGGCGCCCTCGGGGTGCAGGGCGTCCCAGTCGACGTCACGCCCGGCCACCCAGTCGGCGGCCAGTTCGCGCAACGGCCCGGCGTCGCCGGCCGTCCGGGCGTCGGTGGCGAGCAGCACGTCCAGCGCGGACAGCGCGGCGGGCAGGTCGGCGGCGACCACAGCCGCCCGGTGGGCGAACGGACGCCGCCCGAGCGCCAGCGTGGCGGCCACCTCGGGCAGCGCCGGCGCGGCGCCGGCCAGGTGGGCCCGCAGCCGGGCCAGCGCCGCCCGCAACGCCACCGGGGTACGCGCGGAGACCGGCAGCAGCCACGGCCCGTCCCCGGGCGGGTCGACCGGCTCGACCGGCGGCGGCTGCTCCACCACCACGTGGGCGTTGGTGCCGCCGAGGCCGAACGCGCTCACCCCGGCGACCCGACGCCCGCCGTCCGGCCAGTCCCGGGCCTTGGTCGGCACGTAGAACGGGCCGGCGGCCAGGTCGATCTCCGGGTGCGGGCGGGTGAAGTGCAGGTTCGGCGGGATCACGCCGTGGCGCACGGCGAGCACGGTCTTGATCAGCCCGGCGATGCCGGCGGCGGCGTCGAGGTGGCCGATGTTCGTCTTCACCGAGCCGAGCGCGCAGGTGCCGGCCGGCGCGGCACCGGCGTACACCTCGTGCAGCGCGGCCACCTCGATGGCGTCGCCGAGCGGGGTGCCGCTGCCGTGGCCCTCGACGAGGCGTACCTCGCCGGGGGCGACCTCGGCGGTGGCGAGCGCGTTGGCCACGGCGGCGGCCTGCCCGGCCGGGCCGGGCACGGCGAACCCGGCCCGGTCCGGGCCGTCGTTGGTGACCGCCCAGCCGGGCAGGATCGCGTAGATCCGGTCGCCGTCGGCCTGCGCGTCGGCCAGCCGACGCAGCGCGACCACGCCGGCACCGGAGCCGAATCCGGAGCCGTCGGCGGCCTCGTCGAAGGCGCGACACCGGCCGTCGGGCGAGGCGAGGCCGCCGGGGGTGGCCCGCTGCCGCGGCCACGTGACGGTGGCACCGCCGGCCAGCGCGAGGTCGCACTGGTAGTCGGCGAGGCTCTGCGCGGCCAGGCAGACCGCCACCAGCGAGCTGGAGCAGGCGCTCTGCACGGCCAGCGCCGGCCCGGTCAGGCCGAGACGGTACGCCACCTGGCCGGGCAGGTGGTCGGTGAACTGCCGGCCGACCAGCCGTGCCTCCCAGTCGTCCGGGTCGACGTCGCCGACCACCGCCGGGTTGTCCATCAGGTGGAACAGGAAGTAGCGGTTGGCGGAGGTGGCGGAGTAGACGCCGACCAGACCCGGGAAGCGTCGCGGGTCGTGCCCGGCGTCCTCCAGCGCCTCCCACGCGGTCTCCAGGAAGAGACGGTGCTGGGGGTCGGTGCGGGCGGCCTCGTCGGCGCCGAACGCGAAGAACTCGGCGTCGAAGTCGGTCACCCCGTCGAGCCGCCCGGTGGCGCGGACGTGCCGGGGGTCGGCGCGCAGGCGCGGACCCACGCCGAGCGCGGCCAACTCCTCGTCGGTGTGGTCGTGGATCGAGTCCACCCCGGTGCAGAGGTTCCACCAGAACGTCGCCACGTCGGGCGCGCCGGGGAAGCGGCCGGCGACGCCGACCACGGCGATCTCGTCGCCGGTGTAGTCGCGCGCGGCGCTGACCGGGGCGGCGGGCGCGGGCAGCAGCGGGGCGCGGACCGCGTCGGGCGGGGCGTCGAGCAACGCCGCCTGGGCGGCGACGGTGGGGTGGTCGAACAGGCGCAGCATCGGCAGCCGCACCCCGAACCGCTCGGCGATCCGCTGCTGCACCCGGCCCAGCAGCAACGACTGCCCGCCCACGTCGAAGAAGCTGTCGGTGCGGCCGACCGCCGGTCGGCCGAGCACGGCGCACCAGATGTCGTGCACGGCGCGTTCGGTCTCGGTGGCCGGCGCCGCCTCGGCGGGCACCTCGGCGGCCGGGTCGGGCAGCGCCCGCTCGTCGACCTTGCCGCTGACGGTGAGCGGGAACTCGTCGACCACGACCACCGCGCGGGGCACGGCGTAGTCGGGCAGGGCGGCGGCCAGCGCCGCCCGCAACGCGGCCGGGTCGGGGCGGACGCCGGCCGGCCGGACGTACGCCAGCAGCTCGCCGTCGCGGGCGATGGCGCGGACGCCGGCCACGCCGGGCCGCCCGGCGAGCACGGCCTCGATCTCGGTGAGCTCGACCCGGTGCCCGCGCACCTTGACCTGCCGGTCGAGCCGGCCCAGGCAGACCAGTTCGCCGCCGGGCAGCCGCCGGCCGAGGTCGCCGGTGCGGTACGACCGCACGCCGCCCTCGCCGACGGCGAAGCGGTCGCTGTCCTGGTTGAGGTAGCCGGGCGCGAGGTGGCGGCTGCGGACCACGATCTCGGCCGTGTCCGGGTCGAGGTCGAGCCGGTAACCGGGGAACGCGGTGCCGACCGGCAGCGGCCCGACGGCGGTCGGGTCCACCCCGGACAGCGGCAGCAGGTGCCGGGCCGCGAACGTCATCTCGGTCGCCCCGTAGCCGTTGACCAGCACGCAGTCGGGGGCGAACCGGTCCCGGCCACGCGCGGCGTCGGCCCAGGTGGCCTGCTCGCCGCCGAGCAGCACCGCGCGCACCGAGGCCAGCCGGCGCTCGCCGAGCGTGTCGAGCAGGAACCGGTAGACGGTGGGCGTGCAGTGCAGCACGGTGGTGCGGTGCCGGTCGAGCTGCTCGACCGCGTACGCCAGGCCCTGCCGGCGCAGGTCGACCGGGACGACCGCGGCGCCGGTGAGCAGCGCCGGGTAGAGGTCGGGGATGGCGGCGTCGAAGCTGAACGAGGCGAGCAGGCTGAGCCGGTCGGCCGGGCCGACGGCGAGCGCCTCGATCTGGTTGTCGACCACGTGGGCCAGGTTGCGGTGGGTCTGGCCGACCGCCTTGGGCACGCCGGTGGAGCCGGAGGTGAACAGCACGTACGCCAGCGCGTCCGGGTCGACCGGGACCGGTCGCAGCGGGGCCGGCGGCGCGTCGTCCAGCGGCACCACGATACGCCCGTCGGCCAGCTCACGGGCCAGCTCCCGGTGCTCCGCGGCGCACGCCACGGCGGTGACCCCGGCGGCGGTGACCATGTGCCGCAGGCGGGCGACCGGGAACCCCGGGTCCAGCGGCACGTAGGCGCACCCGGCGGCGAGCGTGCCGAGCAGCGCGGCGACGGTCGGCGCGCCGTGCGTGGTGAGCAGCGCGACGCGGTCGCCCGGCCGGAGACCGGCGGCGACGAGCACGGCCGCGTTCCCGCCGGCCGCACCGGCCAACTCGGCGTAACCGACCTCGTGGGTCTCACCGAGAAGCGCCGGACGGCCACCGTGGACCGCTGCGACCGCGCCGAAACGATTGATGATCATCGTCTCTGCCATGTCAGGATGCGGGTTGCGCTCCACTGACGGCAGGCACGCAGCAATCGACGAATGTGACCATTGATCCCCCCCAGGACTTCACATTGGAAGCAGAATAAAGCTCAATCTCTCGATCGGAAGAGCATCGATGCGGGTTGAGCCGAAGGTGGGAGGGCGCGTGGTACCTCGGACGGAGGAATTCGTCCGATCATCCCTCTAGCGCGTAGACGATTTTCAGCGTAGGTGGCTACTGGCGAGTTATTTTACGGTGAAAATACTTCCGGGCCGTCAAATTTTCGTCTCGCGGCCTCTGCTCGGCAGCTCGACCCGGGTCACGGGGAGCCTGCTCAGACATCGTACGGCGGGCGCGGAATGGGGTCCACCATTGCGTCGAAACCCCGCGGAAGCTGCGCCACCAGGTCCTCGAATTCGCCGACTGTGACCGTTTCGCGCAATGTGGTGAGCACCGCCCGCACGCCCACCTCGGCGACCGCCGGGTCCACCGCGGCCCGCTCCGCCACCCGGTAGAGGAAGTCCACCGCGGCGCCGGTCGCCCCGCCCCGGTCGGACGCCGACAGGTAGCCGCCGACGTCGTCCGGCAACTGGGCGGCGAGATCGGCCGACTCGTCGGCGGTGATCCGCTCGGCGAGGGTCTGCAGCACCGCCCGGGAGATCGTCGCGGCGTCATCGGTGGGCAACTCGGCCCGACGCGCCACCGCATCGACGAACAGGGGAAACCGCACGCCGCCCCTCCCCTCCCCGCCGACCGCCGCGACCCCGCGCCGCCCCGCCGGCCCCGGCGAGTACCCGCCCCCACCCCCACCAAACGACCACCACCACCCGCCACCCGCCACCCGCCACCCGCCACCCGCCACCCGCCACCCGCGATCTTGCACTTCCTGCCCCGGCAAAAGCCACCAATGTGACGTCTCGGGGGCACCAAGTGCAAGATCGGCGTGGCGAGGGGAGGGAGGTCAGCCGCCGAGGGGGGCGCCGCGCCACTGCCAGGTGTGGCGGCGGGGGCGGGCGGGCAGGTCGGCGCGGCCGGCGCACCAGCGCAGCGCCGCCCACGGGTCGACGCCGGCCAAGCCGGGCGCCACGTCGGGGAAGAGCCGCGCCACCACCCGCGCGCAGACCGGTCGGGGCGCGTCGACGGTCGTGCCCAGACCGGCGGCGATGTCCTCGCCGTGCAGCAGCACCTCGGCCACGCCCATCGCGGCGAAACCGGCCGGGTCGGCCTGGCCGGACGGGTGGAACGCCCGCACCCCGGCCGGGGTGCCACGGACCGCCAGCGCGAGCAACCCGGCCGCGCAGGTCACGCACTCGACCATCTCGGCCGGCGAGGCGCCGGGCTCCACCACGGCGGCGAGGCGCACGAACCGGTCGGCCGGGCGGGACACCACCTGCGCCGCGTACGACAGCAGGGTGTCGGCCAGGTGCTCGGCGGTGTGCCGGCAGTCCCAGTCCAGCCCGCCGGCGGGTCGGGACCAGTCCGCCCCGGTCACCGACGCGAGCGACGCCGCCACGCACGCGGCCGCCCGGTCCAGGTCGTCGGCGGTGACCGTCATCGTGTCCTCCCGGGTCGGCTCCGCACCATCCTGCCCGAGCGGTCCCCGATCCGCCGCCCCCGACGAGACGCCCCGGATGGGTAGCATCCGCGACATGGCCCCCGTCACCCATCCCGGCGCCTGCCCACTGGACTGCCCCGACACCTGCGTCTGGCAGCTCACCGTCGACGACGGCCGGGCCGTCGCGTTGCGCGGCGACCGCGACCATCCGTTCACCCGGGGCGCGCTCTGCGGCAAGGTGAACCGCTACCTCGACGCGGTCAACGGTCCCGACCGGCTCACCACGCCGTGGATCCGCACCGGCCCGAAGGGCGTCGGGCGGGTCGCGTACCGGCCGGCGAGCTGGGCCGAGGCCATCGACCGGGTCGCCGCCGGGCTGCGGGCGAGCATCGACCGCGACGGGCCGGAGTCGGTGCTGCCCTACTACTTCGCCGGCACCATGGGGCTCGTCCAGGGCTGGACCATGGGGCCGCGGCTCTTCGCCCACCTGGGCGCGTCCCGGTTGGACACCACCATCTGCACGGCGGCGGCGAACGCGGCCACCCGGTCGATCTACGGCCGCTCGGTGGGCTTCGAACCGGAGTCCGTCGTCGACGCCCGGCTGATCGTGCTCTGGGGCGCCAACCCGCTGGTCACCAACCTGCACCAGTGGCCGTTCGTGCAGCAGGCCCGCGAGCGCGGGGCGTACGTGGTGACGATCGACCCGCTGCGGACCGACACCGCGGCCCGCAGCGACGAGCACGTCGCGCCGCTGCCCGGCACCGACGCGGCGCTCGCGCTCGGGCTGATGCGGCACGTGCGCGACGCCGGGGCGGCCGACGAGCCGTGGCTGGCCGCGCACACCGTCGGCTGGGCCGAGCTGTCCGCCCGGCTCGACGAGTGGCCGGTGGAGCGGGCCGCCGCCGAGTGCGGCCTGCCGGTCGACGTGGTGCGCCGGCTCGGTGACCGGATCGCCACCACCCGGCCCACCGCGATCCGTGTCGGGCTCGGCCTGCAACGGCACGCGGGCGCCGGCCAGGCGATCCGGGCGATCTGCGCGCTGCCCCTGGTCACCGGCGACTTCCGGTATCCCGGCGGCGGGGCGCTGGTGACCACCAGCGGCCACCACGTGGTCGACAACGGGCCGGTGATCCGGCCGGCCGGCATGCCGGCGCCGCCGGCCCGGTCGGTGAACATGAGCCGGCTCGCCGCGGTGCTCACCGGCGAGGCCGACCCGCCGGTGACGTCGCTGGTGGTGTTCAACGCCAATCCGGCCGCCACCGCGCCGGACCAGATCCGGCTGCTCGCCGGCCTGCGCCGCGCCGACCTGTTCACCGTGGTGCTGGAGCAGCGCTGGACCGACACCTGCGACCACGCCGACGTGGTGCTGCCGGCCACCATGCAGCCCGAGCACCTGGACCTGCAGACCTCCTACGGGCACCACTACACGACGCTGAACCTGCCGGTCACCCGCGCGCCCGGCGAGGCGCTGCCGAACACCGAGATCTTCCGCCGGATCGCCGCCGCGCTCGGTGTCGACCACCCGGCGTTCCGGGACAGCGACGAGGACCTGGCCCGACAGTTGCTGGCCGGCGCGCCGATCACCTTCGAGGAGCTGCGCGAGCGCACGTACGCCCGGCTCACCGGCGTGCCGGTCGGCTCGGCGCCGTTCGCCGACGGCGTGTTCCCCACCCCGGACGGGCGGGCCCGGCTGCACGACCCGACGCTGGCCCGGCTCGGGGTGGATCCGCTGCCCGGCTACACGCCGCCGGTCGAGGCGGGCGACGCCGACCTGGCCCGCCGGTTCCCGCTGCTGCTGCTCGCCCCGGCCGGCCGCTACCTGATGAACTCCACCTTCGCCTCGCTGCCCTGGCACGCCCGCCGGGCCGGGCCGCCCCGGGTGCACCTGCACCCGGCCGACGCGGCGGCGCGCGGTCTGGCCGACGGCGACGCGGTGCGGGTACGCAACGACCGGGGCGCGTTCCTCGCCGCGGTGGCCGTGGACGAGGCGACCCGGCCGGGTTTGGCGTTCACCTACAAGGCGTACTGGGCCCGGTCGAGCCCGGGCCGGTCCACGGTGAACGCGGTGACCGCGGTCCGCGACGCCGACCTCGGTGGGGCGCCGACGTTCCACGACTGCCGGGTCGAGGTCGAGCCGGTGCCGGCCGAGTTGCTGGCCACCGAGCCGCCCGCCGACCACGTCGCGGACGTGCCGGCGCCGGCCCGCTGAGCCGGGACTTCCGGCCCGGCCACCGGGTCCGTGCGTCCCTGCCCCACCCCCACCCCGCCGCCTAGCGTCGGGGACGAGGGCGCCGGAGGCGGCGGGGACGAGGGAGGACGCCATGCGTACGTGGCAGGTGCGGGACGTGATGACCACCGACGTGGCGTCGGTGCGCGAGGGCACGGCGTACCGGGAGATCGTCGACGTGCTGACCGACCGGCGGGTGACGGCGGCGCCGGTGGTGGACGGTGACCGGCGGGTTCTCGGGGTGGTCTCCGAAGCGGACCTGATGTACAAGGTGGAGCTGTCCGGGCAGCCGCGGGAGCGTCGGATCGTGCCCGACCGGCACCGCCGGGAGGCGCGGGCGAAGGCCGGCGCGACGCTCGCGGCCGACCTGATGACGGCTCCGCCGGTCACCGTCGCGCCGGACGCGACCCTCGTCGAGGCCGCCCGGCGGATGGACTCGCGCGGGGTGAAACGGCTGCCGGTGGTCGATGACCTGGGCCGGCTGGTCGGCATCGTGACCCGCGGTGACCTGCTCAAGGTGCACCTGCGCCCGGACGCGGACATCCGGCGGGACGTGGTCGACGAGGTGCTGCGGCGCACGCTCGGCGTGCGCGACGGCGTGGTGGACGTGGCCGTGCACGGCGGCGTGGTGACGCTCACCGGCCAGTTGGAGCGCTGGTCCACGGTGCGGTTGGCGCTGCGGCTGACCCGGCAGGTCAGCGGTGTGGTCGAGGTGGTCGACGCGCTCGGCTACGCGGTCGACGACGCGCCGCATTCGGCGTTGCGGTTGGGCGGCGGCATGCCGGCCGGCATCGCCTGAGGCAGCCCGCGCCGGCGGCGTCGGCTGAGCGGGCCGCGCCGGCGGCGTCGCCTGAGCGGGCCGTGCCGACGGCGTCGGCCTGGGGGTGACGCCGCCGGCCGGCCTCAGCCCTCGGCCAGCGCGTCCAGCACCAGCGCGGCGGTCCAGCTGAACGCCGGCGAGCCGAGGCCGGCCCCGGTGTCCGGGTGGAAGTACTCGTGGCAGCCGGCGCCGTCGACCAGGTCGAGCAGGGACTCGCGCAGCCCGGCCGCCAGGTCGGCCCGGTGGTGGGTGCGCAGCCCCTGCCAGAGCAGCCAGCCGGTGTTCACCCAGCTGGGCCCGCGCCAGTAGCGCAGCGGCTCGAAGTCCGGTGCGGTGCGGTCGAGGGTGGGCAGCGGCCGGTCCATCCGGGCGGCCAGGCCGAACCGGGGCGAGCACGCCTCGGCCAGCACGGCCCGCACCTGCGCCTCGGGCAGGTCGGGCAGGGCCAGCGGCAGCAGCCCGAGCACGGTCCGCGGACCGACGAGCCGGTCGGTGCGCACGTCACGGGGGCGGAACGTGCCGGCGACCGGGTCCCAGAGCCGGTTCACCAGGGCCTCGGTGATCCGGGCGGCCCGGTCGCGGTGCGGGCACGGGTCCGCGCCGACCACTGTCGCGATCCGCGCCAGCGCGTACTCGGCGACGCCGAGCGCGGCGTTGACCAGCGGGCACTCCACCAGGAAGGGGTGCCGGCCGAGCAGCCGCTCGTCGCGGTAGCGGCCGGCGCGGTAGCTGTCCACCAGGGCGACGTAGCGCGCGTAGTCCAGGTCGGTGGGGCGGTGCGCGGCGTCGGCGTGCGCGGTGTCGTGCCGACGGTACGCGCGCATCACCGACTCGTCGGCCGGCACCGCGGCCAGCGGCGCGTCCCAGGCAGGGCTGTTGTCCAGGCCGGACTCCCACGGGTGCACGATCGCGGCCAGCCCGCCCCCGCCGACGTCCCGCCGCCCGGTCAGGTAGCGCTGTTGGGCGACCAGCCGGGGATAGAGCCGGCGCAGCGCGGCCACCGACGCCTCCGACGGCGCGCGGCGGTGCACCAGCCACGCGGCCGGGGCGTGCACGGGCGGTTGGACGATGCCGGAGGTGGGCGCCGACGGGGCACCCTCGGCGCGGGCCGAGTCCCAGAACTCGGGGCCGGGGAAGTACGAGCCGACCCGCAGCGCCGGGTTGAACACGATGTGCGGCACCCGCCCGTCCACCCACTGCGCGGCGAACAGCGTGCGCAGTTCGCGCCAGGCCCGGTCCGGGCGGACGTGCGCCAGCCCGACCGCGATGAACGCCGAGTCCCAACTCCACTGGTGCGGGTAGAGCGTGCGCGACGGCACGGTGTGGTCGTGTTCCCAGTTGGCGTCCAGGGTGGCCAGCGCGAGCCGGCGCAGCCGGGCGTCCCGTTCGGCGCCGGCCCGGACGCCGGCGGCCAGGCTGCCGGTCACGCGGCGGCCCGCCACGGCCGGTCCGGGCGCAACGCGGCGGCGGCCTGGCGCAGCGCGGTTACCGGTTCGCCGCGCAGCCGGCACTCCAGCGCCAGCCACCCCCGATAGCCGATCTCGTCGAGCGTGCCCCGCAGCGCGGCCCAGTCCAGGTGCCCGGCGCCGGGCTGGTGCCGGTTGGAGTCGCTGACCTGCACGTGCCCGAGGTACGGCGCGGCGGCGCGCAGCGCGGCGCAGGGGTCGTCCTCCTCGATGTTCATGTGGTAGGTGTCGGCGACCACCCGGACCGCGGGCGACCCGACCGCCCGGCACAGCTCGACGGCCTGGTCGAGGCGATTGACCATGTGGTCCTCGTACCGGTTGAGCGGTTCCAGGAAGAGCGTGACCCCCTCGGCGCGGGCGTGCTCGCCCAGCTCGCCGAGGGCGTCGACGAGCACCCGCCGGTCGTCGGCGGGCGTGCGGGGCGGTTCGAACGGCGGCAGCCGGCGGGAGAACATGCCCCAGGCGGCCGGCGTCATGGCGCCGACGCCGCCCAGCTCGGCGATCACGGAGAGCTGGGAGCGCAGGTTGCGCACCGCGTCCCGGGAGCGCTCCGGGTCGAAGTCGCCGATGAAGTGGTCCATCTCGACGCAGACGGTCGGCGTCACCACCCCGGCGGCGTGGGCCCGGCGCAGCTCCGGCAGCCGCCGGGCCAGCGCCAGGTCCCCCCGGCCGCGCAGTTCGATGCCCTGGTAGCCGAGGGAGACGGCGAGGGCGTACTTGTCGATCAGGTCGGCGCCGGGGAGCAGTTGCTCCTGGCAGGCCAGTGGGATGTCCATTCAGAACCTCAGCACCACTTGGAGGACGTCACCGTCACCGCGGTCGAGCAACGCCAGGGCGTCGGCCACCGCGCCCGCGTCGACGACGTGGCTCACCAGCGGCAGCGGGTCGACGCTGCCCTCCGCCACCAGGTCCATGAAGGTCTGTGCGATCCGTGTCGGGGTCCACCGGCCGGCCGTGCCCGGTGCCGGGTCCGGCCCGGAGACCTGCGCGGCCACCAGGTGGATCCGGTTGTGGTGGAACTCCTCGCCGAGTTCCAGCCCGTGTGCGTACCCCTGGTAGAAGCCGGCGGCGACGACGCGGCCGGCGTGCGCGGTGGCCTTGATCGCCTGGTGCAGCGCCGGGTACGCGCCGGACAGCTCCAGGCAGACGTCGGCGCCCCGGCCGTCGGTGGCCGCGCGGAGCGCGTCGGCGGCCGCGTCGCCGACGGCGTCGACCACCAGGCGGGCGCCGTAGCGGCTCGCGTACGCCAGCCGCCGGGGCACCCGGTCGACGGCCACCACCCGGGCCCCGGAGAGCACCGCGAGCCGGGTGCCGAGCAGCCCGATGACGCCCTGGCCGAACACGCCGACCCAGTCGCCGAGGTGCAGGTCACCGGCGAGCACCGCGGTCAGCGCGATGGCGCCCGGCCGGGCGAAGACGGCCGCGAGCGGGTCGAGACCGGGGGCGAGCGGGTGCGCCGCGACGGCGGGGAGCACCGCCTCCGCCCGGTGGCCCCAGATCCCCCAGACGAGCTGCCCGGCGCGGCGGTCGGCGACGTCGGGCGCGACCTCGACGATCTCGCCGACCTCCTCGTAGCCGAAGCCGACCACCGGGTAGGCGGGTCCGGCCTGGCGGGGCACGAACATCCGGGCGCCGGCGTCCCAGTCCTTGCGCAGCCGGGGGTTGCTGCCGCGGTAGAGGGTCAGTTCGGTGCCGGCGGAGATGCCCGAGTAGCAGGTGCGGACGCGGACCTGGCCCGGGCCGAGCGGGTCCGGAGGGCAGGGCTCCAGGCGAACGCGCCGGGGCCCGGCCAGAGAGACAACCCAGTTGCTCATGGCGTCGCTCCGAAGAAAGTGCCGGCCTCCATGCTAACCCCAAAAAATGGGCATATGTGATTAGATTGATGAATCCGTGGGTATTGATGCGGCGCCGCGCTCCTTGGAGAAAGGTGCCACCGATGTCATCACCCTCAACACGGCTGCTCGCGTCGAGCCTGATCCTGGCACTGGCCGGGGTCGGCGCGACCGCCTGCAGCGACGACGGGCAGAAATCCGACAGTACGCAGATCACCGTGTGGAGCCTGGAGGACGTGGCCGACCGGGTCACCGCCACCAAGGCGATCATCGCCGACTACACCGCGAAGACCGGCGTCAAGGTCAACCTGGTCACCGTCAACGAGGACCAGTTCCCGTCCCTGATCGCGTCCAGCGCCGCCGCCGGCGACCTGCCCGACGTGGTCGGCTCGGTGTCGCTGGCCGGCGTCCGCACGCTCGCCGCCAACGAGCTGCTGGAGCCGGACGCGAACAAGGCCGTGGTGGACAAGCTCGGGCGGGACACGTTCTCCCCCCGGGCGTTGGAGCTGACCAGCGACGGTGGCACCCAGCTCGCGGTGCCCAGCGACGGCTGGGGCCAGTTGCTGGTCTACCGCAAGGACCTGTTCGACGCCGCCGGCCTGCCGGCCCCCGACACGTACGAGAAGATCGCCGCCGCGGCGGCGAAGCTGAACACCGGCGGCGTCGCCGGCATCACCGCGGCGACCGCCCCCGGCGACGTCTTCACCCAGCAGACGTTCGAGCACCTCGCGCTCGCCAACGGCTGCCAGCTCACCGACGACGCCGGCAAGGTCACCCTGGACTCGCCGCAGTGCGTGGAGGCGTTCCGGTTCTACGGCGACCTGATGCGGAACAACTCGGTCAAGGGCGCGCAGGACGTCGACACCACCCGGGCCACCTACTTCGCCGGCAAGGCGGCCATGCTGATCTGGTCGCCGTTCGTCCTGGACGAGCTGGCCGGCCTGCGCAACGACGCCCGGCCCACCTGCCCGCAGTGCCAGTCCGACCCGGCGTGGCTGGCGAAGAACAGCGGGTTCGTCACCGCGATCAAGGGCCCGAACGGCACCGAGCCGGCCCAGTACGGCGAGGTCAGCTCCTGGGCGGTGCTCGACGGCGCCGCCGACCCGGCGAAGTCCTTCGTGGAGTACATGCTCTCCGACGGCTACCCGCGCTGGTTCGGCATGTCCCCCGAGGGGCGCTTCCCGGTGCGCACCGGCACCCAGGAGGACAAGCAGAAGTTCCGCACCGCCTGGAACACCAGCCCGGCCGGGGTGGACACGAAGAAGCCGCTCTCCGACGTCTACGGCGACGACGTGCTCGCCACGCTGCGCGAGAGCCCGGACACGTTCCAGCGCTGGGGCCTCACCCAGGGCCAGGGCAAGCTGGTCGGGGCGATCCTCGGCGAACTGCCGGTGCCGAAGGCGCTCGCCGACGTGGTGGGCGGCAAGACCGACGCCCAGGCCGCCGCCGAGCGGGCCAAGAAGGACGTCGAGGCCATCGCCAAGGGCGTCAATTGACCACCACCGCGCCGGAGGCCGGCCGCTCCCCCACCGAGGAGCGGCCCCGCCGGCCCGGCCGCCGCCCGCTGACCCTGCGTCGCCGCGAGTCCCGCGCCGGGCTCGCGCTGGTCACGCCCACCCTGCTCGTCGTGCTCGCGGTGATCGGCATCCCCATCGTGTGGACGGTGGTGCTGGCCTTCCAGCGGGTACGCCTGGCGACGCTGCGCAAGACCGGTCTCTTCGGTGAGCTGACGCTGGACAACGTCGACCGGGTGCTGCACACCCCCGGGTTCGCCGACACGCTCTGGACCACGGTGCTCTACAGCGTCGGTGGCACGGTCGGCTCGATCGTGGTCGGCCTGGCCGCGGCGCTGGCCGTACGCGGGCCGTTCCGGGGCCGCACGCTGGTACGCGCCTCGATGCTGCTGCCGTACGTGGCGCCGGTGGTCGCCATGACGTTCGTCTGGCAGGTGATGCTCGACCCGCAGCTCGGCATCGTCAACGACTGGGGGCAGCGCTTCCTCGGCTGGGACGCCCCGGTGGCGTTCCTGTCCCAGGAGTCCACCGCGCTGTGGACGGTGATCGCGTTCGAGGCGTGGCGTTACTTCCCGTTCGCGTTCCTGTTCCTGCTGGCCCGGCTCCAGGCCGTGCCGGCGGAGCTGGAGGAGGCCGCCCGGGTGGACGGGGCGACGCCGACGCAGCGCTTCCGGCACATCCTGCTGCCGCAGCTGATGCCGGTGATCGCGCTGATCGGCGTGCTCCGGTTCATCATGACGTTCAACAAGTTCGACGACGTCTACCTGCTCACCGGCGGATCTGCCGGCACCGAGGTGGTCAGCGTCCGGGTCTACCAGTTCCTCACCGCCCGCACCGACATCGGCGCGGCCGCCGCCCAGGCCGTCGTGCTGGCCGTGGTGCTGCTCGTGTTCGTGGCCATCTACCTGCGCTTCTTCGGCGCGAAACGGGAGGCGTGATGGATCGCGACCGGATCGAGACGATCAGCCTGCGCTGGCTGCGCCGGCTGGTGATCGCCGGCTTCCTGGTGGTCACGCTGCTGCCGTTCTGGTACATGCTGGTGCTCTCGGTGCGCCCGATCGAACGGCTGCTGCTCGACCCCGGCTCGCTCTGGGTGCCGTTCGGCGAGCTGACCGTCGCCACGTACGCCGAGGTGCTGCGATCGGTGGAGAACGGCGGGCAGGGATTCCTCACGTTCATCCGCAACAGCGGGCTGGTGGCGCTGGCCGCCACCGCGCTCACCCTGGTGGTGGCCATCCCCGGCGCGTACGCGGTCTCCCGGCTGCGGTTCTTCGGCCGCCGGCAGGTCAGCGCGCTGTTCCTGGCGGTCTACCTGTTCCCGTCGATCGTCATCGCGATCCCGCTGTTCGTGGTCTTCAGCCGGGCCGGGCTGCGCGGGTCGCTGTTCGGGCTGGTGCTGGTCTACATCTCGCAGACGCTGCCGGTCTCGGTCTACATGCTGAAGAACTACTTCGAGACGATCCCGGTCAGCCTGGAGGAGTCCGCCGCGATCGACGGGGCCGGGCGGCTCGGCATCATCCGTCGGGTCAGCCTGCCGCTGGCCGCGCCGTCGGTGATGGCGGTCGCGCTCTACGATTTCATGATCGCCTGGAACGAGTTCCTGTTCGCGCTGTTGTTCCTGGTCGACCGGCCGAACCGGTGGACCGTCTCGCTCGGGCTGTCGCTGCTCGCCGACGGCGTCGAGGTGCCCAAGACCGTGCTGATGGCCGGCTCGGTCATCCTCACCCTGCCGATCGTGGTGCTCTTCTTCGCCGGCGAACGCCTGCTCACCGAGGGCCTCACCAGCGGGGCGGAGAAGGGCTGAGGCCGCATGCCAGGATGACCGGGTGCGATCACCACGGGAGCGACCGGCCGGCGTGCGGCCGGCCCGGCTGCTCACCGAGGTGTTCGCCCCGGGCGTCCTGGTCACCGCGCTGCCGTTGGTCGCCGCCGCCCGGGTCAGCCGGTCGCCCGCCCAGTTCCTGCTCTGGGGCGGCGCCGCGCTGCTGTTCTGCGCGGTGATCCCGGTCGGGGTGATCGTGCACGGCGTGCGGCGGGGCCGGCTCACCGACCGGCACGTCGGCGACCACCGGCAGCGGGCCCGCCCGCTGTCGATCGGGCTCGCCTCGGTGGCCGTCGGGCTGCTCCTGCTGGCGGCGCTGCGCGCGCCGGCCGAGCTGTTCGCGGTGATCGTGGTCATCTTCGTGGTCGGCGCCGCCTGCACGCTCGTCAACCACTGGTGGAAGCTGAGCATCCACGCGGCCGTGGCCGGCGCCACGGTCGCCGTGCTGGTGCCGCTGCTCGGCCCGGTGGCACACCTGGGCTGGCCGCTGGTGGCCGCGGTCGGCTGGTCCCGGGTGCGGCTGCGCGACCACACCTGGCCGCAGGTGCTGGCCGGGGTGGCGCTCGGCACCCCGTCGGCCGCCGCGGTGTTCCTCGCGCTCACCTGAGCAAGATCAGTTACGGTGGGGTCATGGGCAAGCCGACCCGCTGGGTGACCGACACCAAGCCCGGCCACTCGCAGTGGTACGTCGACCGGTTCCGCCGCCTCGCCGCCGAGGGTGCCGACCTGGCCGGTGAGGCCCGGCTGGTGGACGCGCTGGTGCCCCCCGGCGCGCGGATCCTCGACGCCGGCTGCGGCACCGGCCGGGTGGCCGGCGCGCTGGCCGCCCGGGGGCACACGCTCGTCGGCGTGGACGCCGACCCGACGCTCGTCGAGGCGGCCCGCGCCGACCACCCCGGCCCCCGCTTCCTGGTCGCCGACCTGGCCGAGCTGGACCTGCCCGCCCACGGTGAGCCGGAGCCGTTCGACGCGGCGGTGGTGGCCGGCAACGTGATGACCTTCGTCGCCCCCGGCACCGAACGCGCCGTGCTGGCCCGCGTCGCCGCGCACGTGCGCCCGGACGGGCTGGTGGTGGTCGGTTTCGGCACCGACCGGGGCTATCCGGTCGCCGAGTTGGACGCCGACGCGGTGGCCGCCGGGCTGCGCCTCGAACACCGCTTCGCCACCTGGGACCTGCGCCCCTGGCACGACGGGGCCGAGTTCGCGGTGACCGTGCTGCGCCGCCCGGCCTGAGCCGAGGCGCGCCGGTCACGCCGGGGCGGCCACCGCCCGCGCGGCCTCCGGGTCCAGCGGGCTGCCCGCCGGCAGCAGGTCGACCAGGCTCGCCGGCAGCCGCACCGGGCGCACCCCGGCGTAGCCGAGCATGCCCGCCACGTCCGCGCCGGCCAGCGCGTACCGGCGGCCCAGGTCGGTGACCACGCAGACCGCGCCGCCGGTCGCGCCCGGCGCGGCCGCCGCCTCCACCAGCGCGCCGCGCCCCGGTTCCACCACGACCTGGTCGGCCAGCCCGCCCCGACCCCCGGCGGTACGCGTGGCGGCGGTGAGGTCCGGGGCGGTCGCGCCGAGCCGGATCTCGCGTACGCCCGCGTCGTCGCCGGCCCGGACGCAGAGCGCGCCGCCCTCACCGGTGGCCAGCCGGGGCGGCACGGCGGGCGGCGCGGTCGGCCCGGACGGCACCAGGTCGGGCAGTTTCGGCAGCGCGGCGAAACGGCCGAGCGTGATCGGCTCCGGCTCGCCCTGGCCGGTGCGCGCGAGCAGCAGCGCGGCCTGCAACTCGGTGATCCCGGCCAGTCCGCCGCGCCCCGCCACCGCGTACTGCCGGCCACCGCCGGAGTTGCGTACCAGGTAGACGTCGCCGACGGCGGCCCCCTCCACCCGCTCGGACGGGGCGCCGAGGTCGCCCACCGGCGGCGGCACCAGGTCGGCGCCGGCCGGCACGGTGTTGAGCAGCGCCGCCGCGACCGGCACGGCTCGTTCCCGGGTGGCGGCCAGCGCGGCGAGCACCCGGTCGGTGTCGCGCAGCAGGTACCGCCGGTCGTGCCAGAGCAGGTGCAGCCCGCCGTCCGGGTGGCGGACCAGCAGGCCCTGGTCGCCGAGCGCCCGGCCGCCGGGGACGTCCCGGCCGATCAGCAGCGCGGACCGGGCCTCGGGCCGGCCCGCCTCTCCGGTCACCGACGAGCAGAGCGTCCAGCCGTCGCGGACGAGCCGGTTCGCGGCGGGCAGCGAGTCCGGGGCGTCGGCGATGCCGAGCGGCAGGCCACGTGGCACACCCTCGATCGCGCGGCCGCTGACCAGCACGGTCTTCGGCCGGTCCGCGCCGATGATCAGCAGGGCCGAGGCGTAGTTGAGCACCGGGTGCAGCTTCTCGTCGCGGTAGACGAACCGGGCGCCGGACTCCTTCTCCACGATCACCGCACGGGTGTCCCGCCAGGAGGTGCCGCCGCCGGTGAACAGCCCGTACAGCGCCACCCCGCCGAGCGCGATCGCGGCCACCAGCACGCTGGCCAGGCCGGCGCCGGCGAGCCGGCGGAACGGCGACTGCGCCGGGTCGGTCTCGCGCATGACCAGGGCGGCGACCGCCCGCTGGACGGTGAACTGGTACGAGTGCAGCTGGTCCTGCCGCGACGCCATCGAGTCCCCTCCACCGGGATAGTCGCCGCACAGGATAAGCGTTGCGTCGATCACCCGGCGACCCTGCGTGTCCCCGGGGCGGGGCCGGTGGCGGTCCGGGTACCCCCTGGGGTATGTTCGGACGCAGGAGGTGGGACGTGAAGCTACGACCCGAGATGACCGGCGACGCGCTGACCCGGCTCAAGCGGGCCCGGGGGCAGCTCAACGCCGTGATCGAGATGATGGAGAACGGCGAGGACTGCCGCGCCGCACTGACCCAGCTCGCCGCGGTGTCCAAGGCCATCGACCGGGCCGGCTTCAAGATCATCGCTTCCGGCATGCGACACTGCGGCACCGCCCGGCAGGCGGGCGAGGAGCCGGAGATGACCGAGGAGGAGCTGGAGAAGCTCTTCCTCTCCCTGGCCTAGCACCAACGACACCCCGACCCGGGCCGCGTGAACGCGGTCCGGGCGGGTACTCCCGTGCCCGGCGAACCCGGGCCGGAGTCCGTCCCGCGCATACCCCCCGGGGTATATGCGACATCGAGAGGAGAACGGCACGTGACCGTCGAGGTGTCCGTCATCGCCACGTCCTCGCTCGGCGACCGCAGCTACCTGGCCACCGACGGCCGGGTGGCGATCGTGGTCGACCCGCAGCGCGACATCGACCGTATCCTGCACCTGGCCGGGGCGAAGGGGGTGCGGATCACCCACGTGGTGGAGACCCACATCCACAACGACTACGTCTCCGGCGGCCGGGAACTGGCCCGGATCACCGGCGCGCACTACCTGGTGGCCGCCGCCGACCAGGTCGGCTTCGACCGGACGCCGGTGGCCGACGGCGACGTGGTGCCGGTCTCCGACGACCTGCGGCTGCGGGTCGTCGGCACGCCGGGCCACACGTTCCACCACCTGTCGTACGTGCTGGACGAGGCGAGCGACGGCGGCTGGACCCCGGCCGGCGTGTTCACCGGCGGTTCGCTGCTGTTCGGCACCACCGGGCGCACCGACCTGCTGGGCCAGCAGCACGCCCACGAACTGGCCCACCACCAGCACGCCTCCGCGCGCAAGCTCGCCGACCTGCTGCCCGACGGCGCGCAGGTGTGGCCCACGCACGGCTTCGGCAGCTTCTGCTCGGCCAGCCAGGCCGACGCCCCCGAGTCGACCATCGGCCGGGAGAAGGACGCCAACCCGGTGCTGCGGCTGGCCGCCGACCGGTTCGTCACCGAGACGCTCGCCGGCCTGGACGCCTATCCGGCCTACTACGCCCACATGGGCGCGACAAACGCCGCCGGCCCCGCACCGGTCGACCTCACCCCGGTGGCCCGCGCCGACGCCGGCGAGCTGCGCCGCCGGGTCGCCGCCGGCGAGTGGGTGGTCGACCTGCGGCACCGCAAGGCGTACGCGGCCTCGCACCTGGCCGGCACCGTGAGCCTCGGCCTGGACGGGCCGATGTCGACCTGGCTCGGCTGGCTGATCGACTGGGGCGTGCCGATCACGCTCCTGGCCGAGACCCCGGACCAGGTCGCCGACGCCCAGCGGGAGCTGGTCCGGATCGGCATCGACCGGCCGGCCGCGCAGGCCACCGGCGCGCCCGAGCAGTGGGCGACCGACCGGTCGGAACTGCGCGAGCTGACCGTGGCCGACTTTGCCGCGCTGGCCGCCGCGCAGGCCGGGAACACCCCGGCCGGGCTGCCGACCCCGCAGGTCGTGCTCGACGTCCGGATGACCAACGAATGGAAGGCGGGCCACGTCGACGGGGCGGTGCACGTCCCCCTGCCCGACCTACCCAGGCGACTGGCGGACGTGCCCGCCGGCACGGTCTGGGTGCACTGCGGCTCCGGCTACCGGGCCACCGCCGCGGCGTCCCTGCTGGCGAACGCCGGCCGCGACGTCGTGCTGATCGACGACATGTTCGGCCAGGCCGAGACCGCCGGCGTCCGGATGGCGCCGACCACCTGATCTTCCCGTCCCCCGCCCGGCCGGCGCGCCCACCGCGCCGGCCGGCGATGCCCCCTGCCCAAAACCACCGAAGGAGAGACCATGACCACCACGAGCCCCTCGACCGTCGACGCGGCCACCCTGCGGGAGCTGATCGCCGCCGGCCGCGCCCCCCGGATGCTGGACGTCCGCACTCCCGGCGAGTTCGAGGCCGCGCACGTCGCCGGCGCCTACAACGTGCCGCTGGACCTGCTCCGCGAGCACCGCGAGGAGCTGCGCCACCACCTCGACGAGGACGTGGTGCTGATCTGCCGCTCCGGCGCCCGCGCCAGCCAGGCCGAGCAGGCGCTCGCCGCCGTCGGCCTGCCCAACCTCAAGGTCCTCGACGGCGGCATGCTGGCGTGGCAGGCCACGAATGCCCCGGTCAACCGGGGCCGGCCGCGGTGGGACCTGGAGCGCCAGGTCCGCCTCGTCGCCGGCTCGATCGTGCTGGCCGCCGTGGTCGGCTCGGCGTGGGTGCCGGGCCTGAAGTGGGTCGCCGGCGCCATCGGCGCCGGCCTCACCGTCGCGGCGGTCTCGAACACCTGCGCCATGGGCATGCTGCTCAGCAGGCTGCCCTACAACCGGGGCGCGAGCTGCGACCTGGACACCGTCGTCGGCCAGCTGCGCGACGCCGGGCGGCGGGCGTGACCGCGCTGGCGCTCACCGTGGCCGGCGCGGTGCTCATCGGCGTGAGCCTCGGCCTGCTCGGCGGCGGCGGATCCATCCTCGCCGTGCCGCTGCTGGTCTACGTCGCCGACCTGCCGACCAAGGAGGCCATCGCCACCTCGCTACTCGTCGTCGGCGCCACCAGCGCCGTCGGCGTGCTGCCGCACGCCCGCGCCCACCGGGTCCGCTGGCGCACCGGGCTGGTCTTCGGCCTGGCCGGCATGACCGGGGCGTACGCCGGCGGCCGGCTGGCCGAGTTCGTCCCGGCGGGCGTCCTGCTCACCGCGTTCGCCCTGATGATGCTCGCCACCGCCGCCGCGATGATCCGCGGCCGGCGCCCCGCCGAGGGCCGCCCGGCGCCGCGCGAGCTGCCGGTGCCCCGGGTGATCCTGGACGGCGTGGTCGTCGGCCTGGTCACCGGCCTGGTCGGCGCCGGCGGCGGCTTCCTGGTGGTGCCCGCCCTGGCCCTGCTCGGCGGGCTGCCGATGCCGGTCGCGGTCGGCACGTCGCTGGTCGTCATCGCGATGAAGTCGTTCGCCGGCCTGGCCGGTTACCTGTCCAGCGTGCAGATCGACTGGGGCCTCGCGGGCGCGGTCACCGCCGCCGCGATCGTCGGCAGCCTGCTCGGTGGTCGGCTCGCCGGCCGCATCCCGGAGGACCTGCTGCGCAGGGCGTTCGGCTGGTTCGTCGTGGTGATGGGCGTCTTCGTCCTGGCCCGGCAATTGCCGCCGGCTGCGGGACTCGCGCTGGCCATTCTCGCCGCAGCCGGTACGGTCACGGTGGCGGTGTGGGGCCGCCGAAGGAGGGGACACAGTGGACAGCAGCGCCTGGGACGACCGCTACGCCAACGCATCCGGGCTGGTGTGGAGCGCTGAGCCCAACCGGTTCGTGGTCGAGTCGGTCGCCGGGCTGAGTCCCGGCTCGGCGTTGGACATCGCCGCCGGCGAGGGACGCAACGCGGTCTGGCTGGCCGGTCAGGGCTGGCGGGTCAACGCGGTCGACTTCTCGACCGTTGCCATCGAGCGGGGGCGGGAGCTGGCCGCCGCGCGGGGCGTCTCGGTCGACTGGCGGGTCGCCGACGTGACCGCGTACCGGCCGGTGCCGGGCAGCTACGACCTGGTGCTGATCAGCTACCTGCACCTGCCCGCCGCCGACTTCGCCGGGGTGCTCGCCGCAGCCCGGTCGGCGCTGCGTCCCGGCGGCACGCTCGTGGTGGTCGGCCACGACCTGGCGAACCTCTCCGGCGGCACCGGCGGCCCGCAGGACGCGACAGTGCTGCTCACCCCGGAGGCGGTCGTCGACGGGCTGGCCGGGCTGCGCATCCGGCGCGCCGAGACCGCCCGCCGCCCGGTGCCGACCGGCGACGGCGGCACGGTCGACGCGCTGGACACCGTGGTGGTGGCCACCCGCCCCGCGGACTGACCGCCGGCCGGGGCGTTCGCCGGGCCGGGTCCCGAGCCGGCCGGTAGCATCCGGTGACGGATCGGCGGAGAGGACACCCGGTGGGCGTGCGTTTCGAGGAGTTGGCCTGGCGGGAGACCCCGATCGGGGAGATCAGCCTGCGCCGGCGCCACGACCCGGCGTTGGACGCCGACGTCTATGAGGTGAAGCTCGACGACGAATACCTGATGTCCAGCGCCTTCCCGGTCGCCGAGATCGAGCTGGCCCGGCTCGGGCTGGCCCCGCTCACCGGGGAGACGCTGGACGTGGTGGTCGGCGGTCTCGGGCTCGGCTACACGGCGCGCACCGCCCTGGAGGACGCCCGGGTGCGGTCGCTGCTGGTGGTCGAGGCGATCGAGGACGTGATCGACTGGCACCGCCGGGACCTGCTGCCGTTCGCCGCCGGCCTGGCCGCGGACCCGCGTACCCGGTTCGTCCGGGCGGACTTCTTCGCGGCGGTCGCCGACGGCGGGTTCGACCCGGAGGAGCCCGGGCGGCGTTTCCACGCGGTGCTGCTCGACGTGGACCACTCCCCCCGGCACGTGTTGCACCCCAGCCACGCTCCCTTCTACACGGTCGACGGGCTGCGCCGGCTGGCGGCGCTGCTGCACCCGGACGGGGTGTTCGCGCTCTGGTCGAACGACCCGCCCGACTCCGAGTTCCAGCGCACGCTGACCGAGGTGTTCCCGACCTCGGTGGCGCACGTCGTCCGGTTCCCCAACCCGCTGCAGGGCCGGGAGGCGGCGAACACCGTCTACGTGGCCCGGCGCTGACGTCCCGCCGGTGGCATGGTCGCCGGCGGAGCGGGAAAGCGCGCGGCCCACCGGAGGAGACGGAGGCACGACATGCGCGCGTTGCTCTGGGTGGTCGGCGTGGTCGCCGGCGTGCTCATCCTGCTCGGGCTGCTGCTGGAGGCGGTCCGCTGGCTGGTCATCATCGGCGTGATCGCGCTGGCCGCGGTCGTCGTCTTCGCGATCGTGAAGACCCGGCGGGTGGCCCACCGACATTCGGCCACGCACCGCTGATGTGACCAAACCGGCAACCTACGCTGGCGTAAGTTACCGGCCGGTCACGTTAGGCTGGGGCCGTCATCCGCGCAGCGAGGAGAGACGGCGATGGACGCGACCCACCCCTGGACCCGCAGCTACGCACCCGGGGTGCCGGCCGAGATCGCCGAGCCGGACGGCTCGCTCGTCGACCTGCTCACCGACGCGGCGGGCCGGTTCGGCCCCCGGGTGGCGCTCGACTTCTACGGCGCCACCACCACCTTCACCGAGCTGGCCGACCAGGTGACCCGCGCCGCCGAGGCGCTGCGCCGGCTCGGTGTCTCGCCGGGCGACCGGGTGGCGTTGGTGCTGCCGAACTGCCCGCAGCACGTGGTCGCCTTCTACGCGGTGCTGCGCCTCGGCGCGGTGGTGGTCGAGCACAACCCGCTCTACACCGCCGACGAGCTGGACCGGCAGCTCACCGACCACGGTGCCGAGGTCGCGATCGTGTGGGACCGGATCGCGCCGCTGGTCGCGGGGCGTGGCGCCGTGCGTACCGTGGTCGCGGTCGACCTGACCGCGGCGCTGCCCCGGCTCAAGCGGTGGGCGTTGCGGTTGCCGCTGCCGAAGGTCCGCGCCGCCCGCGCGGCCATGACCGGCCCCGCCCCGGGCGCGCTGAGCTGGTCGGACCTGGTCGCCGCCGCCGGCGGACTGCCGGCCACGCACCCTGGCCCGGGCGTCGACGACATCGCGCTGCTCCAGTACACCGGCGGCACCACCGGGGTGCCCAAGGGCGCCGTGCTGACCCACCGCAACCTGCGGGCCAACGCCGCGCAGGGCCGGGCCTGGGTGCCCGGCCTGCGCGACGGCGCGGAGACCGTGTACGCGGTGCTGCCGCTGTTCCACGCCTACGGGCTGACGCTCTGCCTCACCTTCGCCGTGGGCATCGGCGCG
This sequence comes from Micromonospora humi, assembly GCF_900090105.1. Classification (GTDB taxonomy): domain Bacteria; phylum Actinomycetota; class Actinomycetes; order Mycobacteriales; family Micromonosporaceae; genus Micromonospora; species Micromonospora humi. The sequence goes on along the minus strand of NZ_FMDM01000008.1, from coordinate 226,488 downwards.
ACGCTGGTGCTGTTCCCGCGCTTCGACGTCGACCAGGTGCTCGACGCGGCCCGTCGCCGCCCCCCGACGTTCCTGCCGGCGGTGCCGCCGGTCTACGCGCGGCTGGCCACCGCCGCCCGCGAGCGCGGCGCCGACCTCACCTCGATCCGGTACGCCATCTCCGGCGCGATGGCCCTGCCCCCGGCCACCGTGGACCTGTGGGAACAGGTGACCGGCGGGCTGCTCGTCGAGGGGTACGGCATGACCGAGACGTCCCCGATCACGCTGGGCAACCCGGTCGCGCCGACCCGCCGGCCCGGCACGGTCGGGGTGCCGTTCCCCTCCACCGAGGTCCGCATCGTCGACCCGGAGGACCCGACCCGCGACCGTCCCGCCGGCGAGGCCGGCGAGCTGCTGGTGCGCGGCCCGCAGGTGTTCTCCGGCTACTGGAACCGGCCGGACGACACCGCGCGGGTGCTGCTGCCCGACGGCTGGCTGCGCACCGGCGACATCGTCACCATGGACGACGACGGCTTCGTGACCGTGGTCGACCGGATCAAGGAACTCATCATCACCGGCGGCTTCAACGTCTATCCGTCCGAGGTGGAGGAGGCGTTGCGGCGCGTCCCCGGCGTGGTCGAGGCCGCCGCCGTGGGTGTGCCCACCGCCGACGGCGAGGAGGTCGTCGCGGCCGTGGTGCTCGACGTCGCGGTGGCCGGCACCCCGGAGGCGATCCGCACCGCGTGCCGGGCCCACCTGGCCGGCTACAAGGTGCCGCGCCGGGTGGTGGTGGTCGAGGACCTGCCCCGCTCCCAGATCGGCAAGATCCTCCGCCGCGAGGTCCGCGACCGGCTGCTCGCCGACTCCGACGGCTGAGCCGCCGGTCCGCGCGTCAGTCGAACCGTCGAGGAGACCGCCAGCAGGCCCGGCCCGTCGGGCGCGGATCCGATTCGCTCTGCCGAGCGCGAAGTCACCGACCACGATCCGTCCGGACCGGCCAGAATCGCAGCATGACGGACCCCGGACCGGACGCGCCGCAGACGCGGCTCGCGAGCCTCTACGCGGCCTTCAACGAGCGGGACGTACCCGGCCTGCTGGCGGCGATGACCCCGGACGTCAGCTGGCCCAACGGATGGGCGGGCGGTGTCCTGCACGGCCGCGCCGAGGTGGGCGACTACTGGCGCCGGCAGTGGGCCGAGATCGACCCGACGGTGACGCCGACCGGGTTCGCCGTCGAACCCGACGGCCGCATCGCCGTCACCGTCCACCAGATCGTCCGGGACCGGGCCGGGTCGGAGCTGGCGAACCACACGGTCACCCACGTCTATCGTCTCGCCGGTGGGCTGGTGGCCGAGATGGAGATCCGCGAGCGGTCCTGAGCGCACCGCGGGACGGTCAGAGCCAGCCGTTGGCACGGGCGGCGCGGGCCGCCTCGATCCGGTTGCGGGTGCCGGTCTTGCCGATCGCCGCCGACAGGTAGTTGCGGACCGTGCTCTCCGACAGGTGCAGCTCCGCCGCGACGTCGGCGACCGTCGCACCGTCCATGGCGGCGGCGAGCACGTCGCGCTCCCGGTCGGTCAGCGGGTCCGGGCCGGCCGACAGCGCCGCCACGGCCAGCGCCGGGTCGATCACCCGCTCGCCGGCCAGGACCCGCCGGACCGCCGCCGCCAACTCCTCCACCGGCCCGTCCTTGACCAGGAAGCCCCGGGCGCCGGCGGCCAGGGCCCGCTGGAGGTAGCCGGGCCGACCGAACGTGGTGAGGATGAGGACCCGGCAGGTCGGCACCTCGGCCCGCAGCGCGGCGGCGGCGTCCAACCCGGTGCCGTCCGGCATCTCGATGTCCAGCAGCGCCACGTCCGGACGGACCCGCCGGGCCGCCTCGACAGCGCCGACGCCGGTGCCCGCCTCGGCCACCACCTCGATGTCGGCCTCCAGGTTCAGCAGCAGGGCCAACGCGCCACGCATCATGCCCTGGTCCTCGGCCAGCAGCAGCCGGATCACCGGGACACCACCGGGGCCGGCCGGTGCCGCGCGCGGGCGGTGAGCCGCAGGCCACCGCCGGGGTCCGGGACGACGTCAAGCGTGCCCCGCGCGCGGCCCAGGCGTTCGGCGAGACCGCGCAGCCCGTTGCCGTACCCGGGTCGACCGCCGACGCCGTCGTCCCGCACGGTCAGCACCGAGCCCTCGGCGTCGGTGTGCAGGGCGATCTCGCACCGGGTCGCCCGGCTGTGCCGCAGCACGTTCGTCACCGCCTCCCGCAGCACCCACCCTAACGCGTCGTCGACCGCCGGGCCGAGCGGTTCGCCGTCGTGTCGTACCGTCACCGCGATCCCGGCGTCGGCCAGGGCGACCCGGGCGTTCGCCAGCTCGCGGCCGAAGCTGTGGTCCCGGTAACCGGTGACGGCCTCGCGGACCTCGGCCAGCGCGGTCCGGCCGATCCGCTCGATGTCCGCGGCCTCCGCCGCCGCCCGGCCCGGGTCGACCGGCACGAGCCGGCGCACCACCTCCGCCTTCACCACCACCAGCGACAGCGTGTGCCCGAGCAGGTCGTGCAGGTCGCGGGCAAAGCGGAGCCGCTCCTGCCGCACCGCCGCCCGGGCCAGTTCCCGCTGGGTCCGGCGCAGCTCGCCGACGAGTTGCGCCATCCGGGCGAACGCCAGCGTCATGGCGCCCGCCAGCATCGTGATCAGCGCCGTCTGCGCGGTGTCCGCGGCCGGCGCGCCGCGGACCACGCCGATCGCCGCGACGGCGGCGACCGAGCCGCCGACCCAGGCGAAACCCCAGGCCGGCCGGTCCACCGTCACGGCACCCGCCGCCGCCACGTACATCAGCAGGATCAGCCAGCCGCCGGGACCACCCGCGTAGGCGGCGGCGAGCGCCACGCCGAGCAGCGCGAACACCGCCAGCCCGAGGCGCCGCGCCAGCGGCGGGACCGGCAGGGACACCACCGGCACGGCCACCATGGTGAGGTAGAGCAGCGCGAACCCGATCAGCCCGACGGCCGCCGGCGCGGCGGGCCGCACCTCCCCGCCGGCGATCGCGGCGGCCGGCGGGACCAGCAACCAGAACCACAGCGTGTGCGCGGCGACCAGCGCGATTCCCCGCCGCCGGGCGGCGGCGTCGGGATCGGGGTCGGACATGGCAGTCACCGTACGACGGTCAGCGGCGGGCGGTCGAGCGACGGTACGCGCCGGCCGCGAGCACCGCGAACACGCCGGTCCAGGCGAGCAGCAGCACCAGCCCGGCCGGGGCGGGCGCCCGCCCGTCGACCGACCGCCAACCCAGTTCGGCGAACCGGTAGGTGGGCAACACGTGCGCGAGGTGCCGCAGCGCGTCCGGGAAGTACGCCACCGGCACGAGCAGGCCACCGAGCACGGACAGGGCGAGGAAGACCAGGAAGACGGCCGGTTGGGCGAGGTGCGGCGCCAGCGCGTACCCGATGGCGAGCCCGAGCAGCGCGAACGGTGCCGTGCCGAGCCACAGCGCCAGCAGCAGCGCGGCCCACCGCCCGGCGGTGAGCGTGACGTGGTGCTGGAGCACGCCGGTGAGGCCGACCGCGACGACCGCCGGGACACCGCTGAGCATGCTGGTCAGGGTCTTCGCGACCACCACCCGCCAGGGTGGCAGCGGCGTGACTCGGAGCTGGTGCAGCCAGCCCGACGCGCGTTCCTGCGCGACCGACCCGGCCACCGTGAGCGCGCCGGCCACCGCACCGTAGCCGGCCAGGCCGACCATGAGCGCGGTGGCCGCGTCGAGGCCCTCCAACCGGTCGTCGCCGGCCAGCGGCGAGAAGATCAGATAGGTGACGACCGGTCCCAGGACGGTGAACATGGTCAGTCGCGGGTCCCGGACCAGTCGCCGCAGCTCGAACCGCAGGTAGGCGCGCACGTCAGTGCTCCGTTCCGGTCGAGGTGAGCGCCCGGAACGCGGCCTCCAACCCGGGGGCGGCGACCTCCAGACCCCGGAAGCCACGGCCCGCCGCCAGCGCCAGCACCGTCGCGTCGGCGTCCTCGGTGATGAGCACCACGCGGTCGCCGCGCACCCGCACCGACCGCACGGCGGGCAGCTGCTCCAGACCGTCGACCGCCCCGTCGGCGAGGTCGAACGTGACCGTGCGGGCACCGGCGAGCGCGCGGACCTGCGCGGGCGTGCCGTCGGCCACCACCCGCCCGGCGGCGAGCACCACGACCCGGTCGGCGTACTCGTCGGCCTCGTGCAGGTGGTGGGTGCTGAACAGCACGGTGTGGCCGTCGTCGGCGTAGCGCCGGATCGCCGTCCAGAACGCCTCCCGGCCCTCCACGTCCAGGGCGGCGGTCGGCTCGTCGAGGACCAGCAGGTCCGGCTGGCCGGCCAGGGCGAACGCGAACCGGGCGCGTTGCGCCTCCCCGCCGGAGAGCCGGTCGACCCGGCGCGTGGCCAGGCCGGTGAGCCCGGCCAGGCGCAGGATCCGGTCGGCGTCCAGCGGGTGGGGGTAGAGGGCCCGCGCCAGCTCGACCAGGTCGGTGACGGTGGCGCCGGGGACGAAGCCGGCACCCTGGAGCATCGCGCCGACCAGGCCGGCCCGGACCGCCTCGGCGGGCGTCCCGCCGAGCAACGACACCGTCCCGGCGTCGGCCGGCGCGAGCCCCAGCAGGATCGAGATGGTGGTGGTCTTGCCGGCGCCGTTCGGTCCGAGCAGGGCAACCGTGCTCCCCCGCGCGATGCTCAGGTCGATCCCGTCGACCGCCCGGACCGGGCCGTAGTGCCGGGTCAGCCCGGCCAGTCGTACCGCTTCGTCGTCCATGCCCCGAGGCTAGGGAGGCCGCGGCGGCGCGGGCAGGGCCGGCGATACCCGGTCGGCCGGTACAAATGTCACCCGACGGGCACAGCCGCCAGCCGGTCCCGCGCATGGCGAAGACCCGCTCCACGAAGGCGCTGTAGTGCGCCCGGCCGGCGACCAGAGCGGCACCGGCGGCATCTCCAGCACCACGTCGGCGGCCAGCAGCCGGGTCGGCGCGGGCACGTCGGCGGCCTCGAACACCGGGACGCCCGCCGACTTCCGCTTCACGTCGGCCGAGCTGGTGGACGCGGCCACGTTGACGGTGCTGCGCCGCGCCCGGTGAACGGTTTGCCGGCGCGACGCCACGGGTAGACGGGCGTCCATGGTGGAACAACGGGGCAAGTCAATCGGGAGTTATCTCCTACGAGTGGTCGGCGTGGTGGCGGTGCTCTGCGGGCTGCTCATGGCGGCCGGCAGTCTCATCAACCCCAACGTCGTCGGGGTCGTCCTCGCCTTCCTGCTCATCGGCGGCGGGGTGTTCGCGCTCAAGCGTTCGGGTGGCCCTCGGTCGCGCCCGGTGAGCGGTTTGGCGTCATGACGCCACGGGTAGACGGGCGTCCATGATGGATTCACGGGGCAGGTCAGTCGGGCGTTACCTCCTGCGGCTCGTCGGCGGGCTGGCGGTGATCTGTGGGCTGCTCATGGCATTCAGCAGCCTTGCCGGAGGCGACCTCTTCGGGATCGTTCTCAGCGTCATTCTCGTCGGCGGCGGGGTGTTCATGCTCAAGCGATCGCACCGGGCGGAGGATGCGGCGTCCGCCCGGAGGGAAGCGCGACAGGGAGCCAGTTGACCGACACCGGCCGCGTCTCGCGGTCGGTGTCGGTGCCGGCACCTACGCTGTGGCGATGGTCGACCGACGGCAGGTGATGAGCTTCCGCGTCCGGGCCCAACAGCTCGACCGCGCCGACGGCACGGTGGCCGACACCGCGGTGCTCGACCTCGGCGCGCAGGACACCGGCCCCGACGGCGGCCGGTGGGCGCTGGCCGTGCGCGGGGTCGACACGGCGGCGGCGTCCGACGACCTGGTCCTGCTCTGGACCGTGCGCGGCGCGCCGCACCTCTACCGTCGCGCCGACGTCGGGCGGGTGGCGGCCGCGGTCGAGCCGTTCTCCGACGCCGACGCGGCCAAGCGCATCTACGACGCGGCCAAGCCGTTGAAGGCGGCCGGGATCGGGATCCTCACCGCGCTCGACGAGGTGGCCGACACGATGCGGACCATCGTCGCCGAGCCGACGGTCAAGGGCGACGTCTCCGGCCGCCTCGCCGAGGCGCTGCCCGAGCCCTACCTGCGGTTCTGCCGGCCGTGCGGCGTCACCCACCTCTACGAGATGCCGTTCCGGCTGGCCGCCGTGCGGGCCGGTCTGGAGCTGACGCCCGGCACCTCGCCGCCGGTGCTGCGCCGCATCCCGGGCTTCCGCCGGGCGGCGTCCCCCGGAGACCGGCTCGACCTCGTCCGCGCCTACCTCCGGCTGCTCGGCCCGGCCACGCCGAAACAGGTCGCCGACTATCTCGACGCCCCGGTCAAGGACGTGAAGGCGCGCTGGCCGCAGGACGTGGTGGAGGTGACAGTCGACGGCGAGACGCGCTGGCTGCTGGCCGCCGACGAGGCGGCGCTGTCGTCGGCCGAGAGCACGCCGACCCGCCTGCTCGGCCCGTTCGACCTCTTCCTCCAGGCGAAGGACCGGGCGACGCTGGCGCCCGACCCGGCCCGGGCCCGGGAGCTGTGGCCGGTGCTGGGTCGACCGGGCGCGGTGCTGGCCGACGGCGACCTGGTCGGCACCTGGCGTCCGCGCAAGGCCGGGGCGAAGCTGACCGTCGCCGTGCAGCCGTGGCAGAAACTCACCGCCGCCCATCGCCGGGCCGTGGTCGAGCAGGCCGAACGCCTCGCCGCGCACCGCTCGGCCACCCTCGCCGGTGTCGAGTTCGCCGACTGAGGGGATCATTCACGGAGCCAGGACAGCGACGGTGTCGCCTCCTCCCGGATCCGTCCGTCGCGCACCGCCCACCCGGTGGCGCCACCGCGTTCGTCGGTCACGAGGAACAGGCCGACCGGGCGGTCCCCGTCGTCGTCCACCGGTCGCATGGCCGCCAACTCGTCGAGCCGCGCGCGCAGCCAGAGGAGCCGCGCCTCGTGGATGTCTCCGCCGTAGAAGAGATAGAGCGTCCAGTTGAACGGTGCGGTCGGGAAGGCCCAGCCACCGGAGTAGAGATCGTCGTGATGCCGGCGGATGATCTCCTCCGCCTCACGCCGCTGCTTGACGTCGATCTCCAGCCAGCCGCGGACCGACGCGTACATGCCCATGTGTCCACCGTAGGGACAGGCCTCAGCGGAGGCACTCGACGGTCGCGGGCACGAGACCGTGGCCGCGAACCACGTCGACGAGCCGGCGTAGCAGCGGGCGCAGCATGTCCCGATCGACCGGGTCGGCGGTCACGTCCAGGCACCAGGCCACTCCGCCGGCGCGACGCAGGTCCCAGTGGAACGCCGTCCCGTCGACGCGCAGCCGACCGGTACCGAGGACACCAGGGTCCGTGCTTCCGTCGAGGCGCAGGGCCGCCCGCAACGCGGCCAGCCGCCCGGCGTCGAGGTCGCCGGCGAACAGCACCCGGTGCACGGCCGGCCCGAGGCCGAGCCGCAGCGGCGCCGGGCCCGCCAGCGGCACGTCGTCGCGGAAGCGCCCGCGCAGCGTGTCCTCGTCCGGCAACGCCCCGCCGCCCAGCCGGCGGTAGGTCTCCGCCGCATCGGCCCGGGTCACGGCGCGCACCCGGGTCCGCGCGTCCGGGTCCGCGCGGACCGCGCGGGCGAGGGCCGCCGAACTCCACCAGCCGTCCGCCGGCGTCCACCCGGCGGTACGCAGGCACGTCGCCGACAGGTCGTCGGCCAGCTCGAACTCCTCCACCAGCAGCCCGCCCGGCGAGGCCGGGCCGAGCAGGTAGTAGTCGAGCGTGGACGTCGCGGCGACCGAAGCCTCAGGCACCCCGGCACCGTATCGCGCTCAGCGGTGGGCGAAGACGAATCCGCCCTCGACACCCGGGGCGGGATGGTGCGCCATCTCGGCCTGCACGGTGAACCCGGCCGCCGCCAGCCCGGCCGCGACCCGCTGCGGCGGGCGGCGGTGCACGTGGACGCGCATCGGATGACCGCCGTACCCCTCGGTCTTGAGTCGACTGCCGTCGCCGGCGTGGAACCCGAGCAGCACGACGCCGCCCGGGCGCAGCACGCGGTGGAACTCGGCGAGGACGGCGGGCACCTCGGCGTCCGGGACGTGGATGAGCGAGAACCAGGCGAGCAGCCCGGTGAGGGACTCGTCGGCGAGGTCGAGGCGGGTCATGGTGCCCACCTCGAACCGCAGGCCGGGGTGGTCGCGTCGGGCCACCTCGATCATCGCCGGGGACAGGTCGACGCCGAACGCGTCCAGACCGAGGCCGTGCAGGTGTCCGGTGATCCGCCCCGGCCCGCAGCCGACGTCGGCCACCGGCCCGCTCCCCCGGGCCCGCACCAGCTCGGCGAAGAGCGCGAGGAGGCCCCGCTGGAACGGTTCGTCGGCGAGCGCGTCGCGCAGCAGGTCGGCGTAGCTCTCCGCCACCGTGTCGTAGGAGGCCCGCGTGTCGTCGAGCCAGCCGGGATCGTCCACGGCCGCACACTAGCCGTCGTCGCGGCAATCCGGTTGCGGGTCCACCCCGGGGTGACGATGCTGCCGGGCATGCCGATGCACGAGGGAGAGCTGACCGTCTCGCCGGAGACGGTGCGGGAACTGGTGGACGCGCAGTTCCCCGAGTGGCGGGACCTGCCGGTCCGATCGGTGCGCGGGCACGGCACCGTCAACGCCATCTTCCGGCTGGGCGACCGGCTGACCGCGCGGTTCCCGCGGCAACCGCAGGAGCCCGAGACGGCGCGACGGTGGCTGGAACGCGAGGCGGACGCGGCGCGTGAGCTGTCGGGGCGTACCCGCTTCCCCACCCCCGAGCCGGTCGCGGTCGGCGGACCCGGCGCCGGCTATCCCCTGCCCTGGTCGGTGCAGACCTGGCTGCCCGGTGTGGTGGCGACCGACCGGGACCCGTGCGGCTCGTACGCGTTCGCCGACGACCTGGCCGAGTTCGTCACCGACGTGCGGGCCATCGACACCGGGGGACGCACGTTCGCCGGCCAGGGTCGCGGCGGTGATCTGTGGACGCACGACGACTGGGTGCAGACCTGCCTGCGGCACAGCGAGCCGCTGCTGGACGTGCCGTTGCTGCGCCGGTTCTGGACGGCGATGCGGGAGCTGCCCCGGGGCGCGACGCCGGACCTGATGAACCACACCGACCTGATACCGGGCAACGTCCTGGTCAGCGACTGGCGGCTGGCCGGGGTGCTCGACGTGGGCGGGCTGGGGCCGGCCGACCCGGCCCTCGACCTGGTCGGCGCCTGGCACCTGCTGGATTCCGGGCCGCGTACGGCACTGCGCCGGCGCCTGGGCTGTGACGACCTGGAATGGGAACGCGGCCGGGCGTGGGCGTTCCAGCAGGCGATGGGCCTGGTCTGGTACTACCGGGAGTCGAATCCGCCGATGAGCCGGATGGGCCGGCGCACCCTGGCGCGGATCACCTCCGAGCCGCCGCCGGCGTGAACCGTGGCCAGGACGGCCGCCAGACCGGCCCGGCGAGCGGCGGCAGGCCGGCGAAGTGGTCGATGACCGCCCGGAGCGCCGGGTGCGGGCCCGCCGCCGGCAGCATGAGCGAGATCGGGTACGCGAGCGTCGGGTTGACGATCGGGATGCGCCGCAGGTCGTGCCCGACGGGCCAGAGGTAGCGGTCGCGCGCGCCGACGACTGTGGCCAGGTCGGCGGCGCCGGCCAGCGCGTCGAGGAGGACCTCGGTGCCGAAGTTCGGGCCGGTGGCGTCGATGCGCAGGTCGAACGCGGCGGTGAGCTGGTCGTAGAACTCCGACCATTCGCTGCCGGCCACGATGCCCGGCACCCAGATCCGGTGCCCGCGCAGCTCGATCGGGGTCAGCGTGCGGGCGGCGGCGAGCGGGTGCCGGGGGCCGACGAGGAGTTCCAGCGGCGAGTCGAACGCGTGGACCATCCGGACGTCGGGCGGCAGGGTGGCCGGATCGGTGACGGTGCGGAAGGCGGCGTCGAGGTCGCCGCCGCGCACGGCGGCGGCCACCAGGTGCGGGTCGTCCACCCGCAGCGTCACCACGTCGAGGTCGACGCCGGGGTGTGCGCGCCAGTAGTCGTGCAGCAGGACGGCCTGCGCGCTGCGCAGGCCGAGCACGTCGACGCGCGGGGCCCGGGTGCCCGGCCGGACCGCGGCCACCGCGCGGTCGGCGTGCGCGACGACGCCGCGGGCGTGCGGGAGGAACGCCTGGCCGTCGAGCGTCAGGTCGACCCCCCGGGCGGTACGGACGAACAGGCGGACGGCCAGCTCCCGCTCCAGGGCGGCGACGCGCTTCGAGACGGCCTGCTGGGTGACGCCCAACTCGTCGGCCACGTGTCGCAACTGACCCAACTCGGCCGCCCGGACGAACGATCGCACTGCCTCGGTGTCCACCGGCCCACCCTAGGGCCGCCCAACCGCCGGTTGTGGCTCGCCGGCCGGCGGTTGTTTGATCCCGCGCGCCGCCGGCCGCTCTGATGCGGGGGTGCGGGAGAAACTGGGGGCCGGTTTCGGCTGGCTGTGGTCGGCCTACGCGGTCAGCACCTACGGCACGTGGTTCGCGTTCGGCGCGTTCCCGCTGCTCGCGGTGCGGGTGCTGCACGCGTCGGCGTTCGCGGTGTCGCTGCTGGAGGCGGCCGGGTTGGCCGTCGCGGCGGTCGTCGCGCTCCCGCTCGGCCCGTGGGTCGAGCACCGGCGCAAGCGCCCGGTGATGATCGCCATGGACCTGGTGCGGTTCGCCGCGATGGCGAGCGTGCCGGTCGCGTACGCCCTGGGGTTGCTCTCCTACGGTCAACTCCTGGCCGTCGCGGTGGTCTCCGGGAGCGCGGGCATCGCGTTCACCGCCGCGTCCGGTGCGTACCTGAAGCATCTCGTGAGCGGCGACAAACTGCTGGTCGCCAACGGGCGGTTCGAGGGCACGGCCTGGGTGGCGACGGCGGCCGGCCCGCCGCTCGGCGGCGCGCTGGTCGGGCTGCTCGGTCCGGTCGTCACCGTCGCGGCCGACGCGGTGAGCTACCTGCTCTCCGCCGCGGCGGTGCGCCGCATCCGCGGCGGCGACGTGGCGGCGCCCCGGGCCGGTGGGACGCGCGGCGCCGATGTGCTCGCCGGCTGGCGGTTCATCCGCCAGGACCCTGCGCTGACGCGCCTGTTCCTCAACTCGGTGCTGGTCAACGGCCTGATCACGGCCACCGTGCCGCTGCTGGCCGTCCTGCTGCTGGGTGAGTACGGCTTCCCGGCCTGGCAGTACGGGCTCGCGTTCGGCCTGCCGGCGCTGGGCGGATTCGCCGGGGCCCGCCTCTCCCCCCGCCTGGTGCGGCGGTACGGCCTGCCCCGGGTCATGGCCGTGTCCGGCTGGCTGCGCTCGGTTTTCCCGCTCGGTCTCGCGCTCCTCCGGCCCGGTGTCACCGGGCTGGTCGTCGTGCTGGTGGTGGAGGCCCTGCTGATCACCTGCATGGGCGTGTTCAACCCGCTCCTCGCCACCGAACGCCTGCGCCGGGCTCCTCCGGACCGGGCCGCCCGGGTGCTCGCCGCGTGGAGTGTCGGCGGCCGGCTCACCCAGGCCGCGCTGACGGTGCTGTGGGGCGTGCTCGCCACCCTGGTCGGCCCGCTGGCCGCGATCACCGTCTCCGGCGTATGCCTGCTGGCCACGCCGCTCCTGCTGCCCGGGCGACGCCTCGGCTGCTAGGGTCTCGCGCCATGTGGGCGCAGGAGAATGTCGCGGGCCGGCCGGCGTGGCGACACATCCCGTCGGGCGTGGTCTTCCGCGAGGTGCCCCGTGGCTCCTTCCGGATGGGTCTGTCCGAGGCTGAGGTGGCGGCGGTACGCGCGATCGAGCGCAGCGGCGGGGTCGAGGACACCGTCGAGCCGTTCTTCGAGGCGGCGAAGGACGCCCAGCCGGTACGCGAGGTACGGGTCGAACCGTTCCTGCTCGCCCGGCACCCGCTCACGGTCGCGCAGGTCCGGCACTTCCTTCCCGACTATGAGGACGAGTACGCCGACGCGGACTCCGGCACCGCCCGGGTCGAGGCTGAGCTGGACGAACTGCTCGACGCGCTGCCGTTCCGGCTGCCCAGCGAGGCGGAGTGGGAGTACGCCGCTCGCGCCGGCACCACCACGCTGACCTTCCACGGCGACGACAAGCCCGGCGAGGAGCACCTGCTCGACGACTTCGCCGACGAGCGACGTACCGCCGCCCTGGAGAACGCGTTCGGGCTGGCGGCAATGGGCTCGGCGAACGAAATGTGCGCCGACGCCTGGTTGCCCGGGTTCGCTGGCGCGCCGACGGACGCACGCCCACGGGGTGGCGATGGGCCCCGCACCGTCCGGGGCGGCGCCGCCGATCTCTTTCCCTGGCAGGGCTGCGATGAGTGGGTGCTACTGCTGGCCGCGACCCGGGAGCGACACGACGGGTTCACCGCGATCCGCCCGGCCGCACCACTGCCGTCCCGCGCCTGACCGACCGTCCCCACCACACCGGAACCCGCTCAGGCCCGTCGTACTCGCCACGCCGGGCAGTCAGTATGTTCCCCCGCCCCCGTCTCCCCCGCCTCCGGAGTCGAAGCTCGCCGCGTCGCCGTACGTGACGTTCTCCAGGATGGCGGCGGAGTGCCGGTCGGGAACGCCCGGCCCTCGCTCAAAGATGTCGCGGCCGGGGCGCGGCGAGCTACGACGGAGCTCGCGCATGGCTCGACGGGCGGCAGATGCCGTCTCCTCGACCGTCCGCGGACGGCGGCGTCTGCGCTGAACCGCCCGCACGGTGATGCCCACGGTGAGCGCGGCCGTGACCGCGCCCACGAGCAGAATCCACTGCATGTCCTCACGGTAGGAGGAGCGCGCATCCGAGTCGGGGGCGCCGCCGAGCGGAGGTTTGGGCATCGGGCGGCCCGTACACCTCGACCGCGCTGCGCGCGCTCCTCGCCGACCCCGAATCGGCGGTGCGGGCCGGGGCGGTCCGTGGCCTCGGCCTGCTCGGGGTGCCGCTGGACGCGCTGCGGTCCCGGGTGGACGACCCGGACTGGTGGGTGCGGGCGGCCGTCGCCGGCGTCCTCGCCACCGGGCTGCGGCGCTGGCCCGCCGGCCGTCCGCTGCTCGCCGGGTTGAGCGAGGACACCGACGCGACCGTGCGGGCGACCGCGTCGGCGGCGTTGCGCGAACCCGACGACACCCGGTGACGCGTCAGCGGGCCCGCCACATCTCCCGGGTCATCTCGTACTCGACCTCGCCCTGCTCCGCGCCCGGCAGGGGCTCGTCCCACTCGGGGAAGTAGGTGCGCACGTACCGCATGCCGACGGCCTCCATGACGCCGCGCGAGCCGACGTTCACGGTCATGGTCTGCGCGATCACGCGACGCTGCCCGACGGTGTCGAAGGCGTGCCGCAGCAGGCAGCGGGACGCCTCGCTGGCGAGGCCCTTGCGCCAGTGCCGACGGACGAGGCGGTAGCCCAGTTCCGCGACGGTCGGATCGTCGGGCTGGTCGGGTCCGTGCGCCGGCGGGAGCATCATGAGCCCGACGAACTCGCCCTCGTCCTCGCTCGCGGGCACGATCGACTCCCGCCCGCAGTCGCCGGACCCGAACGCCATCCAGAAGCCCAGACCGTCGACCTTGGCGGCCTGGGCCATCCGCCGGGCGTGGTAGTCCACCACCACGTCCCTGGGGTGCGGACGGCTGAACAGGTAGCGGAGCACCTCGGCGTCGGAGTCGAGCCGTACCTCCAGTTCGAGGTGCCGGTCGGCCAGCGGAACCAGCAACAGGCGCGCGCTGCGCAAGATCGGTTGGGGCATCCGGCCACGATGACACGGCCCCGCCCGCGCGGCGATCGTTTTCCGCCCCCGTCGACCGGCTCAGCCGGCCGTCCTGACCGCCGCGACCGCGGCATGCGGCCGGCGGGTGTCGTCGCAGGGCCGGTGCAGGCGCTCGACCTCGGCGAACCCGGCCCGCGCCAGCCGGGCGGAGAACTCGTCGACCGGCCAGCGGTAGGCGGTGGTGACCTTGTGGTCGAACGCGGTGACCTCGTCACCGACGAAGATGCCGAACACCACGACCGCGTCCGGCGCGGTCACCCGCCGGAACTCGGCGAGCACCCCGTCGAGGTCGGGCGGCGGCAGGTGGATCACCGAAGCCCACGCCAGGATGCCGGCGACGCGTCCGGTGGCGACGGCGAGGTCACGCATCGACCCGAGCACGTAGCGACCGCCCGGGTGGGTGGCCCGCGCGTGGGCGACGAACTCGGTCACGATGTCGAAGCCCGTGGCGTCGGCGCCGCACGAGCGGAGGAAGTCGGTCAGGTGGCCCGGCCCGCAGCCCAGGTCGAGCACCGGGCCGGGCCGGCCGGCCAGGTGCCGCCGGATGAACGCGAGGTCGTCGGCGTGGACCTGGCCGCTCGTGCCGAACAGCTCGATGTAGAGGTCCGCCACGGACGCGTACGCCCGCCGGACCTGGTCCGTCGTCATGCCGCGACCTTACGGGTCAGCGCCGGCGCACCGGGGCCCCGGCGCGGAGGGCGCGCGGGATCTCGGCCACCTCGTCGACCCGCTGCAGCAACCGGTCCCGCTCGTCGGCGGACGCGGGTGAGCGAAGCTCGACCTGGTAGGTGATGCCGGTGGACGCCCACGTCTGCGGGTCGAAGCCGCCCGAGGCGGTGACCCGCACGCCGTCGATGCGGATGCCCAGTTCGCCGGCCTCTCGGTAGACGTCGTTGAGCACGCAGCCCGCGGCCGCGACGTGCAGGAGGTGGGCACCGGTGAAGTCGGCGGTGACCGTCACGCCCTCCGGTGTCCAGCGGTGCGGGAACCGGACCGCGTCGGCCGCGCTCGATCGGAGCGAGCCGGCGCCGACCACCACGGCGAACTGGTCCACGGCCTGCCTCGTTCCCTCGGGCCACACGCGACCCGGTCATTGTGCCCCTGGCGCACCCGATCCGGCCAGGCGCCCGTGCGTTCAGTGCGGGTAGGCGCGCGGGATGCGGGCCCGGCCCAACTCCTCGCGGAACGCCGCGATGCGGCTGACGACCTGCCGCCGGCCGACCGTGTTCTCGATCCGGTCCAGGTAGAGGCAGCGGGCGGCCAGCTTGTCCAGGTCCACGGTGAAGTAGATCGCCATGAGCGGGTTGACGAACAGGTCACCCCGGCCGGTGCGCCGGCTGAACCGTACGTCTCCGAACGCCCCGCCGGTGGCGGCGGCGATCTGCCCCTGGACGAGGCTCGGCCGGTCGGGGGTGGCGGCCTGGGCGTCGGCGACGGCGTCGCGGTAGAGCGTGGCCTCCCGGCCGGCGCCGGGAATGGACAGCGCGCCGAGGTAGCCGCCGTCCCGGTCGAGCGCGGCGAGGCTCTCCAGCACCTCGACGTGGTTGACGCCGTCGTGGGCGTCGATGCCGAACCCGAGACTGGTCACCAGCTTGACCGGGACGTCCAGCGCGGCGACGGCGGCCAGGCTGGCGATGTCCTCCGCGGGGGTGCCGAGGTCGCTCTCGTCGCCGCGGAGCAGCACGTCGGTGCCGCCGTCGACCAGCACGATCGCGTCGATGTCCAGCCGGTCGACCAGGTGCCGGTACGCCTCCCGCAGCGGCTGGACCCCGAGCGGCGGAAGCGCGTACACGGTCGAGGGCAGATCGTGCGCGGCCAGCCAGCGCGCCAGCGTGCCCTCGGGGAAGTACCAGTCCGGGCTGGTGGTGCCCGGCTCGATCGCCGCGACGTGCTCGGCCACCCAGGCGTCGCGGTCGAGCAGTTCCAGCTCGGAGAAGGAGAGACTGGCCAGGTGCACCCGCGCGCCGCCGTGCCACAGGGCGAGCGCCAGCGGCAGGCCCGCGTACACGTCGAACCCGCCGCCCGCGCCCGCGACGAGGATGTTGCGGGCCGGGGCCAGCGCGGCGAACAGCGGCGGAACGGCCAACGAGTACGCGGCGGGTTTCGTCATCCTGCCATGATCAACGATGCCCGGCGATCGCACCGTCCCGGTAGGATGCCGCCTGGTCTACCCTTGCGCGGTGGCCCTCTCCCCCGATCAGTTTCACGAGCACGCGCTGACCGTCGCGGACGGCGAGCGTCGACTGCCGCTGGCACGGATGACCGGATGGGACATCAGCCCGTTCGAGCAGGACGGGCTGCGCGTCGCGCCGTTGCGCCCGCCGGTGCTGCCCGAGGCGGCGCGGCACGGCGAGGATCCGGCGGACTGCGGAATGTGCCGCGAGCGCGACGAGGGGATCTGGTTCAACGACAACTGGCGGTTGGCCCGGGTGGCCGGCGTGGGCGTGCCGCTCGTGCTGATGCTCTATCCGCGTGACCACCACGACCTGGCGGATCTTCCCGATGATCTCGCCGCGGAGCTGGGGTTGCTGACCACGCGCATCGTCCGCCACGTGCAGGCGCTCGCGCACATCTCGAGAGCCCACGTCTATCGCTTCGGTGACGGCGCCGCCCATCTGCACGTGTGGTTCTTCGCCCGGCCCGCGGGTCAGGCGCAGCTCTTCGGGTCCTGGCTGGTCGTCTGGGACGACCTGCTGCCCGAATACCCCGCCGACATCGCCGACGCCGACGCCGACGCCGTGGCTGACGCGTTGGTCGCCTCGCACGGTGGTCGCCGGTCGGCCGGCACCGGGCCGGCACCCGATCGGCGCCCGGCGTGAAGAACGAACGACCGGTGAACCCTCGGCCTCAGGACCGCAGGTAGCCGGACAGCCGGTCGGCGAGCTGCTTCGGGTGGCTGAGCGCCACCGAGTGGCCGCCGTCGATCTCGTCCGGCGTGACGCCGAGCCGTTCCTCGGTCACCCGGCGCAGGAAGTCCACCGGAAAGAACTGGTCCGCGCCGGCGATGAGCACCCGCGTCGGCACGTCCGGCCAGGCGTCGAGGGGCCAGCGCTCGTCGCCCTCGGCGCTGACCTGCTCCCGGACGTTGGCCGCGGCCTCGGCAACCACCTCGGCCGGCACGCCGTTGTAGAACTGCTGTTCCTCGGTGAGCCCGTCCACACCCCGGTAGCCGGTGTTGACCCACCAGTCGCCGGGCCGCTCCCCTGGCCGCGGGACCATCGGGGTGAGCAGGACGAGCAGCCGGACCGGCAGCATCCCGGCGATCAGCGGCGCGGTGAACGCGCCGTACGACTGACCGACCACCACGAGATCACGCCGGTCGCCGACCGCGTCGACGACCGCCCGGCAGAACTCGGTGAAGCCGGCCGACCTGTCCCCGATCGGCAGCTCCGGCACCACCACGTCGTGGCCGAGGGCGGCCAGCTCCGGAACCAGCAGGTGCCAGTCCCAGGCGCTGCCGCCTCCACCGTGGATCAGCACGAACGTCGCCATCACCGCAGCGTCGCATCCGGGTACGACACCCGTCAGCGGATCGTGGCGATCAGGCGTCGCAACGCGGCGTCAGCGGGCGGCCCCCAGGTGGCCTTGCCGCCCGGTCGCCCGTGGACGCCGTTGTCGCCGATGAGGATGCCACCGAGGGCACGCGCCGCCGCCCAGCCACGGGCCCGGCGTACGGTGGCGGCGTCCGGCGCCGGTCGGTAGGCCGCGTGGAAGTCGTCGACGGCGCCGCCCGGCAGCAGCAGCCACGCCGCTGCCAGGTCGTACGCCGGGTCACCCACGCAGAGATCGCCGAAGTCGATCACACCGCGGATCGTGCCGTCGGCGACCAGCACGTTGGCCGGGTGCAGGTCGGCGTGCAGCCACAGCGCCGGGCCGCTCCACGGCGGCGCGGTGACCGCGTCGCGCCAGACGGCACGGACGGCACCCGGGTCGTCCACCAGCCCTCGCGCGGTGGCGTCGATGAGCGCCCCGGTGAAGCCCTCCTCCTGTTCGGCCAGTGGCCCGCCGCGGCTCGGGCTGGTCGGCGCGTCGGCGGGGGCGGGCCGGTGCAGCGCGGACAGGAAGGCGGCCAGCGAGGTGGCCGCGTCGGTGCCCCGGGTGACCGGTGCGCGCTCGGCGGGCGTACCCGGGATCCAGGTCGTGACGAGCCACGGGTGCGGGAACCGCGCGGAAGGCTCGCCGAGCCGTTGCGGCACGGGTACCGGCAGCGGCAGGCGTGGGGCGAGCCGGGGCACCCAACGGTGCTCCTTGCGCAGCAGCAGCGCGCCCGCGGGCCCCGTCGCCCAGGGAAGCCGGACGGCCAGGTCGTCGCCGAGCCGCCACATCTGGTTGTCCCATCCGCGTGCGGCCAGCCGGATCGGGCGGCCGGCGAGGTCGGGATGCTGGTCGCGGAGCAGATTCCCGACCAGCTCCGCGGTGATCTCGGGTGTCATACCGACCGGTTAGCCTTCCGTCATGCCGAGCGCCGAGCTGGACGAGTTGGTCGTCAGGGACGCCGACGAGCTGCGTGCCTGGTTGTCGACCCACCATGCCACCTCACCCGGCGTGTGGCTGGCCCTGACCAGGAAGGGCGGCACCGTGACGACGCTGACCTGGCAACAGGCGGTCGACGAGGCGCTGTGCTTCGGCTGGATCGACGGGCAGGCCCGCCGGCGGGATGACGAGTCCTCCTGGATCCGGTTCACCCCGCGCCGTGCCCGCAGTTCCTGGTCGCAGCGCAACGTCGCCAACGTGGCCCGGCTGGAGGAGCAGGGGCGGATGCAGCCGGCGGGCCGCGCCGCCGTGGAGGCCGCGAAGGCGGACGGTCGTTGGGCGGCCGCCTACGCCCCTCCGTCGGAGGCCGAGGTCCCGGCCGACCTGCTCGCCGCCATCGCCGCCGAGCCCGCCGCCCAGGCCATGTTCGACGTGCTCACCAAGGCCAACCGGTTCGCGCTCACCTACCGGCTGAACGCCGTCAAGCGGGCGGAGACCCGGGCCCGGAAGATCGGCGAGTTCGTCGCCATGCTGGCCCGCCACGAGACCATCCACCCGCAGAAGGCCACGCCGCCACACGCGCCGTGAGCCTGCGGGCACGGTCCGACCTGGCGGAAAACCCGGACGTACGGGCGATCGGCACGCGTGGCGGACCGGTTCCACGCGCTCGCCGATGGGCGAACGCGGATGACCGACCGGATGACGTCAGCGCTCCGCCGGAGCCGCTTGGCGGACGCGGGCTGATCGCTCGGGCCACGCGGCCGGGCGCAGGCGGTGGTGGTCGACTACGAGAAGGGCCTGATCACCCGGGCCGCCGGAGGGCCGAATCCGTGATTCGCCGGGATCATGAGTGAGGGCTGTCGCGCGCAACGCCTGTTCGTACTGATCGCGACCGAACGTGATCTCTCGCAGCTCACGGTAGTCCCAGTCGCGATGACGTGCGATAGCCGGACTACGTGACGGTATCCTGCCCCACCGTGACAGTTGCGGTCAGCGGCCAGCAGCCCCAGTCGCCGCAGGCGCATCCGAGCAGGACGGTGCCGCCGTCGCCGAACCAACTGAGGACAGGGTCGCCGAGGTGGTGCCGGCTCGGCCACCACACCTCGCTCGACAGCAAGCCCGCATAGCTGCCCGCGAGGGCAGGCGTTCCCGCACGGCGCGCGAACGGCAGCTCGATCCTGCCAACCAGATCAGGCAGGGACACGCCGTTGAGGTACGGCACCAGCGACGGGTGCAGCCCACCGAGTCCACAGTCCTGCTCAACAGTGCGGAACTCGATGCGCTCCATGCCCACCAGCGTAGGCACAGCCGCCGCGCGTGCCGTGAGCACCGTGGCGAAATCGGGATGCTCGGGCGCGCCTCCCCCGGCATCCTCCTCAGCGTGGTGAGGCGAGGTGTGTCGGAGGAGCAGATCGCGGTCCTGCGTGCCGGGCTACTAGACGTGGCGAGAGCCGGCACCTGGGATCCGGAGGGCGCGGCCGGGCTGGTCGACGTGGCGTTGCGGCGGTGGCTGACGTTCGAGCGACGTAGCCGGCCCAACAAGCGGAGCCCCGAGCTGCACGTTCTGGACCTGCGGCGCGGCCTCGAGCAACAGTACGGCTCGAACCTCTACCTGGAGCCGGGCTGGTTGACGCACGTGGCGAAGCGGTTCGGGGAATACCTGCTCACGGCCGGCCCCGAACCGGAGCGGTGACGTCGTCGCTCTCCAGGGTCGCCTTCATCTCCACGATTCCCCGCTCCAACCGGGCCCGCACCACGTCCGCCATCGCGTGCGGCAACACGTCGGTCAGCCAGACGAGCCGGCTGCGGTCGCCCTCGTCGAACACCTGGAACGCCGCGTGGTGGTAGGTCAACGGTAGACGCTGTCCCTCGACGACGGTGTACGCCATCCGGCGCAGGCCGTCGTCGACGCCCAGGACGAGTTCGCGGACCTGGTGGCCGTCCGGCATGGTCAGGAT
Organism: Micromonospora humi; assembly: GCF_900090105.1. Classification (GTDB taxonomy): domain Bacteria; phylum Actinomycetota; class Actinomycetes; order Mycobacteriales; family Micromonosporaceae; genus Micromonospora; species Micromonospora humi. The sequence goes on along the minus strand of NZ_FMDM01000008.1, from coordinate 206,315 downwards.
CCGTACGTCGCCCTCGACCCGGGCGTCGGCGACCCGCCCGGGCAACAGCCTCAGGTGTACCGCGCCGACGTCGGCGACGGCCGCCCACACCCGCTGAGCGGGCAGGTCGACGATGGCTTCGACGCGGACCATGGCCATGATCGACACCTCCCATCGCGCTGTCGAGACAGGACAGGTCGCAGCTTATCGACGAGGGCGGACGCCGCGCATACGATCCCGATCATGAATCGTGAAGATTTCTGGGAGATCGTGGAGCGGTCGCGGGCCGAGGTGGGCGACACCCGTGACGCCGCGTCGGCCGCGGCCGTCGCACGTCATGTGGTCGCGCGGCTGACCGCCCTGGGACCCTCGACGGCGGTCGAATTCCAGCACTTCTACGAAGCGCTGAACGAGGAGTCCTATCGCTGGGACCTGTGGGCAGCCGCCTATCTCATGCGGAGCGGTTGCTCGGACGACGGCTTCGACTACTTCCGCGGTTGGCTGGTCGCGCAGGGACGGGTCGTGTGGGAGCAGGCGGTGGCCGACCCGGATTCCTTGGCGGCCGTCGGCGTCGACCCGGACGACGACATGGTCGACTGCGAGGCGATGGTGGCGGCAGCCGGTGACGCCCACGCCACTTCGACAGGTGACCGCGAGGCGTTCTGGGCGGCGTTGGAGCAGACCGAGGGCGACGACGAACCCGCGGCGCCCGCCGATCCGGCCGGTGAGGACTTCGACTTCGACGACGACGAGCAGATGCGTGCCCGCCTTCCCCGGCTCGCCGCCGTCTACCGCCCCGTGCAGTGAGGTCGCTGGGGCGTCCGGCCGGCGTCGTACCGGCGTAGGGTTCGGCAGTGCTCGCCGGCGACACGCGGCCGATGATCTTCTTGGACATCGACGGCGTTCTCATCCCGTTCCGGAAGCGTCCCGTCAGCACCGCCCGTTCGTCCAGTGACGATCTCTCAGGCAATCCCCTGCTGGACCGTCTCGACCCCGACGACGGCCGCCGTCTCCTCGCCCTACCGGGCGAATTGGTCTGGGCGAGCACCTGGATGGCCGACGCGAACGAGGTGGTCGCGCCCCGACTCGGCCTGCCCGCCCTGCCCCTCGTCGACTGGCCCGACGACCACGAGCCGCGGGGTGGCCTGCACTGGAAGACCGCGACGCTGGCACGGCGAGCGGCGGGGCGTCCGTTCGTCTGGCTCGACGACGAGATCACCGACGCGGACCGGCGGTGGGTCGCCGCCCACCACCCGCGACCGGCGCTGCTGCGCCGGGTCGACCCGTTCCTGGGCCTGAGCGGGGCCGACCTCGCGGCCGTGCGGCGATGGCTCTCCGCAGGGTACGCAGCCGGTGGCTCGGACGCTTCCGCCACGACGTGACCCGGTGAGCGTGGCGACCGGCCCGCCACTGGTCAGCCCGCCGGGGTGGCTGCGTCGTCGGCTTCGGTGAGGAACCGAGCCAGCCGGGCGTAGCTGTCCCCGCCGTGACCCGCCGCGACGGCGCGACCGACGATGCGCCGAACCGCCTCCAGCGGCGTGGTGTCGATGCCGTGAGCGGCTGCGGCGGCGCCGACGTGGGACAGCGCGGACGCCGCCGACGCGACGCTGGAGACGTCGGCGGGGAACCGGCCGGCGGCGAGTTGTTCGGCGAACCGGTCGGCGAGGCCGGGAAGCAGGCCACCGATCCCCTTGGCGAAGCGGGCGAACGCGGCCGGCTCGATGCCCTCGGCGGTGGCCAGCGCGAAGGCGTGCGCGAGTCCACCGACCGACATGGCGAACAGGTCGAGCAGCGCCATCTCGTACGCCGCCGCGACGCCGATGTCGTCGCCGAGGTGGATGCCGGTGCCGCCGAAGGCGTCCAGCAGGACCAGGTTGCGCTGGTAGAGCGGGTGTCGGCCGCTGTAGAGGATCGTCGCGGCGGGTGTGCCGATCGTGGGCGCCGGCGTCAGGATGGCGCCGTCGAGATAGTCGACGCCGCGCCGCGCGGCCCAGTCCGCCATGGCGCGCGCTTCTCCGGAATGACCGCTGCTGAGGTTGACGAACGTGCTCCCGCGCGGAAAGGCGAGGTCCGCCACGTTCGCCCGGACCGCATCGTAGTCGATCATGCAGGCGATGGTGGTCCGCGCCCGGCGTACCGCGTCGGCGGCGGTGGGCGCGAGCACCGCGCCCTCGGCCACCAGGGTGTCGGCCTTGCCCGGCGTGCGGTTCCAGACCACCGTCGGGTGGTCCGCGGCGAGTGCGGCGGCGGCGAGCGCCCGGCCCATCGGACCGAGCCCCAGGACGGCGATGGCGTCGTTGTCTGTCACAACGGCGACGGTAAACCTTACCGTTGACGTGAAGGTCAAGTCCTGTTCTGCTCTGGGCGTGCGGATCAGCGAACTGGCCGGGAAGACCGGCGCCACTCCCCGCGCCCTGCGCTACTACGAGGAGCAGGGTCTGCTGAAGCCGGCGCGTCGCGGCAGCGGTTACCGGGACTACGACGGGCAGGCCGTACGCGTCGTGCGGCACATCCAGCTGCTGCTCTCCGCCGGCCTGGGCACCGCCGCGATCGCCGAGATCCTGCCCTGCATCCCCGACGACCGGACCGTGCTCGCACCCACCTGCCCCGAACTCCTCGACGCCCTGGCCGAGGAGCGCGTCCGGATCACCAGGTCGATCGAGAAGCTCGCGGCAGCCCGGGACATCCTGGACCGCCTCATCCAGGGGCCGGGCTGAACCCGCCGCGCTACTCGGCACGCAACGCCACCGCGGTCCTGGCCCGGGCCGCCCAGCCGGCCGGCAGCAGCGCTCCGAGCAGCGCGATCAGCGGACCGCCCAACGCCAGCGCGGACAACGTGACCGGCCCGTACACGTCGAGCAGCGTCGCCGGCAGGCGCAGCCCGCCGCTGGCCGCCATCGCGGGTACGACGTGCCGCTGCATCGCCATGCCGGCGGGCACGCCGAGCAGGCCACCGAGCAGGCCGATCCCGGCGACGGACGCCACCACCATGGCGATCGTCTGCCCCGGGGTCATGCCGAGCGCCTTGTGCACGCCGAGGTCGTGCACCCGGTCGCGCAGGTCGAGCACGAGCATGTTGAGCACGCCGAGCGCGGCGACCGCGATGAGCAGGAGCGTCAGTGTGGTGGTGAGCCCCTGCACGACCAGCAGGAGCGGGTCGGTCTCGCCCCCGGTCGGGGTCGCGGTGAGCCGGTAACCGGCGAGCGCGCCGGTCAACGACTCGGCGTACGCGCCGGCGTCGGTGCCGTCGGTGAGCGCGACGTGGTACTCGATCGGCGGCCCCAGGCCCGGGATCGTCCCGGCGGCGGTGACCACGGCGCTGCCCGACTCGAAGACCTCCCCGACGATGCGAAGGCGCACCGGCGCGCCGCCGTCCACCCGGATCGTGAGGCTGTCGCCCACCCGGGTTCCGGTGGCACTGAGCAGGGGTGCGCTCGCGATCGCCTCGCCGGGGCCGGCGAACCAGCGGCCGGACACCATCTCGAAGCCGTCCCAGGCCGCGTCGCCGGTGACCCCGCTGACGTGAAGGAGTTCGCTCATGCCCGCCACCGTCCCGGGCGCCCGCGTGATGCCGTACCCGGTCCGGGTGCCCGGCTGCGCCCGGATCGTGGCCAGTACCGCCGCCGGATCGACGGTTCGCGGACCGCCGGCGCGCGGGCCACCGATGCGCGGCCCGTCGGCGGGCGTCGGGCCGACCGCGACGTCGGCGGTGTTCTGCTCGAGCGCGGTCTGGATCCGCAGCAGCGACGCGCCGAGCCCGGTGGCGAACGTGGCCGCGGCCGCTCCCGAGGCGACCGCCAGCAGGATCGCGGTGCTGCGTGCCGGCCGGGCGAACGGGCGGGCCAGCCCGAGCCCGACCGGTCGGGACACCGGCAGCCGTGCCACGAGCCGGGCGGCCCGCCGGCCGCGCGCGGGACCGGACGCGCGTCCGACCGCGATCGCGTCCACGGTACGCAGGCGGCCGGCCCGGAGCGCCGCCGCCCACGCGCTCACCGCCACCACCGCCAGGACCCCCGCGGTGGCGAGAAGCGTCACCCACCAGGCGAGCACGGCGTTCGCGGAGCCGTAGAGCTGTTCGGCCTCGGCCAGCACCGGCACCGCGATCACGTTGCCGGCGACGGCACCGACGGCGGCGCCGACGGCGGCGGGAACCAGCGCCTGCCCGACGTACGCGCGGACGATGCCGGCGGGGGTGCAGCCGAGCGCCTTGAGGATGCCGATCCGGCGGGTGGCGGCACCGACCGTACCGGCGATCACGGTGCCCACGACCAGCGTGGCCATTACGACGCCGAGCAGCGCGAACGCGACGAGGAACGGCACGAAGACGGCCGCGTCCTCGACCGCGTGCTGACGCGCGTCGAGCCAGGAACGGGCGCCGGCGATCGCACCGGCGGGCAACGTCGCGGCCACTGCGGCCCGACCGGCCGCCACGTCGGCCGGAGTGCTCGCGGTCGCGAACCGGTAGAGCATCTGGTATCCCGAGTCGGTGCCCGGCGTGGTGAGGACGGCGACGGCGGACGGCAGGACCCAGGCGCCGGCGGTGCCGCTGACCGATCGGGCCTCGCCGACCACGGTGAGCACGGTGCCGCCGGTTGTCGTCACCCGGCTGCCGATCGGCATGCGGATGCCGCCGACGCCCAACACGATCTCGGCCGGACCCTCCGCCCATCGACCGCGGGTCACCTCGACCCGGTCCACCGGGCCGCCGGGGTCCGCGCGGGCGACGACCGTCAGCGGCGGCATCGGTATCCCGTCCGGTCCGCGGCCGGCAACGACCAGCAGCGGGTACGGGCCGGCGGCGGCGATCACTCCGGGCGCCGACGCCGAGGCGGCGAGCTGCGCCGGGGTGACGCTGTCCGGCTGCGCCTGAACCGTCAGGTGCGCGCCGCGCTGGGTGGCGAACGCGTCGTCGAACGGCGCCCGGGACGCGACCAGCAGTCCGGCGCCGAGCACGGTCGCGGTCGTCGCCGCCGCCGCGACCAGCCCGATCACCAGGGTCTGCACCCGACGCCGCCGCACGCCCGACCGGATCACCCGGGCGAGGGCGGTCACCGGTCCTCCTCGATCCGGCCGTCCCGCAGGCGGATGACGCGGGACGCGCACGCCTCGGCCAACCGCAGGTCGTGGGTGACCAGGACGATGGTCTGGCCGGAGGCGTGCAGCTCGTTGAGCAGGCGTCGCACGTCCTCGCCCGAGGCAGTGTCCAACGCACCGGTCGGCTCGTCGGCCAGCAGCAGCGCCGGACGGTTGACCAGGGCGCGGGCGACGGCCACGCGTTGCCGTTCCCCGCCGGAGAGCCGCCCCGGGTAGGCGCTCGCGTGCCGGGCCAGGCCGAGCGAGTCCAGGAGCCGGGCCGCGTGCGCCCGCGACGCGCGTCCCGGCGCTCCGGCCAGTTGCGCGGGCAGCAGCACGTTGTCCTCGACGGTCAGGTCGTCGAGCAGGTTGAAGAACTGGAAGACCAGGCCCACGTGGGCGCGCCGGAAGCGGGCCGAGGCCGCCTCACCGAGCGTGTCCACCCGCGCGCCGGCGACGGTCACCGTGCCGTCGCTCGGTCGGTCCAGACCGGCGATCAGGTTGAGCAGCGTGGACTTGCCGCTGCCGGACGGGCCGAGCACGGCGACTGCGTCGCCCGGTGCGACGGTCAGGGACACGTCGCGCAGCGCGGGTGGCCCCTCGTCGTACCGGCGGGTGACCCCACGGAGGTCGATCACCGGATCGGTCATGTCGTCATCTCCTCGTCTACGTCCTCGTCGTCCGGACGGAGGTGACGCTAGGGGCGGGTCCACGAGCCGGGCGTCGGTCCGGCGGATCAACCGCCGTACCTCGGGCGGTGGATCCTCGTCCGGGGTCATCCCTGCGATGTAGTCGGCTTGCACACCGGGACTGACGCCCGCGCCACCGGATCGCGGCGAGAATGGGTCGGTGCGGAGCATCAAGGCGGTGGGACCGCTGCCGAGGCCGGGCTGGCGCGCGTTGCTCCTCGACGGCGCGCTGGCCGCGGCGCTGGGGCTGGCGTGCTTCCAGGCCGCGACCGACGCTGCCACGCCGGCGCCGCCGCTGCACCCGCCGGCGTCGCCGCACCCGCCGGCGCCGCCGCTGCTCGTGCCGGAGGCGCCGGCGCCGCCGGGCTCAACTCTCGGCGCGCTGCTGCTGGTCTTCGTGCTGTGCGCGCCGCTGGTGCTGCGCCGCCGCTATCCGCTCGCGGTGCTCTGGGTGACGATGGCCGCCGCGTCGCTGGTGCTGGTGACCGGCGGGGAGCGGCAGCCGAACGTCTATCCGTGCGTGGTGCTGGCGTGCCTGGTCGCGGTCTACAGCGCCGCCGCGCACACGCCGTACCGGTCGGTGGCGCTGGCCACCGTCCCGGTGGCCGCGCTGCTCGTCGCGGTCCTACGGGAGTGGATGTCGGTCACCGTGCCCGGGGACTATCTGCCGTTCGTTCTGTTGGCGCCGCTGGTGGCCGCCGCCGGCGGGCATCACGTCTGGCGACGCCGGGCGGGCGAGGACCGGCGGCGCCTCGACGCCGAGGCGCACGCCCGGGAGGAGGCGTTGCGGGAGGCGGTCGCCGGTGAGCGGGCGCGGATCGCCCGTGAGCTGCACGACGTCGTGACGCACCACGTGAGCGTGATGGTGATCCAGGCCGGCGCGGCCCGGTCGGTGCTCGCCACCACGCCCGGGCAGGCGCGGGAGGCGCTGCTCGCCGTGGAGGCGACGGGCCGGTCCGCGTTGACCGAGCTGCGGCACGTGATGGGCCTGCTGTCCGGGGCCGCGGCGGACGGGCCGGAGGCACCGCAGCCGGGCATCGAGAGCCTTCCCGCGCTGGTCGGGCGGATGGACGACGTCGGGGTCCCGGTGCGACTGACCGTCTTCGGCGACCCCCGGCCGCTCGGCCCGGGGGTCGGGCTGACCGCCTACCGGGTGGTCCAGGAGGCGCTGACCAACGTCGTCCGGCACGCCCCCGGCGCGGTCGCCGAGGTGGACGTCGAGTACTCCCCCGAGACGCTGCGGATCGAGGTCCGCGACGACGGGCCCACCGCTCCCGTCGAGGCCGGCGCGGCGGGTGGACGCGGGTTGATCGGGCTGCGGGAACGGCTGGCGGTCTACGGTGGGACCCTGCGCGCCGAGGCCCGGCCCGGCGCCGGTTTTCGGGTCGAGGCGTTGATTCCGCTGGAGGCGGCGTGACGGTGCGCGTGGTGGTGGCCGACGACCAGGCGCTGGTCCGCACCGGGTTCCGGATGATCCTCACCGCCGGCGGGATCGACGTGGTGGCCGAGGCCGCGAACGGCGGGGAGGCGGTCGACGCGGTCCGCCGCACCCGGCCCGACGTGGTGCTGATGGACGTGCGCATGCCCGAACTCGACGGCCTGGAGGCCACCCGCCGCATCCTCACCGGCGCCGCCGCGGCGCCGCGGATCATCATCCTGACCACGTTCGACCTGGACCAGTACGTCTACGCGGCGCTGACGGCCGGGGCGAGCGGTTTCCTGCTGAAGGACGTGACACCGGAGCACCTGGTCGCCGCCGTACGCCTGGTCCGCGACGGCGACGCGCTGCTCGCCCCGGCGATCACCCGCCGCCTGGTCCGGCGCTTCGCCCGCAGCGACCCGGCCGCGGCGACGCTGCACCGCGACCTGGCCACGTTGACGCCGCGCGAGACGGAGGTGCTGCGCCTGCTGGCCCGGGGCCTCAGCAACGCCGAACTCGCGACCGCGTTGCACCTGTCCGAGGCGACCGTGAAGACCCACGTCGCGCGCATCCTCGGCAAGCTCGGGCTGCGCGACCGGGTGCAGGCGGTGGTGGTCGCCTACGAGACCGGCCTGGTCAGCCCCGGCTCGCCGGAGGGCTGACGTGGCGGTGCGTCGACGGCGGCGTGGACCACGAGCGGCCCTCGCCGTCCGCGCGCCCAGACGACGAGCGCGAAGCAGCAGAGCGCCATCCCGGTGATCGTGACCGCGGTCCAGCCACCGACGGGCCAGAGCGTGGTCGCGGCGGCGGAGCCACCCGCCGCGCCGATGAAGTTGCTGGTCGCCAGCGCGGTGTTGAGCCGGCTCCGGGCCGCGTCGTCGAGGGCGAACAGCCGTGCCCGGTTGAGCAACGCCTGGGTCTGGAGGGCGACGTCGAGCAGGACGACCGCGACGACGACGAGCGCGACGGTGCGGCCGGCGAACGCCGCGACGACGAAGGCGCCGAGGGCCACTGCCCAGGCGACACCGGTGGCGGGCAGCGACCAGCCGCGGTCGTGCAGCCGGCCGCCACGCAGTCCGGAGAGGACACCGGCGAGACCGGCCAGTCCGAACAATCCGATCACCGGCGCCGGGTAGCGGAACGGCGGGCCGCTGAGCAGGAACGTCAGCGCCGTCCAGAACAGCGAGAACGCGGCGAAGCCGACGCCGGCCAGGACCAGCGTCCACCGGGCCGCCCGCTCCCGCACGACCACCGCGACGACCGAGGCGAGAAGCCGCGGGTACGGCATCCGCGTCCGTGGCGGCAGCGGTGGGATCGCGCGGCGGAGCACGATCGCGAGCAGGACGGCGACGACCGCGGCGACGGCGAAGATCGCCCGCCACCCCGCGGTCTCGGCGACGAGGCCGCTGATCGTACGGGAGGCCAGGATGCCGGTGAGGGTCCCGGATCCGACGACGCCGACGACCCGACCACGGTGGGCCGCGCCGGCGAGGTCCCCGGCGAGTGGGGTGAGGATCTGCCCGGAGATCGTCGTCACGCCGAGCACGCCGAGGGCGAGACCGAGTACGCCGATGGACGGTGCCAGCGCGCACAGCAGCAGCGCGACGGCCGAGAGGGTCAGCATCAGCGGGACGAACCGGCGGCGGTCGAGGACGTCGCCGAGCGGCACGAGCAGCAGCACGCCGGCGGCATAGCCGAGCTGTGTCGCGGTGACGAGCCAGCCGGCCGTCGTGGTGGCGGTCCGCAGGTCGCCCGCGATGACGCCGAGCAGCGGCTGCGTCCAGTACAGGTTGCCGATGGCCGCCCCGGCCGCCACCGCCAGCAGGAACGTCAGCCGGGGGCTCATCCGCCCCGGCGGTGCCCTTCGAGCCGTGGCCACCTCGCCACGGTATGGCGCGGGACCAGCGCGAGCCAGTGAGCCTCGTGCCGGATGACTGACATAGCGTGACCCGAGCGGATACCACAACCAGGCAGGAGCTCGTGGACTCGGTGGAGCGCGCGGAGGAGGTCGCCGAGGCCGCGCGCGCCGTCGAGCGCGCCGGCGAGTCGACGATCGTCGCCGTCGACGGGACGGGCGGGTCGGGCAAGACGACGCTGGCGGCGGCGGTCGCCGACCTGCTCGGCGGCGCGTCGATCGTCCACGGGGACGACTTCTACCGGCCGATGCCCGACCACGAGCGCGCTCGGCTCGATCCGCGTCAGGGTTGCCAGCGGTACTTCGACGGGCAACGTCTCCGCGACGAGGTGCTGGCGCCGTTGCGCGCGGGTCGGTCGGCCCGCTGGCGGAGCTACGACTGGTCCACCGGGCGGCTCGCCACGTGGCACGAGATCGACCCGGGGTCCGTGGTGATCGTGGAGGGTGTCTACGCCGCCCGCCCGGAGCTGACCGGTTACTACGACCTCACCGTCTTCGTCGACACTCCGCGCGAGGTCTGCCTGCGCCGGGTGCGGGCCCGGGGCGAGAACAGCGAGGAGTGGATCGGTCGGTGGCGGGCCGCCGAGGACTTCTACCTGCGCACGACGCGGCCGGAGACCAGGGTCCACCTCGTCGTGCCCGGCCATCCGGGATGAACCGCTTGCCCGGCACCGGAGCGGGGTCTGACCGCCCGCCATGCCTTCCCCCTCACCGGTCTTCGTCGCGGGCACGGGCGCGTCGAAGACGTCGTCACCCGGTCGACGTTCGAGGCGCACCGGCTGACGCACCGCGACCACCGGTTCGACGGCGAGACCCGTGGCCGGATCGACGCCGCGCTCGGCCGGGCCGTCGCGGCGATGGGCTACGCGTGACGGACGTCAGGCGACCGAGGGCGGCCAGCGGTGGGTGCGCCACTGCTGCCACGTGGCGAATCCTGCGGGTGGGTCACCGACGGGTTCGCTGCCGTCGAGTTCGCCCGGCGTCGGGATCTCGATGGTGGCGGCCCACTCAGCGAGTTCCCGGTCGGACATCGGCCACGTGGTGTGCGGCGCTTCGGCCTGCCGCCGGTCGAGGCGTCTGCGCTGCTCGTCGGCGGTGAGTGCGAAGTAGCGCAGCTCCACCGTCGCGCCGACGTCGGCAGCCGCCTGCCGGAGGGCGGAGCGCTCGTCCCGGCTCCACAGGCCGAAGTCGATCACAACGTTGGTGCCGAGTTCGAGCGCGCGCAACCCGATCTCGATGAGCCGTCCTTCGATCACGTCCTGCGCCGAGGGCGGATTCTCGTGCCCGTAGAGGGCCTTCACCCATTCGTCCTTGGTGAGGCGAAGCGCCTGCCGCTCGACCTCGATGCGCCGAGCGGCGGTGGTCTTCCCGGTGCACGGAAGTCCCACGGTCAGGAAGAGTGTCGGTTTCCTCATCATCGCCGCCAGATCGTCGGGTAAAGATCAGAGTAGTGTTCGGATCATCGGCTGGCGGGGCGAGGAGCAGAAATGAGCGCCTGGAACGACAAGATCATCTTTGAGTTCCGCACCAATGGCGGCCAGGTGGGCGGCCAGTTCGCCGGCGCCCCGCTGCTGCTGTTGCACACTGTCGGCGCCCGGAGCGGCCAGCTCCGGGTCAACCCGATGATGTACCAGAAGCTGGACGACGGCTACGCCGTGTTCGCGTCCAATGCCGGCGCGCCCACCAACCCCGACTGGTACCACAACGTGCTCGCCCAGCCGCAGGTCAAGGCCGAGATCGGCACGGAAACGGTCGACCTGGTCGCCCGGGTCGCCGACGGGGACGAGCGGGAACGGATCTGGAACGCGCAGAAGGCCGCGTACCCGGGCTTCGCCGACTACGAGCAGAAGACCAGCCGCCAGATCCCGGTCGTCGTGCTGGAACCCGCGCGGCGGCGGCCTTGACCTCAAGCCCGGTCGAGGTCGAACGATGGGCTCATGTCGATGACGGACGAGACACGGCAGGCCCTGGATCGGCAGCGGACGGTGGAGATCACCACGACCGGGCGGCGGAGCGGCCGGCCGAAGAGGATCGAGATCTGGCGCTACCGGGCCGCCGGCCGTTACTGGCTCACCGGCAGCCCGGGCGCGCGTGACTGGTACGCCAACCTGCTGGCGCACCCCGCGTTCACGCTGCACCTGACCGACCTGGATCTTCGGGTACGCGGCCGTCCCGTCACCGACCCGGACGAACGGGCCCGGGTCTTCGGTGCGATCGTCCCGACCCTGGACTGGGCCGGCAGCCTGGAGAGCTGGATCGCCGGAAGCCCGCTGGTGGAGATCGAGCTGGCCTGACCGCGATCAGCGGCCTCGGGTCGTCCAGACCGGCCGCTGCGGCTCGTCGTTGCGCACGACGACGTCGGCGCGCTCGGTCGGGCGGGCCGCGACGGCGTAGAGCTGCTGGGCGGGGAGGTAACGCTCCCGCCAGCGCCGCTCGACCTCGGTGCCCGACGACACCCGACGCTCGCGGACCACGGCACGTTCCACGGTCCGGTCGACCGCCACCGTCACGAGCACGCGCAGGTCCCACCGGTCGACCAGTTCCGGACGCATCAGGAAGACACCGTCGAAGACCAGCACCGCGTCGACCGGGGCGGTCCGGACCGGCGGGGACAGCACGGTGTCCGCGGCATGGTCGTAGACCGCGTGCTGGAAGCGTCGGTCTCCATCCGGGCCGAGCGGATCGAGCAGCACCCGGTTCAGCGCCGCGTGGTCGTGGGCATCGAGATAGCAGCCGTCGGCCGAGAACTCGCCGCGCCGATAGCGTCGCACCCGGGGGACGAGGAAGTCGTCGACGGTCGCGCGGATGACGTCCCGGCCCCGCGCGCGCAGGGCGACGGCCAGTTCGTCGGCGAGCGTGGTCTTGCCGGCGGCGGGCGGCCCGTCGACGGCGACCCGCGTCGGGTGTCCGGCTGCCACGGACTCGACCGCTTCGGCCAGATGGCGGAGAAGATCGCCTCGGGTGCCGTACGCCATGCCGTCACTCCCCCGTGAGCGAGATGCTCAGTTGACCGCCGAGCCGGCGGAAGCCCAGGGCCCGCGCCACCCGGCGCGACGGTTCCGGCCGAGCCCGCCACTGCGGCAGCAACTGGTTCGTCAACGCGTCCGCAACCGCCGCCGACGCCACGGCACGCGCCAGCCCGCGCCCACGGTGTCCCGTCCCGGTGAGCACGCTCAGGTGTGCGACCCGCCCCGGCCAGTGTCGGTAGCCGGCCGCCGCGAGCACCTCGCCCGCGCGGCGCGCGACGAACGCCCGGGAGGTGATGTCGGTCAGCCCGCACTCGTCGGCGTCGCCCGGCGGGACGGAGGCGAGCAGCGCGGCGAGGTCGGCCGGTTCCCCGGAAGCCACAGGCACGTCGTCGGACGCCGCGGGCCGGAAGTGGCTCCGGTCGAGGTAGGCCAGGCTCGCCGGGCCGAGCACGTCGGTGACCGGCAGAAGGGCGCGCAGCCGACCGGCGTCGGTCAGCTCCGCGACGGGCAGCCGCCGCAGCACCGCACGCACCGTCGCCAGCGCACCGGCCGACGGTACGGTGACGACGGCGGCGTCGCCCAGCGCGACGATCCCGACCCAGCCCGGCGGACAGAGCAGCGAGCCGGCCGAGACCTCCACGTCGACGCCACCCTCGGCCGGGAAGGCCATCGACACACCGGCCAGCTCGCGCCAGGCCTCGCGGGCCCGGACGAGCAACGCATCGGTGGCCATGGACACATCCTCACGCGCGGCCCGGCACCCACACCACCGGGTTTACCGCCGGCGACACGCGCACCGCAGCCAACCCGGCATCCGGCCGGTGGAGCACACCCGCCCCCGCCGGCGCCCGGCCCGGATCCGCCGCCACCCTCGCACGGCCACGGCTCGCCGTGCGCTGGTGGCCGTTAGGCTGCACGTGTGGTCCGGGATGAACTGCTGCGGCTGCGCGCGAGGGCGGAGGCTGAGGCGGCGACGCTGGCCCAGGATCTGGAGGCGCTGTTCCTGGCATCGCGGGATTCGAACGCCGACGACGAGCACGACCCGGAGGGCGCCACGATCGGCTTCGAACGCGCCCAGTTGACCGCGCTGCTGGCCGGGGCGCGGGCGCGGATCGCCGACGTCGACGACGCGCTGCGTCGGGTGGACGCGGCGACCTACGGCCTCTGCGAACGGTGCGGGCAGCCGATCGGCGACGAACGGCTCGCCGCCCGGCCGTTCGCCCGCTTCTGCATGGCATGCGCCTAGGCCGGCCTACAGGAAGCACTCCGGGTCGAAGCTGTCGAGGTCGATGATGCGCACCCGAGGAAGGACATTGGTGAAGCAGTCCGCGTCCTCCTCGATGTCGAACACGTGCAGGCCCGGCAGCTCGGCGAAGCCGGCGTTGAGGAACTCCTTGAACCCGACGATCGCTACCTGATGATCACCTTGGAGGAGTTCCTCGATGTGCGGCAGGAAGTCGCCGTCGTGGCTGGCGAGCATCACGTTGCCGGGGCGCCGGGCGATGGCCTCCAACGTCCGCTGGATGCCGATGTCCACCACCTTCTGATCCGATGACCCGGCGAGCGGAATGGGCCGGTACTCCATGCTCAGGAGCGCCCGGACGAAGGGCATCGGCAGACCGCCGCCCGAGGCGTTGAGGAAGAACAGCGCCTTCACCGGCTGCTGCCAGGTGTCCCGAGCGAAGTCCCGCAGACGCTCCCACCGGGGGCGCTCGGCAGGGGCCGGCCGGCGCTCCAGAACACTGTTGCCGAGAGTGGCATCGATGTTCTCCCCGTCCACGATGAGGTACGTGACGGGTGCGGTCGTACCGGGCATAGGTGTGCCTCTCGAGTCGAGCAGCGAGCGCGGACCGGTCGAGCCCGAGCGTTCGACGTGCTGGCGGATCCGTGCTCATGGTCAAGAGTATTGCCTGCCAGCCCGGTTCAGCGACTTCCGTGCGGACGCCGGGCGCGAAGGAACGCCGTGGCCGTCGTCCGCCGCGTCGGCGTGCCGGCCGCGACCACCGCGGTCATGTACGTGTCGAGACGCTCGCGTTCGCCGTCGGTCAGGGTGGCGGCGATCGCCTCACCGTACGTGGGTACCAGGGGGTTGGGTGCCACCCGCTTGAGTGCCTCCCAGTCGTCGAGCGGGTCGGCGGGCCCGTCGACCCGGGCGCGGTAGTCCAGTTCCACCGCTTCGAAGCCGGCGGCCACCGCCCAGTCCACGAGGTCACGCTCGTCGAAGTCCGTCATCGGTCGCGTGGTCTCCCCGGTGGTGACCCGGTAGACCTCGTTGACCTTGGCGATCAGGTCGTTCACGGGCGCGTCGCCGATGCCGAACAGGTCGTCGGGCCGGTGCCGCGCCGCGAAGCGGTTGACGGGCTCGAACAGGGAGATCCGGCCGCCCGGCCGCAGGACCCGGAGGAACTCCGCGAAGGCGGCCTGCTTGCGATCGGAGTAGATGAGCACCGACCGGGTGGTCACCACGTCGACGGAGGCGTCGGCGACTCCGGTGAGGTCATCGGCGGACGCGACCACGAAGCTGCACCGCTGGTCACCACCGGCGGTGCGCCGGCACTCGTCCAGCACGTCCGGTGAGACGTCGGTGAAGATGACGTGACCCTCCGGGCCGAGCCGAGCCAACGCGCCGAACCCGATCAGTCCGGTCCCGCAGCCGACGTCGAGGACCACGTCGTCGGCCGCCAGGTCGGCGCCGTCGAGGACGCCGTCCCGGAACGCCGCCACGTCCCGGGCGTTGCGGGCGCGCAGGCTCGCGCTGTCACCGTCCCGGCGGGTCAGGAGCCACTGTGCCCACTTGTCCGTCGCCACCCGGGTCATCGTAGCCCGGACGCGTCGACGGACACCGGGTACGAGCCCTACCCGAGCAACGCCGCCGCCGCGGCCAGGGTGGCCAGCGACAGCGTGGTGGTCACCACCACCGCCCGGTTGGCCACCGCCTCGCCGACGCCGTACTCCTGGGCGAAGATGAACGTGTTCTGCGCCGTCGGCAGGCCCGCGCACACCACCACGGCGAGCAACTGCGACGCGGACAGGTGCAGGGCCAGCCCGGCCGCGTACGCGACGACCGGCTGCGCGACCAGCTTCAGCGCGCTGATCACGACCAGCTCGGCCGGCCCGGTCGGCTCGGCAGGCGACGGTGCCGTGCGGTGCAGCGACGCGCCGAGCGCGACCAGGGCGGCCGGCGCCGCCGCGCCGGCCAGCAGCGTCAGCGGCGCTTCGGCCACCGACGGCAGGCGCAGGCCGGCGGCCGAGGACGCGACACCGAGCAGCGACGCCAGGATCACCGGGTTGCGTACCGGCAGCGAGGCGACCCGGCGGACCCGGACCCGCCCGGCCGGGTCGCTGCGCCGGTCCAGGGCGACCACGATCACGGGCGCCACCACCAGCACCTGCAGCAGCACCACCACCGCCAGGAACGACACGTCGCCGAGGACCTGCGTCGCGATCGGGATGCCGAGGTTCGCCGAGTTCACGTACCCGGCGGCCATGCCCCAGATCGGCCGTTCGCCGGGCCCGCGACCGAACAGCCGGCTCGCGCCGGCCCACCCGAACCCGACGACCGCGACGGTGCTCACCCCGAAGGTGAGCAGCGAGCGGCCGGCGATCCCGGACAGCGGCATCCGGGCCAGGGCCAGGAACAGCGCGGCCGGCATCGCGAGCTGGAACACGAACCGGCCGAGCACCGACGCCGCCGCCTCGCCCAGCAGGCCCCGTCGACAGGCCGCCCAGCCGACCGCGGTGAGGGCCCAGATCGGTACGAACGCGGACACCAAGCTCATCCGGGCGTCACCCGACGTGTTCAGTCATGCGTTCAGCCTCGCATTCGAAGCGGGGAACCCCACGCAGCCCGAGCTCCACAGTTCGGTCCTGGCCGAACCATCCCAGCCCTACGATCGGGGACTCGGACCGCTGTGAGAGGAACGGACAGGATGAGCGACGACACTCCCATCACCGATGACCGCGACCCCGCACGGGTCGTCGAGGACGCCGTCGCACACGCCCTACGGCTGGCGGAGACCTGGCCGGCGTGGGACGGGCAGGCCCGCGCCGCCGGGGACCGGGTCTACACCCCGCACAAGGCGCTCCGCCGGCTCGCCGACCACCTCGTGGACCACCTCGCCGAACTCGAGGCGCGCCTTGCCGGGCGATCTCCCCTGCCCGACCACTGGCACGCCTCCGCCATCACCACCCCGGCCGACCTGGCTCCCTTCACTCCCGAGGACCTGGACGAAGCCCGCAGTCGGCTGACCAGGTTGGCGCAGATCTGGTCGCTGCGCCTCCGCGCGCTCGACGACGAGCGCCTCGACCGGGTCGAAGGCGGCGCCTGGACGCTGCGCCAGGTCGCCTTCCACCTCGGCGACACCTTCTACGCCGACGCGGTCGGCGACCTCACGACACCAGGCGAAGTGTGAACCCCTGGAGACCGCCGCGGCCCGCACCAGGCGGTCAGAACCAGCTCTCCCGCATGTCCAACGTGGTGCGGTCCAGGCTCTCCAGCAGGTCGAACTGCGGACCCACCTTGGGCAGCTCCCACCGGTAGAAGTAGCGCGCCGCCGCCCGCTTCCCGGCGGAGAACTCGTCCGCCGGCGACTTCGACGCGTCCACCGCCAGCACCTGTTCCAGCCACAGCCACGCGATGACCACGTGCCCGACCGCCTCCAGGTAGACCGAGGCGTTCGCCAGCGCCAGCTCCGGGTCGCCGGTCGCCCACAACCGCCGGGTCACCACCGCGATCCGGTCCACCGCCGTCCCCAACCGCCCGGCCAGGTCGGCGGCGAACCCGTCCGCCTTCCAGGCCCGGTCCACGGTCGCGCGCATCGCCTCCAGCAGCAGCTCTAGCGCCGCGCCGTCGCGCATGGTGACCTTGCGGCCGAGCAGGTCGAGCGCCTGGATGCCGTGGGTGCCCTCGTGGATGGCGTTGAGCCGGTTGTCGCGCCAGTGCTGCTCCACGTCGTAGTCGCGGGTGTAGCCGTAGCCGCCGTGCACCTGGATGGCCAGGTCGTTGGCGGCCAGGCACCACTGCGACGGCCAGCTCTTGGCGATCGGGGTGAGCAGCTCCAGCAGCAGGTGCGCCCGCTCCCGGTCGGCCTCGGCGGGTGCGGTCTTCTCCTCGTCGAGCAGCCGTCCGCAGTAGAGCACCAGCGCGAGCGCACCCTCCACGTAGCTCTTCTGGGCCAGCAGCATCCGGCGTACGTCGGGGTGGGCGACGATCGGCACCTGCGGCGTGGTGGGGTCCTTGTCGGTGACCGGGCGGCCCTGCGGGCGCTGCCGGGCGTACGCGACGGACTTCAGGTAGCCGGTGTAGCCGAGCGCGGTGGCGCCGGCGCCGATGCCGATGCGCGCCTCGTTCATCATGTGGAACATCAGCGCCAGCCCCCGGTGCGGCTGCCCGACGAGATACCCGACCGCGCCGGCCCGCCCGTACGGGCGGTGCACGCCCTCGCCGAAGTTGAGCAGGGTGTTGGTGGCGCCCCGGTAGCCGAGCTTGTGGTTGAGCCCGACCAGCACCACGTCGTTGCGCGGGCCCAGCGCGCCGTCGTCGTCGAGCAGCACCTTCGGCACGACGAACAGGGACAGGCCCTGCACGCCGGGCGGTCCGCCGGGGATGCGGGCGAGGACCAGGTGCACGATGTTCTCGGCCAGCTCGTGGTCGCCCGCGGAGATCCACATCTTGGTGCCGGTGATCCGGTAGGTGCCGTCGTCCTGCGGCTCGGCGCGGGTGGTCAGGTCGGCCAGGGAGCTGCCGGCCTGCGGCTCGGACAGGCACATGGTGCCGAAGAACCGGCCCTCCACCATCGGGCGCACCCAGGTGTCGACCTGCTCGGGGCTGCCGTGGGCGAGCAGCAGGTTGGCGTTGCCGAGGGTGAGGAACGGGTACGCGGAGGTGCCCACGTTGGCGGCCTGGAACCAGGCGAACGCGGCGGCGGCCACCGCGTGCGGGAGCTGCATGCCGCCGACCGACTCGTCGAGCGTGGCGGCGAACAACCCGGTGTCGGCGAACGCGTCCAGCGCGGCCTTGACCTGCGGAATGGTGCGTACGCGGCCACTGTCGACGGTGGGTTCGCTCGTGTCGGCGGCCCGGTTGTGCGGGGCGAAGCGCTCGGCGGCGACCCGCGCGGCGAGGTCGAGCACCGCGTCGAACGTCTCGCGGGAGTGCTCGGCGTAGCGGGGCCGCTCGGTCAACCGGGTCACGTCCAGCCAGTCGTGCAGCAGGAACGCCAGGTCACGGCGGGACAGCAACAGCTCGGACGACGACAACGCGGGCCCCTTCCCCTCAGCCGCGGCGCAACCCGGCGACGGCCTCCCGCAGGTCATCCTGGCCGATCGGGGCCGGCGGCGCACCCTCCGCAGCTTCCCGCAGCGCCTTGGCGAGTTGCACCCGGCGCAGCGCCTCGCGCAGGTCGGCGCCGGTGAGCCCGGCGGTGTCGGCGGCCAGGGCGGCCGGGTCCACGTCGTCGGCGAACATCCGGAAACCGGTGCGCTCGTGCCGGTCGATCAGCTCCCGGATCATCTTGCCGAGGATCTCCGCGCGGCCGGTGTCGTCCGGCGCCGGGATGGCGATCTTCAGGTCGAAGCGGCCGGAGCGGATCAGCGAGGCGTCGACGCGCTGCGGGAAGTTGGTGGTGGCGACCACGATGACGTCGGGGTTCTCCTCGAACAGCGTGTTCATCTCCTGCTTGAAGATGCCGGCGACGGCGTTGACCGCCTGGCTGGCCGCGTCGCCGCCGGCCCCGGCGTAGCTGATGATCGAGTCGAACTCGTCGAAGAGCATCACGGTGGGCCGGCGGTAGCGGCGGGCGTCACGGAAGATGCGCTTGATGTTGCGCTCGGAACCGCCGAGATACTTGTCCAGGATCTCCGGCGTGCGGATCTCCACGAAGTCCGCGCCGACCTCGTTGGCGAGCGCCCGGGCCAGCATGGTCTTGCCGGTGCCCGGCGGGCCGTACATCAGGATGCCCTGCGGCCGGCGCGCGCCCCAGCGGGCCATCGCCTGCGGGTGCCGGAACGACACCGCCACCTCGCGGAACCGGGCGACCACGTCGGCCAGGCCGCCGACCTGGTCGAGGGTCACCGTCTCGCTGCGCGGCGCGGCCACCGCTACCGGTCGCCGCCCCACCAGGTACGTGCGTCCGCGCAGCACGGTCGGCTCGACGCTGTCGCCGGCGAGTTCACGTACCGCCTGGAGCAGCAGGCCGAGCACGGCCCGCAGGTGCTCCGGTCCCACCTCGGCGCTCGGCACGTCGGCGCGGATGCGTACCGAGCCGTTCTCCTGCTCCACGCGGGGTCGCACGCCGGCGGCCTCGGCGGCGGCCAGCACCGCCCGGCCGGCCGGGTCGCGCGGCGGCGCGGCCAGGGCGGTCCCGGCGGGTCGCAGCCCCAGCCGGCGGGACGCCTCGGCGGCGGCCCGGCCCACCGCGGCGGCGGCCGGGCCGTCGCCGGCGCGCGCGGCCAACCGCTCGGCGAGCAGCAGGCCGACCGGCCCGGCCAGCCCGAGAGCGAGCAGGCCGGCCGGCGCGGCCTCCATCCGCAGGTACGCCTCGAAGCGGTGCACCTGCCGACCGCCGGCGGTGTCGGTGCGCACGGTGCAGCGGACCTCCCGCACCGGGGCGGGGAAGCTCGCGCCGGCCAGCAGCTCGACCGGCCCGTCTGCGGCGGCGGCGAGCAGCCCGGCCGGGTCGGTGATGCGCACCTCGGCGCCGAGCAGCGGCACCGTCTCCTCGTCCGGCCGCACCTCGTACCCGGTCATGGGTCCTCTTCCCTCGCGGCGACGTGTGAGGACGAGTCTGGCACCCGCCGGGCCGACCGGCCACCTCAGCCGACATCGCTGAGCAGGCCGTCGACCAGCTCGCGAGGCAACCCGTGGGTGTCGTGCAGCCAGTGGTAGTCGCGTTCGGTCAGCGGACCCCGCGCGCGGACCCGGTCCACCAGCGGCCGGCCGCGCCGCAGCAGCTCCCGGAACCGGCGCTCCTCGTCGCACAGCAGCTCCCGCAGCGGGTCGGGGTCGACCGGCCGGCGGAACCGGCGCAGCGTGTCCGCGTACCCGGTGAGCGGCAGCTCGCCCAGGCTGCGCGCCGGGTCGTCGCGCCACAGCACGGTCAGCGCGCGGCGCAGCAGCCGGCGCAGCACGTAGCCCCGCCCGGTGTTGCCCGGGCGTACCCCGTCGGAGAGCACGACCACCGCGGAGCGCAGGTGGTCCGCGACCACGCGCAGGTCCGTCTCCGGCAGGTCCCACCGGTCGCGGACCGCGCCCACCCACGGGCGCAGCCCGTCGCCGGTGAACACGGACGTCTCGCCGCGCAGCACCATCTCCAACCGTTCCAGCCCCATGCCGGTGTCGATGCTGGGCAGCGGCAGCGACGTGAGCCGGCCGTCGGGGTGCCGGTGGTACCGCATCTGCACGTGGTTCCACACCTCCACCCAGCGCGCGTCGCCGCTGGGGGTGCCGGTCGGTGGCCCGTCGCCGGTCCACACGAAGATCTCCGAGTCCGGTCCGCACGGGCCGGTCGGTCCGTTGGACCACCAGTTGTCCTCCCCGAGCGCCTCCACCGGCACGCCGAGCGCGGTCCAGGTCTCCCGCGCGGTCTCGTCCGGGCCGAGCTGGTCGTCGCCGCCGAAGACGGTCGCGTGCAGCCGCTGCGGCGGGATCCGGTAGCCGTCGGTGAGCAGGTCGAAGCCCCAGCGCAGGCTGGTCGCGATGTCGTAGTCGCCGAGCGACCAGGAGCCGAGCATCTGGAACACGGTCAGGTGGGTGCGGTCGCCGACCTCGTCGAGGTCGGTGGTGCGCAGGCACCGCTGCACGTTGACCAGGCGGCGTCCGCCCGGGTGCGGGCGCCCCAGGAGGTACGGCGTGAGCGGGTGCATGCCCGAGGTGGTGAACAGCACCGGGTCGCCGGGCGGTGGCACCAGGGAACTCTCCGGCGCGTCGGAGTGGTCGAGCCGGTGGTAGTGGTCGTCGAAGGTGCGGATGATCTCGTCGGGTGTCATGGCGGGGGCCTTCCGGGTACGGGCGTCCGGACGGTCCGCGCGACGGTGGCGTGACACGACGACGCCGGCGGACCGTTTCCGGTCGCCGGCGTGGGGTTGGGGCAGGTCAGGCGGCGGCAACCGGCGAGCGGAAAGCTCGCGCGGCCGCGGCGGTGATGGTGCGCCTGCTCTGCATACCGCCCAGGCTAGCCCACCCGTTCTCCCCCCGCCCACCCCTTTCCCCCGCCCCGCCGATCATGACGTTGACGGCCCCCGTTGCCCGATGTGGCACCGCCAACCTCATGGTCAACCCGTGGGCGTGGCGGCGACGGCCCCGGCACGGGCCTCAGGACGGGTCGGGACACCCATGGCGTTCCACCAACGAGCGCCGACCGTGGTGAGTGGAACGCCACGGGTGTCAAACCCGGGTCGAGACACCCATGGCGTTCCAGTCAGCGGCAGCGGGGGCGACGGGTGGAACGGCGTGGGTGTCCGGGGGGGGTGGTGGCTCAGGGGGTGCGGGTGAGCAGGTGGTGGTAGAGGGCGTTCAGGCGGTCGGCCTGGGACTCCCAGGTCCAGGTGGGCAGCGGGGAGTTCGGGCCGTCGTAGACGGTGCGGTAGCGGGCCGGGTCGGCGAGCACCGCCCGGATTGCGCGGGCCAGGTCGGCGGCGTCCCGGGCGCGGAAGACCTCACCCTGGCCGGTGGCCCGGACCGTGTCGGCCATGGTGCGGACGTCGCTGACCACGATCGGCAGCCGCGCGTGCGCGTACTCGAAGAACTTGGTGATCAACGCGATCTCGTGGTTGGGCCAGTGGTGCAGCGGGATGAGCCCGACGTCGGCGGTGGCGAGGAACGCGACGAGCTGCCGGTGCGGCACGTACGGCAGCACGTGCACCCGCGCGGCGACGCCGTGGCGGGCGGCGCGGGCGACGACCTGTCGGACGTAGGCGGCGGCCGGGTCGGCGACGACCAGGGCAAGGTGTACGCCGGGCAGCCGGGGCAGCGCCTCGACCACGGTGTCCACGCCACGCTGTTCGGCCATCGCCCCGCTGTAGACCAGCAGCGGGGTGTCGGCGGCCACACCGCAGCCGGTCCGCAGGTCAGGCGACTCGCCGGCCGCCCGAACGGTAACGGCGGCCGGCACGGTCCGCCCGGTGGGCGCCGGGGCGCCAACGGACGCGGCTTCAGCGACGGGTCCCGCAGCGACCGACACGGCGGCGGCAGGCACGGCGGCGGCAGGCACGGCGGCGGCAGGCACGGCGGCGGCAGGCACGGCGGCGGCAGGCACGGCGGCGGCAGGCACGGCGGCGGCACGCTCCGCGGCGGCGGGCACGGCGGAGGAGCGCTCGGGCTCGGCGATCGGGGCGTTGAGCACGACGGTGGGGCGCTCCGGCAGGTCGTGGTCGCGGACCAACAGGTCGGCGAGCGTGTCGGAGACGGTGACGACCGCGTCGGCGTGGCCGACGTACTCGCGGACGTAGCCCAGGTGCGCGGGCAGCCAGCGGGCGTTGTCGCGACGGGGTCGGGCACCCGGAAGCCACTCGTGCGCGTCCCAGACCAGCTTCACGACGCGTCCCCGGGCGCGGGCGCGGTCGACCGCGCGGGCGGCCACGCCGAGCATCCGGAAGTCGTGCGCGTGGACCAGGTCGGGGCGCAACTCGTCGACGACCGGGCCGGCGACACGTTCGTAGTCCCACAGTCCCGGCTCCAGCCGGCGCCAGGCCCGGTCGCCGAGCCGGGCCCGCCAGTAGCGGACCTGGGCGTGCTCCAACGGTCGGCGGGCCAGCCGGGCCACCCGCAACGGCAGCCCGCCACGCGCCACCAGCCGGCCCCGCAGGCCCGAGCCGCGTGGGCCGGCGGGGGAACCGGTCGCGCCGGCCTCGCCGCGTGGATCGCTCGCGTCGGTGGGGAGGAGGCGGGGCGCGTCCAGCGGCAGCACGCGTACCTCGGCGTCGCCGAGCTGCCAGCGGCGCTCGGCGTCGACGCGGGCGCAGCCGAGCAGGGTGACGTGCCAGCCGGCGTCGGCGGCGGACCGGGCGGCCTTCTGCACCCGTGAGTCACCCTCGACCGCGTTGTCGACGAGCATCACCACCCGCCGGCCGGCGCCCGGCGGCGGCGCGGCGTCCCGCTGCTTCGGCATGGGCGCGAGTGTACGGGGACACGGGACCCGCCCGAGGGCCGCGAAATGCGGCCTGAGCTGCGAGGACATCGAATGTGCGAACGCCGGTGGGGGGAAGTTCACCAGCCGTGCACATGCCGGTCAGGCGGCGCCGGAGGGGACCAGCGGGCCCGGCGCGACGGGCTGCCGACGGTCGCGGCGGTTGGGCAGCGACAGGCGGATGACCTTCCACCAGGCGGAGGCGACCTGCTTGGGCAGCGGGCCGGTGGTGTAGCGCAGCCCGTACCTGTCGAACAGCGCCCGGACCTGCGGGGCGATCTCCTGGTAGCGGTTGCTCGGCAGGTCGGGGAAGAGGTGGTGCTCGATCTGGAAGGACAGGTTCCCGGTCATGATGTGCAGCAGGCGGGGGCCGCTGATGTTGGCCGAGCCGAGCATCTGCCGCAGGTACCACTCGCCGCGCGTCTCGCCCTCGATGGAGGTCTTCTCGAACGTCTCCACGCCGCTCGGGAAGTGCCCGCACATGATCACCGAGTGGCTCCACACGTTGCGGATCAGGTTGGCGGTGAACGTGGCGGCGAGCGTGGACAGGAACGAGGGACCGGAGAGCAGCGGGTGGACCACGTAGTCCTTGAGCACCTGCTTGCGGATCTTGCGGCCGACCGCCTTCGCCTTGGCCCGGAACTTCGGGTCCTTGAGCCGCTTCTGCTTGAGGTGGTCGCCCAACTCCATGTCGTACGCGGCGATGCCGTACTCGAAGAAGGCGGCGTTGAGCAGGTTCCACACCGGCTGGCCCAGGTGCATCGGGTGCCACGGCTGGTCCTCGTCGACGCGCATGATGCCGTACCCGAGGTCGTTGTCCTTGCCGACCACGTTGGTGTAGCGGTGGTGCAACTCGTTGTGCGACTGCTTCCACTGGTCGGCCGGGGAGACGTGGTCCCAGTCCCAGGTCGTGGAGTGGATCTTCGGATCACGCATCCAGTCCCACTGGCCGTGCAGGACGTTGTGCCCGATCTCCATGTTGTCGAGGATCTTGGCGACGGTGAGACCGGCCGTGCCGACGATCCAGGCCGGCGGGAACAGCGAGAACAGCAGCACCGCGCGGCTACTGATCTCCAGCGTCCGCTGGGTCTTGATCACCTTGCGGATGTAGCGGGCGTCCCGCTCCCCCCGGTCGGCGATCACCCGGTCCCGGATCGCGTCCAGCTCCTTGCCGATGATCTCGATGTCCTCGGCGCTCAGGTGGGCGATCGGGTTGTCGGCCTTCTTCTGGATCACGGTCACGTCGGTGGCTCCTCAGAGTTCGATGTCGCAGGTACCGGCGGCCGCCGAGATACAGGTCTGGATCCGCACGCCGTCACCCGGCACGGCCGTGGTCACGTCGCCGTTGCGCAGGTCGCGTACCGCGCCCTGGCGCAGCGGCACGACGCAGCCGTAACAGATCCCCATCCGGCAGCCCGAGGGCATGAGCACCCCCGCGTTCTCCCCCGCGTCGAGCAGGGTGGTGGCGCCGTCGGCCTCGACGGTCACCCCCGCCCCGGTGAAGGTCACCGTGCCGCCGTCGCCCGGCGTAATCACCGTAGGACGGAACCGCTCGGTGTGCAGCAGATCGACCGCGCCCCGGGCCGCCCAGTGCGCCTCGGCGGCGTCGAGCAGGCCGAGCGGCCCGCACGCCCAGGTGTGCCGCTGCGCATGGTCGGGTACGAGTTCGTCCAGCTCGGTCACGTCGAGCAGGCCGGAGGTGTCGGTGTGCCGCTCGACCAGGCGTACCGCGCCGCGTTCGGCGAGCGCCCTCAGCTCCGCGCCGAAGATGACGTCGTCGCGGGTCGGCGCCGAGTGCACGAGCACCACGTCGGCGCGTTCGGTGAGCCCGGCGCGCAGCATCCCCATGACCGGGGTGATGCCGCTGCCGGCGGTCAGGAAGAGGACCCGCTCGGGGGTGGCCGTGGGCAGCACGAACTCGCCCTGCGCCTGGTCGAGCTGGACGATCGTGCCGGGTCGGATCCGGCGGACCAGGTGGTTGCTGACCTTGCCGTCCGGGATCGCCTTCACGGTCACGGCGATCCGGCCGTCCGCCGCGCCCGGCGGCGAGGTGAGCGAGTACGCGCGCCACTGGCGCACCCCGTCGACGTCCACCCCCAGGCGCACGTACTGCCCCGGCAGGTGACCCTGCCAGCCGCGCCCCGGTTGGATCACCAGCGTCGCCGCGTCCCGGGTCTCCGGGCGGACGGCGACGATCCGGCCCCGCAGGGGCGCGCCCGCCCGCAGCGGCGCGACCAGGTCGAGATAGTCGCCCGGCAGCAGGGGGGTGGTGACCGTGCCGGCCAGCCGCAGCAGCCTGTCCCGGAAGGAGACCTTCTGGGAGCGGCGGGGCGCAGTTGTGGTCATATGACCAGCGTGGCTGCGTAATCGCATAACATCTTGACCGACAAAGGTGAAACGGCCACAGGTTTTTGTTCGAAGGGAACAACATGTCGCAGGAGGCCGGGACCGGGCAGCGTGCCGCCCATCTCGATCTCGACGCCGAGGTGGCGGCGATGCTGCGCGGCCGCCTGCCGATGGTCGCCGAGCGCACGGTCACCGCGATCACCGCCGAGGTGCCGGACTACTCCGGCACGCTCACCGGCACCATGCGCGCGAAGATCGAGAACGCGGTACGCATCGCGCTGGGCACGTTCCTCCAGCTCATCGAGGGTACCCAGGCGTTCGACCCGAGCACTCCCCTGGCCCCCGCGCTGGAGGCCGCGTACGCGCTGGGCAGCGGCGAGGCCCGCTCCGGGCGGAGCATGGACGCGCTGCTGGCCGCGTACCGGGTGGGCGCCCGGGTGGCCTGGCGGGAGGTCTCCACCATCACGGTGCGCAGCGGCCTGGCCGCCGAGACGGTGGCCGAGTTCGCCGAGCTGATGTTCGCGTACATCGACGAGCTGTCCGCGGCCAGCGTGGCCGGGCACGCCGACGAGCTGGCGAGCGCCGGCCGGGTACGCCGCCGGGATGTGGAACGGCTCACCCGGCAGTTGCTCGCCGGCGAGCCGGAGGAATCGCTGCGGCGCAGCGCCGAGCGGGCCGACTGGCCGCCGCCGCAGACGCTGACCGTGGTGCTGCTGCCCCGCCGCCACCTGCGCGCGGTGCTCGCCCTGCTCGGCCCGCAGACGCTGGAGAGCGGCGAGGACCTGCCCGGCATGCGCCCGGCCGAGGAGCTGGCGGTGCTGCTGGTGCCGGACGCGCACGGCGGCCGGCGCCGTCAGCTGGTCCGGCTGCTGCACGGGCACCGGGCGGTGCTCGGACCGGCCCGCCCCTGGCACCGGGTCGCCGCGTCCTACCAGCGGGCCACCCGGGCCCTCACGCTCGGACTCGGCGAACCGGACGCCGGGCCGGTCGACACCGAGCGTCACCTCGCCGCGCTGCTGCTCAGCATGGACCCGGAGGCACTGGCCGACCTGCGGACCCAGGCCCTCGCGCCGCTCGCCGCCCTGCCGCCGGCCACCGCGCACCGACTCGCCGAGACGCTGCGGTCCTGGCTGCTGCACCAGGGCCGCCGGGACGACGTGGCGGCCGACCTGTTCGTGCACCCGCAGACCGTCCGCTACCGGATGGGCAAGCTGCGGGAGCTGTTCGGCGACCGCCTCCACGACCCCGCCACGGTGCTGGACCTCACCATCGCCCTCGCCGTTCCACCCGAGCAAGGAGGGGCCCCCGCTTGACGCTCCGGTAGAGGAGGGGCCTTTTTCACCCACCCGGGTCGCCGGGCTCGGTGGGCTCGGGACCTCCGGCCCTGCCCCTGGGCCCCGGCGGCGGGCAGCCTCGGAAGGGGACGAGCAACGAGGAGGCGCCGCCATGGACCGGTCCGCGACCCGCACGCAGCAGGACCCGACGGTACGGGTGCTGGAGGCGGCGGCCCGACAGTCCCTGCACGCCCCCTCGGTGTTCAACACCCAGCCCTGGCGCTGGCGGATCGACGCGGACACGCTGGAGCTGCGCGCCGACCCCGGCCGGCAGCTCGCCCACACCGACCCGGACGGCCGGCTGCTCACCCTGAGCTGCGGCGCGGCCCTGCACCACGCCCGGGTGTCGCTCGCCGCCGTCGGCTGGGCGGTCGCCGTCGAGCGGTTGCCCGACCCGGCCGACCCGACGCTGCTCGCCCGGCTGCGCGTCACCGGCCCGACCGTGTTGGACGTACCGGCGCTCCGGCTCGTCGACGCGATCCCGCGCCGCCGCACCGACCGGCGCGCGTACGGCGACCGTCCGGTGCCCGAGTCGGTCCTGACGCGGCTCACCGACGCCGTCGAGGCGCAGGGTGCGCACCTGCACGTGGTCCGCCCGGACCAGATGCCGATGCTGGCCGTGTCCACCGGCCGCGCCGCCGACGCGGAGCTGGCCGACCCGGCGTACCGGGAGGAACTGCACCGGTGGACCAACCGCCCGGCGGGCAGCGGCGACGGCGTGCCCACGACCACCGCGGTCCGGCCCGCACCGCGGCGCGTCCCGCTGCGCGATCACGCCCTCGGCAGGGCGGCCGGGCTGACCGCCGGCGCGGACTTCGACCGCGGTGCGGCGTACCTGATCCTGTTCGGCGACCGCGACGAGCCGGAAGCGTGGTTGCGCGGCGGCGAGGCGCTGTCGGCGCTGCTGCTCACCGCGACCGCCGAGGGATTGGCCGCCGCTCCGCTCAGCGACGCGATAGAGCTGGCCTGGCCGCGCCGGATGATGCGCGACCTGCTCGCCGGCATCGGCGACCCCTACCTGGTGGTGCGGGTCGGCTGGGGCCCGGACGCGGACCTGCCGCCGGCCCCACGCCGGGCGCCCGCCGAGGTCATCGAGGTGGTGGCGCCGCCGGAGTGACCCGTTCGTCGTGCGCCTGCGCCGGGCCCCGGAACGCCGTCCAGAGGTTGAATCCCGCGATCGCGACAGCGAACAGCGCCCAGAGCGCGAGCAGCGCCGGTGGCTGGCCGTCCCGGGCGAACCGGGGCAGGAACACGGCCAGCAGGACCGCGGCGAACAGGGCCGAGACGACGGCCATCACCCGCGGCGCCCGCCGGGCGGGTCGCGGCCTCGTCGGGCGCCGGTCGCCGGTGGTCGGGGCGAGACCTCGACGCAGGCTCGTCCCGACGACCGTGGCCGCCACCGCCACCCAGAGGACGGAGAACCACGCGAGGGGTCGCGTGACGAGCCACACCACACCCACGACCACCGCCGCCGAGCTGAGCGTCGCGACGAAGAGGTCCCGCTGCCGTGCGCTTACGGACATGCCGGGAGAGCTACCCGGTCCGGTGTCGTCGCATGCCGACGGCGGCCACGACCGGGACGCCCGGCGCTACCCTCGGCGGGTGTTCGAACTGGATCCGACCGACGCGTTCGTGGTCTTCGGCGACCAGGACTCCGGTTGTCTCTCCTACGGCGTGCGGGCGGCGGGCCGGCGCTGGTTCGTCAAGCGGGCCCGGACCCCGCGGGCGCAGGCCTCCCTGACCCGGGCCCTCGGCCTGCACGCAGCCGTCCGGCACCCGGCGGTCGTCCGGCCGGAACTGGTGCGCGACGGCACCGACGGTCCCACCCTGGTGTATCCGTGGTGCGAGGGGACCGTGCTCAACCACGCCACCGTGCGCGGGTCGGACCGGTCCGGCCTGGCCCGCTTCCAGCGCCTCCCGGTCGCCGAGGTGCGGGCGGCCCTGGCGGTGATCCTCGACGCCCACCTCGCCGTCAGCGCCGCCGGCTACGTCGCGATCGACCTGTACGACGGGTGTTTCCTCTACGACTTCGACGCCCGCCGGATGCGGCTGATCGACCTGGACGAGTATCGGCCGGGAGCGTTCGTCCTGGACTCCGAGCGGCTGCCCGGATCCCGCCGTTATCTCTCACCCGAGGAGTTGACCCGGGGCGCGGTGATCGACGAGCGCACCACCGTGCACGCGTTGGGCCGCACCCTGCACCACCTGCTCGACGCGCCGTCGGGCTGGCGGGGCGACGAGCGCGCCGCAGCGGTCGTGGAGCGGGCCACCCGGGCCGACCCGGCTGCGCGGTACGCGTGCGTGCCCGACCTGGTCGAGGCCTGGCGCGAGACGACCTGACCGCCGTTTGCCCCTGGTACCCGTCCCGCGTGCTCGGGCCGGCGACGGCTGGCTCGCGGGCCCGCGGGCCCGCGGGCGGCCACGATCGGTGACGGTCGGTGACGAACGGTGCGCTGCTCCGCCGGTGACTCCGGGTAACGACGGGCCATCTGCCCCAGAAAGGCGTCCGCACGGCGCCTGATCGCTTGAGCAGGGGTTACGTGAGGTTTTCGCGACAGCCGGGCACCCCGCTCCACCGCCTTTGCTCTGCAGCCATCCGCGCAGCAGCAGCCCTCCGTGATTGATGCGTCCGTGGCTGCAGAGCAAAGGCGGCGGAGCGAGGGGACGCGGAGGCGGCCCGCCTCTCACACGGAGTGACGAGCCGCTGACATCGCCGCGAGGAGGCGAGGAGAGCGGGGCGGCCTGCTCGGGCAAACCCGCCGGCACGAACAGACCGCCGGCACGAACAGACCGCCGGCACGAACAGACCGCCGGCACGAGCAGACCGGGCACGAGCGGGTGACCGGGCGCGAAGGCCCGGCCGGGATGGAGACGGCACGGCCGGTCAGCACCGCGAAGACCTGGCGACACGCACCACGAGGGACTATTCCCTATTGTCCACTGTCACTGTCAGCAACTGTTCTACGTATTCCCGATCGCATGTTGACGGTGGCGACCATGAGGGCAATCATGATGGTCACTGGATCCACCCCACGCCAATGTCGGATCTGGTGGCTTTTCCCACCCCTCGACGGGATCGCGCCGGGACCGCGAGATTCCGCCGGGCAATCGTGCCCGGCGCGCGCTCGGCAAATCCTATCGAACGGATAGGATTTGCTGCCGCTCGCCCGAGGAGTCCGCCGGTGAACGGGAACAACGACGCTCCCGCGCCGAGCCGGCCTAGGCCGGCTCCCTACGGCGCTGAGCTGGAAAGACAGCTCGCACTGCACGGCGGTCGGCCGGTCCGGCGCGCGCCGTGGCCCACCTATGACAAAGGTGCGGTATTCGTACACGCCGAGGACGAGGACGCCGCAATTCGGGCCATCCGCAGTCATCTCTACTTCCGATACGACCACCGCGCGCAGAACGAAACCGAATGCGGTCGCTTCGAGGACGAACTGTGCCACTATTTCGGCACCCGGCATGCGCTCGCCGTTTCCAGCGGCACCGCCGCGCTGGCCCTCGCCCTGATGGGAGCAGCCGTGCCGCCGGGGTCATTGGTCGCCTGCCCCGGATTCACTTTTGTCGCCACTCCGAGTGCCATTGTGCTGGCCGGCTGCCGACCATTTCTGGTCGAGGTCGACGACGACCTGCGGATGGACCTCGACGACCTGCGCCGGCGGTGGCGGCCGGACATCCGCGCCGTCATGGTGGTGCACATGCGCGGCTTCGCCGCCGACGTCGAGGCGCTCGCCGCCTTCGCCGCCGAGATGGGCGTACCGCTGATCGAGGACGCCGTACCGGCGCTCGGCGCCGAACTCCACGGCCGCAAGCTCGGCACGTTCGGCGCGGCCGGGGCGTTCAGCACCCAGTCCGACAAGGCGCTCAACTGCGGTGAGGGTGGCTTCCTGGTCACCGACGACAGCACGCTCTTCGCCCGGGCGGTCGCGCTGTCCGGGGCGTACGAGGGGCGGTTGCGCCGGCACTTCCCGCACGGCGAGCCGTCGCTCACCGGCCTGGACCTGCCCCTGCTCAGCCTGCGGATGGACGAGATCCGGGCGGCGCTGCTACGGGCCGAGCTGACCCGGCTGCCGCAACGGCTGGCGCTGTTCCACCGCAACTACGCCCACGTCTCCCGCGCCCTGGCCGACCTGCCGGGCATCGCCGTGCGGCGACCGGTGGCGCCCGGGGCGTACCTCGGAGAAGCGTTCCTGTTCCGCGTGCCCGGCGGCGACGCGGGCTGGTTCGCCCGGGCGCTGCGGGCGGAAGGGATCGACGCCCGCAACATCGGCGCGGACGACGACCTCAACGTCCGGGCGTTCTGGAACTGGCGCTTCCTCTACGACACCGCGGACCCGGGGCAGGTCCGCGCGACGCTGCCGCGCACCGCGCGGCTGCTCACCGAGACCGTCGACGTGCCGCTGTCGTCCAACCTCACCCCGGACGACTGCGACGACCTGGTGCACGCGGTCCGCAAGGTCGCCGCCGCCCGCGACAGCGCACCGGCGCGGCCGTGACCGGCGTCGACACCGCACAGCGGCGACTGCCCCGGCGCGCGCTGGTCGGGCTGCTCGGTGGCCTCTTCGCCGGCTACCTCGGGTTGACCGCGGTCATCCCGGTGCTGCCCGGCTTCCTGCGGGAGCGGCACGACGCCGGTGACCTGACCGTCGGCGTCGTGGTCACCGGGACCGCGGTGACCGCGCTGCTGGTCCGGCCGGCCGCCGGCGCGCTGGCCGACCGGTACGGCCATCGCACCGTGATGCTGACCGGCGCGCTCGTGGTGGCCGCCGGTGGCCTGCTGTACCTGGCGCCGCTGGGCGTGCCGGCGCTGGTGGCGGTCCGGCTGCTGCTCGGCGCCGGCGAGGCGGCCCTGTTCACCGCCGGCGCGGTGTGGATCGTCCAGCTCGCCCCGCACCACCGGCGCGGTCAACTCATCGGCCTCTACGGGGTGAGCATGTGGGGCGGCATCTCCGCCGGCACGTTCCTCGGCGCGACCGTGCAACAGGCCGGGTACCCGGCGGTGTGGGCGCTCAGCGCCGCCGCCCCGGCCCTCGGCGCCGCGCTCGTCGCGCTGGCGCCGACGCCGCCGCGCGCCGCGCCGACGGCCCGGGGCGGCGGCCTGCTGCTGCGCCCCGCGCTGCTGCCCGGCGTGGCGCTGACGTTCGGCGCGGCCGGGTACGCCGGGCTGGCCGCGTTCGTGGTGCTGCACCTGGACGCCCGCGGCATCGGTCACGGCGTGGTGGTGCTGAGCTGCTTCAGCGCGGTCTACGCCGGCACCCGGCTGGTCATCGGTCACCTGCCCGACCGGCTCGGCCCCCGCCGGGTGGCCACCTGGTGCGGGGTGGGCGAGGCGGTCGGGCTGCTGGTCATCGCGGTCGCGCCGAACCTGCCGGTCGCGGTGGCCGGCAGCGTGGTGATGGGCGTCGGTTTCTCGCTGCTGCACCCGTCGCTGGCGCTGATGGTGATGAACCGCACCGACCCGGCGCGGCAGGGCGCGGCGATCGGTGCGTACACCTCGTTCTGGGATCTCGGGCTGGCGGTGTGGGGTCCGGCGACCGGTCTGGTCGCCGCCGGGTTCGGCTACCCGGCGGTGTTCGTGGCCGGCGCGGCCGGCGCGGCGGTCGCCGCCGCGATGGCGCTGCGCATCGGCGGCCGAACCCCGATGGAGGTACGCACATGAGCGCACCCGTGACCGTGCTCAGCGTCACCGGCTGGTGTCGCAACGGCAGCACCATCATCGGCAACGTCCTCGGCGAGGCGCCCGGCGTCGTGCACGTCGGCGAACTGCACTTCCTGTGGAAGAACTCCACCGGCCGCGGGGTCAACGACCGGTGCGGCTGCGGCGAGGCGCTGACCGCCTGCCCGCTCTGGTCGGCGGTGCTGCCGGTCGGCCGCCCGGCCGGCATGTCCGCCGACGCGCACGCCGCCGAGGTGATCCGGCGTCAACGCGCCCGGCTGCGGACCCGGCACACCTGGCGGGTGCTGCGCCGGGGCGCACCCGACCCGGACACCCGCGCGCACGCCGACCTGCTCGGCGCGGTCTACCGGGAGATCGCCGCGCGCACCGGCGCCCGGGTGATCGTGGACAGCACCAAGATCCCCGGCGAGTCGGCCTTGCTGCCGCAGGTGCCCGGCGTCGACCCGTACTGGCTGCACCTGGTGCGCGACCCGCGCGCGGTGGCGCACTCCTGGCGGGAGCCGAAGGACTACGTCTACGCCATGTCGGCGGCGCGCAGCACCGCGTACTGGCACGGGTTCAACCTGGCCTCGGCGGCGATCAACCGCCGGCACCCCGGACGGTCGACGTTCCTGCGCTACGAGGACTTCACCGCCGAGCCGGCCGGCACGGTCGACGCGCTGCTGCGGCTGGTCGGCGTCGACCCGGCCGGCAACCCGGTCCGGGACCGGACCGTCGAGCTGCGCGGCAACCACACGGTGACCGGCAACCCGGACCGGTTCCGCACCGGCCCGACCGTCATCCGGGACACCGACGACGGGTGGCGGCGCACGCTGACCGGCCGGCAACGCCTCGCGGTCACGGCACTGGCCTGGCCGCTGTCCGCCCGCTACGGCTACCGGCCCGACGGGTCGGCCGGCACGCATTCCGGCGCGGCGGCCCGCGTCGGTGAGACGGAGAGGTGACGGACGTGGATCTGGGGCTGAAGGATCGGGTGGCGCTGGTCGCCGGCGGCACCAGCGGCATCGGGCTGGCCTGCGCGAAGGAGTTCGCCGCCGAGGGCGCGCACGTGGCGGTCTGCGGGCGCGACCCGCAGCGCCTCGCCGCCGCCGAGCGGGAGCTGGCCGCGGTGACCACCGGCCGGGTCAGCGCCGACCGCGTGGACGTCACCGACACCGACGCCGCCGCCCGCTGGGTGGACCGGGTCGCCGCCGACCTCGGCGGGGCGGACGTGCTGCTGGTCAGCGGCGGCAGCCCGCCGATCGGCACCGCCACCGGTTTCGACACGGACGACTACCGGGCCGCCGTCGACCGGGTGCTGCTGCCGGCGGTCGCGCTGTCGCTGGCCGCGGTGCCGCACATGCGCGCCGCGGGCCGGGGCCGGCTGCTGCTGGTCGCCTCCGAGACCGCGGTGGTGCCGATCGGTCCGCTGGTGCTGTCCGGGGTGACCCGCGCCGCGCTGGTGCGCTTCGCCCAGGGCCTCGCGGTGGACGTGGGCCGGGACGGGATCACCGTGAACGTGCTCGCGCCCGGCGGGGTGCGCACCCCGCCGATGGAACGCGCGGCGGCCCGACTGGCCGGCGACGACGGCGACGTGCAGGCCCGGCTGGCCGCGATGGGCCACCACAGCGCCGTCGGCCGGCTGGCCCGCCCCGAGGAGGTGGCCGCGGTGGCCGCGTTCCTGGCGAGCGAGCGGGCGTCGTACGTGACCGCCGGCGTGCACCTGATCGACGGCGGCGCCGCCGCGACCGGCCCCGACCTGCCGCACCTGACCGGGGTCCGCAAGGACACCTACGCCTGAGTCCACCCGACCGCCGCACGAGGGAGTGCCCATGTCCACGACCAGCCAGTTCACCGAGCGCGACGTCTCCGAGTTCTTCGACCAGACCACGCAGACGTACCTCAGCTTCTGGGACAGCGAGGGCGTGCTGCACACCGGCTACTTCGCCGGCGAGGACGACATCGACTACCACGCGGCGGCGGACCGGACCTCGGACATCCTCGCCGACGACGCCGGCATCGACGCGACGTCGAACGTGCTCGACGTCGGCTGCGGCTGCGGTAACTTCCTGCTGCGGCTGGCCGGGCGCACCGGGTGCCGGGGCGAGGGGCTGGACCTGAGCATCGAGCGGATCCGGTTCGCCGAACAGCGGCGCGCCGAGCGCGGCACCGGGCTCGACGTGTCGTTCCGGCACGGCTCGGCCACCGCGATGCCGTACGCCGACGGCACGTTCACGCACGTGGTCAGCCAGGACGCGTTGTTCCTGGTGCCGGAGAAGCCGCGCAGCCACGCCGAGATGTTCCGGGTGCTCGCCCCCGGCGGGGTGCTGGCCGTTTCCGACTTCCTCCAGCCGACCGAGCGGATCGGCGAGGCGGCCCGCCGGCACGTCTACGACCGGGTGCGCTGGAACGGCGGCTACTCGCTCGACGGCTACCGCCGCGCGTTGTCCGAGGCCGGGTTCGTGGACGTGGTGGCCCGCAGCCTCGACGCGCACATCCGCCAGACGTACCGGGTGCTGGGCCGCGCCGCCCGGGAGCGCGCCGCGAGCACCACCGACGAGGCGGCGCGGACCTGGATCGGGAACTTCGCCGACTCCTGCGACGAGATCCAGGCGGCCATCGACCGGGGCGAGTTCGGCTGGGGCATGTTCGTCGCCCGCAAGCCGGCCTGAGGAAGGGACACCAGATGCCGCAACCCATCGACACCGTGAAGCGGACCATCGCCGAGGTGGTCGCCGCGCGCAAGACCCAGATGTCGCCCGGTGGCCTGTTCGTCGAGGCGTTCGCCAAGGACGGCTTCGGCACCAGCGTCGACTACGACGTCACGATCACCGACTCGCTGACCAGCTCCCGTCGCAAGCCCCGCTACCCGTCGCGGAACATGCTCAAGGTGGTCAACCTGTCGGCGGACCCGCAGGACTTCTACTGGCACGAGAGCCCGCCCCGCCCCGACGACCCGGCGGTCGACGGCGCGGACCTGCGCCGGGAGGCGGCGAACCACTTCCACCGCTCCCCCATCCCGCCACTGCTCACCACCACCGCGTGGGTGCAGGTGCCGGACACGCTGTGGGAGGACCCGGTCAGCTTCGCGCAGTTCATCGACTACCGGCTGGTGGTACGGCTGGCCACCGCCGAGAACCACACCATCCTGCGCGGCGAGGGTGGGCTGCTGGGCATGCCGGAGCTGGGCCGGCTCACCGACCCGGGGCCGTTCGGCTCCACCATCCTCTCCGCCTGCAACGAGGTCGAGCAGATGGGCAGCACCGCCGACGGGTTGATCATCAACCCGGCGGACTACTACCGGCTGCTCGGCAGCGGCACGCTGATGCGGGACGTGGAGGACAACGGCGTCTTCATCGTGCGTACCCGCCTGGTCGACCCGGGCACCGCGATCGTCGGCGACTTCGGCCACGGCGCGCTGCTGTTCGACGCCGGCCGCTCCACGATCGGCTTCGCCGAGCCGCCGCCGGGCACGTTCGCCGAGCCGGGGGTGGCGTTGCGCGCCGAGATCTGGGAACGGGTCGTGGTGAACCTGCCCACCTGCTTCTTCGTCGTCACGCTCTGACCGGCGGCGACCATGACCACACCCGCCCGCAGCGACCCCGACGTGCTGGTCATCGGCGCCGGCGTGGCCGGGCTGTGCTGCGCCTGGTTCCTGCGCCGTGCCGGGCACACCGTCACGGTGGTGGACCGGGGCCAGGTCGGCGACCCGACGGCCTGCTCGGCCGGCAACACCGGTTTCGTCGGCACCCAGGGTTCGGCGCCGCTGGCCGAGCCCGGGGTCCCGGCGACGGGCGTCCGCTGGCTGTTCAGCCCGGAGAGCCCGTTCTCGGTCAAGCCCCGCCTCGACGGCGCGCTGCTGGCCTGGCTGTGGCACTTCCGCCGGCACTGCACCGAGCGGCACGCCCGCGCCGGCTTCGAGACACTGCTCGCGCTCAAGCAGCGCAGCCTGGCGTTGCTGCGCCAGATCTGCGCCGAGGACGCGCTGGCCGGCACGCTCACCGAACGCGGCATGATCCTGGCCTGCCACACCGAGCAGGGGTACGCGCGGGCGCGCCGTACGATCCCGGCGGCGACCGCGCGCGGGGTGCCGCTGCGCGACCTGGACGCCGCGGAGCTGGCCCGGCTGGAGCCGGGCGTCGACTTCGCGGTGGCCGGCGCGCTGCTCAACGAGGAGGGCGCCGCGCTGCGCATCCCCGCGTTCCTGGTCGGCCTCGGCGAGGCGCTGCGGGCCCGCGGTGTGGAGATCCTCACCGGCGCCGAGGTACGCGACTTCGAGGTGACCGGCCGGCGGGTGCGCGGCGTCCGGACCGGCCGGGGCGACCTGCGCCCGACCGAGGTGGTGATCGCCGCCGGGGTCTGGTCGGCGGCCTGCGCGCGGCTGCTCGGCGTGGGCCTGACTCTGCAACCGGCCAAGGGCTACACCGTCACCGTGCCGGCCGGGCCGGGCACGCCCACCCGGCCGGTGCTGCTCAGCGAGGGCAAGGTCGCGGTGATGCCGCTCGGCGACCGGGTACGCGTCGGCGGCACGTTGGAGCTGTCCGGTCTGGACACCTCGGTGTCGCCGCGGCGGGTGGACGGGATCCTGCACACCGCCCGGCGTTACCTGCCGGCGCTGGAGACCGACCGGCGGCTCGACGTGTGGAGCGGGCTACGTCCGTGCACCCCGGACAGCCTGCCGCTGATCGGGCGGGCCGACGGCTGGGACAACGTCAGCGTGGCCACCGGGCACGGGCACATCGGGATGGGCCTGGCCCCGGCCGGCGGGGAACTGCTCGCCCAGCTCGTCAGCGGCGCGGAACCGGCCCTGCCGTTGCAGACGTTCGCCCTGGACCGCTTCCAAAGGGGGATCCGATGAGCGACCGGCCGGAGATCGGGGTGCTCTGCCTCGACACCAGCTTCGAGAAGATCCCCGGGCACATCCGCAACCCGGCGACGTTCGACTTCCCGGTGCGCTACCGGGTGGTCGAGGGCGCGACGCCGCAGCGGCTGGTGCGCGACGCCGACCCGACGCTGCTGGAGCCGTTCGTCGCGGCGGCCCGCGACCTGCAGGCCGCCGGGGTGGCCGGCATCACCGGCGCGTGCGGCTTCCTGGTGCTCTTCCAGGCCGAACTCGCCGCCGCGGTGGACGTGCCGCTGTGGTCGTCCAGCCTGGTGCAGTTGCCGATGGTGCACCTGATGGTCGGGCGCACCGTCGGGCTGCTGGTCGCCGACGAGGCGGCGCTGACCGCGCGGCACCTGGCCGCGGTCGGCGCGGCGGACGTGCCGGTCGCGGTCACCGGCATGGCCGGTCAGCCGGAGTTCCGCGAGGTGATGCTGCAGGGGCGGCGCGACACGCTCGACGTCGACCGGCTGGCCGCCGAGGTGGACGGCCGGGTGGACGCGCTCGCCCGCGCCCACCCCGACCTGGGCGCGCTGGTGATCGAGTGCACCGACCTGGTGCCGTTCGCCCACCGGATCCAGGCCCGGCTGGGTGTGCCGGTGTTCGACATCGTCACGCTGACCACGATGGCCCACGCGACGCTCACCCGCCGCCCGTACGGCTAGGCCAGGACCTCGCGGAGGCGGGCGGCGAACTCGGCGGGCTTGCCGGCGTAGCCGGAGTGCTCGCCGAGGAAGCCGCCGTGGTGGCTGGGGAAGACCGCCGCCTCCTGCCCGAGCAGCGCCGCCGTGCCCAGCGCGGTGCGTGCGGTGTAGGTGCCGGCGGACTCCTCGCCGACCGCGACGACGATGCGGGTCGGCGCGGCGGTGAGCCGGGCCGCGTCGGGCCGGTAGTCGGTGACCGCCCACGAGTTCTTGGACAGCAGCGGATCGTCGCGGCTGCCGTCGTCGTCGGCCGGCATGCCGAACGCCGCCGGATCCGGCGAGGGCTGGGCGAAGTAGTCGTCGGTGAACTCACCCTGCCAGGACGTCATGGCGATGAAGTCGGCCATGCCCGCGCCGGAGCCCTTCGCCTGGTAGGCCTCGTGGAAGCGGGCCCGGGCCCGCTCGGCGCCCGCCGCGTCGGGGAGCACCGCGTTGATCGGCGGCTCGTGCGCGACGAGCGTGACGACGTCGCCCGGGTGGGTGGCGACCAGCTCCAGCCCGGTCACCGCGCCGCCGCTGCTGCCGAAGACCTCGACCGGGCCGGCGCCGAGCGCCTCGATCAGCAGGTGCAGGTCGGCGGCCTGCTGCCGCGGCGTGTGGTCGGACCGGCCGTCGGTGCGCCGGCTGCGGCCCAGGCCGCGCGGGTCGTAGGTGACCACGGTGCGGTCGGCGAAGTGCTCGACGAGCGCCGAGAAGCCCTCCGCCGTCATCGGCTGACCGATCATCAGCAGCACCGGTCGGCCGTCCGCCGGCGGGAGCGGCCCGCGCACGTCGTAGACCAGATCGGCGCCGGGCACGGCGAGCGTGTGGGTCCGTGTCGTCGTCATGGCCGTGACCCTACGACCCCGGTACGACACCGACGGGGAGGCGCGCGCCCGCTGCCGGACGCTCAGACCGGGGGGATGCCGGAACGGCCGATGGCGGACATGTCGCCACCACCGATCTCGCTGGTCGCGGTCGGCGGCGGGGTCACGGCCTCGGTGCGGTCCTCGATGCAGGCGTCGCCCAGCCCGTGCATCAGCTCCCCGATGGCGGCCAGCGCCGAACCCTTGTCGGGGCAGGGCCGGCCGGTGGCGAGCACCTGCCCGTCGCCGCCCAGCACGGTGAAGCCCACCCGGCCGTCGGTCTCGCTCTCGATCACGAACTTCACCGCGCTCCTCCCGCCGATCAGACGCCGTGGGACTGCAACCACAGCTCCAGCAGGCCCAGTTGCCACAGCTTGTTGCTGCCGGCGGCGGCCTGCGCCCGGTCCGGCTCGGCGAGCAGTTCGTCGACGTACGCGCGGCGGAACAGGCCGCGCCGGCGCGCCTCGGGCGCGCCCAGGGCCTCCACCACCAACTCTCGCACGGGACCGTCGACGTTGCGCAGCGCCGGCACCGGGAAGTAGCCCTTGGGCCGGTCGATGACCTCGGCCGGCAGCACCTCGCGGGCGACGTCCTTGAGCACGCCCTTGCCGCCCTGGGCCAGCTTGTGCTCGGGTGGGCAGGCTGCCGCCAGCATCACCAGGTCCTGGTCGAGGAAGGGGGTCCGCACCTCCAGCCCCCAGGCCATGCTCATGCTGTCCACCCGCTTGACCGGATCGTCCGGCAGCATCAGGTGGGTGTCCAGGCGCAGCACCGCGTCCACCGCGGTCTGCGCGCCCGGCGCGGCCAGCTCCGCGGCGACCAGTTCGCCGCTGACGTCGGCGTCGCAGGCGTACGCCGGGTCGACCACCCGGTTCAGCCCGGCGTGGTCCCGGTCGAAGAACGCGGCGGTGAACTCGGCAGCGGCGTCCGGCCGGGCCGCCTCGGCGAGCCGGTGGTGATAGCCGTAGCCGGCGAACACCTCGTCGGCGCCCTGCCCGGACTGTGCCACCTTCACGTGCCGGGCGACCTGCTCGGAGAGCAGGTGGAACGCCACCACGTCGTGGCTGCCCATCGGCTCGGTCATGGCCGCCACGGTGGCGCGTACCGCCGGGCCGAGGTCGCCGTCGGCGAGGCGGATGCGGTGGTGGTCGGTGTCGAACGCGCGGGCGACCAGGTCGGAGTAGTGGAACTCGTCGCCGGCCTCGTCGCCGCGGCTGTCGAAGCCGATGCTGAACGTCTGCAGGTGGTGCTGCCCGGCGCCGTCGAGCAGCGCCACGATCATGCTGGAGTCGAGGCCGCCGGAGAGCAGCACCCCGACCGGCACGTCGGCGACCAGCCGCCGGCGTACCGCGGTGCGCAGGGCGTCGCCGATCGCCGCCTGCCAGTCGCGGGCGTCCATGCCGTCGTGGGCCGGGTCGCGCCGGTACGCGGGCCGCCAGTAGACGTGCTCGCGGGAGCGCCCGTCGGCCTCCACCACCCGGACGGTGGCCGGGGGAAGCTTGCGCACCCCGCGCAGGATGGTGCGCGGGGCCGGCACGATCGAGTGCCAGGACAGGTAGTGGTGCAGCGCCACCGGGTCGATGCCGGTGTCCACGTCGCCGGCCGCGAGCAGTGCCGGGAGCGTGGAGGCGAACCGCAGCCGGCCGGGCGTCTCGGCGAGGTAGAGCGGCTTGATGCCCAACCGGTCGCGGGCCAGCACGAGCCGACGCCGCCGCCGGTCCACCAGCGCCACGGCGAACATGCCGACCAGGTGGTCGACGAACCGTTCACCCCACTGGGCGTACGCGACCAGGACGACCTCGGTGTCACTGGTGGATCGGAAGGTGTGCCCGGCGGCCCGCAGCTCGTCGCGCAGCTCGGGATAGTTGTAGACGCAACCGTTGAAGACCAGGGCGAGGCCGAGGTCGTCGCGGGCCATCGGCTGGTCGCCGGCCTCGGAGAGGTCGATGACGGTCAGCCGGCGGTGCCCGAGAGCCACCCAGCCGTCGCTCCACCGGCCCTCACCGTCCGGGCCGCGCGAGCGCATGGCCTCGGTCATCCGGTCGACGGCCCGGGCGTCCGGGACCGCCCCGTCGAGGCGGGCCTCACCGCTGATCCCGCACATGTCGGCGACTACCCGGTATGTGACGGAGGAAACGCGGGATGGGCGGTTGGCGAGCCGGGAGCGGCGAGCCGTCGTACGGTGGCCGTACGGGCCATGTCCCCGGGCGGTCCGGCCACGGGACGTGGCCGGAGATCAACAACGCCTGCCAGGAGGACGTGTGTTCGCCAATCCCGAGGAACTCCTGCGATACCTCAAGAACGAGGACGTGAAGTTCGTCGACGTACGTTTCTGTGACCTGCCCGGCGTGATGCAGCACTTCAACCTGCCGGTCGAGTCCTTCGACGACAGCGTCTTCACCGACGGCCTCGCGTTCGACGGCTCGTCGATCCGCGGCTTCCAGTCGATCCACGAGTCGGACATGCTCCTGCTCCCGGACGTGGCCACCGCGTTCGTCGACCCGTTCCGGGCGCAGAAGACGGTCGCGCTGAACTTCTTCGTGCACGACCCGTTCACCCGCGAGGCCTACTCCCGCGACCCGCGCAACGTGGCCAAGAAGGCCGAGGCGTACCTGGAGGCGAGCGGCATCGCCGACACCGCCTACTTCGGCGCGGAGGCGGAGTTCTACATCTTCGACTCGATCCGCCACGAGACCTCGGCGCACCAGTCGTTCTACTACATCGACTCGATCGAGGGCGCCTGGAACACCGGCCGGGTCGAGGAGGGCGGCAACCGCGGCTACAAGACCGCCTACAAGGGCGGCTACTTCCCGGTGCCGCCCGTGGACCACTACGCCGACCTGCGGGACTGGATGGTGCGTCGGCTGGTCGACGCCGGGTTCACGGTGGAGCGTTCGCACCACGAGGTGGGCACCGGCGGGCAGTCGGAGATCAACTACAAGTTCTCCACGCTGCTGCACTCCGGCGACCAGCTCCAGCTCTTCAAGTACCTGGTGAAGAACGAGGCGTGGGCGCACGGGAAGACGGCGACGTTCATGCCCAAGCCGCTGTTCGGTGACAACGGCTCCGGGATGCACACCCACCAGAGCCTGTGGCGCGGTGGGCAGCCGCTGTTCTACGACGAGACCGGCTACGCCGGCCTGTCCGACACCGCCCGCTGGTACATCGGCGGCCTGCTGCACCACGCGCCGTCGCTGCTCGCCTTCACCAACCCGACGATCAACTCCTACCGGCGCCTGGTGCCCGGCTTCGAAGCTCCGGTCAACCTGGTCTACTCGCAGCGCAACCGCTCCGCGTGCACCCGCATCCCGGTCACCGGCAGCAACCCCAAGGCCAAGCGCGTCGAGTTCCGCGTCCCCGACCCGTCGGCCAACGTCTACCTCGCCTTCTCGGCCATGCTCATGGCCGGCCTGGACGGCATCAAGAGCAAGATCGAACCGCCGGCCCCGATCGACAAGGACCTCTACGACCTGCCCCCGGAGGAGTGGGGCGACGTCAAGCAGGTCCCCGGCTCGCTGTCGCACGCGCTGGAGGCGCTCCAGGCCGACCACGACTACCTGCTCGACGGCGGCGTCTTCACCGACGACCTGATCTCCACCTGGATCGACTGGAAGAACGCCAACGAGGTCGACCCGGTGCGCCTGCGGCCCACCCCGCACGAGTTCGCCATGTACTACGACTGCTGACGCCGCGGCGTTCGTCGACCATCGCCTCCGCCCGTCGCCCGCGGGGGCGATGGTCGACGGAAAACGGCAGCTCGGAGGTCGCCGGCCTCGTACCGTCGAGGCATGACCCCGCCGAGCGACGACGCGCCGAACGGACCCGTGCGACGCGGAGCTCGCCGGTGAGGCCGCGGCCCGCCACCGCCACCTCGACCCCGGCGACCCCCACCACCCTCACCCTCGGGGTGGAGGAGGAGTTCCTGCTGCTGGACCCGGTGACCGGGGAGAGCATGCCGGTCGCCGACCGGGTCCGTGACGCGCTCTCCGGGACCGCCCGCGAGCAGAGCCGGCAGGAGTTCCGGCACAGCATGGTGGAGATGGTGACTCCGGTCAGCCCCGACCTCGCGGCGCTTCGCGACCATCTCGTCGCGCTGCGCCGGGCCGCTGCCCGCGCGGCCGACGCCGTCGGGGCGCGGCTCGTCGCGGTCGGTGCCACCCCGGTCTGCGAGGCCCACCGCACGGTCCCCGACGAGCAGCGCTACCACGACATGTCCCGCCGGTTCGGGCCGGTGGCGCACGACCCGGCGGTCTGCGGCTGTCACGTCCACATCGGGGTGCCCGATCGGGAACTCGCCGTGCAGGTCTGCAACCACCTCCGTCCGTGGCTGCCGGTGGTGCAGGCGCTCACCACGAACTCGCCGCTGCACGACGGGCGCGACACCGGGCACGCGAGCTGGCGCTCGATGCAGCTGGAACGCTGGCCCAGCATCGGGCCGACGCCGCACTTCGACTCCGTCGCCGACTACGACGCCACCGTGGACGCCCTGATCACCGCCGGGATCATGCTCGACGCGGCGATGGTCTACTGGTACGCGCGGCCGTCGGCGACCTACCCGACGGTGGAGGTCCGGGTCGGCGACGTCTGCCCCACCGTGGACGACACCGTGCTGGTCGCCGGGCTGGTCCGAGCTGTGGTCGCCACCATGATCGACGAGGTCCGCGCCGGTACGCCCGCCCCGCGCATGCGTGACTGCCTGGTCGCCGCCGCGCACTGGCGGGCCGCCCACGACGGTCTCGACGGCGAGCTGGTCGACCTGCGGACCGGGCGGCCCCGGCCGGCCTGGGACCTCGTCGACGACCTGATCGTCACCGTCGCGCCCGCGCTGCGCCGGCACGGGGACCTGGACCTGGTGCTGCGCGAGGTGGACCGGATGCGCCGCACCGGCACCGGCGCCACCCGGCAACGCCGGATCCTGGCCGACACCGGCGGCGACGTCCGGGCCGTGCTGGAGCACCTGGCCGCGCAGACCGTCGCGGCCTGACCCGGCCGGTGCCCTCAGCGCAGGCCGGCGAAGAGGTCGTCCTCCGGGGTCGGCGCGCCGGTGCTGTCGCGCACCCGCACGAACGTCTCCATC
The DNA here is from genome assembly GCF_900090105.1 of Micromonospora humi. Classification (GTDB taxonomy): domain Bacteria; phylum Actinomycetota; class Actinomycetes; order Mycobacteriales; family Micromonosporaceae; genus Micromonospora; species Micromonospora humi. Next base: position 162,303 of record NZ_FMDM01000008.1, on the reverse strand, counting down.
CCCATCAGCTCGGTGAACCGCTCCTCCCCCAGGCGCAGGAAGAAGATGTTCTCCGCCTGGCTGGCGTGCGCGGCGAGGGAGGCGAACTTCTGCCCGCCCTGGGCGCGGGTGTCCACCCAGGTGGTGATCTCGTCGTCCGGCAGGCCCAGTGCCGGCATCTCGTCGGCGGCGTCCGGCTCGGGGAACTCCACCCCGATCTCCTGCATGACCTTGCCGAACTCCTGGAACGCGCGCTGCGGCACCGTGGTCCAGTAGACCTTCGCCGGGATGCCGGTGCGCTCGACCGCGGCCATCGTGATGCGGTGCGCCTGGATGTGGTCCGGGTGGCCGTAGAAGCCGTTCTCGTCGTAGGTGACCACCACGTCGGGGCGGTAACGCCGGATCAGCTCGGCCAGCCGATCGGCCGCCTCGGCGACCGGCGTGTTCCAGAACGCGCCGGGCGCGTCGTTCGTCGCCCAGCCCATCATCCCGGAGTCGGCGTAGTCGAGCGTCTCCAGGTGCGTCACCTTCAACGCCTCACAACTGGCCGCCAGCTCCGCCTGGCGCATCGCCACCACGGCCTGCGGGTCGTGCCCGTCGTCGCCCGGCTTGACGCCGCCGGGCCCGTCGCCGCACCGGCCGTCCGTGCAGGTCACGAGCACCGTCGTGACGCCCTCGGCCGCATAGCGGGCGAGGATGCCGCCGGTGCTCGTCGCCTCGTCGTCGGGGTGCGCGTGCACCGCCATCAGGGTCAGGGATCGCTCAGCCACCCCGTCACCATACGAGCATCCACCGACGCACTAGCATTGCCCGGTCCGCAGACGGCGACGGAAGCGAGGCACGATGGGTTGGCTCCGGCGGTTGCTGGGCGGCGGCGGTGGGGTCGAACTGGACCCGGGGCGCCAGCAGGAACTGCTGCGCGACGTGCGGCACTCCTACGGCGCGCACGCCCGGATCCGGTTCCCCGAGCAGGTCGACGCGATCAGCCGGCTGCTGTCCGACGACGACGGTCTGGTGGTGGCCGCCGGCATCGTGTGCGAGGCCGCCGAGGAGGCCCACGCCGACCTGCAGTTCCAGGCCCAGGAGGTGTACCGGCGCACCGGCCGACGGCTGCTGGTGCACCGCCGCAACTACCGGCCCCTGTGGAAGGAGGCCGGGCCGTCGCTGCGCTGGCCGTTGGGCGCGCTGCCCGGCGGGCTGCACCCGTACGCGCAGGTGACCGCCGCCGCCACGGTGGTCGGTGGTCGGGCGAAGCGCCTCGACCGGGTGACCGACCCGCAGCCGTTCGTGGTCCGCCTCTTCGAGGTGCTCGACCTCACCACCGCGGGCTGGGAGTTCGGTCGGGTGCGGGTGGACACCGACGGCACCACCCTGGTGGAGCGGCTGACCCACGCCGGCGCGCAGGTTCTCGCCGCGATGGACGACCCGCCGCGGCTGCCGCCGTCGGTGCGGGAGATGATGCGCCGCAACCACAGCATCGACGTGTACGACCCGGCCGGCCCCCGGGTGGTCGGCCGGATCAACCTGGGTGCGCGGCTGCGCGAGACGCTCCTCGCCTGACCGTCCCCGCATCGTCCACGACGGGACGCGCCCCGGCGGTCGGGGCGCGTCCCGTCCCGGTCAGGACGTCGTGCAGGTGAGGTTCGTCGGCGGGTTGTTGGCCCCGGTCGCCGTGCCGATGAAGCCGAACGTGGTGGAGGCGCCGGCCGCCAGCGCGCCGTTGTAGTCGACGTTGCGCACCGTCACGTTCGCTCCGTTCTGGGTGTGCGAGCCGCCCCAGATCTGGCTGACGACCTGCCCGTTCGGGAACGTCCAGGAGACCGTCCAGCCCCGGATCGCGGTGGCGCCGGCGGTGACGGTCACCTCGCCCTGGAAGCCACCCGACCACGAGCCGGTCACCGCGTACGTCGCTCGCGCGCCGGACGGCGCCGGTGAGCTGGTGGTCGGCGTCGGCGTCGGCGACGTGCTGGGCGTGGGCGTGGGACTGGGCGTGGCGGTCAGGGTCGGTGACGGCGTCACGCCGGGCCGCGCGGCCCGGTAGGTGTGCCCGGCGCGGACGCCGAACTGGACGACGTCCGCCTCCGGTCGGGTGATGGCCGGCGTGCTGCCGTCGGCGGCGTCGACGAGGGCGAAACCGCCGGTGAACAGCGGCGAGCGCATGCGCAGCGTGCCGTCGCGGTCGGCGCGCACGGCGATCTCGTCGGCCTGACCGTTGCTCCACGACACTCCGACCGTGTATCCGCCGCGGCCCCGCAGGCCGGCGACCCGGCCCGTGGGCCACGCGGTCGGCAGCGCCGGCAGCACGTGCAGCTCGCCGGCGTGGCTGTGCAGCAGCATCTCGGCGATCCCGGAGGTGGCGCCGAAGTTGCCGTCGATCTGGAACGGCGGGTGCAGGTCGAACATGTTCGGCGCGAGCCGGTCGGTGCGCACCAGGTCGCGGAGGAGCTTGTGGGCGCGGGCGCCGTCCTCCAGCCGGGCCCAGAAGTTGATCTTCCAGGCGAGGGACCAGCCGGTGCCGTCGTCGCCGCGCAGCTCCAGCGTCCGGCGGGCGGCCTCGTACAGCGCCGGGGTGCCCCGCTTGGTGATCTGGTTGCTGGGGTGCAGGCCGTACAGGTGCGAGACGTGCCGGTGGGTCCGCTCGGTCTCGACCCAGTCGGCGAGCCACTCCTGCACGTTGCCCCGGGAGCCGACCCTGCTCGGGGGCAGCCGGTCCCGGGCGGTGCGCACCTGCGACCGGAACGTGGTGTCGACGCCCAGGACTTCGCTGCTACGGGCCGCGGCGTCGAACAGGTCGCGCAGGATCTGGTTGTCCATCGTCGGCCCGGCGCAGACGCTGGCGTTCGCGTGGTGCGGCAGCTCCGGCGAGTTCGACGGGTTCGTCACCAGGTAGCCGAGCGTCGGGTGGGCGACCAGGGTGTCCAGGAAGAACTGGGCGGCGCCCCTGAGGGCCGGATAGTTGGCCTGGAGGAAGCCGAGGTCGCCGGTGAACTGGTAGTGGTCCCAGACGAGCGTGCTCAGCCAGGCCCCACCGGTCTGCCACATGCCCCACAACGCCCCGTCGACCACCGAGGCGCCCCGCCACGCGTCGGTGTTGTGATGGGTGACCCAGCCGCCCGCGCCGTACTGGGCCTGGGCGACCCGCGCGCCGGTCACCGTCAGGTCCTTGACCAGGTCGAAAACCGGCAGGAAACACTCGGACAGGTTCGTGGTGTCGGCCGGCCAGTAGTTCATCGGCAGGTTGGCGTTGATCGTGTACTTCGAGTCCCAGGACGGGGTCAGCGAGTCGTTCCAGATGCCCTGGAGGTTCGCCGGCTGGGTGCCCGGACGGGAAGAGGAGATCAACAGGTAGCGCCCGAACTGGAACAGCAGCGCGGCGAACTGCGGGTCGTTGCTGCTGGCGTGCTGCGCGATCCGCACGTCGGTCGGCTGGTCGGCCGCCGCCGTCCGACCGAGGTCGATCGTGACCCGGTTGAACAGCGCCTGGTAGTCGGCGAGGTGACGGCTGCGCAACTGGTCGACGGCGACGCTCCTGGCGGCGGTGAGCCGGTTGCGGGCGATGCCCTGGTAGTCGCCGTTGACGGTGCGGTAGTTGACGTAGCTGGAGCCGATCGAGATCAGGACGGTCACGCCGGTGGCGCCGGACACCCGCAGGGTGCCGCCGGAGCTGCTGACCGTGCCACCGGTCGCGGCGGCGTTGGCCAGGGCCAGGAACCGCACCGAGCCGTTGACGCCCTCCTGGTTGCCGGAGATGCCGTCGAGGCCGATGGTGGCGGAGTCCGGGCTCGACACGGTGGTCCGCTGCGGGCTGTCGAAGGTGGCCGAGAACGTGATCGAGTTGGCCCGGTCGGCGGTCAGCCGGACCACGATCACCTGGTCGGGCGCGCTGGCGAAGACCTCCCGCTGGTGCCGCACCCCGTTCAGCACGTAGGTGGTGGTGACCGTGGCGGTCGTCAGGTCGAGGGTCCGGTTGTACTGGGTGGCCCCGCCGGCGGAGCCGAACGCGAGCCGGAGGTTGCCGACGGTCTGGTAGGCGAGCTGGCCACCGGGGGCGCCCATCATGGTCTGGTTGATCAGGTCCTGCGCCGAGGTCCACTGGTCGGCGAAGACCCGACGCCGGATCTCGGCCAGGTTGGCCGCGCCCCGGGTGTTCGCCGAGTCGTACGGGCCGCCGGCCCAGACGGTGTCCTCGTTGAGCTGGAGTCGTTCGGTGTCGATGGTGCCGAACACCATCGCGCCGAGCCGACCGTTGCCGACCGGCAGCGCGCGGAGCCAGTCGGTGCCGGCCTCCTCGTCGTACCAGAGCGCCAGGTCGTTCGCGGCCGACACCTGTGGCGGCGCGGTCGAGCCGGCGCGGGCGGTCGCGCTCCAGGCGACCGGCACCATGGCGGCACCGGCGCCGGCCGCGCCGGCCTTGAGGACGTTCCTTCGGGTCACTTCGGACATGATCTCTCCCAGCACACGGATCGGCGACGGCGAATCTCGTGTGAGCGTTAACAGAAGTGGCCCGAAATCTCCGCACGCTCAACTCGCGATGCCCACGCCCGAGCTCCCGTCCGAGCGGTGCATCAGCCCATATGGACTTTCATGGATGAGAGGCCACCCGTCAAGGAGCGCTGGGGCATTATGCGAACGTTCTCACCGAAGGCGACCCGCGCTCGACCCGGCGCGCCGATCGGGGCGCCGGCGTCACCGGCTGGCCCACCCGGGTCACGTGCACGATCCGCCCCGGTGCCACGTCCAGCAACGCGCCGATCGCGTCCCGGGTGGCGCCGACGTCGACGAGCTGGCTCAACGGGTGCGCGGCCAGGCCGGCCGCGTGCAGGGTCAGCCACATCCGCATCAGCACCCGCCCGAACTCGACCTGCCCGGCCGTGTCCAGGTCGGGCGGCGCGACCAGCGCCAGCACCGTGCCGCCACGCGCCAGCGGGTCGTCACCGGCGGCCAGCAGCCGCGGCAGCCCCAGCGGGCGCAGCACCGGATAGGCGGCCAGCGCCGTCCGCAGCCCCGCGGCGGCCGGCCGGGACAGCCCGAGGCACCGGTCGCTGAGCCCGTCCGTCCGGTACTCCGGTCGCGCCGGGTCCAGGCGCAGCCAACGGCGCAGCTCGGCCGCGACCGCCGGGTCCGCGTAGACCGCGCGGTCGGCGGCGCGCAGCAGCGCGCCGAGCCGGCCGGTCGCCGGCACGACGTGGACCGCGCCGCCGCCGCGCCGGGCCACGTCGTCGACGGCGGCCAGCACACCGGCGTCCGGGCCGCCGGTGAACCGGCCCCGATGGGTACGCCGGTCCCACACGTCGCCGGTGCGGAACGGTGTCCGGTACGGCTGTCGTGCCGGCCGCAACCGGCCCACCCGATGGTCGGACTCGTCGTGGTCGGCGGCCCAGTCCAGTCGCAGCCCCGCGTCGGCGGCGACGATCAGGCAGGTCTCCACGAACGCGCCGAGGGACAGTCGCAGGTCGCGGCCGGTCGGGTCGCCGGCCGGCAGCGTGTCGGCCGGGTCCCAGCCGACGGTGACCGCCCAGCGCTCGTAGCGCAGCCGCCACGGCTGGGTGTTGTGCGCGCTCGGGGCCCGCCAGCACAGCGGCTCCAGCTCGCGGAACGCGGCGAGGTCCATGTCAGCGCTCCCTGGCGTAGAAGGTGTAGCCGTGCAGCGGCCGGCCGCCGAGCCGGCGGTACTGCGCCGCCGACGCCGGGTTGTCCCGACCGACGTACGTGCTGCGCAGCGTGGTGTAGCCGCCGGCGTGCAGGTAGTGGTGCAGGTGCGCGGAGAGCAGCCGCTGGTAGCCGCGCCCCTGGAACTCCGGCCGCACGCCCTTAATGATCAGCACCGCCTCCCGGCGGTACCGGCGACGGGTGGCCAGCAGCCGCAGCTGGTTGACCGGGTTCAGGTCGCCGCGTACCCGGACCAGGAACTCGCTGATGTCCGGCACGCAGAGTACGAACCCGACCGGCTGCCCGTCCCGGGTCAGGTACAGCAACAGCGACTCGTCCAGCAGGTGGGCCAGTCCGTCGGTCTGCCGGCGCAGCTGCGACGCCGAGATCGGGGTGTAGTAGCCGAGCTGCGCGAAGGAGTCGTTCAGCATCCCGCGCAGCAGGTCGAGCTGCTCGTCGAGCCGCCGCACGTCGCCCCGGTGCAGCTCCAGCCGCGCGCCGTCGGGCTGGACACCGAGCGCGGGCGGCGGCCCGTCCGGCGCCGGCACCGGGCAGATCCAGGTGTCCGAGACGAACCGGCGGGCGAACCCGTACGCCTCGTAGGCGGCCGGGTAGCGCGGCGGGTTCCAGGCGCTGTCGACGAAACCGCGGTCGTCGTAGCCGTCGGTGATCACACCGCCGGCCTGGTTGGGCAGCAGCGCCACCGGCCCGAACAGCAGGTTCCGGTCCGCGGCGGCGTGCGCGTCGATCGCGTCGAACAGCGGGTGGGCGGCCGGCGCGGTGAACTCGGTGAGCCCGAACAGCTGGCACCGGCGGCCCAGCCTGGCGTCCAGGTCCGCGTCGGTGTGCAGGGTGGTCCGCCCGACCACCGCGCCGGTGGCGTCGCGCAGCACGTACATCGGCACGCCCTCCCGCCACCAACGGCGGATCTGCTGGCGGGGCGTCGGCACGAAGCGCGGCTCGTCGGCGTGGAGCCGGTCGGTGAACGCGAGGAACTCGGTCAGGGCGCGCCGGCCGGTGACCCGCTCGAACCGGTGGCCGCTCACCGGCGCACCGCCGGCCCGGTCGTCTCCACGCCCAGCGGCGTGAACTCCTCGATGTGGCCCATCGCGCCGTCCTCGGCCCGCCACTCGCCGTTGGAGTAGCCGTCCGGGTCGGCGGTGTAGAGCCGGATGAACCCGGCCGTCGCGTTGCGGTTGCCGTCGGTCAGCCAGGCCATCAGCCGGCGATGGTGCCGGGTACGCGCGAAGCGCAGCATCGCGTCCCGGTCGGCGAAGAACGCGATGGTGCCCAACGTCAGCGGGAACTGCCAGTAGACGGTGTGCCAGCGGTAGCCGGACATCCGGCGCATGTCCCGGACCATCCGGAACCAGTCCGGAGCCAGCCGCAGCAGCACCAGCGGGCTCGCGTACCGGGTGCCGCCGATGAACATCGCGCCGGCGCTGGCCTGCGCCGGGGCACGGGAGAAATCTCGGGTACGCATGGTCACCTCACCAGGTAGGCGTTCTTGATCTTCTGCGGGCCGGCGAACGGGCCGGTGCCCGGGTCGTGCAGCTCCACCCGCAGGTCACCTGCGGTCGGGTCCTCCACCAGGGACTGCGCGAAGTCACGCGACACCGAGGCGAGGTGCCGGCGTACCCCGTCGCGGCACGCGGTCGCGAGCGCCGCACGGTCGGCGGCGGCCAGCGGGCCGCGCAGCTCCACGTGGATCACCGGACGGGTCTCCAGCGCCTCGTCCTCGACGAGGGCCAGGCAGAACCGGCTGATCGCGGACGCGTGCGGGTTGCCGGTGTAGAGGCCGTACTCGACGTCCTGCGGGTAGAGGTTCGCGCCCAGGTAGGACACTGTGGAGTCGCGCCGGCCGAACAGCAGCAGCACCGGCAGCGTCATCCGCTCGTCGGCGGTGGCGGTGCGGAACTCGGCCGCGCGCACCGGATCGGCCGCGGCCAGCTCGGCGATCCGCCGGTACGGCACCAGCAGCGCCTCGTCGCCCACGTTGTAGCGCAGCCGGGGCTGGAGCACGTCCGGACTGCCCACGGTGCAGACCAGCTCCCGCCGCTCGTTGGTCTCCAGCCAGGTGGCGAACGGGTTGTACTGGAACACCATCGGCAGCCGCTGCTCACCGGCGCCGAGCAGCTCCGCCCGCAGCGCCGCGTCGGTGCGCAGCCGTCGCCGCAGCCACACCGTGAACCGGGTCTCCGCGCCGATGCCGATGGTCAGGTCCGACGCCCCGTACGCCGAACGCACCCGGGTGAACCGCTGCTCCAGGTAGTCGCGCAGCGCCTCGGTCATCCCCTCCCCGCCGCAACTGCCGAAGATCCGATAGCGCGCCCAGGGGAAGCCCTCGGCGTCCAGCCGGTCCCGCAGGTGCTTGAGGAACGGCGGGTACGCGGTCACCAGGTAGTCGAACTCCGGCCCGAACTCGCGCAACGTGTCGATGATCTTGCCGAGGTCCGGGCCGGTGTTCTTCACCACCGCGATCCGGGCCATCGCCGCGCCGGTCGTGGTCCCGGTCGCCCAGGCGCCCATCGAGTAGGCGTTGATCACGAACGGCCGGCGCATCGGGAACGCCAGCCCGGTGTAGCCGACGATGTCCCGGTGCACCGCCCGCAGCTCCCGCTCGCCGCGCGGCCAGTTGAACGGCCGCCCCGACGACCCCGCCGACTCGTCGACCACCACCCCCCGCAGCGGCAGCCGCCCGTGCCAGCACCGCGCGGCGGCGTCGTGGCCCACCACGTACCCCAGCTTGTCGGTCTCCGGGAAGTCCCGCAGCCGGCGGCGGATGCCCGCCGGGCGGGCACGCAGGAACGCCCGGTAGGCCGGCACCCGCCGGGCCGCCCGCACGCAGACCGACCGCGCGTTCGCCTCGGCCAGCCGGTCCAGGACCGGGTGGTGCCGCCGGGCCAGCCAGCGCCAGCCGGCGGGGTGCCGGCCGACCAGCCGGACCAGCGCGGCGACCGCGCGGCCGGCGGTCTCCGCCCCCGGCAGGGGCATCTCGACGGTACGGAGGGTGGCGGGTCGGTGCAGCGTCTCGGCCATGACAAGGATCCTGCCGACGCCGGTCCGCCGACACCTGAGCCACGAGACGGGATTCGTGCTGAGTACGCGTACCCAGCGGGGATAGATCGCTGACCGGTAGTTCCGGGCAGGTCATCGATGGTCGTAGGCGACCAAGGAGCGTTTGACGGGTGCGTCGATGGTCCAGTTGTGCCGGATCGCGGCGTTGAGGGCGAGCAGGCGTTGCCGGACACGGGTGTCCAGGTCGGCGTTCAGGTCGGCCTCACGGTCCACATCGACACCACCGGCCAATTCTGCGTTTGGCCTATCAACGAGTACGCGGACGGTGTAGCAGTGACCCCCGGAGCATCACGCATACTCCTGTTCCAGGATGGCCAGGTCGCGGTCGGCGAACTGCACGTGTGCCCACTGGTCGCTGAAGATGACTTGCAGGCACTTGACCGCCGTACGTTCGGCGGGCGGCGGGCAGCCGATCGCGGTGTTCGGCCCCCGCACGCGGTCCAGCTCCTCCTGCGTGACCTGCGCCAGATATGCGCGCAGGTCGGCGATCCGCTCGGCGCGCACGGCGAGGATTTCGCCGAGGGTGGGCGCGGCCGACTCGTCGATGCCGAACTCGGTGCCGTTGGTGGTGAACGACGCGGGTAGGCCGATCGGATGGAACGGGTTCGGGCGAAGGGCCGCCGCGTGGCCATACCAGGCGTCCATGACGAAGATCGTGTGGCGCAGGGTCTGGGCGAGCGACCATTCGTCGTTCACCGATCTGTGGACGGCTTCCTCCGGCAGGAGGCTTGCGCGTCGCAGCGTCGCTTGCCACAGCTCCTCGATGACATCCACCGCATCGCGCATCGTCTCGGGTGTGGTCGGCTGCAGTCGACGCCGTTCGGGGTGCAGGCGATCCAGCTCGGCCTCGATCAAGGGCATGACCTCCACGCCGTTGACGCGCAGGCCGTCGATCGCCCCGTCGATGTCGGCGTCCAACAGCAGCACGCCACGCATCCGCGCGCCGCTGAGATCCACCTCGCGGAAGGTTGCGCCGGCCATCGACAGGTCGATGAACGCCGCGCCCTCGTAGTCCGGCTGCTGCACGAATCGCGTCATCGGCACATCGTAGGGGCCTGGTACGACAGGACCACCAGATCAAGATCCCGGCATTGGGCCGCCCGGAGGTTTCCGGACACGAGCGAAGAGGAGGAATACCGGTCAACGGATCCAGGACGGGTCAGCGCTCGTCCGGATCGGTTCCCTGCGCCTGCCACGGCCGGTGCTCGGAGATCCACGCCTCCACGTCGGTCACCAGCCATACCGCTCCCCCGGCGAGCCGGTCGAACCATCAGAGGACATTGGGTTCTCGGCCACTGCCACCGTTGCGAAGGCCGGTCCGACGAGTGCGGGTCCCTGCGGTGGGCCAGGGAACGACTCAAGATCCGTCGACTCGCCCCGAGGAACGGTCCGGGGCCGCCGGCAGCGTTCCCTGCCGCTCGTCGCCGGTGTCGAAGAACCTCGTCAGGTACGCGCCGGCCGGAAGGTCGCTGTCTCTCATCAACGAGTAGACCTCGGCACCATGCCCCCACTCGTCGAACATGTGGTAGACCTGCGCGAAGCCGAGGTACGCACGAAGCCGGCGGCCCGCCGGACCGTGATGCGCTCCTCGTACACGTACGGCGCCTCGGCGCCGCACTGGAAGACGCACCGCACTCCGTACCAGCCCTGCCGCACGCCCTCGCCGGCGTCTCCGGGACCTGTCATCGGCCGAGCCTCAGCATCGAGGCTCCGTCGTGACTCCACCGTCCGCGCGCAGCGGGCCGTCGTCGACGGCGCCCGGCGTCCGTCGAGCTATCCCGGCGAGCAGGTCGGCGACCTGCACCCGGGGGTCGCCGCGGGAGTCGGTCATCACCAGCCCGGCCAGCGGCGACTCCCCGGCCGGCAGCCCGGCGTGCTCGGCCAGCGCCCGTTGGAGGCGGCGCAGCCGATCGGCGGTCAGCGCGCTCTGCTCGTCGTGCGTCACCAGCACCCGCCGCCGCCCGGCGCTCCAGGACAGGACGGTCTCGGCCAGCGCCGGCAGCATCGGCTCCAGCGGCGGCGGGATCGACCGGTCCTCGGCGTACAGCCGGGCCTGCACGTCCGCCACCCGATCGCGGTCGAGCGCGCGCAGGACGGCGTCGGCCGGGATGTGCCGCAGCAGCGCGTCCCGGGCCGCGAGGAACCGGTCCACGCTGCCGTCGCCGGACCGGTCCCGCCGTTTGGTCCGCAGCATCTCGACGAAGGCCGCCAGGAAGGTGTCCCAGTCGGGGCCGGCGGCACGCCCGGCGCGATGCAGCGCGACGGCGGCGGCCCGGCGCTCCCCGGCCAGGCGGGTGCCGGCCACGTAGGACGGCTCGCCCAACAGCAGGTCGATGACGCGGGTGACCAGGAAGAACTGCTTGTCGACCAGGTGGACGTGGGCCCGCCCGCGCAGCGCCGACAGGAGCCACTCCAGCGCCTCGGCCACCTCGGGCCGGCGCAGGAACTGTCGAGACTTGAACTCGTGCGGCGCCAACCGGAAGCCGGAGCGCAGCGTCGCGACCAGGTCGGCGGCCTCGTCGGTGCTCAGGTCGACGCTGGCGTGGGCGATCACCGGGGTGGCGGGGTCGAGCAGGTTGGTGCCGGAGAACCCCGACTCGTCGCAGGCGATCTCCACGACCTCGCCGGTCGGCGCCTCCGCCGGCGGCAGCCCACCCTGCAGCGGCAGCCTCATGCCCATCCTCTCGCCATGGCGACCATCGTGGCGGACGCGGGGCGACCGGACCACCGGTTTGGCGTCGACTCAGGCACTTGCTCGGCCCTCGATCGCGTACCCACCGCGCGGCCGCGAATCCGTACAGTGATACCCGCCGTCGCCGATCGAGCGACCCAACGGGGAGGTTCGAGTGACGGAACTGGTGCGGATTCCGCTGGACGACGGCGGCGTCCTACTCGTCGAAGGATCCGGCGCGCCGGACGGGCCAGTTGACGCGGGCCGCATCGGAGACCACCTCCGGGACCTTCCGACGACGCTGCGGACCACCTTGGCGCCGGTCGCCGACGCGGCCCGGGTGGTGCTCGACCAACTGCGTCGGGCCGGCCCCGACGAGATCGAGGCGGAGTTCGGCGTCGACCTGTCCAGCGAGGCCGGCGCGGTGATCACCAAGAGCCAGCTGGCCTGCCACCTCAAGGTCACCGTCCGCTGGAACCGGGCGGAGCCGGTGCCCACGCCCTACCGATGACCTCGTCGCTCACGGCCGCCGTCGCCCGCTTCGTGACCGCGGACGGGACGGTGGCCGGCGCCGGTTTCCTGGTGGGCGAGCGGATCGTGGTCACCTGCGCCCACGTCGCCCGCGCGGTCGGCGGCGCGCCCGGGGCCGAGGTCACCGTCTGGTTCCCGCACGCGCCAGGCGCGCCCCGGCTCGCCGCGCGCGTCGTGCCCGAGGCGTGGCGGGACGCCGGCGACCGGGACATCGCCGTCCTCCGGCTCGACACCCCACCCGAGGGGGTACGCCCACTGCCGCTGGGTGCCGCCGCTGGCCGCCGCGGGCACGCCGTGCGGTCGTACGGCTTTCCCCGGCAGGCGCCCGCCGGCGGCCACCACGGGTACGCCGTCGCGGGCGACCTGCTGCCGGAGACCGCCGCCGGCACGCTGCTGCAACTCACCGACGCCAACGACCTCACCACCGGCTTCAGCGGCGCGCCGGTGCTGGACGACGTCACCGGGCTGGTGGTGGGCATGGTCACCGCGATCACCCACCCCGACGCGCACCAGCGGGGGCAGGGCATCGCGTACGCCACGCCGGCCGAGACGCTGCGCGAGGCGTACCCGGAACTGGCGGTGCGGGACGTGGTCCCGTACCGCGGTCTGGAAGCCTTCACCACTGCGCACGCCCGCTGGTTCCACGGCCGGGACGACGCGGTCGACCGGGTACTGGCCGCGCTGGGCGCCGGTCATCCGGCGTTGCTGCTCCTCGGCCCGTCCGGGTCGGGCAAGTCGTCCCTGGTCCAGGCCGGCGTCGTGCCGGCCCTGGCGGACGGCGGGGTGCCCGGCGCGGACCGCTGGCTGACGGTCGTCGCCCGTCCCGGTGAGGATCTGCTCAGCGAGTTGGCCGGCGTCGTGGACGGCGCGCGGGCCGCGATCGACGCACGCCTCGCCGGGGAACCGCCCGGCACCCGTCTGCTGCTGGTGGTCGACCAGGTCGAGGACGCATTGACCGAGGTGACCCCGGCCCGGGCGGCCGACCTCGACCGGCTCACCGCCGCGGTCGGCGCGCATCCCGCGGTGACCGTGCTGCTGGTGATGCGTGACGACTTCTATCCCCGGCTGGCGACCGTCGCGCCGGACCTCCTCGACGCGGCCCTGCCCGGCCTGGTCAATGTGCCGGCCACCCTCACCGCCCGAGAACTGACGGCGATCATCACCAGGCCCGCCGAAGCGGCCGGCGCACACCTCGAGGACGGGCTGACCGACCGGATCGTCGCCGACCTGCTCGCCGCCGACCCGGGCGCCCCACTCGACCGCCGCGCCCCGGTCACCCTGCTCCCGCTGCTGGAACTCACCCTCGAACAACTGTGGCACCGGCGCGACGACGGTCGACTCACGCACGAGGCGTACCGGCGGGTCGGCGAGATCTCCGGCAGCCTGGCCCGGTGGTGTGACCGCGCAGTCGAGGAACTGCCCGCCGAGCGACGGTCGATCGCCCGGCGCGTCCTGACCGCGCTGGTCCACCCGGCCGACGAGGCCCACCGGGTGCCGGCCGCCCGGCGGCAGGTGCCGCTGGCCACGCTCCGGGAGCTGGCCGGCGCCGACACCGCGCCGGCAGCGGTCGACGAGGTGCTCGCCGTGCTGACCCGGCGCCGCGTCGTCACCACCCGCCGGGTCACCCCGCCCGGCCCGGACCGATCCCCCGAGCCGGTGGCCGAACTCGTCCACGACGCGTTGATCCGCGACTGGGGCACGCTGCGCGGATGGGTGGCACAGGACCGCCGGTTCCACGACTGGCTGCGCCGGGCGGAGGAACGCCGGCTGCGGTGGCGGGACACCGCCGACCCGGACGACCTGCTGCGCGGCACCGACCTGACCGAAGGGCTGACCTGGTCGCCGACCCACGCACTGCCCCGGGAGACGGCCGCCTACCTGGCGGCCAGCGCTGACCGGCAGCAGGCCGCGACCCGGCGGGCGCGACGGCTCAACGCGGTGCTGGCCTCGCTGCTCGTCCTCGCGGTGGTCGCCGCCGGCGTCGCGTTCTGGCAGCGGCAGGACGCGGTCCGCACCGGGGCGCAGTCGCTGTCCCGGCAGTTGGCGACCCAGTCCCGGTCGCTGCAGACCAGCGATCCGGAACTCGCCGCGCTGCTGGCCGTGCACGCCCACCGGGTCAGCCCCACGGTCGAGGCCGCAGCCAGCCTCTATGCCGCATCCGGCCTGGCATCCCTGAACCGGCTCACCGGGCACCGCGGTCCGGTGAACGCGGTCGCCTTCCAACCCGGCGGCACGCTGCTGGCCGCCCTCACCGACGGCACGGTGCGACTGTGGGACACGGCCACCGGCAGGACCACGGGTGACATCGCGCCCGGCGACGCCGACATCCTGTCGATCGCCTTCAGCCCCGACGGGAGCACCCTGGCCACCGGCGAGAGCACGGGACGGGTGTCACTGCGCTCGGTGACGGACGGGCAGGTCCGCGGCACGCTCGACGATCAGGCCTCGGACAGCGGGAGGGTCCAGGCGTTGGCCTTCTCGCCGGACGGTCGGGTGCTCGCCGCCGTCGGCCCCTTCGCCAAGGTCAAGGTGTGGGACGTCCCTGGAGCACGGCGGCGGGCCACCCTCACCGGCCACACCGCTGAGATCACCACGTTGACGATCTCTTCCGACGGCCGCACGCTGGCCAGTGGTGCCCGGGACGGGACGGTGCGGCTCTGGGACCTGGCCGGCGGCCGCAGCCGCGGCGTCCTGCCCTACGACCTGGACCGAGGGTGGGTGGACACGCTCGCGTTCAGCCCGGACGGCCGCACCCTCGCCGTCGCGGGCAGCCAGGAGTTGCGGCTGTGGGAGGTCGGACCGCTGCGGGCGAGGGCCACCCTGCCCGTACGGAACGTCAACGCCGTGGCGTTCAGCCCCGACGGCAAGCGGATCGCCACCGGGGACGACGAGGACCAGGTGCGGCTGTGGGACGCGGTCACCGGCCGGATCCAGGGCGCGCTTCCCGGCCACACGGAGAACGTCAACGCGTTGGCCTTCAGCCCGGACGGTCGTCTCCTCGCCTCCGGCGGCGATGACCGGACCGTACGGCTGTGGGATCCCACCGTGACCCTGACCCGGGCGGTGCTGACCCGCCCCGACGTCGACGTGGACGCGGTCGCGTTCAGCCCGGACGGGTCCATGCTCGCCGTCGGCGAGGACGACGTGGTCAGCCTGTGGGACGTGGCGGTCGGCCGGGTCCGGAGCACCCTGCGGGCGCCCACCGAGAACACGGAGGTGACGGCGCTGGCCTTCAGCCCGGACGGACGCACCCTGGCTGTCGGCAGCGACGTCGTCCGGCTCTGGGACGCCACCGCCGCCCGCCTCCGGGAGACGCTGGGCAACGAGGCCTCGCTACTGGGCGTCAGCGCGCTCGCCTTCAGCCCCGACGGCAGGACCCTCGCCTGGGGCGACGCCGACGGCGCGGTGCAGCTCTGGGATCCGGCAGCCCACCGGATCCGCGCCGCCCTCGCCGGCCACGGCAGCGAAGTGATGGCAGCCGCCTTCTCGCCGGACGGACTGACCCTGGCCACGTCCAGCCGGGACAGCACGGTCCGTCTCTGGGACCCCGTCGCCGGCCGGGCCCGAGCCGTCCTCATCGGCCACACCGACCGGGTCGGGTCCGTGTCCTTCAGCCCGGACGGGCAGACCCTGGTCAGCGCGAGCGACGACGCCACCCTCCGGCAGTGGGACGTGGCGACGGGACGCTCGACGACCACGCTGAGCCTGCCGGACGGTGGATTCTTCATCACGGCCCAGTTCAGCCCGGACGGCCGAACCCTCGCCGTCGGCAGGGCCAACGCACCGCCGCAGCTGTGGGACGTGGCGAGCGGGCTGCCGTACGCCACGCTCACCGGCTACCTGATGAGCGCGGACGTGGTGGCGTTCAGCCCGGACGGCCGGCGGCTCGCGGTCGGCGGCGGCGACACCGTGTGGCTCGGCGCCGTCGAGTCGCCCGACCCGACACGCGCCCGGGACAAGCTCTGCCGCGACCTGCGCCGCGATCTGACCGACGAGGAGTGGTCCACCTACCTGCCGGGTGTGGAGCGCAGGCCGGCCTGCCCGGCCCGCTGAGGACGCCCGCCGTGGCGGTCCGGACCTCCGGCCCGGCACGACGTGCCCCGCCGGGCCGCCCACATCGTCGACCGTCACCGACTCGATGCGGCCTCCACCTCCTGCTTCAAGGCCTCGACCTCACCCTCCTCGCACAGGAGAACGACGTGGAAGAACGGCCCCGTGCCCCGGTACCGCGCCTCGTAGGAGTCGGCCCAGTGCCGGCCGGCGTCGGCGAGGATGCCGAAGAGGACCTCTCTCCTGCTCTCGTTCTCGCGCAGGATCAGGGAGGCGTTCTCGACGAGGACGAGATATCGGTGTGCCGGCAACCACTGGAGATCCGTGAGGCAGTCCGCCAGGGCAGGCCAGTTCCACCCGAAGTAGCCCGGGAACCGCAGCGCGTCGGAGAACTGCGCGAACACGCCGTCGACGTCCGTCATCGCCGCGCCGTCCAGGCGGGCCACCGCGATCTCACCGGAGGGTGGCACGAGATCCGTGACGGGAAACAGCGTGGTGCGGGCGAGCACCTGGACCGCAGGTGCGGAGTTCTGCCACATGGTCACTGGAGGTAGCTGCTCGAGGCGAGGAAACGCGTCATCCGCGGTCCGTCGATACGCAGCTCGAACACGTCTGCTCTCCCCGCGATGAAGTCCACCACCGTCGCCGCTGTTCCATGAGTCGCCGGGACGGCTGAAGATATCAGCCCGAACCGCCCGATCGTCGACCCCGAACGGACACGCTGAGTCACCATGGCGACACTCCCCTGGCGTGCCGCCGAAGGCCCGATGACACTTCGGCCATGACAGACAGCGAGCGTGAGCGCACCAACGAGCGCTTCGAGAAGGTGGCCGAGGAGACCTCCGAGACGGTGAACCACGCGGCCACCGTGCTGGAGGAGGAGATCGCGGCGGGGCTGGCCGGCGCCCGGCGGCTCGAGGAGAAACTGAGCGAGAGCCGCCGGGTGGACCCGGAGGCGTTCGACGAGCTCGTGGCGCGGGTCCGCACCGACGGGCACAGCCTGATCGACACCGTGGTCGGGCAGTTGAAGATGGCCGACGACCAGCGCGGCGAGGTGATCCGCCGGTACACCTCCGACGCGCACGACGCGCTGGACACCGTACTCAATCTCGCCCGGCTGGCGCCCGACGTGGCCAACGGGCTCGCGGACCAGTTGGCGTCGCCGACCCCGGACGGTCCGACCCGGACGAACCGGTAGCCGCGCGATGGCGCCGACCGCCGGGGTGGCCGGCGGGTCCGTGGAGGCCATGCTGGAGCGCTACCGCGGGCTCGCCCTCGACGCCCTGCTCGACGACGTGCCCGAGGGCGGCCCGCGATACCTCTACGACCTGGTCGCGGAGTATCCGCGTCGGTGGGGCAAGGGGCTGCGCGCCGCGATGTGCCTCGCCACCTGCCGGGCGTTCGGCGGCGCGCCGGCGGTGGGGCTCAACGCCGCCGTGACCGTCGAGTTGTTCCACAACGCCTTCCTCATCCACGACGACATCCAGGACGAGAGCGAGCAGCGGCGCGGCGCGGCGACCCTGCACGCCGAGTACGGGGTCGGCGTGGCGCTGAACGTCGGCAACATGACGAACCTGCTGGCGTTGCGGCGGCTCGCCGCGAACCGGGCGGCGCTCGGCTCCGGGATCGCCTGGCGGCTGTTCATCGAGACCGAGTTGATGATGCGCCACTCGCTGGAGGGGCAGGCCATCGAGATCGGCTGGATCCGGGACAACGTGTGCGACCTGGACGCCGACGACTACTACCGGATGTGCCTGAAGAAGACCTCCTGGTACACCTGCATCTACCCGTGCCGGACCGGCATCCTCGTCGCCACCGGCCGGGAGAACGCGGTCGACGTGCTGGACCGCTACGGCTGGTACCTGGGCGCCGCGTTCCAGATCCAGGACGACGCGCTCAACCTGACCGGTGACTACGCGAGCTACGGCAAGGAGATCGCGGGCGACCTGTGGGAGGGCAAGCGGACGCTCATCCTGATCGACTTCATGCGGCGGTGCACACCGGACGAACGCGAACGGCTCGTGGTCTTCCTGAGCCGGACCCGGACGCAGCGCACCGAGGCCGAGGTGCGCTGGCTGCACGGGCGGCTCCTCGCGTACGACTGTGTGGAGTCCGCCCGCCGCAGCGCCCGGGACCTCGCGGTGGCCGCCCGGCACGAGGCGGAGCGGGCGCTGGGGGCGGCGGTGGACACCGACGACGGCCGCTTCCTGCTCGACCTGACCGACTACGTGGTGGAGCGCAACCGCTAGCGACCAGGATCGCGGCTACCGCGGGTCCTGCGGCTTGCGCATCCAGAGCGCGACACCCGCCAGCAGACACGCGGCGCCGACGACGGCGACGGCGGACTTCGCCACCCCGGAGAGATCATCGACGAACGGGAAGGCGCGTGTCGCGGCCAGGGCCAGGAAGGCCAGCGCGAACAGGACGACGGCGAGAACGCGGTGCGGGGTCACCGGGCCATTCGATCAGACCGGTGCGAGCGAGGAGCCCCCGCCCACTGTCCCTCACGGCACGCGAGAGGCCGCCTAGCCTGGGTGGATCGGGTCGGCGTCCGTGCCGGCCCCGCACCGGGAGACCGTGATGACCGAGAGCGTCCCCCGGCCGGATCCGGCCGGAGCGCGCGGCGACGACCAGTGGCTGGCGGAGGTGGCCCGCGCGGCGAGCGCCGACGCGGACGGCGTACCGGTGGAGTTGCTCGGCGACTATCTCCGGCTGCTCCGGGACGCGGCGGTGACCGGTCGCCGCCCGCGCCGCGGTGAGCTGGACGCGATCGGGGTGCTCGGCCGGCGCGCGGCCGAGCAGGGCGTGTCGGCCGGCCGGGCGGTACGCCTCTACCTGTCCGCGGCGCGGCGGCTGTGGCGGCACCTGCCGCACCTGGACCGCTCCTCCGACAGCGAGACGGTCCGGGCCGCGGCGGACGCGGTCCTGCACGTCGTCGACGCCGCCGTCGCCACGCTCGCCGAGGGTTACGCGGTGGCCCGCCGGGAGCTGGTCCGCCACGAGGAGTCGCTGCGCCGCGAGCTCGTCGACGACCTGCTTCGCGGCGACTCCGACCTGGGCGGGTTGGTGGAGCGGGCCGAGCCGTTCGGGTTGGATCTCGCCCGCGTCCATCAGGTCGCGCTCGCCGCGCCGAGCCACCGGTTGCCCGACGCCGAGCCGGCGATCAGCGCCCTGGAACGGGTCATCTTCGACCGGCTGGGCGACCGGGACGTGCTGGTGGCGACGAAGGAAGGGCTGCTGGTGGTGATCGCGCCGGCGGAACCGGTGCGGCCCGGTCGCGGCGGGCCGACGGACGACCTCGGCCGGCTCATGCACGGCGAGCTGGACCGCCTGACGCGGGGCCGGCCGTGGCAGGTGGTGGTCGGCCGCCCGCACCCCGGGCTGTACGGCATCGCCCGCTCCTACGAGGAGGCCCGGGAGGCCCTCGCCACGGCTCGCCGGCTGCACACCGACGCGCCGGTGATCGACGCCCACGACCTGCTCATCTACCGCGTCCTGCTGCGGGACCAGCCGGCGATGGTCGACCTCGTGCGGGCGGTGCTGACGCCGTTGGGCCGGGCCCGGGGCGGCGCCGAGCCGCTGGTGGACACCCTGGCCGAATACTTCGCGTGCGGCGAGGTCGCCACCGAGGCGGCTCGCCGCCTGCATGTGTCCGTCCGCACCGTCACCTACCGGCTCGCCCGGATCCGGACGCTGAGCGGCCACGACCCCGCCGAGCCGCGGGACAGGTTCACCCTGCACGCCGCCGTGCTCGGCGCGCGGGCCCTGGGCTGGCCGCGCCGGGCGCTGCCGGACTGACTCCCGTCAGTCGGGGGCGGCCACCAGCTCCGGGAAACCCAGCAGCGTGGCCAGGGCGGACGCCTCGGCCGGGGTGAGGGCGAGGCCGACAGTGCCGTCGGGGTCGTGCGGATCGTCGTGGACGACGTCCCGTCGGCCACCGACCCGGTGCGCGATGACCGCGATCCGGCGGCCCTGTTCGGTGGTGAAGGCGTGACGTACGCCGACGCCCGGCAGGTGCGTGCGTTCGATGACCACAGCGAGACTCCTTCGGTGACGGCTGCGCGGAGCCGGCCGGGAGCGGGCCGGCGCTACGGCAGCGTGGTCGGGTGGTGCTGCTGGTGCCGCATGCCACCAACCATAGCCACGGAGCGAGGAAGCGACCTCTCCGGTCGCCGGCAATCTGGCGGGCCCTTGTTGGCCGGTCACGGGCAATGCCGATCGTCACCCTGCCGGCGACGCTGGAGATCCCGAAGAGGTGCCCCCCGGAAAGGACCACCGACGATGACGCACACCCTGGACGACCGCGAGACGCTGCGCGGGCTGTTGGAACGGCAGCTCGCCGACTACACCGACCAGCTCACCGAACTGACGCCGGCCGCACGGCAGCCGGGCCACGGCGGTCACGACCCGGACACCCTGCGCCGGCTGATCGAGGCGGCCCGGGACGGTGCCACGGACACCGCGCAGGCGTTGAAGCGGATGTCCGAGGGCACCTACGGCGTCTGCGAGCGCTGCGGCCACGACATTCCCGCGGGACGGCTGGAGATCCGTCCCGCCGCCCGGTTCTGCGTACCCTGCCAGCGACACCGCTGACCCCGGCGGCGCGCGACCTTCCGGGGTCCGGTCAGGACGCGCGGGCCGCCGGGGCCTCCCGGTCGGCCCGGATCCGGTCGAGGTCGCCGGCGAGTTCGTCGGTGAGCAGCAGGTCCCGCCGGATGTCGTCGTGCGGGTACGCCGCCCGCCCGACCATGTGCGCCGCGACCGGCGCGGTGGCCAGCTGGAACATGCCCACCAGCACGAGCGTGGTGACGTCCACGCCGCTGCGCAGCCGCAACGCGCACCCGAGCAGGACCAACAGCAGCCCGAGCACCTGGGGCTTGGCCGCGGCGTGCATCCGGGACAGCACGTCCGGGAAGCGGATCAGGGCGACACCGGCGGCGAGGCTGAGCAGCGCGCCGGCGACGAGGCAGACACCGGCGGCGGTGTCGAGGACGGCGTCGAGTGTCACTTCGGGTCTCTCCGCGCCGCGAACCGGGCGACGCTGACCGAGCCGACGAAGCCGACCACGGCGAGGACCACCAGCACCGGCAGCGCGGTGGCGTCCCGGCTGTAGGCGGCCTCGGTGGCGATGGCCGCGACCGCCACCGCGAGCAGCACGTCGGTGGCGACGGCCCGGTCCAGGATCGACGGGCCGCGGATGATGCGGACGAGGGTCAGTCCACCGGCCACGGTGAGCAGCACGGTGACGATCACGGCGACGACTGTCACGTCGGTGCCCCTTCCAGGTCGACCGGCTCGGCGCCGGTGGGGTCGGGTTGGTGGAACCGGCCCAGCTCCTCGGCCGAGCCGACGGCGGCGACGATGCGCTCCTCCAGCTCCCGCACGCCGCGCCGGAACCGCTCCACCTCGTCGAGCGTGCGGACGCCGATGACGTGCACGTAGAGCGTGCCGGTCGCCCGGTCGGCCTCCAGGATGAGGCTGCCGGGCACCAGCGACAGCGCCTCGGCGGTGAGGGTGAGGTTGAGGTCGGTGTTCACCCGCAGCGGCACCGCGATGATCGCGCCGCGCGGGGTGTGCCCGAACCGGACCGCCAGCCAGGCGACCTGCGCGGACGCGACCACGAGGTCCCACAGGAAGCGGACCAGGAACCGCAGCAGCGGGACCGGCCGGATCCGCCCGGCGAACGTCACCGGCGGCAGCGGGAAGACCACCAGCAGCACCGCCGCCACCACCAGACCGCCGATCACGTTCGCCCAGGTGAAGGTGCCCCACAGCAGCACCCAGACGGTGACCAGGCCGGTCACCGCGACGGCCCGGTTGCGCCACCGGACGCGGCGCGTCAGCGGTTCACGTGGATGGGTGGTCACGGCGCACCCCCGGGGAAGACGGCCTCGACGTACGGGGCGCGGCGCAGCAGGTCGTCGGCCGCGTCGGTGCTGATGTCGAAGAGCGGTCCGGCGACCACGGTGAGCCCCAGGCCCAGCACCACCAGGGCGGCGGTGGACGCGGTCATCAGCCGGGGCAGCGCCGCGCCGGCCGGGGCCGGGTCGTCGTGCGGTTGCTCGGCGCCCTCGGTGCGCGCCGCCCGGACGCCGTCGCCGGGCTCCGGCATGTCCGGATGCGGAGCCCGCCAGAACGCGAGGTTCCACACCCGGGCGATGGCGTAGAGGGTGAGCAGGCTGGTCAGCAGCCCGCCCGCGACGAGCGCCCAGGCCAGGACCCCGCCGTCGGACACGCCGGCCTGGACGAGACCGACCTTGCCGAGGAACCCGGAGAACGGCGGGATGCCGGCCAGGTTGAGGGCGGGCACGAAGAAGAGCACCGCCAGCACCGGTGACAGCCGGGCCAGCCCGCCGAGACGGTCCAGCGCGGTGCTGCCGCCGCGGCGTTCGACCAGGCCGGCGGCGAGGAACAGGGTGGTCTGGATGGTGATGTGGTGCACCACGTAGAAGATCGCGGCGGACAGGCCGAGCGCGGTGGTCAGGCCGACCCCGAACAGCATGTATCCGATGTGGCTGACCAGCGTGAACGACAACAGTCGTTTGATGTCCGACTGGGCCACCGCGCCGAGGATGCCGACCACCATGGTCAACGCCGCGATCACCAGCAGCAGGTCGGCGGTCCGCCCGCCGGGGAACAGCAGCGTCTCGGTGCGGATGATCGCGTAGACGCCGACCTTGGTGAGCAGGCCGGCGAAGACCGCGGTGACCGGCGCGGGCGCGGTCGGGTAGCTGTCCGGCAGCCAGGCCGACAGCGGGAACACCGCCGCCTTGATGCCGAACGCCAGCAGCAGCATGCCCTGCAGGACCAGCCGCAGGTCGTCCGGCAGCGCGTCCAGCCGGTCGACCAGCTGGGCCAGGTTGAGCGTGCCGGTGGCGGCGTAGATCAGGCCGATCGCCACCAGGAAGATCAACGACGACAGCAGGCTGACCACGACGTACGTGGTGCCGGCCCGGATCCGGTTCTCGGTGCTGCCCAGCGTCAGCAGCACGTAGCTCGCCACCAGCAGGATCTCGAAGCCGACGTAGAGGTTGAACAGGTCGCCGGAGAGGAACGCGTTGCACACGCCGGCGGTCAGCACGAGGTAGGTGGGGTGGTAGACCGACAGCGGCGTCTCCTCGTTGCCGTCGGCCATGCCCTGCCCGATGGAGTAGACCAGCACGCACAGCGTGACCGCGGCGGAGACCACGAGCATCAACGCGGCGAGCTGGTCGGCCACGAGAACGATGCCCAGCGGCGCGACCCAGCCGCCCACCTCGACCACCAGGGGGCCGTCGAGCGTGGAGCGGACCAGCAGCAGCGCCGCGACCGCGACGGTGGCGGCGAGGACGGTGATGCTGACCCACCGTTGGGCGCGGGCCCGGCCGACGAGCAGCAGCGTCAGGGCGGCGCCGAACAGCGGCATCACCACCGGCAGCGGGACCAGCCAGCTCATCGGGTCCTCCCCGGGTCACCGGCGGCGACCCGCCGGCCGTCCGGCGCGCGGGCCGGTACGGGGTCGACGGTCTCGGGGTCGGCGGTGCCGGGGCCCTCGTCCCGCTCCGCCAGCACCATGATGCGGCGGTCCTCGACGTCGTCCTGCACCTCGTCGTGCCCGTTGAGGTGCCAGCTGCGGTAGGCCAGGGCGAGCAGGAACGCGGTCATGCCGAGCGTGATGACGATGGCGGTCAGCACCATCGCCTGCGGCAGCGGGTCGGCCATCTCCTCCTCG
Source organism: Micromonospora humi (assembly GCF_900090105.1). Taxonomy (GTDB): domain Bacteria; phylum Actinomycetota; class Actinomycetes; order Mycobacteriales; family Micromonosporaceae; genus Micromonospora; species Micromonospora humi. The sequence continues at coordinate 138,634 of NZ_FMDM01000008.1, read as the reverse complement.
GCGGTGGTGCCGACGATCGGCGGGCCGCCGGCCCGCCCACCGGTGAGCAGCAGCAGGTTCGCGCCGTTGCCGAGCAGGATGACCCCCATCAGGACCCGGGTCAGGCTGCGCTCCAGCAGCAGCGTGACCCCGGTGGCGAAGAGGACCCCGACCACCACGACGTAGACCAGGTTGGGACTCACACCAACTCCTCTTCCCGTACGTCGTTCGGCGTGTTCTCGCCCTCGTCGACCTCCTGCTGGCGGTCCATCTCGGCACCCAGGCTGCGCAGGATGTCCAGCACCAGACCGACCACGATGAGGTAGACGCCGACGTCGAAGAAGACCGACGTGACGAAGTGGACGTGCCCCAGCACCGGCAGGTGGAAATCGAGCGCCGCGCTCTGCAGGAAGTCGCCGCCCAGCAGCATCGCGGTGACCCCGGTGCCGACCGCGACGAACAGCCCCGCGCCGAGGACCCGACCGGCGTCCACCGGCGCGGCGCCGTTGAGTTCGGTACGCCCACCCGCCAGGTAGCGCACGGCCAGCCCGAGCCCGGCGACCAGGCCGGCGGCGAACCCGCCACCGGGCTGGTTGTGACCGGAGAACAGCAGGTAGATCGAGAAGAGCAGGATGGCGTGGAACAACAGCCGGGTGACGACCTGCAGGATCACCGACTGGGCGCGGGTGGTGGCGCCGCTGGTGAGCCAGCGCGGACGCACCGAGCTCTGCCGGCCGGCGCCGGGGATGCCGCTGCGCATGTCCAGGGCGCGCGAGCGGCGGAAGATCAGGCTGGCCACGCCGGTCGCGGCCACCACCAGCACCGCGATCTCGCCCATCGTGTCCCAGGCGCGGATGTCGACGAGCGTCACGTTGACGACGTTCTTGCCACCGCCGTACGACACCGCCTCCTCGGGGAAGCCGACCGAGATCGGCGTCGCCACCCGGGCACCGGCCGACACGTACGCCATGCCGGCGGTGACCACGCCCACGGCCACGCCGAGCGCGACGCGCACCCGGCGGCTGGAGCGCATCGGGCGGGCCGAGAACTTCGTCGGCAACCGGCGCAGCACCAGCACGAACATCACGATGGTGACGGTCTCCACCAGGAACTGCGTCAGCGCCAGGTCGGGCGCGCCGTGCAGGACGAACAGCAGCGCCGTGCCGTAGCCGGTCACCCCGACGAGGATCATCGCGGTCAACCGGCGCCGGGCCCGCGCGGCCGCCACGGCCGCCACCACGACGGCGGCGCCGGCGGCGGCCTGCAACGGGGTGTCCCACAGCTGGTAGCGCTGCGGCCACGGCACGCCGACCAGCAACGCGCCGCCGGGCAGGACGACCAGCACCAGCAGGATGACGCCCAGGTAGAACGGCAGGGAACCACGCTGGGTGGCACCGGTCAGCTCCACCGCCGCGCGGTCCACGGCGCCGACCAGGCGGTCGTAGCCGGTGGCACCGTCGAAGGGCAGCCGCAGCAGGCGCGGTCGGCGCCGGTGCAGCAGCAGGAACAGCCCGACACCTCCGGCGACGGCCAGCGCGGACAGCCCGAGCGCCGGGGTCAGCCCGTGCCAGAGCGCCAGGTGGTAACCGGGGTCGGTGCTCGGGTACAGGTCCGCGTACGGGGCGAGGACCCGGTCCACGGCCGGGGCGAGCACCCCGACCGCGAGGCCGGCGACCGCCAGCACCGCCGCCGGCGCGACGAACGCCCGGTCGAGCGGCTCGGGTCGGGTGTCGGCCACGCCGGGCTTGCCGGCGAACGCGCCCCAGAGGAAACGCAACGTGTAGGCGACGGTCAGCGCCGAGCCGGTCACCAGCCCGGCGAGCACCACCAGGTCGGCGGCGCCGCCGTGCAGGAACGCCTCCAGCGCCGCCTCCTTGGCGACGAAGCCGACCAGCGGCGGAAGCCCGGCCATCGAGGCCGCCGCGAGCCCGGCGACCACCGCCAGCGCCGGCGCCCGCCGACCCAGACCGCTCAGCTCCCGCAGGTCACGGGTGCCGGCGACGTGGTCGACGACGCCGACGACCAGGAACAGGGTGGCCTTGAACAGGGCGTGCGCGAGCACCATCGCGGCGCCGGCCAGCGCGGTGTCCCGGGTGCCCGCGCCGAGGATCACCATCAGCAGGCCCAGCTGGCTCACCGTTCCGTAGGCCAGCAGCAGCTTCAGGTCCGTCTGCCGCAGCGCCGCCCAGCCACCGAGAAACATGGTGACCAGGCCGCCGGCCAGCAGGACCGCCCGCCAGGCGGTGGCCTGGCCCACCGCCGGACCCATCAACGCGACCAGGAACACGCCCGCCTTCACCATGGCGGCGGCGTGCAGGTAGGCGCTGACCGGCGTGGGCGCGGCCATCGCGCGCGGCAACCAGAAGCTGAACGGGAAGATCGCCGACTTGCTCGTCACGCCGAGCAGGATCAGCACCAGGGCGACGGTGAGGTAGCCGCCGCCGGGCAGGTCCTGGGCGATCTCCGACCACCGGTAGGAGCCGGCGTGCTGCCCGAGCATCACGAAACCGGCGAGCATCGCCAGGCCGCCCAGCGTGGTCACCAGCAACGCCTGCATGGCGGCGTGCCGGCTGGCCCGGCGGGCCGGGTCGCTGCCGATCAGCAGGTAGGAGAAGACGGTGGTCAGTTCCCAGAACACGTAGAGCAGCAGCAGGTCGTCGGAGACCACCAGGCCCAGCATCGCGCCGGCGAACGCGACGAAGACGGCGGCGAAGCGGCCCAGGCCGGGGTCGTCGGAGCGGAAGTAGCGGGCGCTGTAGGCGAGCACCAGGGCGCCGACGAAGCCGACCAGCAGCACCATCAGCCAGGAGAGCGTGCCCATCCGCAGGGCGAGGTCCAGACCGAGCTGCGGCACCCAGGTGACCGTCTCCACGACCGGCGAGCCCGAGCGGACCGGGCCGGTGCGGGTGAGGGCCCAGATCCCGGCCGCGGCGGGAACGGCCGCCAGCAGGTAGAGCGCCCGCCGCCCCAGGATGCGTACCAGCGCCGGGGCGGCCACGGCTGCGAGCGCATGAACCGCCACCAGAAGCAGCACACATCCTCCTCAAGATCGACAGCGGGTTAGTCAACCCTAACCGGCGCCGGCGGGATCGACCACGTCGAGCACGTCACCCCGACCAGGCGCATCGGTGTCCGGCCGACGGGGTAGGTATGCAGGTTGCCCGGATAGGCTCGCCGACCCCGACCACGAGGAGACGGCCTGATGCGTTCCGGTGCCCTGCTGTCGATGCGGACCGCCCTCGCGGGCACCACCGGGAACGCGGTGCTGATGGGCGCCGCCGAGATCAGCACCCCGATCGGCTGGGTGCTGCTCCCCGGCCTGCTCGGCGTCTCGACCCGGCCCCGGGTGGCGGCGCTGGTGTCGACCTGGGCCGGTGTGCTGGTGCTGGCGTCCGTCGTCGTACCCGTCGTTCCCGGTCACCGCAGCGAACCGTCCGCCCTGGTCGCGTCCGCGCTCGCGCTGGCCGCGGCGCCCGCCCTGGCCTGGGCCCGGCGCCGGCGGCGGTCCAGCGCGGTCGTGCGGGCCGCCGCACCGCCCGACGTCGCGGTGTTCACCATGCCGGCCGGCCCCGGGCGGGCCGCGCTCGCGGTCTGTGGCACGCCCGGCGAGGTCGGCGCCGCCGTCCCGCTGCGCGACGGCGGCCTGCGCGTCCTGGTCGGCACGGTCACCGGCCCCGCGCTGGCCACGCCCGCCGGCCGACGGACGATCGAGCTGGCGTTCCGCCGGCACGCCGGCCAGCCGCGCCGGTCGCTGCCGCAGCTGGTCGAGGCGCTCGACCAGGTGGTACGCGAGACCGCCCCGGCCGGGCACCTGCACGCCACCGTCGTGCAGGTCGACCGCACCGGGAGCCTGGCGGCGGTGCGCTGCGGCGCACCGGACCTCGCCGTCGTCGGCCACCGGGACGCGAGCCTCGCCGGGGTGCCATCGAGCCCGCCGATCGGGTCGACCGCCACCGCGGTCCCGACGACACCCGCCCGGGTCGCCTCCCGGCGCATCGCCGTCGTCGGCGCCGCCGTCGCCGACGCGCACGGCGACGACCTGGTAGGCGTACTCGATCAGGTGGCCCGCGACGACGACCCGGCGCGGGCGGCGCAACGGCTGACCCGCGCGCCGGGGGGCGGACGGCGGACCGGTCCGGTGCTCGTCGTCGACCAGAGGCTGCCCGGTCCGGCAGGCACCGTCCACCCGGGCTGAGACACCATGTCGAGCGAAGCCGCCCCGATCGGTACGCTTGCCGCTCCACGAACGAGCCACACACCGGAACTCATCCTGCTCAACACGCATCGACGGAGAGGCGGACCACACCATGACGGCGGTTGCGGGCGGGCAGGATGCCGTGGTCGCCGGGCGAGGCGCGGACGAGGACATGCGGTCGTTGTTCGGGCAGTCCGCCGCGGTCTTCGCGGCGCTCACCGGGCCGGCGCACGTGGTGGAGAGCGCGAACCCGGCGTTCTTCGCCGCCATCGGCGAGGAACGGGCTCGCACCGGGGTGGCGCTCGCGGACCTGATGCCCGAACTGGCCGGTCAGGGCTTCATCGCGCTGCTGGACCAGGTCCACCGCACGGGCGAGCCCTACACCGGCCGTGACGTGCGCGTGATGCTGGGCCTCGGCGCGCACGCGCGGGAAGCGTTCTTCGACTTCACCTACGAGCCGCGGCGGGACGCCCGTGGCACGGTCGTCGGGATCCGGGTGATCGGCCTGGAGACCACCCAGGTGAAGCACGCCCAACGCCTGCTCGCCGAACACCGTGGCCTGGTCGAGCAGATCGCGCGTCAGGCGCCGCTGACCGACGTGCTCGACGGGATGGCCCGCTGCATCGAGCGGCTCGCACCGGAGGAGGTGCTGGTCTCCGTCCTGCTCGCCGATCCCGACGGCCGGCGCCTGCGCCACGGCGCCGCGCCCAGCCTGCCCGACTTCTACAACCAGGCCATCGACGGGATCGCCACCGGTGAGGGCGTCGGCTCCTGCGGCACCGCCGCCCACCGGCGGGAAGCGGTCATCGTCACCGAGATCGCCACCGACCCGTTCTGGACCGACTTCCGCGACCTGGCCGAACGGGCCGGGCTCGGGGCCTGCTGGTCGACGCCGATCCTCGGCCGCGACGGCGGCCTGCTGGGCACCTTCGCCATGTACCACCGCTCCCCACGCGTCCCCCGGGACGCCGACCTCGCGCTCGCCCGCGTCTTCACCGACACGGCCGCGCTGGCCATCGAACGGCACCACATCGAGCAGGCCAAGGCGGCCGCCGACGCCCGGGCCAGAGCAGCCCACGACGAGCTGGCCACCGTGGTGCGGGCGGAGCGGGAACTGCGCGCCGAGGCCGAGCAGCGCGCCGCCCTCGCCGCGGAGATCACCGCGCGGGTGCGTGCCGCGGCCGCCGCGCAGGCCGCCACGCCACACCCCGAGCGGTGTCAGCTCGGCGGCGCCGACGGGTGCGAGGCGGCGGCCGAGATCAAGCTCGCCGACTCGTGGGGCGACTCCGCGTGGGGCTGCCCCATCCACGTGGAGGAAGCCATCCTCAACGTGCGGTCGGTCTTCATCGCCAGCGAGGAACTGGGCGGCCTGGCCGCCTACCTCAACCGCTGACCGGCCGTGCGGCCGGTGGCCGCGCGTGATCTCGGAGCTTCCGCGATGTCGGTGTCAGTTCCCCGAAAAGGCGGTTGTCGCGGACAATCTTGGGTGTCCTATCACGACGCACCGACGTGGTGGGTCGCAACAGTGATCTAGGGTGACGCGATGACCGCCGGGCCCCTGACGACAGTGCTGTTCGACTTCGCCTGGACTCTGTTCGCCAGGGACTCGGAGCGCTGGGTGGGCAACGCGGCGGCATCGATCGACCGGACGTTGGCCGCCGGCGAGGCGCACCGTATCGCCGGCGACTTCGCGGACCTGCTGCGGGAGACGGCCACGGATCCGGCCCACATCGCCCGAGATCTGGATCCGCGAGTCTGGGATCGGGCCATCCTCACCGTGCTGGAACAGATTCCCGGCGTGGACCAGGCGCTGGCATCGGTCCTGCATGAAACACACGCCGAAGCGATCGAGCCGTACGCCGACACCGCCGCCACCCTGTCCGCACTGCGTGACAGCGGTGTTCGCATCGGCGTCGTCAGCAACGTCGGCTGGGACATCCGCACCTGCTTCGCGCGGCACGGACTCGACGGCCATGTCGATGCGTTCGTGCTGTCCTACGAGGTCGGCTTCGTCAAACCGGACCCTCGGATCTGGGTCGCCGCCCTCGAAGTCCTCCATGCCGAACCGGGCCAGACCCTGATGGTCGGTGATCATCCCACCGGCGACGGCGGATCGGTTTCCGCCGGCATACCAGCGCTGATCCTGCCGATGGTGGATTCGCCCGCGCAGAAACGCGGCTTCGCACACGTGCTCAGGATCCTGAGCCGGTGACCGCCGGCTTCGCTCCTATCCGCCGACATGGCAGGTCGGAGATCGCGGAGATCGGCCGGTTTGGACTCCCCCGCCGCGAGCGCGCGGGACAGAGAATGCTCGCTTCCCGCATGGAGGGTCATTCTCCTGCCTGACGTCCGAGTTCGAGATCCGCTCCGCCCGGCGTGTGGGCTTATGCGGTGGGCGCAGGCTCGGTAGCGTGGACTGGCGCGGCCGGCTCGCCGGCGGCGTGCCTGCGCTACGAGGAGGCTCGCGATGGAATCCCTGCCAGAGCTGACGTTCGGGCAGCGGTTGAAGGTCTACCGGGAGCGGTCCGGTAAGACCCGGGCGGTGCTCGGTGGGCTCGTGGGTCGAAGCGCCGAATGGGTCAAGGCGGTGGAGACGGACCGGATCCTGCCGCCGCGGGTGCACATGTTGGACCGCATCGCGCGTGCGCTCAAGGTCGACGTGTCCGCGCTGGTCGGGGAGTTGAGCGACCGGTCGGCCGCGGTGAACGGGCCGGAACATCCGGCGTTGGCGTCGGTGCGGGACGCAGTGAACCGCTTCTCGCTCTCCGTCGACGAACCGCCCGAGTCGTTGTCCAGCCTCAGAGAACGCCTCGACGCGGCGTGGCGGGCACGTCATCAGGCGTCGGACCATCGAACGGTGCTGGGTGGCCTGCTGCCAGGGCTGCTGCGCGACGTGGAACGCGCCGCGCTGGCGTACGAGGGTGGTGAGCGTCGGCAGGCGCAGGCCCTGCTGGCGGAGGCGCTCGGACTGGCGCAGATGTTTCTCGCCTACCAGCCCGCTGCCGAGCTGCTGTGGCGGGTCGCCGATCGGGCGATGGTGGCGGCGCAGGAGTCCGGAGTTCCGGAGGCGGTGGCTGGTGCGGGGTGGTTCCTGTGCCAGGTGCATCGGGACGCGGGAGACTGGGACACCGCGATGGCGGTGACCATGGACATTGTGTCGGCCCTGGAGCCACACGCGGCCGAGGCGGACACCAATCTGCTGGCGTTGTGGGGTGCGTTGCACTTCGAGGCCGCCTACACCGCCGCGCGTGCTGGTGAGGAGGGTCGGGCCTGGCGGTTCTGGGACCGCGCCGACCGGGTGGCGGACCGCCTGCCGCCGGGTTTCTATCAGCCGCAGACGTCGTTCTCCCGGGTCGTCATGGGTGCTCACGCGGTCAAGGTGTCGGTGGAGTTGCAGAAGTCGGGCGAGGCGGTGCGGCAGGCACGTCGCCACGACGCGGCCGCGATTCCGTCGCGTCCCCGCCGGGCGCGTCATCTCATCGAGGTCGCGCGGGCGCACTTCGGCAAGAACGACAAGGAGGCGGCCGTGGCGTTCCTGGGGCAGGCGTACCGGTCGGCGCCGGAGACGATCCGCTTCAACGGGTACGCCCGCCAGATCACGCTGGACCTGCTCGACGGTCCGCGTTTCATCCGGGACGAGGCTCGTCACCTCGCGATGAAGGTCGGCCTCGTCTCGTGATCTAGAGGTACGAACACTACCCATTCCGCCTCATAGCCTTCCGTAGCTTCTCCGTCACCTGAAGTGGCGGAGGTGACGTAATGCGGGGCAAGGGTGACGAGCCGGCGGTGAGCCGGGGTGAGCAGATTCAGGCGGCCGAGCGGGAGGCGGCGAAGCGGCGGCTTCTGGCCGAGGCGGAGGCGGATCGGATTCCGGTGGAGGAGACCACCCGGGCGGTACCGGATCGGCGGTGGCGTCGTGGGCAGCGTTGAACTGTTACCGGTCGGGCGGCGGGTGGCGTACTGGCGGGTTCGGCGGAAGTTGTCGCAGCAGGTGTTCGCCGACCAGCTCGGCAAGTCGAAGAGCTGGGTCGACAAGGTCGAGCGGGGCGTCCGGCGACTGGACAAGCTGTCGACGCTTCAGGAGATCGCCCGCGTGCTGCGCGTCGACACCGCCGCGCTGGTCGGGCGGGACGCCTCGTCGGTCCAGGCAACGGGTCCCGTCGAGGGCGTCGACCGGATCAGGGCGGCGTTGTCCCGCTACGAGATCCCGTGGGGTGAGCCAGCAGGCGGCCCGGTGGTGACGGTGGACCGGATGCTGCGGGACGTGGGGTACGCGTGGACGACCTTCCAGTACGCCCGCTATCCGCAGGTGGTCGACCTGGTGCCCGAGCTGCTCACCAACGCACAGCGCACGCACGCCGAGGCGCCGCGGGTCGAGGCGTACCGGATCGTCGCTTCTCTGTCGCTCAAGCTCGGCGACGCCGGGCTGGCGTGGCTGGCCGTCGATCGGGCGATGCTCGCGGCCGCCGACGACCGGGAACTGGTCAGCGCCGCAGCCGTGCAGCTCGGGCAGGTCCTACGCGCGCTCGGTCGGGTGCGGGAGGCGAGGTCGGTGCTGCTCGGTGCCGCGTACCGGATCACCCCGCCGGTGATCGACGACGCCGCGCCTGCGGCGTTGTCCCTGTGCGGGGCCCTGCTAATCCAGGCCGCCCTGGCGGCGGCGCAGGACGGGAAGGAGGCCGCCGCCGGCGAGCTGATCGATGAGGCCGCCGGCATGGCGGAGCAGGTCGGTGACGGGTGCGACCATCACCGCACCGGGTTCGGGCCCACCGCCGTCGACCTGGCCCGCGCCGCCGCAGCCGTCGAGGTCGGCGACGCCCGTGCGGCGATCGCCTGGCACGACAAGGCGATCGCGCGGCCCGGTTGGCGGTGGCTGCCCGCCGAACACCGTGCTGCGCACCTGCTCGACGTCGCCCGCGCCCACCTGCACGCCGGGGATGCGAGCAACGCCGCCCGTATGTTGAGCGAGGTCGAACGCACCGCGCCGGCCGAGATCACGTCCCGGCCGGTCGCCCGGCGCATCCTCGCCGAGGTGGTGAGGGACCCGCGCGCCCCGACCACGATCGCGAAGCTCGCCGCCACGCTCGGGGTGGGCTGAGCGGTGTCCGGGACGAAACCTCAGGGTCTGCTCCGGGTGATCGCCGATGGGGTTCGGGTGGGGCGCGAGTCGACGATGGACGGACGTCCAGACCTCAGGAGGCGCCGTGTCCCGTCGTCCGTTGGCCCTAGCCGTCGCCGTACTCGCCCTTCTGGCCGGCGCGCCCACGCCTGCACGCGCCGATCCGGGGCCACCGGGTCTCACCTGGGGTGAGTGCGCCGACGACCTGCCGGGTGTCCCGCTCGACCCGGCCGTGCGGTGCGCCCGGCTCCGCCTGCCCGTGGACTGGGCCCGCCCGCACGGCCCGACGTTCGAGCTGGCCGTGGCGCGCCGGGCCGCGCGCGTGCCGGAACGGCGCGTGGGCACGCTGGTGTTCGGGCCGGGCGGCCCAGGTGACTCCGGGGTGGAACGCATCCGCAAGGGGGACCGGTTCAGCGACGAGATGCTCGACCGGTTCGACCTGGTCAGCTTCGACCCCCGTACGGTGGCCCGCACCGCCGCCGGAGTCTGCACGCCGGATCCGACGCTGCGCCGGCCGCCGATCCCCCTCGCCGACCAGGCCGACTTCGACGCCGCGGTGGCCTACAACCGGGCGCTGTGGGAGCGGTGCCGGCCGACCAGCGCCGTCTTCGACCACGCGGACACGTTGAGCACGGTGCGCGACCTGGAGGCGTTGCGGCGGGCGCTGGGCGAGCGTCGGCTGTCGTTCCACGGCAGCTCGTACGGCACGCTGCTGGGCCAGCAGTACGCCGAGCGCCACCCCGACCGGGTGCGGGCCGTGGTGCTCGAAGGTGTGTTCGACCACAGCCTCTCTGTGCGGCCGTTCGTGCGGACCCAGGCGGCCACGCTCCAGGACTCGTTCGACGAGTTCGTGTCCTGGTGCGACAGGTCGACCGACTGTGTGCTGCACGGCCGGGACGTCCGGTCGGTCTGGGCCGACGTGCTGGCCCGCGCGGACCGGGGCGGATACGCGCCGCGTACCTCCTTCGACGTCACGGCCGTAGCCCTCGGCATGCTGGCCGGTCCGCGCTGGCCGCAACTGGCGGCGGAGATCCGGGACATGGACGCCGGCGACCCACCCGACGAGCTCAGGCTGCCGATCGCGGTGGCCGCGTTCTGCGCGGACTGGCCGGCCGCCGTGCGCGACTACGACGAGTACGCCGGGCTGGTCCGGGAGGCGGCGGCCGTCGCGCCGGACGTCCGCTACGGCGCCGGGCTGCTGGCGGTGCAGACCTGCCTCGGCTGGCCGTCCCCGGTCCGGAACCCGCCGCACCGTCTGGGCGTGCACACCCGCACGCCGCTGCTGCTGCTCAACGCCCGGCACGACCCCCGCACCGGCTACGCCTGGGCCACGAACGTGGCGCGGCAGCTGGGTCGGCACGGGCGCCTGGTCACGTACGAGGGCTGGGGGCACGGCGCCTATGAACGCACCCCCTGCACGATCGCGGTGGTGGACCGGTACCTCGTCGACCTGACGGTGCCCGCCCCCGGCGCCCGGTGCGCGGAGGGCTGAACCGGGGACGGCACTCCTCCGGCGCGTCAGCCGCCCTCGGGCGGATCGAGGCGCACACCGGTGACGGCCTCGATCTCCGCCAGGCAGATCTCCAGCAACGGCATGTCGTCGTAGTTGCTGAGGACCACACCGACCCACCCGCTGTCGGGGTAGACGGTCCAGTTCGCGCCGACGCCGCCGGCCCCACCGCCGCGCCCGAACACCCACTGGTCACCGATGATCGAGACCGGCATCGTGTACGCGTCGAACGAGGTGGGCGCCGGGCCGGGCTGCTTCGCCGCGGCGAACAGTTCGGCCCAGGGGCGGTCGAGCAGCGTGCCGTCGCGCAGCGCGTCCGCGAAGCGGGCCAGGTCCGGCGCGGTGGCGAAGCCGTCGCCCGAGGCGTGCCCGATGAAGGCGCGGCCCGGGTTGCGGCCCTCGACGGGTGGCTCCACGCTGCCCCGGTCCAGGTGACGCACCGCGTCCACCCGGCTGCCGTCGGCCTGGCGCATGTACGGGTGCGCGATGTGCCGGTCGGTGAGCCACTGCGTCCTGGTGAAGAACCCCGAGCCGCGCATGCCGGCGCGGGCGAAGACGTGCTCGTCCACGTAGTCCCAGAACGTCAGGCCGGACACCACCTCGACGATCCGCGCCGCCATGGCCAGGCCGACGCCGGAGCCGGGGAGGTGGCCGTTGGAGCTGGACCCGGGCACCCCGACCAGCGTCGCCTGCCGGATCCACCACCGCTGGTATTCCCGCACCTCCGCCCGGCTGTGGAAGACCCGCGTCCAGTCGGGCATCGGCGCGTCCAGCCCGGAGGTGCCGACGAGCAGGTGGTGGATGGTCACCCGCTCGGCGATCTCCCGGGGCAGGCCCGGCAGGTGGGTGCCGACCGGATCCGACAGCGTCACCCGGCCCCGCTGCGCCAGTTGCAGGATCGCCACCGACAGGAACGGTTGGCTCGCCGAGGCGAGGTTGAACGCCACGTCCCGGTGGTTGCGGATCCCCCGCTCCCGGTCGGCCATGCCGTAGCTGCGGGACAACACCGTCCGGCCCCGGTACGACAGCAGCACCACGCCGGAGAACTTGTCCTGCGCCGCCAGCTCCGCCACGAACCGGTCGTACGCGCCGCCGGGTCGGGTGGCCGGCGGGATCCGGCCGGGCCGGGACGGGCCGGAGGTCGGGTCGGCCCGGGCGGCCTGAGCGTGGGCGGCGCCGGCGCCGACCAGTGGCGCGCCGGCCGCCACGCCGGCCGCCGCCAGCCCGCCCCACCCGAGCAACCGCCGCCGGTCGACGCCACGTACGGGATCCGAGTCCATGGTCACGGTCCTTCCTCATCCGGTCGTGTGGTCCGTGCCGCCAGTCAAGTGGGAGCGCTGTTGCGCCGACGTATGCGTTTCTCGATACATTCGCCGATCCCCCGCGGGCCGTGACGGTTCTCACCGCGTCACCCCGGCAGGTAGACGGCGTTGACCGGGTACGAGCGGTACCCATGACGTCGTCTCCCGAGGTAGCCATGAGCAGCGAGACCGGCCCCGTCGACCCGGCCCGCCTGCGGGCCGTGCTGGACGGGCCGTGGGCCCGGGTCCGCGACGCGCACCGCGAGCACCTCGACGAACGTTTCCTGCCGGTCTACGGCGAGACCGGCGACCAGGCGCGCGAGCGGATCAGCCGCCTGCTCGGCGAACTCCCGGTCGAGCTGGGCATCGGCGGCGGCTTCCCGAAGGAGTACGGCGGCGACGCCGACGTCGGCGCCTCGATCGTCGCCATCGAGATGCTGGCCCAGGTGGACCTGTCGCTGATGGTGAAGGCGGGCGTGCAGTGGGGCCTGTTCGGCGGCGCGGTCGCGGCCCTCGGCACCCGCCGGCACCACGACGCCTACCTGCGTGACATCATCGCGGGCCGGATCTTCGGCTGCTTCGCGATGACCGAGACCGGCCACGGCTCGGACGTCCAGCAGCTGCGCACCACCTGCGTGTACGACCCGCGGACGCAGACGTTCGACCTGCACACCCCGCACGAGGCGGCGCGCAAGGACTACATCGGAAACGCGGCCCGCGACGGTCGGATGGCGGTGGTCTTCGCCCAGCTGATCGTCGACGGGCGGCGGCACGGCGTGCACGCCTGGCTGGTCCCGATCCGCGACGAGCGGGGGGCCCCGATGCCGGGGGTGACCATCGGCGACGCCGGGCCGAAGGCCGGTCTGCTCGGTGTGGACAACGGGCGCCTCAGCTTCGACCACGTGAGCGTGCCGCGCGACATGCTGCTGGACCGCTACGCCCAGGTCGCCGCGGACGGCACCTACACCAGCCCGATCGAGAACGACTCCCGGCGCTTCTTCACCATGCTCGGCACCCTGGTCCGCGGCCGGGTGAGCGTCGGCGGCGCCGCATCGGCGGCCACCAAGGCGGCGCTCACCATCGCGGTGCGCTACGGCGACATCCGCCGGCAGTTCGGCGCCCCCGACGCCGACCGGGAGGTGCTGCTCAACGACTACCTGGCCCACCAGCGCAAGCTGCTGCCCGCGCTGGCCACCACGTACGCGCTGACCTTCGCCCAGGCGGAGCTGGTCACCGCGCTCAGCGAGGTGCAGGGCGGCGACGGGCCGGTCGACGAGCACCGGCAGCGGGAGCTGGAATCCCGGGCCGCCGGCCTGAAGGCCGCGCAGACCTGGCACGCGACCCGCACCATCCAGATGTGCCGGGAGGCGTGCGGCGGCGCCGGCTACCTGGCCGAGAACCGGCTGCCCAGCCTCAAGGCCGACACCGACGTGTTCACCACGTTCGAGGGCGACAACACGGTGCTGCTGCAGTTGGTGGCCAAGGGGCTGCTCACCGGCCACCGCGACGAGTTCGGCTCGTTGGACGGCTGGGGACGCGCCTCCTTCGTCGCCGACCAGGTCCGCGACATGGTGCTCGAACGCACCGCCGCGCGGGCGCTCATCGAACGGCTGGTCAGCGCCGTGCCGGGCCGCGACGAGGAGGTCGCGGTCACCGACCGCGGCTGGCAGCTCACCGTCTTCGAGGACCGCGAGCGGCACCGCCTCGACGGCGCGGTCCGCCGCCTGCGCAACGGCGCCGCCACGAAGAAGGACCGGCCCTTCGACATCTTCAACGACGTGCAGGACCACGTCCTCGCGGTGGCCGCCGCGCACGTCGACCGGGTGACCCTGGAGGCGTTCGTCGCCGGCATCGACGCCACCGCGGACCCGGCGGTGCGGGCGCTGCTCTCCCGGGTCTGCGACCTCTACGCGCTCAGCGTCATCGAGGCCGACAAGGGCTGGCTGCTGGAACACGGCCGACTCACCCCGGCCCGCGCCAAGGCGATCACCGCGGTGGTGAACGGCCTGCTGAAGGAGCTGCGCCCGCACCTGCGGACGCTCGTGGACGGCTTCGCGATCCCGGACGCCTGGCTGCACTGCGCCGTCCTGCGCGAGGAGCCCGACCGGCAGGAGGCCATGGCCGCGCACGACGCCACCGCGCGCTGACCGGCCCGCGCCCTCACCGGGCCAGCGCGAAGCTGACACCCCAGACCAGGGCGAGGCAGGCCGCGCCGACCAGCGCCGCCCAGAGCGCGCACCCCATGCCGTACGAACGGCCACCGGCGAGTTCCCGCTCGGTCGCCGCCGGCTCCCGGGTCAGCAGGAGGTAGCGGCCGGTCCTGGGCAGCGTGAGCGCGACGAGCCCGCCGTCGAGGATCACGGGCTGGCCGATCACGTGCAGTCCGACGCCGGCCGGCACGACCTGTTCGACCACCCGTACCGCGTCCACGCGCCTCGCCGCGTCCGCCGGGACCACTCCCCGGTCGACGAGGTGCTGGAGCCACCGGCCGTTGCGGCGATGGCTCGTGGTCTCCTCACTGACGACGGTCCGCACCGGCGTCGGACCGGCGTGCGCCACCGGCAGCCGGGTGGCCGCCCACATCGACAGGCGGGGGTCGGTGACGGACGCCTGGAGCATCTTCGCCGTCACGGCGGCCGTACCGGTGCGGTCGGCCACCCCGAACGGGTCGCCCGCGGACCGTTCCCAGAGGATCTCGGTGTGGGTGAGACCGGGGTCGCCGACGCTGCGGGTGGAGTACACGAGCGTGCGGAACCACACCGCCTCGGTGCCGGACAGCGGCGCGACGACCGACCCGTCCGGGCCCGGCACGGTCTCGCCGTACACGGCGAAGCGCCGGGGCAGGCCGGTGCCGGGGCGCAGCGCGGCACACGGCGACACGGGATGCCGGCGGACCCACCGGCGCTGGCGACCCTCCGACACGGCCAGGGCGAGCAGGACCGGCGCCAGCACCAGCATCGCGTAGCCGAAGAATCCGGCGACCCCGATGACGACCGTCAGGAAGGTCACGGGGCCAGGGTAGACATCGACCGCCAGCGCGACGCCGGAGGTTTTCCCCCGGCCGGAGTTGGGTGCTGGCCTCGATGTTCGCCGCGCGTGCCGCTCGTAGCGTCGGACTGGTGAAGGGCCGCCGGTCCGGTGCGGCCCCCGGTCGCCCAGGAGTCGTCCATGATCCGGAGAATCCGCTCAGCACTGGTCGCGTCGCTGCTCGTCGGCGCCGTGACGATCACCGCCGCGACACCGTCGTCCGCCGCGCCACCGGCCTCGTCGGGAACCGACCGACCGGCTCGGCTGATCCTGCCCGCGCCGACCGGTCCGTACCCGGTCGGCACGACGGAGCTGCACCTGGTCGACCGCTCCCGCACCGATCCGTGGACGGACGGTCCACGGCGCCGGGAACTGATGGTCAGCCTCTGGTACCCGGCCCGGGACGTCGACCGCTTCCCGCGCGCGCCGCACATGTCGCCCGGTGCGGCGGCGCACTTCGGCGGCGCCGACGGCGCCGCGTCCGGCCTGTACGGCATCCCGGCCGGGCGGGTGGACTTCGCCGCGACCCGGACCGGCGGCCACCGCGACGCGCCGGTGGCCCGGCACCGCCGGCCGTTCCCGGTGCTGCTCTACTCCCCCGGCGCCGGTGACCCGAGAACCTGGGCGACCACGCTGGTGCAGGACCTGGCCAGCCGCGGGTACGTGGTGGTGACCGTCGACCACACCTACGAGGCGTCCGAGGTGGAGTTCCCGGGCGGCCGGGTGGTGCCCGGCCGGCTGGCGCAGCTGTTCGAGGAGGCCCAGCAGCCCGACGACTTCCAGCGGCTGGCGGCCCGGGTGTTCGACGTGCGGCTCGACGACACCCGCTTCGTGCTCGACGAGCTTGCGGCCCTGGACCGCGGGACGAACCCGGACGCGGAGGGACGGGCGCTTCCCGCCGGCGTCGCCGGCGCGCTGGACCTGCGCCGGACCGGCATGCTCGGCGTGTCCGCGGGCGGGCTCACCGCCCTGCAGGCGATGCGCGAGGAACCCCGCATCCGGGCCGCGGTCGACCTCGGGGGCAGCATCGAGTCACCGATCATCCCGGATCCGATCGGGCTGTGGCCGGTGGCCCGGCAGGGCCTGGACCGGCCGTTCCTGCTCGTCGGCGACTCCGGCACCGACCACCACCGGACGCCGTCGTGGACGATGCTGTGGGACCACAGCACGGGCTGGCGCGTCGACCTGCACCTCGCCGGGGCGAAGGGTGAGGACTCCTACAAAGACACCGTGCCGCTGCTCCCCCAGATCGCCCGGCAGCTCGACCTCCCCGACAGCTTCGTCACCGCGACGATCGGGCACATCGACCCGACCCGGGCCGTCCACACCGAGGAGACCGTCGTCGCCGCGTTCTTCGACAGGTGGCTGCGGGGCCGCGACGGTCACGTGCTGGACGGGCCGTCCCGGCGCCTCCCGGACCTCGTCTTCGTCCGTTGAACCAGGAGGAGCGGAACCGACGCGGATACCGGTAACCTTCGGGCGGCGGCCCCTGAGCCACCGCGACGACGGGAGGTGCTCCGATGACCGTGCTGGACGTCCGGAAGGTCGGCGACCCGGTGCTGCGCCGGGTCGCCGAGCCGGTGACCACGTTCGACGCGGAGCTGGCCGCGCTGGTCCGGGACCTGAACGACACCCTCGCCGCCGCGCGCGGCGCCGGCCTGGCCGCGCCGCAGATCGGCGTCGGCCTGCGGGTGTTCGCCATCAACCCGGACCTCCCCGGCAACGAGCGGCGACTCGACCACCTCGTCAACCCGGGCCTGGACTTCCCCGACGACGAGGAACAGGACGGCCCCGAGGGGTGCCTCTCCATCCCCGGGATCTACCTGGACACCAGGCGACGGATGAACGTGGCGGCGAGAGGCTTCACCAAGGACGGCGACCCGGTGCAGGTCGTCGGCGCCGGGCTGCTGGCCCGCTGCATCCAGCACGAGACCGACCACCTCGACGGGGTGCTGTTCATCGACCGGCAGGACCCGCGGGGTCAGGAGCGCATCCTCGCCACGCTCCGCGAGGCGGCCTGGGCCGACGCCCGGATCAGGACCAGCCCGCACTGAGGGCCGGTCCCGCCGTCCGGCGGCGGGCCTCGGTAAGTTCGCTGTCATGACTGACGACACGTTCCGCTCGGTGGAGATCGAGCGCACCGCCCTGGCGAGCTACACCGTCCGCAACGCCCGTGGCGGATCCCTCTCCATGGGCTCGGGCCAGGGCGACAGCTTCACGCCGGTGGAGCTGCTGCTGGCCGCCATCGGCGGGTGCACCGCCGTCGACGTCGACCACATCACCAGCCGCCGCGCCGAGCCGGAGAGCTTCTCCGTCGTGGTCAGCGGCGACAAGATCCGGGACGAGTCCGGCGGCAACCGGATGCGGGACCTCCGGGTGGAATTCACCGTGACCTTTCCCGACGGACCGGACGGCGACCGGGCGCGCGAGGCGTTGCCCCGGTCACTGCGCCAGTCGCACGACCGGCTCTGCACCGTCTCCCGGACGGTCGAGCTGGGCACCCCGGTCACGGTCGTCAACGTCGCCGGCCCTTCCGAGGGCTGAGGTGGGCGTGCGGCGGCGCCGGCCCGTGCGACGGCCGGGTGCCGCCCGCCCGACCGGTCAGGCGCCGAGCGCCCCACCGGCGGCGTTGAGGTAGGCGAGAACCGCGAGGACGCGGCGGTGGCCGCTGTCGGTGACGGCGAGGCCGAGCTTGGCGAAGATGTTGCCGATGTGCTTGTGGACGGCGTTGTCGGTGACGACGAGCTGCCGGGCGATGGCGGTGTTGTCGTGCCCCTGCGCCATCAGCGCGAGCACCTCTCGCTCGCGGGCGGTGAGGGCGGCGATCGGGTCGCCGGCACGGTGCACGAGCTGCGCGATGACCTCCGGGTCCATCGCGGTGCCACCGTCGGCGACACGGCGCAGGGCGTCGACGAAGCCGTCCACCCGGCTGACGCGGTCCTTCAGGAGATAGCCGACGCCGCCACCGGGGCTGGACAGCAGCTCGGCGGCGTACTGCTGCTCGACGTACTGCGACAGCACCAGGACCGGCAGGCCGGGGTGCTCACGGCGGGCCTCCAGGGCGGCCCGGATCCCCTCGTCGCGGAAGGACGGCGGCAGCCGGACGTCGACGATCGTCACGTCGGGTCGGTGCCGGCGTACCGCCGTGAGGAAACCGGCCGCGTCGTCGACGACGGCCGCGATCTGGAAGCCCGCGCGGCCCAGCAACAGCTCCAGGCCGGTGGAGAGCAGGACGTTGTCCTCGGCGATCACCACCCGCACGGCAGCTCCACGGTGACGGTCGTCGGGCCGCCGGTCGGGCTGTCGAGGTTCACGGTGCCGTCGAGGGCGAGCACCCGACGCCGGATCCCGGCGATGCCGGTGCCCCGCCGGTCGTCGGCGCCGCCGACGCCGTCGTCGGTGATCACCACCGACAACCGGTCGGCCGCGCGCCGGAGGCGTACGCCGGCCGCGCTCGCCCGGCTGTGCTTGGCGACGTTGGTGAGCGCCTCGGCGACGGCGAAGTAGACGATGGCCTCGGTGGCCGCCGGGACCCGCCCGAGGTCGCCGATGTCCAGCCGGGTCGGCACGCCGCAACGGCCGGTCACGGCGGTCAGCGCGCCGTCGAGGCCCCGGTCGGCGAGGATCGGCGGATACACCGTCCGGATCACCTCCCGCAGCTCGGTCATCGCCTCCTCGGTCCCTTCGTGCGCGTCCCGCAGCAGCTCCGCCACGAGCTGATCGTCGCGCGTCTCGCCGGCGAACGCCTGCCGCGCCACGGCGAGCCGCATCGCGATGGCCACGAGGCGGGCCTGGGTGCCGTCGTGCAGGTCGCGTTCGATCCGGCGCAGCTCCGCGCCGTGCGCGTCGAGCACGTCCGCGCGGGTGCGGGTCAGCACGGCGACCCGTTCGACGAGCTGCTCGTCCGTCGGGCCCGGCGAGGCCACCGCGAGACAGATCCGGGCGTGGGCGTCGGCCAGCGGCGGGAGGACGAGGTACGCCACGGCGGTGAGCACACCGATCTGCACCGGACCGAGGGTGAGCGCGGTCGTCCAGTCGGGCACCGGGACGTCGACGAAGAGCCGTGGCCGCTCCGGCGGGCTGAACGCCCACCAGAGGGGTGTCGCGATCACCGCGACCGCGATGTTGCCGACGCACAGCAACGCCGTCAGGCCGAGCGCCACCCCGGTCAGCACGTTCACCGGCAGCCAGAGCAGCGCGCGGGCGGTGTGGCCGGCCGGGTGGCCGGCGGGCGTCGGTGCCGACTCCGGCGCGAGCAGCCGTCCCGCGCGGTCCCGGTGCCACCCCGCCCAGAGCCGGGCCAGCCGTGGGACGCACAGCAGCGGCAGGGCGAGCAGCGTGGCGACGGCGGAGAACAGCGAACCCACCAGGTAGACGGCGGCGCGACGCGTCCGCGTCCACCGCCCACGTGGCACCTGCGGGGAAGCTCGCGACTCCGGCACGGTGCCGAGTCTGCCCGCTGCCGGCCACCGCGTCACTACAGCTGGCTGTACCTCCTGTCCGGTGGCACGGGGTATCGGTCCGGGCCGCCGGCGGACCTACCGTCGGACGGCGTGAGATCAACGAGAGATCCGTCGGAAGGCGGCGGCGCGCGCGCCGCGACGACCGGGACCCCGGCGTACGCGGTGCGCCTGGAGTCGGTGTCCAGGCGGTACCGATCGGGGAGGACCACCGTGCCCGCCCTGGACGCGGTGACGGTCGGGTTCCCGCGCGGCACGTTCACCGCGGTGATGGGGCCGTCCGGTTCCGGCAAGAGCACGCTGCTCAACTGCGCGGCCGGCCTGGACCGGCCGACCTCGGGCTCGGTCCGGCTGGGCGACCTCGAACTCGGCGGCCTGAGCGAGTCCCGCCTCACCGAGGTGCGGCGGGAACGGATCGGTTTCGTCTTCCAGGCGTACAACCTGCTGGCCTCGCTGACGGTCGAGGGCAACGTGACGTTGCCGCTGCGCCTCGCGGACCGCCGCGCCGATCCTGGGGTCCTGCGGGAGGTGCTCACCGCGGTCGGTCTCGGCGAGCACCACTCCCGACGCCCGCACGAGCTGTCGGGCGGCCAGCAGCAGCGGGTGGCGATCGCCCGCGCGTTGATCACCCGCCCGGACGTGGTGGTCGCGGACGAGCCGACCGGCGCGTTGGACACCCGCTCCGCCGCGCAGGTCCTGGCGCTGCTGCGGCGGGTGGTGGACGCCATGGGCCAGACGGTGCTGATGGTCACGCACGACCCGGTCGCCGCCGCGTACGCCGATGCGGTGGTCTTCCTGGCCGACGGTCGGCTCGCGGGTGAGCTGACCCGCCCCACCCCGGAGCAGGTCGCCGCGCGCCTGGCCCGGCGGAACGCCGGATGATCCGCCGGGTAGGACGGCTGGTTCTCGTGGGGGTGCCGCTGCCCCGCGACCTGTCACTGGCCTGGCGCACCGTCCGGGGCCGCCGGGGCGGCTTCGTCGGCTCCTTCGTCGCGCTCCTCGCGGGCTCGGCCCTGATCACCGCCTGCGGCACCCTGCTCATGTCCGGCCTCGGCGCCGGCGTGGCCCCCGAGCGGTACTCGGGCGCGGCGGTGGTCCTGGGCGCCCCGCAGTCCTTCCGGCTGGACGAGACGTCCGAGATCCGCTATCGCGAGCGCGTCACGCTGCCCGCCGGCACGGTCACCGCGGTGGCCGCGGTGCCCGGCGTCGCGTCCGCGATCGGCGACGTCGACGTGGCGATCGACGGGCTCGACGTGCCGGGTGACGCGGTGGACGGCGGCCTCGAACTCCTCGGGCACGGCTGGTCGGCCGCGGCGCTCGGCCCGTTCCGGATCGGCCAGGGCCGGGTGCCCGCCGGGCCCGACGAAGTGGTGCTCGACGCCGCGCTCGCCGACCGCGTCGGCGTGGCGCCGGACGCCACCGTGCGGATCGTGTCCGGCTCGGTGCCGTCGTCCTACCGGGTGGTGGGCCTCGCCGAGCCACCGGGGGACGGCTTGCGTCGTCAGTCCGCCGTCTTCTTCACCGACGACCGGGCGCGCGAGTTGTCCGGACATCCGCACCGGGTGGACGCCGTCGGCGTGCTCGCCGCGCCCGGCGTGACACCGGAGGCGCTCGCCGCACGGATCGGCGCCGCCGTGCCGGAGGCGGTGGTCCACACCGGCACGGGCCGCGGTGACGTGGAGTTCCTGGACGTCGGCGACGCCCGGACGCTCGTGGTGGAGACCGCGGCGTCCTTCGGCGGGACGATGGTGCTGATCGTGATGTTCGTGGTGGGCAGCACGCTGGGGCTGTCGTTGCGGCAGCGCCGCCGCGAACTGGCGCTGCTGCGCGCGATCGGCGCGACGCCCCGACAGATCCGCCGGATGGTCGGCGCCGAGATGACACTGGTGGCGCTGGCGGGCGCCCTGGTCGGCACGGTTCCCGGCATCGCGCTCGCGTTCGCGATGCGCGCGGTGTTCGTCGGTGCGGGCGCCATGCCGCCGGACTTCCCGATGCGGGTGCACCCGGCGCCCACCCTGGCCGCGCTGCTCCTCTGCCTGGTCGGCGCGAGGCTCTCCGGCTGGCTGGTCGCCCGCCGGGCGACCCGGCTCAGCCCGGTCCAGGCGCTCGGGGAGGCCGAGGTCGAACCGCCGAGGCTCGGCCGCCTCCGGGTGCTCGTCGGCGTCCTGCTCGTCCCGCTGGGGCTGCTGCTGACCGTGGGTGACGTCGCGTCGGCCGGCGACTCGGTCCCCGACACCGCGGCGAGCGCGGTGCTGGTGTTCGTCGCGGCGCTCGGGTGTCTCGGGCCGCTGCCGCTGCGTGGCCTCCTGCGCGTGTTCGGCCGGCTGCTGAACCCTCCGACCTCGGCCGGCGGGTACCTCGCCGGGGCCGCCGCGCGAGCCGGCTGGCGGCGGCTCGGCGCGGCCACCACGCCACTGGCCATGGGCGTGGCCCTGGCCGCCGTGCAGGTGTGCGGCGCCGCCACGTCCATCGCCGGCGCGCAGCGGCAGGTGGACGGCGGGCTGCGCGCCGACCGGGTGCTGACCGCGTCCTCCGGGATGGCGCCGCAGGTCGTGGACGCGGTGCGCGGCGCGGCCGGGGTCGCCGTGGTGACGCCCGTGGCGCGGACCCAGGTGCTCGTGACGTTTCCCGCCGAGGACGGCGTCAACACCAGGGTCTACGCGGCGCAGGGGGTCACCCCGGACGGGCTCGCGCGGACGATGGACCTGGCGGTGCTCCGCGGCGACCTCACGGGCCTGCGGGGCGAGACGGTGGCGCTGAGCCGCGTCGCGGCGCGGACCACCCGCGCAGAGGTCGGCGGGACGGTCGAGCTGCGCCTCGGCGACGGGACCGTGCTCAGGCCGCGGGTGCTGGCGGTCTACGAGAACGGTTTGGGCTTCGGCGACGTCACCCTGCCCAACGACCTCGTCGTCGCGCACACCACCTCGCGGGTCGACACCGCGGTGCTGGTCAGGGCCGCGGACGGAACAGGCGCGGCGGCGCTCGCCGAAGCGCTGCGCGACGCCGTACGGCCGTATCCGACCGTGCGGGTGGGGGGCCGCGACGCGTTCGCGACCGCGCCCGGCGTCGCCGGTGCGGGCGACTGGGCGCTCGACCTGATGTTCCAGGCCGTGCTGCTGGGCTATCTCGCCATCACCGTGGTCAACACGCTGGTGATGGCGACGACGGCGAGGGTTCGGGAATTCGCGATTCTGCGGCTCGTCGGCGCCGGCGCCGGCCAGGTCCGGGCGATGATGAACGGCGAGGCCCGGATCGTGATCGTCGCGGCGCTGACGCTCGGGTTGCTGGCAGCCGTTGCGCCGCTGGTCGGCTTCAGCCTCGCGCTGACGAGGTCGCCCGTCCCCGGCATCCCGGTCGGTGGCCTCGCCGCGATCGTGGCGTTGACGACCATGCTGTCCTGGGGTGCGCTGACGACAGCGACCCGCATCACGATGCGGCTCCCACCGGTCGAGGCGATCGGCGGTCGCGAGTGAGGCGCCCCCGCCGTCCTCCTCAGCGCCGGGGACTGCCCGGCCGGCCCCGACCGCTGCCGGAGGACTGGTGGCCGGCCCGCGCGGCCCGTACCACCGGGGCGTTTCCCGACCCGGGGCGGAAGTCCCGCGCGACGCCGGCGACCATCTCGTCGGGATCGCGACCGAGCTCCTGCCGGATGTGCGGCGGGATCATCTCCGACCTCGCCATCGCCGTCCGGACCTGCACCGAGCGGTCGTCGAGCAGGCGTCGCAGATCCGCCTCGTCCAGCCCGACCGCGAGCACCAGCGCGGCGCGGACGTCCACCACCGGGTCGCGGGCGAGGTCGCTGCGCTGGGCGGCGGTGGTGCGCGGGTTGCGGGCGAGCCCCTTGCGCACACGTGCGGTGCGATCGGCCATCAGGGCCGTGATCACGTCGGGGTCGTGGGTGTGGGTGGCGAGACGTTCCCGTACCTCCGGTGAGACGTCGTGGACCAGCCGCGCGGCCACCTCGGGCTCCAGCTCGCGCGTCTCCGCGAGGAGACCGCGCAGTTCCTTGTCGGGGGCCTCCGCCATCACCCGACGAACCGACTCGTCGCAGGCCGGGTTGCCGGCGACCGCCCAGCGGACCCACCGGTCGGCGTCCCGGACGAGTCGCAGGAGGTTGCCGACCGAGGTCGAGGGGTTCCTCGCCACGGCCTCCCGGACGTGACGGTCGTGGTCCCGGGTCAGCGGTCGCAGCGCCTGCGCCGGCGCGTCGGCGCGGGTCGCGACCGCCTTGCGGACCTCGGCCGACGCGTCGGACGCCAAGTCGATGAGGGTCATCTGCGGCGTGGCGGGATCCCGCGCGAGGGCGAGCCGAGCGTCGGCGCCGTCACCGGTCGCGTCGCCGACATGCTTCTGCTTTCCCATGAGCGCCATC
Organism: Micromonospora humi; assembly: GCF_900090105.1. Taxonomy (GTDB): domain Bacteria; phylum Actinomycetota; class Actinomycetes; order Mycobacteriales; family Micromonosporaceae; genus Micromonospora; species Micromonospora humi. The sequence continues at coordinate 114,671 of NZ_FMDM01000008.1, read as the reverse complement.
ATGTCACGGCCCGGTCCGGGAGCCGCGCGCCCCTGACCAGTGCCTCGACGGTGGGCGACGGGTCCACCGCGCGGCGTCGGCCGGTGGGAGGACCTATCGGGGTACGGCACGGAACCACGCCTCCCGGTCGTCGGGATCGGGCCCGCGCCGCGGCAGCGTCGGCGGCTCCTCCCCGGTGACCGGCGCGTAGTGGTCGAAGGTGGTGGTGAGGACGGCCGCACCACCGGTGAGGTCGGGAAGCGCGGCGACCACCTCCGGGATCCGCGCCGACGGCAGGGTGCCGCTCACGTCGAGGTACCCGCCGGCGACGGCGGTGTCCTGGACGACCGCTCCCCGCCGGCCGAGCAACGCCAGCACCGCCTCCACCGCGTGCTGCGGAAGGTTGACCTCGAAGCGCTCGATCGGCTGGCACACCCGGGTGCCGGCCGCGCGCAGCGCCGTGGCCACCACGACCGGGGCGAGGTTGCGGAAGTCCGCCGCCACGGTCGAGATGGACTTGTCGAACTTCTGGTGCGGCCTGCTCTGTCGCGGCCAGTACGTCGAGGCCGTCATGGTGACCGTGCAGTCGGTGACCGGCCAGCCGTGCCGACCCTGCCGGAACGCGGCCCGTACCCCCTCCTCGGTGGCCGCGACGAAGGCCGGCGGCAGCCGGCCGGGCTCGACACCGGCGCGGAACTCGACGCCGTGCCCGACCGGCGCGGCCTCGATGCGCAATCCCAGCCCCGCCAGGTACGGGTTGCCGCGCTCACGCACCCGCTCCTCGGCGCAGCCGACGCCGGCGACCCGTTCGATGCAGGCCGTCAGCGTGCCGGAGAACCGCACCCGGACGCCGTACCGGTCCGCCATGAGGGCGGCCAGCACCTCTTTCTGCACCTCGCCGTGCAGGCGGATCACCGCCTCCGACCGCTGCTCGTCGAGCCGCAGGTCCACCAGCGGATCCTCGTCGGCCAGCTCGGCCAGGCCGGCGAACATCGCCAGGCGCTGCTCCGGTTCGACCGGCTCGACGACCGCCTGCCTGGTCGGCGGCGGGAACCGGTAGGCGTGCCGCCGCGGCGGGTCCCCGATGTGCTGGCCGATCCGGGCGGACAGGCCGCGCACCGCGGCGATCTGCCCGGCGGACACCGAGGGGCGCACCAGGACGCCGTCCGGCTCGATGACCGCGATCTGGGTGACCGTCTGGGGGCGGGCCCCGGCCAGGCGCACCCGGTCCCGCACCCGCAGCTGCCCGGACCACAACCGGAGCCAGGCCCGCCGGCCCTGCCCGTCCCGGTCGACGGCGAAGACCGTCCCCGCCGGCGGGCCGTCCCGCTCCTCGCCGCGCGGCAGCAGGTCGGTGAGGAGGCGGCACAGCTGCCGTACCCCGGCGCCGGTGATCGCCGAACCGCACGCCACCGGGCTGATCCCGCCGTGGCGTACCGCGTTCCGGATCGCGCGCCGGACGTCGCGCACCCGCACCGGCTCGTCGGTCAGCCATCGCGCCGCGACCGCGTCGTCGACCTCCGCCACGGCCTCCACCACCGGTTCGGCGTCGAGGTCGACGGCGCGTACCCGGGCGTCGCCCGCGCCCTGACCGGCGACGGTGGTGAGCACGACGGGGCGGGCGCCGAGCCGCCGGCGCAGCTGGGCCGTGACCCGGTCGACGTCGGCGCCGCGGCGGTCCACCTTGTTGAGGAAGAACACCGTCGGTACGCCGATGCGGCGCAACGCCCGCCAGATGGCGACGGTCTGCGGCTGGACGCCCTCGACGCTCGACACCACGAGCACGGCGGCGTCCAGCACGGCCAGCGACCGCTCGACCTCCGCGATGAAGTCGGGGTGGCCGGGGGTGTCCAGCAGGTTGACGCGCAGGTCACCGATCGTGATCGAGGTGACGGCGGCCCGGATGGTGATGCCGCGCCGGCGCTCCAACTCCATCGAGTCGGTCCGCGTGGTGCCGGCGTCGACGCTGCCCAGGTGGGCGACGGCGCCGGCCTCGTAGAGCAGCCGTTCGGTCAGGCTGGTCTTTCCGGCGTCAACATGGGCGACGATTCCGAGGTTCAACAAGGCCAAGGCAGAACTCCACGGTAGGACGGTCCAGGGTCCGGGGCGTGGAATCTGCTCGCATCGTCACTCCTCGTCGTGGTGGTGGTGGCCGGTCCCAGGTTCACATGCCGGCGGCGACCGTCGCCACCGATTTCGGCGTCCGGCGACCGGGCCCTACGGGCAGTTCGCGCTGGTGCGCCGAACCGTGTACTCGCGGTCGTCGGACGTGATGCCCGACGGCACGCCGTCGAAGTGGGCCTCCACCTTCGCCCGGCCGCGGCGCTGCTCGTAGTGCAGGTGCGGGGCGCCGGAGTTGCCGGTGCTGCCGACGCGCCCGAGTTGCTCGCCACGGGCCACCCGCTGGCCGGCGGTGACCAGCGGCGGCTCCAGCAGGTGCAGGTACTGCGTCTGCCACTTCCCGCCGTGGTCGATCGTGACCCAGTAGCCGCCGCCCCGGCCCTTCGGCCCGTCCGGGTCCTGCGGGGTACGACCGCCGAGCGAGCCGTTGATCCCGGCCACGTCGACCGTGCCGGCGGCGGAGGCCAGCACCGGCCGCCCCCACGCCGCGCCGGTGGTCGGGTACAGGTCGACGTCGTAGTCGTCGTGGCCGGGATAGGTGGACAGCCGCCACGTCTCGCCGCAGGCCACCGGGAGCTGGAACGCCGGCCGTGGGCCCGGTGGCGACAGCAGCGGCACCACGACCGCCGCGCCGGCGGCCAGCGCCGCGAGGGCGCCGACGGCCGACGCCACGCGGGTCGCCCGGCGGCGGGGATGCTCAGGAGGCTCGGCGGTCACCGTGGGAAGCATGACACGCGCGGCTGCGGATCAGGGTGTCCAGCGTACGCCCGGGTTCACCCGCCCGGACCAGTCGAAGACCGCCATGTTGTCCCACTGGTTCCCGGTGCCGTTGATGTTCGCCGGGTCCCAGCCGTTGCCGCGGACCGCGTACCAGGTCGGTTCCCAGTAGAAGACGCCGACGGCTCCCGCGTTGCGGGCCGTGTTCTGCACCCAGTCGAACTCCTGGGCCTGCCCGGACCAGGTCGCACCGATGCCGTCGCAGGTCGCGTCGCCGACGGCGTTCGGCTCGCTGTCCGCGTTGTTCCGGGTGAAGGGGTACGCGGTCTCCGCGATCACCACCGGCTTGCCGTAGCGGCCGCGCAGGTCGACGATGTTGTCGTAGAGGTTCGCCAGGGAGCCGTGCCACATGCAGTAGTAGGACAGCGCGGTGATGTCCCACCGCACGCCCTGGGCGCGGATGCCGTCGTAGAACCACCGGGCGTTGGCGTTGCTGTCGGCGTCCGCGGTGTGGATCATCACCTGGATGCCGCCGCCGCACGCCTTGGTCGCGTCGTAGCCCTGCTTGAGCAGCCCGGCCAGCGGAGCGAAGTCGTTGTTGACGACCCTGCCCTCGTTCCACAGCATCCCGACGTTGATCTCGTTGCCGATCTGCACGCTGTCCGGTGGCGTGCCCTGCCCCCGGAGGCTGGTGCAGACGTCGTAGGTGAAGGCGTACACGTCGGTCCGCAACTGGCTCAGGCCGTGGCCGGCCCAGGCGGCCGGCTTGTACTGCTTGCCCGGGTCGGCCCAGGTGTCGGAGTAGTGGAAGTCGACGAGCACCTTCAGGCCCTTCGCCTTGGCCACCCGCGCCTGGGCCAACAGCCTGCTCTTGTTGTTGTAGCCGCTGATCGGGTCGTTCCAGACGCGCAGCCGGACGTAGTTGACGCCGACGGACCTCAGGATGTCCAGCGGGTCACGGGCGACGCCGGCGGCGTCGTAGTAGCGGGCGCCCAGGTCCAGGCTGCGCTGCAACGAGGAGACGTCGGCGCCGCGCATGCCGAGCGTGTTCGCGGCCGCGGCGGGCGCGGGGGCGCCGCCGAGCATCGCGGGTACCGCGAGGACGACGGCCGTGACGGCCCCGATCAGGGCCCGACGGCGGCGGCGCGGGGGTGTGCTCACGGGACTCCTTCTCACGGGCGCTCAGCCCACGGCGCAGACGGCGCCGTTGAGCGAGAAGCCGGTCGGCGGTGCGTCGCTGGCGCTCCACCGCCCCTGCAGGCCGAAGGTCGCGGAGCTGTTCGGCGCGAGGACGCGGTTCCAGTCGACGTTGCGGGCGGTGACGGTGGGGCCGGTCTGGCCGAGGGTGGCGTTCCAGCCCGAGGTGACCTGCTGGTCACCGGGGAAGCCGAAGGTGACGGTCCAGCCGTCGACCGGCGCCGACCCGGTGTTCTGGACCGTCACGGTGGCCACGAAACCGCCCTGCCACTCGGACTGGTTGCGGTAGGTCACCCGGCAGGTCGACGGCGGTGGGGGCGTCGGGGTGGACGTGGTGGGCAGGGTGACCGTGTTGGACGCGATCGACACGTTGCCCACCGCGTCCCGGGCCCGCACGTAGTAGAGGTTGGTCAGCGGCGTCGGCGGCGGCAGCGACGCCGTGTACGTCGTCCCCGGCACGGTGGCGACCAGTGTCGAGGAGAACCAGCCGTCGAAGCGGTAGACGTTGTACCCGAGCACGCCGGCGTCGTCCGTCGACGGCGACCAGGACAGCCGGGCGGTCGAGGCGGTCACCTCGCTCACGGTCAGGTTCTGCGGGGCGCTCGGCGGGGTGGTGTCCGGGCCGGTGTCGGTCACCGGGGTGACCACGGTCAGCGTGTCCGTCGAGGCCGAGCGGTGTCCGAGGCTGTCGCGGGCGGCCACCCGGAACGAGTACTGCCGGCCGGGCTGGAGGTAGTTGGTGATCGTGGTGGTGGTGACGGCCCCGACGGCGGCGCTGTAGATGACGTCGTCGAACGCCTGGTAGTAGGTGATGTCGTAGCCGACGACGGCGCAGCAACCGGGCCTGGCGGCGGTCCAGGTGAGGGTGACCGACCCGGACCGGACCGGGCCGGCGGTCAGGTTCGTGGGCGCGCCCGGCGGGAAGGGCGAGGTGTTCGGCGTGCTGAGCGACACGGTCGGCGTCGGCGGCGCCGTTCCGGTCGGCTCCGGGGCGGACACCGCGACCCGGCCGGGCGCCGGGGCGACCACGGGGTGCGCGGCGGGGGCCGCGGCGCCCGCGCCGGCCACCGGCACGACGCCCAGCGCGGCGCCGAGCATCGCGGCCGGCATGAGGACGGCGGCCAGGGGGCCCGGCCGCGGGCGGCGCGGCAGCGAGGGCGGGGAGACGCCTGTCATACCTCGACGATGCCGCAAGACATCGATGATCGCCAACGTGTCTCACCGCTCGGTCGGCGGCGGTCCGCGCCGGGCCACGGCATCGGATAGCGGCTATCCGACTCTAGATCAGGTTTGGTCGTCGCCGAGGCGCACAATCGCAGCGTCATCGCGACTGCGGCCAGCGATTCGCGGCAGTGCGGCGCCCGCCCGTCGGGAGGAGCCGGTCCAGGTGAACACGTTCACGCCGGACGACGGCGGCGCGGCCACGACCGCGCCGGCGGCGTCCGACCGCGCCCCCACGCCCACCCTGCCCCGCGCCGGTGGCGCGATCCGCGGCATGGGCGAGACGTTCGCCGCCAGCCCGGTCACCGGCACCGGCTCGCTGAGCATCCCGGTGCAGGTCAGTCCCGGCCGTGGTGGGCTCGGTCCACAGCTCGCGCTGGCCTACGACTCCGGGGCGGGCAACGGCCCGTTCGGGCTGGGCTGGCAGCTGTCCGTGCCGGCGATCAGCCGCCGCACCGACCGTGGGGTGCCGACCTACCAGGACGGCCACGGCGAGCGCGCCGACGCCGACACGTTCCAGCTGGCAGGCGACGAGGATCTGGTGCCTGCCGTCGACGCGGCCGGGGTCGTCGTCGAGCGGGTGCGCGAGGGCTACCGGGTACGCCGCTACCGGCCCCGGGTCGAGGGGGCGTACACCCGCGTCGAACGGTGGAGCAGCCTGACCGACCCGACCGACGTGTTCTGGCGCACCGTCTCCGGCGCGAACCTGGTGTCCGTGTTCGGCCGCGACGCGGCCAGCCGGATCGCCGACCCCGCCGACCCGACCCGGATCTACTCCTGGTTGGTGTCCCACGTCCAGGAGGACACCGGCGACGCGATCCTCTACGGGTACGCCGCCGAGGACGACGCGAACGTGCCGACCGGGGCGGTCAGCGAGGCCGGACGGCAGCGCCCCGCCGGGCGTTACCTGCGCACGGTCCGCTACGGCAACCGGCGACCCGCGCTGGACGGCGACGGCGACCCGCGCGACCCGCGCACCCTGCCCGACGACACGTGGCTGTTCGAGGTGGTCCTCGACTACGGCCAAGGGCACGTCACCGCGCTGCCGACCGGTCCGGACCAGCGGGAGTTCGTCAGCGCCCGCGCCGCCGGGGCGGGGACGTGGCCGGCCCGGCAGGACGCGACGTCGTCGTACCGGTCGGGGTTCGAGGTCCGCACCCACCGCCTGTGCCGCCGGGTGCTGATGTTCCACCGCTTCCCGCGCGAGCTGGGCCGCGCCGACTGCCTGGTGCGCTCGACCGACCTGACCTACGACGAGGGACCGGCGGTGTCGCGGCTCGTGCGGGTGGAGGCGGCGGGCTACCGGGCGCAGCCGACCGCCGACGCGCCGGACCGCTACCTGCGGGTCGCGATGCCGCCGCTGGACCTGACCTACTCGGCCGCGCCGAGCGCGGCCGAGCTGGCCGTGCGGGCGAGCGAGGCCGTGGATCCGGACACCCTCGCGTACCTGCCCGGCGGGCTGCACGAGTCGCACTGGCTGGACCTGGACGGCGACGGCGTCGCCGGGCTGCTCACCGAGGAGGGGGCGGGCTGGTGGTTCCGACGCAACCTCAGCCCGCTGGCCGGGCGCGCCGAGTTCGCCGCGCCGCAGCCGGTGGCGCCGCGTCCGGCGGCGAGCCTGGGCGCGGGGGCCCGCTGGCTGGACCTGGCCGGGGACGGCCGGGCCGACCTGGTGGTCCTGGACGAGGCGGCCCGCGGTTTCTGGGAGCGCGACGACGCGGCGGGCTGGGCCGGGTTCCGCCAGTTCCGCTCGTGGCCGACGGTCGAGCTGGACGATCCGCGGGTGCGGCTGCTCGACCTGAGCGGGGACGGGCGCGCCGACCTGGTGATCGCCGAGGGCGACGGGTTCACCTGGTATCCGTCGCTCGGCGAGGACGGCTTCGGTCCGGCGGTGCGGGTGCCGGTCACCGGCCAGGGTGGGCCGCGGCTGGTGTTCGCGGAGGCCACGCAGACGATCTTCCTGGCGGACATGTCCGGCGACGGCCTGACCGACCTGGCCCGCATCCGCAACGGTGCGGTCTGCTACTGGCCCAACCTCGGCCACGGCCGGTTCGGACCGAAGGTCGTGATGGACTCCGCGCCGTGGTTCGACGCGCCGGACCGGTTCGACCCGGCCCGGCTGCGCCTGGCCGACGTGGACGGCACCGGCCCGACCGACCTGGTCTACCTGGCCCCGGACGGGGCGCGGCTGTTCCTCAACCAGTCCGGCAACTCCTGGACCGAGGGGCGTCGCCTCGACGGCTTCCCCGGCGCGGACCGGCTCGCCGAGGTGCAGGTGCTGGACCTGCTGGGCACCGGCACCGCGAGTCTGGTGTGGTCGTCGCCGCTGCCCGGCGACGCCGGCCACCACCTGCGTCACCTGCCGTTGACGGACGCCAAGCCGCACCTGCTCACCGCGATCGTGAACAATCTCGGCGCGCGCACCGACGTGCGGTACACGCCGTCGACCGTCCACGCGCTGCGCGACGCCCGCGACGGGCGGCCGTGGGCGACCCACCTGCCGTTCCCGGTGCAGGTGGTGTCGCAGGTGCAGACCTCCGACGGGATCAGCGGCAACCGGTTCACCACCCGCTACGCCTACCACCACGGCCACTACGACGCCGACGAGCGCGAGTTCCGCGGGTTCGGCATGGTCGAGCAGTGGGACGACGTGGTCATCCCGTCGGTGGCCGGCCCGGCGTCCAACCACGACCGCGCCTCCGACCTGCCGCCCGCGCTGACCCGGACCTGGTACCACACCGGCGCCTGGTTCGAGGGCCCGAGCCTGGCCGGCCGGTACGCCCGCGGCTACTGGCGCGAGGGCGACGCCGGCGACGGCGAGCCCGGGTCGGGCGAGCCGGACGCCGCCGCGCTGCTGCTCGACGACACCGTGCTCCCGTCGGCGCTGCTCGGCCCGGCCGGGCGCACGCCGGTGACGCTGACCCCGCGCGAGTGCCGGGAGGCGACGCGGGCGCTGCGCGGCAGCCTGCTGCGCCAGGAGGTGTACGCCCTCGACGGCGGCGAGGCGCAGGACCGGCCGTACACCGTGTCGGAGCGCAACTACACGGTCGAGCTGCGGCAACGCGGCGACGAGGCCCGGTCCGCCGTGTTCTCGGTGCACCCGCGCGAGCAACTCGACCTCAACTACGAGCGGGTCCTCGTCGACGTCGCCGGGAAGCGGCGCGCCGATCCCCGGATGACCCACACGGTGACCGTGGCGGTCGACGCGTACGGCACGGTGCTGCGCACGCTCGCGGTCGCGTACCGACGGCGGCAGCTGCCCGGGGTGGACCTGCCGGAGCAACTGGCCACCCACCTGCTGCTGCGGGCCACCCGGGTGGCCAACCACGCCGAGGACGACTGGCACCGGATCGCGCTGCCGGTGGAGGCGGCCACGTTCGAGGTGGTGGGCGGCCCGCAGCCGCAGGTGGTCGACACCCGGGTCCTGCCGCTGCGCCACGAGACGCTGACGGCGCTGGTCGAGGAGCTGTTCCCGATCGGTGCCGACGCGCCGGCGACGGACCGGCTGTGGCCGTTCGAGCGGTGGGACTGGCGGGACGCCCCGCCGGAGGCGCCGATGCTGCGCCCGCTGTCCCGGGCGCGCACGCTCTACCGCCGCGACGACCTGACCGGGCCGCTGCCGCTGGGCGTGGCGCAGTCGCGTGCGCTGCCGTACGAGACGTACACGCTGGCGCTCACCGAGGGGCTCGTCGCGCAGGCGTACACCGGTCCGGCGGCGCCGTTGCTGTCCGACCCGTCCGTGCTCACCGGCCCGGGCGGCGATCAGGGCGGCTACGTCGCGATGGACGGCGGCTGGTGGGCGCCGTCGGGTCGGGTGCTGCTCAGCCCGTCCGCCGACCCGGCCGCGCCGGTGATGACCGCGGCGGCGGAGCTGGCCCACGCGCGGGCGCACTTCTTCCTGCCCTGCCAGTACGTCGACCCGTTCGGCCAGGCCACGCTCGTCGGCTACGACGAGGCGGACCTGCTGGTGACCACGACCCGGGACGCGGTCGGGCAGGTGTGGACCGCCACCAACGACTACCGGGTGCTCCAGCCGTGGCGGGTGACCGACCCCAACGGAAACCGCGGCGCGGTCGTGTTCGACGCGCTCGGGCTGGTGGCCGCCGCGGCCGTGCAGGGCCGGGCGGGGCAGCTCGCCGGCGACGACGTGACCGGATTCGACCCGGATCCGGCGCCCGCCGCGCTGCGGGCCCTGGTCGCGGATCCGCACGCCACCGCCGCGGCGATGCTCGGACAGGCCACCACCAGGACCGTCTACGACCTGCACCGGTTCGCCCGCTGCGGGCAGCCCGCGGTGGCGGTGGGGCTGTCGCGCGAGGTGCACGCCGCCGACCCGGGCGGGCACGCCGGCCCGATCAGCGTCAGCCTCACCTTCTCCGACGGTTTCGGCCGCGAGATCCAGCGCAAGGTCCAGGCGGAGGCGGGCCCGGCGCCGCTGCGCGAGACCGACCCGGTGGCCCCGTCCGGTGACGTGCTGCCCGGTGCGCTCCGCCGCGACGGCGGCGGCGTGCCGGTGATCGGCGCGGTGGCCCGGCGTTGGGTGGGCACCGGGCGGACGGTGTTCAACAACAAGGCCAAGCCGGTACGCCGGTACGAGCCGTTCTTCAGCGCGACGCCGCTGTTCGAGTCCGAGCCGGAGCTGGTGGAGACCGGGGTGAGCCCGGTGCTGTTCTACGACCCGCTGGCCCGGGTGGTCGCCACCCTGTCCCCCGACCACGGCTACGGCAAGGTGGTCTTCGACGCGTGGCAGCAGGCCACCTGGGACGCCAACGACACGGTGCTCGACGACCCGCGCACCGATCCCGACGTCGCCGGGCTCGTCGCGGCGTACCTCGCCGCGCAGCCGCCGGACTGGCGGACCTGGCACCAGCGGCGCGCCGGCGGGCAGCTGGGTCCGGCGGAGCAGGACGCGGCGCGCAAGGCCGCCGCGCACGCCGGCACCCCCGGTCTGGTGCGGATCGACCCGCTCGGCCGGGCCGTGCGCACGGTGGTCCACAACCGGTACGAGCGGGCCGGGACCACGATCGAGGAGGTCGTGGTGACCCGCAGCGTCATCGACGGTGGCGGGCTGCAACGCGCGGTCGTCGACGGGCTGGGCCGCACCGCGGCCCGCTTCACCTACGACGTGCGTGGCGGGCTCATCCACCAGGCCGGCGCCGACACCGGCGAGTCCTGGCAGCTCACCGACGCCACCGGGCGGCCGATCCGGTCCTGGGACGGGCACGGTCGGCGCACCCGGGACGTGTACGACGCGCTGCGCCGGCCGGTGAGCCGGCACCTCACCGGCGCGGTCGGGGCCGATCCGGGCCTGGAGATCACGGTCGCCCGCACGGTGTACGGCGACGACCCGGCGACCGGCCTGACCCGCGCGCAGGCCCGGGACCTGAACCTGCTCACCCACGTCTACCAGCGCTACGACAGCGCCGGCGTGGTGACGAACCTCGGCATCGACCCGGCCAGCGGGCAGCCGCAGGCCTACGACTTCAAGGGCAACCCGCTGCGCGGCAGTCGCCGCCTGGTCACCGGTCACGCCGCCGACCCGGACTGGGGCGCGGCCGTCGCGCCGGCGCTCGACGAGCCGATGACGACGGCCACCACGTACAACGCGCGCGACGAGGTCGTCACGGTGACCGCGCCGGACGGCAGCGTGGTGCTGCCCGGCTACAACGAGGCCGGGCTGCTCGAACGCGTCGACGTGCGGCGCCCCGGCGCGGCGGGGGCCACGGCGTACCTGCGCGGCGTCGAGCACGACGCGCGGGGCCGCCGGGTCGAGGTCTCCTACGGCAACGGGGTGACGATCCGGCAGGAGTACGACCCGGTCACCGCGCGGCTGACCGCGCGGCGCGCCACCCGGGCGCCGATCGGGGCCGAGGCGTCGCCGCTGTTCACCGACGCGTCGGTGGTGCAGGACGTGCGCTACGGCTACGACCCGGTCGGCAACCTGTTGCGCGTCGCCGACGCCGCCCCGGCCCCGGTGTTCTTCGACAACCGGCGGGTGGAGGCGCTGCGCGAGTACACCTACGACGCGGCGTACCGGCTGCTCTCGGCCGGCGGCCGGGAGCAGGTCGGGCAGGTGGCGCTGGACCCGTCGCCGCCGTCCGGCGCCGGTCGCCGCGACCTGCCGTTCGTCGGCGCCCGCGCGCACCCGGCCGACCTGCGGGCGATGCGCTCCTACGTGGAGCACTACGAGTACGACCCGGTGGGCAACCTGACCCGCCTGCGCCACGTCGCGGGCGCGACGACCTGGGTGCGCGACTACGAGTACGCGACGCCGAGCCTGCTCGAACCGACCCGGGTCGGCGACCGGCTGACCCGCAGCACGCTCGGTGGGTTCACCGAGACCTACCGCTACGACGAGGGCGGGCGGGACGCCGGCGGGGTGCTGACGGCGCTCAACTCGCTGAGCCTGGGCTGGGACCACGCGCACCGGCTGCGCCGGGTCGACCTGGGCGGTGGCGGGGTCGCCCACTACGTCTACGACGGCGCGGGCAACCGGGTGCGCAAGGTGATCGAGCGCGACGGGGTGGTGCGCAGCGAGCGGGTGTACGCATCCGGCTTCGAGCGCTACCGCGAGTTCGCCAACGGGCGGGTGACGCTGGAGCGCACCACGCTGCACGTGCTCGACGGGGCGCAGCCGGTGGCGCTGGTGGAGACGCAGACCGTCGCCGACGGGGTGGCCGTGCCCGCGCCCGCCGCGGTGCTGCGCTACCAGGTCGGCGACCTGGTCGGCTCGGCCTGCCTGGAACTGGACGCGGTGGGCGGCCTGATCTCCTACGAGGAGTACCACCCGTTCGGCACCACGGCGTTGCAGACCGGGGCGGGCGGGGCGGAGGTGAGTGTGAAGCGCTACCGGTTCACCGGCCGGGAACGCGACGAGGAGACCGGCTTCGCCTACCACGGCGCCCGCTTCTACGCGCCCTGGCTCGGCCGGTGGACGTCGGCGGACCCGATCGGGCTGGGCGACGGGATCAACGTCTGGGCGTACGCCCACAACCGGCCGGTCTGCTGCACCGACACGGGCGGCACCGCCGGCTTCGAGAAGGTCGAGACCGAGGACCCGAGCGCGAACTACTACTACGACCAGGACAAGGGTGTGACGATCCGCGACTCGGCACAGCTCACCGAGCTGTGGGTCGACGTCGGCGCGCACCAGGTGGACCGGGTCGGGATCAAGTTCAAGGCCACCGCGCAGGATGTCATCACGCCGAACAAGCCGATCACGAAGGAGCGGCTGGCCAAGGACATCAAGAACATGTCCCCGCAGGCGTTCCAGGACAGGTACGGCGTCGGCGCGATCGAGTACGGCGTGCTCGCCGACGCGCTGATCCCACCGCCGGAGCCGATCGTGGTCCCCGAGGACAAGATGCTCTACATGGGAGCCGGCGGCCGGACCGGCACGGCCGAGGACCTGGACGCGATCGAGCTGGGCGAGCGGATCGCCAACATCCAGCAGCCGACGATCGTCGGGTCGCTCTACGGCGTGACGGCGGTCGCGCTGGGCGCGGACGCGCAGGAGGCCGCCCGCATGATCAATCTGGGCAATTCGGTCGACAACGTGGTGATGGCGGGCCTGTTCGTCGGCGCCGGCGCGGGCCGGCTGGGCGGCAAGGGCGGTGGCGGCAGCGGCGCCTTCGGCGGCGGTGGCAGCGGCGGTGGCAGCGGCAGCGGGGGCGGTGGCGGCACGGGCGGAGGCGGCGGCGGGTCGGGCGGAGGCGGCGGTGACACGCCGGGATACCGGCGCAACGCCGACGGGAAGGTGCAACTGAACGTGCTGCCCGGCGCGACGGTGCCGCAGCGGGACGTCCAACAGGTGTTCCAGGGCGCGGTCTCCCAGGTCGACGCCCGACTCCGGATGGATCCGGTGCTCGCCGGGAAATACATGCGGAACTACGAACGCGACTGGGGCGGGCTGGGGCTGTTCGGGCAGCGCATGGCGTACGGCCACGCGGTCGAGCGGGCGTTGGCCGCCGGCGCGGCGCCGACCGGGTTGCTGATCCACACCGGCGACAACCTGCCGCTGATCCGGGGCGGCCCCGACTTCGTCGGCGCGCCGGGCACCCCGTTCGCCGGCAAGGAGTTCCAGGTCACCACGCAGAGCGGCTACTACACCCACGTCTACAAGGCGGCGCCCGGCACGTACTGGGGCCTCTACCCGACCTACACCCCCTGAGAGACGGGCCAGGCTGATGCGCGCACTCACCTCACAGTCCCCCGGCAGCTCCGGCGAGTTCGTCACCGACCTGCACCGGGCCCTCGACGCGGTCGGGTTCGGCGAACCGGTCGGCGCCGACGAACGCGAGCAGGCCGAGTACGGCGACGGCACCCGCGAGGCGGTGGCCCGCCTCCAGGCACAGCTCCGCTGGCCCGCGGCCGAGCCCGGCGTGCTCGACCGCGACAGCGCCGAGCGCCTGAACACGCTGCTCGTCGAGCGGGGCGTGTTCCAGGTCGTCGAGGGACGGCTGACCGACACCGCCGGGGCAGGCCTGGCCGGCCGGCTGATGTTCGCCTTCGACGTCGACTTCGTCGGCGGCGCGCTGCTGGCCGAGGCCACCACCGACGCCGAGGGCGGCTACCGGATGCGCTACGACCCACGCCACTACGCGGTGGCCGGGCCCGGCGTCGAGCACCCCAAGGAGCGACTGGAGCTGGTCCTGTTCGCGTACGACGCGGACGGCCGGACGATCGCCGGCTCGACCCCGCTGCCCGATCCGGGGCCACGTGAGCGCGTCGATCTGGTGGCGGGCGCCGCGCCGCCGGTGGACGACGCCGCGTACACGGTGTTCGGCACGGTCCGCGAGCCGGGTGGGCGCCCGGTCGCCGGCGTCCGGGTCCGCGCCTACGACCGTGACCTCGGTGCGCGGCGCGACCGGCTCGGCGAGGCGGAGACGGACGCGGACGGCGCGTTCCGGATCGCCTACCGGGGGTCGGCGTTCGGGCGGGGCGAGGGCCGCGGCGGGCCCGAGGCCGACCTGGTGCTCGACCTCGACGTCGGCGGGCGGGCGGTCACCGCGACCGTGTACCGCGTGTTCGGCGGCGCGCCGACGCTGGCGCCGCTGACCGACGACGAGCTGACGCTCGGCATCCCGGCACGACGCGACGAGGAGCTGGCGCTCACCCTGACCGCCCGGGTGCCCGCCGACGGCACCGAGTACGCCCGGCTCATGGCCGCGCTGGAACCGCTGCTGGACGGCCGCTCCCCGGCCGAGCTGGACGAGGAGCGGCACCTGGACGTCACCTTCGCCGCCCGGGAGACCGGAGTCGACCGGACCCTGGTCGGGCACCTCGCGCAGGCCCACCGCCTGGCCCACCGATCCTTCGACGGGCGACTCGACGCGGAGTTGCTGTACGGTCTGGCCCGCTGCGACCGGCGCCTGACCGACCTGCCCCGGCTCACCCTGGCCGGGCGCGACGAGCTGTCCGCCGGCCTGCGCCAGTCGATCGAGCGGCGGGTCATCGCCGAGCAGCCCGACGAGGCGCTCGACGCCGCGGTCGCGCTCATCCTCGACCTGTCCCCCGATCTGCTGCTGGCCGGCGCCGGCGCGCCCGCGTACGGGCCGGTGCTGGCCGACGCGGTGCCGGACGCGCGGGCGCAGCGGGCCCTGCTGCGGGCCGCGGCGGGCCGCGCCGACGACCCGGCGGCGATGTGGCGGGAGCTGCGTGCCGACCCGGATTTCGCCGAGCCGGGCGCGATCGAGCGGGCGCAGTTCGCGCTCCAGCTCGACGCCCTGACCGACCGCCACCTCCCGTTGATGACGGCGTTGCAGCGGGAGCGGGGCATCGGCTCCGCCGAGGCGCTGCTCGACCTGGGGCACGAGGAGCTGACCGCGCTCGTCACCCGGGTCGGGTTGCCCGACGGGGTGGCGGTCGGCGTCGACGAGGCCGACCGTCCCGCGGTGTACGCGGCGGGCCTGCTCGGGCAGGCGCACCTGGCGTTCCCGACCGCGTCGGTGGCCCGGTCGCTGGCCGGCGCGCCGGCCGACGCGGTGGGCGGCGAGGCCGTACGAGACGCCCTGCCCACGGTGCTCGCCCGCGCCACCGGCGAGCGGGTACGCGGTCGCGGCGCGGCGTTCGACATCGGCACGACCCGGCTGGAGCCGTTCCTGACCGAGCACGCGGACGTGCTGTTCGAGGGCATCGACGAGCCGACCCGCGCCGCGCTGATGCCCGAGCTGAGCCGCGCGCAGCGGCTCTACCGGGTCAGCACCGGACCGGCCGCGATGGACTGGCTGATCGGGCAGTCGTACCGGTCCGCGTTCGACATCGCGCGGTTGCCGCAGCAGACGTTCCTCGCGCACGCGGCCGACCTGGACGCCCCGCAGGCCATGATGATCCACAGCAAGGCGCAGCAGACCGCCACCGCGATGCTGGCCACGTACGCGCACCTCGTCGACGCCCGGCTGGGCGTCGACCTCGCGGCGCTGCAGGGCGGCGACCGGGTCGAGGCGGCCGCCGCGATCGACCGGAGCATCGCCACCTACCTGCCCACCTGGGGTGCCCTGTTCGGCGACGTGAGCTGGTGCGAGTGCGACCACTGCCGCTCGGTCTACAGCCCGGCGGCGTACCTGGTGGACCTGCTGGCCATGCTGGACACGGCGGCGCCGAACGGGTCCGGGCAGCGGCCGCTGGACGTGCTGCTCACCCGGCGTCCCGACCTCGCCCAGATCCCGCTGACGTGCGAGAACACCAACACCACCATCCCGTACGTCGACCTCGTCAACGAGGTGCTGGAGAGCCTGGTCGGCTCGCTCGACCCGGCCGTGATCCCGGCGTACGACACCGACGGCGTCACCGCCGCCGAGCTGGCCGCCGCGCCGCAGCACACCGACTGGGCCGCGTACGTCACCCCGCCCGCCGCGACCCGGACCCGGCTCGACCGGGCCGCGTACCCGAACAGCCTGCCGTTCGACGCCGCGCTCGACGCGGCCCGCGCCCACCTCGCCCACCTCGGCGTCGCCCGGGCGGACCTGCTGGAGACGTTCGCCGACGGCACCCCCGCGCACGCCCTCGCCGCCGAGCGCCTCGGCCTGACACCGGCCACCTTCGCGCTGATCACCGGCGTGGACCTGGCGGGCGCCCCGGCCGACGCGGTGGACGCCGACGAACGCTTCGGGTTCACCGCCGTCACCCCGCCGACGCTCGCCGACGGGGACAGCGGCTGGTGGGTGTGGGCGCTGCGACGCAAGCTGGCCGCAGCCGGGGCGGCGCTGACCGTCGGCGCCGATCCCGCCCGGGAACGCTTCGACGCGCCCGTGACCGCGGCCGTCACCGCGTTCCAGACCGCGCAGGGGCTGCCCGCCACCGGCCACGCCGACGCCGCCACCTGGTCGGCCCTGGCCGCGCACGGCCCCTCGTACGCGGTGAGCCTGCTGCCGCACACACCACTGCTGCTGGACCGCGCCGGGATCGGCTACGACGAGCTGCTCGCGCTGCTGCGCACCCGTTTCCTCAACCCGGCCCAGCACGCGTTCGAGACCGTGCAGGGCCTGCACCTGCCCGGCGCCGACCTGGTCGCGTTCGTCACCGGCGGGCTGGTGAATCCCAGCCCCGCGCTGACCGCCGCGCTCGGCGCCGCCGGGCGTACGGTCGACGAGTTCACCGACTGGGCCGGCACCCACCTGGCGGGGCCGGCCTGGGACCGCCTGCGCGCCACAGTCCTGGTGGACGGCCCGCTCGAACGCGCCGTCGACGCCGTCACCGTGCGCCACTGGGCCGACGACGAGCCCTGGCTCACCGACGACGAGTGGGTCCGCCTCGACCGGCTCGTGCGGCTGTGGCGGGCCACCGGCTGGGAGCTCGACGACCTCGACCTCACGCTCACCGCGCTGGGCGCCGGGGACCTCGACGCGGCGACCGTCACCGCCGTGGCGCGGGTGGCGGACCTGGCCCGCACCCTCGACGTCGCGGTCGCGCAGGTGGTGCTGCTCTGGGCGGACCTCGACCCGACCCGACCCGGGTCGCTCTACCACCGCCGGCTGCGCAACCGGGCCCTGCTGCGGCTGGACCCGGCGTTCGACCCGGACTGGCGCGGCCAGGTGCTGCCCGGCGCCACCGTCGGCGACCACCTGGCCACCCTGCAGGCCGGGATGCGCGTTCCCGCCGCCGACCTCGCCGCGCTGCGCGCCCACCTCGGCCTGGCCGACGACACCGCCCCGCTCGACGTGGCAGCGGTCAGCGCCATGTTCCGGCACGTCACCCTGGCCCGCGCCGTGGAGTGGAACGTCCGCGACCTGATCACCATGATCACCCTCAGCGGCGTCGACCCGTTCACCGCGCCCGGATCCGGCGACTGGACCGCCCGTACCCTGGTCGGGGAGATCCGGCGGCTGCGCCGCGGCGATCTCGACCCGACCCGACTCGCCGGCCTGCTCGCAGACCTGTCCACCCCGCACGCCGATGCCGGCCGCGACCGCGTCCTCGGCGCGCTGCGCGACGGGCTGCGGACCGTGGCCGCCGATCTCGACCCGACGGTCGGGCCGCCGGACGCCCTGGTCCGCCGGGCCCTTGCCGCCACTCAGGTGCCCGCGCCGCTCGTGGACGCGGCAGCGGCGATCCTGACCGGAAACGACCAGACCGTCGCCACCCTGCCCACGCCGCCCGCTCCCGCGCCCGCGATCCCCGCCGCGTGGAGCACCCGGCTGCGCTGGAGCCCCGCGGACCGCACCGTCACCGTTGTCGGCGCGCTCACCGACGCCGAGCACGACGAGATACGGACGTTCACCGCCGACCCGGGCTGGGCGGCCGCCGTCGACCGGCTGCACGCCCTACCCCGAGCCGTGCTCACCGACCTCAGCACCGCGCTGGCCGCCGCCGGGATCACCGCCCCGACGACGCTGCTGGCCACGCCGCTGCCCGACGATCCGGGCCAGCGCGAGGCCGCCGTCGACGCGCGGACACGGCTCCTGCTGGACGCCGTCCTGCCCGCCGTCCGCGACCGGGAACAGCGTGCCCTGATCCGGCAGACGATGCTGGCGGTGCTGCCCGACGCGGCCACCGTCGCGCTGCTGCTCGAAGGGCGGCGCACCGCGGGTGGGCCGGCGCTGCGCGGCGTCGTGCCCGGCACACCGCTCATCACCGACCTGCTCGCCCTGGCCGACGCGCCGGACGTCACCGATCCGGCGCGGCAGGGGTACGAGCTGCTGGCCCGCGTCCAGCTGCTCGCCGAGGGCCATCGGCTGCCCGGCGCCGACCTGCGGGTCCTGGTCGCCGACGTGGTGACGCTGCGCGCCGACGGCCGGCGGCTGCTGGACCTCCCCGCCGCGCGGGCCATCGGCGCGTACGCGAGGGTCCGCGCCCGCCCCGGCCAGCCCGACGGGGCGTTGGCGGCCCTGTGGTCGGCCACCACCGACGAACAGGCCGCCACCGCGCTCGCCGCGGCGGCCGGGGTGCCGGCCACCACGATCACCGACCTGGCGGACCCGGCCGGGCTGAACCTGGCTCTGCCCGCGCTGCGGGACCCGGTGGCCGTCGAACGGCTGGTCGACGCCGCCGCCGTGGTCACCACGCTCGGCGTGCCCACGGTCACGGCCGCCGGATGGGCGCGCCGGCCCACCGGGCAGGACGTCGCCGAGGACACCCGCCGCGCCGTCAAGGCCCGCTACGACGACGACGCCTGGCTCGACGTGGCCGCCTCGCTCACCGACGCCCAGCGCGACCGCCGCCGCGCCGCCCTGGTCGCCTACCTCGCGCCACGCCTGGGCGTACGCGATGCCGACGGGCTCTACCAGCAGCTGCTCGTCGACGTCGAGATGAGCCCGTGCATGCGCACCTCGCGGATCAAGCAGGCGATCTCCTCGGTGCAGCTGTTCATCCAGCGCGTCCTGCTCAACCACGAGGCGCCCGCGGTCACGCCGCAGGCCGTCGACGCCGGGCACTGGCGATGGATGCGGAACTACCGGGTCTGGGAGGCCAACCGCAAGGTGCTGCTGTATCCGGAGAACTGGATCCTGCCGCAGTTGCGTGACGACAAGACCCCGTTCTTCAAGGACCTGGAAGGCGTGCTGCTCAGCGAGGATCTCACCGAGGCCGCGGCGGAACGGGCCGTCGCGGGCTACCTGGAGAAGCTGGACACCGTCGCCAAACTCGATGTCACCGCGCTGCACGTGCAGCACGACTTCGAACCGGCGGAGAAGCTGCAGACGGTCGTGCACCTGTTCGGGCGCACCGCCAACACCCCGCAGGTGTACCACTACCGCCGCTACGTCGTGACCGCCGACGGCACCGCGAGGTGGACTCCCTGGGAGCAGGTCCCCGTCGACGTGCGCGGCGAGCTGGTCACCGCGGTCACCTTCAACCGACGGCTCTACCTGTTCTGGGCGCAGGTGACCACCAAGACCCGACCGGCCGCGACCGGCGCCACGTCCGCCCAGCCACCGCGGTACTACCAGGAGGTCCAGCTCGCCTGGTCGGAGTACCGCGACGGGGCCTGGGGGCCCAAGCGCGTCACGGACGGCGGGGACGTCCTCGTCGCCGACTACGACCCGGACGACGACGACGCCACCACCGCCCAGGGCACCCCCCGGCCGCCCGGGGTGGTCGAGCGTCTGGAGACCCGGATCGAGGGCGACCGGCTGCGTGTGCTGTGCGTCGCCAACCGCACCCTCATCTGGTCCGACGACGAGAAGAAGGTCAGCTACCAGCCGCCGGTGCTCGTCACCGAGGAGAACGCGCTCGCCGCCGACGGCAACCAGGCCTACACGTACGCGTTGGGCACGTTCGTCGTCGACGGCTGCCACGGTCGGATGACCGCCGACCGCCCGGACCAGACCTGGCTCAGCACCGGCGCGCTGCTGCGGGTGAGCGCCGACGAACTCCAGGTCAAGCCGTTGACCAGGAGCAAGCCGGTGCGGGCCACGACGGTGCTGGGCCGGGCGCCGGGGATGCGGATCGGCGTCGAGCGGTGGGCGCACTCCGACAGCGGCTACTTCGTCGTCGGCGACGACCGGCGGGCCTACTTCGGCCGGCTGAGGTTGGCGTCGCCGACGCTGAGCGGCGTCATCGGCGATCCGGCGCGCATCTACCCCGGCCTCGACCTCACGCCCAGGGGCACGGACGTCGTCGCGGTCCCGGAGCTGCCGTGGCTGGTCGAGGCCGGACACGGCGCCGAGGTCGCCGGCAACGGCTGGGGCGGGGCGAACGCCACGCTGGCCCGCGCCGCGCTGACCGCGCCGCGGTTCGCGGTGGCCGACAGCCGGTTGGCCCGGGAGCTGCCGCACGCCGCGGCCCTCACCGTCGACAAGCCACTCACCAAGGAACTGGCGGTCGCGCTGGAGATCGAGCGGATCGGTGCGATCTTCGCCCGGCCGAAGGTCGCCGCGACGGTCGAGCTGCAGACGTTCTTCGACCCGTTCGTCTGCACCTACCTCAAGCGGCTGCAGCAGTACGGCGTGTCCGGCCTGCTCACCCCCGCCAACCAGCAGCTCGTCCTCACCCCCGGCTTCGCCGAGAGGTACCAGCCCGACCCGTGGGCGGTGTCCACGCCGTACCCGTCCGACAACGTCGACTTCGGCCTGCCCGGCAACCCGGGGCTGGACTGGAGCAGCGCGCAGTCCGGCTACCACCGGGAGCTGTTCTTCGACATCCCGATGCTGATCGGCGACATGCTCGCCGACAACCACCGCTACGAGGAGGCGTTGCGCTTCTACCACCACGTCTTCGACCCGACCGACGGCACCGGCGACTACTGGAAGGTGCTGCCGCTGCGGACCACCGGCAAGGAGACCGTCGAGCAGTGGCTGGCCCGCCTCAACTCCGGCGACGCCGACCTCAAGCGGCAGATCGCGGAGTGGAAGGACCACCCCTTCCAGCCGCACCTGCTGGCCCGGATGCGCCCGACGGCGTACAAGAAGCAGGTGGTGATGCGCTACCTCGACGCGCTCATCGGGTGGGGCGACAAGCTCTACGCCCAGGACACCATGGAGAGCATCAACCAGGCCACCAACCTCTACGTCCTCGCCGCCGAGCTGTGCGGTCCGGCGATGCGGCGGGTGCCCGCCGCCGGTGAGCCCGCCCCGCAGACGTTCGCGCAGATGCGGGGGAAGCTCGACGCGCTGGGCAACGTCGCGGCCGAGTTCGAGAACACCTTCCCCACCCTCAACAGCGCCACGTTGACCGCCGCGCCCGAGTCCGCGGGGTTGCTCGGGCTCGGCCGCACGCTCTACTTCTGCGTGCCGCCCAACGACAAGCTGCTCGGCTACTGGGACACCGTCGCCGACCGCCTCTTCAAGATCCGCAACTGCATGAACCTGGCCGGGGTCGTCCGCCAGCTGCCACTGTTCGAACCACCCATCGACCCCGCGCTGCTGGTACGCGCCGCCGCACAGGGCATCGACCTGGGCAGCGTGGTCGCCGACGTCAACGCGTCGCTGCCACCGCACCGCTTCGAGGTCGTGCTGCGGCGCGCGCAGGACGCCTGCGCCACGCTGCGTGGCCTCGGCCAGTCGCTGCTCGCCGCGCTCGAGCAGCGCGACGGCGAGGAGTTGGCCGCGCTGCGCGCCGAGCAGGAACTGCTCGTGCTCAACGCGACCCTGGAGACCCGGCGCCGGCAGGAGGACGAGGCCGACGCCCGGCTCGCGGCGCTGCGGGACTCCCGTGCCGTGCCCGCCGAGCGGCTGCGCTACCACCGCTGGCTGATGGGCGCCGAGGACAAGACGCCCGAACCGGGTCAGGTCGCGGGAATGGTCTCCTACGCACCCGCCACCCAGCGGCAGGACGGCGTCTTCCTCATCCAGGAGGAGATCAACCAGTTGGCCTCGGCACACTCGGCCCGCGACTGGCAGGTGCGTGCCAACGCCATGGAGATCATCGCCAGCCTGTCCTACTACATTCCCAGCTTCGCCGCGCACGTCGAGCCGTTCGGGGTCGGCGCCGAGATCGAGTTCGGCGGCAAGCACATCGGACCGGCTCTCACCGCGATCTCCCGGCACCTGGCCGGCATGTCGTACGAGGACAGCTACGACGCCGACCACGCCGGGAAGATGGCCGGCTACCGTCGCCGGGGCCAGGAGTACGCCATCGGCGCCAACGCCGCCGCGCTGGAACTGGCCGGCATCGACAAGCAGGTCACCACCATGGAGATCACCAAGGAGCTGGCCACCCTGGAGCGGCGGCAGGTCGAGAAGCAGATCGCCGAGGCCCAGCTGGTCCAGGCGCACCTGAGCGGCAAGTACACCGACGCCGAGCTGTACGGCTGGTTGCAGGGCCAGCTCAGCGGCCTCTACCACCAGGCCTACCAGCACGCCTACGAGCTGGCCCGGCAGGCCGAGCGGTGTCACCGCTTCGAGCGCGGCCTGACCGACGGCGCCACGATCGTGCGGGCCGGCGCCTGGGACAGCCTGCGCAAGGGGCTGCTCGCGGGCGAGCGGCTGCACCTGCAACTCCAGCAGCTCCAGCGCGCGCACGCCGACCTGGACGTCCGCGACCACGAGCTGACCAAGCACGTGTCGTTGCGGCAGCACGCCCCGCTCGCCCTGATCCGGTTGCGGGAGACCGGACGCTGTGAGATCGACCTGCCGGAGCTGCTGTTCGACCTCGACCACCCGGGTCACTACCTGCGGCGCGTCAAGTCGGTGAGCCTCACCGTGCCGGCGGTCGTCGGGCCCTACGGCGGAGTCAACGCCCGGCTGGTCATGCTCTCCAACGAGACCCGGGTCAGCCCCGCGCTGCGCGCCGGCAGGTACGAGCGGGACGCCGACGGCGACGACCCGCGCTTCGTCCGCGACTTCGCGGCCGTGCAGCAGATCGCGACCAGCGGCGGCCAGAACGACAGTGGGCTGTTCGAGGTGAACTTCCACGACGAGCGCTACCTGCCGTTCGAGGGCGCCGGCGCGGCCGGGCGCTGGCGACTGGAGATCGACCCGGACTGCAACGCCTTCGACCTGGGCAGCGTGTCCGACGTCGTGCTGCACCTGCGCTACACCGCCCGCGACGGCGGCGAGCAGCTGCGCCAGAAGGCCAAGGAGCGGTGGAAGAAGGTGCTCGCCGACGTCGAAGGGCTGCCGCTGTCGCGCTTGTTCAGCCTGCGCCACGAGTTCCCCGGCGAGTGGCACCGGCTGCGGACCGTCGCCGAGCCGGACGGGTCGCACACCCAGCTGGTCACGCTGAGCCGGGACCGGTTCCCGGTGCTGATGCGCGCCAGCAGGCTGACCGTCGGCGCGGTGGACGTCTTCGGCGTGCCCACCGCCGGTGGCGCGCCGACGAGGTTGCCGGCGTTGCGGACGCCGGAGCCCGCCGGGGAGGCCGTGGCGCTGGCGGACGGCGTGCCGCTGCCGCCGCTGCTGCACCAGCGGGCGGACCTCGGGCCGGTGGCGGTGACGGGGGACGGGGAGCAGGCGCGGTGGCGACTCACGGTGGCGGCCGGTGACGTCGCGGCATCCCTGGACCAGCTCGACGACGTGCTGCTCGTCTGCCACTACAGCGCCAGGGCGAGCTGAGTGCGCGGCCGGGGCCGACGCGATGTCGGCCCCTAGCCGGCGGCAGCACTCCCTTAGCGCGGCATGAGCGGCCCGTGAATGGCCTGCGCCGCGTTCCCCGCTGCCACCAGCGTCGATAGTGTCGAGGCGTGACACCTGTCAGCACGGTCCCGCAACCGGCCCACCTCCGTGCCGGCCGGAGCACCGCTGACCCCGGAACCGTTTCTCCGGCACGGAGGAAGCCATGATCGAGTCCATTCTCCCGGCCGCGGTGACGGCCGTCGACACGTTCGTGGACCCCCCGGACGCCACCCTCTTCCACGAGGAGGAGGCCGTCATCCGGATGGCGGTCGACAAGCGACGCCGCGAGTTCACCACCGCCCGGTGGTGCGCCCGCCAGGCGATGGGCCGGCTGGGCCGGCCACCCGCGCCGATCCTGCCCGGCGTGCGCGGCGAGCCACAGTGGCCGGAGGGCCTGGTCGGCAGCATCACCCACTGCGCCGGCTATCGCGGCGCCGTGGTCGCCGAGCGCGAGCGGGTCACCACCGTCGGCATCGACGCCGAGCCGGACGAGCCGCTCGCCAACGGCATCCTGGCCGCCGTGTCGCTGCCCGAGGAACGCGACCGCATCGCCGTCCTCCAGCACGACCACCCCGCCGTGTCGTGGGACCGGATGCTGTTCAGCGCCAAGGAGTCGGTCTACAAGGCCTGGTTCCCACTGACCGGGCGCTGGCTGGACTTCGAGGACGCGAAGGTGGTGCTCGACCCGCTCTCCGGCACGTTCACCGCCGGCCTCCTGGTCACCGCGCCGTGGGTGCAGGGCCGCAAGCTGACCGGCTTCTCCGGCCGTTGGCTGGTGCGCAACGGCCTCATCATCACCGCCATCACCGTGCTGGCTCCCGCCGTCCCCCGGACGCACCCCGTCGGCCGTCGGGTCGCCACCCGCCGGTCCACCTGAGCCACCACCGCCGAACACCGCGACGGCCGCGCCCCTCCGGGCGCGGCCGTCGTCGTGGTGCGCGCGGTTCAGCCCGCGACGGAGAAGTCGAGGTTGAGGTTGGCCGGCAGGTCGGTGCGGCGGGTCACGTTCAGCTTGCGATAGGTACGGGTGAGGTGCTGCTCGACGGTGCTGATGGTGATGTAGAGCTTCATCGAGATCTCGCGGTTGGTGTACCCCTCCGCGGCGAGGGCCGCGACCCGGTGCTCGGCGTCGCTGAGCATGGCGGCGCCACCGGCCGCGTTCAGCGGCTGGGCGACCGACTCGGACTCGTCCCAGTTCCCGCCCCGGGTGAGCATCTTGAGCAGCGGCTGGGCCTGGGCCTTGTCGGCCAGCGCGCGGGCCCGGCGGGCGATCATGCCGGCGCGGCGGGACTCCCCGAGCACGTGGTAGGCCTCGGTGAGATCGGCCAGGGCGCGGGCCAGCTCGTACTCGTCGCCGCCGGCGGTCTGCAGATCGACGGCCTGGCGCAGGAACATCGGACGGTGCCGCAGCTCACTGGTCGCGGCGAGCAGGCGCATCGCCATCCCGTGCACCCGGGGCGCGTCCTTGCCGCAGCGGGCGAGCTGCTCGTCGACGAGCTTGCGGGCCGGGCCCGGGCGGCCCATCCGCAGCAGCGCCTCGGCGGCGTCGGTGCGCCACGGGATCAGGCCGGGGACGTCGAGCTTCCACCGGGCGGCCAGCTCACCGCACTGCTCGAAGTCGCGCAACGCGAACGGAAGCTGGCCGATCGCCAGGCTGTAACGACCGCGGGCGTGCAGGTAGTGCATGCCGTACCGGGTCTGGAACATCTCCTCGGCCACCGGCTGGTCGAGCTGCTCGCGCACCAGGTCGTAGTCGCCCATCGCGGTGGCCGCGGTGATCAGCGCCGCGAGCGGGCCCCCGACCGCGACGCCCCAACTGCTCGGCGGCATGCTCTCCAGCGCCAGGCGGGCGTGCCGGACCGCGGCGGGCAGCTCGCCCAGGCGCAGCGAGATCTCGGCCCGGATCGCGGCCAGCCGGGCGAGCCGGCTGGGCGCCTGCCGGGCGCCGGCCTCCTCGACGAAGGTGTCGCACCACGGCACGGCCCGGTCCGCGTGGCCGCTGTAGGTGAGCGCGAACAGCGCGCTCTCCACGGTGTCCAGGCTCATCTCGTCGAGCCGGGAGTTGTGCAGGATGCGCTCCACGCCCGCGGCGAGCGGCTCGGACGGCCCGCGGGTGAGCACGGTGGCCAGCGCGCTGGCCGCCTCCAGGCGGTGCCCGGCGGACACGGTCGGGATCGGGGTGGGAGCGAGCGGCGCCTGCGGGCGCAGCATCGGGAAGAACGACGGATAGGTGGACCGCAGCAGTGGCCGGGCGATCGCCAGCTCCGTGAGGGTTTCCTGGTCGTGCTCGTCGGCCGAGGCGTTGAGCTGCTCGAAGACCGACCGGGCGTCGGCGAACTGGCCGTTCCAGAGCAGCGCCTTGGTGAGCACCAACGCGTCGCCGCTGCGCAGGAAGCCGTTCTGCATCGCCGCGGTGAGTTCGGGCAGGTAGCCGGTGGACATGCTCGGGTTGATCCGCCAGCCGGCCCGCATCATGGTCGTCATGATCTTGGCGCGGTGCCGGTCGTCGGCGCACGTCTGCCAGGCGAGCCGGAGGTAGTCGACGGCGGCGTCCACCCGACCGGCGCGCAGCGCCTGCCGGGCCGCGTCCTCGAGGACCGGCACCACCCAGGGGTCGTCGGCCTGACCGGCGCGCAGCAGGTGCTCGGCGACCACCTGGCTGACGGCGCCCTCGTGGTAGGCGATCTCCGCCGCCCGCCGGTGCAGCGCGACCCGCTCGCCGTCGTCGAGCTGGGCCAGGACCGCCTCGCGGGCCACCGGGTGCCGGTAGTCGCCCCGGTGCAGCAGGCCGGCGGCGGTCAGCGCGCGGACCGCCTGGGCGACCTGCGCCGGCTCCAGACCGGTCAGCTTGTCCAGCGAAGCGGCGTCCGGCAGGATCGCCAGCGCCTGGGCGACCCGCTGCATGCGTTCCTCGGTGCGGCGCAGGCAGGAGACCACGGCCTCGGCGTACTGGCCGCCCGGCACCGGCTCGCCGCCCGGCGCGACGCCGTCGGCGAGCGCCTGCCGGTGGTCCTCGACCAGGCCGCCGACCAGCAGCGGGTTGCCGCCGCTGATCTGGTGCCAGCGGGGGGCGAGCCGCGTGGCGTCGTCCTCGTCGAGCGCCTCGGCCGCCATCTCCCGGACGCCCTCCGCGGAGAGGGTGGCCAGCACGATGTGCGCGCCGTGCGGCGGCCGGGCGAGGCCGTCCACGTCGAGCACCGGGGTGCCCGAGCGCCGGTGCCCGGAGTGGCTGAACAGCGCCAGCATCGACGCGAACCGCACCCGTCGGGCCAGATACGACAGGCAGACCAGCGACGCGTGGTCGGCCCGGTCCAGGTCGTCGACCACGACGACCAGCGGATAGCGCCGGGACAGCTCGAGCAGCACCGTGCAGAGCGAATGCACGATCTGCGGGTCGAGGCGGTGCGTGCCGCCGTCGCCGTGGGTGAGGGTCTGCGCGCCCTCGTAGAGGAGGTTCATCGCCCGCCGCCGCTCCTCGTCGACCAGCGGGGCGTCCAGCAGCAGCTGACTCATCACGCCGAGCGGCAGGTCCTGCTCGGACCGCGACCCGGTGGCGGTGATGGCCAGTCCGTTGAGGTCCACGACGCGGTCGGCGAACGTGTTCAGCAGCTCGGTCCGGCCGGTCGCCACCGGTCCCGTGACGACGGCGACCCGACCCTTTCCGGCGACGGAGGCGGCCAACAGGCCGTCCAGTGTCTCGATCGCCTCGGTACGTTCCACCAAACCCATCTTCTTCACTTCCTTCAGTGCGAGGGGCGCCGTGGGTGGCGCGCTCCAGCGGCATCTCAGGAACCCCCGTGTGGCGTCCAACCCGGCCGCTCTGCCTGGTGGTGACGCTACGGTCGACCACTGTCGTTCGGTTATCCCCCGGCTATCGGTAGGGGCCGCCCCCGGAAACGGCGACCGGGTCGCCGCCCACGTGGACGGCGACCCGGCGGAGGACGCGGCGTTCAGACCACGCGGGCGAGGCGGGGCGGCCCGAGCGGCAGGGACTCCGGCGCGGGCGGGGCCGTCGTACGGTTCAGCCGGGCCGCCGCGGACCGGACGGCGGCCGAGACGGCGGCCTCCAGGTCGGCGTCGACGCCGACGCCCCACAGCACCTGGTCGCCGACGCGCAGCTCGGCGTAGACGGCGAGCCCGCCGCAACCGGTGAGCGCCGTGCCGGTGCGGTGCACGGCGTGGACGTCGATGCCCCACGGCACCAGGCGGTCCCGTACCTGCTCGATCTGGTCCGCCCGGGCCGCGCCCACCTCGAAGGCCGCGCCGTCGACGTGCAGGTAGGCGGGCACCGCGGCGGGCAGCGGCAGCGGCACCGAGACCAGCGGACGCGAGACGTACTCGGACCGGAACAGGTCGGCGATCCGGTCCGGGGCGACCTCGCCGCCCTCCGCGTCGGCGCGCGCCTGCACCAGCGCGGCGAACTCCACCTGCAGGTCGCGGGGCAGGTGGAGACCGAGCAGGGAGCTGACCACGTAGGCCACCCCGCCCTTGCCCGACTGGCTGTTGATCCGCACGACGGTCTCGTAGGTGCGGCCCACGTCCGCCGGGTCGACCGGCAGGTACGGGATCTCCCAGCGCGTCTCGGCGACCGGCACCCCGGCCGCGGCGGCGACCCGCTTCTGCTCGTCGAAGCCCTTCTTGATGGCGTCCTGGTGCGATCCGGAGAAGGCGGTGTAGACGAGGTCGCCGCCGTACGGGTGGCGCGGGTGCACCGGCAGTTCGGTGCAGTGCTCCACGGTGCGCCGCACCCGGTTCAGGTCGGAGAAGTCGACGCCCGGGTCGACGCCCTGGCTGAACATGTTGAGCCCGAGGGTGACCAGGTCGACGTTGCCGGCCCGCTCGCCGTTGCCGAACAGGCAACCCTCGACCCGCTCGGCGCCGGCCAGCATCGCCAGCTCGGCGGTGGCGACGCCGGTGCCCCGGTCGTTGTGCGGGTGCACCGACAGGCAGAGGTGCTCGCGGCGGCTCAGCCGGCGGCCCATCCACTCGATCTGGTCGGCGAAGACGTTCGGCGTGGTCCGCTCGACCGTGGTCGGGAAGTTCAGGATGATGGGCCGGCCCGCCTCGGGCTGCCAGACGTCCATCACCGCCTCGCACACCTCCAGCGAGAAATCCAGCTCGGTGTCGTTGAACAACTCCTGGGAGTACTGGAAGCCGAGGTCGCAACCGGTCAGGGTGCGGTCGGCGTACTTCATGAACAGCCGGGTGCCCTGCACCGCGAGTTCCTTGCACTCGGCCCGGTCCATGCCGAACACGACCTGCCGGAACTGCGGGGACGTGGCATTGTAGAGGTGGACGGTGGCGCGGCGGGCGCCGGCGAGACTCTCCACCGTCCGGCGGATCAGGTCGTCGCGGGCCTGCACGAGCACCGAGATGGTGACGTCGTCCGGCACCAGGTCCCGCTCGATGAGCGTACGCAGGAAGTCGTGGTCGTCCTGGCTGGCCACCGGGAAGCCGACCTCGATCTCCCGGTAGCCCATCTCGGTGAGCAGCCGGAACATGACCAGCTTACGGTCGGGGCTCATCGGGTTGACCAGTGACTGGTTGCCGTCACGCAGGTCGGTGGAGAGCCACCTCGGGGCCGAGGTGATGCGCCGGCCGGGCCACGCGCGCTCCGTCAGCGGGACCACGGCCGGTGACCGGTACCGCCGCACCGCACGTCGAAAGGGGTTCACCACGTTCCTCCTCCCTCCGGAGCACCGGCTCAGACCCGGCTGCCGAAGAACATCGAATAGGAATAGGGTGCGAGCAGGACCTGGATCTGGCAGGTGTCGGTCTCGTCCTGCACCCGGAACACCACGGCGACCTCCGGATAGGCGGCGCTGATCCCGAGGCTGGCGAAGTACGAGTCGCTGTCGAAGACGATGCGGTACGCGCCCTGCTCGAAGTCGTCGTCCAGCCAGTCGAGGATCTGACCGTCACTGTCGGTCTCCGCCTGCGAGACGGTTCGCCAACTTTCCCCGCTCGGCCTTTCCAGCCGGGCCCGGACTCCGGCCGCCGAGCGTCCGTAGACGACATCCAACGCTTGCGCAGAGACACTCATCGACTACTCACCTAATTTTCGATCCACGACGCGGGCGCCCGTGGCGTCATCATCGGCACCGCCGTTATCGACCGGCATTCGAGACGCTATCGACCGCCCCGGAAGCGGTCGGAGCGCTTCTTAAACACATCGATAAGAAGTCGATGGCGCGGTTCCATAGCGTGGTTTTCATCGAAGCCGCAACCGGCGCAAGTCGGAAGCAAGTCTGAGGAGACAGGATTCCATGCGATTTTTCAACATCCGCACCATCGCCCGCATCTTCGTCGCCGCCGTCGCCGGTGCCGGCTTCGCCCTCGGTGCGGTGAATCCGGCCAGCGCCGACGAGACAGTCCCGAATCCGCCGGCCTCCGCCCCGATCGTGACGACCGGGAACTGGCCCTGGGGCTGACCCGCCAGAAGCTCACCGCGCCGTCGCCGCTCCCCCGGTGACGGCGCTGCTGTCTGCGGGGCCTCAGGAGGCCTTGGAGTCGATGACCACCTGATCGGAACCGGACGCCGCGGTGTACGCCTCGGTGAGCATCGCCAGCACCCGCGACTCGAAGACCGGCGCCTGGATGCTGCGGAACAGGCCGAGCGCCCGGTGCAGGTGCACCACCGCCTGTGGCGGCTTGCCGCAGGCCAGCGCCAGCTCGCCCAGGCTGAACGCGATCCGCGCCTCGACCAGCCGCTCACCGTTGCTGCTGGCCAGCGACTGGGCGCTGGCCAGCGCGGTGCCGGCCTCGGTGTAGTCGCCGCCGCGCAGGTGCGCCAGACCGAGACCGTGCAGGGCGTACGCCTCACCGATCGGATCGCCGAGGTCGTGCACCGCGGCCAGCGCCTCACCGAACGCCGCCACCGCCTCGGCCGGCTCCCCGGCCTGCAGGTGCGCGTCGCCGAGACGGTGCAGCACCTGCGCCTCGATGCGCCGGCTGCCGGCCTGGCGGCTGAGCTCCAGCGCCTGCGGCAGCATGCCCTTGGCGCTGTCGGCGTCCCCCCGCTCCAGCTCGACCTGCGCCAGGCTGTGCAGCACGTACGCCGCGGCGGCCAGGTCACCGCCGTTGCGCAGCACCGCCAGGGCCCGCTCGTACCGTCGGGCCGCCTCGGCGAGGTTGCCGTCCATCCGTTCCAGGTAGGCGATGTTGCGGCTGACCAGTGCCGCGCCCTGGGCGTCGTGCACGCTCTGGAACAGCTCGGCGGCCTCGTCGAGAGTCTGCCGCGCGTCGGCGAACCGTTTCTCGACGATCGCCAGGGACCCGATGGAGTAGAGGATGACGGCCTGCCCGCGCCGGTCCTCGGCCTGCCGGACCGCGGCGAGCGCCACCTGGTGCGTGTCCCGCCAGTCGTTGAGGTAGACCCGCGACTCGAAGAGCGTGACCGCCGTGACGGCCAGGTCCCAGCACAGCTCGACGGCGCCGATCTTCGCGGCCTGCCGCACCGCGGCGACCAGCGACTGCCGCTCGCGCTCGAACCAGTTCAACGGCTCCCGGACCAGGCGGGCGGCGGTGCGCGGCGGCAGTTCCCAGCGCATCGCCTCGCCGTGGACCTGCAGGTTGTCGTTGCCGTGCAGCTGCCGGTGCGCCACCTCGGCGAGGAACAGCAGCGCGCCGAGCACCCGCTCCAGCGCCGCGTTGCGCTCGGTGACCGCCTCCTCGGCGGCGAGCCGCTCCCGGGCGAAGACTCTTATCAGGTCGTGGAAACGGTATTGGCTGTGCAGGCCCGACTCCGCGCCGGTGATCTCCACGAGCTGGGCGTCGGCGAGGTCGTCGAGCAGGTCCTGCGCGTCGTCGAGCGACCGGTCGAGCAGCGCGGCGCCCATCCAGCCGGAGAAGACCGGGCAGTCCAGGACGGCGAGCAGCCGGAACAGCCGACGCGCGTCCTCGCTGATGTTGTCGTAGGTCATCGAGATGCTGGCCCGGATGCCCATCGCGCCGTGCTTGAGCTCGTCGAGGCGGCGCGACTCGTTCTCCAGGCGGCCGGCGAGCTGCTCCAGCGTCCAGTGCGGACGCGCCGACAGCCGGGCGCCCGCGATCCGCAGGGCGAGCGGGAGCTGCCCGCACAGCTCCGCCAGGTCGGCGGCGGCGTCGGCCTCGGCGTGCACCCGGCTGTCGCCGGCGATGCGGGACAGCAGCTCGATGGAGTGCCGGGCGCCGAAGACGTCGATGTCGACGTGGGTGGCGCCGGGCAGCCCGCCGAGCCGGCTGCGGCTGGTGATGATGACGGCGGTCCGCGGGTTGCCGGGCAGCAACGGCAGGACCTGGCTCTCGCTGCCGACGTTGTCGAGCACGATCAGGACCCGGCGGTCGGAGAGCAGCCCGCGGTACATCTCGGCGCGCTCCTCCAGCCCGTCCGGCAGCACGCCGCCGGGCACGCCGAGGGTCCGCAGGAACCGTTCCAGGATCTGCATCGGGCTGACCAGCCGAGACGCCCGGCCGTGCAGGTCGGCGAAGAGCTGCCCGTCCGGATACTGCGGTGCCAGCCGGTGCGAGACGTGCACGCCGAGCGTGGTCTTCCCGATGCCGGGCTTGCCGGCGATGACGATGACCGGCACCGCCAGTTGTCGCGGGTTCTCCACCGACAGGGCCAGCCGCGCCTCGATGTCGTTGACCTGCTGGGCCCGGCCGGTGAAGTCGGCGATGTCGGTGGGCAGCATGCAGGGTGTGGCCGCGGTCAGCGCGGGTGCCGGCGGCGGGTCGTCCTCGACGGCGAGGATCGGCAGGACGGGCTCGTCGGTGCCCGCCGTCGGGTCGGCGCCCTCGATCGGCACGACGGCCGGCAGCACGCTGTCGGCGAGCTGCTCGGCGACGGCGAGCACCGCCGGACCGTCCAGGCCGGGGTGGAGGACCAGGCCGGCCTCCGAGGTGTGGATCGACCGCTCCAGGCGCTGCAGCCACTCGCTCGGCTCCAGGCCCAGCTCGTCGATCAGGGTCTGGCGGGCCAACCGGTAGGAGTCGAGCGCCTCCGCCTGCCGCCCGGAGCGGTAGAGCGCCAGCATGAGCTGCCCCCGCAGCCGCTCCCGCAACGGATGGGCCAGCACCAGGCCGGTCAGCTCGGCGATCACGTCCCGGTGCCGACCCAGATCCAGTTCCAGCTCGATGCAGTCCTCGATGACGGTCAGCCGGCGCTCGGCGAACCGGTCGGCGGCGGAGCGCAGCACCTGGCTGTCGATGCCTTCCAGGGCCGCGCCGCGCCACAGCCGGAGCGCCTCGCGGTAGCGGCCGACCGCGTCGTCGCGACGGCCCGCGCCGGTCGCCTCCCGGGCCTCGGCGAGCAGCCGTTCGTAGTCGCGGAGGTCGATGTGACTGCCGGTCGGGTCGAGTACGTAGCCCTGGTTGCGGGTGATGATGGTGTCGGCCCGGCCGGAGGACGCGAGCAGCCGACGCAGCGCGGAGACGCAGATCTGCACCTGGACGCGGGCGCTGCTGGGCAGGTGCTCGCCGTAGATCGCGGTCATCAGGCGGCCCACCGGGACCACCCGTCCCGCCTCCAGCACGAGGCTGGCCAGAACGATCTGCTGACGGTGACCACCGAGGTCGAGGGGACGGCCGTCGGCCAGAACCTCGAGCGGTCCGAGCACGCGGTAATCCACGTGCGCCCCCTACGCTCCAACGAGTGCGGAGCAGGTCACGGCCTCGATGCCCGTAACCTTTCGTTCACCCCGCGATCGCCCGCCGGTAGGGTCGTAGAACAATAAACAAAACTGCCACTTCGTCCACATTGCTCTGGCCCCCAGGTGTCTCCACCGAGCCTACGAAAGCATTCCCGCCGGTGCCAGCCGGGCTGACGATCGCCACCCTTCGGGTCGCGACAAATGGCCGTTCTCCCGATAGTCGCGCCGATCGATGCGTTTGCTGCGTCGATTCGACGCGACTCTTTCGTCCACTCCCTCCGGTTTGATACGCCGAAGGAATTTTGCCGACGCGTACCCCGAAACGCGGATCCGCGCGACGTTCGGGGATTTGCCGGCCGGTGCGCCTCAGACGAGCAGGCAGACGGCCGTGCCGGCGGAGAGCGTCTGTCCGATGGCGACGGCCAGACCGGTCACGACGCCCGACTTGTGGGCGTGCAACGGCTGTTCCATCTTCATCGCCTCGATGACCGCGACCAGATCCCCCGCAACCACCGTGTCACCCTCCGTGACCGCCAGCTTCACCACGGTGCCCTGCATCGGGCTGGTCAACGCGTCACCGTCGACCACCGCCGGCTGGGCGCGTCCGCCGCCGGCCCGCCGACGCGGCCGAGGCGGCGACGCCGTGGACCCGGCCGGTGCCGCCGTGGCGAGACCGGCGAATCCGGCGGGCAGCGTGACCTCGTGCCGCCGGCCGTCGATCTCGACCACCAGGCTCGGGCGCTCGAGCGCGGGCGGTGCCGTCACGCCGCCGGCGAACGGGGGTACGTCGTTGTCCCACTCCGACTCGATCCACCGGGTGTGCACCCGGAACGGCTCGTCGGTGAACGCGGGATCACGGACCACCGCGCGGTGGAACGGCAGCACTGTCGCCAGCCCGTCCACGACCAGTTCGTCAAGCACCCGTCGGGAGCGCGCCAGCGCCTCGGCCCGGGTCTCGCCGGTGACGATCACCTTGGCCAGCAGCGAGTCGAAGTTCCCGCCGACGACGCTGCCCGCCCCGATGCCGGCGTCCACCCGCACGCCCGGCCCGTCCGGCCATGTCACCGCCGAGACCACGCCGGGTGCCGGCAGGAAGCCGCGGCCCGGGTCCTCGCCGTTGATCCGGAACTCGATCGCGTGCCCGCGCGGCGGCGGGTCGGCGTCGAACCGCAGCCGCTCGCCGTCGGCGATCCGGAACTGCTCGCGGACCAGATCGACGCCGCTGGTCTCCTCGCTGACCGGATGCTCCACCTGGAGCCGGGTGTTCACCTCGAGGAACGAGATCGTGCCGTCCGTACCGACCAGGTACTCCACCGTGCCCGCGCCGTGATAGCCGGCCGCCCGGCAGATCGCCTTGGCCGAGGCGTGGATCCGGTCGCGCTGGGCATCGGTCAGGAACGGCGCGGGCGCCTCCTCGACCAGCTTCTGGTGCCGCCGCTGCAACGAGCAGTCACGGGTGCCGACGACCACGACCGCGCCGTGCTGATCGGCCAGCACCTGGGCCTCCACGTGGCGCGGCCGGTCGAGATAGCGCTCGGCGAAGCACTCGCCCCGGCCGAACGCCGCGACCGCCTCCCGGGTCGCCGACTCGAACAGCTCCGGGATCTCGGCCACGGTCCGGGCCACCTTCAGCCCTCGGCCACCGCCGCCGAAGGCCGCCTTGATGGCGACCGGCAGGCCGAAGCGTTCGGCGAACGCCACGATCTCGGCCGCGTCCCGCGCCGGCTCCGCGGTGCCCGGGACCAGCGGGGCGCCGGCCTGCTCGGCGATGTGCCGCGCCGACACCTTGTCGCCGAGGACCCGGATCGCCGCCGGCGACGGCCCGATCCAGGTCAGGCCGGCGTCGACGACCGCCTGGGCGAAGTCGGCGTTCTCCGACAGGAAGCCGTACCCGGGGTGGACCGCGTCGGCGCCGGCGGTCGCCGCGACGGCGAGCAGCTTGTCGATCCGCAGGTACGACTCGGGCGCGGTGTCGCCGTCGAGCGCGTACGCCTCGTCGGCCAGCCGGACGTGCCGGGCGTCGCGGTCGCTGTCGGCATAGACGGCGACGCTGCGCAGGCCCGCGTCGCGGCAGGCGCGGACGATCCGGACCGCTATCTCGCCGCGGTTGGCGATGAGGACCGTGTGCACGTGGGTCAGCTCCTTTTCACACCCCGGCCCTCAGGGCAGCCGGGCCACCAGCGAGGCGTGGGTCAGGCCGGCGCCGAACCCGGACAGCAGCGCCAGGCCGCCGGACGGCACCCGGCCGGCGCTGACCAGCGCCTCCATGGCCAGCGGGATCGACGCGGCGGAGGTGTTGCCGGAGTGCTCCACGTCGCGCGCGACCACCACGCTCGCCGGCAGGCCCAGCGAGCCGGCGATCCGGTCGATGATGCGCACGTTGGCCTGGTGCGGCACGAAGGCCGCCAGGTCGTCGACGGTCAGGCCGGCGGCCCGCACCGCCTCGCCGGCGACCGGCGCCACCTCGGAGATCGCCCAGCGGAAGACCTCCGGCCCGGCCATCCGCATCACCGGCCAGAAGCCCGGGTCGTCGCGGGTGCGGGCCCAGGAGCCCTCGTGGCCGATGACGCCGCTGCGCGCGCCGTCGGCGCCCCAGACCACCCGGTGGATGCCGCGGCTGCCGGACGACTCGACCACCACCGCGCCGGCGCCGTCGGCGAACAGGAAGGCGGTGGACCGGTCCTTGGGGTCGATGATGTCGGTCATCCGCTCCGACCCGATGACCAGCACCCGGCCGGCCGAGCCGCTGCTCACCAGCCCGTCGGCGACGGCCAGCGCCGAGCAGAACCCGGCGCAGGCCGCGCCGAGGTCGAAGGCGGCCGCCCGGTGCGCGCCGAGCAGGTCCGCCACCTGCGGGCCGGCCGCCGGCGACTGGTACAGGTAGGACATCGTCGCCACGATGACGACGTCGATGCTCTCCGCGGTCACCCCGGCGTGGCGCAGCGCGCCGTCGGCGGCCCGCGTCGCCATGCTGACCACGGTGTCGTCCGGGCCGGCGAACCGGCGACTGACGATGCCCGAACGCTGCCGGATCCACTCGTCGGTGGAGTCGATCGGGCCGCAGATCTCGTCGTTGTGCACGATCCGGGCCGGTCGGTAGGCGCCGACGCCGCGGATCCGGCTGCCGGTCACGAGCCGGACCCGATCCGGGCCAGGGTGCCGTCGAGGTAGGCGGCCCGGCAGGCCCGCCGTTGCACCTTGCCGCTGGTGGTGCGGGGCAGCGTGCCACGGCGGATGAGCACGACCTCGGCGACCGGGATCCCGTGCCGCGCCTCCACTGTCGCCCGGACGGCCGCGGTGAGCTGCTCGGCCGGGGTGTCGCGCAGGATCCGGCCGTTCACCTCCACCACCACGACCAGGTTCTCGGTGGCGCCGCCGTCCACCGCGAAGGCTGCCGAGCACGACGGTTGCAGCCCGGGGGCGCAGGTCTCGGTGGTCTGCTCGAGGTCCTGCGGATAGTAGTTGCGGCCGAACCGGATGATGACGTCCTTGAGCCGCCCGGCGACGAACAACTCGCCGTCGGAGACGAAGCCGAGGTCACCGGTGCGCAGGTAGCGCAGCGCCGGGTCGCCGTCGGCGAGCGTGGCCTCGAACGTCTCCGCGGTCTCGACCGGACGCTGCCAGTAGCCCTGGGCCACGCAGGGGCCGGACAGCCAGATCTCGCCGATGGTCTCGTCCGGGCAGCGGGTACGGCTGCCCGGGTCGACGATCGTCACCTCGGTCAGCCCGTCGGCCGGACCGCAGCTGACCACCGCCGTCGCGTCCGGGTCGTCCGGGGCCACACCCACGACCTTCCGGTCGGCGAGCGCCGCGGCGGAGAGCCACCGCGCCCGGGGCTGGTCGGTCGACCGGCTGCCCGACACCTTCAACGTGTTCTCGGCCAGGCCGTAACCGGGGCTGATCGACGACCGCTCCAGCCCGTACGGCGCGAACGCCGCGGCGAACCGCTGCACCGTGTCCCACCGCACCGGCTCCGACCCGCTGATCGTCGCCCGCAGGCAGGACAGGTCCAGGTCGGGCCGGGCGTCGACGGCCGCCCGAGCGCACAGCTCGTACGCCAGGTTCGGCGCGGCGGTGTGCGTGCCGCGCAGCTCCGCGATCGCCTCCAGCCAGCCCAGCGGGCGGCGGACGAAGTCGTCCGGCGCCATCAGGTGCGCCGGCGCCCCCGACCACAGCGGCATCACGATGCCGAACAGCAGCCCCATGTCGTGGAAGAGCGGCAGCCAGGAGACCACCCGGCCGCCGTCGGCGACCGGCCAGCGCCGGGCCAGGTCCTCGGCGTTCGCGCAGAAGTTCCGGTGGCTGACCACGACGCCCTTGGGCATGCCGGTCGAGCCGGAGGTGTACTGCAGCATCGCCACGTCGTCCGGCACGATGATCCGCGGCGACCAGGCCGACGCGACCTCGTCCGCGACCGTGTCGGTGCACAGCCAGGACAGGCCGGACAGCTCCGGCGCGTCGCCGAACTGCGCGACGAGCTGGTCCCGGACCGCCGCCGTGGTCAGGATCGTGGTCGCCCCGGCGTCGTCCGCGACCGCCCGCACCCGCAGCAGGCCGCTGCGCCGGTTGGGCACCTTCACCGGAGCGGCGCGCACCCGGGCCAGCTGGGCGCCGAGCAGCGCCCGGGGGAACTCGAGACCGGACGGGTAGAGCATCACCGCCGTCCGCCCGCCCAGGTCACGGTCGGCCATGGCGGCCGCCCGGGCCCGGGCGGCGATCTCCAGATCGCCGTACGTCAGCTCGTCGTCCCGCGGGCGGCCGGTGGGCCGGACCATCGAGTACGCCACCGTGTCCGGCGTCTCCGCCGCGCGCCGGGCCAGCATCGTGGCCAGGTCGGGCGACGTGGTCGTCGTGATCGTGTCGGTCATGTCGATCCCTCTTCCGCTCCGCGGTGGTGCCGGGTCAGGCGGTGCGCGAACCGGCCCGCACGCCCGCGAGCTGCGTCCGGATGATGGAGAGCACCGCGGCCTGGTGCCGGTTGAGGAAGAAGTGGCCGCCGGAGTAGGTGTGCAGGTCGAACGGGCCGGTGGTGTGGTCCTGCCAGGACCGCACCTCGTCGACCGTGGCCTTGCTGTCGCTCTCGCCGGTGAACGCGGTGATCGGCGCCGACAGCGGCGGGCCGGGCACGTACCGGTAGGTCTCCGCGGCCGTGTAGTCGGCGCGGATGGCCGGCAGGATCATCCGCAGCACCTCGTCGTCGCCGAGCAGGCCGCCCTCGGTGCCGCTGAGCCGGCGCACGTCGGCGATGAGGCCGCGGTCGTCGAGCTGGTGCACCCGCTCGTCGCGGACCCGCGACGGCGCCCGCCGGCCGGAGGCGAACACCACCGCCGGGGTCACCCCGTCCTGGGACTCCAGCAGGCGGGCCACCTCGAAGGCGAGGCTCGCGCCCATGCTGTGCCCGAACAGCGCCAGCGGCCGGTCCGTCCGCGGGCGCAGCACCGCGTGCACCCGTCGGGCCAGCTCGGGCAGGTCCCGCACCAGCGGTTCGTGCCGGCGGTCCTGCCGACCCGGGTACTGGATCGCCAGCACCTCGACCTCGGGGGCCAGGGCCCGGGACACCGGGAAGTAGTAGCTCGCCGAGCCACCGGCGTGCGGCAGGCACACGAGCTGGACACTGCCGGGCGCGGCCGGGTGGTACTCCCGGATCCACAGGCCCGCGTCGTCGTCGGTCATGCTGGTCGCCCCTCACGTCGGCCGGGCCCCGTCGGGCGGGACCCTCGATGTGAGGACGAGGATCCTCACGCGCCGACAGCGGACGCAAGAGATCCGGAAGTGCCCGCCCGCAGTCTCGGGTCAGTAGGGGGCGGCCTACGGGTTACCGCACCGCACGCCCACCCCGAGCATGGACAGGTGTGGCGCATCCGTGCCTTGCCACCGCTTGGGAGTAGACATGATCGAGGTCAACGAACTGCGCAAGTCGTACCGGATCCGCTTCGGGCGGAAGACCATCGACGTCGACGCCGTGCGTGGTGTCAGCTTCGACGTCCAGAAAGGACAGGTGCTCGGCCTGCTCGGCTCGAACGGCGCGGGCAAGACCACGACGATCCGGATGCTCACCACCCTCATCCGGCCGGACAGCGGCAGCGCCGTCATCGCCGACGCCGACCTCGCCACCGAGGCGGCCGAGGTGCGCCGGCGCATCGGGTACGTCTCGCAGGGCGGGTGCACCGCGGACAACTCGACCGCCCGCGAGGAGCTCATCCTGCAGGCCCGGATGTTCGGCATCGGCAAGGCCGAGGCCCGGGAGCGGGCCGCGCGGGCGCTGGAGACGTTCAAGCTCACCGACTACGCCGACCGGCGGTGCAAGACCTACTCGGGCGGCCAGCGGCGGCGGGTGGACATCGCCATGGGCCTCATCAACGAGCCCCGGGTGCTGTTCCTGGACGAGCCGACCGCCGGTCTCGACCCGGCCGGCCGGGCCGACATCCGCGGCGAGATCGAGCGCCTGCGCGCCGACGGCATGACCGTGCTCGTCACCACCCACTACCTCGAGGAGGCCGACGCCCTGTGCGACCGGGTGGCCATCGTCGAGAAGGGACAGGTCGTCGCGGAGGGCACGCCGGAGGAGCTGAAGCGTCAGGTCGCCGGCGACGTGGTCACGCTCGGGCTGAACGGCAGCACCCCGGACGCCGAGAAGATCATGACGGGGGCCGCCTACGTGACCCGGCTCGAATCCACCGACGACGGGCTGCGCCTGTTCGTCGACTCCGGCAACCGGGTGCTGCCGAAGATCCTGCACGACCTCGACGACGCCGGCATCGTGCCGGACACGATCGAGGTGCACCGTCCGTCGCTCGACGACGTGTTCCTGGCCAAAGCCGGCCGCTCGCTCACCGCAGCCTGAAAGGGGGCCCGCCGCCATGAACGTCGCCCGCGGCACCTGGCTGGTGTTCCACCGCCAGATCAGCCAGATCATCCGCAGCCCGATCTGGATCTTCCTCAGCATCCTGGATCCGCTGGTCTACCTGTTCCTGTTCGCGCCGCTGCTCCAGCGGGCGCTGAACGCGCCGACGTCCGGGGCGGCGTACACGACGTTCGTGCCCGGCCTGCTGGTGCTGCTGGCCATCTTCGGCGGCATGTTCGCCGGCTTCAACATGCTCGTCGAGCTGCGGGCCGGCATGATCGAGCGGGCCCGGGTGACGCCGATGAGCACGGTGGCGCTGCTGCTCGGCCGGTCCCTGAAGGACGTCGCGAACCTGCTGTTCCAGGCCGCCATCGTGACGGTCACCGCGATGCTGTTCGGCCTGACCGTACGCCTGCCCGAGCTGCTGCTCGGGTTCCTGCTGGTCGGCATGATCGCGCTCGGCATGTCGGCGCTGTCCAACGGGGCGGCGCTGAAGCTGAAGACCGAGGGCATCCTGAGCCCGCTGATCAACACGGTGGGGCACCCGCTGCTGATGCTCTCCGGCATCCTGCTGCCGCTGGCGCTGGCCCCGGTGTGGCTGCAGAACGTGGCCGACTTCAACGTGTTCTCGTGGGTGGTCCGGGGCATGCGCGAGCTGTTCGCCGGGCGCCCGGAGACGCCCGTGGTCTGGCAGAGCTTCGCCATCCTGACGGTCCTGACCACCCTCTCGGTCGTCTGGGCGTCGCGTCAGTTCGCCCGCAGCATCCGGTAATGCAATTGACCGGAAGAGGCCGCCACGCCGACGGGGCGTGGCGGCCTCTTCCGCGTGGCGGCGGTCAGAGCGGGATGTTGCCGTGCCGCTTCGCGGGCAGCTCAGCCCGCTTGTGTCGCAGCGCGCGCAGCGCGCGGGCCACCTCCAGGCGGGTCTGCGACGGGCGGATCACCCGGTCGACGTAGCCCCGCTCGGCGGCGATGTACGGCGAGTCGAACAGTTGCCGGTACTCCTCGGTGTACTTGGCCAGCAGGCGCTCGCGGTCGGCGCCCTCGGCGGTGGCCAGCGCCTTGCGGTAGAGCATCAGCACCGCCCCGCCGGCGCCCATCACCGCGATCTTCGCGGTCGGCCAGGCGAGGTTGATGTCGGCGCCGAGGTGCTTGGAGCCCATCACCGCGTAGCCGCCGCCGTACGCCTTGCCGACCACCACGGTCACCAGCGGGACGGTGGCCTCGGAGTACGCGTACAGAAGCTTCGCGCCGTGCCGGATGATGCCCATCCGTTCCTGCTGCACGCCGGGCAGGTAGCCGGGCACGTCGACCAGGGTGAGGATCGGGATCCGGAACGCGTCGCACATCCGCACGAAGCGGGCCGCCTTGACCGACGCGTCCAGGTCGATCGCGCCGGCCAGGTGGCCGGGCTGGTTGGCCACCACGCCGACCGAGCGCCCCTC
Organism: Micromonospora humi; assembly: GCF_900090105.1. Taxonomy (GTDB): domain Bacteria; phylum Actinomycetota; class Actinomycetes; order Mycobacteriales; family Micromonosporaceae; genus Micromonospora; species Micromonospora humi. Next base: position 73,030 of record NZ_FMDM01000008.1, on the reverse strand, counting down.
GACCGAGGCCAGCGCGCAGATGATGTTCGGCGCGAACGACTCCTGGAACGGCAGCAGCGAGTCCTCGTCGACGACCCGCTCGATCAGTTCGACCATGTCGTACGTGCGGTTCGCCGAGTCCGGCATGATGCCGTCCAGGTGCCGGTCGCGGTCGGTGACCTCGGGCGCGCCGGCGTGCGCGAACACCGGCGGCTCCTCGAGGTTGTTGCTGGGCAGGTAGCCCAGCAGGTCACGGACCCAGGCGATCGCGGCCGGCTCGTCGTCGGCCACGTGGTGCACGTTGCCGGCGACCTCGCTGTTGGTCTCCGCGCCACCCAGCTCGTCGCGGGTGGTGCGCTCCCCCATCACCGCGGCGACCACCTCGGGACCGGTCACGAACATGTACGAGGTGTCGCGCACCATCACCGTGACGTCGGTCATCGCCGGCGAGTACACCGCGCCGCCGGCGCACGGTCCCATGATCAGCGAGATCTGTGGGATCACCCCCGAGGCGAGCACGTTGCGGCGTCCGATCTCGGCGTAGTGCGCCAACGAGAGCACGCCCTCCTGGATCCGGGCGCCTCCGGAGTCGTTGATGCCGACGACCGGGCAGCCGATCTTCATGGCCAGGTCCATGAGCTTCATGACCTTGCCGCCGCACGCCTCGCCCATGCTGCCGCCCAGGATCGTGAAGTCCTGGGAGAACGCGCAGACCTGCCGGCCGTCGACGGTGCCGTAGCCGGTGATCACACCATCCCCGTCCGGCCGGTCGCCGCTCATGCCGTACTCGGTGCACCGGTGCCGGACGAACTCGTCGAGCTCCACGAACGAGCCGCTGTCGAAGAGCAGGTCGAGTCGCTCGCGGGCGGTGAGTTTGCCCTTCTGGTGCTGCTTCTGCCGGGCCCGGTCCTCGGCCGTCTCCACCACCTGCCGGTGCCGGGCGTCCAGGGCGGCGATGCGCTCGGCGGTGGTGGGCTCCGTGGCTGTCTGCTCAGGCATCAGGAGAGTCCTCTCAGGACGTTCCGAGTTCGCTGTCGATGAGGGCGAAGATGTCGTCCGCGGTGGCCGACTCCAGGTCGTCGTCGCCGCGCCCGGCCGCCGACCCGGGACCCTCGTCGCCGACGGCGCGGACCCGGTCCAGCAGCACCTCCAGGCGCATCCGCAGCCGGGAGCGCTCGTTGGAGTCCAGCTCGACGACCTCGCCCAGGGCCGTCTCCACGTCGTCCAGGCTGCGCCGCAGCACCGCCTCCGGGCTGCTCCGGTCCGGCAGCAGCAGGGTCCGGACCCGGGTCGCCAGCGCCAGCGGGGTCGGGTGGTCGAAGATCAGGGTCGCCGGCAGCCGTACGCCGGTCTCGGCGGTGAGCCGGTTACGCAGCTCGACCGCGGTCAGCGAGTCGAAGCCGAGGTCCTTGAACGCCCGTTCCGCGCCCACCGCGTCCGTGGTCGGGTGCCCCAGCACCGCGGCGGCGTGCGCGACCACCAGGTCCAGCAGGAACGCGTCCTGCTCGGCCGCGGAGCGCGGGGCCAGCCGCTCGGCCAGCGGCACCGCCCCGGCGGCCGCCACCGGGGCGACCCGGCGCACGGCCGGGCGCACCAGCCGGCGCAGCAGCGGCGGCACCGTGTCGCCGAAGCCGGCACGGTCCAGGGCCGACAGCACCAGATGGGCGCCGGGCAGGGTGACCGCCGCGTCGAACAACGCCAGGCCGGTGGCGGAGTCCAGCGCGGCGCCGGCCCGGGTGGCCCGGCTCAGGTTCGCGCCGTCGAGGTGGGCGGTCATCCCGCTCGCCGCCGACCACAGTCCCCAGCCGAGCGACACCGCCGGCAGGCCGAGCCCGCGGCGGTACACGGCCAGCGCGTCGAGGTAGCTGTTGGCCGCCGCGTAGTTCGCCTGCCCGGGCGAGCCGAACGTGGCCGCTACCGACGAGTAGAGCACGAACATCGCCAGGTCCTGGCCGGCGGTCAGCTCGTGCAGGTGCCACGCGGCGTCGGCCTTGGGCCGGAACACGGTGTCGATCCGGTCCGCCGACATCGCGGCGAACGTCCCGTCGTCCAGCACGCCGGCGCAGTGCACCACACCGGTCAGCCGGCGTCCGTCGAGCAGTGCGGCGAGCGCGGCGCGGTCGGCCACGTCGCAGGCGACCACCTCGACCGTGGCGCCGGAGTCCCGCAGCCGCGCGGTCAGCTCCGCGGCGCCGGGCGCCTCGGGGCCGAGGCGGCTGGTGAGCAGCAGGTTCCGCACCCCGTGCGCGGTCACCAGGTGCTCGGCCAGCAGGCCGCCGAGCTGCCCGGTCCCGCCGGTCACCAGCACCGTGCCGGCCGGGTCCAGCGGCGCGGGCACGGTGAAGACGTTCTTGCCGACGTGCCGGGCCCGGCTGATGTGCCGGAACGCGGCCGGCGCGTCCCGGACGTCCCAGGCGGTGATCGGCAACATCCGCAGCCGGCCCTGGTCGAACAGGCGCAGCACCTCGCGCAGCAGCTCGCCGATGCGCGGGGCGCCGGCCTCGAACAGGTCGAACGCGTCGTACCGGACGCCGGGGTGACGGTCGGCCACCTCCAGCGGGTCGCGCTTGTCGGTCTTGCCCATGTCCATCAGCCGGCCGCCCGGGCTCAACAGGCGCAGCGAGGCGTCGGTGAACTCGCCGGTCAGCGAGTGGAGCACCATGTCCACGCCCTTGCCGCCGGTCGCGGCCCGGAAGGCGTCGGCGAAGTCGAGCGTGCGCGAGGAGGCCAGGTGGTCGTCGGCCACGCCCAGTTCGCGGACCGTGTCCCACTTGGTCGGGCTCGCGGTGGCGAAGACCTCGACACCCCAGAGCCGGGCCAGCTCGACCGCGGCCATCCCGACCCCGCCGGCCGCGGCGTGCACCAGCAGGGTCTCCCCCGCCCGCAGACCGCCCCGGTCGCGCAGGCCGTACCAGGCGGTCAGGTATACGGTGGTGACCGAGGCCGCCTCGGCGAAGCTCCAGCCGTCCGGGATCCGGGCCACCAGCGCGCGCTCGGCCACCACGACCGGCCCGAACGCGCCGCCGATCGCGCCGAACACCCGGTCGCCGGGAGCCAGGTCGGTGACGTCCGCGCCGACCTCGGTGACCACGCCGGCCGCCTCGGTGCCCATGCCCTGCTGGTCGGTGAGGCCGAGCGAGATGGCGACGTCCCGGAAGTTGACACCGGCGGCCCGCACCGCGATCCGGACCTGACCGGCGTCCAGCGGCACCGCGGCCGCCGGGGCGGGGCGCAGTTCCAGACCGTCGAGGGTGCCGTCCGCGCCGGCCTCCAACCGCCACGGTCCGTCGGCCGGGGGCACGAGCGCGGCGGGCAGGGCCCGGCTCAGGCGCGGCACGAGCACCACGCCGGCGCGTACCGCGAGCTGCGGCTCCTCGTCGACCGGCAGCGGGCCGGCCACCACCGCCCACGACTCCGGCAGCCCGTCGGTGTCCACCAGGACGATCCGGCCGGGGTGCTCGTTCTGGGCCGAGCGGAGCAGGCCCAGCACGGATGCGGCGGCCAGGTCGTCCACCGGACCGCCGGCCGGGGTGGCGGCGCGGGTGAGCACCACGAGCCGGCAGTCGTCGTCGCCGGCGAGCCAGCCCTGCACGACGTCGAGCGTGCGGCGGGTGAGGTCGGCCGGCGCGCCGGGCGCGATCGCGGCCAGCAACGGCAGGTCGGGCACGGTCAGGTCACCGACGGCCAGGTAGGTCCGGCCGGCGGTGCTGCCCGCCGCCGGGCTCTCGTCCCACTCGACGCGGAACAGCGCGTCGTCCAGGCGCGGGGCACGGGTCAGGCTGTCGCCGGCGACCGGGCGGAACACCAGCCGCTCGACGGTGGCGACCGGGTCGCCGGTCGCGTCGGCCAGCTGCACGACGAGGCCGTCGTCGCCGACCGCGCGCAGCCTCACCCGCAGCGTCCGCGCGCCGGCCGCGTACACGGTGACGCCGGTCCAGGCGAACGGCAGCCGCGCGCCCTCGCCGCCACCGACCAGCGCCGCCGCGTGCAGGGCGGCGTCGAAGAGCGCCGGGTGCACCGCGTACGAGTCGGTGTCCACGGTCTCGGGCAGCTCGACCTCGGCCAGCACGTCGTCGCCGTGCCGCCAGGCCGCGCGCAGTCCCCGGAAGTCGGGGCCGTAGTCCAGGCCCGCGTGGGCGGCGAGGTGGTAGGTGTCGTCCACGCCGACCGGCTCGGACCCGGCGGGTGGCCACTCCCGCAGGTCGAAATCGGGCTGGGCGGTGTCGTCGGCGAGCAGGCCGTCGGCGTGCCGCACCCAGGGGGCGTCGTCCCCGGCCCGGGCGGCGACGCGCACCGTGCGGACGCCGTCGCTCTCCGGGCCGCCGACCCGCGCCTGCAGCAGCACGTCGCCACTCGGCGGCAGCACCAACGGCGCGGCGATGGTCAGCTCCCGCAGCGCGCCGGCGCCGACCAGCCGTCCGGCCTGCCCGGCCAGCTCGACGAACGCGGTGCCGGGAAAGACGATCCGGCCCAGCACCCGGTGGTCGGCGAGCCACGGGTGGGTGGTGACGGAGATCCGGGCGGTGAGCACGAGCCCATCGCCGTCGGCGAGCGTCACCGCCGCGCCGACCAGCGGGTGGTCGCCGGTGGCCAGCCCGGCCGCGGTGACGTCGCCGACGCTCGCCCGCACCCGGGGCCAGAACCGCTCGTGCTGGAACCGGTAGGTCGGCAGGTCGGCGACCGGGCCGGGCGGGGTGAGCACGGACCAGTCCACGGCGGCGCCGCGCACCCACAGCTCGGCCACGGCCCGGTGCAGCTGGGTCCAGCCGTCGTGGCCGCGGCGCAGCGTCCCGGTCACCAGGCCACCGGCGGCGTCGACCCGGTCCTGCAGCGCGGCGGCCAGCACCGGGTGCGGGCTCACCTCGACGAACGTGGTGTGCCCGGCGGCGACGAGCCCCTGCACGACCTCGTCGAACCGGACCGGGTCGCGCAGGTTGTCGTACCAGTAGTCGGCGTCGAGCGCGGTGGTGTCGAGCAGGCCACCGGTGACCGTCGAGTAGAACGGGATCCGGCCGGCCGTCGGTCGCACCGTGCCGAACGCGGCGCGCAGGTCGTCGCGGACGGACTCCACCTGGCGGGAGTGTGAGGCGTAGTCGATCGCCACCCGGCGCGACCAGAGGCCCTGCTCGGCGCACCGGCCCTCGATGGTGGCCAGGCCGGCCGAGTCGGCCGACAGCACCACCAGGTGCGGGCCGTTCACCGCGCCGATCACCGCGCCGTCCACGCCGTCGCGCAGCGCCTCGGCCCGGTCGACGCCGGCCCCGACGGCCAGCAGGCCACCCTGACCGGCCAGCCGGAGCAGGATCCGGGCCCGCTCCACCGAGATCCGCGCGCCGTCACGCAGGCTCAGCGCGCCGGCGGCCACGGCGGCGGCCAGCTCACCCTGCGAGTGCCCGACCACACCGGCCACGTCGACGCCGAGCCACTCCCACACCGCGGCCAGCGACACCATCACCGCCCACAGCGCCGGTTGCAGCAGGTCGGAGCGTTCCATCCAGGACTCGTCGCGGGCCCGCAACGCGTCGCCGACCGCCCAGTCCAGGTGCGCGGCCAGCGCCGCCTCGCACTCGGCGAACCGGTCGGCGAAGACCGGGCAGGTGTCGAGCAGGTCGGCCGCCATGCCGGCCCACTGGCCGCCCTGGCCGGGGAAGACCAGGATGACGCCGCCCTCGGCGGCGGCCGCCGACCGTACCCCGGTGACCAGGCTGGTCGCGGTCGCGCCGGTCGCGGCGGCGGCCAGGCCGGCGGCGTCCGCGCCCACCACCACGGCCCGGTGCTCCAGCGCCGCCCGCCCGGCCACCAGCGCCCGGGCGACCGCGGCCGGCTCGGCGTCGACGTCGCGCAGGGCGGCGGCCTGGGCGCGCAACGCCCCATCGGTACGCCCGGAGATCGGCCAGGACGGCACGGCGGGCGTCGGGGTGACCGCCTCGGTCGCCGTCTCGGTCGCCTCCTCCAGGATCACGTGCGCGTTGGTGCCGCTCATGCCGAACGACGAGACGCCGGCCCGCCGGGCGTGCCCGGCACGGGTCCACGGCACCGGCTCGGTGAGCAGCCGCACCGCCCCCGACGCCCAGTCGACCTGCGGCGTCGGCTGGTCCACGTGCAGCGTGCGGGGCAGCCGGTCGTGCCGCATCGCCTGCACCATCTTGATCACACCGGCGACGCCGGCGGCGGCCTGGGTGTGCCCGATGTTCGACTTCACCGAGCCCAGCCAGAGCGGCTGCGCGCGGTCCTGCCCGTAGGTGGCCAGCAGGGCCTGCGCCTCGATCGGGTCGCCGAGGCGGGTGCCGGTGCCGTGCCCCTCCACCACGTCCACCTCGGACGGCCGCAACCCGGCGGCGGCCAGCGCCGCCCGGATCACGCGCTGCTGGGCCGGCCCGTTCGGCGCGGTCAGCCCGTTGCTGGCGCCGTCGGAGTTGACCGCCGTGCCCCGGACCAGAGCCAGCACCCGGTGCCCGTTGCGTCGCGCGTCGGAGAGCCGTTCGAGCAGCAGCACGCCGGCGCCCTCGCCCCACCCGGTGCCGTCGGCGGCGGCCGCGTACGGCTTGCACCGCCCGTCCGCGGCGAGGCCGAGCTGGCGGCGGAACTCCACGAACGCGGTCGGCGTCGCCATCACCGTCACCCCGCCCGCCAGCGCGGTCGCGCACTCGCCGTTGCGCAGCGCCTGCACGGCCAGGTGCAGCGCCACCAGCGACGAGGAGCAGGCGGTGTCCACGGTCAGCGCGGGACCCTCCAGCCCGTACGTGTAGGCGACCCGGCCGGACAGCACCGCGGCCGCGTTGCCGGTGCCCTGGTGCCCGTCGGTCTCCGCGCCGGCGACGGCGAGCAGGCCGAGATAGTCCTGGCCGCTGGTGCCCATGAACACGCCGGTGCGGGTGCCGGCGGTGGAGCGCGGGTCGATGCCGGCCCGTTCGAAGGTCTCCCAGACCACCTCGAGCAGCATCCGCTGCTGGGGGTCCATGGCGAGCGCCTCGCGCGGCGAGACGGCGAACAGGTCGGCGTCGAACCCGGTGACGTCGCGCAGGAAGCCGCCCCGGGCGTCCGGGTCGTCGAGCGACGCCGGGTCCCACCCGCGGTCGGCGGGGAACGGGGCGAGGCCGTCGCCGTCGCCGTCGACCAGCCGCCACAGCGCCTCGGGGCTGTCCGCGTCGCCCGGGTAGCGGCAGGCCATGCCGACGATGGCGATCGGCTCGTCCGGCTCGGTGCGGGTGGCCGGCTCGTCGTTCGGGGTGGCGACGGGCTCGTCGGCCAGCAGTTCCCGCAGCCGGCCGGCCAACGCCACCGGCGTCGGGTGGTCGAAGACGAGAGTGGCCGGCAGCGTCAGGCCGGTCTCGGCGCTGAGCCGGTTGCGCAGCTCGACCGCGGTCAGCGAGTCGAAGCCGAGCTTCTTGAACGGCATCCGCACGTCCACGCCGGCCACGTCGCGGTGCCCGAGAACCACCGCCACCTGTTCGCGGACCAGGGTGCGCAGCGCGCGCTCCCGGTCGGCCGCGGGCAGCCCGCGCAGGGTGACCGCGAACGCCGGCGGGTCGCCGCCGGGGCGCGCGACGGCGGCCGGGCCGGCCGCCTCCGGCAGGAGCGCGAGCAGCGGCTGCGGGCGGGACGCGGTGAACGCGGGGGCGAAGGTGGGCCAGTCGACGTCGGCGACGGCCAGGCATCCGTCGTCGCCGTCCAGCGCGGCGGCCAGGACGGCCACCGCACGCGCCGGGTCCATCGCCCGCAGGCCCCGCCGGCGCAGGTACTCCTGGGTGCTCGCGTCGCCGGCCATGCCCGCGCCGGCCCACGGCCCCCAGGCGAGCGCCAGGCCCGGCCGGCCGGCGGCCCGACGCTGTTCGACAAGGGCGTCGAGGAACGCGTTGGCGGCCGCGTACGCGCCCTGCTGCCCGCTGCCCCAGACCCCGGCCACGGAGCTGAACACGGCGAAGAAGTCGAGGTCGGCCGTGAGTTCGTCCAGGTGCCGGGCGCCGGCCACCTTGGCCCGCAGGGTCGCGGCGAACCCGTCCGGGTCGGCGTCGGCCAGCGCGCCGAACTCGCCCGAGCCGGCCGCGTGCACCACGCCCACCAGGTCCGGGATGCCGGCGAGCAGCGTGGCGACGGCGGTCCGGTCGCCGACGTCGCAGGCGGTGACCGTGACCGTGGTGCCGCGTCCGGCCAGCTCCTCGACGAGGTCGGCCACGCCGGGGGTGTCGGCGCCGCGCCGGCCGGTCAGCACGACGTGCCCGACGCCCCGGTCGGCCAGCATGCGCGCGACGTGCGCGCCCAGCGCTCCGGTGCCGCCGGTGACGAGCACGGCGCCCCCGCTCCCGAGCCCGGTGCCGTCACTGCCGACCGGGCCGGCGGCGGCCGGCGAGCCCACGACGGGCGAGGCGGCGTTCGGCGAAGCGGCGCGGACGAGCCGGCGGGCGGTCACCCCGGTGGACCGGATCGCCACCTGGTCCTCGGTGCCGTCGTCCAGCACGGCGGCCAGGTGGCGCAGGGTGGCGTCGTCGGCGTCGGCGGGCACCTCGACCAGGCCACCCCACCGCTCCGGGTGCTCCAGCGCGGCCACCCGGCCGAGCCCCCACACCTGGGCGGCGAACGGGTGCGCGGAGACGTCCCGGGTGATCGTCCACAGCGGCGCGCCGACGCCGGCGTCGCCGAGCGCCTGGAGCACGGTGAGCGTCAGCGCCGCGCCGCGCGCCACCACGCCGTCGGGCATCGGCTCGTCGGCCAGCCCGGCCAGCGAGACGACCGTACCGAAGTCCCGTCCGGTGGCGGCCAGGCGCGCGGCCAGGGCGGCCCGGTCGAGGTCGGCGGCCGTCAGGGTCAGGACCGTGACGTCGTCGCCGAGCGCGGCCACCACGTCCTCGGCCGCGACGCCCTCGGGCACCAGGACCAGCCGGGGGCCGGGGCGGGGACCCGGCGTCGGGGTGACCGGCGTCCACACCGGCCGGTATCGCCAGTCGTCGGCGGCCGGGGCACGGTGCGCCGGCCAGTAGCGGTCCCGCTGGAACGCGTACGTCGGCAGCTCGGCCGGCAGGCCGGTGTCCCGCCCGACGACGGCCGCCCAGTCGACGCCGACGCCGACGGTGAACAGCGCACCGACCGCCTCCAGCAGCGTCTCCGGCTCGGGCCGCTCGCGGCGCAGGGCGGCCACCCGCACCGGCGGGGCCAGGTCCTCGGCCTGGGCGGCACCGTCCACCCCGAGCTGGGCCATGCCGGTGAGCACGCCGTCCGGGCCGAGTTCCAGGTAGCGGCGGACGCCCAGCTCGGCGAGCGCCTGCACGCCGTCGTGGAAGCGGACCGTGCGCCGCACGTGCCGCACCCAGGTGTCGGCGTCGTACCCGTCGACCACCGTGCCGGTCAGGTTGGACACGATCGGGATCCGCGGCGCGGCGTGGCTCAGCCCGGCCGCCACCGCTCGGAACGCGTCCAGCATCGGCGTCATCCGGGCCGAGTGGAACGCGTGCGACACGCGCAGCCGCTGGGTCTTGATCCCGTCCCGGGCGCAGCTCGCCGCGAACGCGGCGGCCGCTTCGGCGTCACCGGAGACGACCACCGACTCCGGGCCGTTCACGGCGGCGATGTCGAGGCCGTCCGGCAGCGCCGCGGCGACCTCCGCCTCGCCGAGACGCACCGACAGCATGGCGCCGCCGGTGGGAAGCTCCTGCATCAGCCGGCCCCGGGCCGCGACCAGCGTGACCGCGTCGTCGAGCGAGAGCACCCCGGCCACGTACGCCGCGGTCAGTTCGCCGATCGAGTGGCCGAGCAGCACGTCCGGCACGACACCCCACGACTCGACCAGCCGGAACAGCGCGGCCTCGACCGCGAACAACCCGGCCTGGGTGTAGGCGGTCCGGTCGAGCAGTTCCGCGTCGTGCCACACCACGTCGCGCAGCGGACGGTCCAGGTGGGGATCGAAGCGGGCGCAGATGTCGTCGAACGCCGCGGCGAAGACCGGATAGGTGGCGTGCAACTCCCTCCCCATCCCCACCCGCTGGCCGCCCTGGCCGGTGAACAGGAACGCGAGCTTGCCCGCGCTGACCGTGCCCCGGACCACCCCGGGCGCGGCGTGCCCGTCCCGGACCGCTGCCAACCCGGCCGGCCCCTGCGGACCGGCCAGCACGACGGCCCGGTGCTCCATGGCCGAGCGGGTGCCGGCCAGCGCCCGGGCGACCGCGGGCCGGTCGGTGTCCTCGTCGAGGAAGACCCGCAGCCGTTCGGCCTGGGCGCGCAGGCCCGCGGCGGTACGCCCGGACACCACCCACGGGACCGGGCCGGCGACCGCCTCGACCGGCTCGCCGGCCGGTGGCACCGGCGCCTGCTCCAGGATCACGTGCGCGTTGGTGCCGCTCACCCCGAACGACGAGACGCCGGCCCGGCGCGGGCGGTCCCGGTGGGGCCAGCTCACCGGCTCGGCCAGCACCGCGACGCCGCCGGCGCTCCAGTCGACGTACGGCGTCGGCTCGTCCACGTGCAGGGTGCGCGGGAGCCGGCCGTGCCGGATCGCCAGCACCATCTTGATGACGCCGGCGACGCCGGCGGCGGCCTGGGTGTGCCCGATGTTCGACTTCACCGAGCCGATCCACAGCGGATCGGCCGCGGACCGGCCGTGGCCGTAGGTCGCCAGCAGCGCCTCGGCCTCGATCGGGTCGCCGAGCCGGGTGCCGGTGCCGTGCGCCTCGACCGCGTCGACGTCGGCGGGCGTCAGGTCCGCCCCGGCCAGCGCCTGCCGGATCACCCGGCGCTGCGCCGGACCGCTGGGCGCGGTCAGGCCGTTGCTGGCCCCGTCGGAGTTCACCGCGCTGCCGCGCAGCACGGCCAGGACGCGCCGGCCGAGCCGCTGCGCCTCGGAGAGCCGTTCCAGCACCAGGACGCCGACGCCCTCGGCCCAGCCGGTGCCGTCGGCGGCCGCCGCGAACGGCTTGCACCGGCCGTCCGAGGCCAGGCCGTCCTGCTTGGCGAACTCCCCGAACACCTCGGGCGACACGAGCACGGTGACGCCGGCCGCGAGCGCGGTGACACAGTCCCCGCGACGCAGCGCCTGCGCGGCGAGGTGACAGGCGACCAGCGCCGACGAGCAGGCGGTGTCGACGGTGACGGCCGGGCCCTCCAACCCGAGGGTGTACGCGACCCGGCCGGAGAGCACGCTGGTGGCGCTGCCGGTGAGCGCGTGCCCCTCCGCCGCCGGCTCGTCGGCCAGCAGATAGTTGTAGCCGGAGGTGGCCGCGCCCACGAACACGCCGGTGCGGCTGCCCCGCAGGTCGTCGGCGTCGATCCCGGCCCGCTCGATCGCCTCCCACGACGTCTCCAGCAGCAGCCGCTGCTGCGGGTCCATGGCCAGCGCCTCGCGCGGGGAGATTCCGAAGAACTCGGCGTCGAAGTCGGCGCCGCCGGTGAGGAAGCCGCCCCGGGCCGCGTACGCCGGCCCGTCCGGGTCCACCGTCCAGCCCCGGTCGTCCGGGAAGCCGGTGATCGCGTCGTCGCCGTCGTTGACCAGCCGCCACAGCGCCTCCGGCGAGTCGGCGCCGGGGAACCGGCAGGCCATCCCGACGATCGCGATCGGCTCGGTGGCGGCCTCGGTCAGCGCCCGGTTCGCCGTGCGCAGCCGCTCGGTCTCCTTCAACGACGACCGCAGCGCGGCCACGTAGTCTTCGGTCGAAGCCATCTTGAACTCCAGCGGGTCGTCGCGTCGGTCGGTTCAGGAGGCCCGTTCGCCGAGCGCCAGCCGCAGCAGGTCCTCGCCGTCCAGGTCGTCGATCTCGTCGGTGGTCAGCGGGAGCGGGTCGGCACCCGGTTCCGGCTCGGCCAGGCTCAGCAGCGTGTCGAGCAGGCCGGCGCCGCGCAGCCGCGACAGCGGGATCAGTTGCAGCGCCCGCCGGATCCGGGTGTCGTCGTCGTCCTCGGCCCGACCGCCGAACAGCAGCGTGTCCAGGTGCTCGGCGAGCGCGCGGACGCTCGGGTGGTCGAACGCGACGGTGGCGGCCAGCCGCTCGCCCACCGCCCGGCCGAGCCGGTCGCGCAGCTCGACCGCGGTCACCGAGTCCATGCCGAGGTCACGCAGCGCGCGGTCGACCCGCAGGGTGGCCGGCTGGGCATAGCCGAGCACGGCCGCGGCGTGCCGCTGCACCAGCTCCAGGACGGCCGCCGGCCGCTCGGCCGCGGGCAGCGCGGCGAGCCGGTCCCGCTCGCTGTCCCGGCCGTCCGGTTCGGCCGTCCCGCCGGACGCGGCGTCGGCCAGCCCGGTCAGCAGCGGTTGCGGCCGCAGCGCGGTGAACGCCGGGGCGAACCGGTCCCACTCGACGTCGGCCACGACCACGCACCCGTCGCCGCCGCCGACCGCACCGGCCAGCGCCGCCACCGCGAGACCAGGGTCCATCGGGGGCAGGCCGCGCCGCTGGAGGTACGCGTCGGCTCCGTCCCCGGCCGCCATGCCGGCGCCCGCCCACGGGCCCCAGCCCACCGACGTGCCCGGCAGCCCGCGGGCCCGGCGCCGCCGGACCAGGCCGTCGAGGTGGGCGTTGGCCGCCGAGTACGCGCCCTGCCCGCCCGCGCCCCAGACACCGGCGATCGAGCCGAACACCACGAACGCGTCGAGCGGCGTGTCGCCGAGCACGTCGTCCAGCACCTCCGCGCCGACCACCTTCGCGCGCATCGCGTCGGCCAGGCCGCCCGGGGTGAGCTCGGTGATCGGGCACACCGTGCCGCTGCCGGCGGCGTGCACGACCGCGGACAGGGGGTGCTCCGCCGGCACGGTGCCGAGCAGCGCGGCCACCGCGTCCCGGTCGGTGACGTCGCAGGCCGCGACCGTCACCCGCGCGCCACGGTCGGCCAGGTCGCGAACCAGTTCCGGCACGCCGGGGGTGTCCGCGCCCCGACGGCCGGCGAGCAGCAGGTGCGGCGTGCCCCGGTCGGCGAGCCAGCGCGCCACGTGTCCGCCGAGCGCGCCGGTGCCGCCGGTCAGCAGCACGGTGCCGGTCGGCGTCCAACCGGTCCCGGTGCGCGGCCGGGCCGGCGCCCGGACCAGCCGGCGCGCGGTCACCCCGGACGCACGGACCGCGACCTGGTCCTCCCGGCCGTCGGCGAGCACGCTCACCAGGTGCCGGGCGGCGAGCACGTCGAGTTCGGCCGGCAGGTCGGCGAGGCCGCCCCACCACCGCGGGAACTCCAGCGCGGCGACCCGGCCGAGGCCCCACACCTGGTCGAGGTGCGGGTCGTCGCCGGTCACCGCGTCCTGGGTCAGGCACCACAGCGGCACGTTCCAGTCCAGGTCGTGCAGGGCCTGGGTGACACCGAGCAGCCACGCCGCGCCCCCGGTCGCCGGCAGGCAGGCGACGCCGGCCAGCTCGGCCGACCGGTACGGCCGCAGGCTCTCCGCCGCCGTCACCCGGTCACCGCCGACGATGACCACCCGGGACTCGGCGCCGCCGGCCTTCAGCGCGCCGGCCACGTCGCTGACGATCTCGTCGTCGCCGCCCGGCGTCACCACCAGCCAGGTGCCGGTCAGCCGGGCCGGTGTCGGGTGCGCCGGCCGCCACTCGATCCGGTAACGCCACGAGTCGGTGGCGGCCTGTTCGGCGGCCTGCCCGCGCCAGGCCGACAGCGCCGGGAGCAGCTCGGTCACCCGGGTGTCCGGCGCGACGCCGAGCAGGCCGGTGAACCGGGCGACGTCGTCGTCGTCGACCGCCGCCCAGAACGCCCCGGCGCCGGTGACCTCGGCCCGCGGCGGGGCGAGGACCGGCCAGTAGCGGTCCCGCGCGAACGGATAGGTGGGCAGGACGACGCTGGCGCCGCCCCACACCCGGTAGACCGCGGCCCAGTCGACGGGCTGGCCCACCACGTGCAGTTCGGCGAGCGCGGCGAGCAGGGTCGCGGTCTCGCAGTGGCCCTGCCGCAGCGCCGGCGCGATCACCGCCGGAGCGTCGGCGCGCTCGGTGAGCGAGTGCCGGGTCAGCGCGGTCAGGACCGGGTGCGGCCCGAGTTCGAGGAAGCGCGTCACGCCTGCCGCCTGCAGGCAGGCCACCCCGTCCGCGTACCGGACGGCACGGCGGGCGTGCCGGACCCAGTGTGCGGCGTCCAGCCGCTCGGCGACCTCACCGGTCACGTTGGACACGATCGGGATCCGCGGGGCGGCGTACGTCAGGCTCTCCGCCACCGCCCGGAACTCGTCGAGCATCGGGTCCATCCGGACCGAGTGGAACGCGTGCGAGACACGCAGCAGGTTGTTGCGCCGGCCCTGCGCGGTCCAGCGGGCGGCGAGCTCGAACACCGCGTCCTCGTCGCCGGACACCACCACCTGGGCCGGCCCGTTGACCGCCGCCACGTCCAGGCGGCCGGCGAAGTCGGCCAGCTCGGCGACGGCCTCGTCCTCGGTGGCGTCGACCGCGAGCATCGCGCCGCCGGGCGGCAACTGCTGCATCAACCGTCCACGGGCGGCCACCAGGGTGCAGGCGTCGTCGAGCGACAGCACCCCGGCCACGTGCGCGGCGGCCAGCTCGCCGATCGAGTGGCCGAGCAGCGCGTCCGGGACGACGCCCCAGCTCTCCACCAGCCGGTACAGCGCCACCTCGAGGGCGAACAGCCCGGCCTGGGTGTGCACGGTCTGCTGCAGGGCGTCGGCGTCGGAGTCGATCACCGTACGCAACGGCCGGTCCAGCACCGCGTCGAAGCGGTCGCAGATCTCGTCGAACGCCGCCGCGAACACCGGGAATCCGGCGCGCAGCTCCGCACCCATGCCGAGGCGCTGGGCGCCCTGGCCGGTGAAGAGCACGGCCAGCCGGCCGGGGCGGGCGGTCCCGCTGATCACCGCGGGGTCGGCCGTGCCCTGGGCGACGGCGGTCAGGCTCGCGGCCGCCCGGCAGTGGTCGCCGGCGAGCACGACCGCGCGCTCGTCGAGCAGGGTGCGGCCGGTGGCGAGCGAGTAGCCGACGTCGAGCAGCGGCACGTTGGGGTCGGCGGCGAGCCGGGCCCGCAGGCGTTCCGCCTGCTCGCGCAGCGCGGTGGCGGAGCCGGCCGACAGCAGCAGCGGCACCGTGGCCGGCGGGCCGGCCGGCTCGCGGGTCGCGGCGGCGGGCGACGCGGCCGGGGCTTCCTCGACGATGACGTGGGCGTTGGTGCCGCTGACCCCGAACGACGAGATCCCGGCCCGCCGGGCGCTGCCGAAACGCGACCAGGGCACCGGCTCGGTCAGCAGGCGCATCTCGCCGGCCGACCAGTCGACGTGCGGTGTCGGCTCGTCCACGTGCAGGGTGCGCGGCAGCAGCCCGTGCCGCAGCGCCATGACCATCTTGATGATCCCGGCGATCCCGGCGGCGGCCTGGGTGTGCCCCAGGTTCGACTTCACCGACCCGAGCCACAGCGGACGGTCCGGCGGCCGGTTCCGCCCGTACGTGGCCAGCAGCGCCTGCGCCTCGATCGGGTCGCCGAGCGTGGTGCCGGTGCCGTGCGCCTCCACCACGTCGACGTCGCCCGGGCCGAGGTCGGCGCCGGCCAGCGCCTGCGCGATCACCCGCTGCTGGGACGGGCCGTTGGGGGCGGTCAACCCGCTCGACGCGCCGTCCTGGTTGACCGCGCTGCCGCGCACCAGGGCCAGCACCGGATGCCCGTTGCGCCGGGCGTCGCTCAGCCGTTCCAGCACGAGCAGCCCCGCGCCCTCGGACCAGGCGGTGCCGTCGGCCGACGCGGCGAACGACTTGCAGCGCCCGTCGGCGGCGAGACCGCTGTCGACGGTGAAGCCGGTCAGCACCGACGGCGTGGCCATCACGGTGACGCCGCCGGCCAGCGCGAGCGTGCACTCCCCCTGGCGCAGCGACTGCGCGGCGAGGTGGACCGCGACGAGCGAGGACGAGCACGCGGTGTCGACCGTGACGGCCGGCCCCTCGAAGCCGAAGGTGTAGGACACCCGGCCGGAGATGGCGCTGCCGGCGTTGCCGGTCGCCAGGTAGCTCTCGGCGTGGTCACCGGCGGTGCCGACGAGCGCCCCGTAGTCGTGGTACATGGCGCCGACGAAGACCCCGGTGCGGGTGCCGCGCAGCAGCGTGTGGTCGACGCCGGCGTGCTCCAGCGCCTCCCAGGCGACCTGGAGCATGAGCCGCTGCTGCGGGTCCATCACCAGTGCCTCGCGCGGCGAGACGCCGAAGAGCTGGGCGTCGAAGTCACCGGCGCCGCTGAGGAAGCCACCCTCGCGCGGCCCGCCGGCGGCGGCGGTGAGCGCGTCGACGTCCCAGCCCCGGTCGGACGGCAGCGCGCCGATCGCGTCACCGTCGGCCGCCACCAGGTGCCACAGGTCCTCGGCGCTGGCCACCTCGCCGGGATACCGGCAGCCCATCGCCACGATCGCGATCGGCTCCCGGGCCCGGTCCTCGGCGGCGCGCAGCGCCTCCCGCGTGTCCCGAAGGTCGACCGTGGCCCGCTTCAAATATTCCAGGAGCTTGTTCTGGTCTGTCATGGCGCCTCTTTCCGTCGCTCACACCGCGCGGTCGAGGAACTCGAAGAGCTCCTCCGCCGTCGCCGACTCGAGGTCCTGCTCGCCGTCCGTGTCCTCGGTCCCGCCGTTCAGGCGGGCGACGAGCGAGCGCAACCTCCGCTTGACACGTGCATGCGCGTCGTCACCGGGCTCGACCGCGTCCAGCACGGCCTCCAACCGGTCCAGCTCCTCCAGGGCGACCTCGGCGGCCGGCTTGGCGGGTGGCACGAGCGCCAGCCGCAGGTGCTGGGCCAGCGCCATCGGGGTGGGGTGGTCGAAGACCAGCGTCGCGGGCAGCCGCAGGCCGGTGACGCCGGCGATCCGGTTGCGCAGCTCGATGCCGGTCAGGGAGTCCATGCCGAGGTCGAGGAAGCCCCGTTCGGAGCGCACCTCGCCGCCGGACGGGTAGCCGAGCACGACCGCGACGTGGGTGCGGACGAAGTCGAGCACGACGCGCTGCCGCTCCTCGTCGGGCAGCTCGACGAGCCGCTCGCGCAGCGGCGGGCCGTCGCTCTCCGCCGGGCGGCCGGCCGCGGACCGCACCGGGGTACGCACCAGCGAGCGCAGCAGGTGCAGCAGCGGCCCGGTGGCCGCGCTCAACGCGCCCTGGGCGAACAGCAGCGGCACCACCACCGGCGCGGGGTGCCGCACCGCCGCGTCGAACAACGTCATGCCGTACGCGGTCTCCATCGGCCGCAGGCCGGTCCGTTCGACCCGGCGCACGTCGAGTTCGGTGAGCGCGCCGGTCATCCCGGTCGGCTGCGCCCACGGGCCCCACGGCAGCGACTTGGCCACCAGTCCGTCGGCCCGGCGGCGCTGGGCCAGCGCGTCGAGGAACGCGTTGGCGGCCGCGTAGTTGCCCTGCCCGGCCCCGCCGAACGTGCCGGCGGCCGAGGAGAACAGCACGAACGCGGTGAGGTCGAGGTCGCGGGTGAGGTCGTGCAGGTTCGTCGCGCCCCGGGCCTTGCCGCGCATCACCAGGTCGACCCGGCCGGGGTCGAGCGCCGCGATCACCCCGTCGTCCAGGACGCCGACCGCGTGCACCACGCCGGTGAGCGGCCGGTCGGCCGGGATCGCGGCCAGCACCTCGGCCAGCCGGTCCCGGTCGGCCGCGTCGCAGGCCACCACCGTCGCCTCGGCCCCCAGGGCGGCGACGTCGGCGACCAGGTCCGCGGCGCCCGGGGCGTCGGCCCCGCTGCGGCTGGTGACCAGGAAGTGGCGTACGCCGTGCACGCCCGCCAGGTGTCGCACCAGCGCGCTGCCCAGCGTGCCGGTGCCGCCGGTGACCAGGACGGTGCCGTGCGGCCCGAAGGCCGGGGCGGTGTCGCCGTCGGCCGGCGCGACGCGCACCAGGCGGGCCGCGCGGACCCGGCCGGCCGCGGCGGCCAGCTGCGGCTCGCCCGAGCACACCGCCGCGGGCAGCGGCGTGAGGTCGGCGTCCGCGCCCAGGTCGAGCAGGACGAAGCGGTTCGGGTGCTCGGACTGGGCCGAGCGCAGCAGCCCCCAGGCCGCCGCCGGGGCGAGCGCGGGCTTCGCGCCGACCGCGCCCCGGGAGACCACGAGCAGGCGCGCCGGTTCGAACCGGTCGTCGCCGATCCACCGCTGGGCCAGCGCCAGGGCCTCGTGCACGCAGCCCGCCGCCCGGTCGACGACGTCGCCGTCGTCGTCGGTCGCGGACAGCGCGACCACCACCACGGCCGGGTCGTCGGCGCCGTCGAAGTGACCGGGGACGTCGTCGAACGTGGCGCAGGTGGTGATCCGCCCGCCCGCCGCGCGCACCTGGTCGGCCAGCGGGGCGTCGCCGACGACCAACCAGTGACCCGGATCGGTCGGGGTGACCGCGAGGTCGCTCCAGTCCAGCTCGTAGAGGGTGGTCGGCCGGGCCGGGCCGGACGCGCCGAACGAGGCCGGCAGCGGCCGGGCCGCGAGCGCGTCGACCGCGACGACCGGGGCGCCCGCCGCGTCGGCGATCCGCACCACGATGCCGTTCTGCTCGGAGAGGCCGAGCCGGACCCGGACGGTGTCCGCGCCGGTGGCCCAGAGGCGTACGCCGCTGAAGGAGAACGGCAGCTCGGCGCCGCGCGGTCCGGTGCCGCCGGCGGCCGGGTGCAGCGACCGCAGCAGCCCGATGCCGTGCAGGGCGGCGTCCAGCAACGCCGGGTGCACGCCGTAGCCGGCCGCGTCGTCCCCGTCGTCGTCGGGGAGCGCGACCTCGGCGAAGACCTCGCCGTCGCGCTTCCACATGGCGCGCAGCCCCTGGAACGCGGGGCCGTAGCCGTAGCCGCGCTCGGTCAGGTCGTCGTAGAACCCGGTCGTGTCCACCGCCTCGGCCTCGGCCGGCGGCCACTGCCGCAGGTCGAAGTCGGGTTCGTCGGCGGTCGGTGCGAGCGTCGCGCTGGCGTACCGGGTCCACTCCACGCCGTCGCCGTCGCCGGTGTCGGCGTCCGGGCGGGCGTAGACCGCGACGGTGCGGCGACCGGTTTCCCCGGGCGGGCTGACCACGACCTGGATCCGGACCGCCTGCCGCTCGGTGACCACCAGCGGCGCCTCCAGCGTCAGCTCGTCCAGCGCCGCGGCGCCGACCCGCAGCCCGGCCTGCAACGCCAGCTCGACGAACGCGGTGCCGGGCAGCAGCACGGTCCCGAGCACCGCGTGGTCGCCCAGCCAGCGCTGGTCGCCGGCGCTGAGCCGGCCGGTCAGCACCAGCCCGTCGCCGTCGGCCAGCGCCACGGCGGCGCCGAGCAACGGGTGGCCGGCGTCGGTCAGCCCGGCGCCGCTCAGGTCACCGGCCGCGGCGGTACGCGCCGGGGTGAGCCAGTAGCGGCTGCGTTGGAACGCGTACGTGGGCAGCGGTACCACCGGTGCGGCGTGCCCGGCCAGCGCGGCCGACCAGTCGACCGTGCCGCCCTGGGCGTGCAGCTCGGCGGCCGAGCGCAGCACCCGGGCCAGGTCGCCCTCGTCGCGGCGCAACGTGCCGACGACCGCCGTGCGGCTGCCCGGGTCGGCCTCGTCGAGGGTCGCGCGGACCGCCATGGCGAGCACCGGGTGGGCACTGGCCTCGACGAAGAAGTGGTAGCCGTCGGCGGCCAGGGCGCGCACGGCGGAGTCGAAGAGCACCGGCCGGCGCAGGTTGCGGAACCAGTAGCCGGCGTCCATCGTGCCGGTGTCGGCCCAACCGTCGTCCACCGTGGACCACATCGGGATGCGGCCCGGGACGGGGCGCACCGGGGCGAGCGCGGCGGTCAACTCGTCGCGCAGCGCGTCCATCTGCGGGCTGTGCGAGGCGTAGTCGACGGCGATCCGCTTGACCCGTACGCCGTCCGCGGCGCACGCGTCGGCGAAGCGGTCCAGGCCGTCCACCGTTCCCGCCACCACAGTGGTCTCCGGACCGTTGACCGCGGCGATCGACAGGTCGGGGTGGGCGGCGAGCCGCTCCTCGACCGGGCCGGCGCCCAGCCACACCGAGACCATGCCGCCGGTGCCGGCGACCGCGCCGACGAGCTTGCTGCGGACCGCGACGATCCGGGCGGCGTCGTCGAGGCTGAGGCCACCGGCCACGTGGGCGGCGACGATCTCGCCCTGCGAGTGGCCGACCACGGCGTCCGGCACCACGCCCCACGACTCCCAGAGCCGGGTGAGCGCCACCATCACGGCGAACAGCACCGGCTGGACGACGTCGACCCGCTCCAGCGAGGCGGCGTCGGGCCGGTCACGCAGGACGTCCTGGAGCGACCAGTCGAGGTGCGGCGCGAGCGCCAGGGCGCACTCGTCGATCGCGTCGGCGAACACCGGCGCGGTGTCCATCAGCGTGGCGGCCATGCCGATCCACTGGCTGCCCTGCCCCGGATAGACGAACACGGTCTCGCCGGTGGTCACCGTGCCGGTGACCACGTCGGCGCTGGGCCGGGCGGCGATCACGTCGTCCAGCCGGGCCAGCAGGTCCTCCCGGTCGGCGCCGAACAGCACCGCGCGGTGCTCGAACGCGGCCCGGGTGGTG
This sequence comes from Micromonospora humi, assembly GCF_900090105.1. Classification (GTDB taxonomy): domain Bacteria; phylum Actinomycetota; class Actinomycetes; order Mycobacteriales; family Micromonosporaceae; genus Micromonospora; species Micromonospora humi. Next base: position 52,610 of record NZ_FMDM01000008.1, on the reverse strand, counting down.
GCCAGCGACCAGGCGACCGGGCCGGGCCCGGCGTCGGGCCGGTCGGCGAGGTGCCGGCGCAGCCGGTCGGCCTGTTCCCGCAGGGCCTCCTCGGTGCGACCGGAGAGCAGCCAGGCCAGCGGCGCCGGGGACGCCGGCGCGCCGGCGTCGGTCCCGGTGGGCTCCGGGGCCTGCTCGACGATGGCGTGCGCGTTGGTGCCGGTGCCGCCGAACGACGAGATGCCGGCCCGGCGTGGGCCGCCGCCGGACGGCCACGGCCGTCCCTCGGTCAGCAGCCGGACCGCGCCGCGTGCCCAGTCGACGTGCGGGGTGGGCTCGTCGACGTGCAGGCTCGGCGGCAGCACGCCGTGCCGGACGGCCATCACCGCCTTGATCACACCGGCCACGCCGGCCGCGGACTGGGTGTGCCCGATGTTGGACTTCACCGAGCCGAGCCAGAGCGGACGGTCGTCCGGCCGGTTCTGCCCGTACGTCGCGATGATGGCCTGGGCCTCGATCGGGTCGCCGAGCGTGGTGCCGGTGCCGTGCGCCTCGACCAGGTCGACGTCGGCCGGCTCCAGGCCGGCGTTGGCCAGCGTCTGCGCGATCACCCGCTGCTGGGAGGGGCCGTTGGGGGCGGTCAGGCCGTTGGAGGCGCCGTCCTGGTTGGTCGCGGTGGCGGCGACCACCGCGAGCACCGGGTGCCCGTTGCGGATCGCGTCGGAGAGGCGCTCCAGCAGGACGACGCCCGCGCCCTCGCCCCAGCCGGTGCCGTCGGCGGCCGCCGCGAACGGCTTGCAGCGGCCGTCCGGGGCCAGGCCGCGCTGGCGGCTGAACTCGGTGAACGAGGTCGGGGTGGGCAGCACGGCGACGCCGCCGGCCAGCGCGAGGTCGCACTCGCCCTGCCGCAGCGCCTGGGCGCCCAGGTGCAGCGCCACCAGCGACGATGAGCAGGCGGTGTCCACGGTGACGGCCGGGCCCTCCAGCCCGAGCCCGTAGGCCACCCGGCCGGAGACGGCGGCGGTGCCGGTGCCGGCCAGGAAGAAGCCCTCGGTGGCGCCGAGGCCCAGGTGCGCGCCCATGCCGTAGCCCTGGAACGAGGTGCCGACGAAGACGCCGGTGCGGCTGCGGGCCAGCGTCTGCGGGTTGATCCCGCCGCGCTCGATCGCCTCCCAGGACGTCTCCAGCAGGATCCGCTGCTGCGGGTCCATGGCGAGCGCCTCGCGCGGGCTGATGCTGAAGAACCCGGCGTCGAAGTCACCGGCGTCGTAGATGAACGCGCCCTCGCGGACGTAGGAGGCGCCGAGCGCGTCGGGGTCCGGGTCGTAGAGCGCGTCGAGGTCCCAGCCGCGGTCGTCGGGGAACCGGTCGACCGCGTCGACGCCGTTGACCACCAGCTCCCACAGCTCCTCCGGGGTCCGCACGCCGCCGGCGTACCGGCAGCTCATCCCCACGATGGCGATCGGCTCGTCGGCGCCGTTGGCGGCCGCCACGACGGTCTCGGCCGGCGCCTCGCCGAGCAGCTCGGCGCGCAGGTGCTCGGCGAGCAGCGCCGGGGTCGGGTAGTCGAAGATGAGCGTGGTGGGCAGTTGGAGGCCGGTGGCGGCGCGCAGCTTGTTGCGGACGTCGACCGCGGTGACCGAGTCGAAGCCCAGCTCCCGGAAGGCGCGGTTGGGTGCGATCTCCTCCACCCCGGTGTGCCCGAGCGTGTCGGCGGCCAGGTTGCGCACCAGGTCCTGGAGGAACCGCTTGCGCTCGCCGGCCGGCAGCGCGGTCAGTCGGGCCGCGAACTCGCCGGTCTCGCCGTCGGCGCCGTCCGGCCGGTCCGCCTCGCGTCCGGCGCGGGCCTCCGGGATCTCGTCGATGAGCGGTCGCGGGCGGGCGGCGGTGTAGCTGGGCGCGAAGCGCTCCCAGTCGATGTCGGCGACGGTGAGGTGTGGTTCCGGCTCGCCCATCGCCTGGTCGAGCGCGGCCAGGGCGAGCTGCGGCGGCATCGGGCGCAGGCCGCGCCGGGCGAGCTGGGCGACCGCGTCGGCGGTGGCCATCCCGCTGCCCTCCCAGCCGCCCCAGGAGACCGCCAGCGCGGGCTGCCCGCGCTCGTGCCGCTGCCGGCAGAGCGCGTCGAGGTAGGCGTTGCCGGCGGCGTACGCGGCCTGGCCGCCGCCGCCCCAGACGCTCGCGCCGGAGGAGAAGACGACGAACGCCTCCAGGTCGTCGCCGGCCAGCTCGTCGAGGTTGCGGGCGCCGGTCGCCTTGCCGCGTACGGTGGCGGCCAGCTCGGCCGGGTCGATGTCGGTGATCGGTGTGGACTGGGCGACCCCGGCGGCGTGGAAGACGGCGGTCAGCGGGGCGGTGTCGTCGACGCCGGCGAGCAGCGCGGCCAGCGCGTCGCGGTCGGCCACGTCGCAGGCGACGATCCGCACCCGCGCGCCGAGTTCGGTGAGCTCTGCGGCCAGCTCCGCCGCGCCGGGCGCGTCGGGGCCCCGGCGGCTGGTCAGGAGCAGCCGCTGCGCGCCGGCGGTGGCCAGCCGGCGGGCGACGTGGGCGCCGATGGTGCCGGTGCCGCCGGTGACCAGCACCGTGCCGCGCAGGCTCGGCGCGGGCCGGCGGTTCGGGTTCGGCGCGGCGCGCACCATCCGCCGGGCCAGGACGCCGGAGGCGCGGACCGCCAGTTGGTCCTCGTCGCCGATTCCGGCGAGCGCGGCGGCGATCCGGCCGGCCGCGCGGGCGTCGATCTCCGGCGGCAGGTCGATCAGGCCGCCGACGCGGTCGGGCTGTTCCAGGCTGGCCACCAGGCCCAGGCCCCAGCTCTGGGCCTGGGTGGCGCCGGTGATCCGGTCGGCCGGGGAGACGCTGACCGCGCCCCGGGTCACGATCCACAGTGGCGCGTCCCGGTCCGCGCGGGCGTGCTCCTGCACCAGGGCCAGGTTGCCGACGGTGCCGCGGGTGACGTCCGGCCGGTCCGGGTGCGGGGTCTCGTCCAGCGCCAGCAGCGACACGATGCCGGCGAGGTCCGTCGTGTCGACGTCGGTGACCACCTCGGCGCCGTGCGCGGTGAGCAGGCGGCCGATCTCTTCGGCCGTCGGTTCCCCGTCCGGGGCGACGAGCAGCCAGCGGCCGGACAGCGTGGCCGGGCCACCGGTCGGCGCCGGTCGCCACTCGACGCGGTAACGCCAGCCGTCGACGGTCCGGCGGCGCTGCTCCCGCGACCGCCAGGAGGCCAGCACCGGCAGCACCGGGGCGATCCGGTCGGCGCCGTCGGCGCCGAGCGCCTCGATCAGCGGGGCCAGGTCGGAGCGTTCCACCGCGTCCCAGAACCCGGCCTCGGCGGCGTCCTGCGCGGTGCCCGTGGAGGCCGGCGCGGGGTTCGGCTCGAGCCAGAAACGCTGGTGCTGGAAGGCGTACGTGGGCAGCGGCACCGGCGGCGCGGCGCCGTCGGCCCGCGCGGGCAGCGCGGTCCAGTCGAACCGGGCGCCCCGGGCGTACGCCTCGGCGACCGAGGCGCGGAAGCGGTCCAGGCCGCCCTCCTCGCGGCGCAGCGACCCGACGGCGACCGCCTCGACGTTCGCGTCCTCGGCGGCGTCCTGCACCGCGTGCACCAGCACCGGGTGGGTGCTCGCCTCGACGAAGACGGTGTGCCCGTCGCGCAGCAGTTGCCGCACCGCGTCGGCGAAGCGCACCGTCTGCCGGATGTTGCGGTACCAGTACGCCGCGTCGAGGTCGGCGGTGTCCACCGGCCCGCCGGTGACGGTCGAGTAGAACACCGGGCCGTCGCCGGCGCGGGGCGCGATGCCGGCCAGCTCGGCCAGCACCGGCTCGCGCAGCACGTCCATGTGCCAGGAGTGGGCCGCGCCGGGAATGCGGATCTTGCGGACCCGGACGCCCTCGGCGGTCAGGTCGGCGAACAGCCGGTCGGCGGTCTCCGGATCGCCGGCCACCGAGACGGTCCGGGGACCGTTGACGGCGACGACGTCCAGGCCGGGGTAGTCGGCGAGCCGGGCCTCGACGTCGGCGGCGGGCAGCGACACCGCGACCATCGCGCCGGCGATCTGGGCGCCCCGCTCGGCCAGCAGTCGGCTGCGCACGGCGATCACCGTGGCGGCGTCGTCCAGGGTCAGGCCACCGGCCAGGTAGGCGGCGGCCACCTCGCCCTGGGAATGGCCGACCACGGCGGCCGGCTCGACGCCCTCGGCGCGCCACAGCTCGGCCAGCGAGATCATGGTGGCGAACAGGGCGGGCTGGACCACCGCGACGTCGTCGAGCGACCGCTGCGGGTCGGCGCCGCGCAGCACGTCGGCCACCGACCAGCCGAGCCGGGGACGCAGCACCGCGTCGCAGGCCTCGACCGAGGCGCGGAAGACCGGCGAGGACGCCAGCAGCCCCTCGGCCATGCCGAGCCACTGCGGGCCCTGGCCGGGGAAGACGAAGGCGACCTTGCCGCCGGCACCGGCGACGCCCCGGACCAGGCCGGGCGCGCCGCTGTCGGCGGCGAGCGCGTCGAGCAGTCCGGCGTAGCCGTCCCGGTCGTCGGCGAACAGCACCGCGCGGTGCGGCAACCGGCCCCGGGTGGTGCTCAACGCGTACGCCACGTCGTCCGGCCGCCAGTCGGGCTCGGCGTCGAGGTGGGCGCGCAGCCGCTCGGCCTGCGCCCGCAGGGCCTTGGCGGTGCGGGCCGAGAGCAGCCACGGGCCACCGGCCCGGTCGACAGTGGACCCGGCGCCCGCCGGGGCCTGCTCGATGATCACGTGGGCGTTGGTGCCGCTCATGCCGAACGAGGACACGCCGGCCCGGCGGACCCGGTCGGCGGCGGGCCACGGCACCGGCTCGGTGAGCAGCCGGACGCCGCCCGCCGACCAGTCGACGTGCGCCGAGGGGCGGTCGACGTGCAGGGTGGCGGGCAGCAGCCCGTGCCGCAGCGCCAGCACCATCTTGATGATCCCCGCGACGCCCGCCGCGGACTGGGTGTGCCCGATGTTCGACTTGATCGAGCCCAGTCGGAGCGGGGCGTCGTCGGCGCGGTCCCGGCCGTACGTGGCCAGCAGCGCCTGCGCCTCGATCGGGTCGCCGAGGGCGGTGCCGGTGCCGTGCGCCTCCACCGCGTCCACGTCGGCGGCGGTGAGGCCGGCGTGCCGCAGCGCGGCGGCGATGACCCGCTGCTGCGACGGCCCGTTCGGGGCGGTGAGCCCGTTGCTGGCCCCGTCGTGGTTGACCGCCGACCCGGCGACCAGCGCCAGGACCGGGTGCCCGTGGCGGCGGGCGTCGCTGAGCCGCTCGATCAGCACCACGCCGGCGCCCTCGCCCCAGCCGGTGCCGTCGGCGCCGTCGGCGAACGCCTTGCACCGCCCGTCCGGGGCGAGCGCGCCGCCGCGGCTGCTGTCGACGAACATCCCGGGGGTGGTCATCACGGTGGCGCCGCCGGCGATCGCCAGGTCGCACTCGCCGTGCCGCAGCGCCTCGGCCGCCAGGTGCAGCGCCACCAGCGAGGACGAGCAGGCGGTGTCCACGGTGACCGCCGGGCCCTCCAGGCCGAACGTGTAGGAGATCCGGCCGGCGACCACGCTCGTCGCCGTGCCGGTGAGCAGGTGCGGTTCGGAGCCCTCGGGTAGCCGCAGGTCGCCGACGCCGTAGCCGGTGGTGGCGGCGCCCACGTAGACGCCGGTACGGCTGCCGCGCAGCGTCTCCGGGTCGATGCCGGCCCGCTCGAACGCCTCCCAGGACGTCTCCAGCAGCAGCCGCTGCTGCGGGTCCATGGTCACCGCCTCGCGGGGGCTGATCGCGAAGAACCCGGCGTCGAAGTCGGCCACGCCGTCGACGAAGCCACCCTCGAAGGTGTACGAGGTGCCGGGCTCGAAGAGGTGCTCGACGTGCCAGCCGCGGTCGGCCGGGAACGCGTCGACCGCGTCGACGCCGCCGGCGACGATGCGCCACAGCGCGTCGGGGGTGTCCGCCCCGCCCGGGAACCGGCAGCCCATGCCCACGATGGCGATCGGGTCGTCGGCCGGCCGGTCGACCGGCACCGGGGTGACAACGGGCGACTCGGCGGCGGTCCCGCCCAGTTCGGCGTCGAGGAAGGCGGCGACGGCCGCCGGGGTCGGGTGGTCGAACACGAGCGTGGCGGGCAGCCGCGTGCCGAGCACGGCGCGCAGCCGGTTGCGCAGCTCGATCGAGGTCAGCGAGTCGAAGCCGATCTCCTTGAACGGCCGGTCCGGCTCGACCGCCTGCGGGCCGGGCAGGCCGAGCACCGTGGCGGCGTCGGCGCGTACCTGCTCCAGCAGGGCGGCCCGGTCGAGCCGGGGCCGATCGGCGTCGCGGCCGGTGCCGGCCGCCCGGCGCTGCGGGGCGCGGGCCAGCTCGGTCAGTACGGCGGGCAGGTCGGCGGCGCGGGCGGAGAGCGCGGCCGGGTCGAACCCGGTCGGTACCAGCGCCGGTGCGGCGGCGGCGAGCGCGGCGTCCAGCAGCGCGAGTCCGTCGGCCTCGGTCAGCGGCGGGAAGCCGGCGGCGGCCAGGCGCGCCCGGTCACCGTCGGTGAGCTGCCCGACCATGCCGCCGCCGGACCACGGACCCCAGGCCAGCGCCTGGGCGGGCAGGCCGGCCGCGCGGCGTCGGAGCACGAGCGCGTCGAGCAGGTGGTTGGCGGCGGCGTAGCCGGCCTGCCCGGCGCTGCCGACGGTGCCGGCCAGCGCCGAGAAGACGACGAAGGCGGCGAGGTCGAGGCCGCGGGTCAGCTCGTCCAGGTGCAGGGCGGCGTCGCCCTTGGGCCGCAGCACGGTGTCCAGCCGCTCCGGGGTCAGCGCGGACACGACCCCGTCGTCGAGCACGCCGGCGACGTGGAAGACGCCGGTCAGCGGCCGGTCGGCGGGGATGCCGTCGATCAGGGCGGCAAGGGCGGACCGGTCGGCCACGTCGCAGGCGACCACCTCGGCGCCGGTCGGCACGCCGTCGCCCGGGTCGACCGCCCCGGGTCCACGCCGGCTGGCCAGGATCAGGTGCCGGACGCCGTGCTCGGCGGCCAGGTGCCGGGCGACCAGGGTGCCGAGCCGGCCGGTGCCGCCGGTGATCAGGACCGTGCCGGCCGGGTCGAGCGGCCGGGGCACGGTGAGCACCACCTTGCCGACGTGCCGCGCCTGGCTGACGTGTCGGAACGCCTCGGGCGCCCGGCGGACGTCCCAGGCGTGCACCGGCGACAGGCGCAGGCTGCCGTCGGCGAACAACTCCACCAGCCGGCCGAGGATCTCCCGGATCCGGGCCGGCCCGGCGTCGATGAGGTCGAAGGCGCGGTAGGTGACGCCCGGGTGGGCGGCGGTCACCGCCGCCGGGTCGCGCACGTCGCTCTTGCCCATCTCGACGAACGTGCCGCCGCCGGCCAGCAGCCGCAGCGAGGCGTCCACGAACTCGCCGGCCAGGCTGTTCAGCACCACGTCGACGCCCTCGAACGCGGCCTCGAAGCCGAGGTCCCGCGACGACGCGATGTGCGCGTCGTCCAGGCCCAGCCCGCGCAGCACGTCCCACTTCGCCGGGCTCGCGGTGGCGAAGACCTCGGCGCCGAGGTGCTGGGCGAGTTGCACGGCGGCCAGGCCGACGCCGCCGGTCGCGGCGTGGATCAGCACCGACCGGCCGGCGGTGAGCGCGCCCAGGTCGTGCAGGCCGTACAGGGCGGTGCCGTAGACGATCGGCACGGACGCCGCCTCGGCGAACGTCCACCGCTCGGGCATCGGCGCGAGCACCCGGTGGTCGGCCACCGCGACCGGGCCGAACGACGCGGGGCAGAGCCCGAACACGCGGTCGCCGGGGCGCAGCGCGGCGACGTCCGGCGCGACCTCCAGGACCACGCCGGCGACCTCGGCGCCGAGGTCGACGCGGCCCGGGTACATGCCGAGCGCGGCCAGCACGTCGCGGAAGTTCAGCCCGGCGGCGCGCACCGAGAGGCGGACCTGGCCGGGGGCCAGCGGCGCGTCCGCGCCGGACGGCACGAGCGCGAGCTGGTCGAGCGTGCCGTTCTCGGGCAGCGCGAGCCGCCAGTGGTCGGTCCCGGCGGGCGGGACGAGGTCGGCGGCCGGCTCCACCCGGCGCAGCCGGGCCCGGTACAGGCCGGTGGTCCGGATCGCCAGTTGCGGCTCGCCGGTGGCCAGCCCGGCCGCGAGGGCGGGCAGCGGGTCGGGCGCGACCAGCGGGCCGCCGGGCAGGTCGACCAGCACGACGCTGCCCGGGTCCTCGGCCTGGGCCGACCGGACGAGTCCCCAGACGGCCGCGCCGGCCAGGTCGGTGACCCGGTCGCCCGGCTCGGCCGCGACGGCTCCCCGGGTCACCACGACCAGGCGGCTCGCGCTCCCCCGGAGGCGGGCGAGCAGGTCGAGCGTGCGCGTGGTGGCGGCGCGGACCCCCTCGGCGGTCGGCGTGTACCCGACCACCGGGACCAGCAGGACGTCGGCGTCGCCGCCGACCGGAACGCCGGCGCCGATCGGGTCGCCGTCGAGCTGGGCCCAGCGGGGTGCCGGGGTGTCCTCGGCGGCCAGCGGGGACCAGGCCAACCGCAGCAGCGCCGCCGCGCCGGTGACCCGGGTGGCGAACTGCGCCCCGGCGATCGGGCGCAGCAGCACCCGGTCGACGGTGAGCACGGGCGCGCCGGTGTCGTCGTAGGCGTCCAGCCGGACCGCGTCCACGCCGTCCGGGACAAGCCGGACCCGCAGCGTGGTCGCGCCGGTGGCCCGCAGGGTGACCCCGGTGAAGGAGAACGGGAGACCGGTGAAGCCGTCCGCGGCCGTCGCCCGGGCGGCCAGCGCCTGCAGGCCGGCGTCGAACAGGGCCGGGTGCACACCGTAGCGGCGGGCGTCGGACTCCTCGCCCGCCGGCAGGCGCAGCTCGGCGAGGATCTCGTCGCCGGACCGCCAGGCCGACCGGATGCCCCGGAAGACCGGGCCGTAGGCCAGGCCGGCGGCGTCGAAGCCCGCGTAGAGCGCGGCCACGTCGACCGGCTCGGCGTCGGCCGGTGGCCAGGCCGGCGCCGCCGGCGGCGGGGTGGCCGTCGCGGCCGGGGCGAGCACGCCGGTCGCGTGCACGGTCCACGGCTCCTCGGGCCAGCCGTCGGCCGCCGCGCCCGCCACCCGGGAGTGGACGGTGACGTCCCGGCGGCCCTCCGCGTCCGCCGCGCCCACCAGCACCTGCACCTGCACGGCCGCGTCGGCCGGCACGACCAGCGGCGCCTGGAGCACCAGCTCCTGCACGACACCGCAGCCGACCTGGTCGCCGGCCCGCACGGCGGCCTCGGCCAGCGCGGTGCCGGGCAGCACGACCCGGCCGAGCACCACGTGGTCGGCGAGCGCCGGATGGCTGGCCACCGACAGCCGGCCGGTGAACAGCGCCTCGTCGCCGCCGGCCAGCATGACGCCGGCGCCGAGCAGCGGGTGGCCGGTCACGCCCAGGCCGGCGGCCCCGACGTCGCCCCAGCCCGGCGCCGGCTTCGGCCAGAAGCGCTGCCGCGCGAACGGGTAGGTGGGCAGCGCGACGGTCCGGCCGGCCGCGCCGTCGACGGCGGTCCAGTCGACGGGCACCCCGCCGGTGTACGCGGTGGCCAGCGCGGACCACAGCGTCGCGGCCTCGGGGCGGTCGCGGCGCTGGGTGGCGACGGCGGTGACGTCGTCCAGCTGCTCGGCGGCGAGCGCGGTGAGCGGACCGTCCGGGCCGATCTCCAGGTACGCGGTGGTCTCCCGCCCGCGCAGCCAGGCCAGCCCGTCGGCGAAGCGGACCGTGCCGCGCACGTGCCGGACCCAGTGGTCGGCGTCCATCCGGTCGACCGGCTCACCGGTCAGGTTGGACACCACCGGGACACGCGGCGCGGCGTACGTCAGTCCCTCGGCCACCGCCCGGAACTCGTCGAGCATGGCGTCCATGCGCGGCGAGTGGAAGGCGTGCGAGACGCGCAGCCGCTTGGTCTGCCAGCCCCGCTCCCGCCACCGGGCGTCCAGCTCGTCGATCGCGTCGGCGTCGCCGGAGACCACCACGGCGGCCGGGCCGTTGACCGCGGCGACGTCCACGCCGTCGACCAGCTCGGCGCGGACCGCCGCCTCCGGGGCTGCCACGGCCAGCATCGCGCCGCCGGCCGGGAGCGCCTGCATGAGCCGGCCTCGGGCGGCGACGAGCGTGCAGGCGTCGTCGAGGTCGAGCACGCCGGCCACGTGGGCGGCGGCGATCTCGCCCACCGAGTGGCCGAGCATCCGGTCGGGGACGACGCCCCAGTGCTCCAGCTGACGGGCCAGCGCGACCTCGAAGGCGAAGAGGGCGGCCTGCGTGTGGACGGTCTGGTGGATCTCCTCGGACCCGAGCGCCTCGGCGAGCCCGTCGAAGCGGGCGCGGATCGCGTCGAAGTGCTCCGCGAAGACCGGGAACCCGGCGGCCAGGGCGGTGCCCATGCCGATCCGTTGGGCGCCCTGACCGGTGAAGAGGAAGGCCAGCTTGCCGTCGCGGGTCGTGCCGCGGACGACGCCGTCGTGCTCCGCGCCGGACTCGACCGCGGCCAGCGCGGCCAGCAGCTCGTCGCGGTCGCCGGCCCGGACGACGGCCCGGTGCGCCATCGCGGCCCGGGCGGTGGCCAGCGTGTGGGCGACGTCGGCGGGCCGGATCGCGGGGTCGGCGTCCACCGCGGCGCGCAGCCGGGCGGCCTGGCGGCGCAGCGCCTCGCCGGTACGCGCCGAGATCGGCACCGTCACCGGTCCCCCGGTGTCCTCGACCGCCTCCGGGGCGGCCGGCGCCGGGGACTGTTCGAGGATGATGTGCGCGTTGGTGCCGCTCACCCCGAACGACGAGACGCCGGCCCGGCGGGGGTGGCCGGTCTCCGGCCAGTCCCGACTCTCGGCCAGCAGGGCGACGCGGCCGGCGTCCCAGTCGACGTGGGAGGTCGGCTCGTCGAGGTGCAGGGTGCCGGGCAGCACGCCGTGCCGCAGCGCCATGACCATCTTGATGATGCCGGCGACGCCGGCGGCGGCCTGCGGGTGCCCGATGTTCGACTTGACCGACCCCAGGTAGAGCGGCTCGCCGGTGCGGTCCTGGCCGTACGTGGCGAGCAGCGCCTGGGCCTCGATCGGGTCGCCGAGGGTGGTGCCGGTGCCGTGGCCCTCGACCGCGTCGACGTCGGCGGGGGTGAGCCCGGCGTTGGTGAGCGCCTCCAGGATCACCCGCTGCTGGGCGGGGCCGTTCGGGGCGGTCAGCCCGTTGGACGCCCCGTCCTGGTTGACCGCGCTGCCCCGCACCACCGCGAGGATCGGGTGGCCGAGGCGTTGCGCCTCGGAGAGCCGTTCGACCAGAAGCACGCCGACGCCCTCGGACCAGCCGGTGCCGTCGGCGGCCTCGGCGAACGACTTGCAGCGGCCGTCGCCGGCCAGGCCGCGCTGGCGGCTGAACTCGGTGAACACGCCGGGGGTGGCCATCACCGTGACACCGCCGGCGATCGCGAGGGAGCACTCGTTCTGCCGCAGCGACTGGCACGCCAGGTGCAACGCGACGAGGGACGAGGAGCACGCGGTGTCCACGGTGAGCGCCGGGCCTTCCAGGCCCAGCACGTAGGAGATCCGGCCGGACACGACGGCGGTGGCGCCGCCGGTGAGCAGGTAGCCCTCGCTGTCCGAGCCGGCGTTGCCGAACAGCGCGAGGTAGTTCTGGTCGTTGGTGCCGGCGAAGACCCCGGTGCGGCTGCCGCGCAGCGACGTCGGGTCGATGCCGGCCCGCTCGATCGCCTCCCAGGTGGACTGCAGCAGGATCCGCTGCTGCGGGTCCATCGCGACCGCCTCGCGGGGCGAGATGCCGAAGAACGCCGGGTCGAAGTCCCCGGCGCCGTCGATGAAGCCGCCCTCGCGCACGTAGCTGCTGGCCGGGCGGTCCGGGTCGGCGTCGAAGAGGCGGCCGAGGTCCCAGCCGCGGTCGGTCGGGAACGGACCGATCCCGTCCCGCCCCTGCGCCACCAGGTCCCACAGGTCGTCGGGTGAGCCGGCACCACCGGGGTAGCGGCAACTCATCCCGATGATGGCGATGGGTTCCCGGCCGCCGTCCTCGACCTCCCGCAGGCGCTGGCGCGCCCGGTGCAGGTCAGTGGTGACCAGCTTCAGATAGTCGCGAAGCGTGTCGTTGTCAGCCATCAGTGAGGACCTCATTTTGCGACGGAGTGCGCCTGGCGGGGCCATGACCAGGCCGGATCGGCCATGGCTGACGCTAACGGCGGCCTTCGGCGCCGGACACCCCTAGCCGGGCCGGACGGCACCCTTCAACCTGCGGCGTCGTCGGTGAGGTCAGGGGTTGCGAGGCGGGCGCGGCGCTGGCGACAGTGACCGCACATCCGACAGATCGGCGACCACCATGACGACTGCTGGGACGAGGCTGCTCTTCGACCTGCGGGACCCCGCGCTGCAGGACGACCGCTACGGCTACTACCGGCGGGTCCGCGAACGCGAGCCGGTGCACCGCTCACCCCTGGGCTACTGGGTGGTCACCGGCTACGACGAGTGCGACGCGGTGCTCCGCTCCCCCGGGGTCAGCACCGACTTCACCGACGATCCACAGTGGGCACGGGTGCGCGGCGGGCCGGACAGCCCGGTCGTCGCCAGCGCACGCCGGTGGATGCTCACCCGTGGCGGCGGCGACCACCGTCGGCTGCGCCGGATGGTGTCCCGGGCGCTGTCGCCGGCCGCCATGGCCCGGCTCCGCCCGCGGATCCGGGCGCTGGTCAACGAGATGATCGACGAGATGGGCGAGGGCGAGGCGGACCTGATCGCCGGTCTCGCGCTGCCGCTGCCGGTCGTCGTCGTGTGCGAGCTGGTGGGCATTCCCCTGGCGGACGCCGACCGGTGCCGGCAGTGGACGAACACCATCGCCGACGTGGTCGACCCGATGGTCACGCCCCGGATGCGCCGGCGGATGAACGAGGCGGTCCCGGAGTTCAGCGCGTACATCGCCGAGCGGCTCGCGGAGCGCCGAGCCGAGCCGCGCGACGACCTGCTGTCGATCCTGCTGGAGCCGGACGCCAAGGGTGACCGGCTCAGCGACGAGGACATCGCCGCGCAGATCCTGGTGCTGTTCAACGCCGGGCACGAGACGTCGGTGAACGTGATCGGCAACGGCATGGTGTCGCTGTTGCAGAACCCGGACCAGCTCCGGCTGCTGCGGGAGCAGCCGGAGCTGATCGAGCGCGCCTTCGACGAGCTGTCCCGGCACAACTCCGCGGTGCAGATCATGGCCCGGCAGACGATCGCGCCGGTCGAGGTCGGTGACGTCACCATCCCGGCCGGGGCGTCGGTCTTCATCGTGCTCGGCGCCGCGCACCACGACCCGCGCAGGTATCCGGACCCGGAGCGGCTCGACGTGACCCGGACCGGCACGTCGCCGCTGATCTTCGGCTCCGGCCCGCACTACTGCATCGCCGCGACGCTCGGCAAGATGGAGGTGGTGATCGCGTTCGAGGAGCTGCTGCGGCGCTACTCCTCGATCGAGCTGGCCACCACCGAGCTGCCGTGGTACTCGCACTTCACGTTCCTGCTCGGCCTGCGCAGCCTGCCACTGCGCCTCACGTACGCCGACTGACCGGCACGACGAGGGGGCCCAGGCGGACGCCTGGGCCCCCTCGTCGTGCGCTCAGCGCAGCCCGGCCAGCCACCCGGTGACCGCGGCGGCCGTCTCGCCCGCGTGCTCGGCCATGATCGAGAAGTGGTTGCCGGTCACGTCGACGGCGGTGTGCGGCAGCTCCCAACCGGCCCGCCAGTCGTCGTCGCGGTCCCACGGGCCCAGCGGCTCGGTGGCCCGCACCACGAGCGTCGGCGTCTCGATCTCGCGGGCCTCGAAGCCGCCGCTCATCACGCCGTAGTGCCCTTGCGCGGTGAGCCGGATGTCGTCCATCGGCACGTACTGGTGCTGCCGCTCGATGACGCCGGTGGACAGCTCGTTCTGCCAGACCTCGTGCATCGGCCGGGACAGCGGGTAGGTGTCGACCAGGACCAGGCCGGCCGGCACCACGTCCTCCTCCTCCAGGTAGCGGGTCAGCGCGTGCGCCAGGATCCCGCCGCCGGAGTGCCCGACCAGGACGAACGGGTCGTCCCCCACCAGCTCGCGCAGGCACCGGGCCTGCCAGGCGAGCATCACGTACGCGTCGGCCGGCAGCAGCTCGCCGCGACCGAAGCCGGGCACCGGCAGCACCGACACGTCGCGCTCGCCCCGAAACGCCGCGGCGAAGCGGGCGAACTCGTGCGGGCCGCCGGCCGCCGTGGTGCCGGTGTGGCACACCAGCCGGGGCGTGCGGTCGCCGCGCACCAGGGTCACCGGGTACGGCCCGTCCGCCATCTGGGCCGGGTCGGTGAAGACCGGCCGGAACTGCGAGGCCTCGTACGCCATCTTCATGAAGTCGACGACCCGGTTCGTCCGGATCGCCTCGCGGTAGAGCGAGTTGAGCAGGCCGACCGGGTTCTCGTCGTCCGGGGCGATGCCCAGCAGCGGCGCCGCCGGGTCGCCGGTCACCCCGGCCGAGGCGAGCAGCACCTGCTCCACGTGCGCGGCCAGCAGCACCGCCGACGGGTGGTCGAACGCCGCCGTGGAGCTCAGCGTCAGGCCGGTGGCCGTCTGCAGCCGGGTGCGCAGCTCGATCGAGGTCAGCGAGTCGAAGCCCAGCTCGAGGAACTTGTCGTCGGCGCCCACCGCCTCGGCCGACGGGTGGCCGAGGACGCGCGCGGCGTGGTCGCGGACCAGGTCGAGCAGGATCGGCCGCCGCTCGTGCGCGGGCGCAGCGAGCAGCGTCTCACGCAGCTCCCGCGCGCCGGGGGCCGGCGACTGCGACCGGGCGGCGAGGCCGCGTACCTCGGGCACGCCGTCGAAGAACGGCCGCGGGCCGCTCGCGGTCATCGTCTCGACGAACGGCTGCCAGCGGACGTCGGCGACGACGAGCGTGGTGTCGTCGTGCTCGACCGCCTGGCCGAGCGCGGCGAGCGCCTCGCCCGGCGCCATGGCCGGCAGGCCGAGGCGCTCCAGCCGGTCACGGATCTCCGGTGCGCCGGAGACGCCCTCGGGGTCGTCCCACGGCCCCCAGGCGACGGACGTGGCCGGCCGGCCGGCCGCCCGCCGCCGCTCGGCGAGCGCGTCGAGGTAGGCGCCGGCGGCGGCCGTGGTGGCCTGCCGGCTGCCGCCCCAGACGCCGGCGGCGGAGGAGAACAGCACGAAGGCCGTCAGCGGCAGGTCCCGGGTCAGCTCGTCCAGGTGCCGGGCCCCGGTCACCTTGGCGGCCAGGGCGGTCGCGACGGTCTCCGGCGTCAGGGCCGCGAGCGCGGTGTCGTCCCGCACCCCGGCGGCGTGGAAGACGGCGGTGAGCGGTTCGTCGGCGCCGATCCGGTCGAGCAGCCCGGCGAGGGCGGTGCGGTCGGCGACGTCGCAGGCCACCACCGTGACCCGGGTGCCCGACGCGGCCAGCTCGTCCAGTTCCGGGCCGCTCGTGGCGGCGCGGCCGGCCAGCACGACGTGCGGGGCGCCGCGGTCGGCCAGCCACCGGGCCAGGCGCCGGCCGAGCGCGCCGGTGCCGCCGGTGACCAGCACGGTGCCCTCCGGCTTCCAGGGGGCGGGCGCGGCGGTCAGCGGCGCCCGGACGAGTCGCCGCCCGAACGTGCCGGCCGGCCGCAACGCCACCTGGTCGTCGGCGCCGGAGGCGAGGACCCGGACGAGTTCCGCCGCCACCCGGTCGTCGACGACGGCCGGCAGGTCGACCAGGCCGCCCCAGCGCTCCGGGTGCTCCAGCGCGATCACCCGGGCCAGGCCCCAGACGGCGGCCTGGTCGGGGTCCACCGGGGCGTCCGAGCGGCCCTGGGCCACCGCGCCCCGGGACACCGTCCACAGCGGCGCGTCGATCCGGTTCACCAGGTCGATCGTCGAGTCGAGGGTCGGCGCGAGCGCCACCACGCCCGCCGGGGACGCGCCGGGCCCGATCTCCGCCGCGGTCAGCACGGTGGGCAGCACGCCCCGGTTCCGCAGCGCCGCGGCGACCAGGTCGGCGAGCGCGCGCACCTCGGGATCCCCGGGCGCGACGACCAGCCAGTCGCCGGTGAGCGTGCCGGCGGTGCCGTCGGGCAGCGCGGCCCAGGCGACCCGGTAGCGCCACGGCGTCGCCTCGACCGCGTCCACCGCCGGTTCCGGCGTCAACCAGTAGCGCTGGTGCTGGAACGCGTACGTCGGCGCCGGCACGCGCCGGCCGCCGGAGCCGGCGAGGACCGCGGTCCAGTCCGGGGAGACGCCGGCGACGTGCAGGCGGGCCAGCGCCTCGAGGACGGAACCGGTCTCGTCCCGGCCGTCGCGCAGCGTCGGCACCACCAGCGGCGCGTCGGCGTCGGGGAGTGACAGCCGGGCCATGCCGGTCAGCACGCCGGCCGGGCCGACCTCGACGAACCGCGTGACGCCGGCCGCGGCGAGGTGGCCGATCCCGTCGGCGAAGCGCACCGGCTCGCGCACCTGCCGCAGCCAGTACGCGGCGGAGAACTCCTCGACCGGCTCGCCGGTGAGGTTGGAGACGACCGGGATCCGCGGCCGCTGGTGGGTCAGCCCGGCGAGCACGCCGGCGAACTCGGCGAGCATCGGCTCCATCCGCGCCGAGTGGAACGCGTGCGAGACGCGCAGCCGGCTGGTGCGGCGGCCGAGCCCGGCGAAGTGCGCGGCGACCGCGTCGACGGCGTCCTCGTCGCCGGAGACGACGACGGCGCGCGGCGCGTTGACCGCGGCGATCTCGACGCCGGCACGCAGGGCGGCGCGGACCTCGTCCTCGTCGGCCTGGACCGCGAGCATCGCGCCGCCGGCCGGCAGCGCGTCCATCAGGCGGCCCCGGGCGGCGACGAGCGTGCAGGCGTCGTCCAGCGACAGCACGCCGGCGACGTGCGCGGCGACGATCTCGCCGATCGAGTGGCCGAGCACCGCGTGCGGGCGGATCCCCCACGACTCCAGCAGCCGGTACAGGGCCACCTCGACGGCGAACAACGCGGCCTGCGCGTAGCCGGTCCGGTCGAGCGCGTCGGCGTCCGCGTCGAGCACGTCGCGCAGCGGGCGGTCCAGCAGGGCGTCGAAGCGGGCGCAGGCGGCGTCGAAGGCGTCCGCGTAGGCGGGGAAGCGGTCGTGCAGTTCGCGGCCCATCCCGAGGCGCTGGGCCCCCTGGCCGGTGAACATCATCGCCAGCCGGCCCTCGGTGGCGCGGCCGTGCGGCACGCCGCCGGCCTCCGGGTCGCCGGCCGCCAGCGCGTCCAGCCCGGCGATCAGCCCGGCCCGGTCGGCGGCGAGCACGACCGCCCGATGGTCGAGCGCGGCCCGCCCGGTCGCCAGCGTGAAGCCGATGTCCGCGGGCGTGTCGGCGCCCTCGGCGACGAAGGCGCGCAGCCGCGCCGCCTGGGCCCACAGCCCGTCGGCGGTCCGGGCCGCCAGCGGTACGGGCACCGGGCCCGACCCCGCGGCCGGCTCGTCCCGCGCCGGCGTCGGGGGTGCCTCCTCCACGATGACGTGGGCGTTGGTGCCACTGATGCCGAACGCGGAGATGCCGGCCCGGCGGGGCCGCTCCCCCGGCGTCCACGGCGTCGGCTCGGTGAGCAGCTCGACCGCGCCGGCCGCCCAGTCGACGTGCGGGGTGGGCGTGTCGACGTGCAGCGAGCGGGGCAGCTCGTGGTGGCGCAACGCGAGCACCATCTTGATCAGCCCGGCCGCGCCGGCCGCGAACTGGGTGTGCCCGAGGTTCGACTTGACCGAGCCCAGCCGCAGCGGGCGGTCCGCCGGCCGGTCCCGCCCGTACGTGGCGATCAGCGCCTGCGCCTCGATCGGGTCGCCGAGCGTGGTGCCGGTGCCGTGCGCCTCGACCGCGTCCACGTCGGACGCGTCGATCCCGGCGTCGGCCAGGGCCTGCCGGATCACCCGCTGCTGGGACGGGCCGTTCGGCGCGGTGAGCCCGTTGGACGCCCCGTCCTGGTTGACCGCGGTCCCGCGCACCACGGCGAGCACCTCGTGACCGTGCCGTCGGGCGTCGGAGAGCCGTTCCAGCAGCACCAGCCCGGCGCCCTCGGACCAGCCGGTGCCGTCGGCCGCCGCCGCGAACGGCTTGCACCGGCCGTCGGCGGCGAGCCCGCCCTGCTTGCCGAACTCGGCGAACACCGCCGGGGTCGGCATCACCGTCACGCCGCCGACGAGCGCCATGGCGCACTCGCCGCGGCGCAGCGCCTGCGCCGCCAGGTGCAGCGCGACGAGCGCCGAGGAGCACGCCGTGTCGATGGTGACGGCCGGCCCCTCCAGGCCGAACGTGTAGGAGATCCGGCCGGACATCACGCTGCCGGCGTTGCCGGTCATGTAGTGGCCCTCGGCGTCCGGCGGCAGCGCGACCCCGACGCCGTAGCCGGTCGAGGCGCCGCCGACGAACACGCCGGTGGCGCTGCCGCGCAGCGAGCGCGGGTCCAACCCGGCCCGCTCGAACGTCTCCCAGGCGGTCTCCAGCAACTGCCGCTGCTGCGGGTCCATGGCGACCGCCTCGCGCGGCGAGATCCCGAACAGGCCGCCGTCGAACAGCGCGGCGTCGTACAGGAAGCCGCCCTCGGGCGCGAAGCCCGCGTCCCGGATCTCCGGCCAACCCCGGTCGGTGGGGAACCCGGAGACGCCGTCGCCGCCGTCGGCCAGCAGCCGCCACAGTTCCTCCGGTGACCGGACGCCGCCGGGGAACCGGCAGGCCATCCCGATGATCGCCAGCGGCTCGGCGTCGGGCACGGCGATCGGGTCCGGCGCGGCGGCCGGGTCCCCGCCGGCCACCAGCTCGCCGAGCAGGTGCCCGGCGAGGTCGTGCGGGGTCGGGTAGTCGAAGACCAGGGTGGCCGGCAGCCGCAGCCCGGTGACGCCGGCCAGCAGGTTGCGCAGGTCGAGCGCGGTGAGCGAGTCGAAGCCGAGGTCGCGGAACGCCTTCGCCGGTTCGATGGCGTCGCCCGACGGGTGGCCGAGCACCAGCGCGGCGTGCCCGCGGACGAGGTCCAGCAGGACGGCCGGCCGCTCGGCCGGGTCGGCCGCGGCGAGGCGGTCGGCCAGGGTGCCGGCCGGGCCCTCGTCGCCGGCGCCGGGTTCCGGCGTAACCGCCCGCACCTCGGCCAGGTCGGCGATGAGCGGGCTGGGCCGGGTGGCGGTGAACGCGGGGGCGAACCGGGGCCAGTCGATGTCCACCACGGCGACGTCGGTCTCGTCCCGGTCGACGGCGGCGGCCAGGGCCGACATCGCGGTCGCCGGGTCCATCGGCGGGACCCCGGCGGTCCGCAGCCGGCGCTGGACCACCTCGTCGGCGGCCAGGCCGGCGCCGGCCCACGCGCCCCAGGCGATCGACGTGGCCACCTGTCCCCGGTCGCGGCGGCGCCGGGCCAGCGCGTCCAGGGCGGCGTTGGCGGCGGCGTAGTTGGCCTGGCCGGCGGCGCCGATCGTGCCGGCGATCGAGCTGAACAGGACGAACATCGAGAGCGGCCGGTCGGCGGTGAGGTCGTCCAGCACCTCGGCGGCGGCCGCCTTGGCGTGCAGCACGGTGGCGAGCCGCGCCGGGTCGAGCGTGTCGATCACCCCGTCGTCGACGACCGCGGCGGCGTGCACGACCCCGGTCAGCGGGTGGTCGGCGGGAATCGCGGCCAGCACCCCGGCCAGCGCGTCCCGGTCGGCGACGTCGCAGGCCGCCACCGTCACCGCGGTGCCGCGCCCGGTCAGCTCGGTCACCAGCTCGTCCGCGCCGGGCGCGTCCGGTCCGCGCCGGCTGACCAGCAGCACGTGCGGGACGCCGCGGTCGGCCAGCCAGCGGGCGATCGTGGCGCCGAGGGCGCCGGTGCCGCCGGTGACGAGGACGGTTCCGTCCGTACCCCGGCGGGCCGGGCCGGCGGGGGCCGGCGCCGCGCGGACGAGGCGACGGGCGAGGACGCCGGAGCCGCGGACGGCGAGTTGGTCCTCGCCGTGGCCGCCGCCCAGCACGCCCGCCAGCCGCCGGCCGTCCCGCTCGGACAGCTCCTCGGGCAGGTCGACCAGGCCGCCCCAGCGGTCCGGCAGCTCCAGCGCGGCGACCCGGCCGAAGCCCCACACCTGCGCCGCCGCGACGCCGCGTTGCGGGTCGGACCGGCCGGTCGAGACCGCGCCGCGGGTCAGGCACCACAGCGGCGCCGGGGTGCCCGCGTCGCCGAGCGCCTGCACCAGCGCCACGGTGGCGGCGAGCCCGGCCGGGACGGCGTCCACCCCGCCGGCCGGCGTCTCCACGGTGGCCAGCAGTGAGACGACGCCCGCCGGGTCGGCCTCGGCGAGCGCGTCGAGCAGCAGCTCGGTCAGCTCGGCCCGGTCGGTGGCCGGCGCGTCGACGGCGACGGCCAGCACCTCGGCGCCGGCCCGGCGCAGCGCGGCGGTCACCTCGGCCGCCCCGGCGGCGTCGCCGGCGTCGTGCACCAGCAACCAGGTGCCGTCGAGCGTCCCGGCCGGCAGGTCGGCCACCGGCTTCCACGCCGTGCGGTAGCGCCAGGAGTCCACCGTGGACTCGGTGCGGCGGCGACCGCGCCAGGCGGAGAGGGCGGGCAACACGTCCTGGAGCCCCTCGGCGGGGTCCAGCCCGAGCGTGCCGGCGACGCCGTCGAGGTCGCGGCGCTCGACCGCCTCCCAGAACAGCGTCTCCGCCGGATCGGCCGGGCCGGCGTGCGGGGCGGCCGCCCCGGCCGGCGCGTCGATCCAGTAGCGCTGCCGCAGGAACGCGGTGGTCGGGAGTGGGTGGAGCCGGGGCCGCGCGGCGGCGAAGAACGCGGTCCAGTCGACCTCGACCCCGTGCGCGTGGAGCTGGGCCAGCGCGCGTACCGCGGCCTCGGCTTCCGGGCGGTCCGCCCGCAGCGCCGTCGCCAGCGCGGGCGCCTCACCGGGCACGGCGTCCGGGGTCTCGTCCAGGGTGAGCCGGACCAGCCCGGTGAGGGTGCCGTCCGGGCCGAGTTCGAGGAAACGGGTGACGCCCTCACGGCGCAGCCAGTCGACGCCGTCGGCGAAACGGACGGCCGACCGGGCGTGCCGGGCCCAGTAGTCGCCGGAGCGCATCTCCGGCCCGGCCGGCGCGCCGGTCACGTCCGAGACGATCGGGATGGTGGGCTCGGCGTGGGTCAGGCGCGCGCCCACCGCGCCGAGCTCGGCCAGGATCGGATCCATCCGGGCCGAGTGGAACGCGTACGAGCCGCGCAGCATCGTGGTCTTGCGGCCGGCGTCCCGCCAGTGGACGGCCAACTCCTCGACCGCGTCCCGGTCGCCGGAGACCACCACCGAGGACGGGCCGTTGACCGCGGCCAGGTCGGCCCGGCCGGCGTACCCGGTCAGTGCCTCGCGTGCCTCGTCGGCGCTCGCCCGGACCGCCATCATCACCCCGCCGGGCGGCAGCTCGTCCATCAGCCGGCCGCGCGCGGCGACCAGCTCGCAGGCGTCGACGAGCGTGAGCACGCCGCCGACGTGCGCGGCCACCACCTCGCCGAACGAGTGCCCGAGCAGGTAGTCGGGTCGGACCCCCCAGGACTCGAAGAGCCGGAACAGCGCGACCTCGACGGCGAACGTCGCCGGCTGGGTCCAGGTGGTGCGGTCGAGCAGCCCGGCGTCGTCGGAGGTGAACACCACGTCGCGCAGCGGCCGGTCGAGCAGCGGGCCGAAGGCCGCGCACACCTCGTCGAACGCCGCCGCGAACGCCGGGTACGCCGCGTACAGCTCCCGGCCCATGCCGGCGCGCTGCACGCCCTGGCCGGGGAAGAGGAACGCGAGCTTGCCGGAGCCGGCCGCCCCGGTCAGCGCGTACGGCGAGGGCTCGCCCGCCTCGACGGCGGCCAGCCCGGCCGCGGCGGTCCCGGTGTCCGCGGCCACCACCACCGCCCGGTGCTCGTGCCGGCCCCGGGAGGCGACCAGCGACCACGCCACGTCGGCCCGGTCCAGATCGCCGGCCCCGTCGACGAACTCCCGCAGCCGCCCGGCCTGGGCCCGCAGCCCCTCCGGGGTGCGGCCGGTGACGACCCAGGGCAGCGGGCCGGTCTCCGGCCGCGGGTCCCGCTCCGGCGCGGGCTCGACCGGCGGCGCCTGCTCGACGACGGTGTGCACGTTGGTGCCGCTGATCCCGAACGAGGAGACCGCCGCCCGCCTCGGCGCGCCGGTCTCCGGCCAGGGCCGGGCCTCGGTCAGCAGGCTCACGTCGCCCGCGCTCCAGTCGACGTGCGGCGTCGCGGTGTCGGCGTGCAGGGTGCGGGGCAGCAGGCCGTGCCGGATGGCCAGCACCATCTTGATCACGCCGGCGACGCCGGCGCCCTGCTGGATGTGGCCGATGTTCGACTTCAGCGAGCCGAGGTGCAGCGGGCGGCCCGGGGGCCGCTGCCGGCCGTACGT
Organism: Micromonospora humi; assembly: GCF_900090105.1. Lineage (GTDB taxonomy): Bacteria > Actinomycetota > Actinomycetes > Mycobacteriales > Micromonosporaceae > Micromonospora > Micromonospora humi. Next base: position 30,257 of record NZ_FMDM01000008.1, on the reverse strand, counting down.
GGCGATCAGTGACCGGGCCTCGATCGGGTCGCCGAGCGGAGTGCCGGTGCCGTGCGCCTCGACGGTGTCGATCTGTTCGGGCGAGAGCCGGGCGTCGGCCAGCGCCGCCCGGATGACGCGTTGCTGGGCCGGGCCGCTCGGCGCGGTCAGGCCGTTGGAGGCGCCGTCGGAGTTGACCGCCGAGCCGCGGATCACCGCGAGCACCTCGTGGCCGTTGCGGCGCGCGTCGCCGAGCCGCTCCAGCAGCAGCACCGCGGCGCCCTCGGCGAAGCCCATGCCGTCGGCGCCGGCCCCGAACGCCTTGCACCGGCCGTCGGCGGCGAGCACCCGCTGGCGGCTGAGCTCCAGCACGCTGATCGGGTTGGGGATGACGGTCACGCCGCCGGCGATGGCCAGGGTGCACTCCTGCCGGCGCAGCGCCTGGGTGGCCAGGTGCAGGCTGACGCTCGACGACGAGCAGGCGGTGTCCACGGTGAGCGTGGGGCCCTCGGTGCCGAGGACGTACGCGACGCGCCCGGACACCACCGACAGCGAGCTGCCGGTGACCAGGTAGCCCTCGGACCCGGTGGCCGCGCCGACCGCGCCGGCGCTGTAGCCGAGCGAGCTGGCGCCGAGGAAGACGCCGGTGGGGGTGCCGCGCAGCGCGGTCGGCGCGATGCCGGCCCGCTCGACGGTCTCCCAGCACACCTCCAGGATCATCCGCTGCTGCGGGTCCATCGCGATGGCCTCGCGCGGGCTGATGCCGAAGAAGCCGCTGTCGAACATGGTCGCGTCGGCCACGTAGCCGCCGGCGGCGGAGTACGTCGTGCCCGCGTGCTCCGGGTCCGGGTCGTAGTAGTCGGCCAGGTCGAAACCCCGGTCGGCGGGAATCGGGCCGACCGCGTCGACCTCGCCGGCGACCAGTCGCCACAGGTCGTCCGGTCCGGTGACGCCGCCGGGCAGCCGGCAGCCCATCGCGACGATCGCGATCGGTTCCTGGTCGCCCGACTCGGCGGTACGCAGCCGCTGCCGGGTGTCGTGCAACTCGGCGATGACCCGCGCCAGATAGCCGCGCAGTTTCTCCTCGTTGTCCATGCGAACATCGATCCTTCCGGGAGGGTCAGGCGAGGCCGAGGTCCTGGTCCACGAGGGCGAAGAGTTCTTCGCTGGAGGCCGAACCGAGCTTGTCGATGAGGTCGGGGTCGACGGCCGGCACGGCCGGGGCGGCGCCGCGGGCGTGCCGGTCGAGCAGGGCTTCGAGCCGGAGCACGATGCGGATCCGGTCGATGTCGTCGGCGGGCAGGTCGGCCAGCGCGGAGTCGAGCCGGTCCAGCTCGGCCTCCGAGGGCAGAGCGTCCACCGCGTCCGCCGGGCCGAGTTCGGCGGCGATCCAGGCGGCCAGCGCCGCCGGGGTCGGGTGGTCGAACACCAGCGTCGCCGGCAGGGTCAGGCCGGTGGCCTCGGCCAGCCGGTCCCGCAGCTCGACCGAGGTGAGCGAGTCCAGGCCGAGTTCGCGGAACGCGCGGCCGGGTTCGATCGCGCCGCTGGAGACGTGCCCGAGCACCGCCGCGACGTGCGACCGGACCAGGTCGAGCAGCGCCCGTTCCCGATCGGCCGGGGCGAGCGCCGCCAGCTCCCGACGGGTGGTGTCCTGGTCCGGGTCGCCGCCGGGCTCCGGGGCCGCGTCGCGCCAGCCGGCGACGTCCGGCAGGTCGGCGATCAACGGACTGGGCCGTGGCGCGGTGAACGCCCGCGCGAACCGTGCCCAGTCCACGTCGGCCACGGTGACGGTGGTGTCGCCGTGCTCCAGCGCCTGTTCGAGGGCGGCGACGGCGTCGTCCGGGTCGAGCAGCGGCAGGCCGATGCGGCGCATGCCGCTCTCCGCGTCCGGGTGCACCATGCCCCCGCCGCGCCACGGCCCCCAGGCGACCGAGAGCACCCGGGCGGCCGGGGCCCGGCGGCTGCGGGCGAGCGCGTCGAGGTAGGCATTGGCCGCGGCGTACGCGCCGTGCCGGCCACCGCCCCAGGTCGCCGCGATCGACGAGAAGTAGACCACGGTGTCGAGCTGCGCCGGGTCGAGCAGCTCCGCCAGGTGCCGGGCGCCGGCGACCTTGCCGGAGGCGATCGCGGCCAGCTCGTCCGGCCCGGTGTCGGCCACATCGACGAGGGTGTTGACGCCGGCGACGTGGAACACGGCGCGAACCGGGTCACCGGCTGCCGCCAGGCCGTCGAGCAGGTCGCGTACCTGGTCGCGGTCGGTGAGGTCGCAGGCGGCGACCGTCACCCGGCTGCCGGTCGCGGCCAGCTCGTCGGCCAGCTCGGGCACGGCGCGGCCACCGCGGCCCACCAGCACCAGGTGCTCGGCACCCCGGCCGGCGAGCCAGCGCGCGACCCGCTCGCCCAGCGCGCCGGTGCCGCCGGTCACCAGCACGGTGCCGCTCGGCGTCCACGGTCGGGCGGGCTTCGGCCCGACCGGCGCCCGCTCGATGCGGCGCAGGAACGCGCCGGCGGTCCGCAGCGCGATCTGGTCCTCGCCGTCGGCGCCGGACAGCGCGGCGACGAGCCGGTCCGCGGCGCGGCCGTCCGGGGAGGTCGGCAGGTCGATCAGGCCGCCCCAGCGGGAGGGGCTCTCCAGCGCGGCGACCCGGCCGAGACCCCAGACCGCGGCCTGCTCCGGGCGGTCCACCGGCTCGGCGCCGACGGCGACCGCGCCGCGCGTCACGCACCACAGCCGGCCCTGCGTCACGGCCCGCAGCAGGGCCACGGTCGCGGCGAGCCCGGCGGTGACGACCGGGTGCTCCGGGTGCGGGGCCTCGTCGAGGGCGAGGAACGACAGCACGCCGGCCGCGCCGTCGAGCTGCTCCGCCGGGGCGGCATCACCGGCCACCACGGTGGTCTCGGCGCCCGCCGCGGTGAGGGCGGCGAGGGCGGCGAGGACGTCCGGGTCGGCGGCGTACGCGGGCGGGACCACCACCACCCACCGTCCGGTCAGCGGCGCGGACGGCCGGTCGGCGGCCGCCGTCCAGCCGGCGACGTACCGCAGGCCGTCGAGCCGGCCGGACCGCACGCCACGACGGTGCCAGGCGGACAGGGCGGGCAGCAGCTCGCGCACCGCGTCCGGCCGGTCCACGGCCAGCGTGCCGGCCAGCGACTCGGCGTCGGACCGGTCGACGGCGTCCCAGAAGGACGCCTCGAAGCCGGCGGCGGCGCCCGGCGCCGGGGCCGGGGTGGCGGACGGCAGCGGCCAGAACCGCCGGCGCTGGAACGCGTACGTGGGCAGGTCGGCGACCGCCCCGGCCGGGGGTGACACGGTCGACCAGTCCACCGGCACCCCCCGCACGTACGCCTCGGCGAGGCTGGTCAGCAGCCGCCGCGGGCCGCCGTCGTCGCGGCGGAGCGTGCCGACCACGTCGGAGCGGCGTCCGGCGTCGGTCAGCAGCTCGGCGAGCGGCACGGCGAGCACCGGGTGCGGGCTGATCTCCAGGAACACGGCGCCGTCCGGCATGGCGAGGACCGCCCGGTCGAAGCGGACCGTCTCGCGCAGGTTGCGGAACCAGTACGCGCCGTCCATGGTCGTGGTGTCCAGGCGCTCGCCGGTGACCGACGAGTAGAGGGGCACCGTCGACGGACGGCCGGTCACCCCGGCCAGCAGTCGCCGCATCGGCTCGCGCAGCTCCTCGACGTGCGCGGTGTGCGACGCGTAGACGACCGGGACGCGCTTGACCCGTACGCCGGCGGTCTCGCCGGCCGCGAGCAGCTCGGTCAGCGCCTCCTCGTCGCCGCCGACCACGACGGCGGTCGGGCCGTTGACCACGGCGACCTCCAGCCGGTCGGCCCACGGCGCGATCCATCCGGTGGCCTCGTCCAGCGGCAGCGCGACCGACACCAGGCCACCGCGGCCGGCGATCAGGCGCAGCTCCCGGGAGCGCAGCGCGACCACGGTGGCGGCGTCGGTCAGGCTGAGCGCGCCGGCCACGCAGGCCGCCGCGATCTCGCCCTGGCTGTGCCCGACCACCGCGGACGGGCGGACGCCGTGCGAGCGCCACACCTCGGCCAGCGCCACCATCACGGCGAACAGCATCGGCTGGACGACGTCGTCGCGATCGAGCGCCGGGGCGCCCTCGACGCCGAGCAGCACGTCGTGGGCGGACCAGTCGAGGTGCGGGGTGAGGGCGTGCGCGCAGGCGTCGAAGCGTGCGGCGAAGGCGGGATGGCGCCGGTAGAGCTCCCGGGCCATGCCGGCCCACTGCGAGCCCTGGCCGGGGAAGACGAAGACCGCCTCGGCCGTACTCCGGGCGACGCCGTGCACGACGCCGGGCGCCGGCTCACCGGTGGCGAGCGCGGCCAGGCCGCCGGTGAGGTCGGCCGGGTCGTGGCCGACCACGACGGCCCGGTGCTCGAACCGGGACCGCCGGGCGAGGGCCGCGGCGACGTCGGCCACCGGCCGGGCGGCGTGCTCCGCCAGATACGCGCGCAGGCGTTGGGCCTGGGCCCGGACCGCCTCGGCGGAGCGCCCGGAGAGCACCCACGGCACCGGCCCGCCGTCGGCGGGGGTCGCCGGGTCCGGCTCGGCCGGCGCGTCGGCCGGGGCCTGCTCGATGACGAGGTGGGCGTTGGTGCCGCTCGCGCCGAAGGACGACACGGCGGCCCGGCGGGGGCGGCCGGTCTCCGGCCAGGGTTGCGTCTCGGTGACCAGCTCGACCGCGCCGGCGCTCCAGTCGACGTGCGGGGTGGGCGCGTCGACGTGCAGGGTGCGGGGCAGCACGCCGTGCCGCATGGCGAGCAGGATCTTGATGATCCCGGCGATGCCGGCGGCGGCCTGGGTGTGGCCGATGTTGGACTTCACCGAGCCGAGCCGGAGCGGCCGGTCGGCCGGGCGTTCCTGCCCGTACGTGGCGAGCAGCGCCTGCGCCTCGATCGGGTCGCCGAGCGTCGTGGCGGTGCCGTGCGCCTCGACCAGGTCCACCTCCGAGGAGTGCAGGCCGGCGTCGGCGAGGGCCGCCCGGATGACGCGCTGCTGGGCCGGGCCGTTGGGGGCGGTGAAGCCGTTGCTGGCCCCGTCCTGGTTGAGCGCCCCGCCGCGCACCAGCCCGAGGACGGGGTGACCGTTGCGGCGCGCGTCGCTGAGCCGCTCGATGAGCACCACGCCGGCCCCCTCGCTCCAGCCGGTGCCGTCGGCGGCGGCGGCGAACGGCCGGCACCGGCCGTCGGAGGCGAGCCCACCGAGGCGGCCGAACTCGGAGAACGGGCCGGGGGTGGCCATCACGGTGACGCCGCCGGCGAGCGCCATCGTGCACTCGCCGCGGCGCACCGCCGCGGCGGCGAGCTGGAGCGCGACCAGCGACGAGGAGCACGCGGTGTCGACCGAGAGGGCCGGGCCCTGCAACCCGAACGTGTAGGCCAGGCGACCGGAGATGACGGCGGCGCTGACGCCGGTGATCAGGTGGCCGCCGGCGCCGGTGTCGGTGTTGGTGAGCACCACGCCGTAGTCCTGGGTGTTGGTGCCGACGAACACGCCGGTGTCGCTGCCGCGCAGGCGGTGCGGGTCGATCCCGGCCCGCTCGACGGTCTCCCAGACGGTCTCCAGCAGGACGCGCTGCTGCGGGTCCATGGCCAGCGCCTCGCGCGGGCTGATGTCGAAGAACGCCGCGTCGAAGTCGCCGGCGTCGTAGAGGAAGCCGCCGGCGCGCGGGTAGTCGACCGGGTCGGCGTCCGGGTCCCAGCCCCGGTCGCCCGGGAACTCGCCGATGGCGTCGCCGCCGGACTCCAGCAGCCGCCAGAACTCCTCCGGCGACCGGACGCCGCCCGGGTAGCGGCACCCGACGGCGACGATGGCGATCGGGTCGTCGTCCGTCTCCGGCCGGGCCACCGGCGGCGCCGGCTCCGGCTCGTCGGCCGGCACGGCGTCGAGCTGCCGCTCGATGTGCGCCGCGAGCACGGCCGGGGTCGGGTAGTCGAAGATCAGCGTGGCCGGCAGCCGGATCCCGGTGCGGGCCTTCAGCCGGCCGCTCAGCTCGACCGCGGTCACCGAGTCGAAGCCGAGGTCGTCGAAGGCGCGGTCGACCTCGACGGCGTCCGCGCCGGCGTGGCCGAGCACCTCCGCGGCCTCGGCCAGCACGGTCGCCAGGACGAGACGCGCCCGCTCCCCCGGTTCGGCGGCGGCGAGTTCGGCGAGCAGCGTCGGCCGGGCCGGGTCGGCGTCGGGTTCGGCGGTCACGGCGGCCTCGGGCAGGTCGGCGAGCAGCGCGCTGCGCCGCGCCGACTGGAAGCCCGGCGCGAATCGCGGCCAGTCGACGTCGGCGACGACCAGGTCGGCGTCGCCCGCGTCGACAGCGGTCGCGAGCGCCTCGACCGCCGCCGCCGGCGCCATCGGCACCAGGCCGCGGCGGATCAGGTACGCGGCGGAGTCGTCCCCGGCCGCCATCCCACCGCTGGCCCAGGCGCCCCAGGCGATCGCGGTGGCGGCCAGCCCGGCGGACCGGCGGCGCTCGGCGAGGGCGTCGAGATAGGCGTTGCCGGCGCTGTAGGCGCCCTGCCCGCCGCCGCCCCACACCCCGGCGACCGAGGAGATCAGGACGAACCGCTCCAGCGGCCGGTCGGCGGTGAGCGCGTGCAGGTGGGCCGCGCCGGCGACCTTGGCCCGGACGGTGGCGGCGAACCCGGCCGGGTCCACGTCGGCGAGCGCGGCGGAGTCGGCCGCCCCGGCGGCGTGCACGACGGCGGTGAGCGGCCGGTCGGCGGGAATGCCGGCGAGCACACCGGCCAGCGCGTCCCGGTCGGCCACGTCGCAGGCGACGACGGTCACCGTGGTGGTGTCGGACGACAGTTCGGCGACGAGGTCCCGGGCGCCCGGCGCGTCGGGGCCGCCGCGGCTGAGCAGCAGGACGTGTGGGGCGCCGCGTCCGGCCAGCCAGCGGGCGACGTGCCCGCCGACCGCCCCGGTGCCGCCGGTGACCAGCACCGTCCCGCCGGGACGCCAGGACTCGGCGGGGTCGGCGGCACCCGCGCGCACCAGTCGCCGACCGAACACACCGGAGGTGCGCACGGCCACCTGGTCCTCGACCGGTTCCCCGTCGGCGGCCGGGTTCGTGCCGGCGACGGCCAGCAGCGCGGCGAAGCGGCGGCCGTCCCGGACGGTCATCGCCGGCGGCAGGTCGACCAGGCCGCCCCAGCGCCGGGGGATCTCCAGCGCGGCGGCCCGGCCGAGCCCCCACACCTGGGCCTGGTCCGGCTCGCGCAGCGGGTCCGACCGACCGGTGGAGACCGCGCCGCGGGTCACGCACCACAGTGGCGCGTCCAGCCCCACCGCACCCAGCGCCTTGATCAGCGCCAGCGCCACCGACGCGCCGGCGGAGACGCCGGCCGGCGCGGCGGGCCCGTCGGTCAGGGCCACCACGCCGGTGATGTCGTCCGCTTCGAGGATCGCGTCGAACAGTTCGTCGGTCAGGCTCTCGGCGTCGGCCGCCGCCGGGCAGCGCACGGTGCGGGCCCCGGCCGCGTGCAGCGCCTCGACCACGTCGTCGCCGTCGCCGACGACCAGCCAGGTGCCGCTCAGCCGGCCGGCGGGCGGCTCGGGCAGCGGACGCCAGGTCACCCGGTAGCGCCAGGAGTCGACGACGGCCTCGGTCCGGCGACGTTCGTGCCAGGAGGCGAGCGCGGGCAGCAGCGCGGTCAGCGACGCCTGCTCGGCCTCCGAGTCCAGGCGTAGCGCCCGGGCCAGGCCGTCGTGGTCGCGGCGGGTCACCGACTCCCAGAAGGCGCCGTCGGTGGTGCCGGACAGCGCCCGGGCCGTCGGGGCGGAGAGCCAGTAGCGCTCCCGCTGGAACGCGTACGTGGGCAGCGGATGCGGTTCCCCCGGCCACTCGCCGGTGAGCACGTCGACCCGCTCCCCGGCGGCCCAGCGCGCGGCCAGCGCGACCGTCTCCGCCGGCGCGCCGTCCACCACGACGACGGGTCCGTCCTCGGCACCCGTCGCCAGCGCGGTGCACGCCCGTGCGAAGTCGCCCGGCTCCCGGCCGAACACCACGGCCCGGTACTCGAACGCGGTCCGGGTGCCGGCCAGCGCGTACGCCACCGCGGCCGGGTCGGTGCCGGTGCCGGCGACGTCGGCGAGCGCGGCGGCCTGGGCGCGCAGCGCCGGAGCGGACCGGGCCGACACCAGCCACGGGACGACGTCCGGGGCCCCGACGGGCGGCGTGGGCGGAGCCTCGTACGCCGGCGCCTCCTCGACGATGACGTGGGCGTTGGTGCCGCTGATCCCGAACGAGGAGACCGCGGCGCGTCGCACCCGGTCCCCGGCCGGCCAGTCGCGCGCCTCGGTGAGCAGGCGGACCGCGCCCGTGGACCAGTCGACCTCCCGGGTGGGCTCGGCGGCGTGCAGGGTACGGGGCAGCACCCCGGCCCGCAGGGCCAGCACCATCTTGATGACCCCGGCCACGCCGGCGGCGGCCTGGGTGTGGCCCACGTTGGACTTCACCGTGCCCAGCCAGAGCGGGTCGGCGCCGGCCGCCCGGCCCTGCCCGTACGTGGACAGCAACGCCTGGGCCTCGATCGGGTCGCCGAGCCGGGTGCCGGTGCCGTGCGCCTCGACCGCGTCCACGTCGGCCGCCTCGATCCCGGCGTCGCGTAGCGCGTCCTCGATCACCCGCTGCTGGGACGGGCCGTTGGGGGTGGTGAGCCCGCTGGACGCACCGTCCTGGTTCACCGCGGTGCCGCGCACCACGGCCAGCACCGGGTGCCCGTGGCGGCGCGCGTCGCTCAGCCGCTCCAGCAGCAGCACGCCGGCGCCCTCGGACCAGCCGGTGCCGTCCGCGCCGTCGGCGAAGGACTTGCACCGGCCGTCGCCGGCCAGGCCGCCCTGCCGGGCGAAGTCGAGGAACGTGTCCGGGTTGACCATCACGGTGACGCCACCGGCGAGCGCCAGGCTGGTCTCCCGCGCGCGCAGCGAGCGGGCCGCGAGGTGCAGGGCGACCAGCGACGACGAGCACGCGGTGTCGACAGTGAGCGCCGGCCCCTCCAGACCGAGCGTGAACGCGACCCGCCCGGAGAACACGCTGCCGGTGTTGCCGGTGCCGAGGAACGTCTCGACGCCCTCCGGGATGTCGAGGATCCGCTTGGCGTAGTCCTGGTACATCAGCCCGGCGAAGACGCCGGTCCGGCTGCCGCGCAGCGTGGACGGGTCGATGCCGGCCCGCTCGATCGCCTCCCAGGTGACCTCCAGCAGCAGCCGCTGCTGCGGGTCCATGGCCAGCGCCTCGCGCGGCGAGATGCCGAAGAAGCCGGCGTCGAACCGGGCGGCGTCGGGCAGGAACCCGCCGACCGGTTCGAGCCCGGCCGGGATCGCGCCGAGGTCCCAGCCCCGGTCGGACGGGAACGGGGACATCGCGTCCACGCCGTCGTGGACCAGGTCCCAGAACCGTTCCGGGGTGTCGGCGTCGCCGGGGAAGCGGCAGCTCATCCCGATGACGGCGATCGGCTCGGCGTCCGCCTCCTCGACCGCGCGCAGCCGCTGCCGGACCTGGGCCAGGTCGGCGGTGACGCGCTTGAGGTATTCGCGGAGCTTCTCTTCGTTGGTCATCGCAGTCCTCCGCAGTCTCAGGAAGCGCCGAGCTCGTTGTCGATGAAGGCGAAAATCTCGTCGTCGGTGGCCGCGTCGAGGCCGCCGGTGGCCGCCGGTTCGGCGGTGCCGTCGGTGCCGCCGAACTTGGCCGCCAGGGCCAGCAGCCGGGCGACCGCCCGCCGGCGCACCGACTCGTCCAGGCCGTCGAGGGCGAGACCGCCGGCGACCCGGTCGAGGTCGTCGAGCAGGCCCGGGTCGGTGGGACCCGCCGCCGCCAGCCGCCGGTCGAGTTCCGCGGCCAGCCGTACCGCGGTGGGATGGTCGAAGACCAGCGTGGAGGGCAGCCGGAGCCCGGTCGCGGCGGCCAGCCGGTTGCGCAGCTCCACCGCGGTCAGCGAGTCGAGGCCCTGGTCGGTGAGGCCGCGCTCCGGCTCGATCGCGGCGGGGTCGGGGTAGCCGAGGGCGGCGGCGGCCTGCCCGCGGACGAGGGCGAGCATCTCCTCCGCCCGCCCGGTCGGGTCGAGCCCGGCCAGCCGCCGGGCCAGCTCGCGCCCGTCCGGTGCGGACTCCCCCGCCCGCCGGGGCGCCGCCGGCACCAGCGTGCGCAGCAGCGGCGGCAGTTCCGCCCCGGCCAGCGCGCGCAGGTCCAGCGGGTTCAGCACCGCGTGCGGCAGGCCGGCGGCGAGCGCCCGGTCGAACAGGGCGAGCCCGTCGCCGGTGGCCATGCCGCCGCCGATGCGGGCGACGTCGCGGTCGTCGAGCTGCCCGGTCATCCCGGAGGAGACCGCCCAGAGGCCCCACGCCATCGACTGGGCGGGCAGGCCGAGCCCGCGCCGGTGCGACGCGAGACCGTCGAGGAACCCGTTGGCCGCCGCGTAGTTGGCCTGCCCGGGCGCGCCGAACGTGGCCGCGACGGAGGAGAACAGCAGGAACCACCGCAGGTCGAGATGCGCGGTCAGCTCGTGCAGGTGCCGGGCGGCGTCCGCCTTGGGGCGCAGCACCCGTTCGACCCGTTCGGCGGTGAGGCTGCCGAGCACGCCGTCGTCGAGCACGCCGGCGCAGTGGATCACGCCGGTGAGCGGCGCCGCGGTAGGGATCGCGGCGATAACGCGGCGCAGGTCGTCCCGGTCGCCGGCGTCGCCGCGGGCGAGCGTCGCCCGGGCGCCCAGCGCTTCGAGCGACGCCACCAGGTCGGCGGCGCCGGGCGCGTCCGCGCCCTGCCGGCTGACCAGCACGAGGTCGCGTACGCCGTGGGTCCGCACCACGTGCTCGGCGACGAGCGCGCCGAGCGCCCCGGTGCCGCCGGTGACGAGGACCGTGCCGGGGAACGGCTCCGGCTCGCTCGCCGCGGGCGCCTCCGCCCGCACCAGCCGGGGCACGAGGACCGTGCCGGCGCGTACCGCGATCTGCGGCTCGTCGCCGGCCGCCGCGGCGACGACGGTGGCCCACGAGGCGGGGTCGTCGTCGGTGTCGGCGAGCACGATGCGGCCGGGGTTCTCGCTCTGGGCGCTGCGGATCAGGCCCCAGACCGCCGCGCCGTCCGGGTCGGCCACCGGGCCGCCGGCCGGGACCGCCAGGCGGGTGAGCAGCACCAGGCGGGACGGTCGGTCCGGCTCGTCGGCCAGCCAGCGCTGGGTGAGACCGAGGACCTCGGTGACCGATGTCGCCGGGACCACGACGAGGTCCGCCACGGTGGCCGGCTCGTCGACCGGCGGCAGGCCGAGTCGCTCGGCGGTCGCCGGGTCGCCGGCGACGACAGCGGTCGGCGCGGTGTCGCCCGGGGTCGCCGGGGCGGGGACCCAGTCGACGGTGAAGAACGCGTTCGCCGGTCCGGCGGCGTCGGCCGGGAGGGCGGCCGGGCGCAGGGCCAGGGCGTCGACGGTGGCGACCGGCTGACCGGCGCCGTCGGCCACCGACAGCGCGACGGTGTCGGTGCCGGCCGGGGAGAGCCGGATCCGGGCGGCGGTGGCGCCGATCGCGTGCAGGGTGACGCCGGACCAGCTGAACGGCAGCCACGGCCGGTCGGCGTCGCCGACGAAGGCGCCGAGTCCGATGCCGTGCAGCGCGGCGTCGAGCAGCGGCGGGAAGAGCGCGTAGCGGCCGGCTTCCGGGTCGGTGGTCTCGACCTCGGCGTAGACGTCGGCGCCGAGCCGCCAGGCCCGCCGCAGGCCCTGGAAGACCGGGCCGTAGTCGAGTCCGTTGGCGGCGGTCGCGGCGTAGAGGCCGTCGACGTCGACCGGCTCCGCGCCGACCGGCGGCCAGGCGGTGAGGTCGAACGCCGGCGCCGGCCCTTCGCCGGGGCTGACCACGCCCGTCGCGTGCGTGGTCCAGTCGGTCGCGCCGTCGGCCCGCGCCGCGATCACCACGCGCCGGTCCCCCGCCTCGTCCGGCTCGGCGGCCCGGACCTGGAGGTCGACCGCGCCGCCGGCCGGCACCACGAGCGGCGCGGCGAGGGTCAGCTCGCGGATCGCGCCGCGGCCGGCGTGCACCGCCAGCTCGACGAACGCGGTGCCCGGGACGACGATCCGGCCGAGCACGACGTGGTCGGCCAGCCACGGGTGGGTGTCGACCGACAGGCGGCCGGTGTAGACGTCGCCGTCGCCGCCGGTCAGCCGGACGGAGGCGGCGAGCATCGGGTGGCCGCCACCGGTCAGGCCGGCGGAGGTGACGTCGCCGGCCCCGACGGACGCCGGCCAGAACCGCTCACGCTGGAACGCGTACGTCGGCAGCGGCACCGTGCGCCCGCCCCGCCCGTCGAGCACCGCGGCCCAGTCGACGGCGGCGCCGGAGACGAACAGCCGGCCGACGGCGTCCAGGGCGGTCGCCGCCTCGTCGCGGTTGCGCCGCATCCCGGGCGCGTAGAGCAGGTCGGGGGCGGTCTGCGGGGCCATCGTGGTGAGCACGCCGTGCGGGCCGACCTCCAGGCACCGCACCACGCCGTGCGCGGCGAGCCAGGCGACGCCGTCGGCGAAGCGCACCGCCTCGCGTACGTGCCGCACCCAGTAGCTCGCGGTGTACTCCTCGACCGGCTCGCCGGTCAGGTTCGACACCACCGGGATCCGCGGCGCCCGGTAGGTGAGGTTCTCGATCGCGGCGCCGAACTCGGCGAGCATCGGCTCCATCAGCGACGAGTGGAACGCGTGTGACACGGTCAGCCGGGTCGCACGGGGGAACCGTGGCTCCAGCGCGTCGATGGCGTCGGCGGGCCCGGAGAGGACCACCGCGTTCGGGCCGTTGACCGCGGCGACGTCCACCCCGGCCGGCAGCGCGGCCCGGACGTCGGCCTCCGACGCGCGGACCGCCAGCATCGCGCCGCCGGCCGGGAGCGCCTGCATGAGCCGGCCCCGGGCGGCCACCAGGGTCACCGCGTCGTCCAGGTCGAACACGCCGGCGACGTGCGCGGCGGCGATCTCGCCGATCGAGTGGCCGAGCAGGTGGTCGGGGGTGACGCCCCACGACTCGAAGAGCCGGTAGAGCGCCACCTCGACCGCGAACAGCCCGGCCTGGGTGTGCACGGTCTGGTGGATCGCGTCGGACTCCAGCGCCTCGCGCAGCCCGTCGAAGCGTCCCACGATGGCGTCGAACGCCTCGGCGAAGACCGGGAACCGGGTCGCCAGGCCGGCGCCCATCCCCGGCCACTGCGCGCCCTGCCCGGTGAACAGGACGGCGGTCCGGCCGGTGCCGGCCGGCGTGCCGGTGTCGTCACCGGCGGCGATGCGGGCCAGGGTCTCCACGGCGGCGGCGGGCACCACGGCGCGGTGCTCCAGGACCGCGCGGGCGCTCGCCAGGGTGTGCCCCACGTCGACCGGGCGCAGGTCGGGGTGGGCGAGCAGGTGCTGGTGCAGCCGGCCGGCCTGGGCCCGCAACGCCTCCGCGGTGCGGGCCGAGAGCACCCACGGCACGACGCTCGGGTCCGGTTCGGTCGGTGCCGGGGCGGGCGCCCGGGTGGGCGCCTCCTCCAGCACGACGTGGGCGTTGGTGCCGCTGATGCCGAAGGACGAGACGGCGGCCCGGCGCGGGCGCCCGGCGCCGGCGGTCCACGACACCGGCTCGGTCAGCAGGCGCAGCGCGTTGCCGGTCCAGTCGATGTGCGGCGAGGGCTGGTCGGCGTGCAGCGTCCGGGGCAGGACGCCGTGCCGCATGGCCAGCACCATCTTGATGATGCCGGCGACGCCCGCGGCGCACTGGGTGTGACCGATGTTCGACTTGATCGAGCCGAGCCACAGCGGCTGCCCGTCCCGGTCGCCGCCGTACGCGGCCAGCAGCGCCTGCGCCTCGATCGGGTCGCCGAGGACGGTGCCGGTGCCGTGCGCCTCCACCACGTCCACGTCGGCCGGGGTGAGCCGGGCGTCGGCGAGCGCCTGCCCGATGACCCGCTGCTGGGACGGCCCGTTGGGGGCGGTGAGCCCGTTGGACGCGCCGTCCTGATTGACCGCGGTGCCCCGCACCACGGCCAGCACCTGGTGGCCGTTCCGTCGGGCGTCGGAGAGCTTCTCGACGAGCAGCACGCCGACGCCCTCGGACCAGCCGGTGCCGTCGGCGTCGGCCGAGAACGGCTTGCACCGCCCGTCCCCGGCCAGGCCGCCCTGGCTGTCGAAGCTCGGGAAGATGCCGGCGCTGGCCATCACCGTGACGCCACCGGCGATCGCCATCGTGCACTCGCCCCGGCGCAGCGCCTGCGCCGCCAGGTGCAGCGTGACCGAGGACGACGAGCAGGCGGTGTCCACGGTCAGCGCCGGCCCCTCCAGCCCGAACGTGTACGCCACCCGCCCCGAGATGATGCTGGGGGCGGTGCCGGTGAGCAGGTGGCCCTCGCTGCCCGGGGGCATCCCGCCGTTCATGCCGTAGCCGAACGTGGAGGCGCCGATGAAGACGCCGACCGGTTCGCCGCGCAGCGACTCGGGGTCCATCCCGGAGCGTTCGAACACCTCCCAGCAGGCTTCCAGGAGCACCCGCTGCTGCGGGTCCATGGCGACCGCCTCACGCGGCGAGATGCCGAAGAGCCGGGCGTCGAAGTCGGTGGCCGCGTCGAGGAAGCCGCCCTGGCGGGCGTATCCGGCCGGGTCGGCGGGCCAGCCGCGGTCGGTGGGGAACGGGCCGATCGCGTCGGCACCGTCGCTGAGCAGCTGCCAGAGCTCCTCCGGGCTGTTGGCCCCGCCGGGGAACCGGCAGCTCATGCCGACGATGGCGATCGGGTCGTCGTCGGTGGCGGCCCGGACGCGCCGCGCCTGGGCGGGGGCCGGGGCGCCGAGCAGCTCGGTGCGCAGCCAGCCGGCGAGCGCGTCCGGGGTCGGGTAGTCGAACACCAGCGTGGCGGGCAGCCGCAGCCCGGTCGCCGCGTTGAGCCGGTTGCGCAGCTCGACCGAGGTGAGCGAGTCGAACCCGAGGTCCTTGAACGCCCGGCCGGGCAGCACCGCGTCACCCGAGGAGTGGCCGAGCACGCCGGCCGCGGCCGTGCACACCACGTCGGTCAGCAGCCGGTCGCGGTCGGCGTCGGGGAGGGCGGCCAGCCGGTCGGCCAGGCCGGTGCCGGTGGCGCCGCCGTCGTCGGCCCGCCGGACCGTCGTGGTGACCAGCCGGCGCAGCAGCGGCGGCACCGTCCCCGAGGCCCGTACCGCGTCGAGGTCGAGCCGCGCCGGGACGACGTGCGCGTCCGGCAGCCGGCGGGCCGCGTCGAACAACGCCAGGCCCAGCTCGTCGGACATGCCGCCGCCCAGTCGCGCGGCCAGCTCACCGCCCATGCCCGCGGCGTTGGCCCACAATCCCCAGCTCAGGGACTGACCGACCAGACCGAGACCACGACGGTACGAGACGAAGCCGTCCAGGAACGCGTTCGCGGCCGCGTACGCCGCCTGACCCGCCGACCCGAACACCGCCGACACCGAGGAGAACACGGTGAACATCGCCAGGTCGAGGTCGCGCGTCAGCTCGTGCAGGTGCACCACCGCGTCGGCCTTGGGCGCCATGACCCCGGCCACCCGCTGCGGTGTGAGGCTGGTGAACACGCCGTCGTCGAGCACTCCGGCGCAGTGCACCACCCCGGCGAGACCGTCGATGCCCTCGATCACCGCCGCCAGGGCGGCGCGGTCGGTGACGTCGGCAGCGACGACTCTTACCCGCGCGTCCACCTCCGGTGCCGGCCCGCCGGAACGGCTCACCAGCACCAGGTCCCGCACGCCATGCGTCTCGACCAGATGCGCCGCGACCAACGCGCCCAGACCACCCGTGCCACCGGTGATCAGCACCGTCCCGTCGATCGGGGCGGGCGTCCCGGTCCCGGGGGTGGCGCGGACCAGGCGCGGGACGAGGAACTCGCCGGCGCGTACCGCCACCTCGGGCTCGCCGAGCCCGACCGCGTCGACGACGTCCGGCGCGGCGGGGTCGTCGTGGTCCACGTCGACGAGCACGATCCGGTCGGGGTTCTCGGTCTGGGCGGACCTCAGCAGGCCCCACACGGCGGCGCCGGGCAGGTCGGAGACCGGGCCGCCGGCCGGGACCGCGCCCCGGGTGACGACGGCCAGCGTGCCGCCCGCGTCGTCGGCGGCGAGCCAGTTCTGTACGGCGTCGAGCGCCTGGTCGACGTCGCGGACGGGCAGCACCACGACGCCCTCGACCGGGTCCCCGGCCGGGGTGGGCAGCGGCGTCCACTCGACGGTGAACAGCGCGTCGCGGACGGCGGCCGGAGCGCCGGTGGGGAGTTGCTCCGCGGAGGCACCGCGCAGCATCAGCCGTCGCACGGTGGCGACCGGCTCACCGATGCCGTCGGCGACCCGTACGGTCACCGCGTCCGGGCCGGCGAGGCTCAACGCGACGCGCAGCCGGGTGGCGCCGGTGGCGTGCAGGGTGACGCCGGACCAGGCGAACGGCAGGCGTGCGGTGCCGTCGGCCGGGAACAGCAGGGCGCAGCCGTGCAGGGCGGCGTCCAGCAGGGCCGGGTGCAGGTCGAAGCGGGTCGCGTCGGCGTGCGCCTCGGCGGGCACCGCCACCTCGGTGTAGACCGTGTCGGCGGTGCGCCAGGCGGACCGCAGGCCCCGGAACACCGGCCCGTAGTCGAGGCCGGCGTCGGTGGCGAGGCGGTCGTAGAAGCCGTCCAGCTCCACCGGCTGGGCGTCGGCCGGCGGCCACTGCGCCAGGGTGAACGTGTCGTCTCCGCCGGCGTCGGTGAGCGCGCCGGAGGCGTGCAGCGTCCACGGGCCGTCGGCGTCGTGCGCCGGGCGGGCGTGGATCCGCACATCGCGCACGCCGTACCCGTCCGGTGCGGTGACCCGCACCTGCACCTCGGCGCCGCCGGCCGCCAGGATCAGCGGCGCCTCGACGGTCAGCTCGTCGATCCGGCCGCCGCCGACCTGCCGCGCGGCACGCAGCGCCAGGTCGACGAAGGCGGTGCCGGGGACGACGACGCGGCCCCACACGGTGTGGTCGGCCAGCCAGGGTTGGACGGACGCGGCCAGGCGGCCGGTCAGCAGCACCTCGTCGGCGCCGGCCACCGGCATCGCGAGGCCGACCAGCGGGTGGTCGGTGACGGTCAGGCCGGGCACGGCGACGGCGGCGCCGGGGGCGGCCTCGGGCCAGAAGCGGCGGCCCTGGAAGGCGTACGTGGGCAGTTCCAGTCGAGCTCGTGCGGGCAGGATCGCGGCCCAGTCGACCGGCACGCCGGCGGTCCACAGTGTGGCGACCGCGTGCAGCAGGCTGTCGGTCTCGTCGCGGTCCTTGCGCAGCGCCGGGACATAGGCGAGGTCGGGGGCGGCCAGCGCGGACAGCACGCCCGCCGGGCCGACCTCCAGACAGCGGGTCACCCCGTTGCCGGCGAGCCACTGCATGCCGTCGTCGAAGCGCACCGCCTCGCGCACGTGGCGCACCCAGTAGCCGGCGGTGAACTCCTCCACCGGCTCGCCGGTCAGGTTCGACACCACCGGAACACGCGGCGGCGCAAACGAGATGTGCGCGATCGCCGCCGCGAACTCGGCCAGCATCGGCTCCATCAGCGACGAGTGGAACGCGTGCGACACCGTCAACCGGGTGGCCCTGGCGAACCTGGGCGCCAACTCGTCGATCTTCTCTTCCGGCCCGGAGACGACGACCGAGGTGGGGCCGTTGACGGCGGCGACGTCCACCCCGTCGATCAGCTGGCCGCGGACTTCGGCCTCGGAGGCCCGCACCGCGAGCATCGCCCCACCGGCCGGCAGCGCCTGCATCAGCCGGCCGCGCGCCGCCACCAAGGTCACCGCGTCGTCGAGCGACAGCACCCCCGCGACGTGCGCGGCGGCGATCTCCCCGATCGAGTGACCGAGCAGGAAGTCCGGGATCACCCCCCACGACTCGACGAGGCGGAACAACGCCACCTCGACGGCGAACAGGCCGGCCTGCGTGTAGACGGTCCGATGGACCGCCTCCGAATCGATCGCCTCCCGCAACGGCACGTCCAGCACCTGATCGAAGCGGGCGCAGATCCCGTCGAACGCCTCGGCGAACACCGGGAACCGGGCGTACAGGCCCGCACCCATCCCGACGCGCTGCGCGCCCTGACCGGTGAACAGGAACGCCAGATCACCCTCGGCCGCCACACCCGATGCCCCGGCCGCCTGCGGACCGCCGGCGTCGGACGCCACGGACGCCTGCAGACCGGCGATGAAGTCCTCGCGGGTGGCGCCCAGCAGCACCGCGCGGTGCTCCAGCGCGGCCCGGCCGGTCGCCAGCGACCAGGCCACCGCCGCCGGGTCCAGCTCCGGCTCGGCGGCCACGAAGTCGCGCAGCCGCTCCACCTGGGCGGCCAGCGCCTGCGGCGAGCGCGCCGAGACCAGCCACGGCTGGCGGCCCTCGACCGGCGGGACGCCGAGCTGCGGGTCGGTGACCGCGGCCGGCTCCTCGATGATCACGTGGGCGTTGGTGCCGCTGATCCCGAACGACGACACCGCGCCCCGGCGGGGATGGCCGTTCGGCTTCCACGGCCGGGCCTCGGTCAGCAGCTCGACCGCGCCGGCGCTCCAGTCGACGTGCGGGGTGCGCTCCTCGGCGTAGAGGGTGGGCGGCATGGTGTCGTGCCGCATCGCCATGATCAGCTTGATGATCCCGGCGACGCCGGCGGCGGCCTGGGTGTGACCGAGGTTCGACTTGATCGAGCCCAGCCACAGCGGCCGTTCCGCGCTCCGCTCCTGGCCGTAGGTCGCCAGCAGCGCCTGGGCCTCGATCGGGTCGCCGAGCTTGGTGCCGGTGCCGTGCGCCTCCACCAGGTCGACGTCGCCGGTGGTCAGGCCGGAGTTGGCGAGGGCCTGCCGGATGACGCGCTGCTGCGCACCGCCGTTGGGTGCGGTGAGCCCGTTGCTGGCGCCGTCCTGGTTGACCGCGCTGCCGCGTACCACCGCGAGCACCCGGTGCCCGTTGCGCCGGGCGTCGCTGAGGCGTTCGACCACGAGCATGCCCACGCCCTCGGACCAGCCGGTGCCGTCCGCACCGGCGCCGAAGGACTTGCACCGGCCGTCGAACGACAGGCCCTGCTGGCGGCTGAACTCCACGAACGTGTACGGGGTGGTCATCACGGTCACGCCACCGACCAGCGCCAGATCGCACTCGCCCTGCCGCAGCGCCTGGCCGGCGAGGTGCAGCGCGACGAGCGACGACGAGCAGGCCGTGTCGACGGTGACGGCCGGGCCTTCGAGGCCGAACGCGTACGACAGCCGCCCGGACATCACGCTGGCGATCGTGCCGGTCGCGACGTAGCCCTCGGACCCGGCCGCGGACGCGGACAGGGTGGTGTAGTCCTGGCCGTTGGTGCCGACGAACACGCCGGTGGGCGTGCCGGTGAGAGACGTCGGGTCGACGCCCGCCCGCTCCAGCGCCTCCCACGTCGTCTCCAGCAGCAGCCGCTGCTGCGGGTCCATCGCCAGCGCCTCGCGCGGCGAGATGCCGAACATGTCGGCGTCGAACGTGGAGGCGTCCCGCAGGAAGCCGCCCTCCCGCACGTACGAGCTGCCGGCGCGGCTGCCGTCCGGGTCGAACAGCGCGTCCAGGTCCCAGCCCCGGTCGGTCGGGAACGGCCCGACGGCGTCGGCGCCGTCGGCGACCAGCCGCCACAGGTCCTCGGGACCGGTCACCCCGCCGGGGTACCGGCACGCCATGCTCACGATGACGATCGGGTCGGTGGTGACGGCGGTGGCGGTCAGCACCGGCGCGGCCGTGTCGGCGCCCGTGACGTGCGACTGGAGGAGGTCGGTGACCGCGGTGGCGGTGGGGTGGTCGAAGGCGAGGCTGGCCGGCAGCGCGAGCCCGGTCAGCGCCTGCAACCGGTCGCGCAGCTCGACCGCGGTGAGCGAGTCGATGCCGAGGTCCTTGAACGCCCGGCCCGGCGGCACCCGGTCCACGTCGGCGTACCCGAGCACCTCGGCCACCGTGCGGCGCACCTGCGCGAGGACCGTGCGGGAGCGTTCCGCCGGCCCGAGCGCGGCCAGGTGCCCGGCCCACCGGTCGGTGTCGGGCGTCGTCACGGCCGGAGCCGCGTCGGCGGGGAGCAGGTCGTGCAGCAGCGGGCTGGGCCGGGAGGCGGTGAACGCCGGCCCGAACCGGGCCCAGTCGACGTCGGCGACGGTCAGGCAGCCGGTGTCGGCGTCGACCGCCTCGGCCAGCGCCCGGATCGCCAGCGCCGGCGGCATCGGGCGCAGACCGCGCCGGCGCAGGTAGTCCTCGGCGCCCTCCTCGGCGACCAGCATGCCGGCCTCGGCCCACGGCCCCCAGGCGATCGCCGTGCCGGGCTCGCCCTTCGCGCGGCGCGCCTGCACCAGCGCGTCGAGAAACGCGTTCCCGGCCGAGTAGGCCGGCTGGCCGCCGCTGCCCCAGACGCCGGAGATCGACGAGAAGACCACGAACAGGTCGAGGTCGTGGGTCAGCGCGTCCAGGTGGACCGCGCCGGCGACCTTGCCGCGCACGATCGCGGCGAACTCCTCGGCGGTGGTCTGGGAGAGCAGGCCCATGCCGGCGACGCCGGCGGCGTGCACCACGCCGCGCAGGTCCGGGATCCCGGCCAGCAGCTCCGCCACCTGCGGACGATCCGCGACGTCACACGCCACCACGTCCACCCGCGCCGGCGACAGCTCCGCCACCAACTCAACGGCACCCGGCGCGTCCATCCCCCGCCGCGACGTCAACACCAACCGCGGCACCCCACGACCCACCAGCCAACGGGCCACCTGAGCGCCGAGCGCCCCGGTGCCGCCGGTGACCAGGACCGTACCGTCCCAGGTGCGCGGGGCCGGCGGTCGGGCCGGCGACGGCGCGGGTCGCAGCCGCCGGACGAAGACCCCGGAGGCACGGACCGCGACCTGGTCCTCGCCGCCACCGAGGACGCCGGCCAGCCGGTCGCCCTCGCGCCCGCCGAGACCGGCCGGGACGTCGACGAGGCCACCCCACTGTTCCGGCGCCTCCAGCGCGGCGACCCGGCCCGCGCCCCACACGAGGGCCGCGGTCGCGTCGTGCAGCGGGTCGGAGCGGCCGACCGAGACGGCGCCCTGGGTGACGCACCACAGCCGCGCGTCGACGCCGCTGTCGCCGAGGGCCTGCACGACGGTCAGGAAGCTGCGCGGCACCACCGAGTCGGCGGGCTCGGCCAGCGACAGCAGGGACACGACGCCGGCGAGGCCCGCCAGGCCCGCGCCCATGGCGGCGAGTTCCTCGGCCAGGACCGCACGGTCCAGGTCCTCGGGCATGACCGGGAGTTCGACGATGTCCAGGCCGGCGCCGCTCAGCGTGGACACCAGCGGGTCGGCGACGCCGTCGTGCGGGGTCAGCACGATCCAGGAGCCCGGGGCGGGCCGAGCCGGGTCGGCGACCGGCTGCCAGGTGACGTCGTAGCACCAGGACGCGACCGCACCGGCGGCCATCCGGTCGCGGCGCCACTCGGCGAGCGCGGCGCCCAGCGAGGCCGGGACGTCGGTGTGCAGCAGGTCGTGCAGGCTCTCGCCCTCGACGGCCTGCCAGAACGCCGCCTCCACCGGGTCCGCGGCGGTGGTCGCCGGGAGGTCGAGCGGGGTGAGCCAGTAGTGGTCCCGCTGGAACGCGTAGGTGGGCAGGTCGACGCGGGGCGCGGCGGGCAGGATCGCGGTCCAGTCGACCGGCACGCCGACGGTCCACGCCTGGGCGACCGCGTACAGCAGGCTCTCGGCCTCGTCGCGGTCCTTGCGCAGCGCGGGCGCGTACGTGAGGTCCGGCGCGGTCAGGCGCGCCATCGCGGACAGCACACCGGACGGGCCGACCTCGACGGCCCGGGTCACGCCCTGCGCCCGCAGCCACGCCACGCCGTCGGCGAAGCGGACCGCCTCGCGCACGTGGCGCACCCAGTAGTCGGCGGTGAACTGCTCGACCGGCTCGCCGGTCAGGTTCGACACGATCGGGATGCGCGGGGGCGCGAAGTCGAGGTGCCTGATCGCGGCCGCGAAGTCGGCCAGCATCGGCTCCATCAGCGACGAGTGGAACGCGTGCGACACCGTCAACCGGGTGGCCTTGGCGAACCTGGGCGCCAGCTCGTCGATCGCGTGCGCCGGACCGGAGATGACAACCGAGGTGGGGCCGTTGACCGCGGCGACGTCCACGCCGCCGGCGAGCATCGACCGGACCTCGGCCTCGGAGGCCTGCACCGCGAGCATCGCGCCGCCGGCCGGCAGCGCCTGCATCAGCCGGCCGCGCGCCGCGACCAGCGTGACCGCGTCGTCCAGGGAGAGCACGTCCGCGACGTGCGCGGCGGCGATCTCGCCGATCGAGTGGCCCAGCAGGTAGTCGGGGGTGATCCCCCAGGATTGGAGGAGCCGGAACAGGGCCACCTCGACCGCGAACAGGCCGGCCTGGGTGTAGACGGTCTGGTGGATCGCGTCGGAGTCGACGGCGTCGCGCAGCGGCATGTCGAGGAGCTGGTCGAAGCGGGCGCGGATCGCGTCGAACGCCGCCGCGAACACCGGGAACCGATCCGCCAGCCGCAGGCCCATGCCGATCCGCTGCGCGCCCTGACCGGTGAACAGCACCGCCAGGCCACCCTCGGCCGCCACGCCGGACACCGTCGGCGCTCCCAGGCCGGTGAGGAGGTCGTCGCGGGTGCCGGCGAGCACCACCGCGCGGTGCTCCAGCGCGGCGCGCCCGGTCGCCAGCGACCACGCCACCGCCGCCGGGTCCAGCTCCGCCACGGTCTGTCGAAGCCGGACCAGTTGCCCGGCCAGCGCCTCCGCCGACCTGGCGGAGACGAGCCACGGCAGCGGGCCGTCGGCCTCGGGCGCCTCGACGGTCGCCTGCTGCTCGGCGGGTTCCTGGAGGATCAGGTGCGCGTTGGTGCCGCTGATCCCGAACGCCGACACCGCCGCGCGGCGTGGGCTGCCGTTCGACTCCCACGGTCGGGCCGCGGTCAGCAGTTCCACCGCCCCGGCGCTCCAGTCCACGTGCGGCGACGGCTCGTCGACGTGCAACGTCGCCGGCAGCACGCCGTGGCGCATCGCCAGGATCATCTTGATGATCCCGGCGACACCGGCGGCGGCCTGGGTGTGCCCGATGTTCGACTTGATCGACCCGAGCCACAACGGCTCGTCGCGGTCCTGCCCGTAGGTCGCCAGCAACGCCTGCGCCTCGATCGGGTCGCCCAACCGGGTGCCGGTGCCGTGCGCCTCCACCACGTCCACGTCGGCCGTCGTCAACCCGGCACTGGCCAGTGCCTGCCGGATCACCCGCTGCTGCGCCGGCCCGTTCGGCGCGGTCAGGCCGTTCGACGCGCCATCCTGGTTGACGGCGCTGCCGCTGATGACGGCCAGGATGCGGTGCCCGAGCCGTTCGGCGTCAGCACGGCGCTCCACCAGCAGCATGCCGGCGCCCTCGGCCCACCCCGTGCCGTCCGCGGCACCCGCGAACGACTTGCACCGCCCGTCCGACGACAACCCGTCCTGACGGGCGAACTCCGCGAACACCTCCGGACCCGTGATCACCGTCACCCCACCGGCAAGCGCCAGATCACACTCACCAGAACGCAACGCCTGCGCCGCCAGATGCAACGCCACCAGCGACGACGAACACGCCGTGTCCACCGTCATCGCCGGACCCTCGAACCCGAACGAATACGACACCCGACCCGAGATCACACTGTTCGCCGTACCGGTCAGGACGTGCCCGTCACCGGTCTCCGCGAACAGTCCCCCAGTGCCATAGCCGGAATTCGACGCGCCCACGAACACACCCACCGGACGACCCCGCAACGACCGCGGATCCACCCCCGAACGCTCCAAGGTCTCCCAGGACACCTCCAACAACATGCGCTGCTGCGGATCCATCGCGACGGCCTCACGCGGAGAGATGCCGAACAGGCCCGCGTCGAAACCCGTCGCGCTGTCAACGAACCCGCCCACCGCCGAGTACGACGCGTCGGCCGGAACGGCCCACCCCCGGTCGACAGGGAACACCGACATGCCATCGGCACCCCCGGCGACCAACCGCCACAGATCCTCCGGCGACTGAACCCCGCCCGGATACCGGCACGCCATCCCCACGATCACGATGTCGTCACCGTCGACCCGCCCCGGCATCGCCACCGCCGGCGCGTCGTCCGTCCCGGTGAAGCCCAGCGCCTCCAGGAGGTGGTCGGCCAACGCCTGGGGGGTCGGGTAGTCGAAGACCAACGACGACCCCAGGTGCAGACCGGTCGCCGCGTTGATCCGGCTCTTCACCTCCACCGCGGTCACGGAGTCGATGCCCAGATCCCGGAATGCCGTCTGCGGCTCCACCTGCACCGCCCCGGCGTAACCCAACGCCTTCGCGGTCTGCGCCCGCACCAACGCCAACAGCTCCCGGCGCCGCTCGGTCTGCGACAGGCCGGCCAGGCGTGCCGCCAGCGCATCGTCGGCCGGCGTCTCGGAGGCGACCACCGCCAGCTCACCGAAGAGCGGCGCCGGCCGCTGCGCGGCGAACGTCGGCACGAACCGCGACCAGTCCACGTCGGCGACCGTCGTCGTCGCGTCGCCGGAATCGACCGCCAACGCCAAGGCGTGCATCGCCAGGTCCGGGTCCATCGCGGTGAGACCGCGGCGGGCCAGGTAGTCGACGGCATTCGCCTCGCCGGCCATCCCACCCTCGGCCCACGGACCCCACGCGATGGCGGTGCCCGCCTTCCCGGCGGCGCGACGCGACTCCACCAGCGCGTCCAGCACCGCATTGCCGGCGGCGTAGGCGGCCTGACCGCCACTGCCCCAGACCCCGGCGATCGACGAGAACACCAGGAACAAGTCAAGATCAAGCTCGGCGGTCGCCTCGTCCAGGTGCAACGCACCCGACACCTTGCCCGACACCACCGCCCCGAACGACTCCTTCGTGACGTCGAGCAGGCTCTCCATGCCGGACACGCCCGCCGCGTGCACCACACCGGTCAAGCCCTCGATGCCCGCCACCACCGCGTGCACGGCATCACGGTCGGCGACGTCGCACGCCACCACCGACACCTCGGCACCCTCGGCGCTCAGTTCCGCGACGAGGTCACGGACGCCCGGGGCCTGCTCGCCACGACGCGACAGCAACACCACCCGGGAGGCGCCACGGCGCACCACCCACCGCGCCGCACGCGAACCAAGAGCACCCGTGCCACCGGTGACCAGCACGGTGCCCGACAGCGACACCGGGTTCGCCGGTCCAGCCGGGGCGGCACGCCGCAACCTGCGCACGAACACCCCGGACGACCGGACGGCAACCTGGTCCTCACCGCCGCCGGCCAACACTCCCGCGAACCGGCGGCCCTCAGGCTCGCCCAGGCGGGCGGGAACGTCGACCAGACCGCCCCACGTCTGCGGCAGCTCCAGGCCGGCGACCCGGCCCACACCCCACACCATCGACGCTCCGACGTCGGTCACCGACTCGGATCGACCCACCGCGACCGCGCCACGCGTCACCGCCCACACCGGCGCGGTGATCCCGACGGCGGCGATCTCCTTCAGCGCGGCCACCAACGGCCAACCCGCACCGCCGACCCAGACCACACCTCGCAGGCCGTCGACGACCGTGACGGAACTCGACCGCACCACCTCGGCACCCGCCGACGCCAGCGCCGCGACGATGTCGTCGGCGTCCGTCTCCGACAGCACCAGCCACGTACCCGACAGCACCACCGGCGCCGGCTCGGGCATCGGCGCCCAGCCGACCCGGTACCGCCATCCCTCCACCACGCCCTGCGAACGACGCCGGTGACGCCACGCGGACAGGGCCGGCAGCATGCGCTCCAGCGCTCCCGCGTCCACGCCGTCGAGTTCGCCGGCGAGGCTCTCGTGGTCGCCGCGTTCCACCGCCGACCAGAACGCGCCGTCCTCGGCGCCGGTGATCCCGGTCGTCTCGGCGGGCATCAGCCAGTAGCGGTCGCGCTGGAACGGGTACGTCGGCAGGTCGACCCGCGGCGCGGCCGGCAGGATCGCCGCCCAGTCGACGGGTACGCCCACGGCCCACAGCCGTCCGGCCGCCTCCAGGACGGTCGTGGTCTCGTCGCGGTCCTTGCGCAGCGCGGTGACGTAGGTGAGGTCCGGCGCGGCCGTCGCCGACAGCACGGCCGCCGGGCCGACCTCCAGGCACCGGGTGACGCCGTGGTCGGCGAGCCAGGTCATGCCGTCGTCGAAGCGCACCGCCTCGCGCACGTGGCGCACCCAGTAGTCGGCGGTGAACTCCTCGACCGGCTCGCCGGTCAGGTTCGACACCACCGGAATCCGCGGCGACGCGAACTCGATGTGCCCGATCGCGGCGGCGAAGTCGGCGAGCATCGGCTCCATCAGCGACGAGTGGAACGCGTGCGACACGGTGAGCCGGGTGGTCTTCGGGAAGCGCGCCGCGAGCTTGTCGACGGCGGCGGCCCTGCCGGAGACGACCACGGAGTTCGGCCCGTTGACCGCGGCCACGTCGATCTTCCGGCGGCCGATCGCCTTGCGCACCTCGGCCTCGGACGCCTGCACCGCGAGCATCGCGCCGCCGGCCGGCAGCGCCTGCATCAACCGGCCGCGCGCCGCCACCAACGTCACCGCGTCGTCGAGCGACAGCACGCCCGCCACGTGCGCGGCGGCGATCTCCCCGATCGAGTGCCCCAGCAGGTAGTCCGGGGTGACGCCCCAGGACTCGAACAACCGGTAGAGCGCGACCTCGACCGCGAACAGCCCGGCCTGGGTGTGCACGGTGCGGTGGATCGCGTCGGACTCCAGGGCCTCGCGCAGCCCGTCGAAGCGGGCGACGATGCCGTCGAACGTCTCGGCGAAGAGCGGGAACCGCTCAGCCAGGCCACTGCCCATCCCGATCCGCTGGGCGCCCTGGCCGGTGAACAGGAACGCGGTGCGGCCCGTACCGGTGCCGCCGGTTCCGGTGTCGAGGTCCGCCAGCGCCGCCGCGAACGACGCCAGGTCCGATCCCACGACCACCGCACGGTGATCGAGGACGGCCCGGGTCGACACCAGCGCCGCACCGACGTCCGCCGGCCGTGACTGCGGCCGCGCCAGCGCGTACTCCCGGAGCCGTTCGGCCTGGGCTCGCAGCGCCGCCGGCGTCCGGGCGGACAGCACCCACGGCACCGGTCCGGCGACCGGCTCGGCCGGGGCCGGCGCGGAGACCGGGGTGGGCGCCTCCTCGAGCACCACGTGGGCGTTGGTGCCGCTGATGCCGAAGGACGACACCGCCGCCCGGCGCGGGCGGTCGCCCGCCGGCCAGGCGACCGGTTCGGTCAGCAGGTGCAGGGCGCCGGAGGTCCAGTCGATGTGCGCGGACGGGGTCCGGGCGTGCAGCGTGCGCGGCAGCTCGCCGTGCCGCATGGCCAGCACCATCTTGATGATGCCGGCGACGCCGGCCGCGGCCTGGGTGTGGCCGATGTTGGACTTGATCGAGCCGAGCCGCAACGGTTGGTCGGCGGGGCGCTGCCGGCCGTACGTGGCGAGCAGCGCCTGCGCCTCGATCGGGTCGCCGAGCGCGGTGCCGGTGCCGTGCGCCTCCACCACGTCGATGTCGGCCGGGGTGAGCCGCGCGTTCGCGAGGGCCTGCGTGATGACCCGCTGCTGGGACGGCCCGTTCGGGGCGGTGAGCCCGTTCGACGCCCCGTCGGAGTTCACCGCGGTGCCCCGCACCACGGCCAGCACCTGGTGGCCGTGGCGCCGGGCGTCGGAGAGCTTCTCGACGAGCAGCACGCCGACGCCCTCGGACCAGCCGGTGCCGTCGGCGTCGGCCGAGAACGGCTTGCACCGCCCGTCCCCGGCCAGGCCGCCCTGGCTGTCGAAGCTCGGGAAGATGTCGGCGCCGGCCAGGACGGTGACCCCGCCGGTGAGGGCCATCGTGCACTCCCCCGACCGCAGCGCCTGGGCGGCGAGGTGCAGGGCGACCAGCGACGAGGAGCAGGCCGTGTCGACGGTGACCGCGGGACCTTCGATGCCGAAGGTGTACGCGACCCGTCCGCTGATCACGCTCGGCGCGGTGCCGGTGAGCGCGTGGGTCTCGGCGCCGTCCGGCAGCGGGCCGGCGGTGCCGTAGCCGGACGAGGACGAGCCGATGAACACGCCGACCGGCTCACCGCGCAGCGACTCGGGGTCGAACCCGGCCCGTTCGAAGACCTCCCAGCAGGCTTCGAGGAGCACCCGCTGTTGCGGGTCCATGGTCAGGGCCTCGCGCGGCGAGATGCCGAAGAGGCGGGAGTCGAACGCGGTCGCGTCGTCGATGAAGCCGCCCTGGCGTACGTAGTCGCCGGCGTCGGCGGCCCAGCCACGGTCGGTCGGGAACGGGCCGATCGCGTCCGTGCCGTCGGTGACGAGCCGCCAGAGGTCGTCGGGGCTGTTGGCGCCGCCCGGGTAGCGGCAGGCCATGCCGACGATCGCGATCGCGTCGTCGTCGGTGGCGGCCCGGACGATCCGGGCCTGTTGCGGGGCCGGCGCGCCGAGCAGCTCGGTGCGCAGCCAGCCGGCCAGGACGACCGGGGTGGGGTAGTCGAACACCAGCGTGGCGGGCAGCCGCAGCCCGGTCGCGGTGTTCAGCCGGTTGCGCAGCTCGACGGAGGTGAGCGAGTCGAACCCGAGGTCCTTGAAGGCCCGGGTCGGCTGGACCGCGTCGGCGGAGCCGTGGCCGAGCACGCCGGCGGCGGCCGTGCACACCACGTCGGTCAGCAGCCGGTCCTGGTCGGCGTCCGCCAGCCCGACGAGGCGTCGCGCCAGGTCGGGGCCCGTTGCGCCGCCGTCGTCGGCCCGGCGGACCGTGCTGGTGACCAGCCGGCGCAGCAGCGGCGGCACGGTCCCCGAGGCCCGGACCGCGTCGAGGTCGAGCCGTGCCGGGACCACGTGCGCGTCCGGCAGCCGGTGCGCGGCGTCGAACAGGGCCAGGCCCAGCTCGTCGGACATGCCGCCGCCGACCCGCGCGGCCACCGCGCCGCCCATGCCGGCGGCGTTGGCCCACAGACCCCAGCCCAGCGACTGACCGACCAGACCGAGACCGCGACGGTACGAGACGAAGCCGTCGAGGAACGCGTTGGCGGCCGAGTATCCGGCTTGGCCGGCGGTGCCGAAGACCGCCGAGATCGAGGAGAACACGGTGAAGAGCGCCAGGTCCCGGTCGCGCGTCAGCTCGTGCAGGTGCAGCACCGCGTCGACCTTGGGCGCGAGGACGGCGGCCACCCGTTCCGGTGTCAGGCTGGTGAACACGCCGTCGTCGAGCACGCCGGCGCAGTGCACCACACCGGCGAGGTCGTCGATGCCGTCGATCACCGCGGCCAGGGCGGCCCGGTCGGTGACGTCGGCCGCGACCACCCGCACCCGGGCGTCCAGCTCCGGCGCCGGCCCACCGGACCGGCTCACCAGCACCAGATCCCGTACGCCGTGCGCCTCGACCAGATGCGCGGCGACCAGCGCACCCAGACCGCCGGTGCCGCCGGTGATCAGCACCGGCCCGTCCACCGGGCGGGGAACGAGGACCACGTTCTTCCCGACGTGCGCGCCACGACTCATCGCACCCAGCACCGCCGGCAGTTCCCGCACGTCCGCCACGGTCGGCGGCAACAGCCGCAGGTCCCCCGACTCGAACAACGCGACGAGGTCGGCCAACATCGCCGCCGTGCGATCCGCGCCCGCCTCCGACAGGTCGAACGCCTTGTACCAGACCCCGAGCCGACGCTCGACCTCGGCGGCGTCGCGGATGTCCGCCTTACCCATCTCCACGAACCGGCCACCCGGGCGCAGCATGCCCAACGACGCGTCCACGAACTCACCGGCCAGCGAGTCCAACACCACATCCACACCGCCGAACACGTCGGCGAAGCCCAGATCCCGCGACGACGCGATGCGCTCCGGGTCGACGCCGAGCGCTTCGACCGCCGCCCACTTCGCCGGTGAGGCGGTCGCGAACACCTCCGCACCCCACAGCCGCGCCAACTGCACCGCCGCCATACCCACACCACCGGCAGCGGCATGCACCAACAGCCGCTCACCGGCCCGCAGACGTCCGAGGTCGTCCAGCCCGTACCAGGCCGTCAGGAACGCCATCGGCACCGCCGCCGCCTGCGCGAACGACCAACCCTGCGGCATCCGCGCGACCACCCGATGATCCGCCACCACCCGCGGCGCGAACCCACCGTGGAACAGCCCGAACACCCGATCACCCACCGCCAGGTCGGAAACGTCGGGGCCGACCTCGACCACCACACCCGCACCCTCGGAACCCATCACCGCATCCGGATCCGGATACACCCCCAGACCCAACAGCACGTCCCGGAAGT
>NZ_FMDM01000030.1 GCF_900090105.1 Micromonospora humi | reverse complement strand
CGAACTACGACCGGATGAAGCAGAAGGTCAACGACGAGCTCAAGCAGCACTTCCGGCCCGAGTTCCTCAACCGTATCGATGACACGATCGTGTTCCACCAGCTGCGGGAGAACGAGATCCTGCAGATCGTGGACATCATGATCCAGCGGATCGAGGGTCAGCTGCGCAACAAGGACATGGGTCTGGAGTTGACCGACAACGCCAAGAAGTACCTGGCGAAGAAGGGCTTCGACCCGGTGCTCGGCGCCCGTCCGCTGCGACGCACGATCCAGCGTGACATCGAGGACAACCTGTCCGAGCGGATCCTGTTCAACGAACTGACCCCCGGCCAGATCGTCGTCGTCGACTGCGAAGGCGACCCGGAAAACATCGACAAGTCCAAACTCGTCTTCCGGGGTGCGGACCGGCCGGCGACCGTGCCGGACGCCGTGCCGGTCGAGCTGACCGTCGACAACGG
This sequence comes from Micromonospora humi, assembly GCF_900090105.1. Taxonomy (GTDB): domain Bacteria; phylum Actinomycetota; class Actinomycetes; order Mycobacteriales; family Micromonosporaceae; genus Micromonospora; species Micromonospora humi. The sequence continues at coordinate 15,757 of NZ_FMDM01000030.1, read as the reverse complement.
CAACAGCGCCGCCTGACCGACGACGCGGCAGGGGGCCGACCCGTTCGGGTCGGCCCCCTGCGTACGCCCCGGCACTCCCGCCGGCGTGATCCGGCTCAGCGCGGCAACGACTCCTGGTCGGCCAGCACGACAAGTTCGTCGGGGCGCGCCGACAGCGCCGTCTTCGTCTCGTCGACCCAGACGTCGTAACCCACCGGCGGGCCCGACGGGCCCCACACCGCGCCCAGGATCGTGGCCGTCCGCCCCTGGTGGGAGTCGCGGAGCAGACGCACCCGGGTGCCCGGGGCGTGACCGTCGTCGGCGACGATGAGCAGCGCGTCCAGGATCTGCCGGACACCCGCGATCGGCAGACCCTCCACGTACGGCTCCCCCGCGTAGCCCTCACGCGGGGTCACCATGGTGCGGAAGAGCGCGGTGTGCCGGATCGCCTCCTGGCGGATCTGCCAGTCGGCGCTGTGCTCGGCGGCGGCCAGCGCCTTCTCGATCGCCGGCCACAACACCGCCGGCTCGCGGTCGAGCAGCCGGCGGGCCTCCCGGTCCAGCTCGGCACAGGCCATGTCGAGCGCGGTCTCCTCACCCATCTCGGAGATCCACGCCAGGTCACCCACCTCGGGCAGCAACCCGGGCGACTCGGCCGCGACGACGATGAACAACATCGCGAGCAGCTCCTGGCGCCCCTCACCGTGGTAGAGCGGGCCCACCCCGGTGCCCTTCGGCCCCCGGGTGGGTGGAAACCGCTCGACGAGGTGCTGGGCCCGGCCGTCGGGCAGCGCCCCGGCCCGCCGGGTGTCCGCCACCCGCTCCTCGAAGGACCGCCGTTCGCGGCGTTCGATGAGCAGTTGGCGATGGGAGTCGAAGCCCGTCGGATAGATCGTGCGTCCGTAGCTGGAGAGGGTCTCGCCGGGCTGGAGACCGACCGCCTCGAGCTGCCGGGCGGCCACCGAATAGGGGACTCCGGTCCGCGCGGCCTGTTCCCGGATGGCCCGCTTGCGGGCGCGCCCCGGGCGTGGGGTGCTCCGCGGGTTCTGATCAGACATGACGCCTCCGGTGCAGTCCCACGCCCTCCACCGAACGGGCGGCGTGGCAGGCACGCCGGAAGCTCGACACGACCGCGCGGAGTCGGAGACTCTTGGCCCCGGCATGTGCTCAGGCGTGGGCTGTCACATCGGGCGCGGGCAGGCGCTCTGCCTGCCGCCATGATATCGCGATACCACCACCAGTTCAGACGACGCGGGCGGATGCCCGGTCGTCGCCCCCCGCCGGCGCCGGATGGTGGCCGGCCACGAGACGGAAGAGCCCGATCAGCCGGTCTCGTTCGACCTCCGGCACGTCCGCCTCGCCGAGCTTGCCGAGCGCCACCTCCAGATACCGTCCGGACAACGCCTCGGCCTGCTCCCGGCCACCGGCACGCTCGATCAGATCCGCCTGCGCCTGCACCTGGTCGTCCGTCGGCTCCGGTTGATCGAGCAGTACCGCCAGCTCGGCGGCCGCGGGGTTGCCCGCCCGCAACGCCAGGATCACCGGGATCGTCTTCTTCGCCCGGCCCAGATCGCTGCGGGCCGGCTTGCCGGTCAGCGCCGGGTCCCCCCAGATGTCCTCCACGTCGTTGGCGACCTGCCAGGACAGTCCGAGGTGTCGGCCCGCCTCGCGCAGGGCGTCCACCGTCGCCGTCCGTGCCCCACCCAGGACCGCGCCGATCGCCGTCGCGGTCTCCAGCAACGCCGTCGTCTTGGCGCACGCCCGCAGGTAGTGCGGGACGTCGACCTCCCGTACGGGCACCTGTTCCAGGGCGAGGTCCGCCGCCTGCCCGTCGATCATCTGGTGGAGCGCCGCCAGCAACAGGTCCGCCGAGTCCAGTCCCGGGCGGGAGTTCAGCGACCGTAGGGCACGGAAGGCGGTCGCGATGAGCGCGTCGCCGGCGAGGGTGGTCATGCCGGTCCCGTACACCACCCAGGCCGCCGGCCGCCCCCGGCGGAGCGCGTCGGCGTCCATGATGTCGTCGTGCAGCAGTGAGAAGTTGTGGATCATCTCCACCGCCACGGCGCCCGGGATCGCCGTCGCCGGCTCGGCGCCGACCGCGCCCGCCGACATCAGGGTCAGCGTGGCGCGGAGCAGCTTGCCGGCGCCGTCACCGGTCGGGGTGCCGCCGGCGTCGGACCATCCGAAGTGGTAGCCGCACAGTCGGGACAGGTCCGGGTGCAACCCGTCGACGATGTCGCGCAGGGTGCTCTCGACCGAGTGGCGAGCCTCGTCGAGTCGCGCGTCCTCGCGTACCGGACGACTCTGCTGGACCAAACTCATCGGGACCTCCGGTCAGTGGTCGGTGGGTTCGACGACCCGTTCAGCGGCGATGACCACGTAGTTGAGGGAGTTCGTCCGGTAGCCGGCGAGGAAGGGCACCTCGACACCGGTCTTCAGCGCGCTGTTCTCACGCAGCTCCCAGTACGGGATCGCCTCGGCGGTGAGGTCCAGGACCCGGGAGGGCACGAGCCCGTTGTCCGACAGCGCCTTCAGGTAGGCGCTCCGCTTGTGGATGTGGCAGACGTAGTGCTCGTCGATGGCGGCGACGTCGTCCGACTTGTCGGCCACCGCGTCGTTCTGGCACCACGTCACCAGGACGTACCGCCCACCGGGGCGCAGCAGCCGGGAGAACTCTGCGAACGCCTCGTTCAGGTCGACGTACATGGTGGTCTCGTTGCTGACGATGGCGTCGAAGGAGCCGCTCTCGAAGGGCGTCTTGGCCATGTTGGCGTAGTGGAAGTTGACCTTGTCGGCGCACTTGCGCTGCTCGGCGAGCCGCTCGGCGAACTCGATGTGGTGGGTGCAGAAGTTGACCCCGTCGACCTGGCAGCCGTACCGCTCGTGCACCATGAAGCTGGTCCCGCCGCGACCGGAGCCGGCGTCCATCACCCGGGCGTCCGGCGGCAGGCCGTCGAGGGCGTCCAGGATCAGCTCGACCTGCTCGTTCTCCATGCGGTGCATCTCCCGCAGGATCAGCCGCTCGCGCTCGTCCGGCGGCGCCTGCAGCAGCTTCCGGTTGAAGTCACCCACCGCGTAGTGGTGGTGGTACAGCCCGTCCATCGCGCCCAGCAGGAGGTTGATCGGGTCGCTCTGCTTCTCCTCCCAGTGGTCGTTGAGGTCCTGCTCGTAGTGGTTGCGGACAACCTCGTCCTTGGTGCCGAGATCGATCGACATTGAAGTCTCCTCGTTTCTGAACGTTCCGGTCCGTCCGCTTCAGATGCGGATGAGCGTCTTGAGGGCGCGGCGTTCGTCCATGGCCGCGTAACCGTCGGGCGCGTCGGTGAGCCCGATGGTGAGATCGAAGATCGGAGCCGGGTCCAGCGCTCCGGACAGCACGTCGGCCAGCAGGTGCGGGATGTAGGTGCGAGCCGGGGTGATGCCACCGGCCAGGGTGAGGTTGCGGTCGAACATCGCCCGCAGGTCGATGCCGTCCTGGCTGCCGTGCGGCACACCGACGAAACCGATCCGCCCGCCCGGGGCCGCCACCGCCGTCGCGGCCGCCATGGCGTCGGCGGTGCCCACCGCCTCGACGACGCTGGTGAACCCCTTTCCCTCGGTCAGTTCCAGGGCGTGCGCCGCCACCGAGCCGGCGTCCGCGAGGACCACGATGTCCGCGCCGAACCGGCGGGCGACCGCCGCCCGGCTCCGGTGGTGCCCGAAGACGGCGATCCGGGCCGCGCCGAGCCGCCGGGCAGCCAGCACCGCACAGAGGCCGACCGCCCCGTCACCGACCACTGCCACGTCGGAACCGGGTCCCACGCCGGCGCCACGCGCCCCGTGGTGCCCGGTGCACATGACGTCGGAGAGGGCCAGCACGGCCGGCATCCGGTCCTCGTCGACGTCGGCGGGCAGCGCGACCAGGGTGGCGTCGGCATACGGCGCGGTCACCGCCTCGCCCTGGGCGCCGTCGGCGCCCGGATCGCCCCAGAAGCCCTTGCTCGGGCACGAGGTGGGCAGGCCGGCGACGCAGTAGGCGCAGGTCCCCTCGGACCAGACGAACGGGGCGACGACGCGGTCCCCCCGCCGCAGGGTGCGCACGTCCGCGCCGACGTCCTCCACCACCCCGACGAACTCGTGGCCGATCCGCTGGCCCGGCTGACGCGGGACCCGGCCGCGGTACGCCCACAGGTCGCTGCCACAGACGCAGGAGTGGGTGACCCGGACGACGGCGTCGGTCGGGTGCCGGATCGCGGCGTCGGGCACCTGCTCGACCCGGATGTCCTTCGGCCCGTGGATGGTCACCGCGCGCATCAGCGCACCTCCGCGTCGAGCGCGGTGGTGAGGATTCCCGGCAGCGCGTCCAGGAAGGCCCGGGCCTCCTCGACGGTGAGCACCAGCGGAGGCGACAGCCGCACCACGTCCGGCTGGACGGCGTTGATCAGGAAACCGGCCTGCCGGGCCGCTTCCTCCACCCGAGCGCCGTACGGTCCCGCGAGCACGATGCCGAGCCAGAGACCGCGGCCGCGGACGCCCCGCAGCAGGGGATGGTCGGTCCGGGCGATCCCGTCGCGCAGCACCCCGCCGACCGTCCTCGCGTTCGCCAGCAGGTCGTCGCGTTCGATGACCTCCAGCACGGCCAGCGCGGCGGCGCAGGCGACCGGGTTGGCGCCGAAGGTGGAGCCGTGGTCGCCCTTGGCGAAGACCGAGCCGAACGTGCCGAAACCCACGCAGGCCGCGATGGGAAGCCCGCCGCCGAGTCCCTTGGCGAGGGTCACCACGTCCGGACGGACTCCGACGGCGAGATGGTGGAACCACTCTCCGGTCCGGCCGATCCCGCTCTGCACCTCGTCGAGGACCAGAACCGCGCCCGTCTCGTCACACCGGTCACGGGCCGCGCGCAGATAGTGCGGGGGCGGCTCGACGATCCCGGCCTCACCCTGGATGGGTTCCAGGAAGACCCCCGCGCACTCCGGCGTCACCGCCCGGGCCAGCGCCTCGGTGTCGCCGTAGGGCACGAAGCGCACGTCGAATCCGAACGGGGCGAACGGGTCGCGGATCGCGGGCTTGCCGGCCAGGGCGAGTGACCCCATGGAGCGGCCGTGGAAGCTCTGCCAGGCCGCGACGACGTGGGGCCGGCCGGCGCCGGCGTGCCGGCGGACCAACTTCAACGCCGCCTCGTTGGCCTCGGTGCCCGAGTTGGCGAAGAAGACCCGACCGTCGCCGCCGAGCAGGTGGAGCAGACGCTCGGCCAGCAGCACCTCGGGTTCGTGCAGGTAGAGGTTGGAGATGTGGGCGAGGCGCCCGACCTGCCGGCAGACCGCCTCGACGAGCGCCGGGTGGGCGTGCCCGAGCGCCGAGACGGCGATGCCGGCGATCAGGTCCAGGTAGGCGTGGCCCTGCGTGTCCCACACCCGGCTGCCGCTGCCGTGGGAGATGACCAGGGGCGGGGTGCCGTAGTTGGGCATCAACGCATCTTCGAACCGACGCCGAAGTCCAGATTCGGCAGACAATACGTCAGAAGCCATCATCAGAATGCCTTCTCTCGATCAGAGGAAAACCCACGCACGATCACGCTCAATTAGCGGGATAATCGCTTTCCGCTCGCCCGTCGGACGGCTGCGCCCCGATGACCCGGTCGCGATACCAGCCATGTGAACACACCCAAACAATGGGCCGCAACCCTCCGCCGCCGATTACCCGTCAACGATGCACACCGCGTTGTCGGCGCTTTCCTCCTTCGCGACTCGCGCATGCACATCTGTTGCACGGCGGGCCACTCACACCGGCACGCGCTGGCGCCGGCGGGTCAGCAGCAGGACGGCCAGCGCCGCGCAGGGCACGGTGATCACCGCGTAGACGACGGCCGGGATCGCGATCTCGGGATCGCCGAGCATGCCGGGATCGAGGGCGATGGTGACGGCGAGCGCGCTGTTGTGGATCCCGACGTCCATGCCGACCGCCACGGCACGCGGCCCCTCGACGCCGCACAGGCGCGGGACGGCGTACCCGAGGGCCAGGCTGGACAGGCAGAACAGGATGGCGGCGGCCCCCACCCGGCCGAGTTGGGCGACGAGTTGCGCCCCCTCGTGCAGCACGGTGGCGACGGCGATGAGTGCGAGGAACGCCACCGACAACGCCCGGATCAGGGGTTCGAGCCGGCGTGCGAGTGCGGCGTCGCGGGCCCGCACGGCCATGCCCACCGCGACCGGGGCCAGGATGACCAGCACCAGGCGGACGATCTCGGCGGGACCGAGACCGGCGGAACCGGCCTCGGCCGGCAGGAAGTACGCCAGGGCGAGGTTGACGACCACCGGCAGGGTCACCACGGAGAGCACCGTGTTCACGGCCGTCATCGTGATGTTGAGCGCGACGTCGCCACGGGCCAGGTGACTGAAGAGGCTCGCCGTGGTGCCGCCGGGCGAGGCCGCGAGCAGCAGCATGCCGACCGCCAGCTCGGGTGGCAGTCGCAGCGCGACGACCAGGGCGAGGCAGAGCACCGGCAGGACCAGCAGTTGGCAGGCCAGCCCGCAGATCAGGGCCCGTGGCCGCCGCAACGCGGCGCCGAAGTCCCCGCGGGTGAGGGTCGTACCGAGGCCGAACATCAGCACGGCGATGACGAGGGGCAGCAGCAGCCCGGCGAGCGGTGGCAGGGTCAAGACGTCGACCTCCGTAATTGTCGGGGACGTGCTCCGATCACCGCACATTGACGCATGGCCAAGTCCTTGAAAAGGCCTACGATCGCACCACCGGCATCAACATTCGCGACTCCGCTGTTGACATCGGCGGCCTTGCCGGGCGGAAAGCGCCGCCGGTAGCGTCGGCAGGGCCGAGGAGCGTGGAACAGCCGATTAATGGCGGCACCGCGGCAGCACCGTCCTCATTTGTCCGCCGGCCGCGAAAAGCGCGGCGCGGACCGCAACCGTGCTGGAAGGAATTCGCTGAGCCCATGGTGACCATCGAGGCCGGAATAGGCCCGCACTCCCGCACGCTCCGCACCGACCTGCGGGGCGCGGTCGACGACGCGCTGGACGCCTTCTTCACCGAGAAGGCGGGGCTCTCGGCGGGCACCGCCATGGACGGGGTGGTCGAGGCGCTGCGCGCCTACGTCCTGGCCGGGGGGAAGCGCCTGCGGCCGTTGCTCTGCCTCTGCGGCTGGCAGGCGGCGGGAGGCGCGCCGCGGGATCCCGCGGCGGTGCGAGCCGCCGCCTCCCTCGAACTCTTCCACGCCTTCGCGCTGATCCACGACGACATCGTCGACAACGCGGCGGTCCGCCGCGGCCACCCGAGCCTGCACGTCTCGCTCGCGCTCCTGGGCCGCGGCGACCACCGGGGACGTAACGAACGCTTCGGGCGGGACAGCGCCATCCTGGTCGGCGACCTGGCCATGGTCTGGTCCGACGAGATGCTGCACCGCAGCGGCATGACCCCGACGCAGCTGCGGGCCGTCCGGCCGCTGCTCGACCAGATGCGCTCCGAGCTGATGTTCGGTCAGTACCATGACCTGCTCAGCAGCGACACCTCGCCGGACGTCGGGACCGCCCTCACCATCGCCAGCTACAAGAGTGGCCGGTACACCGTGCAGCGACCGCTGCAGATCGGCGCCGCGCTGGCCGGCGCCGACGAGTCGCTGCTCGACGCCTGCACCGCCTTCGCGCTGCCCATCGGGGAGGCCTTCCAGCTCCGGGACGATCTCCTCGGCATCTTCGGCGACGCCCGGCACACCGGTAAGTCCACCCTGGACGACCTGCGTGAGGGCAAGGGCACGGTGTTGATGGCCCTCGCGCTGCGGGACGCCGACCCGGCCCAACGGGCCACCCTGTCGACCCTCGTCGGCGACCCGGCCCTCGACGAGGCGGGCGCGGCGGAGGCCCGCGCCGTCCTCGTGGCGACCGGCGCGGCCGCGAAGGTCGAGCAGATGATCGAGGAACGGCTGCGCCAGGGGCTCGCGGTCCTCGACGACGCTCCCTTCCATCCCGACGCCCGGGACGCCCTGCGCGACCTGGCGCGCGCCGCGACGGTGAGGGCGGCATGAGCGCCGCGCCGCTCGCCACGACCACCGCGGCGGACATGCTGCTGCACGAGGCGGCCGCGGACGACTGGGCCCTGATCAGCCCCTCGGTGTACGAGTGCGGCCGGATCGTCTCGGACGCGCCCTGGCTGGACGGACACCCGGCCCGCCTCCGGTTCCTCCTGGCCGAACAGGCCCCCGACGGTGGTTGGGGTCTGGCGGGCTTCCGCCTGGTGACCAGCCTGAGCGCCACCGAGGCGCTGCTCACGGCCTGCGGTCGTGGCCTGCCCCAGGACCGGGCGGTGCCCACCGAGGACGTGGCCAGGGCCGCCGCCGCCGGCGCGCGGGCGCTACGCGGTTGGCTCGACGAGCCCGAGGTCGCCCTGCCCGACCTGGTCGCCATCGAGGTTCTCGTGCCCCGGCTGATCGACCTCGTCAACGATCACCTGCACCGGTTCGAGGCGGCCCACCACCCGGTCCTGGCACCGGTGGCGGCAGGTGGCCCGCTCGCCACCCCACCGGGCACGGCGCCGGAGATCCTGCGTCGGCTGCGCGGCGCGACGGCCGCCGGGCACCCGGTGCCCCCGAAGCTCTGGCACAGCTGGGAGATCATCGGTTCGGACCGGTCGGCCGACCCGGCCGTGACGCCGGTCTCCGGCAGCGTCGGCTGCTCCCCGGCCGCGACCGCGGCCTGGCTGCGGAACCGCCCGGAGGCGGACCATCCGTCGTTGCGCTACCTGGACGCCGTGCAGGCGCGGGCGGACGGGCTCTTTCCCGTCGGCGCTCCGATGCCGCACTTCGAACGGTCCTGGATCATCAACCTGTTCCAGGTCCACCGGGTGCCGTGCCGGGTGCCGGAGCCCGTACTCGACGCCCTGGAGCTGGCCCTCGGCGAGGACGGCGCGGCCGCCGGCGACGGCCTGCCGGTGGACGCCGACGACACGGCCTCGGTCCTGTGGGCGCTGGACGCGCACGGCCGCTCCCCCGACCTGGACAGCCTGTTGCGCTACTACGACGGCACCCGGTTCTACACCTATCCCGACGAGCGCACCCCCTCGCCGACCGCGAACGGGCACGCGCTGGAGGCGCTGGGGCACCGCCTCGACCGGCGCCCCGACGAGGCGGACCGGTACGCCACTCCGGCCCGGGTCACCCGGGACTGGCTCGTCGACGCGCAGGCGGCCGACGGGAGCTGGGCGGACAAGTGGCACGGCTCGCCCTACTACGCGACGGCGACCTGCGCGAACGCCCTGGCCAGCTACGGCGGCCCGGAGGCGCGGCCGGCGGTGGAACGGGCCGTCGACTGGATCCTCGGCACGCGGCAGGGCGACCGCTGGGGGCACGGCTCCGGGACCGCGGAGGAGACGGCGTACGCCGCCTGGATCCTGAGCCTCAGCACCCGCGACGACCGCCGGGCGGAGATCCGGGCCGGGATGGCCGCGGCCCGCGCGACGCTGGCCGCGGCGGAGATCACCCCACGGACGCCGGCGCTCTGGATCGGCAAGGACATCTACACCCCGGTACGGATCGTGCGGGCCACCTGCCTCGCGGTCCTGCACCGCCTCGACGGGAGCGCCCATGGAGACTGAGACGCTGCTCGTGCCCTGTCCCTTCCCCGACCGGTCGCACCCCGGCGGGGCGGCCGCCGCGGGTTACGTCCGGCAGGTCGCCGCCGAGATCGGCCTGGTCGGCCCCTCCAGCGCCAAGGTGTTGAACGGCATCGCGCTCGGTGAGGCCGCCGCGCTCACGTTCCCGGACACCGACCAGGACCGGCTCCAGGTGGCCACGCTCTGGATCGCCTTCCTGGTGCTGTTCGACGACGCCTGGAGCGACCTGGTGGACTTCGACGGCGCCTGGCGGAGCCGGGTGCGGGCGCAGCACGACTCCATCGAGGAGGTGCTGGGCGGGCGAGCCGCCGGGCCGGCGCACGGCCCGCTCGTCCGGCTGCTCGCCCGGATCCTCGACGACATCGCGCGCATCGACCCGGAGTTCGACACCACCCGGTTGCGGCAGGAGATCCGCAACTACCTGGCCGCGACGCTGTGGGAGCTGGACCTGCGCAGCCGCGGGCGCGTCCCCGACCTGTCCTCCTACCTGCTGATGCGCCGGGTGTTCAGCACCATGAGCGTGCAGGTGGAGCTGGACTGGTTCGTCGACCGGCTCGCGTTGCCCGAGGCGGTCCGACTGCACCCGTGCGTGCGGCTGGTCGACGCCGCGGTCGCCGACTACGGCTGCATCGCCAACGACCTCTACTCCCTCGACGCGGAACGCCGGGACGGGATCAGCTCGAACATCGTCATCGTCCTGGAGCACGAGTACGACTGGCCGGAGCACCGGGCCGTCGCGTACGCCCGGCGCCTCGCCGAGCAGGCCCTGGCGACCTTCCAGCACATCCGCGCCGAGCCGGGCAGTTTCGGTCTGCCCGACGACGAGGCCGTCCGCCGCTACTTCCACCACTACGAGTCGTTCATGTCGGCCGCCGTCCGCTGGCCGGCGCGCTCGGCGCGTTACCGAAGCCAGAGCTGACCAGCCACCGGTGCCGGTGGTCACTGCGAAAGGCAGGTGTCCGTGTCCATCACCACGCATGCTCCCCGACGGGAGGCCCGGCCTCCCCGCGTCCCGGCCGGGCTGCCCCTCGTCGGTCACGGCCTCCAACTGCTCCGGCGGCGACTGGACTTCCTCCAGGAGGCCCGCCGCTACGGCCCGGTGGTCCGGGTCGGTCTCGGCCCGTCGACCGCGTACCTCGTCAACGACCACACCCTCCTGCACCAGATGCTCGTGAACGACGCAGCGCTGTTCCCGCGCGGCATCCACTTCCGCAAGGCGCGGGCGGTCGCCGGCGACGGCATCATCACCGCCGAGGGCCCGGCGCACCGCCGGCAGCGCCGTCTGGTGCTGCCGGCCTTCAGCCGCAAGCGCGTCCACGGGTACGGCGACGTGATGCGCCGGATCGCCATGGAGCGCATCTCGTCCTGGCCGGAGGACCGACCGATCGAGTTGAAGCCGGAGTTCGTCTCGCTGGCCACGACGATCGGCACCCGGGCCCTCTTCTCCACGGACCTGGGGGCGTCCGCGGTCTCCGTCATCGAACGGGCGTTGCCGGTGCTGACCCGGGGGGTCAGCCTCCGGGCCATGGACCCGACCGGCCTCGTCGAACACCTGCCGCTGCCGGCGAACCGCCGGTTCGGCGCCACCATGCGCGAGCTGCACGCGGTGATCGACGGCATCATCGCCTCCTACCGGCGGACCGAGCAGCAGGGCGACGACCTGCTGTCGTTGCTGATGCTCGCCACCGACGAGGGGGACGGGAAGGGGATGACCGACCGGCAGTTGCGGGACGAGGTCATCAGCATCCTGCTCTCCTCGGCGGAGACGACGGCGCTGACCATGAGCTGGGCCTGCCACGAGCTGGGCCGGCACCCCGAGGTGTTCCGATCTTTGCGGGCCGAGGTCGACCGCGTCCTGCCCGACGGCGAGCCACCCCGGCACGAGCAGCTGCCCGAGCTGGAGCTGACCCGCCGGGTGGTGAAGGAGACGCTGCGGCTCTACCCGCCTACCTACTTCCTGTCCCGCACGGCGACGAAGGACGTCCGCCTCGGCCAGCACCTGATCCCGGGCGGCAGCACGGTGCTCTACTCCTTCTACTCGCAGCACCGCGATCCCCGGCTGTTCCGGGACCCGCACACCTTCGACCCGGACCGGTGGCTTCCCGAGCGGGCCGCCGACGTCACGCCGGAGGCGTACATGCCGTTCGGCGAGGGCGCCCACCGGTGCGTCGGGGAGGGCTTCGCGTGGGCGGAGGCGATGACGTCGCTGGCGATCATCGCCCTGCACCGCGACCTGCGGCCGGTGGACGGCGACCAGGTCAGGCCCACCGGCACGGTGACGCTGATGCCTCGCGGCCTGTCGATGGTCCTGCCGAGGCGGGCGGCATGAGCGCCGCCCACGAGGTGGCGGTGGACCGGGACCTCTGCGTCGGCGCCGGCCAGTGCGTGATGCACGCGCCGGAGGTCTTCGACCAGGACCTGAACGGGGTCGTGACGCTGCGCACCACCGACGCCGGGGCCGACGTCTGGGAGTACGTCCTGGAGGCCGCCGAACGGTGCCCGGTGAAGGCCATCACCGTGCCGGGCACATGAGCCAGGAAGGGGTGATCCCGTGCTGACAGAAGTCCACACACCTCACGACCTCAAGAGGTTGAACCCGGCGGAACTCGCCACGTTGAGCGCGGAGATCCGCGCGTTCCTGGTGGCGTCGGTGTCCCGCACCGGCGGCCACCTGGGGCCGAACCTCGGGGTGGTCGAGTTGACGATCGCGCTGCACCGGGTCTTCGACTCCCCGCACGACTCTATCCTCTGGGACACCGGGCACCAGGCGTACGTGCACAAGCTGCTCACCGGGCGACACGACTTCTCCCGGCTGCGGCAGAGCGGCGGCCTGTCCGGGTATCCGAGCCGCGCGGAGTCCGACCACGACCTGATCGAGAACTCGCACGCCTCGACGGCGCTGTCGTACGCCGACGGCATCGCGCGGGCCCGGCAGATCCTCGGCGTGCGGGACCGCAGCGTGGTCGCCGTGGTCGGGGACGGTGCCCTGACCGGCGGGATGGCCTGGGAGGCGCTCAACAACATCGCCAGTGCCACCGACCGTCCGGTCGTCATCGTCCTCAACGACAACGGCCGGTCCTACGCGCCGACCGTCGGCGGCCTCGCCCGCCACCTGTCCAGCCTGCGCGACCACCGGGAGCCCGCCGCCGGGCCGTCGCCGGCCCACCCGGGCGTCTTCGCGCAGCTCGGCCTGCACTACATCGGCCCGGTGGACGGCCACGACACGGCCGCCGTGGAGGAGGCGCTGACCACGGCGCGGGCGCTCGGGGCGCCCGTCGTCGTGCACTGCGTGACCCGCAAGGGTTGCGGTTATCCGCTGGCGGAGAGCGACGACCGGGACTGCTTCCACGGCATCGGAGTGATCGACTCGGTGACCGGACAGTTGATCAAGAATGCCACGGCGCCCAGCTGGACCTCGCTCTTCGGCGACGAGCTCGTCCAGATCGGTGCCGAACGCCCCGACGTGGTCGCGATCACCGCCGCCATGTTGCAGCCGGTCGGGTTGCAGCCGTTCGCGGAGAAGTTCCCGGACCGGGTCATCGACGTGGGCATCGCCGAACAGCACGCCGCCACCTGCGCCGCCGGCCTGGCGGCGGAGGGCCTGCACCCGGTGGTCGCGGTCTACGCCACGTTCCTCAACCGCGCCTTCGACCAGGTGCTGATGGATGTGGCCCTGCACCGCGCCGGGGTGACGTTCGTGCTCGACCGGGCGGGCATCACCGGCGACGACGGCCCCAGCCACAACGGCATGTGGGACATGTCGGTGCTGCACGTCGTGCCGGGGTTGCGGATCGCCGCCCCCCGGGACGGGTCCCGGCTGCGGGCGCTGCTCCGCGAGGCGGTCGCCGTCGCGGACGTCCCGACGGTGGTCCGCTTCCCGAAGGGAAGCGCCCCGGAGGACATCGAGACACTTGAGGAGCGCGACGGAGTCGACGTCATCGGCCGCTTCGGGTCCGGGTCGGACCTGCTGCTGGTCGCGGTCGGCGTGATGGCCGGCACCTGCCTGGACACCGCCCGCCAGTTGGCCGGGCACGGGATCGGGGTGACGGTGGTCGACCCCCGCTGGGTCCGGCCGGTCAATCCCGCACTGCTCGAACTCGCCCGGCAGCACCGGACGGTCGCCACGGTGGAGGACAACGTCAAGGTCAGCGGGGTCGGCGCCGCGTTCGCGCAGGCCGTTTCCGACAACGGCATCGACACGCCGTGCCTGACCTTCGGCATTCCCCCGGACTTCCTGGCGGTGGCGTCGCGCTCGCAGTTGCTGGCCGAGGTCGGACTGACCGCCGGGGCGCTGGTCACCGAACTTCGCCGCCTGGTCACCGGCTCGCTGACGACGCAGTAGAGGGGCGCAGATGGACATCGGAGAGAAGAAGGTTCTGCTGGCCAATCCCCGGGGTTACTGCGCGGGGGTGGAGCGCGCCGTGCAGACCGTGGAGAAGGCGCTGGAGTTGTACGGCCCGCCGATCTACGTGCGCAAGGAGATCGTCCACAACCGACACGTCGTGCAGGCGTTGACGGCGAAGGGGGTCCGCTTCGTCGAGGAGAACGAGGAGGTGCCCGAGGGCGCGACGGTGATCTTCTCCGCGCACGGGGTCGCCCCGGACGTGCACACCTCCGCCGCCGCCCGCTCGTTGCGGGTCATCGACGCCACGTGTCCCCTGGTGACGAAAGTGCACAACGAGGTGCGCCGGTTCGCCGCCGAGGGGTACGACATCCTGCTCATCGGTCACCAGGGGCACGAGGAGGTCCTCGGTACGGCGGGTGAGGCGCCGGCGCAGATCCAGGTGGTCGACACCCCGGAGGACGTGGACTCGGTGACGGTCCGCGACCCGGAGCGGGTGGTGTGGCTCTCCCAGACCACGCTGTCGGTCGACGAGACGCAGCAGACGGTCGGCCGGCTCCGTGCCCGCTTTCCCGCGCTGAAGTCACCGCCCAGCGACGACATCTGCTACGCCACCCAGAACCGTCAGGAGGCGGTGAAGGCGATGGCGCCCGCGTGTGACGTGATCATCGTGGTCGGCTCGCCCAACTCGTCGAACTCGCAGCGGCTCCGGGAGGTCGCGCTGGAGGCGGGCGCGGGTGCGGCGTACCTGGTCGACTTCGCGCACGAGATCGCCGAGGAGTGGCTGGGCGACGCGCGCACGGTCGGGCTCACCGCCGGCGCCTCGGTGCCGAACGAGCTGGTCGAGGACGCCCTCGGGTGGCTCCGTGAGCGGGGCTTCAGCACCGTCGAGCCCGTCACCACGGCGGTCGAGAACATCGTCTTCGCGCTGCCGCAGGAGCTGCGCGCCGCGCTGCGTCCCGCTCCCGGACGGGATTCCTGAGGTGGGCGCCGTCGGTCTCGGTATGCCCCCCGTACCGCCGCCGCCGTTGGCCTCGCGTCGGGCGAGTCGTCAGATCATGGTCGGCTCGGTGCCGGTCGGTGGTGGTGCGCCGGTGTCGGTGCAGTCCATGACCACGACCCTGACTTCCGATGTGAACGCCACGCTTCAGCAGATCGCGGAGTTGACCGCGTCGGGTTGCCAGATCGTGCGGGTGGCGGTGCCGTCGCAGGACGATGTGGAGGCGTTGCCGGCGATCGCGCGTAAGTCGCAGATCCCGGTGATCGCGGACATTCATTTCCAGCCGAAGTACGTGTTCGCCGCGATCGACGCGGGTTGCGCGGCGGTGCGGGTGAACCCGGGCAACATCCGGCAGTTCGACGACAAGGTGAAGGAGATCGCGCGGGCCGCCGGGGATGCGGGGGTGCCGATCCGGATCGGGGTGAACGCCGGTTCGTTGGACAAGCGGCTGTTGGCCAAGTACGGGCGGGCCACGGCTGAGGCGTTGGTGGAGTCGGCGTTGTGGGAGTGCTCGTTGTTCGAGGAGCACGGTTTCCGCGACATCAAGATCTCGGTGAAGCACAACGACCCGGTGGTGATGATCCGCGCCTACCGGCAGCTCGCCGAGCGGTGTGACTATCCGTTGCACCTGGGTGTGACGGAGGCGGGTCCGGCGTTTCAGGGCACGATCAAGTCGGCGGTGGCGTTCGGGGCGCTGCTGGCCGAGGGGATCGGCGACACGATCCGGGTGTCGCTGTCCGCGCCGCCGGTGGAGGAGATCAAGGTCGGTAACCAGATCCTGGAGTCGCTGGGTCTGCGCGAGCGTGGCCTGGAGATCGTGTCCTGTCCGTCCTGCGGTC
>NZ_FMDM01000022.1 GCF_900090105.1 Micromonospora humi | reverse complement strand
TCGGCGTGCGCGGCGATCGGACCGGCGAACACACCACCGGTAAAGGCCAGGCCAGCAACACCGAGGATGCTCTTACGCAGGATCGTGTTCATGGTGGGGGCTCCATTCGGGGGTCGACGCACCCCGTGGGGGGACCGGGGGTGCGGGGGCACCGTCAGGCGCTCGGAAGACTGGGGGATCCGGCATGCTCGCGGGGCAGGACGCTGCCTCGTCGCGGTGCCGGGAGTGTGTGCAACGACCGGGCGGCCACCGTCATTCCCGGGGTGGGGGGGCGGTGGTGCGCTCGCCTTCCTCGGTCGTTCACCCGTCTACAACGCCCCGCACCCCGCGACGATTCCGTCGCCGGGGTGCCGCCCACCACCGCCGAACCGGACACCCACCCCATCCGGAACACCCGGCGGCACGCCACCGGGCACCCGCCAGCCACCCGCACCACCCCACAGGCTCCACCACCCCCAACCGGAACGGGCCCCCGCCACATCCCGCCCCGCACACACCCGTGGTGTTCCACCCGGGCCCCGCCCGCGCGCCCGGCGGGTGGAGCACCATGGGTGCCACAAGGCCCCGCAGACACCCACAGCGTTCCGCCCGCGTCCCGCGGGGCACGTGAGTGAACGCAATGGCGGTCACGCGGCACGTTCCGCTCGACCTGGGACTCGGCCTACGGGGGGTCCGGCCCCTTGCGGGCCGGTGCGGAGGTGACGGATCCGCCTGTGCAGGCTGTGCGGGTCGGCGGACGCCGTCGACCCCGGTCGACGGCCACCGTCCGGGAACCTCGCCACGCCCGTCCGCCGCCGGCCTGGCCGGGCCACCAGCGCAAGGTCGACCGGGGTGGGTGCGGGTTCGGTCTCGCGTGGCGTGTCCGTCCGGTGGCAGACTGCGCCGTATGGGCGATACGGCGGCGACGGCGACCCGTCACCTGGTGCTCCTGCACGGCATGGGCGCTACCGGCGAGGTGTGGTTGCCGTGGGCGCCGCTGCTGGAGCGTCGCTGGCCCGGCCGTTGGCTCGCCCCCGACCTGGCCGGCCACGGTTGGTCCCCGCCGCTGACCGAGTATTCCTTCGCGGCCCTGGCGCAGCGTGCGGCGGACGGCCTCGGGTCGGTCCGGCTCGGCCCGAACGATCGGCTCGTGCTGCTCGGGCACTCGCTCGGAGGGGTGGTGGCCCTGGCGCTGGCCGCCCGGCAGCGCGGGCTGCCGGTCGACGCCGTGGTGGGGCTCGGCATCAAGGTGGCGTGGTCAGCGGCCGAGCTGGCCAAGGCCGAGGAGTTGGCCGCCCGGCCGGTGACCTGGTTCGCGACGCGGGACGAGGCGGCCCGTCGCTATCTGCGGGTCTCCGGGCTGGCCGGGCTGTTCGCCCCCGACCATCCGGTGGTCGACGCGGGGCTGCGTCGGGAGGACGGCCACGCCCAGCGCGGTGACGGCCGCTGGCGGCTGGCCATGGATCCGGCCGCGTTCGCGGTGGGGGAGCCCCGGCTGCCCGCCCTGCTGTCCGCCGTCGACGTGCCGGTGCTGCTGGCCCGGGGCGAGCTGGATCCGATGGTGACCGACGCGCAGCTCAAGGAGTTGGGTGTGCCGGTGGCCACGCTGCCGGGGCTGGGCCACAACGCGCACGTCGAGGACCCGGCGGCGGTGCTCGCGCTGCTCGACGCGTACCTCTGAGGGGTCAGACGGCCGCGCGCGGCGACGGGACGGCGAAGTCCGGTTCCAGCTCGTGGCGGGCGGCGGCGAGGAACGCCTCGGCGTAGCGGTCGGCGGGGAAGTCGCCGAGGTAGCGGCTGCGGGCCGCCCAGCGCTCCGCGACCTTCGGGTCGGTGTCGAGCAGCGCGGCGAGCACCTCGTCCACGTTGGACATGTCGCGGCGCAGCACGTAGCCGCAGGCCGCGAGCGGGAACCGGGCGACGAAGTGCTCGCCGTCCGCGCCGGTGTCGGTGACCGCGTACGGCTTGCCGGAGTAGAGCCAGTCGGAGATGACGCCGGAGACGTCGGAGACCAGCGCGTCGGCGCGGTTGACGCATTCGGTGAGCGTCAGCTCCCGGGCCGCCGCCGCGCCCCACAGGTGCGGGCGGCCGGTCTTCGCCCGGTCGGCGGCGAGCAGCTCGGTGAGCCGGGCGAGTTGCCGGGCCGAGGCCGGGTTCCGGTCGGTGTAGGGGTGGGCGCGCAGGATCACCGCCGCCCCGCGGTCGATCAGCCGGCGGATCAGCGTCTCCGCCACCGGAAGCGAGCAGTAGTTGGCGTCGGCGTGGTGCCCGGTCCAGGTCGGCGTGTAGAGAACCGTCGGGTGCGCCGACGTGGGTGCCGGCTCCCGGCGTACCTCGATGGCCTCGACCTGGGGGCGGCCGACCACGACGAACTTCTCGGCGGGGATCTCCACGCCGGCCCGGGCGTACCTGTCGATCGCCGCCGGTCCGGCCACGAAGATCTTGTCGAAGATCGCCGACACCGGGTTGGCGCTGGGCGCCTTGTCGCTGTCGCCGTGGTGCAGCTGCACGTGGGTGAGCTGGTGGAACCGGATGCAGTGGGCGTTCTTCGCGCCGTGGTTGACGTAGAACGCGACCCGCAGGCTGGGCACCAGGGCGTCGTCCAGGGACTTGGGCGTCGGGCAGAGGACCACCGGGGCGCGGGTCGCGGCGGCCACCGTGGCGAGGAACTCCGGTTCGCGCAGCACCACCAGGAACGGCCGGCCGATCCGCTCCAGGTAGGGCAGCCACATGGTGACCTGGTATTCCGAGCCGGGTGGGGCGGAGAAGTGCAGCACGAACTCGGGCTGGTGCCGGCGCAGTGCCCGGCCGATCGGGCCGCCCCCGGCCGGCGGGCGGAACCGGCGCCGGGCGAGGTCGAGCGCCACCGCGGCGCACCCGGCGCCGACCAGTAGCGTGGCGGCCAGCGGCAACCAGGCCGGCAGGACGAGCGCGGCGGCGAGCGCGACCAGGGCGAGCAGCACCAGCAGGGCGTCGCCGAGCCGGGCGGCGACCGGCGGGGCCCAGGCGCGGACCGGCAGGTTGGCCGCGCGGATCTCCAGCGCGCCGGCCTGGCGCAGCGGGCCGACCAGCAGGACCAGGCCGAGCAGGACGAGCGCGGTGGCGGCCAGCGCCGGGTCGAAGCCGTCGTCGGCCCGGCGGGCGTAGCCGACCAGGATGCCGGCGGCCACCAGCACCGTCTCGACGAGACCGTCGGCGCTGGGCCGGACCCGGCGTTCCCAGGCGGTGGCGGCCAGCGCGGCGACCGCGACGGCGAGACCGGCGCCGGTGGCGCCGGTGAACGCCACGACGAGGAACGCCAGCACCGCCAGCCCGCTGGTCAGCACCCGGGCGGTCAGCTTCCGGACCAGGTCACCACGCATCCGGCTCGTCCCGTCGCTCAGGCGTTCACATCGGTGGGCAGCTGCTCCACGGCGTGCGCGCCGGGCTGGGCGGGCACCGCCGCCACCGGTTCCCCGGGCGCCCGGCGGACGTCGACCACCTGGCCGGTCAGCTCGGAGATGAGCACGTCCAGGGAGGCCTGGGCGACCGCCTCGGAGGCGAGCAGCGTGTGCTCCGGCTCCTCGCCGAACGCCTTGGTGCGCATCGGGGTGGCGGTGCGCTCCGGGTTGACGCAGTTGACCCGTACGCCGAACTCCGCCCACTCGTCGGCGAGCGCCTGGGTCAGGTTGACCAGCGCGGCCTTGGTGGCCGAGTAGAGCGCGTAGCGCGCCCGGCCCCGGGTGTAGGAGCTGGACGTGTAGAGCAGCAGCTGGCCCTTGGTCTGCTGGAGGTAGGGCAGCGACTGCCGGGCGATGGTGACCGGGCCGACGAAGTTGACGTGCAGGAGGCGGTCCATCGTCTCGTCGTCCATCTCGGCGAGCGCGCCCTTCTCCAGGATCCCGGCGGTGACCACGACGTGGTCGATCCGGCCGGTCGCCTCGAACGCGGTCTTCAGCGCGGCGGCCACGTCCTCGGCGCGCTCGACGTGGGTGCCGGTGGTGGAGCGGCTGAACGGGAAGACCTGGGCGCCGTAGCGGCGGGCCAGCTCGGTGAGGTCGTGGCCGATGCCGTAGCTGCCGCCGAACACCACGATGGTCCGGCCGGTCAGTTCCTCGGCGTAGCCGCGGTGGGTCAGCCGGGGCGCCTGGGCGGCGGCGAGCTGGAAGAGCTTGTCGGCCAGGTGCACGTCGACCGGGTGGGTGACCTTGATGTTCTCGTCCGAGCCGTCGATCACCTTGATCGGCGTGCCGGGCAGGTAGCGCAGCACCACGCCGCAGTCGTCGGTGGCGGCGAAGTCGCTGTCGCCCTCGGCCCGCCGGTAGGCCTCCCGGATGGTGCCGGAGCGGAACGCCTGCGGGGTCTGGCCGCGGCGCAGGCGGGACCGGACCGGGATGTCGGTGATGCACTCGTCCGCGTCGACCTGGATGATCGTGTCGGCCGAGGGGATGGCGACGTCGACCGCCGAGTAGCTCCAGAGCGCGTTCACGCACTCGCGCACGATCCGGGCGCTGACCAGCGGACGGACGGCGTCGTGGAAGAGGATGTTGACGTCACCCTCGCCGACCGCGTCGAGCGCGATGCGGGTGGTGTCGTTGCGGGTGTCGCCGCCCTCGATCACCTTGGTGACCTTGCGGAAGCCGGCGCCGGCGACGATCCGCTCGGCGTCCGGCACGTGGCCGGTGGCCATCAGCACGATGATCTCGTCGATCTCCGGCGCGGCCTCGAAGACGGCCAGCGTGTGCTCGATGATCGGCTTGCCGGCGATCTTCAGCAGCTGCTTCGGGATGCCCAGGCCGAGGCGGGTCCCGGTCCCTCCGGCGAGGATCACGGCCACCGTGCGCGTCGGTCGCCAGGGTGCCGGGCTCGCCGGCGCGGCGTCCGGTGCGGTGGTGTGGTCCTGCGTCATTGCCGTTCCTCACTCTGGGTGGAAGGGGATCGGTGCGTCGGTGACCGGTTGGTGAACTTTGACCGACGGACCAGAGAACCTTAACGCGGACGGCGGAGCGCACCGCTTCGGGCGGGAGCCCGGGCGGTGCGCTCCGCCGGGCTACTTCTGGTTCTCGTACGCGTCGCAGACCTCGGCGGTCGGGCCGTCCATCTTCAGCACGCCGCTCTCCAGCCAGATGGTCCGCTCGCAGGTGTCCCGGATCGTGCCGATCCCGTGGCTGACCAGGAAGACCGTGCCGGCGCTGGCGCGCAGTTCGCGGACCCGCTCCTCGCTGCGGGCCCGGAACTTGCGGTCACCGGTGGCCAGCGCCTCGTCGATGAGCAGGACGTCGTGCTTCTTCGCGGCGGCGATGGCGAACCGCAGCCGGGCCCCCATACCGGACGAGTAGGTGCGCATCGGCAGCGAGGCGAAGTCGCCGCGCTCGTTGATGCCGGAGAAGTCGATGATCTCCGGGGCGAGCCGCTTGACCTCCTCCGGGTGCATGCCCATGGCCAGGCAGCCGAGCACCACGTTGCGCTCGCCGGAGAGGTCGTTGAGCAGCGCGGCGTTCACCCCGAGCAGGGACGGCTGGCCCTGGGTGTAGACCGCGCCGCGGGCCGGCGGGAGCAGCCCGGCGATGGCCCGCAGCAGGGTCGACTTGCCCGAGCCGTTGCTGCCGATCAGGCCGATCGCCTCGCCCTGGTAGGCGGTGAAGCTCACGCCCTTGACGGCGTGCACCTCGCGGATGTTCGGCGCCTTGGTCCGGGAGGTGATCCGCTTGAGCGCGGAGACCGGGCTGGTGCCGCCGGTCGCGCCCTTGTGGATCCGGTAGATCACGTGCACGTCGTCCACCACCACGGTGGGGACGCGGCCCGAGTCGATCACCGGGCCGGCGTTCACCGGCAGGGTCTGCTCAGCCACGGCCGTACTCCTTCTCTCCGCGCCAGAAGTAGACGAACCCGCCGATGCCCATCACCACGGCCCAGCCCACCGCGAGCAGCCAGAGCTTGGTGGGGGAGGAGACCAGGTTCTGCTGGTTGGACTCCAGCAACGCGTGCCGGGCCAGCTCGATGAAGACCAGCGGGGGGTTGCACTCCAGCAGGTTCGCCGCCCAGCCGGGCAGGTGCTGGCGGAACAGCGTGACCGGGTAGAGCACGCCGGAGGCGTACAGCCAGGTCCGCATCACGAACGGCATGATCTGTCGCAGGTCGGTGACCTTCGAGCCGATCCGGGCCATCACCATCGACAACCCGATGTTGAAGATCGTCTGGAGCACCAGCATCGGCAGGATGAGGAACCACCGGAAGGTGAGCGGCTCGCCGGTGAGCAGCACGATGGCGGCCAGCACGATCATGGACATGAGCAGCTGCTGGAGCTGGACCAGGGTGACCGTGATCGGCAGTGCCGCGCGGGGGAACTGGAGCGCCCGGATGAGGCCCAGGTTGCTGGTGATCGCGCTGGTGCCGTTCTGCACGGCGGTCTGGGTGAACATGAAGATGAACACGCCGGTACAGAGGTACGCGATGAAGTTCGACACGTTCCGGTGCTGGGACAGGATCACGCCGAAGATCAGGTAGTAGACCGCCGCGTTGGTCAGCGGGGTCAGCACCTGCCAGAGCTGGCCGAGCTGGGTGTTGCTCAGCGAGGAGGCGACCTTCGCCCGCGAGTACGCGGTCATGAAGTGTCGGTAGGCCCACAACCGGCGGGCGTACTCGGCCAGTGGTGGGCGCTCGCCGGCGACCCGAAGCCCGTACCGCTGGGCCAGTTGGGCCCGGGTCAGTCCGGATTCGGGATCGGCCACCGCGGTGTTGGCCATGATCAGGCGCTCCGATCTTTCGTGCTGATGGGGAGCAGTGCGGTGAAGACATCCAGCGTGGCCGGGCGGGGAGGAGCCGCCTCGCTGCTGCATGGAAGGTAGTCCACCGAACGTCGGGACGCAACCGTACCGTCGTTGCGCTACATTGTTCCACGTGACGACCGAGAAGAGGCGCGCCCCGGCCGGTGCGGCGGTGCTGCGCGGCGAGATCACCACCGCCATCCGCGCCGCCGTGATGCAGGAGCTGGCCGAGGTCGGCTACGGACGGCTGTCGATCGAGGCGGTGGCCCGGCGGGCCGGGGTGAGCAAGACCGCCATCTACCGCCGCTGGCGTTCCAAGCTCGACCTGGTCCTGGACATGGTCTCCGCGGTGGCCGGGCGCAACCTGCCCCTGCTGGACACCGGTAGCCTGCTCGGCGACCTGGAGATCCTGCTGCACGTGATGGCGCGTGCGTTGCGTCACCGGCTGGCCGCGCAGATCATCCCGGACCTGCTCGCCGAGGCGGCCCGCAACCCGCAGATCGGGGAGAAGCTCCAGGCCGCGCTGGACGACTACCAGCAGGCCGTCGGCCGGATCCTGATCGGCCGGGCGGTCGAGCGCGGCGAGCTGTCGCCGGACACCGACCGGCGGGCGGCGGTCGACCTGATCGTCGGGCCGATCTACTGGCGGATGGCCATCTCCCGGGCCCCGCTGAAGACCGCGGAGGTGCCCCGGATGGCCGCCGCGATCGTCGCGGCGCTCCGGGTAGCATGCGTGGAGCCCGTCCGCGACGAGGTGGAAGTGTGAGGCACGACGAGGCCACCGGCGCCCGGGCGCCGATCATGAACAGTGCGCGACATCGGGTCGGACACTGAGCGCGAAGTCAGCGCCTGTCTCCCAGACCGTTACCATCCCCCCGAAACATCCCCCCACAGTCACGTCGACAGGAGGACGCCCCATGGTCGGGCCGCATCCAGAGTTCATTCCCCCAGCACGACCGATCATCGGCGAGGCCGAGATCGAGGCGGCTGTCCGGGTGCTGCGGAGCGGCCGGGTCGTGCAGGGCCCCGAGGTCGCGGCGTTCGAGGAGGAGTTCGGTGACCTGGTCGCCGGGCGGCACTGCGTCGCCGTCAACTCCGGCACCTCGGCGCTCCAGCTCACCCTGATGGCGCTCGGGTTCGGCCCGGGCGACGAGGTCATCGTCCCGTCGTTCTCGTTCGCGGCCAGCGGCAACGCGGTCCGGCTGGTCGGCGCCGAGCCGGTCTTCGTGGACATCGAGCCGGGGAGCTTCTGCGTCGACCCGGAGGCGGTCGCCGCCGCGATCACGCCGAAGACCGTGGGCATCATGCCGGTGCACCTCTACGGCCACCCCGCCGCGATGGACCGGATCATGGAGATCGCGCAGCAGCACGGCCTGGCCGTCGTCGAGGACGCCGCGCAGGCCCACGGCGCCGAGCTGAACGGCACCCCGGTGGGCGCCTTCGGCACCGCCGGCTGCTTCAGCTTCTATCCCACCAAGAACATGCACTCCCTCGAGGGCGGCATGATCACCACCGCCGACGCCGAGCTGGCGCGCACCCTGCGGCTGCTGCGCAACCAGGGCATGGAGCAGCGGTACGCCAACGAGATCGTCGGCGCCAACATGCGGATGACCGACGTCGCCGCCGCGATCGGCCGGGTGCAGCTCACCCAGCTCGCCGACTGGACCGAGCAGCGCCGCGCCAACGCCAAGTTCCTCGACTCCGCCATCACCGGCCTGGTCACCCCGCCGGTCGCCGACGGTGCCAAGCACGTCTACCACCAGTACACGGTGCGGGTGCGGGGCGACCGCGACGCCGCCCAGGCCCGCCTCACCGAGCTGGGCATCGGCAACGCGGTCTACTACCCGACCCCGATCCACCGGCTCAAGCCCTACCTGACCCAGGACGGCACGCCCGGCCCGTGGGACCTGCCGGAGACCGAGCGGGCCGCCGCCGAGGTGGTCTCGCTGCCGGTGCACCCGTCGCTGACCCAGCCCGAGCTGGAGCGCATCGCCGAGGGCGCGAACCTGGCCGGGGGTGCCCGATGAGCGAGGGACGCAAGCTCCGGGCCGGCCTGATCGGCCTCGGCGCCATGGGGCGCAACCACGCCCGGGTGCTGTCGAACCTGGACGGTGTCGAGCTGGTCGGCGTGGTCGACCCGGCCGGCGACGTGACCGGCACGCTGCGCGCGCCGGTGGTTCCCGAGGTGAGCGACCTCATCGCCCTGGGCGTCGACTACGCGGTGGTCGCCTGCCCGACCGCGCTGCACGAGAAGGTCGGCCTGGAACTGGCCGCCAACGGCGTCTGCGCGCTGATCGAGAAGCCGCTGGCCCAGTCCGTCGAGGCCGCCACGAAGCTGGTCGAGGCGTTCGAGACCGCCGGCCTGGTGGCCGGGGTGGGGCACATCGAGCGCTACAACCCGGCCCTGCAGAGCCTGCGGACCCGGCTGGAGGCCGGCGAGCTGGGCGAGGTGTTCCAGGTGGTCACCCGCCGCCAGGGCCCGTTCCCGCACCGGATCGCCGACGTCGGCGTGGTGATGGACCTGGCCACCCACGACATCGACCTGACCGCCTGGGTCACCGGCCGGGAATACACGTCCGTGTCCGCGCACACCGTCTCGCGCAGCGGTCGGCTGCACGAGGACATGGTGGCCGTGGTCGGCCAGCTCAGCGACGGCACGATGGTCAACCACCTGGTCAACTGGCTGAGCCCGCTCAAGGAGCGGTCCACTGTGGTCACCGGTGACAAGGGCTGCTTCGTCGCCGACACGCTCACCGCGGACCTCACCTTCTATGCCAACGCCGCGATCGACACCGAGTGGGAGGCGCTGCGCGCGTTCCGGGGTGTCGCCGAGGGCGACATGGTCCGCTTCGCCATCCCCAAGCGGGAGCCGCTGCTGGTGGAGCACGAGCGGTTCCGCGACGCGGTCGAGGGCAAGGACAGCGACATCGTCACCCTCCGCCAGGGCCTGCGGACCGTCGACGTGGCCGGCGCGGTGCTGCGTTCCGCGACCGAGCGCGCCACGGTGGCCATCCCGCCGGCGGCGCGGAGCTGACCGTGAAGGTTCTGATCGCTGGCGGCGCCGGCTTCATCGGCAGCACCATCGCCTCGGCCTGCCTGGATGCCGGCATCACCCCGGTGATCCTGGACAATCTCAGCACCGGGCGGGCGGAGTTCGTCGAGAACCGCATCTTCTACCACGGTGACATCGCCGACTCGGCGCTGGTCGACCGGATCTTCGCCGAGCATCCGGACATCGAGGCGGCGGTGCACTGCGCCGCGCTCATCGTCGTCCCGGACTCGGTCGAGCACCCGTTGCGCTACTACCGGGAGAACGTCGGCAAGACCGTCGAGTTCCTCGACGCGCTGGTGGCCAACGGGTGCGGCCGGTTCCTGTTCAGCTCCTCGGCGGCGATCTACCAGCCGGGGGACGACTTCGCGGTCGACGAGACCTCCCCGGTCGCGGCCACCAGCCCGTACGGGGAGAGTAAGGCGATGGTCGAGCGGGTGCTGGCGGACAGCGTCCGCGCGTACCCCCTGCGGGTGATCTCGCTGCGCTACTTCAACCCGGTCGGCGCCGACCCGAAGATGCGCACCGGCCTGCAGTTGCCGCGCCCGTCGCACGTGCTCGGCAAGATGATCGAGTCGGCCCGCACCGGGGCCACGTTCCAGGTCACCGGCGCCGACTGGCCGACCCGGGACGGCTCCGGCATCCGCGACTACGTGCACGTGTGGGACCTCGCGCAGGCCCACGTCGAGGCGCTGCGCCGGTTCGACACGGTGCTCGCCGGCGACCGCCGGTACGAGGTGTTCAACCTCGGCACCGGTGACGGCACGACGGTGCGCGAGTTGCTGGACGCCTTCAACACCGTGCTCGGCCGGCCCATCCCCACCGTGGTGGCGCCGCGCCGGCCGGGTGACTCGGCCGGCACCTACACCCGCAGCGACCGGGCCCGCCGCCATCTCGGCTGGGCGCCGACGCTCTCCCTGGCCGAGGGCATCCAGCACTCGCTCCAGTGGGCCGAGCTGCGCGACGAGTTGCTCGGTCCGGCGGACGACGCGGCGCGGGTGCCCGCCCAACGCTGAGCCGTACGAGACAGGGGCCCCACCGGTACGTACCGGTGGGGCCCCTGTCGTTCGTCGTCCGGTCAGGACTCCAGCAGCAGCCGGTCGAAGTGGTGCTGCACCACCGACCAGTCCCACTCGCGCAGCGCGTACGCCGATGCGTCGCGACCGGCGGCCCGCCAGGCCTCCTCGGTGGCGGTGGTCGCCAGGATCCGCTCCACCGCCTCCTCCGGACTGCCGATGACCCAGCCGTCCGGGTAGAGCGTGCGGGCGCTGTTCGGCCGCCCGGCGAAGAACGGCCAGTCGCGCACCACCGGGACGGCGCCGCTCGCCGCGCCCTCCATCAGGCCGCAGTGGCAGCCCTCGCGCACCGACGAGCTGATGATGACGCCGATGTCGCTCAGCATCTTCGGCACCTCGTTGGTCGGCCCGAGCCGGCGCACCGCGCCGTCCGCCTCGAACTCCCGCACGTCGCGGTTGAATGCCTCCAGGTATTCCCGGCTGGCCACGCTCACGTTGGGGTTCATGTCGCCGCCCACCAGCAGCAGCCGGTACCGCTCGTCGTGCTTGCGCAGCAGACGCAGCACCTCGATCGCCCAGCGCGGGTCCTTGGCGACCTGGCTGATGCCCACCATGCCGAGCTGGAAGCGGGCCTCCGCCGGCTTGTCGATCTGGAACCCGCGCAGGTCCATCGCGTTGTCCAGCACGTGCATGCGCGGCCCGTCCGGACCCTTGAGGTAGGGCACCAGGGTGGTGGTGAGGTCCCGGATGTGGTCGGCCACGAAGACCAGGTCGTCGATCCGGGAGAAGTCCACCATGTAGGGCCAGCGCGACAAGGCCTCGTAGCTGTGCAGGCGGACGATGATCCGGGTGGTGCCCGGGTCCACCATGGTGAACAGCGCCGCCGGCGCCACACACCAGTCCACGAAGACGGTGTCCGCCCAGTCGAGGTAGGGCCGCAGCCGCTCCTCGGCCTTGTCGCCGTAGGCCGTGGAGTCGGCCGACAGGCGGTGCTCCAGCATCGGCTTCGACGCCCAGGTCACGCTCTTGAGCGCGGCGTTCGCCGCCAGGTCGACGAAGCGGACCTCCACCCCCGGGTGGGCGTCGTAGTAGGACCGGATCAGCTTCAGGAAGTTGTCGTTGGCGCTGGTGGCGATCAGCAGCCGCAGCGGCCGGTCGGTCGGCGGCGGTGCCGCCGGCTGGAGCCGGCCCCGCGGACTCGCCACCGTGGTCGCCGCCAGCGAGCGGCGGAACGGCGCGATGAAGCCCTCCGGGTCCTCGGCCAGGGGCGAGGTGAGCTGGTCGATGTGCAGCACCCGGTCGAAGGCCAGCGTCATGGCCCGGTTCAGCAGGTCCGCGGCGGCGACGTTCTCGTCCGCGCGGTGCCGCTGGTCGGCCACCTTCAGCAGGGCCTCGACCGCGCCGTCCAGGTCACGCGGCGGCACGCCGGCCTTGAGCTCCCGGCTCGCCGCCTCGCCGAGCATCCGGGCCCGCGCGGCCGGCTTGCGGAGCTTGCTCGCCGTGGCGGTGAGGACCATGGCCTCACCGTCGGGCCGGTCCGCCCAGGCCATGCCCTTGGCGACCTGCCGAGCGACCTTGGTGCGCACCGAGTCCGGCATCTTCGGCGCCTTCAGGGCGGTCAGCCAGAGCTGGGTGCCGGCCTTGCTGCGCATGATCGGCCGGGCGGTGACCGCGTTCACCGCGGCCCGTGGCGCGCCGCTGATCAGCCGGTTGACGCTCTGCCGCACCAGCGCGGTGGAGGGGATGCCGTTGGCCAGGCGCTGGAGCGGGCCGGCGCCGTGGCGGGCCTTGCGGTCGGTCAGCGCCTGCACCGCGGCCTGGATGCCGTAGCGGGCGTCGGCGGACCGGTTGCGCTGGGCGAACCGCCACACCGTGTAGACCGCGTGCGCGTCGAGGGCGACCAGGACGTCAGCCGTGCGGGCCTGCTCCCGGGCCCAGGGCTCGCGCCGGATCCGGCTCCACACCCGTTCCCCGGGGACCTGCCGGGCCAGGGCGCGCGTCGGGGAGTCCTTCGCGATGTCCGTCGGCAGCGCGCACACCCCGTCGAGGCGGAGGTCCTCCGCCATCTCGTCCTGGTTGAGCGCGCCGACCAGGTAGACCTGTGCGCCGGTCTCGCGCAGCCGCTGCACCGCCGTGCTGAGAATTCCCGCCTGCGGGGACACCCCCGTCACCAGCAACACGTTGCTCATGCGCGCACCCCACCGGATCGTTCGTCCTGCTCCATCGTCGAGCTTGCCGCCGAGGGCTGCACCACCGCGCCGTTGACCGGCAGGTCGTGCGGTTCCGCCAGGGCGTGCGCCGCCAACTGCGCGACCGCGTTCCGCATCAGGATCTCCCGGGTGAACGGGTCGGCGTGGTGCCGGACCCCGTCGCGCTGCTCCTCGGTGGCCTCCACGACCATCCGGGCGGCCGCCCGGAAGCTCTCCACCAGGCGCAGCTCGTCCAGGCCGCAGGCGCCGGTCCACAGCGGGTGGCCGTCGAGAACGCGGGAGGCGTCGTGGTCGACCTCGTGCACCGAGACGATCGGCAGGCCGGTCGCCATGTACTCGTACACCTTGCCGGAGGTGACGTACCGGCCGCCGATGAGGATCAGCACGAGGGCGTCCCAGCCGCCGTACGTCTCGGCGACCTCCGCCTTGCGCACCGGGCCGCCGAAGGAGACGCCGTCGGCCGCCGCCTCGCGGATCAGCTCGGTCAGCCCGTTCGCCTCCCGGTTCGCGCCGGCGCCGATGTGCCCGCGGATCTCGAACCGGGCGTTGCGCAGCAGCGGCTCCTGCTTGCGCGCCTCGCGCCACGCGTCGAGCACCACGCCGAGCTGGTGGGTGGTGTAGTTGACGGTGCCCAGGTAGCCGAAGGTCAGGCCGGCCTCCGGATCGGGCTGGCGCGGACGGATCGCCGGGACACTGTCCCGGTCGTAGCCGTTGCGGACCACGTGCACCCGGTCCGCCACGTGCGGGTAACGCGCCCGGTAGTGGTCGGCGATCGGGTCGTTGACCACCCAGAGCGACTGGCAGTGGTCGAGGATCCGGCGCTCCCAGAGCCCCGCCTCGGAGTCGGGGGTGAAGGCCTGACCGCCGTTGACCACGTCGATCGACCAGCCGTCGCGGAAGTCCACCGCGTACGGCACGCCGTGCAGCTCCCACAGCTTCCAGGCCGCGGCCAGGTTCACGTAGGGCACGCAGCTGGCCAGCAGCAGGTCGGCCGGGTGCTGGCGGTGCACGTCGAGGACCGCCCGCTCCAACGCGCCGCGCCAGCTGCCGAAGACCGGCTCCGGGAAGATCCGCTTCTCCCGCTTGCGCAGGTTGGTCAGCCACTTGGCCGGGCGCAGCGCGCGCTCCTCGCTGAACTGGCGGATGTCCGTCTCGAGGTCTTCGCGGGCCAGCGGCAGCTCGACCACCTTGATCTCGGGGTCGACCTGGTCCAGGAGGCTGTAGTCGAGGCCGGAGTCCCGCTCCCAGGAGGCGGCCGTGATCGTCACCACGGTGACGTCCCAGCCGATCCGGCGGAACTGGTTGGCCGTCTCGCGCATCCGGTAGGCGCAGCTCTTGGCCGCCGGCGGGAACCCGATGGCCAGGTAGATGAGGTGCGGACGACGACCGCGGCCGGCCGCGGGGCGGCCGTTCGCGGCGGAGTGCGACGTGTCGAGGGATGGCGTCATGGTCGGGCGAACACCCCGGGTCTCTCGGTCGGCGGGCAGGGTCACTTCGCGGCGAGGGTCTCGACGACCCGCTGGGCCGCCCGGCCGTCGCCGTACGGCGTGCCCTGGGCGGCGGTGGGCGCCGGTCGGGTGGCGATGTCGATCCATTCGGCGCGGGAGTGGGCGGACGGGTCCGGCACCAGGCGGTTCCAGTCGTCGGCCAGGGTCTCGACCCACTCGGTCTCCGGCCGCAGCGTGGTGCACGGCCGGGAGAGGAGGTAGGCCTCCTTCTGCAGACCGCCGGAGTCGGTCACCACACCGGCCGAGCCGAGCACCGCGGCGACCATGCCGGCGTAGGGCAGTGGGCGGCCGACGTGCACGGCGCCGCGGCCCAGCTTCAGCCCGTGCTCCTCGGCCTTGGCGACCAGCCGCGGGTGCGCCAGCAGCGCCACCGGCACGGGCAGGTCGGCCAGGCCGTCGAGCAGGGCGGCCAGCCGCGCGCGGGAGTCGGTGTTCTCCGCCCGGTGCAGCGTCGCCAGCAGGTAGGGCTCGTCGGCGCGGATCCCCTCGGGCAGCGCCGGCGCGGGGTGCCGGCCGGCCAGGACGGCGTCCCGGACACCGAGGCACACGTCGACCATCACGTCGCCGACCATCACGGACCGGGCGGCGAGCCCCTCGGCGGACAGGTGTCGCATCGCCTCGTCGGAGGGCGCGAGCAGCAGGTCCGCCGCGTGGTCGGTGAGGATGCGGTTGTGCTCCTCCGGCATCATCCGGTTGAACGAGCGCAGGCCCGCCTCCAGGTGGGCGACCGGCAGGTGCAGCTTGACCGCGGAGACCGCGCCGGCGAGCGTCGAGTTGGTGTCGCCGTAGACCAGCACCCAGTCGGGCTTCTCGGCCTCGAAGACCGGGTCCAGCGCGGCGAGGGCCTTGCCCGTCTGCACGCCGTGCGAGCCGGAGCCGATACCGAGGTGGATGTCCGGGTCGGGGATGCCGAGACCGGAGAAGAACACGTCGGAGAGGTCCGCGTCGTAGTGCTGGCCGGTGTGCACGATCCGGTGCTCGTGCTCGGTGGCGGCGAACGCGGCGGCGATGGGAGCGAGCTTGATCAGCTGAGGGCGTGCCCCGACGACGCTGATGACCTTCACCTGTAGAACTCCTCGTGTGATCTCGTGAAAGGCAGCTGCGCGTCGGCAGGCGCTGTCCCTTGAGTCAGAGACGAATTCTGCCTCAGCCGGACGTGACCGCCAAATTCCCGCACCGTGCGCGAGGCAAGCGTCAACCACATGTCGCCTGGCCGTCACCTTCGCGCCGTCCGCCCGGTGTGGCGCCGTCCGCCGCCGGTCGACCCGTAGGATTCGCCGGTGTGACGACGGCGCATCCCACCGGCAAGCCCACGAGCAGCCCGCCCGCCGACCCGCCGGAGGCCGTGGTCGGGAGCGAGGCCGCATCGAGCGTACCGCCGGCCCCGCAGGTCCCGCCGACCCCGGCGGTCACCGCGGCCCCGCGGACCACCGCCGCCCCGGGCCGTCGGTGGTCCGGGCGCCGCCTGGTCGACCTGGTCGTCGGCGTGGCGTTCCTGGCGGGCGCCCTCTGGGTCACCGGGCGGGGCTGGCTCGACGTCGACGGGCGGCTGGTCGGCAGCCGGCCGGACGACCAGGGGTTCAACGAGTGGATGCTGGCGTACGCCGCGCACGCGGTGACCAACCTGGAGAACCCGTTCCTCACCACGCTGCAGAACGCGCCGGACGGCGTGAACCTCATGTCGAACGTGGGCATGCAGCTGCCGGGCATCCTGTTGACGCCGGTCACCCTGCTCGGCGGCGCGCCGCTGTCCTACCTCCTGCTGATCACGCTGAACCTGGCCGGCACCGCCTTCGCCTGGTACTGGGTGCTCGACCGGCACCTGACCGGCAACCGGGCCGCCGCCGTGGTCGGTGGGCTGTTCTGCGGGTTCGCCCCGGCGATGGTGACCCACTCCAACGGGCATCCGCACATCACCGCGCAGTGGCTGGTGCCGTTCCTGGTGTGGCGGATCGTCCGGATGACCCGGTCGGTCGCGCCGGTGCGGGACGGCCTGATCCTGGGGGCGCTGGTCGCGGCCCAGTTCTTCATCTCCGTCGAGATCCTCTTCCTGGTCGCCCTCGGCGCGCTGATGGCCACGGTGGCGCACCTGGCGCTGCGGCCCCGGGAGACCGTCCGGCTGGCCCCGCGGGCGCTCGGCGCGCTGGCGGTCGCCGGTGGGCTGGTGCTGCTGGTCACCGCCTACCCGCTGTGGATGCAGTTCGCCGGCCCGCAGCACCGGATCGGGCACCCGGGTGACCCGGACGTCTACACGCTGCGGGTGCGCTCGTTCGTGGCCTACGCCACGGAGTCGATCGGCGGGGGCCCGGAGAGCGCGCAGGGACTGGCGCCGAACACCACCGAGCAGGCCAGCTTCTTCGGCTGGCCGGTGGTCGTGCTGGTGGCGGCGGCGGTCCTCGGGCTCCGCCGGGAGCTGGCCGTCCGGGTGCTGGCCCTGGTGGCGCTGGTCTCCGGCGTGTTCTCGCTCGGCTCGACGCTGAGCTGGGGGCCGGAGAAGAGCGGTGTGCCCGCGCCGTTCGCGCTCCTGCACGACCTGCCGATCGTGGACGCCATGGTGATCGCCCGGTTCGCGCTGATCACCACCGTCGCGTTCGGGTTGCTGCTGGCCCTCGCCGTGGCTCGGCTCGACGGCCTGGCGGCGCGGACCCCGCGGGTGGCCGCGCCGCTGCGGTTGCTGACCGCGGCGGCGCTCGTCGGCGCGTTGCTGCCGATGCTGCCGACGCCGTTGCCGGCGAAGGGCCGGGTGCCGGTGCCCGCGTTCGTCACGTCCGGCGAGTGGCGTGGGTACGTCGCCGACGGGCGGACGCTGGTCCCCGTGCCGGTGCACAACATGACCTCGATCAACTGGGGCGCCGCGGCGCTGACCGGCTTCGCCGTGCCGCAGGGCTACTTCCTCGGCCCGACCTCGCCGACCGACGACACCGGTCGCTGGGGCACCCCGCCCCGCCCGACCGCGCTGCTGCTCACCGCGGTCGGCGCGGGCACCCGGCCGCCGACGGTCAGCGCGGCGGAGCGCGACCAGGCGCTGGCGGACGTGCGGTGGTGGCGGGCGGACGCGGTGGTGCTGCCCCGGCACGCGCACGAGGCCGAGCTGAAGGCGTTCCTGGACGCCTGCTTCGGGCCGGGGCGGCGGGTGCGCGACGTGTGGCTGTGGGACGTGCGGCCGGTCACCCGCTGACCGGTGGCGCCGCCGGTCAGGGCGAGGACGGCCAGACCAGCAGCAGGTAGCCACCGAGGTAGGCGGAGGCGGTGGTCATCCCGACCAGGATGATCACCGCGCGCGCGGTGCGGGCGGTGGCGAGCCCCCGGGCCACCGGGAGCAGCAGCGCGAACGCCGGCACCAGGAAACGCGCCTTGGAGTTGAAGTAGCCGGAGGCGCCGATGGTGGTGGCCAGCAACAGCGCGCTGTAGGCCAGCAGCGGCCACGGCTGCCGGTCGACGACGCTCAGCGCCAGCAGGACCAGGCTGGTCGCCAGCACCGCGACGATCAGGTAGAACTGGAGCTTGGCCGGCTGGTCCAGCGTCGTCCCGACGAACGTGAGGGTCCCCGCGCCGCCGTCGAAGGTCGAGTGCCAGCCCTCGGTCTGGATCTGGAACCAGCCGTCCACCCGCCCGGTGCGCCGGCCCACCCAGCCGACGTAGCCGAGCCAGCCCAGCGGCGCCAGCAGCAGGGCGACCGCCGGGCGCCACGTGCCCTGCCGCCGCACCAGCGCGATCAGCCCGGCCAGCATCACCACCGGGATGAGCGCGGTCGCGGTCGGCCGGGTGGCGCCGGCGATCAGGCAGAGCACCCCGGCGGTGAGCCACCGGCCGGTCAGCACGGCGTACAGCGACCAGGCGGCCAGCGCCGTGAAGAGCGCCTCGGTGTACGCCATCGACTCGACGATCGCGTGCGGCAGCAGGCCCCAGACCACCGCGAGCAGCACCCCGGTGCGCCGGTCGTGCAGGTGGTTGCCGACCGCGAACAGCCCCCAGGCGGCAGCCAGCGAGGCCAGCCAGGCCAGCGCGATCGCCGTGCCGCGGAACTGGAACGGCGACAGCGGTTCGGCGAACCGGATCAGCAGCGGATAGAACGGGAAGAACGCCAGGTTGCTCTGGAGGGTCTCGGCCCGGTCGTACCCGTGCTCGGCGATGGCGAGGTACCAGCTGGCATCGGCCCGGTTGCCGATCTGCTTGGGGAACGACGCGTCCCGGGCGTGTCCCCAGATCGCCAGCGTGACCAGCCCGACGGCGCGGACGGCGGCGTAGCCCACGAGGGCCGGCCAGGCGGCGAGCAGCGCGCGCCTGAGCCGTCGCGCCCGGGTGCCGCCGCCCGGCGACCCGGTCGCCCGCGCGTCGTGCCCCTCGGATCCGGCCCCGTCGGTGGCCCCGTCCCTACCGATTGCCGATTCCGTCACCAACGTGCGCCCCTCGCAGGTGTTCCAGCCCCGGGTGACACTAGCAAGCAGGCCGGTCGGGCCCGCGTCCACGCGCCCGCGCCGACCGGCCACGTCCGGCTCGCCGGGGCGCCCGCCGGATGACCCCGGGCGTCCACCGTCGTGCCGTACACTCGCGGAGGTTCCGTCCGGTGCCGCGGCCGTGCGGCGCGGACGGCGCAGGCGAGGTCGCTCTCAGCGCGTCGAGGATCGTCGACGCGTGCGCCCGTTGCCGGCGGCGGATCCCCGCCCCCACAGCGAACACGGCGATGGAGAAGGATCAGATGAGCACGCCGGACGTCAGCGTCATCGTCGCCGTCTACAACACGATGCCCTACCTGACCGCCTGCCTGGACTCGCTGGTCGGTCAGAGCATCGGCCGGGACCGGCTGGAGGTGGTCGCCGTCGACGACGGCTCCACCGACGGCAGCGGCGCGGAGCTGGACCGCTACGCCGAGCGCTACCCGGGCACCGTCCGGGTGCTGCACCAGGCCAACTCCGGCGGCCCCGCCGCGCCGAGCAACGTGGCGCTGGACCACGCCCGCGGCCGCTACGTCTTCTTCGTCGGCTCGGACGACCACCTCGGGCCGGAGGCCCTGGCACGCCTGGTCGACGCGGCCGACCGGTGGGACTCCGACGTGGTGCTCGGCCGGATGGTCGGCACCAACAAGCGGTACGTGCACCAGGCCGCCTACGCCAGCACCCAGGAGCGGCTCGACCTGTTCGACAGCGCGCTGCCGTGGTCGCTGTCGAACACCAAGCTGTTCCGGCGGGACCTGATCGAGCGGCACGGCCTGCGCTTCCGCACCGACATGCCGATGGGCAGCGACCAGCCGTTCACGCTGGAGGCCTGCTTCCGGGCGAAGAAGGTCTCGGTCCTCGGCGACTACGACTACTACTTCGCGGTCAAGCGGGAGAACGCCCAGAACATCACCTACGCCAGCCGCTTCGAGGAGCGGCTGCGCTGCGCCGAGGAGCTCGTCGGGTTCGTCGCCGGCCTGATCGAGCCGGGGCCCCGCCGGGACGCGGTGCTGGTCCGCCACTTCACCTGGGAGGTGGCGAAGCTGCTCCGGGCGGAGTTCCTCGCCCTCGCGCCCGACGTGCAGCAGCACGTCCACGACCGGGTCCGCAAGCTGGCGGAGGCCTACCTCACCGAGGGCGTGCTCACCCGGATGCCGCCCGCGGAGCGGCTGCGGCTGGCGGTGGCGCGCGACGGTGGGCTCGACGCGGTGCGCGAGCTGATCGCGCAGCAGGCGGACAGGACGCTGCCCGAGGTCACGATCGCCGACGGCCGCTGGTACGCCCAGCACGTCGGCTTCCGCGATCCCGCCTTCGGCTACCCGGACGACTGGTACGACGTCACCGAGCGCGCCGCCGCCCTGCTGGCCAAGCTGACCGCGACCGGGCTGGCCTGGGGACGGGACGACGCCGGCGCCCGCGCCCTGGTGATCACCGCGCAGAGCCGCCGGGCCGAGCTGGCCGAGCTGAGCGCCGAGGCGCTGCGGGTCAGCGTGGGCGACCTGACGGGAGTCACGTCGGTGACGCCGGGCGGTGCCGGTACCGTCGTACGAACGGACTTCGCGGTGGACCGGCTGCTGGCGGTCGTGGCGCCGAACGGGGAGCGGCGCACCGTGCGTGCCGAGGTGTCGACCCTGGGCGGGATCGGTTCGGCGCCGTTGCGCACCGACCGTCCCGTCGCCGCGCCCCGGCGGCTGGCCCGGCGCGGCGTCCGGCTGCACCTCGTCACGCCCACCACGAACCACAAGGGCCAGGTGATCGTCGCGATCACGCCGGTGACCCCCGGTCGGTTCCTTGCCCGCCTGCGCCGAATCTGGCCCTCTGGAGGAAAGTAGTTCATGAACATCTGCGTCGTCGCGCTCGGAAAGATCGGCCTGCCGCTCGCCGTGCAGTTCGCCTCGAAGGGGCACCGGGTGCTCGGTGCCGACGTCTCCGAGCGGGTCGTCCAGCTGGTCAACGACGGTGCCGTGCCCTTTCCGGGCGAGGCCGACCTGGACGTCAAGCTGAAGGAGGCGGTGGCTGCCGGTCTGCTGTCGGCCACCACCGACACCGCCGCCGCGGTGGCCGAGTCGGAGGCCGTCGTCGTCGTCGTGCCGCTGTTCGTGGACGCCGAGGGCGTGCCGGACTTCGGCTGGATGGACGACGCCACCCGGGCCATCGCCCGTGGCCTCAAGCCGGGCACCCTGGTCAGCTACGAGACCACGCTGCCGGTCGGCACCACCCGCAGCCGCTGGGCGTCGATGCTGTCCGAGGGCTCCGGTCTCACCGCGGGCACCGACTTCCACCTGGTGTTCAGCCCCGAGCGGGTGCTCACCGGCCGGGTCTTCGCCGACCTGCGCCGCTACCCGAAGCTGGTCGGTGGCATCGACGAGGCGTCCGCCGCGCACGGCGTGCGGTTCTACGAGGCGGTGCTCGACTTCGACGAGCGGCCCGACCTGGACCGGCCCAACGGCGTGTGGGACCTCGGCTCGGCGGAGGCGTCCGAGCTGGCCAAGCTCGCCGAGACGACCTACCGGGACGTCAACATCGGCCTGGCGAACCAGTTCGCCCGCTTCGCCGACACCGTCGGCGTCGACGTCACCAAGGTCATCGAGGCGTGCAACACCCAGCCGTACAGCCACATCCACTCGCCGGGCATCGCGGTCGGCGGGCACTGCATCCCGATCTACCCGCGGATGTACCTGTGGAACGACCCGGCGGCCACCGTGGTCCGCTCGGCCCGCGAGGCCAACGCGGCGATGCCGGACTACGCGGTCGACCTGCTCGCCGCCGCGTACGGCGACCTGACCGGCGTGGGTGTGCTGGTGCTGGGCGCCGCCTACCGGGGCGGGGTCAAGGAGACCGCCTTCTCGGGTGTCTTCCCGACCGTCGAGGCGCTGCGCCGGCGCGGCGCCACGCCGTACGTCTCCGACCCGATGTACTCCAACGAGGAACTGGCCGCGCACGGCCTGCCCGGCTACGACGGCGAGCCGCTCGGCGCCGCGGTGATCCAGGCCGACCACGCGGAATACCGCAACCTGACCCCGGCTGACCTGCCGGGTGTGACGGTGCTGGTCGACGGCCGGCGGGTCACCGACCCGGCCCGCTGGGCGGGTGTCCGCCGGGTGGTCATCGGCGGCTGATTCCGGTACGCCCGGTGGGCCTCGGCCGTCTCGGCCGGGGCCCGCCGCGCGTCGTGCCGGCGGACGAAGGCCGTCGTCTGTTGTTCACCCACCGGACACCCCGGTAATACTTGCGTCACTTGGCCCGTTTAGGGTCGCAGCCGTCCGGATCGGGCCTCTCCGACACCGGCGGGCAGACAGGGAGCGTGTCGTTGTTCAGCAGAGTACGCAGCCAGCAGGGCCTCGCCGCGGTCGCCGCGATGTTCCTCGGGTACGGCGTCATGATCCTTGCCGGGGCCCTCGGCCTGGTGATCCCGTACGCGATCGCCGCGGTGGTCGTCCTCGGCGGTGAGCTGGCACTGGCCACCCGGTACGCCGACACCGCCCAGCTCGTCGCCAAGGCCGGTGTCGGCCTGACGTTCCGGCGGCTGGTCCGGGACCTGTCGGTGGTGCTGCTGGTGATCGCCGCGGTCCGTCCCGGCGTGCTCGGCACGGTCGCGGTGCTGCTGCTGCCCGCCGCGCTCTGGACCGTGGCCGTCGGCACCACCGCGGTCACCAAGTCGATCGAGGGACGGGTCGACCCGCCGGCGTACACCCGCAACATCGACCTCGGCGCGCTGCGCCGGGTCCCGGCCCCGCCGGTGTGGGCGCGGCGGCTGGCCGGTCTGCGGCTGCCGCTGCTCAACGTGCTGCTGGTGCCGGCGGCCGTGGTGGCCGCCGCGGTGGACCGGGTGGCCCCGGTGGTGGTCACCGGCGCGGTGACCCTGGTCGCCGGCCTGGTCACCGCCGCGGTGCTGGCCCTGGCCCTGCTGCGCGGCCGGGGGGCGACCCCCGGGGTGCTGCCCGCCGTGCACGACTGGCTGGCCCGGGAGAAGCCCGAGGTGGCCCTCTA
This sequence comes from Micromonospora humi, assembly GCF_900090105.1. Lineage (GTDB taxonomy): Bacteria > Actinomycetota > Actinomycetes > Mycobacteriales > Micromonosporaceae > Micromonospora > Micromonospora humi. The sequence continues at coordinate 67,775 of NZ_FMDM01000022.1, read as the reverse complement.
CTTCGCCGGCCCGGCCAAGGACGTCTACCAGGCCAACATGTGGCTGGCGCCGATGGAGGCGACCGGCCGCCGCGCGGTGGTGCTGGTGCGGGCCGCGGACGCGTTCCACCAGCTGGCCGACACCCGGCTGCCGGTGATCTGCGTGCCGGCCGGGGTCGACTTCATGAACCTCGATCTCCGCTCGCTCCGGGTCGCCCTCTACGCGGCGAACGTCGGCGCCAACATCCACCTGCTGCGCGAGCCGGGCGTGAAGCACGTCTTCGTCGGGCACGGCGACAGCGACAAGGCCGCCAGCGTCAACCCTTACAGCAAGGTGTACGACGAGGTGTGGGTGGCCGGCCCGGCCGGCCGGGAGCGGTACGCCCGGGCCGGGGTCGGGGTGCTGGACCGGGACATCGTCGAGGTCGGGCGTCCGCAGCTCGCCGGCGTGCACACGTTCGGCTCGGGTGCCGCCGACCACCTGTTCACCGTGCTCTACGCCCCCACCTGGGAGGGCTGGCTGGACGACGACCCGTACCACACCTCGCTGGTGGTGATGGGGGAGCGGATCGTGTCCGGGCTGCTGGCCGCCGGGAACCTGCGGGTGATCTACAAGCCGCACCCGCTGACCGGCACCCGCTCGCCGAAGGCCAGGGCGGCCCACGAGCGCGTCGTGGCCCGGATCCGCGCGGCCGGCGGCGAGACCGACCCCACGTCGCTCGACGGCGCCGCGCACCTGGTGGTGACCGGGCGCACGCCGTCGCTGTTCGACTGCTTCAACGTCACCGACCTGCTGGTCAGCGACGTGTCCAGCGTGGTCTCCGACTTCGTGCAGAGCGAGCGCCCGTACGTGGTGGCCAACCCGGCCGGGCTGCCCGAGGACGAGTTCCGCAGGCAGTTCCCGACCGCGCGGGCGGCGTACCTGCTCTCGGCCGACGGCGGTGAACTGGCCAAGATCCTCGCGGTGACCCGGGCCGGGGACGACCCGATGGCCGAGGCGCGGCGGGAGCTGAAGGAATACCTGCTCGGCCCGGCCGGGTCCAACCCGATGGACCGGTTCCGCGACGAGATCGGCCGGCTCTGCGGCTGACCGGCACGCCGACGCGCGGGGGCGACGACCGGTCCGGTCGTCGCCCCCTGGCGTGTGCTCAGCCCTGGTGCGGCGGGTTGTCGACGTCGCGGGAGACGACCTCGCCCTTCTCGTCGACCCAGCCCTTCGGCCGGGCCGGGTTGCCGGCCACCAGCTGGTAGGGCTTGACGTCCCGGGTCACCACCGAGCCGGCGGCGATCATCGCGTACTCGCCGACCTCGATGCCGCAGACCAGCGTGGCGTTGGCGCCGATCGAGGCGCCCCGGCGGACCAGGGTCGGGGTGATCGTCCAGTCCGGATTCTGCGCGCGCGGCCGGAAGTCGTTGGTGAACACCGCGCACGGGCCGACGAAGACCTCGTCCTCGATGGTCACGCCCTGGTAGACCGAGACGTTGTTCTGGATCTTCACGCGGTCGCCCACGGTGACGCCGGCGTCGACGTAGACGTTGCGGCCGATCACGCAGCCGGCGCCGACCTGCGCGCTCGACCGGATGTGCGCCAGGTGCCAGACCTTGGTGCCGTCGCCGACCTGGGCGCCGGACTCCACGTCGGCCGTCGGGTGGACGAAGACGGAGGCGGACCGGTCGTTGCTGTCAGTCATCTCAACTCGCATCGTGGCGGGGCGCGTCGCGCCGTCGGGCGGGGCTCGACGCAGCATAACGAGCACCTCAGGTGAGCAGTTCGGCCACCGCGTCGGCGGCCGGCCGGTCCGCCGGCAGCGGATGCGCCGCGACCACCGCGTGGACGGGCAGCGCGTCGTACAGGTGCGGGAAGAGCGCCCCGCCACGGGACTCCTCCCAGCGCAGCGCGTCGCCGAGGCGCGTCTCGTCCACGGCGAGCAGGGTCAGGCCGGTGACCCCGGCGAAGTGCCGGCGCGCGGTCTCCACCACCTGGTCGGCGGCGGAGAGGTGCAGGTAGCCGTCCTGACGGTCCAGCGCGGAGCCGGCGAACCGCCCGTTCGCCCGTGCCTGCCGCCACTCGTCGTCGGCCAGAATCTTGTAGATCACCATGGCAGCGTAGAGCGGCCTCGCGTCCCGGCGGCGCGTCTGCCACCATTCCCACTGCAACACCTCGAGCGGACGGAGGCACGGGTGCGGATCCTCCTGGTCGAGGACGACCGTCGGGTCGCCGCGGCGCTGTCGTCCGCGTTGACCCGTCGCGGCTACGAGGTGGAGCACGCCGCCACCGTCGCGGCCGCGCTCTCCGCCGCCCCCTGCGACCTGGTGCTGCTCGACCTGACCCTGCCCGACGGCGACGGCACCGACCTGTGCCGGGAGCTGCGCCGCCGCAGCAGCCAGCTCGGCATCATCGCGGTGACCGCCCGGGGCGAGGAGCGCGACCGGGTCCTCGGCCTGCGGCTGGGCGCCGACGACTACGTGGTCAAGCCGTTCTCGATGGTGGAGTTGCAGGCCCGCATCGAGGCGGTGCTGCGCCGGGCGTCGCACACCGTCCCGGAGCGCCACCTGATCGAGACGGGCCCGGTCCGCATCGACGTGGGGGGCCGGACGGTCAGCGTGGCCGGCCGGGCGGTGACGCTGACCCGCAAGGAGTTCGACATCCTGCTCTCCCTGGCCCGCCAACCGGGGGTGGCGGTGCCGCGGGACCGGATCCTGCTCGACGTCTGGGGCACCGTCTGGGCCGACCGGCACACCGTCGAGGTGCACGTCGGTTCGCTGCGCGGCAAGCTCGGCGACCCGACGCTGGTGGAGACCGTACGCGGGGTCGGCTACCGGCTCCGCGGCGCGTGAGGAGGCCCGGGTGCGCCGCCGGCTGGTGATCAGCTACCTGCTGTTGATGGTGCTGGTGCTGTTCGCGCTGGAGACGCCGCTGGCGGTCACGCTTGCCTCCCGGGAGACCGACCGGGTCCGCGCCGACCGGCTCGCCGACGCCACCCGCTTCGCCTCACTGGCCGGCCCGGCGCTGCGCGGCGGCAGCCCCGGCCCGCTGGGCGGGGAGCTGGCCGCCTATGACGACCTCTACCGCATCGGCGCGGCCGTGGTGGACCGCGACCGCCGCACGGTGGCCGCCTCGGCCCGGTGGGACGCGGGCGGTGGCACCGGGCCGGCGGTCGAGACCGCGCTCTCCGGGCAGCAGTTCAGCGGCCCGGAGTCGGTCTGGCCCTGGGCGGACGGGCCGCTGGTGACCGCGGTGCCGATCAACGACGGCGGCGAGGTGCTCGGCGCGGTGGTCACCACCACGCCGGCCGGCCCGGTGCGCCGCACCGTCACCCTGTGGTGGCTGATGCTGGCCGGCATCGGCCTGCTCGCGGTGCTGGCCTGCGTCTCCACCGCGTTCGGGCTGGCCGGCTGGGTGCTGCGCCCGGTCACCGAGCTGGACGCGGCGACCCACGAGATCGCCGAGGGGCGCCGCACCGCCCGGGTCCGGCCCCGGCTCGGCCCGCCGGAGCTGCGCCGGCTGGCGACCAGCTTCAACGACATGGTCGACGCGGTCTCCGACGTGATGGACCGGCAGCGGGCCTTCGTCGCGCACGCCAGTCACCAGCTCCGCAACCCGTTGACCGCGCTGCGGCTGCGGGTGGAGGAGCTGGGGCCCAGCCTCACCGACCCGGACGGCCGGGCCGAGCACCGGCTGGCGCTGGAGGAGACCGACCGGCTGGCCCTCGTGCTCGACGCGCTGCTCACCCTGGCCCGGGCCGAACGGGAGGAGAACCAGCGGGTCACCGTGGACGCGGGCGCGGCAGCCGCGTCCCGGGTCGCGGCCTGGCTGCCGCTGGCCCGGCACCGGGCGGTCACACTCCGGCTCGACGCGGGCGACGCGCCGGCGTACGCGCGGACCGTGCCCACCGCCATCGACCAGGCGCTCGACGCCCTGATCGACAACGCGGTCAAGTTCAGCGGCGCCGGGGGAGAGGTGACGGTGACCGTACGCCCCGACGACGGCGGGACGGAACTGACCGTGCGGGACACCGGCCCCGGCATGACGGCCAGCCAGCTCGACCAGGCCACCGAGCGGTTCTGGCGGGCCCCGGACGCGCAGAACGTGGACGGCGCGGGGCTGGGGCTGACCATCGCCGCGGTGCTCGTCGACGCCTCCGACGGCCGGCTCACCATGCGCCAGGGCGAGCCGCGCGGGCTGGTCGCCGAGCTGTGGTTCCCGGCGCCGGCCGAGGAACCGGCCGATCCGGGCGACCGCCCGGCCACGCCGGAGTGCCACGACGAGCCGGTCGGCCGCTGACCCCGCTCAGGGCTTGGTGTCGCGGTACCACTGCGCCGCGCCCGGATGCAGCGGCAGCGGGGTGGTCACGATCGCCGACCGGGGGCTCATCCGGCCGGCCGCCGGATGCGCCGCGGCCAGCTCCTCCCGCCGGTCCATCAGCAGCCGGGTCACGTCCCGCACCAGTGCGGTGGGCAGGTCGGCGTTGACGATCAGGTAGTTCGGGTTCGCCACCGTGCTCACCGGATCCGCCCGGTAGACCGAACGGGGAATGTCGCGGGTCACGTAGACCTGCCCGTACGCGCGCCGCAGCGGCTCGGTCCAGTCGCCCAGCTCGACCATCCGCACGGAGGTCCGCTGGGCCAGGTCGGCGACGCCACGCACCGGCAGGCCACCGGAGAAGAAGAACGCGTCGATCCGGCCCTCCCGCAGGGCGGTCACCGAGTCGTCCAACCCCAGGTGCACCTGGCGGACCCGATCGCCGCCGAGCTGCGCCACCGCGAGCAGACGGGTGGCGGTGACCTCGGTGCCGGAGCCGTCGGCGCCCACCGAGACCCGCCGGCCCCGCAGGTCGGCGAGCGTGCGCACCGGGCCGCCGGCGGTGGTCACCAGGTGCAGCAGGTCGTCGTAGACGCGGGCCACGGCGAGCACCCTCGGGTGCTCCGGCTCGCGGGGCGGAAGCACGTCGGCCTGGGTGAACCCCAGCTCCGCGTCCCCGGCGCCGACCAGCCGGACGTTCTGCGCGGAGGCCGCGGTGACCAGCACCTCGGCCCGCACCCCGGGCAGCTCCCGGTTGAGCAGCGCGGCCAGCGACTGGCCGAAGGCGTGGTAGACGGCGGTCGGGCTGCCGGTGGCGATCCGGATCCGCACCGGCTCGGTGGGCTCGTCCCGGCAGCCGGCCACGCCGGTGACGAGCAGCAGCAGCAACGCCAGCGGGGCCGCGGTCCGGCGCCGGCGGGGTGCAGACCAGGGTCGGCTCACGGGCTGCACTCTGCGCCGTGCACCGGCCGTCGCGCAAGCCCGCCCGCCGGGGCGGCGGTCAGCCCAGCCGGGCGCTCTCGGTGATCCGGGCCCGGTGCTCCCCGTTGGGGACGCTCACCAGGAAGCAGCCCGACCCCGGCCGCAGCACCGCCGGCACCTCCAGCAGCGCCGCGCCGCGCACCAGCACCGCCGCCAGGTCGCGGTCGGCCAACCGGATGCCGAGGCAGTGCCGGCGTACGTGCCGACCGCCGGCGAGCAGCGCCGCCCGCCAGGCCGAGGCCGCCAGCCGGGGACGCCACAGCCGGCGGGCCGTCGAGGCGCCCGGCACCGGCCCACCGAGCAACTCCCGGCGGCCCTGCCGCCAACCGGCAGCCAGCAGATTCGCGTACGCGGAGCGGTGTTCCCGGGGCACCGAAAGCCGGTGCAGCTCGTAGCGGCGGCGCAGGCCACCCATGGTCAGCTCGTGCTCCACCGGCACGTCGAGCCGGCGCAGCAGCTGCCGCATCCGGTGCGCCGCGTCCTCCCGGTTGAACTCGGCGATCCCGCCCCGGTACGGACCCACGTCCAGCCGGCGGACGTCGGCGGCCGGCGGCGGCGTGCACCGCACCAGGCAGGCGACCTCGAACGCGTCGGCCAGGGTCAGCCAGTCCAGCGGTGGAGGCGGCGACAGCGGGCGGGGCCGGTCGAGCAGCGTGGTGGGCTCGGAGAGCATCGGCACAGCTCCTAGGTCGGCGTGGTGGTGCCTCTACCGTGGCCTGCCACGCCGGGCCGGGGAACCGCTGCGCCCGAGCCTTGAGCAAAACTTGCGCTCAGAGGTCGGCGACCACCACGTCGACCTGCCGGGGCCGGCCCGCCGCCCGGGGCGCCTCCTCGACCGTGTACGTCAACTCGCGCAGCGCCCCCACCAGGGCGTCGGCGGTGCGCGGCCGGGCGCCGGCGAGGAGCAGGTCGCGCACCAGCCGGCCCTTGGTCGCCTTGTTGAAGTGGCTCACCACCGACCGCACCGGCGCCCCGTCGACCGTCCGCTCGTGCAGCACCCGCACCGTCACCGTGCGTTCGGCGACCGCCCCGCGCGGCGCCCAGGTGGCCGCGTACGCGCCGGAGCGCAGGTCCAGCACCGGCCCGCTGCCCGCGGCCCCGGTCATCGCCGGCCCCAGCGCCGCGCGCCAGTACGCCGACAGCGCCCCGACGCCCGGCAGCCGCGCCCCGACCGGGCAGCGGTACGGCGGGACCCGGTCGGTGAGCCGCACCGCGCCCCACAGGCCGGAGCTGATCAGCACCGACCGCCGGGCGGCCCGCTCCGCCGCGGCCGGCAGGGTGGCCAGGTCGAGCGCCTCGTAGAGCACGCCGGTGTAGAGCCGCCCGGCGGGCGCGGTGGCCGCCGCCCGCAGCCGCGCGTTGCGCCGCAGCTCGCCGCGCTGCCCCTCGCTCAAGCCGAGCGCCTCGCGGGCCGCCGCCTCGTCCGGACCGACGCAGAGGTCCACGAGCGCGGCCAGCACCGCCTCCCGGGCCGGGGTCAGCTCCGACAGCGACAGCCGGGACAGGTCCAGGCGTCGACCGGTGCCGGCCTCGGCCTTGCCCTCGGACGGGGGCAGCAGGATGAGCACCGGCACAGCGTACGGGCCGGGTTCAGCGCCACGGCCGGACGGCACGCTCCGGGTGGTACACGCGACTCCCGCCGACCTGGGCGACCACCGCCGCGTCGGCCCGGTCGCCGAGCAGCCGGCGCAGCACCCGTTCCGCCGGTGACCCGACCGCCACCACGTAGCCGGGCCGCACCGCCCGCCCCACCCGCCGCCAGTACGCCGGGTAGCGGTTCTGCCCCGGCGTGAGGTTGCCGTCCAGCACCCCGCAGGCCACCGCCTCACCGGTGTTGAAGATCAGTCGGTTGCAGGTCCAGTAGTCCCCGTACACCTCGTGCAGGCCGGCCTTCCGCACCGCGTCGGCGAGCCGGCGGGCGGACCGCTCCTCGGCGCGTATCCCCGGCACGCCGACCAGGAACGCCAGCGTGCCGGCCAGTGCGGCGGCGGTGAGCCCGGCGAGCACCGTGCCGGCCGCGACGCCGCCCAGCCGGGCCGCCCGGGACGCGGTCGCCCGCAGCCCGGCGGTGACGGCCAGCCAGAGCGGCCAGAGCACCGCCGGGAGCGAGATCTGCAACACCGACAGGTAACGGGCATTGCCCAGCGGGTCGGTCGCGGCGAGCGGGCTGCGCACGTACGCCAGCAGTGTCACCGCGGCGCCGGCGACCAGGGCGAGGATCGCCACGGCCCGGACCCGCGCCGACGGGTCCACGGCCCGGCGGTACGCGACCACGCCGAGCCCGGCGGCGGCCACCAGCAGCACCGGGTAGAGCGCGCCGAACCACCGCGCCCAGCCCGCGCAGCCGTCCATCGGGCACAGCCCGGAGGCCAGCGGCACCCCCTCCAGCAGCCCGCCGTGCAGCCGCTCGGCCACCGACGGGGCCACCCCGTCCTTCGTGCTGATCTCCCGGAACACCGACAGCGAGTCCTGCCCGGGCGGCGCCACGACGTTGTCCTTCACGACCGGTGCGATCCCGACCGCGAAACCGGCGACCAGCAGCACGCCCGGCCAGCCGACCAGGTCCCGCGGGGCGGCCAGCACCAGCGCCACGACGGCCACCAGCAGGTAGGGCGCGATCAGCCAGTCCGACCAGAGCGCCAGGCCGGCGAGCAGCCCGAACGCGCCGGTGGCGAGCCAGCGGTGCCGCACCCGGCCCGCACCGAGCGCGACCGCGATCAGCAGCAGGGCCAGCACCGCGGGCTTGACCTCGGGCCGCCCGCCGACCACGGTGAGCTGGTCGCGGACCACCCGCTCCGAGCCCAGCGCCAGCAGGCCCACCACGACCACGGCCAGCCATCCGGAGAAGAGCCGCCGGGTCAGCCGGTACGCCAGCCACAGGAAGATCGCGTACAACGCGAGCAGCGGCAGCCGCAGCAGCGGCCAGCTCGCCCCGCCCCAGCCCACCAGCGGCGCGGCCAGGTAGGACTCCAGCACGCCCATGTAGCGCTGCCCGTAGAGGAAGACCGGCCGCTCGTGGCCGCCGGCGATGTGCAGGGCGGCCAGGCCGAACGTGGCCTCGTCACTGTTCGAGGCGGGCACCGTGAGCAGGGTCAGCACCAGCCGGTAGCCGACCCCGGCCGCGCCCAGCAGCAGCGCCACCAGCGCCGGGCGGTCCGGGATGCGCCTCGCTGTCGACACGAACCCCCGCCCCCGTCGTCCCCTGCGAACGCAGTGTGACACGACCGTCACCGGCCCCCGGGGCGGATCGGTCCAGATCACTCGCGTGGCCGGGTCCTCCAGGTTGTGGCAGTGTTGCTACGTGCCACCCACACCACCGGACCAGCTCGCCGTGCCCCAACTGCACCGGGCCGCGCGCATCGAGGACGCACTGCACGGCCTGGTGGAACGCCGGCTGCGGCGCACCGGATGGCAGCCCAACATCATCGCGTACGCCGGGTACGGCGCACCCGGCTGGGCGCGGGTGCTCTGCCGGGTGTTGCTGGGCCGCCCCGACACCCGTCGCGGCCGGCTGGAGAAGGTCCGCGGCTGGCGCAGCTTCGCCACCCTCCCGGCCAAGCACGCCCAGGTCACCATCGAGGTCAACGGCGTGCGCCAGGAGGTGACCGCGGACCGCAGCGGCTTCGTGGACACCGTCGTCAAGGGCGACTTCACCCCCGGCTGGGGCTGCGTACGCCTCGCCGTCGCCGACGCCGAACCGGTGGAGGCGCTGGTCCGCATCCTCGACCCGACCGTGCGGTTCGGCGTCCTCTCCGACATCGACGACACGGTCATGGTGACCGCGCTGCCCCGACCGATGCTCGCCGCGTGGAACACCTTCGTGCTCGACGAGCACGCCCGCACCGCGGTGCCCGGCATGGCGGTGCTCTACGAGCGCCTGGTCACCGCCCACCCGGGCGCGCCGGTCTTCTACCTCTCCACCGGCGCCTGGAACGTCGCGCCGACGCTGACCCGGTTCCTCTCCCGCCACCTCTACCCGGCCGGGCCGCTGCTGCTCACCGACTGGGGGCCGACCGCCGACCGCTGGTTCCGCAGCGGCCGCGAGCACAAGCGGGCCACGCTGGCCCGTCTGTCGCGGGAGTTCCCCGAGGTGCGCTGGCTGCTCATCGGCGACGACGGGCAGCACGACCCGGAGATCTACCGGGAGTTCGCCGCCGCCCACCCGGACAACGTGGCAGGCGTGGCGATCCGGCGGCTGTCGCCGACCCAGTCGGTGCTGGCCGGCAGCCTGCCCGCGCCGGCGGAGCGTTCCTCGTCCGGCCCGGTGGGGCAGAAGTGGCTGAGCGCCCCCGACGGCGCCGGCCTCTGGAAGCTCCTCCGCGAAGCCGACCTGGTCTGACCGGTCCCTGCCGCCGTCCCGTCCCTCAGGGGTGAGACGCCCGATGGATCATGAAGTTGACTGCCTTGTGGATCTCCACGGGGGCGGTCAACCTCATGATCGATGCCGGCTGGCCGGCTGGCCGGGGTTGGGGTCAGCGGGGGGTGGGGGGCGGTGTCGGGCTGGCGGTGCCGGAGTCGGGTGCGCAACCGGGGATCCGGGGGTCGGCCACCTGGTACACCTGAGCCTTGCCGCCCTGAGCCGCCCCTCGGCCCGGCCCGGCGCTCTGGCCCTGACCCGGGATCAGACCCGCGTCCGCGCCCGGTTGCCCGCCCGCGGCGTTCTCGTCCGCTTCGTCGGCTCCGCCTGTCGCGGCACCCCGATTCCGGTCGGCTGCCTGGCCCGCGCCCTGCTCCTGGCCCGCGCCCTGCTCCTGGCCCGCGCCCTGCTCCTGGCCCGCGCCCTGCTCCTGGCCCGCGCCCTGCTCCTGGCCCGCGCCCTGGTCTGCCTGGCGGGCTGCGCGAATCTGCTGGATGAGGGCCCGGAGCTGCTGGATCCGTGCCCGGATCTGCCGGATCCGCTGCGCCACCCGGTTCCCGGCGTCACCGGCCTGCTCACCGGCACCCGCCTCGCCCTGCTGGCCGTCGCTGGCCTGATCGCCCGAGCTGGCCCGGTTCCCGCCGTCGGCCCGGCCCCCGGAGCCCGTCTGCTCGTCACCACCGGCCGGGTCGCCGGGGCCGGTCCGGTCGCCGGTCTCGGCCTGGTCGCCCGTGCCGGGCTGCGGGTCGTTCTGGTCCGTACCGGCCTGCGGGTCTGCGTTCTGCTGGTTCGCGTCGCCCGGCTGGGCAGCCTCTCCGCCGCCCGCCTGTTGGTCGTTCCGACCGGCAGCGGCCTGCTGCCTCGCCTGCCGCGCCGCCTGCACGATCGCGGCGATCTGCCCGATCAGGCCTCCGACCGCGTTGATGATGCCCGCAGCCCGCCCCGCGGCCCCGGTTCCGCCGTCCGCGGCCCCGGTTCCGCCGCCCGCAGGTCCGGTTCCGCCGCCGGTGGCGCCGGTCCCGCCGCCGGTGGCGCCGGTTCCGCCGCCGGCCTGGGCCCGCTGGGCGCCCTGTGCGATGCCGCGGATGCCGCCGACGATGCCGCCCAGCCGCTGTACGCGGGCCTCGGTCAACCGCGGGTCGACCAACTGGCCGGAGCGTTCACCGGCCATCTGTTCGGTGACCGCCCACGCGCGGTCCAGTTCGACCGCCATCGCCTGGTCCCACGGCACGCCCGGGCAGGCGGCGCGGGCGACCTCGACCGTGCCCGCGCAGCCGGCGGCGGACCGGTGCTGCCGAATCTGGTCGACCACCGCCCTCCGGTCGGCGATCCGGTCGGCCGACCCGGCGTCCGGGTTGCGGCGCTGCTCCGCCAGCACGGTCAGGTTGGCCCGCAACGCGTCGTCCAGGCCGGCGCAGTTCTCCGCCGCCTGACCGGTGCCGGTGGCCACCGCGAACGCCGCCCCCGCGGTGACCGCCAGCGCCACCCCGCCCGCGATCTTCCGGTTCCGGGAGTGGGCCACCGCCCCGCGTCTCCTGGTCGTGCTCCTGCTCCACCCCATCGAAGCTCCTCCGCCTCGTCGTGACACGGCTGCCCGGCATCCACCCAGGGGTACGGTGGGCCGCCCGCCGCCGGTTCATGAGGACGGTCGGCGCTGGCAGAGAGTGATCGGAAGGGGTGACTGGCGTCACGCTCGGTGACACGGCGAGAAAGATGATGACCGTCGGGCGGTATACCTGTCAGTCATATTTATGCCTCACAGGTATGCCGCTCTCCTGCGAGTGGCCCGGAGCCGCGACTACGGAGCGTGTCAGTCCTGGCGGAGCCAGAGCACGCCCAGCGGCGGCACCCGCAGCGCCACCGACGCCGGCATCCCGTGCCACGGCACGTTCTCCGCGTGCACCGCACCGAGGTTGCCCACCCCCGACCCGCCGTAGTGGTGGGCGTCGGTGTTCAGCGCCTCGGTCCACGTCCCGCCGGCCGGCAGGCCGATCCGGTAGTCCTCCAGCGGCCCCGCGGAGAAGTTCGCCACGCAGACGAGCGTCCGGCCGTCGGGGGCGATCCTGATGAACGACACCGTGTTGTGGGCGACGTCGTCGCCGGCGATCCAGCGGAAGCCGGCCGGGTCGGTGTCCTGCGCCCACAGCGCCGGCGTGTCCCGGTAGACGCGGTTCAGGTCGGCGACCAGGCGTTGCACGCCGGCGCGGGCCGGGTCGTGGGTGAGGTACCAGTCGAGGCCGCGTTCCTCGCTCCACTCGCGGTCGTCGGCCAGCTCGCAGCCCATGAAGAGCAACTGCTTGCCCGGGTGCGCCCACATGTACGCCAGCAGCGCCCGCACGGTCGCCAGCCGCTGCCAGGTGTCGCCGGGCATCTTGCCGGCGAGGGACCCCTTGCCGTGCACCACCTCGTCGTGGCTGATCGGCAGCACGTAGTTCTCGCTCCACGCGTACGCCAGGGAGAACGTGAGCTGATGGTGGTGGTGCTGGCGGTAGATCGGGTCCTTCGAGGTGTAGAGCAGGGTGTCGTGCATCCAGCCCATGTTCCACTTGAAACCGAAGCCGAGCCCGCCGTCGGACGTCGGGCGGGTGACCCCCGGCCAGGCGGTGGACTCCTCGGCGACCATCACCACGCCCGGATGGTGCCGGTAGGCGGTGGCGTTGACCTCCTGGAGCAGCGCGAGGGCCTCCAGGTTCTCCCGGCCGCCGTGCACGTTCGGGGCCCACTGCCCGTCCGAGCGGGAGTAGTCGAGGTAGAGCATCGAGGCGACCGCGTCGACCCGCAGCCCGTCGACGTGGAACTCGTCGAGCCAGTAGAGCGCGTTCGCGACCAGGAAGTTGCGCACCTCGTTGCGACCGAAGTCGAAGACGTACGTGCCCCAGTCGGGGTGCTCGCCGCGACGCGGGTCGGGGTGCTCGTAGAGCGGGGTGCCGTCGAAGCGGGCGAGCGCCCACTCGTCCTTCGGGAAGTGCGCCGGCACCCAGTCGAGGATCACGCCGATGCCGGCGGCGTGCAGTCGGTCGACCAGGTGGCGGAAGTCGTCCGGGTCGCCGAAGCGGGCGGTGGGCGCGTAGTAGCCGGTGACCTGGTAGCCCCACGAGCCGCCGAACGGGTGCTCCATCACCGGCAGGAACTCCACGTGGGTGAAGCCCATCTCGGTGACGTACGCGGTCAACTGCTCGGCCAGCTCGCGGTAGCCGAGGCCGGGACGCCACGAGCCTAGGTGCACCTCGTAGACGCTCATCGGCTCCTCGTGCGGCCGCCGCGCCGCCCGGCGCGCCAGCCAGTCCGCGTCGCCCCACTCGTACCGGGAGTCGTGCACCACCGACGCGGTGGCCGGCGGCACCTCGGTGCGGGTGGCCATCGGGTCGGCCTTGTCCCGCCACTGCCCGTCGGCGCCGAGGATGCGGTACTTGTAGCGGCTGCCGGCCGGCACGCCGGGCACGAAGATCTCCCACACCCCGCTGGAGCCGAGCGAGCGCATCGGCCAGCCGTCGTCCGGCCCCCAGCCGGTGGCGTCGCCGACCACCCGGACGCCGCGCGCGTTGGGCGCCCACACGGTGAACGCCACGCCCTCGTCGAAGACCCGGGCGCCGAGCGCCGCCCAGAGCCGCTCGTGCCGCCCCTCGCCGATCAGGTGCAGGTCCAGTTCGCCGAGCGTGGGCGGATAACGGTACGGGTCGTCGAGCGTCGCGCCGTCCACCTCGACCCGGTAGTCGTGTACCTCGCCGGGGAGCACCGCCTCGAACACACCGGCGTCGTGCACCCGCTTCGTCGGGTGCCGCTCGCCGTCGACCAGCAGCGTCACCTCGCCCGCGCCCCGGCGCAGCGTGCGGATCGTGGTGCTCCCGTCGGCCGGGTGCGCGCCGAGCACGGCGTGCGGGTCGTACGCCTCACCGGCGATCAGCTGGTCCATCGTGCGTCGTCCTTCTCGGCCGGTGCGGTCGGTGCGGTGCCGCCGGACAGCTCGGCGGGTACGTCCTCGACGGTCAGGTCGGGCGCGGCCGGGTGCGCCGGCTCGTCGGCGGCCGGCGGCGCTGGGCGGCGCACCGTGAGCACGTGCGCCGGTTGCAGGTACGGGTCGAGGCGCACCGCGTTGCGCTGCCCCCAGTCGTACTCGGCGCCGGTCAGCTCGTCGCGCACGGTGAACCGCTCGTGCCAGTCGAAGCCGAGCGCCGGCATGTCCAGCGTGGTGTTGCCCCACTGCACGGCGCGGGAGTCGAACGAGCAGACCACGAGCACCGTGTTGCCGGTCTGCGGGTCGTGCTTCGACCAGCACAGCAGCGCCGGGTTGTCGATGTCGTGGAAGCGCAGGTTGCGCAGCTGGTGCAGGGCCGGGTTCTCGTTGCGGACCCGGTTGAGGGTGGTGATGAACGGCGCCAGGGACCGGCCGCGGGCCAGCGCGCCGTCGAAGTCCCGGGGGCGCAGCTCGTACTTCTCGTTGTCCAGGTATTCCTCCGCGCCGGGGCGGGCGACGTGCTCGAACAGCTCGAAGCCCGCGTACATGCCCCAGGAGGGGGAGAGCAGCGACGCCAGCACCGCCCGGATCTTGAACATCGGCGGCCCGCCGTGCTGCAACGAGGAGTGCAGGATGTCGGGTGTGTTGGGCCAGAAGTTCGGGCGCATCCAGTCGGCCGAGGCGACCAGTTCCTCGCAGTACCGGCGCATCTCGGCCGCCGTCGTGCGCCAGGTGAAATAGGTGTACGACTGGGTGAAGCCGATCTTGCCGAGCCCGTGCATGATCGCCGGGCGGGTGAACGCCTCGGCGAGGAACAGCACGTCCGGATCGACGCCCTTCACCTCGGCGATCAGCCAGTGCCAGAAGTCGAACGGCTTGGTGTGCGGGTTGTCGACCCGGAAGATCTTCACGCCCTCGCCGACCCAGTGCAGGACCACCCGCAGCACCTCGGCCCGGATGCCCTCCGGATCGTTGTCGAAGTTCAGCGGGTAGATGTCCTGGTATTTCTTCGGCGGGTTCTCCGCGTACGCGATGCTGCCGTCGGCCCGGGTGGTGAACCACTCCGGATGCTCGGTCACCCACGGGTGGTCCGGCGCGCACTGCAACGCCAGGTCCATCGCCACCTCCAGGCCCTGCTCGGCGGCGGCGGCGACGAAGTCGCGGAAGTCCGCCGGCGTACCCAGGTCGGGGTGGATGGCGTCGTGGCCGCCCTCGTCCGCGCCGATCGCCCACGGCGAGCCGACGTCGTCCGGCCCGGCGGTGAGCGCGTTGTTGCGGCCCTTGCGGTTGACCCGGCCGATCGGGTGGATCGGCGGCAGGTAGAGCACGTCGAAGCCCATCGCGGCGACGCCGGGCAGGCGGTCCAGCGCGGTGGTGAACGTGCCGGAGCGGGCCGGCGCGTCGACGGTGGCCGGGATCGCGCCCTCGGAGCGGGGGAAGAACTCGTACCAGGCGGAGAAGAGCGCGCGCGGCCGGTCCACCCACAGGACGCGCTCGTCGCCGGTGGTGACCAGCTCGCGCACCGGGTGCTCCCAGAGCAGGTCGGCCAGGTCGAGCGCGGCGCTGACCCGGCGCGGCAGGCTCTCGGCGTCGTCGGTCAGCGCCCGCGCGGCCGCGCGTACCCGATCGCGGTCGGCTCTCGGCACCAGGTCGAGCGCGGCGGTCAGCACCCGCGCGCCCTCGGCCAGGTCGTTCGCCAGCTCGGCCGGGCCCTGGCCGGCGGCGAGCTTCTTGGTCACCGCGTTCTGCCAGGTCAGGTAGGGGTCTTGGAACGCCTCGACGGTGAACCGCCACTCGCCGACCGCGTCCGGGGTGATGGTGGCGTGCCAGCGGTCCTGGCCCGGCTCGCCGGGGCTCATCCGGGTGAACGGGCGGGCCGCGCCGTCCGGGCCGAGCCAGACCACGTTGCAGCCGAGCGCGTCGTGGCCCTCGCGGTAGGCCCGGGCCGACACCGGTACGACCTCGCCGACCACCGCCTTGGCCGGATAGCGACCGCAGGCGACGACGGGGGAGACGTCTTCGATCGGGAACCGTCCAGTCACCCGCCCAACCTACTGCGCGAGATCCTCTCGCGCTCGGCGGCAACCCGAACGCGCTCAGGCTCGATCGAACCGTCGGCGCGCGGCCAACACCTCGTCCAGGTGACGCCGGCTCCACCGACAGAAGCCGTTGATCGTGTCGTGCACGTCCCGCCCGGCGGTGGTGAGCCGGTACTCGGTCCGAGGCGGCAGGGTCGGGTGAGCCGTCCGGTGGACCAGCCCCTGCCGTTCCAACTGCCGCAGCGTCACGGTGAGCAACCGGTGGCTGATGCCGGTCACCTGTCGGTGCAACTCGCCGAAGCGGGGCGCGTCCGCGCCGATGGCCTCGATCACCGGCAGTGCCCACTTGGTGCCCACCACGGCGAACACCTCCCGGGCGACCGCCTCCACCCGCGCCAGATGGGTGGCCGCCGGCAGGCCTTCGACCTCATCCACTCGGTGAACCCCGCTCACGTGAACCGCCTCTTACCAAAAAGTGCGTACTTTACCTGGTCGGACCCGTCGTCCTACGGTCTGGCCGGAACCTTGACGAGGGAGAGAAGCGTGACCGTGCTGAAAACGTACGCCCGGCTGTGGGTGGACGACCTGGACACCTCGCTGCCGTTGCTGCGGACCCTGGCCGGAGCGGAACCGGATCTCCGGTTCGGGTTCGGCGCGATCGAACTGGCCGCGATCGGTGACTTCCTGGTCATCGCCGGTCCAGCCGCGGAGCGGGCCAACTACGCGCACGCCTCGGCCACCGTGATCGTCGACGACCTGGACACCGTCGTCGCGGAACTGGACGCCGCGGGTGGTGAGGTCACCACACCGGAGGCGGCCAGCCCGACCGGTCGTTACCTGTACGCCCGGCACGCGGGCGGCGCCGAGATCGAGTACGTCGAATGGGTACCCGACCTGGTGGACCGGATCGTCAACCACGTCCCGCCGCGTTGATCCTCCACCGCGCGGAGCGGCCGGCCGCCGCGCCTAGCTCGTCCGCCGCGCGACGAACACGAACTCCCGGTCGGGGCGGTCGGGCGCCTGGCGCACGTCGAGCACCCGGTAGCCGTTGCTGATCAGGCTCGACTCGATCTCGTCGCGGTCGCGGAACCGCAGTGTCGAGTCGGACGTGATGACCGCCCCGTCGGCGAGGAACCGGTAGGTGAAGCGGAAGGAGACCAGCGGCAGGTCGATCGCGGTGACCTGGGACCGCCGTTCCACCGGACCGACGCCCGAGACGTCCCGGACGACCGGGCCGGTGTCCGCGATCCACTCCTCCCAGGCGCGATGCTCCGGCCGCCGGGTCTCGAAGACGAGGTACCCGCGCGGGCGGAGGGCGGCGTGGATGCCCCGCAGTGTCCGAGCCCAGTCGCTGTCGGTCAGGAAGACCTGCGCCACGTTCCCGGTCATCGCGGCCAGGTCGGCGTCGAGCGTCGGCAGCGCCGTGGCGTCGCCGTGGATCCAGCGGACCCGGCCGGCCTCGTCCGTGGTCCGCGCCGCGTCCTTGGCCCGCGCGACGGCGAGGGACGCCTCGGCCGGGTCGACGCCGACGACGGTGTGACCGTGCCGGGCGAGCAGGACCGCCAGCGATCCGGTCCCGCAGCCCACGTCGAGCACCGTGCGCGCGCCCAGCTCACCGGCGATCGCGAGATAGGCGGCCAGGTCGTCGCGATCGTCGTCGAAGGCGTCGTAGATCGGCGCGAGGCGCGGATGGGCGAAGATCGCATCGGGCATCCGGCGACCCTAACCACCGCGTCGGGCGCGCGACACCTGTTAAAAGGGGGCCCCGCCTCTGCCGGAAGCGTTAAGCGGGGGCCCCTCCTTGCACCGAGTCGTAGACGGCGAGCGTCTGCTCGGCGATGGCGGGCCAGGAGAAGTGCTCCACCGCGCGCCGGCGGCCCGCCGCGCCGAACGCGGCGATCCGCGCCGGGTCGGCCAGCAGCTCGTTCATCCGCGCCGCCAGGTCGGCCACGAAACGCTCCGGGTCCAGCGGGGTGCCGGAGCCGTCGCCGGCCTGCTCGATCGGCACCAGCAGGCCGGTCTCGCCGTCCGCGACCACCTCGGGGATGCCGCCGGTGGCGGTGGCGACCACCGCCGTCTCGCAGGCCATCGCCTCCAGGTTGACGATGCCCATCGGCTCGTAGACGGACGGGCAGACGAAGATCGTGGCGTGCGTGAGCACCTGGATCACCTCGTGCTTGGGCAGCATCGCCGCCACCCAGACCACCCCGGAGCGCGTCGCCCGCAGCTCGGCGGCCAACTCCTCCACCTCGGCGCCGATCTCCGGGGTGTCCGGCGCGCCGGCCAGCAGCACCAGCTGGGTGTCGGCGGGCAGCTCGCGGGCCGCCCGCAGCAGGTAGGGCAGCCCCTTCTGCCGGGTGATCCGCCCGACGTAGACCACACTGGGTCGGGTCGGGTCGATGCCGAGCCGGTCGAGCACGTCGGTGCCGTGGTCCGGGGCGTACTGCGCGGTGTCGATGCCGTTGTAGACCACCCGGACCCGGTCCGGGTTCACCTGCGGGTAGGCGGTGAGCACGTCGCGGCGCATGCCCGCGCTCACCGCGATGATCGCGTCGGCGGCCTCGAACGCGGTCCGCTCGCACCAGGAGGAGAGCGCGTAGCCGCCGCCGAGCTGCTCGGCCTTCCACGGGCGCAGCGGCTCCAGGCTGTGCGCGCTCACCACGTGCGGCACCCCGTGCAGCAGCTTCGCGGTGTGCCCGGCCAGGTTCGCGTACCAGGTGTGGCTGTGCACCAGGTCGGTGCCGGCGGTGCCGGCGGCCATCTCCAGGTCGACGCCCATCACCCGCAGCGCGGCGTTCGCGCCGGCCAGCCCGGCCGGCTCGGCGTACGCGGTCACGCCCGGCTCGTCGCGCGGCGCGCCGAAGCAGTGCACCCGCACCTCGGCGAGCCGGCGCAGCTCCCGGGCCAGGTATTCCACGTGCACCCCGGCGCCGCCGTAGACCTCCGGCGGGTATTCACGGGTGAGCAGGTCGACGCGCAACGGTGCCATGCCCGCACCCTAGTGCAGCGCGCCGGATCGCACCGGGTGCGCAAGTGCGCCGTCCGAGTGGTGAAGTCGCTTCGGGGTGGATAGCGTCTGACCATGGCTGCCAAGGTGCTCGCGATCGTCCTGGCCGGCGGGGAGGGCAAGCGCCTCATGCCCCTGACCACCGACCGGGCGAAGCCGGCCGTCCCCTTCGGCGGGATGTACCGCATGGTCGACTTCGTCCTCTCCAACCTGGCGAACGCCGGCTTTCTCAAGATCGTCGTGCTGACCCAGTACAAGTCCCACTCTCTGGACCGTCACATCACCAAGACCTGGCGGATGTCGACGCTCCTCGGCAACTACGTCACGCCGGTGCCGGCGCAGCAGCGCCGCGGCCCGTGGTGGTTCGCCGGCTCGGCCGACGCGATCTACCAGAGCTTCAACCTGATCAACGACGAGCAGCCCGACCACGTGATCGTGTTCGGCGCGGACCACATCTACCGGATGGACCCCCGGCAGATGGTGGAGGACCACATCGCCTCCGGCGCCGGGGTGACGGTGGCCGGCATCCGCCAGCCGCTGTCGATGGCCGACCAGTTCGGCGTGATCGAGGTCGGTGAGGACGGCAAGCGGATCCGGGCGTTCCGGGAGAAGCCCACCGACGCGGTGGGGCTGCCCGACTCGCCCGGCGAGATCTACGCCTCGATGGGCAACTACGTCTTCAGCACCCGGGCGCTCTGCGAGGCGGTGGAACGCGACGCGGCGGACAAGAGCAGCAAGCACGACATGGGCGGCAGCATCATCCCGATGCTCGTCGAGCGCGGCGAGGCCAACGTCTACGACTTCAAGGACAACGAGGTGCCGGGCAGCACCGACCGCGACCGCGGCTACTGGCGCGACGTGGGGACGCTCGACTCGTTCTACGACGCGCACATGGATCTGATCAACGTGCACCCGGTGTTCAACCTCTACAACTTCGACTGGCCGATCTACACCGAGCAGCCGCCGTACCCCCCGGCCAAGTTCGTGCACGCCTGGGGCGAGCGGGTCGGCCGGGCGGTCAGCTCGATGGTCTCGCCCGGCTCGGTGATCTCCGGCTCGCTGGTGGAGAACTCGATCGTCTCGCCCAAGGTCAAGGTGCACTCCTGGGCGCATGTCGACGGCGCCGTGCTGATGGAAGGTGTCGAGATCGGCCGGCACGCGGTCGTCCGGCGGGCGATCCTGGACAAGAACGTCTACGTTCCGGAAGGCGCCGAGATCGGCGTCGACCTGGAGAAGGACCGCCAGCGCTACACCGTCTCCGACAACGGCATCGTCGTCATCGGCAAGGGCCAGCGCGTCGAGCCCTGACCGGCCCCACCCCATCTCCCGAGGAGGATCCCGCAGTGGCCCACCCCCGTGCCGGGCAGCCCGCCGAGCCCGCCGACCTGGTCGACGTGCCCCGGCTGGTCACCGCCTACTACGCCGAGCACCCGGACCCGAGCGACCCGGCGCAGCAGGTCTCCTTCGGCACCTCCGGGCACCGCGGGTCGAGCCTGCGCAACGCGTTCAACTCCGACCACATCCTCGCGGTGACCCAGGCGCTCTGCGACTACCGGCGGGAGCAGGGCCTGGACGGGCCGCTGTTCCTCGCCCGGGACACCCACGCGCTCTCCGCGCCGGCCGAGGCCGACGCGCTGGAGGTGCTCGCCGCCAACGACGTCACCGTGCTGCGGGACAGCCGCGACGGCTACACCCCCACCCCGGCGTTGTCGCACGCGATCCTCACCCACAACCGGGGTCGCACCTCCGGCCTCGCCGACGGCGTCGTGATCACCCCGTCGCACAACCCGCCGTCCGACGGCGGGTTCAAGTACAACCCCACCAACGGCGGCCCCGCCGACACCGACGTCACGAAGTGGATCCAGGACCGCGCGAACGCCATCCTCGCCGCCGGGCTCAAGGAGGTGAAGCGCATCCCGTACGCGCGGGCGCGCGCCGCGGACACCACCGGGGAGTACGACTTCCTCGCCCACTACGTCGACGACCTGCCCGCCGCGCTGGACATCGACGCGATCCGGGACGCCGGGGTGCGCATCGGCGCCGACCCGATGGGCGGGGCGAGCGTGGCCTACTGGGGGGAGATCGCCGAGCGGCACCGCCTCGACCTCACGGTGATCAACCCCGAGGTGGACCCCACCTGGCGGTTCATGACCCTCGACGGCGACGGCAAGATCCGGATGGACTGCTCCTCGCCGAACGCGATGGCCTCGCTGATCGCCGCCCGCGACAGGTTCCAGGTCTCCACCGGCAACGACGCCGACGCCGACCGGCACGGCATCGTCACGCCGGACGGCGGCCTGATGAACCCCAACCACTACCTGGCGGTGGCGATCGGCCACCTGTTCCGTACCCGGGAGCGGTGGAGCCCGGCCGCGGCGGTGGGCAAGACGCTCGTCTCCTCCTCGATGATCGACCGGGTCGCGGCCGACCTGGGCCGCACGCTGCTGGAGGTGCCGGTCGGGTTCAAGTGGTTCGTGCCCGGCCTGCTCGACGGCTCGGTGGGCTTCGGCGGCGAGGAGAGCGCCGGCGCGTCCTTCCTGCGCCGCGACGGCAGCACCTGGACCACCGACAAGGACGGCATCCTGCTCTGCCTGCTCGCCGCCGAGATCATCGCCACCACCGGACGGACGCCGAGCGAGCACTGGGCCGAGCTGGCCGAGAAGTTCGGCGCGCCGGCCTACGCCCGGATCGACGCCCCGGCCGGGCGGGAGGAGAAGGCGGTCCTGGCGAAGCTGTCGCCGGAGCAGGTGAGCGCGACCGAACTGGCCGGCGAGCCGATCACCGCGGTGCTGACCAGCGCGCCGGGCAACGGCGCCGCGATCGGCGGGCTCAAGGTGACCACCGAGTCGGGCTGGTTCGCCGCCCGCCCGTCCGGCACCGAGGACGTCTACAAGATCTACGCCGAGTCGTTCCAGGGCCCGGAGCACCTGGCCCGGATCCAGGAGGAGGCCAAGTCGCTGGTCGACGGCGTGCTCGGCGCCTGAGCGTCACCGGGGCGGGGGCAGCTCACGGCGGTTGAGCTGCTCCCGCAACCCGTCCGGCAGCAGCTCGCGGAGCTGGTCGGGCAGCAGCGGCAGGTCCAGCAGGCTCAGCTTGAGCTGGTTGCGTTCCTGGTAGCGGCGCGGGTCGAGGCGGACCACCTGACCGGCGTCGCGGACGTAGCGCACGTGCACCGAGCCGCCGGTCGCCGCCTCCCGGATCAACAGCCCGTCCATCTCCACCGCCACCGGCGCCGAGTCCGGGCGCAGCTCCAGGTGCACGCTCTCGTGCGGGGAGAGCAGCACCGAGCGGGAGATCCCGGCCATCGGGGCCGACGGCGTCACCACCAGCGCCTCCGTCGCCGGCGAGATCAGCGGCCCGCCGGCGGCGTAGCTGTACGCGGTGGAGCCGGTCGGCGTGCTCACCACCAGCGCGTCACAGCGGTAGTAGCCGTACTGCTGGCCGTCCACCGCCAGGGTGGCGGTGACGAAGCCGGCTCCGGGCTGGCGGACCAGCGCGATGTCGTTGAACGCCACCACGTCGTCCCCGCACACGTCGCAGGCCAGGCAGGCGTGCGACTCGACGGTGAAGTCGTGCGCCACCAGCCGTTCCAGCGCCCGGGGCAGGTCCGGCGGCTGCACCTCGACCAGGAAACCCACCCGGCCCAGGTGCACCCCGAGCACCGGTTTCGGGTCCCGCACGGCCATCCGCAGCGCGCCGAGCATGGTGCCGTCACCGCCGATGCTGATCAGCGCGTCGCAGCGGGCGGCCAGCTCGGCGGCGGCCACGGCCTCCACCGACGACGGCACCCGGTGCCGGTCCTCGACCCGGACGGCCAGGGTCTTGCCGTGCCGGGCGGCCCAGCTCGCGATCATCTCCACCACCTCGGAGACGTCCCGGGTCGGATGCAGCACCAGCCCGAACACATAGCCCGCCACCGGTACAGCTCACCACAGCGGCGGGTGGGACCGCCGCGTATCCGGGAGGTGGGGCGGCGGCGGGTCAGACCGGGGTCACGAAGACGAGTTGCTCGCCCGCCCACGGCTCGGTGATGCCCCGACGGCGCAGGAGCGTGAGCCCGCGGGACTCGACTGCCTTGACCAGGTCGTCGATCCTGTTCCAGGCGGTGGCCGCCCAGGCGTCGAAGGCCACGTCGGCGGTGCCCTGCTGCGCTTCGACGACGAGTCGTCCACCGGGCTTCAGGACCCGTCGGATCTCGTCAACCGTGCGGTCCAGGTCGAGGGCGTGGTCCAGGGCGTTGCAGTAGGCCGCGTCGACGCAGCGGTCCGGGAAGACCAGGCGGTGGAAGTCGCCGGGCAGCACCCAGGGGTTCTCGTCACCGGGGTTCAGGTCGATTCCGACAGCGAAGGCGCCGACGTCGTGGAACGCCTTGACCTCGGTGCCGAGGCGGGCGGCGAGACACAGCACCGAGAGGCCGGACCAGCTCTCCTCCGCCAGCCGGTCGGCGAGCGCGACGCGGAACGTGCGGTCGTACTCGGACAGGTCCAGCAGCGCCAACTTGCTGCGCTGGTGCGCGACGTACGCGTCGTAGGAGCGGTAGCTGCGGCTGGTGATGGGTCGTTCGTCGTCGGCCGACTGCCGGGAACGGCCGTCCCGGAGGAACCAGGCGATGCCCGCCCAGCTCCGGCGGTCGAGCAGCATCTGGGTGGTCCGCGCGGGTCGACGGACCGCGTTGTGGACGGCGCGGGCGAGAGTGCGCGGGCTCATCGAGCTCCTTCCGGCGATCCCCGTGCTGTGGATCACCCTTCCGTGGCGGCGGGTCAGTCTCGGCCCCGCTCTCCTGTCGCCCTGCTCAACGGCCCGGTGGGCACCTCGGCAATGGGTCCTCCCACGGTCTGGCCGCTTTTGCGTCACTTGGGCACTTGTGTCTCGTTGCACCGAGGTCAGGTGCCGTACCCCGCGGACGCCGGCGGAAGCGGTGATCGCAACGTCGAAAGGGCGGCAGGATGAAGGTCGTGGTCACGGGTGGTGCCGGATTCATCGGCTCCAACCTCGTCTCCGTGCTGTCCCGTGGCACCACGGTCCGTGAGATCGTCGTGGTGGATGATCTCTCCACCGGGTCACCGGACAACCTGGCCGCGACGCCGGTCGACCTCCGCGTGGGTTCCATCCTCGATCGGGGCCTGCTCGAGCGGGCGGTGGCGGGTGCGGACGCGGTCGTGCACCTCGCCGCGCTGGGCTCGGTGCCCAGGTCGATCGACGACCCGCTGCGCAGCCACCACGTCAACGCCACCGGCACGCTCACCGTGCTGGACGTGGCGCGTCGCCAAGGTGTCGGCCAGGTCGTCGTCGCGTCGTCCTCGTCGGTCTACGGCGGCAACCCGGTCCTGCCCCGCACCGAGGCGTTGCGGCCGATGCCGGTGAGCCCGTACGCGGTCTCCAAGCTCGCCACCGAGGCGTACGCCACCGCCTTCGCCGCCTGCTACGGCCTGCGCGTGCTGCCGTTGCGCTTCTTCAACGTCTACGGCCCGCGGCAGGCGGCCAACCACGTCTACGCGGCGGTGGTTCCCCGCTTCGTGTCGGCCGCGCTCGCCGGCCGGCCGTTGCACGTGCACGGCGACGGCCGCCAGACGAGGGACTTCACGTACGTGGGGGGCGTCGTCTCGGTGATCGTCGACGCGTTGTCGCGCGCCGTCCACACCCCGGACGCGGTCAACGTGGCCTTCGGGGCGCGCATCTCGTTGCTGGAGCTGATCGCCGAACTCGAAGCCGTGCTCGGTCGCCGCCTGGCCGTCGTGCACGAACCGCCCCGCGCCGGCGACGCCCGCCACTCGCAGGCCGACTGCACCCGGCTGCGGGAACTGTTCCCGCAGGCCGGGGCGATGCCGATCAGCGAGGGCTTACGACGCACCGTCGAGTGGTACGCGACGCGGAGCACGCACCAGGTTGTTCCGGTGGGCTGACGTGCCGCCGTTCGTTGGGAAGCATCACGGGGGAGAGGTCATGCACGTAGTCATCATGGCGGGCGGCAAGGGCGTACGGCTTCGGCCCTACACGTCCGTGCTGCCCAAGCCGTTGGTGCCGATCGGCGACAACTACGCGATTCTCGAGATCGTCCTGTTGCAACTGGCGGCTCGCGGTTTTCGTCGGGTCACACTCGCCATCAACCACCTCGGCTCGCTGATCCGCGCGTTCGTGGGTGACGGCTCCCGGTTCGGGCTGGAGGTCGACTACCTCGAGGAGCGGACGCCGCTGTCGACGATCGGGCCGCTGTTCAGCATGCGCGCCAGGCTGCCGGAGCACTTCCTGGTGATGAACGGCGACGTGCTGACCGACCTGGACTACGCCGACCTGTTGGACACGCACGTCCGCGCCGGAGCGCCGCTCACCGTGGCCACCTACCAGCGCAGCGTGAAGATCGACTTCGGCGTCCTCGAAGCCCAGGGCGGAAAGGTCACGAGTTTCACCGAGAAGCCCGTACTCCACTACCGGGTCAGCATGGGCGTGTACGGGGTGTCCGCCCGTGCGGTGGCCGACTATCCGGTCGGTCAACCGTTCGGCTTCGACGAGTTGGTGCTCGACCTGCTGCGCAAGGGCGAGCCGCCGGCCAGCTACGACTTCGACGGATACTGGCTGGACATCGGTCGTCCGGAGGACTACGACGAGGCGAACCGGCGCTTCCACGAGATCGAGTCCCGGCTCCTGCCCGCCGAGACGGCCGTCCGTTCGTGATGCGTACCCTCCTGATCGGCGCGTCCGGCTTCATCGGCCGTCAGGTTCGCCTGGTCCTGGAGCCTCTCGGGCAGGTGATCTGCCCGCCGCGAGGGCAGTTCGATCTCCGGTGCGGCACGGTCGACGAGGTGTGCGAGCTGGTCCGGGCGACCCGGCCGACCGCCGTGGTGAACTGCGCCGGGGCGACCACCGGATCCTCAGAGCACCTGCTGTCGGTCAACGCCGTGGCCACGGCGAAGCTGATCGAGGGCCTCGTCCGCTCGGGTGTGGAGGCCAGGCTGGTGCGGCTCGGTTCGGCCGCCGAGTACGGGCCGATCAACCACGGAAGCGCGGCCGACGAGGGCTTCCCGGCACGGCCGGCCTCGCCGTACGGCGTGAGTCACCTCGCCGCGACGGCGCTCGTCGAGCAGGCGACCCGGGACGGCGGGCTCGACGGCGTCGTCCTGCGGGTCTTCAACCCGGTGGGACCCGGCATGCCGAGTGGAAACCTGTTCGGGCGGGTGGCCGACCAGATGCGCCGCCACGGCACGTCGGGCCTCCTGCGGACCGGGCCGTTGACGGCGTACCGCGACCTCGTCGACGTCCGCGACGTCGCGGAGGCGGTGCGCGCCGCCGTCTGCGCCGACCGGCTCCGACGGTGCGTCGTCAACGTCGGCAGTGGCCGTCCCGTGCTGATGCGCGACGCCGTCCGCCAGCTCATCCGGATCGCCGGTTTCACCGGGACCCTGGTGGAGGACGGCGAGCCCCCGGCCCGTTCCTCCGCCACGAATTGGACCTGCGCCGACATCAGGTTGGCGAAGGAGCATCTCGGTTGGTCGCCCCGGCGCGACCTGACCGAGTCGCTCGACGGTGTCTGGTCGGCCGCCACGGCGCCCGACGACGCCGAGCCGCTACCGAGCCTGGCCTAGCGGCGAGACCCACTCATCCGACGAGGAGCAGTCACTATGCACACAACGGCGGGCCGAGGGCTCGTAGCGGTCACCGGCGCGGGAGGGTTCATCGGCTCACACCTGGTCGAGGCACTCGTCTCCCGGGGTCACCGGGTCCGCGCCTTCGTCCACTACAACGGGTCCGGCTCCCACGGCTGGCTCGACACGCTCGCGGCGGACCAGCTTGCCCAGGTGGAGGTCGTGGCCGGAGACATCCGGGACCGCGGCATGGTGCAGCGGTTCGCGGACGGCGCCGAGGTGATCTACCACCTGGCCGCACTCGGCGGCATCCCGTACTCCTACCTCGCGCCCCAGTCGTACGTCGAGACGAACGTGACGGGCACGCTCAACGTGCTGGAGGCGGTCCGGTCCGGCGGCTGCGGACGTGTCGTGGTGACCTCCACGAGCGAGGTGTACGGCACCGCGACGAGCGTGCCGATGGACGAGTCCCACCGGCTCCGTGGCCAGTCGCCCTACGCAGCCTCGAAGATCGGCGCGGACAAGATCGCGGAGAGCTACCACCTCAGTTTCGGCACCCCGGTGGTGACCCTGCGCCCGTTCAACACCTACGGTCCACGTCAGTCGACCCGAGCCGTGATCCCCACCATCATCAGCCAGTTGGCGACCGGCGCCGGCCGGGTCGAGCTGGGCGCCCTCGACACCACCCGCGACCTGCTGTACGTCGGGGACACCGTCGCCGCCTTCATCGCCGCGGGTGAGGCTCCTGCGGACGCGGTCCTGGGCGGCGTCTTCCAGGCCTGCACCGGGCGCGAGACGTCGGTGGGGGACCTCGTCTCCAAGATCGCCGCCATCTTCGGCGTCACGCCGGTCGTCGAGGTGTCCGACGCGCGCCTGCGTCCCACCACGTCAGAGGTCGAGCGGCTCCTCGGCGACAACCGGCTGATCCGGGCACGCACGGGTTGGCAGCCGACCACGAGCATCGAGGACGGGCTGAAGACGACGGTCGAGTGGTTCGCCGATCCGGCGAACCTGCGCCTCTACCGCGCCGACCGCGCTGTCTGACAGCACGCCCCGTCGGAACTCGGCGGCGGCCGGTCGCGAACCGGCGGGTGTGCGACCCGCTCGGGCGACCGGTCGCCGCCTCGTCGTGTCCCGACGTCGCGCGGTGCCGGTACCCCGCTCAGCGCACGCCCAGCCGATCGGGTGGCGGGAGCGGGGTCAGGGCCGGAGCCTGGGGCCGGGTCCGCAGCGCCAGCCAGAGCACGAGCATCAGTGGCAGCACCTGTTTGGCGAGGTACCAGGTGACGTTGTCCAGGTCGCTGCCGTGGAACAGGATCAGCCCGACACAGAGCGCCGGGGTCACCAGCTTCGGGAGGAGGTCCTGGTTCTGCTGGGCACGCCGATAACAGCGCCGCATCCATCGCACCGCCAGCCCCAGCACCAGGAACGACGCGATGCCGCCGAGGTAGCCGAAGTTGAGGATCGCCTCGCCGGTCAGGCCGAAGATGCGTGACGACCGCTGCCCGCTGGCCCACGCCCCCGAGCCGTACAGCATGTCGGTCCCGACGACCGACTTGGACGGAGGGCGAGCCTCGGCCGGCAGGATGCGCGGCGGTACGAGGAACGCCACGTCGCCGAGGTAGGTGATGCCGTTGCCGGAGGGCGCGTACCCCTCCCGCTGGCGATGAAGTGCCAGTGCCTGGACGTCGGACCGGCCCAGGTCCGCCAGCACCATCGTCGGCAGGTCCCGCCCGGTCTCGTCCTCGAGATCCTGGGTGGTCCGCTGCCCCTTGAACAGGCCGAGCATGTCGGCCCCGGCGTCCTTGTACAGTCCACCGACGTACATGAAGAGGCCGAACACCAGCAGGCAGGTCAGCAGCGCCCGACGGGAGACCCGTACGACGACCAGGTGCAGCATGATCAGCCCGAGCAACACCGGCCAGATGGTGTTGCTGCGGGCACCACGGGCGCCGCCGGCGGCCACCTGCATGACGACGAGCACGGTCAACAGCAGGTACGCCCAGCGTGGGTGGGCGGCGAGCCACTCACGCCACCGGACCACCACCACCGCGAAGATCAGCGGCGGGAAGGACTCGCCGATGATGACGAGCCAGCCCAGGCCGCGTGTGCGGTCGGTCAGGTTGTAGCGGTCCGCCATGGTGGCGAGATAGCCCGAGAAACCACCGAACTTGGCGAGGATGAGGGCGAAGGCGCCGAGACTGATCATGATCGCCACGGAACCCACCAGGACGAACAGCGAGCGGTCGACCTGACGCTGCCGCGCCGACCAGGGAGTGACCCTGGTCGGCTGGTGCAGCACCACCCGGTAGATCATCAGGCCGACGGTGTTGAGGACCGCCATGATCCCGAGCGCCGCTCGCCAGTCCGGTGGGGGCGCCACGTACGGGGCCCAGTAGTCCCAGACGACGTGGAGAAGCGGTGCGGCGTAGAAGAAGTGCACCCCGAAGAAGCCGACCAGCGCCTGCGGGTCGAACTTGTCCGTCTCGCCGCGCAGGCACCGCACGGCGTCGACGCCCACCAGGATCCCGGACGCAGTCACCGGTACGACGTACCAGTGCCGGAGCCGAGGATCGAACGAGACCAGCATGGTGGTCAGCACCACCAGGGGCACGGCGGTGAAGGCCCAGGCGGTGAGGCCGTCCCGGCTCCGGGTCGACACGGGCGCTGGGCTACCGAGTGCGGGTCGGGCGGCAGGTGGGCTGAGAGTCGTCATTCGAGGTCCGTTCGTTTGCTGACAGCGGCCGTGACGAGCACGGGCGCCTCTTCGACCGTCGCGAGCCGTGGACGTTGGAGCAGCCTGCGCCGGTATGTCCGCCAGGCGACGAGCGACATTCCGGCGTAGGCGATCAGGCACGACAGGGCGGCTCCCCAGACGCCCCAGACCGGGATGGAGAAGAGGAACAGGGCGACCGCCGCGAGTCCCCCCGCCAGCCCGATGGATCCGCCGACACGGGCCCACCCACCGCCCAGCATGCCGCGACTGGCCACCGTGAAGGGGGCGAACGAGACTTCCGCGACCAGCAGTACCAGGAGGACACCGTGCGCCCGCGCGAAGTCCGGCCCGAACATCGGACCGAGCAACAACCAACTCCCGCCGGCGATCACCAGCGCGGCCACGACGGCGCAGGCGACGCCGATGGCGGTCATCCGTCTGGCGCGGCCGATCCCGGCGCCGATGGCGGTGTCCCGCATCAGCATCTGGCCGATCGCGGCCGGGACCAGCCGCGGCAGTTCGCTCAGGGTCGAGATCAGGGAGTAGACGCCCACCGCGGCCGGCCCGACGACTGCGCCGAGGATGTAGCGGTCGGCCTTCAGCGTGATCGCCAGCCCGACCGTCAGTCCGAGTGACGGGCTTCCGGACCGCAGCAGGTCGACCACTGTGCGTCGGTCCGGACGGTCGAAGCGGAGCAGGCCTCGACGGCGCAGCAGGTAAGCCTGCGCCAGTGCGGCGAGCGACATCCCGCTGCCCTGCCCGATCACCAGGGCGGTGGCGCTGCGGCTCACCGTCGCCGCCACCAGCAGCGCGACCAGTCCGGTGGCCGCGACCACGGTCGCCCAGACGCTGCCGGCGCGAAACTCGCCGGCGGCGTACCAGGGTTCGGTGAACTGGCTGAAGGCCACGTAGCCGAACGTCACCGCGACCATGCCGAGGAGAAACGCGGGACGACCGAGTTCGGTCGCGATGAACCGGGACGAGATCACGGAGAGCGCGACCGCGATCAGCGCCGACGCGATCGAGCCCACCACTGTGGTCCAGCTGAACGAGGCGAGCAGTCGGACCCGGTCGGCCCCCCGGGCCGTGGGGAGTCGGGCCCGGAGATGGATCCCGCTCCCCATGCCCGCGAGGAGCGCCACCGTGCTGCCGAGCGCGGTGCCGACCACCATCACGCCGCGGCCGTGCGCACCCAGCAGACGGGTCGCCACCACCGAGGCGGCCGCGAAGATGGCCGCCTGGGCGATGCTGGAGCCCGTCATCACTCCGACCGAGGCGCGCAGCTGGGTCACCGCGCGGCCCCGCGGGCGAGGCCCCTGCTCGTGGCCTGACGGACCGCCTGGTAGAAGGTTTCCCGCCGGGGTTCGAGCGACCGGGCGGAATAGCATCTGGCCCGTGTCACGTTGCGCGCGGAACTGAGCGCCATCCGGGCGGGGTCGGACACCATCCGGCGGATCGCCTCGGCCAGGCGCGGCGGGTCGTTCGGCGGCACCAGGTCGTCCGCGGGTAACAGCTCCGGAATGCCGCCGACCGCGCTGGCGATCGCGGGCAGGCCACGGGCCATCGCCTCCAGCAGCGCGCGGGGTAACCCCTCGGTGCGGGACGGCATGACGAAGAGGTCCGCCGCGTCGAGTCTGGCCTGCAGGCCCTCGGTCGTCGGCACCCAACCGGCGAACGTGAACCGGTCGATGATCCCGCGGCGGACGGCCAGGTGCTCCAGGTGGGCGCGATAACGGCCGGTGCCCACGTGCACCACGCGCACCGGAAAGCCGGCACGCGTGAGCAGGCCGACGGCGTCGATGAGAGTGTCCACCCCCTTGTAGAGCCGCTCGAGCGTGCCGATGGAGACCAGGGTGGGCGGGGTGGCGAAATCCGACTCGTGCCGGGGCGCGGTGAACGCCGACCCCGGAAGGTCCACCGAGGAGACGGCCAGCGACGGAGCGTCCGGACCGGCCGGATAGCGGTTCTGCAGCGCCCGCTCGGTCTCGTAGGCCACGGCGACGGCCGAGCGGCAGTGCCGGCGCAGCGAGTGGGCGAAGTGGTGACGAAGCAGGGGGCGCAACGGGTGACGGTCGACACCGGGGGCGAAGACGTCGTACGGGTCCCCGATCACCTCGACCGCGTACGGCAGGCGGTGGCGCGTGCGGGCGCTCGCGACCAACGCGCCGATCGGCGACGGCATGCGGAGGATGACCGCATCCGTCGTCGTCGCGGTGGCCTGGAGAGACTGGGTGATCGCCATCCGATGGCGGACGTACTCCAGCGGGCCGACGTAGTGCGGCACCGCGCACACCTCGACGCCCTCGCCGTTGACCGGGGCCGCGCCGCCCGGAGCGACCGGCTGGTCCAGCACCCGGGCGACCACCCGGACCCGGTCGAAGACGGCGAGATACCGCTGCCACGTCCCGTACGTGGGGGCGAACTGGGTCCAGACCATCCCGTCCGGGGTCCTGATCAGCCTGGACTCGACAGTTACGGTGACATTCACCTCGTGCTCCTCTTACGCGGATGGCGGCTGTCCGGCCTGCCCTTCGGACCGGTCAACCCGGTCGGGACACCGGCGCTCATGCCGTGGTGGTGCGGGTCTTCTCGGCGACCGAGGACCGGAACGTCCGGTAGAACTCGTCCCGACGGGGGGTCAGGATGTCGGTGGCGAAGTCACGGGCCCGTGTGAGGTTCCGCGCCGAGGCTGCCGCCATCCCGGTCGGATCGTTCAGCATGCTGCGGATCCGTCCGGCGAGCGCCGCCGGATCGTCCGGGGGCACCAGGTCCTCCGGCTCCAGCAGCTCCGGTATGCCGCCGACCCGTGACGCCACGGCCGGTAGCGCACGAGCCATCGCCTCGATCAACGCGCGGGGCAGGCCCTCGGTGCGGGACGGCAGGACGAAGAGGTCGGCGGCGTCGAGCTGCCGGCGGACCGGCAGCCCGCTCGGTGACGCACCGGGAAAGTGGACATGGTCCGAGACGCCCAGCCGTTGCGCCAGGTGCTGCAACCGGGGGCGGAGGGGCCCGTCGCCGAGGTGTGTCACCTCGACCTCGGTGCCGTCCCGAGCGAGCAGGGCCACCGCGTGCAGGAGGACGTCGATCCCCTTGTAGGGACGGGACAGGGCGCCGACCGAGACGAGCGCCGGCCGCGACGCCGGCGGTCGGGCCGGACGGGCGTGCGACACGTAGGCCTCGGACGGCAGGTAGATGCTGGAGTACGCCGACACCGGCGTGCCCGGCCGCGTCGGGTAGCGGTCCTGGAGGGCCCGCTCGGTGACGTACGAGACAGCGCTCGCCTGCCGGCACTGGTGCTGCATCCGGCTCGTGTACCAGTGCCGTAGCAGGGGGCGGAGGGGATGCCGCACCACTCCGGGGGCGAACACCGCCGCCGGGTCACCGACCACCTCCAGCGCGTACGGCAGCGCCCGCTGCTCGCGCTGTCTGGCGAGCAGGGTCCCGATGAGCGACGGCACCCGCAGGATGACCGCGTCCGATGGACCGGCGGCGTCGACCATGCTGCGCACGGCGGCCCGGCGCACCGTCAGGTACTCCCGCAGTCCGACGTAGTACGGAACCTGCCAGACCTCGACCTGCGGGCCGTCGACCCTGCTCGCGCCGGCACCCGCACCGTCCACGTCCTGGACCCGGGCCACCAGCCTCACCTCGTCGAAGGCGGAGAGATATCTCGTCCAGAACCCGTACGCCGGCCCGTCGACCGTCCAGACCGATCCGTCGGGTGTGCGGGAGTAGCGGGCCTCCGCGGTGACCACGACCCTCATCGCGCCGGCCCCCCTCGCGCCCGGGTGGTGACCTCGGCGCTCACCGTGGCAGTCCTCGCACGGCCGCCGCCCGGCGTGACCCGGCGCTGACGGGCGTGCCCCGGAACTCCTCCACCGTGACGCTGCCCGGACCGCTGATCCCTTCCCGCCGCAGGACCGTCACCACCGTCTGGGCCAGGATGCGCAGGTCCAGTGCCAGGTTCCGGTTGTCCACATACCAGACGTCGAACCTGAATCTCTCGTCCCAACTCATCGCGTTGCGACCGTTGACCTGCTGCCAACCCGTGACTCCCGGCCGCACGTCGTGGCGGCGGAACTGCTCCGGCGTGTAGCGGTCGAGGTAGGCCGGCAGGAGGGGACGCGGGCCCACCAGGCTCATGTCTCCCCGGAGCACGTTCCACAGGCTCGGCAGTTCGTCGAGGCTCGTCGACCGCAGCCATCGGCCGAACCCGGTGAGTCGGGCCGCGTCTCCGGCCGGGCCGGCGTCCCCGCCGGCGACCCGCATCGACCGGAACTTGACCAGCTCGAAGGGGGTGCCGCCGCGACCTGGCCGGACCTGGCGGAACAGGACGGGTCGCCCCATCGTCGCCAGCACCGCGAGTGCCACGAGCGCGGACACGGGTGCCGACACGACGAGCGCGATCCCGGCGAGGCACACGTCCAACAGTCGCTTCAGAGCATCCCGCCGTGGGGCGTCGGGGTTGGTCACCGCGCCTCCAGGAAGGACTCGACGGCGGCGAACAACCGGTCGGCCTGCGCCTCGGACAGGGCCGAGCCGCTGGGCAGGGTGATTCCCGAGGCGAAGAGTCCGTCGGCCGCGCCGGTGACCACGGCGCGGCAGGACGCGTACGCCGGCTGCCGGTGCAGCGGCTTCCACAGCGGCCGGGTCTCGATGTTCTGCGCGGCGAGGTGGACGCCGAGTGCGGTGGCCGTCCAGCCGGCCGCCTCCTCGTCGACCACCAGCGAGGTCAGCCAGCAGTTCGACTCGGCGTCCTGCTCACCCAGAACGCGGGTGCCGGGAACGGCTGCGAAGAGTTTGGCGTAGGACTCCCGCAGGGCCCGGCGTCGCTCGATCATCCGGTCCAGCCGGCGGAGCTGGGCCCGACCGAGCGCGGCCAGGAGGTTGCTCAGCCGGTAGTTGTAGCCGACGTCCCGGTGCTCGTAGTGGACGACGGGCTCACGTGCCTGGGTGGACAGGTGGCGGCACCGGTCGACCAGCGCGCCGTCGTCCGAGACGACCATGCCGCCGGAGGACGTGGTCAGCACCTTGTTGCCGTTGAAGGAGAACGTGCCGAGCAGGCCGAACGTTCCGGCCGGCCGGCCTCGATAGGTCGACCCGAGCGCCTGCGCGGCGTCCTCGACCAGCGGCACTCCGGCGGACCGGCAGATCGGGAGGAGGTCGGCGTACTCGGCGCACGAGCCGTTGATGTCCACGGCGATGACGGCGGCCACGCGGCGGCCGTCGGAGCGCAGGTCGTCGATGACGGCGGCGAGCAGTGACGGGTCGATGTTCCCGGTGGCGGGGTCGCAGTCGACGAAGACCGGAGCGGCGCCGACGTAGACAGTGGCGTTGGCGGTGGCGGCGAACGTGAAGGTGGGGACGACCACAGCGTCTCCCGGTCGCACGCCCGCCGCGATCAGGGCGAGGTGCAGCGCGGCGGTGCCGGAACTGACGGCGAGGGCGTGACCGGTGTTCAACCGTTCGGTCATCTCCCGTTCGAACGCGTCGAGGTCGGGCCCGGTCGGGGCGACCCAACCCGAGCGCAGGGCGCGCGTCAGGTACTGCTCTTCGAGGGGGCCGGTGTGCGGCGGCGATAGATAGATCCGGTCGGTCATCGTGCCCTCTCCAGATGCTGGTGACGTCCTACTTTTGGGGTCTTTCGCGCCGGCCGCCGGCCGGCCGCCTCCTGCACGAGATCGGCCACGACGGCCGCCGCCGCACGCTCGTCGAACTCGCGGTGGGCGCGGTCGCGTGCCCGGGCCCCCCGCTCGCTGAGGCGCCGGGTCGTGAACTCCCGATGAGCAGCCGTCAGGGCCTCGGCGAGCGCGCCGGCGTCCCCGCGCGGAACGATCCATCCGGTCGACGCGTCCACTGCCTCGGGAAGTCCCCCCGCGTCGCTGACGATGCTGGGCAGGCCCATGGCCGACGCCTCACGCACCACACCGTTGCTTCCCTCGGTCAGCGAGGGTGTCACGTTGAGGTTCGCCGCGGTGTAGTACGGGCGCAGATCCGGCACGCGGTCCAGCCAGGTGACACTCGCGTCCTCGGCCACCCGGAACCGGTCCATGAGGCGCTGCCGGTAGTCGGCGCCGGCACGGTCGAAGCCGGCGCCGACGATGAGCAGGCGCGCGTCGGGGTGCTGCGACCTGAAGCGCGCCCAGGCACTGAGTAGCGTGTCGTGGCCCTTGATGCCACGGCCCCGGTACGCGAGCCGTTTGGGCGGATACACGTAGCCGACCATGAGCACCACGAAGGCGTCCTCCGGTAGCCCCAGCTCCGCCCGAGCCTTGGCGGGGGCGTTGACCTCGCCCGTCGGCTTGAAGTGACCGATGTCGATGCCATACTGCGCAACCGGACGCCGCGACGGCGGGCAGCCCAGCTCGCCGTACAGCTGCGAGACGTGTTGCGTGCAGCAGATGACCAGGTCATCCAGGGTCCACAGCAGTCGTTCGACCGGTCGGATGGCCGGCGACTCCAGGAACAGCGGCCCGGGGACCATGTGCACCCGGGTCGGGGTCGTCCCGAGTGCGGCCAGCCGGACGGCGAGTGCCGAGGCGTACAGGTGATAGTGCAGGACGTCGGGCCGCAGCTGGCGAAGCAGGCGCCGCAGCCGCCAGAGACCGATCGCCGTGGCCGGTCCGGGGCGGAAGCGGAAGTCGAAGGGTGACTCGACCACGGCGACGTCCCGGTCTCGCAGCTCGCTTGTCAGTCGGCCCGGGCCGGGCGGGAGAACGACGGTGACGTGGTGCCCCCGACGGCGGAACTCCTCGACCTGAGGAACGATCCACAGCCCGCCCTGATTGGTCTTCAGCAGCACACAGACACGAAGGGCCACGCTCTCCTGCTCTCCTTCGACGGACGACTCGCGAAAGGCGAATGAAGTACGTTCATTTCCTATTCGGCACATATTGACGCTACTGACCGCAGTGCGGCTTTGTGGGGCATTCCTCTCTTTGGCTAACGCAATCCGTGCGCCCACGTGACGGACGGACGTGAGTCGATCGCGGGTAGGGTGCTGCCGTCCGTTCCCACCCGGCAGAGAACCGCGAGGCAACCTGTGCTGCACCTGAGGGTGATCGCGCCGACAGACCAGTCGTCAGCCGTCGTCGATCTGCTGACGGCCGACCCGGGAGTGACCCACCTGGTGGTGCTGTCCGGCGCCGCCCGCCAGCCCGCTGGCGACTACATCACCTGCGACGTGGTCCGCGAGAGCGCCGACGCCGTGTTGCGCCGGCTCCAGGACCTGGGCATCGAGGCGAACGGTGCGATCGCCGCGGACGACGTGGAGCTGACCGTGTCCGCGGCGGCGGATCGGGCCGCCGCCGACGCCCCGGGGTACGGCGAGGACGCCGTGGTCTGGGACGAGATCGCCGCGAAGACCGGCGAGCAGACGGTGCTCACCGGCACGTTCCTCGCCCTGATCGTGGTCGCCACCATGATCGCCGGCATCGGCGTGCTCCTGGACCAGCCCATCCTGATCGTCGGCGCGATGGTGGTCGGCCCCGAGTTCGGGCCGCTCGCCGCGCTCAGCGTGGCGCTGCTGCGGCGGCAGCCACCGGTCGTCGGCCGGTCGATGCAGGCCCTGACGGTCGGCTTCCTCGCCGCCATGGTGGCCACCGTGCTGAGCACCTGGGGGCTCACCGCGGCCGGTCTGGTCGGCCGGGACATGCTGCTGGCCGAGCGACCGCTCACCGACTTCATCTGGCGCCCGGACGCGCTCTCCTGGGTGGTCGGGCTGCTCGCCGGCATCGCCGGCATGCTCTCGCTGACCTCGAAGAAGTCCGGCTCGCTGGTCGGTGTGCTGATCTCGGTGACCACCGTGCCGGCGGCCGCGAACGTGGCCGTCGCGGCCGCGTACGGGGTGTGGCACGAGGCGGCCGGCTCGGCCCTGCAACTGGTGATCAACCTGGCCGCCATCGTGCTCGCCGGCTTGCTCACGCTCGTCGTTCAGCGGTGCTGGTGGCAGCAGGTGGCGCGGCGGGCCGGCCGCGCGGTGCCGCGCCAGCGGGACGACACCGGCCCGGCGCCGGTCAGCGCCAGTCGTCGCCCGCCTCGAGACGCCGGCTGAGCAGCGTCGCCAGCGGCACCGACTCGCCGTCCCGCCCGCCCCGCCCGACGACCAGCGGCGGTGCGCTGGGTGGTGGATCCGCCCCGAATAGCCGGGACCGCAGGCTCGGCGGCACCGTGAGCAGGTAGAACCGCCCCTCGGTGTCCACCGCCCGGCTACGCGCCCGGTCCACGTACCAGCCGGTGAGCCGGGTCCGGTAGCGCCCGCGCCCGTCGTGGCCGATCGCGGTCAGCCGGTCGGCGCGCAGTCCGCTCCGTGCCGCCTCGGCGGCGAACCGGGCCACCAGATCCGCGGCCTCCGCCTGCTCCGCGGCGCGTTCGCGGGCGTCGGCCGCGGCGTGCGCGCGCACCGCGCGGCGCTGCCGCTCCCGCCACTCCGAGCCGTCGTCCGCACCCACGACGCCGAGGGTACGCCCGCACTGCCGGCCGTCCGGACCCGGCGCGGGCCACCCGAGCCGTCGGTGGCCGGCCCCGTCAGTGCGGGCCGGCATGGCGGGGCGCCTCCGTCTCGGCGTCGTCGGACGAAGTGGCCGCTCCGGCGCCACGGCGCGGCTGATGCCGCGGGCCGCCGACGGTGGCGTCGAGGTCGCCGGGCCGCTGTCGCGGAGGATCGATGCGCCCCTCCGGAAGCGCCGCCCGCAGCAGCACCTCCTCGAACCGCTGGAACAGCATCTCGCGGTCGAACTCGGAGATCGCCAACGCGCGTGCCGCCGCCCCGGCGGAAGCCCGACGGATCGGGTCGGACACGAACGACGCGACGAGTGCCGCCGCACCCGCCGGGTCGCCGGCCGGCAGCACCAGGCCGGCGCCGCTGTGACGCAGCATGTCGGCGAGCCAGCCCTCGTGGTTGATCGCGACCGGCCGCCCGGCGGCCAGCGCGTCGAACACCTTGTTCGCCGAGTTGGCGTGGAGTGCAGGCTCGTCGCGGACGGTCGAGACCGCGAGGTCGCAGGCCCCGAAGTACGACACGATGTCGTTCTTCGGCATCGGGTCCAGCATGAACAGGTTGCCGTCGAGTACGCCGCATGCGGCTGCCTCCGTACGGAGGCGCGGCACCTCGGCGCCCTGCCCGATGATCGCGATCCTGATGTCCGGGTGAGTGTGGCGCAGGGTGCGGGCCATCTGGATCAGGTAGCCGACGTCGTTGACGAAGCCGACGGTTCCGGCGTAGAGGATCAGCGGCTGATCGCCCAGCCACGGCGTCCGGTCACGGAGCAGTTTTCCGGCGGCGGCGGCGTCGGCGAAGAGTTCGATGTCGCATCCGTTCGGTATGACGGTCACCCGCGCGTCCGGCCGCCGAGCCCGCACCCCCTCCGCCATGCCGACCGACAGCGCGATCACTTCCGTCGACTTCCGGTAGGCCCACGCCTCCAGTGCCAGTGCCGAGCGCCGGGACAGCGGTGAACGCAGCGCGCCGAGGGCGATCGGCACCTCCGGCCACAGGTCCCGCACCTCGAGCACCATCGGCACGTGTCGGCGCCACGCGGCGAAGACGGCCGGGACGGCGATGGTCAGCGGCGTGCTGGTGGCGATGAGGTGGGCGCTCATCTTTGCGAATCGCGTGTCTCGCTGGGCGCGATGATGGTGCTGGGTCTGCTGTTCGTTCTACAGGGCGATGCGGTGCGATCCAATCGGCTCTTCCGCGCGGTGCTCGTCGTGGCGGTCGGGGTCGCCCTCTTCGCCTGGATGCCCGGATCCGCCGACAATCGGATGGCGGCCGCCGGTGTGGTATTCCAGCCTGAACCTGCGAACCGGCGGCATCTGGGTGTCCTTCTTCGAACTCGCCGGGCATCGTCGGCCGCCGGCCGCCGGCCGCCGGCCGCCCGCCGCCCGCCGCCCGCCGCCCGCCCGCCTGATCTCCTCGGTCGGCCGAACGCCCGGCGCGCGGGCGCGCCCTCGGCCACCACCCCGCCCGGGACGGGGCGGGCCCCGTCGGCACCGCCGCCAACGGTGTTCTTCCCGTCCGGGGCACCGTCCCGGAGCGTGGCTGCCGTGGTGCCCACCGACACTTTCTCCGCGAGAGGGCAGTGACCGACCGGACGGGATCAGGTCAGCCCTGCGCGACGAAGCGCGTCCGCCATCGCGCTGTTCTCGGGCTGTGGTCCTGGGCGGCGCCCCGGCCGGGGCTGCCCGCCGGACCCGCCACGGCTGCTTTGGTCGCCGCGCCCGCCACGACCGCCCGTTTCCTCGCGTCCGCCCATACCGCTCCGGCTGCTGTCCGCCCCAGCCCTGCTGTCGCGATGTCCGCCCCGACCCGGACGGCTGCGGCCTGCGTCGTTGCGGCCCGCTTCGGCCTCGCCGTCCAGCCGGAGCGTCAACGAGATCCGCTTGCGTGGCACGTCCACGTCGAGCACCCGGACCTTGACCACGTCGCCGGACTTCACCACGTCGCGCGGGTCCTTCACGAAGGTGTGCGACATCGCCGAGACGTGCACCAGCCCGTCCTGGTGCACGCCGACGTCGACGAACGCGCCGAACGCGGCCACGTTGGTGACCACGCCCTCCAGCACCATCCCCGGCGTCAGGTCACCGATCTTCTCGACGCCCTCGACGAACGTCGCGGTGCGGAACTCCGGCCGCGGGTCACGGCCCGGCTTCTCCAGCTCGGCCAGGATGTCGGTGACGGTGGGCAGGCCGAACCTGTCGTCGACGAAGTCGGTGGCCCGCAGGCCGCGCAGGATCGCCGACCGGCCGATCACCGCGCGCAGGTCCTGCCCGGTGGTGGCGAGGATGCGGCGCACTACCGGGTACGCCTCGGGGTGCACGCTGGACGAGTCGAGCGGGTCGTCGCCGCCGGGGATGCGCAGGAAGCCGGCGCACTGCTCGAACGCCTTCGGCCCGAGCCGGGCGACCTTCTTCAACTCGCCCCGGCTGCGGAACGGCCCGTTGGCGTCGCGGTGCAGCACGATGTTCTCGGCCAGGCCGGCGCCGATGCCGGAGACCCGGGTGAGCAGCGGCGCGGAGGCGGTGTTGACGTCCACGCCGACCGCGTTCACGCAGTCCTCGACCACGGCGTCGAGGGAGCGGGACAGCTTCACCTCGGACAGGTCGTGCTGGTACTGCCCGACGCCGATGGACCGCGGGTCGATCTTCACCAGCTCGGCGAGCGGGTCCTGGAGGCGGCGGGCGATGGAGACCGCCCCGCGCAGCGACACGTCGAGGCCGGGCAGCTCCTGCGAGGCGTACGCGGACGCGGAGTAGACCGACGCGCCGGCCTCGGAGACCACCACCTTGGTCAGCTTCAGCTCGGGGTGCTGCTTCATCAGGTCACCGGCCAGCTTGTCGGTCTCCCGGCTGGCGGTGCCGTTGCCGATCGCGACCAGCTCGACGCCGTGCGCCGCGGCCAGCGTGGCGAGGGTGTGCAGCGACGCGTCCCACTGCCGGCGGGGCTCGTGCGGATAGATGGTGTCGGTGGCGACCACCTTGCCGGTGGCGTCGACCACCGCCACCTTGACGCCGGTGCGCAGGCCGGGGTCGAGACCCATGGTGGGCCGCGCGCCGGCGGGCGCGGCGAGCAGCAGGTCGCGCAGGTTCGTGGCGAAGACCCGCACCGCCTCCTCCTCGGCCGCCTGCCAGAGCCGCATCCGCAGGTCCGCGCCGAGGTGGATGAGGATCCGGGTACGCCAGGCCCAGCGCACCGTGTCGGCCAGCCACCGGTCGGCGGGCCGCCCCCGGTCGGCGATGCCGAACCGGCCGGCCACGGCGGCCTCGTAGCGGCTGGGCCCGGTGGCCGCGTCGGCGTCACCCTCGGCCTCCGGGTCCATGGTCAGCTCCAGCACACCCTCCTTCTCGCCCCGGAGCATGGCGAGGATCCGGTGCGAGGGGAGCTTCGGGTACGGCTCGGCGAAGTCGAAGTAGTCG
This sequence comes from Micromonospora humi, assembly GCF_900090105.1. GTDB lineage: Bacteria > Actinomycetota > Actinomycetes > Mycobacteriales > Micromonosporaceae > Micromonospora > Micromonospora humi. Next base: position 26,945 of record NZ_FMDM01000022.1, on the reverse strand, counting down.
GCGAACTTGGCGCCGGCGGCCTCCTGGCCGTCGCGTACCCGGGAGACCAGCCGGCCCCGCGACCACATCTGCTCGCGCAGCGTGCCGATCAGGTCGGCGTCCTCGGCGAAGCGCTCGATCAGGACGGCCCGCGCGCCGTCGAGCGCGGCGGCGGCGTCGGCCACGCCCTTCTCCGCGTCGACGAAGCCGGCGGCGGTGGCGCGCGGGTCTTGCGCGGGGTCGGCGAGCAGCGTGTCGGCGAGCGGCTCCAGGCCGGCCTCGCGGGCGATCTGCGCGCGGGTCCGCCGCTTGGGCTTGTAGGGCAGGTAGATGTCCTCCAGGCGGGACTTCGAGTCGGCGGCGAGGATCTGTGCCTCCAGCGCCTCGTCGAGCTTGCCCTGGCCCCGGATCGACTCCAGCACCGCGGCGCGCCGCTCGTCCAGCTCCCGCAGGTAGCGCAGCCGTTCCTCGAGCGTGCGCAGCTGCGCGTCGTCGAGGGTGCCGGTGGCCTCCTTGCGGTAGCGGGCGATGAACGGCACGGTCGCGCCGCCGTCGAGCAGCTCCACGGCCGCGCGGACCTGACGCTCGGCGACGCCGAGCTCCTCGGCGATCCGCTGGTGCACAGACTGGGTCACGATCTGCTCCGCCTCTTCGGGTGGGTTCCGTCGTGCATTCTGCCCGTTCGCGTCGGGGGCGTCACACGGGCTGCGACGGCGACCGGATCGATATTCCGAAAACGGACTTCAACTCCTAGAAACACCTCTAACCTCCAATCAGGTGATTTTCTACGTGTCTGGAGCCCGGGTGAGCGCTGAGAAGGTAGTCGTCATCGGTCAGGGGTACGTCGGTCTCCCGCTGGCCATGCGGGCCGTCGAAGCAGGCTTCGAAGTGGTGGGCCTGGACGTCGACACCGACCGGATCAAGCGGCTCGCCTCCGGCGAGTCGTTCGTGGAGGACATTCCGGCCCACCGGCTCGGTCGGGCACTCGGCAGCGGCCGTTACCTGCCGAGCACCGAGTACGCCGACGCCGAGGGGTTCGACGTCTGCGTCATCACGGTGCCGACCCCGCTGCGCGACGGCACCCCGGACCTCAGCTTCGTGGAGCAGGCCGGGCGGGGCATCGGCCCGCACGTGCGGCCCGGCTGCACGGTGGTGCTCGAATCGACCACCTACCCGGGCACCACCGAGGAACTGCTGCGTCCGCTGCTCGAGTCGTCGAGTGGTCTGCAGGCGCCGGGCGACTTCCACCTCGGCTACAGCCCGGAGCGCATCGACCCGGGCAATCCGACCTGGCGGCTGGAGAACACCCCCAAGGTAGTCTCCGGCGTCGACGAGCCCTCGCTGGAGCGGGTGGACGGGTTCTACCGCCGGATCGTGGACCGGACCGTGCCGGTCTCCTCCACCCGGGTTGCCGAGCTGACCAAGCTGATCGAGAACACGTTCCGTCAGGTGAACCTGGGCCTGATCAACGAACTCACCATGCTCTCCCACCACCTGGGCATCGACGTCTGGCAGGCGATCGACGCCGCCGAGACGAAGCCGTTCGGGTTCATGCCGTTCCGGCCCGGCCCCGGTGTCGGCGGGCACTGTCTCCCGATCGACCCCTGTTACCTGTCCTGGCAGGTCAAGCGCCGGCTGGGCCGCCAGTTCCGATTCATCGAGCTGGCGAACGACGTCAACCACGAGATGCCCGAGCACGTCGCGCAACGGGTCATGGCCGGGCTGAACCGTGCCGGTCGTGCGGTCAACGGCGCCCGGTTGCTGATGCTCGGCCTCGCGTACAAGAAGAACACCGGCGACATGCGGGACTCGCCGGCGGTGGACGTCGCCCGGCGGCTGCGCGACCTCGGCGCGGACGTCCGGGCCGCCGAGCCGTACGCCGAGCCGCACCACATCCCGGGCGGCGTGCTGGTCGTGCCGCTCACCGAGCAGGAGGTCGACGCCGCCGACGCGGTCATCGTCACGACCGACCACGACGTCTTCGACTACGAGATGGTCGCCCGCCGGGCCTGCTACGTGTTCGACGCCCGGAACCGGTGCTCCGGACCTGTGGTGGAGCGGCTCTAGGAGCACCCCTGCTCCGACGGCCGCGGCCTGCGCTAGCGTGGCGATCATGGAGGTACCAGCGGATCCGCGGGCGCGGCGGCTCTTCGGGGGCAGCGCCCGGGCGCTCGGCGACCTGGCCGCCGGCCCGTTCCGGGCCGACCGGGACCGGATCGTCTCGTCGCCGTTCTTCGCCCGGCTGAACGGCGTCACCCAGGTGATCAGCCCGGGTGGCTCGGGGCTGCTGGTGCACAACCGGCTCACCCACAGCCTGAAGGTGGCCCAGGTGGCCCGCGCGATCGCCGAGCGGCTGACCGCCGACCCGGCCCACCGGGACCTGCTGGAGAAGCTGGGCGGCTGCGACCCGGACGTGGTGGAGGCCGCCGCGCTCGCCCACGACCTCGGGCATCCGCCCTTCGGGCACCTGGGGGAGCGGGTTCTCGACCGGCTGGCCCGGCAGCGGCTCGGGCTGCCGGACGGCTTCGAGGGCAACGCGCAGTCGTACCGGATCGTCACCAGCACCGAGATCCGCGGCGCGGCGACCACCGGCCTCGACCTGACCGCCGCGGTCCGGGCGGCCATGCTGAAGTACCCGTGGACCCGGCTGGACCACCCCGACCCGCACCCGCGGCATCTCGACCCGGCGCCGCGGGGCGCGGCGGCGCCGCCGGACGACCCGGAGAGCGGGTCGGTGAAGTTCGGCGCCTACCGGACCGAGGTGGACGACCTGCGGCAGGCCCGGGAGCCGTTCGCCGGGCGCATCCCGGACTGGCAGCAGACGCCGGAGGCGTCCGTGATGGACACCGCCGACGACATCGCGTACGCCATCCACGACGTGGAGGACTTCTATCGCGTCGGGGTGCTCCAGCAGGGCGCGGTGGCGGCCGAGCTGATGGCCTGGCAGCGCGAGAGCGGCCACCTGCGGTCGATCACCGCCTCGGCGCTGGACACGGCGGGTCGGCGCCCCGGTGCGGCGATCGAGCGGCTGCGCCGCCAACTGCACCGCAAGGACGGCTGGATCGCCGACGACGAGGCGTTCGCCGCGGCGGTCGAGCACGTCCGCGAGGAATTGGTGGAGGGGTTGCTGGCGCTGCCCTTCGACGGCTCGATCGAGGCGGAGCAGTACGTCGCCCGGTTCTCCGCCCGCTGGTCCACCCGCTTCGTGGACGCCATCACAGTGACCCCGGAGCCGGACGTGCGCTCCGGGTACGTGCTGCTCGGCAAGGCGCAGTGGCACGAGGTGCAGGTGCTCAAGTTCGTCCACCACCGGTTCGTGCTGGCCCGCCCCGACCTGGCCCTGCACCAGCGCGGCCAGGCCCGGCTGCTGGACACGCTGGTCGAGGCGCTCTGGGAGTGGCTGCTGGACCCGGAGGAGGAGTCCCGGCTGCCCCGGCGGCTGCACGACCTGGTCGAGCTGGCCGAGGCGGAGCTGCACCCGCGTACCCCGGACCGGATCGGCCGGGCCCGTGGACGGGCGATCGTCGACTTCGTCGCGCAGCTCACCGACGGCCAGGCGGTGGCGATGCTGGACGCCCTTTCCGGCCGGTCCGGCGCCCTGTGGACGGACGCCTTCGTGCTCTGAGGTCCGCTCAGCGGGCGGGTACGCCCTTGACTACGAGGTCAGGCGGCACGTCGCGCACCACACAGGCGCCGGCACCGACCGTCGCGCCGGCCCCCACCCGGCGGCCCGGCAGCACCACGGCACCCGCGCCGATCAGCGCGGCGGTGTCGAGGCGGCAGTCGCCCGACACGGCCGCGAGTGGGTGCAGAGAGACGTAGTCGCCGACCACGCAGTCGTGCGCGAGGGTGGCGTTCTGGTTGACGTGCAGGTGCCGGCCGGCGGTGACGTTGGTGGTGATCCGGCCGCCGGCGAACACCACGAGGCCCTCGGCCGACACCAGGTCCGGACCGACCGTCGCGTCCGGGTGGACCAGGCTCGCCACCGGCTTGCCGTACGTCTCGACTCGCGCGCCGACGATCCGCCGTACCCGTGGGTCGCCGAGGCCGAGGACGACGTGGGTCTCGGGCGGCAGGTGCCCGAGCGCCGCGACCGTCCCGAGGTATCCGACGCCGGTCGACTCCGCGCGCTTGCGGTTCCGCTCCGACGGGTTGTCGTCGACGAAGCCGACCAGCCGCCAGGGGGGCCGGGTGGAGGCGTCGTTGACCGCCGCGACGACCTGGGCGATCTCCCGGCCGTGGCCACCGCAGCCGACGATGACGAGGTTGAGCCTCACCGGATCCCGCGCCCTGCGGTCGCCGGCTCGGGCCGCTCCGGGGCGGTGCCGCGGAACTCGTGCGCGGTGGCGGCGCCCGGCGCGCTGATGCCTTGGCGGCGTAGAACGGCCACCGCGGTCCGCACCAGGATGCGGGCATCGAGGCGGAGGCTCCAGGTGTCCACGTAGCGGAGGTCGTGGGCGAACCGCTCCGCCCAGTCGAGTTCGTTGCGGCCGTTGACCTGCGCGAGTCCGGTGAGGCCCGGACGGACGTCGTGCCGGCGAAACTGCTCGGGGGTGTAGCGGTTGCGGTAGCTGGTCGGGAACGGGCGCGGTCCCACCAGGCTCATGTCGCCCCGCAAGATGTTCCAGAGGCTGGGCAGCTCGTCCAGGCTGGTGGCCCGCAACCACCGCCCCAGCGGGGTCAGCCGCGCCTGGTCGTCACCGGGCGAGAAGGCGTCGCCGTCGCCCGTCATGGAGCGGAACTTCAGGATGGTGAACTCCTGGCCGTACCGGCCGATCCGCCGCTGTCGGAAGAGCACCGGACGACCCAGGCCGATCAGCACCGCGACCGCGACCGCGGCCAGGACCGGCGCCGTCACCAGCAGGGCCGTCAGTGCGACGACGACGTCGACGCCGCGTTTGACGGCCGCGTTGCCGTCCGTTCGTGAGCGGGGTGTCGAGAGATGCTCCACGCCTGGGGAGAGGCGAACCTGCATGTTGTCCTCCGGCCGCTGACTCGTCAGCGAACAGAGTACGCAAATATGCGTAGAAGGATGCCTTGTCCGGTTTTTTCGGTGCGGTTCAGGCGATCGCCTGCCACCAGCCGTCCACCGCCGGCGGCTCGTCGACCACCACCCGCTCCCCGGGCCGGGGCACGGCCAGCCGGACGTCGCGGGCCTTGGCCTCGGTCCAGAGCCGGTCCACCGGCTCGGACCAGTCGTGCAGGGCCAGGTTGAAGGTGCCCCAGTGCACCGGCACCAGCAGCTCACCGCGGACGTCGAGGTGGGCGGCGACCGCCTCCTCCGGGAACATGTGGATGTTCGGCCAGGCCCGGTCGTACGCGCCGATCTGCATGAGCGTGACGTCGAACGGGCCGTGCTCGGCGCCGATGCCGGCGTAGCCGTCGAAGTAGCCGGAGTCGCCGGTGTAGAAGACCTTGCGCGTCGCGCCGGCCACCACCCAGGAACTCCAGAGCGTGCCGTCGCGGCGCAGCCCGCGCCCGGAGAAGTGCTGCGCGGCGGTGGCGGTGAGGGTCAACCCGCCGACCCGGTGGCTCTCCGACCAGTCCAGCTCCACGATGCGGTCCGCCGGGACCCCCCACCGTTCGAGGTGGGCGCCGACGCCGAGCGGCACCACGAACGGGGCGGACTGGTGCGTGCGGAGCCCCTGGATCGTCGCCATGTCCAGGTGGTCGTAGTGGTCGTGTGAGATGAGGACGGCGTCCAGCCGGGGCAGTTCGTCCAGGCGGACCGGCGGCTCGTGGATGCGGCGCGGGCCGACCAGCGCCGACGGCGAGCACCTGTCGCTCCACACCGGGTCGAGCAGCACCCGGTGCCCCTCGATCTCCACCAGCGTGGAGGCGTGGCCGTACCAGATCACGTTCAGCTCGCGGGCCGGGTCGGCCGGCGCGGCGTCGGCCGGGCACAGCAGCGGCACCGCGCTGCCCGGTCGCCGCTTCTGCTTGCCGAAGATCAGCTCCCGGACCAGGTTGCGGCCCGGGTCGGCGACCATCGTCGCGTTCCTGCCGGTCGGGTTGTGGAACGTGCCGTCACGGAACCGTGGCGACCGGGCGGCCCGTTCCGCCCGCGCGCCGGTGAGCCGCCCGCCGAGCTGCGCCGGCACGTCCCGCGCCGCCCACGCCAGCCCGGCCACGGCGGCCAGCCCGGCGATCCGCCACCCCCGCCCGCCGCCCGCCCGTTCGACGTCCCGCTCCACCGGTTCCCGCATCGCTTCCGCCCTCCGCCGTGTCCCGCGCTCTACACGGTAGTCACGCATCCGATCGCCCGCCCACGCGAATCCCGCCGTCGCCGCTCGTCGGGAGTCGCGTGGGCGGGAAGGTCACTCCCCGGCCGACCCGGGTCGGGCCGCCGGGGGCGATCGTCGTAGCCCGCGTCGCAGGGTCGAGCCCGCCGAGTCGCCGATCGACCGGGCCAGCCCGACCAGGTCGGGCAGCCACCCGCCCCGCACCGCCTCGCCGGCCGGGTTCGGCGCGAACACGACCCCCGGGTTCGGCGGCGTGGGCCGATTCGTCAACCCGCCGGCCCGCATCAGCGGTCCCACGAGCACGTCGTAGACCGCCGGCAACGCGCTGAACCCGAACCGCATGACCAGGTTGACGCGGCCCACCGAGATCTCCCGGCGGGGCTTGTCGGCGCAGTGCGCGATGGCCCGTGCCACCCGCTCCGGGGTGGTGATCGGCAGCGGCGGCCGGCCGATCCGCCCGAGGTAGTTCGCCGCCTGCTGGTAGACCGGGGTGTCCACGCTGCCGGGCGTGACCAGGCAGACGTGCACCCCGCGCAGGTCCCGCGACTCCTGCTGCAACGCCCGCGCCAGGCCGTGCAGCCCCCACTTGCTGGTCACGTATCCGCTCATGTAGGGCGCGGTGACGTGGCCCAGCACCGATCCGGTGAGGATCAGCGTGCCGCCACCGGCCGCCCGGAAGTGCCGCAGCGCCACCCGGGCGACTCCGGCGGCGGCCAGCAGGTCGGTGCGGACCACCTGGTCGAAGACCTCCGCCGGGATCTCCTCGAAGCGTCCGTACGCCATCACCGCCGCGGTGTGCACCCAGACGTCGAGCCCGCCGAACTCGGCGACCGCGACGGCCGCCAGCGCGTCCAGGGCGTCCGGCGCGGTGACGTCGGTGGGCACGGTGCGGACGTCCGCCGCGCCCGCGTCGGCGCACTCCCGGCGCACCTGGGCCAGCGTCTCGGGGGAGCGGGCCGCGAGGACCAGCCGGTCCCCGCGGCCCGCGAACTCCCGGGCCGCCGCCCGGCCGATCCCGCTGGTCGCGCCGGTGACGACCACCGTCCGGGTCACGGTGCGAGCACGACCTTGACGCAGCCGTCCTCCTTCTTCTGGAACATCTCGTACGCCTGCGGCGCCTGGGCCAGCGGCAGCCGGTGGGTCCGCAGGTCCTCGACGCCCAGCGGGTCGTCGTCGCCCTCCAGCAGCGGGATGATGTCGTCGACCCACCGCCGCACGTGGCACTGCCCCATCCGCAGCTGGATGCCCCGGTCGAACATCTCCATCAGCGGCATCGGGTCCTGCTCGCCGCCGTACACCCCGGAGATCGACACGGTGCCGCCGCGCCGGACCGCCTTGAGCGCGGCGTGCAGCACCACCAGCCGGTCCACGCCGGCCGCGTCGATCATCGGCTGGGCCAACTTGTCCGGGAGCAGACCCGCGGCGGCCTGGGCGATCTTGCCGACCGGCGCGCCGTGCGCCTCCATGCCGACCGCGTCGATCACGGCGTCCGGGCCGCGCCCGTCCACCAGGTCGATGAGCGCGCCGGGCACGTCGTCGAGCTGGCTCACGTCGAGCACCTCGATGCCGTGCCGGCGGGCCATCTCCAGCCGCTCCGGCACCAGGTCCAGGCCGATCACCCGGCCGGCGCCGAGGTGCCGGCCGATCCGGGCGGAGAACTGCCCGACCGGGCCGAGCCCGAACACGGCGAGCGTGCCGCCGGGCGGGGTGTCCGCGTACTTCACGGCCTGCCAGGCGGTGGGCAGGATGTCGGAGAGGTAGAGCCAGCGCTCGTCCGCCCCGGTCTGCGGGATCTTGATCGGCCCGAACTGGGCCTGCGGGACGCGCAGGTACTCGGCCTGGCCGCCCGGGACCGAGCCGTAGAGCGAGGTGTAGCCGAACAACGACGCGCCCTTGCCCTCGGCGGTGACCTGCGTGGTCTCGCACTGCGCGTAGAGCTGCCGCTCGCACATCCAGCAGTGCCCGCAGGAGATGTTGAACGGGACGACCACGCGGTCGCCCTTCTTGAGCCGGGTCACCCCCGACCCGACCTCCTCGACGATGCCCATCGGCTCGTGCCCGAGCACGTCGCCGGGCTTCAGGTACGGCCCGAGCACCTCGTACAGGTGCAGGTCGGAACCACAGATGGCGGTCGAGGTGATCCGGACGATCGCGTCGGTCGGCTCCTCGATCCGGGGATCCGGGACGTCCTCGACCCGGACGTCACGCTTGCCTTGCCAGGTCAGTGCCTTCATGCCTGAATGTCCCTCCTCGGTGCCGTCCATGGGACTGCTACCCCCGGGGAGTGACTTGAACCGGCGGTTCCCGCCGCCGCTTGGCGCCGCCGCCGCGCAGCCGTTCCGCTCGGCCCCCCGGCATGCTGGTGTGGCCGGCTCGCGGGCACCCCGAGAGTGCCTAGGAACTTGATGACGCAGGTGATTCAGCCCGCCGGCCCACTCGTGCGCCAGGCGGGCTGGCGAGTCGCTTCGTGATGCGCAGGCGGTGTCCCGTCGCGCTGTGCCTGCCGCGTCGCGCTGCCGCCGCCGTGCCGCCGCTGCCGCCGGTGCGGTGGAACCGTCCGCGCCGTGTTGCGTCGGCGGCGCAACCGGTCCGAGGGCCTGATCCGTTCTCGCCATCAAGTTCGTAGCGGTCGAGGATGGCTCCCCCGACCTCGATTACGAGATCGATCTTCCGCATCGTGGAAAGAGCGGAGATCTTGGTACGAAACGACCCATCCAGGGGCCAATCCGTACCAAGATTCCCGGGAGCCGGGAGGGCTGCGTACCCGGAAATGGGCCGACCGCCGCGCCCCTGGCGGCGGGGCGCGGCGGTCGGGTGGTTCCGACGGCGACGGGTCAGGAGCCGGGGGTGCCGGCGCGCTTCGTCGTCGCCTTGAGGTAGTCCCGGTTGAGCCGGCCGATGGTGTTCAGCGGGATGCCCTTCGGGCAGGCCGACGAGCACTCGCCGATGTTGGTGCAGCCGCCGAAGCCGGCCTCGTCGTGCGCGTCCACCATGCCGATCACCCGGGTGTAGCGCTCGGGCTGACCCTGGGGGAGCAGCGAGAGCTGGGTGACCTTGGCGGCGGTGAACAGCATGCCGGAGCCGTTCGGGCACGCCGCCACGCAGGCGCCGCACCCGATGCAGGCGGCCGCGGAGAAGGCGGCGTCCGCGTCCTCCTTGGCCACCGGGGTGGAGTGCGCCTCCGGGGCGCTGCCGGTCGGCGCGGTGACGTAGCCGCCGGCGGCGATGATCTTGTCGAAGGCGTTCCGGTTCACCACCAGGTCCTTGACGACCGGGAAGGCGCGGGCCCGCCAGGGCTCGATGTCGATCGTCTCGCCGTCGGAGAACTGCCGCATGTGCAGCTGGCAGGCGGTGGTGCCGCGCTGCGGACCGTGCGCCTCACCGTTGATCATGAGGCTGCACGCGCCGCAGATGCCCTCGCGGCAGTCGTGGTCGAAGGCGACCGGCTCCTCGCCGTCGAGGATCAGCCGCTCGTTGAGCACGTCGAGCATCTCCAGGAAGGACATGTCCGGGGACACGTCCGGCACCGGGTAGGTCACCATCCGACCCTTGTCCTCGGGGCCGGTCTGGCGCCAGATGCGCAGGGTCAGGTTCACTTGTAGCTCCGCTGCGAGGGGTGGACGTATTCGAAAACCAGGTCTTCCTTGTGCAGCACCGGGGTGCCGGCGTCGGCGGCGTACTCCCACGCGGCGACGTAGGCGAACCGGTCGTCGTCGCGCTCCGCCTCGCCGTCCGGGGTCTGGTGCTCGGCCCGGAAGTGGCCGCCGCAGGACTCCTCGCGGTGCAGCGCGTCGATGCACATGAGCTCGGCCAGCTCGAAGAAGTCGGCCACCCGGCCGGCCTTCTCCAGCGACTGGTTGAGCCCTTCGCCGTCACCGGGGACGCGGGCCCGCTGCCAGAACTGCTCCCGCAGGGCGCGGATCTCGTCGATCGCCTTGCGCAGCCCGGCCTCGGAGCGCTCCATGCCGCAGTGCTCCCACATGATCTGGCCCAGCTCCCGGTGGAACGAGTCCACCGTGCGGTCACCGTTGATCGCGAGCAGCCGGCGCAACCGCTCCTCGACCTCGGTACGCGCCGCGACCGCCTCGGGGTGGCTGGCCTCGACCTTCTCCATCGGGTTGGCGGCCAGGTAGTTCGCCAGCGTGCTCGGCAGCACGAAGTAGCCGTCGGCCAGGCCCTGCATCAGCGCCGAGGCGCCGAGCCGGTTCGCGCCGTGGTCGGAGAAGTTGGCCTCACCGATCACGAACAGGCCGGGGATGGTCGACTGGAGGTCGTAGTCGACCCAGAGGCCACCCATCGTGTAGTGCACGGCGGGGTAGATGCGCATCGGCACCTCGTACGGGTCCTCGCCGGTGATCCGCTCGTACATCTCGAAGAGGTTGCCGTACTTGGCCTCGATGGCCTTGCGGCCGAGCCGGCCGATGGCGTCGGCGAAGTCCAGGTAGACGCCGAGGCCGGTCGGGCCGACGCCGCGCCCCTCGTCGCACACGTTCTTCGCGGCGCGGGAGGCGATGTCGCGCGGGACCAGGTTGCCGAAGGAGGGGTAGATCCGCTCCAGGTAGTAGTCCCGCTCGTCCTCGGGGATGTCGCGCGGGCTGCGGTCGTCGCCCTTGACCTTCGGCACCCACACCCGGCCGTCGTTGCGCAGCGACTCGCTCATCAGGGTCAGCTTCGACTGGTGGTCGCCGGAGACCGGGATGCAGGTCGGGTGGATCTGGGTGTAGCAGGGGTTGGCGAAGTACGCGCCCTTGCGGTGCGCCCGCCAGGACGCGGTGACGTTGCAGCCCTTGGCGTTGGTGGAGAGGTAGAAGACGTTGCCGTAGCCGCCGGAGGCGAGCACGACCGCGTCGGCCATCTCGGTGCTGATCTCGCCGGTGACCATGTCGCGGACCACGATGCCGCGGGCCCGGCCGTCGACGACCACCAGTTCCAGCATCTCGTGGCGGGCGTTCATCTCCACGTTGCCCAGGCCGATCTGCCGCTCCAGCGCCTGGTACGCGCCGAGCAGCAGCTGCTGACCCGTCTGGCCCCGGGCGTAGAAGGTGCGCTGCACCTGGGCGCCGCCGAAGGAGCGGGTGTCGAGCAGGCCGCCGTACTCGCGGGCGAACGGGACGCCCTGGGCGACGCACTGGTCGATGATGTTGACCGAGACCTCGGCCAGCCGGTGCACGTTCGACTCCCGGGACCGGAAGTCACCGCCCTTGACCGTGTCGTAGAAGAGCCGGTGCACCGAGTCGCCGTCGTTGCGGTAGTTCTTGGCGGCGTTGATGCCGCCCTGCGCGGCGATCGAGTGGGCCCGGCGCGGGCTGTCCTGGTAGCAGTAGGACTTCACGTGGTAGCCCTGCTCGCCCAGCGTCGCCGCGGCGGAGCCGCCGGCCAGGCCGGTGCCGACCACGATCACCGTCAGCTTCCGGCGGTTGGCCGGGTTGACCAGCTTCATGTCGAAGCGGTGGCGGTCCCATCGGGTCTCGACGGGGCCGTCCGGGGCCCTGGTGTCGGCGATCGGGTTGCCCTCGGTGTACAGATCCATGTCAGGCCACCAATCCGGTGAGTACGGCGAACGGGACCACCAGGTAGCCGGCGCAGAGCACGACGGCGAAGACGAGCGCGGCGGCGCGGGCCCGGCGCTCACCCTTCGGCGTCTGCTGGCCGAGGCTGCGGAACGCGCTGAAGGCGCCGTGCCGCAGGTGGAAGCCGAGGGTCACGATGGCGAGCGTGTAGAAGAGGGTGACGTACCAGCGCTCCGGGGCGAAGTCGGCGACCACGTTGCCGTACGGGTTGGCCGCGTCGCCCTGCGGGTTGAGGTGACCGGTGGTCAGGTCCAGGATGTGGTAGATCACGAACAGCAGGATGATCACACCACCCCAGCGCATGGTGCGGGCCGCGTAGTTCACGTGGATCTTCCGGCGGTGCGCGTACGCCACCGGGCGGGCGGCCCGGGCGCGCACGGCCAGCACGGTGGCCGCGCCGATGTGGGCCAGCACCGCCACGGTGAGCACGGCTCGCTGGATCCACAGGTACCAGGTGGTCGGCAGCAGTGGCGTGCCGAGGTCCCGGAGCCAGTGCGCGTAATGGTCGAACGAGGTCTCGCCCGTGAAGATCTTCAGGTTCCCGAGCATGTGCACGATCAGGAACAGCACCAGGAGGATGCCCGTCACCGCCATGACGGCCTTGAGGCCGACGTTGGAGCGGATGGGCGACCGAGTTTTCGTGATTACCACATGACCGACGCTAGGAGCACTTCGATCAGGCGTCCAATGCATCGAAATCACAGTCTTGATAGCCGTAGGCTATAGAGATGCAGCTCCATCAGCTCCGGTACTTCGTCGCGGTCGCAGAAGTACGACATTTCACCCAGGCGGCCGATGTCGTCGGCATAACCCAGCCCTCGTTGAGTAAGCAAATTCACGCGCTGGAGGCCGACCTCGGGGCCCCGCTCTTCGAGCGGGTAAGGGGCAACATCGCACTCACCGCGGCCGGCGAGGTGCTGCTGCCGCTGGCCAAACGGATCCTCGCCGACGTGGACACCGCGACCCGCGAGGTGCAGGAGCTGGTCGGGCTGCGCCGTGGGCGGGTCCGGCTCGGGGCCACGCCCAGCCTGGCCACCTCGCTCGCACCTCCGGTCCTGCGCCGGTTCCGCGACGCGCACCCGACCGTCGACCTTCGGGTCGAGGAGGGCGGCTCCCAGGACCTGGTCCGCGACCTGCTGCGCGGCGACCTCGACCTGGCGCTGGTCATCATGCCGTCCGGGGGCGCCGACCCCGGGCTGCGCGTCGACCCGATCCTGCGCGAGAGCCTGGTGGTCGCCTCGGTGGAGCCGCTGCCGGGTGCCTCCGCCGCCGGCGAGCTGCGCATCACCGACCTGCGCGACCAGCCGCTGGTGATGTTCCGGGAGGGCTACGACCTGCGCGACGCCACCCTCCAGGCGTGCCGGGCGGCCGGCTTCGAGCCGAGCCTGTCGGTGGACGGCGGGGAGATGGACGCCGTGCTCAGCTTCGTCGAGGCCGGTCTCGGCGTCGCGCTGGTGCCCGGCATCGTGGTGGCTCGCCGCCCGGGCATCCGGGTCACCCGCCTGGTCCCGCCCGGCGTGCGCCGGACCATCGCGGTGGCCCGCCGCCGGGACGTGGTCCCCACCCACGCCGGCCGGGAGCTACGCCGCATCCTCCTGGAGTACGTGCACGACGCCACCGCCGCCGACCAGCTCCCGGCCGGCGTGGAGCCGCTGGCCTAGGCCGCGCCGGCCGTGGGCCAGTTGCGCAGCAGGGCGTCGACGGCGTCCAGGACCCGCTCCCAGCTCTCCGGCGGCGCCGGCGGGCTGTGGTCGAAGCCGCCTCCCAGCTCCAGACCGACGAAACCCTGGAAGACGCTGCCGAGCAGGCGGACGGCGTGCGTCTGGTCCGGCTCGGGCAGGTGGTAGCCGCGCAGGATCGCCCGCATCATCGCCGAGTGTCGGAAGCCGGCGCTGCCGGCGGCGGTCCGCGGATCGAGCCGCAGCTGGGCGGCGGTCCAGCGGCCCGGGTGCCGGTGGGCGTAGTCGCGGTAGACGTTGGCGAAGGCGGTCAACGCCTCCTTGCCGGCCCGTCCGGCGAGCGCGTCGGCGGCCCGGTCGGCGAGTTCGCCGAGCGCGAGCAGCGCGATCCCGGTCCGCAGATCCTGGGAGTTGCGCACGTGGGAGTAGAGGCTGGCGACCGTGACGCCGAACCGCCTGGCCAGCGCCGAGACCGTCACCTGGTCGAAGCCGACCTCGTCGGCCAGCTCCGCCCCGGCCTGGATCAGGCGTTCCCGGTTGAGTCCCGCACGGGCCATGAGTCTCCTCTCACCAAACCCCATTATGCCTTTGCCTAATACCTTTAGGAAAATTACCCTCGGCATCATGACCCCGTTGACCGAACCCGAGATCCGTGCCGCGTTCGTGAACTGCACCAAGGGCGAGGCGAAGCGCATGCACGTCCCGCGCGACCTCGCTGCCCGCCCCTGGGACGACCTCGACTACCTCGGCTGGCGAGATCCGCAGGCGCCCGACCGCGCCTACCTCGTCGCCGTCCTCAGCGGCCGCCCGACCGGCCTCGCGCTACGCCGCCCCAGCCCCGGGCCCGGTCAGCAACGCCGCAACATGTGCTCGGTGTGCCTGACCAACCCGGCCGGCGGCGTCAGCCTGATGGTCGCGCGCAAGGCGGGCAAGGCCGGGCAGCAGGGCAACTCGGTCGGCATCTACCTCTGCGACGACCTCGCCTGCTCCCTCTACGTGCGGGGCCGCAAGGACGCCGGCCCCGGCGCGCGCCTCCCCGAGTCCCTGACCCTGGACGAGAAGATCGACCGCACCGTGTCGCACCTCACCGCCTTCATCACCCGGGTGACCGCCTGACAGCGTCGCCGGACGACCCGGTCAGCGGCCCTCGGCATCGTCCATGGCTCGGTAGATGCGCTGTTCGGAGACCGGGTAGGGGGTGCCGAGGGCCTGGGCGAAGACGTTCACCCGCAGCTCCTCGATCATCCAGCGGATCTGTCGGGCCGCCGGCGACGCGCGCCGGGCCGGGGGCAGCGCGGCCAGCATGTCCTGGTATTCCTTCTGCACCACGGCGATCCGGTCCTGCTGGGACTTGTCGCGCTGCGGGTTGCCGGGCAGCCGGTCCAGCCGGCGCTCGATCGCGGTCAGGTAGCGCAGCAGGTCGGGCAGGCGGGCGTAGCCGGCCTCGGTGACGAAGCCGGCGTGCACGAGGCCACCGAGCTGGGCCCGGACGTCGGCCAGGGCGGCCACCACGGCCAGGTCGCGGGTCGCGCCGAGTCGCTGCTCCACCGCGTACGCGGCGGCCAGCACCTGCCGGACCCGGCCCATCACCTCGACCACGGTGTCGACCAGGTCGGCGCGGACCCGCTCGCGCAGTGCCGCGAAACCGTCGGCGTCCCAGGCCGGGCCGCCCGCGTCCGCCATCAGTTTGTCGATGGCGGCGCCGGTGGCGTCCTCGATCAGCGCCGGCACCCCGCCGTGCGGGTTGCGCGACAACGCCAGCTTCGCCTCGTTGCTCAGCCGGCCCTGGAGGAACTTCGCCGGTGACGGCAGGGTCAGCCGGAGCAGCCGGCGGGTGCCCGCCCAGTGTGCGGCCTCCTGCTCCCCGGCGGAGTCGAACACCTTCACCCCGACGGTGGCGCCCTCGTCCACCAGCGCCGGGTGGGCGGTCACCGCGAAACCGGCCCGGACCTGCTCGATGGTGCGCGGCAGTGTGCCGATCGACCATCCGGTCAGCCCGCTGCGGGCCACGTCCGGCGCGGCGGCGGCGACGACCTGGCGTACCTCCTGGCGCAGCTCGCGTTGCAGCGCCGGCAGGTCCTTGCCCTCGGCGACCGGCTTGTCGTCGTCGCCGAGGACCCGGAAGGTGACCCGCAGGTGCGGCGGCAGCTTGCCCGGCTCCCACGCGTCCGGCGGCACGGTCACGCCTGTCATCCGGCGCAGCTGCCGGGTCAGCGCGGCCAGCAGCGGCTCCTCGCCCGGCGTGATCGCGGCCAGCGCCGCGCGGGCGTAGTCGGGCACCGGGACGAAGTTGCGCCGGACCGGTTTGGGCAGCGACCGGATCAGCGCGATGACCAACTCCTCGCGCAGCCCCGGCACCTGCCAGTCGAAGCTCTCCGCCGGCACCTGGTTGAGCAGTGGCAGCGGGATGTCCACGGTGACGCCGTCGGTGGGCGCGGTGGGGTCGAACGTGTAGGTCAGCGGGAGCGTGACGCCGTCGGCCCGCCACTCGTCCGGGTAGTCCTCCTCGGTCACGCCGCCGCGGCCGGCGTTGACCAGCAGCTCGCGGGTGAAGGTGAGCAGGTCCGGCTGCTCCCGGCGGGTCTTCTTCCACCAGGTGTCGAAGTGCCGGCCGGAGACCACGTCGGCGGGGATCCGCTGGTCGTAGAAGGCGAAGATGGTCTCGTCGTCGACCAGGATGTCGCGCCGCCGGACGCGGTTCTCCAGCTCCTCGACCTCGGTCAGGAGCTTCTGGTTGTCGCGCCAGAACTGGTGGTGGGTCTGCCAGTCGCCCTCCACCAGGGCGTGCCTGACGAAGAGCTCCCGGCTCAGCGCCGGGTCGATCCGCCCGAAGTTGACCTTGCGGGACGTGACCAGCGGGATGCCGTAGAGCGTCACCTTCTCGAAGGCCATCACCGCGGCCTGCTTCTTCTCCCAGTGCGGCTCGCTGTAGCTGCGCTTGACCAGGTGCTGGGCCAGCGGCTCGACCCACTCCGGCTCGACCCGCCCGGCGACCCGGCCGAACAGCCGGGACGTCTCCACCAGCTCGGCGGCCATCACCCAGCGCGGCGGCTTCCGGAACAGCGCCGAGCCGGGGAAGATCACGAACTTGGCGCCCCGGGCGCCCAGGTACTCGTGTTTCTGCGCGTCCTTGAGGCCGAGGTGCGACAGCAGGCCGGGCAGCAGTGACTGGTGCACCTTCGGGGTGTCGATCTCCTCCGGCAGGTCGGCGCCGGCGCCGCGCCGGCCCTCGCCCTTCTCGCCGGCTCGCAACACCTGCCGGAGCTGGCTGACGATGTCCTGCCACTCGCGTACCCGGAGGTAGTTGAGGTGTTCGGCCCTGCACAGCCGCCGGAACGCGCTGGACGACAGCTCGCGCTGCTTCTCCCGCAGGTAGCGCCAGAGATTGAGGAACGCGACGAAGTCCGACTCCTTGTCGGCGAACCGGGCGTGCGCCTGGTCGGCCTGCGCCTGCCTGTCGGCCGGGCGTTCGCGCGGGTCCTGGATGGAGAGCGCGGCGGCGATCACCACCACCTCGGTGGCGCAGCCGTTGCGCTCACCTTCGAGCACCATCCGGGCCAGCCGGGGGTCGACCGGGAGCTGGGCCAGCCGCCGGCCCAGCGCGGTGAGCCGCTTCGCCGGGTCGGCCTCGGCCGGGTCCAGCGCGCCCAGTTCGTGCAGCAGGTTGACGCCGTCGGTGACGTTGCGCCGGTCCGGCGGGTCGATGAACGGGAACGCGGCGACGTCACCGAGCCCGATCGAGGTCATCTGGAGGATGACCGAGGCCAGGTTGGTGCGCAGGATCTCCGGGTCGGTGAACTCCGGCCGCGAGTCGAAGTCCGCCTCGTCGTAGAGCCGGACGCAGATGCCGTCCGAGGTGCGTCCGCAGCGGCCCTTGCGCTGGTTGGCGCTGGCCTGCGAGACCGGCTCGATCGGCAGCCGCTGCACCTTGAGCCGGCTGGAGTAGCGGGAGATCCGGGCGGTGCCCGGGTCCACCACGTACTTGATGCCGGGCACGGTCAGCGAGGTCTCCGCGACGTTGGTGGCGAGCACCACCCGGCGGTTGCTGTGCGCGGCGAAGACCCGGTGCTGCTCGGCGCTGGAGAGCCGGGCGTAGAGCGGCAGGATCTCGGTGCCGAGCAGGGACCGTTTGTTCTGCACCAGCTTGCCGAGCGCGTCGGCGGTGTCCCGGATCTCCCGCTCGCCGCTGAGGAAGACCAGGATGTCGCCGGGGCCCTCGGCGGCCAGTTCCTCGACCGCGTCGCCGATCGCCTGGATCTGGTCCCGGACGTTCTCCTCGTCGGTCTCGTCCTCCGCCTCGCCCTCGGTGACCTCGACCAACGGCCGGTAGCGGACCTCCACCGGGTAGGTGCGGCCGGAGACCTCGACCACCGGGGCCGGGTTGCCCTCGGCGTCGGCGAAGTGCTTCGCGAACCGGTCGGTCTCGATGGTCGCCGAGGTGATGACCACCTTGAGGTCGGGCCGTCGGGGGAGCAGCTGTCGCAGGTAGCCGAGGATGAAGTCGATGTTGAGGCTGCGCTCGTGCGCCTCGTCGATGATCAACGTGTCGTACTGCCGCAGCATCCGGTCGGTCTGCAGCTCGGCCAGCAGGATGCCGTCGGTCATCAGCTTGACCAGGCTGGTGTCGCCCACCTGGTCGCTGAAGCGCACCTTGTAGCCGACCACGCCGCCCAGCTCGGTGCCGAGTTCCTCGGCGATCCGGTCGGCGACCGTGCGGGCGGCGAGCCGCCGGGGCTGGGTGTGACCGATCAGACCGGTGACGCCGCGGCCCAGTTCCAGACAGATCTTGGGTAGCTGGGTGGTCTTGCCGGAGCCGGTCTCGCCGGCCACGATCACCACCTGGTGGTCGCGGATCGCGGCGGCGATGTCGTCCTTGCGCTCGCTGACCGGCAGCTGCGCCGGATAGGTGACGGTCGGCACCGCGGCCCGCCGGGCCGCCAAACGCGCCTCGGCGCGAGCCACGTCGGTCGCGATCTCGGCCAGCGCCGCGTCCCGCCGTTGCGGGTCCCGCAGCCTCCGCACGCCGTCGAGCCGCCGCTGCAGGCGGCGCTGGTCGCGGAACATCAGGGCGTCGAGGCGGCGGTGCAGGTCGCGGACGTTCTCGGGTGCGGCGGGTGCGGCGGGTGCGGCTGGATTCTGCATGTCGTCGCCAAGGATAGGCAGCCGCGCGGCGGACCGCCCCCGGGTTACCGACCGTTGGCGTGCCCTCCCCGGCCGGAGCGTCCGGCCCGGATAAAGTTGCCGCCGACGAGGTCGACGAGGACGGGGATGATCATGCGGGACACCGACCGGGCGCTCGTGCAGGCCGCCACCGCCGTCGCCAAGCTCCGCTGCCGCAGTGAGAACCACACCGTGGCCGCGGCCGTGCGCAGCACCGACGGCCGGGTGTTCAGCGGGGTGAACGTCTACCACTTCACCGGTGGCCCGTGTGCCGAGGTGGTGGCGCTCGGCGCGGCCGCCACGCAGGGCGCCGGCGAGTTGGAGGCGATCGTCGCGGTGGGCGACCGGGGTCGCGGTGTCCTCCCGCCCTGCGGGCGCTGCCGGCAGGTGCTGCTCGACTACTTCCCGTCGATCCGGGTGATCGTCGGGCCGCCGGACGGGCTGCGCGCGGTGTCGGTGGCCGACCTGCTGCCCGAGACGTACGTCTGGTCGGACCACCAGGTCGAGGTGCCGGCCGGCCCGCGGACCGGGGTGTGGCCGCTGCCGGTGGTGCCCGGGAGCCGCCAGTCCGCGGAGGACTGACGCCGGGCCTTGCGGCCGCTTTCCAACGTTGTAATACTCGGGTCCCGTACTCAGGAGGCCCGATGACCCCCTACCCCGCGCCGGACGACGAGACCCCGGTCGAGGCCCTCGGTGACCTCTACCGTGACGGCATCACCGCCTGCCGGGCCGCCTTCGACGTGGACTGGGTCGCGCGGGTCGGCGAGGACGTCGACGCGGCGTTCCGGGAGGCCCGCTCCCGCCCCGACGGGGCGGTCGGCCGCGGACCCGAGCGGTGGTATGTCGAGATCCATCCCGAGCAGCTGCGCGGCTTCGTCGACCTGGTCACCCACCCCTGGGTGGTGTCGGTGTGCCGGGCCGTGCTCGGCCCCGACTACGAGATCGTCGAGCTGGGCTTCGACATCCCGTTCCCGGGCGCGGCCATGCAGCCCTGGCACCGGGACTTCCCGATGCCCGAGGAGACCCGGCTGCGACGCCGGCTCACCTCGCTGGCGTTCAACCTCACCACCGTCGACACGGTCGAGGAGATGGGCCCGTTCGAGATCGCCCCGGGCACCCAGTGGGACGACGGGCGCGGCTTCGACCACGAGATGTTCCCGCCCACGGACCGGTACCCCCGCTACCAGGACCGCGCCGTGCGCACGTATCCGAAGCGCGGGGACATCTCGGCGCGTTCCGCGCTCACCGTCCACCGGGGCACCCCGAACGTCAGCGACCAGGCCCGGCCGGTGCTGGTGCTCGGCGTGGACGCGCCGGGCGCGGGCAACGCGGCGCACCACGACCTGGCGGTGACCCGCCCCTACCGGGACACCCTGCCGCACCTGGTCCGCGACCACCTGCGCTGCCCGGTGGTGGACACGCTGGTGCCGATCCGGCAGAAGCACACCATCGAGGGCCTGGTGATGGGCGCGGAGTGACCCGCCGCGTCAGCCGGCCGGTCGGATGCGCAACGCGCGGATCGCCCAGTCCAGCACCGGCGCGAGGCTCTCGACCGGCGGCCACCCGTTCACCACGGCGAGCAGGTTCTCGTACCGCTCCCGCCGGGGATCGTGCGCGGCCGTCAGCCGGTCGAGCAGACGTCCACGAAGGGCGGCGTCGTCCGGTCGGCCGCACAGGGCGGCGTAGCGGGCCGCGGCCCGGGCCAGGACCGGATCGGCGCGGGGCGAGACCGGGTCGACGCCGGCGGCCAGCGCCGGGGTCACCTCCTCCCGGACCACGGCGACCGCGTCCCGGCGTACGCCCTCGACGCCCGCCCGGTCGGCCGCGTGCAGCTCGGCGAGCCGGCGCAGGCCGGCCCGGAAGCCCGGGTCCAGGGTCAGCTCGGCCAGCTCCACCCACGCCTCGACCTGCTGGTCGTCGGCGTCGTCGGGCAGCTCCGGGGTGAGCGACCGGCGGATGCCCGGGAACCCTTGGCCGGTCAGGCCGGTGAAGGCCTCGTCGAGGAACGCGTCGACCAGTCGCCGGCGCTCCCGCGCGGCCAGTCCGGCCAGCCGGTGCAGCAGCTCGGCCTCGGCCGGGCCGGACCGACGCCGGGCGATCACGGTCAGCACCGCGCGGCGCGCGCGCAGCACCCGGATCTGGGCGGCCAACGCGTCCGCGTGCGCGGCGGCGACCTCCGGCAGCGTGACCTCCCGCGCCAGCACCCGGCGCACCGTCGCCAGGTCCACCCCCAGCTCGCGCAGCGTCCGCACCAGGTCGACGCGGGCCACCGCGTCCGGGGCCCAGCGACGGTGGCCGCTCGGGCCCCGGTCGGTCGGCGGCACGATGCCCCGGTCGGACCAGAACCGGATGGTCTTCACCGGCACGCCGGTCCGCCGGGCCAGCTCACCGATCTCGTAGCGCTCCGCACCGTCCATGCGGCCACCCTCCCGCCTCCCCCCGGTGGAGGCGCAAGCGCATCGACATCGCCGAGTTAGGCGTGCCTTACCTGTTCAGCTAAGGTAAGGCGTACCTAATCGGAAGGCGAACACCCCCGTGACCACCGTCGCCGTCCGGCCCGCCCGGGCCGACGCCCCCGCCCGCCGCGGCGCCCCCCGCCGGGTGGCGGTCACCGCGGCGGCGGCGCTCCTGCTCGTGCTGGCGTTGCTCGCCAGCCTCGCGTTGGGCAGCCGCCACCTCCCGGTCGACCAGGTCTGGCACGCCCTCGTCGCGCCGGACGCCGGCGACGCCACCACCGTGGTCCGCGAGCTGCGGGTGCCGCGTACCGCCCTCGGGCTGGTCGTCGGTCTCGCGCTCGCGCTGGCCGGGGTGCTGTTCCAGGCGGTCACCCGCAACCCGCTGGCCGAGCCGCGCATCCTCGGCGTCAGCGCCGGCGCGTCGTTCGGCGTGGTGCTGGCCATCGCCGTCTTCGGCGTGAGCACGCTCGCCGGGTACGTCTGGTTCGGCATCGCCGGTGCGCTGTTCGCCGGAATGCTGGCGTTCGCCGTGGCCAACCGCACCCGCGAGGGCGCCAGCCCGGTCACCCTCGCGCTGGTCGGCGCCGCCCTCGACGCCGGTCTCGGCGCGATCGTGTACGCGCTGCTCAGCATCGACGCCCGCACGTTCGAGGAGTACCGCTTCTGGGTGGTCGGCGGGCTCACCGGCCGGGACGTGGGCGTGGCCGGGCAGGTGCTCCCGTTCGTGCTGGCCGGGGTGCTGCTGGCCGCGCTCGCCGCCCGGGGGCTGGACGCGCTCGCCCTCGGCGACGACGTCGCCCGCGGCCTGGGGCACCGGATCGCCCTGGTCCGGCTGGCCGCCGGCGGCGGGGGAGTGCTGTTGACCGGGGCCGCGGTGGCCGCCGCCGGCCCGATCGCGTTCGTCGGGCTTGCCGTGCCGCACCTGGCGCGGGCGCTGGTCGGCGCCGATCACCGGTGGACGCTGCTGGTTGCCGCGCTGCTCGGCCCCACCCTGGTGCTCGCCGCCGATGTCGCCGGCCGCCTGGTCGCCCCGCCCGGCGAGATCCCCGCCGGCATCGTCACCGCCCTGCTCGGCGCCCCCCTGCTCGCCCTCCTGGTCCGCCGAGCCAAGGTCGTCACCGCATGACCACCCCCACCCCCACCCCCACCCCCAGCGCCCGCGATCTTGCAGTTGCTGCCCCGGCGAACCGGGCAAATGCCCCGTTCGAGGGGCCACAAGTGCAAGATCGCCGCAGCGGGGGGCGGGGCGGAGCGCTCGCCGGGAAGGCGCTGCTGCGGGTGGGGCCGGTGGCGGTGCCGTTCCGGTGGCGGGCGGTGGTGGTCGCCGTGGTGCTGCTGGTGCTGCTGCTCGCGGCGGTGGTGGTCAGCCTGTCGCTGGGGACGCCGTACGTGGCGCCGGTCGACGTGCTGCGGTCGCTCTCCGGGGCCGGCACCCCGTACGACCTGGTGGTGCGCGACCTGCGGCTGCCGCGCGCGGTCCTGGCGGCGCTGGCCGGCGCGGCGTTCGGCGTGGCCGGCACGCTGATCCAGAGCGTGGCCCGCAACCCGCTGGCCAGTCCCGACGTCATCGGGGTCACCCAGGGCGCCGGGCTGGCCGCCACCATCGCGTTGACCAGCGGCGCGGCGGCCGTGCTGGTGGCACCGGCGGCGCTGCTCGGCGGCCTGGCCGCGGCCGTCCTGGTGTTCGCACTCGGCGCCCGGCACGGGCTGGCCGCGCAGCGGTTCGTGCTGGCCGGCGTGGCGGTGGCGTTCGCGTTCCGGGCGCTGATCGAGGTGGTCATGCTCACCGCCGACCCGATCGACGGCCTGCGCGCCCAGCTCTGGCTGATCGGCACGCTCGCCGGCAAGGGGTGGACCGAGGCGGCCTGGATCGCCGGCACGCTCGCCGTGCTGCTGCCGGTGCTGCTCTGGGCCGGGTGGGCGCTGCGCGGCTCCGCCCTGGACGACGACACCGCGCGTGGGATCGGGCTGCGCCCGGTGGCCCGGCGGATCGGGCTGGCCGGCACCGGCGTGCTGGCCGCCGCCGCGGTCACCGCCCAGGTCGGCGCCGTGGACTTCGTGGCGCTGGTCGCCCCGCAGGTGGCCCGTCGGCTGGTCCGCGCCGAGCGTCCGCCGATGCTCTGCGCCGCGCTGCTGGGCGCGCTGCTGCTGGTGCTCGCCGACCTGGCCGGCCGCCGGCTGTTCGCGCCCACCCAGCTGCCGGCCGGCGTGCTGACCGCGGCCATCGGTGGCCCGTACCTGATCTTCGTGCTGCTGCGTACCCGAGGGAGGCGGTCGTGACCGCGCTGCTGTCCACCCGCGACCTGGTCGTCGGCTACGAGGGCCGGACCGTGCTGGACGGGCTGGAACTCGACCTGCCGGCCGACGCGTTCACCGTGGTCGTCGGCCCGAACGCGTGCGGCAAGTCGACAGTGCTGCGCACCATGGCGCGGCTGCTCACCCCGCGCCGCGGCGCGGTGCTGCTCGACGGCGCGCAGATCCGTGACCTGCCCACCCGCGACGTGGCCCGGCGGCTCGGCGTGCTGCCGCAGAGCCCGCTGGTGCCCGAGGGGATCACCGTGGCCGACCTGGTCGGGCGCGGCCGGCAGCCCTACCAGCGGTGGTGGCGGCAGTGGTCGGCCGAGGACGGTCGGGCCGTCGACGAGGCGATGCGGCTGGCCGACGTGACCGCGCTGGCCGACCGCGCGGTGGACACGCTCTCCGGCGGCCAGCGCCAGCGGGTGTGGATCGCCATGACCCTCGCCCAGGACACCGACGCGCTGCTGCTCGACGAGCCGACCACCTTCCTCGACCTGGCCCACCAGGTGGAGGTGCTGGACCTGCTGCACCGGCTGCGCGTCGAGCGGGGCCGGACCGTGGTGGCCGTGCTGCACGACCTCAACCAGGCCGCCCGGTACGCGGACCACCTGGTCGCCATGCGCGACGGCGCGGTGGTCGCGGCCGGTCCGCCGCGCGAGATCCTCGACGCCGGCCTGGTCCGCGACGTCTTCGGGCTCGACTGCGTGGTCGTGCCCTGCCCGGTCACCGGCGCACCGCTGGTGGTGCCCGCCCGCACCCAGACCTCGGCCGCTCCGCCCGCCCGCACCCACTCCTCGGCCGCTCCGGCCGGCACGCCGGCCCCGGCCGGCGCCCCCGTCGGCGACGCCTGAGCGCGCCGGCTGACACCCGCACCACGGAAAGGAACCTGATGCGTCGCCTCGCCGCCGTACTCACCACCGCCCTCGCCCTCGCCCTCGGCGTCGGCCTCACCGCCTGCGGGGAGAGCGACCCGGTCGCCGACGCCGGCGCCGGGGACACCCGGGAGATCACCCACGCCATGGGCGCCACCAAGGTGCCCGCCGAGCCGAAGCGCGTGGTGGTGCTCGACACCGACAAGATCGACACCGCGTTGTCGCTGGGCGTCACCCCGGTCGGCGCGGCCACCGCCGGCGAGGCGAAGAGCTGGCCCACCTACTTCGGTGCGGACAAGCTCACCGGCATCACCGAGGTCGGCGTGCTCACCGAGCCCGACCTGGAGGCGATCAACGCGCTCAAGCCGGACCTGATCCTCGGCAGCAAGTTCCGCCAGGAGAAGTTCTACGACGAGCTGTCGGCCATCGCGCCGACCGTGTTCACCGAGAAGGTCGGCGTCACCTGGAAGGAGAACTTCCTCCTCGACGGCGCGGCGCTCGGCAAGGAGCAGCAGGCCAAGGACCTGCTGGCCGCGTACGAGAAGCGGGCGAAGGACTTCGGCGCGAAGCTCGGCGACGCGGACGCCCGGAAGATCTCCATCGTGCGCTTCATCCCGGGCAACATCCGGGTGTACGGCCCGGACTCGTTCTCCGGCATCGTGGTCGGCGACACCGGCCTGGGCCGCCCGGAGCGGCAGCGCCTGGAGGGCAAGGAGGACAAGCGCTTCGACCTGGTCAGCGCCGAGCGGGTCAACGAGGTCGACGGCGACGTGGTGTTCGTGACCGCGTACGGCGAGAAGGCCGCCGCCGAGCAGGCGAAGGTCACCACCGGCAGTCTGTGGAAGGGCCTGTCCGCGGTCAAGGCGGGCAAGGCGCACGTGGTCTCCGACGAGGTGTGGATGACCGGCATCGGCGTCGGCGCCGCCAACAAGATCCTCGACGACCTGGCGACGTACCTGGCCGCCTGAGTCGTCGCGCCCGCCCGGTCGCACCGTCGGCCACGGCCGAACGGCCGCCCCCGGCTATCGGGGGCGGCCGTTCGGGTCGGTCGGGTCAGGCGGCCGTGGACCAGATGGCGCGGAACGCTGCTGCCTCGCCGGCCAGCCACTGCTCGATCTGCTCGGGCTTGGCGTCGGCCGGCATCCGGTGCGCCTCGCCGCGCCGCACGTCGACGAGCACCGGCTCGGCGTGCGGCAGCACCGCGTCCATGTGCCGGGCCATCAGGTGCAGCGTGGCCAGGGTGGCCTCCTCGCTCGGCGGCGCCTCGTCGAAGTGCAGCCGGATCGCCTCGGCCCGGCCGTCGGCGTAGCGCACGCCGAACTGCGGGTTGATCTTCACAGGCAGGTCGCCCAGCATCGCCAGGGCGTCGCGGGCCTGCGCCAGGTCGACGCCGGCCGGCTCACCGAGCGAGTGCAGCCAGCGGGTCGCGCCGGGCACCAGCGCCTCGTAGAGCGGGCGCCAGCGCGGCTTGACCACGTCGACCACCTGGGTCAGGTGGGTGCCGCCGGTGTGGAACGCGACGTCGGCCTTGAGTGCCTTGACGAACTGACCGTGCGGGTTGAAGCCGTGCCGGCTCGCCCGCTGCCGGCGGAGGCCGCCGACGAACGTGGCCTTCGTGGGGCCGGTGCGGTCCACGTAGCGGGTGAAGCCGAGAAGCGTGGCGTAGGGGGTGACAGGGGCGGCGGAGGTGGGCGCAGTCACGAGCATCCTCCCAGGTCAACAGCTCGTTTAGTACATACATTCTAATCGACGGGTCTGACATCGCCCAGGGTTGTGAGGCGGTTCCGGCGTGCGGATGGCGCACGTTCCCGGACGCTGTCGTCCAGCCGACGGCACCGGGCCCGACGCGGGCCTACGCTGAGCGCCGTCACCCCCCGGTTGACCTGGCCGGACGACGTCGAGGAGCACCCCGTGAAGACTCCGCACCGCAGGTTCCGGACCCGGTTCCGGGTCGAGGTCGTCTCCGCGTCGCTCTTCGGCGCGCTGTTCGTGCTGACGCTGTTCCGGCGGGACTGGCTCGAGGCGTTCGGCATCGAGCCCGACCACCACGACGGCACGGTGGAGTGGCTGCTGGTCGCCGGCCTGTTCGTGCTCTTCGCCCTGTGTGCCGTCTCCGCCCGGCTGGAGTGGCGCCGGACGGCGCCGGCCCGGTGAGGTCGTCATGACCACGATCGACGACGTCAGCCCCACCCGCGCCAACACGCCGCACCGCAAGTCCGGGCAGTTCACCACCGGGCGGATGCTCTCGCTCGACAGCTCCGACGACGGGCGGCTGGTCTTCGCCGGGTCCTTCTCCAGCAACCTCTGGGCCTCCGAGGACGGCGGTGAGTCGTGGTCGCAGGTCGCGCGGCCCGAACCGGCCGCCGACCAGTTCGGCGTGCCGGGCGCGATCGGCGGCTACTGCGTCACCTCGATCGCCGTCGCGCCGGACGTGGCGCGGTGGTCCGTCGCGCGCAACCCCCGCCTGCTGGGCCGGATCTCCGCCGCCCCCGGTGCCGGCATCGTCGGCTTCGGCGACACCGGCGTGTGGACGGCGACGACCGGATCCGACGGTACGTTCGCCGCGCCCCGGCTGCTGTCGGCGGACTTCGGGACGCAGGCCGGTGGCTGGCGGGTGGACCGGCACCCCCGGTTCCTGGCGGACGTGACCGGGGACGGTCGGGCGGACATCGTCGGGTTCGGTGACGAC
>NZ_FMDM01000010.1 GCF_900090105.1 Micromonospora humi | reverse complement strand
TCAGTTGAAGCAGTCCTCGACGGTGTTGGCGCAGTTGGTGGGGTCGTTGTCGCTGATGAGGGAGTCGTCGTCGAGTTTGACGTGGCCCTCGTTGTTGAGGACGCCGCCGGCGACGCGGTGGAGTTTGGCGGCGTCGGTGGCGGTGTTCTTGGTGACGTGGGTCTTGGTCAGGGTGATCTTTGCCTTGTTGTTGAAGATGCCGCCGCCGTTGAGGGCGGTGTTGCCCTTGATCAGGGTGTCGCGCAGGGTGAGGGCGGCGTTGTCGTCCTCGTCGTGGTCGCGGGTGAGGAAGCCGTCTTCGATCTTGACGAGCCACTCGCCGTTGTAGATGCCGCCGCCGAAGCGGTTGGCGGTGTTGTCGACGATGACGCTGTCGGAGATGGTGGCGCTGGCGTCGTCCTTGGTGTTGGGGTAGCCCCAGTGCTTGCCGCCGGTGGTGACGACGCCGCCGCCGTCGCCGTCGGCGTGGTTGCCGGCGACGACGACCTTGTCGAGGTCGAGGTCGGTGTTCTCGGCGTAGATGCCGCCGCCGTTCTCGCAGGCGGTGTTGCCGGTGATGTGGGTGAAGGAGACGGTGACGTAGCCGCCGCTGCTGAACAGGCCGCCGCCGTTCTTCCCGGCCCGGTTGTCCGACAGCGTGCTCCATGAGGCGTCCTTGCCGTCCCAGCCGCCGGTGATCTCCACGGTGCCGGCGTCGTGCCTGCCGTGGTCGCCCTTGCCGGCGTCGGCGGTGGTGAGATCGACCGGACCGCCCTCGCCGCGCCGCTCGTCGCTGCCGTTGGCGATGCCGCCGCCGCTGCCCGCGGCCGTGTTGTCGTCGACGTGGGACTCCTCGATCTTGAGGATGCCGCGGTTGAAGATGCCGCCGCCGTCGCCCCGCGCGTGGTTGTCGACGACAGTGCTCTCCTCCAGCCACACGCGGCCGAAGTTGGCCACCGCCCCGCCGTCGTGCTCGGCGTTGTTGCCGGCGAGCGTGACCTTCGAGAGGTGGGCCTTGCCGCCGCGCTCGACCAGCAGCGCGCCGCCGTCGCCCGCGCCGCGGTCGCCGTCCCGGAGCGCCCGGCCCGACGCCGCCGGGCCAGGGTGCCGCACCTCGGCGGCGTTCCCGCCGGTGACCGTGAGGTCGTCGAGGGTGAGGTGGCCGCCGCCGGCCACGCGGAAGATGCGGAAGGTGTCTTCGGCGTCGCGCTTGATGGTGGAGCCGTTGCCCTTGATGGTGACGTCCTGCTTGATCCCGGGCAGGGCGCCGCCGACCTTGCGGTCCTTGACGCCGAGTTCGTAGGTGCAGTTCTCGGCGAGCTTCAGGGTGCCGCCGTGGTCGCGGGTGGCCAGTTCGAGCGCGTCGACGAGGGCGTCGTCGTCGCAGGGGATCTCGCGGGCCTTGCCGTGGTCCTCCTCGCCACCCCACTCGCCCCGGTCACGGCCCTTCCCGCCGTCCTGGTGGGTGTCGCCACCGGCGTTCTGCGGCGCGACGGCTCGATTGTCCGCCACCCGCTCCGGACCCCCGGCCCGGTCGTCGCGGGCGGCGAGACCGCCCAGCGCCGCCAGGCCGACGACGCCGGTCAGCCCGGCCACGCCGGTGGCGACCCAGAGCGTCCGCCGCCTGCTCGTCGGCGGGGGTGCCGTCGGCGCACCGCCGTCGGGTGTCGTTGCCTCGTCGGCCATGAGAGCCTTCCCGCCCTTTCGGTTCTCCCCAAACGGATCGCATCGCCCCAGGCGGGGCGAGCAGCTACAAACGGGTTGTAGCCCCTGATCGACACCGTAGGAGAAGGATCCTCGCGAGAAGGTCTTATACGAATAAAGCGCGCATAAGTGGACGTAAGGCAGCGGGCCCTCACCGGCGTCGGTGCGGGCCCGCTGTCGTGGACCGGGCGGGTCGGGAGGCTCAGCCGGGCAGGCGCGGGCCCGCCTCGCGCTGCTCGGCCAGCCAGGTCTCCACCTCGTCGGAGCCCCGCGGCAGCCCGGCCGAGAGGTTCACCGGGCCGTCGACGGTGACCAGGATGTCGTCCTCGATCCGGACGCCGATGCCGCGCAGCTCCTCGGGGACCAACTCGTCCTCCGGCTGGAAGTAGAGGCCCGGCTCGACGGTCAGCACGTAGCCCGCACCGAGCGGCCCGTCCCGGTAGGTCTCCTTGCGGGCGTTCGCGCAGTCGTGCACGTCGATGCCGAGCATGTGGCTGGTGCCGTGCAGCGTCCATCGGCGGTAGACCGTGGAGGCCGGGTCCATCGCCTCGTCCACGCTCACCGGCAGCAGCCCGAGATCCTTCAGCGCCTCGGCCAGCACCCGCATCGAGGCCAGGTGGACGTCGCGGAAGCCCACCCCCGGCCGGCACATGTCGATGCCGGCCTGCTGCGCGGCGTGGACCGCGTCGTAGACCTGCCGCTGAAGCGGCGTGAACCGGCCGTCGACCGGCAGCACCCGGGTGACGTCGGCGGTGTAGAGGTTGCGGTTCTCCACGCCCATGTCCATCAGCAGCAGGTCGCCCGGGCGGGTGGCGCCGTGGTTGTGCACCCAGTGCAGGATCGTGGCGTGCTCGCCGGACCCGACGATCGAGCCGTAGCCGACGTCGTTGCCGTCGTGCCGGGCCCGCAGCGCGAACAGCCCCTCCAGCAGGCGCTCGGAGATCGCCCGGTCGGCCGGCAGCGCCCGGGCCACGTCCTCGAAGCCGCGCACCGTGGCGTCGCACGCCTCCTGGAGCTGCGCGATCTCCCACTCGTCCTTGACCAGCTTCAGCTCGGAGATCGCGATGGCCAGCTCCCGGTCCCGACCCGGCTGGCCCTCCGCTCGCGGCCCGTCGTAGCGGCGCACCGCGGCGTCCACCCGGGCGTCGAAGCCGCGCAGCACCCGGGTCCGCCCCGGGGCCAGGTCGGCCAGCGCCGCGTCCAGCTCGCTCAGGTCGGCCGTCGGCAGGCCGAGCTCGGTCGACTTCTCGCGCAACGTGGGCCGGCGGCCCACCCACAGTTCGCCGTGGCGACTGCGGAAGAACTCGTCGGTCGCCCGCGACGACCGGGGGCGCATGTAGAGCGTCGCCTCGCCGCCCGGGCGCAGCACGAGGACGCTGTCGGGCTCCAGGTCGCCGGTCAGGTACGCGAAGTCGCTGCCCGGCCGGAACCGGTGCTCGGTGTCGTTGGCGCGGACCTTCTCGGTGCCGGTGGGGATGACGAGCGTCTCGCCCGGGAAGGCCTCGGTCAGCGCGGCCCGCCGCTTCGCGTGGTTGGGCACCTCCGGGCGCGGCGTGACCGGCAGCTCGGTGTCCCGCCAGCCCTGCCGCATGAACGACAGGAACGCCTCCGGGAAGTCCGGGTCGTGTGATTCCGTGCCGTCCGCCGGCTTGCCCTGCTGCGTCCGCTCCTCGGCCATGATCCGCCCCTCCCTGAGCCTCGTCGCTGGTCCCGACGGTACCGCGCGCACGACAGCGGGGAGTGCCTGCGGTGCCGCGACGGCGGCTTCCGGCGCGTGGAAAGATGGCCGTCATGTGCGGACTCCTGGCCTTCTTCAGCGCGCGCGGCGACGCCGCCGCCCACCGCGACCACATCGCCGGCGCACTGGAGTGCCTGCACCACCGGGGCCCGGACGAGACCGGGGTCGAGGTGGTCGGCGACGCCTCCGGCCGGTACGCGGACGGCGTGTTCGCGCACAAGCGGCTGGCGATCATCGACGTGGCGCTCAGCCACGAGCCCCTGCCCTACGCGGGCGGGCGCTACCTGCTCACCTTCAACGGCGAGATCTACAACTACATCGAGTTGCGCGACGAGCTGATCCGCGACTACGGCGCCCAGTTCGCCACGAACGGTGACGGCGAGGTGATCGTCGCCGGCTACCACTACTGGGGTGAGCAGGTGCTCACCAAGCTGCGCGGCATGTTCGCGTTCGTGATCTGGGACCGGCAGGAGCGGCGGGCGTTCGGCGCCCGCGACTACT
This sequence comes from Micromonospora humi, assembly GCF_900090105.1. Classification (GTDB taxonomy): domain Bacteria; phylum Actinomycetota; class Actinomycetes; order Mycobacteriales; family Micromonosporaceae; genus Micromonospora; species Micromonospora humi. The sequence continues at coordinate 257,445 of NZ_FMDM01000010.1, read as the reverse complement.
TCGGCATCAAGCCGTTGCACTACCTGCAGACCCAGGACGGGCTCTACCTCGCCTCGGAGAAGAAGGCGCTGCTGCCGTTCGCGCACTCCGCCTACCAGGGCGACGCGGGGATCGACACCGCGAACCTGAGCCACTACCTGACCCTGCAGTACGTCCCGGAGCCGGGCACCCTGCACAAGGGGATCAGCCGGATCGGCTCGGGGGAGTACCTGACCTGGAGCCCGGACGGCCGGATCGACGTGCGCCGCTGGTACCGGCCGGTGTTCCGGCCCGCCCCGGTCCCCGACGAGCAGCGGCTCTACCACGACATCCGGGAGACGCTGCGGGAGAGCGTCCGGATGCACATGCGCTCGGACGTGCCGGTCGGCTCGTTCCTGTCCAGCGGCATCGACTCGACCGCCGTGGTGGCGCTGGCCCGCGAGTTCAACCCGAACATCCTCACCTTCACCGTCGGCTACGACGTGCCCGGCTACTCCGAGATCGACGTGGCCCAGGAGTCGGCCCGGCACCTCGACGTGACCACGATCCCGACCAAGATCGGGCCGCAGGACATGATCGACGCGCTGCCGAAGATCGTCTGGCACCTGGACGACCCGGTGGCCGACCCGGCCCTGGTGCCGCTCTACTTCGTGGCGAAAAAGGCCGCCGAGCACGTCACCGTGGTGCTCTCCGGCGAGGGCGCGGACGAGTTCTTCGGCGGCTACACGATCTATCGCGAGCCGCTGTCGCTGAGCGGCGTCAACGGCCTGCCGGACGGCGTGCAGAAGGGCCTGCGGGCGGTCTCCAAGGCGATCCCGCAGGGGGTCAAGGGCAAGAGCTTCCTGGAGCGCGGCACCACCCCGATCGAGCAGCGCTACTACGGCAACGCCCGGATGTTCACCGAGGAGGAGAAGCAGCACCTGCTGCGCCGCTACGACCCCTCGGTGCGCTACACCGACGTCACCGCGCCGATCTACGCCGAGTGCACCGAGCTGGACGACGTCACCAAGATGCAGTACGTCGACCTCTACACCTGGCTGCGCGGCGACATCCTGGTCAAGGCGGACCGGATCTCGATGGCGCACTCGCTGGAGGTCCGGGTGCCGTTCCTGGACCGCGAGGTGTTCAACGTCGCCGCCGGCATCCCGGTCGACCTGAAGCTGCCGCCGCGCTCCGAGGCCACCAAGTACGCCATGCGCCAGGCGTTGCAGGGCGTGGTGCCGCCGGCCATCGTCAACCGCAAGAAGCTGGGCTTCCCGACCCCGACCCGGGTCTGGCTGCGCGGCGAGATGTACGAGTGGGCCCGGCACGTGCTGTCCACCTCGGGTGCGGGCGACCTGATCGACCTGTCGTACGCGATGCGGCTGCTGGAGGAGCACAAGCGGGAGGAGGCCGACCATTCCCGCAAGGTGTGGACCGTGCTGATCTTCTGCATCTGGCACGCCATCTTCGTGGCGAAGACGCTCGACCCGGGTATCCAGCGCAACCAGTCCGCGCTGCTCACCAAGCCGGTCGTGGGCAGCATGGTCCGCTGACCCGAGCGTGACGATGGGCCCCCGGGTACGCCCCGGGGGCCCATTCTCAGGTCGGGGTCACCTGCCGGTGCAGGTGACCGTGGGTAGCGTGTTCTGGCCGGAGACGTTCGCGGTGAAGCCGAACGTGGTGGTGCCCTCCGGTGCGACGCTGCCGTTGTAGGCGGCGTTGGTGACCGTCACCGACGATCCGCTGCCGCTCAACGTGCCGTTCCACACCTGGTTGATGGTCTGGCCGCTCGGCCAGGTCCAGCTCGCGGTCCACCCGGAGTACGTCCGGGTGCTGTGGTTCATGATCATGACCTCGCCCTGGAAGCCACCGCCCCAGGCGCTGACCACCTTGTAGACCGCCATGCAGTTGCCGCCGGCCGGCGGCGGCGTGGTCGGCGACGAGGTGGGCGTGGGCGTCGGGGTGGTGGGCGTCGGCGTGGGGTTGGTCGGCGTGGGACCCGGGTTCGTCGGCGTCGGCGTGGGGTTGCCACCCGAGCCGATGCCGGTCACCTCACCGTTGCCGCCGTCGAACGTCACGTCGGAGCAGCCGAAGAAGTTCTCCTGGCTGTCCGAGCGCACCCAGCGCGAGTAGATGATGTGCCGGCCGCTCTTGTTGCTCGGCAGGTTGCCGGTGAAGTAGTAGTGGCCGTCGTTGGTGCCCACCGCGCCGCTCTGCGGCGGGTTGGTCACCTGCAGGAACGGCTGCGTCTCCAGGTCGCTCCAGGCCAGCGGCCGGGTCGGGCTCCAGCTGTCCTTGGTCACGTAGAAGTAGAACGTGCCCGGGTGGTGGGCCCAGTTGCTGTAGCGGAACTCCATCGACCGCCCGGCGGTCAGGTGCGTGACCGGCCAGTCGTTGCGGGCCGCGTCGTAGCCGCTGAAGCCGGGGTTGCCGCCGCTGCACAGCTTGCCGTCGGGGATGAAGCCGGTGGTCCGGCCGCCCGCGTCGGAACGCAGCACGCTGAACCAGTTGTAGAGCGAGTTCGCTCCGTTCTCCGCGACCGCCGACGCGCAGGCGGGGTTGTTGGGCCGGATCTCACCGGTGCCGGAGAGGCCGTCCTTCCAACACAGGTAGGTGCGGGCGCCCGGCGTCATGGCCGCGCCGTGCGCGGCGGCCGGGTCGGGCCCGGAGGCCAGGGCGAACGCGCCCACGGCCAGGGTGAGGGCCGCGGTGACGAGCGCGGCCGTACGGGATCGGTGCACGGGAATCTCCTGACTCGCGGAGCGTGGCCCGCTTCGGCCCGCCCCGCTGCGACGAGCGGATGCGATCATCGCGGTGCCCGCGCCCGGCGGTCGGCCGGGGCCTTCGGGGACGCGCACCGCCTGCGGTCCGTGCCACGGACCGTGGATGCCCTCGCGTCGGCTCGACCCGGCGACGCGGCAGCCCCCCGCGCCCTCCCGGTAGCGCCATCCCATCACGTCCGGCCACCGCACGCAATAGCCGCCTGTCGATGCCATGGGTCCCGTCGCGTCGCCGGTCGCCATGCGCCAGGATCGGAGGAGGACAACGAGGGGAGCCAGGATGGGGTACGCGGTGGTGCTCGGCGAGGCGCTGGTCGACCTGCTCGACGCCGAGCACGACGGAGAACCCGTCTACCGGCAGGCGGTCGGCGGCGGGCCGCTCAACGTGTCGGTGGCGATCGCCCGCCTCGGCAGTGCCGTGCAGTTCGTCGGCTCGCTCGGCGACGACGCGCTCGCCGGCCGGATCCGCGCCTTCCTCACCGCCGCCGGGGTGGGCGTGGCCGGGGCGGTGACCGTGCCGGCCCCGACCGCGTTGGCCGTGGCCACCTTCGCCGGCCCGGAGCCGGAGTTCCGCTTCTACGGCGAGCCGCGCTCGTACGCCCTGCTCGGGCCGGACGACCTGGACGTGGCGCTGGTCGAGGGCGCGGACGTGCTCTACTGCGGCTCGATCGTGCTGCTCGACCCGCCGGTGCTGGCCGCCGCGCGCCGGGCCTGGTCGATCGCGGGCGGGCTGCGGGTGTTCGACCCGAACGTGCGGCCCAGCCTGCTCACCGCGCCCGGCGCGCTCGACGCGCTGCGGGGCGTGGTCGCCGAGTTCGCCGCCGCCGCGCACCTGGTGAAGCTGAGCGCCGCGGACGCCCGGGTGCTCTACCCCGACGAGCCGGTCGAGGGCGTCGCCGCGTACCTGCGGGAACTGGGCGCCACCACGGTGGTGGTCACGCTCGGCGCGGACGGCGCGCTGGTCGCGGCCGGCGACGACGTGGTGCGGGTGCCGGCGCCGACTGTCGACGCGGTGGACGCCACCGGTGCGGGCGACTCGGTGATGGGCGCGTTGGTGGCCGAACTGCTCGTCGCCGGCGAGCCGGCCGACGCGGCCGGCTGGCGGGAACGGGTGGCGTTCGCGCTGCGGGTGGCCGGGCTGGTCTGCGAGTCACCGGGCGGGGCCACCGCGATGCCCACCCGCGCCGCCGTCACCGCCCGCTTCGCGTGAAAGGCCGGGCCCCCTTTTAACGCTTTCGGTAGAGGCGGGGGCCCCTTTTAACACCGCGCGCACCGCGCGGGGCGCCCGGCGGTCAGCGCCGGCGGGCGAGGGTGAGGACGGCGGTCAGGGAGAGCGCGGCGGCGCCGGCCAGGACGGCGGCCATCGGCAGCGCGCTCCCCTCGCCGCCCAGCCCGACCAGCGGCGCGGCCAGCGCGCCGACCACCGACTGGATGCCGCCCATCAGCGCGGCGGCGGTGCCGGCGTGCCGGGCGTGCGCGTCCAGCGCCAGCGCGGTGCTGTTCGGCATCACCATGCCCAGCGAGCCGACGAACGCGAACAGCGCCACCGCCGTGACGGCGAGGCTGCCGGCGAGCGCGCCGGTCAGCACGCCGCCGGCGGTGACCAGGCCGACCACCAGCGTGGTGACGAGCAGCCGGCGCGGGCTGAACCGGTCGAGCAGCCGGGCGTTGAGCTGCCCGGTGGCGACCAGCGCGAGCGCGTTCACCCCGAAGAGCACGCTGAACACGGCCGCCGAGACGCCGAAGACGTCCTGGAACACGAACGACGACCCCGAGATGTACGCGAACAGCCCGGCGAACGCGAAGCCCTGCGTCAGCGCGTACCCGAGGTAGACCCGGTCGGCGGCCAGCGACCGCATGGTCCGGGCGGTGCTGGCCAGCCCGCCGGTGCTGCGCCGTTCCGCCGGCAGCGTCTCCGGCAGGCGCAGCGCGACCGCGACGGCGAGCGCCACCCCGATGACGGCCAGGGTGACGAAGACCGCCCGCCAGGAGCCGAACCGGAGCACCAGGCTGCCGACGCTCGGCGCGGCCACCGGCGCGACCCCGAACACCAGGGTGAGCCGGGAGAAGTACTTCGCCGCGTCCCGGCCGGAGTAGAGGTCGCGGACCACCGCGCGGGCGACCACCACGCCCATGCCGCCGGCCAGGCCCTGGGCGAATCGCGCGGCGGCCAGCAGCGGGGCGGTGGGCGCCGCGGCGCAGGCCAGCGCGAGGACGGCGTACGCGACGACGCCGACCAGCACCGGACGGCGACGCCCGAAGCGGTCGCTGAGCGGGCCGGTGACCAGTTGGCCCAGCGCCAGGCCGATCAGGCAGGTGGTCAGCGAGAGCTGGATGCCGGCCTGGTCGGCGCCGAGTTCGCGGGCCATCGCCGGGAACGCCGGCAGGTACATGTCCAGCGAGAGCGGACCGATCGCGGTGAGCGTGCCGAGCAGTACCAGCAGGGTCACGCCGCCGCCGGGCGTGCCTGGTCGGTCGACGTGCGGGCGCGCGGCGGTCCGCACGGTCTGGCTCACGACGGCTACCTTATCTCTGTAGTCAGAACTATTGCGATGTGAAGTAGGTGACCCGGTGGCGACCGACGAGGAGATCGCCCGGTTCGGCGCGAGCCTGGGGGAGCTGCACCGGCTGCTGCGCCGACGGACCCACGCCCGCGCCGACCGGGAGCCGCTGCCCGAGGCGCAGGTGGAGGTGCTGCTGCTGGTCCGGGCCGCACCGGAGATCAGCGGCAAGGAGGTGGCCGCGCGGCTCGGCACCGCCGCCAACACGGTGAGCACGCTGGTGCGCGACCTCACCGACGCCGGGCTGCTGGTGCGCGACCGCGACCCGGCCGACCGGCGGGTGGTCCGGCTGCGCCTGACCGAGGCCGCCCACCGGCGGATGGCCGACTACGAGGTGCACCGCGCCGCGCTGCTCACCGAGGCCCTCGCCGCCCTCGACCCGCCGGCCCGCGCGGCCGTGCTCGCCGCCGCCCCGCACCTGGACGCGCTGCTCACCGCGCTGCGCGCCCGACCCTGACCGGTGCGGTCGCGGAAATCGGTGGCCGCGGCCCGTCCCGGGCACCATGATCCCTGCGTGACGTTGCACCAGGACGAGGTGCCGGTGGACGAGTCGGTGGTCCGCTCGCTCCTGACCGAGCAGTGCCCCCGATGGGCCGCGCTGCCGATCCGGCCCGCCGGGGCCGGCACCGACAACACCATGTACCGGCTCGGCGACGACCTGCTCGTCCGCCTGCCCCGCACCGCCGAGAAGGCCGACTCGCTGCGCAAGGAGCAGCGGTGGCTGCCGCGCCTGGCGGCGCGACTGTCGTACCCGGTGCCGGAGCCGCTGCACGCCGGCGTGCCGTCCACCGTGTTCGGGCTGCCCTGGTCGGTCTACCGCTGGATCGACGGCGCCGAGGTCCGGCCGGACACCGTCTCCGACTGGGCCGCGTTCGGCGCCGACCTGGCCACCGCGGTCCGGGAGCTGCACGCGCTCGACCTGGCCGGCGCGACCCGCGACGGGGAGCTGAGCGGATATCGCGGCGGCAGCCTGCACCCCTGCGACGAGTGGATCAGTGGGGCGCTCGACGACTGCCGGCGCACCATCGGCGCGGAGATCGACGTCGACCTGCTGGAACGGCGGTGGCGGGACGGCCTCGCCCGGCCCGAGCCCTCCGGGCCGCACGTCTGGCTGCACAGCGACCTGAAGCCCACCAACCTGCTGGTCCGCGACGGCCGGCTGCACGCGGTCATCGACTTCGGGGGCCTGACCGTCGGGCACCCCGACGCGGAACACGCCCCCACCTGGGACCTGCCGCCCGAGGCGCGGCACGCCTACCGGGAGACACTCGGCGTGGACGACGGGACGTGGACGCGGGCCCGTGCCTGGGCGATCGCCGCGGCGGCCGGCGGCGTCGCGTACTACTGGCACACCTTCCCGGCGTTCGTCGCCGAGTGCCGTGACCGGCTGCGGGCGATCGTGGCCGACGTCGACTGAACCGGCCGACCGCTCACGCCGTGCCGTCGAGTTCGGCGTAGCCCCGACGCGCCGCGATCAGGCCGGGCCGGGCCCCGAACGGCGACTCGGCGGCCACCCGCTCCGGCGGGGCGCTGCCGGTGTGGCCGGCGCGGATCAGCCAGGCCTGGCGCGCGAGAAGCTCGTGCTGCGCGCGGACGAACGCCGGGTCGACGGGTTCGCCGTGGCCCGGCACCACCACCGTGGCCGGCGTGGTCAACCGCAGCAGGTCGGCCACCGCGTCCGGCCACTGCAACGGGTACGACTCCTCGAACGCCGGCGGCCCGCTCTGCTCCACCAGGTCGCCCGCCACCAGCACGTCCGCATCCGGCACGTGCACCACCAGGTCGGCGTCGGTGTGCCCGTGCCCGGGATGGCGCAGCACCACCCGCCGGCCGCCGACGTCGAGCACCGTCTCGGAGTGCACCTCGTGCGTCGGCGCCCGCAGCTCGGTCCGCGCCAGCTCCTCGGCCAGCGCCGGCTGCTCGGCGCGCATCTCCTCGTACGCCGCCCGGCGCAGCTCGTCGGCGCGGTCGCGCAGCACGGCCACGGCCTGGGCCTGGGCGTACACCGCCGTGTCCGGCCCGGCCAGCGTGGCGTTGCCGAAGCAGTGGTCGAAGTGGTGGTGGGTGTTGACGATCGCCCACGGGTGCGGCGTGACCGCCCGGGCCGCCGCCGCCAGCTCCCGGGCCTGCCCGGCGGTGGAGAGCGTGTCGACCAGCAGGGCCGCGCCGTCGCCCACCACCAGCACCACGTTGACGTGCAGCAGCGGCTCGCGCAGCAGGTGCACGCCGGCGGCGATCTCGGAGAAGCCGGCGGTCGTCACGCGCGTGCGGCCCGCTCGACGAAGCGCTGCCGGTCGACGAGCGCCCGCTCGACGCGCCCCTGCGCGGCCACCGCGCCGCCGTCGGTGACGGTCACCTCGAAGACCAGCCGGCGACCGTCGACCTTCACCAGCTCGGCGTGCGCGGACACCGTCCGCCCGACCGGGGTGGCCGTTCGGTGCTCCAGCTCGACCCGCACGCCGACGCTGGTCGACCCGGCCGGCATCCCGGGGGCGACGGCCGCCACGGTCGCCGCCTCGGCCAACGCCACCACCCGGGGGGTGCCGAGCACCGGCACGTCGCCCGAGCCCAGCGCCAGGGCGGTGTCCGCGTCGGTCACGGTCAGCTCGACCCGGGCGGTCAGGCCCGGCGCGAGGGGCGACTCCGGCTGCTCCTGCATGCGGCCGAGCCTAGTGCAGCGACCGCCGGGCCGTCCGGTGTCCGGGTCCGCCCCACAGGCCGCGGCGCGCCCGCCTCCCGACGGTCGGCGTCGGCCCTCCCGTAGCGCGCCGTTAACCTTGTCCGCGATGGCCGTGCTGACAGATCCCCCGCCCCCCGCCCCCGCCGGACCGACCGCGTCCCCCGACGGCGGGCGTCGCCGTGTGATCGCGATGACCGTCTGGGGCGTCGCGTTCGTGGCCGCCTGGTTCGCCATCGGCCTGCCCACCGACCCGGCGTACGCGTTCCTGTGGATCTGGGCCGGCACCGTCGCCTGGAACTCGAACCGGCCGTGGCGCAGCCACCTGCGCTTCGCCCGGGACTGGATCCCGGTCGTGCTGCTCCTCGCCGCGTACAACCTCTCCCGCGGGTTCGCCGACAACGGCGCCACCCCGCACGCGATGGAGCTGATCGTCGCCGACCGGTTCCTCACCGGGTGGGCCACCGGTGGCGAGGTGCCGACCGTCTGGCTCCAGCAGCACCTCTACGACCCCGACCAGGTGCGCTGGTGGGACGTGCTGGTGAGCTGGATCTACTTCTCGCACTTCGTGGCGACGCTGGCCGCCGCCGCGGTGCTCTGGATGCGCAACCGGGAGCGCTGGATCGGCTACATGGCCCGGTGGGGTTTCCTCTGCGCGGCCGGGCTGGTCACCTACTTCGCCTACCCGGCCGCCCCGCCGTGGTGGGCGGCGCAGAACGGCCTGCTCACCGAGGTGGCCCGCATCTCCACCCGGGGATGGAAGGAGATCGGCATGCACGGCGCGGGCAACCTGCTCAACGCCGGGCAGATCGCCTCCAACCCGGTGGCCGCCATGCCGTCGCTGCACACCGCCTTCGCGTTGTTCGTGGTGCTGTTCTTCCTGCGCTCGGTGCGCAAGCGGTGGTGGCCGCTGCTGCTGGCCTACCCGCTGGCCATGACGTTCACGCTGATGTACAGCGGCGAGCACTACCTGATCGACGTGCTGGTCGGCTGGGCGTACGTGGGGATGACGTTCCTGGTGGTCGGCCTGGCCGAGCGCTGGTGGCGGGCCCGCCGCGCCCGCCGGGACGGGACGCCGGCCGCCGTGACCGGCGTCACCGCGCCGGCCGCCGGCCCGGACACCGCGCTCGACTCCGACCGCGACGCGGTCCCCGCCGACCGCCGCTGACCGGCCCGGCCGGCGCGCGGCGGTGGTTAAGAAGGGGCCCCGCCTCTACCGGATGCGTTAAGAGGGGGCCCCTCCTTACGCGGGACGGTCGGCGCGCCGGGCGGCCCGTGCGCGGGCGGTCAGCTCCGCGGCCAGCGCCCACGCGTCGCCCAGGTCCCGGTCGACCGCCGCCGCGCCGGCGCCACCGGCGGTGTCCGCGTGCACGGTGGCCAGCCGCAGCCGCCGCTGGGCCGGCCCCTGGGTGACCCGCACGCTCTGGATCCGGGCGTACGGCACCAGCGTCAACCGGCGGGTCAGCAACCCGGAGCGGGCCACGAAGACCCGCTCGTCGAGGCCGGCGCCGACCGCCGCCCGGCTCAGCGGGCGCAGCCAGCGGGCCCGCGCCGGCGGTGGCGTGCCGGGCAGCGCGTCCAGCCGGACGCCGGGCAGCACCTCCGCCACCACCAGCTCACCGGTGCCGGCGTCGCCGACCGGCAGCAGCCGGTCCGGGCGGTTCCGGTCGTCCGGCTCGCCCGCCGAGTAGCCGGCCACCTCCAACCGCAGGCGCAGCCAGCCCTTCATCCGCCAGAGCAGCGGCCAGGTCACCCCGACCGTCTGCACCCGGTGCAGCGGAACCGTCTGCACCCGCGTCTCCAGCAGGCCGTTGTGCACCCGCAGCGTGTCGCCCTCGGCGTCGAGCCGGAAGCTCCAGTCGTCGAGTACCCGGCGGATCGGTTGCAACAGCACACCGGCCATCGCGGTGAGCGTGCTGGCCACCGCGATGAACGACCACGAGCCCTCGGACAGGAACTGCGCCACCACGAAGGCCAGGCCGAGCGGCAGCAGGAACGCCTGCGGCGTGAGCAACTGGCTGACCAGCAGGTCCTGGTTGCGGACGGCGTGCAGCCGGCGCCCGGCCGCGGCCGGCGGGGCCGGCACGCCGGGGGCGGCCGTGGGCGCGGGCGCCGGGGCGCGACCGGCGACGGCGAGCAGGCGCTGCCGCAGCGCGGAGGCCTCGGCCACACCGAGGTACGCCAGCGGCGCCTCGGTCTTACCCCCGCCGACCACCTCCAGCCGCAGCTCGGCCAGGCCGGTGAGCTGGGCCAACAGCGGCCGGACCACCTCCACCGCCTGCAACCGCTCCAGCGGGATGGCCCGGGTACGCCGCCACAGCAGCCCCTCGTGCACCCGCAGTTCGCGCCCGACCACGTGGTAGCCGGTGTTCCACCAACTGATCACCGACAGCACGGTGGCGCCGAGGACGAAGACCGCGACCAGCACGGCGAACCAGCCGAACCCGACCCGGGACAGCGTCGACCAGGACAGGCCGGCGATCACCACGACCAGCGACTTCGCGCCGTGCAGCGCGGGGCTCAGCGGGTGCAGCCGCTGCCGGGGCTCCTCGCCGCCCGGCGGCCCCCACGGTGCCGGATTCCACGCGCCGGGCGGCACCGGCCCGGGCGGCACCGGCCCGGGCCACGGCTGAGCCTGCGGGCCGGCCGGCGTGCCGTAGCCGGGCGGCGGCGTCTGGTCGGGCGGAGGGCCGTAGCCCGGCGGCGCGGCATGGTCGGGTGAGACGTCGCCGGGCGTGGGCGGGGCGTACCCCGGCGGCGGCCACGGCTGCCCGTTCGTCACCGGCCCCGGGGCGGCCGCCGGGCCGGGCCGTTCGTCCGGCGGAGGCGTGCTCACCGGATCGCCGTCGTTCGCGACTGCGGGGCTCGCAACCCCGGCTCACTCCTCGCGCTCACAGGCCTTCCGCCCGGTCCTCGCCCAGGGCGGTGAGCCGGTCGCGCAGGCGGGACGCCTCGGCCGGCCGCAGGCCCGGCACCCGGGCGTCGCTGGCCGCGGCGGCCGTGTGCAACTGCACGGTGGCCAGGTCGAAGGCGCGCTCCAACGGGCCGGCGCTCACGTCCACGAACTGCATCCGCGAGTACGGGACGATGGAGAGCCGCCGCACCAGCAGCCCGTGACGCACCAGCAGGTCGTCGTCGCGCTCGGCGTACCCCCAGGCGCGGACCGCGCGCACGATGGTGACCGTCCGCCAGGCGGACAGCAGCAGGCTCACGCCGATCGCGGCGCCCAGCAGCCAGTGCCCGGAGAACGCCCACGCGGCGCCGAGCACCACCAGCGCCACCGCGAGGCCGATGCCGAGCCGGATCAGTTCCACCCAGATCAGGTCACGGGAGATCGGCTGCCAGCGGACCGTCTCCGGCCAGGGCTCCAACGGGCCGGGCGGGGTGGTCGGCGGGCCGGCGAGGTCGTCAGCGTTCACCGGGTGGGACCGCCGCGTCCGCCGGCGGGGTGGGGCCTGATCGTCTGCTCGCTCACGATTCGAGCGTAGGCGATCCGGGCAGCGGCACCACCTCGCGCAGGAAGCCGCGCGCGTCGAGGAAGTCCCCCAGCGACGTGCGGTGCGCCGGGCAGGCCAGCCACGTCTTGCGCCGGTCCGGCGTGTGGAGGCGGGGGTTCTGCCAGCGCAACTGGTAGGTCGCGGGGGCACGGCACCCCCGCGCCGAGCAGATCAGCGCGTCGTCCGGGGTGGGAGTGGTCACCGGGGCGAGTCTAGGGCCGCACGCCGGGAGTTTTAGCGCCGGGCGGCCACGGGGGGAGCCGCCCGGCGACGGGGTGAATCGTACACGCGCCGGACCCCCAGTTGTCCACCCGTGTTCAGCGTTTTCCGTGCGGCCGGTCACGGCGCGGCGAAAATCGTGCCTCTCCCACCTCCGGCTCTCAGCAAGGCATGACAGTCTTGACACGCATCACGCCGCGACGACGACCCAGCTGTGGAGGACCGGTGGCCCAGCCGACCACGCCCGACGTGCCGAACCCGACCGAGGCGCCGCCGGACGCGCCGCCACCGGCCACCACCACCCCGGCGCAGGACGCCACGCTGCTGGAGCGGGCGCTGTTCGAGATCAAGCGGGTGATCGTCGGTCAGGACCGGATGGTCGAGCGGATGTTCGTCGCGTTGCTGGCGAGGGGACACTGCCTGCTGGAGGGGGTGCCCGGGGTCGCCAAGACGCTCGCCGTGGAGACGCTCGCCCAGGTCGTCGGTGGTTCCTTCGCCCGCGTGCAGTTCACCCCGGACCTGGTGCCCGCCGACATCATGGGCACCCGCATCTACCGGCAGTCCAGCGAGAAGTTCGACGTCGAGCTGGGCCCGGTGTTCGTCAACTTCCTGCTCGCCGACGAGATCAACCGCGCGCCGGCCAAGGTGCAGTCGGCGCTGCTCGAGGTGATGAGCGAGCGGCAGGTCTCCATCGGCGGCGAGTCCCACCGGGTGCCGGACCCGTTCCTGGTGATGGCCACCCAGAACCCGATCGAGCAGGAGGGCGTCTATCCGCTGCCCGAGGCGCAGCGCGACCGGTTCCTGATGAAGATCGTGGTGGGCTATCCGACCGACGCCGAGGAGCGCGAGATCGTCTACCGGATGGGTGTGGCGCCGCCCGAGCCGGCCCCGGTGTTCGACACCCCCGACCTGATCGCCCTCCAGCGCAAGGCCGACCAGGTCTTCGTGCACAACGCGTTGGTCGACTACGCGGTCCGGCTGGTGCTCGCCACCCGCGCCCCCGCCGAGCACGGCATGCCCGACGTGGCCCAGCTCATCCAGTACGGCGCCAGTCCGCGCGCCTCGCTCGGCCTGGTCCGGGCCACCCGCGCGCTGGCGCTGCTGCGGGGCCGGGACTACGCGCTGCCGCAGGACGTGCAGGACATCGCGCCGGACATCCTGCGCCACCGGCTGGTGCTCAGCTACGACGCGCTCGCCGACGACGTGCCGGCCGACCACATCGTGCACCGGGTGATGTCGACCATCCCGTTGCCCGCGGTGGCACCCCGCCAGCAGGCCACGCCACCGCCGCCGGCCGTCGGCCCCAACGGGTGGCCCGGGCAGCGACCGTGACCCCGCCCACCCGGCTGCCGACCACCGGCGACCGCTCGGGCGCCGTGCTGGCCCGGTTGCAGCTGATGGTCACCCGGAAGCTGGACGGGTTGCTCCAGGGCGACTACGCCGGCCTGCTGCCCGGCCCGGGCAGCGAGGCGGGGGAGTCCCGCGAATACCGCCCCGGTGACGACGTACGCCGGATGGACTGGCCGGTCACCGCCCGCACCACCATGCCGCACGTACGGCGGACGGTGGCCGACCGCGAGCTGGAGACGTGGTTGGCGGTCGACCTGTCGGCCAGCCTGGACTTCGGCACCGGGCGGTGGCTCAAGCGTGACGTGGCGGTCGCCGCCGTGGCCGCGCTGGCCCACCTCACCGTGCGCGGCGGTAACCGGATCGGCGCGGTCGTCGGCGCCGGCGCGACGGCCGGCGGGCCGGGGACGCTGCTGCGGCTGCCCGCCCGGGCCGGCCGCAAGGAGGCGCAGGGGCTGCTGCGTGCCGTCGCCGGCACCGAGGTACGGCCCGGGCGCGGCGATCTCGGCGCGCTGGTCGAGATGCTCAACCGGCCGCCGCGACGGCGCGGGGTGGCGGTGGTGATCTCCGACTTCCTCTCGCCACCGCAGCAGTGGGGCCGGCCGCTGCGTAAGCTGCGGGTCCGTCACGACGTGTTGGCCGTCGAGGTGGTCGACCCGCGTGAACTGGAACTGCCCGACGTGGGGGTGCTGCCGGTGGTCGATCCGGAGAGCGGCGAGCTGCACGAGGTGCAGACCGCCGACCCCGGCCTGCGCCGCCGGTACGCCGAGGCGGCGGCCGCCCAACGCGGGGCCATCGCCGCCGAGCTGCGCGCCGCCGGCGCGGCTCACCTGCGCCTGCGTACCGACCGAGACTGGCTGCTGGACATGGTGCGTTTCGTCGCCGCGCAACGGCACGCCCGTACCCGAGGGACGACCCGATGATCCGTTTTCTGCAACCGTGGTGGCTGCTGGCCGTGCTGCCGGTGCTCGCCCTCGCCGCCGCGTACGTCTGGCGGCAGTTGCACCGCCGGCAGTACGCCCTGCGGTTCACCAACGTCGACCTGCTGCGCACCGTCGCGCCGAAGGGGCTGGGCTGGCGCCGGCACGCGGCGGCGACGGTGTTCCTGCTCTGCCTGCTGGTGCTGGCCACCGGGCTGGCCCGGCCGGCGATCGACACCCGGGAGCCGCTGGAGCGGGCCACCGTGATGCTCGCCATCGACGTGTCGCTGTCCATGCAGGCCGACGACGTGGCGCCGAACCGGTTGGAGGCGGCGCAGGAGGCGGCGAAGCAGTTCGTCGGCGAGCTGCCGGAGAGCTACAACCTGGGGCTGGTCTCGTTCGCCAAGTCGGCGAACGTGCTGGTGGCGCCGACCAAGGACCGGGGCGCGGTGACCACCGCCATCGACGGGCTGGTGCTGGCCGAGGCGACCGCCACCGGCGAGGCGGTGTTCACCTGCCTGGAGGCGATCCGGTCGGTGCCGGCCGACGGCGCCGCCGGCATCCCGCCGGCCCGGATCGTGCTGCTCTCCGACGGCTACCGCACGTCGGGGCGTTCGGTGGAGGAGGCGGCAGCGGCGGCGCAGGCGGCGAACGTGCCGGTCTCCACCATCGCGTTCGGCACCGACTCGGGCCAGGTGGACATCGGCGGCCAGCTCCAGCGGGTGCCGGTGGACCGCACCGCGTTGTCCCAGCTCGCGGAGACCACCCAGGGCTTCTTCTACGAGGCCGCGTCGGTGAGCGAGCTGAAGCAGGTCTACCAGGACATGGGCAGTTCGATCGGCTACCGCACGGAGCCACGCGAGATCACCCAGTGGTACGCGGGCGTCGCGTTGCTCCTGGCGCTCTGCGCCGGCGGGTTGAGTCTGCTCTGGACGTCCCGCCTGGTCTGAGCCGGGCCGGGCCGGCGGCGGTCAGTGACCGCCGCCGGCCAGGACGAACAGGACCGCCACCCAGACGGCGGCGAGGGTGAAGCCCAGCGGTGCGGCGTAACGGCTCATGGTTGTGCTCCGTGGCGACGGTCGGCCCGGTGACGCGGGCCGCGAGGGGGACCAGGAAAGACGCACACGAAGTCGTGACCGGGTGCTCCGCCGCGCGGCAGGGCCACCCCCGGCGACGCGGGCCGGGGAGTGGATGCGGTGCGGAGGGCGGGAAGCGGGTCAGCCGCGTCGACCGAGCCGTGGCTCAGCGGGGCTGACGGTGGGCCCGGCCACGACTGGGAGGATCGCTATCTCGCACAGCGATCACCTCCTGCGGTCGGCGGGGCCCGGAACGCGGGCGCACATCGGCCCGCAGACAGCGATCAGCGTACACCGGGAGCGCTCGTGCCGCGCGTCCGGGCGGGCCGTCCGGCGCGGTCCGCGCACCGGTCACCAACGCCAGGACCGCGGCCAGCACCGGCAGCCAGCACAGCCGGGCGAACAGCCAGCCCGGCCCGGTCGGCGCGGTGTGCAGCCCGGGCAGGAGCGCCAGGTGGGCGAGCAGGGCGGTCACGCCGACCAGTACCGGCTGGTGCCACAGGTAGATCCGCACCGCGCGCCGGTTGACCGCGGTCACCGCGCCGGCCACCGCCGGCCGGCTCAGCAGTCCGGCCAGCGCCGGGCGCAGCAGCACCGCGAACCCGACCTGCGCCACCGCCAGGGCCACCGCGAACAGCGACGGCGGGTGCAGGTTGGACGTCGCCGCGCCGGGTACCCCCACCGCGCTCACCGGGTAGCCGGCCGCGATCGCCGCGGCGATCCCCACCGCGCCGGTCACCGCCAGCGCCGCGCCGGCCCGGCGGCCGGTCAGCCGCCCGTCGGCGTGCGCGACGCCGAGCAGCCACGGCACCGACCAGGCCGCCAGCACCGCGGCCGGGAGCCGACCGGGCAGCGCGCCGCCGGCGAGATCCAGGGCAGCCACCACGGCCGCCGCCGTGCCGGCGCAGCGCAGCGGACCCCAGCGGCGTACGGCGGAGCGCAGCGGGCCGGCCGAGACGGAGAACGCCAGCAGCGGCAGCAGGAACCACAGCGGACTGACCGCGAGCGTCAGCGCCACCGACAGGGTCGCGTCCGGCACGCCGAGGACGATCGCGCTGAGCAGCAGAGTGGCGCCCACCCCGAGCAGCGCCAGCGTCGGCCGCAGCAGCCGGCCCAGTCGTCGGGCCGTGCCGTGCCGGTCCGACGAGCGGGTGGACGCGTAACCGGCGGCGAAGAAGAACAGGCCGAGCGTCTGCAACACCCAGCTCGCCGGCGCCAGCGCCGGCATGGTGGCCAGTGGGCTGGCCGTGGCGAGCGTGCCGTCCTGGCCGACCACGAGCGCGGTGACCAGCCAGTGCCCGAGCACGACCCCGCCGATCGCGACGGCGCGCAGCGCGTCGACGACCGGGTCGCGGCTCACCGGGTCACCTCCGGGTCGCCGCCGAGCACCACGGACGCCACCGCCGCCGTGGTGCCGCCGCCCTCGGACAGGTAGCCGTCGTGCCCGGCCACCCCGCCGGTGGGCAGTCGCCGGGCGCCGAACGCCGGGTCACCGGGGCGGATCCCGTGCCCCAGCCCGGGCAGGCGCACCGCGGGCACGCGGTGGATCCAGTCGGTGGTGGCCTCCGCCGCCCACACCCGCACCGGAACCAGGTCGGTGGCCCGGTCCACGCCGAGCCCCACCCCGCCGAGCGTCACCACGTCCGTGACGGTGGGCGGCGCCGCGCGGGCGGCGAGACCGACCACTACCGCGCCGTAGCTGTGCCCGACGAGGGTGACCCGGGCGGTCGGCCGGCGGTCGGCCAACGTCCGCAGGTGGGCCGCGAGGGCGCGGGCGCCCCGGCGCGCGGGGGCCGTGCCGGCCGCTGCCGCCACCGAGTCGGGCGGGGGGTAGCCGAGCCAGACCAGCACGGCGACCCGCGCCGTGGGGGCGGTGGTCCGCAACGCGTGGTACAGGGCGCGTCCCTGCCGGGCCGGCGCGCGCCCGGCCACCCCGCCCAGCCCCCTGTCGAAGTCGGACAGCCGGGTGCGCGCGCCGGGCACCAGCACCACGATCCGCTCCGCGCCGGCCAGGTCGCCGAGCACCTCCACGGCGAGGCCGCCGCCCCGGTCGAAGGCCAGGAACCGCCGGCCGGCGGCGGCCCACCCGGCGTACGGGGCCCCGGCCGCCCGCATCCGCGCCGCCGTCACCGGGTACGCCTCGACGTAACTCGGCGCGGCGACGGCCACCTGTCGGTCCGGCACCAGCAGCCCGAGGCCGAGCAGCACGGCCGCGGCCGTCCGGCCGATGCGAATCCACCTCATCGTCGTCTCCCCTCGAAGCGGTCACGAGGGAGAGTGCGCGGGCGGCCACCGCGCCGTCGTCACTCCGGGGAGCCGTTCCCGGCGTCCCACCGGGGAGCTACTCGCCGGCCGCCACCAACCCCGTCTCGTACGCGACCACGACGGCCTGCGCCCGGTCGCGCAGCCGCAGCTTGGCCAGGATCCGCCCGACGTGGGTCTTGACGGTCTGCTCGGCGACCACCAGGTCGGCGGCGATCTCCGCGTTCGAGCGACCGCGGGCGATGAGGCGGAGCACGTCGACCTCCCGGGGCGTCAACCCGGCCAGGTCGGTGGGGCGGGGCCGGCGGTGGTCGGGGCGGGCGGCGAAGTCGGCGATGAGCCGTCGGGTGACCGCCGGGGCGAGGAGCGCGTCGCCGGCCGCCACGACCCGCACGGCGTGCACGAGATCCGCGGCGGGCGCGTCCTTGAGCAGGAAGCCGCTCGCCCCGGCGCGCAGCGCCTCGTAGACGTAGTCGTCGAGGTCGAAGGTGGTCAGGACGAGTACCCGGGGCCGCTCGGCCCGGGCGTCGCCGAGCAGCCGGCGGGTCGCCGCGAGCCCGTCGAGCACGGGCATCCGCACGTCCATCAGCACCACGTCCGGGTCCAGCCGGCGGGCCTCGGTCACCGCCTCCGCGCCGTCGGCGGCGTCGCCGACCACGAGGAGGTCCGGCTGGGCGCTCAGCAGCGCGCCGAACCCCTGCCGCACCATCGCCTGGTCGTCGGCGATCAGCACCCGGATCATCGCGTCGCACCCTCTTCCTCGTACGGCAGCCGCGCGTCGACGGCGTACCCCCCGTCGTCGAGCGGCCCGGCGGTGAAGGCGCCACCGAGCGCCCGCGCCCGCTCGCGCATGCCGGTGACGCCGTGGCCGCTGCCCCGCTCGCCGGCCGGCGAACCCGGCGAACCGGCGGTGTTGACGATCCGTACCGTCAGCGCGCCGGCGGTCGCGCGGACGACGACCCGGACCTCCCCGCCGGGGGCGTGCCGGGCCGCGTTCGCCAGCCCCTCCTGCACGATCCGGTACGCCGCCAGCCCGACCGGCCCGGGAACCGCCGCGAGCGGCTCGTCCACCTCCAGCCGGACCGGCAGGCCGGCGCGGCGGGCCCCGTCCACCATGCCGTCGAGGTCGGCGAGCCCGGGCTGCGGGGCGGTCTGCGGGCCGGTGGGCTCGCTGCGCAGCACCCCCAGCAGCCGTCGCATGTCGGTCAGGGCCTCGCGGGCGGCGTCGGCGATGGCGACGAACTCCTGCCGGGCCGGTTCCCGCACGTCGGCGAGGCGGTAGGGCGCGGTCTCGGCCTGCACGGCGATCATCGACATGTGGTGGGCGACCACGTCGTGCATCTCCCGGGCGATCCGAGCGCGCTCCTCCAGCACGGCCCGGCGCTCGGCCTCCCGTTCGCTGAGCGCGGTCTGCGCGGCCAGCGCGCGTCGCGACGTCCGGTTGCCCCGGACCAGGTCGCCGAGGACCAGCAGGGTCAAAAGCAGGGCGAGGACGCCGACCTGGTTGTTGCGGTCGACCAGCGTGAGGACCGGTACCGAGGTGATCAGGCCCACCCACACCAGCACCGGTCGGTCGACGCGCGCGGCCACCACCGCGACCACCAGCAGCGAGCCGAGCACCAGCACCGGGTTCCACGGCCAGGGCGCGCCGGCCGGCGGGTTGAAGGTGCAGACGCTGAGCGCCACCACGGTGAGCCGCCAGGCCAGCAGCGGACGGCGCGGCAGGGCGAGCAGCGGCGCCACGGTCAACGCCGCGAAGACGATGGTGACGAGCCCGGGCAGATGTCTCTCGTTCTCGCTGGCCAGGGTCGCGGCGAACAACCCGACCACGGCGAGGAGGCCGATCGGCCCGAGGTACGGCGCCAGCGCCGGCCAGCGTGTCGACGCCGGCCGGGCGGGCGGCGGGTCCGCGGCCCAGACGGCGCGACGCAGCGCCCGCCACGCGACACGGGCCGGGTGTTCCTCCATCATCGGCAGCGTACGGACCGGTGGCGTCGACGTCGTCGGTCCACGGGACCACGTTCCTCGTCATACCCGGGGGTGAGCTGGGCGGGTTAGCGCTTACCTGCCGGTAACCCCTAGGCTCCGACCGACCGGGAGATCAGTTGAGCAGAGGGGGACCCGTGGCCCGTACCGTGCTGGTGACCGGCGGAAACCGGGGAATCGGGCTGGCCATCGCGCAGGCCTTCGCCAAGCAGGGCGACCGGGTGGCGGTGACCCATCGCAGCGGCGAGGCACCCGAGGGCTTCTTCGGGGTGCGGTGCGACGTGACCGACGCCGAGTCGGTGGACGCCGCGTTCGCCGCCGTCGAGGCCGAGCTGGGCCCGGTCGAGGTGCTGGTGGCCAACGCCGGCATCACCGACGACACGCTGATCATGCGGATGTCCGACGAGCAGTTCACCCGGGTGGTCGACACCAACCTGGCCGGCTCGTTCCGGGTCGCCAAGCGTGCCTCGACCAAGATGCTCCGGGCCAGGTGGGGCCGGATGATCTTCATCTCCTCGGTGGTCGGCCTCTACGGCGGCCCCGGCCAGGTCAACTACGCCGCGAGCAAGGCCGGCCTGGTCGGCGTGGCCCGTTCGATCACCCGCGAGCTGGGCGGCCGCAACATCACCGCGAACGTGGTGGCCCCCGGCTTCATCGACACCGACATGACCGCGGCGCTGCCCGAGGAGCGCCGCACCGAATACCGCAAGGCCATCCCGGCCGGCCGCTTCGCCGAGCCGGAGGAGGTGGCCGCCGTGGTCACCTGGCTCGCCTCGGACGCGGCCGGCTACATCTCCGGCGCCGTCATCCCGGTCGACGGCGGCCTCGGCATGGGTCACTGAGAGAGAGCACGGAGGAACTGCGCAATGTCCGGACTCCTGGCCGGTAAGCGGCTGCTGGTCACCGGTGTCATCACCGAGGCCTCCATCGCGTTCTCCGTGGCGAAACTCGCCCAGGAGAACGGCGCCCAGGTCGTGCTCACCGGCTACGGCCGACTCTCCCTGGTGGAGCGGATCGCCAAGCGGCTGCCCGAGCCGGCGCCGGTGATCGAGGTGGACGTCACCAACGACGAGCACCTGGCCGGCCTGGCCGACCGGGTACGCGAGCACGTCGACGGCCTGGACGGGGTGGTGCACTCGATCGGGTTCGCCCCGCAGAGCTGCCTCGGCGGCGGCTTCCTCGACGCGCCCTGGGCGGACGTGGCGACCGCGCTCCAGGTCTCCACGTTCTCCTACAAGTCGCTCGCCATGGCGGCGCTGCCGTTGATGTCGCCGGGCGGCGCGGTGGTGGGCCTCACCTTCGACGCCACCAAGGCGTGGCCGGTCTACGACTGGATGGGCGTGGCGAAGGCCGGGCTGGAGTCCGCCTCCCGCTACCTGGCGCTGCACCTGGGCAAGCAGGGCATCCGCAGCAACCTGGTCGCGGCCGGCCCGCTGCGCACCATCGCGGCCAAGTCCATCCCCGGCTTCGACCAGTTCGAGGACGCCTGGACCGAGCGGGCCCCGCTGGGCTGGAACCTCACCGACTCCGAGCCGGCCGCGCGGGCCTGCCTGGCGCTGCTGTCCGACTGGTTCCCGGCCACCACCGGCGAGATCGTCCACGTCGACGGCGGCTACCACGCCATCGGCGCCTGAGCTGAACGGCGCCCCCACCGCCAGCGGTTAGGAGGGGCCCCTTCTTATGCAGAATGCGATAAGAAGGGGCCCCTCCTAACCGGCCGGCGCCGAGGCGTAACCGCGCTGAGCAGGGGGCGTCGCACGAACGTCACGGCGGTCGAGGAAGAATGGGGCCATGGCGTACGACGCGTTGGTGCTGGTCTCCTTCGGTGGCCCGGAACGGCCCGAGGACGTTCTTCCCTTCCTCCAGAACGTGACCCGGGGGCGCGGGGTGCCGCCGGAGCGGCTGGCCGAGGTCGCGGAGCACTACCTGCACTTCGGCGGCGTGTCCCCGATCAACCAGCAGTGTCGCGACCTGCTCGCGGCGATCCGGGCGGACTTCGCCGCCAACGGCGTCGACCTGCCGGTCTACTGGGGCAACCGCAACTGGGACCCGATGCTCGCCGACACGGTGGCGCAGATGCGCGACGACGGGATCACCCGGGCGCTGGCGTTCGTCACCAGCGCCTACGGCGGCTACTCGTCCTGCCGGCAGTACCAGGAGGACATCGCGACGGCCCGGGCCGCGGTCGGCCCGGACGCCCCGCTGATCGAGAAGCTCCGCCAGTTCTGGGACCACCCCGGTTTCGTCGAGCCGCACGCCGACGCGGTGCGCTCCGCGTTGGCCCAGCTCGACCCGGCCAGGCGGGACAGCACCCGGCTGGTCTTCACCGCCCACTCGATCCCGGTCTCGGCGGCGGCCACGGCCGGCCCGCACGGCGGCCGCTACACCGCGCAGCTCGAGGAGACCGCCCGCCTGGTGCACGCCGCGGCCGCGCCCGACCTGCCGTACGAGCTGGTGTGGCAGAGCCGGTCCGGCCCGCCGCAGGTGCCGTGGCTGGAACCGGACATCAACGACCACCTGACCGGCCTCGCCGAGCAGGGGGTGACGAGCGTGGTGGTCAGCCCGATCGGCTTCGTCTCCGATCACCTGGAGGTGGTCTGGGACCTGGACACCGAGGCCCTGGAGACGGCGAAGCAGCTCGGCCTGGACTTCGTCCGTGCCGGCACCCCGGGCACCGATCCGCGGTTCGTGGCGATGGTCCGGGAGCTGGTGCGGGAGCGCACCGCGGCGGACGAGGAGCGCCGCCGCCTCGGCGAGCTGCCGGCCTGGGACACCTGCCCGGCGCTGTGCTGCGTACCCCCGGCCCGCCGGCCCTGATCCCGACCGACAACCGACACCCTGGGGACGACACGATGCATGACCGCAAGCCGGTGCAGAGCTGGCTCACCGACATGGACGGCGTGCTGGTGCACGAGGGCCAGCCGGTGCCCGGCGCCCCGGAGTTCGTCAAGAAGCTGCGCGCCTCCGGCAAGCCGTTCCTGGTGCTGACCAACAACTCCATCTACACCCCGCGCGACCTGCAGGCCCGCCTGGCCCGGATGGGGCTGGACGTGCCGGAGGAGGCGATCTGGTCGTCCGCGCTGGCCACCGCCCAGTTCCTGGCCGACCAGCGGCCGGGCGGGACCGCGTACGTCATCGGTGAGGCCGGTCTGACCACGGCCCTGCACGCGGTGGGGTACGTGCTCAGCGACTTCGCCCCGGACTACGTGGTGCTGGGGGAGACCCGCACCTACAGCTTCGAGGCGATCACCAAGGCGATCCGGCTGATCGACGACGGCGCCCGGTTCATCTGCACCAACCCGGACGCCACCGGCCCGTCGGTCGAGGGCGCGCTGCCGGCGGCCGGCTCGGTGGCCGCGATGATCTCCAAGGCGACCGGGGTGGAGCCCTATTTCGTCGGCAAGCCCAACCCGATGATGATGCGGTCGGCGTTGAACACCATCGACGCGCACTCGGAGTCCACCGCCATGATCGGCGACCGGATGGACACCGACATCCTGTGCGGTCTGGAGGCCGGGCTGGAGACGATCCTGGTGCTCACCGGCATCAGCAGTCGGGCCGAGGCCGAGCGGTACCCGTACCGGCCGTCCCGGATCGTCGACTCGGTGGCCGACCTGATCGACGAGGTCTGAGTCGACGGGCTACAGGCGCAGCGGGGCGTTGCAGGCGGCGACCAGGGCCTGCCGGCAGGCGGTGGTCAGCGGTCGCAGCGCCGCGTCCCGCTGCTGCGCCTCGTGGTTGTTCACCGCGCCGCCCGGGGCGCTCTCCCCGGCCAGGGCGAGCACCCGGTCGAGCACGGCCGCGCGGGCGAACAGCCGGCGGGACCGTGGGTCGAAGCCGGGCGGCAGGTCGGTGCCGCCGTCGGGGCGGCGCAGCGCGGCGAGCGCGCCGGCCAGCTCGGGCCGCCACTGGGCGACGTCCAGCCGGGTCAGCGCCGCGGTCGTCTCGGCGAGCGCGGCGGCCAACTCGGCCTCGGCCTCCGCCGCGCCGGGTGTGATCAGGGACGCCTTCGGCGCGTCCGCGGGCAGCGGGTGGACCCGCCAGAGCACTGTCTCCCAGGTCATCCCGGAGCCGGAGGTGTGCGTGCGGACCTCGGGCACCAGCCCGAGCCCGCTGGCCACCACCGCCTCGCCGGCCAGCAGCGCGGCCCCGGCGAACGCGCCGGGGCCGGGCAGCCCGCGCGGGTCGCCGGGTGCGGGCAGCACCAGGCGGATCTCGTCCGGGGAGTGCTTGGCCAGGCTGGGCAGCGCCTCGCGCAGGGACACGTCGGTCCAGGTGCCGGGGGCGTCGGCGACGAGGTGCTCCTCGTCGCCGGCGATGGCGTCGGCGACCTCGTCGAACGGCACGAGCCCGGCGCGCCAGGCGCGCACCCAGGCGACGAACCGGCTCGACCGGCGCGGGGCCAGCGTGGCCGCGCCCGTTGCGGGGGAGGACATGCGGAAAGGGTACGTGGTAGCCGCCGCCGCTGTCTCGGCTGCCGCTCCGCTGGCGTGGCCTGCCCCCAACTACCCCCTTCGCACCGGTTCGTGCCGCAGGACGGGGGCCCGCCCGGCGCGTCGGCGGGCGACACGCCGGCCGCGGTGGTTAGCGTGATCCGCATGGCAGGGCGATACGACGGGGACGTGCTGGCGGGTGACTGGCGACGGCGGAAGGTGACTCCCGAGGTCGACGCCGAGCCCGACCTGGTGGTGGAGGACGCCGACTCCGGGTTCTGCGGCGCGGTGGTCGGCTTCGACTCCGGCGCCGTGGTGCTGGAGGACCGGCACGGGCGCCGGCGCAACTTCCCGCTGCTGCCGGCCGCGTTCCTGCTCGACGGTCGCCCGGTCACCCTGCGCCGTCCGGTCCGCGCCCCGGTCCCCGCCGCCCGGCGGCGCACCGCGTCCGGCTCGATCGCCGTGGACGACGTGCGGGCGCAGGTCGCCAAGGCCAGCCGGATCTGGGTGGAGGGCGTGCACGACGCCGCGCTGGTCGAGCGGATCTGGGGCGACGACCTGCGGATCGAGGGCGTGGTGGTGGAGCCGCTCGACGGCATCGACGACTTGGCGGCCGAGGTGCGCGCGTTCGCGCCCGGCCCGGACCGGCGGCTCGGCGTGCTGGTCGACCACCTCGTCCCCGGCTCCAAGGAGAGCCGGATCGTGGCCCGGGTGACGTCGCCGCACGTGCTGGTCACCGGGCACCCCTATGTGGACGTGTGGCAGGCGGTGCGACCGGCGGCGCTGGGCATCGCGGCCTGGCCGGTGGTGCCGCCCGGCCGTCCCTGGAAGGAGGGCGTCTGCGCGGCGCTCGGGGTGGCCGAGCCGGCGGACATGTGGCGGCACATCCTGTCCCGGGTGGACAGTTTCGCGGACGTCGAGACGCCGTTGATCAACGCGATGGAGCGGTTGATCGATTTCGTCACCTCGCCTTAGTGGTTGCGGTTGGGGGCCGGGGGCGACCGTGCCCGGCTCCGGGCGGTCAGGCTTGATCCCTGCGCCGGGCACGGTCGCCCCCGGCCCCGTCGGGTGCCGGGTTCGCGGCTCGGTGCCGGCGGCGGTGGGGTGGAGCTGTCGGGGTGCCACGAGTTCGCTGGTGTGGGCCGGTCAGCGGGGTGAGTCATCGGTGTCATCACGTCTGTAGGCGCCTGAGGGGGTTCCCGGTGCCGGCGCGGCACGTGGTGCCGATCCGTGGCCCGGCGGATGTTCCGGCGGGTGGGCGGCGCTTGGTGGCGGGTCGGCGCGTGGGGCTCAGGGGGCCTGGTCGGGGGATCGGGTGAGGACGAAGGTGGCGATGTCCAGCGCGACCGCGGCGCCGGTCTGGTCGCGGACGACGGTGAGGATCTCGCCGTCCTGCGGGCCGGAACGGCCCCGCCAGCGGTCCGGGCCCTCCGGGGTGAACCGGAGCAGCGGTTTGCCGACCAGGCCGCCCACCAGGTCACCGGCCGGGTCGACGCGGAACTCGTACTCGACGCCCATCCACCACCAGCGGCCGGTCAGCTCGACCAGCTCCGCGGCGGGCGGCGTGGCGGCCGGGCGCCACGGGTCGGGCGCGGTCGGCTCGGTGTCCAGCACCCGGGTGAGCACGTCGCGGGCGAGCCCGGAGATGTGGTGGCCGCGACGCATCCCGTACGAGTTGGCGAAGTCCACCACGGCGGTCCGGGTGGGGCGGTGCACGACCAGGCCGGCGACGTACCCGGGCATGGAACCGCCGTGGCCGACGTAGACCCGTTCGCCGACCCGGTAGAACTCCACGCCGAGGCCGTGGCCGCCGGTCCACGAGTCGGGGTCGCTGATCGCCACCGGAACGCACATCTCGGCCAGCGTCGCCGGGTCGAGCAGCGCCGGGTCCGGGTCGGCGAGGAACGCCGCCCAGCGGGCCAGGTCCTCGACGGTCGACCAGAGCTGCCCGGCCGGCGCCATCGCTCCGCTGTCGGTCAGCGGCTCCTCCCGCAGCGTCTCGTGCCAGGGGTGGACGACGAACCCCCGGGCGTACGGCTCGGTCGGGGGCACGGTGGTGCGGCGCATGCCCAGCGGCGCGAGCAGCCGGTCGGTCAGCAGCTCGGCCCACGGTGCGCCGGCGATCCG
The DNA here is from genome assembly GCF_900090105.1 of Micromonospora humi. Lineage (GTDB taxonomy): Bacteria > Actinomycetota > Actinomycetes > Mycobacteriales > Micromonosporaceae > Micromonospora > Micromonospora humi. Next base: position 231,599 of record NZ_FMDM01000010.1, on the reverse strand, counting down.
CTCCAGCGCGGCGCCGAGCAGCCCGTACGCCAGGTTGGAGTAGTGGTAGGTGAGGTGCGGCGGGTGGGCGATCTTGCCCGGGGTCAGCCCGGCGAGCAGCGTGTCCAGGTCCCGGCCCGGCGCGCGTTCCCACCACTCGCCGCCGTCCGGTTCGCGTTGCAGGCCGCTGGCGTGCCCGAGCAGTTGGCGGACGGTGAGCGCGCCGACCGGGGTGCCGGGCAGGTGCGTGTCGAGCGGGTCGTCCAGGGCGAGGCGCCCGGCGTCACGCTGCTGCATCACCAGCACCGCGGTCATGGTCTTGGTGATCGAGCCGATCCGGTACTGCAGGTCCGCGTCGGGGCGGGGGTGCTCGCCGGCGACCGCCAGGTGCGCCAGCTCACCGTCGCGGACCACGCCCAGCGCGAGCGACGGGGCGTGTCCCTCGGCCTGGGCGCGGGCCACCAGCAGGTCCACCTGGCGTGCGGTCTCGGGCAGCAGTGCCATCTCGTCCTCCTCGTCGCCGTGCGGTGGACCGAGCCTAGCGATCATGACAGTTCGATGACACGTGCGTTCACGTGTCACGATTGGTCTCGTGGACGCCGTGTTCTGGATCGTTCTGGGTGTGGTATTGGCGGTCGCCGAGATCTTCACGACGACGCTGTTCCTGATCATGTTCGGCGTCGGGGCGTTCGCCGCCGCCGGTGCGGCGGCCCTCGGTGCGCCGGTGGCGCTCCAGGCGGTGATCTTCGCGGTGGTGTCGGCGCTGTCCCTGGCGCTGGCCCGGCCGGTGATCCGCCGCAACGCCCGTTCGGCGCTGGAAACCGGCGACCAGCCGTTCGGCGTGGAGGCGATCGAGGGAGCCACCGCGGTGGTGCTGGAGGCGGTGGACGCCGACCGCGGCATGGTGAAGATCGATGGTGAGCTGTGGACGGCCCGGTCGTTCGACGCGACGCAGCGCTACGCGGCGGGCGAGCGGGTGCAGGTGATAAAGGTCCGGGGCGCTACCGCTCTGGTCTGGCAGGACGACATTTCCGCCCCGGGTGAGCTGCCCGAAGCGAGAGGGTGAACCATATGGAGTTTGCAGCGTACCTGTTGATCGCCGTGGCGGTGATCGTCGTGGTGACACTGGCCAAGGCGGTGCGGATCGTGCCGCAGCAGCGCCAGGACGTGGTGGAGCGGCTCGGCAAGTACAAGCGCACGCTGAACCCGGGTCTCAACCTGCTGGTGCCGTTCGTGGACGCAGTGCGCACCAAGGTCGACCTGCGCGAGCAGGTGGTCAGCTTCCCGCCGCAGCCGGTGATCACCTCCGACAACCTGGTCGTGTCGATCGACACCGTCCTCTACTTCAAGGTCGTCGACTCGGTCCGCGCCACCTACGAGATCTCGAACTTCCTCCAGGCGATCGAGCAGCTCACCGTCACCACGCTGCGGAACGTGATCGGCTCGCTGGACCTGGAGCGCGCGCTGACCAGCCGCGAGGAGATCAACAGGCACCTCTCCGGCGTGCTGGACGAGACCACCGGCCGGTGGGGCATCAAGGTCACCCGGGTCGAGATCAAGGCGATCGAGCCGCCGCCGAGCATCCGCGACTCGATGGAGAAGCAGATGCGCGCCGAGCGGGACCGCCGCGCCGCGATCCTCAACGCCGAGGGGCACAAGCAGTCGCAGATCCTCACCGCCGAGGGTGAGAAGCAGGCCGCGGTGCTGCGCGCCGACGGTGACCGGCAGGCCCGGATCCTCCAGGCCGAGGGTCAGGCCAAGGCCATCCGCACCGTCTTCGACGCGATCCACACCGCCAACCCGAGCCAGAAGGTGCTGGCCTACCAATACCTCCAGGCGCTCCCGCAGATCGCCAACGGCACCGCCAACAAGGTCTGGATCGTGCCGACCGAGCTGACCAAGGCCCTGGAGGGCATGGGCGGCGCGCTGGGCGGCCTGGCCAACATGGCGGGCGACGCCCCGGCGCCGGGGGCCAGCCAGACCGCCGGCGAGGTCGAGCGGGAGGCCGCCGAGGCGGCCCAGGCCGCGGCCGTCGCGGCCCAGGAGATCCACGACGAGGTACGCGTGGCGGAGGCGCAGGCCACCGGTGGCAACACGGCGAAGGGCCTGCCGGCGCCGGAGCCGGTGTCCCCGGAGACGCTGCTCACCGACCCGGCCGACCAGCGCGAGCGGGGCTGACCGGCAAATCCGAGAATCGCTCATCCGGCGCCCCGGCGGCTGCCACCATCGGTCTTGAGGACGGGTGGTGAGCAGGGCCGGGGCGCCGTCGTGCGTCCCAGGCCACCCCTGACGCGAGCGAGGTGGCGCATGACGGAACCGGCGAACCGGCTCTTCTCCCGTACCCCGGTCCCCGGCGCGCACGACCCCGGCGGACCGCTCGGCTCCCGGCGGACCGGGGGCGGGTTCGGGGTGCTGCCGTTCGTCTCCGAGCCCGGGCCCGGCGCGCCGGCCACGGACGCGACCTGGGCCTGGTCGGTCCGCCGGTTCGCCCGGGCGGCGGTCTGGCTGCTGCCGGCCTACGCGGTCCTCTACGGCGTGGTGGCGATGGCCAGCGACGGCGGCGTCGGCAACGACCCCTACCCGGCCGACGGCCAGCCGCTCTACCTGGTCGGCTGGGTGGCGTCGGTCTGGCTCGGCCTGCTCGCCCTGCTCGCGCTCACCGGGCTGCTCGCGGCCACCCGCTGTCGTCGGATCGCGCTGGCCGGGCTGCTCGCCAGCATCGGCGGGATGGTGCTGATGCTGCCGTTCGCCGGGCTCGCCGAGCAGACGCCGGTGTTCGGGCTGACCGCGCGCGGCATCGTGCTGTTCGGTGCGACCTGCTACAGCGTGGGGTGGTTCCTCACCGGTTGGTCGGTGGCCCGGTCCGGGATGTTCTCCTACGGCGACGGGACGATGCTGATGATCGCCGCCCCGCTGCTCGGCCTCGGCGGCGCGTTGATCGGCTCGTTGCAGACCTTCGGCGCGATCTTCGTGCTGGTCGCCGGCATCGGCATCGGCTACCGCAGCGGTCGCCTGGTGCCCGAGACGATCGCCCGCGACGCGGCCAGCGCCAGCGTCGCCGCCGCCCCCGCCCCACCCGCGTCACCGGACGGCCCACTTGCCGCCGGTTGACCGGTTTCCCGGCGGGCGCCGAGGCTGGACAGTTGCCGTGAGGTAACTGACAGTTGCCTGGCGAACTGGCCGGTAGGTGGCTTTCGCGGCAATCCTGGAGTCCATGCCGTCTCCCCGGTCGCCGTTGTCGCGCCTGTTCACCGTGCTGCTCGCGGGCCTGCTCGCCGGGCTCGTCCTCGCGCTCGCCGCGCTCCCGACCGGCCTGCTCGGCGGGTTCGTCGCCAAGGCGAGCCTCGGGGCCTACGAGGAACTGCCCGACGCGCTGCGCACCCCCGTGCAGCCGCAGCGCTCCTACCTCTACGCCAACGACGGCAAGACGCTGATCACCACGTTCTACGACGTGAACCGCACCGACGTGCCGCTTGCCGAGATCGCCCCGGTGATGCGCCAGGCGATCATCTCGGCCGAGGACCGGCGGTTCTACTCGCACGGCGGCGCCGACCTGCGGGGCATCGCCCGCGCGCTGGTCGCCAACGTCAAGGGCGGCGGCACCGAGCAGGGCGGCTCCACGCTCACCATGCAGTACGTCCGCAACGTGCTCAAGACCGACCCGAACCGCACCGCCGAGGAGCGGCAGGCCGCCACCGAGCAGACCGTCGGGCGCAAGCTCCAGGAGATCCGGTACGCGAACGCGCTGGAGCGGTCGCTGTCCAAGGACGAGATCCTCAACCGCTACCTGAACATCGCGTACTTCGGCTCCGGCGCGTACGGGGTCGCCGCCGCCGCCCAGCGCTACTTCGGCAAGGCGCCGGCCGACCTGACCCTCGGCGAGGCGGCGCTGCTCGCCGGCCTGGTCCAGTCGCCCGACGAGTACAGCCCGATCGACGGCGACAAGAACCAGGCGCTCGACCGCCGTGGGTACGTGCTCGACTCGATGGTCGAGACCGGCGCGATCACCGCCGCGCAGGCCGCGGCGGCCAAGGCCGCGCCGCTCACGCTGCGCCCGACCGCCCAGCCCAACGGCTGCACCGCGACCGCGCAGGGCCACGACGACTGGGGCTTCTTCTGCGACTACCTGCGCCAGTGGTGGCTCACCCAGCCGGCCTTCGGCGACACCGCCGAGGAGCGCGAGCAGGCGCTGCGCCGGGGCGGCTACCGGGTGGTCACCACGCTCGACGCGAAGATCCAGCAGACCGCGCAGACGCAGGCCACCAAGGTCTACGGTTACGACGACAAGCGCGCGCTGCCGATCGCGGCGGTCGAGCCCGGCACCGGCCGGGTGCTCGCCATGGCGGTCAACCGGCACTACAGCCTGGCCGACAACCCGGACGGGCAGGCCAACCACCCGAACACGGTGAACCCGTTGATCTCCGGCGGCGCCAGCGTCGACGGCTACCAGGCCGGCTCCACCTTCAAGATGTTCACCATGCTGGCCGCGCTGGAGGCCGGCAAGCCGCTCGCCACAGGCTTCGACGCGCCGGCCAAGCTGCCCACCCGCTACGCCTCGGACGCCGAGGGCAACTGCGACGGCACGTGGTGCCCGGGCAACGCCAACCCGGAGTGGATGGACGGCTACCGGATGATGTGGGACGGCTTCGGCCGCTCCGTGAACACCTACTTCGTCTGGCTGGCCGAGCAGGTCGGCGAGGACAAGGTGGTCGAGATGGCGCAGCGCCTCGGCATCACCTTCCGGGCCGACTCGGACGCCGCCTTCGCCCGCGACAACGCCGCGAACTGGGGCGCGTTCACGCTCGGCGTGGCCGCCACCACCCCGCTCGACCTGGCCAACGCGTACGCGACGGTGGCCGCCGAGGGCACCTACTGCTCGCCGCTGCCGGTGGTCTCGGTCACCGCGCCGGACGGCGGCAGGGTCGACGTGGGGCAGCCGAACTGCAAGCGGGTGCTGGAACCCGACGTGGCCCGGGCGGCCACCGACGCGGCCCGCTGCCCGGTGGGTCAGCAGTCCGCGTACGGGCAGTGCAACGGCGGCACCGCCACCGGCGTCGACGGGATCGTCGACCGGCCGGTGGCGGGCAAGACGGGCAGCTCGGAGAAGAACGCCACCGAGACGTTCGTCGGGTACACCCCGCAGGTGGCCGTCGCCGGCATCGCCGCCAACCCGGACGACTCGACCGACCTGGTCGGCTCCGCCGTGCAGGCCAAGGTGATCGACGCGGTGGCCCGGACGATCCGGACGGCGGTCGCCGGCAAGCCGGTGCGCGACTTCACCGCGCCCAGCCGCGAGCTGGCCGGCAACCCGCAGCGCCCGCAGCCCCGCCCGCAGCCCCAACCTCAGCCGCGTGAGGACAACCGCAACCTCCCGTCGGACCTGCTCCGCTGGCTCCAGGGCCGGGGTTAGTGCAAGGAGGGGCCCCTTCTTAACGCATTCTGCATAAGAAGGGGCCCCTCCAAACACCCCACCGGAGACCCGGCGCGCGATGTCGGATCCGGCGCGGCGGCTCCGACCCACTGGCGAGCGCGCCCGACGATGGGCGCGCCGGTGAGCGGAGGAACGTGCCATGAGCGAGGTCATCTACTGGGTGCACCAGTCGGTCGACGGCTTCATCGAGGGGCCGAACGGTGAGTTCGACTGGCCGGCCATGGGCGACGAGCTGTCCGCGTACTCCATCGGGTTGACCGAGCGGGCCGGCGCGTTCGTCTACGGGCGGCGGGTGTGGGAGATGATGTCCTCCTACTGGCCGCAGGTCGAGTCGATCTCCGACCACCCGCACGACCTGGCGTTCGCGCCGATCTGGCGGCGTACCCCGAAGGTGGTCGTCTCCCGCACGCTCGCCGCGGCCGACCACGGTGCCCGGGTGATCGGTGGCGGCGACCTGGCGGCGGAGCTGACCGAGCTGCGCGAGCGGTTCGACGGGGATCTGCTGGTCACCGGCGGGACGGGCGCGGCGACGGCACTGGCCGCGCGCGGGCTGGTCGACGAGTACCAGGTGGTCGTGCACCCGGTGCTGCTCGGCGGCGGCCGGCAGGTGCTGCCCCACCTCGCCCGCCAGGACCTGCGGCTGGTCTCCACGCGCGGCTTCGACGGCCGTTCGGTGCTGCTGCGCTACCGGCGCGCGTGACCGGCGACGCCCCGCGCGGCCCCACACGCGGGGCCCGGCGGGGCGTGCGGGGCCGGCCGGGCCGCGCACGGCCGCGCGGCGGCCCGGTCGGTCAGCGACCGCGGCGGCGGGGCCGGTAGGTGGCGAGCGCGGCGGGCACGCCGCGGCGGAGGATGCCGGCCCGGTCGCTGTCCCCGCGCAGCACCGCGGCGGCCGTCTTGCGGGCCTGCTCGGCGGTGAAGTGCGGCGGCAGCATCAGCTCCGCCGGGTCGACCACGGCGTTGACCACGGTCGGCCGGTCGGCGTCGAGCACCCGCCGCCACAGGTCGGGCACCTGCCCGGGGGCGTCGACCAGTTCGCCGCGCAGCCCCAGCACCTCCGCCCACCTGTGGTACGCCACGTCCGGCAGGTCCTGGCTGTCCGGGAACATCGGCGCCCCCTCGCCGGAGCGCTGTTCCCAGCTGACGAACGCCAGCTCCCGGTTGTTGAGCACCAGCACGGCGAACCGGGGGTCGGCCCACTCCCGCCAGTACTTCGCCACCGTGATCAGCTCGTTGACGCCGTTCATCTGCATCGCCCCGTCGCCGAGCAGCGCGATCACCGGGCGGTCCGGGTGGGCGAACTTCGCCGCCAGCGCGTACGGCATGCCGCCGCCCATGGACAGCAGCGTGCCCGACAGGCTGGCCAGCATGCCGGGGCGGACCCGCAGGTGCCGGGCGTACCAGGCGGTGGCGGTGCCGCAGTCCACGGCGAGCATGGCGTCGTCGGGCAGCGCGTCGTCGAGCGCGGCGAACAGCGACTGCGGGTTGACCGGATCGGCCGGCTGCCCGGCCAGCTCGCGCTGGGCGGCCCGCCACTTGCCGGTGGCGTCGGCGATGGTGGCCCGCCAGGCGGTCGGGGCCGGGCCGGGGCCCAGCTCGTCGAGGAGGGCCCGCAGCGTGGGTCCGGCGTCGCCGGTCAGGTTGACCTCGGTGGGGTAGCGCAACCCCATCCGGCTGCCGTCCACGTCGATCTGCACCGCGCGGGCCTGACCCTCCGGCGGGTAGAACTCCGAGTACGGCATCTGGCTGCCGACGATGAGCAGCCGGTCGCACCCGCGCATGAGTTCCGAGCTGGGACGGGTGCCGAGCAGGCCGATCGCGCCGGTCACCCAGGGCTGCCGGTGGTCGACGGCGGCGAAACCGAGCAGGGCGGTGGCCACCCCGGCGCCGAGCCGGTCGGCGATCCGGCGTACCTCGTCCTCGGCGCCGAGCGCGCCCTGCCCGACCAGCATCGCCACCCGCTCGCCGCCGCGCAGCACCTCGGCGGCCCGGCGGACGTCCGCCGCCGGCGGCGCGGCCGGCGGGCTGCTCGGCACCGCGCTGGTGTGGTAGTAGCCGTGCGCGTGCGGCGGGTCCGGCACCGCCGGTTCGTCCTGCACGTCTGCGGGGAGGACCAGGGCGGTCACGGTACGCCGGGCCAGTGCGGTGCGGCAGGCCCGGTCCACCAGGTGCCGGGTCTGCGACGGGTCGTCGAGCTGGGCCAGGAAGTCGCCGGCCACGTCCTTGTAGAGCGCGAGCAGGTCCACCTCCTGGTAGTAGCCGCCGCCCTCGGCGGGCAGCGCGGTGTGCCCGAGCAGGGCGACCACCGGCTGGTGGTCGAGCTTGGCGTCGTAGAGGCCGTTGAGCGCGTGGATGGCGCCCGGGCCGCTGGTCACCACCACGCAGCCGAGCGGGCCGCCGCCGTACTTGACGTGCGCGCCGGCCGCGAAGCCGGCGGTCTCCTCGTGGCGGACCTGGATGAACCGGGCGTGCTCCTTCGCCCGTTGCAGCGCCGAGGTCATCCCGTTGATCCCGTCGCCGGGGTAGCCGTAGTAGCGGTGCACGCCCCACTCGGCGAGCCGGGCCACGATCTGGTCGGCGACGGTGGCGTCGCGGGGCAGCGCGCCGTCGTCGGGGTGGTCCGCGCCCATCGTGGTGGTCCCTTCGTCGGTGTCCGCTTCTCCGCTCCGTTCCCCGCGTCGGGCGGCGGAAACCCGGCCCGCGCCGGGGCGGCCCGGGGCACCGGGGGAGAATCGGCCGGTGCCCGTCCACGAGATCACCGACCCCGACGACGACCGGATCGCCGACTACCGCGCGCTCACCGACGTGGAGCTGCGGACCCGCTGGGAGCCCCCGCACGGCCTGTTCATCGCCGAGGGGGAGCTGGTGCTGCGGCGGGCGCTGCGGGCCGGCTACCCGGCCCGGTCGTACCTGGTCGAGTCGAAGCGGGCGGACCAGCTCGCCGACCTCGACGCCGGTGACGTCCCGGTGTACGCGGCCACCGCCGAGGTGCTCCAGCGGACCACCGGTTTCCACGTGCACCGGGGCGTGCTCGCGTCGTTCCACCGCCGGCCGTTGCCGCCGGCCGCCGAGGTGCTGGCCGCCGCCCGGCGGGTGGTGATCCTGGAGGACGTCAACAACCACACCAACCTGGGCGCGATCTTCCGGGCCGTGGCGGCGCTCGGGGTGGACGCCGTGCTGCTGTCGCCGACCTGCGCCGACCCGCTCTACCGGCGCAGCGTCCGGGTCAGCATGGGCGAGGTGTTCGCGGTGCCGTACGCGAAGCTGGAGCGCTGGCCGGCCGGCCTGGAGGAGGTGCGGGCGGCGGGTTTCACCGTGCTCGCCCTGACGCCGGCGCCGGACGCCGTGCCGATCCAGCGGCTCACCGACGGCCAGCGGGCCCGGGCGGCGCTGCTGCTGGGCGCGGAGGGCGCCGGGCTGACCCGGGCGGCGATGGCGGCGAGCGACGTGCGGGTGGTGATCCCGATGCGCCGGGGCGTGGACTCGCTGAACGTCGCCGCGGCCACGGCGGTGGCCTGCTGGGAACTGGGACGCGACGATCCGCTTGCATGATCATGCGCCGTGGTGCATAATCTTCCTGTGTCCAAGGTTCTCACCTCCCTGCCCACCGGCGAACGTGTCGGCATCGCCTTCTCCGGCGGCCTCGACACCTCCGTCGCGGTCGCGTGGATGCGCGACAAGGGCGCCGTGCCCTGCGCCTACACCGCCGACATCGGCCAGTACGACGAGCCCGACATCGGCTCCGTGCCGGGCCGCGCGCTCAGCTACGGCGCCGAGGTGGCCCGGCTGGTCGACTGCCGAGCCGCCCTGGTCGAGGAGGGGCTGGCGGCGCTGACCTGCGGCGCCTTCCACATCCGCTCGGGCGGCCGGGCCTACTTCAACACCACGCCGCTGGGCCGGGCCGTCACCGGCACCCTGCTGGTGCGGGCGATGGTCGCCGACGACGTGCAGATCTGGGGCGACGGCTCGACGTTCAAGGGCAACGACATCGAGCGCTTCTACCGCTACGGCCTGCTGGCCAACCCGCAGCTGCGCATCTACAAGCCGTGGCTGGACACCGCCTTCGTCACCGAGCTGGGCGGGCGCAAGGAGATGTCGGAGTGGCTGCTCGACCGGGGCCTGCCCTATCGCGACAGCACCGAGAAGGCCTACTCCACCGACGCCAACATCTGGGGCGCGACCCACGAGGCGAAGACCCTCGAACACCTCGACACCGGCATCGAGACTGTCGATCCGATCATGGGCGTCCGGTTCTGGGACCCGGCGGTGGAGATCCCCACCGAGGACGTCACGATCGGCTTCGACCAGGGTCGCCCGGTCACGATCAACGGCAAGGAGTTCGGCAGCGCGGTCGACCTGGTGCTGGAGGCCAACGCCATCGGCGGCCGGCACGGCCTGGGCATGTCCGACCAGATCGAGAACCGGATCATCGAGGCCAAGAGCCGGGGCATCTACGAGGCGCCGGGCATGGCGCTGCTGCACGCCGCGTACGAGCGGCTGGTCAACGCCATCCACAACGAGGACACCCTGGCGAACTACCACACCGAGGGCCGCCGCCTCGGCCGGCTGATGTACGAGGGCCGCTGGCTCGACCCGCAGGCGCTGATGCTGCGCGAGTCGTTGCAGCGCTGGGTCGGCACCGCGGTCACCGGTGAGGTGACGCTGCGGCTGCGCCGGGGCGAGGACTACTCGATCCTGGACACCACCGGGCCGGCGTTCAGCTACCACCCGGACAAGCTGTCCATGGAGCGCACCGAGGACTCGGCGTTCGGCCCGTCCGACCGGATCGGCCAGCTCACCATGCGCAACCTGGACATCGCCGACTCGCGGGCCAAGCTGGAGCAGTACGCGTCGCTCGGCATGGTCGGCGGCACCGCGCCGCAGCGGATGGTTGGCGCGGCGCAGGCCGCCTCGACCGGTCTGATCGGCGCGATGCCGCAGGGCGGCGCGGAGGCCATCGCCTCCCGCGGCGTGCCCTCGGCCGAGGACGAGTGGCTCGACCGGGCCGCGATGGAGTTCGGCGTCGACTGAGCGGAACCTCCGCCCGGGGCGGGCCTTCGGCAGCGGCGGTGACGCAGGGTAGCGTGTCGCCCGTGTTCCCTACCGTGCGTGAGGTGCTCGCCCTGGTGCCGGTGCGCCACGGCGCGCCCCGCCTGGTCGCCGGCGAGGCCGGTCTGGACCGCCCGGTGCGCTGGGTGCACGTGGCCGAGGTGCCCGACATCGCCACCCTGCTCGGCGGCGGCGAGCTGGTGCTCACCACCGGCATCGGGCTGCCCGCCGACGACGCCGGGCTGCGCGCGTTCATCGGCGACCTGGCCGACGTCGGCGTCTCCGGGCTGGTCGTCGAGCTGGGCCGCCGCTACGTCAGCGGTGTGCCGCGGGTGATGTCGGCCGCCGCCGAACGGCGCGGACTGCCGCTGGTCGAGCTGCGCCGGGCCACCCCGTTCGTCCGCATCACCGAGGCGGTGCACGCGCTGATCGTGGACGCCCAGCTCACCGAGCTGCGCGCCACCGAGGAGATCCACCAGCGGTTCACCGAGCTGTCCGTGGAGGGCGCCGAACCGGCCGAGGTGCTGCGGCAGGCCGCCGAGTTGGCCGGCTGCCCGGTGGTGCTGGAGAACCTGTCCCGGCAGGTGCTCGCGTACGACCCGGCGGGGGAGAGCGCGGAGCTGCTGCTGGACGGCTGGGAACAGCACTCCCGGCGGATCCGCCCGACCGGCCGCACCGCGTACGACCCGGACAGCGGCTGGCTGGTCACCACCGTCGGCGCGCGGGGGCAGGACTGGGGTCGGCTGCTGCTGCGCTGGCCGGCGGCGGAGGCCGCCCCGCCGACCCGGCTGACCATCCTGATCGAGCGGGCCGCGTCCACGCTGGCCCTGGGCCGGCTGATCCGCCGCGACGCGGAGGGCCTGGAACGGCAGATCCACCGCACCCTGCTGACCGCGCTGATCGACCACTCCCGCCCGGTCGACGAGGTGGCGCTGCGCGCCAAGGCGCTCGGCGTCACCCTGGACCGCCGGCACCTGGTGGGCGTGGTGGTCCGGCACCGCAGCGACGATCCCGCCGCGCCCGGGGCCGACACCGGCCCGGAGGCCGGCCCGGCCCGGCTGCGCGACCTCGCCGAGGCGGTCGGCCAGGCGGTCCGCGAGGCCAAGCTCACCGCGTTGACCAGCGCCGTCGACGACCACGCGGTGGGCGCGCTGCTGGCGCTGCCCGACCCGGCCGACGAGGAGAAGGCACTCGCCGCGTTCGCCGCGGCGTTGCATCGGGTACGCCTCGACGCCGCCCCCGTCCGCCCCGCTCGCCCGGTCGACGGCGCCGGCCGTGGTGCGCCGGCCGGTGGCGGGCGTTCGGGTGACGGCGCCGGCCGTGGTGCGCCGGCCGGTGGCGGGCGTTCGGGTGACGGGGCCGGCCGTGGTGGGCCGGCCGGTGGCGGGCGCTCGGGTGACGGGGCCGGCCGTGGTGGGCCGGCCGGTGGCGGGCGCTCGGGTGACGGTCCGACCCGTCCGGCGGTCGTGGTCGCGGCCGGGTCCGGGGTGGGCAGCCTGCGCGAGGCGCGCCGGTCCCTCGTCGAGGCGCGACAGATCGCCGAGGCGGCTCGCCGGGACCCGCGGGACCTGCCCTGCTTCCGGCTGCCGCACGTCGGGCTGGCCGGCCTGCTGCACCTGCTGCGCGACGAGCCCCGGCTGCAGACGTTCGTCGAGCGGGAACTGGGCGCCCTGCTGGCCTACGACGCGCAGCATCCACGGGAGCAGCTGCTCGGCACCCTGCGCGCCTACCTGGAGCAGGGGCGGAACAAGTCGGCGGCGGCGGTGGCCGCGCACCTGTCCCGGCCGGCGTTCTACGAGCGGCTGGCCCGCATCGGCCGTATCCTCGGCGCCGACCTCGACTCGGTCGAGCAGTGCCTCTCCCTGCACGTGGCGCTGCTGGCCCTGGACGCCGTCCGCACCCCCTGACGCCGCCCGCGCGGCTCCGGCGCCGCCCGCGCGGCTCCGGCGCCGCCCGCGCCGCTCCGGCACCGCCCCGGCTTCCCGCCGTCTCCCCGCCGTCCCGCCTCGGGATGCGGGGAGTTGCCGCGAGCGTCTCGCGGGTGCTAGTCACGGAGCGTGACTTCGGCGGGGAGATGGTGCGCTTCTCTGCAGTATACCGCACAGGCATAAATATGACTGTGCGGTATACCGTGCTCGACAGCATCCTCGTGTTCCCGGCGACACGCCGAGGTGACGACACGCCGGGGCGCGGAGGTGCGGTCAGGTCAGAGCGGTGAGCGCCTTGGCATAGGGGGCGGGGACGAAGTTCGGGCCGCCGGGGGTGAACACGTCCGAGGTCGTGGCGGCCTGCCAGGCGCTGTCCGGCAGCGCCGCCACCAGGGCGCGGACCACCGGGGCGTCGCGCCACTGGTCCTGCTGCGCGAGCAGGCTCAGCGCGACCACCGACTCCTCCACCTCACCGACGCACTCGAACGGCTTGTGCCCGTCGACGCCGAGCAGCTCCCGGTAGCCGGCGGTCTGGGTCTCGTCGGCCAGCAGGTCGCCGCCGAAGATGCCGGTGAGCCGCTCGCGGGGCATGAACGGCGCCATGGCCAGGAACACGAAGCGGCACTTCGGGCAGTCGCGGCACCAGCGCTCGCTCGCGTCACGCAGCTTGAACGCGGCGTTGCAGCTGGTCACCACCGCGTCGTAGCGGTCGATCTCGGCGAACAGCCGGGCGATGTGCAGCTCGGACAGCGAGCGCAGGAGTGAGAAGTAGGGCTCGGTGAGCCCGGCGTGCTCGGCCAGCGCCGCGCGCAGCAGCCCCTCCGCCTCGACGCCCTTGGACCACTGGTGGTTGATCTCGTGGCCCTGCCAGACGAGGTTCGGGTCGGACGCGGAGCGCTCGTTGGACATCACCACCGGCCCGAGCCCGTGCAGCACGGCGGTGGCGACCGCGATCAGCGAGTTGATCGCGGTGACCGGGATGTGCCCGTTGCGTGCCCCGGCCGCGTTCAGGTCGAACAGCACCGGGTCGAGCCGACGCCGGGCGGCCAGCGGCACCAGGTCGGACGCCTCGTTGACCGAGACGATCACGTGGTTCGGGTTGACCGAGAACGGCACCGGGTCGAACCCGGCGCGGCGCAGCGCCTCCAGCGTGACGATGGAGTCCTTGCCGCCGCCGACGGCCGACAGCGGTCGGCGGTCGGCGGTGTCCAGCGGCGCGGCCGGGTCGACCGAGCCGGCCGGCACCTCGGGGCGCAGCACCAGCACGTGCGGCAGGTCGTTGCGGTACGCGTACTCGGCGAGGCCCTTGGTGTAGACGGCGGTGACCAGCTCGACGGCGGCGGCGCCCAGCGGCGCCGGCAGCACCAGACGGGGCGGCGCGGCGGCCTTGTAGTAGCTGACGCCGGCGACCACGTGCAGCAGCTCCAGCACCCGGCGGAGGGTGGCCGCGGTGGCGTCGGAGACCGGCTCCGCCGGCAGCGGAAGCGTGATCACCTCGGTGAACCGCTGCTCGCCGTCGGGACCGGTGAGGGCGTAGTCGAACAGGACCTCGCCGGTGGCGAAGTCGATCGAGTAGGACGGGAAGGTGAAGGCGTCCATCCGCCGTAGCTGCTCGTTAGGCACACGCCATACTACAGCGTGTCTCAAAAGTCCGTTGGGTCATGAGACACCGCCCTTCTCGGGCGTCCCTGCCGTCACGGGTGTCCGTAGCGGTGGGTTCCTCCGTCGTCAGGACTGGTTGCACCGGCACTTGGGCGCTGGCCAGAGCCGGTCCTTCGGGAGGCTTTGGTGACCGGGCCTCGTGCTTCGGGGTCCCGGGTCTGGGGCTGGGTATGGATGTGGTGTTGCTCGGCCCAGACGGCGAGGTTGACCGCTGCGTTGACGTCCCGGTCCGCCGTATGCCCGCACCCGTCACAGCGGAAGACGCGTACGGACAGGGGTAGGGCGGGACCGACGATGCGGCAGGCACTGCACATTTTGGTGGACGGGTACCAACGGGGTGCCCGGGTGACCTGCCCGCCCCGCCAATGTTGTTTGTAGCCGATGATGCGGGCCAGTTGACCCCAACCCGCATCGGAGATGGCGGCGGCCAGACGCCGGTTACGCAGCAGACCGGCGGTGTACAGATCTTCCAGAGCCAGCCGGTCGTGGGTCTTGACCAGATGGTTGGCGACCTTGTGCAGAAAGTGACGACGCACATTCGCAACACGATGGTGGGCGCGAGCCAGCCGGGTGACAGCCTCGGCCCGATTGCGGGAGCCTCGCCGTTTGCGGGTGACCTGGCGAGACAGCCGGCGTAGCCGAGGCAGGGCGGTCCGCAGCGGGCGCGGTGGATCAGTGACGCGCAGTCGCTGTCGGCCGGTGGTGTCGGCGGCCACCACGAGGGCAGTGAGGCCGCGGTCGATGCCCACCCAGCCACCGCTGTCGGCGTGGGGGCGTGGCGGGTGCTGGCGGGCCGGATGCAGGTGCGCCGCCTCCACAGTCACGGTGATGGTCCATCGGCCGGCCCGGCAAGAGACGGTGGCATACCGGATGTGCGCCCGGCCTCCGCGAATCATCCGCCGTAGTCGGCGGGTGTCCTCCCGTACCCCCAGGACTCCGATCCTCGGCAGACAGATGCTCCGAGGACCCGCCATCGGATCCCCCACCCGGATGCTCGCCCGACCCGCCTTGGTCTTGCAGCGGATCCGGAACGACGGCTGGGTGCGGCTCTTGCGTTTGAATGTCGGGAACCCCATCCGACCACCTGGCCGCTTTCCCGATCGCGAATCGGCCCAGGCGGTCAGAGCGCGGCCCAGGTCGACAGCGGCTTCCTCACACACCTGCTGACACACCTGTGCGCGCCACGACAATCCCGTCGTCGCGATCGTGGCCGAACCGGCCGAGTCGACTACAAAGCGGCGGCCCGCCTGCGCCGAGACCTTCCACGAGTTGAACGCGTTGATCAGGTCGAAACCCGACCACGGCACCACCACCGACCCACCCCGGTGCTTAACATCCAGTGCGTCCTTCACCAGAGCCAGGCACTGGTTGAACGCGAACCGAGCCGCCCCCGTATGACGGACCAACACCACCACCTGCGACGGTGGCGGGTCAGCCGTGAACCGGAACGCAGTAAACCTCCCCACAGCCCCACAGCATGCCTGCCCCCTACGACACAACAGTCAGCGTCGCGGCAGGATGGGGCGGAATCCCTGCCGCTGGCGAACAGCCGGCGCCGGGAGGGCAACAGTGGCCGCCGGCCGTTCGAACGCCCGTGAACCTCAGCCTGTATAGGCTGCAATCGCCCTCATCCTTCATGAGGGGGAGGATGTCAACGAGGAGAGCCTGTGCGCCTGTCTGATCTGCGCGGACGTCATGTCGCCGTCTGGGGCGCCGGCCGTGAGGGCCGGGCCGCGGTGATCGCGATCGCCGCGCACGGCCCGGCCGGCCTGGTCGCCGTGGACGACAGCGCGAACTTCCTCACCCTGCCCTGGGAGGGCCCGCTCGCCGCCGCGGCTCCGCTGGTCACCGGCGAGGAGGGCTTCGCGCGGCTGGCCGCGGCCGAGGTGGTGGTCCGCTCGCCGGGGGTGCCGAACACCCACCCGTGGATGGTGGAGCTGCGTCGCCGCGGCGTCCCGGTCACCCAGGGCAGCGCGCTCTGGATGGCCGACCACGCGGACCGGACCGTGGGGGTCACCGGCAGCAAGGGCAAGAGCACGACGTCCAGCCTGATCAGCCACCTGCTCACCGCGATGGACCGGCCCAACGTGTTCGGCGGCAACATCGGCGTGCCGCTGCTCGACCTGCCGGAGGCGGAGCGGTACGTGCTGGAGCTGTCCAGCTACCAGTGCGCCGACCTGACCGACTCACCCCGGGTGGCGGTGGTGACCGCGCTCTTCCCCGAGCACCTGGACGCGCACGGCGGCGAGCGGGAGTACTACCGGGACAAGCTCAACCTGATCGCGCACGGGCCGCACACCGTGGTGGTGAACGGCGCCGACCCGCGGTTGGCCGTGGAGCTGGGCGACCGGGCCGCGGTGCGTGCCGGCTCGCCGGACACCACCCACGTGGCCACCGGCCCGGACGGCACGCCGTGGTTCCACCTGCGGGACACGCCGCTCTTCCCGCGCGCGGTGCTGCCGCTGGTCGGTCGGCACAACGAGGGCAACCTCTGCGTCGCGCTGGCCGTGCTGGACGCGCTGGGCGTGGACGTGGTGGCGCGGCGGGACTCGCTCGCCGTGGCGGTCGCCGAGTTCCAGGGCCTGGCCCACCGGCTCACCGAGATCGCCGACCCGTCCGGGCTCACCTTCGTCGACGACACGCTGGCCACCAGCCCGTACGCGGCCATGCACGCGATCGACGCCTACGAGGGGCGGCCGTTGACCGTGATCGTCGGCGGCACCGACCGGGGGCTCGACTACGCGCCGCTGCGCGAGCATCTGGCCGAGCGGGAGATCAGCGTGATCGGCATCCCGGACAGCGGCCCGCGCATCGTCGAGGCGCTCGCCGGGCTGCCGGCGGTGCGCACCGAGTTGGCCGACGACCTGGTCGCCGCCGTCGGTCTGGCCCGCAAGCTCACCCCGGCCGGCGGGGTGGTGCTGCTGTCCCCGGCCGCGCCGAGCTACGGCCGGTTCCGCAACTTCGAGCACCGCTCCGAGGTGTTCGCGCAGGCGGTGGCGGACACCGCCCGCTGAGATTCAGCCCGGATACGGCGGTTCCGCGAGGGCCGGCTCGGTGGGCGCGGGCCGGTGCTTGTCCGGGGTCCAGGCGAACGCGAGCGCGCCGCCGACCAGGGCGAGCAGCATGCCGATGACGAAGCCGCCCAGGTTCGAGGTGAGCCAGGAGACCAGCCCGAGCAGCAGCGACAGCAACGCGTAGAAGACCCGCTGCTGCGGGGTGGCGACCAGCAGCACCCCGCAGAGCACGAGGACGGCCGGGACCAGGTACGCGGCCAGCCCCTGCGGGCCGACGTGCAGCAGCACCCCGAGCGGCGCGCGCAGTGTCACCAGCATCTCGGCGCCGCCGAGCGCGATCAGCAGGCCGGCGGTGAAGGGGCGGGCCCGTCGCCAGCGGCGCCAGCGCCCGCCGGGGCGGGCGACCGGCGCCGCGTGCTGTCCGGTGCTCACCTCAGCACCCGTCGGAGCTGAAGCCCATGTGCAGGTTGGGCAGCGTGAAGACGGCGGCCGTGGTGGCGTAGTTGTTCTGCCGCAGGTTGTTGATGGTCACCGTGTCGGCCTGCTGGGCGAAGACGCCGGGGTTGCCCTTGACGCCGGGGACCTGGTCGACGGTGCTGGCGTCCTGACCGACGTTGATGTTGCGGAACGAGGCGTTGCCGGCGATCTCGTCGCCGTCGACCACGAGCGTGCGGGCGGTCACCGGCTTGCCGGAGCCGCCGGCGGTGATCCGTAGGTTGATCCCGCCCAGGCTGATGCTCTGGCAGAGGTTGGTCAGCTCGGCCTTGTCGATGGCCGACACGATCACCACCACCTGGCCGCCGGTGTCGCCCTGGTTGGGGCTGTCCGGGATCATCTGGTCGAGCGTGGCGAACTGCTCGAAGCCGGTGCCCTCGAGTTTGTCGGCGGTGACGGTGAACGGCATGCCGGAGATGGCGAACTGCGCGCCGAGCACGCCCTGAGCGGTCAGCACGACCATGCCGGCCGCGCCGACCGCGACGGTGCCGAGCGTGACGGCGAATCGGCGCCAGCGCACGCCGCTGCTCGGTTGGCCGGGCTCGATCGGTGCGGTCTGCTCCGACATGGCGGCTCTCCCTTTCGAGATCAATTCATCCACGACGATGTGCAGGCCGAAGTTACCGCTGAGTAAACGGAGGGTCAACAGATCGTTAGTCGGCATCTGCCAATTGCGGCCAAAGTGAAAAACCGCTGCGGTTTTTCACCGGCCTCAGGGCGCGCAGGGGGCGATCGCGCTCGGCCCGTCGTCCGGGCGGGTCGACCGGGTGGCCCGGCGCGCCTCCTCGCGGCCCAGGAACGGTGCGGTGGCCGCGTACGTGAGCACCGGCAGCAGTGGCGGCAGATCCTCCGCCCGCCCCTGGGCGACCCGGGCGCGGATCGTCGCGTAGATGCCGCCGACCACCGTGGACACCAGCACGTCGCGGTCCACCCCGTCGTCCGCCGGCCCCGGGCCGGCGTCGGCGAAGAACCGGCGGAAGCTGTGCAGCAACGCGTCCCGCTCCCGGCGCGCGTCCGGGCCGGCGGCGTCCACCTCGACCAGCGCCATCCGGGCGAAGGCGGGCACGCTGGCCAGCACGTCGAGCAGCGTGCGCAGCGCCGCCCGGGCGGCGTCCGGCCAGGCCGGCCCGGCCTCGGTGTAGGCGGCCTCCATCAGCTGCGAGACCACCGCGATGCCGTGCCGGTACGCGGCGAGGAACGCGTCCTGCTTCCCGTTGAACAGGGCGTAGAAGGCCGGCCGGGTGACTCCGGCGGCGTGGCAGATGTCGCTGACCCGAGCGTTGTCGTAGCCCCGGGTGGCGACCTCCCGCACCAGACCGTCGAAGAGGCGGTCGCGCTGGGTCGCCGCCACCTCCTCGGCCGGCACCCGCCGCGGGCCGCGCTTGATCGCGCGGTCGGGGTCGCGGCCGTGCCGCGCGCCCGGCAGGGGTGCCGTCGGGGGCGGGCTCTGCATGGTCAAGATATCGGCCTTCCTGGATGCGTTGACTTTACGACCCTCCGAGGTTTATAACTTTCGACACGCTCGGTTGACAGCTGGTCACCAAAAGTGATCTCCCTGAAGGGTTCGACGGCTGTCATTATCGCCACCCGCCTCCACCCCACCGCCGGAAGGAACCACCATGCCCAGGTACGGACGTATCGGCGCGGGCCTCGCCGCCCTGGCGCTGCTGACCGGTCTGGTCGGCGCCACCCCCGCCACCGCCGCCCCCACCGCCGCACTGGCCAGCGCCGTGCTGACCTACCCGGCCCCCGCCGGCACCGCGGTCTCGGTGGGCGACGTCATCCAGGCCAGTCTGAAGACCGGCACCAACGCCACCTTCTACTCCTCGGCCAGCGGCACCACCGGCATCAAGTGCGCCGCGTCCAGCTTCAGCGCCAAGGTGCTGAGCAACCCGACCGCCCCCGGCACCGCCACCGAGAGCCTCACCGCGCAGACCTTCACCAGCTGCACCACGAACGTCTTCGGCACCACCGGCGTGCAGAGCGTGACCGTCAACAACCTGCCGTACACCACGTCGGTCACCAGCGCCGGCGTGGTCACCATCGCCGGCACCGCGGCCGCGCCGATCCAAAGCACCGTCGTGCTGAACTCGCTGCTCGGCCCGATCACCTGCGTCTACCGGACCAGCACGAACACGCTGACCGGCGCGGCGGCGAACGCCACCAACTCGATCGCCTTCACCAACCAGACCCTGACCAAGTTCTCCGGCCCGTCGCTCTGCTTCGGCACCGCCTACTTCACCGCGACGTACTCGCCGGTGAAGGACACCAGCAAGACCGGCAGCCCGGGCGTCTACGTCAACTGACCACCCGGCACGAGGGCCGGTGCGCGGCGGTTCGCCGGGCACCGGCCCGTACGTGCTGTCAGGTGTGCGGCGCCCGCGCGCGACACAGTGACAGTTGTCCCTGCCGGCGCGCGGTGGGAGCGTGCGGGGACCAACCGCCGAAGGGGTGCGCCGATGACCACCGACGACCTGCTGGCCCGGCACCGGGCCGTGCTCCCGTCCTGGATGCCGCTCTACTACGCCGAACCGCTCGAACTGGTCGCCGGCTCCGGCCGCCGGGTCACCGACGCGGCCGGACGCAGCTACCTGGACTTCTTCGGCGGCGTGCTGACCAACATGATCGGCTACGACATCCCGGAGATCCGCGAGGCGGTGCAGCGGCAACTGGGCACCGGCCTGGTGCACAGCTCCACGCTCTACCTGATCCGCCAGCAGGTCGAACTGGCCGAGAAGGTCGCCCGGGTCTCCGGCATTCCCGACGCGCGGGTCTTCTTCACCAACTCCGGCACCGAGGCCAACGAGGCCGCGCTGCTCGTCGCCACCAACCACCGGCGGTCGCACCAGATCCTCGCCGTGCGCAACAGTTACCACGGCCGGTCGTACGCGGCGATGGGCGTCACCGGCAACCGGGGCTGGTCGGCCAGCGCGCTGAACCCGCTCCAGGTGGCCTGGCTGCACTCCGGCGAGCGGCTGCGTGGGCTGCTGGCCCGGCTCGACGCCGACGACCGGGTCGAGGCCGCGGTCGAGGACCTGCGCGAGGTGCTCGCCACCCAGACCGCCGGCGACGTGGCCGCCCTGATCGCCGAGCCGATCCAGGGCGTCGGCGGCTTCACCCACGGCCCGGACGGTCTCTTCGCCGCCTGGAAGAAGGTCCTCGACGAACACGGCATCCTGCTGATCAGCGACGAGGTGCAGACCGGCTGGGGGCGCACCGGCGAGCACTTCTGGGGCTACCAGGCGCACGGCGTCACCCCCGACCTGCTCACCTTCGCCAAGGGCATCGGCAACGGCTTCGCCCTGGCCGGCGTGGTCGGCCGGGCCGAGGTGCTGGAGGCGGTGCCGGCGATCAGCTTCTCCACGTTCGGCGGCAACCCGGTCTCCACCGCCGCCGGCAACGCCGTCCTCGACTACCTGCTCGACCACGACCTGCAGGCCAACGCGGCCCGGGTCGGCGCGATCCTCGGCGACGGGCTGCGGGCCGCCACCGCCGGCCTGGACCGGGTCGCCGAGGTGCGCGGCAAGGGCCTCATGCTGGCCGTCGAGTTCGTCCGCCCCGGCACCGTCGAGCCGGACCCGGAGCTGACCACCCGGGTCTTCGAGGCGTGCCGCGCCGGCGGCCTGCTGGTCGGCAAGGGCGGCCTGCACGGCAACGTGGTGCGGATGGGCCCGCCGCTGACGCTGACCGAGGACGAGGCCCGCGAGGGCCTGGCCATCCTGGTCGACGCGATCCGGAGCTGCGTGGAGGAGACGGCATGACAGTCATCGGGCACCACGTCGACGGCAAGCGGACCGCCGGGAACTCCACGCGGCGCGGCGACGTCTTCGACCCGGCCACCGGCCGGCGTAGCGGGCAGGTGGCGCTGGCCGACGCCACCGACGTGGCCGGCGCGGTGGAGGCCGCCGAACGGGCCGCCCGCGACTGGCGGGACGCCTCGCTGGCCCGGCGCACGGCGGTGCTGTTCGCCCTCCGCGAGCTGGTGCACGCCCGCCGGGACCGGCTCGCCGAGGCGATCACCGCCGAGCACGGCAAGGTCCTCGCGGACGCCGCCGGCGAGGTGCAACGCGGCCTCGAGGTCATCGAGTACGCCTGCGGCATCGCCTCGGCGCTGCGCGGCGGGTTCAGCGAGAACGTCTCCACCGAGGTCGACTCGTACAGCCTGCGGCAGCCGCTGGGCGTGGTCGCGGTGATCTCCCCGTTCAACTTCCCGGTGATGGTGCCGCTCTGGTTCGTGCCGGTGGCGATCGCCTGCGGTAACGCGGTGGTGCTCAAGCCGAGCGAGAAGGACCCGAGCGCGGCGCTGCTGTTGGCCGAGTGGTTCACCGAGGCCGGCCTGCCCGACGGGGTGCTCAACGTGGTCAACGGCGACAAGGAGGCGGTCGACGCCCTGCTCGACCACCCCGGCGTGAAGGCGGTGTCGTTCGTCGGCTCCACCCCGGTGGCCCGCTACGTGCACCAGCGCGGCGCGCTGGCCGGCAAGCGGGTGCAGGCGCTGGGCGGGGCGAAGAACCACATGGTGGTGCTGCCCGACGCCGACCTGGACCTGGCCGCCGACGCCGCGGTCAACGCCGGGTTCGGCTCGGCGGGGGAGCGGTGCATGGCGATCTCCGCGCTGGTCGCGGTGGAGCCGGTGGCCGACGCGCTGGTCGAGCGGATCGCCGCGCGGATGGCCGGGCTGCGCACCGGCGACGGCCGCCGTGGATGCGACATGGGACCGCTGGTCACCGCCGCGCACGCCGAGCGGGTCCGGTCGTACGTCGAGGCCGGGGTGGCCGCCGGCGCGGTGCCGGTGGTGGACGGTCGGGACGTCACGCCGGACGGCGAGCCGGCCGGCTTCTGGCTCGGCCCGACCCTCTTCGACCACGTCCGGCCCGAGATGTCGATCTACACCGACGAGATCTTCGGCCCGGTGCTGAGCGTGCTGCGCGTCGGCTCGTACGACGAGGCGGTGGAGCTGGTGAACGCCAGCCCGTACGGCAACGGCACCGCGATCTTCACCAACGACGGCGGCGCCGCCCGGCGCTACCAGCACGAGGTGGAGGTCGGCATGGTCGGGATCAACGTGCCGATCCCGGTGCCGATGGCCTACTACTCGTTCGGCGGCTGGAAGGCGTCGCTCTTCGGCGACCTGCACGCGCACGGCGCCGACGGGGTCGCGTTCTTCACCCGGGGCAAGGTGGTCACCAGCCGCTGGCTCGACCCGCGCCACGGCGGGGTCAACCTCGGCTTCCCCACCCAGACCTGAGCAGACGCAGCACTCCCGCCCCGGCCAGGTACGCCACCAGCGCCGGGGCGGGCAGCCCGAGCGGCTCGTGCGCGGTCTTCGGCGCCAGGCTGTTCAGCAGCAGGCCGCCGACCAGCGCCGCGTAACCGGCGACGGCGAGCGCGGTCCACGGCGCGCCGTGTCCGCCCACGTCCGGGCCGGATCCGACGCGTCGGGCCGCGCCGGCCCCGACGCCGTGCGGCCCGGCTTGGCCGTGCGGCCCGGCTTGGCCGTGCGGCCCGGCTTGGCCGTGCGGCCCGTGCGGGCGGCGGGTGCGGGCCTCGATCGGGCCGAACACGGCGACCAGTGCGGCCAGCACCACGGCCAGGGCCGCCAGCCACGGGATCCGCCAGGCCCACCAGGTCGCCGAGCCGACCGGGGGAGTGGGCAGCACGCCGAGCGCGTCGAGCAGGCCGACCAGCAGGATCGCGGCGGTCAGGTGCCAGAGGAACACGGTGAGCACCACGGCGTTGACCGCGATCACCGTCTGCCACGGGCCGGAGCGGCGCAGCCCGCGCCCGGCCGGACCGCGCAGCAGCAGGATCAGCCCGAGCTGGGTGGTGGCCGCGGCGAGCAGGGCCACGCTCGGCGGCGCGGTGTTGTCCAGCCGCTCGCCGGCCACGTGCAGCATCGCCACCGGGTAGGGCCCGACGGTGGTCAGCAGCACCAGCGCGACCAGCCCGACCGCCAGCAGCGTCACGCCGGCCCGCCGGGACAGCGGCAGGCGTCGACGGTGGGGCAGCTCGGGTGACCGGGCGTCGTACCAGGCGAAGCCGAGCTGGTGCACGGCGAGCCAGGCGAACAGGTAGTTGCCGTCGGCCAGCGCGGCCGGGCCGAGGAGCCGGCCGAGGTCGCCGACCGCGACGAGCCCGGCCAGCACCACCGGCACGGCGAGCCCGAACCGGCGGTGCAGCGCGTACATCGGCGGGGTCAGTGCCACCACCGCGAAGTAGGCGACCAGGAACCACAGCGGGATGGTGGCGAACCAGACCACGGTGCGCACCTGCGCCGGGTCCGCCCCACGCAGGGTGGCGACCGCGGCGCCGGTGGCAAGCACCACCAGCAGCGCGGTGGTCGGGCGGACCAGCCGGGCGCTGCGGTCCACCAGCCAACCGGTCGCGGTTCCGCCCCGGGCCCGGCGGGCGGCCAGCGAGGCGGCGTTGGCATAGCCGCCGACCAGGAAGAACACCGGCATCACCTGGGCCACCCAGGTCAGCGGCCAGGCCCAGGGCAGGTCGGCCAGCGCCGAGTGGCCGGTCGGGCGACCGTGCTGGTAGCCGATGACGGTCACGCCCCAGTGGCCGAGGACGACCATGGCGATGGCCAGCGCCCGGAGCAGGTCGACGTAGCGATCCCGCCCCGGCGGCGTGCGCTCGGCGAGCTGCCGCAGGCGGCGCATGGGCCCAGGCTATGCCAGCCTCCGCCGACCGGTACGGATAACGGTTCGGCCTTGAGGTCTTGTGGTCCGCGTCTCGTCGGCGTAGAAATTCTTCAACGAAAACGTGCTTGGTGAAGAGAAGCGACAGAGCCACCGAGGAGATGCGATGAACAGGCGTGAGATCCTTCGCCGCAGCGCCGCCGCCGGCCTGCTGGCCACCCCCGCCGCCGGGCTGCTCAGCGGCTGTGCCACGTCCGGCGGCGACGACAAGGGCGACGCCGGGGCGTACCAGGGCACCAAGAGCGAGCAGAACCCGCTCGGCGTGAAGGAGGACGCCCCGCTCGAGGTGGTGATCTTCAACGGCGGCTTCGGCGAGGACTACGCCAAGGCCCACGAGGCCATGTACCAGGAGAACCACCCGAAGGCGGAGATCAAGCACTCGGCCACCCAGGAGATCAGCAAGACGCTCCAGCCCCGCTTCGTCGACGGCAGCCCGCCGGACGTGGTGAACAACTCCGGCGCCGGCCAGATCGACTTCAACGGCCTGGTGTCCCAGAACGCGCTGGCCGACCTCGGCGAGCTGCTCGCCGCGCCGAGCCTCGACGTTCCCGGCAAGACGGTCAAGGACACGCTGCTGCCCGGCACCGTCGAGGTCGGCTCGTACGACGGCAGGTTCCTGGTGCTCAACTACACCTACACGGTGTACGGCATCTGGCACTCCACCAAGCTCTTCGCCGACCGCGGCTGGACCTACGCGAAGACCTGGGACGAGCACATCGCGCTCTGCCGGCAGATCAAGGCCGCCGGCATCGCCCCCTGGACGTACGCCGGCCTGCACCCCCGCTACATGAGCTGGCCGCTGATCTCCACCGCGATCAAGCTCGGTGGTCCCTCGGTCGCGCTGGCCATCGACAACCTGGAGCCCAACGCCTGGAAGTCGGACGCCATGAAGACCGCCGCCGACGCCTGGCACCAGATCGTCAAGGACAAGTTCATCCTCGACGGCTCGCCGGGCCTGGACCACAAGCAGTCGCAGACCGCCTGGTGCCAGGGCAAGGCCGCGTTCATCTCGTGCGGCTCCTGGCTGGAGAGCGAGCAGAAGGACGTCACCCCGGCCGGATTCAACATGACCGTGGCGCCCACCCCGAGCCTGGGCAGCGGCGACAAGCTGCCGTTCGAGGCGATCCGGGGCACCGCGGGCGAGCCGTTCATGGTGCCGGCGAAGGCGAAGAACGTGGCCGGCGGCCTCGAATACTTCCGGACCATGCTGTCGCGCAAGGGCGCGCAGGACTTCACGAAGAAGGTCGCGAGCCTGCCCGTGGTCGCCGGTGCCACCGACGGTGTCGAGTTGCCGTTCGGCCTGGCCACCGTGGTCAAGGCGCTCGACGCGTCCGGCTCGAACGGGTTCAACTGGGTCTACAACAACTACTACCGCAAGCTGGAGCGCAACCTGGTCGACGCCGCGTGCGGCGAGTTCTTCAGCGGCCGAACCTCCCCGAGCGAGTTCCTCGACCAGTGCCAGAAGGGCGCCGACTCGATCGCCTCGGACAACTCGGTCAAGAAGTACAAGCGGGCCGCGTGACGATCGGATGCGACACGGCCGACTCCCGCTGATCCTCTGCTTCCTGCTGCCACCACTGGCGATCTACGGCATCTTCGTGCTCTCGCCGTACCTCCAGGCGTTCCAGATCTCGACCACCGACTGGCTGGGCTACTCCGCGCAGGCCGACCAGGTCGGCCTGGCGAACTTCCGCACCCTGCTGCACGACGGGTACGTCTGGAACGCGTTGAAGAACAACGCGATCCTGCTCGTGGTGGTGCCGGTGGTGACCATCGCGCTGGGTCTCTTCTTCGCCAGCATGCTCACCATGGGAGGCCGCAAGGGCCGCGCCGGGGTGACCGGGGTACGCGGCACCGCGGTCTACCGGCTGGTCTACTTCTTCCCGCAGGTGCTCTCCGTGGTGATCATCGCGTTGCTGTGGAAGGAGATCTACAGCCCGACCAGCGGCCTGCTCAACGGCGCGCTGCGGGCGGTCGGGCTGGCCAGCCCGCCGGCCTGGCTCGGCGACCCGCGGTTCGCGTTCTGGTGCGTGCTCGCGGTGATGGTGTGGAGCAACGTCGGGTTCTACGTCGTGCTGTTCGGCGCCGCCATGCAGGCCATCCCGCGCGACATCTACGAGGCGGTGCTGCTCGACGGCGCGTCCCGGGCCACCATGCTGCGGAAGATCACCATCCCGCTGCTCTGGGACACCATCCAGGTGGCCTGGATCTACCTGGCCATCGCGGCGCTGGACGGCTTCATCCTGGTGCAGCTGATGACCAACGGCGGGCCGAACTTCTCCTCCGACGTCATCGGCCTGCGGATGTACGACACCTCGTTCGGCAGCGAGAACAAGTTCGGGTACGCGTCGGCGATCGGCGTGGCCATGTTCTTCCTGACCCTCTCGGTGGCGGTGCTGGCGCTGCGGACCGCCCGGCGTGATCGGATCGAGTACTCGTGACCACAGTGGAAACCGGCACGCCGACCGCCGCCGTGCCGCGCGACGCGGCCCCGGCCGACCGCCCGCCGCGCCGCGAGACGGGCGTGGCGAACGTCTTCTCACACGGCTTCCTGCTGCTCTGGGCGGCGATGACCATCCTGCCGCTGGCCTGGATGCTGCTCAGCTCGCTGAAGAGCAACGGCGAGATCATCGCCGACCCGTGGGGGCTGCCCGAGGCGTTGCGGTTCGACAACTGGGCGCGGGCCTGGACCAACGCCCACATCGGCCGGTTCTTCTTCAACAGCCTGGTGGTGGTGACCGGCTCGCTGACGCTGACCATGCTGCTCGGCGCCACCGCCGCGTACGTCTTCGCCCGTTACGAGTTCCGCGGCCGTCAGGTGGTCTACTACCTGTTCGTCGGCGGCATGATGTTCCCGGTCTTCCTGGCCCTGGTGCCGCTCTTCTTCGTGGTGCGCAGCGTCGGCCTGCTCGGCACCTGGCCGGGGTTGATCCTGGTGTACACCGCGTACTCGCTGCCGTTCACGGTGTTCTTCCTGACCGCCTTCTTCCGGACGCTGCCGACCTCTGTGGCCGAGGCCGCGATGATCGACGGGTGCGGGCACTTCCGGCTCTTCTTCCGGGTGATGCTGCCGATGGCTCGACCGGGACTGATCAGTGTGGGCATCTTCAACTTCCTCAGCCACTGGAACCAGTTCCTGCTGCCCCAGGTGCTCATCCCCGGCGACGGGCCGAACCGGATGCTCGCCCAGGGCCTCAGCTCGCTGGCCGTCAGCCAGGGGTACGCCGGCGACTACGCCCAGCTCTTCGCCGGTCTGACCATCGCGGTGCTGCCGGTGCTGGTGGTCTACGTGGCCTTCCAGCGCCAGATCCAGGCCGGGCTGACCGCCGGGCAGCTCAAGTGAGGTCGTTGCCACAGGCAACGGGGCGGTGGAGATGATCGCGCTCCAATAAGGTGAGCCGGCACACTCAACTTATTGACAGGAAACTCCATGTTTTTTCTCATCTACACGCTGCTGTTGCTGCTCGGCGGCATCGCGATGGTCGCTGTCGGCGTCGCCATCAAGGAGCAGGGGACCGGCTCGCGCATCCTCAACGTGGTCGTCGGCCTGGCCTTCTTCGCCTACGGCTTCTACCTGCTGTTCCTCTTCGACGGCGGTGACTACCGCATCTTCTTCTACGTCTTCATCCTGCCGATCCTGCTGATCGTGCGCGCGGTGAAGGCCCGCAAGGAGGCCCGCGAGCAGGCCGCGGCGCACCAGTTCGCCGGCGCGCCGCAGCAGGGCATGTTCCCGCCGTCCGGGCACGGCCAGCCGGCCCCCGGCTTCCCGCCCGCCCAGGGCCAGCCCGCGTCCTACGGCGGCCCCCAGCAGGGTCAGCCCGGGTCCTACGGCGCCCCTCCGCAGGGCCAGCCCGCGCCCTACGGCGCCCCGCAGCAGGGCCAGCCGGCCCCGTATGGCGCGCCGCAGCAGGGCCAGTCCGCGCCCTACGGTGCGCCGCAGCAGGGCGGGGCGTACCCGCCGCACGCCGGTCAGCCGGGCCAGGTGGCGCCGCAGGGGTGGCACTCCGGGCAGCAGGGCAACCCGAACGCCTGAGTGGACCCCGAGGGCCGGCCGATCCTGTCGGCCGGCCCTCGTTGCGTCTGACCGGAGGCGTCTCCCACCGGTGCCGATCAGGGTGCGAGGTATGCGCTGACCGATTCTGATCGGATCCGCCGGGCAACGCCCGGGTGTAGGCGCGTGTTCCCGGACCGTTCCGCAACCCGATGAACGGCTCGACGGGGCGGTCCCGCCGCACCGCCCGCGCCCTTGCCGCCGACGGCCCGTTCCGGACGCCCGTGGGCCGGCTGGGAACAGGCGGCGGGTCCACGCCTACAGACTTGATGACGCGGATGACTCACGGCGGCCGGCCAGTTGCTGAGTCACCGGCGTCATCAAGTTTGTAGGCGCCACGCGGCCCTTCTGCCGCGACCCGGACGGCGGCTCTCGGACGCCTTTGGAGCTGAGAGCGGGAACGACTCAACCAGCCGCTACCGCCCTTCGACCGGGTGGAGTCGTGCGTGCTCTCAGCTCCAAAGGGAGGTGGAGGGCTACCACCCGTCGGCGCGGGGCGCGGGGCGCGGGTCAGGCGGGCGGCGGGACGAGCCGGGCGTGCAGCGCGGTCGGGTCGGTCACCTCGGGCAGGTCGCGGGCGGCGAGCCAGGCCGCGGCGGCGGCACCGTCGCCGGCACCGTGCAGCGGCGCGGCCGGCCAGCGCCGGGCCAGTTCGGCGCGGACGGCGGCGGCCAGCGGGGTGGCGCCGGTGAGCAGACCGCCGCCGAGCACCACGGGGTCGGCCGCGCCTGCGGGGCGGATCCGGGAGACGCTCTCGGCCAGCAGCGCGGCGGCCTCGGCGATCAGGGCGGCGCCGGTCGGCTCGCCCGCGCGGGCCGCCGCGACGACGAGCGGCGCGAAGCGGGCCAGTTCCACCGGCGGGCGGCGGGTCACCGCCTGCACCACGGCGTCGACTGTCGTCCGAGGGCGGGCGGCCACCTCGCTGGTGCCGGTCAGCTCCGCCAGGACACGGCGACCCAGTTCGCCCGGCGCTTCGGCGCGGTCCAGGTCGGCCAGGAGCCGGCGGACCGCCTCGCGGCCGAGCCAGAACCCGGAGCCGGCGTCGCCGAGCAGCCAGCCGTGGCCGTCGGCGGTGCGGTCCAGGCGCAGCTCGCGGACCTGGGCGGCGATCGCGCCGGTGCCGGCGATGAGGACGGTGCCGTCCGGGGTGGCGGTGCCGGAGGCGTAGGCGACCAGGGCGTCGCCGTGCACCGTGTACGGGCAGCGCAGCCCCGCGTCGGCCCAGGCCCGGTCGAACGCGGCGCGCCCCTGCGGGTCGGCCAGGAGGCGGCCGGCGCCGGCGAGGCCGATCACGCCGGCGCGTACCCGGTTCGGGTCGACGTCGGCGAGCGCCGCGCGCAGGGCGGCGAGCAGTTCGGCGGCGGCCCGCTCGGCGCCGTGGCTGGTCGGATTGCCGCCGCCGGCCCGGCCGGCGCCCAGGCGTGCGCCGTCGAGGCCCAGGGCGGCGGCGCGGGTGGACGTACCCCCGACGTCGAGGCCGACCACGACGGTGTCCGACATGGTCCTCATGCTGTCCGGCCGGGCCCCCGGTGCGCAAGATCGCGGCGGTGCGGCAGGTAACAGTTTGAAAACTTCGCCCACGGTCTTGACACGGAGGGCCCTTCAGTAAGAACTTTTACCACTAACAGTTAACACTCTTTTCCGAAAGGCTTCCGCCGATGGCCGAGCACGACGTCGAGACCTCCGCGGCGACCGCGGTGGTCGAAGCCGCTCCGGCCGACCGGCGGGGCGTCGACGGGGTGCTGGCCAGGGTCCGGGCCGGTGCGGGTGAGCTGACCGGGGCGCTGCGCCGGGTCGCCGAGCACGTGCTCAGCGACCCGGAGGCAGCCGCCCGGGCGACCATCGTCGAACTGGCCGAGCGGAGCGGCACGTCGCCGGCGACCATCACCCGGTTCTGCCGGGCCATGGGCTTCGAGGGCTACGCCGACCTCCGACTCGGCATCGCCGCGGAGACCGGCCGGGCGCGCTCCGCCGGCTGGACCGTCGACATCGGCCGGGAGATCCAACCCGGCGACCCGCTGTCCCGGGTGCTCGACCAGATCATGGCCGCCGACACCCGGGCCATGCACGACACCGCCGCGCTGCTCGACCTGGGCGAGGTGGAGCGGGCGGCGGTGGCCATCGCCGGGGCCAGCCGGGTGAACATCTTCGGCGCCAGCGGCAGCGCGCTGGTCGGCGAGGAGATGCAGTTCAGCCTGCACCGCATCGGGGTGGCGGCCTGGGCCTGGAGCGACGTGCACGAGGGGTTGGCCAGCGCCGCGCTGCTGGGCGTCGGCGACGTCGCGCTCGGGATCTCGCACACCGGTCAGACCCGGGAGACCATCGAGCTGCTCGCCGAGGCGGGCAGCCGCGGGGCCACCACTGTCGCGTTGACCGGCTTCCCGCGCTCGCCGCTGGCCGAACTCGCCGACATCGTCCTGGTCACCGCAAGCCAGGCGACGACCTTCCGGCCGGACGCGCTCTCCGCCCGGCACCCGCAGCTCGTCGTGCTCGACCTGCTCTACATCGCGGTGGCGCAGCGCACCCACGACCGCGCCCACGCGGCCTTCCGGCGTACCGCCCAGGCCGTCGACGGGCACAAGGCCGCGAAGGGGTCCCTCTCATGATCAGTGCCCAGGGGTACGCGGACGCCGTCCGCCCGGTGCTCGACCGGCTGGTGGACAGCCAGGCGGTGGCGGTGGACCGGGCGGCCGGTCTGATCGCCGACGGCCTGCGCGCCGGCGGCGTCCTCCAGGCGTTCGGCGCCGGCCACTCGGAGGCGTTCGCCGCCGAGCTGGTCGCGCGCGCCGGCGGCCTGGTCCCCACCAACCGGCTCTCCCTGCACGACCTCGTGCTGCACGGCGACGCGCCCCGCGACGTGCTCGCCGACCCCAAGCTGGAACGCGACCCGGAGGTGGCGCACCGGCTCTACGCCCTCGCCGCGCCGCAGCCGGAGGACGTGTTCGTGGTCGCCTCGCAGTCCGGCATCAACGGCTCGGTGGTCGAGCTGGCGATGCTGGTCAAGCGCGGCGGCCATCCGTTGATCGCGGTCACCTCGGTCGAGCACACCGCCCGGGTCGCCCCTCGGCACCCCTCCGGGCACCGACTCGCCGACCTCGCCGACGTCGTGCTGGACAACGGCGCGCCGTACGGCGACGCACTGCTGCCGCTCGAGGGCGGCGGCGCGGTCTGTGCGGTCTCCTCGGTCACCGCGGCGCTGCTCGCGCAGTTGCTGACCGCCGAGGTCGTACGACGGTTCCACCAGGCCGGAGAGGTACCCCCTGTCTATCTCTCCGCCAACGTCCCCGGTGGGGACGAGCACAACCTCGCCCTCGAGTCGCGGTACGCCGGGCGCCTCCGGCGGACCGCCTGACCCGACACCACAAGGAGAGACACCATGTCGGTTACCCCCGAGAAGTCCGACCTCAGCCGTCGGACCCTGCTGCAGCGCGCCGGCGCGGCGGGCCTGCTGGCCGTTCCGGCGGCCGGTCTGCTCAGCGCCTGCGCCGGCAGCGAGCCGAGCAAGTCCGACAGCGGCGGCGGCGCGGCCAAGAGCAAGGACAACCCGTTCGGCGTCAAGGACGACAGCGCGGTCAAGGTGGTGGTCTTCAACGGCGGGCTGGGCGACCAGTGGGCCAAGGAGGACACCGTCGTCTTCAACGCCAAGCACCCCAAGGTCACGGTCAACATGTCTTCCACCCAGAAGATCAAGACCGAAGAGCAGCCGAAGATGGCGACCCAGCCGAGCGACCTGGTGATGAACTCGGGCGCCGACATGATGGACCGCAGCACGCTGATCAACGAGGGTGCCATCGAGCCGCTCGACGACCTGCTCACCGCGCCGGCCTGGGACGGCGAGGGGACGGTCGGCGACTCGCTGCTGCCGGGCACGGTCGGCGACGGCACCCAGAACGGCAAGTTCTACGTGGTGAACGTGGCCTACACGGTCTGGGGCAACTGGTACAACGCCGCGCTGTTCAAGAAGGAGGGCTGGACGGCGCCGACGACCTGGGACGAGTTCTTCGCCCTGGCGCCGAAGATCAAGGCCAAGGGCATGGCGCCGTACGTGCACGACGCCATCCACGGCTACTACCCGCGCTGGGGTCTGTTCGCCAGCATCTGGAAGGCGGTCGGCAAGCAGGCCGTCATCGACATCGACAACCTCAAGGACGGCGCCTGGAAGGCCGACGGCATCGTCGCCGCGCTGCAGCCGTGGGAGAAGCTGGTCAAGGACAAGCTGCTGCTGCCGGGCAAGCTCAACCACACCCAGTCGCAGCAGGCCTGGCTGGACGGCAAGGCCGCGTTCATCCAGGTCGGCACGTGGCTGAAGAACGAGATGGCGGCGACCATCCCGCCGGGCTTCGAGCTGACCCTCTCGGACTACTGGAGCAACAGCGGCGACAAGGCCGCCAAGGACGTCTTCGCCGCCTCCGGCGAGGGCTTCGTGGTGCCCAGCAAGGCGCCGAACAAGGCGGCCGCCAAGGAGTTCCTGCGGGCCATCCTGTCCAAGGAGGGCTCGGCGAAGTTCGCCGAGCTGACCAAGTCGCTGGCCTCGACCAAGGGCTCCGGCGACAAGGTCCAGGACAGCGCGCTCGCCTCGGCCAACGCCGTGGTGAAGGGCGGCAGTTCGGACCTGATCTCGGTGAAGTTCCCGGACTTCTACGCCGACCTGGACAAGGAGAGCCAGAACCTCTCCGAGGAGCTCTTCGCCGGCCGGCTCACCGCGCAGCAGTTCGTCGACAAGATGCAGGCGGCCGCCGACAAGGTCGCCAAGGACTCGTCGATCAAGAAGCAGACCCGCACCGCCTGATCTCGTCGAGGAAGTGAGTCCAATGCGGCACGGAGTCGCGCGTTTCGTCACGGGCTTCCTGGCCCTGCCCGTCGCGCTGTACCTGTTCTACGTGGTGTGGCCGTTCGCGCAGGCGGCCGGGTACTCGTTGACCGACTGGGGTGGGTACTCGGACTCCCAGCGCTTCGTCGGGCTGGACAACTACGTCCGGCTGTTCTCCGACGAACTGATCCGGAAGGCGTTCTGGCACAACGTTTTCTTCCTGGTCACCGTGCCGCTGTTCACCATCGGGCTGGCCCTGCTCCTCGCGTTCCTGCTCAACGTGGGTGGGCGCGAGGACAGGGCCGGCATCCGCGGGGTGTTCGGATCCGGCCTCTACAAGGTGATCTTCTTCTTCCCGCAGGTGCTCTCGCTGGTCGTGGTCGCGGTCATGTGGCAGCAGATCTACCGCAGTGACGAGCAGGGTCTGATCAACGGTCTGCTGATCAAGATCGGGCTGGTGGACGCGGACAACCCGATCGCCTTCACCGCCGACCCGGAGCCGTTCCTCGGCATCCCGGCGGTGCTCTGGTGGCTGCTGCTCATCGCGGTCTGGAGCGGGGCCGGCTTCTACATGGTGCTCTTCTCCGCCGCCATGCAGTCGATCCCGAAGGACATCTACGAGGCCGCCATCCTCGACGGCGCGGGCCGGTTCCACACGTTCTTCAAGGTGACCCTGCCACTGCTGCGCGACACCATCTCGGTCGCCTGGGTCTACCTCGGCTTCATCGCGCTGGACATGTACGCGCTGGTCTTCGTCATGACGCCGAGCCAGGGCGGGCCGAACCACGCCAGCGAGATCTTCGCGTCGGTGCTCAACTTCACCGCGTTCCAGAAGGGCCAGTTCGGCTACGCCTGCGCGATGGGTGTCGCGCTGGCCATCTTCACGATCCTGCTCGCCGCGCTGCAGCTGAGGATCACCCGTCGTGACCGTATCGAGTACTGAAGGAGGCGCGGCGATGAGCACGGCGACGCACGGTCTCGACCGGGCCGACAAGGCCGCCACCGGATCCAGCCCCGCCCCCGTACGCCGGGCGGAGCGGCACCACGGCGGTGTCGGCTCCCGGATCTTCAACGGCTTCTCCCACGTGTTCCTCGTGGTGTGGACGCTGATGGTCATCTACCCGCTGCTGTGGGTGGTGATGTCGTCGTTCAAGGACGACTCCGAGGTGATCCGGAAGCCGCTCTCGCTGATCCCGGACAAGCTGCACTGGGAGAACTTCGGCCGGGCCTGGACCGAGGGGCACCTGGGCGCGTTCTTCCTGAACACCGTGCTGGTGCTGGTCGGCAGCGTCACGCTGACCATGCTGCTCGGCTCGATGGCCGCGTACGCGCTCGCACGGTTCGAGTTCCGCGGCAACCGGCTGATCTACTACATGTTCCTGTCCGGGCTGACCCTGCCGATCTACCTGGCGGCGGTGCCGCTGTTCAAGGGCGTCTACAACACCGGGATCAGCTTCCCGCTGCTCGGCCCGAACAAGCACCTGATGCTGATCCTGGTCTACGTGGCCTGGTCACTGTCGTTCACGATCTTCTTCATGCACTCGTTCTTCCGGACGCTGCCCGACTCGATCGCCGAGGCGGCCCAGGTCGACGGGGCCTCGCACACCCGCACGTTCTTCAGCGTGATGCTGCCGATGGCCAAGCCGGGCCTGATCAGCATCGGCATCTTCAACGTGCTCGGCCAGTGGAACCAGTGGTACCTGCCGACGCTGCTCATGCAGTCGGTGGCCGGTGAGCCGAAGCACCAGGTCATCGCGCAGGGGTTGATCGAGCTGTCGGTCAACCAGGGCTACAAGTCCGACTGGTCCGGGTTGTTCGCCGGCGTCACCATGGCGATGCTGCCGGTGCTGATCGTGTACATCGTCTTCCAGCGTCAGGTGCAGTCCGGCCTCACCGCCGGCGTCGGCAAGTAGCCGCCAGACCTCGCCGGGGCGTGCGTTAGGCGGGGCCCCCGCTTAACCGCGTGGTGTTAAGCGGGGGCCCCGCCTATGCGGAAAACGTTAAGCGGGGCCCCCGCCTTACACCTCAGCGTGTCGGTGGGGCGAGGCAGAATCACGTCCGTGCTGGTGGCGGTGGTGGCGGGCGAACGGGGCGGCGGCGTGCTGCAACCGCTGCACGCCCACGGCAGCCCGGCCGGCCCGGCCGAGGAGGTGGCCGACCTGGCCGCCGCGGTCGCCGACCGCGAGGCCGCCGACCGGCCGCGCTGGGTGTGGGCTTCCGGCGCGGGCGTCTATCCCACGCTGCTGCGCGCCGGCGTCCGGCTCGACCGCTGCCACGACGTCGAGCTGACCGAGGCGTTGCTGCTCGGGCACGCCGGCCGCTGGGGTGAGCCGCGCGCGCTGCCCGCCGCCTGGGCCCGGCTGACCGGCGCGCCGGTCCCGCCCGACCCGGCGCCCCGGGCGCCGGAGCCGCCCGGCCACGGCCAGGGCGCGCTGTTCGATCCGCCGTCCGGCCCGCCGGGCCCGGGCATCACGGCGTTGACCCGGGTGTACGCCGATCAGCTCGCCCGGATCGCCGGGACGGAGCACCCGGGCCGGTTCCGGTTGCTGGTGGCCGCCGAGTCGGCCGGCGCGCTGATCGCCGCCGAGATGGGCGCGGTCGGCCTGCCCTGGCGGGTCGACGTGCACGACGCGATCCTGGCCGAGCTGCTCGGCGACGCGTCCCCGGTCGGCGGGCCACCGCGCCGGCTGGCCGATCTCCAGGCCGGGATCGCCGCCGCGTTCGGCGTACGCCGGTTGCACGCCGACTCGCCGGCGGAGCTGTTGCGGGCGTTCGCCCGGGCGGGGGTGGAGCTGCCGAACACCCGGGCCTGGGTGCTGCGCGGGGTGGAGCACCCGGCGGTGCCGCTGGTCCTGGAATACAAGGAGCTCTACCGGATCTGGACGGCGCACGGCTGGGCCTGGCGCGACGCCTGGGTGTCCGGCGGCCGGTTCCACCCGGAGTACGTGCCCGGTGGCGTGGTCTCCGGCCGGTGGGCGACCCGGGGCGGCGGCGCGTTGCAGATCCCGAAGGTGATCCGGCGGGCGGTGGTGGCGGACCCGGGCTGGACGTTCGTGGTGGCCGACGCGGGTCAGCTCGAACCCCGGGTGCTCGCCGCGGTCTCCGGCGACGAGCGGCTGGCCGCCGCCGGTGGTGCCGGCGACCTCTACGCGGCGCTGGCCCGCGACGCCTTCGCCGGTGACCGGGCCCGGGCCAAGGTGGCGCTGCTCGGCGCGATGTACGGGCAGACCGGCGGCGCGGCGGTGCCGGCGCTGGCGGTGCTGCGGAAGAACTATCCGACCGCGTTCGGCTACGTCGAGGCGGCGGCGCGCACCGGCGAGGCGGGCGGCCTGGTCCGGTCGTGGTTGGGCCGCACCTGCCCGCCGGGCGGGGTGGGTTTCGCCGACGGGGACGAGACGGCGCCGGACGGCGAGGTGGATCGGCACAGCCCGTCCGCGCGCGCGGCCCGCTCCCGGGGGCGCTTCACCCGTAACTTCGTCATCCAGGCCACCGCCGCCGAGTGGGCCTCGACGCTGCTCGCCACGCTCCGCACCGAGTTGGTCGGCACCGATGCTGAGCTGGTCTTCTTCCAGCACGACGAGGTGATCGTGCACTGCCCGGTCGAGGCGGCGGGCGCGGTCACCGAGGCGGTCACCGCCGCCGGCGCGCGGGCCACCCGACTGCTGTTCGGCGACACCCCGGTCCGTTTCCCGCTCGACCTGTCCACCGTGGATTGCTACGCCGATGCGGCATAGCCACACAATTTTCCGTTTTGCCCCGCTACCCGCTCCCGAGCGCGCTCGTTGGGCCCGGTGTGCGTACGACGGGACGGACCGGGCGCTGCTGTGCCCGGTCCGTCCCCCTGGTCGAGGGGGCACCGCTGAACCGGATCGCTGCAATGATCATCGCCGCTGGTGGCGGCCGCCGCATCGGCGGACCCGAGGCGCTCCTGCACCAGGGCGACAAGCCGCTGGTCAGCCGGATGATCGACACGATGGTCGACGCCGGCTGCGCGCAGGTCGTGGTCGTGCTCGGCGCGGCGGCCGAGCAGGTGCGGCGGACCACCGACCTAACCAACGCCACGGTCGTGGTCAACCGCGCCTGGGGGACCGGCGTGGGCTCCTCCATCCGGGCCGGGCTCGCCGCGCTGACCGACGACGTCATCGAGGCGGTCGTCGTGGTGCCGGTGGACATGCCCGGGCTGAGCGCCGCCGCGGTCCGCCGGGTGGCCGCCCTGCCCTATCCGGACGCGCTCGTCTGCGCGACCTACGACGGCCTGCGCAACTACCCGATGCTCTTCGGCCGCCGACACTGGCCCGGCATCGCCACGCTGGCCAGCGCCGACGTCGGCGCCCGGCCGTACCTGCTGGCGCACAAGGACCAGATCGTCGACATCGCCTGTGACGCGGTGGCCGACGGCAGTCGGATCGACAGCCCGGAGCTGATGGCGCTCTACGGGCTGTCGGTGCCCGAGCAGCGCATCGGCGCCTGAGGCGGATCACCGCTCCGGGTGTCGGACCCGGGTGCCACGATGTCGACGTGGCGTACGACGAGGACCTGGCGAACCGGGTGCGGGAGTTGGTCGGGCGCGAGCCCGGCCTCGCCGAGCGGCGCATGTTCGGCGGCCTGGCGATGATGCTGCGCGGCAACATGGCGGTGGTGGTCCGCGGCGCGGGCGGCCTGATGGTCCGCGTCGACCCGGCGGAGTCCGAGCGGGCGCTCGCCGAGCCCGGCGCCGAGGCGACGGTGATGCGTGGGCGGCCGATGCGCGGCTGGGTCACCGTGGACCCGTCGGCCTGCGAGCGCGACACCGATCTGGCCCGGTGGGTCGAGCGCGGCGTGCGCTTCGCGGGCGGCCTGCCGGCGAGGTGACCCGCGCTGCCGGTTAATCGGCTGCGCCGCCGGCGGCTGCGCCCTAGGCTCGGCGTCCAGCCGGCCGGGTCGCTGCCCGAGTGGCCGGCCGGGCCGCCCTCGGGGCCGGGCAGCGGATCGGAGACGAACGCCGCGATGACCATCGACCTCTTCGCGATCAGTGTCGACGCGTGGGAGCCGCAGCGGCTCGCGGGCTTCTGGGCGGGCCTGCTCGGCCGGGAGCCGGCCGACGACCCGCGTGACGGGCTCACGCTGCCGCCCGACGGCGAAGCCGGCCTCCGCATCCGGTTCCTGCCGGCGCAGACGCCGAAGGTCGGGCAGAACCGCGTCCACCTCGACCTGACCAGCGCGACATCGCAGGGCCAGCGGGAGACGGTGGCCCGGGCGATCGAGCTGGGCGGGCGGCACGCCGACATCGGCCAGCGGGGCGACGAGGGGCACGTGGTGCTCGCCGACGGCGAGGGCAACGAGTTCTGCGTCCTCGAGGCGGGCAACACCTTCCTCGCCGGCTGCGGGTTCGTCGGCGCGGTCAACTGCGACGGCTCGCAGGCGGTCGGCTACTTCTGGCACGAGGCGCTGGGCTGGCCGCTGGTCTGGGACCAGGACGAGGAGACCGCGATCCAGTCGCCGCGCGGCGGCGCGAAGATCACCTGGAGTGGTCCGCCGTTGCTGCCCCGGCACGGCCGCGACCGCATCCACCTGGACGTCGCGCCCCCGGCCGGCGGCGACCGGGAGGCGGAGGTCGACCGGCTGCTCGCGCTCGGGGCGACCCGGGTCGGCACCGGCCGGCACGCCGCCGACGACGTGGTGGTGGCCGATCCCGACGGCAACGAGTTCTGCGTGCTCACGCCCCGCTGACGCGGGCCGGGCGCGTCAGACCTGGATGTCGAAGCGTTGCAGCACCGAGGGCGCGACCAGGCCCAGCGCGGCGAGCACCGCCAGCACGGTCAGCGCCCCCCGCAGCACCACCGTCTCGGCCTTGCTGCCGGTGCGCAGCGCGATGCTGTTGGGCAACCCGATCATCGTCCACATCCGCCGTTTGATCGGGATGGGCCAGAGGATCGGCACCCCGGCCCGGGTGATCATGTCGCCGAGGATGTGCACGAAGCAGCCCACGCCGACGGCCAGGCCGATCATCGGATAGCCCCGGTCGCCGGGCAGGTTGGCGAAGGTGAACCAGGCCGCGGCGGCCGACACCAGCGTGACCACCACCCAGCCGGCACGCTCGGCCCACTCGTCGAAGAGACCGCGCAGCGCCAGACCGATCATGAAGAACAGGATGCCGACCACAGCCCACTTGCCGTAGTGGGCGCAGAGCGCGGTGGTGCCCCACCCGACCAGCACCGTGAACGGCACGGTGTGGGTCAGCGTGCGGTGCCCGTTGTTGCGGCGTGGGTCCTTGCTCAGCTTCGTCGCGTAGTAGACGCCGAGCGAGATCTTCTCCATCACCTCGGCGACGAAGAGGCTGAACACGCCGAACGTCCGGGCGACGGTGGCGCCGCCCTGGTTGCGGGTGACCTTGCCGGAGAGGTCGAGGTCGGGAAAGAGCGCCCCGCCCGCGCAGACCGCGGTGCCCACCGCCAGCGCCAGCGGCGTCTGGTGATAGTCGGCGAACTGGTCCAGCGCCCAGGAGCCGGTCAACCACACGGCCGCGCCGGACAGCGCGTGGGACGGTCCCATCATCTCGGCTCGCCCTCCCCAGAGATCTTGATCGACAGAAACTACGCCACTGTAGTCAGTCGGTGCGACGGCGGGGCATCAGGAAGTATGTCGGCACAGGTGGGCGCGGTGGTGCCGACTGTCGGCGATGGGACGCGGGCCGGTCAGCCCGCCGTGCGGGTCGGCCGGATCGGCCGGACGCTGTCCCGGATCAGCGCGAACTGCTCGTCGGCGGCGGCCCAGTCGGCCTCCGACGTGGTCAGGCCCAGCGTCCACCCGGCCTCCTCGCCGGGCAGCACCCGCAGCGCGTGCATGCGTTCGCCGTACGGCGCGGTCCAGCGGCACTCCCACTCCGCGCCCTCGCCGTCGGCGGCGAGCCGGACCTTGTCGTACTGGGGGAGCCGACCGGCGGCCTTGAGGTCTCGTTCGGCCGAGCGCAGCCGACCCACCGGATCCCCACCCGGGTAGGGCTCGACGCCCAGGATGCGCCGGGTGGCCGGGTCCTGGAAGCAGGTGGTGTCGCCCGAGCGGAGCTGGAGCCAACCGGCCGGCAGGGCGATGTGGAACCCGCCGGTGTCGGCGGGCCAGACCCAACCGGCGGGCACCGTCACCGCCGGGTCGGCCGGTGGCGGGCCCTTCTGGACCGGTGTGCCCGCCACGTCCGGCCGGATGCAGGGAAACGGCGGTGGCGGCACCCCGGCCTCTCCGCCGGGCGGCCCGGGTGGCCGCTGCCAGGGTTGACCGACGAGCTCGCCGTGCCGGTCGCCGTCCTGCGGGTGGTCGTCGGCGACGGCGAGCGCGGTGCTGACGCCCGCCACCACGGCCAGCACCACGGCACCCGCGGCGAAGCCCCAACGCCGGGTCGTCCTGCGGCCGGTGCCGCCGTCGGCGGGCGGGTCGCCGGCGTCGCCGTCCTCGGGGCCGGCGTCGTCGTGGGGGGCGCGTACGCCCGGGACCGGGCCGCCGTGCGGAGCGCGTACCCTGCCGAGCGCGCCGCTGTCCGTGGCGCCGCGGAGCCGGCCGCTGTCGGGCGAGCCGCCGGTGGCGACCGGCGGCGGGGACGGCGGGGGGATGCCGCCCGGCGTGGGGGTGTGCACCGGGCTGACGGCGTCGGCCCGCGCCGCCGGCCCCTCCGGGCCGGCGGGGTTGCCCGGGTCCACGAAGCTGGTCAGGACCGTGGGCCCCAACGCACCGACCGGCCGGTCGGGAGTGTCCCGCGCCGTCCCGCCGTTCTCCGGCCGGTCCGGCTCGTCGGAGTCGTGATCCTCCGCCGGGTCGGCCGAGGTCGGATCGTCCTCGGCCGGTCGCGCCCACTCGCTGCGCCGGGCCGCCCGGCTCCAGGCCCGGGCGGCGGCGGCCGGCGGCATCAGGTTCGGATAGCCGACGGCCGGTCGGGCTACCGCGTCCTCGTCGTCCCCGCCGGAGTCCCAGCCATCCGTGCCGTCGGTGCCGTCCCAGCCGGTCGTGCGGTCCCAGCCGGCCCAGCCGTCCGGCTCGGACCGGCCCGACCTGTCGGTGCCCGGATGTGCCGGTTGGCCGCCCGCGCCGGCGTGGGCCGGCCCGGAGCTGCCCGCGACCGGACCCGTGGATCCGGCCGTGCCTGCCGGCGGAGCGGGGCGTCCGGCCGTGCCTGCCGGCGGAGCGGGGCGTCCGACCGTGCCTGCCGGCGGAGCGGCGCGCCCGACCGCGCCGCCGACCGGACCGGGGCGCCCCGCTCCGTCCGCCGAGGGAACGGTGGACTCGGACCGGGGAACCGGTGGGACGGCGATGCTGGAGCCGCTCAGCGGCGGAACGGCCGGCCCGGACCGGGGAACCGGCGGGACGCCGATGCGGGAACCGGTCATCGGCGGGACGGCCGGGCCGGTGCCGGCCGTCCGGGGCCCGGACGGCGCCCCCGGCCCGGCCCGACCCGGCTCGGCGGCGGCCGGCCCGTCCGGCACGGCGGCGGGCGGCTCGGCGGCGGCGGCGAGCAGCCGGGCGATGTCGTCGTGGCCGAGCCGGTTGCGCGGGTCGCGGCGCAGCAGCCCGACCAGCACCGGCATCAGCGGGCCGGCGTGCGGCGCCGGATCCGGTGGCTGGCTGGCCAGCGCCGCCAGCGTGGCCATCGCGGTGCTGCGGGCGTAGGGCGAACGGCCCTCCACGGCGGCGTGCAGGGTGGCGCCCAGCGACCACAGGTCGGCCTCCACGCTGGACACGCTCTCGGCGGCGCGCTCCGGGGCGACGTACTGCGGGGAGCCGAGGACCAGGCCCGGACGGGTCATGGCGCCGTCGCCGCCCTCGAACACGGCCAGCCCGAAGTCGGTGAGCAGCACCCGCCCGTCCAGGGCCAGCAGCACGTTCGCGGGTTTCACGTCCCGGTGCAGCACTCCGGCCCGGTGGGCGGCACGCAGCGCGGCGTGCACCGCCACCCCGATCTCGGCGGCCCGCCGCGGCGGCAGCGGGCCGTCGGTCTCGATGATCTCCTGCAGCGAGCGGGACGGGACGTACTCCATGATCAGCCACGGGTCGCCGTTGACCCGGACCACGTCGTAGACCCGGACCACGTTGGGGTGGTTGAGCCGGGCCGCCGTGCGCGCCTCGCGCAGGGTGCGGGCGCGCAGCTCGTCGCGGTCGCTCTCGGCGAGCCAGTTCGGCGGCAGCACCTGCTTCACCGCGACCTCGCGCTGAAGCTCCTCGTCCCGAGCTCGCCAGACCTGGCCCATCCCGCCGCGGCCGACCAGGTCGATCAGGCGGTACCGTCCGGCGATCACCACTTCCCGCACCGCACTCCTCACCGCTGGTTGGTCCACAATAGCCAACGGATCGGGTCGGACCTATCCCATCAGGGCGGCGGACCTCAGCTCGCCGCGCCGGCCAGCAGGTTTCCCTCCGGAATGGCGACGGCCGGACGACCCCCGGCCAGCAGCGCGGCGGCCCGGCGGGCCTGGAACGAGTGGTGTTCCCGGCGGGCGGCGGCGTAGCTGACGGCGGTGCGGGTCGCGATGGCCGACCAGGCGTAGCGGCGGGTCACCATGGCGCGGGCCTTGCGCGCCACCCGGCGGGCGAACACCTCGTCGTCGAGCAGCCGGTCGACGGCGCCCGCCAGCGCGTCCGGATCGCCGTGCGGGAACGTCACCCCGGTCACCCCGGGCTCGACGATCTCGGCCAGCCCGCCGGTGCGCGCCACCGCGAGCGGCGCGCCGGCGGCCGCCGCCTCCAGGGCGATCATGCCGAACGGCTCGTAGAGGCTGGGGATCACGGTGGCGTCGGTGGCGGCGAGCACGGCGGGGAGCTGGGTGGCG
This sequence comes from Micromonospora humi, assembly GCF_900090105.1. GTDB lineage: Bacteria > Actinomycetota > Actinomycetes > Mycobacteriales > Micromonosporaceae > Micromonospora > Micromonospora humi. The sequence goes on along the minus strand of NZ_FMDM01000010.1, from coordinate 188,685 downwards.
TCCATGAAGCCGGCGAAGCGGACCGTGTCGCCCAGGCGCAGCCGCTGCGTCCGGTCGACCAACTCGTCCCGGTACGGCCCGTCCCCGGCGATCACCACCCGCAGCCCCGGGTGCCGGGCGGCCAGGCGCGGCACGGCGTCCACCAGGTGCTGCACGCCCTTCTCGTAGACCAGCCGGCCGGCGTAGCCGACCAGCGGGCCGCGGCCGGCGAAGCGGGCGCGGGCGGAGGCGACCGCGTGCGGGCGGGCCCGCCAGGCCCGGTCGTCCACGCCGTTGGCCACCACGTCGACGCGCCCGGCCGGCACGTCGAACAGCCGGGACACCTGCTCGCGCATGTAGCCGGAGCAGGCGATCACCCGGGCCGAGGCGTTGCTCAGCCAGTGCTCGACGCCGTGGATGGTGCGGCTCATCTCCCCGGGCAGCCAGCCCTGGTGCCGGCCGGCCTCGGTGGCGTGGATGGTGGTGACCAGCGGCACGTCCAGGTGTTCGGCCAGGGTGACGGCGGTGTGCGCGACCAGCCAGTCGTGGGCGTGGATCACGTCGTACGCGCCGGTGGAGGCGGCGCGCAGGGCGGTGCGGGTGAGCGTGTGGTTGAACGCCATGGTCCAGGCCAGCAGCGAGTCGGTGGCGAGCGGGAACCGGACCGGATCCTCGGCGGCCCGCAGCACGCGGACGCCGTCGGCGTACTCCTCCACGGGTGTGCCCTCGGCGTGCCGGGTGACCACGGTGACCTCGTGCCCGGCGGCGGCCAGGGCCACCGAGAGCGCGTGCACGTGCCGGCCGAGGCCACCGACCAGCACGGGAGGGTATTCCCAGGAGAGCAGCAGCACCCGCAGGCGCCGGGCGGGCTGGATGTCGATCACTTCGGCGTCAGCTGACACGCGGCCCCCTTTGAGTTGTGGTCATCCCGCCGGGACGGCACCGCCGAGGGCGTCCGGAGGGGTCGCCACCCATCCTGCCCAGGGGTCGATAACCGGCGGCGACGCGCGGGTTGCCGGTCTGTAACGCGTTACCGGCGGGCGCGCCGCGCGCGCAGCAGCTCCGCCACCGACCAGGCCTGGAACGGGCAGCCGGTGGCGCCGTGCGGGGCCGCGCCCTCGGCGGTCTCGCTGACCGAACCCAGGCCGTCCTCGACCAGGTGGCCCTCCAGGCCGACCAGCAGGTCCGCGGTGGGCAGGCCCGCCTTCCGGTACGCGTCGAGCAGCGGCCCGGTCAGCCACGGCCAGACCGTGCCCTGGTGGTAGGCGGAGTCCCGCTCGGCCGGGCCGCCCCGGTGCCGGCCGGTGAAGCCGGGGGAGCCGGGGGCGAGGCTGCGCGGGCCGAGCGGGGTGAACAGCGCCTCGGTGAGCCGGCCGAGGGCGGCCCGGTCCGCCTCCAGCGGGGCGTAGGGCAGCGACCAGGCGAGCAGTTGGTTGGGGCGCAGCAGGTCGTCGTCGTGGTGCGGGGCGCCGCCGAGCGGGTACGCGGGCGCCGGCGCGTCCACCACGTCGTGCAGCCAGCCGGCCGGCGACGGGAACCGGTCGCGGAACGCGGTGGTGGCCCGGCCGTGCAGGTCCGCCAGGGCGGTGGCGTCGCGGCCGGCCAGCTCGGTCAGCTCGGCGAGCCCGGCCAGCCCGTTGATCCACAGCGCGTTGACCTCGACCGGCTTGCCGGTACGCGGGGTCACCGGCACCCCGTACACCCGGGCGTCCATCCAGGTCAGCGCCGTGTCCGGGGGGCCGCCCTGGGTGAGCAGCCCGTCGGCGGGGTCGACCACGATGCCGTACCGGGTGCCGGCCACGTGCGCCTCGACGATGCCGTGCAGCGCGGGCAGCAGCTCGTCGCCGAGGTCGGTGTCGCCGGTGACCGTGACGTGCCGGCTCACCGCGTGCAGGAACCAGAGCGTGGCGTCGACAGTGTTGTGCTCGACCCGGCCGGTGTCGGCGGTGTTCGCCAGCATGCCCTCCGACAGCGTCCCCGCGTACGCCCGCAGCAGCTCCCGGCCCTCGTCGGCACGGTTCGTGCAGAGGAACAACCCCTCGTAGGAGATCATGGTGTCCCGCGACCAGGCGCCGAACCACGGGTAGCCGGCCACCACGTCCGGGCCGGTCGCGGTGCGGACCACGAACGCGTCGGCGGCCAGCGCCAGCGTCGCCTCGACGGCGTCGTCGGGCTTCGCGGCGGCCACCACCGCCCGGTTGCGTCGCCGGGCCGCCTCGACCACGGCGGTCGCCGACGGCGGCTCCTCGGCCAGGTCGTCCGCCCAGGCCAGCACCGTCACCGTCGCGCCGGGGGCGTCCAGCGCGGCGGAGAACCGGCCCGCGTACCAGAGGTCCTCGTCGGGGTTCAGGCCCCGGGCGGCCTCGGCCCGGTGGCGGACGCCGTGCCACCACTGGCCCTCCGGGGTCCAGTCCGGCCCGGCGAGCCGGAACGCGCCGTCGACGACCGTGCCGCCGGCCACCGGCTCGAGCCGGGGCGCGGGGCCGTCGGCCCGCCGCTCGCCGTGCGCGTCGCGCCAGGTGCAGGCCGCGGCCAGGTCCAGCCGGACCGGGCCGCCGGAGACCAGCCGGTGGACCACGGCCACGCAGGACCGGCCGTACGCCATGGCGATCTCCCGTTCGATCACCACGTCGCCGATCCGCCACCGCCAGCGCGGCACCCCGTCGGTCAGGTCGAAGCGTTCCAGCAGTTCGAAGCCGCGCGGGTCGACCACGCCGGAGGACCACTCGTGCGCGCCGAGGCGGACCTGCCGGCCGGACGGGAGGGTGACCGCCGGGTCGAGGCTCACGAGTCCCACCTTGCGGGACGCCGGTGTCGCACCCGGCACCACCAGCAACCCGTGGTAGCGACGGGTGCGCAGCCCGGCCACGGTGCCCATGGCGTAGCCGCCGCGCCCGTCCGTGACCAGCCATTCCCGCCCGGCGGCGGTGGACAGCTCCCCGCAGGCCTGCGGGCCGAACCGGATGTCGATCAACTTTCCTCCACCGGCAGCGAGGTGTGACATGCCACGACGACAATGGCCGCTGTGGAGAAGTACCCCGGCGGCGTCGAAGATGTGCGGGTGATCACCGACCGCCCGACCTCCGCGACCTCCGACCCCGAGCGGCACCGGCTCGCCCAGGCCGACGCCGGGGAGCAGGACTGGCGCGCATGGGGCCCCTATCTGTCCGAGCGGGCGTGGGGGACGGTACGGGAGGACTACAGCGAGCACGGCACGGCGTGGGACTACTTCCCCCACGATCACGCGCGGTCCCGAGCCTACCGGTGGAACGACGACGGCATGGCGGGCGTCTGCGACGACCGGCAGACGTTCTGCTTCGCGCTGGCGCTGTGGAACGGGCGGGACCCGATCCTCAAGGAGCGGATGTTCGGCCTCGGCGGCGACGGCGGCAACCACGGCGAGGACGCCAAGGAGTACTGGTGGTATCTCGACTCCACGCCCACGCACTCCTGGATGCGCTGGCGCTACCACTACCCGCAGGCCGCGTTCCCGTACGACGAGCTGGTCTCGGTGAACGCGCTGCGCGGCCGCGACGACACCGAGTACGAGCTGGTGGACACCGGCATCTTCGACGACGACAGGTACTGGGCGGTGACCGTCGACTACGCCAAGGCGTCGCCGACCGACATGTGCGTGCTGGTCACGGTCGCGAACCGGGGCGACGAGGACGCCACCCTGCACGTGCTGCCCACGCTCTGGTTCCGCAACACCTGGTCCTGGGGGCTGCCCGGCGCCGACCGGGTGCCGCAGCTGGTCGGCGCCGGTTCCCGACTGGTCGGTGAGCACTGGGTGCTGGGCCAGCTCCTGCTGGAGGGCGACGGCGAGCCCACGCCGCTGCTGTGCGACAACGAGACCAACGCGGAGCGGCTGTGGGGGCTGCCCGGACGGTCGGCGTACCCGAAGGACGGGATCAACGACCACGTGGTGGCCGGCGCGCCCACCGTCAACCCGGACCGTGTCGGCACCAAGGGCGCGCTGCACTACGTGCTCGACGTGCCGGCCGGCGAACAGCGGCAGATCCGGCTGCGGCTGACCCGCACCGCGCCGCCGCCGGCGGCCGGTCCGCCGGCCCCGGCCGACCTCGACGACGGGTTCGACACCGTGCTCTGGGCCCGCCGCGCCGAGGCGAACCGGTTCTTCGACAGCGTGATCCCGGCGGCGGCCACCACCGACGAGGCGCTGGTCGCCCGGCAGGCGATCGCCGGGCTGATGTGGGGCAAGCAGTTCTACCACTTCGACGTCAAGCGCTGGCTGGAGGGTGATCCCGGGTCGGCGCCGCCGCCGGCCGGCCGGCGGCACGGGCGCAACAGCGCCTGGTGGCACATGAACAGCTTCGACGTCTTCTCCATGCCGGACCCGTGGGAATATCCCTGGTACGCGGCGTGGGACCTGGCCTTCCACTGCGTGACCATCGCCCGGGTCGACCCGGGCTTCGCCAAGGAGCAGCTGCTGCTCCTGCTCCGCGAGTGGTACCTGCACCCGAACGGGCAGATCCCGGCGTACGAGTGGGCGTTCGGGGACGTGAACCCGCCGGTGCACGCGTGGGCCGCGTTGAAGGTCTTCGAGATCGACGGCTCCCGCGACCACGAGTTCCTCGCCCGGGTGATGCACAAGCTGCTGCTCAACTTCACCTGGTGGGTCAACCGCAAGGACACCGGCGGCAACAACGTCTTCGAGGGCGGCTTCCTCGGCCTGGACAACGTGGGGCCGTTCGACCGGTCGGCCGCGCTGCCGGTGGCCGGCACGCTGGAGCAGTCCGACGGCACCGGCTGGATGGCCATGTACGCGCTCAACCTGCTCGACATGGCGATCGTGCTGGCCGAGCACGACCACGCGTACGTGGACACCGCGACGAAGTTCTTCGAGCACTTCGCGTACATCGCCGCGGCGGCGTACGAGCAGGGGTTGTGGGACCCCGAGGACGCGTTCTTCTACGACGTGCTGCGGCTGGCCGACGGCACGAAGGTCCCGCTGAAGGTGCGGTCGGTGGTCGGCCTGCTGCCGTTGGCCGCGGTCACCCGGCTGACCACCCGGACCATGCGCCGCCTGCCCGAACTGGGCGCCCGGCTGCGCTGGTTCCTGACCAACCGCCCGGAGTACGCCGACGTGATCGGCGGACGCCGGCTCGGTTCGGACGGCACCCAGCAGCGGCTGCTGTCGATGGTCGGCCCGGAGCAGATGGTCCGGCTGCTGGCCCGGATGCTCGACACCGACGAGTTCCTCTCCGAGTACGGCCTGCGCACGCTCTCCCGCGCCCACCTGGACAAGCCGTTCACGGTGACGCTCGGCGGGCAGGAGTTCAGCGTCGGCTACGAGCCGGCCGAGTCGACGAGCGGCCTGTTCGGGGGCAACTCCAACTGGCGCGGCCCGATCTGGATGCCGACGAACTTCCTGCTGATCACCGCGCTGCGGGACCACGCCGCGTTCTTCGGCGACGACCTCCAGGTCGAGTACCCGACCCGCTCCGGGGTCAAGCGGACCCTCGACGAGATCGCCGACGACCTGTCCGCCCGGCTGATCTCGCTGTTCACCCAGGACGGGTGGGGGCGGCGGCCGATCTACGGGGCGGCGCAACTGTTCCAGACCCACCCGGACTGGCGGGACCTGATCTGCTTCCCGGAGTATTTCCACGGCGACAACGGCGCCGGGTTGGGCGCCTGGCACCAGACCGGCTGGACGGCCCTGGTCGCCGACCTGATCCTCACCCTGCGCCGCTGAGCGCCGCGCTTCCCGCCCCGCGCCGCGCCGCCGTTGCGCCGCCGCTCAGGGCAGCGGCAGGAACGCCACCCGCGCGTGGTACTCGCCGGCCACCGTCACGGTGTCGCTGCCGAGCCACAGGCCGCGGTCGGTGGCGTACAGCTCGGCGGTGCCGACCCCGCGGTCCTTGGTGGGGTTCCACGCCAGCGCCCGGCCGGTGGTGGGGTTGATCGCCCCGATGCCGGGCCGGGACACCGCGCCGGGGCCGGCGGAGTTGCGCCCCGACGGGTTGTCCAGCCAGCGCTGGTGACCGCCGACGTAGACCGCCGCGCCGGTGACGGCCACCGACAGCAGGGTGTCGCCGCCGGTGTGGTTGGCCCAGGTCGGCTGCTTGCCGGTGGTCTCCGTGCCGAACTCGAAGCGGGTCGCGGTGTCGCACAGCGTGCCCGGGAACGCCCCGCCGGTCGTGACCGCCACGAACCAGGCGCCGTCCGCGGAGATGTCCACCCCGCGCAGGTAGGTGGGTATCGACCTGGAGCACTGCGGTTGGTAGCGGGTCGTCGACCAGCCGGACAGCGTGGCGCCCGACGTGGTCAGGTTCGCCACCGCGAGCTGGTGCCGGACCTGCCCCGCGACGGAGCTGAAGTTGCCCGCGAAGACCAGCCGCCGGCCGTCGGCGGAGACGTCCAGCGCCTCGATCTTGACCGGGGCGGTCACCCCGGAGGAGGTGACCCGGGGACCCTCCAGCCGCAGGTTCACCGACGCGTCGGCGGCGCCGGTGGTCGCGTTCAACGCGGCCAGGGCCCGCCGGGTCACCCCGCCCACGGTCTGGAACGCGCCGCCCACGAGCAACCGGGTGCCGACCAGCCGCATGTCGTTGACCTGGTTGTTCAGCGCCGCCGGGGCGAACCCGGCGACCCGGGCGCCGGTGACCGCGTCGACCCGGGCCACCCGGGGCGCGGCCACCCCGCCGACCGTGGTGAACGCGCCGCCGAGATAGATCGAACGGCCGTCCGCCGAGGCGGCGAGCGCCTTCACCGTCCCGTTGACCACCGGCTTGAACGTCGTGTCGATCCGGCCGGTGGTGGCGTCGAACGCCACCAGCCGGGGCATCGCGAGCTGTGCGCTGGTGTTCGCGTTGCGGACCTTGGTGAACGAGCCGGCGAGGTAGACCCGGTTGCCGACCTGGAGGATCCGGTACACGGTGCCGTCGAGCGCGTGCGGCGTCCAGGCCGCCGGCTTCGCGCCGACCACGGTGGAGTGGGTGGCGTTGACGGCGTGGGCCGGGGACGCCGGGAACGCGCCACCGGCGACGGCGAGCGCGGCCGCCCCGGCGAGGACCGCGCGGCGCCCGACCCGGGCCGGAACGGATGAGGTCGTCATCGCTGAAGCATCCCGCCCGACCAGGATTTCCGCAGTCGGGTAGCCGCCTCACCCCAGCCACCGACCGGCCGACCCACCCGGCATGAAAGGAGGGGCCCCCTGTTAACGCCTCGTGTTAAAAAGGGGCCCCGCCTCTACCGCGGGCGTTAAGAAGGGGCCCCTCCTTCGGGCAGGGGCCGCGAGGGGGAGGGGTGCGATGGGACAGCGCCGGGAGGCCGCCGTGCTGGTCTTCGATGCCGACGACACGCTCTGGGAGAACAACGTCCTCTTCGAGCGGGTGATCGAGGACTTCCTCACCTGGCTCGACCATCCCACCCTGGACCGGGCGCAGCTGCGGGCCGTGCTCGACGACGTGGAGCGGGCCAACGCGCTGGCCCACGGATACGGCAGCAAGATCTTCCTGCGCAGCCTCGCCGACTGCCTGGAGAAGCTGCGTGAGCGTCCCGCCACCGAGGCCGAACGCGCCGAGATCGAGCAGCTCGCGGTCGCGCTGGTCGGACACCAGGTCGAGCTGATGCCGGGAGTGGCGGAGACGCTGGACGACCTCGCCACCCGCCACGAGTTGCTGCTGCTCACCAAGGGTGAGCGCGAGGAGCAGCAGCGCAAGCTCGACGCGTGCGGGCTGCTGCACCACTTCCGGGCGGCGCACATCGTGCCGGAGAAGGACGCCGACACCTACCGCCGGCTGGCCCGCGAGCACGCCTTCGACCCGGCACGGGCGTGGATGATCGGCAACTCGCCGCGCTCCGACATCCTGCCCGCCCGGGCCGCGGGCATGAACGCGGTGTTCATCCCGAACGAGAACACCTGGGTGCTGGAGCACGAGGAGCTGGATCCGTCCGACCCGGGGGTGATCCGGCTGGCCGCGTTTCCCGACCTGGTCCGCCACTTCTGAGCGGGCCGGTAACGTCCGGGACGTGCCACTGACGTTCCCTTCGCACCTGGCGCCGGTGCTGCCGCTGAAATGGTGGCGCCCGCACTGGTTCGACGGGGTGGCGCTGGCCACCGGCGCGGTCGCGCCGGACGTCGGCTACCTTGTCGCCGGCACCCGCTTCGACCTCGGGATGCGCACGCACACGCTCGGCGGACTGCTCTGGTGGAGCCTGCCGGTCGCCCTCGCGTACGCCTGGATCGTCCGCCGGGCGGTCGCCGGCATCGCCGCGCACCTGCCCGCACCGCGCCTGTTCGGCTGGCCGCAGTACGCCGCGCTGGCCGGCGTCCGCCATCCCTGGCAGGTCACCGTCTGCTCGGCGTTGATCGGCGCGTTCAGCCACGTCGCCTGGGACCGGATCACCCACACCGAGCGCCTGCCGCGGCTGCTCGGCATCGCCGACTTCCACGCCCGGACCGGGCTGTACTGGTGGCAGTTCGCGGACGTGATCGCCAGCCTCGGCGGTGGCCTGCTGGTGGTCGTCGTGGCGGTGTACGCGGCCCGCCGCGGCGAGATCTTCGACGGCGTGATCCCGCCGGCCGTGCCGGCGAACCCGCTGGTGTTCTGGCGGGTCACCCTCGCGGTCACCGCACTGGGGGCGCTGCTGCTGCCCGGCTTGCCGGCGGCCACCGCCGCCGCGCCGGCCGGCGTGCGCGTGCTGCACCTCGGCGCGCTGGCGCTGGTGGCCGGCGCCGCGGCGGCCCGCTCCGCGCCACCCCGGCAGGCCGGTCGCCACCAGCGTCTCGAAGACGAACAGCGCCCGATCGGCTGACCCTGTTACGTCGACATGCCGCTTTTCGGCATTGACATCAATCACAGCCCGTCGGCCCCGTCCGCCGCTTGTCCGACCTGGGCGAACCTGCCTAACCTGAGCCGGCGTTCACGCCTCGTCGGGGTGAGGTGGGAGCGCACCGGAGTCCGGTGGTAAGAGCACCGTGGAGCTGAGTGCGGGCGAACCGGCTCGCCGTGTGGAGCCCGGCGTGGGCGTCGTGCCACGCCCGCCGGGTTCCGACGGCGTAGACCGACACCATGCCGGACGGCCGGGGTCAGGGCCGGGGAGTTGCGGACCCGGTCCTGACCCGTCCGGCCCGGACGCCGGGTGGGATGCCTCTGGCGCGCCGGGGCGTCACGGAGCGACACTGAGCCATGACTCTTCGGCGCGTACCGTTGCTCGCCGGTCTGGTCGTGTTGCTCGCGGCGGCCTGCACGGCGACCGGCCGCGACGGCGCGGCCCCGGCGCCCCCGCCGACCACCACGCCGGCCACGACGGCCGCCCCGCCGGCGCCCGCCGCCACCCCGCCCGCGCCCGCCGACGCGACGACCGCCGGATCCTGGCGGCGGACCTGGGGCTGGGCGGTGCCCGGCGCGCCCGCCCGGGTGACGCACCCGGTGCGGGTGCCGGTCGCCCCGACCCCCGGGGAACCCCTGCCCGTCCTGGTGGCGGTGCAGGTCGGGGACCATCCGGAGGAGGGTTTCAGCCGGATCAGCTTCGCCTTCCGGGGACCCACCCCGTCCTACCGGGTCGGCTACGTGCCGCAGGTCGTCACCGAGGGGCGCGGTGCGCCCGTCGAACTGCCCGGCACGACCTACCTGTCGGTGCGGTTCTCCCCGGCGCAGGCGCACGACGCGCGCGGTGGTGGCACGGCCGACATGCCGCCGGCGGCGATCGGCTTCCCGACGCTGCTGGGCTGGGCCGCGGCCGGCGACTTCGAGGGGCACCTGAGCTTCGGGCTGGGTCTCCAGCCGCCGGACGGCGGGCGGGTGCCGGTGCGGCTGGGCGAGGCCACCCGCGCGGACGGCACCCACGTCGTCTCCGTCGACGTCCGGCGGGGCTGACCTCCGGCCGGCCCGGGAACGCTCAGTTGATCTCGCCTCGGACGATCGCCACCGCGACCCGGCAGAACTCGTCCATGTCGGGCTGGAAGCCGGCGGCGATGTCCGGATGCAGGCCGGAGCGGGTCTCGTCGAGCAGCCGACGGCAGACGGCCTCGACCGGTTCGCCCGCGTAACTGGCGCGAACCCGGTCGGTGGCCGCCTGCAGGGCCGAGGTCAGCTGATCCTCGAGCGGGCCGCGCAGCTTCTGCTGCACAGGGTCGAGCCCGCTCGGGTCGAGCGTGACATGTGGCTCCGACATCGGGGCTCCCTTCGTCGGCGTCCGCGGTACCCCACCGCGGACGTCGGTCAAACCATCGTCGGTACGGCCGCGACCCGGACCAGGTACGAGAATTCCTCCGCCGGCTCCTCGGCGTACGACAGCCGGCGGATCTGCCGGTCGTCGGTCCAGAGCGCGACGTCGACCAGCACCCCGAGGTGGGCGAGGCCGATGGTGGACACCCGCTTCTTGTCCTGCAGCACCGCACATACGCCGCCCAGCAGGGTGCTGGCGTCGGAGGTGCGGTGCCCGGGCGGGCAACGCAGGGTCAGGTCCACCTCCACCGGCCCGGCGAGCGGGGTCCACCCGGTGCGCTGGGCCGCCGTGCAGGCGGCCTGGAGCAGGGCACGGACCCTCGTCGCCTGGCGGTGGCCGGCGGCGAAGATGGACAGGGCCTCGGTCTTGACCGGGGGCAGGCCGCTCACCTCGAACGACAGGGCGAGAGCGCGGGTGTCCTGCACGACGGCACCTCCTCGGGGGAATCCTGCCCAACCGGTACGCGCGCAGGCGGCGGTTCCGGGGAGAACCAACCGATCGAGCGGGCTGTGGGGGACAGCCGGCGGCGGGTCGACAGCGGCGGCGACGCGCGGGCCACGGAGCTAGGGAAACGCTAGCCGAGCCGGCTGACGCTGGGTAGTCTTCCCGTTCACCTGGTGAGACGGCACCGCGTCCGGTCAGCGGCGGGCGCGCTTGAGTTCGTGGAACGTGTCCAGGCGGATCAGCGGCAGCATCGAGTCCCAGATCGTCAGCGCGTCCTCGGTGCCCGGGACCTCGGTGATGATCGGGCCGTGGATGCCCCGGGCGGCGTCCGGCACCATCAGCACCGGCGAGCCGATGTCCGGCCCGGCTGAGCCGTACGCCAGCGCGTGCGACTCGTGCACCGCGGCGTCCCAGCGGTCGTCGTCCAGCGCCGCCGCCGCGTCGGTCAGCCCGGCCGCGTCCACCGCCGCCGCGACGACCTTGTCGCCGAGCGGGTCGCCGGCGTCGTGGCTGCGCGCGCCCACCTCGGTGTAGAGGCGGCCCGCGTCGTCGTGCCGGCCCTGCGCGCGCAGCGCCTCCACCAGGCGCAGCACCCGGCCGGAGGCCGCCATCGCCTCGGCGAACTCGGGCGGGACCTGCCCGTCGTTGAGGATGGCCAGGCTGAACGCCCGCCACTCGACGCTCAGCCCGCGTGCCTGGGCGACCGCGACGAGCCAGCGGGAGGTGCGCCAGGTCCAGGGGCAGACCGGGTCGAAGAAGAAGGTGGCGTCCATCCCACCAACCTAGGCGCGGGGGCGTGGGCGCGCAGCGCGGGGTGACCGTCACGTGACCGTGATGTTTCGCTTCGTCGCAGGTCGGGCACGTTCAGCCGCACGAAACGCCCGGGGCGTCGGGCGCACGGGCCGGTGCCTCGACCGTCTCGCCGTGCGCCGGGGCACGGGTGACCTCCCCGGCTCTCGCCGAAGAGAGGGGGAGGGTGATGACGACAGTCCCCGACACGGCCGCACGGCGGCCGGCCGGACGCGCGGTGGCGGCAGCCGCCGCGCTCGCGCTGGTGGCCCCGCTGGCCGCCTGCGGGTCCGGCGGCGACGGTGGCACGCCGACGATCAACCTGTACTACCCGCCCGAGCAGAACCTGCAGAAGGTGGTCGACGACTGCAACGCGCAGGCGCAGGGGCGCTACCGGATCACCTACCGGGTGCTGCCGCGGGAGGCCGACGAGCAGCGGGTGCAGATGGTGCGGCGGCTGGCGGCGCAGGACAGCGGCATGGACGTGCTCGGCCTGGACGTCACCTGGACGCAGGAGTTCGCCAGCGCGGACTGGATCCGGGAGTGGACCGGGCAGGACAAGGCCGAGGTGGAGCAGGGCACGCTCGCCGGCCCGCTGGACACCGCCCGGTACGAGGACAAGCTCTACGCCGCGCCGAAGAACACCAACGTGCAGCTGCTCTGGTACCGCAGCGACCTGGTGTCGGAGCCGCCGAAGACCTGGGACCAGATGATCTCGGCGGCCCAGCAGCTCAAGGAGCAGAACAAGCCCTACCGGGTGCTCACCATGGGCGCCCAGTACGAGGGCCTGGTGGTGCTCTACAACACGCTGGCCGAGAGCGCCGGCGGCAAGATCCTCAGCGACGACGGCAAGAAGGCGGTGATGGACGCCGGCACCGTGCGCGCGCTGGAGCAGCTCAAGACGTTCGCCACGTCGGGGGTGACCTCGCCGTCGTTCAGCAACGCGGTCGAGGACCCGGTGCGGTTGGAGTTCCAGTCCGGCGGCGGCGCGTTCCAGGTGAACTGGCCGTTCGTCTATCCGGCGATGCAGGAGGCCAATCCGGAGCTGGCCAAGGACGTGAAGTGGGCGCGGGTGCCCGGCATCGACGCGAACACCCCGAGCAAGGTCACCATCGGCGGGGTCAACCTGGCGGTGAGCAAGTACTCGAAGCACTCGACCGAGGCGTTCGAGGTGGCCCGGTGCCTGCGTGACGCGGAGCACCAGAAGTTCTCCGCGATCAACGACGGCGTGCCGCCGACCATCGAGTCGGTCTACGACGAGCCGGAGATGGCCAAGGCGTACCCGATGAAGGAGACCATCCTGGAGGAGCTGAAGGAGCCGGCGGTGCGTCCGCTGACCCCCGCCTACCAGAGCATCTCCACCGTGATGTCGGCGATCCTGTCGCCGCCGTCGGGCATCGACCCCGAGAAGACCGCGGACGAGCTGCGCAAGGCCATCGCCGACGCGCTGGAGTCGAAGGGGGTCCTGCCGTGAGCGTGAACGCCACTCCGGCCGGCGCGGAGGCCGCCGCCGAGGCGGAGCAGCCGACCGGCAAGCACGCCGCGGTGCCCGCCCAGCGGGCCCGCCGGGGCGCCGGCGCCCCGCTGAGCGACAACAAGCGCGCCGAGCGGCGTCTGGGCTGGCTGCTCTGCGCGCCGGCCGCGCTGGTCATGGTGCTGGTCACCGCATACCCGATCCTGTACTCGGTCTGGCTCTCGCTGCAGCGCTTCGACCTGCGGTTCCCCGACGAGCGGCAGTTCGTCGGCCTGGAGAACTACGTCACCGTGCTGACGAACGACTTCTGGTGGACCGCGTTCGGGGTGACCATGCTGATCACGGTGGTCACCGTCGCGGTCGAGCTGGTGCTCGGCATGGGCCTGGCGCTGATCATGCACCGGACGCTCGTCGGCCGGGGCATCGTGCGCACCGCGGCGCTGATCCCGTACGGCATCGTCACCGTGGTCGCGGCGTTCTCCTGGCGGTACGCCTGGACGCCCGGCACCGGCTACCTGGCGAACCTGTTCGACGGCAGCGCGCCGTTGACCGAACGGGCCAGCTCGCTGGCGATCATCATGCTGGCGGAGATCTGGAAGACCACGCCGTTCATGGCGCTGCTGCTGATGGCCGGGCTGGCGCTGGTGCCGGAGGACCTGCTCAAGGCGGCCTCCACCGACGGCGCGACGGCGTGGCAGCGGTTCACCAAGGTGATGCTGCCGGTGATGAAGCCGGCGATCCTGGTCGCGCTGCTGTTCCGCACGCTCGACGCGTTCCGGGTCTTCGACAACATCTTCGTGCTCACCAACGGCGGCAACGAGACCTCGTCGGTGTCGATGCTGGCCTACAACAACCTGATCCGGGGCCTGAACCTCGGCATCGGCTCCACGATGTCGGTGCTGATCTTCATCACCGTGGCGATCATCGCCTTCGTCTTCGTGAAGCTGTTCGGCACCGCTGCCCCCGGCAGCGACGATGGGGAGAGGCGCTGACATGGCCGTGGAAACCACCACACGGGCGAAGCTGCGCTGGGGCGTGCTGGACGTCGTGGTCGTCGTCTTCGCGCTCGTGCCGGTGCTCTGGATCGCCTCGCTGTCGTTCAAGACGCCGGCCACGCTCACCGACGGCAAGTTCTGGCCACGGGAGTGGACGCTGGAGAACTACCGGACGATCTTCGACACCGACCAGTTCGTCCGGGCGTTGATCAACTCGATCGGCATCGCGCTGATCGCCACCGCGATCGCGGTGGTGCTCGGCACGATGGCCGCGTACGCGATCTCCCGGCTGGACTTCCCCGGCAAGAAGCTGTTGGTCGGGGTCTCCCTGCTGATCGCGATGTTCCCGCAGGTGTCGCTGGTGTCGCCGCTGTTCGAGATCGAGCGGCAGCTCGGCCTCTTCGACACCTGGCCCGGCCTGATCCTGCCGTACATCACGTTCGCGTTGCCGCTGGCGATCTACACGCTGTCGGCGTTCTTCAAGCAGATCCCGTGGGACCTGGAGAAGGCGGCGAAGATGGACGGCGCCACCCAGGGCCAGGCGTTCCGGCGGGTGATCGCGCCGCTGGCGGCGCCGGGCGTGTTCACCACGGCCATCCTGGTCTTCATCTTCTGCTGGAACGACTTCCTGTTCGCGATCACGCTCACCTCGACCGAGCGGTCCCGCACGGTCCCGGTGGCCCTGCAGTTCTTCACCGGCGAGTCGCAGTTCGAGGACCCCACCGGGGCGATCTGCGCCGCCGCCGTGGTGATCACCGTGCCGATCATCCTGTTCGTGCTCTTCTTCCAGCGCCGCATCGTCTCCGGCCTGACCTCCGGCGCAGTCAAGGGATAGGTGGTAACAGTGGCTGACATCGTGCTGGACAAGGTGAGCAAGCGGTTCCCGGACGGGACCACCGCCGTGCAGGACGTCGACCTGGAGATCGCCGACGGCGAGTTCGTCATCCTGGTCGGCCCCTCGGGCTGCGGGAAGTCCACCACCCTCAACATGATCGCCGGGCTGGAGGACATCAGCTCCGGTGAGCTGCGCATCGCGGGGGAACGGGTCAACGACAAGGCGCCCCGGGACCGGGACATCGCCATGGTCTTCCAGTCGTACGCGCTCTACCCGAACATGACGGTGCGGGAGAACATGGCCTTCCCGTTGCGCCTGGCGAAGATGGACAAGGAGACCATCAACCAGAAGGTGGAGGAGGCCGCCAAGGTGTTGGAGCTGACCGCGCTGCTGGACCGCAAGCCGGCCAACCTCTCCGGCGGCCAGCGGCAGCGGGTGGCGATGGGGCGGGCGATCGTCCGCCAGCCCAAGGCGTTCCTGATGGACGAGCCGTTGTCCAACCTGGACGCGAAGCTGCGGGTGCAGATGCGCACGGTGGTGTCCCGGCTGCAGAAGCAGCTCGGCACCACCACCGTCTACGTCACCCACGACCAGACCGAGGCGATGACGCTCGGCGACCGGGTGGTCATCATGCGCGGCGGCGCGGTGCAGCAGGTCGGCCCGCCGCAGGAGCTGTACGACCACCCGCGCAACCTCTTCGTCGCCGGGTTCATCGGCTCTCCGTCGATGAACTTCCTGCACGCGAAGGTGGAGGAGGGGCGGCTGCGGACCGCACTGGGCGACGTGCCGATCGGCGAACGGGTCCGGCGTGAGCTGGAGGCCGGTGACGCGCCTCGCGAGCTGATCCTCGGCGTCCGCCCGGAGCACTTCGAGGACGCGGCGCTGATCGACGACGAGACCCGCGCCCGGGGCGTGGAGTTCGAGGCGCCGGTCGACATCGTCGAGTCGATGGGCTCGGACAAGTACGTCTACTTCACCGTCGAGGGGGAGCGGGCCACCGCCGCGGAGCTGGAGGAACTGGCCGCCGACGCGGGGGCCGCCGACTTCGCCGGAGCGGGCTCCAACCTGGTGACCCGGCTGTCGGCGGAGTCGCCGGTCCGCGAGGGCGAGAACCGGCGGGTGTGGTTCAACCTGGAGAAGATCCACCTGTTCGACCCGGGCAGTGGCCGCAACCTGACCCTGCACGAGGGACGGTCGGCCGGCGCGCTCGCCGACTGAGCGTCCGTGCGCGGAAGGGTCGGCGGCTTCGGCCGCCGGCCCTTCCGCCGTCCTCGTGGCACCTGTGGATTCGACACGGTGTGTGAGGTGCCCGGTGGGCGGACGGATGGCGCGCGGCCGCGAACCGGGTCGACGCACCGAGGTGGTCACTGCGGAGCGTGACCAGCCCCAGCAGCGTCGGTGGGGCGGGGCGCCATCACCAGGAGTTGCGCAGCTCCCGCCCGACGAAGGCGGCGTAGCCGGCCAGAGCCGCGTCGACCCGGGCGCGCAGCGGCGCGTCGAACGGCACGAGCTGCCGCACGGTCACGGTCACCGCCCTCGCCCCGAGCGTCCGCTTCCAGGTGCCGACCACCCGGCCACCGCGGACCACGGTGGCCTGGAACATCCCGTTGTTGCCGGGCACCACGGCGTCGGCGTGCGCCGGGTCGAGCATCAGTGCGCGGTCCTTGAAGCCGAGCAGGTATTCGTCGAAGCCGGGCAGCGTGTGCAGGTCGTCGACCGCCGCGCGGGGCGCGTCGAGCAGCGCGGCGTCGACCACGGCCGGCTCGCCGTCCACCTCGACCGGGGCGAGCAGGTCGCCGGCCAGCGTGAGCGCCCGGGTCGCGTCGGTGACGGTCAGGCCGCTCCAACGGGCCAGCTCGTGCCGGGTGACCGGGCCGTGGGAGCGCACGTAGCGCTGGGCCAGCACCGCCAGCGCCTCGTCGCGCTCCGGGCGGTGCGGCTCGGGCGCCCACTCGTCGAGCAGGGCGAACGACTGCTCGTTGCCGACGTGCGGGGCGATGCAGGTGATGCCGCGTTGGGCGGCGTACCAGAGCAGGTGGTAGCCGCGTTGACCGGCGGTGTCCAGCCCGGCGGCGCGCAGCGCGGTCAGGCACTCGGCGCGGGTGAGCCGGCCGCCGCCGCTCAGCGCCGCGCCGAGCACGTCGCCGGCGCGGTCGCCGTCGGTGAGGGTGAGCCCGAGCTGCCGCCACCGGGCCGCCAGCCCGCCGAGCGTGCGGACGCCGGTCAGGGCCAGCATCCAGTGCGCGTCGCGTGACGGCACCAGGTGCACCGTGCCCCGCATCGGCCAGGTGCGCAGCGCCTCCCGCCGCTCCAGCGCCGCGTCGACGTCCGCCCGGGTCGCGCCGGGCAGGCGTACGCCGAGCGACCACGAGCCACTCGCCGCGTCCTGCGCCTGCATGGCGCCGAACCACTCGACCACGTCGGACACGCTCCGCGGCCGGACGGTCGGGTGCGGGCGCAGCAGCAGGCCGGTCATCCGCAGCGCGAGTGCCTCTTCGCGGCTGAGGCGTACGGACACGGCGGCCTCCCGTCGGCAGGTGGACGGCCAGCATAGGTCGGGGCGCCGACACCGCCGGGCGAGCCGGGAACGGGCCCCTGATCGCGCTACGCCGGCGTCGCTGCCGACGGAGCGCGATCCCCCGTTCAGGTTCCCGGCGCGGGGGCGGCGTACGGCCGGCGCCGGTGGAAACAGGATCCCCGGTGCGCGCGGCCGGGCGCGGGGTTCCCCGGCGAACTTGCGCAAATCTTGAGCGGCGTTTGACGCGGCAAGTAACGGGTAGTCGCCGGAGCTCACCCCGAATGAAGGAGGCGAACGTCTGATGGATGGCCAGGTCAAGGTCGCGGTGATCTATTACAGCGCGACCGGAATCACCTACCAGATGGCGCGGTCGGCGGTCGAGGCGGCGGAGGAGGCCGGTGCCGAGGTCCGCCTGCGCAAGGTACGTGAGCTGGCGCCCGACGAGGCGATCCGTTCCAACTCGGGCTGGCAGGCGCACCGGCTGGAGACCCAGGACGTGATGGAGGCCGAGCCGGACGACCTGTCCTGGGCGGACGTGGTGATCATGGGGTCGCCCACCCGGTACGGCATGATCGCCGCGCAGCTCAAGCAGTTCATCGACACCACCGGCCCGCTCTGGGCCAACGGCGCGCTGGCCGACAAGGTCTACACCGGCTTCACCTCGACCGCTACCTCGCACGGCGGCCAGGAGGCGACGCTGCTGTCGTTGTACACGGTCTTCTACCACTGGGGTGGTGTCGTGGTGACGCCCGGCTACACCGACCCCAGCCAGTTCGTCGCCGGCAACCCGTACGGCGCGTCGCACACCAGCAACAACGGGGAGGTCGCCCCGGACCACGTGGCGTTGGCGGCCACCGCGCTGACCGCCAAGCGGGCCGTGCTGATGGGGGCCGCGCTCAAGCGGGGCATGGCCGGCTGAACCGGGCCGAACGGGCGACCGGTGGTCCGGACGGGGGCTCTCGAACCCGTCCGGACCACCGGTCGCCGTGTCCCTACCCCCGATCGCCCGCGCCATGCGCGCTCAACGCCGGCCGGTCGAGCAGATGCCCCAGCAGATCGGCCAGGACCACCGTGCCGTCCCGGCTGAGCACCGACTCCGGGTGGAACTGCACCCCGGCGAAGCCCGGGCCGCGCAGCGCGTGCACCGCGCCGTCCACCGCGTCCCGGGACACCTCGACCGGGCCGTACGCGCCGGTGAACCGGTCGGCGTCGGCCCGAGCGGTGAAGCTGGCGTAGAAGCCCACCCGGCGGGTCACCCCGAACAGGTCCACGTCCCGCGGCAGGCCCTGGTAGGGCGCGTCGCGCCGGTGCAGCGGCAGGCCGAGCAGCCCGGCCAGCAGCTGGTGGCCGAGGCACACCGCCAGGGTCGGTCGGCCGGACGCGAGCAGCTCGGCCAGCACCGCCCGCAGCGCCGCCATCTTCGGCGCGGTCGCGTCGCGCGGGTCGCCCGGTCCGGGGCCGACCACCACCAGGTCGTACCCGTCCAGCGGGCCGGGCCGCGACCAGTCCCGCCGGTCGACCGTCAGCCCCAGCGCGCCGAGCTGGTGGGCGAGCATGCCGGTGAACGTGTCCTCGCCGTCGACGACGAGCGCCCGCCGCCCGGCGAGCCCGCGCGGCGCGATCGCCCCGGCTTCCCGCTGTCGTAGCCAGAACCGGGCCAGCGGGGTGTTGCGGGCGGCCAGCGCGGCGCGTACCTCGGGGTCGTCGGCGTATCCGACGGCGGCCCCGTCGTCGTCTCGTGGGGCGTCCGGGCCGAGGCCCAGGGCGGCCAGCACCCCGGCGGCCTTGGCGTGCGTCTCGGCCACCTCGCCGGCGGCCGTGGAGTGCCGGACCAGGGTGGCGCCGACCGGCACCCGCAGCTCACCGTCGCCGGTGATCTCCGCGGTGCGGATCAGGATCGGCGCGTCCAGCGTCTGCCGGCCCGCCTCGTCGCGGCCGAGCAGGGCGAGCACGCCGGCGTAGTAGCGCCGGCCGGTCCGCTCGTGCCGGGCGATCACCCGGCAGGCGTTCTCCATCGGGCTGCCGGTCACGGTGGGCGCGAACATGGTCTCCCGCAGCACGTCGCGCACGTCCCGGGAGCACCGCCCGGCCAGCAGGTACTCGGTGTGCGCCAGGTGCGCCATCTCCTTCAGGTACGGCCCGACCACCTGGCCGCCGTGCTCGGCGACCACGGCCATCATCTTCAGCTCCTCGTCGAGCACCATGTAGAGCTCCTCCACCTCCTTCTCGTCGCGCAGGAAGCGCAGCAGCGCGGCCCGGTCGGCCGCCGCGCCCCGGTGCCGGAAGGTGCCGCTGATCGGGTTCATCTCGACCAGCCCGTCGGTCACGCTGACGTGCCGCTCCGGGCTGGCGCCGACCAGGATCCGGGCGCCGGTGTGCACCAGGAAGGTCCAGTACGCGCCGCGCTCGCGGACCAGCAGCCGGCGCAGCGCGGCCAGCGCCGCGGTCAGCGGATCGCCCTGCACCCGGGCCCGAAGGGTGCGGTGGATGACGAAGTTCGCGCCCTCGCCCCGGCCGATCTCGTCGGTCAGCACCCGCTCGACGACCGCCGCGTACTCGTCGTCGGAGATGTCGAAGCCGGCGTCGCGGGTGCGCACCGGCGCGTCCGGCAGCGCGTCGAGCACCCGCGCCAGCGGGATCCGCAGGTGTTGCCGGACCTCCAGGAACTCCAGCGGCAGGCCGTCGTCCACGCAGGCGAAGCCGCGCTCGGTGATCTGCCGGAACGGCACCAGCGCCAGCGTGCGGGGACCGGGCGGGCCGTCGGGCAGCGGCAGGTCGGCGAGGTGCTCGGCGCGGTGGACCGGGCCGGCGTACAGGTCGACGTGGTCGGCGCCCTCGCGGCGGACGAGCGCGAACGGGCCGGGGTCGCGGCCGGCGGCGAGAGCGGCCAGCGGGTCGGACGGGACGGACATCGGGTCTCCTCGGTGGGCCGGCGGCCACCGGCGAGGGCGACCCGGGATGCCGGGGAGAGACCGGCGGCCGCCTCGTCGGGCGGCCGCGTGGGAAAAGCTACGCGCGGGGGTGGGCCGCCGGGTCGGCGGGCCACCAGCAGGACAGGTGCGCGGGCATGACGATCACTGTACGCGACCGCGCGGTGCCGGGGAACCCGATCAGCGTCGCGGCCGGCGCCGGGTAGGTTGACCGGCGATGGACATTCTCGCTCTGGACCTGGGCACCTCCTCGGTGCGCGGACTCGTGCTGGACGCGGACGCCGTGCCGCGCCCGGGTGCGCTGGCCCGCCGCAAGGTGCACCTGGCCACCGGCGACGACGGCACCGGGACGCTGGACGGCGCCGGCTACCTGGCGTGCCTGGTCGAGTGCCTGGACGAGCTGGCCGCGGGCGGGCACCTGGGGCAGGTCGGTCTGGTGGCGACGTCGGCGCAGTGGCACTCGGTGCTGCCGCTGGCCGCCGACGGCACCCCGTCGGGTCCGGTGCTCACCTGGCTGGACACCCGCCCGGCGCCGCCGGCCGGCGCGGTCGGCCCGGCCGATCCGGACGACTATCACCTGCGCACCGGCACCTGGTGGCACCGCTGCTACTGGTCGGTGCGGCTGCCCTGGCTGGCCGAGCGCGGCGGCGACTCCGCGACCGGGTTCGCGGGCCTGGCCGAGTACGTGCTCGGCGCGCTGCTCGACGAGGCCCCGATGTCCGTCTCGCTGGCCTCCGGCACCGGGCTGCTCGACCTGCGCCGGCTCGACTGGGACCCGGAGGCGTGCGTGCTGGCCGGGGTGCGCCCGGAACGGCTGCCGGCGCTGGCCCCGCCGGGGTGGCGCGGCCGGTTGAACCCGGAGCACGCGAAGCGCTGGCCGCAGCTGGCCGGGGCACGCTGGGCCGCGCCGGTCGGCGACGGCGCGGCGTCCAACGTGGGCTCCGGCTGCGTCGACGGGTCCCGGGCCGCGGTCACCGTCGGCACCTCCGCCGCGGTCCGCATGATCCAGGCGGTGCCGGCCGGCGCGGAGCTGCCGCCGCTGCCGGACCAGCTCTGGCGCTACCGGGTCGACCACGACCACGTGGTGACCGGGGCGGCGTACTCCAGCGGCGGGAACCTGTTCGCCTGGGCGAACCGGGAGCTGCGGCTGCCGGAGGGCGCGGAGCTGGAGGCGGCGCTGCACCGTGCCGGGGCCGACGCGCGGGTGCGGGCCAATCCCCGTCTCGGCGGGGACCGGCCCCCGGGCACGGCCCCGGCCGGCTCGGGCGAGCTGCGCGGGTTGAGTTTCGGCACCACCGCGGTCGACATGCTCGCCGGGCTGATGGGCGGGCTGTGCCGGCTCGTCGCCGACGACCTGGCGCTGCTCGAGGCCGGCGTCGGCGACCCGATGGAGGTGGTGCTCGGCGGTGGGGCGCTGACCGCCTCACCGTGGTGGCGCGCGGCCTTCGCCGACGTGCTCGTCCCGCGTACGGTCTGGTGGCAGCGCAACCCGGAGATCGGGGCGACCGGCGCCGCGTTGGTGGCTCTGGGCCGGGTCGCGCGGGCGGCCGACATCGGCGGTGTCGGCCCTCCGGACGCCGACGCCGCGCCGGACGCGTAACCGCTGACCGTCCTGCTCATGCCGTCCGGGCGGGCGTTGACAGCGCCCGCCGGCCTGGTTGGATGGATCCCGCTCCCCGCCGTGGTGGAGCGGACCGAGGAGGCAAGTGTGCGCGCAGGTCCCGACCCGGCCCGCGGCGCGGCCCCGCCGCCGCACCGCCGGCGCTCCGGGTTCCGGCTGCGGGACTGGCGGATGGGCACCAAGCTCGCCACCGTGCTGGTGATCCCCTCGCTGGCGTTCCTGCTCCTGGCCGGCGTGCAGACCCGGGGCCTGGTGGGGCAGACCACCACCCTGAGCGACTTCGCCGAGCAGGTCGGCATCGGCCGGCAGATCACCGCCGTGGTCGACCGGCTCCAGCAGGAGCGGGACCGTTCCGCCGGTGAGCTGGCCGCGCTGCGCCGCGGCGGCACCGGCGCCGACCGGGATGCCGCGGTCGCCGAGCTGCGGCCGTTGCAGGAGGCCACCGACCGGGCGGTGGCCGAGCTGCGCGCCGCGGCCGAGCCGCTGGCCGACGCCGATGCCGCCTGGCGGGTCTCCTACGCCGAGGCGCTGGAGGCGTACGACCAGGTGGTGAACATCCGCGCCGCGGTGCCGCCCGCGGTGCTCTCCGCCGACACCGTGCTCAGCAACTACCACCGTGCCGTCGCGGCGCTGCTCAACCTGCTGGCCGAACCGTCGCCCGGAGGCGGCCAGCGGGCGCTGACCGACGCGGTGCTGCGCTACGTGCAGCTGGCCCGGGTCAAGGAGCTGTCCTCCCGGATCCGCGCCGAGCTGTACGCGGCCGCCCGTGCCGGCCGGTACGAGCCGGACGACCAGGTGACGCTGACCGACCTGCGGGCCCAGCAGCTCACCGCCCTGGGCGCGTTCCGGGTGGCGGCGACCGCCGAGCAGGTGCGCCGCTACGACCGCACCTCGGTGGACCCGGCCTTCGTCACGGCGACCCGGCTGGAGGAGCGGACCCTGCCCACCGGCGGGGCGGAGCCGGCGTTGCCGTCCGCGCCGCAGTGGTGGGCGGCCACGGAGCAGCGGCAGGAGCTGTTCCGCCAGCTCGAGGGCGAGATCCTCGACGACGCGGTGCGCCGCTCCGACGACGCGAGCGCCCAACAGCTGCGCGAGACGTTGCTGGTGGCCGGCGGGATCGTCGCGGTGCTCCTGGTGGCCGTGCTCATCTCGCTGCTGGTCGGCCGGTCGGTGGCCCGGGCGATGCGCCAGCTCCGCGGCCAGGCGCTGCGCATCGCGCAGGTGGAGCTGCCGATGACCCTTCAGCGGCTGCGGGCGGTGGACCGCCCGGTGGGCGCCATCGACGTGCCGCCGGCGGTGGTCGACTCGCAGGACGAGATCGGCGAGCTGGCCGAGGCGTTCGTGGCGGTGCACCGCAGCGCCGTGGACGTCGCGGTCGAGCAGGCGATGATGCGCCGCAACGTCAACGCCATGTTCGTCAACCTGGCCCGGCGCAGCCAGGTGCTGGTCGAGCGGCAGCTGGAGCTGCTCGACGACCTGGAGCGTGAGGAGAGCGACCCGGAGCAGTTGGAGAACCTGTTCAAGCTGGACCACCTCGCCGCCCGCATGCGCCGCAACGACGAGAGCCTGCTGGTGCTCGCCGGCACGGAGTCCACCCGGCGGTGGAACCGCCCGGTGGGGCTGGGGGCGGTGCTGCTCGCGGCGAGCGCGGAGATCGAGCAGTACCAGCGGGTGCGCCACGAGAACCGCACCGACCTGCACGTGGTCGGGCACGCCGTCGGTGACCTGGTGCACCTGTTCGCGGAGCTGCTGGAGAACGCCACCACGTTCTCCCGGCCGGACACGGTGGTGCGGGTCGTGGTCGAGGCGGACGGTCCGGGTGCGCTGGTGGAGATCGTCGACCGGGGGTTGGGCATGAGCCCGGCCGCGCTGGCCGAGGCGAACGCGGTGCTGGCCGAGCCGCCGGCGCCCGACGTGGGCGCGTCCGAGCGGATGGGCCTGTTCGTGGTGAGCCACCTGGGCTCCCGCCACGGCCTCCGGGTGCAGTTGCGCCCCGGTCGGGAGGGCCTGGTCACCCGGGTCCGGATCCCGGCCGATCTGCTGGCCGAGACGCCTCCGCCGGGGCTGGACCCGCCGGTGCCGGCGCGGATGCTGACCGGTCAGCTCGCCGCGGCGTCGCGGGCGCTCGGCGGCGCGACCGCCGAGCTGCCGGTGGCCGGCCGTCATCCGGTGCTGCCGCGGCCGGGCGCACCGGTGCCGTCGGGGCCGCCGGCGCTGCCGGTCTCGCCGCTGACCGGCCGGCCGCTCGGCGACGCGGCGGAGCCGCCACCCGGGTCACCGGCCGGCCCGCCCGACGCGGTGCCGCGTCCCCGGCCGGTGCCCGGCCGGGCCGAGGACGTGCTCGCTCCGGCCGCGGCCGCGGGCGGCGGCTGGTTCTCCCGGCAGGGACCGACGTCGTCGGTGCTGGGTGTGACGCCGGCGCCGGCGCGGACGCCGGTGACCGGGGGGACCAACGAGCGGGGCCTGCCGGTACGCGTGCCGATGGCCCAGCTCGCCGCGGTCTCGTCGGCCGACCGGCCGGACCGCGCGGCGGTGCGGCACGAGCCGGACCCGGAGGCGGTCGGCGGTATGCTTTCCCGCTTCTACGGCGGGGTACGACGGGCCGAGGCCGAGGAGACCACCGAGATGTACCTGCCGCGCGACGAAGGGGGACGACGACAGTGACGACGTTGAGCCAGGAGGCACGCGACCTGAGCTGGCTGGTGAACGCGTTCGCCGAGCGGGTTCCCGGGGTGGCGCACGCCGTGGTGGTGTCCTCCGACGGGCTGCTGGTGGCGATCTCCGCGCATCTGCCGCGCGACCACGCGGACAAGCTCGCCGCGGTCACCTCGGGCCTGATGAGCATCACCGCGGGCGCGGCGCAGATGTTCGACGGCGACGTCGTCAAGCAGACCGTGGTCGAGATGGGCCGGGGCTACTTCCTGGTCATGCAGATCCGGGACGGCTCGATCCTGGCCACGCTGGCCGGCGGGGACGCCGACATCGGCGTGGTCGGCTACGAGATGGCCCGGCTGGCCAAGCAGGCCGGCGAGATGCTCACCCCGGCGCTGCGGGCGGAGTTGCAGCAGGCGCTGCCGCGCTGAGCGGCGGGGTCGCCGCGTCGACGGGCACCCGGCCGGCGGCGCCGCCGGCCGGGCCACGCCCACCGGGCCTAGAGTCCGTTGCGGCGGATCACGTCGCGGTACCAGTGGGCGCTGCGCTTGAAGATCCGGCGCTGGGTCGGGTAGTCCACGTAGATCAGGCCCCAGCGCTGCTCGTACCCCTCGTTCCACTCGAAGTTGTCCAGCAGCGACCAGACGTGGTAGCTCTCCAGCGGCACGCCGTCGGTGATGGCCTTGTGGGCGACGGTGAAGTGGTCGCGCAGGAAGGTGACCCGGCCGGCGTCGTCGACCGTGCCGTCCGGGCCGGGGGCGTCGGGGCAGGGCAGGCCGTTCTCGGTGATGGTGATGGGCACCCGGCCGTAGTCACGGGTGACCCGGGTCAGGATGTCGTACATGCCCTGGGGGTAGATCTGCTGCCAGTCGGCCTGGGAGGTGGGCCACCTGCGGACCGTGTCACCGCTGCCGGTGACGTAGAGCGGGGTGTAGTACTGCACCGCGAGCAGGTCCACCGGGCTGGAAATGATCTTCAGGTCGCCGTCGCGGACGGCCCGGGCCATCCGGCTGTCCGGGCCGAGGTCGGCGAGCACGTCGCGCGGGTACGCGCCCTTGAAGATCGAGTCGAGGTAGAGGCGGTTCTCGTAGCCGTCGTAGAGCGTGGTCGCGGCGGCGGCCTCGGTGCTGTCGTCCGCCGGGTAGCAGGGGTGCAGGTTGAGCGCCGGGCCGATGCGGCCGGGCACGCCGGAGGCGCGCAGCGCCTGCACGGCGAGGCCGTGGGCGAGCTGGAGGTGGTGGGCCACCAGATAGGCGGCGGCCTCGTCCTGGTGACCGGGGGCGTGGTGGCCGGTGAGGTAACCGTTCTGTACCACGGTCTTCGGCTCGTTGATGGTCAGCCAGACCGGCACCTGCTCGCCGAGGGCGCGGAACACGGCGTCGGCGTAGTCGGCGAAGCGCTCGGCGGTGTCCCGGTTCTCCCAGCCGCCGTCGTCCTGCAGCGCCTGGGGGAGGTCCCAGTGGAACAGGGTGGCCATCGGCGCGATCTCGCGCTCGTGCAGGCCGTCCAGCAGGCGGCGGTAGAAGTCCAGGCCACGCTGGTTGGGGCGGCCGGAGCCGTCGGCCTGGATCCGCGGCCAGGAAATGGAGAACCGGTAGCTGCGCAACCCCAGCTCGCGCATCAGGTCGAGGTCCTGGGCGTACCGGTGGTAGTGGTCGGCCGCGACGTCGCCGGTGTCGCCGTTGGCGGTGCGGCCCGGGGTGCGGCTGAAGGTGTCCCAGACGGACTCACCCCGCCCGTCCTCCTTGGCGGCCCCTTCGATCTGGTACGCCGAGGTGGCCGCCCCCCAGCCGAATCCGGGCGGGAAGCGCAGCGTGCCGTTGCGCTCCGCGTCGCTTTCGCGCTCGGGCGGTGAGTCACAGGCGCCGAGGGCGGAGGCGGAGGCGGCGAGCCCCGCCGCGGTGGCGCCGGCGAGCCCGGTCCGGGCCGCGCCCGCGGCGGTCGCGGACAGGGCGGCGCGGCGGAGCAGGCGCCGTCGGGTGAGTAACGACATGGAGGTTCTCCTCGAAGTGACGGGCCGCCCGGGGGCCGGGAGCGCTCCCAGCATAGGCCGGAGGCGGCCGGCCTCGATTCCGGCGGTCGCGGCGCGGTCGCGGCGCGGCCGGCGGGCGGCCGGAGTGGGGTGGGCGGGTGTCGCTCGGGGGCGGGGGGCGAGCGGCGAGGATGGGGCAGATAGCGCGAAAGGCCGTCCGGGTGGCGTGTCACGCCTGTCCCGTCGGCCTCTTTTGCCGTCGACAACGGGGGTTTAGTGTGGGGACGGGGGAGGGCAACCCCCGTCCCCACCGAGATGCACACACACACGACTTGGAATTGGCGTCCGTCGTGCGTGTCGCGCGGGAGCCGGGCCACGCGAGTGGCTCTGGTTCCACCTCCCTCCGTCTGGCGGGTGATGGCCGGCGGCGGCGTCCGGGCTGGTATCGCCGTCGGCCACTGGGCCGATACGCCGGGCACGGGTGTCCCCGGCGATTCAGTACTTACATCTCCGTCGATGGAAGCGCTCCCATCGGCGATGCTGCGACTGTAACCCGCGTCACGGCTTTGTGAAAGCCCCTAAACGAGATCGAAACATGGACGTGGGTGTCTGCCCTGGCCATTGTGGTGGGAGCGCTTCCATGGCAGACTCTCGACACGCGATGCGGAGCCAGCTCGCGCGAGCACGGGCCGCCGAGGGCACCCGGTGAACAACCGGTGCGGCGCCCCGATCCCCGGCACGGCCGGGACGACCCCCTTTCCGGACGCCTCCGTCCCCCCGCGTACGCCCGTCGGCCGCGTGGAGGCGCCCCGCCGGGACCCTGGGTCCCGGCCCGGTCCGAGGAGACACCGCCCACATGAGACTCTTGGCCAGACGTCGCCGCACGGCGATGCTCGCCGCCACCGCCCTCGCCATCGGCGGGGTGGCCCTGCCGGCGACCGCCGCGCAGGCCGCACCCGCCTGCGACGTCACCTACGCGACAAACGACTGGAGCGGCGGTTTCACCGCCAACGTCACCATCAAGAACCTGGGTGACGCGCTGAACAACTGGTCGCTGAAGTTCTCCTTCCCCAACAGCAGCCAGCGGGTGACCCAGGGCTGGTCGGCGAAGTGGAGCCAGTCCGGCAGCGAGGTGACCGCGACCAACGAGTCGTACAACGGCAGCCTGCCCACCGGCGCGTCCACGAACATCGGCTTCAACGGCTCGTTCAGCGGCAGCAACCCGAAGCCGAGCGCGTTCACGCTCAACGGGGTCGCCTGCAACGGCGCCTCCACCAACCAGCCGCCGACGGTCTCGCTCGGCGTGCCGGCCGGCCCGTTCACCGCCCCGGCCGACGTCCCGCTGACCGCGACCGCCAGCGACCCCGACGGGACCATCAGCAAGGTCGAGTTCTACCGCAACGGCCTGCTGGTCAACACCGACACCACCGCCCCGTACGGCTACGACCTGCTGGGCCTGCCGGCGGGCAGCTACACCGTGCAGGCCAAGGCGTACGACAACGCCGGCGGCACCGCCACGGCGGAGAAGTCGTTCACGGTGACCGCGGCCACCGGGCCGAAGCTGGTCGCCACCCCGTCGGCGGTGAGCGTCGACGAGGGCGGCAGCACCACGGTCCGCTACACGCTCAGCGCGGCGCCCAGCGCCAACGTCCCGGTGACCCTCGCCGTCACCGGTGACAGCGACATCACCGTCTCGCCGTCGACGCTGACGCTCACCCCGAGCAACTGGAGCACCGGCGTCACCGCCACCGTCTCCGCGGCCGAGGACGCCGACACCGTCGGCGGCACCGCCACCATCACCGCGTCGGCGACCGGGTACGCCCCGGTCTCGGTGGTCGCCACCGAGATCGACAACGACACCCCGGGCGGCGACAACGCCTACATCAAGAAGTTCCTCGACCAGTACGGCAAGATCAAGAACTCGGGCTACTTCAGCCCCGAGGGCGTGCCGTACCACTCGATCGAGACGCTGATCGTCGAGGCGCCCGACCACGGGCACGAGACCACCTCGGAGGCGTTCAGCTTCTGGATCTGGCTGGAGGCCCAGTACGGCCGGGTCACCCAGAACTGGGGACCGTTCAACAACGCCTGGACCGTGACCGAGAAGTACATCATCCCGAGCCACGCCGACCAGGCCACCGCCGGCTCGCCGGGCACCCCGCAGTACGCGGCCGAGCACAACCTGCCCAGCCAGTACCCCTCGGCACTGGAGGCCAGCGTCCCGGTCGGCCAGGACCCGCTGCGCTCGGAGCTGCAGTCCACCTACGGCACCGGCGACATCTACGGCATGCACTGGCTGCTGGACGTCGACAACACCTACGGCTTCGGCCGCTGCGGCGACGGCACCACCAAGCCCGCCTACATCAACACGTTCCAGCGGGGCACCCAGGAGTCGGTGTGGGAGACCGTGCCGCAGCCGTCCTGCGACACGTTCAAGCACGGCGGCCCGAACGGCTACCTCGACCTGTTCGTCAAGGAGTCCAGCGCCCCCGCCAAGCAGTGGAAGTACACCAACGCGCCGGACGCCGACGCGCGTGCCGTGCAGGCCGCCTACTGGGCGCTGACCTGGGCCAAGGCGCAGGGCAAGGAGGCCGACGTGGCGGCCACCGTGGCGAAGGCCGCCAAGATGGGCGACTACCTGCGCTACGCGCTGTTCGACAAGTACTTCAAGAAGATCGGCAACTGTGTCGGCGCGTCCGCCTGCCCGGCCGGCAGCGGCCGTGACTCGGCGCACTACCTGCTCTCCTGGTACTACGCCTGGGGTGGCGCCTACGACGCCGGCCAGAACTGGTCGTGGCGGATCGGCTCCAGCCACAGCCACTTCGGCTACCAGAACCCGTTCGCGGCCTGGGCGATGACCAACGTCGCGGAGCTGAAGCCGAAGTCGCCGACCGCGGTCTCCGACTGGCAGAAGAGCATGGACCGGCAGCTGGAGTTCTACACCTGGCTGCAGTCCGCCGAGGGCGGCATCGCCGGCGGCGCCACCAACAGCTGGGACGGCAGCTACGCCCAGCCGCCGGCCGGCACCGCCACCTTCTACGGCATGTTCTACGACGTCGACCCGGTCTACAACGACCCGCCGTCGAACCAGTGGTTCGGCATGCAGGCCTGGTCGATGCAGCGCATCGCCGAGCTCTACCTGCAGACCGGCAACGCGAAGGCGAAGGCGCTGCTGGACAAGTGGGTGCCGTGGGCGATCGCCAACACCACCACCGGCACCAACTGGTCGATCCCGTCGGACATGAAGTGGACCGGCCAGCCGGCCAACTGGAACCCGAGCAGCCCGCAGCCGAACACCAACCTGCACGTCGAGGTGACGGTCAAGGGCCAGGACGTCGGTGTCGCCGCCGCCTACGCCCGCACCCTCATCGCGTACGCGGCCAAGTCCGGCAACGTCGCGGCGAAGAACACCGCCAAGGGCCTGCTGGACGCGCTCTCGGCGGCCTCCGACAGCAAGGGCGTGTCGATGCCGGAGAAGCGCGGTGACTACAAGCGCTTCGACGACGTCTACAACGCCGCCGACGGTCAGGGCCTCTACGTGCCGCCGGGCTGGACCGGGAAGATGCCCAACGGCGACGCCATCGCCGCCGGCAAGAGCTTCCTGGACATCCGGTCCTTCTACAAGAAGGACCCGGACTGGCCGAAGGTGCAGGCGTACCTGGACGGCGGCGCCGAGCCGGTCTTCAACTACCACCGGTTCTGGGCGCAGGCGGACGTCGCCATGGCGTACGCCGACTACGGCACCTACTTCCCGCAGGGGTGAGGTGACGACTCCTCCGTGGGCGGGAGATGCCCCGCCCACGGAGGACGCCCACCCGGCCGATGGGGGAACGGAGCGGCCGGGTCGGCGGACGGCCTGACGCCCACGGTCAGGCCGGGTGGGCCGGCCGTCCGGCCGACGCAGCGGACGGACCGGCCCACCACTCCGCCCGGGGGCGACCCATGGCGCGAAAAGGCACGCAAAATTCAGCGCCCCACGGGATCACATCTGTGGCGTTGACGGAGTAACGTATTTGACGGAGAGGCCGCTCCCCCCGTGGCGGCCTCTCCACTATTTTTCCGGCCCCGCCACCGGCCCGCGGTCCGCGTCGGACGCGCCCACCGGGTGCCGCAGCCCCGGGTGCCCCGGCGGCAGCGACCGGCGGATCACCACCCAGCTCAGCGCCAGCGCCGCCGCGATCAGCGGCCAGGTCAGCGCCGCCCGCGTCACCGCCAGCGCGACCACCTGCCGGTCGAGCCAGAGCGGGACGAACACCGCCATCCGCAGCACGTAGGTGGCGGTCCACACCCAGCTCGCCCGGCCGTACGCCCGCAGCAGCGCCGGGTCGCGCCGCCACCGCCCCCGCTGCCCGAGCGCCAGCCCGACCACCACGCCGAGCAGCGGCCAGCGCACCACCACGCTGACCGCCCACGCCAGCGCGCTGGCCGCGTTGGACGCGATCTGCAGCAGGAAGAAATCGCTCGCTCGGCCGGTGCGCACCGCGATCAACGCGGCCAGGCAGACCGCGAGCAACCCGATCAGCACCGAGCGGGGACGGTCGCCGCGCCGCCAGCGCCAGGCGGCCACCGCCGCTCCGGTCGCCACCGCGGCGAGCACCCCGCCGCCGAGCCCGCCGAGCACCCAGCCGAGCCCGAACGCCAGCGGGGGCAGCGTCGCGTCGACCGCCCCCCGTCGACCCCCGAGCAGGTCGGCCAGCGACTCCGGCCGCGCCCCGGCCGACCGCTGCCGATCCGGCGTACCGGTCACCTGCCACCTCCTCGAGAAAGCCCGACTCAACCTACGCCGGAATCCGGGGCGCTCCGCCGCGCGCCGCAGCGGGCCGACCGCTAAGTTGTCCGGGTGCGGGAGACGGCGAGGGGTTGGACGGCGGTCTGGTTGGTCGTACTGGCCTTGGCCCAGACGGCAGCGTTCCTGGTGTTGTGGCGGCTCGCCGTGCACACCCGACTGGGTCAGTGGCTGGACACGGTCGCGTTGACCGGCAACCAGATCGGGCAGGACCGGGTCGACGGGCCGGTGGACACCATCCTCAACGCCATGTCCGCGGTGTCGCTGCTGGCCGCCACCGCCGTGATCGGCTTCATCGCGCTGATCCGGGGCCGCAAGGCGCTCGCCGTCACCGCGACGCTGCTGATCGCCGGCGCGAACGTGAGCACCCAGGCACTCAAGTACTTCCTGGCCCGGCCGGACTTCGGCATCGACCCGGAACGGGCCGCCGCCGGCAACAGCCTGCCCAGCGGCCACACCACGGTGGCGGCCTCGGTGGCGGTCGCGCTGATCCTGGTGCTGCCCCGGCAGTTGCGGGTGGCCGGCGCGTTCATCGGCGCCGGCTACGCGGCCGCCGCCGGCGTCGCCACGCTCTCCGCCGGCTGGCACCGGCCCAGCGACGCGGTCGCCGCGTACCTGCTGGTCGGCGCGTGGGCCGCGGTCGCCGGGCTGGTGCTGCTCGTCTTCCAGCGGGAACGGGCCGTGGTGGAGCCGGGCGACGCGCACCGGTTGGCCGCCGCCGTGCTCGGCGTCGGCGGCGCGCTGGCCCTGCTGGTCTCCGCGCTGGCGCTGTCCTGGCTGGTCGACCGATCCACGATCGCCGTCGGGGAGCTCGGCCGCCGTCCGCTCTTCGTCGGGTACGCGGGCAGCGCGGCCGGCATCGTCGGCACGATCGCCGTGTTGGCCGCGCTGGTCCTCGCCACGGTGCACCGGCTGGTGCCCCGCTGGAAGGGCTGAGGCCACCGGGGTGGCGTCGGTCCGGGCGGCGTTCCGCGACGAGTGCGAGCGGCTGGAGCGGGTGCTGCGCGGGCTCGACGACCCAGCCCTGGACCGCCCGACGCCGTGCCCGCCATGGCAGGTGCGGGACCTGCTGGCGCACGTACGCACCGGGGCCGGCCGGCTGGTCGCGATGCTCGCCGGGCCCGCGCCCCCGCGACCCGAGGTGACCGCGTCCGACTACTTCGGCGCGGCCAAGTTCGCGCCCGAGGTCGACCGGGAGCGCATCGACGGGGCCCGGGCGGCGGCGCGGGAGCATCCGGGCGCGGTCGAGGTGGCACGCGAGTTCGGGCGGGCCTGGCGGGCCACGGACGCGGCGGTGGCCGCCGCGCCGCCCGGACGGGTGGTGCGCACCCGGCACGGCGACGCGATGGCGGTGACCGAGTTCCTGCGTACCCGGGTGGTGGAGGTCGCGGTGCACGGCCTGGACCTGGCCGACGCGCTGGACCGGCGGCCCTGGACGACGCCGGCCGCGGCGGCCGTGGTGCTCGACGTGCTCACCGCCGGGCGGCCCGTGCCCGGCGCGCTCGGCTGGGACGCGTCCACCGCGCTGCGCAAGGCCACCGGCCGGCTGCCGCTGACCGGCGCGGAGCGGGCGGCGCTGGCGGCCGCCGGCATCCGCCGGCTCGCGTTCGGCGGCTGAGGCGGCTCAGCCGACCGGTCCGGTGGATCCGGCCGGGGACGGCCGGCCCGCCGCGCCGCGGCGCAGGTGGTCCAGCACGATCGGGTCGATCCGGCCGGGCACGAAGCGTTCCTCCAGGTTCTCCAGGCCGGACCAGGCGGCGAGCGCGTCGTCCAGGCCGGCCGGCCCGACCGGGTGCCCGGCGGCGGCGAGCAGCTCCGCCACCTCGACGGCGAGCGGGCCGGTGAGGTCGCGCAGGGTGGCCGGGTCCGGGCGGCCGAAGATCATGGTGTGCAGGCCGAGCAGGCGGCGCAGCTCGGCCACCGGGTCCGGATGGTCGTCCACGCGCAGGTCGACCAGTTCGTCGCCGGTGCCGGCGTAGCCGCCGTGGCGCTGCACCACCAGCAGTGCGGCGCTCTGCCGGCCGCGCCGGTCGCCGCCGGCCCGGTCGCCGGCGGCCAGCGCGGCCAGCATCCGCTGCGGGAACGGCAGGTCGGTGCCGGTCAGCCAGGCGTCGCGCAGCGCGTCGATCACCTGTGGGCCGTCCAGGATGTTGCCCTGCGCGGCCCATCCGTCGCCGGCCTGCCCGCCGGCCCAGGGATGGCAGCGCGGGCCGGTCCAGGTGGCCCCGGCGCCGGCGGCCCCGACCACCGCGAGTTGCCGGTCGTCACGCCCGGGGTCGGCGGCGACCAGGCCGGCCACCGCGTCGGCGGCGGTGACGCCGGTGCGCAGCATGGCCAGGGCCTGCGCGCGGTAGGCGAGGTTGGCGTGGGCCTGGGTGGCGACCGCGCCGACCCGCGCCTCGGCGGCCGGCACCAGCGCCCCGGCGGCGAGGAATCGGCTGGCCACGGCCACGCCGTGCAGGTGCCCGTCGGCGGAGCGGGCGACGAGCGAGAAGGTCACGCGCGGATCGTAGCCCGGTGGCGGGCGTGGCGTCCCCGCACCGGTCGGAGGTGACCGGCGGTCAGAACGGCGGTGCGGGATCCTCCGGCGGGCGTCCCCACGCCCGGCGTACGTCGGCCACCGCCACCGCCGTCAGCACCACGACCGCCCACACCGCCCCGAACAGCGGCGCGACGTGCACCAGCAGCGGCGCCGGCAGCGCCAGCGCGGCGATCGCCACCAGCCGGGACGGGGAGACCCGGCCGAACACCTCGTACTCGAAGCGGGCCCGCCCGGCCAGGAACAGCGCCGGTCCGCCCAGGACCATGGCCAGCCACGGCAGCTCGTTGTGCCCGGTGGGGTGCTCGATGGCCAACTCGTAGCCGATCGCGGTGGCGACCACGCCGATCACCATGACCAGGTGGGTGTCGGCCGCGGAGCGGCCGATGGTGGCCGGGTGCTCGGCCCCGGTCACCGCCTCGCCGAGGATCTGCCCGGCCCGCTGCACGTAGATCCGCCACAGCAGCACGGAGGTGGCCAGCGCGGCGGCGAACGCGAGGATGCTGGGCCATCCGCCCGGTGACCGGGTGAAGGTCAGGCCGGCGATCAGGATCGTCTCGCCGATCGCCACCAGATAGATCTGCTGGTACCGCTCGGCGAGGTGCTTGCCGTGGATGTCCCAGCGGGAGATGGTCGAGCGGCCGAGCCCCGGCACCGGCCAGCCGAACCGGTTGCCGAGATACTCCACCAGCAGCGCGGTGCTCCAGAGCACCACCCGGGCGTTGGTGGGCAGCACCCCGCCGACCAGCCAGAGCACCCCGGCCACGCAGTAGGTGATGAGCATCCGCAGCTTCAGCCGGCGGTACTGCAGGCGGCGCAGCACCAGCAACAGGATCGCCGAGCGGCCCACCTGTGCCACCACGTACGCGGCGGCGAACGCCAGACCGGCCCCGCTGAACGCCCGCGGGATGGCCACCCCCATCACCATGGCGGACACCAGCGCGGTGATCACGATGACCTGCAGCCAGAGGTGGTACGGGTCGTAGCGGCTGGTGGTCCATGCGGTGCCCTGCCAGAGCATCCAGAGCGCGAGCAGCAGCAGCAGCGTCTTGCCGCCGCCGGTCACCGCCGACCAGTAGGTCTGGCCGCCCTCCAGCGCCAGGTCCTCGAACGCGCGCGCGGAGATCCGGGTCAGCGCGAACACGTAGACCAGGTCGAAGAAGAGCTCCAGGAAGGTGGCCCGCTCGCTGTCGTCGTCGTCCGGGCGCAGCGCGGCCGGCTCGGCGATCCTCACCGCCGTTCCCCGCCCGCGCCGACGTCCACCGGGAAGTCGTAACACTCTTTCCGGCCAGCGCGGTGCGGATCGCGCGTTATCGCCTCCGATCTTGCTCCGGGCCGTGCCGGCGGGCACCATCGACCGGGTGACGAACCGATGGGGCATGACCGTTCCGCTGGGCGGCATCAGGCTCGCCGACCACGCCGCCGTCTACGCCGCCGTGGAGGAAGCGGGCTTCACCGACGTGTGGTCCTCGGAGGTGGCCGGGACCGACGCGTTCACCCCGCTGGCGCTCGCCGCCGCCTGGTCGCCCGGGCTGCGGCTCGGCACCGCGATCACCCCGGTCTTCACCCGAGGGCCGGGGCTGCTGGCGATGAGCGCCGCCGCGTTGGCCGAGGCCGCGCCGGGTCGCTTCGCGCTGGGCGTCGGCGCGTCCTCGCCGGTGCTGGTACGTGACTGGAACGCGGTGCCGTTCGACGAGCCGTACCGGCGGACCCGCGACGTGCTGCGCTTCCTGCGCGCCGCCCTGGACGGCGAGACCGTCGACGGGGCGTTCGACACGTTCGAGGTCCGGCGGTTCACGCTGGAGCGCCCACCGACCGTGCCGCCACCGGTGCTACTCGCCGCGCTGCGTCCCGGCATGCTGCGGCTCGCCGCCGCCGAGGCCGACGGCGTGATCCTCAACTGGCTGGCCGCCACCGACGTGCCGACCGCGCTCGCCGAGCTGGGCGAGCGCCGCCCCGGCTTCGAGGTCGCCGCCCGGATCTTCGTCTGCCCCACCGAGGACACCGCGTACGCCCGAGCCCTGGGCCGGCGCATGATCACCGGCTATCTCACCGTGCCCGCGTACGCCGCCTTCCACCGCTGGCTGGGCCGGCAGGACAGCCTGGGGGCGATGTGGCGGGCGTGGGAGGCGGGGGACCGGCGCGGCGCCGCCGCCGCGGTGCCCGACGAGGTGGTCGACGCGCTGGTCCTGCACGGCTCGCCCGAGCGGTGCGCGGCCGAGGCCCGCCGGTACGCCGCGCACGGCGTCGACGTACCGGTGCTGGCGGTGCTGCCCACCCCGGAACTCACCGAGGGCGGCGCGGCGGCCTGGCTCGACCTGGTGCCCCGGCTCGGGGCCGGCGCCGGAGAGGTGGCCTGAGATGAACCTGACCGACCGGGTGGTGGTGATCACCGGTGGAGCCGGCGGCATCGGCGCGGCGCTGGGCCGGCGATTCGTCGCCGAGGGCGCCGCCGCCGTGGTGTTGGCCGACCTGGCCGCCGACGCGGCCCGCGCGGCGGCCGACGCGATCGGCCCGGTCGCCACCGGCG
Source organism: Micromonospora humi (assembly GCF_900090105.1). Classification (GTDB taxonomy): domain Bacteria; phylum Actinomycetota; class Actinomycetes; order Mycobacteriales; family Micromonosporaceae; genus Micromonospora; species Micromonospora humi. The sequence continues at coordinate 152,421 of NZ_FMDM01000010.1, read as the reverse complement.
TTGGGCTCGACGTCACCGACGAGGCGGCGGTGCGCGCGCTCGTCGACGAGACCGAGCGGCAGCACGGCCGGATCGACCTGTTCTGCGCCAACGCCGGGGTGGCCACCGGCGGCGGCCTGGACGCGCCCGACGCCGACTGGGACCGGGCCTGGCGGGTCAACGTGCTCGGGCACCTGCACAGCGTCCGGGCGGTGCTGCCGGGGATGCTGCGCCGGGGGCAGGGGCACCTGCTGCTCACCTGCTCGGCGGCGGGCCTGCTGACCGCGGTCGGCGACGCCCCGTACACCGCCACCAAGCACGCGGCGGTCGGCCTCGCCGAGTGGGTGGCGATCACCTACCGGGACGCCGGCATCCGGGTCAGCGCGCTCTGCCCGCAGGGCGTGGACACCCCGATGCTCGCCGAGGGCCTCGCCGAGGGGCACCTGGGCGCCCGGGTGATCGCCGCGTCGGGCGCGGTCATCGCCCCGGACCAGGTCGCCGACGCGGTGGTGGCCGGGCTGGCCGAGGAGCGGTTCCTCATCCTGCCGCACCCGGAGGTGGCCGACTACGCCCGCCGCCGCGCCGAGGACCCCGACGGCTGGCAGGCCGGCCTGCGCAAGTTGGTCCGCAAGCTGCGCGCCGCCGACCGCTGACCGGCCGCCACCCTCGGGCGCCGCCGTGCTCGCGCCGCTCGGCGTCGGACCCCCCCGGCGCGGGTCTCCTTCCTGTCAGCGCCGCCACCGCAGCGGGCCCGGGTGCACCCGCCACCACAGCCGCCGCCACCGCGGCCGGGCGTCGCGCAGGGCGTCACCGTACGAGGCGACCAGGATCGCCGCCCGTTCCGCCTGGTCCGGGGAGGTGCCCGGGCCGAAGGTGGCCCGGTTGACCAGTCCGGCCAGCTCTCCGACGCCACTGGAGTCCACGTCGCCGACCGATGGACCGCCGGCCCCCGCGCGGGCCTCGGCGAGCGCGCGCCGGGCCCGCTCGGCCACCTCCGCCGCTGACAGATCCTCACCCACCGGCCGGCCGGCCAGCCGCAGCGCGTCGGTCAGCTCCCGCCAGGCGCCCGCGATCCGCGCACCGGGGTCGCCCCGCTCCAGCCGGGACCGGCTCAACCGGCGGCGCATCGCCGCCAGGGCCGCCAACACCGCCCCGACCACCAGCAACAGGCCACCGACGCCGCCGCCGACCAGCACCGGCGTACCCGGGCCGCCCTGAGCCCGACCCGGCGCGGGCGCGGCGGCCGGCGGCGTGGGAGTGGGCTGCTCGGTCGGCGCCGGCACCTCCGACGGCGGCGGCTCCTCCGGTTGCGGCCGGAAGTCCTCCTCCACCGGGCGGGGCTCCTCGTCCGGGCGCGGCATCGGATCGAACGGGACCCAGCCCACGCCCTCGAACAGCACCTCCGGCCAGGCGTACGCGTCGGCGGCCCGCACCGGCCCGTCCGCCTTCGGCTGGAACCCGACCACCACCCGGGTGGGCAGCCCGGCGAGCCGGCCGAGCACCGCGAACGCGGCCGCGAACTGCTCCGACGTGCCGCGCTGCCCGCCGCCGTTGCGCGGGCCGAACAGGAAGAACGTCAGGTTCGGGTAGGCGTGCCCGCTCGGCGCGTCGGCGGTCACCCGGTAGTGCTCGGCGAGGAACGTGGCGATCGCGTCCGCCCGCGCGTACGGTGCGCCGTTGGACTCGGCCAGCTGGGTGGCCAGCCGGCGCAACTGTTCCGGCGCGCCGTCGGGCACCCGCAGCACCCGCGACACCGCGTCCCCGGCCGGCACGTTCGCCGTGGTGACCAGGTTCGGGTCCGGCCTCTCCCGGACCGAGGACACGTCGTACCGCAGCCCCGAAGCGAGCCCTTCCGGCCGGATCAGCGTCCCGCTCGCCGGGTCGTACGCCACCCGCGCGCCGCCCACCTCGCGCGGCGTCGGCACGGCCGGCAGCAGCCGCCCGGTCAGGTCCGCCACCGTGATCTCCTGGCGCACCGTGTCGGTCGTCGCGCCCGGCGCCGGATCGACAGCGGGCAGGATCCGCCCCGCGTTGCGGTACGTGGCGCCCACCCGCCAGGTCACCCCGTCGTAGTCGCTGAGCACCGCCAGCCGGATCCGTGGCGGCCCGCCCTCGGTCGAGCCGGTGACCGTGCGCACGTCGAGCAGCCGCTGGTCCGGGTTCAACGCCCAACCGGAGACCCGGATCAGCGGGTTCTCGTCCAGCGACTCCACCTGCGGCGGCTCCACGTAGCGGCGCGGGTCGACCGGCCGCTCGTCGACCTGCCCGGCGACCACCGGGGCCAGCAGCGCGGCGAGCGCCACCACCACGGCCAGCCCGGCCGCGCTCGCCGCCGCCAGCCGCAGCCGCACCGCCGCCCGTACCGCCGGGGCGAGCCCGGCCACCGGGTCGCCCGCCGCCGGATCGCCGCGGCGTCCGGGCGCCGCCAGGCCGACGGCCGCGACCGCCGCGAACAACACGGTGGGGCCGACCGCCGGCGCCGCGTTCGGCCCCACCACGTAGAGCGCGCCGGCGTAGAGCAGCGCCGGTGGCAGGTAGCCCAGCAGCACCCGGCCGGCCCGCAGCGCCACCTCGGTGGCGGTCAGCCCGGCCAACCAGGCCGCCACCACCGGGACCAGCACGGTGTCCGGTGCCGGCTGCACCGGGATCATCGCGGTGAGCAGCCGGGGAATCGCGTTGCGGGCGGCGTCGCCGGCCACCTCGCCGAGCCCGCCGGGCAGCGCGGCGTGGCTCGCCGCCAACCGCAGCGACAGCAGCGTCCAGCCGGCCAGGGCGGCCACCGACACCGGCGCCACCAGCCACGACGGCAGCCGCCGGGCGGCCACGCCGACCAGCACCGAACCGACCGCCGCGCCGACCATCAGCCGGGTCAGCAGCGGGTCCGCGTACACCCGGCCCAGCACCACGCCGGAGAGCGCCACCAGCACGACCAGCGCCACCGGCAGCAGCGCCGCCCGCAGCACGGCGGCCACCCGCCCGCGCGCCGGCGCGGCCGGCGGCGTCGGCGCGGCGGCCGGGCGTGGCGGCGTCACGGTCACCACCGGCGGATCCCGTCCCACTCGGCGGCGAACGCCGCGCCGTCGGCCGCGTCCAGCACCACCAGGCCCGTCGCGGCGGCCGCCGTCGGCGCGCTCGCGCCGAACATCCCCACCACCACCGACGGGTACGCGCCGCGCAGCGCCCCGACGTGCCCCAACTCGTCGCCGGCGCCCGGCCCGGTGAGGAAGACCAGCGTGTCGCCGAGTCGCTCCTGACGCAGCCGGCTCGTCGCCGTCGACAACACCTCCGCCCCGCCGCCGGTCAGCTCCACCGCGGCGAGCCGGTCCAGCGGCCCGGCCGCGCCCGCGGGCTCCACCTCGGCCGGCGCGACCAGCAGCAGGTGCACCGGCAGGTCCTCGCGCACCGCGGCGGCCACCACCGACGCCGCCGCCTCGCACGCCGACTCGAACGACTCCGCCACCCCGGCCGAGCGCACCGGATGCGCGGCGGCCCTGTTGTCCAGCACCACCACCAGGCGCGGCAGGCTGGTGTCCACGTTCTCCCGCACCATCAGCTCACCCACCCGCGCGCTGGTCCGCCAGTGCACCCGGCGCAGCTCGTCGCCGACCACGTACTCCCGCAGCGAGTCGAACGTGATCGACCCGTGCGGCACGCTGTCGACGCGCCCGTCCAGGCTGCGCCCGGCGCCGGTGGGCACCGCGGACAACGGGTGGATGCGCGGGTGCACCCACACCGGGACCGTGCCGCCGTAGCCGCGGGCCAACGCCATCAACCCGAGCGGGTCGCGGCGGACCACCCGCAGCGGGCCGACCGGCACCACCCCGCGCCGCTGCGTCGGCACCGGGTAGCGCACCCGGGTCTCCCGCCCCGGACGCAGCCGCAGCAGCGGCACCGGCACCAGCTCACCCGCGCAGCGGTCCTCGGCCACCAGGTTCGCCGCCCGCAACCGGCCGGTGTTGCGCACCGCCAACTCCATCGCCGCCGGCTCGCCGCGCGCCACCCGGTCCGGGTCGGCGCGACGCTCCACGGTCAACCGGGGCCGCCAGGCGGCGGTCACCACGGCGTAGCCGACCGCGACGCCGGCCGCCGCGCCGAGCACGGTCAGCTCCGGGTACGCGTACCGGAAGCCGACCCCCAGCAGCACCACTGCGGCGACGAGCAACCCGACCCCACGGGCGGTGATCCCCACGCTCAGCCGTGCACCGGAGCGGGCTGGCCCGACGGCAGCGGCACCGGCACCGAGGCGACCGCCTGGCGCAGCACCTCGGCCGGCGTGACGCCGCGCACCTGCGCGTCCGGGGTGAGCAGCAGCCGGTGCGCGAAGACCGGCTCGACGAGCGCCTTCAGGTCCTCCGGCATGATCCAGCCCCGCCCGTCGATCAGCGCGTACGCGCACGCCGCCCGGGTCAACGCGATCACCCCGCGCGGGCTCACCCCGACCCGCACCTGCGGGTGCGTACGGGTGGCCGCGGCCAGCCGCACCGCGTACGCGTACAGCGGCTCGGCGATGTGCACCCGCCGGGCCATCTTCACCATCTCACCCACCGTGGCGGTGTCGGTGACCGCGGTCAGCGAGTCGGGGGAGCGGACCGTTGCGCCGCGCAGCACCTCCACCTCGACCGCCTCGTCGGGGTAGCCGACGGAGAGCTTCACCAGGAACCGGTCGAGCTGCGCCTCCGGCAACCGGTAGGTGCCGTCCATCTCCACCGGGTTCTGCGTGGCCACCACCAGGAACGGCTGCGGCACCGGGTGGCGGACGCCGTCCACGGTGACCGTCCGCTCCTCCATCACCTCCAGCAGCGCCGACTGGGTCTTCGGCGACGCCCGGTTGATCTCGTCGGCGATCACGATGTTCGCGAACACCGGCCCCGGGTGGAACTCGAAACCGCGGGTGGCCTGGTTGAAGATGGTCACCCCGGACACGTCCGAGGGCAGCAGGTCCGGGGTGAACTGGATCCGCCGCCACTCACCCTTGACGGTGGCCGCCACCGCGCGGGCGAGCGTGGTCTTCCCGACGCCGGGCACGTCCTCCAACAGCACGTGGCCCTGGGCGAAGAGCGCGGTCAACGCCAGCCGCACCACCTGCGGCTTGCCGAGCACGACCGCGTTGACGTTGTCGGCGAGCCGGGCGGCCAGGGCGGCGAAGCCCTGCACCTCCGGCTGGCTCAGCGGTTCGTGCGTGTTCACACCGGTGCCCTTCGAGATGTCGCGGTCAGCAGGTGGGCAGCAGGTTGATGTTGTCGCCGCCCTCCAGGTTGAGCCAGGCCCACGGGATGTAGTTCTTGCCCTTGTAGTCGACCTGTACCCACCAGGTGCTCTGCTTGTTGTCGTTGTAGATCCAGGAGTCCACGTTCTTGCCCGACTTCTTGCAGTACGCGCGCAGCCGGGTGCCGTCCGCCACCCACCCGGCCTGCCGGCTGTCGTCCTGCTGGGTGATCTCGAAGATCTCATTGCCGTTGCGCTCGCCGGGAATCTCCCGGTCGCAGTAGGTCCGCTGGTCGCCCGAGGGGCCGTTCTTGCAGGTGGCGACGCCGTAAATCGGGTCGGTGGTCTGCGCGCGGCTCGCGGTGTTCTTGCCGGCCGCGTTGCTCGCGGTCAGCGTCACCGTGTAGCCGGTGCCCGGCGTCAGCCCGGTCACCCGCAGACTGGCACAGCTCCCGGTGGCCGTCTTGCCGCCGGTGGCGGCCGTGCAGGTGGCGCGCCCGCCGCCGGCGTCCACGGTGAACGTCACCGTCACCGAGGTGGCGTCCGCCGACGAGCCGGTCACCGTGATCCGCGGCGCGGCCACGGTGCGGGCGGTGGTGCTGGCCTCCGCGCCCGCGCCGGCCTCGTTGACCGCCTTGACCGTCACCGTGACGTTCTGACCGTCGCCGAGCCCGCCCACTGTCGCCCGCACGTCGGTCACCTCGACCGTCTTCCCGCCGGCCTCCACCACGTACTTCGTCACCGGGCGGCCGTTCTCCACCGCCGGCGACCACTGCACCGCGACGGTGCCGGGCTGGTCGGCCACGGTGGACGCGCGCAACTCGCCCGGCGCGTTCGGCGCCGCGAACGGCACCACCGTGTTGCTCACCGGCGACGCCTTCGACCCGGCGCCCTTCTCGCTGACCGCGGTCACCGTGAACGCGTACTGCGTGCCGTACTCCAACTGGCCGGCCGGCACGACCAGCTCGGTCTTCGGTGACTCGCCGGCCGGGGCGCTCGCGCCGGCCGAGGTCGCGGTCACCGCGTACCGGGCGACCTTGTTGCCCTGGCCGTTCGCCGCGGGCCAGCTCACCCGGACCGTGCCGTCCGGCCGCGCCTCGGCGGTCACCTCGGCCGGTGGGTCCGGCACCTCGGCGGTCGGCACGACCGGGTTGCTGCGGCGCGCCGGACCGTCGCCCTTGGCGTTCACCGCGTGCACCTCGAACGTGTAGGTCTCACCGTTGGTCAGGCCGGTGATCTCCAGCGCCCGCTGGTTGGCGCCCACCTGATGGGTCTGGCCGCCGCCGGCCACCACGTACCGGGTGATCTCGGCGCCGTTCGACGGGGCCGGCTGCCAGCTCACCCGCGCCGAGGCGTTGCCGGCGGCGGCGCGGACCGACTTCGGCGCGCCCGGCTTGCCCACCTTCGGCTTCTTCGGCGGGGGCGGCGGCGGGGGAGCCGGCGGCGGGTCGCCGCCGAGCACGTCGTTGGCGTACTTGTTGACCTCACGGACCCGGTTGCGGTCGTCCACCACCTGCGCGGTGGACGAGTCCGGCGGGTTGATGAACAGGTGGTTCTCGCGAACCTCCAGCTCGACCGGCCCGGGTCGGCCGGAACCCTTGATCGTCTCCACCAGATGCCCGGCGGCGTCGAACGAGTAGACCGTGCCGGTGTCCTCGTCGGCGCAGTAGAACCGCCCCGCCCAGGCCACCGCCGGGCTGAGCCGGGCGCCGTCGCCGGGCACCGTGAACCGCTTCACCTCGGCGCCGTCGCGGACCACGTGCACCGACCGGTCGCCCGGCACGGTGACCGGCACCTGCGGACCGCTGGTGCGCGTCGGCAGGTTGCCGGGGGCGGTCATGGTGCTCAGGTCGGCCCGCCGCGTCTCGCCGCCGGTGACCGTCACCAGCGACGCCGACGTGCGGTCCAGCACCGCCACGCCCTCGTCCAGGGTGGACACCACCAGCTCGTGCGCCGGCTCCGCCACGTCGTACGTCTCGACCCGCTTCGGGCTGAGCCCGGCGGGCGGTGCCTCACCCGGCGTGGCCGGCAGGTCGGCGGCGGTGACCGCCGAGACGGTGCCCTCGCTCGGCACCGCGACCCACAGCTTGCCCGCGCCGTCGAACGTGCCGCCGGTGATGCCCGGCGGGTAGCGCACCGGCTCGCCCACCGGCGTCAACGCCCGCGGGTCGAGCTGCCGCACGATGCCCTGCACGGCGTCGACCACGAACGCGGCGCCGTCGTGCAGCGCGACGCTGACCCCCAGCCCCGGCGCGGTCGGTGTGGTCGCGGTGATCTGCAACGTCGCCAGGTCGAGGGAGCTGACCTGGCCGGTGTTGAGGTCGCGCAGGATCAGCAGCCGGTCGGTCTGGGCCACCTGCATCTGGTGGCGTCGCCCGCCGGGCACCTCCATCCGGGTGTCCACCCGGGCGGTGATGCCGTTGACCCGGGCCAGCTCGCTGCGGGTGGTGCTCCACAGCCAGGACGACGAGTCGAAGTTGGCCACCGCGTTGTCGGCGGCGCCCAACCCGAGCACCGTCAACCCCATCGCGGCCAGCAGCGCCGCCACGGTGCCGATGGTCACCAGCCCGCCGCGTAACCGCTTCCGGGGGCGGGCCGTCTCCGGCCCGGCGGTGCTCGTGACGTCCTCGATGGTGGTCACAGCCGGCTGCCTTCCCGCGTCGGTGGAGGAGGCGCCACACCTGGCCGACCCTCCCCAGAGCCGGGAGCCATCATAGGTGCCGGCCGGGGCCGGTGAAACCCGCACCGTCCCGCTGTGGACACCGAGCGTGTCCCCGGTGACCGGTCAGTTCGGTGTGCCGCCGCCCTCCCGGTCCGTGCACACCTGACCCGAGGTGGCGTACGTGTCGGTCGAGTAGACCGCCAGCACCGTGAAGCAGTAGTCCAGCTTCGCGCTCAACCCGTTCACCGTGTAGCGGGTCTGCCCGGCGTCCACGGTGGCCATCACCCCGAGCTTCTGCCCGGCGCGGCCCCCGGCCACCACGAACGGCACCCCGCCATCGGTCGGGTCGGTCCAGGTCACCGTGATCGTGGTGGTGTCGTCGCGCAACCGCAGGTCACCCGGGGGTGGCCCGGTCACCTTCGGCTTCACCGCGGTCGGCGCCGGGGCCGGCGGCGCGGCGTCCCGGTTCAGCCACACCGCGCCCCCGGCGACCGCGGCCACCACCGCCAGCACCGCGCCGCCGACCACCAGGGCCAGCACCGTCCGGTTGCGGCCGCGCGGCTCCGGCTCCTCCGCCACCGGGTACGCGGCGGGTTGGTGGAACGCCGCCGGCACCGCCGGCCAGGACCCCTGCTCCGGGTACGGCACCGGTTCCGGCCGCGTCGTCTCGGGAAAGTCCAGCAACCCGTCGTACACCGGCAGCGGCCGCTCGTCGAGGGGCGCGTCCGCTCGGTTGCTCCGGTCGTCCCGGTCGGCTCCGTGGCCGTCCTCGGCGGTCCAGGGCTCCCCACCCGCGCCGGGGGCGGCGTGGGTGGCTCCCGCCGGCTCGGCCCCGGCCGGTCCCGCGACCGGCTGCGACGGCGCCGCGCTGCTCCACGGTGGTGCGGTCAACCCCCACGGCGGCACGGGCGTGCCGCTGACCGGCGCGACCGGCGGCCCGCTCACCGGCGGTGGCGGATAGCCGCTGACCGGCGCACCGCTGACCGGATACGCGCCGGGCCCACTCACCGGATACCCCGGAGGTCCGCTCACCGGATACGCGGGCGCGGCGTTCGCTGACCGGGTCGGCGGTCTGGTCACGGGGTGTGTGGGCGGTGCGCTCACCGGATGCCCCGGCGGACCGCTGACCGGGTGTGGGGGCGGTGCGGTCAGCGAGTGCCCGATCGACGGGGTTGCGCTGACCGGCGGCCCGCTGCTCGGCGGCCCGCTGACCGGCGGCCCGCTTGCCGGCGGTGCGTTCCTTGCCGGCGGTGCGCTGACCGGCGGTGCGCTGACGGGCGGTGCGCTGACGGGCGGTGCGCTGACGGGTGGTGCGCTGACCGGTGGTGCGCTGACGGGTGGTGCGCTGACCGGCGGTCCGCCGACCGGCGGCGCGGTTGCCGGTGGTGCGCTGACGGGTGGCGCGCCGGCGTCGTGCGGATCCGTGGGCGGTTCGTCGACCGGGGCGGGCGCGGCGGCGGCCTGCCGCTCCGCCTCCTCGCGCAGCAACGGGCCGATCTGCTGCACCTGGATGGTCGGGTTGTCCCAGCCCGGTCCGGACGTCGCCGCGCCGGGGACGCGGTCACCCACCGGCTTGTCCGGCGTACGCGTGGACGGGGCGACCGCCGGCGCGGGCCCCGGCCCCGGAACCGTGGTCCGTGGCTGCGCTGCCATCGGGTCCGCCACCGGCGGGCCCGACACGGGCGCCGGGACGGGCGGCGCGGAGACCGGCGGGGGGACCGGAACGCTCGGCGGTGGCGGCAGGACGCCGCTCGGCGGCGGGCCCGAGACCGGGGCCGGGTGGCGAGGCGTGGGCGGTGCGGTGGACGGAGGCGGTGGCACCGGCGCGGTGGAGGCCGGCATCGCGCGGGCCGGCGCAGCCGGATCTGCCCCGACGTCGGGCGACGGCCGGCGAGACGGCGGGATCACCGGTGCCGGAGGCAGGGGAGCGGCCGTGGGGGTCGGCGCCGGCTGCCCGGGGGTGGGCGCCGGCCGCCCGGGGCTCGGCGCCTGAGGCCCGGGAATCGGCGGCGGGACGACCGGCGGCCGGGACGGGACCGGCGTCACGCCGTGGCCCGGCGGGACCGGCGTCACTCCCTGCGGCGTCGAAGGCGGTGCCCAGGGACTCGACTGCCGCTCCGGCGCGGCGGGTGGGGCCGGGGGTGCCGAGGAAGGGATGTCCGGTGGAGGCGGCAGCGGCGTCCGCGCGCTCCGGGGCGACGTCGACCCCGGCCAGGGCGTCCGGGACGCCGACCTCGGTGGTGGCGCCCACTCGGCGCCGGGCACCGGGGGCGCGGGAGGCGGCGGCGGGACCGGTCGGGGAGGGTACGAGGGCGCGACCGCCGGCAGCGACACGGTGGGCCCGGACAATGCCGGATCGGGGGAGCCACCGGCAGCGGCGGCGGAGCCGCCGGGAGGCGGGCCGTAACCGCCGGGAGCGGCGGCGGAGCCGCCGAGATAGTGGCGGGCTGCGCGTACCGCGGGGTGGTCCGGACCGAGCACGGCGGGCCCGGCGGTGGCCACCCGGCCGTAGTTGCGGCGGGCCTCGTGCCGGTTGCCCAGCTCCTCCGCCACGCCGGCGAGGTCGAAGCTGAGGGCGAGCATCAGCGGGTCGGCGTCGCCGCGACGGCGCTCACCCGCCGCGTAGGCCTCCTCGAGGACCCGGCGGGCGGCGGCCGGGTCGTCGGCCTCCCGGTGCAGCCGGGCGAGCAGGTGACCGGTGGCCAGGACGTCCTGGTGGTCCTCGCCGTACGCCGGTCGGGCCGCGGTGATCGCGTCGGCGAGCAGGCGGCGGGCGCCGGTGAGGTCGCCCGCGGCGCGAAGCGCCAGGGCCTGGTGTTGCGCGGCGGTCAGCGGGGAGGGGTGGGACACGAGAGCAATGCTGCCCGGACTCGTCGGTCCCGCGCTACCCGCCCGGATTGCACTGGGTCTGAGCTGCTCATACCTGGTGCGCCGGTGGTGATGTGCATGATCGTTCCGGGCCGTGTACAGTAATCCCCCGTGCGGCCCGCCGGGCCGGCCGATGCGGTGACGCGATCACCTCGGTCGATTGGGTAGGCTGGACGGGCAGGTCCGGGTGGCGGAATGGCAGACGCGCTAGCTTGAGGTGCTAGTGCCCGTATAGGGCGTGGGGGTTCAAGTCCCCCCTCGGACACCAACTGAATCCCAACGGTGCGCGGCAAGGTCAACGCTTGCCCGCACCGTTTGTGTTTCCGGGACGAAGACGACAGGTGCAGCCCGAGGCTGCGGTAGACCTCTATCCTGTGTTCGCCGTGCGTCTCGTGAGGCGGCCACCAGGTCTCCAAGTTCCTCGACGACGGCGACGATCTGCACCTCGGTGCATCGTGGATCCGACTCGCCACGTGCGGTGACCGAGAAGGTCGCCGAGTTCGCCCGACCGCCCACCAGCCTCCGGTGGTGCCCGCGCCCCACGCGCCGGTCGGATTCTCCTGACTGATCGGTCGGCTCCGACCGGAGGGCCACAGCGACGGCCCGAGCATCAGTGCCCCCATCCGCCCTCCGGGGCAGGGTGGACCGCCGGCTCCGCGGGGCCCGCCACCGCGTCCGGGACCGCCCGGTCCCCGACGGCCGAATCGGGCCGGGCCGCCGGGCCGGTGAGCGCGCCGACCCACTGGCCGAGCAGGTACGCCGCGCCGGTGTTGCGGCGCAGCCCCAGCGGCTGGTCGCCGGCCGAACCGTCGAAGCGCAGCGTGGTGACGATCAGCCGGCCGCTGCCGTACGGCAACTCCACGGCGTAGTCGTGCACCGCGCTGGTGCGGGCGTCCACCCGGCGCAGCAGCGGCCGGGCGCCGGCGTGCCGGTCGGCGTCGGCCAGCGCGAGGTCCGGAGCCATGCCCGCGAACTGGAGGTCGGTCCACCCGTCGTGCGGGAAGTCGCCCCACGCCTCATGCGGCTCGACGACCTTCACCGCCTCCCGCCAGAACGGCATGGCGGCCACCGGCAGCGGCGGGTCGGCGGTGGCGGCGTCGACGAGCAGGACGGCGCCGCCGCCGGCCGCGACGTGCCGGCGGGCCGCGGCGGTCCAGGCCGTGGCCAGCAGCACCGCACCGGGGGTGTCCAGCGGCACCACCCGGGGTGCCACCTTCGCCAGGTCGGGCAGGCGTCCGGCCGGATCGATCACGGCCACCGGCCCGGCGTCGGCCCAGCCGTCGCCGGGCAGGACCCAGAACGGCCACGCGTTGCTGGTGGTCTCGCCCGCACAGTCCACATCCACCCGCAGTACGGCCCGGCGCGGCCGGTCCACCGCCGGTGCCACGAACTCCGCGACGCCCAGTCCGCTCACGGTGCCGCGCGGCGCGTCGGCGTCGAGCCGGCCGGTGGCGAACGGGTCCGCGTCGGGGAATCCGACGTGCCACCGCGCCCGTGCCGGCCCGCCGGTGCGGCCGTGGTGGGCCAGCACCACGTGTGCACGGACCCGCGCCCCGACCGGATGGCACCAGGTGTCGAACGGCGCCGGCCGGTCACCACCGGCGACCCAGGCGCGCCGGCGGTCCCAGTCCAGGGCCAGCACCAGGTCACCGTTGAACTGTGCGAACTCCTCCGGGTCCACCTTCAGCCGGCCCAGGTCGTCCCAGACGCCGGCGGTGCTGATCGGGGTGTCCCGCTCGCCGGTGACCACGTACCCGCTGGTGTCGGTCCGGGTCCGGACCGCCTCCAGGGTCACCTTGCGGTGCAGCACGGCCTGCCGGGCGGAGATCCGTTCCAGCTCGGCGCCGGCGTCCCAGAGGCCGTTGCGGCGCAGCGTCTCCTCCTGCGCGGGCACGTCGTACTGCCAGCGCGCGCCCTGCGGGTTCACCGCCGGGTCGGCGCTCACCCACCATGGACGGCCGGTGTCCGGGGACGTGTCGAGTCGGCGCAGGTCACGGAAGGTGTCCAGGTCGCAGAACTCGCCGAACAACCAGGGTCGGGGTTGCCGCCAGCGGGGCGCGAAATGCTCGAGAGTGGCCCGGAAGTATGCCGGCTCACAATAGAAGTGGTGATCGTCGAAGTCCGCGTACTCGTCGAGCAGCCCGCCGTACGCCTCGCCCGAGCCGCTGTTGTCCCGCACCAGCACCCCCGGGGCGAGTCGCTTGACCAGGTCGTACAGCGGGCCCAGCACGTCGGCCCCGACCGCGGCGGACAGCTCGCAGCCGAGCGTGACCAGGATGACCGACGGGTGGTTCGCGGCGGCCCGGACCAGCCGTTCCGCCTCGGTGAACAGCTGCCCCCGGAAGTGTGCGGTGGGATGCGGCAGCCACATGGGCAGCTCGACCCAGAGCAGCATGCCCAGCTCGTCAGCCAGCTCGAAGTAGTACTCGGGCGGGAACCACAGGCAGAGCTTGACGCCGTTGAACCCCAACCGCCGCAGCTCGACCAGATCGGCGCGGACCCGCTCGGGTCCCGGGTCGGGATGCAGCCGGTCGGGGTACCAGCCCCAGGACAGAATCATCCGGGGGTACAGGGGCTCGCCGTTCAGCCGCAGCAACGCCCCGTCGGCGGTCAGCCGGCGCAGCCCGGCCAGCACGGTGCGCTCGTCACCGTCGCAGGTCCGCAGGGTCACCGCGTACCGTGCCGGGTCGTGCGGGGACCAGGCCCGGGGTTCCGGCACGGTCAGCTCGAACGCCACCTCGGCGTCCCCGGTCCGCTGCTGGCGGTCGACGAGCCGGCCGTCCGGATCGTGGACCTCGACGGTCACCTCGCCGGGGCCGAGCAGGGTGGCGGCCACCGAGAGCCGCCCGGCCTCGGTGCCCGGCCCGACGTCACCGGACACGGCCACGTCCCGCACCGCGCAGTCGCCGCTGACCAGCAGCTCGACCGGCTGCCACACGCCGCCGTGGGAGTGGCCCCAGACGTACGGCAGGAAGCCGGCCAGCGTCTCCCGGGCCGGATACCGGCCCGGCACCGGGGCCGAGTCCGGGCCGCCGGTGAGGCTTGCCGGTTTCTCGACCCGGACCAGCAGCTCGGCGGGCCGGCCCGGCTCGACCAGCCCGGTCACGTCCACCTCGAACGCGTCCCACATCCCGACGTGCCGGCCGGCCTCCCGGCCGTCCACCAGCACCTCGCAGGCGTAGCTGACCGCGCCGAACCGCAACCGCAGCCGTCGACCGGCGGCGTCGGCCGGCGGTCGCAGGGTGGCGCGGTACTCCACCGGCCCGGACCGGTCCATCGGGATGCCGGCCTGCTCCCAGGACCCGGGGACCGGCACCACCCGCCACTCGCCCGCGCCGGCCAGGCGGCACTCCCACGGCCCGACCACGCTCATGAGGCCAGCTCCCAGCCGTGCTCCTCGGCCCAGCCCAGAGCGGCGGTCCGGCCGTCGACCGTCACGTCGACCCCGTCGGCCCGCGGTCGCAGGGTGAGTTCGACCGGCCGACCCCGGTGGGCCAGCCGGACCCGGTAGGTGCGTCCGGGCACCCGCAGGTCGGCCGGCAGGTTGGGCCGGACCAGCAGCCGGTCGCCGACGGACCGGGCGCCGACCAGCACCCCCAGCAACAGGTGTACGCCGAAGGCGCCCCAGCCGTAGCCCTCGCCGCCGCACCGTCCCGACGGGGGCCAGTACTCGCAGGCGATCCCCGGCAGGGTGCGCTCGTCGTCGGCCTCGCGGGCGTCCCAGAACCGGTAGGCCCGGTCCACCACCGCTCCCGCCACGGCCGCCGCCACCTCGTGCTCGCCGGCACCCAGGGCCGCGTCCACCACGGTCCACACGAACATCGGCCAGACCAGGTCGGCCGGGTCGACCGCGCGGATCGCCTCCCGCAGCGCGTCGGTCTGTTCCGCGCCGGCCAGGCCCAGGGCGAGCGGTGACCAGAGCATCACGTCCTCGACCTCGGTGGGCTCGCCGGTCCGGCCGTCCGTGTCGGCGTACCGGGCGCCGGTGAACAGCCGCGCGGTCCGCTCGCCGTAGTCCCGTGCCAGCGTCACCCAGCCCGGCACGTCGCGCTCCCGGCCGAGGACCCGGGCGAAGTCCGCCATGACACCGGCCGCATGCGCCACCGCGGCGTGCAGGTCGACCGGCCGGATGTGGTACGTCGGGTGGCCGCCGCCGAGCGGTTGCGCGCCGAACCGCGGCGACAGGTCCTGGCCGGACTCCCAACTGCACGCGTGCCCCAACCAGCCCTCGGGGTCGCGTCGGTGCTCCAGCCACCAGTCCAGGTAGCCGGCCAGGAGCGGATAGATCCGCTCCAGCCAGTCGCGGTCGGGGTGGGCGTCCCACAGGCGCCGCAGCACCAGCCACGGCCAGCCCCACTGCGGACCGGTGCCGCAGGCGCTGCCGTCGGCCGAGACCATGTTGTGGCTGCCGTCCTCGCGCGAGCACGGGACGTGGGGTTCGGAGGCGTCGGCGAACGTGCCCAGCAGCAGCCGCTGGGCCAGCGCCGGGTCGGCGTAC
The DNA here is from genome assembly GCF_900090105.1 of Micromonospora humi. GTDB lineage: Bacteria > Actinomycetota > Actinomycetes > Mycobacteriales > Micromonosporaceae > Micromonospora > Micromonospora humi. Next base: position 137,209 of record NZ_FMDM01000010.1, on the reverse strand, counting down.
CCGAGCAGCAGCGCGTCGATGGCGGCCTCGCCGAGCACGACCCGCGGGGCCTGGATCTGCATGGCGTCCCACGCCATGGTGTACACGCCGACCGGCGGTTTGACCATCATCCGCAGCGTCTCCAGGTCGTACACCAGGCCGCGTCGCCAGTGCGCCGGCCAGTCCCCGGACAGCAGCGGCGCACCGGACCAGAAGGCACGGTCGGCGAGGGTGAGGGCGGCGTGGACGGCGGGCCGCCGGTCGCGGGCCTCGGCGAGCCGGGACCGGGCCTCGTTCTCGGTGCGGCCGCGTGCCAGCAGCACGGTCAGGTCGTGCTCCCCGGCGCCCAGTTGCACCACGGCGGCCAGGTCGACCCGCTGGCCCTGCTCGCCCAGTGCGGTGACCGGGCCGGCTCCGTGGGCCTCGGGCAGGCCGTCCCGGGTCCAGCCGTCGGCCGTCGCGGCGTCGGTGGTCAGCGCGGCGACGGCGTCGGGCTCGGACACCCACAGCACGAACGCCTCACCGTCCTCGAAGCCCTGCAGCAGGACGGTGTCGCCGGTGCGCCGCCCCACCAGGCCGGATTCGCCCCAGCTGCGGTCGGCGCCGATCTGGCGGGTGTAGTCGGCCCGTACGCTGAGCCGGTCGGCGACGCGGGCGCGTACCCGGGCCGCGAGCACGTCGGGACCGACCAGGTGAAACTCCGCCGCGATCGGCCCGGCCGGCCGCTCGGCCCGGAACGCCACCAGGTTCTTCGAGTGGTACGGCGCGCCGAGCCCGTCGAGGTCGGCGCCGTGCAGCGCCCCGTCGGCGGCGATCCGCAGCCCCGCGCGGTAGACCTCGCTCCGGCCGCCGTAGGCCCGGGCGTACGCCGGGAAGTGCCAGCGGAAGCCCAGGTCGTGCGAGCGGACGACGCCGTACGGGGTGAGTCGGCGGGTGTGCTCGGGCACGTCGAGGTAGCCATGCGGGGTGTAGTCGTCGACCGGGAAGCCGGTGTCGGGGGTCATGCTCAGCCCTTCACGCCGGACAGCGAGATGCCGGCCACGAAGTACCGCTGGGCGCAGATGTAGACCAGCACCACCGGCAGCAGCGAGACGACCGAGGCGGCCATCATCAGTGGCCAGTTGGGCTGCTGGTAGGCCGAGGAGGTGACGTTGAAGTACGCGAGGCCGAGCTCCACGGTGCGCATGTTCTCGTCCCGGGCGATGAGCAACGGCCACAGCAGATCGTTCCAGGTGCCCATGAAGGCGAACACCGCCACCGTGGCCAGCGCGGGCTTGACCAGGGGCAGGAAGATCCGGAAGAACACCGTCCACTCGCTGGCCCCGTCGATGCGCGCGGCGTCCTGGTAGTCGCGGGGGATGGTGAGGAACGCCTGCCGGAGCAGGAAGATGGCGAAGGCGCTGGAGATGCCCGGGACGATCAGGCCCTGGTACGTGTTGACCCAGTTGAACCGGAACACGATGAGGAACAGCGGGATCATCGTGACCTGGAACGGGATCATCATGGTGGCCAGGAAGAGCACGAACACCGACTTCGAGCCGGCGAAGCTCAGCCGGGCGAAGCCGTACGCGGCGCTCGCGCAGAAGGCAACCTGACCCAGCACGGTGACGGCGGTGACCACCACGCTGTTGAGCAGGTACTTACCGAACGGCGCGAGGGTGAACAGGTTGACGTAGTTGCCGAAGTCCCAGGTGGTGGGGAAGATGTCCGGCGGGTAGGAGAACGTGGTGCCGGACGGCTTCAGCGACGTGGTCACCATCCACAGGAACGGCACCAGCATGAAGGCGCCCAGCAGCGCCAGGATCGCGTACGTGGGCGCGGTGCGCAGCGCACCGAGCAGGGCCTTTCGGGACATCGGGACTCTCTCCGTCGCGGGAAGGGGTCAGACGAGATTCGACTCGCCACGTCGGCGGATGAACCACAGTTGCAGCAGCGTCACCAGGAAGATCACCGCGAACAGCACCCAGGCCTGCGCCGAGGCGTAGCCCATCGAGAACTCCTGGAAGGCCCGCTGGTAGATGTGGTAGACGGCCACGTCGGTGGCGCCCAGTGGCCCGCCCTCGGTGATGACGTACATGGGGGTGAACACCTGGAAACCGCCGATGACGCCGGTGATGACCAGGAAGATCGTGGTGGGTGCCAGCAGCGGCAGGGTGACGTGCCAGAACTGCCGCCATTTTCCGGCCCCGTCGATGGACGCCGCTTCCATCAGCTCCGGGGGCACCGCCTGCAGCCCGGCCAGCCAGATCACCATGCTGAACCCGGCGGTCTTCCAGGTGTTGATCAGCACGATGGCGAACATCGCGGCGTTCGGGTCGTCCAGCCAGCTCTGCTTGGGCAGGTGCAGCAGCTCGAACAGGTAGTTGACCAGCCCGGCGTCCGGCGAGAGCAGGGTGATCCAGATGACCGACACGGCCACCCAGGAGGTGATCACCGGCATGAAGAAGATGGCGCGGAACACGTTCATCCCGCGCAGCTTCTGGTTGACCAGCACGGCCAGGGCGAGGCTGACCGCCATGCCGATCGGCACCGAGAGGAGGGTGTAGTACGCCGTGTTCCACATGGCGTGCCAGAACGGGTCGTCGCCCAGGAGGGACCGGTAGTTGTCCAGGCCGACGAAGGGCGCGCTGAGGAAGCTCGGCGAACTCCACTCGTGGAACGACAGGTAGAGGCTGAAGATGATCGGCACCAGCGCGAACAGCGCCAGATGGGCGGTGGCCGGCAGGATGAACAGCCAGCCCACCCGCTCCGAGCGCCGGCGGCGCCGCGCCGGTCGGTCCCCGCGGGGTGCGGGTACGTCCAGCACGGCGCCGGCGGGTGACACGCTCATCGCTTGGCCAGCTCGCGGTTGATCGCCGTGATGGTCTTGGACACCTGGTCCCGGACGGGCGCCCCGCGCAGGATCTGCTCCATCATCCCGTCCAGCGCCTTCTCGATGGTCGGGTAGGCCCCGATCTTCGAGCCGTACGGGGGCCGGCCGCTGGCGGTGGCGTCGACGAAGACCTTGTCGAGCTCGGCGAACTTCGCCTGGTCGCTGCCGAGGCTCGCCTTCGCCGACTCGGAGTTCGCGGCGAGGGCGATCCCGGTGATGGCCTTGGTGTCCTGGTAGCCGCGGCTGGTGGCCGCCTCGATGAACTGCGCGGCGGCCTTGTACTTCGCCGCCGGCAGGTCGTGCCGGAGCACGAAGCTCGACTCGTACAGCGCGGTGGCCTCGGTGGCCCGCTTGGGCTGCGGCACCACGGCCACCTTCTCCGGCGAGTAGCCCTTGGCGCCGGTGAGCCCGACCAGCGACCAGTGGCCGCTGTCGAACATGGCGAACTTGCCCTGCACGAACAGCGCGCTGGCGTCGGAGGCGTTGGTCAGCTTCTCCAGCGTCGACGGCGACGGCGCCACCTTGTGCTTGAGCACCAGGTCGGCGTACCACTGGATGGCGTCGATGGCGGCCGGGGCGTCCAGGAAGCCGTTGGCGGTCTTCTTGTCCGGCGAGATCACGTCGCCGCCGTTCTGCCAGATCCGGTAGACCCACTGGTAGGCGTACTGGCTGAGCCGGTAGCCCCACTGCACGACGTTGCCCTCGTCGAAGGCGGGGTCGAGCCGGTTGCGGCCCTTGTTGTCCAGGGTGAGTTTCTGCGCGGCCGCCAGCTGGTCGTCCCAGCTCCAACCGGCCTGGGGCACCGGTACGCCCGCCTTGGTGAACAGCGTGGGGTTGTAGTAGACCACCATCGGGGTGAAGTCGTTGGGCAGGCCGTAGATCCCGCCGTCCTCGCCCTTGTGGATCTCCAGCACCTGCGGGAAGAACCGGTCGGTGCTCAGGCTCGGCAGCTTCGCGGTGACCTTGCGCATGTCCAGCAGCAGCTTGCGCTGGATCAGCGGGGCCAGGCTGGAGGCGTCCTGCGACCACAGGTCCGGGGCGCTGCCCGAGGCGAGGTCGACGATGATCTGGGTGTCGAAGTTGGGCGGCGCCTGGATCGGCTGGATCTTGATCTTCGGGTTCTGGGCCTGGAAATCGGCGAGGAACTTCTGGTACGCCTTGTCCAGCTCGGAGCCCTTCTCCTCGGGTGGCACCTGGAAGCCCACCACCTTGAGGGTCACCTCGCCGTCGGCGGCGGCCTCGTCGTCGGAGCCGCACGCGGCCAGCAGCGGGGCGGCGGTCACCGCGGCGGCGGCGCCGAAGCCCCACCGCAACAGCGTCCGGCGGTTCACCGAGGCGCCGCGGGCGGCCGCGGCGGGAAAGCCGGACGGCATCTGGTTCTCGTTCATCTCGCTCCTGCCGTGGGGGACGGGTGGGCCCGGCCGGGGGCGCCGGGAGACAGCACGGGTCACGGATGGGGGTCGACACCTCACCCGCCGGAAGCGTTCCGCCGGAAAACTTGGCAGGGACCGTAACCAGCCAGGTGAAACGTCGTCAACGGTCAGAGCAAGGGAAACCAGTTTCCCAACGTGAACCGACCGGTTTCTCACCGAGAGCCACTGGTCGATGACGATCGCCGGCGTTCGATCGCAAATTTCTTCCGGCTAGCCCTGGATTTCCCATGTCAATGCCCTTAGCTTCGATAGCCATCCGCTGCCGAACCCGGCAAGCCGTGGGCCTCAGAAGCCCACCGAGGTTTCTCAACAGCCTGCGCAATCGGTTTTTCAACTCGCTCGAAGGGGTGGTAGTGGCCGCCACGATCCGCGACATCGCCCGCGTCGCCGGCGTCTCCGTCGCCACCGCCTCCAAGGGGCTCAACGGCAAGGGCCGGATGCGTCCCGAGACCCGGCAACGCATCCTCGACGTCGCCCGGCAGTTGGACTTCCGGCCCAACCGCAACGCCAGCTCCCTCACCACCGGCCGCACGTACACGGTCGGCCTGCTGACCCGGGACGGCTACGGCCGGTTCACCCCACCGCTGCTGGGTGGCGTCGAGGACGCCCTGACGGTGGACACCGCGAGCCTGCTGCTCTGCGACGCCCGCCGCGACGCCGTGCGGGAACGGCACTACCTGGACGTGCTCGCGGCGCGCCGGGTGGACGGGCTGATCGTGACCGGCCGGGCCACCGACCCCGCACCGCCGCTGCCGCGCAGCCTTCCGTTCCCGGTGCTGCACGCCTACACGACGTCCAGCGACCCGGAGGACAGCAGTCTCACCGTGGACGACGAGCACGGCGGCTGGCTCGCCGCCCGGCAACTGCTGCGGCAGGGCTGCCGGCGCATCGTCCACATCACCGGGCCGGCCTCCGTGCTGGCCGTGCGGGAACGCATCGCCGGCGCGCGCCGGGCGCTCGCCGAGGAGGGCCTCGAACTGCCCGACCACCTCATCACCTACGGCGCCTTCACCGAACGCGCCGGCTTCGCCGCGGCGCAGCGGTTGCTGACCGACCGCACCGTCGACGGCATCTTCTGCGGCAGCGACCAGATCGGCCGGGGGGTGGCCGACGCCCTCGGCGCGCTCGGGATCCGCATCCCGCAGGACGTGGCGCTGGTCGGCTTCGACAACTGGACACTGCTGGCCGCCGCCACCCGCCCGCCCCTGTGCTCGGTGGACATGAACCTCTACCGCCTGGGCCGGCTGGCCGCCGAGAGCCTGCTGCGGGCCATCGACGGCCACCCCGAGCCGGGGGTACGTCGGCTGCCCTGTTCCCTGGCGGTCCGCGCCTCCTGCCCGGCCCCGGTCACCGACAGCACCGCATGGCAGGACGACAACCCGCTGGTGCCCGACGCCTGACCCGACCGGCACCCGTCAACCCTCGCCGCGCCCGGCCGCCGGGCCCGGTGCCGCATCGAGCCGCCCTGGAGCACGCATGGCAGACAAGCATCCCGGACCCGTCGTCGACACCTCGGCCAGCCGCCACGCCCGGCTGCGTCCGGTCTCGGCACCGGACGTCCGGATCACCGACGACTTCTGGGCACCCCGGCTGCGGCGCAACCGGGAGGTGACCATCCCCGCCCAACACGCTCAGTGCGAGAGCACCGGCGCGCTGCGCAACTTCGCACGCGCGGCCGGCAGCGCGGACGGCGACTTCAGCGGCCGGTACTACTCCGACTCGGACGTCTACAAGTGGATCGAAGCCGCCTCCTGGAGCATGGCCACGCACCCCTCCGAAGAGCTCGCCGACCGGCTCGACTCGGTCATCGAACTGGTGGCCGGGGCCCAGGATCCGGACGGCTACCTCAACACCTACTTCTCCGTCGACCGGGTGCACGAGCGCTGGACCGACCTGGTGGTGCGGCACGAGATGTACTGCGTCGGGCACCTGGTGGCGGCGGCCGTGGCACACGCGCGGGCCACCGGCCGGAGCACGCTGCTGGACGTCGCGCTGCGGGCCTGCGCCCACATCGCCGATCGGTTCACCCCCGGGCGGGTGACCGGTGCCTGCGGGCACCCCGGGTTGGAGATGGCCCTGGTCGAGTTGTACCGCACCACCGGCGACGAGCGTTGGCTGACGCTGGCCACGTGGCAGCTCGACTCGCGTGGCCGGGGAGTGCTGGACGGCAGCGAGTATCTCGTCGACCACCAGCCGGTGCGCCAGCAGGACCGGGTCACCGGTCACGCCGTACGGGCGCTGTACCTGTACTCCGGGATGGCCGACGTGGTCCTGGAAACCGGCGACCCCGAGCTGCGGGCCGCGCTGGAACGGCTCTGGGCCGACCTGTCCGGCGCCAAGACCGCGGTGACCGGCGGGGTGGGGGCACGCTGGGACGGTGAGGCGTTCGGCGACGCGTACGAACTGCCCGACCGGTCGTACAACGAGACCTGCGCCGCCATCGCGCACATCTTCCTGGCCTGGCGGCTGCTGCTACTCACCGGGGAGCCGCAGTATCGCGACGTGGTGGAAACCGCGCTGCACAACGGCGTGCTGCCCGGGCTGTCGCTGTCGGGCACCGAGTTCTTCTACCAGAATCCGCTCGCGGACGCCGGGCGGCACCGGCGGGCGGAGTGGTTCAGCTGTGCCTGCTGCCCGCCGAACATCGCCCGCCTGCTCGCCTCGCTGCCCGGTTACCTCTACACCACCGACGACGACGGCATCCAGGTGCAGCTCTACATCGGCAACCAGGCCGAGCTGCGCCTGGCCGACGGCATTCCGGTACGCCTCGACCTGGCGACCGAACTGCCGTGGCGCGGCGAGGTGCGGCTCACCGTCGACCCGGCCGAGCCCCGGGAGTTCACAGTGACCCTGCCGGTACCCGGCTGGGCCGGAGCGGACGTGACGGTCCGGGTCAACGGCGACCCCGTCGCGCTCGACACCGGCCGGCGGCGGATCGCCCTGCGCCGAACCTGGTCGGCCGGCGACACCGTCGAGGTGACCCTCCCGACCGAGGTCCGGACCCTCGTCGGCCATCCCCGGGTGACCGCCGTCCACCGCCGGGCCGCGCTGGCCATGGGCCCGCTGGTCTACTGCCTCGAACAGGCCGATCATCACGGCACGGCCGTGGCCGACATCCGGCTCACCGGCGTCGAGCGGTGGACCGTGGCACACGAACCGGAGTTGCTGGGCGGCGTCTGCACGCTGAGCGCCCAAGCCGGCGCCGCCCCGGTCGACGACGGGCCCCTGTACCGCCCGTACCGCGAGCCGGCCGCCCCGACCTCGGGCGTGAGCGTCACGGCGGTCCCCTACTTCGCGTGGGCCAACCGGACGCCCGGTGAAATGCGGGTTTTCGTGCCACTCGCCTAGGCGGCACCTGCCGCCGTTGCCGTCAACGCCGCACCCCCGAGGGAGCCCACCCATGCCTGACGTCGTCGTGTTCGGCAGCCTCAACACGGACCTGGTGCTGGACGTGCCGGTGCTGCCCGCCGCCGGGCAGACCGTCCTCGGCGGGCGGCTGCGCGTGCACAGCGGCGGGAAGGGCGCCAACCAGGCGGTCGCCGCGGCCGACGCCGCAGGACCCACCGGGCCGGCCGTGCGCATGGTCGGCCGAGTCGGAGACGACGGGTACGGCCGCCGGATGCGGGCGGACCTGACGGCAGCCGGCGTGGACACCGGCGGCGTGACGGTCGACAGCAACGAGCCCAGCGGCACCGCGCTGATCCTGGTCGACGCCGCGGGGGAGAACGTCATCGCCGTGGCGGCCGGTGCCAACAGCGCCGTCGACGTCGACGACGCACGCCGCGCCGCCGCCGGCCTCGGTCCCGGCGACGTGGCGGTCTGCCAGCTCGAAGTGCCGCAGCCGGCGGTCCGGGCACTGGTCGTCGCGGCCCGCGCCGCCGGTGCGCGATCGGTGTGCAACGCCGCTCCCGCCGCAGCACTGGCTCCCGACCTGCTGGCCGCGCTCGACGTACTCGTGGTCAACGAGAGCGAGGCCGGCGCCGTGTTCGGCACCCAGATCCGGACGCCGGAGGCCGCCGGCACCGCCGCCGGGCGGGCCGGGTGCGCCGTGGTGGTCACTCTCGGCCCGGCGGGCGCGGTGTTCGCCGGGCCGCACGGACGCCCGGGACGCTGTCCCGCCCCCACGGTGCCGGTCATCGACACGGTGGGGGCGGGCGACGCGTTCGTCGGCGCGCTGGCGGTGGCCCTGGCCGGCGGAACCGACCTGGCGACCGCGGTCGGCGCCGGCGTGGCCGCCGGCTCCCGCGCGGTCACCCGGTCGGGCGCCCGCCCGCACGCGGTCGACCGGGGACGGAAGCCCGTCGATGCCGACCTCACCGAGGGAGCGGGAAAGTGACAGTGGACGGATCCGGGAGCGAGAGCGCCGGCGGTGACCGACCGGTCTGGTACACCTTCGGCAACCACTTCCACTGGGTCGACATGCAGTGGCTGTGGGGATACGGCGTACTCGGCGCGTCCGTCCGCGACATGCTCGCCTTCACCGCCGCCACCGGCGCCCGGGGCAATCTCAACTTCGACGCCGTCGGCTACGAACGCATGGCCGCCGAGGAACCGGAGGCGCTCGCGCAGCTGCGAGCCGCCGTTGCGGCGGGCACGATCGAGGTCGTCGGGGCCAGCTACGGCCAGCCGTACCCGCTGTTCCACCACGGCGAGTCGGCGGTCCGCCAGCTGACCTACGGGGTCCGAGCGGTTCGCCGGCTACTGGGGGTCCGGCCGGTCAGCTACTGGGAGGAGGAATTCTCCTTCTACCCGCAGCTGCCGCAGCTGCTGGCCGACACCGGCCACCGGTACGCCTCGCTGTTCTTCCAGTGGACCTGGCACACCCCGCACGTGCCGGCGGAGGACGCTCCGGCGATCTGGTGGGAGGGCGTGGACGGGACCCGGATCCTCGCCACCCCGCGCGGCCCGTTGAATCTGCACCAGTGGCCGGAGGACTTCACCGCGCTCAAGGAGCATCCCCTGCTGACGGAGTCGCCGGCGCCGGTGATCCAGCAATGGCTGGAGCTGCTTCCGTCGCCGGACTGGATGTGCCGCTCCGAGCTGCTGCTCGACGGCATGAGGGAGCTGCTGTCCACGCCGGGGCTGGACATCCGGTTCGGTACCCTCGCCGAGGTGCTGGCGGCCGTCGGCCCGCACGCCCCGGTGCGCAGGTACACGATGGATGACGTCTTCCACGGGATGAGCCTGGGCAAGAACGGCGACCTCGGGCACCGGCGCAGCCGCGAGACCGAGCAGACGCTGCTGGCCGCCGAGGCGCTGTCGGTGCTGGCCGGCCGGCTCGGTCGGCCGTACCCGCACTGGGACGTCTACCCGGTGTGGGAGCTGGAGGAGGGCTGGCGGGAACTGCTGGCCTTCCAGCATCACGACAACGACGAGTGTGAGGGGCTCTGCGGGCACGTGGGCCGCGCCGGCCTGGACCGGGGGCAGGCGCTGGCCCGCGCGGTGCTGGACCGCAGCGTCGCCGGCATCGCGGGCCGGACGCCCGGTCCCGCCGGCCGGACCGTGCTGGTCAACCCGCTCGGCTGGGCCCGGTCGGTGGTGCGCGACGGCCGCCGCGTCGAGGTGCCGGCGGTCGGCTGGACCGTTCTCGACGACGACGCGGCCGACGGTCACCGCGCCGTCGCGGCCGTGACGGTTGTCGACGACGGCGACGCCGTCACGCTGCGCCGGGGCGACTTCCAGGTGGTGGTGGACCGACGCCGCGGGGTCGTCACCCACGTCGGCGGCCTGGGCTGCGGCCCGGCCGGGCTGGGCGGCCTGCGCTGCGAACGTGGCGGCGTCGAGCACCGGTACGTCCCGACCGCGGTACGCGTCGAATCGGACCGGGTGGTGCTGGCGCTCGGGTCGCCGGCCGGCGACGAGATCCGGCTGACCGTGACGCTCGCGCCGGAGCTGGACGCGGTGGACCTGTCGTTCGACTCGGCCGCGGTGGCACCGCCGGACGGCCGCCACCATGCCAGCCTGATGACGCTGGTGGAACCGGACCTGCGGGTGCGGACGGTCTGGCACGACACCCCGTACGCGCTCGGCCCGGTGAACGGCCGCGGCCGGTATCAACGCAAGTATCCGATCGGCGACTGGATGACCTCGCCGCAGGTGTTCGAGGAGGTCGTCGACCCGTTCACCGGCCTGCAACTGATCGACCTGCTCGACGCCGACGGCGCCGGGCTGCTCTGGCTGCACGACGGCAGCCAGGGCTTCCTGCGCGCCGAGCGGGGCGCCTGGAACGTGCTGTCCATGCGTGACCCCTGGGACGAGCAGCACTTCACCGCCGAGCTGCACGCCCGGGCCCGGGTGCTGGCGCACGACGGTCTCACCCCGGCCGTCCGGTGGCGGCTGGCACAGGAGTTCACCCGGCCGGTCGTGACGGTCCGGCCGGCTGTCGACGGCGGTGAGCTGCCGCCGGCGCTGTCCCTGGTCCGGCTCGACGGCCGGCCCGGGGCCGCGGTCACCGCGGTCTACCGGGAGACCGGGTACGCCGGAGCCGGGCTGCCGGAGCATGCCACCGCGACGCTGGACCGGCCGGTGCTGGTCCGGCTGGTCGAGTTCGACGGGGACGACGGCGACGCCGCCCTCGTGGTGACCGGCACTGTCGCACGGGCCTGGCGGGCCAGCGTCCTCGGTGAACTGCGCGAACCGCTGTCGGTACGAGCGGCCGACGGCGCCTCGCGGATCACGGTCGGCCTGCGCGCCCACCAGATCACCACCGTCGTCCTGGACCTCGTCGAGGCCGGCAAGCAGTCCCGGGACCTGGACGCGCACCGCGAGGTGTGGGCGACGGTCCACCGCACCGAGGAGGACCGATGAGCCACTTTCCCCGGGTCGCCCGTGGCACCCACTCGTACCCCCGGGACGAGTCCGTGCCGCCGGAGCAGCGGCTCGGCCTGGGGGTGGTCGGCCTGCACGAGGGGCGGACCGCCCTGCTGGCCGCGTACCGGACCCGCAGCGTGCGGCCGGTTGCCGGGTGCGACCTCGACCCGGACACCCTGGCCGAGGTCGGCGCCGACGTGCCCGAGGTGGCCATGACGACCTCCTACCCCGAGTTGCTGGCTCGGGACGACGTGCGGATCGTCGGCGTCTACACGCCGGACCACCTGCACGCCGAGCACATCGTGGCGGCGTTCGAGGCCGGCAAGGACGTGGTGTGCACCAAGCCGCTCGTGAACGACTTCGCGGCGGCTCGAGAGGTGCTCGCGGCGGCCCGGCGCACCGGGCGGCGGTTGCTGGTCGGCCAGTCGACCCGGTTCTTCGAGTCGTTCCGGCGGCAGCGCACGGCGTACGAGCGCGGCGAGGTGGGCGACGTCGAGGTGGTCGAGGCGCACTACACGCACCGGATGGACTGGTATTACGACCGGGCGCCATGGATCGTCGGCGACACCGACTGGGTGTACCTGGGCCTGAGCCACCCGCTGGACCTGCTGCGCTGGTATCTCGGACCGATCGCGTCCGTGGCGGCCGTGGGCACCCACTCGGCGCTGGCCCGCGCGCGCGGCTGCGCGTCGTACGACATCTACTCGGTCAACGCGATGACCGCGGACGGGCGGCTCGGCCGGGTGTTCGGCCACTACGGCATGCACGAACTGCCGCGGGCCCGCAACTCGATCGAGTGCCTGCTGTACGGCTCGACCGGCACGTCCATGGCGCAGTACCACGACATGCGCTACCTGCACACCGCGCCGGACGGCACCGAGGTGGTGGAGGACATGCTCTACGAGTACCGCCACTACCACTTCAACAACGAGGTGCACGGCATGCACTACGGGGAGTTCGCCAACTACCTGCAGTACTTCGCCGACGCGCTCACCTCGGGCGCCGACCACTCGCCGGACCTGGTCGAAGGCATCGAGACGTTCTGTCTGATGGAGGCGGTCCGCCGATCGGCGCTGGAGGGCGGCCGCCCGGTCGAGCCGGCCGAACTCTCCGCCCAGCTCGACCTCTGAATCGTGGCCGGCGTCGCGGGACGCACGGCCGGACAAGCGGGCAGCCGCCCTCCGGCCCGCATCACCCGTTCACCGCGGCACGGGCGACTCGGGCCGGCGGAGGCAGGGCGGTTCCCGCGGGTGAGGCTCGAAAGGCTTCGAGGGTCAGCGCTGCGAATCGCCGTGCTGCCGCCACCCGTACGTCGGGTGGCGTCGCCCACAACCCACGGCCGGCCATGAACACCAGGATCAGGTCGTCCAGCACGAAGTCCGCCCGCAACGAGCCCGCCTCCTGGGCCCGCCGGCACAGCAGCGCGAGCGACCGCAGCATGCCCGCGCGATGCGCCGCGAAGTCGACCGCCCCCGGATACGACGACAGGAAGGCGTCGACGAACCCCTGATTGTGCGCGTTGAGCTCGGTGATCCGGGTGACGACCGCGCACAGCCCGCGCCAGGGGTCCGCGTCGGCGCATCCTGCGCGTACGATGCCGCTGCAGGCCCGCAGCTCGTCGGTGAACGCCTCCTCGACAAGTGCCTGCTTCGTAGGGAAATGCCGGTAGAGCGTCGCCGGCCCGACCTCGGCGCGGCGGGCGATCTCGCGCATCGGCACGTCCAGCCCGTGCTCGGAGAAGACGGCCCGGGCGGCCTCCAGCAGGCGGTTCCGGTTGTCGCGGGCATCCGAGCGGAGCATGTGAGGCAGACGGTCGGCCATGGATCTCATTTTAGCCAAGTGGACGGGGGCGTCCGATACGTTGGCGGCATGCGAGCGATCAGCATCCAGAGGTTCGGCGATCCCAGCGGCCTGACCGTGGTCGACGTGCCGTCCCCCGAACCCGCCGCCGGTGAGGTGCTCATCGCGACGGAGGCGATCGGCGTCGGGGGTGTCGACGCCGTCATCCGGCGCGGCACTCTGAGCGGTTACGGATTCCGCGAAGGCATGATCCCCGGCAGCGAGGTGGCCGGGCGTGTGATCGCCGTGGGCGACGGCGTCGACCCGGGCTGGACCGGCAGCAGCGTGTGGGCGTTCACCGGTTCCGGCGGCGCCTACGCCGAACAGGCGGTCGCCCGCGTCGAAGACGTCACGGCTCTGCCCGACGGCCTGTCCCCGACCGACGCGGTGACGCTGGGCAGCTCCGGCCCGGTGGCCCACTTCGCACTGGCCCACGCCCACTTCGCCGAGGGCGAGTCGCTGCTGGTGCGAGGCGCCGCCGGAAGCATCGGCATCATGGCCGTCCAACTGGCCGCGGCCGGTTCCCCCGGCCCGATCGCGGTGACAACGTCATCCCCCGTACGGGGTGACCGGCTGCGCGCCCTGGGTGCCACCCAGGTGCTGGACCGATCCGGCGTCGGCGCCGGCTCGCCCGCCGAGTTCGACGTCGTCCTCGACGTCGTCGGCGGCCCCGACATGCCCTCGTTCCTCGACCGTCTCGCCGACAACGGCCGCCTGGTCTCGGTGGGCGTGGTCGCTGGCTATCCTCCCGAGAATTTCGGCGCGAAACTGATCACGTCGTTCCAGCGATCCCGCTCGTTCGCGACGTTCAGCCTCAACACCGTGCCCAACCCCGGCCGCAACGCCATCCGGCAGGCCCAGTTCTCCGCGGCCGCCCGCGGAGAACTCACCTCCGTGGTGCACGAGACCTTGCCGCTGACCGAGGCGGCCGAGGCTCACCGGCAGATGGACGCGGGCAAGGTGTTCGGCCGCGTCGTGCTGACGCCCTGAGTCGAGCCGATTGCCGCCCACGCCGTGGTCGAGGGCGCGCTGATCACCAGGCGCAGGGCGCGTAGTCCTTCAGGAAGCAGCCGTACAGGTCTTCGCCCTGTTCGCCGCGAACGATCGGGTCGTAGACCCGGGCCGCACCGTCGACCAGGTCCAGCGGGGCGTGGAAGCCGGCGTCCGCCAGGCGCATCTTCGTCGGGTGGGGCCGCTCGTCGGTGATCCAGCCGGTGTCGACGCTGGTCATGAGGATGCCGTCGGCCAGCATCTCCTGGGCGCTGGTCCGGGTGAGCATGTTCAGCGCGGCCTTGGCCATGTTGGTGTGCGGGTGCCCCGGCCCCTTGTAGCCGCGGGCGAACTGGCCCTCCATCGCCGACACGTTCACCACGTACTTCCGCCGGGCTGGCGCTGCGGCCATCACCGGTCGCAGTCGGCTGACCAGCACGAACGGCGCGGTCACGTTGCACAGCTGCACTTCGAGCAGCTCGACCGGATCCACCTCGTGCACCCGCTGCACCCAGCTGTTGACCGGATCGAGGTCCGGCACCAGACCGCCGGCGTCGATGGCGGTGGCTGCCGCGATCCGATCCGGCGAGGCAGAGCCACTGGTCAGCGCCAGCGCGGTGAGCGCCTGCGGGGTGACCGTGGCCGACTGCGGCGCGGCGATCATTCCCGCCGGGTCGCCCTGGCCGGCAGGTTTGGCGAACGTGATCAGCTCCGGCAAGGGGCCGTCCGGCAGGGCCGCCGCCTCCGCGGCGACGAGCTGCGCGTACGCCCCGGGCGTGCGGCGGACGGTCTGCGCCGCATTGTTGATCAGGATGTCGAGTGGTCCCTGGGCGCTGACCGAGTCGGCGAGGGCGATCACCTGCGCGGGGTCGCGCAGGTCGATCCCGACGACCCGCAGGCGGTGCAGCCAGTCCCCGCTGTCCGGCATCGCGGCGAATCGGCGGACCGCGTCGTGCGGGAAGCGCGTGGTTACCGTGGTGTGCGCGCCGTCGCGCAGCAGCCGCAGCGCGATGTACATGCCGATCTTGGCTCGGCCGCCGGTGAGTAGCGCGCGCCGGCCGGTCAGGTCGGTGCGGGCGTCACGGCGCTCCCGGTTGAGCGTGGCGCAGGGCGGGCAGAGCTGATGGTAGAAGGCGTCCACCTCGTGGTAGCGCTGCTTGCAGACGTAGCAGCCGCGCGGATTGTGCAGGAAGCCGGCCGTGGTACCGGCGGTGGGGGAGGCGAGCGGGATGCCCTGGGTCTCGTCGTCGATCCGGCCCGGGGCGCCGGTGGCGGTGGCCGCCGTCACCGCGCGGTCGGCCGCCGCGATGGCATCCCGCCGTTCCTCGCGTCGCCGCTGCTTGATCACCTTGTAGAGCTTCGCGGTGGCCCGTTGCACCCGCACCACGTCGGGGTGATCGGGAGGCAGGGACTCCAACGCCTCGAAGACGCTGAGACAGGTCTCCAGCCGTCTGCGGTCAATGCCGTCTTGACCGGTTTCGGTAATGTTGTCCGCCGTCATGCGTCGCTGTCTCGTCCCGTTCCCTGCGCCGGATCTACCCGGCCACCCCAAGTCCGACCCGGAACTGTACGCACCGCATGGCCTCCGCCGCATCCCGCCTCTGCTCAGCAGCCCGAAGATCGTGGAGGCCGACCTCGCCCGTGGTACGGAAACCGTGCACGTCCAGCCGCACGAAGCTCGGTGCAGCCCGCTCGGAGGGTGCCCGCACGACACGGGCACCCTCCGAGGGCTGGCGGCGCCGGATTCCCGGCTCGCCGTCAGCTCGTGGAACCGGACGCCGCCGCACCGAGGGTCACCTTGAGGATCTTCTCGTTGCTGTTGTTCGGGATGCTGTCCTTGTCCCCGCCGGTGCTCGTGGTCAGCCACAGGTTGCCGTCGAGGGTCGGTTCGACGGTGCGCAGCCGGAAGTACGTGCCGACGAAGTACTGCTGGACGTTGGTCAGCGTGTTGCCGCTGATCTCCGCACGGTACATCCGGTTGCCGCGCAGGCAGGCGATGTAGAGCACGTCCCGGATGATCGCGAGGCCGCTGCACGAGGCGTCGGCCACCGGGTACGTCCGGATCGGGGCCCTGAAGGTCGGGTTGGCGCAGTCGCCGGAGGTGCCCTCGCAGGCGGGCCAGCCGTAGTTGCCGCCCTTGACGACGAGGTTGGTCTCGTCCATGACGTTGTTGCCGAACTCCTGCTCGAAGAGCCGGCCCTGGGAGTCGAAGGCGAGTCCCTGCGGGTTGCGGTGGCCGTAGCTCCACACGTAGTTGCCGAAGGGGTTGTCCGCCGGCACGGTGCCGTCCGGGTTGAGCCGCAGCACCTTGCCGCCCAGGTTGGTGGTGTCCTGGGCCACGTCCGGGTCCTGTCCGTCGCCGGCGGAGGCGTAGAGCTTGCCGTCCGGGCCGAAGCGCAGCCGGCCGCCGTTGTGGTACTTGTTGCGCGGGATTCCCGTGACGAGTACCTGCTCGGTGCCGGTTTGCAGCGTGCCGTCGTAGCGGATGCGCACGATCCGGTTGTCGGTCGTGGTGGTGTGGTAGATGTACAGCCAGTGGTCGGTGGTGAAGGTGGCCGAGACGGCCAGCCCGAGCACGCCGCCCTCGCCGTTGGTGCCGGCCACGTTCGGCACGGTGCCGATGCTGTGCTTGTCGGTGCCGTCCGGGTTCATGGCGACGATGTCGAACAGGTCGCGCCGGCCGTAGAGGACCGTGCCGTCGGGCAGTTGCACCAGGCCCCAGGGCAGGTCCTTCTCGGTGGTGATCGCCGTGGCGCCGCAGATCGGGCTCGTGCAGCCCGAGCCGGTGTGCGCGGTGACCGCGGCGCTCGTGCCCGAGACGTTGCCCTGGGCGTCCCGGGCGGTCACGGTGTACCGGTAGTCGGTGTCGGGCGTCAGCCCGGTGTCGGTGAACGTGGTCGCCGGCGGGCTGCCGGCGGTGCCGGTGGTGGAGCCGACCGCCGTACCGTTGCGCAGGATGGTGTAGCCGGTGACCGCGACGTTGTCGGTGGCGGCCGACCAGGTGAGGGTCACGTCCGTGCCGTTGACCGTCGCGGCCAGGTTGGTCGGCGTGCTGGGCGCAGACGTGTCCTGCTGGCAGAACGGCGGGGTGACCGGGAGCGTGGAGCTGGCCTGCGAGACGTTGCCGGCGGCGTCGCGGGCGTTGACGTACCAGCCCCAGGTGACCCCCTGCACGACGCTGAGCGTGGCGGTCAGCGTCCGTCCCGGGACCGAGGTGACGAGCTGGCCGTCGTGGTAGATGTCGTAGAAGGCGATGCCGACGTTGTCCCGGGAGGCGTACCAGGCGAGCGTGACGGACTGGCAGGTCAGCCGGGTGCTGCGCAGGCCGGTCGGCCGGGTGGGCGGGCTGGTGTCGGCGGCGAGCCGGGCCGCCGGCCGGCTCCCGGCCGCCGGTGCGGCGCTGGCGGGTACGCCGGTCAGGACGGTGCCGGCGCAGACCAGCAGGGCGAGCGGGACGCGGTGTCGGGATTGGTGAGGACGAATCCGCACGGGTGTTCTTCCTTCCGGGGTTCTTGGTCAGTACGGGTAGCCGGGGACGTTGAGTCGCACGCTGTACAGGCCGGAGTCGTTGGTTCGGCCGGAGGTGATGTAGAGCGTCTGCCGGTCGGGTCCGCCGAACGCCACGTTGGTGGTGCCGGCGCCGCCGGAGCGGATCGTGCCGAGCTGCGCGCCGGCGGGCGAGTAGACGTGGATCAGCCCGTCCGAGCCGGAGGCCCAGTACACGTTGCCGGCGCAGTCGACGGTGGCCCCGTCGGGACCGCCGAGGTAGTTCACGAAGACGCTGCGGGCGCCGGTGCTGCCGTCGGGCTGGACGACGTACCTGTAGATCTTGTTCTCGGCGTAGGCGCCCACGTAGAGCGTGCTGCCGTCGGGGGAGAGTGCGATGCCGTTGGGTTGCCGCAGCCGGTCGTCCACCAGCGACACCTGGCCGCCGGAGACGCGGAAGACGCTGGTACGTCCGCTCATCTGGTCCGGTCGGCTGCCGCGCTGGAAGGTGGGGTCGGTGAAGTAGACGACGCCGTCGGATCGGACCGTGACGTCGTTGGGTGAGTTGAACGCCCGGCCCTGGTGGTCGGCGGCGACGGTGCTGCGGGTCCGGTCGCTCAGTCGGTATGCGGAGACGTTCCGCTGGTCGTGGGTGGCGGCGATGATCTGCTGGGCGTCGGTGCTGAGCGCCAGGCCGTTGCTGCCGGCGTCGGCGATGAAGGTGTCGAAGGTCGCCGGCGGGGTGAACCGGCGGATCGTGGCGGGCTGCACGTTGTTCGGCCCGGTGCCCGCGGCCATGTCGGACATCAGCAGGTAGCCGCCGTCGGCGATCCAGACCGGTCCTTCGAGGAACGAGAACCCGCTCCGGATCTTCGTCGCGGCCACGGAACCGGCCGGCAGGGGTGGGCCGTACCCGGTGCCACCGGGGCAGACCCCTGGGGGTGCGCCGGGCGGGCCCGCGAGCGGGTTGGTGTTAGCGTTCACATGAGCGGCGTCCGGAGGTGTCGGGGGTGTGGCGCCGGCGGGGCCTGGTGCGGTGGTGAGTGCGAGGCACAGGCCGGCGAGTGCGGCCGTGGTTGGACGCCGGTTCATCGGAGCACTCCAATTGAGATCGGTAGATGCGGCGGCGGTGGTTGCCAGTGGGCAGGCCTCGGCCACGAACACCTCGTATCGAAAAACATCGATGCGTGTGGTCGCAGCTTAGGCGAGGATGCGGGGCCCCGCATCATCTGGGCCAGTTTGAAGTCCTGGACGGTGACGAGCGGTCGGTGGGCGATCGTGTCGGACCGGCCGGCGCCAGGAGGTACGCGACCATCCTTTGCGCACCTGCGGCCACGACAGCACGCCGTTCCCGCAAGCCGGAGTCGACGGCACCGCGTGGGCCGGCCGAGGCAACTGTGTGCCTCGTCCCGATCGGCGGGTGCGGGCAGGGGTACGGCTGGCGGCGGCGAACCGGCGATCGTCCGACAGGACAAGGAGTTTCCTCGTGGTGAGCGATGGCCGGAATGGTGAACGTACAGAGGGGCGGGAAGTCGCTGGCGATCGTGGTTGGCGTCGTCCTGCTGGGCATCGGTTCGTGAGAGCTGTGGCGATGAGGGCCGCTCGGTGACGACCCAGGTCGTTCCCTCCTGTGGAGACGCGGCCAAGGCGCTGCCGAGCGCCGTGGACGGGCCCTG
Organism: Micromonospora humi; assembly: GCF_900090105.1. GTDB lineage: Bacteria > Actinomycetota > Actinomycetes > Mycobacteriales > Micromonosporaceae > Micromonospora > Micromonospora humi. The sequence goes on along the minus strand of NZ_FMDM01000010.1, from coordinate 118,124 downwards.
GACGCTGACGCGCACCGAGCCGAACCGCGAGGTGACCCGGGCCCTCGTCGGCTGCGAGTTCGACTTCCGATCCGCCGGCCAGTCGTACACCGGCAAGGTCGTCCTCGACGTCAGCGAAGGTGAAGACAGCCCCTCTCACTCTCCTCAACTGAGGGGCAGGTGGTACCGCTGCAGCGCGTCGGCCACCGTCGGGAGCGCGTTCATGACCTCCACCAGGCCACTGACCTCGAGTAGGCGGAGTACTCCGCGCGGCGGACACGCTACGGATATCTCACCGCCGATCTCGTCCAGTCTGTTCTTGACCTGGGTCAGGACACTCAGCGCCGCCGAGTCCATAAAGGTGACCTGTTCCAGGTTGATGACCAGGCGAGTCAGCCCTGCCTCGATCGCCTCCTCGAACTGCTCCCACCACTGGGGAACCGTTGCCATGTCCAGCTCACCCACTGCGGACAGCACCGCGATACCCATTCCGAACGGCTCTACCGACGTCGAGAAGCGTCCGGAGGGCTCCGTGCCACGGATCAGCGCCTGTGCCATTTCCCGTACGGCCGGGCTGTTGTCCGTGGTGACGCAGCGATGCAGCAGGTCGTGAGTTCGGGGATGGTCGGGGTACCGGGTTGCCATCGTCCGCGCCGCAAGGACCCGGATTTCGTCGTCGGGATCGTTGCTGAGCCGCTCATGCACTACCGCCAGCGTGGCCGGTTCCAGCGGGGACCGGGCCACGCTGACCGCGAGAGCGGCGACCCGTACCTCCGTGTTCGGATCAAGCACGGCTCGGCGCCTGATCAAGTCCGGCACGGTGGCCGCTTCCCACAACTCGGCCGCCAACAGGTAGACAGCTGTTCGCCGCACTTCGGGACTGCGGTCCTCGACGGCGCCGGCGATCATCAGTGCGAGGGTGTCCGGGTGGGTCTTCTCCTGCGTGACCAGCAGCTGAAGTGCGACCACTCGACAGCTCGGTGCGGTGTCGGCGGTCGCGGCTCGGACCGCGGCAGAGGTCGCGTCGTCGCCGGGCCAGGTGCCGAACAGGGTCTGCAGGGCTGTCCGGCGCACCGAGGCGTCGGGATCTTGGGTAGCGAGCCGATGGACGGTGATCCGGGCAGGTGAACCGAACGTGGCCAGAGCGCCGGCCGCGGCGGCGCGAACCGCCGATTCGGGATCATTCGCTGCGGCGTCCAACGCCTCGCGCGCCACGTCCGGCGGGGCGTCGCCGAGCGAACGCGCCGCCAGCGCCCGTAACTCGGGGTCGGAGTCCGTGGCCACCATGGTGGACAGGATCGGCACCAGCAGTGGGCGGCTCCGGTATCGGCTCACGAGGCAGACGAGCGCGGTGCGGCGTACCGACGGATGGCGGTCGAGATGGAGGCGTTCCCGGAGGACATCGGCCGGTAGCAGGTCGACAGCGACGGCGGCGCATCGGACGCGATGGTCGTCGTCATGCACCGCGCGATCAAGCAGAGCGTCGCGGACGGCCGGGTCGTCGACCCATGCCGTGCCCAGCGCCTGTACTGCCGCGCCGCGTACCTGTGGATCAGGATCCCGAGCAGCGTCGATGACCGCGTCCCGCGCTTGCGGGTGTTCCGGACGGACCTTGGCGGCCAAGGCGACGGCCATCGCACGGAGTGCCGGTACGGGGTCGCCGGCGAGAGTCTCACGAAGGCCGGCCCAGGCCCGGGTATCGCCCGGGCACACGGTCGCCACCGCCTCCCAGGCGGCGCTCCGGACGGTCCAGTCGTCGTCCTCCCGGACACGGCGGAACAGCAACTCGCGCACGCTCGCATGGGTCGGCCACCGGGTAGCGAGAGTTCGTAGCGCGACGGCCCTGACGAGGGCGACCGGGTCACGGGTCGCACAGGCGCGAATCGCAGCGAGGCTTCTCTCGTCCTCGGGCCAGCCGGAGGCGAGCGCCTGTAAGGCGCTGCGGCGCACGCTCCAGTGCGGGTCACGGGCGGCGTGCCGCTGCACCATGGACCGCGCGCTCGGATACTCGGGCCAGTACGTCGCGACCGCGTTGAGGGCAGCGCTGCGTACCTGGGGGTCGGGGTCATCGGTGATGCGACGGCGGACCAGTCGCATGGTGTCGGGGAGGGTGTGCCAGCGCTCGGCGAGAGCCCGTACTGCCGTGCGCCGCACCATGGGCTCGGGGTCGTCGGCGGCAAGGTCCCGGGTGAGCACGGCCGTTGACGGCTCGGCGGTGTCGTAGCGGACCAGAGTCGACAGAGCAGCCTCACGGACAGCCGGATCGGCGTCGGTAACCATCGATCGTAGGAACTCGAGGCGATATGAGCTGTTGGACCACATGGCCGTGGCGCCGCCTATTGCGGCACGGCGAACGGCGCGGTTCGGGTCGGTGCGTGCTTGCCAGAGCGACTTGTCGGTCTTGTAGTCGTGCGGCCATCGGCTCACGAGCGTCCGCAGTGCCTCTCGGCGTACATCTTTGTCGGTGTCGACAGTCGCGCACCGCCGGATGATACGTGCGGTAGCCGGATGCTCCGGCCAGCCCGCCGCGAGCGCGGCAACGGCCGCGACGCGGGCCAGTGGATCAAGATTGATCTCTGCCTCCACGGCGAGAATCTGGCGGACCTCGTCGACCCCGGTCGACAATGCGGCACACAGCCGCGTCGCAGCCGCGAATACCGGAGCCGATACGGCTGGAGAGACCGGTAGGAAGCGGCCGCGTGTCCGATACCACCAGTCGAACAAAGGATGACCCGCCCAAGCCGACCCGAGGGCCTCCAGGATGGGAGGACCGACGGCAAGGAGTGCGCGAGCCAACGCGTCATCGTGCTCCAGCGTTTCCCGCCGGTGTGCCGTCTCCAGCATGGCCAGGAGCGCCTGACTCATGCGAATCCCCTGGTCAGGAAGCCGGCGTGGCTGCCGTACCTCGCCGAGGCAGCGTAACGCCAACAACAGGTGCTGGGGATCGGCGTCGTCGCGCCAGTACCACAGCGGGTCGGCCGCCAGGAGCTGATCGATCGCCTGAGCGGCATCCTTGTCCGGAATCATGCCGGTGACCAGGACCAGGACCTCATGCCACTCCGGGCTCGACCAGTTCCGGCCGAAAAGGTCCGGCACCAGCTGGTCGCGATCCACCGTCAGCCTGTGGGCGAGGTCCGCCGCGGCGAAGTACTCAAGGAAGCAGCGGTGTACGAAGCCGTACACATCGGCGCCGAATCGGCTGATGACGAATGTGCGCTCCCGGAACTCCGCGACGATGGCCTGTGCCGCGGGTCGTGCCTGGTACGCCGGCAGCTCGTAGCGGGTGCGAAGGTAGATCTCCAGCTCGCCGAGCAGCGTCTCACCCTGGATGTAGTTGCCCGCCAGGCCGCCACCGCGCAGAGTCGCCCGGGCCACCCATCGCAACATGTCCATCTTGCCGGCCCGGTCGAGCTGCAGCACGGCGTCGTGGCGAAGATGCTTGTTGACGTCCCACTGATCAACAAGGATGCCGAGGGCGTGCTCGTAAGCGTCGCGACGATGCAGAGGTATGGAGTGCCGCTCGTTCACGACGGCCAGGATGGTCAGAAGCAACGGGTTGCCGGACAGCTCGCGCACCGGCGTGGAGTTGTCGTAGGCCCACATGAACCTTGTGCTGAGCATCTTGGCGGACACATCGCCACCCGGCCGGTGGGCCGTGTACCACCGGTCGACGAACTGTTCGACCTCGTGCCGGTCGAAGTCCTGCAGCATGAAGTGGGTGAAGCCGACCCCTTCCAGGGGCCCTCGCCGATAACCCGTCGGCCGCGACGTCACTACGATGCGGACACGCGGGTAGTGGAACGCGAACCCGGCGATCTGGTGACTCACACGTTGCCGCAGTTCCGCGTCGAAGATCTCGTCGAGGCCGTCGAACACGACGACGGCGCGGCCGTCGTCGCGGAAGAGCGCCTCAAGCGTCTCGGCCGGAAACCCCAGTCCTTCGCTGCGGTAGAGGTGATCCAGGAGCTCGATGAAGGTGCCGTCACGCCATCGAGGTGCGGCGAACACGCGTAGCTCGACGAGAAGCGGTAGCGCTCCGTCCAGCGGAGCCGCCCGCGACGCGGCCCCTTGGTGACTCAGCAGCGATGCCAGGTGGCGAATCATCACGGATTTGCCGGACCCGGGGTCACCGAGCAGGACCAGGTGTTGCAGGCTCGGATCAGTCAGCACCTCCAGCGCAGGGCGGACCGGGTGCGCCTCGTGCGCCTGGCGGGTTTGAACGACGAGATCAGCGTCGATGCCGTCCGGCAGAGCGAGCGACATCAGCTCCCTGACCGGCCGGAGTCTGGCCTCGCGAGGCAGTTCCACGGTCGGGACGTCTCGTCGTACCCGCGGCTGAACCAGGATTCCAGCCAATGCCGGTGTCGCCGAGCCGGTGATACCCGATGCCAAAAGGGTTTGGAGCTCGACGTGGTGGTACCGCTTCGACAAGCGGGATAGATAGCTCTGGCGCAGATCCTGCGGGAACGTCTCGCGCGGGCCGTCGTGCTCGGGGTAGGTATCCGCATAGAGCTTCTGCCATGCCTTGAGATCGACTAGCTCTGGCGGCACCTGCCGCCGGGCCTTTCGCGCTATGGCATAGGCCATGCATCCGACGACGAAGGCCTCGACCGTCTCGAGGCGTGGTTTGCTAGCCGCCTTCAGGAGATTGGTGATCGACGACGTGGAGAGGCGGTAGCCATGCCTCTCAGCGTGGTTGACGATCGTCGAGTAGGAGGGCGCACCGACGCGGCGCCGTAGGTCCTGTAGGCGCTCCTGCATGGCCCTCCTGGGTGTCGCGACGGGTGCTCCTCTCCCGGTCCGTCCAGTTTCCACTCCTGTCTAGCCTCGACGAATTGGACGTTCGGTCGGCGCATCGTGATCGCACGTCACGCGACAGGAGATATCCGATGATCAACGAAGAACTGATCGACCAGCTCTCGGCGGCGGCGGCCGCACTTCGGCTCGGGGTCGCGCTCATCGACCTGGACAAGGCTCTGAGGCAGTGGTTGGTGTCGCGCCGCAACACCTCGCGGAAGGCTCCCGATCAGCCCAGAGACGTGCGTGGCTAGCCGGTACGACACGCAGATTCCGGCAGGTGGAGCTGGCGATCGTTCAGCAGCCACCAGCTCTGTGACACGTAGCTCAGGAACACCGCGACCCGAATGTCTCGACACGGCCGGTGGAGCTGGTGTGTTGCCGCTGCTCAAACTGCGCCTGGTCGCGATCCTGCTTCGCTCTCCAGCTCGACTGAGCATCGGTGTTCCCGCCGCGCCGGTCGGTCATGTCGAGGGACGATGGTCGTTGTCACCTACCAACCGGATCATTTGGTTGCTGTCGGGTGAACTGTACGCCCGGTTACGGCTGCCGGTCATGGAGCGGTCTCGCAGGTAGTGTGCGCCCGGTCCGTATCCGACGTCCTGCCGGCTCGCGATGACACAGGTGCCGGTGGCAGCGACCTCCGGTACCTGCTGACCCGGTCATGCCGCTTGCGGCCGGCCGACCGCCGATGGGCCGGGAGTCCACCGCCGGCGGTGTGCCGGAGTGTCAACAGGTGACGATACCGGCACACCGCAGGTGGTGCTACGACTGGCCGGTCACCCGGCGGTGCACGGTGCGCCGTTGAGCGTGAACGAGGCCGGGCGCGGGTTGGTGCCGCTGAAGGTGCCGTTGAAGCCGATCCCGGTGGACGCGCCGGCCGGCAGCGAGCCGTTCCACGCGGCGTTGCTCGCCGTCACCGCCGTGCCGCTCTGCGACCAGGTGGCCGACCAGCCCTGGGTGACCCGCTGGCCGGCGTCGGGGAACGCGAAGCGCAGCGTCCAACCGGACAGGGCGACGGTGCCGGTGTTGCGCACGGTGACGGTGGCGCTGAAGCCGCCGCCCCAGTCGTTGGTCGCGTAGGTGACCTGGCAGGCGGCCGCGCCGGACGTGGGCGTCGGCGTCGGCGTCGGTGTGGGCGTGGGGTCCACCCCCGCCGCCTGCACCACGACCGGCGGCGAGGCCGGCGAGGTGTTACCGGCCGCATCGGTCGCGACCACGGAGAACTGCCGCGACGTGCCGGGGACCAGCCCGCTGATCGTGATGGAGGGAGTGGCTGTCCGGCCGTACACCGTGTCGGACGCGCCGGCCAGCTCGTGGACGACGTACTCCCGCACGCCCACGTCGTCGGTGGACGGCGACCAGGTCAGCGTGGCGGACGTGCCGCTGACGGTGGCGCGCAGGTTGGTCGGCGCGGTCGGCGGGGTGGTGTCCGGCGCCGGGTTGCCGTAGCTCAGCCCGTAGCCGTACGGGAACAGCGGGGCCTTGCCGTCTCCGTCGTTGATCGGCTGCTGGCCGGCCGACTGCATCCAGGTGACCGGCAGCTTGCCGGTGGGCTGGCGCACCGCGAACAGCACGTCCGCCACACCCTGGCCCTCGGTGCCGGGCAGCCAGGCGGCCACCAGAGAGTTCCAGTTCGGCACCTGGGCCGCGACGTCCAGCGGGCGGCCGGAGACCAGCACGACCACCACCGGCACGCCGGCCGCGCGCAGCGTGTTGACGGTGTTCAGGTCGGTGGTGTCCAGACCCATGCCGGCGGGCCGGTCGCCCTGGCCCTCGGCGTACGGCGTCTCGCCGACCACCGCGACCGCGACGTCGTAGGAGGAGTCGATGCCGCTGCCGTTGAGGCTGTAGGTCACGGTGCCGGCCGAGCCGACGGTGTTCCGGATGCCCTGCAGGATCGTCGTGCCCGGGGTGGTGTTGCCGCTGCCGCCCTGCCAGCTGACGGTCCACCCACCGCTCTGGTTGCCGATGTTGTCGGCGTTCCTGCCGGCGACGAAGATCCGGCTGTTGGTGCGCAGCGGCAGCGCGCCACCGTTCTTCAGCAGCACCTGCGACTTGGCCACCGCCTCGCGGGCCAACTCGCGGTGGGCCGCGCTGCCCACGGTGCTCGCGTACGAGCGGTCCGCGAGGGGGCGCTCGAAGAGGCCCAGCTCGACCTTCTTGGTCAGGATCCGCCGGTTGGCGTCGTCGATGCGTGACATGGGCACCCGGCCCGCCTGCACCTCGCCGCGCAGCAGCGTGATGAAGGACCGCCAGCCGTCGGGCGCCATCACCATGTCGATGCCGGCGTTGACCGCCTGCGCCACCTCGGCCCCGGTGAAGCCGGGAGCGCCGTCGATCTGGTCGATGCCGTTCCAGTCGGAGACCACGAAGCCGGTGAAGCCCAGCTCGTTCTTCAGCAGGTCGGTGATCAGGTAGCGGTTGCCGTGCAGCTTCTGCCCGTTCCAACTGCTGTACGAGATCATGACCGAGCCCACGCCCCTGCGGATGGCCTCGACGAACGGCGGCAGGTGGATGGCTCGCAGCTCCGCCTCGGAGATCTGGGCGTTGCCCTGGTCGGTGCCGTTCGTGGTCCCCCCGTCGCCGACGTAGTGCTTGGCGGTGGCCAGCACGCTGGCCGGTCCGCCGAGCGTGGTGCCCTGGTAGCCGGTGACGATGCTGCTCATCTGCGTCGCCAACTCGGGCTTCTCGCCGAACGACTCGTAGGTGCGGCCCCAGCGGTCGTTGCGGGCCACGCAGAGGCAGGGCGAGAAGGTCCAGTCCACGCCGGTGCCGGTGACCTCCTCGGCGGTCGCCCGACCGATCCGCTCGGCCAGGCCCGGGTCGCGGGTGGCGCCCAGGCCGATGTTGTGCGGGAAGATCGTCGCGCCGACCACGTTGTTGTGCCCGTGCACGGCATCCGAGCCGTAGAGCATCGGGATGCCGAGCGGCGTGGCCAGCGCGCCCCGCTGGAAGGCGTCGTACATGTCGGCCCAGCCGGCCGGGGTGTTCGGCGACGGCGCCGAGCCGCCGCCGGACAGGATGGAGCCGAGCCGGTAGGTGGTCACGTCGGCCGGACTGACCTCGGCGCGCTCGGCCTGGGTCATCTGGCCGATCTTCTCGTCCAGCGACATTCGCGACAGCAGGTCCACCACCCGCTGCGCCACGGGTAGGGACGGATCCTGGTAGGGCAGCGTCTGAGCCGCCGCGACCGGGGCCGTGGTCAGGCCGGTCGCGGCGAGCGCGACCGCCGTGGCCACGCCGGCGACGGCTGTCCGGGTACGAGAGGGGCGCGTGGATCCGCGGAGCCGGATGCGCATGAGCATTCCCTTCGGGAATCGATGGCGGTGCCCTGTGGTTGCCCGGTGCCCGGAACTCGGCTCTGCCTCATGATGCCACGTCCCGCGTCCTCCTTCGTGGACGGCCGCACGGTCCGGTCCACGCCTCGCCGACAGGTTCGGTGCGGGCGACGGTCCCGCCCGGCCCGCTGCGGTATTGACAGACGCTGTTCCGTCCGTCGAGGCTTATCGAGCGACTTTCATCGATGTATGCGGGGGCATGATGCGACGCAGGATCTTCGCGCTGGCTACGGCCGTTGCCGTCGTCGTCGGCGGGGCCATGGCGACGGTGCTGCCGCCGGCCTACGCCGCGGCCGTGTGCACCGTGGACTACAAGATCACCCGTGAGTGGTCCAACGGCTTCTGGGCCGAGCTCACCGTCACCAACCTGGGCTCTCCCGTCACCGACTGGTGGCTGCGGTTCCGACAGGCCAGGGACCAGACGATCACCATGGGCCTCGACCGGCTGCCGGACGGATACACGCTCGGCAGCGGTGAGTTGTACCCGATCACCACACTCCGCCCACCGCCGGGGTCCACGCTGCCGACCGGCGCCTCGGTGACGGTGCGGTTCGGCGGCAACCACCGGGTCGCGGACCCCGAGCCGACCGACTGGGTGTTGAGCGGCCAGCCGTGCGACGGGGACGTCGCCGGCCCGACCCACTCGCCGCCGGCCTCGGGCAGCCCGCAGCCCAGCCCCAGCCCACTGCCGGGCGGGCCGTCGGTGGCGCTCACCTCGCCCCTGCCGAACGACTTCTTCGCCGCGCCGGGCGTCGTCCCGATCCGGGCGCGGGCCACGGCGGCGGTCGGCCGGCGGATCGAGCGGGTCGAGTTCCGGGAGCGCGGCACCCTGCTCGCCGTGGACACCACCGAGCCGTACGCGTTCGACTGGCGCGGCGTGCCGCCGAACAGCGGTACCCGCGTCACCGCCACCGCCTACGACAGCAGCGGCGCCCAGGCCACCGCCGAGGTCCGCGGCGTCCGGGTGCTCCCACCGCCGGCACCCGGTGCCGCGCCCGCGCTGAAGGCGTTCGGCAACCGCATCCGCACGGTCACCCCGGACCCGAGGCCCTACCGGCCACGCGGAATCATCCGGTCGAGCGTGCCCGGCGAGTGCGCGTGGGGACCGATCCGCTGGGACGGCCCGGTCGACGACGCGTCCGTGGGCGCGCTGCGGGCCCGCGGGGTCGACGCGGTGCGGGTCGTGCTGAGCGACGCCTGCTACGTCCACACCGGAAGCCCTGCCGACAGAACGAACCGCGTCGGTTACCTCGACGAGGCGGCCCGGTACGTCGATCGGCTCGTCCGGGCCGGCATCACCCCCATCGTGTCGCTGCGCCAGAGTGACGATCTCGCCACCCGCTCCTTCTGGAGCGCTGCGGCGGAGGTGTTCGGGGACGACAACGCGGTGGTCCTCGACATCTCGCCCGACACCTTCCCGGCGGCCGGCGGCACCGATCCCGCGGTGGTCTGGACCTGCTGGCGCGACGGCGGTCCCGCGTGCCTGGGCACCGGCCTGCCGAACGTCGGCGTGCAGGAGCAGATCCGCCTGCTTCGCGTCCGCGGCTCGTTCAACCTGGTCCTCGCCGCCGGGACCGACGGCGGCAACGACCTGCGCCGGTGGCTCGAATACCGCCCGGCCGACCCGGACGGCCGCAGCGTGGCTGCCGCCTGGCGCGTCGACGACCGTTCGGCCTGCGCCACGCCGGCCTGCTGGCGGGCCACCCTGCTCCCGGTCGCCGCCCAGGTGCCGCTGGTCGCCACCGACGTCGGCGCCGGCTCGTCGAGCCGGACGTTCGTGCTGCGCACTGTCGTCTGGCTCGACCAGCACGGCATCGGCCACCTGAGCCGGCGACCGGGGGAGAGGTAGGCCCGAGGTTCTCCACGCGTCACCGGCCGGTGGCGCTCGTCGCGAGCACACCGTTGCCCCCGCCGGTGGCGATCCTCTACGGTCTGCTGAAGCGGTGGGCGGTGCGGTCCGCATCCGACCGACGCCGCCGGGCGCCCGTCACGCGGGCCGGGATGGTGGAGTCCCGGGCCACCCCGCCGGCGGTCGTCGCGGCGGTCGTGTGATCCCAGCTCGTCCTCCGGGTGGTGCTGCCCGGCGCGGCTCCACGCGGAGCCGACGGCGAGCGGGCCACGCCGATCCCCACCGGAGAATCCCGTGTTCCTCAGCCCGCACGAGCAGGACCGCCTGCTCGTCCACGTCGCGGCCGACGTCGCTCGCCGCCGCCGCGAGCGCGGCCTGCGACTCAACTATCCCGAAGCCGTCGCGATCGTCACCGCCTTCCTGCTCGAAGGGGCCCGCGACGGGCGGTCGGTGGACGACCTCATGTCCGCCGGCCGGACGGTGCTCGGCCGCGAGGACGTCCAGGACGGCATCCCCGAGATGCTGAGGGAGGTGCAGGTGGAGGCGACGTTCCCGGACGGCACCAAGCTCGTGACGGTGCACCACCCGATCCCGTGATCCCCGGGGAGATCCTGCCGGCGGCCGGTCCGGTCGAGATCAACGTGGGTCGTCCGGTGACCGCAGTGGTCGTGGTCAACACCGCCGACCGTCCGGTGCAGGTCGGCTCGCACTACCACTTCGCCGAGGCCAACCCGGCCCTGATGTTCGACCGGGCGGTCGCCTGGGGCCAGCGTCTCGCGGTGCCGGCGGGTACCTCGGTCCGGTTCGAGCCGGGCGTGAGCCGCGAGGTCGAACTGGTGCCGCTCGGCGGCGCACGCGTCGTGCCCGGTCTGCGCGGCGAGTGCGCCGGGCCGCTGGACGACGCGTCACCGACCGCGCCCGGAACCGACGCGCCGGCGGGCGGGGCGCCGACGACCGACGGGCCGGCGCGGTGAGCGCCGTGCGGCGGGACCGCTACCTCGACCTGTACGGGCCGACCACCGGCGACCGCGTCCGGCTGGCCGACACGAGCCTGCTGATCGAGGTGGAGACCGACCACTGCGTGGGCGGCGACGAGGCGGTCTTCGGCGGCGGGAAGGTGATCCGTGAGTCGATGGGCCAGTCGCGGGCGACCCGCGCCGAGGGCGCCCTCGACACCGTCGTCACCGGCGCGGTGGTGCTCGACCACTGGGGCGTGGTCAAGGCCGACGTGGGTCTGCGCGACGGGCGGATCGTCGCCCTCGGCCGGGCCGGCAACCCGGACACCATGCCGGGCGTCCACCCCGAGCTGGTCATCGGCCCGGCCACCGAGGTCATCGCCGGGAACGGTCGGATCCTCACGGCCGGCGCCGTCGACACCCACGTGCACTTCATCTGCCCGCAGATCGTCACCGAGGCGCTGGCCAGCGGCATCACCACACTCGTCGGCGGCGGCACCGGCCCCGCCGAGGGCACCCGGGCCACGACGGTCACCCCGAACGCCTGGCACCTGGCCCGCATGCACGAGGCGCTGGACACGCTGCCGGTCAACGTGCTGCTGCTCGGCAAGGGCAACACCGTCTCGCCGGAGGCGCTGTGGGAGCAGTTACGCGCCGGCGCGGGCGGTTTCAAGCTGCACGAGGACTGGGGCACCACACCGGCGGCGATCGACGCCTGCCTGCGGGTGGCGGACGCCTCGGGGGTGCAGGTGTCCATCCACACCGACACCCTCAACGAGGCCGGTTTCGTGGCCGACACGCTGCGGGCGATCGCCGGCCGGGCCATCCACTCGTACCACACCGAGGGCGCGGGAGGTGGGCACGCGCCGGACATCATCACGGTGGCCGGCGAGCCCAACGTGCTGCCGTCGTCGACCAACCCGACCCGGCCGTACACCGTCAACACTCTCGCCGAGCATCTGGACATGCTGATGGTCTGCCACCATCTCCACCCGTCCGTGCCGGAGGACCTGGCGTTCGCCGAGAGTCGCATCCGACCGTCCACCATGGCCGCCGAGGACCTGCTGCACGACCTCGGCGCGATCTCCATCATCGGCTCCGACGCCCAGGCGATGGGCCGGGTGGGCGAGGTGATCCTGCGAACCTGGCAGAGCGCGCACGTCATGAAGGAGCGGGTCGGCGCGCTGCCCGGCGACGGCGCGGCCGACAACCACCGGGCCCGCCGGTACGTGGCGAAGTACACCATCTGCGCGGCGATGGCGAACGGGCTGGACGCCGAGATCGGCTCGGTCGAACCGGGCAAGCTGGCCGACCTGGTGCTGTGGGATCCGGCGTTCTTCGGCGTACGACCGCATCTGGTGCTCAAGGGCGGGATGATCGCGTACGCCCAGATGGGTGACGCGAACGCGTCCATCCCGACGCCGCAGCCGATGCTGCCGCGCCCGATGTTCGGGGCGTACGGCGCCGCGGCGTCTGCCACCAGCCTGGCGTTCGTCGCGCCGGCCGCCCTCGACGCCGGGCTGCGCCTCGACGTGCGGCGACGGGTGGTGCCCGTCGCGGACGTGCGCTCGCGGGGCAAGGCCGACCTGCCGGAGAACGACGCGATGCCCCGGATCGAGGTGGAACCGGACACCTTCACCGTGCGGATCGACGGTCAGGTGGTGGAGCCGGACCCGGTGCCACGCCTGCCGATGGCCCAGCGGTACTTCCTGTTCTGATGGCGACGTCGAGCCTGCTCCTGCTGCTGGCCGACGGCCGCTTCCCGGCCGGCGCGCACGCCCACTCCAACGGACTCGAGGCCGCCGTCGCCGCCGGCCGGGTCACCGATCTGGCCTCGTTGGAGGCGTTCCTGGCCGGCCGGCTGGCCACCGCCGGGCTGGTCGGCGCGGCGTTCGCGGCGGCGGCGCACCGGGCGGTGACCTCGGCCGGCTCCGCCGTACGCGGATCCACGCTGGCGTTGCTCGACGCGGAGCTGGACGCCCGGACGGCGGCGCCGGCGCTGCGCACGGTGTCCCGCCGCCAGGGACGGGCTCTGCTGCGCGCCGGCCGGGCCATCTGGCCGGAGGCGTCCTTCGACGACCTGCCCGCCACATCCGGCGGAGCGCACCAGCCGTTGGTGCTCGGCCTGCTCTGCGCCGCCGCCGGCCTGAGCCGCGCCGAGACCGCCACGGTCGCCGTCCACGGGACGGTGACCGGTGCGGCCAGTGCGGCCGTACGCCTGCTCGGCCTCGACCCGTACCAGGTCCAGGCCCTGCTGGTCGGTCTCGCCGGCCGGTGTGACGGCACCGCCGCCGAGGCGGCCCGGGCCGCCGACGACCCACCCGAGCGGCTGCCCGCGGCAGCCGCTCCCCTTGCCGACATCCACGCCGAAGCTCATGCCACCTGGGAGGTGCGTCTCTTTGCGTCCTGACACCGTTGCGCCCGATGCCGACCCGAATCCCGCCCCGCACGACGAGACCGTTCCGCACACCCACCCCGAACCGGGGGTGGACCCGCATCCGCCGCTGGCACTCCCCGGCCGGGCGCTGCGCGTCGGCATCGGCGGACCGGTCGGTTCCGGCAAGACCGCGCTGGTGGCGGCCCTGTGCCGGGCGTTCGCCGGCGAGCTGCGACTCGGCGTGGTCACCAACGACATCTACACGACCGAGGACGCCGACTTCCTCAAGCGGGCCGGTGTGCTGGACCCGAGCCGGATCCGCGCCGTGGAGACCGGCTGCTGCCCGCACACCGCCATCCGGGACGACATCGGGGCCAACCTCGACGCCGTGGACGAGTTGGCCGAGGCGGTCGGCCCGCTGGACCTGGTGCTGGTCGAGAGCGGCGGGGACAATCTGACCGCCACGTTCAGCCGGGGCCTGGTGGACCGGCAGATATTCGTGGTCGACGTGGCCGGCGGGGACAAGGTGCCGCGCAAGGGCGGACCCGGGGTGACGTCCGCCGACCTGCTCGTGATCAACAAAACCGACCTGGCCCCGATGGTGGGCGCGGACCTGGCCGTCATGGACCGGGACGCGCGGGCCCGGCGCGGCGACCTGCCGACCGTGTTCCTGTCGATCGTCGGCGACCCGACGGCGGGGCGGGTCGCCGCCTGGATCCGCCACGAACTGGCCCACCACGCGGCCCGGCACCCGGCCGCCGCGCGGGTCGGCCCGGCCTGATGCGCGCGTACGCCCGGCTGGTGGCCCGGGTCGACGGCCGGGGCGGCACGGTCCTCACCGAATTGCGCGGTGAGACGCCGCTGCTGCTGCGCCAGACGCCCGGCGGCGGTCGGGTCGCGACCGTGTACGTCGTCGGCGGGGCGGCCGGCCCGCTCGCCGGCGACGACCTGCGGCTGGAGATCGACGTGGAACCGGGCGCGGCGGTGCGGGTACACGCCGTCGCCGCCTCGGTCGCCCTGCCCGGCCGGCCGGACGCGCTGTCGCGGATGGCGGTCCACGCCGTGGTGCACGACGGCGGCGCACTGCACTGGTTGCCCGAGCAACTGGTCGCGGCGGCCGGCTGCGCCCACCTCGCCGAGTCCCGGGTCGAGCTGGCCGCCGGGGCGAGGCTGACCTGGCGCGACGAGGTGATCTGCGGCCGGTACGGCGAGGCGCCGGGCAGCGCCGTCGTGCACACCCGGGTCGACTACGGCGGCCGGCCGTTGCTGCGCCAGTCGCTGGCCGTGGGACCGGGCGCGCCCGGCTGGGCCGGCCCCGCGGTGCTCGGCGGCGCGCCGGCCACCGGATCGCTGCTGGTGGTGGACCCGTCGCTGCCCGCCGAGCCGGCCTCCGTCGAGGGCACCCGCGCCCGGCTGCCGCTGGCCGGTGGTCCGGCGACACTGTGGACTGCCACCGCGCCGGACGCCCACACGCTGCGCGCCCATCTCGACGTGGCGTGAGGCGGGGGTCAGCGGCGTACGCCGGCCGCCTCGGCGTGGGCGCGGCGACCCGCCGGGTCGAGTCGGGCGATCAGGTCGGCGAGGTGGTCGAGCAGGGCGGCGTCGGCCGGCACGCCCGCCTCGGCGAGGCTGGCCCGGACCCGCTCGTCGAGGCGGGCGTGCTCGCGGCGGCCCCGGGCGGTCAGACAGGCCCGGATACGTCGGCGGTCCAGCGGGTCGATCCGCCGGAACACCAGGTTGCGGTCGACGAGTTGGTCGACCAGTTTGGTGAGGGTTCCCGGCGGCAACGACGCCTCGGCGGACACCTCGCTCATCGGACGGCCCTGACCGTCGGCGAGCAGGCAGAGCACCCGCCACGCCTCGGTGGTCAGGTCGTCGTCGGCCAGGACGGCGGCCAACCGGCGGGAGAGCAGCCGCTCGGCGCGGGTGAGCGAGCGCAGCAGATCGGCTGGCGCCCCGGGCACGTCTGACATGGAACCCCCTGGGCCGGTGGCGCTGTCATGGTACCGACTCGTCCCGGTCCGTGGTGAGCGATGGTATTCCCCCGTCGGGCGGGCAATCATGGGCTCATGTCCGCGCCGGCACCGCCGTGGCTCACCGTCGATCGGGCCGTGGTCAGCATCGCGCTGGTGTACCCGATGCGCGGGCCGGCGGGGATGTTCGGCCCGACCTGTGAACTCTGCGCCCAGCTCGCGGTCGAGGAGATCAACGCCGGCGGCGGGGTGCTCGGCCGCGAGGTGCGGCTGGTGCCGGTCGACGGTGGCGCCCCGCCGGCTGAGGTGGCCGCCCAGGTGGAGGCACTGGTGTCGGTGGGGGCTGTGCAGGGCGTGACCGGTTGGCACATCTCCTCGGTGCGGCAGGCGCTCGCACCCCGGGTCGCGCACCGCGTGCCGTACGTCTACACCGCCCTGTACGAGGGCGGTGAGCGTACCGAGGGGGTCTATCTGACCAGCGAGACGCCGGACGCCCAGCTGTGGCCGGCGATGCGGCTGCTCGCGGGGGAGCAGGGCGTGCGCCGCTGGTTCGTGGTCGGCAACGACTACGTGTGGCCCCGGCGCACCGCGCGGGCCGCCCAGCGGTACGCGCTGCGCGGCGGTGGTCGCGTGGTGGGGCAGGCGTTCCTGCCGTTGGAGACGCACGAGTTCGACGACGTGTTGCGCCGGATCGAGCGCAGCGAGGCCGACGCCGTGGTGATGCTGCTCGTCGGCGCGGACGCGGTGCGGTTCAACCGGGCGTTCGCGCGTGCCGCGATGGACCAGCGGTGCCTGCGGCTGAGCACCCTGATGGACGAGAACATGCTGTTGGCCAGCGGGGCGGGCGCGACGCGGCGGCTCTACAGCACGGCGGGCTTCTTCGCCGGTCTCGTGACGCAGGAGAACCTCGACTTCCACGGCGAGTTCGCCCGCCGGTTCGGGGTGGAGGCGCCGCCGCTGGGCAGCCTGGGGGAGTCCTGCTACGAGGGGGTGATGCTGCTCGCCGCCCTGATCGGGCAGGCCCGCGCCCTCGACGTGCGGGCGATCGAGACGGCTGCCGACACGGTGGCGTACCACGGGCCGCGTGGTCGGCTGCGGCTGCGTGGGCGGCACGTGCGCCAGCGGATCTACCTCGCCGAGGCCGACGGTCTCGACTTCACCGTGGTCGCCCAGCTCTGACCGTCCGGTGCGGACCCTTGACACGTCCACCCGGCCCGGCCCTAAGATGCTTCCTGCGTGAAGTATCTCCCCGTGGGGCGGATACCACGAATGCCTGTCCACCGTCGGCGAAATCTGTCCGTCGACCATTGTGGTGGCAATTCTCCGCAGGATCGATCACGGCTGACACCGTCTCGCGCGAGGCGGTGTCAGCCGTCATGGCATGCGCCGTACCCACGTGCGTGGGAAACAGTCAATTAAGGGCTGGGAAACACTCAGGCAATCATGTCGGTCGACGCTTTGCGTGCCCGTATTCGTTGCGATGACCGCAGGCGACGTCCACCCGTCGACCGCGGTGTCGCCAATGTCAGCTCCACCGGACCGCACCGACCCGCCCTTTCGTTACCTGAGTGCACCGCAGGGAGATTAGATGTCACTTCTTCGGAGCCGCCGAATCCTGGCGGGTGCCATGACCCTCGTCGCCGCGGTGGCCATGACCGCGTGCGGCAGCAGGACCAGTGCCGAGGGCGGCGCGGCCGGCGTCACCGCCGACGTCTCCGGCGACACCGTCAAGGTGGGCCTGCTCAACTCGCTCTCCGGCACCATGGCGATCAGCGAGGTCACCGTCCGCGACGCCATCATGCTCGCCGTCGAGGAGATCAACGCGGCCGGCGGCGTCCTCGGCAAGAAGATCCAGCCGGTCGGGGAGGACGGCGCCTCGGACTGGCCCACCTTCGCGGAGAAGGCCGAGAAGCTGATCTCCGAGGACCGGGTCGCCGCCGTCTTCGGCTGCTGGACGTCGGCCAGCCGCAAGGCGGTCAAACCGGTGTTCGAGAAGAACAAGGCGCTGCTCTTCTACCCGGTGCAGTACGAGGGTCTGGAACAGTCGCCCTACATCTTCTACACGGGCGCGACGACCAACCAGCAGATCGTCCCGGGGCTCGACTACCTCAAGGCCCAGGGAACGACATCGGTCTACCTGGTCGGCAGCGACTACGTTTTCCCACGGACGGCCAACAAAATCATCAAGGCGTACGCGGCGGCGAATGGGATGACCGTGGTCGGCGAGGATTACGCGCCGCTCGGGTCCACCGAATTCGGCACGATCGTCAACAAGGTCAAGTCGTCCGGCGCGAAGGCGGTCTTCAACACCCTGAACGGCGACAGCAACGTGGCGTTCTTCAAGGAGTACAAGTCGGCCGGGCTGACCGCCGCCGCCATGCCGGTGGTGTCGGTGTCCATCGCCGAGGAGGAGGTCAAGGGCATCGGCACCCAGTACCTGGAGGGTCAGCTGACCGCCTGGAACTACTACCAGACCACGCCCGGCGCGGCGAACAACCGGTTCGTGGCCGCCTACAAGGCGAAGTACGGCGCGGACAAGCCGACGAGCGACCCGATGGAGGCCGCCTACGTCAGCGTCCACCTGTGGAAGGCGATGGTCGAGAAGGCCGGCGCGTTCGACGTCGAGCGGGTCCGCGGCGCATCCGACGGCATCACCTTCGACGCGCCGGAGGGACTGGTCACTGTCGACGGCAGGACCCAGCACATCGCCAAGACCGCCCGCATCGGCAGGATCGGCGCGGACGGCCTGATCACCGAGGTGTGGAACTCCGGCAAGCCGGTCGCGCCGGACCCGTACCTCAAGACCTATCCGTGGGCGAGCGGCCTGAGCTGACGACGCCGGCCCGCAGTACGGGAGCACCCACCGTGACAGTCCTCTTCGGTCAACTCTTCACCGGCATCAGCATCGGCGCGGTGCTGCTGCTCGTCGCGCTCGGGCTGGCGCTGACCTTCGGCCAGATGAACGTCATCAACATGGCGCACGGCGAGTTCATCATGGCCGGCGCCTACACCACGTACGTGCTGCAACAGAGCATCACCGGCGCCGGGCTGTCGCTGCTGGTGGCGCTGCCGGTGGCGTTCGTGGTCGCCGGCACGACGGGGATGCTGCTGGAGATCCTGCTGATCCGCCGGCTCTACGCCCGTCCCCTGGACACCCTGCTGGTCACCTGGGGCGTGTCCCTGATGCTGCAACAGCTCGCCCGGGACATCTTCGGCAGTCCGAACGTGCAGACCCGCGCGCCGGACCTGCTCACCGGCAACGTGGCGGTGCCCGGCGGCCTGACGGTCGCCAACAACCGGCTGTTCATCCTGGCCCTGGCCCTGGCCGCCGTCACCGCGCTCACCCTGGCGCTGCGGCTCACCCCGTTGGGGCGTCGGATCCGCGCGGTCGTGCAGAACCGCGACCTCGCCGCGGTGTCCGGCATCCCCACCGCCCGGGTGGACCGGACGACCTTCTTCCTCGGCTCGGGCCTGGCCGGGCTCGCCGGGGTGGCGCTCACCCTCCTCGGCCCGATCGGCCCGACCATGGGCACCAATCTGATCATCGACGCCTTCCTGGTGGTCGTGGTCGGCGGGATCGGTCAGCTCAAGGGCAGCGTGATCGTCGCCTTCGCCCTCGGGGTCCTGCAGGCCACCGGGGAATACCTCACGACCCTCAGCGTCGCCAAGGTGATCGTCTTCGTGGCGATCGTCGCGTTCCTCCAGTGGCGGCCACAGGGCCTGTTCACCCTGCGGACCAGGAGCCTCGCATGACCGCCGTGACACCCGCGCCGCCGAGCGCCGCCGGCGCACCGGCCCCGACCGACGCCGCACCACCGAACCGGCCCGGGGGTCGCTCACGGCTACCCGCGGCGGCGGGGTTCGCGTGCGGCGCGGCGCTGCTGTTCGCCGTCGCGCCGCTGGCGCTCTCGGACTTCCGGCTGGCCCTGCTCGCCAAGTACCTGTGCGTCGCCATGGTGGCCGTCGGCATCGGCATCGCCTGGGGGCGCGGCGGGCTGCTCACCCTCGGCCAGGGCGTCTTCTTCGGCCTGGGCGGCTACGCGATGGCCATGCACCTCAAGCTCGCCGACGCGGGTCCCGGTGGAATGCCGGACTTCATGCAGCTGTACGGGCAGCTCGACGAGCTGCCCGTCTGGTGGCGCCCGTTCGCCAGCCCGTGGTTCGCGCTGCCGGCCACGGTGCTGCTGCCGATGGCCGTCGCCTTCGGGCTCGGCTCACTGGTGTTCCGCCGCCGGGTGCGGGGCGCGTACTTCGCCATCCTCAGCCAGGCTCTCGCCGCCGCCATGGTGATCCTGTTGATCGGCCAGCAGGGGACCACAGGCGGCACCAACGGGCTCACCGACATCCAGGGCTTCTTCGGTTACGACCTGGACGACCCGGTCAACCAGCGGATGGTCTACTTCATCATCGCCGGCGTCCTGCTCGCGCTGCTCGCGCTGGCCCGCCAGCTCGTTCACAGCCGCTACGGGGAACTGCTGGTGGCGGTGCGGGACAGCGAGGAGCGGGTCCGTTTCCTCGGCTACGACCCGGCGTCGGTCAAGCTCGTCGCCTACGTGGTGGCGGCGGGTATGGCGGGCCTCGCGGGCGCGCTGTTCGTGCCGGCGGTGGGCATCATCTCGCCGGCCCTCATCGGCATCGTCCCGTCGATCGAGTTCGTCATCGGGGTGGCGGTGGGCGGCCGGGCCACGCTGCTCGGGCCGGTGCTCGGCGCGGTGGCGGTCGCCTGGGCGCGTACCGCCCTCTCCGAACGTTTCCCGGGCACCTGGACGTACCTGCAGGGTCTGCTCTTCGTGGTGGTGGTGGCGTTCCTTCCCGGCGGCCTGGCGTCGCTGTGGGCGCTGGCCCGCCGCCGCGGCGCCGAGCGGGCGGAGGTGTCGACCTCATGAACGACGACCGCCCGGACGGGTTGTCCGTCCGTGACGTGCGGGTCAGCTTCGACGGCTTCACCGCCGTCGACGGCGTCTCGCTGGAGGTGCCCGCCGGTGACATCCGGTTCCTGATCGGGCCGAACGGCGCCGGCAAGACCACAGTGGTCGACGCGATCACCGGTCTGGTACGGGCCACCGGCTCGGTGTGCTTCGGCGACCAGGAGCTGCTGGGCCGCCCGGTGCACCGGATCAGCCGGCTCGGCGTCGGCCGGACGTTCCAGACGTCGACGATCTTCGAGGAGCTGTCGGTCCTGCAGAACCTCGACATCGCCGCTGGTGCCCGCCGCGGCTGGGCCAGCCTGGCCCGGCGTCGGCGGGGGATCCCCGACGACGTGGCCGCCGCGCTGGAGACCATCGGGCTGACCGGCCGGGCCGACCAGCTCGCCGGCACGCTCGCGCACGGCCAGAAGCAGTGGTTGGAGATCGGCATGCTGCTGGTGCAGGACGCGCGGCTGCTGCTGCTCGACGAGCCGGTCGCCGGGATGAGCCACGAGGAGCGCGACGCCACGGGTGCCCTGCTGGAGACGGTGAGCCGGGACCGCACGGTGGTGGTGATCGAGCACGACATGGACTTCCTGCGCCGGTTCGCGCGCAGCGTCACCGTGCTGCACGCGGGGAGGGTTCTCAGCGAGGGCACGGTGGCGCAGGTCCAGGCGGACCCGCGCGTGCAGGAGGTCTACCTCGGCCACCCGGTCGAAACCGGGTCGGTCCCCAGCGGTCTGGAGGCATGATGCTGACCCTGCGTGGGGTGCGTGCCGGATACGGGCGTTCCCGGGTGCTGCACGGCGTGGACCTCGCCGTCCCACCCGACGGGGTGGCCGTGGTGCTCGGGCACAACGGCGCCGGTAAGAGCACCCTGCTGCGGGTCGCGGCGGGCCTGCTGCGCCCGACCGCCGGAGCCGTCGAGCTGGACGGCGAGGACGTCACCCGTCTCGCGCCGCACGAGCGGGTGGCGCGCGGCATGGCGTACGTCCCGCAGGGCCAGCAGTGCTTCCCGCACCTGACGGCGGCGGAGAACCTGCGCCTCGTCGCCGACGGCCGGCGCGACGGAGCGGTGGCGACGGCGGAGGTGCTGGACCTGTTCCCGGCGCTGCGTCCGCTGCTGCGGCGGCGGGCCGGGCTGCTCTCCGGTGGTCAGCGTCAGCAACTCGCCATCGCCCGCGCGTTGATCACCCGGCCGCGGCTGCTCATGCTCGACGAGCCGACCGAGGGCATCCAGCCGTCGGTGGTCGCGGAGATCCAGGAGCGGATCGTCGAGCTGATCCGGCAGTCCGGCTTCAGCGTGCTGCTCGTCGAGCAGCACCTCGGGTTCGCGTTGCGGGTGGCGGACCGCTACCACGTCCTCGAATCCGGCCGGGTCACCTCGCACGGCGACGGGGGAGTCACGGCCGAGCGGGAGGTGCGTGCGGCCCTCGCGGTCTGACCCGAGCCGGGTCGCGCCCTTCGGCCGAGCGTGGCCCGGCGAGACTCGTAAAAATTCAGGTCGGTCTAACTCTGGACCTTTACTGTTAACAGTCCTAATAATAGGGCCCCGGTCTCGACCCGATCCGGAAGGCCCACTCCATGCGCCGCCCCGCCATCCTCACCCTGGCCGCCGTGCTGGCCGCCGGTGTCACCACCGTCCACCTGGCGACATCCGCCTCCGCGGCCGCCGCCTGCTACCCCACCTGGTCGTCGTCCGCCGTCTACGTCGGCGGCGGCCAGGCCTCCTACCAGGGCGTCAACTACCAGGCCAAGTGGTGGACCCAGAACGAGAACCCGGCCACGCACAGCGGCCAGTGGGACGTCTGGGCGAACCAGGGCGCCTGCGGCGGCACCACCCCGCCGACCACGCCACCCCCGACCACGACGCCGCCGCCCACCACACGACCCCCGACCACCCCGCCGCCCACCACACCCCCGCCGACCGGCACCGGTCAGCTGCCGAAGCACTTCCTCACCGGTTACTGGCAGAACTTCGACAACCCGGCCCGGGAGATCCGGCTCCGTGACGTACCGGCCCGCTACGACCTGGTCGCGGTCGCGTTCGCCGATGCGACGAGCACACCCGGCGCGGTGTCCTTCAGCATCGACGCGGGCCTGAGCGCCTCGCTCGGCGGCTACACCGACACCGACTTCAAGAACGACATCGCCACCCTGCACTCGCGGGGCAAGAAGGTCGTCATCTCGGTCGGCGGCGAGCGCGGCACCATCTCGGTCGCCAGCTCCAGCGCCGCCACCAACTTCGCCAACTCGATCGTCGACCTCATCGGGACCTACGGGTTCGACGGCGTCGACATCGACCTGGAGAACGGCGTCAACGCGACCTACATGGGTCAGGCGCTGCGCGACATCCGCAGCCGGACGAGCGCCAACCTGATCATCACGATGGCACCGCAGACCATCGACATGCAGAGCACCGGCGCCCAGTACTTCCAACTCGCCCTCGCCATCAAGGACATCCTGACCGTCGTCCACACGCAGTTCTACAACTCCGGCGCGATGCTCGGCTGCGACAACAACGCCGCGTACAGCCAGGGATCGGTCAACTTCATCGTGGCGGTCGCCTGCATCCAGCTCGAGAACGGGCTCCGGCCGGACCAGGTCTCCCTGGGACTGCCGGCCGCGCCGAGCGCCGCCGGTGGCGGCTACGTCAACCCGACGGTGGTCAACCAGGCCCTCGACTGCCTCGCCACCGGCACCAACTGCGGCTCCGTCAGGCCGCCGCGCACCTATCCCGGCATCCGTGGCGCCATGACCTGGTCGATCAACTGGGACGTCACCAACGGCAACGGCTTCGCCGACACCATCCGCCCCCACCTCGACACCCTGCCCTGAACCCCCACAGGAGAGTGCCATGAAGCTCAGGCAGAAGATCCTCGCCGCGACCGCGGTAGCGGTCACCTCCATCGCGATCGCCATCGCCCCGATGTCCACGTCGAGCGCCGCCGCGGCCTGCTACCCGGCCTGGTCCGCGTCCCAGGTCTACGTCGGCGGAGGCCAATCGTCCTACCAGGGCGTCAACTACCAGGCCAAGTGGTGGACCCAGAACGAGAACCCGGCCACCCACAGCGGCCAGTGGGACGTCTGGGCCAACCAGGGCACCTGCGGCGGCACCACCCCGACCACCCCGCCGCCCACCGGACCCACCAACCCGCCGCCGGCCGGCAGGATGGCGGCGGCGCCGTACGTCTACCCCGGTTGGGGCAACCCGCCGGCGCCCTCGACGATCACCGGTCAGGGCGTGCGCGCGTTCACCGTCGCGTTCGTGCTGGCCAACGGCTGCAATCCGGTCTGGGACGGGGAGGGCGGCCTGACCGGCGGCGTCCACGAGTCCTGGATCAACCAGGCCAAGGCGGCCGGCGCGACCATCGTCCCGTCGATCGGCGGCTGGCAGGGCAACAAGCTCGGCCCGAACTGCGCCACCCCGGAGGCCCTCGCCGGCGCGTACCAGAAGGTCATCAACACCTTCGGTCTGAAGGCCATCGACATCGACATCGAGAACTACGACGAATTCGAGAACTACCCGGTCGCCGACCGCATCGTCAGCGCCCTGGGCATCATCAAGCGCAACAACCCGGGCGTCACCACGATCCTTACCTTCGGTACCACCACGACCGGCCCCAACGTGCACGGCGTCCGGCTGATCAACCAGGCCCGGGCGCTGAACGCCAACGTGGACGTCTTCACCATCATGCCGTTCGACTTCGGCGGCGGCAGTGACATGTACACCAGCACCCGCAACGCCGCGGAGGGCCTGAAGAACCAGTTGAAGTCGACGTTCGGCTGGAACGACCAGACGGCGTACGCCCACATGGGCATCTCCGGGATGAACGGCCTGTCCGACCAGCAGGAGGTCACCACGCCGGACACCTGGACGCGGATCCGCGACTACGCCAGGAGCAGCGGGCTCGCCCGATTCACCTTCTGGGCGGTGAACCGGGATCGCGGCTGCGCCGGCGGCGGCGTGGTCTCCACCTGTAGCGGCATCGCCCAGAGCGACTGGGAGTTCAGCCGGATCTCCGCCGGCTTCTAGCGTCCGTCGAGGGCCGGACCGGTCGGACCGGTGCCCGCGGCCGCGGTGGCGTCCTCGCCGTCGCCGCCGCGGGCACCGGCCGCGACGTGACGGCTCCGGACCATGCGGCACCCGCTGTCCCCCGAGCGTGGTCGACCGGTTCCACCCCGAGGAACCGGGTGTGTCGGCCCGGGAACAAGCCCGGGTCCGGCGATGCTGGAGCTGTGGTGATGGACAACGGCGTGCGCCTGTCACTGCTGGACCGGTCCCGGACCCGCGTCGGCGAGGCCGACTCCGAGGCGCTGCGGGGCACGGTGGCGCGGGCGGCGCGTGCCGAGCGGCTGGGGTACGACCGCTTCTGGGTCGCGGAGCATCACGGCGTCCCCGGTGTCGCGGGCGCGGCCCCGGCGGTGCTGCTGGCCGCCGTCGCCGGTGCGACGGCCGCCATCCGGATCGGCTCGGCCGGGGTGATGCTGCCGCACCACCAACCGCTCGTGGTCGCCGAGCAGTTCGCGACGCTGTCCGCCTTCGCCGCGGGCCGGGTCGACCTGGGGCTGGGCCGCTCGCCGGGGTTCACCGGGCCCGTACGCCGCGCGCTGCGGCAGACCGACGGCGACTTCGCCGCGGACCTCGCCGAGCTGCGCCGGTTCCTCACCGCGACGGCGGAGATCAGCCTGCATCCGCAGCCGCAGGGTGCGTTGCCGCTGTACGTGCTGGCCACCGGGAGCGGTCTGTCGATCGCGGCCGAGCTGGGCCTGCCGGTGATCGTGGGTGGTCCGCTGCTGGGAGTCGGCGGCGATCCGTCTCCCGGGTTGGCGGCGCTGGCCGAGTACCGGCGCGCCTTCCGGCCGTCGCCACAGCAGTCACAGCCGTGGGTGGCGGTCAGCCTGGACGTGCTGATCGCCGACACCGCCGCGGAGGCCGCCGACCTGCTGTTGCCGGAGGCCTGGGCGATGGCGCAGAGCCGGGCCACCGGGATCTTCCCGCCGCTGGAGCCGGTGGAGGCAGGCCGGTCCGCGCACCGCACCGCACGCCAGCAACAGCACCTCGAGCAGGCCGCCGCGCGGGTGATCGCCGGCCCGCCGGCGCAGGTGGAGCGGGAGCTCGCCGAGCTGCTCGACCGCACCGGGGCCGCGGAACTCGTCGCGGCCGGCAGCACCTTCGACCGGGCCGCCCTGGCCACGTCGGACGCCGAGCTGGCCGCCCTGTTCGGCCGGCCGCACTAGCGTGGCGCGAGCACGGTGACGGCCACGACGGCGCTGTTGACGACCGTGGCCGTCACGGTGCGGGTCACCGCCTGCGCCGTGGCGTCAGCGCCCCAGTCGCCGCGTTCGAGTTCCTTGGCCCGCGTGATCACCGGCGAGGTCCAGGGGATCTCGCGGTGGAACTGCGGGAGTGTTCCGCTCGCCGAGAGCAGGGCCGCGAGCGCGGCGACCCGGGCCGTCGGCTGCACGCCGTCGACGAGCGCCTGCCGGACGTCGGCGAGAAGACGGGTCCGGCGTTCGGTCCGTCCCTCCCGGAGGGCGGTGGACGTGAACAGGCCGAGAACCCGGCGCGCCTCCTGGTCGATGTCCCCCCGTGCGACGAGCCGCTGCAACACCGGCTCACGCAGCGCCGGGCCGATCGCCGCGAGTGCCGTCTGCACCCCTCTCGGCTTCTCGGCGAGATAGTCCCACGCCGGGCGCAGGAGGCGATTCGACGGTGGGTGATCCGGCACGCTCCGGATCCGGCCTCGCTCCACCGTGGTCAGGTGGTCGCCGAGGGCGAGGTCGGCGAGGACGGCTCCGCCGAGGACGTAGAACAGGGTGTTCTCACCCGCGATGGTGCCGGAGCCGGGCTGGAACAGCATGAGCAGGAGATCTTCGGCCAGGGTCGGGGGAGTCGAATGCGTCCGGTCGTCGGTGGTCATCGGCGGGGCTCCCAGCGGAAGAGTCGGGTGGCCAGGGCGACGGCGACCGCCACCCAGCCCAGGGTCGGTGCGAGCAGGAGCAGGGAGTCGGTCACGGCGACGCCGCCGTTCCAGGCGTTCCCGGCCAGTTCGGTGGCCGCGCCGCCGGGCAGCAGCCGCTTGAGCCAGGCGAGGTTCTCGGTGCCGGCGATGCCCACCCAGGTGGCCACGGCGATCACGCCGAGGGTGACGGGCAGGGTGGTGACCTGGGCGTGCTCGGGGGAGTTGGTCAGTCCGGCGGTGGCCAGGGCCAGGGCGATCATCATGGCCAGGGTCGCGATGACCGCCAGCACGAGCAGGGCGACGTTGGCCGGGCCGCCGGCGACGACGGCCAGCGCGGTGAGGATCGCGGCCACCTGCACCACCGCGATCGTGGTCGGTGGCAGCAGCAGGCCGGCGAGAATGGTGGAGTCGGCGACAGCGGTGGAGCGCAGTCGTTTCAGGAAGAGATTCTGGCGTCGTGAGGCCAGGGTGGTGACGGCGGTGGCGTAGAGCCCGAACGCGGCCACGGTGAACATCACGATCGCCGCGATGTAGCCGAGGCTGCCGATGTCGGCGAAGACCTCGTGCTGGCGGACGAAGAGGGCGGAGACGGCGAACGGAATGATGAGGCTGGTGACCAGCACCAGCCGGTTGCGGAGGATCTGGATCAGCTCACTGGACGCGATGGGCAACATGTGACACTCCTGTGCGGGCGGGGTTCAGCGGGTGATGGCGCGGAAGACGTCGTCGAGGCGGGTCGGCCCGGCCTGCAGGTCCCGCAGCTCCACCGCGTGGTCCTGCGCCCAGCCGAGCAGGGCGTGCAGGTCCTTCTGCAGGGCGAAGGTCTCGATCACGACCTTCCCGTCGGCGTCGACCACCAGGTGCCGGGGCAGGACCGGCACCGGTTCCGCGAGGGAGAACTGGATGACGGCCGGCAGGCTGCGGGTCAGCTCGGAGACGGTGCCCTCGCGGTCCAGGGTGCCCTGGTGCATGAGCCCGATCCGGTCGGCGCGCTGCTGCGCCTCCTCCAGGTAGTGGGTGGTGAGCACGATGGTGGCGCCGTTCTCGCGTAGCCGGTCCACCGTCGCCCAGACCGCGTCGCGGGTCTGGATGTCCAGGCCGGTGGTCGGCTCGTCCAGGACGATCAGTTCCGGGGTGCCGTAGACGGCGGTGGCGAAGTCCAACCGCCGCTTCTCCCCGCCGGACAGTTGGGACACCCTTCGGCCGGCCCGGTCGGTGAGGTCGACCAGGTCGATCACCCGGTCGACGTCGTCGCTGCGCCCGCTGAGCCGGCCGATCAGCCCGACGGACTCGCGGACCGTGAGGTCCGGGGAGAAACCACTCTCCTGGAGCATGACGCCCATTCGGGGACGGACCGAGCGCCGGTCGCGCGGGCCGTGGCCGAAGACGCGTACCGTGCCGGAGGTCGGCGCGCGGTGTCCCTCGACGACCTCGAGGGTCGAGGTCTTCCCGGCCCCGTTGGTGCCCAGCAGGGCGTAGAGCTCCCCGGGACGTACCTCGAAGGAGAGGTCCCTGACGGCGGGGAAGTCGCCGTAGGTCAGGTTCAGCCGGTCGACTTCGATGACGGGTGTGGTGGACATGCACCCATGACAGCGCGGATGCGGCCGGGGCGTCAGTGGCGCGGTGTCACGACCGGATGTGACGTGGTGTCACTGGTCGGGGCCGGTGCCCGCCGGATACTGGGAGGGTGACCGCCCCAGCGCCGCGTTTCACCGCTTCGACGCAGAGAAGGCTGCGCCGGCTCAACCTCGTCACCTCACTGCCGCCGGTGGTGATCGCCGCCGCGGTCCTGGTCTACCTGGACGCGCGTACCTGGTGGCACGTCGTCGTCCTGGTGCCGGGGGCCGTGGCGGCCCTGGTGGCCTTCGAGCGGTGGGCGGCCAACGACCTCGACCGGTTCGTGCTGCCCTGCGCGGTCGTCGCCGGAGCGGTGTGGCCACTGGGAGTGCTGGTCACCGGGAGTCCCAACGCGTACTGGGGCATCTGCGCGGTCGGTTCGCTCGCCCTGCGCCAGGTGCGGCGGCACCGGGCCCGGGTGATGGTCGGCCTGTTCGCCTACGTCGCCGGCGTCGGGGCGGGGCGGCTGCTGGTGCAGCGCGACGACGTCGGTGAGGTGCTGGTCCGTTTCGTGCTCGTGCCGACCGTCCTCACCGTCGTGGTGGCCCTCCTGACGGTCCTCGGGGAGCGGTTCTACGACCTGATCCGGGAGCTGGAACAGACCCGCGAGCGCGAGGCGGAACTGGCCGTGGTCCGGGAACGCGTCCGGTTCGCCAGCGACCTGCACGACATCCAGGGCCACACCCTGCACGTGGTCAAACTGAAGATCGCCCTGGCCCAGAAGCTGCTCGACCGCGACACCGCCCGGGTGGCCAAGGAGCTGACAGAGACGTACGCCCTGGTCAGTGACACCATCGCGCAGACCAAGGAACTCGCCAACGGCCAACGGCGGCTCAACCTCACCGCCGAGATCGAGAACGCCAAGAACCTGTTCGAGGCCGCCGGCATCCGGGTCCGGGTGACCCGGGAGGCCGCCGCCGACGCTCGCACCAGCGAGCTGCTCGGCCAGGTGCTGCGCGAGACGACCACGAACATCCTGCGGCACGCGCAGGCCACCCAGGTGCAGATCACCCTCACCGACTCGGGCATCACCATCGTCAACGACGGGGTGAGCGGCGACGCCCCGCCGAAGCTCAGAGGGCTCTCCGCGCTGCGGCAACGGGTGGCGGACGACGGAGGCGAGCTGACCGTGCACCAGACCGACGAGCGGTTCCTGACCGTCGCCGTCTTCCCGCCCGGGCGGGAAGACGCGGCCCCGTCGGCATCGGAGGAGGACGACCGGTGATCACCATCGTCCTTGCCGACGACGAACTCCTGCTGCGTTCGGCCCTGGCCGCGCTGCTGCCGATGGAGGGTGAGATCACCGTCCTCGCCGAGGCGCCCGACGGCGAGACGGCGATCGCCGCCACCCTGCGGCACCGGCCCGACGTGCTGGTCATCGATTTGGAGATGCCGGGCGTGGACGGGCTCGGCGCGGTCGCCGAGATCCGTCGCGTGCACCCGGAGCAGGTGATCCTCATGCTGACCCGGCACGCCCGCCCCGGCGTGTTGCGCAAGGCCCTGCGGCTCGGGGTCCAGGGCTTCGTCAGCAAGTCCGCCGAGCCGGCCCACATCACCTCGGTCATCGCCACCCTGCACGCGGGGAAACGCTGGATCGACCCGGACGTGTCCGTGCTCGCCGTGACCGAGGACTGCCCGCTGACCGACCGCGAGGTCGACGTGCTGCGGGTGACGGGTGAGGGCTACTCGGTCGCCGACATCGCCGCCCGGCTGCACCTCGCGCCGGGCACGGTACGCAACTACCTGTCCAACGCCATGCGCAAGACCCAGACCCGGACCCGCCACGAAGCGGCCCGGTACGCGCGCGAACACGACTGGCTGTGACCAGCGCTCGGGTCGATTGTCGTTCCCGCGGCGCGACGCCCGGCCACGAGACCTGCTCACCCACCTGACCGGCCGGACCAGGGGAGATCACCATGCCGCATGCGAACTCGACCGACGTGACCCGGGTGCTGGTGACCGGGGTCCGCGGCAAGACCGGACTACCGCTGGCGAAGTTGCTCGTGGCGCGGCGCGGCGTCGAGGTGCGCGGCGGCAGCGGTGATCCATCCACCGTGGGTGTGAGCGGCGTCCGTCCCACCGCCTTCTCCTGGGACGAGCCCGCCGGGTGGGCGGCGGCGACCGACGGCGTCGACGCCGTGTACGTGGTTCGGCCGGATCGCGCGGACGCACCGGACCTCGTCCGGGCACTTCTGGCCGGGACCGCGCCGGGGACCCGGGTGGTCCTGCTGTCCGACTCCGACGGCGGCCACCCGGGCTCCGACCACCCCGCCGGCTGGGCGCCGAGCGTCGAGCGCGTGGTCCACGGGAGCGGGCGCCCCTGGACGATCCTGCGACCGGGCTGGTTCATGCAGGTCTTCACCGACCCGCGCTTCTACCGGCACCAGATCGCCGAGGCGGGTGAGTTGCCGTTCCCCAGCGGCGACGCCGGCGTGGCCTGGATCGATGCCCGCGACATCGCCGCGGTCGCCGAGCGAGCGCTGATCGAGGACGGGCACGTCGGTCGGACGTACCGGCTCTCCGGTCCGGAGAGCCTGTCGTTGCCACGCACGGCGCAGTTGCTCTCCGCCGCGGCGGGGCACCCCGTGATCCATCGGGACGTGACAGTCGACGAGGCCGTGGCCGGGAGCGAGGGCTTCGAACGAGACCTCAGCAGGCTGACGTTCGAGCGGGTACGCGCCGGCGGCTTCGCGGAGGTGACCGACACCGTCGCCCGCGTCACCGGCAGGGCGCCGAGGACGCTGGTGGATTTCCTCTCCGCCGACGGCGCGGCGTTGCGGCGCGCGAGCCGGTGACGTGACCGGGAGTCGCGCCACTTGCTCCGAAACTTTCGGCGCTGCGCGGGTCGGCAGCCGCGCTGCCGACCGGCGCTCTCGCTGGCAGCGAGGTCGTTGACGGATGGTGGGCCCAGTGAGTAGCCTCAGCGCACGAATCATCACATGTAAATTTCTCGATAAGTTTCGGAGGAGACGATCTCCGACCACCGCCGCTCGCGATCACCGATGGAGGGCCGTTGAAACGCGTCCGGACCACCGCAGCCGTCTTCGCCACCGCCGCGCTCCTCCTTGCCGGCTGTGGGGGATCGGACGGCACGTCCGACTCGAAGACCTTCGAGTTCTGGTCGTTTGCCAACATCAACCAGAAGGCCGACGTCGACGTCTACACGAAGGCGCACCCCGACGTGCGCGTCAAGCTCACCGAGGTGGGCAGCACGACCGAGACCGCGCAGGCGCTCACCGCCGCGCTGGCCGGCGGCAAGGTGCCCGACCTGGTGCTGATCCAGGCCGACGACCTGCCGAAGTTCATGCAGTCCCCGGACAACTTCGTCGACCTCACCACGCTGGGCGCGAACGACATCAAGGGCAACTACCTCGACTGGGTGATGGCGCAGTCGACGACCGAGGACGGCAAGATCATCGGTGTGCCGACCGACGTCGGCGGCTTGGCGGTCGCGTACCGTACCGATCTGTTCAAGGCGGCCGGCCTGCCCACCGACCGGGACGAGGTGGCCAAGCTCTGGCCGACGTGGGACGAGTTCATCGACGTCGGCCGGAAGTACGTCCAGCAGACCGGGAAACCGTTCGTGGACAACACGCCGACAAGCGTCTTCTTCCAGGCGGTCAACCAGGGCAGCCAGCGCTACTACAGCGCCGATCGCAAGCTGGACTACGACAACGAACAGGTCAAGGCGGCCTTCGACGTGACGCTGAAGGCCTTCGACGCGGGCATCTCCGCCAAGCAGGGTTCGTTCTCGTCCGGCTGGACCGCGGCCATGAAGAAGGGCGACTACGCGGTGGTGTGCTCACCGTCCTGGATGCTCAGCCAGATGAAGACGAACGCTCCCGAGACGAACGGCAAGTGGGACATCGCCACCATTCCCGGGGGCTCGGGTAACTGGGGTGGCAGCTTCCTCGCCATCCCCAAGCGCGCCAAGAACGCGAAGGCGGCGTGGAACTACATCTCCGAGATGCAGTCGCCGAAGGGCCAGCTGGACCACTTCCTCATGCAGGGATCGCTGCCCACCACGCCGTCGGTCTACACCGACCCGCAGCTGGTCGGAAAGACCGACCCGTTCTTCAGCAACGCGCCGATCGGCAAGATCTACACCCAGTCGGTGGTGGGGATCAAACCCTTCTACTTCGGTCCGCAGGACGGCCCCGTCGGCACCGAGTTCCTCAACACGCTCACCAGCGTCGAGCAGGGCAAGGTGAACCCGGCCAACGCCTGGAACACGGCGCTGACAAATGTCAAGAACGCCGTACGCGAATGACGGAGGGCTGAGGTGCGGCAGCCGGATCCGGTCCGGCTGCCGCGAATCGGGAAGGTGACGCCTTGACCACCATGCTCACCCCGGCCACGGCCGTACCGGAGTCCCCGGGGCCCGGTCGCAAGCGGCGGATCCGGCAGGGCGTGCGGGAGTTCCTGGCGCCGTACGCGTACATCTCGCCGTTCTTCGTGCTCTTCCTGATCTTCGGCCTCTTCCCGTTGCTGTTCACCTTCTACATCTCCCTGTTCGACTGGGATCCGATCGGCGAGCACCGCTTCGTGGGGCTGGACAACTTCTCCGAGCTCCTGCACGACCCGCGCTTCTGGGGGGCGCTGCGGAACACGTTCAGCATCTGGGTGCTGTCCACGGTGCCGCAGTTGCTCCTGGCGCTCGGCCTGGCACACCTGCTCAACCACGCGCGGCTGCGGCTGGCCGCGTTGTTCCGGATGTCGGTGCTCGTTCCCTACGTCACCTCGGTGGCGGCCACGACCATCGTCTTCGCCCAGATGTTCGACCGTGACTACGGCATGATCAACTGGTTCCTCGGCCTGCTGGGCTTCGACCACATCGACTTCACGGCGTCGCTGTGGGGCAGCCACATCATGATCGCCACGATGATCGCCTGGCGCTGGACCGGATACAACACACTGCTGTACCTCGCCGCGCTGCAGGCGGTTCCCCGGGAACTGTACGAGGCCGCCGCAGCCGACGGCGCGAACGGCTGGAGACAGTTCCTGCACATCAGCATCCCCTCGTTACGGCCGATCATCGCGTTCACCGTCGTGACGTCGACCATCGGCGGGCTGCAGGTCTTCACCGAGCCGCTGCTCGCCAACCCGGTGGGCGGCCTCACGTGCGGTGCGGCACGGCAGTGCCAGACCGTCACCCTCTACCTCTACGAGCAGTCCTTCGGCCAGTTCCACTTCGGCTACGGCGCGGCGGTCGGCGTCGCGCTCTTCGTCATCGTGGTGGCCTTCTCCGGACTCAACTACCTGCTGACCACCCGAATCCGTTCGGAGCGCCCATGAAGCCCGTACCCCCGATCGCCGCGCCCGGGCGGGCCAGGCGGCGCCAGGCCAACCGCGTCCCGGTCCCGGTGTACGCGGTGCTCACCCTCATGGCGCTCGTCAGCGTCTTTCCGCTCTACTGGATGTTCGTGGTGGCGACGACGGACTCCGCCACCGCGACGACCCTCCCCCCGACGATCACCCCCGGCGGCAACTTCCTGCACCTGGCGGAACTGGTCTTCACCATCGTGCCGTTCGTGCAGTCCCTGCTGAACAGCCTCGTCGTCGCCACCACGATCGCCGTGGGCCAGGCGGTGCTCTGCGCGTTGGCCGGCTTCGCCTTCGCCAAGCTGTCCTTCCCCGGCCGCAACACGCTGTTCCTCGTCGTCGTGCTGACCATGACGGTGCCGGCGCAGTTGGCCGTGGTGCCGCAGTATCTGATCATCTCGCAACTGAACTGGGTCGACAGCCTGCCGGCGGTGATCGTTCCCGGGCTGGTCAGCGCGTTCGGCATCTTCTGGATGCGCCAGCACATCGGCAGCACCATCAGCGACGAGCTGATGCAGGCGGCGCGAGTGGACGGCGCGACCACCTGGCAGATCTTCTGGCGGATCGCCTTCCCGATCGTCCGCCCGGCGGCATACGTCCTGGGGCTGTTCACGTTCGTCTACGCGTGGAACGACTTCCTCTGGCCGTTCATCGTCCTGAAGTCGCCGGAGAACTACACCGTCCAGATCGCCATCAAGGCGCTGCAACAGAACCGGGACATCGACCTGGGACTGGCCATGTCCGGCTCCTTCCTGGCCACCATTCCGCTGCTGGTGCTGTTCGTCTTCGTCGGGCGCCGGCTGGTGCAGGGAATCATGGAAGGCGCGTTCAAGGGGTGAGATCCGCTGCCGGTGATGACGAGCCTCCGCCACCGACTGTCCGGCCGGCTCCGGCGCGCCCGTCGCCACGCGTCCCCCGAGCCCTCGTACGCGTTCTCGGTACGGCGCGGGCTGCGCGTGCCGATGGACGACGGCGTCGACCTGATCGCCGACCTCTACCTGCCGGTCGGCCCGGTGGAACCGCCGTTGCCCACTGTCGTCGTCCGCTCGCCGTACGGCCGGCACGGCTCACTCACCCACGCGCCGGCGCTGGCCGGCGAGGGATTCCCGGTTCTGGTGCAGAGCTGCCGCGGTACGGGCGGCTCCGGTGGCACCTTCCGACCACAGCTCGACGAGCAGCGGGACGGCATGGCCACCCACCGGTGGGTACGCCGGCAGCCCTGGTTCACCGGCGCGGTCGCGACGCACGGGGAGAGCTACCTCGGCTACGCCCAGTGGGCCGTGGCGGGACGGATGTGCCGTGACGATCCCGGGAACGCCCCGGACGCCCTGTGCCTGAACGTCACGATGGCCGACTTCGGCGCGGTCACCTGGCACAACGGCGCGTTCGCGCTGGGTGGCTCACTCGGCTGGTCGCGCCGGATGGTCCTGCGGGGCGTGCGCGGCGCCCTGGTCAGGGCGCGGCTCGCGCGTCGGCCGGACCGGAAGCTGGCCGAAGCCTACGACGTGCTGCCCCTGTCCCGCGGCGACACCGCGGTGGCGGGCCACCCGATCGGCTGGTACCAGGACTGGCTGGCCCACGAGAAGCTCTCCGACGACTACTGGACCCGGCAGTCGCACACCGCGTCGGTGCCCGACGTCACCGTGCCCGTCTACATGGCCACCGGCTGGTACGACATCTTCCTTCCCTGGCAGTTGCGCAACTACGCCCAACTCGCCGCGGCCGGTCGCCCGCCGCGGCTCACCATCGGCCCGTGGGGCCACGGCAGCGAGCAGAGCCCGTTCCTCGCCGAGTCGATCGCGTTCCTCAAGGAGCACTTCGCCGGCGCGCCCGCGGCCCGGCCGGCGCCCGTGCGCGCCTTCCTCACCGGCGCGCAACAGTGGCACGACCTACCCGCGTGGCCGCCGCCGGGCACCGCCGCGCAGCGGTGGTACCTGCATCCGCACGGGCTGCTCGACGCGGCCGTTCCCGACGGGGGCAGCACCCGCTACACCTACGATCCCGACCGCCCGACACCCGCACTCGATGGTCCCGGCCCGGGCCCGGTCGACAACGGCGCCCACGAACGCCGGGCGGACGTGGTCGTCTTCCGCGGTCCACCGCTGGACCACGCTGTCGTCCTCGCCGGGGAGGCGGTCGCCCGGGTCCGGTTCCGCTCGACCGCGGCCAGCGCGGACGTGTTCGTCCGGATCTGCGACGTGCACCCCGACGGCCGCTCCATGGGCGTGTGCGACGGCATCCGCCGCATCGGCGGCGTCGGCACCGCGGCTACCGACCCGCTGCCCGACGAGGACGGTTTCGTCGAGCTGGAGGTGCCGCTGTGGCCGGCGTTCCACCGCTTCGCCGCCGGCCACCGCGTCGCCGTGCAGGTCAGCTCCGGAGCGCATCCGCGCTACGCCCGCAATCCGGGTGGCGGCGAACCGGCCGCCACGGCGACCGCCACGGTACGGGCGCGGCAGGAGATCTCCCACGCCGGCGCCCACCCGTCCCGCCTCGACCTGCCGGTGTGGACGGGACCGGCCGCGAACGTGTCGACAGCTAGGTGAACCACTCGACCAGGAGGCTTCCCGGATGACATCCGTATTCCATGTCGCGACCACCGGTTCGGATCGCGCCGACGGCAGTGCGGAGCGACCGTTCCGGACGATCAACCGGGCGGCCGGCGTCGCGCAGCCCGGTGACACGGTGGTGGTGCACGCGGGGGAGTACCGCGAGTGGGTGAGGCCACGCCGTGGCGGTCTCAGCGACTCCCGCCGCATCACCTACGAGCCGGCGCCCGGCGAGCACGTGGTGATCAAGGGGTCGGAACGCGTCACGGGCTGGGAGCCGCTCGGTGGGACGGTGTGGCGGGCGGTCGTCGACAACGCGCTGTTCGGCTCGTTCAACCCGTTCGCCGAGGAGGTGACCGGCGACTGGATCGTGTACGGCAAGGGTGCGCCGCGTCGGCACCTCGGCGACGTCTACCTGAACGGCGTGAGCTTCTTCGAGGTGGCGAGCCGGGCGGAGGTCGACGATCCGCCCCGCCGCACCGCTGTCGTCGACGACTGGACCCGGGTGACCCATCCGGTCGGCGATCCGGACCGCACCCAGCTCGTCTGGTACGCCGAGGTCGGAGCGCGGACGACGATCTGGGCCAACTTCCGGGGCGCCGACCCGAACACCGAGCTGGTGGAGGTCAACGTGCGCCGCAGCGTCTTCTACCCGGACCAGCCGCACCTGGACTACATCACCGTCCGTGGCTTCGAGCTGGCGCACGCGGCGAGTCCGTGGGCGCCGCCGACCGCCGACCAGCCGGGCCTGATCGGGCCCAACTGGGCGAAGGGCTGGGTCATCGAGGACAACGTGATCCACGACGCCAAGTGCGCGGCGATCTCGATCGGGAAGGAGGGGTCGACCGGGCAGAACCACTCGGCTCTCCGCGGTGACAAGCCGGGCTACCAGTACCAGCTGGAGTCGGTCTTCGCGGCCCGCCAGATCGGGTGGGACCGGGAGCACGTCGGCTCGCACGTGATCCGACGCAACACGATCCACGACTGCGGCCAGAACGCGATAGTGGGCCACCTCGGGTGCGCGTTCTCCACCATCGAGGACAACCACATCCACCGCATCGGCGTGAAACGCGAGTTCTACGGGTACGAGATCGCCGGCATCAAGCTGCACGCGGCCATCGACGTGCTGATCCGGCGCAACCGGATCCACTCCTGTTCGCTCGGCACCTGGCTGGACTGGCAGGCACAGGGCACCCGGCTCTCCCGCAACGTCTACCACGACAACTGCCGGGACCTCTTCGTCGAGGTCAGCCACGGTCCCTACCTGGTCGAGCACAACATCTTCGGCTCACCCGCCGCGCTGGAGCTGTTCAGCCAGGGCGGCGCCTTCGTCTACAACCTGATCTGTGGCACGCTGCGGCTGGAGCCGGTGCTGGACCGCGCCACGCCGTACCACCGGCCGCACAGCACCCAGGTCGCCGGCTACGCGGTGATCTACGGCGGCGACGACAGGTGGGTGGGCAACCTCTTCCTGGGCGGCGACCCGGGCGCGGCCTACGGGACGGGCGCGGAGGGCGAGGGGCCACCGCTGGCCGGCACCGCCGGATACGACGGCCATCCCGCGTCGTTCGAGGAGTACCTGGCCCGCCTCGACGACCAGCCGCCCAGCGACCAGCAGAAGTTCCTGGAGGTGAAACAACCGGTGTACGCCCGCGCGAACGCCTACGCCGCGGGCGCCCGGCCGTTCGAGGGTGAGCGTGAGGCGCGGATGCTGGGCGCCGCGACGGCGACGGTCGTCGACGAGGGCGACGCGGTCTGGCTCGTCACCGATCTCCCCGCCGCGTTCGACGAGGCCCGGGTGGGAGTCGTCACCGGTCGGGACCTGGGCCGGGTCCGCTGCGCCGACGCGGAGTTCGAGGAGGTGGACGGCAGCCCCGCCGTCCTGGACGTCGACCTGTCGGGGGCACCCCGGCAACCTGGGCGAGACGGCGCGGTCGGCCCGGTCGCGGACCTTCGGTCCGGGGCGCGCCGAACGCGCGTCCGCTGACGACGGCCGCCCCCCGGGGGCGCGCGGTCACCGTGGCGCCGTGCCCACCCGACCAGCGGATTCCGTGCCGGCAGTCGGCAACCGGACTGTGCCGGGCGCAGGCCGGGCGCATCGTGGGAGTGGGACATCCCGGCTGGGGCCGATCGGAGGGGAGGCCGTCATGGTGCTGGACCGGCGGTTGGCGCAGGACCCACCGGAGCGCAGCGCAAGCGAGGTCGTCGGTCCCCGGCTGCTGGGTCGGGTGTACCGGCCGGACCCGCGGGACTGGTCGCTACCTCGGCTCATGGAGATCGCCGAGCCGCCAGCGGGGATCCGGCAGCGGACCATCGAGCAGGTGCTCGCCGAGACCACGTACTTCACCGACTGGCGGGCGTACCTGGTCTTCTGGCGCTGGCTGAAGAAGCAGGCCGGCGGGACCCCGCCCGCGCCGGGCCCGACGCCGGCCGGTGACGCGACCCCGGCCTGGCAGCTGCCGGTCCAGCTGGACCAGGGTGCCACCGGGCACTGTGTGGGCTTCGGCTGGTCGGGCTGGGTGGACGCCACGCCGGTACCGGGGGAGTACCAGAACGCCGACGCGCACGCGCTGTACTACGAGTGCAAGGTGATCGACGGCGAGCCGCGGGCGGAGAACGGCTCGACCGTCCGGTCCGGGGCGCTGGCGCTGCGCAACCGGGGCCGGCTCGCGGCGTTCGCGTTCGCCGGCTCGCTGGCCGAGATCGACCAGTGGATCGACAGCCAGGGGTCGGTGGTGGTCGGCACCAACTGGACCGACGACATGTTCCACCCGGACGCCGACGGCTACGTCAAGCCGACCGGCCGGGTGGCCGGCGGGCACTGCTACGTGATGCTGGACCGGCTGGATTCCGAACAGGCGTACCTTTTTCAGAACTCGTGGGGGGTCGGCTGGGGCCAGCGCGGCCGCTTCAAGATCAAGCGGGCGGATTTCGAGGGCC
Source organism: Micromonospora humi (assembly GCF_900090105.1). Lineage (GTDB taxonomy): Bacteria > Actinomycetota > Actinomycetes > Mycobacteriales > Micromonosporaceae > Micromonospora > Micromonospora humi. Next base: position 79,551 of record NZ_FMDM01000010.1, on the reverse strand, counting down.
TGCTCTCCGCCGACGGCGAGGCCTGCTGCGCCGCCGAACTCCCGCACTGACCCGCCACCCGGGTTCACCGTCACGTCAACCGACCGTGACGCGGAGACCGCGCACCGGCGAGGCGAGCACCAGGGCGAGGCTGAGCACGACGGGAAGCGCCAGCACCAGGTACGCGACCCGGGCACCGGAGGTGTCCGCGACCAGCCCGCCGAGCAACGCGCCGAACGGCGTACCGCCCCAGGCCAGCATGCGCCCGGTGGTGTTGACGCGGCCCTGCAGCCCAGAGCGACGCGCCGGCCCCGAGCCGGGTCGGTTCGCCGCCGGCCGCCGGGCTGAGCGCCAGGTACACCGGCACCTCCAGGTCGGTCGTGACGTCGAGCAGATGTACGGGTGCGCCGGCTGCCCGTACGGCCTGCGCGTGCAGCGCCCGCAGCCCGTCCGGCAGGCCCTCGACCGGCACGAGGTCGACGTCCGGCACTCCGGCGACGTACCAACGGAGCAGAGCCTGTCCGAGCCCGTCGTGTTCGATCAGCTCGCAGAGGCCGTGATAGACGGCCTCCGCCAGGTCGACGCCGGCCGCGGTGCCCAGACTCGACGAGTACCGCAGCAGACCGCGGTACGGCCGGACGTCGTCACCCGGCACCGGCCACCGGTGGTAGCGCGGGTCGGTGAGGAAGGTGGGATAACGGACCTCGCCGTACGCGGCGCACGCCGCGACGGAGTCCGGAAACTCCGTCGCCCACCGCCGCACGACCAGGTCGGGCTCCAGGGCGGACTGACCGGCCACGACGCTCGCCGGCAGGAGTCCGGTGGCGTCCGTACTCCATCGGCGGTTGTCCCGAGCCGACATGAGATGGCGCTCCAGGGCCTCGAAGTACGCGCTCGCCGCGCCCTGCGGGCCCGCTCCCTTCCCCGCGCCCACGGCGACCCGTGCCCCGTCCCGGAACAACGCGACGCGCATGGTCGGCGAGGCGGCCGGGCCGAGGGCCACCGCTCGTGCCGTGAGGCCGAGCCGGTCGATCTCGGCCGAGGCGGTCGCGAGGGCGTACTCCGGGGGCACGGATCGGAACGGCACCGCGACCTCCCCCGGTGTAGTCACCGGCCCGGACTGTGTCAGCGGACCGCATCGATGTCAACGGTCGGTGGGCCCGGGTTCGCGGTGGCTGATCGCCCGGTCGGCGGGTTCGCCCCCGGGCCGGTTCTACCGGGCGCCGCCGCTCGCCCCGGCCCTCGGCACAGACCGCCGGGCTGACGGTGGCCGACACGCCGTCACCGCCATTCGGCGTGCTTCCTGGTCGCGGGGCCGATCCGCTGGGAGCGGTACCAACGGGGCGACCGTCCACACCGTCCGGTCGCTACACTCCGGGACGGAGTCCGGAACCGCCCACCGGCCCCGGTGCGCTGATCAGAATCGGATGGAGATGCCAGTGACCCGCGACAAGGCCGCACCCCCCGGAATCGACCTCACCGTTCCCAGCGTGGCCCGGGTCTACGACTACTTCCTGGGCGGCAAGGACAACTTCGAGGTCGACCGGAAGGTCGCCGAGCACGCCCTGCGGATCACCCCGGACGGGCCGGCGGCCGGCCAGGCGAATCGGGCCTTCCTGCGCCGGGTGATCCGCTTCCTCGTCACCGAGGCCGGCATCGACCAGTTCCTCGACATCGGGTCCGGGCTGCCCACGCAGGGCAACGTGCACGAGGTCGCCACGGAGCACAACCCGAGCGCCCGGGTGGTGTACGTGGACAACGACCCGATCGTCCTGACGCACGGGCGGGCCCTGCTCGCCGCGGAGGGCACCGCGACGGTGATCCAGGCCGACATCCGGCGGCCCCAGGAGATCCTCGACGATCCGGACGTCCGCCGGTTCCTCGACTTCGACCGGCCGATCGGGTTGTTGCTCTTCGCGATCCTGCACCACCTCGGCGACGACGAGGAGCCGCGAGCGGTGTCGGCGGAGTTGATCGACGCGCTGCCGTCGGGCAGCTACGTGGCGATCTCGCACTTCCGCGATCCGGGCGAGCGGGACCCGGAAGGTTCCCGCAAGGCACGCGAGGTCGAGCGGGTCTTCAACGAGTCGCTGGGCACCGGCCGCTGGCGTACCGACGAGGAGATCATCGCCTTCGCCGACGGGCTGACGCTGCTGGAGCCGGGGCTGGTGCCGCTGGCCGAGTGGCGTCCGGATCCGGGCACGTCCGCGCCGCAGCAGACCGACACCTACCACACCTTCGTCGGACTCCTCGCCCGCAAACCGTAGGCCGCCGGAGGTGAGCTCGCCGCGAACGGCCGGGTCCAGCAGGGCGCCGGGAAACCACGACAGCGCCTGTGCGCGGGGCGCGTCGACGCCGAGCCAGACCCCGGCGTCACGCCCGGCTCAACCCGAGTGCCTCGTCCACCCGGTCCAGCACCGTCACGTCGTCGTGGCCGACGCCGCGCAGCAGGTCGATCGCGGTGGCCCGGATCTGCCCGACGATCATGGTGACCGGGAGCGGCGGATCGGTCCGCAGCAGGCCCGCGGCGATCCGGACCGCCTCCAGGGCCGCCGCGTCGGCCTGCTGGGCGTGCCGGTCGGCGTCGGCGCCGCCGAGGTCGCTGGCCAGAGCCTCCCCGGCCGAGCGTACGGCGGTGGTCAGCGCACCGATCGCGGCGGCCAGCTCGGGCGGCGTGGCGGTGTGCCGACGGGTCAGCGTCACACCGGCGCGGGCCAGCACCCGGATGTTGCGGGCGGCGTAGTCGAGCTGCCGCAGCGTCGCCTCCACCTCGACGAGCTTGCCCAAGTGCCGGCGGCGCAGCCCCAGCCGCAGCGTCTCACCGGTGGCGAGCACGGCGGCCTGCATCTCGGCGACGCAGTTGTCCACCTGCCGGGCCTGCTCCAGCGCGGTGCGGGCGGCGTCCTCGTCACAGCCCCGCAGGGCCGCGCTCACCTCCTCGAGCAGGTCGGCCAGGTCGGTGTAGCTGCGTCGGGCCTGCGCCACCAGCGGCGCCAGCGGGTCCCGGGCGGCCATCAGTTGGCTGGCGGCCAGCGCCACCGCGCCGCCGATGAGCGCGTCGACGAAGCGGAACGGCATCAGCGTCCCGTGCGGCGCGGCGACCACGACCAGGTACATGGCCGAGACGGTGGCCTGCACGACCAGGGCGCGGCGGGCGCCGATCACCACGAGGGTCGTGGTGGTCAGCACCAGCACCAGCAGGACCGTGCCGGTGCCCGGGCCCAGCGCGTACACCAGCAGCTCCGCGACGAGCACGGCGGCGGCCACGGCGAGCAGGATCTCGACGGTCTGCCGCAGTCGCCGCCCGCGGGACTCGCCGAGCACGACGAGCGCGGCGGTCGGCGCGTAGAACGGGTCCGGGTGACGGATGACCACCGCCGCCACGATCCAGGCGACCGCGGCCGCGGCGGTCAGCTCGACCACGGTCATCCCGTCGCCCCGCAACCGCGCGACGGCGTCGCGCCCCCAGTTTCGCACCGGTGGTACCCCTCTTGCCGGGCGGGCCGGGACCGGCCGCCGATTGATCTTCCGCGAGAAGGGCCACTACCCCGCCCGTGACCTGCTCAATCGCCGGGTGGTGTGGCACGCACCGGGCGGGTGGGGCCCGGCGACGGAGCGCATGGGGCCGCCGCCGAGCCGCCCATCCGTCGGGCCGGCGTGCGACGCTCGAGCTCCGGGACCGAGCGGCCAGTAGCGTGGTTCCGGACACGACCGCAACAGCCGCACGAGTCCCGGCACGACAGCCCCGCGCCACCCGACCCGACACCCCTGATGCCCGGAGGAACGCAGACCATGGACCACGCGACTCAGCTCATCCAGGAGCGGAGTGCCCCGCCTGCCACGCTGGTGATCTTCGGCGCCTCCGGTGACCTGACCCGGCGAAAGCTGCTGCCGGCGGTCGAGAGCCTCGCGCGGCACGAGCGGCTGCCGGACCAGTTCGCGCTGGTCGGCGTGGCGCGTACCCCGATGACGGACGAGCAGTTCGCCGAGAGCGCGCTCGGTGGGCGCACGCTCGCCAGCAAGCGCCAGCTCCGGGGCGGCGTGCGGTACGTGGCCGGCGGCTACGACGACCCGGAGACCTACAAGCGGCTCGTGGCGACGCTCGACGAGTTGGACGCGCAGCGGGGCACGTCCGGCAACCGGCTCTTCTACCTGTCGACCCCGGCCGGGGCGTTCGAGCCGGTGATCAACGGGTTGGCCGGGGTCGGGCTGAACCAGCCGCGCGAGGGGTCCTTCTCCCGTCTGGTCATCGAGAAGCCGTACGGTCGCGACCTGGTCACGGCCCGCGAGCTCGACGGTGTCGTGCACGGCGCGTTCGACGAGCGCCAGGTCTTTCGCATCGACCATTATCTGGGCAAGGACACCGTCCAGAACGTGCTGGCGCTGCGCTTCGCGAACTCGATCTTCCAGCCCATCTGGGATCGCTCCTGGGTCGACCACGTGCAGATCACCGTCGCGGAGACCCTGGGCGTCGGTTCGCGCGGCGGCTTCTACGAGGACGCCGGCGCGATGCGGGACATCGTGCAGAACCATGTGCTGCAGGTCCTCGCGCTGGCACTGATGGAGCCGCCGGCGTCGTTCGAGGCCGAGGGCCTGCGCAACGAGAAGGTGAAGCTGCTGCAGGCGATCCGGCTCCCCACCGACCGGGACATCGCCGAGGCCGCGGTCCGTGGGCAGTACACCCGCGGCGGCACCCGCGAGGAGCTGATGGCCGGCTACCGGGAGGAGGCCGGCGTCGACCCGCTGTCACGGACCGAGACCTACGCCGCGATGCGGCTCAACGTGGACAACTGGCGGTGGGCCGGGGTGCCGTTCTACGTGCGCACCGGCAAGCGCCTGCCGGCCCGGCTCACCGAGGTGGCGCTGCAGTTCCAGCGGCCACCGCACCTGCCGATCCCGACCGACCAGCTCACCGGCCTGGAAGCCGACGCGCTGATCCTGCGGATCCAGCCGAACGAGGGCATCTCGCTGCGCTTCGGTGCCAAGGTGCCGGGTCACTCCTTCCGGGTCCGCACGGCCACCATGGAGTTCTCCTACGACCAGACGTTCGTCGAGGAGTCCCCGGAGGCGTACGAGCGTCTGCTCCTGGACGCGCTGATCGGTGACGCGTCACTCTTCATTCGCAGCGACGAGGTGCAGCAGTGCTGGCGGATCGTCGACCCGATCATCGAGTACTGGGAGAAGGACAACTCGCCGATCCCCACCTACGAGGCCGCCTCCTGGGGCCCGACCGACGCCGACCGGCTCATCGGCCGGCACGGCCGCAAGTGGCGCAATTCCGCGTGACCCTGCCGTGACGAGCTCGGCCGGCGCCGCCGGGTGTCAGCTTCCGACGCAGGTGGCGGTGGTCCCGTTGCCGGTTCCGGTGCCCTGGAACCCGAAGCTTGTGGACTGGCCGGCGGCCAGTCGTCCGTTGTAGCTCTGATTCGTGACGGTGACCGTCCCGCTGGTGCCGCCGGCGACGCCGTTCCACACCGAGGTGATCGATGCTCCGCCGGCCAGGTTGAGCGTGACCCGCCAACCGGTGAGCGCGGCGGCGCCGGCGGTGACGGTGACGTTGGCGACGAATCCGCCGTTCCACTGGTCCTGGACGGCGTAGACCGCGGTGCAGCTCCCGCCGCTGGGCGGAGGAGTGGTCGGCGGGGGAGTGGTCGGCGGGGGAGTGGTCGGCGGGGGAGTGGTGGGCGGCGGGGTGGTGGGTGTCGGGCCGTCGTCGAGCGTCAGGTTCTTCTGTTGGACGGTCCACTGGCTGTGGCACAGGCCGCAGTCGGCGCCGACGAAGGTGCGCCCGGCGGTGGTGTCGCCCTTGAGGCGCCACGTGAGGTAGAGCACGGCCACCCGGCCGAACTCGCCGCCGTTGGGCTGGTCGTACGTGCCGCCGTGCCCGACGTTGAGGTTGCCCATGAACGCGGGCAGCCCGGCCGGCAGCTTGCCCCAGTCGTCCATGCCGTTCGGGTAGGCGATGTCGCTGGGCCCGCCCATGAAGTAGGCGATCGGCTTGGTCAACCGCCGGAGCTGGTAGTCGTCGGCGTCGTTCAACAGGCCGCTGCTGAAGATGCCGGTCGTGGTGACCCGTGGGTCGGCGGAGACGGCGTACGCCTCCAGCCCGCCACAGGAGAAGCCCGCGACCGCGATCCTGGACGTATCGAGCCGGTTGTAGTACTTGCTGCCGGCCCGGGAGTTCTCCGCGACGGCCCAGTCGATGGACTGGGTGAGCATCTGCGAGGTGGTGGAGCCGGACCCGTTCGGCGCGCCGCTGGCGATGGCGAGGAAGCCGTGGGACGCGATCTCGCGGAGGAAGTTGCCCTGGGAGAGCCCGTTGGCCGAACAGCCGCCGTTGCCCCACACGAAGACGGGGAGGCGCTCGGACGGGAGTGTCTGGGGTCGGAAGATGGTGTGGTTGGCCAGGGTGGCCGAGGTCTCGTAGTCGGCGGGATAGGGGCCGGAGCCGCCGACCGCGGCGTCGGCCGGTGTCCCGCCGAGCGCCATCACCACGGAGGTGACCGGAAGGACGAGGGCCGCCAGCCCCGCCCAGATCGTCGACGTCCGTCTCATGCGTCCTCCCGTGGATGTACGCCACGGCGCTGCCGGTGGTGGCCGGTGGCGGTTGGCCGCTCGCGCATCGACCGACGTGGTTCTCTCACGCGCGCCGGCGGAACGGGATGCGACCACTATCATCGTGGCAGCGACGTCCGTCAATGTGACGCCCGACTGTCGGGAACCGCTTATCGCGGATCGAACCGGTTCGATATAACATCACGTCAGGGCAGCTTCATCCCGCGCCGGCGTACGGCGCGGAGCGCACGCCATCCACCGGCGGACCGGGCCGCCGGTCGGTGATCACCCATTCGGGCGCGGCCGGCTCGACGCCGGCTCGGCGCCGTCTGCGCGTGCTGGTCCACCGAGCGCGGTGCTCCGGTCGTCGACCGTACGGCGATCGGCCGGTTCCGTGCCTCGCGCGGCAACGGGCCAGACCGAAACACCGAGGAGAAGGCAGAGATGAACGACGTACCCGCTCGACCGAGGCGTCGCAGCAGGAGTGCCGCCCGGCTGTTGTTCGGCGGTGCCTGCGCCCTGGCGGTGGCGGTGTCCTCGATGGCCGTGGCGACCCTCGCGCGTGCCGACCTCAGTGGACCACCCGGGACCACGCTGAAGGCGGCCGCCGAGCGCAGCGGCCGATACTTCGGCGCCGCGATGGGGGGCGACCGTCTCAGCGACTCGGGCTTCCTGACCATCGCGAACCGTGAGTTCGACATGATGACTGCCGTCAACGAGATGAAGCCCGACGCGACCGAGCCCAACCGGGGTCAGTTCGACTTCCGCGCCGGCGACGCGATCTACAACTGGGCCACCCAGCACGGCATGCGGGTCCGTGGGCACACCCTGGCCTGGCACGCTCAGCAGCCGAGGTTCTGGGGGAGCCTCAGCGGCAGTGCCCTGCGCACCGCCATGATCGACCACATCAACGGTGTGATGGCCCACTACAAGGGCAAACTCGCCTACTGGGACGTGGTGAACGAGGCCTTCGCCGAGAACGGCAGCCGGCGGTCGTCGAACCTGCAGTCGACCGGCAACGACTGGATCGAGGTGGCGTTCCGGACCGCGCGCGCCGCGGACCCGAGCGTGAAGCTGTGCTACAACGACTACAACATCGAGAACTGGACGTACGCCAAGACGCAGGGCGTCTACAACATGATCAAGGACTTCAAGTCCCGCGGCGTCCCGGTCGACTGCGTCGGTCTGCAGACCCACTTCACCGGCGGCAGTTCGCTGCCGGGCAACTTCCAGACCACGCTGTCCAGCTTCGCCGCCCTCGACGTGGACGTGGCACTGACCGAGGTCGACGTCACCAACGCCTCGACCAGCCAGTACCAGGGCCTGACCCAGGCCTGCGTGAGCGTCCCGCGCTGCGTGGGCATCACGACGTGGGGCATCCGCGACAGTGACTCGTGGCGCGGCAACGAGAATCCCCTGCTGTTCGACCGCAACAGCAGCCCCAAGGCGGCGTACACCGCCGTGCTCAACGCGCTCAACGCCGCGTCCACCACGGTGCCGGGCACGAGCACCCCGCCGACGACAGTGCCGCCGACCACCACCGCGCCGACGACCGTCCCGCCGACCACCACTCCACCGACCACGCCGCCGAGCACCGGGCAGCCGGGTGGCTGCACCGCGACGTACCGCATGGTCAACAGCTGGGGCGGCGGCTTCCAGGGCGAGGTCACCGTGGCCAACAACGGCTCCACCGCGCTGAGCGGCTGGACCGTACGGCTGACGCTGGCCGGCGGGCAGACCATCGCCAACGTCTGGAACGGCATCAACACGGGCACCAGCGGGACGGTCAGCGTGCGCAACGCCGACTACAACGGGTCCCTCGGCGCGAACGCCTCGACCACCTTCGGCTTCCTGGTCAACGGCAGCAGCAACGCGGCACCCGGCAGCCTCTCCTGCACCAGCCCCTGACCGGGGGCCATACCAGCGGTGTCCGGACGCCGGCGGGTCCGCGGCCGGCGGCTGCGGACCCGGTCTGGCCGTGGTCGCCATATGTAATGATGAACATCAATATCTAGAGATCGAGGCGGCCGCGCGGCTGGTCGGCCCTCGTGGAGGATGACCATGCGTAGTTTCCTCGCGGTGATCACCACCGCCCTGCTCCTCGGCACCGCGGCCGGTAGCGTGCCGGCCGGCGCGGCGGGTGCCTCCCCGCGCTCGTGCACCCGTGGCCTGCTCTTCTGTGAGGACTTCGAGCGCTTGCCGGCCGGTGGGGCCAGCACGGTGAACTGGGGCGTCGATACCCGCCACGGCACGCTGACCGTCGAGCGTGCCCGTCGTGGCAACCAGGTGCTGCACGTGCACACGGTCGACAACGGACGCGCGTTCCTGCGTGTCGACGACTTCGCCGCGCCGGGCAACCGCTTCTACGGCCGGATGCGTCTGCGCGTCGACGCCTTCCCCACCGCACCGGACTGGGCGCACTTCACCCTGGTGGAGGCGACCGGCTCCGGCAGCGCGGAGGTCGTGCGTCCGGTCGGCGGCCAGTACGCGCCCACGGTCCCCGGAACCTTCTGGGGTGTCGGCGCCGACGGCGGCCCGACCGGCGACTGGACCAACTGGCGGGAGTCCGCCCCGGTCACCGAGGACACCTGGCAGTGCGTCGAGTGGAAGATCGACGCGACGGACAACCGCGTCGCCGTGTGGTTCGACGGCGTGGCGAACCCGGAGCTGACCGCCTCCACGGCCGAGCACGGGGGCAACGATGTTCCGTTCGTCCTGCCGACGGTGGACACGGTGAAGATCGGTTGGCAGCTCTACCAGGGCGGCACGACGCCGGGCGAGTTCGACCTCTGGATCGACGACATCGCTCTCTCGCGCACACGGCTCGGCTGCTGACCGGGGGTTCCCCGGGGTGGCTCGGAGGCGTCCGGGCCACCCGTGGCCCGGACGCCGTCGACGGGCCGCCTCACGGCTGGGATCGCAGCACGGCGACCTCGGGGAACCCATCCGGCGAGCCGTAGCCGTGTTCGGCGAGCCAGCGGACGTTGGTCAGGCACCGCAACGACCACCAGGCGCGGACGAGGTCGTGGTCGACGTCGGCGCCATAGCCGGCGACGACGTCGCCGAGGTGCTCCGGGTGTCCCAGGGTGAGGACGGCGAGGTCGAAGTGCGCGTCGCCCCGGGACGCCTCGGACCAGTCGACGATGCCGGTGACCTCGTCGCCGGCGACGAAGACGTGGTCGACCTGCAGGTCGCCGTGGATGAACACCGGTGTCCACGGCCGCAGCGCGGTCTCGGCGAGCCGGCGGTTGCGGGTGACCACCTCGGCGGGAAGGACGTCGTGGGCGACGAGCCACTCGCACTCGTCCGCCAGGCGGGATGCGAACTCGTCGCGACTGCGCCCGGGCCACGGCGGCAGCGGCGCGTCGTGCAGCGTACGGACGGCGGCGCCCGCCGCGGCCCACGCGGCCGGCGACGCGGCGGACGGCTCGCCGAGGCGGCCGAGCGCCGAGCCCGGCAGGGCGGCGAGCGCGAGCGCGGGCGGCTTGCGCCACAGGATCCGCGGCGTCGGGACCGGTGCCGTCGTCATCGCCTCGACCTCGACGTCGATGCGGTTCTGATCGGCGTCGACCTTCACGAACACGTCACCGACGCGCAGGGTCGCGCGCTCGCTGTGGGCGACGACGACCTCGACCTCATTCACGTCCATGTCGGCCATCATCACGGACGCGACCGTCGATGTCGCCGGTGAGGCGTGTGTCGGACGCCCGGCCACGGTGGGGAACGCCGGCGCGAGGCCGCCGGTTGCGGCGACGCCGTGACGCCAGGTCCACCGCCGCGGCCCGCCAGTGGGGATGGGTGAACGTGAATCCGGCGTCGGTGAGCCGCCCAGGGACGACTCGTCGGCTCTTCAGCAGCAGTTCGGTGTCGGACCGGATCGCGAAGGCACCGACCTCCGCCATCCATCTGGTGGCCGGCAGGCCGACCGGCACCCGCCAGGCCGACCGCAACTCGCGCATGAATTCCCGCTGTGGCAGCGGGCCCGGCGCGGCGAGGTTCACCGGCCCGGTGAGGTCGTCACGGTCGATCAGGAACCGGACCGCGCGGACGAAGTCCTGGTCGTGGATCCACGAGACGTACTGCCGGCCACCGGCGACCGGCCCGCCGAGCCCGAGCCGCGCGAGCCGGCTCAGCACGTCGAACACGCCGCCGTGGTCGGGGCTCATCACCATCGCCGCGCGTAGGGCGACCTTACGCGTGTGCGGAGTCGCCGCCTGCTGCTGTGCGGCCTCCCAGTTCCGGGCGATCTCGACGCTGTAGGCCCAGTATCCGGGCACGCCCGGCTCGTCGCCGCCGGTCAGGCCGTCGTGCTCGTCGTTGGCCTCGTCGAAGCGGTGCGCGTAGATCGTCGCGGTGCTCATCTGCATCCACACCTTGGGCGGCCGGGCCGCCCGGGCGATGGCCTCGCCGACGACCCGCGTCGACTCCACCCGCGAGTTCATCATGGCTTCGAGGTTCGACGCGGTGTACCGACAGCTCACACTGCGCCCGGCCAGATTGACAACCACGTCGCTACCGCTGATCTGCTCGGCCCAGGAGTCGAGCGTGCGGCCGTCCCAACGAACCTGACGCCCGCCCTCCGGCGAGCGCGTCAGCAGCACGACGTCGTGGCCCGCCGAGGTGAACGCCCGGTCCAGGATCGTGCCGACCTGCCCGGTGCCACCGGGAATGACGATCTTCATGATCCTCCGCCTCGTGGGCTAATTTGAACACGTTCAACTCGACCGTACACGGGGGAGGCGGGCCGGTCCATCGCCTTCCGGGCGCGGAGCTGCTAGGAACGGGGTGTGCCTGTCCCGACCACCCCCGACGACGCCACGTCCCTGCACACCCCCCGGCTGCTGTTGCGGCGCTGGCACCGCGCGGATCTGGACGCGCTCGCCGCGGTCAACGCGCAGCCCGAGGTGATGCGCTACATCCATGACGGCCGCACTCTCAACCGGGCCGAGACCGCGGAGCGCCTGGCCACCTATCAGCGGCACTGGGACGAGCACGGCTTCGGCCTCTACGCGGTGGAACTCAAGGAGACCGGCGAGGTGGCCGGTTTCACCGGACTGGCGGTGCCGGCCTTCCTACCCGAGATCATGCCGGCGGTGGAGATCGGCTGGCGGCTCGGCCGTGCCCACTGGGGCCGAGGGCTGGCCACCGAGGCGGCCCGGGCCGTGGTCGCCCACACCCGTGCCCGACTCGGCCTGCGGCGACTGGTCAGCATCCACGTCGTCGGCAACGAGGCATCCGCGCGGGTGATGGTCAAGCTGGGCATGTCGCTGGAGCGCGAGACCGTGCAGCCGGACACCGGCCGTCAGGTCCGGGTCTACGCGATGGACCTGTAGGACGGCGCGAGCGCCGGCCGACGTTGATAACGCCAGGCCGGCACCGCTCGACGGAGAGCAGGGATACGCGCGGGCCGGAGCCCGTGCCGCGCGGGTCAGTCGGCGGGGAGTGCCGGCCGTCGGCGCCGACGCGGTTCGCCGTCGGACTCGGCCGCGATGCCGAGCCGGCGCTCGGTGATCCGGCGGCGGACCGCCCCGGCGGACCGTTCCACCTCACCCGCCAGCGCACCCGACCGGAAGCGGCTGTGCCGGTAGAGCACGACCAACTGGCCGCCGGCGAGCGCCGGGATCACCAGCGCGGCCCCGCCGAGCACCGCCCACGCGCCCGGTCGCCCGCCGGCCAGGTGCGGGACCGCCACGGCCGCCACGGCGCCCAGCGTCAGCGCCGCCCAGCCGAGCACGAGAGCGGTGACCGCCCGGTGGTCGCGGAGCCACCGGCGCGGGCCACGGTCCCGGCGGGCCCGCAGCGCGGGCAGGACCTCGTCCAGCAGCAGCCGCAGGGCCCGGTCCAGCGCGGCCGGATCGGCCGGCGCCGGCTCGGCGCCCTCGCGTACGACGCGGCGAAGGGTGCCGCGGACCTCGACCGGATCGTCGGCGGGCACCTCGTCCGGCGGCCACTGCTCGTCGAACCGGCGTCGCCGCACGCCGCGGACGGCGGCCCAGGTGACCATGGCGACCGGGACCGGCATGCCGAGCAGCCATCCCAGGTAGCCCGGCCATCCGGCGCCCTGCGTCGCGACGTTGATGCCGTAGCCGCCCACCGCGCCGACCAACACACCGGCGACCGGCTGTTGCACGCTCCTGACGTACTCGTGCTCGCGGATGCCCTGGATCGCGGCGTTGGCGCGTTCGAGCCGGTGCCGTAGCAGGTAGGACAGCAGGGTGCCGACGAAGACCGTGGCCATCACCAGCGTGGACCACACGCCGAGCGTCAGCAGCGCCGGTGGGTCGCCGGCGGGCTGCGTGGTCACCAACGCGAACCGGGTCACGCAGGTCGATGCTAGGTGACCGGGCCAACCGGCGTCGTTCGCCCGGCCTCATTCCAGCGTCCCGAGGAGTTCGGCGCGGGACGGGCCCGGCAGCGGATACCGGTCGGCGTCGCCGCCGAGCGCCAGGGCCCGGTCGAGCACGCCGGGCACGGCGAACACCTCGTCGGGTGTGGCGATGAACGAGGCGAGGGCGGTGTGCGCCCGGGTCAGCTCCGGGTCGGCGAGACTCGCCGCGAAGAGCGCCGCACCGGCCCGCCAGCGGGGGTCGGCCGGGCGGTACGGCCGTCCCGCCGCGTCGGCGTCCAGCTCGGCCAGGCGGTGCCGGTCGTACCACAGCGTCGCCCGGTAGAGCGGCTCGATCGTCTGTGTGGTGGCCTCGTCGAACCGGCGGGCGAACGTGTGGTGGTCCCGCGGATCCGTCTCGCGCAGGAGGTCCCGCAGCAGGACCGCCTGGATGAGCGCCATCGACGCCCCGCGTCCCAGCGACGGGTTGGTGCAGGCGCAGGCGTCCCCGACCGGCACTACGCCGGTGGCCACCGGCCGGCCGTCGACGACGAGCCGGCGGTACCGGTCCTCGATGCCGGCCATGACGTCGACGCCGGAGATCGGCTCGCCATCCGCCCAGTGCGCCGCGAGCGGGTAACGGGCGAGCGCGGCGTACCAACGGTCCGGATCCCGGAGCGGGCGCAACGCCCGGTCCCGGCCGCTGGTGGTCAGCACCACGCTCCAGGTGTCGTTGTCACCGGGCAGTGTCAGGACCGACAGCGAGTCGTAGTGGTGCAGGAGGCTCGTCAGCACGGCGGGCAGTAAGCCGGAACGCGACCGGAAGTGCCGGGCGTAGTACCGGAAGCCGGAGTCCTCGCGCTGCTCGATCGGCGGGTGCGCGCCGGCCGCGGAGAGCCACGCCCCGAGCGCCGAGCGCCGCCCGCCGCAGTCCACGACGAGGTCGGCGGGGGCGGTCCCGCCGCCGGTGGTCCGCACGCCGGTGACGTGCGGAGCGCACGGTTGCCGGTCGATGGCGAGGCCGGTGACGGCGACGCCGCGCCGGAGCGTCACGCCGACCGCCTCGGCCGCACCGGCGAGCACCGCCTCCAGCACGGGACGCCGGGCGGTGACCGTGTCGAAGCGCGAGTCGTCGGCGCGCAGCGCGCCGCGGCGCGCCTCGGGCAGCGCGCCCAGGAGATTGACCGGCAGTGCCCCGGCGCTCAGCAGAGGGCCGGCGACGTCGGGCAGGTGCGTGCGGATCAGCGACCACCAGCGCGGGAGCATGAAGTGCGGCAGGCGGAACTGGCTGACGCCGTGCCGCCGCCAGTCGTCCCACGCGACAGCGGCGTGTGCGACCGGCGGCGGCTGCGCCGGATCACGTTCGAGCACCGTCACCCGGTGCCCGTCGTCGGCGAGCAGCATCGCCGTGGTGAGGCCGGCGAGGCCGGCGCCGAGTACGAGAATGTGGGCCATGCCGGGAAGGATCGGCGCAGGTGGTGCTCACTCTCCAGGCCACTCTCTGCTCAATCCGCGCCCGTCCGCGGGTCGCGGATCGTCCCGATCTCCACCGCCCACAGCAGCTCCGTCACCGCGTCGATGCCCCGGGCCAGGTGGCGGCGGTACGTGCTGAACGGCAGCCCGAGCAGATCGGCCGCGGCCTCCTGGCTCGGTGCGGGGCGGACGAAGGTGCGGATGAGCACCGCGCGCAGCCGCTCGCCCCGGGGCTCGGCTCCCAGCCGGTCCACCGCCGCCAGCAGACTCGCCCGCAACGCCGCCGGTTCCCGGCCCAGCACGGTGCCGAGCAGCGGATTGCCGACCAGCCGTTCCGGGCGGCCCAGTCGCGCGAGGGCGGCACGCACCGCCGCGGCGAACGCGTCCCGATCCAGCGGCGGCGGCAGCAGCGCCGAGTCCGGTGGCGGACCGGTCCCGCCCGAGTGCCCCCGCTCGGCCATCAGCTCCCACCACCGGTCGGGCGGGAAGCGCCGCCAGTCATGCCCGTACCCGACGTGCCGCTGCCCGTCGACCTCCACCGTGACCAGCGGCCGGAACCCGAGGTAGTCGAAGAACGGCGCCCAGTATCCGGTGTCGCTGACGGTCAGGAACGACCAGGCCGGCGCCCCGGTGGACCAGTTGATGATCGAGGTGACCGAGCCGGCGAGCACGGCGTGCGGGTCGCGCTGCCGCTCGTGGAGCCCGGCCAGGAAGCGGGCGATCTCCACGCGTTCGCCGGGCCGCGTCGGTGCGGTGCGCGCCACGTGGTCGAGCATCGCGCGCACCACCGGGTCCTGCTGCTCCAGCGCCGAACCGCTCGGGCAGAACACGTGGTAGACGAGGGCGACGGCGCCGTCCTCCGTGCGGGTCACGTGGAGGTGCTCGGGCACCTCGGCGAACCACCGGGCGGCGAGCGCGGCGCTGGTGGCGCCGAAGGCGCGCTCCGCCATGGCCACGAGTTGGCCGTGCTCCTCGGGGCGGGCCGGCGTGACCGCGGCCGACCCCGACGCGCGCAGGAGGTGGTACGCGGCCGTCAACGGGCTGCGCCGGTGCAGGTAAGCCAGGTGCTGGGCGAGCAGTTGGCGGTCCATGCCGCCGGTCGCCCGGATACCGGCGAGGACGTGATCGTGGATGGTCCGGTGCAGTGACCGGTAGCGGGCCGGGAAACGCCGTTCGAACTCCGCGTCGAGCACGTCCCGGGTGAGGTCGTGCGGACTCAGCCCGGTCGGCCGGCTGACGACGAAGGGCCGCCGGCACAGCCACTCCCAGACGTCCGGCGCCGCGTCGCCGACCGTCTCCCGCAGCAGGTCCTCCGTGGTCAGCCACGCCATCGCGCACGTGGCCAGGCCGACCGTGTGCGCGTCCGACGGCGCGTCCCGCGACAGCGACTCCAGCAGCACGTTGATCAGATCCGGCACCTCGGCCAGGGTCTCCGGCACCGTACCGGTCCGGGCCACGTCGGCGAGCAGCGCCAGGGCGAGGGGGTGGCCCCGCCCGAGCCGTGCCAACCGCTCCCGGTCGGCCGGCGCCACCCCGGCGCGAGCCAGCAACTCGGCGCTGTCGGCGTCGTCGAGGTGGCCCAGCGGGTGCACGGCCACGACCGGTCGCCAACCCGGGTCGGTACGCCAGGCCGGCGCGGGCGGGTCACGCCCGGCGAGCACCACCACGGCCCGGGCCGGCAGGGACGGCACGAACTCCCGGCGCAGCCAACCGTCGATCGGCGCGAGCTGCTCGTACCCGTCGATCAGCAGGACGGCTCCGTCGCGGGCGTCCCCGGTCGTCAGCGCCGCTGTCAGCGCCTCGGGCGACGGTTCCAGCTCCCGCCCGTCGAGCAGCAGGGTGACCCGGCCGGCGTTCCTGGCCCGGGCGCGCATCTCCAGCAGCAGCGTGGACTTGCCGATGCCGCCCGGTCCGTGCACGAACAGCACCCGGCGTGCCGAGCGCCCGGCGAGGGCGGCCAGGTAACCGGCGATCTCGGCCCGGCGACCGACGAAGGCCTGCCGTCGGGCACTGTCCACGGCGTCGGCAAAGCTGTTCGCCTCCACCGGTCAAGTGTCGGGCAGAGCACGGCACGACCGCCAGCAACCGGTCGGCCTCCGTGCGCCCGGCGGGATGTGGGCGCCGCTCACGCGCCGCACCCACACCCACCGGCGGTCAGGTGATCGTGCAGCTGATCACCGGTGCCGCCGGTCGAGGACACTCTTCGGTCGGCCGAGCGAACCGTGCAGGGATCCCGATGCGACGGGGTCGGTGGCGGGCTGGGCGATGTCCCGTTCAGTGGTCCGTGACGGGCAGCGCGCGGGCGCCGGCCCGGCCGGTAGGTGCGTCGACGGCCAGGGCCAGGGCGGCCGTGACCGGATAGACCGGGCAGTACACGACGGCCGGCGTCTCGGTGGCGCCCGCGTCCCTCGCCTCGAACTCCGCCCGTGCCCGGCCGAGCCCGGCGAGCAGGTCCGAGACGGAGGACTCCCCGGCGGGCGTGGACGCCGGCACGGCCTCGACGAGCGGCACGTCCGGACCGGGCAGGTGCGAGACACCGAGGCCGGCCGCGGCGGCGCGCAGCAGCTCGGTCGGCAGGGCGGCCGGCAGCAGGGCCAGGCGGTCCACGGCCGTCCGGGCGAACGTCTCGTCGACCGGCAGGGCCGGAAGGTCGGCCCGATTGCCGTCGAGCGATCCGAACGGGGCGTCGAGGACCGCGCGCTCCCACCCGGCGGGGTCGATCAGGACGTTTCGTGAGTCGAAGACGTCGGCGTACCGGTTGGCGGCGACGACGTTGCCGTCGAGCCGGAGGTTCTGGCCCGCGAGAGCGACCCGGACGCCGACCCCGTCGGCGAAGCCGAGCACGTTGGACTCGACCCGCACCAGGGCGCGGCCGCCGACCTCGAGCAGGCAGCCGCTCGTCGACTGCCCGGTCGACGCCCGGCCGGTCGGGTCGGCGGCGAAGAGGATCGTGTTGTCCCGGACGACCCAGGGACCGGCGCCGGGCGTCTGCACACGTACGGCCGTGCCGCTCGTGTTGACCACCACGTTGTTGCGGAACACGCCGGAGCCACCGCTGATCTGCACCGCCGCGTACGCCGCGTTGGTGAACACGCAGTTGCGCACCTCGAGCGTGCCGCTGCCGGCGCGCAGGTCCAGCATGGCCACCGACTGGGAGTTGCCGACGTCGAGCGCGCCGCCGTCGGTGTACGCGTTGTAGGTCGACCCGTCGAAGACGAACCCGTCCAGCACCAGGCCGTCGCAGGAGCCCTCGACGGTCAGGACGGGATCACCCGGGACGCCTTTGGCTCGCGTCTCCGGGTTCAGCACGAACCGGACCGGATGACGCCAGGGGTCTCGGGTCGCGAAGTCGGCGGTGTAGCCACCCAGCATCGTCAGGTGCGTGACCGGAATGCGCCAGGCGCCCGAGCGCAGCCGGCCGGCGTACTCGCCCTCGGCGACGTGGATGCGGTCGCCCGCCGCGGCCTTCTCCAGCGCCTGGAACGGATCGCGGAAGGGTGCCTCCCTGCGCCCGTCGCCGCCGGACGAGCCGGCGCGCACGTACCAGTCACTCCCGGCCGGTCGGGGAGCGGCGGTGATCTCCGCGGCGGGCGCCGGCGTGATCGCGTCGAGGACGAGGGTGGCCCCCTGTCGGGCGCCGGCGACCAGATCGGCGCGATAGGTGCCGCGTAGCAGGTAGGTGAGTTCGACATCCAGCCCACGCGAGTAGCGGGCCGCCTCCTCGACCTGGCGGTGTGCGAGCGAATACCGCCCGCAGAGCACGTGGAGCGGGCGGTCGTCGCAGCCCGGCTCGTAGACGGCGACCCCGACGTGCGTGGCCGAGCCGACATCGGACAGCAGGTCGACGTTCTGGTCGAACCCGAGGCCCGCCCGGATCTCGACCGGGGTCCCCGACAGCCCCTCGTCGGGCCCGGTGAGCCGGGCCCAGTCGACGGGCCGGTAGGCGGGCACGCTCGGCCGCGGCCGGAACGCCTCCGGCGCCGGCAGCTCGACCGGGTGGTGGCCCGGAGCCGCGTCACTGCCGATGGCGAGCACCTCGGACGGGGTGAGTCGGCGCATCACGGGCGCCTGCGCGTCCCCGCCGGTGGGCAGCTCGCCCAGCCCGACCGCGGCGCGCAGCGTGTTCAGGGCGGCGACCGGCGGGCGGGCGTAGGTCGCGGCGGTGTCCGTGGTGTACGCGTCGACCCATCGGGCGGGCAACCCCGACAGGTGCGGGTCGGCGACGACGTTGCCGACCGCCGACGCCAGACCGACGTCCGCGAGTTCCTCGGCGTACTCCTCGGTGATCTCCGCCTCGGCCGACGCGACGCGGCTGCGCACGACGTCGCGAAGGGTGCAGAAGAACTGGTTGCGATCGACAGTGATCCGGTCGATGTCGTGGTAGCAGGCGATGGCCGCGTTGCCGCAGCCGACGAAGAGGTTGTCCGTGATCGTTGCGGCGCACCGGATCCGGAGCCCGATCGCCCGGTCGGCGCCCGCGCCGCGCGGCGGGTCCGTGTCGTCGTGGGCGAAGCAGAACGAGTTCCCGGCGACGACGATCGGGGCGTCGGGGTCGCTGTCGCGCAGCGTGAGCAGCCCCGAGCCGAGGAAGTTGACGACCAGGTTGTTCTCGAACCGGCCACCGTTCCCGGCGATCTCGGCGGCGCCGGCGCCGCCGTTGGCGAACACGCAATTGCGCACGGTGACCTGCTCGCCGCGCAGACTGATGAGCGGGCCCTCGCCGTGGTGCGACGAGCGGAAGGCGCCCGCCTCGTCGTACTCGTTGCGGCCGGCGGCGTCGAGGAAGAGCCCGTCCAGGACGACCCGGTCGTGCTCGCCGACGCCCTGGATCATGTTCGGCTCGCACGGCACCCGAAGCCCTGCCCGGGCACCCAGGATCGTCGGCGTGCGCCACGGGGTACGGGTGGCGAAGTCCGGACCGTAGCCACCGAGAACGGTCAGGTCGGGGCAGTCGAGCACCCAGGACGAGCGCGCGAGGCGGCCGGTGTAGGCGCCCGCCGCCACGTGGATGCGGTCACCGGGTTCGGCGTATCTCAGGGCGACCCACGGGTCGTGGAAGGGGCGCTCGCGTGAGCCGTCCCCGGTGCGCGGGCCGGCGGCCACGAAGAGGTCGTTCATCGGCCCTACCGCTTCACTTCGTCGTTGGCGTCCCTGGTGCGCGACGACACCAACTCCCAGCTCGCCTTGACCGAGGTCCACACGGTCGCGAGCGTCTCCCCGGCCGCCTGTTTGCCGGCGCCGTCGACCAGCTCCTGCTGGTATTCCTTCTCCCGTTCGAGCAGGTCGTCGAGGGATTCGAAGCTCGCCTTCAGCTCGCTGGTGAAGCGCTCCAGGGTGGCCGGGTCGTCGGTCAACGCCGCGAACGCCTTCGTGCTCTCCTCGACGAACGTGGGCAGGAGTTCGCCGTAGATCTTCCGGGACTGCTCCTTCGCGGCCTCGGACCGTGTGTCGAGCGCCTCGACGCAGGCGTTCTTGAACCCGTCCCAGTCGGTGGCCTCGTAGGAGCCGTTCCGGCCGATGCCGCGCCAGCCGGATGCGGCCTCCTCGCCCCGGTCGAAGAGCTTGTCGATCCATGCCTCGTCGAGCTGCTCCCGGGCGTCGGTGAGCAGCTTGATGTTGTCGAGCAGGACCTGCTTCGCGACACGCTTCTGCTTGGCGGCCTGGTAGTTCTCCTCGGCCAGCTTCTCGATCGTCCTGATCAGCTCGGTGGCGGCCTCCTTGGCGGACGGGTCCTTCATGAGCAGCACCATCAGCCGGGGCAGGGCGGTGACGCTGTACTTGGCCACGAGGTCCTTGACCGATGCGGTGATCGAGCCGAAGTTCCTCACGATGAGGGCCTCGACGACCTTGTCGTCTTCACGCACCTTCTTGAGGTCCTCCTCGCACTTCTTGATCACCGCGAGGTCCGCCTCCAACACCTTGGCCATCAGCGTGGCCGCGTCGGGGACGTCGCCCTTGGCGACCTGCGCCCAGATCCTGCGCTCACCGGCGAGGAAGTCGACCGGCCCCACCGCGGCCATCCGCTCCGTCGCCGACCTGGCGTCGGCCTGGCTGTCCTCCAGGACGTCGACCATGTTCTCCTCGAGGTCTTCCAGCAGCGACCGGGCCCGCTCGCAGTTTGTCGACCACCGGTCGCGAAGCCCGTCGTAGCCGGATGCCTCGAGCTTGTCGAGCATCTCCTCGAACAGCTTCTCCCGGTCGGTGTCGAACCGCTCGAGCAGATCGATGATCCGATCGAAGATCGACTCCTCCATGCCCGCGGCACGCATCCGCTGCTCGACCAGCTCACGGGCGTCATCGACGTCTTCCACCGGAGCGCCTCCTGCTCTGTGCCCGGTGCCCGACGCGACCGGGCGCCCACAGCCGCCGACCGGATCGTATGGGCCGCCCGGCCCCTCGCGCGGTCGCGAATCGGCGCGAGGAGCGTCGCGAAGCCGACGCGGCGGCGCGCCACGGCAGTTCGGGGTCTCCGGTGGCCGCACCGAACGGGGGCGGCTCAGCCCGGGTCACACCTTGCGGTAGCGCGCCTCGGCCACCGCGAACAGCCCGTACGCCGCGAAACCGGCCGCGACCACGAGCAGCAACCCGGTGCCGTAGGTCTCACCCGCCAGCGTGCGCAGCGCCGCGTCGAGCCCGCGCGCCTTGTCCGGGTCGTACCGCCACGCCGCCACCACGAACAGCACGCCGGCGATCCCGTACGCCAGGCCCTTGGCGACGAATCCCGCCACGCCGAGCCGGCGCACGAGCCGGCGCGTCGCCGCGGCCATGTCACCGATCCGTAGGTGCTTCTCGAAACGCCCGGTGGATCCGACGAACGCCAGCCATCCGCCGAGACCGGCCAGGACCAGGCCGGCCACCATGACGGCGACCCGCCCACCGCTCGACGCGAGCAGACCCTCGGCGGTGTCCTGCTGGGTGTCGGCGCTGGACGACTTCTTGCCGCGCAGCACCTTCACCCCGCTGAACGCGAGGTAGAGGTAGAACGCGGCCCGGCCGGCGGACGCGATCCGTTCGCCCGGCCGGCGCTCCCGGAGCATCTCCAGCACCTGCCAGACCGCCATGGCCACCAGCCCGACGACGATCGCCACGACGAGCACCAGGCCGAACGGCTCGCCGGCGATCTGCTGCATGGCGCCCGACTGGTCCCCGTCGGCCGCCGGCCCGCCCGAGGCCACCCGGACGATCACCCAGGCGAAGAGCAGGTGCAGGATCCCGTAGCCGATGAAGCCGGCGCGGGTGAGGCGCTCCAGGCCCGGATTGTCGGCGGCGCGGGAGACCACGCCGCGGGCCCGCGAGGACAGTGATGACATGCGCCGACAGTCACCCGTCGCGACTGCGCCGAAACCTGCGTCGCGGTGGTGGGTCGAGCGGACGCCGCGGCCAGGGCCGGCCGCGGCGTCCACGCTTCGTCAGGCCGGGGCCCCGGTGATCGAGGTGCCGGCCCGGGTGATGCGGTACGTGATCTTCGTGCCGCTCCAGAAGTGGAAGGTGAGGGTGACGGTGCCGTCCTTCACCTCGGCGAAGAACTCCGGTTTCAGGATGACGGTGCCGGCGGTGTAGTCGGGTTGGAAGTGTCCCCAGAACTCCTTGTACGGCGTCCAGTTGGCCGGGCCCGCCGGGCTGCCGTCGGCGTAGGTGGCCTCCATGGTGGCGAGCTGGTCGCCGCGGAACTGGGTGGGGATGGCGAAGCTGCTCGTCGTGCCGGA
The DNA here is from genome assembly GCF_900090105.1 of Micromonospora humi. Lineage (GTDB taxonomy): Bacteria > Actinomycetota > Actinomycetes > Mycobacteriales > Micromonosporaceae > Micromonospora > Micromonospora humi. The sequence goes on along the minus strand of NZ_FMDM01000010.1, from coordinate 57,513 downwards.
CGCGGCCGACTGGATGGGCGGTTCGGAGCTGATGACGTCGATCCGCCAGGGCACGCCCTGGGAGAAGCGGGCCTCGATGGTGGAGTTGACGCCGTAGGCCCGGTTGCCGACCAGGCGGGTCAGCGCCGCCGGGGTGAGCGTGAGCGTGGTGCCGGCGACGGTGTAGTCGGTGCCGCTGGTGAGCTGGGTGCCGCCCTGCCAGAGGCCGCGGAACGTCAGGCCGTTGAGGTTGAGCGTGAGCGCCTTGGCGGTGATCGTGGCGGTGCGTGGCACGTACACCTGGTCGGTGGAGCCGGTGCCGGATCGGGTGGTCCAACTCGCCTTGAGCATGTCGTACACGCCCTGGTCGCGCCAGCGCAGCTCGGTGCGGTTCAGGAACTGGCCGGCGTCCCAGAGCATGGTGGTGAGGTTGCGGGTGCGGGCGTGGTAGCCGACCGCTTCGAGGAACTTCAGGAACTCGCCTCGTTCGATGATGCCGGGCCGGGTGTGGTCCCAGGAGAGGAGCGCCCACTCGCCGATGACGACGGGAATGCCGCGGGCGACCAGGGTGTCGCGCAGGCGGTCGAACGTGCCGACCAGGTCCTGCTCCACGTTGGTGTCGTAGCGGGTGCCGCCGGCGATGTTCACGCTGAACGGCCACCACCCGTAGAAGTGCACTGTCGCGGCGAGGTTGGGGTCGTGCAGCTGCTCGAACCCGGCGGCCAGCGCGTCGAGGCGGACCTGTTCTCCGCTGGTGTGCAGGGTGGGCAGGACCAGCAGGCGGGTGGTGTTGCTCCCGCCGGTCGCGCGCACGAGGCGGACGAACTCGGCGTTGAGTTCCCGCGTCGCGGTGTCGCCCTGCTCGTCGGTGGTGTCGGCGAACTGCGGCTCGTTGATGCTCTCGAAGACCAGCTTCGGGGAATGGCCCCGGAACGTGGTGGCGATCTGCGTCCACAGGGCCCGGTACCGGTTCGTGACACCGGCCCGGTCGGTGGGGTAGGTGTTGAGCCACTGCCAGGAGTCGTGATGCAGGTTGATCATCACGTAGAGGTCCTCGGCGAGCGCCCAGTCGACGATCTGGCGCACGCGGTTCAGCCACGCCGCGTCGATGGTGTAGTCGGGTGCCGGGCCGTGGTGGTTGCTCCACGTGATCGGGAGCCGGATGCTCCGGTAGCCCTGTGACCGGACGTGCCGCAGCAGGGCCTGGGTGGTGAGCGGGTTGCCCCAGGCCGTCTCGTCCGGGATGGCGTCGAGCGTGTTGCCGAGGTTCCAGCCGGGTTGCATGGCGGCCACCGTGGCCGTCGGGTTGCCGGCCGGCGGTGGGGTGGTGGGTGGGGTCGACGGTGACGAGGTGGGCGTCGCCGTGGGGGAGGGCGTCGACGTCGGGCTCGTCGTCGGCGACGGGGTGCCACCGGGGCCGCCGGTGCAGGCGACTCCGTTGAGGGTGAAGCCGGCCGGCGCGGTGTTGGCGCCCGACCACGACCCGTTGAACCCGAACGACACGGTGGCGTTCGTGCCGATGGCGGCGTTGTAGCTGACGTTCGTCGCGGTGACCTGGCTGCCTGACGAGGTGACCGTGGCGTTCCACGCCTGGGTCACCCGCTGGCCGGACGGAAACGTCCACGCCAGCCGCCAGCCGTCGACCGGGTCGCCGAGGTTGGTCACGTCCACCGCGGCGGTGAACCCACCCGGCCACTGCGACGGCACCGTGTACGCCACGCGGCAGCCGGCGGCGGCCTGGGCGCCCACGGCCACCGTCATGGACGCCACCAGCAGCGCCGCCACGCTGCCGGCGAGCATGCCGAGACGTAGGCGGGTTCTTCGCGTGTTCTGCAGACTCATCACGCTCTCCTGTGGTCGGGGATCGGTCGTGCGGGGCAGTGGGCCGCCGGCGTCCGCAGTCGACGCAGCCTGACGAGCGAGGACATGGGAGCCTCCGGGTCACGACGAGCGGCGGGGCGCGCGACGGCGGTCGGCGCCCGTGCGGGGCCCGGCGGTCGCGGCGGGGTGCTCTCGCGGACGCTGCCCTCTGCCTCCGCTGGTTGCTGCACGGCTCCGTGGCAATGGAAACTTTCCCAGCCCGAATGGAAAGTTTCAGAGCCGGACGCTACGCCGGCCTTCGACGAACGTCAATGCACAGTCGGGTGCTCCGAGGTCGTGCTCGCGACATCGCGCCGGGCGGCGGTCCGGATGGCACCGAGAATGATCGATGACCGGCCGGAAAGTTTCTTGGCCGGGAGCGGCAATGGCCGTCGATGCGGATATCCTGGCGACGCGGACGGCCGGGACCGGCGTGGGAAGGAGCCAGGTTGTCACACGCCGAGTCGAACGAGGCTCTCGCCGAGCGGGGCGACCCGGCCGGCGCCCCGGGCCGCCCGGTGACGATCTCCTACATCGCGGAGACCGCCGGAGTGTCGATCCCGACCGTCTCGAAGGTCATCAACGGCCGCTCCGGCGTGGCCTCGGAGACGCGGGCCCGCGTCGAGGCGCTGATCAACCGGTTCGGCTACCGCAGGCCCTCGTCGTCCACCCGCAGCAACCTGGTGGAACTGGTCTTCGACCAGCTGGAACACATGTGGGGCGTCGAGGTCATCCGCGGCGTGGAGCAGGCCGCCCGGGACAACCGGGTGGGCGTCGTGCTGACCGAGTTCGGTCCGGAACGCAGCGCGGTCCGCTACTGGATCGACGACACGCTCGCCCGCCGTCCGGACTGCGTCATCTCGGTGGCGCAGTTGACGGGCGAGCAACGTGACCAGTTGCGCGCCCGAGGCATCCCCTTCGTGGTCTTCGACCCCACCGGCGAGCTGCCCGACGGCGTGCCCTTCGTCGGGGCGACCAACTGGGCGGGCGGCCGGTCCGCCACCCGCCACCTGATCCAGTTGGGGCATCGCCGGATCGCGATGATCGCCGGCCGGGATCGGATCCTGTGCTGCCGCGCGCGACTCGACGGCTACCGCTCCGCGATGGAGGCGGCCGAGCTGCCGGTCGGCGCCGACCTGGTGGAGCGGGCCGACCTGACCGCCGAGGGGGGCCGGGCCGCCGCGGTGCGCCTGCTCGGGCGCACCGACCGCCCGACCGCGATCTTCGCCAGCAACGACCTCCAGGCGGTCGGGGTCTACCACGCCGCGCGTGAGCTCGGGCTGCGGATCCCGGCCGAGCTGAGCGTGGTGGGCTTCGACGACCTGCCCATCGCCGCCCTGGTGGACCCGCCACTGACCACCGTCCACCAGCCGCTGGCCCAGATGGCGGTGGCCGCGACCGAGCTGGCGCTCGCGCTCGGGCGTGGCGACCGGACGCCGAACACCGGCATCGAACTGGCCACCACGCTCACGCTGCGCCGCAGCACCGCCGCACCGGTCACGGCTCCGTCAGCAACGGGTGACGCGCCGCCGCGCTGATCGCCTCCAGGTCCGAGCGGTCGGGCGCGGGGCTGCGCCACTCGGCGAGCAGCACCGTCGCGTCGTCCTGCAGGCAGTCGTCCTGGTGCGCGAGGATGGCGTGCACCAGCCGGCGAGCGGTCTCGGGCAGGGGAAGCCGGTCGGCGAAGGCCCGGGTGGTGAACTCCACCAGCCGGTCCATCCCGAAGGCCTCGCCGTCGCGGGTGCGCGCCTCGATGATGCCGTCGGTGTAGAGCAGCACGTGGTCGCCGGGTTCGAGGGACTCCTCGACGACCACCGGGGGGCGCCGGTCACCGAGGGTGACCGGCAGGGCGGTCGGGGTGGGCAGCACCTTGGCGACCCGGCCGTCGCGCAGCACGATCCCGCTCGGATGGCCCGCCGAGATGACCCGCAGGACACCGCTGCGCTGGTCGAGTTCGGCCAGCACCGCGGTGATCATCCCGTAGCGGTCGTGGGCCCGGACGGTGGCGTCGATGTGGTGGTAGGTGTCGGTCAGGTCGAGGCCGGTGCGGCGGGCGTTGCGGTAGGCGGCCAGCGCGATGGAGACCAGCACCACCGCGCGCATCCCGCCGCTGGAGCCGTGCCCCGCGGCGTCGAACAGCGCCAGGTGCGCGATGTCGCCGTTGACCGCGTAGTCGAAGGCGTCCCCGCCGACGTCGTAGCACGGTTCGAGGATGCCGCTGATGATCAGGTGCCCGGTGGAGAAGGTCAGCGGCGGCAGCTGCGCCCGCAGCATCTCCGCCGCCAGCTGCATGGGCTGTCGCCGACGGATCAGCTCGATCTTGTCGCTGTAGAGGCTGCGCGTGGTGATCAGCTCGGCGAGCAGCGTCGCGACCGCCCCGCAGTCGTCCAGGCCGTCGTCGTCGAGCGCGGAGTCGGCGACGACCTCCAGCACGCCCATGCGTTCGTTGCCGTCGACCACCGGCGCCCAGACCCGTACGCCGTCGTCGTCGCCGCTGCCGACGCAGGTCGACGCCGTGCTGAAGGCCCGCCCGGCGAGGGTGCCGTCGACGTCGATCGGCTCGCGGGCCGGGGCGCTGCCGCCGAGCAGCGGCAGCAGCAGCCGCTGCTGGTGATCCACCAGGTAGATCACCAGGACCCGGGCGTCCAGCAGGGGTGCGGCCCGCATCGCCATCTCCGGAAGGTCGTCCGGGCGGGCGTGGTGCGACTGCTGCAGCAACTGCCGCAGCGACTCCAGGCTGCTCACGCGCGTCCTCTCCGGCGTCGCCCCCGGGCGGTGGGGGTGGCTCAGCCATTAGACAGGACGGCACCGACAGGTCGGCAGGTGGTCAGGGGCAGAAGGTGCCGACGACCTCGGCGGCCACCCGGGCCAGGGTGTCGCCGCCGGCCGTGCCGTCGAGGACCCCGGCCACCACCGCGTCGGCGGTCGCCAGGGTGAGCACGCCCTCGGCGTTGCGCCGGAACTTGGTGGCCACCTCGTCGGCGGTGAGCGGGTCGGCCGGATTGCCGCGCGCGTTGCGTACCGTGGCCGACGCCGTGGCGCCGTCGCGCCAACCGACCGTGACCGTCGTCGGCCGTTCCCGCGGCAGGGCGGCGGTGAATTCCGGCTCCTCGCGCAGCCGCACCAGCGCGGCCAGCGCGCCGACCTCGGGGCGGGCCAGCCGGTCGGGCAGGAAACCGTCGGCGGCCAGTTCGCCGTCGAGGGCGAGGGTGGCCAGGCTGACCGGCACCGAGAAGCGTGCGTGCAGGTCCGAGGAGACCTCGGTGGCGGACAACGACGCGGCGAAGGCGAACGTGTCGACCTCGATCACGGCCAGGCCACCGCGGGCGTACGCCGGGTCCGGCACGTCCGCGACGGCGGCGCGGAACGCGTCCAGGGCGGGGTGCACCCAGCGCGCGCAGGCGTACGGCTTCAGGTAGCTGTCGGCCAGTCGCCACCGCTCGCCCAGGCCGGTGGTCAGCTCCGTGGTGGACAGGTCGGTGCAGACCAGGCCGTCGAGCAGCGCGGCGAGCAGCGCGGCCGATCCGGTGACGCCGTCGGCCGCGCGCCGGGCGGCGGCCGCGCCGTGCCAGGCGCCCAGCCCGGTCCACAGGTTGCGTACGGTGCCGCCGCGCATCGGCACCGCCAGGGTCGCGGCCATCGGCGCCGAGCCGGCCAGCTCGACGGCGGTCGCCGTGGTGGCGGGGGAGAGGCCGTCGAGCAGCGCGGTGGCGACGGCAGCCGCGACCGGGCCGTGGATGCCGTGCGGGTGCAGCCCGGGGCGCAGCGTCGTGCCGACGCCGAACCGCATGCCGATCTCGTTGGCGATCAGGAAGATCTCGACGAGCCGCCGGTCGTCGACGCCGCCCGCGGCGGCGTGCAGCAGCACGGGCAGCGAGTGCGGCGCGGGATGCGCCGTCGGTACCGGCGGCAGCCGGTGGCCCTGCGGATGGAAGGCGCCCCCGGAGTCGGCGTCCAGCCAGGTCGCGGCCGTGCCGAGGGTGAGCAGCCTGCCGAACGGGAGGTCGGTGGTGACCGACGGGCGCAGCGCCTCACCCAGGGCCCGCACGGTCGGGTAGCGCAGGCCGCCCAGCAACGCGCCCAGCGTGTCGAGCAGCAGCGCGCGGGTGAAGGCGACGACGTCCCCGGGCGCGTCGTCGATGCGGGCGCGGTGCGCGAACGCGGCGATCCGCGCGGTGTCGATCCCGGTCATCGTCCGTCCCCCGTCATCCCGTCGCGGACCGCCCGGCCCAGGTCGTCGAGGCGCTCCCGCACCCCGTCGAGCGCGCCGGCCAGCACCACGCCGTCGACGCCGGCCGCGGCGAACGCGGCGAACCGGTCCGCGACCGCGCGTGGGTCACCGGTCACCACGAAGCGTTCGCGGACGAACCGGTCGGCCTCGGCGGGCACGTCGCCGCCGGCCCGGGCGCCGGCCGTGCCGTGCCGCCGGTAGTCGTGCGCCTCGGCCACCGCGGTGACCGCGGGGCGCAGTGCGGCCGGCACGTCGAACCAGTCCGGCGCCTGCGCCAGCCGGGCCGCGCACGACCCGAGCACCGGCGCGGCGGCGTCGTCGGCGCCGGCCTCGTCGTCGGTCACCACCGCGCGGACGAACATCCAGACCCGCACGTCGGCCCGCGCCGAACGGGCCAGGGCCACCGCCTTGCCGACGATGGCCGGGTCCGCGCCCGCGTCCACCAGCACGCCGCCGAGCCGGGCGGCGGTGGCCGCGACGGTACGCGGCCCGGACGCCGCGCCGAGCAGCAGCGCCGACGCCGGCGCCAGCTCGCGCAGCGTGTCGAGCGCCGCCTCGTACGTCCGCAGCGACGGCGGCGTCAGCCCCTCGTTGCGTACCGAGCTCTCCCCCCGCCCGACCACGGCGAGCACCCGCCCCGGATGGTGGGCGTCGAGCGTGCGTACGGCCCCGGCCACCGTGGCCGGATGCCGCAGCCCGAGGCTGAGCACGCACGGCCCGGCCACTCGGACGGCGGTGGCGGCGAGTACCCGCTCGGTCTCCACCAGGCAGTCGGGGAACAGCCGCGGGCTGTCGGCCAGGGCGACGCCGTCGAGCCCCGCCGCGAGCGCGGCGTCGGCCAGCTCGACCGGATCGGCCTCGCCGGCCGGGCGGGCCACGTTGAGCACGATCATGCCAGCGCCTCCACGACGTCGGTGACGTCCGGGCCGGCCGGCGCGCGGTCGGCGAGCCCGTCGGACACCACGGACAGGGTGTGGGCCAGGCCGCCGGGCATGCCGGTGACGCCGGCGTCCCAGGCCCGCAACGCGAGCCAGGCGGCGGCCGGTTCGTGCCCGGGCACGGCCCCGGGCGGACCGATCACCATCAGGCTCGCCGCGAGGTCCAGCAGCGCCGGCAGGTCGCCTTCCCGCACGCCGGCCAGCCGCCCCGCACAGACGGTCGCGGCCAGCACGCCGGTGCTCACCGGCGCCACGTGCGCCGACGCCTCGGCCGCGGCGGCCAGCCCGGCGTCGACGGCGGCGGACAGCTCCGCGACCGAGCGGCGGTGGGCCGCGCCGACCGCCAGACCGGCAAGTGTCGGACCGACCGCCGGTCCGAGCGCCGCGCACCGCTCGCCGTTCCAGCGCAGCGCGACGTACGTCTCCGCCCGGACGCCGGCGCCGATCAGCGGGAAGTCGCCGTCCGGGGCGCCGACCCGGGCCGCCCACGCGGCCAGTGGGCCGTCCGGCGGCCCGAGCGCGGCGAAACCGGCCAGCAGGGCGGTGACGCTCATCCGCGAGAGACCTCGGTGCTCTCGGTCACCAGGTAGAACTTGAACCTCGTCCGGCCGGCCGGGCCGCGCTCCGGCGGCAGCGGGTGCTCCTCGAACCAGCGCAGGTAGGCGGCGTACGCCTCCTCGTCGGCGTAGTGCATCTCGGCGATCCGGTAGAACGTGTAGCCCTCCGGCACCGACGCCGTGCCGCCGGAGGCCTGCCGCACCGGGCGCAGCACCTTGTTGAACACGAGCCGGTCGAGGTGGGGGTTGGCCAGCAGGTCCGGCGCGTGCACGTCGAAGAGCCAACGCTCGTACTCCTCCGGGCTGACGCCGTCCTCGATCTCGTACCCGAGAATGGTCTTGATCATGGTTTTGCTCTCCTCACCGTCCACAGATGGGACTCGGCACCCACGCCGAACCCCTCCAACCGCACCCGCGCCGGCTCGATCCGCACCCCGGCCAGCTCGGCGGCCACCTCGTCGTCGGTACGCCGGGGCGCCCTGGTGAACCCGGCCGCCCGCTGCCGGGCCACCTCCCGCCGGTAGACCGCGACCGTCCACTCCGCGGGCATCGCCGACGCCGTCCCGCGCACGGCCACCATCCGTGGCGGCAGCCGGCCGATGTCGAACACGTGCGGGCGTTCGTTCGTCGCTCCCGGCGCGGGCGCACCGATCCAGCTGACAAGCGTGTGCGGGTCGCGTCGCCACTGCGCGAGCCGCCGGTGGCCGGCCCGCTGCACCAGGCTGACCGACCAGTCCGGTTCGAGGAACGCGGTCATCGTGCGGCTCACCGGGAAGCCGTCCGGGTCCACGGTGGTCACCTGGGCGAAACCGGCCTCGTCGAGCACGAAGGCGTACCCGGCGGCGCGGGCGGTGGGCAGGTCCATCAGCGGCTCCACGGGGTCAGGCGCCAGGTCGTCGCCGTGGTCGGCACCCGGCGGACCCGGGCGGCCAGCTCGGCAGGGAGGTACGCCCGGTCCGGCACGACCGTGGCGAGCACGTCGACCGTGACGTCGGGCCGGCGGAACGGGTACGGATCCAGCCGGAGCACCCCCGGCTCGCGGACGCCCACGGTGATCCGCTCGGTCGGGCCGAACGGGCTCCGGCGCACCGGCGGCAGCAGCACGTCCTCGGCGAGGTGTTCGAGAGCGGCCAGTTGCGGGCCCCACGGCCGGGCCGGGCCGGGTTCGACGGCCGGCTGCTGCGGCATCACACACAGGTAGAGCGAGAGCAGGTCCCAGAGCTGCACCAGCTCGTAGTTGTGCCAGAGCCGGGTCTCGAACACGGCCCGTGGCTCGGCGGCCGTCCAGGCCAGCCGTTTCGCGGCGATCCACCGACGCTCCTCGGCGTCGACCGCCGCGTCCTGCGCCGCCCGTCCGTCGGCGCCCGGCTCCAGCCGGCCCCGGGCGTCCGGCGCCGACCACCGGCCCCGGTACAGGCCGGTCCAGTGCATGCCGACCAGCACGCCGGCGTACACGTCGCCGAGCGCCACCCGCTCGACGCCCTGGCGGTAGAGCCGCACGTGCTCGGCCGCGTCGATCTCCAGGAAGTGCCGCGGCCGGCGTTCCAGCTCGTGGAAGAGCACCCGGGCGTCCCAGGCCCGCCAGCCCTCGTCGTGCCGGGCCGCCGCGGTGCGCACCGGCGTACCCGGGGTCGGTCTCTCGAACCGGTCGTTGCCCCAGGCGGCCGCCAGCTCGCCGGCGACCCGGCCGTGCTCGACCTGCTCGACCAGGTGCAGCGCGCCGTCGCGCCGGGTGACGATCACGCCGCCGCCGCCGCCCGCAGCGCGGCGCCGAGCGCCCGGACGCCGCCGGTGGCCAGCCCGTCGATCGCGGTGAGCACGACGTCGGCGTGCCCGGGGAAGCGGTGCCCGAGCAGCCGCCGGGCCTTGGCCCGCGACACGTCCCGGCCGAAGGCCCGGGCGCCGTCGCCGCGCGGCAGGTCGGCCGCGCCGGTCAGCACGCTGCCGTCGGCGCGTTCGACCCGGACCCGGGCCGGGCGGCCGGCCGGATAGCCGGCGTCCAGCGCCGGGTCGTGCCGCACCTCGACGCGGGCGGCCAGCTCGCGCACCGGCGCCGAGCAGACGCTCCGCGCGGTCAGCGTGGTCTCGTCGAGCCGGCCGGTGAGCAGCGCGACCGCGACCGAGGTGGGCACGCTGAAACGGGCGGCCAGCTCACCGTCGGCCACCGCGTCGAAGCGGGCCGCGTGCGCGAACGTCCGCACCTCGACGCGGACCACGTCCGACAACGGGCCGGTCGCGGCGACCACGTCCGCCACGGCGTCGTTCACCCCGTGCAGGTGCGCGCAGGTGGGATGCGCCTTGGTGTAGCCGGCCAGCACCTCGTGACCGTGCTCCAACCCGGCGTCCGACCAGTCGCGGGCGGCGACCGCCGCGAGGTGCCGCTCCAGCGCGCCGGGCAGCGGCTCCAGCCCGGCCACGGCCGCCGCGCCGAGGCTCGCGCCGAGCTGCACCGACGCGCCCAGGAACGCGTGCCCACCGGTACGCCCGGCGAAGACGGTCGCCGCGTCGCTGAGCAGCACGGCCGAGGCGGCCAGCTCGACGGCGCGGCGTACGGCGTCCGCGTCGCCGGGGGCGAGCAGCCGGGCCACCCCCGCCGCCGCACCGACCTGACCCCAGGTGCCGATGTCGTGCACGCCGTCCGGGGTGCCCCCCATCGCCCGGCCGACCCGGACCCCGACGTGGTAGCCGGCCAGCACCGCCGACAGCAGCTCCACGCCCGGCAGGTCCCGTTCCTCGGCCAGCGCCAGCACGGCGGGCACCACGTGCGACGCCGGATGCCCGCGGGCCGGTCGGTGCCCGTCCTGCAACTGGTCCGCCGCGATCGCGCTCCCGTTGAGGAACTGGGCGACCGAGGCGGGCCAGCCGTTCGGGGAGCCCACCACCGTCGCCGCGCCCGAGCCGTCCGACCCGGCGTGAAGCGCCCGTAGTTCGGCCCGCCCGCTGCCCAGCGCGGCCACCGCGACCGTGTCCGCCACCAGGTCGACCACCCGGTCCCGGACGGCCGGGGGCGCGGCCGCCCAGTCGGTGGCCGAGCCGGTCGCGGCGAGCCGCTCGATCATCCGCGTACCCGGGCCATCAGGCCGGCGACGTCCGGAGCGGCGGCCAGGTCGAGCACCGCCGCGGCGATGTCCTCCCGATCGGGCACCCGCGCGGCGTTGGAGGCGAACTTGGCGGCCAGCTCGGCCGAGCTGAGCGGGTTGCCCGGCCCGCCCCGGTTGACGTCGACCCGCACCTCGTGCCCGGTGCCGTCGCGCGTCGTGAGCCGCAGCACCGCCGGAAACTGGTTCGGGAAGATCTCGTCGCAGCGGGCGTCCGCCACACAGCGGACCTTCGCCGCCAGCGCCAGCCGCGCGGCGTCCGCCGCCGCCTCGTCGGTGAAGTCGTCGTGGCCCAGGCCCAGGCCGCCGCCGCCGAGCAGCGCCGCCGCGACGGTGTACGGGCCGCTGAACGCCGCGTGGTAGCCGGACTCCGGCCGCGCCTTGTCCCGCGCGGGTTCGGCGATCGTGCGCAGCACCGGCGACGGCACGCCCAACTCGATCGACTCGATCGCGGCCGGGTCGACGCCGCGGGCCCGCAACGCCAGCGCCGCGTCGATGCCGGCGTGCGTGAAGTGGTTGCACGGGTACGGCTTGAAGAAGATGCCCGGCAGCTCCCAGCGGGTGCCGAGCCCGTCGACCACGGCGTCGACGTCGGCCCGCTCGCCGCAGAACGCGTGCAGGAACCCGAACCGCCCCTCGACCACTGTCGGCGGCCCGGTCAGCCCGTACCGGGCCAGCTCGGCGGCCACCACGCCGGAGTGCGCGGCCCACCCGCAGTGCACCCGCTTCACGGTGCCGCCGGTCCGGTTCGCCTCCAACAGGCCGGCGCCCATGCTCGCGGCGATCCCGGCCGCGTGCGCGATGCCCTCGGCGTCCGCGCCGCCGACCATCGCCGCCGCCACGGCCGCGCCCACCGCGCCGCAGATCGAGGTCGCGTGCTGGCCGCGCTCGAAGAACTCGGAGTTGCCCAACGCGCGGTCGTACCCGCCCATGCCGAGCCGGACCGCGACCTCGATGCCCATCCCGGCCGCGTCGAGCAGCGCGGCGCCGGACGCGCCGCGCGCCTCGGCCACCGCCAGCGCCGCCGGCACCACGGGCGCGGACGGGTGCAGGACCGACGGCAGGTGGGTGTCGTCGAAGTCGAGCGAGTGCGCCAGCGTGCCGTTGACCAGCGCCGCGTTCGCGGCCGGAACACGCAGTCCGGTGCCGATCGCGACCGCCTCCGCGGTGCCGCCGGCCGCCTCGACGTACGCGGTGACCGCCCGCGCGGGCGGCAACCCGGTGGCGGCGAGGCTGTTGCCGATCAGGTCGAGCACCCGGCGGGCCACGTCGTGGCGCAGCTCGCCGGGAAGCCCGTCCCGCCGCACCTCGTCGGCGACGGCCGCGAGCCGCTGGACCACCGTCGGCGCGTTCACCGGCTCACCGCCGCGAAGGGGCGGATCGGGGAACCGGTGCCGCCGACGATGCGCAGCGGCGCCATCGAGAAGACGAACGCGGTCAGGCCCTCGGCCGCCGCGTGCTCCAGGTTGAGGTGCTCGATGATGTGCACCCCGGCGTCGACCAGCAGCACCCGGTGCACCGGCAGCACGCTGTGCCCGGCACCCGGCCTGATCTGCTCGTACGCCGTGGTGTCCGCGCCGGTGGCGACCACCCGGCGTGCCGCCAGCCACTCGGCGGCGTCGGTCGTGACCCCCGGCACGCCGGTGGCCTGCCCGAGGTAGGTCGCAGCGTCGTCGAAGTGCCGCGCCCAGCCGGTGCGCACCAGCGCCACGTCGCCGGGCCCGGGCTCGACCCCGGCCCGCTCGGCGGCGGCGGTCAGGTCGGCCGCGGTCACGCCGTGGCCGGCGGGCAGTACGTCGACCCCGTGCACGGCGGCCACGTCGAGCAGCACACCGCGGGTGAGCAGCGCGGGGGTGTGCTCGGCGCCGAGTGCGGTGAACCGGCCGCCGGTCTGGGCCGCCGCGGCGTCCACGCCACCGTGCAGCCGGCCGTCGTGGCTGACGTGGGCGAGCGCGTCGACGTGGGTGCCCACGTGTCCACCGGTCACGATCATCTCGTTCGCCGCCGACCCGCCGTCCGGGCGGACCATGTCGCCGTGCCGACGGATCAGGCTCATCCGGAAACCGGGGTGGTTCGGCGAGCACGGCATGCCCGTGAAGTGCGGGTGCCCGAGCTCGACGAGCCGTACCCCCGCGGTCACCGCGGCGAGTAGGGCGTCGTCCGTGCGCGGCGGGCGGGCCTGCGGCTCGATGGTCAACTCGTTCCTCCTGGGACTGGTTCGGACGGTGCGGTCAGGTCGAGGACGAGCCGGGCGCGGCGTACCACCGCGGGATCGACGAACCGGCCGTCGGCGTCGAGCACGGCCACCTCGCCGGCCTCCTGGGCACGCGCCGCGGCGGACAGGACGGCGCGCGCGGCCGTCAGTTCGGCGGCGGTCGGCGTGAACACGTCGTGCACGACCGGGATCTGCCGGGGGTGCACCACCGACCGCCCGACGAAGCCGCCGGCGCGGGCCCGTTCGGTGCTGACGCGCAGGCCGTCGAGGTCCGCGACGTCGGTGTAGACGCTCTGCACGGGTGAGGGGAGCCCGGCGGCGCGGGCCGCGACCACCACCCAGCCGCGGGCCCAGGCCAACCCGTCGTCGCCGGTCACCCGCAGATCGGCCGACAGGTCGGCCTCGCCGAGCCCGAGCCCGGCGACCAGGGGGTGCGCGGTGGCCAGCTCGGCCGCCCGGGCCAGCCCGGCGGCGCTCTCCAGGAGAAGTTGCAGCGGCAGCCCGGCGCGGGTGGCGGCCTGGCGGATCACGTCCGGGTCCTCGCAGCGCGGCACCCGCAGGCCGGCCAGGCCGAGCCCGGCGAGCGCGTCGATGTCGGCCTCGCCCCACGGGCCGGCCGGGTCGTTCACCCGCACCCACACCGGCCGATCCTGCGGGCCCTGGTCGGCCAGCCGCCGCGCGTTCTGCCGGGCGGCCGTCTTCTCGCCCGGCGGCACCGCGTCCTCCAGGTCGACGACGACCGCGTCGGCGCCGGCGGCCAGCGCCTTGGCCACCCGGTCGGCGCGGTGGCCGGGCACGTAGAGCCAGGATCGCGGTGTCACTTGGGCAGCCCGCCGGACCAGCCGAGGGCCCGGGAGATGCGGTCGGCCGCGTCCCGCGCCAGCGGACCGAAGCGGTCCCGGGCGGCCGCGTCGACCCGGTGTGCCGGGCCGCAGACCGAGATGGCGCCGACGACCGCGCCGTCGATGCCGAAGACCGGCGCGGCGACCGAGCCGGCGCCCTCCTGCCGCTCGCCGTCGGAGTGGGCGACGCCGCTCTCGCGGATCCCGGTGAGCCGGGCGCGGAGCACGTCGCGGTCGGTCACCGTGCGGCCGGTCAGTGACGGCAGGTCGGCGGCGAGCGCGGCCTCCCGCTCGGCGTCGGGCAGGAAGGCCAGGATGCAGGTGCTGGAGCTGCCGGCGTGCAGCGGGAACCGGCGGCCCACCTCGACCGTCATCTTGATCTCCCGGGTGGACTCGACCTGGTCGAGGTAGACCCGGCCGCCGTGCACCCGCGCCGACACGGTGGTGGTCTCGCCGGTGGCCAGTTGCAGCTCGCGCAGCACCGGCATCGCGACGGTGCGCAGCTGCGACTCACGCAACGCGCGGGCGCCGAGCGCGGCGGCCGCCGGGCCGAGCTGGTAGCCGCGGCTCGCCGGATCGCTGACCAGCAGCCGGCGCTCGACGAGTGTCTGCAGGATCCGGTGCACGACCGCCTTGGACAGGTCGAGGCTGCGCGCGATCGCGGTGACCCCGAGGAAGTCCGGCCCGTCGGTGAACAGGAGGAGGACGTCGGCCACGCGGCTCGCCGTCTCGGTGCCCTGACTCTCTGCCACGTATTCATCTCCCAGTGCGCTGTTTCCGCCAGCGGAACACGATTCCAACACCGACTGAGTAGATGGTCAACCCCCCAAAATGGCTCCACGCTGGGATTAAGAAGATTCCTCGATGAACTCTTGACCAGGTAGGCGGGCAGTGCCAGCATCATGCCCCATGCGATGTTCCGTGCGGCGGAACACGGTCACCCCAGGAGCTGACATCATGAGGAAGACCTGGACCCTGAGCCTCGCCCTGACCCTGCCGCTGGCCCTCGCCGCGTGTGGTGGGTCGGGGCCCGCCGGCACGAGCAACGGTGGCGGCGCGCAGTCGGGCGACACGATCAAAATCGGATCCCTGCACCCGCTGAGCGGCGCGTCCGCCGCCGACGGGCAGCAGATGGACAACGGAGCGAAGCTGGCCGTGGAGGCCATCAACAACGCCGGTGGGATCAAGGCCCAGGGCGGCAAGAAGCTGGAGCTGGTCAGCGCCGACACCCAGGGCAAGCCGGAGGTCGGCCAGAGCGAGGCCCAGCGCCTCGTCTCCGACGGCGCGGTCGGCCTGGTCGGCACCTACCAGAGCGCGGTCACCGCGAACGTGTCCACCGTGGCCGAACGCAACAAGGTGCCACTGGTCATCGACGTGTCCAGCGCCGACTCGATCCTCGCCCAGGGCTACAAGTACACGTTCCGGGTGCAGCCCAGCTCCACAGTGCTCGGCACCGCCGGGGCGCAGTTCCTCGACCAGGTGGCCAAGGCGGCCGGTAAGCCGGTCAGGACGGTGGCCGTGCTGCACGAGCAGGGCCCGTTCGGCAGCGCCGTGCGCGACGCCTTCAAGGCCGAGGCGGAGAAGGCCGGCATCAAGGTCGGTCCGGCGATCGCCTACGACGCCGCCAACGTCTCCGACCTCACCACCCAGGTCACCCAGGTCAAGGCCAGCGGCGCCGACGTGCTGATGGTGGCCGGCTACTACCGGGACGGGGTGCTGGCGGCCAAGGCCGTCGCCACCGTCAAGCCGCCGGCCCTCAACGCGGTCTACGGCGTCGCCAACGGCGCGTTCGACCTCCCGCAGTTCCCGAAGGAGGCGGGCGCCGCGGCCGAGGGCTTCTTCGACGCGAACTACCACGCCGACATGACCAACGCCGACATGCAGGCGCTGGCCAAGCTCTACCAGGAGCGCTACAACGACGCGATCCGCACCGGCGCGGTGCTGGCGTACGACTCGGTGAAGGTGATCGCCGACGCGCTGGAGCGTTCCGGCGGCACCGAACCGGCCAAGGTGCGCGACGCCATCGCCGAGGGCTCGGTGCCGACCCTGATCGCCGGCAACGGCCCGATCACGTTCGGCCCGACCGGCGAGAACGAGAACGCCACGCCGATCCTCATGCAGGTCCAGGGCGGCGCGGTCAAGCAGGTGTTCCCGGCCGACAAGGCGGAGACCAAGCCGGTCTACCCCGCCTTCACGAGCCGGTGACCTCGCCGGCCGACCAGGGCCACGTCGCCGCCGCCGGCGACGTGGCGACCCTGGACCCCGACGAGGCACGCGCGCCCGCCGGCCGCGCCGTGCCGTGGCGGCGGATCGCGGTGATCACCGCGCTGATCGTGGTCGCCGTCGTGCTCGCGTACGTCCGTTCCGGCAGCGGGGTGGTCGTCGTCCAGGCGGTCGCCACCGGCGTCCTGATCGGCGGCGTCTACGGGCTGATCGCGATGGGCCTCACGCTGATCTTCGGCGTCCTCGACATCGTCAACTTCGCGCACGGCAGCTTCCTGGCGCTGGCCCTGTTCCTCACCTTCGGGCTGGCTCAGGCCGGTCTGCATCCCTATCTCGCGCTCGCGGTCAGCGTGCCGGCGATGTTCCTGCTCGGCGTGCTCGTGCAGCGCGGCATCCTGGCCGGCGCGATGGGCAAGCCGCTGGAGAACCAGCTGCTGATCACGCTCGGCATCTCGCTGATCATCGAGAACGCGCTGTTGCTGTTCTTCGGCGCCAACCCGCGGTCGGTGCCGCTGCCCGGCGACCGCGGCGTGCCGATCTTCGAGGCGGTGGCCAACCTGTCCCGCATCCTCGCCTTCGTCGGCGCGCTGCTGCTGGCCGGGCTGCTCTACCTGCTGCTGCAACGCACCCGACTCGGCACGGCGATCCGCGCGGTGGCCGCCAACGACACCGGCGCGCAACTGGTCGGCATCGACACCCGGGTGATCTACGCGGTGACGTTCGCGCTCGGCACCGCCTGCGCCGGTGCCGCCGGCACGCTCGTCGCGCCGCTGGTCACCATCGAACCCACCACCGGCGCGCTGTTCAACATCGTGGCCTTCGTGGTGGTCGTGCTGGGCGGCATGGGCAACGTGGTCGGCGCGCTGGTCGGCGGCCTGGTCATCGGCCTGGCCGAGCAGCTCGGCGGCATCTACCTGCCCGGGCAGTCACCGCTGCTGTCGGTCTTCATCGTCTTCGTGCTCGTGCTCTTCCTGCGTCCGCAGGGACTCTTCGGGAGGTCGGCATGACGGCCACCAGCGCCCCGCCGGCACCGGAGACGGCGGCCGGCCGGCCGCTGCCCCGACTGCCGTGGAACCGGCACCTGATCGCCATCGCGGTGCTCGCCGTGCTGCTGGTGCCGCTGCCGCTGATCCTTCCGCCGGCGCAGGCCTCGGTCGCGGTGCGGGTGCTCATCTTCGCCCTGATGAGCATCGGCTGGAACATGATGAGCGGCTTCGGCGGCATGTTCAGCTTCGGCCACGCGGCCTACTTCGGCATCGGCGCGTACGCCAGCGCCTGGCTCCTGGTCGAACACCGGGTGTCGCCGTGGATCGGCATCCTCGCGGGCATGGTGGTCGCGGCGGCGTTCGCCGCGCTGATCGGCTTCCTCGCGCTGCGCTACAAGCTGCGCGGCGCCTACTTCGCGCTGGCCACGTTCGCGTTCGCCGAGATGCTCCGGCTCTGGGCCACCAACAGCGACTTCGTCAACCGCGCGGTCGGCTACCACGTGCCGCTGCGCCCCGAGGCCTCCTGGTGGTGGCTGCAGTTCGAGCCGAGCTCGCCGAACTACTTCTGGGTCGCGCTCGCGCTCACCGTCGTCGCGCTGGTGGTCAGCGTGCTGTACCTCCGCTCCCGGGCCGGGCAGTTCACCAAGGCGGCCCGCGACGACGAGGACGCGGCCGCCGCGGTCGGCATCCCGGTGATGCGCTACAAGCTGCTGACCATGGCGCTCTCCGCCGCGATCACCGCGGTCGCCGGCGCCTTCTACGTGCAGTACTTCCTGTTCATCGACCCCGACCTGGCGTTCGGGTCGAGCGTGTCGATCCAGGCGATCCTGCCCGCGGTGATCGGCGGCGTGGCGACCGTCTGGGGCCCGGTGATCGGCGCGGTGGTGATGGGTCCGCTCAACGACGTGACCGCCACGATGCTGCGCAACCCGCCTGCCGGGCTGGAGTTCCTGCAGGGGCGCAGCGGCCTCGACGTGATCGTCTACGGCACGTTGCTGATCATCATCGTGCTGGTGCTGCCGAAGGGCATCTACGGCACGATCCGGCAAAGGTGGTTCCGACGATGACACTGCTGCGGGTCGACGGCATCTCCAAGTCGTTCCAGGGGCTGCGCGCGGTCGACGAGGTGAGCTTCGAGGTCGCCGAGGGCAGCATCCTCGGCGTCATCGGGCCCAACGGCGCCGGCAAGACCACCATCTTCAACCTCATCGCCGGGGCGCTGCGGCCGGACTCCGGCCGGGTGCACCTCGCCGGTCGGGAGATCACCGGGCATACGCCGCACCAGGTCACCGCCGCGGGCATGACCCGCACGTTCCAGCTGATGCGGCCGTTCTACTCGATGACCGTGCTGGAGAACGTCACCATCGCGGTGCTCGCCGGTGGTGGCGCCAAGCGGACCGCCCGTACCGCCGCCGCCGAACTGATCGATCGGGTCGGCCTCGGTCGGTGGCGCGACGCGCCGACCGAGGGCCTGCCCACCGCCGCGCTCAAACGGCTGGAGCTGGCCCGCGCCGTGGCCAGCAAGCCGCGCGTGCTGCTGCTGGACGAGGTGCTGGCCGGCCTGGTGCCCGCGGAGCGGGCGCCGGTGATGGAGCTGCTCGAACAACTGCGTACCGACGACGGCGTCACGCTCGTCTTCGTCGAGCACATCATGGCGGCCGTCATGCGGCTGTCGGACTCGGTGCTCGTGCTCGACCTGGGCCGGGTGCTCACCACCGGCGCGCCGGAGGAGGTGACCCGCGACCCGCGGGTCATCGAGGCCTACCTCGGGGAGGACCCGCATGCTCACGCTTGAGGGGCTCAGCGCCGGCTACCACGGCCTGCAGATCCTGCACCAGCTCGACCTGCGGGTCGCCGAGGGCGAGATCGTGGCGATCGTCGGCGCCAACGGCGCCGGCAAGACCACCACACTCAAGGCGATCTCCGGGCTGATCAAGCCCACCGGGGGCACCGTCACGTTCGACGGCCGGCGGGCCGACGGCGTACGCCCGAGCGAGCTGGTCGGTCGCGGTCTGCTGCACGTGGCGGAGGGGCGGGCGCTGTTCGGTCCGCTCAGCGTCGAGGAGAACCTGCGGATGGGCGCCTGGACGCGTGGCCGCAAGCCGCTCGACGAGCCGCTGCGCGAGGTCTTCGAGCTGTTCCCGATCCTCGCCGAGCGGCGTGCCCAGGCCGCCGAGACGCTCAGCGGCGGGCAGCAGCAGATGCTCGCGATCGGCCGGGCGTTGATGGCCGGACCGAAGCTGCTGCTGCTCGACGAGCCGTCGACGGGACTGTCGCCGAAGCTGACCTGGACCGTGCTCGACGCGGTCAAGGCGATCCGCGACCGGGGCGTCTCGGTGCTGCTGGTCGAGCAGAACGCCGCGCACGCGCTCAACCTCGCCGACCGGGCGTACGTGCTGGAGAGCGGCAGCCTGGTGCTCGACGGCCCGGGACCCGAACTCGCCCGCGACGACCGGGTCCGAGCCGCGTACCTCGGACTCTGACATGTCGTCCACAGTGGAGGCCGTGGCCCGGCTCGGCGCCTGGGGCGCCGGGCTGCGCTGGGCCGACGTCCCGGACGCCGCCCGTGACCGGCTCGCGCTGGTGCTGCTCGACTCGCTCGGGGTGACAGTGGTCGGCGCCCGGCAGGCCGAGCAGCGGGCGCTGGCCCGGGCGTGGCGTCCCGGTCCCGGGCCGGCGCCGCTGGTCGGCGGCGGCACGACCACCACCGTCGAGGCGGCCGCGTGGCTCAACGCGACGGCGATGGCCCGTCTCGAACTCGACGAGGGACACAAGTACGCCCGGGGCCATCCGGCGGCGCACGGGTTGCCCGCGGTGCTCGCGCTCGCCGCCGACCTCGGCGCGCCCGGTCCGGAGACGGCGGCGGCGCTGCTGGTGGCGTACGAGGTGGCGGCGCGGTTCGGCCGGGCCACCACGCTGCGGGCCGGCGCGCACCCGCACGGCAGCTGGGGCGTCGCGGGCGCGGCGGCCGGCTGCGCCCGGCTGCTCGGCCTGCCCGCCGACGGTGTCGCCGCGGCGATCGACGCGGGCACCGGCCTGCCGGTGGCCGGGCACTTCGCCAGCGCGCTGGACGGCAACCCGGTTCGCGACGCCTGGTTGGGCGCGTCCAACCTGTCCGGCCTGTCGGCGGCGCGGATGGCCGCCGCCGGCGTCGCCCGCAACACCGGCACGCCCGCGGTGTCGCTCGGCGACGTGCTCGGCCGGTTCGACCCGGCGCCGCTCACCGACGGTCTCGGCACCCGCTGGGACGTGCGGCTCGGCTACTTCAAGCGGCACGCGGCGTGCTCGTTCACCCACCCGGCCGCCGACGCGGCCCTGCTGGTGCGCGCCGACGGGCTGGACCTCGACGCCGTCGAGGAGATCCTGGTCGAGACCCACTCACTGGCCGCCGGGCTGGGCCGCACGACGTGGGACAGCCGGCTGGCCGCGCTCTTCTCGACGCCGTTCGTGGTGGCCGCCGCGCTGGTGCACGGCACCGTCGACCCCGCCGTCTCCGCCGCGGACCGGCGCGACGACCCGCGGGTCCGCGCACTGGCCGCGAGGGTGGTGCTGCGGGTGGCGCCGGACCTGGACGCCCGGCTGCCCGACGAGCGCGCGGCCCGGGTCACCGTCCGCGCCGCCGGGGCGCCGTCCCGGGTGGTCGAGGTGCCCAACCCGGTCGGCGACGCGGCCCACCACCCGATGGCCGAGGGCGACGTGCTCGCGCTGCTCGGCCGGCTGCTCGACGCCGACACCGTCCGGACCGTGCACGCGGTCGCCACCGGCCTGGCCGAGAGCGCCGACGTCGCGCCCGACCTGCGCCGGCTCGCCGAGATCTAGGAGATGACCGTGCGGATCTACGCCGTGACCCCGATCCACGTCGACGCCGAGGAACTGGCCCGCCGGCAGGCGCGCTACGCCGCGCTGGCGCCCCCCGGCGTCGAGGTGGTGCTGCACGACCTCGGACCGGAAGCGCCGCGCGCCCTGGACACCGACGCCCAGGTGCGCCGCAGCGAGGAGCTGGTCGTCGCGGCCTTGCGCGCCGCGCCGGCCGGCTTCGACGGGCTGCTGCCGGACTGCGTCCTCGACCCCGGCGTGGCGGACCTCGCCGGCACCCTGCCGGTGCCGGTCTTCGGGCTGTTGCGGCTCAGCCTCGGCTGGGCGGTGCTGACCGGACGCCGGTGTGCCGCGGTGGCCCGCAACCGGGCGATCGCCGACGAGATCGGGGACCGGGCCCGGGTCTACGGGTGGTCGGCCGACCTGCTCGACGTCCGGGTGCTGGACCTGGACGTGCACGCGATCGCCGACACCGCCCGCTGGGCGGACGCGCTCGGCGCCGTCGTCGGCACGATGGCCGCCGGGGGTGCGCGCACCGTGCTCAACGGCTGCTCGGCGGTGGACGTGCCGGCCGCCGTCCGCCTGCCGGCGCGCGTGGTGGACCCGACCGCCCTGGCCCTGCGGCTGATCGGCGCGGGCGAGGTGGCCCGCTGATGAGCGAGCACGTGAGCGGGCCCGACCTGGTGGTCGCCGGGGCCGGCGGCGGCCTGGTGGCCGCGCTGCGCGCCGCGCAGCTCGGCCTCGACGTGCTGGTGGTCGAGGCCAGCGAGCACTTCCGCCGGGGCAACAACACCTCGATGTCGACCGCGATGATCCCCGGCGCCGGCTCGCGGTGGCAGCGGGCCGCCGGCATCGACGACTCGGCCGCGCGGTTCGCGGCGGACGTCGCGCGCAAGACCGGTGGGCAGGGTGACCAGCGGCTCGCCCACGCGCTCGGCGCGGTGAGCGCCGAGCTGGTCGAATGGTTGGCCGACCACGTCGGCCTGGAGTTGTCCCTGGTCACCGACTTCCACTACCCGGGCCACTCGGTCGACCGCTGCCACACCGTCGAGGGTCGGCACGGCACGGTGCTGCTCGACCACCTGCTCCGGCGGGCGAACGGCGACGACGTGGACGTGCTGGTGCCGGCCCGCCTCGTCGACGTGCTCGTCGACGCCGACGGGGTGCACGCGGCCGTGGTGGAGCGGCCGGACGGCGCCCGCGAGGAGATCCCGACCCGCGCCGTGCTGCTGGCCACCAACGGCTACGGCGCCGACCGCACGCTCGTCGCCGAGCACCTGCCGGAGATCGCCGCGGCGGTCTACCACGGCAGCGAGACGTCCCGGGGCGACGCGCTGCGGATCGGCACGGCACTCGGGGCGCAGAGCGCGTTCCTGGACGCGTACCAGGGGCACGCCGCGCTCTCGGCGGGCGCCGCGACGCTCGTCGGCTGGGCGACAGTGATGCACGGCGGCGTCCTGCTGGACGCCACCGGCCGGCGGTTCGGCGACGAGACGACCGGCTACTCCGAGTACGCCGCCGCGCTCGCGGCCCGCCCGGACGCGTTCGGCTGGCTGGTGCTGGACCGCCGGATCCACGACGCCTGCCTGGCGTTCACCGACTTCCGGCAGAGCGTGGAGTCGGGCGCGCTGCGGGAGGCGCCGGACGCCGCCGCCCTGGCCTCGGTGACCGGGCTGCCGGCCGAGGCGGTGACCGCGGAACTCGCCGAGACCGCCGCGGTGGCGCGTGGCGAGCGCGCCGACCGGTTCGGCCGTACCTCCTTCGAGGCGCCGCTGGAGCCGCCGTACCTCACCGCCCGGGTGGTGCCGGCGCTCTTCCACACCCAGGGTGGCCTGGTGGTCGACGGGGACGCCCGGGTGCTGCGCCGGGACGGCGCGCCGATCCCCGGCCTCTACGCCTCCGGCGGGGCGGCGGCGGGCATCTCCGGCCACGGCGCGGCCGGCTACCTCGCCGGCAACGGCCTGCTGCCCGCGCTCGGCCTCGCCTACCTCGCGGCGAACCACGTCGCCCGCGCCACGGAGACCCGCACCGCCCGAACCACGGAAGGAAGCGCATGAAACCGCTGGAAACCCTGATCAGGAACGTCACCGTGGTGCGGCCCGACGCCGGCTCGCCGGACGGCGACCGGCTCGACATCGGCATCGCCGGCGGCAAGGTGGTGCGGCTGGAGGCCGACATCCCGGTCGACGAGGCGCAGGTCGTGGTGGACGGTCGCGGTCGGTTCGCGTACCCGGGCGCGGTCGACGCGCACCAGCACTGGGGCATCTACAACCCACTGGCCGAGGACACCGGGACGGAGAGCCGGGCCAGCGCGCAGGGCGGCGTGACCACCGGGCTGACCTACATGCGGACCGGTCAGTACTACCTCAACCGGGGCGGCTCGTACGCCGAGTTCTTCCCGCACGTGCTGTCCGCCTCCGAGGGGCGCTCGTACATCGACTACGGATTCCACCTGGCGCCGATGATGCGGGAGCACATCGACGAGATCCCGTCGATCGTGGAGAACTTCGGCGTCACCTCCTTCAAGATCTTCATGTTCTACGGCAGCCACGGGCTGCACGGGCGCTCCAGCGACCAGAGCTCGTTCCTGATGATCCCGCCGGGGGAGCGGTACGACCTCGCCCACTTCGAGTTCGTGATGCGCGGCGTGCAGGCGGCCCGGGAGAAGCTGACCGAGGCCGCGCCGCACCTGTCGCTGTCGCTGCACTGCGAGACCGCCGAGATCATGACCGCCTACACCCGACTGGTCGAGCAGGACCCGTCGCTGTCCGGCCTGGCCGCCTACAGCGCGTCGCGGCCGCCGCACTCGGAGGGGCTCGCGGTGACGATCGCGGCGTTCCTGGCCGACGAGACCGGGCTGCCCAACATCAACCTGCTGCACCTCTCGTCCCGTAAGGCGTTGCGGGCCGCGATGCTGATGGCGAACACGTTCCCGCACGTCGACTTCCGCCGCGAGGTCACCATCGGTCACCTGCTCGCCGACGTGGACACCGCGCACGGCCTGGGCGGCAAGGTGAACCCGCCGCTGCGCCCGCGCGAGGACGTGGAGGCGCTCTGGGAGTACGTGCTCGACGGCAGCGTCGACTGGGTGGTCAGCGACCACGCGTGCTGCAAGGACGAGATGAAGTTCGGCGACGCGCGCGAGGACGTCTTCGCCGCGAAGTCGGGCTTCGGCGGCGCCGAGTACCTGGTGCCCGGCCTGGTCTCCGAGGGGCGCAGGCGGGGCCTGTCGCACCAGCGGATCGCGCAGCTGCTCGCGTGGAACCCGGCCCGCCGCTACGGCCTGCCCGGCAAGGGCACGCTCGCTGTCGGTTTCGACGCCGACCTGTGCCTGGTGGAGAACGCCAGCTGGACCGTGCACGCCGCCGACTCGGTGTCGACCCAGGAGTACACGCCGTTCGAGGGCTTCGAGCTGGGCGCCCGGGTCACCGACACCTGGGTCCGGGGGCAGCGCGTGCTGGACGCCGGGAACGTCGTCGGCGCCCCGAACGGCCGCTACGTCCACCGTCCGTACCAGGGGTGACCATGTCCGAGGGAAACGACGGGCCGCTGGCCGGCCTGCGGGTGCTCGACGCGTCGACCATCCTGGCCGGTCCGCTGGTGGCGCAGGTGCTCGGCGACTTCGGCGCCGAGGTGATCAAGATCGAGCATCCGACCCGGGGCGACGGCATGCGCGGGCACGGGCTGGCCAGGGACGACCAGCCGCTGTGGTGGAAGATGATCGCCCGCAACAAGCGGACGGTCGGGCTCTATCTCGGTGACCCGGCCGGCGCGGAGATCTTCCGGAGGCTCGCGGCCACCGCCGACGTGGTGATCGAGAACTTCCGGCCGGGCACGCTGGAGCGCTGGGGGCTCGGCTACGAGGCGCTCTGCGCCGACAACCCGGGACTGATCCTGCTGCGGGTCACCGGCTTCGGCCAGTCCGGCCCGTACGCCGCGCGGCCGGCCTTCGGCACGCTGGTCGAGGCGATGAGCGGCTTCGCGCACCTGACCGGTGAGCCGGACGGCCCACCGACGCTGCCGGCGTTCGGCCTGGCCGACTCCATCGCCGGCATGGCGGGGGCGGCGGCGGTCTCGATGGCGTTGTTCCAGCGGGAGAAGGACGGCCGGGGGCAGGAGATCGACCTGGACCTGCTCACCCCCATCATGACCGCGGTGGGGCCGGGCGTGATCTACGCCGACCAGCTCGGCATCGACCAGCAGCGCACCGGCAACCGGTCGGCCAACAACGCGCCGCGCAACACGTACCGCACCGCCGACGGGCACTGGGTGGCGATCTCCACCAGCGCCGACAGCATCGCCCGGCGGGTGCTCACCCTGGTCGGCCACCCGGAGGTGATCGACGAGCCGTGGTTCGCCACCGGCCGGCAGCGGGCGCAGCACGCCGAACTGCTCGACGGCTACGTGGGTGACTGGATCGGGGCGCGCGACCGGGCGGAGGTGCTGCGCGCGTTCGAGGAGGCGGGAGCCGCGGTGGGTCCGGTGTACCGGCCGAGCGAGCTGCTCGATGATCCGCAGGTGCGCGCGTTGGACCTGGTCACCACCGTGGACGACCCGGACCTGGGTCCGATCCGGATGCAGAACACGCTCTGGCGGATGAGCCGGACGCCGGGACGGATCCGGTTCACCGGGCGGGCACCGGGCGCCGACACCGACGCGGTCCTCGGCGACGAGCTGGGTCTGTCGGCGGCGGAGTTGGCGGAGCTGCGGGATCGGGGCGTACTGGGCTAGTTCCGCTCAGCGGAACGAAGGTCATGGATATTGACAGCTCGTCGCCCCCGCCCTAGCGTCGTCCTCCCGGTCGTGGTCGATGGGCCACGTTCCGCTCAGCGAAACACTGGAGGCCTTCGTGCTCCGCAGGTTCCGTCTCCCCATCGGCCTGGCCGTCGCGGCCGGCCTCGTCGTCGCCGGATCACCCGGCCCCGCCCTCGCCCATGGCAAACCGAAGCCCCGACTCGACTGCTCCGCCGCCGCCGTCGGGAACCTCGGCCGCGCCGTCGGCCACCCGACGGCGGTCACCTCCGTCACCACCGGCCGCACCGCGGCCGGCGCGTCCTACTGCGACGTACGGGCCGGCGTCACGGTCCGCGCGGGCGACGGCAGCACCTCCGTCGTCCAGCTCCGCCTGCAGGTGCCGGCCGACTGGAACCGCCGCTACGTCCAGCTGGGTGGCGGCGGCTTCTGCGGCAGCATCCCGACCGCCGGCACCGCCGGTGACGGCACCGTCGACCTCGGCTACGCGGTAGCCTCCGACGACACCGGCCACGTCGGGAGCGGCGCGGACGCCTCGTTCGCGTTCGGCAACACCGCCGCCCAGAACACCTGGGGCTACCTCTCCGAGCACCTGACCGCGCTGGCCGCCAAGGCCGCGCTCAAGGCCACGACCCGCCACACGCCCGCGTACGCCTACTTCGTGGGCTGCTCGACCGGTGGCCGGCAGGCGTTGATCGAGGCGCAGCGCTGGCCGGGCGACTTCGACGGGATCGTGGCCGGCGCGCCGGCCAACCGGCAGAACTACCTGGCCCCGCTCTCCCAGGGGGTGCGCGAGCTGCAGAACCGGGACGCCGACTTCCGCCAGATCGTCGACGCGGCCGCCGCGGCCGTGGTCGCCCGGGGCGTGCGGGAGGCGTGCGACGGGCCGGTCGCCGACGGCGTGGTCGACGACCCGCGCAGCTGCCGGTTCGACCCGGCGACGCTGCTCTGCCCGGACGCCACGGCCGCGCCGGGCTGCCTCAGCGCCGCACAGGTCGCGGTGGTGAAGAAGTGGTACGACAGCCCGCGCGACGACCGGGGCCGCGAGCTGTACCCGGGCGGGCTGCCGCTCGGCTCGGAGGGCGGTTGGGTCGGCGCCGACATCAGCACCTCGCCGACCGGGCTCAGCGGCGGCGGTGCGTACGCCGAACAGGTCCTGCGCTACCTGGCGTTCCCGACCGACCCGGGGCCCACCTACTCGCTGCGCGACTTCGACCCGAACCGGGACGCGGCCCGGCTACGCACGATGGCCAAGGTCTACAACGCCGACACCACGAACCTGGACGCGTTCCGCCGCTCGGGTGGCAAGCTGATGCTCTACCACGGCCTGGCCGACCCGCTGATCACCCCGTTCGGCACCGTTCAGTACTACGAGGACGTGGTGGAGCGGTACGGCTCGCTGGCCCGTACCCAGCAGTTCGCCCGGCTCTACCTGCTGCCCGGCGTCTACCACTGCGCCGGCGGGCCCGGTCCGGACCGGGTCGACTGGCTCGGCGCGATCCGCGCCTGGACCGAGCGGGGCACGGCGCCGACCTCCGTGCTGGCCGCCAAGGTCGGCGGTGGCGCGACCACGATGGAACGGCCGGTCTACGCGTACCCCCTGCGGGCGCGCTACGACGGCAGCGGTGACCCGAACGCGGCGGCCAACTGGAAGCCGGTGCTCGGCCCGCGCGGCCGGGGCTGACCGCGACGGAGCCGGGCCCGGGCGAGACGCGCGGGCCCGGCTCCGGTCAGCTCGGGGAGTGCGGGTCGTTGTACCGATCGGCGACCTCCTGGCCGGACAGCTTCTGGATGGCGGTCATGATCTCGTCGGTGACCGCCCGCCGGGCCTGCCCGCCGCTGCCGGCGGCCTGCCGGGTGACGTGCAGCGGCGTGCCGAACCGCACGGTGATGCGCCCGGGCCGGGGCAGTCGGGCGCCGACGGGTTGGATGCGGTCGGTGCCGAGCAGGGCGACCGGGACCACCGGCGCGCCGGAGGCGAGCGCGAGCCAGGCGACCCCGGTGCGGCCGCGGTAGAGCCGCCCGTCGCGGGACCGGCTGCCCTCCGGGTGGATGCCGAACGCGCGCCCGGCGGCGAGCACGCCGAGCGCCACCCGCAGCGACGCCTGGGCCGACCGGTGCCCGCCGCGCTCCACCGCGATGGCGTCGATCGCGGTGAGGCAGGTGCGGGTCAGCCACCCCTTGACGCCCGGCTGCCGGAAGTAGTCGTCCTTGGCCAGGAAGGCGACCGGACGGGGTGCCACCAGCGGGATCACCACGCTGTCGAGGAACGAGAGGTGATTGGCGGCCAGGATCACCGGGCCGTGCCGCGGGACGTTGTCCCGCCCCTCGACCACCGGCCGGAAGGCGAGCCGGCTCAGCGGGGCCAGCACCAGTCGGGTGCCCGTCTGCATCAGCACGTGATCCTCCGATCGAGGTGGGCCGCCAGGGCGGCGCGCAGCAGCGGTTCGACGTCGTCGTCGCGCACCATGAGCTGGAGGCTGCCCCACTGCCGGAGCGCGGCGATGCCGTGCAGGTTGGCCCAGAGCGCGCCGGCCACGACCGGTGCGGTCGGCGTACCGGTCAGCTCGGGTCGGGCCCGGGCGACCAGGTCGACCAGGACGCCGAAGAGGTGGTCGCTGGCGTCCCGCAGCCCGATGCCGTTGCCCCGCAGCAGGTCGTGTCGGAACATCAGGGCGAACATGCCGTGGTGGGTGCGCGCGAACCGCAGGTAGAGGCGGCCCAGGGCGAGCAACTGCTGGTGCGGATCCGGATCGGTGTTGTCGATCGTCTCCGCGACCTCGCGCCCCAGGTGCTGGTAGCCCTCCCGCGCGATGGCCGCCAGCAGGGCGGAGTGGGTCGGGAAGTGGCGCCGCGGGGCGCCGTGGGAGACGCCGGCGCGGCGGGCGATCTCCCGCAACGTCAGGGCGTCGGGGCCCTCCCGCTCCAGCAGCTCGACGCCGACGCGCACGAGACGTGCCTGAAGGTCGCGGTCCGGCTGCGGCATGGACAGTGTCTACCAGGGCCAGTAGACACTGTCTACCGGTGAGCCGGGTCACCTCTCGCCGGTACGGGAATCAGGTCGCCGGGCCGTGGCCTGAACCCAGGTGTGACTGTTACGCCGAATTCCACCCCGACGCCGGGTGACCTGATGAGCCGCGGGCAGCGACTGCGGCTCGTCGTGGTCCTCGGTTCGCTCATCGCGGTGGGCCCCCTGACCATCGACATGTACCTGCCCGCGTTGCCCGCGATCGTCGCGGACTTCGCGACCACCTCGGCGGCGGTCCAGTTGACCCTCACCGGCACGCTCGCCGGGCTCGCGGTCGGCCAGCTGCTGATCGGGCCGCTGTCGGACGCCGTCGGACGGCGCCGCCCGCTGATCGCCGGGCTGGCGCTGCACGTCGTGGCGTCGTCGCTCTGCGTCGTCGCGCCGAACGTCGCCGTGCTCGGCGCGCTGCGGGTGGTGCAGGGCCTCGGCGTCGCCGCCACCGCGGTGGTCGCGATGGCGGTGGTCCGCGACCTGTTCAGCGGTGCGGCGTTCGCCACGCTGCTCTCCCGGCTGCTGCTGGTGATGGGCGCGGCCCCGATCCTCGCCCCGACCCTGGGCGGGGGCGTGCTGCGCTGGACGGACTGGCGCGGCGTGTTCGTCGCGCTGGCCGCCATCGGCGTGCTGCTGGTGGTGGTCGCCTCGATCGGCCTGCCGGAGACGCTCGCGCCCGAGCGTCGCCGGCGCGGTGGCGTCGTCGCGACGATCTCGCTCTACGGATCGCTGCTGCGCGACCGCGTGTTCGTGGGGCTGGTCCTGGTCGCCGGCCTGGCCATGGCGGCGTTGTTCGCGTACGTGGCCGGTTCGTCGTTCGTGCTGCAGCAGAGCTACGGGCTGGACGAGCAGCAGTTCGCGCTGGCGTTCGGGGCCGGGGCGATCGGCCTGATCGGCGCGACCCAGTACAACGTGCGGCTGCTGCGCCGCTACCCGCCGCAGCGGATCCTGGCCGCCTCGCTGGGCGTGGGGACGCTGGCCGGGCTGGCCCTGGTGGCGTTCGCCGCGACGAACGTCGGTGGCCTGCCCGCCCTGCTGGTGTCGTTGTGGGTGGTGCTGGCGGCGGCGGGCCTGGCGATGCCGAACGCCCCGGCGCTGGCGCTGTCCCGCCACGGCGAGGCGGCCGGCACCGCGTCCGCGCTGCTCGGCGCCGTGCAGTTCGGCGTGGGCGCGGTGGCCGCCCCGCTGGTCGGCGTGCTGGGCACCGGGGCGGTGGCGATGGCGCTGGTGGTGGCCGGCGGGATGGTGGCCGCGCTGGCCGTGCTGCTGGTCGTCGTGCGCCCGTCCCGACTCGCCGGCCTGGAACCGGCTCCGGCGGTGGTGGCCGTGCACTGACGACGCGGGCGACGGGGCCCGGCTGCGGTCGGGCCCCGTCACTTCCCGGACGAGCGGTCAGCCCTTGCGCCACCGCTGGTTGGGGGTGCCGGAGCAGTCCCACAACTGCAGCCGGGCGCCGTCGCCCGGGTTGCGGTCCTTGATGTCGACGCACCTGTTGGCCTGGGGGTTGACCAGGTCACCGGCCGCGGTGAGGGTGAACTGCTGGGCCCCGGTGCCGTTGCAGGCGTAGAGCTGGACGACCGCGCCGTTGGCGGTCGCGCCGCCGTCGACGTCCATGCACGTGCCGTTCTGGCTGCGCACCGCCGAACCGTCGAACGTCCACCGCTGCGCGCCGGTGTTGTTGCAGGTCCACATCTGCAGCGGGGCGCGGTCGACGAAGTTCGAGCTGGGCACGTCGACGCACTTGCCGTTCAGGCTGCTGACGATCGCGCCCGAGGTGCTGGTGGTTCCGCCGCCGAACGGGCTGAGGATCAGGCCGGCGGCGCGGGGGTCGCCGTCGTGCACCAGCGACTCGAACGCGCCGACGTCGTCGAAGGCGAAGGCGTACGCCTTCCCATCGGCCATGTTGGCGTGGATCAGCCGGGCGTACTGGTTGGTGGGGGAGTTGCGGTAGAACGCGGCGGCGTCGGTGCTGGGCTGGGTATCGACCGTGCCGAGCGTGCCGCGGTTCAGCGCGGCGCAGAGCGTACGCGAGATCGGGCCGACCACCTGGTCGTTCGGCGCGGGCAGGTCGCCGTCGCAGCCCCACACGCTCGCCGACGAGGGCCGCCGGAACGAGGCGACCACCTGGCCGCTGCCGTTGGTGAACGTCATCGTGTCGCCGGTGGTCCGGCCGAGGTAGCGGACGTTCGGCTGGTCGGTGAAGGGCGCCACGGTCAGTGTCCTCGTGGTGTACGCGTTCCAGGCGGCGGCGATGTAGGAGTCGAGGTAGGTGGTGCTGAGCAGCCCGGCGCCGGCCGCCTTGCCCGGGGCCAGCACGCGCAGCACGGTGCCGTCGGAGCGGGTCTGGACGGTGCCGGCCCAGCCCGGTTGGGCCCGGATCCCGTCGATGACCGCGTTGCGTCCGTTCGCCACCGGGTCGCCGGTGCGCCGGGTGGCGCCGTTCGCGCCGGTCACGGTCACCGCGTGCGGCACCGCGAACATGTCGACCTGGGAGCTGTTGAGCCACAGACCCGCGTCGTTGTAGGTGAACTCGCTCCAGTCGAAGAGGACGTCCCGGTTGGCGTCACCGGCCGCCCACGGTGCGGGTTGCACGAGGCCGTCCGGGGTGAGCAGGAACGTCAGCTTCTGCCCGAGGGCGAAGTAGACCCGGCCGGAGAAGCCTCGGGGGAACTGGAGGGTGGTGCTGCCGCCGTTGCCGGGACCGGGGATGGAGACGTCAGGCGCGGGCGACGGCGGGATCTGCCCGCCGGTCCAGGGCACGAAGGCGCCGACCGCGGTCACGTAGCCGAGCCGGCCGGTGGAGAGCTGGGTGCCGATGACGTAGAGGTGCACGGCGTCGGCGCGTCCGGTGGTGTTGGTGACGGTGACGGGCAGCAGGGTCGGGCCGACCGCCTGCGCGGGCGCGGCCAGGGGTGGGCCGCTGCCCAGCGCGACAAGCACTGTCGATGCGGCGGTGAGCAGCCGTTTCCGGAGACGCATGGGACACCTCGTGGTGGTGGGGAGAGCGGGGGAGAGCGCTCTCTCAGCGTCCGTTTGCGACCAATGTTTGTCAATATGTTGTGGCCGGCGGATTGTCCGGTCGGTGCCGGGCGAAGGCGTCCAGGCGGCCCCAGCGGCCAGGCACGTCCAGCAGCGCGATGTGCTCGAACATCGCCGGCAGCGCCGGGATCGCGGCGAGATGGTCCTCGTGCGGGTCGAGGCCGAGCAGCGTGCGCAGGAGCAGCAGCGGCGCGCCGCTGGACCAGGCCTGCGGGCTGCCGGCGGTCGGGTAGCGGACCGGGTAGCGGGTGGTCCGGCGATCGAAGCCGCCGAACGCCTCCGGCAGGCGTCCCTCGAAGTAGGCGGCGGCGGAGATGATGCCCTCGGCGATCCGGCCGGCCTGGTCGGTCAGGCCGTAGCGCCGCAGCCCCCAGGCGATGAACGAGTTGTCGAACGGCCACACCGTCCCGGTGTGGTAGCCCAACGGGTTGTAGCGGCTCTGCCCCTCGGCCAGCGTGCGTACGCCCCAGCCGGAGAACAGCGCCGGGCTCATCAGGTGCTCGGCCACCCGGGCGGCCCGCTCCGGCGGCACGATCCCGCTCCACAACAGGTGCCCGATGTTCGAGGTGAGGCTGTCCACGGGCGTGCCGTCGTGGTCGAGCGCGACCGCGTACCAGCCGCGGTCCGCCAGCCAGAAGTCGCGGTTGAAGCGCTCGAACAGCTCCGCCGCCTCCCGTTCCAGCCGTTCGGCGAAGGCGACGTCGTGCCAGACCACGCGCGCCAGCCGGGCCGCGCGGACCTTGGCGTCGTACGCGTACCCCTGGGTCTCGCAGGTCGAGCGGGGGAAGCCCGGCAACCGGCCGTCGGCGTAGGAGATGCTGTCCCAGGAGTCCTTCCAGCACTGGTTCTCCAGGCCGGTGTCGAGGTTGCGTCGCTGGTACGAGACGTAACCGGCGCCGGTGAGATCGGCGTGCCGGTCCATCCAGGCCAACGCCGCGCGCGCCTCCTGCTCGAGTTCCCGCACCAGCGCGGTGTCACCGCTCCACCGCTCGTACTCGTCGAGCAGCACCACGAACAGCGGCGTGGCGTCGGCCGTGCCGTAGTACGGCGAGTGGGGTTGTTCCTCGAACGCCGCGGACTCGCCGTAGCGCAGCTCGTGCAGGATCCGCCCCGGGTCCTCCTCCAGCACGTCGTCGGTCCGCGCGCCCTGCAGCGAGGCGAGGATGCGCAACGTCGGCGGGGTCAGCGACGGCGTGAACGGGAGGGTCTGGAGGCAGGTGAGCAGACTGTCGCGGCCGAACAGCGTCATGAACCAGGGCAGGCCGGCCGCCGGCACGGTGGCGCCGCCGAGTGAGAGCGGCGCGAAGCGGAGCGCCGCCAGGTCGACCAGGCTGCGCTGGTACACCTGACGCAGGGTGGTGCTGTCGGTGTCCAGGGTCGGTGCCGCGGCCACCCAGGCCCGAACGCTCTCGGGCAGGACGGACGCGTCCGACCGCAGTGCGCGGGGCCCGGCTCGCAGGTCGACGCCGTCGGGCCGCCACGCGCGCATCTCCGCCCGCAGCTCGACCGACCAGTCCGCGCCCGGCGCCAGCCGGACGGCGAAGCGGATGTCGTCGGGGGTGAAGGTAGCCGGCCGGTCGGCGGTGAGGGCGACCGCACGGTGGAAGGTGCCCCGCCGGTAGCCCAGCCGTAGCCCGTCCGGCCTGACCTCGGTGTACGCCTCGCCGGCCTTGGTGCCGACGGCGAACTTTATCTCGAAGATGTCGGCGAAGTCGGCGGCCACCTCCAGCCGGACGTCCACCTCGCGCGGTTGGTCGCCGTAGTTGAAGACGGTGATCGACTCGGTCAGGTCGGCGTCCACGCGCCGTCGACGGATGGCGGACACGTCCGCCTGCACATAGTCCATCTGACCGCCGGGGACCAGAAAGAACGCCGCCTCGAAGTAGTGGCTGTCGTCCACCGACAGGGCCGTCATCCGCTCCCCGTCGATGGTGAGCACCCAGCGTGACAGGTATCGGGTGTCGGCGGCGAACAGTCCGACCGGGGCAGCCGGCGAGGACTCGATGTCGCCGCTGCTGTCCGACACGATGAACGTGCTGCCGTCGATGCACGACACCGTGCCCGGCACGTCCTTCATGGCGTGCCGCCGTCGGGCCCGTCAGGTCGGTCGCCCGCGTCCGGCTCCGGGAAGAGCCGCCCGATCCGGAGGGCCAGGCCGAGGTCCCCGTCGACCAGGATCTCGCCCCGGTTGATCGCGGCCAGCCCGTTCATCCCGCCCGACGCCATCGCCTCGGCGGTCCGCTCGGAGGTGGTGATGACCGCCGAGGCGGGGCCGCCGTCGCGGGTGACGCGCAGGTGCCCCCGGTCGATCTCGAGCCGCCAGTGCCGTAGGCCGCCGTCGACGCGGATGTCGATCCGGACGCTGCCGCTGACCTTGCCGAGACGGGCGTCGTAGCCCACCGCCGACAACCGGTCGAAGAAGGCGTCGGTCGAGGTCATCTGGCCTCCATGAAAGCCGCTGCCGGAGCGCTCGGCGCGTACCCCCTGCGCCGGCCCGCTAACCTGCTCGCCGGGCGACGACGGCGGCGCCGTCGGATAATGGGTCGATGACGAACCCCGATCTCGATCCCGACGTGTACCCGCCGCTCGACCCGCGCGAGGACGTGCCGGACGACCCCGGCGAACTCCTGCCCGACACGCCGGACCAGCTGCCGGAGGCGCCGGTCGAGCCGATGCCCGACGACGGCGAGCCCGGCGGTGTGCCCGAGCCGGCCTGATCCGCCGCTCAGCGGTTCCCGGCCTCAAGGCATCGGCAAGGACGAATGAGTCTGATCTAATGGACACCGTGCCGAGCGGCAGGGGAGATCGGATGCGGATCGTCGACGCCCGGGTGATCGTGACCTGTCCCGGCCGCAACTTCGTGACCCTGAAGGTCGTCACCGATGCTGGCGTCACCGGCGTCGGCGACGCCACCCTCAACGGCCGGGAACTCGCCGTCGCGTCCTACCTGCGCGACCACGTCGTGCCGCTGCTGATCGGGCGCGACCCGGCCCGGATCGAGGACACCTGGCAATACCTCTACCAGGGTTCCTACTGGCGGCGCGGGCCGGTCACCATGAGTGCGATCGCCGCCGTGGACACCGCGCTGTGGGACATCAAGGGCAAGGTCGCCGGGCTGCCGGTCTACCAGCTTCTCGGTGGCCGGTCCCGCGACGGCGTGACCGTCTACGGCCACGCCAACGGCGAGACCGTCGACGAGGTGCTGACCGAGGTCGCCCGCTTCGTCGACCTGGGCTACCGCGCGGTGCGCGTGCAGTGCGGCGTGCCCGGCCTGCCCAGGACCTACGGCGTCAGCGCCGACAAGATGTTCTACGAGCCCGCCGACGCCGCGCTGCCCACCGAGACGACCTGGTCCACCGAGGCCTACCTGGCCCACGTGCCGAGCGTGTTCGCCCGGGTCCGTGACGAGTTCGGCCCCACCCTGCGACTGCTGCACGACGTGCACCACCGGCTCACCCCGATCGAGGCGGCACGGCTCGGCAGGAGCCTGGAGCCGTACGCGTTGACCTGGATGGAGGACCCGGTCCCGGCGGACCTGCCCGAGGGGTTCCGGCTCATCCGCCAGCACACCACCACCCCGGTCGCCGTGGGTGAGGTCTTCAGCAGCATCTTCGACGCCGCCCCGCTCATCCGGGAACAGCTCATCGACTACGTCCGGACGACGGTGGTCCATGCCGGCGGGCTCACCCACCTGCGGCGGATCTTCGACCTCGCCGCGCTGCACCACGTCCGCAGCGGCTCGCACGGCGCCACCGACCTCTCCCCGGTCTGCATGGCCGCGGCGCTCCACCTCGACCTCGCCATCCCCAACTTCGGCCTGCAGGAATACATGCGGCACACCACGCTGACCGACGAGGTCTTCCCGCACGGCTACCACTACGACGGCGGCTACCTGCATCCCGCCGAGACGCCCGGGCTCGGCGTGGACATCGACGAGGAGGCCGCGGCCCGCTACCCGTACGCGCCGGCCTACCTGCCGGTGAACCGGCTCACCGACGGCACCGTGCACCCCTGGTGAGCGCGTCCGCCGGTCAGTGGATACGGCGGCCGTGCGCGTCCGGCACCCCGGACTTGCGGAAGAAGTAGGTGTTGACCTGGTCCCGCCACTCGACGGCGCAGCGGAGCTGCTCGTCGAGGCGCTCGGCCACCCGCTGGTGAGCGGCCGGTTCGAACGCCCCGGCGAGCAGACGCCAGCGCTCCCGCATCGCCGCCACCTCCTCGACGCCGGCGAAGTGCGTGTCGTAGATGTGCTGGATGACCGTGCGGCCACTGTGCAGCACGTGGCCGTAGGGCACGTGGTGGAAGAAGAGCAGCAGGTCGTCGGGGCAGCGCCGGAGCGACTCGTACACCTCCGACCACGGCTGCGGGTACTGACCGGTGAAACCGGTCCCGGTCGCCCGGGTGCGGTCCACCCCGACGCCGTCGCGGTCGGCGAAGTGGTAGGTGCCCCACGGGGTGTACTCGTACCCGTCCACGTCCGGTCCGTAGTGGTGCCCGGGACGCACCATGAAGCCGACGCCCAGCGGCGCGGTGTACCGCTCGTAGGTGCGCCACGAGTCGTCCATGATCGCGTGCAGCGTGCGCCGCACCAGCTCCGGATCGCCCATGGTGACCGGCAACCAGGTCAGCCCGATCCACTCGTCGAGGATCGCGCCCGGGTCCAGCCGCGGGTCCCAGGCGAGGCGGCCGAAGGCGTACAGGTTGGCCTGGGCCAGCGGGTGCCCGGTCCAGAACGGGTCGTCACCCACATTGGACACGGCGACCAGGCCACCGCGGGTGATCACGTCGGCGATCGAGTCGCCGGCCGCGCCCCACGGCGCGAAGCGCAGCACCTCGCTCCAGGCGGGGCCGAGGTGGCAGACGTGTCGTTGCTGGCCGGTGTATTCCTGCGTCACCTGCAACTCCACCGCCAGCCGGGTGGCCGGCATGGCGGCCAGCACCGGCGACACCGGCTCCCGCGGCTGGAAGTCCACCGGCCCGAACTTCACCTGGACGATCACGTTGTCCCGGAACCGCCCGTCGAGCGGCGCGAAATGGTCGTGGGCGGCCCGGGCCCGGTCGGTCGACCGGTCCCGCCAGTCCTGTCGGTGGTCGTAGACGAACGCCCGCCAGCGCACCACGCCGTCGTGCGGCGCGAGCGCCCCGGCGAGCAGGTTCGCGCCGTCGGCGTGGTCGCGCCCGTAGGCGAACGGGCCGGGCCGGCCCTCCGAGTCGGCCTTCACCAGATAGCCGCCGAAGTCGGGGATCCGCCGGTAGACGCGCCGGGTGGCCTCGGCCCACCAGGCTCGCACCCGGTCGTCCAGCGGGTCCGCGGTTGGTAGGCCGCCGAGCACCACCGGGGCGGCGAAGGTCACCGAGAGATGCACCCGGATGCCGTACGGGCGGAGCACGTCGGCGATCCCGGCCACCTCGTCGAGCCGGTCGGTCAGCAGCCGCGCCTCGGTGTCGTGCACGTTGACGTTGTTCACCGTGACCGCGTTGACGCCGCAGGCGGCGAGCAGCCGCCCGTAGTCCCGGATCCGGTCCGGCTCGCCCCGCGCGGCGCCGTCCCGCCAGAAGACGGACCCGCCGGAGTAGCCCCGCTCGACCTGGCCGGAGACCGGATGCACGGCCACGTTGTCCCAGTGGTCGAGGATCCGCCGGGCCAGGGCCGGCTGGTGCCGCCGCGCCGGCCGGTCGTCGTCGAAGGCCGCCGCGCCGAGCCGGACGACGTGGAACAGCCCGTACAGCAGGCCCGCCGGCGCGTCGGCCAGCACCACCGTCACGCCGTCCACCCGGGCCAGCAGGAACCCCTCGTCGCCGAGCGACCCGTCGCCCGTGCCGTCCACCGCCGGCGTCGCGCCGAGGCGGGCCGCCTCCGCCGCCGCGTTCGCGATCGGGCCGGCGGCGCGCGACGCGAGCACCAGGTCGGCGTCCACGTCCCAGGGCGGGGAGTGCCAGACCCGACCGCCGTGCCGGGCGCAGGCCTGCGTCACCTCGTCCAGCACGGTGTCGACGAGCGGGCCGTCGCCGTGCACCAGCACGTTCCGGGCGCCGAGTGCCCGGAACGCCGCCGGCGGCAGCCAGGCCGCGTGCCAGGTCGACGCGCCGGCGCCGGGCGCCGCCCGGCCGGCGACGGGAACGCTCATGGGGTGAACTCCGTCCGGATGGTGTCGATCATCGGATCGCCGATCCGCAGCAGCGCCAGCACCACCAGCGCGGCCAGCAGGGCGAGTACCGCCTCGGAGGAGACCGCGGTGACGCCGGCGACGGCGGCCAGCAGCCCGGCGTTGCCGACCGTGACGCCGGGCCGGCGGACCAGGAAGTACACGGCCAGCCGGAGCGCGTCGCGGGTGCGGAAGGTGAACAGTGAGACGATCACCAGGGCGTTGACGCCGGCCAGGACCACGCCGGCCCCGACCAGGAGCAGCGGCACCGCCCACCAGCCGGGCACGCCGGCCGCGGACAGGTTGGCCAGGTTCACCGCGATGACGGTCAGCCACAGCAGGGTCGGCGCCCAGACGCGCAGCACGCCCACCAGGTTGGCCCGGTAGGCCCGGCGGAACGCGGCGGCCGGCCGGAGGTCGGTCAGGTCGGGGCGTTGGTGGCGCAGGGTGTGCAGCGCGGCCGAGACGGCCGGACCGACCGGGAGCAGCGCGACCGCGACCAGGGGCAGGTTGCTGGCGTCGCGGTCGAGCAGCACCAGCGCGACCAGCCCGGGCAGCGTGCCGAGCAGCAGCCACACCTCCACGGCGAGCAGCGTGTAGACCGACGCGGCGGCCCGCGACAACGGTCCGTCGCCGAACTCCCGCCGGTGGCCCGCCGCGAAGCTCACGGCCGCTCCTCGGGCGCCGGTCCGGCCGGCGGCTCGACGGGCGGGTCGAGCAGCCGGTCGTCCCACCACGGCGGGGTCTCGTCCACCACCGGGGTCAGCTCGACGACCGTCACCTCGTGCCGGGTCAGCGTGAGGTCGACGTCGGCCCGCCCATCCGTGACCGGCAGGGCCCGGTGGGCGCGGGCCGGCTCGGCGGCCTCCCGCAACGCGTCGAGCTGCCGGGGCCGGGGCGACTGCGGGCTGCCCAGCTCCCGCCAGGCCGCCCAGGCGTTGCCGGCGTCCTCGCTCACCGACCGGCGGAGCAGGAACGCCGAGGCGGTGCCGGGCCCGCCGATCGGGACCGACAGCGCCACGGTGTGCCGCTCGGGTGCCGGATCCCGGCCGGTGACGTCCACCGGGGCCCAGGCCAGCACCGCTATCCGGCCGTCGGGGTGGCGGGTGACGAGGTGGTCCGGCCCGCGCGCCAGCACCTCGTCGCCGAGCCGCGCCATGAACGCGTACAGGTGGTAGGTGGGTTTCTTGACCTGCCGGTGGGTGAGCAGGCCGAAGCCGCCGTGCAACAGTGCGGTGGGCACCCCCTGCTCCTCGAACACGTCGCAGAAGGTCCAGTACGAGAACGAGTCGACCAGGTCCCCGCCGGCGGCCAGCACCGGCGCCAGGTAGGCGGCGTGGAAGGCGGTGTCGTGGATCGGGTTGTCCGGCCGGTAGGAGGAGTTGAACTCGGTGATGTGCACCGGGCGGTCGGCCAGCGCGGTGCCGGCCAGGCGCCGGCGGGGCGCGGCGAACTGCTCCAGCAACTCCGTGGCCGGGGCCAGGGTCTGCCGGGTGCCGAACGGCACGTGCCGCGCCGGGCCGGAGGTGTAGGCGTGCCGGCTGACGAAGTCGACCGGCACGTCGCGGTCGGCGACGAACTCGGCGAACGGCTCCCACCACTCGTCGGCGCCGGGGGAGAGGGCCGGCCCGCCGACCTGCAGCGCCGCGTCGACGTCCTTCACCGCGTGCGCGGACACCTCGTACAGGCGGTGGTAGGCGGCCTGGTCGGCGTCCCGCCAGAAGTCGGTGAGGTTGGGTTCGTTCCACACCTCGATGGGCCAGCCGCGCACCTCGTCCAGGCCGTACCGGTCGACCAGGTGGGCGACCGTGGCCCGGACCAGGTCACCCCACTCCGTGACGGAGCGGGGTGGCGTCACGTTGCCCCGCCACCAGAACACCGTCTGGTCGCCGGAGGCGAGCGCCGACGGCATGAAGCCCAGCTCCACGAACGGCCGGACGCCCAGGTCGAGGTAGGCGTCGACGACCTGGTCGACGTAGGTGAAGGCGTGCCGCACCCGGCGTTCGCCCCGCCACTCGTAGGGACGGTGCACTCCGACGCCGTCGCTGAGCAGCCCGTGCCCGCGGATGTGCCGGAAGCCGATGTCCCGCTGCACCAGCGCCAGCGAGTCCTGGTAGTCGCGCCGCAGCGCCAGGTCGAACCGGCCGGTGCCCACGCAGGTACGCCACGCGTCGGTCAACCGGCCGGTGGGCCGGTCGGGAACGATGAGCCGCATCAGCCGTGGTTCTTGCGGTACCGCTCGTACGCCTTGTTGACCAGGTCTGTGTAGGCCTCCGCGTTCTTGGCCTTCAGCTCCGAGACGTAGGCGTCCCACTCGCCCAGCGGTCGCTGGCCGAGGGCGAACTTCAGCGTGTTCTGGGTGACGTGGTCCTTCAGCGCCGTCGACCAGAGCGTGGTCTGCTCCTGCTCGGAGTCGCTCAGCGGCGCGGGCGGCGGGGTCACCCAGGGCGCGGGCTTGCGGGCGTTCATCTCCTTCTGGAACTCCAGTTCCTCGGGGGAGAAGAACGACTGCACCAGGTCGAGCTTGCCGCCGTAGGCGAAGACGCCGTTGGCGAAGCCGAAGTCCTTCTGGAGGTGCTTGGTGCCCTGGGGGTTGAGCCCCACGATGTCGATGTCCGGCGCGGGGGCGCGCCGGCCCGAGGCGTCCCTGGTGAAGGTCGTCCCCTCGACGCCCCACTTGGCGAACTCCTGGCCGGCGTCGGAATACCAGAGCCAGTCGATGAACTGCATCATGGCGACGAAGTTCTTGCCCTCCCGCGCCTTGCTGGAGATCATCACGCCGTTCTCCAGGCGGCTGGCCGGGTTGACCGGGCCGGCCGGGCCGATCGGGAACATGATCTTCTTCAGCCGGGCGTTCGGGTTGATCTTCGCGATGTCCGGCCGGTAGTCGTTGACCAGGGTCTGCGCGTTCGTGCTGATCACGAACGACTTGCCGCTGGCGAGCTTCTGGCGGGCCTGGTCGTCGGTCTGGGTGAAGGTCTCCGGATCCAGCAGCCCGTCGGCGACGAGCTTGTGGAGGAACTCCACCACCTGCCGGTACCTGTCCGACGCCCCGGTGAAGACGTACTTCTGCGCACCGTCGTCCCAGCTGGTGGCGTGGTAGTTCCAGCCGGCCCCCGGCAACCCGTGTGCCTGGGCGAGCATGTTCAGCAGGTTGCCGGCGGGGTTGGGCTTGCCGAACCGGTCGGAGAAGGGATGGATGTCCGGGTGGGCCGCCCGCATCGCCTTGAGCATGGCGTACACCTCGTCCCAGGTGGTCGGGGACGGAATCTTCAACTGCTCCAGCACGTCGGTGCGGACCGCGAGCGTGTATTCCTGCCAGGGCTTCTCGTGCAGGCCCGGCAGGAGATAGAACTTGCCGTCCTCCTGCCGCAGCGTGTCCATCTCCGGCCGGAGGTTCCACCGCTCCAGCTTCTCCTTGAGGTGCGGCATCAGGTCGAGGTAGTCGCTGACCGGCAGGACGGCGCCGGAGGAGACGTACTGGTTCTCCTGCGGGTGGTAGGTCTTCGGGATGATCAGCGGGGCGTCCCCGGACCCGACCAGCACGCTGCGCTTCTGCTCGTAGTCGCTGAGCGGCACCGCCACCGGGTCCAGCTTGACGTTGGTGCGCTTGGCCAGCTCGCTCCAGAACAGCCACTCGGGCTTCAGCGGATAGTTCGGGTGGTTGTTGTAGAGGATCGAGAAGGTGACCGGCTCGGTGGCGGTGAACTGGTCGCCGACACCGTACTTCTCCATCGCACCCGCGCGGTTGCGGTCGAGGTCCTTCTTGTCGGGGGTGTCGTCGCCGCAGCCGGCCAGGGAGACGACGGCGGCCGCGCCGGTGGCGAACAGCACCTGGCGTCGGGACAGCTGGACCATGGTGTTCCCTTCGGTGGTGGACGGGGTCGCGTGCGCGGCTATCCCTTCACGGCGCCGAGCATGATTCCGGAGACGAAGTAGCGCTGGATGAACGGATAGACCGCGAGGATCGGCAGGACCGTCAGGACGATGGTCACGGACTGGATGGTGGCCGCGGACTGCACGATGTCGTCGGCGCTGCCGAGGCCGCCGCCGGTCTGCGTGGCGTCGGTCGCCCCCGCGAGGAGGTTGCGCAGGTAGACGGTCACCGGCAACAGGTCCTGACGGTCCATGTAGAGGAACGCGGCAAACCAGGAGTTCCAGAACGAGACGGCGTAGAAGAGCACCATCGTGGCGACCATCGCCTTGGACAGCGGCAGCACGATCCGTAGCAGCGTGCCGTACGTGTCCAGCCCGTCGACCGCGGCGGCCTCCTCCAGCTCGACCGGCAGGCTCTCGAAGAACGCCTTCATGACCAGCAGGTTGAACACGTTGACGGCGTTGGGCAGGGCGATCGCCCACACGGTGTTCTTCAGCCCGAGGCTGGTGACCAGGACGTAGTTGGGGATCAGGCCGCCGGTGAAGAACATGGTGAACACGGCGATGCCGACCAGCGCGGTCCGACCCCGCAGGTGCCGCTTCGACAGCACGTACGCGTAGCAGGTGGTCAGCACGACGGAGATCAGCGTGGCGACCACCGTGTAGACGACGGTGTTGCGGTAGCTCACCCAGAACGTCGGGTCCGACGTGACCACCCGGTACGCGGTGAGGTTGAACCCGCGCGGGACGAGGTTGACCTCGCCCGCGACGATGTACGCGTTGTCGCTGAGCGAACGCGCCACGATGGTGAGGAACGGGTACACCGTCACCACCACGACGCCGGTCAGGACGACGGCGTTGACCGCCTGGAAGATCCGGTAGCCCCGGGTGGGTCGGATGCCGCGCGGCCGGGACGCCCGCCCCCGTGCGCGGGCGTCCGTGCTCACCACAGGCTCGTCCCCACGGTGCGCCGGGAGATGGCGTTCGCCGACAGCACCAGCGTCAGCCCGATCACGGCCTCGAACAGGCCGATCGCGGCGGCGTAGCTGAGATTCCCGGAGACGATGCCCACCCGGTAGAGGTAGGTCGAGATGACGTCCGCGGTGGGATAGGTGAGCGGGTTGTAGAGCAGCAGGATCTTCTCGAAGCCGACCGCCATGAACGTGCCGATGTTGAGGATCAGCAGCGTCATCATGGTCGGTCGGATTCCGGGCAGCGTCACGTGCCAGGTCTGCCGCCACCGGTTCGCGCCGTCGATCCGGGCCGCCTCGTAGAGGTCGCCGTCGATGGTGGTGAGCGCGGCGAGGTAGAGGATCGTGCCCCAGCCGACGGTCTGCCAGACCTCGGAGGAGACGTAGATCGTCCGGAACCAGCCGGCCTGCTGCAGGAACGCGACCGGTTCGGCGCCGACGGCGCCGAGGAACTGGTTGACCGCGCCGTCGACCGACAGCAGCTGCATGACCATGGCGGCCACGATCACGATGGACAGGAAGTGCGGCAGGTAGGACACCGACTGCACGAATCGCTTGAGGGCCCGGCTGCGTACCTCGTTGAGCAGCAGCGCGAGCACGATCGGCAGCGGGAAGCAGAACAGCAGCGTGAGCGCGCCCAGCACGAGCGTGTTGGTGAACACGCTCCAGAACGTGGGATCGGTGAAGAACAGCCGGAAGTATCGGAGCCCGGTCCAGTACTCGCCGAAGAGGCTGCCGCCCGGCCGGAAGCGCCGGAACGCGATCACGTTGCCGAGCATCGGCAGGTAGCGGAACGTCAGGAAGAACAGCAGCGGCAGGACGGCCAGCGAGTAGAGCTGCCAGTCCCGGCGCAGCGCCCGTCGCCAGGGCCGGCGTCCGGGCGTACGTGTCGGCTTCGCCCTCGGCGACGTGCCGGGCCGCGCGTCCGACGACGGTCGGACGGTTTCGGACAACACCGCACCCTCCTGTCCGGAGCGCGCGACCGAAAACTTCCGGTAATGCCCCGTAAGCTTTTCGGAATTTATGGGTATCGTTCTCCCTGTGTCAAGGGCATCGACAGATCTCGCTATCGACAAGCTCCGCCGGTACGCGCCGGCCGTGGCCGAACCCGCCGACTTCGACCGGTTCTGGCGCACCACGCTCACCGCCGCCGCGCACGTACCGGCCCTTGTCGACGTCCGGCCGGAGCCGACCGACCTGCGGCTGGTCGACGTCTGGGACGTGACGTTCGCCGGCTTCGACGGTGAACCGGTGCGGGCCTGGTACACCCGACCCGCCGACGTGCCCACGCCGCTGCCGGCGGTGGTCGAGTATCCGGGCTACGGCCGCGGTCGGGGCCTGCCGGGCGAGCGGCTGACCTGGCCGGTGGCCGGGTACGCCCACCTGGTGGTGGACAACCGGGGCCAGGCCGGGCGGTACGGCCGCGGCGACACGCCGGACCCGCACGACGCGCCCGGCGGCCCCGACCCCGCCACCCGCGGCATCCTGAGCCCGGACACCTACCACTACCGCCGCCTGGTCACCGACGCGGTCCGCGCGGTCGACGCGGTCCGCGGGCTGCCCGGGGTGGACGCGACGCGCGTCGTCGCGGTGGGCAACAGTCAGGGTGGTGGACTCGCGCTCGCGGTCGCCGGTCTCGTCGACCGCCTGGCCGCGCTGCTGGTCACCGCACCGTTCCTGTGCGACGTCCAGCGCGGCATCGAACTCACCGAGGCCTCCCCGTACGGCGAGATCGCCCGCTACCTGGCGGTGCACCGCGAGGCGGAGGAGGCGGTCCGGCGCACCCTGTCCTACGTCGACGGGGTCACCTTCGCCCGCCGGGCCACCGCGCCGGCGCACTTCGGGATCGGCCTGCGGGACGACGTCTGCCCGCCGAGCACCGGCTTCGCCGCCTACAACCAGTACGGCGCCGCCGCCGGGTCGGACGGGCCGGCGCGGGAGATGCACACCTACCCGTTCAACGGCCACGAGGGCGGGGAGGCC
Organism: Micromonospora humi; assembly: GCF_900090105.1. Classification (GTDB taxonomy): domain Bacteria; phylum Actinomycetota; class Actinomycetes; order Mycobacteriales; family Micromonosporaceae; genus Micromonospora; species Micromonospora humi. Next base: position 12,982 of record NZ_FMDM01000010.1, on the reverse strand, counting down.
GTGCACGTCCGGCGGCAGTTGCGCTGGCTCGACGCGGTGCTCCGGTCCACGGGCTGACGACGGGCCGGCGGCGGGCTGCGCGAGGGCCGCCGGTGTCGGTAGGGTCCTCCGCGTGGATCTGGCCGACACCGCCGCCCGGCTCGGGGTGCCCGTCGAGGAGGTCGAGCGCGTGCACCGGCTCGCCGGCGACCGGCCGTCGGCGCCGCTGCCCGACCGGGCCGACGCGCCCGCGATCCTCGACCGCCTCGCGGTCCGGCCGGACGACGCCGCCGAGATCATGGCGGGCTGGCCCGGCCCCGACTCCCCGCGGTGGACCCCGGAGCTGCGCTGGCTGCTCGACCGCTCGGTCGCGCTGGTCCGCGCCGACCTCGGCGGCCACGGCTGGCTGCCGCCCGGTCCGGCGCTGCCCCGCGAGCGCGGCCCCGCCTGGCGGCACCTCTACGTCTACGCCTACCTCGCCCTGGTCGACGTCGTGCGGGGCTACCACCGCGACCACGGCATCGCCGACGACGTGTCCTGGACGACCCTCGCCGACCTGGGCCGCAACCTCGCGGTCGACCGGCGCATGCGGGGCGAGGGGTGGCCGGTCATGCAGAGCTGGTTGACGCTGCACGCCCGCGGCGGCGTCTACGAGCTGGGCCGGCTGCAGCACCAGCGCGGCGACACCATCGGCCTGCACATCCCCGAATCGGGGCCGATGACCCCGGCGGCGGTCGACGCCTCGCTCGACGCGGCGCGCGCGTTCTTCCCGCGCCACTTCCCCGACGAGCGGCACACCGAGTTCTCCTGCGGCTCCTGGCTGCTCGACCCGCAACTACGGGAATACCTGCCGGCGGGCTCCAACATCATCCGGTTCCAGCGCCGGTTCACGCTGGAGCCCTACCAGGAGCCGGACGGCATCGACGCCGACGTCGAGGTGCTGCGGTTCGTGTTCCGCACCCTGAGCACCCCGCCGGACCGGCTGCCCCGCGACACCGCGCTCCGGCGCGCGGTCCTCGACCACTGGGCGGCCGGCCGTCACTGGCGCTGGCGCGTCGGTCGCTTCCCGATCTGATCGGTCACCGGTGGCGGCGGTGGTGCACGATCAGCGCCGCCGCGCAGGCCAGTGCCACCAGGCCGAACGCCGAACTCACCCACGGGTTGTCCACCTCCGTCGACAGCACCGCGTTGGCCGCCGCGCTGGCGAAGAGCACCAGCCACAGCAGCGGGCGCAGCAGGGCGCCCGGCTTCCTCGGCTCGGCGGGCGGTGCCTCGGCGATGCGGTACGGATCAGTCATGGCTGCCTCCTCGGCGACGGACGACGACACTTCGACGCTAGGTCGCCGGCCGGCGCCCGACGATCCCGCCAGCGCGACCTTCGGTGGTAGAGCAGGCTGGACACCCGGGTCGACGAGACCTGTCGAGCCCGGGTGCACGCGTCGGCGGGATCGACGTCGACTTCCGGCGCGCGGCACCCGCACCGCGGTGACGGACCGGGCCCGGCCGACCCGGTCCGACGGCTGCTGCGCGTCCGGCCGGTCGACAACAACGGGCCGCGGGAGTAGACACGCGGTGATCCGACGATGCGCCACCACGGGAGGGAGATGCCATGGGGGACCGGAGCGGGGTCCGGCTGTGGGACGGGGGTGACGTCGGCCAGGTCCGGGCGTGGCTCGCCGCCGGGGCGGACCCGGCGGCGCCGGGCGGTCCGAGCGGCCGGACGATGCTGCACGAGGCGGCCCGGTACGCCGCGCCGGAGGTACTGGCCGTGATGTGCGAGGCGACCCGCGACCTCGACACCCTCGCCGAGGGCCGCTCCGCGCTGTGGGTGGCGGTCCACGCGGGGCGCACCGACAACGCACGCGTCCTGTCCGCCGCCGGCGCCGATCCGTGGTTGCCGATGATGGCGGGCTGGTCCCCCGGGCGGCTCGGCCTGACCGGCGCCGAGCCGGAGCTGTTCCCCGACCGACCGTCCGGGGTGGGGCTGACCCCGGACGAGGCGGCGGTCGCGGCGGCCGCGCCGGCGTTGCGGGCCGCGGTGGACGGGTTGGACCTCGACGGCACCGGGCTGCTCTGCGTCGCCCGGGTGGACGCCGTCGAGGCGGTCCGGCGTCTGGACGGCGCCGCGGTGACGGAGGAGAACCTGTTGGCCTACTACGACGTGGAGGTGGACGAGGAGTCCGACGAGGACGACGAGGACGCCTGGCGCTGGCTGGAGGACATCCGGGACCCGCTGCTCGTCGGCGTCACCGACGTGCCGGGTGGGTGCGTGCTCACCCAACCGTGGGGTTACCAGCCGCAGACCCCGGTGGTCGGCCGGGCGCTCTCCGCCGGGACGGTCGCCTACGGGGTGTACGCGAACCCGAAGAGCGGCAACCAGGGCAGCGTCTACGTCGACGGGCGGGCCGTCAGCGGGGACCTGCACCCCGGTGGCGACCCCTGGGCGGACGCCCCGGGCGGCGAGATCCTGCTCGCCCACCTCTACCGGGGCAACCCGGCCGCCTACGCCTGCGCCTTCGTCGGCCTGCGGCCGGCCGACGCCCGCCCGGTCACCGGACCGCCCGACACCTGGGTGCTCCTGCCCGACCGCGACCACCGGCAGCGGTGAGGCCTAGCGTGGCGGCGTTGAGAGGGCAAGGTCGGCGCGGCGCGGCGGATCGGCGCCCGGCCGGGCGCAGGTGATCGCCGCGATCCGGCTGGCGTGCCGGAGCGCCGCGGCGAGTCGGTCCTCGTCCAGCTCTCCCACTGTGCCCGGGGCGGCGGCGCCGATCTCGATCAGCGCGTCGAGCAGGCCGGCGGTGAACGCGTCGCCGGCGCCGACCGTGTCGGCCACCGTCACCGGCTCGGCCGGGCAGGTCACGTGGCGACCGGCGTGGGTGCGGGCGTACGCGCCGGCGGCGCCCCGGGTCACCACGACCAGTTCCACCCCCCGACGGCCGAGCGCCGCGGCGGCCTCCTCGACGCGCGTGCCGGGGAACAGCCAGGCCAGGTCCTCGTCGCTGGCCTTCACCAGGTGGGCGTGGCGGGTCAGGTCGAGCAGCCGGTTCCGGGCGGCGTCCGGATCCGTGAGCATCGTCGGCCGGACGTTCGGGTCCAGGCTGACCAGCACCCCCCGCCGCGCGTAGGTGCGGGCCAGCAGGTCGGCGATGAGGTCCGCGCCCGGTGGCAGCAGGACCGCCAGCGAACCGGTGTGCAGCACCTCGGTGCCGGGCGGCAGCGCCAACTCCGCCCGGCGCCACTGCCAGTCGGCGGTGCCGTCGAGGTAGAAGTCGTATCCGGCCGCCCCGTCGGCGCCCAGCGACACGACGGCCAGCGTCGCCGGCCGGTCGTCGGCGGCGGCGTGGCTGAGGTCGACGCCGTTGGCGTCGGCGTGGGCGCGGAGCCGGCGGCCGAACGCGGTACGGGAGAAGCGGGCCAGCATCGCGGTGGGTCGGCCGAGCCGGGCCAGCCCGACCGCGACGTTCAGCGGGCTGCCACCGGGGTGGGCGGCGAGCAGGTCGCCGCCGCCGGACGGCGCGAGGTCCACCACGGCCTCGCCGAGCACGGTCAGCACGGCTCAGGCTCCGACGGCGGCGGCCGGCGAGCCGGCGCCCTCGTCGACGTCGGGGGTGGCGACGTCGTCGGCGGGAGCGACCACCCGGCGTCCGTGCACCGAGTAGGGCGTACCCGGTTCGGCGTCGCCGAGCCGGACTGTGCCGTCCGGGTCGACCCGCAGCGGGATCGGGTCGCTCAGCTCGCCGACGAACCGCCCCTGCTCGTCGTGGTTGAGGAAGGCCAGCAGTTGCCACCGCCCGTCGCCGTCGCGGACCAGGCGTCCGCTGTAGAGGCTGTCGTCGGTCAGGCGCTGCGCCTTCGTGGCGTCGAACGGCCCCAGCGGCGACGCGCCCGGTACCGCCCAGACGCCGCAGGGCCGGGCGTCCCGGCTGCGCTCCGCGAGCTGGTCGTGCAGGCAGGAGAAGACCAGCAGCGGCCGGCCGTCGACCACCTCCACCTGGGGCACCTCCAGGTGGCCGAAGCCGCTTCCCGGCGCGGTCACCGGCGGCTGGGCGGTCCAGTGCACCAGGTCGTGCGAGCGGGCGTGGGCGACGACGCCCCGGTCGTCGACCGGGCCGGAGTTGGCGCGCGCGGTGACCAGCATGTGCCAGCCGTCGCCGTCCGGGTCGGCGAACACCCACGGGTCGCGCCAGGCCTCGTCCGGCCAGGTGGAGTCGCCGAGCCGCTCGTACCAGTCGGCGGCGGCGGTGAGCACCGGCGACGCCGGGTGCCGCTCCCAGGTGACCAGGTCCTCGGAGCTCGCCAGGCCGATGCGCTGCACCAGGGCGTCCTCGGCGCTGCCGGCGCCGGTGTAGAACATGTGCCAGCGCCCGTCCGGGCCGCGCAGCACCGAGCCGGTCCAGGTGGCGACGTCGTCGAAGGCCGGGCGGTCCGCCGGCACCAGCGCGTCGGCGAGCTGGGTCCAGTGGCGCAGGTCGGTGGAGACGGCGTGGCCCACGCTGGCCCGGAAGTGCCGCCGGTCCGGGTCGCCCAGGGCCCGGGAGGCGCGCAGGAAGAACAGGTGGTGGGTGTCGCCGTCACGGGCGAACCAGAAGTCCCAGATCCAGGCGTCGGGAAGTCGGAGCACGGGGGAGTCCTTTGCCTTCGGCCGCCGGTGTGGCGGCGGATGTGTCGCGTCGCGGTGGCGACGCCGGGGGTGGGGTGTGGGGGCGGCCCCCGGGTGCGGGGTCGCGGTACGGGCCGCCACGCGGCGGATGGTCGGTGCCGCCGCCGGGGGACAGAGGCGGGACGCGCGGTCAGTGCGGAGCGGCGGCGACCGACTGGCGGCGGATCAGCGGGCAGGGCATGACGACCGGCCCGGCGGCCCGTCGGCGGGCGCCCTTGGGCTGGTCGAGCAGCTCCACCATGGTGGTGACCGCCCAGGCGCCCATCTCGTAGTGCGGCAGCGCGACCGTGCTGAGACCGGGGTGCAGCCCTTCGGCGATCAGCTCCTGGTTGTCGAAGCCGACCACCGACAGGTCGGTGGGGACGCGCAGCCCCAGCTCGCCCGCCGCCCGGTAGGCGCCCATGGCCATCCGGTCGTTGAAGCAGAACAGGGCGGTGGGCCGGTCCGGGCGGTCGAGGAGCGCACGGGCGGCCCGGTGCCCGCCGTGGGTGTCGGAGACCTCGGCGAGCACCAGCTCCGGCCGGAACGGCACCCCCGCCTCCCGCAGCGCGTCCCGGTAGCCCGCGAGACGGCCGTGGGTGGCGGGGATGTCGTCGACGTTGGTGACGAAGCCGATCCGCCGGTGCCCGTGGGCGAGCAGCTCCCGGACGGCCGCCTGCCCACCGCCGCGCTCGTCCGGCACCACCGACGGGTACGCCCCGTCGGCGTCCGCGGCGTCGAGCAGCACCACCGGCATCGGGCGCAGCTCGTCGGGCACCCGCACGACCCGGTGGTACATGGTCGCGTAGAGCACGCCGTCGACCCGGTGCCGGGCCAACGCCTGGATCTCCCGCCGTTCCACCTCCGGGTCGCGCCCGGTGGTGAGCAGCATGAGCAGCCAGCCGCGCGCCGAGGCGGTCTCCTGCGCGCCGAGGATCATCCGTCCCGCGTAGGGCGTCGTGGCGATCTCGTCGCCGAGCAGCCCGAGCGTCTGCGAGCGCTGCAGCCGCAGCCCCCGGGCCAGCCCGTTCGCCGCGTAGCCGAGCCGGCGGGCGGCCGTCTCGACGCGTTCGCGGGTCTCCGGGCTGACCCGGGTGCCGGACTTGTTGTTCAGCACGTGGGACACGGTGGTCACCGAGACGCCCGCCTCCGCGGCGACGTCCCGGATGCTCGCCTTCTGTCCCATCAGCTCACCATCGCAGTGCTCGGGGGGCCGCCCGTCCGGTGTGGACGGCCGGTCAACGGTATCGGAGCGGTCACTCGTCCCACAGGCCGTGCTCGGGCCAGCGGCGGGGCAGCCGCTCGTCCACCGGCGGCAGCTCCGGCAGCGGCTTGTGCGGGTGGTGCTGATACCAGTAGGCCACCGAGGAGAAGTCGTTGCCCTGGTCGTTGGCGTGCCCGTGCTCGATGGTCACCTTGATCGACTTCGAGAAGCGGACCGGGTCCTCGATGTGGAACCGGTACATGCTCCACAGCCCGAAGTGCTCCTGCGGGCTGCTGGCCAGGCTGATGCCGTGGTACGGGCCGGCGTACGCGCCGCTGGGGAAGCCCCACGCCGCGTTGAAGTAGTCCTCGGTGCCGGTGCCGTGCAACGACGGCGGCCACTGCTCACCGTCGATGAAGATCATGTCGTCGCCCTCGCCCGGCCAGGTGTACGGCTGGTTGGAGGCGTTGTGGTTGTCGATGCTGAGCACGCAGCCGACGTAGTGCCCGGCGCCCCCCTCGGCGTCCAGGATGACGTAGTTGTCCTCGCCGGTGAGGTTGACCCCGGGCAGGTCCCAGGGCGCCGGCACCTCGCCGGGGGCGAGCCCGTTCGGCACCGGCACGCAGGGCTTCTCCTGGCGGTAGTGGGCGTGGAAGTAGGCCACGTCGTCCGGCTTGGCCTCGTCGGTCAGGTCGTAGTCGACGTAGTAGAACAGGTTCTCGATCGGCTTGTCCGACTCGTTGCGGATGACGATCTTCGCGGAGCTGCCGAACGGCATCGGGAAGTAGGAGTTCATCGCGGCGGCGAACGGGCCCTTGGGGCCACGGCGCGGGCCGAACACCATGCTCAGCGGCAGCGACACGTAGTGGGTGCAGGTGGCGTGCCCGACGCCGAAGAAGTCGCCGAGCGGGCTGCGGACACTCGGGTTCTCCTCACCGTCCCAGTACATCTCGATGACCAGCTTGCGCAGGTACTTCTCCGAGTAGCAGCGGGTGGTCAGCCAGATGTGGCCGATGACGCCGGTGCCGGTGATGTCGGCCAGCACGTGCGTCTCGCCGGGTGCGACGACCGCGAAGTCGCGGTTGCCGCCGGTGCGGTCCCAGCTCGACTCGCGTCGGGAGCGGCCGGCCTTGACCCGGGTGAGTCCCGCGAGCGGGCTGGTGGGTCGCCAGAACGACATGGTGCTTCCTTTCAGGGGGTGTGGTGGGTCAGCCCTTGACGGCGCCGAGGCTGAGCCCGGCGACGATCCGCCGTTGCAGCAGCAGCGTCAGCACGACCGCGGGTACGGAGTAGAGCGTGGCCAGCGCCGTCATCGGACCCCAGTCGAGGCCGAACTGGCTCTGGAAGTTGGCGATGGCGATCGGGGTGGTCTGCGCGCGTACCGAGGTGAGCAGCAGCGCGAAGAGGAACTCGTTCCAGGAGGCGAGGAACGCGAAGATGGCGGTGACCGCGACGCCGCCGGAGACGACCGGCAGGATCACCCGCAGCAGCGCGGTGAACCGGCCGCAGCCGTCGACGAGCGCGGCCTCCTCGATCTCCCGGGGCACCCCCTCGAAGAAGCTGGCCAGCAACCAGATCGACAGCGGCAGCGCCACTGTGGTCTGGGCCAGGGCCAGGCCGGTGGGCGTGTCGGTGAGCCCCAGCGCGCCGAGGATGGTGACCAGCGGGATACCGATCGCCACCGCGGGCGCCATCCGGACCAGCAGGGAGCCGGCCATCAGCACCCGGCCGGCCCGGCTGCGGTAGCGGGTGATGCCCCACGCCGCCGGGATCGCCAGGGCCATCGACAGCACGGTGGCGATGACCGCCGTGCTGACGCTGTTGACGAACGAGGCGGTCACCCCGGGTCGGTTCAGCGCGGTGAGGTAGTTGTCCAGGCTGAACCGCTGCGGCAGCACCGTCGGCGGCACCGCGACCGCGTCGGTGGCCGGCTTGAACGAGGTCAGCACCAGGTAGACGAAGGGGAAGGCGTAGACCGCGACGACCGCGACGGCGACGGCCCAGAGCAGTCCGGTACGGAGGCGGGCGAGCCGCGCGTGGGTCATCAGGACTCCCGTCCGGGCCGCCAGATGGTCAGCACCCCGACCATCGCGACCAGCATCATGACGATCATGAACAGGGTGCTGGTGGCGGCCGCCGTGCCCGGGTCGTTGTAGCTGACCATGGTCTTGTAGATGGTCAGGCTCAACGTCTCGGAGGCGGACTGCGGGCCACCGTCGGTCTGGATCAGGATCACGTCGAAGGCCCGCGCGGCGTCGACGCCGCGAATGATCAGCGCCACCGCGATCACCGGCCGCAGCAGCGGCAGCGTCACGCTGACCAGCATCCGCAGGCCACGGGCGCCGTCGAGCCGGGCCGCCTCGTACAGGTCCGGGGGGATGGCCTGGAGGCCGGCGTAGAGCACCAGCGTCATGAACGAGGTGGTGAGCCAGACGTCGGGCAGCGCGACCGAGAAGAGCACCAGGTCCGGGTCGCTGAGCCAGGAGACGTCACCCGGGCTGTCCAGGACGCCGACCCGGGTGAGCAGCTCGTTGACGATGCCGACGTTGTCGATCATCAGGAACCGCCAGAGCAGGCCGGCGACCACCGGCGCGATCATGAGCGGGTAGAGGAAGATCGTCTGGAGGATCCGCGAGCGTGGCCCGAGCCGGTGGAACAGCAACGCCACCGCCAGGCCGAGCACCAGTTCGGCGGTGACCACGATGACCGTGTACGCGAGCGTGCGGCCGGCCGCCGCCCGGATGCCCGCGTCGGTCAACGCGGTCAGGTAGTTGTCCAGCCCGGCGAAGCGCCGCCCGTCGCCGAGCCCGGACCCGGTGTAGAGGCTGTTCACGGCGAGCTTGACCAGTGGCCAGCCGACCAGCGCGAGCAGCACCACCGCGGCCGGCGCGGCCAGCAGGGCCGCGTACCGGGCGTCGGAGAGCCCTCGGCGGGTGCGCCGCCGGATCTCCCTCGGCGCGTCCGGCACGGTCCGCGGCGGTGCCGCCTGCGCTGTCCGGCTCACTTGACGATGCCCTCGATCTGGGTACGCGCGGCCTTGAGCAGCGCGGCGTAGTCCGCGCCCGGCGTCAGCGCCTTCTGGATGGTGGGGACCAGGACGCCGTCCACGATCCGCTGCCAGTGCGGGCTGGCCGGCCGGGGTCGGGTGGCGCCGGCGTTCAACGTGGCCAGCAGCGGGCCGAACGACTCGTAACCGGGCTTGGCGGCGTACTGCTGGTAGGCGGACTTGCGGGCGGCCAGACCCAGCGTGGTCTCCACGCTCAGTGCGTTGTCGTCGTACGCGGCCTTGATGAACTGCTTGGCGAGGTCGGCCTTGGCGCCGCCCTTCGGCGCGGACAGGTACCACGGGCCGGGGATGCCGGCGACGCCGGCGGTGCCGCCGACCATCGGCGCGGCGCCGACCTTGCCGGCGACCTTCGCGTCGGCCGGGATCTGCCGGTACGCGTGTGCCCAGAACCGGGTCATCGCGGTCTGACCCTGGTTGAACAGGTTCTGCGCGGCGTTCCAGTCGGTCTGTGCCGCCCCGGCGGGGGCGACCTTGTGCTTGTTGGCGAGGTCGGCGTAGAACGTCAGCGCGGCGAGGTGCTGCGCGTTGTCGACGATGACGCCGCCGTCGTCGTCGAGCACCACGCCCGGCGAACCCGCCTGCAGGACGTGGGCGAGCCACTCCGTCTCCACCGCGCCCTTGACGTCGGTGCCGTACAGCTTCTGCTCCGGCCGGGTGAAGAAGACGGCGATGTCGGTGAACTGCTGCCAGGTGGTGGGCGGGGCGAGCGGGTAGCCGTACGTGCGCTGGAAGGCCGCCTTCTCCTTCGGGTCGTCGAAGAGGTCCTTGCGGTAGAACAGGATCTCGCTGTTGGTCCACACCGGCATGCCGATGAAGTGCCCGTCCGCCTGGGCCTCCTGGACCAGCGCGGGGAACAGGTCGCCCTTGACCGCGTCGGTGAAGAGATCGTCGAGCGGGGCGAGCTTGCCGGCGAGCAGCGGGATCCAGACCGCGTCGACGGCGCAGACGTCGAACGACGGCCGGCCGCCGGACAGCTCGCTGCTGAGCCGGTTGAACAAGCCCTCGTAGGGGAGTTCGACCAGGGTGACGGTGACGCCGGTGGCCTGCTTGAACTTGTCCACGACGGGTTGCAGCTCGGTCTTGCCGCCGCCCTCGCAGGCGAGGGTGAGCGTCCTGTCGTCGTCCGCGCCGCCGCCGCCGGCGCCGCCGGCTCCGCAGGCGGCCGTGCCGAGCAGGGCGGCCGCGCCGGCGCCGGCGGTCAGGCCGAGAAATCCGCGACGGCGCCAGCCGCCGGCTGTGGGGTGGGGGTCGGGAAGGGCCATGTCCGCTCCGTTCGAGGGTTCGCCGGGCGCGTGGGGGCGCGCGCCCGGGCGCGTGGTGGTGGGAGTGTGGCGGATGCCAAAACCTTTTGGCAAAAGCTTTTGGCAGAGCGTAGGAGTGCCCGGGGTGACGGTCAAGTGCCAGATCCGTCATCGGATCGCGACGGTCAGTGGGGCAGCGACGACGGCAGGTCGGCCAACCACCGGTCCAGCTCCGCCGGCGTGCGGAACAGCAGCACCGGCGGTCCGCCCGGGTCGGCCTGCCAGGTGCGCATCCGCCGACGGGCCCGGCCGAACGCGGAGACGTGCCACACCAGGATCGAGTCGCGGGACAGTACGCTGCGCAGCGACTCCCGGTTGCCGTTGCAGATCACCTCGCCGCTGGCCAGCCGGCCGGCGGTGCGCCGCAGCAGCCGCCGGAAGGAGAGCCCGCGCGGATAGTCCAGCCCGACGACCAACTCGGCGCGGGCCAGCACGACGTCCCGCCAGCCGTGGTAGGCCCCGTCGAGGATCCACCGGTCGCGGCGGCAGACCGCCTCGATCCGGCTGCGCTGCTCGGCCACCGGCACCTCCACCCAGCCGGGTCGCCACAGCAGGTCGTCGACCGGGACCCACGGCAGCCCGAGTCGTTCGGCCAGCCGCGCCGCCAGGGTGGACTTCCCGGCGCCGTACACCCCGTAGACGAGGATGCGGGCCGGTGCGGCCATCAGCTCCGGGCCCTGCCGCGGGTACTCCGCCGGCGGGCCTCGTCGTCGCCCCCGGCGAGCCGGGTGAAGGTGAGCATGTTCGCCAGCGCCACACCGACCACCGCGAAGCCGACCTGCAACGCCAGCACGATCCAGTCCCACCGCAGCACCCACAGCCGCACCGGCGCGTCGTCGGCGATCCCGGCCCAGCGGGCGACCACGGTGCCGAGCACCGCCGCGCCGACGCCGATGAGGAACGTCGCGAAGATGCCGATCCGCTGCCGGCCGGGCAGCACCAGCCGGCCGAGCAGGCCGATGAGGGCGCCGATGAGCACCGCGCCCAGATAGCCACCTACGAGCATTGCCGTCACTCCCTCCCCGGGTGTCGGCAATCATGCCCATTCCGCACACCTTCGGAAACCCGCGGGCGGTGCCGGAGCGCGGCCGGCCGGCCGCCGCCCGCGAACGCGCCGCGCGGGCGGGACCGGCCGCCGCTAGGATCACGGGCACCCCACCGCCGCACCCCGCCGGAGCCCCGCTGTCCGCGCCGTCGACCCATCGCCCCGCCCGGCGTGCCCGCCGGGCGCTGGCCGTCGTGTTCCTGCTCGTCGTGGCCGGGCTGCCCGCCGGCTCGTCCACGGGAGGCGGCACCGGGTCGGGAACGCTGCGGGTGCTCCAGATGAACCTCTGCAACAGCGGCCGGGCCGGCTGTTGGACCGGCCGCGCCGTGCCGCGGGCCGCCGAGGTGATCGCCGCCGAGCTGCCCGACGTGGTCACCCTCAACGAGGTCTGCCGCGACGACGTGGACACGCTGGAGCGCGCGCTCGCCGGCCGCCACGCCGGCGGTCGGGTGGTCTCCGCCTTCCAGGCCGCCGGCGACCGTCCCAGCGGGTCCGCGACCCGGTGCAACAACGGCCAGCCGTACGGCATCGGGTTGCTGGCCCGTCTCGACGCCCGCGGCGACCGGCCCGAGGTGCACCGCGGAACCTATCCGGCGCAGGATCCCGCCGACCCCGAGGAGCGGGTCTGGCTCTGCCTGCACGCCGCCGCCGTCCTGCACGCCTGCACCACCCACCTGGCGAACACCGACGGCGCCGTCGCCCTGGCCCAGTGCGGGCAGCTGGTCGGGGCGGTGGTGCCCGCGATCCGCCGGGCCGAGGGGTACGCGCCGACCGTCCTCGGCGGCGACCTCAACCTGCGGGCCGGCGGCGTGCCGGACGTGCGCTCGTGCGTGCCGCCGGACTACCGACGCGTCGACGACGGCGCGCGGCAGCAGATCATGGCGACGAGCGACGTCACGATCTGCTGCCACCGGGCGGTGGACATGCGCGGCTCGACCGACCATCCCGCGCTGTTGGCCACGCTGACCGTGGGTGGCGGCGCACCGGCCGGCTCGTCGACGATCGCGCGCTGAGCGCGCCCGGCCCTACGGCAGTCGGGCCACGAGCGTGGGCGGCGCGATCGTGCGGTACGCGTCCTGGAGGACCTCGGACAGCTCGGCCTCGTCGAGCCCGGCGTCGAGGCGCACACCGACCCAGCCGCGGCCCCCGACGTAGGGCGGGCGGAAGTAGGCGCGCGGGTTCGCCGCGGCCAGTTCGACCGCCGATCCGGCCGGCGCGGCGCACCACAGGTGCGGGAACTCGTTCTGGTGGTGGCCGTCGGGCCAGACGGTGGCGAACGACTTCTTGCCCCGGACGAACCAGGTGGGGGTGCCGTGGCTGAGCCGCTCATCGACCTCGGGCAGCGCCAGGCACACCTGCCGGATGGTCTCCACCATGTCGGTCATCGATCCACCGTACGGCACGGCCGGGCCGCGTCAGCGCAGCTTGGGGTCGAGGGCCTCGCGGACCGCCTCGCCGAGCATGACGAAGCTCAGCACGGCGGTGACGAGGAACGCGGAGGGGAAGAACAGCAGGTACGGCGAGACCCGGATGTAGTTCTGGGCTTCGCTGATCATGATGCCCCAGGAGACCACCGGGCTCTTCAGGCCGATGCCCAGGAACGACAGCGTGGCCTCGGCGCCGATGAACGAGCCGACCATGATGGTGCCGTAGACCAGCAGCGGGGCCAGGCAGTTGGGCAGCAGGTGCTTGAGGATGATCCGGCCGGTGCCGGCGCCCAGGGCGCGGGCGGCGACGATGTAGTCGG
>NZ_FMDM01000024.1 GCF_900090105.1 Micromonospora humi | reverse complement strand
CCAAGGAGGCCGACTACATCGTCGCCGCCCGCGCCCTGGGCGCCGGCACCGGCCGGATCATCCTCAAGCACCTGCTGCCCAACTGCCTGGCCCCGCTGCTGGTCTACGGCACCATCATGGTCGGCTCGTTCATCGGCGCCGAGGCCACGCTGTCGTTCCTGGGCATCGGCCTGAAGAGCCCGGTGGTCTCCTGGGGCATCATGATCAGCGAAGCCCAGAACTACATCCGGGTCTCGCCGTATCTGCTGTTCTTCCCCTCCGCGTTCCTCGTCACCGCCGTGCTGAGCTTCGTCATGCTCGGCGAGGCGGTCCGCGAGGCCCTCGACCCGAAGCTCCGATAGGGGAACTGAGTTGTCCGACATTCTCGTGCACGAGCAGTCCTCGGCGGGCGCCGACGGATCCGGCCGCCCCTCGGGCCGCCTGCTCGAGGTCGACGACCTGCGGGTGGAGTTCCGCACCCGGGACGGCGTCGCCAAGGTCATCAACGGTGTGACGTACCACGTCGACGCGGGGGAGACCCTCGCCGTGCTCGGCGAGTCCGGCTCCGGCAAGAGCGTCACCGCGCAGACCGTGATGGGCATCCTGGACACCCCGCCCGGGTTCGTCACCGGCGGCCAGGTGCGCTTCCACGGCAAGGACATGCTCAAGATGTCCGCCGAGCAGCGGCGACGGATCCGTGGCGAGGGCATCGCCATGATCTTCCAGGACTCGCTCTCGGCCCTCAACCCGGTTTTCACCGTCGGCTTCCAGATCGCCGAGCAGTTCCGCATCCGGCGCGGCCTCAGCCGCGCGGACGCCAAGAAGCGCGCGATCGAGATGCTCGACCAGGTGAAGATCCCCAACGCCAAGGGTCGGTTCAGCAACTACCCGCACCAGTTCTCCGGCGGCATGCGGCAGCGCGCGATGATCGCCATGTCGCTGGCGCTGGACCCCGAGGTGCTGATCGCGGACGAGCCGACCACCGCGCTGGACGTGACCGTGCAGGCCCAGATCATGGACCTGCTCGGCGAGCTCCAGCGGGAGCGGCAGATGGGCATGATCCTGATCACCCACGACCTCGGCGTGGTCGCCGACGTCGCGGACCGGATCGCGGTCATGTACGCCGGCCGGATCGTCGAGGAAGCCAACGTCTACGAGCTGTACGCCAAGCCCGGACACCCGTACACGCTGGGCCTGCTCAACTCGATCCCGCGAATGGACGAGAAGGGGCAGGAGCTCCGGACCATCAAGGGGCTTCCGCCGAACCTGATGAACATCCCGCCGGGCTGCGCCTTCAACCCGCGCTGCCCGATGGCGCAGCCGGTGTGCCGGGAGAAGGTCCCGCCGCTGCTGCAGCTGGGCAACGGTCGGGCCAGCGCCTGCCACTTCGCCGAGGAGCTCGTGAACCGTGACTGAGAACATCATCGAGGTTCGTGACCTGGTCAAGCACTACCCGGTGACCCAGGGCATCGTGTTCAAGAAGACCATCGGCCAGGTCAAGGCGGTCGACGGCGTCTCCTTCGAACTCAAGGCCGGCGAGACGCTGGGCGTGGTCGGCGAGTCCGGCTGCGGCAAGTCGACGCTCGCCCGGGTGCTGATGAACCTGGAGAAGCCGACCGCGGGTCAGGTGCTCTACAAGGGCCAGGACATCTCCAAGCTCTCCGGTGGCGCGCTGCGGCGGCTGCGCCGGCAGATCCAGCTGGTGATGCAGGACCCGTACACCTCGCTCAACCCGCGGATGACGGTCGGTGACCTGATCGGCGAGCCGTTCGAGATCCACTCCGAGGTGGCTCCGCGCGGCAGCCGGCGGGGCAAGGTCAAGGAACTGCTCGACCTGGTCGGCCTCAACCCGGAGCACATCAACCGGTACCCGCACCAGTTCTCCGGCGGCCAGCGGCAGCGCATCGGCATCGCCCGGGCGCTGGCGCTGCGGCCCGAGGTGATCGTCTGCGACGAGCCGGTGTCGGCCCTGGACGTCTCCATCCAGGCCCAGGTGATGAACCTGCTGGAGAAGCTCCAGGCCGAGTTCGGTCTCTCGTACGTCTTCATCGCCCACGACCTGTCGGTCGTGCGCCACCTGTCCGACCGGGTCGCCGTGATGTACCTGGGCAAGATGGTGGAGATCGGCACCGAGGACGAGATCTACGAGCGGCCGACCCACCCGTACACCCAGGCGCTGCTGTCGGCGGTGCCGGTGCCGGACCCGACCCTGCGTGAGACCAAGGCGATCATCCGGCTCCAGGGCGATGTCCCCTCGCCGGTCAGCCCGCCCTCGGGCTGCCGGTTCCGCACCCGGTGCTGGAAGGCGCAGGACGTCTGCGCCCAGGAGGTGCCGCTGCTGGAGATCCGGCCGGGCTCGGACCACCCGAGCGCCTGCCACTTCGCCGAGAAGCGGGAGATCGTCGTCACCCACGAGGCGGCCTGAACCAGACCGGACCGCCTGCCGGCGTCAGCTCGACGCCGGCAGGCGGTTCGTCGTTTCCGGCGCCCGCGCCGGCCGGGTCACAGCGGGCCGCGGCCGGCGCGCAGCAGCAGCAGCGCGAGCTGGGTGCCGTCGGCGCCGAGCTCGGTCCGGAACCGCTCCAGGATCTCGCGCTCCCGGGAGAGCACCAGGCGGGTCCCGCCGGACGCCATCCGGGTGGCGCCGACCTCCTGGGAGAGCGCGGCCCGTTCCTGCCAGAGCGTGATGAGCGTGCGGTCGATCTCGTCGATCCGTCGCCGGATCTCACCGATCCGCTCGGCCGCCGCCGAGTCGTCGGTGCCGGTCCGCGCCGCCGCGGCGCCGGTCGGGTCGCCGCCGGTCGGCCGGTCGTGCCGCGCCAGGCTGCCGCTGGACTCCACCACGTCAGTCATCATCGTCGTCCCTCTCAGGGCTCGGGCCCGGTACCCGGATCCCGGGACGGAAAAGCCCCGGGCTCTGGGAGCCCGGGGCTTTTTCGTAGGTCTGACGATCAGGCGCGACCCACGGCTGCCGGACTCCCGGAGCCGTAGTAAAAGAAGCGCTGATCGAACACGCCGTCGAGTATGCCGACCCCCGGGCCGGGCGCGCAAGGAAACCGGCCAACAGGTGGGACGCGACGCCGGCCGCGGACCGGCGGCGCGGGCGGGGAAGTGTCCGGGCGGCGGCATAGACTCGGACCGCGATGCATCCTCTCTTCGACATTCCCGCGTCCCCGCCCGCGCCGGAGTCCCGGCCGACCCCGCCGCACCGTCCCGGTGGCGCGCGGTCGGATCCGCAGGCCCTCCTCGACGGCCTGAACGGCCCGCAACGGGACGCGGTGACCCATGCCGGCTCCCCGCTGCTGATCGTGGCCGGCGCCGGCTCGGGCAAGACCCGGGTGCTGACCAACCGGATCGCCTACCTGCTGGGCACCCGGGACGTGCACCCCGGCGAGATCATCGCGATCACCTTCACCAACAAGGCCGCCGGCGAGATGAAGGAACGGGTGGCCGCGTTGGTGGGCCCGCGCGCCCGGATGATGTGGGTGTCGACGTTCCACTCGGCCTGCGTGCGCATCCTGCGCGCCGAGCACGAGCACGCCGGCCTCAAGTCGACCTTCTCGATCTACGACGCCGACGACTCGCGCCGGCTGATGCAGCTGGTCGCCCGCGAGCTGGACCTGGACCCGAAGCGCTACCCGGCCCGGGGTCTCGCCGCCCAGGTGTCGAACCTGAAGAACGAGCTGACCGACCCGGAGACCTTCGCCGCGGGCGCGAAGGGGCCCAACGAGCGGGCGCTCGCCGAGGCGTACGCGCTCTACCAGCGGCGGCTGCGCGAGGCGCACGCGCTGGACTTCGACGACCTGATCATGACCACCGTGCACCTGCTCCAGTCGCACCCGCACGTGGCGGAGAGCTACCGGCGTCGGTTCCGGCACGTGCTGGTGGACGAATACCAGGACACCAACCACGCCCAGTACGTGCTGATCAAGGAGCTGGTCTCCGGCACCGACGGGATCCCGCCGGCCGAGCTGTGCGTGGTGGGCGACGCCGACCAGTCCATCTACGCCTTCCGCGGCGCGACCATCCGCAACATCCTGGAGTTCGAGCGGGACTTTACCGACGCCCGCACCATCCTGCTGGAGCAGAACTACCGCTCCACCCAGACCATCCTGAACGCGGCCAACGCGGTGATCGACCGGAACACCTCGCGCAAGCCCAAGCGGCTGTGGAGCGACGCCGGCGCCGGCGAGCAGATCGTCGGCTACGTCGCCGACACCGAGCACGCCGAGGCGGACTGGGTGGCCCGGGAGATCGACCGGCTGGTCGACGCCGACGAGACCCGCCCGGGCGACGTGGCGGTCTTCTACCGCACGAACGCCATGTCCCGGGTGTTCGAGGAGGTGTTCATCCGGGTCGGCCTGCCCTACAAGGTGGTCGGCGGGGTGCGCTTCTACGAGCGCAAGGAGGTCCGCGACGCGCTGGCCTACCTGCGCGCCGTGGTGAACGACGACGACACGGTCAGCCTGCGCCGGGTCCTCAACACCCCGCGCCGGGGCATCGGCGAACGGGCCGAGGCCTGCGTCGAGGCGCTGTCCGCGCGGGACCGCGTCTCCTTCGGCGCCGCGCTGCGCCGGGCCCGGGAGGCGCCGGGCATCTCCACCCGGGCGGCGAACGGCATCGCCGAGTTCGTCGCGCTGCTCGACTCGGCGCGGGAACTGGCCGCCACCGGCACCCCGGAGGAGGTGCTGGAGGCGGTGCTGACCCGCTCTGGCTACCTGGCCGAGCTGGAGGAGAGCCTCGACCCGCAGGACGCCGGCCGGGTGGACAACCTCCAGGAGCTGGTGAGCGTCGCCCGGGAATACACCGAGCGGATCGAGGCGCTGGGCGCCGACGACGAGCGGGCCACCCTGGCCGGGTTCCTGGAGCAGGTGGCGTTGGTCGCCGACGCCGACCAGATCCCGTCCGACGACCCCGACCACCAGGGCGTGGTCACGCTGATGACGCTGCACACCGCCAAGGGCCTGGAGTTCCCGGTGGTCTTCCTGAGCGGCCTGGAGGACGGCGTCTTCCCGCACCTGCGCTCGCTCGGCGACACCCGCGAGCTGGAGGAGGAGCGGCGCCTGGCCTACGTGGGGATCACCCGCGCCCGGCAGCGGCTCTACCTGTCCCGGGCGGTCACCCGCTCGGCGTGGGGCGCGCCGGCCTACAACCCGCCGTCGCGGTTCCTGGAGGAGTTGCCGCCGGAGCTGGTGCGGTGGGAGCGCACCGAGGGGTCGTACACCTCGTGGGGTGGCGGTGGGGGCGGCGTCGGCGGCCGGGCGGACCGGCTGTCGGGCGGCTTCACCGGCGGCACGCCCAAGGCGACCCAGCTCGCCAAGCGGCTCGGCGTGGACGCCAGCCGGCTGGCGACGGCGAGCGAGCTGAAGCAGGCGCCCAAGGTCTCGGCGGGTGACCGGGTCAACCACCAGCGTTACGGCCTGGGCCGGGTGCTGGCGGTCGAGGGGGCCGGGCCGGGTGCCCGGGCCCAGATCGACTTCGGCGACCAGACCATGTGGCTGGTGCTGCGGCACGCCCCGATCGAGAAGCTCTGACCGTCGAGGAAGCCCGGTCCGGCGTCGCGCCGGACCGGGCCCCTGCTCGTGCGGCAGCCGTCAGCAGGCCACGTCGATGCCGCGGGCGCGCAGGAACGGCGCCGGGTCGATCTGGTTCCACATGGCGCCCTTGTGCACCTCGAAGTGCAGGTGCGGGCCGGTGGCGTCGCCGGTGGCACCCTCGTAGCCGATGACCTGACCGGCCTTCACCCGGTCGCCGACGTCGACGAGGAGCCGGCTCTGGTGGGCGTAGTGGGTCAGATAGCCGTTGTGGTGGTCGACGAAGACGGAGTTGCCGTAGCCGTCGCCCACGTCGCCGGCCTTCACCACGGTGCCGGCCGCGGCGGCCCGGATCGGGGTGCCGGCGGGCATGGCGAAGTCGATGCCGGCGTGCAGGGTGCCCCACCGCTGCCCGTAGCAGGAGGTGATCTCGGCGCCCCTCATCGGGACGACCCAGCTCGGCTTCGGCGCGACCTTCTTCGGCTTCGGCTTGGGCTTCGGCGCAGCCGTCTTTCGCGGCTTCGGGGTGGTGGCGCTGGGGCTCGGCGTCGGGCTGGTCGGCGCGGCGGACGGGGTGACCGGGCTGACCGACTCGCGGGCCGACCGGTCGGCCCGGTCGGCGGCCGCGGCGCGTTCCCGGGCGTCGAGGTCGATCGCGGCGGGAGCGGGGGCCGGTTCGTCGCCGGTGGCGACCACGACGCCGCCGAGGCCCAGGCCGAGCAGGGCGACCGCGCCGGTGACGAGGTACGCGGTGCGCCGGCCGGCGCGGCGGTGCCGGGCGGGGGCGTGGTCCGGGGTGTTGCCGTTCGCTGTGGGACTGCTGTGCTGCACGAGAACCTTCACCGGTCGGGGGGCACGCGGACCTGGAAATACTGGTGTCGGTCCGCAGTCCGGCCGGTGGCGGGTTCGCGGCCCGGGCGTGGGCCCCACGGACGGCTGTCCGGCTTCGCGTCGACTGGGTGGTTCCCGCGAAGAGTCGATCACGAGGCCGTGTGGGCCCGCTCACACTCCCGGGTGTGACGCGGCAGACTTGCCCGGACGCGAAACCGCCCGGATCGCAGGATCCGGGCGGCTGTCGGGCGGTGCGCAGAGTCAGGAGGCCGCTACATCGCTGTAGGCTGCCTCGATTTCGAGCTTGATGTCCACTCCGCGGTCCACGAGCCACGGCACCGGGTCCAGCGGCTGGCCGTTGACATGGACCTCGAGGTGCAGGTGCGAGCCGTAGGAGTGGCCGGTGTTGCCGACCAGGCCGAGCTGGTCACCGGCCTTCACCTGCTGACCCTCCTTGACCGTCACCGCGGAGGAGTGGCCGTAGATGGCCTCGCTGCCGTCGGCGTGCTTGACGATCACCGCGTAGCCGTAGCCGCCGAACCAGCCGGCCTTGGTGACCGTGCCGGCGTGGATGGCCTGGTAGGGCGTGCCCTCCGGGGCGACCAGGTCGACGCCGGTGTGCAGCTTGCCGAAGCGCACGCCGTAGGGCGACTTGAAGTCGTAGCCGTGCAGGGGGAGGAGCCAGGTGTCCTGCTGGGTGGCGTCCACGCCGCCCGAGCGCTCGTCACGGTCGGCGCGGTCGACGCTGTCCGCCCGGTCGGCGGCGTCCTGGCTGGCGACCGAGGCCTGCCGGAGCTCGTCGAGGACCGAGGGGCTGACGCTCTTGGCGTCGGGGAGGGCGTTCGCGCCGAGGGCGACGATGCCGGCGCCGACGAAGGCGGTGGTGACGACCGCGGCGTAACGGCTCCGCGGGGGGGTGGGTACGCGGCGACGGCCGCGATATCTATCGGGCTCAGACGACAGGCGCTGGCGCACGCACACCCTCCGTTGTCGGGGATCCGATGCGACCTCGGACCGTTCGGTGAAGCTCGGTCGAACCTCCGGTGTCGCGTCGTCACCCGTCCGTGGACTCGATGACAACCGTGGACACGTTAGCCAACCGCCACTCCTGTCACAAGCCGAAGCGCCGAACTGGCGATTCTTTATGTCCGCTTCCGTGCGTTCTTGTCATAGCTCGTGCCCCCGGACGGATGGCCCCTGGACTGTCCATTCGTCGCGGACGGTGACCATTCGGCGGAGGTGTCCGGCTTCCGGCGACCGCGATCGGGCGGTAGGGGTCGGCCCGGCTACCGGCCCGCCGTCCGGCCGGGTTACCGTTCGTTCAGGTCAGGAGTGCCGGTGCCGGTGAAAGGTGTACGCGAATGAGCTCTCGTATCCGGGTCGTCGTCGCGAAGCCGGGCCTGGACGGCCACGACCGGGGCGCGAAGGTCGTCGCCCGGGCCCTGCGCGACGCGGGCATGGAGGTCATCTACACCGGCCTGCACCAGACCCCCGAGCAGATCGTGGAGACGGCGATCCAGGAGGACGCGGACGCGGTCGGCCTCTCGGTGCTCTCCGGCGCGCACATGACCCTCTTCCGACGGGTCCTCGAACTGCTCGCCGAGCGCGAGGCCGCCGACATCGTGGTCTTCGGCGGCGGCATCATCCCGGAGGGCGACATCCCGGAGCTCCAGCGGCTCGGCGTCGCGAAGATCTTCACCCCGGGCGCCACCACCGGTTCGATCGTCGACTGGGTGCGGGAGAACGTGGCGCAGCCGGTCGGCTGAGCGCCGCCGGATCGCGGGCAGGGGGAGGGGCCGGACGCACCCCTCACACGCCCGGCCCCTCTATGCACGATGCCCCGCCGCCACCCCTCGACCGACAGGGCATCGGCCGCTCCCGTCATCGCGCTTGACCAGCGCTCCGACATCAGACTCAACGACGCCCCTGACCGGGGGTTACGCCCCGGCCCGGACATCCCCCGGACGGCTGACGTCGGGGCGTACCGGCACCGGACGATCCGTCGACGGCTGTGCATTACCGCACACCACGCACCCGCTCGGTTGCCGCCGGTTCCCATCTCGTTAGGCTGCGGCAAATGGCCTGTCTGTTCTGATGACAGGCGTCAAACTGATTTTCCAACGCTGGTGGCGGCGCGACGGCGCGCCGCGGAGACGGGACGGGACGCGCAATCGTGGACCTGTACGAGTACCAGGGGCGGGACCTGTTCGAGCGGCACGGCTTGCCCGTGCTCGCCGGCGGCGTCGCCACTACCCCGGAGGAGGCCCGCGCGATCGCCGAACGCCTCGGCGGCCGGGTGGTCGTCAAGGCACAGGTGAAGGTCGGTGGCCGCGGCAAGGCCGGCGGCGTGAAGCTGGCCGAGGGCGCGGAGGAGACGGTGGCCCGGGCCACCGACATCCTCGGCATGGACATCAAGGGTCACACCGTCCACAAGGTCATGATCACGGTGACCGCGGACGTGGCCGAGGAGTACTACTTCTCGTACCTGCTCGACCGGGCGAACCGCACCTTCCTCTGCATCGCCAGCGTCGCCGGCGGCATGGACATCGAGGCGGTCGCCGCCGAGACTCCCGAGAAGGTCGTCAAGGCGCCGATCGACGCCAACACCGGCGTGGACGAGGCCAAGGCGCGCGAGATCGTCGGTGCGGCCGGCTTCCCGGCCGAGGTGGCCGACCAGATCGTCGACGTCGCGGTCGGGCTGTGGCAGGCGTTCGTCGCCGAGGACGCCACCCTGGTCGAGGTGAACCCGCTGGCCACCACCAAGGACGGCAAGCTGCTGCTCCTGGACGCCAAGGTCACCCTGGACGAGAACGCCGGGTTCCGGCACCCGGACCACGAGGCCCTGGTCGACCAGGCGTCGGTGGACCCGCTGGAGCAGGCCGCCAAGGAGAAGGACCTCAACTACGTCAAGCTCGACGGCGAGGTCGGCATCATCGGCAACGGCGCGGGCCTGGTCATGTCCACGCTCGACGTGGTCGCGTACGCGGGCGAGCGGCACGGCGGCGTCAAGCCGGCCAACTTCCTCGACATCGGCGGCGGCGCGAGCGCCGAGGTGATGGCGAACGGCCTCGAGATCGTCCTCTCCGACCCGTCGGTGAAGAGCGTCTTCGTCAACGTCTTCGGCGGCATCACCGCCTGCGACGCGGTCGCCAACGGCATCGTGCAGGCGCTGGCGCTGCTCGAGCAGCGCGGCGAGAAGGCCACCAAGCCGCTCGTGGTCCGCCTCGACGGCAACAACGCCGAGGCCGGTCGGGCCATCCTCGACGGCGCGGCCAACCCGCTCATCCAGCGGGTCGACACCATGGACGGCGCGGCCGAGCGGGCCGCCGAGCTGGCAGCTGCGGGGGTCTGACAATGGCTATCTGGCTGACCAAGGACTCCAAGGTCATCGTGCAGGGCATGACCGGTTCCGAGGGTTCCAAGCACACCCGGCGGATGCTCGCCGCCGGCACCAACGTCGTCGGCGGCGTGAACCCGCGCAAGGCCGGCACCACCGTCGACTTCGACGGCACCGAGCTGCCCGTCTTCGCCTCCGTCGCGGACGCGATGAAGGACACCGGCGCGGACGTCACTGTCATCTTCGTGCCGCCGCAGTTCACCAAGGCCGCGGTGGTCGAGGCGATCGACGCCGGCATCGACCTGGCCGTGGTGATCACCGAGGGCGTGCCGGTGCACGACACCGCCGCGTTCTGGGCGTACAACGTGGCCAAGGGCGAGCGGACCCGGATCATCGGCCCGAACTGCCCGGGCATCGCCTCGCCGGGCGCGTCGAACGCCGGCATCATCCCGGCCGACATCACCGGCGCCGGCCGGATCGGCCTGGTCAGCAAGAGCGGCACGCTGACCTACCAGATGATGTACGAGCTGCGCGACATCGGCTTCTCCACCTGCGTCGGCATCGGCGGTGACCCGATCATCGGCACCACCCACATCGACGCGCTCGCCGCGTTCGAGGCGGACCCGGAGACCGAGGCGATCGTCATGATCGGTGAGATCGGCGGCGACGCCGAGGAGCGGGCGGCCGAGTTCATCAAGGCCAACGTCACCAAGCCGGTCGTCGGCTACATCGCCGGCTTCACCGCCCCGCCCGGCAAGACCATGGGCCACGCCGGCGCCATCATCTCCGGCTCGGCGGGCACCGCCGACGCCAAGAAGGCGGCGCTGGAGGCGGTCGGCGTCAAGGTCGGCAAGACCCCGACCGAGACCGCCGAGCTGATGCGGGAGCTCATGTCCGGCCGCTGAGCGGTCGCCTGACGTGCCGAGGGGGTCGACCGGTTCGCGGTCGGCCCCCTCGTCGCTCAGCGGTACCAGTACGGGTAGTAGTAGCTGCCCCGGGCCCGCACGATGGCGCTGGCGACGATGTTCACCACGCCGAACGCGATGGCCAGCCAGCCGAGCAGCGGCGACTTGCCGAAGCGCCGCGCGTCGCGGATCGACAACCAGCCGAAGACGATGCCCAGGATGCCGCAGCAGAACAGGCCGAACACGATGCCGAGGACGCCCCAGAGCGTGGTCCGGTCCCGGCCGGCGGCCGGTGGCGGCGGGGGCGGCGGAAACGGAGCGTTCACGGCTTCCTCCGAGCGGTCGGTGCCGCGACAGGAAAGGTCGCGCCTCAAGCCGAGGCTAGACCGGATCACCGGGACCGATCCTCGGGTTCGGCGAACTCGCCACCGTCCCGCCCCGGTATCGGACTGCCGTCCTCAGCGCGGCGTGCCAGAGTAGACGGCGATGTCACGTGTCACCCCTGACCAGCCCCGCCGCGCGGCCGGCCCGACCGCCGGCGCGCGGCCGCGCGCCCGCGCCCGCCCGGCCGCGCGGGTGCCCGCGCCCCGGCCGGGCGAGCCGTCCCGTAACCGGGCCCCGCTGCCCGTCGCCGCCGGGGTGGCCGCGCTCTGGGCCGCGGTGACCTCCTGGCTGCCGGTCACCGTGGTGCTCGGCCTCGCCCAGCTCAGCGAGGACGCCGGCTCGCCCACCGGCGCGCTGCGCGCCGGGCTCGCCGGCTGGCTGCTCGGGCACGGGGTGCCGCTGCAGACCGCCGCCGGGCCGCTCGGCCTGGCGCCGCTGGCCCTGAGCGCGCTCGTCGTCTGGCGGCTCACCCGCGCCGGGGTGCACGTCAGCCGGGCCGTGGGCGCTCGCGGCGGCGGCTCGCCTCGACAGGCGCTCACCGTCGCGGTCGCGGTCGGCATCGCGTACGCGCTGCTCGGCGCGCTCGGCGCGCTGACCGCGAGCGCCGGTGGGTTGCGGGTCTCCCCGGTCACCGCGGCGCTGACGTTCGCCGCGTTCGCCGCCCCGGCCGCCCTGGTCGGCGCGCTGCGCACCACCGGGGTCTGGGCGCTGTTGGCGAGGAGTTGCCCTCCGCCGGTCCGCGACGGGCTACGCGCCGGCCTGGTCGCCGCGTTGCTGCTGTTCGGCGCGAGCGCCGGCGCGGCCGGGCTGTCGGTGGCCACCGGCGGCGGGGACGCGGCCGACATGATCGGGGCCTACCGCACCGGAGTGGCCGGCCAGGCGGGCATCACGCTGGTCAGCCTCGCCTACGCGCCGAACGCCACCGCCTGGTCCGCCAGCTACCTGCTCGGCCCCGGGTTCGCCGTCGGCACCGACACGGCGGTCCGCACCAGCGAGGTGTCGGTCGGCGCGCTGCCGGCCGTACCCCTGCTCGCCGGCCTGCCGCGCGGCCCGGTGGACGGGCTCGGCGCCGGGCTGCTCGCGGTGCCGGTGCTGGCCGCGATGGCGGCCGGCTGGCTGCTGGCCCGGCGGTTGCTGCGCGCCGCGGCCGAGGACCGCGCCGAGGTCGGCTGGCGGGCGCTCCTGGTCCCGGCCGCGCTCGCCGGCCCGGTCGCCGGCGCGCTGCTGGGGTTGGTCGCGGCGGCCTCCGGCGGCCCGCTCGGCGGTGGCCGGCTGGCCGGGATCGGCCCGCCGCCCTGGCCGGTGTTCGGCGTGGCCACGCTGGTGATCGGGGTCGGCGCGATGCTCGGCGCCGCCGCCACCCGTTCCCTCACCCGCCCCGCGCCGCCGGCCCGCCCGCCGGCCCCGCCCCGCGCCGCCCCCGACCCGCGCTGATCCGCGCCCGCAGGCGCGACCGGGCCGAAGCCCTCGCCCACCCCGACCACCCGGGCCCGGCGGGGATCGGCAGGGACGCGCGAGGGGCGCCCGGCCGGTCGCCGGACGCCCCTCGAAGCAACCGCTCAGGAACCGAAGTTGCTCGTGTTGATGATGGCGCCGCCGATGGCGCTGATGATGCCGATGACCACGCCGATCGCGCCGCAGATCAGGGCGGCCCGGGCCTGGCCGGCGTTGCTGGCCTCGCCGGCCTGGACCTTCTTCTGGCCGAGCACGCCGAGCACCACGCCGGCGATGCCGGCCGGGACGCCCAGCAGCGGGCAGCAGAGGCCGAGCACGATCGAGGCGATGCCGACGATCATGCCGATCAGGCCCAGCGTGTTGTTCTGGCCCTGACCCGTGCCCGGTCCGGCCGGGTAGCCCGCGGCCGGGTACTGCGGCGCGGCGCCGTACGGCTGCTGCTGCGCGTACGGGTCCTGGCCGTAGGGCTGGCCGGAGGTGGGCTGCCCGTAGGGCTGGCCCGAGGTCGGCTCGCCGTAGGGCTGACCGGAGGTCGGCTGCTGCCCGTACTGCGGCTGCTGCCCGTACTGCGGGGGCTGCGGCGGCTGGCCGTACGGGTCCTGCGGCTGGGCGGTCGGGTCCTGGTTCGGCTGCTGGCCGTACGGGTCCTGTCCGGGGTAACCGGGCTGCATGTCAGGGAACTCCTCAGATTGGTTCGGCTGTCGGTCAGTTCGTGCCGCTGCTGCCGCCGACGAGACCCGCCAGGCCACCGAACAGGCAACACACCACAATGATGCCGATCCAGACCAGGCCGACGATCAGGGCCCACTTGGACCACTTCTTGGACTCGGCGGCGGCGGCCTGGGCGCCGGCGTAGTCGCCCTGCTGGATCAGCGGGTTGACCTTGGACGCGTTGATGATCGCCGGGATGGCGAGCGGCCAGAACAGGAAGATCGCGACGATCGACATCGTCATGTTGTTGTCGATCTGCTGCGGGGGCTGCTGCTGGGGGTAACCGGGCTGCATGGGGGTGACTCCTAGGTCCGGCGGCACGGGCGACGTGCCGGGTTCTCTGGGGGTGCGGGTCGGGCGTAGGCCGGACACCGGGCGACCGGCAGCGTACCGCGACGGCGCCACCCGGGAGATCACCCGACAAGCCGCCGCCCGACGGCCGGACCGGCCGGACTGCCCGATAGGGTTGCCGGGTGACCGAGCCCGCGTCCGTCGCCCGCCTCGTCGTCCTCGTCTCCGGCTCCGGCAGCAACCTCCAGGCGCTGTTGGACGCCGCCGCCGACCCCGGCTACGGGGCGCGGGTGGTGGCCGTCGGCGCCGACCGGGACGGGATCGCCGGCCTGGACCGGGCCGCCGCCGCGGGTGTGCCGTCCTTCGTCGAGCGGGTCAAGGACCATCCGACCCGGGCCGACTGGGACAAGGCGCTCACCGCCCGGGTGGCCGAGCACCGGCCCGACCTGGTCGTCAGCGCGGGGTTCCTCAAGCTGGTCGGCCCGGAGTTCCTGGCGTCGTTCGGCGACCGCTACCTGAACACGCACAACACGCTGCTGCCGGCGTTCCCCGGCATCCACGGCCCCCGCGACGCGCTGGCGTACGGCGTGAAGGTCACCGGGGCCACGCTGTTCTTCGTCGACGCCGGCATGGACACCGGCCCGATCGTCGCCCAGGTCGCCGTTCCGGTGCGCGACGACGACGACGTGGAGACGCTCACCGAGCGCATCAAGTCCGCCGAGCGGCGCCAGCTCGTCGAGCAGGTCGGCCGCCTGGTCCGTGAAGGTTGGACGATCACCGGCAGAAAGGTCAGCATTCCGTGAGCACCACTGAGGAAGGCCGTCGCCCGATCCGGCGCGCGCTGGTCAGCGTCTACGACAAGACCGGCCTGGCCGAGCTGGCCCGGGCCCTGCACGAGGCCGGCGTGGAGATCGTCTCGACCGGCAGCACCGCCTCGACGATCTCCGGCGCCGGGGTTCCGGTCACCCCGGTCGAGCAGGTCACCGGCTTCCCGGAGATCCTCGACGGCCGGGTGAAGACCCTGCACCCGAAGATCCACGGTGGCCTCCTCGCCGACCTGCGCAAGGACACCCACGCCACTCAGCTCGACGAGCACGGCATCGCCGGGATCGACCTGCTGGTCTCCAACCTCTACCCGTTCCAGGCCACCGTCGCCTCCGGCGCGGACGCCGACGAGTGCGTCGAGCAGATCGACATCGGCGGCCCGGCGATGGTGCGGGCGGCCGCGAAGAACCACGCCTCGGTGGCGGTGGTGACCGACCCGGCCGCGTACCCGACGGTGGTGGCCGCACTCGCCGACGGCGGCTTCACCCTGGCCCGGCGGCGCGCGCTCGCGGCCCGGGCGTTCGCCGACATCGCCGACTACGACGTGGCGGTGGCCGACTGGTTCGCCACCACTGTCGCGCCGGCCGAGGACCGCTTCCCGGAGTTCGCCGGGCTGGCGCTGCGCCGGCAGGCCGTGCTGCGCTACGGCGAGAACCCGCACCAGGCGGCGGCGCTCTACGCCGACCCGGGCGCGCCGGCCGGGCTGGCCCAGGCCGAGCAGCTGCACGGCAAGGAGATGTCCTACAACAACTACGTCGACGCGGACGCCGCCTGGCGGGCCGCGTACGACTTCCCGGACCAGCCGGCGGTGGCGATCATCAAGCACGCGAACCCGTGCGGCCTCGCGGTCGGCGCGGACGTGGCCGAGGCGCACCGCAAGGCGCACGCCTGCGACCCGGCCTCCGCGTTCGGCGGCGTGATCGCGGTGAACCGGCCGGTCAGCGTGGAGTTGGCCGGGCAGGTCGCGGAGATCTTCACCGAGGTGCTGGTGGCGCCCGGCTTCGACGAGGGCGCGCTGGAGCTGTTGCGGGCCAAGAAGAACATCCGGCTGCTGCGCGCGCCCGCGTTCGCGCCGCGTCCGGCCGAGTGGCGGCAGGTCACCGGCGGCGTTCTGGTGCAGGCGCGGGACGCGGTGGACGCCCCCGGCGACGACCCGTCCGGCTGGACGCTCGCCACCGGCGACCCGGCCGACGAATCGATGCTGCGTGACCTCGCGTTCGCCTGGCGGGCGGTGCGGGCGGTGAAGAGCAACGCGATCCTGCTGGCCCATGACGGCGCCACGGTCGGCGTCGGGATGGGGCAGGTCAACCGGGTCGACTCGGCGCGGCTGGCGGTCGCCCGGGCCGGTGCCGACCGGGCCCGCGGCTCGGTCTGCGCCTCGGACGCGTTCTTCCCGTTCGCCGACGGGCCGCAGATCCTCATCGACGCCGGCGTCCGGGCGATCGTGCAGCCCGGCGGCTCGATCCGCGACGAGGAGACCATCGCGGCCTGCAAGGAGGCCGGCGTGACCATGTACCTCACCGGCACCCGGCACTTCTTCCACTAGGTCCGAGCCGCGCGCCGCGCCGCGCCGCCGATCACCGTGCGTGAGCTCCGGCAAAGAAACAGTCAGGTCTGAGCGGTATACCTCAGAGACATATTTATGCCTCTGAGGTATACCGCTTTCTCCGCTTCGATGCCGCCGGCCCCGACACGCCGCCGGCCCCGACACGCCGCCGGCCCCGACACGCCGCCGGCCCCGACACGCCGCCGGCCCCGGCACGCCGCCGGCCCCGACACGCCGCCGGCCCCGGCACCCCGGCGGCCAGTGCGGCACACGGACCGGGTGGCCTGCGATCCCCGCGTCCGTCCGGACTCCGTTGCCGGCAGCCGAGGCTGGTTGCTAGCGTGTGCCCGGCGACGGCCGATCGACCGTCGCCGCTGTTCATGAGCCCCGGCAGGTGTGCCATGCGCGTGCGCGACCGGTTGACCGCCGCCGTCGTCACGCTGGCGTTCGTCCCCGTGGCACTCGGCCCGCCCGCCGTCCCGGCGTCGCCGCCCGCCGCCCCGTCCGCCGCCGGGCCGCCTGCCGCCGCGCCGCCGCCTGCCGCCGCGCCGGTGTCGGCCGTCGCGCAGCCGGCAACGGGGGCACCCACCGTCGCGTGGCCCGGCACCGGCTCGTCCGGCGTCGTACCCGCCTCCGGGTGCCGGGGCGGGGCGGACCCGGTCGCGGCGGTCGGCGCGTACCCGCAACGGCGGTGCGCGGAGGTCTCCGGCGGATGGTGGGGTGACCGGCGCGACGGCCCCGCCTACGGCGACGGGCCGGACGGGCCGCTTCCGACAGTGCCCCCGAGCGTGGCCGGCCCGGTCGTGGCGGCGCGGTCCGCGCCCGCTCGCCGCTCGTCAGCCCCGCCGCTGCCGCCGCGCGGCGTGCGCGCCGCGCGGGCGCCGCCCACCGCCTGAACCGCACCGGATTCCGCCGCGTCGACCCGGCGGTTCCGTGGCGTGCCGCTGTCGCCCACGGGGGCGCGCCTCACGCACCCCGTCCGCGTCCCACGAGGCCTCGTCCCCACTTCCTCCGGGGGACGGGGCCTCAGACGTCCGTGCGTACCTCGGCGAAGTGGCAGGCCGACGGGTGCGGGTCGGCCGCGCGGGGCACCGTCTGCGGGTCCTGGACGGCGCACACCTCCTCCGCCTTCCAGCACCGGGTGCGGAACCGGCAGCCGGACGGCGGGTCGGCCGGGCTGGGCACGTCGCCGGTGAGCCGGATGACGGTCCGCCGGTCGCGGGCCTCCGGGTCGGGCACCGGCACCGCGGAGAGCAGCGCCTGGGTGTACGGGTGGGTGGCGCGCTGGTAGATCTCCTCCTCGGTGCCGATCTCCACGATCCGGCCCAGGTACATCACCGCCACCCGGTCGCAGATGTGCCGGACCACCGACAGGTCGTGCGCGATGAAGATGTAGGAGAGGCCGAACTCGTCCTGGAGCTGCTCCAGCAGGTTGATCACCTGGGCCTGGATGGAGACGTCCAGGGCCGACACCGGCTCGTCGCAGACGATGACGTCGGGCCGCAGCGCGAGCGCCCGGGCGATGCCGATGCGCTGCCGCTGGCCGCCGGAGAACTGGTGCGGGTAGCGGTTGACGTGCTCCGGGTTGAGCCCGACCACGTCCAGCAGTTCCCGCACCCGCTGCCGCCGGCTGCCCTTCGGCGCGGCGTCCGGATGGATCGCGAACGGCTCGCCGACGATGTCACCCACTGTCATCCGCGGATTGAGCGAGGTGTACGGGTCCTGCATCACCATCTGCATGTTCCGCCGCAGCCGGCGCAGTTCCCCGCCGGACGCCGCGAACAGGTCCCGCCCCTCCAACGTGGCCCGGCCGGACGTCGGCGTCTCCAACCGCATGAGCAGCCGGGCCAGCGTGGACTTGCCGCAGCCGGACTCGCCGACCACGCCGAGCGTCTCGCCGCGACGCAGCTCGAAGCTCACCCCGTCGACCGCCCGCACGGCGTCGATCTGCCGCTTGAACAGGACGCCCTGGGTGATCGGGAAGTGCTTGACCAGTTCGTCGACCCCGAGGATGGTCTCGCCCCGGACCTTGGCGGGGCTAGCGGGCACGGTCATCGTGAACCTCCTGCGCGAAGTGGCACGCGCTGGTCCGGCCGTCGCCGAGGACCAGGTCGTGCGGCACCTCGTCCACGCAGACCTGCCGCGCGTAGGGGCAGCGGGGGTGGAACGGGCAGCCGGGTGGGATCCGCATCAGGTTCGGCGGCAGCCCCCGGATGGTCGACAGCGCCTGGCCGCGCACGTCGAGCCGGGGGATCGACTCCAGCAACCCCTTGGTGTACGGGTGGGCGGGCGCCCGGTAGAGCGCGCGCACGTCGGCGTGCTCGATGATCCGGCCCGCGTACATGACCGCGATCCGGTCCGCCACGCCGGCCACCACGCCGAGGTCGTGGGTGATCAGGATCAGCGCCATGCCGAGGTCCCGCCGCAGGTCGGCCAGGAGGTCCATGATCTGGGCCTGCACGGTGACGTCGAGCGCGGTGGTGGGTTCGTCGGCGATCAGCACCTTCGGGTCCAGCGCCAGCGCCATCGCGATCATGACGCGCTGCCGCATGCCGCCGGAGAACTGGTGCGGGTAGTCGCCGAGCCGCTTCGCCGCGGCCGGGATCCGGACCAGGTCCATCAGCTCCACGGTGCGTCGGCGTGCGTCGGCGCGGGACAGCCCGGCCCGCTGCCGCAGCGACTCGCCGATCTGCCACCCGACCGGGAACACCGGGTTCAACGCGGACAGCGCGTCCTGGAAGATCATCGCGATCTCCGCGCCGCGGATCCGCCGGCGCTCCTCCTCGCCGAGGGTGAGCAGGTCCCGCCCCTGGTAGCGGATCTCGCCGGAGCGGACGTGCGCGGGCGGGGTGTCCAGGATGCCCATGATCGCCTGAGCGGTGACCGACTTGCCGGAGCCGGACTCGCCGAGCACGGCGAGCGTCTCGCCGGCGTCCAGGTGGTAGCTCACCCCGTTGATCACCCGGGCCACGCCCTCGCCGGTGCGGAACTCCACGTGCAGGTCCCGCACCTCCAGCAGGTGCCCGTCCGGCGGGGTGGGGGAGACGGGTGTCGGCATCGGGCTCACCGCAGCTTCGGGTCGAAGGCGTCGCGGATCGCGTCGCCGAGCATGATGAAGGCGAGCACGGTCAGCGCGAGGAAGGTCGACGGCACGATCAGCGGCGTCGCCGACTCGCGCATGTGCACCCGGCCCGCGTCGATGTCGATGCCCCAGGAGATGGTCGGCGCCTTCAGGCCGATGCCGAGGAAGCTCAGCGTGGCCTCGGCCGCGATGAACGACCCGAGCGCGATGGTGAGCACCACGATCGCCGGGGCCAGCGCGTTCGGCAGGATGTGCCGCCACATGATCCGGCCGTTGCCGGCGCCGAGCATCCGGGCGGCGGCCACGTAGTCCTGCTCCCGGGCGGTGATCACCGAGGAGCGCACCACCCGGGCCGCCGTGGTCCAGCCGAGCAGCGCCAGCACCAGGATGACCGCGAACAGGCGTACCGTCTCGCCGCTGGTGCTGACCCGCTTGAGCAGCACGATCGCCGCCAGCAGCAGCGGGATGCCGAGCACGATGTCGATCACCCGGGAGAGCACCGCGTCGACCCAGCCACCGAAGTAGCCGGCGAGCATCCCGACGACCAGCGCGATCACGCCGGTGATCAGCGCCGACAGCGCGCCGACCAGCAGCGAGGCCCGGGCGCCGTAGACCGCCCGGGCGAACGTGTCGCAGCCCTGGAAGTCGTACCCGAGGATGGCCCCGCCGGACGGCCCGGCGTGCTGTCGGGAGAGCACGCAGTCGCGCGGGTCGTTGGCGGTGAACAGCCCCGGGGCGACGGCCATCGCGGCGACCAGCACGACCAGCAGCAGGCTGAGCCAGAAGACCGGGTTGCGGCGCAGGTCCCGCCAGGCGTCCCCGGCCAGGCTGCGCGGCCGGTTCGGCTCACCGGCCCGGTCCGGGGTGCCGGGCTCGCCGGAGACGCCCCGTCGCGCCGACTGGTCCTCGGTCGCCGCCACCGTCTCGAAATCACTCATAGCGAATCCTCGGGTCGAGTACGGCGTAGAGCACGTCCACCACCAGGTTGGACAGCAGGTAGACCACGACGAGCACGCTGACGATGCCGACCACCAGCGGCCCGTCCTCGGTGCGGATGCCGCGGAACAGGTTGAAGCCGACGCCGGGGATGTTGAACACGCCCTCGGTGATGATCGCGCCGCTCATCAGGTTGCCGAGTTCGACGCCGAGGAAGGTGACCACCGGGATGAGCGAGTTGCGCAGCACGTGCACGCCGACGATGCGGCGTCGCACCAGCCCCTTCGACCGGGCGGTCCGCACGTAGTCGGCGCGCAGGTTCTCCGACACCGACGTGCGGGTCAGCCGCAGCGCGGTGGCCAGCGACAGCGAGCCGAGCACGATGCCGGGCAGCAGCAGCGCCCACAGCGAGGGCTGCGCGCCGGCGGTGGGCGGGAAGATCGGCCAGCGTACGCCGAGGAAGTACTGCGCCAGCGGGGCCAGCACGATGGTCGGGATGCCGAGCACCAGCAGCGTGAGCACGAGCGTCGCGTGGTCGAAGACGCCCGCCCGCCGGATGCCGGCGATCACCCCTGCGGTGACTCCGACGAGGATGGTCACGGCCATCGCGATCACTGCGAGTTTCACGGTGACCGGCCAGGCGGCGGCGAGGATGTCGCCGATCTGCCGACCGGTCAGCGACTGGCCGAGGTCGCCCCGGAGCAGGCCGCCGAGATAGTTGAGGTAGCGGTAGAAGAACCCGCCGACCCCGGTCGCGTCCAGGTGGTACTTCTCGGTCAGGTAGGCGCGTTGGGCCGCGGTGACCGGCCGTTCCCCGGCGAGCGCCTGGATCGGGTCACCCTGCCCGGCGAACATCAGCGCGTAGACGATCAGCGTGGTCCCGAAGAAGGCGAGGACCATCTGGAGCAGTCGCCGCAGGATGAACCGGAGCATGCTGGCCAGTGTGCCGAAAACGGGCCAAATGCGTGCCAATGCCAGGGCCGGGCCACCCGGTGGGGGTGGCCCGGCCCGTGGTCGGTCAGGTCAGGCGCGTTCGATCTTCAGCAGGTCCACCCGGTCGAAGAGGTCCACGTGGACGTTCTTGACCTTGGTCGAGTGACCGAAGTTGTTCTGCCCGAACCGCAGCGGGATCACCGGCATGTCCTGCGCCAGCAGGTCCTCCGCGGCCTGGTAC
Organism: Micromonospora humi; assembly: GCF_900090105.1. Lineage (GTDB taxonomy): Bacteria > Actinomycetota > Actinomycetes > Mycobacteriales > Micromonosporaceae > Micromonospora > Micromonospora humi. The sequence continues at coordinate 47,694 of NZ_FMDM01000024.1, read as the reverse complement.
TTCTTGACCGCCTCGTCCTGGGTCGCCGCGCGGGCGCCCTCGGCGAGCAGCTTGTCGAACTCCGGGTTGCTGTAGCCGTAGTAGTTCGACGAGCCGTTGGTGCTGTACAGCGGGCCCAGGTAGTTCTCCATGGACGGGTAGTCCATGACCCAGCCCATCCGGAACAGGCCGACCGACTGCTTCTGCTTGAGCTTGGTCAGCAGGTCCGCGAACTTCGGCTCGGCGGTGCCGACGCACTCCACGCCCAGGTTGGCCTTGAGCTGGTTGCAGGTGGCGTCGATCCAGTCCTTGTGGCCGCCGTCGCCGTTGTAGGACAGCTCGATCTTCTTCGGGCCGCCCGCGGCCTCGTACATCGCCTTGGCCTTGGCCGGGTCGAACGAGCCGGCGGCGCCGATGGTGTTCTCCCGGTAGCCCGCGACCACCGGCGAGACGAACGAGCGGGCCGGCTGCTGCGAGTCCTTGAAGATCGACTTGGTGATCTCGTCCCGGTCGATCGCCATCGAGATGGCCTTGCGCACCTCGGGCTTGCTGAACTCCTTCTGGAACGTCGGGAACGCCAGCACCTGGAGCGACGAGGCCGGGCTCTGCTGGAACCGGTCGCCGAGGTCGGTCGCGGCGGTCGACAGGTTCTCGGTCGGGATCGTCTTGATCACGTCGAGGTTGTCCGACAGCACGTCCGCGTACGCGGCGGTCGGCTGCTGGTAGATCCGGAACTCGACGCCGCCCACCTTGGGCTGCTGGCCCGGGAACGCGTCGTACTTCTCCACCTCGACCTTGGCGTCGTGCTGCCAGTTGCCCTTCATCTTGAACGGGCCCTGGCCGATCGGCGCCTGCTCGTAGCCCTCCGCGAGCACGCCCGGCGCGGAGAACGCCGCCTCGGGCAGCGGGTAGAAGGCGGTGTAGCCGAGCATGGTCTTGAAGTCCACGTACGGCTCGGTGAGCGTCACCGTGAAGGTCAGGTCGTCGACCTTCTTCAGGCCGCTGAGCGTCTTCGCCTTCGGCTTCTCGCCCTGGAGGTCGTCGTAGCCGGCGATCTTCTCGAAGAAGTAGCTGGAGTTCTGCCCGTTCGGCGCGTACGCGCCGTAGTTCCAGGCGTCGAGGTAGTTGTCGGCGGTGACCTTCTCGCCGTTGTGGAACGTGTAGCCGGGCTTCAGCTTGATCGTCCAGGCCTTGTTGTCCGACGAGGTGATCGAGTCGGCCGCCACCTCGTGCGGCTTGTTCGCCTCGTCGTAGTCGACGAGCGGGCTGAACAGGGCCGACAGCACCTGCGAGCCACTGGTCTCGTTGGTGTTGGTCGGCACCAGGTGCTGCGGCTCGGCGATCTCGATCCGCACGGCCGCGTCGGGGTCGCTTGCGCCGCCGCTGCCGCCGCCCGTGCCGCAGGCCGCGAGGCCCAGGGTCACCGCGAGCGGGAGAGCGGTCCAGGCCGCGAGCCTACGAACACGCATGGAGTCTCCTCATCTCCTCACGCTGCGCGGTCGGCCCGACGCTGGGTGACGCTGCGCAACGAGCCGTAACGGTAGGTCGCGGTGCGGTGGATCGACAACGAATGAGTAACGGAGTGGTGATGCATCGTGCCCGAATGTTCCGGTTCGCGAGGTGTCTGGTGACTGTCGGTGATGAAGGCCACGCCTCGGCGCGTCCTTGCCGGGCGGCGCGGCTCCTCCGCGCAGACGTGAGACGATCACGTGGTGACGGCGACGATCCTGGACGGCAAGGCCACGGCGGCGGAGATCAAGGACGAGCTGCGGGCGCGGGTCAAGGCGCTCGCGGAGCGCGGCATCACCCCCGGCCTCGGCACGGTCCTGGTCGGGGAGGACCCCGGCTCCCAGGCGTACGTCAACGGCAAGCACCGCGACTGCGCCGAGGTCGGCATCGCCTCGCTGCGGGTGACGCTGCCCGCCGACGCGAGCCAGGAGCAACTCGACGCGGCGCTCGCCGAGCTGAACGCCGACCCGGCCTGCCACGGCTACATCGTCCAGCTCCCGCTCCCGGCCCACCTGGACACCCAGCGGGCGCTGGAGTCCATCGACCCGGACAAGGACGCCGACGGCCTGCACCCGGTCAACCTGGGCCGGCTCGTGCTCGGCTACGACGCCCCGCTGCCCTGCACCCCGCGCGGCATCGTCGAACTGCTGCGCCGGCACGACGTGCCGCTGCGCGGCGCGAACGTCGCGGTGGTCGGGCGCGGCAACACGGTCGGCCGGCCGCTCGGCCTGCTGCTCACCCGGCGCAGCGAGAACGCCACCGTCACGCTCTGCCACACCGGCACCCTCGACCTCGCCTCGCACACCCGCGCCGCCGACGTGGTCATCGTCGCCGCCGGGGTGCCCGGGCTGCTCACCGCCGACATGGTCACCCCCGGGGCGACAGTGGTGGACGTCGGCATCACCCGGGTGATCGGCGACGACGGCAAGGGGCGCTACACCGGCGACGTCGACCCGGAGGTGGTCCAGGTGGCCGGCAAGGTGGTGCCGATGCCCGGCGGCGTCGGGCCGATGACCCGGGCCATGCTGCTCACCAACGTGGTCGAGCGGGCCGAACGGGACGCCTGACCACCCAGACAGGTCATAACCGTCCGCCCCTCGCCCGTTCGGTGCCAGGATGGCTGATACGGTCCGGGAAACCGACTGGTATCAGGGAGTGGGACGACCATGGGTAAGAAGGTCACTGTCGTCGGGGCCGGCTTCTACGGCTCCACCACCGCACAGCGCCTGGCCGAGTACGACGTCTTCGACACCGTCGTCATCACCGACATCGTGGAGGGCAAGCCGGCGGGCCTCGCCCTCGACCTCAACCAGTCGCGGCCGGTCGAGGGCTTCGAGACCACGATCGTCGGTGTCACCACCGGCCCGAACGGCGAGGGCTACGAGGCCATCGAGGGCTCCGACGTCGTCGTCATCACCGCCGGGCTGCCCCGCAAGCCGGGCATGAGCCGGATGGACCTGCTGGAGACGAACGCCAAGATCGTCCGTCAGGTCGCCGAGAACGTCGCCAAGTACGCCCCGAACGCCGTCGTCATCGTGGTCTCGAACCCGCTCGACGAGATGACCGCGCTGGCCCAGCTCGCCACCCAGTTCCCGAAGAACCGGGTGCTCGGTCAGGCCGGCATGCTCGACACCGCCCGGTTCACCAACTTCGTCGCCGAGGCGCTGAGCGTACCGGTGAAGTCGGTGCGGACCCTGACCCTCGGCTCGCACGGCGACACCATGGTCCCGGTGCCGTCCAAGAGCACGGTGAACGGCAAGCCGCTGCGCGACGTCATGCCGGCCGAGCAGATCGAGGAACTGGTCGTCAAGACCCGCAACGGTGGCGCCGAGGTCGTGGCGCTGCTGAAGACCGGCTCGGCCTACTACGCCCCGTCCGCCGCCGCGGCGCGGATGGCGAAGGCCGTGGCCGAGGACTCCGGCGACGTCATGCCGGTCTGCGCCTGGGTCGACGGTGAGTACGGCATCTCCGGCGTCTACCTGGGCGTCGAGGCCGAGATCGGCGCGCAGGGCGTGAAGCGGGTCGTCGAGACCGACCTGGACGCCGACGAGATGGCCGCCCTGAAGGAGGCCGCCGAGGCCGTCCGCGCCAAGCAGGCCGACATCTCCTCCCTCTGACCCACCCAGCACCACCCCGCTGAAGGGCGGCCGGCGTCCCGCCGGCCGCCCTTCAGCGTCCCCCGTCCCTCACCGCGTCGATCATGAAGTTGGCGGCAGTTCCGGAGATCGAGAACGCCGCCAACTTCATGATCGACGGGGTCAGGCGGGGTGGGGGTGGGGGGTGAAGGGGGTGGTCAGGTGGGGGGTGGCCAGGAGGACGGGGGTGAGGGTGCGCAGGACGTGCTCGCGGGTGCGGCGGGCCTCGGGCGGGTTCTCCTCGTGGGCGTAGGGCAGGGACGGGTCGACCAACTGGATCGCGTGCACCAGGAGGTCGCCGGTGACCAGGAGGCGGTCGTCGCCCTGCTCCACCAGCACCGACTGGTGGCCGGGGGTGTGGCCGGGCGTGCTCAGCACGCGTACCCCGGGGGTCAGCTCGGTGTCGCCGTCGACCACCCGCAGCCGGCCGGCGGCGCGCAACGGCCCCAGCAGCCGGGCCGGCAGCTCCGGATGGAACAGCTCCAGCGCGGCCAGCTCCGCGCGCTGGACGAGATGGTCGGCGTTGCCGAAGAGCGGCCCGGCCCAGCCGACGTGGTCGGTGTGCAGGTGGGTGAGGACGACGGTGCGGACGTCCGCCGGGTCGATGCCGGCCGCCGACAGCTCCTCGGGCAGCCGCCCCGGCACCGGCGCCCAGCTCGCGGCGAGCGCGTCCGCCGGACCGATGCCGGCGTCGACCAGGACGACCGGCCCGTCGTCGCGGCGCAGCGCGAACGCGCGGAACGGCAGCCACCAGCCGCCGTCCGGCCCGACCGCGTCCGGGTCCCGGCGGTCCGCCTCGCGCCACTGCGCCTCGGTGGCGTCGGGGAAGGCCTGCGCGCGCGGCTGGAAGAAGGAGCCCGCACCGTCGAGCAGCGCGGTGATCGTGATAGACCCGAGCGTGTGCGTCAGCGGCATCCGGGAAGGATGCCACCGCGAGGCCGGCTGGGGCGCCCCGGTCGGTTTCCAGTACGCTCGTACTGCTTGAGCACGTGTCCCCCGAGAGGAGCGCCGGCCGATGGCGAAGATCAAGGTAAACAACCCGGTCGTGGAAATCGACGGCGACGAGATGACCCGGATCATCTGGAAGCAGATCCGGGAGCAGCTGATCCTGCCCTACCTCGACGTCGACCTGCACTACTACGACCTGTCGATCCAGTACCGCGACGAGACCGACGACCAGGTCACCGTCGACGCCGCCAACGCCATCAAGGAGCACGGCGTCGGCGTCAAGTGCGCCACCATCACCCCGGACGAGGCCCGGGTGGAGGAGTTCGGCCTGAAGAAGATGTGGCGGTCGCCGAACGGCACCATCCGCAACATCCTCGGCGGCGTGGTCTTCCGCGAGCCGATCATCATGTCGAACGTGCCGCGGCTCGTCCCGGGCTGGACCAAGCCGATCATCATCGGCCGGCACGCGCACGGCGACCAGTACAAGGCCACCGACTTCGTCGTCCCCGGCCCGGGCAAGGTCACCATCACCTACACCCCGACCGACGGCTCCGCGCCGATGGAGATGGAGGTCGCCGACTTCCCCGGCGGCGGCATCGCCATGGGCATGTACAACTTCGACGAGTCGATCCGGGACTTCGCCCGGGCCTCGTTCCGGTACGGCCTGGACCGCAACTACCCGGTCTACATGTCGACCAAGAACACCATCCTCAAGGCGTACGACGGCCGGTTCAAGGACATCTTCGCCGAGGTGTTCGAGGCCGAGTTCAAGGCCGAGTTCGACGCCGCCGGCCTGACCTACGAGCACCGGCTGATCGACGACATGGTCGCCGCCGCGCTCAAGTGGGAGGGCGGATACGTCTGGGCCTGCAAGAACTACGACGGTGACGTGCAGTCCGACACCGTCGCGCAGGGCTTCGGCTCGCTCGGCCTGATGACCTCGGTGCTGCTCTCCCCGGACGGCCGTACCGTCGAGGCCGAGGCCGCGCACGGCACGGTGACCCGGCACTACCGGCAGTACCAGAAGGGCGAGAAGACCTCGACCAACCCGATCGCGTCGATCTACGCCTGGACCCGGGGCCTGGCCCACCGGGGCAAGCTGGACGGCACCCCGGCGGTCACCGAGTTCGCGAACACGCTGGAGAAGGTCATCGTGGAGACCGTCGAGGGCGGCCAGATGACCAAGGACCTCGCGCTGCTCATCTCGCGGGACGCGCCGTGGCTGACCACCGACGAGTTCATGAACGCGCTCGACGAGAACCTGGCCCGCAAGCTCGCGGCCTGATCACCTCGCCGATCACCACGGAGCCCGCCGGCCCGCGCCGGCGGGCTCCGTCGTGGTGTGCCGGCGTCACCCGGGCGCGCCCGGACTCGTTGCACCAGGTGGACGCGATGCCAGTCGGCGTCCAGCCGTCCCTTCCCTGCGGGGGGCCCGTTCTCCGGGCCCCCCGCGCCCTGTCTCCCGGGGCCGGTTAAAAAGGGGCCCCGCCTCTACCGGAGGCGTTAAGCGGGGGCCCCGCCTTACGCGGCGCGCAGGAGTTCGGCGGCGCGCTCCGGGGCGATGTCGTTGATGAACACGCCCATGCCGGACTCGGAACCGGCCAGGTACTTCAGCTTGTCCTTCGCCCGCCGGATGCTGAACAACTGCAGGTGCAGGTGGCCCAGCTCGCGGTCGACGCGCACCGGCGCCTGGTGCCAGGCCGCGATGTAGGGCATCGGCACGTCGAACAGCCCGTCGAAGCGGCGCAGCAGGTCGAGGTAGAGCGGGCCGAAGGCGTCCCGCTCGGCGTCGTCCAGCGCGGGGATGTCCGGCACCGGGCGGTGCGGGGCCACGTGCACCTCGAACGGCCAGCGGGCCGCCGCCGGCACGTACGCGGTCCAGTGCGCGTTGCTCGCCACCACCCGGTCGCCGCCGGCCCGTTCCGCGGCCAGCACGTCGGCGTAGAGGTTGCCCCCGGTGCGCTCGGCATGCCGCCGGGCGGCGGCCAGCAGGCTCCGGGTCCGCGGCGTCACGAACGGGTACGCGTAGATCTGACCGTGCGGGTGGTTCAACGTCACCCCGATCTCCTCGCCCCGGTTCTCGAACGGGAACACCTGCTCCACGCCGGGCAGCTCGCTCAGCGCGGCGGTGCGGTCGGCGAGCGCGTCCAGCACGGTGCGCACCCGCGACGGGGAGAGGCGCGCGAACGAGGCGTTGTGGTCGTCGGTGAAGCAGACCACCTCGCACCGGCCGAGCCCGGGGCGGACCGGGGTGAACGGCGTGATCTCGGCCGGCTCGTCGGCCGGGCGCTGGCTCAGCGACGGGAACCGGTTCTCGAAGACCACCACGTCGTAGTCCGGCGCCGGGATCTCGGTGTGCCGGTCGCCGCGGGACGGGCAGAGCGGGCACTGGTCGGCCGGGGGCAGGAACGTCCGGGTCTGCCGGTGCACCGCCACCGCCACCCACTCGTCGGTCAGCGGGTCGTGGCGCAGTTGGGAGGCGGGCGGTGGCGGGGGCAGGTCCCGCCGGTCCGGCTGGTCGCGCACCGCGTCGTCCCGCTCGTCGAAGTAGATCAGCTCACGGCCGTCGGCCAGCTCGATCTGCGTACGCTTCACTCCGCCCCCTTCGTCGCCGGCACCGTCACCAGCTCACCCACCCTGTCCTCGAGTACCCGCCGTGCGTCGGGTGTCAACCGGTCGTCGGTGACCAGCACGTCCGCCGCGTCCAGGCCGACGATGGAGGAGATCCCGACCGTGCCCCACTTGGTGTGGTCGGCGAGCACCACCAGGGCGTCGGCGGCCGCCACCAGCGCCCGGTTCGTGTCCGCCTCCATCAGGTTGGGCGTGGTGAACCCGGCCCGCTCGCTGATCCCGTGCACGCCGAGGAAGAGCAGGTCGAGGTGGAGCGCGGCGATGGCGGCCACGGCGAGCGGGCCGACCAGCGCGTCGGACGGGGTGCGGACCCCGCCGGTGAGCACCACGGTCTGGTCGGGTCGACCGCCGACGTGCAGGATCTCGGCCACCGGCAGCGAGTTGGTGACCACCGTCAGGCCGGGCACGTCCACCAGGCGGCGGGCGAGTTCGGCGGTGGTGGTGCCGGCGGAGAGGGCGATCGCGGCACCGGGGCGGACCAGCCGCGCGGCGTGCCCGGCGATGGCCGACTTCTCGGCGGACTGGCGCACCGACTTGGCCCGGAAGCCGGGTTCGTCGGTCGAGCCGGGCCCGGCCAGCGTCGCCCCGCCGTGCACCTTGGCGAGCAGCCCCTGCTCGTGCAGCGTCTCCAGGTCCCGCCGGATGGTCATGTCGGAGACGCCGAACTCGGCGGCCAGGTCGGTGACCCGGACCCCGCCGGCGGCGCGGACCCGTTCCAGGATGGCCGTCTGCCGCTGTCGCGCCAGCATCCCGCGTCGCCTCCCGAGCGTCACCGACCGTGCGAACGCGGTCGAACGTGTTCCAACAAACCCGAACACTACCGCGCAGGAGCGGTGGACGCGAGGTGGGACGACGGTGGTCGCGCGGGTCGGTGACCTGGGGGAGATCAGGCCGGCTGGAGGCGGGGCTCCACCCAGCCGGTCTCGCCGAGGTGCTCCATCACCCGCTGCACCGCCTCGTCGACGGTCAGGTCCGAGGTGTCCACCACCAGGTCGGCGTCGGTGGGCTCCTCGTACGGGTCGTCGATGCCGGTCATCCCGGTGATCAGACCGGCCCGGGCGCGGGCGTAGAGGCCCTTGCGGTCGCGCTGCTCGCACACCGCCAGCGGGGTGGCGACGTGCACCAGCAGGAAGCCCGCCCCGGCCGCCTGGGCCATCTCCCGGGCGGTCGCCCGGGCGGCCGCGTACGGCGCGATCGGGCAGCAGATGCCGACGCCCCGGTGCCGGGCGATCTCGGCGGCCACCCAGCCGATCCGGCGCACGTTGAGATCCCGGTCGGCCTTGCTGAAGCCCAACCCGGCCGACAGCTCCCGCCGCACCACGTCGCCGTCGAGCAGCGTGATGCTCCGGTCGCCCTGCTCCCGCAGCACGTCCGCGAGACCCCGGGCGATTGTCGACTTGCCCGAGCCGGAGAGCCCGGTCAGGAAGATCACCAGACCACGGTGCCGCCGGGGCGGGCGGGCCCGCGCCAGCTCCCGGGCCACCGCCGGCGGGGTGTGCCACTCGGGCAGCGGGAAGCCCCGGTCGAGCAGGTCGTCGATCTCGTCCTGGCTGAGCGCCAGCCGGCGGTTGCGCGGCGGGATGTCCTCCCGCCAGCGCCACTGCCCGTCCCGGTTGTCGTACGCCAGCTCCCGCGGCACCAGCACCCGCAAGCCGGCGCCGGAGAGCATGCCCTCGGTGGAGAGCAGGTGGCTCACCCCGTAGGCGGCGGCGACCCGCGCCCGCAGCAACGCGTCGCTGATCTCGTCGGGCCGGCGGGCCAGCGGCACCGCCACCAGTGTCGCCGGCGGCATCCGGTCGCGGGCCGCGAACACGCCGCGCACCAGCGCCTCGGCCGGCAGGCCGCCCGTCGACTCCTCGCCCACCGGGATCAGCACCAGCAGGTGCGCGCCGAGCGTGCGGGCCGCGTGCGCGATCTGGGCCAACTGCGGGCGGTGCAGCGGGCGGTCGGCGAAGACACCGAGCACCCGGCCCGGCGGCAGCAGCCCGCGCACCTCGTCCGGGCTGCGCCGCAGCCGCTGGAACGGCCCGTGACCACCGTCGCCCAGCCGGCGTACCGCGCCGCCCACGCCCACCGTGCCCTCGCGGGCCGGCCAGACGTCGGTCACGTCCATGGCCGCCACCGGCGCGCCCTCGCCGTCGGTGAGCACCAGCGCCCGGCGGGCCGGGTCGGCCAGCTCCAAGCCGTCCGCGAGCGCGGCCGGCACCTGCAGCGTCACCGGCACCGGCCACGGCGTGCCGTCGGCGAGCCGACCGCGCCGACCCAGCGCGGCGAGGTCCGCCCGGGTCATGAAACCGGTCAACGGCGCGTACGCCCCGGTCAGCAACAACTCGAGATCGGCCAGCTCAGCGGGCCTGGGCGCGTACGACGGCGCATCCCGCAGCACATCCTCGGGCAGGATCCACCCGTTGCTCATCGAACCCCCAACTCGCCGGCCGGCACACAGTTTCGCAGCCCACCGGCGATCGGTCGAGAGCGCCACTCCACCGGCCGGTGACCGCGCGTTCCGACCACGGTCGGTGAACGGGACGGCGGTGGAGTTCAGGGTCCCCGAATCCTCACCGACGGGACCCGGCGGGTCGATCGGGCGACCGGTCGCCGGTGCGCGCCGTCCGGCGGAGCGCGCGGCGGATCCGCCGGACCGCCCGGCGGAGGCGGGAGTGGGGCCGGCGCGTGTCCTCCACGCGCGGCACGCCGCCGTCGGTCGCGCAGCGCACGACCAGGGGCAGGCGGGAGTCCAGCGCCCATCCCGCCTGGATCACCCGGGCCCGGACCTCCCATCCGCCCCGGGTCCGGCCCCTGCTGAGCGTCGCGAAGTCCACCGTTGCGGTGGTCCGGTGCAGCACCTGGTCGCCCGCGCCGCCGTCGGTCGGAACCCGCTCGGTCGTGGTGGTGACCGGCAGGAAGAACTCCTCCCGGGTCTCCCGGCGGCGCACCACGACATCCGTCCTCGCGCCGCCGGCCCGCATCGCGGCCCCGCCCGGGGGTTCCGCCCCGGCCACCGGGAGCACCGGCAGCCCCCGGCCGTCGAACCGCAGCGGCTCGTCCCCGGCGGCCAGGTGGGCGGAGAGGTCGATCGTCAGCGTCCGCCCGGCCACCGTCCAGCGGTCGACGGTGGCGCACGCTCGGACGCCCACCTCCCACTCCGCCAACCGACGCAGGTCCGCGACCCGGCCCTGCTCGGCGAGGTGCGCGGTCACCCGATAGAGCGGGGGCACCCCGGCGACGGCCTCCGGCGCGAAGCGGTCCCGGACGAGCGGTCCCACCTCGCGTACGACCTGCTCCAGCCAGGGCTCCGGCGCGGCGAGCGCGCGGCGCCCCCGGAGCCGGTCCAGCGCCTCCTGCCGCAGCCAGCGGCGATGCAGCCGGAGCCGGGCCGCCTCGGGCGGCTCGTGCGCGTCCACGACGTCCATCGCCGCCCGGAGGGCGGCATAGTATTCGGCCGGGTCCATCCGGGTCGCGGTGACGTTTCCGGCGTCCGAGCGGCGGACGTGGTGGTAGCAGGGATGATCGGCGAGCACGCAGACCCGCTCGGCGAGCACGTAGGCCTCCGCCACCAGCCGGTGGTCCTCCAGGCGGCGCGGGCGCCCCTCGGGAAACCGCAGCCCGTGCCGCGCGAGGAAGGACCGCCGGAACAGCTTGTGGCAGGTCATGCTGTCGGACAACGGCGCGTTCGCCAGGTTGACGCCGAACCTGTTCCCCCGGAACAGCTCCCGCGGCACGCCCCGCCCGTGCCCGACGATCCGGCCGATGACGATGTCCGCGTCGTGCTCCCGGGCGCAGGTGAGCAGCCGGGCCAGCGCATCGTCGCCGAACCAGTCGTCGTCGTCGGCGAAGAAGACGTACTCGCCGCGCGCCGCCTCGACGCCCAGGTTGCGGGGGCGCGACGGCCAGCCCGAGTGCTCGAGGTGCAGCACCCGCACGTGCCGCGGGTCGGCGGCGGCCAGCTCGTCCAGGCGCTGCGGGGTGTCGTCGGTCGACCCGTCGTCGGCGAAGATCACCTCGTAGCCGCCGGGCGGCAGCCCCTGCCGGCCCAGCGAGGTGACCAGCGGGTCCAGGTGCGGCCCGCTGTCGTGCGTGGGCACCACGACGCTCACGCCGGGCCGATCCGTGCCGCCACCCATGCCGTTCCCCCTCGACGGTCGAACGGACCGCCGCCCGTCCTCCGGACCCGGTCCGCCACACACCGTCGCAGCTTCCACCCGCGCCCGCTGCCCCGTGGACACCGGCTGGGACGGCGGACCGGGATCGGGGATCAGCCGGCGGCGGCCAGCGCCGCCGCGCCGAACGAGACGGCGAACCGTTCGCACCAGATCGAGACGCTGGTCAGCCCGGCGAGATCGGTTCCGGCGGGAATCGGGTACGCCTGGTCGCCCCGGTTGCCCTTGAGCGGGCCGAGCGCCACGTGCCGGCCGTCGTCGAAGACATGCCACCCGGACGGACCGGTCCGAACCGGCTGGTCGGTCAGCCAGACCTGAAGATCCGGACCGTTGGAGGTGTCCAGCCCGACCAGTTCCAACCGGTGCCGCCCGTCGGCGGTACGGACGATCCGGGCGGTGCCGCGGGTGTCGTGCTCGTGGCTGACGAACTCGCCGCTGCCGAGCAGCACCGGGCCGGCCGGCGTCGACGCGGGCGCGGCCGACGGCGACGGACCCGACGGCGACGGTGCCGGCGTCGTCGCGGACGGCACCGCTGCCAACTCCTCGTGCACCTCGGTGTCGGTGACCAGCTTCCAGGGCTGGAACCAGTAGAGCGCGACCGCCGCGCCGAGCGCGAGGACGGTGACGGCGACCCAGGTCAGCGGGGCGCGCAGGAGACGCATCGGCATGCGTCGAGTCTCCCGGGCGCCGGCCGCGCGGTCACCGGTCCGGCCGCTTACGGAAGCCTTACCGGCGGCGTCCGGGCGGAATCAGGGACATCCCCGAGCGTTTCCCGGTGCACCGGGGAGCCCTCGCTTCCTAGGCTGGCAGCGTGACACTGCTCGCGACCGAGTCGCTGACCAAGACGTACGGAGGCCGGGTCACCGCGTTGGCCGACCTCACCGTGTCGGTCGAGCCGGGGATCATCGGGCTGGTCGGTGCCAACGGCGCCGGCAAGTCCACCCTGATCAAGATCCTGCTGGGTCTGCTCCCGCCGACCACCGGCCGGGTGCGGGTGCTCGGCCTCGACCCCACCACCGACCCGGCGGCGGTCCGCGCCCGGGTCGGCTACATGCCGGAGCACGACGCCCTCCCGCCGGACCTGTCCGCCGCCGAGCTGGTCACCCACCTGGGCCGGATGAGCGGGCTGCCGCGCACCGTCGCCCGGGAACGGGCCTCCGAGGCGCTGCGCCACGTCGGCCTGCACGAGGAGCGGCACCGGGCCGTCGGTGGCTACTCCACCGGCATGAAGCAGCGGGTCAAGCTCGCCCAGGCGCTGGTGCACGACCCCGACCTGCTGCTGCTCGACGAGCCCACCAACGGCCTCGACCCGGCCGGCCGGGACGCCATGCTCGCCCTGATCCACCGGATCGGCACCGAGTTCGGCATCTCCGTGGTGGTCTGCTCGCACCTGCTTGGCGAGGTGGAGCGGATCTGCGACACGCTCGTCGCGATCGACGGTGGCCGGCTGCTGCGCGCCGACCGGGTCGCCGCGATGACCACCGCCACCGACGTGCTCGCCGTCGAGGTGAGCGAGGGCACGGACGAGCTGGCCGCCCGGCTGGCCGCGCTCGACCTGCCGGTGTCCCGCGACGGGCGGCTGCTGCTGGTCCCGCTCGCCGACGACCACACCTACGACCTGATCCTCGGCGCGGTAGCCGAGCTGGACCTGCCGTTGCACCGGCTGGACCAGCGGCGGCACCGGGTGGCCGAGCTCTTCGCCCCGAGGGAGCCAAGCCATGTCTGAAGCCACCGGCGTCATCCACGACATCGGCTACCAGCGCTACACCGGCCCCCGGCTGGGCCGCCGGCAGGTCTTCGGCGCGCTATACGGCCACGGTCTGCGTACCGTCTTCGGGCTGGGCCGCAGCGCCAAGGCGAAGATCTTCCCCTGGCTGGTGGTCGCCGTGGTCACCGTGGTGGCCGCCGGGCTGACCGCGGTGCGCAGCCAGATCGGCCAGGTGGTGCTGACGTACGCCCAGTTCGCCGACGCGATGAGCTGGCTGGTCATCTTCTTCGTCGCGGTGGCCGCGCCCGAGCTGGTCTCCCGCGACCTGCGCAGCGGCGTGCTGCCGCTCTACTTCTCCCGTCCGCTGCCCCGCGGCGACTACGCCCTGGCCAAGCTGGCGGCCCTGATCACCGCGCTCTGGCTGCTGCTCGGCGGCCCGCAGCTGGTGATGTTCCTGGGCGCCGCGTTCACCACCTCGCGGGGCATGCGCGGGGTGTGGGACGAGCTGCTCGACCTGCTGCCCGGCCTGCTCTACGCCGGGCTGTGGGCGGTGGTCTTCGCCTCGATCGGCCTGCTGGTCGCCTCGCTGACCGGCAAGCGCGCCTTCGCCGCCGGCGGCATCGTCGCGGTGTTCCTGATGACCACGCCGGTGGTCGGCGTGCTCTCGATCATGCCCTCCCGGACGGTCAACGAGCTGGCGTTCCTCGCCTCCCCGTCGTCGCTCGTCAGCGGCGTGGGCACCTGGGCGCTCGGCGACCTGCTGACCCAGGGGCAGGAGGGTGGCATACCGATCGGCGGCTTCGGGCCGGTCTACGCGGTGGTCGCCCTCCTGCTCGTCGCCGCCTGCGTCAGCCTGCTGCTCCTGCGATACCGGAAGGTGGCCGCCCGATGACGGCGCTGCACACGCAACCGGCGGCCGACGTGCCCGCCGCCACGACCAGCACCCTCGACCTGGCCGGCGTCTCCCGCTGGTACGGCAACGTGGTGGCGGTCAACGACGTCACCATGCGGCTCGGCCCCGGGGTGACCGGCCTGCTCGGCCCGAACGGGGCCGGCAAGACCACGCTGCTGCACATGATGGCCGGCTTCCTCGCCCCGTCCCGGGGCGCGGTGACGCTGGACGGGGAGCCGACCTGGCGCAACCCGGGCGTCTACCGGCGGCTCGGCCTGGTCAGCGAGCGGGAGGCGGTGCACACCTTCCTCAGCGCGTACGAGTTCGTGCTGGCCAGCGCGAAGCTGCACCGGCTGCCCGACCCGGAGGCGGCAGCCCGGCGGGCGATCGACCTGGTGGAGATGCAGGACGCGCAGGGCCGCCGGATCGGCACCTACTCCAAGGGCATGCGGCAGCGCACCCGGGTGGCCGCCGCGCTGGTGCACGACCCGCAGGTGCTGCTGCTCGACGAGCCGTTCAACGGCATGGACCCGCGGCAGCGGCTGCACATGATGGCGCTGCTGCACCGGCTCGGCGACGCCGGCCGGACGATCCTGTTCAGCTCGCACATCCTGGAGGAGGTCGAGCAGGTCTCCGGCACCGTCCAGGTGATGGTCGCCGGCCGGCTGGCCGCGTCCGGCGACTACCGCACCATCCGCCGGTTGATGACCAACCGGCCGCACGTGTTCACGGTGCGCTCCACCGACGACCGGGCCCTGGCGGTGGCGCTGATGGCCGAGCCGTCGGTCGGCGGCGTCGAGCTGGGCCGCACCGGCCTGACCGTGAAGGCCGGCGACTACGGCGCCTTCACCCGGGCGTTGCCCAGGATCGCGCTCCGCCACGGCATCCGGGTCCGGCAGCTGCTGCCGGAGGACGAGTCGCTGGAGAGCGTCTTCTCGTATCTGGTGGAGGCCTGATGTCGACAGTTACCTGGATCACCGCCCGCGGCCTGTTCGGCCGTAGCCGGTTCCTGATGCTCCTGCCGTTGCCGCTGATCCTGATCGGCCTGGCGGTGCTCTGCCGGTCGCTCGGCGTGGACCCGGGCCAGTGGGGCCCGCCGGTGCTCGTCGGCCTGGGCCTGGCCGTGGTCCTGCCGGTGGTGGCGCTGATCGTGGGCACCGGCGTGCTCGGCGCCGAGATCGACGACGGCACCGTGGTGCACATCCTCACCAAGCCGCTGCCCCGCTGGCAGATCGTGCTGCCCAAGCTGGCGGTGGCGGCCGCGGTCAGCGCGGTCACCGCGGGCATCCCGCTCTACGTCGCGGGCGTGCTGGCCGATTCGGTACGCCTCGGGCTGGCCCTGGTCGCCGCCTCGGCCGCGGGTGCGCTGGCGTACTCGGCGCTGTTCCTGGCGCTCAGCCTGGTGACCCGCCGGCCGGTGCTGCTCGGTCTGGTCTACGTGCTGATCTGGGAGGGTCTGCTCGGCCGGTTCGTCAACGGCACCAAGGTGCTCTCGATCCAGCAGTGGGTGATCGCGCTGGCCGACCGGATGGCGCCCACGTCGCTGCTCGGCACCACCGTCTCGGTGCCGGTCGCGGCCGTGCTGACCGCCCTGGTGGCGGTCGGTTTCACGGTCCTGGCGATCGACCGCCTCCGG
This sequence comes from Micromonospora humi, assembly GCF_900090105.1. Lineage (GTDB taxonomy): Bacteria > Actinomycetota > Actinomycetes > Mycobacteriales > Micromonosporaceae > Micromonospora > Micromonospora humi. The sequence continues at coordinate 32,096 of NZ_FMDM01000024.1, read as the reverse complement.
TCGTTCAGCGTGGCCGGCGAGACGAGCTGAGTCGGGCGGGACCCCGGCCCCGCGCGCTCCGGCGGCGGGAAAAGGGGTCCCGCCCGACCCCCGTGGTTCTGTTACGTTGCGGCGGCGACAACACCAGACACGGGGAGAACACATTGCGTTTCGCTCGACCCGCCCTGCTGGCTCCGGCCGCGGTGGCGCTGATCGTTCTGTCCGGCTGCACCCCCGACGACGACGACACGTCGGCGGCCGAGCCCGCCGGGTCGTCCGCGCCGGCCGCGGCGACGCCGTCCGCGCCGTCGCTGTCACCCGCCCCGGTGGGTCTCGACGACGCCACCAGGACCACCTGCACGGCCGCCGAGAAGGACATCACGGCCGCGCTCAAGGAGGTCGCCAAGGCGGAGAAGATCGGCCCGCCGGCCGGTCACTCCGCCGTGAGCGCGCAATACTCCGCCGGCGCGGCGACCATGTACACGCACGCGTTCACCAGCAGCGACGAGGTCAACGGCGCGGTGAAGGCGGTCGCGACCGAGATGGGCGACCTCGCCGACACCTGGGCCAAGGCGCCGAAGAAGGCGCCCAGCAAGGCGGACCTCACCGCCGCCCAGGCGAAGCTCAAGACGGCCTGCGCGGCCGGTTAGCACGTCGAGGGGCGGCCCGGCACACGCCGGGCCGCCCCGCTCCGGGTGCTCAGAACGCGCAGGCGATGACCAGTTCTCCGGTGCGGTCGGGGAGCAGGTCGAGCTTCGCGATCCGCCCCGCCGCGCGCAGGTCGTCGGCCACGGTGGTGAGCTGCTCCAGCAGGGCCGCCGGCCCGAGCGCCTCGGCCAGCGGCACGTCCGCCTTCATCGACAGCTTCCGCTCCGACTTGGCCCGGCGCACCTGCCCCAGCGCGTCGGCGGCCAGCCGCAGCAGCTCCGGGTCGCCGGGCGCGGCCATCGCGCGGCCCACCTCGTAGGTGGTCGGCCACGTCGAGCGGTGCACCGAGCCGTACCGCCACCAGGACCAGACCTCCTCGGTCACGAACGGCAGCACCGGGGCGAACAGCCGCAACTGCACCGACAGCGCGGTCGCCAGCGCCGCCCGGGCCGAGTCGGCCGCCGGCCCGGAACCGTAGGCGCGCTCCTTCACCAGCTCGATGTAGTCGTCGCAGAACCGCCAGAAGAACGCCTCCGTGGCCATCAGGGCGGCCGTGTGGTCGTACCCGTCGAAGGCGGCGGTCGCGGTGGCGACCACGCCGGAAAGCTCGGCGAGCATCGCGCTGTCCAGGGGTGCCGTGACCGGCGCGCGCAGCGCGTCGGCGGCGCCCAGCCCGAGCGCGAAGCGGGACGCGTTGAGCAGCTTGGTGGCCAGCCGGCGACCCACCTTGACCTGGGCCGGGTCGAAGGCCAGGTCGGTGCCCGGCTTGCCGTTGGCGGCCCAGTAGCGCACCGCGTCGGAGCCGTGCTGCTCCAGCAGCCCCATCGGGGTCACCACGTTCCCCTTGGACTTCGACATCTTCTTCCGGTCCGGGTCGAGGATCCAGCCGGAGAGCACCGCCGTCCGCCAGGGCAGCACGCCGTGCTCCAGATGGGACCGGACCACGGTGGCGAACAGCCAGGTGCGGATGATGTCGTGCCCCTGCGGGCGCAGGTCCATCGGGAAGACCCGGCGGTGCAGGTCCGGGTCGGTCTCCCAGCCGCCGACGATCTGCGGGGTCAACGACGACGTGGCCCAGGTGTCCAGCACGTCCGGATCCCCGGTGAAACCGCCGGGGACGCCGCGCTGCGCCTCCCGGTAGCCGGGCGGCGGCTCACTGGTGGGATCGATCGGCAGCGTCGCCTCGTCCGGTGTGAGAGGGTGGGCCCAGTCCGGTTCGCCAGCGTCGTCGAGCCGGTACCACACCGGCACCGGCACGCCGAAGAACCGCTGCCGGCTGACCAGCCAGTCACCGGTGAGGCCACCCACCCAGTGCTCGTAACGGTGCCGCATGTGCTCCGGCACCCAGCGCAGCTCGCGCCCCCGGGCCAGCAACTCCTCGCGCAGGTCGGCGTCCCGGCCGCCGTTGCGCAGATACCACTGCCGGGTCGACACGATCTCCAGCGGTCGGTCGCCGCGCTCGTAGAACTTCACCGGGTGGGTGATCGGGCGCGGCTCGCCGACCAGGGCACCCGCGTCGCCCAGCAGCTCCACCAGCGTCCGCCGGGCACCGTTGACCGTCTGCCCGGCCAGCGCCGCGTAGGGCCCCGCCGGCACGCCGGCCGGCGGTTCCGGCAGCAACCGGCCGTCCCGGCCGATCACCACCCGGGTGTCCAGCCGCAGCTCCCGCCACCAGGTCACGTCCGTCAGGTCGCCGAACGTGCAGACCATCGCGATGCCGGTGCCCTTGGCCGGGTCCGCCAGCGGGTGCGCGCGCACCGGCACCTCCACCCCGAAGACCGGGGTACGCACGGACGCGCCGACCAGGTCGGCGTACCTCTCGTCCTCCGGGTGGCAGACCAGCGCCACGCAGGCCGGCAGCAGCTCCGGGCGGGTGGTGTCGATCAGCACCTCGCGCCCGCCGGGGCCGGTGAACCGCAGCCGGTGGTAGGCGCCCGGTCGATCCCGGTCCTCCAGCTCGGCCTGGGCGACCGCGGTGCCGAAGCCGACGTCCCAGAGCGTCGGCGCCTCCGCCTGGTAGGCCTCGCCCCGGGCCAGGTTGCGCAGGAACGCGCGCTGGCTGGCGGCGCGGGCCGCCCGCCCGATCGTGGTGTAGGTCAGCGACCAGTCCACCGACAGGCCGAGCCGGCGCCACAGCGCCTCGAAGACCTTCTCGTCCTGCACGGTCAGCGTCTCGCACAGCTCGATGAAGTTGCGCCGGGAGATTGCCGTCGGGTTCTTCCGGGCGTCGTCGCCCACCGGGGCGGCCGGCGGTCGCCAGTCCCTGTCGTACGGCAGCGCCGGGTCGGGGCGCACCCCGTAGACGTTCTGCACCCGGCGTTCGGTGGGCAGCCCGTTGTCGTCCCAGCCCATCGGGTAGAACACGGTCCGCCCGCGCATCCGCTGGAAACGGGCCACCGTGTCGGTGTGCGTGTAGGAGAAGACGTGCCCCATGTGCAGCTCACCCGACACGGTCGGTGGCGGGGTGTCGATGGAGTAGACGTCCGCGCGTTCCTTCGTACGGTCGAACGCGTACGTGCCGTCGGACTGCCAGCGGCGGGCCCAGGTCTCCTCGAGGCCGTCCAGGCTCGGGCGCTCGGGGATCCCGGCGCGGGCCGTCCTCGTCGTGTCGGTCATCTGCCGATGGTAGGCAGGCCCGGCGGGCCGCTCCACGGCTTTCCGGCGCTCGGGGGACAGCGGGCCGGTCGCGGGGTGTGACAGCATCTGCCCGTCCAGGGATGCGGGGGAGGCACCACGATGGACGGAAGAACACGCACACCGGCGCTCGTCGCCGCCGCCATCGCGGCGTTCGCGGTCGGGGCCTACTTCGGCACGCGGGGCCTCGCGGTGGCCCGCCAGGCCGGCTTCGCCGATCTCGCCCAGGGCTTCCCGACCGGGTCGCTGCGGGCGGGCGTGACGCTGCTCCCGTTGGCCGCCGGCGGGCTGCTCGCCGTGGTCCTGGTCGCGGTCGCCGTGGTCGACCGGTTGCCCGGCTGGCCGGTCGCGCTGACCGGCCTGGCGCTGGACTACCTGGCCGGCGGGGTGGCCCTGGGTGGCGGGGCCGGGATCGTGCCCCAGCAGCCGCTCACCGCCGGGCAGGTGTCGACGGTCCTCGCCATGGCGGTCGGGGCGGGGCTGGCGCTCGGCGGGGCGCTGTCCGCACTGGCCCGGCTCGGGCCGCCGCGGCGCTGGCCGGTCGCCGCGGCGCTCGCCGCCGGCCTGGTGGTGCATCCGGGCGTGGCGGACGTGTTCCGCCTCGCGGTGAGCGACGACTACCAGGGCGTCGAGCGGGCCTGGCCGGCGCAGGCCGGGGTCAGCGTCCTGGCGGTCGCGGTGGCCGCCGTGCTGGCCCACCTCGCCCGGCCCGCCGGCCGCGCTCCGGCCGGGCCGCCGCGGATCGGCCCCGTGGTGGTCACCGCGCTGGCGGCCGTGCTCACCCTGGTCGGGCTGGTGGTCCGCTGGTGGGTGGTGGACGTGTTCCGGCTCAGTCCGGACGGGCTGGCCGGGCCGCGGCGGGCCCGGTTCGTCGAGTCGGTCGCCTACTTCTCCCCGGTGGCCGTCGCGGTGCTGGCCGGTCTGGTCCTGCTCGGCTACGCCTACCGCACCGGGCGGGTGGTGGCCGCGCGCTGGGTGGTCCTCGGGTTCGCCGCCGGGCCACTGCTCTTCCTCGGGCTGCGGCTCGTCTTCACCGGTCAGCGGTCGCAGGCGTACCTCGTGGTGCTGGCCGGCGTCGCGGCGGTGCTGGCCGGTGCGGCGATGGCCCGGTTGCGTCCGGGCCTGCTGCCCTGGGACGCGGTGGGCCTGCTCCTGGCCGCGTTGGCGGTGCCGCTCGCCGCCCCGGCGGTCCAGGCCGAGCTGCCGGGCACCGCCAACCTCGTCGTGTCGCTGCCCTCGGCGGTCGGGCTCGGCCTGGCGCTCGGCTTCGGCCTGGTGCTCGTCGCCGCCGGCCCGGACACGGCTCCCGCCGGCCGGGACGTGCCTCCCGCCCGGGACGGCGTTGCCGGTCCGGACCTCGCCTCCGGTCCGGACCCGGCCGCCGGCCCGGACGCTGCCTGCGGTCCGGACGTCCCCGCGCGCACGGACACCCCCGCCGGGCGGGTCGGCGGGGTCGACGCGGAGCCGGGGCGCGCGGCCGGGGTCCTGGCGCTCGGCGTGGCCGCGGCGACGCTGTCCGCGCTGGCACTGGCCCCGACGCTGCTCGTGGGCCTGAGCACCGCCCCGGCCCAAGGGGTGGCAGTGACCGTGCCGGTGCTGGTCGCGGCCTGCGCGGTGGTCCTCGTGCTGCTCTTCGGCTTCGGCCGGGCGGTCGACCGGATCCGGCGCGACCTGCGCGCCGAGGCCGCGGCCGGGTCGAGAACCTAGAGCAGCGAGTCGCGCCACTGGCGGTGCAGCGCGGCGTAGCGCCCCCCGGCGGCGGCCAGGTCGGCCGGCGAGCCGTCCTCGACGATCCCGCCCGCGTCCAGCACCAGCACCCGGTCGGCGATCTCCACGGTGGAGAGCCGGTGCGCGATCACCAACGCGGTGCGGTCGCGCAGCACGTTGCGCAGCGCCCGCTGCACCAGGCGTTCGGTCGGCACGTCGAGCGACGACGTGGCCTCGTCGAGGATCAGCACCCGGGGGTCGGCCAGGAACGCCCGGGCGAACGCGACAAGTTGCCGCTGCCCGGCGGAGAGCCGGCCGCCGCGCCGGTGCACGTCGGTGGCGTACCCGTCGGGCAGCGCGACGATGAACTCGTGCGCGCCGATGGCCCGCGCGGCGGCGACCACGGCGGCGTCGTCGGCATCCGGGCGGCCGAACCTGATGTTCTCCGCGACGGACCCGCTGAACAGGTGCGTCTCCTGGGTGACCAGCACCACCGCCCGGCGCAGCTCGGCGTCGGCCAGGTCGCGCAGGTCCACACCGTCCAGGCGGACCGCGCCGGCGTCCGGGTCGTGGAACCGGGCCAGCAGCTTGGCCACCGTGGACTTCCCTGCCCCGGTCGGCCCGATCAGCGCGACCGTCTGCCCCGCCGGCACGGTCAGCTCAAGGCCGGACAGGATCGGCGTCTCCGGCCGGTAGCCGAAGGAGACCGAGCGGAAGACCACCGCGCCGCGAGACGGCCCGGCGGGCAGCGACGCCGGCCGGGCCGGTTCGGCCACCGCCGGCCGCTCGTCCAGCACCCCGGCCAGCTTCTCCAGCGCCGCGGTCGCCGACTGGAGCGAGTTGTAGAACTGGCTCAACTCCTCCATCGGCTCGAAGAACCGTCGCAGGTAGAGCAGGAAGGCGGCGAGCACGCCCACCTCGGTGTGGCCGCCCAGCACCCGCCAGCCCCCGTACGCGAGCACCGTCGCGGCGGTGAGGTTGCCGATCAGCCGGATGCCGGGGGAGTAGACCGCGATCATCCGGAACGCGCGCAGGCTGGCCCGCCGGTAGTCGTCGTTGACCGCGTCGAAGATGCGCTGGTTGCGGGACTCGCGGCGGAACGCCTGCACCGCCCGGATCCCGCGCAGCGACTCGACGAAGTGCACGATGACCAGCGCCACCGCCTCCCGGGTGCGCCGGTACGCCCCGGCCGACGCCCGGGCGAACCAGCGGGACAGCCAGAACAGGAACGGGAACGCGGACAGGGTGACCGCGGCCAGCGGCAGGTCCAGCCAGAGCAGGATGCCCGCCACCGACAGCACGGACAGCACGGCCATGACCAGCCGGTCGATCCCGCCGTCGACCAGTTCGCCGATCGACTCCAGGTCGCTGGTCAGCCGGGACACCATCCGACCGGACGTGTAACGCTCGTGGAAGCCGACGTCGAGCCGCAGGAAGTGCGCGTACACCCGGCGGCGCAGGTCGAGCAGGACGGCCTGGCCGATCCGGGCGGCGAGGGCGAGGAACGCGCGCCGGGCCGCGTACTCGATGGCGGTGGCCACCACGAAGGCGGCGGCCACCGCGATCAGCGGGCCCGCGTCGCCGGCCCGCAGTGGCGCGATGCCCCGGTCGATGCCGAGCATGACCAGGTACGGGCCGGCCATCGCGGCCGCGTTCTGCGCCAGCAGCAACGCCACGGCCAGACCGAGCGGACGCCGGTGCGGGCGGAGCAGGCGCCGCAGCAGCAATCGGCTGCGGGCGCGGAGCCGGGCGACCGCCGCGGGTGACGAGTCCTCGGCGCGGCTGCGGTCGGCGTCCGGGTCGGTGGCCCGGCCCCGCCACCGGTCCAGGTCGGCGTCGGCGTCGCGGTCCGAGGCGTCGCGCCCGGTGGCAGCGCGGTCGGCGGCGCGGTCGGCGGAGTTGCGCCGGGCGGCCGGGCCGCGAGGTGGCGGCACCCGCGCGGCGCGCCCGGTCACGACCGCACCAGACGGACGCCGTCGGGACGGCGTTCCGGCTCGGCGGAGAGCACCGCCCGGTAGGCCGGCACCTCGGCGAGCATCTCCGAGTGGGTGCCGACGGCGACGATCCGGCCGCCCTCCATCAGCGCCACCCGGTCGGCCAGCGCCACAGTGGAGGGGCGGTGCACCACCAGCAGCGCCGTGGTGTCCCGCAGCACCCGGCGCAGCGCCGTCTCGACCAGCGCCTCGGTGTGCACGTCCAACGCGGAGAGCGGGTCGTCGAGGACCAGCAGCGCGGGCCGCCCGAGGACGGCTCGGGCCAGCGCCAACCGCTGCCGCTGGCCGCCGGAGAGCGACAGCCCCTGCTCGCCGATCCGGGTCGCCAGCCCCCAGGGCAGCTCGTACGCGAAGTCCGCCTGCGCCAGCGTCAGCGCGGCCCGGACCTCCTCGTCGCCGGCGTCCGGCCGCCCCAGGGTGAGGTTCTCCCGGACCGACATGGAGAACAGGGTCGGCTCCTCGAAAGCCACCGCGACCAGCCGGCGCAGCGAGCCGAGCCGCAGGTCACGCAGGTCGTGCCCGTCGAGCGTGATCCGGCCACCGGTCACCTCGTGCAACCGGGGGACCAGCGAGAGCAGCGTGCTCTTGCCGCACCCGGTGGCGCCGACCAGCGCGAGCGTCTCGCCCGGCTCGACGGTGAGGTCCAGCTCGTGCAGCACCGGGGTGGGCGCGCCCGGGTAGCGGAAGCTCACCCGCTCGAACCGGAGCCGGCCACGGACCTCGGAGCGGCGCAACGGCCGGGCGTCCGGAGCGTCCACGATGGTCGGCGGTGTGTCGAGCACCTCCTGGATCCGGTCGGCGGCGGTGGCGGCCTCCTGCCCGTTCGCGATGATCCAGCCGAGCGACTGCACCGGCCAGATCAACATGAGTTGGAGGCTGACGAAGGCGACCAACTGCCCGATGGTGAGCGCGCCCCCGGCCACGGCGGCGGCACCGGCCACCAGGACCGCGCCGAGCGTCAGGTTGGGCACCAGGTCGAACAGCGCGGACGTGCGGGCCAACAGCCGGGCCTTGCCGACCCCGGTGTCGTGCAGCCGGTGGGCGCCGGCGGCGAACCGGGCGGCCAGCTCCGGACCGCGCCCGTACGCGCGCATGGTGCGCAAACCCTGCGCCGTCTCCTCGACCAGCGTGGCGACGTCGCCCTGCTGGTCCTGCATGCGGCGGGAGGCCGCGTGGTAGTGCCGGGCGAACCGGCGGCTGATCAGGAACAGCGGAACGGCGCTGGCCGCGACCAGCAGCCCCAGCCAGGGGTGCAGCCGGATCAGCAGCACCACCACGGCGGCGTAGGTGATCAGGTTGAGCACCAGGAAGAGCAGGCCGAAGGAGAGGAACCGGCGGATCACCGACAGGTCGCTGGTGACCCGGGAGAGCAGTTGGCCGGACTGCCAGCGGTCGTGGAAGCCGGCCGGGAGTCGTTGCAGGTGCGCGTAGATGTCGGCCCGGATCGCCGCCTCCATGCCGACCGAGGAGGACGACTGCGTCCACCGCCGGATGAAGATCAGCACCGCCTCGGCGAGCCCGAGCAGCAGCGCGAGCGCGCCGAGCCGGAGCAGCCCGACCTCGTCGTGCCGGGCCACCGGCCCGTCCACCACCCGCTGCACCACCAGCGGAACGGCCAGGCTCGCCGCGGTGGCGGCCAGCGCCGCGACCAGCAGCCAGGCGAACTCCGCCGCATACGGACGCAGGTAGGGCCGCAACCGCCAGAGATTGCGCAGCGGCTGGGACCGGGCGTCGGGATGCGCCGCGGGATTGCCGTCGCTGGGCGCGGGCACCAGCCGACGGTAGCGGCCGGATGTGACGGTGCGGGGTCAGCTAGCCGTCACCCGTCCCTCATGCCCGAGAAGCCACTTCTTCACGTCCAGCCCCCAGCGGTAGCCGCCGAGCGAGCCGTCGGTGCGCAGCACCCGGTGGCAGGGGACGAAGAGCGCGGCGGCGTTGCGCGCGCAGGCCGCCGCGGCGGCGCGGACCGCGGCCGGTCGCCCGGCCAGCGCGGCGAAACCGGTGTAGGTCACCGGGTCGCCCGGCTTGACGTCGCGCAGCACCCGCCAGGCGTGCGCCAGGAAGATCCCGTCGGTGTGCTGCTCCACCTCGACCGCGTCGATCGCGGTCAGGTCGCCGTCGAGGTAGGCCCGGACCGCGGCGGTGACCGGGCCGAGGTCGGCCCGCTCCCGTAGGTCGCCGCGCAGGCTGAGGTGGGTCAACGGCACCAGCGTCGCCGGGGCGGCGGTGAAGCCGGCGGCGCGTACCGCCCCGTCGGGGCCGGCGAGCACGCTCAGCGGGCCGGCGGGAGTGTCGATGACGGTGCTGTCCAACGTGGTCATGCCGCTCTCCAGAGTCGGATCGTCGCGTACGACCGCCAGGGGCGCCAGCGATCGGCGTGGGCGTGCAGGGTCTTCGGGTCGTCGGGCAGGCCGAGCGCGGCTGCGCCACGGCGTACGCCCAGGTCGGTGCCGAGCATGACGTCGGGGTCGCCGAGCGCGCGCATGGCCAGGTAGCCGGCGGTCCACGGCCCGACGCCGGGCAGCGCGGTCAGGTGCCGCACCGTCTCCTCCCGGTCGCCGCCCGGTTCCAGATCCAGCTCGCCGTCGGCGACGGCCCGGGCCAGCGCCCGGATCGTCGCCCGCCGGGCCCCCGGCATGCGGAACGCCTCATCCGGCGCCGCGAGCACCTCGGCCGCGCTCGGGAACGCCCGGAGCCCGCCGTCGGCGACCGGCGCGTCGGCGCGCCGGACAGCGGTGAGCAGGTGGACGAGTGTGGTCCGGGCCGAACGGAGCGAAATCTGCTGGGTGGTGACGGCACGGACGGCCATCTCGAAGCCGTCCACCGCGTGCGGGAGCCGGACCCCGGGTTCGGCGGTGACCGCCGGGGCCAGGGCGGGGTCGCCGGCCAGGGTGGCATCCACCGCGACCGGATCCGCGTCGAGGTCGAGCAGGCGGCGACACCGGGCCACCGCGGGAGCCAGGTCGCGCATGTCGGCCAGCCGGAGCGTGGCGGCCACGTGCCCGTCGACCGGGGTCAGCGCCACCGTGCCGGGCCCGTGCGGCAGGCGCAGGCCCCGGTGGTACGCCCCGCCGCGGACCTCCTCGACGCCGGGCAGCGCGCGCAGCGCGAGGAAGTCCAGCAGCGCGCCCGCGTGCAGCGGCGGCCGGTGGGCCAGGCGCAGCGTGATGGTGCCCGCCCCGCCGGTCGCCCGCCGGCTGCTCCGGCCGGCCCGCAGCTCGGACGGGGTGGCGCCGTAGACGTCGCGGACCGTGTCGTTGAACTGCCGCACGCTGCCGAACCCGGCGGCGAAGGCCACCTCGGCGAGGCCGAGCCCGGTGGTCTCGACCAGGATCCGGGCGGTCTGCGCGCGTTGCGCCCGGGCCAGCGCGAGCGGGCCGGCGCCCAGCTCGGCCCGGAGCATGCGGTGCAGGTGCCGCTCGGTGTAGCCCAGCCGGGTGGCCAGCCCGGGCACGCCGTCCCGGTCGACCACGCCGTCGGCGATCAACCGCATCGCGCGGCCGACCAGGTCGGCCCGGACGTCCCACTGCGGGGAGCCCGGCGCGGCGTCCGGCCGGCAGCGGCGGCAGGCCCGCAGCCCGGCGCCCTGGGCGGCGGCGGCGGACGGGAAGAACCGGACATTCTGCCGCTTCGGCGTCATCGCCGGACAGGACGGCCGGCAGTAGATCCCGGTCGAGGTGACACCGGTGTAGAACCAGCCGTCGAACCGCGGGTCGCGGCTGTCGACGGCCCGGTAGCACCGCTCGAAGTCCAGTTCCATGACACCGATACTGCCTCGCAGGTCGGGCGCTCGGCTGGCGGGATTCGGACGTGACGTACGGCAGTTCCGCCAGGACGGGGAAGTGGTGGTTTCCCCGTCCTGGGGATGCCGCCACCTCGGCGACGTGGCGTGGATCTTGCCGGCGGGCCGGGGAAACTGTCGTAAGTGGTCGGTACCGTCCCGCCACCAACTCAAGAAAAGGTGCGGGGCATGGCGAGCGTGGCCGGGCGGGGTGTCCGCTGATGCGATCGGGGCGGGCACGAATCGACGCCGCGGTGGTGCAGGGCTTCTACGACCGGATGCGGGCGGTGGCGCCGGCCGCCTACGGCGCGATCGAGCGGGACCGGGCCGACGACCCGGGGCGGCCCTTCGCCGACACCGCGTGCGGCCGGCTGGCCGGTTCGCTCGCCCCGGCCGGGTTGCGGGCGCTCGGCATGTGGGCCCACCACTGGTGCATGCGGTTCTACGACGACGACACCCGGGTCGGGGTGCGGCTGGTCCGGGAGATCGCCGCCCGGTCCGGCCTCGGCTGGACCGCCGACGAGGTGTGCTGGCTGCTCGACCGCTCCCACGAGGCCGGGCCCGCCGCCGCGCACCGGTTCGCGCTGCCGATGGCCGCCGCCGCCGAGCTGCCGCCCGGCGCGCTGCCCGACCCGGTGGTCGACGCGGTGGCCGACGACGCGCGGCCGGACGAGTGGCGTCGGCTGCGGGCCGGCTGAGCGGGCGACGCGCCGACCTTGGCCCCAGCGGGTCGTGCGTCGACCTCGGCCTGATCCGACCGAGCCGTCCGTGCGCCGAGTGCGGTTCGAGCCGGCGCATCGGGCTCCGGACCGGTCGCGGGCCGGTCGTGCTGGTTGCCGGTCGCGGTCCGGCCCGGGAGCTGGCCGAGCACCATGGCGGCGACGGCCACCGCGAAGCCGGCGAGCTGGACCGGGCCGAGCGTCTGGCCGAGCACCAACCAGCCGAGCGCCGCGGCGGTCAGCGGGCTGAGCGCGCCGAGCATCGACACGCGGGACACCGGCAGCCGGGCCGCGCCGCGGAACCACAGCACATAGGCGAGCGCGGTGCCGACCAGCCCGAGCCAGGCGTACCCGAGCAGGGCCGGCCCGTCCGGCGCGGGCGGCGCGCCCTCGACGGCGGCGGCGACCGGCACGATCAGCAGGCCACCGGCGACGAGCTGCCAGCTGGTGGCCGCCAGCGTGCCCACCCCGGGCGGCCGTCCCCAGCGGCGGGTGAGCACCAGGCCGGCGGCCATCGCGGCGGTGCCGGCGAGGCCGGCGGCGACGCCGAGCGGGTCGAGCCCGGCACCCGGCCGCAGCACGACCAGCGCCACGCCGGCCGGGGCGGCCACGGCGGCGAGCAGAGCCGGTCGGCCGGGCCGGTCCCGGAGCAGGGCCACCGTGAGCGCCGCGACCAGCAACGGCTGGGCGGCGCCGAGCACGGCCGCGGTGCCGCCGGGCAGCCGGTAGGCGGCGACGAAGAGCAGCGGGAAGAACGCCCCGATGTTGAGCGTGCCGAGCAGTGCGGCCCGCCCCCACCAGATCCCGTGCGGCCGCCGGCGGGTCACGGCCAGCAGCAGCAGGCCGGCCGGCAGGGCGCGGACCGCGCCGGCCCAGAGCGGCCGGTCGGCGGGCAGCAGTTCGGCGGTCACCAGGTAGGTGGTGCCCCAGGTCGCGGGCGCGAGCGCGGTGAGCGCGACGTCGGTCCGACGGGTCATGGCGACCTCTTCTCACGTCACTAAGTATCTTAGTCTCAAGCTACTTGGTGTCGAGCGAAAGGGGAAGTGCGAGGTGCGGCACAATCGACAGCCGTGGCAACGGACGAGGTCGACGCGATAGTCGAGCAGTGGCGCCGGGAGCGGGCCGGCATGCGGCCCGAGCCGATGGCGGTCTTCGGCCGCATCTACCGGCTGGCCCGGCTGGTCGGTGACCGTCAGGAGAAGGTGTACGCCGGCTGGGGCATCGGCCGCGGCGAGTTCGACGTGCTCGCCGCGCTGCGCCGCTCCGGCGCGCCGTACACCCTGGCGCCGAAGGCGCTCACCGCCACGCTGATGCTCACCTCCGGCGGGATGACCGGCCGGCTCGACCGGCTGGAACGGGCCGGGCTGGTGCGCCGCGCCCCCGACCCGGCCGACCGGCGGGCCCTGCGGGTCAGCCTCACCGACGCCGGTCGCCGGGTGGTCGAGGAGTCGGCGGAGGCCGGGCTGGAGGTGCAGCGCCGGATCCTCGACGCGCTGCCGCCCGCCGAGCAGGACCGGCTGGCCGACCTGCTGCGCTCGCTGCTCGCCGCCGCCGAGGCGGCGGACGTGGCCCCGGACGAGGCACAATGATCTCCACAGCCGCCGGCCGGAAGGATCTCCATGCCCGCCTCTGAACCGACGATCGTCGCCACCAGCATGGGCTACTTCAGCCGGCGCCGGGGCCCCTGGGACGCCCGGCCCAGTCAGCTCTTCGACCACATGGCCGAGCTGGCGCAGGCCGGCGACGCGCCCAAGGTCTGCTATCTCGGCCAGGCCGTCGGCGACCAGCCCACCGGCCTCACCGTGTTCTACGGCGCGTTCGCGAACACCCGGTTCCGCGCGTCGCACCTGGCGCTCTTCCCGATGCCCACCGTCGACGACGTCCGGGCCCACCTGCTCGCCCAGGACATCGTCTGGGTCGGCGGCGGCAGCGTGGCCAACCTGTGCGCGGTGTGGCGGGTGCACGGCCTGCCGGAGATCCTGCACGAGTGCTGGCAGGCGGGCGTGGTCCTCGGCGGCGTCTCCGCCGGCTCGATCTGCTGGCACACCGGCGGCGCCACCGACAGCTACGGCCCCGACCTGCGGGCCTTCACCGACGGGCTGGGCTGGCTCCCGTACGGCAACGGCGTGCACTACGACAGCGAGGAGCAGCGCCGGCCGCTGATGCACAAGCTGGTCGCCGACGGCACGCTGCCGACCAGCCACTGCACCGACGACGGCGTCGGGCTGATCTACCGGGGCACCGAGCTGGCCGAGGCGGTGGCCGACCGGCCGGACGTGGCCGCGTACGAGCTGGTGCGCGCCGAGGACGGCACGGTGCGGGAGACCCGGATCGAGCCCCGGCTGCTGCCCGCCGGGCCGGACGGCCGGCCGACCGCGTAAGCTGGCTCGTCGTGAGTCTCACCATCGGCATCGTCGGCCTGCCCAACGTGGGCAAGAGCACCCTGTTCAACGCGCTGACCAAGAACGACGTGCTCGCGGCGAACTACCCGTTCGCCACCATCGAGCCGAACGTCGGCGTGGTCGGGCTGCCCGACGACCGGCTGGGCAAGCTGGCCGAGATCTTCTCCTCGCAGAAGGTGCTGCCGGCGCCGGTCTCGTTCGTCGACATCGCCGGCCTGGTCCGGGGCGCCTCCAAGGGGCAGGGCCGGGGCAACGCCTTCCTGGCCAACATCCGCGACGCCTCGGCGATCTGCCAGGTGGTGCGCGCCTTCTCCGACCCGAACGTGGTGCACGTCGACGGCAAGGTCTCCCCGGCCGACGACATCGAGACGATCAACACCGAGCTGATCCTGGCCGACCTCCAGACGCTGGAGAAGGCGCTGCCCCGGCTCGAGAAGGAGGCCAAGCTCCGCAAGGACCGGGCCGCCGCGGTCGAGGCCGCGAAGAAGGCCGCCGAGGTTCTCGACCAGGGCGTCACGCTGTACGCGGGCGCGGCCGCCGCCAAGGTCGAGCTGGAGCACCTGCGCGAGCTGCACCTGCTCACCACCAAGCCGTTCATCTACGTCTTCAACGTCGACGAGGCCGAGCTGGGCAACGCCGAGTTCCTCGACGAGCTGCGCGCCCTGGTCGCGCCCGCCGAGGCGGTCTTCATGGACGCCAAGATCGAGTCGGAGCTGGTGGACCTGCCCGAGGACGAGGCCCGGGAGCTGCTGGAGTCGATCGGGCAGTCCGAGCCGGGTCTGGACCAGCTGGTCCGGGTGGGCTTCCGGACGCTCGGGCTCCAGACGTACCTCACCGCCGGCCCCAAGGAGGCGCGGGCCTGGACCGTCGCGGTCGGGGCGACCGCGCCGGAGGCTGCCGGGGTGATCCACAGCGACTTCCAGCGCGGCTTCATCAAGGCCGAGGTGGTCTCCTACGACGACCTGGTCGCGGCCGGATCGATGGCGGCGGCGAAGGCCGCCGGCAAGGTCCGGATCGAGGGCAAGGAGTACGTCATGCAGGACGGCGACGTGGTGGAGTTCCGCTTCAACGTCTGACTCCGGCCCGTTTGGCCCGAGCTATGCTTCGGCCGTCAGTCCGAGGTCCGGATCTGCTCCAGGTAGGTCAGAGGCTCCCGGCGGAACTCCATGAGCTCCCGCAGCGCGTCCTTCTCCGCCGTGGTGATCACGACGTCTTCCTTCGACAGGGCGCCGACGAGTATCGGGATCGCCAGGTCCCAGGCCCCGGCGCCTCCGGAGGCCAAGACGATCGGCCGGTACTTCGGGCTGATCTTGGGTGCGAGCTGGTCGGTGATCTGGCGGCTGTACCAGTAGAAATCGTTGACTTCCATGGGTCTCCCGTAGGTGCGGTCGGCTAGGTCGGCCGCTTGGCCGGCGGGTTGGTGGTGACGCCCTCGCCGCTGAGGGGGTGGCCGCCGGAGATGCTGCCGTCCTTGTCCAGGGTAACGATGCAGGTGATGCCGTCGCGGGTGCCGGTGACGACCCAGCCGTCGCCGTCGGGACGCTCCAGAGGACGACTGTCGGGGTTGGTGGCGATGCTCTTGAACCAGCCCTCGACCTGCTCCCTGGTGGTGCCGGGCGGGAAGAGCGTCTTGCCGGGCTCGGTGGACGAGGGCTTGTGGTTGCCACTGCCCCTGCCGTCGCCGTCCCAGATCTTGTCCATCGCCCCGTCGCCCATCTGACCGAAGCGGCGCATGTCGTACCTGGCGTCGGCGAAGTCGGGGTCGTCCCAGGGGTTGGTCCTCTTGGGCGCCTCGGGCTCGGATGTGTCGGCGTCCTTCGGGCGGCCCTCCTCCTGGGCGCGCTTGATGCCGTGCTGCTGGGCTGGTCCCACGCGCTTGGGCATCATTCCGGGGTTGAACTTGGGACGCTTGGGGCCATCGTCGCCACCGCCGTGCGGTGGAGTGGGGCCCGAGGGGTGCTTGTGGAGGCCCGCCACAGCGAACAGGACCACCAGGACGGCGGTGGTCCGCAGAACCGCCATGAGTTGTCGCATCGAGGGCCGCCTAGACGTCGAGGAGTGCGCGGAGGGCGGAGAGGCTGGCGATCAGGCCCATCAGCCAGCCGAAGATGCGGCCGGTCCAGCGGACGACGGCGACCGCGAGCTGGGAGGCGACCAGTGGTGTGGCGACGCCGAGCGAGAGGACCTCCTCGGCCAGCCACACCACGACCTTGGCGATGCAGTCGGCGACGAAGGCGCGCACGAACTCCCGCACGATCTGCACCAGGGTTCCCGCGCCACGGGTCGCGGCACCCATGCCGGCGGCCGTGCCCGCGAAGATCCCGGCGACGTCGATGTTGACGGCGAGCATGTCGCGGTAGGCGTCGGCGGCGGCGCCCTGCCATCCGTCGAGGTCACCGACCAGCCGCGCCTTGAGGTCCTCGGCGATGGAGAACAGCTCATTGGCCATGTTGTCCCAGGTCATGGCGTGCGTCTCGATGGTCTCGGGATCACCGGCGAGCCAGTCGAGTGCCTGCTTCAGTGGCTCGACCTGCTCGATGGCCCACTCGATGCCCATCGACAGGAGCGTGCTGAACGGGTCGATGGCGATGGCCGCCGCGTCGAGGGCGGCGCCCATGCCCGCGATGGAGCCGTCGATCCAGCTGCCGGAGTCGATGGCGTCCTTGATGCCCTTGTAGTCGTCGGCGAGCGGCAGGCCGGTCCAGCCGTCGCGGTGCGCGGCGCTGGTCGAAGGGATGTCGGAGGTCGTGGCGACCAGTGGGTTGCTCATGAGAGGACGCCCGGGCGGCTCAGGTCGCGGAGTGGAAGGAGTTGAAGCCGTCGGTTGTCGACTCCTCGGCCCGCTGGTAGGCGTCGGCGGTCTTCCTGATTCCCGCGGCGAGCAGCTCGATGTTCTCGGCGAGTATCGCCACGCCCCGGTCCTGGTCCCGGTGGCGTCCCTCCAGGATGGGCGGGAAGAACTGGCAGAGCTGCCCGTAGGCATCGTCGGCCTGGAAGATGGTGCCGCTCGCGGCCTTGACGGCGGCGAAGCGGTCGTGAATGGCCGACATGGCCGTGGCGTGCGCGCGCAGGGCCTCGATGTCGACCTCGAACCCCCCGTACATCAGTAACGCCCCTCTTCGTCCTCGGTGTCGGCGGTCCGGAATCCGGCCAGCAGGGCCCGGCCGGTCGCCGAGTCGGTGCCGACCGTCTCCCGCACGACCTCGGCGGCGGCCTCGGCGAGCGTGACCCGCGCGTTGCGATAGGCGCCCATGATCGCCTGCTGGGTCTGCTCCAGGCTCATGCGCTGCACCCGCGCGGAGAGCCGGACGTCGGCCATCGCCCCCGTGGAGTCGACGGTGACCTCGACGCCCCCGGAGGCGTCGGTGGCCGCGACCCGCAGCGCGCGCAAGCCGGCACTGGCGGCCTGCGTGTCGGCGGCCCGGCGCGAGGCATTGGCCCGCCACGCCTCCAGGCGTTCCCGCGCATCCTCGACGTCCAACAGCGGATTGCCCATCGCGCCTCCGTCTCCGTTGCCGAGCAGGGGATTGAGAGGCGTCAGTGTAGCCGCGGCCCGCCACGCAGAAGGGCCGAGCGCATGCGGCGCGATCGAGTGCCAAAGTGATGCCATTAAGGCTTGCAGTGGTGCCACAGCGTGTGCCACAGTAGTGCCATGGACTTGACCTCGTATGTGAGCAACCTCGGGCGGGAGTTCGCCACGCTCGCCGAAGCCGGTGGTGAGGAGTCGCGTGCGCTGGTCGAGCGCCTGACCGGGCCGCTGGAATCGGCGATCCGGATGACGCTGCTGGACGCGCTGTCCGCCGCCGCCGACGAGATCACCCGGGAGTTGGCCCCGGGTTCGGTGGAGCTGCGCCTGCGCGGCCGCGACCCGGACTTCGTCGTGACGGTGCCGTCCGCCGAACCGCTCCCCACCGCGCCCGAGGCGGGCGCGGCGCCCGACACCGACCTGCCGATCACCGAGGACGGCCCGGTCGCCCGGATCAACGTACGCATGCCCGAGCAGCTCAAGACCGCGGTCGAGGAGGCCGCTGCCGCCGAGGGGCGTTCGGTGAACGCCTGGCTGGTCCGGGCCGCAGCCGCCGGCCTGCCCAGAGGCGACCGTGGGCCGCGCCCCGAGCCGCCGCACGTCGGCAAGCGGTCCCAGCAGCGGTTCACCGGCTGGGTGCACTGACCGCGCGGCACCGCACCACTTCTCCTCTCACGTCCCCCTGACCTGCGGGGACGACCCAACCACCCAGGATGCGGGGACAACCATGCCTGTTTTCGACACACCCGAATCGATCTCCGTCACGATGGAGCTCGGCGTCGCCTCCGTGCGGATCGCCGCGAGCGACCGCACCGACACCGTGGTCGAGGTCCGCCCGAGCAACGGCGACGACGAGTCCGACGTGCAGGCCGCCGCGCAGGTACGCGTCGACTACACCAACGGCGCGCTCCAGGTCACCGGCCCGAGGCGGAGCTTCGACTTCTCGAAGAAGAGCAGGTCGGTGGATGTCTCCATCGAGCTGCCGACCGACTCCCGGCTGGCCGCGCACCTGCTGATGGGCGACGTCAGCGCCGCCGGCCGGCTCGGTGAGACCCGGGTCAAGACCACCGGCAACGTCCGGCTGGAGCAGACCGGGCCGCTGCGCCTGCACACCGGCGCCGGACGCGTCGCCGTCGACGGTGTCACCGGCGACGCGGAGATCTCCACCGGCTCCGGCACCGTCCAGGTCGGCCAGGTCCAGGGTGCGGTGGCGGTCAAGAACTCCAACGGTGACACCACGATCGACGCGGCCACCGGGGACGTACGGGTACGCAACGCCAACGGCGCCGTCGAGGTGGCCCGCGCCGGCGCGGACGTCGACGCGAAGACCTCCAACGGCGGCATCCGGATCGCCGAGGTGGTGCGCGGCTCGGTCGTGCTCGGCACGGCCATGGGCGACCTGGACATCGGCGTGGCCCAGGGCACCGCCGCCTGGCTGGAGGTCAACACCGGCTTCGGCCAGGTGCGCAACCTGCTGGAGAGCACCGCCCGGCCCGACGGCGCCGAGCAGACCGTCGAGGTGCGCGGCCGCACCTCCTACGGCGACATCACCGTCCGCCGGTCTTGAGGGAGAGCGACCATGACCACGAACCAGATCGCCGTCACCGGGCTCCGGAAGTCGTTCGGCGACCACGTCGTGCTCGACGGCATCGACCTGCGCGTACCCGAGGGGACGGTCTTCTCGCTGCTCGGCGCGAACGGCGCGGGAAAGACCACCACTGTGCGGATCCTCTCCACCCTGCTCGCCGCCGACGCGGGTGAGGTCCGGGTCGCCGGGCACGACCTGGCCCGCGAGCCGGACGCGGTACGCGCCGCGATCGGCGTGACCGGGCAGTTCTCCGCGGTGGACAAGCTGCTCACCGGCGCGGAGAACCTGCGGTTGATGGCTGACCTGCACCACCTGCCCCGCGCCGAGGGTCGGCAACGCGTCGCCGGGCTGCTCGAACGGTTCGGCCTCACCGAGGCGGCCGGCAAGCCGGCATCGACCTACTCCGGCGGCATGCTGCGCCGGCTCGACCTGGCGATGACCCTGGTCGGCGACCCGCGTGTGATCTTCCTGGACGAGCCGACCACCGGGCTGGACCCGCGCAGTCGACGCGACATGTGGCAGATCGTCCGCGACCTGGTGGCCGGTGGCGTCACCATCTTCCTGACCACGCAGTACCTGGAGGAGGCGGACGAGCTGGCCGACCGGATCGCGGTCCTGGACCGCGGCCGGGTGGTCGCCGAGGGCACCCCCGACGAGTTGAAGCGCCGCATCCCCGGCGGGCACGTCCGGTTACGGTTCGCCGACCCGCAGGCTCTCGACGCGGCGGTACGGGTGCTCGACCGGGCCACGCGTGACACCGACGCGCTCGCCCTGCGGGTGCCGGGCGACGGCAGCCTGCGCTCGTTGCGGGCGCTGATCGGCCGGCTCGACGACCGGGGCGTCGAGGTCGACGAGTTGTCCGTGCACACCCCCGACCTCGACGACGTCTTCCTCGCCCTCACCGACCGGAAGGTGACCACGTCATGAGCACCGCCGCCCTCACATTCCACCCGCTGCGCGACTCGGTGACGATGCTGCGCCGCAACCTGAAGCGCATGCTGCGCTACCCGTCGATGACCGTGATGCTCGTCGGGATGCCTGTGGTGTTCCTGCTGCTCTTCGTCTACGTGCTGGGCGGCACGCTGGGCGCCGGGTTGGCCAGCGGCGGCGGGCGCGCCGAGTACGCCAACTACGTGGCGCCGGCGATCATCCTGATGACCGTGGCGGCCACGGTCCAGGGCACCGCGATCTCGATCGCCATGGACATGACCGAGGGTATCGTCGCCCGGTTCCGCACCATGCACATCGCCCGGGTCTCGGTGTTGACCGGCCACGTGCTCGGCAGCATGATCCAGGCGGCGATCAGCCTGGCCGTGGTGATCGGCGTGGCGCTGCTGGTCGGGTTCCGGCCCACCGCCGGGCCGGCCGGTTGGCTGGGCGCGGTCGGCCTCCTCGCGGCCGTCACGTTCGCGCTGGTCTGGCTGGCCGTCGCGCTGGGCCAGGTGAGCGAGAGCGTGGAGACCGCGAGCAACCTGCCGATGCCGCTGATCCTGCTGCCGTTCCTCGGCAGCGGGTTCGTGCCCACCGACTCGATGCCGGCCGGCCTGCGCTGGTTCGCCGAGTACCAGCCGTTCACCCCGATCATCGAGAGCCTCCGCGGGCTGCTGATGGCGGAGCCGATCGGCAGCGACGGCTGGGTCGCGCTCGGCTGGTGCGCCGCCGTCGCGCTCGGCGGGTACCTCTGGTCCCGGCGGCTGTTCAACCGCGAGTCGCGCTGAAACCGGCGCGCAGCCCCCGGTCCGCGTCAGCGGATCCGGGGGCTGCGCCGTTCGATCAGCGTGACGTCCCGCCAGACGCCGTGGTGCCGGCCGATCCGCTCCCGGGTGCCGACCACCCGGAATCCCCGGGCCGCGTGCAGGGCCAGGCTGGCGGTGTTCTCCGGGAACACGCCGGACTGGATGGTCCAGACGCCGGCCGCCTCGGTGGAGGCGATCAACGCGTCCAGCAGCGCGCGGCCGACTCCGCGCCCGCGCGCCTCGGGGTGCACGTAGACGGAGTGCTCGACCACACCGGCGTAGACGCAGCGGTCGGAGACCGCCGAGCAGGCCACCCAGCCGAGCAGCCGCCCGGTCGGGTCGAGCGCCACCCACCGGTGGCCGGGCATCCGGACCGCGGTGAACCGCTCCCAGCCGGGTGGTTCGGTCTCGAACGTGGCGTTTCCCTCGGCGATGCCGAGGCGGTAGATCTCCAGGACCGCGTCGGCGTGTGCGTCGGTCATCGCGGCAATGGTCACGGTCATCGCCGGGAACGTTATCCGAGCCGGTAGACGGAGATGTGCGACCGGCTGTCCGCGTCGA
Source organism: Micromonospora humi (assembly GCF_900090105.1). Classification (GTDB taxonomy): domain Bacteria; phylum Actinomycetota; class Actinomycetes; order Mycobacteriales; family Micromonosporaceae; genus Micromonospora; species Micromonospora humi. Next base: position 10,821 of record NZ_FMDM01000024.1, on the reverse strand, counting down.
ACGGCGTCCGGTCCCAGTCGGCGTACCGCTCGGCGAGGCGCAGGCCGGCCCGCCCCGCCATCTCGTCGATCTGCTCCGGCCAGGCGTAGCGCATGGCGAACGGGTGCAGATGCACGCCGTCGGCGTCGAACGTGATCGTCTGCCGCACGAACGTCTGTGCCGCCCGGTCGTACCGGTGCATGCGGATGGTCGCGGAGTCCTCGGTCACCTCGCGGACCTGGACCTGCTCGTCCCGGTCGAAGTTCGCGGGGTCCGGCACGAACGTCTCGATCACGAACGCCCCGCCGGGGGCCAGCACCCGGGCGACGTTGCGGAAGCAGTCGGCCTGACGCTCCGCGTCGACCAGGTTGAACAGCGTGTTGAAGACCAGGAAGACCAGACGGTACGGCCCGGAGACCGGGACGTCGGCCATGTCGCCGATGGTGACCGGCATGTGCTCGCCGCCCGGCTTGGCGCGCAGCTTCGCCACCATCTCCGGGGACGCCTCGACGCCCTCCACGGTGAGGCCGCGGGCGGCCAGCGGCAGGGCCACCCGGCCGGTGCCGACGGCCAGTTCGAGCGCCGGACCGCCGCCGGCCAGGGGCGCGAGGAAGTCGACGGCCGGTGCGGGGTCGGGATTGCCGGGGTCGTCGTAGGTGGCGGCCCAGAGTCGGCCGAAGTGGCCGGGATCGTCGAAGACGGACATCACGCCAGCAGACCAGCGACCGTCCCCGGTGGACAACCGGATTACCGCCCCTCAGCCGGCCCGCAGGGCGTCGTCCACACCGGTCTCCCGGCGGCCGAGGTGCACCGGGTCGCGCCCGGAGAGCACGTCCACCGCGGCCTTCACGCCGGCGCCGTACTCCCGGGTGGTGCTGATCCGCCACTGCTGGGCGAACCGGCGGACGGTGTCGTCACCGACGCCGTTGGTCTCGATGCCGAGTTCCCGGCAGAGCGCCACCGCGCGCGGCAGGTGGAACGACTGGGTGACCACGGTGGCCCGCCGCACGCCGAAGATCCGTCGGGCCCGGGCGCACGAGTCGTAGGTGTCGAAGCCGGCGTGGTCGAGCACGATCTTCTCCGCCGGCACGCCCCGCTCGACCAACCAGCGGCGCATCGCGTCCGGCTCGTCGTAGTCCCAGTCCATGTGGTCGCCGGAGACCAGCACCACCTTGACCTTGCCGGAGTCGAACAGCTGCCGGGCGATCTCCAGCCGGGCGGCCAGGAACGGCGACGGCGTGCCGTCGGCCTCCACCTTGGCGCCGAGCACCAGCGCCACCGGCGCCTCCGGCACGTCGGCGGCGGTGAACACGCGCCCCCGGGCGTCGCCGCGGATCCAGGCCGCGCTGGCCGCGGTCACCACGGCCAGCGCCACCACGCCGGCCGCGGCGACCAGGACGAGCCGGCGGAGCAGGCGTACGGCCCGCCGGTGGGTGGCGTGCCAGGCACGCCCGCGTGCGATCAGCCCCCGCATGGCGGCGATTGTGCCAGCCCGCTCAGGAGATGTGGTGCAGGATCACGTTGTGCACGTGGTGGGCCTTGTCCGCGCCCCGGAACTCCACCTCGTAGGAGTGGGTGCCGACGTGCACGGCGATCGCCCCGGTGGAGAAGAACGAGCCGCCCCAGGACTTGTTGCTCACCACGCTCACGCTGGTGATCTTCGAGTACGGGATGCTCGTGATGGCGAACTTCTTGCCGACGAACGAGCGGTCCTGGACGATCACCCGCCGGTCGGTCAGACCGATGAAGCCGGTGCCGGTGCCGATCGCGTCGTAGACGGCGACGATCTGTTCCCCGGGCAGCAGGCCACTCTGGATCTGCTGGAACTGTTCCTTGCGGTCGTACGTCGGGCCAGACATGTCCACGACGGTAGGACAGCCGCGCCAGCGCTCAGTGCTCGGTGACCGCCCGGACCGCGTCCTCGATGCGCGCCGCGAGCAGGACCTCGCCCTCCGTGAGCGGCTCGCCGTCGTCGTGACCGAGCCGGATCTGGGTCCGGTCGGCCCGGCGGCTGATCTCGGGGCGCAGCCGCAGCGCGTCGGCCACCACGGCCACCCGTTCGGTGAGCGCGGCGTGCTGGGTGTCGTCGAGGACGAGCGTGCGGCGGATCTGCTCACCCTCTCGCGTCCATCCGGACAGCAGAGCGAGCGCGTCGCTGAGGTAGTCGTGCTTCGCCCGGCTGCTGAACAGCACGCGCATCACCGCACCTCCCAGGCGTCGTTGCCGGCTTGTGGCCAAATCGTCGCCATCCCGTGTCCCAGTCGACGCCCTCTAGTCTGTCGTCGCACGGAAGGTGTGTCCACGCCCACACTTCCGTGTTCTGCTGGCCTGATGGCCGACTCAGCTACCCAAACCGCCGATTGATCTGGCACGCTGGTGGCCCGTGCGGACCGAACGGTTTAGCGGGAGTGGGCAGGCCGACCGGCGTGAGCCGAGGGTGGTCGTCGGAGCGGCGATCATCGTGGCCGGTCGGGTCCTCGCCTGTGAACGCGCGGCGCCTGCCGAGGTGGCGGGCCGTTGGGAGTTCCCCGGCGGCAAGGTCGAGCCGGGCGAGACCGAGACCGACGCGCTGGCTCGCGAGTGCGCCGAGGAACTGGGCGTCCGGGTCGCGGTCGGCGCCCGCGTCGGCCGGGACGTGCGGATGGCCCACGGCCGGTCCGTCCTGCGGGTCTACGCGGCCCGTCTGCTCCACGGCGACCAGCCGACCGCCCTGGAGCACGCCGACCTGCGCTGGCTCTCCGCGGCCGAGCTGGACAGCGTCGACTGGCTGCCGGCCGACGTGCCGATCGTGCCCGCGCTGCGCCCGTTGCTCGCCGGCTCCTGAGCCGCGCCGCCCGCCCTCGCGCCGGGCCGGGTCGCCGCCGAACCGGACAGCCGGTCGGAAACGGGACGGGGGCCGGCGGCGTGTGCCGCTGGCCCCCGTCATCGTCGCGCCGCTGCTCAGTGCTTCGGTTCGTCCTGCTGCGGGTGGGCGAAGTTGAGATGCTCGGCCGGCAGCGGGAACTCCACGTCGTCGCCGAACGGCGACGGCGCGGCGGCCCGGTCGAAGGTCAGCTCGGTCAGCGGCAGCTTGCCGCTGGAGTCGACCGCCGGCGCCGTCGGGTGCGGCACCTCCCGCTGCCAGTTGACGCCCTGCTGGGCCTGGCGCTCGGCGCCGCTGTCGTGCGAGCCGCCGGCGTGCGAGTGCACCCCGCCGTGGGCCGCGCCGCTGGTCACCGCACCGCTGGAATGCCCGCTGGTCGCGCTGGTCTGAGGCACCTGACCCCTCCGGAAGATCTTGTTACCGAGCCACACAAGGGGATCGTACCTGCGGTCCACGACCCGTTCCTTCATGGGGATGATCCCGTTGTCGGTGATCTTGATGTGCTCGGGGCAGACCTCGGTGCAGCACTTGGTGATGTTGCAGAAGCCGAGCCCCATCTCCGACTGCGCGTACTCCTTGCGGTCGGTGCGCGTGTCGAGCGGGTGCATGTCCAGCTCCGAGGCCCGGATGAAGAACCGGGGACCGGAGAACGCCGGCTTGTTCTCGTCGTGGTCACGGATCACGTGGCAGACGTTCTGGCACAGGAAGCACTCGATGCACTTGCGGAACTCCTGCGACCGCTCGACGTCGATCTGCTGCATCCGGTAGTCGCCGGGCGCCACGTCGGCCGGCGGCGCGAACGCCGGCGTCTCCCGGGCCTTCTCGTAGTTGAACGAGACGTCGGTGACCAGGTCCCGGATCACCGGGAAGGTGCGCAGCGGGGTGACCGTGACGGTCTCCGCCTCCTCGAACGTCGACATCCGCGTCATGCAGCCCAGCCGCGGCTTGCCGTTGATCTCCATCGAGCAGGAGCCGCACTTGCCCGCCTTGCAGTTCCACCGGCACGCCAGGTCCGGCGCCTCGGTGGCCTGGAGGCGGTGGATGACGTCGAGGACGACCTCGCCCTCGTTCACCTCGACCGTGTAGTCCTGCAGGTCGCCGCCGGTCTCGTCGCCCCGCCAGATGCGGAACTGCCGTTTCGCGGCCGGCTTGCCGGCCGCCTGCTGCGGATCGGTTCCCATTCCTCAGCGCTCCTCTTCGGTGAGAGCGTCGAACTCGGCGAGTTCCTCGTCGGTGAGATATTTGGACAGCTCCGCCCGGTCGAAGAGCCCGATCAACTCGGGCCGCATCGTCGGCAGCGGCTTGTGGGTGAGCCGGACCGCGTCGCCGTCGAGCGCGCAGACCAGGTTGACCCGACGCCACGCCGGGTCCATCGCCGGGTAGTCCTCCCGGGTGTGCCCGCCGCGCGACTCCTGCCGCTCCAGCGCCGCCTTCGCGGTGCACTCCGAGACCACCAGCATGTTGCGCAGGTCGAGCGCCAGGTGCCAGCCCGGGTTGTAGCGGCGACCGCCGACCGCGCTCACCTTCGCCACCCGCTCCCGCAGCTCGGCCAGCCTGCCCAGCGCGTCGGCCAGCTCGCCCTCGCGCCTGATGATGCCGACCAGATCGCCCATCACCACCTGGAGGTCCTGCTGGAGCTGGTAGGGGCTCTCGCCGGTGTCGCGCTGCAACGGCGCCAGCGCCGTCTCCACCGCCGCCTCCACCGCCGCCACCGACACCGCCGGGCGCGCGCCCAGCTGATCGGCGTACGTCGCGGCGTGCCCGCCCGCCCGCTTGCCGAAGACCAGCAGGTCGGACAGGGAGTTGCCGCCGAGCCGGTTGGAGCCGTGCATGCCGCCGGAGACCTCGCCAGCGGCGAACAGGCCGCGGACGGTGCCCGCCGCCGCGCCGGTGTCCGGGTCCACCTCGACACCACCCATCACGTAGTGACAGGTCGGGCCGACCTCCATCGGCTCCTTGGTGATGTCGACGTCGGCCAGCTCCTTGAACTGGTGGTACATCGAGGGCAGCCGGCGACGGATCTCCTCCGCCGACCGGCGGGACGCGATGTCCAGGTAGACGCCGCCGGCCGGCGTACCCCGACCGGCCTTGACCTCGCTGTTGATCGCCCGGGCGACCTCGTCGCGGGGCAGCAGCTCCGGCGGACGCCGGTTGTTGTCCGGGTCGGTGTACCAGCGGTCCGCCTCCTCCTCGGTCTCCGCGTACTGCTTGCGGAAGACGTCGGGGACGTAGTCGAACATGAACCGCTTGCCGTCGGAGTTCTTCAGCACGCCGCCGTCGCCGCGCACCGACTCGGTGACCAGGATGCCCTTCACCGAGGGCGGCCAGACCATGCCGGTCGGGTGGAACTGGAGGAACTCCATGTTGATCAGCGTGGCCCCGGCGCGCAGCGCCAGCGCGTGACCGTCCCCGGTGTACTCCCAGGAGTTCGAGGTGACCTTGTAGGACCGACCGACACCGCCGGTGGCCAGCACCACGGCCGGCGCCTCGAAGAGGATGAACTCGCCGGACTCCCGGTAGTAGCCGAACGCGCCCGCCACCCGGTCGCCGTCCAGCAGCAGTTCGGTGATCGTGGTCTCGGAGAAGACCCGGATCCGCGCGTCGTAGCTGCCGAACTCGCGCTTGTCCTCCTGCTGGAGCGAGACGATCTTCTGCTGGAGCGTGCGGATCAGCTCCAGGCCGGTCCGGTCGCCGACGTGCGCCAGGCGCGGGTACTCGTGACCGCCGAAGTTGCGCTGCGAGATCTTGCCGTCCTTGGTCCGGTCGAAGAGCGCGCCGTACGTCTCCAGCTCCCAGATCCGCTGCGGCGACTCCTTCGCATGAAGCTCGGCCATCCGGAAGTTGTTGAGGAACTTGCCGCCGCGCATGGTGTCCCGGAAGTGCACCTGCCAGTTGTCGCGCGAGTTCACGTTGCCCATCGCGGCCGCGGCGCCGCCCTCGGCCATCACCGTGTGCGCCTTGCCGAACAGCGACTTCGAGATGATCGCGGTCTTCTTGCCGGCCAGCCGGGCCTCGATCGCCGCGCGCAGGCCGGCGCCGCCGGCCCCGATCACGACGACGTCGTAGTGGTGTCGTTCGATTCGCGTTTCAGTCATGTCAGGGGCCTTCAGTTGATGAACCGCAGGTCGTTGAACCAGTTGGCGGCGATCGCCATCACGTAGAAGTCGGTGAACGCCAGGGTGCCCAGGGTGATCCAGGCGAGCTGCATGTGCCGGACGTTCAGCCAGGACACCGCGGTCCACGCCTTGTATCGCACCGGGTGCTTGGAGAAGTGCTTGAGCCGGCCGCCGATGATGTGCCGGCAGGAGTGGCAGGAGATCGTGTACGCCCAGAGCATCACCACGTTGACCAGCAGGATGACGTTGCCCAGGCCGAAGCCGAAGCCCTCCGGGGAGTGGAAGGCGTAGATCGCGTCCCAGGTGTTGATCAGGGAGATGATCGCGGCGGCGTAGAAGAAGTAACGGTGCAGGTTCTGCCCGAGCAGCGGGAAGCGGGTCTCACCGCTGTAGCTGTCGTGGCCGTCCGGCACCGCGCAGGCCGGCGGCGACAGCCAGAACGACCGGTAGTAGGCCTTGCGGTAGTAGTAGCAGGTCAGCCGGAACAGCAGCAGGAACGGCAGGGTCAACGCCGCGTCCGGGATGATCCACCAGCCGGGCAGGAAGCTGCCGAAGTGCGAGGCGCCCTCGACGCACCGCTCGGTCACGCAGGGGGAGTAGAACGGCGTCAGGTAGTGGTAGTCGGCGACCCAGTAGAAGTCGTGCATGAACACCCGGACGGTCGCGTAGATGACCCAGGCGCTGAGCCCGACCACGGTGATCAGTGGCGCGAGCCACCAGCGGTCGGTCCGCAACGTCTTCGCCGCGATGGCGGCACGCGCCCGCACACCCCGCGGCCTCGTTGCCGTTGATGTCATTTGAGTCTCCCTGACGTCACTACCCCGTCATTGCGCACGCATGACCACGCCGCGAACCGGCGCGGTCAAGTGACACACGTTACGCCGATCTTCACGGCCCGGCCGCGCAACGCAGTGTCCCGTGTGTCCCGCTGGTTGGAAAGACCCGGATCATGATCAATATGCGTGACGCGGCGAGCTGCGCGCCGACCGGTCGCCGGCGCGGGCCCACCGGTCAGCCGGACGCGCCGCCGGTGAAGTTCCACGAGGACAGCCGCACCGTCGGCGCCTCACACCAGGACCCGTCGGACCGGTCCGGCTGGCGGACCGGCGACCGGCCCAGGCCGAGCACCCGCCCCGGCCCCAGCGCCCGGGGGTAGGACTCGGTGAACCGGAAGTCGCGCACCGCCCGGGTGGGCACGCCGTCCTCGACCAGCCAGACGCCGTTGCGGGTCAGCCCGGTGACCACCAACTGCTTCGGATCCAGCACTCGCGTGTACCAGAAGTCGCTGACCAGCAACCCCCGCCGCACGCCGGCGACCAGTGCCGCGGTGTCCGGGTCGCCCACCGCGCCCGTCACCCCGGCGCCCACCGCCGCGGCGCCGACGGACACGTCCGCCGCCCGGTCCGCCGGCAGCAGGCGTACGTTGCGCGGGATCGGGCCGAACGTCGACCCGCCGGCCATGCCGTGCCCGGTGGACCCGGCGCCCACCTCGGCGCCGCTGCGCCGGTCGTGCGCCACCGCCCGGGTGGTGCCGGCCTCCACCAGGGGCAGCGCCCGCCGGGCCGTGCCCTCCAGGTCGAACGGCAGCGTCGAGGCGTGCAGCGGATCGTCCACCAGCGTCACCGCCGGGTCGAACTGCGCCACGCCCGGCTCGGCGAAGGACTGGCGTTCGGCGTATCGCTTGCCGTTGAAGCCGTACCAGGCGAGGTTCTGCAGCAGGTCGGCCACGGCGGCCGGCTCCAGCACCACCTCGTAGCGCCCGGGCGGCAGCTCGATCGGGTCGGTCGCGGCCCGCGCCTTGGCCGCCGCGCGGGCGCCGAGCACGGCGCCTTCCAGGTCGGCCAGGCGGTCGGCGCTGTGCCGGGCCACTCCGTCCGCGCCGCCGGCGCGGGCGATGCCGTCCATGGCCGCCTCGGCCGCCCGGCCCACCGCCGAGTGCCCGGCCGAGTTGGCGAACGCCCCGGACCGGTAGGAGGTGCGGCAGTAGCCGGCCGCCTCCAGCCCCTCGACCGCGTCCACGAACGCGCGTACCCGGGCGGCCCGCTCGTCGGGCGACGCGAACGCGGTCGCCTCGTCGACGGGCCGGCCGGCGGGCGTGGGTGCCGGCGCGGTCAGCCCCGGCCAGGCCGGGTCGGGTGGGGCCAGCCGGGCTGCCGCCCGGGTCCGCTCGACCAGTGCGGCCAGCCCGTCCGGGTCGACCCGGCTGCTGCCGCCTGCGGCGGTCCGGCCGTCGACGTGCAGTCGCAGCTGCACGGTGGTGCCGGTCTCGGCCACGTTCTGGTGGATGAACGAGTTGGCGAACCGGGTCAGGGCCAGGTCGGAGCGGGTCACCAGGACCTCCGCCTGGGCGGCCGGGCCGGCCACCCGCCGGACCAGCTCCACCACCCGGGCCGCGAGATCCCGCTCGGTGCCTTCGCTCATGCGCGCACCCCCACCCGGACGCCGCGGAACCGGGCCGGCGCGGCCGGGTGGCCGGTGTGCCCGATCTGGCCGGGCTGCCCCTTGCCGCAGTTGGGCGTGCCCCAGGCGACCGTCTCCGAGGAGAGCATGTCCATCGAGCGCCAGAAGACCGGCCCGATGCCGGTGTAGGTCGGGTTGCGCAGCATCCGCCCCCGGCGGCCGTTGCGCACCTCCCAGCCGACCTCGCAGCCGAACTGGAAGTTGAGCCGCTTGTCGTCGATCGACCAGGAGCGGTTGACGTCCATCAGCACCCCGTCGTCGGTGGCCGCGATGATCTCGTCGAGCGTGTGCGGACCCGGTTCCAGGCCCACGTTCGTCATCCGCACCATCGGCAGCCGGGCCCAGCCGTCGGCGCGTACGCTGCCGCCGTAGCCCAGACCGGCGACGGCGGCCGAGTCCCGGCCGGCGAGCACACCGACCCACCGCCCCTCGCGGACCGCGTCCCGGGCGACCGCGGGGGAACCCTCGTCGTCGAAGCCGAAGCTGCCCAGCGCGCCGGGGATGGTCGGGTCGATGGTCACGTTCATCAGTTCGGAGCCGTAGCGGAGCGAGCCGAGGCGGGCCAGGTCGAGCCAGGAGGTGCCGGCGAACGCCGCCTCCCAGCCGAGGATGCGGTCCAGCTCGATGGCGTGCCCGACCGACTCGTGGATCTGCAGCGCGAGCTGCTCGCCACCGAGGATCAGGTCGGTCTCGCCGGCCGGGCACTCCGGGGCGGTGAGCAGCTCGCGGGACTCCTCGGCGATCCGGGCGGCGTGCGCGGCCAGGTCGAGCGAGGTGACCAGCTCCCAGCCGGTGGTGCCGTACTGCCCGCGGTAGCTCGGGTAGGACCGGCGCTGCGTCTCGCCGTCGCCGATCGAGGTGGCCGAGATGCCGCCACCGCACTCCCGGATGTGCTGGTCGATCCGGTGGCCCTCGCTGGAGACGAACCACTTCGTGGTGTCCCAGATCTGGTAGAGCCCCTCGGCCAGGTCGGCGCCGTGCTCGCGCATCGTCGCGGTGGCGCCGACCAGCAGGTCGCCCTTGTCGGACAGCGGGACCCCGAGCGGATCGACCGCGCAGTCGGAGGCCCAGCTCGCCACCGCCGCGTCGACCGGCACGAGGTCGATCGGCGGGCCCGGGACCCGCGCGCTCGCGGTGGCGATCGCCGCCGCGCGCCGGCCGGCGTCGCGGGCCGCGGCGTCGGACAGCTCGGGTACGGCGTGGAAGCCCCAACCGGAGCCGACCAGGGCGCGCACCCCCAGCCCGATGCTCTCGTGCTGGGCCAGTTCCTCGACGTCGCCGTTGCGCGCCGACATCGACTCGTAGCGACGGTGCATCACCCGGGCGTCCGCGTAGCGGGCTCCCGCGTCGAGGGCGGCCTGGACGGCGGCGGTCGCCGCGTCGAATCCCATGCGCCCGACCCTAGGCGAGCGCACCGACATCCGTCAGGGGACGAGGTCCTCGGGCCGGATCGTGGCCCGGACGGGCTCGGTCAGCTCCAGGACGTCGCCGGGCTTGGTCACCGACACCTCCCGGTAGTGCCGCCCCTGCCGCCGGTAGAGGTGCAGGGTGCCGTCCTCCTGCTCGACAACCAGATACCACTCGATGCCGGACGCGGCGTAGTAGTGCATCTTGAGCACCTTGTCGGTCGCCGCGTTGCTCGGTGAGATGACCTCGCAGACGAGTCGCACGTCCCGCGCCTCGACCATCGGCTCGTCGAAGTCGATCGGCGCGGTGACGACCAGGTCGGGGATGGGGATCCGGCCCGGCCTGAGCCGGACGTTCACCGTCTCCAACAGTTCCAGGCCCACGCGCCGTGCCGCTGTCTCGAGCAGGTTGCCGAGGTTCCGCTGGATCCGCTGGTGCCGTGGCGTCGGTGCCGGTGTCACGTGGAGGCTCCCGTCGAAGAGTTCGACGCGTTGCTGCGTCTCGCCGAGGGCGAGGTACTCCTCTTCAGTCCACGGGCCGTTGTGGCCGAACACCGCCGCGGTCATGGTCACCTCCACCTCGTGTCGGCGGGAATCCTCCTGTGGTCGCCACGACCATGGTCGCACCTCGGGTGCGACGGCGAGACGACGATGCGCAGTTGCGGCGGTGAATGTCCCAGGTGAGGGCTGTTCAGGTCGGAAACCTAGTCGTTACGCTCTGACCGCTGACAGCCCGCGCTTTGTAGCTTATTTTCGCCTCCAGGGATTTGCTGTAGGTTCTCTTCACTACCGAGGGGGAGGCGGTCATGGGCAGGTCGGAGGCGGTGCCGTCCGGGGAGCCGGACCGCCCGGAGGTGCCGGAGCAGCGCTCCGGTGAAGCGCCCTATCTCCAGGTCAGCGACCTGCGGGTGCGGTTCGACACCGAGGACGGTGTGGTCCGGGCGGTGGACGGGGTGTCGTTCGCGGTCGAGCGGGGTCGCACGTTGGGGATCGTGGG
>NZ_FMDM01000025.1 GCF_900090105.1 Micromonospora humi | reverse complement strand
CGGTACGCGCACCCGAGCGCCCGCAGCAACGCCAGCCGCCCGGCGCGGTCGTCGCCGCCTTCGAGCAGCCGCAGCAGCGAGGCGTGCAGCAGCGGCGCGTCCCGTTCCGGCAGCAACCTCGGGCAGCGATCCTCGACCGCCGCCCAGAACCGGTCCGCCTCCCCGGTCACCGCGCCCCGCCCGCACCGGAGCCGGCTGCGTCACCCCACCGGGGCCGGTGAGGGGTGCGCTCGCCGCGACACGGCGGCGCGTGCTCGGTCAGCGGATTCCCGTGGGTGGCCGGAGTGTGGACGGGGAAGTCGGCGAGTACGGCGGACATCGGTGGGCGCCTCCCGGGTGTGAGTGTCGTGGGGTGGCGCCGGGGCGGGCGGGGTCGGCGGGCAGCCGCGATCGGGGACGCGGCACCGCCGGAGCCCAGCACCCGCCCCGGGCCATGCGACCAGCCTCCGATGAGCGGGAACGAGGAACTACAGCGTCGGGGGAGCCCGTATGACGCAGAAATGAGGCATCCACTCCCCCACGACGTCCACGCACTGTGACTACATTGACGACGGAACGGAGGGAGGCCCGAGCGTGGCCCTGAAGCGGCAGCGGCTCTGTCAACGGCGGAAGGCTCTCGGGTACAGCCAGGAACGCCTCGCCGACCTCCTGGGCGTAGAGCGGTCCACGGTGGTGCGGTGGGAGAACGCCGAGACGGATCCGCACCCCTGGCACCGAACCCGGATCGCCTTCGCGTTAGGCGTTACGCTCGAACACGTCGACGACATGCTCGCCGACGTGTCAGTGGCCAAGCGCCGAGGACAAGCCATGGCAAACAGGGATCAGGACCACGACGCCAGCAGCGCCGCCGCTGCCCGGCCGGAGCTTCTGGGCGACTTGCGGAGCTTCCTGACCGACTACCTCACGCCGCCAGCCCGGCCAACTCAGACCCCGGCCCAGGTTCGACGGTCCGTCAGACGCGTCCATGACCTCTACCAGCGAGCGAGCTATACATCCGCTGCACGCCTGCTACCGGACGTGCTGCGTCAGGCAACCGAGCTGTCCGATCACCCGGCAGGGCCCGACCGCAGAGACGCCTTACGGCTTCTCGCCGCCGCCTACCTCGCAGCGGCCAAACTTGCCGCCAAGGTCGGCGATGGAGAGACCGCCCTGCTCAGCGCCGACCGGGCAGCGACCGCCGCCAGACTCAGCGACGACAAGGCTCTCATGGCGATCGCGGCGTACCAGGCCGCCTGCGGCCTCCTGCGGATGCCCGGTCGAGCCGCCGAGGCCGCGGACATGACCCGCAGCACCATTGACCACCTCGCCGCGAGTGGTTCGGCAGCCGACCCCGACCTGCTCTCCGCCCACGGGGCACTGCTCCTCCTCGCCGCCGTCATGGCCGCCGGACAGGGCAACGCCAAGGAGTCCGCTCAGCACCTGTCGCAGGCGGAGCAACTGGCCGCAGACCTCGGCACGGAACAGAACCGGCTCTGGACCGCCTTCGGCCCGACGAACGTCGCCATCCATTCGGTATCCGCCGCCGTCCACTCACGTAGAGCCGACCAGGCCCTCGAAATCGGCTCGCGCCTCGACACGTCACGGCTGCCAGCCGTCATTGTGGGACGACGCGCTCAGGTGCACATCGACCTGGCGGCAGCGGCGTTCATGTCGACCACGGACAGGCCCACCGCCGTGCTGCATCTCCTCGAAGCCGAGCGGGTAGCCGCAGAGGCGGTGTATGCCAACGTGCAAGCGCGGGCAGTCCTGCTCGACCTCATGACCAGGGAAAGGCGAGCGGCAACGCCCGGGCTGCGCCCGCTGGCAGAGCGAGCAGGCTTGCTTGCTTGAAAGCGCTGGAGACCGTTGGGTCTGCTGCACCGATAGGCGACATCTGAGATGGCTTGCCCTGCGGGTGGGCTGGAAGGATGTCGCCGTGCCCAAGCCTTACTCCGAGAGTTCCGCGATGACGTCGTGCGTGTCGCTCGTGACCGCGAGGCGGGAGTGACTGTCGAGCAGATCGCCAAGGACTTCGGGGTTCACCCGATGACGTTGTTCAAGTGGCTGCGCCAGGCCGACGTCGACGCCGGCGCCACCCCTGCGACGGCCGGCAGTGAATCGGCCGAGCTGCGGGAGGCGCGCAAGCGGATCAGATTATTGGAGCAGGAGAACGAGGTCCTGCGCCGGGCAGCCGCCTACTTGTCGCAGGCGCATCTGTCGGGAAAGGCTCTACCCGCTCGTGAGCCAGCTGGCCGCCGACGGGATCCCCGTGGCGCTGACGTGCCGGGTGTTGAAGATCGCTCGCCAGCCTTACTACCGTGGCTGGCCGACCTGTCACCAGCGCCGAGCAAGTGGCGGCGTGTCGGGCCAACGCGTTGTTCGACGCCCATCGTGATGATCCGGAGTTCGGCTGCCGGTTCCTGGTTTACGAGGCTCGCGATGCGGGGCAGCCGATGGCCGACCGTACTGCGTGGCGGATCTGCTCCGGTAACGGCTGGTGGAGTGCGTTCGGCAAGCGCAAGCGTCGCGGTAAGGGCGGCAAGGTAGGCCCGCCGGTGCACGACGACTTGGTCCAGCGGGACTTCACCGCCGATGCCCGAACCGGCTGTGGCTGGCCGACATCACCGAGCACCACACCGCCGAGGGCAAGCTCTACCTGTGCGCGATCAAGGACGTCTGGTCCCACCGGATCGTCGGCTACTCCATCGACTCGCAGATGAAGTCCCGCCTGGCCGTCGCCGCGCTGGAGAACGCCGCCGCCAGACGCGGTGACCTGGCTGGTTGTGTCCTGCACACCGACCGCGGATCCCAATTCCGGTCCAGGAGTATCGTCCGCGCCCTCCACGGTCACCAGAACCGGATCGATGGGTCGCGCCGGTGCAGCTGGCGACAACGCCGCCATAGAATCCTTCTTCGGCCTCTTGCAGAACAACGTCCGCAACCGGCGATCCCGGGCCACCCGCCAGCAACTCCGGATCGCGATCGTGACCTGGATCGAACGGACCTACCACCGCCGCCAGCGCTCGCTGTCCCGTTTGACCCCTGTTGAGTTCGAGATCATCATGCACCCACCGTCCAGTCAGGCCGCGTGAGCTACACCTGTCACCTGCCGGTGCAGCAGGCCCGTATACGGCTGGCGAGGCGTGAAGTCGGCCAGCAGACCTTCGGCGTCGAGCATCCCCCGGACGGTACCGGGTCAGCCTCCCCCTTGGTCCCACACGATCCGGAGGGCCCGTCGCGGAATCGGCACCGCCGGCCGCCATCAAGCCGGGCGTCTCACCAGACCCGGCGCAGGTGCTGGTCCGTGCTGAACATCGAGAGCAGTGCCGTTCGACGTCGCGCGAAGAGTGAAGTAACCATCGACGTAAGCCGGCACGGACGGACGCGACCGCCCACACGGGTGGGTGCGTGCCATGTGTGGGTTGGGTAGCATAGCCCCCTTGGAAACTGCGATCAGCCTGTACGCGTTAAGCGCCGGCCGGATGGGGTCTGAATTGTCGACGTGGCGAGAAGAGATCCCAACGAGCGGCTCGTTGCAGCTCCCTCCAGACCCTCATGCCCTTGAGGGCCTCGGACGTAACCACCGAGTGGAGACGGCTCTTGCAGACCTCGTGGACAACGCTATCGATGCGCTAGCTAGTGAAGTCGTCATCAGATTCGTTCAAAGCAACGGTCGTCTGCGCTCGCTCTACGTGGCGGACAACGGTCAGGGGATCGCCGCGGACCGCATCGATTCGGCGATGACCGTTGGCGGGCGACGCGAGTACGCGGTGGGCAGCCTCGGCAAGTTCGGCCTGGGAATGAAGGCGGCATCGTTCAGCCAAGCTCGAAGCCTGACGGTACTTAGCCGTTCGGCGCAAGGTGATATCAACGGGCGCCGTTGGCATCTCGGCAGCCTTTCCGACTTTCGATGCAGTATCATTCCGCAGGATTTTGTAGCGGAGGAACTGGAGCGGGAGTGGGGCTTCAAGACGGACGGGGCTGGTGGTCGCACGGTAGTCCGATGGGACGACATCACCGGCTTCACGGTGACCAATGATCACGACCGCGTGCAAGCGTTTTTGAATGCTACGATTACGAAGATTTTGGACCACCTTGGACTGGTCCTTCACCGGTTCCTCGCCTCAGGTTCCCTGCGAATCGCTGTCGATGTAGAAGACGTGGATCGGTCAATCGTCGGGGCGCAATTCGAGGCGGAAGCACTCGATCCCTTCGGTTACCACCGATCAGGTCATACGGACTATCCTCGAACGCTGGTTGGCGAACATGACGGGCATCAGCTCGCCTTCGAGTGTCACATCTGGCCGGGCCGTTCCAAGTTACCCAATTTCCGACTCCCTGGCGGGCCTGTGGAGCGCCAGGGCCTATACTTCTACCGTTCGAACCGACTGTTGCACGCCGGCGGGTGGGATGGGTTGGCGGTGCCAGACCCACGGCTGCAGCTCGCGCGGGTCGCGATCGACATCAGCGACGATGTTATGGGCGTCTTCTCGATGAACCCGGAGAAGTCTCGTGTCACCGTCGGGCCGGACTTCGCTTACCTCGCCGAGTCGGCTCGAGATGCCGCAGACATGCGCATGCCGGATTACCTACGTGACGCCGAGAACGCCTATAAGCGATCCCGCGAGCGTAGCCGGGATCGACGCAAGATGTTACCCCCGGGCAAGGGCCTCGATCCGCTCGTCAAGCGCGCCATTGGCGACGAGGTTCCGTTCGTAGCCGGAGAGGAACCAATCGACATACGTTGGCGGCGGTTCGATGGCCTTGACCTGTTCGCCGTCGATCGGGAGCAGCGAACGTTGTGGCTCAATGACCGATATAGGCCAGCCATAGTCGGCGGAGGACGAGGAGGTCTGAATGATGCGCCACTTGTCAAGGCAATGCTCTACCTGCTAGTGGAGGACACTTTTCAAGGCGAGTACCTCGGCCCCAAGGACAAGGACAACCTGGCCATGTGGCAGGAGATCCTGACCACCGCCGCGCGATCTCAGGACGCACGTCGGGCGCGTTCATGACCCTAGAAAGGCGCCGCCATCTGAGCGTTTCTGGTTTTCGCCAGTACCTGGCGACTGGGGTTGCGATGGAGCATCCGGTCGATGGTGAGCCCACATTGACGCTAGCTATTGATCCTAACCATCCCTCGATTAGCCTTCGCGGACCCCTGCTCGCTGATGAGGCATCCCCGCACGTTCGGCTCGAGCACATCGATGTCCGGCGGTGGCCGGGCGACCGAACACAATTACAAGTCAGGATCACGGAGCCGTCGCTCTTCGTTGACGCCTACCCCATTCTCTGCTCCATCGCAGATCGGACGCAGCTGGACGGCCAGGGCTTTGCCACCGCGGTCACTGACACGGTACGGCTGCTCTCGCGGCTACTTGAACGCAGTCGTTCGTTGGCCCAAGAGCGTGAACTGGGGCTGTGCGGTGAACTGTTAGTCCTTCTAGGAGCGTGCCGGCGGTTCGGGCCTGAGCGCGCGGTTGCAGGTTGGCGGGGCCCTCACCGTGAGGAGCATGACTTCGCCATCGGCCATTTCGACGTCGAAGTCAAGACCACCTCGTCCGAGCGGCGCGCCCACTGGATCGACTCCCTGACGCAACTGCAGCCCACGGCACCGACACCGCTCTGGCTAGTCTCTCATCAGCTCACCGAGGCCGGGCCCGGCCAGGGTTGGCGACTGGGCGATCTAGTTGGGGCCGTCCGCGAAGCGGTGATCGGGTCCACGGTGCGGGACGATCTCGACCGGCGCCTCGCCGCGGCGGGTTGGGCCGACACATTCGGCGAGCTGTGCGTGACGCGATGGCGGCGACGGGTGGCCTCGAGCGCATACATTGTCGCCGGCGACTTCCCGAGGCTAACCGAAAACCAACTCACCAACGCGGCACTCGATCACAGCAGCCTGACCGACGTCAGATACCGCATCGACTTGACCCACCAAGCGACGGGAGCCCCAGTGCCCGAGGCCGTCGCCGATATCATCGCCACTGAGGGGACCACGTGAACGAGTCGTTCGCCACCAGCTACCGGGAAGCGCTGAACGCGATGGAGCTACGAGGCCCTCGCGGGCTTCACACCCTGGCAGCGTCCATGGCGGATGACCCCTCAATGGTCGCCGACGACGACAGCCTGAGCGCGTACCTCACCACGGCCGATCCCGACGATGCCCTCCGCAGGGACCTCGCCGTACGCCTTGCCACGTGGGACGCCGATGAAAACGCCGCCTGGACCGGTAACACTGAGCCCAACACACGCGCAAGGCGTACACGCATCACCTCGCTACTGGGCATGGGTGAGAAGGCGGCGGCGTTGTTGCTCGACCGATTCCCGGTCGCGACCACTGAGATCACGGTCATCGACGGTGACTGGACACCCTGGTACAGCGAAAGCATTCGCCGGAATCGCGACTTCTACTGGGGCCACTATGCCCACCATCTCCTGCACACCCGAGGCTTCAGCGGCGACGCCGTGGTGGGGCTCGACGCAGCCACCACCAAGGTGGTCGAGAGGCTGGCTGACCCGTCTCGGATCGAACGGCATCAGGCCAAGGGTCTCGTCGTCGGCTACGTCCAAAGCGGGAAGACCGCCAACTTCACAGGAGTCATCGCCAAGGCGATCGACGCCGGTTACCGGCTCATCGTCGTCCTCACCGGCAGCACCGACCTGCTGCGCACCCAAACACAACGACGTCTCGACATGGAACTCGTCGGCCGCGAGAATCTCCTGCGGGGTATCAGCGAGCACGACGTCGAGGCCTTCGACTATCACTCCGACCGTGACTGGCTCGACAACAAGTTCGTCAGACATGGAATCCGCCCCTCCGACGCTGGGCAACCTGACATCGTTCGCCTCACCACCCGAGACTTCGACTACCGCAGCCTGCAACAGGGCATCAGCGCTCTGGACTTTGAGCGCCGCGATAGGACGAGGCCATTGTACGACCCCATCAACCTCGCTGGAAGCGACGCCCGACTGGTCGTCGTCAAGAAGAACGGCACGGTGCTGGCGAAGCTCGTGAAGGATCTCGGGAAGATCACGACGCGCCTCGCCGATATTCCTGCGCTTATCATCGACGACGAGTCCGACCAGGCCTCCCCCAATACCAGCAATCCGAAAAAATGGCACGAGGATCAGAAGGAGCGCACAACCATCAATAAACGCATCGGTGAATTGTTGGCCTCGCTACCGAGATGTCAGTACGTTGGCTACACAGCCACCCCGTTTGCCAACGTCTTCATCGACCCAAGCGACGCAGAGGACATCTTTCCAAGCAACTTCCTTATCTCTCTTGACCGGCCGGTCGGATACATGGGCGCCGCTGAGTTTCAAGACCTCGATGTTGACTTCGAGGAGGCCTCCGCGACATTCGCCACGTCCAACGAGAAGGCCCATGTACGTCCCCTGCTCGACGATGCAGACAACGACTCCGAGCTTCGTGAAGCCCTCGATGCATTCGTGCTTACCGGTGCCGTGAAGTTGTTTCGCCAAGAACGGGGCGTAGCTCACTTCCGGCACCACACCATGCTGGTCCACCACGCGATGCAGCGCGCCGTCCACAGCGAGAAGGCCGCGGAAGTGCGCTCGCTTTGGGCCAAGGCGGGCTACTTCGCGCCGGCAAGTGGCGACCGGTTACGCAAGCTCTACGAGGAGGACATACTTCCAGTCAGCCAAGCTCTGGCACCCGAGGACGGCATGCCCAGCTCGTACGAGGAGCTCACGCCATACGTTGCCCGAGCCGTACGCCAGATCGGGCGGAGCGGGGACCCCGTCATCGTGGTTAACAGCGACAAAAGCTTGGAAAACGAGGAAATCGACTTCGACCAGCGCCCGGTATGGCGAATTCTGGTCGGCGGGAACAGCCTGGCTCGGGGCTTCACGATCGAAGGCCTTACCGTCTCGTATTACCGGCGAGCCACGAAACAGCAAGACACCCTCATGCAGATGGGCCGTTGGTTCGGATTCCGGCCGCACTACCGCGACCTCGTCCGCCTGTACATCACGCCGTCCCTCCACATGGCGTTCGAGGCGAGCTGTCGAGACGAGGACCACTTTCGAACCGAGCTGCGTCGCTACGCCACACCCGTCGACGGCAAGCCGCAGCTCACCCCCGCCCAGGTACCACCGCTCGTCGCGCAGCACCTCAAGTGGCTCAGGCCCACGGCGACCAACAAGATGTACAACGCGGAACTCGCCGAACGTCGTTCGCCAGGGATAGCCGTCGAGCCCCGCAGGTGGCCCTCCGACCCAGGCGTCATCGAGGCCAACACGAAGGCCTTCCAGCCGTTACTAGATGCAGCAACGACACAGACCCGCCTTCACGGCCACATGTCGATCACTCCGGACGGTTCCGCCGCATCCGCCGAGTGGGATTACAACGCCTGGATCGGCCGAGTCAGCCACCCCGTGCTGCTCAGCGTCCTGCAATCCATTCGGCTGGTGCCGGACGACGCCTTGGCGCCCGACCTGCGGTGGCTGGCCTCACTCACCACAGACCAAATTGACAGCTGGGTGGTGATCTTTCCGCAACAGGTAGGACAAGGCACGAATCGACGAGTCCTAGGACATGAGTCGATCAGCGTCTTCGCGCGAACTAGGCAGAAGACAGATTATTACGGCGGGATCAGCAAGGTTGAACACCGTGGCCCCGCGGAGCTCATCAAGAGGGGACGTGCTGACATCGGCGAGGAGCCTGCGCGGCGACTTGTGGAGGCACGCTCTGGCTCCATCCTGGTTTACCCAACCGTCGACCGGAGCCAAGGGGCTAGCAACTCCGTGCCTGGCGAGGCCAACGAAGAGTTGAAGCCAGGACAAGTAACGATGGCTTTCCGCCTCGTTGCCCCACTGACCGCCGTAGGACGTGACAACCGCCTCGTGCTGTTCACCGCAAAGGTGACCTCGCGACGTGGGGACGCGATCGTGGACAAGACGGGAGCCTGAGACCCCTAGCGCGGTGTTCAGCTTGGGCGACTCCATCCTTCTTCACACGTGCGTCGTAGCCAGCGATCCCACGCCCAGCCTCGTCCCAGCGCGAGTGGCCGCCAGCCGGCACTCGGCCTGAGGCAGTCTTGCTGCCCGGAGGCCAGGAGGCGGGCCTTAGGCCCGCCTATCCGGGCTAACGGACGGTAGCGATCCGCGGGTCAAGCGGTGCCGTTACGGAGTTGGTAGGCGTGCCAGCGATGGGTGAGCCTACGGCGCCTGTAGGGTGGCTGCCGTGATTGACCAGCCGGTGGAAGCAGCGCAGACAGGCATCCGGGCTGTGGAGTTCTTCGCCGGCATTGGACTGGTCCGGGAGGCTCTGGAGCCCCTTGGCGTCGACGTCGTGTGGGCCAACGACATCAAGAAGGCCAAGCGGGATATCTACGCCGCCAACCACGACGCCAGCCACTTTCAGCTAGACGACATTCGCGATGTGACCGCTAAAGATCTCCCGTCAGATATCGAGCTAGCGACTAGCAGCTTCCCATGCGTTGACCTTTCGCTTGCAGGCAACCGCCGTGGCCTCGTCGGCTCGCAGTCGGGGATGTTCTGGCAGTTTGCCCGGGTCCTCGAAGAGATGCATGAGCAACGGCCTCGCGTCGTTCTCCTTGAGAACGTTCCTGGCTTCGCAACCAGTCATGGCGGCAAAGATCTTTCTGCCGCCCTTATGCAGATGTCCGAGCTTGGTTACTCCTGCGACGTCATCGCCGTCGATGCGCGGCACTTCGTGCCGCAGTCACGACGGCGCATGTTCATAGTCGGTATCGCCGGCGATGCCGCTCCAGGGGCGAAGAGCGGAATCCCGCCCCTCTCAGATGTTCGGCCCAGGTGGGTGCAGCGCGTGCACGCCCTGCACCAGCACCTCCACATGCATTATTTGCCGCTTCCTCAGCTTCCTGAAGGGCCGCAAGACCTTTCCAATGTCGTCGAAAAGATGAACGGCAGGGATCCGCGATGGTGGGGGCATAATCGACTCGCCGCGTTTGTCGAATCCATGAGCCCGCTGCAGACGGCTCGAATGGAAGCTCTGCGTGACTCAGAAGAAATCTCTTGGCGCACCGCTTACCGAAGGAGGCGGAACGGCGACTCCATGTGGGAGCTCCGGCGAGACGCCATCGGAGGCTGTCTTCGCACCACTGGGGGGGGGTCGAGCAAGCAGGCCCTGGTCGAGCTGGGCAATGGAGAGATGCGGGCTCGCTGGATGACTCCCCTAGAGTACGCGCGAATGATGGGGGCCGGCTCCTACACGATCACCGCTGGGACGCCGAACCAGGCGCTGTTCGGCTTCGGGGATGCAGTAGTCGTTGACGTCATCAGCTGGATCGGCCAGCACTACCTGCTCCCAGTACTTCGTCCTCAGAATGGTCTGCAGGCCGCGTAATGCGCTTCGGCCACCGGTCTAAACGACTTCTGGGGTCGCGGAGCAGCATATCCATGAGCTCGGCGTTGAGCGGCCTGACCACGAGGCGCAGCAATCCAGGACAGTCAGGTCTAACGCCCGTGGGTGCCGTACGATCGGTGCGTGCCACGAGCTCGCGTGGAGCTTGCTCCAGAGGACCCACGTCACGGGACGTCGAACGGCTACGGCAACCTCAGGTGCCGGTGCGCGCTGTGCCGGGAGGCTCACCGGCAGAGCCACAGCCGCTATATGCAGAAGGTGCGGAGGACAAAGGCGCTTGCCGGGACCAACTCCGCGCATGGAACCTCCTATCGATACGACGTCGGATGTCGATGTGAGGACTGCCGCCAAGCGCACAACGTCAAAAGCCGTCAGACGAAACAGCGTCTACGGGAGCGACGGATACGAGCAGGAGGAGCCGTGTCATCGGATCTAGCGCTTCCGCCCTCGCCGCCCCCATCCGCGGCTACCGCGTCAATGCGCTCGAACCGCCACCGCGACACCGGACCCGAGCTCCGGCTTCGCAAGGCTCTTCACGCTCGGGGCCACCGCTACCGGGTGGCGCTGCCCATCATGACTGGCGGAAGGCGAGTGCGTCCGGATCTTGTCTATCCCAAGCGCAAGCTCGTCGTCTTCGTCGATGGCTGCTTCTGGCACCGCTGTCCGGAACACGGCAGGGCTCCCAGCGATCCGACCGGATACTGGGCTGTCAAGCTCCAGCGGAACGTCGATCGGGACATTGCCGTTACCGCCTCCCTCGAAGAGGACGGCTGGCGCGTCCTTCGCCTATGGGAGCACGAGAACATTGACGACGCGGTCGGCCTTGTCGAGGCGGCTTGGCGCGAGGGCCGGGCACCGACATTACGTGGCTGACGGTCCTACTGATGTGTTGGCCGAAAAGGACTGCATCGCGCGACCTGAATGAGCGCAAGCAGCCCGCCCCGATCGAAGCGAAGTCTTACTGTTCCTCTTTCCAGCGGCCCGCTGATCGGGCCCGCAAGTGCTCAACGGCAACACGGCCTTATGCCATCCCTGACGACCTGCCAGCCGCATTCAACTACGGGTTGGATGCGGCTAGCGTCGATCGCTATTACCGTACGGGTTTCAGCCGGGTAAAAACAGTTGAGCTTATTCCACGTCTAGAGTATTCAGTACCTCGTCAAGCTCTCTCGCCTTATCGCTTGCATCCAAGTAATCAGCGTACTGATTCTTGGCATTGTTGATCAACTGATCATAGAGCACGACGCGTCCGTTGATCGAGGCAAGCTGGCTGAGGATGAAGTCTTCTTCTTCGAACAATCCAGGATCCTTAGCCTTCGGCTCATGACCGAGGACAAAGACGACTTCGATGTGCATGCTATTTTCGCCTCGGCGCGCGAGAAGGTTCCTAAGCGCTCTCGCATACTTTGATCCCTGCCTCCGCAGGTCCTCGATTTCGGTCTTCACCGAATACCGTTTCAGCTCTACGATGACATGCTTACCGCCGGTCGTTGCATACCTGATGTCTATTCGACCAGTAATCTGGTTCCCGCTCGCGTCGACTGCAAACAGGCCTGGTTCAACTTCGCGAAGGTCCTGTTCCATCCTGGGGCTTGTGGTCGCCCGCTCCCAAGACGCGTCGAGCATCCATAGATGATTGAAGAGGTGCTGTTGAAGGACCTTCTCCTTTTCGTCGTCCGAAGTAATTTCTTTGAACTTTGAGATGGCTTCAAGGCGAGACCTGAGGATGTCAACCCAGAGGGCTGCTTCATATGAATCTTGGCGCGCCAACACTGGCAGCAAGTCGACCGCCGTCATCGAGCTTAGGTTATCCAGGTCTTCGATTACCTCACGAAGACCTACTCGCTCGAAGGCTAAGATGCCTGAGCGGAAGAGGGTGTTCCTATCCTTGGCAGCCGATTTCCCTTCGAACTCTAGGCTCGCGATCGTTCCAATCATCTTCTCGGCTGGAGCCTTTTGCCAACCAGGACGGGAATCGATCCATCCTCTTAACTTCGGAAACCGGACCAGGGCGTCTTCGCCCTCCTTCTTAGGCCGGGCTTCAGACCACTCTTGCGAAGCTTCGAGGAATCTCGCTCGCAGAAACTGTTGCAGTTGGACAACTCGGGGATCGTCTTCGATTAGCCGCTGCCGATCGCTTGTAGCGATATCCTCATAATCGCCATCAAGGTCCAGAAAGTCTGCCTCGATCTGTCCAGTTACATAATTGCCGAACAGCCGGCTAGTATCAAGCTTTTCGATAATGCCTTCTTGAATTGGTCGCTTTCTGGCTAAGACAATAATATTCTTTAGCGAGCCAGCCTCGGCGTCATCAGTCAGGTCGCTGGGCCGTTTCGCCGTGCCAATCCATCCCTTCACCCGCCAGCCCTCTGTCGCACTCACTAGGTCGGTCTTGAAAGTAAAACGACCGATATCGGCGGGAAGCACTGACTGAGGCAAGACGTCATCGCCGAATTCCCAAATAAATTCAAGCTTCTTGAGCTCTGCCCGGTCAGCGTATGTGATGGGCGTGCCGTTAACGACAATCCGAAAGCCGCCTTCATCAGAAGGCAATTGGCTGATTACATCAAACCTTCGCGCAAGTCGCTTTCTGAGGGCAGAAGCGGTAAGATCAGCACGCTTACTTTTCAAGTCGCTGAGTTCGATCACTGTGCCAGGGCGGCGATATCGCGCCGGCACTTCAACGCTAGGCGGATTATAGGGGCGATCTTGTGAGATTGCCCGACGAAGCTCGTCTACGCTGATTTTCAGCCCGCTCACAGATTCGGACGTCACGGAGAAAACCCGCACGGTATCGGCAATCGAGAAGACTGACAGCTTACCGATTCCCTTGCGCCCCATAAACATTCGATTCCACTTGGGAGAACGTGTTCCTTCTGCCGAACGCTTTTTATATCCCACTCGGAGGAACCTATTGTTGAAGTCGCTGACCGTCATGCCTCGCCCGTTGTCGGCGATTACCACAAGTTGATTTCCATACTGCCAGTCGATTGAGACCTCCGTGGCATCCGCATCCCATGCATTGGCCACGAGCTCAGACAGGACCGCGGCGGCGTTGCTGTAGAGGTTAATTCCCAGAGCTTCAAGCACCGACATGTCGACGGTCATTCTAAAGACCGGATCATCCGAGTGAGACATGTGAACGACCTCCCAAGTAAGGCTCCAGCTAGCCTAGATTCGTCAACTTTGAGTTTGACCGAATTTCCGGAAATGCTTTCTCTATGAGTCCGAGGAGTATGATCGCGCTATCTTGATCAAACTGGACAGTTTGACTGACCTTCTTACCAGCAGCACGGTGATCCGATCCGTAGGTGCTCAGCTGCAGTAGCAACTGATTGCCGTCTCTGACAATCTGCCAGCCACACTCAACTACCGTCGGGTGCCGTTTTGCGCGTGCATCGTCCTGAAAGAACTGGCCGACCAATGCCACCGCGAGCCTCCGCTATCGCCAATTACGAATGGGTTCTGTCCCCTGTATGGATAAGACTGCAGGACATCTTTCGATTGGTCTCCCAGCCGCCGGGAGATTTGACCGGGACGTTGAGGTGAGCCGGCTTGGTCGACGGGTGGGCGTCGAGCACGACTCCAGGTCGAACGTGGGGCGCTTTCCGCGCGTCATGTCGAAGTCAGCAACCGTCCAGCCACCGCCACAGGTGTCCGGTCTAGCTCGAAGAGGTCCACCGTCTTCACGCTCTGGAACGTTTCCTGCATCTGGCGCACTGCCTCAACCTGCTCGGGACGGAAGTGCGCCGAGTCGGTACGCCACAACGGGTGGACGAGGACCACCGCCGTCTGCCGGGCATGACTCGACAGCACCCAGAGATCGTTCACCTGTCGCCGCTCGATGCCATATTGGCCGAAGGAGTTGATGAAACCCCGGGTCAGGACGTCACCGCGATCAAGCCAACGCCCCCAGTTGACCTCCCGGCCAAGGCCAAGCTCGGCCATGTCGAGCGCGAGCCGCCAGTCCAGCGCGCCATGAATTCGTTGGTTGTCGAAGGACCTGAGGCAGTCGGGGCACGACATCGTGCATTCCATGGCATGCCGGCTTGCCTGCCACCGCTGTCGAAGGTCGTCAAGCACGCGGTGGAGCACCTGCGTGAAGAACTCGGGTTGACCAAGGAGCGAAGCGTAGCCAGCGCCGTTTTCTAGGCTGTCTGCAACGAAGACCCGATGAGTCTGCTCGTCACCTACACGGGCGGGGCTGAGACCGACGGTTAGCTCACTGGAGTCCACGTCCAACTCTGCTTGGAAGCCCCTGCGCAGCACCTCGGCGAGCGACCACAGCGCCGGAAGCCCGGCAGGCTGGACCTCGCGCGAGGTGGGGATGATGCCACCGGGCAGAGCCAGCCGGTTGAGGGTGACGACGAGGGCGTCGGTCTTGCGGACATCGCCGATGGCGGCCTCGCCGCGCCGTCCCCGACTCTTAGGTATGGAGACTTCGTTGCTGTAGAGAGATTGGTCGGCTACCACGACGCTCCGGTCGACCGCATCCTCCATGGGGAAGAGCCGGCCGAGATTGTCGTTGATTCGGAGAATATCGGCCATCTCATACACCTCAACGAGGAGCCCGCCGACGGACGACGAGCGGATCGGTTCCGAAGCGATCGCCAGCTCTGGCGCACCCACAACAGCAACCGTCTCTCCGTCGACGTCGTAGTCACGCGGCCGGTAGTCGGTGCGGAATCCGAGCGGCTGGTACATGTCGAAGGTGTTCACTGTTCCGCCACAGACGGCGCAGGTGCCCGCCGGCACGGCCAGTGACGTGCTGCCGCAGTCCTCGCACCTGCTGACGATGATGGGCCTGCCGAGCGGGTCCACGGGTAGGACGGAATTGCCTTTGACGTCATAGGCGGCAAATCCCACGGCGGTGTGGATTTCGTCGTCCCGGACGACCTCTGCGCCGGGGACGAAGCTAGCGATTGCCATGTCCAGCGATCGGTCGGAGACCACCGCCGCCTCGAGCTGCCGCTTGTCCCGGGGGTGGTTCTTGTAGAGATAGCGCACTCGAGTCGGGAAGCCGAACATCGGCAACACGCCGGCGTTGGCCAGGATCTGGCTAAGCTCCTTTTGTTGGTAGAAGGGGTTGGAGACAGCTTCGTCAATGTCGCCGGCCAGATCGGCGCGAGCCCAATGCTTCAGTTCGGTGACCTCGGCGGGGTCGATGCCCGATCGGACCGTCAATGCGGCGACAACCGCCGGAACATCCGCTGCCACCGCCAGCCACGCCTGCACTTGCGGGCGGTAGGTCGGCCAGTCGTCGCGGGCGCCGAAGATTCCATGGATGCTGTCCGGGGTACGTTCCGGGGGCGGCTCGCTAGCGGCGAAGGCCCGGCGCAGCAGCTCGGCCGCGATCACGCGGCGCGCGATTCGGGTCCGTCGCAGGTCGAGGAATGGCTGGGGGGGTGTGTCGCCGGTCATTCGCTCGGTGGCGTTGAAGTAGTAGTCGTCGTGGGTGCGCGAGCGGGCGACGGTCAGGGCGTATGAGTACGGCTGTCCCTGCCGGCCGGCCCGACCGACGCGTTGCTGATAGTTGAATCGTTGCGGCGGAACGTTCGCCATGATGGTCGAGCGCAGTGAGCCGATGTCAACGCCCACCTCCATGGTGGTCGTCACGCTGAGAACATCCAGCGGGGTGGTCAGGCGGTTCTCGGTCGGGGGCTTGAGTAGTGCCTCCTTGAACCAGCGCTGCCGCTTACGCTGCAAGGCCAGGGGTTTGGTCTGACCGGTCAGCTCCGCGACGGCCATCCGTCGCGGAGGCAGGTCGGCGAGCCAGGCATAGTAGTCCTGCTCGACCGGATCTGCGGGCTGCTGCTCCAGTCCGACATGGTGGCAGCCACGGGCGGCGCACACGTCAGCGGACGCATGCAGGTGCCGGTAGTTACATTTTGGGCAGACCCATACTGCGTCGGTGCCCTTGACCAGCACGAATGGCGCGTCGGCGCTGTTGACGCGAAGCCCCCAGTCCGGGGCGATGCGGTCGCGGATTTCGCGGGTTACCCAGACCTCGAGCCCGCTTCGGTCGACGCGCAACTTGTCCGCGACGGCGTGGACATACGTCCGGGCCGGTCGTGGCATGTCGCTCTTCGGGCTAAACCACTGGCCGCCCGCATACCGTCCTTGGATCCCCATGATCCGAATGACCGAGCGTAGAATCTGCAGGCTGGTTTCGGGTTCAACGCCGCTGTCGGAGAGCTGCGGAGCGTGTGGCTCTACCGTCACCAGCCCGGTGGACTCCAGGTCGCGGCGGGCACGGTCGAACACCGCCTCCGCCATGCCTGTAGCCAGCATTTGCCGGTAGAGCTGGACGCCCGCCATGCGTGTCTGCGGGGCGAGCGGGCTCCACAGCTCCGGCTCGGGAGGATCGAAGATCCGGTACCACGGCTCGCCCTGCCACTCCCGCACCGATCGCGCCGGTCCGGCCGGGTGAATCCCGCGTGCCAGCATGCTCGCTTCCAGCCGAATGGCTGCTTGCGTCCAGGGGATCCGCGCCGCAGGGTTGTTCTCCTGCAGATACTTGGAAATGAGTGCGTCGTCACTCGGGGACTTCACACCGACGGCGACCCGCATCGCCGCTGCGTAGACGTCCGGATGCTGCTGCTGAAACGTCATCAGGGCAGGGAGCTCATCCGGGGCCAGCGGTGCCTTTACCGACTTCAGCACTATGTCGACCGGATCTGCCTGGCGCTGCTCTAGCTCGTGCCGGATGAGCTGACGCACTAGGTCCCTGTGGTGGTTCCTGGCCACGGCTGAGGCAGTGCGAGCAGCATCGTCGCGGCTGTCGGTGAAAAGGATGGTGCGGGACTCCCCCGCGGTGGAACCCATGCTCCTGAACAACTGGGAGAGGTACAACTGGATGGCCTGCGACTGACCGGATCGGTGACCTCGGATCGGTGACCGGACAATGCCGCGCCAGAACCGCCGCAGGTCCCCGTTGTAGTTCTTGGCATCGCACCGCGGACAGCGCTCTGGAAGCGCGGGCGGTTTCGCCGTCGTGCTGGCACCGAGGCCGGAAACCGCCAGGGTAAACCCGGTCGCGTTCGTCATCGTCTCGGTGATGCGGCCGGATGTGGGATCCAGTTCCACCGGCCGGAAGGTGAAGGTCGCGCTCCGGCCCTGCGGCGTCTTGTGCTGCCAGGTGCCAGGTGCCGATTGCCCAGGCCAATACCAAACGTACTGGCTGAGGGGTCGCATGTTGACGGGACGGGTCTGCGGCGACGGGATTTCAACGGGATTTGAGCCGATGACCAGCTCCGGCGGGTTGCTGGCCATGTGCCGCTCGATGATGTAGCCGCCGAGGCTGACCTCGCCGCAGTCAAAGCAGTACAGCACCTCCAGAACCCGACCGCCGCAAAGGCAGGTGGTGGCGGGGCGGCTGAAGAGTTTGCCGATCATGCGTCCGGCGTATACGTGCTCGGGTGAGACCTGGTCGCAACTCGGGTTCGCGCAGGCCCAGAGACCGCTCGCCGTGCGGACGAACATGTGGGCGCGCAGTGGGATGCTGGCGGGGCCGCCTCCCGCTTCGGCGATCGCCGACAGTACGACAGCCATGGCGTTGCCGCCGTCCACGGTCTCGTCGAACAGCCTCCCCTCGATGACGGGAATTCGTGTGGCTCGCAAGGGCTGGTCGGGCTTCTCGCGGCAGGCCGCAGCGACCGCCTCCGAGAGGCGATGCTTGTCCGCAACGGCGGCCATGGCCGCAGACCGGACCCCCGGATCTTCGGGGAGGGTTCGTGCGATTTCCTCGAACTCGGCGCGCGACAGCGGTTCGCGAGAGGGCACAGGGCGCGGCACGCCCGCGGTGACGTGGAAGGTCGAGCGCGGCGCCCCGAAGAATTGCTCCAGGTATTCGCCGCCCTTGTCGTCGTCGCTCAGCGATGCGCTGGTGGCGAGGCAGCGCAGTTGCGGCGAGTCCGCGTCGAGGCCGATGCGGGAGAGCAGATTGCGGACGACCATCGCAACCTCGCTGCCCTGGGTCCCCCGGTACAGGTGCATCTCGTCGATCACAATGGTGAAGACGTTGTTCTGCCGGTCGGAGGCAAGCCAGTCCGCCGTCTTCTGGAAGAGCTCCTGCTCGATGTCCCGCATCAGCATTGCGTTGAGCATTGAGTAGTTGGTCACCATGATGTCGGGTGGCGAGGCGACCATGTCCCACCTTGTGACCATCTCGCCGATAGTGGGGTCGGAGAACTGCGACAGCATCTGCTCAACTGCACGGCGATCCGTGTCATCCTCATAGGCACGCACGAGCGCCTGGTAGTCCAGTTCGGTACTCCTAATCTCGGCCGCGGCGTCCCGGACCTTCGACCGGTCGCCGGAACCCGGCCGGTTGCCGGATCCGGGAGTAGCACCCGTGTATCGACCGAACCACAGCGGTGGGGCCTGTCCTGTCGCGGCGATCCGGCGCAGGGCCCGGCGGAGTCGCCCGATCTGGTCCTCGACGAGCGCGTTCGTCGGATAGAGGACGACGGTCCGCAGGGCGGCGGGTCGATTCTCCAGGTCGCGCAGCGGTCGCCACTGCAGCGCGTTGTCCGGTGCCTGCCACCAGCGATTGGGTGCAGGCTGACTGCGCCAGGAGAGTGCCTCACGAACGAGTCGGGCGAGCACGGGGAGCAGGAAAGATTCGGTCTTGCCAGAACCTGTACCGGACGTGACGACGACGTTCCGCCGTCCTTCGTCAGGCCTGAGCGAGTGGATGAGCGCCTCTGCCTGGTGGCGCCGCAGAAAGATCTCTTCGCCAGGGGCGACGAAGTCGCCAAACAAGGCCTCGCCGACAATGCGGGCCGCCGCGGCGTCGAGGCCCGCCGCCTCTGCCGCATCCCTCAGCGGGTAGTCCGCATCGTATGGCACAACCGCCTCAAGCAGGACGTCGGTGAAGATCAGGCCGGGCTCCTGCAGCAGTTGCCGTCGCTCCCGCCGAAGCGGCTCGTCCCGCAACCAGAATGCTGTGTCGAAGTACCGCAGGTACGCGTCGCGGAGCTCAGCGTAGACCTGTGTGGGCACCGGGAACGTGGATGAGGCGGCGTTGTCGACGGTTGAGATGCGCTCGGTCATGTGGATCCTCAGTTGACGAGACGGGTGGCCAGCATGTCGGCAACGTCGGCCGGGACTTCCTGGTAGCGAAGAAGCCGGCGGTCCTTGATCGGCGTCGGTGGCCGCCCCGCGCACAGGGCCGCCGCCCGGCCGTACAGCCCGGGCAAGTCAGCGCCGAGCGGCACGTCAAGCACCCGTGCTACTGGGTCGTATGCCAGCAACGGCCGGCCGGCCCGCAGCGCCTCCAGGTGCTTGACCAGCTGCGCCGTACCGATCCGGGCCGTTCCGTTCGCGAGGTCCAGCTCTCGTCGCACTACGTAGGTGCTGCCGAACGACTCTAGGCGGAAGGCACCCGATGCCTCGGCGTGGTGCTGGGGGATCCAGGCGGCGGAGCCGAGGTGAAATTGTTGGATCCGGCGGGCACCCGGCATGGTGACTGTCGGTAGCGCCGCCTCCAAAGCGCTAAGGTCCGGCGCAGCTCGGAGGATGGCCCGGGCGGCGTCCTCGGCCACCGTGACGTCGCCCATCACGCCAGCAACTTCCTCGGCGGCCGTGGGCGACGGCGCGATGAGGGTTCGTCGGCACAGTCCGGGGCCGGTCGTTTCAACAGCGACCTTGGCCCCAGCTTGGTCCGCCAGCTCCTCAAGAGTTTCGAGGTAGCTTGGCGGCCAGTAGCCCGTCAGCAGGTAGGCACCGTCGGCGAGTTGAGCAAAGGCAGGGGGTGCAATCTCCCACTCGACCGGCTCGAGAGTCCGCTCGTCCCGTCGGACCGCGATGTGGGCAAGGGCCTCCAGAGTTCGAGTGAACGTATCGACGAAGAGCAGTGAACCCTCGATTTGCAGCGCGATGCGTTCAAGAGCAGATGTCGCGCCACCACCGGCATGCATGAGCGCGTCCAGGCCGACATCCCAGGTCAAAAGCTCAGCCTGCACCGGCTCGACCTCGTGGACGTCAACGCGATACCCGGCCTCGACCTTATCGCGGGCCCGCTTCCTGCTCTGGGCGGCCCAGTGATTGTTCGGGAACCGTGTCACAAGACCGCAGTCGCGACACACACCGGAGACGAACGCCGTGCGGGCGTACGGCAGCTGGTAGAAGTGGGCTCCGGTGACGAGACACGATGTCGGGTCAGGGGTAGTCAGGACCGCGGTCGCCACCTCCCCATACTCGGTTGGCCGTCGCTGGGTCCACCAAACTGACCGAGGTGCCTGTGTGGTTATGGATAGCGGCGGCGCCTCGGTCGCGACGGCCCCGTCGATGACGGGAGAGGAGACTTCCTCGTAGTGTTCCGCGCTTAGCGCAGACCAGCCCTGGTGGACCGTGGGCTGGTGCGCCAAGCGCGGGCTGCGGCTCCACATCGCGAGGTCCACGGAGTCAGCCGACCTCAACAGGAAGGGCAGGCGCTGCGTGGGATCCTTGGCACCGTTGACAAAGAGCAGGGCCTCATAGTCGCCGACGGGGAGTCGCTCATCTGCGGTATGCAGGATCAGCGCGGCGCCGTCGGCCTCACGTTCCCAGACCACCCGCTCCAGGGCGTCTGCGTCCACGTCGCCCTCGAGGTTCTCGACGTCTCGGCGCGCCACCTGAAGGCAGATGTGCTCTGCCCCGGCCGACACTGCTCGGATCTCAGGCGGTGCGTACGCCGAGAACTTTCGCAGTCGCCCCGGCAGTTTGAGTCCCTCGGCGAAGGCCAGCTGAGAGGACACCGACGGCAGCAGCACGTTGATGTCGGCGCGCGCTCGGGACCTGATCTCGGGCGGCAGCAAGCCCAGGATCTGCACATCCCGGAAAAGCACCCAGCCGGCCGGCACCCCCTCCGATCCGCCGTCTACACGTTGGAATCCCGGACGAGCTATCTGCTCGAGCACCTTTGCGACCTCCCCGGCGAGCGCATCGGATGCGAAAATCAGGCCGTCTTCGGCCAGCTGCAACCGCTCAACTTCGAGGAACAGGCCGAGAGTCTCGTCCTTGCGCAGCGGCACCACCCGTCGAGGCCGCCGTTGGATTGCTTGGTCATCCTCACCCGACAGGACGAGCACGCCGTCGAGAATCGATGACCTCTCGAGCCCAGCCGGGCGCGGAAGGCGGTGCCACCCATTCACCCACGGCATAAAGTCGAGGACCGGCTTATCGTCGCCGACCGCGCTGTCGATCTGCATACAGCGAGGCTCAGGGGGCCCAGGAATGCGAGCGACGACGCTGATCTCCACGCTGCTGCCGAACATGCCGGACCGGGTCAAAGCAACGAGCCTGACCTCGCCGCGGGGCCGCCCCGCCCCTGCAGACAGCGTGGTTACCTCGACCTCGCCGCCGTCCCAGTTCTGCAACTCGAGCGAGACCACACTTGCGATGCGTTCCCGCGTTGCCGCATGCCGGGTCCAGAGCGTAGCGAGATTCTTGCTGATCGGAGCTGGGTCTCGTCGGATCCATTCGTCGAGGAGAGGCTGCATCTCGTGGGGCGCCACTTCCTGCCCAGGATGAAGCCCGTAGTCGGTGAAGAATCGCGGCAACTTGCTTCGGTCATGTTCGCGAACCAGAGCCTGCGAGATGGAGAGACCGATGTATCGGTGAGAGACGGCCACGGCCGAAGGGAGGCCTCGCATGCCGTCCAACCCGGTTAGCCAGGTTGCCAGCACGTTCCAGAAGAACACGACGTGCTGGCGGTAATGCGACTTGAGCCGCTGCTTCTCGTGCTCATCCCTGATGCCGAGAAGCTGAGCAAGCCTGCCGAAGTAGTTGTTGGGCCCCATGTCGGCATCGCGACCCATCCGCTCCGCAGCCATGCTGAACACGGCCAACAGGGCTAGGACAGGGGGTGGATTGAGATCTGGACGGGACGTGTGGGCAGTGCGCCGCCAAGTTCCGAGCCACGTGGTGAGATGCGTGAAGACCTCACCGAAAGTCCCACTGCGGCTCCCACCGAGGCGCAGAACCTCCCGTACAGCTGTGGCTAGCGACTCCTCGACCCCGTCAGATGGGGTCCCGGTCTTTTCGGCGAGTAACGGAACTGTGTCGTTGTCGAGGTCGATGTATACGGGCTGGCCCCCAAGCTCTTCGGGAAAGAAGACTTCCGCGATAGCCTGATTCCAGGCGTCGTACGCTTCCCAGCGAGACATCCTAGATCCCTCCCTGCAGAACGGGCCCAAGTTGCGGCATGGCTTGACGCGTTGCAGGGGTTGCGAGCTGAACGACAGCGCGCATGACCGAGGTCGACTCGCCGGACCCGCACGGCAGAACGTCGACGCCGCCGCCGCATCCGCTGGTGCGCGCATCTGCCAGGACGGCTAGGAGCACACGCTCGGCCTCAACCTGCGGCGAAAAGGCCAACTCGGTAAGCACCGTCACCCCGCTTCCCACTGACGGTGCTCGGACCATATCGCCCTGAGTCCTGCGCGCGGGACCCCCAAGTCTTCAGCCGTTCAGCCGGTCCCCGCTGCCCTGTTTGCGCTGTCAATAGCCCCGCAAGTTGATATTGCTGCGGGGAAAGCAGTCGGATGTTGGTAGCGGTTTGCCCTGCTCAAGGGCACTTTCCTCCCCGTACCGTGAGGCAGAGCTGCAGCTATGATCGAGCGGGCACGGGCCTTCCCAGGCCACCAAGGCCTGTGAGTAAGACCCTCAACTTGTCCGAGATTCGACAGCGAAGATCCTCCTGTACTCCTCATGAGACTTCTTGAGCGATGCGTGCCGGAAGGCGGCGCGGTGAAGGTGTCCCGTAGACGACCCCCGGCTGCCACAGCTGCGCAAAGTGTCCCCCGTCTTGCCATCCATCAATGCCGGTGGAGCAGGACAGCGGCGGTCACCCCGGTCCCGATTGCCCGCCGCCGCCCGGCTACCTCAGCCAGTGACGCGGGTGCGCTGGTTTCCGAGCGCCGCGCCGGTAGCGGTAGCCGCCATTCATTCAAAGATCACGCCGAGGAGGAACTCCGGACGCGTAGGTCGAGGACCGCGGCTTGCCACGCCTGCGGGATGGCATCGCCAGTGCTCAGGTAACCGGCGTGGTGGTTCGCCCAGACCACGGTCTCGCGGAGGCTGACCGCGAGCACCGCGACCAGGGCGGCGAGCCCGGCCAGTATCCCGGCACGCAACCCGGCGCCGAAGGATCGGTTGCGCCAGGCCATGCTAAGCACGACGGTCAGTATCAGGGGCATCGGGAGGAACACCCAGAAACCGAGTATTCGCCCGCGGCCGTGCGCCAGCGACCAGCGCGAGGCAGTCAACATGGCACCTGCCACGACGACCGCGGTCCCTGCAGTCAGCAGCCATGTACCCTGCGGCAGCGCGGATCGCAACGTGCCCCTTACCCCGCCGAGGGCGAGCCTGCGACGCTCGGCTGGCGGGTCGATCGCCGCGAGTTCGGCCCGCAGCGCCGCACGCCAGGCGGTTGTCGGGCAGGTCGGCGGTGGCCAGGTCGAGCACGACCTGCCAGACGTCACGTGCCGCATGCTGACGGCCCGCGGAGCGGGTGCCGAAAGCGGCTCCCAGGACGGGCCATGGGATGTTCCATGCCAGCGCGATCAGAAGAACGTCGAACGGCATCAGCAGGCTCTGTCGCCGAGGTTCGCGACGACGGGAAACAAGCGGGCTCGGCCGCGTGGGCGACCCGTAGCGGCAGGTATACGGCCGCTGTGCCGACGACAACGGCGGCAAGGGTGAGCAGCCCGGCAACGGTGCCTGCCCCGAACCCGCGAGCGCACGACACGGCAGCCCCAGCCGCGCCGACGAACGCGGCGGACCCGAGGGCCGCGAGCACTCCGAGCATCAGGGACAGCAGCACCAGGTCGAGGCCCAGCGTGAACCACTGGTCACCGTGGCGAGGTAGAGGCGCTCCAAACCGGCAGTGAGCAGCGCGACGGCTACGACGATGGCGATCAGTCCCGGCCACACCGGGCGTCTGGTGCCGTTTCGCCATGCGGCGCGGGCGCGGGCGGTGAGCCTACGTGCACCACCCTGGCGCAGGACGCCACGCAGACGGACGGCGAGCACCACGGTCGCGAGCAGAGGCACCGGTAGGAGCAACACCACGATGAAGAGGAAAGCAAGCATCGAGGGCCTCTGAAGGCAGGGGTGGGTCGGGGTCGAACGGTCGAAGATCAGGTGGTCCCGGGCGCGAGCCGGGCCGCACCCGGGGCGGGTGCGCCGTTTGCGGGGCGTGCCGTCGCAGCGACGGCACGCGCGAGTTCGACGCCCGCAGTGCTGAGCCGGAACAGGTGCCGGGCAGGTCGCCCGCGCGGCGGGTCGGTCTCCCAGGACATCTCCACGTGTCCCCGCTCGGCGAGGCGGATCAGGATCGGGTAGACAGTGCCCGCCTTCAGGCCGAGAGCGCGGCACAGGTCGTAGCCGTGGCTCCAGCCCTCGCCTGCCTCGGCGAGAGCGGTGAGCACGGCCGCGGTCTGCGGGGAGGGGTGTCGGGCGCCGGCCATGACGTCATTGTCTAACTAGATAGACTTATCGCAAGGCCCACCTTGATCAGACCTGGGCCTCGCTCACCGGCTCCGGCGCCGCGTGCCGCCCCCCACCGTCCCGCCGCTCGTCCCCGTGCCCCGGCCACCACGCCTTGTGCCCGATCAACCCCGTCAACGCCGGCACGAAGAACATCGACATCACGAACGCCGACAGCACGATCCCGATCGCCACCGCGAACCCCATCTGCTGGAGGAACGAGATCGGCGCGAGCATCAGCACCCCGAACGTGCCGGCCAGGATCAGCCCGGCCGCGGCAACCGTCGGCCCGGCGTGTTCCACGCCGATCGCGGCGGCCTGGTGCGGTTCGTGGCCCTCCCGCGCCTCCTCCCGTAGTCGGGCGATCATCAGGATGTTGTAGTCGGTGCCGATCGCCACCACGAACAGGTAGAGGATGATCGGGAGCTGGAACGTGACGCCCGGGTTGCCCTGGAGCCCCTGGAACACGTAGACGGTCGCGCCGAGCGTGGCCGCGAAGTTGAGCAGCACGGCGATCACCAGGTAGATCGGTGCGACGAGGCTGCGCAGCAGCAGCGCGAGGATGAGCGCGATCAGGCCGGCGGCCACCGGGAGGATCACCGACAGGTCCCGGTTGTTCGCCGAGTTGATGTCGGCGAAGATCGCGGTCGGGCCGCCGACCAGTGCCTTCGTACCCGATGGGGCCTTGTCGTGCAGCGCGTCCCGCAGGTCGTCGCGGACCAGGGTGATCGCCTCGTTGGAGACCGGGTTCTCGTCGAGCAGCAGGTTGATCCGGGCGACGCTCGGGTCGGTGGTGCTGCGCTCGGCCGGCTGCACCCGGGCCACGCCCGGCGCGTCGGCCGACGCGGCGGCGAAGTCGTTGACCTGCTGGTCGGTCAGCGGGGTGCCGTTGCCGGTGGTCAGGTAGACCTCGGTGGGCGCGAGCGCGCCCGCCGCGAAGCCGCGCTGGAGGTCCTTGGCGGCGCGCGCCGACTCGGTGTCCTGCGGGAAGCCGGCGCTGAAGTCGTAGTCGGCCTGGTAGCCGAGCACCCCGGCGGCGAGCGCGACGAGCAGCGCGCCGGAGGCCGCGGCCACCACGGCGGGCCGGCGGCCGACGGCGGCGCCGAGCCGCCGGGACAGGCTCGCCTTCGGGGTACGCTGCCACGCCTTCGACGGCCAGAACACCCAGCGGCCGAGCAGCGACACGACGGCCGGGATCAGCGTCAGCGAGGTGATCAGCATGACGCCGACGGCGATGGCGAGCGCCGGGCCGAGCGAGCCGAAGAAGCCGAGCGAGGCGAGCAGCAGCACCAGGAACGCGACGATCACCGCGCCGGCGGCGGACGTGATGACCTCGCCGACCCGCTGCACCGTGACGATCATGGCGGTGCGCTTGTCGTCGCCGGCGCGCAGCCGTTCGCGGTAGCGGAACAGCAGGAACAGGATGTAGTCGGTGCCGATGCCGAACAGCACGATCAGCAGGATGGTCTGGAGGTCCTGGCTGACGTTGAGGTCGAACGCCGTGCCGGCGGCGGCGACCAGGCCGGTGGTGACGGACATGACCACGCTGATCACCACGACCGGCAGCAGCGCGGCGATCGGGCTGCGGAAGATGATCAGAATCAGCCCGATGATGAGGATGATGGTGGCCACGCCGACGATCGCGAACGCCGAGTTGAACGTGTCCTCGTTGTCGACGAAGCTGGCCACGTCGCCGGCCACCCCGGCGGTCAGGCCGCTGCCGGCCAGTTCCGGGCCGAGGCCGGCGCGCAGGTCGCGTACCGCGTCGAGCAGCTTCGGGTCGTCCGGGGTGTCGGCGTCGAGGCCGACGGAGATGATCTGCACCGACTTGTCCGGCGCGACGGCCTGCGGGCCGGTGAGGTAGCCGGCGGCCTGCGGGATGTTCCGCCCCTTGAGCGCCTGCGCGAGTTGCCCGACGCGAGCCTCGTCGGCCGGGGTGAGCGGCTTGCCGTCGCCGCGCTTGACCACGACGGTGGCGGTGGCGGTGGCCGCCTGCGGGAACGCCTTGGTAGCCAGCTCGGTGGCCTGCACCGACTCGTAGGAGCGCGGCAGGAAGCTCTCCTGGTCGGCGGAGGTGATGTCGCTCAGCGACGGGCTGGCCACGATGATCGCGATCGCGGCGAGCACCCAGCCGCCGATCACCCACCAGGCCTTGCCGACGACGAACCTGCCCAGTCGCTCGAACATCGTTTCCCCCGTGTGTTCGACTGTGTCACCGGGTATCCTACCGTCGGTGACCAATCCTTTTCGGACGGCGCGCGCGGAGGTCCTGGCGGTCTGGTTGCTGGCGACCGTGCCGGCCCCGCTGCTGTTCTTCGAGTGGACCCACCGCTGGGAGGAGGACCCGACGGTCGCCCCCGCGCTGTGGTGGCCGGTGCTCGCCTCACCGGTGCTCGCCGCCGTGCTCGCGGCCGGTCAACCCCGCCGTCGCGGCCCCACCGGCGTCGCGCTCGCGGTCGCCGTGTCCACGCTGGTCACCGCCGTGCTGCTGGGCACGTCGCTGGCCTTCTTCCGGTGGGTGGCGCCGCTGACCGGCGACGCCCGCTGGGAGCGGGCGCTGCTCGGCGGCCTGGCGCTCGCGGTGGTCGGGGCCCTGCTCGGGTACGCCGCCGGCGGGCGTCTCGCCCACCGGGCCCGCCCGGTGTCGCGGCGCGGCTACCTGGTCGGCTGCCTCGCCGTCGTGTTCGGGGCGTTGCTGGCGCAGTCCGCGGTCCGCTTCGGCGCCGAGGGCAGCACGGTCGGGCAACCCCCGACGGAGTACGGCGGAACGGGCCCCTACGCGGTGCCGGACGGGCGGGTCACGGTGCCGGCGGCCGGCACGTACGCGATCTTCCGGGTGGGTTACGCCCGGGCGGGCGCGGACTGCCGGCTCACCGGCGCCGGCGCGACGGTCCGGGCGGACGATCCGGTCTCCGTGCCACCCGGCGACTACGGCGGCGACGCCGCCACGTTCTCCTGGGTCGCCTCGGTGCGGTTGCCGGCGGCCGGCTCGTGGGCGATGAGCTGCCGGTCGACGGAGCCGGACGCGTCCTACGTGCTCGGTGACGAGCCGCGGATCCGTGGCGCGGTCGGCCGGCTGATCCACTGGCCGGTGGGCGTGATCTGGCTGTTCGGCGCGCTCCCCGGCCTGCTGATCGGCGCGGACACCGCCCGGCGGCGGCGCGCCGACCGTCGCCCGGGCGGGACCGGGTTCGTGGACGGGCCCGCGCGGCCGGACGAGGTCGCGGGCGGGGGTGCGGTCGGTGCGCCGGGAAGTGTCGTAGCCGGCTCGTAGCCTGGCGCGGTCATCGACGATCAGCGGGAGGCGACGTGCTCGACCACTTCTCCGTAGCGGTGCGCGACCTGAAGGCCAGCGCCGCCTTCTACGACACGGTGCTGGCCCCGCTGGGCGGCCGGCGGATCATGGAGCCCGGCCCGATCGGCTACGGCGTCGACGCGCCCGACTTCTGGGTCGAGCCCGCCCCGGCCGACTCCGCCCCGGCGCCGGTGCACATCGCGTTCACCGCGCCCGACCGGGCCGCCGTGCGGGCGTTCCACGACGCGGCGGTGGCGGCCGGGGCCGAGGTGCTGCACGCGCCGAAGGTGTGGCCGGAATACCACGCCGGCTACTACGGCGCGTTCGTCCGTGACCCCGACGGCAACAACGTCGAGGCGGTCTGCCACCGGCCGGAGTGACCCGCCGACCGGCGGGGAGGCAGGATGGACGGGTGGAGATCGAGCCGGTCGAGCACGCGCCCACCCGCGCCATCCGCCGGGCCTGGCTGGCGCAGCGTTGGCACGACCTGACGTTCCTGCACTGGGCGCTCCCACCGGAGCGGGTCGCGCCACTGCTGCCGGCCGGCACCCGGCCCGACACGATCGACGGGCTCACCTACGTCGGGCTGATCGGCTTCCGGATGGTCGGGCTGGGGTTCGGCCGCGGGCCGGGCATCCCCTACTTCGGCACGTTCTGGGAGACCAACGTCCGGCTCTACTCGGTCGACGGCGCCGGCCGGCGGGCGGTGGTGTTCCGCTCGCTCGACGCGTCCCGGCTGGTGCCGGTGCTGGTCGCCCAGCTGAGCCTGCGCCTGCCCTACAAGTGGTCGGCGATGCGGCTGGAGCGCGCCGGCGACACGCTCACCTACCGCTGCCGACGCCGCTGGCCCGGCCCGGCCGGCGCGAGCAGCGGGATGACCGTCCGCGTCGGCGCGCCGATCGCCGAGCCGACGCCGCTGGAGCACTTCCTCACCGCGCGCTGGGGCCTGCACACCCGGGCCCACGGCCGCACCCTCCACCTGCCCAACTGGCATCCGCAGTGGCCGCTGCACCGCGCCGAGCTGCTGCACCTGGACGACGAGCTGCTCACCGCCGCCGGCCTGCCCGCGCCGGACGGCCCGCCGGTCAGCGTGCTGCACTCCCCCGGCGTCCCGGTCGTCTTCGGCGGCCCCACAGCGCTCCCCTGAGCCGGTCAGGGCAGCGGGTCGTGGGTGCCGCGCGGGACTCCGGGGCGGCAGCGACGCACCCGCTCGGCGGCCATCCGCCCGCCCACCGCCAGCCCGTGCCGTTCCACCGCGGCCAACCCGTACGCGCTGCACGTCGGCGTGTAGCGGCAGGTTCCCGGCCAGCGGTGCGACAGCCAGCGCCGATAGCCGAGGATGGCGGCCCGCCCGGCCCGGTCCACGATCGGGGTGCGCGCGATGCCGGCGGTCGCCGAGCCGAGGGTGAGCAGCGTCGAGAAGAGCCCGAGGTCGCAGCAACCGGGGCCGTCACAGTCGATGAGGTCACAGTCGCAGTCGCACCAGTCCCGGTGCTTCTTCTTTTTCTTGTGGCGCCGCTTCCAGTCGATCACGACGCCATGATGCGACACCCCCGCCAGCCGCCCGCCGTCCGGACGCGGATCAGGCGGCGTCGGCCAGTGGCGAGAACCGGACGTCGAGCCGCATGTCGAGCGCGCGGGCCAGCCGTTCCAGGATGACGAGGGTCGGTATGGTCCCCCCAGCCTCGAACCGGGCCACCGCCGACTGTGTCATTCCCGCCGCGCGCGCCAACTGGGTCTGACTCCAGCCGAGTCCCTCCCGAAGGTCGCGAACGGCCTGTCCTAGCTCGAAGGCGAGTCGCGCCGCCGCGTACGCCTCCTCTGCGCCAGGCTCCGCCATGCGCCGCTGCCGCAGCGCTTCCCAGTCGGCTCGCTCCGCCATCACTCAACCCCCTCGACCACGGTGTGCCGCTCCGCTGCACAGCGCTCCAGAGCCCTACGAGCTCGTTGGATCTCACGGTCTTCCCGCATCCGCGTCTTGCGAAAGACGGTCAGCAGGATGATCCGCCGCTCCGAGGCGATCCAGTACGTCAGCCTGATCGCCTCGCGCTCCAGGTGGAAGCGCAACTCCCGAAGCTTCCCGTCGAGTTGCCGCGTGTGCGGCTCTCCCAACAGAGGGCCCCGATCGGCGAGCAGGTCGACGTAGAAGGCGGCTCGTGCGAACTCCGCGGTGGACAATTCCTCCAGCCATTTTCGGACCTCTGGCTCCAGCTCGACCATACCCCAGTCCATAGCGTTGATGCTATGAGTTCCCACGCCTCGACAACCGTCCCGAGCCGGCGTGTCGCTGGTACGGATGGGGCGGGAGCCGACCGGAACGGGTCCGGTGAGGTCGGGTAGGCGGGCGGCGGGGCACCCTAGCGTCGAAGGCGTAACCAGGAAGGAGCATCGGGTGCTGGATCGGCTCAACCAGGCCATGGACCACCTCGAACAGCGGCTCGACCAGCCGCTCGACGTGGCCGCGCTGGCCCGGGTCGCCTGCGTGTCGGAGCACCACTTCCGGCGGCTGTTCTCGGCGTTGGCCGGGATGCCGCTGACGGAGTACGTGCGCCGCCGCCGGCTCACGGTGGCCGCCGCCGACGTGCTCGCCGGGCGGGAGTCGCTGCTCGACGTGGCGGTCCGCTGGGGGTACGGCTCGAACGAGGCGTTCGCCCGCGCGTTCCGGGTCGTGCACGGCGTCGGCCCGGCCGAGGCCCGCCGCACCGGGTCGGTGCTGCGGTCCCAGCCCCGGATGTCCTTCCGACTCGTCGTCGAAGGGAGCACGAGCATGGACTACCGGATCGTGACCAAGGAGGCCTTCCGGCTCGCCGGGGTGAAGGCCCGGGTGCCGCTGGTCCACGAGGGGATGAACCCGCACATCGTGGCGTTCCTCAAGAGCGTGGACCCGGAGACGGTACGCCGGATCGAGGCGCTGTCCGACCAGGAGCCGCGCGGCGTCGTCAACGTCAGCGACGACCTGGCCGGCGACCGCGCCGAGGGCACCGAGCTGGACTACTGGCACGGCGTGGTGACCGGCGCGGAGGTGCCGGAGGGGCTGGACAGCCTGTCGGTGGAGGCCGGCGACTGGGCGGTCTTCCGCAGCTCCGGCCCCTTCCCGCAGGCGCTGCAACATCTGTGGCGCGACGTGTTCACCCAGTGGTTCCCGTCGAACCCGTACGAGATCCGGCCCGGGCCGGAGATCTCCCAGGTGCGGATCGCCGAGGGCGGCGACACCGCCGACGCGGAGCTGTGGATCCCGGTGCGCCGGGCCTAGCGTCGCGCCTCGGCTGCGGCCCGCGCCAACGCGGCCGGCACGTCGTGTACGTGGTAGGGGTGCTCGGCCGGCTCGATGCCGGCGAGGAACATCGCGTACACGGCGGCCAGCCGCAGCGGCGCGACCGGCCGGAGCAGGTCGAGCGCCCGGTGCGGGTCGCCGCCGGGCGCGGCGGCCCGCCACCGGTCGGCCCACGCCTCGACGAGCCGGCCGGCGGCGGGATCGTCGAGGCCCTCGGTCAGGCGCAGGATGTCGAACGCGGGATGCCCGGCGAACGCGTCCGCCCAGTCGATGGTCACCGACCGGGTGCCGTCGCCGCGCACGTTGCCGGGGTGCAGGTCGCCGTGCACGAGCGTGTCCGGCAGCCCGCAGTCACGGACCCGCCGCAACCGTTCGTCGAGCCCGTCGAGCAGCCCCGCGGCCACGGACACGTCGTGCCCGGCCAGCCGCGCCCGGATCCACTCCGCCAGCCGCGTCCCCCGCAGATCGGGTACGCCGTCCGCGACCAGCCGATCCACCGCCCCCACGGCCCGCCGCTGCCGCACATGGTGGTCGGCCATGATCGCTGCCAGCTCCGCCTCCCCGGCCCCGTACCGGTCCTCCCCCGGCACGTGTTCCAGCAGCACCCGCCCCTCCCCGTCGGCCGCCAGCACCACCACCCCACCCCCCGCTCCGGCTCCGGCTCCGGCTCCGGCTCCGGCGATCAAGGGGTTCGGGTCATGAGGGAGATCAACGGAGACGCGAAGTCCTTGGTCAACGGGGTGGGTGAGGGCCGGGAGGGCCAGCCAGCGCAGCACGGTGGGCTCGTGGTGGGCGAACGGGGGGATCTGCTTCAGCCAGGCGGGGCCCACCGGGGTGTCCAGGCGCCAGATCGCGGAGAGGTTCCAGGTGCGCTGCTGCCCCACGGCGGTCACCGGGCGGCCGAGGCGGCGCAGCTCGCCGGTGGCCCAGGCGACGCTGTGGGCCGGACCCCCGGGCTCCGCCCACGGCTGGCGCAGTGGATGCGGCGCGAGGTCCACGGCGACCGGTTCCAGACGCACCGCCGGCGCCACGGCGGCCCGGGTCGTGGGCGCCGCCGACGCCACGACGACCTCGGACGGGAGCGCCGCCGGGGCCACGACGACCTCGGACGGGAGCGCCGCCGGCGCCACGGCGACCTCGGACGGGAGCGCCGCGGGGGCCTCGGTGAGCTGGGCCAGGTAGCGGACGTGGCCGCCGGGTGGATGCGGGCGGTCGGCGTCG
Source organism: Micromonospora humi (assembly GCF_900090105.1). GTDB lineage: Bacteria > Actinomycetota > Actinomycetes > Mycobacteriales > Micromonosporaceae > Micromonospora > Micromonospora humi. The sequence goes on along the minus strand of NZ_FMDM01000025.1, from coordinate 24,965 downwards.
AGCAGCCGCAGCACGGCCACGTCGACGCCGTGCCGCCGGCGGACGCCGTCGACGATCGAGGCCACCTGCTGCCACCACGGGTCCGGCACCTCGAACGGGGGCAGCGCGCCGAGCGGCCGGCCGGCGGCGTCGACCAGGACCACTGTCACGGTGCGGGACACGGCCGGACGCTAACCGAGCACCCCTACGGGAGGCGAGCGGATTCATCCGGGAGCGGTGCGGGGCCGACCCCTGATGTCCCGGCGGCCGACGGCCGACAGGCTGAGGCAATGAGCCTCCTCGATTCCCCAACGCGTGCGGCGTTCCGCTGGTTGCGGCCGGTCGGTGTGACGTCGGCGTCGCTGCTGCTCGGCTACGGGCTGCTGCGCCTGCTGGACCGCCTGGACGGGCACAGCGACAAGGGCGCCTGGGCGTGGAACACCGGGCACACCCTGTTCCTGGTCGGCGTGCTCGGGTTCGCCGCGCTGATCGTCGGGCTGCACGGCCTGCTGCGTACCCGGTCGGGCCGGCTGCGGACGCTGGACGACGTGGCCGCGCTGGCCGGGCTGGTCGGCGCCGCCGCGTTCGTCTGGGTGATCCTCGGTGACCTGTTCCCGCGCTTCGCCGACGCGGTGGACACGCCCGGCCTGGTGCTGTTCGGTGGGCCGGCGCTGTTCGAGCTGGGCCTGCTGGTGCTGCTGTACCGGGCGGCGGCGACGCGGCTGCTGCCGGTGTGGGCGCCGGTGCTGGTGCTGGTCGGGTTCGTGGCGATCGCGGTGAACCTGGACCTGCTGCCGGTCGGCGCCGCGCTGATCCTGGCCGGCCTGCTGCCGCTGCGCGACCGGGGTGTTAAGCGGGGGCCCCGCCTATACCGAAAGCGTTAACCGGGGGCCCCTCCTTACATCCACACGGTGCGGCGCAGGCCGCGGTGGCCGGCGCAGGCGTCGCGCTGACCGCCGGTGCGGCTGACCGCGCCGTCGCGGCACTGCACCAGCCAGCCCCGGCCGGCCCAGAACCCGGGCACGCACTCGAACCAGTCGCAGACCCCGGCGGCCGGCTTGCGGATCCGCTGGCCGCCGCAGAAGTCGTACCCGAACGGGTTCGGCGGGGCGCCGCAGCGGCGCTCGACGGCGGGCTGCGGGTCGGCACCGCCCGGCGCGGACCGGCTGCGGCGCGGCTCCGGGCTGGTGCTCGGCCGGGTCCGGACGGCGGGGGCGACCGCCGGCGGCGCGGGTGAGGCGGTGGCCGCCGGGGTGGCCGCGGCGGCGCGTTCCGACCCGGCCCGGGTGGGCGGGTTGGACTCGACGAGCATCGCCGGCACGGCCAGCGCGAGCGCCGCACCGACCGCCACGGTCCGCCGGCCGCCGGGCAGCCGCGCGGAGAACCGGGCCTGGGCCGGGGTGAGCACCGCCGGGCGTTGCGGGCGCAGCTCGGCGTGCTCGGCGAGCAGCTCGTCCAGTTCGGCGACGACCGCGGCGCGCTGCTCGATCGCGTCGGCGAAGGCCAGCGTGAGCGTGAACCGGAAGTCGGCCGCCGCGCCGGTGGGCAGCAGCAGGCCCGAGGTACGCCGCCGGTCCAGCACCTGGATCAGGGTGACCGGCGCCGCCGGGTCGTGGGACAGTCCGGTCATCCGGCCGTACGCCCAGTCGCGCCGGCCGCGCCCGCCGAGCAGCACGAGGCGCCGGTTGGTGAGCACGGCCAGCCCGGCGTCGACGACCCGGACCCCCTCGGGGCGGCGCGGGCGCAGCACCGGCGGGTCCGGGTCGACGGTCAGGTCGGGGGCCGGCAGCACCGCGGTGTGCCGCACCTCGACCAGTTGCGCCGCCGGCAGCGTCCAGAAGACCACCTCGCCGGGGGACAGCTCCATCGGCAGGCCCACGCCGGCCCGCTCCGACCCGTGGAAGGAAACCGCGAGGGTACGCAGGCGGCGCAGCTCGTCGTCGCGGCGTCGCCACGCCTCGTCGGCCGCGCGGAACGCGCGCTGCCGCCGCTCGTTCTGCCGGTGCGCCCACCGGTAACGCCATGTGGAACCCGTCGAATCAGTCATCGCCACGCCGACTCCTCCGCCGCGCGAGCCCACCAATCGGGGTGTCACTCTGCACAACGGCCGGGCAGGGGTACGAAGACACGCGAAAGTCACTAATTAGTCCGAATGGTTGATTGACGGTCGCTCCGCTTCGCCATGCGAGCCGCCGGAGGCGTCGGTAACGTCAGCCGCAGGGCGGGGCGGACGCACCCGGCGAGGCGAGTGGAGGTGCACCGGTGGGCGACCCGACCGTCGTGGTGGGCGTGGACATCGGCACCACCAGCAGCAAGGCGGTCGCGTTCGACACCGACGGCCGGCAGTTGGCCAGCCACTCGATCGGCTACCCGCTCGAGGAGCCCCACCCGGGCTGGGCCGAGCAGGACCCGGACCTCATCTACCAGGCCGTGCTCGGGGTGATCCGCGCGGTCGTCGACGAGCTGGGCGAGCCGGTCGCCGGCCTGTCCTTCAGCACCGCCATGCACAGCCTGATCGGGCTGGACGCCGACGGCAACCCGCTCACCCCGTCGATCACCTGGGCCGACTCCCGGGCCAGCGCGCAGGCCGAGCGGCTGCGCGCCGCGCCGTCCGGGCTGGCGCTGCACCGGCGCACCGGCACCCCGGTGCACCCGATGGCGCCGCTGCCCAAGCTGGTCTGGTTCGCCGAGCAGGAGCCGAAGCTGCACGAGCGGGTCTCGCACTGGGTCGGGATCAAGGATCTCGTCCTGCGGCGGCTGGCCGAGGCGCTGGTCACCGACCATTCGGTCGCCTCGGCCACCGGCCTGATGGACATCCACCGGCTGGCCTGGGACACCGAGGCGCTGCGCGTCGCCGGCATCACCGAGGAGCAGCTCCCCCAGCTCGTCCCCACCACGCACGTGCTGCCCGGGTTGACCGCCGACGCCGCCGAGGCCACCGGCCTTCCGGTGAACACCCCGCTGGTGGTGGGCGCCGGTGACGGCCCGCTGGCCAACCTCGGCCTCGGCGCGGTACGCCCCGGCGTGGTCGCCTGTTCGATCGGCACCAGCGGCGCGATGCGGGTGATGGTGGAACGCCCCGGCGTGGACCCGCTCGGTGGCGTGTTCTGCTACGCGCTGACCGAGGACCGTTGGGTGGTCGGCGGCGCGATCAACAACGGCGGGATCGTGCTCCAGTGGGCGCACGACGCGCTCGCCCCGGAGCTGGGCGAGGACGCCGAGGAGGAGCTGCTCGGTCTGGCCGCGCAGGCGCCGGTCGGCTCCGGCGGGCTGATCATGCTGCCGTACCTGCTCAGCGAGCGGGCGCCGCACTGGAGCGCGTTGCCGCGCGGCGCGTACATCGGGTTGACCCACGGCCACGGCCGCGCCCACCTGGTGCGGGCCGCGCTGGAGGGGGTCTGCCAGCAGCTCGCGCTGGTCCTGGCGTCGGTCCGCGCGGCCGGCAACGAGGTACGCGAGGTCCGTGCCAGCGGCGGCTTCGCCCGCAGCCCGCTGTGGCGGCAGATCCTCGCCGACGCGCTGGGCATGCCGGTGCGCTTCCCGGCCGGGCACGAGGGCTCCGGTTTCGGCGCCGCGCTGCTCGGCATGCAGGCGCTCGGCCTGATCTCCTCGGTCGAGGTCGCCGCCGACCTGGTCCGGATCGACGAGACGGTCCACCCCGATCCCGCCGCCGCCGCCACCTACGCGGCGCTGCTCCCCCTCTTCTCCGAGCTGTACGACGCGCTCGTGCCCACGTTCGCGTCGCTGCGACGGCTGGCCCCGAGCCTGCCGCCGGAGCCACCACCGACCGCCCCTCCCCGATGACCAACCAGAGGTCGTGATTGCCGTGGTAACACTGCTCGCCGCTCCGGCGGAACCACTCACGAACGCCGGCAACACCCAACTCGTCGTCGCCGCCCTGCTGGGCATCGCCGCGGTGGTGCTGCTCATCGCCTGGGGCAAGGTGCACCCGTTCCTGGCGCTGATCCTCGGCGCCGCGGTGCTGGGCGTGGTCGCCGGCGTCTCCGCCGACAAGATCGTCACCTCGTTCAGCGGCGGGGTCGGCTCCACGGTCGGCGGTGTCGGCCTGCTGATCGCGCTCGGCGCGATGATCGGCGGCATGCTCGCCGAGTCGGGCGGGGCGGACAGCATCGTCGAACGGGTGGTCGGCCGGGTCTCCGGCGGCGCGCTGCCGTGGGCCATGGCCGGGGTGGCCGCGCTCATCGGCCTGCCGCTCTTCTTCGAGGTCGGCGTGGTGCTGCTGGTGCCGATCGTGCTGCTGGTCTCCCGCCGGGTCGACGTGCCGCTCATGAAGATCGGCATCCCGGCGCTGGCCGGCCTGTCGGTGCTGCACGGCCTGGTGCCGCCGCACCCGGGCCCGCTGGTGGCGATCGACGCGCTCGGCGCCAACCTCGGCCAGACGCTCGCGCTGGGCCTGCTGGTGGCGATCCCCACGGTGATCATCGCCGGTCCGGTCTTCGGCAACATCATCGCCCGGTACGTGCCGGCCACCGCGCCGGAGGCGCTGCTGCCCACCCGCCGCGACCTGGCGGTCGCCGGTGACCGCAGCCCCACCCGCCCGGGCGACGGCCGGGTCGACGCCGACGGCGACCTGGTCACCGAGGACGACCTGGTCAACCCGGGCACCGGGCGTCCGGGCGCGTCGATCGACGAGCCGGCCGGGCCGCGCTCCCGCCGGGCCCCCGCGCTCTGGGCCGCCGTGGTCACCGTGCTGCTGCCGGTGGCGCTGATGCTGCTGCGGGCCATCGGCGAGCTGACCCTCGGCGAGGACACCGCCGGGCGCAAGGCGCTGGACATCGCCGGCACCCCGATCATCGCCCTGCTCGCCGGCGTCATCTTCGCCATGATCTTCCTGGGCTACCGCAACGGCTTCAGCCGCAGTCAGGTCTCCGGCTTCCTGGGCGGCTCGCTGCCGGCGATCGCCGGCATCCTGCTGATCGTCGCCGCCGGCGGCGGTTTCAAGCAGGTGCTCGTCGACGCGGGCGTGGGCAACCTGGTCGCGGACGCGGCCGAGGGCGCCAACCTGTCGCCGCTGCTGCTGGGCTGGCTCGTCGCGGTCGGCATCCGGGTCGCCACCGGCTCGGCCACCGTCGCCACCATCACCGCCGCCGGCATCGTCGCGCCGCTGGCCGGCACGCTCCAGGGCCCCGAGGTGGCGCTGCTGGCGCTGGCGGTCGGCTGCGGTTCGCTGTTCTTCTCGCACGTCAACGACGCCGGTTTCTGGCTGGTCAAGGAATACTTCGGGCTGACCGTGGGGCAGACCATCAAGAGCTGGTCGGTGATGGAGACCATCATCTCGGTGGTCGGCTTCCTCGGCGTCCTTCTGCTCGACGTCTTCATCTAGCCGTCCGTCCGCAGGCGCGACCGCAACCGCAACCCGCGCCCGCCCCGGCACGCCAAGCACGAGCGGCGACCAGCCGGCACCGGCGGTCGAGGTCCCGGCGATCCTGGCCCGGCGCCGTCAGGACTCGGCGCGGTCAGGACGCCGGGCGCTCACGGGGCCTCGACGCCGGCGATGCGGAACTTGTGCACCTCGGCGCCGAGGATCGCCGTCACCTGGTCGGCGTCCGGGCCGGAGCCCCGGAACGCGAGCAGCTGCTCGTCGGACTCCCACCGCTCGTACACGTTGATCCGGCCCGGCTCGACCAGGTCGGCGCTGACCGCGAAGTCGACGCAGCCGGGCGCGGCGCGGGCCGCGCGGACGGCGTCGGCGCAGGACGCCAGGTAGGCGTCCCGCCGGGCCGGATCGACGTAGAGGGTGCCGGCGACGATGAGCATCCGGTCATCGTGCCAGGAGTGCCGGCGGCGCGGGGTCAGGCCCGGCTGATCGCGTTGGCGTGGATCGCCTCGTTCAGGTAGGCCGCCATGCCGGGCCGGATCGTCTCGAAGTACGCGGTGAACCGCGGGTCCGCCACGTACATGTCGGCCAGCCCGGTGTGCAGCTCCAGCGGGCAGTCGTACCACCACTCGGTGATGAGCTGCCGGTGCTCCTCGGCCAGCGCCATCGCCTCCGGCCCGTCGGCCGGCGCGCCCGAGTCCATCAGCGCGGCGAACCGCCGGCCCCAGTCCTCGTTGACCTCCTTGTTGCGCAGCCAGTCCTCCTTCGAGTAGCGACTGGTCCGCTCCTGCGACTGCCGGTAGGCCTCGGTGTCACCCCACCGCCGCTCGACCTCCTCGGCGTGCTCGTCCGGGTTGAAGTCCCCGAACACCTCGAACCGCTCCTCCGGCGTCAACCGAATCCCCACCTTCCTCGCCTCCATCGCGTGCTCGATCGCCGCCACCATCTCCTGGAGCTTGCCGATCCGCCCGGACAGCAACTCGTGCTGCCGGCTCAGGTGCGCCGCCGGGTCGGCGGCCGGGTCGTCCAGGATCTCGGCGATCTCGTCCAGCGGGAACCCCAGCTCGCGGTAGTAGCGGATGAGCTGCAGGCGGTCCAGGTCCGCGTCGTCGTAGCGGCGGTAACCCGCCGGGGTACGCCCGCTCGGCCGCAGCAGCCCGATCTCGTCGTAATGGTGGAGCGTGCGGACCGTCACCCGGGCCGCACGCGCCACCTCTCCCACCGTGTACGCCATCGTTCCCTCCCTTGCCCGATCGAGGCTGCCGCCTCCCGCGGCGTGAGGGTCAAGTCAGTTCGTGATTCTCTCCTGCTCGGGGGCGGCGAAGGCCGCGTTCGCCGGGGTGCGTACGGCGTGCACCAGGCCGGCGGCCGACAGCAGCAGGAGCAGCGCCGCGCCGAGGTACATGGCCAGCGCGCCCTGCTCGGCCTTACGGCCGAACTCGCTGAAACCGTACGAGGTGAGCAGCAGGCCGCGCAGCGTCTCGCCCTTGAACACGGTGTCCCGCTGGGCGCTCACGTCGGCGAGCTGCTTCTGCAGGTCGGCCAGGTTGGCGGCCTTGGCCTGCTCGGCCTGGGCCACCTGCTCGCGCAACGCGGTCTGCGGCTCGCCGAGGTCGGCGTACGTCTTGCCGCCGGCGATCGACGTCAGGTGCAGGCCGATGAACTCGTTGGCGTAGCACTCGGCCTGCTTGCCGGTGGTGAGCTGCTGACCGGCGTACTCGCGCAGACAGGCCGACTTCCTCTCCTCGTCGGTGAGCTGGCCGGCCGGCTTGAAGCTGATGTGCTGGGCGGCCAACTGGTCGTGCACGTAGTTGTTGGCGAAGTTGGCGTTCGTCGTCAGGACGACGCCGACGACGAGCAGCAGGACCGCGAGGCCCAGTCCGCCGATGCTGAACAACAGGTCGAGCGTCCGTCGCTTCATCTCTGGCTCCCGGCTGGAGGGGGTTGACGGGAACCATCGTGGCGGCGGCCGGGGTGCTGGGAGCAGGGTCGAATCCCCCGTCCCACCCGGGACCTTCGACCCGCGTCGATCCGGGTCGGTCAGCGGATGACGTCGGCGGGAGTCAGCGTGGGCAGCAGGTCCGGCAGGGCGGTCGGGCGGCCGTACCGCCAGCCCTGACCCTGCCGGCAGCCGATCGCGGTGACCGCCGCGTGCTGCGCGCCGGTCTCCACCCCCTCGGCCACCACCGCCAGGTCGAACGCGCCGGCCAGCCGGTTGACCATCTCCACGGTGGCGTACGCGCGGGCGTCGCCGGCGTCCAGCCGGGACACGAAGGACCTGTCGATCTTCAGTTCGGTGGCCGGGATCCGATGCAGGTAGCTCAGCGACGAGTAGCCGGTCCCGAAGTCGTCGATGGCGATGCGGATGCCGAGGTCACGCAGTTGGGCCAGCCGGTCGAGCACCGCCTCGCTGCCCTCGATCAGCGCCGACTCGGTGAGTTCGAGCGTGAGCGCGCGGGGCGGCAGGCCGGCCGCGCCCATCGCGCCGGTGACCGTGGCGATCAGGTCGGGCCGGCACAGGTGGGCGGCGGCGATGTTGACCGCCACGGTCACCTCGGGCGCCTGCTCGCGCCAGGTCGCCGCCGCCCGGCACGCCTCGTGGATCACCCACCGGTCGATGGCCAGGATCAGCCCGGTCTCCTCGGCCAACGGCAGGAACTTCGCCGGGGGGAGCACGCCGAGACGGGGATGCCGCCAACGGACCAGCGCCTCGGCGCTGCGGACCGTGCCGGTGGCCAGGTCGACGATGGGCTGGAACTCCATCAGCAACTGACCCTCGTCGACCGCCCGGCGCAGGTCGGCGATCAACTCGGCCCGGCTGACCGCCGACTCGCGCAGCTCCGGCGTGCACGTGCGCCACGCGGACTTGCCGGCCGCCTTCGCCGCGTACATCGCGATGTCGGCGTCGCGGAGCAGATCGGTGTGCGAGCTGTGCTGCGGGCCGTACTCGGCGATGCCGATGCTGGCCGACGGGTGGACGCCGAGGTCCTCCTCCCCGGGCAGCGGTTCGAGCGCGGCGAGCAGCCGGACCGCGAGCCGCTCGGGGGCGACCGGACGGTCGCCGGCGACCAGCACGGCGAACTCGTCGCCGCCGAGCCGGGCGATCATCCCGTCCGGGCCGATCGCGTCCCGCATGCGCTCCGCGATGGTGGTGAGCAGGCGGTCCCCGGCGGCGTGCCCGAACCGGTCGTTGACCTGCTTGAAGCCGTCCAGGTCGAGCAGCACCACGGCGACCGGCCCGCCCTCGCGCAGCGCGCGACGCAGCCGCCGGATGAAGGTCAACCGGTTGGGCAGGCCGGTGAGCTGGTCGGAGTAGGCGAGCCGGCGCAGCCGGGCGACCAGCCGCAGGTTCTCGTTGGCGGCCAGCCCCTGGCGCAGCGCGAGCACGCCGAGCAGCGCCATCATGCCGACGAAGACCAGGTGCGGGGTCTGCCCGGTGGGCTGCCGGGACAGCATCACCGCGACGATCGCGCCGCCCACCGGCAGGTACGGCAGGGCGACCCGCCACCACGGCGGCAGCGGCGACTCACCGGCGTCGTCGTCGGCGTCCCCGCCGCCCGGTGGCGGGTAGCGGGTGGCGAGCCCGACCAGCAGGTAGCTCAGCGGCCAGCAGACGTCGACCGGGTGCCCCGGGGCGTAGCTGCCGTGCGCGACGAGGGAGACGTAGACCGCGTCGGCGCCGGCCCGGATGGCCAGCCCGGCGCCGATCACGGTGAGCGCCCGCCACATGTGCCGACCCGGCCCGGCGACCGCCACCAGGATGGTGAGCTGCATCAGGTCGAACATCGGGTAGAGCAGCCCGAATGTGCGCAGCGGGTCGGCCAGGTCGGCGTCGGCGAGGTCGCGGAACACCACCACCCAGCCGACCGGGATGAGGGCCAGCGCGACGATCACGCCGTCGAGCAGCGTGCGGGCCTGCCCGATCGCGCTGCGCGGGCCGGCCCGGGAGCAGAGCAGCGCGGCCGTGCCGGTGACGATGCCGGCGGTGAAGAGGCCACCGACCAGCGGCGTGTGCGGCAGGTCGATGCCGTCGAGGCGTTCGACAGTCCACACCGTACGGCCGAGCGCGGCGAGCAGCATGGTGGCCGCGAGGAGCCCCCAGAACCGCCGCAGGGTGGCCGGGTGCTTGCGGGCCGCGCCGGCGCAGAGCACCGCCGCCCAGGTCGAGACCGTCATCGCGCCGAGGTCGCTGACCAGCGCCGCGCCGGGCAGGGCGGCGACGAGCCAGACCATCTCCCCGAGTACGACGACGGCGGCCGCGACGAGTCCGACACGGCCGACGAGCGGGTGACGGGCCGGCGCCGCGACGGCGAGGCTCACGTCGTGCTGGGGGACAACGATGCGCTCCGGCTCTCTTCCAGACGTGCGCCCTCGGCGACGAGGACCGGACGGCGGACGACGAACGGCGCAAGCCTAGTCAGCGCCGGGAGCCGCCGCCAGAGTCGTGCGTTGTCGGTCACCGGACCTGCGCGGGCGCACGGGTCCGGCCCGGCACGTGGCCGGGCCGGACCGGCATCCTCACTGGACGGTCACGTTGTCCACGTAGATCGCCGAGGTGCCGCTCGCGCCGCCGGCGGGCACGAACTGCACGCCGATCTCCCGGACGTCGCCGAGGTTGGCCACCCCGGACAGCGGCAGCGACAGGTTCACCCCGGCCGATGTCACGGCCACCGTGCCGCCGTCGAACCACTGCCAGCCGGCGCCGGTCTTGACGTACAGCTTGGCCTGGCTCCCGGCGCCGAAGCTGCCCCACGGCGCGACCCGCGCGGTGGCCCGCAGCGTGCCGCGCCCGCTCAGGTTGGTGGTGGCGGTCTTCTTCAGGTACGCCGCCCCGGCGGCCAGGTTGACGTCGGACTTCAGCGCGCGGGTGCCCTGCGACGCCCACTCGGTGACCTGCCACGGCCCGCCGGTGACGTTGGTCCCGGTCCAGCCCTCGGTGCCGGACTCGAACCCGTTGAGCAGCGTCCCGCCGGACGGGGGCGGGGTGGTGCCGCCGCCGCCCGGCTCGGTCACGTTGCCGAGGTCGACCTCGCCCCGGTTGGCGATCCAGGAGTTGTTGAACAGCGTGCTGCCGCCGGAGTTGCGGGCCGGGCCCCAGCCGTCGTTCCAGGCCAGGAAGTAGGACGTCTTCGGGTAGCTCTGCTGGAACGCGGTGACCCAGCGCCCGTAGTCGAAGGAGCCCTGGCTGTCCGGCCCGATCTCGGCGAACGCGAACGGCTTGCCCAGCCCGACCAGCTCGCTGTAGGCGGACTGGATGCCGGAGACCTGTGGGTTGTCGTCGTAGGCGTCCATCCCGACGACGTCCACGTAGGAGCCGCCCGGGTAGTAGGCGGTGCGGTTGCCCCGGCTGAAGTCGGCGGAGTAGACCCAGAGCAGGTTGTCCAGCCCCTTGGTGCCGGTCAGGTAGGTGTACATCTGCTGCCACACCTGCTTGAACGTGTTGGCGTCGCGGTTGCCCCACCAGAACCAGTCGCCGTTGACCTCGTGGAACGGCCGGAACAGCACCGGCACTCCGGCGTTCTCCAGATCCTGCAGGCCGGCGGCCATCTTGTCCTGGAGCTGACGCCAGCGGGCGCCGGCCGCGGTGGAGGGGTTGAGCAGGTCGGCGAAGTTGCCCATCGGGGTGTTCAGCCCGCCGCCGTTGGCGTTGGCCGGGCTGGGCAGGTGCACGCTGATGGTGACCAGGCCGCCGCTGGCGGACCAGGACTTCAGCGCCGGGTTGCAGGAGTAGTCGACGAGCGCGGTGATGTCGTTGTTGGTCGCCCAGCCGGAGCCGTAGTCGCAGCTCAGGATCGCCGGGTACTGGCCGGTGGCGGTGCGCAGCTCCTCGGTCTGGCTGAGCGAGAAGCCGCTGTTGCTGTAGCCGCCGAAGAAGCCGGAGGCGATCCGGTTGCTGCTCCGGTTGGGCAGGTGGGCCAGCCAGTTGAGCACGTTGCGGGTGGCGGTGGAGGCGTTGGCGTTGACCGGTGAGACGGTGTGCGCCTCGGCCGGGGTGACGACGGAGAGCGCGGTGGCGGCGGCCAGGACGGTGGCGGCGGCGGTCGACGCGAGGCGGAACCTGCTGCTTCGCATGGGTCACCTTTTCGGGTCAGGACGGCGGTGGTGTGGGTGCCCACCAGTGCACTACTGAACCGATTAAGTTTCAAGCATGTAAATGAGTTGATACCGCTACTCCGCGTGCTGCTCCGGCGGACCGCCGTGCGTCCACGGCGTCTCCTCCGGCGCCGGGAACGCGCCACCCGGCAGGAACCCGTCCGACAGGCTGGTCAGGCAGATCCGCTCCCCCACCTCCGGCACGCTGCCCGCCGGCGCGGTCAGGCCGCGCCCCATCCCGCCCGACAACTCCAGCACCACATCGGTCTTCCCGTCGGCGCCCGGCGTCACGAACACCACGGTCGCCTTCTGCCCCGGCCGGGCCGGCGAGAAGAGCGTCGCGCCCACCGGCATCGGCACCGGCTCGGTGGTCACCACCTGGATCCGGGGCCGCAGCACCGGACGCCTCCCGGAGTCGTCCACCCGCTTCGGGTCCGCCAGCGTCACCTCGCCCACGAACGCCTCCCCGGCCAGCCGGTGCTCCGCCATCACCAGTGGATCGTCGTACGCCCGCTGCACCGCCCACCCGGTCAGCGCCCGCTCCAGCCGCTGCAACCGCAGCGCCGCCGCCACCGCGCCGTCGCGGCGCGGCTGCGGGCCGCCGCCGGCGTCCACGTGCTCGGCGTGCGCGGTGAACGCGTCCCGGTCACCCGCCCACCGGCCGGCCACCCGCGCGCCGGGCGGCACCGCCCGCAACAACCCGACCCCGCGCCACATCAGCTCCCAGGTCGGCGCGAGCTGGTCGCGCAGCAGGCCGGCAAGCACGTCGTACGCGGCAGCGCGGGCGACCGGGTCGTCCTCGGCGGCGGCGTACGCCTCGATCGCCGGGGCGAGCCGGTGGTTGTCGAAGTCCGGGTCGGTGGCCGGCCCGGCCGGCGGGCACACCGCCGGATCCTCGGCCCGGGCCGCCGCCTCGGCGCCGGTCGACCCCGGCGGCGGGTCCAGCCAGCCCAGCACCGCCGGCAGGTGCAGATCCTCCACCGCGCTCTGCCCGGTCGCCCAGTGCAGCGTCAACGCGTCGGTGAGCGCCACCAGCGCCGCCGAGCCGGGCTGCTCGGCGCGCTCGGCGAAGAACGTCAACCAGCGACCCAGCACCGGCACCGACGGGTGCACCGGATGGTCGCCGTCCGGCCGCCGGAACCGGGTGGACCGGCCGAACAGCCGCAGGAACGTGATCCCGGCCGGGTTCGGCACCAGCAGCTGCGGCGCGTCGACGTACCGGTGGCGGACGTCGCGCCCCCGGTCCACCGCCACCGCCTCGGTCCCGCCCCGGAACGAGTCCAGGTACGGCAGCAGGACGCCGGCCAGCTCGGCGGCGAACGCGAACCGCTGGTCCCGGTTGCGCGGCTGCGGCACCAGCAGCAGCCGAGCCTCGTCCGGCGCGGTGCCGACCAGCGCGGCCAGCGGGGCGTTCGCCTCACCCGCGAGGGCCAGCGGCACCAGCACCAGCGGCCGGTCCGACAGGTGCAGGTGCCGGACCGTGGCCACCGGCTGGGCCCGCCCGGCGGCGACCGCCTGCGCCCGGGCCAGCGCGCGCAGCGTGCTCACCGCGACCCCCCGACCCGACGTCGGGGCCCCGCGGGCGGGCCGCCGCCACGCCGCACCCGGCCCACCGGAGCGGCTCCACCCGGCACCGGCCCGGCGGGCACCCGGCGCTCAGGTGGCGCGGGCCGGCGCGCGCCTGTCGGCGTACTCATGCGGGGTTTCCGGTGAGGGCGTCGGCGCGCAGGCGCGCGGCGGCCCGCAGCAGCGCGGCCGCCTCCGCCTGCTCCGGCTCGGGGGCGCGCCCACCCTCGGCGAGCGCCAGCACGTCCGCCACCTCGACCACGCCGCCGAGCGCCTCCCGGACCGGCCGGCCCAGCGCCCCGGTGTGGCCGCGCGCCTCGTGCCGGCAGAACTGGGCCAGCTCGCAGACGGCCAGGCAGTCCGGCGCGTAGCGGGCCGGCACCTGGCGCAGCCCGGCGGCCAGCGCCGCCGGATCGGCGGCCGGATCGGCGGTGAACCCGGCCGGCACGGTCGCCAGCAGGTCGTCCACGCGGGCCATCCGGGCGAGCTGGCGGCGCAGCACCAGCAACTGCTTGCGCACGTCGAGCAGGCTCGCCACCGGCCGGTTGCCGAAGTCGCGCGGACAGATCAGCACCACCTCGTGCGAGACCAGCTCCGGATCATGTCCCTCGGCGGCCAGCAACTCGCGCAGCGCCAGCACGTAGACCGCGGACTGGATCGCGGCGGCGGCCACCTTGGCCGGGTCGGCCTGCCCGTCGATCACCGGGAACGACTTGATCTCCACGACGTGGAACCGGCCGGCCAGCCGGGCGGCGACCAGGTCCGGCTCCAGGTGCACCCGCCGCCCGGCCACGTCCAGCCCGAGCAGCGGATGGTCGAAGAGCGCCGGGCCGACGCCGCCCGCGGTCAAGGCCGCGCGGGACCGCTCCGGCCGGTCGTCGTCACCACCCAGGTCCGTCCAGGTCGCGCCGGCCGGCACCGGTACGCCGAGCCGCTCCGCCACCAGGCGCAGCAGCTCCACCCCGCCGTCCGCCTTGAGCTGCGCCTCGAACGCGTTGCCCCGGGTGATGGCGAACCGGGACTGGCCGAACCGGGCCGGGAAGCCCAGCCGCTCGGCCAACGCCGGCTTGTCCGCGCCGGCGCTGTCCAGCACGGCGCGCCGGGTGCACCCGGGGTTACCGGTCAACGCCGCGACGGTGCGGGCGTTGTGCCGCTTCGGCGGCCCCCCACCCCGAATCTCCCCCAGCCGATCTTCCACCCGTGAAGTGTAAGGAGGGGGCCCCTGTTAACGCCTCCGGTAGAGGAGGGGCCCCTTGTTAACACCACCCGCGCCGGCGGCTCAGCGGCCGGCGGAACGGTTCCACGGGGAGCGGGGGGACAGCGCGCCCGCCGTCGGCCGGCTGCGGCGACGGTGTCGGCGGCCGGGCGTGCACGGCGGGCGGGCGGCGGTGTGCACCGGTACGGCGGGCGGGGTGACCGGCTGCCGCCCGATCAGCCAGCAGAGGAAGCGGGTCACGGTCAGCCGACCGGGAGGCGCTCGGCCTCGGCTCGGGAGATGTCGTACTCGGCGCCGCAGAACGTGCACTGCTGCGCGTAGCGGGTGCGGATCGGGATCAGCGGAATGAAGAAGAGGCTGAACTTGGTGGACCGCCGGGTGATCACCTGGGCGGCCTGGTTGCCGCAGTGGCGGCAGACCTGGTTGACGACGCCGGAGCGGTCGACCTTGGTCCGCAGCCCGAAGATGAAGAACATCGCCCGCCATTACCCACTCGCGGCACCTGTTAAGCGGTCCACGACGGTGCGGACGGTGTCGACCGGGATGGCGAAACCGAGGCCGATGCTGCCCTCGTCCTGACCTGTGGTGGCGATGGCGACGTTGATGCCGACCACGCGCCCGGCGGTGTCGACGAGCGCACCGCCGGAGTTGCCGTGGTTGATCGCCGCGTCGGTCTGGATCAGCCCGGTCATGTCGTCCACCGACCGGTCGAGCGCGGAGACGATGCCGGAGGTCACCGTGCCCGCCAGGCCGAGTGGGCTGCCGAAGGCGAGCACCGCGTCGCCGACCCGCAACGTCGCGTCGGAGCCGAGCACCGCCGGGGTCAGCCCGGTGAGGTCGTCGGCGCGCAGCAGCGCGAGGTCCGCCGCGGCGTCGCTGCCGACAAGCGTGGCCGAGGCGGTACGTCCGTCGGCGAGCTGCACGGAGAACCGGCTGCCGGCGTCGATGACGTGCGCGTTGGTGAGGATCAGCCCGTTTGCGTCGAGGACGATGCCGGAGCCGAGCGAGCCGCCGGTGGTGCCGTCGGCGGTGACCGTGACGACGCTCGGTGACACCCCGGCGGCGACCGACGAGAGCGAGTCGATGGTGCCGGTCGCGGCCGGGACGACCCGGATCGCGGTCGCTACCGATCCGTCGTCGAGCAGCCGGTCGGTGGCCAGCGCCCCGCCGGCGCCGCCGCCGAGCATGAGCACCAGCGCGACGCCGGCCGCGACGAGTCGACGGGGCCGGCGACGGCCGGGCCGGCGCGGTGTCCCGGTCTCGGGAGCGGCAGCCGCCGGAGCGCTCTCGCCGGCTGCGGTGGCGGTGGCGGGTTCGGGTTTCTCGGCGAGACCGTGCACGGATCCTCCTCGGTCGGTGATGCCGTCACCATTCCGCGGGGATCTGAGCCTGGCTTGTGCCGTTCCTGTGCAGACACGGTGAGGGCTGCCAGGCGCCTGCCCTCCCGGCGTGGTCGACACCGGCACGCCGAGGTGGCGGGGTCGGAGCGCGCGGGAGGGCGGTCGCGGGAGGGCGGTCAGGTGGCGGGGACCTCGTCGGGGAGCCAGATGGGCTGCCAGGTGGGGAGCTCGTGGAAGCGGCGGAGCTCGGCCAGGCCGGCGACCGTGCCGGTCCAGGCGGCGTACGGGGGGTTGCCCTCGTCGAAGCCGGACTGCACGAACGTCAGCTTCGTCCGGCCGTCGGACTCGGCCAGTTCCCAGTTGGTCACGCCGGTGGGTCCCCAGTCGACGGAAAGGGCGCGCCCCGGCGTCACGTCGAGCACCTTGGCCGCGTAGCCGGCGTCGAAGCCGCCCATCGCGTAGCGGCCCCCGACCCAGGGCTCGATCCCGATCGGGTAGCCGAACCAGGCACTGGCCTGCTCCGAGTCGGTCAGCGAGGTCCACACCTTGTCGACCGGGGCGTCGATCAGCAGCTCGCCGCGCAGGTCGGCGGAGGTGAAGTCGGTGCGCGGCAGCAGCGGCCGGCCCTCCAGGTGGGCGTTGAGGTTGGCGACGCACAGCGCCCAGTAGGTCTGGAGTGCGCCGCGGATGGTGCTGCCGCTCATCGCCTCCTCGAACGAGAAGTGGCTCTGTCGCAGTGTGAGGATCGTGGCGTCGCCGTCGGGCGCCAGCTCGAACTCGGTGGTGGTCTCCACCCCGTCGAGCGTCCACGCGAAGCGGAGCGACTTGTCGTCGGCGTGCAGCAGGCGCTGGTGCGGCGCGTCGCCCTCGGGCGTGTAACGGCCCCAGAACTCGTAGCGCCGGGGCAGGTCGACCTCGGCGTGTTCGGCCAGCCACACGCGCAGCTCGGCCGGGTCGGTCAGGGCCCGACGGACGGTCGCCACGTCGGCGGCGAGGCGGGCGCGGACGGTCAGCGGCTCACTCATGGTTGTCGCCTTTCGGGTAGCAGGCCACGGCGAGTTTGAAGGCGTCCCCTTCGGCGCCGCCGTAGCGCGTGAACAGGTCCCGCAGCGTCGACTGCAGGTCGTGCAGGAATTCCTGGCGCCGCTCGGCGGGCACCCGGATCTCTCCGGACACACCGATCGAGGGCAGTTCGGGTGCGGCGCGGTCCAGCGCGGCGATGTCGGCCTGGACCTCCTCCATCAGGTCGAGCAGGTAGCCGAGGCTCAGCTCGTCGCGCACGCGGCGTCCGTCGCCGATGCGGCCGACCAGCTTCGGGGAGAGCCAGTAGGACCGGGCGACGGCCTGGTAGATGCCCTCGGTGATGCCGCGCACCCGCCGGTCGGCGACCTGCTCGGCCAGCCCGGCCGCGACCAGTTGCTTGACGTGGTAGTAGACGCGCTGCGGCGTCTGCTCCAGCCGGGCCGCGACCTCGGTGCAGGTGCGGGGCTCGGCGAGTTGCCGCAGCACCTCGATGCGTTGCGGCTTGAGCAGGGCTTCGGCCTGCTCGCGCTCTTCCAGGTACAGGACGTCTCTCATGACAAAATCAGTTTGTACGTACAAAACTTCTTTGTCAATAGGAACGACGAGAGGCCGCGCGGCCGGCGCGGCCTCTCGTCGGTACGGGTCAGGGCGTCCAGTCGGGGCGCAACGGGTAGCCGTTGGCCCCCTCCGGGCCGTTCTGCGTGGCCAGCACCTGGTGCAACTGGATGCCGTTGCGCTCGAACGCCATCCGGGAACCGGCCATGTAGAGGCCCCACACCCGGGCGGTGCCCGCGCCCACCTCGTTGACGCAGAAGTCCCAGTTGTCGACCAGGTTGCGGCACCAGCCGGCGAGCGTCAGCGCGTAGTGCTGGCGCAGGTTCTCCTCGTGGTGCACCTCGAACCCGGCGTCGTGCATCTCACTGATCAGCCGCCCCGGGCCGGCCAGCTCCCCGTCGGGGAAGACGTACCTGTCGATGAACGCGCCGGAGCGGTGCGGCGCCCGGTTGTCGGCGCGGGTGATGCAGTGGTTGAGCAGCCGCCCGCCCGGCTTGAGCCGGGACCGCAGCGCGCCGAAGTAGGCCGGATAGTTGCGCACCCCGATGTGCTCGGTCAGCCCGATCGAGGAGATCACGTCGAACTGCTCGCGCGGCGCGTCCCGGTAGTCGAGGTGGCGCACCTCGGCCAGGTCGCCCAGCCCCTCCCGCTCGATCGCGGCCTGCGCCCACTCGGCCTGCGCCCGGGACAGCGTCACGCCCAGCGCCCGCACGCCGTACTCCCGGGCCGCGTGCCGGACCATGCCGCCCCAGCCGCAGCCGACGTCGAGCAGCCGCATCCCCGGCTTGAGCGCCAGCTTCCCGGCGACCAGGTCGTACTTGGCCCGCTGCGCCTCCTCCAGCGTGTCACCGGGGCTGCGGAAGACCGCACAGGTGTACGTCATGGACGGGCCGAGCACCTTCTCGTAGAAGGCGTTCGACACGTCGTAGTGGTGCGAGATCGCGCTGCTGTCCCGGACCTTCGAGTGCCGCAGCCCGGTCATCACCCGCCGCCAGCGCGGCGCCGCCTCCTGCGGCGGGGGCGGCGGTGGCCGCAGCCGCTCCCAGCCCAGCCCCTTGACCAGGGCCACCGCGTCGGCGACCGGCGGCATCCGCAACGGCATCTCGTCCTTGAGCACCCGCAACGCCTCGTACGGGTCGCCCGGGTGCACGCCGTCGAGCCCCAGGTCGCCGCTGACGTAGGCGCGGGCCATGCCCAGGTCACCCGGCGCGGTGAGCAGGTAGGACAGGCCCCGCTCGGTGCGGATCGACAGGGTGATCCCGGCGTCGGCCGGGCCCACCGCGCTGCCGTCGTAGCCGGTGACCCGCACGGGCAGGTCGCCGGCGGTGACCGCGCGGATCACGTCCGCCACGGTGGGTCCGGTGCGCCGGCCGCCCGCCGGCGGCGGTCCGGCGGAGGCGCTCGCCGCCCCCGGTGTTCGGTCGGTCAGACTCATGCTCGGGATACCGCCTTCTCGTACAGTCCGGTGAGTCGGTGATCCGGGTCGTAGCGGTCCTTCACGGCGCGCCAGGTCTCCCCGCCGTAGAGCCGGTCGAACGCGGCCCGGTCGTAGTACGCGTCGGAGTAGAGCGACTTGTGCCCGCCCGACTCCGACACCATGTGCTCGATCCGCCGGTTGACGTCGCCGTCGGCCGCGCCCGCCGCGATCGGCACGCTCCCCCAGAAGCCGATGTTCACATACGTCTCGCCCGGTTGGAGCGGATATAACGGCCAGGCCCGGGCCGAACCCGGGCCGGACGGCTCGCGCAGCCGCAGCGGGCAGAGCCAGACCGGATCCATCTTCACGTTCCCCGCGAACCAGCGGAGGAACTCGGGTGTCCGGTCCAGCGGGATCTCCACGTCCTGCACCACGCGCTCGCGCGCCGGCCGACCCCGCCACCGGTCGACCCGGGCGGCCACCCGGTGCCGGTGCTCCAGCCGCACGATCCGGTGGTAGACGTCGCTGCGTCGGTAGCGCTGCGGCCAGAGCCGCCGGACGACCGGGTGCTGCACCCCGAACGCCGCCGAGCACCAGAACCAGTCGGTGTCCCACCGCCAGAGATAGTCGTACGCGGTCAGCACGTCGCGGGTGCGGCGGCGCAGCGAGCGGTAGTAGATCTCCTGCCCGGTGTAGTCGGACGGGCGCCCCTCGGGCTCGTCGGTGAACGCGCCGAGCACCAGGTAGGACTCGCCGGGGCTGAACACCACCCCGTCCATCGCGTCGACCGGCTCACCCGCGTAGGCGCCCTTGTCGACCACCTCGCCGATCGCGTCGACCAGCTCCTCCAGCCGGGTGAACCGGATGTTGCGCAGCGCCACGTGCCGACCCACCGGTTGCAGCTCGATGCGCAGTCGGGTGGCGTAGCCGAGGCTGCCCAGCGAGTTGGGGAACGCCCGGTGCAGGTCGGCGTGCTCACCCTGGGGTCGGGTGGTGACCAGCTCGCCCGCGCCGGTGAGCACGTCCATCTCGAGCACCGACTCGTGCGGCAGGCCGTTGCGGAAGGAGGTGGACTCGATGCCGAGCCCGGTCACCGCGCCGCCCAGCGTGATGGTGCGCAACTGCGGCACGACAAGCGGCATCAGCCCGTGCGGAAGCGTCGCGTCGACCAGGTCCTCGTAGGTGCACATGCCCTGCACGTCGGCGGTGCGGGCCGCCTCGTCGACGGCGAGCACCCCGGTCAGCCCGCTCACGTCGAGCCCCGGCGTCCGCGGCGCGGACCGGGGGCGGAACAGGTTCGAGGTCTGCTTGGCCAGCCGCACCGTCTCGCCGGCGGGCACCGCGGCGTAGGACCGCCGGAGCGCGCCCACCGCCCGTTCATGATCACGGACAGCTCGCATGAGATCACTTTACGCCCGGGTACGACGATTCGTGGGATGTCCACGGTGGCCTTCCGCCGACCCGTCGGCGACGCGCGGGTTACCGTGACGGCCATGGTCAACCCCGCGCTCAGCGCCCTCGACGCCGCCGGACTGCCGTACCGCGTCATCCGGCACGGGCCGGTCGCCGGCCTGGCCGAGGCCGCCGCGGCGCGGGGCGTCGAGGTGCCGGACGTGGTCAAGACGATCGTGGTCCGCCGCGGCGAGGGCGACCACCTGTTCGTGCTCACCCCGGGCGGCCGGGTCGTGTCCTGGCCGAAGCTGCGCGCCCTGCTCGGGGTGAACCGGGTGTCCCTGCCCGACGCCGCCGCCGCGAAGGAGGCCACCGGCTACGCGCGCGGCACCATCACGCCGTTCGGGTCCACCACGGCCTGGCCGGTGATCGCCGACGAGCGGCTGCGCGGCCGGGAGATCACGCTCGGCGCGGGCGAGCACGGCCTCGCCGTCGCGGTGGACGCCGACGCGGCGCTGGCCACGCTCGACGCGACCGTCGCCGACGTCACCGACCCGGAACCCACCCGCTGACCGGTGGCCGGCGCGCGGCGACCGGCATAGCGTGGAGGACATGCCGAAAGCCGTCTGGAACGACCTGGTCGTCGCGGAGAGCGACGACACCGTGCTGGTCGAGGGGAACCACTACTTTCCCCGGTCCGCCCTGCGCGAGGACCTGATCCGCCCCTCGGACACGCACACGGTGTGCCCGTGGAAGGGCACCGCCTCCTACTACACGCTCGCACACGACGGCGCCACCAGCGCGGACGCGGTCTGGTACTACCCGGAACCGAAGCCCGACGCGGAGATGGTCCGCGACCGGGTGGCGTTCTGGAAGGACGTCCAGGTCGTCGACTGAGTCACCGGCCCGACGGGTCGACTGGCCCTCGGGCGCCCCGGTGGGTCAGGATGCCCCCATGGCCGACCCGCACACCGCCCCGCCCGGCACCGTCTACGGGGCCCGCCCCGCCCGTGGCGTCCGGCTGCCCCGGGACCCGCTGATGCGCGTGGCGCTGGGCGTCGCCCTGGTCGGCGTACTCCTGGGGGTCTTCTTCGCCACCGGCGTGCTGGGCGGCGGGGCCGACCGGCAGGTGGTGCCGGCGGCGGCCGTGCCGACCCCGGCGGAGAGCGAGTCGAGCGCGGCCCCGCCGACGACGGAGGCCGCGCCGTCGCCCACGCCGAGCGCCGAGCCGACCACACCCGCCGCCCCGGTGGCCACCCCGAAGGTGATCCGGGGCGTGCCGTCCGGGCGCTGCGTCGGCGTCGTCGGCGACGAGCCGGAGGGCGCCCAGGCCGCGCTGGCCGACTGCACCGGCGGTCCGGAGCAGCAGTGGGTGGTCACGCCGGTCTCCGCCGACACCTACCTGCTGGTCAACGCGGCCAGCGGCAAGTGCCTGGACGTCAACGCCGCCAGCGGCGACGACGGTGCCGACGTGCTCCAGTGGTCCTGCAACGGCCAGCCCAACCAGCAGTGGAAGCTCAATCCGACCGGCGCCGGCCCGGTGCTCCTGGTCGCCGTGCACAGCGGCAAGTGCGCGCAGGTCGACGACGCCGGCACCGAGGCCGGGCGGGAGCTCGAACAGGCACCGTGCACCGGCGCCGCCGAGCAGCAGTGGGCGCTGGGCTGACCGGTCAGCCCCGGTAGCTCCAGGCCCGCCGGGCGGCCGGCACCGGCAGCGCGAACGCCGGGGCGGCACCGCGCCGGCGCAGCAGCAGGGAGAGCCCGGCCGCGCCGACCGACAGCGCGCCGGCCACGTACCAGGCCACCGCGTAGTCGCCGAGCCGGTCGCGGACCAGCCCGGCGCCGGTCGCGGCGATCGCGGCGCCCGCCTGGTGCGCGGCGAACACCCAGCCGAAGACCACCGCCCCGGACGTGCCGAACCACTCCCGGCACAACGCCACGGTCGGCGGCACGGTGGCCACCCAGTCCAGCCCGTAGAAGACGATGAAGACGAGCATGCTCGGCCGGGCCGAACCGGCGAACAGGCTCGGCAGCACCAGCAGCGACGCCCCGCGCAACGCGTAGTAGGCGCCGAGCAGCAGCCGCGCGTCGACCCGGTCGGTGAGCCAGCCGGAGGCGATCGAACCGGCGATGTCGAAGAGCCCGACCACGGCGAGCAGGCCGGCGGCTGTCGTCTCCGGCATGCCGTGGTCGTGCGCGGCCGGCACGAAGTGCGTGCCGACCAGGCCGTTCGTGGTCGCGCCGCAGATCGCGAAGCCGCCCGCGAGCAGCCAGAACGGCCGGGTCCGCGCGGCGGCGGCCAGCGCGCCGACCGCGCGGGCCGCCGCGCCGCCCTCCGGCCGGGCCGGCGGGACGACAGCGGTCGCGCCGTAGGGCGGCCGGCCCAGGTCCGCCGGGTGCTCGCGCAGCAACCACACCACCAGGGGTACGACCGCCAGCGCGGCCCCGGCGACGACGAGTGCCGCCGCACGCCAGCCGTGGTCGCGCACCAGCACCGCGAGCAGCGGCAGGAACACGAGCTGACCGGCCGCCCCGCCGGCGGTGAGCACACCGGTGACCAGGCCCCGACGCCTGACGAACCAGCGGCCCGTCACGGTCGCCACGAAGGCCAGCGCCATCGAGCCGGTGCCCAGCCCGACCAGCACGCCCCAGCAGAGGACGAGCTGCCAGCTCTCGGTCATCGCCACGGTCAGGCCGCTGCCGGCCGCCACCAGCAGCAACGCGCAGGCGACCACCCGGCGGATCCCGAACCGGTCCATCAGCGCCGCCGCGAACGGGGCGGTGACGCCGTAGAGCAGCAGGTTGACCGAGACGGCGGCGGAGATGGTGGCGAGCGGCCAGCCGAACTCGGCGTGCAGCGGGTGCAGCAGCACCCCGGGGGTGGCGCGGAAGCCGGCGGCGCCGACCAGCGCCACGAAGGCGACCGCGGCGACGAGCCAGGCCGGATGCAGTCTTCTCACCCACCGAGTCTCGGACGGCCGGGAGGGGCGGGACGAGTGGCCGGAAAGCCATCGTGCGCAATAATCGGGCCATGACCGTCGTACCGCACCGCGTCGCCGTGCTCGCCCTGGACGGCGTGGTCGCCCTCGACCTCGGCACCCCGGCCCAGGTCCTCGGCGCCGCCCGCACCGACGACCGGACCCCGCTGTACGCGGTGACCACCTGCACCGCCGGCGGCCGGCCGATCCGCAGCACCGCCGGCTTCCAGGTGCTCCCCGACCACGGGCTCGACCTGCTGGCGACCGCCGACACGGTGATCGTCCCCGGCATCCACGCGGGGCCGCCGCTCGACGACGGCACGGTGGCCGACGAGGTGGCGACCGCGCTGCGCGCCGCCCACGACCGGGGGGCCCGGATCATGTCCATCTGCACCGGCGCGTTCGTGCTCGCCGCCGCCGGCCTGCTCGACGGCCGACCCGCCACCACCCACTGGGCGTACGCGTCCCGCTTCCGCCGGCTGCACCCCGACGTACGGCTCGACCCCGAGGTGCTCTTCGTCGACGACGGCCGGGTGCTCACCTCGGCCGGGGTGGCCGCCGGCGTCGACCTTTGCCTGCACGTGATCCGCACCGACCACGGCAGCGCGGTCGCCAACCGGGCGGCCCGGCGCTGCGTCGTGCCGCCGTGGCGCGACGGCGGGCAGGCGCAGTACATCGAACGGCCGGTGCCCCGGGTCGCGGAGACCGGCACCGCCGCCACCCGGGAGTGGGCCCGGCAGCGGCTGCACGAACCGGTCACGCTGCGGGAACTGGCCGGGCACGCGCGGATGAGCGTCCGCACGTTCACCCGGCGCTTCCGCTCCGAGACCGGGCTCAGCCCGGCGCAGTGGCTGCTCCAGCAGCGCACCGAACACGCCCGGGTGCTGTTGGAGACCACCGACCTGAGCGTCGACCGGGTGGCCCGCGACGCCGGCTTCGGCACCACCGCCGCCCTGCGCCAGCACTTCCACACCCGGGTCGGCGTGTCCCCGACCGCCTACCGCCGCACCTTCCGCGCGCCCGCCGCGCGCTGAGCTGGGCGTGCCGGGCCGCACGTCGATCTTGGAGTTTTGGCGCCTGAAATACGGGCTTCGTCAGGCTTGTAAACCGCCACAACTCCAAGATCGACGCGGAGGGCGGGCACGGTCAGGCCGGGTGGGGCTGGCGGCGCAGGGCGCGGAGTTGGGCCAGGTGCATCGGCAGGTGGACCCGGACGTGCAGGTCGAGCGCGCGACCCCACGGGAGTGAGTCGTCGACGTCGAGGTCGAAGCCCTCACGCAGCACGGTGTCCACCGGTGTCTCCGCGGCCGGGCCGAGCCGCTGCGCCAGCGCGCACAGTTTCAGGCTGGTCGCCCGCAGCAGGGCGGCCAACCCGTCCAGCCCACCGCACTCGGAGACCAGCGCGTCGAGTTGCGGGCGGTGCACCGTGTCCAGGTCGTAGTAGGCGAACGGCGAGCCCGCCAACACCGCCTCGGTCGCCTCACTCATCAGCTCGTCGTTCGCGGCGAGGTGCGCGACGATCTGCTCGGCGCTCAGCTCACCCTCCGGCGGCGGCCCGAACCCGCCCGCGTCCACCTCCGCGAGCAGTTCGTCGTACGCCCGACGCAGGTCGGCGGCGTCCACCTCGTCCATGCCCGCATCCAACCCCTGCCGCCGCCGGCCGCACCCCGGCTACCCGGCCCGGTTCACCCGTTCCGGGTACGCGGAAAGGCCGGCACCCGTCGTTCGGGTGCCGGCCTTCACGTGTGTGCTTACTTGGTCCAGTGCTGGTTGACGAGGTCGGTGGCCTGCTTCTCCCACTGGGCGTAGGCGTCCGGGTAGGCCGAGACCTGCACGGTCTGGGCGGCCTTGGTCAGCGGCATGTCCTGCCAGCCGTCGACCTGCTTGAGGCCCTTGAGGAACGCCAGGGTGGAGTACTCGGGGTCGGTGATCTGCTCCGGGCTGCCCCAACCGCTGGAGGGGCGCTGCTGGAACAGGCCCAGCGAGTCGTGGTCATTGCGGTCGCCGAGGTGGCCCAGGTTCTCCAGCTTCGACTCCTGCAGGGCGGTGGCGATCGAGACGACCGCGG
>NZ_FMDM01000026.1 GCF_900090105.1 Micromonospora humi | reverse complement strand
CCACATTGTGGGGTAAGGCCCCCAGCTAGACGACTGGGTTGATAGGCCGGAAATGTAAGCCCGGTAACGGGTTCAGTTGACCGGTACTAATAGGCCGAGGACTTGACTACCAAGCTGCTACGCGTCCACTGTGCAACTCTGAACCAGCGAACACCCCACGAAAAGTGTGTGTGTGTTTGACATGTTCATAGAGTTACGGCGGTCATGGCGGAGGGGAAACGCCCGGTCACATTCCGAACCCGGAAGCTAAGCCCTCCAGCGCCGATGGTACTGCACTCGGGAGGGTGTGGGAGAGTAGGACACCGCCGGACAATCTTTCAATTCAGGGCCACCCCGTCAGGGGTGGCCCTGAATTGCGTCCGGACCCGGAAATCGCGTCAGCGACGCTGGACGCCCTCGCGGATCTGCCGGAACAGCGCCGCGGCATCGTCGACCGGGCGACCCGGGAACATCCCCATCGCGACACTTCCGTGGTCGGCCCACCCGCAGACCGCGAAGTCGCCGCCGTCGCCGCTCGTCCGGCCGCACTTCATCACGCCGCCCAGGCGACCGGCGTCGACCTCGCGGAGATCGGCCACCCTGCCGGTCTCGTCGGCCATCAGGTCGAACAGGGTGTCCAGGTCTCGCTCGGGCTGCCAGAGCAACGTGGTGCCACCGAACAGCAACACCGAGCGCTTCGCGTCCGCCGGGTCGCTGTAGACCGTGCCGAAGCTGCGGTCCAGGTCGATGTCGGCGGCGAACCCGTCGCGCAGGTACTCGGCGGTGCTGCGAGCCCGATCGCTGTCGTCGCGGGTGAGCCCGGCCACCCCGGACGGCTGGCTGAGCTGGGTGTCCTTCTCCTGGTAGACCCGCCAACCGGCGGTGCCGAGCGCGGCGGCGCCGGCGAGACCCACCACAAGGGCTGCGGCCAGCACGATCTTCCGGCGCCGGGACACGGGCTGCCGTTCGGACTCCTGAGCCGGATCGCGGCGGCTGAGTCGGATCGGTTCGTCGGTCAACTCGACCGGACCGTTGCCCCCGTCGACCGGGCGCTCGGTGAGATGCGCGTCGGACATGTCCGCCACCGTACGCGAATCACCGGTGGCGCACGTCGGGTCTCCGAAAGCCCTCCGTAGACTTCCAGGGTGACCGAGAGACTGGATGCCCGACGCCCCGACGCCCCGACCCTTGCCGGCCAGTACCAGCCCGGCGAGGTAGAGCAGCGACGGTACGAGCAGTGGGTAGCCGGCGGGCACTTCCGGGCGTCGGCGCAGAGCGACAAGCCGCCCTTCGCCATCGTCATCCCGCCGCCCAACGTCACCGGCTCGCTGCACATGGGCCACGCGTTCGAGCACACGCTGATGGACGCGCTCACCCGGCGCAAGCGGATGCAGGGTTACGAGGCGCTGTGGCTGCCCGGCATGGACCACGCCGGCATCGCCACCCAGAACCTGGTCGAGCGGCAGCTCGCCGGTGAAGGGCTCTCCCGGCACGACCTGGGGCGGGAGAAGTTCGTCGAGCGGGTCTGGCGGTGGAAGGCCGAGTCCGGCGGCGCGATCCTCGGCCAGATGCGCCGGCTCGGCGACGCCGTCGACTGGGACCGCGAGCGCTTCACCATGGACGAGGGCCTCTCCCGGGCCGTGCAGACCATGTTCAAGAAGCTCTTCGACGACGGCCTGATCTACCGGGCCAACCGGATCATCAACTGGTGCCCGCGCTGCCTCACCGCGCTCTCCGACATCGAGGTCGAGCACACCGACGACGAGGGCGAACTGATCTCGATCCGCTACGGCGACGAGGTCGTGGTGGCCACCACCCGGGCCGAGACCATGCTCGGCGACACCGCGGTCGCGGTGCACCCGGACGACGAGCGCTACCGGCACCTGATCGGCACCGAGGTGGCGCTGCCGCTCACCGACCGGCGGATCCCGATCGTCGCCGACGAGCACGTCGACCCGAGCTTCGGCACCGGCATGGTCAAGGTGACCCCGGCGCACGACCCGAACGACTTCGAGATCGGCCAGCGGCACGACCTGCCCTCGCTGACGATCATGGACGAGCGGGGCGTCATCACCGCGCCCGGACCGTTCCAGGGCCTGGACCGCTACGAGGCCCGCCCGGCCATCGTGGCGGCGCTGCGCGAGCAGGGCCGGATCGTGGCCGAGAAGCGGCCCTACCTGCACGCGGTGGGGCACTGCTCGCGGTGCAAGACGACCGTCGAGCCGCGGCTGTCGCTGCAGTGGTTCGTCAACACCGGGCCGCTGGCCAAGGCGGCCGGCGACGCGGTACGCGACGGCCGGGTGAAGATCGAGCCGGCCGAGCTGGCCAAGCGCTACTTCGCCTGGGTCGACAACATGCACGACTGGTGCATCTCGCGGCAGCTGTGGTGGGGCCACCGCATTCCGGTCTGGTACGGCCCGGCCGGCGAGATCGTCTGCGTCGGCCCGGACGAGGCGCCGCCGACCGGCGAGGGCTGGCGGCAGGACGAGGACGTGCTGGACACCTGGTTCTCCAGCGGCCTCTGGCCGTTCTCCACCCTCGGCTGGCCGGAGCAGACGCCGGACCTGGCGAAGTTCTACCCGACCAGCGTCCTGGTCACCGGCTACGACATCCTGTTCTTCTGGGTCGCCCGGATGATGATGTTCGGCCTGTACGCGATGGACGGCGTGCAGCCGTTCGACGTGGTGGCGCTGCACGGCATGGTCCGCGACGAGCACGGCAAGAAGATGTCGAAGTCGTTCGGCAACGTGGTGGACCCGCTGGACTGGATCGACCGGTTCGGCGCCGACGCCACCCGGTTCACGCTGGCCCGGGGCGCCAACCCCGGCCAGGACGTGCCGGTCAGCGAGGAGTGGTGCCAGGGCTCCCGCAACTTCTGCAACAAGCTGTGGAACGCCACCCGGTTCGCGCTGCTCAACGGCGCGCATGCCGACGGTCCGCTGCCGGACGCCGGCAGCCTCTCGACCGTCGACAGGTGGATCCTGTCCCGGCTGGCGCACGTCACCGCCGAGGTCGACGAGCAGTTCGAGGCGTACGAGTTCGCCAAGGTCTGTGACCTGCTCTACCACTTCGCCTGGGACGACGTCTGCGACTGGTACGTGGAGCTGAGCAAGCCGGTGCTCGTCGAGGGCGGGCCGGCGGCGGAGGCCACCCGGCGGGTGCTGGGGCACGTGCTGGACCAGCTCCTGCGGCTGCTGCACCCGGTGATCCCGTTCGTCACCGACGAGCTGTGGACCGCGCTCAACGGCGGCGAGACCGTGCTGACGGCGGCCTGGCCGGTCGCCGACCGTACCGGAATCGACGACGCCGCGGAGGCGGAGGTCGCCACGCTCCAGCGGGTGGTGACCGAGGTCCGACGGTTCCGGTCGGACCAGGGGCTGCGGCCGACCCAGCGGGTCGCCGCCCGGCTCGACGGCCTGACCGGCGCGGGCATCGCGGCGCACGAGCCGCTGGTCCGCTCGCTGGCCCGGCTCGACGCGCCCGGCGACGACTTCCAGGCCGGCGCCACGCTGGCCATGCCCGGCGAGGTGAGCGTCGCGCTCGACACCCGGGGCACGATCGACGTGGCCGCCGAGCGGGCCCGGCTCGCCAAGGACCGGGCGGCGGCCGAGAAGGAGGCCACCCAGGCGCGGGCGAAGCTGGACAATCCGGCGTTCGTCGGCAAGGCGCCCGAGCCGGTGGTCGCGAAGATCCGGGACCGGCTGGCGGTGGCCGAGGCGGATCTGGTCCGGATCGACGCCGCCCTGGGGGCGCTGAACTCGTGAGTGACCGTACCGATCCCGCGTTCGCCGAGGTGGAGGCCGCGCTCGACGCGCGCGGCTTCACCCGGATGCGCTTCGAGCTGGAGAAGATCGAGAGCCTGCTCGACCTGCTGGGCAGCCCGCAGCGGGCGTACCCGTCGATCCACCTGACCGGCACCAACGGCAAGACCTCGACGGCCCGGATGATCGACTCGCTGCTGCGGGCGTTCGGGCTGCACACCGGCCGCTACACCAGCCCGCACCTGGAGACCGTCCGGGAGCGGATCAGCCTGGACGGTGAGCCGGTGAGCGAGGAGCGGTTCGTGTCGACGTACCGCGAGATCGCGCCGCTGGCCGAGCTGGTCGACCAGCGCTCCGCCGAGCCGTTGACCTACTTCGACCTGACCACGGCGCTGGCGTTCGCCACGTTCGCCGACGCCCCGGTCGACGTCGCGGTGGTGGAGGTCGGGCTGGGCGGCGCCGAGGACGCGACGAACGTGATCCAGGCCGGCGTCGCCGTGATCACTCCGATCGGGCTGGACCACACCGAGTGGCTCGGCGACACGATCGAGGACATCGCGCTGCACAAGGCGGGCATCATCCACCCCGGGGCCACCGTGATCGCGGCGGCGCAGGAGGAGGAGGCGGCCCGGCCGATCCTGGAACGCTGCGCCGAGGTCAACGCCACCGTCGCCCGCGAGGGCGCCGAGTTCGGGGTGATGCGCCGGGCGGTCGCGGTCGGCGGCCAGGTGCTCACCATCCAGGGCCTGGGCGGCGTGTACGAGGAGATCTTCATCCCGCTGCACGGCGCGCACCAGGCGCAGAACGCGGCAGTGGCGCTGGCCGCGGTGGAGGCGTTCCTGGGCGCCGGCGCGCGGCGGCAGCTCGACATCGAGGCGGTCCGGGAGGGCTTCGCCGCGACCAGCTCCCCCGGTCGGCTGGAACGGGTGCGGACCGCCCCGACGGTGCTGCTCGACGGCGCGCACAACCCGCACGGGATGGCCGCCACGGTGGCCGCGCTCCAGGAGGAGTTCGCGTTCAGCAAGCTGGTCGGCGTGCTGGCGGTGCTCGGTGACAAGGACGCGGCCGGGCTGCTCGACCTACTCGAACCGGTGCTCGACACGATCGTGGTCGCGGAGAACAGCTCGCCCCGGGCGATGCCCGTTGCCGAGCTGGCCGAGCTGGCGCAGGAGGTCTTCGGGTCAGACCGGGTGCAGGTGGCCCGGGACATGCCCGACGCCATCGAGGCGGCGGTGGCCGAGGCCGAGTCGGACGTGCCGGGCGAGCTGTCGGGCGTGGGCGTGCTGATCACCGGTTCGGTGGTGACCGTGGCCGACGCCCGCCGGCTGCTCAAGCGATGACCGGCCCGGAGCAGCGCCCGGACACGCCGCCGGGCCCGGGTGGCGAGGCGGGCCCGGGTGCGGAGCAGCGCCCGGGGCAGCCGGGTGGGGCGGGTCCGGGCGGCGTCCGCCGGTCCGGGCTGCGCAACCCGGACAAGGCGGTACGCGGCCTCGGCGCCGGCACGCTGTCGCTGGAGGCGCTGGTGCTGCTGCTGGCCATCCAGCCGATCCGGGTCGTCGGCGGCGACCTGAGCGGCGCCGCGATCGCGGCGATCGTCGCGCTGGCGGTGGCCTGCGTGGTGCTGGCCGGCATGATGCGCCGCGGCTGGGCCTGGCAGGCCGGCACCGTGGTGCAGGGCCTGCTGCTGCTCTCCGGGCTGCTGCACTGGTCGCTGCTCGTGCTCGGCGTGATCTTCGCGCTGGTGTGGGCGTACGCGTGGCACGTGCGCCGGGTCATCCTCGGCTGAGCGCCGGTTCTTGTTAAGCGGGGCCCCTTCCTCTACCGCAGGCGTTAAGAAGGGGCCCCGCCTTGCACCTCAGGCGTCGGCGAGCGAGCGCCACTGGGTCAGCGCGACACCGTGCCCGTCGGGGTCGCGGAACGCGGCGGCCCACACCTCCAGCTTGGTGCCCCGATTGACCACCCGTGGGGCGTACGTGAACCGGACGCCGGACTCGCGGAGCCGCTCGTACGCCGCCTGGATGTCGTCCACCTCCAGGTTGACGTGCACCAGCCGGCGACTGATCGGCGCGGCGCCGGTCACCCGGCGCAGCACCAGCCGGGTCGGCCCGGAGCCGAGCACCGCGTTGCCCTCGCCCCGGTCCAGCTCGTCGAAGCCGAGCTCCCGGTAGAAGTCGAGGGACCGGTCCAGGTCGGTGACGAGCAGCGTGATCCCGACCCCGCTGATCGGGCTGGCCAGCTCGTCCGCCTCGGTGGCGCCGGCCGGACCGAAGATGGCCTCGTCCAACTCCTGCGGGGTGGGCGGCGCGTCCCGCTCCGGGGCGTCCAGCGGCACGTCGATCGGGTCCACCGTCACGGTGTCGTCGGCCCGGTCCTCGGCCGGCGGGCGGGGCGTCGGCGCACGCCGGGGCAGCGGGCCCACCGGTGCCGGCTCGACCAGCTGCCCCTCCAGCACGACCGGGCCGCCGGGCCGCTGGCGCATCACCACCGGCTCGCGCTCCTCGGCTCGCGGCGGGAGGTCGTCGAGCAGCGGATCCGGCGCGGGCGGGTAGTCGTCGCGGAGGAAGTCGTCCTCCGGGGCGCGGCCGGCCCACGGCGGGGCCTCCTGCGCGATGAGCGTCTCGTCGAACGGGTCCGCGTCGGCGTACTCCGGCGGCAGGTCGGCGACCGGGGCGGAGTTCTCGGTGTGGGTGGGCACCTCGTCCCAGAGCACCCGGACGTGACGCTGGTCGTCGAGCGCCACCCGGACGGGCAGCGCCTGACCGAGCGAGGGCCACTTGGCGACCGGCACCCGCGGCTCGATGATCTTCTTGGAGCGGGGTGGCAGGCCCGGGGCGTCGATCACCAGCTGCAGCTCGCAGCGCCCGAACGCGTACTGGGTGGGCGGTTCGGAGGCGCTGTGCACGTGCCCCAGGCCGACCACCCAGGTGCGGCCACCACCCCGGACCGTGGCCAGGGCGATCGCCAGCACCAGCAGCGCGACGCCGAGCGCGACGATCGCCCAGCTGGTCATCCCGAGCCCGAACAGGGTCACGAACGCGGCCACGGTGCCCAGCACCGCGCCGATCAGCTTGCGTACCGGCGCGATGGTGCGGTTCCCGCCATTCGCCACAGTGGACCTCCCAGGGGTTCCATGGTCAGGCTAGGCCGCCGCGGCGGGCCAGGGAAGACGCAGCCGCCGTGCCGGCGCCGGGACCGGGTCGCTACGCTGACCGTACCCAGCGCGACCAGGTTTAGGTGCACAGGAGGAACCCAGCGTGTCCAGCAGCAGCCCGGACGAGCGGACGCTCGTACTGATCAAGCCCGACGCGGTGCGCCGTGGTCTGGTGGGCGAGATCCTGTCCCGTTTCGAGCGCAAGGGCCTGCGGATCGACGCGCTGGTGAGCCGGACCATGGACGGCGACTTCGCCGACCAGCACTACGCCGAGCACGTCGACAAGCCGTTCTACCCGCCGCTGAAGACGTTCATGACCGGTGGTCCGCTGGTGGCGCTGGTGCTCTCCGGCGACCAGGTGATCGAGGTGGTCCGCGGCATGATCGGCAGCACCGACGGCCGCAAGGCCGCCGCCGGGACCATCCGCGGTGACCTGTCCCTGTCGAACCGGGAGAACCTGGTGCACGCCTCCGACTCGACCGACAGCGCCAAGCGCGAGATCACCCTCTGGTTCCCGGAGCTGGGCTGACCGACCTCCCGACGGCCCCGGCTCCCCACGCGGGACCGGGGCCGCCGTCCGCTCGGCGGCCGACCCGGGTCAACTTGTCGGGGTTGCCGACCAGGTAGAGAGTGGTGATCCGGCCGTCGGCGGCGGCGACGCCGAGGGTGTACCGGACCCCGGACGGCCAGCTCAGCAGCAGTGCCGGCGCGCCGTTCAGCTCGATGGGCGTGGCCCGCACACCGGGTCGACGGCGGCCGTACACCCCGGCGAAGAATCGGGCGATCCGGTCCGCGCCGTGCACCGGGTTGCGCGCCGCGCGGATCCGCCCGCCGCCGTCGGACCAGGCGGTGGCGTCCGCCGCGACGAGATCGGTCAGCCGCACCAGGTCGCCGTCGCGGGCGGCGGCGAGGAAGGCGTCGAGCAGCCGTCGCTGCTCGGCCGGCCCGGCGGTGAAACGCCGCCGTTCCTCGGCGAGCCGGGCCGTCGCGCGGTGGTGCAGCTGACGGCAGTCCGCCGCCGACCGGTCCAGGATGTCGCCGATCTCGGCGTACGGCAGCGCGAACGCGGTGTGCAGCACGTAGACCGCCCGTTCCGGCGGGGTGAGCCGTTCCAGCAGGTGCAGCAGGGCGGTGGAGACCGTCTCCCGCAGCTCGACGGTCTCCAGCGGCCCGAACGGCGACGGGTCGGTGGGCACCGGCTCGGGCAGCCACGGGCCGACGTACGTCTCCCGGGCGGCCCGCCCGGCGCGCAGCCGGTCCAGTGCCAGCCGGGTCACCACCCGGGACAGGTAGCGGCGGGGCTCGGCGACCGCCTCCCGGTCGACGTCGAGCCAGCGCAGGTAGGCCTCCTGGAGCACGTCCTCGGCGTCGTGCAGGCTGCCCAGCAGCCGGTACGCCAGACCGAGCAGCATCGGCCGGTGCGCGGTGAGCGCACCGGCCGCCTCCGCCGCCGACGTGGTGGTCACACCTCGAGCGGCGGCTGGGTCCGGCTGCTGATGACGATCCGGTTCCACACGTTGATTGTCGCGATCGCGACGACGAGGTCGGCCAGTTCCTTCTCCGACCAGACCTTCGCCGCGGCGTCCCACACCTCGTCGGGCACGCCGTGCTCGCCGAGCCGGGTGACCGCGTCGGTCAGCGCCAGCGCGGCCCGCTCCCGCTCGTCGAAGAACGGGGCCTCCCGCCAGGCCGCCACCGCGAACAGCCGCCGGCTGTCCTCGCCGGCCCCCAGCGCCTCCCGGGTGTGCATGTCGACGCAGAACGCGCAGCCGTTGAGCATCGACGCCCGCACCTTCACCAACTCCAGCACGGTGTGGTCCAGGTTGCCCCGGATGTACTTCTCCAGCCCGAGCACCGCCGCGTACGCCTCCGGCGCCACCGCTGCCATGTCGATCCGGCTCATCGCCGCCTCCCTCGTGTCGTCCGTACGTGCACACGACGGATCAGGACCCGTCCGGCGTGACGGCGCACCGGTGTGACGCCGGTCATCGCGAGGTGTTAAGCGGGGCCCCTTCCTATACCGGAGGCGTTAACCGGGGCCCCCTCCTTACTCGGAGGCGGAGCGGGTGGTGGGGCGGGTAAGCTTGGGCGCACAGGCGTCGACCCGGCCATCACCGGCGAGCCTCCGGAAGAACGGCCGGGCAACCGGCCCAGTAGAACCGGACGGGTCCGGCCCGTCACAGCCGACGAACGAGCGGGCGGTCGCACCTCGACCGCCAAGCGGGGTGGTACCGCGGGCCAGCCCGGGGGCGTCGCACGGCGTACCCGGAGAGGTTCGTCCTCGCAGACCCACCGACGAGTGAGCTGCGCGAGGAGAGCGACACCCGATGGCCTATCCGTTGCACGACCCGACCGGCGCCGGCGTCCCGGCGAGCCCGGACCTGCCCGCGGTCGAGCGCGGGGTGCTGGAGCACTGGACCGCCGACAAGACCTTCGAAGCCTCCGTCGAGGCGAGGCCGGCCGGAGACGACGGCAAGAACGAGTACGTCTTCTACGACGGCCCGCCGTTCGCCAACGGCCTGCCGCACTACGGCCACCTCTTCACCGGATACGTCAAGGACGTGGTGCCGCGCTACCAGACCATGCGCGGGCGGCACGTCGAGCGGCGCTTCGGCTGGGACTGCCACGGCCTGCCGGCCGAGGTGGTGGCCGAGAAGCAGCTCGGCATCACCACCAAGGCGGAGATCCTCGACCTCGGCGTGGCCCGGTTCAACGACGCCTGCCGCGCCAGCGTGCTGGAGTTCACCCAGGACTGGGAGCGGTACGTCACCCGGCAGGCCCGCTGGGTCGACTTCGCCAACGACTACAAGACGCTCGACCTGGACTACATGGAAAGCGTCATGTGGGCCTTCAAGACCCTGCACGACAAGGGGCTGGTCTACGAGGGCTTCCGGGTGCTCGCCTACTGCTGGCGGTGCGAGACCCCGCTGTCGAACACCGAGACCCGGATGGACGACGTCTACCGGGACCGGCACGACCCGACGTTGACGGTGTGGTTCGAGCTGACCGCCGACGAGACCGCGCCGGAACTCGTCCGGGGCCCGGTGCGGCTCGGCGTCTGGACCACCACCCCGTGGACGCTGCCGTCGAACCTGGCGCTCGCCGTCGGCCCGGACATCGAGTACGCGGTGCTGGAGCGCGACGGCCAGCGGTACGTGGTCGGCGCGGCGCGGCTCGGCGCGTACGCCAAGGAGCTGGAGGGCTACCAGCAGGTCGGCACCGTGCACGGCCGGGACCTGGTCGGGCGTCGCTACACGCCGCTCTACGACTTCCTGGTCGAGCCGGCCGGCCCGAACGCCTACCAGGTGCTCGGCGCGGAGTTCGTCACCACCGAGGACGGCACCGGGATCGTCCACCTGGCGCCCGCGTTCGGCGAGGACGACCAGAACACCTGCAACGCGGCCGGCATCCCGACCGTGGTCACCGTGGACGACCACACCCGGTTCACCGCGCTGGTGCCGCCCTATCAGGGCGAGCAGGTCTTCGACGTGAACAAGCCGGTGATCCGGGAGCTGAAGGAGCGGGGGGTGGTGCTGCGGCAGGACGTCTACACCCACTCGTACCCGCACTGCTGGCGCTGCGACACGCCGCTGGTCTACAAGGCGGTGTCGTCGTGGTTCGTCGCGGTGACGGCGTTCCGGGACCGGATGGTCGAGCTGAACCAGGAGATCAACTGGACGCCCGGGCACATCAAGGACGGCTCGTTCGGCAAGTGGCTGGCCAACGCCCGGGACTGGTCGATCAGCCGGAACCGCTTCTGGGGCTCACCGATCCCGGTGTGGCGCTCCGACGACCCGAACCACCCGCGCATCGACGTGTACGGGTCGCTGGACGAGATCGAGCGGGACTTCGGCGTACGCCTGACCGACCTGCACCGGCCGGCGGTGGACGACCTGGTCCGCCCCAACCCGGACGACCCGACGGGCAAGGCGATGATGCGCCGGGTGCCGGAGGTGCTGGACTGCTGGTTCGAGTCCGGCTCGATGCCGTTCGCCCAGGTGCACTACCCGTTCGAGAACCGCGACTGGTTCGAGCACCACTACCCGGGTGACTTCATCGTCGAGTACATCGGGCAGACCCGCGGCTGGTTCTACACCATGCACGTGCTGGCCACCGCGCTGTTCGACCGGCCGGCGTTCCGCAACTGCCTGAGCCACGGCATCCTGCTCGGCTCGGACGGGCGCAAGATGTCCAAGAGCCTGAAGAACTATCCGGACGTCTACCACGTCTTCGACTCCTACGGGTCGGACGCGATGCGGTGGATGCTGATGTCGTCGCCGGTGCTGCGCGGCGGCGACATGGCGGTCACCGAGACGCTGATCCGGGACGCGGTGCGGCAGGTGCTGCTGCCGCTGTGGAACGTCTGGTACTTCTTCACGCTCTACGCCAACGCGGACGGGTACACCGCGCGTCGGCGCACCGACTCGACGAACGTCCTCGACCGGTACGTGCTGGCGAAGACGAACGAGCTGGTGGCGACCGTCGGCGCGCAGATGGACGCCTACGACATCTCCGGCGCCTGCGCGACCGTCCGGTCCTACCTGGACGCGCTGACCAACTGGTACGTGCGTCGCTCGCGGGACCGGTTCTGGGCCGGCGACGCGGACGCGTTCGACACGCTCTGGACCGTGCTGGAGACGCTCTGCCGGGTGGTGGCGCCGCTGGCGCCGCTGACCGCCGAGGAGATCTGGCGCGGGCTGACCGGCGAGCGGTCGGTGCACCTGACCGACTGGCCGTCCGCGCAGGAGTTCCCGGCCGACCAGGAGCTGGTCTCCGCGATGGACAACGTCCGGGCGGTCGCCTCGGCCGCGCTGTCGCTGCGCAAGGCGAAGGGCCTGCGGGTCCGGCTGCCGCTGGCGAAGCTGACCGTGGCCTCGGCCGTCGCCGACCAGCTCCGGCCGTTCGCCGACCTGGTCGCCGACGAGGTCAACGTGAAGGAGGTCGTGCTCACCGGCGAGGTGTCCGCCTACTGCCAGCAGGTGCTGACCGTGGTGCCGCGGGCGCTCGGCCCGCGCGTCGGCAAGGCGGTCCAGCAGGTGATCAAGGCGGTCAAGGCGGGGGAGTGGGAACTCGTCGACGGCGCCCCGGTCGCCGCCGGGGTCACCCTCGCCGAGGGCGAGTACGAGCTGCGCCTGGTCGCCGCGGACGCGGAGCACTCCGCCCCGCTGTCCGACGGCGTGGTGGTGCTGGACACCGCTGTCACGCCGGAGCTGGCCGCCGAGGGGCTGGCCCGGGACGTGGTCCGGGTGGTCCAGCAGGCCCGCCGCGACGCCGACCTGGACATCTCCGACCGGATCACGGTGGCGGTGTCGGCCTCCGAGGAGGTGCGCGCGGCGGTCGCCGCGTTCCGCGACTTCGTGGCGCGGGAGGTGCTGGCCGACAGCATCGACTTCGCCGAGGGCCTGGACGGCTTCGCCGGCGAGGTCGGCGACGGCGAGCGCGTGGTGGTCACCGTCCGCCGCGTGTAAGGCGGGGCCCCTTCTTAACGCATTCGGTAGAGGAGGGGCCCCCGCTTAACCGGGCGTACCGAGCGGGTGGACTGCGGGCCACCCGCTCGGCCTCCGGTGGCGGCGTCGGCTACCGTGACAGCGCCTGTTTCGCGTACGACCGCCGGAGGACCCGTGCCCCTGCTCTACACCATCGGCAAGCTCACCGTGGCGCCCGCGCTCCGGTTGGCCTTCCGGCCGCACGCGGAGGGGTTGGAGCACATCCCGGCGACCGGCGGCGCGATCTTCGCGGGCAACCACCTCTCCGTCGCCGACGAGCTGCTGCTCGGCACCGTGGTCCCGCGGCACCTGGCGTTCTGGGCCAAGTCGGAATACTTCAACGGCACCGGGGTGAAGGGCGGCTTCTCCAGGTTCGTGCTCACCGGGCTGGGCGCCATCCCGGTCGAGCGGGGCGGCGGGCGGGCCGCGCTGTCCGCGTTCGACGCCGCGATCCCCGTGCTCAAGGCCGGTGACCTGGTCGCCGTCTATCCGGAGGGCACCCGGTCGCCGGACGGGCGGCTCTACCGCGGCCGCACCGGCGCGACCCGGCTGGCGGTCGCCGCCGGCGTGCCGATCATCCCGGTCGGCGTGACCGGCACCGACAAGGCCCAGCCGATCGGGACCCGGGTGCCCCGACCGGGCCGGGCGAAGATCACCATCAAGTTCGGCAAGCCGCTGGACTTCACCGGACGGCCCGACGACCGGTCGTCGCTGCGGGCCATGACCGACGAGCTGATGGCCGAGATCCAGAAGCTCACCGGCCAGGAGTACGTGCCCCGCTACGCCCCGAAGCGCAGCGAGGAGCCGCCGGCCTGACCGGCCCGCTCAGGACTGCTTCGGGACCACCACCTGCTGGCGCAGATCGTTCAGCAGCCGGCCGCTGTCGTCCACCGACAGTCGGGTGAACACGCCGGTGGTGAGGCTGCCGTGATCCACCGAGGTGCACACCACCACCGCGTCGCCGTCCGCCCGACCGACCGCGCAGCGCTCGTGCCGGCCGCGTACGCCGGTGTCCACTGTCACCGAGGGTTGCAGGTCGAAGTCGCCGGTGAGGCGCTTCAGCTCGGCCTCGGCGTCGGACTCCGGGCTGAACCGGAAACCGGTGCTGCCGAAGAGCGTCACCCGCTTGCCGTCGTTCGTGGCGTAGATCCCGGCGAAGGTGTCCTCGGCGAGCCAGTCCGCCTGGCGTACCCGGCTCTTCAGGTCCTCGGCCGTGGCCTGGCTGTTCTGGTCCTGGCGCAGCCGCATCGAGTCGAGTTGGTCGGGGAGGGTGGCGCTGGCCGGGTACTGGCTGGAGAGCGGCTGGACCCACCACAGCGGGACGCCGCAACAGCACGCCACGCTGAGCAGCAGCACCCAGGGCCAGCGGCGCCGGCGGCGGACCGGCACCGGGACGTACCCCTTGGGCGCCTGCCACCCGGGCGGCGGTGCGGTCTGGCCCCGGCGCTGCTTCGGCGGCCGGGCCTGCTTCGGCGGCTTGGCCGGGACGACCCGGGCCGGCGGGGGCGAGACCGGGCGGGCGGCGGCCGGGCCGGGGTACGGCGGCGACACCGGGCCGGCGGCCGGCGGGGCCGGGTAGGGCGGGGTGTGCGCCGGCGGCGAGACCGGCCGCGCGGCCGGCGGCGGGGCCGGATGCGGCGCCGGGTGGGTCGGCCACGGCGCGGTGTAGGGCATCGTCGCCGGCAACGACGGCAGCTCGGCCGACGGAAGGTTCCAGCCGGTGGTGTCCACCCCGGCCCAGGGATCCACCGGGGTGGCGTGCTCGGGCGATTCGATCGGCGGGACCGGCGTGGGCTCGGCGGACTCGCCCCAACCGCGACGGCGCGGCGGCGGGGGTGGGACCGGGGCGGAACCGCTCCAGCGGGGGGTGACCGGCTCGACGCGGGTCGGCGGTGACGCGTTCTCCACCCGGGTGGGATCCGGTCCGGTCCCGGCCGCGGCGGGTGCCGGACCACCCTCGACCCGGGTGGCGTCCGGGGTGCGCGGGGCCGGACGGTCCTCGAGCCGGGAGGGGTCGGGCGGGCGCGGGGCCGGATCGTCCTCGATCCGGGTGGGGTCGGGGGTACGCGGGGCCGGGCGGTCCTCGATCCGGGTGGGGTCGGGGGTGCGCGGGGTCGACGGGACGCGGCCGGGCACGGCGGCGGTGCCCCGGGCTCGGGCCGGTGTGGCCGGGGTGGCGTCGGGGTCGGGATCGGAGGTCGGCTGCCCGGTTCCGGCGTCGTCCCGCTCCGGCGGGACGTGCCCGCTGTTCGCCCCGGACGTCCCGGCGGCCCCCGGCCCGGCGCCGGTCGGTGGCGCCTCGTCCTCCGTGGGTGGCCCGGCCGCCTCCGGCCCGGTGCCGGTCGGTGGCGCCTCTCCCTCCGCGGGCGTGTCCCGGGCGGAGGGCGGCGCGACGGCGTCAGCCGGGGCGGCGTCTCCGGGGACGGCGTCGGCCGGTGCCGCATCGGCCACGTCCGTGCCGGTCAGGTCGGTGTCGGTCCGGGCGGCGTCGGTCCGGGCAGAGTCGGTCGGGGCGGCGTCGGCCCGGACGGCGTCCGCCGCGGCGGCGTCGGTCGGGGCGGTGCCGGCCGGAGTGTCCGGTTCTCCGGCCGCCGGGGCGGCCGGATCGTCGGCGGGACCGGAGGCGGCCGGGCCGCCCTCGGCGCTGCCGTCGGCGCGCTCGGCGGGCCCGGACGGCGGCGTGGCGGCCCCGGCGTCGGCAGGTGCCGGTACGGCGGTCGACGGCTCGGTGACGGCTGGCCCCTCGGCCCCGTCGGCCGGCCGGCCCGCCCCCGGCTGCGGCTGCGACATCGCGGCAATCTCCTCTCGCGCCCGTTGCGAGGTTAGTACCGCCCCGCCACTGTCCA
Organism: Micromonospora humi; assembly: GCF_900090105.1. Taxonomy (GTDB): domain Bacteria; phylum Actinomycetota; class Actinomycetes; order Mycobacteriales; family Micromonosporaceae; genus Micromonospora; species Micromonospora humi. Next base: position 26,734 of record NZ_FMDM01000026.1, on the reverse strand, counting down.
CGAATCGTCGACTCCACCGCTCCGGGTCCCGTCGGGCTCGTGACCAAGGAGTTCGGGGGCCGGATCGGCGCGCCGGCTCCTTGGTCACCGGGGACGTGGCGCGGAAAAGGTGCCGGTGGGGGAGGGTGAGCCGGGGCACCGCGTACCCTTGGGCATCATGAGTGCCCCGTCCACGACCCCACGTCCCCCGGCCGCCAACTCGGTGTGGCCCCGGCTGGAGCCGTTGCTGCCGCAGGTGACCAAACCCATCCAGTACGTGGGTGGGGAGTTGGGCGCGGTGGTCAAGGACTGGGACGCGGCGACCGTCCGGTGGGCGCTGATGTATCCGGACGCGTACGAGGTGGGGCTGCCCAACCAGGGCGTGCAGATCCTCTACGAGGTGCTCAACGAGCTGCCCGACGTGCTCGCCGAGCGCACGTACGCGGTCTGGCCCGACCTGGAGCGCCTGATGCGTGAGCACGGCGTGCCGCAGTTCACCGTCGACGCGCACCGCCCGGTGCGCGACTTCGACGTGTTCGGCGTCTCGTTCTCCACCGAGCTGGGCTACACCAATCTGCTCGCCGCGATCGACCTGGCCGGCATTCCGCTGCTCGCCGCCGACCGCACCGGGGCCGACCCGGTGATCGTGGCCGGTGGGCACGCCGCGTTCAACCCGGAGCCGATCGCCGACTTCGTCGACGCCGCGGTGCTCGGTGACGGCGAGGAGGCGGTGCTGGAGATCACCACCATCGTCCGGGAGTGGAAGGCCGAGGGCGCGCCGGGCGGCCGGGACGAGCTGCTGCTGCGGCTGGCCCGCACCGAGAGCGTCTACGTGCCGCGCTTCTACGACGTCGACTACCTGCCCGACGGCCGGATCCAGCGGGTCGTGCCCAACCGTCCGGACGTGCCGTTCCGGGTGCACAAGCGCACGACGATGGACCTGGACGCCTGGCCGTACCCGAAGAAGCCCCTGGTCCCGCTCGCCGAGACGGTCCACGAGCGGTACGCGGTGGAGATCTTCCGGGGCTGCACCCGGGGCTGCCGGTTCTGCCAGGCCGGCATGATCACCCGCCCGGTGCGTGAGCGCTCGATCACCACCGTCGGCCAGATGGTGCAGCAGGGTCTGGAGTTCTCCGGCTTCCACGAGGTGGGCCTGCTGTCGCTGTCGTCGGCCGACCACTCGGAGATCGGCGACATGTGCTCCGGCCTGGCCGAGCAGTACGAGGGCACCAACGTGTCGCTCTCGCTGCCGTCGACCCGGGTGGACGCGTTCAACATCGACCTCGCGCAGGAGCTGTCCCGCAACGGGCGCCGGACCGGTCTGACCTTCGCCCCCGAGGGCGGCTCGGAGCGCATCCGCAAGGTCATCAACAAGATGGTGTCGAAGGAAGACCTGATCCGCACCGTGGTCACCGCGTACACCAACGGCTGGCGGCAGGTGAAGCTCTACTTCATGTGCGGCCTGCCCACCGAGACCGACGACGACGTCCTCGAGATCGCCGACATGGCGCACGAGGTGATCCGGGCCGGGCGCGCGGCCACCGGGTCGAAGGACATCCGCTGCACGGTCTCCATCGGCGGGTTCGTGCCGAAGCCGCACACCCCGTTCCAGTGGGCCTCGATGTCCTCGCCGGAGGTCATCGACAACCGGCTCAAGCTGCTCAAGCAGGCGATCAACAGCGACCGTTCGCTGGGCCGGGCGATCGGCTTCCGCTACCACGACGGCGAGCCGTCGCTGATCGAGGGCCTGCTGTCCCGCGGTGACCGCCGGGTCGGCGCGGTGATCCGCAAGGTCTGGGAGAACGGCGGCCGGTTCGACGGCTGGAGCGAGCACTTCTCCTACCAGCGCTGGGTGGAGGCCGCCGCCGAGGTGTTGCCGACCTTCGGGGTGGACCTCGACTGGTACACCACCCGCCAGCGGGAGGAACTGGAGGTCCTGCCGTGGGACCACCTCGACTCCGGCCTGGACAAGGACTGGCTCTGGCAGGACTGGCAGGACTCGCTGTCGGAGTACGAGCAGGACGACTGCCGCTGGACGCCCTGTTTCGACTGCGGCGTCTGCCCGTCCATGGACACCGAGATCCAGATCGGCCCGACCGGCCGGAAGCTGCTGCCGTTGACGCCCGTGGGCGGGTTGAAGCAGCCGGCCGCCGCCCAGGGCTGAGCCGACACGTCCGACGGAGCGCGGGAACCCTCGGGGTTCCCGCGCTCCGTCGCGTTTCGCGCTGACCGCCCGCTCACCGGGGCGGGGGTGCCCCGAGTGGTGCTTCCTCGATACGCTGCGTCCGTATTGGACCGGCCGGGGGCCGGTAGCGGGGAGGACAGCATGGGCATCACGCCGCCGGACACCGGCGATCTGCACGTCAGCGTCGAGGACCTGGACGCCGCGGCCGACTACGTCGAGCGCCTCAAGCAGTACGTCGACGACACCATCGGCTACGAGATGGAACGCATCAAGGAGCGGATGAAGGGCGACAGCGCCAACGCGTCCGCGGTGCCGAACGGCACCCCGTTCGGTGCGTACGAGGACGCCCGGATGCAGTGGGCGGCGTTGACCAGGTCGACGGCCAACATGGAGGCCCACCTCAAGGCCATCTCCCAGAAGTTGGCCGGGCTGAAGAAGGGCACCGAGGACATCGCGAAGGCGTTCCGCGACGCGGAGGCCCGCAACGCGGCCAACGGCAAGCAGATCGAGCGGCTGCTGGAGTCGGCGGCGCCGCCGCCGCAGGCCGGGCAGCAGCCCACCTACCCGTACACGGCCTGAGGGGGAGACGGTCATGGCTGGAGGCACCTGGGAGCGCGCGGTGCGCGAGGTGACGCTGTCCGCGGACCCGGAGACCGTCGGGTCCGTGGGTGCGGGCTGGAGCAACCTCTCCACCGCGCTCGGCTACCTGCGGGACTCGCTGGTCGGGCGCTCGTTCGTCGGCCCGATCGCGTCCGGCCAGGAACGCCCGCACAGTGGCGGCCTGCCCGGGCTGCTGGCCGGTTGGAAGGGCAGCGGCGGTGACGCGTACCGCGAGCACCTGAACGGCATCGGCAAGGACATCGAGGACCTGATCACGCACGCCAGCGGCGTCAGCGGCGCGTTGTCGCGGATCGAGGGCGACATCCGCACGGCTGTGGCCAGTATCCCGATCCCGCTGATGGACGACTTCGGCTGGAACGAGTGGAGCCTGCCCGGCGGCACCGAGCTGGACGACGCCCGCGACGGTGAGAGCCAGTCAGGTTTCCTCGCCTCCCTGCGCCGGGACTACGGGCAGCACCCGGAGCTGTACGCCGACGGCGCGTTCCGCGACAAGGCGGACGACCTCGAGGCGACGATGAAGGTCGACGGCAACGCCAGCGACCAGAAGCGCGGCGGCTGGTGGGACACGAAGTCGCATCTGGACAACTGGTACCGGGACAACCAGGTGGCGGCCAACAAGGCGATGTCGCCGCTGCCGGTCGCGGTGGAGACCGAGCGTCCCAAGCTGGCCGTGCCCCAGCCCCCGCCCACGGACTTGCCCGGGAACGAGCGCGACGGCTTCACGCCCGACAACCGCGTCCCGCCCTCCGGCGTGCCCGACACCAAACTGCCCGGGGGCGGTGGTGGCGGTGGTGGTGGCGGCAAGATGCCGTCGCTGGGCAGCACCGGCATCGGCGGCGGTGGTGGCGGTGGCGGTGGCTCGTACGACGGCGGGTCGTTCACGCCGCCGCCCACCACTGGCGGCCCGGACCTCGGCGGCCGCCCCGGCGGTGCCGGTACCCACGTCCCGCCGGTCACCGGGGCCGGCGCGCCGGGCTCGCTCGGCCACGACTACGGCAGCGGCCTGGCCGGCGCGGGCGGGCCGGGCAGCGGATTCGGCGGCGGTGGCGGCGGCCTGAGCACGGTCGGAGGTGGCGGGGCCGGTCTCGGCGGCGGTGGCGGCGCCGGGCTGGGTTCCGCCGGCGGCCTGGGCGGCGGTGGCCTGGGTGCGGCCGGCGGCATGGGTGTGGGCGCGCTGCCCGGCATGGTCGGTGGCGGCAACGGCAAGGTCCCGCCGCTGACCAGCGCGGCCAACGCGGTGCGCGGCGCGGCCGGCGCCGGCGGCGCGGGTGCGGGCCTCGGCGGCCCGCGCGGCGGCACGGCCGGGGGCATGATGGGCGGCGGCATGATGGGCGGTCACGGTGGCGCCGGGCACGGCGGCGGCGGTGGCGAGCACTCGTCGTGGTTGACTGAGGACGACGATCCGTGGGGTGCCGGTGACGGTGCGTCCCCGGGCATCCTGCGATGAGGACGGACGGATGAGGAAGTACGTCGGCGCGCTTCGGCCGGTGGCGGCGGGGCTGACGGCCGGGCTGATGGTGCTGGGGGCCGTGCAGCCGGTGACCGCCGCGCCGCGCCGGGCCGAGCAGTGGTACCTGGACGAGTTGCGCATCGACCGGGTGCATCAGATCTCCACCGGGCGAGGCGTGCTGGTCGGCGTGGTGGACACCGGCGTCGACGCGACGCATCCCGCGCTGCGCGGTCGGGTGCTGCCCGGCGACCGTAGCTACGGCGCCAAGGGCGACGGCCGGGAGGACCCGCACGGCCACGGCACCCACATGGCCGGCATCATCGCGGCGGCCAAGGTCGGCGACGGGGTGGACGGCATCGCGCCGGGCGCCCGAATCCTCCCCATCAAGCAGGAGCCGGGTCCCGGGACCATCCCGGACGGCGCTTCCGCCCGGGGCATCCGGATGGCCGTGGACGGTGGCGCGAAGGTGCTCAATCTCTCCTTCGGCCATGCCGGCGCGCCGGATCCGGACGAGGAGGAGGCCATCCGGTACGCGCTGGAGCGCGACGTCGTCGTGGTGGCCTCGGCCGGCAACCTCAAGGCGGGCGACGTGGACATCGCCTCGCCGGCCAGGATTCCGGGCGTGATCGCGGTGACCGGCACCACCCGTGGCGGCGGCTTCTGGTCCGGCTCCGCCCAGGGGCCGGAGGCGGTGGTCGCCGCGCCGGCGGACGGCATCTACAACGCCGGCCCCGGCCACGGCTACGGCTGGGGTGACGGCACCTCCGACTCCAGCGCCATCGTCTCCGGCGTGGCGGCGTTGATCCGCTCGAAATACCCGAAGCTCTCCGCGCCCGACGTGATCAACCGGATCATCCGTACCGCCCGGGACGCCGGCGCGCCCGGTCGTGACCCGCGGTTCGGCTTCGGCCTGATCGATCCGGTGGCGGCGCTCACCGCCGACGTGCCGTCGGTGTCGGCGAACCCGCTGCTCGCCCCCGCCTCGCCCGGCGCGTCGCCTCCGCCGGCCGCCGCCGAGGACGACAACTTCGACGTGACCAAGTACGGCGACCGGGGCGGCCCGACCGACCAGCAGGTCATGGTGATCGGCATCGGCATCGCGGTGGCGCTGGTGGTGCTGCTGGCACTGGTGGTGTTCCTGATCTGGAACCGGCGCCGGCACCGGCGTGAGCTGGCTCGGGTGGCGCAGCTTCCGGACGACGTGCTCGACCGGGCGGACGGCGGCCACGGCCCCCCGGTCCCGGCCGGCCACGCCACGCCCGGCCCGTATCCCCAGTCCGGGGCGTACCCCCAGTCCGGCCCGTACCACCCGTCCGGGCCGGACGGCTACCCGCCTCCCGGCCAGGGGCAGCAGCCCGCACCGGGCCGGAGCCCCTACGCGCCGCCTCCGGGACCCCGCACCCCGCCGGGCGACAACCGCCCCTGACGGCTCGCGTCGGTCACGGGTTCGGCAGTCGGCGCGAAGCGGATTCCGCTGCCGACCTCGTGACCGCCGGTGTCGTCCGGCCGGCTCCGGCCGCCCCCGGTCGCGACCGGTGCCCGGGGCTGCGCCAGGATGGGGCGGACACGCAGGCACAGCCGAGGAGCTCACGATCGCCAGAAAGCCTCAACCCGAGGGTGGTCAGGCGCCCGTCGTCCAGCGGGTCCGCATCCGGTACGCCAAGCGTGGACCGCTGCGGTTCACCTCGCACCGGGACTTCGCCCGGGCCTTCGAACGCGCGCTGCGCCGGGCCGGCGTGCCGATCGCCTTCTCCCAGGGTTTCACCCCGCACCCCAAGATCTCGTACGCGTCGGCGGCGCCGACCGGTGTGGCCAGCGAGGCGGAATACCTCGAGATCGGCCTGCGTGAGCCGGTCGACCCGGAACAGCTCCGGGCGGCCCTGGACGCCGCGCTCTCGCCCGGGCTCGACGTGCTCGACGCGGTCGTGGCCACCGGCGGCAGCCTGGCCGACCGGATCGAGGCGTCGCGCTGGCGCATCGAGCTGCCCGAGGTCGACCCGGATGTGCTCCGGGCCGCGGTGGCGGCCTTCACCGCCGCCGAGGAGATCCAGGTCGAGCGGATGACCAAGCAGGGCCGGCGTACCTTCGACACCCGGAGCGCCGTGATGGCCATCGATGCACCGGGCCCGGCTGAGACGCCTTCCCGAGCGGCGGCCGTACCGTGTGCGATACTCGAACTGGTCGTGCGGCAGGTCACCCCGTCCGTGCGACCCGATGACGTCCTTTCCGGCCTCCGCGTGGTGGCCGACCTGGAGCCGCCGGTCACCCCCAAGGTGATCCGGCTGGCGCAGGGCACGCTGACCGCGCAGGGCGAGATCGTCGATCCGTTGGACGCGGATCGCGACGGGGCAGCCATCGGAGAGCACTGACCGGACGGTCAGCGCTCTGGCAGGCAGACTTCGGCGGTCGCGCTCCCGCGCGCCCGGCGGAAACACCTTTGCGGCAACCCTGCGTGGCAGCGCTCAACCGCGCCCGGGGCAGCCAGAACTGGAGAACGTCCATGCTCGAGAACGAGCCCGAGGGCGGCGAACGGACCGGCGCGGAGCCGGCCGACGCTACCGCCACCGACAGCACCGCCGGCGCCGCCGAGGCGAAGCCTCCGGCCCGCAAGCGGGCCAGCCGCCGCAAGGCGGCCCCGCTCAACCAGCCGGAGCAGACCGACGCCCCGGTCGAGGCGCCCGCCGTGGCCACCGGCAGCGCGGAGTCGCCGCAGGCCGAGGTGTTCGCGCCGGTGGCGGGGGAGTTGGACGCCGCGCCCAAGACCACCCGACGGCGGCGTAAGGCGACCCCGGCGAAGGCGGTCGAGGAGCCGGTGGCCGCCGCCGGGGTGGAGGCCACCTCGGACGAGGTGGTGCCGCCGGTCAAGGTGACCCGGACCCGCCGCCGCAAGGCCACCCCGCCGGCCGAGGCGATCCCGGTCGCCGAGTCGCCGACCGAGGCGCCCGCCGAGGCGGCCGGACCGGCCGTGGAGCCGCCCGCCGACGCCGTGGTCGACGGGCCGGTCTCGCTGCCCGGTGGCGCGGGCGAGATCGCCGAGGGCCGTGCGCCGCTCGACGAGGACGCCGACGCCGACGCGGTGGGCGAGGACGCCGTCGACGAGCCCACCCCGGGCGAAGCCGTCGCGCCGGCGCGCCGTACGCGGCGCCGTACCGCTGGGGCCGGGACCGAGAACGCCGCGTCCCGTCGTACCGATGACGTCGACCTGGCCCGGGCCGGTGGGCTCGCCGACGACTCCGGCGCGGTGTCCACGGGCGCCGCGGTGCCGGGTGTCGCGGACGAGCCGGCGGCGGCCGAGGAGCGGCCGACCACCGGCCGGCGACGCCGGGCCGCGCTCTCCGCGCCGACCGTCCTGTTCATGCCCCCGCAGCCCGAGGAGGTCCCGGACGTCCGGGTCAGCTACCCGGTCGCCGAGGAGGCGGTGGAGGAGGAGCCGGTCGAGACCGGCCGGCGCCGTCGCCGCGCCCGTCGCGAGCCCGAGCCGGCCGAGGTGGAGGCCGAGGCCGTCGAGGAGGAGCCGACCGCCGAGGCCGCGGAGACCGTCGAGGCCGAGGAGGACGACGACGACACGGCCGAGGGCCGGCGGCGGCGTCGCCGCGGTCGCCGCGGTCGGGGCCGGGGCAAGGGTGGCGCCGACGAGGCGGAGGACGACGAGTCCGGTACGGCGGAGGCGTCCGACGCCGAGGCCGAGGAGACCGCCGAGGACGAGGACACCGAGGGCGAGGGGATGACCCGTCGTCGCCGTCGCCGCCGCCGTCGGGGCGCGGGCGAGGCGGAGACCGCCACCGAGGACGGCGTGCCCACCGTCGTCAAGATCCGTGAGCCGCGCAAGGCCGTCGACGAGGTGCAGGGCGTCTCCGGCTCGACCCGGCTGGAGGCCAAGCGGCAGCGCCGCCGGGACGGCCGGGAGCAGCGGCGTACCCGGCCGCCGATCCTGAGCGAGTCGGAGTTCCTGGCCCGCCGCGAGGCGGTCGACCGGACGATGGTCGTCCGCCAGCGCGGCGACCGTACCCAGATCGCGGTGCTCGAGGACGGCGTGCTGGTCGAGCACTACGTGACCCGCAACTCGTCCGGCACCATGGCCGGCAACGTCTACCTGGGCAAGGTGCAGAACGTCCTGCCCAGCATGGAGGCGGCCTTCGTCGACATCGGGCGCGGCCGCAACGCCGTGCTCTACGCCGGCGAGGTCAACTGGGACGCCACCGGGCTGGAGGGGCGGGCCCGCTCGATCGAGCAGGCGTTGCGCTCCGGCGACCCGGTGCTGGTGCAGGTCACCAAGGACCCGATCGGGCACAAGGGCGCGCGGCTGACCAGCCACGTCGCGCTCTCCGGCCGGCACCTGGTCTACGTGCCCAACGGCAACGCCTCCGGGATCAGCCGCAAGCTGCCGGACACCGAGCGCAAGCGGCTGCGGGACATCCTCAAGAAGCTGGTGCCGGACGGCGCCGGGGTGATCGTCCGGACCGCGGCCGAGGGCGCCAGCGAGGACGAGTTGGCCCGCGACGTCAAGCGGCTCCAGGCGCAGTGGGAGGACATCCAGGCCAAGGCGGCCTCCGGCGGCGCCCCGGTGCTGCTGTACGAGGAGCCGGACCTGGTCATCCGGGTGGTCCGGGACCTCTTCAACGAGGACTTCCGCGAGCTGGTCATCGAGGGCGAGTCCGCGTACGACGTGGTCGAGTCGTACCTGTCGCACGTCTCGCCGGACCTGGTCGCGCGGCTGCGCCGGCACGCCGGTCTCACCGACGTGTTCGCCGAGCACCGGATCGACGAGCAGATCCTCAAGGGGCTGGACCGGAAGGTCTTCCTGCCCTCGGGCGGCTCGCTGGTGATCGACCGGACCGAGGCGATGACCGTCGTCGACGTCAACACCGGCAAGTACACCGGCTCCGGCGGCAACCTGGAGGAGACGGTCACCCGGAACAACCTGGAGGCGGCCGAGGAGATCGTGCGCCAGCTCCGGCTGCGCGACCTCGGTGGCATCGTGGTGATCGACTTCATCGACATGGTGCTGGAGTCGAACCGGGAGCTGGTGCTGCGCCGGCTCACCGAGTGCCTGGGGCGGGACCGCACCAAGCACCAGGTCACCGAGATCACCTCGCTCGGCCTGGTGCAGATGACCCGCAAGCGGATCGGCGCGGGCCTGCTGGAGGCGTTCAGCGAGACCTGCGAGTGCTGCAAGGGCCGGGGCGTCGTCATCCACACCGAGCCGGTGCCGGAGAAGCCGCGCGGCGGCGGCGCGGGGGAGAAGGTCAAGGCGGTCGCCTCGGCGGTCGCGCCGGCCGAGGAGAAGGGCCGCCGCCGGGGTCGCAAGGCCGCCGCGGAGAAGACCGCCGCGGAGACCGCGCCGGAGCCGCCGGCCGCGGCCGAGCCGGAGCGGACCGTCGCCGAGGTGGTCGAGGCCCCCGACGACGACTACTACGACACCCAGGGCTACGACCTGTCCCGGTTCGCCGCCGACACGCCGGCCGCCCCGGCGGTCGCGGACAGCCAGGAGGGCGACTCGGCCCGGCTGGCGGCCTCCGACGACCCGGACGCGATCGGTGACGGCGAGACCGACGACGAGGGCGGCGACGGTGGCACCCCGCGGCGGCGCTCCCGGCGTGGCGGCGCCCGGCGGCGTACCCGGCCGTGAGCCGCTGACCTGCGTGGCGTTTGACAGGGCCCCCGCTCCGGCAACAGAGTGCCGAGCAGGGGCCCTGCCGTTTCCCGTCTACCCCCGGTCGGGGCGGCACGTCCCGGAGGGAGGAGACATGCGTCGGGTGTTCGCGGTCACCGCGCTGGCCGGACTGCTGCTGGCCGGGTCGGGCTGCGCCGACCGGGGCGACGATCCGTTCGCGGTGGGCTTCGCCTCACCGGCCCCGGCCGCCACGTCGCCCACCCCGGCCCCGACCGCCACCGGCGACGCGGGCGTCTGCGCCCGGGCGAAGCAGTCCGGTTCGGCGGCCGTGCAGACGTACGTGGCGAAGCTGGCGGAGATGCTGCGGTCCGGCGCGACCGGTGACCGGAGCGCGGAGAAGTCCGCCCAGCGGGACGCGGAGGCCGCCCTGGCGGGCTGGCGGGACGTGCTGCGGGAGCAGTCCCGGAAGGCCACGGATCCGGGTCTGCGGACGCTCCTGGCGGACCTGGCCACCGAGGTCGCCGGGCTCGGCACCGACGTGCGGGCGATCGACGAGACGGAGTTCGACCGGCTCCAGCAGCGCCTCGACCAGCTCTGTCCGGCCTGACCGGCGGGCCCGGTTTGGGTGGCGGGCCTCCTATGGCGTACGCTTGCCTGCGGCGCACTTTGGTGTGCCTAGTTCCCGCGTGCCCGCGCCGCCGGTGTCACGGCTCCCGGCGAGACGCCGTGGGAACGACCCGCCGGTGACGGTGGGAAAAGACGTCAGCAGCCTCAACGACAGGGAGTCCGCCTCCGATGTACGCGATCGTCAAGACCGGCGGCAAGCAGTACAAGGTCGCCGAGGGCGACGTGATCGAGGTCGAGAAGCTCACCGGTGCCCCCGGTGACGCGGTGAAGCTCACCGCGGTGCTCCTCGTCGACGGTGACGACCTGGTGACCGACGCGGCGAAGCTCGCGAAGGTCGCGGTGTCCGGCGAGATCGCCGCGCACACCAAGGGCCCGAAGATCCGGATCCACAAGTTCAAGAACAAGACCGGCTACCACAAGCGTCAGGGTCACCGTCAGCCGCTGACCCAGATCAAGGTGACCGGCATCTCCAACAGCGGGAAGTAGGTCGTCCTCCAATGGCTCACAAAAAGGGTGCGTCCAGCTCGCGTAACGGCCGTGACTCCGCGGCCCAGCGGCTCGGCGTGAAGCGCTTCGGTGGTCAGGTCGTCAGCGCGGGTGAGATCCTCATCCGTCAGCGTGGCACCAAGTTCCACCCCGGTGACCTGGTCGGCCGTGGCGGCGACGACACGCTGTTCGCGCTGTCGGCCGGTTCGGTGCAGTTCGGCACCAAGCGCGGTCGCAAGACCGTCAGCATCGTGCCGCAGCAGTAGTTCGAAGGCGAAGCGGGCCGCGGACCTCGGGTCCCGGCCCGCTTCGCCTTTCCACGCGCGGGGCGGTACCCCGCTGGAAGGATTGGCGTCGTGACGACGTTCGTTGACCGGGTCGTCCTGCACATGCAGGCCGGCGACGGCGGGCACGGCTGTGTCTCGATCCACCGGGAGAAGTTCAAGCCCTTCGGCGGCCCGGACGGCGGCAACGGCGGCCACGGCGGCAGCGTGTCGCTGGTGGTCGACGCGCAGGTCACCACGCTGCTCGACTTCCACTTCCGGCCGCACCTGAAGGCCGAGAACGGCAAGGGCGGGGCCGGCTCGAACCGGGACGGCGGCAACGGCCGCGACCTGGTGATCAAGGTCCCGAACGGCACCGTGGTGCAGAGCCTCGACGGTGAGGTGCTGGCCGACCTGGTCGGCGTCGGCACCACGTTCGAGGCGGCCCGGGGTGGCCGTGGTGGGCGGGGCAACGCCTCGCTGGCCAACGCCCGCCGCAAGGCGCCGGGCTTCGCCGAGCTGGGCGAGCCGGGCGACAAGCTCGACGTGGTGCTGGAGCTGAAGAGCGTCGCCGACGTCGGTCTGGTCGGCTTCCCGTCCGCCGGCAAGTCCTCGCTGATCTCGGTGATCTCCGCGGCCAAGCCGAAGATCGCCGACTACCCGTTCACCACGCTGGTGCCGAACCTGGGCGTGGTCCGGGTGGACAACCACACCTTCACCGTCGCCGACGTGCCGGGCCTGATCCCGGGCGCGGCCACCGGCAAGGGCCTGGGCCTGGAGTTCCTACGCCACGTCGAGCGCTGCGCCGTGCTGGTGCACGTGGTCGACACCGCGACGCTGGAGCCGGGCCGTGACCCGCTGGCCGACATCGACGCCATCGAGTCGGAGCTGACCCAGTACGGCGGGCTGGCCGACCGGCCCCGGCTGGTCGCGCTCAACAAGGTCGACGTGCCGGACGGGAAGGACCTGGCCGACATCGTCCGCCCCGACCTGGAGGCCCGCGGCTTCCGCGTCTTCGACGTCTCCAGCGCCACCCGGGAGGGCCTGCGCGAGCTGACGTTCGCGATGGCTCAGCTGGTCGACGAGAGCCGCCGCGCCGCCCCGCCGGCCGAGCCGACCCGGATCGTGATCCGCCCGAAGGCGGTCGACGACGCCGGCTTCACCATCGAGGCCGAGGAGGACGGCTCCTACACGGTGCGCGGCAGCCGGCCGGAACGCTGGGTGAAGCAGACCAACTTCGACAACGACGAGGCGGTGGGCTACCTGGCCGACCGGCTGGCCCGCCTCGGTGTCGAGGAGAAGCTGGCGAAGGCCGGTGCGCAGGCCGGCGACCTGGTGCGGATCGGCGAGCGGGAGTTCGACTGGCAGCCCACGCTCTACGCGGGCGTCGACTTCGTCCCCGGTAACCGGGGCACCGACCTGCGGCTGGAGGACAAGTCGACGCGTCCCCGGGCCGCCGACCGGTTGGAGGCCCGCAAGGCCCGCCGACGTCGCCCGGAGGACGAGGTCGAGGGCGCGCCGGGGACCCCGGCGGACGACCTGGACGACCCGGACGACGATTAGTTCGGCTCCGTCCGTGTTGGGGACGATGGCCGGAAACCTCCGCGAAATCCGGCCGACCTAGCGTGGCCGGATGCTGATCGAATCCCGGCCCGCCACCGACCCGGAGATCGCCACGCTCGTCGTCGCCCAGCAGCGTGAGCTGCGGGCCGCCGACGGCGGCCTGGACGGTCAGGTGACAGTCGTGCACGACGACATCCACTACCTGGCGGCCGTGGTCGGCGGCCGGGCGGTCGGCTGCGGCGGCCTCCAGGCGCTCGACGTGGACACCGGCGAGCTGAAGCGGATGTACGTCCGGCCGGCGTTCCGTGGGCGGGGCGTCGCCCGGCAGTTGCTGGTCGCGCTGGAGGAGCTGGCCTTCCGGCACGGGTACCGGACGGTGTGCCTGGAGACCGGCACCTACCTGCCGGCCGCGATCGGGCTCTACCGGTCCGCCGGCTACCGACCCGTCCCGGTCTACGGCGAGTACGTCGACAACCCGTACAGCGTCTGCTTCGCCAAGCGGCTGCCGGTAGGCGTGTAAGGCGGGGCCCCTTCTTAACGCCTGGCGTCGAGAAGGGGCCCCTTCTCACCCACCGTCAGGTGTCCATCTGCCTCAGGGACGGTCGATCGGGGTGTCCAGCCGGCTGCCGGTGCCCGCCCCGTTGCTCAGCAGCAGGCCGGTGGCGAGCATGCCGAAGCCGAGCGCCAGGTGCAGCCAGTTGTCGGCGTGGTTCACCGGCACGAAGTTGGCCGCGGTCTCGCGGCTGTCGATGGCGAAGCCGTAGAGCCAGAGCACCAGGTAGAGCGCGCCGCCCACGGCCAGGAACGCCCGCGCCCCGGCCAACCGGCGGGCCGCCACCAGCCCGACCAGGCCGAAGAGCAGATGAACCAGGTTGTGCAGCACCGACACCTGGAACAGGCCGAGCAGCTTCGCCCCGGAGTGGTGCCCGGCGAACGTCAGCTGGCCGTAGTGCGCGGTGACACCGGGGATGAAGCCGAGCACGCCGATCAGCACGAAGAGGGCCGCCGCCGCGAGGGCGACCTTCTGCACGGCCGGTCGGGCCGGCGCGTGTTCGCGTGCCATCACGGTCACCCCCGTTCGAGCTGCTCACCGCCCGGACGGGCGGCACCTCATTCTGTGACCGGCCCGGGCCGGTTCCGCAGAGAATTGACGAATCAGGCATGGACCCGGCAACCGGGGGTAGGGCAGTTGTCACGCGGAAAGCATTCGCGTGACCCCCCGAAACGCAAACCGCTGGAACGCACGAGCGGAAGGGACACCATGACTCAGGATCTTTCCCCCACGTCCGCCACGTACGAGTCGACGAACGGCGGCGGCGTACGCGACCAGGCCCGCCAGGTCGGCTCCGACGCCGCGAGCGCGGGCGGCGCGGTCGCGCAGACCGCCAAGGAGCAGGGTCAGGAGGTGGTGGGCGAGGCCAAGCGGCAGGCCCGCGACCTCTACGGCGAGGCCCGCAACCAGGTGACCAGCCAGGCCGGTCAGCAGCAGCAGCGGGCCGCCAGCGGCCTGCGGTCGCTGGCCGACGAGATGCGGTCGATGGCGCAGCAGGGCGGCGGCTCCGGCCCGGTCACCGAGCTGGCCCACCAGGCCGCCGAGCGGGTGCACGGCGTGGCCGGCTGGCTGGAGCAGCGCGAGCCGGGCGACCTGCTCAACGAGGTCAAGGGCTACGCCCGTCGTAACCCGGGCACGTTCCTGGTCGGCGCCGCCCTGCTGGGTGTGGTCGCCGGTCGGCTCACCCGGAACATCGCCGCCGTGGGCAACGACGGTGGCGCCGGGCAGTCCTACGACCCGGACCGGACCGCCGTCATCCCGACCGCGCCGGTGGTGCCCGCCCAGACCCCGCCGGGTGGTTACCTCGACCCGACGCCGGGCAGCTACGCCGAGCCGGACCCGGGCTACTCCGCGCCGGGCGCGGCCTACCCGGGCGGCGGCGCGCCGAACACCTGGGCCGACCCGGCGGGCGGCACCGGCCAGCCGCTGCCTCCGCCCACCCAGACCGACCCGCTGCCGGGCGTCCCGTCGACCGGCGCTCCGCGTCCGTGAGCCGCCCGACCGGCAGAAGGGAGACCGCGGCATGACCGTGCCGACGCAGGACCCGGGCTACCCCGGCGCGGGCGCCCCGCACCAGGCCGACGAGGTGCGGGCCAGCTCGATCGGTGAGCTGATGAGCCAGGTCACCGGCGACCTCTCCACGCTGATGCGCCAGGAGGTCGAGCTGGCCAAGGCGGAGATCCGCCAGGAGGGCAAGAAGGCGGGCAAGGCCGCCGGCCTCTACGGCGGCGCCGGCTTCGGCGGCTACATGGTGGCGCTCTTCGTCTCCATCGCGGTGTGGCAGTTCCTCGACAACGTCATGGACTCCGGGCTGGCCGCGCTGATCGTGGCGGTGGTGTGGGCCGCGATCGCCGCCGTCCTCTACTCGAAGGCGAAGAAGAACGCCCAGCAGATCCGCGGTCTGAAGCAGACCAACGACAGCGTGCAGCGCATCCCCGACGCACTCAAGCCGCACCCGGAGGGAGTCACCCGATGAGCACCGATCCCGACCAGATCCGCCGGGAGATCGAAGCCACCCGCAACAACCTCAGCTCGGACGTGGACGCCCTGGCGTACAAGGTCAGCCCGGGCCGCATCGTCGACGACCGCAAGCAGCGCGTCCGCAGCGCGCTGACGAACGTGAAGGACAAGGTGATGGGAACCGCTTCCGACCTCGGCCACAGCACCGGCCACGCCGCCCACTCGGTGGGTGGCCACGCCTCCTCGGCCGCTTCCACGGTGACCGACAAGGCGCACTCCGCCGCCTCCACGGTGGGCGACGCCGCCCAGCGGGCGCCGCAGGTGGTCCGGCAGAAGTCCCAGGGCAACCCGATCGCCGCCGGCGTGATCGCCTTCGGCGTCGGCATGCTGGTGTCCTCGCTGATCCCCGCCACCCGGCGCGAGCAGGAACTCGCCGCGCAGGTCAAGGAGAAGGCCACCGAGCACAGCGACGTGGTCAAGTCCAAGCTCGGCGAGGTCGCCGGTGAGCTGAGGGACGAGTTGCGCGAGCCGGCCCAGCACGCCGCCGACTCGCTGCGCTCGACCGCGCAGGACGCGGCGCACGCGGTCAAGGACGACAGCCGCAGCGCCGCGCAGGACGTTCGGGAGAGCGCGCACCAGGCACGGTCCTGACCGACGCTCCCCGGTCGGCGGGGGCCCTTCTCATCGCCCAGGCGTTGACAAGGGCCCCCGCCGTCGCACGTCCGGACCCGAGCGGCCGTACCGCAAGGGCGGCACGGTCAGCATCGTCGGGAGGTACGGCGGCCTGGCCGCCTCAGGCCGCCGGCCGCACCCCGTCGACGATCATCCCGCTGGGCGGCAGCGCCGGCATCCGGCCGAGGTCGAGCGCGAGGTCCTGCGGCGGGACGCGGTAGCTCATCGCGCCGGTCAGCGCGCCCACCGCGCGCTTCATCAACTCGATCGTGATCCACTCGCCGGCGCAGCGGTGACCCGTGTCGTGGTCGCCGCCGCCCTGCGGGATCAGGCTGAACGGGTCGTCCCGCCAGGTGGCGAAGCGTTCCGGGTGGAACCGCTCCGGTTCCGGCCAGAGCGCCGGGTGGTGGTTCGTCCCGTACAGGTCGAGCAGCACGCGACGGCCCTGCGGGAACGCGTACCCCCGCCACTCGAAGGAGCGGCGGACCCGGGCCGCGGCGAGCGGGAAGAACGGGTAGTAGCGCCGTACCTCCTGCACGAACTGCTCGGTCGCGTCCTCGTCGCCGCGGACCCGGTCCCGCCAGTGCGGGTGGTCGTGCAGCGCCAGCGCGGCGAAGACCACGTACCGGTCCACCGCTACCGTCGGGCGGAGCACGTTGAGCAGCCCCACCGCGGCGATCCGGCGGGGCAGCGGCGCGCCCCGCTCGTCCCGGTGCTCGGCGATGATCCGCAGGGCGCTGCCCTCGGGCGCGGGCAGCGCGCCGGCGCGTACCCGTTCGACCAGCTCGCCGGCCCAGCGTTCGGCCCGGCGGCGGGCGAGCACGCCGCGCCAGTGCGTCGGGCCCAGCACGGCCGGTCCCTTGATCATGGCGTGCATCTCGGCGGTGCGGCGGCGCACGTCGGTCTCGGCCAGCGGGACCCCGGCCCAGGCCCAGACCGCCCGGGTCAGCATCCGGCCCACCTCGTCGTAGAGCACCACGGGGCCGTTCTCCGCCCAGAGCGGGATCCGGGCCCGCCATTCGTCGTCGAAGAGCTGCCCGAGGCGCCGGACCGCGGCCGGCGTCATCATCGACATGAACATCGCCTTGCGGGCGCGGTGCGCCGCCCCGTCGAGGCCCTGCACGCCGCCGACCCCGGTCAGCGTGCGCTGCCCGCGCATCGGCATGGCGCCGCGCCGCACGAACCGCTCCTCGTCGTAGAACAGCTCGGCGGCGTCCCGCCCGCGCAGGCAGATGGTCGGCTCCAGGAGCAGCCGGGTCTGCACGACGTCGCTGCCGAGCCGGTCGCAGCGCGCGCTCACGAAGCGGTAGCCCTCGCGGAGGAACGCCAGGGTGCTGTCCGGGCTCCGGTCGCTCGGCATGGTGCTCATCTCGGCTGCTCCTGACGCCTGTCGGCCGCCCTGCACGACGCTGCCCTACCTACCCGGGGTGACGCGACCGAATCCTCCGTCTCCGCAGGTCAACGCGGTTCGGAGGCGAGGCCGGGCAGCCGGACCCGCGCTGGCCCCTCCCTGGGAGCGAAAAAGCTGGTTCGCTCGACGCAGGGATCGGCGGCGACCGGTCCTGTCCCGCCGGCGCGAGGCCCGGCGGGGTCACCGGAGACGGGGGAGGGGCACGGATGCGCGACGACCGGACGGCACGGGGGCGGCACCGCGACGCGGTGGCGCGGCTGCGGGGCGGTGGGCGGGAGGAACCGCTGATCGGCGGGCCCCGGCGTGCCGGGGCCCGCCGACCGCGGTTCTTCACCGTGCATCTCGGCTTCGCGGCCGCCGACGCCGCCGTCGCACGCGAGCTGGCCGTCGCGTACGCCGAGGCGCTCGGCCTGCTCCGCCCGGAGCTGGCGCTCGGCGCGGCGGCGCTGTCGCCGGCCGACGCCTGGCACCGCGCCGAGCGGCTGTTCTGCGGCGCGGTCGGGCCCGACGGCGAGCACTGTGCCGATGTGGCCGGCCATCCCGGTTTCCACCACGCACCCGGTCCGGGTGGGCTCGGCTGGGGTGACGGTGACTGACCCGGCGGGGTCAGTCCAGGTCGAACTCGCCGTCCTGGGCGCCCGCGACGAAGGCGTCCCACTCGGCCTGGGTGAAGACCAGCACGGGGCCGTCCGGCTCGGCCGAGTTGCGCATCCCGATCAGGTCGTCGACGAAGGCCACCTCGACCGCGCCCTCCGACGTGTCGCCCTCCGCTCGCTGCCATACCGCCCGAGAAAGGTCGAAATCGCCCTTGGGGTGCTGACCCATCGTTGTTCCTCCATCGCCACGTGTCACGGGAAGGCCCGTGCGGGCCTCATCGGGCAGGATAAGCGGATGCCGAGCCTGACCCGTGCAGAGGCAACCGCGCGTGGCGCGTCGATCACCGTCGAGTCCTACCAGGTGGACCTCGACCTGACCGGCGACACCGAGTGGTTCCGCTCCACCACCACCATCCGGTTCCGGGCCACCCCCGGTGCCGAGACCTTCGTCGACGTCAAGCCCCGCCGACTCCTGCGGGCCCGTCTCGACGACCGTGACCTCGACCTGGCGTTGCTGGCCGACGGGCGACTGCCGCTCACCGGGCTGTCCGCGACCAACACGCTCACCGTCGAGGCCGAGATGGGCTACTCCAACACCGGCGAAGGGCTGCACCGCTTCGTCGACCCGGCCGACGGTGAGACCTACCTCTACGCGCTGTCCTTCCTGGACGACGGCCCGCGCATCTTCGCCGCGTTCGACCAGCCCGACCTGAAGGCCCCGGTGACGCTGGCGGTCACCGCGCCGCCGGAGTGGACGGTGGCGGCCAACGGGCAGCTCGCCGACCGGCCGGCGCCCGGGCGCTGGGAGTTCGCCCCCACCGCGCCGCTGGCCACCTACCTCGTCTCGCTGGTCGCCGGGCCCTGGCACGTGCTGCGGTCCGAGCACGACGGCATCCCGCTCGGCCTCTACTGCCGGCGGTCGCTCGCCGCGCACCTCGACGCCGACGCGGACGAGATCTTCACGGTCACCCGCCAGTGCCTCGACCGGTTCCACCAGCTCTTCGCCGAGCGCTACCCGTTCGGCAAGTACGACCAGGCGTTCGTGCCCGAGTTCAACGCCGGCGCGATGGAGAACCCCGGCCTGGTCACGCTGCGGGACGACTACGTCTTCCGCTCCGCGGTCACCGACACCCAGCGCGAATACCGCGCCACCGTCATCGCCCACGAGATGGCGCACATGTGGTTCGGCGACCTGGTCACCATGCGCTGGTGGGACGACCTGTGGCTGAACGAGTCGTTCGCCGAATACCTCGGCACCCGGGTTACCGCCGAGGCGACCCGGTTCGACCAGGCGTGGACCACGTTCGCGCTGCGTCGCAAGGCCTGGGGCTACGCGGCCGACCAGCGCCCGTCCACCCACCCGGTGGCCCCGGAGGAGGTCGTCGACGCCGCGGCCGGCCTGCTCAACTTCGACGGCATCTCCTACGCCAAGGGCGCGGGCGTGCTGCGCCAACTCGTCGCCTGGCTCGGCGACGACGCGTTCCTCGCCGGCCTGAACGCGCACTTCGCGAAGCACCGGTTCGGCAACGCCACGCTCGCCGACCTGCTCGACAGCCTCGCCTCGGCCGCCGGTCGCGACCTGACCGGCTGGGCCGAGCGGTGGCTGCGCCGGTCGCAGGTCAACACGTTGCGGATCCAGACCGCGGCGGACGCCGACGGGCGCTGGACCGAGGTGAGCGTGGTGCAGACCGCGCCGGAGAGCCACCCGGTGCTGCGGCCGCACCGCATCGGCGTGGCCCACCACACCGCGGACGCCCCGGTGCGCCGGTTCGAGGTCGACCTCGAACCGGACGCCGACGGCGGTCGCACCGCGCTGCCCGAGCTGGTCGGTCAGCCCGCCACCGGCCTGCTGCTGCCGAACGCCGGCGACCTCACGTTCGCCAAGATCCGGCTCGACCCGGCCTCCGCCGACGCGGTGCCGGCGCTGCTCCCCGGCCTCGACGACCCGCTGGCCCGGGCGCTGCTCTGGGGTGAGGCGCTGGACGCCGCCACCGACGGAGAGCGGCCGGTCGCCGAGCTGGTCGCGCTGATCGCCGCCGCGTTGCCGGCCGAGACCGAGGTGATCATCGCCGAGGACGTGCTCACGCTCAGCCGCAATCTCGTCGACCGCTACCTGGAGCCGCTGGCCCGGGACGCGGCGCTGCTCCGGATCGCCGGGGCGTGCCAGACGCTCCTGGCGGGCGCCCCGGCGGGCGGCTCGCTGCAACTCGCCGCGGCCCGTGGCCTGATCGGTGCCACCACGGACACCGGGCTGCTCGCCGCCTGGCTGACCGGGGAGAGCGTGCCGGAGGGGTTGGCCGTCGACGCCGACCTGCGGTGGGAGCTGCTGCACCGGCTGGTGGTGCTGGGTGGCGCCGGCGAGCCGGAGATCGCCGCCGAGTCGGCCGCCGACCGCAGCGCCACCGGCGCCGAGCGGGCGGCCGGCTGCCGGGCCGCGCTGCCCGACGCGGACGCCAAGCGGGCCGCCTGGGAGATCGTGATCCATAACGCCGAGTTGTCGAACCGGCTGGTGGAGGCCACCGCCGAGGGGTTCTGGCAGCCGGAGCAGGGGGAGTTGACCGCCGGCTACGTCGAGCGGTTCTTCGCCGACATGCCGGAGGCCGCGCGGAGACGTACCGCCTGGGTGGCGGACCGGGTCGCGGGGCTGGCCTTCCCGCGCTACGCCGTGGCGCAGCCCACCCGGGAGCTGGCCGCGGCGCTGCTGGCGCGCGACGACCTCACGCCCGGGCTGCGCCGGCGGGTCGTCGACCTGGACGACGACCTGCGCCGGGCGTTGGTGGCACGGACGGCGGTGGCCGCCGCGGGCGCCTGACCGGCGACGCACCGGACGGGTCAGGCACCCGTCCGGTGCGCGCCCGGTGGCCCAGGCCGGGTGGCGCCGGAGCGCGGCCTAGGATCGCGGGGTGGAGGACGACATCCGGCGGATCGGCATCATGGGCGGCACGTTCGACCCGATCCACCACGGTCACCTGGTGGCGGCGAGCGAGGTGGCCGACCGGTTCGGCCTGGACGAGGTGGTCTTCGTGCCCACCGGTCAGCCGTGGCAGAAGGCGGACGAACCGGTCAGCCCGGCCGAGGACCGCTACCTGATGACGGTGATCGCGACCGCCTCCAACCCGCGCTTTCAGGTGAGCCGCGTGGACATCGACCGCGGCGGCCCCACCTACACCGTCGACACGCTGCGCGACCTGCACGCCGAGTACGGCCCGAAGGCACAGCTGTTCTTCATCACCGGCGCGGACGCGCTGGAGCGGATCCTCTCCTGGAAGGATCTGGACGAGGTGCTCGAACTGGCCCACTTCATCGGCGTGACCCGACCCGGCTTCGAGCTGTCCGACCAGCATCTCCCGGCCGACTCGGTAAGCCTGGTGCAGGTGCCCGCGATGGCCATCTCCTCGACCGACTGTCGCGCCCGGGTGGGTCGGGGCGAGCCGGTCTGGTACCTGGTGCCGGACGGTGTGGTGCAGTACATCGCCAAACGGCGACTCTACCAGCGCTGATCCCGACCGTTACGTCCCCGTTCGTCCCGGAAACCGGCCAGAACTGACAAGTCGCCGCCCCGGCGGGTGTGAGAGGCTTGGAAGGTCGCACGGATGATCGAAGGAGAACGGTGACCACCATTCCCGAGCGGGCGTACGAGCTGGCGATGGCCGCCGCCCAGGCCGCGGCCGACAAGAAGGCGGAGGACATCGTCGTCATCGACGTCGGTGACCAGCTCGCCATCACCGACGCGTTCCTGGTGGCTTCGGCGCCGAACGAGCGTCAGGTGCACGCCATCGTCGACGCCATCGAGGAGCGCCTGCTGGAGCTGCCGGAGAAGGCCAAGCCGATCCGCCGCGAGGGTGAGCGGGGCGGCCGTTGGGTGCTGCTCGACTACGTCGACATCGTGGTGCACGTGCAGCACACCGAGGAGCGCGAGTTCTACGCGCTCGACCGGCTCTGGAAGGACTGCCCGCAGATCCCGTTCGTGGATCGCGACCTGGCCGACTCGGCCGCCGGCACCGCCACCGCCGAATGACCCGCCTGATCATCTGGCGGCACGGCAACACCGACTGGAACGCCGAGAGCCGGGTCCAGGGCCAGACCGACGTGCCGCTCAACGACCTCGGCCGGGAGCAGGCTCGTGCCGCCGCGCCGGTGCTCGCCGCGCTGCGCCCCGACGCCATCGTCGCCAGCGACCTGCGCCGGGCCGCCGACACCGCCGCCGCCCTGGCGGCGGTCACCGGGCTGCCGGTCCGCACCGACGCCCGGCTGCGCGAGCGGCACTTCGGCCGGTGGCAGGGCCTGGCCCTCACCGAGGTCGCCGAGCGGTTCCCCGACGACTTCGCCCGCTGGCGGGCCGGCGACCCCGACCCCGGCGCCGGCATCGAGAACCTGGACGACCTCGGTAAACGGCTCGGCGCCGCGTTCCGGGACGCGGCCGACCTGGCGGCCGGCGGCACCGTGGTGGTCACCACCCACGGCGGCGGCGCCCGGCAGGGGGTCGGTCACCTGCTCGGCTGGGACCATGCCGTGCTGCGCAGCGTCGGTTCGCTGGCCAACTGCCACTGGACCGAGCTGCGCCACGACGACGTCCGGGGCTGGCACCTGCGGGCGCACAATGTCGGGCTGATCACCCAGCCGGCGCTCACCGACGCGGTCTGAGCCCCTCGGCCCCGGCGCGCCGGCGCGACATCGGCTAGCGTGCCGGTCATGCCCGTAGCGGTCGTCACCGACTCCACCGCCTACCTGCCCCCCGAGCTGGTCCGCGCGCACCGGCTCACCGTCGTACCGCTGACCGTGGTGCTCAACGGCGCCGAAGGGTTGGAGGGCATCGAGACCTTCCCGGCGGACGCCACCCGCGCGTTGAGCGCCCGCCGCGTCTCGGTGAGCACGTCCCGGCCCGCGCCGGAGCAGTTCGCGCAGGTCTACCGCGCGCTGCTCGCCGAGGGCGCCGACGGTGTGGTCTCGGTGCACCTCTCGGCCGAGTTGTCCGGCACCCTCGAGGCGGCCCGGCTGGCCGCCGCCGAGGTCGGCGACGACCGGGTCACGGTGGTGGACAGCCGCGCCACCGGAATGGGTCTCGGCTTCCCGGCGCTCGCCGCCGCCGCGGCCGCCGCCGGGGGCGCCGACCTGACCGGGGTACGCGCGGCGGCGCTGGACGCGGTCGGGCGGACCACCGTCTTCTTCTACGTCGACACGCTGGAGTTCCTGCGCCGGGGCGGCCGGATCAACGCGGCCGAGGCGCTGCTCGGCACCGCCCTCTCGGTCAAGCCGATCATGCACATGCCGGACGGCGCGATCGTGGTCAGGGACAAGGTCCGCACCGCCAGCCGGGGCGTGGCGCGCCTGGTCGACCTGGCCGTCGAGGCGGCCGGCGACGCCGACGTCGACCTCGCGGTGCACCACCTCGCCGCACCGCAACGCGCCGAGGCGTTGCTGGCCGCGCTGACCGAGCGGCTGGGCGACCGGCTGCACGACACGTATGTCACCGAGGCCGGCGCGGTGGTCGCCGCGCACGCCGGCCCCGGACTGGCCTGCGTGGTCGTCCACCGCCGCCGGTGAGCGCGCGATCGTACGTCGTCACCGGCGGCGGGCGGGGGGTCGGGCGGGCGATCGTCGAGCGGTTGGCCGCCGACGGTGGGACGGTGGTGGTCGTCGAGCGCGACGAGAGCGCGACGGACTGGCTCGCCGGGCACCCCGCCGCCGACCGGCTGCACGCCGTCACCGGGGACGCCGCCGACGAGACGGTCGCCGCCCGGGCCGCCGACCGCGCCGAGGGGCACGGTCCGCTGGCCGGCTGGGTGAACAACGCCGCCGTCTTCCGCGACGCCGCCCTGCACCGCGAGTCCGCTGCCGAGGTGTTCGACCTGATCGCGGTCAACCTGCGCCCCGCCGTGGTCGGCGCCGGCACCGCCGTACGCCGCTTCCTGGCTGCCGGCGCCGGCGGCGCGATCGTCAACGTCTCCTCCCACCAGGCCCGCCGGGCGGTCCCGGGCGCCCTGCCCTACGCGACCGCGAAGGCCGCGGTGGAGGGGCTGACCCGGGCGCTGGCGGTGGACTATGGTCCGCGCGGGATCCGCACCAACGCTGTCGCGCTCGGCTCGATCCACACCGAGCGGCACGCCGCCTACCTCGCCGGGCTGGGCCCGGCCGGCGTGGCACACGTCGAAGCGGAGCTGGCCCGGCTGCACCCGGTGGGCCGGATGGGGCAGACCGGGGAGGTGGCCGACGTGGTCGCGTTCCTGCTGTCGGCGGCGGCCTCGTTCGTCAACGGGGTGACCCTGCCGGTCGACGGGGGCCGGGCCGCGCTCGGCCTGGACCCCGAGGCCCGCTGACCTGCGTGCGGGCCAGCCAGCGCACGCCCGCTGGCATCACGAACAGCTCACGTTTCGCGACGGCGGTGCCGCGCGGGCTCAGTTCGTAGCCCTCGATCCACGCCCACCCGTGGTAGGGGTGCCGGTCGGTCAGCTGCCTGATCACGCGGACCACGATCGGCCGGACGAACTGAACGCTTGCGGCCCGGGTCAGGTGCACCACGTCGCCGGCCCGGAAGGTTGGTGCGGTCACGCGTTCGGCGGTGTTCACCGGAGGCGGTGGTCTCGGCGGGTCCAGCCGACGAAGCGGGAGTCGATGGGCCGCAAAGCTGCCTACAAACTTGATGACGTGAGTGACTCGGTGCCTGAGTCGTCCCCGATATCAAGTTCGTAGCCTCCCGAGGCGACCACTCGCGACCGACTCCGGTGTGCGGCACCACCTACGACATCGCCGGTTATCACGTCGGCGGCATGATCGGGTGGTTGTCCACAAGCGCCCGTTGTCCACAGGTGAGGGCCCCACGGCCGACCTTCGGTGTGTCATCGCCGCTAGCGTCCCGATCCGTGTCAGACGACGAGGAGACGACGGTACGGCGGCGGCTCGCCCGGTTGTTCACGCCGGCGGGTCGGACGGCCGCCGTCCCGGCTCCCGCCGGCGGTGCGCCGCATGCCGTCCGAGCGGCGACGCCGGAGCCGTCACCGGCGTACCCGTTTCCCGACCCGGCCCGCCCCGGACCGGGACAGCCCGGCCACTCCGGACCGGGACAGCCGGCCCGCCCCGGGCTGCGACACGGCCACCCGGAGCCCGACCACGGGCATGCGCCGCTGTTCGAGACGGACCCCGCGTTCGTCGAGCACGATCCCGACGGGCCGGAGGTGACCCCACCCGGGGAGCCCGGGCGAGGGTTGGCGTCCCGGCTGCCCGGGCCGGGCGCGTTCGACCCGGGCCGTCGCGGCGTCCGTGCCCTCGCCGCCGTGGCCGTGCTCGTCGTCCTGGTGGCTGCCGTCTGGGCGTGGCGCTCCCGCCCGACCGCCGAACCCGTCCGTCCGGTCGCCCCGGCCGGCGCGGCCCCGTCCGGCGAGGCCCCAGCCGGGGCGGCGACGCAGGCGGCCGGCGCGGTGACCGGGGCGGCGCCGGCCGGGGCGACCGGTCAGGTGGTCGTCGCGGTCGCCGGCAAGGTCCGACACCCGGGGCTGGTGCGGTTGCCGGCCGGCGCCCGACTCGCCGACGCCGTGGAGGCGGCCGGCGGCGCGCTGCCCGGCGTCGACGTGGCGCTGCTCAATCCGGCCCGCAAGGTCACCGACGGCGAGCTGATCCTGGTCGGCGTCACCGCGCCGCCGGGGCAGCCCGCCCCGAGCCCGCCCGCCGGTGGCGGCGTGCCCGCCGGTCCAGCCGCCGGGCCGGTCAACCTGAACACCGCGACGCTCGCCCAGCTCGACACGCTGCCCGGCGTCGGCCCGGTGCTCGCCCAGCGGATCCTCGACCATCGGGAGCAGCACGGCGGTTTCCGGTCCGTCTCCGACCTGCGGCAGGTCGACGGCATCGGCGACGCCCGCTACGAGCAGCTCAAGGATCTGGTGACGGTGTGAGCGCCGACAGTTCGGACGCCGGGCCGGACCTGCGGCTGGCCGGGTTCGCGGTGGCCGCCTGGCTCGCCGCGCTGGCCGGGCTGCACCTCTCCGCCCGGGCGACCGCCGGGCTGGCCGCCGTCGCCGCCGCGCTGGCGGCGGTCGCGGGCCTGCGCCTGCGCCGCGAGCGCCCCGCGCCGATCCGCCGCTACGGCTGGATCGCCCTGGCCGTCCTGCTCGGCGTGCTCTGCGGGGCGGCGGCGACCGGCGCCCGGCTCGCGGTCCGCGACGCCGCCCCGATCCGCGCTCTCGTCACCGAGCGCGCGCTGGTCACCGCCGACCTGGTGGTGCGCGACGACCCGCGCCGGGTACGCGGCTCACCCGGCCGTCCGGCGCCGCTGCTGGTCCGGGTCGACCTGGTACGCCTCACCGGCCCCGACGGCAGTCAGGTCATCGGCCCGGTGCGCGGCCTGGTGCTGGCCACCGACCCGGGCTGGCAGGGGCTGCTGCCGGGGCAGCGGGTGACCACGCGCGGCCGGCTCGCCGAGCCGCGCGGCGGCGACCTCACGGCGGCGGTGCTCTCGGCGACCGGGGCACCCACCCGGCGCGGCGCCCCGTCGTGGGCGCAGCGCGCGGCCGGCACGCTGCGGGCCGGGCTGCAACGGGCCTGCGAACCGCTGCCCGACGCGCCGGGCGGGCTGCTGCCCGGGCTGGTGGTGGGCGACACCAGTCGGCTGCTGCCCGAGGTGGAGGAGGACTTCCGGGACACCGGGATGACGCACCTCAACGCGGTGTCCGGCGCGAACGTGCGTTAGGGGTAGTGGTAGGTTACCACGCCATGGGGGAGATCAAGCCAGGGCTGCGCGCCGCAGTCGTCGCCGTCATCTACG
>NZ_FMDM01000027.1 GCF_900090105.1 Micromonospora humi | reverse complement strand
ACGGCCCCCGGCGCGACACCTCCGGCCCTGACGCCCCCACGGCCCCCGGCGCGACACCTCCGGCCCTGACGCCCCCACGGCCCCCGGCGCGACACACCCTCCGGCCCCCACCCCAGCCGGCCCTCCGCACTCACCACCCCTCCTCCCCACTTCCCGCGCCCTCGATCGTCCACTGCTCCGCCCCCGCCCTCGGCGTCGATCAAGGAGTTCGCGTCAGCGGTCGGCGCACGTGCTGACGCAAACTCCTTGATCGACCAGCTGCGGGCGGGGGCGGGGCGGGGGAGGCAGGGCGGGCGGGTTTCCGGGAAAACGGCGCGCCCGGGTGGGAAGTGGCGTGTGATCGGTCGTGCCCCCAGCGTGCGCCGCCGCGCTGTCACCTCGACCGGGAGTGCGCGTGCTCGTCCTGCTGATCCTGCACCTGGTGGCGGCACTGGTCGCCCCGCTGCTGGTCCGCAGGTGGGGACCGCGCGCCTGCCTGGCGCTCGCGCTCGTCCCGGCCGCCGCGGTCGGCTGGGCGGTGGCGCACACCGGTGCGGTACGCGACGGCGGAGCGGTCGTCGAGACGTACCCCTGGATCCCGCAGCTCCGGTTCGACGTGGCGTTGCGGGTCGGCACGCTGTCCTGGCTGATGATGCTGCTGGTCGGCGGCGTCGGCGCGCTCGTGCTGGTCTACTCGGCCCGCTACTTCCGGCCCGGTTCGGTCGGGCTGGGCCGGTTCGCCGGCGTGCTGGTCGCCTTCGCCGGCGCGATGCTCGGCCTGGTCGTCTCCGACGACCTGCTGCTGCTCTACGTCTTCTGGGAGCTGACCACGGTCTTCTCCTACCTGCTGATCGGGCACAGCACCGAGCGGCGGGCCAGCCGGTGGGCGGCCGCCCAGGCGCTCACCGTCACCACCCTGGGCGGGCTGGCCATGCTGGTCGGGTTCCTGCTGCTCGGTCAGCACGCCGGCAGTTACCGCTGGTCGGCGGTGGTCGCCGCGCCGCTGCCCGACGGCGGGCGGCTGACCGTCGCGGTGCTGCTCGTCCTGGCCGGCGCGTTGGCGAAGTCCGCGGTGTTCCCGTTCAACGCCTGGCTGCCGGTGGCGATGGCGGCGCCGACGCCGGTCAGCGCCTACCTGCACGCCGCCGCGATGGTGAAGGCCGGCGTCTTCCTGATCGGGCTGCTCGGGCCGGCGCTCGCTCCCGCCGGGCCGTGGCGGCCGGTCACCGTGGTCGCCGGGCTGGTCACGCTGGTCGCCGGCGGCTGGGCGGCGCTGCGGCAGTGCGACCTGAAGCTGCTGCTGGCGTACGGGACGGTCAGCCAGCTCGGCCTGCTCGCCGTGGTGCTCGGCGCGGGCACCCCGCACGCGGCCCTGGCCGGCGTCGCCATGCTGGCCGCGCACGCGCTGTTCAAGTCCGCGCTCTTCCTCGTCGTCGGCATCCTCGACCACGAGGCGGGCAGTCGGGACCTGCGCGACCTGTCCGGGGTGGGTCGGGGCGCGCCGCTGCTCGCCGTCGTCGCCACGCTGGCGGCGGCGTCGATGGCCGGGGTGCCGCCGCTGCTCGGCTTCGTGGCCAAGGAGGCGGTGCTCGCCGCGTTCACCGACCACCCGTGGGTGCTGGCGGTGCTGGTCGCCGGCAGTGCGCTGACCGTGGCCTACAGCATCCGCTTCCTGTGGGGCGCGTTCGGCACCCGGCCCGGCGTCGCGGACACCGAGGTGACCCGGCCACCCGCCGCGATGCTCGTCCCCCCGGCGCTGCTCGCCGTGGCCGGGTTCGCCGCCGGGCCGGCCGCCGGCTGGCTGAGCGGCCTGCTCGAGCCGTACGCGGAGCTGTTCGGTCCGGTCGACGAGCACCTGGCGCTCTGGCACGGGCCGACCACGGCGCTCGGCCTCTCCGCCCTCGTGCTGGCCGGCGGTGCGGCGCTGCACCTGGTCCGCGGCCCGCTCGCCCCGGCCCTGGCCCGGCTGCGCTCGCCGATCTCCGGCAACCAGGGGTACGAGCGGGTGACCCACGGCTTCGACCGGCTCGCCATCGAGGTCACCAGCGTCACCCAGCGCGGTTCGCTGCCGCAGTACCTGGGCACCGTCCTGCTGGCCCTGGTGCTGGTGCCGGGCGGGGCGATGCTGGCCACCGCGCCGTGGCGGGTCGACCTGGCGCCCTGGGACAACCCGACCCAGCTGGTCGTCTGTGTGGTGATCGCGGTGGCCGCGGTGCTCGCGGTCTCCGCCCGCCGCCGGCTCACCGCCATGCTGCTGGTGGGCGTGACCGGCTACGGCACGGCGATGATGTTCGTCCTCTACGGCGCGCCGGACCTGGCGCTCACCCAGTTCCTGGTGGAGACCGCCACCATCGCCGTCTTCGTGCTGGTGCTGCGGCGGCTGCCGGAACGCTTCTCGGCCCGGCCGTTGCGTCGCAGCCGGTGGGTGCGCCGGGGCGTCGGGGTCGCCGCCGGGCTGGTCATGGCCGGTCTGGCGCTGGCGGCGGCCGGTGCCCGGCGGGCGCCGTCGATCTCCGCGGCCTTCCCCGACCTCGCGGTTGCCGAGGGGTACGGCCGCAACGTGGTCAACGTGACCCTGGTGGACATCCGCGCCTGGGACACGATGGGGGAGATCTCGGTGCTGGTGGTGACCGCGACCGGGGTGGCCAGCCTGATCTTCGAGCGCTCCCGCACCGGTCCGCGCCCGCGCCGCCCCCGCCCGGCGATGCCGCGCCCCGGGCGGACGGTCTGGCTGCTCGGCGGGCAGACGCTCGGCGAGCGGCGGCGCTCGATCGTCTTCGAGGTGGTCACCCGGCTGATCTTCCACACCGTGCTGCTCTTCTCGCTGTTCCTGCTCTTCTCCGGGCACAACGCCCCCGGCGGGGGCTTCTCCGGTGGGCTGGTCGCCGGCCTCGCGCTGACCCTGCGCTACCTGGCCGGCGGCCGGTACGAGCTGGCCGAGGCGGCGCCGGTCGGCGCGGGCGTGGTG
This sequence comes from Micromonospora humi, assembly GCF_900090105.1. GTDB lineage: Bacteria > Actinomycetota > Actinomycetes > Mycobacteriales > Micromonosporaceae > Micromonospora > Micromonospora humi. The sequence goes on along the minus strand of NZ_FMDM01000027.1, from coordinate 28,568 downwards.
CTCGGCGCGGGCCTGGCCGTCTCGGTCGGCAGCGGCGTGCTCGGCCTGCTGCTCACCGGCGAGGTGCTGCAGAGCGTCAAGGTCGACCTGTGGCTGCCCCTGCTCGGCCACTTCTACCTGGTCACCTCGCTCTTCTTCGACGTCGGCGTCTACCTGGTGGTGGTCGGGCTGGTGCTGGACATCCTGCGTAGCCTCGGCGCCGAGGTGGACCGGCACGTCGAGGCCGCCGGCGAGCCGGGCCGGGGTCTGACCGTCCAGCGCGAGGGACGACCGTGACGCGGGGGGCGGCCGGGCCGACGCTGGTGCTGGTGCTGGCGGTCGGGGTGCTCGTCGCCACCGGCGTCACGCTGCTGCTGGAGCGCAGCCTGACCCGGATCCTGCTCGGCATCATCCTGCTCGGCAACGGGGTCAACCTGCTCATCCTGCTCGGCGGGCGGTCCGGCGCGGCGCCGCTGGCCGGTACCGCGCTGGCCGGCGGGATGAGCGACGCGCTGCCGCAGGCGATGGTGCTCACCGCCGTGGTGATCACGTTCGGGTTGACCGCGTTCCTGCTCGCGGTCGCCTACCGGGCCTGGTTCACCAGCGGCGACGACGAGGTGCAGGACGACCTGGAGGACCGGCAGATCGTCCGGCTGGCCGGGCGCGACGAGGTGGCCGCGGCGGACCTGGGCGGGGAGGGCCCGGACGACGACCGGGAACAGGTCGACCCGGAGCCGGCCCGCCGGCGGCTGCGCCGGGACGAGGAATCATGAGTGGGCTGGTGCCGCTGCCGGTGGTGGTGCCGCTGCTCGGCGCGGCGCTGACCCTGATCCTGACCGGGCGGCCCCGGTTGCAGCGTTCGATAAGCGTGCTCTGCCTGGGCAGTGTGCTGCTGGTCGCGGTGGTGCTGCTGGGGGAGGCGTACCGGCACGGGCCGGTGGTGGTGCGGGTGGGCGGCTGGCCGGCGCCGGTCGGCATCGTGCTGGTGGCCGACCAGCTGGCGGCACTGATGGTGGTGGTCTCCTCGGCGGTCACGCTCTGCGTGCTGCTCTACTCGATCGGGCAGGGCCGGGCGGAGACCGGCGAGACCGCGCCGGTGAGCATCTACCACCCCACCTACCTGGTGCTGACCGCCGGCGTGACGAACGCGTTCCTCGCCGGTGACCTGTTCAACCTCTTCGTCGGCTTCGAGATCCTGCTGGCCGCGAGCTTCGTGCTGATCACGCTGGGCGGCACCGAGGCCCGGCTGCGCACCGGCTCGACGTACGTGGTGGTCAGCATCCTGTCGTCGCTGCTCTTCCTGTCCGCCGTGGGACTCGTCTACGCGGCGACCGGCACGCTGAACATGGCGCAGCTCGCCGGCCGGCTGGACGCGGTGCCGTCCGGCGTACGCCTGACCCTGCAGCTCATGCTGCTGCTCGCGTTCGGCATCAAGGCGGCGGTCTTCCCGGTGTCGGCCTGGTTGCCAGACAGCTACCCGACCGCGCCCGCGCCGGTCACCGCGGTCTTCGCCGGCCTGCTCACCAAGGTCGGCGTGTACGCGATCATCCGGACCGAGACGCTGCTCTTCCCCGGCGGCCGGGTCTCCGGGCTGCTGATGGTGGTGGCCGGCCTGACCATGGTGGTGGGCATCCTCGGCGCGGTCGCCCAGTCGGACATGAAGCGGCTCTTCTCCTTCACGCTGGTCAGCCACATCGGCTACATGATCTTCGGGGTGGCGCTGAGCAGCGTCGCCGGCCTGTCCGGGTCGATCTTCTACGTGGTGCACCACATCACCGTGCAGACCACGCTCTTCCTGGTGGCCGGCCTGGTCGAGGAGCGGGCCGGCAGCACCGACCTGCGCCGGATCGGCGGGCTGGCCCGGGTCACCCCGGTGGTGGCCGTGCTCTTCTTCGTCCCGGCGATGAACCTGGCCGGCATTCCGCCGTTCTCCGGCTTCCTCGGCAAGCTCGGCCTGCTCCAGGCCGGGGTGGCGGCCGGCGGGGCGCTGCCCGCCGTGCTGGTCGGCGCGGGCACGGTGACCAGCCTGCTCACCCTCTACGTCGCGTCCCGGGTGTGGAACATCGCGTTCTGGCGGGCGCCGAAGGTGGCCACCGGCACCCCGAACACCCGGCTGCCCGGCCTGATGGTCGGCGCCACCGCCGCCCTGGTGGCGCTCGGCGTGCTGCTCACCCTGGTGGCGGGCCCGCTGTTCCAGGTCACCGCGGACGCCGCCACCGACCTGCGCCAGCGCACCCCGTACGTCCGGGCGGTCCTGCCCCGGGACGTGCCGTGACCCGCGACCCGGCCCGCTCGCCCGCCGACGAGCCGGCCGCCGACCCGCCCACGGTGGGCCGGGGCGGGCGGCGGCGCGACCAGGCGGTGGCGCTCGGTTGGCTGGTCGCCGCCTGGCTGCTGCTCTGGGGCGACGTGTCCTGGGCCAACCTGCTCACCGGGCTGGTGGTCGGCGCGGCGGTGCTGTTCTTCTTCCCGCTCCCGCCGGTCACCTTCGGCGGCCGGCTGCGACCGGGCCCGCTGCTGGTGCTCGCCGGCACGTTCGCCGGGGAACTGGTCAGCGCCAGCGTGCACGTCGCCGCCGTGGCGTTGCGTCCGGGCTACCGGCCGCGCGGCGGGATCATCGCGGTGCCGCTGCGGGTCCGCACCGACCTGAACCTGGCGCTCACCGCCGAGGTGATCTCGCTGGTGCCGGGCACCCTGATCCTCGACATCGACCGGGCGCGGGGCGTGCTCTACGTGCACGTGCTCGACGTGCGCGGCCCCGAGGACCTGGCCGGCAGCCGCGACCGCGTGCTCGCCGTCGAACGGCGCATCGTCCGCGCCGTCGGCTCTCCCACCGAGGTACGCCAGCTCGACCTCGAACCCGTCGAACGGAGGAACCACCCGTGACCGTCCTGCTCGCCGTCGCGCTGACCGTGCTGCTCTCGGCCACCGCGCTGCTCGCCCTGGTCCGGATCTACCGCGGCCCGTCCCTGCTCGACCGGGTCGTCGGCGCCGACCTGCTGCTGGCGGCCATGCTCGGCGCGGTGGGGGCGGAGGCCGCGGTGAACCGGCACGCCACCACGTTGCCGGTGCTGGTGGTGCTCTCGCTGCTCGGCTTCGTCGGTTCGGTCTCGCTGGTCCGCTTCGCCGTCCGGGCCGAATCGTGACGGCCGTGGGCGTCGTGGCGGACTGGGTCGGGGGCCTCCTGCTGCTGGCGGGGGCGCTGCTGAGCCTGGTCGCCGGCATCGGGCTGGTGCGCTTCCCGGACACGCTGGACCGGATGCACGCCGCCACCAAGCCGCAGGTGCTCGGTGTGCTGCTGCTCCTGGTCGGGCTGGCGTTGCGCCTGCGTACCGGCGCGGACCTGGGCATGCTGGCGCTGGTGGCGATCTTCCAGCTCTCCACCGCGCCGGTCGCCGCGCAGATGATCGGGCGGGCCGCCTACCGCTCCGGGCGGATCGACCGGTCGCTGCTCGACGTCGACGAGTTGGCCGGCCGGTGAAACGGGACGTGGGGGAGGGTTCCCGGCACCTTCAGCGGGCGTCCAGCGGGCACCGATAAAATGGCCGCATGATCGACTCTCCTGCCCCGGAGGGCAGCAGTAGCCGGCCGGGTCGTACCCGGCATCTTCCCTCCCCGACGACCCCGGGAGCCCTGAACCTCCCGTGTTGATCCTCGTCGGTCTCCTTCTCATCACCGTGCTCACCGCCGCCACCGGTTACTTCGTGGCGCAGGAGTTCGGCTACGTCGCCGTGGACCGCGGCAAGCTCAAGCAACTCGCCGACGGCGGCGACCGCGCCGCCGCCCGCGCCCTGGAGGTGACCGGGCGGCTCTCCTTCATGCTCTCCGGCGCCCAGCTCGGCATCACCGTGACCGCCCTGCTCGTCGGTTACGTCGCCGAGCCGTACCTGGGCGCCGGGCTGGCCGACCTGCTCGGCCTCGCCGGTGTGTCCGGCGCGGTGGCGCTGCCACTGTCGGTGGCGCTGGCCCTGGTCATCGCCACCGTGGTGCAGATGGTCCTGGGCGAGCTGGCCCCGAAGAACCTGGCCATCGCCCGGGCCGTGCCGCTCGCCCGGGCACTGTCCCGGTCCACCCTGATCTACCTGCGGATCGCCGGTCCGCTGATCACGCTCTTCGACCGGGCCGCCGTGCGGCTGCTCCGCCGGGTCGGCATCGAGCCGATCGAGGAGCTGCCCAGCGGCGCCACCCCGGCCGACCTGGAGCAGATCATCGCCGAGTCGCGCGAGGAGGGCCACCTCGACGCGGAGATGTCCGACCTGCTCGACCGGGGGCTCGACTTCCGGGGGCTCACCGCGGGCGAGGCCATGGTGCCCCGGGTGGACGTGCACACCGTCCGCGCCGACGAGCCGGTCAGCCGGGTCGTCGAGATGCTCGACACCGGCCACTCCCGGTTTCCGGTGCGCGGGGCCGAGGGCGTCGACGACCTGATCGGCGTGGTCGGCATCGCCGACGTGCTGGGGGTGCCGCCGGCCGAGCGGGCGCGGACCCGGATCGACGCGGTCGCCGTACCCCCGTTGCTGGTGCCGGAGACGCTGCCGCTGCCGACGGTGCTGGACCGGCTGCGGTCCGGGCACCGGCAGCTGGCCTGCGTGGTCGACGAGTACGGCGGGTTCGCCGGCGTGATCACGCTGGAGGACCTCGCCGAGGAGCTGGTCGGGCCGATCCGCGACGAGGACGACCCGCCCGAGCGGGCGCCGGCCCGGCAGGAGGACGGCTCCTGGGTGGTGCCGGCCCGCTGGCGGATCGACGAGGTCGCCGACAGCACCGGCATCGAGCTGCCCGAGGCGCCCGAGTACGACACGCTCTCCGGCCTGGTGATGCGGGAGCTGGGCCGGGTGCCCGAGGTCGGTGACCGGCTGGAGATCGCGTCGGCCGGTGACGGCGACGAGCCGTCGACCGGTCCCCGGGTGCTGGTCGAGGTGCTGGCGGTGGACCGGCACGTGGCCGACTCGGTGCGGCTGCGGTCGAGCGCCGGCGTGTCCGGGGAGGGTGCCGCATGAGCCCCGGGTTCGCACTCGCCTTCTCCGTGGTGCTGCTGGCGCTCAACGGGTTCTTCGTGGCCGCCGAGTTCGCGTTGGTCGCGGCGAAGCGGTACCGGCTGGAGCAGTCGGCGGCCGGCGGTGGCCGGGCGGCCCGCGCGGCGCTGGACGGCGTCCGTGAGCTGAGCCTGATGCTGGCCGGCGCGCAGCTCGGCATCACGCTGTGCACGCTGGGCCTCGGTGCGCTGGCCGAGCCGGCGATCGAGCACCTGCTCAGCCCGTTGCTGCACGCGGTGGGCCTGCCCGACGCGGCCAGCCACGTGGTCGCGCTGGTGTTCGCACTGGGCCTGGTGACGTTCCTGCACCTGGTGGTCGGCGAGATGGCGCCGAAGTCCTGGGCGATCACCGACGCGGAGCGTTCGGCGATGCTGCTGGCGCTGCCGTTCCGGGCGTTCGCCCGGATCGCCCGGCCGGTGCTGTCGCTGCTCAACGGGCTGGCCAACGCGATGCTGCGGCTGGTCGGGGTGCAGCAGCAGGACCAGCTCGCCCAGGTGCACGGCCCGGACGAGCTGCGCATCCTGCTGGAGCAGTCCCGGGAGCACGGGCTGCTCGGCGCCGAGCAGCACCAGCTGCTGACCAGCATGCTGGAGTTGCAGGGCACCACGGTGGCGCAGGTGATGGAACCGTTCGACAAGATCGTCACGGTGCGCCGGGACGACACCGCCGAGCGGATCGAGCACGTGTCGCGCGACAGCGGCCGGTCCCGCCTCGCCGTGGTCGACACCGGCGGCGAGGTGTGCGGCCTGGTGCACGTACGCGAGGCGGTGCGCGCGGTCACCACCGGCCGGCCGGCGACCGCCGGTGAGCTGATGACGAACGCGTTCACGCTGCCCGCCGAGGCGTCGGTGACCGAGGCGGTAGCCGCCATGCGCGGCCGGCAGGCCCAGCTCGCGCTGGTGCGCAACGGCGGTGGGCCGACCCGGCCGATCGGCTTCGTCGCGCTGGAGGACCTGCTGGAGGAGGTCATCGGCGAGTTCGACGACGAGACCGACCCGGTGCCCCGGGGGCGCCGGCTGCGCTGACCCACCGCACCGGACCGATCCGACGGCCCGCCCCGCTCCGGGGCGGGCCGTCGCGCGCATGGCCGGGCGGGCAGCGGGAATGCCGCCGGCATGCGGCTCACCGGGGTGTCGCGGGGGTCGGCCTGGACCGGGCTCTCGGTCACCACCACCCTGCCCAACCCGAGCACCCGGCCGGGCCTGCGCCTGCCGGGCCGGGTGACGCTGGCCGCCGACGGCGGGGACGTCCTGGTCCGGCACCTCCGCCTCGGGCTGGTCACGCAGGTCGAGCCGGAGGACCCCGGGGCACCGCGCCGGCTGGTGCAGTACCACCAGTGGCCGATCGCGGGCCGGTTCGTGGTGCCGGGCGGGCGGCGGCGGGCCGTCGACTTCGCCGTGCCGCTGCCGTGGGAGGCGCCGGTGACGGTGTTCGGCGGGGTGCCGCTGATGACCCTGCGCACCGGGCTGCGGACCGAGGTGTCCGTCGACCCGGACGAGGACCAGGGCGAGATGGTGCCGGTCCTGATCCACCCGCTGCCCACCCAGCAGCACCTGCTCGCCGCACTGGACACGCTCGGTTTCGTGATGCGCCAGGCGGGTCTCCAGCAGGGGCGGCTGCCAGGTGTGGAGCAGACGCTCCCGTTCCAGCAGCGGCTCGGCTTCTGGGCCGCCCCGCTCTACGCCGGGCCGATGACCGAGCTGGAAGTGATCATGCTGACCGACTCCGCCGGCATGGAGGTGCTGTTCTGGCTGGACCGGCGGCTCTCGCTGGCCGGGGTGACCCACCAGAGCATCAGCCGGTTCCGGGTCTGGCACGCCGGGGCGGACCGACGGGACTGGGTTGCCACGGTGGACGGTTGGCTGCGGCACGCCATCGACCGGCACGCGGCGGCCGCCGCGCACGCCGACTGGTCGGCCACGATCCGGGAGTCGGCGCACGTCAGCCGCCACCCGGACCAGCCCGTCGCGCCCGGCTACGGCCTCGGCGGCACGGCCGGCGGCGCGGGCGTCGGCGGTGGCGGTGGTGGCGGCGACGGCACCTGAGTGCCGTGCGGGGTGTTAAGCGGGGCCCCCTGCTCTACCGAATGCGTTAACAGGGGGCCCCTCCTTACACCTCAGCCGGCGGCGGGTACGCCCGCAGCCTGACCTGTGCGTTCGGCCACTCCTCGGCGAGCATCGAGTAGAGCGCGGACTGTCGCCAGGTGCCGTCGGCGCGACGCCGGTTGGACCGCAGCGTCCCCTCGCGCACCGCGCCGAGCCGTTCGATGGCTCGCTGCGACCGCTCGTTGAGCGTGCTGGTCTGCCAGGTGACCCGCACCGCGTCGAGTTCGTCGAAGGCGCGGGTGAGCAGCAGCAGCTTGGCCTCGGTGTTGATCCCGGTGCGCCACCACGCCCGGCCGAGCTGGGTGGAGCCGATCTCCACCGCCCTCAGGTCGGCGTCGGGCTCGTGGAAGGAGGTGGTGCCCACCACCGCCCCGGTGACCGCGCAGCGCTGCACCCACGCCGTCCGGACGCCCCGCTGACCGGCGTCGAGGGCGGCGCGGATCAGGTCGGCCATGCCGGCCACGCTCGTGGGGCGCGGGCTGCCGACGTACCGCCAGACCTCCTCGTCGTCGAGCGCGGCGTGCAGGTCCTCGGCGTGGGAGAGGTCCAGCGGCTCCAGCACCACGTGCGCGCCGCGCAGGACCACCGGCTCCAGCCACGGCGACCGGGCCGGCCGCAGGTAGGCGGGCACCGGCGCGGTCACCCCGTCGGCCGGTTCCGGTCGGCCGGGCGTGAGGCGCAGCGGCAGCACCCCGGCCCAGTACGGCAGGCTCTCGTCGGCCGGCTCGTCGTTGACCCCGCCGGTGCGGACGCGTACCGAGACCTCGCGCAGCGGCAGCGCCAGCACGGCGGTCTCGGCCAGCTCCCGCCGGTTCGGCGGCCGACTCTCCGCGGATCGGCCGGCGGCCACCTTCTCCACCAGCGCGGCCAGCACCCGGGCCTTCTCGTCGGCGTCGTCGACCAGCCGGGCGGTGCCGTGGGCGACCACCGAGCGGTAGTTGGCGCTGTGGTGGAACTGGGAGCGGGCGTAGACCAACCCGTCGAGGTGGGTGACCGAGACGCAGACCGGCAGCCCGGTGTCGCCCCGGGCGGCCAACAGCGGCCGGCTGCCGGTGGAGCCGTGCAGGTAGAGCGTGTCGCCGACGCGCACGTGCAGGGTCGGCAACACCCGCGGCTCGCCGTCCACGACGAACGCCAGCGCGCAGTGGTAGGCCTCGTCGAGCACCGCGTGGGCGGTGGCGCGGTCGTAGCGCATCCGGTCCCGGGTGCGGGTGGCGGTGGTGCGGCCGGTCGGAGGGTACATGCGACATCCCGCCTTTGTTCTAGTACAATCATAAAACTGTGGCAGCACGTTATCAGCTCACCGGGTCCACGTCGGCGGCCATTTCGGCGAGCGTGGAATCCGGCATCCGCACCGGCGCCCTCGCCCCCGGCGACGCCCTGCCGGCGGTCCGCGCGCTCGCCGGCCAGCTCGGCGTCAGCCCGGCCACCGTCGCGAAGGCCTACCAGGAGCTGCGGCACCGGGGCCTGGTCGCCACCGCCGGCCGGCACGGCACCCGGGTCCGGCCCCGCCCGCCGGTCGCCACCCGCCGCGCCGCGCTCGCGCCACCGCCGCGACCCGGCACCCGGGATCTCTCCGACGGGCACCCCGACCGCCGGCTGCTGCCCCCGCTCGGGCCGCACCTGGCCGCGCTCGCCGCCGAGGTCGGGACCCCGACCGGGTACGCGGACGCCGCCGTCCTGCCCGAGCTGGCCGACGCCGCCCGGGACCGGTTCACCGCCGACGGGGTGCCGGCCGCCGAGCTGACCGTCACCGGCGGCGCGCTCGACGGCATCGAGCGGCTGCTCGCGGCGCACCTGCGCCCCGGCGACGCGGTCGCGGTGGAGGACCCGGGCTGGGCCAACCTGCTCGACCTGGTCGCCGCGCTCGGCCTGCGTACCGTCGGGGTGCCGGTGGACGACGAGGGCCCGAGCGTGGCCGGGGTGCGGGCCGCGCTGGCCGCCGGGGTCCGCGCGCTGGTGGTGACCAGCCGGGCGCAGAACCCGACCGGCGCGGCCGTCTCCGCCGACCGGGCCGCCGCGCTGCGGAGGCTGCTCGCCGGCCGGGCCGACCTGCTGCTGATCGAGGACGACCACGCCGCCGAGCTGGCCCGCGTACCCCTGCACCCGCTCGCCGGGGCGACAGCGGCGTGGGCCTTCGTCCGGTCGGTGAGCAAGCCCTACGGGCCCGACCTGCGGCTCGCCGTGCTGGCCGGCGACGAGGCCACCGTGGCCCGGGTGGCCGGCCGGGCCCGGGTCGGCGCCGGCTGGGTCTCCACCGTGCTGCAACGCCTGGTCCTGTCGCTCTGGCGCGACCCGGCCACCGCCGAGCTGGTGCGGCGCGCGGCGGACGGCTACGACCGGCGGCGCGACGGGCTGGTCGCGGCGCTGGCCGCGCGCGGGCTGGCCGCGCACGGGCGCACCGGGATCAACGTGTGGGTGCCGGTGCCCGACGAGACGGTCGCGGTCACCGCGCTGCGCGACGCCGGCTGGTCGGTGGCGCCCGGCGGCCTCTACCGGATCGCCGCCGCCCCGGCCGTCCGGATCACCGTCAGCCCCCTCGACGAGCCCGACCTGCCGCCGCTGGCCGACGCGCTCGCCCGCGCGCTGCACCCGGTGCAAGGCGGGGCCCCCTATTAACGCCTGCGGTAGAGGAGGGGGCCCCTTTTAACACGCCCGGAGATGCGGCGTGACTGACGACCGAGGGGGTAGAACGGTCCGCATGGCCGAGACCGAGAGCGCACCCGGGGCGCAGGAGTTCATCCCGCCGGCGGCGGACACCATCGACGAGCTGCGCGCCGCGGCGGCCGGCTGCCGGGGCTGCGAGCTCTACCGGGACGCGTCGCAGACCGTCTTCGGCCGGGGCGACGAGCGGGCCCGGGTGGTCTTCGTCGGCGAGCAGCCGGGTGACGTGGAGGACCAGCAGGGGCTGCCGTTCGTCGGCCCGGCCGGGCACCTGCTGCGCCGGGCGGTGGACGACGCCGGCCTCGACCCGCGCCACATCTACCTGACCAACGCGGTCAAGCACTTCCGTTTCGAGCTGCGCGGCAAGCGGCGCATCCACCAGACCCCGGACCGGGTGCACGTCACCGCCTGCCGGCCCTGGCTGGTCGCCGAGTTCGCCCGGCTGCGCCCGGAGGTCGTGGTGGTGCTCGGCGCCACCGCCGCCAAGGCGCTGCTCGGCCCGACCTTCCGGGTGACGAGGCAGCGCGGGGAGCTGCTGCCCTGGCCGGCCGCCGCGCAACACCCGGAGGACTTCGCGCGGGTGCCGGTCGACCGGGCCGGCGCGGTCGCCGACGCGCCGGACACCCGGCTGCTCGCCACCATCCACCCGTCCGCCGTGCTGCGCGCGGACAACCAGGACATCGCGTACGAGGGCCTGGTCGCCGACCTGACGGTGGCTGCCGGCGCGCTGCGCTGAGTCAGGAGCGGCCCTGCCAGGTGCAGAGGCAGACTCGGTTGCCGTCCGGGTCGGCGAGCACCCAGAAGTTGGGCGCCTCGGCGTCGCTGACCAGCGTCCCGCCGGCCGCCAGCGCGGCTTCCATCCGTGGCGCGACCTCGACCGGGTCGACCCACACGTCCGGGTGCCAGCGCTGCCGGGGCTCGTCGCGCCCGGAGCCCTGGAACCAGATCGTGGGCAGCGTCCCCGCCGGGTCGCGCACCTCGTCGTCGGCGGCGTCCGCACCGGACAGGACCGCCCGCCAGAACGGCGCCACCGCGGCGTGCTCCGGGCTGTCCAGCGCGAACTCCAGCCGCGCCAGGCCGGCAGAGGAGAGCGTCAGGCCGGCCTCGGTGGCGAGCGCCGTGATGGTCCGGGCCAGCCGCAGGTCGCGCCCGGTGACGCCGCCCGAGTCGTGCGACCACAGCCGCACGTCGACGTGCGTGTAGCGCAGGTCCAGGTCGGGATGGTGGTCGACCCGCTCGGCCTCCGCGCCGACCGCGGCCACCAGCGCCAGGCCGGCGGCGAAATCCGGGGTACGGATGCGGGTGTGCAACGCGCCGAGCAGGAAGGTCCACCCGTCCAGCCCGGCGTCGGCGATCTGTGCTCCGGTCAGCGTGCCCATCCGGCCATCCTGACGTGCCGCGGCCCGCCCGGCCACCGTCCACACCGGATTGCCGTCCCGCGCCTCGGGGTACGGCCTGGGCATGGCCGCCAACGACCGTCTCGCGCCCCTGGTACGGCTCGGCCAACCCGGGCCGTACGTGATCTTCATGATCATCGCTGCGCTTGGCTGGCTGCCGCTGCGGCTCTGGGACGAGCGCGACGGATCCGCGCTGGTCGCGGTCGTCCGCGCCGGCCTGGGCGGGGTGATCTGGGGTGCCTTTCCCTTCCTGCTGAGCCTGGGTGGCCGGATGGGCCGGAAGCGACGCACCGCCGCCGAGGCGGAGCGGGCCGTCGGCTGGCGGGTGACCGAGGTCGCGCTACGCAGCGGCGAGCCGCCCGCCGACGAGGCCGGCCGCGCGGCGGTCGTCGACGACCTGCCGGCGGTACGCCGGGGCGCGCTGGGGGGAGCGGCAGTGGGCACGCTCTTCCTCGGCGCGTTGGCCGCGCTCGCCGTCGCCGTCGGCTGGACGGCCAGCGCGATCGGGTTCGGCGTGGTCCTGGTCGTGGTGCTGGCCGTCGCCGCTCGCACCGCCCGCCGCGAGCGCCGGTTGCGCGCGGCTGTGCAGGCCGGGTGAGCGGTGCCAGACTGGCCGCCATGGAGCAGCGCCTGTACGAGCCCGTCCACGAAGAGTTCCGGGACCTGTGCCGCCGGTTCCTCGCCCGGGAGGCGGTGCCGCACCACGAACGGTGGGAGGCCGAGGGCATCGTCGACCGCGAGGTGTGGCGGGCCGCCGGCGCGGCCGGGTTGCTGGGTCCCGACGTCGACCCGGCGTACGGCGGTGGCGGGCAGCGCGACTTCCGGTTCAACGCGGTGCTCGACGAGGAGATCGTGGCGAGCGGCTGCACCGGTCTCGGGTTCGGGCTGCACAACGACGTGGTGGCGCCGTACCTGACCGAGCTGACCACCGACGAGCAGCGCAAGCGCTGGCTGCCCGGCTTCTGCTCGGGCGACCTGGTCACCGCGATCGCGATGAGCGAGCCGGGCGCGGGCAGCGACCTGGCCGGCATCCGCACCTCCGCGGTCCGCGACGGCGACACGCTCGTCCTCAACGGCCAGAAGACGTTCGTCACCAACGGCGAGCTGGCCGACCTCGTGGTGGTGGTGGTCAAGACCGCGCCGGAGCAGGGCGCGCACGGGGTGAGCCTGGTGGTGGTGGAGCGCGGCACCCCGGGTTTCGACCGGGGGCGCCGGCTGGCCAAGGTCGGTCTCAAGGCCAACGACACCGCCGAGTTGTTCTTCGACGACTGCCGGGTGCCGGCGGAGAACCTGATCGGCGCCGAGAACCAGGGCTTCTACCACCTGATGGCGAACCTGCCCCGGGAGCGGCTGAGCATCGCGGTCGGCGCGGTGGCGGCCTGCGAGAAGTTGCTCGCCCTCACCCTGGAGCACGCCCGGTCCCGGGAGGCGTTCGGCCGGCCGATCGGGAGGTTCCAGCACAACCGGTTCCTCCTGGCCGAGCTGGACACCGAGGTCACCATCGCCCGGACGTTCGTGAACCACTGCGTCACCGAGTACGACGCGGGCCGGCTGTCGGTGACCGACGCGGCGAAGGCGAAGTGGTGGACCACCGAGCTGCAGAACAAGGTCGCCGACCGGTGCGTGCAGCTGCACGGCGGCTACGGCTTCATGCTGGAGCACCCGGTGGCGAGGGCCTGGCTGGACAGCCGGGTGCAGACCATCTACGGCGGCACCACCGAGATCATGAAGGAGATCATCGGTCGCGGCCTCGGCCTGTAGCGAAACCGGTTGCCGACCGACCGGTCCGGTGCGCGACGATGAGGCACCCGTCCCCACCAGGAGCGTCATGGCCACCGACCTGACCGCGCCGGCCCCGCCCCGGCCCGACGTCGCCGGCATCCAGCGGCGCACCCTGCGGCTGCTCTTCCTCACCCAGATCGTCGGCGGTGTCGGCGTCGCCATCGGCATCTCGGTCGGCGCGCTGCTCGCCGCCCGGGTCGCCGGCACCGCCCTGGCCGGGTTGGCGCAGAGCGCCGGCGTGGTCGGCGCCGCGCTGCTCGCCGTACCGGTGACCCGGCTGATGGCGGCGCGCGGGCGCCGACCCGGTCTGGTCCTGGCCTACCTGGTCGGCGCGGTCGGCGGCGCGCTGGTGGTGGTCGCCGTGGTGAGCGGTGTGGTGCCGCTGCTCTTCGTCGGCATGCTGTTGTTCGGCGGTGGCACCGCGGCCAACCTCCAGGCCCGCTACACGGCCGTCGACCTGGCCGAGCCGGCGCGCCGGGGCCGGCAGCTGTCGCTGGTGGTCTGGGCCACCACCATCGGGTCGGTGGCCGCGCCGAACTTCGCCGCGCTCGCCGACGACGTCACCCACGGCTGGGGCCTGCCGCTGCTGGCCGGTCCGTTCCTGGTCAGCGCCGTCGCGTTCACGCTGGCCGCCGGCGTACTCCTGGCCCTGCTGCGGCCGGACCCGCTGCTCACCGCGCGTCGGCTGGCGGCGGCCGAGCCCGCCGCGGACGCCGCCCGGCCGGTCACCCGCCGCGGTGGCATGGCCGCCGCGTGGCGCACGGTACGCCGCCGGCCGGCCGCCCGGCTCGGTATCGCCGCGGTCGCGGTGGGCCACCTGGTGATGGTCGCGGTGATGTCGATGACCCCGGTGCACCTCGACGAGTGGCACTCCGACGCGGACCTGCTGCGCGTGGTCGGCATCGTGCTCAGCCTGCACATCGCCGGCATGTACGCGTTCTCGCCGGTGGTGGGCTGGCTCACCGACCGGGTGGGCCGGCGACCGGTGATCCTCGGCGGGGTGGCGCTGCTGCTGGCCGCGTGCGCGGTCGCCGGCGCCGCCGGGCACCGCACCCCGGCGCTCTCGGTGGGGCTGGCGCTGCTCGGCCTGGGCTGGTCGGGCACCATGGTGGCGGGCTCGACGCTGCTGTCGGAGTCGGTGCCCACCGCCGACCGGCCCGGCGTGCAGGGCCTGTCCGACCTGCTCATGGGGCTGGCCGGGGCGGGTGCGGCGGCGCTGAGCGGGTTGGTCATGGGGGCCGTGGGGTACCCGGCGCTCACCCTGCTGGCGGCGATCGCGGTGGTGCCGCTGGTCGCGCTCGCGCTGCGGCACCCCGGCGCGGGCGGCGCTTCCGACGGGGGCGGCGGGTCCGGTGCGGACAGACACGACGAGGAGGACTGAACACGTGCGGCTGACCGACTTCTGGGCGCGGCTGGAGGAGGCGTTCGGGCCGGGCTACGCGGCCAGCATCGCCAGCGACCAGGTGCTCTCCCAACTCGGCGGGCGGACCGTCGAGCAGGCGCTCGCGGCCGGTGAGGAAACGCACGTGGTGTGGCGCGCGGTGGTCGCCGCGTATCCCGACCGGGTGCCTGCCCGACTACGCTGAGCAGCCTTTTCCTCGGTTCCGCGTGTCGCTTGCCCAGTCGTACACCTGTTCGGCTATTGTCCACAGCGGGGTGCTCGTCCACAGCTCGCGGCCCGTCGGCTGGTTTTCTGTCGGACCCAGCGCCTAGCGTGTCCCGCGTGACGCGAAGCTCAGGAAAGACGCCGGCGAAGGCAGGGGTGGCAACGATGGCGGCAGGTCCTGACCGGGAGAAGGCACTCGACCTTGCTCTCGCTCAGATCGACAAGCAGTTCGGCAAGGGTTCGGTGATGCGGCTGGGGGAGCGGCCCGTCATTCAGACGGCGGTCACGCCGACCGGCTCCATCGCGCTCGACGTGGCGCTCGGCGTGGGCGGTCTGCCCCGCGGCCGGGTCGTCGAGATCTACGGTCCGGAGTCCAGCGGTAAGACCACGGTCGCCCTGCACGCGGTGGCCAACGCCCAGCGGGCGGGCGGCATCGCCGCGTTCATCGACGCCGAGCACGCGCTCGACCCGGAATACGCGAAGGCGCTCGGTGTCGACACCGACGCCCTGCTGGTCTCCCAGCCGGACACCGGCGAGCAGGCGCTGGAGATCACCGACATGCTGGTGCGCTCCGGCGCGATCGACATCATCGTGATCGACTCGGTCGCCGCCCTGGTGCCGCGCGCCGAGATCGAGGGCGAGATGGGCGACAGCCACGTCGGCCTCCAGGCCCGGCTGATGAGCCAGGCGCTGCGGAAGATCACCGGCATCCTCAACAACACCGGCACCACCGCGATCTTCATCAACCAGCTCCGCGAGAAGATCGGCGTGATGTTCGGCAGTCCGGAGACCACGACCGGTGGCCGGGCGCTGAAGTTCTACGCCTCGGTCCGGCTCGACGTGCGCCGCATCGAGAGCCTGAAGGACGGCACCGACGTGGTCGGCAACCGCACCCGGGTCAAGGTCGTGAAGAACAAGGTCGCGGCGCCGTTCAAGCAGGCCGAGTTCGACATCATGTACGGCAAGGGCATCTCTCGCGAGGGCTCCCTGATCGACGTGGGCGTGGAGCAGGCGATCATCCGCAAGTCCGGCGCCTGGTACACCTACGACGGCGACCAGCTCGGCCAGGGCAAGGAGAAGGCTCGCGAGTTCCTTCGCGAGAACCCCGACGTGGCGGCCGAGGTCGAGAAGAAGATCCTGGAGAAGCTCGGCGTCGGCACCGGTGGTGCGGGCGACGCCGCCGGCGGCCCGGAGTTGCCGCCGGTCGACTTCTGATCCGCTGATCCGTGGCAGGACGACGGGCCCGCACGGGGCGGGGCTGGGATGCCGGCCCACCCCGTGCGGGTGACGCCACCGGCACGCCCCAGCCCCGCCGTGGGCGCCGCGGTCGCGCGGCGGAGTCCGACTCCGGGGAGGCTCCGGCTCCACCGCGCGACGAGGCCGAGCTGGCCCGGGAGATCTGCCTGCGGCAGCTCGCCACCCGGCCGCGCACCCGCGCCGAGTTGGCCGGTGCGCTGGCCCGGCGGGGCATCTCCGAGGAGACCGCCGAGCAGGTGCTCGACCGCTACGACGAGGTCGGCATCGTCGATGACGCCGCGTTCGCCCGTGCCTGGGTGAGCAGCCGGCACAACGGCCGCGGGCTGGCCCGCCGGGCGCTCGCCACCGAGCTGCGCCAGAAGGGCGTCGACGGCGAGGTGGCCGGCGCCGCCCTGGACGGGCTCGACGAGGAGACCGAGGCCGAGACGGCCCGGGCCCTGGTGGACCGGAAGCTGCGCACCGCCCGCGGCGAGCCCGACGCGGTGTTCCGGCGCCTGGTCGGCATGCTGGCGCGTAAGGGCTATCCGGCCGGCGTGGCGATCCGCGCGGTCAAGGACGCGCTCGCCGCGCAGAGCGCCGAGGCGGCCGAGTTCGCCGAGCACATCGACGCCGACGCCCTGGCCGACGCCGAGAGCGATCTCGACGCCCGCCGGCACGACTGACCCGACCCGCCGCCGTCGTCGAGGAGGGGTGCACCCGATGGTGAAGGCGTGCCTGAACGGTGGGCGGCGACGCGACGAGCATCCGGCCGTGCCGCTCACCGCGGCCGAGTTGGCGGCCGACGCCGCGCGTTGCGCGGGGGCCGGGGTGGCGGCGGTCCACGTGCACCCGCGCGACGACGACGGCGCCGAATCCCTCGATCCGAGCGTGATCGCGGCGGCGGTCGGCGCCGTCCGGGCCGCCCGTCCCGGCCTGCCGGTCGGCGTGAGCACCGGCGCGTGGATCCTTCCGGACCCGACCGAGCGGGTGGCCGCCGTCCGTGCCTGGACGGTGCTGCCCGACTTCGCCTCCGTCAACGCCCACGAACCCGGCGCGGCGGCGGTCGCCGCCGCCCTGCACGAGCGCGGCGTGATGGTCGAGGCCGGCCTCTGGACGCCGGCGGCGGTCGACGCGTGGCGCCGCTGGCCGACACCCACCGGGCGGGTCCTCGTCGAGTGCATGGCCGAGTCGGTCGAGGTGGCGCTCGCCGACGCGGCCGCGATCCTCGCCGCGATGCCCGACCGGTGCCCACCGGTGCTGCTGCACGGCGAGGGCCCGGCGACCTGGCCGGTGCTCGCCGAGGCGGTCCGCCGTGGCCTGCCCACCCGGATCGGCCTGGAGGACACGCTCCTGCTGCCGGACGGCACCGCCGCGCCGGACAACGCCGCACTGGTGACTGCCGCCCGCGCCCTGGGCGCCCGCTGACCGAGGCGGTGCGTGAACCGACAGCGCACAGTCGTGGAATGCCGCTCCTTCGGCGACCTGACGTGGATCATCGTGGTGCGCGGGTCGCGTCGACCCGGCGGACTGTCGGGCGGGCCCGCGGCACGGTGCCTGAGCAGGCGGGAAAGGTCACGCGGAGATGACAGCCGGCGAGGTTTGTCCACGCCTGTCCGGCATATTCTCACCTCTCCGTGACGGGACAACTTCTCTCCGTCCGGGTGGTTTGATCATGACTCCTTGACCGAACGGCCCCTCGCGACCTAGCCTCGCCATACAGGCTCACTTTGCCCGACCAGCGCAGGCTAAGCGCACAACATAGATCTCGTAACAGAACAGCATCACTTTGGCCAGCTTCACCGGCCCTTGACGGCCGTTCCGGACCCTGTCCGGCGCGTCCGACAACTGCAACCGGCCGCTGGCGGTGCCCAACGAGGGGCACCGCCGACGGAAAGCTGCCCACAGCCAGCCGCTCCGGTCGGGCGTCCAGAGCCGCAGGCGCGTGCCATCGCGCGTGCCCTGCGGCGCGACGTTCAGGGGAGGCGGCCATGGCGGGGCGGCACAGGTTCATCGGCGGTCTGCCACACGGTCCCGGCCGTTCCTCGCCGGGCGGCGGCACCGCCCCGGCCGGTGCGGCGACGCCCGTCGGCACCTACCGGTGCGGAGTGGCGGCATGAGCGCCTTCGACGTCGTCCTCCTCGTGGTGGTGCTGCTGCTCGTCGCCGTGGTGATCGGCGCCGTGCTGTTCGGCGTGCGGGTGCTCAAGCGCTTCAGCCTGGCGCCCGCGCCCGAGGACCCGGCCTTCATCGCGGAGAAGGACCGGCAGGAGCAGTCCCTGGCCGCGCTTCGCACCGCAGCCGACGAGGTGAACAGCACCATCGACGTGGCGAAGTCGGCCGCCTCCGCGGCCCGTGCCGAGGCGGCCGCGGCAAAGGCCGAGGCGAAGGCCGCCCGGGCCGAGGCGCGGCGGGTGCTCGACGACGCCCGCGCCGAGGCGGACACCGTGCTGGAACGGGCGCACAAGCAGGCCGAGGCGGACGCCGAACAGCTCCGGGCGACCGCGCGGCGCAGCGGCGAGCGCGAGGTGGCGGTGCTCGCCGCCACCACGCGGGAGCAGGCCGCCGAGGTCGAGCGGCGGGCCGCCCGGATGGACGAGCGGGAGCGGCTGCACACCGAGGAGGTCGAGCGGCTGGCCGAACGCGAGCGGCAGCTCACCGCCGCCACCGCCGCGCTCGCCGCCCGGGAGGCCGCACTGGCCGAACGCGAGCGGGAGCTGACCGAGGTGGAGGAGCAGCGACGCCGCGAGCTGGAGCGGGTGGCCGGGCTGACCGCCGACGCCGCCCGCGTCGAGCTGGTCGACTCGATCGAGGGGCAGGCCAAGCGGGAGGCGGCGCTGCTGGTCCGGGAGATCGAGTCCGACGCGCGGAGCACCGCCGAACAGCGGGCCCGGCACATCGTGGTGGACGCCATCCAGCGGGTGGCCAGCGAACAGACCGCGGAGAGCGTGGTCAGCGTGCTGCACCTGCCCGGCGACGAGATGAAGGGCCGGATCATCGGCCGGGAGGGGCGCAACATCCGCGCCTTCGAGTCGGTCACCGGCGTCAACCTGATCATCGACGACACCCCCGAGGCGGTGCTGCTCTCCTGTTTCGACCCGGTCCGCCGGGAGGTCGGCCGGCTCACCCTGGAGAAGTTGGTGCTGGACGGTCGGATCCACCCGCACCGGATCGAGGAGGTCTACGACCTGGCCCGCCACGAGGTGGAGGAGCTGTGCCACCGGGCCGCCGAGGACGCCCTGGTCGAGGTGGGGATCACCGAGATCCATCCGGAGCTGGTCACCCTGCTGGGCCGGTTGCGCTACCGGACGTCGTACGGGCAGAACGTGCTCAAGCACCTGGTCGAGACCGCGCACATCGCCGGCACCATGGCCGCCGAGCTGCGGCTGGACGTGCCGACCATCAAGCGCTGCGCGTTCCTGCACGACATCGGCAAGGCGCTCACCCACGAGGTGGAGGGCAGCCACGCCATCATCGGCGCCGACCTGGCCCGCAAGTACGGCGAGACCGAGGACGTGGTGCACGCCATCGAGGCACACCACAACGAGGTGCCGCCGCAGACCATCGAGGCGGTCCTCACCCAGGCGTCGGACGCCTGCTCGGGCGGGCGGCCCGGGGCCCGGCGGGAGAGCCTGGAGGCGTACGTCAAGCGGCTGGAGCGGATCGAGGAGATCGCGGCCGGCAAGCTCGGCGTGGAGAAGGTCTTCGCCATGCAGGCGGGCCGGGAGATCCGGGTGATGGTGAAGCCGGACGACGTGGACGACATCGGCGCGGCGGTGCTGGCCCGGGACGTGGCGAAGCAGATCGAGGAGGAGCTGACCTATCCGGGTCAGATCCGGGTGACGGTGGTGCGCGAGTCCCGGGTCACCGAGATCGCCCGCTGACGCGACGACGACGGGCGGGTGGGGGAGAACCCCCACCCGCCCGTCGTGTGGTCCCTCGGGTCAGAGGGGAGTGACGCCGGTGCCGCCGTCGGTCTGGGTGGCCGGGACCGGCTTGGCCGCGCTGCGCGGCAGCCGGGTCAGCCGCTTCTGCAACCACCAGGCCAGCACCGACAGCAGACCGCAGATGCTGATGTAGATGGCCGCGATGACCAGGTACGTCGGCACGTAGGGCAGCCCGAACGCCAGCCGGCCACCGATCTGCTTCCCGGCGAAGAGCAGCTCGGGGTACGTGATGATGAAGCCCAGCGCGGTGTCCTTCAGCAGTACGACGAGTTGGCTGACGATGGCCGGCAGCATCGCGCGGAACGCCTGCGGCAGCAGGATGAGCCGCAGCACCTGGTTCTTGCGCAGGCCCACCGCGTAGGCGCCCTCGGACTGCCCGTACGGCACGGCGTTGATGCCGGCCCGGAAGATCTCCGCCAGCACCGAGCCGTTGTAGAGCGTCAACCCGATGACCAGCGCCCAGAACTTGTCGATCGGCCAGCCGTACTGCAGCGGCACGTAGTAGCCGAAGAAGATCAGGATCAGCAGCGGGATGGCCCGGAACAGCTCCACCACGAAGGTGGCCGGCGTGCGGAACAGCCAACGGTCGCTGAGCCGGGCGCTGGCGAAGACCGCGCCGAACAGCAGCGCCAGCACGGTCGCGACGGCGGCGGCCTTCAGCGTCGCGAGCAGGCCGGAGAGGATCTCCCGCTGCACCGCGACGTACTGGAACTGCTCCCACTTGCGGGCCTCGAACTGGCCGGTCTGGTCGAACTTGTAGACCACGAACGCGATCAACGCGACGATCGCGGCGATCGAGACGACGCCCAGGATCCGGTTGCGCAGTCGGGCCTTCGGGCCGGGAAGGTCGTAGAGGACGCTGCTGCTGCTCATCGGGCCACCGCCCACTTGCGCTCGAGGAACCGCTGGAGCACCACCAGCGGCAGGATGAGAATCAGGAAACCGATGACGATCCAGGTGAGCACCGCGAACTGGGGCTCACCCCGTTCGGCCATGTACGCCGGGATGGCACCGGCTTCCAGCACCGAGAAGCCGGCGGCGATCGTGGTGTTCTTCAGCATCGCGATGAGCACGCTCATCAGCGGCGGGACCATGGCCCGCAGCGCCTGCGGCAGCACGATCAGCGTGAGCACCTGGGCGAACGTCATGCCCAGCGCCCGGGCGGCCTCGGCCTGCCCGGTGGCGACCGTGTTGACGCCGGAGCGGACCACCTCGCAGATGAACGCCGAGGTGTAGACGGTCAGCGCGATGCAGGCGCTGGGGAAGTAGTCGATGTTCACGTCCAGCTTCGGCACGGCGAAGACGAGGAACGCGAACACCAGGGTCAGCGGGGTGTTGCGGATCAGGTTGACGTAGGTGGCGCCGAAGGCCCGCAGGGCGGGGATCGGGGACACCCGCATCGCGCCGAGCAGCGTGCCGAGGACGAGGCTGCCGACGCCGGCGATCAGGAACAACTTGACGGTGTTGATGAACCCGTCGCGGAACAGGCTCGCGTTGTCCGTCAGGACGCGGAGGAACTCGCCCATGCCTCGCTCTCAGTCTCTCGGACACCGACCGGGCGGGGAGGAGGACCTCCCCGCCCGGTGCGACGTCGGGTGGCGGACCGTCAGTACCGCTCGAGCTGCGGCGGGGTGGCCGGCGAGCCGGACTTGCCCAGCGTGCCGTCGTAGATCTTCTTCCAGGTGCCGTCGGTGAACGCGGCCTCGATCTGGTCGTTCACGTAGTCACGCATGGCCTTGTCGTCCTTGGGCAGGCCGATGCCGTACTTCTCGGTGCTGAACGGCTGGCCGACGACCTTCAGCTCGTCCGGGTTCTGCGCGGCGTAGCCCTTGAGGATGGCGTCGTCGGTGGTGACCGCGTCCACCTTCTTGTCCAGGAGCTGCGAGACGCACTCGGAGTAGGTCTTGAACTCGACGATGTTCTCCGGCTCCGTCATGCCCTCGTCGCGGACCTTCTGGATCGGGGTGGATCCGGTGGCCGAGCAGACCTTCTTGCCCTTGAGGGTGTCCTTGCCGGTGATCGACGAATCGTCCTTGCGGACCAGCAGGTCCTGGCCGGCGACGAAGTACGGGCCGGCGAAGGAGACGTCGTTCTTGCGCTTGTCGGTGATCGAGTAGGTGCCGACGTAGTAGTCGATCTCCCCACCCTTGATCGCGGTCTCCCGGTTGGCCGACTGGATCTCCTTGTACTCGATCTTCGCCGGGTCGACGCCGAGCGTGCTGGCGACGTACTGGGCGATCTCGATGTCGAAGCCGCAGCGCTTGCCCTGGGCGTCCTTGTAGCCGAGGTTCGGCTGGTCGAACTTGACGCCGACGACGACCTTGCCCGCCGACTTGATCTTCTGGAAGGCCTGGCTGCCGGCGACGTTGGCGTCCGTCTTGGGAGTGAAGGTCACGCCCGAGGTGCTGCAGCTGTCGCCCTGCGCCCCGCCGCTGGCGTTGCCGCCGCCGCTCGGGGTCGGGTTCCCCTCCTTGCCGCAGGCGGCCGCGGAAAGGGCGAGCGAGGCCATCATGGCCACCGCCGCCACGCGCTTCATACGCATACACATCTCCTTCGTCGACGGAGCCGTCGGGGACGACTCCACTGCTCCACTACGGACGCTCAGTGCGTGAGGATCTTGGAGAGGAAGTCCTTGGCCCGGTCGCTGCGCGGGTTCGCGAAGAACTCCGCCGGCGCGGCCTCCTCGACCAGCTTGCCGTCGGCCATGAAGACGACCCGGTTGGCCGCGTGCCGGGCGAAGCCCATCTCGTGCGTGACCACGACCATGGTCATGCCGTCGCGGGCCAGCGAGGTCATCACGTCGAGCACCTCACCGACCATCTCCGGGTCGAGCGCGCTCGTCGGCTCGTCGAAGAGCATCGCCTTGGGCTGCATGGCCAGCGCGCGGGCGATCGCCACCCGCTGCTGCTGGCCGCCGGAGAGCTGCGCCGGGTACTTGTCCGCCTGGTTGGCGATGCCGACGCGGTCGAGCAGGGCCAGGCCGCGCTCCCGGGCGGCGGCCGGCTTCTCCTTGCGCACCTTGACCGGCCCGAGCGTGACGTTCTCCAGGATGGTCTTGTGCGCGAAGAGGTTGAACGACTGGAACACCATGCCGACCTCGCTGCGCAGCTTGGCCAGGGGCTTGCCCTCGGCCGGCAGCGGCTGCCCGTCGAACGTGATGGTGCCCTCGTTGATCGGCTCCAGCCGGTTGATGGCCCGGCACAGCGTCGACTTGCCGGAGCCGGACGGGCCGATCACCACGACCACCTCGCCCCGATCGACGGAGAGGGACACGTCGTCGAGCACGTGCAGCGGCCCGAACCACTTGTGGACCCCGTCGAGCACGATCAGCGGGTCGCCCGTCGTCACGTCGTCCACCGTCCCTGTCGTCCGTGCCGGATCCGGGGGTCGGTCGACCTCCCGGTTGGGCAACTGTAGGCGGCCTGATGTGGCGGAACGCAACCCAGATGGTCACGGAGCGGTAACACCGGTCACCGGCGTACCCGCGCGTCCGAATTCCGTCGCCGACCGGTGCGTCCGAGTGGCGGTCGGGTCCGGTCGCGGAGATCATGAGGCGATGACCGACACGTACCGGCTCACCGAGCATGCCCGCGGCGGCGGTTGCGCCTGCAAGATCCCCCCGGGCGAGCTGGAGGCGATGGTCGCCGGTCTCGGCCCGAGCGGAGGTACGGCCGACCTGCTGGTCGGCCTGGAGAACGGCGACGACGCCGCGGTGGTCCGGCTGGACGAGCGCACCGGCCTGGTGACCACCGCCGACTTCTTCACCCCGGTCGTCGACGACGCGTACGACTGGGGCCGGATCGCCGCCGCCAACGCGCTCTCCGACGTGTACGCCATGGGCGGCACCCCGCTGGTCGCGCTCAACCTGCTCTGCTGGCCGCGCGAGGTGCTCCCGCTGGAGCTGGCCCGCGAGGTGCTGCGCGGCGGGCAGGACGTGGCCCGGGAGGCCGGCTGTCACCTGGCCGGCGGGCACAGCGTGGACGACGACGGCCCGAAGTACGGCCTGGCGGTCACCGGCGTGGTCCGACCCGACGAGCTGATCACCCTCGACGCCGGGCGGGCCGGGCTGCCGCTGTCGCTGACCAAGCCGCTCGGCGTCGGCGTGCTCAACACCCGGCACAAGCAGACCGGGGAGCGGTTCGCCGAGGCGGTCGAGTCGATGGTCCGGCTCAACCGGGACGCCGCCCGCGCCGCGGTGGCCGCCGGGATCCGCTGCGGGACCGACGTGACCGGCTTCGGCCTGCTCGGGCACGCCTCCAAGCTGGCCCGGGCCAGCCGGCTCACGGTCGCGATCGACACCGCCGCGGTGCCGTACCTGCCGGGCGCGCGCGAGGCGCTGCGCGACGGGTACGTCAGTGGCGGCACCCGGCGCAACCTGGAGTGGGTGACGCCGTGGACCGACGCCGGCGGCGCCGACGAGGCCGAGCGGCTGCTGCTGGCCGACGCGCAGACGTCGGGCGGGCTGCTGGTCGCCGGCGAGGTGCCCGGCGGCACGGTGGTCGGCGAGCTGCTGCCCGCCTCCGACCACCTGATCCGGCTGCGCTGACGCGCCGCGTGGCGTCGCGCGGCACGGCACGATACCCGATAAACTGTCATCTTACCGCTACTCAGGGCAACGTCGCCCAGGGAAATTTTGCCCGGAATGGTCACAGACCGGTAACTTGCCCCCGGTCGAGGTCAAATGCCCCCCACCATCGTCAGTAAGGCCCGATTCGGAGGCCGGTGGGACGAGCGCAGCGAGGAGGCGGCATGACCGAGCTGTGGAACTGGAGAATCGACGGCGGCGCGCCGGTGGAGGTCTACCCGGCGATGGCCGAGGCGCTCGGACGGGTGGTGATGCCCCTCGCCGTCGCCGACCCGGCCCGGCTCCCCGCGTACGCGGTGGTCTGCGACGTGTGGGAGGCGCCCGGGGCGTACGGCACCGTGGTCGACTGTTACGGCGTGCCCGAGCGCCTGCCCGAGCTGCCCGCCATCGCGGCGCTGGCCCGGGTGCTGGGCCGCAACTGCCTGATGCGCGACGACACGCTCGACGCCGGCCGGCACCTGCTGGTCGCCCCGGACGGCACGATCCGCCCGGTGCACTTCGACGTGGTCGAGACCGACGACGGTGAGGTCCTCAGCGACCAGCGGCTCTGCACCGAGGCCGACCCCCGCTGCCGCGGCTGGTCGCGGTGCCACCGCTCCCGCTGGGCGCCCGACTCGGTCGGGCCGGCGCTCGCCGCCGCCTGACCGGGTCCGCCCGTCGCCGGCCGCCGGCGCACCCGGATACGCTGTCCGGGTCATGACTACCGCAGCCGCGGGCAGCCCGCGCACCTACCAGGTGCGCACGTACGGCTGCCAGATGAACGTGCACGACTCCGAGCGCATCTCCGGCCTCCTCGAGGACGCCGGTTACGTGCGTGCCCCCGAGGCCGGCGAGCAGCCCGACGTGGTGGTGTTCAACACCTGCGCGGTCCGGGAGAACGCCGACAACCGGCTCTACGGCAACCTGGGTCACCTGCGCCCGGTGAAGGCGAAGCACCCCGGGATGCAGATCGCGGTCGGTGGCTGTCTCGCCCAGAAGGACCGGGGCGAGATCGTCCGCAAGGCGCCCTGGGTGGACGTGGTCTTCGGCACGCACAACATCGGCTCGCTGCCGGCGTTGCTGGACCGGGCGCGGCACAACGCCGCCGCCGAGGTGGAGATCCTCGAGTCGCTGGAGGTCTTCCCCTCCACGCTGCCGACCCGGCGCGAGTCGACGTACGCGGGCTGGGTCTCCATCTCCGTCGGCTGCAACAACACCTGCACCTTCTGCATCGTGCCCTCGCTGCGCGGCAGGGAGAAGGACCGCCGCCCCGGCGACGTCCTGTCCGAGGTGCGGGCGCTCGTCGACGAGGGCGTGCTGGAGGTGACGCTGCTCGGGCAGAACGTCAACTCCTACGGCGTCGAGTTCGGCGACCGGTACGCGTTCGGCAAGCTGCTGCGCGCCTGCGGCGACATCGACGGGCTGGAGCGGGTCCGGTTCACCAGTCCGCACCCGAAGGACTTCACCGACGACGTGATCGAGGCGATGGCCGAGACGCCGAACGTCTGCCACTCGCTGCACATGCCGTTGCAGTCCGGCTCCGACGACGTGCTGCGCGCGATGCGCCGCTCGTACCGGTCGGAGAAGTACCTCGGCATCATCTCCAAGGTCCGGGCGGCGATGCCGGACGCGGCGATCACCACGGACATCATCGTCGGCTTCCCCGGCGAGACCGAGGCCGACTTCGCGCGCACCCTCGACGTGGTCCGGGAGGCCCGGTTCTCCTCGGCGTTCACCTTCCAGTACTCGAAGCGCCCCGGCACCCCGGCGGCCACCATGGACGGCCAACTGCCCAAGGCCGTCGTGCAGGAGCGCTACGAGCGGCTGGTCGCCTGCGTCGAGGAGATCACCTGGGCGGAGAACCGCAAGCTGGTGGGCGAGACCGTCGAGGTGCTGGTCGCCGTCGGCGAGGGCCGCAAGGACGAGCGCACCGGCCGGATGTCCGGGCGGGCCCGCGACGGCCGGCTGGTGCACTTCGCCACCGGCGAGCTGGGCGGGCAGATCCGTCCCGGCGACATCGTGCACACCGCCGTCACCTACGCGGCCCCGCACCACCTGAACGCCGACGGGGCGCCGCTGGCGCACCGCCGCACCCGGGCCGGCGACGCGGCCGAGGCGGGGCGCGCCCCGCGTACCCCCGGGGTGCTGCTCGGCCTGCCCACGATCGGCGCGCCGGCCGTACCGCCCGCCCCCACCACCGGCGGTTGCGCGGTCCGCTGACCCCCACCCCGCTCGTGAGGAGGGGCCCCTTTTTAACACTCGGTGTTAAAAAGGGGCCCCTCCTCTACCGAATGCGTTAAGAGGGGGCCCCGCCTTATCCGCAGGCGGAGGTGTTGAGCTTCACCGTGGCGGGGTTCGCGGCGGTGCCGTTGGCGGTGAAGCCGACGGTGACCGACGCCCCCGCCGCCAGTGACGGTGCCCAGGTGGGCGCCGCCGCCGTGACCGTGGTCCCGGACTGGGTGACCGTCGCGTTCCACCCGCTCGCCAGCGTCACCCCGGACGGCCAGGTCCAGGTGACCGACCACGGGTTCACCGCACCGGTGCCGGTGTTCTTCACGGTCAGCTCGCCCTGGAAGCCGCCGGCCCAGGCGTTGACCTGCTTGTAGCTGGCGGTGCACCCGCCGCTCGGCGCCGGCGTGGTCGGCGTCGGGCCGGGCGTGGTCGGGTTCGGCGTCGGGGAGCCGGTGCCGGTCGGCGTCGGGTTCGGGTTGCCGCCGCCGGTGGGCGGGATCAGGTAGGGCTGGAGGATGGCCTGCTTGGCCTGGTTGACGGTGGTCCAGTCGTCGTTGGCGATGCCGCCGGTGTCACCCGAGTTGGGGTTCCACGACCAGTAGGTGAACGACATGCCGTTGACCCCGGTGCCGGTGTAGGCCATCAGGTTCTCCAGCCAGACCTTGTCCTTCGGGTCCTGGAGCGTGGTGCCGAACTCGCCCATCATGATCGGCGCGATGTTCTGCTTGTAGAGGTAGCCCCAGTACCTGTCCCAGATGGCCGGCATGTTCGCCGGGTAGCTCGGGTCGTCGAACCAGGCCTGCCGGTAGACCGAGGTGGCGTACTCGTGCGGCGAGTAGACCAGCCGGTTGGCCACGTTCAGCCGCACCGGGAACTGCCCGGCCTTGGAGAGGTTGCCGCCCCACCAGCCGCAGTCCTCGTCGTTGCTGGGGTCGTTGTCCCAGACGTTCGACAGGCCGCCGCTCGGACAGCTCACCCCCTCCACGAAGATCAGCCAGTTCGGTTGCACGCCGAGGATCGCGTTGCCGGCCCGCTCGGCGGCCAGCCGCCAGTCGCGGGCGGTGTCGCCGCAGCCCCAGCAGGCGCCGGTGGCGGCCGGGTTGGTGCCCTCGGCGTGCGGCTCGTTGTGCAGGTCCGCCCCGATCACGGTGGGGTTGTTGGCGTACCGCTGGGCCATCGTC
The DNA here is from genome assembly GCF_900090105.1 of Micromonospora humi. Taxonomy (GTDB): domain Bacteria; phylum Actinomycetota; class Actinomycetes; order Mycobacteriales; family Micromonosporaceae; genus Micromonospora; species Micromonospora humi. The sequence continues at coordinate 843 of NZ_FMDM01000027.1, read as the reverse complement.
TTCCAGTCGTTGATCCAGGTCGCCTCGGAGACGCCCGAGGTGTACCAGAGCGGCGACTGCCCGGCCGAGGTCGGCCGGTGGCGGTCCAGGATGACCCGCATCCCCTTGCTGCCCGCGTAGTCGATGACCTTGTCCAGGATCTGCAGCGGGGAGAGCCCGATCAGGTCCGGGTTGACGAAGTCGTTGATCCCGGTCGCGGTCGCGCCGGGCTTGATGGAGTCGTTCGAGTACGGGATGCGCAGCGTGTTGTAACCGAGCCGGGCCATGGTGTCGAGCTGGCCGCGCCACGGGTTGCTCGACCACAGGCCGTGGAACGTCTTGTTGTCGGTCTCCATGCCGAACCAGTTGATGCCGGTGAGCCGGACGGTCGCGCCCGTACTGTCGACGATCTTGTTGCCACTGGTGTGCAGGTAGCCGGTGCCGGTGCCGCCGGCCGCGGCGGCGGCCGGGGTGGTGCTGACGGTCGCGGCGACGAGGATGCCGGCCGCGGCGGTGGCGAGCGCCGTCAGGGCGCCGCCGAGGGCGGTGCGTCGGTGCATGGAAGCTCCACTTCGGATGCCCGCGCCGCGCGGGCGCCGCGGGCGGCAGGACCAGGAGGCACGGCACGCTCGTCATCGAGTACGCGGACAGCGTCCGCCGGGCCGTGACGTGGACGGCCACCCGTGGGGAGGCACCGGCGATCCTCGACGGCGATGATCAGCCGTCGACGCCCTCGCGCCGGTGTCGGAACCTGGCTCCGCCGCTCATTCTGATCAGCCCACCTCGATGCGTCAACCCGACCCGGCCGCCCCGCCCCGGCCGCCCCGCCCCGGCCGCCCCGCCCCGCCCTGGCCGCCCCGCCCC
>NZ_FMDM01000032.1 GCF_900090105.1 Micromonospora humi | reverse complement strand
GCCGACGCATAACCCGCCTGACCCGCCGTACCGAACGTCGCCGACGCCGACGAAAACATCACGAACCACGCCAGATCCCGGTTCCGCGTCAACTCGTCAAGATGCGCCGCCGCGACGGCCTTCCCGGCCCACACCGACGCGATCCGCTCCGCCGACAGGCCCTCGAACGCGCCGTCATCGAGCACACCCGCCAGATGCACCACACCCGACAGATCCTCGATCCCGTCCAGCACCCCGGCCAACGCCGCGCGGTCCGCCACGTCCGCCGCGACCACCCGCGCCTCGGCGCCGGCCTCCCGCAACCGTGCGACCAGGTCGCCCGCACCCGGCGCATCCGGACCACGACGCGACACCAACACCAGATCCCGCACCCCGTGCACATTGACGAGATGCTCCGCGAACAGGCCGCCGAGAACGCCGGTACCACCGGTCAACAACACCGTGCCCGACGGCGCCGACGGAATCGTCAACACGATCTTGCCCACATGCCGGCCCTGCGACATGAACCGGAACGCCTCCGCCGCATCCCGCACATCCCACACCCGGAACGGCAACAGGGCGACGTCGTCGCGCTCGACCAGGTCCACCACCTCGGCCTGGATCGCGGCGATCCGGTCGACGCCGATCCGGGTCAGGTCGAAGACGGAGTACGCGACGCCCCGCGCGGCGGGCCCGTCGGCGTCGCGGACGTCGGCCTTGCCCATCTCCACGAACCGACCGCCGTCGCCGAGCATCCGCAACGACGCGTCGACGAACTCACCCGCCAGCGAGTTCAACACCACGTCCACCGGGCCGAACGCCGCCTCGAAACCCGTGTCCCGCGACGACGCGATGTGCGCGTCGTCCAGGCCCAGACCCCGCAGCACGTCCCACTTGCCGGGCGACGCGGTCGCGAACACCTCCACACCCCACGCCAGCGCCAACCGGACGGCGGCCATACCGACGCCGCCCGCGCCGGCGTGCACCAGCAGCCGCTCCCCCGCCCGCAGGCCCGCCACGTCCCGCAGCCCGTGGAACGCGGTCACGAACGCCGTCGACACGGACGCCGCCTGCGCGAACGACCAACCGGCCGGCATCGGTGACAGCAGTCGGTGGTCGGTCACCGCCACCGGGCCGAACGCGCCCACGAACGAGCCGAAGACACGGTCGCCGGGTTCGACGCCGGTGACGTCGGAGGCGACCTCCAGCACGACGCCGGCGCCTTCGGAGCCCATCCGGGCCGGCTCCGGATAGAGGCCCAGGGCCATCAGCACGTCGCGGAAGTTGACGCCGGCGGCGCGCATCGACACCCGCACCTGACCGGCGGCCAACGGGGCCAGCGCGTCGTCGGCCGGCACCAACGCCAGGCAGTCCAACGACGACCCACCCACCACGTCCAGCCGCCACGCCACGGCGTCCGGCACCACCAGCGACGACGACGGCAACGCCCGGACCAGACGCGGCACGAACACCACCGACCCGCGCACCGCCACCTGCGGCTCACCCAGCCCGGCCAACCCGCGCAGGAACCCGTCCTCGCCGGCACCGTCGACGAGCACGATCCGGCCCGGATTCTCCGACTGCGCCGACCGCAGCAGACCCCACACCCCCGCCGCGTACGGGTCGACGACCGTGCCGCCGGCCGGTGCCGCGCCGGGCAGCACGACGACCAGCACGCCGTCGACGGTCGACGCCAGCCAGCCCTGCACCCGCGCCAACGCCACCGCCGGGTCCGGGAAGTCCACCCGCCACACCTCGGCCGGCACGTCCACGGCGACCGCGTCACGCAGCGGCGACCAGTCGACCCGCAGCAACGCCTCCCGGGTGCCGGCGTCGGCCGCCGGGGCCCCGTCCCAGGCCCGAAGCACGAGGCGGTCGATCGAGGCGACCGGCGCGCCGGCCGGGTCGGACAACCACACCGCCACGCCGCCGTCGTCGGCGCGCGCCAACCGCACCCGCAGCGTCGACGCGCCCCGGGCGAACAGGCGCACCCCGGACCAGGAGAACGGCAGCATCGGGCCGGACCCGGCTCCGTCCGGCGCGCCGAGCCCCAGGCCGTGCAGCGCCGCGTCCAGCAGGGCCGGGTGCACGCCGTACGCCGCGGGCGGCACCGACTCGGGCAGTTCCACCTCCGCGTACACGTCGTCGCCGACCCGCCAGGCCCGCCGCAGCCCGCGGAAGGCGGGGCCGTAGCCGTACCCCGCCTCGACGCCGGCCGGGTAGAAGCCGTCCACGTCGACGGCGACCGCCCCCGACGGCGGCCAGGTCTCCGGCTCCGCCGACGCGGCGGGGCCGGTCGCACCGAGCACGCCGGACGCGTGGCAGACCCAGTCGTCGCCGGCATCCAGCGGGTTGTCGTCGCCGGCGCGGGAGAACACCCGGACCGTCCGGTCGCCGTCCGCCTCGGGAGCGCCGACCCGGACCTGCACCGACACGCCGCCGTCGCCGCTCAGCGCCAGCGGCGCGTGCAGGGAGAGGTCCCGCACCGCCGGCGCGCCGACGGCGAGACAGGCCTGCCAGGCCAGTTCGACGAACGCGGTGCCGGGCACCACGATCCGGCCGGCGACCGCGTGGTCGGCGAGCCAGGGCAGCGCCGCGAGCGTCCAGCGTCCGGAGAGCACCACGCCGTCCCCGTCGGCGAGCACCACCCCGGCGCCGAGCAGCGGGTGGCGGAACTCGGTGAGGCCGATCGCGGCGGCGTCCCCGCGGACCGTCACCGCGGGCCAGAACCGCTGCCTGTCGAACGCGTACGTCGGCAGGTCGGTGGTCGGGCCGTCGCCGGTCAGCGCCGGCCAGTCGACGTGGCCGCCGCGCCGCCAGAGATCGCCGGCCGAGCGCATCAGCTGGGCCAGGTCGCCGGCGTCCCGGCGCAGCGAGCCGGTCGCCGCGCCGCCGCGCTCGTCGATGCCGGCGGTGAGCACCGGGTGCGGGCTGGCCTCGACGAACAGCCGGTGCCCGGCGGCGATCAGCCCGGTCACCACGTCGTCGAAGCGCACCGGCCGGCGCAGGTTCTCGAACCAGTACGCCGCGTCCAGCTCGGCCGCGTCGACGAGCCCTCCGGTGACCGTGGAGTGGAACGGCACCGTGCCCGCCCGCAGGGTGAGCCCCTCGAACGCGGCCAGCAGTTCCCCGCGCAGGCTGTCCACGTGGGCACTGTGCGAGGCGTAGTCCACCGGCACCCGCCGGCACCACACACCCCGGTCGGCGCACCGCGCGGCGACCTCCTCGATGCCGGCGACGTCACCGGAGAGCACCACCGACGCCGGGCCGTTGATCGCCGCCACGGACACACCGGCGACTCCCTCGACGAGGCCGGCGGCCGTCGCCGGGTCGGCGGCGACCGCGAGCATCCCGCCGGTGCCGGCGATCGCCCGCAGCGCCCGCGAACGCACCGCCACCACCCGCGCGCCGTCCGGCAGGGTGAGGATCCCGGCGACCACCGCCGCCGCGATCTCGCCCTGCGAGTGGCCGACCACACCGGCGATCGCCACGCCCAGGGACTGCCAGAGCGCGGCCAGCGACACCATCACGGCCCAGAGCACCGGCTGCACGACGTCGACCCGCGACATCCAGCCGTCGTCGTCGGACCGCAGGATCTCCAGCAGGTTCCAGTCCACGAACGGGTGCAGCGCCGCCGCGCACTCGGCGATCCGGGCGGCGAACACCGGCGACTCGTCCAGCAGCGCCGCGGCCATCCCGAGCCACTGGCTGCCCTGGCCCGGGAACACCAGCACCACGGCGCCGTCGCCGTCCGCCGCCGCCGGGCCCGCCGGCACGGTCGCCAGCTCGGCGACCAGTTCCTCGGCTGTGCCGCCGACGACGACGGCCCGGTGGGCCAGGCTCGCCCGCGTGGTGGCGAGCGCCCGGGCGACGGCCGCCACGTCCAGGTCCGGCCGGCCGGCGGCGAACGCGGCCAGCTTCTCCGCCTGCCCGGTGAGCGCCGCCGCGGAACGGGCGGACAGGATCCACGGCACTGTCGCCGGGGTCGCCGTCGGGGCGGGCGCCGGGGCGGGCGCCGGGGCCTCCTCGATGATGACGTGGGCGTTGGTGCCGCTCATCCCGAACGAGGACACGCCGGCGCGGCGGATCCGGCCGGGCTCGGCGGGCCACTCGTGGGGCTCGGTCAGCAGCCGCACCGCGCCGGTGGACCAGTCCACCTTCGACGACGGCGCGTCGACGTGCAGCGTGGCCGGCAGGCTGCGGTGCCGCAGGGCCATCACCATCTTGATGATGCCGGCGACGCCGGAGGCGGCCTGGGTGTGCCCGATGTTCGACTTGACCGAGCCGAGCCACAGCGGCTCGTCGCGGTCCTGGCCGTAGGTGGCCAGCAACGCCTGGGCCTCGATCGGGTCGCCGAGGCGGGTGCCGGTGCCGTGCGCCTCGACCGCGTCCACGTCCGCCGGCGCGAGCCGCGCGTTGGCCAGGGCCTGGCGGATCACCCGCTGCTGCGACGGGCCGTTCGGGGCGGTCAGCCCGTTCGAGGCGCCGTCCTGGTTGATGGCGCTGCCGCGCAGCACGGCCAGCACCTCGTGGCCGGCGCGCTCGGCGTCGGAGAGCCGCTCCAGCAGGAGCAGGCCGACGCCCTCGCCCCAGCCGGTGCCGTCCGCGGCGTCCGCGAACGCCTTGCACCGGCCGTCCGCCGACAGTCCGCGCTGGCGGGAGAACTCGGTGAAGATGGTCGGCGTCGACATCACCGCGACGCCGCCGGTGAGCGCCAGGGTGCACTCGCCGCTGCGCAGCGCCTGGGCGGCCAGGTGGATCGCGACCAGGGACGACGAGCAGGCGGTGTCGACGGTGACCGCGGGGCCTTCCAGGCCGAACGCGTACGCGACGCGCCCGGAGACGACGCTCGCCGCGCTGCCGGTGGCGACGTAGCCCTCGGCGTCGCCGTCCCCGCCGACGAGCAGCGCCAGGTAGTCCTGGCTGTTCGAGCCGATGAACACGCCGGTCCGGCTGCCGTGCAGCGACTCCGGGTCGATCCGGGCCCGCTCGAACGCCTCCCAGCTGGTCTCCAGCAGCAGCCGCTGCTGTGGGTCCATGGCCAGCGCCTCGCGCGGCGAGATGCCGAACATGCCGGCGTCGAAGTCGGCGATGTCGCCGATGAACCCGCCGTGCCGGGTGTAGGAGGTGCCGCTGTGGTCGGGGTCCGGGTGGTAGAGCCCGGCGAGGTCCCATCCGCGGTCGGCCGGAAACTCGGACACCCCGTCTCCGCCGGCGGCCACCAGCCGCCACAGGTCCTCCGGGGTACGGATGTCGCCGGCGTACCGGCAGCCGATGCCCACGATGGCGATCGGCTCGTCGGAGCCGGCCGCCCGCTCGACGACCGTGACCGCCGGGCCGCCGGCCGCGCCGAGGATCTCCGCGGTGAGGTGGCCGGCCAGCGCGGCCGGGCTCGGGTAGTCGTAGACGAGGCTGGCCGGCAGCGTCAGCCCGGTCGCGGTGTTGAGCCGGTCGCGCAGCTCGACCGCGGTCAGCGAGTCGAAGCCGAGCGCCTTGAACGGGCGGTTCGGCTCGACCGCCGCCGGGTCGGGGTACCCGAGCACGGCGGCCACCTCGGCGCGTACGAGCGCCAGGACCGTCCTCAGGCGCTCGTCCTCGTCGGCCGCCCCCAGCTTGCGCCGCAGCGCGTCGTCGGCGGACGCCCGGGGTGCGGTCTCGGGCGCGGCCGGGCGGTCGGGGAACAGCGCCGACGGACGGCCGGCGACGAACGCCGGCTGGAACCGGTCCCAGTCGACGTCGGCCACCACGATCTGGCCCTCGTCGTGGTCGACGGCGTGGGCCAGCGCCGCGATCGCCCGCCGCGGCGCCAGCGGCCGCAGGCCCCGGCGGCGCAGGTAGGTCTCGGCGTCGTCGGCGGTGATCATGCCGTCGCCGGCCCACGGCCCCCAGGCCACCGCGGTCGCGGCCCGACCCTGGTGGCGGCGGCGGGCGGCGAGGGCGTCCAGGTAGGCGTTGGCGGCGCTGTAGGCGGCCTGGCCGCCGCTGCCCCAGATCCCGGAGATGCTGGAGAACAGCACGAAGACGTCGAGGTCGGCGTCGGCGAGCAGCCGGTCGAGGTGCGCCGCGCCGTCCACCTTGGCGCGCAGCACGGCGGCGTACCCGGCCGGGGTGACCTCGTCCAGGGCGGTGGCGTCGATCGCGCCGGCGGTGTGGACGACGCCGGTGACCGGGAGGTCCGCGGGCACCTCGGCGAGGGCGGCGGCGAGGGCGTCGCCGTCGGCGACGTCGCAGGCCACGACCGAGACCCGGCTGCCGTACGCGGTCAGCTCGGCGACCCGCTCGGCGGTGCCGGGCGCGTCGGCGCCGCGCCGGGACAGCAGCATGATGTGCGGGGTGCCGCGCTCGGCCAGCCAGCGGGCGACGTGCCCACCGAGGCCGCCGGTGCCGCCGGTGACGAGCACCGTGCCGCGCGGCTGCCAGGCGGTGCCCGGGCCGGGCTCGCCGGCCGGGGCCAGGCGCCGGCCGAGCGCCCCGCCGGCGCGCAGCGCGACCTGGTCCTCGCGGTGCTGGGCCAGGACGCCGGCGAGTTGGTCGACGGCGTCGCCGTCGACGTCGACGAGGCCGCCCCACCGGTCGGGGGCTTCCAGGGCGGCGACCCGGCCGAGGCCCCAGAGTCGCGCCGCGTCGGGGTCGGCGACGGCGTCGTGCGGTCCGGCCGCGACGGCGCCGCGGGTCACGCACCAGAGCCGGCCGGCGACGTCGGCGTCGCGGGCGGCGGCGAGCAGCGCGATCACCGAGGTGTCCGGCGCCCCGGCGACGACGATGCCGGCGACGTCGCCGAGCGCGCGCAGACGGGCGGCGAGTTCGGTACGGTCGGGCCGGTCGCCGACGGCGAAGGGGGTCACCGTGGCCCCGGCGGACCGCAGCGCGGCGGCGATGTCGTCGTCCGCGCCGGCCAGCAGCCAGGTGCCGTCGAGCGTGCCCGGGCCGAGGTCGACCGGTTCCCAGGTGACGCGGTGGCGGAGGTCCGCCACGCCGGTCGGGGCGGCGCCGAGCCAGTAGTGCTCCCGCTGGAACGGGTAGGTCGGCAGCGCGATCGGGGTGCCGCCCCAGTCGGCGAACACCGCCCGCCAGTCCACCGCCGCGCCGTGGGCGTGCAGGCGGCCGGCGGCGCCGAGCACCGTGTGCACCTCGTCGTGGTCACGGCGGGCGGTGGGGGCGACCAGCGCCGGGGCGCCGTCGAGGCAGAGCCGGGTCATCGCGGTGAGCACCGCGTCCGGGCCGGCCTCCAGGAACCGGGTGGTGCCCTGGGCGCGCAGCCAGCCGATGCCGTCGGCGAAGCGCACCGCCTCGCGTACGTGCCGCACCCAGTGGTCGGCGGTGAACGCCGTCACCGGTTCGCCGGTCAGGTTCGACACCACCGGGATCCGCGGCGCCGCGTACTCGAGGTGCGCGATCGCGGCCGCGAACTCGGCCAGCATCGGCTCCATCAGGGCCGAGTGGAACGCGTGCGACACCGTCAGCCGGGTCGCCTTGGCGAACAGGGGCGCCAGCTCGTCGATCGCCTCGACCGGGCCGGAGAGCACCACCGACGCCGGGCCGTTGACCGCCGCGACGTCGACGTCCGTACCGGCGATCATCTCGCGCGCCGACTCCTCGGACGCGCGTACCGCGAGCATCGCCCCGCCGGGCGGCAGCGCCTGCATGAGCCGGCCGCGGGCGGCGACCAGGGTCACCGCGTCGTCGAGGTCCAGCACGCCGGCGACGTGGGCCGCGACGATCTCACCGATCGAGTGGCCGAGCAGGAAGTCGGGGGTGATCCCCCAGCTCTCCAGGAGCCGGTGCAGCGCGACCTCGTAGGCGAACAGGCCGGCCTGGGAGTGGACGGTCCGGTGGACGTCGTCGGACTCCAGCGCCGCCCGCAGCCCGTCGAAGCGCGCGACGATCGTGTCGAACGCGTCCGCGAACACCGGGAACGCCTCGGCGAGGGCGCGGCCCATCCCGGCCCGCTGGGCGCCCTGCCCGGTGAACAGGATCGCGGTGCGCCCGGTGTGCACGGTGTCCCGGACCAGGTTGGCGTCCGGGCGTCCCTCGGCCAGGGCGTCCAGCGCGTCCAGCGCGGCGGCGCGGTCGCCGGCCAGCACGACCGCCCGGTGCTCCAGCGCGGCCCGGGTGGTGGCGGAGGCGAGGCCCACCGAGACCAGATCGGCGGGCGGCTCGACGGTGAGCAGGCCGCGCAGCCGGCCGGCCTGGGCGCGCAGCGCCGCGTCGGAGCCCGCCGCGAGCGGGATCGGCACGATCCGGGGCGCGGTGACGGCCTCGGCGACCGGCCGCTCGACCGGTGGCGCCTCCTCGATGACGGCGTGCGCGTTGGTGCCGCTGATCCCGAACGAGGAGACCGCGGCGCGGCGCGGCTGCCCGGTGACCGGCCACGGTCGGGCCTCGGTGAGCAGTTCGACGCCGCCGGGCGCCCAGCCGATGTTCGGGTCCGGGACGTCCGCGTGCAGCGTGCGGGGCAGCTCGCCGTGCCGGATAGCCATGACCATCTTGATGACGCCGGCGATGCCGGAGGCGGCCTGGGTGTGCCCGATGTTCGACTTCAGCGAGCCCAGCCACAGCGAGCGCCCGGTGGCCCGGTCGCGGCCGTAGGTCCGGTGCAGGGCGTGCGCCTCGATCGGGTCGCCGAGCGTGGTGCCGGTGCCGTGCCCCTCGACCACGTCGATGTCGTCGGCGACCAGGCGGGCGGCGGCGAGAGCCTGCCGGATCACCCGTTCCTGGGCGGGTCCGTTGGGTGCGGTGAGGCCGTTCGACGCGCCGTCCTGGTTGACCGCGCTGCCGCGCACGACGGCGAGCACGTCGTGGCCGAGCCGGCGGGCGTCGCTGAGCCGCTCCACCACCAGCACGGCGGCGCCCTCGGACCAGCCGGTCCCGTCGGCGCCGGCGGCGAACGACTTGCACCGCCCGTCGCCGGCCAGGCCGCCCTGCCGGGCGAACTCGGCGAACACGGCCGGGCCCGGGATGACGGTGACCCCGCCCACGACGGCCAGCGTGCACTCGCCCTGCCGCAGGGCCTGCGCGGCCAGGTGCAGCGCGACCAGCGACGACGAGCAGGCCGTGTCGATGGTGACGGCCGGGCCCTCCAACCCGAGCGTGTAGGCGATCCGGCCGGAGATGACGCTGTTGGCGGTGCCGGTGAGCAGGTGTCCCTCGGTCTCCTTGACGGCGGCGCCGGCCCCGTACCAGGAGGCGGAGGCGCCCACGAAGACACCGGTGCGGCTGCCGCGCAGCGACAGCGGGTCGATGCCGGCGCGTTCCACCGTCTCCCACGCCGATTCGAGGATCAGCCGCTGCTGCGGGTCCATCGCGACGGCCTCGCGGGGGCTGATGCCGAACAGGCCGGCGTCGAACGCGTCGGCGTCGTGGACGAAGCCGCCCTGCCGGGCGTACGCGGGCGCGTCCGGGGCGTCCGGGATCTCGTCCCAGCCGCGGTTGACCGGGAATCCGCCGATCGCGTCGCGGCCTTCGGCGACGAGCTGCCAGAGCCCGGCCGGGTCGGTCACGCCGCCCGGCAGCCGGCAGCCCATGCCGACGATCGCGATCGGCTCGCGTGCCGCGCTCACCAGGTCCCGGTTCTGCTGACGCAGACGTTCGATCTCCTTCAACGAAGCGCGCAGCGCTTCGACCGTCTTCTCGGCGCGGTCGCTCATCAGGATCTCCCACCGTTACCCATGGTCAGCAGCAGCATCAGTCGTTGTCGTTCTCGAGCGCGATCTGGATCAGGGCGTCCACGTCGAGGTCGTCGATCTCCTCGGCCGCCGGACCGGAACCGGCCGGCTCCTCGTCGACGGCCAGCCCGGCGACGCGCAGCAGCACGTCGAGGACGCCGGCGTCGCGGAGACGGGCGATCGGCACGGTCGCCAGCGCGGCCCGCAGCGCGGTTTCCTGCTCGTCCGGGTCGTCGGCCTGCCCGGCGCACAGCTCGCGCTCCAGGTAGGCCGCAGCGGCGGCCGGGGTCGGGTGGTCGAACACCAGGGAGATCGGCAGGGTGAGCGCCGTCGCCGCGTTCAGCTGGTTGCGGAACTCGACAGCGGTCAGCGAGTCGAAGCCGAGCTCCTTGAAGCTGCGGTTCTCCTCGACGGCGCCGCCGGCGTAGCCGAGGGTGTCGGCGGCGGTGCGGCAGACCAGGTCGGCCAGCACCCGGTAGCGGTCGGCGGGTGGGAGACCGGTGAGCCGCGAGCGCAGCCCCCCGGTGGCCTCCGCCGCCGGCTCCGGCACCTCGGCGTCGTCGGGCGCGGGTGCCACCGTCCGCATCAGCGGACTGGGCCGCATGGCGGTGAAGGCGGCCAGGAACGGCGTCCAGTCCACGTCGGCGACCGTCACGCAGGTCTCGTCGTGGTCGACCGCGTGGCCCAGCGCGGTCAGCGCCGACCGTACCGGCATCGGCCGCAGCCCTCGGCGGCGCAGGAACGCGGCGGCCTCCTCGGTGGCCGCCATGCCGGTGCCGGCCCACGGCCCCCAGGCGACCGCGGTCGCGGTGCGGCCCCGCAGGCGGCGCCGCTCGGCGAGCGCGTCGAGGGCGGCGTTGGCCGCGCTGTACGCCGCCTGGTGCCCGCTGCCCCAGATCCCGGCGATCGACGAGAACAGCACGAACGCGTCGAGCGGTGCGTCGGCGAGCAGCTCGTCGAGGTGGCGGGCGCCGTCCACCTTGGCCCGCAGCACGCTCACCACGTGGTCCTCGGTGGCGGTGTCCAGCGTCTGGCCGGTGTCGACGCCGGCGGTGTGCACGACGCCGGTGACCGGCCGGTCCGCCGGCACGGCGGCGAGCACCGCCGCGAGCGCGGCCCGGTCGGCGACGTCGCAGGCGGCGACCGTCACCTGGGTTCCACCGGCGCGCAGGTCGGCGGTCAGCTCGGCGGCGCCGGGCGCGTCCGGCCCACGCCGGCTGAGCAGGAGCAGGTGCTCCGCGCCCCGCTCGGCGAGCCACGTCGCGACCTCGGCGCCGAGCGCGCCGGTGCCGCCGGTGACGACCACGGTGCCGGCCGGGCGCCAGGGCGACCGGGCGGCGGGCAGCGTGGCGGCCCGGGTGATCCGGCGGCCGAGCGCGCCACCGTCGCGCAGGGCGACCTGGTCCTCGTCGCCGCCGAGTATCCGGGTCAGGTCGGCCCGGGTGCGCGCGGTCCAGCGGGCCGGGCCGTCGACCAGCCCGCCCCAGGTCTGCGGCCAGTCCAGCGCGGCGGCCCGGCCGAAGCCCCAGATCTGCGCGTGCGCGACGTCCACGTCCGGGTCGGCGCCGGTCTGCACGGCAGCGCGGGTCAGGCACCACAGGGGTACGCCGATGCCGGAGTCGTCCAGGGCCTGGACGACGGTGAGGGTCCGGGCGGCCGCGTCGGCCAGTCCGGCGGGCGGCGCCCACAGCACCCCGGCGGGCGTGCGGCCGTCGGCCGCGGCGCGCAGCGCGACGGCCAGGTCGGTACGGGTGGCCGCGTCGCGCACCGGCACGACGTCGTCCAGCGGCGGCTCGTCGCCCGGCGCGGCGATCACCAGCCACGGCCCGTTCGCCGGCGGTGCGGCGGAGCGGTCCAGCGGCTCCCACCGCACGGCGTGCCGCAGGTCGAGCACGGCCGCCTGTTCCCGCTGCCGGCGGTGCCAGCTCGACAGCGCGGGCAGCACACTGCCGAGCGCCTCCCGGGACGGGGTGCCGGCGTCGAGGTCCAGGTCGGCGGCGATCGCGTCGAGGTCGCCACCGGCCACCGCGTCCCAGAAGTGCCGCTCGGCGGCGCCCTCCTCGGCCGGGCGGGCGGCCCGGTCGGCGAGCCAGAACCGCTCGCGCTGGAACGCGTACGTCGGCAGGTCGACCCGGCGGGCGACGCCCGGGTACCAGGCGTCCCAGCGCACCGGGGCGCCCTCGGCGAACAGCCGGCCGACGGCCTGGGTCAGGGTCTCGGCCTCGTCGCGGTTGCGCCGCTGGGTGGGGACGACGAACGGTGCGAGTTCGCCGCCGGCCGGTTCCCGTAGGCACGCCGGCAGCATCGCGGCGAGCACACCGTCCGGCCCGACCTCGACGAACGCGGAGACGCCGTGGTCCTGGAGCCACCGGACGCCGTCGGCGAAGCGGACCGTCTCCCGGGCGTGCCGCACCCAGTAGCCGGCCGAGTAGTCGTCGACCGGCTCCCCGGTCAGGCCGGACACGATCGGGATCAGCGGACGCCGGTACGTCAGGCCGCCGGCCACCTCGGCGAACTCGGCGAGCATCGGCGCCATCAGCGACGAGTGGAACGCGTGCGACACGGTCAACCGGGTCGCCTTGGCGAACCGCGGGGCCAGCTCGTCGAGCGCCTCGGCGGGCCCGGCGAGGACGATCGAGGTCGGGCCGTTGACGGCGGCGACGTCCACGCCGTCGGGAAGCACGGGGCGGACCTCGGACTCGGTGGCCTGCACCGCGAGCATCGCGCCGCCGGCGGGCAGCGCCTGCATGAGCCGGCCCCGGGCGGCCACGAGCGTGACCGCGTCGTCCCGGTCGAGCACGCCCGCGACGTGGGCGGCGGCGATCTCCCCGATCGAGTGCCCGAGCAGGAAGTCGGGGCTGATCCCCCGGCTCTCCAGGAGCCGGTGCAGCGCCACCTCGACCGCGAACAGGGCGGCCTGGGCGTGCACGGTCCGGTGGATCTCGTCGGACTCCAGCGCCGCGCGCAGTCCGTCGAAGCGGGCGACGATGTCGTCGAACGTCTCGGCGAACACCGGGAACCGGGCGGCCAGCCCGGCGCCCATGCCGATCCGCTGGGCGCCCTGCCCGGTGAACAGGAACGCGGTCCGGCGGTCCTGGGCGACGCCGGTGACGACCGTCGGCGTCGGTGCGCCGGTCGCGAGCGCGTCGAGCGCGGCGGCGTACCCGACACGGTCGGCGGCGGTCAGGACGGCACGGTGCCCGAGGGTGGCCCGGGTGGCGGCGAGCGCGGCCCCGACGTCGGCCGGGTCGAGCCGCGGTTCCCGGTCGAGCAGCTCGCGCAGCCGGCCGGCCTGGGCCCGCAACGCCTCGGGACTCTGCGCCGACATCGTCCACGGGAGTGGTCCGTCGACCGTCGGCGTGACCGGCCGGGCGTGGTCCGTGGGCGGTGCTTCGAGGATGGCGTGGGCGTTGGTGCCGCTGATGCCGAAGGAGGAGACCGCGAAGCGGCGGGGCCGGTCGTCGGTGGTGTCCCACGGGCGGGCCTCGGTGAGCAGGCGGACGGCTCCGGTGGACCAGTCGACCTCGGGGGTCGGCTCGTCGACGTGCAGCGACGCCGGCAACGCCTCGTGCCGCAACGCCATGACCATCTTGATGATCCCGGCCACGCCGGCGGCGGCCTGGGTGTGCCCGATGTTCGACTTCACCGAGCCCAGCCAGAGCGGCCGGTCCCGGTCCTGCCCGTAGGTCGCCAGCAGCGCCTGCGCCTCGATCGGGTCACCGAGCTTCGTGCCGGTGCCGTGCGCCTCGACCACGTCGACGTCGGCGGCGTTCAGCCCGGCGCCTGCCAGTGCCTGCCGGATCACCTTCTGCTGGGCCGGCCCGTTGGGGGCGGTGAGGCCGTTGGAGGCGCCGTCCTGGTTGACCGCGCTGCCCCGCACCACGGCGAGGACGCGGTGGCCGTGGCGGCGCGCGTCGGACAGCCGCTCGACGACGAGCACGCCGGCGCCCTCGCCCATGCTGGTGCCGTCGGCGGCGGCCGCGAACGGCTTGCACCGGGCATCGGCGGCCAGGCCGCGCTGGCGGGCGAACGAGGTGAAGATGCCGGGGTTGGTGAGGACGGTGACGCCGCCGGCCAGCGCCAGGTCGCACTCGCCGGCCCGTAGCGCCTGGACGGCCAGGTGCAGCGCGACGAGCGACGACGAGCACGCGGTGTCGATGGTGACGGCCGGGCCTTCGAGGCCGAACTGGTAGGCCACCCGGCCGGACATGATGCTGGTGGCCGCGCCGGTGAGCAGGTGTCCCTCCACTTCGTCGGGCAGGTCCACGCCGATGCCGTAGGTGGAGGATGCGGCGCCGACGAACACGCCGGTGGGTGAGCCGCGCAGCGAGTCCGGGGAGATCCCGGCGCGTTCGAGCGCCTCCCAGGACACCTCGAGCAGCAGCCGCTGCTGGGGGTCCATGGCGAGGGCCTCGCGGGGGGAGATGCCGAACAGCCGGGCGTCGAAGTCGGCGGCGGCGTCGACGAACCCGCCTTCGCGCACGTAGGTGGTGCCGGGGCGGTCCGGGTCCGGGTCGTAGAGGTTCGCCAGGTCCCAGCCGCGGTCGGCCGGGAACCCGGTGATGGTGTCGCGGCCGCCGGCCACCACGTCCCAGAGCTGCTCCGGGGAGGACACGCCGCCCGGCAGGCGGCAGCCCATGCCCACCACCACGATCGGGTCGGTCCCGACGTGCGCGGCGGGCGCGGTGATGCGCGCGGCCCGGCTGGGGACGGTGTCGCCGGTCAGCCGCTCGCGCAGGAATCCGGCGAGCGCGGCCGGGGTGGGGTAGTCGAAGACCAGCGTGGCGGGCAGCAGCACGCCGGTGGCGGCGCGCAGCCGGTTGCGCAGCTCGACGGAGGTCAGCGAGTCGAAGCCGAGCGTCTTGAACGCCTGGTTCGGGCTCATCGCCTCGGCGGGTTCGTGGCCGAGCACGGCGGCGGCGTGGCTGACGACGGTGTCGAGCACGAACCGGTGCCGGGCGGCCTCGGGCAGCGCGGCGAGGCGGCTGGCGAAGGTGTCGGTGTCGGGTGCGGCAACGCCGGCCCGGCGCAGGGCGGGTCGGACGAGCGACCGCAGCAGCGCCGGCACCTCCACCTCACCCGTGCGATAACCCGACAGGTCCAAACTGATCGGCACCACG
>NZ_FMDM01000033.1 GCF_900090105.1 Micromonospora humi | reverse complement strand
CCGGCGCGAACGTGCGTTAGGGGTAGTGGTAGGTTACCACGCCATGGGGGAGATCAAGCCAGGGCTGCGCGCCGCAGTCGTCGCCGTCATCTACGCGCGCGTGAGCGACGACGACAAGCGGCAGCGTCGGTCGGTCGGCGAGCAAGAGCAGGAGTGCCAGCAAGACGCAGCCGACCATGACTGGACCGTGGCCCGGGTGTTCGTTGACAACGACCGCTCAGCCAGCCGTTACGCCCGCAAGCAGCGGGAAGAGTACGCCAAGCTCCTCGACTACCTCGCCGCCGAGCACGTAGACGTGCTGATCCTCTGGGAGTCCTCGCGCGGTGGTCGTGAGCTTGAGGGCTGGGCAGGCTTGCTCAACCTCTGTCGTCGCCGCCGGGTCCGCATCCATGTCGTCACCCATCGGCGGACGTACGACCTTGAGAACCCTCGGGACTGGCGCACCCTGGCAGAGGACGGGGTCGACTCTGCGTACGAGAGCGAGAAGACGCGAGAGCGCATCTTGCGATCGGTGCGCGCTAAGGCGGCCAGCGGCCTGCCGCACGGCAAGCTGCTCTATGGGTACCGGCGGACCTACGACGACCGGGGCAACTTCGTAGCCCAGGTGATCCACGAAGAGCAGGCCGAGGTGGTCCGCGAGGCAGCCAGACGGGTTGTCGCCGGTGAGCCCTGCCGGTCGATCGCGCTGGACTTCAACCGGCGCGGCATCCCCACGCCAAGGGGTGGAAAGAACGGATGGAGCCTGAGCCAGATCGGCCGCACCCTGCGGAACCCGGGTTACAACGGGAAGCGCGTGCACCTCGGCAAGATCGTGGGCGATGCAGAGTGGCCGGCGATCATCGATGACGAGACGTACGCGCTGTGCCGGTCGATCCTGACGGACCCGCGACGGAAGACGCAGCGAGACACAGCCCTGCGCCACCTGCTCTCCGGTGCCGCTGTGTGCGACGTATGCGGCTCACGGATGCGGGTGCAGAAGAACCGAACCCACTACGGCTACCTGTGCGCCGCTCGGTTCTGCGTGAGCGTGAAGACGACAGTGCTTGAGGACTTCGTGGTAGCCGTGCTCATGGCTCGGCTGGCTCGCCCCGATGCGCTCGACCTGCTCGCACCAGCCGAGGACGCGGGAGCGCCTGAGCGGGCACGGCGGGAGGTGGAGGAGAAGCGTGCCCGGCTCGATGAGTGGTACGTCGCAGCGGCACGCGGGGAGATCTCGCCTACCGCCCTCGGAGTCATCGAGCGGGAGTTGCGTGCCGAGATCGAGGAAGCCGAGAGCAGGGCACAGCATGTCGAAGTGCCCCCGCTGGTTCGGGACCTGGTCGGCCCCGACGTCGAGCAGCGGTGGGAGCGGCTAACCATCGGCCAGCAGCGCGGCGTTGTGTCGCTCTTGCTTGACCTGCGGGTGGGCAAGACCTACCGGGGTGCGCGCTCGCTCGACCCTGCCCGGCTCGGCAACTCCCGCTGGCGCGGCGACTCGCGGACATGGGCAGAGGGCGGGTTGGTCTGAGTGGCGCGATTCGCTGCGAAGGAAGGTGCGTTGCGCGCCCTTCGGCGAGCCTGGCAGGCTGTCGGCCGATCGTGATACAAGATCTCTTCATGCGCGCGAAGGTAGTTCGCCGGCCTCGTCGGCCGCAGTGGAGAGGTGAACGGGAGGCCATCTTGGTTCGCCTACCAGCGCAGCAGGCAGAGCGCTTGAAGGCCGAAGCTCAACGCCGAGGAGCTTCCATCTCCGATCTTGCGGGAAGCTTGATCTTGGCTGGAATGGATGAAGAGGGGTGGTCAGCGTGACGAGGCCTCGACGGCGGCCCTCCGTGGTCAGCCTCTTCAGCGGAGCCGGAGGCCTCGACATCGGGCTTGAGCGAGCTGGCTGGGATGTCGTAACTGCGACAGACCTGTCTAAGCCCAGCATGGAGACGCTGAGGCGCAGCCAGGCAGCACAGGTACCGATCCGAGGCCGGCGCAGCGGCGCCCACCTCGACGGAACAACGCTAATCGAGGCAGACGTACAGGATCTCTCTGCCGCTGACCTGCGGCCAGCACGCTCCCCGGCCGGATGGCGACCGGACCTACTTGCCGGTGGTCCGCCGTGCCAACCGTGGTCCTCTGCGGGTCATCAGAAGGGGCTGAGCGACCCCCGAGGGAAATTGATCGAGCAGATGCTCCGCTTGATCGGGGAACTGCAACCCCGCTTCGTTCTCTTCGAGAACGTGCGAGGGCTGGTTACGGCAGTCGGGGCAACTAAGACGCCAGGCGAGGTGCTCCGGAGCATTCAGGAAGACCTTGCAGGGATGGGCTATGCGAGCCAGATTGCGACTCTGAACGCTGCCGATTACGGCGCGGCGCAGCGGCGCGTACGGCTCCTGCTGATGGCGACAAGCGATCATGCGATTCCCGCATTCCCGGAGCCGACCCACGACAAGGCCGGCAAGGACGGGCGCAAGCCGTGGGTAACGCTGGGCGAGCTGCTCGCCAGCCTCCCCAAGCCTGACCCCAAGGACGTGGTTCGACCCACGGGGGAGCGAGCCGAACTGCTCCGAGCGCTGACCCCGGGAACGGGCATCAAGACCGGCGGGCGCGTTATGAACAACCGGCCCAGTGGTCAATGGGGTTATCGGCAGGACAGCTTCCTGGCTGACCTCGGATTGCCTTCGAGGACCATCCGTGCCGCGAGTACCCCGGACTGGGTGCGGCTACCGGACGAAGATGATCTGCGCCGGCTCACTTGGGAAGAGTGCGCCGCACTGCAGGGGTTCCCGCGTAACTGGCAGTTCAGCGGTACGCGCGCGTCCGTCTTCCAGCAGATCGGCAACGCTGTCCAGGTCGATATGGCTGAAGCCGTCGGCGAGGCGCTCATAACCTCGCTCCGCGCCGGCCCCGTCAGTGAGCCTCCGGTAACCCCGCCCTGGCCACCCGAGCTTGTGAAGCGGGTCAAGTACACGGAGGCAGAGCATCGCGTCAACGGGGTGCTCCGGGTGAGGGTCCGGGCGAAGGCGGTAGACACGCCGACGGGCTGAATCTGGGGCGTCGGTAGATGGATGTCGACGGCAGACTGCGTCTATGCCCCTCGCGTTCCACCAGCCACCGACTTGGACCATGGAAGAGTTGAAGGCTGCTCGTGACCGTGCCGAGCAGCTCTTCACTGCGCACCGTCGGGAGGAAGGGCCAAGATCGTTCGGCCGGATGTACAGCACACTCAGGCCCCACGTCGAGCAGATCTTCGACGCTTCCAACGACCTGCTCGACCTGACTGGGAAGGTCTTCACTGACGACCCGAGCGCCTGGCAGGTGTGCCGATACCTGTGCGGACCGCCGATCAGCCAGGAAGACTTGTGGACCCTGGTAGGAGCGAAGTTCCGACAGGTCCCAGTGGCTCTTGCAGACGAGACAGCCGAGGCTATTCGCGTCGTCATCGATCCTGTCCGGTTCCCGTGGGTCGAGCAGCGCCGCTACCCGACTGAGAGCGAGCGGCAAGCCGCCATCCTGGCGACCTCGGTGCTGTGGGCGGCGCAGCAGCTCGCCACCGAGCGGAGGGGGGAGGCCTCTACCCGCCAAGAGGCCTCGACGGGCGAGGCTCTGAGCCAGGCGGGGTTAACCCTTGACCCTTCCCGCTCTCCCATCCAGTTCTTCGACGACATGCAGCGCGGCACGTTCAGCCGTGAGCGACACATCGCCGGGGCGAAGTGCGACGTACCCGCACGCCTGCCGGACGGCCGACTCTTGGCCCTTGAGTGCAAGGTCTCCAACGGGCCCAAGAACGGCTGGAAGCGAGTCAACCGCGAGGTTGCTGGCAAGGCCGAGGCTTGGCGGTCTCACTTCGGAGTGCAGCTCCTCACCGGCGTCGTGCTTGCGGGGGTGTTCGACCTGTCCTGCCTGCGGACCGCACAGGAAGCGGGCGTGATCCTGTTCTGGGAGCACGACCTAACGCCGCTGCGTGACTTCGTCTCCGGCGTGCGCGGTTGAACGAGCCTAGGGGTGGGGGTATGACCCCTCGGTCGGAGGATTGAGCACCGCCATGTCTTAGCAGCCAAGATCCTGCCACAGTTCCAAGGTCGATCTGGGGGCCATAAACGGCGCCTGAGCTGGGGATATGCTCATCGCGGGGCGACTGAAACAGCAGCTAATCAGCGTTTCTGTCTACAGCTACAGCATGGGGCAGGGCCTCTGAGAGACCCTGCCCCATCCGCTGTGGTTAGGCGGCAGCCCTGCTGAGCAGGACGAAGGTCGCCTTGACCTTGGCAACCTCCTTGATCCGCCGGGCCTTGTCGCCCGGGACCAGCTCGACGCTCGTGACCTTCGCGCTCTCCACTCGGCCGACACCGGAGACGAAGACACCCGCCTGCTTGGCGACGGTCTCGCTGGTCCGGTCAGCCAACACTTCAAGGCCGTAGTAGCCGCTCACCTCGAAGTCGGCCTGGACGATGCGCCGGAGCAGGTCACCGTCCCGGGTCTGGCTGACCAGTTCGTGCGACGGGACGTAGACGTGGATGTTGTTGACGATCGCACCCACGCCCGCGTTCATCCCGGTCATCATGTTGCCGACCCACCGGTCTTGAACCGTGCGCTGACCACCCCCGATCACCATCGCCTCGGAGACCTTGAAGGCCACCTCGGCGATCTTGTTGCTACTGGGCACCTCCGGCGAGATGACCGGGATTTCCGGCTTGACGTCGCTTAGCTTGATCCGAAGCTGGCAACCGTTGTTGTGCTGGCTGAGGTTCGCCTCTACGCGCGCGATGCCCTTCTGGTCGATCAGCCGAGCGAGCGCGTTGCGCACCATGTTGCCGTCGAAGGGAGCGCCCTCCGGCACGACGACGGACATGTGAACGCTGCCGGCGAGGATGCCCGTCGAGAGGTCCGCTCGCGTCGCTTCGCTCTGGAACAGGTACACGGCCGGTACAGCCGGTTCCGCCGGAAGCTGCGGCACGACGGAGATCGGGAAGCCGAAGAGACCGAACTCGAAGACGTTGTCCTTGACGATCTCGTGGAGCCACTGCGCCAGCGTCGGGTAAGCCTGCGCCTCAGCGAGGTCGGCCGCTCGCTCGGCAGCCTGAACGGCCTTACGGGCGGCACCGATCAGGAGCTTCGCCCGTTCGACGGCGAGGTCACCGGTAGCCAGTTCGAGAGCGGTGACGCTGTCGTCGCCCTGCTGAAGCCGCTGCTTGAGAGCGATGCCCGCATCTTCGACCTGGGCGAATTCGTCTTCCCGCTTGGCGAGCAGGGAGTGAGCGTCGGCGAGCTGAGCCCGAGCCTCGGCGAGGGTGGCGACGGGGTCGGGGGTGTTGTTCTTCTTGGCGTTAGCCACGGTGGGTTGAACCTACTTCCTGGTGAGGGATGGAGCGGAGACAGCGACCCGGTGCCGCTGCCTCTTGGTCGCCCTGTACGCCCCGCTGCCGGCCGTAGACCGCGGAGCGGGGTGCAGGGGAGGCAAGGGCTGGTTGTCAGGCCAGAGAGGCAGAGACGGACCAGCGGTGCACGACGGTGGCGAGCCCGTCATCGGACAGCCGAGGGAGAGACGGGGCGACGGCACGTAGCTTCAGCTCGGTGCCCGGCAGGGCGCCCATGAGCTGGGGCAGCACTCTGCCGGTTCGCTTGTCGACCAGGGGCCACGGCGAGAGCGTCAGCGGTTCGTCGTCTCGGAAGGTGATGACCAGAAGCTTCCCGACCAGCCGGCCGGACTGCACCCACACCCGCTCGGCGCTACGGACTCGGATGGCGGGACGTTCCGCCGGCGGACGGATCGGTTGCTTCGGTGCGGCGACGGCAACGTCAGCAGTGTCGGCGTAGCCGGCGCGCATGACTTCAGCGAGGAGTACCGGCAGGATCTCGTCGCTGTGCTCGCCAGCGCGAGCGCCGGCAGGGGTGGTGTACACGGGTGAGGTCTGTTCCTTCCTTGGGCATGACGGGGTAGCCGGCCCTCCGGGCCGGCCTCTACTGCTTGCTGTTGATGGGCAGGGTTAGATGGGCCCCTCCGGGGCCCTCTTCTCTTCGCCGCTGCCAGGGAGCCCGTTGAGGCGGGGGTGGAAGAGAGTAGAGAGTAGGGTTACGTTTATGCAGGTCAGGGGCTGGACCGCGAGTCCCCGCAGGACTCGCTTCGAGTCCCCCCAGGACTCACCTCGGGACTCGCAAGCTCCGAGAGATCCCGTGTTCGTCGCAGGTGTACGACCCTCGGCCGCCCCGTTGGAACACTCGCCGGGAGACGACCAAGCATCGAGCGGTGGAGTCAGGGTCGATCAGCCCTAACTCCTTGGCCTTGCGGATGGCCTTGGCGATGGTCTGCCGGGCCGGCTCGTCTCCTCTCTTGTCGGCGAGGATCTGTGCCAAGGTCAACCCGTCGAACCGGCTGTGCCCGACGTTGTTGGCCCAGCCGATCGCGGCGAACCCGATCCGGTAGACCAGGGGATGCCTCGGGTCCTTGGCTCGTCGTCGCTCGGCAGCCTGGTTCATCCCGCCCCAGGGGTCACCGTTGAAGTTGATCGTCACGTCAGGCGCCGTCCTCGTCCTGCTCGATCGGCAGGCCGACTCCGTCGAACAGCTCCCAGACCTCACCCCAACCGAGCAGCAGGTACCGGGCTTCCTCGACGGACTCGGGGTCACCCTTGTACTTCAACTCGCAGTAGTAGGCGTGCGCCTCGGCTGCTCGCCGGTATGCCTCAGCCAGAGCCGACAGGCTGAACGTTCCGGGGATGCTCACCTTCCGCTACCCCAGACCACTCCCAGCTCGATGCCCCGTCGCAGGGACATCGGCAGATATCGCGACTTCGGCCCCTCGATGCTGTGCCTACGGGAAGCCGCAGCCTCGGCCTCGGCGTAGGTGTCAGCACGGATGCCGGTATCGGCGTAGCCCTCGGACCGGGTCCACTCGGCAACGATGTACCCCGTCATCGGGTCACCACCTGGTGCTCGGTCGCGGTGAGCAGTCCACGCAGGCGGAGACGTTGGTCAGGGGTCAGGGGTGGCGCGGCCTCGGCGATGCGCCGGGCCACCTCCCGCAGTTGGTTGGACAGGTTGATCACGCACCTCTCGTGATGTGACTCCGTGGGTTGGGGTCCGCATCGCGCCTCCCTGTCGTCTTGGGTTGTTGCAGTAGGGCCGGTCGGCCCCTGATAGGCAACTCTATGGCAGTCACCCAGGGTTGTCAGCATGGAGTTGAGTGATCTGAAGCACGATGCTGACAACCCTGGGCTGTAACACAGGAGTTGAAGGTGGCAGACTGCCGTGCATGAGCGCAGCGAAGAAGGTCACGAAGACTAGGACGGAAGCTGGTTGGACCGTCACCGCGACGTGGGAGATCGGAGAGGACGGGCCGATCTCCATCGGACCATCGGCGGTATCGGTGATGCTGGCACCGGACGCTGACCCGAAGGCGAGGGTGCGCGGGTACACGACCGGGGTAGCCCGCCGGGTGGAGAGGCTGATCTCCGACATGCAGACCGAGGTGGTCGGCGAGCCCGAGGCGGCCCACCTCTCCGGGATCTCCGCGCGTGCTCTGCGAGATGCCCTCATCAAGATGCCGGCCAACCCGCGCACGGACCCGGACGCCTACTACCGAGGTCTCCTCGCCCTGTTCGACTCGCTGGACTCTGCGGGACACCCGGCCCCGATCAACGTCCTGTCGGACCGCCTCGGGGTGCCGAAGCAGACGATCAAGACGCAGCTCGCGACTGCGCGCCGCAGGTTCCCGCGAGGCTGAACCAGGAACGACCGGAGCCCCGGCCATCCATCGCGGGATGCCGGGGCTTCCGCCTTCTCGGTAACTTGGGGTACTGCGCCGAATCCCCTCTGTTGCGTAGGCTGCTGCGGTCAACGCCACCGACGTGACGCTCAGGGGGAGGGCTGGTGAGTGGGTTCTACGTAGACCCTGCCGGGATGGATGGTCTGTACAACGTGCTCCATCGGGCGTCTGAGGACGCCGCAGACGCTCGCGGCTACATGACCCGGCACTGTGATCTGGTCTTCGACCAGCAGGGTCTTCTCTTCATGCTCGCCGGCCCTCATCGCACGGCGTATCGCCGGATGACTGAAGGGTTGGAACGGCTCAAGACACTGACTCAGGGGGCAGCTACTCAGGTCAACCTGGCGCAGCGGGAGTACGCCACCACCGACGCATCGGCGGCAGCACGGTTGGATCAGACCTACCCTGGGGCCCGCGACTCATCCACTCTGCGCAGCACGCTTGCCGGCCCTACCAGGCCCGACCTGTGGCCGGCGGCGCCCCGCTCGCCCTTCGCCGATGTGGCCGAGCCGGCGGCCCGGCTGGTGCCACCGAACTACGCCACCGGCGTCGAGATGTTCCAGCTCAACCCGCTCGCTGATCTGGTCAGCCCGGCAGCCTGGCTGCGTCAGACCAGCGTGTGGGTGTTCGGTGAAGATCCGTTCGAAGCCTGGGGCAAGGCGTTCAGTGGTGACTGGGACTCCTACGTTCACTGTGCCGCCGCATGGCGGATCATCGGCAACGCGATGGACGACCTCGGTCGGAACCTGATCAGTGGTGCTGCGGACGTACCGGCAGTGTGGCGCGGTAACGCGGCAGAGGGGGAGCAGGAGTACCAACTGTCTCTCGGCTCGGCGGCTCGCGCGCTACAGCCTGTCTGCGACCAGTACGCGGACTTGTACAGCAGAGCAGCCGAAGCGGCCAAGCAGCTCCACTCCGTCGTGACCGGACTGATCACCAAGCTGATCGACGTGCTGATCATGGTCAACGCCAGCGCGGCGGTTGGCACCGCCACCATCGAGACAGGGGTAGGCCCGGTCCTCGGGTACTCGGTGGCGGCCTGGTACACCTGGCAGGCATACGACCTGTACAACGAGATCTCGACGTTCTTCGGCAACGCTGAAGCGACCTTCAAACTGATCGCTGGTTCTATCGAACTGGTGAAGGCCGGCATGGAGGTGGCGAAGCTGCCCGACCTGAAGCCGTACCAGCACCCCGCCTTGGTGTCGTGATGACCGACGACATCACCCGAGACCCCCTCGCCCGCGCCGTCCTCAGCAAGTTGGCCCGGAGCAGAGGCCCGAATGATCCTCTCGGTTCGTTGGCCCACACTGTCCTCAATGGTGAGGCAGACCTCCGCACCGCTGCATCGATGTCATGGCACGGAACAGCACTGCACGCTGCGTTCGCTGAGGCGATGACCCGTCGCGATGCGATGTCACCGGAGGAGCGAGCTGAGTTCGAACGGCAGGCTCGACTACTGCACAATGCTGGCGACGACTTGACACTCCCAGACTCGGACGGCACGGCCGACCCGAACCACCCCGAGGAAGGTCGACCACGATGAGCGTATGGAAGCGATGGAGGATCGCCTTTCCGCTGCTCGCTCTCAGCCTGCTGACGTTCGTTCCGGCAGTGTTCGGTACCTGGGCGTGGTGGTCCGAGAACGGTGCCGCCTACCGGGTGCTGTCGATCGTCATCTGTCTGGTCGTCGCCGGATGTGTGGGCGTCTCTCTGTCCATCGGCATCAAGCGGACCGAGGATGTGCCATGGCTCCGCATCGGGCTCGTCGCCCTGGGCGTGCTCGCCACCTGCGGCCTGGCTGTCGTCCGGGACTCGGTGTAGCGGGGGAGCCCGGCCCTGCCGAGCCGGGCCCCCGTCCGCTACTGCTTGCCGCTCCAAGTGGCGAGATCACGGCGGGCGTACAGGTCCGCATTACCCTGCTTCCCGCGTGCCTCGGGTACCTCGCCGACCCGGCGCTGTAGCCGCTTCTTCGCTGCCTCGTAGGACCAGGGGAGGACCCCGGCGTCTACGGCTTGCCGCAGCGTCAGGAAGTCCCCGGCAGGGCTTGATAGGCCGTTGACCTGGGATGTCTCCGGGGACCGGGGACATGCAAGCTGCCGAGCCTCGGCAGCGGTCAGGTAGGCAACCTGCGTCTCGGTGGCCTGCCCGCCGATGACGATCTGCCACCGGCCGAGGGTGCGCGAGGCGCGCGGCATGGCTGCCTCGGGCACGAGCATCTTCCAGTTGTTCGCCGTGTACCGGGCAAGGCACCGGATGCCGAAGTTCTCCCGCGCCTCGGGTCCGCCGATCGCCCGAGCGGTCAACATCTGCGCGATGGCCAGCACGTTGACCTTGGCGCTGCGGCCCATGAAGAGCAGGTCGGCCAGAGCCGACACGGCGGGCGAGCGCTTCGGGTCTCCCTTGCCGCGAGCCTCGGCCCAGAAGTTGACGAGCTGCCCGATGGTCGCGTTCAACTCCTCGCAGATGACCAGCACCCGGGGACCGGGGTCCCAGTCCTCGGCCTCGTGCATGGCGAGGGTGTTCCGCTCGTCGGCGAGCGCGGCCAGGCGCACCAGGGCGTCATGCATCTGCGCCGGCTTGGTGCAGTAATCGACACCCGCCAGGCCGAGGGCCCAGCGATGCGAGCCCTTGCGGTCGAGGATGACCACCCGTCCGCCTCGGTTGAGCACCTGCACGGCGACCAGCTCGGCAAGCACGCTCTTACCGGCGCCCGTGCCGGCGCTGACCGCGATGTGCGGGGAGTCGTCGCGCAGGGACAGGGTCACCGGCCGATCGCCGGCACCCTGCCCGATGTAGAACTCCCACTCAGCCAGCCGGGGCAGATACTCGGCGACCTGGTCGACGCCGACCCGGGCGGGCGGACGCTTACGCACGGTCCAGGTGGCCGTTACCCGCGGACCGATCTGGTGCCAGGACTCGACCAGGTCAGAGACCGGAATCTTGCTGCCGATGATGGAGGAGACGAGGTGCCGTTGGTCCTTGGTCAGGTACGGGGTATCGGCGACCAGCTCGATGCGCGGGCCCTGGTCGCCGTCGACCGGCCGGCGGAACGCGGCCAGTCGGGACGTGACCGGCTCTGCCTTGCGCTGTACCGCCCATGCCGCCCGCTGAGCGCGCTCAGGAAGCCACCGGATGATCGGCTCGACGTGCTCGCCGTACCAGGCTCGCGCTGCCTTCTCGGCAGGGCTCAGCGGCTTGGCGAGTCGGGGCGTGAGGTTGCCCAACGAGGGATCAACGTGCAGGCGCACGCCGGTCTGTAGACCCATCGCCGGAGCAAGCGCGGCCAGCGTCGGGGCGATGTACTCGCGGTGGAATCGGCGACGCACCAGCCGTTGCCGGCCGCGCCAGATCGCAGCTACCGCCGTGCCGCTGGCCGCAGTGAGCGAGGGATCGGGGAAGGCCAGGGCCAGGCCGGCGGTAGCCGGCACAGCGAGGCGGTATGCCTGACGCTGCCAGCCGGCCAGCCGGCCCGGACCCCGGTGGCGGTACGGGTAGCCCGCCCGGCCGTCGAGAGGACGGCCGGACAGGTACCGGTAGACCACCCGGGGCACGGTGTGCTTGCGCCGCAGTCGGCGGATAGCCCGCTCAAGCTCAGTCACTGCTCGGCCCCCTCGTGCGACAGGTGGGCAAGGGCAGCGGCCATGCCGAGCACGGCGACCGGCAGGCAGGCAACCAGGGTGGTGATCCACCACGGGGCGGACGTGATGCCGGCGGCGACCAGGAGGTGATAGGCCACCTGGCCGAGGGCGCCAACGATGAGAGACCCGATGGCGGACCACTTGGCGAACCGGCGAGCCCGGGGCGGAACCAGGCCCGACAGCCAGGCCCGTAGGGCGTACGCGGCGTAGACCTCGACACCGATCGGCAGGGTGATGGCGGTGTTAAGGCTGAACCGGTCGGCGATCCCGGGCAGCGGGTGAACCACGCCGAACCCAGTGAGTCCGCCGAGCCCGACCCACCCGGACCAGATGGCCACGAACGCGGGCAGGGCGATCAGCGCCACCGGCCAGACGGACAGCCGGCGGCCCGGCGCAGCCTCAGCCTTGACCGGGGCGGGGTCGGCCGAGACGGGCGGGTGTCCGTCCGGTATGACCTGGGCGACCTTCTCGGCCGGCAGGATCAACGGAACCGGGGCGGGCTCGACCGGCACCGCCGGGAGAACCGGGGCAGGCTCGGCGTACTCCCACGGGTCCGAGGCGGACTCGGTCTCGATGTCGTCCGGCACGGTGATGGGCTCGGCGACCAGGGCCAGCCGGACAGCCTGAGCCTTGGGCGCCCCGATCTTGAACTCGCGCATGATCTGGTTGCGCGAGGGGATCTCGCCGATCCTGTCGGCCAGGTCCCGAACGGCGGGGAGTAGATCGGCGACGGCACGCGGGTAGGCGCTGGTAGCGGTAGCGGTGCTCATCGGGCGATCCCTCCCACCCACAGCGCGATCTCGTCGGTGCTGGCCTGCGGCAGCGCAGCCCGGATCAGCCGGGCGGCAGCCTCGCGGGTGAGAGCGGGGTCGACGATGATGACGCGACGGCGAGGGAGCACGACGCACGGGGCACCCGTGCGCGCCTGGATGATCTGCACTGCTTCTCCTGCGGCGAGGGTGGCGGGAACGTCAGAGGCGGGAGCGGCGTGCCGCTCAACCAGCCGGCGAGCGATAGCGAACGGGGCGAGCATCGAGACCGGGCCACCGATGAGGACCAGGCCGAGCGCGTACGCGGCGGTGCCGTTCATCGGGCACCCGCCAGTGCCTCAGAGCGGCAGGGGATGCACCGGCCGGCAGGCTGGCCGACGTGTCCCGGCTTGGTGCAGCGGTCACCCCCGGCGGTCATCGGAAGGGCAGCGCCCTTGCGCTCCGGGTACGGGTAGCCGTTGGTGCCGGGGTTGTTGTTCTTGTTCTTGGGAAGGAATCGACGCCAGTCGCGGGCGCTTGCGCCCGTCTTCAACTTCCCTTGGTCTTCATCACTTCGGGTGTCACCCTGGCTGTCACCCCCGGCGGGCTGATTCGTCACCCCCGCCGGCTGATTCGTCACCCCCTGGGAAGCGTTCGTCACCCCCTGGCCGGTCACCAGCCGGTAGACGCGGGTGGCGATGCCGGCGACCTTGGCGACCACCAGGCGGCCGAGCTGCACCAGCTTGGCGAGGGCCCGCTGTACGGTCCGCTCGGAGCAGCCGGCGTACTCGGCGAGGGTGGCGACCGAGGGCCAAGCGTTGCCCTCGTTGTTGGCGTGAGCAGCGATGGCGATCGCCACGGCGCGCTCGTTCTTGCCGAGATCCTTGGTCGCAAGCAGGGCTTGCTTCACAGCTACACTCATCGCGGGCGGACCTCCGTTGTCCGTCAAGGCCCCGGCGCGAACGTGCGTTAGGGGTAGTGGTAGGTTACCACGCCATGGGGGAGATCAAGCCAGGGCTGCGCGCCGCAGTCGTCGCCGTCATCTACG
>NZ_FMDM01000034.1 GCF_900090105.1 Micromonospora humi | reverse complement strand
CCCCCGGTGGCGGGCGGGGCGGCGGCCGGGCGGTGGCCGGGACGAGGCCCCCCGGTGGCGGGCGGGGCGGCGGCCGGGCGGTGGCCGGGACGAGGTCCCCCGGTGGCGGGTGGGGCGGCAGGTGGGGGCAGGGCGAGGAAGGGCCAGCCGGAGCGCCGGGAGCCGGCGGGTGGCGGGGCGGAGTAGTCGGCCATGGTGTGCCTCAGCGCCGGGCGGCGCCGGAGTTGCGGCGGGAGGCGGCCACGCCGAGCCCGGCACCGACCACGGTCAGCGCCAGCCCGACCGGCACCAGCAGGCCGCCGAGACCGGGGCCGGCGGTGCCGCCGAAGCCGGTGGCCGGGCCGC
The DNA here is from genome assembly GCF_900090105.1 of Micromonospora humi. GTDB lineage: Bacteria > Actinomycetota > Actinomycetes > Mycobacteriales > Micromonosporaceae > Micromonospora > Micromonospora humi. The sequence continues at coordinate 6,730 of NZ_FMDM01000034.1, read as the reverse complement.
GGCTCGGGAAGTGGCTGGGCGGGTGGCTCGGCGGCCGGGTGGGCGGCGACCGCTTCACCACCTGGAGCATGGTGGAGGCGGTCTCCCCGGCCGGACATTCCAGCTTGACCCGGTAGTTGCCCGGCCGGGTGCGCTCGTTGACCATCGGCGAGGCGGTGAGCAGGCCCCGTTGCGGCTGCACCTGGATCCGGCCGAAGGCGTCGGAGGCCACGATCGCCGGCACCGAGTTGTTACGGCAACTGGCCCGGATGCCGACCAGGAAGCCCGGCTCCACCGTGCTCGGGGTGACCTCCACGAAGATCACATCTCCGGCGGGCTGCTCCTCCGGCCCCGGTATCGACACCGGCTCGGCGGCGCGCGGCGAGGCCTGGACGGCCGCCGCGCCGAGCAGCGGGGCGGCACACGCGGCAAGCGCGGCAAGCAGCGCCGCACGTCCCCTGACTGACCCCATGACCCCTCCCGGCGTACGGGATGAATCCTCTCACCCCCGGCCGCACCTCACATCCGATCGGCGCGTCGGTCGCGTAGGCTCGGGTCGCTGTGACCACCACCGACGTCCCCACCACCCGCATCCGCACCTTCCATCCGCGACGCGGGCGGATGAGCGACCGGCAGCGCGACGCGCTGACCCGGCTCTGGCCCGCGTACGGCCTGGAGATCGCCGCCCTCGACGGGCCGTGCGATCCGACGGCGCTGTTCGGACGGCGGGCGCCGCTGGTGCTGGAGATCGGCTCCGGCATGGGCGACGCCACCGCCGCCATGGCGGCGGCCGACCCGAGCCGACACTATCTGGCGGTCGAGGTGCACACGCCGGGAATCGCCAACCTGCTGGAGCTGGTGGAACGGCACCGGCTGGACAACGTGCGGGTCGCCGAGGGCGACGCGTTGGACCTGGTGCGGGCCATGCCGGAGGGCTGCCTGGACGCGGTGCACGTCTACTTCCCGGACCCGTGGCCGAAGACCCGCCACCACAAGCGGCGGATCATCCAGCCCGCGCACGTGGCGTTGCTGCGCTCCCGGCTGGCCCCGGGCGGCACGCTGCACTGTGCCACCGACTGGGCCGAGTACGCGGAGTCGATGCGGGTCACGCTGACCGCCGACCCGGAGCTGGTGGACGTGCACGGCGGCTACGCGCCGCGCCCGGCGCACCGGCCGGTGACCAAGTTCGAGCGGCGCGCGGTCACCGCGGGCCGGGAGGTCTTCGACCTGATCCACCGGCGGCGCTGAACCCGGTTGGCGCGCCGTGGTGTGATCCAGGCACGATGGGAGCCGCCATGACTCTCACCGCCGCGCTGCCGAAGACCGCCGACCCCGACACCCTCTACGACGCGTTCGCCTCCTGGGCGTCCGAGCGCGGTCTCGACCTCTATCCGCACCAGGAGGAGGCGGTCATCGAGATCGTCTCCGGCGCGAACGTGATCATGAATACGCCGACCGGCTCCGGCAAGAGCCTGGTGGCGATCGCGGCCCACTTCGCCGCGCTCGCCGACGACCGGACCAGCTTCTACACCGCGCCGATCAAGGCGCTGGTGTCGGAGAAGTTCTTCGCGCTCTGCGAGGTCTTCGGCGCGGAGAACGTCGGCATGCTCACCGGTGACGCCAGCGTCAACGCGGACGCCCCGATCATCTGCTGCACCGCCGAGATCCTGGCCAACCTGGCGCTGCGGGAGGGCCGCCGGGCCGACGTCGGCCAGGTGGTCATGGACGAGTTCCACTTCTACGCCGAGCCGGACCGCGGCTGGGCCTGGCAGGTGCCGATCATCGAGCTGCCGCAGGCCCAGTTCGTGCTGATGTCCGCCACGCTCGGCGACACCACCCGCTTCGTCGACGACCTGGCCCGGCGCACCGGGCGGCCGACCGCCGTCGTCCGCTCGGCCGAGCGGCCGGTCCCGCTCCTCTTCTCGTACGCCACCACGCCGCTGCACGAGACCCTGGAAGAGCTGCTGGAGACCAAGCAGGCCCCGGTGTACGTGGTGCACTTCACCCAGGCCGCCGCGCTGGAACGGGCGCAGGCGCTGATGAGCGTGAACGTGTGCACCCGCGCCGAGAAGGACATGATCGCCCAGGCGATCGGCAACTTCCGGTTCACCTCCGGCTTCGGCAAGACGCTGTCCCGGCTGGTCCGGCACGGCATCGGCGTGCACCACGCCGGCATGCTCCCGAAGTACCGCCGGCTGGTGGAGACGCTCGCCCAGGCCGGCCTACTCAAGGTCATCTGCGGCACCGACACGCTCGGCGTCGGCATCAACGTGCCGATCCGCACCGTGCTCTTCACCGGCCTGAGCAAGTACGACGGCATCCGCACCCGGCTGCTCAAGGCCCGCGAGTTCCACCAGATCGCCGGCCGGGCCGGGCGGGCCGGGTTCGACACCATCGGCCGGGTCGTGGTGCAGGCCCCCGAACACGTGATCGAGAACGAGAAGGCGCTCGCCAAGGCCGGCGACGACCCGAAGAAGCGCCGCAAGGTGGTCAAGAAGAAGCCGCCGGAGGGCTCCATCGGCTGGGGCGAGCCGACGTTCCAGCGCCTGGTCGAGGCGGAACCGGAGCCGCTCACCTCCAGCTTCCAGGTCAGCCACTCGATGCTGCTCAACGTGATCGGCCGCCCCGGCGACGCGTTCGCCTCGATGCGGCACCTGCTCACCGACAACCACGAGGACCCGGCCGCCCAGCGCCGGCACATCCGCCGGGCCATCGCCATCTACCGGGCGCTGCGCGCCGGCGGCGTCGTCGAGGAACTGCCCGAGCCGGACGAGACCGGCCGGCGGGTGCGCCTCACCGTCGACCTCCAGCTCGACTTCGCGCTCAACCAGCCGCTGTCGCCGCTCGCGCTGGCCGCCATCGAGCTGCTCGACCGGGAGTCCCCGTCGTACGCGCTCGACGTGCTCAGCGTGATCGAGGCGATCCTGGACAACCCCCGGCAGATCCTCTCCGCGCAACAGTTCAAGGCGCGCGGCGAGGCGGTCGCCGCGATGAAGGCCGAGGGCATCGAGTACGAGGCACGCCTGGAACTGCTCGACGAGGTGACCTGGCCGAAGCCGCTCGCCGAGCTGCTCACCGGCGCGTACGAGATGTACCGGCAGGGCCACCCGTGGGTCGCCGACCACGAGCTGGCCCCGAAGTCCGTGGTCCGGGACATGTACGAGCGGGCCATGACCTTCCCGGAGTACGTCCAGTTCTACGGGCTGTCCCGCTCCGAGGGCCTGGTGCTGCGCTATCTCGCCGACGCGTACAAGACGCTGCGGCAGACCGTGCCGGAGGACGCCAAGACCGAGGAACTGGTCGACCTCATCGAGTGGCTGGGCGAACTGGTCCGCCAGGTCGACTCCAGCCTGATCGACGAGTGGGAGCGGCTGCGCAACCCGTCGGACGTGGCCGAGGTCGCCGCCTCGCTGGACGACCGGCCGCCGGCGGTCACCCGCAACACCCGGGCGTTCCGGGTGCTGGTGCGCAACGCGCTGTTCCGCCGCGTCGAGCTGGCCGCGCTGCGCCGCTGGGACCTGCTCGGCGAGCTGGACGCCGGGGACGGCTGGCACGCCGACGCGTGGGCCGACGCGCTGGAGCCGTACTTCGACGCGTACGACTCGATCGGGGTGGGGCCGGACGCGCGCGGGCCGGCGCTGCTGATGATCGAGCAGGGGCGGGAGCGGTGGACCGTACGCCAGATCCTGGACGACCCGGACGGCGACCACGACTGGGGCATCAGCGCCGAGGTGGACCTGGCCGCCTCGGACGAGGTGGGCGCGGCGGTCGTCCGGGTCACCGACGTCGGCCAGCTCTGATCTGATCCGCCGACACCGCGGGGGCGGGACCGGTCCGGTCCCGCCCCCGCGGTGTCACGCGGTCGGTCAGTCGCGCGGGGCCTGGAAAGCCAGGCGCCGGCGACGGAACACGACGAACAGCACCGCGCCGATCGCGAGCACGGCGGCGCCGGTGCCGGCCAGGGCCGCGGCCGGCGCGCCGGTGACCGGCAGGCCGCCGCCGGAACCGCCGTCGCCGCCGCCCGCGCCACCGTCACCGGTGGTGATGACGATGCGGGCGGTGTTGTTCTCCGGCTTCGTCTCGGTGGAGGACGTCGCGCCGTTGACCACGATGGTGCCGTCGGTCCCCGGCGTCGACTTGATCTTCACTCGGACGCTGGCCTTGATCCGGCCGTAGCCCGAGGCGACGCTCGGGAACTCGCTCTCGAAGTTGCAGCGCAGCTTCGCCGACTCCGGCAGCGTGTTGCCGGGCTGGCCGTCGGTGTAGCACCACTCGTTGGGCAGCAGCACCGTGCCGCTCGGCGCGGTGATGATCACGCCGGGGCCACCGCCGTCGGACGGACCGTTGTTGACCACCTCGTAGCCGAGCTCGACGGTCTGCCCGACGGCGCCCTTGACGGGCGGCGCGGTGACGGCGACGTCGAGGGTGTTCTTCTTGCTCCAGAAGTGGAAGTCGGCGTAGTTGTCCGACTCGTCGAGCTCGCGCTCCACGACGGCCCGCTTGGCCAGGCCCGCGCGAACCGCCTTGGCGTGCAGCTTCCCGGCGGCGGCGGCGAACGACGGGCCGGAGCCCTTGGTCGACGCGACCTTCTTCGCCACCTGCGCCTCGCCGGCCAGGGCGGTGCTGAAGGACGCCCAGTTCTCGTCCGGGCCGGCCAGGTTGCGGCCGAAGGTGATGTTGAACAGCGACGTGCCGGCTTCCTCGTCGAAGAGCAGCAGGCCCTCGCCCGGCTTGAGGGTCAGCGGCACCGTGCAGGTGACCTGGCTCGGGCCGTAGACGTAGGGCAGGCCCACGTTCTTCGGGTAGTAGTTGACGTAGGTGCAGTCGCTGTAGCGCTCGACGAAGGTCGCGCCGGTGGGCAGGTCGACCCGGATCGTGAAGTCGGTCGCCGGGCTGTCGCCCTCGTTGAGGACGCCGCTGCGCAGCGGGACGCGGTCACCCTCGCCGACCGGGTGAGCCTTGTCGTTGAGGTCGTCGGCGGCGGCGACCAGGTCGGGGCCGGACGCGACGATCGTGACCGGGAAGGTGGTCGTGTCGTCGCCGGGGTTGGCGTCGTCCTGGGCACCGGCGATGGTCACGCTGACCGAACCGGCGTCACCGGGGGTGGCGCCCGTGCGGCTGGCCAGCGACAGCGGGTAGACGGTGTCGACCTGGCCGGCGGCCAGCCGGCCGACGGTGCAGGTGACCTTCTTCCCGGCGAGCTTGCAGGTGTCGTCCCAGTCGGACACCGAGGGGACGACGTCGGACGAGAGCTTGCTCAGGTCGAGCGTGACGGTCACCCCCGTCGCGTCGGCCTGACCGTAGTTGTACACGTACATGCCGATCGTGGTGCCGCTGTTGTCGATCTCCGCGACGGGATCGCGGTCGAAGGAGACGGACAGGTCGGGCAGCTCGTCGGCGGCGTGCGCCGGGGCCGACGGGGCGAAGAGCGCGGTCGTCGCCAGCAGCGCCGCGCCGGCGGCGAGGCGGGGCCAGCGGGCCGTGAGGGATCTCATGGTTGCTCCGGAAGAGAGGGATGGAAGATCGCACTCTAATTCAAGATCAGAAATGCGGGTGTCCCTCGGGGTCCGGCCTTCCTCAACCGTTCGGGCAATTCGGCGACGACGACACCGCCTCCCTCATGCGGTGCGGTCGGGCGGGGTGAGGTCGTCGGCGTCGACGACGGCGGACCGCCCGTCGTCGAAGGTCACCGACGCGCGTCCGTCCGGACGGGCCTGCGCGGTGCCGGCCCGCCCGTCGCGGGTGTGCACCTGCGCCCGGCGGGGCTCGGCCGGTGCGTCCGAGAACCGGGCCGGGACGGCCGGGATCGGCTCGGCACCGGTCGGCGCGAACCCGCTGATCTTCACGATGCTCCGGCCGGCGAACGACACGTAGAGCGCCGGGTCGGCCGGGTCGGAGATCGGGTCGTACCAGCAGTTCGCCGGCCGGCCCCGCAACGCGCCGGTGTCGAGCAGGCGCGTCCACGTCGTACCGTCGGCGGTGGTGAACGCGCCGGCCAGGCCGACGGCGAAGCGGCGGCCCGGGTCGGCCGGGTCGAACTGCATGTCGTTGAGGATGCCGCCGTAGTGGTCGCCCTGGCCGTCGGCGTCCTCGCCCCGGTCGACCTCGATCCGGCCGCCGCAGGTGAGCATCCGTTCCAGGTCGGCGTCGACCTGCCAGGTCGCGCCGCCGTCGTCGGAGCGCCGCACGTGGTCGCTGTCGAGCAGGTAGAGCAGGCTCGGCCGGTACGGGTCGACGAAGAACCGGCGGGCCTGCCCGGCGCCCCCGCCGGGGACGAGCTGCTGCCAGGCGGGCATCCCCTCGGTCCACTTCCACAACCGGAGGGCGGCGTCGCCGCCGACATGGAACACCGTGCGGTCGTGCCCGCCGGAGGCCTGCACGACGCCGACGGTCGGGTCCGGCAGGAACGGTCCCTGCTGGGTGAACGGCCCGCTCGGGCCGGCGCCGAAGCCGGGGATGACGAAGAGCGGGCGGGGCACGAACGTGCCGTCGCCCCTGTTGACCGCGACGAGGACGCCGGCCTCGCCGAACCCGACGAGGTCGGCGTGCCCGGCGCTGGTCACGTCCGCGACCAGGCGCGGGTGCCGCTCGACCCGCCAGTCACCGGCGGCGTGGCCGAAGTCGTCCAGTGCCGGCACCGGCGTGAACGCGAACGAGCCGTCACCCTGGCTGCGGGCGGTGTAGACGCCGGCGTCGCCGAAGGCCACGATGTCGGCCTTGCCGTCCCCGGTCAGGTCCGCCAGGAACCGGG
>NZ_FMDM01000035.1 GCF_900090105.1 Micromonospora humi | reverse complement strand
TGGTGTGTGGTTGTTCTTTGAGAACTCAACAGGGTGCTTGATAAGCCAGTGCCAATTGTTTTATACCCCGGACTGGTCAGGCTTTGGTCTGTCTGGTTGGGATTCCTTTGGCAACACTTTTGTTGCCAGGACATTGTGTCCGACAAAGTTTTTGTTGGAGAGTTTGATCCTGGCTCAGGACGAACGCTGGCGGCGTGCTTAACACATGCAAGTCGAGCGGAAAGGCCCTTCGGGGTACTCGAGCGGCGAACGGGTGAGTAACACGTGAGCAACCTGCCCTAGGCTTTGGGATAACCCCGGGAAACCGGGGCTAATACCGAATATGACCACATGTCGCATGGTGTGTGGTGGAAAGTTTTTCGGCCTGGGATGGGCTCGCGGCCTATCAGCTTGTTGGTGGGGTGATGGCCTACCAAGGCGACGACGGGTAGCCGGCCTGAGAGGGCGACCGGCCACACTGGGACTGAGACACGGCCCAGACTCCTACGGGAGGCAGCAGTGGGGAATATTGCACAATGGGCGGAAGCCTGATGCAGCGACGCCGCGTGAGGGATGACGGCCTTCGGGTTGTAAACCTCTTTCAGCAGGGACGAAGCGTAAGTGACGGTACCTGCAGAAGAAGCGCCGGCCAACTACGTGCCAGCAGCCGCGGTAAGACGTAGGGCGCGAGCGTTGTCCGGATTTATTGGGCGTAAAGAGCTCGTAGGCGGCTTGTCGCGTCGACCGTGAAAACCTGGGGCTCAACCCCAGGCCTGCGGTCGATACGGGCAGGCTAGAGTTCGGTAGGGGAGACTGGAATTCCTGGTGTAGCGGTGAAATGCGCAGATATCAGGAGGAACACCGGTGGCGAAGGCGGGTCTCTGGGCCGATACTGACGCTGAGGAGCGAAAGCGTGGGGAGCGAACAGGATTAGATACCCTGGTAGTCCACGCTGTAAACGTTGGGCGCTAGGTGTGGGGGGCCTCTCCGGTTCCCTGTGCCGCAGCTAACGCATTAAGCGCCCCGCCTGGGGAGTACGGCCGCAAGGCTAAAACTCAAAGGAATTGACGGGGGCCCGCACAAGCGGCGGAGCATGCGGATTAATTCGATGCAACGCGAAGAACCTTACCTGGGTTTGACATGGCCGCAAAACTTGCAGAGATGTAAGGTCCTTCGGGGGCGGTCACAGGTGGTGCATGGCTGTCGTCAGCTCGTGTCGTGAGATGTTGGGTTAAGTCCCGCAACGAGCGCAACCCTCGTTCGATGTTGCCAGCGCGTTATGGCGGGGACTCATCGAAGACTGCCGGGGTCAACTCGGAGGAAGGTGGGGATGACGTCAAGTCATCATGCCCCTTATGTCCAGGGCTTCACGCATGCTACAATGGCCGGTACAATGGGCTGCGATACCGTGAGGTGGAGCGAATCCCAAAAAGCCGGTCTCAGTTCGGATCGGGGTCTGCAACTCGACCCCGTGAAGTCGGAGTCGCTAGTAATCGCAGATCAGCAACGCTGCGGTGAATACGTTCCCGGGCCTTGTACACACCGCCCGTCACGTCACGAAAGTCGGCAACACCCGAAGCCGGTGGCCCAACCCTTGTGGAGGGAGCCGTCGAAGGTGGGGCTGGCGATTGGGACGAAGTCGTAACAAGGTAGCCGTACCGGAAGGTGCGGCTGGATCACCTCCTTTCTAAGGAGCACCATCCGGTGAAAGCCGGTATGGAGCCCGCGCCGCCCGGATGTGGTGGTGGGGTGCTCAGATGGCGGAGACACTGGTGAGTTTTTCCTCGGCAACGGCCGGGATCCTTCTAGTACTGCTGGCCTTCGGGTTGGTGTGGAGCGGAGTCCTGGTGCGGCTGGGGGAGGGCGGAGAGCACCCTGTTGGGTCCTGAAGGAACAACCATCGGTTGTGGTCTTCAGAGCCTTGAGCGGACCTGTGGGTCCGTGGGGCGCCAGGCATGGCCTGGTCTCGCATACCGCCGGCGGTTGCCGGGTTGTTGGTGTGGGGCTGTTCGGGTTGTGGGTTGGTCGTTTGTTGAGAATTGCACAGTGGACGCGAGCATCTTTGTGGTCAAGTTGTCAAGGGCGAACGGTGGATGCCTTGGCACCAGGAGCCGATGAAGGACGTGGGAGGCCGCGATAGGCCTGGGGGAGCTGTCAACCAAGCTGTGATCCCAGGGTGTCCGAATGGGGGAACCCGGCATCAGTCATGTGATGTCACCCGCACCTGAACACATAGGGTGTGTGGGGGGAACGCGGGGAAGTGAAACATCTCAGTACCCGTAGGAAGAGAAAACAATTTAGTGATTCCGTGAGTAGTGGCGAGCGAAAGCGGATTGAGGCTAAACCGGCGGCGTGTGATACCTGTCAGGGGTTGCGTGGTCGGGGTTGTGGGACCCTGCTGATTGTGCTGACACACAGTCGAGAAGTTACAAAGCCAGTGGTTAGTCGAACAGTCTGGAATGGCTGACCGTAGACGGTGATAGTCCGGTAGGTGAAAGCTGCTGGTCTTCTGTGGGTGTTCCCGAGTAGCGGCGGACTCCTGAAATCTGCCGTGAATCTGCCAGGACCACCTGGTAAGCCTAAATACTTCCTGGTGACCGATAGCGGACGAGTACCGTGAGGGAATGGTGAAAAGTACCCCGGGAGGGGAGTGAAATAGTACCTGAAACCGTTCGCCTACAATCCGTCGGAGCCTT
>NZ_FMDM01000036.1 GCF_900090105.1 Micromonospora humi | reverse complement strand
CGGGGTGACGGCGTGCCTTTTGAAGAATGAGCCTGCGAGTTAGTGGCATGTGGCGAGGTTAACCCGGGTGGGGGAGCCGTAGCGAAAGCGAGTCTGAATAGGGCGTTTTTAGTCGCATGCTCTAGACCCGAAGCGGAGTGATCTAGCCATGGGCAGGCTGAAGCGCGGGTAAGACCGCGTGGAGGGCCGAACCCACCAACGTTGAAAAGTTGGGGGATGACCTGTGGTTAGGGGTGAAAGGCCAATCAAACTCCGTGATAGCTGGTTCTCCCCGAAATGCATTTAGGTGCAGCGTCGCGTGTTTCTTGCCGGAGGTAGAGCACTGGATGGTCTAGGGGGCCCACAAGCTTACCGAAATCAGCCAAACTCCGAATGCCGGTAAGTGAGAGCGCGGCAGTGAGACTGCGGGGGATAAGCTTCGTAGTCGAGAGGGAAACAGCCCAGATCACCAGCTAAGGCCCCTAAGCGTGTGCTAAGTGGAAAAGGATGTGGGGTCGCATAGACAACCAGGAGGTTGGCTTAGAAGCAGCCACCCTTTAAAGAGTGCGTAATAGCTCACTGGTCAAGTGGTTCCGCGCCGACAATGTAGCGGGGCTCAAGCACACCGCCGAAGCTGTGGCATTCACATTTCAACTTCGCCAGGTCTTGATATCTGGTGCAGGTGTGTGGATGGGTAGGGGAGCGTCGTGCCGGGGGTGAAGCGACGGGGTGACCTAGTTGTGGACACGGCACGAGTGAGAATGCAGGCATGAGTAGCGAAAGAAGGGTGAGAAACCCTTCCGCCGGATGACCAAGGGTTCCAGGGCCAGGCTAATCCGCCCTGGGTGAGTCGGGACCTAAGGCGAGGCCGAGAGGCGTAGTCGATGGACAACGGGTTGATATTCCCGTACCCGCGAAAGAGCGACCCTGACGAACCTCGTTGTGCTAACCACCCGAACTGCCGGATGCCTTCGGGCTGATGGTGGGGAGCGTGGGAACCTGGCGGGTAGTAGTCAAGCGATGGGGTGACGCAGGAAGGTAGCTGAGCCCGGCCGGTGGTTGTGCCGGGGTAAGCGTGTAGGCCGTGCCGTAGGCAAATCCGCGGTGCATGTAGGCTGAGACGTGATGCCGAGCCGATTCAGGTGAAGTCAGTGATCCTATGCTGCCGAGAAAAGCCTCTAGCGAGTTCTTAGCGGCCCGTACCCCAAACCGACACAGGTGGTCAGGTAGAGAATACCGAGGCGATCGGGCGAACTGTGGTTAAGGAACTCGGCAAATTGCCCCCGTAACTTAGGGAGAAGGGGGGCCGGAGACGTGAAGCCCCGCGCGGGTGGAGCGTTGTATGGCCGCAGAGAGCAGGGGGAAGCGACTGTTTACTAAAAACACAGGTCCATGCGAAGAAGTAATTCGATGTATATGGACTGACGCCTGCCCGGTGCTGGAACGTTAAGGGGACCTGTTAGCTCTTCGGGGCGAAGCGGAGAACTTAAGCGCCAGTAAACGGCGGTGGTAACTATAACCATCCTAAGGTAGCGAAATTCCTTGTCGGGTAAGTTCCGACCTGCACGAATGGCGTAACGACTTCCCCACTGTCTCAACCACAGGCCCGGCGAAATTGCATTACGAGTAAAGATGCTCGTTACGCGCGGCAGGACGGAAAGACCCCGGGACCTTTACTATAGCTTGACATTGGTATCTGAATTAGCTTGTGTAGGATAGGTGGGAGCCGGTGAAGTCCATACGCCAGTATGGGTGGAGGCAATCTTGAAATACCACTCTGGTTGATTTGGGTATCTAACTTCGGACCGTTATCCGGTTCAGGGACAGTGTCTGGTGGGTAGTTTAACTGGGGCGGTTGCCTCCTAAAGGGTAACGGAGGCGCCCAAAGGTTCCCTCAGCCTGGTTGGCAATCAGGTGTTGAGTGCAAGTGCACAAGGGAGCTTGACTGTGAGACTGACAGGTCGAGCAGGGACGAAAGTCGGGACTAGTGATCCGGCACTGGCATGTGGAAGCGGTGTCGCTCAACGGATAAAAGGTACCCCGGGGATAACAGGCTGATCTTCCCCAAGAGTCCATATCGACGGGATGGTTTGGCACCTCGATGTCGGCTCGTCGCATCCTGGGGCTGTAGCAGGTCCCAAGGGTTGGGCTGTTCGCCCATTAAAGCGGTACGCGAGCTGGGTTTAGAACGTCGTGAGACAGTTCGGTCCCTATCCGCCGTGCGCGTAGGATACTTGAGAAGGGCTGTCCCTAGTACGAGAGGACCGGGACGGACGAACCTCTGGTGTGCCAGTTGTCCCGCCAGGGGCACGGCTGGTTAGCTACGTTCGGAAGGGATAACCGCTGAAAGCATCTAAGCGGGAAGCTCGCTTCAAGATGAGGTATCCCACCCACATTGTGGGGTAAGGCCCCCAGCTAGACGACTGGGTTGATAGGCCGGAAATGTAAGCCCGGTAACGGGTTCAGTTGACCGGTACTAATAGGCCGAGGACTTGACTACCAAGCTGCTACGCGTCCACTGTGCAACTCTGAACCAGCGAACACCCCACGA
>NZ_FMDM01000037.1 GCF_900090105.1 Micromonospora humi | reverse complement strand
CCCGGTTCCTGGCGGACCTGACCGGGGACGGCAAGGCCGACATCGTGGCCTTCGGCGACGCCGGCGTCTACACCGCCCGCAGCCAGGGTGACGGCAGCTTCGCGTTCATCCCGACGCCCACCCTGCCCGACTTCGGCTACGCCGCCGGTGGCTGGCGGGTCGAGCGGCACCCGCGCCTGGTCGCGGACGTGACCAGCGCCGGGCACGCCGACCTCGTCGGCTTCGGCAACGCCGGCGTCCACCTCGCCCGCAACAACGGCGACGGCACCTTCGCCCCCCGGCAGCTGGCGGTCGCCGACTTCGGCCACGACCAGGGGTGGCGGGTGGAGAAGCATCCCCGGTTCCTGGTCGACGTGACCGGCGACGGCCGCGCCGACGTCGTCGGCTTCGGCGACGCCGGCGTCTACGTCAGCCTGGCCAACCCGACCGGCTTCGACCCGCCGCGTTTCGTGTTGCCGAACTTCGGCGCCGAGGCGACAGTCCTCGCCCTGGCGCAGAGTGACCGGGAGACGCAGGACGCCGGCGTCTGGCGGTCGAGCGACCGTGGCGCGACCTGGTCCCGCGTGCACGCGTTCCCCCGTCGCGGTTCGGCGCGGCTGGGCGGCGCCGGCCAGCTCGTCTGGGCGCCGGGCACCGCCGACCTGGTCTACGCCGCCGGCGGCAGCTCGCTGGCGGTCAGCACCGACGGCGGGGCCACGTTCACCGACGTCCTGCACCGGCCGACCGGTGACCTCCAACCGGTCAACCACGTGGCGGTCGCCGAGACGTCCGCCGGCAGCCTCCGGCCCCCGATCGTGTACGCGCTCACCGACGGGAAGGTCTTCGTCTCCGTCGACGCCGGCACGACCTGGGTCGCCGACGCCGGCGGGGTCCCGGCCACCGTCGGCGGCGCCACCGGCCTGGCCAACGCCCCGAACGAGCGGGTCATGGTGGTGTCGCCGCGCTCGCCGCTGGAGGTCTTCGCCACCGGGAACGCCAACCTGGTCCCGCCCCAGCTCTGGCGCGGCGACTACTCGCGGTTCGCGCAGACCGGCGCATCGGAGTGGACCCCCGTGCCGCTGCCGACGCTGGACAAGCAGTACAGCGGCAACGTGTTCGTCGCGGCGACCCGGCCCGGACGCGGCGAGGTGCTGTTCTACGGGCCGCAGCGATCCAAGGTGTTCGCCGCGCCGCTCGACCCCGCCTCCGCCGCCGACTGGCAGGAGCTCGACGACGGCCAGCACGCGCACGTCGACCTGCACGGCATCTTCCTGTCCGGCGACTTCGCAGCCACCTTCCGGGACGGGTCGTACACGCCGACCGCCGGCACGGTCTGGCTGGCGAGCGACGGCGGCATCTTCCGCAGCACCGACGGTGGCCGGCACGTCCACGCCGCGGGCAGCATCAGCACGCTGTCGGTGGTGAACATCGCCGGCCTCGCACTGCCCGGCCGGGGCCCGGTGATCTCGCTCAACACCGGCGACAACGACGGCTTCGCCTCACCCGACGGCGGGCGTACCTGGCGGCCGCAGGACTACGGCGGCGGCGACAACGACTGCTCCTTCGCCGACCCGCTGCGGCCGTCACAGATGCTGGTCCTCACCCCGCGTTGGAACACCGACGGCGGGTTGGCCGTCGGCGGCACCGGGCAGACCCTGGCCCTGTACGGGGCCGCCGACGGTGAACTCCCGGACGTCACCAGCACGGCGCGCCGGCAGATGATCCCCGGCCCGCCGCTGCGGCCGGGCTCGCGGATCTGGAACGCGAGCAGCCCCTTCGTCATCCGCGGGTACCGACCGGTCGTGCTCGACCTGCCGGGCGATCCGCCGCAGCCCGACGACCACGTCTTCATCCGCTTCTTCGGCAACTTCTCCTCGCCCGACCTGGGCACGTTCCCGGACAACCTGGCGGTCCTGCTGCGCGTGCGGAACCTCCGTGACGTGACGAAGCGCACGGACTGGAACACGCCCGGCAGCTGGCGGGTGGACCGGCACCCGCGCCTGCTCGCGGACCTGACCGGGGACGGCCACGCCGACATCGTGGGCTTCGGCGACGCGGGCGTGTGGACGGCGTTGAGCACGTCCGGTGGTTCGTTCGCCGACCCCCGGTTCGTGCTGGCGGATCTGGGCTACGACGCCGGCTGGCGGGTGGAGAAGCACGTCCGGGTGCTGGCCGATCTGACCGGGGATGGAAAGGCCGACATCGTGGCGTTCGGTGATGCCGGGGTGTACGTGGCGTTGAGTCAGGGCGACGGCACGTTCGCGTTCACTTCGGTGCCGGTGGTGGCCGGTTTCGGGGCGCAGGCCGGTGGCTGGCGGGTGGACCGGCACCC